>CAWKCK010000001.1:0-264174 GCA_963848135.1 uncultured delta proteobacterium
CATCACGGAGGCTCAATATCAGGAAGAATCGCAAAAGTTGCTAAATCAGATCGTGGAATAAGGCGTTTATCCATTGACCTCCGTCTGAGACTGTCGAGCGCTTTCGACGCAAATTGAATGCAGGACATTGAAAGGAAAGGCAATGAAAATTGAAAAGCCATTCATCATGTTAGGATTACTCGTTCTGTCCGCAATATATGCTTGTGGCGGCGCATCCCTGCCCCAAGGCGCTCAGAAAATCGGCCACTACGAGGGATTTTCAGCAGTGTTCCAATATCTGGACCCTGCCAAATGGACCTTTACCGGCTGCCGGACGGCAGCGGCACGTTTGAAGGCGCCTTCCAGGGAACGGAGATAGACGTATTCTCACCTTAAAAGGGAAAATGACCGGTAATCATCTCGAAATGTCGTCGGTGAAGATGTCTTCGGAGGCAGTACGGTATCCGGCGATTTATCAGCCGATGAAAACGAGGTGAGCGGCACTTTCTCCCTGAATGCGCCATATAACCCCAAGGGTACCTGGAGCGCCAAGAGGCAATAGCGACATCAGGATGTACGGCCGGCCTCGCATTCAGACGAATTGATGTGTTCATTAATCCTGACGGCTCTTCGCCCTGAACATGTGTGACGCGCTGCAAGCCGGATTGACCAGACTTGGCAGCAGGATCAGATTACCTCGTCTGTAACCCTCAAACGTTTTCAACCATGACCATTGGTTCCGGTAATGGACGCAACGGGACGACAAAGTGAGTAGACGGCCACATCAGGGTACCCACCGTTTTCCACTCTGCCGGCGAGCGGTTCATGATCGAGTCCGGGGAGATGGTTATGGTTCACGACATTGCGTTATTCCGAATGGAAGGAGAAGAGAGATGAAACCAATCCAGAAATCATTCGTTTTTTTAGTGCTGGTCGCCTTTGCTTCGCCGGATTTCTAGCGGCCTGCGCATCGCAACAGGCCGGTTCGATGATGAAGACCGAGGCCTCGCCGCAGATCACCGGCACGCTCGGCTCGCCCAGCGCCACCACCACCATCCCCGGCAAGCAACTCCCCGCGCCCGAGCCGCCATTCGGCGGCGTCATCAAGGACGACGCCCTGAGCTCCAAGCCGTGGTGGGCGCCGCGCATCGTGCCACCCGAGGAGGCGCCCAACGTCCTGCTCATCATCACCGATGACGCCGGATTCGGCGTGCCCAGCACCTTCGGCGGCGTGATTCCCACGCCGACGATGGACCGCATCGCCAACGAAGGTCTGCGCTACAACCGCATGTTCTCCACCGCGCTCTGCTCGCCGACGCGCGCCGCGCTCATCACCGGGCGCAATCACCACTCGGCCGGCTTCGGCGTGATCTCCGAGCAGTCCACCGGTTTCCCCGGCTACAACAGCATCATCGCCGAGGACAAGGCCACCATCGGGCGGCATCCTGCTCGACAACGGTTACGCCACCTCGTGGTTCGGCAAGGATCACAACACGCCGGCCTTCGCCGCCAGCCAGGCCGGGCCGTTCGACCAATGGCCGACCGGTATGGGCTTCGAGTATTTCTACGGCTTCGTCGGCGGCGATGCCAACCAGTGGCAGCCCAATCTGTTCCGCAACACCACGCAGATCTATCCCTTCGACGGCAAGCCCGAGGGCATGGAACCTGATCACCGGCATGGCCGACGACGCCATCGACTACATGACGCGGATCCACCAGATCCAGCCGAGCAAGCCGATCTTCATCAAATACGCGCCCGGCGCCACCCACGCGCCGCATCACCCGACCGAGGAATGGGTGAAGAAGATCCACGACATGCACCTCTTCGACGACGGCTACAATAAGCTGCGCGAGACGATCTTCGAAAACCAGAAGAAGCTCGGCGTGATCCCCCAGGACTCGAAGCTCACGCCCTGGCCCGACAAGGTGCTCAAGCCTTGGGACCAGCTCGACGCGAAGACAAAGAAACTCTTCATCAAGCAGGTCGAAGTCTTCGCCGCCTACGCCGCCTATAACGACCATGAGATCGGCCGCGTGATCCAGGCCTTCGAGGACCTGGGAAAACTCGACAATACGCTGATCATCTACATCAACGGCGACAACGGCACCAGCGCCGAGGGCGGCCCGCTGGGTACGCCCAACGAGGTGGCCTTCTTCAACGGCGTCAACGAGCTGCCGGTGGATGTGCAGATGAAGTGGTACGACGTGTGGGGCACCGAACAGACCTACAACCACATGTCGGCCGGCTGGTCGTGGGCCTTCGACACGCCGTTCGACTGGTTCAAGCAGAACGCATCGCGCCTCGGCGGCATCAACCAGAACATGGTCGTGATGTGGCCCGACCGCATCAAGGACAAGGGTGCGCTGCGCGAGCAGTTCGTGCATGTCATCGACGTCGTCCCGACCATCCTCGAAGCCGCCGGCATCCCTGCCCCGGAAACGGTGGACGGCATCAAGCAGGCGCCGATCGAAGGCACCAGCTTCCTCTACACCTTCGACGCCGAGAATGCCAAGGTGGCGTCGCGGCACAAGACGCAGTACTTCGAGATGATGGGCCAGTGGGCGCTCTACGACGAAGGCTGGCTGCTCAGCACCAAGGTCAACCGCGCGCCGTGGGAGGCCTTCGGTCCGGCCAACCCCGACCCGCTGAACAACCAGGTGTTCCAGCTCTACCACCTGACCGAGAACTTCAACCAGTCGGACGACATCGCCGCGCAGAACCCGGAGAAGGTCAAGGAGCTGCGCGCGAAGTTCCTCGCCGAGGCGAAGAAGTACCAGGTCTTGCCGCTGGATGCCTCGGTTGCGGCGCGCGTCGTTGCGCCGCGCCCAAACATCACGGCCGGGCGCACCGAGTTCGTTTACACGCAGCCGATGGTCGGCCTGCCGCAGGGCGACTCGCCCTTCCTGCTGGACGCGTCCTACACCATCACTGCCGACATCACGGTGCCCAAAGGCGGCGCGGAGGGCATGATCCTGACCTCGGGCGGGCGCTTTGCCGGCTACGGCTTCTATCTCCAGGAGGGCAAGCCAACCTTCCTCTGGAACTTGATCGACCTGAAGCGCATCAAGTGGCAGGGCCCCGACGCGCTCGCTCCCGGCATGCACACCATCGAGTTCGACTTCAATTACGAAGGACTGGGTTTGGGCACGCTGGCCTACAACAACATGAGCGGCCTGGGCCGGCCGGGCACCGGCACGCTCAAGGTGGACGGCAAGGTAGTGCAGACCATCAAAATGAAGCGCACACTGCCCATGATCCTGCAATGGGACGAGAGCTTCGACATCGGCTCCGACACGCTCACTGGCGTGAACGACGCCGACTACAAGCCGCCGTTCACCCTCACCGCCAAGCTGAACAAGCTGACGGTCACGGTAGACCGACCGCAGTTGTCCGAGGCGGACATCAAGACGCTTGAGACCAAGATGAGCGAGGCCATGGACGGCACGCCGCTGAAGCGGGTTCAGCCCGGGCCGCAATAGTTGTGCGCAGTGAGCCGGCAGCAAAGGCTTTCCGGTCGTGAAACGCGCGGGCCGCCCTCTAAAGGGGGCGGCCTATACCAGCGTATCGGGGTTCGTGCCTCACCCCAACGTGCATGTTCCAGTCGTTCTTAAAGCGGCGACCATCCTGATCACCGGCACCGGCATCTCGTGATGAACACCGTCTGCCGGTTCGTAATTGACAAAGTGCATTCGGAGGAAAAGCGATGAAGAATTTTGTAATGTGCCTGCTGCCGACACTGGTGCTTGCCTTCGGGGTTTTCGCAGAGCCGGCCTTTGCGCGGGATACAGCGGCACCGTCTGTCGCGTCCGAATCCGGATTTGATGTCTTATTGGGCCGATGGGTGCGACCCGACGGTGGCTACGTAATCACTATCCAGGGCGTTGAGCCCGACGGAAAACTCGACGCCGCTTACGCAAATCCCAGACCGCTCCCGTTCGCGGAGGCCCAGGCTTCACGGGACGACAAGACCATCAAGCTCTTCTTTGAGTTGCGCGCCGGCGGCTACAACGGGTCCACCTACACCCTCACCTACGACCCGGCGAATGACGTTCTCTATGGCATCTACTACCAGGCGGTCGCGCGGCAGAGGTTCAACGTCTATTTCGAACGAACCAAGTAGGGGGCACGCTGAAGTACAACAGCCTCAGCGGCCTTGGCTGCCCCGACACCGGCACATTGAAGTTGGACGGCAAGGTTGTCGCAACGCAGAAGATGGAAAAGACCATCCCATTGACCCTGCAAAGGGACGAGAACTTCGACGTGGGCGACGATCTGATTTACGACATCACCCTTATCGAAGGGCAGTTGCCGAAGACAGGAGGGCCGTCTTCGCTGTTCATCGACATCTTCGGTGTCTGGTGTCGCACGGCCCGCCGCGCGGTGTGGGTCAGTGCGGCGGCAGCGACCACCGCTGCGGCGACTTCGGCTGCGGCTTCCCACCCAACAAATGTCACGGTGCAGGAGACGGCGCCGCCGCCACCGGCATCTTCCGCTCAGACCATGTCGAGCTCCCAGGCGTCGGCCGTCGCACGGCTCAAGGAGCTCAAGTCGTTGGAGAAGCAAGGGCTCATCACCAAAGAGCAGTACCAGGAAGAGTCTCAGAAACTGCTCAACCAGATCGCGGAGTAAGGCGACAAAAAGGACATATCACTATGAGAATCTTCAAATTTTTTAAGGACAAATCACTCTTGCATTTGACGGTCGCTTTGATTGTTTCAGTAATACCAGCGGCCTCGCCTTACGCCGGAATGTCGGGGGTGGAATCACTTGAGACCCACTTGCGGGCTGAGATCGAGGGCATGCTGCAAACCGATCGTCCGATGGGTGTGCGCCACGACAGGGAAATCGCCGGTACGCCCGGCTCGCCGGACGCCACCACGACGATAGATGGCAAACAACTCCCGCCAATGCCGGACGAATACTTCGGCGGCAAGATCGAGCGCAATGTACTGCAATCCAAGCCGTACTGGCCGCCTCGCTTGGTGCCGCCCAAGGGGGCGCCGAACGTGCTGCTGATCATGACCGACGACTCCGGTTACGGTGTGCCCAGCACCTTCGGCGGCGTTATCCCAACGCCGGCGCTTGACCGTATCGCCGAGCAAGGGTTGCGCTACACAAACTTCCATTCCACAGCCGTGTGTTCGGCAACGCGTGCGGCAATTATCACCGGGCGCAACCATCACCAGATGGGTTTCGGCACCGTGGCTGAAACGTCGACCGGCTATCCCGGCTACAACAGCATCATGACCCGGGACAAGGCGACCATCGGCAAGATCATGAAGGACAATGGCTACCTGACGTCGTGGTTCGGCAAGAACCACAACACGCCGGCCTTCCAGGTCAGTCAGGCCGGCCCCTTCGATCAGTGGCCTACCGGCCTGGGTTTCGACTATTTCTACGGCTTCATGGGTGGGGATACCAACCAGTGGGAGCCAGCCAACTTGGCCCGCAACACCACCTATATCTATCCGTTCCAGGACAACCCGGATTACAACCTGACCACAGCGATGGCGGATGAAGCCATCGACTACATGAAGCGGATGAATGCAATCGCACCGGAGCAGCCGTTTTTCGTGTACTACGTGCCCGGTGGCACGCACGCGCCACACCACCCGACACCGGAGTGGATCGAAAAGATCAGCAAGATGCACCTGTTCGATGAGGGCTGGAACAAGCTGCGCGAGACCATCTTCGAGAATCAGAAGAAGCTCGGGGTGATCCCGGCGGACGCAAAGATGACACCGTGGCCCAAGGATCTGCTCAAGGAGTGGGATGAGCTTAACGATGACGAGAAGAAGATGTTTCTTCGGCAAGTGGATGTTTTTGCCGCCTACGTTGCCTATACCGACCACGAAATCGGCCGCGTGATTCAGGCTGTCGAGGACATGGGCAAACTCGACAACACATTGATCATTTATATCAACGGTGACAATGGCACCAGTGCGGAAGGCGGGCTGCTCGGCACCCCGAACGAGGTTGCGTCGGTCCAGGGAGTCGTGTTGCCGGTAAAGGATCAGTTGAAGTTCTTCTATGATCTGTGGGGCTCGGATATGACCTATCCGCATATGGCGGTACCCTGGGCCTGGGCCTTCGACACGCCGTTCTCCTGGACCAAGATGGTGGCGTCGCACTTCGGCGGCACCAAGCAGGGCATGGCCATCTCCTGGCCCAAGGTGATCAAGGACAAGGGCGGCATCCGCTACCAGTTCCACCACGTCATCGATATCGTGCCGACGATCCTCGAAGCGGCCCAGCTCAAACAGCCCGAGGTGGTGGACGGCATTCCGCAGAAGCCGATCGAAGGCGTCAGCATGGCGTACACCTTCGATAAAAAGAACGCGGACGCGCCCTCAACCCACACGACCCAGTACTTCGAGATGATCGGTGACCACGCGATCTACCACGATGGCTGGATCCTCAGCTCCAAAGTCATGCGCGTGCCGTGGGACAACAGCGGTAAGGGTTTTCCGGATCCCGCGGGCTGGCCGTGGGAATTGTATGACATGAGCAAGGACTGGACGCAGTACGAGGACGTTGCGGCAAAGCACCCCGAGAAAGTGAAGGAGATGGAGGCGCTGTTCTGGCAGGAGGCGGAAAAGAACCAGGTCCTGCCGCTGAATGCAACGACATTTACCCGTTTGGTCCAGCCGCGCCCCAGTCTCGCGGCGGGCCGTACCGTGTTCACCTACTCGGGTGAAATGACCGGCACGCCCAACGGTGACGCGCCGAGCATCATCGCCACGTCCTACAACTTCAAGGCCGATATCGAGGTCCCCAAGGGTGGTGCCGAGGGCATGATCGTGACCCAGGGCGGCCGCTTTGCCGGCTACGGCTTCTATTTGCTCAAGGGCAAGCCGGTGTTTACCTGGAACCTGGTCGATCTCAAGCGCATCAAGTGGGAAGGTCCGGAAGTACTCGCGCCCGGTAAACACACCCTCGAATTCGATTTCAAGTACGACGGCCTGGGCGCCGCGACCCTCGCGTTCGGCAGCCCCAGCGGCCTGGGTCGCAGCGGCACCGGTGTACTCAAGGTCGACGGCAAGGTGGTGGCGACGCAGTAAGATGGAAAAGACCATCCCGATGACGCTGCAATGGGACGAGAACTTCGACGTGGGCGCCGATACCGGCACCCCGGTGGACGATAAGGACTATCAGATACCGTTCAGGTTCACCGGCAAGCTCGACAAGCTGACCCTGACCATCGACCGGCCAAAGCTCTCGCCGGAAGACATCGAGAAGCTCAAAGCCGCCATGCACAACAACCCGGCGAGCGAGTAGAAGCCCCTTCGGTCGACATTGGAGGGTGGCCAGATTCGCTATGAAGGTGCAATCCTCGGCGGACACGGACCCGTCAACAGGGCGGGGGGTGCGATGAGAACTTATGCGCTCACAGTCGACCGAACGGGTCGATTAAACGATTGAAGATCGAAAAGGAGAACAAACGATGGCCCGTTTGAATACATGCGTAAAAAAGCTGAACTGCATCGGCCAGACTGTCATTCTGGTAGTGATGATCGTGTCGCTTGCGGCATGTGCGACACCTTCAAAAACTTCGATGACTTCTTCGGCATCGCCCGAGTTTATGTTCGTGCAGATTGCCGATGACCTCAAGGTGGACCCGGCAGCGAATACAATCCGCCTGGTGAACATCAACCAGCAGACATTGTACTTCTCGGATCGGCCGGTGCGAATCGCCGGGCATGTCAAAATGGACGCCTATCTCAAGGAGTGGACGGCACAAGCCGGAAAGGACAATTTCGGTGCAGACCCGCCGAATGCCGTGCTGTCGGTTTATGAGCCGGGACAACCCGACAATACGACCGCCGTGGTCGAGATCACCCAGCCAAAGATCGACGGATCCGATCTCATCTACAACTACAAGCTCATCAAGGGCAGGCTCCCCGCCGGAGGCGGTGCGACATCACTGTTCATTGATTGGATCGGGGTCGGGGGTGGCGTCGGGCGCGGCTTCCACGGCGTTGGGGTCGGTTTCCGAGGTCCCGGCATCCGTTAATGCCTACTGCATGGTTTTCAAAATGTGATATGCAAAGGGAGGACCGCATCGGTTTCAGAAGAATCGGGTAAATTTGTGGTGACGGCATCAGGGGACGAAGTGGCTTTCATTGTGTACGGCGCGTGCACGACTCTGCCGTAAAGCATCTTCACGCTCGCCAGCTTTTGCGAGGCCGATTTCGAAGGCGGCTGTGAGAACCGGCGCAGCGTTTCGAGAATCAAATAAAGACGAAACGATCGGGACACACAATATTTCATCACCGGGCGACACCTGCGGTTCGACTGGGTGTACCGGTGTCGGTTTGGGATTCATGCTCAAAGTAAGGAGTAACCATGGTAAGACACATCAAACATGCGGTTGGGGCAATCACCTTTTGCCTTGTGTTCATAGGAGTCCAGAGTGCGCCTCTTCTTGCTGCAGAGCAGCAGAGTGCGGAGGAACTGGCCAAGAAGGTGCAAAACCCGGTCGCCGACCTGATCAGCGTACCCTTGCAGAACAATTTCAACTTCGGTGTCGGCCCGGAGGATGATCTCCAGTATGTGCTCAACATACAACCGGTGATTCCCTTCAAGCTCAACGCAGACTGGAACCTTATCACCCGTACGATCGTGCCGGTTATCTCCCAGCCGGGTTTCACGCGTAATCAGGACCGTGTCAACGGTATCGGCGACATCCAGTTCACGCCGTTCCTGTCTCCGAGGAATTCGGAGGGCCTGATATGGGGCGTCGGCCCGGTCGTGCAGTTTCCGACGAACAGCAACGACCGGCTGGGAAACGATCGCTGGGGTCTCGGTGCCTCTGCGGTCGCGCTGAAAATGTCGAAGGGCAGCCCGTGGGTCTATGGCGCTCTGGTCAACAACATCTGGTCGGTGAGTGGTTCCAATAGCGACCCGAGCTACAGCAACTTCCTGATCCAGCCGTTCCTCAATTACAATTTCTCCGGTGGGTTCTACCTCTCGAGCGCACCGATCATTACCGCCAACTGGAAGGCCGACAGCGGTGATCGCTGGACCGTGCCGCTGGGCGGCGGCGCCGGGAAAATCGTCCACTTCGGCCGGCTGCCGGTGAATCTCCAGTTGCAGGCTTACTACAATGTGGCAACACCGGATAACGGCGCGGACTGGCAACTGCGGTTACAGGTTCAGTTCCTGTTCCCCAAGTGACGGGGTGCCGACGTGGTGGCCGCTAAGAAATTGGATTTGAGGATGGAGTAAAGAGTAACCCGCATACTTCATGAAATATGCGGGTTGACGGGAATCGAGGGACTTGCCCCCAAAAGACAAACCCATGTGAGGGCTCATTGAAGGATGAATCATCAGCCGTCGGTGTCTGACGTAAAAAACTTCGAGGTTAAGAGGAGGTTTTCATGTTTGCACAGAAAAGGGAGATTCGTGGCGCCAAATTCATCATGATCCTCTCGGTGCTTTGGCTCGGCGTGCTCAACTCCAGCCCGGCCATGGCCGGCGGCCTGATCGCCTATGAGTTCGGTACGGCCGAGGTGGGTCTCGCTTCGGCAGGCTACAGCGCACGCGCGCAGGACGCTTCGACCACGTTCACCAACCCCGCCGGCATGACGCGACTGGCCGGCACTCAGGTGCTGGCGGCGGGGCAGGTGCTCTGGGGCAACACCGAATTCTCGATCGATTCCGGTACGTCGCCGGGACTCGGCGGCAGCAACGGTGGTTATGCGATCGGAACGGACGGGCGGTTCCTGGGCGGCGGCGGTTTTCTCAGCTACAGCGTGTCGCCCGCGCTCAAGCTCGGGTTTGCCCTTACCGGCAACTTCGGTGCTCCCATGAACTACGACGACGACTGGGTCGGCCGCTACTACGTCCAGGAGACGACGCTGCTCGGGATATCGCTTGTGCCCTCGATGGGCCTATAAGGTGACCGACAAGCTCTCGCTTGGGGGGGGCGTGACCGCTATGCACGGCAAATACACCAATCAGGTGGCCATCAACAACCGTCAATCCGGCCTTCGGCGACGGTAAGCTCAAGCTCGATGACACCGACTGGGGTTGGGGCATCAACCTCGGACTGCTCTACGAGATAACAGAAGGCACCCGGTTGGGTCTGACCTGGAACTCGCAGGTGGACCTCGACTTCAACGCGCCGGCGCAGTTTTCGAACCTTGCACCGGGTCTCGGCACCCTATTGAACAACAGGGGGCTGCTCAACGCGAACATCAAAGTCGGGATCAAGGTTCCCCAGCAGGCGATGGGCAGTATCTTCACCCAGTTGAACGATCGCTGGGCGGTGCTCGGCAGCTTGGGCTGGCAGCAGTGGTCGAAGTTCGGCCAGGTGCAACTCGGCATCGACAACACGACCAATCCGACTAGCACTTCGACCGATCTGGACTTCAAGGACACCTGGCACGTTGCCCTGGGCGCGCAGTACCGGTTGAGCAATCCGTGGCTGCTCAACTTCGGCATCGCCTACGACTCGGAATTCCAGGACGGCGCGAGCGTCTCGCCGTTGCTGCCGGTGAATTCGGCCTGGCGCTTCGGCGTGGGCGCCCAGCACCAGCCGAGCGAGACTTTCTTCTGGGGCGTTGTGGCCGAGTACCTCTATGGTGGGAACTCGATACCAACCTTCAGAGCACTTTGCCGGTTGCCCTCGGCGGGCATGGAAATGTCGTCGGTTCTTACAACAACCTTTCGACCTTTTTCCTGGGCCTGTATGCCAACTGGACGTTCTAAAGCTGAATGGATTAGGCGTTGATTCCCTATCATCCAGACCCGCAAATGTGGTTGTTGAGCGAAAGGGAGAATGATGCGCAGCGGACAAATCCCTGGAGGATTCCATGACCTCTCAAGAGAATACGACACAGAGTCCGGACATCGAGTCGCTATTCCAACTGGGAAGCGGGCGTTTCGGCCGGATATTTGAGCGGGTGCGGCTGGCGCACGGGGCTCGACTGCATTTGGGGCGGGTGGCCGTGCTATCGGCGGTTATGGCGTGGATGCCCCCTTGCTGATATTGGCCGCTGTCGAGGGTTTGGCGTGGGGGGATCGTGTGGCGGTGCCGCTGCTGAAGGATTTTCTGCCTTACGGTCAGTTTCTGCTGGCCGTGCCGGTGCTGGTTTTTGGCGAGAAAATCGTTGGCAAACGCCTCAGCTGGACTGTCGCGGAGCTGCGACGGTCCGACATTCTTGCTCCGGAGGAAACACCGAGATTGGACATTTAATTGGCACGCATGGTTGAGCTGTGGCAGGGCTGGATCGTGAACGTGGTGTTCCTGTTGTTGACCTGCGCCGTCACTATCCGGTCGTTATGGGGTGTACCGGAGTGGTTGACGGGAGGCTGGCAGTCTGTCGACGGAAGGCTGACGCTACCAGGCTGGTGGTATGTGTTGATCAGCATGTCGCTGTTACGATTTCTGGTGTTGCGGTGGACGTGGCGTTTTCTGCTGTGGGCGTGGATGTTGTGGCGGGCGGCGCGGTTAAGGCTACAACTTCAGCCGGTCCATCCCGATCGCGCAGGCGGCCTGGCATTTCTTGGCGGGGCGCAGGCAGGATTCGGCCTGCTGGTGTTCGCGTTCAGCGTTCAGTTGTCCTGCCTGATCGCCGATGCCGCGTGGTACCGGGGTGCGGATCTCATGGCCTTCAAAGGGCACGTGCTTGTGTTTATGTTACTCTCTGTTCTGTTGCTCATATTGCCGCTTTTGGTTTTCGCTCCGGCGTTGGTATACGCGCGGGAGGAAAGTCTCGTGTTTCTTAGCGGCAGCGGACATCGAGGGGCGGTTAATCTAGAAAGGAAACTACGATCCAGCCGGACCCGGGAGTTGCCGGAGGGTGAGATATCCGGCCTGGCAGACTTTGGCGAACTGTATGAAAATGCGCGGCTCATGCGGCCCTTACCTCTGGAACTGCGACATCTTCTATCCATGGTCCTGGCGGCAATTCTGCCGTTCCTGCCGCTGGTGTTTCTGGTGATACCGGCCCAGGAGGTGTTGCGGACATTGGTTGAGCTGATTAAATGATCGAAAAGCAGAGGAAGATTACCCGGAAGGTTGGAGACATCTATGAAAAGTAAAACATCGAATGCCATGCGTGCCGTTCGCTTGATGCTCTGGTTTTTTGCAGGCTTTAGCACTTGTATCGTGCGCCAGCCGGCCGATCAACGCACCGATCACCCAGGTCGATCCCAGGAGCGGTTACCGTCCCTATCTCTTGATACCGAAGCGCCAAAATAACGACCAGCATACGCTCTTCGTTCTTTCGTTCTCAGGCGGCGGTACGCGGGCAGCGGCGTTCTCATATGGGGTCTTAGAAGAACTCCGCCGCACAAAAATCATTGTCAATGGTGAGCACCGTCGGCTGATTGATGAAGTCGATCTGATTACAGGCGTGTCGGGGGGAAGCTTCACGGCACTCGCTTACGCTCTTTACGGCGACCGGTTATTTTCCGAGTACGAGGAGCGTTTCCTCAAACGCAACGTGCAGGGTGCCCTGACCCGGCGTATCATGAATCCGTTCAACTGGTGGAAATTCATCGGCGGAAGCGCCGGCCGTTCCGAACTCGCCGCCGATTACTACGACGAGATCCTGTTCGAGGAAGCGACCTTCGGTGATCTTCTCGACAAGCAGGCGCCGTTTGCGGTCGCCACCGGGACGGATCTATCGACCGGATCGCGACTGGCGTTTTTCCAGAACGACTTCGACCTGCTCTGTACGGACTTGAACAAGGTTCGACTCTCGCGAGCGGCGGCCACATCGTCCGCAGTCCCGATCGTTTTGTCGCCGGTGACGTTCAACAACTATGGCGGAAATTGCGGTTACCAGTACCCGGCCTGGGTGGCCAGTGTCGCCGACCCCGAAACCCGGAGCCGTCCGTCCGCGCGCGCGTACCAGCGTTATCTCGAGATGCAGGACTTCCAGAACAGCAAGGATCGCCCCTTCATCCACCTTGTCGACGGCGGCGTGTCGGACAACATCGGGGTGCGGGGAGTCCTGGAAGCGTTGGAGGAACTTGCTGCGAGCGCGGATTCCGCGGAGAGGTCGGTTTCGGTGTTGTTCGACGGATCGTGTTGATGATCGTCAACTCCCACTCGTCCCCCAGCACGGACTGGGACCGCCGGGAGTCGCCTCCCGGTACCGTCGGTCAACTGCTGCAGGCATCCGGCGTGCCGATCGAACGCTATTCCTTCGAAACCGTCGAGACCATGAAGGATCGCGCCGAGATCGGATAGTGGCGCCGCGAACTGCTCGTAGCCCAGGCACGTCTTGCGGGAGCGACCGAGGCGGAGGCGGAGTCGCGCGTTCCGAAAATCTCTCTGCAAGTTCTCGACGTGAGCTTCGATGCCATTGCCGACCCGAAGGAACGCGCCTACTTTCATGAATCTGCCCACAAGCTTCGTGCTTCCGCCCGAAGCCATCGACCGGCTAAGCGAGGTTGCCGGCAGGCTGCTGCGCCAGTCAGCCGAATACGAGACAATCGTGCGTGAATTTGGTGGATCGCCCGGCGAATAGCCCTGGCAGCAGTTGAAATTCAGCATTAGCAAGGATCCGCTCTTCCGTTTCTCGGTCAATTTGTATGACGCCCCGCGGTGTCGCTGCAAGAATTTACCAAATACTAACAGGATTTAATTATCAAGGAGCTGCTCACCGTGAACCGCTCCAGCATCCGTGAGCCGGTGGCCGGGCAGGTTTACGCCGCCCCGTGGTTGCAGTCCAGAGCCGCGCACTGGCCAAACTCAGCCATGAGATTGTCGAAGCGATTCATGCGGCGAGCCGGAAGCAACCCAGGAATTAAATCTTAACGGTCGCTTTTTGGCGTTAAAAACAGTACGCTAAGCTAAAAATCGACCCATAACAGAGAGGATTGAATAAATGGTATCCAGACGAAGAGTACTTCAAGGCATGGCCGCCGCAACGTTCCTGGGCCTGTGCCCTCCCCTTTGGGCAACTAAGCAAACTGGCCACTTTCTTAAGCCTGGCGAGAAACTGAAGCCTGGCGAATATGTGTGGGAACCCGAATTGTCGCCGGAGGGGCCGGTCGTCGTGCTGGTGTCGCTGACGGAACAGATGGCACATGTCTATCGCAACGGCCTGGAGATTGGTGTAACCACCGTATCAACAGGACGTAAAGGACATCGTACACCGACAGGAGTATTTGTGATCCTTCAGAAAGACAAGCACCACCATTCCAGCATTTACCATAACGCATCCATGCCAAACACCCAGCGATTAACCTGGGGCGGAATTTGTCTGCATGCGGGTGGTTTACCCGGCTACCCCAGTTCACACGGCTGCGTTCATTTGCCCCTGGAATTTTCCGCCGAACTGTTCGAAATCACGCACCTGGGAACGACGGTGATCATCGCCGATGAATCTACGGCTCCCGCCGACGTTGTGCATCCAGGCATTATTCTCAGTGGCGATGCCGACCAGATGATTGCCCAGGAACAAGCCCGGGAGCGCAGAAAGGCGCATAAGGCGGTGCCCAATGCAGCCGGAGACCATCCAAATCGTGTGCCGATTGCCTCGGTCGTAGCAAGCGGCGCGGATCAAAAATCCTATTTACTAAAAGACGGTGAAATCGTTAATCAGAAAACGATCACCATTGCCAATCCCGATAAGCCTCTGGGTACCCATGTCATGGTGCTAAAAACACTTGAAGGCAAACACCCATCCTGGAGTTCAGCGTCGATTCGCCATGCGAAATCTAATGCTGCAGTGCAGTCCACGGATAACGCAACCCTTAATCGAATCAAATTCGACCCTGCGTTTGTTAATCAGGCGCTTGAGGCGATGCATCCGGGCATGCAGTTGATGATTACGGATCTTGCCGCAGGCCCAGAAACCCGATCAGAAAGTGATTTTGTCATCGTCACATCGGAGTTTGTTCAGTCTTAGAGAGAAATTCCATGTGTCTCATTAAAGCCTGCTTTAACGTTTAATTTTCTATCAACTATTATCTTTAGGCTTTTTCACTAAACCCAGTGTCACCATGGATAGTGCTGCCCATGCGGCGTTTGATCCCGCCTTTTTTTGGATTTCGCGGCTGCAGTCATAGATCCGGGAAGAATAGGCGGATTCGATCGGTTTGAGTAAGGTCACTATTTCAGACAGTTCTTTCTGGATCGACTGAAAGTCATCATTCCTCGTAATTCCCTGCCGAAGTAAGTCCAACCGTTCGATGAGGCCAGATCTTTTTGCATCAAAATCTTTGTCATCCAGCACGTTTTCGGTTTCCTTGATATACCCGATGGCTCTTTCTATCAGGCTGTCCGCTTCTTCCGGGTCTGCCGGTTTCGTCTCCTTGCTGTCGAGCATCTTTTTCTTGTGGAGGGCATTGATCGCCCCGCCCTCATCGAGGGCACCGAATTCTTCATCTATGAAAGGTTTCCGGCCGATGCTGGAGACGGCGCTGCCCCACTTTTCCAATTCCTGTTGCAATATAACCATTTCCTGGTACGCTGGCTCACCTTCGATATTTTCCTTGTAGCTATTGAATAATTCAAACGCCATGAATCCCACACCGATGACACCGCCGGCCCGGGCGAAAAACTTCCCGCCGGTGCCCAGTCTACCGATGGTTTTCGGACCCAATCCTTTGGCAATGTTTTCTGCCGCCATTTTCCAATAGGTCGCTGCCATAGATAATCTCCTTTGCTTTTCAGGTTATTGGTTTTCTAAAAATTGAGCGATTTCACGATGGCTTCTTTAAATAATAGAACAGCGCCGCTTGAATGAAAAGGCCAACGGTAGTCAAACCGGCGGCGGCAGCGAATGACATCTGATAGGCCCAGTTTTGAGGGTGACCGGCAGAAATTAACCCGTCTACGAGAGGGCCAGCGATCAGAGTCCCTCCTAAACCAAAGCTTAGGAAAAAAGTGCCGTTGAACCAGGCGAACAACCGGCCCCGCTTCTCTGGCGGTATCAATGTGGATGCGATGGTGTATGCGGCGGCCATAATGAGTGCATCGCCAACGCCTCGGAAAAAAGAACTTGCGTAGATCACCGGCACGGATGTCGTCAGGACCAGAAGAAGCAGTGCGGCAATCGCCGTCACCGTTCCGGTCAATAGGGTCGTACCGTTTCCCAGACGCCGGCAGATTGAGCCCGCCATCCATCCCAGAACCACGATCGAAAGGGACTGCGTATTCATGATGTGGGCGAGGGTCTTGCTGTTTACGTCTAAACCTGATGTCAAGGTCAAGTACTGCGCGAAAATGATAGCGATCGAGTTGCGCCCAAAATTTATAAACACCATTCCTGCTAAAAAGACAATGTAGACGGCGTTCGATAGGGGGCTGCCGTCAGATTGAGGATTTTGGCGGGAAGGCGTGGGGTTTAACCCGATACCGCCTTCGGGGAGAAAAAAGAGGGGGATGGTGGAAATGAACATTACACCTGCAGCGATAAAAAAAAGCAATCCCTCATTAAACCCCCAACCCGCGTATCTAAGTCCCATGCCGTCGTAGAGAAGGCCGCCAATCCAGATCCCGGCCATACGGCCCAGTCCCCCCATGCTGGAGAGCCGGCCTTGAATGCGGCTGCGCTCTTTTTCATCGTAAATGTCTGATACCAGTGCACTCCAACTGATGTTGGACATTGACCAGAAAAGTTCGATTACCGTAAGGCCGATGATTATAGCGTAACCTGACGCCACCGGGTCGCTGAAGCACCGATGGACATACCAGATGATAACGGTGCCGACGGCGGCCAGAAGTTCACCGACAATGATCAAGGTTCGACGCAGTTGAAAGCGATCTGAGATTTTACCCCACAAAAATGTCTGCGCCAGTACGTTCAAGACCATGGGTAGGGTGGCAAATAGAGTGGTCTCCGTGACACTCAAACCCAGATAGTGCCGCAGATAGATGGAAAGATAGGCGTAGAAAAGGCCACGGCGAAACATCGCCAGCATTTCAAACGACGACAAACCGATAAAAGTACGCAAGGTTGCTATGGGCAAGGCGGCCTCTTTCCGCAAATGGTCGTATGACATCAGAGAGCGCTCGATATTGTCATCAGCCATTTGTAATTGGACATCGATTTTACAAGTCAGAGAGACGTTTTCGGAGGATTTGTGGCCGTCGGATTCTGTCCGGTCATCCCTTTGCTATGAATAGATTTCTTAAAATCATCAGTTTAAATAACGGCTATGACCCTTTGTTGCTTGTACCACCATATTCCCGTACAGTCGAGGGATCTCTGGCCCCTTTTAGGGTGGGCTGTTTGGTGTCGCCAATAGAAAACGATGAAGTGGCTATCTACAAAGTGGTTTTATTTCTGCTTCTGTTTTCTTGACATCCCCTGTGTGGGTATTTTCAAATACTAATGTCTTATTACCACCGATTTCTTGCCCCTCAACTCGGGGAATCCAGCGGCGTGAATTTTTCCGGCTTGCGTATCTATTTGATACCTGCCATCATTTGGTCGAGTACTGGGGGTACGCGCAATCACCACCAATAGAATCAGAGAGCAGGGAGAATAAAAGTGCCGATCTATTTAGATAGACATGATCTTTTCGGGTCATTGGCTGAAGCTGTGAGCGATGCGCACCAGAAGGACTTAAAACTGCAGGATAAATACGGCGTCAAAATGCTAACTTACTGGTTTGACGAAAACCGTGGATCGACTTTCTGCCTGGTTGACGCGCCTGCTGAAGAGGCCGTTCGGCAGTTGCATGCGGAGGCACACGGCGCTATTCCACATAAAATAATGGAAGTCAATCCTGAAACCGTCAAGGCATTTCTGGGTCGGATAGAGGATCCCCAGCCACCCGCCGGGTTTCATTCGTCAACGGATCACATCCAGGTCGATTCGGCCTTCCGTGCAATTATGTTTACAGACATGAAAGGATCCACGGCCTTAACGAATCGCTTGGGCGATATCAATGCTTTGGAAGTATTTCGCTCCCACAATGCGATTACCCGCGAAGCGCTGAAGTCACACAGCGGAAGAGAAGTACAACACACAGGTGACGGCTTTTTGACCTCCTTTACATCGACCTCGTTGGCTGTGTCTTGTGCGATTGCCATCAACCACGCATTTGCTGCCCGTAACGCGATCAAACGCGACACAATGATACAGGTTCGAACCGGTATTTGTGCCGGAGAGCCCGTTGAGGAAGACAATCGGCTATTCGGTTCTGCCGTTTTGCTTGCCTCACGACTCTGCGATTACGCTGAACCGAACCAGATTCTGGTCGCTCCGGTCGTCAAAGAGCTTTGTATGGGCAAAGGGTTTACTTTTTTAGATCGGGGAGAGACACAGTTCAAGGGCTTCGATCAACCCCAGCGGGTCTTTGAGGTGGATTGGCAAACGGGCTGAAGAGCCTACGAACCAATTTAAACCTAATTTGAGCGATTTTTGACTCGCGCTGCACCCCTCTATTGCCCATCAAGGGCCTGTGCCAATCCTCGACATAGCCATGGGTATGCCTGCGGGTAGATCGACGGTCTCGCCTTGATCTCGAACGAAAATCCTAATTTTAAGATACCTTCTAATAAGGAGGGAGCGATGCCTGTATTTGTCGTCCGGCTGGGAAGTCCGCGTTTGGAAGGGGAAGGGTTGCGTATCGGGACGGTGCGAAGGCCGCCGCGAGGAGTTCCGAAGGCCGAGTTTGCATCTCGTAACTTTTACGATGTCTGGTTTCCCGAACTTGCGCCCAGTGAAGAATTGCTCAAGGCCGGACAAGCGGTCAAGGGCGAGAAGAGCTGGCGCACGTTTGTCAGACGTTACCGCGCCGAAATGAAACCGGCGGCTAAATGCCGCACCCTCGATCTTCTTGCGGCGTTGTCACGGCAGACCAATTTTTCGGTGGGATGCTATTGTGCCGACGAACAGCGTTGCCATCGGTCTATATTGCGCGAGCTTCTGGCCGAACGCGGGGCACAGTTCGATTAACCGGAAGTCTGCTTCCGCTCAAATAGTTACGGTATCATTCTTTTTCGACCGGAAAGGTCATGGTGGCGCCAAACCATCCGATGACCGACACGATCGGAACAAACGATAAAACCAGAAACAGATAGACAGTGTTTGCCCCCTGGGGACCGGTCATGACGTCTGGGTTAGCGAGCCGCCAGACAAAAACGACGATGCCAATGACGACCAATGCCGTGGAAAGTGGAATCTTTATTGCGATCGGTTTCATCATTTTGGCCATATAGTTGTACCACCAGGTAAACAATCCAGTGACGATGGCTACCACGCCGAAAATGATACCACCGGCCAAGCAGTGCAGGGCGGTCGTTTCAAACGAGCCTTCGCCAGTCAGCAAATAGAGTATGTTGAAAAACGGATTGGAGAGAAAGAAAACGATCGGAAAATGAACCGTCATCGGGTGGGGATGGCGGCGGAAAAAAGGATTTTTTTCCAGCAACCAGGCAGCGAATTTCGGCAGTTTTACTTCGGGGGCTTTCTCCTTTATCAGAGTTCCGACCTGGGCGTAACGATCCAATACTTCGGTACCGTGGGGAGCGGCCTGGATATCGGTGGTCAGATCCATACCGGCATTGTGGCGGCGCATATGCGTGCCGCCCTTCCAGAGCTTGCTTTCAGAGACATCGTATACTTTCTCACCGTGAACGATGTAGGTTGGCTTCCCGTCTTGACCATTGTATTCGACAAGTTCCTGGGGGCTATATTCCTTCATGGGCAGGCACCTCCGATATTCAATTCAGAGCAGAATGTAAGCGACAACGGCAACGAGCATCACCAGCGGGTAATAGCTGGCACGGTTGAACAGAATCATGGCATGGCGGCGCTGCTGGGAGTGGTACAGTTGCAGGACCGGAGGCAGCATCAGTCCGGCTCCGGCGATAAGGCTGGCCAGCGCGAAAAGGGGTTGAAACCCGATGGCCGAGATCCCGATCAGCGCGGGATTGATGAGAAGGGCCATTAAGATGGTAAAAACCGCCAGGGTGGCCGCGTTATGAGGGCCGACGCGAACGGGCACGGTTTGGGCACCCAACCGGCGGTCTTCCTCGATATCGGCCCAATCGGCGGGTATGTTCTGGCCGCCGATTTCCCATGAGAAAAGCCAAAGAAATAGGATAACAACGTAGATTAGCGACGGGTTCGGATCGACGGCAAATACCGCTGCAACGGCACCGGAGGTTTTGACACCGCCGCTGATAACGATTCGAAACGGGCTGATCCGGTGCATCAGGCAGTAAACGGTTTCCAGGGCGCAGCCGGCCAGAAATATGATGACGCAGACAGGGTTGAGGAGATAGGCCCCGATCATGGCCACTGCCGACCAGCCCAGAGCCCAGGTCAGACCCTCTGACAGGCTCAACAAACCCTGGGCCATAGGGTGGCGCACCATGGCGGCATCCAGATAACTGTCAGCTTCCCGCAGCCCGCCGGCTATCCGGGCCTTTTCTCGGTCGACACGGTAATCGATGACGTCATTGAGGGCATACACCGCCGTGTAACCCGCAAAGACGGTAATGAGGCCAAGTGCGGATATGTATAAGGAGGGGAAGGCGCCCAACCACAAAAGGGCGCCGTATACCGGGGTGGTCATGTCGAGCAGGCCGTGAGGAGTCCTGGATAGCGCCAAAAAAAGCAATATGCGCGACATGCCGGTAGCATTGCGATTCTGAACCGAAGCGTTATCCAAAAATCCAATCCTGACGATACCGTGGAAATTCCAATAGAGCTTTGCGGCGTGATTTCAGGCTGCCAATGCAGCGATGCCTGTATTTTGCCTCTGATCGAGGCCAGCCTTTATCTGATCCAATGGCGGCCGTTTCCCTATCACCGGGACGTCCTGAATCTATTTGTCCTCCTGCAGCCGGCACTCCTGATCCCATTCCGGGCAGGCGGTTTTCATTTCCGTCTCGTACTGGAGCATGCATTCGCCGCATTCCATTTCGACATTGGGCAGATCACCGTAACGTTCTTTCATCTCTTCAGCCGAGAGGGCCGTTGCGCCACTGCATCCGCATTGGGGGCAGGCTGTTTTAATCCGAAACTTTTTCGTCATTTTTTCCTCCAGAATCAACAGGTTCCAAGATCCGATTTAGAAGCTCTCCGGAAACAATCTTCAGTTCGAGCGCCACTTCACGCACGGTTTGTCCGGTCTCAAAGGCCTTTTTAGCAACAGCGGCTGCTTTTTCATAGCCGATATGGGGGACCAAACCGGTGACCATGGCCAGGCTTCTTTCAATGTTGGCGGCACATCGTTCACGGTTGGCCGTCACTCCCCTTATACACTTTTCGGCGAAAACATCAACACCCGAACCCAGCAACTGAATCGACTGTAGAAGGTTGTGGGTGATCAACGGAATCATGACATTGAGCTCAAAATTACCGGACTGGCCACCCACGGTAATCGCCGCATCGTTTCCCACAACCTGTGCCGCCACTTGCAGGAGCATCTCCGGGATGACCGGGTTCACCTTTCCCGGCATGATAGACGAGCCGGGCTGCAGGGAGGGAAGAGTGATTTCCCCGAGTCCGCAGCGCGGTCCGGAGGCGAGCCATCGGATATCATTAGCGATCTTGACCAGGCTGACGGCCAGGGTTTTGAGTTGGCCGCTGGTCGCCACAGCCGCGTCCCGTGCCGCCTGGGCTTCAAAATGGTTTTCAGCCTCGATAAAGGTTAGGCCTGTCCGCTTGGCGATTAGGTCGATCACCCGGCCGGCAAACTCCGGGTGGGCATTCAGGCCGGTGCCCACCGCCGTGCCGCCCAAGGCCAGCTCCATCAGTTGTTCTTCTGCGGCGGCTATGCGGTGAAGTCCCAGTGCGATTTGGCGGGCATAACCGCTGAACTCCTGCCCGAGCGTCATGCGCACGGCATCTTGCAGGTGGGTGCGTCCAATCTTTTGCACATCGGCAAATTCTGTGGCTTTTTCGATCAGAATCCGGTGCAATTTTTCCAGTGCCGGTGTCAAGGTCTGCCGGATGGCGGTTGCGGCGGAGATGTGGAGGGCTGTGGGGATGACATCGTTGCTCGATTGCCCCTGGTTGACATGATCGTTGGGGTGGACGGGTGATCGGCTGGCCTTTTTCTGAGTCAGGATTTCATTGGCGCGGGTGGCCAACACCTCATTCATATTCATATTGGTCGAGGTGCCGGAGCCTGTCTGGAAGACGTCCACGACAAACTGGTCGCTATATTTTCCCTGCGCGACTTCCCGGGCCGCCTGGATGATGGCTTGGGCCAAGCTGGCCATCCAAAAGGCCGAGGTCGGCATTCACGGCAGCGGCGCACTCTTTTATGAGCGCCAACGACTGGATGAAGACCGGGGAAAAGGTTTGACCGCTGATGGGGAAATTCTCCACCGCCCGCTGGGTTTGCGCGCCGTAATAGGCGTCTGCGGGGATGCGCACAGCGCCCATAGTGTCTTTTTCTTCGCGATAGTTCATCTCAGGGTTCTCTCAGGGGACAGGGTCAAGGGGACGGTTCAATTTTCGGGCTATCGATCACGCGGTATCCTTTCGATATTGCCTCTGAGTTGGGCGATTTGGATGCTGAGACTAACGCAATGCTTGTTCAACATACACAGTTCCGCATCGCTGTCTTCCAGATAGGTCTTCAGTTCGTGATTGTCTTTTTTCAGCTCGACGGTCCAGGCTTTCTGATCTTCGTTGTATTCGACATCCACATCGATACCGCATTCTCCGATATCAGGGTAGATGGACCGAATTTTTTCGCACAGTTCCGATTTATCAATCATGGAAACCTCCTTTTTTACCGTTGCCGCCGCAGTGGTGCTTCGATGTCACACTTCGGCTGCGTGCATGAGTATATCTATCAAAATAATGGCCGAACCTCTGCCCGTCAAGCAGTCAGCCCTTTCGAACGATCACTGGCTTTCTTGCAGCCGTGTCGTGTCCAGAACGTTCACCCGCATCTTTCATGAACATTTTTCAGCAGATCTGCAAAAAAAAACATAATATCAACGGGTTAAATTATATTCTGTCGGTAAGTTTCGGTGTGCATTTTGTATCCCAACAATCGGATCAAAAATGCTAAAAAATATTCACCCTTTGGGCGAGCCGCATTCGCCCATTAGCTGCGTTATCAGGGGCTTGCGGTACCAGAGTACAGCTGCGCCCCTGAATGCCTTGCAAATGAACGTATGCGACTCCTGAAAAATGCGGGGTCAACCGGCTCTGCCACGCACCACGGTGATCAGACTTCCTTCCAAAATCATTTCCACCTGGCGATCTGTCAGGCTATGTAAGACGCGGATAGCCCGCTTTTTGGTTTTGTTGTGTACATCCATTTCACGACCGGTTTGAACAGCGTTGCGAATGTCATTTATGACCAGTTCATCGTTCTGGTCTATTTTGAGCCAATCTTCGGCGTGAAGAAACGTCAGCGGAAGAATGCCGAAGTTGATCAGGTTCTGCCAGTGGATGCGGGCAAAAGTTTTGGCGATGACGGCTCTGAGGCCGAGGTAGCGGGGTCCGAGAACGGCATGTTCCCGGCTCGATCCCTGGCCGTAGTTCTCTCCGCCGACCACGAAGAAATCTTTATGACCGTACTGAACGGCACGGTCATAAAAACGTTCGTCGATGCGGCTGAAGGTGAATTTGCTGATTTCAGGAATGTTGCTGCGAAACGGGAGAATCCGATTTCCGGCGGGCATGATCTCGTCGGTGGAGACATTATCACCCATTTTGAGGAGGACTTCCCCGGTCAGAGTCTCCGGCATCGGGTCGAATTTCGGTAACTCTTTGATGTTGGGACCCTTCTCAAGTTTAATCGCTGCCCGCTCAGCCGCTGGTAGGGGGGGAATCAGCATTTCGGAATTGATCCTGATAGTGCGTGGTTCCACGAATTTTGGATACGGTCCGTCAAATTGTCGCGGATCGGTAATGACACCTGTCAGGGCGGAAACTGCCGCGGTTTCGGGGCTGCACAGGTATACTTGGTCGCCCTTGGTTCCCGATCGGCCGGGAAAATTGCGCGGAACGGTACGCAGGCTGATTTTTCCCGTGGCCGGTGCCTGCCCCATGCCGATGCATCCATTGCAACCAGGCTGGTGGATGCGGGCACCGGCGTGAATCAATTTTTCAAGATACCCCCGGCGGACGAGGTTTTCGAGGATCTGGCGGGAGGTTGGATTAATATCGAGCGAAACCCGATCGACCACCTGCCGTTCGGCCACGATCAGTGCGGTGATGGCGAAATCTCGGAAGCCCGGATTGGCCGATGAACCGATGTAGGACTGATAAATTTCCCGACCGGCGACTTCGCGGACCGGTACGACGCTTCCGGGACTGCTCGGTTTGGCGATAAGGGGCTCGAGTGCGGTCAGGTTGATCTCGTCCTCGAGATCGTAATCGGCATCACGGTCCGCTTCCAGTTTCTTCCAGGCACTCTCCCGCTCTTGCAGCTTCAGGAATCGCCGCACGGCTGCATCCGAAGGGAATACCGTGGTCGTCGCCCCCAGCTCCGCTCCCATATTAGCGATCACATGGCGGTCCATCGCCGTCAGACATTTCAATCCGGGGCCTGTATATTCGATTATTTTGCCGACGCCGCCGTTGACTCCGTAGCGGCGGAGCATTTCAAGGATAACGTCCTTGGCGCTGACCCAATCTGGCAGTTTACCCGTCAGTCTGATACCCCAGATCAGAGGCATTTTCAGATAGAAAGGCTCCCCGGCCATAGCCATGGCCACTTCGAGACCGCCGGCCCCCATTGCCAGCATTCCCAGGGCACCGGCGGCCGGCGTGTGGCTGTCCGAGCCCAGAAGGGTAGTTCCCGGGACACCGAAGCGTTCCATGTGTACCGTATGGCTGACCCCGTTTCCCGGGCGGCTGTACCACAGTCCGAACTTTCGGCAGGCGCTGCGAAGAAAAAGGTGGTCGTCGGCGTTTTTAAAATCCGTCTGCAGCAGATTGTGATCCACATACTGTGCTGAGAGCGTTGTTTTGACCGACGGAATTTGCATGGCTTCAAATTCAAGCATCACCATGGTTCCGGTGGCATCCTGGGTGAGGGTTTGATCGATTTTGAGACCGATTTCTTCTCCTGGTTTCATTCGCCCCTTTACCAAATGAGATTCAATTAGCTTCCAGGCCACGGAGTATCCCATGATGTCTACCTCCTTGTGCCGATTATACGTCGGACGTTTTCCATGATTGGCGTGGCTATTTTACGGGCCTCTGCTGCGCCCCTTGCGAGTATTTGGTCTATCCGGTCCGGGGTTCCCAGAAGGTTTAGGTACGTGGCGCGCAGCGGCTTGAATTTTTCCTCCAGAACACCCAGTAAGTCTTGTTTGATGACGCTATAGGCCAGCCCGCCCATGCTGTAGTCTCGCCGCGTCCTTTTAACCGATTGCGGTGAAGCGAAGTGCTTGTAAATGGCAAAAACATTGCAACCATCCGGGTTTTTGGGTTCCTCGGGCCGTCTGGAATCGGTCACAATTCTCATCACCCGCTTGCGGAGGAGACCCGGTTCGGCGAAGATGGGAATGGTGTTTCCATATGCCTTGCTCATTTTTCGGCCGTCTATCCCCGGAATCGTCATGACGTCGCTGCGGATCAACTGTTCAGGAAGGGAAAACACATGCCCATAGGTCTGGTTGACCATCGCAGCGATGTCCCGGGCGATTTCCACGTGTTGCTTCTGGTCGCTTCCAACAGGAACGATCCGGGATCCGAAGAGCAAAATATCGGCAGCCATCAGCACCGGGTAATTAAAGAGTCCTGAGTTGATGTCCGTATCCGGACTGCGCCCCTTCTCAACGTTGGCGGCTATGCCGCCTTATAAGCGTGCGCCCTGTTAAGAAGACCTTTGGCGGTAAAGCATGAGAGGATCCACGCCAGTTCGAAAATTTCCGGGATGTCGGACTGGCGAAAGAAAATGATCTTGCGGTGATTCAGGCCCAAAGCCAACCAGGTGGCCGCCACCTCGTAGACCTGCCGCGCTCAGTTCTTTACGGTCCTTCACGGTAATCAGGGCATGGTAATCGGCAATGAAGTAGAGGGCTTGGTAGTCATCAACCAGCTCGAGAGCTGGCTTGATCATCCCGAGGTAGTTTCCGATATGGGGGGTGCCGGTGGGCTTTATGCCGGTCAAAGCAATTTTTTTCATCGTGCACCGTTGTGGAGCCCGATTGTCCGAGTGAGCCGTCTGCGATACGGGTTGGTCATTCGGTTCAGGCAGCCCATTCCTTAAATTAGAGTAACATCAAACAAATGACTGTCAAGCCGCTCGATTACCACACATTCTTACCATGGCGGCCTTTACTCATTTCCAGACAAATGCTATTAATTTGAGTTACAGGCGTCTCCCGGGGGCATCCGCAAAGTCGGTGGTCGACCCGGATCATCGCGGGCGGAGGTATGCTGCGCAAACTGATAAAACGTTAGTATCCTGGATGACCGATAGTGAAAAAACGTCGCATTATCATTGCTGAAGATCACACAATTCTCAGAGAAGGGCTGCGGGCACTTCTGGACCATCACACCGATCTTGAAATCATCGGTGAGGCCGAAGACGGTCTGGAGGCGATTCGCCGGGTAGAAAAGCTGATGCCGGATCTTTTACTGATGGATCTCTCCATGCCCCGAATGAGCGGTATGGCGGCCCTCAAGGACATTAAGAAACGTTTTCCGGAAACCAAAGTCATCATCCTGACGGTTCATAAAACCGAAGAGTACATTCTGGCGGCCCTTCAGGCCGGTGCTGATGGATACGTACTCAAGGATGCCACCCATGGCGAACTGATCATGGCCATCCGGATCGTTCTGGACGGGAAACCTTATTTGAGTCCCAGCATATCGAAGAAGGTCATCGAGGGATATCTGAACGGTAAAAAACGCTGCGGGATGGAAACGTCCTGGGATACTTTATCACAGAGAGAGCGGGAAATTTTGAAGCTGATTGCCGAGGGGTATAAGAACAAGGAAATCGCCGCATTTTTAGGTATCAGCTTAAAGACCGTTCAAAAGCATAGGGCCAACCTGATGAAAAAGCTCAACCTGCACAATGCTGCGGCGTTGACATCTTTTGCGTTGGACAAGAACCTGATTGCCCGATAGCCCGGAAATCACCGGCCTGAATAAAACCTAAAGTGAGCGTAATACAAATTTTAAGGGATAAATGCTTATTTACGGAAGGAATTCTATCAAGTGTTGATTATAAAAGAAACCTCTCGACAATCGTCAAGATTAGGTAAAATCCTATGAAATTGCCGGAAGAGAAGAGCGTTCAACCGGCAGGTTTTCCTTCCCGCGGGTCGAGAGACCACACGATCCGAATTTCCGTACCGTTTTTTTCCCCTGAAATAACACAGAAACGGCCGCCGGACAGTTCACTGCGCTCTCGCATACTGGCCAGGCCAAAACCTCTTTCCGACCGGTTCAGCGATGCCACCTGTTCCGGGTCGAAACCGATCCCGTTGTCGCGAATGACAAGCTCAATCATGCCCTCTTTTTTGACCAGGTGGAGCGCGACCCGTTTGGCGCGACTGTGTTTGGCCACGTTGTTGAGAGCCTCCTGCAAGACCCTGTAGATGACCGTTTTAAATTTCTCAGGAATATCCTCTTCAGCCAGCGCAATGGTCTGTTGGATGCAGATACCGGTATGGATGGTTTGGAACTCTCGACAAAACCAGTTGAGCGTCGCCAGAATGCCCAGATCATCCAGGATTGACGGGCGCAGGTCCTTGACAATCCGGCGCACTTCATCGATGGTTTTCTGTGTGAAGGGAATGATGTGCGCCAATTTTTCGATGTCCACCGACGTCGGATTGCGCTTCAGCGACCGAAGGGTATGCTCGACACCGATTTTTATGGCGGTCAAGGCCTGGCCGATACCATCGTGCAGCTCACGGGCAATCCTTTTTCGTTCAGCTTCTTCGGCCGATAACAGGCGACTGGAAAGCAGCCGCAGCTCGTTTTCGGATTTACGCAGGGCCAATTCCACCTGTTCCCGCTCTACAATCTGACGGACAAGTTCCCGGTTTGTCTTCGCCAACTCGGCTGTACGGGATTTGACACGTTTTTCGAGAACCTCATTCGATGCCCGCAGTTCTTCCTCAGCCCGTACCCTTTTTATGGCGGCCCCCAGCTGCAGGGCCGCATCTTCGAGAATCTGGACCAATTCCAGCGGTACCATGTCATTGCGGGTATCGGCCACGTGGATCAGCCCAAGGACTTCGTCGCCGAGGCGGATCGGTATGAGGGCCAGTGATTCGTAACCGTAATTATTACACACACGACACGGCCAACCGCGGTCGGCAGCGGGCGAATCGCTCAAAAAGTCGCTGGTTCCGTTTACTTGAAATGAGCCGCCTGGGGTGAAATAGGGAAGTTTGGGGTCGCCCTTTTTGCGGACAACCTGAATGCAGGTGCTGTTGCCGTTACGTATCGAAAGCGGATTTTCGGCATCGTAGAAAGCCTGTGAAAAACCAGTGTAGGCCACAAAGGGAATATTGCCATATCGATCGAGGATGCGCATGCCGACGGCCTCACACCCGCTCAATGATTGAATTTCGGCCACAAACTCCTTTAGAAGCGGTTGCATCTCTAAATGGCGGTTGGAAATTTGAAGAAAACTGTGAGAGGCTTGTTGCTTTTTCTCTGTTATTTTTAGATCACTGATGTCCTGGATCACCGAAAGCAGATGCAACCGGTTGTTCAGAGAAATGATTTTAGCCGACACCAGTCCGGTTTTAATTCGGCCGTCGCGGTCGCGGAAATCGGCCGCCATATTGTTGACTTCACCGGCATTCCGAATCTTTGTCACCATTATATCCCGGTCTTCAGGGTTGGCCCAGATTTGAATGTCCAGGGCCGATTTTCCAATGACATCCTTTTTTCTATAGCCACTGAACCGGCTGAAGCTTGTGTTGACATCGACGATAATTCCGGAGTCGATTTTGCTGATAGCCGTAGGGTTGGGGCTGGTATCAAAAGCGACCCGGAAACGTTCTTCACTTTCCTTCAACGCCAGTTCGTCGCGTTTGCGGTTGGTGATGTCCCGCAGTATTTCCAATTTGCGCAAGCTGCCGTCTACAGTTTGCAGCGGTGTGTCAAGCAGGTCGAAGGTTTTGCGGGTTTTGTCTGAGTACCATTCCCAGCGGACCGATTTTCCGGACATCACCTCGTCATTCTTGCACCAGGGGCAGACCGATTCTTTACTATGGAAATATTCATAACACTTGCGGTTATTGAGTGGACCAAAGTGTTTTTCAAGCGCTGGATTGACGAAATTAATTTCGTGCCGTTCGTTTACGATGCAGACACCGTCTTCCATTGAATTAAGGATATTGGTCAGATTGTCCCGTTCAATGCTGAGCGCAGCGGCGATGTCCTTATGGGCAGTAAAGTCCACAAAAGCGGTCATCAGGAAAGGTCGGTTGCCGGCAGGATTCTGAGAGACAAGGCTTTGGACTCCTGGCGAAGAGGCTCCGGCCACCGATGCCCTTGAATTCCAAATCAACCGTCTCGCGACGGCCGGATTCAAATGAACGACGGAGATGGGATTCAAATCGGGATTGATGTTTTGGGGCGATCAATTCGGCAAAATTAATGCCCACCAACTCCCGGCAGGTTTTATCGAGTATTTTTTCCGCTGTGCGGTTGATCCTTAAGATTCTACCCGTGGGCCTTATGAGTGCATAGCCGAAGGGAGCGACCATGAACAGGTCATCGTCGTCAACGTTTCTTTCAGCATCTGCGGGCCAGGCAGCATGGCACTCATCAGGGGGCATGGTTTATTCTACTCCATTGCCGATTTCAATGTATGCTTCAGGCGCGCACGGGCGTCATGTGGCAGGGTCACAGAAGTTTCGAGGGCGTTTCCGAAGGGTTGCGTGTATTGGGCCATTGACCGGATCAGCAGAAGCTGCCGGTGAAACCGGGCGCAATAGCGGCACATCACAAGGTGCACGCGGACCATCATGCGCTCAAGCATCGGCAGTTGATGATCAAGCGATTCGGAGACTTTGTGGGAGACTTCTTTACAGTTGAACATCCAGTGTTCCATTATTCAGCTTCTCCAGCTGGTTTGTTGAACCATGTAATTTCCAGGCAGCGGCGTAAATATGTGCGGGCTCTGTATAGCATGACCCAACTGTTGGTCGCCGATATTTGCATCGACTTACAGAGTTCCTCGGTGCTCAGCCCTTCCATCTCCCGCAGCATGAAGGCCCGGGCCAACCGTTCAGGCAGCTGGGCCAGGCACTTAAGCAAGACGTTCATAAACTCCCGTTGCTCGAAAATTTTAGCGGGATTGACATCCCATTTTTCCGGCCGGATTTTCCAACTGCCGGAGTTTTTAAAAAAACCGTCGGTGGATTCCGAGACCGTTTCGATGTCCTCTATCACCAGTTCGCGGTGTTTTTTCCGAAAATAGTCGACAATCTTATGCTTGAGGATGGCGGTCAGCCATGTGTGGCCGCTTGAACGGTGTTTGAATTTTTGTAGGCCTCTCAGTGCCGCCAGAAATGTTTCTTGGACCAGATCTTCGGCGACTCCCGGATCCTTGACCCGCGAAAGTGCAAAGCGGTAGAGATAGTCACCGTAGCGATCGACCCAGGTTTCGGGTTTTAGAATGTGATCTTCTTCCGCTTTAAATTTGCTTATCCGCATGGTGTTCGCTCGAGGATGAGAATATGATGGCAATTCTTCTATTTGGCAGAACTGTTAAATGGCCTGAAGGGTTAACTGTTAGGGTTACAAATTTTAAAATCAAACTATGATAGAATTCCTTACATATAAGGCAGTTTTCCCGCCATTTTAAATTTAAAACGCGCACTTTAGGGGTTACTATCACGGTTTTATCGTTGTGTCAGTATTGGCCCGGCAAATAAATTTTCATGCATAACGCGGATTAGCTGATAATGTTGTAGACTTTGGATTCTTCTTCGGAAAAAGCTTTAATCTGTTCCAAATGGCGTCGGTTAAGGGCCGTGAACCTGGCGCCGAAGCCCTGGGTTCCGCTCCAGACAATCGTCGCCTGGGTGCTATAGGGCTGCGTCAGGCGGGGCAGAGTGAAATTGAGGGTGATCTTCTGGTCGATGGCAAAGGGCGCATCAGACTCGATGAACACACCGAAGGCATTGATGTCCAGAATGAAGCCGGAATGGACTGTCCCCTCAACCTGGTAGTCGACACCGATCAGGCAGTGCCGACGAGAATCGGTCCGTTTTTCGGAGATCAGATCGCCCTTGATATGTTGAGGAAGCTTTGACTCCAGGTGGCGGAGTAATTTCAGCTGCATGTCTTCCGGCATGCGGTCGACGAGAGCCATGATCCGGTTGCGGGTGTTCCTGCCACCGGGAATTGAAATCGTATCCGGCATGGGGTTGACCTTTCGAGAATAAACGTCACTGCTGGCGGAAGTTAGTTTCCGTCCATGTATCCTACGCTATCCGGTCGCATTTTTCAATATTCCACCGGAGCCCGCATTTCGATTCGTTTTCTGGTTCTGACAGAAAATTCGTTCCGGAAGGTGCAGAGAAAGAGCCGGTCTTATCAAGAGGCCCTCCTTGTATGGATGGCGCGTTTTTTCGCAGGAATACTTGGAGCAGGGCGCAAGGGTCAGCTTGTTTCAGATACCTAGCCCGAATATTTCATGAAATATTCGGGCTAAAAAGGTTCAGCATCTGGCACGCTGAGTTCGATCATCTTCAGGCTGGCCAGGATCCGGGCCGCATTCTTGGATAAAGCAGGGAAACGGTCTCCCAGCCGGTGTAGGTTTTCCGCTGAACAACGGATATTCCGGATATCTGCTGCGATTTTATGTATATCCGGCAGTTCCTCCCATAGCCCTTGCTTTTGAGCATCGGTTTGTGTCACGGACTATCCTTTCTTTTTCCGGAGGTCTTTGAACCGTTTGGCCTTTACATCGTATCGCGGGAGTCCGCCAAAGTCGTAAAATTCTATTCGATAGGCCAGGTTCGTTTTCAGGCGCAACTGATCTTTTAATTTGGCCTCGATTTCCTTCTGCCGATTGAGTGCTTCCGGAATCAACTCCACTTTGAGTTTGATTCGATCCGTTTCCCCCAAACGATCCACCACGACTTCATATTCATCGCCCAGGTCGTCGATCCCCCGGACCACCTCTTCGATAGCCCCCGGCGCCAAAAGAACCCCTTTGACTTTGGTGATATCATCGGCTCTTCCCAGAACACCACCACGAATCAGGCGAAAGGTGCGGCCGCAGGGACAGGGGGTGGGATCCCACTGGATGATATCCTTGGAATCGAACCGGATGCACGGCTGCGCCATTCGATCCAAGGCCGTGATCACCATTTTGCCTTTGCGCCCGGGTTCTTCGATAATTTCACCGGTTTCCACGTCCTCGATTTCAACGAGAAAAAAGGCTTCGTTGACGTGCAGCCCGCCGGGTTGGTGGGCACATTCGAAAGACCAGGCACCGATTTCGGTGGCGCCTGCGTGATCGAAGACCTTGGCGCCCCAGGCCGATTCCATGCGCTTTTTGGTACTCGGAATGCTGGCGCCCGGCTCTCCTGCGCAAGTGATTTTATCGATCGTTAACTGGGAGGGATCCATGCCCAGCTTTGTATTCGCGACCTCCGCCATTCCCAATATGTAGGTGGGGGTCGCCATCATGGCCGTGGCCTCGAGCTCTTGAATTTTAAGGATTCGCGCCTGGGTGTCGAGAACACCGCCGGGCACTACTTCGCAGCCGATTTTTTCGGCGGCGTAATGCCCGGCCCAGAATGCCACGAAGACGTTGTATCCGAAGGGGATGAAGACCCTGTCTTTCGGGCGGTAGCCTTGGGCCCAGAGAATATAGGACCAGCATTCAGCCCACCATTCCCAGTCCTGCCACGTGTCCGCTTGGTAGACCGGTTGACCGGTCGTGCCACTGGTCTGCCTGAATTCGCTGACCGCCTCGAGGGGGACACAAAGAGCATCTCCGTAGGGAAAGGGGGCTTTTCTTTGAACATCCCGCATCATCGATTTTTCCACTTTTGGAATTCGCGCTATATCCTGAAAGGTCCTGATATCTTGGGGGGTGACTCCCGCGGCATCGTAGAGACGGCGGTGAAACCGGGATTGCTCGTAGGCCCAGGAAAAAATATTCTTGAATTTATCGAATTGAATCAGACGCAGGCGATCGGAGGGGAGGCATTCGAGGTATGGATTCCAGTAGGGTTGCTCGGACGTCATGAATAGGCCCCTGTTTAATACATCAAGTTGGGAAGGTATAAAATGATCTGGGGAAATAGAATCATTAATGCGATTCCGGCAATTACTGCGATTAAAAATGGGATAATGCCCCTGAATATTTTCTCTAACGGGATTCCGCCCACGGCACTTTTGGCAACACCATAAACCACGTATACGTTGATGCCCACCGGCGGTGTAATAACGCCCATCTGAGTCACAAGGACGATAATCACTCCAAACCAGATAGGGTCATACCCGAGATTGATGACCACTGGATAGAAAACAGGGATGGTCAGCATGACAAGGGCCAGGGCATCCATTACGCATCCACCGATGAAGTAGACGGCGATGATGGCGGTAAGGATCAGGAACGGAGGCAGATCAAAGCCTCCGATCCAGGAGGCGAGGTTGAAGGGGATCCGGGTGACGGCCAGGAATTTGCCGAAGACCACGGCGGAGGCGATCAGGAACATCACCATGCAAGAGGTGCGCAGCGTTTCGTTGAGGGACTTGACAAATCCCTTCCAAGTCATCTGACGCCGGAGAAGGGCGACGGCGAGGACACCGAAGGCGCCGACGCCGGCTGCCTCATTTGGGGTGAACAGCCCCTGGAACATCCCGCCCATCACCAAGAGGAACACCAACAGGGTGTCGATCATGCCGGTCAAGGAGCGGATCTTCTGCCGGATAGTGAAAGATTCCCCACAGGGGCCTTGTTCCGGAGCCATGCGGCACCAGATGGTGATCGCGGTGATGAACAAAATAGTCATTAAGATGGCCGGGATGACGCCGGCCACAAATAGCGCCCCGATGGACTGCTCGGTCAGAACGCCGTAGACGATCATCACCACCGAGGGCGGCATAATCATGCCGAGCCCTCCGCCGGCGGCTACGCACCCGGTGGAGAGCTCATCGGCATAATGGTAGCGTTTCATCTCGGGCAGGCCGACGGTGGCCATGGTGGCGGCGGTGGCCGGGCTGGACCCGCAGACCGCACCGAAAGCCGTACAGGCGGCGACGGTGGCCATCGCTAAACCTCCGTGGGTGCTGCCCATGAACTTGTAGGCGGTGTCGTAAAGGCGCCGGCTGATGCCGCTGTTGAACGCGAACTGGCCCATAAGGATGAACAATGGGATTGTGGTCAGCCCGTAAGAAGAGAAGGATTCATAGATGTTTCGCGACAGAAGTGTGAGCCCCCCCTGGAGTGATATCAATAGCGAGAACCCGATAAATCCAACAAGGGCCATGACATAGGCGACCGGCATGCGGGTCATAAATATGGCCAACATCAGGACGATACCGATTATGCCGACCATTGTGGGGTTCATCGGGTGCCTCTCAGTTTTTTGACGTTCGCGAGGACGTCCTTGATGATCGTCAGGCTGAACAGCAGGAAGCAGACGGCAACGACGTAGATAATGAGATACTCAGGAAGCTGGAGGCTCATAGATACTGTCTTTGATTGGTGGATCGTATCTGCATAAAGTGCCATCTGCCAGGTGACGATGGCAAAGAGGATCAGGCTCGCGATCTGGGTGCAAAGCTCGATCATGACCTGTGTCCGTTGCGATAGAAGTTGAACCAGGACTTCCACCCCGATGTGAGCCCCGACCTGGTGCGTGTAAGGCAGGGCGAAGGCCACGGCCAAGGTGGCCATGAACCCCACCAACTCAACCGAACCGAAGATAGGATAGCCGAATTTGCGGCCAATCACATCCACGAAAGTCAGGAGCATCATCCCTACCAGGCACCACAGCCCCATGATTCGCAACCCATCGCAAACCCATTGGACGGACTTAAAGAAAAGGTTCATGAGGATTTCCCCGTTTCCGATCGAAAGGCGGCGCCCCACTGCAGGAAACGCCGCCTTTATTAGTTCAGCTGTTTTATTTCTGCACGCTATCGAGCGTCTTGATCGTGAATTCGAGGATCTCCTGGCCGTTTGCGCCTTCCGTCTTCATGTTCGCGACATACGCGTCGAGGATCGGGGCGACCGCGTTCTTCCAGCGCTCCATTTCCTTGGCGTCGAGGCTGATGAGTTCCCCGCCCTTGCTCATGAAAAACTGCTTGCCTTCCTCATCGCTCTCGTCCCAGGCCTGCCCATGCTTCACCACCCATTCCGCGTTGATTTCCTCTATGATTTTCTGGACGTCAGGTGGCAGGGTATTCCACTTGTCTTTGTTCATGACCACGTAGAAACTGGTGGTGTAGGCCGCTCCGTAATCCAGGGTACAATACTTGGTTACCTCCCCCAACTTCCAGCCCTTGTCGGCCTCAAGCGGATAGAGCGCCCCGTCGACAACCCCTTTCTGGAGCATCTCGTAGGTTTCAGGCATGGGTTTGGAAACCGGGGTTCCACCGAGCGCCTTGGCGACTTCGGCGCTGGTCCCGTGGGCCCTGAACTTGAGTCCCTTCATGTCCTCCAGACTGCGCACCGCCTTGTCTTTGGTGTTGACCAGACCCGGTCCGTGGGCGTGCAGATACATGACCTGGGTGTCCTGCAGCTCCTTGGGCATGAATTTCTTGTAGACCTCATTGATCACCTGTGTCGCTGCTTTGCCGTTCTTGTAGCCCAGCGGCAGGTCCACAACCGCCATCACGGGGAAGCGGCCGCGGGTGTAGGCCAGGACCGAAAACCCGATGTCGGAAAGGCCGTTTACCACCCCGTCGTAGTTCTGCTGGGCTTTGGTCAGGGTCTGACCGGCGAAATAATCGACCTGGACACGGCCGTTGGTGCGTTTGTTGACCTCCTGGCACCAGGCTTCGGCGAGCTGGCTCTGGATATGCGCGGGCGGAAAGAAATTGCTGTAGGTAAGCTTGATGGTCTCGGCTTGCACGGTTTGGGAAACGGAGACGGTCATGGCGAGTCCCAAGAACAAAACCATCAACGTCAATATCGTCCTTCTTCTGAACATGGTATCCCCCTTGTCGAGTGAATGGTTGCAGTGAGGTGAGGCATCGCTTTGCGTGATCCTGTGGCTACCACCCCCTTTCCGAGGCGTATTCAATATTGGCAATTTGGCCGACAACTAAACACGAAACGGCTACCAAGTCACACGATAAAAAGCAAGGGATATCGCTTTGAATCACCGGGATTATCGCCGGCAAGGCGTGTGCGTCTTATGGCCGAAGCCCCATGGGTCTGTTGCTGATTCCCTGGGGGGTGTCGAATCGGATGCAATGGGCCGGGCACACGTTGTCGGCACAAGCCGGCATGAGCCCTTTGTCCACTCGATGGTGGCAGAGGTTGCACTTCCGAGCGATCCCTTGCTGTGCATCGAAGGCAATGGCATGATAAGGGCAGGCCTCAAGGCAGGCACCGCAGCCGGTGCAGGCCTCGGCATCCAGGATGACAATACCGTCCGGTCGTTTGGCGATGGCCGCGGCGGCACAGGCGCTGGCGCAGGGTGGATCCTCGCAGTGCCGGCACACAGTCACTCGAAAAATAAAATCGAGTCTGCCGTTCAATACTTCGGGCCCGTCCTCCCGGATCGAGATGAGCCGGATCCCGTCGGCCGGGCCGTTCTCCTGTTTACAGGCCACCTCGCAGGTTTTGCAGCCCCAACAGAATTCCTCACCGATTCTAAGAGCATACGTCGTCATGGCGTTTATTCTCCGGATAGATCCGGCAAAGGAGCGTCCTTACGGGCGTGGCCCCCATGGCCGGGTCGCAGCCCTCATAGGCGTTGTCCGTCAAGATGTTGATATTGGACTCACTCCACCCGTGGCCGGAATCCTTTTTTTCGGGAAACCACCAGCCGTGCTCGGCCGCCACAATTCTCGGATCCATGCCGGCAAAGAGTCGTGCGCGTTGGCGCACCCGGCCCCGCGGGGATTCGATGACCACCCAGTCGCCCTGCCGGATTCCTTCCTTTTCAGCCGCTTCGGGATGAATCTGGACGACCGGGTCGCGGTGCAGTTCCCGCAGCCACGGCAACTGGCGGTTTTCGGTGTGGAAAAAACCGGGTAACCGGGCGCCCGTGATCAGAATGTAGGGATAGGAGCGGTGGAGATCCGGCGTGCTGACCGGGCTCTCGGGCGGCTCGCGATATTGGGGCAGGGGATCGTATCCCATTGATTCCAGCGCAGTCGAACAGAGTTCGAACTTGCGGGTGGGGGTGGAAAACCCTTTACCTTTGTATTTCCGCCTCCGGACTTCACCGCGGATGCAATCCATTTTCCGGAACTCCTGCCAGGTGATTTCCAAAGGCTCCAGGATCCAGTCCAGCGCTTTTTCGAAATCGTCCCACCAGTGCTCGCCTTGGCCAACGCGGTGAGCGAGGTCGTTCAGCATCTCGTGGTCGGAGCGGCACTCACCGACCTGGATAACCTTTCGCCGTGGTAGAATATAGCCATGGCGCTTCCAGAAATCACCGATATAGTCCATCTCCAACCACGTGGCCGCCGGCAATACGATGTCGGCCAACTCCGCCGTTGGGGTGAGGAAGAAATCGGAGACGGCCATGAACTCGACCTTTTCAAGGGCGCGGTGGACTTCGCGGGCGTTGGCTCGGGTCATCACCGGGTTGGAGCTGATGAAGAAAAGCATTTTGACCGGGTACGGTTTCTCTTCAACGATGGCGTCCCAAACGCACTTGGGATTAATGATGGCGAAATTTCCTGCCAGCCGGAACCGGTCGCGTCCGAGGCGTTTTTCGCGCTGGGAGTCTGGCAGCATGCGGTGGGCGCCGAATTGCCCCACGTTGCGGATCGGAGGGGGTTGAAAAAGCATCTGCCCGCCGGGCACGTCGATATTGCCCGTAAGTCCCATGAGGAACATCAGCAGCCGGTCGTTGTCCGCGCAGGTGATCTGCTGCTCGATGGCGACCCCCCACTGGATAGCAGCCGGTTTGGTGCGGGCGAAGAGGCGGGCTGCTTCGCGGATCTTCTCCTGCCGGACCCAGGTGATCTCCTCCACGCGTTCGAGAGGGAATTCGTTGACCCGCGCGACGAAAGGTTCCCAGCCGTGAACGTGGTTTTCGACGAATTCACGGTCGTAGAGTTTTTCGTTGACGATCACGTTGAGCATGCCGTACGCCAATGCCGCATCGGTGCCAGGCCGCAGAGGGAGCCATACATCCGACCGGGCGGCAATCCGGGTCAGCCGAGGGTCTACGCAGATGAGTTTCGCGCCCTTGTTCAGGCTGACAGAAAAAGGCTCGCCCTTGTAACAGTCGGGGTTGCTGATAACGAGGTTGTTACCCCAGACCATAATGCAGCGGGGGTCGCTCTCATAGTCGACGATGGGATTGGTGCCGCAGGTGATGATGCCTGTCGCAATGCGCGGACCGTAGCAGAAATGACCCGCGGTGAGCACATTGGGGGTTCCCAGGAGATTGGCGAACCGGTAAATGACAGCCTCGTTCTCCCGTCCTGTGCCGTAGCCCATGACGATAGACTCCGCGCCGTATCGATCCTTGTAATCAAGGATACGCTCGGCAATGGCATCGAGGGCTTCGTCCCAGGAAATCCTCTGCCAGCGGCCGCTGGCCTTGGGTCCGAGCCGGCGTACGGGATGGGTCAGACGCTCCGGGTGGTATGCCAGCTGGGTCGACGCCAATCCTTTGCTGCAGAGTGTTCCATGGTTGATAGGACAGTTCGGGTCCCCGGCGATCTTGGCTGCCTTGCCGTTCTTCAGGTAAACGACAACCCCACAGCCGCCGTGGCACATACGGCAGTGGCTTTTGACGGCCGCATCATAGCCGTAGACCTCGATTTCCCGCTCTGTGTTGGAATAGGAAAAATCGACCATCAGCCCCTCCCCTGCCGGCGAATCATGCAGGCCCCGGCACCTTCGACAAGCCCAAAGGGCCGATGGCCTTGAGTGTGACACCAGGTGCTCGGCAAAATGAGGAATTCATTCATCGGCGTGTAAAAAAACAGTTTTCGAGCTTGAGTGTCCATTTATTGAGAATTAGGTATCGCGCATCGAGGAATCAGGCCCGCGCAACACTCACACTTTTCCCCGGACCGCTTCGCTGACGGCTCGGTCGACGAGTTTCTGGACGCTGCCCCAGGCAATGCAACCCGTGGCGCAGACCGAACTGCAGGCCGGCGCCATTCCAGCGTTTACCCGGTTTTCACACAGATCGCACTTTACTGCGAGTCCCCGTTCCTCGTCGAACTGCATGGCGCCGAAGGGGCAAGCTTCGATGCACTCGCCGCATCCAATGCAGAGGTTCTCGTCGATCACGACGATGCCCACGACGGTCTTGGTGATGGCATCAACCGGGCAGGCCCGGCGACAGGGGGCGTCAACACAATGATGGCAGTACACGGGGAAGAAATCCGGTCCGTTTTCAAGCACGCGCACCAGCCGCGGGCCGACCCCCAGGCCGTGTTCCATCTTGCAAGCCACTTCGCAAGCGTGGCAACCCATGCAGTCCTTCCTGAAAAACATCAGTGAGTATTTGGCCATCGATCACCCTCCTTCTAAACCTTTGCGCATCAGTCGATTTTATCCTTTTCCCCATCAGGCGGGGGCGATGGAGCACAAACACACCCTCAAATTAGTGGCGCCGATGGCGGGATCAAGGGTCTCGTAAGCGTTGTCGGTCAGGATGTTCACATTTGAAACGTCCCACCCGTGCCCCGGGTCCTTGATTTCCGGATACCACCACCCATGTTCGGCCACGATTACCCGCGGGTCGATACCTTTATTCAGTTTGGCCTTCTGCTTGATCTGGCCCCTGGGGGAGGCGATCACCACCCATTGCCCTTCGGCGATCCCGTGCTTTTGCGCGGTATCCGGATGGATCTCCACGATGGGATCGGGACGGATTTCCCTCAGCCAGGGCTGCTGGCGGTTGGCGGAGTGGAAAAATGTAGGGGTACGGAATCCCGCGTTCAGGATATAGGGGAACGCCTTCGCCAACTCGGGCTTGGAAACCGGGCTTTCGGGAATTTCAGTGTATTTTGGCAGCGGATCGTAGCCCCATTTCTCAAGCACCGTCGAATAGAGCTCCACTTTTCCCGTCGGAGTGGAAAAGCCGCGTTCCCTGTACTTGTGGTAGACCATTTCGCCCTTCAGGTACCCGGCTTGCTTGAATTCCTCCCAGGTGAGCCCGGCGGGTTCGAGCAGGTAGTCGAGGGCGTCCTCCACCGTGTCCCACCATTTCTGGCCCATGCGTTTTCCGAGCTCCAGGAAAATCTTATGATCCTGCCAGCATTCGCCGATCTCGACGCATTTCTGCCGGGCAAGCACGAAGCCGTGCCGCTTCCAGTTGTCGGCCACGTGGTTCTGCTCGAGCCACGTGCCGGCCGGCAGAAAAATGTCCGCCAGTTCCGCCGTGGGGGTGAGGAAGAAATCGACAACAACGAAAAATTCGAGCTTTTTCAAGGCCGCATAGGCCTCACGGGCATTGGCCCGTGTGATGACGGGATTGCTGCCGCAGAGTAGGCCGGCCTTGAGAGCATAGGGCTTTTCTTCGAGGATGGCGTCCCATGCTTTCTTGGGATTGATGAATGCCACACGCGCTCCCAGCTTGAACTGGTCTCCTCCCAGGCGTTTGGACCGCTGTTCGGCGGAAAGTTCTTTGTGGCATGAGAACTCGGCCACCGTGTGGGTTGGCGGGTTTACGTAGAGAACGTTTCCCCCGGGTGTGTCCAGGTTCCCGGTGGCGGCCATCAGCCCGGTAAGGATCCGGGTGCAGTCGGCACAGTTGTTATTCTGCTCCGTGGGTACCCCCCAGTGGATGCAGGCCGGCTTGGTCTTGGCGTACATTCGTGCGGCCTTCCGGATCATCTCCTTGTCCACCCAGGTGATCTCCTGGACCCGGTCGAGAGGGTAATCCTTGACCCGGTTCTTGAAAGCGTCCCAGCCGTTGATGTAGGTTTGGGTGAACTCCTTGTCGTAGAGTTCCTCCTCGAGAATGACGCTGTGAAATCCCATGGCGAGAGCCGCGTCGGTTCCAGGCCGCAGCTGCAGCCACAAATCCGCCCGCTTGGCGACGAATCCCTTGCGAGGGTCGATGCAAATCAGCTTGGCCCCCTTCTTGTATGCCGTCCAGAAGCTAACCCCTTTGTATTCATCCGGGTTGCTCCACTGGGGATTGCAGCCCCATACGACGATGCATTTGGGGCCGCCGGCGTAATCGCAGATCGGCAGGTTGCCGATCGTAACCAGGGTCGAGGCGACCCGCGACACATAGCACATGTGGCCTGCGGTCAACACATTGGGTGTCCCCAGCTGGTTCGCGAAACGGTACAGGTGGCTCTCGTAGTCCCGGCCGGTGCCTTGTCCGATGACAATGGCCTCCGGCCCGTGTTCCCGAGCCACGGCCTTGAACCGCTCGGCAATGGTGTCCAGGGCGTCGTCCCAGCTGATACGCTCCCATCCGCCAGCCGTTTTTTTCATGGGATAGAGGATGCGGTCGGGATGGTAGGCGAGCTGCGTGATGGCCAGGCCCTTGCTGCAGAGCGTGCCGTGGCTGATGGGAGAATCGGGATCTCCCTCCACTTTAACGACTCTTCCGTCCTGAACGTGGGCGATGATGCCGCATCCGCCGTGACAACTGCGGCAGACCGTTTTTATCTTCCTGACCTCTCCCATCGCTTTTCTCCTTGATTGGTTTTCGATTTCGGCCACATCCGAGATCCCGTATTCCAATAAAGTGGTGGTCGCCATAATGCTGCGGATGTTCTTCTCGATCACGGGAATCCCTTGGCCCAGCGAATTCAACTCTCGAGCCGATTTTTTCACCTGCGCGATTTTGGCCTGCATCTGGGCCAGTGCGGTGCGTTTTTCGGAAGTCATATTCCCCGATCCCTTCTCATCTGACACGGATATTTCACGCTCCTGGGGTGAAATCTTTTCTTCTATTTTCAAAAAAATCATAGAGTGCAAACTGAACACTCGTTATTACGCTACAATTTCGATCCAGTTATTTAAAATTCCATAAGTTTATTCATAAAATAGAAAAGATTTCATGAAATATTCGGGCGGAGATCCTTGAACCGTTTGGCTTTCAGTGTGTAGCGTTTCAGTGTGCCAGGTGGCTCCGGCACAAGCTGGAAACGCAGGTTGGTCCTGGTTTTCAAACGCTCGGCCAAGCGCCCTGTTAAGACATTCAAAGCCGTCTCGCCGATCTCCGGAACCGTCTCGAGCCGCAGCGAAACCTCGTCCATCACCCCCTTTTTTTGAACGACGATCTCATATTCCGAGACTTCCGGGAATTCACTCCGCAGCAATTCTTCGACCGTTACGGGGCTGAACAGAACCCCACGGATTTTTCGCAGGTGATCGGCACGACCAGCGACCGCCTGAATCTTCATAGAAGTCCGACCGCAGCCGCAGCTGCAACCACCCTTGCGCACTACATCCTTGGTGTTGAAGCGGATCATGGGAAAGGAGCGCCGGCCGAGCGGTGTCACGACCGCCGTTCCGAGCTCGCCTTCCGCGACCTCGCGGCTCTCGGTCTCCAGGTCGAGGATCTCCACGAGAAAAAAGGGCTCCATGATATGCAGCCCCTGCCGCTCGGAGCACATCGCCGCCCACGCACAGGGTTCAGTCCCGCCGATATGGTCGTAAACCTCTGCGCCCCAGAGCGCCTCGAGATGTTTGCGGCTGGCATCCGGCAGCGGTTCGCCGGCGCAGAGCATTCTCCGGATGCCGATATCCCGCGGGGAAAAACCCAATCGCCGCGCTTCCTCGGCCAGGTGTATACCGTAGGTCGGGGTATTGAGCAGCCCCGTGGCTTTCACCTCAAGGATTTTATGGATGCGGCCGGCGGTGTCCAGCGCTCCGCCAGGAACGACCATGCATCCCAGTTTCTCCGCGGCGAAGTGACCCTCCCAGAAAGCGACATAAACGTTGTACCCGAAGGGGATGAATACCCGGTCGGTCTCCCGGAAACCAGCCATCCACAGGATGTGGCACCACATCTCCACCCGCCATTGCCAACTCTCGAGGCTCTCCGGCACATAGACTGGTTTTCCGGTAGTTCCCGAGGTCTGGCGGAATGTGCTGACGTCCTCGGGCCTCACGGCCAGCAGCTCTCCGAAAAGAAACGGTTCCTTCCCGTCCTGGGTTTCGCGCAGGTCCTCCTTGCAAACCAGTGGCAGCGAGCGGACATCTTCCAAGGTCTGGACGGCTTCCGGGTCGATGCCGTCATAAAGATGTTGATAAAAAACGGAATTATTTTTGGCGTGGGAGAGTAGGTGGCGGAAATTCGTGAATTGGATTTTCTGCAGTTGGTTTCTCGGGAGGGTTTCAATAAACGGGTTCCAATAGGCCGGTTGGGAGGGTTTTTTCACGATTGACTCCTCACTCCAACGCACTTACCGATGACTTTGTGAATATAGTGGCGGATGCCGATCCCGCCGATACGGAGGTTGACGTCCATGCGATCACCTCCCCAGCGATAGGTGCTACCGCTTAAAGTCTCATGAATGGCAGGATGTTACTGCGGCTTCCTATGCAGCGTTTGACATCATTGCAGGTCCTACAGCAGCAGCGAAACGCGAGTTTATTTCGGCGGCAATTTTCTTAAGCAGCGCAGTAAATTCAGGAACCTTCTCTTCGCTCAACTGTTGGCTCAATCCCACGGCCCATACGGCGGCCTGCAGATCCTCTCGGTTGGTGTTCAGCGGTATCGCGAGCGCTACGATGCCCTGAATATATTCTTCCCGGTCATAAGCGATTCCTTCTTGCCGCGACCTGAGGACGACCTCTTTGTAAGCTGCTTTGTCGGTGATTGTATTTGCGGTATAGGGCTTCAAACGCGCTGCTGCCAATAACTGGTCGATTTCATCATCCGGAAGGGTGGAAGTCAGCGCCTTGCCGCCGGCGCCAGCAAAAATGGAAAGTCGCATACCGATTTCCGAGGAGATTCTTATATCGCAGGCGTCGTCTACTTTGTCGACGATAATGGCATGCAGGCCGGATCGAATTCCGAGAAAAGCAGAAAGCCTGGTCTGCCGATTGATATCCATTAAATACGGGTGAACAGTCTGGATCAGACCGGAGCTTCTCGCGGCGGCATTGCCGAGAACGTAAAGTTGAGTTCCCAGGCTGAACATCCCATTTGTTCCTCGTTCCAGCACCTTCAGATCGGCAAGTGTGTACATGATGTTGAAAACGGTGCTTTTGTTCAGCTGAAGTTTTTTAGCGACTTCATTGATACTGAATGCCAGGCCTTCCCGGGCCAGCAGTTCGATGATGGCAAAGGATTTATCCAACGCTGGAACCCGTTTGAAGTTGGTCTTCATGTCGTCACTATACCGGTTCGGAAAACCGTGCAAAGTGTGAGGGGCCGAGACCGGCCGAAGTGAAGTAAATCGATAATTTGATTACGGTCTCTCGAAGATGCCCATGCGTGAACATGTTCGCCGTATTGGTTTCATTGTTCTATATGGAGAACAATGGTTTTATATATGAATCAACGAGTCAGTTCTTGTCAAGCAAAATATCAACTCGAACAAACCAGAAACAACGGTATAAATAAAGCAGTTCCCCCTCCATTTTAGATTTGAAACGCTCAATGTAGGTTTATGCAACCACTCCTACCATTCTTCTTTGTTTCGGAATTTGTTTTGAAACGCGGATAGTAAGTGCTGGATGGTCGGAAAGCGCAAGCGAGGGTCTTAAGATGAGAAATGCTGCAAGTTCTGGCGTGGCTAAGGCTGTTCCGCCGATGGTCGGCTCGCCGATCGAAGATCTTAATGAAACGGGAATTTGTCCCAGAATATCTTATCGCCTTTTTGCCAGTCGGGACCGAAATGACGTTCGCAGTAAGAACCCAGCCTCTCGAACCACCGTCCCCAAGTGCTCTGGCCTTTTTGCTGAGCATCCAGGATATCTTCCAAAAAAGTGGAAATATTGACCATTTCTTCTTTGGGGATATAGTAGGCGGCACCCTCTTTGAATGATTTGGAGACGTTTTCCGGGCTGAGCGCATGCGCGGTCAGCATCACTGCCGTCAGGTTCTTTTGGGTGGCGATCTGCAGCAGATCGTATCCGGACACACCCATGATGTCCAGAATGACAATGTCGAATGGATGGGACACCAGCATTTGTTTGGCCTTTTCAAAACTGCCGGCAGTCATGACGTTACAATCGGCGAGTAGATCCACAAGAGTGTCGAGCACGTCGGGCTCGTCATCCACCACGAGGATTTCCTTGTCCCTGAGAAGTGGTAAGCGCGTCATCTGTGCATCCTTTATTCGTCTGATTCGTGTGTGTTTAACCGTCTGCTGAGAAACCGCAATTGGACAACTCTTTGATACGAAAAAAAATAAGACATTTTGGTAAATTAGCAAGGCATCCAGGATCTCGGCGGCAATAACAGACGAATGACCAAATTCACCATGCGCAAAGGAATCACGATAGCGATATTTATTATAATCAGGCAAAAAAATACTTGACATGCAATACCACAATGTGGCACCATACAAATAACTCGGGCATTCCCGGGTAGCGTAATAACCTCCTTTAGTAGACATTGGTAATTGGCAGTCCACAACATGCGGGTCGTCAGCTCCCGGTCCCGCCTTGAAAGACCTCGGTGGTCACCACCCCGTGATGCCGGGTTAGAATACTGCCGGGTGACGAGGATCCTTAATCGAAAGCCCTTCAGTCAAACAGACGGAGGTGTAGAATGACCAGAAAAGTTCTAAAAGAGCCTCTATGAGGCCTTCTGGACGTTTTCAATCCTTGAAGGCCATGATGTGAGTGAATCGAGTAAATCGCCTCCATGCCAACTGGGTATGGAATAAAAGTTGATGACCATCGCGGGCCGCTTCCTTTTGAAGCGGCCCGTTTCATTTTTCAGGTTTCTTGAAAAATTATATGAAAGATGCGGGCTGGGAATACGGATCGCATGTGACTATTCATAGAGCAGGGACACTATGGCATCGACAATGATGGCGGGCTGCTTCCAGACAACAAAATGCCCCGCCTGGGGAACACGGATGATCCTGGCCCGACTTCCCAGGGCATTTTCTGCAAAGTCTGCATTGGCGGGCGATGAAAGGTGGTCCTTGTCTCCCTGGATCACGATGACAGGGACTTGGATTTGCTTCCAGAGCGGGCGCATCTGTAATAGTTCGCCGTATAGGGGCATCACTTCCTGATTGGCAAGAAACAGCTCGGTGGGTAAGGCCCAGCGAACCAACGGGCTGTCGGCCAAACGATTGTACCAGCGTGGTTTTTCCAATTCCGGATCGATGGAAGGGGCCACGAGAACCAGCCCCTCGACCAGATCGGGATGGTCTATTGCCAGGCGTGCGGCAATGGATGCTCCCAGGGAATGACCAACCAGGATCGCGCGGCGTCCGCTGAAGTCATGCTGCAGTAGTTGTGCCAGCAAATCGGCTTGCTCCCGGAGGGACGTCACCAAGTGCGTATGGCCGGATCGGCCGAAACCGGGCCTATCGACGGCAATCAGTTGCGCCCGATTGCGCAACGAATCATCTGCCAGATACTGACCGAACCCCCGCCAGGACCCGGGCGTTCCATGAATGAATACAACCAGGGGTTGATTTGAATTGCCGGTTGCTACATAAAATATCGTTCGGTCGCCGACAGTCGTTTCATGTAATTTCGGTTTGTCGGCCCCGCGCAGCAATTTTTCCGTCACAGATTCATCATATGGCGGCATGCCGCACCCTTCCCAAAGAAATCCGCTCAATGTAAATAGACATAGCAATAACGATGCCTTGCGATGTCTTTTTCCCGTGTGTGAGTGATTCACTGTCCGATCCTTTCGCACCGCCTAGACGTGGTTGCCATAATGATCTGTTACCTGAAAGTTATCTCAAAATTAGGATTTTCGGTCGAGATCAAGGCGAGACCGAGGATCCCCGCTGGGCGGGATTTCCCATCCGATCCAACACAGCATGTGGGTCATCACCCGCAGGCAGTCTCAAGTATGTCGAGGACTTGAGTCAAGGGTTCAGCGCTTAGATTTATCCGCCTCTGGCAGATCTGGCTTAAAGACTTTATTGAGATGCCTTCTAATCAATAAGGAGGATTACAGGCACCTGTGTGGAGGAATCGAATATCACGAAACAGATGGATCCTTCGAGCACCAGGATTGTTTCGGATTTGGGGGGAGACAGATGGCGATGGGGCCGGATATAGCTGCCGGGCTGCAGGGCATTGAGCATGCGATGACACGCGTCGGCGTCGGTTTTGTGAAACGGCAGGATGATCCGCCCGCGCGGGCTCTCGTGGGTTGCCTGCACGGTGCGGCCGATCTGTGAACGATCGATAATGTTCACCGTTTCCATGGGCGCATCCAGGGCCAGAGGAAAACCACCGTTGGGCTTGGGCATGTCGACTTACCGTGTCTTGCCGGCGCTCATGACGTTTTTCAACATCCGGCTGTAGTTATTGTCAAAATAACGCTCCGTTATTCGACGGTTTTTCTACAACCACTTATATAACTCTTCCGTATTTCGGAATATATTGTTGAAAGCGGTACAAACACAAAAGGCTGTCGCTGGTGCGAATCTCCGTTCATTCAAGGGGCACCTCCGCCCCACCAACAGCCCCGGTATTGAGCCGGAACCAGATGATTTACTTATCTTTGTCCTCCGTGCTTTTCTTTTTCTTGGGGCGGCTTTTTCCAAAAGTCCCCCGATGTATTTTCCCGCGCTTTGAGCGTTGGTCACCTTTTCCCATGATAACACCTCCTTTCTAAATGACATAATGGGCAGCCAAAATTCATCACTTGCCCGAAACGACCATGTTTACATCAATACGAATAGTTTTTCAAGTGAATATCTTATCGACGTTCTCCCGACGCAATTCAACCGAAACCTCTTCAATCCGACGGACTGCATCATCGAACCCTTCTGTGGTCTCCTTCATGTGCGGCCGTAGTGCGGCGTTGAGATCTCTTTCGACCTGGTTGAGGCGGTTGCAGAACAGCAGATAATTGGTTCGGGTCCGGTAGGCCGACCGCACCAGTTCAGCAATTTCATCACCCTCTGCCTGTAACAGATCGGTATAATGTTGGATCAGGACGGCAAGAAGTTCGCGGTAGGCACCCAGGGTCTCGGCGGGCAGCTTGGCCAGCTTGACCAACTCCTCCAAATTTGGTGCGCTATCCTCTGAAATCGCATCCCTAGCGGCATTAAGGGCGCGTTTTCTGCTGATCAGGTAGTTAGCGGTGAAGTCCTCCCGTCCTTGCTTGTATTTGTTGAATTGGTAGAAGAAATAAACAAATATCACTGGAATGAGTATCATCCAGATACTCAGTTTTGGTTTGTTAATGACCCGGCTCCCCAGCATGATGGCAAACCGTTGTTCATTTTTTTCTATAATTTCAGATTTTTCGTTGATATCTGCCATCACCGACAATTTCCTTAGGACCTTTTCCGGGGTTGAAATCGGGTGGGGCCATGCTTACCGTTTCCTTGTGTCGGGTGACATTTACACCGCCACTTGCCCGCGACGCTTTGACTTCGCGGGGCTCCGTATCATCAGAACGTAGAGGAGGATAATGACATGTCAGAAGAAAACGTTCGCAGCAAAGACAACTCGTGCTCCGAAAAATGCGATGAAGACTTCATCCGCTGCGTGGAGCATTCACGATCAGACTGTCTGGACGACTTCAAAGGATGTTCATCCACCTGCAGTCGATGAATCCTGAAGAAAACCTGAAAATCTGGCCGGTGTGCACCGCTTAGCCTTCAACGAGCCAGCGAACGGTGTTGCACCGGCCTCTTCCCCGTTATTCCCTCATTCCCATGCCGTTGCCTGATTTATCCAGATGAACGTTTGGCGGACTTGGCCGCCACGCTTTGATTGAACCGTTCGGCATCGATGAGAAAACGTTGATGGGTACCACGGCTTATGCGGTCAACGCCATCATCGGCCTCGATATCAAAGGTCAGCTTGCGCCCATCGACTGCCGAAAGCGTTCCCCTGATCGTTACCGTCAAGCCGGGCGGCGTCGCCGCGGTGTGATCCAGGTCGACCTTGATGCCAACACTTTGCTCTCGCGGCCAGTCGATATGCGGATTGATCGCCTCGATACAGGCCCATTCGACCAGTCCCACCATGAAACCGGTGGCCAGGACCTGCGGCATTTCTTGAAACTGGACCGCCTCGGGGAAAAGGTGGGGAACGGTTTTATTGTCCGGAACCGTGTAGGTAAACGTGAAGGTCATGCCGGGTTTAAGTGATGATTCCACTGCTGGTCCTCCTGTTCGCGTGATTAACGGATGCGCCGGTGTGTTCGGTGGTGAGGGCGGCCATTGTTACCGAATGTCACCTGGCGATCATGGTATGTGCTTACGGTACAGTCAAGTGATAATTTGCCTGCATGTTTCATGAATATCTTTCAGCAATCCTACCCAAAATACATACTAGTGAGGCGGGCTATCGCGCCAATCGAGGGTCATTGGGTGCGGATAAGGTCTATAACGGCCGCTTCGACATCATGAATATCATGTGGCCCGCCAAATTCGATGGGGCGGATCTTACCGGAAGAAAAACCGGTTGTAACGGCTTTATCCAAGGCCCGGCCAGCGGCAACACAGGCGTCGCTCTCGTGTTTGGTCCCCAGCCAGTCCAGCATCATGGCTGCCGAGAGAAACATGGCCGTCGGATTGGCCCTGCCCGTTCCGGCAATATCCGGGGCACTGCCATGCGCCGGCTGAAACAGGCCATGGTGGTCACCGATCTCGGCACAGGGCGCCATGCCCATGCCACCGATAATCCCACCGCCCAGGTCCGAGAGGATATCAGCAAACATATTTTCTGATACCAGGACATCGAAATCCCATGGACGGCGGACCAGATCCAATGCCATGGCGTCGACATAAGAATACTCGGTATCGATGTCGGGGAAACGGGCCGCCCGTTCAGTGAATATTTTGCGGAAAAATGCATACGCCTTGAAGACATTGGCCTTGTCTACGCATGTTACCCGGCCTTTTCCGCCCCTTTGCTTTCGCTGCCGGGCAATGGTGAATGCGCGGTCGAAAAGGCGCTCGCAGGTGCCGCGGGTGATCACCAGGGTTTCGCGGGCTTCCCGATCATCAATGATTTCACCCTTTCCGGCGGAAGCAAACAAACCCTCGGTCGATTCCCGCAAAACGATCAGATCGATTTGTGCGGCTCTGGGATCGGCCAGCGGTCCGGGGACGTTGGGAAATGACTTCACGGGACGGATGCCGGCATAAAGGTCGAAAACCGCCCGCATTTTCAAGTGGGGGGATATCTCGGTGCCGTCCGGATAGCGAATTTGCGGGAGTCCCATGGCACCCAAAAGGATGGCATCGGCATCACGGGCTTTCTCCAGGTTTTCATCGCTGATATCGCAGCCCGATTCGGAATAAAATTGTGCTCCGGCAGGCAGGATATCGGTTTTAAGCCTGAATCCCCCGCTGGCTTTTTCCAGGTGCCTTAAAACGTTGAGACCGGCCGACATGATTTCATTGCCGATACCGTCCCCGGGAAATACGGCAATGGAAAATTCGTTTTTTGAAATCACCGTTCCTCCTTATGAGAAGCCTTTTTCATTTCAATTCAATGCTCCCTAAAAAAGAGTTCATACTGTTTGCGGGTTATCGTGGTTGTTATAAAATCGTTCCGTTACCCGATCGTTTTTTTCACCAGACACTTATTCCATCTTTCCGTATTTCAGAATTTATTTTTAGAAAGGGGACGAAGCGATCGGGTTTTTCAAACTCACGGGGAGGCCGCTGTGTGCCGATTCATAGCAGGCTTCAACGGCTGCCAGAGTTTTCAAGTAATCGGTCCCGCTGGTTTCAAATTCCCTATCACTGCGTAGCTGTTCGATGAAATGCCTGAGCGCGAAATAACAGCTGTCACCGGCAAAGCCCCTGATTTTGTGGTCATAGGTATGACGATATGAGGTTTTACCGAGCGGTTTGATGATGATATCCCCGCACGAATCCATGATCAAATGACCGCCCAGACCATCAAGACGCATAATACCGAAAGTGGTGCGGGGATCGCAGGTATAGAGATTGACCCCGGTTTCATTTTCGTTGTAACGGCTGGCATCCAGAACGGCAGTGATGCCGTTCTCGAAAGTAAACAACACCTGGCCACTGTCTTCCCCCTTGATAACCGGATTCAGCCGCTTCAACTGAGCATAGACTTTACTTATTTCTCCAAAGAGAAATCGAAACGTGTCGATAAAGTGGACCCCGGTTTCATATATGAGAAGCCTCGGGTATTCACGGAAAAACGGTTGCCGTGTGAGATAGGCATTCTGGCCCCAACCGTCTCCCATTCGCATCTGGAAATAGACGCCTGTCACCTCACCGATAGCGCCGCCGTCCAATAAGTTCTTGATTTCCCGGTACCATGGCTGCCAGCGCCAGTTGTCGTTGACCATGAAGCGGACACCGGCCATTTGCATCTCATCGACAATTTGTCGGCTCTCTGAATAGGTGGGGGCCAGAGGTTTCTGGCAAAGAATGTGTATATTTCTCTGCGATGCATACCGGCAAATGGCGAGATGGGTCGGGGGAGGGGTGATGATATCGACGAAATCGGGTTTCTCCCGATCGATCATCTCCCGGTAGTCGGTATAGGCGGTGCTTATGCCGAATTCTTGCGTTCTTTTATCGGCCAGAAGGGAGTCCAGGTCGCACAGGGCCGTTAGCCGCACTTCGGGAATCCGGTTCCAGGCGTCGAGGTGGTATTGGCTGAAATAGCCCGCGCCGATGCTGACGCCCTTCAATGCCTTTTTTGCACTCATCGTCCATTACTCCTCATCGTTATGGGCCTCCGCTTTCGCTGATTGGCTTCCCGCCATCCCGTGCTGCTTTTCACTAGTCCGTGGACACTTAATCTGCCATCAATTTTTCACCGACGGGCACTGGCTCAGTGCCCGTCGGTGAGTCATTAAAGGCAATACAGTGTGTTCAATTCATAAATGAGAATTTTTTTCGCTGGGCAAGGCCGCACAAAGGTTTGCGGCGAGGCGTACTGTACGTACGCCGCAGCTGAAAACCTGCGGAGAACGCCGCCCAACGGAAAAAAGGGCCATTTATGGACGGAAACTAACTCAGGGGTCGGGGAGTTTTTCCCGCAAATGCTGAACCAGAGCGGAGGGAGTGATCAGCAGCGAAAGCGCGCACTGTCCGAATGCATTAGGCAACTTTGGGAAAGAACAGCGGGAACTCCGGTTATCAGATTCGGGTCACAATAAGTGAACTGATTTCAACAGTTTTATATCATTATGAAATCTGTTCTTTCCTTAGGTTGCCTTATGCATGAGTTTGCGCGCTGAAGTCGCTGATTATTCTCTCCGCTACCGGATGGTGAAAACTCCCCGAGGGCTCAACTAACTAACGGTTACAATTGAGACAGGCGATAGTATTCTAGTATTTCCAGCAGTGTTTCGGCTGTCCGGGTTCTGTGCTGGTGGTGCAGACGGCGCGCTGTTTCCCATTGCCCCTGTCTGATGGCGTCGAGCACCTGTCGATGCTCGATGTTCGATCGGTTTGGCAGTGGACGCAACCGCAGGGTTATCATGCGGGCGCGATGCGCCTGGTCACTCAAAGTGGCGGCCATGTCCGCCAAACGGCGGTTGTTACAAAGAGACAGCAATGCCTGGTGAAATCGCGCATCTGCTTCGGCCCATGAATCCAAATCTTTGTGGGCCAATGCGTCCTCCATCTTCCGCAGGCAGTTCTCTAATGGACTCAGGTCGACCGAAGCGGGATTTTTTCCGTTCATCAAGGCGAGGGCGGCGGTTTCGAGACTCGTCAGCACCTCGTATATTTCTTTCATGTCAGCCGGTGAGAGCGGAACTACCCGCATCCCCCGTCGGGGTATGAGTTCAACGAGACCCTCCCTTTCCAGGCGGACAAGGGCTTCGCGCACCGGTGTTCGGCTCATGCCCAGTTCGGTCGCCAGTTCCTGTTCCAGCGCCTGGTGTCCCGGTGGGTATCGGTTCTCCAAAATGTTGCCCTTTATGGTTGTGTAGGCCTGGGTGGCAAAAGACATGTTCCCACGTCCTCGCTTGGGGTTTGGGACCTCCTAATCAATCGTCGAAGAGCCAGTGTACCGGTGGCCTTCCGGCGACCGGAGAGCGGAAGGTCGCCAACGAATCGCCCAGCAGGCAACCAAGGTAAACGGTTCTGAGATCCGATCCACCGAAAGCCAGGCTCGATATATTTTTCAAACGATCGCTTATGACGGTATCCAGGTGCGGCCGGTCCATGCCGCCGGTCTGGAAAGCCTTTTCCGCGGTCATCACATGTTCCGGGTCAGCGTCTTCCAGTATGATCTGTTGTTTACCGTCGGGTGAGATCCGGATCACCCGGTTGCTGATAATACTGGTTACCCAGATGTAATCCTCGGCGTCAAAGGTCAATCCGTCCGGATATATGCCGATACCGAATTCCGCCACGGTATTCCTTGTCCTTGAGGGTACCGTCCGGCTGCACACGATAACGGCTCAGCCGTCTACCGAAGGTTTCATTCACGTAGAGCCATTCACCTTTTGCATCAAACTGGACCTCATTGGTGTAACCGATGTCGTCGGCAACTATCCTGGCGCCACCGGCATCCAACAGAACAATGAAACCATCGGCGACATCGGGGCGGTAACTTCTGGCACGGGGCTTTTGCCGGGTACTGATTGTTAGCCAGATGCGGTTCTCGCGGTCGATCATAACAAAATTTGATGGCGGCAGCTGGACCCCATCCACTTCCGTCAGTTCGGCTGTGAGTTCACCGTTCCTTTGCAGGCGGTAGAGTCCGCCGTCATCGCCAATATTCGCCAGGAGGAAGGAACCGTCGGGGCACAAGGCAATGCCGTTCGGTTTCAGGTCAATATCCGCGTTGCCGGCCAGGATGCTTTCCACGGACCCGTCCGGTCGGATGCAGCTAACCCCGCCTTTCCAGTCGGCCGTATAGATATTGCCCCTGGCGGTAGTCAGGACGCATTCCGGGCGGATCAGACCACTGCCTGTGAAGGTTAAGGTTTCGAGCGAAATGGTGAATGCGTCCATGGACTAGGCCTCCTATTCCATAATCGGTATGAATTTATCGGCGAACCTGGTGAAGAAATTGAAACCAGCGCATCACTTATGGTGGTATGGTATACCTTTGGTGGAACTATTGTTTATTTAGCTGAGCCCTCGGGGAGTTTTCACCATCCGGTAGCGGAGAGAATAATCAGCGACTTCAGCGCGCAAACTCATGCATAAGGCAACCTAAGGAAAGAACAGATTTCATAATGATATAAAACTTCTGAGCTCAGTTCACTTATTGTGATCCGCATCTAATAACCGGGGTTCCCGCTGTTCTTTCCCAAAGTTGCCTAATGCATTCGGACAGTGCACGCTTTCGCTGCTGATCATTCCCTCCGCTCTGGTTCAGCATTTGCGGGAAAAACTCCCCGACCCCTGATTTAGCTGTATTCGGCGGCTCCTCAGAGAAACAATGGAAGAGACACGCCCGCTTGACAGCGTATACCTTAATGTATACGTTAATCATAAATAGTATCAAGTCAACGATACAGGCGCCAATGCGTGACGACGCTGGGAATCAGAAACGTTGCCTGCAGAGGTATCGCCTGAAAAATTCATGAAATCTTATTCAGACCCTATATGCAGGCTCTCGTGAAACCATTGCTGGGTTGTATTGCCGATGATATTACCGGGGCGACGGATCTTGCCCTTATGTTGGGCCGCAACGGCATGCCGGTGGTCCTGTATATTGGTTTGCCGGATGAGGCGGGGATGGAACCGGATGCGGCTGCCGTGGTCATCGCGCTGAAGAGCCGCTCATCTCCCGCCCCGGAAGCGGTTGCTACAAGCCTTACCGCTGCGCGATGGCTAAAAAAGAGAGGTGTCCGGCAACTGTTTTTCAAGTACTGTTCAACCTTTGACTCGACCGATGCCGGCAACATCGGACCCGTGGCCGAGGCCCTGCTGACTGAAACCGGTGCCGATTTGGCACCGGTCTGCCCTGCATTTCCAGCGAACTCAAGAACGGTTTATATGGGTCATTTGTTTGTCGGCACGCAGCTTCTATCGGAATCGAGCATGCGGCACCATCCGCTGATGCCGATGACAGACGCCAACCTTGTGCGGATTCTTGCTCGCCAGTTGCGCCTGCCTGAGACCGCCGGCTTGGTGCCGTTGACCATGATAGAACGCGGCCCCGTCGCTGTCCGCAAAAAATTTCAGGAACTGGTTCGAGACGGGAAACGATTGGCTGTCACCGATGCCGTGACTGACGCGCACCTTTTCACCCTGAGTGCGGCATGCAGCGACTTACCGTTGCTGACCGGTGGCTCCGGTCTTGCTATGGGGCTCCCTGCAAATTTCAGAAATGCCGGATTACTCGAATCTGTCAGCGGGTTGGTCGACATCGACCGATCATCGGATCCGGCGCTGGTTCTGGCTGGCAGTTGTTCTTCCGCCACCCGCACCCAGGTTGAATATATGGCCGAAAAATATCCGGCCCTGGCCTTCGAACCGTTGGCTTTCTCCCGAGGCCGCCAGAGCATAGATGACATAATCGACTGGGCGTCGAAACACATGGCCGGCGGTCCGGTGTTGATTTATTCCTCCGCCCTGCCGGATGACGTTAATGCGGTGCAGTCCCAACTGGGACGGCAACACGCCGGCAAACTTGTGGAAAATGCGCTGGCCGAAATCGCCGTCGGCCTCCGAGCCAAAGGGTTTCGCAAGTTCGTTGTGGCGGGCGGAGAAACATCGGGTGCTGTGCTGACGTCTCTGGGTATCCGCAGGCTTCGAATCGGTCCCGAAATTGCGCCCGGCGTTCCCTGGACAATCAGTTTGGATACCCCCCGGGTTTTATTGGCACTCAAATCGGGAAATTTCGGCAGCCAAGACTTCTTTACGAAAGCACTGGAGATGGTCACATGAAGGAACGTGAACTGAGAAACCAACTGGTAGCGCACGGTAAATATCTGTCGATGCGAGGATACAGCCCGGGCACTTCAGGAAACCTGAGTGTTCGCCTCGAAAACGGATTCTTGATGACGCCCACCAATTCGTCTCTCGGATGGTTGGAACCGGAGCGGTTAGCGCGGCTCGATGCCGAGGGCCATCACATCGATGGCGACAAACCGTCCAAGGAAGTGGTTGTGCATCTTGCCATGTATCGCCGACGTTCGGCCGCAGGTTCCGTGGTTCATTTGCATTCGCCCTATTGTATGGCGGTCTCCTGTCTCGATGGGCTCGACCCGGACAATGCCCTGCCGCCCCTAACGCCATATTATGTCATGCGGATCGGGCGGTTACCTCTGCTGCCCTACTTCAGGCCGGGGGATACCGCGCTGGCAAACGCCGTCGAAAAGGGTGCCGCAGAGAGCCATGCACTGCTTCTCGCCCACCATGGGATGATCGTGTGCGGTCAGGATATGGGGATGGCCGTTGCAGCGGCCGAAGAGCTGGAGGAAACAGCCCGCCTTTTTTTATTGGTGAAAGACCGACCATACCGGCAGTTGAATACCGCCCAGGTGGCCGAACTCGAAGAAACATTTCCCCGCAACATCTGAGGCGTGGCCTCAACGGCATTGAGAGATGAGAAGGATCATTTTTACCGCCGATCCCATCTTTACGTTTTTAGATGGCACCGCAAGGAGACAACGATGTATGTTGTAACCGTTGAATTCAAAGTGAAAAATGAACATGCTGCGTCCTTCCGAAAGGCGGTGCTGCAGCAGGCGCACAACACGCTCTCCCGTGAATCGGATTGTCACCGGTTCGATGTTTGCGTCGATCCAAAGGATGAGAAAAGGGTTTTCCTTTATGAAATCTATACGGATGAGAATGCATTCCAGGAACACCTGCAATCGGATCACTTCAGCAATTTCAACGGAAAAGTCAAAGACTGGCTGGACCGTAAATCGATTCAAACCTGGGTTGGACCTGAAGAATAATTGAAGGGTCGCGGAGTGTTTCCGTAGCCGCCATGGAGGAAAGGGTGACCAGCGATTTCAGTCCGCAAACTCGCGCCTAAGTAGCCTTAGTATTCGGAGGGAATCTTCTTCGGAGAATGGACGGGTTAGTCCTTTGTATAGTAGACGCCGGGTATCCAACTTTTGTGTATTTTCAGTGTTTTATTCTCTTTTTGTTCTTTCGTGTCGACAAACCTGAAGGTGGTCCAGCCGATCCGAATCAGGTCTTCGTTCGCCAATCTCTGACGGGTGACAATCTGATCGTTGACATAGGTGTTGTTCGTACTGCCCAAGTCTCTGATGAAATATCGACGGCTGTCCGGTTGATCCGGGTCTGAGACGGTTTCCACCACGGCATGTTCCAGGCTGACAACTTTGTCATCAATGAAGATTTCACTGTCCGGGTCACGGCCGATGCGGTTGACCGGTTTTTCCAGTGGAAATTTGGCGATGACCACTCCGTCATGCAGCTGAACCATCGATGCGGCGTCACTCTCTTTCACGGTGCGTTCAACCTCTCTATTCTGGTTTTACATCAGAATTACAAAACCCACTTAAATAAAATACCCCATTTATCCATAATGATCAAACGGATTCGGCCAGCGGGCACTTCCTGATTAATATCGGTAACCTCTTAGCTTATCCGGGGAGACGACCCAAGTCTGACAGTTCCAGCAGTCCACAATTTCCAGAAATGATGATTATCAGAATTTAATTTTGCCGCCGGCCCGTTTCTCGAGGGGTAACAGGCAGTTGTAGATAAATGTGTTTACCGGTGTGGGGACGCCGGCCTCGCGGCCGATACGCGCAACCGCACCGTTCCAGGCGTCGAGTTCCGATGGCCGGTCGGCGGCGATATCCCGCTGCAAAGACGCCGTTCCAACCGCTGGCAGGCTGTCGACGAACGCCATGGTGGTCGCGACGACATCTTCAGGCAGACGGACACCGCAGGACAGGGCCAGGCGGTGGATCTCCTCCATGGCAGTCATCATCATTTTACGTGTCTGGGGCAGGCTGCGCAACACACCGAGCGGCGCCCGCGTAACCGCACCCATCCCACCCCAGGAAACGACAAATAGAAATTTGGACCACAGGGCGGCATGGATGTCCTCCGGCTGGTCCGCCTTTATTCCGGAGGCGGAAAAGATCGCTGTCAACCTTTCTGCGCGTCGACTGCGGCGATTGTCATGCTCACCGAGGGCGATGTACGGTATGGCGCCGAGGTGGTTTACATGAGCGTAAGCCTCGAGCCGGGCGATGATCTTTACCAGTCCGATTACCACATGATTGATACCGAATGACTGTGACAGAATTGTTGGTGCGTCTACACCATTAAGCAGGGGCACCACTACGGTTTGCGGTCCGATGAGCGGCGCCATGGATGCTATGGCAGCGTCCAACTGCCAAGTTTTGACCGTTACCAGGACAACATCGACCGGCCCGATCTCCGCCGGCGAATCTGTGGCCGTGACCTCGGCGATGCTAAAGCCGCCGTCCACACTGTCGACCCGCAGGCCGTCTGTGCGCAGGGTGGCGAGGTTGCGACCGCGAGAGATGAAGATGACATCCTGGTTCGACAACGCCAGGCGGCCGCCAAAATAGCCCCCCACGGCGCCGGTGCCGAACACCGCAATTTTCATCGCCCTGTACCCCCGGCATTGGATAAGTTAATTTGGTCATTCAATGTCCAGTAATCGTAAAGATAGCCAACTCCCGCCAAGCCGGCAGTTACCAAATAGAGCAGGCCGGTCAACCATTTGCCCATATACATGCGGTGAATACCGAGCAACCCCAGGAAGGTCAACAGGACCCAGGCCAGGTTATAGTCGATGTCTCCGGCATGAAACCGTACGGCAGTGGTTCGATTCATGGACGGAATCAAGAAGAGGTCGACCAGCCAGCCGATACCTAATAGTCCAAGGGTGAAAAACCAGATGGTTCCTGAAACCGGTTTACCATAGTAAAATCGGTGTGAACCAGTGAAACCGAATATCCAGAGCAGATAACCGATGAAAACACTGTGGGTGGGTGTGCGGTCCTGCACGGTGCCGAATCCTTTCTCCTTCATGCTTATCAGGGTGTTGAAAAACTATTGCGCTTGACAATACGGCGTTAATGGCTGAACCGCGGAACCCTACCCCCGCTTCAGCGAAAATGCTCATATAGCACACATAAACTCCGCTTTTTAGTCGGATTTGCCTTGTCTTTCCGGCGCTCATGACGTTTTTCAACACCCTGTTAAATGGGTGATACACGGCGGATATGATTATGGTTGTGTTGCTGCCGCAGCGAAATTTTTCAGAGCGCCGCTGACCTTCTTCAAGACCTCCTGGCAGCCGGTAATGCCGTGCCGCTCAGCAAGATATGCGGGATCATTATAGGTCAGCCACACCTGTCCCTGGTCATCCTCCCAAATCAACGCTTTCTGGGGCAAGTCGATGGCAACGCTTCGAATGCACACCATCAATGGGGTACCGACCTTGGGATTGCCGAATATGACGAGTTCGGTGGGCGGCAGAGCGGTACCGACCTTTTTGGCACCCTCGGCATGGTTGATGCGGTCGAATACGGTCATGCCCTTGGATGCGAGTGTATTCTCGAGCCTGTCAGCGGTGTCTTTGACGCTGTGGGCACTTTTGACAGACACAAGGCCGTTATCAGCGAATGAAACCGAGACCAGTGAAAGGGCCAACGCCAGTGACGCAATTATGCGAATCATCAGGTAACCTCCTTTAGTTTCTTTTCTAAGCTCATGATGCCGGCTTTACGGGGTCTTTTTTGCCGGCCGCGCGAATCTTTCGTCCGCCACCGTGCACGGGGTTAAGTGGCTGGTCTGGCCGAGCCAGCCAATGCGGTCGGCCGGGTGATGATCGAACGCCGGGACATAGGGCTTGATATCTATCAGCGGTGTGCCATCGAGGATGTCGATATCTTCTACGGTCAGGATGTTTGCAGATAGTCCCAACAGTCTGACGACAGAAATTCCGATCGGGTTTGGCCGCCGCGGTGCCCGGGTGGCAAATACACCATGGGGCTGAGCGTCCAGAAACGGGGTGACGATCAGATCCGAACCTTCTGTCCCGTGGAAATGGTAGAGCAGAATAACATGTGAGAAGCCGTCAAGGTCTTTCAAGCCCGCAGCAAATTCAGGGAACACGTTCACTGTTCCCTGGACGCCGCGAGCCCCTGACGGTTGGATGGGCATTCCCTTAATCTGCTTGAATGGACTGCGGATACGGCCGATCGGTCGATAGTGCAGTGGGGGGGGACTCTTTACCATCAACATCCTCATGCTTGGTCAGATGAATAACGCTGGGACATTTCTGTTCGGAATACAAAACAATAATGCCGATTTCTTGACGGGACAACCACTTTAATTGAGAAATCAGAAACCGATATCGATGTCGAAAAATCCCGTTGCCACCTCTCCGATGGCACTTTCAACGGATGACTCCGCCGCGCTGAAAGCATCCAGGCTCCTGTCACTGATCATGGTCAATTTTCCGAGGACATAGCGGGTACGACGAACTTTGGCCCAGGGGAAGAGGAGTCCAAGGGATAGGATAATGCCGGCGATGTTGGTGAGCCGTAACCACAGCAGGCGACCGGGTTTGAGCCGGCAGTCGAAATGTATTCCCTCAAGACCGGTATGCCCCCAACAGTAATTGGTCAACTTGGCGAAAAGGAGCTGCTGAATAAAAGTGAATGTGACCGACACCATCAAAATGCCGATGCCCGGTAGCAGTTTAAACAGTAGCGGTGTGTTTTCGAACGGCAGCACCAGGCTTTTGTATTGAGACAAAAAAACGAAAGCACCGCCGCCGGTTATTATTGCAACGGTTATTAAGACCAGTCCTGCGGAAGAGTATGCCCGGTAAAATGGACCTGCGATGCCTGTGAACAGGTTTCGGGATCGGCCGAATGAGAAGTTCTCGAAGAAGTATTTTTTTTTCGGAACACCCAGTAGGGCACAATCAATCCAAGAGTCAGCGGAATGAGCACTGGAATCAGCAGATAGATTTTATAACTATCCTTGATGGTCCCGCGGAAGTGGAATCGGATGTTGCGGTAGATGGAATTGTAGGCGTTGAATCGCAACGATTTGTATACCAGGAAGGGGAACAGGAGGTAAAACGCAGCCAAAACGATACTGCTGTAATATGGCCAGATGGTCTCGACGGCGAGGTACAGCAGCAGGCCGGCTCCGATAATCAGGTTGCCCCGCAATATATACCAGGGATCGGCCCTGTATTCAAACGAGTGTTCGGCAAGATTCGTGTGGGCGTAGAAATATTGGCGCGTTCGCACTTTGGCCCAGGCTGCATAAATGCCGAAAGTCAATATGGTTAACATCAAGTTGACGATCCAGATGCGAAAATATTCACCCGTGGTCCCCGAGAACGAGACATTGAAACTCTGGCGGGGGGTGTAGACGATCCCCGGCGGGTCTTTATCAGCTTGAGAGTATTCTAAGGTGTTTCCGTTATTCGTATTCACAGGCTTCACGGATTCGGCTCCGCTTTCGATCTGTGTCTGTAATGTGTGAGTTGAGTTGAGAATACCATGAATAATCCGTGTTTAACAGGGTGTTGATGTATACTGTTATTGGTGATCATGCAGCCTCCGGTCGTATCTCCATGGCATCGTTCCGATGACACCCGAAAGATGAAAGGACGCATCGCGTGGCGAAACTTGACCGGTATGCCGATCAAGTTTTTGCAAGTGGCGGAAAAACACGCTATAGTCGGCAAAAAAATGCATCCGTTTAATCATTCTGGAATCTGGAAAACGTCTCACGAACGACACGAATTCAAGCGATGGAGGGAACCGGTATGGCAGCCAAATTCGAATTGTTACCTGAAGACCTGCGGTGCGCATGTGATCCGGCGATTTTTAAATTCAAGGATACATCGGAGATCGAACCACTGGACGAAGTCATCGGACAGCAGCGTGCGGTTCAGGCCATCCGATTCGGACTGGCCATGAAGAGCTCCGGATACAATATCTATGTCACCGGTCAGGAGGGCACCGGCAAATCCACGATCGTCAATGACATCATAAAGCTTCAGGCTGCAGAATTGGATACACCCGGCGATTGGTGTATGGTCAATAACTTCAAGGACGTGTATCGGCCCAAGGCGATCATGCTTCCGGCCGGTAACACGTTCAAGTTCAGCCGGCGTATGAACCGGTTCATCGAAGATCTTCAGATCCGGCTGCCGAAAGAGTTCGAGGGCAAATCTTACCAGGACAAATTGGCCGAAATCAAGAACCGTCTGTCCGTCCAGAAGCAGGAGCATTTCGAGCGGCTCAATCAGTTGGCAAAGAGTAAAAACCTGGTGATTCATCGCTCGACGTCGGGGTATCAGACCATACCGGCCGATGGAGACAAACCGATGGCGCCGGAGGACTTCGCTAAACTGCCCAATGAAAAGCAGAAAGCCATAGAGGAGACTGCCAAGGGACTTCAGTCCGAGATAACCAATACCCTGAGAGACGTCGGCAAGATAAACTATGCCGGACAAAAAGAGATCGAAAAGCTCATGGCTGATGTCGCCCTCTTCGTTGTGGAGGAAAGACTCGATCTGATCCGAGAGGACTACACTGACTTCAAGGAAGTAGTGAATTATCTGGACGAAGTTCAATCAAATATCGTTGAAAACGTCGAAGACTTTCTCAAACCGGCCGAAAGTCCCGGGCCGGCCGCTGACGGCCCGACGCCCATGGGAACGGGCTCGACCTTCAAACAGTACCAGGTAAACATTCTGGCCGACCGCAAGTCGCTCAAAGGGGCTCCGGTCGTTTTCGAACCCAATCCGACCTACATGAACGTTTTCGGTCAAATCGAAAAGCGGGCCTTTATGGGGGCCATTACGACCGATTTTACGATGGTCCAGGCCGGTTCACTGTTGCAGGCCAATGGCGGGTTTCTCATTATGGAAATTGAGTCGGTATTGATGAACCCGATGGTATGGGACGCCTTGAAAAGGGCGCTGCAGAACAAGCAACTGTCCATCGAAGACCCGCCCAACGCCATCGGTTACAGTTCCGGAACGCTCAGACCGCAGCCGATTCCTCTGGAAGTTAAGGTTATACTGTTGGGCAACTACCAGACGTTTCAGATGCTTCAGAATTTCGACTCTAAATTCAACAAGATCTTCAATGTGCGCGCCGATTTCGATTATGAAACCGAACGATCACCGGAGACGATGCAACAGTATGCGCGTTTTATCGCCCGGGTATGCACCGAAGAAAAATTAAGGCCTTTTGCGCCCGAAGCCGTTGCCGCTATCGTCGAATACGGTGAAAAATTTATCGCCAGTAAAAAGAAGTTGTCTCTGCGTTTCGGACAGATCGTAAACATTATCAAGGAGGCCGATCATTGGGCCGGTCAGGATGGCGAGGCCACGGTTGTGACCGAGACCCACATCATCAAGGCATTTAACGAACACCGGTTTCGCTACAATCTCTATGAAGAAAAAATGCAGGAGTCTTATGTTGATGACACCATTATGATCGACGTGAGTGGAGAGGTTGCCGGTCAGGTCAATGCTCTGGCCGTATATCAGATGGGAGACTTCTTTTTCGGCCGTCCGTCCCGGATCACGGCCGAAACGTTTATGGGGAAAAACGGCGTGATAAACATCGAGCGCGAGGCCCGGCTCAGCGGCAGTACCCATGACAAGGGCGTGCTGATCCTGTCGGGATACCTTGGGCGTACATTTGCCCAGAAATTTCCTCTCAACCTATCAATCAGCATCACTTTCGAGCAGAATTACAGTGGTATTGACGGCGACAGTGCGTCATCGACGGAGCTGTACGCGATCCTGTCCAGTCTGTCCGGAATGCCCATTCGCCAGGGCATCGCGGTAACAGGGTCCGTCAACCAGAAAGGCCGGGTGCAGGCCATCGGCGGCGTCAATTATAAAATTGAGGGTTTTTTTGATGTCTGTGAGGCCAAGGGTTTGAACGGAAAACAAGGTGTCATTATACCACAGGCCAACGTCCAAAACCTGATGTTGAAGCGCGAGGTTATCGACGCGGTTCAACGCGGGCAGTTTCACATTTACCGGGTCGCTTCCATCGAGGAAGGTATTGAAGTGCTGACCGGGGTGACGGCCGGGGTGCCCGACAATAAAGGCGTGTATCCGGATGGTACCGTATTCGGTGCTGTTCAAAAGAAGCTCAGCGTTTATATAAAGCAGGCCTATAAGCTCAAGAAGAAATACGAGGAGATCGATTGAGGCATAGTATTATTCTATTTGTTTAAGAAGCCACGCCATGTTCTGTCCCAGTGTTCGCATAGTGCCTTGAGCCTCTTCGTCCTTTTCGACGTCACCCTTTTCGTGACCAAAGCCCATATTCCAATAATCCGAGCCCGGTACGATCATCTGGCTAATGAAGAAAAAATTATTCAATGAAGCGAAAGTGTGGCTGGCCCCGCCCCGGCGGGCAACAACCACTGAGGCCCCCAGCTTGCGGCGGAACATGGCATTATTAGCGATGGCTGTCATGCCGGCGCGATCGATTAAAGCTTTGATTTGAGGCGTTACATCTGAAAAGTAAACCGGGGAGGCGAGAATGATCGCGTCCGCGGTGAGCATCTTTTCAATGCATTCATTTAAATCATCTTTTTTCACCGCGCAGCGCTGATCTTTATTTTCAAAACATTTGTAACAGGCAATGCAGCCGTTGATCTGCTTGCCTTTCATTTGGTAGAGCTCAGTTTCGATGCCTTCCTTTTCCAGTTCATCAAAAACCCAGCGAGCCATAATGGCTGTATTGCCGTCTTTGCGAGCGCTGCCGTTGAATGCGATAGCTTTCATTTTCTTTCCTTTCTTGATTCGATCAACATTACAAATGGAGCAAGTCCTTTTTTGGGCCAGCAAGCACTGGTTAATATCCCGCCCGAACAGCCTCGGAAATAGCTTTGAGGTTTTCAAGCGGGGTTTCCAATGGAATGGCGCACTCGGGCCCGACGATGTTCACCCCGGACTCGATGGCGTAGCGGGCCTGCTTGTAGACATCTCCAGGCGTACCCATGAACAGCACATTGGCGTTGTCAATATTACCCACCAGGGAGATGCGATCACCTACCCGGTCCACCGCTTCTTTGGCGTCGAGTTGCCACTCGAAATGGTAGGCGTCGAAACCGGCATCCGCAAACATCTCAATGCGATCCTTGCAGTTGCCACAAACGTGCAGGATCAGGGGCCCGCCGATCTCTGAAGTTATGATTTTATGCCGGGGCTGGAGGTATTCCTCGTAAACCATAGCGCTGACCAGGTCGCCGGTAGCGTGATCCGCCAAAACCACGATATCGGCCCCGGCCTGAAACTGGGCTCGCGCAAACTTGATGGGGATTTCCATGACTTGGTCCAACATGCAGTTTACCCTGTCCTTGGCCTCGGTATCCCGAATACCCCGGCCCACCTGCATGAGAAAATTCTCCACCCCGGCCAAATGATAACTGATGGTCCAGGGCCCCATGACTTTACCCACTACGGCCACCTGATCGCCCACTTGGCGTTTAAGTATCGACAATGCATCGAGCACCACTCTCATAGAAGGTTTTTCAAGGAGGTCGTGGGGAATCTCCACGTTATGAAAGTCTTTGTAGGGAGATTCCTTTACGTCGGGCATCATGTCGCGGTGGCCCCAATGAACTTGGCAACCCAAAGCCTCGCTTTCCTGCTGGACGCTGAACTCGGGCATCACCGTATCGAAGCCAGCCACCTCGTATCCGGTGAGGGCCAGGTCGGCCATGGCTCTTGCATCCAGGTGGGCCTCGGGAAAGCCTACACCGGCCGCATCCATTAGACCATGGCAGACGATGGAGGTGGGGTTGCCGGCTGGCGGTCTCTCTCCCCGCCGTCCCCCGTAAAGGGCCGACATGATCAAATTATGAGGTGTGTTTTTCATGTCCAACCAAAATCGTCAGGGTTGTAAATATCATGCGAAACACGCGGCGTTTCGCCTCAACTTGGGTTGCTCTACGTTGGGCAGCATTCTAATGCCTAACTAGTCACAATGCAAAGCGGTTTCTTTTTCTGAAAGCTTTTCGGCTCTGTATCATCCCATCCAGGCCAACGACTGTGGGTCCACCTTTCCCGCCAACCAAAATAGCAGCATTCCCACGACCACCGTTCCACCCAACGATCGCGTCCACCAGGCAAAAGCAAACGTCGGCAGGGCCACCCACAACTCAGGCCGCAGAAAGTCGAGATATCTTAGGCTCCCCGTTGAGGATCAAGGCCGGCAGCAGTAAAGCGCTGAGAATGGCTGCCGGTATCAGTTCCAGCCATTGGACGAACCATTCCGGGAGGGAACGCCGGGAGAGATAGTGCAGGGGCAGCCAGCGGGGCAGGTAGGTCACCAGGCCCATCCCCAGGAGTAGTAGCAGATAATCAGCCATTGTCCAAATTACTTCTCATCACTTTCCGTTGGATGATTACCCCCACTGTGGAGGCAGCTATTGAAGCGATGACGATATAGGTATTGCCTGGAATTATCAGGGCCAGTCCCACAGCAGTAATGCCCGCGACCACAGCAGTTAACAAGTGAATCGGTTTTCTGATCTGGTAGATGAGAAGGCAGATGAACATGGCGATGAGGGCATAATCGATGCCCAACGCCCCTTCAGGGATGAAGCGACCACCGATGCCGCCTGCCACGGTACTGATGCACCATGTCAGGTTGGCAGCCTGGTTAACCATCAGGGCCCGGGGCAGACTCCAGGTACGTTCATTGAACCGCGGTAGATTGACGGCAAAGCTTTCGTCCGTTACGCCATAGGCGTACAAAGCGAGCAATCCCCGGTGGGCGGCTCGCAAATAGACAGCCAAGGCCGAGCTCATCAGCACATGGCGTAAATTGACCACAAAGGTGGTGGTAATGATGGCCGGCGCCGATGCCCCACCAGCCAGCATGGAGACGGCAATGAATTGGGAGCTCCCGGCAAAGACCATGATAGACATCAGGCCGATCTGGAGGGGTGTGAGCCCCGCCTTCTGGGCCAAAACCCCGAATGCCATGCCGATGGGAAGGTAACCCAGGCAGATGGGCCATCCGGCGCTCAACCCCTCTTTGAAGATTGTTGACCTGGCAGCAGATGAAGGGGGCGCCATACTCCATAACCTCCAACGAATATTAACCGGCTTTAAACCGTTTCCAATGTGCTGTTGCCAATAATTTTCACGGCTTCTTCTACAGTGCAAGAAAAGGATCAAACCACGGGCGTAAACATAGACTCGTTCTTAGCTTTTTGCAAATTTATTTTATTTAAAACAATAAATATCGAACATCTTGCATAGTGACATAAAATATGCGATTTTTTACCAAGTTATACTGGTACTATGAATATGAATGCAAAGGTTTTGCAAATGACCAAAATAGACGACTACGACCGGAAGATTATTGCCGCATTACAAGCCAACGGCAGACTTTCCAACATTGATGTTTCTGGACTGGTGAACCTGTCCCATTCAAGCTGTTCAAGACGTATTGCTCGACTTGAACGGGAGGGCGTCATCGTAGGGTATCGTGCCCTGACGGATCGACAAAAACTCGGATTTTCCGTTCGTGCGTATTGTGGTGTGATTCGTGAAGCCGACGTAGGTTGGGAAGAGGTCGCGCACAATCTTGCAAAAATAGAGGGTGTCGTCAGCGTATTTGCGGTGTCCGGCGAAGTTGACTTGATGCTCGAAATCGTTGCGCGGGACATGCAGCATTACTCTCAAGTCGTTCTTCAGGATGTGTTCAACTCGAAAGGAGTGAATGCCACGCGTAGTTCTTTCGTACTTGAGGAAGTAAAATCGATCTATTGAGCCTTAGCTTGCATGTTTTTTACTTTAAATTCATTGGAAAGGGGACCATGCACTATTGCCAATGGTCCTTAGTCATACTTCAGGAATAACAATACAGATGAATGATTCAGAGAAAATGCCGGATACTACGATCAACAGTATAAGAATGGAATTCGTTTTGATTCAATCGGGTTCCTACAGAATGGGCGGGGACAAGAAACTTGAACAGGCAGAGGATCATGAAAATCCACGACACTTTGTTAAATTCAGCAAAGCATTTTTTATAGGAAAATATGAGGTAACTCAAGCGCAGTGGTCTGCGATAATGGACAATAACCCAAGTGAATTTAAGGAAGACACAAGACCAGTGGAAAGGGTTTCATGGAATGATGTGCAAGCGTTTATCCTCAAGCTTAACACTAAAGAAGAAACCAATAAATATCGTCTTCCCACCGAAGCTGAATGGGAATATGCGGCAAGGGCTGGCTCAGAGAGTTCTTATACTTGTGGCAGTGCTACTAATATATTAAGCCAATACGCCTGGTACAGGAATAATTCAGGAGGTGAAACCCATCCAGTCGGTCAATTAATTCCAAATGCCTGGGGCCTTTATGACATGCATGGAAACGTGCATGAATGGTGTCAGGACTGGTTTGATAGGAAATATTATGCTCAAAGTCCCTCTAATGATCCTTTAGGCCCTCCAGAAGGATTGGCCAAGGCCTTACGGGGGGGCGACTGGGGAAGTGAGGCCTGGTATTGCAGGTGTGCATCTCGCAGCCTCAGTTCACCGGACCGCCGCAGCGATCGGCTGGGTTTTCGCTTGGTCAGAATGGTTTAGAGAAAACCTCCCCGCGTTGCAGCGGAAATCAATTTAGTAAACCCAGACGAATAAAGCAGGTTTTGATTTTTCACATGCAATTGGTAGATCCTGTCTCGCCAGACAATCCCATTAATTGTCATCCGTGAATTAATTCAGATAGATTGATCTTATCTTGATCAAAAGCGAAGAAGGCCAACCACAACATCTGGTAGTTGGCCTTCTTTGTTTCGAAGATCTTAAAAGTTTCGCTTAATAGCAGCAGGCGTGAGTCGGTCAGGCCTTGTGTTTTGTTGGATATATAAGACATCAGATATATCAGGGCGTCTGTTTGGCAGTTCATTTGAAACATTTAGTTCAGATCTGCCTGAAAGGTGGTGCGGAGCTGGGAGGAGCCCCCCCCCGGTCCTCGATTAGCCAATTAGAACTCATACTCTCTAACAATAAATGCCGACGACTTTGAGTGATCGATAAAAGAACCTTCATCTTCTAGCAACTCAGAACTCAATTGTTGTCCCTCCGGCGAACTCATTGCCTCCGTTAGATCTTCTTCTGAATCAAACCAGACCTCTGCTACGCCATCATATTCGGGAAGCATACCTCTCGAACTTTTCATCCCTTCGTTTAAAGGCGTGTCAACAGTATGAGATTGTACATATCTCTTTGCCCTCATGGTGCCAGCATTTTTCATAAAGAAAGGGCCATGATTATTCTTCCAATAGTCTTGAAACTGTTCACGGGTCATTCCTGGGTGGCGGTGTAAACACATTACTAATTTTATCATTCTGTATTCCCCTTTATTGGGTTAGATTTATCATAGAAGCGCTGTTCCACCAATTTGTGTTCAGACTTCAGAACTTACCGTTGTCGTTCTTCCATTCGGTGCGCGGGGGAATTGCTTCGGTAGTGTCCCAGTGCTCCACAAGCTTACCGTTAGCTACACGAAATAGATCATAAAAGGAGCTGTGCACACCATTGCGGAATCCTTCACTAACACAAAGCAGGAAATTTCCCTCTGCGAGTAGGCGATGCATTCTGCTGTATTGGATCAAGTGTTTGCCGTTAGAGGCAGTCTCTGCCTAGCGCTGATCGTAGTGCTGACAGACCGTCAGACATGAGCGGATTATGTTCCGTGTAGCCCTCTGCATCTATGTAATGTTCCAACCTATCAAGTTGACAATTGATAAGAACTTCATCGACGAAAGATCTGACGAGTTCTCGATTCACTTCAGTTTTGCCAAGATCGGTTACTTCAGTTGGCCCATCAATCATGGTGTGACCGGAAGGATTGGGGCTGATGTGTTTATGTTGCAGGTTGTCCCAATGTTCAACGGCCAAACCATCCTCAAAACGGAAGACTTCGAAGCCGATTTCTAATACGTTGAAGTCGTAATCGGTGTGGGCAAAGACATAGTCACCATCCTCGAATATTCGCACGATATTGACGCGGGGAGTGGTTTGCGATAGCCGTTTAAATAGTTCCGCCAAGCCTTCGCTCCCCTCACGAGTCAGAGGGTTGTGTTGAATGTACTCATCTTCATTGACCACAGTTACGGATTCCGGGTCACCTGTTTCAATACCTTTTAATAACTTGCGGATCTGATCTTTTTTTTTCGAAATCATGGATTGTTACACTTCCTCTTGTAAAAGCTAACACCAATATCGCATAGACGACTATTTTAGGCAAAAAGCGCCGAAAGCAAATAAATATAGGCGTATGATAATTACATTTCAAAATATAACAAGCAGCGGAATTTCGATTCTGAGAACAGGCAAAAATACCATTTTCGAACGATGCTCTGATTACAGATTCAGTGAGGCCATATGGAACTTCTGGGACAGGTCAATGCTCATGACACCTTGCCACAGGCACAACTATCGGAAATCATACCACCTGTTACGATATGATTTGGCTATCATAGGCTTTTCAATGATTCCGAAACTTGCGTTAGATAGCAGCAGGTGTGAGTCGGTCAGACCTTATGTTTTGTATACAGTATCTGCACTTTTTAGGGGTCAAATATTTTGCATATACGTTGGAGTTATCGGTAACGCTCACATCAGCGGCCTGGCGTTAACCAGGTCCGATTGCATTTGCTTGTTATGTGGCAAGTGAACATCGATCGAGTATAACCGCTAGTAGCTAAAAGCGGATCCACAAATTTATTGCTTGAGCCGCAGACAACGGCCATGAAAGGACACCCAGATATACAGGTGCTATATAAGTATTCTGCATAAAAGCGCAGCTATGAATACGAAGACTACCGAACACACAGCCTGATACTAGAAACGATTACCCTGTCCCCAATCGTTCTTTATTACTGGCAAATTTCACTAATGGGCCAATTGTAAGCCCTTGTACAATAATCGAAAACGCCACCACAATATAAGTTACCGTAAGCAAAACATTCCGCACCTCACCGGGTGGTAGCGACAAAGCTAATGCCACCGAAATACCGCCACGCAAACCTCCCCATGTCAGTATCGTTACTACCATCGGGCTAAACTCGCGGTATCGACGCATAATACCGACAGGCACCCCCACAGAAACCAACCTGGCAAGAAGAATTAACGGTATCATTAGAACACCAGCCCACAGATAAGCCTGCTGATAGCTGAGCACCAAAACCTCCATGCCAATCAACACAAACAATACCGCGTTTAAAACTTCATCCACCAGCACCCAAAAATTGTCCAGATGTTCACGGGTTTTATCAGACATCGCAAATTTACGCCCGTGATTGCCGATCAGTAAGCCTGCAACTACAATCGCAATCGGTGCTGAAATATGCAACCACTCAGCCAGGGTATAACCACCCATCGTTAGGGCCAGCGTGATGAGCACTTCCACTGTATAATCGTCCACCTGCTTCAGCATCCAGTAAGCAAGGATACCTATGCCAAACCCAAAAACCACGCCGCCGACAACTTCCTGAGCAAATAATCCAGCAATCGATAATACCGTGACATCATGCTCACCGGTTGCAAAACTCAACAGAACCACAAACACAACAACAGCAACACCATCGTTAAATAATGATTCACCCACAATCTTGGTTTCTAATGTTTTAGCTGCACCCGCCTGTTTAAGAATACCCAGCACAGCGATAGGATCAGTCGGCGAAACCAGGGCACCAAATAATAGACAATAGATGAGCGGAACCTCAAGGCCGAATAAACTAAAAACTCCATAAGCCATGTATCCAATTATAAAAGTAGCGCCCAGCACACCAACCGTCGCCAGAATAGTTATCACCCAACGCTGCCTGGCAAGGTCGGCCAGGTTGACATGCAGCGCACCTGCAAATAGCAATAAACTCAACATGCCGTGTAACAAAGTCTCATCAAAATCTATCGACGCGAGTAACACGGCCACATCCTCTTTTAAACCCAACGACAACGGGCCAAGTAGTAACAAGGCCAAAGATGCGAGCATAGCGATCAGCATCAAACCAATAGCAGCGGGTAATTTAAGAAAGCGATAATTGATAAAACTGAAAACAGCAGAGAGAGAAATTAAAATGGCAAGAATGTGGAAAAGTTTCATAAATAAAATTAGTAAATATCAGTATTTTAATCAAATGACTACAGAACAATAGTGGTCAATTCCCGATTGTTTCATCTGAAGCATCGCTTTTATTCCAGCTTGCCACAAGCTCTCGGTTTTGATCCCATTCTTTTTCTTTATTGATTGGGCAAGTAATTTGTCTTTGGCTCTGTTACACAAGATCGTATCCAAAAAAAAACTAATTGTGGCAGGTAACACAGATTAGCTGGTTCTCAGAGTCCCGGTTGGGTCGTTGTCCGCCGCTAGTAGTCAGATTCTGAGGGTCTGCTTTGGGCCAGTTTAAAGTTGTTGGATTTTTCTGAATACGTGCCACATAACAGGTATTGGGCGGAATCTATTTTATTCAATATGACAGAATCATCTATATTTAATAAAATAGAAAATTGGTTTGACAATCCCCCGCCATAGTTAAAGGCATTTGTCGGTCCTCCACAATCAGACTTTCTTGCCAGTACCTGGATTTTCAGATTCTGAGGTTTTTCTATGGATATTTTCTGGCTATCCCAAGTCAATGAAGTATACACACAGTTGCGATTAATAGCAGCTGGTTTCAGTTCACCCAAACGACTGATACGTTGGAGTCATTCCCGGTATTGGGAGCCATATTTTAATAGCTATGACCATAATACTTCTCCAGTACCACAAAACCGTTTCGATTGATAATATCACCATGCTTTTCTAATTGGATAGTCTATCTCGTCTTGTTTACCGGTATTATTAGATGCATAATTCAGAGCATAGACGAATAGTTGACTGGCAACTTTTTCTGGTTGTTCCATTTATAGAGAAACTGAACACTTTAAAGGTAAGCGGTGATAAATTTGTCTAGTACAATCTACTTAGTACCATCATCCAAAAGTAATAAAAGTGGCGCGGAAATTGTCTGTCCAATGTTTGTAACAGGACCAATTCTATCTCTTGTCACCTCTACCTGTTTACCAGTCTTCAGGGTCACGGAAGGCAAGGCCGGATTGGTGGGGTAGACGGTCACACTGCCTCTGTAGCAGGCGGCGGAAGTCACATCTGTATCCGGATTATGACCGACCGCGAAATCATTTTCAGCAACGGAACTGACCTTTGCCGTATCGGTTTCAATATCCAGGGCGAGATCCGCATACGCTGGTTTAAAACGACCGCCTCCTGATTGCAGCCCCATGCTTATATGGTTGTTGGCGTCTCCTTGATATAAATTCGATAGAACGTAACCACATATCGTAGGATCCTTTTTAGCTACTAATAAGGCAAGAACTAATTTTTGTTGGTACTTGTGAGATAGCTTTTCTTCATAAATAACATCGAGCATAAAATACACTCTTTGAAGGCAGTCATAGGAAATCCTGACTTTGGATTTGGGGTTCATTTCGATCCGATCTGACTCCTCTATAGGTTCGCCACAACCACTCGATGCCACCGCCACATCCCGATCAAATACCTGCAGCGACTGACTACATTGTGGCAGCGGCACATCGTTGACCTTTACCTCTTCCGATCCCGTATTTGTTAGGATAAACCCTTCCTCACTGGCCGTGCCCGGTTCATAAATATATTGCACCGAGCAGGCAGGACAGTTCCAGAGTCCTGCGCTGATTTCAATCCGACCACCGGCGGTGACAACGGGGACTTCAAAATTGACTGTTGCCGTATCTAAAATATAATCTAAGTTGGTCGCTGCTATCGAATCTCCCGAAAGAGTCACCCCATCTGCATGGTACTGATATTGTATTCCAGCGTTCCATCCACCAGAATGTGGAGAAACATAACCGCTGCCTTCAGTTGTCGCATTTAGCGTAATTGTTTCTCCCGCGATCATCTGGGCCGGTGGTTTGTCAAACCTTGCAATAAAGGTTGCATCGAAATACAAATAGTCGTGGTCAACAGACTTGTTGCGGTGGGTAATGCTCCCGTCCGTAACGGTATACAGTTCATACTTGCCGAGGTACCGCGGTTCAGAATAATATTCAGGGTCTCCAACACCGCCAATAAATTCGGTGCGTGCATTATTCGGATTCACTCTGGTATCAGTCAACACCCAAACCTCGGCAGATTCAGCCGACGGTACCGTGCTCATCCCCAAAAACAGAAGCGCACAGAACAAAGTTACTATAAGCCTCGATCCTGATGTCAGTTCAGCTATCCATACATTCAATATCTTCATTTGTATTCTCCTTGCCTATACTTCAGTTCTGATAGCATATTTCCGCATTAGGCCAAGTTGCATGTAACAAATTAAGAATCGAGTCTTTTGCTTGAGCTGTAAATTGCGCTTCTGGACACATAGGGATGCCTGATACTCCAAATACATGAAATTTTGTCTGACCAAACTGCCATAATCCATAATGCAGATGCGAAGATTCATTGAACATCTTCAAGTAGCCAATGGTATCGCCTTGAGTAATTGTATCACCCAGAGTGACGGAGATATTATCCAATTGATCTTGTCCGGCTTGTGTATTTATCGACATGGTATTAAACGCGTATTTAGTCGTTAGCGGAATAAAATAACCACCGTCATCGGGATCTACCACATACTCATCACAGGCAATGGATACTTCCACCTGCCAGGTGTCGTCCGTGGCTGTCTGTTGTAACTGAACAACATCGACCATCCCAGAACAAGCCGACTGAACACCTGCAAGATCATCTTTTGGGTAGATATCTATACCGTCATTCGCATAGTCCCAGGGAGAAAAACTATATTGAGAACTAAAGCCGGTTGTAATTTTCGCCATCTCCGACTCACTGGAATAAGGGGCGACGAACAATGGTGGCAATACATCATCGCTATTACACATAATGACATCCTGGTGAGCAACCGCAATCAAATTCATAATAGAATCACGTGCTGCCTGAGTAAAATACGGTTCGGGACAAATTGGTATGGCGTTTTTATATAATGTAAAGTGCACATGAGCTTTTTCCGGATTCGCAGCCGAATATAGATAGCCGATAATCTCGCCTTGCGCTACCAACTGCCCTTCTATAACCAAAATGTTATTGTACTGAGTCTGTCCGGTATTCGGTGCCTGGTTTTCAAAGTTATAGCCGATAGTATAAGTAGAATCGCAGTCAATCAGCACCATTACTTGATCATCGAACGTGTAAATCTTTTTAACTCTCCCGGCACATGCCGACTGATATGCTTTGAGGTTGCCATCGGGATCAACATCCAATCCATCATGGATTCTTCCCCAGGGTTCATCGCTGTATTGTGCATTAAAAAAATCGTTTATCTCGCGCATGTCAGAAACACTTGCATACGGGGTAACCAGGTTAACCGCTTTTGTCTCTCCCTGTTGATTTTTGTCGTCCAATAATAGTAACAACCAAGGGGTGCTTTTTGTTTCCCCAATAGCAAAAGGGCATGGGAATATGAAGATAATAACAAATAAATAGGGTAGATATTTTTTGAATAGTGCACTGGAATTTATCTTCATATCAATCACCTCTCTCAATAAAAAAAGGCTGAACTACCCCCACTGGGCGGCTCAGCCTTCTGAATATGTAACAGACTTCATACCCCATCCTCCCTCTTTGATGGGTTTGCCTGTTCAGATCATTTTCGTGAGTTTATTATAAATTCTACCTATCACTACAGTTTGGTTTGTCAATTGCCACAGGGTGGTACTCGATGCATTTATTTTTGTTAATATCTGCATAATCGCAACAGTTCAGATACGTACAGATGAAATCACAAAAAATCTGCCATTTTAAAAAGTTAAAAATAGCTTGCCAATCTCGTAACTGTCGAAAATGGCGTTGAAACTGCATATACGATCTGAGTATCATCGGTTTCGAGGCTCAAGTTTTCGAGTCGAGAATGTGCAAGAAGGCTTCGAGAAAAGCCATAGCTGCAAAAAATAAGAACATCCATATAGGGATTATCATCACCCACGCTAAAGATACAACAGTCCTAAACGCGTCTTCATTGATGCCTTGGAGAAACCACAAACTGGGAACCTGGTAAAACAAGTAAACACTACCAGCACCGGATCCGAAAAAGAAGGATATAGCCAGGCATCGATACATTTTTGACCTGTTAAAGATGAATTTCATTGCTACACGGCTATTTCATAAAAATTACCTTTTCACGTCCGTTGGAATGGGCAGCTTTTTTGAAAATCATTAAGCAAATAACACTCTGGAATACTAATAGATTGAGACTATATCGATATTATTGGGGAGGTCAATACTCAGGACAGCTTGCCAAAAGCACAATCTCTTGAAATCACGTTAAATATCAGGATACCGTTTGGCTAAATTCAGGAAATTCGCCGGATAATAGGTTCAGGATCATAGCAGATAACGCCTGGTCACCCATCCGGTTGATAGGTTGGAGGTACCAGTAACATAGCAATTAATAGACGGCACCAAGCGGAGTAAGCGCCAGTGAAGCTCAGCTTCATGCCGTCCGAGTAAAATTGCCCTATTCTATTGTTTTCCTTATTGCTTGTGTTCTGGATAATAAGATAACAGGGCCTCAATGCTTTCTTTTAGGTTTTTCGCGTATTTCATATCAGCGTTTTGTTTGGCCTCCATTGCTGCAATAATTACCGCATGGTGCTTTGATAAACGTTCAGCATAATCTTCTTGACTCGGTTTGACCCGTTGCGTCAAAAAGTAGTCGCTGATTGTAGAGATGATCTGCTGGGCATGTTTTTCTTTATTCATCACCCAACGAACCAATTGGTTTTGAGATTGCGCATCAGACTTGCCTGCCAACTCAGCAATCAACTTAGCTGATTTATCTACGGTAGTGGCATCTTCAAGCATCGATTGAACACGTGCGTGGTCATCATAGATTCCACATGGAATCTGGCAGTGGGCATGCACTGGGTGCTGCAAAAACAGAACAGATCCGAATACTGTGAAGGTAATTAAAATCATTACCTTTTTGAGGTTTTCCATCTTTTATTCCTCCGTTGTTTGATTTAAATTAGTAAAATTGACCTCTACAGAAATGAGGTGCGCAACAGCAGCTCTAAATAAAATGGTTTTCAGAAATGAAAAAGACTTGGGTCCGGTGGTGAAAGGAATTGATACGTTTGGAGCAAAAAGATGCCACATTGTGTCAACATGGGCCACATCCTGTTTGGGGCAGGCATATGGTTGAAATGTTTGGGTGTGAATAGATTCCTGCAGTTATTGAAATTGAGTATACATTGAGAATAGGTTAAATCTGTGGCGCCAGTCAAGACTCAAACTTGCTTGTCACAGGTTCAACTATTGGTAAGCACTCAATCTGTAACGATACCATCTGGCTATCTCAACCGAATCGACCATATGATAGCTCAAAGGTCATAGCAGATACATTTAACGCTGGAACTGTGACGCGGGAGCCGCGCAGGCGTTTCCCGTCGATTCTCCAGCGACTTGTTATGTGCATTTTTTTGCACCGGGAGCACGTTTTTGGAAGAATATCAAAAGAACCGTAAAGATACCTTCGACCGATTCAGATTCGCCCTCAACACACACGGTACACATACACCCGGTGAAACAGATCCGGGTTTTCCAGCGGCAGCCCCGGAAACTTTTTGGTTTTCTCCGTTAGCTGCCATTTACCATCATTTTCCAGGGTTTCGAACTTTTCTTTATACCCTTTCGGCGCATAGACATCTTCCAATAGGCTGAAAAAAATATAGCCACCCGGGCACAACACACGCACCAACTCATCGAAGGCACTTGCTGGTGCATGGCCCGCGGTGAAGACCCCGATGGACTGACAAGCGCCGAAATGATCGGAAGGAAAATCCAGCTTCTCGCCGAGAATCATTTGATGAAGATCCGTATAAATTTTGCGTTCGCGGGCCTTCTTCAGCATACCCGTGGACAAATCTACACCGGCCTGTCCCCGGTACCCCAGCGCATCGAGGACAGCCCCCATCAATCCCGTTCCTGCGCCGGCATCGAGTATCGGTGTAGTCTCTGGCATCACGTATTTTCCAAACAGGCCCGCTGCAACGGCCGGAATCTGATAACCGAATGCAGTGACATGCTCGTCGTATTTTCCAGCCCACAGATCGTAGGCCTCCTTCAAATCACGGTTATCTTTGGCAGAATACACTTTCTGTAAATAAGCACTGCTTTCTTCTGTTACCATTCAATCGTCTCCTTGTTTTTCCTCTTATTTGCCATTAAAAATATTTCTCATTGTCAATCCCCACATGGCAGCATCATTTTCACAGAAAAATTCAAATAGAGACACATTACTCTGAAAATTGCAGTAATTTAGATTATACGAACACTAATAGAGCATCTTTTTGCTCTTATTCGCATTATTATAGTGCAGCATATAATAACGGAAAATAATTATTTTGAGACACTTTTTGAAATTGTAACATCTTGCCATTCCCGTAACTATTAAAAATGGCTTTAAAACTGAATATAAGATCTGCCTATCGCAACTGAACAATATCAGAGAGTAATGGGACTGGCGGTAAATTGGACTGCAGATGGTAGCTTAAGAATCCCTGGTGCCACCTTATCCCCGGGTCTTAGCCGTTTCCACCATGGCCTGGATGTTTACCGGAGGGCAGATAGCAGGTATGATACAGCCGCCACTTACCATCAATCCCCCGTCTCGACCTGCCTTATCGATCACCTCCCGGGTTGCATCTTTCACTTCCTCAGGGCTGCCCATAGCTAAGAGACTCGTGCTGACATTGCCCATCAGGCAGTATCGCGGCCCCAATAATTTCCGCGCCGCTTCAAAATCTACCCCTTCATCGAGACTCAAACAATTCACTCCAGTTTCGGCAAAACTTTCGAGCCGGTCAGAATTGTCACCGCAAACGTGCATGATGGTTTTTATCCCTGTGGGTTTGACGAGGTTGACTAAGCGTGAGGTCAGTGGCTTCCCCCATTCTTCCCAATGTTTTTTAGAGATGGCATCCCCAGAGCTGCTCGGGTCGGAGATGAAAAGGATATCTACTCCTGTGCTGATAATGGCCACAGCATAGACAATGAGACTGCTCAAAGCAATTTCGCAGAGCTTGCGAAGGGATTCAGGCGCTTTGTACAAGTCTCGCATCGCGTCTTCGGAACCCCGTAGCATGCTAACGTGCCTGAATGGGGCCTGTATGTAACCGATAACCGGAACTTGGTGTTTAAACCGATTTTTCAGTCTCCGCATTCCTTCCAGGATCAGGCTCAGCCTTTGATTCTGATACGGATCGAAAAGTTTCAAACGAGATAAATCAGATTCGTAGTTTTGTACCGCTGGGATTTCCACTGACGGCGGGTGCCCACGGGAAATTTTGAGTACTGACCCCATGGCCTCGGATTCGGAATGACAGGCGAACATATCCCAAACGCAATCATAGCCGAACTTATCGACAGCATAGGTTTGGGCATAGACATGCCTTTCAACACTTTCTAGCTCATCGATCAAGTCAAAACCAGCCTGATTGCTGCACCACTCACGAGCCATAAGTACAACAGGAGGATAGTCTGGCCGTTTACCATTCAACACTCCCATAACCCTATCATATGCATTCATATTGTCCATCGCATTCTTCCTTGTCGGATGCGCCCTTTGGTTGAATCAGCAAAGGATGTCTTATAAATATTTTATGAAAAGTGCAGGATATATTGGCCGTTGCCTTTCAACCGAGCTCTAAAATAAGTATTACCGTGCTGATGTGATTACATATTAATTTTATACAAGAAAACATATATAAATCTCGGCGTAGATCAGCATTATTGTTTTTATCGTTACATAAAACCAATCAGTAGAGTTGAACGATCGGTTTATAAATCAGATGAAAATCGTGTTTTATGCGTTAAAGGTTTCGTTCTGGTATCAGCATAATCGCAAAATTTCAGATACGTACAGAGTATCACACGAAAACCGGTGCTATGGAAATTAAACCTTGCTTGCCATTATTTTGACCTGATGCCAACTCCGGAGCACCCCAAGATGTTGTGGTCAGCGGAGAATCTGCGAAACTTATGATATCATATCATAATCTGCAGATTGGTTAGCATTTCAAACTGAACAGGTATAATTACAAACCGTCCTACATGGATACTGAGATTGAGACATTGCCTTTTTCCCCGACCTGGGGTCACACCCATAAATCGGTGCTCAGATATTTCAGGCCGGAATCGCAGATCATGACGACAACGGTCAACCCCACGAATCGGCTCTCGAGTAGCGCCAATGCCGCCGCTACATTGGCACCGGAGGAAAATCCTGCAAAAATCCCTTCCTCCCGGGCCAGACGACGTGCGGTTTCAACGGCTTGCTGGTCCGATACCTGCAGATAACCATCAACGTGCTCCGGTTTCAGGAGCGGCAGGTCGGGCATGGCATAACCGCCGCCCTGGATGCGGTGATTCGGCCGGATAACCCGTTGGCCGGCAAGGAGCGCTGCCCCGGCAGGCTCGACGATGAAGCAGTCGATTTCCGGGCGATATGTCTTGAAGGCCGCTGCGCATCCGGCAAACGTGCCGCCAGTGCCGACAAAATCACAGAAGGCGTCGATGCTGCCGCCGCTTTGCCGGATGATTTCGGGACCGGTATGCAGGTAATGCGCGCGGAAATTGCCTTGCAGTCGAAACTGGTCCGCCCGGAAGGCCTGTCGTTCTTCCACAATTCTGCGGGTTTCCTGTTCCACCAACGCCAGGTCGCCACCGGATACCTGGCCGGGAGCGGATTCGGGCAACTGGTCCACCAGGACGACCTCGGCTCCCAAGGCGGACATCATTCGGGCCCTTTCGGACGAGTTGCCCCGGGACATGACAGCCACGAAGGGGTATCTTTTGATCCCGCAGACGATGGCCAGGCCGGTACCGGTGTTGCCGCTGGTGAGTTCAACCACGGTCTGATCGGGCATCAAATCACCGGATTCTTCCCCGTCTTCGATGATCTGGCGGGCGATACGGTCTTTTTTTGAAAATCCAGGATTCAGGTATTCCAGTTTGGCAAGAATCCGGCCCTGAATCCCCCGGGTCAACCGGTTGAGTTCCACAAGGGGGGTGTCTCCGATGGCTTCGACCGCTGAGGGTAACACGGTGTCGTGGGCGGCGGTTGCGGGGGCGCTGTTTTCCGGATTGTTATTTTTTGTCATTCGGGGACCGTTCTTTTTGGATGCTTTTTTACGTCCCGCAGACGAATTCATCGGTGTCCATTCCAAAGTCTGCCTTTATAAACCCCTATTAATTGTCAGCTCCACAGCGTAGTACAATTCTATTATTTTAGAGGATGTCGAAAAATAGGATATAAAAAAAATATTTTCAGATCATTGCCAATATTCATATTAAAAGTTTTAACTTCAGCAGCCCCAAGTGTTTTGGCCAGCATAGATGATGCGTAAGCTGTGACTAAATACCGTTATCGCAAAGCAATTCATATAAGGGAGGAATGGTTATAGCTCCGATATATCCAGCCATACAGACTGGTAACCATTTAAAAAAAGGTCACTAAATGAAGAAAGAATTTCACCGTTCAGCAAATTAGCAACCGTTCTTTTCACACCGCACGCTTCTAAATGAGAGGCATCCAGTTTCTGGATTTTTTCTGAAAAGTTATTTATAACTAAAATTTTTTGGCTGTTATAAGCACGAATGTATCCGAACAGGTGAGCATTGCCGGTATGGATAACCTCCATTCCTCCGTTTTTAAAGGCGGGTAATTTTTTACGCAAATTGAGTAGTTTGACCATTTCATGAAAGAATCGCCATTCGAGCGTGTCCTGATCAGATAGCTCATCGCGGGCTTCCCACCTTTTCCTGGACCGGTGGACCCATCGGCTATCATTTACTTTGGTAGGATCAGTAAGGTACGTATAATCATTCAGCATACCCCATTCATCTCCAATATATATCAGCGGTATACCGCCAATGCTAACCTGAATACTTCTCAAAAGGTTGATCCGGCGAACAGCCATCTCGATCAATTCATTATCCTTCTTTTCAATAGCTTCCTCGAGTCCTGCAAGAGATGATAATGTTCCGGAGATACGAACATCCCCTGTATCGGCATTGAATTGGAAAGGCACTCCCTTAGCGAAAGAACCTGGAAAATCGCCTGTGTAAAATCTATTAAGAAATCTGCGGTGGCCGGCTGGATCAATGCCGACATTTCGAGCGTCTTGATCGTCAAAAGTCCACCCGATATCGTCATGGCACCGAACATAATTCACCCATTGACAACCCGCGGGTATTCGATACCGATTTCTCATTGAATGCTCAAGAAGCTTAACCTCCCGGGTTGCCAGCGATTCCCAAAGCAGCGCCATGAGCAAGGGATTGTAGGACAATTGGCACTCTTCAAAGTCAATATACCGAATTACCTCATCGGGCTCGACGATGGCTTCTGATTTAAATAGTAAACATGGTGCTGCTATTCTTGCAATTGCATTAAAAGCTCGGATGATTGTATGCGCTTCTGGTTGATTTTCACAATTTGTCTCGAGTTTTTTCCAGATAAAGGCTACAGCGTCCAATCTCAACACTTCAACCCCTCGGTTAGCAAGAAAGAGCATTTCCTCTATCATGGAGCAAAACACTTCAGGGTTTGAGTAATTCAAATCCCACTGATAGCTGTTAAAGGTGGTCCAAACCCATCTCTTAAGATCCTCACGCCACGTAAAACTTCCCCTCCTTACTGTTGGAAATATATCTCTGAGATATCTTTGGTATTGGTCTGGCAATGCCCGATCAGGAAATGTCAAGTAATAGGCCATAAAATCAGGGTCACCGGATTTGGCCTTTTTGGCCCATAGGTGCTCATCAGAAGTATGGTTGAATACAAAATCTAACGCCAGGCTGATTCCTTCTTTACGGAGTTGAATTGACAATTTGTAAAGATCATCCATTGTGCCAATGTCAGGATTAATCGCGCGATAGTCGCTTACAGCATAACCACCGTCGTTGTCGCCTCGGGGAACTGCAAATAGCGGCATGAGATGAAGATAGGTTAGTCCAAGCTTCTTGAAGTAGGGAATATGATCAACGAGTTTGGCAAGGTTATCGCTGAATAGATCAACGTACAATACACCGCCAGACATTTTTTCCGACTCAAACCAGTAAGGATCGGCCTGGCGTCTACTATCAAGGGATTTTAATTCTTCTGGTCTCTGTAACCAATATTGCACCATTAAATGTAAAACGCACTCGAGTGTATAAAAAAAATCAAATTGCCACCCGTATAAATCAAACAGATTAACGAACAGCCGTTGCCACTCTTTTCCCAGTCTGTCTTGAAATTTACGCCATTCTTGGGGTATTTGCTGGAGTTCTTCTCTAAATTCTTTTTCTATCTTCGGAAGAATGCGCTTTAAAGATTTGAAAGCCTTTTCCGTTTTCCAATCGTATCCAGTTATCATATCCTCACATTCCTGCTTTGAAAAAAATTCTCAATAGCTCGTTAAGATAAAAATAGTCAAGGGTTTTAGGATGTTTATTGGGTTTCGGATTAATTTTTTGGTGTGGAATTCCAGTTTGGCAAGAATCCGGCCCTGAATCCCCCGGGTCAGCCGGGTTAGTTCCACATACGGTATAAATCCGGCGCTGCCCTTCCAAAGCAATCACGCTGTTTGACAAACGTTTCGTCTGAGGGTAAAAACTCATGCAGGTCCCTGCGTCCGGTACCTGCAGTTCTCTTAAAGCCTTGTTTGCGAAAATCCTCCGCACCTTTCGTTAACATTAATTTCAAATTGTACTGCAACTGGAAGGAGAATTCGTGATCCTTGTGATCGGAGAGATTCTGTTCGATATTTTCGAGAAATCCAAACGCCTTGGGGGAGCACCCTTCAATTTTGCCTACCACTTGAAACAGTCCGGTTTCCCGGTGCGGTTTATCTCCAGAATCGGCAAGGATGATAACGGCCGGGAAATCCTGAACCGAATCAAGGAGTTCGGATTCGATCCCGGCGACATTCAACTGGACGATGCCCATCCCACCGGAACCGTGCAGGTGCAAGTGGATAAGAACGGAGTTCCTGAATTTGACATTATTTCCGATGTTGCCTACGATTATATTGAGCTCAAGCCGGAAGCCTATGCGGACCATCTCCTAAACGCCGAACTCGTTTATTTCGGAACGCTGATTCAAAGAACGGATCCGGCATTCAAGCAAATACAACAGTTCCTTCACCGCAAACAAGCCGGCACGGTGTCCTTCTACGACATCAATCTTCGCCGCGACTGCTATTCGGACGAGGTAATCGAAAGTTCCTTATACAAAACGGACATTCTCAAGCTCAACACGGATGAGTTGCGGGAATGCAAGCGCATCACCGGACTTGATCATGACGAGCCTTCCTTTATCCGCCATATGATGACTCAGTATTCGCTGCACACCGTAGCATTGACCAAGGGGGACGCTGGGAGTGAATTACATACGACAGAAGGCGTCCGTCGTGCCGCACCGGAACCTGCAGAGTTCATGGTCGATACGGTGGGGGCCGGAGATGCATACGCCGCCATGCTTGCTGCTGGTATATTAAAGAAATGGTCACCGCAGAAGATGCTCTCGCTGGCTACCGCGTTCGCATCACGCATCTGCACCATTGAGGGCGCCCTTCCGGATTCGGCCGAATTTTACGAGCCAATCCGAAAGCAGATCAGAAACGGAGAATGACATGCCATCGAACGGATTGCATATTCAACTGTTCAGCATTCACGGTCTGCTGCGCGCAGAAAATATGGAACTCGGCCGGAATGCGGACACCGGTGGGCAGGTCAAGTACGTGGTCGAGTTGGCAAAAGCGCTCGAGCAGCGCGAAGATGTGCAGCTGGTGGAACTGTTCACACGACTGATCTCTGACAAAACCGTTTCCGAAGATTACGCCCAATCCATCGAAAAGGTAAGCGACAAGTTTCGCATCGTGCGAATTCAATGCGGCGGAAGGAAATACATTCGCAAGGAATTGTTATGGCCGCATCTGGATGAATACGTCGACAAAACCATCAAGTACATCAAGCGGCAGAAACGCATTCCCGATATCGTACACGGCCATTATCCGGATGCCGGCTATGTGGCCACGCTTCTGAGCGAATTTTTCGGTCTGCCAATGGTTTACACCGGCCATTCACTGGGCCGTTCGAAGCTGAGTCGCCTCTTAAACGACGGCATGACGGAGAAGGAGATCACCAAGAAATATAAAATCGACCATCGCATCCGAATGGAGGAAGAGATACTGAAGAAAGCCGATTTGGTGGTGACCAGTACGAACCAGGAAATCAAGGAGCAGTACGGCCAGTACGATAACAAGGATATTCCCACCTTCAAGGTCATCCCTCCGGGCTTGGATATTGACAAGTTCTACCCTTATTATCATGATGCCCTTGCCGGATTCCGAGAAAAGTGAAACGGAAATGTACGCCCAGGCGTCGGTTTTGGAGGAACTTCATCGGTTTTTTAAACAGCCGGACAAACCACTGATACTTTCTTTATGCCGCCCGGACAAACGCAAGAACATCGCCGGACTCATTAAAGCATACGGTGAAGATTTGGAACTGCAATCCATGGCCAATTTGGCTGTGGTTGCCGGAATTCGCAAAGACATTTCCGAAATGGAAGATAACGAGCGCGATGTTCTGACGGAAATCCTGTTGCTGATGGATAAATACGATCTGTACGGCAAAATCGCCATTCCCAAAAAACACGATTTCGAATACGAAGTACCGGAACTGTATCGCATCGCGGCGGAAAAGCGTGGCGTGTTCGTCAACTCCGCGCTCACCGAACCCTTTGGCATTACCCTGATCGAGTCGGCCGCCTGCGGTCTTCCGATCATCGCACCCAATGACGGGGGAGCGATGGACACCATCAAGAATTGTGAATGCGGACTTCTAGTGGATACGACCGATACCGAAGCCATCGCCGCAGCCGTCAAACAGCTTATCGTCGACGGAGAAAAGTGGAAGCAGTATTCCAAAGCTGGGATTATGAACATCCGCAAGCATTATACCTGGGAGAGCCACGCCGCCAGGTATATGAAAGAAGTCAAGCGAGTGGTCGACAAATTCTATACAACCAAAATGAAAGTGGCCGTCCCCTCGGATGCCATCGGAAGGCGATTGGCAAAGCTCAACTATTTCCTCATCACAGACATCGACAACACCCTCATCGGTGATGAAAATAGCCAATTGACCACATTACTTCAACTGTTGAAGCAGCATCGAGACTATATCGGTTTCGGCGTGGCCACCGGCCGCACCATCGAGTCGACCATAGCACAACTGGAAAAATTTGACGTTCATGCCCCCGACGTCATTATATCCTCAGTGGGATCGGAAATCTATTACGGGAAGAACATTCAATACGGAAGGGGCTGGGACGCCCACATCTCGGCCCAATGGAATCGGCAAAAGATCGTCCGGTTGCTCAAAGGATTTTCGTTCTTGACCTACCAGAAAGAAGACACCCAACGGCGTTTCAAGGTCAGCTACAACATGAAACCCGGCAAAGATCGCCTTGCCATGATTCACGATCAGCTTCTGCGCAACAAGTGCCGCTACAGCCTGATCTATTCCCACAGCAAGTATCTGGATATACTGCCCTACCGGGCCTCGAAAGGGAAGGCCATCCGCTATCTCAGTTACAAATGGGAAATTCCGCTGGCAAACTTTCTCGTCTGCGGCGATTCGGGCAACGACGAAGAAATGCTGCGGGGCGAACCCAAAGCTGTTGTGGTGGGCAACTACAGCTCGGAACTCAAATCTCTTAAAGGGCTTCGGAATATCTATTTCGCAAAACAAAAATATGCTCGTGGAATTCTCGAAGCGATCGAACACTATAATTTTATCGAAAAAGCTCAACCCAAGGTGGACTGACAATGGAAAACTTGCTGAACAGCCTGATTGCCGAAGAAGATCACAAAGATTTTAAAGAGTTGATCTCCTTTATATCCGGATCGGGAACCGACATCGTACTCCGAAACGGGATTCTCCAGCTTTTTCGTGATTATTGTGACAAACATGAAAGACCGGCACCTTTGTTGGAAAGCTCTTCCATCTTCGCCTTTTTGAAAAAGGCCCAGGAACTGTTCATCGTCGAGAGTCACCTGGCGCTTATGCACCGCTACGCTATGGCCAAATACCGATTTTACATCATTCGAAATGATGGGGAGTACATCGAGGAGACAACGCTTGACAGTTACCTCAACCTGAGAGATTACTACGCCCGGCAGATGAAATCGAACGGTCTCCGGCTTCGCCTTGACTTCATGCCTTTCTACGACTTTACGCCTACCATTCGTGATATTCGTTCGGTGGGTAACGGCATTCGTTTTCTGAACCGCTACATGAGCAGCAACATTTTCAGCCGCTCTCGGGAGTGGATCGAAAAATCATTTAAGTTCATCAAGATGCACCAGTACAACGGGCAGCAATTGTTAGTAAATGGCGCCATTCTCAATGATCCCACAATCTTCCTCAAAGAAGTCGAAAAGGTTTTGGACTGGCTCGAAGCGGAGCATTTCGAGGCCCCTTATTCCAACGTGGAAGCACGCATGAAAAAGTCCGGCTTCGAGGTCGGCTGGGGCAACACGGTGGGACGGATCCGGGAAACCATGCAAATACTGCTGGCGCTGGTGGGAGAGCCGACGGATGAGTTGTTGGAGACATTCATATCACGGGTTCCGATGCCGCTCATCTCCAAGGTCGCCATCATCTCTCCCCATGGATGGTTTGGACAGACCAATGCGCTGGGAAAACCGGATACCGGTGGGCAGGTCATCTACATCCTGGATCAAGTCCGCGCCCTGGAGAAGCATTTGAAGAAGGAGCTGCGCCTGACTGGATTGGAAATCGATCCGCAAATTATCGTTTTGACCCGATTGATTCCGGAGGCGGCGGACACCACCTGCAACCAGCGGCTCGAGAAAATATTTCACACGGAAAACGGGTGGATTTTACGGGTACCGTTTCGCGACAACCACTACAACGTAGTCAAAAACTGGGTGTCACGATTCAAAATATGGCCTTACTTGGAAACCTTTGCCGAAGATGCTTCAACTGAGTTGCTCGGTGAATTTCAGGGGCGCCCCGACCTTATCATTGGCAACTATTCGGATGGCAACCTTGTGGCCTCCCTTCTTTCAGACAAGTTCGACGTAATCCAATGCACTATCGCCCATGCCCTTGAAAAAACAAAGTACGCTTTTTCGGATTTGCACTGGCAGGAACTCGAAAGCGATTATCACTTTTCCCTCCAGTATACCGCGGACATCTTCTCCATGAACAAATCCGATTTCATAATCACCAGTACCCTGCAGGAGATCATTGGAACCGAAGACACCATGGGCCAATATGAATCGTATCAGTTCTTCAGCCTGCCGCAGCTGTATCAGGTTGTTAGCGGGATAAACCTTTTCGCACCCAAGTTTAACGTCATTCCGCCAGGCGTGGATGAAGAACTCTATTTTCCCTATTTCGAACATGAGAAACGTATTCAGAACAAGCGAAAGCAGTGGGAGGGGCGTTTATTTACCGATGAATCAGATGACATATTCGGAAAACTCGACAATCCTGATAAACCGTCGATCTTCACCATGGCCCGCTTTGACAAGATCAAGAACATTACCGGTCTTATCCATGCCTTCGGCATGAGCAAGAAACTGCAGCAATTCTACAATCTGGTGTTTGCCGCCGGTACCATCCATGTCGATAAGTCCGGCGACATCGAGGAAAGAAATGAAATTACTAAGGCGTACGATCTCATCGAGCGCTTCAATTTACACGGCAAGGTACGCTGGCTGCCGAGCATCAACAAGCTCGACACCGGTGAGGTGTACCGGATTATTGCCGACCGCAAAGGCCTATTCGTTCAACCGGCGCTTTTCGAGGCTTTTGGCCTCACCATTATCGAGGCCATGGCCACCGGTCTTCCCACCTTCGCACCGAAATTCGGTGGACCGCTGGAGATTATCGAATACGGCAAAAGCGGATTTTTGATGAATACCAGCAAGCCAGAATTGATTGGGGCAAGCCTGGAAGAATTCGCCGACAATTATCAAAAGAACGGAGATTTGTGGAAATCGATCTCCGAAAACGGCATCGAGCGTGTGCAGAAACACTTCAACTGGAAAACCTATAGCCGGCGCCTGATAAACTTAACCAAGCTCTACGGTTACTGGCGATACACCGTTTCCGGTAAGGGTATGATGGAAATGGATCGATATTGTGACGTTCTCTATCACTTTCTGATTAAAGAAAAAGCGGCCAAAATCGATAAAACCGACGCATCCTATTAAATCAAGGTTGCTGCAGGCAGCACGATTTAATTCGGTAGGGCCACCAATAGGTCGCCGTCCTTCTGGACTTTTACAGCGAAAGGGATGCGATCGATATCAAGGGCGATGTCAAGATCGCGCGGGTCGAAATGAGGTTTCTCCGGATCCCTGAATTTGATCGAATCGCAGGAGGAAAGCAGCAGGGACCGTATGGCCGCCGGGTCAGATTTTTCACCGCGCAGCAGGTTTCGAAGGTAGAGTGCGCAGAGCTCGTCTTCTTCGCTCCGTTCCTGGCCGCCGGTTCCCATGGCAACCAGGGAAACCTCCGCCGGACCGGTAGCAAGTATGGACCGGACCGTGGCGGCTGCGTTGACCAAAGCCGCAACATACAGAGTTGCGTTTGCTCGTGCCGCTGCTGCGCCTTTGGTCCCCGCGCTGGTTGACTGCGCCAGAATTTTACCGCGCACCTTTGCCTGGGAGAGATCATGCGGTGAGTTGCCGAAGTCGAATCCGGGAACCTTGACGCCGCCGATTTCTCCAAAACACATATGGCATAGCCCATTTTGGCGCAGGTCCAGAGCTTTTTGAGGATGGTCCACCAAGATAATGCGTGCCGCGCCGGCGTGCAGTGCGATAGCGGCAGTCGTGAAGGCCCGGTAAACATCGATGATGACAACCGTGCCGGTGGCCTGTCGCGCGCCTTCCAACAGGCTGAGCAGGCGAATAAACATGATTTAATAGCCTCGTTGAAAATCGACCCGGTGCAACAGGGGGTTGCCGACGATAAAACGACGGTAGTTTTCGGCGAAGATACCCACGATATCGGATGGGAAACTGTATCCTGAAATGTGAGGTGTAATATATACATTGGGCAAAGACCAGAGCGGGCTTTCCTGCGGTAGCGGCTCCTTTTCGAAAACATCCAGGACGGCGCCACCGATTCGCCCGCTTTGCAGCGCCCGTATCAGGGCATTCTCCGAAACAACACTGCCCCGTCCGATGTTTATTAGAACCGCGGTCGCCTTCATGGCCGCAAACGCTGCGTCGTCAAATTTGTGAAACGTGTCCGGGGTGCTCGGAAGCGTGTTTATTATGTAATCCGGAAGGGCCAGAAATTCCTTGAAACCGTCCTCGGAAAACACCTGTTCGGCCTCAGGGATACTCACTCCGGTTTTTTTGTAGCCCCAAACGCGCATTCCGAAATGGTTGGCGGTTTGAGCAATGTGTCTTCCAATCGATCCGATGCCGCAAATACCGAGAAGGCGACCTTTGAGGCTTTTGTAAGGGATCTTCTGCCAGATTCGAAGGTGTTGATTTCGGTATAGATCGAAAGCATGGCGCTCGAGTGCCACCATGTAGCTGAAGACATATTCACTCATGAACGGCCCGAAAACATTTTTTACACCACTGAGAATATAATCGGTTCGTGCCTGCGGAGGGATAAGGGCCTCGACGCCGGCAAAGGTTGATTGAACCCACAAAAGTTTTGGCGCCTGGTCAATCACGGGTGCGATGCGTTTCGGTTCGCCAAGAATGATCGTGCAATCTTTTGCGAGGACAAGGGCTTTCTCGGCCGACTCGACGGCGTTGATATAGAGATCCGGCAAAGCCAGCGCTTTAATCAACCCCTCGTAAACAGCGGCATCACGGGATATTATCAGGAGCCTGTTTTTGGTTTTCATGTGTTGAGGTTGTCCCCTCATTTCTTTTTATTTTTCAACAAAGCGTCCAGGCCGGCGAACGGTTTATGGGTGGATGCCGGTTCCGATCCTTCTCCCGGCGCGGGCGCCTCGGACCATTCTGCTGCCAAATAGCGGGCGTGTTCGTTCTCGTGGCAATACAGGCACAGCAATTCCCAGTTGCTGCCGTCCGGGGGGTTGTTGTCGTGGTTGTGGTCCTTGTGATGGACTGTGAGTTCTCGGAGCCGCTTACCCTCAAATTCACGCCCGCACCGCGCACAGATCCAGGGGTATAACTTCAGTGCTTTTTCACGGTATGTGTTTTCCCGTTGTTCGCGGCTGCGCCGGGCATCGGAGATGATTTGGGCCATCCTGTCGTTTCCCGGTTGTGTTTTTTTGGTTACCATGTGTTTTCTTTCCGGCATGCTGCTATTGGATAGAAACCCCCACATTTTATCGAGGACGACTGCCCGGCAGCCGTTGCATCTGCACGGGAAATATTCAAGGGCCGGTTTCGATGACCTGGCGAATGTTATCGACCGTGACCGGAACTTCCAAGTAAAGAATGTCGGGCGCCTCTCCGTATTTTTCCGTCACCATTGCCTTCCATTCGGGCGTGTAGCAGGCGGCGGCATCCGCTTTCGATTTCCACAGATAAATGCCACCGGAACGATCTCCCGATTCGGTTATGAAGTAATGCTTGCGTATCAAACCGGGCTTGTTGAGATACCGGGGCGCCGTTGACGTGAACACTTCCGATGCCTGGCTGACACTCCAATTTTTCTTCAGTTTGAATGTAACAATGGCAATAATCACAAGAACCTCCTTTTGCAACCGTATAATCTTTCCCCGGGGGTCCGGGTCGTATGTGGTCGTCTCCGGTCTTTCTCCGGCTTGATTTAACAGCCTGTTGAATATTGACTTTCTGACTTCCACCAGTGCAATGATGATATCATTGCCCATCCAATTCATAAATGATATTTTTATTCAATTCTTGAAATAGGCTGGGCGGCTTTGCGAACTGAATTGCATCTGGGTTCAAAATGGTTATCGTTCGACAAATCTACCGGATAACCGTTTAGTATTCCGAGACGATTATTGTCTTTCGTTCTTGACAGTTATGGAACACCTTCGTTATTTATAAAAACCGGGTAATTATCGTCCCCGGTTACGCGTTCGGCCGGCGGCGGAAACGATGGCGGCGGGTGCCCTGGCTTATACGCGCCGGCTCTGCCGCCGTTACATCAATAATAGATATTTCGAAAAGAACATCATGAAAGAGCAGATTCATTTCAACAACCAATGGGGAGAAAAGCTGGCGGGTACGCTGCATATTCCGAAGACATCCGAAGGACGCGGAGTGGTCCTGGGACACTGTTTTACTTGCTCGCGACACACGGGTATCCTGCGGCAACTGGCCGATGACCTGAGTCGGGAGGGTTTCATCTGCCTGCGTTTCGATTTTTCCGGCAATGGACAAAGCGACGGCGATTTTACCGCGTCGACATACAGCAAACAAATTTCCGAAATGCAGACGGCGGTTGAACTTCTCGAAGGCCGGGGTGCGGATTGGATCGGTGTTGCCGGTCACAGCATGGGGGGGCTGATATCCTTCCTCACCGGGATCCGGACCGACAGCGTCAAGGCCGTCTGTGCGTTAGCAAGCCGTCTGACGGGCATTCGCGCGACGCATTTCCTGAGCCGGGAGCAACAAAGCACCCTGAAACATACCGGAGAAGTTTTCTTCAACAGCCGTGGGCGATCACTCAAGCTGACCGGCGCGTTCTTTGCGGACGCCGACAACTTTAATCCGGTCGATCTCATCAAAACCTTTCACAAACCGCTGTTGGTTGTTCACGGGGACATGGATGAGATCATACCGGTAGAAGAGGCCTATAAGGTAAAGGATTTGAGCAGCGAAAGAGTGGATTTGGCGATCGTGCCGAATGCGGATCACATGTTCAGCCAGGAGGAAGACCGACGGGACATATCGCAAATTGCCGTGAGCTGGTTTAAAGAGCAGAGTGAGTCATAACCCGAAAATTTTCCTGAAGGGATTGTCATATGGATGGGTTCGAGACCTTTAACGCGGAATATATTGACGAGCAATACCGGCGCTGGAAAGCTGCGCCAGGATCGGTTTCCAGAGACTGGCAAAATTTTTTTAAAGGATTCGAGATCGCTTATGACCAGGCCCCTGTCATTGCCGGCGTTTTAAACCAGGATCAGGTGCTCAAACAGAGCCGGGTGATGGCGTTGAAACACCGCTACCGCGAACTCGGTCACCTGCTGGCCTGTATGGATCCTCTGGCCGCTTGTCCAACCGATCACCCACTGCTCAGCCTGGAAACTTTCGGCCTCTCTTTGGAGGATCTGGAACAGGAATTCTTCACCCATCAGTTGGATGGAGAGAAAAAAGCCCCTCTTAAAGACATACTCAGAAATCTCAAAGAAACATACAGTCGATCCGTCGGTGTCGAATACATGCACCTGCAGGACCCGGACGAACGCCACTGGTTGCAGGAGCGCATGGAGCCGGTTCAGAACCGGACACCGTTGGATGCATCGGAGAAATGGCATGTATTGAAACAACTGACCCAATCCACCCTGTTCGAGGAGTTTCTCAACCGAAAGTACGTTGGCGTGACCCGTTTTTCACTCGAAGGCGGCGACGCTGTCATACCATTGTTGGGTGCCTTGACGGTGCGGGCCGCCGACCAGGGCACCCGGGAGATTATCCTGGGTATGGCCCACAGAGGTCGACTGAACGTTCAGGCGCATATTCTGCAGAAATCATACTACGACATCTTCTCCGAGTTCGAAAGCTGTTATGATCCCGAGAACTTGATCGGTGCCGGCGATGTGAAGTACCACAACGGATTTCTTGCCGACATCGAAACGGCCAAAGGGCACCCCCTCAGGCTTTACCTGGTCAACAATCCCAGTCATCTGGAAGCGGTCAATCCGGTCGTGGAGGGTTTTGCAAAGGCGCGGCAGGACATTCTGGGCGATGCTGACGGCCGTCAGGTACTGCCGGTTCTGATTCACGGTGATGCGGCGTTCGCCGGCCAGGGTCTCGTTATGGAAACCCTCAACATGTCGCAGCTTGACGGTTACCGCACCGGCGGAACCGTGCACCTCATCATAAACAACCAGATCGGTTATACCACCCTTCCTAAGGACGCGCGGTCAACCCGCTATTCTACCGATGTGGCTAAAATGATTTTGGCGCCGATTTTTCATGTACATGGGGAGGACCCTGAAGCCGTGGTGCACGTCAGCCGGTTGGCGGCGGACTATCGGATGACTTTCATGAAAGACGTTGTCATCGATATTGTCTGTTACCGGCGGTACGGTCACAACGAAGGTGATGAGCCCTATTTCACCCAACCGCTCATGTATGAGCGCATACGGGAACGTCCTTCGCTCAATCGGATTTATGCCGACCGGCTTATGGAAGAGGGTCTGGTAGAGAAGTCGCAGCTCGATGAAATCGAAAAAACGATATCCGATCGACTGGTGTCTGATTTCGAAGAGGTTCACGGCAGTGCCTGCCCGTTTCCACAGGATCGGTTTTACGAAAACTGGGACGGTTTAACCGGTCGTTACACCCACACCCCGTTGAAAACAGGTGTCGCAAAGAACACCCTGATCGGCCTGGCAAGCAAGCTCGGCCACTACCCGCCTAAATTTAACCTGTTTCCGAAACTGAAGCGGCAACTTGCCAAACGGCTCGAAAACGTCGAGAGTGGCGATGGGATTGACTGGGCCACTGCCGAAGCCTTGGCTTTTGCATCACTTTTGGTTGAGGGCTTTCCCGTCAGGCTCAGTGGTCAGGACAGCGCACGCGGCACATTCAGCCAGCGCCACAGTGTTCTCGTGGATACTAAAACAGGTGAACACTATACGCCCCTCAATCATCTAGATGATTCCCAGGCACTTTACACAGTTTACAACAGTCCGCTGGCCGAGGCGAGCGTATTGGGTTTCGATTATGGTTATTCCCTGGCCCGGCCTGAAGGGTTGACACTCTGGGAAGCCCAGTTCGGTGACTTTGTCAACAATGCCCAGGCCGTGGTCGATCTCTTTATTGCCAGTGGTGAAGCCAAGTGGCAGCGGTTGAGCGGATTGGTGCTTTTGCTGCCCCACGGGATGGAGGGCTTGGGACCGGAACATTCCAGCGCCCGCTTGGAGCGTTTTCTGCAATTGTGTGCCGTAGACAACATGCAGGTTTGCAACCCAACCACACCGGCCCAGTATTTTCATTTGTTGCGGCGCCAGGTCAAACGGACTTTTCGTAAACCACTGGTGACCATGACGCCCAAAAGCCTCCTGCGGCACCCCCTGGCAGTGTCGGTCCTCAAGGATCTTTCGACCGGTGCTTTCGCGGAGGTCCTGGACGATGCGGCCGCGTACAAGAAGGCGACGCGCGTTCTGCTGTGCTGTGGTAAAATTCATTACGGACTGTTGCAACGGCGGGTGGACCTTAAGCGCAAGAACACCGCTGTGCTGCGTCTCGAACAACTTTATCCGGTCCCGGCCAAACAGCTAAAGACGATTGTTAGCCGCTACAAACAGGCCAAAGAATGGCGCTGGGTGCAGGAGGAGCCGGAAAACATGGGTGCATGGCAATTTATTCGTCCGCACCTGGAAAAGATTATCGGTCACCAGGTGGCCTATATCGGTCGGCCGGGGGCCGCCAGTCCGGCAACCGGATTTCCGGCTATCTACAGACAGCAACAGGAAGCCATTCTGGAGCAGGCATTGGGTTCCGATCCTAACGGCAGCGTGAGCTAATTCTGTGCGCGAGGCAGAATGCCGAAGGCTCAGAAGAAGCCATCACGGGCCGTAGATCGCCCCAAAGTTTCATTTGCTTTCAGCCGTGAACGTTGACTTTTTTAAGGAGAAATTATGCTGGTTGAAATTAAAGTTCCCAGTGTGGGAGAATCGGTAACCGAAGCGATATTGGCCGAATGGTTCAAGAAAGACGGCGATCCGGTGCGAAAAGGCGAGGCGCTGTATGTGCTCGAAACCGACAAGGTCACTCTGGAAGTGGAGGCTGAAGCGGACGGCGTGCTCAAGATCGGTGTGGCCGAGGGCGAAACGGTGGCTATCGGGGCTGTTGTCGGAACCATTGACACCGCGGCGGAAACAGGTGCTGCCCCTGATCGCGAACCTGACAGCCAAGACGCAGCCCCTGCGGCGGCGCCTCAAGCGCCAAAGGCCGCTGCGGTTGAGGCGCCGGCGGCGCCGCCGGATTTGGAAAAGCCACCGGTAAATAGAGAGCCGGTGCCGCCGGTAGCGGAACACGCCGGTGAGTTACCCCCGGATGTGGTCCTATCACCGGCAGTGCGGCGGCTGGTCAAGGAAAAAGGCATCGATGTCCAGGCGTTGAGTGGGACCGGACCTGGCGGCCGCATCACCAAGGGCGATGTGGTCCTGTACCTTGAGACCCGCGAGACCGTGAAAGCCGCCCCGGGGGGCGGGGAATTGACCGATCCCGCGGTCGAAGCACCGGTGACGGGTAGCGAAACCTCCCGCAAACCGATGACCCCCATCCGCCAGCGCATCGCTGCCCGTTTGTTGGAGGCCCGCCAAAATACAGCGATGCTGACGACGTTCAACGACATCGATATGAGCCGGGTGATGTCGATCCGTTCGCGATACAAGGAGGTTTTTCAGAAAAAATACGACGTATCCCTCGGCTTCATGTCTTTTTTCATCAAGGCCAGTGTCGAGGCACTCAAGGAAACGCCGGAAATCAATGCGTTTATCGACGGCAAAGAAATCGTTTACAATCATCGGTATCATATCGGCGTGGCCATCGGCACCGGGCGAGGCCTGGTGGTGCCGGTGATCCGTAATGCCGAAACACTCGGTTTGGCCCAAATGGAAAAGGCCATCGTGGGTTATGTCAACAAGATCAAGGATAACCGGCTGGACCTGGCCGACCTGGAAGGCGGTACATTCACGATTACCAACGGCGGAGTATTCGGCTCGCTGCTGAGCACGCCGATCTTGAATACGCCGCAGAGTGGCATTCTCGGTATGCACCGGATTGAGAAACGGCCGATCGTAGTGGACGACGAGATCGTCGTGCGGCCCATGATGTATGTGGCGCTCAGTTACGACCACCGCATCGTGGATGGTCGTGAGGCCGTGACTTTCTTGCGGCGCATCAAAGAATTCGTTGAAAACCCGGAACGCATGCTAATGGAGATCTAATTATGGCCCGAAAAGAGCAATACGACCTGGTTGTCGTCGGTGGTGGCCCCGGCGGGTACGTGGCGGCCGCACACGCGGCCCAGCTGGGAATGAAAGTCGCCTGTGTGGAAAAAGAATCCCGCCTGGGGGGAGTCTGCCTGCGGGTGGGCTGTATTCCGAGCAAGGCGCTGCTCGACTCCAGTGAATTCTACCACATGGCCCGGGAGAAATTTGTCGAGCACGGCATCAAAACCGGGAAGGTTTCTTTAGACCTGGCGGCCATGATGGCCCGTAAAGACAAGGTGGTGGAAGAGCTAACGGACAATGTGAAGCGGTTACTCGAGCGCAACAAGATCCAGATCATACAGGGCACCGGGAGCCTGGCGGGCGAAAATCTGGTCGAAGTGATAGATAATGATGGTAAAAAGCAATCGATTCAGGCCGGATCGATTCTCCTGGCCACCGGAAGTGAACCGGTTTCGGTTCCGGGATTGGATTTCGACGGGAAGCATATCCTGAGTTCGACCGAGGCCTTGAAGTTGAGCGCTGTTCCCAAAAAGCTTGGTGTGGTCGGCGGCGGATACATTGGTTTGGAGCTGGGTTCGGTCTGGATGCGGTTGGGTTCTAAAGTGACTGTTATCGAAATGTTACCCGGTATCGCCACGGGCCTGGACGGCCAGGTGGGACGGACCCTGCAGCGTATCCTGAAAAAGCAGGGTTTCGAATTCCGCTTGAAAACCAAGGTCACCGGCGCAGCCGTGACCGCCAAGAAGGTCACTGTTTCTATTGAAACCGACGGCAAGAAAGAGAAGCTAGCGTTCGACCGTCTTCTTGTGGCTGTTGGGCGTCGACCGCTGACCAAGGGACTGAATCTGGAAGAAATCGGTGTGGATACCGATGAGAAGACCGGGCAGGTCATTGTCGACGAAAGTTACCGCACCAGTGTCAAGAGCATCTATGCCATCGGTGACCTGATTGCCGGTCCCATGCTGGCTCACAAGGCCTCGGCCGAAGGCATTGCCGCGGTGGAATGTATGGCCGGAAAACCCGGCGAAGTGAATTACGATGCAATACCAGCCATCATTTACACCTGGCCGGAGGTGGCCGCTGTCGGTCTTACAGAAGAACAGGTCAAGGAGAGAAAGATTCCTTACCGGACCGGCAATTATCCTTTTACCGGTGTCGGGCGGGCACGCTGCCTCGGAGAAACCGAGGGCCTTGTCAAAGTGATCGCCCACAAAAAAACCGATCGCATCCTGGGTGTCCACATCATTGGGGCCCGCGCGGCGGATATGATTGCCGAGTGCGTACTGGCGGTCGAGTTCGGTGCCAGCAGCGAAGATATTGCCCGCACCGTTCACGGGCATCCGACATTCTCTGAAGCACTCATGGAAGCCGCCATGGCCGTTAAGTAGTTTCCGTTCAAAAATGGCCCTTTACTACAATTTCGGTGTCAATTAACGGAATTGTTTGTGCGACATACGAGAGTATGCCTCCGCACAATTCCATGATTTCCTTGAACTTGAAGAAAATTGCACATTTCTGGATCGGAAACAAATGTGTGCCCATTCAAAAACTGTGGCTGGGGTGCTAAGTTGTTTCAGATGATATTTTGGGCTGAAAAATCGGCAAGGGGGTACGCGAAGAACTCTAAGGCGGTATGACGAGCCCGTAAAATTGGGGAGCAGATAACTCTAACCGGACGCCGGTACTTTTTGAAGTGCCGGTGTCCGGTTTATTTTACCATCATTCCACGGTTTTTTCCTTTTCCGGCCCCAGCATCTCTTCAGCTTCCATCCACATGACGTTGATAATGCCGAAGGCACAGGCTAGTAAAACCCCCAGAATCCACGAAAAATACCACATAGAACACCTCTCTTTCTATCGTCTTCGGTCTTAATATGCCGTGTGCGTCTCTTCGCGAATTTTTTCTTCCGTCACCTTTCCGCGCATGACGCGATAGACCCAGCTGGTGTATGCCAGAACAATGGGCAGGAAGACCACAACGGCAACAAACATCAAATTTAACGTCCGGTGGCTGGATGTGGCGTCAAAAGCTGTCAGGCCACTGCTTGGAACGGTGCTCGACGGCATGATGAACGGAAACATGGACAGTGTGGCCGTCAATATAACACCGGCCAAAGCGGCGCTGCTGAATATGAAAGCAATACCCGGTCGGTTGGCCCGGGACATCAGGAGTGCCAGGATGCCGCCGGCGAACGCTAAGATCGGCGCCAGTATCATCCACGGGTAAGCCGAATAATTTCCCATCCAGGCACCGACCGCGATCTCAACCGTTTTGTCCAGGGGCGTCATAACGCCACCGGGATCCGGTGCGGAAACGATGCGGTATCCCTCGAATCCGTAGGCCTGCCAGATGCCGGCCAGGGCAAAGGTGACCATGAAGATAAGACTGAAGGCGAGAACCGCTTTCTTCGCACGGTGGTAAATCTCCCCCTCGGTGCGAATCTGCAGATAGACCGCCCCATGCATGATCAGCATCGAGAGACTCACAACACCGGCCAACAGAGCGAAGGGGTTGATCACCAGTCCCCAGAAGCTTCCGGTGTAAAAGGGCCGCATAAAATCGTCCAAGTGGAACGGAACCCCTTGCAGCAGATTGCCGAAAGCCACGCCGAAGACCAGCGCCGGCACGAGGCCGCCGATAAACAGACCCCAATCCCAGGCTTTGCGCCACCGCGGATCCTCTACCTTGCTGCGGTAATCGAATCCCACCGGGCGAAAAAACAGGGCAAAGAGCACCAGTAGCAAGGCCCAGTAAAACCCGGAAAATGCGGCCGCGTAAACGAACGGCCAGGCGGCGAATATGGCACCGCCAGCGGTGATGAACCAGACTTGGTTTCCTTCCCAGGTCGCACCGATGGAGTTGATCACGACACGTCGCTGATCGTCGTTTTTACCCACAAACGGTAGGAGGACGCCGATCCCCAGGTCGAATCCGTCCATGATGGCAAAACCGATTAAAAGCGTACAAACAAGCAGCCACCAGATGACTTTCAATGTGTAATAGTCCAATAATATCGGCATGGTTAATTCTCCTTAAAAGTTCCGTATTCAAGCGATCGTCCCGGTCGGTTCTTCCTGTTCTAAATGGTAGCGGCCCGTATGCAGGCTGCTGGGGCCGATACGCACGAACTTCACCATCAGGTAAAGTTCAGCAATCAGAAAGATCGTATAGAGACCGACGAGCGCCAGTATACTGCCGATTAAATCTCCTGTGGTCAGGGACGATACCGACAAAAAGGTCGGCAAAACATCGCCGATACTCCAGGGCTGCCGCCCATACTCGGCCACGAACCACCCGGCCCAGATGGCCAACCAGGGCAGTGGAAGGCTGTACAATAGCGTTTTGAGCAGCCAGCGCTTCTCCTCGAAGACACGCTTGGCGCAATAGTAAAATGAAATGCCGATCAAGAACAGAAGGTAAAATCCGATACCGACCATGAAGCGGAAAGTCCAGAACATCAATCCCACGTGCGGGATTGTTCCCCGGGCAGCCAATTGAATCTGCTCCTCGCTCGCATCCACCACCTTTGAGGTGTAGCGCTTCAAAAGTAAACCGTAACCGAGATTCTCGGCAACGGATTTGAACCGACCGGCCGTTTCTTCAGAACTGTCACCGGCCCGTATTTGTTCGAGCAAGCCGTATGCCGTCATACCCTGGCGGATTCGGACCTCATTTTCGGCAATCAGATCTTTGATACCGGGAATGGGTTCGTCCAGGGATCGGGTCACGATGATGCTCCCCAGCCATGGAATTTTTATGGCCCCGTGGGTTTTCTGGGCCTCCTGGTCGGGGAAACCGAAAAGGGTGAAAGAGCTGGGCGTCGGATCTGTTTCCCAGTGGGCTTCCATGGCGGCGAGCTTGACTTTCTGAACCTGGCCGGTGACAAAACCACTCTGGTCACCGAGGACGATGACCGACAATATCGACGCCAGGCCGAATCCCGTTGCCACGGCAAAGGAACGCCGGGCAAAGGCAAGATCCCTGCCCTTAAGAAGGTACAAGGCGCTGATACCCAATACAAACAGCGATGCTGCGACATACCCGGCACCCACACGTGTGGACGAACTTGACTTGGGCCACCGGGTTGAAAAACAGCTCTGCGAAACTCGCCAGTTCCATGCGCATGGTTTCGGGGTTGAATACGGCCCCAGCCGGAAAGTTCATCCAGCCGTTGGCCACCAGAATCCAGAGGGCCGAGAGGTTGGATCCCAAAGCTACCAGGAAAGTGGCCGTTAGGTGGCCGCGTTTGCTCAACCGGTCCCAACCGAAAAAGAAAAGGCCTACAAAGGTGGATTCCAGGAAAAAGGCCATGAGGCCCTCGATGGCCAGCGGCGCACCAAAAATATCGCCGACATAATGCGAGTAGTAAGCCCAGTTGGTGCCGAACTGAAATTCCATGGTCAGGCCGGTGGTGACGCCCAGCGCAAAATTAATGCCGAAAAGTTTGCCCCAGAAACGGGTCATATCCTTGTATATCTCTTTGCCGGTCATAACGTAGACCGATTCCATGATGAAGAGAATCCAGGACAACCCGAGGGTCAATGGCACGAAAATGAAGTGGTACATTGCCGTCAAGGCAAATTGCCAACGTGACAGGTCGACGAACAAGTCGGAGAATGGCATGGTGATAACTCCTTTTACCGACGATTAACGGTGCAAAAATCGGTGGACGGTTAAACCTGGTTTGAACGATTGTCGCGTTTGCCGCAGATGGAAGTAAAGATGACGGTTCGCTATAGTTGAGCATGCGAAACGACATCTAACACCTTAGATGAGGAAAGGCCGACAATCCCGAAGGGTTTCAAAGTTTAAAGATCGTTACTGATGGTATTTTCCCGAATAGCCGGGAATCCCGTTCTTTTAACAATTTGAAACACGCCGTTTAGGTGTTATTATGTGCGCAATCAGGCAATCGGCTGCAAGGCGATACCATATGTCCCGAAGGATTGATATTGGCAACCGGTTATTCGGGTCGGCCAGGGTGTTGGAAAAAACGATGGTATTTGCCAAATCCCGTGCACATTATGGTACTTTGGCCATTTGCAGGTGCCTGTTCATTATTGTGATGAATCCCTAATATACGAATCTCCCCCTGTCAACGATTTTGCCATGGATTCGCCCCGTAAACCGAGCGACAAAAAAAACTTGCGTTGGCTGTTAAAAAGCGCTCGACCGGCACGAACCTGGGTACTGTTGTCGGTGGGACTGGGACTATGCAGCGGCCTGCTTCTGGTGGTCCAGGCCGGGTTTATGGCCCGTATTATCCAGGCCGTGTTCATCGATCGGGTGCCGCGCCAGCTGTTGACGACACTTTTTGTGTGGCTGGCAATGGTGATCGTTGTCAGGGCAGCGCTGGCATGGGGGCGAGAAATCGCCGGTTTTCAAGCCGGTGCCCGTGTGCGCGAAGAGATTCGCATGGCTCTTTTAAGAAGGTTCGTCGAGCTCGGTCCGTCCTACACAGACCGGCAAAGAACTGGCGACCTGGCCAGCATCGTGCTGGAGCAAGTCGAAGGCCTGCACGATTTTTTCGCTCACTATCTACCGCAATTGGCTCTGGCCGTTTTGATCCCGGCCGCCATTCTTGCTTTTGTTTTCCCCCTCAGCTGGATTGCCGGTCTGCTGCTGCTGGGTACCGCTCCATTGATTCCTCTGTTCATGATCCTGGTGGGTATGGGCGCCGAAAGCATCAGCCAGCGCAATTTTCAGGCCCTGGCGCGCCTGAGTGCGCATTTCCTCGATACGCTCCAGGGCTTGGCCACCCTGAAACTTTTCAACCAAAGCCAAAGTGAAGGTGCCAAAATAGCCAAAACTTCAGCGGCGTATCGCCGTCATACCATGCGGGTACTGCGGGTGGCATTCCTCTCATCAGCGGTGCTGGAGTTTTTCAGTGCCGTGGCCATTGCCCTGGTGGCCGTCTATCTCGGTATGCATTACCTTGGCTACTTGCCGTTTGGTGATTACGGCCGCCCGCTTGACCTTGCCGGCGGGTTCTTCATTCTGTTGCTGGCCCCTGATTTCTACCTGCCGTTGCGTGAGTTGGGTACCCATTACCATGCACGGGCGGCGGCGGTAGGGGCCGCCGAGGGCATTTTAAAGGTGCTTTCGGCCACGGACCCACCGCTGCAAACCGACCGAAATCAGCACCTCCCGGCAGGCCCTATCGGTGTTCGATTCGAGGAGGTGTCCTTTTCCTATGGTAGCGACCGACAAGCGGTATTCCATGGCATCGGTTTTGAGTTGGCGCCGGGCGAACAGATGGCTCTCGTGGGGGCCAGCGGTGCCGGCAAGACAACGCTGCTGAATCTCTTAATGGCTTTCGTCGTGCCGAATGCAGGGCAAATTTGGATCAACGATGTTCCCATAGGCAAATTGGAACGTGAGCACTTACTCCGCAAAGTGGCCTGGATCGGTCAGCGGCCGGTTCTGTTCCACGGAACGGTGCGGGAAAATATTCTGCTCGGCAGGCCCGACGCCGTTGCAAGCGAGCTGGAGGACGCCGCTCGGGCAGCGCAGGTGATCGAATTCTGTCGCCACCTCCCCGACGGTTTGGATACCCTGGTGGGCGAGCAGGGATACGGGCTGTCGCGGGGTCAGGCACAGCGAGTGGCCTTGGCGAGGGCATTTCTCAAAAACGCCCCATTGTTACTGTTGGATGAGCCGACCGCTGGGCTGGACGCCGAAAGTGAACAGATGGTACTGACGGCGATCGACACGCTTTCCCAGGATCGCACCGTTTTGATGACCACCCATCGTCTGGAGAATTTGCAAAAAGTCGACCGGATCATCGTCCTGGCCGATGGCCGCATTGTTGAACAGGGCGTGTATACACAGCTGATGACGGCCGGATCCGCTTTTTACCGTCTGGTGCTACGGGAAAAGGGAGACGCGGGTAATGAATGATCGCACGTCGGTTTTAAGGCCTTTTATCCGCCTGCTTACCGGGCACTGGAAGCGGATGGCGGCCGGCACGCTGTTCGGTTTGATTACCCTTACGTCCGCTGTGGGGTTGATGGCACTGTCGGGATGGTTTCTGTCGGCCGCCGCTCATGCCGGGCTGACCCTGGCGACAGCGCAGCGGTTCAACTATTTCTTTCCCAGCATCGGTTTAAGGATATTCGCCATTTCCCGCACCTTGGGCCGCTATGTCGAACGCATCGTTTCACATGATGCCACCTTCCGCATGCTGGAGAGCTTGAGAGTTTGGTTTTACGCGCGCATTGAACCCCTCGCACCGGCCCGGTTAATGAAGTATCGCAGCGGTGACATCCTCAACCGCATCGTGGCCGATATAGACGCTCTGGACAACCTTTACTTGCGGGTATTATCGCCCTTCCTGGCGGCCTGCGGATTGGCCGTCCTTCTGACAGTGTTTTTATATGCCTATGCACCTAATATTGCCCTGGCCACACTCGGTTTCATGTTTATTGCCGGGGTTGCACTGCCGGCAGCCGCCGGAGTGATGGGCGCTTCCGACGGGCGAAAATTGGCCCAGTTAACAGCCCAGATGCGGATGCACGTCGTCGAGGGCGTCCAGGGGTTGTCGGAACTGTTGGTGTATGGTCGCAACCGCGCATATCTGGATCAAATCCGGCAGGATAACAGGGCTCTGCTGGCGGCGCAGCGGCGCATGAGCCATATGCGCGGCATTTGTACCGCTGGGATCGTTATTTTGTCCGGGATAGCGGTCCTGACGGCTTTGTACCTGGGGGCGGCCCTGGTGAACGGAGGTTTTCTGCCAGGCGCCAACCTGGCCATGATTTCACTGGCAGTTCTGGCGGCTTTCGATGCCATGATGCCTTTGCCGCTGGCTTTCCAGTACCTCGGGCGCACCCGGGAAGCGGGGCGGCGGTTGTTGGATGTCGTCGGGATCCTGCCGGCGGTGTCATTCCCGACGCAGTCCATCGGTCGACCGGCGGACCGGTTCGATATTTCCTTTGATCGGGTCAGCTTTCGGTACACTGACCTTGCGCCATTCGCCTTAGAGGATGTCGATTTTAGGGTGCCTGCCGGACAACGCGTTGCTCTTATCGGTCAAACCGGTGCCGGAAAGTCGACCTTGGCCTACCTGCTGGCCCGGTTTTGGGATCCTACCACCGGAACCATCTCCATTGGCTCGAAAGACATTCGCGATTTCAGTGAAGACGATCTGAGACGCAATGTTTCCATGGTATCACAGCAGGCGCACTTATTTTCCGCCAGTGTGCGGAGTAACCTGCTCATTGGACGTCCGGCCGCTGATGACAGCGACCTGTGGCGGGCTTTGGAATCCGTCCGCCTGGACGATTTCATCCGATCGCTGCCCCAGGGACTCGACACATGGGTCGGAGAATCCGGTCGCCTGATATCAGGCGGACAGGCCAGACGCCTGGCGATAGCCCGGACCATTCTTCGCGATGCACCGATTTGGATCCTGGACGAACCGACCGAAGGACTCGATAGAGTGACCGAAAGACTCGTCCTCGAGACACTTTTCGACATTACCTGCGATAAAACCGTTTTGCTTATCACCCATCGACTGGTGGACCTCGACCGTATGAACCGGATTCTGGTTATGGAAAACGGCCGGATTATCGAACAAGGGACCCATGCGGAGCTCCTGAATGGTCGCACCCGCTATGCTTCTTTGTGTGAGGGTACAGTATTGACCTGAACCCTTCCCATCTGGAGGAGGAGCCGGAGAGGATTAACCGATGCGGGAAAATGAGGTCAACACGAGTAAACTCGAAATTCGAATATCGAAACCCGAATGTTAAATGGCATTTTCGGTCCCAATCAGGATAAAGAGGAATGAAACCACGAATGGAGAACAAAACCATGGAATCTAAGCTGCAGCGGATTAAGATGGTTCTTATGGATGTGGACGGCGTGATGACCGGCGGGGAGATCATCTATACCGCCTCCGGAGACGAACTCAAGGTATTTAACATTCACGACGGAATGGGCATTACCCTCGCCCGCATGGCCGGTTTGAAAACCGGCATCATTACTGGCCGGATGTCGGAGATGGTTCGTCGCCGGACGGAAGAACTCAAGTTCGATGTGGTCGTCCAGGGCCGGGTGCACAAACTGGCCGCTTATGAAGACATACGGGAACAATTCCGGTTACATGACGAGGAAATCGCTTATATCGGGGATGATCTCGTTGACCTGTGCATCCTTACACGGGTGGGTTTCAGCGTGGCCGTGGCCGATGCCCGCGAAGCGGTCACTGCCGCCTGCGACTACGTGACAGCGGCCGGCGGTGGACGCGGTGCCGTGCGCGAGGTGATCGACTTGATTCTCCAGGGTCAGGGCAAGCTCGAGAATCTGGTGGCGCAGCTGAAGCGCGGGAAGGAATGATACGGCTTGCGCTAAGCGAGTGCCATTTGACAGAAGGGTTAGTGATCCGCCGGCTTTATCGTCTAAGGTACGCGATGCCGAAAAATTCTTATGAAACGTTCGGGTTGAGGCTTACCGATCGCATAATATCGAGATAGATATCGGCTGCCGAACAGACCTGTTGAAAAGAAATTGATTCTTCCTGGGAATGGTCCTGCGCCAGCTTTCCGGGCCCAAGAATGACCGGTTAACTGACCTTTTATCTGATTTCAAGGGGTGCTACTCATCGATAAAAAGGTCAGTGCTGATGTAGCGCTCGCCGGTACTGGGCAAGATGACGACGATATTCTTGCCGCCGGCATCCGGCCGCTTGGCGACTTCCAGGGCCGCCCGAACCGCAGCTCCCGATGAAATTCCGCACAGGATGCCTTCTTCCTTGGCCACAAGGCGCGCGGTTTCGAAAGCCTCTTCGTTTGATACCTGAATCACCTCGTCCAGAAGGTCTCTCACCAGCACTTCCGGAATAAAGCCCGCCCCGATGCCCTGGATCTTATGCGGACCTTTTTGGCCCCCGGAAAGCACCGGTGAACCTGTCGGTTCGACGGCGACGGCCTTGAACGAGCGTTTGCGCTGCTTGATCACCTGAGCCACCCCGGTTATAGTGCCGCCGGTTCCTACGCCGGCCACCAGGAAATCCACTTGGCCTTCCGTGTCGTACCAGATTTCCTCGGCCGTCGTTTCACGATGAACGCGAGGGTTGGCAGGATTGGCAAACTGGTTCGGCATGTAGCCGGTCTTTTCCGAGGCGAGAATTTCTTGGGCCTTTTCGATAGCGCCTTTCATCCCTTCAGCGCCTGGCGTGAGCACCAGCTGGGCGCCTAAATGTTTCAACAGTTTGCGTCTTTCGATACTCATAGTATCAGGCATGGTGAGGCACAGGCGGTAATTGCGGGCGGCGCAGATAAAGGCCAGGGCGATTCCAGTATTGCCGCTTGTGGGTTCGACAATGAGGGTCTCGGGCGTTATCAGACCCTCCCGCTCAGCCGCATCAATCATTGAGGTCGCTATGCGGTCCTTGATGCTGCCGAGAGGGTTGAAAAATTCGAGTTTGGCGAAAATATCGGCGTCGAGCCCGGCAGCCACTCGATTGAGGCGGACCAGCGGGGTCGCCCCTATGGTGCTTCCAATGTTGTTGAAATATCTCATGGGGATCTCCTTAATTGCCTGGTTAGCGGAAACGCTGCTGCTGCGGTTCCATGATCACCTTGGTGTCCGGCGGTATGGAACGGGTGATCCACACATTGCCGCCGATGACCGAACGGGCGCCGATGACTGTTTCGCCCCCGAGGATCGTCGCTCCCGAGTAGATGATGACGTCATCCTCTATGGTCGGATGGCGTTTCTTTCCGCGGAGTTTTTCACCGGCATCCTTGGGCAGTGATAGCGCCCCGAGGGTGACACCCTGGTATATCCGCACATCGCGACCGATCTCGGTGGTTTCCCCCACCACGATGCCGGTGCCATGGTCAATGCAAAAACGATCACTGATTTTGGCGCCGGGATGAATATCGATGCCGGTGATGTTGTGGGCGTGCTCGCTCATGATACGGGGCAGGAGCGGAACCCCGAGATCATATAGCCTGTGAGCCACCCGGTAGACCGTGATGGCGAATATCCCCGGGTAGCTGAAAATGATTTCGTCGGTGCTCTTGGCTGCCGGGTCGCCGTCATAGGCCGCCTGGATGTCGGTGGCTAGCGTTCGGCGGATGGCCGGAATCTCATCGAGCAGGGCCAGGGCGACCTCGTGACCGCGGTCCCGACACTCGCTGCAGGGCTGATCGTAGCGGAAGCAATCGTGGCGAATGCTCAGACTTACCTGTTCGGAGATCATGTCGAATAGGACCGAGACCGCCTGTCCTAAGTAGTACTTCAGGTTAACCGGATCGAGTTTTTCCCTGGTGAAGTATCCCGGAAACAGCACTTCGCGGAATTTTTCAATAATATCGATGACCGATTGTTTGGAGGGAATCGGTTCGTAATCGACGTGGGTGTAGCCTTCATTTCCGAAGCAGCTGGTGATTATCTTTTCGGCGATGGCCGGCAACCGATCCCTCAGACGTGAATCTGCGGCAGCTTCCATTTTGCAAGAGGCCTCGCTGTGTTCCTTTGGACTGCCCATTTCATGATCTCCCTATTGGCGGATCGTATTCAAGCATTTCAACGGTTTGATGTTAAACGTAAAGCAGGGCCCGGACCTTGTCAAAACGGACCACCTGTGTCTCTCCGCGAATGGGGTGTTTAATTTTCAAAATTACACACTTGTGTGTATTTATTTCCCCGGCCCGGCTTTGTATGGTAATTTACCATCTGGTCCCAGGAAGTCGGTGCTCGCAGGGGTTCGGGCCGCCGACAGGCGCCCCGGCTAAGATAATGACACCCCGCCGCATCCCATTCACCAAGGAATCCTGCTGATGAAGAAAAAATATATTATCGGTGCGCTCCTCGTTCTCCTGGGAGTCATGATTTCTTTTCCCCTCTTCAGCATGACTTACTATACCATGGTACGAACCTCCACACCGGATTTCTGCGCTTCCTGTCACGAGATCAAACCGGCGGTGAGGGCATGGCACGCCTCGACTCACGCCAACAACGGTGCCGGCGTGGTGGTGGACTGCATGGATTGCCATCTTCCGGCTCCTCAAAACACCTTCGATTTTCTTTTCGCCAAGACATATCACGGCATCAAGGACGTTGCGCTTCACTTTATGGGCGGGGAGTATGACCGTGAAAAAGCCCGCAACGCCGCTTATGCCGCTTTCGAGAATTCCGAGTGTCAAAAATGTCACCGTAACATTCTTTACATGCCCCAGAGTCGGGGAGCCATGCGGGCCCACCGGTCAGTACTTTACGCCCGACCGGGGTATGAGCTGAAGTGCGTCGATTGCCACTACGACCTGGTTCATAACGACAAGACTTCGGTCATGTTCCGCCAGTATCGCGAGGTACCGTACCAGGCCAAGGGCCTTAAACCAGAAAAACTCGGTTACTAATAATTGGGTAAGTCCCTATTTCGAAAGGAGTTGTGCCAATGAGGAGAGTATCGTTCCTGCCAGCAATCGGACTGCTACTTGTTGGATTGCTTCTTTACGGCGGTTTTTCGGCAGTCAATGCTCAGCAGCCGAATTTCCCCGTCGTGAAGGAGTTTCGCATCGAACGCAGTATTCCCCCCCAGGCCGTGGCTTGTATCGAATGCCACCGGGCAACCACACCGGGCATATTCGCGGACTGGGCCATGAGTCGGCATGCCAATGCCAATATCACGTGTTTGGATTGCCACCTGGTTCAACCCGGGGAAGAAGACATCGCCAGAGGGCACGAGAAATACTACGGTCGTTCGGACCTGCCGTACGGCGAAAGTAAATACAAAGTACCGATTGCCTCTATTGTCACCCCCAAGGATTGCTCGCGCTGCCATCCCGATGAAGCGACCCAATACAGCCGCTCCAAGCACGCCAATACTCTCGAGATCATATGGAAAATCGATCCTTGGCTCAACAAAGGTATGAACTCCGACAACGAGCGTAAAACCGGTTGTTTCAACTGCCACGGTACGGTGATCACACTCGATGACAAAGGCAATATTGACCCGGCCACCTGGCCGAATGCCGGTGTGGGGCGACTCAATGTGGACGGCAGCAAGGGGTCGTGTACCTCGTGTCACACCCGCCACCGTTTCTCCATTGCCGAGGCCCGCATGCCGGAAGCCTGTGACCAATGCCACCTTGGCCCGGATCACCCGCAAATAGAGATCTATAACGAATCCAAGCACGGCACCATGTACCATGCCTACAAGGACGAATATAATTTCAAGGCGGCCGCCGGAACGTGGACCGCTGGCGTCGACTATCGCGCGCCGACCTGTGCGGCATGCCACATGTCCGGTTCGGGCAAGGTCATGGGGTCCCACGATGTGACCGAACGGCTGTCCTGGGAGACCCAGGCGCCTCTGACCGTGCGGCCGCAGGATTTCAAACCCTTCCCGGCCAAAACCGACTGGCAGACGGAACGGGAGAAAATGAAAAACGTTTGCCGCCAGTGCCACGGAGATTCCTGGATCAACGATTTCTACGATGGCTTTGACGAGGCAGTGAAAGAGTACAACGATGTCTACTTCAAACCGGCGAAGGCCACCTTGGATGAGCTTTATGAAAAAGGGTTGCTGAGCAAGGAGAAGTTCTTCGACGAACACCTGGAAGTGGAATACTATGAACTATGGCATCACGAGGGACGCCGGGCGCGGATGGGTGCCATGATGATGGCCCCCGACTACGCCTGGTGGCACGGTTTCTATGAATGCAAGCTCCGTTTCAATGCCTATATGGAAGCTGCGGATCACCTGATCAAGACCGGCGAAAAGGCCTACATCTATCCGAATTTCCCCAATGCGACGGGATCGACCCAGCGTCCCGAAAAAATCTTCGGGCCGCAACAGTAAGTCATATATTCCCATTTTGGCCAACTCTAAACCCCGCTGCGTGTATACACGCAGCGGGGTTTTTTCTAAGCGCCCGTCCGTAAATGCCTTCTTGGCGATCTGGTTGCAGCCTTTTAGATGACTTTTCCCCGCGGAACCATATTGTATTTACGAATGGAACACTCAGTTGCCCACCTATCATTGTTGGATATGCCCGACCGCAATCAGATGTTCCCAAATTTTTCAAATTTCATGAAAAATGTTCACTAAAAATGCGGCTTTAGGGTTCCAACCATACTGTGTGAATATCGTTTACACTCTCCTTGACCGAACGGAGTGCGTATCGCAGACGGGTGTACATCAGGGCCAGGCCAATGATTTCAGATAGCATCATCAAGGAATCCAGGTCACTTACCGAGAGATTCCAGACCGCATGATGATAGAGACGCAAGGCGCCGATTACCCGGCCGTGCAGCTTGATGGGGAGCGAAACGATGGCCCGAACGCCTTCGGCTTTGGCTTCCTGCGGATACTGCAACAGATCAGAGCGGGTGATGTCACTCACAACAATCGGTTCGCCCTTGACGGTGCGGGCAATACTTTTGGCAGTCAACACCGGGCCCTTGTTGACATAGCTGACGCTGAGTCCGAAGGTTCCCAGAATTTCCAGTTCTTCGGTTTCGTGGTTCAAGGCAAAGATACTGCAGCCTTTGATCTCGAGCGCGGCGACCAGAAGCTGGGAAAGGTGGCCGGTCATCAATTCCAGGTTATCAGATCGCGCAATCGCTCGGGTAACCACCTTGAAAAGATCGATATCAAATTTTTCTACCTTACCCATGGGACACCTCCTCTATTAAAATATGGAAAAGAGGTTTGCTTTTCGGATGCCGTCAGTGTCAACATACGATACAGACAGTTGCATTCCGCAAGGCGGCGATGACTTTGGTGTGGACGCTGCCCGAAAAGAAGCGACCGATTTTCCCGGCTTTTCGGTTCAAAACCAGGAAGCTGAACTTTTCACCCCTGTGGAGGTCGATGATTTCGCCGGCAATTTCTTTTTTGCGGGGTTTGAACGTCGATTTTACCCTCTCTGCACCGAAACCTTTTTCAACGAGTTCTTCTTTGATTTCCTGAAACGTCATTTCAAGTTCGGACAATTTCTGGTTGAGATACGAGAAACTTTCTTTCAGTCTTCCCGTAACCGTCTCATTGCTGATGTCAACTGTCGGCAGAGGGGTGTACGAGTGGAAGAGCGTCACCTCGACATCTTCACGATGAGCAAAGGTGCGAATGGTGAACTCCAGGGCTTTACGGTCGGACGCTGTAAAATTATACGGGAGTAGTAATTTTTGTGCGGCCATTCTGCCCTCCTTTCGGTTGCGTAATTTTTGGAACCGATTCAGGGTGTCTCAAATCTAATAATTTGATACCCGCTTCAGGAATATCGGTTTTATCACATCAAAGGCACTTGCCTTGAATCTGCGGGGACCGTGACAATCGCGCAAACAAGCTGGCGATAAAGATCGGACGATGGTCCGTTTAAAAAAGAAGCGTGTATCCGGTGGGAATCGTGATTGCTTCAAAAAGTCTCAGCGGGGCGCGAAATGTATGATCGCTTTAAAAATTTAAACTCGAACCGAATGGAGGCCTGTTTTGTCGATTAAGAATAACGGGGCAGCAGCGGATAGCAGGTGAAAAGGGCGCCGGTCATCGGGAGAGATGTCAGTGGGGAGAACATCCACCTTCTACCAAGCTGCCACGGTGATGCCGATGCTGTCAAGAAAATTTTACCTGCCAGAGGCCATTCGTGCGTCCCGATAAAATTCATGACATCTTTCCGGCAAATGAATAAGAAGAAAAAATACCAATCGGTCTCGTATACGGGTTGATCAACCGCCCCTTTTGATATCGATCGGTGTAATGCCGTGTTTTTTCATCCGTTTCCAGATCGTTACGCGGCTGACGCCCAGGTTGCGGGCGGCTTCCGACTGGTTGCCGCCGGCTTTCCGGAGGGCATCGAGAAGTTGTTCCTTCTCCTGTTCATCGGCAACACCGCCCCTGATGGCAGCCGGTTCCCGGCATTCACGTTCAGTGCCTGAAATTTTCGGCGGCAGGTGCTGACGGCCGATCCCGCCTGTCGCGCAGAGCACGAACGCATACTCGACCGCGTTACGAAGCTCGCGCACGTTACCGGGCCAACGGTATGTGGTCAGTTTTTCGAGAGCCTCCGGCGACAGCCCTAAAATTTTTTTGCCGGTTTTCTGATTGTTACTGCGAATGAAGCTCTGAACGATTATGGGGATGTCTTCTTTGCGGTTCCTCAGCGGCGGACAATTGAGAGGAAAGACGTTAATCCGGAAATAGAGATCTTCCCTGAACGCGCCTTGGTCGATCAGTTTCTCTAAATTTTTGTTGGTTGCTGAAATGATGCGGACATCTATTTTTATGGGCGTGTGGTCACCCACCCGCTCAATCTCCTTTTCCTCCAAGACCCGTAGCAGTTTTACCTGGGTCACCAGGGGGATGTCTCCGATTTCATCCAGGAAAATCGTACCCCCGTGGGCGGCCTCAAAACGGCCAATTCGGGTACGTTCCGCGCCGGTGTAAGCACCTCTGGTATGGCCGAAAAGCTCGCTCTCCAGCAGGTTTTCGTTCAGCGCCGCGCAGTTGACCTTTATGAACGGCTCGTTGCGCCGCTGTCCGGCCTCATGAACGGCACGGGCCACCAGTTCCTTGCCGGTGCCGCTCTCCCCGTGGATCATCACCGGTGATTCGGTCTGGGCAACGTTGTCGATGAGCTCGTAAAGATCCTGCATGGCCGGGGATCTGCCAAGGATGCCATGGTACCCCTCCTCCATGTGTAGCGTTTTGCGAAGGGTGACGATTTCCTGCTGCTGGCGGACAATCTGTGACATGTCCGTGAGCGTTTCGATCGCCCCGATGACCCTGCCGTCTTTGTCCTTCAGAATTGTGGCATTCTTGATGATGTTGACTGCCCGATGATCCTTGTGCGTGATCAGGCATTTTTTTGCGCGCACATCGCCGCGGGCATAAAGGCCGCACCATTTTTCGGCGGGCCCTTTGCCGAAGATTTCACAGCCCGTGCAATCCAGAATACGGCACGATTTTCCGATGAGTTCTTTGGCGCGGTATCCGGTCATCCGCTCAGCGGATGGGTTGACGGCGATGACTTTGCCGCTGGGATCGACAACCAGAACGCCGTCCATGAGAGTCTCGAAGATTGTTTTCCAGTGTTTTGAAAGATCCATGTCGATTCCGTTTTTTGTAGACGATGAGGCGACTTGGTGACGACGGTTCAATGTGTAACTGTTAAGTTAACACCTGTTAACATAGTGCCCTGCCGACCTACGTGCAAGGTTTTTCTTTAAAATCATTTTTGTATTTATTTTAGGCTGTTATCATTTTGACCAGGATGTGGCACGCTTGTTGCTCAGTTTTCTGAGAGCGTCTCATCATCAGGGCTTGAAGGTCAGTAACACCACAACAGGATAGGTGGGAAATTATCATACAAAAGGCAGCCATACTCGTCAGCAACGCCGCGCGGTTGCAAGAAGGGCTGCTTGCCGGAAAATCACTCACCCTCGATGGCATGCATGTTCAAATCGTGCTGGCCGATTCAACAACGAACCCGGCTGATATCGATATAGACGCCATCTTTGATCAAGGATCCCGGGAGGCCCTGCGCTTCACCAACCGCATGGATATTGCCGACCGGATTGGTTTTCAACATGCCACGCTCACGCAGATCGCGAGCATTCTCAAAGATGCCGATGTGGTCATTCCTTTTTAAAAGATGAACGTAAGCATTCACAGGGCACCGCATCTGCTTTGTTGTCGGACACTTGAAGTACAAGAAATTACGTCTGCGCACCCGACGCCTTGCATCTGCGTCACCCTGTAAATGCTTACAAATAGGTGACTTGATGCACATTGGACGTTGCAACCCTGAGAGCGGCTACAGATGAACAAGCTTTTACATATTCTGAGATCGGAACCGAGCGATACCGTTCGGGAGCTCATCGAGGCCATGTCCGGGGACGAGGGGGTCACTGTTGCCGTATTGTATCCGGATGATATCGCTCGGGCCCCGATTAACTGGCAGCGTCTGGTCGACGATATATTTGCCAGCGAAAAAGTTATCTGTTGGTAATCGAACTGGTTACGCAATCCGCTCGTATGTCATTTATACTGCAAAAAATATTATGGAAAAACTCGGGATTCTGATTAATTCTACCGCCCACGTCCAAGCGGCCATTCAGCTGGCCTGTGCGGCCAGGGAAACGGGCAAGACCGTCGAGATTTTTCTGGCTGCCCGAGGGGTTCGAATCCTGGAAAACATGAATGTCAGCCATCTTTCCACGATTGGCCCGGTGTGGGTCTGTTCAGCCAGTTTCGAGGCCCTGGGGACCGGCCACGCGCTGCCGCTGGCGTGTCGCCTGGTGCCACCGGAAAATTTGGCGGAATTTCTCCGTTCGTGTGACCGTCACGTGGTCTTTTAACCTGGGATGAAATTAACAAGTTAACAGGTGTTAACACTCCCGGCGGCAATGCCGGGCGAGCAGAAATTGAATAAAACATATTGTTTCAGGTTGTTAGGAAAGAATGAGACGCGTTCGCCATTATGGCACATGGGTTGCACTACATACCGAAACATATACAAAGATCGCTGTCCGCCGCGACAGCCCGGAATGTTAATAGCTCATAGAATAAAGCACCCAATAAGAAAGGAGTTCGTAACAATGAAGAGGATGTTGATGTTTTTTCTGGCCGCCGTTATTTCAGTCAGTTTTGTCGGTGCCGCCGTGGCGATCGAGCAGGGCAATAAGCGCAAAGGAAAGTATATCTACCGCAAGGTCTACAAGGCCTGTAACGAGCGTGGTGAGGTCGATACGCCCAAGCCGCCCTTGAACCCGGATGCCAAGACCCAGGCCCAGTGGACCCAGGTGTTCGAGCAAGGAAAATTCGACGAATTCGGTTGTAAACAGGAATGGGACCAGCTCTCCGAAGAAGATAAATCAAATATTTATACCTATCTATACGCGCATGCCTCCGATTCCCCGACACCTTTGAAATGCAAGTAAAGGCATGTAGCAACTTTAGCCAAATGGATTCTGCGCCAACCGAAACCTAACCCAATAAATGGAGGAAGCATGAAAGTCCGTAAACCGAATTTACTGATTGTATTGACGAGCCTGGTTCTGGCAGCCGCGCTGGTTGGTTGCTCATCCACACCGAAGGCCGAACCGCAAGCGGCAGCGGCGCCGCAGTTCGAGAAATACCATGACATCGTCGACGTGAAATTTGTGATGGACTACGTCACCGTGCCGATGGCTGAGGATGTGATGATCATCGATGCCCGTCCCAAGCGGGCCAAATACGATAAGGGCCACATTCCGGGCGCTGTGAGCATTCCTGACAGCCAATTCGACAAAATGGTTGACCAACTGCCCGCAAACAAAGATGCTTTGCTGATTTACTACTGCGGCGGCCTGAAATGCCCCTTGAGCCACAAGTCCGCTTTCAAGGCCGAGAAACTGGGTTACACCAACGTTAAAGTATTTGCCGAAGGCTTTCCGAAATATATGAAAGTTGCCGGCAATTACCCTGCCGTTTCCGTCGAGTGGGTCAAAGCCGAATTGGACAAGGGTGCAGACATCGTCGTAATCGATGCCCGCCCGAAAAAAAAGAAGTACGACAAGGGTCACATTCCGGGCGCCATCAGCATTCCGGACAGCCAGTTCGCGAAATACACGGATCAGCTGCCGGCTGACAAAAGCAAAACCCTGGTGTTCTACTGCGGCGGTTTTAAATGCCCGCTGAGTCACAAATCCGCTAAAAAAGCGCTCGAAATGGGGTACACAAGCGTAAAAGTATTCGATGCCGGGTATCCCGGCCTGGGTGGCGTATGCCGGCAAGGACAGCACGGTTAAGGCCACCGCCATCAAATCCGGCGGCGAGGAAGGCAGCATCGACAACGACCTGTTCACCAAGATCGTCAAAGAGGACCCCTCCAGCATCTACATCATTGACGTCAGGGACCCGGCCGAGTTTGCCACCGGCAGCTTTAAGACCGCCAAAGAATATTCCGGTGGATCAACTCGAAGCCAAAATACCGAGTCTGCCCGCCACCAAGCCGATTGTGTTTGTTTGCGGAACAGGCGCGCGAAGTGGTGAAGCCTACTACATGGTTCAAGACGTCAGGCCGGAACTGAAGGAAGTCTACTACGTGGAAGCGGAGATTGCCTTCAGTAAGGACGGATCCTTCAAACTGACCAAGATCGCGCAGTAATTTTGTAGAATCAACCAACCGTGCGGCCGAATTGCCGGCCGCACGAATTCTTTTTACTTTCGGAAGAAACCCCCGGGAGAGTCTGATGAAATCTGCGAAATACGTTTACTTCACCCTCACACTCTGCAGCCTGCTGTCGTTGCTGGTCGTCGGGCCGTCATTTGTTACTGCCGGGGAAGAGGAAACCGAAAATGCCCCCGGTCGGGTGATGGCCCGTCAAGCCACCAAGGAGAAACAACTGTGGATCACGGCCGATCATTCCAAGCATGAGGCCTTGAAGAAGACCTTTGCCAGTGGACCGGAAATTACCAAGGCATGCCTGTCCTGCCATTCCGAAGCCGAAGCACAATTTCACAAAACCATTCATTGGAAGTGGATGGTACCGGGGACTGAAGACAGTGATCAGGTTGGCAAGGCCGGTTATTCGCTAAACAATTTCTGCATATCCACCAACAAAAACGCGGACAACAGCTGCCTGGCCTGCCACCCGGGCTGGGGTACGTCCACCGAGGCCATCAATTGCCTGGTCTGCCACGGTCAGCAAACCATCAATTGGGACGAGGCCTTTGAGGACATGCAGTTCTTTATGAGTGAGGCCGAAGAGGACGAGGAGTCCAAAGAGATGGCCGAGGACCTCCAGACCCAGATTCAGAGCGCCGTTCAGGCCGTGGGGCGACCCACTCGCAAGAATTGTGGCTCCTGTCATTTTTACGGCGGGGGGGGTGACGGTGTGAAGCACGGCGATTTGGATTCGTCGTTGACCAAACCCAACAAAGCCTTGGATGTGCATATGGGTGTCGATGGCCAGAACTTTGACTGCGTTCGCTGCCATACCACCCAGCTCCATAACATTGCCGGGCGGATGTACACGGCGCCGGCCTATACCGAGCGCAAGAGTTTGATCGAGGACGACCTGACCGCTAAGATTACCTGTGAATCCTGTCACAGCGCGACACCGCATGAAAGCGGGCACAAAGCCAATGATCACACTGACAAGGTGGCCTGTCAAACCTGCCACATCCCAACCCTTGCCCGGGTAAATCCGACCAAGATGTCCTGGGACTGGTCCCAGGCCGGTAAGAAAAAAGACGGTAAACCATACAAAACCAAGGACGAATTCGGAAAATATGACTACATGTCCATCAAGGGTCAAATGAAATGGGCCAAGAACGTTCAGCCTGAGTATTTCTGGTTCAACGGGTCGATTGCTTCGAGGTCCACCAGGGATACCATCGATCCCAGCCAGGCGGTAGCCGTCAGTGAGCCGGCCGGCAACCGGCAAGACCCGAACGCCCGTATTTTCCCCTTTAAAATACACCGCGGTGTACAGCCGTATGACAAGGTGCATAAAACACTGCTGGCACCCCTTCTTTCCGGTGATGACGGCTACTGGAAAACACTCGACTGGGACCGGGCCCTGACCAAGGGGCAGGAATCTCTCGGTCTGCCGTTTTCCGGGGAGTTTGATTTCGTTGAGACCACATACGTGTTTCCATCTACCCACATGGTGGCGCCCAAAGACACCGTGGTTTCTTGCAGTGAGTGCCACGTCGGCGAGGGCGGCCGAATGGAAAAACTGACCGGTTTTTATATGCCGGGCAGGGACAAGTGGCGGCTTATCGATACCATGGGTTGGGTACTGGTACTCGGATCGCTTCTGGGTGTCGTCCTGCACGGATTGGGCCGCGTGTTCACCAACGGCAGGAAGGAGAAATAGCCATGGAACGCAAGAGAATGGTCAACATATATCTTTACACCCGTTATGAGCGTTTCTGGCACTGGCTGCAGAGCGCGATCATCATTCTGTTGTTGATCACCGGTTTTGAAGTTCACAGCAGCTTCAGCCTCATGGGTTTTCGATCTGCTGTGAATATTCACAACTATGTCGGACTTGGGTGGCTGATCCTTTTCGCGTTTTTCGTTTTCTGGGTCTTGACCACCGGCGAGTGGCGTCAGTACGTTCCCACCACCCGTAAGATGCTCCTGGTGGTCCGTTACTATAGCTACGGGATTTTCCGCGGTGAACCGCACCCGGTTCCCAAGCGCAAAGAGGCCAAGCACAACCCCCTGCAGCGATTGGTCTATCTGTCTCTGGCGGCCCTGCTGCTGCCGATTCAGATGGTTTCCGGCTTTCTCTACTGGAGCTACAATTCCTGGCAGGGTTGGGGGCTGGATTGGTTGTCGCTGCAAGTCGTCGCGATGGTTCACATGGCTGGGGCATTCGCCATTCTTTCCTTTCTTGTCGTACACCTCTATATGATTACCACCGGGCACACGATTTCCGCCCACACCCGGGCCATGATCACCGGCTGGGAAGAAGTGGGTGAGGACACACAAATTGAGGACTGGGAACAAAAGGTCCGCAAGGGCACGGAACCGCAGCCGGCCAATTGATTATATAGCGATTTGGTAAATTTCGTTCGGCTCGAGATAAAGTTTAATATTATTTATGGGCTATTCGTAAATTTTAGAGTTTGGAATGCGGAATTTGGATTTAAGGAATTCTGTCTGATTTATTAAGGAAAGAGCGAAGCGATACCGCGAATCCAAAATCCAAAATCCAAAATCAAGGATATGCTGTGGGTAACGGAATATTATTCTGATACCCATTATACAAAGGCGGTATCGACAGCCGATCTCGCTGTCGTATTTTCTGATCCGCACCTCCTGAAACAGCCCCGGGCGATTCCGCCGGGGCTGTTTTAATTTTATAACCGCTTTTCCCTCGCAAGAAATGCTGTTTTCAATTTTATACCAGAGTATTGATTACCGGCTGTGAATACGGTATGAATCGAAATCCCGTATAATGACAGCAGAATGCTGATAAAACGCACCCAACCGACCTTTCGAGGGAATCGTGGACGGAATCGTTCAAATGAATAGCCGCATACGACAGGGAGAGGGCCGCGTGGATCTAAGTTCAACTTTGATGAATGTTTTATGAAGAGGAGGCTACCCGATGAACTTTGAATCGATCGAGGAGATTCTGGAATTCGCCATTGAAAAGGAAAAAGAAGCGGCGGCTTTCTACGATGAAGTGGCCCAGCAGGAAGCTTTCAGCGGGACCAAGAAAACTTTCCAGGAATTTGCGGCCGAGGAGCGCAAACACCAGGCCATGCTGGAAGACTTCGAAGGCAACAAGTTGAAGATTAAAACTTACACGCTCAAGTGGGTTCCGGATATGAAGCGCAGTGATTACATGGTGGAGATGAAGTATGAAAAGGGGATGCACTATGCGGATATCGTCCGCCTGGCCATGAAGCGCGAAGAGGCGGCCCTGGCCCTTTACAACGAGATGCAAAGAAAGACCGACAAAGAGGAGTACATCCGGCTGTTTAAGATTCTGGCCCAGGAAGAAGCCAAGCACAAGCAGTATTTGGAAACCATATATGACGACTTCATGGCCGAGCAAGGGGATTAGGCCGAAAAATACGACTCACCGACATGCAAAACTCAGGAGGGATATCTCCGATAGGTGATCTCAAGGTGTTCCAGCTGCGCTACCCCTTGATGGTGCTCATTGTTGGTGCGGCCGCCCTGTTTTTGGCAGGGGCCATGTCGATCCCTTTCTTCTTTGAATCACCTTCCCTGTGGTACAAGTTCGGCTTTGCCAAAGTCCTGTTGCGGAGCGGTAAAGTATTCGGCATGGCTGCCGCGACACTGCTTTTTTTCCAAATGATCCTGGTTGGCCGCCTTAAGGTGTTGGACCGGGTCTTTTCACTACCCGGTTTGGTCCGCACCCACCGAATTAACGCCATCGCCATCCTTCTGCTGGCATTGTTACACCCCCTATTCGTTCTGACTTCAGAGAACAAATTGACCATCCCACTGGAGATACGTTACTGGCCGGAGTGGGTCGGCGTTAGCCTACTGGTTGTCATCGTTATCCAATTCTCGTCGAGCCAATGGCGTAATGCCTTGCGAATTAATTATCATCGCTGGCTTTTACTGCATCGTTGCGTCGGCGTCTTGATCATTTGTCTCGTGACCCTTCACATCCTGTTTGTCAGTGAAACCTTTTCCGAAAAGGGTTTTCCCCGTGACGCGGTTATCCTATCGGCTGTTCTTCTCGTTTTATTGTGGCTGTGGATCCGTTCAGGCTGGCTGCGCGCAAGAAAAAGGCCTTTTAGCGTGACCCGGGTTGCACCCGAGGGCATTAGCAGCGTCAATATCGAACTGAGCCCGGTTGATAAACGGCCGTTTCGATATGTTCCGGGCCAGTTCGTCATCGTGTCCTTTCAGTCAAAGCACATTTCCCCAGAGCCGCACCCATTTACGCTTTCATCGACACCAACCCGTCCGGAAAACCTGCAGTTGACCGTGCGGACCAATGGAGATTGGACCCGACACGTCGCCCGGATTGCCGTGGGGGAACGGGTCTATGTTCAAGGCCCGTTCGGACGGTTCAGCCATGTGTTTACCGATCCGGCACGCGAGATCATCATGATCGCCGGCGGTATCGGTATCACCCCCATGTTGAGTATGATGCGCTTCATGGCCGATCGGCAGGATCAGCGTGTCATAACCCTGATCTGGAGCAATCGATCCCGGGAACATATGGTCTACCCGGACGAACTGAACGAATTGGGGGAGAATTTGACAGGATTTCGATCAGAACTTATTTTTACCGGTAATTCAGATGAGTGGCTTTCCAGCGAGGGCCTGAATCTGGACAAACTGCAATCGATGCTTCAAGGATTCAGCCGCCATGCATCAGTCTTCGTGTGCGGCCCGGAACAAATGATGAAACAGATTAAAAGCGACCTAAAGCGAATCGGTTTCGAACCTCGCTCGATCCGCACGGAAACTTTCGGCTTCTGACAGCAAACCAAAATAAAAATGGTGTCCATATGAAATTAGATATTAAACGAATGACAGTTTTGTTGGTACTTATGGTTCTTATCTCGCCGGCGCATGCCGCTGGCCCCGAATGGAAACTCGATCCCTCTCACTCTGGGATCTTTTTCGAGATTGATCATATCTACTCTGCCACACGGGGTTATTTCGAGAAGTTCAACGGTAAGGTAATTTTCACCCCCGACAACCTGGGCGGAAGCAGTTTTGACTTTAAGGTTGAGGTGAAAAGTATCAATACCGGGAACAGCAAGCGCGACGGCCATCTCCAAACCGAGGAATTTTTTGACGCCAAGAAATTTCCGGCTATGACCTTTAAAAGTGTCGCCGTCAAAAAGGTTGAGGGTGATCAATACATGCGTCGAGGGCACAATGACCATCAAGGACGTCAGCAAGAACCTTTCGGTTCCGTTTACCTTCTACGGGGTAAAGCCCCATCCATTCGATGAAAAAAGCGAAGTGGCCGGTTTCGAAGCCCGCATGACCATCGACCGACTGGAGTACAACGTCGGTAGCGGCAAATACTACGAAATGGGAGTGGTGGGCAAAGACGTGGATGTTCTCATTTCGTTCGAAGCGACCCGAAAAAAATGATCATTGTGCCTTGATCTAGTGATCCAGAAGGTTACCCACCACCGATCGCGGGTAAGCATTCACAGGGCACCGCATCTGCTTTGTTGTCGGGCACTTGAAGTACAAAAGTACGTCTGCGCGCCCGACGCCTTGCATCTGCGGCACCCTGTAAACGCTTACTATTCTGCGGTCTTAAGCACATTCGATGTTGCAACCCTGTGAACCGATACAATCGCGGTGGTGGGTACGGAATGATCACTTCATCATGAAATCCATAGATAACTGGTGGACAGCCTTAATATAACGGGGTAGTTTTTACAAGAAACGTCTTTGAAAATCGAAGGTAAGGCCCCGTCGGGATTGTCGACAACCTGGTCGATTCTCACTTTACCTCACCGGAGGTGCTTACGAGGATCTGATTGTCAAATCATCAAATTATTTTCGCGGCCGTATAACCAACTTGACAGCTTCAATCGACATACACGACCACATATTGGTTATTGTAAGGTTGGTAATACGTTCCTCCACATTGGTGCAGTGTCGTCCCTTCGATGACCACGGTCGTGCAACCCATTGGCAGCGTCGCCATGTATATCGTCGATCGACGGATAGTCCGCCGCGTCGTCCGGCGGGCCACACCGGCGACACTTCCGGGTGTCGCCGGCCTGCCGATTCGTGCTTCAGCGTCGCTGAGTGTTCTCAAGCCGGGCAGGGGGGCATCGACCACGAGGCCAACCCCAATCACACAACAGACCAGCAAAATATTTCGCATCTTCGTATGAATTTTCATTAGTTACCCTCCTTTATTTCAAGCTCTCCGTTTTCACCGACATGCACAGCTTCAAGCTTTTTCGCCCCTTTCGGTACCTTGAAATCGAATTGACCGGGTTTGATCTTGGGTGCCGTATTCCATTCATGGAACCGAATGGCATATTGCGGTGCGCCGGTCATCCACTTAGTGGTGATGATGTATTTCATCGGCAGGGGATCGCCCTCGGCGTTGATCCACAGTTGCCAGTCCACCTGAGCTTCTCGAAATGTCAGGTAGTGGCATTCCACGCCGTTGACATACGCCGTGCCCAGATAGGCACTGCTCACGACGCCCTCGGACAGTCTCGTAAAAGCGTCTGTATTGAGAAGATCGGCACCCGGCGTATCCAGCCCGATCGCATGGTGCAGGTTTTCAATGGCCGTGTCAGTGGTGCCGGGGCTATCCATCTGATAATAAACGTTGAGGTTCCGGCCGTAAATCGTCAAAAGCTTGCCGTCAAAGATGAGTTCCACATCCGCGATGGCGCCTTGTCGATTGATATAGAGATTGCCGGGGCGCTTCAATATAATGTCTGCTGAACTGCTGAACTGAAGTTTCTGACCCTCCAGATCGATAATCTCTTTGTCAATGTCTGCTTTCGCACTAAATGAGGACAAATTACCCATAAAGACAGACATCGACCGCAGGATCTTGCCGGCCTCCGGGTCCATGAGATCGGCGCCCATTGCCTGTCCGGATAAAAAGCCAATCAGCACAATTCCTGCGAGCAGGACACGCAAACTGATGACCTGCCTGAATAATGTGCTACGCGCGAAGACAGGTACCTTTACTATTCCCTGCGGATTTATTCGAAATAACTGCCTGCTCTGCATTTTTCTTTGACTCATGAATAACCCCCTTTTCGATGATCTCATCCAAGATTTTTTTCTGACGTCAATGCATCGTTGGAACGTTTGAGTTCGGCTATCTCGCGTTTCAATTTGGCAACCGTTGTATTCAACGATTCAATTTCAGTGTTCATAGGCATTGGTGACACCTTAAAGAGTTAATCAATTGAGAAATCGCCGGGATAGATTCAACCATACTGATTATAGTCGCCAATTTCAATAATGGGAATTTTTTTCACTGGTGGAACCGATGCATGGGCCATGCTGACCGAAATGTACTGGAATCAGTGCAAAATGAGGTCGTAGTGATGTGCTTGTCAATTTTGCGAAGGATGTGCTATCACCGGATTCGTAGACACTGACTTTCAATATAGTTCATCCCCAATCGCGGCTGAATATTGGCCACATTAAGGAGAGCAGTTTTAACTGATGAAAAAAACGACCCTATATCTGTGGTTCATCCCTTTGGCTGTATTTTTTGCCGCGTTTCCAGCCATGGCAGACTGGATCAACCTTTCTGGGGCCCAGAGTGCTGCCAATATTACGGAGATTTATGTCGAAGACGACCATGTGCGGGTGGTCTTGGAGGTTTATGTTAACGACATCGACAAGTTTATCGATCTCTTGCCGGACGAATGGCTTCAGCAGTCGAAGGTGAAGCCGCCCCCGATCCAGGAGCGGATGCGGCGGTTTTCCACTGACGGATTTCAAGTCATCCTCGGCGATCAACAGCGGTTGATGGCCGAAATGAAGCTGGTGGAGCCGCGCCTGCGCACAGATCGCCCCAATCCCTTTGCCGGCTCTATCAATCCTTACACCCGGCAGCCGATTCCCGGCCCACCCGAAGACAAACGCGTTCTCTACGTCGAACTGGTGTATCCGTTCGAGACCAAGCCCCGGGAAATCACTTTTGTCCCGCCCCTTGAACCCGGCGGAAAATCCGCCGTTCCCATCGGTTTTATCGCCTACCATAAAGGTGTCCCCATTGTCGACTACCGATACCTTTCAGAACCGGCCAAACTGCACCTTGACTGGCAGGATCCCTGGTACAGCCGGTTCGAAAAAAAGGCCTTCCAACGCTGGCAGCAATCCGGGGTCATGACCTTTCTGTACATCGAACCTTTCGAAGTGCGGCATGAAACCCTTGTGCGGGTCAAGGACGTTGCGGCCTGGATCGATCTGGGTCTGCGCGGTGAGGAATATATCGAAACAGACGAATTCGAACCGCTCAAAAAGAGAATCGGGGATTTTCTATTGCAGCACAGCAATGTGTTGATCGACGGGCAGTCACTGCGGCCAATTTTGGATCGTACCAGTTTCGTCAAATACACGATGACTCGGACATTTTTCATCGATCAACCTGAGCGGATGCCCCTTAATACTGCCATGGTCGGCGTGATTGTCACCTACCTGACAAAAGAAATTCCTCAAAAAGTGACGGTGAACTGGGATTTATTTTCAGATAAGGTCCAAAAAGTGCCGACAAATGCCGTTGACCCGGCCGGGCCGTTTCCCTCCTATGTCACCCCCGAAGACAACCTGTTCGTTTGGAACAATTTCCTGAAGACCTATCAGATGCCTACAGTGGCCGCGGTGACGGTCGACGATACATTAACCCGCATAAAACTGCCCCTGGCGAGCTTACTCTGCTTGGTATTTCTCATACCCGTTGGGTTGCAAATCAGGAGGCAGCGTAAAAAATCCGGGAAAATCGGCTTTGCTGTGGGCTTGCTTGTCATATTGATTGCCGGAAGCATTCTGCTCTATCCCTTTTTGAAAATCTCCATCGCCCGCCCAACCGTCTTGGCACCGGAGATCAGCGACAAGAAAGCGGTTGCAGTTTTGGAGAGCCTGTTGCAAAACATCTACCGGTCCTTTGATTTCCGCGAGGAAGAAGACGTATATGACCGTTTGGCCACCAGTGTCAGCGGGGATTTGCTGACCGATATCTACCTGCAAAACAGAAAGTCCTTGGTGGTGACCCAGGCCGGCGGTGCCCAGGCGAGGGTCAAGGAGGTCAAGATCCAGGATGTTGAAGTCAAACCGTTAAAAGACCGTCCCTTAGGCCTGCTGTTTCACGCCAAGTGGACCGCCCTTGGAACCGTTGGCCATTGGGGGCACATTCACACCCGCGAGAACCAGTATGATGCAAACATCACCGCAGAGCCGGTGGACGGCGTGTGGAAGATCACGGGATTGGAACTGCTGGAGGAAAAGCGCATCGATCCGTATGCCCAGCCGAAAACCTGGTAAGAATTCACAGGGCACCGCATCTGTTTTGTTGTCGGACACTTGAAGTACAAAAAAAAGTACGTCTGCGCGTCCGACGCCTTGCATCTGCGTTACCCTGTAAATTCATACGAATAGGTGGCTTGATGCGCATTGGAATTTGCAATCCTGTGAATGGCCACTAAATCTGAAAAGTAGGTTAGATTCCTATGATTCACATCCAGGAATTGAGTTTTTACTACCCAACCGGTGAATTTAAGCTGGAAATCCCCTTGTTTGACATCGCCAAAGGGGAGAAAATTGCTGTCATCGGCCCCAGCGGATCGGGGAAGACTACCCTGCTCAACTTGATCGCCGGTATCATCACCCCGATAAGCGGGGCCATCAAGGTCGGCGATTTCAAGGTCGATGAACTGAATGATGCCGGACGGCGGGATTTCCGCATTACTTCCATCGGGTTCGTGTTCCAGGACTTCGAACTGCTCGACTACCTCACCGTCTTCGACAACATCATACATCCTTACCGGATTACTGGCGCCCTGGCTCTATATACGGGGGTGAAAAGGCGCGCTGCGGCCTTGGCTGAAGAAATGGGCATCGGGGACAAGCTGAAACGCATGGCCAACGATCTTTCCCAAGGGGAAAAGCAAAGAGCGGCCATCTGCCGGGCGCTCCTCCCCCACCCGAAAGTCATCCTGGCGGATGAAGCCACCGGCAATCTCGATCCGGAAAACAAAGAACGCATCCTGGATCTGCTGTTCCAGGCCGTGGAAGAACACGATGCCACACTGCTGGCTGTGACCCATGATTATGAGTTGTTGAAGCGATTTGACAGGATTGTCGATTTCCAAGATTTTCGGGGAAAAAACATTCACCACAGACAAACGCAGACGGACACAGACTTTTAAGCTGAGCAACTTGCTCAACTTTAAGCAGTCATCGCCTCGCGAATAAGAGCCAATTATTTATGAAGGTAAACGAAATTACATATGAAATAAGAGGTGCGATTTTCGAAGTCAATAAGGTTTTAGGCTCGGGGTTTCTCGAGAAAATTTATGAAAATGCGTTGATTATTGAACTTAAACTCCGCGGTTTAAACGTCCAAAGTCAAGTGCCTCTTAAGGTACAATATAAAGATAACTCAGTGGGAGACTATTTTGCAGATATCGTTGTGGAGGGCCAAGTAATCGTTGAGTTAAAGGTCGCTGAAAGGATTGAAAAGGTTCATGAAGCCCAGCTAATCAATTACTTACGGGCAACCGGTATACGAGTTGGTCTTATAGTGAACATGAAACACCCGAAAGCTGAGATAAAAAGAATGGTGTTGGATTTGCCCAAAGGGCAAGGTGAGTAATATCCGGCCATGTCGGCCGGATATTGTCTGCGGTCGTCTGTGGCTAAATGAGAATACGTTGATATGTTTGACAGCTTATACATTGCCTGGAAGTACATCCGGTTCAACAAAATCAAAACCGCCGTTTTGGTGGCGTGTATCACATTGATTTCTTTTCTGCCGCTGGCTTTGCAGTTGCTGCTGGGTGAAAGTGAACGCCAGTTGATGTCCCGGGCAGCGACGACGCCGCTTGTCATCGGTGCCAAGGGCAGTTCCCTGGACCTGGTGATGAGCACCCTCTACTTCGGCGACGAGGTGCCCGAACTGATCGCCATGGACGCATCGGAGCGGGTGGCAGATGCCGACCTGGCGCTCCCCATACCAGTGTACGTGCGATTTAAGGCCCGTGGGAACCCCATTGTCGGGACCACCCTGGACTACTTCGACTTCCGCGGTCTGCAGATTTCCGACGGCAGGCAAATGGCGGTATTGGGTGAATGCGTTCTGGGGGCAAAAGTAGCCGAAAATCTGGGGCTGAAACCGGGCGACAGTCTGGTCTCCTCACCCGAAAGCCTTTTCGATCTGGCCGGGATTTACCCCCTGAAGATGAAGGTCGTCGGTTTGCTCAGAAAATCCCATACCTCAGACGATCTGGCAGTGTTCATCGATCTGAAGACCGCCTGGGTGATCCAGGGCCTGGGCCACGGTCACCAGGATGTCACCATACTGAAAGATCCGACTCTCATTTACAAACGCACAGAATCCAACGTGGCCGCCACGGCAAAATTGTATCATTTCACGGAAATCACGGAAAAGAACATCGAATCGTTCCACTTTCACGGCAACCTGGAAGCCTATCCCATCACGGCTGTCATTGCAGTACCTTTCGACGAGAAATCCGGCACGATTCTGAGGGGGCGCTATCTCTCCAAAGAGGAACCTCAACAGATTGCCCGACCGGAGGAAGTCATCGATGGACTCCTGCAGAATATCTTCCGTATCAAGAACGTTTTGGATGCCGTGATATCGGTGGTCGCTCTGGCCACCATTCTGGCTGTTGTGCTGGTGTTCGCCCTGTCGCTGCGGTTGCGGCAGAAAGAAATCCAGACCATCTTCAAACTCGGGTGCAGCCGCACGACCATCGTACGATTGGTGGCGGCTGAAATTATTCTAATTGTTCTGGTAAGCGGTCTATTCTGCAGTACATTGGTCTTACTGGTCGGCCAGTACGCCAATGATTTGGTGAGGATGCTGTTCATCAGATAAATCGATATTAATCCAAGGTAGGTTTTTTATGCGAATCACATGGGGGAGTCGTTCGAGATTATTTATTTTTTTCTTCACGACCTGTTCGTTCATAATCGCATTCTCTAACACTCGCTCAGCCGCTGAGCCGCTGAGTATTTATGTTGTCAATTATCCGCTGAAATATTTTGCCGAACGGATTGGCGGTGAGTTAGTCGAAGTAACATTTCCCGCTCCGCCGGACGTTGACCCCGCCTACTGGATACCTGATATCGTTACGATTACGAAGTACCAGAAGGCGGATCTGATTGTGCTCAACGGTGCAGACTATGCCAAATGGATAAAAAAAGTATCTCTGCCTCGCTCAAAAATCGTAGACACATCGAAGGATTTCAAGGGTCGCTACATCACAACCAGAGGCGCTGTCACTCACAGCCACGGTCCGGAAGGCAAACATGCCCATGAAGATATCGCCTTCACCACCTGGCTCGATTTCCAACTGGCGACCCTGCAGGCCCAGGCTGTTGCAGACGCCCTCGGCCGGAAATTGCCGCAGCACCGTAAATTTTTCGAACGAAACTTCACTGCCCTTAAAAGCGATCTTGTATCGCTGGACGCCGACATACGGGATATTGTTTCTAAGGATCCATCACGGCCGTTTATTGCGTCCCATCCGGTTTACGATTATCTGGCTCGCGCCTACGGCTTGAACATGAAAAGCGTGCACTGGGAACCGGGCGAAATTCCGAATGTTGAGCAATGGTTGGATCTGCAACGGATACTGAAAGAACACCCGGCCACATGGATGATCTGGGAAGGGGCGCCGCTTGCAGGCTCTGTTGAAAGATTGAAAACGGCAGGAATCGACAGCCTTGTCTTCGATCCATGTGGGAACCAGCCGCAAGAGAGTGATTATCTCGGCGTCATGCAGCAGAACGTTGTGAACCTGAGGCAGGCCTACGCGAAATGAGCCATCCCTGTCTGTGCCGGCCGAATAGTGCAAAAACAAGAGGCAAAGGCCTCTTAAGCCTTAAAGGCCGGAAAAGATTGTCATCAAACAGGCCGGGTTCCGCTATCGGTGGGAACTGCCTTGAACCGCCAATAACATAAAAAAAGCCTGACGATTGGTTTTGAAAAGCAGGGCGTGTCAAAATCATTCCTACCCAACGCGACATATCCACATTCTACCCTACGATTCCCGATTTTTAACCTTACCAGACTTCCCCGTAAATTTTGGCGTGAAATGCAAAGAGCGTGGCGTTTAATGCCAAGCAAATCCGGGGTGCTGTTTTATATTAAGACGACCTAAATTTGTCGCTTGTTAATATCATCCGCATCTGACGCGGCATATGCAATACCTTTCTTATCGGGAACCCAATAGGAGTTTCATATGTCCTATCCTTTCTACACGAATAAATCCGAAATTAACGATTATGAAGATGACATGCGATTAATTGAAGGTATATTAAACGCGCTTATTTTTTGCATTCCGTTCTGGATATTACTTCTGATAATTGTTGTAAAATTCATCTAAAATCAGAAGATTCAGAAACCGCAATTAGAGCCGCAGCAGCGTCCTCGGACCGCTTTGCCAAGTCAGATCCTCGTCCACACAGATACACTCTCCCTTTCATTTGATATTATCCGGTTTGTGCTTTAGCGCCTGGCCATTCTTGAAATCCTATGCTTATATGACTGCCGAACAGATAACCTGATAAATACGGTAGGCGACTTCGTACGATTGACCCGGTATCAGGCCTCTGGTATGGGTAGGGTGACCGGAAATAATCATTTATTAAACCCCAGCGTTTCCGGGGAGACGTCCTAACCCGGAAATTTCATCAATTGGAGGTTTTTATGGACAAGGCATTTCGAGGTGATGTTGCAGTCAGTCTACCGCGATCCTTGAATAACGCCGGCCATGGAAGCCTCCGGTTGACCCGAAGCGACTGTGAAAACCTTTCAGCTCTTTCATTGGATCTTGGGGAGGGACAAAGTGTGCCTTGATTAAACGGATCATGAGTTTGATCAATGCCCCGATATTGAATCTTTTGGGCCACCCGGTGAAAAGATTTCATGAAATATTCGGGCTAAGTTTGACAGTACCAGGCGTTAACAAATACTTGAGACGATGATTATTATCATTCAATGACCACAGCTGGTTGCCCGAAAAAATGTTGTTAAAAGAAGACTTTGCGTGTTTAACAAGCCATTCCTCCGATTTTACCGGAGGGCATTGAGGAGGTATACAAATGGCACAGAAACCTGATCCCTCAGATATCGTCGCGTTCAGAGATCTCCTGGTATCCACCTCGATCCATTTGGATACCATTACACAGCTGATGATAGATAAAGGCATTTTTTCGTCAGATGAGTATTACACCAAGTTGAAACAGATCCAAACTGATTACATGAGCAGACAGCAATGATCAAAAGAATCATATCTGGTGGGCAAACAGGTGCCGACCGGGCGGCACTCGATTTTGCCATTGATAAAGATATCCTTCATGGTGGTTGGGTACCCATCGGACGGTTGGCTGAAGATGGCCCGATACCAGATAAATACCATCTTACGGAAATGTTTACTAAGGGCTATCCGAAGCGGACTGAGAAGAACGTGATAGATTCCGATGGCACTCTCATCATATCTCACGGCATATTGACCGGTGGATCAAAGTACACAATGGAGATGGCCGTATTGCACGGCAAACCCAATCTTCACATCGACCTGGACCGGAACCCCGCCTTCCAGGCCGCGCAACAGATTAACGCGTGGATAAATGATCGCCAAATCGAAACTTTGAATGTGGCTGGTCCAAGGGCCAGTAAAGACCCTAAAATTTACAAGGCGGTATTCGACCTGCTCGATACGGTATACTATTTAATTATCGCCGAGGACGATGTCGTTGCCTTGCGAGGCGAAGGCATGCCCCAAACAGTCGATGAGGCCGTAAAGCGATTGATTGCCAATATGCCATTAAAGGCCAAGGCGGCACTGGCAAAGCGAGATGAAAGTGAGTTGAGCTATCTGCATTTCACGTTTGGCGCATTCATCCGAAACCAGTTCGGACTCTGGTCAGGAAATGAAGACCTGCTGAACGATTGCCGACGAATATCCGGTATCACATTCATGAATCCCGATGATGCGACGGCTTTCATTGTAAAAGGGTTGTGGAATACACTTCGAAAGACATACAAAATAAGGGTTGTGAAATAATTATTCCAGAAATATCTTTTTTACTTCCTCTTTGAGCATCTTGCCCATTGTGTTGCGTGGGATTTTGTTCAAGAAAATAATTTCCTTGGGGCATTTCCAATCGTGTAGATGCACCTTGCAATAGGCCTTGATATCGGCTTCGGTCATCTCGACTTCCGGTTTGAGCGTCACGGCTGCTACCACCCTTTCGCCCCATTTTTCATCTAGTTTACCAACCACTACGGATTCATTGACTCCATCGAGCTGGTTGATAACCGTCTCTACTTCTTTGGCCGAAACGTTTTCGCCGCCGGAGATAATGATGTGTTTAATTCGATCGGTTAGGTAATAGTACCCTGTGGCATCTATTTTACCTAAATCCCCGGTACGAAACCATCCGTCTTTGAAGGTGTCGGCTGTCTCCTGGGGTTTGCGCCAATAGCCTGGGGAGATGGCATCGCTTTTCAACCAGAGCTCACCGACTTCGCCTGGAGCGACATCGACAAACGATTCAGGATCGACAATCCTGACTTGCAGCCCGGGAAGGGGTAATCCGATGGATCCAGGGATGCGCTTACCGGTTAGTGGGTTGGAAAAATTCATACCGGTTTCGGACATCCCTTCGCGTTCGACGGGTTCCCGTCCAAAAATCTTGTTAATGCGCTCGAATTCCTTAACCAGCAGCGGCGCCGAGCCTGAGGTGAACAGCCGCATGTGGCTGAAATCCAGCTGTCGGTCGCCAATGAAATCCATCAGCTTCGTGTACATGGCCGGTACAGCCATGAACACCGAGCTGACAGCATTACCGGTGTTGCGGGACAGTTCAGACACCACGATTTCCGGTTTGAACTGATCGAGCAAGCGGACATGGGCGCCGCTGAGTAAGGCCGTGTGTAATGCAAAGCACAAACCGTGCACATGGAACAGGGGCAGCGCATGACACAGCACATCAGCGGCCGTGATTTCCCAGATGCGAATGACATTGCGGGCATCGTAGACCAGATTTCTGTGGGTCAGGACTGCGCCTTTAGGGTTGCCGGTGGTTCCGGAGGTGTAAATAACCAGGCCCGGATCGTCCGGACCGATGTCGATAGCCGGCAAGATTTCAGCTGCCGACCGGAAAAATTCCATGTCCTGATAGGGCTGCGCGGTGGATATCTCCAGCAACTGCGCGTTGGGGTCGATGTCTTGGACCAAGGCCCTTTTTTCCGGCTCGACGATGATCAATTTGGCTTCAGCGTCCCCGAGCAGGTATGCCATCTCATTTTTCTTGAAACCGGGATTCAGCGGCACGGCCATCGCGCCGATGGATTGGATGGCAAAATGGGCAACAATGGCAATTATAGATTTTGGGATAAAGAGAATGACCCGGTCACCTTTTGCCACACCGCGATCCAGAAGCGTTGTGGCGAACTGCTTCACGTCGCGTAGCAACTGGGCAAAGGTCATTTCGGTTTCAGCCTCGCCATTGCGCAGAAACGTCAGAGCGGTCTTGGAGCCATGTTCGGAGACCACAGTTTCGAGCCAATGGTTTATGGATTCTGCTTTCATGCTATGCTCCATCTGCAATAGGGCCTGTGATCCGCACACGAATCACGAACTCATCCGGGTTAGCCGATCATTTTGTTCGGCAACCACAATGCCAGTTCCGGCCAGATGCACAACAAGACGATCACCAGCAGGTCAATAATCACAAACGGGATCACCCCCAACAGTACCTTGGACATGGGCACGTCCGGAGCGATATTTTTAACGACATAAAGGTTCAATCCCACCGGGGGAGTGACCAGGCCGATTTCCAAATTGACGGTCATGATGACCGCAAACCAGATGGGATCGAATCCGAGTCCCTGGATAATCGGTAGCAGCAAAGGAGCGACCATTAAAATAACAGCCGCCGGCGGAATGAAGCAGCCCAAAATGAGCAACAGGATATTGATCACCACGATGATCCCCCATTTGCCCAGGGGCAGTTGCAATATCAGTTCACCCAGGGCCTGGGTCGCATACAGGTCAGATGACACCCAGGCGAATACCAGGGCTGCGGCCATGATCATCAAGATCATGCTGCTCTCATTCAGCGCCTTGATAAAAATTTGCCAGAGTTGTTGCGGGCGGTAGATCTTGTAGATGGTCATCACAAAAAACAGCGACAGGACCGCGCCCAGGCCCCCGGCTTCACTCGGAGTGGCCCATCCGCCGTAAAGTGACCCCATGATGCCGATGATGATCAGTACAAACGGCAACACCTTGATCAAGGATGCAAATCTATCGGCCCAGGCGAATTTCTCGTCAACGGTTTCTATTTCCAAAAAGTACGTCGATCCCCGCTGGGCAGGCACAATCTTGCGGTAAAAAAACACGATGCCAAGCCAGGCGCAGCTGAGTACAACCAGGAGAATACCCGGGATGACACCGGCGATAAAGCATTTGCCGATCGATGTCTCGGTAGCAACCCCGTAAAGGATCATGGTTACGCTCGGTGGAATTAAAATGCCGAACGTACCGGCATGGGCGATCAGGCCGGTGGCCAGGGCTGCCGAGTAGCCCCGCCGCCGCATCTCCGGAATACCGATACCGCCAATGGCCGCGGCGGTAGCCGGGCTCGATCCGCACAGGGCGGCAAAAATTCCGCAGCCGACCATATTGGCAATGCCAAGGCCGCCTGGGATCTTATGGAGCCATTTGTGGAGCGTTTCGTAGAGATCCTTGCTGGCGTTGGACGCGGCAATGGGTGCACTCAACAGAATAAAAAGCGGAATCGCCAAGAGGGCAAAGCTGTCCATACTGCCGTGAAGCACGTAGGGTATGGTCGATAGCAGGTGAGGGGAGAAAATAAAAATAAAGATCACTGATATGCCCGCCAATCCGGCCCAGATGGGAATTCCGGAAATGAGCAGACCAAACGCGCTTCCAAATAGAAGGATGGCCAGTATGTATTCGTTCATACTTTGCCTTTCAGTTCAAATGATAGGAAGTCATTCCGATGGGGTCGCTTCCTCCCCAATCTTCACATCCGCAAGTTCCGTTGGCACTGCTTGCGCATCGATATCGCCTTGCCGCAGCCGCTCGATTTTACGCCAGATATAAACGATATATTGCAGAAACAACAGGGTCATACCCAGCGGGAGAAACAAAAACGGAATCCAGAGCGGCGGACCCCATAGCGATTCGGAGTGCTCGTTATTGATGACTGTTTCCCACCACATGGGCCAGGCATACCAGGCCAGAATGGCGGTAAGAATGCACGTGAAAATCGAAACAACGATCAGCGTGATCTCACGTGTTCGGGGCGAGAGGTGGATGATCACCAGATCCACATTGAGGTGGTGTTCATTCTTCTGTACGAACGGGGCGCCCACGAAAACCGTGAAGATCAGCAAGAATACCGATGCCTCGATTTGCCAGATGGTGGACACTCCCAACAGCTTGCGGACAATGACGGCTTCGGTTACGATTAAGGCCGCCGCGACAAGGCACAATGCGGCCACCCACCCGGTGATGTAGGTCAGGCCGTCGGTGATGCGGACAAAAATTCGAAAAAGTGTTTTCATGGTCACCATCCGAGGGTTGGAGAGCTGATTGTTCAGCCGCCCATTCGATAGCGGCTAATGCCAGCCTCAAGCGGCACGGCCCATACCGCGATACCTGAAGGCGGTTCGAGCCTGCCCGGGTATTTCATGCTCCGATAACGATACGGCGCCCAAAATACCCGGGCCTGTTGTCGAAACGGCCGTCCCTTGACGGGTAATGCCTGAAGCCGCTCTTTCCTTAAGAACGCTATTTCATGGCATCCAGGGCCAGATCGAGATATTCCTGGCCCCCATCCACGGAATTTGCAAACTCTTTCCATGCGGTCTGTTGGGCAAACGCGAGCCATTGATCGAATTCCGGCTTGGTCATGTAATGAATCTGGACACCGGCTTTGGTATAATCAGCAATCAGTGTATCGACCAGGGTTTTAAAGTTAGGAACAACCCAATTGGCATTCATCCATTCGGCCACTTCCAGAAAGACTTTTTGCTGCTCCGGCGTGAGGCGTTCCCAGGTCTTTTGACTGACAATCAGGTTCTCGGCCATGTACCAGATGGAATAATCCCGGGGTGCATTGATGTAACTCAGCACCTCATAGAGTCGGTAGGAGACGAAGGAGGCCGAAGACGTCAGCATGGTGTCCAGTACACCGGTGGACAATGCATGATACGTCTCGGATGAGGGCATGCTTGTAATTGATGCCCCGGCCTCGCGCAGCATGAATTCGAACTTCTTGCCGGCCGCCCTTAACTTTGTCCCCTTGACGTCGGCGGGCAGCTGAATCTGTCTGATTTTGCTTCCGATGCCGCCGTCAAACCAGGCCCACACGAGGTTTTTGACGCCGTTTTCCTCCATCAGCGTTTCCACTTTTTTGCCGATCGGTTTGTTGCGCCAGGTCATGCCCTGTGCAACGCTGGTGACTGCGCACGGCATGAGCGTAATGGATAATTGCGGAACCTTACCGGAAGCATAGTCAAGAGGAAATACCGACATATCCAGAGCCCCTTTTCGCAGGGCATCCCACTGTTCTTTGGGTTTATACAGTGATTTGGCGGGATAGTAGCGGAATTTGATTTCGCCGTTGGTCTTTTCAGTGACCTTGTCGCCGAAAACGCGCGCCATTTGGTCTCGAACATCACCGGCAGCAAACTGATGCGAAACCTTCAGTGTCATCGAACCCGCGTCGGCGATTCCTGGTGTGAAAACCATCATCGCAACGAACACCGATAAAAAAGATCCATAGTACGATTCTTTTCGCATGCATTTTATCCCCCTTTGGTTGAAGGTTGCTGGTTACCGATATGGCATAGTCGTGGGTCGATCCGAACAATGTGTGGATTTTCAAGATGCTGTTTTGGATTGCGCGACCAATGTTCCCAGCGCCTGGGCTTGGGTCTGCAAGTGCTCCCGCATCAATGATTCGGCCCTGGAATGATCGCGTTGACGAAATGCTTCCAACAAATCACGATGCTCGCGAATGGAGCACTCGAACCGCGCCGGCAGGTTCAAAGACTGAAACCGGTAGAGCAGTATTTTTTTCCGAAGGCCGTCGACAATCTGATTAAGTGTGCGGTTGCCGGCAATTTCTTGCACAAACGAATGGTATTGATTGTTGATGCGGATATATTCTTCCTGGTCGCGTCGCTCGAAATTTTCTTCGAGTTTGGCATGCAACTTTTCGAGACGGGCAAAATCTTTGGGCGTCATTTTCTCGCAGGCTTCGCGGGCGCAGAAACCTTCCAGCAGGCTCATCACGTCGAACATTTCGGAAATTTCTTCAAAGGTTGGCTTGGTTACGAAAGCGCCTCGATTGGGAACCAGCCGGATAAGGCCCTCTACGCTCAAGACCCGGAGCGCTTCACGCAAGGGTGTTTTGCTGATGCCCATGGTTTCGCACAGCTCATTCTCGTTGACCTTGTCGCCTTCTTTGAGTTTGCCTGTCATGATCATATCTCTGAGCATGTCGGCAATCTGAACGTGATATGTGACCTTTTTAAACTTCATTCTTAACCGACTAACATAATGAAATTATAGTGTATAATGTAATATATAATAATTTATAAATTATTATATATTATATTCACGTATCTTGTTATGTGCAGGAGGTCAAACATTTTTTTATATTTGGTTCACCTGTTTTTATAGCGGTTTTCAAATAAACGTTCCGTTATTCGAACGTTTATTTCTACAACTACCGGTGACACCCTTCTGTATTGCGGAATATATTTTGAAAAATTGTTTTTGTAACACTTCGTTTTTGCACGTTTATGTACGTATTCTTAATATTTTTAAATATAACAATTAATTAGCTTGCTTTCTTCCAAATAAAGGTTATCATGTGTCTAATCAATCAAGTCCTGGTTAATCAACGGGACGGTTTCTTTCTGCAGGATCAGTCCATTTGTCATCGTGGCACCCTCCAGTTTGCGACATTGAAATAATCAGGAAAGGAGGATGTTATCATGATCAATGGAACTGTTAAGTGGTTTAACGACCGCAAAGGTTTCGGATTCATCGAGCAGGAAAACGGAGCGGATGTGTTTGTGCATCATTCAGCAATCAATTCTTCCGGTTTCAAGTCCCTCAATGAAGGCGACCAAGTTACATTTGACGTAGAGAACGGACAAAAAGGTCCGTCCGCTGCAAATGTCACTGTGATTTAATTTATTTTTCTTAGTAAAAAGGGCATTCCTTCTAATATTGAGGGGATGCCTTTTTGTTTGGTGTGAATTTCTACTTTCATCATTCACAAAGGTCCTCGACCCAGACAAAAATAACTGTATCGGTGGATTTTAGGAAATGAGCGGTTCATATTTTGAAATATGAAAATCAACAATAAAAATGAGGAATTCTGCCCATCGGGATTTCGAAAATATAAAACCCAATGGGATTTCCAATTTCACCGCATCTACGGTGTAAAATACGTCCCGCATAGGGCACTATAAACGACTCTATGAAGAATTGGAAATCACGAAAAAGTCCAATGAAAATTTAGAGATAGAAGTTCTGGAACATGTGCATAAAGAAATTGAGTCTGACAAGAAACAAAAATTTGCTAAAAACCGCCACACGAGGCGCACAATAAGTCTGATGAAGATTAATGATGAACTGAACAGAGAGGTTAAAGATCTAAAACGTGCGCCAAAGAATCAATGGATAGTCTCCAATGAGACTGATGAAAATGTGGAATGATATCTGAGTGAAAGGATTAGTTGATGGAGATTAGAGTTCAAGATTTAATGATATCAAGCGGTGTGACATTTGGCACCAGCGGCGCGAGAGGCTTAGCCGAAGCCATGACTGACTTCGTTTGTTATGTTTATACAGCGGGATTCTTAAAATACTTGATATCAAATACCGAATATCAAAGAAATAATATGGAAGTGGCAATCGCCGGAGATTATAGGTCCAGCACAGATCGAATAATGGAGTCAATCCGGAGGTCTGCAGAGGATAATGGCTTCAAGACTATCCTTTGCGGTAAAATTCCATCACCGGCAATCGCTTTATACGGGATAACCAAGCAGATACCCGCAATCATGGTAACCGGTAGCCATATACCGGATGACCGAAACGGTATTAAATTCAACAAAATAGAGGGCGAAATACTTAAAAATGATGAAGCCGAAATTCGGAAACAAGTCGTAGTGGTCGATGATTCCTTGTTTGACCGATCAGGTAATTTTGTAAACCCACTCATTGGACAGGGCCATGTTACAGAAGCCGCCCAGGAAATGTACATCAAACGCTACCTTAATTTTTTTCCCAGCGGATGTTTGGATGGTTTGAAAATCGGCGTTTATCAACACTCGGCCGTGGGGCGGGACCTACTCGTAAAGATTGTTTCCAAACTCGGTGCTGAAACAATAGCGCTGAACCGGTCGGATGCGTTCATTCCAGTCGATACGGAAGCGGTTCGACCGGAAGATACACAACTGGCCAAAACCTGGGCCCGTGAATATAACTTCGATTCAATTATCTCAACTGATGGCGACAGTGATCGTCCCCTTGTCGCTGACGAGAAAGGGAACTGGTTACGTGGGGATATCGCCGGTATATTATGTGCCAAATATCTGGGTGCGAACGCGGTAGTTGCGCCAATCAGTTGCAATACAGCACTTGAGAAATGCGGATATTTTTCTGATATACGAAGAACACGTATAGGGTCACCCTATGTCATTTCAGGAATGATCGAAGCAACCGAAGAGGGAAATAAATCCGTCGTCGGTTACGAGGCTAATGGCGGATTTCTAATCCAGTCTGACATTAAAAAAGATGATCGCATTTTGAAAGCATTGCCGACGCGTGATGCCGTCATCGTTCTGTTGAGCATTTTAGCTATGTCAAAAAAAGAGGGTAAAACAATATCTGACCTTGTTATCTCCCTGCCTCAACGGTATACCGCCAGCGACAAACTTAAGAATTTCCCAGCCGAAAAGAGTGAAGCTATCCTCAAGTTTTTTACTACTGAAAGGTTTAAAGAGGACAAAGAAAGGATAGAATCTGTTTTTGGCGATCAGTGCGGAAAACTCAATTCGATCGACAGGACAGATGGCATCCGCCTGACCTTTGCTAATCAGGAAGTCATCCATCTGCGACCATCCGGCAATGCGCCTGAATTTCGCTGTTATAACGAAGCGGAAAGTAACATAAGAGCGATGGAGCTCAACACGAAATGCATGGAAACGCTATCCCAAATGAGTGCGGATGACCAGATTTATGACCTTAAAAACAATATGGCAGAATAGTTCGACATCAGTATTTGAACTATCGGTTTCCAGCGCGGAAGTTTTTAGGGCCCCGCCTACCTTGATTTAATGATAAAATATTCAGACAAGACAGCCTACCTGTAGGCGCGCGTTAGATTAGTTGATTTTAACCTAATTTGAGCGATTGTCGAGGTTGCCGCAGCTACAAGGAAGATGTCGTTCCGCTATAGTCAGCTATGCGGGACGGCATATGACGCCGCAGATGCGGCAAGACCGGCAATCCCAAGAGTTTCAAATTTTAAAATCAAACTATGATAGAATTCCTTAAATATAATGCAGTTCCCCATCTATTTAAAATTTGAAACGCTCACTTTAGGTTTAAGATTGGCACACGCATAACTTCGCACGATGGATCAGGGGGGTAAAGTGAAGATTTTCATTGGCAACCTATCCTATAATGTCACCGAAGGAGACTTGCGAAACACTTTCGAGGCGTTCGGTCTGGTCGCTTCGGCAACTGTTATCAAGGATGAACGAAGTGGTCGATCAAAAGGTTTTGGATTCGTGGAAATGCCTGAGCAGACTAAAGCTCAGCCCGCAATTTCAGCATTAAATGGGCAGGCTTTTAAAGGGAGGACGATTACCGTCAATGAGGCTCGGCCTCACACTGAAGATCGTCGCGGTGACGATAGGGGTGGAGAGGGCAATAGGCGCGGCAAGGGGCGTTACTAACGAAAAGCTGTTCTGGGCCTCAATCATTGACGATACCCATTAGATTGAGTTTACAACGATCAAGAATCCCGCAAGAAACTTTACCTTTCAAAAATTCCCAATACTGATGAAGCCTTTATATATTGGTTGGTCATAAAAACGTTCTGTTATTCGAACGTTTTTATGACCAACCATTTATACCGCCCATCCTTATTTCGGAATTTATTTTTGAAAAGCGGTATAATCCTAAAATTCTGAAAGCATGGGCTTTGAAACGCATTAAAAATAATTTTTCTATGCGCCAAAGCCAGATGTTACCGGCAGGATGTAATTGAAATATCCACTTCCTATATTCCCCCTTATTCAACAGTAAACCAGCGATAGTTACGTTTCAAAATTGGTCAAATATGACCATTGGCTATATATGACCAATTGCACTAACCGTCTCTACCCTGCCTAACCTCGTCTTTCTAATTATATTTATCAATTAAATCAGCATGATGCTGTTATAAAACCGAATGCAGGAAATTCGGCATGAACTTTGAGTGCTTTGAGTTCGAAGATCGTTAATATTTCGGACGTTTCAGCTAAGACGAATAAGTAGCCCTCGTTTTAAATTACGGAATAAACGTGAAAATCGACTTTATCGGGAGGCATCATGAAAGAAACATCCGTACCCAAGGATATTGGCCAGTTGCTGGCTGAGGCTGATGAGCTTATCAAACAAATCAATACCGATGCCATCAAAGACATGCAAGAAGAGCATCGCATCCAGTTTGAAAAGCACGCGCAGAGCTTGAAAAGGCTCAGGTCTAAAGTTCAGGAAAATATAGATAAGAAAGGAACGTTAGAGAACGGCTCATACAGCGAGGGAATGCACGAGGCGATCGACGATATTGTGAAGGCCATGAAAAACCTGGGAAGCTATTTTTCATGATGTTCGTGAATCGCCTTGAGAAGAAAATGGCGGGACGCGTCGGCAACTGAATTTGCTTTGCCGAGAACGGCAATTGGTAAATAGGCATCAAAGTTGAAATTATACACTGCATTTCTGCGAGAAGCGCTGATCCGACCGAAAATACTCGGCCGTTAAAGCCGTCAAGCACGAAGGAGCGGGCATATGTCGAAAAGCGGAGAAAACAACCCACAGGAAAATTTTATGGATCGCCTAAGAGCCCTATTCGGTCAAAAGAAGTCACCTGATAAAAATGCCTTGCCTCCCAAAGCTCACTTCAGCATCTGGTATGTTCTGATTGCTTTTATGGCATTATCTTACATGCAACAATATTTTTTTTCCGGTAAAGTGGAGACGATTCCTTACAGCCAGTTTAAACAATATGTGGCCCAAGGCAACGTTGTTAAATTGACCATCGGTCCTGAATCTATTAGCGGAATGCTTAAAGGAGAACCAGGGCAGAAGTTCACCACGGTTCGCGTGAATGATCCCGGTCTGGTGAAAGAGCTGGATGAAAACAAAATTAACTATTCGGGATACTTCGAGAGTCAATTGTTGAGCATGATTCTATCCTGGGTTATCCCCATTGGCATCTTTTTCCTGATCTGGCGCTTCGCGATGAAGAAGATGGGACCGGGGATGGGAGTCATGTCGTTCAGCAAGAGCAAAGCCAAGATCTTCGCCGAAAGTGAAACGAAGGTCACCTTCGCCGATGCAGCCGGCATCGATGAAGCCACGGAAGAGCTCCAGGAGGTCGTTGAATTTTTAAGCAATCCGGGAAAATTCCAGAAACTGGGGGGCAGGATTCCCAAAGGGGTGCTTTTGGTCGGCCCGCCGGGGACCGGCAAAACTCTTCTGGCCAGGGCCGTGGCCGGGGAGGCCAAAGTGCCTTTCTTCAGCATCAGCGGTTCCGAGTTTGTGGAGATGTTCGTCGGTGTGGGAGCGGCCCGCGTTCGCGATCTTTTCGCTCAGGCCGCTGCCCAAGCACCCTGCATCATCTTTATCGATGAACTGGACGCGCTGGGGAAGGCCCGGGGAATGAATGTCATGGGTGGGCATGATGAACGCGAGCAGACGCTTAACCAGCTCCTGGTGGAGATGGATGGGTTCGAGACAAATAAAGGGGTCATCATCATGGCCGCCACTAATCGGCCGGAAATCCTGGACCCGGCCTTGTTACGCCCGGGAAGGTTTGATCGGCAGGTTCTGGTAGACCGGCCGGATATCAATGGCCGTGAAGCCATTTTGAAAATTCACTCCAAGAATGTGGTGTTAGGTCCCGAAGTCGATCTCCGTATGATCGCCGGCCGCACCCCGGGCTTCGTGGGAGCAGACCTGGCCAACATTATCAATGAGGCCGCGCTGTTGGCTGCTCGAAATGATAAAGAAATGGTGGAGTTGGTCGATTTCGACGAGGCGATCGACCGTGTGGTTGCGGGTCTTCAGAAAAAGAACCGGGTGATGAATCCGCAGGAGAAAGAAATTGTCGCTTTTCATGAGTCCGGACATGCGATTGTGGCCGAGTCTGTTGAGCATGCCGACCCGGTGCATAAGATTTCCGTTATCCCGCGAGGGATTGCGGCTCTCGGATATACCCAACAGCAGCCCACGGAGGACCGTTATTTAATGACGCGTTCGGAGCTGCTGGACCGGCTGGCCGTTCTTTTAGGCGGCAGGGTGGCGGAGGAGCTGGTTTTCGAAGAAATCTCCACCGGTGCCCAAAACGACTTACAGCGGGCTACCGACATTGCCCGGTCCATGGTTACGGAATATGGCATGAGTGATCGGCTGGGACTGGTAGCCTATGAGCGCCCTCGGCAGCCGATGTTTCTGCCGGAAAGTTTTGCTCCCGGTAAAAATTACAGTGAAGCCAAAGCCGCCCAAATAGACGAAGAGGTCACACGGTTTGTCGAGGAAGCCCATCAACGCGTGCGTAATATCCTCTCGGAGTGGCGACCTGTCCTTGATGATTTGGCCCACCTCCTTTCGCAGAAGGAAAGTGTGCAGGGAGATGAGCTCAGAAAGATGATGTCCGAATCGAAACGTGAAAAGGTGAATTAATCATCGATGAAGAAACAAAACAAGAGATGCCTTGAAAAAACCACGTTAAAAAACAAAATAAAATGTAGTCAAAAAGAAACCAGCAGGAGATATACCATGAAATCAAGCACAAAAGACAACGCGACGGGCAAGATGCACCAAATGAAGGGTAAGATCAAGGAGGTTGCCGGGAAAATAACCGGCGATCGCGACTTGGAAACCGAAGGCAAAGACGAAAATTTAGACGGTAAGGTTCAAGAAAAGGTCGGCGAGATCAAGAAGGTCGTAGGGAAGTAAACATAACGGAGCAAAACAAGCACCACAGAAGAGGAGGCTTTTCAAATGAAAAGCGGATTGTTTTTAAGAGGGTTACTGACAATATTGCTGTTGCTGGCCGTGGGGGCCTTGCCGGGTTGCGGTGAGAAGGAACAAACCCAGAGCAAGCCCGCTACTGTCTCAAAGGAAGATGTCAAAAAGGAGGCCAAGGAAGCTTATGACGCAACCAAGGCCTACACCCAGGAGCAGATGCAAGCCTTTCGCGAACAGACGGATACCAAACTCACCGAATACAAAAACAAAATTGATCAACTACAGGCAGAGGCGGAAAAGCTGGGAGGGGATGCGAAGACAAAAGCTGAACAACAGTTGACGGAATTGCGTAAAAAACGGGATGAGGTGTCTGAAAAGTTGAAGGAGCTGAGTTCTTCCAGCGGAAAAGCGTGGGAGCAACTAAAATCAGGTATCGATGCGGCCATGGATGACTTGGGTAACGCTTATAAAAAGGCTGCGGCCGAGTTCGACAAATCCTGAAGACATTGGTGTTAATACTCTGTGGTGCCTGTCCGAGGCATTCAAGGGTGGAGAATCCTTCAGCCTGAAGAAAGCCATGAACTAAACCAAGTCGGTCCAAACCAGATGTCGACTGAGAAGGCGGAAATACTTCTGCTTGCACCGATCGTGAGTGGTATTTTCTCGTGGGCGGCATCGTGCTTCTGGTCGTGGGAAAGAAAAAAAGCTGATGGGAGGCAAAACGTTTCAATCATGGAGGTTATCATGGAGGACAAAAGAAAAGCTTACGAAGAAAAACTCGATGCACAGTTGAAGGAATGGAACGCGCAGATCGCTCTGTTCAAGGCCAGGGCGGAGAATGCCAAGGCCGACGCGAAGGTCGATTACTACAAGACCATAGAGGCCCTGGAGAACAAACGGGATAAAGCCAAAACGAAGTTGCAGGAGTTGAAGACCGCCGGCGATGAGGCCTGGGAAGCTGTCAAAACAGGCACGGAAAAAGCCTGGGCTGAAATCAAGACCGCCTATCACGATGCGGCCTCAAAGTTCAAATAAAAAGATTTTGGTGGCGTTAGAAAGGAGTCGAACATGCTTTGGACCATATTTATGATCCTTCTAGTTTTGTAGGGACTCGGATTGATGACCGGTTACACGCATGGCGGCGTCATTCATGCTCTGCTGGTCATCGCCATCATCGTGATGCTGATCCAGGTTATTCAGGGACGAAAGCGAGTGTAATTATTTGAACCCTTACCGCACTGGTTGATGTGTTTGCAGGAATGATCTGATTGTTAAATAGACGGGTTTATTCTCTCCCGAATGGAGCCTGGCGACGACTGTTGACTTAAAGCTGGGTTTTCCGACGACCCGCTTTGAGAGCTCCGTGTTTTACTCAAGCTTTCGATACAGGGCTCGGTTTTGGTTAAAACCCGGTGCACCTAAATAACAAAAGCGCTGAGGACAGCCGTTTGACCGGGTGGGGGCAATGCGAAATAATGTTGTCCGAATTCAGACCCGGCATTGCGACCTTACACTTGGGAGAGTATTAAATATGGAAAAATTGAATCCCGTGCAGCCTCTGTTTCCCCATTTACCGGAACGTCTTGCCGGCTTGGAGGAGCTGGCGGAAAATCTATGGTGGAGCTGGAATCCAGGCGCACGAATGCTCTTCAAGACACTCGACCGACAGGCCTGGAAGGAAAGCGGTCACAACTCCGACAAGATGCTCAGGGAGTTACCCCCCGAACTTCTGGAAAAGGCCGCCGCCGATGCCGACTACCTGCGTCAATATGACGCTGTGCTGGATGTGTTCAATACCTACATGCAACAAAAAGAATGCCGCCTGCTGGGGCCCGTTTCCCGGGATCACAAGTATGCAGTGGCGTACTTTTCCGCCGAATACGGTCTGCATTGCTCCTTACCCTTTTATGCCGGGGGGCTGGGCTTTTTGGCGGGAGATTACCTAAAAGAATGCAGCGACTTATGCCTCCCGCTGGTCGCTGTGGGGTTTATGTATCCGGAGGGCTATTTCCGGCAACAGATCCGGGATGACGGCTGGCAGGAGAACATCGTCGAGTCCATCAATCGCGAGGCCGCCCCTATTTCCAAGGTGATGGACAAGGATGGACGGCAACGCGTCGTCAAGGTGCCGCTCACCGATCCGCCCATCCATGTCGCGGTGTGGAAGGTCGCCGTCGGGCGTGTCTCCCTTTATCCGATGGTGGACTGAGATAACATATCGGAATGGAAACGGAAACCATCTTAATCTTGCTGTTCGTTGTGGCCACGGCCGTGGCGATCGCGGTGCAGCGCCTGGCTGTTCCGTACACAGTGGCCTTGGTCTTCACCGGCCTTGTGCTGGGGCTGCTGCATGCCTTCGAAGCACCCCACCTGACGAAGGCACTGCTGTTCAATGTGTTCCTTCCGGGATTGCTCTTCGATGCCGCGTTTCACATCGAGTTCAAACAATTCTGGCGGAACCGCCTCACAATTAATTCTTTGGCCCTGCCCGGCGTGGTGGTGGCGATCGCGCTGACGGCCGTGATTTTGACACCGGTCGCCAACGGGCTTCATTTCGTGCAGGATTTTACCTGGAAACACGCGCTGGTGTTTGGTGCGATTATCTCCGCCACCGACCCCATCGCCGTGGTCGCGATCTTCAATAGCCTCGGGGTTCCGAAACGTCTATCTGTGTTGCTCAATAGCGAGAGCCTCTTAAACGACGGCGTCGCAATCGTATTCTTTACGCTCAGTCTTGCGCTCGTGACGGGAACGGTGGTGACGGCCGGTGGATTGGCCCTCGATTTCATCAGGATCGTCGGAATTGGCGCGCTCATTGGGGCGGGAGTCGGTCTGGCCGTTTCTCAAGTCATCAAGCAGGTGGATGATCCGATGATAGAGATCACGCTGACGACGATTGCGGCGTACGGTTCGTTCCTGGCCGCCGAGCACTTTCATTACTCCGGAGTGATTGCAACCGTATCGGCGGGTATGCTTTGCGGAAACTATGGCGCCCGTATCGGCATGTCGCCATCGACCCGGATCACCGTGGAGACGTTTTGGGAATACGTCGCCTTCGCTCTCAACTCCATCGTCTTCCTTCTGATCGGTCTGGAAGTGCACTTTCAGGCGTTACTGGACTCCTGGCAAGTGATACTGGTCGCCTATCTTGTGGTCACAGGCTGCAGGGCATTGATCATCTTCGGCGCCTCGTCGCTGCTGCGCAGGACGCGGGAACGAATCCCCTGGGCGTGGAGCGTGATCCTGATCTGGGGCGGGTTGCGCGGCGGATTGCCCATGGTGTTGGTCCTCAGTCTCCCAAAGGATTTTCCGCATCGGGAGTTGCTGGTTTCGATGACCTTTGGGGTCGTTATTCTTTCGATCCTTGTCCACGGGTTGTCGATGTCGCCTCTGCTGCGATGGCTGGGCATTGTGCGCGGGCACGGAGAACGCGCCGCGTACGCGTTGACGCGCGGTAAGTTGCAAGCAGCCCGCTCCGCCCTGGAGGAGATCGACCGTAATGTCACACGTCCATTTCGCCAATCCCGATGTGCTCGCCAGTCTCCGCCGCGAATATGAGCGAAAAGTCAAGCGCGCTAGTGCAGCTCTGGATGAGCTACATCTCGAGAAACAGCAACTTCACGCAGAGGAAGTACAATGGGCACGGCGGCATTTGCTGCTGGTGGAAAAGGGCGTGGTAATCGATGCCTTTCACCGCGGACACTTCAGTCAGGCTGTCCAGGAGAAGTTGCTTGTGGATATCGATGCGCAGTTACTACGTCTCGAATCGGGAGAAACCGACGAGACCAAAGAGCAAGAGCCGTCCCCAGGCCACATCGATGCGAATAACCCGATGGAATCGTTGGGGGAAAAATAAATCTACTGACCCCGTTATCGTCAGAACGGCCTTTGAGGAGAGAGAGCCTCTACAATCGAAAATAAGTTAAAGAAAGTTTTCGATTCAATAAGTTAAGGAGATAAGGGCGATGGTACTAAAAAGAATATTCTCTATATTAATAATGATTTTAATACTCGCATTTTTTGCTTGTGCTCAAGGTCCTAACAGCCCTATGGGCAACTGGGGCCATATGATGGGATACGGTTATGGTGGAGGATTTATGTGGTTTATCATTCTGGTTTTAGTCGGTGCAGGTATTTATTTCCTGCTTCAGGTCTCAAAATCAAAAATCTCCGACAGCCCAATCATTGAAACACCTTTAGATATCTTGAAGAAGCGTTATGCAAAAGGTGAAATCGACAAGGAAGAATTTGACCGCAAGAAAAAGGACTTGGAATCATAAAGGCAACCGAAAATTAATCATATCCATATATTATCCATCGTATAAGAGCATGGCATCGGGTTATTTTTTTAAAAAGAAATATGTGATATGGATTTATAAGCTATGACCGGAAAGCAGCGGCACGGCCCTATCCATCGTCCAGCACCTGCAACCGACCCAAAAGTGGAGCTACTCCAGCGCAGTATCCCCATGCCGTTCGTCCATGTCAGGGATCCCCTGGGGGTGTACCGGGTCACGCTTATTTGATTCCGTCATACGAGCCTTGCCATCCATTGCGGGGGCCTGCACTTGCTTGAAAGGGCTACCCGCGGAGCTTGTACCTACCAAGAATGGGCATGTTAACTGGAAAAGGTGACCTGGGGGCTCATCCGGATAAAAAACAAAACGGATGTCGAGAAGGATAACGCGAGATTTGTAAATGCAAAAAGCCTCTATAGAAATTATAAATAAGATATTGGGCTCAGTTCGTGAACCGATATTGGTGCTCGATCCTGATTTGAAGGTTGTAAAAGCCAACCCGTCTTTCTACCAGACTTTCAACGTCAAACCTGATGCGACCGAGGGAACTTTAATATACGATCTTGGCAACCGGCAATGGGACATCCCTAAGCTTCGAGAATTACTGGAAGACATCCTTCCTCAGAACACAAAATTTCATGACTTTGAGGTGGAACATAACTTTGCAACGATCGGCCGAAAGATTATGCATCTGAATGCCAGGCGGATCTACAGAGCGGGTAACCAAACCCAGCTGATCCTGCTGGCCATCGAGGATGTGACTGAACGTGAAAATTATAAAAGACATCTTGAGGAACTTGTTGAAAAACGAACGATAGAACTCAAAGTAGCGAAGGACGAGGCGGTAAAAAGCAAGCATCTGGCTGAAACCGCCTTTTTTGAGATAAAGAAATTAAAAGACCAACTTGAAGCTGAGCGGGCCTATCTTCAGGAAGAAATCAAACTGGAATACAACCATGAGAACATCATCGGTCAAAGTGATGCAATCAATTACGTGTTTTTCAAAGTTGAACAAATTGCCGGCATTGATACCAATGTCCTGGTTCTCGGTGAAACCGGTACCGGCAAGGAGCTGGTGGCGCGAGCGATTCACGGCTTGAGCCTGCGTAAGGATCGCGCGTTGGTTAAAATGAATTGTGCGGCACTGCCCTCTAACATTATTGAAAGCGAGTTGTTCGGCCATGAGAAAGGGGCTTTCACCGGAGCTCATTCCAGGCGGATGGGGCGATTTGAAATAGCCAACGGTGCGACCCTGTTTTTGGATGAGATTGGCGAACTGCCGTTGGAATTGCAACCCAAGTTGCTCCAGGTGATAGAGACCGGCGAGTTTGAACGCCTGGGCAGCTCTGAGACGATAAAAGTCGATGTTAGAATTATTGCCGCTACCAATCGCAATCTTGAAGAGGAAGTCAGCAAGGGCCGATTCCGTGACGATCTCTGGTACCGGCTGAATATTTTTCCGATTACCATGCCGCCACTCAGGGAACGCATGGAAGATATATCGCTGCTTGTGAATTTTTACGTCCAAAAAATATCCAAACGGATGGGAAAGTCCATTGAAATCATTCCGGAACGCGTAATGAATGCCCTGCAAAATTATCACTGGCCTGGCAATGTTCGTGAGTTGGAAAACGTCCTTGAGCGGGGGGTTATCAATTCTTCGGGGCCGAAACTGCACCTGGTTGATGAACTCAAGAAGCCGTTCAAGGATGAAAGTATAAGCCAAAAACCTTTGGCTGCAGTCGAGCGCGACTATATTGTCCGGATACTTGAAAAGACCCATTGGAAAGTGAGCGGAAAAAACGGGGCGGCCGAGATACTTGGGCTCAACCGCAGCACTTTGCGCGCTCGCATGCGAAAGCTCGGTATCAGGAAACCATAATTTTTATTCCCACCTAATTTGAGCGATTGTCGAGGTTGCCGCAGCTACAAGGAAGATGTCGTTCCGTCCCGCCGCTGGCGGGATCGGCTATGCGGGATGGCATATGACGCCGTAGATGCGGCAACCATCCAGAGGCAGATAAAGATCGGTAATCCCGAGGGGTTTCAAATTTTAAAAATCAAACTTTGATAGAATTCCCTATAAATAAAGCCGTTCCCCCTCCATTTAAAATTTGAAACGCTTACTTTAGGTCCCAATCTCGCTGGCTGACCATCGTATGTCTTCAAGACATTTATTTCTCCTGTCCCATCCATACCTCGCCGAAGAGACCACAAAATAGGGTTATATATCACCATTGGTCAAATATGACCCTTCTCCTGCGTCGCCTGGCAACTCTCTTGTCGCTGTTTTTTACCAATTCTCCATATAAATCAATATGATGCATAGATAATGACGTGCATGCCATCTCTGGCATGAAGTTTGATTAAGTACAAAGTATGAATGAATGCGCACATGTGTTCAGAATGCTCGAGTTAGCCCACTATTGCTCTATATGTTTTTGCTTAGGTTTACCCACTATTTAGTGCCCATCCGCGAAAATTGGATGGCGCGCATACGTCGATACTGGAACTTAAAGTTGCCAAGACAGATATTGGAAAGGTTATCGGCAAGAAGGGCCGAACTGCCGGCGCACTGCGGACCATATTAAATGCTGTTTCGGCTAAGACAAAAAAAAGAACAGTGCTCGAAATCATCGATTAATCGAATGAGGTTGGCATTGCAGTGAGGTGACCGTAATGATCATCATAAGAATTAGCATGACCGTGCTGCCGGAAAAGCAGTTGGAGCTTACGCAAACACTCATCTCCATGATCGGGTTGACGGAAAAGGAAAAGGGTTGCCTGAGCCATGCCGTCTTTTGCGATATCGAAGACAAGAACAGTTACATCCTTTTGCAGGAGTGGAAAACCCGTGAAGATCTGGATCGTCACATAAGGTCACATCGATTCGGCGTTTTGTTGGGCACAAAAACCCTGTTAGGGAAACCACCGAAAATTCAAATTCACACGATCTCCCAATCAGAAGGAATGGAGGCCATTAATGGGGTTAGGAGTTAAAAAATTAGGATCATCTCCAAAAAAGTTGGTGGTTTTTGCGGGTGCAATATTCATATCTTATTAAAATAAATATATAAATTAACCGCAGACGCACGCAGACATAACGCAGACAAACCCTTTTTACCCGGGCGACTTGCCCGGGTAAAAGGGGCATGCCTTTCAGGCAAAAAAGCGGATGGCCTCGCGTAGCGACTGCTTGTTTTGCCTCCGCAGGTCGCGGAGGCAAAAGTCTGTGTCCGTCAGCGTCTGTCGAGCGAGCGAAGTGAGCGGGCGGCCAATTTAAAAACGCTATGATTCATGCATAAGCTTCGCATCAATATACTCCAACTAAATCGGAGAAGAACGTAATTATGCAGTATACCGGGAATTCCGGACTCCGGACTTCCTATTACATCGATACCGCAGGAAAGATCGTTATCTATGAGATAAATAAAATTGCCGGTTTTTTTATTACTATAGTCCACAGCGCCTATTCATTTAAAAGTTAAGGTGAGTGTTACATGGCAATCATGTTTAAAATATGTCGATTATTTCTTCTCATCCTTAGTCTTGTGTTTCTGTTGAGCCTGACGGATGTCATCGCCCAGGAAGGTCTTCTCGACGGTAAAGTTTTTGTCGGGCAATCAAGAGAGAAACACAAGAGAGCGGTTAAAGAAGACGAACTGAGATTTCTGGACGGTAAATTTCACTCGGCCATATACGCACAAAGAGGCTTTAATGAAGGATTGTATACAGCCAAGGCAGGAGAGGATGAGATTTATTTCGATGCCGAGACCGTCAATCCAAAAAAAGGCAATATTAAATGGCGCGGTATCGTTCGTGGAGATTCCATTGAAGTGAATTATCGCTGGGGCAAAAGGGGTTGGCTGAGTAATTCAGAAAAAAACTATTCGTTTAATGGGTCATTAAAGAAATGAACGAAACGCAAGACCAGCTTTTCCTTTTTCATATTCTCGAATGTCCTAAAAATAATGGCTTGGCAACGTCAGGCCCGGTTGGATCGATTCTATCGTGTAGTCATTTTGGCAGGTGTTAGTCAGAAGTAAGGAGTCTCATAATATGAACGTTCTCTTCATCTACCCGAAGTTTCCGGATACGTTTTGGTCTTTTTCGTACGCCATACGTTTTATCGGAAAGAAAGCGGCATTCCCGCCGCTTGGCCTGCTCACTGTCGCGGCCATGCTGCCGGAACAATTTCAAAAGCGTCTCGTAGATGTGAACGTGGACCGGCTTACCGATGACGACCTATCCTGGGCCGATATGGCCTTTATCGGGGGAATGGCGGTTCAACGGGCCTCGGCGAAACAAATCATCGGGCGCTGCAAGCAGATCGGATTGAAAGTCATCGCGGGCGGGCCGCTATTTAGTGCCGAACCGGACGAGTTTGAGGAGGTGGATCATCTCGTCCTGGACGAAGCCGAACTTACCCTGCCACCTTTTCTTGAAGATTTGAAAAATGGCCGACCGAAAAAGATCTACAGGGCATCCGGTTTCTGCGATCTTCATCAAACCCCTTTACCCTCTTGGGGTCTGATACGCATGAAGAAATACGCGTCCATGAGCATTCAGTTTTCCAGGGGATGCCCGTTCAACTGCGATTTTTGTAATGTGACGGTTCTCTTCGGTCATCGGGCACGGATGAAAACACCCCAGCAGGTCATTTCAGAACTGGATCCTATTTATGATGCCGGGTGGCGCGGTAATATTTTTTTCGTTGACGACAATTTTATCGGCAATAAGCGCTATCTTAAAACACAGTTGTTGCCTGCCCTGATCGAATGGCGAAAAGATAAAAAAGGATGTGTTTTTTTTACGGAAGCCTCCATTAATCTGGCCGACGATCTTGAGCTCTTGGATATGATGACCAAGGCCGGCTTCGATTGCGTTTTTATCGGCATTGAGTCGCCTGATGAGGGCAGTCTTGCAGAGTGCCAGAAAACCCAGAACAAAAACCGGGATCTTCTTAAAGATGTCAAAACGATTCACCGTGCTGGAATACAGGTTATGGGTGGTTTCATCGTCGGTTTCGACAGCGATACACCATCAATCTTCCAGCGGCAGATCGATTTCATTCAGAAAAGTGGAATCGTTACTGCAATGGTGGGGATTCTCCAGGCAGCGCCGGGCACACGACTCTTTGAACGACTTCAAATGGAAAACCGGGTGATGCAAACTTTTTCCGGAGACAATGTCGATGGAACAACCAATATAATTCCTAAAATGGGTCTGGACATGCTTTTGGACGGGTATCGATCGATTATGAAACAGATCTATTCACCCCATAACTTCTACCGTCGGGTAAGGAATTTTCTGAAAGAATTCAAAGCACCGGACATCACTATACCCATAGATTTTCATCGGTTCCTGGCGTTCTTCCACTCCGGCTTTAGACTTGGTATTTTGGGAAAGGAACGGTTCCAGTTTTGGAACCTATTGCTCTGGACACTGATCCGCAAGCCTGCGCTTCTCCCATTAGCCGTTACCCTTGCCATATACGGTCATCACTACCGCAGAATACGTGAATTATATATTCCATAAGGCAGCCTTTGAATTGCCGCTGGAATGATGCAAACGCTCCATCACGTTTTCAATGTATACGTTCCGGCGAGGATGAGCGCCGTCAGGAGATCCTCAACGGCTTTGGATTGAAGGCATCGATTCACTTCAGTCTTGATCTTTGTGCCAACGTTTGTCAAACAGCACAACGTCCGGGAGGTTAACATGAAGAACAGAGAGAATAAGATCCATACGGAGTTTGGTGCGTCCGCCGCGCGAGTTTATAAATCATTGCGAGAGTCAGAAACTCGGTACCGGCGACTTTTTGAAACAGCCCGGGATGGAATATTGTTACTCGACGCCGAAACGGGGCAGATTACCGATGTCAATCCATTTATAGAAGAGATGCTGGGCTATTCTCACGAATACTTCATAGGAAAAAGACTGTATGAAATCGGTCCGTTCAGGGATATCCGGGCAAGCCTGTCCGCTTTTCAGGAACTACAAGATAAAGGCTATATTCGCTACGAGCATTTACCGCTCGAGGCCAAAGACGGAAGCCGAATTGACGTAGAGTTTGTCAGCAATGCGTATTGGGTCGACAACAGCCGGGTCATTCAATGCAATATCCGCGACATTACGAAGCGGAAACAGGCAGAGGAAGCTCAATCGAAACTTGAATCCCAATTTCAGCAAGCCCGGAAAATGGAAGCAATCATCACCTTGGCCGGTGGCATTGCCCATCAGTTTAACAATGCCCTGGTTGTGATCACCGGAACGCTTGATCTGCTTGAGATGGATGTACCCGATAAAGAGAACGTTTCATGGTATCTAGAATCGATGAAAAAATCGGCGCTTCGAATGACCCAACTCACACGTCAGTTACTCGCTTATGCCAGGGGAGGTAAATACCAGGTCGAAACGATTTCATTGAGTGATTTCGTTAGAGATACACTGCCGCTGCTCACCTCTGGCCTTAATCCCATTGTCAATATAAAGACCGATTTGCCTGATGATGTTCTGAAAACCAGAGCCGACTTGATTCAGCTGCAAATGGTTTTGCTGGCTATAATGTCCAACGCATCGGAGGCCTTGGAGAAGGAGGGATGCGTTCGAATATCTTGCAGAAATGAAGAGGTAACCAAAAATAATGTAAAGGACTTTCCCGAATTGATGATTGGACCTTACGTATGCCTGACGCTGGAAGATAATGGAAAGGGTATGGACGAAGAAACGAGACGCAAAGTATTTGAACCGTTTTTTACGACCAAATTTCAGGGTCGTGGACTGGGTATGGCCGCGGCATACGGCATCGTGAGCAACCATGGCGGCCGGATTACTGTTGAGTCCCAGCGACACGAAGGAACAATCGTGCGGGTCTGGATACCTGCCATTACTGAGACTGAGGAGAATGAAAAGAAAAAACAAAATATCAGGTCGAATAGAGCTACAGGTGTCATTCCGATGATTGTGAGCGAGTAGAGATCTATGGAAAACTTGGGTTCTTGGGACTAATTGATGAAGTGTTCGTAGTTTACGTTATTGAAAGATTTTAGAACGAAAAAAAGAATAGATTGGTGGCATGGAATTAAAAGATAAAGCCAAACCAATTGATCAGAAAAAAGGGTGCGGTTATGACATCTGTTATTAAATATTATGAGGGAATCGACTCGATCGCCGTCATCGGCGACTATCTGCCGCGCCAGTGCGGCATTGCAACTTTCACCACGGATCTGGTTGAAGGCTTATCGGCGGAAGCCCCCGATATTTACAATTGGGTGGTGGCCATAAACGACAAACCCGAGGGATATGCCTATCCTGAAAAAGTGCGCTTTGAGATCAACCAGAACAAATTGAGCGACTACAACATCGCGTCTCAATTTCTAAATATCAGTCAGACGGATATTGTTTGCGTGCAGCATGAATACGGTCTTTTCGGCGGACCGGCCGGCAGCCATCTTCTGAAACTATTGGGTGATCTGCGCATGCCGGTGGTAACGACATTACACACGGTCTTGAAAGACCCTGCGCCGGAATATCGTGCCGTCATGTGCAAGCTTTCCGATCTGTCCGACAAATTGGTTGTGATGAGCCGCAAGGCATGTGACTTCCTCAAAGATATCTATGCCGTACCAGAGGAAAAAATTACCTTTATCCATCACGGCATTCCAGATACGCCATTTATTGATCCCAGCTACTACAAAGACAAGTTCGGCGTGGAAGGCAAAAAGGTACTACTCACATTCGGCTTGCTTTCCCCAAACAAGGGCATTGAGAATGTATTGCAGGCGCTTCCGGCGGTCATCAAAAAACACCCAGATGTGGCTTATATTATCCTGGGCGCGACACATCCGCATATTTTGAAATTGCATGGGGATGCATATCGAATCATGCTGCAGCAGCTCGTGCGTAAACTCGATATCGGCGCGCATGTCATTTTCCAAAATCGTTTTGTTGAACTCACAGAGTTATGTGAGTTTCTTGGCATTGCCGATATCTATGTCACCCCTTATCTTGAAGAAGCCCAGATTACGTCCGGGGCCCTTGCCTATGCCATGGGCACAGGCAAAGCCGTTATTTCAACCCCGTACTGGTATGCCACCGAGATGCTTGCCGAAGGCCGGGGCCGGCTTGTGCCCTTCCGCAATCCGGATGCCATGGCGGAGCAAATTATCGAACTTCTGAACAACGATGTCGAAAGGCACGCCATGCGCAAAAAAGCCTATACATTCAGTCGCGAGGCGGTTTGGAAGGAGGTATCCCGAAAATACCTGAAGGTTTTCAGTGATGTGCGGCAAAACCGCACCCGGAACCCCCGTCCCCGACATTCCTATGTCGAAGACATCAAGGCCATCACGAATTTCGAACTCCCGGAGATTAAGCTCGACCACCTGAAAGCATTTACCGATGATACCGGTATGTTACAACATGCCAACTATACCATCCCCGATCGCACCCATGGATACTGCACCGATGATAATGCCAGAGCGCTGCTGGTTGCCGCCATGGGTCAAAAATACCTGCCGACAAACGGTTGGGGGCTTAATTATCTCAGCGGTCATTATCTCGGATTCCTTCTGTATGCCTTCAATGAAAAAGAGGGGCGCTTTCGCAATTTTATGACCTATTCGCGGCAGTGGTTGGAGGAAATCGGGTCGGAGGATTCGCATGGCAGAGCGCTCTGGTGCCTTGGCAAAGCAGTGGCTTTTCTTGATGATCCCGGGCATCTTGCAATGAGCACGACCCTTTTCAACAAGGCACTTCGAGCAGCAGAGAATTTCCATTCACCTCGCGCCATCGCTTTTTGTCTGGTGGGCATGGATTCTTACCTGGATAAATTTTCCGGCGACAGTGAAGTGCGCAGGATCCGAGGAATTCTTGCCGACAGGCTTTTCGATCAGTTTAAAAACAATGCAGCAGACGGTTGGCCCTGGCTTGAGAACGCTCTAAACTATGCCAACGGGAAACTGCCCCATGCCCTGCTGCTGTCAGGCCAGCGGATGCAACGCAACGATATGATCGATATGGGACTCCTGTCCCTCAAGTGGCTGCTTGCCATCCAAACCGAAGACAATCACTTTGTGCCCATCGGCTGCAACGGATGGTATGAACGAGGCGGCCCCAGAGCCCGTTTCGACCAGCAGCCCATTGAAGCCAATGGCATGGTCGAAGCTTGTGTGAAAGCCTTTAAGATCACCCGGGATAAATCTTGGTTCGACGACGCCGTCATGTGTTTCAATTGGTATCTCGGACACAATGACCTGAATATGCCGCTCTATGATCCCAAGACCGGCGGCTGTCGAGATGGATTGATGGCCGACGGCATCAACCAGAACGAAGGTGCCGAGTCCTCCCTTGCTTGGCTGCTTTCGCTGATGACATTGCAAAAGCTCTATGCCGACGAGGTTTTAAACCAGCCGTCGTCACCGAAAACCGATTAGGATCAGGGACGAAATAAATTGAACCAAAGGATCAGCTATGCACATTGCCATGCTCTCGCCCATAGCCTGGCGCACACCACCACGTCACTACGGCCCTTGGGAGAGTGTGGCGTCACTTTTGACCGAGGGATTGGTATCACGCGGTCATGACGTCACCTTGTTTGCAACTGCGGATTCGCAAACCAGCGGCAGGCTGCATGCCGTTTGCCCGCGGGGCTATGAAGAAGACCGCTCTCTCATACCAAAAGTTTGGGAGTGCCTGCATATTTCAGAACTCTTTGAGCATGCCGATGCATACGACATAATCCACAACCATTTTGATTTCCTACCGCTGACGTATACCGGCTTGACCACTACCCCGGTTGTGACGACTATTCATGGCTTTTCATCGCCCGGGATTCTGCCGGTTTACAAGAAATACAATGGCAAAGCGTTCTATGTTTCCATCAGCGATGCCGATCGGTCGCCGGATCTCGATTATATCAAAACCATCCATCACGGCATCGATATCGAGCAGTTTAATTTTCAGCCTGCCCCGGACGATTACCTGCTTTTTTTCGGGCGCATTCACCAGGACAAGGGGACCCGGGAAGCCTTGAACATCGCCAGGGCCTGCAGTAAGAAGTTGATATTGGCGGGCATCATTCAGGACCAGGCTTACTACGATCAATATGTCGTCCCTTACATAGACAACGACAAGGTGGTTTATATCGGCAGCGTCGGGCCTGCTGAGCGCAACCGGCTGCTCGGAAAAGCCTGCGCGCTATTGCACCCAATACAGTTTGATGAGCCTTTCGGCCTGTCCGTTATCGAATCCATGGCCTGCGGTACGCCCGTGATCGCTTTTGATAGGGGCAGCATGCCTGAACTTATCGAAAACGGTAAAAGTGGTTTCTTGGTCGACAACGTGGAAGAGGCCATTGAGACTGTCGCGCGGATTGAAGAGATTGACCGCGCCTATTGCCGCCGTCGAGTTACGCGGCATTTCACAATCGATCGCATGATTGATGCCTATGTAAACGCCTATGAAACGATACTTGAAATGGCCTCGTAGCCCGTTTGAAACCCCCTCTTTCGTCCGATTTCTGCCTCGGGCTTTAAATGCTAATCCTATAGATACTTAATGTATTCAGAAGTTTATCATTTTCGCCTTCCTTGAACTCGAACAATATCGAGACTTTTCAAACAAGCCATAGTACACTCCGAAGATTTGAAAAGGCACTTGATTACACCCAAAGCAGCATCTTTGGATGATCTTGTAGGACAGACGTTCATGATAACTCACAATCCAATTATTAAACGTTTCAAAAATAACCCCGTTCTGACACGAAATGACGTGCCCTATCCCGTAGCGACAGTTCACAATGCGGGCATCGTCAAACATAAAGACCGCTACATCATGCTTTTCAGGTCACATTTGCTGAATGGGCGCTCCATCATCGGCCGGGCCGACAGCGAGGACGGTTTTTCCTTCACTGTTCATCCCCGACCTTTTCTATTGCCGTCAGCGGACGGCATATTTGCGGAATATGAGGCGTTCGGGGTCGAGGATCTCAGAATTTGCCCGGTAGAGGGAGAGTACCTGTTGACCTACAGCGCCTATTCCCGTCACGGGGTGCGGATTGCCCTGGCGCGCACCCGGAATTTTGAAAAAGTTGAACGCATTGCGTTGATCACTCAAGCCGACTTTCGCAACGTGGTCATTTTCCCTGAGAAGTTCGGCGGTCGGTATGCTCGTTTGGACCGTCCGCATTCGGAAATTTCACCCTGGTCGATCTGGATTTCCTATTCTCACGACCTGATTCACTGGGGCGATTCCCGGGTGATTATGAAGCCGGTGACCTACCACTGGGATGAAATGAAAATCGGGCCCGGCGCACCGCCATTTAAAACCGACAAGGGCTGGCTTCATATTTACCACGGCGTTTTTAAAACCATGTCCGGAACAGTGTATCGACTCGGCGCGGCGCTGCATGACCTTGATGATCCGGCGAACATCATCGGCGTTTCCGATCAGTGGATATTGCAGCCTGAGGACCCTTGGGAGGTCAGTGGCTATGTCCCCAATGTTGTCTTTACCTGCGGCGCTGTTCCGGAAGACGACGGTACGGTAAAAATTTACTGGGGTGGCGCGGATACGGTCATGTGCGCTGGTACGGCCGTCATTGATGAATTGGTAGCGCTCTGCCTTTCGGTTTCCCGGCCGCCGCTGTAGATGGTTCATTGCCGGATGATGGCAGGCCCGAAAGTCAACGTCGAGGATAGGCTTGAATTGAAGATCTGCCCTGCTGAACAGACTTGCGATGCAACGTATTCAAGATCAATCGACACTAAGGATACAATGATATGCTCTCTAAAAGGCGTCCAAAGCTGAAAGTTAAAAGAAAAGCAATTAAGATCGTAGGGGATACCTCTCGGGTAATCACCCGGCTTCATCTTCCCGATGACAGGTATCGCATCCCCAAAATAATTGAGCGGATAATGAGCTTGCCAAACACGGCGGCTGAAAATTTAATTGCGCAAGTAATGATTGACTTTTCCGGAAGGCACGAAGACATCGGGCACGTTTTTGAGCGGCACCTGAATGCGGTGAAGAAGTATCTTCCACGGGATATAAAACTCAGCGATGTTCAAAGGGCCCTCATCGGAGCCTACTTTACAAAGGAGTACTCTATTGAATCGGCCGCTCTTTTCAACCCTTCCCTCGTTCCCCATCCTGATCAGAGCCAGCTGAAAAAAGGCAGCTTACGCTTTATCATGAGTTTGCGGGCAACGGGGGAAGGCCATCTTTCGTCAATTGTATTTCGCAGCGGCGTCCTCGACCGGCACAATACGTTCAATTTCGACCCGATCAGTGAATTTGTGGAAACGCCGGATCTCCATTTAGACTCGGTTTACAAACGCAATCCTTTCCGGCTCAAGCTGAACGAAATGGGGGCCAGCAATGAGATAACCGCCCACATCCTTAATCAGTTGCCGGAAGATTTTACCTATAATGAATTAATAGAAAAAATTGGGAAACTTCGCGCAAAACCGCAATTTTCTGAAGCACAACAAAACAGAACCTTCAAGGCCATGTGCTGGCTTGCAAATTCAAATTATGAAGTGAGTTTCCACGCCGATCATCGTGTATCTGAACGGGTGATCTTCCCCGTTTCGAAAAATGAAAGCAGGGGCATAGAAGATGCCCGGTTCGTTCAATTTTACAATAACGGGCAGGAAGTCACATATTATGCGACCTATACCGCTTATAACGGCGCTATTTTACCGCAGTTGATCGAAACAAAGGATTTCATCAAATTCAACATTTTAACCCTCAACGGCAAAGCCGTACAAGACAAGGGCATGGCGCTTTTCCCGCGCAAAATTGGCGGCCGCTATGCCATGCTCTCGCGCCAGGATGGTGAAAACAATCAAATCATGTTCTCAGACAATATTCATTTCTGGCAAGAATCCCAAATCATCCAGGAGCCTGAATACCCATGGGAATTCATTCAAATCGGCAACTGTGGTTCACCCCTCGAAACCAATGAAGGCTGGATTGTGCTTACCCATGGCGTCGGGCCTATGCGCAAGTATTGCATCGGCGCCATACTGCTTGATCTTGAAAAACCAACAAAAATCATCGCCCGGTTGGATGAGCCGTTGCTTGCTCCGCATGAAAAAGAGCGCGAGGGATATGTTCCCAACGTTGTTTATTCATGCGGGGCGATAATTCATAACAACGAGTTGGTCATTCCCTACGCCATGTCCGATATCAATTCCGGTATAGCAACCGTTGCAGTCGACGATTTGCTTAACTGTATGCATGCGGTAAGCTAGTGATTTCAAGATTGGCGCACGCAAACTTCACAAGATTAATCCGGGAGATTGAAACCTAAAGTGAGCGTTTCAAATTTTAAATGAAGGGGGGACTGCTTTATTTATAAGGAATTCTATTATCGTTTGATTTTAAAATTTGAAACCCATCGGGATTGCCGATCTTGCCGCATCTGCGGCGTCATATGCTGTCCCGCATAGCTGATCCCGCCAGCGACGGGACGGAACGGCATCTTCCTTGTATTTGCGGCAAACTCGACAATCGCTCAAATTAGGTTAAATAAAGTATTTCGAAAAGGAAGGAGAAGCGGATGGGCGACAAAGGAAAAAGAGATAAAGGCAAACGAGAAGAACAAAAAAAGGGCAAAACACTGAAAGAGAAACGAAAGCAAAAAAAAGATAAGAATAAATGAGCTGTCGGGCGATCCACTAACGACCTTCGCTGATAGTAAAAATTGGAACTATCAGCCTATACTCTTGGTTGAGCATCATCCGATCCGGATCTTCAATTGGAAATCATAAATATATTCAATTGCCTGTATATTGTTCTGTTGACATGTAAACAGAACAGGCATACTTTTAAGTAGTTTACACGTCGAAAAATTCTTTGCCGGATTCATTTGACGTTATGGTAGGATTACGAAACATTTTGCAATGTAGGGCTTGACCACCATACATTATCAATAAGAGGTGGTTTTTTTATTCCGTCATCATAATCCTCCCTAAAAACTTTAGGAAATGAACATGAAAATTATGATGTGAGGAATAGTTCAATGGTTTAATCCACATCGAAGCTTCCGCTTGATCAAAGTTAAAAGCGGAAGCAAGCGTGTGCTTACATTTCAGCGCCTTCCAGGATAGCAGTTTCAAATGGACCAAGACGAACGATCAGTTAACTCTAATGATCAAACCCGGCCAAATTCCAATCTAAAACCAACCTAAAGACGGTTTAAATCTCCACTCTCAAGTCGGCGCTCCCTTTTTAACTTTTGAAGGTCTCCGACCTCTATACTTCTTTATCGGACTTTGGTTTTCCCCATCAATTCAGAACTCACACTTGAGAAGTTTATACCGCTTTTCAATAATAAATTCCGAAACACGGAAGGGTGGTATAAGGGGTTGTTGAAAAAAACGTCCGCACACCGGAACGCTTTTTGGACAACCACTATAACCGGAATCGGATGACGGCATTTAAAAGGATATTACGTGAAGACAAAATTGTACATTAATAATTTATCGAAGGAAACCGATGAAGCTGAATTGAGGCGCCTATTTTCCATGGCAGGGAAGGTTACCTGGGTTGCAATCGCCAGAGGCAGGTATTCGCAGGAGAGCAGGGGAATTGCTCTGATCGAAATGGAGGGTGAAAATAGTGTCCGACGTGCCTTAAAGCGGTTTAATGGTGTTCATTTACAAGGTAGCATCATTGCTGTCAGCAAAAACAATGAGGCGTGGAAGAATTAACAATCCTTCAGGCCAGGCAACAAAGCTTCTGCCTATCCATTATTTTGGTGATCGTACGCTTAATCGATATTTTGATATCGCTCCGTGTATTTTTGAAATTCGTTATGCATGACGTGTTGTTATATTCAGACAGGCTTTTGGATGGAATGCCGTGAGCATATGCTCAGTCGCACATAAGCGTGAGCAATCGCGCCAAGAGGAAATCGCGAACAGCGTCAGCCATGCTGTAGGGTTGATAGTGGCGCTTGCCTTAGCGCCGTTTGTAATCATGAACGCCGCACGTTTCGGTGACCACGGATTTATTGTCGGTACGAGTCTCTTTGCCGTGACCGTGGTCTTGCTGTATCTTGCTTCCACCCTTTATCACGCTCTGCCGATAGGAAAGTCCAAGCGGATATTTCGAATCATTGATCACTCTGCGATTTATCTCCTCATCGCTGGGACGTATACGCCTTTCACACTCGGAGTGCTTAAAGGCGCCTGGGGCTGGACGCTCCTCGGGCTCATCTGGGTTCTTGCCATAGCCGGAGTTACGCTGAAGGCTTTAAACAGGATGTCCCATCCCATCGTCTCTACCGGCCATTATTTACTCATGGGGTGGCTCATTCTGATTGCAATCCGTCCGTTGTTTTTGCGTATCCCATTATCTGGCATCCTATGGATATTGGCAGGCGGTATTGTTTACACTGCAGGTGTGTTTTTCTTCGCGGTAGATTCGCGTTTACGTTACGGGCACTTCATCTGGCATTTGTTTGTAATGGCCGGAACCGCCTGCCATTACTTCGCAGTGCTCCGGTATGCGGCCTGACATGGCTCCTCAGATTAAAACGGCTTGCGGCAACTGAAAAGCAGAGTTAGAAAGAAATATGAAGGTTTTTCAGTGCAATAAATGTTTTCAGCCCATTTTCTTTGAAAATACTGTTTGTGAAAAATGTGGATCTTCACTGGGTTACTTAAGCCGTCATAATGTTCTGAGCACCCTTGTCGAGAAGGGAGAAACTTGGCAGGCTCTCGCGTATCCCGACACATTCTACCGCTACTGTAAAAACCATGATTATGGTGCCTGTAATTGGCTTGTCCCGGCGGCGAGCGGAAAAACGCTTTGCACGGCATGTGAATTAAACGGAACAATTCCTAATCTTGTGAATTCCAAACATCTTAGGGCGTGGCAGGATCTCGAATATGCAAAGCACCTGCTTATTTATAGCTTCCTCCGCTTTGGACTGCCGCTGGAAAACAAATCCGAAGCCCCCGAGACCGGGCTTTCCTTCGATTTTCTCTCTCAAAAGATAAATCTGAAAAGTTCTAATAACTATTCAGATTATCAGAGTATTTTTGTCTATTGATAGCGTATCCTCTTCAAAATGCTCACTTATCACACATAAACTCCGCTTTTTCGCCGGATTTTGCCTTGTCTTGCCCTCGCTCATGACATTTTTCAACACACTGTTAAACAGCGGGTATCAGCAATGGCCCGAGTCGCCGCAATTACATCCTCCGTCGGCGCAATGGGAGCCGCATCCAGCGTGTTGCTGTGTGGCGGTTTCGCTGATGCCGACCACCTTGATCTTGAAAGTCAAGGACTGACCGGCCAGGGGATGGTTCAGGTCGAAAGTCACTTTTTCCTCGTCGATACTGTCAACTTTGGCAGGCATCTGTTGCCCCTGGGGCGTGCTCAGCATCAATACCTGGCCCACTTCAGGTGCCATCCCTTCGGGAATATCGGATCTGGGGAATTCATGCATCCGGCTGTCATCTCTCTGGCCATAAGCGTCTTCGGCAGAAAGTGTGAAGGTTTTGGTTTCATTGAGCGACATGTCCATGAGGGCGGATTCGAAACCGGGCAGCACGCTGCCGGAACCCATTTCAACCTCCAAAGGTTGGCGACCTTCACTAGTGTCGAATATTTCGCCGCTATCCAATGTCCCCTTGTAATCAACGCTTACGAACAATCCGTTGTCAACTTTTTCCATTGAAAACTCCTTTAAAATTTAATCCGCCAGAGGCGGACGAGGGTTTAATTCCCCGCCGCTTGCGGTGTTTCGTTGCCTTTACAGATACCCCGCTGCTCCGCGGCGGGGCAGTTCATTTAAAAACTCGGGTCAACATTGGCACGATTGCAATAAAGTCAAGGCGCCTCCTTCCGAGGCGAATTCCATCATGGTGGGCACCAATAACCTGGGAATGAGTTAAATGCGGAAAGAATGAGGAATTCTAAGTGCAGGTGGGACCCGGCAACCGCTGGCTGTCAACGAGTGAAATGCTGACATATGTTGCCAGTCGAAATTTATGATGGTAGCCGTTCCGGGGTTATCGAAAAACGCTCTAACCCGTTACTCAAATTATGTATAAACATCCGTACATCATGGAACGAGCCAGATCGCGCAGTCGGAACCCCGGCTGATGATGTAGCGCGATACCCGGCCCATGAAAAAGGCTTTTTCAGTGCCTCTCCGGCCGATCACCAGAGTACCACAGTTCTCTTTTTCTGCATATTTCAACACAGCTTTTCCGGTGTTGCCACCTTTTATGGTGATCGTTTCGATCTGTTTGTCTGAAATGCCGCTGTCTTTGAATTTTTGCAACGCATGGGCATAAAACTGATCGATGCAGGCTTTATCCCCCCTGGCGACAATTTCTTCCAAATCGTCGCCGGGTTCATCGCCGAAATCTACTTCGCAATAATCGCGGGCTCTGCTGGAAACATGTAAAAGTGTCAAATGAGCATCTGGTTTACCGGAGAGCATGAAGCTGAGGTGATCGATGGCGCGCAGTGAAGCTTCGGATCCATCGACGGCAATGACCAATCTGCTGCCGGTCACGTTGCCATCGACAAGCCAAACCGGTGTGACCTGCGAATGTTCGATAATATTGGCTGAGGCACTCTCCATGACCATTTCCTGCAGGCGGGTCAATCCTCTGCGGCCAATAACGATGGCGTCATAGCGATTCTTCTGACTGTATTCGATAATGTCTTTGGCCAGGCCCAATTTCCTTTGCCGCGTGGCGATTTCGATCCGTTCTTGATTGATGCCATGGCGCACCATTTCGTTACGCAGTTCATCGAGCAACCTGTGAGCGGATTCATTGTTCCTTTTCTGAAGCTTTTCCAGTTCAATTTTCGTTCTGATGTTCTTTTGGGCTTCATCACGTAAAAACAATGAGACCATCGGTTGGACATGAAAAAGGACATAGTGCAAATCAGGGATAAATGCTGATGCTTGAATGGCGTATTGGACCGCATTTTTCGAATGCCGCGAGTCATCTGCCGAAACGAGAACCTTTTTTCGCATGGAATGTCCTCCGTAGATTATTTATTCATAGGTTGAGCGGTTGAAAGTTCACGGTTCCCAGCTAAAGTGCCATAACTGGTCTCTATCAATCGTATTCTGCATCAATGGGGTTGAATTCTATGTTTCCCCCAATGGATTACAGCTATCAATCCAAACAATGAAGTGGAAAGTTAAAGATATCAAAATTTTATAACCTTTGAAGCTTGAAATCTGAATCCCGCCTGGGCGGGAAGCCAATCACTTTAGGACATTCTATCCTTATACGTTTCTTTACAAAATATCCTGGTTATGATTACAAACTATTAAATAAATATACTGCATTGAATTGGGCTTGCAAGTCCTTTTTGAATTATCACTTCCTCATGCGGTATTCCGCAAACAATAGGACAGGACATACCTTACTTCCGATATCCGGCATGGGGCCATTCGGTAATGGGCAGAATGTTCCCAGAGGCTTCGATCGGGATCGCAATCGCGTGAATATCGTTTGTGAAGAGAGACAATAGGAACCCATCCAACAGAGCCGCCTGGGAGATTTAAATTTATCTGGAGAGGAAGGGGTAAAAAGCTTTTCTCGAATACTTCATACAAACACCACTAACGATAGGAGATGAAAATGTCGGTGAATAGAGAAGACCTTTTGGAACAGCTGAAGAAAAAATTCGACGACCTGAACTACCGCTGGAACATCGAGCGCAACAACCTTGAAGCCAATGCCCAGCATGCAAGTGCTGAGGCACGCAAGAAATTTGAGGAGAAACAGAGGGAGTTCACCATAATTCGCAACGATATGAAAGAAAAAATCAGTGCTCTCGAAGTTGCCAGTGAAAACGCCTGGGAAGATCTGAAGGATGGCGCGGAGAAAACTTGGAATGCGCTGAGCGAGGCCTTTGACAAAGCGAGTTCCCACTTCCGAAAATAATACCACTGTGCCTTTACCAAACTGATTCCGGTAATGCGTGCTAACCTCTGCTGCCAAATCCTCAGACCATGCAGGGCGTCTTAGATAGGCATAAAACTCGTGAACTCAGAATCGATTATCACAATAATTGCCATCGCCGTGACCTTGGTAGAGATCCTCGGCATCCTTACGGCTGTCCATGCGGTGATGAATACCCGGACATCTCAGGGGGCCATTGCCTGGGGCATATCGCTGGTGACTTTTCCCTGGTTGGCCCTTCCGCTATATGCCGTTTTCGGCCGCAGCAAATTTAAAGGGTATGCGACCATACGCCACTTCAGGGATGAAAAGGCCCGTCAAGTGATTGAAGAATGCCATAAGGAGGCGGTCGAAAAGGACCTGGTCCCTAAGGACCGATCAAAATTGGAAGGCGCCCTCAGCAAACTGGTGGATTTGCCGATCACGAGATTCAACAAAAGTCGGTTGCTGGTGGACGGTGAGGTTACCTTTCAAAGCATTTTCGATGGTATTGAAACTGCCAAAGATTACGTTCTGGTTGAGTTTTTCATCATCAAGGATGACACTTTAGGCCGGGAGCTGAAATCCCGGCTTATCAGCAAAGCCAGGGAAAAAGTTAGAGTCTTTTTTCTGTATGATGAAATCGGCAGCCACAAACTGCCATCGAGCTACACCCGGGAAATGAAGGCAGCGGGAATTTTCACTTCGGCGTTTCACACCACCCAGGGGAAAACCAACCAGTTCCAGCTCAACTTCCGAAATCATCGGAAGATTGTCATCGTGGATGGAAAAACCGCCTATGTGGGAGGGCACAATGTCGGCGATGAATACGTGTCGGGGCATTCCACCTTGGGCCCCTGGCGAGATACCCATGTCGAGCTGACAGGGCCGGTGGTGCAGGAAGTCCAATTTTGTTTCATCCAGGATTGGTTTTGGGCCACCTCCCGCATGCCCGATCTCAATTGGCAATTGACAAAATCGGATGGTGGCTTTGAAGAAACGCTTATCATTCCGTCCGGCCCTGCCGATCCTTTTGATACTTGTGCACTCATGTTCACGCATGCCATCAACTCTGCCCGGGAGCGGATATGGATAGCGAGCCCTTATTTCGTCCCCGACAGCCAAATCATCGGGGCTTTGAAGCTGGCGGCGCTCAGGGGGGTGGATGTGCGAATTCTACTTCCTGAAAAACCGGACCACCGCGTGGTGTATCTGGCGTCCTTTGCCTTTTACCAAAATACCATTCCCCTCGGGATTCAGCTTTACCGTTTCACAGCCGGGTTCATGCACCAGAAAGTATTTTTGGTGGATTCGACCTGCGCCGCTGTTGGAACGGCCAACCTGGACAATCGGTCTTTCCGCCTGAATTTTGAGCTGACATTTCTCAATTATGATCGAGCCTTCATCGATCAAATCGATGATATGCTTCAGAATGATTTTGCCCGCAGCCGGACGGCGACATTGGAGGATTACACCGAGACACCATTTTACTTCCGGCTGGCGGTTCGGTTTGCGAGTCTATTGTCACCGATACTTTAACTGACCATCACTAAATACGGCATTTGATCAGACGGTATCCATGGCTGTTCCGCCGGAACGCTCCTGTGCCCCCAGCGAAAGAGCTCATTGAGTTCGATTTTGATATGAGAAAAAAACGCTTGACAATCCGGGGCGGTATCCGGTAGCATCCACGAAAATTTTGGGTAGAGATTCCATGCAATACATGCCAATGACCATAAATCAAACCGAAATCGATCTTACCTGCTGGTGGTGGTGGGCCATGATACTTGGGCTCGCCAGCGGGAGGAATTAGGCCAAATAAACATTAAATAGCACCAAAACCGTGGGCAGCCCAAAAGCTCCCGCGGTTTTTTAATATATAAGGGCCGGGGAGCAACCCCGGCCCTTTTGTTTTTGTACATAACTTTGTGACTCTCCATGAAAGGTGAGGCAGATGCGACTGCGGCAGTTTCCCGGAAAAGATAATTTTATCGAACTTACCCGAACAGCGAACGTCGTTCCGGTGGGACTCGAAATACTGGCGGATATGGATACACCGGTGACGATCATGCGCAAGATTTATTCCAACGCAGGTCCTGCATTTCTCTTCGAAAGTGTCGAAGGCGGAGAGCGCTGGGGACGGTTTAGTTTTCTCGCTACCGCTTCTCGCAGCCAGCTCAAAATATTCAGAGACCGTGTTGAGATCCAGCAAAAGGGGACCACGCGTGATGAATCCCACCACGGTGACCCCATGGGATATCTGCGCAATTATATGAAACAATTTCAACCGGCGGTCATTCCGGAACTGCCTCGATTCTGGGGCGGCCTGGTGGGCTACTTGACCTACGAGGCGGTCTCTTTTTTCGAAAAAATTCCCAATGACCTGTCGGAGAAAGAGCCCTTGGCGCATTTCATGGTTCCGGAAGAGATACTGATCTTCGACAATATCTCCAACACCCTCATGATCGTGGCCCTTTGTTTCATGGAAGACGAACCTGATGGGGCCGCAGCCTACAAGGCAGCCCTCGAGCGGATCGAAAATTTGGTCGCCCGTATCGAGCAACCGGTAAATGAAGAGTGTTCGTCTGTCCTGCAAAAGGGCTGCCGGTTAGCGGCCGTGATCGATGATGATAGCTTCCGGCGCAAGGTGATAAAAACCAAAGAGTATATTCGAGCCGGTGACATCATTCAGGCCGTGATATCGCAATTGTTCACTTGCCAGCCGGCACCCGATCTGCTTTCCTTGTATCGATCCCAGCGCTATATCAACCCGTCCCCCTATCTCTTTTTCCTCCACCTCGATGGAACGGCACTGATTGGTTCGTCTCCGGAAACCATGGTGCGCCTGGAAAATAGTGTGGCTACACTCAGGCCGATCGCCGGCACCCGGCCGAGGGGCAGTTCCGAACAGGAGGATCGAAATCTCGCCGACGAGCTGCTTAAAGACGATAAAGAGCGGGCCGAACATCTCATGCTGGTCGATCTGGGGCGCAACGACCTGGGACGGGTGGCCGAGACCGGGACCGTCCAGGTGACCGATCTGATGGTGGTGGAACGATACTCCCACGTCATGCACCTGGTGTCCAACATCTGTTGCGATTTGCGAGCCGATTGCGATGTCTGGGATCTGATTCCGGCAGCCTTTCCGACCGGTACCCTTTCAGGGGCACCCAAGGTGCGGGCGATGGAAATCATTTCCGAACTCGAAGAAGAGCCCCGCGGACCATACGGGGGTGCCGTGGGCTACGTATCATTTAATGGCAACATGGACATGGCCATTACGATCCGCACGGCCTGCGTCGAAAACGGTCGGCTGACGGTGCGGGCCGGTGCCGGCATTGTCGCCGATTCCGATCCTGAACGCGAGCGCATGGAGACGGTCAACAAGGCCATGGCCATCCAGAAGGCGTTAGAGCTGCTTTGCAGAACCTAAACGAGTCGTTTCCGGGTTCTGGGTTCAAGGTTCAATGGTTCTATCTAAATGAAAATGAGAACAATTCTTACAAAGAGGTGCGATAGTCAACACGGCCCATAGGGTGTTTTTTAGAGCACAACTGAAAGCAAACATCCTGAGGTTGCACCTGAAAAGGATTCTACAACCCTGAACATAGAACGGTGAACCGCTCAACCCACTTAGAAGTTAACCAGTGGTTGGAACTGCCGTAACCGGCTAAACGGGCCAGCGGGCTCACCGGCTCAACCGATCTGCAGAATAGGAGTTTCATCATGATCGCCGTCATCGACAACTATGATTCTTTTACCTATAACCTGGTGCAATATTTGAAGGTCATCGGATCGGAGGTCATGGTGTTTCGCAACGATGCCGTCTCGCTTGATGAGCTGGAGGAGATGGCCCTTTCAGGAATCGTCATATCTCCCGGGCCGGGTCGACCGGAGACGGCCGGGATTTCAATGCCGCTGATCACGAAATTTTCCGGCAAAATTCCGATCCTGGGCGTCTGCCTCGGTCACCAGTCAATAGCTGCGGCCATGGGGGGCAGGGTCGTATCCGCCAAACGACTGATGCACGGCAAGACATCTGCGGTTACTACCGATGGGTTGTCGATTTTCAAGGGCATCAAATCCCCGTTCTCGGCGATGCGTTACCATTCTCTGGCGGTTGAGAAGGCGACTCTACCGGATTGCCTGGTCGTCACTGCCGAGGCGGATGATGGCGAAATCATGGGTATCAGGCATAAGTCGCAGGCGACCGAGGGGATCCAGTTCCATCCGGAGTCGATAATGACACCGGTCGGGAAACGACTGTTACGGAATTTCGTCAATCAAACATAATATTTCCGACCGATGAGTGGTTAGGGCCAAAGCATCCTGGAACCTTTAGAAAGGGGAGGGCCAATGTATCGTGACTATCTGACAAAGATCATCGATAGAAAAAACCTGACGCAGTCCGAGATGTCGGAGATGATCCGCCTGATTTTCTCCGGGGAGGTGACCGACTCCCAGGTAGGCGCATTTATGGCCGCACTGGCGACGAAGGGCGAGACTTTTGAAGAGCTCGCCGGCGCGGCTCAGGCGATGCGCCGCAAGGCCATACGCATCGAGGTGCCGGGGCAGACGGTGGTGGACACCTGCGGCACCGGTGGTGATGGGGCCAACACCTTCAACATATCCACCACCACGGCATTTGTCGTGGCCGGTTGTGGTGTGACGGTCGCCAAACACGGCAATCGCAGCGTATCGAGTCAATGCGGCAGCGCCGATCTGCTGGAGAATTTGGGAATCAATCTCAATACCGCCCCGGAGATTGTCGAAGAGGCCATTGCCGAAATCGGGATCGGGTTCCTGTTTGCGCCGCTTTACCACGGTGCCATGAAATACGCCATGACGGCCAGAAAAGAGGTGGGTGTCCGCAGCATATTTAACATGCTGGGACCGCTCACAAACCCGGCCGGCGCCAACTGCCAGCTGCTGGGTGTATACGCGCCGCAATTGACGGAAATGTTTGCCGAGGCCTTAAAAATGCTGGGGAGCCGCCGGGCTTTTGTGGTTCACGGCCACGACGGTCTGGACGAGATTTCCGTTTGCGCGTCAACGCGGGTCGCCGAACTGGCTGGCGGGCAGATTCGTACCTACGATATATCACCGGAGCAGTTTTTCGGAGAAGCGGCCGATCCGGATGAGCTGGTCGGCGGAGATCCGGCGCGAAACGCCGAGATCACCCGCAGTGTGCTGGGAGGCGAGAGAGGTCCCCGACGGAACGTTATCCTGCTCAATGCCGCGGCCGCATTGGTGGCCGCCGACAAGGCGAGCGATTTTTCGGCAGCTATCCGCATGGCGGAAGAGGCCATCGATTCAGGAGCGGCCACCGGCAAGCTGGAAGCCTTGGCGGCCTTCACAAAGGAAAACGGGTAATGAGCCTGCACATCCTGGATCGCATTGTCGCGAAGAAAAAAGCCGAGGTTGCCGAGGCGAAAAAGGCGATTCCCTTAGACCGCCTCCTTAAGTTCGCCGAAAAGCGGAACGACTATCGACCTTTTTTGACCGCACTGTCCCAACCGGGTCCCCACGGCGTGAATATCATCGCTGAAGTCAAACGGGCGTCCCCCTCAAAAGGGGTGATCCGTGCCGACCTCGATCCGGCCGATTATGCCCGCCGATATGAATCCGCAAGAGCGGCGGCCATGTCGGTACTGACGGACCGGGGGTTTTTCAATGGGAGTGCCGACGACCTGAGCAGCGCCCGGGCAGCGGTCGAACTGCCGGTATTGCGCAAAGACTTCATTATTTCTTCTTACCAGGTTTACGAAACGGTCGCCCTTGGTGCAGATGCCATTCTTTTGATCGTACGAATCCTCTCGGACCAGCAGCTCAGAGATTACTTGGCTTTGAGTCGGGCGCTGCAGGTCGATGCCCTGGTCGAGGTTCATTCGGAAGTGGAGTATGACATCGCTTCAGAGGCCGGTGCATTGCTGATCGGCGTCAACAACCGTGATCTCGATGTCTTCAAAACCGACATCAACACATCGGTCCGGCTGGCAAAACGGTTTTTGCCCGGTCAAATCGGTGTGGCCGAAAGTGGGATTCACTCCCGAAATGATATTCTGAAAATTCGCGATGCCGGTATTTTTAACTTTCTCATCGGCGAGAGCCTCGTCAGGGCGGATGACACCCGCGGGTTCATGGAGAATTTGATGGGAATAAAAGAAAAACAAGGGATTGGCTTTGAATAGAACCATCCAGATAAAAGTTTGCGGTTTGACCGAAACAAAAGCGGCCGCCGCATGTGCGGCGTTGGACGTCGACGCTGTCGGGTTGGTCTTCTACCCCAAAAGCCCGCGCTATGTCTCGGATGCACAAGCCGAAGAGATCGTGGCGGCAGTGAGCGGCCGGGCGGCCGTTGTCGGGGTTTTTGTCGATGAAACCGCTGATGTTATTTTGAGAAAGGCACAGCGGTGTGGATTGACCGGTGTCCAGCTTCATGGACACGAGACGGTCGCTGAAGCCACACAGCTGAAAAATGAAGGCCTGATGGTCATCAAGGCTCTTTTTCAGAAAAAAGAGCCATTCTTTCGGGCAGCTGCCCGCTACGCCCCATCCGCTTTTCTGCTCGAGTGTGGTGGCGGACGGTTGCCGGGAGGTACGGCCCAGGCCTGGGATTGGTCAGAAGCCAAAGCAATTGCCGCAGGTGCCCCGGTGATCCTGGCTGGTGGGCTAACACCCGCAAATGTCGGTCAGGCCATTGCACTCGGCCGGCCCCATGCCGTTGACGTCAGCTCAGGGGTGGAAGCCTCTCCGGGTAAAAAGGATCTATCTAAAATTGAAGCATTTGTGACCGCGGTTGCCGGTGTTGCCACAACCGACGAACAAGAAGAAGCGAGGAGGATTTTTCGATGATGATGGTACAGGCAGAACACCGTCCGGATCGTAACGGACACTTTGGACAGTTCGGCGGGCGCTATGTTGCCGAAACACTTATGCCGGCAATACTGGAGCTCGAAGAGGCATACAACCGTATAACGCCACGGCAGGAATTCCAGCAGGAATTCCACCGCCTGCTGAACAGTTACGCCGGCCGGCCGACCCCTCTCTATCTCGCCGGCCGCCTCACCGGTTCCCTGAAGGGTGCCGCAATCTATCTTAAGCGTGAAGATCTGGCCCACACCGGGGCGCATAAGATCAATAACACCCTCGGGCAGGCCCTTCTGGCCAAGTTGATGGGCAAGGGCAAACTGATTGCCGAGACAGGGGCGGGTCAGCATGGGGTGGCAACCGCCACCGTGGCCGCTCTATTCGGAATGCAGTGTCGAATATTCATGGGTACGGAGGACATCGAGCGACAGGCGGCCAACGTCCGCCGTATGAAGCTTCTCGGTGCCGAGGTCCAGGCGGTCAGCAGCGGCAGTGGGACGCTGAAGGATGCTATGAACGAGGCCATGCGTTTTTGGTCCGCGGCAGTGACTGACACGTTTTACGTGATTGGGTCTGTGGCCGGGCCGCATCCCTATCCGGCGATGGTCCGTGATTTCCAGCGGGTTATCGGCCAGGAAGCCCGAGAGCAAATAAGGGAACAAATCGGTCGGATGCCCGATGTATTGGTGGCCTGTGTCGGCGGCGGTAGTAATGCCATGGGCCTTTTCCATCCGTTCCTGGATGATCCGGTGGAGATGGTGGGCGTCGAAGCCGCCGGCAAGGGAATCGACAGCGGCAAACATGCGGCCACGCTCAGCAAAGGTTCGGTCGGCGTGCTTCACGGCTCAAAGTCTTACTTGCTTCAGGATTCTGACGGCCAGATTGTCGAAGCGCATTCTATTTCGGCTGGTCTGGACTATCCGGGTGTTGGCCCGGAACATGCTCTCCTGAAAGAGACCGGTCGTGTCCGCTATGCGGCTGTCGATGATTACCAGGCCCTGGCGGCATTCAAGACGCTGTGTGTTCTGGAGGGCATCATTCCGGCCCTGGAAAGCGCCCATGCCGTTGCCTATGCCATGGAGGCGGCACCACGGCTGGGGTCGGATAAAGTGATCATTGTCAATCTTTCCGGCAGGGGTGACAAGGATCTCGGTATTGTGTTCTCCCAACTGGAAAAGGAGAAAAGCTGACATGAATCGCATTGATGAAACTTTTGACAGGCTGAAGAAGAACGGGGAAAAAGCACTGGTGGGATTCGTGACAGCCGGTGATCCCGATCCGGACACATCGCTGCAGATCATCGACGCCATGTGCCGTTCCGGCGTCGACATTCTCGAGCTTGGCGTTCCGTTTTCGGATCCCACGGCCGATGGTCCGGTCATCCAGCGATCTTCGGCGCGGGCACTGGCAAACGGGGCAAAATTGGCCTCGGTATTCGAGATAACGCGCCGGTTGCGGGAACGGCACACGATGCCGATTGTGCTATTCAGTTACTACAATCCCATCCTACAGCTCGGAGCGGAGAAATTTTACCATCAAGCCGTTCAGGCTGGGGCCGACGGTCTTCTGGTGGTCGATTTGCCACCCGAAGAGTCGGCCGAACTCACCGACCGATGGCCAGGTCGTGACCTTTACCTGATAAGGCTCATTGCACCGACAACGCCAACCGAACGCATGCAGCGCATCGCTGAATCAGGGACAGGGTTTCTGTATCTGGTGTCAAAGACCGGGGTGACCGGCAGCGATGGTCTGGATACCGAAGAGGCCGCTGGGAAAACCACTGATTTACGCGAGATCACCAATTTGCCGGTCTGCGTTGGATTCGGAATTTCAACGCCCGCGGACGTTGCCGCCATTGCCGCTTTTGCCGATGGGGTTGTCATCGGAAGCGCTTTCGAACGGACCATTGAAGACGGCATCGGTCAGGCGGATCTGGCCGGGCGCATCGCCGATCAAGTCACACAGTACAAAGTTGCCACCCGCTCATAGGGCAGGGCCCGGAGTTTGGCTGCCGACAAGACAGGAGGAGCACTGTACCGACGATTCCGCCGGTTGCAGTTTCGGGGCGACGGATTATCAACCGAAATGAATCAATGAGGAATTCGAATTATGCTTATCGTGATGGAACAAAATGCAACCGAAGAGGAAATCAAAGCCGTTGTAGCAGCTGTCGAAAACAAAGGGTACACCGCCCGGCCGATTCCGGGGGGAGACAGGGTCTCCATCGGTGTTCTTTACAACAAGGGAGCGGTGGATACATCGCTGTTCGTGGGCTACCCTGGCGTCAAGGACGTCGTTCCCGTCACGCGACCGTACAAGCTTGTCAGCCGTGAAGTAAAAAATGAAGATACCCTGGTGACCGTCGGGGACGTTACTATCGGCAACGGTCATTTCACGATCGTGGCCGGACCCTGCGCCGTGGAAAGCGAGCAGCAGGCCCTGACAATTGCCAAGACGGTCAAAGAGAGTGGCGCCCAGCTTTTCAGGGGCGGGGCATTCAAACCCCGGACCTCGCCGTATTCATTCCAGGGACTTGGAGAAGAAGGGTTGAAGATTCTGGCGCACGTCCGTGAAGAAACCGGACTGCCGGTCGTTACCGAAGTTATGGACGACCACACATTCGATCTGGTGGAGGAATATGCCGATGTGATCCAGATCGGCACCCGCAACATGCAAAATTTCTCCCTGCTACGCAGAGCCGGTCAGGCCCGGAAACCGATTTTTCTCAAAAGGGGCATGGCGGCCACCATCGACGAGTGGCTGATGGCTGCCGAATATATCCTGGAAGGGGGGAACAGCCAGGTCATTCTCTGTGAACGCGGTGTTCGGACGTTTGCGCACCACAGCCGCAACACACTGGACCTGTCCGCGGTTCCCGTGATACGCAAGGAGAGTCATTTGCCGATCGTCATCGATCCCAGCCATGCTGCCGGGCGGCGGGATCAGGTCATTCCGTTGAGCCGGGCGGCAGCGGCTGTCGGTGCCCAGGGGGTGATGGTAGAAGTCCATCATGCGCCCGAGGAGGCGTTGAGCGACGGTGCTCAGTCACTCTACCCTGAGCAGTTCCAAGATCTATGCCGGCAGGTGAGAGCCATATACGACGTACCGAGCACTTGAGAAACGAATGGGTATCACGTAGTAAATTCGGCGTTGTGTGGCCTGCCGTTTCAGGTTGCGAGACGGCAACATATTTTTCTTCGAACAGCGAGGCGACGGGTATGAAAACCTTCCGCATATCGGGCATTACCGGTGCATCCACGATCCTTGTCGGCGAACGGTTGCTGAATCTGACCGGTCACCTGCCTGACCAGAAGTTGATTATCATCACCGACGGAAACGTTGGCCGGCTTTATCAAGATAAGTTTCCTCAAGCACCGGTTATTACACTGGCGCCCGGCGAACAGTCCAAATCACTAGCGACTATCGACAAGATATACGATCGACTGCTCGAGCTGGAAGCTGATCGATCCAGCTTTATCGTCGGTATCGGCGGCGGAGTGGTTTGCGACATCACCGGGTTTGTCGCCTCGACTTTTATGCGCGGGTTGCGTTTCGGGTACGTGGCAACGAGCCTGCTGGCCCAGGTGGACGCCAGTGTCGGCGGTAAGAACGGCGTCAATTACGGTGGGTACAAAAACCTGGTCGGAACCTTCAACCAGCCTGAATTTGTTATTTGTGACCCGCACCTGCTGAAAACCCTGCCCGAAAAAGAAGTCCTCTGCGGACTGGCGGAAGTCGTCAAGCATGCCCTGATAAAAGACCCGGCGCTGCTGGCCTTCCTGGAACAGAACAGTGACGGAATCCTCAGGCTGGAGGCGGCTGACATCGAACGTCTGGTTTCCGATTCGGTGGCCCTAAAATCGGCCGTGGTCAATCAGGATGAAAGAGAGAGCGGAATACGGCGAATTCTGAATTTCGGTCACACCTTCGGGCATGCCGTTGAACACTTGCAGCGCATTTCACACGGTGAAGCCGTCAGCATCGGCATGGTGATTGCCGCCGACATATCCTTGCGCAAAGGCATGCTGACAGCTGACGATGTCGAAAGAATTAAACGACTTCTGGAAAGGCTGGGGCTTCCCGTCACCGCTACGGCCGATCCGGCCCGCATGATGGCTGCCGTTCATAAAGATAAGAAACGGGAGAGCGATATCGTCCATTTTGTCCTCTTGGATGGTATCGGGCAGGCCGTGGTGGCGGCCCTGCCGTTTGCAGACCTTGAGGGGTACATCATTTAAATGCAATTCGATACTTCTTCAGAAACCCTGACGGATTGTACGACATTTTGGCTTTGCGCAAACCCTTTTCGCCGAGATCCTGCTCACGGTTCACCACTTTAAAAGTGTTCGGTAAACTCGCCAGGAACATTTGGTTGATTGCCTGGTAGACACCTTTGTAATCCGGGCAGCCTTTCTCATAATGAACGACTACGGAGTCGTCGGCCAGCTTTTCGGCAATGGTGTAAGCAACGATGATGTCTTCGACAATCAGCGCACCGCCGGTCAAACCTTGCAGGCTTTTCCAATTTGTAAGGACCTTGATCACCGATCGATTCTCGGAAGATAGGACTTCGGAGGACTCGCAATCCCGCCAGTTGCACCAGTCGGCCTGCATGGCCATGGCCGGTTCGATCATTTTCTGACCGAACGGTTCAAATCTATGGTCGTATTTTTTTATGAACTGCTTGAGCAGATTTTTCTTTTTGTGAAAGCGGTTGCCTTTCAAATCGACCAGTTCTTTCACGTCGTAGAGATAGTCCCAATGGTCGCGATCTTCCTTGATAGTCACCCTATTGCCCAGAGCCTGCTTCCAGAGATTGGCCAATACTTCCGGCACCCGGACGAAGCAAGTGCCGTTTATCGCCACGCGATCGGTTGCGGATTGCCAGTCGATTGAATTCCAAGGCCCGATAGGCGCCCACATGAGAGCTTCCGGTTTGGCTTGCCTGATCCATACCAGATCGGCATCCCAGGCCCACGTCAGATCATATTCGTTCGCCCAACCAAAAAGGTTCGAAAAACTGTAGTCGGAAGATATCTGCGGACTCAGTGCCAAAATCTTCAGGTAATCTTCTTGCTTTTCCAGCTGAATCGGCTCAAATTCCATTTTATTTTTCACCTTGTCTATTTCTTTTTCACTCTCCGGTTTGTGAAAGATCCTGGTCAATTTTGGTAGTCGTATCGGCTAAGGTGATTCGCGCCATTCCCGCTACTTTGGGTTGTGGTTTTCCAGGGCTTCCACTAACTCCCGACCGGCCAGGTAGGACTCATCCAGGTATTGCGGGAAGCGGTTAACGTCACCTTCGAAATCCAGTCCCCGGTAGAGAAGAGATCGCCACAGGTCAGTATCGAGCACGTCGAAGAAGTATTTGACACTCATCAGGGCGCCGTCGAAAAGTTTTTTACCGCCGGTGGCGCCGGCCGATATGAAGAGCCCCTTGCGGGTGGCGGTCCACTGACGAAAAGGAATTTTATCGATCCAGTACTTCTTTACCCAGAGCGACTGGCAGCGATCCATCAGTATTTTGATTTGAGCACTGACCGTATAAAAGAAGATCGGTGACGCGATCATGACACCGTTTGCTTGCATAAGTTGATCGCGAACCCTTCCAAAATCGTCCTGGATCGCACAAAGGCCGGATTCTTTGCAGGCATATATTTCCAGGCACGGTGACATCTTCAAGTCTCTTAAAAAGAATTCGGTCACGGTTGCGCCTGCGTCGACCGCACCACACACCGCCTGTCGCAGCAAAACCGCCGTGTTGCCGTTTCGCCGCGGGCTGCCGTATATTGCAACAATTCTGGGCATATCTTACCGTTCGCCGTTGGGGGTCAGATCGCGAGTACCAGTCCGACCGGGCAATGATCAGAACCGTAGATATCGTTGGCGATGAAGGCATCTTTTATCCGCCCCTTTTCTACCAGATCCCGAGTTACCAGGAAATAGTCGATGCGCCAGCCGATATTCCGATCGCGGGCTTTGAAGCGGTAGGTCCACCATGAGTACTTCACCGTTTCAGGATACAGGTGCCGGAACGTGTCGACATAGCCGCGTTCAATGATACGGTCCAGCCAATCCCGTTCAATCCGCAGAAAACCGGATGTGTTTTCATTCGCCTTCGGGTTTTTGAGATCGATTTCATTGTGGGCGGTGTTGAAATCACCGGTGATGACAAGACTGCGCCCTTCTTCTTTGAGGCAATCGGTATACGCGAAAAACGTCTCATAGAAATCGAGCTTGTATTTGAGTCGTTCCGCGCTCATCTGTCCGTTAGGAAAATAGACATTGAAAAAGACGATATCGCCCAGGTCCAGTTCGATTATACGGCCTTCGGCGTCGTACTCCGGTCGGTCGAGCAGGCAGTTAACTTTTCTGGGCGCGAGTCGCGTATAAACACCAACGCCGCTGTAACCTTTTTTTACAGCGGCGTGTGACCAAAAGGCCGTATAACCCGGTATGTTGCGCATGTCGTCGGTGAGCTGGTGTTCCTGAAGTTTGGTCTCCTGGAGACCGAAAACATCGGCATCGAGAATACCGACAGTGGACAGAAAATCTTTTTTCATAACGGCCCTCAGGCCGTTGACATTCCAGCTTACCAGCTTCAGGTATTTTTTTGCGGCCACAGATTACTCCCCCAGCAGGCCGTTAACCCGGATAACTGTCTCTTCATCACCGGCCGTATCGAGGACGGATTTGATCGAGCGGAGGCATTCACGGAGAATGGCCGTTTTCGGTTGTGTTGATTCGAATTGTATATCAATCGTCTTCAGGTCGGCCATCAACTCCGACAGTGTGTCATACTGAAGCCCCAGGTGACCGGCACTTTGTTTGACGTCAGCGGTTACCCGTTCGACGGCTTGGCGCACCTCATTTGTAACGATCGCTTCGTTACCAAGACAAACGGGTGCCTCCGTTGTCCCGGCAGCTCCATAGCCGAGTTCTTCGAGCTCCACTATGGCCGAACTTGTAATAGCGATGCCGCCCGACAGCGTCCGCAGTTCTACCAGCGACCAACCCATAAGGTCTTCCGCCAGCTTGGAGGCCTCGGAGCGCTCTAAACCCAAGTCGGTTCCGATATCATACATCGATATCTGAATACCGGTATCGCCGTTTGTCTCTCTGTAAAGAGAAAGTAGGAAATTCTGGCCGGATTCATCCAACTCGCTGAACGACATCGTCGATCATTCCTTTCTTCGGGAGGAATCTTATCATAATTATGCGGCGAAGAATCTGAAGATACCCGTTATACCCTGGAGAAATCCTGCTCTGGCTTGTCGCTTCCTTTATAAGTGCTAATCCCCGTAGCGCCTATTGGACAATCTGTTGAATCGCGTCTTCCAAATCCGGATATTTGAACACATAGCCGTTGTTCAGCAGATTTCTGGGTTGCACACGCAGACTCTCGAACAGGGTTGAGGCCATCTCACCCAGGGCCAGACGGACCATGAATTTGGGAGCCGGCATGACAGCGGGCACACGCAGAATCCGCCCCAAAGTTTTGGCCAACTCGCGGTTGCGCACCGGGTTTGGTGAACAAAAGTTGAACACGCCCTTTAACTGCTCATTGTCGATGACGTACCTTATGGCTCCGGTGATGTCGGATAGGTGAACCCAGGGAAACCATTGGTTTCCATCTCCCAAGGGCCCTCCGGCAAACGCCCGGAAAACCGGGACCATCTTTTCCATGGCGCCGCCGCCTCTGCCAAGGACAATTCCGAAACGCATGACGGCGACACGAACGCCGCTTTTTTCCGCCCGAAAGGCTTCATTTTCCCAGTCCTTTCCGACCTGGGGCAGGAAGCCGTCTCCGGCAGGATCAGATTCTGTCAGAAGATCGTCCCCACGACTGCCATAGTATCCGACCGCCGATGCGCTACAGAGAAAAATTCCCTTTCCTACCGGCAAGGCATTCACCACGTTACGGGTGGTCAGAATCCGGCTGTCTTGGATCTGTTTTTTGTACCTTTGCGTCCAACGACCGAATATACTGCGCCCGGCCAAATTGACGACACCGTCTACATCTTCAAGCTCAGTCTGCCAATCTCCCTCGCGGGTGGTATCTGCCTGCAAGTAGCGGAAATTCTCATGGTGCACGGTCTTGTGTTGCGGAGACGTACCGGTGGCGATCACGTAATGCCCCTGTTTCAGAAGTTCTCCGGCAAGGGCTGAGCCCACGAAACCAGAACCGCCGGTAATCAAAACTTTCATCTGCCACCTCGAATTTTTGCCCACAAGTTATCACTTGAACCGTGGTTGTCAAGCGAGGGCCGCTCCCGGCACCTGCAGGGTCGGCGTTTATTGCTCTCTGTGTCGGATGCTGTTGCGGATCACTGCGCCGGAGCCCGGGTCAGGGCTGCAGCGGCCAAAAAATGGGTACAGTGAAGATAATGACAACCATAATGACGATGGTTAGAATCCCGCCGATTTTGAGATAATCGATAAAGCGGTAGCCACCAGGACCCATGACAAGAATGTTGGCCGGGTGAGCGATTGGTGTCGTGAAGCTGGCAGAAGCCGCCATGGCCACGGCCATCAGCAACCCCTGGGGTGATAGCCCCATGTTGGCGGACGTGCTGAAGACAATTGGCGCCATAAGAACGACAAGTGCCGCAGTTGGGATGAAGCAAGTTGACACGAAGGTCAATGCAACCAGGCCGGACATTACGGCGGTGGGGCCGTAGGGTCCCACAAGGGCCACCACTCCTTCGGCAATAAGCTTTGCGGCGCCGGTTTGGTCGAGGGCGGTGCCGATCGGCAGCATTCCGGCGATGAGAAAAACCGCTTTCCATTCGATCTGCCGGTAGGCTTCTTCCATGGTGAGACAGCGCATCAGAACCATGAGCGCCGCACCGATGACAGCCGCAATATAGATCGGGACCCAGCCCATGATGACCGGCAGGAGGACAGCGACCATGATCAGGGTCGAGGTTTTGGCTTTACCGGGGTGACTGATTTCCTGAACGATTTCCCGCAGGACAATAAAGTCGGGTTCGCGTCCCAGTAATTGCAGTTTCTGGCGGGGGCCGAACAACAATAGGGCATCGCCGAAACGGAGGGGCAAGTCCGGTAAATCGTTAAAGCGGGCTTCTCCCTGACGCCAGACAGAAAGAACGTTCAGGCCGTATTTTTCCCGAAAAGCCAATTCCCGCAGGGTTTTTCCAACCAGCGCTGTTTGGGGAGAAAGAATGGCTTCGGCCATACCGGTGTCACCGGCTGTCATGTCTTCAATTTTTGGTGCGACCCTGCGCTCGATCTGAAGCCCCCTCAGACCCTCCATGATCAAAATGTCTTCCCTGCGACTCTCGACAATGAGGTGGTCTTCGGGTTGCAGGACTTCGTTGGGTTCGGGGGTGAGCAGCCGGCCGCTTTTCCGCTTGATGCTGAGAACCCGGATTCCCATCGCCGCTCCCAGGCGACTCTCCTTGAGGGTCTTTCCGACCAGTACCGAGTCTTTGGGAACCTGCATGGCCAGCAACCGTCTGTCAAGGTTGTAGACGGCGCCGATGTCTTCAGAGGAGACCGTCTGGAAATGATCCACCTTGTTTTTTTCCTGCAGGGTTGCCAGTTTTTCTTTTCTTCCGAGGATCAACAGAACGTCATCCGCCGCGAGAGGAATATGCTGAAGATCAACACGCTTAACGCTGTCGCCACGACGGAGTGCCAGGACAATGGCGCCATAACGATTCCGGAAATCAAGTGTTAAGAGTGTTTGACCGGTGAACTTTGAACCGGATGCCAGGCGAAACTCGACCATGTCCAGGTCTCCCGCCAAAAGGTTGTGAAAATCGATGGGTTCATCTTCGACGATCAGGCGGTTCCAATTGCTGGCCTCCATGAAATTATCGATCAGGCCTTCAACCGTCAGCAAGTCGCCGGCCTTCAGGAGTTCCGATGGCCCGGGGGCCATTAAGGTGTGATCTTTTCGCGTGATGCCGATGACGTTCAATCCGACCGCTGAGCGCATGCGGCTGGCGGCGAGAGACTTATCGACCAGAGCAGAGTGCGGCGGAATCCTTACAGAGAAGAGATGTTGCCGGATACCGTACTGGTCGCTCAAGTCTCCGTGCTGGCCGGAGGAGTCTTTGACGACATCGCGCCGGGGCAGCATGTGCCGGCCGACCAAAGCCATGAAGGCAATGCCGCTGGACATGACGACCAGTCCGACCGGTGTGAAATCGAAAAAGGAGAACGGCTTGAATCCATTCTCCTGCAAGGCATCTGTGACCAGGATATTGGGAGGGGTGCCAATCTGGGTTGTCAGGCCGCCGAGAAGGCTCCCGTAGGCCAGCGGCATCAACAATCGGGAGGGCGGTGTGTCGGTGTGGTGGGCGAGACCCATGACCACCGGCAGCATGAGAGCGGCCACCGCCACGTTGTTCATAAACGCCGACATGACGCCGGCGCTGATCATAATGACGACAATCATCGAGATTTCGCTCTTCCCGGCTATTCGGCGAACAAAGCCGCCGATGATGTTGGCCACGCCCGTGAGTGTCAGACCGCCGCTGAGTATGAAGACGGCCCAAACTGTGACAACGGCAGGGTTGCTGAAACCGGCCAGCGCATCGACCGGGCTTACAAGTCCTGTCAATGCTACGGCCCCGAGGGCAAGTAGCGCGGTCACCTCCATCGGAATCCATTCGGTTACGAGCAGGACGACAGAGGTTCCCAGTATAAAGAGCGTCAAAGCAATATCGGTCGTCATATAGAAAAGTCTCCTCCAAGGGTTGTTTGTCGAGTCTTTGTAACCGGGAAAATAAGAATTTACGGCATGATGTCCAGCCGGAACAGGGGGGCTGGAAGTTTTTCTGATGTCACGATGAGGCTCGACCCGTCCGGGCTGAAACACATGGCTTCGGCTTGGCGCATCATCGGCATGGCCAGCGGAAGGGGAGGGCGCGCAAAGACCCGCGGCCAGTTTTCATTTCCCTGGCGGTAAAACAGATAAGGCCGCTTGTAGGTCAATAGCGCGATTATCTTTCCATCCGGAGAAATGTCCATTGCCGTCGGTTGAGATCGGAAACGGCCGAACAGGGGATCCTCCGTCAGGTCTTCCGGTTCGGGAGCCGGGATACCATGGACTTCCGCCAGAGGGCGGGCCAGCAGGAATTTTTCTTTTGTTGCAGAAAGCAGCGGCAGCACATAGACGACCGGGGGGACAGTCCGCTTGGTCAGGAGAAGAATTTGCCGGTTGTGTACGTCGACAGCCACCCCTTCGCAGTCCCGCGGGCCATCGGAATAAGAATACTCGATCCGCCATGTCCAAGGAATCGAGAACTCTGCGGATGTGTCAATGGATTCGATCCGGGGTTCTTCCACGGCGTACAAGAAACATGATTTCCGGCGACTGTCGTTATCACCGCAATCGGCAATCAGCAGATAGGGGCGATCGTCGAGGCGGAATGCCGCTAGATCCTCCCAGTCCCTGTTATGGGCATTACGGATGCGCACCCGGCCACGGTTCGATCCGTCAACTCCGACGGCGTGAATCAGGGGGGGATTTCCCCCGTCATTGACGATCCATAACAGATCCTTTTGTCGGCCGGAGGCGGCCATGCCGCTGGCTTCGAATATGGTGTCATCGGCCAGGTCGCCGAGATAGGATATTCCCGGACCAAATGCAGGGGGCCTGTCAACAGACCCTTTCGGAAAGCCTTGTGAGCAAGCGATTACCAGGAGGGCACAAATGGCAATTGCCCAGAGGGTCGTGCGGGAACCTTTGGTCCGCATTATGTGTGGCTCTCCGTTCCCATGGTTCCAAGCAGCATATACGTTACCTGGGCCACGGCGATGTGAGTACGGTTCGCATCGTAAAGATCGACGGCTACCGGGCACAGGGTTCGGCCGGTTTTTATGACGCGGGCTTCGGCGGTGACATCGCTGAGACAAGGCGCCAGGAAACGGATATTCATATCGGTGGTGGTCAGTCGTACGTTCGGCCCGGTTTCGGTAAAAATGGCAAAGCAGGATGTACTGTCGGCCACGGTCATCAGCAATCCTCCATGAAAGGACTCGAAAACGCCATCGTATTTCCGGTGCCGGGGTACCCGGAGAGAGCAAAACCCCTTGGAAAGAGATAGAATTTCCAAGGAGAGGGTTTTGACAATCGGGATTTTAAGCACACGATCCTTAATTGCCGTGACCAGCTCCGGAGATAGGGTTTTGGTTGCCATAACAGTTTATCTTCCTTTCGATCATTCCAGGTTTTCAGTTGTCGGCGCCACGTTAACGAAACAATCGTAATAAGCCGCCTGCTCACCCATATCGGAAATCCTGTCCGCGGTCAGAACATTGACAGAACCGCTCTTGTGCCACCAGCCTTGCTCGATTGTTATTGCCTCCGCTGCCGAACCGCTGTTACACTGGATCTTAACCATTAGCGAACCGCGTTCGGAGAATACTCTTGCGTACCCGCCGTCTGTGAGACGGAAGGCCCTGAGCGTTTCAGGGCTGACCGTCGCCTCCGGCATGTCATCGGTGAAAGCGAAGTGCTGGGAGTGCATTGCGTCTCGCCGGTGAGGCGTTATGAGCCTTAGAGGATACTCCGGTTTCCCCGAAGCGGCCGCGACATATGTCGCCACAGGACTACTGCCGTCAGCCAACGCCAGATCAGAGTAGAGTTCGAATTTGCCGCTGGGCGTTTCAAATTGACCGTTCTGCCAGGGAACCGCTCGATCTGGAAGAAAAAAGGGCGTGCGTTCCAGGTCTTCAAGATCCACACCGCACGTCTCTGTCAACGGCCGAATGGCTTCCTCCAAAAATGTCCGTTGTCCGTATCGAGGGTACTGTGAAAGCCCCAAGCGGTCCGATAGCTTTCTGTAGATTTCGTATTCACCCATGATACCTGCCGGCGGTGAAACCACCCGACCGGAATAGTTGACATAAGGAGAGAACATACTTGAAAAAATGATATCCTCTTCCTCCAGCACGCTGGTGCACGGCAGGATCAAGTCGGCATGACGGGCCGTGTCGGTCATGAACAAATCGATGACGACCTTGTAGTCTATCTCCGTGAATGCCGCGGTGGTTCGGTTGATGTCCGGACCCTGGACCAGCGGGTTGGCCTTTGATACGAAGATGCATCGGATCGGAGGGGCGTTTTCCTTTTCAAGGAATTCGGCCAGGCGGGCAATGGAGAACGTTCGCCGGTTGCGGGCGTGGGCCTGACTTTTTTTAAAATCACCACCAATGTAGTCGGGAAAAAACCGGTTGGCATAGTTGACGCCGCCCCCGCTGACACCAATGTTTCCGGTAATGGCGCCAAGGGCATCGATGCTGCGGACCGTGTTTCCTCCGTTGCCGTATCTCTGAAGACCGTAACCGATAAAAATGCTGGCAGGCTTTTTCTCGGCGTAGGTTTGCGCCAGCCAAGTCAGGGTCTCTTGGGAAATACCGGTCACGTCAGCGGTCCACTGGAGCGTGCACCGTTGAACCGCCCGTCGAAAACGCTCAAATCCATGCACGCGTTTTTTTATGAATTCGGCATCGTGTCGGCCGCTTGATATGATCGCCTGTGCCAGGCCCAGGGCCAAGGCGCCGTCTGTGGCCGGTCGTACCGTCAAGTGGTGATCGGCGAGTTCGGCCGAGGCCGAACGGCGGGGGTCGATGAGAACGATTGTTGCGCCGGATTGCCGGGCCGTTTGGATATGCGGTACCAGGTGCCTGTTGGTGTCGATCGGGTTGCGGCCCCACAAGATGATCAATTTAGATTTTTCAATGTCTGCAGGGTGGTGACCGCGGACCTCACCGAAATCGTAACGTTGGGCCGCAATGCCTGCTCCCCAGCACAGGCTGCCGCGTGGCACCGTGACCCCGCCAAGATAGTTGAAAAAGATCTCGTCCGCCTTTTTAACCAGGCCCCCATGGCCACCGCCGGCGTAATTAAGGATGGCTGAGGAGTCGAATTCCCCGATTGTCTGGCGCAGCTTAGAAGCGATTTCGTCAAGGGCTTGGGTCCAGGTTACCGGGACCCAAGCGCGGCCGGACTTTTTGAGAGGAGATGTCAATCGCTGCGGGTGGTAGAGTCGTTCAAGCAGTTTCAATCCTTTAATGCAGCATACACCACGGGTCAAAGGGTGATCCTTGTCGCCCCGGATTTTTACGACACGGTTATCGATCACCGTTGCCACCAGCCCGCAAACGTCAAAGCAGTCAAGCGGGCAGGAGAAACGAACGTTCTTAGCAGGGCCTGTCATTGCACGCTCTCTTTTATCTTAATGTTCTTCATTTAATGGGGAATTCTCCCGGCGACCAGGAAGAGTCGTAGTCCGCCATGCTGAATCGACAGATGACTGGTAGAGAAGGGTACCTTCTTAAGAAGGCTCTGCCGCGGAACGACCAATCCGACTTTCCAGCCGCGCCATTTGGTTTTCAATCGGTTTAGCAGCTTATCAAACATACGGTTGCTATGTTCCACGGAGCCCATGCGCCGGCCAAAAGGCGGGTTCAGGGTCAACAGCCCGGGCGTACGGCTGAACTCTTCCGGGAGCAGATTGAAGAAATCGCGATTCGCAACCCGTATGGTCTGCGAAAAACCGCTATCGGCACTGTTTTTTACCATGGCGTCGCAGGCCGCCGGATCGATATCGGCCGCAAATATAGCGGCGATTTCGGTGTCTATGATTTCCTGTTGCAGACCTTTGCGGATATACTCCCAGCGTTTTCTGGTGAGGTGGAAGGCCGGCCATTCGGAAAAGGCAAAGTCCCTTAACCAACCGGCTGGTATTTTCCGGGCCTGCATTGCCGCTTCGAGTGAGAACGAACCCGAGCCGCACATCGGATCAACCAAGGGTTCCGGCGGGGCATAGTTCGCCAGCATCAAAACGGCTGCGGCAACGGTTTCCCTCAGAGGGGCTGCGGTGACGTCTTTTTTCAGGCCGCGCCGGTAAAGATTTTCTCCGCTGCTGTCCAAGGAAACGGTAACCTTGTCATTCAATATTCGAACAAAAAGTCTCTGACCATAGTGCTCCTTGTTGTCCGGTTGCAATTCGATCGTCATTTTACGCCACCGGCGGGAGATTTCGGACAAAAATCGATTGCCGATTGCGCCGCTGTGGTGCAATCGGGATCGGTGGGTCGTGATCTGAAGGCGAGGAAGTGTTCCGGGCCACAGATAGAGTTCCCAGGGGAATTGGGCTAGATTTTTTTCCAGAGTATGAAAATTGGATGCTTTGAAGGTGTCGATGCGCATGAGAACCCGGTTGGCGGTGCGCAGACAGAGGTTGGCCTTGTAGCCGTCCTGAAGGTGCCCTGTGAAAGTGACGCCGCCGGTGGTCAGGGACTTTTTCGACGTGCTCAGGGACAACGCCTGCAATTCCTTCAGGCACAGCGGTTCGAGACCCGGTGCCGTTGCAGCGAAGAATTCGGCTGTTCGAGCGATGACCTGCCGCCTGAGGCGTTTTTCAAATGCCGTTAAATCAGTCATTCGATTCCTTGTCCGGTTTTTGCCTGCCGATGGTATCAGTTCACAGTGCTGCAACGTCCATTGTGCATCAGACCACAGAATTGTAAGCGTTTACAGGGTGCCGCGGATGCAAGGCGTCGGGTGCGCAGACGTACTATTGTACTTCAAGTGCCCGACAACAAAGCAGATGCGGTGCCCTGTAAATGCTTACCGCCGATGTCATGATGTCTGCCAGCTTGATATCCTCTTGTGCTCGCTGTGATGCTCCAGACCCTTTTATTCCTGGCTTCGCGCCCGGATCAGGGCCGGTGCCTTGTCGTCTTGTTCCTGTTTGAACTGCAAGAGGATGATGGCGGCGATGACGAGACATCCGCCGAGAATCTGGAGCGTATGCATGCGTTCATTGAGGAAGAAGAAAGCGATGGCGCCGGCGGTTATCGGCTCGAGGATAGCCGTGATGCTGGCGCGGGTCGAGCGGATCAAATTGACGCCTTCCAGGTAGAGCCCGAAGGGAAGGAGGGTGCCCATGACGCCAATGTATAAAATCCAGCCCCATTCTACGGCCGTGTATCGATGAAAAAACGCCTCCAGCGGTGGATGAAGGAGGTTCCACACCAACGCGGCGAACAAAATTGCATAGAACAGCACCGTCCATGGACTGTACCGGCGCATGCCGTATTCCCCGTGGATCGAGTACCACGCAAATGCAACGGCTGACAGGATGCCGCTGGCGACGCCGGCCAGGTTCATGCTCAAAAGCGCGAGATCGTAAGCACCGACCACAAAGTAGCATCCCACAGTCGCACCCGATAGCGCCAACACGGTCGATGGGCTTAGTCGATCTCGGGAAATGACGACCGCATGCAGGGCGATGAAAGACGGGGCCAGGTATTGCAGTAGGATCGCGGCCGCAACATTGATCTTGCTGATGGCGTACAGGTAGGTGAACTGACAGGCGCCCATCCCGGCGGTTCCGAAAAGAGCAAAGTACCATACGTCCCCGGGCGCAATCCTTAACAGGGCCGGGTTGCGAAGGGACAGCCAAACCAGCAGGCTCAACACGGCGATTGTGAGCCTGAGTTGCACCAGTTGAAAGGGGGAGATCCCGCTGTTGAAAAGGAATTTGGCCGCGGAACCGGATACACCCCAAAGAACAGCGGCCAGAATGACGTAGAGGTAACCCCTCCGGACGTCGACAGATCCAATTTCTGATTTCATTGCGGTCATGGGTGACGTATTGTTAACCGACACATCGCACCGGTGCTGCGTCAGCTGAAAGACAGTGAGTCCGAATGCCATATCGGAACGATAGCGATTCTTTATTGTGACGAGCCGAATTGATAGTAAGAATTTTTCGGTCCATCGGAATTCTCAAATGCCGTGCGAAATAGGTCCGCCACAAGCATTGTCAGACTATCAGGGGGGGATACCATTGTAAATCTGTTTTAACAGCAACTGTTGAAAAACAATTGCGCTTGACAATACGGCGTTAATGGCTGAAGCGGGGCCCTTCCCCCGTTTCAGCGAAAATGCTCATTTATCACAAATAAACTCCGCTTTTTCGTCGGATTTTTCCAGATTAATCGACCTTATCACAAGTCATACGAAACTACAGTTAGCTTGGAGGTTTCTTGGTTATGGTTAGTGTTGGCTGTGGGCGGTTTTGAGCTTGTTACCTCTTGTTTTTTATTGCCGGTGACGTCTCTAATTACTATCCACCTAAGTTCGCAAATTATATTTCATCAAATCCAAAGATCGCTGACTGCATTCTTTTCACGCCTGCAAGCGCTCTTTGGCTAAGGTTCATATAGACTCTAAGATCGTGTGCTTTCTTCTTATATTCTCTTACATCCTCCTCTGACCAGAAGAGTAGCGATTTTCGTCAGAATATGTCTACAATGCTTGGTTCTTTTGTATTTGCCAGGGTCACTATCGGCAGGCAGAACATGGGATCGGACCCAGGAGTCACCTTTTTGATATTTAATTCGCTATCAAGCGCGATCTCCATCGGTCTACCGCTATTGGCACATTCTGCCTGAATAGTAAAAGACAATTCCTTTCTTAGTAATCTCCCATACACGAAGGGAGCCGCGAATGCGTCTGCGCCTCATGCAGCAAAAAATTGCTCACCGGAAGAGGCAGTCATTCTGAATCCCGTGTTTTCAAGTGATAGCGGATAGGCCCAATTTATCCTCGAACCATCGCTCCGATAAATGAACGTTTTTAAGTTTTCAAGTTTGATAATAATTTGAAGCACCTGATCATTTGACATCCCTAATTGCTCGGCGACCAGCTCAGCTGTAATAGGGGCTTTGACAACCGCCATTTTCTTTACGATAAAATGATGGATGCTACGCTCCTCACTCGTTAAAGAATCTGCATTGGCCTTGGCACTTTTTTCGCCTTTTCTCGCTCCTTTATCTGAAAGCAGCATAGGGATTCGCATCATTAAACCGCGAAAACCCATGTACAATTTATGTTTCAAATCATTTTTCACTTGTTTGCCCCCCCACCTGCTATTTGTCAATCAAACCATATTTATAATCACCAGTTGGTACCACTGTACTCCGCGAGGCTTTGATTTGTTCTTTGATTATAGGCATTGTTGATACATTGAGAGTATCCCAAAAATTAATTCCGGCCTTGTGTAGACCCTACATAATTAAATGAAGCGCTTATTTGTCGGTATTTGGATTACCAACTGCGACTAATCTCACCGGCAACGAAAAGTGTAGCGGAAATACTTTTCGGGGTCACGTCTTGTTAGCACGTAATTTATTCGGAGTTTGGAATTACATCGATCATTCCAGCATTTTTTCTGAACATTTTTTTTCGATTGATCCAAACAATCAGAACAGCAGCAGCTACAAATAAAACTGTGTCGTAAGGCTGTGCGTCAGGCCAAATTGGATTGATAAGTTGAAAATGGAACAGCGCTGGCAACAGGATACTGCCCTTTGAATCGTTGAACAACTGAGTCACGATCACGCTTACGGCAACCGAGCCAACAAAAAAAGGAGTGAAAGACCAGGCGCTTTGGGGTGTACCGCTCAAAAGGAATGCTGGAAAGTGCCACAACCCCCAGATGACGCCTAAAATCAACCCTGCCCAGATCGGAGAGAGTCTGCGTTGCAGTAGCGGCAGCGCCAGTCCCCGCCAACCAAACTCTTCGACAGGACCCTTTATTGCCATGAGCATCGAAGCAACTACAAGCGCTTGAAACGATGAAATGGGAAACGGTTCCGCAAGCAGGTTTCCCTTCATCGCGGAACCTCCGTAGAAAAGAAGCGGAATACCAATGATCAGAAAGGCGTACCATGATCTTGAACAACGCCAAAGCAACAGCCGGGAAAAGTAGCGCCGCAAGCCATTTACGCCACTGCTGAATGTAATAATGATGAAGGCTGAAATCGCTGGTGCATAGACTGCCAGAAAAAATAGCGGATGTTGCCCGGTCAATTCCCCGAAAATCGGTGTCATTCTGTCTGGAAGTAAGATGAAAAGAGCAAGAATACCCCATGCCAAACCGAAAGCGATAACCAGAAATGGGACGATAGCAATGCTGGGAACCTGGCGCAAACAGGTTTTCGAGGAGCCGGTGGCCATATGAGATCTCTTTAAAAGTGATAGCAAAATACAAGCTGGACTGAACATTCGCTGCTAAAAATTTAAATTCCCTTCGATGCTGGTATGCTACTACAAGTATCAAAAGGTTCCAACAGGCCACAAGATGTTAGGCTCTAATGAAGTTGGCTTAATCCATATTCTAAAGTTGTCATTCAGATTTTATACATTCGGTTTCTTAATCCTCATTTTTTTAATCCGTGAAGACAGGGTAGTTGGTTTAACTCCAAGAAGTTGCGCTGCTCCCCCAGCACCGTAAATCTTCCAATTGCTTTTTTTCAAAGCGGCGAGGATGTTCTGCCGTTCCAGTCGTCGCATTTCGGATTCGGGAATAATTAGCCCTTCATCATTCGATTCCAATTCGATTGCGGTTACCCGGTGCGATTTGCTAAGTCCATCATCATGCGGCAGGACGAACTGGAGTGCACGACCTTGGGAGGTGATTGCTGCACGTTCGATGATATTCTGGAGCTCGCGCACATTTCCTGGCCAATCATAATTCTGAAGCTGTTCAAGGTTGGATGCGGATAATCGTGGAAGCCTATGAATTCCTCTCTTTTGGATTAACCCTAAAAAATGTTCGGCAATTAAAGGTATATCTTCTTTGCGAAGCCGAAGTGGAGCCACCTCGATGGGAAAAACATTGAGGCGGTAATAAAGGTCCTGACGAAAACTTCCCTTTGCAATATCCTTCTTCAAATTGCGGTTGGTAGCGGCGATGATGCGTACATCCACTTGTCGTGTTACCTCTTCGCCGACACGTTCGTATTGACCATCTTGTAACACCCGAAGGAGTTTGCTTTGCAGGTCAAGTGGAATTTCGCCAACTTCGTCAAGGAAAAGCGTCCCACCATCAGCGGCTTCAAACCTTCCCGCCCTATCTCTTACTGCACCGCTGTATGCACCTTTGACATGGCCGAAAAATTCACTCTCATATAGTTCCCTATTTATGGAAGCGCAGTTGACTTTTATAAGCGGTCGATCATGCCGTTTACTGCATTTGTGTATCTCACGGGCAACAAGCTCTTTACCAGTACCGGATTCACCAAAAATAATAACGTTGGCGTCAGTAGGAGCAACCAGCTCAACTTGCTTCAAAACGCTTTGCAGGGCATCGCTTTGACCAATAATATCGCCGAAGGCGCGGGCTTCTTTTACTTCCTCTCGCAGGTATGAACACTCCAACTCCAACTGATCTTGAAGTCGCTGTATCTTCTCAAACGCCCGTGCGTTGGCGATGGCGGTGGCGGCATGATCGGCGATCATCTGCATCCAGACAAGTTCTTCATGCTTCAATCGGAGGCGAGTGAAAACTGCTAAAACGCCTAGTACCTCTCCTTTGTAGAGCAACGGCTGACCGCCAAAGCCGAGAATCCCTTCTCGCCGTGTCCATCCAGGCCGGGCGATCCATTTGGAATCCTTTTCGATGTCGTTCACCTCCACGGCCTTGCCGGTGGCGGCAATCCACCCAACCTTACGGGCCCCCAGCGGAAACCGGCTAAAATCTCCATCGAGACGGGACCAATCAGCATGCTTGTCGGCCAGGGGGCGTCCTTCACTTGCCACCAAATGAAGGCACGTGGCCTTGTCATCACAAGCCGTTTCTTTGGCTGGGCAGGGACAGCCACCTTCTTGGATCAACCAAATCCGTGCCAGCGCAACGTGGGGACGCCGGGAAAGTTGCCGAACTATCATTTCTAAGAGCGTGGCAACGGTGTGTTCTTGGGCCATCTCCAGGAGAAGGGTCTTGAGGGGTTCGTGGTCCGGTTCGTAATCGCGGTCAAATTCCATAAGGCAAAGTTAAACGAAATTTCGTGTTTATTCAACGATAAATCGTTTATCACGATAAATCGTTTCAGCATGTTTACAGTAAGAAAACTCATATATCATAAAATAACGGATGGTTAAGAAATTTTCGAGGGTTTGGTACGCTCTTTGTAGTAGTCTTATCTAAACACGAACTGAAACAACAAAACGCATTCGATGCAACGAGATTAAAAAATAGACCCACAAGCCAATAAGGAGGTTCACATGTCTCTTCCAAATCCTGGTATGACAATAGACACCACTCGTACAGCGCTGGTCATCACAGATCCTCAGAACGACTTTCTGAGTCCCGAAGGAGTTACCTGGGGCGTCGTTGGGGAAAGCGTTACAGAAAACAATACGGTAGACAATATTGAAATGCTCTTCCGGACAGCCAAAGAAGTAGGGCTGCCTGTGTTCGTATCGCCGCACTATTACTATCCGTCGGATCATGGCTGGCAGTTCGAGGGGACCCTGGAGGCGTTGATGCACAACATCGGTATGTTTGATCGAAAAGATGCTCTGAGCCTTGAGGGTTTCGAAGGCTCTGGTGCTGATTGGCTCGACCGCTACAAACCATTCATAAAGGATGGTTCGACCGTGGTTGCCAGCCCGCACAAGGTATACGGTCCCGAATCCAACGATTTGATTTTACAACTACGCAAGCGAAACGTTGACAAGGTCGTTCTTGCTGGCATGTCGGCAAACCTGTGCGTGGAATCCCATATGAGGGAAATGTTGGAGCAGGGTTTCGAGGTGGCCGTCGTCAAAGATGCCACTGCAGCGGCCAAACTGCCCGAAGGTGACGGTTATCAGGCCGCGATGGTCAACTTCCGCTATTTGGCCAATACGGTCTGGACCACTGCCGAGGCCGTGAATGCTATCAGGAAAAGCGGCAGTGCAATAAAAAACGCTGCGTAATCAAAATCGCAGGCTCCGGGTCGGAGGCGAAAGTCTCCGGCTCGGGTGGCGCTGACTGTCTCATCCAGGCGGTGAGATTGTGAAAGGAGATACATAATGAGAAGATATGATACCATCATAGGTGCTTTGGTTATTACATGGCTGATTTTTACTGGTTTTGCTGTGGCTGAAACAGATGAACAATCGGCGGTTGTTGAATTAAACCGATACCAAACACAATACAACACGGTTACTGTCCAAGATATGGAAATTTTTTACCGCGAGGCCGGTTCCAGAAGTGCACCGACGATTGTTTTGCTGCACGGTTTCCCCACGTCGTCCCATATGTTCCGCAACCTTATCCCTGCTTTGGCCGATCAGTTTCATCTGGTGGCCCCAGATTATCCCGGATTTGGCAACAGCGCCATGCCGGGCGTGAAAGTATTCGACTATACCTTCGATCGGTTAGCCGATGTGATGGAGGATTTTCTGGAAAAAATCGATGTTCGGCGTTACAGCCTGTATGTCATGGATTACGGTGCCCCCATCGGTTTCAGGTTGGCAGTGCGGCATCCGGAACGGGTTGAATCTCTCATCATTCAAAATGGCAACGCATATGTAGAAGGCCTCCGTGAGTTCTGGGACCCCATCCGCAAATACTGGAAGGACCGAACACCTGAGAATGCGAAAGCACTGGCTGGCTTCATTTCGCCAGAGGGGGTTGAATGGCAATACACGAATGGTGTGAGAAATAAGGCTACCATCAGCCCTGATAATTGGAATGTAGACCTGCGTCACCTGACCAAGGAGGGCAACCCCGCAATCCAGCTGGCCCTGTTTTACGACTACCAGAACAATATCCCCCATTACCCGGCATGGCAGGCCTATTTTCGCAAGTATCAGCCCCCCACGCTGATCGTCTGGGGAAAAAACGATTATATCTTTCCAGCAGAAGGGGCCCACCCATATAAACAAGATCTGAATAATATCGAGTTTCATTTATTGGATACCGGACATTTCGCTCTTGAGGAAGATGGCGTCCTGATCGCTGATCTGATGCGTAGATTTTTAAGTGTGAAACTTGCTTCAAAATAGGGACTGGTGTTTGCTGGTGTCCCACTTGACGGCGAGGAACCCTTCATGTGGTAAAAAACATTGCCAAAAAACTTCTAACCCATGAAATTGCAAAAGGAGTGAATCATGGGAATCCTTCAGATTGCATTGATCTTGGCTACGTTTCTGTGTTCCCTGGTGGCGGGCTTCCTTTTTGCTTTTGCTATAGTGACGATGCCAGGCATAAAAAGTTTAAATGATCGGGAGTTTATCCGGGCTTTTCAGGTGATGGATCGTGTTATCCAGAATAATCACCCGATTTTTGTGTTGGTCTGGGTCGGTTCAGTTGTGGCTTTGGTGATTTCGGCTGTGCTTGGCATCGGACGATGGGATGGAGCCGAACGGTTGCTAATAATCTTCGCGACCCTCGCATATCTTTTCGGCGTTCAATTGCCGACCATCACCATTAATATCCCGTTGAATAACAAACTACAAACTTTGGATGTTGGGAATATGAATGAAACAATGCAAAACGCAGCTCGCATGGACTTCGAGCCGAGTTGGAACCGATGGAACTCAATCAGGACGGCTTTCGCGAGCCTGGCATCTGCCCTGTTGGTGATTTTATTATTCAGACTTTGAAAAGCGCAGTAGTGGATAGTAGTAAGCCCAAGAAGCGAAATATGTTACACGGGTGTAATCCCCTTTTTCATTATCAAAAGGAGGTAGCGACATATGATCTGTGTCACTGGAGCAGGTGGGACCGTCGGTAGTGAAGTCATCAAGAAGCTTGAATCCGCAAAGTTGCCGTTCCGAGCTGCCTACTTCTCGGAAAAGAAGGCGAAAGCTGCACGTGAGAAAAGGATCGACGCCGTCATCATGGACTACAACCGCCCGGAGATGCTTCGAGAGGCGTTTCAGGGATGTGACAAACTGTTTCTCCTTGGGCCAAACGCGCTGAACCAGACTCAGCTCGAACTCAACGCTGTCAAAGCGGCGAAGGCGGTTGGCGTTCAGCATATCGTGAAACATTCCGTCATGGGAGCCGACAAAGAGGCGTTTAGCCTTGCTCTTGTTCATCGGCCCGTCGAGAAGGCAATTGAATCAAGCGGCATGGCCTGGACGTTTCTCCGCCCGAACAGCTTTATGCAGAACGTCGTAACGTTCATGAGTGAGTCGATCAAGGCTGAAGCAGCGTTTTACAGCGCCAGCGGCGAGGCGAAGATCAGTCATGTGGATGTCCGTGACATCGCTACGGTGGCGGTGAAAGCGCTGACTGAGCCTAACCACACAGGAAGGGCCTACACGTTGACCGGGCCCGAAGCGCTGACCTATGACGAGTTTGCGGACGAACTGTCGAAAGTGCTTGGGCGCACGATCCGTCACATCAGCCTCTCGCCCTCAGACTTTAAGCAAGGTATGCTTGCAGAGGGAATACCCGAGGAGATAGCGGATCGGATGCTGGATTTAGAGCGTTATTTTCGCGAAGACCAGGCGAACCTGATCACAAATGATATCAAACAGGTGACTGGTCGCGATCCTAAGCGATTTGCGAAGTACTTACGTGACTGCGCATCCTTGCCGGCATGATTGGTGCGTGCAGCCTGCGACACTGGATTGGGGTCTTATGGTTCAACAGATTTGAGGCATATCTGCCTTTCGAGACGGTCTGGGAACAGCGGCGCAGCTTAACTGTTCGACCCTAAGATGTCATCGCTTAATTCCGGCACGTAATTGCAGGATAACTATTTTGCGGTACCGTATTTCAAATCAGTATCTACAACCATAAAATTAGTGGGAATTTCATATCACCGGATGTTTTGGCTATTATTCTGAAGTCGGTTGGCGACATAACAGAGGCCAGGTATTTCGAGATACCTGGCCTCTGTTATGTCGTGGCAGGGGAATGGGGTACACGCTTCCTTTGTAATTTTGTCATTGCCTATAATCTCTTGATTAAACCGTTCATCCGACTCAATAAGGCCCGCACGAAAGTGCGAGCCGCCTCTATGTGGTTCAATGCAATTACTGATATGCTCCTGCTGAGTAGGTCAGTTCGTAGCTGTGAGAGTAGATTTCGATGAGGTTTCCGAAGGGGTCTTCACAATACACCATGCGGTAGGGCTTTTCGCCTGGGTAGTATTCACGCACAGGCATTCGCTGCTTGCCGCCGTTTTCCACAATCTTGGCGGCCAAACCTTCGACATCCGGGTCTTGTACGCAAAAGTGAAAGACGCCAGTTTTCCAGTATTCAAAGTTGTTTTCCCGCTGCTCGGCGTTTCGAAATTCGAAGATTTCGACTCCAATCTTATCACCTGTGGACAGGTGGGCGATACGAAAACTGCCCCAACCTTCGCCAAAGACATCGTTGCACATTACGCCTATGGCAGAATCGTCGGCAACTATCTCCGTGGGTGGCATAATCACGTACCAGCCAAGGACTTTTGTGTAGAAATCAACGGCTTGCTCAAGGTTTGTCACAGACAATCCTATATGTGAAAAGGTTCTTGGGTATCTCATTTTATTGCTCCTACAGGACTGGGTTAATGTAAGATGCTGCCCTTAGTTACGTTGATAGGGTAAGGCTTATGAATGATACTACAAGGGTACTTTTCTGTGAGACATGTACCAGTTTCTTCGTATTATCGGTTGGCGAGTATGCCGAATTTGGAAAAAAGTGGGTTTTTACAGTACACGTGGATGTTTAGATGTCTTGATATGAAAGAGACGAGAGAACCCTCTAAGATGCTATAACTATTGCAATTATTGCATTCTTAGAGGCTTAAGGCCACACTTTGGCTCAACGTCTTACCATATGTTGTAGTCGGCCTTCAATCTTTCAGGGTCTTTAAAAGTCGCGATTAATAGAGCAGATATTTTTAGTTCAACCAAACGGTTGATACGTTGGAGAAATCAGCAATACACGGTTTGCACAGTTAATGCCATTCCCTATCTCACCCATGAAAAATATCCGTTGGAAATTCCGGCTTCAAAAATTTGATCTCCCACTGTTGCCGTGCTATGTTTAGCCGTATTTTTTTTGGACAATATCAATCTGGCGGCCCCAACATACCCGGAAGAAAATATGCCCAAACATCGCAAACTATCCGTTGCACTGATTGCCGAAGCCGAAAAATGGGACGGTATTCGAGCGGGGGTGGCTGCTATCGATAAAATATTGGACGGCCCTTCCTATAAGGCTGCGGCCGGGGTGAACTGGAAGGATGACCATTCGGAGCAGACCACCCCATGGCTGCCAAACGCCCGCTCCCTTCTGGTGCTGGCCATGCATCATCCCGAGGACGACCCACGGCTGGACTGGTTTGACCGGGGCAATACCGCAGGAAACCGCCGGTTAACGGAAATTTCAGAAGCGCTGGTGGCTTGGCTGCTTCGGACCCACGGGGTTAATGCCCAAGCGTTAGCCTATCAGGTGCGAGCGGGGCGGGGTCTACCTGAAGGATGCCGCCGTGTTTGCGGGATTGGGTGTCGTAGGCAAAAACAACCTGATACTGCACCCCAGATGGGGACCCAGGGTGCGGCTTCGCTCGGTATTAATCGAAGCTCGCTTGTCTTCCAGCAGACCGCTTGAAAATTTCGATCCCTGCCGCCGCTGTGCCATGCCTTGCCGAAAGGTCTGCCCCAAAAACGCGTTCAGTCAGGGGCAATACTACCGGCCAGCCTGCATCCAACGCCTCGATTTCGATCGGGATCATCCGATTGATAGTGGCCAAAGAGATTTTGAAGGTTCTCCGATCCTTGTAACCGAATGGTGCCGACGGTGCGAATTCACCTGCCCTGTCGGAGCGAAATAGCCTAAATTTTTTCTCAGGAAAGGAGCGTAGCTTAGGGGCGACCCGTGTTGATGTTCAAGTTAAAACTGTTCTATTGATTCGCGACAACCCCTCCCACGGATTCACCGATTTCCTCTTCGATCTGCTTCATGAATAGTCTTGAAGACTGCTGCGCACGATCAAGTCTGTTCGTAAAAAATGAGTTTCCGCCATTACGCTCACACAAGGAAGAGAATCTGCGGTCCAAGGTCCTCTTCTCCAGTTCCGTCTATGTTGGCCCGTTGGATCGTAGGTTTTCCATTAGGCACCCAAAAAATATTTCGGCCCAACGGATCAATCGCGAAATGAGTACTACTAGAGGCAGTTTGTGTTGATGTGGTGCGAAGAAATTCTTCGTTCTTTCCATCAAGAGCTGCTCTATGGAATCCGTTTACTGCCTCATATGTTTGAGGTCTCGGCCAATAGATTTTGCCTCCTTGAGAATTGAGCGTAAATCGACCTATATTGCTAAGGCTGTAGAAATCCAAATTAAGATCTTCTTCACCCGTGCCATCCTGATTAGCTCGGAAGATGCTCCGTGTTTGGCCATTATGCTTTTTTTGGTATATCTTTCCACATTGAGGATCAAGGCTGATATGATTGCCCGAAGAAATATCCAGCCCAAGGTCTTCCACATCTGTGCCATCCAAGTTGGCCCTGTAGATTCTGTCGGTAGTAAAATCTTGCCAATATATTTTTCCATCGCTACTCGCTTCTACCTGATCGGTTGCAACCACCAATCCAATATTGAAAAAAAAGAAAAATCAAATTGCCGTGAGTATTGTAAAACTTTGGCGCATTACAATTGAGAATATTTTTGGTCCAATGTACATGATCTATTCTCCCTCACAGAGGGTCCCAATTGGCAGAGAACAGAATAATCAGACCGATTCTTGTCAATAAAAATATAAAATACAATATATTACGTAAAATTTAATGCCACTTTATAGGTAATAGGGTTCCGTATTATTGGGAAGGTCAATACTCAGTACAGCTTGCCACAGGTTCAACTATCAAAAATCACGATGAAAATGACGATACGGTTTGGCAATCTTAATCAGATTGACCGTGTGATAGCTCAAAGGGCATAGCAGCTATCGTGAGTTGGTCAGACCTTATTTTTTGTTTACAGGTATCTGTAATTTTGGTAGTCTCAATTATATACAGATACAACTAAAATATCTGTGATCATCTTATTATTGGTTGGAGAAATCGATAATTTTGCTCTGACAAATTTATTGCGGATAGATATCTTTGCCACCAATTGAATACTCTCTCAAATGCTGACACTCCGAGTATAGGTAACTATTGCGTCAATGATTTGTGGCCATGCTCCCTTTCCATTCTGCAGGTCATGTCACATACCATCAATAACCATTAACTCAGCTCCCGGTATGGCCTCTGCTGTATCTTTGTCCCCCTCTGGGGGATACTTGATGCTACCCACTATGCGTGTAGAGATTCCTTGAATCTTGAGATTTCGTCCGGTGACTTGTAAATGTTGCCGGTAATTTAAGCATATTGACAAACAAGGGCCTTTCTCAAAATTTACTTAACAAAAAGCAAGTTCTTATCATTGGGTGTGTTGATACTATAAAACTGCTCGAAAATGCAAGGGAGGAGTCAATGCAAGCATGTCCCGCTCCACATAGATTCACTCGATATATTAGACTAATACTTTTAGTTACATTTTTCTTGTCAGGCGTTCTTCCTGTCACCCTTGTTCATGCCAACGATGGTGATTTCGTTTGGGCGAAGGTCATGGGCGCAGAGGAAAGCGACCAGGGACACGCTATTACCGTAGATAGTTCCGGCAGCATCTATACAACTGGCTCCTTTAAAGGCACTGTCGACTTTGACCCAGGACCGGGAATTTTCAATCTGACCAGTGCCGGTACCGCTAACGCTATTTTTATCAGCAAACTGGATAGCAACGGCAACTTCCTCTGGGCTAAGGCCATCGGTGGACAGGTTAGCTGTATTGGATATGGTATCGCCGTAGATACTTTGGGCAACGTATACTCCACCGGCTTTTTCTGGAACACTATCGACTTTGACCCAGGACCGGGGACTTTCGACCTGACCAGTGCAGGTTGGAGCGATATCTTTATCTGCAAACTTGACACCAAGGGTAATTTTGTCTGGGCCAAATCCATGGGGGGGACCTTATATGATAATGGATATGGTATCTCCGTAGATACCTCCGGCAATGTCTATACCTCCGGTTACTTCCAAGGCACTGTCGACTTTGACCCCGGAACAGGGACTGCTCAATTGACCAGTGCAGGTGATCTAGATATTTTTATCAGCAAACTCGACACCAACGGCGACTTTGTCTGGGCTAGAGGCATAGGTGGAACTTTAGAAGATAGGGGATATGGTCTCTCCATAGATACTTCCGGCAATGTCTATACCACCGGCTTCTTCCAGGGCACTGTCGACTTTGACCCAGGAATAGGGACTTTTGATTTGATCAACGCGAGTGGTTACGATATTTTTGTCAGCAAACTTGACACCAACGGCGACTTTGTCTGGGCCAAATCCATGGGGGGGACTTTAGACAGTGAGGGGCGTGGTCTCTCCGTAGATACTTCCGGTAATGTTTATTCCACCGGGTACTTTCGAGGCGCTGTCGACTTTGATCCTGGAGACATGACTTCTGAAATATTGACCAGCATAGGAAGTAGTCAAGATATTTTTGTCAGTAAACTTGACACCAACGGCGGCTTTGTCTGGGCCAAATCCATGGGGGGGACCTTAAATGATAATGGGGATGGCATCTCCGTAGATAATTCCAGCAACATTCATACTACCGGCTTCTTCCAAGATACTGCCGACTTTAATCCTGGAACAGGAACATTCGATCTAATCAGCGAAGGGTCTAACGATATTTTTGTCAGCAAACTTGACACCAACGGCGACTTTGTCTGGGCCAAATCCATGGGGGGGACTATAGATGAATATGGCAAGGGTATCTCCGTAGATACTTCCGGCAACGCTCACATCACTGGCTACTTCCAAGGCACTGTCGACTTTGACCCCGGGATAGGGACTTTCAACCAGACTAGCGCAGCAGATAGCGACGATATCTTTATCGTTCTCCTAAGCGCGCCCCCCTCCTTCCCGTGGTATATGTTTTTGCCTGCTATTACTCGCCAAACTGCGCCCTGAGCATTTACAGATAATGGCACGCCAGTTATCGTCGTCTACTGCTTTGCCTGATTCACTTGTAGGCGAAACAAGAAGCACGCCCCGGTCCCGAACGTGCTTTCACGCCATAGATCCCCACCCAGCTTATCGATTAACTTAGCCACTGCCAGCCCATAGCCACTCGAAGGTTCTCCCCACGTGGGTACGGAGTTGAGCTTGATACCCCGCTGAAATAGTTGCGCTTAAAACCTTCGCCTGCCATAATAGTCCCCCACATTAAGGTTTCAAACTAAGGAACTCAGTATGTGGATCATTCAGAGAATCGCAGTATCAGATGAGCAGCAGGATTCGTATCAGAAATAAGAAAACCGCCTCAGATCGGTTGGTGTAGGAAAATCAGAAATAGTTTATAGGCATTTATATCCAAATTAATGGGTTTTATTCAACAGAATGAAGATTCCAACAACTTGTGATACCATCATACGTATCTGAACTTTTGCGATTATGCAGATACTTGTATGTAATCTGTATAAATATCTCTGACTGACTCACCACTAAATGCTGATGTTGCTCTTATTGTCCTTGAGAAAGTAATTGCACGATTTCTAATGTTCTATTTGTCTTGATCTTACATGAACGTCTTTACGGCACTGGCAGATTCTATGATATCAGTATTCCAAAACAGCCTTGTTTAGGAAGTGATCATCTCAATACATCACCATAATGAAATTGGGGGTTTATTAGCGTAGTCTTGAGTCCATGAAAATTTATACAGGCGCAACATGTGGGGCTTGGAGGGATAGTATGGATAGCCTAAAGCTTTCATTTATGGAAAAAAATGACATCCAAGAATCAGCAAGAGTTCTCAGTGTTGCCATGCTCAACAATCCTCTCCACGTTGCTGTTTTTCAGGGCAAAGGTGAAAAAGAGCGCATAGAAATTGAAAAAATGTTCTGTGAACTCTTTATTGAATTACCCGGCATCGTTTTTCTGGCGAAAGAAAAACAAAATATTATCGGAGTTATGAGGATGAAGTCATGCGAGGGGCGTAAGGCTACTGATGCCCCCAAAGACGTAAAAGATGAAAATAATATTGACTGGCGTAAGTCTTTATGGCTTACGGACTGGGGTCGTCACGATCCATTGGAGCAACATTGGCATCTGGGTCCGATTGGTGTGCTGCCGACTCATCAAGGATCAGGTATTGGTTCCATAATGATGGAGCGCTTCTGTAAGGAAGTGGATGCTTGTCTGGCAAAAGCGTACTTAGAAACAGATTTGGATAAAAATGTACGCTTTTATGAGAAATACGGGTTCAAGGTTGTTTCCGAGTCTGAAATATTCGATGTCAAAAATCGATACATGTTAAGAGCTTCACGAGCATGATTCGATTGGCTAAATCGTGTATAGTGATATGTAATCAATACCCGAGCGGCGTTTAACCGGACCACAATATGTGGTTGGTGCCTTGGAAACGTCGTTGCTCCGGGTATTGGCAAGAAGGCACGAGCGTAGACGAATCTGGTTTTTACCAGTTACTCTCAATAAATCTGCAATTTTTTAATAATGAGCCCAACCACAACATGTGGCATCCACCAAAGTTTATGAAATTGAACAATATTTATGAAAAATGTGCCAATGAAGATTGAACAATTTGGTTTCAATACATGGTTTCTTGATAGAATTGATCCTACAAAATTAATTGATCACCAAATTGCAAGAGTTACTACTGTCAATAAGGATAGTTATTCCATCAACAACGGCAAGGGTGATGTATCGGCCGAACTAACTGGTAAACTCATGTTCAGTGCTGATTCTCCGTTAGATTACCCAGCTACAGGAGATTGGGTGATTGCTCAATATTATGATAAAGATTCTTTTGCCATCATTAGTGAGATTGTTCCAAGAAAATCCGTACTAAAACGGAAAACATCCGGAAAGAAGATCGAGTTTCAATTAATAGCCACTAATATCGATACTGGTTTAATCGTTCAATCACTTGACTCCAATTATAATCTCAGGCGATTAGAACGCTATTTGGTCATGATAAATGAGAGCGATATACAACCTACTGTATTATTAAGTAAAAGTGATCTACTGTCCGTTAATGAGATAGTTAAAGTGGTTGCTGAAATTCATGCCCTAGTTCCTGACATTCGAGTAGTGCCTTTTAGCAATGAAGACAATACGGGGCTGAAATTTGTTAAAGATTTATTGGTTCCTTGGAAAACGTATTGTTTGCTTGGATCATCGGGGGTTGGTAAAACTACCTTAATAAATAACCTTCTGGGTGAAATGCGACTTAAAACCCAAAGCGTTAGAGAAAAAGACGGAAAAGGAAGACATATAACGACTCGCCGTGAATTAATAAATTTGAAAAACGGGGCAATGATCATAGATACACCAGGTATGCGAGAACTCGGAAATTTTGCTGTTGATACCGGTATTCATAGTACATTTGATGACATAGCAGAGTTATCAAATCTATGCCGTTATAATGATTGTTCCCATACACAAGAGCAAGGCTGTTCAATATTGGCAGCGTTGAAAGACGGACTAATTTCGCAGGAACGTTATCAAAATTTTGTGAAATTAAATAAAGAATCTGCTTTTTATGAAATGTCATATTTAGAGAAAAAGCGAAAAGATAAAAAGTTCGGAAAATTTGTAAAATCTGTCATGAAGGATAAAAAACACAGAAGGTAGAAACAAACACTGTCGAGTTTTTCTCATTTTTTGGATACTACAAGATATAGTGGTTTTAAGTACTTATATGTGAAAATTGAGACTTGAACTTACATTCCTATATGTGAGGTCTAATGAAATCTGACAAACTACTTATACCATCTGGCATATATGTAGTTTTGCAATTGTGCAAATATTCTCGATATATCAGTACTTAGCTGGTATTTGGTTTTCCCATATAATATCACCACCCGGAGGAACCCGGGACATCTAAAATATAGGCTGTTCATTCTATTGGGTGGTTTTTTATTACTCTTTGCTGTTAGCCTGATCAACGTGGCCATCGGTCAATGTTTTTAAGAATGCAACAATCGCATCCTCATCGGCATCCGTGAGCTTAAGATCTCCAAGTTCATCTGAATTGACATTAAAGTTTACCTCCGGCGGGGGCCAACAGTTTTCACCCTCGATCTCCCCATCAGCTTTCCGGCATATTCCCAGAGTGTCCCGCGTATTGTAGAAATGGACGATCTGTTTGAGATCCTTGAAGTAACCATTATGTCCGTATGATTTAACGAAATCGGAATGCGGTCGTTTATCAACATTACGTAGTGTCGGAACTTTGTGCTTTCCGATATTGTTCAGCCAGCGTTCTCTGAAATCGTGCCGGGTCAGCAAAAAGCCACCAAGTCCGTTATCTACCCATTGACGCCCTTGGGGATTTACCTCTGAAGGCATGGTATAGAAGGGATTTTCAAGATTTTTAGGAACCCCCAGGTTATCGTAAGTAAAATCCGTAAAAAGGGGAGGCGTATCGCCGGGACCAGGGTCCAGAACATGGCAATCAGCACACTTGCCTTTATTTTTAAACAGTTCAAAACCGGTCTGTTCTATACCAGTCAGAGTTGCCTCTCCTTTCATATATCTATCAAATTTGGAAGAAAAGGGATTAACTTCTTTTGACGCCTCAAAGGCTGCGATCGATAAGGCGATTTGATCAAATACCTTAATAGCTTTCTCCATTTCTCTGTCGGGCAGCTGTATTGTAATTTCTTTTTGTACGCACATTTTGTCCAAATTTTCCGGCCAGCTTATTTCACAAACACCTTCTCCCCAGACCTCTTCGAACGATACCGGATAGGGTGTGATGGGATTGCAAACGCGGTAAACAACGCATAGCATATCCGGCAGGGCCTGTTCTACCGGGTTAACAAAAGGGCCCTTGGCCTGATCGGCTACGGGATTGCCCAGTTCTTCTCCTGTGGCCCTACCATCCCAAAAATTACCGCCGACAAACAGTTGCTCGTTTTCTTCTGTGTCTGTAAAAAGGTGAAGCTTGGGGTGAGTTGCTGCATAGGCTGCGCTCGGCGGTTTGCGGTTGCCGCTGAGTCCGCGAACAGATCCTTCATAAACAGCTTCCCGGGCATTGACGGCAGAGTCGGGACCAGTCCAACCGGCCTCAGGATCGTGACAGGTAGCACAGGATTGATTGCGCTTGAGCGATAATTGCTTATCAAAAAATATTGATTTGCCCAGTTGTTCCTTGGCACTGAGAGTTTGATCGCCTGCCCCACCTGTAAGGCTAAAGCCCGCAAATAAAATAACAATGAAAATAATTAAAAAATAAAATTTCTTCGAGTTCATATTCTTTCGTTCTCCGAGTGTCTTAAAACAAGGGGTTTGGACGTATGAGGGTATAAAGTTCGAATAGAATGCGCCATAAATTTTGATTGGCACGTTTCATGTTATGTGTCAATTCTAAAGATCAGGCAGCTTTTAAAGCCGGAAACAAATGCGACGTTCGGCGGTGGACCCAATCACTTGGACAACCTGAGCTTAGAGTTAAGCTCTGAGTCGGGCGTAGTGGGAGCGAGGCCTCAAGCAGCCTCGGCAAACGGATGGGGAAGACCGAAGTAAACCTCATCCGGGGTCAAGTTGTCAAGTGCCTGATGGGACCGCTCAGCGTTGTAAAACCCAAACCACTGGCCAAGGCCCTGCCGAAGCTCGGAACCGTTGTTAAAAGACCACAGGTAAACATACTGGTACTTGAGCGTCCACCACAGTCGTTCAATGAAAATATTGTCCTGGACACGGCCGCGGCCGTCCATTCTGATCCGCACATTGTGCGACTTGAGTAAATTTGTAAAACCGGCACTGGTAAATTGAGCGCCTTGATCGGTATTAAATATTTCTGGCGTACCGTGGCGACTGATGGCCTCTTCTACGGCCTCGATACAAAAATCGGTATCCAGGGTATTGGATACCCGCCAGGATAAAACTTTGCGACTGTACCAGTCCATGACGGCAACAAGATACATAAAGCCACGGTTCATCGGAATGTAGGTGATGTCGGCTGCCCACACCTGGTTGGGCTGGTCAACCACCGTGTTTCGTAGCAAGTAGGGGTAGACTTTATGGGCCGGATGCGGTCGGCTGGTTTTTGGTTTCGGATAAATTGCCTCAAGGCCCATTAGCCGCATCAGCCCCTGAACCCGTTTACGGTTGATTTTATAGCCCATTCGGCGAAGATGGTTTCGCATCGAGCGACTGCCCCAACTGGGTGTCTTTAGATACTGCTCATTGATCAGGCGCATCAGCTTCAGATCTTCGGGCTTAATTGGTTTCTTTTTGTAGTAGTAGGTGGAGCGATTCAGGTTCAATATCCCGCACTGTCTGGACGCGCTCAACTTCTGGTCATTAGCATCGATCATTTGACGCCGCTCCTTGACACTTAGAAGTCGAGCTTTCGTGATAAAAAATCGTTTTCCACCTTCAGCTTGCCGATTTGCCGATGAAGCTCATCGATCTTTTCATCGGTTTGCTTTCGGGAGACTTGGCCCTTATCGAAAATCTCGGCGGCGCCATCAAGCAATGAGCGTTTCCATCCGCTGATCATTGTGGGATGCACGCCGAAGCGCTGAGCCAGCTCTGCGGTGGTTTCTTCGTTCTTTAACGCGGCCAACGCGACCTTGGTTTTGAACTCTGAACTGTACTTTTTTCGCTTTTTGCCCATTTGTCAGTTCCTTTCTTGTTTGGACTGACTCAGAGCTTAACACATTGTCCAGTTTTTGGGGACCACCGCCATTATAATGGCGGATTTGCACCGTACCCGACGCTTAGAACGAGAGAAGGAACAACGCCGTTGGGAAATGGAACGGCAGCGACGCGCAGAGATTGAAAGACTACGTCAAATCGAGGAGGAGCGCAGGAGGAAGCTTGAAAAACAGGCTGAAAACCTGGCCAAAAGCGTGCAGGTTAAAAAGCTTATCGAAGCAACTATGGCAGCAGCATCTAAAAAGGGCATTTCAGCTGAATCAAGACCAGAATATCGAAAATGGCTGAAGTGGGCGACGGCTCATGCAGACCGTTTAAACCCGCTAAAGGATCGTTTGCCTTTTGAATCTGACAGTGATGATCGGTAAGGTACAAAGTTAGAATCGATAGAAACAAAACAAAGTGTCACTCATGTTCAATTTCCGACTGAGTGACACTTTGTTTTGTTTTTTACCGATTTTGTAACCAACTGATATTATAAGAACACAGCGGACACTATATTTTGGTCCTTACCATCCCTTGTTTAAGTCTAAAACATAATGTCACTGTCGCAAACATAGTGTCACTGGCCGAAAGATAATGTCACTTCAGAAAAAAATATCGTTCATTTTGCCGGTCTCAAATGCGGCTTCTGGACATTTTCCCCCAAGAAAGTGCTCGACCCTTGGGCCGGGTATTCCATCTGATGGATTCGCTAGGTAATTTTTAGGATTAATTTCCAGCCCGAAACACTTGTTGATATATGAACTACCGAATCTGACGAATATGTCAAGAGGGCTTCTATCGTCCCTTCCTGATCATGACAATCAAGGTGGGACATTACCTGTAATTCGATAAGAAAACAAGTTTCGAGGGGTTATGCTGTTGGTCAGAATGTTAAATAGTTATGGTGTGAATGCTTTTTCAGGGGATAACGTTTCAGGCATACTTGATAATAGGGTGCACAATTTTCTATAGATGGCACACCACGCTCCTGTTGCGACAAAATGATTTATGTACTTTCAACAGATTTCAGCATAACACAAATTCAAAGTAACCCGCTGAAATGATGGAATCACAATATCCCTTTCATTGGGCTTTTCAATGATAAATATTTTTTTAGCGTAGCGATATGTTGGAGACATTAAAACTTTTCGGAAGAAAAAGCATTACAGCAAAATGGGACTGCCGTTTGCCGACCTCGAATGAAGGTCGGCAAACAGCAATAGCGTGTATCACAGATTTTAGGCATTTTGTTAATGCATGTCGGGCTGTGAACCAGGCACGCCGCCTCCGAAATCGACCGGTGAAGCATAGTAAATTTTCTGCCACTTTTCTTGGGAGAGTGGCTCGAAATGGCTCTCAGCCTGCTCGAAACGGATTGGCTGACCGGGATTCACTCCTTTCAGAGGTTCCTGGTCTTTCATGACAAGTGTCCCGTTAACAATTACGTGTGGAATCCCTGTGGACGGAAGCGTGCCTTTTTCATAGGTCGAATTATCGGTTACGGTTTCAGGATCGAAAATAGTGATATCGGCCACCATGCCTTTCTGCATCCGGCCACGTACCTGCATGGCTTTTAAGCCCATATCGCCCAGAGGCTTGGCATAATTGTAACTGGTCATGGATACGGCCTGCATCAGCGGAATATTGTTTTCCCTGGCAATGCGAAGCACTCTAGAAAAACTCCCGGAAAAACGCGGGTGGGTATTGGGAAGATCTTCGTATGGGGTGTCCCAGGTCAGATTATCGTCGGGGAATAATGGCATGCCATCACTGCCAATGGCGACGTCAGTCATTTTGATCCAATCTACAATTGCCGATTTAGGGATCTTGTAAACCAGGACAACACGTGTTGGCTCTTTTTTTAGCATCTCCTCACGCGATTTTTGAGTGTAGAATTCGCCGGTTGCGACATCCTGAATCGTGTCTTCGTATTTGTTGCCCAGGGCCTTTACCCAAATATCGGGTTCGAGAAACACGGCATTCAAAGCAGTGGAACCCGCGGCATATGGATAGATTTCACCCCAGACGTTGTAGCCTTTTTCTCGCATCCTCACCAGAAGCTCATGCACCATATTGTATCCCGGATTATTGAAATGGGCGGCTATGGCTGGCGTCCCTAATGCAGCGGCATTTGTCAGCATCTCCTGGATACCATTGGTTTCACCGGTATCATCACCGGGCGTATAGCGGAAGTGCATATCAATAAAGCGGCCATAAAGTCCGCTCAGCTTTTGCAGTTCGAATATTTCGCGGGCCGATACCCCTTCGCGCATATATCCAACAGTAGAGCCGATTCCAAGTCCTCCCTGCTGTAAGCCTTGGTCAATAAGGGCAAGGATCTGGTTGCCCTGCTCCAGGGTGGGCCTGGTCTTGGACCAACCCTGTTTGACACGAGAACGGATAGCATCGGGAGTGTAAAAATATTTCCAATCTTTAAAACCATCAAGTACCGCAGCCCTTGCAAATTCATGAGCTACAGCAACACCAAAATTAATCGGAGCTTTCCCCTCGCGTCGTTTATACCACTCGTTGAGTTTTGGGCCGTGAGCACCTATCTCCAAATCCATAATGGTAGTACGACCGTCGCGTAGCATTAATCGGTAGGCATATGGTTCAATACAATGCTGGTGACCGTCGATAAAACCGGGAGCCACCACCATTCCCGTGGCGTCAATGGTTTGCTTGCCGCTGATCTTATCCTCGGTGATTGCGGCGATCTTACCGTCTTTGATGCCAACATTGGATACCGCATCGTACATCGTCTCCGGGTCCATGACCCTGCCGTTGTTGATGACCACGTCGTAGTCTGCGGCCAAGGACATGGTTTCAGTTAGCACAAACAAACAGAGAATAATGCATAAAATAATCGGAAACTGAAATCGGAATGGTGTTCTTGTCTTCATTTTCTTAATTCTCCTTAGATTTTAGCGAGAAACATCTGATTACTTAAAATAATAGGACATCATATATGGTAGTTTATCTTGTAAATTTCAGGGTTGTGATAAATTGAGAGTATCCCAAGAAATTCAGGACTGTCAAATCATTTGATTACATAACATAATCTGCAGATTGTGATGAATTTCAAATGGACCTGGTATATGCCAATCAGGACCTTGCCAACATACACTGTCTGCGGATAAGTGTCCTAATTGCCAGTTAATGGCACAGCAAATCTGAGAAAATGGGGTGACACTCCCGAGTGTAAAAACCTATTACACAGAAAGGAGTGAGACCCATGGCAAAGAAAAAGAAGAACCGTTCGGCCGGGGGGAAGAAAGCCACCCGGACCTGGGCCTATCCGGTTGAGTTCCGAGTCCGGATCGTTAAACTCTTCATGGAGGAGGGCTACAGCGCCTCGCTGATCAGTGAACAGCTCGGCATAAGCCATCATTCGATCCGCCGCTGGGTCAATGCGTACCGGCAGGGCGGTGTCCAGGGATTGGAGCCCAAGCCTCGCCCAGGAAGTAAATCCAGCGTAAAGCCTGAGGTCCGGCGGCGAATGGTGGCGGTCAAGAAGGCGCACCCGGAATACGGACCGCGACGAATCGCCGACGTCCTCAAACGGTTTTTCCTTATCCCTGCCAGCCAATCAACTGTCCATCGAACGCTGTCCGACAATGGATTGGTCAGCAAGGCCAAGCGCAAACCGGTAAAGAATCCTTCCAAGCCCAGGTTTTTCGAGCGCTCCCGTCCCAACCAGCTGTGGCAGAGCGACATCATGTCCTTCCGGCTGGCCGGACGCAACGCCTACCTGATCGGCTTCATGGACGATTACAGCCGCTACATCACCGCCCTGGGATTGTACCGCAGCCAGACGGCCGCCCATGTGCTGGAGACCTATCGCCGGGGTATTGCCGAATACGGTGTGCCCAGGGAGATGCTCACCGACAACGGCCGCCAGTACACCAACTGGCGGGGCAAGACGCGCTTCGAGCGGGAGATGAAAAAGGACCGTGTCAAGCATATCCGTTCGCGTCCCCACCATCCCATGACCCTGGGAAAGATCGAGCGTTTCTGGAAATCGATCCTGGGCGAGTTCCTCCAGCGGGCCCAGTTCGACAGCTTCGAGCAGGCGGTGGAGCGAACTAATTTTTGGATCAAATATTACAATCACCGACGCCCTCACCAGGGTATCGGCGGCCTGTGCCCGGCCGACCGATTCTTCGAAATCGCCCACGAGCTGAAGAAGACCCTGCAGCGCGGCGTCGAGGAAAACGCACTCGAATTGGCGCTTCGGGGCCGCCCGGTGGACCCATTTTACATGGTCGGTCGCATGGGCGGCCAATCGGTGGTCATCCGTGCCGAAAAGGGCAAGGTCAGGATGCTGGTGGACGAGGCCAGCCACGAAAAAGAACTTGTGTACGACGCAAGAAAGGATATAGACCATGAAGACAAGCCAACGAACCCGCAGAGTATTCGACCCGCAGCAGAAAATAACGGCCGTTTTGTCGATCTGGAGCGAGCGGCGCACCAGCGCCCAGGTTTGCCAGGAACTGGAGATCGAGGGCATGCTCAAGGCCCTGGACCCAAAGCAGAAGGACCCGCTGCCGCCGATCAACCAGCGGTTGTCCCGGCTGATCGCAAAGAAGCTGAACGATCCGGGCGGCAAACTGGAAAAACGTCTCCAATCCATCCAGAAGGCAGCGTCGGCCGGATAGGCGAGGAAGCCTATGGCAAAGCAACCATCGAATCAGCAAATGGCGCGGCTCAGGGCCGAGATGATCATGAAGGTCCGCTGCGGCCTGCTTACCGCCCGCCAGGCCGCCGATCGGCTGGGCGTGTCTCGCAAGACGTTCTACAAGTGGGAGACGCGGGGACTGTCCGCCCTTCTGGACAGTGTGACCGACCAGCCTCCCGGCCGCCCGTCTCATCCGTCGGACGACCATCGCCAATGGCTGGAGAAGCAGCTCCAGGACGCCAACCGGCAGATCGAACTGCTGAACCACAAAATGGCGCTGAAGGATGTGCTGATGGATTTGAAGCTTCCCCAAACCGGCAGCGACCGGACGAAAAAAAAATGAACGCATCCGACAGGCGGTGGCCATGATCGAAGAGATGAAAACAGCCTATTCGCTCTCCTATACCCGCCTGGCGGACCAGGCAGGGCTGCGCTATCGAACGCTGATGCGCTGGAAACAGCGGCTTGCCAACGGCAAGGACGCCGTGGGAAAATGCGGCCCGAAGAAGGTCCGGCCGTTGAATCTCACCGAATTCAAGAAAAAGATCCAGGATTTGAATCACGGTCGCAAACGCAGCCGCGGCACCGGCAGGCTTCATGCTGATTACGGCGAATCGATCTCCCGCAGGGAATTGAACGTGCTGGTTCGCAAGGCCCGCCGTGAGACCCATCGTCATCGGAAAGCCGAAGCCTGTCACGTTCGTTGGCTACGACCGAACCTGGCCTGGGCCGTTGACGATTGCCGGAAAAGCGATACCGAAGCGACCGGAACGCTGCATCTACACAACCTGACGGACCTTTGTTCTCGCTATAAGCTGCCACCCATCGCTTCCGGCAAGTTGCCCTGTGGAGAGGAGGTGGCCGGGCATCTGGCGCACCTGTTTGACCGCTTCGGTCCTCCTTTGTTCTGCAAGCGCGACAACGGTGGCAACCTGAACCACGCGACGGTTGACGAGGTGCTGGAAGATGCTTGGGTGATCCCGATTAACAGCCCGCAGTGCAGGCCTTCTTACAATGGTGCGATCGAACGGGCCCAACGGGAGTTCAAGGACCAAATCAAACGCTGGCAGTGGAAAGCCAATACGATGGAAGCATATTGTCTTTTGGCGGAAACTACGGCTCATGAGTTGAACCACAAACCCCGGCGCTGCCTGAATAATCGGACGGCCTGCAATACCTATTTTGGAGATGGCCGCATTGGTTACACGAAACGCCAACGAAAATCCTTTTACCGATGGATACGGGACCTGGCAATCGAAATCGCGCTCCGGGCTGGCAAGCCTAAAATCACCAACGTGGAATGGAGAGTCGCTGCCAAGCAATGGCTGCTGAAAAATGATCTGGTCAAAATCGTAAGAGCGGGAAAAGTGTCACCCTATTTAAATCAAAACTTGTGCCATAATTAGCGATGTCGTACAGATCTGATGGCACTCGAATTGTGAATTCATTACCATAATTTTCTGTAATCCGTTCTAAAAAACTCAACAGTCACTATGGGTTGTAATATTATAACCTCCTGTAATTATTGCACAGTGAAGAATAACAATATTTGTACAATTTTTGCATATAATTACAGAAACTTAATATAAATGACTTGGCAGCCCAACCTATCATGTGGATGAGAGCGTGAGAGAGCTTGCCAAAGTCATGAAGACCGAATTGATAAAAGGGAATATTCGGTCTCTTTCGGTACCATGGGATTACAATTTCTACAGTCGAGTGTGGGTCTCTATAGATAATTTTAAAGACTTTTTAGTGGTGCTCAATGCCCATTTTATTAGAAGCGAGTCATACATACATAGTTGTCGCACTACTAGAGAAATTTGGGGTTTTTGAATCAGCATTGATTTTGACTGCTTTATTATATTTAATTGGGTTTCCTATCTATTTAGCTTTCAAGAGTATTCTTCCCTCAAAAAGTAAGTTATTTCTTTTGATATATTGCCTCATTTCTTCTGCCATTGGGTCTTTACCCTTTTGGGCAGGTCCGGGAGTCGGAGTTTCATACAATGTTGTTTTAACCATACCAATGATACTCCTACCGTTTGGAGTGTACGTCCTTTTTTTATTGTTAGACAAAATCGGAATTATTAAACTTGGTAGGAAATCTTCCTCTCTTTTACGCATGGCTTTATTTTTAGTTGCTTTATTCATCGTACCAATCGCAACAGTTATCGACTGGACGTTTTTTGAGGGTCAGTACATCTATACAAAAACCGGCGAATTTTCCGTATTATTGACACTGTTTGGCTTATCTGCCATGGGCGCATGCATATGTTTATTACTACTAATGCCAATCGTTGGTTTAGTTTCATTTTTGTCAGCAACCATAAAATTGTTAAGTAAAGATAAGGCAAGCAATTCTGAATCGTATTTTTATGAAAAATCAGAACCCAGTAGGCACAACATGAAGCTACAAGACTGCGATTGCGGTGGCATCCCCCATGTTACGGTGAATACTGAAGACAAAAAACTATTTACCGTTTCTTGTCCTGTTTGTGGAAGCTCAACACGTGGATACGACCATTTTCACAATGCTCAATTGATTTGGAACACTTGGGGTTGTAGACAAGGATTATCATCTGGTCAATTTGCTTGATATAGCCGAACCGTATCGATACTGTTGGTGTAATTTCTGCTAGTTTAGCCTTTGGCACCCATTAAAAGGCTTCCGTCAACAAAAAACACCTCGCCATCGCAAAAGGGGTACATTTTTTTGCAGGACTATAATTCAGTACGGCGTTCGTCCTATTTTTTTACCTGCTCCCGAAATTTCTTTTTGTTTGCTGTGCAGCGTCACTTAATCTGCTAACAGGCACCCATCAGGATCAAGGCCAAAGAGAGAATATCTAAAGCCCCTGGTCCGTAATCGGACCCCAGAAAAAGATCGGTACCTTGTCAAAGCCAATTGGGTTGTCACAAGAGATAGGGCTCCTTTCGGGCCAGCCATTGCGAGCTTATGACAAGGGCAGATCGAAAAAGCGGACACCCGCCTGAATCTATTTTGTAGGGAGTGCAGCGGTGGCCAACCAAGCAATAGGGATTTTAACCACCAATAGCAAAGGATCACCGCTGCAGTCCCAAACTATTGCGCAAGAAGCTCCTCACGAAAGGGAACCTGATCTCTCATGATATAGTAGCAGATGCGGGCCAGTTTGTTGCCCAGCGCTTTGGTCGCCAGACTTGTATTGGCCTGAGCAACCTTGCGGTTATAGTATCGTCTAAACTGTTCATTATACCGACGGCCCAATTGAGCGGCTTCAGTGAGGGCCCAGCTCAGGTAGCGATTGCCGTTTTTACGATTGCCACACCCCTTGCTTTTTCCGTCGGACAACCGCTTGGATGGCACGCACCGACAGTAGGAAGCAAAATTGCCGACCTTTGGAAAACGATTGATGTCACCCACTTCCAGCATGATAGTCATAGCCAGAATGTTACCGATACCGGGTATTGTCAGCAATTGCCTGAACCCTTTTTTGAGTTTTACTCTTTCTATTACTGCTTTCTCTATACTTTTGATCTTCTGCTTGAGAAAATTTATTGTATCCAAACTGGTTTGAGCAGAGAAAATCAGGTACTCTTCTTTTAGCCACCTTTCCAATGCTTCGACGTTCATCTTTCGGATGTCACTGGTGCTTATTTTTACTGCACAGCATCTTTGAATGAGCGATTGCAGGCTCAAGATGTTCGCGGTCTTGTGCCGGACTAAAAACATCCGTTTGCGTGCCAGGTCCCGCACCGGGCGATGTTGCTTTGGGTAAATGTAGCCTTCGGGCAAAATACCGAGTATGAGAAGTTGGGCCAGAAAAAAGGCGTCATGCTGATCGTCACTGTACTTTAGCCCTTCGTATTGTTTGATTGCCGACGGGTTGGCCAAGTGTGCAGAGCCATATCCCGCATCCATGAGGCCATCTACGAGCCAGTACCAGTTGTAGGTGGACTCTACAACGAATCCCTTTAATCGTTTTTTGAAGGGTTCTAACGTGTGAAGAATCTGGTCAAGGTCATTGGCCACACGCTTTTTGAAAACACGATTCAATGCATCGTCCATGATTCCGATGTAGGTATTTCTTGAATGAAGATCCAGACCGGCATACAGTTCCATAGGGCACCTCCTACGTTATAGGGTTATGGTTGCGGTTAACCCTTTATAACGAATCGCTGTGTCATTTGCGAACGGGAGGTGCCTTTTAGATGATTATCAAGAAAGGTGAATATTTTGGAGTGCTAAAATTTTTGTGATTTATCTGTACATATCTGAACATTTGCGATTATGCAGATACTAACAAAAATAAATGTGCTGAGTGCCACTCTGTGGCAATTGACAAACCAAACTGTGGTGATAGGTAGAATTTATAATAATCTCATGAAAATGATCTGAACAGGCAAACCCATCAAAGGGGGAGGATGGGGTATGAAATCTGTTACCTATTCAGAAGGCTGAGCCGCCCAGTGGGGGTAGTTCAGCCTTTTTTATTGAGAGAGGAGGTTGAGATGAAAAGAAATTGCTATGCACAATTCAAAAAATATCTATCCTATTTATTTGTTATTACCTTCATAGTTCCATGCTCTCTTGTTATTGGGGAAACAAAAAGCAGCCCTTGGTTGGTGCTATTATTGGACGACAAAATTCAACAGGGAGAGACAAAAGCGGTTAGCGAGGAAGGCGGGGTCTTAACATTTAAAAATGGTTTAATTTTGAATATCCCGGCAGGAGCTGTAACGAAGCCCACAAACATTACCGTAAAAGATGTAAAATGCCAGATTGTCGACCCTATCCTTTCGGCATACCCATTTACTTCACATGGAAAAAGATGTATCGGAGGATTCAGGGCTGAACCGGATGGGTTTGTTTTTAATAAACCGATTAAAGCCACTGTGCCTGTTTTACCACTTGATCCAGGTGAATCTCCTGTTCAGTTTGAAACAAATCTTGATGCGCAAAATTACTCAATCACTGAAACAGATCTCGTTTACCAGGGAACAACGAATACAATAGAGCTAACTATTCAACATTTTAGTGGTCATTGGTGGGCTGCTATGGGGAATCATATTGATGAAGTATGCCTTAATTGCTCTACATGGGATGACCCATATTTTAAACCAGCTTGTGAAAGTCTTGATCCACTCCAACCAAGCTGCTGTCTGCTTAAACCGGCTGAAAGAGCACGATGTGCTCCAAGTTGTCTGTGCTGCAGGGAATTAATAGCCAAAATTAAATCTGCTGGAATCGACTCTTCCTATGGTAACTGTCAAATCGTCGGAGCGGAGGTTGAGGTGACTTATCCCGAATGTGCTGGTTTCATTGAATCTTTTAACATATCCGAGGCATCAAAAGAATGTCCAAAGGATCTGTGCGCTGATATTTCGGGTTCCTGGAGCGGTTCGTGGTCCGAAACTTCCTGTGATGATGAATCTTACTCTGGTAGTTGGACCGCCGATGTCACTGTTGATTGCATCTTAAAAGGCAGTGGTACTAAGGCTCATAAAAGAGGAACAATTAACCCTTTTACTATGGTTCTCAAGAGTGGAGGAATCAGTGAGGATGGCTGTGGATTTTTTTCTTTAACCGGAGCTTTTAGCAACAATGACTCCCTGTCTGGAAGCTACAGCTATAGTGAAGGAGGTGGTGGCTCATTCTCAGGGCATAAACAATAGGAAAATTTGCATTTCAGCACTCGCCGGCACAGCCTGAAATTGGGATAAATTTGACCTGGTGATCATCCTGGGACACAGGCTGACTGGTATGAAAAAGTTGTTGATGCTATTGCTGCCGGGCAACATCTATATAGACACTTGACAGCAGGAACTTGGGAAGTAGATATCAGCGCAACTGCTTTGGCTATCCTTACTTTAGAATTAAAATGGAACCCCCAGTAAAAGAGCAAAGTTTCAGAAAATGATGCTTCTCAAACGTTGTATTATCCTCCGACGTACATGCAATATATTCACCCCTTCAAAAGTGCACATACTGTAAGAAAAACATAAGGTCCGACCGACTCACGCCTGCTGCTAGTGTGCCACGAGCGCACTTTAAATATAAATAGAGTGTGTGTAACTGTACAAAAGATGAGGGTAGGCCCCTCGGAACCGGCTTGCAGGAGCAGGTTTCAAACCACCTTAAGCTGCGCTGGTAAAGAGCCAGGGTGGTGAGCGTTAAGGAAAAGGTCTCGCTTGACGGGATCAGGTATGAATCAAGGAGATGAGCGAGAGCGAACCATTGCTGAGGTGTCGAAAAGGCAGAGATGACGTCAAAACTGGGGTACTAGCGAGAATCCCAGGATAAGCCCAGAGGCCACCTGCTTACTGTCTGGGCGGCGTCCGGCATAAAGATGGCATGACCTTGATTCAGGCTTTTGTATGGAACGTGGGAACCTGTCGTCTCGATGTTAAGGGAGAAACGCAAGTGGCGGACCCACAAGCGTGAGAGTACCGATGCGGGACACGGGGGCGGAACAACCCGAAGTAGTGATGAAGTCTGTGTAATGCAGATGGAGCGAAGGGGTTGTGCTGTCCGGTTTTAGTGACAAGGTCAACCAGAGATGGGAGGAACCGGTGACTAAAACAAAGCCGTATAGTATTTCCAAGCATGCCGTTTGGGAGGCGTTTTGTCGGGTAAAAGCAAACCGCGGTGCGGCGGGCGTCGATGGGCAGTCGATTGAAGACTTTGAGGTCGATCTCAAAGACAATCTTTATAAAGTCTGGAATCGCATGTCCTCGGGAAGCTATTTCCCACCGCCAGTTCGTACGGTAGATATTCCCAAGCGTGATGGGCGGTCCAGAAGGTTGGGTATACCAGCTGTCTCGGACCGTGTGGCGCAAATGGTGGTCAAGATGTATCTGGAGCCACAAGTGGCACCGATATTTCATGCGGACTCTTATGGTTATATAACCGGCAAATCGGCACTTGATGCGGTGGCCGTGGTTCGCAAGCGGTGCTGGAGGTATGGCTGGGTGTTGGATTTAGACATCCAAGGGTTTTTCGATGAAATTGACCACAATCTGATGTTACATGCAGTGAGGAAACATACGAATAGCAGGTGGATATTGCTCTACATAGAGAGGTGGCTAAAAGCTCCAGCACAGCTGGCAGATGGCAGCCTAATCGAAAGAGAAAAGGGCACACCCCAAGGGGGTGTAATTAGCCCCTTGCTGGCCAATATTTTTCTTCACCATGTGTTTGATGAATGGATGAGAGTAAGCCATCCGATTGCTGTATTTGCGAGGTATGCGGATGACATCATTGTGCATTGCCGTACGGAATTTCAAGCAAAATTTATGTTGAGAGCCATTGAACTGCGGCTGGCGCGGTGTAAGTTAAAATTGAGTCCGCAGAAGACGAAGATTGTCTATTGTAAGAACGCCACACGCCCGGGAAGTTACATGCACGAGAGTTTTGATTTTCTCGGCTATGAATTTCGTGCTCGTTTGTGTAAGGGGCGGAATTGCTTTGTGGGTTTTACACCAGCGGTCAGCAAATCAGCCGTCAAAGAGATGGGTGCAAAAATAAGAGGGTGGAAATTGCAATTGTGGAGTTCCGCTTCTTTGGAGGATATTGCCAAACGAATCAACCCCGTGGTTAGAGGTTGGTTGAATTACTATGGCAAATTTCGCAAAACAGCACTTTATCCCATCTTACGTCAGATTCAAAATGCATTGGTACGTTGGGCCATGCGGAAATACAAAAGACTGCGAGGTCATTGGCGAAGGGCGGCCCATTGGTTGGGACGTATAGCCCGTCGGGAACCCAGACTGCTCGCATCCTGGGGATTTGGCTTCCGGCCTTCGGCTGGACAGTAGGAGCCGTATGACGGGAGACTGTCACGTACGGTTCTTGGAGGGCGTAGGGGTGAGACTCCTCCGCGCTACTTGCCTTAAGCGAAACTTTTAAAGTCACGAAGAAATTGAAGGCCCACCACAACATCCTGTGGTTGGCCTTTCTCGCATAAAAGTTGTGATAAGATCAGTCTATTTGAATCGGGAATCTCTGGCCTGACGCCGATAATATCTCCAACATGTCACTACGTAGAAAGAATTTTTCATTGAAGTAAAACCGGAAGAAAGAGGCACTGTGATATCATTGTTAAGCGGGGTCCTTTGATCCTGTGATATGTTGAAATCGGTTGAACATGGCTGAAAGCGACTATGGTTGGTATTCTGCTCTCTGTTAGTGAAATAATTCCATTTCTAATTTTCATAATCGTATCCATTGGATATTTCAGGTGGCATAGTTATCCTGATATGATTGCTAATTCGAATTTTTCATTTTTCACGATTATTCAATCTAATATTATTGACTCGTTACCGTCAAGTCGGTTTGATTGCCATGATTGTATCTATCCAATCAATGAGAAATCGATATGGTTAAATTTAATAGGCATACCTGATAATAGGGTGCATAATTTTATAGAGATGGCGCACCACGCTCCTATTGCATCGAAAAAATTCCCTTTATATTGATACTGAAACACAGATATATCGATCATATCATAACTATAATCGAAAAAGGCCAACTACCATATGTTGTAGTCGGCCTTCAATCTTTCAGGGTCTTTAAAAGTCGCGATTAATAGACATAATGTTTGAAAGAGTATGGTCTGCCCCTTGCGACGTGGGTTAAGCTGTGGGACCTAATAAGATCAAAACGGCTCAGAGCCATAACCAAGGAGGCAGACCATGAAAAAGAAAATATTATACGTTGGTTTGGATGTCCACAAAAATACGATCGACGTTGCGGTGGCAACCAGTCGTTCCAACGGCACAGTTCGATCTCATGGCAAAATTGACAGCACTCTTGACGCCCTAAACAAGCTAATCAAAAAGATGAAAGGTAGAGATATCGAGCTTCGATTCGTATACGAAGCCGGGCCCTGTGGATACCAGATTTACCGGCACCTTGTTTCCAAAAACATAAGCTGCGCTGTAGTCGCTCCCTCCATGATCCCGAGGCGAAGTGGTGACCGGATCAAAACCGACCGTCGTGATACCATCAACCTGGTCAGGTTGTTTCGCGCTGGAGAGTTGACCAGCATTTATGTGCCGACCATTGAAGATGAAGCCATCAGAGACCTCATCCGCTGCAGGGATGACATCAGACGCTTCGAACGAAAGACACGCCAACGATAGCAGCAAGCGTGAGTCGGTCAGACATTGTGTTTTTTTGGAGAGTATCAGATATCATTCTTTTCCTATAAGTTGTAAATATTTAGATTACATCTGGCAGAATAAGATCCGAGTTGTGACTATTTACGACGGTTTGTGGTTATATCAGTTCAAATTGAAATGCTAACCAATCTGCAGATTATGATATGGTATCAAAACTTCAGGCATCTCTGGGCCGACCACAATATACAGGGGTGCAGGAGATTAGCCATACGATTCGTATACTGGCAAGCTGTCCTGAGTATTGACCTTCCCAATAATATCGATATAGTCTCAATCTATCAGCAGTTAATGGAGAAGCAATAATGCACCCCTATAAATTTTCAACCATCGCGATCTTGACATTAATTTCTTGTTTTCTGGTCATTCCGGCGATTGCATCTGCAGGTCAGAGGCCAAACATCCTTCTCGTTATGGCGGATGACATGGGCTGGACCGATCTCGGCAGTTTTGGTAGCGAAATTGATACCCCCAACCTCGACACACTGGCCAGGAAAGGTGTCAAATTTACCGATTTCCACACCTCCATGAGCTGTTCTCCTACCCGCTCAATGCTCATGTCGGGCACGGATAATCATCTCGCGGGTCTCGGAAACATGGGTGAGTTGCTTACACCCGAACAAAAGGGACAGCCAGGGTATGAAGGACATCTGAACAGCCGGGTCATCTCTCTTGCCGAGGCATTGAAAGCCAATGGATACCACACCTATATGGCCGGAAAGTGGCATCTTGGCCATAGCCCCAACACCATCCCCCATGCACGGGGTTTTGAGCGATCATTCAGCTCGCTGTTCGGGGGGGCCAGCTACTGGTCAGATATGTTCGGTATGCTCGCAGAAGTGGAAGAAACTGCTGAGTACGTCGAAAACGGCAAATGGTTAGATTCGCTGCCGAAAGATTTTTATGCGACTCGCAGTTTTACCGATTACCTGATTAACTCCATTAGGGAGAATAGTGACGACGGCAAACCCTTTTTGGCCTATCTGGCCTTTACAGCCCCACACGATCCCTTGCATGTCCCGGAACCATGGTTGACCATGTATCGGGGCCGTTACAACGACGGTTATGAAGCGCTCAAGACCAAGCGAATTAGTGCTGCTAAAAAGATGGGTGTCATTCCTGTGGAGACTCCGGAGCCGGTCCGTTACCACAAGATCAAGCCCTGGGCTTCCTTAAGCAAAGAGGATCGGCAGCGCGAAACAAAAGCCATGGAAGTCTATGCCGGAATGGTCTCCAATATGGATTACCATTTCGGGCGGGTAATACAGTTCTTAAAAGATATCGGTAAATATGAAAACACGATAGTACTCTTTCTCTCGGATAACGGCCCCAACCCCTGGTATAGTGAGGATTACCCCGGCAATGCAGGTAGTGAGTGGTTTTCACAGTTTGACAACAGCACTGAAAATATCGGTCGCCCCATGTCCCATTACGCTTATGGCATGGGCTGGTCATCTGCAAGCGCCGGTCCGCTTGATCTTTTCAAAATGACAGTTGGGGAAGGCGGCATCCGCTCCCCGTTGCTCGTTTCAGGTCCTGGAATAAAGAGTGGCGTGCAAAACGACTCTTTTGCCTATGTGTGGGATATTATGCCCACAATTCTGGACTTTACCGGCATCAGACATCCCGATCAATTCAATAACCGGAAGATCGAACGCCTACGCGGAAAATCCCTCAAGGCGATCCTCACTGGCAAAGAAGATAAGGTTTATGGGGAGGATGCCTTCATTGGCGGCGAGATGCTGAACGGCAAATGGATGAGGCAGGGAGATTACAAGGCAGTAGCCGTTGCAGCTCCCTACGGCTCCGGTAAATGGCATCTTTATAACGTAAAGAAAAATCCGGGCGAGACGCACAATCTTACAGATGAACATCCCGAACTCCTGAAAAAATTGCAGACCGAGTGGGAGCGGTATGCCGATGAGGTTGGGGTTATACTCACCGAGTAGTGGGTCATAATGGATGCTGGAGCATGACGTCGCCATTTAGCAATGTATCTTGCCTGGATATACAGTATGACTGGTGGGCGTCTCTGTGTGATCACTCTTCGGCATTTTCCAGCCCCTTAAGCCGGGTATTAAAACCGTTGATGTCTCCAACATATCGCTACGCTAACAAAATATTTATCGTTGAAAAGCACAATGAAAGGTATATTGTGATACTATCATTTCAGCGGGTTACTTTGAATTTGTGTTATGCTGAATTCTGTTGAAAGTACCTAAATCATTTTGTCGCAATAGGAGCGGATTGCGACGTAATTTAAATAATTCTTAAGAGTAATTGATCGACCATAGGTGTTAGATCAACCATAAAAAGCATGAAATTTGACCTCTTCGTATTGCGACATTTACCTTATACCCGATTCTGATTACCCAACATTTCACGGTGCTTTTTTGCAACGCATTTGCGTTGCGCCGTAACCCCACGTGATCGACGCTTCGCCTTGATGCTCCCAATAGGTCTCGTTGCGGCCCCGATACTTTGTGCCACTGCCGCCGGGCTGCAAGTACATCAGCGAGACGCTGTCACTGCGCTCGGCAATCAAGGTTAGAGGATCGGTTTGGAAGAATGTGACGAGGACTTCATTAACGGGATTTTCGTCACAGATGAAGCGTACTGGGCCATTTCCTTGAACAAGCTGATACCTGGCCTGCAGTTCAGCGATTCGGTGTTGGTATTCGTCCTGGACGCATGCATGCTTGTCTTCAGCTTTCCAGCATTCGTTTCGCCCCTTGATCCAGCCGCGCTGCTCCGCCTTTAAAATTGGAGGGTGCTCGTTGGTCGCTTTCTTAACTGCGGCGGAGTAGATGATAGACAGCTTGCGATCGAGCGCGGACAAATCATTGTCCTTGCAGACCATCTTCTCGATACTGTTGGCTTCTACTTTGTCACAGTCGTAAGAAGGGCCAGTTGCCATGACCGAACCATTTAGGTTTTCATTATTTTCCGATGATGACGCATATCTTTCACGTACAATCTGATCTATATGGCGGCACCAGGTTTCGCTGTCACGCCCTGGAAGATCCGGATTGCCTCGAATACCGAGCTTAAACTCGATCACCGACTTCCATTCGTCAGTGCCGACATCAGGACCATGACCTTGGTCGTCGCCCGTTGGTATTTTCTCTTCAATGAACTGGTTCCACGAATCGGAGCAGAGCGTCTCCGCTGCCATGCTCGACCTATGATCATCGCTTGCCTGGACGCAAACGGCCAGAAATATGATAGAAATTGCTATCCACCTGCTCATGAAGGGTCCTCCTATACAACCGCTTTCATTGCATTCTTGGCATTCCCACAGAGATTACAACAGTTCCCAAACGTTTTTCAGTCTCTACTCTTCGATGAGCCTCGGCAGCTTGCTCATACGAATAGACTTTATCGACGATGGATTTGATTTTACCCTCTTCAATCATTTCCTTAAGTGCGAGTAGTTCTTCTTCCTTTTCTCCGGCAAAAACAAAAATCGCCTTCTTGTCAGTTAATTTCGACGTCAGGACAGACCTCAGCATGTCGGAAATACGCGGATTTGCCATCAGATAGCGTCCCTTGGGCTTTAGTGCCTTAACGCACTCGGTATAGGAAATTTTTGCAACCATGCTGAAAATCACGTCATATTTTTGACCGCATTTTGTGAAGTCTTCTTTTGTATAGTCAATGAAATGATCAGCTCCGATCCGGCGTAGCATTTCCTCTTTGATGGTACTGTCAACCGCGGTCACCTCGGCACCCATTGCCTTGGCAAGCTGCACCCCAAACGTGCCGATGCTTCCACCTGCACCGTTTACTAAAACCCTTTCCCCATTTTGGATATTCGCTTTTCTTAAAAAGTGGAGTGCATTCAGCCCGCCCAAAGGTACCGCCGCAGCCTCTTCAAAGCTCGCATTATATGGTTTCGGCACCACCGTATAGCTGGCTGGCAGACACACGTATTCACCATATGCGCCCAGCCGCATTTTGGTGGTCCCAAAAACCTGATCGCGCTTCTTAAATTTTGAAACGTCATTACCGGTGGATTCCACCTCCCCGGCAAAATATCCTCCCAGTATCTGTTTCTTCGGTTTTGTAAGTCCCAAAAAAAATCGCAAAGGCAGCCAGAACCACTTTACCTGGAAATTGAAGCTTCGCATTTCACAATCAGCCTTCGTTACCTCTGCAGCATGAACTTTAATTAGGACTTCATCATCTTTTGGTGTTGGTTTTTCAACCTCTTTGACCTGAAGAACATCCGGTGGTCCGTATGTTGTGTATACAATCGCTTTCATAAACATTCTTCCAAGGATGCTTTAGTGTAATTTGCCACAACTGATAATAGTAGCCCATTATTCCAAGTATCCACTACCGATAGCAGAAAAAGGAAGGGTCAATTCCAATTTCGGCACCTGCTTGGCGATCCAGGCAGTGAAGGTATTGCTGTTTGGACCTGGAAAGGCCCTGTAGGTATCTTTCCATGGATAATCCTCAGCTGCCTTGTTTACTGCAACAATCAGTTCATCCACCCCTGTTCCCTTGTACGCTCTAAGAATCCGAGGTTTCTCGCCGTACCAATAACGGTCGGGGACATCCTTGGCAATCCTCAGGACTGTCTGGCCATGGTAGCCACGCCAACCTACCACGTCGTAAACCGTGTAGGCGGTTTCGCCGGTCCGTTTGGCAGCAATCCAGGTGTGGATGGCAAACCAGCCACGCCAACCCCAGGCATTGGCACCATAGACCTGGAGAACCGCCTCATTCGTGGTTAAAGGGTCGGGCGCGATCTTCGCAGATTCGCGATTGGCGGTGCGCCAATCTTTAACAGTATAAATGTTAAACAAAATCAATCCTATCAGGATAACAGCTGACAATAGTATCAAGTATTTCACAGATAAGTGCTTCACGAAATCACCATACAAATTAAAACAGTTGCGGCATCTACCTCTCCTCTATGAATTCAGGATAAGGGTAGCGGTTTTTGCCTAAAATAATTGACAAGACAATTATATGTTTAAGAACGAAATTAAGGAAAAACAAGGAAGCGGAACCATGGCTACATATATTTCTTTATTAAAATTTATGCTGTCAGAAATAGCAAACATTAATGACAGTCCGACACGGTTTGAATTGGCAAAACATGCTGTTAAGGCTGCAGGGGTTGAATTCAAGGCATTTTATCTTACAATGGAATAGCACGATATGTAATCAGCAATGAAGCCCCCAATCATACAGCATACGCGGCCACCATCTTGGTCGATGAATCTGAAGGTGCGGAGTCCATACAGAGACACTCAAGGCGTTCACTGAAAACGAGTAAAAACAGAGAAAGAATTTACACCTATGCGCTTGATTATCCTCTTGCCGATTATCATTTCAATCGCTGCACCGGCTGCAGCCGGAGGCTTTCTAATTGAGGGCACGAAGGACACCAAAATTGTGGCCGTGCAGGTCGCTATTTTCGATGAGCCCTGGGCCATGACTTTCCTGCCCGATGGCACTCTTTTGGTGACCGAGAAGAGAGGGGTGCTGTGGCATGTTACCAACGACGGTTCGAAAACAGAAGTCCAGGGCTTGTGGAAAGTCGCCTATGGCGGTCAAGGCGGCTTGGGCGATGTGGTGCTGCACCCTTATTTTGAACACAATTCCTGGGTCTATTTGTCTTATGCCGAACGCGCCGATGATAACGCCACAATTGGTGCGGTGGTGGTCCGCGCAAAGCTCGATCTAAAAAACAGCCCGCTCAAGCTCGCGTCGGTGGAAAAACTGTGGGTTCAGGAACCAAAAGTTACTGGAAAAGGTCATTACAGCCATCGCATCGCGTTCGGCCCCGATGGTAAAATGTTCATCACATCCGGAGACCGCCAGAAACTTACACCAGCCCAAAATTTTGACGGCCATCTTGGCAAGGTGCTGCGCTTAAACGACGACGGAACAGTTCCCAATGACAACCCGTGGCAGGATCGTGGTGAGATTGCCAAGCAATTCTGGACCATCGGTCACCGCAACATGCTGGGCATCGATTTTGATGCCGACGGACGTTTGTGGGTCCATGAGATGGGTCCGCGCCACGGCGATGAGTTGAATCTGATCATTGCTGGTAAAAATTATGGCTGGCCGATCGTGTCGAACGGCGACCACTACTCGGGAATACCGATCCCCGATCATGACACCCGTCCTGAATTCGAACCCCCGCGGACGTTTTGGGTGCCCTCCATTGCACCGTCCGGTCTTGTTATTTATGACAGTGACCTGTTTGCCGATTGGAAAGGCAGTGCGATTATCGGTGGACTTGTATCAAGAGCCCTTATTCTTGTTGATTTGAAAGGGGACACTGCTGAGGAAGCCGAACGCTTTAAATGGGGCAAGCGCATACGCGAGGTCGAACAGGGGCCCGAAGGGGCGTTGTATGTTCTCGAAGACAAATCCGGTGGTCGTCTTCTAAAGTTGACGCCCAGCCGTTAGAAACCATTACAACGAGCTGGTGCAAGACCTTAGCATTGAAATTAGGTGAGGGAATTGGCCTCCTATAGCTTAACTTGCCCCTAAAGTTGTCTAATAGCGGAGGTGGACGATAAATAGAACACTTGTTATTAATCTGCACTTTCCTAACAATTCGGTAAATCATGTTTTTCTTGAAATTTTACGTTTGGACAGTAACAGAAAAAAGGCAGAGCCCCGTTAGAGGCTCTGCCTTTTTTCCGCTTGTTCAGTAACTCAAATTTTAGTGCCTTTTTTGTATCGAAGCTCTGCCGTTAATCATGCCCTTAGATCTTACAGGTCGCTCCTGATGTACGGCCAGAAATACATCTGTTAACCAAGGAGCGTTATGAATTCAATCTGTGTTTTTCTTGGATCAAGCACCGGTAACCATCCAGCATATATGGATGCAGCTGATGCGTTGGGGCGCGAATTGGCTATACGCGACCTAACCTGTGTCTATGGCGGTTCTTGCACCGGACTAATGAAGCAGCTTGCTGATAGCGCTTTAGCTGCTGGTGGAAAAGTTGTTGGTGTGACTGTTCAAGCACTAAAAGATAGGGAAGAATTCCATAAAGGTTTAACGAAACTGCATGTCCTACCCACAATGCATGAAAGAAAAAATCTCATGGTACAACTTGCAGATGGATTCGTTGCACTGCCGGGAGGAATTGGCACCTTTGAGGAATTTTTTGAAGTTTACACCTTGCAGCAGATGGGGTTTCATTCCAAACCATGCGGGCTGTTGAATGTTAACGGCTTTTTTAAGCCCCTTGAGTTAATGCTGGAAACCGCTGAAAAAGAGGGATTTTTAAAAACGCCTCATCAAAAAGCGATCATTCGTGCAGCGAACCCCGGTGAGATGCTCGATTTTATGATAAAAAGGTGATTTTTTTTATAGGGGAACGTTAAACTTGATAAACTCACAAAGCTGAACATCGATCCTTAAAATGCTCAATAAAATAGCGCAACATGCACATGTTGTGCATACCAAAACCGCTTCAAATGGCATTCTCGTCATTAATCCAAAGAAATTCAAAAATATTATCAAGCCAATCATGCAGCACCAACTGAATGAACACCGGGTTGTTAGCATTGCTCATCAGATTGAGTCGAGATGTAAAAATATAGAGCCTAAAGCGGTAAATGGGCTTGGAGGGAGTCCTCGATAATCCGATGCAATAACCAAGACTCAATCTTTCATTTTTCAAATCAAGACATGACCTGATCTGACAGGATGTTTGGTAAAGATATGTTTACAGTATATTTACTTTTGAGAGTGCCAATTTTATACAGATACACATCAGATAACATAACATTGGCCAACATTATGCGGGCACAAGATATAGTGGTTGCATTAAAATACAAAAAAGTGCGGTATTCATGGCGAATAGTGCACCTTTCTTGATTCCACCTTAAATCAAAGTATAGCAGGATAGTGGACTCGGCCCAAATGTAATTTTCGACCCATTTCGGGTCTCTCAATCTTCCTATTCACTGTTACATATATCATCTGACATATCTGAAGTTTGGATTTACCCCAATTTAGTGGACACCTCAGAAAGCCCGAGGTATATGGGCAACAGGAGGTGTTCCAATGTCAAAGAAACAAAGAAAGACCTACAGCCGAGAATTCAAGAAGGAAGCTGTGGCGCTGATCACCGAAAAGGGATACAGCATGGCCGAAGCCTCCCGGAATCTGGGTATCGAATACAGCATCCTGCGCCGCTGGAAAAAACAGCTGGCCGATGACCCCCAAAACGCATTTCCCGGCAAGGGACAACTTAAAACTGCCGACCGGGAAATGCGGGAACTCCAGCGGAAATTGGAGCGAGTTACCGAAGAGCGTGATATCTTAAAAAAAGCACTGGCCTACTTTGCGGAGGATCAGAAATGAAATTTCGTTTCATCTCTGCCCACCGGGAGACGTTCAAGGTAGGCCGCATGTGCACGCTGCTCAAAGTCTCCCGCTCTGGTTACTATACCTGGCTGAAGCGTCCAGAGAGCCGTCGAAGTCTTGAGAACCGAGCTCTGGAAGACAAGATCCGCGTCTTTCATGCCGCCAGTCACGGCATCTACGGATCACCCAAGATTCACCGGGATCTTATCGATGATGGCGTGCGATGCGGTAAAAACCGTGTCGCACGAATCATGCGTGAAGCCGGTATCCGGTCTCGGACCAAAAAGAAATTCAAAGCGACGACCAACTCCCGGCACAACCTGCCGGTAGCGCCAAACCTGCTGAACCAGGATTTCACTGTGGATGCTCCTGACCGTACTTGGGTTAGCGATATTACCTACATCCATACCGAGAAAGGATGGCTATATCTGGCCGTGCTGCTGGATCTGTTCAACCGCGAGATCGTCGGTTGGGCAACCTCATCTCGGATGACCCGCCAACTGGCGATTGATGCACTGTGCAGATGGCTCTTGGCCGCCGAACTCCTGCACAGGGCTTGATTCACCACTCGGATCGGGGCAGTCAATACGCTTCCGGCGATTATCAAAAACTCCTTTCCAAGCATGCCATTACTTGCAGTATGAGCCGCAAAGGAAACTGTTACGACAATGCTGTTGCGGAAAGCTTTTTTCGTCTGCTCAAAACCGAATGGGTGAACCATCACCGGTACCTGAGCAGGTCTCAGGCAACCAACAGCCTTTTTGATTACATAGAAATCTTCTACAACCGAAAAAGGCGTCACTCGGCACTCGGATATGCAACGCCGCAGGAATACGTAACTTTCTCTCTTGCGGCTTAACTCGGTGTCCACTGATTCGGGGGAGATTCAGTTTTGCGCTAATCAATATATCCGCAAGCTACTGCAAGTTTTGAAATCTCCCCATTTGTGTATATTATCTCAAAGAATCTGCATTACGAGATAAACTACAATTTGTACTTAAAAGATGGCTTTCATGTTTAAATAGTAACCAGTAATTTTTCTCTGTTAAAAATGGAAACCAACCTCAGGGAAATTCATTGGTAACGAAATTGAGATACTAAAATATCGATCAAAAAAATTTATAAAACCTAATGAGTGACCATAATGCAACCACAGACGCATTACGCTAAAAGCGGTGATGTTCATATCGCTTATCAGGTAATAGGAAAAGGCCCTATCGACTTGGTTTTTGTACCAGGATTTGTGTCACATGTTGAAGCGAGCTGGAAGTCAACCACACGAGCGAAATTTTTTAATCGGTTGGCTTCTTTCTCAAGGTTGATATTATTCGACAAACGAGGCACAGGTCTCTCGGATCGTTCTTCACAGTTATTCTCGCTCGAACAACGGATGGACGATGTACGGGCAGTCATGGATGCTGCTAGGTCGCAACAAGCAGCCATATTTGGAATCTCCGAGGGTGGACCGATGTCGATCCTTTTTGCAGCAACCTATCCTGAGCGAACCTCTGCTCTTATTATGTACGGTGCCTATGCAAAACGTTCATGGGCAAAAGATTACCCGTTTGGTTGGCGAGATGAGGAATGGGTGGCACTCTTTGATAACATTGAGAATCATTGGGGAACGACGAAGGGAGTAGACCTGAACATTTGGGCACCCAGTGTCGCACACAACGAGCATGTACGGGAAGATGTGGCCACGTATATGAGATCGGCAGCGAGTCCTGGAGCGGTCCGGGCAGTGATGCAAATGAATCGAGAAATTGATGTCCGGCATGTGTTACCTTCCATCCGCGTACCAACGCTGATTACCCATCGCATTGGAGACCGAAATATCCGTATCCAGCAAGCACGGTACATGGCTGAGCGAATCCCCGGTGCAAAACTTGTTGAACTGCCAGGGGATGACCACATGGCTTGGTTTGGCGACATCGATGCTCTTCTCGGCGAGGTAGAAGAGTTTTTGACAGGCGTGCGGCCCGAGCCAGAGGCAGATCGAGTGCTTGCAACAATTTTATTTACAGATATTGTGGGAGCTACCGAACGAGCCGCAGAATTGGGAGATAAAAAATGGAGCCACCTCCTCGTTCGTCATCATGAACTTATTCGCGAAGAACTTAAACGGTTCCGTGGACGGGAAATCGACACCGCAGGCGATGGATTCTTTGCGACATTTGACGGCCCTGCGCGTGCCATCACCTGCGCAAAGGCCATCCAGAACGCATTAACAAAATTGGGATTAACTGTTCGCATAGGATTGCACACGGGTGAGTGTGAGGTGATGGACGATAAGGTCTCCGGGATTGCCGTACATATTGGTGCGCGAGTGGTTAATTATGCTGGTCCGGGAGAGATACTGGTAACGAGTACCGTTAAAGATTTGGTCGCCGGGTCTGGCTTATCCTTCGCTGACCGGGGTGAGTACGAGCTGAAGGGAGTTCCTGGTGAATGGCACCTCTTTGAATCTGTTTGATGAAAGTATCTGTCATAAATCCCCAATAAACTTGTCCACTAAAAAATACACATATTGTAATTTGTAAGTTTTTTAAGTCCGCTCAAAATCGCATATTCATGCGAAACGTGTAATAGTCTTGCCACTAGCGGTAACAAAATGAGAATTGACCAATAGAGGGTAACCGGTCATTATCTGTCTGATTTTTCTGCAACTTTCAGAAAGGAGGCAGAAAATGGCCAGCGTTGATATTTTATACTCAAACCCTAACCACGTCCACGGTTGCCACCCGCAGAGCCGCCAAAGTCATTTAGAATCTATTGATTTAACCTCACAGCACCAAGTCACCCAGGCCGCACTAAACTCGTTTTATCCATCAAGTGCAAGCCGGACCGATAGCCGCGGCGTCACCCTGGGCAAGGTTTTTCGCCGGCTTAATCGCTGCAGCTACCCGGGTAAACAGCCACTGACCGAATGGATACTTTATAAATACCGGCGCGGCTGCAAGCCGGTAACCCTGGCCACCAATTGCGGCTTTATTGTGCCCTTTTTGGTGTTTATCGGCCAAATGGGCAAGACCGGTGTCGAGCAGATCAACAAGAAAGATCTGGAAGCCTACATCGAACGCCAGCAAGACCGCGGTCTAAAACCGCTGACCATTGATGGCACTTTAAGGAGCATCTACGCTTTTATCGGCTATCTGGTTGAAGCTGATCTTTTGCCAGCCGATCTGCTGGTAAAAAAAATCCGGATCCAGGTGCCCAAGCCGCTGCCCCGGGCGATGGATCCGATCGATAGCCAGCGTCTTTTGGCCACGATTGACAACATCCGTGACCGGTCCCTGATCCTGTTGCTGCTTCGAACCGGAATGCGCATCGGCGAGCTTTTAAACACCCGTGTCGATGATCTCAATCTGGTCGACCAGAAGATCTTCATTATGATCGGAGAGAAAAATCGTCTGGGCCGCGCGGTGTGTATCAGCGATGATGCCTGCAGCGCTTTAAAGGCTTGGCTGCGCATCCGCGATAGCAGTCAGAAGTATTTGTTCTATGGGCTAAGGCGTCAACCGTTGGGGTATTCGCGTTCGCGTGACATACTGCGATCCTATCTTAAAAAGGCCGGCCTTGCTCACAAAGGATATACGTTGCATTGCCTGCGGCACACCTTTGCCACCGATCTTTTAAATGCCGGCATGCGCCTTGAGTGTCTGCAGCAGTTGCTGGGGCACAGCAGCCTGGAGATGACCCTACGCTATGCCCGGCTGACCGATAAAACCCGGGAAGAAGAATACTATAAAGCCATGTCACGCATCGAAAAAGGAGCCGTCGATGAACATCACCGATTCGATCATCAACTACCGCCGATATTTGAAAAGACGCAACTGTTCAGCCAGCACGGTTAGAAGTTATTTGAGCCACCTGAAGCAGTTAATCATCTGGCTCGATGAGCCCATCGAGCTCGTCGGTCATAAAAAAATTACTTCCTATGTCGATTATCTTCTCGGCAATAAACTGGCGCCGAAGACCATCAACTGCCACCTGGGAAGCATGCACAGCTTTTACAGTTATCTAGTCGATCAAGAAGAACTTCAGATCACCAATCCGATCAAAAAGGGCTACCACCTGCGCCTGGCCCGGCCTTTGCCAAAACACCTGCAGGATGAGCAGGTGGCCAGTTTGTTCAGCATAATAAAAAGTCGTCGCGATCGGGCCATGTTCATGCTGATGCTGCGCTGCGGTCTAAGGGTGAAAGAAGTGGCCAACCTGACTATCGATGCCGTCGACTGGCGCCGCAGACGCTTGTATGTCTACCATGGCAAAGGCGATAAGGACCGGGTCGTCTACATCAGTGATGACACCTACGCTGCGCTGGTTGCCTATGTAAAACAACGATTGGGCAGTCGCGTGAAGAAGATCTTTCTGGTAGAAAAAGGCGTCTACAAGAGCAAGCCCTTATCTACACGCGGTATCCGCAAGCGTATAGAGTACTACTCGAAAAAGTCGGGTGTAAACGTGTCCTGCCATCAGCTCAGGCATACGATGGCCACCCAGCTGCTCAACGCCGATGCGGATCTGGTGACTATACAGGATCTTTTAGGCCATACCCGCATTAAGACCACCCAGCGCTATTGCCGGGTGTGCAACCTGAAGGTTCAACGTGATTACTTTAAGGCGATGGAGGTGGTGATGAGACGCGCTGTAGGTTCGTCCCCCTAAATTCTCTTGACAAAGGCACAATTATGATAAATCATAGCAATACTTAACCTACTAATATAAATTGAAAAATCAGAATTTGTTACCGCTAGCTTGCCAACTTTATTGAGACAGTCCAATTTTTCTCGTGTGATATTCAACTTGTAACATATACTAAATTAAAAAAAGGCAAACCCTACATTTTGTGGTCCACCTTGTTTAACAAATATTAAATGTTTCGTACCGCTATCTGTAGATTCGCAAAACTAAAAATAAGTCAGATGGTATATGTAGTTTGTCAGATTTCATTAGACCTCACATATAGGAATGTAAGTTCAAGTCTCAATTTTCACACCTAAGAGGATAGAATTTATTATACATTCATAAATATATCCTATATTTGAAATTTCTCCACAAATGAGGTATGTCCTTTCCTTATTTATTCCGAATAACTGAGCAGGGCTACTTGACATAAGGTCAATATTCGGTAGAAACAAAGTTGTTAGAGCTTTAACAAAGATCCGGGGATTTTTACCTACCCTTTTGGTTGGTAAGAATTAGACAAATTTCAGCCGCGCTTTCGATCATTTATGACCTGAGTGTATTGTTAAGTGCGATACAATGAATGGTTATTAAATTTCTGAATGGGCGTTATATTTGTGCCGCGGACCTTATGTTTTGTGGACGGAACTTATGTTTTGAGAATATAGAAGGGATGGTAAGGACCAAAATATAGTGTCAATGGCGGTCTAATAAAATCAATAGGTTATAAAATACAGAAAAACAAAACAAAGTGTCACTCTGTACAGGAATTGAATATGGGTGACACTTTGTTTTGTTTTTAAATTATATCAAATTGGCCGTTCTAAGTAGCGGCAAATCGTGTGATTTTATTTTCATACAAGAGGTTTTTGCAACCTCGGTTATTTTCAGATTAATTTACCATATCACAACTATTAATCAAAAAAGGCCACACAGAACATATTGTGTTTGGCCTTTTTTACAGACGAAAATCAACCAGTTTTTTATTTAAGGTCTATACCAGCTTCTTTAGCAGCATCAACAGCATGATTGACAAAAATATTTGCGAAGTTATCGTTTTCACCAAGTCCTTCAGCAACAATGACAACTTCAAAGCCATTTTTCGAAAGAATAGATTTCCAAGAATCCTCTTCATCACCGGCCATGTCATTCATCGTATGATCACCTGCTACCACCATAAAAGGTTTAAGAATTACCTTTCTCACGCCGTATAGTTTTAATGTCTCTATTACGTCCTCAATACCAGGAAAACCTTCTACATTGCCGATAGTTGTCACAACATTAGGATACATTTTTCGCATCTTAGCAGCAAACTCAAGGTAAGCCCCTCCGTTGCCTGGGAAATATTCGTTCCCATGTCCCATGTAGACAATACCTGCATTTTCATTCCTCGCCAGTTCAGCATCAGGAGCCATTGTTTTGGCAAGTGTGACAATATCTTCAAAGTATGGAAATTGGGTGCCATACGTACCCATTGCGGGTCTACCAAGGGCTATTTTTTGAAATGGTTTATACTTAGGCTTTTTAAAGGTTCCCATGTCCAATAGTGCTTTAACATATGTGTGAAGATCAAGAAATTCTTCCCCCATCGAAACATGGGTCGGCTGAATAACAATATTATTATAACCAGCGTTCTGCAAATCTGCTATGGTAGCCAATGGTGTTTTAACATGGAGGATGTCTTCGGGAATTTCTGGATGGGCTTTTATATACTCAGGATCTTCAGCCCGGTGTTGCCATTTATTACGAATTATATTTGAGGTGAAAGCTATGCGGACCTCTGTACTCGTAAAATTCTGTTCAATTTTGGTTCGAATATTGATCAGACTCTTTAAAGCAGGTTCTACTGTTGTACCAAACATAGCGAGAACAACCGCACTTTTGTGTTCAACTTTATAATCTCCACTTGCGTAACTATTTGTTACAAGACAAGTAAATGTTACCCAAACCGCAGCCGTAAAAATAAATGCCTTCAACTTCATTGCCACCCCCATAGTTTTTACGGTCTGGAAAATAAAAATCCCAGACCAATAAAGTGATTGATCTGGGATTTCCCTTTTTACCCCCAGAATTGTATGGATAACTCGCTTCTTTTCCGGAAGATCACGAACAGATTCGCAGGCAGGTCTTCTGACTCACGGATCACTCTACATCCACACCTTCCCGTCCTGCTCAGGACAGTGGTAATATTGTGGATTTCGTCCCCGATTACAGCGGCGGGCCCATCCCTGAATTTCACAGGGTTCCCTATTAAGCCTTCATAAGGCACCTGGACCGAGATTTTTTCTATATAAAGCCATCAAGAAAGTCAACATCAAATGAACGACGGAATGAGATCGATGTTTATGTGTAAATTTGCACTTAATTACCAAGTACCTTAGCATTTTACTTTCTAAGGATTTAGACGAGTAATCGAAGTTATCATGAAATATTAGGTAAGAGCCGCCTCAATATATTGTGGGAGGCCAAAAGATCTTTTTAATGCAGAATAACATACCGGTATCTGCACAATCGCAAGAGTTCAGATAAGTAACTAATATAACACGAAAACGGTGGTATTGGTAATTGCACTTCTTGCCAAAAACTTAACAGTAATAACGACAAATATTAAGTTACGATCTGACTATACTATGAAAAATGGCCAGATGATAGGTGCGAGCCCATAGCAGTTATCGTGCATCCGGATTTTTAGGTTGAATCTAAGATTTCCACACTCTTGAGGCGGAACAATAATGTAACAACTTCGGAGTGAACACGAATAGGTGTTTGGCGATGCACCTAATTATAACCTTTTTGGTATTGACGGAAGCTTTTTCATTCGTAATCTCAAACCGCTCCATTCTCAGCATCGGAAAATGAGATTGAGGAATAATAATTAGATTCCTCGCTTTTTATAAACGACCATAAAAAACATAAATGTAATTATGGATACCTCAACTCCTACAAGGTTTGACCTCTAATGTTAATCCTTTTACGTTTTGAATAACCACTCTATCACCAGGCAATAAGGGGACTTCACTGACTGCCTTCCATAGTTCCCCGTTCACGAAAACCTTTCCTTCATTTTTCTTCCATTCTTTGACCTCACCCACCTTACCCAACATGCCCGACACCCCGCAAACAGATTTTCTCTTCTTTCCCGTGATAACCCAGAACAGTGGAAAAACCACGTGCTCAATCAACTCAATGAGTAAAAATCCTATAACCAGAGTCAATATTATGGTTTCTATCATCCATTGATTCCGTTTTTACATTATGGATCAAGCATTAAACGTACCAAGCCAATCGCCTACCCAATGTGTAATTCCTATCACTACGATTGCGATCATGAGATGTTCCCCAACAATTTTCCAAGGCGGTTCATTCTGCGATTTTGCGATAATGTAGCTCAGTAGCGAAAGAGTTTACAAAGCCCATACTAAACTTATCACAATGGCAGTGGGTAGAGTGAATAAAATCACCGGCACAACAAAGGTCATTGCAAATAGAAACTTCGCCAAAAAGGTCGAAATAGTGGCTGCCCATATTTGCTTGATTTTATGCTTGTTTTCAGCTTCCTCTGAAACGTGGATACCCAAGGCATCGGAAAAAGCATCGGCAATGGAGATCGTCAGAATTCCGGCAAGGACCACAATCCTGGAATGCGTTCTTGAGTGAAGACCTACCATGAGACCGAGGGTCGTGATAACCGCTGATGTCATCCCGAAAGAAAAGCCTTGCGTAAAGAATCTTTCATCTGTTTGTCCTCTACATAGTGATCATTGTCTTTTGCCAGTAGCAAGGGTAGACTCGCGTATGGATGAAAGCAATGGTCATGCGAAAATCATCACTCGGGTATTTTAACATCATCATCATCATAAATCCCTTTCTCGGCGGTTGTGTGACATGCGGCACAGTTCCCCAACGAGCCGATGGATTTACGATTATAAATCTCAGGATTCAGTTCATGATGCTTTTCACGGATATATGGTATTTCAGAAATACGCATGGGAACTTGGTTTCCCAAACTTCTCATGATTTTCACTGATCGTTTAGCTGAAGATTTTTCAGCACCATTCGTTACCAGATAGTCTGAAATGTTTTTTAGTGTTTCCGAATCGATATCTAACCCCTCTCCAAAGTGATCGTCGAGTTGATCCAAAATTTTCAACCATGAAGCGGATGGTAATAAATCAGGCTGGTATGCGAAATGGCACTCACCGCATGTTTCCTTATATGCCGGATTGGACACCGGTTTAAGATGGCCGCGGTAATCATCGTCGTTGCTATCATCATCAATTTTTTGAGATCCCCCTCGATACCGGTATCTTTTTTTATAATGGTCATCATCAGAATATACTTCGAAAATTAAACTGAATGTCAAAAATAACGTAAATCCAAATATGACGTATTTAGTAGTAATTTTCATTTTATCTCCATTCAATCAAATTTAAGTTGATATGAATCGTAACAATCGCATATTTAACCTCTGAAGCGGGTCAATTTTCCGACAAATACCCTGGTGGACCTATGTAACACTTTTAAACACAAGACCAGTAATTTCAGAATCAATATCACCAAGGTTTTACAAACGATAAAAATGGTTTTTAATTTGTCTTTTGTAAAAATCTTTTTTAAAAGTATTGGTTCATATTTTATTCCATTTTGATACGTTTTGTGGCTAACAGCATCGTATTTAGTACCCTTTTCCTTATTTAGATTTTTATCCTGTCGTAGACCTCGGTATATAACCCCTGTGTTGGAATAATAAATCGCGTAACTCGTGCAGAAATACTTTGTTCTGTCCCAATCCGGCAATTGATTTAGTTTTTTCAGGAATTCTCTCTTCTTAAATCCGGATTGCTTGGGTGTGCCGTGTTCAAGGAACAAGATGCTACCATTTATACAACATCTTCCTTCCTTTAAACTGTTCAACCCGCCGTAAGACTTCCACAAAAGTTGGCCGTTTTTTCTTTCTATTATTTCATACCGGTATAGTTTATATGAAAGATCTCCGCTTTTATCTTCCTTAATCGATTTATACTCGTTCTTAGTAACCCCCTTTAAAGTTGACTCATTTTTTTTGAGAATCGTTTCATTTTGCAACCGGCCGTGCGTCCCTTCAAAACGGGACTTGGTCTTGCCGGATTTACTTTCATAAATCTTGAAGCTTGTGCAATAGAATTTAGTTTTTTCCCATCTTGGTAATTTTTTGAGATGATCCAGAAACTCTCCCTTTAAAAATCCCGGTCCCGTGTCATCGCTTGGCTTTATGAACAGAATATCTTTATTTATAAAACATTTTCCGGTTTTCAAAGTGCCTAAACCAAAATGGCTCTCCCACCACAAATCGCCATCTTTGTGCTCGATAATTTTATATTCAGATAATTTATACGCGATTGTTTGCATTATTTGCCTGTTACTTCTTTAATAATTGGTCCCAAATCATTAACTGGAAACCAGATGTTTTAAAAATAGAGACTGATCAGGCTAGAGAATGTGCAGATCTTATCGAGAAAGGGATTATATAAGAAGAGAGAGATTTTGCAGATACGTTGGCAGAAATCGAGTCTTTAACGGTTTATCATGATGATGAAAAACAATCTTTATTAAATCGATGTTGGACTGGTAATCCGATAAATTAAATAATATTGATGCTGTGACAGGCATTCCTGTTTTAACTGTCGAATGGGTAGCGTTTGACGCCTTAAAGGTTTGTATGTCCTCCAAATTACAACTTTTGCATTGAGATCCTAAACAGCGAGTATGAAATAGAAAAATTATACTTGACCTTGATTTACCTTGAAGGCCATGCAGACATGCCTTTCCACAAAAACATGCTTGCGGCAACAGGCTGTTTGCAAAGAAACCTATGATGAGAAAATGAACAAAAAATAAACTGAATATTTTTAAATTTCTCAATAAATTATTTTCCTTGTTATAGCCCGTCAAGAATTCCAGCGGGCTACCGCAGTTATTCATTTTTTATAACACATCTTCAAAATGATATTCAAGACACTTTGGAAATTTGCAGAAACCCCACTGCCGTGAAGCCTTTGATTTGAGAATATTTCACATTATTTTTGCATACCAATTCAATAGATTTCTTGCCAATACCTGGAACGGCGGAGGTACCAAGGCACCACCCACATATTGTGGTCCGGTTAAATGCCGCTCGGGTAATGATTACATACAATAACCACAAGTTTTACATGGCTTGCGTTTGGTATCGGATTTTCATCGATTCGCTCGCAAAAACACCCCACCCTTAAAAACAGCCAACACCCCTTTTGATCGATTCTGCAGGCAAGCAAGATTTAAAGCTCAAAAGTGGAACCATCATCAAGCTGCACCACGTTATCAAAAAAGGTGTCAAACTTATCTGCAGACAGGGTATGCACGGGGATCAGTAAATCGGGCTTTAAAGCGCTGGCCAATTTTTTCAGGGCATTACGGTATGCGTGGCCGCTCACGTGAACCTTCTTTAACCGTAATTGGTATTTGTCGCAAAAGCCGGTGTAATAGTCATCTTTTTCAAGATACCCGGCCCACATGGAATAGATAAAGCTGGCATCGGCTAACGGCGTTTGTTTTTTCAGCTGGCCTGCGATGCGGTCCATGGCCGATACGGGCAGTTTTAAGACCATGTTTTTGCGGTTGGCAGCGATTTCATCGATGCCGATTTTTCTTGGTGCAAACTGATACAGTACTTTTTTCCCAGATGATCAACGATATCCTGGGCGTGCTTACCAATATAAAAAATACGCAGATGATCATCGGGATGCGGGGGTAGGGCCGGGGTGATTTGCTTCAGTGTGGTCAGCACATAAAAAGTGTAAAGATCCAGCACCAGGGTTTTATTTGAACGCGCTGTCGCCTTGTACAGTGACACCAGCCGATCGATGTTGCTCCCGGCGGCCATAACAAAAGACACATCGCTCTGGCTGGAAAAAATTCGGCTAAGCGCATCTTCAACGTCCTGTTCGTTTTCAAAGCCATCTTTGTGGCCGCCGCCAAGGGTGGTGCCTTCCATTAGCAGGCAGTTTACCCCGGCAATCGGATTGTCTGCTAAATGATCAAGGACCTTCTCCTTTCGCCCGTGCCCCCTGAAATCGCCACTGTAAAAGATTCTCTTGCCCTGTGTCTCCACCAAAAAGGCTGATGCATCATATCCGGAGTGATCCATCAAATAGGAAGTTACTTTGAATGGGCCGACTTGAACAGGCCGCCAGTGTTTAAACAGGCTGATATTGTCACAATGGATTTTATTCTGCTCAGGATAAAAGATTGTGCCGATATCAATCAGGGCCTGTGAACCTTTGCTCATATAAACCGGTATTGATGGATGGACCAAATTTAACAGGCCGTAGTGATCGATATGAGCATGAGATACAAACAGGGCATCGACTTCCGGTTGCTGCTCCTTATACAATCCGGCTACATTGGGAAGGATGCCGTTTTCAATGCTTGGTGCTACCAGCTTTTGTTCGTTGATGGCAGTACCGCCTTTTTCCATTAGCGGTGTGCCGATATCAAAGATGATCCGGTGACCATCTGAGTTGATCTCGATACAGCTGCCGCCGATGGTGTGGGCCCCTCTATGGAGAATGATACTTGGCATTAAATGATATGTTTTACCTCAAATTTTCGCTGTGAACCCCATGGGTCTTTCTCGAATTCGACAAAATAAATTTCTGCATTGATTATGTACTTTTTAATTTCTCGGATATAATCTCTGAACAACTTAGCCCTATCATCATCACCGATTTCATTAATGATAACGTAGATAATCGGATTATCCCAATCAAGATCATAAAGCTCTTGCAGGAGTTATAATTAAAAGTTGTGTTTAGAAGAAAAGGCGGTGTATCCACCGGAAGATTGTTCGCGGCAGTCAACCGGCCACATTAAAAATGGAAAGGATACACCACCCATGAGCCAGAGATAATGTAATTGATTTAAAAAAGCCAGAGCCGTTTATTGATGATCCGATCACAGAAATCATTCGTCAGGGAGCACGTGAAATTGTTAGCCCAGGCACTTGGAGACCGAGATCGAGCTTATTATCAGCCAGTATACCGATTTAAAAGACGAGATCGGCAGACAACGCATCGTCAGAAACGGTTACCTGCCAAAGCGCGAGATCCAGTCCGGAGTCGGTCCGATTGCGGTTAAAGCACCGCGCATTCGGGACCGTCATACAAATCCATCGGAAAGGATTCATTTCAGGTCCTCGATTCTGCCGCCGTATCTTCGCAAAACCAAAAGCATCGAGAACGCTTGATTCCCTGGCTGTATCTTAAAGGGTATTTCCACCGGTGATTTTACCAGATGCCCTGGCCGCTCTGGTTGGCAAAGATGCCCCTGGCCTGTCACCATCAACCATCAGCCGCTTAAAGGCCAGCTGGCAGCAGGATCTGGATCAGTGGCAAAAGCGCGATCTGAGCGGTAAACAGTACGTATATTTCTGGGTCGATGGCATTTACTGCAATGTGCGCATGGATGACAAACAGTGCCTGCTGGTCATCATTGGAGCCACCGAAGATGGTCACAAGGAATTGGTGGCCATCGAGGGCGGCTTCCGGGAAAGCGAATTATCCTGGACCCAGTTGTTGCTGGACCTGAAAGCTCGTGGTCTTGATCAAGGCCCTCAGCTGGCTATAGGAGACGGCGGGCTTGGATTTTGGAAAGCACTCAGCCAGGTATATGCCGACACCCGTTGGCAGCGTTGCTGGGTTCACAAGACGGCTAATGTGCTCAATAAACTGCCTAAAAGCCTGCAGGCAAAGGCGAAAGACAAGCTGCATCAGATTTGGATGGCCCCGGAAAAGGATGAGGCCCAACGTCACTTCGATGAATTTGTTCGACTCTACGAGGCCAAATATCCGAAGGCGGCAGAGTGTCTCCAGAAGGATCACGACGTGCTGCTGACCTTTTACGATTTTCCGGCTGAGCACTGGCGACACATTCGCACGACCAATCCGATTGAATCAACCTTTGCGACGGTAAGGTTGCGAACCAATAAAGTGCGCGGCTGTTTTTCAGCCCAGACCGTGATCACGATGGCCTTCAAACTCTGTCAGTGTGCACAGAAACGGTGGATTCGATTACATCACCCTCAGCGCTTGGCAGAAGTAATTCGAGGAGTAAAATTCGTCAATGGTGTTGAAGAAAAAAGGATCGCCGCCTAATTTCTCCATACACAACTATTGACTATATCTCCAAGATTTCTTGATAATCATCTAAAAGGCACCTCCCGTTCGCAAATGACACAGCGATTCGTTATAAAGGGTTAACCGCAACCATAACCCTATAACGTAGGAGGTGCCCTATGGAACTGTATGCCGGTCTGGATCTTCATTCAAGAAATACCTACATCGGAATCATGGACGATGCATTGAATCGTGTTTTCAAAAAGCGTGTGGCCAATGACCTTGACCAGATTCTTCACACGTTAGAACCCTTCAAAAAACGATTAAAGGGATTCGTTGTAGAGTCCACCTACAACTGGTACTGGCTCGTAGATGGCCTCATGGATGCGGGATATGGCTCTGCACACTTGGCCAACCCGTCGGCAATCAAACAATACGAAGGGCTAAAGTACAGTGACGATCAGCATGACGCCTTTTTTCTGGCCCAACTTCTCATACTCGGTATTTTGCCCGAAGGCTACATTTACCCAAAGCAACATCGCCCGGTACGGGACCTGGCACGCAAACGGATGTTTTTAGTCCGGCACAAGACCGCGAACATCTTGAGCCTGCAATCGCTCATTCAAAGATGCTGTGCAGTAAAAATAAGCACCAGTGACATCCGAAAGATGAACGTCGAAGCATTGGAAAGGTGGCTAAAAGAAGAGTACCTGATTTTCTCTGCTCAAACCAGTTTGGATACAATAAATTTTCTCAAGCAGAAGATCAAAAGTATAGAGAAAGCAGTAATAGAAAGAGTAAAACTCAAAAAAGGGTTCAGGCAATTGCTGACAATACCCGGTATCGGTAACATTCTGGCTATGACTATCATGCTGGAAGTGGGTGACATCAATCGTTTTCCAAAGGTCGGCAATTTTGCTTCCTACTGTCGGTGCGTGCCATCCAAGCGGTTGTCCGACGGAAAAAGCAAGGGGTGTGGCAATCGTAAAAACGGCAATCGCTACCTGAGCTGGGCCCTCACTGAAGCCGCTCAATTGGGCCGTCGGTATAATGAACAGTTTAGACGATACTATAACCGCAAGGTTGCTCAGGCCAATACAAGTCTGGCGACCAAAGCGCTGGGCAACAAACTGGCCCGCATCTGCTACTATATCATGAGAGATCAGGTTCCCTTTCGTGAGGAGCTTCTTGCGCAATAGTTTGGGACTGCAGCGGTGATCCTTTGCTATTGGTGGTTAAAATCCCTATTGCTTGGTTGGCCACCGCTGCACTCCCTACAAAATAGATTCAGGCGGGTGTCCGCTTTTTCGATCTGCCCTTGTCATAAGCTCGCAATGGCTGGCCCGAAAGGAGCCCTATCTCTTGTGACAACCCAATTGGCTTTGACAAGGTACCGATCTTTTTCTGGGGTCCGATTACGGACCAGGGGCTTTAGATATTCTCTCTTTGGCCTTGATCCTGATGGGTGCCTGTTAGCAGATTAAGTGACGCTGCACAGCAAACAAAAAGAAATTTCGGGAGCAGGTAAAAAAATAGGACGAACGCCGTACTGAATTATAGTCCTGCAAAAAAATGTACCCCTTTTGCGATGGCGAGGTGTTTTTTGTTGACGGAAGCCTTTTAATGGGTGCCAATAGCTGGATTTTCAGTTTCCAAGGATTTTCTAAGTTTAGAATTTGGCTATCACAAGTCTTTGAGGTACATCCACAGTTTCGATAGATAGCAGGTATCTTTAATTCAATTCGCTTTCAGGCAAAAGACTGTAATCTGACTCACCGATTCTTAGAATCTTTACATTCAAGCTTCTGGATAATTGCCCTGCAAAAATCTTTTCTTTCTTTGTCCAAGCAATATTTGTGAATCGGGTTTAATAGTTTATATACCCCGTGTGTTTTCGGGACCACGGTGTGGACCACTTTGGTCGTATGGTCTTCTGAGAGCAACTGATAATCTATGTAGGATGAAAACAGAGGAAAAATAGAAAAGGTTGTTTGATCAATCGCAAACCTGACTGGAGGGTCGTATCTGACTATTTTCCCGACGCTTTTGCAACCAAAACGCATCTTGTCCACGAATGTTGTATTCAAACCTTTGGTTATTTCCGAAGTTATCGTTGTCCCATAGTAGACCCAACTGCATTGAGGGGCCCAATCATTGTAATGCGCGATGTCGCTGATAACTTCGAAAACTTCGTTGATTGGCTTTCTTACAGCAAATTTTACCATTGCGGGTTTCATATCTTAGCCTCGATGAATATTTGCATACCAGCGGCGACCCAGCCTTCTAAGCCATTAGGGGTATACCTGCTTTTCTTAAATCATTATGCTGGCGTTCCAAATGTGTTTTGTACTTATAGAGCCCATAGCTTTTATCCCATTCAAGGGAATAACCGGGAAACTCCCTCATGACATTCCGTGCGGCCCGTCGTGCATCTTTCTCACGCCCAAGTCTTACGTAGTTCATAGCCAAGAGAGCATAATACAAATACAATAAATCGGTCTCATTCCGGCTAATGGACAAATCCTTGAACTGTTTCGCGGTCTCCAATGCTTCGCGAAACTTGTCCAAGTAATAGTAGCACAACGCAAGTTCCGCTAAAAACCAGGTGGGATAAAACGGTTGAAGGCGTAGAGCCTTTCTGACCATCACGATGGCTTCCTCGAATCTCCCATTAAACCGGAGTATATGCGCCATAACGGCATGGACATCGGCGCTGTTTGGGCCCAAAACAATGGCTTGTTGTCCTTTTTCGACCGCCATGCTGTGCTCGCCATTGTAAAGGTGAAAAATTCCCGACAATATATGGACCTCCGGATGATGATCATCCAAGGAACGCGCTCTTTCGACCATCAATATAGCATTTTGGAAAGATGCTTCACGGGAATCACTCCATCCAAACCTGGCTTCAAATATGTTTACCCATGCGATCAGGATGTACGGATCGATGTAACTTTCATCCGCTTCAATAGCCTCGTATGACAGCTGTTTCGCTTTGAAATGGCCCTCCTTGGTGATGCCCCACAGTTGGTTACGTGCCTGAAGATATTTCAGATACGACTCAAGGTTATTTGTCCTTTTAGCCCAGAATGCGGCCTGCTCGCCTTCAGTGAGTTTCACCTGCAAAGCTGTCAATACCTTGAAAGCGATTTCATCTTGCAAACTGAAGATATCATTAAGCTCACGATCATATCTATTCGCCCACAGGTGATACCCTGATACGGCGTCCACTAGTTGAGCAGTTATTCGCAGCCGTTTTTTTGACTTTCGCAAACTACCCTCAAGGATGTACTGTACACCCAGTTCCAGACTTATTCGCTGGACTTTTACCGACCGATTTTTATACACGAACGATGAATTGCGGGCGATTACGAAAATTTTCGGTACTTTAGAGAGTGCTGTAATGATCTCCTCAGCAATTCCGTCACTGATATATTCCTGCCCAGGATCTTCACTCAAATTGTCGAATGGCAAAACGGCGATGGAGGGATCTGTTGGGATCTCATGCTTTGTGTCCGAGCTTGGAATCGAGAAGTCTGAATTTTTCAAGACTCGAAAGACTTTGACTGGATCGGAAATATTCTTGACAGTGTGTTCGCCAATATATTCATATCCCAAATCAAGCTTATTTTTAATTTGGTCATATACGCTCTTCGAAAGACAAATACCTCCCGGATTTGAGAGGCTTTCAATCCTTGCCGCGATATTTACAGCATCACCATAAATTCGTTCCCCCCTTATAATAATATCGCCCATGTTGATACCAATGCGGAATTCCATTTTCCGGTTTTGGGGCAACTCGGCATTCCTTAGGGCCAGTTGGTTCTGTACTTCAAGGGAAGCCTCAACAACGTCAACTGCACTGTCAAAAGATGCGAGAATATTGTCCCCTGGTGAATCAATAACGCGACCACTGAATCGTGTAACTATTTCGGATATTAATCCCCGATACTCTTCTATGGTGGCGACTGTGGATAGCTCATTGTCCCCCATAAGTCGGCTATATCCTTTGACATCCGCGCTAAATATTGCCGAAAGTTTACGATTAGGTCTCTTGGATTCCATTTAAATGTCCGTTTGATATTCTCGTAATTTTAACCATCGAAATGACATCAGTATAATACGTATAGTAACTGCATTTCCGACGAAGACAGACTGAATAAATTGAATATAAACAATGGGTAGGTGAGCAAATACGTTGCTCAATGTTTACACGGGGAACATTGAATCTAAAGGTGAAATTGTCAAGTATACAGGGATTTCATCAGCTTAGGAGCAGGCTTCGTATGTATCTAATATTGAAAACATTAACCAAGTTCATAGATAACGATTTAAAAACTGTACTTAATAGTAAGACATGAAACTATGAACAGCTTGATAATCATCTAAAAGGCACCTCCCAATCGCAAAGGACATCGCGATTCGTTATAAAGGGTTAACCGCAATCATAACCCTATAATCCAGGAGGTGCCCTATGGAACTGTATGCCGGTTTGGATCTTCATTCAAGAAATACCTACATCGGAATCATGGACGATGCATTTAACCGTGTCTTCAAAAAACGTGTATCCAATGATCTTGACCAAATTCTTCATACTTTAAAGCCCTTCAAAAAACGACTAAAGGGATTTGTTGTTGAGTCCACCTACAACTGGTACTGGCTCGTCGATGGCCTCATGGGTGCCGGATATGGCATTGCGCACCTGGCCAACCCGTCGGCCATCAAGCAATATGAAGGTCTAAAGTACAGTGACGATCAGCACGACGCTTTCTTTCTGGCCAAACTTCTCATACTCGGCATTTTGCCCGAAGGTTACATTTACCCAAAGGACCATCGTCCGGTGCGTGACCTGGCTCGCAAACGGATGTTTTTAGTCCGGCACAAGACCGCCAATATTTTGAGCCTGCAATCTTTCATTCAACGGTGTTGTTGCGTAAAAATAAGTACAGGTGATATTCGCAATCTGACCGTCGAAGCATTACAAGAGTGGTTAAAAGAAGAGTATTTGGTTATCTCGGCCCAAACCAGTTTGGATACAATCAACTTTCTGAAGGAGAAGATTAAACGTTTAGAGAAAGCGATCATACAGAGAGTCAAACTCAAAAAAGAGTTCGGGCAATTGCTGACAATACCCGGTATCGGTAACATCCTGGCAATGACTATCATGTTGGAAGTGGGTGACATCAAGCGTTTTCCAAAGGTCGGTAATTTTGCTTCCTACTGTCGGTGTGTACCATCGAAGCGGTTATCCGACGGAAAAAGCAAGGGGTGTGGCAATCGTAAAAACGGCAATCGCTACCTGAGTTGGGCGCTCACTGAAGCCGCTCAATTGGGCCGTCGGTATAATGAACCGTTCAGACGATACTATAACCGCAAGGCCGCTCAGGCCAATACAAGCCTTGCGACCAAAGCGCTGGGTAACAAACTGGCCCGCATCTGCTACTATATCATGAGAGATCAAGTCCCCTTTCGGGAGGAGCTTATTGCGCACTAGTTTGGGACTGCAGCGGTGATCCCTACATATTGGTGGTGAAAATCCCTGTTGCTTGGTTGGTACACCGCTGCACTCCCTACAAAATAAATTCAGGCGGGTGTCCGCTTTTTCGATCTGCCCTTGTCATAAGCTCGCAATGGCTGGCCCGAAAGGAGCCCTATCTCTTGTGACAACCCAATTGGCTTTGACAAGGTACCGATCTTTTTCTGGGGTCCGGTATCGGACCAGGGGCTTTAGATATTCTCTCTTTGGCCTTGATCCTGATGGGTGCCTGTTAGCAGATTAAGTGACGCTGCACAGCAAACAAAAAGAAATTTCGGGAGCAGGTAAAAAAATAGAACGAACGTCGAACTGAATTTTGTTCCTGCAAAAAAATATACCCCTTTTGCGATGGCGTGGTGTTTTTTGTTGACGGAAGCCTTTTAATGGGTGCCAATATATTCACCGAGGGCAAATGGCGGTGGACCCCAATATAGAGTGGTCGGCTAAAATTCTGCGAAACTTATGATACCATTCAAATATCTGCATGATCGCAAAACTACATATATGTCAGATGGTATATGTAGTTTGTCAGATTTCATTAGACCTCACATATAGGAATGTAAGTTCAAGTCTCAATTTTCACACCTAAGAGGATAGAATTTATTATACATTCATAAATATATCCTATATTTGAAATTTCTCCACAAATGAGGTATGTCCTTTCCTTATTTATTCCGAATAACTGAGCAGGGCTACTTGACATAAGGTCAATATTCGGTAGAAACAAAGTTGTTAGAGCTTTAACAAAGATCCGGGGATTTTTACCTACCCTTTTGGTTGGTAAGAATTAGACAAATTTCAGCCGCGCTTTCGATCATTAATGACCTGAGTGTATTGTTAAGTGCGATACAATGAATGGTTATTAAATTTCTGAACGGGCGTTATATTTGTGCCGCGGACCTTATGTTTTGTGGACGGAACTTATGTTTTGAGAATATAGAAGGGATGGTAAGGACCAAAAGATAGTGTCCGCTGTGTTCTAATAATATCAGTGAGTTACAAAATCGATAAAAAACAAAACAAAGTGTCACTCAGTCGGAAATTAAACATGAGTGACACTTTGTTTTGTTTCTATCGATTCTAACTTTGGACCTTATCCGAGCGGCATTTACGGCGACCACAATGTTGGGGGGCCAAGGATCAAACTTTCGACACAGGTACTTGCAACATATTTTGGGTTTAATACCCTCTTATTAGATACGGAATCGGCAAACTATCTCAAACTCCATACATCCATTTGAAATTTTAAGAATAATCACGTCGGGAATCCACAATATTGAAATCGATTCTCAAACAACATCCCAAAAATCTTGACAAATTTTGCGCTACCGCATTAATAATTATGGATCATCTCCAAAAAAGTTGGTGGTTTTTGCGGGTAAATGATTCATCATATTATTAGAATAAAACCATAAATTAGCCGCAGACACACGCTGACATAACGCAGACAAACCCTTTTTACCCGGGCGACTTGCCCGGGCAAAATATGCATGCCTTTCAGGCAGAAAAGCAGATGGCCTCGCGCAGCGACTGCTTGTTTTACCTCCGCAGGTCGCGGAGGCAAAAGTCTGTGTCCGTCAGCGTCTGTCGAGCGAGCGCAGTGAGCGGGCGGCCAATTTAAAAACGCTATGATCCATGCATTAGCTTCGCATCAATTTACACCAACTAAATCGGAGAAGAACCATAATTTTAACTCACATCGCGCCCGAAGCTGACCTGCCGTATTTCGTTGCATTCCTTTTCGAGCAGCTCCCCCACCGCCAATTCAAATATGATCGCTTGTAGTTTGGAGGTCTCTTATGGCTGATGAGGACTACAAACGCAAACTTACCGCCATCCTCAGTGCTGACGTCGCTGGCTACAGCCGCCTCATGGGTGATGATGAGACGGCAACTGTCAGCACCCTCAAATCACATCGCAACATTTTTTACGAAAAAGTTCAGGCATTCAACGGGCGAGTTGTGGATTCCCCAGGTGATAATATATTAGCGGAATTTAGAAGCATCGTGGATGCGGTCTCTTGTGCGGTGGAAATCCAGCACGTGCTCAGAGAACAGAACGAGAAACTCTCAGAAGACCGCAAAATGGACTTCAGAATCGGTGTCAATCTCGGCGATGTAATCCATGATGAGGATCGAATCTATGGCGACGGTGTGAACATTGCCGCAAGGGTCGAAGGGTTGGCAGATCCGGGTGGCATTGCAATCTCAGGAACCGCTTTCGACAATGTCAGAAATAAACTCGATTTTGGTTATCAATTTTCAGGAGAGCACGCCGTTAAGAATATTGTCAACCCTGTAAGGGTATATAAAGTATTAACGGAGCCGGAATTTGCTGGAAAGGTTATTGGGGAAAAGCGTTTTTTAGGATGGATGTCACGCAAACTGGCTATGTCGGCTATTTTGGCATCAGCCATAATAATTGGCGGGTTGGTTTCATACTACATCTACCTTCATCAATCCGGAAGAATAGAGCCTGCATCGATAGAAAAGATGGCGTTTCCATTACCGGATGAACCTTCTATTGCCGTTTTGCCGTTTGACAATATGAGTAAAGATCCTGAGGAAGAATACTTCAGTGATGGTATAACAGAACAAATTATAACCTCACTTTCAAATGCACCCTACCTGTTCGTCATTGCACGAAACTCCTCCTTTGCCTATAAAAATAAACCAACAAAAGTCCAACAAATCGCTGAAGAGCTTGGAGTTCAATATTTACTTGAGGGAAGTGTATCGAGGTCTGATGATCGTGTGCGAATAACAGCTCAGCTAATTGATGCGCTTACAGGACGCCATCTATGGGCTGAAACCTATGATCGAAAAGGTAAAGATATTTTTAAAATTTATGACGAAATCACGATGAAAATAGTAGCAGAACTTCAAGTGGAGCTATCAGAAGCAGATCTCGGTCGGTCGATTTCAGTAAAAACAAATAACCTCAAAGCATATGAAAAATATTTGAGAGGCCGAAAACACCTTTCTGTCAGAACAGTGGGTGATACGCTCGAAGCTCCAAATTAGGCCAAGAGGCGATTGAATTAGATCCTAAGTATGGAGCCGCTTACCAGTTACTTGCCAGAACGTATCTTGACGAAATTTTTTTCCATCGAGTTTCATCGAGGGATGAATTCCTTGAAAAAACGGAAGACTTAATCGATAAATCAATCGAATTTAGCGGCAAGGATTCTCAAACCCATGAGTTGCTTTGTACTCTATTTTTCTTTAAAAAAAATTTTGCTCAAGCCATTGTAGAGGGCCAAAAAGCTATCGACCTAAACCCCAACTCTGCCCATTCTCATTTTATTTACGGGATGATTCTGGGGCTGTCCGGAAGGCATGACGAGGCTATTCCGGTTTTGAAAAAGGCCATTCGGTTAAATCCTGTTGCACCGATAGCTTATCTTAATCATTTAGCCTTTGCTTATACATATAAAGAGCAATATGAAAAAGCGATACCTTTATGGAAACAAACGCTCGAACGCAACCCTGATTACTATTTGCCCATATGGGTTTGACAGTTGCATATCAGCTTTCGGGTCAACCGGATAAGGCCCGTGAGTCTGCCGCTGAATTAATTCGCGTAAAACCAGGATTATCAGTATCGGTCCTCGAAAAACGAGCTATCCAACAACACAAGGAAAGCAGAGAGCTATTTTTCAAAGGTTTGCGCGGAGCCGGACTTCCTGAATACAGATCAGACAAAACTGTAAAGAATCCATGATAGATAAGGCGAGAAACATAAGACGTCTATTACTTTCAATATTCACAAGAAAGGAGGTAACTGGTGAGAAGAATCCTATTTGCGAGTTCCATTCTTTCTGTTTTAGTGCTCCTCATTTCATGCGGCACCCCGTTGGAACAGTATCAACCAAAAAACGAAACCGAGAAAGAGTTAACAGAGACCTTGTTGAGACACGCTAATGCGAGAGTTTCCGGTGATGCAGATAAGATTTTGGCTGGTTTTCACGATAATTGCCAAGTTAGTCTGCGACCTAATGTTATGCTATCCAAACAACAATTATCAGAACTTAAAGCCGATGACTGGACTTATGATGGAAAGGTATATTTTTCCGATCCAAAATTTGATATTGAAGGAGATAAAGCCATAGTAAACCTAAAGTTAAATGTTGGCGTTGCTGGTAACAGAAATAGCCACTACACAATGGTTAAGGAAAATGATGAGTGGTTAATATCTAATGTCGTTATTGACAATTATTAAATTTCGCACGGATACAGAAGTAAAATACTGCAATAATTTGAATGGAAGATTTTCATAATGTGTTGTCAGCTGTTATGGTATTTGAGCCATTTCAGGCCGGTTTCCTTGAGATAGCCATGCCGTCTCATAATAATTAGGGTAATGACTGAGAGTTACGGTTATCGCAAGATAGGTTTAACGATACACCCCTCTGTAGCATTGCATATTTGTCGTAATTTGAATATGCGTATATTGGGAAAAACTGAACCGACACTTATTCTGGCGCTACAAAACGACCTACCTTTTCGAATCTTATTGAGATAATTATCATCCACTCCCCACTTGTTGTTGTTCGCTTAAACTGGCCTCCTACTTTTCTTGAGTAAAAACTTGTAATTCTCATTTCGTTAATTCAGGAATCTTTGGATAAATTGATTGTGGAGGTAGGTAACAAGTGAAAAAAATCATATTTATCATTTTAGTTCTTTCCTTCGTTTCCGTTTTCAACTCGTGCGACACGCCATTAAATGAATACAAAACTAAAAATGAAGAAGAAAAACAGATTATTGCCCTATTAAATACTTATGTTGATTCACGCAATAGAGGTGACATAGATGGTCTTGAATCAGTATTCAATAACATTGGGATATACACTTCTGAAGGTGGTGAACAAATCTCAAAAAGCCGATTTAAAGAAACCAAATCTGAATGGTGGATAAAAGATGGAGAACTGAAACTATTTAATCCTGACATAAATATCAAAGTCAATAATGCTACGGTTTTAGTTCGAGTCAAAAGAGTAAATGTTAAAACACCTAATTTGACTTTTATACCTGATCAATATGTCACCCTAACTAAAGAAAATAACAATTGGCTAATTACAAAGATCGAATGATTTATTGGAAACGAAAGAAAAAACCAAAATTGGGAGGTAGATAGATGTCCTATCATAATTATCGAAACTCATCATGCCGAAACAACCGTGTCCTTCTGGCAATGCTTGTTTTTATCGGCATAACTGTCGTAATTGCAAAGAATCTTGTCGATTTAGCCCAGTTGGTAGGCAGGAAGGACTGGGATAAACCCAGAAAGGACGCCCTTATCTTTAAAATCAAAGATGAAATGGTAAAGCAGTGCGTGGCGAAAATCCATGACATTGATCATGACTTTGAACTGATTATTGGAAAGCCACTTGATTTAACCATTGAGTCGGAACAAAAGGATTAAATTGTTACCAAAAATTTAAATTATTGCGCTTGCTCCTATCATGCATATTTGCATACGGAATCCTAAAATCTCCAAGCCACCTAATTATTAAGGATCTATGCGAAGTTAAATCGATTGCATTAAACAGCTACATCTATCATCAACCAAGGTAACCGTTTATTCAGCGCATAAAATCATATTACGACATTCATATTTATCCCACGTTTAATCTTACCAAGTGTTTTACACTATCATGCACACCAAGATTGAATCTGATATGATATTGACGATATATGTAACTTATGGTATAAAGATTTAAATATATCAGTAAGTTATATAAAGAATTGCAGGCTGTATCACTCAAGAACAAAGGATGCTCTTAAATAAGGCATCCTCTGTAGGAATAATATGTGAGTGGTGATGGCTTATTATCCGCAGCGCATCACAATAATATTGCGCAATTTGTTGACATCAGGCCAATGCAGCGCAGGATGCACTTTTGATGCATCCAACGAAAAATGATTCCCGCTGTGTACCCTATGACAATGTAAAATGTTAGCATCAAAGAAAATTAAAGAGATTGCGGGTTCTAATCTGAAAGATACAGATGCAAACGAAACAATAACCTAACAATTTACGCAGGAGATATCGTTGCCGGATCGCTGCTTAATAACCGGAAAGCCGAAAAATTGCGGGATTATTATTAAAAAGAGTAAATGATGATGCATGGCATAAAGCCATTGTGATAGACAATATCCTTCAAAAACGCAGTCCAGTAGCAGCGAAAAGGCAAGCACGATTGATTAAAAACAGGTTAATCCTGATGAAACCCGATCTGTGGGATCTGGTCCATAAGGGTAAAAGCGAGGTATCTATTCAGGCGCTGTTAGCTGCAGCAATAAAACACAGCAGACTTCTTGGAGATTTTATGAACCAGGTTGTCCATGAAAACTGGAGAACGTTTAAACCAAAGATAAATGTGAAGGACTGGAAATATTTCTTTGAAACTTGCAGCCAAGCTGATCCACAGATGCTTGAATGGACAGAATCAACTCAAAAAAAGCTTAAACAGATCATATTTCGGATTTTAGCTGAATCCAATTACATCGATACCACACGATCCAGGCAGCTTCAGTCCGTAACCGTATTACCAGAAATCAAAAAATATTTAACGGATAATTCAGAAAGGTATGTTTTAAGCTGCATGGAGGCAACACAATAGAAAAGGGATCGCCTATGCTTTCTTTTAAGGAACGCTTGGACAAGGTCATTGATCGTTTAATATCCCGAGAACTGCTTAGCAATGAAGGTCTGGGCAACGAAATCGGGTTTTATATTTTTGATTATCCCCCTGAATTTGAACTGGAGGTCAGAGATCATATCCAGTTCATCATTCGCCAACTCCCCAAAAAGAAACCAAATCTTAAATTCGTACACATCAATCTTTTTCAACTCATCTGCAATTACCTGAAAAATCGTAAGCTTCTGGACCGTGCTCTTGAAATTCAACAGCAAAAAGGTGACCTGGCGCTTCTAAAAGCACTGAAAGGACCATTGGATGCAAAAAGAATCGCCGGTGCCTTTATTGAAGAGGCAAAACCTGATGAGAACGATCTCGTTCTGGTTTCCGGAGTGGGAAACGCTTATCCGCTGTTAAGAAGCCATAACCTGCTGAACAACCTACACTCACTCATGGGAGATACCCCCCTGGTAATGTTCTATCCAGGAATTTACACCGGTCAGGGATTGAGGTTGTTCGGCAAGCTGAAAGAAACCAATTATTATAGAGCGTTCCAATTGGTCGTATAGTTAACAGTCTGATAATATTACATCAAGGGAACTATCATGCAGATCAAAGACATTTTCACAAAAGACATCTCACGACCCATTAATGGCGTTGTTAAAGCTGATCAGTTGGACGAAGCCATTGTATGGCAGGAACTGGATGAATACGTCGTTACACGTGAATTGGACCAACATCTACGAAAGTTCATATCAGCTTATCTGACTGCAATTGATAACGCCCATGATCCTGTCATAACGAGCCGGATTGGTGTCTGGGTGTCTGGTTTTTTTGGATCAGGAAAGTCTCACTTTATCAAGATCCTGTCCTATCTGCTTGGTAACCGCAATACCATCAACCCTGAATCGACCGCTGAAAAGAAGGCAATAGATTTCTTTAAAGATAAAATAAAAGACCCCATGCTGCTTGGAGATTTACAGCGTGTTGCCGGTGTCGATACCGATATCATCTTATTCAATATCGACAGTAAGGCAGATTCCAATGATGGACGATCAGCTGTCCTATCCACCTTCTGGCGTGTATTCAATGAGAGCCAGGGATTCTGTGGTGAATACCTGCATTTGGCGGAAATAGAGAGATATCTGACCAAAAAAGGAAAGTACGATGAGTTTAAGGATAAATTCTTTGAAACCCATGGCTCCAAATGGGAGATCAGAAAGGGATGCTTATGCGCTTCATCAGGATGAGATCGTTGAAATCCTATCCGGTGTTTTAGGGAAAAGCACCCAGGCTACAAGCGATTGGTTTGAAAAGTCTGAACAAGATTTCAATCTTACCGTTGAGAATTTTGCAAAGCGGATAAAAGAATATCTGGATTCCTGCTCAAAAAATCATCGGATCGTTTTTCTGGTTGATGAAATAGGTCAATTCATCGGTAGCGATACTCATCTGATGTTGAATCTACAGACCATTGTGGAGGATTTGGGGCGTATCTGTAATGGTCAAGTCTGGGTATTGGTAACGTCCCAGGAGGATATTGATGCGATACTCGGGGACATAAAAGCATCCAAAGCAAATGATTTTTCCAAGATTCAGGGGCGCTTTAATACAAGACTATCCTTGTCCAGTTCCAATACGGATGAGGTTATTCAAGCTCGACTCCTTGAAAAAACGGAAGATGCGGAAAGCGAGCTCGATGATTTGTTTAAGGAGAAAGGTGATATCCTAAAGAGTCAGCTCAGTTTTTCTCATGACAGCACCACCTTGAAAAATTTCAGTGACTCAAAGACCTTTAAAACCAACTACCCTTTCACACCGTTTCATTTTCAGCTTGTACAAAATATCTTTGAATCCATCCGTAAAGCTGGCGCTACTGGTTTACATCTGGCTCGTGGTGAGCGTTCTATGCTCGATGCTTTTCAATCTGCCGCTATCAGTCTTTCATCCAAAAAACCGGTGCACTGGTTCCATTGCATGAATTTTTTCCCTGTATTGAAAATTTTCTGGATACAGCGGTCATGCTCAGTATCAATAACGCCAAGGACAATTCCAGTTTAGAAATGCCCTTTGATCTTCATTTGCTCCAAACATTGTTCCTGATCCGGTATGTGGAGTTGATAAAACCCAATGTGGATAATCTGGTGACCCTTTGCATCGACCAGGTGGATGCTGATCGGATAAGTATAAAAGAAAAGATTGAATTATCCCTTGAGCGTCTTGAAAAACAGAACCTTATCAACCGCAATGGCGACCTTTATTTTTTCCTGACCAATGATGAACGGGAAGTCTCGCGAGAGATTAAAAATGTGGCAATACCGTCTGCTGCTGAATCTCAGCTTTTAGGCGAGATCATTTTTGATGACATTCTGAAAGGCAAGACCAAGCATCGCTACATGCCCTATAAAAACGATTACCCTTTTAACCGTATTTGCGATGATCGTATCTGGGGCAAAGAGTTGAAGGATGAATTGGGTCTTGAGATTATCAGTCCTCTGCATGACGAATACAATTTGTTTTTTTCGGCAAAATGCAATCTGTACAGCGCCAATAAAACGGTCATATCATAGCCAAACTTCCAGACGATAAGGATTTGATTACTGAAATTCGCATCTATCTCCAGACGGATAAATACATAAATGATAAAAGCAGTGCCTCTGCTTCTGACAATCTTAAGAAGATTCTAAGCGACAGGGCTACTGAAAATCGAAGCCGAAGAGACCGTCTGACTGAAATGGTGGATACAATGCTTACCCAAGCTGAATATTATGCTTTGGGTAAGGGACTCGAAATAAAAGGAGCAAACCACCTCAAAAGTTTTGGATGAAGCTTTTGACCACCTGATCCAGAATGTTTTCAGCAAATACAGCTATCTGACCAAACAATTTGATGAACCACTCAAGGAAATCAAACAGATCCTTCAGTCTGATGATATCGCCCAGCAACAGCTAATGATGGATTTCGAGAAAGCTGAACCTTCAGATATAAAGGAAATCAGAACCTTCATTGAGCTTAAAACAGCCAGTAACCAGCCAATCATCCTATCGGATCTTGTACATCATTTTGCTAAGCGTCCATATGGATGGGGAGATCTACAGGTTGTTGTTCTAATAGCTAAGCTGTTTATGTCGGGAAGTATCAACCTGGCTATGGATGGTTCCAAGCTTAAACCCAAGGACGCCATCGCCCCACTGACCAAGACACCGCAGTGGAAGAATGTGAAAATCATTAAACGCACTAACCTCTCCAAAGCTGATACCCAGAAAGCACAGACTCTGGCTAAAGAATTATTTGGTTCCATTGCACCGGATGGTCAGGACCAGTTAGCCCAGTTTATTAGAGATGGTCTGAATAAATGGGTTCAAACACTTGAGAAATTCAAACCCCTTGCGGACACGGGAAATTATCCTGGCAAAAAAGAGATAGATGATTGTCTGGCTACGGCAAACAATCTTGTGAAGATTCATGATTCCTATGAACTTGCTAAAGAGTTCAACGCTAAAAAAGAGGATCTTAAAGATACCTCCGATGATCTTTATGAATTGAAGGATTTTTATACGAATCAAAAAGGAACCTGGGAAACCTTGCGAAGTGCGATGGACAGATTCAAGCCTAACCAGAATGCTTTGGAAAAGGATTTAGATGCTGGCAAGGCAATGCAAAGGATGTCTCAGATATTGAGTGCTCCCAGTCCCTACGGAATGCTAAAGGATGTAAATGACCTCGTATCGAAAGTTGAGACTGTAAATAATACCTTGATCGAGGAAAAACGGAAATCTGCAACTCAAGAGGTCGAAAATAAAATTGGCCAAATTTCCACCTTGCTGAAGGATCACAAAGCTGATCCGGATTTCAGCAATAAATCATTGTATCCACTGCAGGAAATCAAAAAGAAGATCCTGACTGAATACAGCATCCCCCAGATCATTACATATAGTGTAAATGACGCCCAGGAATTGTTTGAGGAAGCATTGGAATCCATTGAGGATGCTTTCAAACCTCCGAAAGAACCGGGTCAAAAAACCAAACCAATCAAAACAATTAAACCGGCAAATCTGAAGCAGAAAGCTTATCTGGAAACTGTGGAGGATGTGGATGATTTTGTAAATAAAGTTAAAGATTCCCTCTTGGAAGCATTGAAGAATAATGTCCGAATTAGAATTGAGTAAGCGGAAATCAACATCATAAAGGGTGATGGATGAATACATCTAAGATCAAATCATATGCAATTCAAGCACGCAGGGATTTCTTAAAGGCAGTAACCGAACGGGCAAATGCCTATGGTATTTTTGCTGATGATCATATCGAGCCAATAGAGTTTAAGGGTGATATGGCAATTATCGGTGAGCGTGCTTTCACAAAAAAAGAAGGTGAACTGCGGGAAAAGCTTGTGGAGCGTATAAAAAGAGACGGTTTCACGATGGTAATGCGGTCTTGCGCTTACACATGGTTTAATCGGTTTGTAGCTCTTAGATATATGGAGATCCACGGTTATCTGGAGCATGGTTATCGAGTTCTAAGTAATAGCGCAGGTTCAGTCACTCCTGAAATCCTGGAACATGCTGCTGATATTGAATTTCAGGGTCTTGATAAGGATAAAGTTATTGAACTCAAATTGGCTGGCACTAAGGATAATGAATTATACCGCCTTTTGATTCTTGCACAATGTGATGACCTGCATAAATCCATGCCTTTCTTGTTTGACCGAATTGATAACGAGACCGAGTTGTTGCTTCCTGATAACCTGCTCCATTCAGATTCCCCTATACGAAAATTGGTCACTGAAATTGATGAATCAGATTGGGATGATGTGGAAATCATTGGATGGATCTATCAGTTTTATATTTCTGAACGCAAAGATGAGGTGATTGGAAAAGTTGTAAAAAGTGAGGATATACCAGCGGCTACACAGCTATTTACTCCCAACTGGATCGTAAAATACATGGTTCATAATACCTTGGGAGGATGTGGCTGGCCACATATCCTGACTCTCCATTAAGAGATAAAATGGAGTATTACATTGAACCAGCTGAGCAGGAACCCGAAGTTCAAAAGCAACTTGATGAGATTACGCCAAAAGAATTGAATCCTGAAGAGATCACATTTCTTAGACCCTGCATGTGGATCAGGTCATATCCTTGTTGAAGCATACGAATTTTTAAAGAGATCTATTTAGAACGAGGATATCGAACACGTGATATTCCTAGGTTGATCTGGAAAAGAATATTTTTGGATTGGATATTTGTGATCGAGCGGCGCAGCTTGCTTGTTTTGCGGTCTTAATGAAATCAAGGGAAGATGACCGGAGAATATTGGATCGGGAATAATCTGAAGTTGAATGTGATGGCGATTCAGGAGACAAGTTCCGTCAGATTAAGAAATATAGAGCTGTTTTTCAAGGGAGATGAATATAAAATCATAAGAGAGTGACTTAAATGAAATCGTTTCATTGTTTGAAAAAGGCAAAACATTCGGATCTCTGATCACTGTACCGGATCATCTTGTTCAAAGGATGGAAAGTGTTAGAAAGACAGTTGATGATAAGATTGGCAAATGGATTTCGCAAAGCGATGTTCAGAATTTGACTAGCCTTGGTAAAACAGGCGCAAGTTTTGGCACGAAAGTATGATTGTGTAGTGACTAATCCACCCTTATATGGGAACAAAGGATACTGAATTCAAAACTTAAATATTTCGCAAAAAACAATTTTCCTAATAGCAAATCTGATT
>CAWKCK010000002.1:0-692162 GCA_963848135.1 uncultured delta proteobacterium
ACCATAATCCGACTGAGACCGCCTTCTTGCCATGTTCGAGGTGATGCTACTTGGATATTATGCCTTCCTTGTGTTGCGGTTCCCAATCCTTCACCAAAGAAGCCAGACTGTTTGTATGTAGTGATGACCAGCATCAAATCCATGTTGTCCAATCCTACCGAAAACCACGTCTGGATTGTTGGAAGAAGTATCTTCTCAATAGCAGTGTTGCTACCAATCTTGTTATATAGGTAGACTTTCCGCTTAATGAGGAAATCTATAACAACCATTGCCAATACTTGTTGCCCTGGTACGTATAGAAATACTATAATAATATAAGAGATAAATACTGTTGATAAAGACCGGTAGCATAAAAAACATTTTACGGCGTCCGCATAAAATGGAGCCTATACTTGATTCCACATGCGGCTAAGGCAATCCATAAATATTTTTCGGGTGACCGGTTGTATTTATAGCTAATATTATTGAAAGAATGCTGAGGGAGGTTGAGTGCCAACCCATCACATCCGGACTGCGGTAGAATCCGGAAATCATATCTTATCCGAATAACACCCGGGGAACTGCGATAATTGTTGCCATCTCTGTTCCCCATATGGCTGTTGATTCCAAGGCGCAAGACCAACCTTTGGCAAACCCTAAGATATTCCGCTGGGTGTACCAAGAAAACATTATCGCTGTAACACCACAGTAGAATTTTAATAATTTCAATAAATCTTTTGGTTTAGGAATGTAAATAATATCCGAAAAATAGGTCAAGTAATACAGAAATATATGAAAAAAAACCTAAGACTGTAATTTGCCATGAACCACTACTATAAGTCGCTGACTTTACAGCTGCAGGCAAAATGGAAAGAAAAAATATAAATATAGCAACCGCTAAACTTTTATACTGTTTAATAAAATTTTTTATCAATTTAGGATCTTCGATGATAGCACCAACACAAATTGCCCCCCAGATTGGAACTGTAGCAAGGGCAAGGTAGGCTGGAGCTCCGGGTATCATTTTTCTAATCGGGTCTTTAAATATCCCAACCAAGATCATTAGATAGATACCGAAACGCCAGTCTTTGATAGCATACAGACTGGAAATTACAGTAAAAAGTAAAAAAAGTTTAAGTAACATAAAATTTAATTGATTTTAGGCGATAGATTATGAAAGAAAAAGATTTAAGCGTCTATTGGTTTGTTTGGATACATTATACTTAGTGTCCGTCCATAAATCGTCGGTTTTCAGATTTTCAGCGCGACAAAGAAGCTATTTTTCTGGCCGAGAGTATTCAGAACTTTTCCGGCTGGGATAAAAGTATATCAATTTTTGTATTATTGCTTACGGCAAGACGTGGTTATCCTCTGATCTGCTAATTTTCTTTATGCTCTTTGACTTTACTACGCTGGAGTCGACCGACGACTCAGAGTCAACAAGTTGGCCGCGACAATCGATGACCAGACGTAGCTTTTAAAGGAAGCAAATCCTTTCCAGGTACATCGCCACATCCCGAAGCTACGTTTAAGCCAGGATATACCGGATTCGATACCGGCACGGAACCGCCGCAGGCGATTGTACACATAGTCACTGCGGCACATATCGGTGACTTTCAGGCCGCGTTTTTTAGCAAAACACACGTCCTTGACGCCGCTGGTTTTGGCATTCTGAAGGTTGTCTTTGGATGCAAAACCACCGTCCAGAGCGGCCTTGAGCGGATAACGTCCATAAATTTGCCGCTGACGATCGAGCATCGTCTGGGGCAGCGTACTGTCGGCGGGATTGCCTTCGACAATTAGACAATCAAGGATCAGGTTCGTGCCGCCACCAGTCAGGCAGATTTTATGCCCGAAGAACGTGTCGCGGTTGTCTTTGACAATGATGTCGGTATGTGGCTCGAAGATCGAGACAATTTTCTCAGCCGGCGGCAACTTCTCGCCGGCGATCACCCGGCGCTCGGTCTGACGGATCACCTGTTCGGCCAGATCGCCATAATGGCGCAACTCTGCGGCGATTGCGAGAACGCTGACATCGATGCTCTGCTGCTCGATACACTCGATGGCTCGGCGGCTGTAGCCGAGGGTGTTTCGGGTAACCTTGAGCAGGTCCAGATACTTGTTTTTTCGGACTTGGGCCCTGCGAGCATACTGAATGGCCAGCATCCGGCGTTTGGCCCGTCGACCGTGATCTTGAAAACAGATACCCTTGAGCCCGGAGGCCTTTTTGGCAACGGCAAGCAGCCGGGTGAGCACCCGTACTATATCAAAGAGCAGGCTCGAATCACTGGGCGCATGAATGTTTGTTTCCACCACCGTGCAGTCGATGCGAACCTCTCGGGCTTTCTCGATTTTATCAGCAGCGGCCTGAGCCAGAAGCTTGCGGTTGATCTGCTCCCAGGTGGCTGCTGACAGTGCCTTTATGGTCTTGTTTAGAACCGACTTTTTGAAGCCTTTGTCGGCAAAGCCGATCAGGCAGAACCGGCGCAAGGCGCGTGAATCGACCATGTGGAAAGCCAGTTGCTGATAAGTAAAACCAAACAGTGCCTTTACCAGCGCAGCGCGCAACACTTGCTCGGCACTCATGCCCCGGGCCCCGCTACGAGCTGCTGTAATTTTGCCATTGGAAAGATCTTGATGTACAAGCTGACAAATAGTAGGATGCTTTTTCAAAATCACGCTGATGGCTTCCAGTTCTCTGACCTGGGAATGATCGGTTGCGGGGTTGATCAGCGGCATTTGTTTTTGCATCTTTTCGCGCATTTTGTGTCAGGCCTCCTCTCTGCTTTTGTAGTAATATTAATTGTTTGGCGACTTTTTATATACTACATTAAGCAAATTGATGCCAGCACAAAATGCGCTTTTTTTATGTATTCCAACTAGTTATTACCGTGGATGGACACTAACTTAACTTAATCGATTTTCGTTTGTTTATTGTAATCACCGATCTGTATTAGTTTAGGAGATAATCGGTAAAATACCACTGCCTGGACTATTGCCATGATTTCCCCAATGAGTTTTACCGGTATCCACCAGGGGTGTTTGAGATGATACTTAGTTCTTACCTCTCGAAAAGGCCGTTTAAAGATATACCATAGAACGGTCCCAACCATTTCCTCTGAGTAACGCATAATAATAATCCCCAACACCATAACGTGGAGAAATACTATTTAAATGTCCTCCTTTTGAACGGGTACCTCCACTTTTCGCTTGCAAGTGGTGGATGCTTGCTTTTGGCTCAAACCAGACTTTACCCCCACTTGCAACCAATCTTTTGGCAAATTCAGTCTCAAACCGCGAAGCGACTGGTGGCTTAAAGTTTTCATCAAATCCACCTATGGCCAGAGCTTGATTACGCTTAACGGATAAATTTCCCGCCATAGCATTTTCGACATAGACACCTTCTGTGCTTCGGAATGGAAAATTAAGATAACGTTTGAGTTGGCCACCTTTCGGGATATAGGGAATCGGTTCTGGCGACTGCCCTGGTTGCAACACTTGTCCTGCTACCGCCCATACATGGGGTTTAGTCCTGTGCGCGGAAAGATGTTTTTCAATCAAGTTTTCGTTGGGGATGATGTCATCGTCAGTGAATAGAACAATATCCCCACGGGCTTTAAGTAATCCCAGGTTCATTGAGCGTGTAAGATGTGGCTGATCGAGGCGTAGCCATTTAATGGTGTCTGTATCTTTCCATTCCAATAAGCGATGTTCTGTTTCAAGTTCATGTTGCGAGGTTTGATCAACAAGAATTAGCTCAAGAAAACCTTTAGTTGTAAGTGCATGAGAAAGTAGGAATTCGAGTGTATTAATCAGTACTTTTTCGCGCTTATACGTTGGAATGACTATACTGAGCGTCAGCTTGGGCATTTGACACTATTTTTCAATTGCCATTAATAATTCTTGGTAGGTTTGCTCGTAAGTCCATTGCGAAATTTTTTGTTTAGCCGATTTGCCCATATTAAATAAAAGTTCCTGATTGGTAACTATTTGTGAAAGTTTTTCAGTTAGCGAATTGCTATCTCGATTAGAAAAGATAGCTCCAGTTTTCCACTCGGTAATCAAATCTGTGCCGGCACCGACTCCCTCAGAGGCAATTACCGGGATTCCACAGGCCATCGCTTCGTTAACAGAGACCCCCCAAGGCTCATTAATTGCAGGGTGAACAAAAACATTACTGATTGCATAATATTTGGGAAGATCGGAATAGGGGGCATAACCGGGCAAAAAGACACTATTCCCGATGAAATTTGCTTTCCTATAAACTGCTTCGTATAGGGGACCATCTCCAACTAGAATCAAACCTGAATTAGGATATTGATTATTAAGCTTAGCAAAGGCATCGATTAATGTTATTGGATCTTCGCGGTCATTCCACTTCAATATACCCAACACAATAAAGTCTCTGGATGAAAAACCCATTTCTGATCGAATGACATCACGATTAAGTCGATGCTTGGTTGATTCCACTTCAAACCAATCGTTATCAACGTTATAGGGAAAAAGAAATGTAGGCTTTTTCTTTTTTGCTATTTTCTCAAAATATTGTCGCGCGAGTGTACCAACCGGATGCCATGTGTCGTATTGTTTTAGCCAAAATGGCAGAGTCAATCGTTTGACAACGCCTTTCAAACCCTTGAGGTTAGAATGATCGAGCGTATTATCAGATCTTAATCCAATACGGATTTTTTTTTTTTAAGCAGCCATGCTAGTTTAGCGTGTAGCGACGGGAAATATCCACAGAGAATGACAAGACTGGGTTTGAGTGATGCGATTTCATTTGATAATGCTATTACCTTAGTGGCGGCATCTGAGGTAAAATACTTTTTTACATAATTACAAGTGGTTAAGTGATCCCACAGAGGAGCATGGCCGATTTCAGGATCGAATGAGGCGTCAGTTTCGTGCGCTACTGCTGTGTAATAGATTATTAAGTCGAATAGAGTATTGCGGTGCAAAAAGGCGTATAAGGGTACATCAAACTGCGTCGGCCTAGTTTGAACGATGATCGAATTTTGGTTTCACGGTTATATTTCTGAGGCTTCACTATATGTTTGGTTTGATTGAATCATCGACTGAAGCCATCTTATATAGGCCCTGGCACGTAGTGGGGACTGCCGAATGGCATTGCGAAAATAGGGTCGACATCTGTGATCACCGTTCCGACGAAGTGCTTCGCCTATGAAATAAAGGCCTGGCTCTTTATTAAAATTATGATCATTTTTGGTTTTTAGTACCATATTTTCAGGACAAATAGACGTTGCCATTTCAATCCAAGGCTGTTCGTCTTCGTTGCAACGTCTAGCCATAAAAGCGCCCAATGAGCATTGAGCGGCGGTATCCTGGTAATGCTTACTTGTCATACTGATGCATTCGGGGAATATACGTACTTTGTACAGTACCTCTGGTACGATAAAATAATTGCCTATTTCTGCAAGGCGGTACCATAAGTCCCAATCCTGCCCATAATAGAATTGTTTGCGGTAACCCCCCACTGACTCATAGGAGGATTTACGAAACATAACTGAACCATGGTGAGGAATATCACCGGTGAGGCCGTTTGAGGTGTTTTCTGGAATTACTGATACAGGGACATCACTTGGTGGTCTACCACTATTGATCCACAGAAGTTCCCACTTTGGGCCGAAAAACTCCGTATGACACGAAACAAATGCGCAATCAGGATATTCATCCAGTATTTTTTTCTGTTTGCCAATCCTATCAGCCGTAAATACGTCGCCGACATCTATACGAGCAATGTAGGTTCCATTAGAAGTTGAACAGCCATCAATGAGAGCCTTTGTCAACCCCTCATTGTTTTTGTGTATAACTTGGATTCGAGCATCTTGTTTTTGGAAATAAGAAAGAGTCTCTCTTGTTTGAGGATCAGGTGACCCATCGTTTACAATCACCAACTCAAAATCTCCGAATTCTTGGTCAAGCACGCTCTCAATTGTTTCGCTGAGATATTTCTCATCATCGTATGTGCTCATAACAACGGTAACGGAATGCATAATGTTAAAGTTGGGGAAAATGTTCCTTTAAGTTTCTATATCGTTTGTACAAAAAAGGAGAATAGATTCGCAGCATAACAATAATAACAGCGGTAAAGCGAGAGCTCTGAATATTTGGAAACTGATGACGCATCGACATCCAAAAGAGCGTTTTAGCGGCAGTGCGATTTCCATCAACAAGTGCTTCAGACATATATGACCAAAGAATATTGCTGAGTGTTCTTCGAATGAGTTTTTCATATCGATAGTCGAAATATTTGTTTATTTTATCGAATAGTATGATCCCTTTGCATGCCTTGTACAGTGGATCTGTTGGCATCCATATACCACCATCGTGCATTCGATAGACGGATGTGACTTCAGGAATGAAACCTACCGGCCCTTTTTCGGCGCAGAGTAGATAAAGGGGTCTGTCAGCGCAATAAACGTCCCAGAACCAGCGTGGAAAACGGACAGGCTTTTTTCTAACCATGACGCTGGAGAAATGGAAGGTATAATTCGGAATTAGGTCTTCCAATAAATACCTTTTCTTGATTTCAGACGGGCCTATGGTACCTGATTCAGTCCATGTACCGGATTGGTCTCTCGCAATTTTTAGCGTGTAAGCCCCACATAGAGTATACTCTGGTCGGTCTTCCATCCATTTTGCCTGTTTGGCAAGTTTTTTCGTATCTGTCCAATAGTCGTCTCCCTCACAAAATGTAATATATTTTCCACGTGCTCGGCACCAGATTCGAGCAAGATTACGGTGAATTCCCAAATTATTATCTGAAACAATAAGGCGAATTATATCAGGAAACCGTTTTTGATAATCTAAGCACATGAAACGAGTTCGATCCTGTGAACAGTCTTCACCAATGATCAACTCAAAGTTGAAATTACAGTGTTGATTAAGAATGCTATCAATGGCCTGAGCGATGTGAGACTCGTGATTCCATGTAATCATCAAAACGCTCACTAATGGACGGCTCTCGACGTTAATACCGCTGATTTCTGTAGCCGGGATACATAAAAAATCATGAGTGGTAAAAAAGTGGTCTTTTTGTTTTATATGTCCCATGTGATTTTCAACATATTGATAATATGACCACTTATATGTGGTACTATTACAATAGAGCCTTGTAATTTTGTATTAAGATATTAATTGATCACGTATTTGGCATAACTTTCCCGTCAATTTCCATCCGATTCCTTTTGCCGCTAAGCCTATGGCTGTCATGGATATATCTCTATTAAAAGAGCTTATTTCAGCAAGTTTTAACAATTTCCAGGCAGTATTTGCTTCTCCCATTGCTCCTAATTCTCTGGCACGCATGAATGCCCACCTTGAAAAATGCTGCATTTCTGAAGTATTGCGCTTGACTCCTGCTTTCAATGCGCAATCGTATAGCCTAGGAAGAAACCACGCCTCATCTCGAAGATAGGTTTTCAAATTACCTTTAGAAACTCGATGCTCACTTGGGTGGTCGCGATGACAGGATACAGTACTCTCGCAATAAACCAGTTTGGTTTTCAAAGCGCCCATTCTTGCTTCTATATCCCAATCCTCTGGACGTTGTCTGGGCCAGGATCCTGCTGCATCGGAAATTCTTCGTCGATAAAGGGGAGTATGCGTATGCCACCAACGATCAACAAGGAGAGCTGGAAAAAGGTATTCCATTTTGTGCCCAGTCCATTTGCTCGGTTCCTTAAGAATGTTCCCTTTATCATCGACAAGGCGAGTAATGCCATAAGCGATATCGCTTTCCGGGTTGTTTCGAAGAGCCTTTACTTGCAAATTAAACTTATTTGGCAATAACCAGTCGTCGCTGTCGAGATATTGGATGAATTCACCTTTAGCCAAAATACGGCCAGCCTCGCGAGCAAGCCCCGGACCTTCGTTTATTTTATGGACAATCCTGATGATATCCTGATGTTCTGATGCGATCTGATCGAGTATATTCGGTGTGTCATCGGTTGATCCATCGTTAACAATTATGATTTCAATAGGTCTGTAAGTTTGCTTCAAGAACGCTTTTAATCGCTTTTTGGATCATATCCGGACGGTTATAGACTGGAATAATCGTTGAGACGAGGTTAGGAATTGTTTCGTTCATTGTATTAAAGATATTTTTCATTAGGTGCTCTTGACCTAATAATTCTACATGGAGCACCATAGGCAAGAACATGATCAGGGATGTTCTTAGTCACTACTGAACCTGCACCAATTACAGTATCGTTGCCAATGCTAATATCATTGACGACTTTCGCACCAAGATTGATAGAGGAACGTTCACCAAGGTGAAGACGGCCGCCGACAATTGTTCCCGGTCCAAGGCTGGACCACGGCATCATGATACCATCGTGATCAATAGAAGACGCTGTATTCAAGAGACAGCCTTCAGCGATTGAAGATCCACTGACAATGATGGTTCCAGGCATGACGACTGTTCCTGCTCCAATTTTAACATCAGACCCAATGATGGCTGAAGGGTGGATGCAGGAAATAAATTCAATATTAGTGATCTTTTTTTTACGCGTTCAGACATCGCCTGACGCTGGTAGTTATCACCAATGGCGATGATAATTTTGTGTATATTTAGATCATTACATATTTGAGGAAGGTTTTTCTCGCCACCAAATATTTTGTATCCAAAACAATATGTACCTGGTTTTTGAAAAGAATCTAATAATCCTTCAATCTCATAGCGACCTTCAGCTTTAATGACATCTGCGACAGCCCGTGCATGCCCTCTTGCACCGATGAGAATAATTTTCATCTTTTAATATCAGCGAAAATCCCTGAGGATATTTTTTCTTGCTGAAACGAAGAAACAATCCTACATATTGATTCTATCTCATTATGTGCAATCTGAGTTCCGGTGGGAAATACTATTACACGTTCACAAAAACTTTCTGTTTCAGGTAAGTTGTAGTAGGCATCTGGGTACAATGTACTGAAGGGTTCCATACGGTGGCAACCTGGATAAAAGTATCTTCTGGCCAGTACATTGTGATTATGAAGCTCATATAGCAACTCATTGCGTGTTTTACCGAAAGCTTCGGAAAAAATTTCTGCAACAACATAATGATAGTTGTTATGTTCTGATTCATTGTATGGAAGTAGTTTTATGCCAGGAATAGGTTCTAAGCCTTTATTATAAGCATTCCAATTACAACGGTTGGTCGAAATAAAATTCTCTAAGTCTTCCAGGTTGGTCAGCCCCATTGCTGCACACGCTTCATTCATCTTTCCATTCGTTCCGATGTATATAACCCTATCCATACCGGCAAAACCGAAATTTTTCATCAGCCTAATTTTTTCTGCCAACTCATCATCATTAGTCGTAATTGCACCGCCTTCAAGTGAATTCAAAACTTTGGTTGCATGAAAACTGAACACTTCACAATCCCCAAAACAACCGATTAAATTGCTTTGTATGAACATCCAAAAGCATGGGCAGCATCAAATATTAGTTTTAACTTATAATTTATCCGCTATTGATTGCAAAGAATCAATATCACAAGTCCTTCCATACAAATGAACTCCGATAATGCCGGTTGTTCTTTGAGTGATATGTTTTTCAATTTTATTAGGATCTATGCAACAAGTTAATGGATCGATATCACAAAAGACCGGAGTAATTTTCTGCCATTGTAACGCATGTGCAGTTGCAATAAACGTAAGTGAGGGGATAATCACTTCACCTGTCAAGCCAGCTGCTCGAATGGCTAATTCAAGGGCAACTGTACCATTGCATGTGGCAATACAATGCTTGACACCTAAAAATACGGCAATACGTTGTTCGAATTCCTGGACCATCGGGCCGTGATTAGTCAACCAGTTATTGTCCAGCATCAGGTTAAGACGTTCAAAGAAACGATCACGATTACCAACGTTTGGCCTGCCTACATGCAGTATATGTGGGAATAATGGATGTTGACTGTTTTTCATGGAGTAAATATGGAAACAATTGTGAAGGAATTCGTTATTTTGAACTACTTGTTTGGGAATTAATACATTTTTTGACGACTCTTGCAATACCAAACAGATCTGTACTGCCTAATATTGAAACCGTTTTGTTTTAGGATTCGGGAAACCAATGCCTCAATATGAGGGCCATGAAGTTCCATTATTATAAGATCAACGAAAATAATCCAACTTTCTGGATTTGATAGAAAAATAAATTCTTCACCGCCCTCAATATCCATTTTTAAAATATCCAAACATGAGATAGAAAACTTTTCTAAAATTGTAGGTATGCTTATAGCCTCAACCTCAGAGCCAATGTTTTGAATGGATGCACCTGTAGAATGTCCGCCAAAAGACACGCGTTGATCGTTTGCAGATAGTGCCTTATTAAGTAAGATTGCACGTTCTTCATATGGCTTTAGATTTCGGACTGCAATTTCCCAGCTCGGGGGGTTAGGCTCAAGTGCGATGACTCTCAATTTCCGGAACCGCGAAAGAAAATATGCTGTGGTATCGCCAATGTATGCACCTGCATCTATCATCCACCTTGGTTCATAGGTAGGACGGAAGTTGCCGTACTCCTCTCGGACAACATTATTTACGATTGTTCTCGCATCATCCGTCTTTGGCCGCACCAGGATTGAGTACCGAAGATTGCGAAGGTTAATAGGAACTAGACAGTCGGACGATGGATTGACTGAGTTAAGTTGTTTGAGTTTAATCCAAGTTCGAAAACCATCTTTAAAAGTAATTGAGATGAAATCAATAAGGGTGGCACCGACTTTGAATGGTACTAGAATTATAACCTAAAAACCGGCGAAGCCAACGACGAAGGTTTTCAGTTAAAACACTCATTCTGAATTTATTTAAGTGTTTCCTATTCAAAAATATTATAATCTTGAAGGTAAGATAAAAGGTTCAGATTTCTGTTAACTGAATATTTGCCATCATTTTGAGGCAAAGTAGTATTACTATAGTATATTATTTGGAAGAAAATTAATCTTTGACATTTAATGTCTATTAAATTTACCTAGCAAATCTTACTCCCTTTGAAAGCGCATTTGTAAAATTCAAAATGCCTGTTTGATCTTTCTTGCAATTTTTATCCCATACTTCTGCAATTCTCAATTGGACAAGATTTTCCCCATAAAACCAAAAGGATCTTTTTTTGCGATCTCCTCCCACACCAATGATATATTCACCAGGGCGGAGAATATATTGGGGAATTGTTACTTTTGATTCAAAAACTCCTTTTGGGAGAGGATCATAATCCTCCGTATCACTGATTGTTGCAACTCGCATCCCATTAGTGCTGATCGTTATTAATATCTTAATATCTTGAATATAGTGTTTACACTGACCACAAATCGTAATTTCTATATCTTCTGATGGTATTACTTGGACGAAACTCGCTTGAGAATTTCCGTTTATTATAATATCAGTTACTTGAATATTGTTTGCTAAGTCACCTACGAATTTCCAATCCTTCGGGTGGATAGAAGTATTAAAATAGTCTAATATTACCTGTCTTGATTTACCGATTTCTTTAATTCTGCCTCTCTCAATCAAGATGGAACTTTCACATAAACTATCGATCATTCCCATATTATGACTTACGAACAACACTGTTCTACCTTGTTCGGAAACATCTTTCATTTTACCGAGACATTTTTTTTGGAAATCAACATCACCTACTGCTAAAACTTCATCTATCATTAGAATTTCAGGTTCTAAATGGGCGGCAACAGCAAAAGCAAGGCGAACATACATACCTGATGAATAACGTTTTACTGGAGTATCAATAAACTTCTCAACTTCAGCAAATTCAACAATATCATCAAATTTACGTCTGATTTCAGTCTTTGTCATACCAAGAATAGCGCCATTGAGATAAATATTTTCCCTGCCGGTTAGTTCTGCGTGGAAGCCAGTACCGACCTCAAGAAGAGAACCAACCCTGCCGTGTAAGTGAACTATACCTTCAGTTGGTTTGGTTATACGTGAAAGAATTTTAAGCAGGGTGGATTTACCAGCGCCATTGCGTCCGATAATTCCTATAATTTCACCGCGTTTGACTTCGAAGGAAACGTTCTGAGTGCCCAAATGGCTGCGTCGGAAGGCGATGGCGTAGGGCATGGCGTTTGGCGCATTGGATTTTGAAACAAATGCTTGGAGTAATGCGCTTGGCGCTTTGCGTTATACGCCATGCGATTAAAAGCTTGAGATAACTTTTCCCGAAAAGAGCCTGTTTGTTTATGGAGCTCTCCAAGTCGGTAGCGTTTGGAGAGGTTTTCCACTTTTATTACGGTGTCACTCATAGGTCTTTAGCAAAGTGCAAAGAGCGAAGAGCATAGTACGTAGCGCAACTTTTACCACCATTAGATAAACATCCTTGACGAATGATCGCGACCAATTTCGAGTAAATCGTTTATATGACCCGTTGAGCAAGCAACGTGTCATCTTAATTATTGATGATACTTTGAATTCAACGGGGTTACGCACATTTGTGAAATTAATATATTCATCGATTAACGCAATTCGCTTGCGTGCTTCCGCTTCATTAAAGAGATAATATTGGCGATTAGACAATAACATTATTTTTAGCACATAAAGTTTTTCAATTCTACTTTCAATTCTACGTTCTAAATTGAATTTTGACTTGGACTGCTGGTGCTTATAGCCTACGTGCTGTGCCGGATGTTGTCTATATAGTGTCAGAACATCCGGAATCAGCATTAGTTTGCCGAGACTCATAGCTACTGTAGCAACTTTCTCCTCAAACCAAAAATTCTGAACACTTCCAAGAAGTTGATCAGTCAAAAGGTCTTTTACCGTAGATCGAAAAGCCAGTGTGTGTGCGTCGAGAGGAAGGCCAACTAAGAATTGGCGAAAATCATCCTTTATAGACAGCGAGGCAAGTTTAAATGATATATTTTCGTTACCGCGTAATGTTCTCCCTGTCCGACCCAGAGATATATCAACAATTGCACTATCCGACGAAACAATAGAAACATCTTCGAATCTTAGAAAAATATCGTGGATTGATTGTATTTTATTTGGCAGCCAAACATCATCATGATCACCAACAACTATAATTTCGCCAGACGTGTGATTTAATGCATTGAGATAATTCGCAGAAATTCCAGTCTGCGTATGCCTAGTCAGTTTAATCGGGCAAGGAGAAGATTTGATATAAGCTTTTACTATTTCGATGGTGCCATCGCTTGATTCATCATCTGAAATAACAATTTCGAAGGGCAACATTGACTGTGTTGTAATACTATCCAGCGTTTCGGCGATGTAGTTTGCACCCTGACACGTCGGGATAATGACTGATACTCGCATTCTCTTAGTTCTCTGTGTATACGAGACCTTTGCATAACCCCCAGAAAAACATCTTGTGACCAAGCTCTTCTCTTTAAAATTTTGCAAATAAAACCCTTTAAATATCTATTATTATTGCTTATTACTTGTTTTTTCCTTCCTTTTGTGCCATACATTTCATAATTACAACCATTTGGAGGATTGTATGGGCTACAAGAAAATGAAAAAAAATTTAGGATTCGCCGATTTTGCTCTCTCCAGTTCCCTCAAACATAACCGCAGTCTTAAACTAATGGATAAATTTTCTAATTCCCTCGACTGGTCCAGGATCGATTCGGTCCTGATGAACCATTACACTGTCGGCACCAGCGGAGAAGGTGCCGATGCCTACCCGCCTCTTCTGCTCTTTAAATGCCTGATGCTCCAGAAGTGGTTCCGCATCAACTCCGACCCCGAGTTGGAAAACCAAATCAACGACCGGCTGTCGTTTAAAAAATTCCTCGGCCTGCCCTTGAGCAAACCCTCCCCGGATCACTCCACCTTCTCGCGCTTCAGATCCAGATTGTCCAAACAAGCCATGGACCAGCTCAACTCGGAAATCCTGCGTCAATTTGAAGGCCGGGGGCTCACTATCAATAAAGGCGTTGCTGTGGATGCCAGGCTTGTTAAATCCGCCAGTCGGCCCCTCAGCAATGATCAACTCAAAGAAGTTAGAGAACAACGAAATACTCCTGAAGGAAAACTCGATAAAAACGGCAATACCAGAAAGTTCTCAAGAGACCTCGATTCGAATTGAGTCGTGCAAAACGATGAACCGCACTACGGCCTTAAAGAACATGCCTCTGTCGATACCAAACATGGCTTTATTCTGGCTACCACCATGACTCCGGCTTCCGTGCATGATACCAACTACTTGCCCTATTGTACCGTTTACAGCCACCACACCAAACAGCCTATCGAAAAAGTATATGCCGACAAAGGATATGCTGGTAAGCCCAACCGGGACTTCCTGGCCCTTAATGAAATCGCCGATGGAATTATGCGAAAGGACTCGACTACGGCCAAAATCACTGAATATGAAATAGAGCGAAACACAAAAATATCAAAAGTCAGATATATCGTTGAACAATACTTTGGAATCAGTCACCTGCACGATGGAGCTAAAAGAGCAAGATTTACTACCATCGCAAAAAACAATTTCGATGCTTGGTGTCGCCAGGCGGCCTATAATATCCGCAAGGGATTAAAGATCCGGAAGGTCGCTACCGTATAAGGTGGATAGGTGCGCCCGGGGGTGGATAAAACCTGTGGGCCAGCTTGAAAACGATCTTGTAACACCTATTTAATGCCAGAAAAAACGTAATTTTCATGAACAAATTCTAATATCAGACTGAATTTTATCTCACTTTAGTAAAAAATTTGACAGAAATCATAAAATCGGTAATCTAACCAAATTTTCAAAGCTCTCTATACGTAAGGAGTTAAACGAGCGGTAGCCGTCACACAATCACCTGCTGGTGAAGGCAATAATATTAGGAAAGGGTTTAAGATCCTAAAGTATGCGACTACAAAAGCTATAGAGTCGCGCCCAGATTGAATGAAGCACTTGGGATACCCATAAAATGCCTATTTATTGCCGATTTAGGTCTGGAAAATGTTTTCTATAATCTAATTATGATACTACGCAAAAATTTATCTCGTTTTTCTTAAAAATTTGACAAGATTTCTTTAATCTGTAGTCTTTCTAAATTTTCAAAACATTCTCTGAGAGTATAGAGAACAAAGAAATATGTTTTAATTGTCAAATTGGTTTGATTAGTTGAGTTGTTCTTTTATTGAAACAGAAGAATCCTTTAATTTACAATCAAATACTTCAAAATAGACTGTTAAAAAATGTGACGAATGATCTTATCGCTATGCTCCATGCCCTTTGCAATCTGACTTTGTCAGATCACATCCGCAAATTCATCCTCCATTCGTCTGAAATAAAACAGACCGGCAAAAAGGACGGCAAAAGAGAAGAGGGCGGTGATGAGGATCTTTTGCCAGTCCATATCACCAACACCCAAAAGCGACCAGCGGAAACCTTGGATGATCCAGGTCATGGGGTTGAGATAAAAAGATCCATGTCAATTTTGGTGGAATGTTCTCAATGCCGTAGGCCACAGGGGTGACCCAGAACCAGAGCTGAACCATAAACGGTAGGGCATGGGCCAGGTCGCGATACTTAACGGCAATGGCCGAGAAAAACAGGCCCAGGCCCAGGGTCAATGCAAGCCCGAGAAAAAGAAAGACAGGAAACAGGACGATCTCCCAGCCCGGGAAGAATGCCGTAGCACAGCATAATGACCAGGAAAATGCCAAAGGATATGACAAAATCGACACATCCGGTGCCAAGGGACGAAAGGGGAATGGCCAGGCGCGGGAAATAGACCTTGGTGATGAGATTGGCATTTCCGACGATGCTGTTGGTGGAACTGGACAGGCTGGTGGAGAAAAATCCCCAGGCCACGATGCCGCAGAAGGTAAAGAGAATATAGGGCTGGCCGCTGCTGGAGAGGTTGGCCACCTTGCCGAAAACCAGGGTGTAGATCAGGGCCTGGGAGATGGGTTTTGCCAAAGCCCAGGCGATGCCAAAGAAGGCCTGTTTGTACAGGGCCATAATGTTACGCCAGGCCAGAAAACCGATGAGTTCCCTGTATTGCCAGAGTTCTTTCAGGTCGAGGGAAACCCAGCCTTTGGAGGGTTCGATGAGGATGGTTGTTTTTTGCAACTTGAATGCTAAAATCGTCAGAGCGCAAAGCGCATGGCGCAGAGCGTGAAGGGTTGGTTAAAGTAGGTAATGTATAGTGAAAGTTTTAAGTGTTGCATAACGAATCGCATAGAGCATAGTTTAAAGGTTGTAGTAGTTATGATCAACGTAAATGGTAATTTTCGCAAAGATCAAGATCACGATAAGGTTCTGTTTTTCATAAGTTCCAATTTTCCATTCAGAACGTTGAGTGACGTGCTTATTAATAAATTGGCAAATTCTTTTTTGAGTGAGCTACCTTCTGCAATTTCCTAATGCTATTCCTGGCCGAACTGTCAAGATCTTACAAATTCTTTTTTTATAGTCGGCATATCAGTAAGGTTTCATTGCTAGGAGAGTTCAATGTTTCCAACATTGAAGAATCTCTCAAAGCCAATTTTACAAATATGAATTAAACTTCATTTCAACACTAATCGAACAAATATAACAAGCATGCAATTATCGCTCTGCCCTATGCTCTATGCCCTCTGCGCTTAGCGCCATGCGCTCTGCCCTATGCGCCATCCGCTTTGCGCTTTCCGGCACGGGTAATGCCACAATGGCGGCGAGAACGGTGAACAAGATCGCATTGGCCGGGATGTGGAGGTTGAAATCGAAAATGCTGTAAAACAAGATGGCGGATATTCCTGACAACGCTCCAATGGTTGTGCCCCTTACCAGGCGGCTCGGATGGGCCAGCTTGGTAATACCTTTTTGAATAGAGCCCGACAATCATCCAGGCCATGATAACGATCAATGGAATACCGGCTTCGGAGATGAAATGAAGGTAGTCGTTGTGGGCCATGTAATAGCGACCCAGAATTCCCGGTGGCTGGTACTGGGTAAATATGGTGGCATAGGTTCCGGGGCCTGAACCGAGGAAGGGGTAATCTGAGATCATTTGGGCCGTGTGCCGCCAGACCAGGATTCGCGATTGAAGGCTTGCGTCTTCGGAGGTTTCTTTAAGGGTCAGGACTTCCTCGACGGCCGGTGTGCTGAGCAGAAAAACAAAACCGATAATAAAAAGGCCACCGGCCATTAACAGGAGAGTTTTTTTCGAAAAAATGTGACGTTTCGAGGCGAATAGAAGGGTGCCACCCATGAAGGCCATGCCAACAAACGCACTCATCCAGCCGCCCCTTGAAAGCGCGAACAATAGGGCCAACAAGATAAAAAAAGTGAATAGACCGTTGAAAATCTTTTGGGATTCCTTAAGGCCAGTAAAAAACATTCCCAGGCAGACCGGAAGAGCCATTGCGAGATATCCGGCAAAATGATTGGGATTGCCGAAGGTCGAAGACGAATTGGCGATTTCGCGATTGAGGCTGATGTCATAATCCCACCAAGGAAATGGATTGGCACCGGATTTTTTGATCAGACCGAATATCGACAGGAAAACAGGCCACGAATATGATGACTTGCAGAAGATGCCGCAGTTGACTGCGTGTTGTTATTGAATGGATGGTCAGATAGAAAACGGCAATATAGTTTACGAGCAAGCCGAGTGACCAATAACTAACATACCTGTCGAGTCGAGAATAGTGTCGACAAAAGAACGACAATCAGCAAGATGGCCAATGGTATATCGATGGGTGTTCTTATCCATTGCCATTCCCATGTAACGATTTTGTCGATGAAATAGGCTGTAAGGGCAATTAAGGTGATGATGTGAATGACCATCATGGCCCATGTCGGGGCGGATCCCACGGCCAGGGGGGTGAAGATGAGGAGGGCGTATATACAAAATTGCGTGATACCTCCTAATATTTTATGAATTTTTTTTTGCATATGATTGCGATGGATAGATAATTATTTATTCACCGCGAGCTCACGCCAGGAGAAGGGTAATTTTTACCCGACGGAGCGCAGATCAGATAAACCTTTACCCTCCGCGATCCTGCAAAAGATAAATGGAGAATATTTTTTTGCATTAGTGATACATTTTCCAAAATGGAAATGATTTCACTGCCAAGGGACGTGAAGGCGGGTACGTAAAATATAAATAGTGCGCATCGGTAATAGAAACTATCATGTCTAGGCAATTTTTCGTCTTCCTTGAGTTTATTTATTCACCACAGAGCTCACAGAGGCTACGGAGAAGGGTAGATTTTTACCCGGATCGGGAGGTGCCGATCCAGGTAAACCGCTCAGCCGCTTCGAGGCAATCCGAAATCACGCAAAAAAAGATTGGGTTGACAATATATCAGATCTGACATATTATCAGCGATATGAACCCACAAGATAAACCCCTGGTATGGATGCACGGTGAAGTCGCCACCCCTCCCTTTTCTGCGAATGCTCGCATTGAAGCAGGATATTTGTTACGGCAAGTCCAAATGGAAAAGAGAAAAAAGAAAGATTTAGAATCTAAAGGTTATAAAATCGGATCAGTAGAAGAGTTTCTTGGACTGAGTACTGAAGAATCGGAATATATTGAGCTAAAGCTGGCACTCAGCGAAGCTCTCGCGAAACGCCGCAAAAAAAGCAATTTAACACAGGCACAGTTAGCCAAACTGCTGAAATCCAGTCAGTCAAGGGTCGCGAAAATGGAAAAGGGGGATCCAACCGTATCTGTTGACCTGCTCGTAAAATCATTGCTGGCTTTGGGTGCTGACAAGAAAAGTATCGCCAGAGCGATCGCCTGACAAGTTTCAATGAAAGGTTCTTCTCCAATTTAGTTGGTATAGAAAAAATCATTGATTTGATTATATTTAATAGCCGCCCTCTCGCTGCGCTCATTCGACTGACGCAGACCATATCCGGCCGACCCCAGAGAAACAGGCTGCGCGTTTCACGGGGCAGGCGTGGCCGGATATTATTCCCGTTGCCCTTCGGGCAAATCTAAAACCAAACGTTTTATTTCAGCTTTGTTCCTTATTCATTTTGAATGTCTGCGTTTGTCTTGTTTGTCTGCGGCTAATTTATCAAAATTTCATCGTTTGATATAGCTCCGCCTGGTCAATTACATATAGAAAATTCAGTAACTAACCAGAAATACAATAAAATTAATTGCGTCTAAATGATTCTCAAACCCATTCAGTCTCTCGCAGAGCACGCGGAGGGTTTAGAGTCTTAAAAAATTTTCAAAAATATTCTCTGCGCTCTCTGCGCGCTCAAGCGACCACGGGAGCGGGTGTGAGATAAGACACTATATGATATCTTTTTTGCGACACCTTTGTCTTTACCCATGCGTTTTCGTAGCTGAATAAAAACATTCTGGTAGTGTTTGTTCGTCGGTTCGAGCACGGTGGCTTTTTGGATATTTACTTCCATGGCATCCCAGTCTTTTTCGATCTCGGCAATTCGGGCCAGCCAGTAATAGGCACCTGCATTGGGTCGATGTTCATTTACGACTATTAAGATGCGTTGGGCTTTGTCGAGTTGTTTCAGATCGATGAATTTTTTGGCCGCAATGATCTGCATTTCAGGAGACAGGAAAAAGTGATTTTCGATTTCGTTGTAAAACTGAGAAAATTCGTTCTGGTGGCTCCTGTCGTTGAATATTTTCGTTATGGCATCGAGGCTCTTTTCTTTGTCCGGGCTGATGGTCAATGCTCGAATAAAATTGACGATCGACTCTTCGGTTGAATCATCGTAGAGATACAGCCGACCGAGTTGGATATAATCCCTATCGGAAATTTCTCTTTGGTAAGACAGCGTTTCTTTGAAGTGCTCAATAGCCTCGGGCCAGTTTTGCTCGTCTGCCAGTGCGTATGACAGCGAACGATGGGCTTCTTTGACGGCAATTTCCTCGTTGATGGCCTCTTGAAGCCCTTTCTTGACAGCCATGCGAACCTCGGGCGACCACATCGGCTCTCTTTTTAAAAGATCGTAAACTCCGGGATATATGCGGGCCAATGATTGGGCCGTTTGAATGAGGCTTTCATTTTGACCCATTTGGTGTAAATGGCGCGCCAGGGCAAAGTGATACGGGATGCCGTTCGGCTTGAGCTTGATGGCCGATTCAAAATAGGGGAGAGGGTTGTATGGGTTGTTGGGGTTATCGGGATAGAGATATGGATAGAGTTGTTGCATCCGGCCTTCAGACTTTGCGAGCCCGATGACGGCGGCTGCATCCAAAGAATTGAGTTGGTTCGCTTCCAAATACGCTTTCCTGGACCGTTCGGCATACATAAAAGCTCTTTGAATCGAATCTTCCTGCTCCCCGATCGTACTATAGATCTCACCTATTTTTCGCCAGAAAATGATGTCGTTTGGCTGGTAGCTTATGGCCTTTTTCAGGTTTTGAACCGCAATCCAGTGGTGGTTGTCTTTATATGCTGAAATGGCCTTGGTGTAATAGATTTGAGACCCCAACCGTTTACCCACCAAGGCAAACAGGGTTCCCGATAGTGCGAGAACAACAATGCCCAACACCAATCGCAGCCAAAGGGAAGGGGGGGTGTTTTTGACTTTGGCCTCAGTTGTGCGGTGAACTCGGCTGGTTGGCGTAAGTTCGGTCATGACGCTATCCGTGTAAAAATCACTCTCGATTCCCCTTTTCATAAGGAGAATTTGATTTGATTATTTATAACGGCCGCCCTCTCGCTGCGCTCGTTCGACTGACGCAGACCATATCCGGCCGACCCCAGAGAAACAGGCTGCGCGTTTCACGGGGCAGGCGTGGCCGGATATTATTCCCGTTGCCCTTCGGGCAAATCTAAAACCATACGTTTTATTTCTGACTTGTTCCTTTCCAGAAATGAGCAATTTTTCGCAAGTTCAAGGAAATTGGCGGCATTGAGCGGATGCATACTCTCTCGTACGCCGCACAAACAGATTCCAGGCCTGTCACGCCCAAGGTGTGATTGAACCGAAATTGTGGCAAAGGACTATTTACGGACGGAATCCGACTCATTTCCATAATATTGCGCATAGTACTTGTGATAATATTTGTAATATCCCTCCTTTTCCACATTCACCCGGTTGAGCACGATCCCCAACAGGTTCGCTTTGGCATTTTCGAGCTGATTGATCGACTTGATCACCATTTTGCGGTTCATCAGACCGGATCGGCACACAAACAAAACGCCGTCCACATGTGAACTCAAAATCATGGCATCTGTTGCCGGCAACAGGGGAGGGGTGTCGGCTATGACAATGTCGTATTTTTTTGCGAGAAGCGACATCAAGAACGCCATCCGCCGCGAACCCAACAGCTCCGGAGGGTTCGGCGGTATTCTGCCACAGGGTAATAGAAACAAATTTTCCGCTTCAGTGGGCAAGACCGCGGAATCGACACTGTTGTGAATAAAGGGCAACGCTTCGTCTCCGAGGAGAACCTGATAATAGAAGTCGTGGACATCGATGGGGTTGAAGCTCAATTGATCATGTTCATAAGGGGAAGATTCCGTGAAGGTGAACCGGCCTTTTCCGACCTGCAGCGCGGTTCGGATTCCTTCCATCATGTGAATCGTCAGGGGGCCTTTGAGACCTTCCTCAGTTAAAAAACCCATATTGATTAAAATGAATCCGAGTTTTTGACCGGTGTCCCTTTGCTTGATGATGGCTTTTTGGGCTTGCTCTTTGGTAATTTTGGCATTGCCGACCAACAAACTGGCCAGTTTTTTGTCGTCAGGGCGGGTCTTCCATTCGACATCGACCAGCGTGCCCTGAATAAACATCAAATTTACGTTTTCATTGTCACTGTGTATGCTCAGTACACCGGTTTTCTTTTGAAGAGTTGCCAGTCTGAATAGATCGCTGACACTCAACCCACTGCCGATGTCTCCTTTGTGGAGCGGCCGATTGAACGTGTCGGTGAGCAGTCCTGTCAGGCCACTGGATTCGACCGGGTCAATCAGGTAACTCAGCTTGGGTTTTCTCAAATCCGCATCGATCATCAATACCGACTGTCCGGTCTGGGAAATGGTAAATGCCAGATTGGTTGTGGTCAGCGTCTTGCCTTCCAACGCGCCGGCGCTGGTAACAAGCAAACTGCCAAGGTTTCTTTCGAGATACCGAAAGTTCATATTTGTATAAAGGGTCCGGTAGGATTCCCCGAAGCGTGAATTGGGCGAATAATTGGCCAGGAACAAATCTTTAGGAAATTTCTCATCGCTCGCCTGGGTCTTTTTAGACCGCTTTTTATTTGTTTGCTTCCCGTTGGTGTCCGGTACCACTGTCAGCACGGGATGTCCGAGGTGCTTTTGCACATCATCTTCCGTTCGTAACGAACGATCCAAATATTCAAGAAACAGAATCAGCCCGATCGCACTGACAAGGCCGAAAACAAGACCCATCAACAAATTCCTTTGTTTATTGGGGATGATCGGTGCCCGGGGCAATTCAGCCCTTTCCACAATCCGTATATTGGAGATGTCGATATCTTCGATAAGGCTCGATTCCTGTACTTTCGAGAGCAGGATATCGTAGAGTTTCTGGTTGGTTTCGACATTGCGTTGTAGAATCGTGTACTTGAGCTCGTTGCGACCTTCCTGAAGTGATTCACCTTCGAAGTCCGCGATGGTCTTTTGAAGGACTTTTTCTTTTTCGAACAGGATCGTTCGTTCAAACTTTAAATTTTCAACCTCTTTCAGCACCTCTTCGTGCAATTTGCGCCGGGCTTTTTCCAAACGTGCCTTGGATTGAATCAACTTGGGGTGCTTGGATTTGTATGTCTTGCCGAGCTGCGAGTGCTCCATTTCAAGGCTCAACATTTGAGAATACAACTCGTCAATGACCGGATTCAAAATAACCGAACGGGCGTACAGAATATTGACCTTGTTGGTCGAGGAGGGGTTCAATTCTTTGAGCTTGGAATCGATCTCCAGCCTGCGGTTGCGGGTTTGGATGTAGGTATTGTTAAAGTCCGAGATCTTTTGACCGATCATGTCCTGCTTGCCGGAAAACGAAAACAGTTTGTTTTGCTGTTTGAAGGCGTAAAATTCTTCTTCGGCGTCTTCCAGATTTTTCTTCATCTCATACAGCTGGTCGGTCATCCAGGTGAGGGTACTGCGCGACGATTTGAGGCGGTTTTCGATGTTGAACTCGATGTAGGCGTCAGCCAGTGCGTCGGCCACATTTTTGGCGGTCATGCGGTCGGGATCCGTGGCCGTGATTTTCAGCAAGCGCGTGTCCTTGACCGGCTCGACGAGTAATTGGCCTTTTAACCGCGAGACCAGCACGGGCATCTTGTCGAAGACGACATTGGGTTTCTCTTTTACACCCATGAGCAAATCGATGTTTTTCTTGAGGCTGGCAATGAGGGACTTGCGGGGTTGTTTTTCGATGACCTTGGCTTTCTGGACCACGTCCATTTCAAGCTTTGAAACGACCCGCTCGAGAACCGGGGTCGACGTGATGAGACTGAAATGGGTATTGAATTTTAAGGCCCCTAAATAATAGGACTCCCAGCCGATCATATTGCCGCTGACCGGGGACCGTCGGCGTTCGTCATCGACGATGATGGTGGTGGTCGCGCGAAACACCGGTCTGAGGGTCGAGTTGTGCCAGGCGGCAATGCCGACGGCGATAAGGCAGGTGGCGATAACGAGCCATTTACGTTTGAGCAGCAGAAACAGATACTCGGTCAGATGTTTGGTTTGTTCGTTCTCAATGGTGGGTTGGACATCTGGCATTTCGGTGAAAGCTCCTATCGCTCAAAAACCTGATGAGATCTTTTGAGATTTAAGAAATCATTTCAATATGCACTCACCGCCCGCTGCGCTCGAGTCACGAAGGGCACAGAGTAATTATTTTTGTTTGTTTTTCGCTGAGAGGCCGAAAAACAAACTCCGAATTGCCCTCGGGCAGACGAATGAATAAATAGTGGTCATTAGTATTTACCTACCGCAAGTAATCTTAAGCGGAATTGATAACGATATTGATATTTATAATTTAATGACATCATCTACAACCATGTTTCAGGGATGTGAATGCGATCCCCGGGTGAGATCTTGACATCCTGAATTTTACCCTCGACCACGTCCTCGAGATCGATCTTTATCACCTTTTGTTTGTCACCATCCTGACGGACAATCCGTGCGCGGTTCGGGGCGGCAAATTTACTGAAGCCCCCGGCCATTATACACGCGCTTAAGGCTGTCATACCTTCCTGATAATCGTAGGCCCCCGGGCTTTGGACCTCGCCTTCGACATAAATTTTCGATTCCGCCAGGTTCAAGGATGTACTCAAGGGGACATAAACAACATCGCCGGTTTGCAAAACAATGTTCTGGCTCATGTCGCCCTGGTCGAGTAGTTTTTTAAGATCAATTTTCAGCGGCGGTTTGGGAGGATCAGAATTATCACTTTTTGTTTTGGCAGGGTCGGATTTTTCAGGGGGACGTAAAATGTAGGCGATATTGCCTCTGTTTGCTGAAACGCCGCCGGCTTTGGCGATAAGCTCCAGCAAGGTTGGCTGCGATTTCATTTCGTACAACCCGGGTGAACCGATGGCCCCGGAAATGTAGTAATGAAGACTGTGGTATTCGCTGACCGTGACGGTGACTTCGGGATCGACCAGATAATCGGCAGCCAAGGGTTCGGTGATTTGACTTTCCAACTGCGAAACGGTCAGTCCGGCGGCCTTGATTGAACCGATGAAAGGCGCGTTGATGATTCCCTGGGAGGATACGGTGAGTTGCGCAGCGTGTTGTTCTTCTCCACCGGCCAAAATTCTCAGTGAGAGGACATCACCCGGACCGATGCGGTATCCCGTAGTTTGGGCATGAGACCTCTCGTCGATCGATAAAGAAATGATCGAGACGGCCAAACAAAGGAAAAATATGATACGTACCGAGTGAAACAAAAACATATTTTACACCATAATGTAAGTGCCGGTCGTAAATCCGAGCAGCTCAGGAACACGTCTAGTTTCCGTCCAATAATGGCCCTTTTTCGCAATGTCGGCGTCAATCGGCGGAATCGCTTGTGTGGCACACGACAGTTCGCCGCCGCGCAATATTTTGATTTCCTTGAATCTTCAAAAAATTGCGCATTTCTGAATCGGAAACTGGGCGGTGCCATTAACATACCGTTGGCGGGCACAAGTCTATTTCCTGCCGATTTCGTAAGCGAAGTTGAGCCTCGCAATTACAAAGGTGTTGTCATAGTTGAGACCAGGTATATTCGAATCCCTGCTTTCATAGCCGGCGGCCAAGTTGAGGGCCACCCAGCGTGCAAATCGGTAATTGAGGCTACCCGAGATCGTATACGTATTGTCTTTACGCGGCGAAAGCTGGTAGTCACTGATCTGATAGGATGCCAGCGCATCAGCCGATAATTTCGATGTAAATTCGTAGCCACCGGACAGGGCGAAGCGGGTGGCGATGAAATAGTCACTATTAAAAGCTTGATCGTTCAGATTCTGTTCCGCTCTAAAGGTGGCGAAGGCTCTGCGCCTCTCCAGTATCTCGCCATCGAGGAGGACATTGTAAGTGAAGGCACCCGTACTTCCCAGGGCACCGTCTTTATATTTTCTGTTCTGGTAGCCGCCCCCGACAACCAGATCGAAAGATCGCATCTGTCTGCGAAAAAGGAGTTTAACCTGATTTGACGTGTAATCCGAGCTGACCTCATACTTTTTGGACCAATATTGATATTGGAGGTCCAACGAATTTCGGCGGTTAAGGTTATAGACAAAATCTAAAATACCGCGATTTTCCCATGAATCTTCGATATCCGCCGGATCGAGGTAATCGATTGTGGTGTAGCGATAGCGCAGGCCAACGTTGAATTTGGGCCCAAATTCGTAAATCACCAGAGGTGTGACCGCATTAAGGAGGTATTTTGCCCTGATAATCGAATCGCTGAATTGGTCGGATTGTCCTGGATCCCGCGTCAATCGCAACGTATCATCGAGGCCGACCTGCAGCCGGTCAAATGCCTGGTACCGCATTTTTAAATCGCCGGTTTGCCCAATATAATCATAATCGGATGCGTTCCTTTCGAAGGCGGGCACCGGGTCCTGGTCGCTGTACCAATAGGCATCCAAAGTATAATTCAACAGCACACTGGTCTTGGCTGTTTCGATCCCGAGATCGATACCAGGCTGAACCAAGTAGGTAAATACCGACCTTTCGTTGAAATCCGCTTTGAAATAATTGGAATCATAACGCCAGCTGGCGGACACTTTCGGGACGATGTCAAAATCAGCCGCTGCCCAAACGGACAGCGGCAGCAGCGTTACACATAGAAAAATCAATACAGCAAGCGAACCCAATTTAGCCTTATTCATACCATACCTGTTATGCACCGTGTTTTAAATGTTGCGCTAAGTGCGCATGAATTTTCAGTCAATCTATAGTGTACCCTTCAGGTAAAAGGCATGTGACCTTTTTGAATCCTATTCTCTAATGGCTTAGAGCTATCATTATAACCTAAACTCAGTAGTTTTCTTATTGTGTAGCCCCAAATGGTGACGCCTGCGGTTCTTCCTGATTTCTTAGCCATGTCGTTTGCGTGGGTACGGCTGTCAGTGGATCGATATCAGATCCGACAAAAGGCGTAAAACCCTCAGCGGTTTCGAAATCAAGGCTGGCCCCTGCGGCGATAGCGTTTTCCCTAGCAATTTGCGCACTGATCAGGTTTTGTTCGGCTTTAGATAGCTGCTCCTCCCATTCCTGAGGGTCGGCGAAAGGGTTTTCGAGCATGGCAAGAGCCGTCACCTGCAGTAGAATAGCCGATTTTTCATCGGCGTCGGCGCAGATCAGGTTGGCTTGTTCCTCTGCCATTTCATCTTTTTTTACTTGTTCCCTGGCCTCCAAACACTTCAACCATGTGTCCCACGCTTCAATTGTTGCAAACTGGATAAGATTGGATTCGGCTTCTTCGGTGGTGAGGTCACGCGGGACGCCGCTGATATACCCCATGGCGGGCTCAGGAAGAACGAATTCCTGCCCCTCGATGAAAACGATGTAGATGTTTAAATCCGGGCCAAGGATCAATTTGCCGGATGACCTCTTTGCCTTAGTTTCAGCTTCAATTTTGTCCGCTTGGGCTATCCAGAAGACCGTCTGGTCCCCTACCGATAGGGCAGCCGGTACACCCGCCGTGGTAACGAGAAATGCGATCGTAACAAATAGAAAAATATGTTTTGTTCTCTTTGTCATGGTGTTGCACCCAAACTGATCCACAGGTGTTTCGATTGGTTAGCTTCTGAATTTTTATATTAATCGTCTCTTAGGTGCTGCCATCTTTTGATTTTTCTTGATTCGATGGCACATCAAATCCCGGTTCATCTGAAGAGAACCCGCCGAATTTTGGATCCGCGCCGTTATCGATGGCCCTTTGCTGTTCCGCCTTGGCCTCTTTAATGGTTTCTTCGGCCTCAGCGATTTGTTCGGTTGCCCACTGGCGGACTTTCTCATCCGGGCTCGCAAGCACGGACTCCCCATAAGTCCTTTTTCCGATAGCCGCCACTTCTTTGGACATCGCTTTGGCCAAGTCGAGTTGTACGGCCGGCATAACCCCAGCCAGCACTTTCTCTTCAGTTTTTTCAACCTGGTTGGCAGCAGCCTTCGCGAGGAAAGCGGCCCGTTGGACCGGATTCTGGTCAGCCAACTCCAGGCGCACATCGGGAGCCACGCCCTTGATAAAATCGCCGATGAGGTATTTGGCGCCGCCCTCGGTAAAGAGAATATAGGTTTGGCCGTCCGGTCCGATACTCAGGATGCCGGCGGTGCCACGTATGCCGATGACGGCTTTGGTCGTTTCGAAACGGGTTTCGATGTTTGACTTACCGGTTTTAAAATTCATCTTTCCAAGAAACAGAAGCACACGCCGCTCGATGTAGTTGATCTTTTTTTCAATTCCCCTGGTTTGTTCCCGCTCCTCGATGATCAGGTTGGAATTGTTTTTTACGTCGAGTATGGCACCATCGCTGAACAAAACCTTTGCGACACCGACGCGTGTGACGACCCTGTCGCCGGAGTATAGTGGCAGGTTGACTTCAGGTTTGACCCCCCACGACCCGCGGCTGTTGATGAGTATAGTGCCGGTAAATTCAGCCAGCACCGCAACCGGATCCTCTTCTGCGTGCAGGGGGGACGACAAAACTAAGAAAGTCAAACACACAATGGCAAATACAGTGTTTTGAATCTTTTTGGGTTTCATTTTTTCTTCTTCCGGTATTGAAGCTAATTTAACTTTTACCTAAAGTGAGCGTTTCAAATTTTAAAATCAAACGATGATAGAATTCCTTGATAAATAAAAGCAGTTCCCCCTCCATTTAAAATTTACAAACGTTCACTTTAGGTTTAAGCACCCATTAACAGATGCAAGAAACATGCACAATCTTTTAAGTGGAAAGACGATAATAAAAATTATAATTATTACAGAAAGATGTTGACTGAACTGATGGCCAGTATGTACACAGTTGCCTGAAAATAGGAAAAATTTTTCACAATTTTGAGCGTTTGTGGACGTATTGCTGGCATATTGGAAACCGTATCTGTTTCATTGAGATCCCAATCCCTGATTTCATGCAAGATTAAATTTTAATAGATCTGTTGTGCCGATTCGATCTAAGTTAAGAGCTGAATGAGAGAGAACTCGATTGGTAACAGAAACAATCATTACCAGTTAAGGTATGAGGTATTAATAACAGCTATATTAATTCTAATAACTGATCGCAAGGAGAGAGCTGGCACCACATAGCGAGGTTTTCGCACAACTAAACATATTACCCTTTAATCTCTAACAATATAAAATCTAATATGTCAATAATAATCATAATCGTTAAACCTCCAACTTTGCCGGGGAGACCTCCGATGGTTGACAGTTCCAGGAGTTAAAAAATACCCGAAACGATGATTATTATGTATCTCAAAAACAGATAAATATATGGTGTTGGCGGTGGACCCATGAAAATAGACAGCCTGAGCTTAGAGTTAAGCTCTGAGTCGGGCGTAGTGGGAAAGAGCCTAAGGCAGCCCTCGGCAAACGAATTATATTCAATGACCGCTTTGAGCGGTTCACAAGCCATCCCTCCGGCCTTGCCGAAAGTCATTTGATATCAGATTAATTGACTCTCCACTTGAAGAACAATTCCACTTGCCATCGGCACTTGTAAAGATCGGCAATCGTTATCGCCGGAAGGCGAAAGTGATTGGTCAAAAAAGTCAACCGGTTGTCGGTAAGCGCATCGTGGTATTTGATTCGCCTGATCTGCTCCGGATAATCTTTTTTGGCGTAGTAATTGGCCAACACAATGATTTGGTCACAGCGCAGACCGCAGCTTTTATCGATCGGCCGCGAGTAAATGCGACGGAAGGCCAGGTTCGATTTTGAACGAATGATGAAGAAGGCCGGCACCTGATGGAGCGTATAGAGCCTTTTAAAATCCAGATAGCCGCGATCCATGATATAAATCGAACCGATTTCAGCCTCCAGCCGGTCAAGGATGTTTACCTCATGCACCTTGCCATCGGTAATGGCAATCATAGAGGGAATATTGCCGCGCAAGTCAAGCAGGGTATGTAACTTGATTGCCGCTTTTGTTTTCCGAAATTGCGCCCATGGGAATACGGAAAGACATAGATCTATGATGGTCGCATCCAAAGCATAGATGGTCTCTTGCAATTGCAGACCAAAATCTTCACCGGCATAGAGTCTGCGGGCTTCATCGATCAGAATTTTGGCAAAGTCTCTGTAAATGCGCCAGTCACGTTTTTCATTCGCATCTGCTAATGTGCTTTTTGAGACTTTGCTGCGAATGCCCATGTGATAAAGCTTGTCCTGCAGGGCTCGCAGACAGCATTGGATATCGCGAAGACTTTCGCGGTATGTCAACTGAGCGAAGGCCATGCACAAAAACTGATCGTAACATGAGAAAGAACGCGTTCGATAATTACCGTTATAGCGTTTGACACACTGCCGGAATTTGTACTTGGGCATAAAATCGATGATCTGTGAAAAGACAGTTTGTCCTTCGTACATGGGCTCGACCCTCCTTTCAGATACTCGGAGGGTACGTATCAACCCGGCTAACTCGAATTCAAGTCGATAACACCGATATTAGCCATTATTTAACGTTATTTCCTCAATCATATAGATGCGTGTGGACATAACCCGCTAGGATTTCAGCTGTTGCTGCCGGAGGACGAACCAATAAATAGTGATCGATGATCGCGTGGGCCATTTCGTGTGCCAGAAGTTCCTCGTGTACGTCCTTAATATTGATATAAATCGTGTTCAGTTCATACACATACCACGCACGAATATTACAGGGTTTTTTATAAAGCTTGAAATAGGCCGCATGGAGCGCTTTTTGTCTGCGTAAATATCAATATTAATCTTATCGAACGGTTTTCGCATATCGAGAATTTCTTGAACCTTCTCATACAGCGTATCGACTTTTCTGGCGATTTTTTGCAGTTCCTTTTTCGGGTCTGATTTTTTAAAAATATTGGGAAAACCCAACCTCCCTGGGGAATAGGCGATCACACGGTCAAATTTATTGAGGTCGCCAATGGTATGATAGCGGAGAAACGTGTATTTGGATTCCAGGCTTTGCCAACTCTCCGGAGAGTCCTCCGCAGAAAAAACGTTCTTTGGCGAGCAAACGTTTAATATGCAGAAACAGAGGATTAGCCCGAATATTTCATGAAATGTCCTGGTTGATAACCGTATGAGCAGCTTCGATCTAAGCATCAAGTTATGAAGGTGTTTTCGATGTGTCGATTCAGGTGATCGAGTTGTTCAACCAATTCCTGCGGTGCATCTTGACTCGATGCAGCATTAATAACTTTGAGGGTTTCTTTTTGAATCGTTAGTACCTTCTCCCGCAATGTCCCGCGCATTGAATCCAGGCTTGACGCCAAAGATACCAGCTGGTCTTTATTTCTGAGCTGGATTTTTTGGGTTAAATTGCCGGCACGGATCGTCTCAATCTCCTTTTGAAATCGGAACATCGGTCCGGCCAGCTTGTGCGACACCAAGAGGGTCAATACGATCGCCACAAGAGTAATGAGCCCGAGGGTAATCAAATTGCACAAGAGAATACTCGGTAAAAGTGCCGTGGCTGTATTTGTAATGGTGAGCTGTGAATTTTCAAACGAGGACGTCAAGGTTCCGCGCGATACCAGAATAAGCAGCCCTGTTGAGACAATGATACCGACCAGCAATATACTGCAAAACTTCAAGATAAAACTGAGTTGAAATTCCCTATTTATGAAATATTGTCTGCGCCGATTGATGGACTCATTTTTCAGCATTACTTTTTTCCCCTTTGATCGGATCAAGTAATTCCTCGTTGATAACTATTTTGGCATTAGATTTTAATCGGACAATCCAGTCTTCCAGCGCGTTCTGCTTTTTTTCGTTCAGGATCTGTTGGGTAATCTGGTCTTGAACCTCTGTGAGCGGGGATAGGTCCGGATCGGATTCGAGCATTTCATCATAACGGGCCTCGATCTCTTCTTGTGATACGACGGTCTGCTTTTCAATTTTCTGGCCTTCTATCGCCATGAGATCGCGAATCAGAGTCGACTCCCAATACCGTTCAATCGCCCTGATAAAAGCGTCCTTACGATCGAGTTTGCGCCTTTTTGCCTCTTGAATGAGAATTTCCTTGGTAACGATTTGGTCCATAAAGGTTTTCTTGGTGTCTTGGTTCAATTTGAAATCTTTGTCATACTCCAACTCTGCTTTAAGCTGGGTGTTGAATTCGTTTAACGTGAGGGCATAATCATTTATCTTGGCAAGGATTAAATCTTGTTCGGGTTTGTCCGGGGAACAACTGAAAAAAAGCAAGATCAACCATGTCAATAGCCAGAGAATCGGGTATCTTGTCATCGCAGCACCGTCTGCCATTTGTTTGCAATTCTGAAAATATGATAAAAACGTTTTATTTTCTATATATCCGACTAATTTTACCATAACTTATTGAAAATACATAGGACTGAAAAAAGAGTCGTTCAAAAACATACAAATAATTACAACACAGGAACAGCTCTAACTTTCTGCCAAAACACTTATTTCCTCTCCGGAAAAGACCGAGCAGCGTTTGCAAGATTCCGCCCATAAGCAAATAGATTGCAGCGAATCCCAGGATGGCGACATAACTAGTTTGTAGATTCACCTGTGGAGGCAACATCTTTCCTAATATATTTCTGAACGGCGCGTCAATATGCACTACTGCGGTGTTTGGCTGCTAGCATGAAGACGATGCTTTCTGTATCGTCGATTTCATAAAAGAACCGCCAGGCTCCGATTCGATATCTCCATGTGTCGGGGTCAAAGCCCTTCAGTTTTTTTATGTGTGGGCCAAAGTGAGGGTGTTCTCGGAGTTGAGGGTAGACGAATTTAACGAGCTTTTGGGTGACCTTGGGCTGGCCTGATAAGGCGATTTGCCTCAAATCGTTCAGGAATTGTTCCGTTTCAAATATTCTGTAGTTATTCAACAAAACGTCCTTTTCGTGCTTCAGCCTCCTTCGAACCCTGTTGTATTCTCGCCAGTAAATTGTGATCGGACATTATTTCGGCCATCTCTGCATCATCCACGAATTGCTGCTCGCGGACTTTACTTAGCGCAGCCGTTTCGATGAGGTTCGATATCGTACGGTTATCCGCTCGTGCCGCCTCTGCAAATAACTTGTATGTGTCATCCTTCAATCTTATCGTCACGGTTTTTGACATTTGATTCACCTTCGTTCGAATTTATTCATTTGAATTCAAATGCATTCTAATTGTTATAGTCAGAGATGTCAATATTTTCAGATATTGTCCATGCACCATTGGCCACCGCAATCGGCAGGGTAATGATGGCCACTGACAAGGCTCCGGAAAATCCTTGTTTGGTCCAGATGGTATCCGACATACTCGTTTGGCGATCATTCGATTATGAGACCGAACAGCTGAAAGGCCACATGTTGCATCCGTGTTCCGCCCCGAACACATTGGCCTGCAGGTTGGCAATCCACTGTTTACCGTCCTGGGTAACACGCAAGTACCGTATGCCGTCCTGCACGTACTGGTTTACATGGTCCCAGTAAAATTTGGCATTGTTCTCGCGCAAATCTCCCGGAGATGTGTAGCCGAGTTCTGCGTTGAGGCCGAGCTCTTCGAATTCGTAAAACAGGGCTGTGCACTTCTGGTTGCGGTAAGGGTCCCCGAGCTGGCCGATATAATCGGCCGCCCGCACCAGGCTGGGATACCCTTGCGCGGTTGTATGCACGTCGCTGTCAGGAATCGGGAAGCGGGTCATTTCGATGTACGATTCGATCAGCCCGGCATTGATCATCCCCTGTGCCAGCATGGCTTGGCCAAATCGGTCGCGCACGAACATTTTGCTCCTGTCGACGTGATAAGGCGCCAGGGCGGCATCCGTGCCTCCTTTGGGTACGGCGATACGTTTATCGTCGACACCGGTGGCAATCAGATCATTCGTGTCACCCTTGCAGATTCCTCGCACGTACCCGATGTCATGGCACAAGAGGGCAATCATGAAATTGGCCCAATCTTGGGGAGTGACGCCGCCCTCGGACAGATGCTTGCCTTCCAGTATGGACTGACCTGCCAGGGCCACCATCACTGTGTGCTCGACGTTGTGGTAGAGGGCGTCGGAGTTGGCGATGATTTCGAGGGCCAGGTGCGATGACCATACGATCACATTGCCGAGTTCACTCTCCAGCTCGCTGTAATTTCTTCTGTAGGCACTCCTGATTTGATCTCTACAATAATCGATCTTTATTTTTTCGAGATTCAGCATGGATAATATTCTCACCTCCTTTCATTCTATATATCTCTATCCCTATCTACACCATTGCCAACGGAAGTCACTCCCTGTGCGTTTTCCAGGCGAAGTGACTATGAAATACCATTGGCCAACAGGGCTATCCCGCATGTTTCATGAAATCTTTTCGCCACTATGAGTAAATTAATTTAATTTTAGATACATGAAATGAAATGGACGTATTTGAGTCAAAGTACAATTTGCAACTTATGAATTTTAGAGAAAAGCCGAAACGTTTTCACCCCTTGGGCACTCCCTGAGGCATCCATTGGCTCCGTTATCAAAAGCTTGCAGTAGGTTGACTACGGCGGCACCCATAAGTGCCTTGCCATTGAATCCCTCAGGGACGTGAAATGTCCGGGCTAATGATTCCATCCGGACGTCTGAAAATACAATGAGAATTTGCATTGCCGGGTTATCCAAAACTTATCATGTCTGACTGTCTGGGAGTAGAAGAGAGGGAAAGTCATTATCCATCCGGATCTTATGAATATGTTTAACCTAATTTGAGCGATTGTCGAGGTTGCCGCAGATACAAGGAAGATGTCGTTCCGCTATAGATGGCTATGCGGGACGGCATATGACGCCGTAGATGCGGCAAGATCGGCAATCCCGATGGGTTTCAAATATTAAAATCAAACGATGATAGAATTCCTTATAAATAAAGCACTTCCCCTTCCGTTTAAAATTTTAAACGCTCATTTTAGGTTTAAACAATTGGTCAACTCGTGGCAAGAATAAAATTAATGGCATAGATCCAATAGATGGCTGAATCACAAGCGGATTTGCCTTATGATTTTTAGTCCCTGTGTGGTCTTAAGCACATTGGACATTTCAACTCTGTGAACCGACATTGTTTTACGAGCTCAACATTTTAGTCATTCAAAGCCTGAGTATATACCCGGGGCTGTAAATTCTTAATATCCCCCTTATAAATTACTAAAATTTGTTGTGAAGTCATTTGCCTAATCTATACCTCATTATGTATTAAAATGGTCATGAATACAGCTGGCAACTGTTACAATGTGGCAATGCCATGTCCTCGAGCGTTTACTTAACTATCTGTAAATATACAAAAAAAGTTCATAAACGCGAAAAAAATTATTTTGCATGGATTTTGCTTTATCAGAGGAGACAATCTTTCAAACGATTTGGCGGTTCTCGGTTATGGGGATGATCTGATAAATTTGGATCATCTCCAATAAAGTTGGTGGTTTTTACGGGCTAATTATTCATATCTTATTGAAATAAAGATATAAATTAACCGCAGATGCACGCTGACATAACGCAGACAAACCCTTTTTACCCGGGCGACTTGCCCGGGTAAAAGATGCATGCCTTTCAGGTAAAAAAGCAGATGGCCTCGCGCAGCGATTGCTCGTTTTGCCTCCGCGGGTCGCGGAGGCAAAACGTCTGTGTCTGTCAGCGTCTGTCGAGCGAGCGAAGTGAGCGGGCGGCCAATTTAACTATGCTATGATCCATGCATGAGCTTCGCATCAATTTACACCAACTAAATCGGAGAAGAACCATAAATTTTAATCGCTAATAACGAGTTTGGTATCGGTTTCGAGCCGGATAGTCATTTCCATAATAGTGGAATCCGGTTTGAATAAGAAACCGCTCCGGTGCCTATTCCCGCGCCGATTTACCATTTATGTGCGAGTATGATAGAATAAACAGGCATCCGGCCGGAACAAGTTCATACAATAAAGAGAATTTTAGAATGTCAAAAACTAAAAGTAGAAGCTCCAATAAAATCCTCACTTGGGAAGTTCTTATTCGAATAGGATTGGTTGTCTTCGGGTTAACCCTTTTCCCGGGAATTATTTTTCTGATCCGGAACATATTTATTGCGGATAGCCCGGCCCTATCAACGTCCTACGCAATGTTTTATCGGTCATTACTCGATGTGGGTGTCGATGGGATTATTTCCTGGAGTATCGCATGCGTTCCTTATTTTGCCTATGATGTATCCCTCTTGATCAAAAAAAATAGAACCCAAAAAACCGAAATTATTAAGAAATAACGTCATCTGCTTTTCTAATTCCAAATTATCTCCATGCAGGTCCATGACCTGGGCCACACGCTCAATGTCATCATCAGAATTGAAGCCTTAGTATCTCAAACGGAAATCTTTTTCCAATTCACCCAAATTTTGATTCAGAGACAATAGTTACCCCTTGGGTTCTTGGGCAATCCAAGACCTGATGAATTAGGTCTTGCCTAACGGCAGTGCCATATATTATAGGGGTATTGTTTGTCCGATATCACTGCCAAGTAATATGGGTTGAATCGCTCAACTCTATCCTTCCGATTGACACGGTACTAAAAGCAAGGTCCCATCACGTCCTGAACATAAAGCTGTGTGCCAATGATTATGCTGATGGACGGTATAAATGTAAAACCGCATGAACCGGTAAATGTATCAGCACCTTTTACGCCCTAAACCGTTTTCCGTATAAGGTGAGTGCTATGAAGAGGGTCTCATCGGGTCGTTTTGCTCTCTTAATTTTTTGGGGTTTTCTCCTTGCTTCCGGGTATCTATGCGAATCAAAAGCTGAGAAGTGCGAAACACCAGTAGCAAAGATTGTTTCCGTTCAGGGAACCGTCGAAGCGAAAAGTGCCGGTAATACCCAGTGGCAGTTGGTCACACTCAACGAAACCTTTTGCCAAGGGGATACAATTCGGGTACTCGAGAAGAGCCGGGCGGACGTTACCCTTATGAACCGGTCTTTTCTGCGCATCAACGAAAATACAACTATTGTTTTGGAAGGGGTTTTAGAGGAGAAGACTTCCCTGATTGACCTGCTGAAGGGAGCGGCGCATTTCCTTAGCCGCGAACCGCGCAGTCTCAAGGTTAAGACGCAGTATGCTATTTTCGGGGTGAGGGGGACCGAGTTTTATATCCGGGAGGAAGAAACCCAGTCCCTCCTGTCGGTGTTCGAAGGCTCGGTAATGGCTGAGAATGCCCTCGGCAGCCTACTGCTCATAAGCGGTCAGTCGGCCGTTGCCGAGGCCAACAAGGCTCCGGTGTTAAGAGTTGTGGCACGGCCCCGGGATGCTGTTCAGTGGGCCCTTTATTATCCGCCGGTCATGTATGGGATTTCCCCTGAGGTCATTAAACTGGCGCCTGAGGAGATCGATGACCCGCGTCTTCTCGCCCAACGGGCGGCGTTGTTATTGAATGTCGGCCGTCTGAAGGAGGCATCCGCAGACCTTGATCGTTCACTGAGTTTAAAAGCCGATTTCAGTGATGCCCTGTCATTGCAGGCGATCATCGCGATCGTTCAGAACGACCGGGACAAGGCCCTGCACCTGGCTCAGAGGGCGGTGGATGCCGACCCCACCTCAGCAACTGCCCTAATCTCTCTCTCCTATGCACAGCAGGCCCGATTCGATCTGGAGGGCGCCCGTACCACTCTTCGAAAAGCTACGGAGGTGGCGCCGGACAACGCCCTGGCCTGGGCGCGGTTGTCAGAAATCCAGGCCTCCTTTGGCCGGCTGAATAAAGCTCTGGATGCGGCCCGAATGGCCGAGTCTTTGGCACCGAATCTTTCTTTGACTCAGACAGTGTTAGGGTTTGCCTTCCTGGCACAAGTTAAAATTGAGTCGTCGAAAGAGGCCTTTGGAAAAGCGATCACTCTCGACCAGGCGGCGCCTTTGCCGCGTTTGGGTCTGGGACTGGCCAAGATCAGGCAAGGCGACCTCGATGGCGGCGGCAGGGATATCGAAATTGCTGCCAGCCTTGACTCCGCCAACTCGCTTGTCCGCAGCTACCTGGGCAAGACCTACTACGAAAAAAAACGCATACCGCTTGACGAACGCGAATATAAAATTGCCAAGGAACTCGACCCTAACGATCCCACCCCCTGGTTCTACGATGCCATCGCCAAGCAGACCACCAACCGACCGGTTGAGGCGTTGCACAATATCCAGAGGGCGATCGAGCTTAACGACAATCGGTTTGTCTACCGCTCCAAGTTGTTGCTCGATTCAGATCTGGCCGCCCGTAGCGCCAGTCTCGCTCGAATATATGATAATTTGGGCTTCCAGCAGCTGGCACTTGTTGAAGGTTACAAGGCCGTCAACACGGACCCAGGCAACTTTTCCGCTCACCGGTTTCTGGCGGACTCCTACGCTGTCCTGCCCCGCCACGAGATCGCCAGGGTTAGCGAATTGCTGCAGTCCCAGTTGCTTCAGCCGATCAACATCACCCCCATTCAGCCGGGTCTAGCCGAGAGCAACCTTTTTCTAATCAGTTCCCAGGGGCCCACCCAAACGTCCTTCAATGAATTCAACAATCTCTTGTTTACGCGCAACCGGGCCGCTCTGCAACTGAATGGTTTGGTTGGTGAAAACAGTACGTGGGCTGGTGAAGGTATCGTTTCGGGCATCCACAACAAGCTGTCGTTAAGTGCCGGGTACTCCCATTTTGAAACCGATGGGTTTCGCATCGAACAATGACCAGGACGATAGCGTTGCCAATGTATTCGCGCAATATGAAGTTTCATACAAAACAAGTCTGCAGGCGGAATATCGTCATAGAGACGTTAAAAGAGGTGAGACCCAACTGCGGTTTTTTGCCAACGATGTAGACCCCAACCTTCGCCAGACAGATGAGACGGGATCAATCCGCGCTGGTTTTCGACATGCCTTTTCACCGAACTCTGTTTTAATCGGTAATTTCGGTTACCAGGATGAGATGTTCACTTCGCGGACACAAACCGCTGGTCCGATTGAATCGACCCTTGAAACCTCTTCGGAGCAGACTGCGTATGGCGGCGAACTCGAATATATCTTCCGGTCTGAAATCTTAAACCTTGCCGGAGGGATTGGTTATTTCAATGTCGACAGTCAAGCCGAGTCGACAACCACACAATTTATTCCTGGCTTCGTAATTCCTTTACCACCGCCACCCATTGGACCTGGACCCATTGTTGTCGATCCTGAAACACGGATGGATACCTTAACCTTTGATAAAGATGTCGACCACACCAATCTGTATTTGTATTCCTATATTTCGGCGCTGAAAAATTTGATCCTTACTGTCGGTGCCAGTGGTGATTTATTTAACAGCAGCAGCCCAGATCAAAAGGACACGGACCAGTTCAATCCTAAATTCGGTCTTTCCTGGAATCCAGTTCCAAGCACCACGCTGCGTGGCGCTGTTTTCAGGGTATTGAAAAGAACCCTGATAACCAACCAAACCCTTGAGCCCACGCAGGTCGCCGGTTTCAACCAGTTTTATGATGATATTACAGCAACCGATGCCTGGAATTACGGTGCTGCTGTCGATCAAAAATTTTCCAACAGTGTGTATGGGGGCTTAGAGTTTATATACAGGGATTTGAAGGTACCTTTTACCATATCGATTCCAGGTGCGGGCATATCAGAGTTGGCTGAAGATGATTGGACGGAAAAACGGACACGTGCTTATCTTTTCTGGACCCCGCATAAATGGCTGAGCCTGACGGCAGAGTGGCTGTGGGAACGATTCGACAGGGAGAGGTTTGCTCAAGGCGCAAAAGATGTTGAAACAAATTTTTTTCCGATAGGGGCCAATTTTTATCATCCGTCCGGACTCTACGCCGGATTAAAGGGCACCTATGTTTATCAGAATGGTAGTTTTGAGCGACAGTTTCAAGCAGGAATATTTGAAGACGGTGAGGATAAATTCTGGTTGGTGGATGCCGCTATCGGTTATCGTCTTCCAAAGCGCTTTGGTCTTGTCACCGTCGGTGTGACAAACATGTTTGACAAAGAATTCCGGTACTATGACGTAGACCCTGATAACCCACGGATACAGCCGTCACGGTCCGTATTTGCCAAACTCACGCTCGCATTCCCTTGATTTGACGGTATTTAGAAAAATCCAGGATAATTCAGTTGAGATGGGTGATGGCTTTGATCCGCTTCCAAAAACAATCAATTGAAAGGGGGCAAATGATGTACAAACCAGAGTTCAGATTTTTAGTCATTCTTTTTTTTGTAACTACCCTTTTTATGACAGATAGTGCACTCGCCGGTCTTAAAAATCCATTTCAATCGATTCCGGGAACCACAGAGTCAGTTATTGCAGGAGTAAATATTCGGTATTTTAGAGACAGCAATGGATGCGCTGAACAGTGTGAGTTTTATAATGATCCAAAACGGTGCGGGGACAATGCCAAATGCTTGGATTACGCCAAAGATACAAAGGCTAAATATGAAAGCTGTCAGCGTCCCGAAAGTCCTCCTAGAATTGGAAAAGAACTGGTGAAAAGCGCCGGATACACGACAGGTACAACTCAGCTGTGTGATGAATTCACAATAACGACACATGGCAGCCCGGGTTGGACTTGGAACTACTTTGGGGGCGGTAACTGGCAATTGGTGTGCATTGGTTACTACTATGCACCGGCTAATTTGTGCTGCGATCCTACGGGTTGTGTTCCGAAACCTTAAAATTAAACACACGGTATATTTGTTAGGAGTTTCATTTGTCTGCTAAAGTAAAAACACAATCCCAGCCTTCCGGCGGTGGTGCTTTCTGATAATACCGGCATCGTTCAGCCATAGTACGGGACGGACCATCAGTCGGCCAAATCTCAAGGCTGCTCTTGAAAAGACCCAGCGCTTCATCCCAGTGCTGGCTACGGTACGCTGTGTATCCTGCGGCGTACTCTCTTAAGGCCTTTTCAAGCTCGTTTGGTAGAGACGCACTGGATACGGCCATGAGCTCGAAAACCCGGACGGATTTTTGACGACCTACAACTCGCACCCTATCGATCTCACGCAGGTGGAAATCGTCCCTAACGCGGCGTGCCGTGTTTTCCCCGATGAGGATCTCAGTGTGGTAAAGCTTGTTAAGACCCTCTAATCGCGAGCCCAGGTTCACCTGGTCCCCGAGGACGCCGTAAGCAAAGCGATAGCTGGATCCCAGGTTGCCCACGAGCATGAGGCCCGAGTTAATGCCCGTGCGGGCGCTGAGTTGCGGGCGGCCCGTTGTGATCCACTCCGAATTTAAATTATTTCGCTGTTCGCGCATGGCAAGGGCGGCGGCGCAGGCCTTTTGTGCATGATCGGGGGCATCGAGGGGTGCCCCAAAAAAGGCCATGATCTCATCGCCCACGTATTCCTTGAGCGTGCCCTGATGGTGGAAAATCTGTTCGGTCATTTTGTCGTAATAGACGCTCAGGATTTCGATCATTTCTGTAGGGGAATAGCGCTCTGAATAGGTTGTAAACCCCTCGATATCGCTGAACAGAACCGTTAGCTCCTTTTCCTCTCCCCCAAGTTTCAGCTTTTCAGGCGCTTCGAGAAGCTCATCGATGACCAATGGCGCTACATATTGCTGGAACGCACCCTTGACTTTTTTACGCTCCCCTTCTTCGGTAACGTAACGGTACGCCGTCAAGACAGTATAATTCAGCGACAGGACCAGAAGGGGAAAAACCATGTTGAGCCAGACCCTTTGGGTGACGAAAAGCCAGCGCGCAGTGAAAATATAGAGCATGAAAAGGCCGACGGCCAATAACAGACCTTTAACCGCACCAAAGCGCGGTAAGGCAATTCCGGTCAATGCACCCATCACGATGATGGCCCCAAGGTCGAACACTTTTGACCACTTCGGTTTCGTTATGAACTGTTGCGACAGAAGGTTGTCGATAACGGTTGCGTGTACTTCCACCCCTGGATAGAGAGGGCTGATCGGCGTGCTCCGCAGGTCTCGCATGCCCGATGCCGTGACACCGACCAATACGATTTTGTTCTCAAATACCCCCTCGGCAGTCCCACCGGACAGCACGTCACTAATGGAAATTTGCGGGAAGGTTTTCGGTGAACCGAGGAAATTGATCAAAAAGCCGCCATTTTCATCCGTGGGTATCCACCGCGTTCCCATCTGAATGCCTTCAATTCCATAATGAGCCACCTTGACCATGAGCTGCGGCTTGTCCAGGTAATGCCAGGCGCATAATAACGATAGCGGCGGATAGAGGTCCTCTCCGCATTTTATGATCAGCGGTATCCAGCGTACGACACCGTCCTGGTCACTTCTCAGGCTATAGAAGCCTGACGACGATCCTGATTGGTTGAAAATACCCAGGTTGCTTACCGGGGCAAAGGCCCGGATAAAAGGATCGCGATTCATTTCCTTCTCTTTATAGATAATAAGGGGGTATTTTGAACTGCTGATGTGGTCGAGCTGCGCGTTTATTTGACGCTGATCGATATCATAGTTGATATCTTCGGCATTCATGTGGAAAAAATAACCGAGAACGACCGATGCGGTTGAATTCTTGATGGCGTTCGCAAGCACCCTGTCGTCGTCTGCTTCCTCTTGGTTGTTTTTTACGAACGCATTCACTTTCGGATTGTCGATACCCATGGCGCCCATTTCACGGCTGAATTTTTCGATGAACTCCAATTGTGCATTTTGCGACGGTTCAAAAAAACCGATGTCGAAGCCGATAACCTTGGCACCATTTTGGGAAAGGGTATTTACGAGCTTGGCGATCTTGGTCCTGGGCCAGGGCCAGCGTCCTTCCATATCGATGCTTTTATCGTCGATCAATGCCATGACAACCGCCGGAGTCGGTTGCTGCTGACCACGTGACCGGAAACGAAGGTCATATGTTTTCAACTCGACCAGATCGAGGATGGGAACACCACCGAGGAAAAGGGACACAACGACAAGAATGGTGACCAATGTGATTGAGGTCGGATTGATTGCGAAGGTGGATTTGACGGAAAATTTCATTTGTCGTGCACCGCGCCGGTGATACCGGGCCCCGGTTCCTGACGGAGAAATCTAACCGGAAAACCAGTGGAATGAAAAATTATATTCACATTAGGGTAGATAACTGGGAATATTCGCTAAAAATTACGGTGGGGTCAAGCTTAATGTCTAATTTTTCTTTTTCGGCAGACTGATCTTTCACGGCTTTGTTAAAATTGTTGAAAGTACCATGGCGCACATCCTGGGGGGTGTCCCTGTGCAGCCGTCATCGGCTGCAACCGTGTTGATGGCATCGTTTGTGGGCTACAGGTCGAGGGGCGTGCACCTATTTCTGCAGAAATATTGACCGAGCTATTGGGGCGGGGAGTGGTTTGTAGCTGGGTGTTTTGGTATCAGTCGTTTCAGACGCTGTTTTTCAAGAATTTGGCGATTTTGAGTTTTGCCAGCGGGGCGCTGGACCATTTGCTGATTCGGATCCAACCGGTGCGCCGTTCCTTAATTTCCCTGCGATCACCCGAAGTGCGCCGGTCTTCTCCTCTGAAGAAAAACCGCTTTAACTGAAAGATTCGTCGTCTGTCTTTCCCTGAGCGCCTTTCAACGAATGCCCGATCGATTCTATTCATGTCAGGCCTCCTGCGGATATTGATGAGAACCTCGTAACACAGTGTTCCATGCAATTACCATACAAGTTAAGTCCTGCCCGAACGAATGCAAGTAACTCTTTGAAACTAAATAAGAATATATTGAGCCGGCATCGAATACCATCGGCGTTTGTGGCATAGGCTACCCAATATATGGAAAATATAAGTAATACTTAGCGCTTGTTTTCGAGAACATGTGGCTTCGTCGAAGAGCGCCTGTCAGTGTGTGAAAATGATGGTTTGAATATTACCGATTAGCGGGCGACAGCCTGACTGATCAGTCCCATAGACTCTAATTCGAGCGCTTGTTGCTCAGCCTGTGTTTTACGCGTGTAGGCGCCCACGAAGAGGCGAAAAACATTATCCGTATCCTCGAGAACATAGGGAAACAGCCCGAGCACCGTCAGACGTTCCTGTTCAGCGCGTGTTTGATCCCCGGAGGTATACTCACCGATCAGATTGGCAAAAGGGGTTTTCTTGGCAATGGCATCCGATAGTCCGAGGTCCTTTTTGGCCGCCAGAGTCTCATCCAGCGTTGCATATTGGCCCGTGTATACCCGCCACCAGGTGCCGCCGTCGCCATATAGGGTCACCTTGACAAGGTAGACGTCCAGGCCTTTTTTCTTGAAGCCGGCCAGAGAATGTTGCGCACTTTCAACCGCCCGGCAGCTGCACAGCTGCAGTGAATAGGGCAGGGGCGGTGGAGGCGCTACGGGAACGGCGATTTCTTGAACAGAGGCTGTTTGTTGCATTTTGGGTACGTTATACTCAGGTGTAACTGCAGCAACGACTTGCGGTTCCTTGGAGGGAACAACCGGATTTTCAGTCTTCGCCTCAATAATGACCGTTTCTGGAGTTGACTTGGTGTCGGTCTCGGTTACGGCGGATGGAGGAGTTAAGGGCGGTTTTGGCCGAAATAGACCTGTTTCTTCGATTTTTTTCCAGATGACCATCGGCTGGATACCGGCGGCAACGACTATCGCACGGTTACTATTAAAACTGCGCAGTGGATTCAACAGGTCGGAAATACCCTTGAGGCCGATATGCCGCGCACCGATAATGAGAACAAGAGCCAAGACCACACCCGCGAACAGAAATATTTGTTTGATCGCTTTGTTTTTATCCATATGCTCTCCTTTTCGTTGATGCGACCGGCCAAGTAGGCCTTTTTCTAATCTCACTCCCGAAATTGCACAACCTCTATTCAGGGGCTCCTGAAAAAAAGGACGCCGTATGCTGAAATTTTCAGGGAGGAAACGAATTCTGGAAGTTTGTTACAAATTAAAAGCATCTTCCGATGATTTTTGCAATCCCAAATAGTTTCCGTCCAGAAATGGCCCTTTCCCGCAATTTCGGTGTCAACCATCGAAATCGATTGTGCGGCATACAGGAGTATGCCTCCGCTCGATTCCTTGGTTTCCTTGAACTTGCAGAAAATGGCTCATTTCTGAATCGGAAACTTTGCCATTTAGTACCCTTTTTTTCATAAACAGAGTATTCACTGGGTTCCGGCTGCGGCGCACAGAACGTGCGCCTCGCCGTAACCCTTTGTGCGGCCCTGCTCAGCGGAAAATATCCTCACTTATGCATAAGGACACATGGCGGTTTCCGTCCAGAAATGGCCCTTTCCCGCAATTTCGGTGTCAACCATCGAAATCGATTGTGCGGCATACAGGAGTAAGCCTCCGTTTGATACCTTTTTGAGCGATGAGAGGGTTTGCGTTGATTTTGGCTTGGAAAGCTTTTACAGTGAAAAACACTTTACCCTTTCTTATACCCAAATTGAGCGATTTTCAAGTTTGCCGCAGGTACAAGGAAAATGTCGTTCCGCTATAGTGAACTATGCGGGACGTCATTTGATGCCGTAGATGCGGTGAAATTGGAAATCCCGGAGGATTTTATATTTTCGAAATTCTGATGGGCAGAATGCCTTATTTTATTGTTTATTTTCATATTTCGAAAATATGAAACGCTCGACTTGGGTTATATTTATTTACACACCTTACGGGAGAACAATATATGGAAGACCGCATCAAGATCGGAATCAGCCAATGCTTGCTGGGTGAAAATGTCAGGTGGAACGGGGGCCATTCACGGAGCCGGTTTATCACCGACACCCTGTCTCGTTATGTCGATTTCGTACCAGTTTGTCCGGAAGTGGAAGCCGGATTCCCTGTCCCACGGGAGACATTCAGGCTGGTCGGCGATATCGAAAGTCCGCGTCTGATCACCTCGAAAAACAAGGTCGATCATACCGCGCACATGCTCCAGTGGGCCGCTCAGCGGGTCGAAATGCTGGAAAAGGAGGATCTTTGCGGCTTCATCTTCAAGAAAGATTCCCCCAACAGCGGCCTGTTCCGCGTGAAAGTATACAATGAGAAAGGGATGCCGGAAAAAAAGGGGGTTGGTCTGTTTGCCAGAGCCTTTACAGAGCGGTTTCCCCGTATACCGGTTGAAGAAGATGGGCGTCTGAACGATCCGCTGCTCAGAGAAAATTTTATCGAACAAATATTTACCCTCAAAAGGTGGCGTGAATCGCTGGAAAAAAAGAAAAGTGTGGGCGATTTGGTCGATTTTCATACGCGTCAAAAACTGCTGATCCTCTCCCACAGCACGACGCATTACCGGGCAATGGGAAAACTGGTCGCCGAAGGCAAATCGCTGCCACTGGACACGCTTTACGACCACTATGAACTTCAATTGATTGAATCGCTACGGTTGAAACCAACCGTCAAAAAAAATGCCAATGTCCTTCAACATCTGTTGGGATATTTCAAAAAAGAACTGTCTGCCGATGAAAAACAGGAAGTGCTTGAAATCATCGACCGTTATCGGGAGGAGATCGTGCCCCTGATCGTACCGATCACACTGATAAACCACTATGTGCGCAAGTACCAGCAGCCGTATCTGCTGCAACAGGTATACCTGAATCCGCACCCGCTCGAGCTGAAACTACGCAATCACGCCTGAATTTTTAATTTCGTATCGCTGGTTATGCCGGTTATCAAGGCGTTAACTTTTACCGAATTCCATACGGAGAGTCACGCGCACCAATCGCATTGGACACCGCCGCGTATCGAACGCCCAGGTGCACGAGTGAATAGGGCGGATGATATGGTATCGAATCGGGCAAAAAATAGTGAGAGGCCGTAATTCAATGACACACTCGAAACCCTCACCCTCCATCGAGGCGACCAGAATCCAGGTGTTGAATCAGAAAAAAATGGCCACCGGCGATTATGTTCTCTACTGGATGCAGCAGTCCCAGAGGGCCGAGGAAAACCATGCCCTCGAATATGCCGTCGAACTGGCCAATCACCTCGACCTTCCCCTGTTGGTGGTATTCGGATTGACGGATACCTATCCCGAGGCCAATCTGCGGCATTACCGATTCATGCTCGAAGGGCTCAGAGAAACATTCTGGCGTTGGCGGAGCGGGGGATTAAGATGGTTGTGCGCCGGGGTGAGGTACCGGAGGTGGCGCTGGCAACCGGACGAAACGCGGCCGTTATTGTCTGTGACCGCGGTTATCTGCGACACCAGAGAAGCTGGCGCCGGCAAGTGGCCCGGAAAGCCGCCTGCCGGGTGGTTCAGGTGGAAAGTGATGTGATTATCCCCGTGGAGGTGGTCAGCAACAAAGCCGAGTATGCCGCCCGGACCATCCGGCCGAAGATCCACCGGGAATTGGATGCCTATCTGACTATTTTTCAGCGTACTCCAACTCCATTGCACAAAAGATCTTTAGAATTTAAGGTTGACGGTTTAGACCTCGAAGATATCGATGCCCTGTTGGCCCGGATGGATCTCGATGGCAGCGCCCGGCCGGTGAGCCGTTTTTTCAAAGGTGGCACACGCCAGGCAAAAAAACGGTTCAAGGCATTTGTTGCCCATGGATTGAAGACGTACAGCGCCCATTCCAATCAGCCCCAGACGGATGACATATCTCACATGAGCCCCTACCTCCATTTCGGGCAGATATCGCCGTTATATCTTGCCCGGACAGTAAAGGCCGCCGCCAAATCGTCGCTGGATCAAAATGAAATTGATGCCTTCCTCGAGCAGATGATCGTCCGCCGTGAGCTGGCGATGAATTTTGTCCAGTTCACACCCGACTACGACAGCTATACCTGTATTCCCGGCTGGGCCAGGCAAACATTGGACGAGCACAGAAATGATCGACGCCCTCACCGTTACGCGCTCAGGCAACTTGAAGCGGCCGATACCCACGACCGCTATTGGAATGCGGCCATGCGCGAGATGAAGAACACCGGGTTCATGCACAATTACATGCGCATGTATTGGGGCAAGAAGATCCTCGAATGGAGCCGTACTCCTGAGCAGGCCTTCAAATCCACCCTGGCGCTCAACAATAAATACTTTCTCGATGGACGTGACCCGAATTCTTACACAGGTGTGGCCTGGATTTACGGCATTCACGACCGGGCCTGGCAGGAACGGCCGATATTCGGCAAGGTACGCTATATGGCTGCAACGGGACTCGAAAGAAAATGCGATATAGAGGCCTATGTAAAAAAAGTTGAAAAAACAGACGGAAAAGTTTAGGGATGAAAAGGGTTGCAACGCGGGCCGATCAGGCTGTAGGTAAAAACGTGGGATTCGCGAGACAAGATGACGGGAGGGGAAGATCAATGACGGGAATGAGAGCGTTTTCCGGCGGAGTGATGCCCGGTCTCGCCAAACCGACGACCCTCGACCATTTAGCCCGTCGCGTTTTTCTCGGTGTTATATCCAAGTTTCGGCTGGGGCGCCTCAATTTGGTGGAGGGCCATAAACGCCGTACTGTCGGTTGCCGGACCACTGCTTGCCCCATTGAAGCCACCATTTTTATCAAGACCCCTCGATTCTACAGACATGTACTTTCAGCCGGCAGCGCCGGAGTCGGTGACGCCTTTGCTCGCGGCCTCTGGTCGACCGACAACCTCACCGATGCGCTCAGGATCGTCCTGTTGAACCGGATGGTTTTCGCACAGACCCACCGCGAATGGCAACGATACGCGTCACCGGCCCGCAGACTGCTCAACCTCACTCGCCAGACAGCAGATCAAAACAAAAATCATTGTTCTCCGGTATCACAGGAGCCGGGCGACACATTTTACTCCCTTTTCCTCGATGACAGCCTGAGTCATTCCTGCGGTATTTTCAGACGGCCGGACACTCCTCTCGCAGAGGCCAATTCGGCCGCTTACGAGCGGATTTGCCGCAAACTGCGACTGCAGAAAGACGATTCTGTGGTGGAGATCGGCAGTGCCTGGGGCGGCTTCGCAATCCATGCGGCTGCCCGTTACGGTTGTCGAATTGTCGCTGCTGTAGAATCAGACAATCAGGTTCAACCGACGCGACAGCGGGTGCAGGCCGCCGGTGTTGCCGACCGGGTCCAAATTGTTCCCAAGGACTTTCGACGGGTAAACGGTCGGTTCGACAAACTGGTCGCTATCGAGGCGATCGCATCCATCGACCGCCGGTATCGGGATGTCTTTTTCCAGGTGTGTAATCAACTGCTCAAAGATGACGGTATCATGGCGTTGCAAACGGTTACCCGATCCAATCACACGTGTGATCGCGGCTCCCCGGCTATCGACGCGGCCGGGCCCTTCATCCAGCCGAGTGGCTGCTTACCATCTTTGACCACTATCAGCCGGACACTGGACCGGTGTACCGATTTACGCCTCGTTCATCTGGAGGACATTTCGCCCCATTATGCTGTGACCATGCGTCGCTGGCGCGAGCGCTTTTATGCCAATGTCGACCGGGCGCGCGACCTTGGAATTTCAGAACAATTTCTCCGGCGCTGGGCGTTTTATCTGTGCTACGGCGAAGCGGGATTTGCCGAGCGCCAACTCGGGAGCGCACAAATGATATTTGCCAAGTCGCTGTCGCGTCACAACCCAATTCTGCCCCCCTTGGCCAGTAAGTTCGGTGTTATTCTGCAAAAAAGAAAGGAGAACACCGAGAACTGGCTCTCCTGAAGCGTATTCGTTGACAGGTGTTGGAGAATAAGGCGGCGAGAGGGTAATTGGCAGGCCAGGAGGGATTCGAACCCCCAACACCCGGATTTGGAGTCCGGTGCTCTGCCATTAGAGCTACTGGCCTGCATTGAACCATCGACAATGAACGCGTGGCGGTGCGAGAGCAACGGCAGCGGCCGTTGGTTGCCGGGACGTGCATTATGGGATGCTATTTATACCTCCGGTAAACGATTATGACAAGGCCTAACCCGTACGATTCATAAATTTTTTCTCAAGAGGGCGAAAGGTACGTGCCTTTTTATCGGTTTGGCGGCTGGGTCAAGACCGAAGATCAAATAGTTTGCGTTACACATTTCACACCTATCGAAGCATTTCCACCATAAAGGTCTATGCCGACGTGATCCGTGTGAAACGAGATGTAAAAGCTTGGCTTTTCTCTCAGGCTGATAAAATAACGCGCCTTTCCCAGGGGTTGTGAAATAAAGGATATAAAATTCAAACCTTTACTTCACACAAAATCTCTGCCGGTCACGACGTTAATTGATGTATATAGCTGAAATGTTAACTAAATGTAAATTTGGCATAGCTGGCATGTTTCATGCTTCGCAGTATATTAGTAAACCGTGTATAACACCATGATTAAAAGAGAGTCATACGATGGATTCAAAGAAGCTTGAATGCCGGCAATGCCACCAGACAGAAGTTCTCAGGCGAGACACACAAACGGGTATGTGGGAATTGATGGTGGGATATGCCTCCATCAGCAATTCTTCCTGGCAATATCTTGAAGAAACATGGCTGGATATCAACCATCAGGGCTGCCAGGATAGACCACAAGCGCGCCTGTTAAGAGCATAAATTTTACCGGTTCATTTCAGACTTTCAGCCACAGACGAAGAATCGGGTCTCGTCCAATCGGTGTGAATTACAGGTGTCGCTAATTCATATCGTCACATCTTGAGGTTCGGGCGACTCCCCAGCGAGACGGCTCAAACGGACTGTTTAAAACCCAAACGGCAGGACTCATACCGATCCTGCCGTTTGCCATTTGCGCGTGCCTTTTTCTATGGGAGCTCTCAAATCAGATGTTCCGTTATACGAACATATTTTTCAGCAACCTTTATCCAAAATTGAGCGTTTTATATTTTCGAAATTCCGATGGGCAGAATTTCCTTATAAATAAAGCAGTTCCCCCTCCATTTAATATTTGAAACGCTCACTTTAGGTTTTTATATTTCGAAAATATGAAACGCTAAATCTAGGTTTATATCACCCTTCCGCGGTTCGTAATTTATTCTTGATAAGCGTTATGAAAATCATCAGTGTGGGGCGCACGCAATATTTCCCACCGGCTGCATTTTAATGCGAGGGCTGCTCGGTTATCAGCATGGTGGACGGATCGAGAAATAGTCCGCCGTTATCACTCAAAATATCCTTAGATTTAAGTACATTAATGTGGACAACCTTACCTTTTGGATTAAGGCATAGGATGACATTGAAGAGGTCTTCGGTATCTGCCAGTTGCGATGGAATTCCGCTTTCCTTCGGTGGGTCTTGCCGATGGGTCCGCACTGTAAACCAGGCATGACATCCACGCCGATGCGCCAGATCCTTTAACTCGGTCAGGGGCATGCGCACATTATCATCGAAGGGCAGGCCGTCGATGATAATCATGTGGGGTGTAAAAATATTCTGCTCAATCAGATCCGTCAGGCGTTCGTCAAGTTTCGGAGCACTGAAGCCTTCGACGCGAAAAGTCATAATAAAACGGTGGGGCAGCAGTGTTTCCCAGAGTTCATTGGCTTGTTTGACGTTGTATTGTTTGGCAATGTGGCTGAAGACCTCGCTATACCAGAGGTTGACCTTGTGCACTGGATCATCGAGGCTGATATGCAGAACGTTGCGCCCTTTGAGCAAAGAATTTAGCGACACCTGGACCAACAAGGCGGTCTTGCCCACACCGGCGCGGGCAAGGACGGCGCCGAAACCGCCTGCAGGCAGGCTGGCCTCATTTGCGTCAGTCTGCATGAACCGCAGAGGATTGCGCAAGATCAGGTCGTTTTTAAGCATGTTCAGGTTCCTTTCCTTTAGATACACGACCCGCTGTGAAGCCGGTAGTGCTTGAGCGGCGGCCAGTCCAGCGGAACTGGTGTCCAGAGCGCTGTTATTCAGACGGAATATACCGGCGTAATTGCTGTAGTCCGGGCAGGCGGTATTGAAATCCCGCGTTTCGGCTGACGATATCTGTTTGTCCAGGTCTTTGATTCGGTTTCCCATCGGCCCTTTCAGTTTCCGAGGCAACACGATCGAATTGCAAAAGGTTGCCTCATGGCTGCTCGAATCTTCGCATTTCAGGCATTTTACCCGGATATTTTTTTTAAAAGATCTGTTTGCGTGATATTCACGGGTTGATCCGCGAATTTGTCAGGCCACCCTTTTCTTGTTTTCCTCCGCTTTTTTGGCGAGTTCCTCGGTGATCGACTGCGGTACCTGTTTGTAGGCGGCAAACTCCATGGTAAATTGCGCCTTTCCCTGGGTGAGAGATCGCAGGACTGTCGAATAGCCGAACATTTCCGCCAGGGGCACCTGGGATTCGATGACACACATGACGCCCTCGTCCTGCGAACCGAGGATCATACCACGGCGCTGGTTCAACGATCCCATGACCGCTCCCTGAAATTCCGTCGGCGATTCCACCACAACTTTCATGATCGGCTCATGGATTACCGGTTTGGCCTTAGGGTAGGTTTCCATAAAAGCACCGCGGGCGGCTGCGGAAAAAGCCATTTCGGAAGAGTCGACCGAGTGAGAAGCCCCATCGTTCAAAACAACACGGATACCGGTGACAGGAAACTCCATCTTGGGTCCCTTCTGCAGGCACGCGCGAAAACCCTTTTCGCAGGACGGAATATACTGGGTCGGTATGGAACCGCCGGTCACCTGATTGTCGAAGATAAACTCTTCGTCTTCGATAGGCTCGATATAACCGGCCACGCGACCGTATTGACCGGCGCCGCCGGTTTGTTTCTTATGGGTATAGTTGAAATCAGCCCGGGTGGTGATGGTTTCTCGATAGGCCACCTGGGGTCGTCCGGTTTCCACCATTGCATTGTATTCGCGGCGCATGCGCTCAACATAAACTTCCAGGTGCAGTTCCCCCATCCCTTCGATGATCGTTTCTTTGGTTTCCTCGTTGACGTAGGTCCGGAACGTTGGATCTTCTTTGGTGAAACGGTTCAAGGCTTTTGACATGTTGATCTGGGCCTTGTTGTCTTTAGGCACGATGGCCAGCGATATGACCGGTTTGGGGATATACATGGACGTCATGCTCAGGTTGAGGCCGGGGCTGACAAAAGTGTCGCCGCTGGCGCAGTCGATCCCGAATAACGCACCGATATACCCGGCCGCGATTTCGGCAATATCCTCCATCTGATCGGCGTGCATCCGCACCAGACGTCCGATTTTTATTTTTCGTCCTGTACGAACGTTTATAACCGTTGCGCCTTTGGCCAATGTACCCTGATAAACCCGCATGTAAGAGAGTTGGCCGTATTGACCGTCTTCGAGTTTGAAAGCCAGGGCCACCAGCGGTGCTTTCGGATCCGATGACAGGACTACCGGCGTTTCGCCGTTTTCCATATCCAGGGCCTGGTTGTTGACGTCGGCAGGGTAGGGCAGGTAACGGGCTACGGCATCCAGGAGGGGTTGGACGCCCTTGTTTTTATAGGCTGATCCCATGAAGACCGGAGTCATTTCACGAGCTATGGTGCCTTTGCGCACGGCATCAATCAGAAGGGCTGCGGTAACTTTTTCCTCGATGGCCGCCTCTGTCAGTTCGTCGGAAAACATTGAGGCGGCATCGATCAGTTCCTCCCGCTTTTCCTGGGCAAGGGCCAGTAGGTCATCGGGAATTTCCTCTTCGCGGACCTCTTCGCCGCTGGCGCCATCGAAATAGAGGGCTTTCATGTTGACCAGGTCCACCACACCTTTTAGGTCCGCTTCGAGGCCGATGGGGATCTGCATCGCCACAGGATTGTGACCGAGTTTCTCCCGCAGCTGTTTGATCACCCTCTCGGGATTGGAACCGCTGCGATCGCATTTGTTGATGAAGGCTATGAAGGGAACGTTATAGCGTTTCATTTGCTGATCAACAGTGATCGACTGCGATTGAACGCCACCGACAGCGCACAGAACGAGAATAGCGCCGTCGAGCACCCTCAGAGATCGTTCCACCTCGATGGTGAAATCAACATGTCCTGGCGTATCGATGATATTGATCTCATGGCCTTTCCATTGGCAGAAGGTGGCGGCCGATGCGATGGTGATACCTCTTTCACGCTCCAATTCCATTGAATCCATCGTCGCGCCCACGCCGTCCTTTCCCTTTACATCGTGAATGGCGTGAATTCGATTGGTGTAAAAGAGAATTCTTTCCGTCAGCGTGGTTTTGCCTGAATCGATGTGCGCACTGATGCCGATATTTCTCACGCTTTCCTGGGTGTTGATCATGACGATTCCTCTCGATATTGTCTGTGCAGTTGCCGCCAGAAAACAAAAAATCTTTCATTCGCATGAGGCTGCCAGACGAAGGATTTTCCTTTATCTGTCCGATTTCCTGAAGTCCAACGACTGAAATTAGGAAAACGGCATTTATTATGTATTATTTCGACAATGTCAAGAATAAAACGAGGAACACGTCATCGATGCGTGTGTTTTTTTCGGCAGCGTTTGGTGAGGGACCGTTGCCTGAGCAAAACGTAAGTGGCGCCGGCCCCTCCGTCGCAAGCGCGCGCGCTGGCGAAAGCCATAACCCATTTACGCCAGGGGCCGCTGCTGAGCCAGCCGTGAACCTTGGATTTGAGAACTGGCTTGCGGGGCGAGGACAAACCACGGCCATGCACGATGAGAACGGCACGCTTGCCGCTGCGGATGGCGTCACTCATAAAATCATTGAAAACCAGTTCGGCCTCATGAGCCGTAAAACCGTGAAGGTCGATATGGGCTTGAATAGAATATTTCCCACCGTGAAGGGCCCGGGTGGTTATGGGGTGGACATTGTGTCCGAGACCCTCACGATATTCCGGGGTATGGGCGACGACAAATCCTTCACCGGTGCGCACGAGTCTGTCCAAACGTCGCAACGTGTCGCAATCGTTATTTCGCCTGCGTTGACCGAATGAAATCAGATTGCCGGGAGAGGGCGGACCGTGTTTGTCCTGAACAATCGGGGCGACGTTTTTCATGGCAGTACGGAACAGTTTGCGGTCCTGCTCCGGATCTGACGGGTATTCCCCCGCAGCGACAGTGGGGTGGGGCGGGTCGTCGTAAACCGGGAGGGCCGTTTTTTTGATGAGCCGTTCCAGGTGGCGGAAAGGGCGGTGGGCGAAAGGTTTTTTGTGCCGGGTCATGATGCAGCCGTTCCCCTCGGTGGCGTTCGGTTGCCAATACCGGATTAACCGGGTTTTTCAGCCGATACTCGAAACCATTCTTCAGGTGACCATCGAACGAAAGAATGGTCGTCAACTATATTTTTAACAATTCCCTGGGAACGAATCAAGCCCTCGTTAACCATTTTTCAGCGACGATTGACCGAACCGCTTAACCATAATATAAACGAACCATTCAATAAGATAAGCAATCAGCGTTGAATTCTTTCGATGAATAACACCGATCTCAGGCGGCACACGATTGTGACTCCGGCGGTTATTTGCAGCGGTGACACCGTCGACCTTTTGTCTTGATTTTTGCGCCACGAGAGACAGGTGATGCGTGTAAACGGAGAAAAAATATGGATCTTGATCGGTATTGTCCCCAAAAATTTGTTTCTGCTGAAGAAGCTGTGTCCAGAATTCGGAACGGTAGCCGCGTTTTTATCGGAACCGGGTGCGGGGAGCCGCAGCACCTGATCGAGGCCATGGTGGCCAACAGGCGCCTGCACGATATTATGATTTACCAGATGCTTTCGCACACCCTGGCCCGCTATGTCGATGAGCCCACTTTTCTGAGCCGTTTTTCCCTTAAATTGTTTTTTGTCAGTGTCTCGATGCGTAAGGCCGCCTTTGAGGGTAAGCTCGATTATCTCCCGGCCTACCTTTCCCAGATCCCGCGGCTCTTTGCCAGCCACCGCATCGGACTTGATGTGGCCATGATTCAGGTCAGCCCGCCGGACAAATTCGGGTATTGCAGCCTGGGTGTCGCGGTCGATATCACTCGCTCCGGAATGGAGAATGCCGAGATGGTCATTGCCCAGGTCAATTCGCGGATGCCCAGAACATGGGGTGATAGTTTTGTCCATGTGGATGACATCGACTACCTGGTCGTGCACGAAGAACCGCTGGTTGAAAGACGGGTCGAAGCAAAAGACATCGAGGTCGTTCGGCGTATCGGGCATTACGTTTCACAATTGGTCGATGATGGATCAACCCTGCAGGTCGGTTTCGGGCGGGTGCCCAATGCCATATTAAAATACCTGGAAAACAAGAACGATCTTGGTCTTCACACTCAGGTGATAACCGATGGATTATTACCGCTGTTCGAGACCAAGGTCATCACGAACAAAAAAAAGAGCCTTTTGCCCGGCCGGGCGGTGGCATCACTGTGCATGGGATCCGAGGATCTTTACGGCTATGTTGACAACAATCCTATTTTTTATTTTCGGTCTTCTGAATTCGTCAACGATCCCACTGTCATTGCGCGTAACGACAACCTCGTCTCGATCAGTTCGGCCCTCGAGGTTGATCTCACCGGACAGGTCTGCTCTGATTCCAAGGGTTACATGGTTTACAGCGGCATCGGTGACCAGGTCGATTTTATCAGAGGCAGTGCCATGTCGAAAGGCGGTTTTTCCATCATTGCCCTGCCGTCAACGGCGCAGAATGGAAATGTTTCCCGCATCGTTTCCCACTTGAGCGAAGGGGCAGGGGTGGCGACCACTCGCGGTGATGTGAATTTCGTTGTCACCGAGTACGGCATCGCCGAGCTTAAAGGCAAAGGAATCTACCAAAGAGTCATGGAGCTGGCGCAAATTGCACACCCTAAATTTCGGGAACAACTGATTGAGGCCGCCAAAGAACATCGTTACATATTTGCCGACCAACTGCCGCCGTCACGCGAGGATCTATTGTTTCTGGAAAACTACAAAAGCGCGCTGACGGTAAGAAATGGAAAAACTATCGAATTCCGTCCGCTGCTGCCTTCCGACGAGTTCGCCTATCGCAACTTTTTTTATTCACTGCAGGAAAAGACAATTTATCTGCGGTTTTTTCATAGCAAGCGTCTGTTTACACACGAGATGCTGCAGCGCCAATGGTCCCACATCGACTATCGAAAAAACACATCGATTATCGGTCTGACACAAAAGGGCGGGCACAAAGAGATTATCGCTATCGGGTCATACGCAAAGGAATCCGAGCGGAGGGCGGAGGTTGCTTTCGTTGTCAGGGAAGACTACCAGGGTCAGGGGATTGCCTCTTACCTGCTGGGCGTTCTGGAACAAATCGCCAGAGAGAACCAATACACCGCATTTTTTGCCAATGTATTGAGTGAGAACACCGCCATGTTGAGTGTTTTCAAAAAAAGGTATCCGCATATGAAAACCACTGCCTATGACGGCAGCGAAATGTCTTTTGAAATGGTTTTCGACCCTCCCGCCGGCTGAGGCCTTCTCCGCCCCAGAGCGATCGGTGGATTTGACGGGACGTTGGAACAAAACGATACGACTATTTCCACCGCCGACCGGCGCCTTCACTGGATAAACGGATTGTAAAAAAACGTTCTGTTATTGGAACTTTTTTTTCTGCAATCCCTTATACCTTCCGCCCGTATTTCTGAATTTATTTTTGTAAAGCGTTATAATCAGAAGGCCGGTCTGAGATAACATCATATTTTTTTCTTTGGTTTTGGCTTGTTATCTCCACTAAATTGGAGACCCTCCCGGAAATTTCGCTTGATAAACAGGGTGAATATTTGATAATCTTATATGTCAGCAGTATATCAATAAAATTACATAGTATATAATTTGTATTATAAATGTTATGCCAAGTATCGCGATGGTGTCTTTAATCTTTTTGTGGAGGAAATCCATTGTCTTACACGCTCGGTCAAGAACAGCTGGATGGAATGGAAGATGTGTTGCAGCAAGACCTCGTCGAAGTCGGGGTACGGTGCGTTTTTCTGATTGACATGGCCGGTAACATTATCGCCAATCAAGACAATGGTGAGAGTCAGCATGACGTATACTCCCTTGCCGCCCTGGCCGCCGGAAATTTCGGTGCTGTCAGCGCAATGGCCAAAATCATAGGTGAAGGTGAGTTTTCGCTGCTCTTCCACAAAGGAAAGAAGGAAAATATCCATTTCAACAAAATCACCGACGAATTTTTAATGATTACCATATTCAGCAATGATATCTCGCTCGGCTTTCTGAGGCTCAAGGTCAATGAGGCCGTCGAGAGAATAAAAACGATACTCGGTTCGATTGGCGCGTCCTGATCCCGTTTGTTATATTAAGGCCCCGTTGTCCTCGATTTTACCGATACTATTTGCAGGTACACATTATATGGCATTCGTTAATCCCAAAAAAAAAGAAGTTCAGGTTAAAATCGTCTATTATGGTCCCGGAAGAGGGGGCAAAACGACCAACCTTGAATACATATACGACAAGTTCAACAAGCGGATAAAAACCGAAATGGTCACCATCAAAACCCATGGCGACCGAACGCTTTTTTTCGATTTTCTTCCTTTCGATATCGGCAAGGTGAACGGCTATGACGTCAAAATACAACTTTATACGGTGCCAGGGCAAGTCAAGTACAATGCTACGCGACGACTAGTGCTACGCGGTGTCGATGGGATCGTATTCGTCGCGGATGCCATGGCCGTTCGGCGAGAAAAAAACATATTGTCACTCAAGAACCTGCAGGAAAATCTTGCGAACTACAAGAAGAGCATTTTCAAGACACCGATGGTCCTGCAGTACAATAAAGTCGATCTGGCCGAACAGGGCATTCCCTTGTTACCTCTTGAAACTCTCGAGCGGGACCTCAACTCCAAACTCAAGACGGCCTCTTTTCCTGCCAGTGCAATTGTGGGAACCAACGTCGTTACGACCCTGAAGAAAATCATATCGATGACCATGGCTTCGATCATCAAGGAGCTGAAGTAGGGGGCAAATTGGTAAGCGAATCACCCGAAGACACTTTTTCCGACGAAGTTGAAGACCGACTGGAACACCTGTTCGGTGAGGAGGAACCGGCCGAGATGACTGAGACCAATGGTGGTGCCGTAATAGATTACCCGTTGCGAGAACTTAAAACCATAATCCTATCGATTGATTGGGAGATAACGCCCGAGGTCATGGCCGGTTTTGTCGATCAGATCGGGGTGCTGCAGGACAAGTTTAGTGACGACAAGATTGTTCTTGTTTTTTTGCAGTTGCTGGGATCGCTGGGTGAGTATATCCGCAAGAACCTTGGCCAATCCCACCCGGAAGCTTTCAGGAACCTGAATTCCCTGTTCGTTGAGCTCGAAAAGATCGTCCAGGACGAAGATCTGACCGCAAACGAGAAGAAGAGAATCCTGTCGACAGAGTTGAGCAAATACAAACAACTGAAGGGAGAACTCACAAAAACAAAGACCCCCGCAACCGTGACGAAGGCGGCCACCGTTACGCCACCACTTGCTCAACCAGATGCCCCCCAGCCGGATATTGCACAAGCCATCGCCGACCTGAAGCACATTTTTCAAAGAGAACTGCAAGCCCTGCGAGAAGAGATCAAAGCCTTGCGAGATGAACTCGCCCGAGGAGGAAACAGTTCGGAAGGATAGCAGAACAGGTGTTATTGAAAGGGTGGTCCTATGGGTATATTGACGGGCGATATTTCACGGATGATTTTTCGCCAGGTCGTCGGTGACCACCTCAAAGAAGTTTCGTTAAATGGCCGTTTGTTATCGATTTTTTTAGAAATGGATGGCAAAAGGAGTCTGGGCTCCATTGCGCGCTCCATACAATTGAATTCGAGCGATATGAGCGAAGCCGTGTCACGGTTGCTGAATCTAGAATTGATAGAACTTGTCAGGGACAGCAGTGCCGTCATCGACGATGATTTTTTGAAATTCCTCACACTTCAATTCGCCAAGGCCATCGGGCCGCTATCCAGAATACTTGTCGAAGAAGCCATCCAAACCGCCGGTTTCAGCCTCAAAAGTTTCCCCGCCGGCCGGGTGGCAGAACTCGTTGAGACCCTCGCACAAGAAATCCAAAGGGAAGATATAAGGCATCAATTCAGAAATCGCTTGCTCCAGATTATTCAACAGAAGGGTTATGACCAACCATCACCAAAACGAGTTCAGCAAGAACCCATAGTCGATACGTAACGACGATAGCGGTCGTTAGGGGACATGCCGACGCTATCGTCCGGCTCTGTCCGGTAATGGCCGTTTACCTTCGACGTCGAAGCGGATTTTAGACCGGATTTCAGGAAGAATTTTCGATGATCATTATTTGTGAGGACTGCGGTAAAAAATACCGGATAGATCCATCTAAGTTGCAAGGGCGGTCGGTCAGATTCAACTGCAAGTCCTGCAACCACCGCATTCAACTGCCAGGGTCGCAGCCGACAGGGGATGAATCTGCCGGGGGCGAACGGGTGTCGAGCCAAACAAAGCGATCTGCCTCTGCCGATGGGGTTCCGGCTCCGGTTGTCGCGCGAGATATCAGGGAAACGCAAGATGCAGCGAACGGCACGGGCTCCGGCTCTGAAATTGCGGGTCCGCTGGTAACGGATACAGCCGGTTTTACGGATAACGATGCGGCTGATCTGGCGGCGGCGCCCCTGTCTGAAGACGCAGTGCCGAATTATTCCCGACACAGTCTGCGTTTTAAAATGCTGATACTGTTCTTTGTCTTGCCGATTACCCTTTTCGCGATATCCTCTGCCCTTTTTTTAATCCAGACAGAAAGATTGGAGCGTCTGCTCACAGACGAAAGCACGAAGATCGTCAATCGAATGGCCGAGGAAAAAATAGCCGAACTGTCACGGGCGGTTGCAGACCAGTGCAGGCTGTATCTGATTAACAAACCGAATCTGAAAAAGGAGAATTTCGCCAAAGACGAAGATTTCAAGGAGCTGTCCGTCCAGAAAGTCGGTACAACCGGTTATACGGCACTTTATGAAAGACCAGCAAAAGATGGTATCTGGCGGACATGGTCGCATGTTCAGCCCAAAATCATCGGGATAGATATGGCGAAACTCAAGGAGCCGTTGGGTCGAAATTTCGATGGTTTCTGGCAGGTTTTCACCGGAGTAAAAGCCGGCAACGAGTCCATGGGGTATTATACATGGAAGGACAGTGATGGCCGACTTCGCAATAAATTTATGGTTTGCACACCGATAGAGGGTACCACGTACGTTATCGCCGCCACAACCTACCTTGAGGAACTGACGCAATCGGTCAATGATTTGAAGATCAGTTCGCACATGCTGGCAAGGCAGGTATTAACCACCACCACCATCATTCTGGTGGCAACGCTGGTGATGATCGGCACCATCGTTTTATTTTACGGTTACCGCCTCACCCGCAGAATCAGAGAACTGACCCAGATTGCCAACCGGATCAGTATCGGCGACATGAATGCTGAAATTTCCGTCCGCACCAAAGACGAAATCGGTGAACTGGCCGAAGCGATATCACGTATGCAGGAGAGCATCCGTTTGTCCATCGAACGTTTGCGATCCAGACGCTAAGCGTGCACCGATGACACCGGCAACCGGCTATTGGTGCGAAGGCAAGAAACTATCACCCAAGTTGAGCGTTTCATATTTTCGAAATATGAAAATAAACAATAAAAATAAGGAATTCTGGCCATCGGAATTTCGAAAATATAAAACCCTAAGGGGTTTCCAATTTTCACCGCATCTACGGCGTCATATGCCGTCCCGCATAGCTGACTATAGCGGAACGACATCTTCCTTGTAGCTGCGGCAACCTCGACAATCGCTCAAATTAGGTATCAATCAAATAGAGCGTTGAATAAAACAAGTGTGAGGACTCCTAATGCTCGTTTTTCCCAAAGAGAAACCCCTGCTGACCAACCTGAATACCTTTTATTTGAAACTCGATAAGCTCATTGAACATTGTCAGGGGGAAATCGGCGCCGGGGGCATCTTTTTTCACTCCGTCGCTGCGCAAGGCGCAATTTTTTTTGATCCCGAAGAGATCCTCGGCGGTTACTTAACTGAAAAGAATGGTGAAAAGGTCGGTGCCGCTGCGGTTGATAGTTTAATACAGGCAGGCTACGATTACAATTTTACGGTCGACATTTACCGTATACCACAGGAACAGGTATATTTCTGGTCCAATATTCCAACCGCGGAAAAGATTTATAAGGATCTCAGTACGGATTTTACCGATCTTGAAGGCCTTATCCGTAAGATGAGTGTCGAGAAATTGACCGGGTATATCGATGTCGACCTTGTCGGCACCCGGGAGAGCGCAATGATTTTCATCAGCGGCGGTGAAATCATCGGAGGGTCTTTTTCATGGAATCCGGTCGGCAATGGTTCTGCAAAAGACCATGTCGACGATCTCATCGAGAGGTCCAAGAGGGCCGGGGGCACTTTTCAAGTCAGCCGAATCCCTGTGGCTGACGACATACAAAACCCATCGCCCGATATACCCACCGATTCAACATACAATCAGAATACATTGAAAATGCTCGAGGAATTTATCGGCATTTTCGAAACGATTTACAAATCCCGGAAAGACAAACAGCTTGATTTCAATAGCTTGCTGCGAAATAAATTCGTCCAAAACGCAGATCGTTTCGAATTCCTCGACCCCTTTGCAGACGAATTCGAATATCGCGATCGCCAGATTATTTTTAAAGGCGATGCCGATGATGGAGAGTTGTCGAACGGAATCATCGTTTCCATCAACGAACTGGCCGAAGATATCGGTGTTGCAGACCAACTGAAAAATTATCTGTCCTCCTGGCACCGGAAGTATGAAGCGCTGTTGGATAGATTGGGAATACACTTATAGTTACGAATGCCGCTGTTGCGCGCGTCACCGACAAACACTGGAAAAGGATCAGCGCTATATGAGGAGACAACCCGTCGGAGAAAATTGGTGGAGGTCGGCTTGACCGGAATGAAGGACCTTTCCCCGCGTTGGTATTTCGATTTTATTAACAGTTTGCCAACGGCTGTTTATCGAACGACGATTGAGGGCAAAATTGTTTTTTGCAATCGCAGATTTGCCGGTATGTTCGGTTTTGAGTCTGCCGATGAAATATCCGGGTTTCAGGCCATAAATCTTTACCGCAATAAGAGAGACCGGGGAATTCTCGTGCATTCGATTATGCAAAATGGCGGTGTTAACGATTTACCGCTGCCGTTGGTCCGGCAAGATGGCACGCCGATTTGGTGCAGCGTTACCGCCAGAGCGGTTCTGGATGATGACGACATGGTGGTGCATCTGGATGGTGTGCTGCAGGAAATAACGGATAAAATTGAGGAAGAAGGCATGCCAGCGGGTATCGATGCAACCGCCGGCACTGCCGAGGAAATAATCATCGTTTTCGATGTTCAAGGAACGCTGCTCGAGATTAATGACGCCGGCGCGCGTCTCCTGGGGTATCCGGCAGCCGAATTGAGGGGGAGGTCCTTGAGTGATTTTATCGCTCCCAGGCATCGGGAACTTCTCATGCTTTATACGGCGGATATCCTAAAATTCGGCTCTGAGCAGATTATTCTACCCATTGTCGACAAAGACGGTGTTGAACATCAGGTCGATTGTCAGGCACTGTTGATCAAACAGAGAAACAAAGCGCATCATATCAAAGGGGTTGCCAAGGATGTTACCCGTCGGCTGGTCCGACAGAAAGTCGCGGCCGGCGAAGAAAAGTTCCAAGGTGTTCTGGAAATGGCCGGCGGTGTTGCCCATCGGCTGAATCAGCCTTTGACTATCATCAACCATCTCTTGGCAGAGATTACTGCAGATCAAAAACCCGGACATGCCCACTACGACAAGATGATGACCGTTCGAAAACAGGTTTCTAAAATGACTGAAATAACAAAAAAAATAAGCAATATACGAAAGTACGCCGCCATGGAGTACGTGGCCGGGATAAAGATTGTCGACATTGACCGGGCCAGTTGATCCCGTTGTATCAACCCCTTCATGCGCATGGCTTACCAAGAGGCGGATAATGATAAAAAAAGTCCTGATCGTCGATGATGACGGAGAGATGTTGAACGCCTTGCAAGAGGGATTTGCAAGGTATGAAGATACCTTTAAGGTCGTGACGGCCGAAAATGGGGAGAGTGGCATCGATGCGTTAAAAAATCACACCCTATCCCTGGTCGTAACCGACCTTAAGATGCCCGGCGTCGATGGACTGGCTCTCCTGCAGCACGTTATGCAGAATTATCCGGACATTCCGGTCATCATGATGACGGCCTACAGTACCCCTCAAATGGAAAGACTCGCCCGCGAAGGCGGTGCGGTCGGTTACATTGCCAAGCCGTTCAAGCTCGAAAACCTGGCCAAAAAAATTATGGCCACGTTGCGACAGGAATCCGAGGGCGGGACGCTGCACAGCGTATCTTCAGGCATATTCCTGCAGCTGATGGAAATGGAACAGAAAACCTGCACGATCAGGCTCGAAGACCGAACTTCGGATAAGAAGGGCGTGCTGTTTTTTTCCGATGGAGAGCTTCTCGATGCGCGGGTGAATAATTTGCAGGGCAAGCCGGCTGCTTATGAAATATTCACCTGGGACAAAGTCACGATATCGATTCAGAACCATTGCCCTTCCATCGAAAATAGAATCCAAAGTGAGCTCCAACCGTTGATACTCGACGCGACCCGGATGAAGGACGAGGCGGAGCCTGCCGGGCAACCGCTGCAAATGGACCAGAACATCGACGAGGAATCGGTCGTTGCAGAAATCCAAACCTCAAATCCATCCCAGCGCATCAAAGACGCCATTGAGAAAAGGATCGGACAAGAGGCTGGAATTAAAGACATTTCCCAGGATAACTCCTGGGATGGGCTGATCCGGCAGCTTTCTGCCATGGGAGAGCATTTTGACATCGGGGCATTAAAGGTTTTTTTCCTCGACAAGGGAGATCCACTCGACCGCATTATAATACCCGGTCGAAAAACAACCGTCATATCGGTGAGCCCGAAATCTCCCAGAGACAAGATCCTGAGTGTATTGAGTCAGTAAATGGATTGGCGAAATTTTAAAAAATCTTTTGTCTGATGAAAAGTCCGAACGATGCCGATATATATATATGTTGAGGGCCGTTCTATATCCACTCCGGGCGGGCACGGATTCCGGAAAAATAGGTGGATCCGAGACCACTGAAGGGCGGAGAATTAAAGATGAAAGATATGTTCAAGGATATTGTCGATATGGATGGCGTCAACGGCGTCATCCTGCTGTCATACGAAGGGACTGTTCTTTTTGAAAGCTATTCGGCGACTTTTAACCTTACGTCCGATAGGCGTGATTGGCTGGGATTGGTATCGGCGCTCGATGGCATAAGGGAGGCGGATATGGTATTTGAGGGGGCCCGGATTTATGCCCGCCGCAGTGAAATCGGATACCTGCTGGTTCTCATGTCATCGTTCGTGTCGGTGGCCATGCTGCGCCTCAACTGTGACATATTGTTGCCGTCTCTCAAACCGACCCAAGGGTCGAAAGGGATCAAACGGTTTTTTAAGAAAAAATGAATTAAAAGATCATCCATCGGCACCGTTAGTGACAATGTCCCCCACCATACCGGAGTGAACGAAACATGAAGACAGGGCACGCAAAGGTAAATTCTGAAGTCGATATGCGGATCAATGAGGCAGAAGTCTGCCGCAACATGGGGCTCTATGATGAATCTCTGAGCATCTACGAGCAGGTTCTTGCAAAAATTCCCGATACAGAAGTCCAGAAGGTCGAGACCATCAAGACCCGGATCGATGAGATTCGCCAGGAAATTTCGGACCGGGAACAAACCGATAAAAAGCAGGTATCCGCTCAGGATATCAGTATGGTCAAAAAGACGCTCTCGGGTGGTCAGGATTCGGAAAATGATACCTTAAGTGGCCAAACAGTTTTGGACAGTGCTGCCAGTTTCAGAGAGTTGGGGCTTTTTAATGAGGCGATCAGTGAATATGAAAAGCTCATCGTTCAAGGCCATCCGCCGGAAACGATCGCGGCTGACTTCACGGATTGCTTGCTGAAGATCAATTCTCCCGTCAAATTGGTGGGGTACATTTCAAAACTCGTCGGTGACCAACGATTGGCGAAGGAAAACAGAGCCACGATACAATGTCTCATCGGCCAAGAAATGGAGAAGAGGGACCACAAGGACCCGGCCCTCGATCTTTACAAGGAGGCGCTAAAAACCAACCCGATCGACACCGAGATCAGAAAGCGTCTGGATGGCCTCACAGCGAGCCTGTCTTCAAAATCTAAATATGATTACCTCCTGCGACAGAAAATGGTCGACACGGATCAGCTCCAGAAGGCCTTCGCCCTGTCGAAGAAAATGAACAAAAGTGTCGAGTTCGTTCTGACCGGACAGTACGGTATCAGTAAATCCGATATTGGCAAGTCGTTCTCGGCTTACTATGGTTGCCCGTTCCGCGAGTACGACCCGAACGTATCTGTTCCGCATGAGCTGTTGACCAACCTTAAGGAAGCCTTCCTAATAAATGAAGGCTGGGTGCCTCTCAACTGGGACAAGGATTTTGTCGAAGTGCTGGTCTATGACCCACGCGACCTCAACAAAACCGACAATATCAAATCCCTGTTGAACACACCCAAAATAAACTTTTCCGTTGCGATAAAAGAAGACATAGAAGAGTATGTCAAACGATTTTTTGACCGAGACAACACTCTGGATACTGATTCAGACGATGATAATCTTGACAACTTCGATATCATTCCCGATGTTTCTTTCGAGGAGGAAGAAGAAGATGAAATCATCGAGGATTCCGACGAAAGTTCAAGCAAAGTCGTCAAGTTGGTGGATCAGTTCATTATAGCAGCGTATCGTAAAAATGCCTCCGATATTCATATTGAGCCGTCACCGACAAGCAAAGCCACATCCATCCGCTTCCGAATGGACGGTGTGTGCCAGGAGTACCTAAAAGTACCGAACTCCATGGCGCGCGGTATCCTGTCACGCGTAAAGATCATGTCGCAATTGGACATCGCCGAGCGCCGGCTGCCCCAAGACGGTAAAATAAAATTCAAACGCAAAGGTATACCGGCATTCGAACTCCGGGTAGCGACCCTTCCGACCACCGGTGGTTACGAAGATGCCGTTCTACGGATCCTGGCCAAAGCCGGGGCAATGAAAATGGAGGATATGGGCCTAACGGAAAGAAATTACACCGTGCTGGACACGATCGTCCAAAAGCCCTATGGCTTGATTCTGTGTGTGGGCCCCACCGGATCTGGAAAAACGACAACCCTGCATGCAGCCCTGGGAAGCATCAATGATCCGGGGGTAAAGATCTGGACCGCTGAGGATCCAGTGGAAATTACCCAGGCCGGTTTACGACAAGTGGAAGCCAAACCGCGCATCGGGCTCGATTTCGCGCGGATCATGCGGGCATTTTTGCGGGCGGACCCCGATATCATTATGATCGGTGAGATGCGGGATGAGGAAACAGCCTCGATCGGCGTGGAAGCGTCCCTAACCGGACACCTGGTGTTGTCGACCCTGCATACCAACAGCGCACCGGAGACGATCACGCGGTTGCTCGATATGGGTCTCAACCCACTGAATTTCTCCGATGCGTTCCTCGGCGTTTTGGCCCAACGCCTGGTTCGCAGACTGTGTTCCAAATGTGCCAAGGAATACAATCCTGCCAGGGAAGAATTCGAAGAAGTGACTTCCGATTACGGTAAGAAGATGTTTGAAAAGGCCGGCATTAATTATGACTCTGATTTGATCCTCAAGGCGCCCGGCAGCTGCGACATGTGTTCCGGCACCGGCTACAGGGGGCGCTTGGGGATTCATGAACTGATGGAGGGAACCCCTACCGTCAAACGCATGATCAAGAAAAAGGCGTCAACCGAAGAGCTTTTAGAACAAGCGGCCGGGGAGGGCATGACGACCTTGAAACAGGACGGTATATTGAAGGTTTTCAAAGGAATTACCGATATCCGTGAGGTTCGCCGTGTCTGTATCAACTGATTCCCTAACGCTGAAGGAATGCCGGTCGACCTGTGGGTCTTCCGCCGAACACTCTCCGTAAAACAACCGGAATTGCTGGAAAAACTTACATGTTTTGACAGTTTCCAGAGGTCTAAACGGCCTGAAAATACACACTGCCTGCGAATGAAGGGCGACAATGGCCACGCCTGCGGTCAGTATCTATAGCCCCTCGTTTTAATTTAAGCCGCACGATAATTGGGCGACAGTTTTACCATGAGGTACCTCGAGGATATGAGCCGGTGTTGGATGAATGTTTGGCTCAAGCAGCGCAAGGGGTGAAGCGCGATGGTAACCGAATGGACCATTGGTTCTGAGGACTGGAAAGATCGCATTCACGCTGGCGCCATATCGCTGGGAATCACCCTCGATCGCTCCACCGTGGATCTTTTTTCCGTTCATGCGTTAGAATTGATGCGTTGGAACACCAAGATCAACCTGACTGCCATTACCGATCCGCTTGACGTGGCGGTTAAACACTACATCGATTCGATTGCCCCCGCCGAGCTGATCCCGCAGCATGCCCGTCTACTCGATATCGGTTCCGGCGCCGGTTTTCCAGGAATTCCTCTCAAGATCATGTTCCCCTCGCTGACGGCAACGTTGACTGATGCTGTTCGGAAAAAAGTCACTTTCCTCAACCATTCGGGCAGGACCTTGCAGCTTAAGAATTTTAGAGCGCTGCATGTCCGCATCGAAAAAGGTCAAAGTGTTGGGGGAGCCCAGTCCGGGCGGCAGAATAAAACTGCGGCGTCGCGCCATAAGATATCGTCGGCCGGCGGTATGTCTCAGCATAACTTTGAGGTGGTGGTTGCTCGTGCGTTGTCATCGTTGGACTCTTTTCTCACGATGGCATGGCCGTTGCTGGCACGAAAGGGAAGAATTGTGGCTTTGAGGGGGCGGCTCACGGAGGCGGAGATCGATTCGGCATCGCGCACCGTCGAGTGGTTGGTGTCGAATCAAAACCATTCGATCGGTTCACCCCAAATAATTGTGAAGCGTTATACGTTGCCTTTTCTGGGTGACGAAAGAAGTATATTTGTCGTCAGGTGCGACTGAGTTAAAGAAGATAATAAATTACGACTTTCGCTGCTTTTTCAACATTTCTTTGTGTTTCTCCGTTTTTAACAGCATGGTGTCGTTGATGACATTCTTACCACCGAGGGAGGCTTTTCGGTTAATATAAATCTCCATAGTGTGTTTCCCGACAGTTATAATGTCTCGGTCATTGAGATCGGCACGGGAAATGGTTTTTTCGTTTAAATAGGTTCCGTTTGTGCTCTTGAGGTCTTCGATGAAAAATTTTTCTTCCTTTGTGAATATTTTCGCGTGTTGCTTGGAAACACTCAAGTTGTCGATCTGAATATCGTTGGTCTCGTTCCTGCCGATTGTAATGACGTCCTTGTCAGTTTCGACTGTTTTGAGCAACTTGTCATTGAATTTCAGCAATATGGTCAGCATGAATCCTCCTTCAGTATCCATTTCAAGCGGTTCAACTCTCTGCTGTGTCCGCGATTGCGTCACTGCAGAGATTACAGCGGTCACTGCCTCATTTGAGGCTGTATTATACCATAAAATCGATTTTGGGTGCAACGGAAAGACAAGAAACAAGCGTAGGTGAACCGGCGCACATTGTGCTTATGGGCAAGGGGACTACCAGCGTCTGATCGCGAAGATTACGATTAATCCAGATGAATAAATTCGGTGTCGAGGGAATGATTGTTCACTTTCAGGACTGCAACCGTCGGGCGGTGATTATGGCGGGGTTGAGATGCACTTCCGGGGTTGATGAAGGTAACACCGTTCTTCGTCTCCATATGCGGACGATGGGAATGGCCGTAAATAATGGCGTGAATACCGGCGGCGGCCGGGTCGAGGTCGAGTCGGCAAAGATCGTGAAGGATGAAAAGATTGATCTTGTCGACGGTGATTAAATCTACGGTCGGCAGCTCATTGGCCCAGTGACCCCGGTCCATATTTCCCCGCACCGCTTTGACAGGCGCCACATCTTTCAGAAACATGAGAACGTCGGGGGTATCGATGTCGCCTGCGTGTACGATCATATCGACCCCTTCCAACGATTTGATAGCCAGCGCGTCGAGATAACCGTGAGTATCGGATATCAGCCCAATGCGGATGATTCGGTTTTTGGGTGAATTCTTTTTCATTTTATTTACGCTGCCGAATTCAGTCAACACATCAATCATTTGTATTACCTAAAGTGAGCGTTTCAAATTATAAATGGAGGGGGAACTGCTTTATTTATAGGGAATTCTATCATCGTTTGATTTTAAAATTTGAAACCCTACGAGATTGCCAATCTTGCCGCATCTACGGCGTCATATGCCGTCCCGCATAGCTGATCCCTCCAGAGGCGGGACGGAACGGCATCTTCCTTGTATCTGCGGCAACCTCGACAATCGCTCAAATTAGGTACTATTTAGAGGCAAGCTTCAGTTTTATGGTCCAGAGAGAGATGTGTTATCAGATCGAATGCTGAAAAACAAACCCTGGAACTTTACCGGGTGAAAAATGGTGCTAACACCACGGATGGCACAAATGTATCGATATACGGGGGACTTGGCACGGCGAAAAAAGACCAGCTTCCAAAAGAGTATCGGGGCGCCGAGTCAGGGCGTAGGGGAAAGACTCTGCGGATCTGACATAAGGGGTTTCAAGGCAGAAATCCCGTAATCGGCAGGAAATATAACCCCTTCTATCCAATATGCAACCACATGAAATGACTGTATAAAAATACTCGGATTGTCTTGACTTTCTATCGGTATTCATGTAAAATGTTTTCATATATTCAATGGGTTACAGCTTGACCTGACCATTGGCAATTGTAAGCCAAGCGGGGATTGGGCCACCGGTTTCACCGGCGCCGGTGTACCGAGTCTCTGACGGACTCAAACCGGATTACCCCAAACAGACCGGATGGAAAATTTCAGGACAATGACAATGGAAAATTATAAGTCGACCGAGAATCAGGCCCTGAATACGAATCTATACACACCAGGTAATTCTAAACCCATTGTTTCGACTGAGGAATCGGCTGATGTGGACTACAAACAGATGACAAAAATAATTGACAAACAATTGGCAAAGTCCAAACGTGCCCATGTCAAAGAGCTTCAGAAACAGTTCAATCGGTTAATCAAAGACAATAAGAAAAACTTCGATCAACTGTCCATGGAAAACGGTCGTCTGCTCAAGATCGTTGAGGATTTACAATCAAGCCAACGCCACTTGCAGCATCAGCTGGAGCTTCACCAGGAGCGTGAAAAACTGGCCGTACTGAGAGAACAGCAGGATGTCAAACGGATCAGGGATCTGGAAGACCGCCTGTCTCTTCTTTTGCTGCCCCCTGTGCAGAACAAGCCGATCAGCCTTGATGATCCGAGTCGATCGGAGATCACCATTCAGACGGCCGAAATCGTTGAAACAGTTGAAGAGCCGCAAGAAGTTATTGCCATGGAAAATGTGCTGGAAAGTTTCCCCGACGTCGGTAGCCACGAAGTGGATATTGAGGATGATCTTTCCCAGAAAGCGGTGGATCCGTCTTCCGATGAAGATGGCCCGGTTGCCGGCCCGTTTACGGGACCCGAATCCGATGACGATTTCGAGGATGGGGAGAAAACAGCACCCCTTCCTGCTGACGTTCAATCAGCGGATATTGCGGTTGAAGTGTCCGTTGAGAAAAGTCAGACAGCGCGCGAGGAAAGTGGTGAAGACGAAATTGAGTCGCCCAGTGATGTCCATGAAATGGCCGTTGATCCGCTCTCGGAAAGGGAGAATATTGATGGGCCAGATTTAGATGAAGCTCCGTTGGGCCTTGACGATAAAAACTTTACGGCCGGCGAAGAGGAATTTTACCCACAGAGTGAAACAGTTGTCGATGAGGATATGCCTGACTCCTCCCCAATACCCGCGAGTGATGAATGGATGCAACCCGATACGACCCAGCTGGAAGAGGGGTTTGCCGAATTCGGTCACAGGGAAAAACGAGACGAGAGCGGCTCCGGTGAAGAACCGACGACCGAGGAAATCGAAACGGTTGGAGAAATACCACCCCTGGGAACCGATTCAACTTCGAGAGCAGAATCAGAAGTTGAAGAAAACGTTGATCCAATCGAAGAGGATGCCAAGCTTCCCATCGATTTTTCTACAAAGGACGATGAAAATGAAAGTGGTATGGATCAGTCGCCTTCAATTATCGACTCTATGACTGTCGAGAAGGACGAGGGCGCTGGGATCACCGAGGGTGTAAGTGCGGATGATGACATTATAGAACTTCAGGATGAGATCAGCCTCGAGATGCCTGGGAATGAGATTGAAGACCATGAGATGATAAAGGAAGACGCTGTTTCCAGGGAGGACGCCGAACTTCCCGGCATGCAGCTTGATTCGGACGCGGTCGCGGAATTGGATGACACCGTCGAACCCTTTCATCCCTCTGAATCGGATGACACTGTCGATACGGGAACATTTGAAATTATTGAATTGCAGGAAGAAAACATCGTTTCTCCAACGCCGGAAACATCAGGAGATTTTCAATCTTCGGATTTAGAGGTTTTAGCCTCCGAAATCTCGGCAGGTGATCTTTCGACCGAAATTCCAGGCTCACCCCTGCCTGAGCAATTGTCCGTCAATGCGACAGATGTTGATCTTACATCAGAAAATGCCCAGGAATTTTTCCAACGAGGCAAATCCGCCTGCGAATCAAAGGATTACTCTCAAGCGGCGGTTTATTTCGATCGGTTTGTCGAACTGGTACCCGATGAACCACGGGGGCATTATAATCTTGCCCTTCTTTATTACCGGCTGAAAAATTATCCTACGGCCCGCAAACATGCCGCGCTCGCTCGCGCGTTGGATTATGCTCCGGTTGACAAGATAATGAAAAAAATCGAAGCTAAAATGAAGTTGAGCGCTAATATTGGGCAACGCGACGGTCGAAGGCAACCGGTAGAAGAAAATGCACCTGATGACCAGGACACCCTGCAAACGGATTTTCGCGGCGGTGTCGGCACAGTGGTCGATGACGAGACGGTGGTTTATGAACCGGACATTCTACCGCATTTCAATATTGACTTTTCAAAGAGTGAAATAGAAGATGACACGGACGATGAACCGTATGACCTGGTGTCACCCGTGGAAGATAATTCAGGGGAATCAGGATTGCCTGAGATCGCCGGGACAGGAGAAATGCTCGGTGAAGACATCGCAACGAACGGCAACCAATCCAATGATCCAGTGGTGCCGATAACGGATATAAAATTGCCGGGAATTGAAAAAGCCGACGATGTGCAGCCGGAGATGGCTGTTCCAATAAGCGCGTCGGTTCAACAGGATATAGAAGTAGAAGCGTCAAGCGTATGGGCGTCGGAAGGTGCGGGCAGTGAGGGCGCAGCGCATGAAGACTCTGGCGCTGATACAAACTCTGGCTATCCACTCTATGATGTCGGCTACGATGCCCTGGCAGAATACCTGCCCGATCCGATCGAGAGCCTGACTGACGATGCTGTCGAAACACTGGATGAAAATGAACAGGGTCGGACAAAAACCAATGATAATACCGCTGCTGGCAATATTGTCTCTGACGTACAAGAAATTCAACCACAGGTTGAGGTACAACCAACCACTATATATCCTGCCGGTATGAATGACCAGGAAGAGAACCTTTTTGAACCTCCGCCAAAAGACCCTGAATTAGAGGAAATAAATACAGCATCGCCGGAAGAGACCATAGAACCATTACTCTCGGAAGGCGATAATTTTTCGGATAATTCTGCATCTGAAACTGCAGCGGGTGATGATGTCGTAGAGTCGTCCGAAGAAACGATTCCCGCCAGCCGGCATTTTTCTTTGGCCATGGTGGCATCCCGGCAAAAAGACTATCCCGAGGCGATTGCATGTTTTGAAAACTACGTTGAGCAATTGCCTGACGAGCCAAAGGGACACTACAATCTGGCCATCCTGTATTACAGATGCCGCGAATACGATAAGGCATCGGACTGCGCGAACCGCGCGCTCCAGTTGGGGGCCAAATCATCTCAGAAGATCATCGATAAAATCGAATCGAAGCTTTCTCTGGAAGAATCTACAAACCACCGACAATCAGGAGAAGATCCCTTCAACAAACTACTCAGTGACAGCCTCAACTTTCCCATCACTGAAGTCGGAAACCCCGCTGGAGAGGACGATACTGCATCGATTTGGGATGCCGACGAACTGGATGGTGACATTAGTCCGTCACTGATTGCCGAGGCAGCTGAAGAGAATTCCTTCGGTACCAAGGACGATGTGATTGTTTTTAACTCGGCCATGGCCCCGGCAAACGACAGTGAACCGACTCAAAACCCACTGCCGGAGGACAAACCGTCACTCGAGGAATTGAAAATTAGTGCGTTACAGCGTTCACCATCCTCTGGATCTGAGGGATCGGATGACATCGCTGACCACGCTTCCGAAATTGGCGGTACCGGCATGAACGCACCGAGTGAATCCGGAAGAATTAATAACCTGTTCAACCTTGGCCAGAAGGCCATCGATAACAACGAATTTCTTAAAGCGATCAAGCATTTCACAAAAGTGACCCACTTACTGCCCGACGACCCCCGGGGCTATTACTATCTTGCAGTCGTATCGTGCCGTCTGAAATTTTTCGAGACTGCCAGAGAGCACGCCACACGTGCCATCGAACTAGGATCGGACCCGGCGAAAAAAGTTTTGGAAGAAATCACCGCCCATCAAGCGACCGTCTAAGACATGAGGAGAGTGAATAAATGAGGATTCTGGTTGGATACGACGGCTCGAATGCTGCCAAGGAGGCATTGAAATTGACCAAAAGGTTTGCCGCGGCGTTAGGTGCAAAAGTGGATGTGGTGACCTCCATGGCCAAAGCCACCGAAGGGGAGCAAGATATCGTTTTACAAGCTGAAAATTGGCTGGAATACGCTCAATCGATTCTCGAGAAAAACAAGATCGATTGTGCCACCCACCTGCTGATTCGGGGGCTGTCGGCTGGAGAAGATATTGTCAAGTTTGCGGGTGACAACAGTGTCGATTTGATCGTTGTCGGCGTGAAGAGACGGTCCAAAGTGGGTAAGATAATTATGGGTTCGACAGCGCAGTATGTCATTATCAAGGCCCCTTGTCCGGTATTGACCGTAAAATAAGCCGCCATAGCCGTTTATAGCGTCTTAACGAGTTGTTGAGAAACGATTGCGCTTGACAATACGTCGTCAATGGCTGAACCGGGGGGCCCTACCCCCGCTTCAAAGAAAATGCTCATTTATCACACATAAACTCCGCTATTTCGTCAGCTTTTGCCTTGTCTTGCCGGCGCGCATGACTTTTTTCAACACCCTGTAAAACCCGCGAAGGCGTTACTGCTTGTCACCGTATTCTCAATGCGCCGCTGCATGGCCCCCCCGTCGCAAGTGGATTTCGAGTCGTTCGACCAATAGAGAACAGGTAAGAGTCAACAGCAAATACAAAACGGTGATCGTTATCCAGATCTCGAAAGTCATATAAGTTGTGGCCATCAGTTCCATTCCCTGGAATGTCAACTCCTGAATCGAAATGACCGACACGATCGCCGAATCTTTAATCGTCGATATGAACTGGCCAGTGAGTGGCGGGAGAATCTGTTTTACCGCCTGGGGGAGAATGATATGCCGCATCCGCTGTGAATTTGAAAAACCTAAGGCATCAGCAGCTTCCCACTGGCCTTTCTCGATGGATTGAATCCCGGCTCGCACGATCTCAGTAATGTAGGCTCCCTCGAATATCGCAAGGGTCAGCAAGGCCGCTACAAAAGCGGGAAACAACGCCGACGGGGCAAACAGCGCTTCTATCAGCCCCCGGGGGAAGCCCGACATGGTGGACAACGCGCGGTCGATACCGATAGCAGGAAGAATCTGGTCGCCGATAAAGTAGTAGAAGATAAAGACCAGGACCAGCGGTGGCAGATTACGGATGATTTCGACGTAAGTGCTGCCGATGAGCCGCTTGAATAGGCTGGCACTCACCCGGAAAAGCCCCATCAACGCCCCAATAATCGTTGCCAGAACTGTCGCCCAGAAACTCAACCGGATCGTCATCATCAGACCCGTGATAAGGACGTTCGGTACCCAACGGTCTGCCTGGGGATCGAACCGGAAAAGATATTGCGGAATCGCACCCCAATTCCAGGTATAATTCAACTCTGCTTCTATTCTGTATACCAGGTAGGCAGCAACAACCGCTGCGATGAGAATGACAGCACCGTCAAGAAGTGTTATTTTGATTCGTTTGCTATGCAATCCCGATAAGCTTTGGTGTAAAGATCCGTGTGGGTTTTCCTGCAATAAAGTTACTTCAGCGCGCTCTCCCATTCCTTTGTGCCGAACCAATAATGTTTGCGCTCCTTCAACCAGCCCTCCGCGTCGACGACACGAATCCAATTATTGAAGTAGTTCAACGTATCGACATCGCCTTTTCGCACCGCAAACCCGATAGGCTCTTTGGTGAAGGTACCTTGAAGGGGTAAATAGAGAATGTCCTGGTTTTCTATGGCCAAAAATCCCGGCAGGGGTGCGGATGCCACCAATGCGTGAACCCGGCCGCTGCGAACTTCCTGAATGACTTGCGATTCGTCGTTAAAAAGTTTCAATTTCGCCTGCGGTAAGTATTTTCTTGCGGCCACCTCGGCCGTGGAACCGAGGCGAGCGGCGATTGTTACATTTGACCGGTTGAAGTCTTGAAGCTTGCTGTAACCGGCAGCCCGTTTTTTATGCGCAACGATAGACATTCCGCTGTAATCGTAGGGTATGGTGAAGTTGACCTTCAGGTTACGTCGCGGTAGAATCCCCATCCCGCCAATAATGACATCGAATTTTCCCGTCAATAACGCCGGGATGATGCCAGCCCATTTGGTCGGTATATACTCGACCTTCACGCCGGTGTCTTCCGCAAGGCGTGTGGCCACATCGATTTCAAACCCGATGAGTTTGCCCGTTTTGTCCTTCATCGCCCAAGGGACAAAGGTCGACATGCCCACGCGTAAAACACCCCGTTGGAGAACCTGTTCAATGGTGCTTTCGCTTGTCAGCTCTTTTTGGACGTTTCCGGCCAGTGCGGATCCGACGGTTGTTGTCAGCGCAATCACGATCATTGCTACAGATAGTAAGCCTTTCTGTCGAATCATATTCTTTCTCCTTAAAATATTTTGGGGTCGAACAAAAAAAACATTTTCGTTGTCCTACCTGTCGGGCGATGACCGTCGTACTGTTATCACCCTTACTCTATGAGCCTGAAGCGATGCTCGAGGTAGTAAACGGCGAGAGAGAGCGTCATCGTAATCGATAGGTAAATGACGGCGATCGTGAACCACAATTCAAAAACCAAAAAAGTTTGTGAAATTATGATTTGGCCTTGCATGGTGAGATCATAGATCGCAATCGTGCTGACCAGCGCCGAATCTTTGATGAGCGAAACGGCCTGACTCGTAAGGGGTGGCAGGATTTTTCGAATGGCTTGGGGAAGGATCACCAGCCGGTAGGTTTTCCACGAATTGAACCCAATGCTGTAAGCGGCTTCCCATTGCTCCTTAGGTATGGATAGAATGCCGGCACGGAAGATTTCGGATGCGTAGGCGCCTTCGAAAAGACTCAGTGCCAACACGGCTGATACAAATGCGCTGATGTCGAGCACGGGTGCCAGGACGAAATATATCAGAAATAGTTGCACCAGAAGCGGAGTGTTGCGCATCAATTCCAAATAGCCTCTGGCAAGGCCTCTGGCGACAAATGAATGCGACAGACGGAAGAGGGCGGTGATCATGCCGAAGGCGAATGCGAGTGCGAGGCTGATCCCCGAAATTTGCAGCGTGATCTTGAGGCCGTCAATCAACGGTCCGGCAATCAGATGACCGTCGCTGATGGAATACAGATAAGCCGGGACGCGATACCACTGCCAATTGTAGCCCAATGATTCAGCGCCGCGCAGAATCAGCCAGGTTATAGATCCCACAACCGCAAGATATTTAAGTATGTCAACCACGAACCGTGGCATCATCGATCTGACACCCGAAATACGAATATGACGTCCAGCGTAGTGCATGGCAAGGATCGACGCAGATGCAACATGAGTCTTCGGTGGGTTGGCAGCCGTCGACGACAGTGCGATTTGAAACCTTCGATTCAGGCAAGAATTACCGTTCGTTATCCCCGGGTAGATATCAACGCGCCGCGCGACGGTTTTTAATAATGTCAATATGAGGCCGCGCTGAAAGTTTGTCATGTAACATACGGGCCAAGGCCTTTTCCACCGGGGATTCCCCATGAACGATGAGAATGGAAATCAATTAACACATCAAGGTGGTGTTTGCAAATTGCACGCTTAAAAATGGTGTCATAAAGATGATCAGTTCACCAGGCTCTGAATCGGCGCTGGTATCCGGCCGCCGAGCCGAATAAACCGATTGGGACCCGGGGGATTTTTCACCGGCAGGATTACTGATTGGCCGAGAAGACCGCCAAAACGTGCCGTGTCGCCGGGTTTTTTACCGGGTACGGGGATCAGGCGCGTCGCAGTGGTCTTCCGGTTGATAACACCGATGGCCATTTCATCGGCGATGATGGCCGCAAGGGTATCTTCGGTTATATCTCCGGGGAGCGCGACCATATCGAGTCCAACAGAACAGACACTCGTTATGGCCTCGAGTTTTTCAAGGGTCAAATGTCCGTTGGCCGCTGCCTCGGAAATGTTCAGGTCTTCGCTGACCGGAATGAACGCGCCGCTGAGACCGCCGACATTGGAGCTGGCGAATGCGCCGCCTTTTTTGACAGCGTCGTTGATCAGCGCCAAGGCGGCGGTCGTACCGGGAACCCCGATGCTGAACAGACCGAGGCTTTGGAAAATTTCTCCTACGCTATCGCCGACATTCGGCGTTGGTGCCAAGGACAGATCAACCACACCGAAACGGATGTTGAGACTGTCGGCGACCTCGCGGCCGATGAGTTCCCCGACACGAGTAACCTTATATGCCGTGTGTTTGATGAGCTCTGATATCTGACCGAGGTCCATATGGGTCTCGGTGGATAATGCACGGTCGATAGCCTTTTTAACCACACCCGGTCCGCTGACGCCGACGTTGATGACGGCATCGGCTTCACCGATACCCAGATAGGCGCCGGCCATAAAGGGGATATCCTGGGGAATATTTGCGAATACGCAAAGTTTCGCACAGGCGATACCATCATCTCTGGCCGTCAGACTGGCGGCCCGTTTGATCTTTTGACCCATTAGGTATACGGCGTCCATGTTTATTCCGGCGCGAGTGGACGCAACGTTGATCGACGCACACACCCGATCAGTTTCGGCCAGGGCCTCTGGAATGGCATCGATGAGGGCCCGATCACCTTTGGCAATCCCCTTTTCGACAAGGGCGGTAAAACCGCCGATGAAATCGACGTTAACCTCCTTGGCTGCTTGATTGAGAGTACGGGCGACGTCAATCATCTGAGAAGAGGAAAACGGCGCGGCAGCGACCGCTATCGGGCTTACGGAGATTCGTTTGTTAACCACCGGAATGCCGTATTTGTCACCGACATGGTTGCACGCTCTAACCAGATGGCCGGCCAGATCTTTTATTTTGAACATGATGTTATCTTTGAAACGGTTGAGATCATGGCTGGCGCAGTCGAGCAAATTGATGCCCATGGTGACAGTCCGGACATCGAGGTGTTCATTCTGCACCATTTCGAGCGTTGAGAGGATTTCTCTTTCAGTTAGCATTTTCTGTTTCCAATAGTGTGATGAGCGTTTTTGTCGACAATCCCGGGCATTTTATGAATAATCAATTAGATTCGATGTATGGCCTCGAAAATATTGCGATGCTGAATGCTGATCTGCAAATTAAGTTCTTCTGCTTTGCTTCGCAGATCACTATAAAAGCCTTGCTGGTCGATTTCGGCGGGCACGTCGACCTCATAGATCATGATGTTGTTGTTGGGGTCTTCACCGCCTTTGAAAACAGCCTGGAGATTGGTTACGTTGACACCATAGCGGGCAATGATCTCCGTAACAGCGGCAACCAACCCTTTGCGGTCAGGCCCCCGGGTGGTGATGACAAAGGCTTCGCTTCTCTCCATCGTGAAGAAGACCCTGCCGGGTTCGAGGGGTTTGACAAAAACATGGTGGTTCAAGGGGGCCAGCCCTTCTTTCAAATAATCTGCCAGTTCATCGATGGACAATTGGGGTGGCAGGGCCACGATAAAGATACCGCTGAATTCAGATTGGAGTATGGTCTGGCTGACATTTTCGATGTTGCCGTCTTTTTCGACCAACATCTTGGATACCGCGGCGATGATGCCCGGTCGGTCAGGGCCCAAAACCGAAATCATGACCTTGTTCATTCAATCACTCCTGCTGTTACCGGCACGGAATGCCAGGGTTCTTTACCGACAGTGTTTCTATTTATCGCCATTCTCTGCTTCGATAAAATGGGCGAGTAGGGTCATAAGATCAGGCAGTCTGCGACAAGTTCCCAGAGGTATTTGACCTCGAGGTTTTTCATGCCGTAGTTTTCCTTTATATTGTTGATCTGCCCGTGACAACTGTGGCAGGGGACCACGATCATTGACGCTCCGGTCGCCTTGATCTGTTCCATTTTTCTGCGGCCGTAGAAAATCCGTTCATCGTTGTATCCTGTTGTCAGCGCGCCGCCGCCACCGCCGCAGCAGATCTGGTGCTCCCTGCTGGGGTAAAGGTCTTGCCAGTTCTCGAGACACTGATCCATGACCCATCTTGGTTCATTATAGAATCCGTGCCCGAACAGCTTTTCGGCTTTGCGGCAGTAATTGCAGGGGTCGTGATAGGTGGCGAGGGCATTGAAACGGGATTTATCCAATTTGATGCGGCCCTCTTTGATATAGTTAATGAGCAAATCGAACACGGTGTATGTGCCGATTTTATTTAAAATCTCAGGGTACCATTTTTCGAGACCAGACCTGGTCGAAAGGTAGGCGTGACCTCATTCCGGCCACATAAGATTTTTTATTTCCAGGGTTTCAAGCTGCTCGACAATTCGTCCCGCCATTGTTTTCATGGCGGTATCGTCACCGGTGAAGAATCCCCAACTGGTTCCTTCCCAGGCATTGGAGGTGATGGTCCAGTCTTCACCGGCGGCATGGAAGATCTTCCACCAGTGTTTGAGGTCTTCAGTGTGTGTATTCACCAGCTTGTTGTGAATCGTAGACAAAATATTGGCGCCTTTCTTATCGATCGGCACCTCAAATGTTTCAAATCCCGGTTCTTCGGCCAATTCTTCGGCCACGTCCTGAACGATAAAAATAAAATCATCTTGGGGCAGTCCGAGGTTGTTGCCGGTCCGCATGGCGGCATCGACGCCCTTGTGCAGTATGCCCGGTACGTGTTCCCGATCCCTGAGGGAACGGATACCGCGCATGATGTTCGGGATGTCGATTTCCATTGGGCAAAGATATTCACATTTGGCGCACATGGTGCAGATCCAGGGCCATCGCGCCGCGACGATTTCATTTTCTGCGCCCAGGGCGGTCAGGCGGACGATTTTACGCGGATCGAATCCGTCTATACCCGATGCGGGGCAGGCGCTGGCGCACAGGCCACATGTCAGGCAGACATCCTGTGAATACGGCCATGACTCGAAACGCTCGCAGTCGAGAGCCTCTATATCGATCGGGGTTTTCGGTTTGTCGCTCATCTATCACCTCTGGTCGTGGATTAATTCTTTCGTTCTTAGGGTTTTTCCATTTCATGCAATTTTTGGGAAAAGCCCCGTATGATTTGTCCGAATTCGGTTTCCATGTTGGCTGCAAGTGTGCTGATGGCCAGACAGTTACCACCGCGGCCGATGCTGTCGAGAAGAACGGTCAGATGTTCGACACGCCTGTGGGCATGCTGGTTACCGGTTTCGGAATGGCAATTGCCGTCGTGGCAAGTGAGGACCAGAACGCCTGCGGCGCCGTGACAAAACGCCTCGAGAATAAATTCGGTGGACAGGGCGCCGGCGCAGGGGACTGTCACCACTTTCAGATTGGCCGGTATCTGATGGCCGGATTCGACAGCCAGGCGGCTCGCCTGTGCGGCAGACCGGCTGCAACAGAAAGCCACAATCGCCGGATCGGTATCCGTTGTTTGACGGATGCCGGCACCCCTAATGTGATTCCCGACCTCGGCATCGAGATCCCCCAGCCGGATGGCCTTACGGGGGCATTCGGCGAAACATATGCCGCAGCCGGCACAGGCGTCGGCTGTGATCTCGATCCGTTTGCCTCGCTTTATTGCTCGATGGGGACACAACCGGTAGCATGTAAGGCAACGGATGCATTGACCGGTGTTAATTTCAGCCGTTACAACCGTGTGTTGCAGCGTCGTGTTGTCCAGACCGAGAACCGCTAGGGCGGCGCAGGCCGCCTCCGTAACGTAATCGTCTACCGAAAGGACCGCCCTGGCCGGACCCACCGCCAGTATCCCTCGGCGGTTGGTGTTTACCGGTAGGCGATGAACGTTCTCTGTTTGCAAAAAACCGGCCGAATCGGTGTCGATTCTTAATATTTCGGCCAGGTTGGCCAGGTAAGCGGACGGGACAATGGTTTCGTCCACGACGATAATATCCGGTACGGCGCGGTAGATATGATCGGTGATTTCATCCCGGAATTCAACTTCCCAGCCGTTGTTTTCAATCTGGTGGAGAGTTGGCAACGCGTCGGTAAACTTGAAAAAAAGCGCGCCGGAAGCCTTGGCCTGGCAATAAAGCGCTTCAAGCCCGCTACCGGCGACCTTCAGGTTGCCGGTAAGGACATGGGTCCGGGTACCGGGGAGAGTTTGCAGTGTTTGGGCGTAGTGCATGATTTCAGCAGCGATAACCGGCTCGCTCTCACGGGTGATACCGTTCAGAAAGACGATTTGCTTATTTTCAAAAGTACCGGCATCATTTTGGAGGTCTATGGCGAAATCGGAAAGTGTGCGGACGGACGGGCCCGCCTGAAGGGCGTAGTCTTCTATATTTTCTTTCCGGCGATTTTCTACAGCGATGACGATACTCGCCACCTGGCGATGTATTTTTTCGCCGCTTTGGTCGAATGCGACTGCGAATTGTCCGACGAACCCTTTGCAGTCATTCAACCGCGCACCAGTGAGCACTTCTATAGACGCAGCAGCAACCGTTTGCGGTTGAGCCCGATTCAGTTTTACAAATTCGTCCTGCGCCCCATCTGTGTGGGCCAGAATGACGCTGCATCCCTGGGTCACGAGTTGTCGGGACACCGTCAAGGCGCAGATGCCGCTGCCGATTATCAATGTTGGGAGTGCCAAGTTAACACCTCTGCATTCATTTACTCAATTTTGACGTTACTGCTTGACCGCTGCTTTCAGGAACATGGCAGCTGCCAATGCCGCCCGGTCGGCCGAGGCAATGGACTCGGCAATGCTCATGGGACCGCCAACGGTTCCGGCAGTGAAAATACCGCCATCGGTTATGGCGGCATCTTTATCGTTGGATGGTATGAAGTCGGATTCCACAGTTGCGAGTCCGAACATGGCCGCCATATCACGGCTCTCCGCTGAAGGCGTGATTCCGATGGAAAGTACCAGCATATCGAAAAGTTCCTCGCGGCTTTCAGCGGCGCCTGTGTCGTAAAAAACAACCTTAAGACGATCTTCAGGTGTGCGGTAGACCTCGCCCGGAATCGCACGGATCATACGGATTTCATTTTTAACATCGTCGTAGAACTGCTGAAAGGTTTTACCGAAGGTTTGCACGTCGATGTAAAAAAAGGCAATCTCGGTTTCCGGGCACCTCATTTTTATAAGGCGGGCCATGCGCAGGGCGGATGCACAGCACACCTTAGAACACCACGGGTGGCCAAGTTTGGCATCCCGACTTCCCACACACTGGACAAATGCCATACGGGCCGGGGTGCGACCGTCCGAGGGGCATTCGGGAATGCTGCTTTGCCTCAGCATCCTCTCCAGGTCGAGGTTCGTGACGACGTTCGGCAGTTTTTTGTACCCGTAGGGCATGCGCTGTGGGTCGAAAGGGCTGAAGCCGGAAGCAATGATGACCGCCTGGGCCTCGCAATCAAAGTCATGCGACTCTGCTGTTGAGGGAGATTGCGAGATGGATGCCCGAAAATTATCTGGTTTTTCAACCCGGTCGATCCGGCTGTTGGTATGCACTTCTATTTGTGGATCTTCGATAACCTGCCCGATTTTTTCTGACACGATGCAGGCCCCGCATTTAACACAGGCATCGGTGGCCTTGCAGGTATACTGAGCGGCGAATCCGCCCAACCGGTCGGATTGCTCGACGATAACCGATCGAATTTTCAGGTGCGACAGACCGAGGGCTGCCGCAAGTCCGGCGATACCGCCGCCGACGATTAACACTTGGCTGTCAGATTGCATTGGTGAAAATCTCCCGCTGAAAAACCCAATGGTAAGATTGCGTCATACTGACTATTCTTTGTGCGCTGGCATCGTTGTCTAATCCACTGTTGTTAAATTTATATAATAATCATCGTCTCCGGTCGTTGGTAACTCATGGAATTGTCAAACTCTGGGAGTCTCCACATCAAAGCTGGGGGATTACCGATGAATATTATTTATTCGATTTTTTATAAGCTGTGACGATCCCTTCGATGCGATGGATCACATCGCTGGTGAGGGCGTCGGCCTTTTCGCTGGAGATCGTGCCGATGTCGGCCGAGAGACGCGCCGCGGTTTCCTCATCGATTTCGGTAATTTTGTTGATCAGAAATGTATCCGCTTCGCCATCGTCCAGTAAAAGGCCGCAGGCGCCGACGGCGCCAATAAAGGTATCATCAAAAAAGATAGGTACGACGATCTTGACCAACCCGGCATCGCATTCCTCAACCACTGGCTTCCGGGTCTGTTTGGCCTGGGTGGCAATGTTCATGTGGGCCACTGCACAGATAAAGCTTTGCCCCTTGTCAGTCGCTTTTACGGCCGGGCACAGCTTATTCACCCACTGCTTGAACTCGGAGATACGAACGCCATCGGTGTTGAAGACATTGACATCCATGCCGTACCGATTGTGGATATCATTTTCAAGTTCGACCCATTTCTCAAGCGGTAAAATGTCGGTCAGCTTCATGTCGGCTCCTTCCATAATAGAGAGTATCCTTTTCCCGTGTGTGGTTACACCGTTTTGTGCTCATTTTCAAGCCACTCTTTCAGACGTTGCAAGCCGACCGTCGTGGATACCTTGGGGCGGTAACCGAGATCTTTACAGGCGGCGCCGATATCGAACCAGTGGGCCGAGGCCAGCTCCTCGGCGACGAACCGCGTCATTTGCGGTTCCCCATTGAGGCGCAGGGTGCGATGAACCCATTCGAGCACGGTTCCGATCACCATGGCCTTATTTAAAGAAATGGATTTTTGTACCGGTTTGTGGCCGCCGGCCTTTAAAATAGCGTTCACCATGTCCCAGAGGGGAATCGGTTCGCCCTGGCTGATGAAGTAAATACGGCCGGAAAGTTCGGGTCGTGATTTCAGGGCCACTGCTGCGAGAAGGTGAGCTTCGGCGGCATTGTCGATATAAACCGTGTCGACCAGATTGCGACCGTCCCCAATCCGCCGCAGCCGGCGGGCCCGTTCAATAATTCGTGGAACGAGATGGTTATCTCCCGGTCCCCAGATCAGATGCGGGCGCAGAATAATGGTTCTAACACCCTCCGAGGAGGCCCTGACAACGGCCTGTTCGGCCAGCGCCTTGGTGCGGGGGTAGGGGGATCGATAGCGTACCGGGTACGGCACCGATTCATCGACCCCTTCCATATCGCTCCCGTTAAAAACGACGCTGGGAGAGGAGGTATATACCAGGGCAGCGGTACCGACGGCTTTGCATGCAGCGATGATGTTTTGCGTTCCAATGACGTTGGTCTCATAGTAATCGGAGTCGCGTCCCCAGACACCGGTTTTTGCCGCCACGTGATAGACGGTGTCAATGTCTTTGCAGGCGGCGGCAACGGCGCCAAAGTCACTGATGTCCCCCTGATATTGTTCAACACCCGTCCTGTTAAGGGCCGGATGAAAGTGGCGTGAGAAGCTGCGCACCTGCGCCCCCTCTGCCAGAAGTCTCCTGACGACGGCATGTCCGAGAAAACCACCGCCGCCGGTAACGAGAGCTGTCGGTATTTTACGGGTCGTCATGACAAGATTTAACCTTCAGACCGAAGCAAAACGGCATCACGCAAGCTGCGTTTGCGCCCACCGCGCAAGCTTCTCACGGAATATCTTGGCGTTATGGCGGATATCCACCGGAAATTCGGTGGGATAGAGTATGTTTTCAATCGTTCGGGTGATATGGCTACTGCGGGCAAGCGTAATAAGCTCACGCGTGATCTGATTTCGATTTTTTCTCCTTGCGTCCGGTTCGAGCTCGATACACATGACCGGTTCCTGTCGGGGCGCTCGGCCGACACCTACGAGAGCACTGCGGTACACGCCAGGATGATTGTTGAAAATGGCTTCGCAGGGGATGGTGAACAGGGTTCCCCCATCGGTGATGACCCGCTGGCTTTTGCGGCCGTAGAACCAAATTCTGCCTTGTTCATCGATACGGCCCAAATCTCCCATACGGTGCCAGAATGTTTCGCCATCCCTTATCTTTGCTAAAGCATCGGCGTCCGGGCGGTCGAAATATTGACGGGTCACTTGGTCGCCTTTGACGGTGATTTCACCCACGGCACCGTTCTCGACGAGTTCGGCATCGGACCAGCTGCCGAGGGCATGATCGCTAATGGCGATGATGCGCACTTCGATTGTGTCAAGGGGGCGGCCGACGCAAACCCCGCGTCCCTGTTCGCTCAACGTTCGTGTTTCGGCAAGAATTTCACGACCCGTGATCGAAGACACCGGCATGGCTTCAGTCGCACCGTAGCCGGTATGGATCTCGGCATTGCCGCAAATCAGTGTCGAAAACTGCTCGATGTTGGCCGGCATTATCGGGGCTCCGGCGGAGATGACCCGTCTGAGGGATGGCAGTTTGACGCCGTTTTCCTTTCCATATCGACCGACTCTGTGGAGGAGGGCGGGTGATGCGAACATATTGGTCACACCGTTCGATTCTACAGCCTCGATAATATTCACTGGATCGACATGAGCCGGTCGGGTCGGGTCCATATCGGGAATGACAGCCGTCATGCCGAGCGCTGGATCAAACAGGGCAAACAAGGGGAAGGTGGGCAGATCGATTTCATCGGTAGCAATTCCATAATGACTCCTGATCGTGTCTATTTGAGTCGCAAACACCCCGTGGGTGTATACGACCCCCTTGGCCGGGCCGGTACTACCGGTGGTAAACAGGATGGCTGCCGTTTCGTCGCGTCGCGTTTGTGCCAGAGGGTAGGGATCCATCCGAAGGTGGCGAAGTTCCGTCAGGCTGTGATGATTCCAAAATCGCCTCCGTCCGGCGACAATCCAGGTTTTGATAGATCTGAAAAACCGGGGGTACAGGGCCCGCAGAATATGGGCCTTGGGAATACCGATAAAGGCCGTGGGGCCTGATTGTTTGAAACAGCCGACCATACGCTTGAGGCCCATTCCCGGATCGACAACGACAGGCACGGCGCCGGTTTTGAACAGCGCAAAGGTCAGAACGAAAAAATCCAAACTGGGTTTGACCATCATAATGGTACGCGTCCCGCGCACGATCCCAACGTTTTCAAGCCCCCATGCCAGATGGTCAGAGTCACGATCCAATTGCTGGAATGTCAAATGAGAGTAGGATAACCGGCCATACGCATCATGACCGTGCGGGTAAAGTACAGCGCGCTTGTAGGGTTGAATCCGCGCCATCCGCTTCAGAGATGACGCCACGTTGAAAAGGTTGCTCGGCGCGGCAGGCTCATCGGGGGATATTAATTTTATTGGTGACATTGACATTTACTGGTATCGATCGCTGATGCTTTCAACCGCGACAGTTTTTTTCTACATATGAGTTGGCGTTTAAACGGCTTTCAAATAATAAATTCTGCAATAGGGAAGGGTAGTATAAACGGAACGTTTTTTTGACAACCACTATACTGCCGTGGGAACTGAATGACCACCCTTAATTCAGAGCGGGTGGCTTTGCAAGAATCGATCGACCAGGGTCAGAATCTGCTGCGGCACGTCTTCCAGGATATAGTGACCGGCATCGGGAAACAAATGGACTTCAGCCCCGGAAAACCGGCGCCGCCATTCAGACAGATAGTCGCTATCAAATACGAAATCATGCGCCCCCCAACAGATTAGCATCGGCAGGTTCTTTAATTTGTGAAGATTTTCATCCACATGTTTTACCAAGGCATAGCTCGGGTCGGCTGTCGACAGCGGGATGTCGCGCACAAACATAAGGGTGGCCCGGCGATTGTTCCAGCAGTTATAAGGCGCTGCCAGACCGGCACGCACCGCTGGGTCGAGTCGTCTTTGCGGTGCCATCAGCAGGGCGCCCTGAACGAACAGGTTACCACCCAAAACAGCCGGTTTGGCTAAAAAATCGATGTTTCGGATCAACTGTAACCGCAGGGGGAGGCGTTTTCCCCGTGGCGGCAAGAAAGCGGCCGTATTTAAAATAACGAGCCGTCCGATCATTTCTATCCGGCGCAGCGCTACAGCCAACCCGATCATCCCGCCCCAGTCGTGGAGCACCAGGGTCAGTTTTTTCTTGAGGCCCATTTTCGCGATAAACCGATCCAAGTCATCGACACGGCTTTGGAGCCGATAGTCATACCGGTCGATTCCGGGTTTATCTGATAGACCGCAACCGATGTGATCCGGCGCAATGGTGCGATAACGGCGCGAGAGCCCCTTGACCAGTTCGCGAAAGAAAAACGACCAGGTGGGATTACCGTGAATCATGACGATCGGGTCACCGGATCCTTGGTCCAGATAGTGATATTTGAGCCCATTCCGGTTTACGAAATGCGAGGAAAACGGATACAGTTGATGCCATCGGGAACGATCGACGGGTTTGTTTTTATACATAACCATATAACTTGTCAGTTGTTTGCCTTCACCATTCTATGCCGATCATCAGGCAGTTCAGTCCGCTGCCGATGCCGAGAAAGCCGACCTTGTCGCCAGGATTGAACCTGTCCCTGGTTTTTGCAATGCCAGCGGTGATCGGTAGCGAAACCGAGCCGATGTTTCCGAGATAACGGAAGGTGGTAAAGTCTTTTTCGACGGAAATGCCGATCGATTTTAAAATGTTTCTCTGATGGGTTTCGCCCACTTGATGACAGACGATCCAGTCGGGGTCATCTGCACGCCATTCGAGTTCATTTTTGAGTGCCCTGAACGTTTCGGCCCCCAATCGAACCCCGTTGCTAAGGATGCCCATGGAATTGGTTTCAATGAAATGCCGGCCGTCGGGTGACATCTCTGTATCCGTGCCCCACATGCAGAGTTTGTGGTATTGGTTGGCATGACGAACAGTTCCCCCGAGCAACCGGTGTCCGCTGGGGGAAAGCGATGCGTCACACAACAGAACCGCCACGGCCCCGGACCCGCCAGTCAGGGTGGCGATATTTTTCGTGAAAAACCCCATCTCGCGGGTCTCGTTCAAACGTTTTATGGTCATTTCGACGATTTCCCGTGAAGTTTCGCATGCCGTGACCAACCCGGCCCGAATCTGTCCGAGTTCGATGGCATTGGCGACCTGGACCATGCCGTTGAGAACACCCAAGCAGGCGTTTGAAACGTCATACACGAGCGCCTGTGGCGGAAGATTCAATCCATGGGAAACCTCGCAGGCGGTGGCCGGTTCGATATTGTCGCGGCAGACGGCGCCGTATATCAGCATGCCGATCTCCTCGACAGGAACACTGGTCTCCTGCAGCGCTTTGTGGCCCGCCAGAATGGCACCTTCTGCCATTTTGAATCCGGAATCCCAGAAACGGCGTTCTTGGATACCGGTCAAGGCTTCAAGTTGTCCTTTTGGGAATCGCAGGGCTTGGTAAAGCGGTTGCAGGCGATTTTCGAGATCGTCGGATGTCACAACATTGGACGGAAGTTCGTAGCCGATGGCATCAATTCTGGTACGGGTAAACCGCATGTTATTAGGTCCAAAATATAATGTAATAGTTGATAATAATATATATATATAACTGTAATAATATTTAAATATAACAAATGATACTTAAAATCTTCATCCGCTACGCAGGCGGCACTCATTAGAGACCGTAAGCGAAAGGATCTGATGATCGGCCGACATTTTCACCGCGAGACGATCCGTATACCATAATCCTTCATGTGGTAGATGGCCAAGCCATCGACGGTTAATATACCGTCGGCACGCAGCTCAGGTGTCGGTTGATTTTTAACAAACGTTATAAAGGCTTCCACCTTAACAGTATGGTTTTGTGGGATAATTTGCCCGCGGTATTGCCAGGTATGAGGGACCCGGTGGACGTGTTCGAATCGGTGGCCGTCGGTCAGGTTTCCCCAGCGTCGTATGGCATCATATTTCAGCAACTGTAAAAACGATTCAACTCCGAGCGAGCCGGGGCATACCGGATCCTGATAGAAGTGGGCCTTGAAAAACCATTCCCCCGGATCGATTGTTTTGCTGGCACGCAGATAACCAATTCCTTTGGGTCCGCCGAGAGGGTCACAAAACTCAACGCGGTCTATCATTCGCAATGCTTTGGCCGGCAGGGACAACCCTTTTGCTGCCTTTGGATTGTCGGTGTCATCCGGTGTCAGCGGCGCTTCGTCCGGCAGAGAAATTTCCAGATTGGCATTCCGGCTATCCGATTCGATATTTTCACGCAGGACCTTGTCGACGTTGATACCCTTCTGGTCGGCCAGGGATTCAGGCGTAAAGAAACCGAAGACGGTGTTGCCTTCATAAATCATCTGGTCTTGTCCCAGCACCTGGAAATCGAAACTTTCAATAATAACGTCCCCGACACTCGAAACTTTTGTCATACGGCAGCGGATGTTCAGTACCTGATGGGCGGCGGGGATATCCCGGAGCAGGGTTGCTTGACCGTCGAGGTTTCTGAATCGCAATGCCTTGGAACTCTTGAGCGCTGAACCGGCATAGGCTGCCAACCATCCGCAGGCTTGCAGTGCGATTTCCAGGAGGATGCAGTAGGGCATATTATCCGATCGGTTGGCCCTGAAGTACCAGTCATCGGGGCGAACATCGAACTCGGCCTCAATCCATCCTCCGGGTTTCAATTTCCAGGGCTCGGGCTCGACGGAGATGACCCGGTCGAGAAACGCGTATGGCGGGGCCGGGAGCCGGGCGATAAAACGATCGCTATCGAATACGGTGTAGCGGTCACCGAATGCTTGAGACGGTTTGCCCGTGGTAAAAGCCAAAATTCGTTGCCGGTCGTATAGTGCCTGCTTTGGCAACCGGGTGGGAGGCCTGGCAACAGACGGCCGTCTCGCCTTCCAGTCATTCTCGAGAAGATCGCGGGTCAATCCGGACAGGCGTATCGCCATGTCCGTAAAACGCACGATGTAGCGGCCGTCGGCATACATATGCGCATCGGCCAGAGCATAGGGCGCAGGGTCATAGCCGAGTTCCTTGAGTTCGACCTCGTAGATCACCTGCCGGGTCCGGGGTGTTACCGGCCCACGGCACCGCAGAACGCTCTTGATACCCGGGATCGTATCGTAGTGAATGTCCGTCCGGTCAGATACCCAGCCCAACCGTTGCAGAAACACCCTCAGTGTGTGTGCGCAGCATTCGTACATCAGCGTACCGGGCATGGTCATATCGTCAACGAAATGGCAGGTCAGGAACCAGTCATCGGGGTGAATGTCCGCTTCGGCTCGAATGGAACCGAGGCCATAGCGACCGCCGTGGGGATCGAGGTGCTGGATCCTGTCGATCAGCTTCATACGGCCATTCGGGAGCCTCAGGGACGGCGAAAGTACGACACCGTCAAAATCCGGCCCGAAACAGGCGGAAAGGTTACCCGTTCTCAGACATTCGATTTGGTCTTCGGTATAGCTCTCCCTTGCCTGGGGAACGAGTTCTGTCCATTGGGGATCCCGTTTCCCGGTCATCGTTTCGCGGTCCTCGGCCGTCGGGATGATTCCCCCCGAGTTTTGGATTTCTTCTTCGGTGAAAAAGCCGGCACACCCATCGGTCATGCTGATCAATGGCTGGTTGTTTATGGAGCCTTCAAAATTGAAGAAAAAAAGGACAGTCTGCCCCTGACGGATGAATTTTTCGATTTTTATTTCGTAGCGGATGGTATCTCCCGGACGGGGGAGTTCGCGATGGAAGACCACACTGGCGTCCAGCAATCGATAGACCCGTTCACCTTTTACCGCCAGGTCGATACCGAGGTATGCGCAAAGGAAGAGGTCGGCCTGACCGGCTTCCACGGCAATACAGACCGGTGCGCGATCGCCATCGAGATACCAGGCGCCGGTCAGCACGTCGTGCTCGGTGACCAAGCGGCCCGATGTCAGAGACCCTTTGACGCCTTCTACCGAAACGATGCGGTCAACCAGCATCAACGGTTCAGCCGGAAGACGGACACGCGTTCGATACGAATCGACCGGTGCAAAGTCCGCGCCGAGGACCCGGGCGACTTTACCAATGGCAAATTCGAGACACTGTTTGCGATCATATGACACCGGGATTGATGATGCCGTATCGTAACGTGGTGCATGGATCGGTTCCGGACGATTTCCCTCGTGCAAGGCGCTTCTGCGGGAGAGGGCTTCGACCAAGCGGGAGTGATAGGAAACCGCCTCATCGAACTTTCGCGATAAACCGGTCGAAAAATCGAGATATTGGCTGTGGGCGGCCGCTGTGGCCGTCATCGTCCGGGTAAATTCGTCGATCAGGTTTCCATGCGAGCTTTTCACTATAGGCACAACCGGGGACGGTCGGTGTTTGTCGTCCAAAGGATCGAAAATCGGACTGTCCGATTGCGGCGGCTTTTGCGGCTTGAGGATTTCCGGCTCTTTGACGCCGGATGGCGGAAGTTTTTCATCCGGTTCGGGGGAAGACAGCGAACTTCTGGTTTCAGGCGAGGGGGTTGACTGCATACTGTCGGTGGCTTCCGGCGATGACGGGCAGAGAATTTTGCCGCCGATGGGAATTTCAATGATGTTGCGTATGTCCCGTTGACCGGCAGCAGGACCTGGTCGTGAGCGGTCCACCTCCGGATACAGCCATTGCAGGTCTAACGGGACCCTTTCGGCGATAAGCGTGCCGATTCCCTTCAGCACCGATTCGATTCCGCCGGAACCCGGCAAGTCAAGAGAATAACTCAGGTGGGGTCGGTCTCCGAGAATACGCCGAATCATCCGGCTGCAGGAGGTACCGGGGCCCAATTCGAGAAAGAGGCGCACCCCGTCGGCATACGCCTGCTCGATCGTGGGTGGGAATTTAAAACCGTGCAGAGCCTGCGATAGAATGGAGTCAGCAGCGCTATCGGTGGTCGGTGTGTAAGCGCGCCCACTGGAGCAGCTATAGAAACGAACCCCCTGGGGCGCAACCGTTGGAAATACATGCAGCGCCCTGTATTGGTCGGCCACCGGAGCCAAGACATCACAGTGTACGGTAATCACTCCGTTCAGATCGATCGCTTGGCATTTGAGTCGGCGGATAAGAGTGGCGACCTGGTCTTGGTCGCCACCGACCACACACTCTTCAGGGGTATTAACGATCAATAACCTCACTGTTGCAAGACCGTCTATGGCCTTGCGTATCGTTTCCGCCGGCCGATTGACCACGGCCGTTCGCCATTCGAATTTTTCACCGGCGCTCATTTTCCAGGCCTGCCGGGCCGCCAAACATGGACCGGATAGTTGCCTGTGAAAGAGATCGGTTGCCTGCATCCTTTCAAAGACCTCGTTGCGATCGGGCCAGGCCTTCATGGCAATAAGGCCGGTCACTTCGCCGAGGCTGTAACCGATGACGGCCTGGGGAATTACCTTGAAACACTGCATCAGCATGGTTGTCATGCAGCCGAAGGCCACCGGGCCGATAATGGGATCGAGGGGGTCATTGGTAAAATTTTGCAGGTTGGTTTTCGGCCTGTCAGTACCATAGGACCGGGACATAAATACGTCCGGGCGGAATTGAGATTTTAAATGCAGCGTTTCGGTATCGAGCTGACGAATGACTTCCGGCCAATGTAAGGCGATCTCCCGCCCCATATCGGGGTAATGGTTGCCGGAGCCGGGATAGACAAAGGCGAGATCTCCGCCATTCAGGGGAGTGGGTCGAAAACAGACCCCGCCGACGGAACCGAAATCGCTTGGAATTTCAGCCTCAATGGCCTGTCGCGCGTCATTTGTTAGTGTTTTAAGGTTGGCCACATCCGGTGCCAGCAGAACCGCAGCCAGCGGCAGTTTTGAATCGAGCGGTTGACGGTGCAACCAGCGGTGCGCCGCGTCTTCGGCGGTCAGTCGGCCGGTATTTTGTCTTTCGGCGTAGCGGCGGAGTTTCTCTACGGCCGCTAAAAGCGTCCGGGGGGTTTGGCCCTGAACGACGAATAAACCCAGTGCCGCCGGACCCAAGGGGTGCCGTTTTTCTTTTCGCTTGATGGGTTCAGCCAAGGCCAATCGGGGTAATCGGTCCGAAGCCTGCTGTAAAACGGTAGCGGCGATATTGCCATCGCCAGTGTCTACAACGATGCAGGCCCGGCGCGGCCCGTCCTGGCGGTTGCGGAACCAGTACCGCGGAAGCAGGGGTAATATGAAATCATGGCCCGGCCGGATATCGTTGGCCGCTGATCGGTAACCGGCCAGGGGTGGAATAATTTCTTGATAGAGACTCAGCGCGGTTTTAACGACGGCCGCCAGTCCCGAAGCCGCACCTGAGTGCCCCAGGTTCGAAATGCTCGAGCCGACCGAACAGGGGTTTTTACCATCGGAAAACACAGCCTTTAGCGCCCGGGTAATCGTGCGGTCACGGTTTGGAATCCCCGGGGCAATCGTTTCCACGTATTCGATGTTGCGCGGTGACGCGTCGGCCTCCGTCAAGGCCTGTTTCAGGGCGAGGCTGAATGTCTCGGCACTGATACCGGTGCCAACCTCCGGGTCGCCGCAGGAATTCCCGATCCCGCTGACAAGTGCGTAAACGCGGTCACCGTCGGCAACAGCCTGCTCATGTCTCTTAAGAACCAGCGCCACGGCACCTTCTCCCGGGAGGGTACCGTCCGCTTCCGCGTCGAAAGGTGCTACCGTTCCTTTTGCTGAAAACAAACCGCTTTCGCGACTGGTGATGATTTGGCGGATATCACCGGCAAGATCGACCGCTCCCACCAGTACGGCGTCGGTTTCTTTTCGTTGAAGGGATCGGACACCGATTTCAAGGGCGCGGTTTCCTGAAGCAGCCTCTGCCGAGACCCCGAAACTCGCGCCGCCGAACCTGAATTCCCGGGCAATCCGGCTGGCGATGATGCCACCGAGGGCGCCGAGAGTGCGGCTGGCGTTGAGGGGCGGTGAGGCGGCATTTTGAAGGGCCGATATCCACTCATCAAGGGCCTGCTCATCCATACCGGGGAAATATTGCCGACGCCACTTCCGAGCAAGGGCGGGCAGGGACCAGCGAAAATGATAGGTGCTGGCTTCAAAATCAAAGTCGAGCCCGATAACGGCGCCCATTCTGGGGCGGTCCCTGACCTCGGAGAGACCGGCATCCGCCATGGCGCCGGCAGCCACTTGCAGCATCAGAAGGTGCTGGGGAAGAATATCGGGAATTTCCTTGGGAGGGATTCGAAACTCGTTGACGCCGATGCGAAGGTTAGGCATGAACCCGCCTCTGCGCGGCAGGTTTTCAGCTGATAAATCGAGCAGGGACGAGAGGCCTTTCCACCGGCCATTCGGTCGATCGCCAATAATGCTGCGACCGTTGAAAATCATTTCCTGAAACGCCTGCAAGGAGACCATCGGCCCAAAAGATACCGCCATGCCGACCACGGCTATCGATGGGGGTTTTGTCGGCTTTGTCGATGCGGTTGTCTCTTCTCCGCCGGTGTCTGGGTTTATTACCGCTGGCAGAGCGCCGACTTTCGGTTTAGAATCTTCTGCCCACTCCTCGAGCAGAAGATGACCGTTGATGCCGCCAAAACCGAAAGCGCTTACCGCCGCCCGGCGACAACGATCCTGGGGAGACGGCCAATGCGCGTGATCGATCTGGACCCGAAACGGGCTGCCGGTCAGGGGGCTGTTCATTGCCGGTTGATCGAAATTCAAGGAAGGCGGCAGCGTTTTTTCTTTCAGGGCCAGCAAAGTCTTGATGATTCCGGCTGCCCCGGCCGCGGTGAGCAGGTGGCCGATCATCGATTTTACCGACCCGATGGCGCATTGGCCGGGCGTCCAACCGGTGTCACCCCATAACGTGCAAAGGCTGTTGAGTTCGGTGATATCGCCGATTGGTGTTCCGGCACCATGGCATTCGATCAGGTCGATGTCTGTTGGATGCCATCCCGCAGCGTCATAGGCCGCCTGCATGGCCCTTACCTGGCCGTTGCTTTCAGGGGCCAGGAGATTGCCACGCATGTCATTGGACACGCCGATGCCATGGATGACGCCGTGAATGCGATCATTGGCGGCAATGGCATCCTCGAGCCGTTTGAGGACGAGAATGCCGGCGCCTTCACCGACCACAAGGCCATCGGCCCTGCGGTCAAAAGGTGCACATCGACCAGAGGGGGAAAGGGCTCTAAGCTGGCTGAACCCGACTTGCGTATACAGGCAATCCGGGCGCGAGACCCCGCCGGCCAGCATGGCATCCGCTCGTCGGGCGATAAGCTCGTCACAGGCAAGTTTGACGGCATAAAGAGAAGAGGCGCAGGCGGCGTCGAGGGTATAGGAGCCGCCGCCGAGACCAAGGGCTCTGGCCAGAATGGCGGCCGGTAGAGCAGTGACTCCTGCAGCGAGTTTGCCATTTTTATACGGTAACCGATAGGCGGATTTGCCGAAGAGTGTCTTTTCGAATAAAGCGTGAAATAGTTCCCTCGTAATGGACGATGCGGCATCTGTCGGAAGGCAAATGGCTGCCAGTACTATGCCGGTACGCCGCCGATTTAAAGTGATTTGGGCCGGCTCGGATACGGATCGGCGACCGACGTCAAGAACCATGTGATAGAGCGGATCAAGATCGTTTGCCAACCCAGGATCCAGGTTCAGGCCCGAAGGGTCGAAATCGAGTCTGTCCACAGTACAGCAGCGACTGTTCAGAGCCTTATCCGGTGCCGGTAGCGGGCTGACCATGCGATCTCGGTCGGCAATCCAGCGATCTGGGGGTACTTCCCGCATGGCCGCGGTTTTTGAAACGATATTTTGCCAGTAAGCGCGCAGATCGGAAGCGCCGGGAAACATTCCGGCCATTCCGACCACGGCGATCAGGGAATGATATCGCATGGCGTCAATTTCATGGCTGCTATGGGTATTTGGTCGAGGTCCAAGAAGTCGCTGATGGGTATGTATCTCCGGGAAATGATGCCAGTGGCTGGAGTTGCCCGCGGTTTACTACCGGCGCAGGCCCGATTAGCGATTGTTAATCGAGGGTGTCATTGCCGCTACACCCATAAATACAATTGATTTAATAAACTTTATTATTAACCACAAAATATTAAAAAGGTCAATACCTCGGGTTTGCCGACCGATTTCGTAGAAACTGTCGACCATCGACCACAGTGGAAACCGAATCTGGCTTGCCTAAAATGATAGAGAATGGTAAATTTAATCTTTAGAATAACTTAAACGGTATTGAAAAACGGCGCATGAATAAAAAGACGTTGATTCTATACGGGTTGTACGCTGTCGTTGTCGCAGCATTCTTTCTTTATTACCTGTTTCCGTCGCAAAGCCTGAAAAACTATATCGTTGCCCAGGCCAGCAGGGTGAACCCTGATTATCGTCTATCAGCAGCCAGGGCGCAGCTGATATTTCCTTACAAGATTCGACTTCACAACGTCGAACTGGATCATTTTTCCGATCGTTTTTTGGAAGCCGAAGAGGTGACGATAACGCCGCGCTTGCGGTCTTTGATCAGCAGAAAATCCGTGTTTGCTTTTTCAGCGAACGCCCATCGAGGGCATATCACGGGTACCGCCGATATTGCCGACGGCCAGAGCTTGGTTCTCAACGCCGCCGCATCGGGGGTTCAACTGGCCGATATTCCTTTCCTTAAAAATGCATCACCCAACCGGGTTGAGGGTGTCCTGCAAGGCACCCTTAATTACGCCGCCGGAAACGGGAGATTGGAGGCGCTGAGTGTCAATTTTGAGATATCCCAATTAACGATTGAGCCGGCGACACCATTTTTTACACTCAAGATAATCAGCTTCACGACGGTCGAAGCCGAGGCTGTTCTTCAAAATCAACAGTTGAAAATATCACGTGTGACATTGACAGGCGATCAGATACAAGGCAATCTTTCAGGATATGCGTCTATCGGCAATGACATCCGGTTGACAACTGTCAATTTGAGTGGAACCGTTATGCCGCAGACAAAATTCATTCAGCGTTCCGGTTTTCAGATCCCGCCATCGCTACTTGAGGATCTGAAAACCGGCGGTGGTATTCCCGTCCGGATATCTGGTCCGCTCGATGATTTGCGTTTGGAAACAAAGTGAGGTCCGCCATGGGGCGAACCACTGCGGCTGTGCTCGTAGACTCCCGGATGCAAGATGCGAAACGCGGCCGCCGGATCGCGGCGGAATTCAAACAAACTGCTTTGACCAAGGGTTAATGCTATGTACAAGCATCTATTTACACTTTTAAACCTATTGATAATCGGGACCATGGTTTATTTTGTCGTCAGCACGTTTTTCCTGGCGACGTCGACGCATCTGGAATCGTCGCCAACCGGGCCAACAGAACAAATGGCGCCGGCTAAAATTGAAAGAACCCAGAAACCGCCGCTGGCAACATACAATCCAATTTTCGACCGTAACCTCTTTGACACCAAAGCGACCGTGGAGGCCGCACCCAAGACTGTGGACGTGGAAGACCTCGAACAGACGAGTTTGCAACTCAAGTTATGGGGTACGGTCACCGGACCTCCCGAGGAAGCGTATGCCGTCATCGAGGAGGGCGGCAAAAGGGAGCAGAATCTCTTCCGTGTCGGCGATAGCATTCAAAATGCCACCGTCAAGTTAATCCTGAGAGAGAAAATTATATTGAATGTTGAAGGCAAGGACGAAATCTTGGAGATCGAAAAGGCGGTCGGGAAGGGTTCGGCGTCCGCGCGGGCGATTCCTGGTCGACCCGTACCGGGACGGTCGGCGGCACAGAGGCCGGTCAGCGTCCAGAAAATTACACTCAGGCGCAACCAAATCGACAGCGCCATCCAGGACGTCTCCCAATTGATGAATCAAGTCAACATCCGACCGCATTTCTACCAGGGACAACCGGATGGAATGATGCTCTCCCGCATCAAACCGAACTCTATCTTTATGCGGATGGGTCTCAGAAACGGGGACGTTATCACCGGCGTCAATGGGCGTGACATCTCCACTGTAGACGATGCCCTGGGATTCTATGAAAACCTCAAGTCCGCCGATGACGTTAAATTAAATCTTAAACGGGGTGGTCGCCAGCGAACGATCGAGTACAGCATAAAATAATCATACAGCCCCGATGTGTGCCCATCTATAACTATCCTTTGAACCACCTGACTGCCATGAAATTGTCTGCCCGCCTGCTTGTTTGCCTGATGTTGACCGCTTTCGTCTGTCTGCCGACGATTGGCGCCAGCGACGTCGACAATCGAAAACCGATGGATGACCGGCGCATTTCGATTAATTTCACTAATGTCGATATTACTGTCTTTATTGACTTTTTTAGTGAATTAACCGGCAGAAATTTCATCGTCGACCCGCGGGTTAAAGGAAACGTGACCATTCTTTCGTCAAGCCCGATATCTATGACCGATCTTGAGGCCGTATTTCAAACCACCCTGGAGGTCAACGGTTTCAGTACAGTCGTTGCCGGCCAGATGACAAAGATCGTACCTTCTGCTGATGCCCGTACCATGGCCATCGAAACCGGGTCTTCCCGGGTTGCAGGGTCGACGGGGGATATCCCGCTGACTCAGATCATCCCCTTGGTCTATGCGGACGCCGTTCAGCTGCAGCGCCTCCTGACACCCATGCTTCCACGGTCTGCATTCATAGCTTCGTTTACGAATGCCAACGTCTTGCTTATCACCGACACAGCCGCCAATATTCGCCGGATGATGAAAATCATACGGGAATTAGACATCGACGACACGGGGCGTGAATTGACCCTGATACCTCTTGATCATTCGGACGGACGCGCGTTGGTGACTATCCTCACCAGCGTGTTCCAGTCACCATCAGCCGTGCAAAAAAAAGGGGGACCGGCCAAAAAAGTGTCAATCACCGTAGACGAACACGCCAACATTCTCGTCATTATTGCCGATAGAACCGATACCCATAGGATCAAAAGCCTCGTCGAACTGCTGGACCGGAAAGTCATACGCGATAGGGGAAAAATCCGTGTTTACGCCTTAAAAAACGCCGATGTCGAGGAGATGGTAAAGACCCTGGGTGAGTTGCCTGTCGAGGAAGGCACGCAGAACACGACAAAGGGTAAAGCACCGGTGTTGCCGCCTTCTCTGAAGATTTCCGGATACCCTGCCACAAACAGTTTGATTGTCACAGCAGAAAAAGAAGAAGAATTTCAGCAGCTGGAAGGCATTATCCAAGCGCTCGATGTGCCCCGGGGTATGGTATACATTGAAGCATTGATCATGGAAGTGGATGCCCGGGAGGATCTCAGTATCGGCGTTGAGTGGACTGCAGTGGGTGAGACGCAAATCGGCGGTAAACCGGCTGCCGTCGGTGGGGGATTCGTCAATGCGGTCGGACAGTCAGCATTGCCGGCCCTCGTTAGCGGCGTGCTGTCCTCCGGGTTTTCCCTTGGCGTTTTTACCAAAGCGATAGAAATTGCGGGGGTCCAATTCAATAATCTAACGGCGCTGATTCAGGCAATGAAAGAGAACCAGGATGTGACAATCGTCTCCACGCCGCAGATATTGACCACCGACAACGAGGAGGCAAAGATTACCGTCGCCACGAATTTGCCTTTCCAGTCCGGGACCTCGACATTCCAGGATGATACATTCGCCACGTTTGATTATCGGGACGTCGGAACGACTTTGAGTATTACGCCCCAGATCGGTCACGAGGGAACGGTGCGGCTGGCCATCAGCCTGGAATTATCCGTACTCGAATCGACCACCGACTTCAAGCCAACCACCTTGAAACGCACCGTTGAGACGGATGTGTCCATCCAGGACGCCAGTACAGTGGTTATCGGCGGCCTCCTTGAAGACAATCGCACATTGTCAGAATTCAAAGTCCCCCTCTTGGGGGACATCCCTTTGTTGGGATGGCTTTTTAAATTTCAAAGTGAATCGCAAAAGAAAACAAACCTGTTTATCTTCTTGACACCGCGCGTGATTAAAGAATCCGTTGAAGCTAAAGCGTTTCAAGAAGAGAAACGCGATTCCATTAAAAAAACGAAAATGGGACAGATTAAAAAGAATAGCAACCCACTTAGATATCATGAATGACTACAACCGTGAACAATATACTGCACTTGATCTGGTAAGGCGGCACTGCAAGGATTTGAGGGTGGTGAACCACCTTGGACGAATTTCCAGCGCTCTGGAAGATTACCTGCAGTTTCGACGCGCCGTCGATCGTTTTCTTCAAGACCATTTTTCTTCGACATGTCACGTGGCGTGCTACCGCAGCCGGTTGAGTGCCTGCTGCTCACGCGAAGGTATTATCACCTTTTTTGCCGATATCGTTGTTAATACGCTGAATTCTTCTCCGGAAGAAATAGATAGAATTTTGGAAGTGTTGCAACATCCTGACCACACTGACAAGTGTGTGTATCTCGGAATAAACGGATGCCTGTGGCGGCTCAAACCGATTGTTTGCACGATGTTCATATGCGACCGGGCCCAGGAGGCGGTTTTCGGGGGCAATCCGGACCTGCGTCAACAGTGGGAGGAATTGCAGATACTCAAAAAGCGGTTCACGTGGCCTGATCGCCCGGTGCTTTTTGATGACCTGGAAAGCTGTTTCATAGAAGCTGGACACAGTTCATCGTTGATGTATTTGCACAACAGCCCGGGTTTGTTGCGGCTCAAACAAGCTAACGGTATTATCTCAGCAGTTATCGGGAAAAATTCGAACGTCAGAGAGGCAAAGAAAAAGCATCTCAACGATGATCGTGAGATGCTTTTGGAGGAGGGAAAACGGTCTAGATTTTAGCGACGTTCTTGGCTGCGGGACCTCTCGTGCCGTCTTCAATTTCAAAACTCACCCGTTCACCTTCAGCAAGTGTTCTGAATCCCTCCATGGTAATTGCCGTGTGGTGGACGAACAAATCACCGCCTTCATCTTTTTGGATAAAGCCGTACCCCTTCCGATCATTAAACCATTTTACTGTTCCTTCAGGCAAAACATTGTCTCCTTTGTAGCAGGGGGTTAAAGTTAACCCAAACTACAGGTCGCATTAAAACCAGAGCATCGTTCCCAAAGGGCGATACCGGCCCGCAACCCTCAGTGGGCAGTCCAACTACTGGTCATTTATCATATAATATTTGACGAAAAAATCAAGTGTAATTTCGGGTTTTTGGGCCTGGCAAGCGGCGGTTTGTGCTTGTATTTGAAGTCGATGAACACGGAATGACACGCATCTTCACCGGTGGTAAAGCGAGAAATAGAACATGGGTATGGGGCGTTCCTCTTGAGGTACCATAGGGAACGCTGATCGGCGGAGGTGAGCCGTGTATCAGGCGGCGGCTGGTTTGAAGGAATTGTGGAGAGTTTGGTCCATTACCGCTTCACATCCACTGATACGTGCCACCACAATACCTTCACCATCCAGAAAAGTAATCGTACCCTTCATTTTGAAGCTACTGACCGAATCGACCTCCAGAACGGCTGTTAGACCGTCTGCCGGGAACCGGGGTCGGTACTGACGGTAATTGGCACAATAACTCGGCAGTGAGGCCGTTCCTTTTTCTTCGTAGCACCAGACCGTGGCCATCTGAAAGGCGGCATCCAGAGCCAAAGGGTCTGCTATCCAATTGTTCCTGAGCGGTTCCTTCAACCAATCGGATGGTGCCGGAGCGGGATCAAGCTGCGCAATCATCCCATAACTCGAAAGGTGCGTGATTTCGCGGATGCCGTGCAAATCCGGTCCGTGGAAGAGGATTTGCTCATAAACTTGCTGAATTGTTCGGGTGTAGGGCCGTTGGGTGAGGGTGTCCGGTATGCGGTAGTCGGGTGCGGGTTTTAGCGTATCGACAAGAATTGCCCTGGCCCTCGAATGGACTACCTCCACATTGTCCTGAACACCGTCGCGAAGCTCAACCGGGACTTCGAAGCCGCTGCCGGTTTTTCGGGCTTTGCCTGCCAGCACCCGAACGTGTTTTTTGATGCCTTCAATTATAATGCCTTTTAGCACCCGAATGTCATCCAGCCCCTGCAGCTGGAGTCCTGGATTTTCGTGCAGGGCACCATGACCGAACCATTCGGTCATAAGGGCGAGCGGAACAACCGGTTTGCCGCCGATCATATGGGAACGAAGGACAGGATGGGTGCCAAGGTCGATATCCCGCTGGAAGGTCAACGACAAATTATTGCCGGTTATCTTTTCAACATCTACCTCGATGCTTTCCGCATTGGGCACTTCTTTGACAACGCTGAAGCCCGTGCCGCCAACAATCACTTCTACCTGTGGCTGGCTGGTAACACACATTTCGGCCACCAAGTGCCGGGCGCCGAGGTCAGTGGGAATCAGAGCGACCCCTCTGCGGTGGAATTCTCGTTTCAGGCTTGCCGTTACCATTCCGCCGTCCCAAGGTCCCCAATTGATTGCAACCACCCGGCAATTGGGGTTGTGTGCCGAAAACTGTTGGGCAATTTTATTCAAGGCTTCGTTGGCCATGGCATAATCGGCTTGGCCCCTGTTACCCATTCGCCCGCTAACCGAAGAGAACAGAATCAGATGACGCAGGTCTTTGGTGCCAGAAGCGGCCAGGATGTTTTCAAGTCCCCGAACTTTGGTTTCAAAGACCCTCTGGAACTGATCCGGTGTTTTGTCTTCGATCAGACGGTCCTCCAGAATACCGGCACCATGAACTACGGCAGTCACCGGGCCTTGGGTCGATATGATGTCTGAGATCGCCTGCTGCACGGCATCGGTATCTCGGATGTCGACCGACACATAGCGCACTGAGGCGCCGGCATTTTTAATTGCAGCCAGGTTATTTGCGATTTCGCGGTTGGCCATATACTTCCGGTAGGCGGCTTCCAATTGGGTCGGCGAACCACCACCGCTCACGTCGTTATCCAGAATGGCCCGCTTGATAGCGGTTTCATCATCGAGATCTTTCAACCATAAGGGTTCCGGCACCGGTGCGGGTGAACGTCCGAGCAGGTTCAACCTCGAGCCTGAGGCATTGGCCAGCGCAATGGATGACGCCGCGGTTACACCTCTAGCACCGCCGGTGACAATCACAACGTCGCCGGGCGCCAATATACTATCCATCGGTTTAAGTTCAGCTATCGGAGACGCTTCAAGTTCGAGTACATAACGTCGATTCGTATCCAGCCCAAGTTCAACCGGGTCTGACGGATCGCGGCCCAACAGCTCTTCCACCAATTTCTCCGCAATTGCTCCATGATCCTGCCACCCTGGAGCGACATCGAAAGCGCGACAATGGACGCTGTTCCATTCGATGGCGGCTGTCTTTACCAGTCCGGACAGGGCACCCTGCAAGGGATGTGATACCCCTTTACCATGGAATCCGAAGGCACCGTCAAGCCGGGAGACAGTGGCAAATAGGGCACCCCCCTGGGCGGCCGATTTCTTCAATTCGGGGGCCAGGCGCGTCGTCAGACGAAATATTTCCTTGAGCTCCTCTACCGGTAACGGATTGTCTGGGGAGAGAACGACAATCAAACCGCCGGCCGGTGGAAGATTCTCCTTGTATTTTAAAATGTTGGGTGAGATTAGAACCGTATTGATTTCAAGTTGCCCCAGCGTATCGGCAATGGCGGTCGAAAGGCCGTGGCTGTCTTCAGTAATGTAAACTTTGCGACCGGAAGGGATCAAAACCGGTGTGCGTTGGCCCGGCCGTTTATCAACAACGGTGACCACCTGGCGGCTTAAATTCGGAGAGGGTTGGGGTTTGGGGACAGATCGCGGTGGATCCGGCTGGTTTTCTATTGCCGTCGACTTGGCCGGTGTCTGATTGTCTATAGCCGGCGTTTCAACCGGGGTCTTATTCGTGAGATGATTCACGATTTGCTGCAACGTTTTTAGTTTACCCAATTGGTCCGGAGCGACCGTGGGCAACCCCGGTATTTTTTCCTCCATGGCAGAGAGAATCTCTACCCGTTTAATTGAATCGATACCCAGATCGGCTTCGATGTCCATTTCTGCGCCGATCATGTCATTCGGATAGCCCGTCAATTCGCTGACCACTTCCAATAAAACGGTCAGCAATTCATTTTGCGGGAGAAAATTCGGTATGACAGAATCCGCTTTGAGATCACTATCGCTGGTTGGTGCCGGCTCGGAATCCAATGGCGTATCCACAGGTTCCGACACGTTCAGCAGGTCTGCCACCTGCCGCAGGGTTTTCAGTTTTCCGATAACATCCGGAGCAACGGCAGGCATGCCCGGGACTCTTTCCTCGAGAGTAGAAAGTATCTCGACCCGTTTAATGGAGTCGATACCCAGATCCGATTCTATGTCCATGTCCGGATCAATCATGTCCACAGGATAGCCGGTAAGCTCGCTAACGACGGCCAATAGAACTTGCTGTAAATTTTCGACGGTATTCGAATCGGAACGGTTCTCCGGTTCCGGTGACGGTTTGCTGGCCGCCGGGGGATGGGCGGAAACATGGGAGTCCTCCACCTGTCCTTGGGGTATCGTGGTCTTTGATGAAGAAACACTCGCCGTCGGTCGAGGATCTATGGCTGCAACCCCCGGGGTGACTACAGGTTCGGTTCGATAGCTGATGGCGTTGGTTTCACGAATCGTCGTGTGCGCTGACTGAGCACCAATGGCTGATACAGCCGGCCTTTCACCCATCGACAACTCTGTCAACCGGTGGCTATGCTCCAGCATGTGCTGAAGCGTACGTCCGGCCTCTTTTTGCGTGTCTAGGAACTTCTGGTGCGTTTCAGCAGTTTGGCGCTGTAGAGTTTGCATCGAGGCCAGACTCTGCTGGACCGTCAACAGGGCTTGTTTGATCAGGTCGATGTCAGGGGTCATATTCTTCATAAGATCAGGGTTTCCATCAGGATGCTCCGGTTGTAAGGGTGGCCGTTCAGGTCGCGTCGACGGACCACCGCCGGGCATATCGTTTCGAATGGTTCTGTTAGGGTGGTTATGCTCATGGGCCCTTTTTACCGGTATATTCGATGGCCGGGGGCTTAAATCGGATGGGTTGCGGTAGTTGGCGCCTGTTAAAGGGATCTGCATCTGCGGTATACGGTGCTGACGGTGGTGGGGTTCCCATCGACGCCAATCAACGCGGTGTCCAGCGGCAGCCAGTTGGCAGATTGTGTGGGCTATATCACTGAGGCTGGAACGTTTTCCTGCCGTTGCATCCATGGCCAGGGTCTGAAAATTTTCGCCGGCCAGGATTTCGTCGACCAGTCCGGATAAGACATTTCTCGGACCGACTTCGATAAACGTTCGTATCCCGGAATCAAACAGGTTTTTAATTTCCTGCACAAAATTGACGGTTTTCAGGAGATGGTCGCCCAAGAGTGCGGTTGCCGCGGCGCGACCTCCGGGGTAGGGCGCACCGGTGGAATTTGAGTATACCGGTATGGTCCCAGGGGACATGGTGATCGTCTCAAGCGCCTTTTTAAAGGGTGCCTGGGCCACTTTCACCAATTGACTATGGAAGGCTGCCGCTACCGGAAGCATAACGCTGCTGTATCCCTTCTGGCGGCAAATCGTTTCGATGGTGCTAAGAGCGTCATAAGTGCCGGCCAACACGCCCTGATTCGGTGTATTGCAATTGGCCAGGACAACATCACTCCCGTGGGAATCGATCAACTCCCTGAGATGTTCAAGGGGCGCCTTGACAGCCAACATTCCGCTTCGAGGGGCGGAGTCATTTGCAGCGGCCATTAAACGCCCGCGTGTGGTCGCAAGAGACAGAAAAGTCGGTTCGTCTATCCGGCCCGCAGCGTGTAGGGCCATTAGTTCACCGAAACTGTGACCGGCCGTGGCATGCGGCACGACACCAAAGGCGATCAGGACCTTGAACAGGGCCAAACTCATCGCACCGATGGCTGGTTGGGTGATATCGGTTCGACGCAAAACATCGGTTTGATGCCGCAGTTCTTCGGGTGTCGTTGCCGGGTGCGGGTAAATGGCGTCATACAGGCGTTCAGTGTCGTCAAACTGGCGGCATGCGGCTTCCAAGGCCCCAAAAGCCTCCGGAAAACGACACATGAGATCACGACCCATCCCGGGGTACTGGCTGCCTTGACCAGGGAAAAGAAATGCCAGCTGACCAATTGGCGGGCCCTCCCCGGTGTATATTCCCTGACGAGGCGTCGCAGACGTTTCGATACCCTCTTGCAGCTGCCGCAGCTCTGCAGCAAGAATATCGGCCTCCACTGGCGGAGAGTGTAAAGAGTGGTCGGCAGAGCGGTCATGGACCCACATGAGGCGGTGGTGATCTTTTTCGTTAAAAGACCGGCGCGACCGGACGGCTGCGACGGAAAGCGCCGCTCCTTTTTCAATATCTGCCCGCACGGCCTCGATCTTCCGGATCAGTTCGGTCTTTGAGGAAGCAGACAAGGCCAGAATCTCGATCGATCCATCCCAGGTCATTTCGGTTTTTTCCGGACGGTGCTCTTCCAAAACGATATGAAAGTTGCTGCCGCCGAAACCGAATGCGCTGACGCCACAGCGACGAGGGTGCGCGGGATCGGCTATCCATGGACTGCTGTGTGTGTTGATGTAAAACGGTGATTTCGCAATTTCGAGTTTCGGGTCTGGCTGCGTTGCCTTGAGGGTCGGCGGCAGCACTTTGTGATGCAGGGCCAGGACGCCTTTGATGAGTCCGGCCGCGCCGGCAGCCGCTTTAGTATGGCCGATCATTGATTTGACGGAACCGATGGCACATTTCCGATTCCTGTCCGTGCCGTTTTCAAAAACCTGACGCAGGGCATTGAATTCGACGGCGTCACCGACTTTGGTACCCGTCCCGTGAGTTTCAATCAGGTCCACCGTTCCAGGGTCAACACCGGCTTGATCATAAGCCTTTCGAAGCGCCACGACCTGACCGTCTGCACGGGGGGCGTAAATACTCTGGGACTTGCCGTCGCTGGAACTTCCGATACCACGGATGACGGCATATATTCGATCGCCGTCTTTCTCGGCGTCCGCCAGGCGCTTCAACACCACCAGGCCGATACCTTCACCAAGAACGGTGCCGTCCGCATCGATTGAAAAAGGACGGGCATCTCCCGTGGGGGATAGAATACGGGTTTTGGCAAAGCACATATGCATGAAGATGTCGTTGAGGGTATCGACCCCTCCGGTGACAACCATATCGCTGCGACCAGAGGTGATTTCTAAAAGCGCCAGATGAACCGCACTGAGAGAGCTGGCACAGGCGGCGTCAACCACACAGTTTGTGCCTCTGAGATCGAGGCGATTGCAAATGCGGCCGGCCACCACATTGCCTAACAGGCCGGGAAAGGAACCTTCCTGCCACGCGACGTAGGAGTCCGAAATTCGTTGAATGACATTTTCAGTGGTTTCTGATTCAACACCGGCGGCATCGAGGGCCTTTTTCCATCTGGGGAATCCAAGCCTGGCGCCGAGCGGGATGACCAGTTCCTGAGTTCCGGTAACACCGAGAATGACGCTCGTGCGGTCACGGTCGAATTTTTTATCTTCACCATAGCCGGCGTCCATCAAAGCCGCTTTGGCGACCAGAAGACTCAGGAGCTGGGATGAGTCGGTCGCCTCGAGAGCGTTCGGGGGGATACCGAATTCGGTCGGATCGAAGGAGACCGCAGGTAAAAAACCGCCGTTTTTGCAGTACGTGTGGTCCGGGGTTGTTGGGTCAATGTCAAAATATTCATCCGCCGACCAATGGGTCGGCGGGACTTCACTGATGGCATTTTCAGCGTTGAATATGAGACGCCAGTATTCTTTCAGCCCCGGAGATTTTGGAAATATACAGCCGATGCCGATGACGGCCACTGGCACTGTGGTCGGTTGGTTTGACATAATATCTTTTCCCACGAATTCAGACCCTTGGGTGGGTCTTTCTAAATCCTTTAGACCATTTGGTTCGGCCAAGGTGCCCCTTGAAAGTGGAAGCGTCCGTGTTGCCGGTCAGGGATCGCAAAATGATCGGATTCTCACATGATCCAAACCAATCTGTCGGAAATCGGAATTGACAGGCATGAACAACACAAACGTAGAGGGTGCGCTGGTCTGGCCGATGGCATCACCGGGCACACGTATCGGCTGGATATGGAGACAATATCTATACTGCATATATGATAGAATTGCAAGGGGTTGACGCGACATTTAATGCTTGATAGGTTGATATATCAACTATATAATAAAAAACTTATGCTTCGATTTTTCACTAGCCGCGAATTATCCCATAACTTGCAAATACCATTGGCAAAATGGAAACGTTGGTCCCGTGAATTTTTACCACCAGACCCTCTCGGTGGTCTGCAGTCCGGCGTTGCACGACGCTACAGCGTGGATCAGGCCTTGACCGTATATATCGGTGGCCACCTGGTTGCCGAACAAAAAGCAAGTATTCCCGAAGCCAGCCAGATAATGGCTGAACTGCATGCATGTTTCAAGGATATCGGTGTATTTGCCAATACACGAATCCACCCGCGGTACCGACTGGGGGAATACGGTGCCATTTCGTCCTTCTGCATCTTTATATGCCGCGATTTGAATGTTCCTATCGGCACATCGCCGTTTAATTTCACCGTCAGAGGATTGGTGTCCCGTGAGGTATTTGACGACGGAACGCACAAAGTCCACCGCGAAGATTATCTCGAAGTGTGTGTTCCCATGTCAACCCAAACACCGCTGGACATGTACAACAAAAACATAAAATTATTGCCCATTTCCGTCCTTGTAGATCAATTTACCAGAGCCATGAATCTTGACCGCGGGCACTTTCCAATTCTGGATCGCTACAATCCTGCATCCTGAAGCGCAACCCCAAACTTGATTCATTAATCCAAAAGATGGGAGATTTGTTCAGCGTTTAAAGGCCGGAATTTACCGACTTCGGGGGGCAGAAAAACCTTCTGGGCGGTCAACCATCCATACCGGACGAAAATTGCAGCGCCGATTAACAAGTTATGGGCGATCGTCACCACCGAACGATTTTCAGGCTTTTCCAAAAAAGATCCCTTCACCCATTCGTTGAAAGCCCCCATCGCCGGGCCACACCAAATCTGATAGTCGATTTTGCGGGTCGGCTCACCGCAGTTGGCCCAGTTCGAGGACTGGCCCAAATAGGATCGAAAAACGAGCGCCATTTTATGCTTCGGATCATTCTCGGCAAGTGCTATCTGCCGCGGGTCCCTTTGGTTGAAAAAAGCCTTGGTTTGTTCCCATTCATCCTTGCAACTCCGGCGAAAAAAATCGCGTTCCAGAACCTGTTTTTCCCGGTGTGGTATACCGTCCAAGGATTTGCAGCGGGAATAAATGTCATAGAGCTTGGCCGCGCGGAAGGGGAACATCGTGCCCCTTTTAAGGACTTGCACTTTTACGCCCATTTCGAACATATCAGCAGCTGGCGCCATGGTAACATCCGCTTGGCTGGCTTCGGCCAGCATGGAACGTACCATCCCGGACGTGCCGGCTTCAACGCAGGCCTGGTTGATCGAGCCGGTAAGAATATAGGCGGCACCCAGGGCAAAAGCGGCGGCGGCGGCACCCGGGGTCGCGATACCGCCTCCCAGGCCGACGCAGAGTGGACGGGGATACCTGTACTTTTCAGCCATTCTGTCCCTGAGAGCCAGGATTGTGGGCAGAAGGGAAATGGCTGGCTGGTTGTCGGTGTGTCCGCCCGAATCAGCTTCCGCGGTCATGGTCTCGGCCACCGGGATGGATTGGGCCAGTTCGGCTTCGGTTGAAGTGATCCATTGGCGATCCACCAGTTGCCTCAGAATTCTCTCGGGTGGCGGCGAGAAAAATCTGCGTGCCACCTCGATCCGTGAAATTTTCGCAATGATCTGCCGCGGGGTGACGATCTGCCCGTTCGCATCCCGATGGATGCCTTTGATGCGGTAATAGACCAGCGGTAGCGTCAGGTCCAGATATGCTGACGCGCTGACCAAACGGACACCGTGCTCAAGGTACAGGTCAACGGTTCCTTTTTCCAAATCGGGTTCGTTAGGGCTGTGAATCAAATTGACGCCGAAAGGAAGATCACCGAGTCGATCCTGCAATTGAACAATCGCTTTTTCGATATCTTCAAGCGCCAGTCCGGCGGCGCCGAAGAAGCCGATCATACCTGCCCGGGCCACTGCTTCGACCATCTCGGTCGAGGTGATACCATTGGCCATGGCCCCGACAACATAGGGATAGCGCAATCGAAAGGCCGCTTTGAAATGCGGATCGCCTAAATCCTCGGGGTGCAGCGGGGGAACGTACCCCAGCAGGGGATATCCGTCCATCTTGGAATCGGCACTATCGAAAGGCCCATATTCGATGGTGGCGCGGCCGCCCCGACCGACACCGGGCGTTCCCCGGACATCCACGAGGACCACGGGTTCAGATACCCGTTGAATCGCTTGGCGGATGACATTGGAACCTGTCTCCGGTGGATGGTCGTTATTGGCCCACCATCCGATCCGAGAGGACAGTGGCGGAACTCCTGATTTAACTTTCATCGTGGGCGCTGATCCTCGATCTGACCGATATGAATTTGAATACTTTCTAAGCCACAGTGCTTTGAAGCGGACCTAATAGCGTCGACAACACGTGCGTGTCAAGAATTTTGCCCGATCCGGCACGCACTATTGCAGTCGCAGCAATTATCCCCGGGGGTGAAATTTCCGGTGTAACTTTTTAAGGTGATCGCGCGCTACGTGGGTGTATATCTGAGTCGTTGAGATATCGGTGTGTCCCAGCATTGTTTGAACGGCCCGTAAATCGGCACCGCCTTCCAGCAAGTGGCTGGCAAACGAGTGCCTGAGGGTATGCGGTGTTATGGCCTTCCGGAGGCCGGCCTTACGGGCGTAGCGTTTGATCAGTTTCCAGAACCCTTGGCGGCTCATCGGTCTTCCGGCCCGTGCAACAAAAAGAAACGGGCTGATGTGGCCCTTTAGGAGGGTTTCTCGCGCAGAAGTCAAATAATTCTGAATCTTGTCCCTGGCATATTGACCGATCGGAACAATCCGTTCCTTGGCCCCCTTTCCGAAGACACGGACATATCCACCCTGAAGATTAACAGCCTGCATTTTCAGACCGATCAGTTCCGATACCCGCAGGCCAGCGGCATACAGCAATTCCAACATGGCGGCATCCCTGATGCCCGCAGTCTTTACAAGGTCGGGTGCCTCCAGAAGGCGGTTGACCTCATCGACACTGAGAACATCCGGTAGTTTGAGGCCGCTTTTTGGAGGATCAATCTGCTTCGATGGGTCAAAAGATAGGATTTGCTCCCGGACCAGAAACTTATAGAGCCCTCTGATGGCGACCAGGTGACGGGCACGGGTCCGAGCTTTCAGTCCTCCGTGACGCATAGCGATGAGGTATCTGAGTATTGTCGGGGTGTCTTCTTCAGACAAAAATTTAATACCATTGGTGTTCAGGTAGGAAAGATAGCGTACAAGATCGCGGCTGTAAGCCTCAAGGGTTTTTGACGACAGGCCTTTTTCGACCAGAAGAAAATTCAGGTAACGATCGACCAGATTTTCGGGTGATTCGCGCACCTTTCAAAATGTCCTTCAGATCCGGTGGATGGCGGGATCGGAACGGTTGAGAACTTCGGCGCCATCGGGCCGGACAACGACCATGTTTTCCAAACGAACGCCCCCCCATCCATCCAGGTATATTCCAGGTTCGACCGTTGTAACCATTCCAGGTTCGAGCAGGGTATCCTTCAGGGGGCTGAGGCGCGGCGCTTCATGGATCGCCAAACCTGTGCCATGTCCCAACCCATGACCGAATTTCCCACCGAACCCCTCCTGTTCGATGTGGTCCCTGGCGATCCGATCGACGGCTCTGGAACTCACCCCGCCCTTGATGGCGCCAATCGCCAGGCGTTGGGCTTCTAAAACCGTCTGGAAAACCTTGGTGAAGGTTGCGTCCGGAGTTCCGAAAACAACCGTTCGGGAAATGTCCGAGCAGTAACCGTTGAGTCGGGCCCCCCAATCGAAAAGTAGCGGTTCGCCGGCCTTGATTTTTCGATCCCCCGGTATGGCGTGGGGCAGGGCACTGTTGGGTCCGGCGGCGACGATGGTCGGAAAGGAAAGCGCCTCGGCGCCCGCTTCCCGCATACCTTTTTCCATCAACCAGGCCACTTCGCGTTCCGTCATGCCCGGTTCTATGGACTGAAGGCATTGGGAGAATACGTTTTCGGCCAGAGACAGGGCTTCATCGATGGCCGTAATTTCCGCATCCGATTTCGTGATCCGCAGCTGCTCCACCAGGTCGGTCAAGGGATCAAGCGTCACGCTGAGACCGGCCTGCTTTATTTCGGCGGTCATTTTTTGGTAGTGCTGAAAAGATAACCGCACAGCTTCAAATCCGAGGTTGTGGGTACCCAGATCCGAGAGGATGGCAGGCAGTTCTTTGGGTAGGCTTTCCTTGTAAATGGCCAATTCATAAAGAGAAGCCTCATTTCTGGCCTGGATTTCGTAACGGGAGTCGGTTGCCAGCATGAGGCGGTCTTTGGTGATAAAGAGGGCACCGGCCGATTCGTCGAATTGGGTGTCATGTCCGGTGAAATCGCTGAGGTAACGACGGTTTTCATCCGTAAGAATCAGCAGGGTATCACTGGCGATTCCGGCGAGTTTACCCCTTAATCGATCGATCCGTTCCCGTACGCATTGATCCACTGCAAACTCCTCTAGCTGGGTGATGAGAAATTACTATACCACAGGAACTGCGACTATAACACATCGGTAAAGGAGATCAAGTTGATAGCCAGCTGAAAACGGACGTATTGACATGCGGACATGGTGCTGATAACAAATCAACACTTTCAAGTCATTGTCGCACGCTGGTTCGATCCTCATACCTCTTTTTTTATAATGACCGGCCATTTTACGAAGTGTCTCTGAATGATGGACAGACTCAACTCCAACACTTACGATCAATACATCCGTGGCCTGAAAGATATCAGCCGGGCCATTACCTCAGACTTTTATATAGAGGACATTCTCAAATTGATCGTTATGGTCACGGCCAAAGTAACCGGGGTCGAAATTTGCTCGCTCTGGTTGATCGATGAAAACACATCTCCCACCAAGATCCGGCTCAAGGCCACCCAAGCCATCGATCACGAATATGTCAAAGATCGGGCGTTGAGTCTCAATGAGGGAATCGTCGGTTTTGTGGCCTCGACTAAAAAACCGCTGATGGTTTCTAATGTCCTCGAGGAGCCGCGGTTCAAAGAAAAAGAAATGGCCGCGAAACTGGGACTGGTATCGATGCTCAGCGTCCCGTTGCAGGTGCGCGACGGTAAAGTCATTGGTGTTCTCAACTGCTTTACTGCTGAGCCCCGCCTATTTACCGATACCGAGGTCAATTTGATCACTACTGTGGCGAATCAGGCCGCAGTGGCGATTTTGAATACGGAACTGATGGTCAAATCGCAGGTGATACAACAAGAGCTGGAAACCCGCAAGCTGGTCGAGCGAGCCAAGGAAATCCTCATGAAACGCCGCAGCAAGACCGGTGAAGAAGCTTACCGCTGGCTGCAGAAACGAAGCATGGACACGCGCACATCCATCCGCAGAGTTGCAGAGGCGGTCTTACTCTCAGAAGAAATTGATTGATCCTTCCTCGATGACAATCATATGGCTTTGCTGGGGAAAACATACCTTGCAGTCCTCTAAACAGCCATCCTCAAACAAAATGTGTTGCCCATCCCATCAATTCAAGAGCATGGCCTTGATATTTCACTTCTATGGGGTTCAGATAACATCACCAAAAGTAATCTCCCTTGTAAGCATTCACAGGGCAACGCATCTGCTTTGTTGTCGGACACTTGAAGTACAAAAGTACGTCTGCGCGCCCGACGCCTTGAATTTGCGTCACCCTGTAAATGCTTACAAATAGATGGCTTGATGCGCATTGGACCTTGCAACCCTTTGAACGGCTACTCTTCCTTTTCTTTGTAAAACTTAAAAAAATAGAGAATATTAAGTTAAACGGTTGACAAAAATATTTAGTAGAACTAATGGTAGTGAGCTAAATTAAATTATCATGTTTGCACAATGGCGTGCATTTTATGGGTTTTAGACAAAGGCGTCTTTTCCACCCGAAAGGACGCCTTTTTATTTTATTGGTCCCGAATTCCGGGAATATACCATTTAGAAGGGGAGTGTATTATGGAGAGAATTCTAAAAATTAATGATGCTTTGGGAACTACCAATCGGGGAAATCCCTGTGAATCAGGCCTTTGCACCCTTTGCCGGGCCGATTGCAAGGGTAAATGCGAAACCTGGCTTTCCAGCCTCGTGGGTCGTAAGCTGCTGTACCCTCGCAGCTATGGCATCGTGACCGCCGGCGCTAACAACACCTACCACGTAGGCGTTTCCTACAATTCGCTGCGCATTCAGGGCTATGCTTACGGATCGCATGGGCTGCAACAGGGTATGAGCAACGATCCGGACGACTGTATTTTCCCGAATGTCTCCCTTGAAACCGAATTCGGTCGGGAGGTCAAAACCAAAGCCCGCATCCCCCTGATGACCGGCGCATTGGGTTCGACCTTTGTCGCCCAGAAATACTGGAATTCTTTTGCTATTGGCGCGGCCCTGGTGGGCATCCCGGTGGTTATCGGCGAAAACGTGGTTGGCGTGGATCTCAAATCCGAAATCGGCACCGGTAAAGAACGTAAAGGCAAGATCAAGAGTGCCCCCGAGCTGGAACGCCGTATCGATGGCTACCTGCGCTACTTCGACGGGTACGGCGCTATTATCGTCCAACTCAATGTTGAAGACACCCGTAACGGTGTGGCCGAATTTGTCGCCGACAAATACGGTGATAAAGTCATCATCGAATTGAAATGGGGCCAGGGCGCCAAGGACATCGGTGGTGAAATCCAGGTCACCAGCTTGGACTACGCCCTCTTTTTGAAAGAACGCGGCTACGTGGTTGATCCGGACCCCTCCTTGGCCGAAGTTCAGCAGGCTTTTGAAAACGGCTCCATCAAGTCGTTCGCCCGCCACAGCCGGCTGGGTGGCACCAACCTGAATACCGTGGAGCAGGTCCGGGCCGACTTCATGAGCGCGGTGGAATACCTGCGCAGCATTGGCTTCAAGCGCATCACCCTCAAAACCGGTTCCTACGGCATGGAAGAGCTGGCCATGGCCATAAAATTCTCAACCGACGCTGGCCTTGACCTGCTCACCATAGACGGTTCAGGAGGCGGCACCGGGATGAGTCCCTGGAACATGATGCAAAGCTGGGGGGTTCCCTCCATCGACCTGCACTCCAAGGCTTACCAATATGCTAACATCCTGGCCGCAAAGGGCCAGAGGGTAGTGGACATGTCCTTTGCCGGCGGCTTTGCCCTCGAAGACAGCATTTTCAAGGCCTTGGCTCTGGGCGCCCCCTTTACTAAACTGGTTTGCATGGGCCGGGCCATCATGATTCCCGGGTTTGTGGGCTCCAATATATACGGCGCGCTTCATCCGGAGGAAAGAGGTAAAGTAAACGGCCTTTGGGGGGAACTGCCCAAAACCGTTCGGGAGGTGGGCAACAGCGCCAAGGAAATCTTCGCCGGCTATTTTGACGTGGAGAAGAAGGTGGGTAAGGATGAAATGAAAAATATCCCCTACGGCGCTATTGCCTTCTGGACCATGGCCGACAAGCTCTCCTGCGGTCTGCAGCAGCTGCTGGCCGGTGCCCGTAAATTTTCAGTCAAACATCTCACACGTAACGAGCTTTTCTCCGGTAACCGGGAAACCGCTCGCGAAACAGGCATCCCGCACGTAACCGATGTCAATGATGAAAGCGCCAGGAAAATACTAAACTCATAACCAGGTGCGGTAGTAGACAATAATGGGCTTGCTGGAGCAGTCCTCCGGCAGGCCTTTTATTATTAGTCTTCAAGTTTTTGAAAACAAAACAAAATAACCCCATCCATTATTTCACACTCCCTTTTTCTCACTTAATCAATAGCCAAATGAGTTGCGCGTTTTTACGGCTCGTATTCTTCCATTGGCCTGGTACTTCGGTGGTAAGATAGACGACATCACCAGTCGTAACTTTCTGGAAGGTGGCGCCAATTTTTAGTTGGAGTTCACCATTTAACATGTAACCGAATTCGTCACCCTTGTGATTAAAAAAGTGCCCGGAAAGATTGGTTTTACCTGGGACTTCGATAAGAAAGGGCTCTGACCTGGTTACCCGGTCAGTAGTCATCAATGATTTAACGATTACACTGTCTTTCGGTAGACTGGCTAATTTGACTTGTCGCGTTTCGGAGGCGGGGAAAATAAAGGGGTGTGTCTGACTCTCAAGCGGTTCATTGAAGATTTTTCCCACATCAACATTGAGGGATTCGGCCATTTTGAAGAGGGCCGGCAGGGAAGGGTAGATCAAGCAGCTTTCAATTTGAGATATGGTACTGGGAGTGACCCCCACGAGTTTGGCCAGTTCGGTTTGAGACAACCCCTGGCGGGTGCGCAACTCCTTGAGGCGACCCCCTAAATCGATACGGCCGCTCTTACGAGGTTCCGAGTCAAACGTTACCTCAAGGCCTTTGGACCAGTAGAGATAGGGTTTGTTTAGTGTTTCCAGATCACGTTTTTCGGCCTTTAATACGGTCAGCGAGGTTTTGCCCCTTTTGACGGCAAGATCGATGGCCACTTGAGCGACCTGGTTGATCCTGGCGCGCAGTCGCTGCGAATGGGCGCGTTTTTCGATGATCCAGTAAGCAACGGTGTTCAATTCGTAAAGCCGCGGGCAGGAGTGGGAATAGAAATTGATGATATGATCCTCTCCCCCCCAAAGCTCCTGCATTCCGGTGAGGCTTTCAAATATGAAACGCACATCCCCTTTCAGCTGGGAATGGGCATCATAAACAGCCTCCATAACATGGTGGTCGTTGCGGGGGTCTTCGATGCGGATGATCTTGCAGCCAGGATGTGGCGCATCGTCCTGGTAAAACTTCAAAAACACATCAGAGCCGTCGCCCTTACCGTAAGTGAAACAGTCAAGGATAATCAAGTGGTCGCTGTCTGCCAATGAACCCAGTTTGTCGAGCAGGTTTCGGGGTGAGCGGTCGAAACTGACATAAATCAATGTCTTGCCCCTGGCATGGGAAGACAAAATTAAATTGAGATAAAAGACAGGGGCCAGACTGCCGGCGTCGTCATACCAGACGACGTTGTCCCCAATGCACAGACCATCGAGCAGCCGGTCAAGGTGGTCAATCCCGGTTGACACCCGCGATTTGTTGTGTTCCATGGCCTTGTTTTTCCAGTATGATCTGCCATTGGTGTGCAGATAAAAATGCGACCCAAGTTGAGTGCGCGGATTCAACACATCACTTAGGCAAAATACCAATCCCTGTCAACTGATCAGACATCCGAAAAGCGACCAGGCATTCTCCCTCAGATTTATGTTTGATAATTATCGGACGATCGCCGTGGCCGTTGGGCTGAACGTGCGCGTTTGCCGCCGTTACAAATACATTGATTCGGACCTTTCATTCTGCAAGGGTCCTCCGGCCTTTAGAGATGCTTGGCAAGGCTGAGCTGATTTTTGAGGATGCTGACTTTGTATTCCGGTTGCGTCAGGTCGTGGTGGCCACAGATAAATGGGACGTATACCAGAAAATAGCTTTGCGGTGTCAGTTTGATATTGGCGAGATCGGGGTAGAAAACATTACGCGGTTTGATGAAATCAGCCAGAATGACTTTGAGGCTTTCCACAGCCTCTTCGACGTTTAAGGTGACCGGATGCATGACACCATCGGGCAAGTGCTCCACCGTGGTCTCCTGTGGTAGGCTCAAGGTCATTTTAGTTGCTAGAGGGAGAAACGTCTGCGGTCTGATTTTAAATGCCGGGGTAAAGAAGCGGTAGGGTATGTCACGCCATTCCGGGCGGGCGACCACGGGCAGGTTGGCCACCTTGGCCAAATCGGCGTAGGTATCGAGGACCAAACCCATAATATCGGCCTTAATTCGCCAAAAAGGGAGATACAGAACCGGAAAGTCGGTATCAACGTTGAGTGTCAGATGGCCGAATTTCAACCGTTTGAGGTGCGAATTGCCCGCTTTCCAGGCGGAATTGCAGTTTCGACAAAGCAACACCAGGGTGTCACGCGGGCCCTCCAGATCCCAACCGCAATCGGGGCAGAGAGTGGGTAGGAAATTGAGTCCCCAACGGGGTTTGTCGGCCGTTTTCAACATTTGGCTTACGTCATCCGTAATCCGAGTACCGACCGGTTCGTTAAGGACCGCATCATAGAGGCAATCCTCAACGTAAAACGGGGCGTAGATGAGGCTTGAGTGCTCGCCGATATGCGCCTGGTGATAGATCGGTTTTGGCAGCGGCTGGCTGTAATTCTGTTCCTGTATTTGCATCATTTGGTCCAAGGATCGGTTGATGGGGAGAAAACGGCCAGCGGATTCAGGCGAAATGAACCGTAGTTTGAGGGTTTGGCTTCTGAAGCCGAGCGAAATCGGCAAATGCGATGACACCAGAGCCTGGTAGCTGACATCGATATATTTTTGCCGTACACCGTCGGGAACACAGGAAAAGAGCATTCCTTTGAATCGCCAGTAGGGGATGTAGTAAAGTGTTTTGCCCTCCGGCGCCTTGTCGGGCAGCAGGTAGCGAAAAACGCCACGGGAATACAGGTAAGACCTGACCCGGCAGAAGTCGCAGGTAAACAGCCGATCGGTCTCCGAAAGTACGGCGGGAGCGCCGCACTGGGGGCATTGATGCTCAATAAGAAGATTAAAGTTTTTCACCGCACTGATTGCAGAACATGGCATCGGTTAAGTTGTCGGTATTGCACTTCCCACAGACGCGAGGCTGCGGCTTCTCGTCTACGGCCTGGCCGCAGCGGGGGCAGAATTTTGCACTTGTGGTCAGGTTTTTTCCGCAGTGTCGACATTGGTCGAAAACCACTTGCTGGTGGCCGCACTGAGAACAGAACTTGGCATCCACCTGAATGGGGCTTTTGCATTCGGGGCAATTGCTGGCCTGCGCGCCGGTATCGGTCTCGGGTTGGTTCTTTTCACCCGTAAAATAGTGCGCAAACATGGCGGGCAGCATCAATCCAACTCCGGCGCCCATGCCCATGGATGCTCCCGAGCTCCCCTCGGCTTCCGATGCTTTTTCCATTGCCATGGCCGCTTTCATCTGCATCAGTTTGTTCATGTCATCGAAGACGCCCATACGGCTGCGGTCGTCGATGGCCTGCTGTACTTCGGGAGGCGGCGTGACGGCATTAACGTAAATATGCGTCAAACGGATACCGAAATGGCTGAAATCGTTTTGGAGCCGTTCGGAGAGGCCTTGGGAGAGGTCGTCGTATTGGGATGGCAGATCGAGGATCGAATTGAGGGTATCGCCCATATAGTCGTTGAAGCGGGAAACGATGACCCGGTTGAGGTACTCTTCGATTTCAGCTGTCGTAAACATTCCCTTGGTACCGACCATCGCGTTGATGAACAATACCGGCTGCACGATTTGCAGGTTGAAAACACCGAATGCGCGCAGACGGATCAGCCCCAGTTCGGAATCTTTGAATGCCACCGGGTCCCGGGTTCCCCATTTCAAATTCGTGAAGACTTTCAGATTGACCAGATAGACCTCGGCCCGCAGAGGGCTGCTCATGGCCCACGGCAGGCTCGCAAGTTTGGTCAATATGGGGATGTTTGCCGTCTTGAGGGTATGACGGCCGGGCCCGAAGACCCCGACGGCTTTGCCGCGATAGAAAAAAATGCCTGCCTGGCTCTCCCGGACGGTAAGCTGGGCGCCGAATTTGATTTCGCCGGAACCCTCTTCGGGAATCCGGTGGACAAGTTCCTGTCCGGTTTCGTCGAACCATTCAATGTTTTCCAAAAAAATGAGGTTATTGGTACCCATGATGCCTCGAGCTCCCGTGTTTAGGTCGTTGGTTTCGTACGCGCTGCGAAAGAACCGTGAAGGCTATCTGCGCAGCTGGTACTTACTAATGGCCTGTTTGTGATCAGTCAGATTGGATGAAAATTGATGCGTTCCATCTTTTTTGGAAACAAAAAACAGGAATTTTGTCTCGGCCGGATAGAGCGCCGCCGCTATGGATGCCTGTCCCGGACTGGCGATGGGACCGGGAGGCAATCCCTTGATACGATAGGTGTTATACGGCGTCGGCGTCTCAAGGTGTTTTCGGGTCAGATTGCCGTTAAAGTCTTGTATCCCGTAAATAACTGTCGGATCGGTCTCCAGCCGCATTCCTTTTCTCAACCGATTATGAAATACCGATGATATGAGCGGCCTTTCGGACGGCGCACCGGTTTCTTTTTCAATGATGGAAGCCAGAGTGAGGACCTCGTGCAGAGTGAGACCGAGTTCAGCGGCTCTTTCAATCCAGGCAACGGAGATTTCAGTGTGCAGCCGGGCGACCATCGCCGCGATGATCTGGTCGACTCGGCTGTTTTTTGGGAAAAAATAGGTATCAGGAAAAAGATAACCTTCGAGGCTTCCGGCATTGATTCCCATTTTTTCAATGCGATCGGGGTCATTTGCAGACTGCAGGAATTCCTCACGGTCTGCCAGACCGGCGGAATCGATGATATTGGCTATTTGGATTAAGTTTGAGCCCTCCGGAATGGTAAATCGGTAGAGACGAACCTTACCGGATACCATGATATCGAGAATCTCACGCGGGGACAAATCCGCCCTGAGAATATACTCCCCGGCCTGAATTCGCTTGTCCGCACCCTTCAGGCGCGCCAGCAGACGGAATTTGAATGGCTGCCGTATCAAACCGTGGCTATGCAGGATATCTGCGGTCTGCTTTAATGGCTGGCCCCTGCTGACAGTGATAATTTTTTCGACCGTTTCCGTATTCGCCGGCGAAGCGGCGTAGCGCAGCAGGTCGAAATATCCCAAGATTCCAGCGGCCAATCCTAACAGGCAAATAATTGCAACGATAACGACCCATTTTTTCAAAATGCAATGCACTCCCCAACAACGTATCGGAGTATTCGGTGATAAAACGCCGCCCCTGACGACCAAATGACACTATATTGTATGTCATTTGTAACTCTTATGTCAAAGATCTCTTGTCGGTAAGAATGGCGATCACAGGGACTCGTCGGACAAAATGGCCTATAAAGGTTGATATTCTCCAAAATTACCGTTAAAGAAATTAACTACCATCAGGATCATTTCCGTTTGCGGAGCTGCCGGAAGATTGAAGGCCGGAATGCTTCCTCACGTTGACGACAGATAAGTAATAAGGAAAGGTCTTTTATGACAAAGCCGAAACTCAAACAACACATCATTAACCGGGACTGGTGCAAAGGATGCGGCATTTGTATCGAGTTTTGCCCCAAAAAGGTGCTGGAAATCGATGAATCAGAAAAGGCAGTGGCCGCCCGGCTGGAAGACTGCATCTGTTGCCGTCTCTGCGAGCTGCGCTGCCCGGATCTGGCCATAGAAATCGAAAGCGAATAGGCATAGGTTATGAACAAGAATATTAAATTCGTCCAGGGAAACGAAGCGGTAGTAGAAGCTTCGATCTACGCCGGCCTGAATTTTTACGCCGGATACCCGATTACTCCGTCTTCCGAAATTGCCGAGATTCTGTCCAAGCGTCTGCCGGAGACCGGCGGCAAGTTTATTCAAATGGAAGATGAAATCGCGTCGCTATGTGCCATCATTGGGGCTTCTCTGACCGGGAACAAGGTGATGACTGCTACGAGCGGACCGGGGTTTTCACTGATGCAGGAGGCCCTGGGGTATGCCATTATGACTGAAATTCCTTGTGTGATCGTCAACGTCATGCGCGGGGGGCCGTCGACAGGTATTCCGACCCACGGCAGTCAGGCGGATGTAAACCAGGCCCGCTGGGGAACCCACGGTGATCATGCCATCGTCGCGATGACAGCCTCCAATCACCAGGATGTTTTTGAGGTAACGGTTACCGCCTACAATCTCGCCGAAACCTATCGGACACCGGTAATTCTCCTATTGGATGAAGTCGTCGGACACATGCGGGAACGGTTGGTTATTCCTGAAAAAGGAGAGTTGCCCCTGGTCGAGAGATTGAAAACTTCCGTCAAGGGAGGGGTCGATTACCATCCCTATCTACCGCGGGAGGACGGACGACTGCCCATGTCGGATTTCGGCGCCGTCCACCGCTACAACGTCACCGGACTCTATCATGACATGTGGGGGTTTCCGTCGAGCGACCCCGCAGTCGTGCATGGCCTGATCCGGCACCTGGTTGACAAAATCGAAAACCGGGTCAACAAACTGGCCCGGTATAAGGAATTCTTTCTGGAGGATGCGAAGATCATTTTCGTATCATACGGATCGGCGGCCCGTTCGGCCTTGCATGTGGTTAAAAATCGTCGTTCGCGGGGGGAGCGGCTGGGTTTACTGGAACTCCAAACTATTTGGCCCTTTCCCGACGAAATCGTACGGGAACGCTGCGCCGGATCCAAAGCCGTGATCGTTGTGGAGCATAACATGGGCCAGGTCATGCAAGCGGTCAAAGCGGCAGTGGACGACCCGGAGAGGGTGTTTTTGGCCAACCGTATCGACGGTACGTTTATCACCCCTACCGATATAATGAACATCCTGCGGTTAATTCAGGGAAAGGGAGTGTAAATCGATGTCCATTAATAATTACCTCAGAGAGCGGTTCTTTCCTCACCTCTGGTGTGCGGGCTGCGGGCATGGAATTGTGCTTAACGGACTGCTGCGTGCCATCGAGCAGCTCGGTCTGAGTAAAAACGAAATCGTTATGGTGTCCGGCATCGGTTGTTCAGCCCGTATATCCGGCTATGTGGATGTTCATACGATGCACACCATCCATGGCCGGGCGCTGGCATTTGCCACCGGCGTCAAAATCAGCCGACCGGAGTTGAAGTTGATCGTACCGATGGGTGACGGAGACGCCTTGGCCATCGGTGGAAACCATTTTATTCACGCCGCACGGCGCAACATAGACATTACGGCAATCGTCATGAACAACAGAATATACGGTATGACCGGTGGTCAGTTTTCGCCACTTTCCGGTTACGGCATTCATGCCACCACGGCGCCATACGCAAACATCGATCCCGCCTTCAATGTCGTTGAGTTGGCCAAGGCCGCCGGTGCCACTTTTGTTGCCCGTACGACCGCATTCCATACCAAACAAATAACCGATTTTGTCAAGCAAGCCATCCTCCACAAGGGTTTTTCGGTGCTGGAGATCATGTCTCAATGTCCGACCCATTTCGGCCGTAAGAATAAAGAGGGCAGCGCCGTCGACATGTTGAATCTTTTCAAAGAAAGAACCACACCGATTGGGTCCAAGGCCAAGCAGGAAAACCCGGACCTGATCGAACGGGGCATTTTCGTTCAGAGTTTGCGGCCGGAATACTGTGAGGAATACGACAAGGTCATCGAGCGGGCGACAGGGGGGCAGTGATCATGGAAAGATGCAGAATGGTATTTTCAGGCTCCGGCGGGCAGGGCGTCATCACCGCTGCGATAATTATTGCCGAGGCGGCCGTCCTTTATGAGAATCTGAACGCCGTGCAGTCGCAATCATACGGTGCAGCAGCCAGGGGCGGTTCTACCCGCAGTGATATTATTGTTTCCGATGCCGATATCCACTTTCCCAAGGTCATTCAACCCAACGTACTGGTATGCCTGACTCAAGAGGCATATAGTGCCTACTACGCCATCATTCGTCCCGGCGGTTTGCTGCTGACTGACACGCGCTACGTGAAAACCGCCAAGAAAGTCGATGCCCGTCAGGTCGAATTGCCCATTTACCGCAAAGTGGTCGAGGAAATCGGTAAACCGGTCGTATTCAATATATGCATGCTGGGTGCGGTGGTGGCCTTGACGCAACTCGTCAAACCTGAATCGATCTTACAGGTGCTCGAAAAACGGATACCGCCAGGATTCATCGAGATGAATCGGCGCGCCTTAGAACTGGGTCTGGAAATTGGCCGGCAAACCGGATGATATCGGGCGTGTGGTAGAAAGACGTTGGGTGACGAATACCAGAATGACTCCCGGAAAAGCCGGAGGAATGGGTTGTGAACCGTTCACGGCGGTCTTTTAAACCATTGTTGCGGGCAACCCGCCGTGGTCCTTGAGGGTTTTTTGTGGAAAACAGCCTTTCTAAAGTAAATTCCGAACGGCCCTGACATAAAAATATGCACTGAAGTCCTGCCAGGCGACGAATCCTAGGTCGCTGCTGACGAACCAGGCGGCGGTGAACGACCGCCGATCGCAGCTCCAAATCCACGTCTGTTCAGGGTCGAATATCGGTTCAATGCAGTGCTCATTTCCGGTGGGGAGCCCTGTCAAAAGGGTCATGAGCTCCGTTATGGTGGGCAAGCGCCAGTCGGATTGCCCGGCGAAACTTTCTGCATTGATCTGATCGATGTAATTTCCGGCATGCCGCCAACTCATTGGAAACGCCGAGCCTGCCTGTTGCCACATGAGTCCGCTGGCGGCATCGATTATCGTTTTATTCCGATTGATCTTGAAATCATTGTTACAATAGACCAGGGGGCGCCAGAGCCGATCGACAGCCAGTAGTTCCCGTGCTGATCGCGGGTCGACCTTGATGCAATGGCTGCGGAGCTGAACCGCCTCCGATACGGCTGAGCTTTGCGAACGATCGACGCTAACCGCCGGCGTAATACAGAAGTCTTTTTTCTTGTTCTGCCAGTCACGCTCGAGTTCTTCCAGGGCGAGGAGCATATCAGTGGCCGAAGAAAAACGATCATTCGCGTTATGCGCGATCGCCCGATAGATAAAATCATCCCATGATTGGTCCAGATCGGCATTGAAGGTGGTTACCGGATGGTAATCTTCAGCAGGCAAGACACCGGTCAGCATACGGTAGAAAGTCACTCCCACGGAATAGAGGTCGGCGGTGGAAGTGACCTGGTCCGGGTCGGTTTCCTGTTCCGGAGCCGCATACCAGGGCGAACCGACTTTTAGGGTCGCTGGTCCGGCGAATTTTTCTCCGCGTAACTTGGAAAGACCGAAGTCACAAATTTTGACAATGTCCTGATCGGTGATCAGCAGATTGAAAGGTTTTATATCACGATGAATGATACCGGCGTAATGCAGGCAGGTGAGGCCCTGGAGAGTATGCCGAGTGTAATGAATGGCCTTATCGATGCTAATCTGCCGAGAAGGTTCATCGGGGCGGTGACTCTCTCCTATCAGAACACCCAGATTATTCACGTGGTAGGCCATCAGGTAGAACGGCCGGCAATTGGATTCATCGAAATCAATAATCTCGACGACGTTCGGATGACTGAGGCTAGCTAATTTGAGGGCTTCGGCGATAAACATCTCCCTGATCTTCTCCGTGCCTATCAAAGAAACGAGCAATGGATCCGGATCCAGAAGTTTGAGGGCAGCGACTTTTCCGATGGTCGGATGTTCGACCTTGAAAACCTTTCCCATAGCCCCCCGACCAAGAAGGGCGCGTATGATATATTTACCGATGGTTTTCATTTCACCTGACAGCCTAACTGTATCCCGGTCGATCGTGCTGGTAGGCTTTGAGAACAGGTAGCAATAAGCCATCCCTCCGGCGTTGCCGGGCGCATTGAATCACCACAACCTTTTGGCATGGATTTCCGGCAGGCCTGCGGCAATGATCTTGTCAGCCGCGGTGGCGATATCGTAGGCGACGAATTTGACGTCGAGTGTGGCGGAATCCCTATCCCATATCACGTATTTGGCATTGTTGTTACCGTCGCGCGGCTGACCGACGCTGCCGACGTTTATGGCGTATCGGTGATCGGGGTGAAGGGCGATCGGTCCGGAGTCCAAAGAAGCATCGGTCAGCGTGTGACCATCATAGGCGATCATGCTCAGATCATGAGTGTGCCCAAAAAAACAGACACGTTCCGCCAAACTGTCCAGCACCTGCCGTTTGTCATCCGGGGATAACTCAAAGCTGTATGTGGTAACAGAGTCAGGCGGAAATCCATGCACGAACCGGCAACCGTTGAATACCAAGGCATTGGGAAAACGTTCTATGATATGCAGCGTTTCCTCCGAGAGCATTGTTACCGTTTTGAGCAGAGACTCTTTGGCCACGGGGTTGAACCATTCCAGGCGATCCGGTTCGAGCACCGCCTGTTCGTGGTTTCCGAGTGCCGAGGGGATGCCGTGCTCAGTAAGTGCCCGGATGACCCGTTCCGGTTCAGCGCCATAACCGATACAATCGCCGAGGCATACGACTTTTTTGACCCTCGATTTGTCAATATCTTCGAGGACAGCCGTTAGGGCGTCGAAGTTCCCGTGGATGTCAGAGATTACGGCTATCCTCATCTTTGTTCACCCGTTCGAATTCTTATGAGTGGAACCAAAACCGCATGCGGTGGGTCCGGTTATGTCAACTGGAAATACCACGATAGCAATTGGGGACCGAAAAAAATATAGGTTGCGGCGCCGATCGACAGAAAGGGTCCGAAGGGAACGGCGAGTTTGAGGTTCTGGCGGGTGACGATCATGATGAGCAAACCGGCCAGGGTACCGACAGCAGATGAAACGAAGATGGTAAAAAACACCCCCTTCCAGCCGACCAAGGCGCCGATCATTGCCAATAGTTTGATGTCTCCACCGCCCATACCCTCCTTATGGGTAAACAGATGGTAAACCACGGCCACCACAAACAGGCTACCGCCACCGACCAGAACTCCCAATAGGGAGTCTCTCCACGATACGGATGGTATGGCAAAAGCAGCACTAAAAAATACAACAACACCGGGTAGCGTGATACGGTCGGGGATGATGCGATAATCGATGTCGATAAAGGTTATGACGATCAGAACACAAATGAAAACGAAATATACAACAGTTTCGATCGACAGGCCGAATTTCAGGAAAAGTCCGAGAGAAAACGCTCCGGTGAGCAGTTCAATGAGGGGGTAGCGGAACGAAATGGGTGATTGACACTGGCGGCATTTACCGCCAAGACTGAGATAACTGAGCAGGGGGATATTGTCGTAGAACCGGATGGCTGATCCGCAACCTGGGCATGCAGACCCGGGGAAAACTATCGATTTTTGGGCGGGTATGCGGTATATACACACATTGAGAAAACTTCCCACGCACAGACCGAAAATAGCGACCATACCCATCATCAGCATATGAATCATCTCCTGTGCCACTGGCTTGCTGGCACGGCTTCATTGAAGGGAGTTTCCATCAGCTCGAAAGAATCTTTAAGTATATAGGGTATATAGGGAAAAATCAAGGTTGTTGTTGCCAAAGAGGTAATTTGCGTTATAATACTGGCTGATCTATCAATGAAAACGTGGTGTTCGATTCGTTGGTCTAACTTTTCGGAGAGTCCGTGCACCCGGAACCAAGGAGTTACCGATGGCAGAAACAGACAAGGACGATCTGATCAGCATCCTGGAGGAAGATGATGCTGTGGCGGATATACCGTTAACGCTTCCGATGATGCCGGTACGCGACATCGTCATCTTTTCCGATATGTTGTTGCCACTTTTTGTCGGACGTGAAAAATCGATTCTGGCTGTGGACGACTCCGTCATTAAAGACGGATTCATTTTTCTGGCGACCCAGAAGGAACCCAGTATCGAAAATCCAAAAACCAAAGATATCTATCGCGTGGGTACCGTAGGGCGTGTCCTGCGGATGCTCAAACTCCCCGACGGTCGTGTCAAAACACTTGTTCAGGGGATTGTCAGGGCAAAAATCGTAAAGTATCTCCGCCAGAAACCGTATTTCAAGGTCAGGTTGGAACTGATGGAGGAGATGCCGATTAAAGAGATGACGGTTGAAATAGAAGCCTTGATGCGAAACGCCCGCGAACAGACTGAAAAGATCCTGGCCCTGCGCGGTGAAATGACCGGGGACGTAAGCACCGTGCTGGAAAGTGTCGACCATCCAGGGAAACTCGCCGATCTTGTGGCGACCAACCTGAAGTTGAAGATCGATGAATCCCAGCATTTACTCGAAATATCCGACCCCGTCGATCGCCTCAAAACGGTCAACCGCATTTTGATGAAAGAGCTCGAGCTCTCGACCATGCAAGCCAAGATACAATCCGAGGTCAAGGAAGAGATTTTCAAAAGTCAGCGCGATTATTTTCTGCGGGAACAGGTCCGGGCAATCCATAAAGAACTCGGAGAGCAGGACGAAAAAGTATTGGAGATCGAGGATTACCGCAAAAAGATCAAACGCGCCAAAATGTCCAAAGAAGCCGAAAGTGAAGCCCGTAAGCAACTTCGACGACTCGATCAGATGCATCCTGATTCCGCTGAATCCTCTGTTGTGCGAACCTATTTGGACTGGTTGGTTGAAATGCCCTGGAGCAAAAAAACCAGGGATGTGATCGATATCAAAGAGGCCAAGAAGACGTTGGACCTGCATCATTACGGCCTGGAACGGATAAAGGATCGCATCCTTGAACATTTGAGCGTCCGCAAACTCAATCCAGACATGAAAGGACCGATTCTGTGTTTTGTCGGCCCTCCCGGAGTGGGCAAGACATCATTGGGGCAGGCCATTGCACGGGCGTTGAAACGCAAGTTTATCCGTATTTCCCTGGGCGGTATAAGGGATGAGGCCGAAATCCGTGGACACCGCCGGACCTATATTGGCGCATTGCCGGGACGCATTTTGCAGGGTTTGAAACAGTGCGGCAGCCGCAACCCGGTTTTCATGATGGATGAAATCGATAAGTTGGGATCGGATTTTCGTGGTGATCCGTCCTCGGCCCTGTTGGAAGCACTCGATCCGGAACAAAACAGTGCTTTCAGCGATCACTACCTGAACATGCCCTTTGACCTGTCTCAGGTCATGTTCATTCTGACGGCAAATCTTACCGACACCATCCCTTCCGCTCTCCTGGACAGAATGGAGGTTATCGCTCTGCCTGGTTATACAGAGGAGGAAAAGCGGGTTATCGCGAAAAAACACTTGATTCCGAGACAGATAAAACAAAACGGCTTGAAATCCAGAGGCCTTTCATTTAGCGCGGCTGCGTTGGAAATGATCATCTCGGAATATACCTCTGAAGCCGGTTTGCGAAATCTGGAACGTGAATTGGGTTCAATATGTCGTAAAGTGGCCCGTCAAATAGCAGAAGGTCACAAAGGGAAGCTCACCATCGGTCGTCAGAGTCTCCGGAAGTATCTCGGCGTGGCGAAATATTATCCGGAGATGGATCAGGAAGAAGCCCAGATTGGGCTGGCGACGGGATTGGCCTGGACCCAGGCCGGAGGTGAGGTCATGTATGTGGAAGCCTCCCTGATTCGCGGTAAGGGTGATCTGATCCTCACCGGACAACTTGGTGACGTCATGCAGGAATCGGCGCGTGCGGCAGTGAGTTTCTCGCGCGCCAATATCCGAAGTTTTGGCACTAAAGAGAGCATTTTCGATAGCTTCGATACCCACATTCACGTACCGGCAGGGGCGATTCCCAAGGACGGACCTTCGGCCGGAATTGCCATGGCCACGGCTCTCATATCAGCAGCCACCGGTAGACCGATTCGAAACGATGTGGCGATGACCGGCGAAATAACCCTCAGGGGAAGGGTCCTTCCCATAGGGGGACTCAAAGAGAAATCTCTGGGAGCCATCCGTTCAGGAATAAAAACCATCATCATTCCGTTCAAGAACAAGAAAGACCTCTTTGAAATCCCGAAAACCGTTCGCCGTAAGGTAAAGTACGTGCCCGTAGAGCGCATGGACGAGGTGCTCACCTATGCCCTCGAAGAGGTCACCCGGCGGGGTAAAAAACAGAGAAAAAAAGCCTCAGCCCGAAAAACAATTCCGGTTTCGAAATAATTAATGAAAATTCTTGCCTTCGACACGGCCATGCAAAGCTGCAGCGTGGCATTGACCGAAGATGCACGCTTACTGGCAGAGGTCAATCTTGTAAACACCGAGACCCATTCGCGCCACTTGCCCGGTTTGATTCGCGATGTCTGCCGGATGGCGGGATCAACATTGAGTGACATAGACGGATACGCGGTCACCCGCGGCCCCGGGTCATTTACCGGTTTGCGTATCGGAATCAGTACGGCACTCGGTCTGGCACAGGCTTCCGGTAAACCAATCGCCGGCGTGTCGACCCTCCATGCGTTGGCGACCCAGGCTGCGGTCCCATCACAACTGGTATGCCCAATGATTGACGCCCGGCGTGGAGAGGTATATGTTTCAATTTTAAGGTATACGAAAAACGGCCTTGTTTCTCAGCGCCCCGAGCAGGTTTTGATGCCCAAGAATGCGATTGAAACAATCGGCGAACCGTGCATCTTCGTGGGCAGCGGCGCCGCTCTCTATAATGCAAAAATAATAGAAATTTTAGGAGAAACGGCTCATTTTACATCGGAAATGAACAACACGATCCGCGCGGCCACGGTGGCCTCGATGGCTCACAAACGGCTTTCCAGGGGTGAGACGGATGATATTATGCATTTTACCCCGATTTACCTGCGCCGGCCCGATGCTGAAATCAACAATATCGTGCGGCAAAAAGCGAGCGTTTGATCGACCGGTGCAAAAGATGAGGTGAAATAAAACGGTAATCGTTGACAATTGCTTGAAATTCCTGTTATTAATAATAGTTTTTCGTACAATTTCTTACGCTGATATGATATCCCCACTGCATGGATCGCGAAGTGAATGATTTCGAATGGCCGGATCGTCCGAGCCAAACGGCATTTCCAGTTGCCAAGCCCGGTTACCCCTTCATATTTGCCGGCGCATTCACAACGGCCGTCCTGGCCTTACTCGGGTTGACCTTTTCAGCACTGTTGGGACTGGGTATTACATTTTTCATTGTCTATTTTTTCAGAGATCCCGACAGAATTGTCCCTAATTCCGTGGATACAGTGGTCTCGCCGGCTGACGGTAGGGTTATTGCTGTGGAACCGGTTGTAACCACGCCATACTACGATGGCGAATGCAAAAAAGTCAGCATTTTTATGTCGGTCTTCAATGTGCATGTCAATCGTATCCCGCATGAAGGAACAATCGATTCAATTAGATATTTTCCAGGAAAATTCATCGCTGCCAGCCGTGACAAGGCATCGAGCGATAATGAGCGTAATGCCGTCTTTATAGAAACCGACCAGGGTAAGAAAATTACCGCTGTTCAAATAGCCGGCCTGATTGCACGACGAATTATTTGTACCGTCCAAAGCGGCGATGTCGTGCGCCGCGGTCAGCGACTTGGCATGATCTGTTTCGGGTCCCGTGTGGACTTGTATTTACCAGGCGATACGGTGATCGAAGTTGCGAGTGGCGACCGTGTAAAAGCGGGGGCATCAACAATAGGGATTTTACCATGAAACGAAAAAAAAAATCGAGAGGTGAGCGCTTACGCCGCGGGATTTACATCTTGCCGAATATCTTCACCTCATTGAATATCTTTTTTGGGTTCTATGCGGTCATTGCTTCTATTAACGGTAAATATGTGGCCGCAGCATTGGCCATTATCATTGCGGCCGTGTTCGACCTGCTGGACGGCAAAATAGCCCGCGCCACCCATACCACCAGCAAATTTGGGGTCGAATACGACTCTTTGGCGGATCTGGTATCTTTCGGATTGGCGCCTGGTTTGATGATGTATCTGTGGGCATTGAAACCTCTTGGCAGAATCGGCTGGCTGGCCGCATTTTTATTTATGGTTTGCGGCGCACTCCGCTTGGCGAGATTCAATTCTCAGGTTGATAAAATCAGCAGCGACCATTTTGTCGGATTACCCATACCCGCTGCTGCAGGCATGAGTGCCACGACCATGCTTTTATGGCATAAATTCGGCTTCCCGGTTGAATCGAACCGCTTGCTGATTCTCATTATGCTTTATGTCATTGCTTTTTTGATGGTCAGTAACATCCATTACAACAGCTTTAAGAAGGCCAGTTTGTACCGTAGAATGAATTTCAATGTTCTTGTAGCAGCGGTGCTTGTACTGATATTCATAGCGGCCCAACCATCCATCGCCCTATTTTCTCTGTGCCTTACATATGTCATTTCCGGACCGGCAAGCTCTATTTGGCGCTACCGTCGCCGACTCAAGGCCGGGGAAACTGGTCCCCAAGAGATCGAAGATCACTGAACATTTATACATTCCGTTCGTCACATATCCAACCCACGTCATAAAAATGTGACCGGCCATTCAGCGGGTGCAAATCAATTTGACTTAAGGGAAAGAACATTCTATGAGCTGGAAACCTTTGCCGGAAAATTTCATAATACTTTGCGAGGTTTGAAAAAATTCCAACACACGTGAAAGTGACGATGATCAAATCAATTTTTCGAAAACCCAAATTGAGCGATTTTCAAGTTTACCGCAGGTGCAAGGAAATTGTCGTTCCGCTCTAATAAGTAAGTTTGGAAGTGTTGGAGCCAGTTAGAAGTCGGGGTTGATATGCCCAATTTTGTGTGAACCGCTTGAACAATAAGGACAGTGAATAAAATGGCTCAGAAAGAAATCAACCTGGCGGTGGCCGGTGCCACTGGAGCTGTCGGCAATCAGATGATACGCTGTTTAGAAGAGGCTAACTTTCCGCTGCGATCGATTAAATTGCTGGCATCGAGGCGATCCGTGGGTCGCGAACTCAGGTTCAAGGGCGACCTTCTGCCTGTAGAAGAATTGACGGCGGACGCTTTTAAAGGGGTGGATGTGGCGCTCTTTTCAGCCGGGGGCGATACGAGCTTGAAATATGCTCCGGCAGCTGCGGCGGCAGGATGTGTGGTGGTGGACAACTCAAGTGCTTGGCGCATGGACCCGGACGTTCCCTTGGTGGTTCCGGAAGTCAATCCACACGCCATTGCCGGATACACGGCCAAAGGCATAATTGCCAACCCGAACTGTTCGACCATCCAGATGGTGGTCGCTTTGAATCCGATTCACCGCAAGGTTGGCATCAAGCGGGTTGTGGTGTCGACATATCAGGCAGTGTCCGGAACCGGTAAGAAAGCCATCGATGAGCTGTTGGACCAGACGCGGGCCATGATCAACTTTTTAGAATACGAGAAAAACGTTTACCCCCACCGCATCGCGTTCAATTGCCTTCCCCACATCGATCGATTTCAGGAAAATGGCTACACCAAAGAAGAAATGAAAATGGTGCACGAAACCCGTAAAATAATGGAAGACAATACCATCGGGGTGACAGCGACAACCGTACGGATACCTGTCTTTTTCGCACACTCCGAGGCTGTGAACGTTGAAACCCGGCAACCCATATCCGCTACGGAGGTTCGTACACTGCTCAAGGACGCACCCGGGATTCAAGTGGTAGATGATCCGGCGAAGAATCTGTACCCATTGGCGATCGATGCGGCCGGGCAGGATTCGACGCTTGTTGGGCGTATCCGCCAAGACGAATCGATTCCTAATGCCATAAACATGTGGATCGTTGCCGACAATATTCGCAAGGGTGCGGCAACCAACACGGTTCAGATTGCCGGCATATTGGCCAGAGACTACCTATAAAAACCATCGCGATAACTCATTTGACCAGCACGGAGTACTATGGGATTGGACAAGATACCATTGACACGGGAAGGCTATGAAGCCTTGAAATCCGATTTGGAACACCTGAAACGGGTAGAACGACCGGCAAATATTCTTGCGATCGAAGAAGCCCGGGCCCACGGAGATCTGTCGGAAAACGCCGAATATGCGGCGGCGAAAGACCGCCAGAGTTTTCTCGAAGGGCGGATCAACGAGCTCGAATACAAAGTGGCAGCAGCGGATATCATCGATACCCGGAATCTGCCCAAAGAAAAAGCCGTATTCGGTAGCCGGGTTGTACTCGAAAATATTGAAACCGGTGAAGATGTCGAATATCAGCTGGTCGGGCCGGATGAGTCGAATATTGAAGCCGGCCGGATATCTATTACGTCACCTCTTGGAAAGGCGGTCATCGGTAAAAAACCCGGCGACGAACTGACAATCCAGGTTCCGGGCGGAAGGCGCAGCTACGAACTGGTAGACATCTTATAACCGGTAGGTTATTACTTCGGAAATCAGGGGCTGACAGTCCCGGAACCTCGCATAATCACCACCAGACACATATCATACGGAGGATAGACTGTGGCACGAATCACCGTTGAGGATTGCTTGAGAAAGGTTCACAACCGTTTTCTATTGGTCAATATGGTGGCCAAAAGGGTCAGACAGATTCGGGAAGGATCGGAATATTTGGTCAGTGCACCAAAGAATGAAGATATCGTTATTTCTTTGCGTGAGGTCGCTGCCGGTAAAATCCAGCTAAAAAACAAAGACCTCGTTCTATTTGATTCATCTTCGTTGGATGATGCACTTCCCGCTCCAGTAACAGACGAAGTGCCGGAGCAAGATGCGGAACAGATCGTCGAATAGCCGTTGTCGCGTAAAAGCAAGACATATAAAAAAATCAACCGGCTCGTCGGAAAAGTTCAACATCACTACGGCATGATATCCGACGGAGACCGGGTCTTGGTGGGTTTGTCGGGCGGAACGGACAGCCTGACTTTGATGTGGACATTAAAAGAGAGATTGGCGAGGATCCGCGTCGAATACGCACTGCATGCTGTCTATCTTGACCCGGGGTTTGAAGGCGGTTTCAGCGATAAACTGGCCGACTATTGTAAGGACGCAGGTTACCGGTTAACGATCGAACACACCGATTTCGGCGTCAAGGCACACAGCCGAGAAAATCGTGAAAACCCCTGTTTCCTGTGCGCATGGGAGCGTAGGAAGCGACTATTCAGACTCGCCGAAGACCTCGGGTGCCGCAAAGTGGCACTCGGCCACAACAAGGACGACATTATCGAAACCTTGTTCATGAACATCTGCTATTCCGGTGAAATCAGCACCATGGTTCCATCTCAACGTTTTTTCAGCGGTAAATTCACGGTGATCCGCCCCTTGGCCTTCGTTGAGAAAGATATCATTCGGCGTTTTGCTGTTGAACAGGGTTTTCCGGAATTCATCAATCCCTGTCCCAGCGCCACCAATTCGAAGCGACAGGACATCAAGGGTCTGCTTGAAAAACTCTACCGGAGTAATGACAAAATTAAAGGAAATATTTTCAGATCACTCAGCCATGTTAAGCAGGAGTACTTGCTGGATTGAATCTACTGAAATCAACCGCAACTGCTGACACGCGGCAAACCTAAGCGCGGGTACAAAATCCCGCTTTTGATCATCACTTCGCTGGATACAGTGCCTATCAGTACCCATTTCCGTAGGTGGTATTTACCCTGGCATGACGTTAAAGAGGGCAGGGGGAATATAATATGCAAATGCCGATGAAAGACGTACAAAACGAACGCGATCACCGCAACATTCCTATCGACAAGGTCGGCATCAAAAATCTCAAATACCCGATAACTGTTCTTGACCGTCGAAACGGTGCTCAGAATACCGTGGCTTCCATTAACATGTATGTCGATCTCCCGCATAAAAACAAGGGCACGCACATGAGCCGGTTTGTCGAGATTCTGCATCTTTTTCGGCCGGAAGTGTCTTTGAAACGCATCGCCGATGTATTGGAACAGATGAAAGAACACCTGAATGCCGCCTCCGCGCACATTGAAGTCATGTTCCCTTATTTTATCGAGAAAAAGGCCCCGATAAGCGCGTCACCGGGATTGATGGACTACGATTGCAAATTTCAAGGGTACAGCGGTCCGGATGGTAAGGTCGACCTGATGGTCGAGGTGAACGTACCGATCTCTTCTGTCTGTCCCTGTTCCAAAGAGATCAGTCAATACGGTGCCCACAACCAACGCGGGCAGGTAAAGGTCCGCACACGATTCAAAAAATTCATCTGGATCGAAGATATGATTGAACTGGTCGAGGAGACGGCCTCCTGTGACGTTTACTCGGTGCTCAAACGTGTGGATGAAAAGTGCGTCACTGAGCGCGGGTTTGCGAATCCAAAGTTCGTCGAGGATATTGTTCGCGACGTCTCGCAGAGATTAAACGCAGACGATAACATCACCTGGTTCTCCGTCAGTGCTGAAAATTTCGAATCAATCCATAACCACAGCGCTTATGCCCACATTACGAGCGGTAGCAATGATTGAATTCCCTCCAAAAGCGACATACACCCGGTAGGCTAATTTAAAGACTGCTCCAGCCTGCGTGCGATCCGTTCGGCCGATTTACCTTTAGAATTCATTAAAACAACGAAACGATTGAGACTGCCGTCGGGATTTTCAAAATAACCGGCCCTGGTACTGATACCGTTCAACGTGCCGGACTTGTAATATTGACGGCCCTTATGGCGCATGAGGGTGTGGTGGGGCGTGAAGGCTTCCAGAACCCGGGACAAATCCCGGGCGGTTATGCGGTTCGCTCTGGAAATCCCGGATCCCTCGATGAGACAGAAGTCATTGAGTTTAAGAATATTGCCGGCATAAGCGTGAGCGGCCTGAACGCCTTTTTCAAGATTCCCCGGCATGCCGTAGGCGTTGATCCCGGAGGCAATCAGGATCTGATTGGTGATGTAGTTGTTGGAAAACTCCAGCAGGCGGGTAATGACATCGACAAGTGAAAAAGGAGACAAATGGCGGTAGAGCAGAATGTCACTGTCCGGACGGACGTTGCCGATCCTAATTCTGCCTGATACCGCTACACCATTCTGTTCCAGAAAGTAGGCAAAGAGATGTCCGCAGTAACGCGTGATTTCATTTTCTTTATGGGATAAAACGATGCGCCCTTCGGTCAATTTTGACGCCTTGATCCGATTGAGCACTACCGGCAGCAACGGGGATTGCGGCTCGGCGCTAACGTAGATACCGTTAACTTTTTTAAACGATACTGTGTTGAAATTGACACAAAGGGCACCGTTGGGCGCATCGTACGGTTCCGATGAAGAGGAAACTCCCGGAATGGTGAGTGGTTGTGCAAAGTAGTTATCATCTAAAACAATATCGTTTATTCGACTTATTCGGGTGCTTAAGGTGCGGGTGATATCGCCGATCACTTCAGAGATGAGAAGCGGATCACCATATCCCTTAATGGTCAGATTGTGATCCCTGTCGAGGAAGAATTCGGTGACGAACCGATACTCGGGACCAAGGTAGTTCAGTGCCACCAGGGAAGTAAAAATTTTCAGGGTCGATGCCGGTATCAAAGGGCGGTCTTCGTTTTTGGAGACAATCACCCGACCATCAGGGCCTGTAACCAGGATGGCATCCCTGTTTCCGATTAGCTTGGCCACAATTTCCAGGCCGGTGTCGGCCGGGCTATCCTTTGCCAGGAGTCCGATGCACACCATTAGGGTGCACAATATGCAGGCAATGTTTCGCACAATAAGTTTCCGACTGGGCATCCGTTGTGACCGGTTTCTAATCCTTATTTTTTAGGCAATTTTCCACATGTTGTCGAACATCCGGCGGCTCAACCGCAGATATTCCCGGTCCGGCGTGAAGACTTCGAATGTGACGGTGCCGTTGTATCCTGTCTTTTTCAATGCCTTCAGAATCTTCGAAAAATTGATGCGGCCCGACCCGACAGGAAGGTGGTTGTCTTCCTTGCCGAAATTGTCACTGATATGGACATGGTCGATGCGGTCGCCAAAGGTTTCAATAAGCTTGAGGGTGCGCTTACCCCGCGGACTGCCGATATTGGCGTGACCGGTATCCAGAGTGAGCTTCAGGGCTGGCAATCGGTCAAAGACTTCCGCCAGATCGGCCACATCGACGCAAAAATGGGTGCGTGGGAACATGTTTTCCAGACAGAGCGTCAGTTCGAGATCCGCCGCTCTTGATGCGATAACTTCCAGGCTTTCCATTGCCAAACCGCGCGCCAGTTCGGGAACATGGGGTCCCATACCGGTAATGTAAGCCGGATGGACAACGACTTTTTCGGTACCCAGCAACGCCGCCGTTTCGAGGGACTGAAGGACTTCGGTGAGGGAGGCCTTGCGGATGCTTTCGGTCAGATCCGCCAGGGAGACGAAGGTCGGCATGTGACAGACCAACCGCATATCGTACCTGTGAAGGGCCGCCAGAAATCCATTTTTCTCCTCTTTCAGCATGGCGTAATGCGCTGCCGGTGGATCCATCGTCAGTTCCAGAAAATCGAAGCCCAGAGCCGCTATCGTATCGAGTTCGTCTCGCACCGGTGCGACCGGAAAGTTCATGGCACCGTATAGCATGGGACCCTTCTTCTGCAGTTAGAAAACAACGTTAGATCGATATTATACCGTCGAAATGATTTCTGGCACATTGTTATGGATTGCTGCTCTAATGGAGAGAAGAAAATAATTTGATCCGGAGTTTTATATGGATAAAGAGCCGGGTTCGCAGTAATTGAAGCGGGTGTCGTAGCTTCCGTTGCTCCTGTAAAGGACAGCGCATTTTATCACGTGTCGGTTTTGAAACGATATCGGCGCTGCTAGCGGCAGCCTTTTAGTGGCTGGAGATATTCTACAGTCGGCTTCAGGCGTTCGGGTTGATTTTGTCCCGCAACTTACCGGAGCACTTAAAAGTGACGACGCGGCGTGGTCTCAGCATCATTGTGTTACCGGTGGCAGGATTTCGACCTCTTCGCTCAGATTTTTCCTTGACACAGAATTTACCGAATCCACTCACCAACACGTCTTCACCGATCGCGAGGGTCCGTTTCATTATCTCCAGAAGCGTTTCAACAGTATCGGTCGCTTGTTTCTTTGAAAATCCGTTGCCTTCGGCAACTGCTTCGATAATTTCGGCCTTTGTCAATGCCATAGCGCAAATATACCTCCCCCGAATAGTTCAAAACAACAATGGTTATTTTATCAATTATTTATACTGTTTACAAGGTTTTATATCGTATTTCCGGAGTGTGGTGCGTTCATTTGAACGGCATATCTTGAGTATATCCTACTAATATTCTTGACAATATAACTCAAAGTTGACATTTAAGCAATAGAGAAATCGGGCAACGCCATAATTTCTTAGTCATTTTGACTTTATTCTCAACGATTCGTCGTATGAACGAGGAGGTTTTGTGGGCGACCTTCAACCGGAAAATAATACCGAAAATGTCAGGGAAAGGCGTGTGGTTAAAAGGACGCCAACATCGAGTACCTATACGGCAGAGATAAAATTGAGTGCCGTGCCGATCCATCAGCTCAAGCTGCGTGATTCCTCTCTCCATGGCGCCTGCCTGGTCGTAAAAAATGATTCTTCGATAATGGATTACTTGACGGTCGACCAGACGCTGAGCATCCGTTTTCACTCCGTCGATCGATCGCGGCCGGCCGGTATATTTAAAATAGAAATCCGGCATATCACCGAAGGCAATCCCGGACGGTTTGACGGCCACTATTTGGTCGGTGTAAAAATAATCGAGCGCCTGACCGGCAATTAGATGTCGATTCGTTCTGACCCAGGCTAAGGTTCATTTTCTAAGTCAGAAGTACGACGTTGCTGGGTCTTCTGCGTTGTGAAGGTACTCAACGACCAGGGTTTGACATCTGCGGTCCGACTCATCCCCATGTGGCATTCATCCTTACGGCAAGCTGGACAATCATTTTCAACACACGGATCCATATGAATCAAGGCGCTTGCCCGTCCCTCGAAGTGATTGATAACGATATTTTCTACTTTCTTCGCTTCTCGGTGCGCCTGCTCAAGGGAGCAATCCCGCGGTAGGACAAGATGCATGTCGATATGTGTATGGTCACCCGATTTCCAGGCCCGCAGTTGGTGAATGTCGACCCAATTCGCTCTGCGGTGGCTGATGAGCAATTCCGACAATCTTTCCAAGATCCGTCGATCGGCGGCATCCATGAGCCCATGGAATGACTGGCGCACCAGCGTAAAACCGGTGACGAGAATGTTCAAGCCGACGATACAAGCAATCAGCCCATCAAGCCAAAACCATCCCGTCGCTTTAACCAACACCAATCCCAGTGCGACTCCGAAAGATGTGTAGACGTCGGTCATAAGATGCTTGCCGTCGGCAACCAGGGTGATGGACCCGGTCTTTCTGCCAGTGCGTATCAAACAGACACCCAGGATAAGATTGACGCAGCTGGCGCCCATCAAGATAATCAATCCAATATTCAGATGCGCTAATGGGGCGGGATCAATTAAATGCGGGATGCCGGTTCTAAATATGCCGAAGGCTGCCACAATGATTAATGCGCCTTCGAATCCGGCAGAAAAAAACTCGATCTTGCCGTGACCGTAAGGGTGGTTCTCATCCGGCGGTCTGGCCGCCAGCAGAATACTGCCCATTGCAAAGGTGCTGGCGGCGACGTTTATGATCGATTCGAAAGCGTCTGAGAGAATTGCCGAAGACTGGGTCAGGCGGTAGGCGTAAAACTTCACCGCCATCAGAAGGACACCGATGAACACGGACAGGCTAACAAGGATCACCCGGCGTTTTTGGTGCCGTTCACGCGTATTCGCCGGACTTCCAATGGGTTTGGGCGCTATTGGGGTCAAAACGACCTTCGCTATCGTTTCAGACATTCACCGCAAAAGCGGATAAAAAATCTACAACTCAGGATCAATGCTGCTGTTGTAAATGAATAAGGCGGCAATTACTTTTTTGTATTCCTGAAAAATCTTGGCAACATATTTCGAATCAAGCCACCACATCCGTCCTCTTTGCGAATCCGGTTCCACCGGGTGATAGTAAAATTCAATCCCGGTTGAGGGACGGTATCTATCGAAGGCCATCTGGGCCCGTCGCATATGATAGGCTGAACTGACGATGATGGCCGACTTTAAGTTCAACTTCTGCATGATCTGAACTGTTTTGCGGGCTTCCACGTAAGTGCCGCCAAATTTTTCGATAATCGGTTCGTCCTCGGGCGTCGATCTGCCGATGAAAACCTGATTCTCGGGCAAGGCATCCCTTAAACCGAAATACTGCGCGACCCAGGGCCAATCGATGGCCGGGTGGCGCAAGGGCAGAATCAAAAGTTGTCCGTTCCCTTGCTGTATCAGAGCCGTGCCTTTTGTGATCCGTTCCCTGTCTTCTTTGTAGGAACCGGCCAATACCACCACGGCGTCAGTATGTTCGCGCTTGATTTCACTTTTAACGCGCAGAAATTCTTCACCCTTCACCAGAAAGAGAATGACGCAGACTATGGCTGCCAAAGCCAACACAACGATGATTTTTCGGTAACGTGACATTTTGAACCTGCATGGTCGCGAAGACGTGGAAAAACCTGACCGGCCCTGAAGGGCATCCTTCTGCATCCCTTCAGTTAACTTTGAAAAATGCGAAACGTAAAGGATCCGACGACGTTGATAGGGTGGCACCGGCGGCCGCGGGGGTTTTCCTTGTTCCAGAAAGTATACATTAATTCTTGGCAGAATGGAAATATGAGCGCTTGATGGAAAGCGTGTGGTCCTGTTTCAGCCGGGGCATTATGCCTTGCAACGGACATCACCGCGGTACAATTGGTTGCTGCGTTTAATTTTCTTTGTCTGTTACGCCGGCTTCTTCGAAAGTTTGCATTTCCCTGAAAATTTTGATGGCGGCTTCCATGATCCCCATTGCAAGTGCGCTGCCGGTGCCTTCTCCGAGGCGCATACCCAAGTCAAGGATCGGGGTGAGTTCGAGGTATTTCAGCATATGTCTGTGGCCGGGTTCTTCGGAGCAATGGCCACTAAAAAGGTACGCTGTTGACAGGGGAGAGAGAATATTGGCAATCAGAGCCCCGGCGGTTGAAATAAACCCATCAATGATAACCGGGCGCTTATAATAGGCCCCGGCCAGAATGCATCCGGCGATTCCTCCGATTTCAAAACCGCCGATTTTGGATAAGGTATCGAGGCCGTCGGTAGGGTCGGGCCGATTGATTTCGATGGCGCGCTGAATCACTGCGAGCTTACGCTGCAGCCCCTGGTCGTCCACGCCGGTACCTCGGCCGACCATTTCTTTCAGGCTGCAACCGGTAACCACCGCTCCGATTGCTGACGATGCAGTGGTGTTTCCAATGCCCATATCACCGGTGCCCAACAGTTGGATGCCCTTATCGAACAAATCGGCCGCAACGCCGAAGCCGGTTAAAACTGCCGTTTCGGCATCCATGCGGGTCATTGCCGGGCCACGGCTGAGGTTGGCGGTACCTTTAGCAATCTTGCGGATGAGTAATCGGTCAGCAGCGTCCAATTGTTGTGGGTCTATTTCCGGGATGACCCCCATGTCGACAACGCGGATTTCAGCTCCGACGTGTCGGGCCATGACGTTAATCCCGGCACCCCCATTGATAAAGGTTTTAATCATTTCACCGGTAACTTCTTGCGGAAAGGCGCTGACCCCATCAGAGGCGACGCCATGGTCGCCCGCCATCACGACAACAGCCGTCGGCGCCAGTTCCGGTATGGTGGTTTGCCGGATTGCACACAAACGCTCGGCAATATCATGCAGTCGTCCCAAAGCCCTGTTTGGCATGACCAGTCGTCCGGTTCGTTGACGGGCTTTCTCGAACCAGCCCGCATCCAAGGGTTCAATGCCATCGATGATCTGGTTCAGTGTCTTGCGATACGTGCCCATTACACGACTCCTTTATTTCGATCGTGGTCAATAGATTTAATCAGTATCGAGCGCACGGGCTCTTCTGTTTGTATGGTTTCCTATCTATAACTTCGATGACAGTGTCAAGATTATACGCTGTCTTTCCTAAAAACCTGTTGCCTTAAGCAGGCCCACTGGTATATATGTCCTCTTTTCGATTTTCGCAACCCATCGAATTTAAGGAGGAAGTCATCAAGGGCTTTGTGGTGGCAGGGACCACCAGCGGTAGCGGTAAAACCACGATTGCACTGGGATTCCTGGCAGCCTTGACTCGCCGTGGGCATCGCGTGGCGCCGTTCAAGGTCGGTCCCGACTTTATCGATCCTGGGCACCACACACGGATCGCCGGATCCGTCAGCCGTAATCTGGATGGTTGGATGCTTTCGGATGCATACAATCGTAGCAGTTTCGCAAGGCATGCAAACGCTGCGGATGTCGCCGTTGTTGAAGGCGTCATGGGTCTTTTCGATGGGCGCAATGGAAAAAGCGAGGCGGGTTCAACGGCCGAAATGGCAAAGTGGCTTGATTTGCCGGTCCTTCTGGTTGTCAACGCTCGCAGTATGGCCCGCAGTGCCGCTGCATTGATTCAAGGTTTTGAAAATTTCGACCGAGGGTTGAAATTTGCCGGTGTATTGTTTAACAATGTCGGCAGCCCCCGCCACTTGCGGTATTTGAATGAAGCGCTTGAAAATCACGTCGACATGCCCTGTATCGGTGGTATTCCACGGCAGTCAGCGATCACTATTCCGGAAAGACATCTCGGACTGTTCACCCCAGCTGATCACACGCTTTCCGAGGACATTATCGACCAACTGGCTGACCTTATCGTGGAAAACATCGAGCTGGATGCCTTTCTTCGGCGGCTGGATGACCATCATGTCGTTCCGGAACTAACGAAAGAAAGCCGCTTCCCTGCTATCAACCACACCGACAGGGTCCGCATCGGTGTGGCCCGCGACAACGCATTCTGCTTCTACTATCAGGACAATTTGGATCTGCTGGTTGCTGCGGGTGCGCAGCTTGTATTCTTTTCACCCATGAAAGACAGCGACCTGCCACCAGGACTCGATGGCTTATATCTTGGCGGCGGTTATCCGGAATTATTTGCACGGCAGTTGGCTCAAAATCAGTCAATTCGTGACTGTATTAAACGGTTCAGCGCCACCGGAATGCCGATTTACGGGGAATGCGGTGGCATGATGTATCTCGGGGCCGCAATAACCGACCTGGAAGGGGTCCGGCATCCGATGACCGATTGTTTTCCGCTCGAAACACGTATGCTGTCGCGTCTGAAATCACTCGGATACCGTGAGGTTCGAATGATTCGGGACAGTTTACTTGGAAGTTCCGACTTGAGGATTCGCGGTCACGAATTCCACTATTCCGAAATTACGGCAGTACCTGAAAGCGTCGAGACTGTCTACAGTGTGACAGGCCGTGCCGATGGACATCGTTTTCCGGAAGGGTACCAAATGAAAAACACACTGGGCAGTTATGTGCACCTACATTTCGGCAGCCAGCCGTCGGTTCCGTCTTCGATTGTCAACACTTGTTTGGCCTATAAACATGAAAGGAAACCTGTAAGATGAGGCCCGAGGAAATTGAAAAACTGAGTTTTCAGATTATTGAAACCGAAACCGGTCCCCATCGGTTACCGCCGGATCAATGGGCCATCGTAAGGCGGATCATCCACACATCAGCCGATTTCGAGTATTTAGACACCGTGCAATTTCATCCAAAAGCCATCGCCAGTGGCATCACGGCAATTCGCAACGGTTGTACTATTGTTACAGACACCAACATGGCCAAGGTCGGCATGCGAGAGAGAGACCTGAGTCGATTCGGCGTTTCGGTGAAATGCTATATGAGTGATCCTACCGTCGCCGAGACCGCCCTAAAAAATGGGTCCACTCGTGCGAAAGCAGCGGTAGACAAAGCCGTCGCCGAGGTGGAGGGGGGCATCTATGTTATTGGCAATGCACCGACGGCACTTTTGCACCTCGTTGACCTGGTTCAACAGGGTAAGGGCCGTCCGGCATTGATCATTGGGTTTCCGGTAGGATTCGTCAATGCGGCCGAGTCTAAAGCCGTTTTGATGGAGCAGCCGCTTCCTTACATTACCAATGTCGGGCGCAAAGGCGGCTCGAACGTTGCGGCAGCGGTGATTAATGCAATGGTCCTTCTGGCGCTGGCGAACAATTGACGACGCGACGGGGAAAACTGAGAACCGGGTTCACCACAGGGACGGCGGCAGCCGCAGCGACCAAAGGGGCGCTTAAATGCCTCCTCGAAAAGCACCGTCCTGAGTGGGTGGCAGTTCAATTGCTCAACGGGCAGACCCTTCGGATTCCCATTCACACATGTGAGAAGGTGAATGACCGGTCGGCCGTGTGCACGGTCATCAAGGATGCCGGTGATGACCCGGATGTCACCAATGGCGCCGAGATCGGCGCCCGGGTATCTCTCTTGGCGATTCCAAGCGCCCGGGCGGCGGCAGGTTCGGTTATCATCAAGGGCGGCCGCGGTGTGGGGCGTGTAACCAAACCGGGCCTGGAAGTTCCGCCCGGTGAACCGGCGATCAATTCGGGCCCGCGGCGCATGATTACACAGGCTGCCCGGGAAATAATGCAAAAGCATGCCATTGACCAGCCGCTCCAGGTGGACGTATTTGTTCCCGCGGGAGAAGAACTGGCGCGAAAGACCCTTAACGCCAGGCTCGGCATCCTGGGCGGGATATCGATTCTCGGGACAACCGGTGTCGTCACCCCGATGTCGCATGCGGCCTATACGGCCACCATTCAGTCGGCGCTGTCGGTGGCCCGGGCGTGTGGACAGGAGCGGGTGGTTCTGACCACCGGACGGCGTAGTGAACGGTTTGCACAGTATCTGTGGCCGAGCCTGCCGGAGGAAGCGTTCGTTCAGATCGGCGATTTTTTCAAGTTCTCACTTGAAACAGCCGCTGGTATGATGTTCAAAAAACTGTCCCTGGTTGTTTTTTTTGGCAAGGCTGTCAAAATGTCCCAAGGGATACCGCATACCCACGCCGCCAAATCGAGCATGTCGCTCAGCAAACTGTCACAGTGGGTCCGGGAGGCTTGCGGCCAAACCGAGCTGGCCATCGCGGTCGAAAGCGCCAATACCGCACGGCAGGCCTTCGACATCGTGCGCATGGGGTGCCCCGGGGTCATTGAACGCGTGGGACAGGAAGTCATTGTTGCGGCCCGTAATTTTTGCGATATGAAAATCCAGGTCCAAAGTATCATTCTCGATTTCGAAGGCCGGATTGTTTTCGACTCCGATGGCGCAGGGGGTAAGTTAATATGAATCCGATCACGATCATCGGAATGGGAATGTCGATAAGCGATCTGACAGACCGGCAGCTATCGCAAATCAGAAAGGCCGATATCCTTATCGGCGCCGAAAGACACCTGAATTATTTCACGGACGTTCCGGCCCGCAAGAAAACGATCAATCGCGACATAAAAGGCATCGCCGACTACATTAAACAGCGAATGCATGATCATTCAATTGTTGTTCTGGCATCTGGAGATCCCCTGTTTTACGGTATCGGTGCCTACCTTTCAAGAACGCTCGGCCCCGACCATGTCAGCGTGCACCCGAATATTACAGCAGTGGCCGCGGCCTTCGCCCGGATCAAGGAAACCTGGCATGATGCAGTGGTTGTCAGCCTGCACGGCCGGCAAAATGAGGCCCAGTTTCTTGAATCCGTCAGGACCTTCGACAAAATCGCAGTTTTGACCGATCCACATTTCAATCCCGCTTATCTGGCAAGGAAGTGTATCGATGCCGGCCTGCCGGACATGAAGATGTGTGTGCTCGAACGTCTCGGTGCCGAGGACGAACGGGTGACATGGCATGCGTTGTCTCAAGCCGCCCGGTTGACCTTTACCGAACCGAATCTGGTCATTTTCAGGCGGGACGAGACCAGTAATGTTTCAGCCGCATCGCTTCGAATGGGATTACCAGAGGAACTGTATGACCACGAGCGAGGTTTGATTACCAAAGCCGAAATCAGGGCGGTTACGATTGCGAAACTGAACCTGGAAGCAGGACATGTTTTTTGGGACTTGGGGGCGGGAAGCGGTTCGATCGGTATTGAGGCGTCTCTTTTTGTTAAACATGGACGGATTATAGCCGTCGAAAAAAATCAAAAACGGGTGCAGCAGATTGAACGTAACCTGAGGCGCTTCAACGTCAGGAACTTGAAGGTGATCCAGGGAGTGCTGCCGGATGCGATGAACGCTTTACCGCGACCGGATCGCGTATTCATCGGCGGTGGCGGGAAAGATCTTGCCGCTATTATCCGTGAAGCCGCCGGCAGACTCCGGTCCCCCGGGATCATTGTTGTCAATACGGTTCTCCTGCCGAATCTGACGGCGGCCATAACCAGCATGGAAGAAATGGGCCTGCAAACCGATACGGTTCAGGTGCAGATAAACCGTGGCCGATCGATGCCTTGGGGCCAGAGGCTTGAAGCCGAAAATCCGGTTTGGATAATATCCGCTAAAGAGCCGACATTGCCATAACCTTTTCACTGTTAAAGAGGCAGTATGAAGGAAAACAAAACCCTTGATCCAGTGCTATTTGTGGGCGCCGGACCGGGTGATCCGGAATTGATAACTGTCAAAGGGCGCAATGCCCTGGAGGACGCCGATCTTGTGATATATGCCGGCTCGCTTGTACCGAAGGCGTTGTTGAAATGGACCCGACCCGGTTGTAACAGCGTCAGCAGCGCTTCGATGCATCTGGATGAAATTGTCTCCGCCATCGATACGGCCTACAGGGGCGGGAAGAAGGTTGTCCGGCTGCATACCGGAGATCCCAGCCTCTACGGGGCCATATTCGAGCAGATGACCGCTCTGCAGAAAAGAGGCATACCGTACCGTGTCATTCCGGGTGTGACGGCGGCTTTCGCCGCTGCAGCGGCCATGGGGATCGAATATACCCTGCCGGAAGTGTCTCAGACTTTGATTCTCACTCGGATGGCGGGAAGAACGCCTGTGCCGGAACGGGAGAATCTGGCGGCATTGGCGGCACATAGAACTTCAATGGCCATTTATTTGAGCGTGCACCTTGTGGAACAGATGACCCAAACGCTGATGCAGGCCTATGGTAAATCTGCGCCCTGCGCGGTTGTGTACCGGGTGAGCCATCCGGAAGAACGGATTGTATGGACCACCATCGACCGTCTTGCGGCAACGGTCAAAGAAGAGAACATCACTCGTCAGGCACTGGTTATCGTCGGGGAGATTTTGAAAGCCGGGCCGTCGGATCAGGCACAACCGTCGAAACTCTATGACAAACATTTTTCGCACGGATTCAGGAAGTAGATGAAAACCGTTCAGCCAAAGAACGGTTACGCGGTGTGGGCGTTGACACCCAACGGTGTTGGCTTGGCCGCCACGATAGCCGCAAATATCGCTGCGGTCGATGTCTATCTGTCCCGGTCTTTGAAAACTGGCTCTGGGGCGATTCCGTTGACCAAGGCCCTATTTTTCTCGCGTCTATCAGATTCTCTGGCACCGGTCTTCCAGCGCTATCGCGGGCATATATTTATCACATCGACCGGCATTGCCGTCCGACTCACTGCACCGCTTCTGCGAGGTAAAACCGTCGATCCAGCCGTGGTGGTTGTAGATGATAGGGGCCGCCATGTCATCAGTTTACTATCGGGACACATCGGCGGTGCCAACACTCTGACAGACACAGTGGCCCGGATCATCGGCGCTGAACCGGTCATCACGACAGCCACGGACGTCAACCGCCGGCCGGCAATTGATTTGCTGGCCATCGAACGAAAACTTTATATCGAAAACCCGGTCGCCATAAAAAGTGTCAACATGGCCATTCTGCGGAATCAGCGCCTGGAATTCCATGATCCTTATCGTTTGATGGTCGATGCAATAGATGCCAACCTGCTGAATATGGTCGATCCGCCCGGTATGGAGGCGACGGTACGGGGGTGGACAGGATCAGGCGGACGGGCTGGTGTCTACATCGACGATATACGGGTTGACCTTCCTCCGGAAGTATTGATATTACGGCCCGCAACTCTGGTTGCCGGCATTGGTTGTAACCGCAACACCGCCAAAGAGGAAATCCAGCGTCTGGTTGAGCATGTTCTCGACAGTCACACGCTATCGCCCCATAGCCTCACTGCCATTGCAACCGCCAGCCTCAAAAAAGACGAGCCCGGTTTGCTGGCAGCGGCTGAGGAATATGGACTGCCGATCCGATTTTATAAAAAAGATGAACTAAACCGGGTCGAAAATATAAAAACCCCGTCAGCGATGGCGGAAAAGCACATCGGAGTGAAAAGCGTATGCGAAGCAGCCGCGCTTCTGGCAGCCGCGGGCGGAAAGTTGATCGTGGCCAAACAGAAAACCCCCAACGTAACCGTGGCCATCGCCCGAATCGCCTCTACATAGTAGGGATCGGACCGGGGGATAAAGACCACATGTCACGGCGTGCTACGGATGTCCTGACTGAGGTTGAAGCTGTGGCCGGATATACCACCTATATCGATCTGATTCGGCCCCTCATCGGCGATAAAGAGATCATCGCCACCGCCATGACCAAGGAAGTCGACCGGGTCGCCGCGGCCATTGGTATCGCGCTGTCCGGGAGATCATGTGCTATCGTTTCCAGCGGTGATCCGGGCATCTATGCCATGGCCGGCCTGGCCTTTGAAATGTGCCGGGAAAAAAATATTATCATCCGTCCACCCGGAACTGAGACCGGAAAGACGGCACGCGCCGAGAAGCAACTGCAGATTGAGGTTGTGCCGGGAATACCGGCGCTGTGTGCCGGCGCCGCATTGCTCGGGGCACCGTTGACCCATGATTTTGCGGTCGTTAGCCTCAGCGACTTGCTGACACCCTGGGAAACGATTGAGAAACGGCTCGCTGCCGCGGCAGACGCTGATTTTGTCATCGTCTTATATAACCCGAAGAGCCGACGCCGCAGTGGCCATCTCGAAAAGGCTCAGAAAATCATCTTGCAGGCCAGGGATCCGCACACACCCGTTGGGATTGTCAGACGGGCCAATCGTGAAGGACAGGGGGTCACTTTTTGTGATCTCGCAGACTTGCACCGGGCCGAGGTCGATATGCAGACGATCGTTTTCATCGGCAGCAGCGCTTCCGTTCGTTATCTCGATTTTATGGTGACCCCCCGGGGCTATGCCGCCAAATACACCATTGACGGCGAAAACGTTTCGACGTCCTCCCGTATTTGAGATCGCCTCGAGGCTGCCCCCCTGCAAACATTTTAAACCCGAAAGATGCGGACGAGGGAAATTGAAACCACCTAACGGCCACGTCAATAAAAGAGGTTAGAAGACCGGTGAATCACGCACGTTCTCAAGCAATCCCCTGCCTGGCGGTTCTCGGTACCGGCTCGGATGTCGGGAAAAGTATCATTGCGGCCGCTCTGTGCCGCGCCTTTGCCAACCGGGGTGTCCGTGTGGCCCCTTTCAAGGCTCAGAACATGTCAAACAACTCGGGGATCACTCCCGAAGGGCTTGAAATGGGTCGGGCCCAGATCGTCCAGGCCATGGCGGCCCGGGTTCCGCCCCATGTGGACATGAACCCGATACTGCTGAAACCGACGAGCGAGGTCGGCTCGCAGATCGTTCTTTTGGGAAAGGCGATTGCCAACAGTACGGCCGCCGAATACCATCGTCGCAAGGATGACCTGTTTGCCGGCGCCGCAGCCGCTCTGGATCGCTTGCGCGCGACCAACGAACTGGTGGTTATCGAAGGTGCTGGCTCGTGTGCCGAAGTCAACTTGATGGCCCATGATATCGTCAATTTCCGGATCGCCGAGTATACCGACGCCCCGGTTCTTCTGGTTGCGGATATTCATCGCGGCGGCGTTTTTGCTCAGATCGTCGGCACCCTGGCGTGCTTGCCGCCGGATCGTCAGGAACGCATCGCAGGTTTCATCATCAACCGGTTCAGAGGTGACCGCAACCTTTTTTCTGATGGGGTAAAATGGATTGAGGAAAGGACAGGCAAACGGGTTTTCGGTGTGCACCCATGGTACACCGACCTGAGCATCGAGTCCGAGGATTCTGTGGTGATCGAGAATCCACAGGTGATCACACCCGGTCGAATAAAAGGACCGGCCATCGCAGTCATTCGGGTACCTCACATATCGAACTTTACCGATTTCGATCCACTGGAGAGCATCGAAGATCTGCAGATTTGTTTCCTCGAAAAAAGACAGAACCTGAAAGCGTTCAATGCCGTCATTCTGCCCGGTTCAAAGAATACCCGTTTCGACCTCGAGTGGCTGCATACCACCGGGTGGTCGGAGGAAATCAAGCAATATACGGCCGGAAACGGCCACGTGCTGGGCATATGCGGTGGTTTTCAGATGCTGGGCGAGTGGGTACACGATCCGTCCGGGTTGGAAGGCGCACCGGGGAGCACCCCGGGGTTGTCACTTCTGCCGGTGGAAACCATACTGCAGGCGCCCAAAACCACAACCCTCACGCACTTTGACTGGACCGGGAGCCAGGGGTGTGGTTATGAGATTCATATGGGCCAGACTAACCGCAAGGGCGGCCGACCGATTTTTTCCGTCAGCGAGCAGAACGGTCGTGCATGCGATCTCAAAGACGGTTGCGAGGTGGAGCAGTTCAGGATCATGGGTACGTATATCCACGGTCTGTTCGACACTCCGGCGATAGCAGAGCGCTGGTTGAAGACCATCGGGTTGGTAGATATTGCCATCAGCGGTTTGTATGGACCGACCGCCAGAGATCGCGATTTGGACCGCCTTGCCGAGCATTTCACGACCCATGTGGACATGGCGGCCATAGCCGCAACCATCGGGATCGAATTCTGAGCATAAATTTCATAAAATCCGAATCTCAAGGGAATAACAGGTGCAGCAAAACACGCTAGTCATCGGCGGATGCCGGAGCGGAAAAAGCGGTCAGGCTCTGAAACTGGCCGAGAGTTACGATCTGAACCACCGGGTGTATATTGCGACCTGTGTTCCGCATGACGAAGAAATGCGCTATCGTGTTACGCGACATCAGGCAGAGCGGGGCAACCGCTGGTCTACGGTGGAAGAGCCGCTAAGGGTGCCGGAAGTCATTGACTTCAGCTGTTCACCGGACACCGTTCTCCTGGTCGACTGCCTGACTCTCTGGGTCACCAATCTGATTATGGATACCGATAAGCAGGACCCGGAGCAATTCCTCGAGCCGACACAACGATTGGTGCAATCTCTGGTGAAAGCCAAAGGGCCGGTAATTCTGGTGTCCAATGAAGTCGGCACCGGTATCGTGCCGGAGAACCGATTGGCGCGGCTATTCAGGGACACGGCCGGTTCCATCAATCAGGCCGTGGCTAAAGCTGCCGACAGCGTCTTATGGATGGTCGCCGGCATCCCCGTGAAAGTTAAACCGTTACTTTAAGTATATCAGGTCATAGGGTGCGCCCCCACGCATGAAAAATTTTTTCAGCGCGCTACAGTTCATAACCGTATTGCCTCTTGGAAAGCCCGGGAAATTCGAACCCGCTGGTATGCTGCCGTATTTTCCTCTCGTCGGTCTACTGCTCGGGGCAATGGCCTTTTGTCTTGATACTTTTTTTACGCACCTGTGGTCACGCCCGGTGGCCTCGCTTCTCGACGTTTGCTTTCTTGTTGCCGTTACCGGTGCTTTTCATTTGGACGGGCTGGGCGACGCCGCCGACGGATTATACGGACATCGCACGCAAGAGGCGGCTTTGGAGATCATGAAAGACAGTCGTGTGGGTGTCATGGGACTCGTGGCGATTGTCTGCTGCCTGGCGCTGAAATGGGCGGGTATTTCCGGTCTGGACCCTCATCGCGGACTGTTATTGATGATCATACCGGCCTATGCCCGCGGCAGCATCCTTATCGGCGTCCGCATGCTGTCTTACGCCCGACCACAGGGGGGAACCGGCAAGGCATTTTTTGATGATAAGCCGGGTATTATCGCATTCTGGGGTATGATTCCCCCGGTATTACTCTCCCTTTTCTGCGGCTGGCAGGGCATTCTTTTGAATGCCGTCTTTATGGTCGTGGTTACAGGGACACTGATTTACTACAAACGCAAAATGAACGGTATCACCGGAGACATGTTGGGGGCAATGGCCGAGGTGACTGAAGCGGTGATGTTTTTGGCTGTATCCGCAGGAGGCTTGCCATGATCCAGGGGCATGGTGGCGACATATTTACCATCGCGTCAACTATCGGCTGTCGACCGGAAGATATCGAAGACTTTAGTAGCAACATGAACCCTCTGGGGCCGCCTGCCGATCTGTTAACCTTCCTGGAGAAATCTCTAAATCGGATCACTTTTTTACCCGACCCCAGCGCGCGCCCGGCCATCGAGGCTTTTGCCAACCATCACGATGTGCCAGTGGGTCAAATTATGGCCGGTAACGGCACCACACAGCTGATTTACGCACTCCCCCAGGTGTTGGAAATTTCTCGGGCCCTGATTGTGAGCCCAACGTATTCGGACTACGCTGATGCCTGTCGGATGCACGGGGTACCGCACACCTGTTTGTTTACCTCTGATGTTAACGGTTTCATGCCCGATTTTGAGGAAATGAGATCGGCTGTCGCCGATGCAGACACGGTATTTATCTGCAATCCCAACAACCCGACCGGCCGATTGATATCCGCTGATGTCATTGATCAGCTCAGCCGCGAACTGCCGCAAATCCGATTTGTGGTCGATGAGTCCTATCTTCCTTTTGTCGATCCCTCGCGGGGTCGCAGCCTGCTGAAAGAGCGACGGAATAATGTGATCCTGTTGCATTCTCTGTCCAAAATTTTCAGAATACCGGGGTTACGTATCGGATTTCTGACGGCATCCAGTAAAACCGTCCAACGGTTCGAATCCTATCAGAAACCCTGGAGCATTAACGGACTCGCACAAGCGGCGGTTGAGTATTTGATGACCCATGCGGGCCAGGCGGGCCGATTCATTGAAAAAACACGTCAATTCGTGCATCGGGAGAAGTCGTTTTTCGTTGACAACCTGAGACAACACTCCGAAATAACCGTCATACCGAGCGATACGGTTTTCATATTGGCCTGCCTACCGAAAGGTCAGACAGCATCCGCGCTCAAATCCCGGCTGCTGAAACAAAAGATACTGATCCGGGATTGTTCCAATTTCAATGGCCTCAACGAGCGTTACTTTCGGATTTCGCTCAAATCGGCAGAAAACAACCGAATCCTGGTCGAGAAACTGATCCAGATCTTCCCCAAAGAAACAGCCAGGGGCCGCAAAGCCGCGTATTTTAACCCACAGCAGAAACGGTCCGCCGAATGATGATGGTCATTGCCGCTTTGATGGTTCTCCCGGCTGCGTTTGTGATCGATCTGTTCTTGGGTGATCCGCCACGCCTTCCCCACCCGGTTCGATGGATGGGGCGATCCATCGAATACGGGGAACCGATATTTCGAAAATGGTTAGCAAACGATGTCCGGGCCGGTCTGGCCTTTGCCCTATCAATGGTTCTTCTGGTCTGGATCGTTACCTCTGGCTGCGTCTATAGTGCGCATCGTTTTCATCCGGCTTTGGGGTGGTCGGTTGAGGTGATTCTGATCGCCTTTGCCCTCTCGACCACGTCTCTGCGGCAAGCGGCCGCAGCCGTTCACCGGGCTTTGAAAAAAGGCACGCTAAATTTAGCCAAGCAGCGGGTGGCTATGATCGTTGGCCGTGATGCGGACGGTCTTTCCCGTCAGGGGGTTATCCGCGCGACCGTCGAAACTGTTTCCGAAAACCTTGTTGACGGCGTGATGTCTCCGGTGTTTTATGCGGCTATTGGCGGTGCGCCGCTGGCCATGGCCTTCAAAATGGTAAGTACCCTGGATTCCATGGTAGGTTACAAGACACCGCAATATCGGGATTTCGGTAAGGCTTCGGCCCGCCTTGACGATCTGGCCAACTTTATTCCTGCCCGGCTCTCCATTCCGGTTATTGCTGTTGCCGCTCAAATTCTTTTCGGTAGTGGTCGCAGATCATGGCGTACCGCCATTTGCGAAGGCGGTCGGCACAGCAGCCCGAACGCCGGTAAACCGGAAGCGGCTTTCGCCGGTGCATTGGCCCTGAAACTCGGTGGGCCGAACAGCTATCATGGTACCTTGGTGGACAAACCGTTTATCGGGACCAATTTCGGTGCGGCAGAGCGGCACCATATTCCACAGGCCTGTGAATTGATGTTTCTGAGCGCTTTTTTGTGGACCCTCGGCTGCTGGACGTGCAGCAGTCTCTATACCGTACTGGCAGTATGACCACCCGAGGCGGTTTCGCGTCTGTGCTGCGCGATATGCTTCCTAACGACACGTCATGGCAGGGCACAGCATGTATCCAACGCTTTCCACATCCTATAAAAACAGGTTTGCCTTTCGTCTGGGCACCACTTCTTTCATATACCCGGACGAATATGTCGCCAACGTACAACTTCTGGCACCTCGTTTTGACGAAATCGAGATCCTAATATTTGAAAGCCGGCATGCACAGTCCTTGCCGACCCGAGATGAGATCGCCGCACTCCAAGAGCTGGCAGCAGAGTTCGGAATCCGCTACAACGTGCACCTTCCCTATGATGTGGCGCCCGGCGGGCAAAATGCTGCTCAACGTCGCCAGGCGGTGGATACTCTGCGGACGGTCATCGCGCTGACCCGTCCCCTCGATCCGACGTCCTATACGCTCCATCTGGCCTGCGGGGAGAATCATCGTGATCCGGATGCGATCAGCCGGTGGCAGGATCGCGTCCAACAGAGCCTGGAACAGATCATTGGACCGGATATCCCCGGCCGGTTACTGTCGATTGAAAATCTGGATTATCCCCTGCAATGGCTGGACGAACTCATTGCCGCGCACGATCTATCTCTCTGTCTCGACATCGGCCACCTGCTTATTTTTAGTGGTGAATTGACGGAAACATTTGCGCGTTACCGTGACCGTATTGCCCTTATCCACCTGCACGGTGTCCGTGGGAGCCGGGATCATTTGTCATTGGAGGAACTCACCCCTTCTTATAGACAGGCAGTGGCGACCATCCTTGAAAATTACACCGGTAGCGTTTCACTGGAAGTATTCCGGTTCGATCATCTTCAATCCTCTCTGGGGGTACTTGAGAAATTGCAGCATTCATGGGAGGATCAGACAACACCCACTTGGGGGAGGGAGGCCAATGTACATCCAGACCCATCAAAAAATCGACCATAATCTCTGTGGCCGGCCGCTCAGTATTGAAGACGGCGTCAGCAGGGTTGAAATGCTTACGACCGCAAACATGGCGGTGGATGGAACCGGCCTTGTGCATGGCGGGTTCATCTTCGGGCTGGCAGACCATGCCGCCATGATCGCCGTCAACCACCCCCATGTCGTTCTGGGGGCTGCCGATGTCAGATTCCTGAAACCGGTCAAATTCGGCGAGACGGTTATTGCAGAGGCCCGGGTGGAAAATCGGTCAGGAAAGAAGCACATCGTTGCGACCACGGTTAAACGTGACGGTGATACGATCTTCGATGGCTCTTTTACGTGCTTTGTGCTGGATCGCCACGTCCTCGAATAAAAAGCGCCTCATTACACCTCAAGCGAAGCCCAGGGAGGGCCATGTCCGGGGACAGGAACACATTTGATTTTGTTATCATCGGTTCCGGTTTCGGTGGTAGCGTCAGCGCGTTGCGGTTGGCCGAAAAGGGATATTCGGTGGCGGTGCTGGAAGCCGGTCGCCGTTATCACGACCGGGATTTTCCAAAGAGCAACTGGAATGTTTCTCGATCGATCTGGTTTCCGTTTTTGCGCTGCTTCGGGATGTTGCGGCTTAATTTTCTTTCGGATGTGATGATACTCGGTTGGGCCGGTGTCGGCGGTGGGAGTTTGGGATACGCCGGTACGCTCCTGGAGCCCCCAGGCGCGTTCTACAACAATTCCCAGTGGTCGGAAATGAAGGACTGGGAAGCGGTTTTGGCACCGCATTTCCGGACAGCCAGACACATGTTGGGAGTCCAGCGGATCAAGGACCTGTCACCGGCTGACGAAATTATGCGAGACGTTGCGGAGAGTCTTGACTGCCGTGACACTTTCCGCCTCCAGGATGTCGGGGTCTTTTTCGGAGAACCGGAAAAAACCGTTCCTGATCCCTATTTTGACGGCCGTGGACCGGAGCGTTGCGGTTGCCGCCTTTGCGGCGGCTGCATGGTCGGGTGCCGCTACAACGCCAAAAACACACTGGTCAAAAACTACCTCTATCTGGCCGAGAGCAAGGGTGTCTGCGTGTTTCCCGAAACCAAGGCCACTCTGATTCGCACCGGTGCAGACGGCGGTTACCTGATAGACACAGTCTGTTCAACATCGGTGTTCAAGCGCAGGCCGCAGACGTTCAAAACGACACGGCTGGTGCTTGCGGCTGGCGTGTTGGGAACCCTTTCGCTTCTCCTGCGCTGCCGGGCAGAAGGGACACTGCCACGGCTCTCACCCATGCTTGGCTGCCGAGTGCGCACCAACAGCGAATCCCTTACCGGCGCTACGGCCAAAAACAAGAGTGTCGACTATTCAAAAGGTGTGGCGATCACCTCGAGTTTCTTTCCCGACGCCGTCACCCATATCGAACCGGTAAGATTTCCGGCGGGATCTGATTTGCTCGGTTTTTTGGTAGCGACCCGTTTTACAGAATATGCCCCAGCATGGTTGCGGCCGCTGAAGTGGATTGCCGGGATCCTTCGCCATCCCCTGTCCAGTTTACGCGCATTCTGGCCGTTCGGTTGGGCCCGACGCACGATCATCCTGCTGATCATGCAAACCGTAGACAACAGCCTGCGGGTATATCGCAAACGCCGGTGGTGGTGGCCTTTCTATCCGGCGCTCGTATCACACCGTGAACACGGCCATGCAAAGGTTCCGGCCTGCATTCTTCAAGCCCAGGCGGCCACCAAGATTCTGGCAGACAAAATCGACGGCGTACCCCAGAATGCTATTAACGAGGTTCTTCTGAACGTCGGCACCACGGCGCATATCCTCGGCGGTTGTATCATCGGGCCCGATCCCCAGAAAGGCGTCATCGATGGCCGCAACCAGGCCTTCGGATATGAAGGGCTCTATGTGGTGGACGGATCCATGCTTCCGGCCAATCTGGGCGTGAATCCCAGTTTCACGATAACGGCCATGGCCGAACACGCCATGAGTCACATCCCGCCGAAAGACAGAACCGGTTCAGAGATGTCTGCGGATGTCAACCGGGAAAACGGATAGCGATGTCATGCCGGATTTCACTGTTATCAGCAGTAACCGCCTCGAAATTCTTGCCGACCGGCTGTCAGAAATCGTTCGGCACCCCAAATCTTCGCCCCTTGAACCTGAGACCATCATCGTGCAGAGTCGCGGTATGGAACGCTGGGTATCGATGGCCCTTGCTCACCGCAACAAAATTTGCGCCAATGTGTGGTATCCTTTCCCCAACACTTTTCTTGAAACCATGTTCCGCCGAATTCTGTCCGATCTTCCAGAACGATCACCCTTCGAACGCGAGATCTTGGCATTCAGAATTCTGAAAACCCTCCCCGCCATCCTGAAGAGCTTCCTGTTTTCACCCCTCCGGCGCTATCTGGCCGACGATGAAAGCGGCCTCAAAGCTTTTCAACTCTCTATGAGATTGGCCGATCTGTACGACCAATACCTGGTCTTTCGACCGGAGATGATTCTTCAGTGGGAGGCGGGGCAGAGCGACGATTCTTCCGACACCCGCTGGCAGGCCGAATTGTGGCGTACGCTTGTCGGCGGTAAGAAAACGCCGCATCGCGCATACCTGCAACAGGAATTTTTAGCACGGCTGAAGTCCCCATCCCTGGATCCGAACGACTTGCCGTCACGGATTTCCATTTTTGGAATTTCATATCTGCCGCCATTCCACCTGCAAAGCCTTGCCGGCCTGTCGCGGGTCGTACCGGTGAATATCTTCCTACTCAGCCCATGCCGAGAATATTGGGCCGATATACTCACCGTGAGCGAGATGTTCCGAATAACCAGGGAAACAGGGCGAAAAGCCGTTGCGGGCGAAAACCTCCACATGGAACAGGGGCATCCAATGTTGGCGTCGTTGGGGCACTTGGGAAAAGAATTTTTCTATTTGATCCATCAGTATGATGTGCAAACTGAGGATTACTTTGAAACCCCGAATGGCACCGACCTGTTGTTCCGACTCCAATCGGATATCCTGCATCTCAAAGACCGCACAGGTCCAATATTGCGCCAGGATGACACCCCGGATACAGACACTCTGGAAAGTTTCCGAGCGACAATCCATAACGGCACTGCCGATCGATCAATCCAAATTCACTCCTGCCACAGCCCGATGCGCGAAATCGAAGTCCTTCGAGACAACCTGCTGGCCCTCTTCGAAGAGGACCCCGATCTCAAACCGCACGATATCATCGTCATGGCGCCCGATATCGGTGTGTACGCCCCATACATCAGTGCCGTTTTTGATTCCCAGGGTGGAGAACCCCCGGTCATTCCTTATGGTATTGCCGATCAAAGCAGCGACAGGATGAGCCCTGTGGTCCAAAGCTTTCTTTCCCTGCTCGACATGCCAGGCAGCCGCTTCGGGGCGAGCCGGGTCGTCGGCCTGCTCCGCGCCGCCGGTATCAAAGAGCGGTTTCGGCTGACGAGCCCGGATGTCGATACCATTGCCCGCTGGATCTCCGATGTGAACATTCGCTGGGGGCGCGACGCCAAAAGCCGGGAAAGAAAAGGCCTGCCCGGATACGCCGGCAATACCTGGCAGGCCGGTATCGAAAGACTCCTTCTCGGATATGCGATGCCGGGCCATGGGCAGGCGATGTTTGCCGATATCCTACCCTATGATCACATCGAGGGCGGTGACGCCCAGATCCTGGGTCGTTTTCTCGAATTTCTCAGTCGGCTCTTTGACTGGTCCGCCCGTCTCGATCACGTTTTCTCGCCGGCAACCTGGCAGTCTCTCCTGAAAGAGATGCTCGAATGCTTTATCGCCATAAACGAGAACACCGATAGGGACCTGCAATATCTTTACAACAGTCTGGAGGGACTCGGTGCCTTGGAGAAGTTGGCTGAATTCTCTGAACCGCTGGACCTGGAAGTGGTCCGGGCGTACATTGAAGACCATATCGATGCTGCCTCCGTCGGCGAAGGCGGGTTTCTTTCCGGCGGGGTCACCTTTTGTGCCCTGCTTCCCATGCGCAGCATTCCTTTCAAAGTGGTCTGTTTGATCGGTATGGATGCCGATGCCTTTCCGCGAGACAACCACCCCTTGGGATTCGACCTTATCGCCAGGCATTCCAGGGCCGGTGACCGATCCCGTCGCAAGGACGACAAATATCTCTTTATAGAAGCCCTGGTATCCGCGCGCCGGAACCTCTATCTCAGTTATGTCGGTCAGAGCATTCAGGACAACAGTGATATTCCCCCATCGGTCATCGTCAGCGAATTGATCGAAACCCTAACGACAGGATTTGGGGTCCCGGAGAGCCACCTTGTCGTCCGGCATCCGTTGCAGGCCTATTCAAAACGCTACTTTGAAGAAGGCGAACCGGAACTGTTCAGCTACTCCCAGGAAAATTTCATTGCCGCCGCCGGGGCCGGCGATTCGCGTGTCCTCGCGTCCTTTTTTACCGGACCGCTTTCGGAACCCCCAGCCGAGTTTGTTACCGTTCGATTGGCGCATCTCTGCCAATTCTTCACGCACCCGATACGCTATCTGGCCAAGCGGCGTCTCCGGCTTTACTTGGATGAATCGGATCAGCAGTTGGAGGACAAGGAGAATTTCAGTTTGGATGCACTGGGCCGTTATCACCTGAAACAGGAGCTGCTCAACACCAGGATCTCAGGCCACGATCTGGGGGATCGTTTCCCTGTGCAAAAAGCCAAGGGTGACCTGCCGCTGGGTACGGTAGGGGCTGTTCTTTACGGTCAAATGGCGCAGGAAACCGATCAATTTGCCGGAGAAATATCGAAATTCATCGGGGACGAAACGGCCGAATCCCTTCTGATCGATTTGGCCGTTGGGGGATTTCAGTTGGTTGGCTCACTGGATGGGCTGCATCGGCAGGGGCGTATACAGGTGAGATACGCGCGGCGGAAAGCAAAAGATTGGCTCTCGGTCTGGATCTGTCACCTCGTTCTATGTACCCTAAAAGATAGGCACCATACGGCTGTTTCCGTTCTTGTCGATACCGACGGTGCCGTGCGTTTCCGGCCGGTCAATCGACCGGAGACCGTTCTGACGGAATTACTTGAAATTTACCGGGAAGGCTTGTGCCGTCCGGTGCACCTTTTCCCCGAATTGTCGCACCGTTATGTGCAATTGGTCGCCGCCGACGGCAAAGATCCACAAGAGGCGACCTTATTGGTTCGAAAACAGTGGATCGGATCTGACTTCCACAAAGGAGTCATGGAAGATCCTTATTACAAATTGTGCTTCGGCCGGAACGACCCATTTGACAATGAATTTCAGGTTCTGGCCGAGAAAATCTTTTTACCTCTCCGATTGCATGCCGAGGATTTGGGGTAAAATGATCCATTACGCCGGTTTGACCTCGAGCGTTATTTTATCGACCGACGCCTGCGTTTCGCGCATAATGGCTTCGATCTCGCCTTCTTCGAGCCCCAACCGATCCATTTCGGTGTCATCCAGCATGAACATGACCGCATCGAGGCCGCTTTCGATCGCACCGACATTTGTCATGGCCTCAGCCATTTTAGCGATGGTATTGGCCATCGATACAATGGATACCAAATCGTCCGCGCCGTCTTCCAGAGAATCGTCCGGGCTTTTATGGTGATAACGGATGGCTCTTGCAAGTGTCTCCGGGATCTTCCAGTGTCGACATATTTCGTAACCAATTTCAGCGTGGTCGAATCCGAGAATTCGGTTTTCAGCACTCAGGAAGGTTTTGTCCCCCGGCGACAAGAATTCTTCGAACAGGCTTTTGCGGTTCAGCACCGGGCGGTCGAGAGCCAATTTACCGACATCATGGATGAGGCCGGCCGAAAAGGCATCGTTTTCAAGCGGGGGGATTTTTCGCTGGGAAATGATCTTTGAGCCGAAGGCAACCATCATGGAATGCTGCCAGAGCTTACCCGAGTCCATACCATAGCCGTGTAGCCTGTTGCCAAGCAGGCTTGACGTTCCGGCCAGGGTTATCAACTCCCCCAAGGCCGTGTGCCCGAGCACAACCGATGCCTGTTGGATCGACGATACTTTTCCACTCATGCCGTAATAGGCAGAATTAGCCATTTTCAGTACTTTCGTGGCGATGGCCTGGTCGGTATCGATGAGGTCCGCCACCTGTTTGGTGCTCGAATTCGGGTTATCCATGATTTCATGGGCCTTGAAAACGATCTGGGGCATCGGCGGCAGTTCCCCGAGACTTTGAAGGATTCTCTTTTTCAGATCCTCCGTTGATCCCTGGTCGTCTTTTGTGGCCGATAACGCATCACCGGAAGGCGGCATACCTGTCTCAGAAGGCCGAACCGCGCTCGAGCAACCTGGCCGCAGGTCGATCTCTATACGGGTGCCGCAATCGGGGCATGGAAATGCCAGGATTTTACCACCGGGAAGTTTGTCATCGGGTATATTGTAGCTGTTCCGGCAACTGTTACAAGTGAATTGCATCGCTTCGTTTACCTCCGATGTGGCCGAATCATCCGGTCGTTACACCAAAATTTATTTTGGCGCAAAGGACGCCCCTGAACAATCCGGTCGCATCTTGTCGTGGCCGTAAAAAACGTTCCGATATTCGAGGTTTTTTCTACGACCATTTATATCGCCCTTGTATTGCGTGATTTATTTTTGAAAAGCGGTACAACATGATTCTCAGGTGTCAGACGTTTGTTCTTGAATGTGGAACCAACGGCACAAGAGGTCTCTGAGATGATCCGGGGGGGAGGTTTCGTCATCTTCGAAAAGGCCGACACGCAGGGAAATTTTAATCCCGTCGCCCCATGGCCACCAAACGGCGAAGAGGATCGTACCGGTGGCTTCCGCAGCGGTGAAGATCTTCTGGCCGGGAACGATCCCAAAGATGCGGTTGAAGTAGGCGGTGAAATTCGGCGGTGCTTTTCCGATGGTCGTGAAATCCCACTGGGCATCGAACTCCTGGGTAATAGGGAAATAGATGACATCCATATCGCATTTGTCGAATACCACCAGGGCCGTATTGAACATTTCATCCCAGCACCATTGGCACTCAGAGGGGATATTCATGCAGATCCTGGTAGAAATATCGTTAAGTTTTTCGCTTCTCGTGGATGTCATCGTTTCTCCTGGTTTCCGGTGCTGAGTAGTAGATAACGGCATCAAACAGTGGGCAGACGCTGATTCCCATGACTGTCGGCCGACGGTGTTCGGGCCCGATTCGCTGAAAATGTTTCGCTTCGAGCCAAAAATGCAGGAATCATGCCGAAATATAAATCTATAAATTATAAATAATTACAATATTTAACGATTGATTGGGCATGTGGGCGGTCGTGTGGGTTGGCTTAATTGACGCCTGTGACCGATAGGCCGTCAAGACTTTGACCGGTTTGCTGCAGATGGAGATGTTGGACCCCGAGCAGGAGATGATTTATTTCTCCCAAGAAAAACTGAACTATTCGCGTGGTTATTTGCGGTATTTTCGAAACCCGGAAATAATCCAGGAGAGCCCCCAGAATACCGCTACCGGCCCCGCACCGACAAAAATATACTGTTGCCCCGGATGCTCCCAGGGTTCGAGGTAAGCGGCTGTTGCCAAAAGCCAGGCGATAGAGACAAATATTGCCAGACGCAGGAACCCTGTCAGGCGTAAACGGATCCCGGACTTTGAGTGGGAATCGCTGGCAGGAAATCGCCGGCGATCTAACAGACGGGGAAGGACCATAATCCCAAGGACGATAAGGGCAATTAGCAGTATTTCCTGTAATCCGGAAAACATGGATCTCCCCACAGATATGATGCCTGCAAACACCGGACAGGGCCAATGTTAGAATATGGTGCCGCACAACCCTTACCGCATCGCATACCTCTGAAACGATGAGCCGGTGTTCAATTTTCTTTCTTCCGGCTGGCAGAAACGAGGTCTGTGTACCACAAGCCGCCGGCTTACGCAATCCATGCCAGCGGCGCGTAACACACGTTTTGATAGATTGGTGTTTGTGCTGGTGTTCGGTTATGCTATGAATTCCTAAAAACAAGCATGGATAGACGATGACGATTTCTCGGCTCATTACGGCGGTATTCGAACCCCGATCCCCCAACGAAGCGAACCGTTCCATTCCTCTGCGGATTGGAGCCCTTCTGCGCGGAGAAGTGCTCGAAATCCGGCCGGATGGTAAAACTTTGATAGAATTCGGCCAGACACGGGTTTTGGCGGAGGTCCATTTTAAGGTTAAACCGGGGACTCTTATCTGCGCCCGGGTCGAAAGCACGGGCAAACCTTTACGGCTCACCCACATACCCCTACCTCCCGTTCACTCAGGCCCCGATAAGGCAGATTCGCCGCTGAACTCTCTACGTCAGGAAGCGGCCATAAAGAGCTTACCGGACATGATCGGCCGGGTGCTCGATGAGCAGGCCAGGGGACCGTCCGCTAAATCCCTGCCGGAAACCGTGCGTCAGGCCCTGATGGCCATTCGTCACATTTGCCTGCCCCTTGATTTAAGTCACCAGACAGACTTGATATCAAGGCAATTGAAACAATGGATCGAAAATTCCGGCACCTATTTCGAACAGCGACTGGCGCGACTATTGACGGACCTGACGGCCACTGCCGACTCGTCTTCCGCCAATCGGTCGACGGGGCAACCGAATGCGGGTGAACTGGTCCGGTCCGATTTGAAAGCAAATCTATTAATATTAAAAGATTTCCTTGATCACGGTGGTCAAAAGGACTGCTTAGCGGGATTATCCCCGAAGGACCTCGATGAACTCAAAACGACCATGGGGCTATTGTTAGAAAATATTGAAGACCAGCTGCGATCCGTTATAAAAAATCGGAATGCAGAGCATTTTCTCTTTAGCCATCTCTTGAATCTGAACCCAGGAGATCACAGGGGGTTGTTGCAGGTAAAAGTTCCGGTGCACCGGCCGAATGCAGATGATAAGGATGTACGGTTGTCTCTGCTGCTCCAGATGGACCGGCTCGGCAATGTCCGTTCCGATTTATGGTTGAACGCAGGCGGTCTGAGGGTGGCGATAGTGGTTACCGATGCGGGCGTTAAACATCTGGTCGTCAACAACATCCGCAAGCTTGAAGCCCTGTTACGCCCCCATTTCGGGACCCTGTCAATTGACGTAAGGGTCGCGGACCCCGTGGACACGGGCAATGAAACCGAATTCGGCTCCGCAGCCGATTTTTTTCATCAACGAACCATCGACACCAGTGTCTGAGGCATTTTGTGATGAACAAAAAAGATACCAAGAGGGCCGTCGCCGTTACATACAATCAGGCCCACGGTCGGGCGCCGAAAGTCGTGGCCCGCGGGCGGGGGCATCTGGCAGATAAAATCGTCGCCATTGCCCGTCAGCATAATGTTCCGTTGCACAAGGATGAAAACCTGGCGAACGTGTTGGCGCTTCTCGAACCGGGATCGGAGATCCCCCCTGAGCTTTATTATGCGGTGGCTGAAGTCCTGGCCTTTGTTTACCGGATGAATCGCAAATATACGATCTCATGCAACTCTTCGACCTGATCAACACGCCCTTGAGTGGTTCGGTATTGATAGAGGCCAGTGCGGGGACCGGCAAGACTTACACCATTTCGGGTCTGTTTGTGCGGCTTATCATCGAACACGGCCTGAGTGTGGATCAGATCCTTGTGGTCACCTACACGACCGCTGCCACCCAGGAATTAAAAACGCGCATACGCCAGAGATTAATCCTGACACGTAAGGGATTCGCACAGGGTTCCAATAATGAATTCGTTGCGCGTCTGGTCGATAAAACACCTGACCGGTATTTGGCCTTGCGACAAATCGACAGCGCTCTGGCAGATTTCGACCGGGCGGCCATATTTACCATCCATGGCTTCTGCCAACGCCTGCTTCTCGAAAATACATTTGAAACCGGTACGCTATACGACACAAGCCTTGTGACCGATCCGACAATCTATTTCCAGGAGGTGGCTGAAGACTTCTGGCGCAAATCTTTTTATGCGGCCGATCCCGAATTCATAGGATTCGTTTCCAGCCTCGCGGCGGCTGCCGGACCACCCATATTCTACCGCCTGCTGCAGAATATCAATATCCCGGATCTTGGTGTCTTGCCGCAAATAGACAGCGCGCCAGCCTTTTGTTGCGATGATTATAGAAAACTTCACCGGCAACTCGCCATCGATTGGCCGGCCTGCCGGTCGGCTGTTGTCGAACGGCTTAAAAGCCCGGTTCTCAATGCAAGAGTATTCGGTAGTCTCAAACCGGATCGCCGCCAGCCTGAGTTCACGCCACGCGATTTGAAAATTAAGGCGCTATCGGCCGCTATGGATCAGTTTTGTCGACCGGCAGAGGCCGTTTTTCCGCCTTTCAAGGGCTTCGAAAAATTCTCCAACACCTACCTGGCAAAGGTCACGAAAAAGGATTTCTCCCCACCACAGCACCCGTTTTTTAAACTCTGCCGTCGGTTGCATCATGCTGCTGAAGCGTTAACGTCCGAAATGGCGCACTATTTTCTCTACCTGAAAACCGCGTTTTTCAAATTTTCCCGCTCAGAACTTGCGATCACTAAAAAGAAACACAACATACAGTTTTACGATGACCTGCTGTTGTCGGTGAGAGATGCTTTGGAACGCGGCGATCCCGGGATCGACAGTCTATCGGCAACAGTACGCCGGCGGTACAAAGCCGCCCTGGTTGACGAGTTTCAGGATACCGACGCCATCCAGTATGATATTTTTTCAATGCTCTTCGGCGCACCCCCTTCGATACTCTTTATGATCGGCGATCCGAAACAATCGATTTACAGCTTCCGTGGTGCCGACATTTTTTCATACATCGAAGCCGCTACCCGCTCGGCATTCAGATACACTCTGGTTGAAAACTGGCGTTCTTCCCCTGCGTTGATAAAAGCAGTCAACACGCTTTTCGGGGTTGTCGGCAGGCCTTTTCTCTACAAGGAGATCGTATTTGAAAAGGGTAGGGCGGGCCGGACGCGACGCGATGAGACCACCGGTTGTTCCCCGGCGCTGTCGCTTTGGTTCCTCCCTTCACCGGACGGTAAACCGATTAACAAAACCGATGCCGTGAGATGGATTGTCGCCGCTGTGGGCGACGAAATTTTGAGGCTGGTTAGGGTGGCGCAGCGCCGAACGGAACCGGAGGATATTGCCGTTCTTGTCCGCACCAACCGGCAGGCCAGAATGATGAAAGAGGCCCTGTCCAACCGGCGGATTCCATCGGTACTTTACGGCGCCGGCAACATATTCGACACCCATGAGGCCGGAGAAATCCAGCAGGTACTGACGGGAATTCTCGATAACAGCAAAGATCAACGGTTCCGCGCCGCTCTGGTGACAGATATGCTGGGGGTACGGGCCATCGACCTCGATACAGACGCCAATTCCTCGCCTTTACTTGATGATCGTAGGAATCGGTTTCGCGAGTATTCGGATATGTGGCACCGCAGGGGTTTTATGGCTATGTTCCGATGGCTTATGTCGCGTGAAGGGGTTCGCGCCCAAATGCTGTCCTTTCCCGACGGGGACCGCCGCCTGACAAATATCCTCCACATCACCGAACTTCTACATCAGAACGAGATGGAGAATTCTGCAGAAGCTGCGGATCTTATCAAATGGTTTGCCAATCAGCGTAAGCCCGGGATTCCTCGACCAGAGGAACACCAACTGCGGTTGGAGAACGATCACCGGGCAGTGCGCATTGTGACGATCCACAAAAGCAAGGGGTTGGAGTATCCGGTCGTTTTTTGCCCGTTTGGATGGGAGGGCTCTCTGTTTGGAAAAGATCGGGAAGTCATCTGCCACTCAAATGGGCCACCGCGCCGTCGCGTCCTGGACCTGGGATCGGAGCGGTATGATGAACATGTCCGCAAGGCACAGCAGGAGAGCCTGGCAGAGAATCTGAGGTTGCTCTATGTGGCGCTCACCCGGGCCCGGTCGCATTGTTATCTGGTGTGGGGTCAAATTAAAACGGCCGAAACCTCTGCACTGGCATACCTTCTTCACCAGCCGCCAATAGAGGACGGGCAGGACGTTGTCGATGTGCTAAAAACCCACCTGGCCCAATTGACTAGCTCTGACCACCTTGCAGACCTAGAGGGCCTGGTTGCACGATCCGAGGGGAGTATTGTCCTGACGGACTTGCCGCGGTCCGATGAAGCGTCCCCGCCGCTGCAAAAGGCCGTTGCAGAGCCGCTATTCTGCCGGTCCTTTTGCGGTGCCATCGATGCGTCCTGGAAGGTGTCGAGTTACACATCACTGGTGTCGCGTCGTCAGCAGAGCATTGATCTGCCGGATCGTGACGGACCGGACGACAGCACGTGGTCACCGCCGGACGAGGCGGTGGAAGCAACGACTTTTACCGCACCGACAGCTGTTATGGAAAACAAAACGATAAACGACTTTCCCAGAGGCGCACGCGCCGGGATTTTTTTTCACAGCGTGCTGGAACAACTCGATTTCACCCGCTCGGATTCGGAATACCGTGATCGATTGATCCGCGACAACCTGCGCTCTAATGGTTTCGATCCACAGTGGCTGGAAACGGTAAGAACGGCCCTTGAGCGGGTGCTCTCAACGCCATTGCGCCAAGGGAAGGGCGATTTGATCCTCGGTGACATCACTCCACGAGAACGGATGAACGAGTTGGCCTTCACCTATCCGCTGAAACCGTTTAACCGCTATCAATTACAGGACGTCTTCGCCCGCAACAGGGGTTCCTGTATTCCGCGAGAGTTTCCCTTGCAATTGGAGCGACTCGATTTTTCACCGACCGGCGGTTTTTTAAAGGGTTTTATCGACCTGGTTTTCCAGCACAAAGGACGCTTCTTCCTTCTGGACTGGAAATCAAACGATCTCGGCCGACAACCGACTGATTACCACATAGACAAATTGCATACAGTCATGGGCGCATCTTATTACATTCTGCAGTATTGTCTCTATACCCTCGCCCTGCACCGGTACCTGGCATTGTGCCAACCGGATTATAATTATACCGAACACTTCGGCGGAGTGTTTTACGTGTTCATCCGCGGCGTGGATCCAAAGATGGGTTCGGCCTACGGCATTTATCATGATCGGCCGAATGCCGGACTTATCGAAGCGCTTGACAGAACGTTGATTGCGAGCAGTTAATAATCTTATGGGCCTCATCCGGAATCGGCCCTGATGTTTGAAGATGACCTCAATGACATCCACAGATCTGACCACTCTTTATTCCAGCGGGGTTTTGACCGAAATCGATGTCCACTTCGCTGATTTCATGACCCGTCTCGACAGCCGCGGAAGCCCAGCGCTGACCATTGCCGCAGCGCTTCTCAGTCGTTCCACTGGAAACGGGCATGTGTGTCTGGATTTAAACTCGGTTGACCGAACAATTGTGGTTCCGCCCGGCGAGAACCGTGCGGCGATCATCTGCCCCAAGCCCGCCGATTGGGTCAAGCAATTGCGGACAAGCCCGGTGATCGGAAGACCGGGTGACCAGCGGCCCTTGATCCTTGATGATCAGGAAAGATTGTACCTATATCGCTACTGGCGCTACGAACAGGACCTCGTTGCCGCCATTAACCTTCGGACCAATCAACATCAACGCGTGCCGGAAATCCAGAAAACAGACGCATTACGAGACGCTTTCGATCGCTTTTTTCCACCCGCTGATATAAAGAGTGACGCTGTCGATTGGCAGAAAGTTGCCGCCCTGGTCGCTCTAATGCAACCCTTTTGTGTCATATCCGGCGGGCCCGGAACCGGTAAGACATACACTGTTGCCAAAATCCTCGCGCTGCTGATTGAACAGGCCGGAGAAACACGATACAATGCTATTCTGGTGGCGCCAACCGGAAAAGCAGCAGCGAAATTGGGTGATTCAATGAAAACGGCCGTGAAAACGCTCCATTGCCACGCGGCTGTCAGAGCCCGCATTCCGGTCGAGGCCCAAACGATCCATCGCATGCTGATCCCGATTCCGGGAACACCCTCTTTTCGTTATGACAAGAACAATCCGCTGCCGGCAGATATCGTCATTGTCGACGAAGCCTCGATGATCGATCTGGCGCTGTTGTCCAAACTCGCCACAGCTTTGCCCGCCCGGGCCCACTTGGTACTGATTGGTGATAAGGATCAGCTGGCATCCGTGGAAGCCGGTGCCGTATTGGGGGATATTTGCGATCGCGGTCGTCGACATGGGTTTTCCGCAGCGTTCTGTCAAACGGCCCGGCAGGTTATCCGCACGCAGCTGGTTGCTGGCAGGAACGAAAAATCAGGCGGCGTTCAGGACTGCATCGTCAACTTGGTCCGAAGCTATCGTTTTGACGATCAAGGCGGCATCGGTGCACTGAGTCGTGCCGTAAACCGCGGTGATGCCGATGAGGCCCTGAAGCTGATGGAAAGCGCTGATGACAGCAGCATCACTTGGCGAACGGTGTCGACGATCCGGGATCTCCAACGGGAACTTGGCGTGCGCATCGTCCGGGGGTACCGCGATTACCTTTCCACCGGTGATGAATTACAGGCACTGAAACGGTTCAATCGATTCAGGGTGTTGTGTGCCGTAAACAGGGGGCCTTGGGGTGTTGAGGCCCTTAACCGAATAGCGGAAGAGGCGCTGCGTCGAGAGGGCCTGATCACGCCGGGGGATAACAGATACCATGGCCGATGGTATGTTGGACGACCGATCCTGGTCACGGCCAACGACTATGGCTTGGGTGTGTTCAATGGCGATATCGGGTTGACGGCCCATACCGCCAATGGTGATACGGCCCCGCTGGTGGTAAATTTCACGGATCCCGAGGGCCACGTACGCGGTATCCCGACGGCCCGGCTGTCTGGAATCGAAACCGTCTACGCCATGACGATACACAAAAGCCAGGGATCTGAATTCGACCGGGTTCACGTTGTGCTTCCCGATACCGATTCGGCGGTATTAACCAGAGAGTTGATATACACGGCCATTACCCGGGCCCGGTCACGTGTGACGGTATGGGGACAGCAAAAGTCACTTGAAAAGGCATTGTCTCGGAAAATCGTCCGCCGTTCCGGTTTGCGTGAAGCGCTGTGGGGCAGGGATACAAATGTGAACGGCACAAAAGATTCAGTGGATTGAAACCGTTTGCGTCTCTGAAAGCGCGGAAAACACATCCGCAATGACATCTTCAGAAATTGCGGCCATGACTATGCTCATGGCCGCAACCACGGCCGAAGGGCTCCGGCTGGCGGACAACGCGCTTTTTCGGTAGGATTTCTGAAAGATGATCGCCTCGTCAGCCTGCGGTTCATCGGCCTTCGAGAGAGTGATCGTGATATCGATGATGGCCTCCCAACCGTTTTTTGTATCGAGCTCAAAAATTTCGTCCACCATGCCCGTCACGACATGAGTTGCCGACAGGCGGCCGATTTTAGTGAGCACGGCCGCGAACCGGCCCGATGCTTTCATGTCTCGGGCCAGGTACTGGGTCACGAGGTCGGCGGGATTCGAACGCCAGCGATGATAGTGATAGACATTCCGTTGGTAAGGTTCCGGCTGGTAGACAATCCTTTCCGTGTCATAAGGTGGCGACGCCGTAAAGGGGTCTATTTGGAGGACCACTGTCAACTTACTGTCCGTCACTGTCCGGGGAGGCGCGTAAGAAAAGGTGTAGTATGAGACATCCTGTAAGGGGTGCGACGGGCCGACACAAGCGCTGAGGACCAGGCAGAGGACAAGCAATAAAAGGGGTGGATGATGACCATGGATAACGAATTTCATGGGATTCATTCTCCTTGCAGGCGGCTGAAAAGGCCTAATCCGGGCGTTGCCTGAATATTTTTGAACGTTCGACCACACATTCAAGCTCGACGAAAAGGGACTTTCGATCCTGGAGCAAAGCAACGCTTATTACCACCCTGTTTCATACGATACGGGTTATTCAACTAAGGGTCAGGCGTATTCCTTGCGGGCAGCGGTTTTCCGAATAAAAGCTGTGACGGCTGATCGGCGATCCGATCGATGACGCGGTTGAGATTATCAGCGGTTCGATCGAGTTTCTGGAGAGTGACCATCAATTGGGTCGTCAGTTGCTGTATCCGGCTGTCGGTGTTCCCGACCAGATCTGATCCGGAGTCCATAAGTCGACCGGTCTTCGCCATTGACAGGTTCAAGGCAGTGACAGCCTCGGATAGTTCTTGTTTGTTAGTCCGCAGGATTTCCGACAATTCGGCAATGGTCCCATCGGCATTGCGGGAAAGCCTGCTTATTGAAAGGGCCGCTGTGTCCACGGAATCAAGGGTCGTGTCCCAAACGTCTAACGAGTGCTTCACCTTCGCCGTCAGTTCGGCCATCTTAATCTCGGCAACACTTCGGTCGATACCATCCAGAATTGTTTTTACCTTGGTGGAGATATTTGCGAGGTCAAAAGATTTCAATTGCTGCAGAACGTCGTTGATCTCACTGATTATCTGTTGAATTTCAGAAGGTTTGGTTGCGATTATCGGATACTTAGAGGGAAAACGGATCCGGGGCGACAGGATTGTTTCAGCAGGTTTTCTACGGTCGAGTTCAACAAACATGATGCCGGTGATTCCAACCGCCCTGAGTTGGGCGACGAGGTTCTCATCTGGTTTGACTTCCGGATCGATCTTGAGAACGACTTCCACAAGAGTCGCATCGGGTGCAACCGAAATGCTTCCCACCCGTCCGATCGAGACACCCCGGTACTTGACCGGCGAATCTTTGTTGAGACCCTGGACCGATTCGTCGAAATAAGCAACATAATAGCGGCCTTTTTCGAGGTGATGCGACAAGCCGAGCCAGACGACGGCAATGAAGGTGATCACGAATCCCAATACGACGAAAACGCCGACGCTGAATTTGGTCTTAAGAGATGCCATTGATCCATTCCTGGTCCAATATGATTGGTATTCGTGATAATAATATCATGAAATCTCTTCGGGTTGAACCTATGGCCAGGTTAGCGCCCGGGGCCGGAAAACCCGTTGGTCGACAGCATCGGTCGATCCGCTTCTTCCGGCGCGTCCGGTCGGCGGAGATGGCGGTGGAAAAATTGCTGCACCAGTGGATCCGGGCTGAAGTCCCGTAAACGATGCGGATCGCCTTCGGCGCGGATACCTTTGACGCTTTTATCGAGCATGATGACCCTTCTCGCTACACTGAAGACACTGTCGAGTTCATGGGTTACGATAATAATGGTCGTGCCGATAGTCTGGTTGATGTGCAGAATCAGCGCGTCGATTTCAGCAGAGATGATGGGATCCAGCCCTGCCGAGGGTTCATCCAAAAAAAGAATTTTAGGGTTGAGGGCCAAAGCCCTGGCCAACCCGGCACGTTTTTTCATACCACCGCTCAATTCCGATGGTAAGTGATTTTCATATCCGGTCAAGCCGACCAAGTCCAGTTTCATCCGGGCCATGGATTCTGTGGCCAGCGGCGAGAGTCCACCGTATTCGGCAATCGGCAGGATGACATTTTCAACCAGCGTCATCGATCCAAACAGAGCTGCGCTTTGGAAAAGAACCCCGATTTTTCTTAATGTCCGCCGAAAACTATTGCTATCGCATGTGGTGATGTCCACCCCGTCAATGATGACATTGCCGTCAAAAGGTCTCAGCAAACCCACCATATGCCGCAGGAGAGTTGTTTTTCCGCACCCGCTTCCGCCCAGGATACCAAGAATTTCTCCGTTGAGGACGTCGAACGTCACATCTTTCAGAACGATGCTCTCATTGTAGCGGGCCTCGAGATGGTTGACCCTGATGATGGTTTCACTGTTCAAACCGTTGCCCTTTTCCATATTAAAGATAGCTTCTGACGACGGCAAATATCGAATCAAAGAGGATGATCAAAAAGATGCTGGTGACCACCGCGGACGTGGCGGCATTTCCGACGGCGTCCGCTCCTCCCCGGGTCTGGAAACCCCGCAGGCATCCTACCCATGCGATCAGGGCTGCAAATACAACGCTTTTGGAAAGGCCCCAGAGGACCTCGAACAGGGTCAGTGCCTCGAGGGTTTGCGTGATATAGGCGTTGAGCGTCAAATCAAGCAGTAAAAATCCGATCACCAGGCCACCGAAAATACCGAAAATGTCGGCGAAAAGGGTCAGAAGGGGTATAACGATTATGGCGGCCAACAACCGCGGGACGGCCAGAAAGAGCGTGGGGGCAAACCCCATGAGGAAAAGCGCGTCGATTTCCTCAGAGATACGCATGGTACCGATTTCGGCGGCAAATGCCGATCCTGATCTGCCGGCAACGACTATGGCAGTCATGATCGGAGCGAGTTCGGAGACCATTGCAATGGCAACCAGAGATGCCACGTAAATATTGGCACCGAACTGCTCCAGTTGCAGCGACGACATAAAGGCGATGACCAGTCCCAAAAGGAAACTGATCAAGCCCACGATAGGAAGGGCGCTGACCCCGGTTTTTTCCATCAGGGAAATGGTATCGTTAACGCGCAATGACCGGGGGTGCAATAACACATGAATCAATGCCAATGATACCGAACCTAGAAACGATATCATATAACGAAGATTAAAAAGACGATCGAGGGTCATCTCCCCGGTACGGACGAAAAAGCTACGCTTAGTTTTACCTTTTAACGGGGCAATCGTGGTGATCCGATTGAAATCGAACTGATTCAGAATTTGACTATTTTGAGGATGGGCATTGCGAATCTGAAATATTCCGCCGCTATCTTCTATCAGATTCCGTAATTCGGAAACAACCAGGGCACCGTAATCGTCGATTACGGTGACTCTGGCCAGATCGAGGATCATCTGGCGAGGCCGATCGGGGCTGAGGGTATCATTCAGGTCGCGGAGAATCCGTCCGGCCGACTGAACAGTGAGATCAGTATTAAACGATACAACGAGTTCGTCTGACTGGTTTTTAAAAATATCGTAGAGGGAAATGGATTCGCTTACGACCGTTCTCATGAGATTCGGGGATCGCCAGAGCCTTGAAAAATCCTCAAAATATGGTGACTTGCGGATATCCGTGGTTCAGTGCACGGTATGCAGCTTGAATTTTCAGTTGATTCTCCGCAGGCGTAACCGCAACGACGAGGATGTTCAGCGCCGACATTACAGGGGGCTACTGTGGCCTGCGGTGCTCACATTCCCGGTACGAGGGACGTCAACCCTTCTTGTTGCAGGATACGGCGGTTGACAGCGCCGACTGGACTTGAGCCAGAAGAAGGCATTCTTGTGAGCATGACGGAAACATGGTTTTGCGTTGATCGCATTCCCGGCATGGACTTTTGACGAGATAACCGATGTCGAAATCAAACTGGCACTTAAACCGATTCGTGGTAATGGGGTGTTTTATCAAGAGGCAACGTTCCTTTTCAAGTGAGCGAAAAAAATTTTCGAACAGGGTCAGTCCAAAAAGGTCCCGTTTGAAATTCAGTTATTAATCATACCACAACCGCGGCGACATAACAACAGAAACAGCGCAATAGCACGGTTTTCGAAATACTGTTCATCCCTTCCACACAAGCCAGGATTTGCCGCCCGACAATAGGTATTCTGGCGTTCGACTTGGAACACTTTTGGCAATGTCCTCTCATGTGGAAGCAATCGGTTGCATTGGAGATCGTTGACAATTTCAACGCCCATGTATACTGTGCAATCGTTTGCGGTGTTTGGTAACGACTTTGGCCACAGGTGTGGAGCGGTGGTGAAAAAAATGCGCATTGGGGTCGGATATGACGTTCACAGATTAACGGTCGGTCGCCCGCTAGTGCTCGGCGGTGTCACCGTCCCGTTTCCGAAAGGGCTCGAAGGGCATTCCGATGCGGATGTGCTGCTGCACGCCGTTTGTGATGCCCTGCTGGGTGCGGCCGGTGAAGGCGATATCGGGATCCATTTTCCGGACACCGATCCCCGTTATAAAAATGAAGACAGCCTGCGGTTGCTGGCTGCAACTGTCAAAATCATCCGCGCTAAAGGACTCCGGTTGGTCAACCTCGATTCGACCGTGTTTGCCGAGGCCCCGAAATTGCAGTCCTTCCGTAAAGAAATGCAGCGCAACATCGCCAGTGCAATTGGCGTCAAACTGGAGTGTGTCAACGTCAAAGCCACGACAACGGAAGGCCTCGGGGACATCGGTAAGGGCGAGGGGATAGCCGCCATGTGCGTTGTCTTATTGACAGCAGGTGCGTCTGCCTGATACCCGGCCCATTGATAATACATTTCATATTTTAAAAATATTAACAATTAATTATAATCTAAATAGTTATGTCATGCTTTAAGTTGTCGGCCCCTTTCGAACCGGCCGGCGACCAACCCAGATCAATCGCCACCCTGACAACCAGGATCCGTTCAGGAATACGCCAACACGTTTTGCTGGGAGTGACCGGATCCGGCAAAACGTTCACCATGGCGCACGTCATCGCCAACCTTGCACGTCCAACCCTGATTCTGGCCCCAAACAAGACTTTGGCAGCCCAGCTGTATAATGAATTCAAAAACCTGTTTCCAGAAAATGCGGTTGAATATTTTGTCAGTTACTACGACTATTATCAACCTGAAGCCTACATACCCACCAGTGATACCTACATCGCAAAAGATTCCTCCATCAATGAAATGATCGACAAATTACGGCATTCGGCCACCCGGTCGGTTCTCTCTCGTCGCGACGTCATTGTCGTGGCAAGTGTTTCCTGCATTTACGGTCTCGGTGCCCCGGAGGACTATCTGGGAATGCGAATCGACCTCGAGAAGGATATGGAAGTCGACCGCGACATGTTGCTGCGTGATCTGGTTGCCTTGCATTATGAACGCAATGATTTCGACTTCCATCGCGGAGTTTTTCGGGTCAGGGGTGACAGGGTGGAATTGTTTCCAGCCTACGAAGAGACAAAGGCTTTACGGATCGATTTTTTTGGCGATCAGATTGACGGTATCGCTGAAATCGACGCACTGCGGGGCCATGTAACCAAGGATTTGTCCCATGTTACCGTGTTTCCTGCCAGCCATTATGTTACGTCTCAAGTCACTCGGAAACGTGCCATCGCGACCATTATCAATGAACTCAAGGGCAGGATGGGCTATTTTCGCTCGCAAAACCGTTACATCGAAGCTCAACGGGTAGAGGAACGGACAAATTTCGATCTCGAGATGATCCAGGAACTCGGCTATTGCAACGGTATCGAGAATTACTCGCGTCACCTCACCGGGAGGGAACAGGGCGAACCGCCACCGACATTGCTGGATTATTTTCCAGAGGACTATCTCCTTTTTATCGATGAGAGCCACATCGCCGTGCCTCAATTGCGGGCCATGTACAAGGGTGATCGGTCACGCAAAGAGACGCTGGTTGAATACGGCTTTCGACTCCCTTCGGCCCTCGACAACCGGCCGCTGAAGTTTGAGGAGTGCATCGAACGGTTCAATCAGGTAATCTATGTTTCGGCCACACCGGCGGACTATGAAACTACCCAGACCGGCGGTGAAGTCGTCGAACAGATTGTCAGACCCACGGGTTTGATCGACCCGGTCATTGATGTACACAGTGCCCTCAATCAGGTGGATGACCTGCTGGAGGAAATCCGCATCACCTGCAGCAAAGGTTATCGGATCTTGATAACCACGTTAACCAAACGCATGGCCGAAGATCTTACAGACTACTATACCGATCTGGGATTGAAAGTACGCTACCTGCATTCGGACATCACCACCCTTGAACGAATGGACATTATCCGTGATTTGCGACTGGGTATTTTCGATGTGTTGGTCGGAATCAACTTGCTGCGCGAAGGTCTAGACATCCCCGAGGTTGCACTGGTTGCGATCCTCGACGCCGACAAGGAAGGCTTCCTCCGTTCAAACCGTTCGCTGATTCAGACGTTCGGCCGTGCGGCACGTAACGTGGATGGCCGGGTCATCCTCTATGCAGACAAACAGACGCCGTCGATGATAGCAGCCATCGCCGAAACCAATCGCCGTCGCCGCATTCAAGAAACCCATAACCGCGCTCACGGCATTATCCCAGAATCAATAAAGAAAGACGTCGCCCCGTCTTTCACATATAGCTCAGAACCTGCAGAAACCGGGGCGGAGACCGAAAGGGTTGCCGAACCATTGGAACCTTATGGAAATCTGGACAATATCGACAAGGCGATCAGGGAAATGGAAAAAGAAATGAAAGCCGCTGCCAAGGCCCTTGAATTCGAGCGCGCCGCTGAGATGCGCGATCGAATCAAAGCACTGCAGAAACTGGTGGTGTTTGAGGATTAAAACGGTTTCATGAAACATCGTATGCCAATGAATAAGATTTCCATGCCGGCTGACACCGCCGATCGTGAAGAGAAACCCGACCTGGACGAACTCAGGGAGGCGCTAACGCGAGTGTCGGACGGGCCGGGGGTCTACTTGATGCGGGCTATCGACGACGAGATCATTTATGTCGGCAAGGCCCGTAGCCTCAAGAAACGACTCGGGTCGTATTTTTCCAAAGCCGGCCGGTTGGACATTAAGACCGAGGTGTTGATCCGGAAAATCGCGGATTTTGAAACCATCGTAACATCCTCCGAGAAAGAAGCTCTGATCCTTGAGTCCAATCTGATCAAGCGCCACAGACCGCGTTACAACGTCGACCTGAAAGATGATAAACGCTACCCACTTCTGCGTCTCGACCTCACACACCCATATCCGCGATTGTCCATGGTCCGCAAACCGAAAAAAGACGGTGCACTCTATTTCGGTCCATATGCTTCTGCGCATGCCGTGCGCCAGACGCTTAAGGTGATCAACAAAACATTCATGCTGCGCAAATGCAGCGAGAGGGAGTTTAAAATTCGGACCCGTCCCTGTCTGCACTGCCAGATGCAAGGTTGCCTGGCACCGTGTTGTCGCGACGTGGATCGTGACACCTATGACAATATGGTCAAAGAGGTTATCCTTTTTTTAAAAGGCAAGACACCGGTTCTCATCCGCGATATTAAAAAACAGATGCTCGCCGCTGCCGGGATTCATGATTTTGAACACGCCGCCAGACTCAGAGACAAGATGTTTGCCCTCGAGAAAACGATTGAGAAACAGGTCGCCGTATCAACCGATTTCAAGGACCGCGACGTGATCGCGTGTGCCCGCACACCGGATTTTTCTCTGGTGACAACGCTATTTATTCGTGGCGGATTTCTTCAAGGAACCCGTACGTTCACTTTTTCAGCCACGATTGCCGATGACAGCGAACTGATTGCGGCCTTTATCCGGCAGTATTACGAAACCGCCCAGTTTGTCCCGAATGAAATTCTGGTCCAGAATGTGCCGGAAGATGCGTCATTCCTCGAAGAGCGGTTGTGTGAACTGAAAGGTGCGAAGGTCAGAATCCGAAGGCCTTTGAGGGGGGCTAAGACACGACTGGTGGCAATGGCCATTCAAAATGTCGAGCAAGACCTCGGTGAAAAGACTGAAAGCCTGTCCGGCCGCAGGGCGATGATTCAACGGCTTCAGAAGCGCCTACGGTTGCAACGTATACCCCTCAGGATCGAGTGTTTTGATAACTCGAATCTGGCCGGAACCTTATCGGTGGCCAGCATGGTGGTCTTCGGTGATGGAAAACCGGACAAAGAGGCCTACCGTCTCTACCGGATCAAGGACGTCAGGGGACCGGATGATTACGCCATGATGAATGAAGTTCTGCGGCGGCGATTTACCGGCCATGAGGCCTCAACACCGTATCCTGATCTTCTGATCGTGGACGGCGGCAAAGGGCAGCTGAATATCGCTTGCGCAGTGATCGCCGATCTGGGACTCAAGGATCGGTTTGACATTATCGGTATCGCCAAAAAAGATGCGGACAGGGGTGAATCAGAAGACAAAATATATAAGGCCGGAAGAGCCAATCCCGTGAACTTTGGACGGGATGCCGATCTGTTGCTTTTCATCCAGCGCATACGTGACGAAGCCCACCGCTGCGCCATTTCGTATCACCGTAAAAAACGTGGTAAACAGGCCATTCAATCGACCTTGGACCAGATTCCGGGAGTGGGAAAGAAGAGAAAAACCGTCCTACTGAAGCATTTTAAAAGCATCCGGCGGATGCGTGAGGCGACTCTGGAGGAATTGCGTGCCGTGCCGGGTATTCACTGCCAATTGGCGCAAACAATCAGGGAGCACCTGCTGAAGCCCGGCACTCCCTGATCGCTTTATGGATTTCCAGGTGTTAAAATAAACCCGTTAGTAGTTCAATTTTTTCAACACCGCTTTCAGTTCTTCAACTGCCGCTGCCGAGCGGTTCAATGCCGCTTGTTCATCCTGAGTAAGTTTAATTTCAACGACGTCTTCGATACCGCCGGCCCCCAGTTTTACCGGTACACCAATAAACAGATCCTTGAGTCCGTATTCACCCTCGAGATAGGCGGCGCAGGGAAGGATTTTCTTTTTGTCTTTTAGAATCGATTCGGCCATTTCCACAGCGGCTGACGCGGGAGCGTAGTATGCGCTCCCGGTTTTTAGCAGGCTGACGATTTCTGCGCCACCGTTCCGGGTTCGTTCGACGATCGCATCGATGCGGTCTGGAGTCATAAGCTCCGTAATGGGAATACCCGCCACGGTCGAGTAGCGTGGCAGTGGCACCATTGTGTCCCCATGACCACCCAACACGAAGGCATGGGTATTTTCCACCGAGACGTTCAATTCCATGGCGATGAAGGCGCGGAAGCGGGCCGAATCCAGTACCCCGGCCATGCCCAGAACGCGATGTTTGGGAAAACCGCTGGCGTCGAAAGCCACGTGACACATGGCATCCAGAGGATTGCTGACGATGATAATGACGGCGTCAGGAGATCGTTTGGCCACCTGTTCGGTCACTTTCTTCATGATGCCGGCGTTGGTGCTGAGCAAGTCGTCACGGCTCATTCCGGGCTTGCGGGGGATTCCAGCGGTAATAATGACGATATTCGATCCCTCTGTGGCGTCATAGGCATTAACCCCGGTCAAATGCGCATCGTGTTTCTCAATTGGCGCCGCTTCGGTCAAATCTAAAGCCTTGCCTTGAGGAACACCTTCGACGATGTCCACCAGGACGACATCGCACAATTCTTTTTCAGACAGCCGCTGGGCGGCTGTGGCCCCGACGTTGCCGGCTCCGACAACAGTAACTTTCTTATCCATGACGATCTCCTTTCGATGAACTATAGGTTGATTTTGCCGATAGGGTGTCTTCGAGGTTGGATGGACAAAAAAGAAATGGTTAACACAAACACCGTTAATGTCAACATATTTATACCGGTCTCGATATTGACACCATCCGGTAAAACAGGCTATTATGTTAGGGTTTAATTTCATGTTGCCGGCGGTGACGGATTGCCGAACATGCGGAAACTTTGCCGCCAGGACGACAGCGGCACCGACCAGAAACCGTCATCATAATCATTGCCCCTGAATCTGCCTGGAGTCGAGTTAAATGGCCATTGTTAATCTGAAAAAACGGGAAATCGAGTGTAAGATTGTCTACTACGGACCAGGACGATGTGGAAAAACAACGAATCTGGAATACATCTTCAAAGCCTATAAAAAGCAAATAAGTGGCGAAATGGTGTCGATCAATACGGACGGTGATCGAACCCTATTTTTCGATTTTCTACCCATGGAACTCGGTAAATTGAAGGGGTGTGACGTCCGTGTCCATTTGTACACCGTTCCGGGCCAGGTGCAGTACACGTCGACCCGGAAGCTTGTTTTAAGGGGTGTCGACGGGCTGGTGTTTGTGGCAGACTCGCTGGAAGTCCGTCGTGAAAAAAACATGCTGTCATTAAAAGACCTTCACCAGAATTTGAAAGATTACGGGCTGAATATCCTTAAGATTCCTCTGGTACTGCAGTTCAACAAACGAGACCTGGCCGAGGAAGGGATTCCTTTGATGCCGATCGAACAGATGGAAAAGGAATTGAACCGACAGCTCAAAGTACCGTCATTTCCAGCCAGTGCCATCAAAGGTGGTGGCGTCGGCAAGACTCTCCAGGCGTGTCTGAAACTGACGCTGCTGTCTTTAAAAAAGGAATTGAGCTGGAACGATTAGTTCAAACCCATGAGCAAAGGCACTGCATTCACTGGTCGTTTGGAATTTCTCAGCCTCGGTGAGTTACTGCAAATCATCGGTAACAACGGGGGAACGGGTGTCCTGCGCATTATGAGCAAATACGCCCAGGGGTCCGGTTCGATCTATATCGATAAAGGGGATCCGGTAGATGCGATCAATGGAGAAAAGATCGGCCTGGAGGCGCTTTTCTCGTTGTTCGGTTGGACCGAAGGTGAATTTTCATTCAATCTGGAGAATATCGACAAAAAAAACGTCATCAACAAAAACCGTATGGAAATCATTCTTGACGGTTCACGTATGGTGGATGACGGCAAAATTGAAACACTCGGCCCGGTATCATTCAAAACCGATGCGGCTGACAGCGGCGGTGAAAAATCCCTGCCGGTCATCAAGGGCCCCTTCGTCGACTATATGTATGTCGTGGACGAAGAAGAATTTTACGAGGGCGACGAGATCGTCACCGAGGGAAATTACGGGAACTGGATGTGGGTCGTTCTGGAAGGAATGGTTGAAATTTCAAAACGAACACCGGAAGGATCCCTCAAAATTCTGCGGCTCAGCGATGGCGCCTATGTCGGAAGCATCTCATCATTTCTGACCGAAAGCAGTGTGCGAACCGCTACGGCGAAAGCTGTAACCCGTGTTCAACTGGGGATGCTCGATTCCCAACTTCTGGCCAATGAATATGCTGCCATGAGCCAGGAGCTACGAGATGTCGTCAAGAGTCTTGACAAACGTTTGAGCAAAGTCACCGACAGCGTGGTTAAAATTGTTAGCGGAATCGGGAAGTCCGATGAGTTTTTGGGCAACAAGAAGGCCGTAATCGAACAAGGTAAAAACGAGGAGCGCGTCTTTGCGATTACCCATGGCAAGGCGGCCATTGCACGCAGAGTCGAGGATAGTTATGTCCCACTGCTCGAGTTGAAAAAAGGCGATTTTTTTGGCCATATTCCGTTCTTGAAAATGGGTCACGAGCCTCATGCGGCAGCGGTGTTCGCGTCACAAGATTTGAAAATTTCACCCATCGACGTGGCTGGCCTGGTTGCAGAACACGAAGCACTGCCAAACTCCTTTCGCCATATCATCGAAAATTTGGCAACCTGTATATCGGTGACGACCATGATTGCACGTGAGTACCATGGAAAAAATGAGTTGCGGAAATCTGATAAAGTGGAACAATAGCAAACCGTTTAACCGGAAGTGGGCAATATGACGAGCGAAGACAAAAGGAAATTCCTCCGGATCAATTCACTGAATCTGTCTTATGTCCTTGTAGACGGTGAGGGCGAAGCCGATAGACAAACAATGGGCCGGACTTTGGATGTATCCGAAGCTGGCATTCGTTTAGAAACCAATCTAGCGGTCGAAAAAGGCTGCCAACTCATGCTGTCCATCGGGTTCGAAGACGAACTTGTGGATATCAAAGGCCATGTGATACATGCCGCAGAAAACAGGGACGGTAAATACGAACTCGGTATTGAGTTTGACAACCCGGATGATACGACCCGAAAAACGATTCAGAAATTTATCAAAGCGTTCAGGAGCCAGCGAGGCGTCGATTGATTTGTCATCGTGGCATCGGCGCTGTAAAGAGGTCAGAAGCCAAAGCTGAAAATTTTGCGGCAACGAAAGAGCGCTGCAAGGGAGGGTGGTAATGGGGACACCAGTGGTTACAACCGAACTTAAAGATATTGAATTGATGAAAAGGGGGAAGGTTCGGGATGTCTACGATCTCGGGGAACACCTCCTGATGATTACCAGTGATCGCATTTCCGCATTCGACGTCGTGATGCCTGATCCGATTCCCGACAAGGGAAAAATTCTCACCCGAACATCTCTTTTCTGGTTTAACGCCATGCAGTCTCTGGTCAATAATCATGTCGTTAGCGCGGATGTCGACGCCTATCCGGAAATCTGTAAGCCCTATGCCGACCAGTTGCGAGACAGGAGTATGTTGGTGAAAAAAGCCACGCCGCTACCCATTGAATGCGTCGTCAGAGGATATATTTCCGGATCTGGTTGGAAGGCCTACCAGGAAACGGGACGCGTTTGCGGCATCAGCTTGCCAGCCGGCCTCAAAGAGTCGGAGAAATTGCCGCAACCGATTTTTACGCCCTCGACCAAGGAAGAAATTGGCCAACACGATATCAATATCAATTTCGATGAGACCATTAAAAGAATCGGCCATGAGGCGGCTGAAAAAGTTAGGGACCTCAGTCTCGAAATTTATCGCCAGGGGACCGCGCTTGCCGAACAGAAGGGCATCATTATTGCAGACACAAAATTTGAATTCGGGTACTGTGGAGATGAGCTTATTCTGATCGACGAAGTACTGACACCGGATTCCTCCCGTTTCTGGCCCAAGGACACCTACTCTCCGGGCGGGGCGCAAAAGAGCTACGACAAGCAGTATCTGCGAGACTACCTGGAGTCCATTAAATGGAACAAACAACCCCCGGCCCCCCGTCTACCGCGAGAGGTGGTCGACAACACCCGCCGAAAGTACATGGAGGCGCTTACCCAGCTGACCGGCGCCACGTATGCGTTTTAACGAAGAATCCATATCTCTGGTCGACATTTGTGAATCAGATTCGACATACCGCGTCACAACCACCAGAAGCATTGTCGCTTTGACGGACTCGATTGCGGCAATCGGTTTGATGCACCTACCGATTCTGCAACGAACAGAAATTGGGTACCGCATAGTTACGGGTTTCCGAAGAATCGAGGCCAGCCGCACGCTCGGCCAATCCATTGTACAGACCCGATTGCTTCCGGATGATAGCGATGAATCGACCCGTGTCTATCTGGCCATCGCCGACAATTCCCTTCAGAGATCGTTGAACCTTATCGAATCCTCCCGCGCTTTGAATTTGTTATCCAGAGTCGCGAATGACGAGCATCATTTAACCGAGATGGCTGCCATATTGTCGTTGCCCAAAAACCCTACGATGATCGCCAAACTGATGCCTCTGGCTGTGATGCCGGCCGTAATAAGGGCTGCGGTGGTCTCGGAAGATCTGCCCCTGTCCATGGCGCTTGAACTCGACACGCTCGACGTCAAAACCGCCGAGAAAATGGCGCGGATCTTCATTGACCTCAGGTTGGGCTTGAACCGCCAGCGCGAAGTGTTAACCCATTTATATGAAATTGCCAAAAGGGAGGATTGTTCAATCGGCGACGTATTGGATGAGGACGACGTCAGTAGGATCATCGACAATGCCGCTCTTGACAGTGCCCCAAAATCCATGCAGTTAAGAGCACTTCTTTACCGGCGGCGCTATCCGTCGATCGCCGAGAAGTCAGCCCGATTCAACGACTTAGTGAAAACCCTGCGGCTCGGGAGCGGGATTAAGCTCATCCCGCCGAATAATTTTGAAGGAACGGCATATACATTGTCGATAATCTTTGACCGATGGGACCAGCTTGTGGATCGCGGCAATAGTCTGGAAATCCTCAGACGAAGTGATGAACTGAAGAAATTTCTGATGGAGTGACACCGATTGCGGCAATCCGGTGTGGTCCCGGGCAGGTGTGGGGAATATTGGTCGCCGGTTTCGGTTGTATGCCACGGTATAACATGCGGAGGTTGAGGCGCTTGCGAAGGTGTAACCCACCTCAGGTGCGGGCTTTATCCCAGAAGGGGCGTGACGATCATTTCGATAAACAGGTATGTGAGTATCCCGATAGCGCCCGCCAACATGGCAACAGCATAGATTTGCGCGTTTTTGTGGCGGCGTTTTTCCTTCTCATCGTAAAACACAAATTTACCGCACTTGATACATCTCAGTTTTGCCAGTTTCAGGGTTATGACATGCCCACAGGCACATTGAACCTCTTTAGGGGGTAGCGGCATGGACGACTCAACTCACTTTCAGGTTAATTTCGTTGCGCGCATGGATTGACGCTAATTTCCGCGTACGTTCTATTCCTGTTTCTTGCCGTCCGCCGAAGCAACGTCATTAAAAGACTTGAAATAGTCGATCGTGTCTCGTCTCAGTAAGAAATAGGTCGAGAGGCAGAAAAGTATTAGAACCGTCGCAGTCACCACACTCAGGTCGTAATCAGGTTTTTGAAAGTATATATATAGTAGCAATAAATAAAACAGAATGATCACGAAATTAAAGAACAGGCAAAGCGGTCTCGCCCATTTATTGATACCGGCAATAAAAAAACAGATGGAAATACCGACAATGAACATCAGGTAATCCCTTCGCACCAGGGTATCATCGGTAAAAACCTTATAATAAAAGATGAGGTGCACCAACCATCCAAGCGTAAGGGTTACAATGGCCAGTTTAATGAATGTCGGATACGTGTCGAACTTAATTTCCAGGTTAAACATGGTTTCTTCCAGTTAAATTTCTCGCATCTTCAGTGGTATCCAGCATTGGCACCGGTTTTTTGTTGGTGCGCCCGAACGTCCGAGATTCAATGAACGCATTCTCATTCCACGAAAGTATCCCCCTATAATGCATTTGCATCCTCCAAGGCAAGCCAAAATTATTGATGGTCCTCATCGGTATGGATCCGGAAAATTGAACGCACTCTATATTGTCTCCAGGCGGGCGCACTTATAACCGGCAGATTATGTGGTTAAAGTCATTCTGGGAAGTGTTTTCCGTAATTGTTGAATCAGAGCTGAGGTAACGATTTGAAGCCAAAGCGGGCCCTGTTTGAATACAATAGACCCTCTTAGGAGTGAACTGTTGCAAGCCCGGCTCTCAGATTTAGACCATAAATTTTTATGAATACCCCCCCAAACCGATACAAAATTCAAAAAAAAAGTCATCTTTTTTCTTGACAAAAACGAAGCATCAATTATAAAGACCTATAACAACTAAATAGGATTCAGAAAAGAAATGGGCATACAAGAGCGGAAAGAACGTGAACGCGAACGACGGCGTCAGCAGATCATCGTTGCCGCTAAACGCGTCTTTTCCGCCAAGGGTTTTAACAAGGCCACCATGGAAGATATTGCCAAGGAGGCGGAACTTAGCCCCGGCACCATTTACATCTATTTCAAGAATAAGGACGAGCTTTACGCGTCACTTTCTCTCCGTATACTTAAACATCTCAATATCCGCCTGGAACACGTAAAAAGCGAATCATACAGTGATCACAATGAACGCATCGTCTCATTGAAAAAAGCCCTTTACGACGTATACGCGTTTGACCCTCTCATTCTCATTAACATGTTTCATCTTCAATCCAGTGAAACCCTGAAAAATCTTTCCCCGGAGTTGCTGGATGAAATTAAACACCTTTCGCGCAGTTCGTTAGGAACCATGGCCGACATATTCGAAGAGGGCATCGATCAGGGTGCATTTATAGACCAGCACCCGGTGGCTTTGGCCGATATTTTATGGGCCATGTTTTCAGGGATCGTTCTCTGGGAAGAAAGCAAGCGCATTATCAACGAGGACAAGGACTACCTCAAACCGACGCTCGAGGCAGCCTTCGAGATATTTCGACAAGGTATATCCAAAGTTGTGCTAACGGATGAAAAGGACAATAACCGAAATTAATTCTTTGGCCGATCACCGGCTGTTGTTCAGGCAGCACGCTGAGATGGCCGGCAAAAGGAAACTGGGGGACATCAGGCGTGCAACCGGCATTTTACGGGTGCAGGCTCATGATGCAACATCGTCAACAAAAAAATCCAACTGGGGAAAGGAGGTCAATCGATTCAGGTTTGTGAGGGTTATCGCCGCAGGATCATTCGTTAACCATACAACCCACAAGCTTTAAGGAGTGTGATTTATGGCAGATAAAGAAGTTGTCGAGACATCAGAAGCTCAGATTGCGGTACACTGGCAGGAAGAAGGACTCTATTATCCCACCACAAAATTCATCGCCCAGGCCAATATGACCGATGAAACAATCTATGATCGTTTCAGCCTGGATAATTTTCCGAACTGCTTCAAGGAATACGCTGATTTGCTGACCTGGTACGAGTACTGGGACGAGATCCTGGATACCAGTGATGCACCATGCTACAAGTGGTTCAAGGGCGGAAAGATCAATGCCAGTTATAATTGTGTTGACCGTCATCTGGCTGAATACAAAAACAAGACGGCGATTCATTTCGTGCCGGAGCCGCTCGTAGAAGGCTACCAGCACATCACCTATCAAGAATTGTATGTCCGCGTTAACGAATTCGCGGCCCTACTCAGAGACTTTGCCGGTCTCAAGAGAGGCGACCGGGTGACCCTCCATATGCCAATGATACCGGCATTGCCGATTACCATGCTGGCCTGTGCCCGCCTCGGGGTCATTCACAGTCAGGTGTTCGGTGGCTTTAGCGGCCGCGCCTGTGCCGACCGGATCGTCGACTCAGGAAGCCGGGTGTTGATCACTGCCGATGCTTATTACCGCAGCGGGTCTCTGCTCGACCACAAGCAAAATGCGGATATCGCCGTTGATCTGGCGGGCAAGGACGGACAGAAGGTCGACAAAGTCCTCGTATGGCAGCGTTACACCGGCAAGGCCTCCAGTCCGACAGCGATGGTAGATGGTCGGGACTTTTTTGTCGACGACGTGCTCAAAGACTACTACGGCGCTCGGGTCGAACCCGAAAAGATGAATGCCGAGGACCCGCTGTTCTTGATGTACACCAGTGGCACCACCGGAAAACCCAAGGGCTGTCAGCACGGAACGGGCGGATATCTGGCCTACACCGCCGGTACTTCCAAATACGTGCAGGACATCCATCCCACCGATGTCTACTGGTGCATGGCCGACATCGGCTGGATCACGGGTCATTCTTACATCGTCTATGGTCCCTTGGCCATCGCCGCATCGACGGTTATTTACGAAGGCGTTCCCACCTATCCGGATGCCGGACGCGCCTGGCGGATCGCCCAGGATCTGGATGTCAACATCTTTCACACCGCGCCCACAGCCATCCGCGCCTTGCGTAAAATTGGACCGGATGAACCCGCCAAGTACAATTACGAGTTCAAACACATGACCACCGTGGGTGAGCCCATCGAGCCCGAAGTGTGGAAGTGGTATTATAATGTCGTCGGTCAAGGCAAGGCCGCCATCGTGGACACCTATTGGCAGACCGAAACCGGCGGGTTCCTGTGCAGCACGCTGCCGGGCCTCATTCCGATGAAACCGGGCAGCGGTGGCCCCGGTATGCCGGGCATCCACCCCATCGTATACGACGATGAGGGCACCGTAGTTCCTGCCGGTGCAGGCAAGGCCGGAAATATCTGCATCCAGAACCCATGGCCGGGCATGTTCCAGACCATCTGGGGTGACCGTGACCGGTTCGTCGAGACCTACTTTGCGCGCTACTGCAAGGACCCCAAGAGCAAGAAGTGGCAGGATTGGCCGTATATGACCGGTGATGCCGCGGTGGTGGCCGAAGACGGCTACGTACGCATCCTGGGTCGCATCGATGATGTCATCAACGTCTCCGGGCACCGTTTGGGAACCAAGGAGATTGAGTCGGCCGCCCTGGTTCATGAAGCGGTGGCCGAAGCCGCGGTGGTGCCGGTGGCCCACGAGATCAAGGGCAAAGAGCCGGATATGTACATTGCTCTCAAGCCGGGGTATGAGGCCAGCCCGGAACTGGCACAGCAGATCTCCGACACCATATCCACTGAGATCGGCAAAATCGCCAAACCGCGGCACGTCTGGATCGTGCCCGACATGCCCAAGACCCGGTCCGGCAAGATCATGCGGCGGGTTCTCGGCTCGATCTCCAACAGCCAGGATGAAGGGGATGTCACCACTCTGGCGAACCCTGAAATTGTTACAGCAATCAAGAAAATGGTTCAAGGATAACCGGCCCCGTTGTATCGTCCGGGCGGCGGCGCTCCGTCGCCCGGACGATACAGCTGGTCGCTCCGGCGACCGCAGCGAAAAACATATGGAGCCGAAATCATAATTGATCAAACTGGTTCAACCACTCAGTGGCGACGTCCCTCAACACTGTCCCCGCTGAGAGTTGAATCGGATTGCAAGGATTCTGAAAGGAGGTGAAGCCGCACATCGGAGGTTGTTAAAGCCTGCTACAACCACACAATTGACAATCAACGGCTTAGACGATTGTACAGGAGGAAAAAAATGAGTGGAACCACTTGGGTATACATAATGCTCGGAATTTACATTATTTACTGCTTTTATTGGGGGTTGAAGGGGTACTTCTCCGAAAAAACCTCCGCCGGGTATGCGATCGCGGGCCGCTCCATCCCCTTCATCGCGTTTTTGATGGCGGCGACGGCGGCATCTTTCTCCGGCTGGACCTTCATCGGCCACCCCGGACTTATCTGGCGTGACGGCCTGTCCTATGCGTTTGCCTCTTTTTACGTCCTGACCATTCCGATCACAGGCGCCTTCTTCGCCAAACGGAACTGGTTGCTGGGCAAACGCTACGGCTTCATCACACCCGGTGACATGTTCGCATACTACTTTAACTCGGAAGCCGCGCGCTGGTTGACCGTGTTTACGGCTTTCCTCTATTCCATGTTTTATTCCGCGGTACAGCTGATGGCTTCGGCGGCGCTTTTCCACTGGGTCGCCGGTGTGCCGGTAACCTTCGGCGCCATCTTCATGGCCTTCATCGTCTGGTTCTATGTCTGTTCCGGCGGTCTGAAAGCCAGTACCTGGGTCGGCGTGCTCCAGTTCATCCTGCTGGTTGGCGGCATCATCCTTTTGGGGTACTTCGTCATCACCTCGGATGCCATCGGCGGCTGGACAGCCTTCTCGGCCAAAGCCAACGCTCTGGACAAGAATATGCTGGAAGTCCCGCGTGTCATGGCCCCGGCGCTGGTCGGCCCGGCGTACTCCAAGGCCGCAGGTGAAGGGATCTGGACGGCGGTCATGGTGCTTTCCTACATGTTCGCCCTGATGGGGATTCAGTCCTCCCCGGCCTTCACCCTCTGGAACTTCGGCATCAAGTCCCCGGCGCCCCTGGCCTGGCAACAGACCTTCATGTCCACCTTCGTGGTCGGATTCGCGCTGTTCTTTTTCACCGCCTTCCAGGGCATCGGCGGAAAAATTCTTCAGCTGGAGGGGGTTCTCGAACTGGCCAAGGACAGTGACCTGGTTCCCAAACTAATGGTGGAATTCCTGCCACCGTTTGTGCTCGGTGTCGTCTTCCTCGGCGCCATCGCGGCCATCCACTCCACGGCGGCACCGTACATCGGCACCGGCGGTACCATCTTGCTGCGAGACGTTTACTGGCGCTATATCCGTAATCAGGAAGCCAGCCACTCCGAGCAGATCTGGGTCAACCGTCTGCTGGCGACTGTTGTCACTATCGCCGCCTTGTGGGTCGGTTTGACCTCCAAAGCCGCCCTGGTTATCCTGGGAGCCTTGGCTACCTCCTTCGGATTCGTGATGTACGTCTACCTGATGGGGGTCCACTGGGGCTTCCGATTCCCGAGTGTCGGGGCCTCTCTTGGGGTGGCCGCCGGCATGCTCGCGGTGTTTATGACCTACTATGTCTGGAAGTACCCGCTCTCGATCCACTGTGCGGCCTGGGGGACCGGCATCGGTCTGGCCGTCGCCTACCTGTGTCGCGGCCTTGGCATCAAGGACAACGAAGAGACCATCAAACGCCAAAACGAGATCCGCGCCTTTCTGGATGACATCGACGCCTGTTCGGAAAGCGGCCGCAAATGGCGCAACGCCATGAAGATCGTCGTGCCGATCTGGTACTTCTTTGCCATCGGTCCGGCCTGTATCCTGGGCAACAATGCCTTCTCGTTTGCCGGATTCACACCGCTGTGGTCCTGGCAGATTTTCTGGTGGATTCTTGGAATCATCATGATGTGGGCCCTGACTTTCAAGGCCGAGATGTCAACCACCTCTAAAACTCAGATCGAGCGAGCTGAAGTGGAAACCAACATCGTGGTCAAGGAAGCCTAGCAAAAACCCACAGAAGAGGAGAATTTAACCATGAAAAAAGAAGATGTATGGTTGATTGGCATTTTAATATTTTGCATCCTGTTCACCGGATCTTTTGGATGGGGTCTCTGGGGCTAACCTGGAAATCCGTCCATAACGTTAATCAATAACCATCCGGCCGGAAGAGTATCGGTTCTTCCGGCCGGATGCTCCTATCGGTATTGATTCAGGCGCCGTCCGTCGTTCAGGATAATCACATTATATCCAATTCGCGGTTGCTGATCGCTTGGCGCAGACCAAAGCTTCGGTCTTTTAGTGAGCGAATAGCAGTTCCAACATTCAACCTTGAGGCGCCCCTAAAATTCTGCTATGGGGCAAACGGTGACCAGCTTTCTAAACAGTGTTAAACGCATAAAAGCAGTCCGGTTGGATCCTTTCATATCGACATGGGAATCGTTGGCCGGGGTCGACATCCACGTTGCGACTGTATCGCACACCCTAATATACACCCCGTCTCATCATCCCAGTTTGAATGCTCCAACGGGTTTATTTTGCCTATTCGATCCACAATGCGATCTTGACATATATTGACGATTAACAGGTTCGGCTATCAAACAAAGGAGGAAAACATGACCAATTTGTACGATGCGGCTTATCAAAAATCGATCAACGACCCCAACGGATTCTGGGGTGAGGCGGGAGAAAACGTTCATTGGTATAAAAAGTGGGACAAGGTCCTGGACGATACGAACGTACCTTTTTACAGATGGTTCAGCGGCGGAGAAATCAACACCTGCTACAATGCACTCGATTTACATATCGAGCAGGGACGCGGCGATCAGGCTGCGCTGATCTATGACAGCCCGGTGACCGATACGATTAAGACTTTCACTTACTCCCAGCTGCGCGATGAGGTGGCCAAGTTCGCCGGCGTTTTGGCCGCACAAGGTGTCACAAAAGGGGACCGGGTGTTGATTTACATGCCGATGATTCCCGAAGCCGTGATTTCCATGCTGGCGACAGCCCGAATCGGTGCGGTCCACTCGGTCGTCTTCGGCGGATTCGCCGCCAAGGAACTTGCGGTACGCATCAATGACGCCAAACCGAAAGTCATCATGACGGCCTCCTGCGGCATTGAAGTGAAGCGCGTCATTCCTTACAAGCCTTTACTCGACAGTGCCATCGACATGGCTGACGCCAAACCGAAGAAATGCATTGTTCTCCAACGACCAATGGAAACGGCCAGCATGGTGGATGGGCGCGACCTCGACTATAGCGAGGCCATGTCCAATGCCCAACCGCACGATTGCGTCAAAGTGGCGGCCACCGATCCCTTGTACATCCTTTACACGTCCGGTACGACCGGGGTGCCAAAGGGCGTCGTGCGGGACAACGGTGGTCACGTGGTTGCCCTCAAGTGGTCCATGAAGAACGTGTACAACGTCGATGCCGGCGATGTCTATTGGGCGGCATCGGATGTCGGCTGGGTCGTCGGGCATTCCTACATCGTCTATGGTCCCTTGTTCAGGGGATGCACTACCATTCTGTTTGAGGGAAAACCGGTCGGCACACCGGATGCGGGGGTATTCTGGCGGGTTATCTCCCAGCACAAGGTAAAAACCATGTTCACGGCGCCGACTGCCTTCCGGGCCATCAAGCAACAAGACCCGAACGGCGAACTGATCAAAAACTACGATCTGTCGGACTTCAAGGCGCTTTTTCTGGCTGGGGAACGCCTCGATCCCGATACCCTGCGCTGGGCTGAAAAACACCTCGGCGTACCTGTGATCGACCACTGGTGGCAAACGGAAACCGGCTGGGCCATAGCCGCCAACTGCCTGGGATTGCATCATTTTCCGGTAAAGGAAGGCTCACCCACCAAACCGGCGCCGGGCTGGAACCTGCAGGTACTCGATCCGGAAGCCAAAACACCGGTTTCGAAGGCCGGAGAAATCGGCGCCCTGGTCGTTAAGCTGCCGTTGCCCCCCGGTACGCTACCCACCCTCTGGAACAATGACCAGGGGTATATTAAGAGCTACCTGGAGGAATTTCCCGGCTACTACAAAACAGCCGATGCAGGATACATTGATGAAGAGGGGTACGCCTTCGTCATGGCCCGCACCGATGATATCATCAATGTGGCCGGCCACCGTCTATCCACCGGGGCCATGGAAGAAGTGCTGGCCGATCACCCGGAAGTGGCCGAATGTGCGGTGCTGGGAGTGGACGATAAGCTGAAGGGTCAGGTTCCGGTTGGCTTCATGGTTCTCAATGCCGGGGTCGATCGCCCGCATGACGAAATCGCCAAGGAAGTCGTCCAAATGGTCCGCGACCGCATTGGGCCGGTGGCATCCTTTAAAACGGCCACAGTTGTCAAGCGATTGCCCAAAACCCGATCGGGAAAAATCCTGCGGGGAACCATACAGAAAATTGCCGACAATAAAGAATGGAATATGCCGGCGACGATCGATGATCCCGTTATTCTTGATGAAATGACAGAGGCTCTGGAGACTATCGGTCTCGGAAAAGCAAGGAAAGAATAATCAAACTTTCGGGAATTACGGGATAATGTAATACGGAGTAGCCGGCACTTGACTACCTTTTGGTGCCGGCTACTTTTTTCGGAATCCGGTTATTGCGAATTGATTTGAAATGGGTTCAAAACCTTAGATCACGCCTAAGTACAAGGCGTGGGCCGACGAAAAAACGCAGCATGTATAGCCCAACCAAGGGCGCGTGTGAGTATTTTGAGGAGGGCCAAAACATCGCAATTGGGTGTTAGATGGGGTTTTGAAACCACTTCTTGGTAATCCCTCTTAATTACTGGATGTTTTTATGCCGAAAAAAGTGCTTATCGTGGATGATGAGCCAAGTATCATCGTGCCGCTCCAATTTTTGATGGAACAGAGCGGATACGAGGTTCTGGTGGCGTTCAGCGGGGAAGAAGCCATGGAAGCCATCGAAGAACATCATCCCAATCTGGTCCTGCTGGACATTATGCTGCCGATTATTGACGGATTTGAGGTTTGTCAGCGTGTCCGTGAAAAACTCGAATGGAGCGACATCCGCATCATCATGCTGACCGCAATGGGCAGCGATGCCAATGTCGCTAAGGGACTGGCCCTCGGGGCCGACGCGTATATTACCAAACCGTTTTCTAACTCCGAGGTCATTGCCAAAGTACGAGAATTGATGTGTCGATGAACCGCAGAAACACATTCTTGTGGTTTGTTGTCGTCGGTGTCGGTTTCACCCTGCTGGTGGTTCTGAGCCTGGCGATCCTTTTCTGGCAGCAGCTTCCACTGGATGATCATTCTATAATCATCCGTATGGTCAGACAGAATGTCGGCTACATATTCAGTGCGGCCGTGCTTCTGTTGGCCGGCCTCGGATTTGCGTTAGACTGGCTGTTTCGCTTGTATATCCTTCCCGTCGACAAAATTGCTTCAGAAACCCGTCTGATGCATGCCGTCAATCCTGGCCACCGAATCACCATCGAGGGCAGCCGCGACATTATGCGATTGGTCGACATCATCAATGAAGGCGCCGACCACCACGAAGAACTACTGAATCGGGTCCAGCAAAAAATCGATCACGCCCGTGCGGAAGCGGAAGAAGAGAAAAATATCCTGGCCGCCATTATGGCGGAACTTCCCGAGGGAATTCTCATCTGCAACACGGAAGGGCAAATATTGCTGTACAACAACCGCGTCGTACAGCAGTTGAGCGGTAACGCCGCCGAAGATGGGGATGCAGGTACTGACGATGGTGCATCGGGACGTTTCATTGGCTTGGGACGCTCCGTATTCGGTTTGATCGATAAAAATCTCATCGTTCACGCCCTGAACGAAATCGCTGAAAAATTGAAGCGTCAGGAACCGGATGTGGTGGCCTATTTTGTGGTTGTCGGGACGGGACACTGTCTGCTTCGCGTCGAAGCCGTTCCGATATTGAATCACCTACGAGAATTTACCGGTTTCATTCTCATTTTTTTCGATATCACCCAGCAGCTTGATGCTGAAAAATCGCTAGAATCGATGCTACGGTCCCTCTCCCGCAAAACCCGATCGTCACTGGCCAGCATTCGGGCCGCTATTGAAGCGATAATCGATTATCCGGGTATGACAAGTCAGCAAATGGAGCGATTCAAATTAATCATCCACCAGGAATCGATTACAATCGGCGATTTAATCACGGATACCACTTCATATTACTCCGGACAACTGCATACCCGTTATCCGTTGGTCCGTATACCGGCGGGAGAGGTGATGGCATCGGTGGCCAGCAAGGCCAAAGAAAAATTCGGTCTCGACGTGCAGATCGAATTGCGAGAGGATGATGTCTGGATTCAAGTCGACACATACTCCATTGTTTCGGCCTTTCTGTTTGTGCAAGAACGCCTGAAATTGGTGACCGGTTGCAATAAGTTCGTTTGTCGGATCTCTAAAGAGGGCCGGCTTGTTTATGTCGATTTCATATGGCAAGGCAAAGCGGTAAATATGGAAACGCTTCGGCAATGGCAAAATCAGACCGTGGCTGTTGACGACGATATCCTCCCTTTGACTCTCGAGGAGGTTATAGGACGTCACAGAGCTGAAATCTGGTCCCATTCACTGGGAACGAATGGTCAATCCTATTTGCGGATACTGCTACCAGCGATGGAAAGCGTGGAAGTTGAAAACGTCCACAAGCTGACCATACTTTCAAAGAGTCGGCCGGAATTCTATGACTTTGATTTATTCAATCAGCCCGATCAGGAATCCGATCTTGACAAGCGAAAATTGACCGAACTCACCTACACGGTATTCGACACCGAGACCACCGGTTTGGACCCCAAAGGCGGGGATGAAATCATATCGATCGGCGCTGTCCGCATCGTCAACGGGCGACTGCTACCTTCAGAATATTTCGATCGACTTATCGATCCGGAACGTGAAATCCCATGGCAGTCAGTTCAGGTGCACGGAATTGAACCGAAGATGCTCATCGGTCAACCGACCATCGAAAGAGTGTTGCCACTGTTCCATCAATTCGCCGGAGAGACGATTCTGATCGCACACAACGCGGCTTTTGACATGCGGATGCTGCAGCTGAAGGAAACCGTCAGCGGCGTGACGTTTATTAATCCCGTGTTGGACACCATGCTACTCTCAGCCGTCGTTCACCCTGGACACAAAACCCACGACCTGGAGCAGATTGCCGAAAGGGTGGGGGTCAGTATCGTTGGTCGTCATACAGCCCTGGGAGACGCCATTGCCACGGGTGAGGTATTTTTAAAACTGGTCTCTTTATTACAAAGCCAGGGCATCATAACCTTGAAACAGGCCCGTGACGCCTCCCGCAAAACATATTATTCCCGTCTGAAATACTAACACCCAAATTGAGCGATTTCCAAGTTTGCCGCTTGGGTAACAATTATCATGCGCTTCCGTTGATTTGTCTGGTTTCCCGCTCAGCCGGCTCGCTGTATTTTCCCATCTCTCCGGGCTTTTCCAAGGGCAAAGTGAAGAAAAAGATCGATCCTTCTCCCCGATCGCTTTCCACCCAGATACGTCCCCCATGGAAATTGATGATCCGCTTGGTGATGGATAGACCCAGACCGCTCCCCGGAGGGCGCCCCTTCAGATTGTGTTTGACCTGACGGAATTCCTGGAAAATGATTTCCCGATCTTCCCTACTGACACCGATTCCATTGTCCTTTACCGAAACCAGGAGCTGGTCCGGTGCGACGGTCAGACCGATAGCGATGTGTCCGGCCTCATCGTCACAGAATTTAACGGCATTGGATATGAGATTGACCATGACCTGGATCAATCGGTCTCTGTCGCCGGCAACCGGCGGCACATGAGCCGGTATGTTTTGTTCGATTCGTATCTGTTTTGCGCTTACCAGTTGACTTGCGGAGGATAAGGCATCCTGAATCACTCCCTTGAAATCTACCGCTGATATCTGCCAATCCATTCGCCCTGTCTCGATTTTCTGAAAATCGAGAACTTGGTTGATCAGGCGGGTAAGGCGTTCGCTTTCCTTGACGATTATTGTGGTGAATTTCTGGTGTTGCCGGCGATCGACATTCGGGTTGGCATTCAGTATTTCAGCGATAGAGCGCACCGATGTCAACGGCGTGCGTAATTCATGGGTGACTGTCGATATGAACTCATCTTTGAGCCGGTCCAACTCTTTCAACCGCTCGTTGGCTGCCCGGAGTTCGGCTGTGGCCTTTTCCAGCTCGCGACTGTATGCGATGACCTGACGGGTTTCATCAAGAATATTCATAACCTCATCGATACTCAAAGGTTCCTCTTTGACCGTTTTGGAAACCACCACTCGTGCCGAAGCGGATCCAATGGTACCGGCCAGAAGTTTCTCCACGTAGTTGACCAGACCGGCGTCGGCCTGGCGGTCATCTTCCCAACCTGTTGCGTATTGGTGTGAGTAGGTAGCCAATTCTTCCTCGGTGCGTTCTTGACCTAAAAACCGAACCACCAACGATCTCAAATCACCGACCGATGCCGTTCCCCGCCAGAAACTCGAACCTTCCGTTTCTCCGGCATAATGGTATACATCCACGAAAAGAGTTGCTTGTGTATGCTCAATGGCGCTGGGACGGCTGTAGAGTGAGACCCCTATGTAAATCAGAGTATTTAAAAGCAAGCTCCAGAACACTGCGTGAGCGACGTGATCGAAATCCTGCAGACCGAATAATGCAAAAGGGTTTAACCAGGCAATGTTGAAGGGACCTTGGGCGACAAAATCGGGGGCAATAAAACCCGCCTGGACCAGGGAAGGAAGCACCAAAGTATACATCCAAACAAAGAACCCTGCAATCAATCCGCTGATAGCGCCGGATTTTGTCGCGCCTTTCCAGAAGATACCTCCGAGAATGGCAGGTGCAAATTGGGCGACGGCTGCGAACGAGACCAACCCAATCGATACCAGCGTGTAGTATTCGCCGATGAAATGAAAATAGGCGTAACCGAACATCAACACCAAGATGATGCTTCCACGCCGGATACCCAGCAGGATGCCGGCAAGATCGTCGCGCTCGGCCAGTTGAAGCGATGGCAACCGCAACAGAACAGGCATCGCCAGATCATTGCAGATCATTGTGGACAGGGCAATAGTCGCGACAATGACCATTCCGGTCGCCGCCGATATGCCACCGATGAATACCAGCAGTGTCAGACTCTCTTGGTGTCTTGCCATGGGAAGGGTCAAAACAAAGGTATCGGCATCGAAACTGCCGGCACCGAATTGAAGCACGCCGCCAAAGGCAATCGGTAGAACGAAAAAGTTGATGGATAGGAGGTATAGTGGAAAAAGCCAGACCGCTTTTTTCAAGTGATCTTCGTTAACGTTTTCAACAACCGTGACCTGGAACTGCCGCGGCAGGAACATGAAGGCCATCATCGACAGAAAAATATGAATACACCAACTGGCATATGTTCCGTTTTGGATGTCAATGGTAAACAATCGCCGCAACTCCGGTATCGCACGGGCCTGGTCGAAAATATCGGCAAACCCGTTATAGATCCCATAGGTTACAAAGATACCGACCGCCAAAAAGGCAATTAGCTTAACCATCGATTCGAAAGCAATGGCGGCAACCAGCCCTTCGTGCCGTTCTGTGGCGACGAGGGAACGGGTGCCGAACAATATGGTGAAGACGGCCAAAATCAGGGCAATGTAGAAAGCCGTGTCATAATAAAAAGGAATCTGGGTAAAGTGCCTTGGCACATTGATGAGCGGATACCCTGTGACCACCAGGTAACTGGTCGAAATCGCTTTGAGTTGGAGCGAAATGTACGGGATGATGCCGAGAACGGCAATAATGGTCACGACGCTTCCCAGGGTGGTGCTTTTACCATAGCGCGAAGCGATGAAGTCAGCGATGGAGGTAATACGGTGCACCTTGCTGATGCGGATAATCTTGCGCAGGACCAACCAGCCCAGCGTGGCAACCAACGTCGGGCCGATGTAAGTCGGCAGAAATCCCAGTCCGGAAGTTGCTGCCAGACCGACACTACCGTAAAATGTCCAGGCCGTGCAATAGACAGCCAAAGAGAGGGCGTAGATATACGGATTGCTGACAAGACTCAGGCCGATTTTGGCATGTCGGTCCCCGATGTAGGCAATGGCAAACAACAAGCCAATGTAGCCAAAGGAAAAAAACAGAATAGTTTCTGTGCTTAACATAACACTCTCAATGCCTGAATCTTTTCGGTTGGCGGCGCGGAGAAGAGGGAAGGGCGTCGCGATAACGCGTGACACGAGTAACAAACACGATCAGAAGTATTAACAGCAGCCAGACAGATAACAAGTAGAGATAAAGCAGCGGAATCCCAAGCATGTATGTTTCCAGGTTAAAAATTGATAGGATCGGATAATTATACAAAACACATCCGAGCAAAAAGATACCGAACAAGCGGCGGCTGATGATAGAATCGAGCATCATGACGGTCTCCCCGGGCCAGGTCAAATGACATCGACGTCAGGATATGCTATGTTCGGTTTTCCGTAAGAGGTCAGCGGCCGGCATGTATGGCAGGAGGGGGATCATAGCAATCTGTGTCGGGTGAACAGTTCAGTGCCGGTCGTACGAACAAAAATCCGAATCGCGTTAAGATCGATTTTCATATATCAACAATGCGTATTCGGTGTCAACGGGTTGCAATACACCTTCCGGTTGAATACATTCAGGAAATAACCGGGTTGAGATGAGGAGGTCACGACCATCAATGGCCCTGACAAAAATTTATATTGATCAAGCGGTTGTGAATACCAGCCCCGCTCGTGATATTTGCGAAAAGCTTGATCTACCCCGGGAAATCGTCGCAAACGCTCAGAAGGTATACGAAGTCGTCGCCGCAGCCAACGATCCGGTCAAAAAGGGGAAAGAAATCCTCTTTTTGACAAAGAACAAAGGGGCCTTCGTCAAAGTGTGCCCCGGAACACGCCATTACACCTGTTGTAATTACGGCATCCTGCATATCGGAACATACTGTGATATGGATTGCGCTTACTGTATCATGCAAACGTATTTTCACCCGCCGATTTTGCAGTATTTTGTCAATCACGAAGATCTTTCAAATGAACTCGGGAATCTTTTTGCCCGCCCTAACATCAGCCGGATCGGTACCGGTGAATACACTGACAGCCTGATCTGGGAGAAATGGACCCATCTGTCATCATTGCTGGTCAACCGGTTTGCGGAGCAGGACAAGGCAGTGCTGGAGATTAAATCGAAGACCACTGCTGTGGAGGCCTTAGAGGGGCTTAGTCACCAGCGTAAAACCATCGTTTCCTGGTCCCTTAACACGCCCCCGATTATTGCAATGGAAGAGCGGTCAACGGCCACTCTTTCCGCACGCTTGCGTGCCGCCGCCCAGTGTGAATCCTGGGGCTATCCGCTGGCTTTTCATTTCGATCCGATGTTCATCTATCCGGGATGTGAGGATGATTATCATGGCGTCGTAAAACGGCTTTTTTCACAGGTGTCTCCGGAAAATGTCGTCTGGATCAGTCTCGGAACCTTTCGGTTTCCTCCGTCGCTCAAAACAATTATCCAAAAACGTTTTCCACAATCCAAGATCGTCTATGGCGAATTTATCCCCGGCATAGATGGCAAGATGCGCTATTTCAAACCCTTAAGGATATCGCTCTATCGCAAGATAGCCGCGTGGATCAGAGAATATGCGCCGCAAACAACGCTCTACTTCTGTATGGAAGACGATGATGTTTGGCGGAAATCACTGGGTTACTTCCCGGCTGAAAAGGGTGGACTCCATCGGTTGTTGGATGAAACGGCCGTCCACCATTGCGGGCTCGATCCAGAGGCCCTCGAGAGCACTGAAGGGGATGAGGATTCGCCTGAAAAATTATGACATTATGCCAACACGTGATTACTGAGAATATACTCCGACGGGTCGACTTGCTCAACCGTGTACGCAGCAGAATTTTATCGATTGGACTGATTTCAATCCTTTTAATTTGTCAATTGAGTCCTTCGGTGTTTTCTGCCGATTGGGTGACAGTGAAATGGATTGATGATGGCGATACCATTTTGCTCGCCGATGGTCGTCGGGTCCGTTACATCGGTATCAACGCGCCGGAGGTGGCCCATCCCCAAAAAGGAGAGGTCGACGAACCGTTTGGTGTGGCGGCCGCGAAACAGAACAAATGTCTCGTGTATGGTCATCGGGTACGCCTTGATTTCGACCGTGAAAAAAAAGACCGATATGGCCGTTTACTCGCGTACGTTTACCTTGAAGACGGGACCTTTGTGAACCTCAAGATGGTCGAAAGCGGATTTGCTTATGTCCTTTTTTTGAAACCGAACACCCGCTTCGACCGAGTCTTAATAAAGACTCAGCGTCAGGCAATGACATCGGGTATTGGGATTTGGCGCGATTGGAAGGCAGGCGACAACGATGAAGGTATCGTAGGCAACAAACGATCGCGACGATTTCACCGCGCGAATTGCCCGAACGCCGGTTCGATTCACCCTAAAAATCGGATCGCGTTGTCGAGCCGCTGGGAGGCCTTTTGGCTTGGTTATGCACCGGCAAAGCAGTGCGCACCTTAAATCAGCAGGGTTTATACTGCGATTCAAAAACAGATTTTGAAATACGGATAACGGCACGTCTTTTTGACAACCACAAAAAATCGAAAAAATGTCACGAATTGACATCTTTTACTTACCCGAGTATCGCCAGACGCAAAAAGGGATTCGATAATTTCGAATCCCTTTTTGCGTCTGATTAGCGGTTACTGATGCGGGGCTGTCTGCAAATAAATAGAAGTGCCGGGTTTATAATATCCCAATCAAAATAAGCCCGGCACAGCAGATGATTATTCTTGCGCCTTTTCGGCTTCAGCAATAACTTTCTCTGCCACCTGCGCCGGCACCTCATCGTAGTGCGAAAATTCCATGGTGAATATGCCCCGTCCACCCGTCATCGAGCGCAAATCCGGTGCATAGGTCAGAAATTCCGACATGGGTACATGCGCCTTGACCACCTGATTACGACCGGCACTGTCCATTCCGAGCACCCGTCCACGACGGCTGTTGAGGTTCCCCATAATGTCTCCCATGAACTCGTCCGGCGCTGTGATGGTGACTTCCATGATCGGTTCGAGCAGTACCGGGTTGGCCTGCTCGGTTGCCTTTTTGAATGCAATTGAACCCGCAATCTTAAAAGCCATTTCCGAAGAATCTACGGCATGGTAGGACCCGTCGTCCAAGGTGATTCTAAAGTCGATACAGGGAAATCCGGCCAATACGCCCTTTTGGCATGATTCGACAATCCCTTTTTCCACGGCAGGTATATATTGCCGGGGTATGGAGCCGCCCACGATGGCATCCACGAATTCAAACCCACTGCCACGGGGAAGCGGTTCGATCTGGATCCAACAATCCCCGAACTGGCCATGTCCACCGGTCTGTTTCTTGTGTCGCCCCTGGACCCTGACTTTCTTCTTGAGCGTTTCTCGGTAGGGGACTTTCGGAATATTGAGAACGGCTTCGACGTTGTATTTTCTTTTCAGTTTCTCGACGGCAATTTCGATGTGGATCTGGCCCATACCGGACAACAGAATTTCCTTGGTTTCAGCGTTACGATCCAGTTTGAGCCCCATGTCTTCTTCCATCAGCTTGGTGAGGCCGCCGTATATCTTATCTTCCTCGCCTTTTGACTTTGCGGTCAAGGCATAGGAAATCAATGTCGGCATCGGCTCAATGCAGGCAAACCTGACTTTGCGGTTTTCAGCGCAGAGCGTGTCACCGGTGGTCGTTTCTTTGAGTTTGGCGACCGCAACGATCGATCCGGGAACAGCCTCTTTGGCCGGTTTTTGTTCTTTACCCGTAATGGTCATTAGTTGATTGAAACGTTCCCGGGTGCTTTTGTTCGTGTTATAGAAAGTCCCATCTTCACCCAAAGATCCTGAAACCACACGGAATATGGTCAGACGACCCGCATAGGGGTCGGCAACGGTTTTAACAACAAAACCAGAAAAAGGTTCCGAGGCGTCAGGGGCGCAGCTGACCGCGTTTTCACCCGATTCATCGGTGGCCTTGAAGGCACCGCGATCAGCAGGGGAGGGGACGCTGTCAGCTATAAAATCGAGCAGCAGATCGAGGCCGATGTTCGATGTTGCCGAACCGCAGAGTACCGGTGCGAACATCCGCGAGAGGAGACCCTTTTTGAGGGCTGCCTTTATGTCGTCATCGGTAAGTTCTTCGCCCTCGAGATAGCGTTCAATGAGCGTATCGTCGGATTCGGCCACATTTTCGATGAAGGCTTCTCTTTCAGCCGCCACCATGTCTTTCATGTCGGGCGGGATATCAATTTCGGAAGCTTTTCCGTCGGCATTGTAGGAGAACGCTTTCATCCGGGCCAGGTCGACCACGCCGGTGAACTCGGTTTCTTTGCCGATGGGTAACTGTACGATAATCGGTTTGGGATCAAGTATTTCGTGCGCTTCTTTCAAAGTGCGGGTGAAGTCGGCGCGCTCGCGGTCGAGTTTGTTGATGAAAACGACACAGGGTAGGTTGAGTTCTTTGGCGTATTCCCAGCCCTGTTCGGTTTGCACTTTGATACCATCGACGCTATCGATCACGAAAAGGGCACAATCAGCGGCCTGCATGCAGAAAATGGTATCGTTGAAGAAATTCTGATCACCAGGCGTGTCAATGATATTGACCGTATGCTTCTTCCATTTGAATTGGTGGAAGGCGCCGCTAATGCTCGATTGGCGTTTCAGTTCTTCCGGTTCGAAGTCCATGGCCGTATTACCGTCTTCAACTCTTCCAATGCGGTTGGTAACGCCGGCTTTGTAAAGCATCACCTCCGCCAGGGAGGTTTTACCTGCGCCACCATGGCCGACCAGGGCGATATTTCTTAATTTCTCCACAGTTTCACTCATCTACGCTCCCCTCTCGTTGGCTGATCTCGTTCTATTTAGAAGCTGCAAATCTGATCTGTCTACATTCTTCAACTGTAAAAATCAAGCGCAACTTGCGCCAAACGCGATAGGTCTGAAGATTTCATTCCCGGATCTGGTGGCGTTTTTGATGCCCCGCTTCGTTCTATTCGAGGCATACGGAAAGGGACCAGGCCTTATTTCGAAGTACATCCGGGACCATAAAAATCCGCCTTGAGCAAACTGTTCGGGGTAATTCGGCCTCCAATTAGGATGCATGGTGCCGCAGGCAAGCTAAAAATTCTTTATTGCCTTTAGGCCCACGAATCGGTGAGGGCATCACGCCGTCGACCGAGAGGGCCAATCGATGAAAATAAGCGGTCAATTCGTCAATAACTTGCTGGTGATGGGTCGGGTTCCGGACCACACCCCCCTTGCCCACTCGGCCTTTACCGATTTCAAATTGCGGTTTGATCAGTGCCAGGATGATGGTGTCCAGGGTCACAAATTGTAAAATGGCCGGCAGAACGAGCCGAAGAGAAATGAATGAGACGTCCACTGTAACCAGGTCGACGTGTTCGCCGATGGTTTCGAACGGCATTTGTCGGACATTGGTCCGTTCAATAACCACGACCCGTGAATTTTGGCGCACTTTCCAGGCCAATTGTCCGTAACCGACATCTACGGCAAATACTTTACGAGCGCCGTGTTGAAGCAGGCAGTCCGTGAATCCCCCTGTGGATGCCCCGACGTCGAGGCAGACCCGGTCTGTTACGGTAATACCGAACGTCTGAAGACCCGCTTGGAGTTTGAGACCACCGCGGCTGACATAAGGGGTGTCTTCACCTCGAATAATGATCTCGTCCTCATCGGTGACCAGGCGACCCGGTTTGTCAAATGGTTGCTGATTGACCAGAACTTTGCCGGCCATTATGAGAGCCTGGGCACGTTGTCGACTCGGGGCCAGGTTCCTTTTCAGAATTTCAATGTCGAGGCGTCTTTTATCAACTTTTGACATGAATAACAAACAGTTATGAAGTGTGACCCCGAATGGCTGAAACAAGAAACAGCGGGTTTATAGCTTCTTAATGGGTCGCGCGTGTTATCCTGCCCGGCGTTCGGTTATGCTTCCGATTGTGATCAGTTTCCTCGCCGCCTGGGCAATACCCGGCGCATCTATGCCATATTTGGTGCGCAGGATCTGCTGGGGCCCATGTTCAATAAACTGGTCGGGAATTCCGATCCGCTTCAATTTAAATCCGCTAATGCCCTTGTCAGAAAGGTTTTCCAGGACTGCAGACCCAAAACCTCCGGCAAGAACATTCTCCTCAATGGTAATGATTCGCGGGATCTTCTCGGCCAGTTCAGCGATCGTATCGATATCCAGCGGTTTGACATAGCGGCAATTGACAACCGTTGCCTCAATGCTTTCAGATGCCAGAATTCGGCCGGCCTCCCGTGCGACATTCACCGGTTGCCCCAGCGCCAAAATGAGAACATCATTGCCGGTCTCAATAATTTCGGCTTTGCCGATCGGGATCGGCCGGAGCGGCTCAGACAAGTCGACACCCTCACCACTGCCGCGCGGATAGCGGAACGCAACCGGCCCATCGTGGTTGACCGCAGTGACCATCATGTGACGCAACTCGTTCTCATCCTTGGGCGCCATTATTACCATATTTGGCAAGCTTCGCAGAAACGACAGGTCAAACAGTCCGTGGTGGGTCGGTCCGTCTTCCCCGACGATACCGCCGCGATCGATGGCAAAGATAACGTGATGCGCATCCAGGCAGACATCGTGTAAGATTTGATCATAGGCCCGCTGCAGGAAGGTGGAATAAATCGCGACCACTGGAATGAAGCCTTCAGTGGACAGGCCGGCCGCGAATGTGACCCCATGCTGTTCAGCAATTCCGACATCGTAAAAACGTTCCGGAAAGGCCTCGGAAAACGACGATAGCCCCGTGCCTTCTGGCATTGCCGCCGTAACGGCGACAATCCGTGCATTCTTTTCGGCCAGTTCCAGAAGGGTCTCCCCAAAAACCTGGGTATAGCTCGGGGGGCCGATTTTAACGTCTTTGCAGGTGCCAGTGTCGACGTCGAAACTGCCACAACCGTGGAAATAGACGGGATTCTCCTCGGCCGGTGGGTAGCCTTTGCCTTTTCGGGTGGTAACGTGCAGAAGCACGGGTTCTTTTAGGTATTTAATATTGTTTAAGATGTTAATAAGGTGATTGAGATTGTGCCCGTTGATCGGGCCAAAGTATTCAAAATTGAAAGCCTCGAACAGCATGCCCGGGGTTACAAACGTCTTGAACGATTCCTCAGTGCGTTTGGCAAACTGGTAGACGTCGTCACCGATTCTCGGTAAGCCTTTCAGAAACAGACCAAAGTCCCTGCGAATTTCCTGAAGTTTCTTGCGGGAAAACGTGCGACTCAGTAGCGAGGATAGTGCGCCGACGTTGCGGTTAATGGACATTTCGTTGTCATTGAGAATGACGATGAGTTGTTTGTCATTGTGGCTACCGGCCTGATTGAGTGCTTCGAATGCCAAACCGGCAGTTAAGGAGCCGTCACCGATAACCGCAATCACCTTGGAGGATTCTTTTTTAATAGACTTACCGCAGGCCATGCCCAAACCGGCTGAAATCGACGTGCTGCTGTGCCCGGTGGAAAACGAATCATATACACTTTCGGTAGTGCGAGTAAATCCTGACAAGCCTTCATAGCGCCTCAAGGTATGAAACCGATCTCTCCTGCCGGTAATTAATTTGTGAGCGTACGCCTGGTGGCCGACATCCCAAATTATTTTATCCACCGGTGTGTCGAACACATAATGCAATGCAACGGTCAGTTCGACCGTACCGAGACTCGATGCCAGGTGCCCACCGGAGTGTGAAACTACCTCGACGATAAGTTGACGGATCTCCTCGGTCAGCTGTTCAAGCTCGTTTCGCGGCAGACTCCTTATGTCAGAAGGAGTGTTTACATTTTGTAATATTGCCAATGTATTATATCCTATTATTTAAATAATTATGTTAAGTAAGACCCAGGATCTGCACTACGATTACGAAATGAAATTAATATTGCCGGCCGATAATGTAATAGCGTTCAAGGGATGCGCTTTATTATCAAAAATGTTAGGGGTCTGCAAGGCCGCAGCGATCTTTGAGCAGGCCAACGTTCAGGATTCCGCCAGGACCGAATAGAGAGCAGGGGAGGTGCGCTTGTTCCGAACCCTGTCAGTGCCTGTCTCTTTTCTGGGTAATAGACCGGATCCTCTACGATATTGAGAATATCGTCGGTTACCTGAAACGCAGCAATGAGAACAATGTATTCCGCATATTCAAACTCTAAGCATTGGCTTTAGAGTTATCATCCTGGTTGAACGGTTGGTAGGCAACACCTCCCTGATGATCTTTCAGTAGGACTTGTATTTTTTGCTCGGTTTCATCCAGTTTTTGGGAACAAAAACGGGTTAATTGAATCCCTTCTTCAAATTTGCTCATCGCCTTTTCCAGAGGCAATTCACCGGATTCCAGATCCTGAATGATTTTTTCCAACTGCTGCATGGCCTGTTCAAATGATTTTTTTGCCATTCTTGAACCTTTCTTTTACATCAGAGCGTATCGATCCCTTAGATAGGATGATTTCCAGTTTTTGATCGACTGAAACGGCAACAGCGTCTCTGACAATGTCCAAATCGGGCAGAGTACGGGTAATGCTGTATCCACGCGACAAAATAGCTGTGGGATTGAACCCATTAAGTTTCGCAACACATTCTCGCCATCGGGTTCGCTTTTCTGAAATTACCGCTTGAGACAGCTTATTGAGGTTATCGGCCATTTGTTCAAGCTTTTCTCTAAATTTATCGACAGAATGCCCGGGGGAATTATATATTAGCTTTTCTTGTCGCCACCCGAATTGGTCTTGGCACCCGCGAAGCACACTCGTCACAGCGCGATACAGCCGACCGCTGTAATCGTCCAGTTTGAGCCTATGATCAACGATCTTTTTTCTGGGGTCAACGAGTCGGGCGGTGTAATTGTCTATAGTTAGGCGATATTCTCTAATGTTACGCTGAAGATATTCAAACATAACTAATAGATATCTTTTTAAAACTCTGTGTATATCTTTTGCAACGGGAACCACGAGTTCTGCCGCAGCCGAAGGCGTTGGTGCCCTTACGTCGGCGACAAAATCTGCAATTGTAAAATCGGTTTCATGTCCGATGGCAGAAATAACCGGGATATCGGAGGAGAAAATCGCCCGGGCCACATCCTCCGCATTGAATGCTTGCAGGTCTTCCAGCGACCCACCGCCGCGGGCGAGAATAATGACATCGACTCTATTGATTTCATTGCATAATTGGACGGCAGAAACGATGTCTGCGACAGCACCGTCACCTTGAACCTTGACTGGCAGAATGTCTATGGATCGACCCGGGCAACGGCGCTGGATGATGTGAAGCATGTCATGCACGACCGCACCGGTCGGCGATGTGATCAGACCAATGGCATCTGGCAGAAAGGGCAGTGATTTTTTATATTCGTTGTCAAACAGGCCTTCTGTTGCCAGGCGGTTTTTGAGTTGCTCGAAAGCGACCTGAAGCGCACCGACACCTTTGGGTTCCAGATATTCCATGATAATCTGGTATGAACCCCGGGGTTCATATAAGCTGATTCGGCCAAGTCCGGTCACCGACATACCGTCTTCAGGGAAAAATTTTAAGTTTTTATTCTGCCCCTTGAACATCACTGCTTGAATTTGAGAATTTTCATCTTTGAGAGTGAAATAATAATGTCGGGAAGACGGCATCCGGAAATTGGATATTTCACCGCTCAACCATATGAAAGGGAAATTCTGCTCGAGAAGGGTCTTTATCTTGCTCGTCAACTCGGAAACCGAGTAAATATGTGCGGGACCCTGGGATGCTGTGACCATTTGACTTATTTCGTAAGGCTGGTGTGTCGTATGCAGCGTTAATTCTCGACTTAGACGGTGGGGTTCGCTCTTTACGCCCGCCCTTTCTATTAATTATCAACGTCTGATAAGATATATTATGTAAACTATTAAGAAGGGCCGGAAGAAGGCCGTTCGACAGGGTCGATTTTTTCGGCATGACGGTTCAACACTTCCCTCACCGCCGGCACCACGTATATTTTCTCATGATCCATCTGGCCCAAACATTCGGCAAGAATTTTTGCTTTCTTATGTAGTGGTTTGTGTTTGTCCATAATAAACACATACTCGCCCTTGACCTTACAAAGACCGCTTTTGACCTTGATTCCGGTGAGGCGCAGGTTTTGCTCCGACACGCTGACCTGAAGTTTTTCGGCCAATTCCAATAGTTCTTGGTACAAGTCTTCGGGTTTCATAATAAATTTAAAAAATTTTATGTATGTTAGGTATAGATATTAGAGCAAATATAGTTGAAATTATGCTTATTGATGTTATATTACAAGGGAAAAAAGTGCGCATAAAAACAATAGTGAATGATGCAGTGACAGAAAAGTTTATCACTTCCTGCAACTGTATATCAGACAACGATTATTATGGGAGGTTTCTATGGATTCGGTACCGCTTCGGCAACCACAAGCTCAAACTCAAGTTGCCGTTAACTCGTTCATTCGCAGCGTTTACAATTGGATGGCTATTGGGCTCGGCCTAACTGGTTTTGTTGCCTATTATGTGGCTAACAGTCCTTCATTACTCAATATAATCTTCGGCAACCAGATCGTTTTCTGGGGTCTGATTATCGGTGAACTGGCGCTCGTTTTTACGCTCAGCGCCAGAGTTGCAAAAATGCAGGCATCCACCGCAACCGCCCTATTCGTCCTCTATGCTGTGCTAAACGGTGCTACGCTCTCGGTCATTTTTCTGGCGTATACGAAATCTTCGATCGCCTCAACCTTTTTTGTCTGTGCTGGGACGTTTGTTTCCGCCAGCATCTACGGTTGGGTCACCAAGAAAGACCTGACGTCGTTCGGCAGCTTTCTGTTCATGGGACTGATTGGTATCATCATCGCATCGGTGGTTAACATCTTTCTGAAAAGCTCCGGAATGGCAATGATTATCAGCTATATCGGGGTGTTTCTTTTTATCGGCCTGACCGTATACGATACCCAGCGCCTTAAAAATATGGCCCTGACGCAACCGGTCGACGCCGATGGAGCGGTTGTGCGGAAAGGCGCTATTTTAGGCGCCCTCTCCCTCTATCTCGATTTTATCAACCTGTTCCTGATGCTGCTGCGGCTTATGGGGAACCGGAATTAATTTCGCCCGGGCTTTAAATAGTTAAAACCTAAAACAGTAAAGGCGGGGTAACCCGCCTTTACTGTTAGATCACGCCGTTCAGCGTCCAATGTATAAGCTCCAGAACTTGAGGATCGATTTAAGCTATTGATCCTATGTTATCCTTTTACCGCAAATTCCAGAATCAATAGCAGGTGAGTTTTTGGTAAGGTGATAATCTGCATCGAAACCCGGCGATACAAACATAGGGTCATCTGATCGGTTACCGCCCCAATTTCGATTAATTTTATTGCTGATTAACTCAACGTTCGCCTTGCTGGGTTTAGGTCTGTTGTAGTCCCCGTTTTCAACTGAAATTGCACCATTTGGAATCGTCCAAGGATTATAATTCTCATAAAGATGCCTAAATTTCCTCCTTCATTAGTTCCCAGATTTGCGTACACCGCACCCCCACCTCATTTTGACCTACAATATGCATGCTAATCCAGATTCGAACCTGACGCCGATCTGGTCGAGATGGTGTTCGTCGCTGACAAAATCCAATTCAAATACCTGCAAGAAACCACCTGAAGCATCCCCCCATCCTAATCGTCCAGCAGCAGCGGCAAGGCTGGCTGTATGTTACCCTTTTCGGTTTTTCCGAAAAGGTTCACGACCTTCAAGACGCCGTCCTTCGTAAAGGCTGCAACCGGCTGTCCCTGATACAGGGCGAGATCCTGAAAAGCGTAATTCGATGCGTTGCCGGAACCAATGGGTACCGAATAGGCCACCCAATCCGAACCCCTGAATTCGTAGACCACGATTCGATATTGATCTCCACCACGCACTTCGTAGCCGACGAACAGTTTGGACCCCGATGCCACAGCGCGCAGCCGTCCGAAGGAAAGGCCCGGTCCGGCCGTGTCGGTGCCGATGTTCGCCCAAGCGGATCCGTTCCACTGGGCAACCCACAGGGTCTGTCCAGCATCCGCCTTGTAAGCCACCACCGGATTACCCTGGTATAGGACGATATCCGTCTGAGAGGGTTGGTCCCCGGCGTAGAAACAGTCGCCAATGAAGTCACCTTGTGTTTGGGTTTTTTTTTCCAAGTTTACACAGCCTTCACCGGAATCGGTTGGAACAAAGGAGGATACGTATGCTGAATAGAATGCGTCACTGTCTCCGGCCAGAGATATCGAGGACACGTCCGATGGTATTCCAGCGCCGAAAAATCGGTAGGTTCCGCCCAGTTCAGGCAGGCCGTCACACCCGTATAGGCACAGGATGTATACTTTTGTTGGGCCACCGCTACCGATGCTGGCGAAAGTGATGTATGGGACATTAAAGGCGAAGGCTACCCGCGGCGAATTGATGCTGTAAAACGTCGCTTCGGTGCCAGGCTGCCAGGTCCCGCTGTAATTGGAATGATGTTTCGCCTTGGTGGAACCGTATCTATCATCGCGGTGGGAGGCGACGATGACGTTCTCTCGGACAGCCACATCGCAATCGGAGCAGTAATTGGTTCCATAGCCGGCGTTTTCCCATAAATCCACCCACATCTGCCCGTTCCACTCTTTGAGACCACCGTATTTCATGCTGGGCTTCCAGGGATCTTTTTCCGGATCCAAAAAACAATAGAACGTGATCAGCCGTTTGCCGTCACTGGCAAGGCTGGCCTCGGTGACCGTTTTGGATTCCGGGTTCGGATAATACTGGCTCCCGGCGGTGGCAAAATCAGGCAAAATAGAAATAAGGATTAGAAATACAGAAAAAAAGTTAAGGGATTTTTGAAAGGATGGGCGTTTCAATTGTATCCTCCCTTCGTCGCAAAGGATCGTGCAATCAGATCGCATCTATCAGATCAGGAGGTCGTCGGTCCTGATACTCAAACAGAAGGCGATCAGCTATTCGAGTAAGGGCATGTTGAAGTGTATCAAGAGCGGCCGTGTCCGACCGATTTAGCGCAAGCGAGATTAGAGCGTAACGATCCGGGCAACTGGCTCCATTTCGCTTGAAAAAGAAGTTCGAACTTTTAATGGAAACGAATAGCGAGAGAATACAGCCTGTTTGACAGCAACATTTATGCCATTTTTTTCTCTTATTGAATGTCTATAGTATTACAATATTTTCGATAGGCTATGAGAAAAGAGGTGTTTTCGAGTCTCATATTCTATGTTATTTATTTCACAAATTTAGATAAACGGATTCCAGAATCCTATCGACACATTGTTTCTTGCTAATCCAGCCACTGCCTCGGTGTTGCGAGTATTCGATGCCATTGCAGTTGAGTAAATGACAAAAAAACCCCGCTTGAAAAGCGGGGTTTTTTTTTGAAATACCTTCATATTGGTTTCCAAATGAGTAAATATATATTTTAGAATGGTCTTTGAATAACCTGCTAATTATTTTATTTAGTTGGCCAAATCCTTTGTAAAAAAATGTTCAACACACGACCGGTAAAGCCAGGTTTGGGCGGCTTCATCGGCATTATCAGATTCCTGATTGTTTCGGAAATTAAACACAGCTCTCCTCAGAGCCTGAATAATAAGAATTCCCATAAAACGTAAAGAAATAGCGGCATAAATCGGAGGTAGAAGGAAAATTCGATAGCGACCGATGTGTTTGTTGAAATAGAGCATAGCGCTTTTGTGAAATTCGAAAACAGAGCGCAAAATTTTCGACTCGCTGCTTCCTCCCACATGGTGCATAATTTTAACGCTTGGCCAATACGTAACCTTCCATCCCCTGCCCCACATTCGTTTACACAAATCGACGTCTTCCCAGTAAAGGAAAAAACGTTCGTCTAACATACCGGTTTGGTTGAGAGCCTCCCGGCGAATAACCATGCAGGCTCCCGAAACCCAATCGACATTGATGGGCAGCTCCCTGTAATCTTCTTGAGTCAAAATATTCGCGCGAGTGAGTCGACTTTTTGGAAAAAACCTGGTTAATAGAGATCTACGGCCAAAAAGGATCGAGTGCATCTTGGGGAAGGACCGGGCTGATCCCTGGACACATCCATTCGGATCTGAAACACCTGATCCGAGAATTCCAACTTTGGGATTGGAATCCATGAATTCAGCAATGGATTCGAAAAACCTGTCCGAAATCACAATTGTATCGGGGTTGAGTAAAACGACATATTTCGAGCGAGTTGCCGATAAAATTTTATTAATCGCTCTGGAATACCCTATATTTTTCTTGTTAGGGACAACATGGACTTTCGGATAAGTTCTATTAATATATTCAACAGGTTCCTCTGAACCGTTATCAAATACATAGACATTTGGTGTCAATCCATCGCATGAACAATTGATTGATGCCAAGCAATCGTGCAAGAACTCGGTGCTATTATAATTAACAATGATCAGATCAATCATTGTGCTTCAAGCCTTTCACTGCGTCATCAGTAACCGAGGACGGAAACAAAATAACCAATAGAATAACTTATGATGCTCTAAGTAGACCAACTAACTATTAAAATCAATAATTAAAAGTATATTCCCCGGTTTGTTGTGCGGGTTTAGTTCTGAGAGATTCTAAAAAGAATTGTTTATTTCTAATCGACGGGCCAATCGTGGTATCAGACGCTCTTTCTCTAATAATTTCCAAATGTATTCGTCAACAACTTTTTTGTTGCCCTGAATTATGCTCCGTTTAAACATGGCGCTACGTATGTCTTTTAATGCATGGCATTTGGCCCTCAAATAGTCTCTTCCTCTACCTCTGACGATAAAATATATCCCCGACGCCACAGTGTAGATAAGGTGCGGCACAATAGTACGCTTTATCAAACTATCCGGCATATTTTTAATATAAACCCATTCCAGGTTACGGTGGCCATAATAAACAGAAGTGTGTGTATCGTCACCAATGCTGCCACTGCAAACGTGATAAACGATCGCCTCTGGATTATAGATACATCTATAGCCTGCCAGCTGAGATCGGAAACTGAGATCGACGTCCTCGTAGAGTATAAAAAAATCCTCATCGAACCCACCAATATCTTGGAACAAGGCAGTTTTGTAAAGCGCAGCGCCAGCGCATGCCCCGAAAACAAATTCTCTGGAATGATAATTGCCGGATGAAGCCCCTCGTCCGCGAAGCTGCCCTGCCCCGGCGATGGTATATGAATCACCGGCACGATCAATCAATTCGTTATTGGAATATAAGAGCATTTTTGATGCCACCGATCCAGCTTCAGGATTTTCCTTAATGGCATCTTTCAGTTTTTCTAACCATTGCGGGTGAGGGAAAGCGTCGTTATTTAGTAAGGCAACGTATTCGGATTTGATATTCTTGAGCGCAATATTGTTTGCGGCGGCAAATCCAACATTACGATCGAGTGCTATGGTTTTTATGTCTGGGTATTTTTTTGAAATCAGCTCTAATGAGCCGTCCTTAGAGCCGTTATCGACCAAGATAATCGAAAAATCTTCTAATGTTTGTTGGACTAATCCACGGATACACTTTTCGATATGTCGTTTGCCATTCCAATTGACGACGATAACGGTAATGTCTTCCACAGGCGTTAATTCCCTGTCGTTGTGCTTGGGTGCGCGAACATTTAAGCTCAGGATCGCAAAAAAAGCAGGTTCTATGAATTCAATAATATTGAAAATCGATCAGTTGCCAGATTTTAGAACTATTGCATTTAACCGATATCGTTCTTAGGGCGCTTTTTATTTGGGGAAGTATTACCACAAGCCTTAGTGCATCGTCGACAGCTATATCACAGTCGTTTCCATTTACATTGATGATATAGTCATGTAAATCAGGCCTGGGACTGACTTTTAAAACCAGTTGGGACCAATCTTTATTTCCGTACCATGGAATCTGAATATTGGCTTCACCTTCCACTATCTGTTGCCATTTATTGAATCCGTATAGGGTTTCAGTTTTCGTACCTGTGGCTCTTTGCTTTAATTTTCTGAGAAAATTCAGACCAGTTTTTATGACGTTTTCTATAAAGGTCAGCTTTTCCTTTTGAATCAAATCAAACAGATATGTACCCAGCCATGAACTTGGGAGTAACCGTTTGCCATACCGATGTTCGATTCTCCATATCTCCATATAACGTTTCAGGTTACCACTAAGAGTTTTAGTCCCCGGATAGTACCTAACAGCTGCAAGTACATCCTTGAAGTATAAAAACCGAGCACCGGATAGGCTGAGCCGACACCATAAATCCCAATCCATTGTATAGCATAATGAAGAATCTATCCCGCCCACTTTTTCATACGCAGTCCTTCGAACAAAACAAGCCGGTTGGCAAATGAAGCAGGTACGGGTAAGTTTCTTTGCATTAAATTCTTGTATGGCAGGAAAATAACTTAAGAACGAACCATCCGGTTTAACGTGAATGGCGTTACCATAAACCACATCAATATCCGGATGGGTCTCGAAACATTTTGACACTTTACGAAGCGTTTCAGGGAAATAATAGTCGTCCGCATTTAGCCAAGCTACAACATCACCGGAAACAGCCTCTTTGCCCTCCTTTATCGCCGCTGCCTGTCCTTCATCCGGCGCTGAACGCAAACAGGAGATCATGTCTTTATATTTACTGATGATTATTTTGAAATCATCTATGGAACCACCGTCCATAACTGCCAGATTAAATACCGCCAACTGGTTCTTCAAACTTTCCAAGGCTGTAGAAAGGAAATGGCTCTGATTTAAACTGGGAATAACGATAGCTATTGTAATCACAGGAAATCCCTATCTCGAATAATAATATAAGAAATTTCGGTCTGTTAAATCGATCATTGATAAAGATCCGAGAAATTGAGCCGTTAATTTTAGGTAAAATATTACACTAATTACAAGCTATAACAACGGGGCGATCGATACCGTAAAAAAAAGAGGGAAAAGTGCATACGTGCCTCTCCCCTCTTACAGCCTGTCGACTTAAGATAATTTTTTTATTCCAGATCCTTCAGCGCGTAGTAGCTATTTTATTGACCCTTCATAAAAAGCCCGGAAACGGTCGACCATTCAGTCACGTCATTTAAGGACACAGTTGCTTTGGCGCCCGCACTAACGGCTGACAGCCCAACTGCTAACATCGCTTTGGCATTGTCACCGGATGCAATGTACCATCTTGCACCTGTCCAGGTTGGAGCAGGGCCACTGACGTATGACAAACTAACAAATGTAACGCCAGTCGTCGGGTCGATACCAGCTTCGTTAACAGTCACTTCATACCAGGCTGCGCTTGCAATTGAACCGAAAACAAAGATTGAACTTACCAATAGTACAGTGATTAAGATTCTTTTTTTCATCTAAAATCCTCCTTCCCTCTGTTGGTAATGGTAATCATTAAAGGTTCCGAAAAGTAAATCAAAGTCCGAGGTGATATCACTTGTGGGTATTTTGCAAGCCCTCTAACTCTTCAAGCGTTAGGCCCGTTCCTGATTCTGATGGAGGAGTGACAATCAATCCTTTGGGTCTGCGCTCCATATTCTGATTGTTAATTTTATTTAAAGCTTCTAACTCACCCACTGTCAGCCCTTTTCCTGAATTTGACGGAGGGGTCACCACTGTATTTTGGGGAATATTCTCCATTTCTTCCTTGTTCGCTTGTTTCAGTGCTTCCAACTCCTCTAATGTGAGTCCATTTCCTGAACTTGACGGGGGGGTCACAACCACATCTTTTGGCCTGTTGATCATATATTCATCAGATTTTTTTTTCAAGGCCTGCATATCTGCCAATATTAAACTTGGACTGACAGCTGTAGATGTATGAACCTGGGGCGCAGCAGTGTCTGAATCTTTTAATGATCTATCATTACCTGGACTGACGCTGTCAAAGCTTAATATCCTGATTTCATTACTATGATGGACAAGTGCGTAGTTCTTGATACCGGTCATCTTTATGATTCGTTTTAATCCGTGAGACAAAGGAACATTATCTAATTTTAGTGTTATCGGCATATCTTGCCATGTTGTATCGAAGATTATTTTGTAATCAGTTTCATTTTTAATTATCTCGCAAGCCTTTTTCAGAGGCAAACTTTCTATATTCAAAGAAAATGATACATCATTTGAGACATTAACTGACGCATAGCATTGTGATAGGGAGATGCCATATACATCAATAAATACTGACAAAAACACTAAGCATATGCTGACAATAAGTGCTTTGGGTATTTTTTTTATATGAGGCCGTTGATCATATGAGTCCATAATAGAGACCAAGTACGTGAATTACACTATGCATGGATAATATGGTAGGCAATGTAACCTCGTAGTTATTATCATTGCCGGTCAAATCTGTCAATTTATTTCGGTAATAATTAGGATGCCTTGGTGATTTCTTTAGAAATAATCAAAAATCCAATATTGCTTCTATTTGGGCATTCTAAACAACATCTTTAATAATCCAAATTATATGCAAGCTCATATGTAAATATTCAAATAGTTTAATTTATCTATAATAACAATTAGTTAATACAGTGTCAGTAAAATTTTTAGCGAGAAAACGGAAAAGTTTTTTTAAAAATATTAAATATTTACACAAACTAATGCTAATATATATACCCATCTTGTGAATTCAAGTGAACCCCCTGAATACCGGTGATGTGGACCCAATTGGTTGGGGCAGCCTGAAGGTTTGTCTAAGCTACAAAGGCCTAAAGGTATTGAAAAGAGAAAAACGGATCAGGCCGCTGAAATTCTATGAAAAAAAAGGGCAAACATTAAATCCGTTCCGTTTAATCTATATTCCTCTTACCATTGATATGCCGCATTGTCAGCTTTAATAATTAACCTTTTTTATATACAGCTCTTAGCCACTTTCTGCCATCATTATTGGTCATGCTCTCGATATTTATGGTTTTAAAATTTTTAAATAATTCAATAACATCGGAATCGGCCAAACTATGTGGTTCACATTCCGTGGGTGGGTGGTCAATTTCGATGTTTACAAAAACTTCCCCACCGATTTTCAAGACACGATGAATTTCAGAGATTGATTTTTCAATATTATCGACGTGGTCCAAGCAATTCGCAGCTATAACGATATCAGCATAACCTGTCATCAAAGGCATGGATTCAGCGCCACAATTTAAATACACCGCACCCCTTTCATTTTGAATTAACAACCCATTATCCCTGTATTGTTGAGCTAAAGGTTCAATAGCTATTTTCACGCTAGCATTACTCATCTCTAACAAACCGCAGCATCCGGGTCCAATCTCAATAACGATTTTGCCATCTAAGTAGTCGCGCGGCTTCTTTGCCAATCCGAGTATTCTATATCCTTGCGCTTTCCCTTCTTTCTCTCTTTGTTCCCAATAAGAATCGATTCGTTTTTCTTCACCTATTAAAGAATAAACATCTTCAGTCCAACAGCCGGTTTCGATTATCTTTTTATTCCAAACATTCAACCAAAAATTAAGTTCCTCGCTTCCTTTAATATCTATATTTTCCATTTATCTCCTCATTTAATTCAAATATTAATTCATGTCAATTACTAATGGGGTTATAAGCCACCCGACATGTAGTAGTTCTAAATCTTTAATCAACGCTCTCGAAAGAGATATCGTGTCGGGTAGGAAATGACCCCCTTAGTAAGGTTGCTAATCCGTGAGATTGACAATTTTATAACTCAGTAAATATGCCATTTGTGCAATATGAATTTCCCCGGTGAATTTAGTGGATGATACTCTGACTTTGTTTTACAAGTATTTTTATTTTTCTAAAATAAAAATAAAATTGAGATAGCATTTATCGCAAACATCCTTAAGATTCTCAATTAAAAATATGTTTACTTTAACATCTTTACAGTAAGCTAATATTCTATTTTGCAATGCATCAACATCATATGTTCTACCAAACCTATTATTCCAACCTGGTATAAACAACAATTTTGCATTCATATCGAATGAAACACTACTTTCTTTTAATTCCGGGTCAGTATAGTTGTAGTAAACCTCCGAAAGATACAATGGGGCAATAAAGAGTTTCCCGCCTATATTTAGTTTTTTTATAGCTTCGACTATGAATTCGCTGTCCTCGTTGTTTTCAAAATGTTCTATGGAGCAATGCAATGTCATCCAGTTTATGGTATTCTCCTCAAAAGGGAGTTCTGTCGCATTGCCCCCAATTTTTGAGGCGTTAACTCCTGATGGATAAATAATGTCTTGGCGATATGATTTGCAAGAATAGAACTTCGATATTATGCCGTGGAAAGGTGATGTTGCACTGGCAATGTCGATAGAAATTCCATTGTCACCATAATTTAATAATTTTAATGATGTATAGTGTTCTAATGCTTTCTCAAGGAATAATTCTCCAAAGGTTTTTCGATATAATAGTGGGTATTTAGCATTTTCCAGATACTTATGAAAATCATCGATATCCACCCTGTAATGGTCTAAATTTACTCCAGGTATTAATTGTAATGCGTTCCAGATTTGTTTTAAGTCACTCGGTGGATGTGAACTCAATATTTCGTGATCTCTCAAATTTAACCCTTTCTTTATTCGTTGTAAGTAGTTTAAAGATTGTTGAACTATTTCTCAATTTCGAATTAATCCTAAAACAAGCGCACTATCATGTTATGTTTAAAATTTATTTCTATGCATAGATACCTATGAATTCATTTTTAAGATCTTCCTTATATATTTTAGAATTAACTAAATTTATTTTTGTGTAATAAAAACTTCTTTTTATATAACATTTTTACCCGATGAAAAGGTTCATAGTAATATTTGTAATAATAGTATCGTTCTTTACGAAAGGAAGAAGTTGCTCTTTTAAATATCTGCAAATGTTTGGCAGCTGTCTTTTCTTGTGAAAACAATTTAGCCCTTTCAAAACCTTTATTCCTTAGCTTGGTCGCTGAATTTTTATCAAGAAGTAATTTGCGAATGCATTTTGCTATGTCTTTAGGGTCTTCAGGATTAAAAAGTAAGGCAGCGTTTCCGACAACTTCAGGTATGCTGGTTACTTTTGAACATATTACTGGACATCCACATGCCATAGCTTCGATTAAAGGCATTCCAAACCCTTCAAATAAAGAAGGAAAACAGAGCATTAAAGCATTTCTGTAAATATACTTTAAATCATCTTTACCGACATAACCGATATTATGAACTTGTTTTGTCAGTCCATATGCCTCCACGTTCTTCATTAATGGATAGCCGTTTGGCTGGTCGAATCCAGTAAGAACACAATCGATTTGAAGATTATGATCATTTTTTAAAATTAACAATGCTTTGAGTAAATTATCATGATTCTTATGTAACCATCTATTCGCAGGATAAAAAATGAAACTTTTTGGTATAGCAACAACCGGTTCCTTATACTCAACTACAGGTTCATAGAAAAACTCATCAGCAGCAAGATAAGCTACATGTACCTTTTCACTAGATATTTTGTGATATTCAACCATTGTTTTTTTTGAAAATTCAGAAATGGTTACTACTTGATCTGCACATCTGGTCGATGACGAAAAGTGCATTTCTCTATTCCATAGGTCTTGTTTTGTAAAATATTGCGGAAAGAACTTTTCTTGAATGTCAACGAGGCCCACTACGCTCGGTTTTGGAACAGGGCGTGGCCAAAGAGCGCCAAATATACAAAAATACACATCAATTCTATTAAGATGTTGTAATATTTCATTTTGATCATTTAAAAGTACAGCATCAGTCTCCCATCTGTCAGTATTAAGTCTGTTTAGTTCTTGGATATTGTGTCTAAAATAAAAGAACACATAGCTATTCTCATCATCGTTGTTTAATAATTCATTAAACAATTGAATAAAGTATTGTTTCAATCCGCCAATGTTTTTCTGCAGTAAGAAACAATTTACACCTATTCTCATATTTCTAACTCTTTATTGCCGTCTTTTTTTTGTATATATTCTTTATTAAAAAGTAGTTGCAATGACTTTACACTTATCCCAAGACTTACCATTACCATAGCTAAATGTAACATCGGTTTTGGAGAACCACCTTGATTAGTATTTGAACTCGTATAGAGAATTCGGGACGCTTCTTTAAGGATATTATAAAAATGCCAATACAGTATGTCCTTCAGTGCCTTCTGGTTTAGATTACACTGACATTCCAATAAAGCAATTTGAGTAATCCCTTCCCAGTAATGGCGGCGCAGAAAATATTTTCTAGTCAATTTATTTGCACCAATGTGATGGTAGACCATGGCGTTGGGTTGGTATATCAATGTATACCCTGCCTCTCTAGCACGTAATCCAATTAAAGTATCCTCACCAGCTATCATTGAATTTTTTCTTGCATCGTTAAAACCAACTCGATTATCAAATCCACCAATAGCATCTAAAAAAGTTCTCTGTACGGCAAAATTGGCACCAATTGGAAGAGCATTTTCTGGAAACGGTTTAATATCATCGCCGATATCATATGTTGCTAATAAAAATTCTCGTTCTTTTGGATACCATTTTGGCTTTTCTGCCTCCCACATCGGCTCAATCTTTCCACCGGCAATCGCCGGTGAAGGTTCGATTTCTGTAAAGACCGAAGCATATGCTTCCAACCAACCTTTAACTGGAATTGCATCATCATCAATAAAGGCAATTATATCCCCGCTTGAAAGCTCCCATCCTAAATTGCGTGCGTGACTAAGACCTATTGTATCAGTGTGCACATACTTCACTTTTTTTTTAGAGGAAAACCGTTCTTTTACAATAAATTTAGTCCGATCATCTTTACCCTGGTCCACAATTATTATTTCGTATTTTTGATAAGAATTCGAAAGAATCGCTGTAAGGCATTTTTCAAGGTACTTTGTCCTGTTCAGCGTTGCGATGACAACAGAGATTAAAGGTGTCGTTTTGATCTTCATCGTATTTATCAAGTGTTGTTGGTATACCGATAAAGATATTTTCTGTAACGGTATTGCTGAATCAGCGAAATTTTAAATTTTCTTAATGCGGTACTTACTTTGTTACCAAGAATAAATTTTAGTAATAATAATGCATTTAATGGGTGTAATATAAAAATCCAGTTTCGACGAATAACAGATCTCGTAAGCGTAAACGCTGTTTTTCTCTTGTGTTGCAAATATGCCTCGTTTGCAAGTTTAAGACAAGCAATGATAGATGCTTTATCAGATAATTTTTTAAGAATATTTTTTTCTTTATTCTGAAGTTGTTGCCACCTTTTTAGCATCAGTCCTTTTTCTTTTTGAATATAATCTTCGTCAAAGTCTCTACTTAAACCTATATTAAAAAAATAATATGTAAGAAAAGGCTGCATATTCTGCGCCCCCTTGTATCTTCGAAAAATCTCTAAAGAATCTGGCCAAAAAGCGGTTGTGGAGGAGAGAGATTTCGTGCCGGTAATCATGCGGAAGCTGCCTAGCTTTTTGGGAACATGTGACAATTTGAGGCCTTTGTCACCTGCTCTAATCCAGTATTCGATATCCATAGCGTAATGAAAAGAATCATCCAGTAGTCCAATCTTATCAAACACACTTCTTCGCCAGAAGGTTGCTTGTTGCATGATGTAATTAGTAAAATCGTTCCAGAGAAAATGATAGGATTTAAGAAGTTTTAAGTCGTAAGGCCTTGAAAGCCATTCCCACTGAAGTGTCCCATTTCCATCAATTACGTCGCCATCACCGAATACGAAGTCATCGTCAGGATTATGTGTAAAGTGATCCATAACAACAGAAAAACTTCCGGGGAAAAACATGTCGTCCGAATTAATCCAGGAAACGATATTACCTCGAGCCAACTTAAATCCCTTGTTAATTGCATCTGTCTGCCCGAAATCTTTCTCAGAGAACCATTTAATTTCAATTCCAAGACATTTTCTTTCCCACTGATCGTGGTTCACTCTTTCGGCATATCCTTTAATGATATCAACAGAATTATCTGTTGACCCTCCATCCATGATTATATAGTCAATATAAAAGTCGCCTTCTTGGGATATAACGCTTTTTATAGTTTCTTCCAAATATTCACCTTGATTAAAAGATGGTGTAACTATACTTATTGTTTTGTTTGTTAGTTTATTAGCAGTAATTTTTGACATATATAGTATTTATAAATTCAATTGATATGTAACATACATTGAATTATTCTGATCATTACGCAATTAATTTTTAGACATTAACTTAAATGCTTTTCTAATCGAGAATAAGCAGGCTTTTTTAAAGCCCATACCCCTAATGTCGAAAACTTGTAGCTCTTTTATGACTTTCAATCTTGCTTCGCGATCATTTTCAAGTTCCTTTATTTTCTCTGCATGTTGGATTGATAATTTATTAATAACCTGCATTCTAGATTTGGACATTGCATCTGCAGAATCAAGTTTTATTCCAATTTCATTAATAACTTTTAGTCGTTCAGCCCTATCAGATTCGCAATTCTCAAGACGCATATTTAATATGTTAAACTTTTCATTATTTAATTTAATTCTATTTTTTGATAGTCGAAGACAGTTAATCGCTTTCTCCAATATAGTGTATAAATCATTTATTTCTGGTTCTATTTTAATTATTTTAAAGTCGCCACTTCCCTTCATATATTTAGTGTGAAACGCGTTTAACTCTTCTATAACGATATCAGGGGAAATTAGGTTAATACAAAACACTTCATCATAAACGCAATTCCAGCCGCAAGTGAAACAAGGTAGAGGAAAGTAAAAAACACGGCCAGTCTTAGTCCGCGGGACAAATCTTGGCCAGGTACCACCGCCAAAAATTGCTATAACTGGTTTATTTAGTGCGGCTGACATATGCATAGGCCCGGTGTCATTCCCTATATAAAAGAAAGCCTTTTTTACGAGTGAACATAAAAGTGGAATATCTCCTTCCTGACCTATCCAGAGTTTTGGTTTTGCACCCAGCCCTTCAGATAATATAGATACTTTATCGAGGTTTGGTTTTTCCAATTCATGACCAACAATTAAGGTTTTTAAATTATGATTATTTTCTAAATGAGCTATAATTCTAGCAAAATATTCTACTGGCCAAATCTTGTGGGACACATTGGCTGTACCAGAGGGGCAGCAAATTACAAAACGTTCCTCTGCGAGACCAATTTCCTGGATAATTTCATCGCCTCTGATATCAATATCTTCAGAAACAAAAAGCTGAGGGTTGGGAAGTTTATCAGGAAAGCCTTTAATTTGTTGCCATAAAACCTGGTATCTATCTGTTTCCAGAATATTTCTTTCTACGGGTACAAACTCGTCATATGGACATGGAGAACTGTGAATCCCGAGTGTACCTAATATCTGAAGAAGATAGTCTTGAATAGGGGAAGGCTCTCCGAAAGCCACTCGAAGACATGACGAAATCTTGGCCGCAACTAAGTCGTCTGCCCATGTGCGATCATATGTTGTAAAAAGGGCAAGGTCGTATACGCGATCAACAAGCTTTCCTAATAAAATCTCTGCTTGATCCTTGTCAGCTTTTCTCGTATGAGGATTTACTATGTTAACCGTATTCCAGTTCAATCGTTGTGGAAAAAGTTCCGCCAATTGTTCATAACTATCCCTGACTAAGAGATCAATTTTGGCATCAGGAGCTTGCTCCAGGATGGCCCTGATAAGCCCTTCCATCAAAACAACATCGCCAAAGGTATCGAATCGTGGGAGTAAAATATTGCGGTATTTATCAAGTGCGATCATAAAAACTCTTTCACTTAGTCCTTATAACCTTTTCCTCAAAATTGCTGCCCCAACCACGTAATTATGGTGTGGTGCCGATTGTAAATGCCACCTTATGAAATCATCGCAATCATCCACATTCCACTGAGGTCTTTGTCCACCATTGTCAAATGCAGTGTTTTCCCAGACCAAGTCCTCAAATTCTTTCATCGTCAAAGCTTTTCCATTCCATTCCGGATAGGTCATGCCCATATCAGGTTCGCAAATGTCAAATGAGGCCGCAAACATACCATTTGGTTTCAAAACTCTGGCAATCTCTTTAATTGCCAGTTGCTTATCATTTTGATGTTCGATAACAGAGAAACTGGTGACTACATCAAAAGTGTTGTCCGAAAATTGCAATTGTTCGCTATCAGATATAAACCAATCTACAGGCAACATTGAATTCTTCTTCAGATCTTCCCAGATGTGAATCGACCGATTATCATTTCAATTAAGGTAACTTGTGCGCCCAGTGAGGCCATGAACCATGCCATAGGGCTTAACTCACTTCCTATATCCAACATTCTGACATTGACAAAGTCTAACTATTCAAGCCATTGAACCATAACCATGGATACTCCCAAATTTTTGACCAGTTTGAAAATTGGCGTAAACCATACTTACCGGCAAATGAATTAATAACACCCATAAAGCCAACAAAGGCCCCTGAGAAGGTTTCATGCAGGTTAGAAAGATACAAATTATGCCTGTTTAGAGGTCTTATTTTATCGAGGATATCCAATTGAATCGCCAATATTTCATCTGATGGTAAATTCGTTTCTTTTTCAGCAAGCAAATAAAAACTCTGCAACCCATCTGGTTCTGAGGACGATTGCAAAGTCTTAAAACCAGATTTTTCAACAGCTTTAATGATACTTTTAGGTTGCGGAATAAAACGATGCCCTTCTCCAATCATAGGTGAGCCTCTATGCCAGAGCTCGCAATCAGGATGCGGTAAATAAAGGAATAATCTTCCTCTTGGTTTTAACACCGAATTCCATTTTAAAAGATAACCTATCCAGTCGTCGACATGCTCTATAAAATGGCTACTAAAAACATAGTCTAAACTTTCAACAGGTATATTTTCAATTCTGTTCTCAGTTCCCTGTCCCTGAATGTCGATAGGTATGCTGCCAGGTAGAGGCCAGGATCCACTACCATGGTCAATACCGTTGCCGCTCAAAATACGTAAGGCTAAATGAAAAATGGCACAACTTGCCCCTCCGACTGTTAAATAGTCGGGATAGAACTTATTTTTGTAAATCCAACCCCCTTCAACTGGTTTCAGCTCAGAATTTTCAGCCCACGCTGCTATTTGCAGGATTAATTGCTCTTTTTTTCTAAATGGTGTGGCTGAATATGTTTCTTTGAAAATACTCTGAGACGATGGTTTTGGTTTTCGAACCACAAGAACCTCATGGCATGTTATCCATTTTTCATCATTTGCTAATATTTCCAGACCCACTTGTTCAAAAAGAACACTTATGCTTTTTCTGTTGAATATAAAAAGGTGTTCGAAGTCATCAAATACATCTTTCCATCTATCAGCAAATGGTGGATTAAAATTTCCTTCATCTATGGGCGCCTGAATGATAGCAATCCCGTTATCATTTAATATCTCTGCAATTTTCCTCACAAACGAAACCGGGTCGTGAACATGCTCTAACACATCTATCGCCAAAAATAGGTCGCATTTAGGCAATAGGACATCAGGAAAAATACCGGTTCTAATATCTAATCCTGTTTGGCGTCGAGTCCACTTGGCCACATCATTAGACACTTCAATACCTATGGTCTGCCAACCATTGTTTTCCAGATGGTTGAGCAGGACCCCATGAGCGCAACCTGCTTCAATTGCCAGACCGAACTTTCGGGTATATTTGTTCACGAGCTTACACCAATAATCTAAACGACCATCTTTTATATCGTTTTCCGTACGTCCATCAATGGTTGGATGGCCTCTTTGAATTTGTCTTTCTCTCCAATAATTTTCAAGATTATATAGTGTTTTATAAAATGAAGGATTTGGAAAAGATTTTAGTACAAAAGTCCCGCATGATTCGCATTGATAATAAGCAGTATGAAAGGACGTTTTAAAGATACTCCCACCACACCAGCAAAACTCACGCTCAGTTCTCGAAAATAATTGATTGTTTAATTTATTACTATCTCGATTTTGCATGATCCAATGATACCTATGATGTAAAATAAAACTGAATTTCAGTTGGTAGCAATGCAATTCCATAAAAAGGTAGCATTTTTGTTGTATCGTAATTTACTGTCAGTGGCCCCAAGTTTTCCACACGCTCATGAACAAAACCAATGTTAGGATTTGGACCATTTGATGGTTCCCCAGCACCCAAAGAGAACGTATATTGTCCAGGTTGCACTGAAAAGGTAATTTCAAAAATTACACAAATCACATCTCCTTTTTTTATTGAAGGCAACCTATTATTTTTTTGAGTTGCGCCAGTACAAAAGACAAGATTTCCTATTCGATCAAATAAATCTATGCCAACATTAGGTTCTAAAACATCCTTAAGTGCTCGTATCAATATAGAAAAGTTTAGTGGTTCCATTAGATTTACTTGTGAGCTGTCTCTACCAAAAGCGTCAGTAACTCTGGCCGCAATTATTCTCATTCCTCCCGCACCATTTTTGCGTGCCTCATCCTTGATGACATTGTTGTCAAGAATATCATCAGACTTCATACGACTTTTTTCTGAGGTCTGCATAGATGATAATTCCCCGATACCATCGCTACTTGCTGCAGGACCAATTCCGACAAGAGCATAGTATCTACTTACCGCTTCGGTAGCGTCACCCAGAAAAACTTCTTCGCCCTGATTAAGAATGATAGCTCGCTGGCATAAGTTCTGAATTGCAATGGTATCATGGGAAACAAATAGGCATGTAGTGCCTTTTGATATTATGTCCCTCATCCTGGCAAAGCATTTCTGTTGAAAGAAAATATCGCCCACGCTAAGAGCCTCATCAACAACAAGAATGTCTGGTTCGACACAGACCTGTACAGCAAAAGCCAACCGAACGACCATGCCACTTGAGTATGCCTTCACTGGCTGGTCCATAAACTCACCAATATCGGCAAAATCGTCAATTTTATTAAAACGCGCATCTATTTCCGAATTTTTTAAACCAAGGATTTTTCCATTGATATATACATTTTCCCGACCGGTAAACTCAGGGTTGAAACCAGCGCCAAGCTCAAGCAACGCGGAAATCCTTCCATTGGTTTGGACCGTGCCTGAAGTTTGTTCTAAGATTCCGCACACGATTTGTAGAAGCGTAGATTTTCCGCTTCCATTTCGGCCGATGATACCAAACGCTTCGCCCTTTTTTACTTCAAATGAAATGTTGTTTAGGGCGTTAAACGGATGGTGGTATTTTTTTCTGAAAGGATGAAACGTTTCTTTGACCCTTTCAGCATGGCTATTAAAAAGCTTGTAGGTCTTGGTTAAATTTTTGACGCGTAACGCTAAGTTATCATTCATAATATACTATATATGTTATAATACATCGGGGAATTGCGGTTTCAGTTTTTTGAAAATTATAGCTCCTGTGATAAAACATAAGATCGTTACTGTCCAAAAATACATTGTTAAGTAAGGGTGTTTCCAGAAGGGAGAAAAATAGATAAAAGACTCGCGGTATCCATTAACGATATAATACATTGGGTTGCATTTAATTACTGTTTGGATATTTTGAGGCATCATTTGGATATCCCAAAATATAGGCGTAGCCCAAAATCCAACCTGGAGAACAACTGCGACAATTTGCTTAATGTCTCTTATGAATACATTTAATGCTGAAACAATCCAGGAGATACCTAATGCCAATACAGACATGCCAAACAAATAATAAAGAAATTGAAAATAATATATACTGAATGGCATTTTCTGGAAAACTATCAACCCGATGAGGACAGACAGGAAGACTATGTGAGTAATCAGAAATGAAACTAACTTGATAACAGGTAATATCTGCGAATGAAAAAGGGTCTTCTTGATCAGATGTGCATTGGCGACGACGACGTTAGCAGAACCGTTTACGATATCAGCAAAAACAAACCATGCAGCCATCCCCGCCGTCAACCACACAACGAATGGAACATTTTTCGAGGGCTGCACTTTGAAACCGACACTGAAAACAACCCAAAAGACAAAAATCATGACCAGAGGATTGATGAAAGTCCAAATAAAACCCAGCAACGATCCAACATACTGAGTTGCCACCTCCCTTTTCGCCATGGTTAATATGAGATCTCTTTGCAAAAAGAGTAATCTAACGAAATAAATAAAACTTTTTATCATGTTAAGTCTGCCGCTACTATCATTTCTTCAAGCCTTGCTTCAAAGATGAAAAATCAGCCTCCATCATCATCTCAACCAATTCCTCAAATCTGATTGTCGGTTCCCATTTCAATTTCACCTTACTTTTACTGAAATCGCCCATAAGTTCATTGACTTCGGCAGGCCTGTAAAACATTTCGTCTGTAACGACATAGTCTTGCCAATCGAGGTTAACGTACTCGAATGCTTTTTCAACAAACTCCTTTACTGAATGTGTCTCATTTGTTGCAATGACATAGTCATCCGGTTCTGGTTGATGAAGCATTAACCACATTGCTTTGACATAGTCACCGGCGAATCCCCAATCGCGTTTGACATGCAAATTCCCGAGTCGTAGCTCTTTCTCCAAGCCTAGCTTTATCTTTGCTACTGTGCTGGTTATCTTGCGAGTGACAAACTCATATCCGCGACGGGGTGATTCATGATTGAACAAAATACCGTTACAGGCGAACAAATCGTAGGATTCACGAAAATTCCGCGTTAAATCAAAGCCCGCTACCTTGGAAATCCCGTACGGTGAGCGCGGATGGAAAGATGTCTCTTCGTTTTGTGGGGTCTCTTTTGCCAGCCCAAACATTTCACTTGACCCGGCGAAGTAAAATTTACAATCGGGACTTCTATCCTTTATGGCTGACAAAACGAAAAGGGTTCCATTGACATTGGTGTTTAATGTAGAAAAAGCATCCTCAAAAGAATAGCTTACAAAACTTTGCGATGCTAAATGATAGCATTCATGCGGTCGGACCTGTTCGATTACATTGAATATGCTAGCATAGCTGTCGAGTGATGCTGCATGCAAATGAAGATGGTCGGTGATATGCCGAATGCGAACCAGTCTGTGGGCTGGGTCTTCGAGTGCAACCCGTCTAACAATACCATGAACTTCATAACCCTTGCTCAGTAAATATTCCGCCAGATAGGATCCATCCTGTCCGGTAATACCAGTAATTAGCGCACGCATCATAGTGCATCCTTGAGATTGAAATCGATGTGGTTAAAAATTATTTTGAAAAAATATACAACAAAGCCTTAGAAAAATCCGGCGTCAAAGCTCGAATATTTAGATTTCTTGTGCAGCTTAATTTAACTGCCTGAATTGATTTGCCAAAACTCATATTTCAGTTTGTTGCGGTAGCCAACATATTAAATCAAGTAAACCGTGTCAATTCATTATCAGTTTTCGTATGTACAACTAACTGTTTTTCCAAAAAAACGTAAAATTACGGCCGCATAAAGCGAATAACCATTGCCGCTACTACATCATACACATTTCGCAGGGCTCCTTCGTGCCAGAGGTAAAACCGCGTGTACATGTTGTCTGCGACCAAATCAAAAACTGGAGACACGGATTATGGATGTCATTATGAGCGCTAAAAATAAATTTATTACTTTTCGTGATCGATGCAGAAAAATACACATGGTAACGCCATTGCATATGGCATCAATGATTTCCCTGATGTTCGTGCTCAGCGGGTTCGTAACATCTGGCCCCCACATAAAGGCAATTCAGGTCCTTACTGGTTTGACAAAACCAGTGTCTATCACACACGCCAATGACGGATCAGGTAGACTTTTCATAACTTTACAAGGAGGCAAAGTCCTCGTATTCGATGGCAGGCAGCTTCTGCCCAATCCTTTCCTCGACATCAGTCTCCTCGTATCCACTGCAGGTGAACAGGGTCTGTTTAACGTTGCCTTTCACCCGGATTACATCCACAACGGGTTTCTTTTTCTCAACTATACAAGAACAGACGGGGCCACTGTCGTTGCCCGCTACCGCGTGTCAGCCGACCCGAATGTTGCCGATCCGGCATCCGCCACTATTCTGTTGACCGTCCCCCAACCGTTTACAAACCACAACGGTGGTCAATTGCAATTTGGACCCGACGGTTATCTATACATCGGAATGGGTGACGGCGGCTCATCCGGTGACCCATCCAACTTTGCCCAGAATCCGACTTCACTCCTCGGAAAACTGCTGCGAATTGACGTGAATAGCAGTTTCCCTTATACGATACCGCCGGACAATCCTTTCGTCGGAAGCCCACAGGCACGAAGTGAGATTTGGGCAACAGGATTGCGCAATCCCTGGCGTTTCAGTTTTGATCACCAAACTGGCGATATGTTCATAGCCGACGTGGGGCAATTAAAATGGGAGGAAATGAATTTTCAGCCGGCCAGCAGTCCTGGTGGCGAAAATTACGGTTGGCGGCTCATGGAAGCCAGTCATTGCTATGAACCTGCAATTAACTGCAACAACGGTTCACTTGAACTGCCAATTCTCGAATACGAGCATGCTCTTGGTAATTGCTCAATCACCGGGGGGTATCGTTACAGAGGTTTGAAAAACCCGAGGCTTTATGGTTATTACCTATACGCTGATTTCTGTTCCGGGCGGATCTGGGGCGCAGTCAGAGACGATAAAGGGATCTGGTCGAGCACTGAATTGCTTGATTCTGAATACCGCATCTCCACATTTGGAGAGGATGAATCTGGTGAAATATACTTTGCACATTGGACGCCTAACGATAACAATGGTGCCATCTATTTAATATTACAAAAAAATAGTTTATTACCTCAATTGCTGCTGTTATTACTGGAAATTCAATGACCTGAGCCAAGCCGGATGAATGGTTTGTGAAAAACACAGCGCCGGTTTGTAAACCCGTTATGCCGTGCAACCATCCGGTCATTGAACAATGTTATTTAAAGGAATATCGGCCTTACCAGTTGTTAGCAGTTTACTGGTAGACCGGCACTGCCCCATGAACTACAGGTACTTGTCTATTGTGTAAAATATTTGCTGAACTCATTTCTTTCACTTGATCGGCCCGAGCGGAGCTGCAGCAAATGTAAATTTGAAGAAAAGCGCGCCAGTCATTGAGCCAAGCGTATTCATCATTACGTCTAACATCGAGGAACTTCGCGTTGGAATCCAAGCTTGTAGGATCTCAATCATCAAGCTTATTGCAAAACATATCGCGACGGTAATAATAACACTCTGTTTTGATATTTTACCAGCAGATCCAACAAATAAGGCCACCAAAACGAAGCCAAGCGGTATGAACCCGACGATATTCAATATAACATCTTCTACAGATTTCCTGTTGAACCTAAATCCACTCCATGGTGCCGTCAGGAATCTTTTTTCTAATATCGGTACCCTCGCCGGTATTTTCAGGTTTTGATTATGCCCGCTATGGTCAAACACCTGTTGGCCTTCTTTCTCATCGAACAAGTAAAGAGCTGCTGGGTTTTTATTTGACGCAAACAAGAAGGTATGATCGCCAACCCATCTATTATGGTGTTGTGCAACCTCTGATCCTGTAAGAACAAATTGATAATATGCAAAGCCGTAGAGGTCACCCACCCATGGAGATTTGCAGCCTGCGGAGATGCCTATTACTACCCTTGATTTTTCATTACCCGGCATTTTGAGTGTCAGATCTTTCCTTGTTTTGACAAGTTCGCCGTTGCAATAGAGTTTCGTGCCGCTTTTCCCGGTTATAAATGTTAGCAAGATTTTTTTATTGTTCAGTGATGCCAGGTCAAATGCTAATCTTTTAGTTCTTTTTTTCCACGAATAGTCGTCGCCGTTCATGAGTATGATGTATGACCGCCACTGCCCCACTAATAATTGAGAAGTGTCAGAACCATTGTGAATAACGAAGATAAATTTGAACCGGTTATCGGTTAAATTCTCGGGCTTCAAGGCAATTTCGAAAGAGAATTCTCCACTTTGAAAGCTATCCATTCCGGTTCTTCCTATGAAATGTTCGGAATGGATTATACCGTAATCCTTGAACCGGACACCGGTACTATGCTTCAGCCATTCGACGCCATTGGTAAAGACAAGCTTATCAGGTTTTAGCCCGAAGTAGAGAATCCCCGCTAAAATGATACCCAGCAATCCAAGAAAAAATCCACGATAGAATGGTTTGATATACATCAAACGGGATTGATATCCCTATTCAAGATTCAATGACCGGTTGGTTGCACAAAATAATTGTTTCAAAGGACAGATTTGAGCAGATCAAAATCCATTCCTCCGGCGTTGCCTGAGGCCATTGAATAAAGAATATATCCATAATAGGTACTGTGACTGAACCAATGGCCCTTGCGGGTGGCTTCAATTGACAATCAGTCTTTCCTTTTGTAGGTTTAATTTGATGACGATTCTCTTGTCAGCCGTATCTGTGCAATCGGATCCATGTGACTCTTGCCATTCGTTTAAAAGAGAGGAACCAAGTTGGGGATTAAGCAAATTATAGCTATTGGTCTGATGACATTTTTTGCCTTTTTCTCATCAGTTTTTCTTGCTAAAGCCGGTAAACCGGTTCCTTCAAACCTTTTTAATATCGGAAATTCAATCGGTGAGGGAGAGGCGGCCGACGATGTTATCGGCGCCAAGCGTCATGGGACAGTCTGGTCGACGGGCTATAACCAGGGAGACATTGTTTTCAGCCTGAACGAGCGCTTCGAGAGCATTGATCCGGCGGGTTACTATGAAAACAATACCGCTCGCGACGTCATATTCAATCAGGCAATCAGCGGATCCGAAATGGATGACTTTGCAGATCAGGCCGGAAGAATCATCGCGGCCGCCGCTGCGATACCACCTGGAAAAGCCGGTATGGTGGCCATCCTTCTCGGAGGCAATGACGTTTGTGCAGATAGTCTGGAGCAGATGACGCCCCCGGACCAATTTGAACAGCAATACCGTGCCGGGCTTGACGTGCTCGCCGCATCGGGTATCACCAAAAACGCATTCATACACGTTTCGAGCATTCCGGCGATCTACTGGCTGTGGGATGCAAAACGAGGAAACGACTGGTGCCGCCTGGTTGCGTGGCCGTTTGTCCCCTGCCAAAACCTCCTGGCGGATCCGGAGAACGATTGTCGGCCTGGTGGCTCACACCTCGAGCCCGATATCATTCATCCTGATGATGGCCCCCACTGTCGACGCAGGAAAACATTCCACGCCAGGATTCGAGATACCTACAATCCGATATTGGAGCGTGTACTTGCAGAATACAGAACCGACGGACGTCTCCCCAATTCATACTATATCGATATTTTCGATTTTTCTTTCGATGAAATACACGTCAACAGCGGTGACTGTTTCCATCCGAGCGTAAAGGGCCATGCAGATTTGGCCGCTGCGCAATGGTGTCAATCACCGTGGGGCCGTTTCGATGCGTCTTGTGGAAACCCCATAACATTACCGGGACTGCCACTGCTTCTTTTGAATGAATAAGACCAGCGCATGGTAGTATGAAACAACCCCACCTCAGAACGAGTACTTGAGGATATGATGAAAAAACGATTAGCTCTTGTCATCGTCAGTGCATTGTTGTTCATCATCAACGGCAATACGGCGGCAAATCAGGGCCCTGTTAAAAATGACGAAGGTCTCGAATACATCGATCTCGTTGTCGGTACAGGATCGGTTGTCGGTGCTGGTAGTGTTGTAGTGGTGCATGTGATCGGTTGGCTCAAAGAGAACGGCCAAAAAGGAACCCAATTTATAAGTTCCTACGATCGCGGAAATCCAGTCGCTTTCAAGGTCGGAACCGATAGGGTCATGAAGGCGTGGAACATGGGAGTTTTAGGAATGAGGGCGGGCGGTAAACGACAACTCTTGGTCCCACCTGATTTGGGATACGGTGAAAAGGACGTTGGCAAGACCGTCCCGCCAAACGCGGAACTCATTTTTGAGATTGACCTGTTAGAAATAAGATAAAATCAACGAAAATTGCCGCTCAACCCGCACCGACCTCCTTCATTCATAAAGAACTGGACAATTGGATAAAACCAAGCAGCAGAACAATCGCCAGGCATGGTTGAACACTAACTCAGGAGATCAATCTTGGTCCAGGAGCAGCAATGGTATACCCGATGAGCCTGTCGTCGATTTCTTGATCCCAATGCTCATCGCCGGGTAATCTGCAGAGGTTTCTGCTAAAAGGAGCAGGTTGCCGTCTTTGCTGATTATGCCATTGATCGGCCCAGCACCGGGAGCACTTATAAATAGTTCGCCATTCTCACTGAGTGTGTAATTAAACGTGCCGTTGCCGGCCTCTCCCCCTGAGTTGGATGAGTAAACCTCTTTAAAAGTCCCTTTCCCCTGACCATCCAATGTAATTTCAATGATGCCGGCTGCTGGACTGTCAGCTACCTGTGCCGGGCCAAGATTGTCAATTTCATCGGCGAACTGGCACATCGTATATGTACCCTTGGCTTTCGATGTATCCATGTCGCCATTCGATTTTTCAATACCGACAATGATCCCGGGTTCGAATGGAATGATAAAGGGGAAGGTAAACACACCACCATCTTGGCTAATGATTCCGGTAAATACGAGGGTTGGCTCCGGTGGCGGCAAGGCGATGGTCACGGTTAAATTTCCGTCGGCCGGGGTAGTGTCGATGGCGTATGTGAATATGCCGCTCTCGTTCTCACCGTCAGAACTTTCCAAATCCTGAAAGGTACCGTTCCCACCGGCTCCCAAGGTAATTTCCATAAGAGTGACGGAAGGTTCATCGGCCGATTGGCCCGCCCCCGGGTTACTGACATCGTCGGAAATTTGAACAGCAATATAGGTTTTCGAGGTCATCGAGAGTGGTGCGTTTGGTTTCTTGACGCCGAATAAAATGCCCGGATTGTTTTCTCCAACCTCAGCAAATGCGAAAAATTGTGCGTCCGGGCTCACGATACCGGGGATGAAACCTTCCCCGGGCAAAATCTTCACTTCACCCGTTGGTTTCAGGGTATAATCAAAGCTACCGCTTTCCAGTGGCCCACCGTCCGAAAGGCTCAAATCCAGAAAACTTCCGCCACCGCTTCCGTCCAATGTGATGCGATGGAAACCGGCTTCCGGTTGATCGGCACTCAAAGCTTGGATTTCATCATTAAAAGAGCTTAGCAGGTAATCTCCAACGGGCTTGGGACCTGAAATAGAATTTGAGGGGCAAAATGCAAAAATGCAAAGAACAATCAAAGAATAACGAAATGCTGTCATCCAAACCACCTCTGATCTTAATCGTTTAATTTTTTTAGCGATTGACGTCGAGAATTGTTTCAACGGTCATGATATGTTTGCCATATATAATAGAATAGACATTGGATACAAACATTCTTATTTTCTTTATCTAAAACTCGGCCCATAAATTTTCTTTTAACAAATTCTTGTCAATTACCTAAAAGGAGTAGATTGTTTGCAGGTGATGCAGTCGGTTGTCTGCTAACATAAACGTCATCAAAATATACCGTGCATGTGCCAACGCCGTTGTTACTGCGGGTGCCGATGCCATTGAAGTGATCGTCAGTCGGCGCTAATGTCACTGGAAACGAAAACTCAATTGCCCCCTGCCCTTCCACCTCATATTCGGCATGGTCTCTGTATAGAACCATCGACATGGTGAAAGGCAAACCGGTATAGGCCAGCGGACGCTTGAAATATCCCCAAAAATAATCACCCTTATATTCATAATCCGGCGCCGGGCCCAGACGCGGCAGACTAGACGAGATATAGTCCCGATCGGCTCTTATTTCATGTGCTGAATATACATAATCGTCCCCAATTTTTCCTATGAAACTGGCCATTCTTGACCGCACGTCTCCGGAGCAGGCTTGCACAGTTATGGTGGCCTTTACGCCAATAATCGATTTCGGGTTTTTGATGAGCAACAAATAGCTGGAATCACCTGCAAATCCGGAAAGATGCTCGAATTTTGCCCGACCGTTTTCAACTGTAATGGTGGCGCTTGAATTATCGATTTCCCATTTAGCCGGATCGATCTGTCCCGAATTGAAATTATCATATAACTGCCAATCTGATTGAGCATATGGCGTGAACCCGAATAGCAGCACTGCGATGCATGCAAAAACAGTCTTTTTCTTCATTATCTATCCTCCATCTATGGATTAAATGGCTGGCATTCGTTGAGTCGATATCCCGAAATTATAGATTCAAACGATTACGGCCGCAACACATAGACATTGTCAAAATATACCGTACAAGGGCCCTCGCCTAATGTGCTTCTAGTGCCTATGCCTCTAAAAAAATTGTCCGGGGGGGCTATGGCTGTTGCATATTTGTAAGCAATTTTTCCAAGGCCGTCGACTTCGTATGTGATTTTTTCGCTCTCAAACACCATAGTCAGGTTAAAGGAGACGCCGGTTATGTCAACCGGTTTTTGATAGTGCGCGTAATGTAGGTCCTGGGCCCATGTGTAATCCGGAGGCGGCCCTTCCAGGCCTGAGCTGGTATAGATGGTTTGATTTTCCGGTTGCAGTTGAATCGATGTAAAAACATGGTTTGTTCCCACCTTGCCGCTATACCCGGCAATGCGTGCCCGGACATCTCCGGTGCAAGATGTGATGAGTACATCGGTTTTGATGCCAAGGATGTTTGCGGGGTCTTGAGAAAAATGCAAATAGCTGGAATCATTTGGGTGGTTAATTTGATGGATAAACCGCGCCTGGCCTCCTTCAACTCCGATGCTGGCGCTGGAGTTATCAATGTCCCATCGTTGTGTGTCAATAGCACCGGTGCTAAAATCGTCATATAGTTCCCAGCCGGCATTAACCGAGATCGGTAACCCAGTTAATAAAACAACGATATACACAACCAATTCATGAAGTTTCATTCTCCCCCCTTGTGTGATTAACTTTACCACCATTGGACGGTTATACCAGCGAACAACATGCTTTTTGAAAACTCTTTGTTCGAAATTATAAGGAAATGGCCGACCGGCCCTGATCTTGTTGGTGTAGTTGTCTACGGTAAATCATTTAGTTAATTCATCGGAACCACCACCACGCTTTTCTTTGGTGTGATCGAAATCGGAGACGAAAAGTCTTTCACCGCGATCGAGCTCGAATATGCTCTTGAGTTGTTGTTACGGGTTCTCACCTGTAATGTAAATCGAATCTCATCACCTTTGCCAAGAAGTTCCTGGTACGTTGCCGCGGGGATGAAGGAAGAACCCACCTGGATGGGTAAGTTGGGCCAGAACAAGGCCACGAACTGGCCGTTATTATATACGGCCACACCCGCGCGGTATTGCAGGTCATATTCCGGATGGGTTTCAGCAAGGACCAATAGCTCATTGGGGATCGACCATGTCCAGTAGACATTGCCGTCCGAACCGGTTTGAATTTGATATGAACGCGAGGAAATGGGGGGAATATCGACAAGGTACAGCATATCGATAGTTTGTTGGAGAACCTGCGCATTTTCCATAACTACTTGAAGGGTGTATTGACCTATTACGATCGGATCAAGAATATCAGCGTAAAATTCGCTAATCTGGAATGCAGGGGGATACACCCAGTCAAGCCCTCCTGTTTGATTCTGGCTTAGGTATGCCGGGTAATAATCAAACGGAGGGTCAAATCTCTTGTTGCTCAAATTTACAGGGCTTCCACTGGGATCTGTCAGGTTGTAGCTCGTGACCGCACTTTCACTGGCAACATAATTACCACCATCATCTTTAATTTCAATCGCAAGACGGTTGACTTGGTTGCCTGATTCAAACACACGGTATTGGATGGCGACCCAGTCAAGTTCATAAGCATTGGATGTAGCTGCCTGAAATGTTGTCAATGTCAGGATGAGGGAGATGCAGAACACAACCTTTGCAATTTTACTCATAATCCGTCCTCCTTGGTCGATAAGATGTTTGTATTATCGGCGATTGGGCAGCACTTTAGAGTTGTGTCTCAGTTATTGAAATGGCCGACACTGCAGGTAGCCCAAATCAATTGAAATAATGTATAAAATACCGGGAAATGACTAGTTTGTAAAGATTAGTTTAGTGTATTAATGATTGTGATATCTTTATTAATTTACGCTCAGCTGAGTGGCTTTGAAACTGCTGAATGTATTGCCGGTTGTTTCGATCGTATACCTGGCAGTGATGATTTGGCCGTCGTTGCTAAAGGGCGGTTATTTTTGGTCGACCCTAATTGATATCGCCAACAAAAGGATATGTTGATTGTCATCTCTATCAGGTTAAATCGACCTTATGCCGATGTTGGTCTTAATGACCGATGCAATTCTCTGGCAATATCTATGGGTCTCTACCTCGCTGGGTCCCTCCACCATTACCCGGCACTGTTGCTGGGTCCCGGAATAGCGCACCAGTACCCGTCCCTTTCCAGCAAGTTCATTTTCTACTTGGCTTATAGCTTCCTGGACTTCTGTGAGTGTATCCAAGGGCGGTTTGCTTTTGACATCGACGTTGACGAGCACTTGGGGAAATACGGTCATTACGGACTTTAATTCGGACAACGGTTTATTTTCTGACACCATGATTTCAAGCAGTGAAAGAGCCGTTAGAATACCGTCTCCAGTTGTCTGGTGATTCAAAAAGACGGTGTGCCCTGACTCTTCACCCCCCAGGACCGCTCCAACGGCCACCATCTTCTCCATGACATAACGATCACCGACATTGGTTATCTCATGGTGGATATCCATTTTCTTTAGAGCCTCGCCGAGGCCAATATTGCTCATCACCGTGCTGACGACAGTGTTGCTCTGTAAAGTACCATTATTTTTGAAATGCTGCGCACAGATGGCCAGCATTTGGTCACCGGTAAGGATCTCACCGTTCTCATCGACCGCCACGAGTCGATCTCCATCTCCGTCGAAAGCCAGACCAATGTGTGCATTTAATTCGCGAACCCTGTTTGCCAGGGATTCGGGGTGCTGAGAGCCACACATATGATTGATGTTTTTACCGTCCGGTACGGCGTAGAGGGCTTCCACCGAGGCCCCTAACCCTGCAAACAGTTTCGGAGCGATCCTGTAGGTAGCACCGTTGGCGCAATCCAGAACCACCGTGAAATCGTCGAAGCGGGATCCTTCAGAAACGGACTGAATTAGAAAATCGGCGTACTGGTTTTCACCATCGTCAAGTTCGATTCTTTGGCCGGTGTCGCGAATGCCTATGCTTTCCCTCTCAGTTGCTGCGTCATCGAGAACAAGAGTCTCGATCAAGTCTTCCGTTTCATCTGACAGTTTGTACCCATTGTGATCGAAAATTTTGATGCCGTTGTCATAATAGGGGTTGTGAGATGCCGAGATGACAATGCCGGCAGCAACACCGAGGTTTTTGGCCAGATATGCCACCCCGGGTGTTGGTAGCACGCCGGCAACTAACGCATCACAACCAACAGAACAACACCCGGATACGATGGCGGATTCTATCATGGTGCCCGAAAGGCGGGTATCTCTGCCAATGACAATGGCCGATCGCTCTTGATTGCCAAAGTGGAGACCGATCGCTCTACCGACTCTAAGTGCCATTTCCGGTATCATCGGATACTCATTGGCTACCCCACGAATGCCGTCAGTTCCGAAAAGTTTGCCCATAATATGATCCTTCACCGACCAACAATCTGATAATGTTATTAATAATTTTATTTTCCGGCATGCTATTTAAAAGATGGGATAAATCCCAGGGCACCCGAAGTGACATCATCGACAATACCTTGCAACCAACCAGTTCCAATGGCAGTTGCATTTCGGTCCAGATTATTGATTGCCCGAAGGTAGTTTTTACCTTCTTGGTCGATGACCTTTTGTAAAGCTACCATAAAACGATTCCGGCCGATCTTGTCCCCTTCCCTACCGCGTGCTGCTTCAATAAAGTCTTTTAAGTCAGACCATCGGTCGCCAAGTTCAATCTGACGTTTACTCAGTCTAGTGGTAACGTTTTCGGTATCATCCTCATAAGCCTTGAATTTGAAAATGAATTCCTCGAACCGTTTGATGCGCTCGTCGATAGCCCTAGATATTTTTTGCATGGCCGCGTCTAAGAGCAGCTGGGATAATTCGGGAGATACGAACTGGGAGCGGACGGTCTTATACCACTGATAGAGAGCTATCAGGTTTGCTATGTAGTCGATATTGTTGGTCACAATCCGCTTTTCACCGTGATAGCGACCTGGGATATACGGCACATTACCGCTTTTACTTCCGCCCCCGCCGATGATCAACCGGCCGCTTCGCCGTTCATCCTTGCGGTGAATCGTACCCGCAGCAATGACGGTGCCGTACTCTAACCGGCAGGGGCCGACCAGCCCCCCCTGCCCTCCCAGGAAAATAGGAATTTGGTTCAACATCACGCCCCGGGGGACATCCCCGATCAGCGAGGCGGTGGCTTTGTCCTGGTTGGGTGTGTAATTGAAGTGAATATATGAACTGCCAACCTCACTGTGGTTTTTTTTGTCCGTGCCGCCGGCCATCAGGCAGTCGCAGAAATTGATCAGGCTCCCCAGCGTGACGTATGGAAACAGGATCGTCTGTTTTAACCCCACCGTATGGGCAATGCTGGCGTCTTCTTCGAGGATCGTTCCTTCTCGCACCTGCGCGCCGGACCCGGTGGAGGCCCCTGCCAGAAATACCGCATCCTTGAAGTACCCGCCGCCAAGTTCGACCTTGGGACCAATCTGACAGTCGACGACCGTGGCCGGGCCTTCGAATCCCAGCCGGGAATTGTCGAGAATGAGGGTCGATTGGCCATAAATCTTGCAGCCGGAATGAATGATAACACCTTTACCGGAAATTCTATCCGGATCGACGTCTTCACCGATTTCGACCGCTTCCGGTGCAGGAATCCGGACACCTTTGTCCTGAAGAAGCTGTATCACTGTTCGCTTTATGTGCGCCATTGTGCGTACCTTCTTTTAGACAGCATCATGCCTGTAAGGTTGATAATCCGGGACGATCTTCTTGAACACTGCCTTAATTTTTTCGATATCCTGGTCTGCGGAAAACTGCACCAATTCATCAATCTCAGAGTTTAACTGCGCCAAATTGCACACTTCTCCCCGCAGAGTCATAATTTTCTCGTGGCTCGTACCGACAACCCCCTCCCCGTCCGTAATAAGTTCCTCGTATAATTTTTCACCGGGGCGCAAGCCGATGTATTCGATTTTGATATCGACATCAGGTTCAAATCCCGAAAGGCGGATCAGATCACGGGCCATGTCGGCGATTTTAACGGGTTGCCCCATGTCCAGAACAAAAACCTCTACCTGATCATTACACAACGCACCGGCCTGCAGTATGAGCTGACAAGCTTCAGGAATGGTCATGAAATAACGCGTGACATCCGGATGGGTAACCGTAACTGGGCCCCCGATTTCAATTTGTTTTTTGAAAAGTGGTACAACACTGCCGACACTGCCAACCACGTTGCCAAAACGAACAATGGCAAATTTAGTTTTGGCTACTTGAGCATGATCCTGGCATTGAATCAACATTTCCGCTACCCGCTTGCTGGCCCCCATGACGTTGGTAGGTCGAACGGCCTTATCCGTTGAAACAAAAACGAAACGGTCAATGTCGAAAGTATTTATGACCTTCAAAAGGTTTGCCGTACCGACAATGTTGTTTTCAAGCGCTTTCCAGGGCTGCAGTTCCAGCATGGGTACATGTTTGTATGCGGCCGCATGAAATACTGTTTGGGGGCGATGAATTTCAAATGTTTTTCGAAGTTGTGCTGGGTCCTGAATGTCCCCGAGGATCGGAACGACAGGCACATCGCCAAAGCTTCGTTTGAGTTCGAGTTCGATTTCAAAAAGCGGGCTTTCTGCGCGCTCATAGAGAAGGATTTTCCCAGGTTTGAAGCGACAAATCTGGCGACAGAGTTCCGAGCCGATCGACCCGCCTGCCCCGGTAACCAAAACACTATTGCCCTCGATGAAAGCGCCGATCCCCTTTTCGTCCAACTTGACGATCTCTCGGCCCAACAAGTCACGATAGGCCACGTCACGAATGGCTTTAACAGACACCTTTCCGTTTATCAACTCCCCGTAACCCGGTACGGTCTTGAACGGGATCTCGCTGGTTTTGCAATGTTCGACAATGACGCGCATCTGTTCACCAGTAGCTGAAGGAATAGCGATCAGCGCTTCATTAGCTTTTACTTTATCAATAGCAGGCGATATTTCGCTTATCTTTCCAAGGACGGGTATGCCATGAATCTTTCGACCGATTTTATTGCGATTGTCATCCAGAAAACCGACAATGCGGTATGGGAGGGCTGAATTGTTATGAATTTCGCGAAATATCTTTTCACCGCAGTCCCCGGCGCCGATGATCAAGAGGTTCCTGGCATTTTTACGGCGCTTTCTGATTAACGCGGAAAACGACGGACGTGCTTTCTCAATTTTACTCTCGCGTGTATAGCTTTCGAAAAACAGCCGGATGGCCAATCGAAAACCGGCGATAAAAAGAATCGTTAAAAACCAGTCAATCAAAAACACGGACCGGGAATAGCCGATAAACCGTGTTTTAAAAGCAATTAAAGCGGCCAACACCAAGGAACTCAGGGTCGCTGCCTTGATAATGTTCACCAGATCGGAAACACTTGTGTATCGCCACATGCCGCGATATAAATCAAAAAAATAGAAACAGGCTATTTTAATCAAAAGGGCATATGGCAACATCCCCACAAATGATTCGATGAAATAGGAAGGGATGCGAAACTCGAAACGAATGAGAAAGGCGGTATAAAGAGCTGCGGACAAAAAAAGCACGTCGGCGAGAAATATGATGAGAAAATTGTTATTGATGATCTTAAATTTCATTTTAATGCGTGACACCTGTGCCGCGGAAAACACTGTAAAAAGTATTAAACAAAATGTTCAGGTCAAATTTAAACGATTTATGCTGCCGGTAATAATCATCGAGATCGACTTTTTGGGGAATCGGCAGGTCATCCCTGCCGTTTATCTGGGCCCAACCCGTGATTCCGGGAACAAGCTTGTGGATGTCTCTCTTTGTCCGTAATTCGACCAGATCATCCTGGTTATACAGAGCCGGCCGCGGCCCGACAAAACTCATGTCACCCTTGAGTACACTAATAATCTGCGGCAGTTCATCCAGACTATACTTTCTGAGTTTTTTTCCGATCGCAGTAAGGTATTGATCCGGTGATAACAAGAGGTGTGTGGCCACTGCCGGCGTGTTGATTTGCATCGTCCTGAACTTCGGCATCCTGAAAAGGGTGTTGTTTCGGCCAACACGATCAGACCAGTAAAGAACAGGTCCTGTCGATGAATTCTTAACAACAAGGGCGAGAATCAATATCGGAATGGCAAGAACTGAACTTGATACCACCGCCAGCAATATATCGAAAGTTCGTTTCATCGTCAGTAAGAAGTATCATGCGGTGTTTTCCGCGATCTGATCGCCTGATTATGAATCTTATTTGCTTACACTTTTATACCAAGCAATCGTTTCTTTTAGACCATATTCAATCTTAAACGGAGGTTCCCAGTTCAATTCCTGCCTGATTTTGGTGTCGTCAACGGTCAAAGATTCGATCAACCGATCCGCATCTCTCTCTCTGCCTGCCAGGCGAGTAATTGCACGCAATAATTTGGGAGATATTTTAAAGAGTCGCGCTGGCTTTCCAAGTGCTGAGGCGATCATCCTGATCAATTCCGGTGTGGCAACATCAACGCCGTCGCGGACCAGATAGGTCTTTGACGTCGTTTCGGTATGGCGAATACATCGAACAATGGCATCTGCAAGGTTCCCGACATAAATCAGGCTTCTTTGATTATCAACTGACCCCAGTGGTAATGGCATGCCTCGATCAACCAGTCGGATCAATTTTAAAAAGTTGGCCTTAACATTCGGCCCGTAGACCAATGGCGGTCTGAGGATGAAAACCGACATTCCCGTTCCGTCGGCGATTTCCGCCAATACCTGCTCGGCCTCCATTTTGCTGATGCCGTAGGCATCCTTCGGTGACGGCTCGTCCGATTCGGTGTAGGCGATCGGGCTTGCCTCTCCGTTCACCTTGACGCTGCTCAAAAATATAAACCGTTTGACACCGGATTCGGCCGCTTGCCGGGCCAGATTTGCTGTCCCGTGCAGGTTGACCTGGCGATATATCGCCAGAGGGTCTATTGCTGTTTCATTGACGACGTGGGTTCTGGCGGCGGTATGGACAACGGCGTCGGCCCCCTTTAAAGCGGCCTCCCAGCTGGTTTTGACGTCTATGTCGCCGATTTCGAAAAGCGAAACCCGTGACAAATGATTCTTGTTATTATAGTTACGGCATGTACCCACAACAGAGAAACCTTCATTTAGGATTCTATGGCATACGGCTGTACCAATAAAACCTGTAATTCCAGTAACACATATCTTCATGAATTTTGAGGTATAACCGTTCGATAAAAAGAGATAGTATCCTCTATTGATTTTTCCAGAGTAAAACCCTCTTCAACCATTTCCCGCCCATTGAGCCCCATGCGTTTTCTTTCTGCCGGATGAGTCAATAGATACGATATAGCAACTGAAAGTGCAATTGCGTCGCGAGGGGGTATCAGAAGCCCATTCACACCGTGTTTAACAATGTCATGGCAGCCAACCGTATCTGTTGTGATGACAGCGCGGCAAGAAGCAGCCGCTTCAAGAAGTACTTTCGGTAAACCCTCTCGGTAGGATGGAAGACATACGATTTGGGATTGGGAATAAATCTCTGGCATATCCCTGTGAAAACCCCACCATTCCACCCACCCGTCATCTACCCACTTGTTAATGATGGAACTATCGATAGAACTCGGGTTTTCCGGGTCAGGTGCACCCACAAGGGCAAACCGTGCTATTTTACGATCGTTATTCACCATTTTCGCTGCCTCGACGAATTCAAAAACGCCTTTATCTCTCAACATCCTTGAGGGAAGTAAAACAACCGGTAGTCCAGGTGGTGCCGGTTCTGAATCGAATAAACTTAGATTGACACCACTGCCTCGAATAAGAATGGCCTGTTTTTTGTTAATCACCCGGTGTTTCAAAAATAAGTTCAGATCGTGGTCGTTCTGAAAAATCAAGCGGACATTTTGGGGCCTGAATAGGATCCTAAGAAACAACAAGATCACTCTCTGTAATGCAAAATTCTTTGATGTATCCGATATGAATAAAGATCCCATACCAGCAAAGGCATTAACAATAATTTTGATGCCCACAAACCTGGCCGCAATTGTCCCGAAAATAATGGGTTTTAATGCCACCTGGTGTATAATCTGAGGTGATTCTTTTTTGAAAATTCGTATGCATTCCAAAATACTTAGCAGTTCTGACAATGGCGATTGCAGGCGTCGTCTGAATCTCCTCAGAGAAACAAGACGGATGCCTTCCTTTTTAATTTCTTTCTCACATCGGCCTACACGCGTGATCAATGTAACCCGACCACCTCTTTTTATGATTTCACGGGCAATAGGCAGCCGATGAGAGCAGAAGTACCAGTCCTCGGATATGAAAAAGGCAATGTTCATTTTACCGTGTTCATTGATGACCGAGTCAATAAAGATGCTTTATAAATAAGGATTATAGATTTAAGTTCAGTGCCACTTTTCCCACCAGGCTTGGAAGGTCAGAATGTCCCATAGCAGGTACTGCCAATTGCCTCGACCTGAGATGTGTTCTTCCCATTTATGGCGTATAGGTCCAGGATCGAAGAACCCCTCTTGCTGCAGCCTTGTTTTATCCAATAGCGCTTCGGCCCAATCGCGCAGGGGCCCCCGCAGCCAATCATCGATCGGTACGCCGAAACCCATCTTCGGACGATCGATAAGTTGACGCGGCACATATTGATACAGCACCTGACGCAGCAGCCACTTGCCCTCGCCGTTGCGAATCTTGAGGTTCATAGGTAACCGCCAGGCGAACTCCACCACGCGATGATCGATCAGCGGCACACGGGCCTCCAGGCTCACCCCCATACTGGCGCGGTCCACTTTGGTGAGAATATCGTCCGGCATATAGCTCACCAGGTCCGTGTACATCATACGCTCGGTGTAGTCGGCCTGAGTGGCACGGCGGGTCGGATCCGTCAGCGCCGTTGGGGGTTCAAATGCATCCAACACAACATCCGCAGGGTTGGGCCAATGCGAAACAATCTGCCGATAAAGCTCATCCGGCGAAGGCATGCAAAGCACTTCCGCCAAACGCTGCACCTTGTAGCCCGGCATCCGCACCCGAAAGCGGGTCGGCAATATCGGCATCAACATTTCCAATACCCTGTCCCAGAATTCTGACGGCGCCATGCGCAGCCCGTTTGCCACTCTTGCGCGCAGCTGGACGGGTATCCAGCCCAGGCTATCCCATAACCTCCGCCCCCAGAAATAGCGGTTGTATCCGGAGAACAACTCGTCACCACCATCGCCGGACAAACTCACCGTCACATGTTTTCGGGCAAGCTTTGAAACGAGAAAAGTGGGAATTTGGGATGAGTCCGCGAAAGGCTCATCGTACAGACACGGCAATTCGGGTATGACGTTAAGCGTCTGCTGCGGTGTTACGTAAAGCTCGACATGATCCGTGCCCAAGTGTCTCGCCACGGCTTTGGCATACTTTCCTTCATCGTATTTTGATTCGTTAAAGCCGATGGAAAAAGTCTTTACAGGCCGATCGGACTGTGCCTGCATGAGAGCGACCACTGTGGAGGAATCGACACCGCCGGAGAGAAAAGCGCCCAACGGGACGTCTGCCACCATGCGCATACCGATAGCGCTGCGGAGTAATGCATCAAGCTGCCGAACGGCATCGGCCTCACTACCGTCGTAACGGTGGTCCGCAGCCTGTTCCGTAATTTCACGCGCAGACCAGTAAGTCACGGTGCGCCGGTCCAAATCCTCCAGCGACCTCTGTACAAATGCCGTATCCGCATCGAGCTGCAATATCACTCCAGGCATTAACTTATAAATGCCCTCATAAATCGAATACGGTGCGGGTATATAGTTATGCCGTAACAGCAAGGCCAGGGCGTTTCTGTTCACGGGATTGTCGAAGCCGGGGTATTCACGCAGTGCCTTGAGTTCAGAACCGAACACCAGCGCACCGGACACCCAACCATAGAAGAGCGGTTTAATACCCAGTCGGTCCCGCACCAACGAGAGTAAGCGCGTTTCGCGGTCCCACAAGGCAAAGGCAAACATGCCGATAAACCGCTTGACAGACGCTTTCAGTCCCCAGGCCTCAATCGCGGCAAGCATCACTTCGGTGTCGGAATACCCCCGAAAACGAAAGCCGGCCGATTCCAGGTCGCGGCGCAGTTCGGAAAAATTATAAACTTCACCGTTGAACACGATCACATACCGGCCGGAGACCGAGGCCATCGGTTGATGACCTTCGGGCGAGAGATCGAGGATGGAAAGCCGACGGTGCCCGAGAGCAAGCCCGGCATCGGGATCGTGCCAGAATCCGGCATCATCGGGACCGCGGTGAGTGACGGCATTCGTCATAGAGGACAGAATTTCTTCCCCATATACACCATGTTTACACCAGTAACCTGCAATTCCACACATGATTGGATTTGTCAGTTCTCAGAATTAGGTACAAGAAGGATCGGCGGGGTCGAAACAAAGTAATGGAAACGAGGGCATACAGGGATCGTCCGTCGATGGCACTTGCTCATAGACACAAGTGTCAAGGCCAAATTCTTCAACGCCACTACTATATCGATGCCATACGGTGAGGAGCAAAAATTCAACCTGCACCCTCACGGCGATAAACGTGTTCGTCACAGCCAGACCCAAAAATACCGGAATATCTCCCCAAAAGCCGACTGCGACTGACAAGCGAACGTACCTCGGAAAAATCCAATCCGTTCATAAGCAGCTTAACCCTATCAGGCGAGATTGATTCATAAGGCCATCCCCCCATCCAGTCATGTACGTCGTGATAAAAATCCATGCCGCGTTTGCCGTGATACATCTGTACGTAATGTTTGAAATTTCGACCGGTCAGTAAAAAGCCTATCCTGAAAGCGAACACGTATGCAGAGCGTGCACGAGATTGAGCCTTTGGCGAGGTGTGAGCATACCAGTGCTTTTCAATCTTCCATAATCCGCACATCCATGTTTGTCTATAAAGTGCAAAAATTATGATTCCAAAAGGGGCCACCAAGGATGCGGCGTTGCGGACGGCGCGATACATATCGCCCGTATGATGCAATACCCCCCAGGAATAAACCACATCAAATTTCCCGAATTCTGTTGACCCCAGGTCGAATACGCTGCGTTGTATCACTTTGAAATTCCCGTCCGGAAAATGGCGATCGAGAACCGAACGGGTTGTCGCTACCGAATCAGGGTCGATATCCAGGGCAACGACCTCCGCAGCACCCAGTATCAATGCGGCGAGGCTATGCACCCCCGACCCACAACCAATATCGAGAAATCGCCTTCCATCCAGGCGCTCTTCCCCCAACAGGCGTGATAGCCCCTCCAAGGCCTCCTTGATCTCAGTCTCACCAATCTTTTGGGCATATTCCGCCCAGTTCTTTCCGAAAGCGAAGTGGGACTCTTGCGTTGTCAAATCGGCGTTCATTTCGCTCCTCTCGACAAAAAGCCGCAAACGGCATTAACAGTCGGATTTTGCCTTGTTCTGCCTGCGCTCATGACGTTTTTCAACACCCTTTAAACCCTGACCAAAGCCAGACATAAAACTTTCATCCCTTCTTATTAATCAGCTTTTCGTACAAGGTGGCGTATCGGTCTGCAATCTTTGGCAAGGAAAATCTATCCTTGACATGTTGGCGGCCAGCGGCGCCGAGTTCAACCCGTCTTTGCGGATCGAGATGCAGCAGCTCACTCACAGCCGCTGCCAGAGTGGCCGAATCGCGGGGTGGCACGACCCGCCCATGCCCGCCCAGCAATTGTGCCGAGTCTCCCACATCCGTCGCCACGCAAAGCACGCCGCAGGCCATACCCTCTCCCAACACATTGGGGAAAGATTCTGCCCTGGAGGCTGACACCAAAACGTCCAAGGCCGCCATTACGGCGGGAACATCGAACACCTCGCCAAGCAGGTGAACACAAGCTGACAATCCCAGGGAGCTGACCATGTCCAGCAGCTCGGCATTTTCCCCATCGACGCCTCTTCCGGCCAACACAAAATGCGCATCACTGCATCGCTCCAGCACTGCGGCTGCCCCACGCAGGAAATTGGCGTGATCCTTTATTGGGTGCCAGCGGGCAACCATCCCGATCAATGGCACATCCGCATCCACCCCCAGCGCCTTTCTGAAAACCAGGCGATTTTCAGGGGATGATCTGAAGCGGTCGATGTCGAAACCATTGGGAATGACACGGGCATGACGACAGTCATATCCTACGGCTTCATGCTGGGGGCGGCTGGTGTTCGAGTTGTAAACAATCGCCGGCACCCTCGACGACAAAGCAGCGCCCAGGCGGATCACACAGCGAGTCAGGCGCTTCTCGCAGTGGATGTCATATAGAGATTGCCGGATATTCCATACCACTGGTGCTCCGTGCGTCCAACGTTGCGCTATCCAGGCCGCCAAATTGCCGTGGTACATCCATCCCTGAATAACATCTGGCTTGAACGCCCCCACCAACCGGCGCATCGACAGAATTGCGGGCAGAGGCGGAATGCCGGAATGAATTTTCAAACTATAAACCGGAATCCCAAGCGTGGAGATACGCTCACCGACCGGACCCGGCGGCATCAGCGATAAAACGGAAGAATCGAACCGGCTGCCACACATTGCGTCCAGGAGCTTGTAAAGCATCATTTCGCTGCCGCCCGTTTGCAGGCCGGTAATGATATGAAGGAGCCTCAATACTCTTTCCCAAAATACAGGCGCTGCCGGGTAGCCCATTCGTTGACGTGATAGTGCGTATCCCTCAGGCGTACAAAATTAATAAGCGGCCTCGCTTTTGAATACCCCAGCGCGATTCGCGGGAGGGGATGGATCAGCATTTATCTCAGACCGATTCCCGCTGTGCCAGGTCACGATGACCGACAGGACCCATCCGCGCTTGTTCAGAATAAATCCAGTCCAGCAGACTTTACTGTCGCCATCGCGAAACGGATGCATGATCGTGAAAAGGCGGTATAAAAGGGCGAATCAGGCTCCGGACAAAAGCGGCAAGGCGTCATTTTGTGACGCCCAGTATTGACAAATACGACTCAACTGCCCGATCGGTATTGAATTCGCTCGCACGGTCGGTGACCTGCGCCTGGTTTGGATCGTCGAGTGTTGCCTCAACCGCTTGCGCCAGCGCATCGGTGTCTCCGACCGGCACCAAACGTCCCCAACGGCCGTTTTCTAAAATTTCTGCAGGGCCTGAAGGGCAGTCGGTGCTGACTACCGGCGTTCCGCAGGCCATTGCCTCGATCAATACGTTAGGCAATCCTTCCCACCGCGAAGAAAGAACGAACAGTGCGGCGTTACGCATCCAGGGAAAGGGATTTTCAACAAACCCCGGCATTAGTACGTCATCAGCAATTCCAAGCGCCTGCGCCAGTTTTTCCAACTCATTCCGAAATTCACCCTCGCCGAGTATGACCAGACGCACTAGCCTCCTATCGCGCACTTTCGCAAAGGCCTGCAACAAAAAGGCGAAACCCTTTTCCTCGATAAGCCGGCCAACGCCCAAAACTACCGGTGGTTCGCCCGGTTTGAACCACGAATGCTCCAATGCCGTGTGCGACTTCTCGATCAATTCATCGGAAACGACTGGATTGTATACGACGCTCATTTTTTCAGGTGGTAAACCAATCTCTTCAGCCAGATCGTTCGCGACCCCTTGGGATACGCAGAGCACCTTGTCGGCTCTGGGATAGAACCAGCGCATCAACCAAGTCATGAGGCGACCACGAAAAAGTGATGGTTTAGATAGCGACAACGTGCTGCGTTCACTGACCACCAGCCTAAATCGGACCCGTGATAGCGAACGGGCCATTATGGCAATCACGTTGGCGTAGTTGAGCGCCGATAGCATCGCTTGCTGCCGCTCACGTCTCAAGTAACGCACAAGTCCGGGCAAACTTGTTGCCACTCTGGTACTGCGCAGATCCACGACACGAACCGCTGGCGACACATTCTGAAATAACGCTCCCTGCGCACTCGCAAGCACCAAGTCCACGGCAAGCCCTCTTGAGGCAAAAGCATTTGCCAGCGTCACCATCATCCGCTCGGCACCGCCACAATGCAGGCTGGGAATATAAATGGCTATCCGCTGTAATTTCATCGTTCAGGGCTTTGGAGATTTGTGGGCAATGAAGACCAAATGCGGATCAGAAATGCCTTCGCCCAAGCGCGCTAACACGAGGCGAAAGATCGACTTGAAGAGGTTTTTAATTCCTCTTCGCTGCCAGTCAACAAAGGATGTCACAATGATCTTGTCAACTTTGAATTCACTGCGTTCAAGCACGAAACGCATTCGATCCTTGTCAAAGGATTGGACATGCCCAAATTTGTGAAAAACTTTGCCGCAATCTGGACAAACCACAATATTTGAATTCAAATCTTCTCGATAGGGTGTGGAAATTAAGAGAGACCCTTGAGGCTTGAGGACTCGCAGGACATTGTCAAGTGCACCCGCTAAAGACTCATCGTCTAAATGCTCGAGAACTTCTGACATCACAACGACATCGAAGCGTTCTTTCTCAATCTCGGTCGGCATTGACTCAGCAAAGCCGACTTGTGCTCGCCCTGCCAACCCCAATGATTCACGTAGACGTTCGATTGCATTGCGATTGGGGTCCAGACTATACATATTGACGCCTTTGGCGACACCCAATCTCTCCAGGGCGCCGCTTCCAACGCCGATATTCAAAACGTCCTGAGATGGTTTCAGGTAACGCAACATGAAGCGCTGGCGTGCCTCAGAAAACGTGTCAGGATTCAATCCATCATTTTGAAAATATTCCCAGATTTTCTGTTGTTCCATTTAAAACGCTCTCAACATTTCCGCCGAGCTCCACTATTCATTGTATTCAGGATAGCCAGTGCTTGGCGACCGCCTTGCGCAGTCCTCCCAGGTCGACGGCAAAGGCAATGAACGAAGCCATGAGGAGACCAAGCAGCAACCCGGTCCCCAGCTTGATCCAAACCACCTCGCTGAGATCCGCACCCAACAGGGTCGCTGCGCCGACAAGCAAAGCAATGAACCCGGCCTTTGCCAAAATGGGCATCATTGAGGGCATATGAAATAATCTAAACCCCAGCCATGCGCTGGTGGCTACAGCAACGAGGTATGCAGAGAGTGTCGCCCAGGCAGCCCCAAGAATACCAAAAGTCGGAATGAGAAGAAGGTTAAAAACCACGTTGATTGTAGCGGAAATTCCTCCCGTGAGAACCAGCCAGTGACTGGTCTTTTCCATGTGAAATGCGATGTCAAAATGAAAGGCTTTGATACCTGAGATAGCTGCGGCAAGTGCCACCCAGGGGAAAACCAGCAAGGCACCCGTTCGATATTTTTCACCAATAATTAGTTCAATAATTTGCGGTCCTAATGCAATTAGCATCGTTACACCGACGAGGGCGGAGGTAATCAGCAACTCGCCATTTTTACGCAATTGCTCACGGGCCCGTTCTACGCCATTTTTCTCCAGGGCCCTTATTACCAAGGGGTAACCTGCTGTATTGAGGATCGTTAGCACCAACGTCAAGCTCTGAAATGCCAGATCGTATCCGGCGGCATAGACGCCGACAGTATGCTCATCTATCAACCAGCCAAGTAGCAGTTTGTCGGACCCGGACATCACCCAGCCTAAGGCAAAGGTCACCGTAAGCGGTAAGCCATAGCTCAACTGAGTACGTAAAGACGCCGTATCAGGCCAATAAGGCGAAATACCGCGCCAGGCCGAACTGGCAAAAATCAAAAAGGCGGCCAGGTAGGCGACGATCAAGCCCGTAATTGGTGCATTCGATCCCAGCCCCACCCAAGCCAGAATACCGCCGAGTCCCAAGGCCACTATCGCCTTGCTGATGAGCAACTTGCCGTACCATGCCGGCTTGATCTGTACTTGCGCCAACACGAGATTGAGTTCAAACCAGGCTTGCGCGAATAACAAAACCAGCGCCAAAAGGAGCAGTTGTTTCCATGTTTGGTCAACCCAAAACAAAATGACGAGACAGCCGATGCCAGCAATCGCAACGGTGAGAACCAAAAACAACGCCAATATGCCGCCAAGGAATCTCTCGGGTTGATTCTCATTAACGGCCCAAAAACGGCCCAGCACCAGATTCAACCACTGAAAAAACATGACATTAGCAAGACCTACACCCGCCAGCGCCAATGCATAGCGCCCAAACTCATCAGGTGCCAGCAGGCGCGAATAAACCGCGAGGGCGGCGAAATTGATCAATCCGGGTCCGCCTCGCGCCAGCAAATAATAGAGGCTATGTCTAATGAGCATTATAAAAAATTTGCGCCATTGTTTTACCGGTTTGAGAGCGCTTTTTATCTGTCATACCGATGTGGCAATCACATTGTCATGCAGTACGTATTATCGAATCATCACAATGCGTTCGGGACCCATTTTTAGGTACCGGAGTCTTTCCGTCAAATTCTCCAAAGATTCGGTCGCTGTTATTAGTATTCGGTCGAAATCGATTGTGCTGAGCGCCTCGGTTGCCTGAATCGTATGGTTCAAAAATTCTTTACCGACGCGACGATCGTCCAATACGGCGACCAATTCGATGTCAGATTCATGCAAGGTCAGGAATGCGATTTCGGCCAGATCGGTCGCGCCGATAAATACCAGTTTCTCTACCCCCTGTGCTCTTAAATTTCGAAACAATTTCTGGAGTTTTTTACGGGCATCTCTATAGAATCCATAGGAGTATTTGATGTATTCGTACGTCAGGCGGGTTTTCTCTGATGCACCTTTAGATGTGAGCAAGTATCTCACCCTATTCTTGGGGATATGGGTAATTTTGAAATACCCTTTACTTGCCAGGCGTTTGACAAATGAATTGATCAATCCGACGGATACGTTCAGATTAATGGCAAGTTGCCGTTGACTCGGGGAATTGTTTCTTTCAATTTCCTCGAGGAGATGCAATGTTCGGAGGTCTTGGGGATTCATCAGGGAGTGATACTCAGCCTGGGGTGAATTGCTGCGAAAATACTGCCTAAGCGGCTTCAAATGTTAAATATAATATTTGAAACGCTCACTTTAGATATTAAATTGATGGGCGATATCTAATACTAAACCTGCAGGATAATTAGATAGGTCTCAATTCATTTTTTGTATGTGGACCGATATACAAATAAAGCTCCGCCGGGTGGATTACACACATATCCCTATGTAACTGATTGAAATAATATATATGTGTAGTCGGATGAGAGAGCGTTCAAAGTGTAAACGTTCAGCATTTGAACATCTACAGAGAGAACTGTCAAGCAGATTCTATTCAATCCTGAAGGGTTAACCGATGTGTGGTTGGTCAATACTGCGGTATGGATAGGATGAAAGTGGAAAAAGATCATTTATCGATGGACAATGGACGAAGGCTAATGCCAAGAGGTATCGAGCACTTCCTTGATTTTTTCCGCGGTTACCGGGCCGATTCCCTCGACTGTATTCAACTTCTCAACGGATGCCGTCAAGGCACTGGAAACGGAGCCGAACCGTTTTAAAAGGCGCTTTGCGAGTTGCGGCCCTATTCCAGGTAGCCCTTGCAGGATATAAAGTTGCCGAGATGCCAGTTTGCGCGGGCGATAACCACCGCGCAAGGGCATATCATCTGCATTTTTCTCTATCTGTCGGGCAATGTTCTGCATCATCTGCACGGAATCATTGCTTGACCTTGAATAAACGATGGGCAGATAAAATATAGTTTGAATTGTCAACATCGCCCCTCTGACTGAGGATCGATTGATGTCGATATCTGTTCGGAATGGATTCCCTTCGATGAGCAGCAGTGGAAGTTTGGTGTTGGTTTTCAAGCCGGCAGCCTGTTTGAATAATCTTCCGTCAATAATCGATGCCACAAAATCCGAAGCCGTTTTCCGTTCGATGGTAATTCGGTTATTGATGATGTAATCGCCGTATGAGATTTTTTGAACAGCGACATCTATTCCCGCTCTGATCAAAAGCTCGATAATCCCTGAAGGCCTCTCACGATAATCGGCTGTGATTTTCATCATTCTTTTAGTCTATTGTCTCAACCGAACAGCCACCCGGCGGATCCTGCACCGGGTGGCTGTATCGTCGGTCTACCTCAACCGAAGAAGTCTTTCTCCGTTATTGTTTCTTGACCCTGTTTTCGACGATAATTCGGTCTTTGTTAGATTCAAAGGTCTTTGCTCCGATCCCCGGGACCTTTACGAGATCTTCGGGTTTTTCAAAAGGACCATTGGATTCACGGTAGGTAACAATTTTGTCCGCATAGGCTGGACCGACACCTTTCAACTCGGACAATTCCTGCGAAGACGCGGTATTGATATTGATTTGGGGCAATTCGGCGGCCCAGACAGTGTTGAAAAGGACAATAGCGGTCAGGACGGCGGTGAGGACGGCAAAAGTTTTTGTGATCGTGTTCATGAGACATTCTCCTTTCCTGTGGTTTGGTTGTTTGTGGTTGCGGCGCCGTTTGATTTGATTCATTGTTTATACTCCCGCTTCGAACCTGACAATCCCAAAAAAATGCGTATATTTCCCGTAATTTGATACTCCGGTTACTTAGGTAGTTCCGTCCACCTGTGGCCCTTTTCTGGAATTTCGGCGTCTATATGCGAAATCGTTTGTGCGGCGTATATGAGTAAGCCTCCACGCAATTAATCGATATTATTGGACTTTAAAAAAATTGTTCATTTCTGAATCGGAAACTGACCAGTGCCCTTAATAAAAACCGTGGATGGGCATTATGTCATGTCCATAACTATTAATTGCTGGCAGAAAATAGCCGACCAAGGTGGACGAAAAGGAAGGAATTTGGGATATGACCACCACTATCGACACCATTGAAGTGCACGCCAATGTCATCATGACGACCGAATCGTTGAAGGCCATTGTGGAAAACACCAAAAGACTCGCCCGGAAGAATGAAAAAGGTCATTACACAGTGGATACAGCAGATGCGGTAAGTGGCATGGTTTCGCGTTTTCTGCTTGAAATGGATTTCGAATCGTTTACTAAAGATGAAAAAAATTATGCGCCCAGCGCGGGTTGATTGCCCCATAGAGGGCAACCATCAAGTCTCCAATTCAGTTTCAATATTCTGAATCGCCCGGATAAAGGTCTGCCGAACTTTTTTGGCATAGGGGTTGTACCTGTGCATGTCGACAAACAACTGCCAGGTATCATGTTCCACAACGTCCAGAATGTGTAAAAGCCGCTTGTAGCCTTCCGTGTCGATTTCCAATTGGCCGGCCTCAACAGCAGAAAGCGATCGGCCGATGAAATGGGTCAACGCCAGACTGACTGCGATCTGTTTGTCGTGGTCTTCGGGCGTCGTTTCAACAACTTTTAACCCGGCTCGCGTGAGGTATTCGACCGTTTTGGAGTAAAGCGAATCGCTCATGCGTACGCGACAGAGCGCAATTTTCATACCGGCAACCCCGCTGGCGGCACTGTCCGGGCCGAACATGGGGTGCGTACCCAATATGTCAACACCACCCGGCAACTCGGTCTTCATCCATTGGACCGGGTAGACTTTGACAGAACAGACATCGATAACCAAAGCACCCGGCCTGATCAATGGTGATATCGCTTTCAGCATTGCTTTAAATGATGATATCGGTACGCACGGGATAACAATCCGTTGATGACAAACCTCTTCCAGGGAACCAGCGCGAACGTTCACAGGCAGGTCGTCACTGTCGATATTCCTTCTACCGCAAACGATAACAGTGTATTCTTTCGCAAGATAGCGTGCCGCCAGTTGGCCGAAACGGCCGTATCCGATAATTCCGATCATAATTGATTCTTCCTGCTTCTATAACCTATAAGCGCGATTGGCCTCGGGCCTTCTGACGCAGGGCAAAATCCGCCAGAACCAGTGCCGACATCGTTTCGACGATTGGTACTGCCCGCGGGACCACGCAGGGATCGTGTCTTCCTTTGGCTTCCAGAACGACGTCTTCACCATCAAAATCGGTGGTTTGTTGGATTTTTCCGATCGTTGCCGCTGGTTTGAAGCCCACTCGAAAAACGATCGGTTCGCCGTTGGAAATTCCGCCCTGTATACCACCAGAATAATTAGTGAGTGTCCCCAATCGACGGCCTTTCATAACAAACGGGTCGTTATGTTCCGACCCGCGCATGCGGGTACCCGAAAAACCGGACCCGACCTCAAAACCTTTGGTGGCGGGAATGGAAAGCATGGCCTGGGCCAGTTTGGCTTCCAGTTTTTCGAATACGGGCTCTCCCCAACCCGCCGGGACCCCCCTGCAGACACAGGTAACAACGCCACCGATCGAGTCTTTATCGGCTTTCGCCGTCTCGATTGCGGCCTGCATTTGGGCTGCAGCGGATGGGTGGGGGCACCGAACCATGTGTTGATCCACTTCTGCACGGGTTATCTTATCGATGTCAATATCGGGGGCCTGGACATTCCCGACAGAACTGATCCAGGCGACGATCTCAACCCTGTATGATTCTAAGAGAAATTTTTCCGCCATCGCCCCCGCAGCGACCCGCCCAATGGTTTCTCGGGCACTCGATCGACCGCCGCCGCTGGAAGCCCGGATACCGTACTTTGCCTGATAGGTATAATCCGCATGGGAGGGACGCGGAACGGATTGCATTTTTTTGTAATCACCGGGTATCTGGTCTTTATTGGCGACAAATACGGCAATCGGCGTACCGAGGGTCATTCCGTTTTCGACACCCGAGAGAATCGATACCCTGTCGGCTTCGGAGCGATCTGTGGTCAGACGGCTCTGCCCCGGGCGCCGTCGATCAAGCTGGGGCTGAATGTCGGCTTCAGACAGATGAATCTGCGAAGGGTAACCGTCCACTATTGCGCCAACCCCCTTGCCATGGGATTCTCCATAGGTCGTAACCCTGTAAAGTGTTCCAAAAGTACTGGACATAAGATGCCTCCAGACGGTTGAGTCCGTTAGGTCCTTTGACCGGTTGGGCCGGTTTGTCTGCTCATCGAGTTTCGAATTTGTTGGCAGTCAATTCTATAATCTTGCCGACGACCTGCTTAATGTTCAATTCATCGGTGTCTATGAAATGCTGAGCCGCACGTGTGTAGAGAGGATTCCTTTCGATAAGGATCTCGCCGATCTCCGTAAGGATTCCCTGCCCTGTCAACGAGGGACGGTTGGTGGCGGTATCGCGATCGGCCTGCATGCGTCTTCGGATCGTTTCCTGCGAAGCCTTCAGCCAGATGACCGTGCCACTGGAACGCATGGACGACAGGTTTTCGGGAACAGTGACAACGCCGCCACCCGTCGCAATGACCTGCCCGTCAAATCGGGACAGCTGTAAAATCACTTCCTTTTCTTTCTTCCTAAACAGTTTCCACCCCCGACGGGCGACAAATTCGGCGATATCCATGCCAGTATCAGCGGATATCATCTGGTCAGTATCCACAAATTGCAAGCCCAGTTTGGTGGCCAATATCTTACCAACGGTTGTCTTGCCCGTGCAGCGGTATCCGACAAGAAAGATGTTCATAACGGATTGAATTCCTGCCCAACCAAGTGCTGTCATCCAATGACTTACAGCAAAGATGGGGCTTTACCGATGACTATTACCAACATACAGACTGTTAAAAACCGCCCAGAAATTTGGGAAAGATTTTCGGACGCAAGTTTCGTCTTTTATTTTTACACCGGAGACTTTGAGTCCGGCGACAGCAAAACTCATGGCGATGCGGTGGTCGTCATACGTATCAATCGTCGCGCCATTCGGACGACCACCCTCGATCCGTAATTCATCCAAGCGACAGTCGACGGCAACGCCCATCTTTGACAACTCCGTTGCTACGGCGCTCAAGCGGTCGCTTTCTTTTGCCCTGAGGTGAGCGACATTTTTAATGACGGTTTTCCCTCGCGCGAAGGCAGCCACTACGGCCAATGTGGGGACCATATCGGGCATATCGGCCATGTCGACGGTTATAGCCTTCAAGTCGCCTCCGACCACCCTGACGCCGTCACTGTCCTGGCGCACGCGGCAACCCATTTTCTTCAGGCACCCGGTTAGGCGAACATCGCCCTGACGTGACATCAGCGAGGTGCCGGTGACTTTTATATCGGCACCGGTTATTGCGGCAGCCGCCCAAAAATACCCTGCCTGGGAACAGTCCGACTCCACCCGATAGGTACCGCTCCTGTATTGCTGCCCATTGGGAACAGTAAACTGTTCATAACCCCGTCGGTCAACAACGAGACCGTATTGGTCCATAACATCAAGGGTCATATCCACATAGGGTTTTGAAACCAGGCCATTGGCGACGACAATTGTAACTGTTTGGGTGGCATATGGGGCGATCAAGAGCAAAGCGGACAGAAATTGACTGCTGATGCGACAATCAAGGGCGACTTTTCCTCCCTTGAGATTGCCACCGATGACTTCGACCGGCGGACACCCATCGTCGTTTAGCGACCGGGCCGTCACGCCCATTTGATTCAAGCCGTCAAGAAGATTTTGAATCGGTCTTTCCCGCATGCGTCGGGTGCCGGTCAAGGTAACGCCCCCCCTGCCAAGCGCCGCCACCGCGGTCAGTAATCGCATTGAGGTGCCCGAGTTACCAAGGTCAAGCGGAATTTCAGATCCCTTCAGTCGACCGCCGCTCCCGTGAACCAATAGCCCGTTGTGTATCTTGCTGATGGTGATGCCCATATGGGTGAGGCACTTTCGGGTAATTATCGTATCTTCACTGATCAGCGGATTGTCGACGGTGCAGCGGCCGTTCGAAAGGGCGGCCGCAATAAGCATCCGATGGGTGTAACTCTTAGATCCAGGCACGGAAACAGTTGTCTTTTTAACGATTCCCGGTTTGATGGCAATCATATGAAAATATTTCCGATAGAGTTTAACAGGTTCGGTATAACGTCGTTGTACCCGGCACGGGTATAGCTCATACTAAGCAAAACGCAAACCAATCAACGTACGGTTATTGAATCTAAAGAAAATTACCTTTTACATTACATGCGAAAATCGAAGGTAACCTCACTACACTCTTTTCAACGACTTCTCCACGGCTGTCGTCATCACATCCAGCGGCGCTTTTTCCCCGGTCCAAAGTTTGAATTGAAAAGCGCCCTGCTTAACAAACATCGACAGACCACCAATGGTCTTGCAACCGGACTTTTCGGCTTCCCGCACCAAACGGGTTTTCAAAGGGTTGTAGATGATATCCATAACCGTCAACTCGGGTGTTAACAGCTCGGCATCCAGCGGCATTTGCTCGGCATGGGGAAACATGCCGACCGGCGTCGTGTTGATGAGAATCTGTCCCTCAATCCTGCGGCACGCGGACAGCGGCTCGAATTCTGCCCCGAGGTCATCCGCCAAGGCTTTACCTTTATCGGCGGATCGGTTCAATATGACGACCTTTCCCCCAGCCTGGTGGATACCGAAACCAATCGCCCGGGCAGCGCCGCCGGCACCGATAATCACAACCGTTCGGCCCTGCACAGCGGTTTCTTCGGTCAGCGCCCTCACAGCACCGAGACAATCTGAATTGTAGCCGATCAGTCGACCGTTACGGTTGACGATCGTGTTGACAGCACCAATTCTCCCGGCCTCGGCGTCCACTTCGTCTAAATGGGCCATTACCGATACCTTGTGCGGAATGGTTACGCTTACCCCTTTGATGTCGAGTGCCCTTATACCTGTCACTGCGTCACGAATGTTTGTCACGCGAAAGGGGACATAGACACCGTTGTGACCAATATGCGTGAAGGCCCGATTGTGCATGACGGGGCTCAGGCTGTGAGATACGGGATCGCCGATGACAGCGTAGACGGCGGTCGATCCAGGCCCGAGGAATTCATTCAATTGCGGGTCCTGGATTTCGCGCGACACGGTAATGATTTCCCTGAATATGTGGTACAAATTTTCTTTACTCAGCGGTCCCCTGTTTAGCGCATTCAAGCGCTGGATCAGACTGATCTCTCGCTCCGGATCGACGACCTGTGCCCCTTTTTGTGATTTGACCTGTCCGATTTGCCTTGCGATAAACAAACGCCGATTGATCAATCCGAGTATCTGGTTATCGATTGAATCAATCGAATCTCGCAATTCCAATATTTTACTGTCTGCTACGCGGTTCGGCATCGGTATCACCATTTAAAATTTGAAACGCTCACTTTAGGTATGAATAAAAAAAGCCGTGGGATCATGATGTCTACCCACGGCTCATAGCGCTTCCTATATGCAATATTTACAGTCGTCGCGCCTCGGGCAGATCGGCATCAACCATATGCCAATAATAAAAGTAATCGCCGCCCGAGGTGTGTTGTACCATGTCCTTCACGATTAGTAAGGTATTAAAATTGCTCGGATCTAATCTCATTTTGGCGGCTCTGTCAAGAAGTTTTTAGCAGATTTTACCCCGGTAGCGCCTGTAGCGGCGCACGTGCGGTCGATTCCTGCGCGCCGTTTGCGATGGATTGTAATGTGGGGTCTGTTCGCCCGTGATAGGGAGGTCCAGCCTTGCCAACACGGCACGAATATCATTCCTGTAAGGCAGATATTTGCGGTCTTCGAACAGGTAGCGCAGCGCTCCTTTGGTCAGGACGAAGAGCAAGAAGAAAAAAACAATAGGAAAGACGATGCTGTCAAAGAGATACCCGGCAATCAGTTGTAGCGTCCAGATAGCGATATTGCGTGATTTATCCTTGAAGAACTCTGCCTGATCTCTGAGGTATTCTTTGATTTCGGAAATTTTCCCTTTGAGAATCAGGCCGGCGATCCGGCTGTCTTCTTTCCCCGTCTCATTTGGAAACAGTCGCCGGTTGATGTTCTCAACCGCAAACTCTTCTTTGATGCTTTCAAAACTTCTTTGAGACTCCTCGATCAAAGGACCGGTGATCCGCACTGAAATAAAGGCAGCGCCGGCGATAGATAGCGGAAACACAATATATAGAACCACTGTACAGACGGTTAGAAAAAAAGTCGCATCTTTTGTTAAGCGCTTCAAGCGCCTGGCACGTGGAAAAATCCATCTGACGACAACGACCGCTAACCCGCAGCCGAAAGCCAAAGCCAAGCTCCAGTGGTCGATGAGGTCTACGGTCTGCAATAGCAGACGTGTGACCAAGATAACGGTTCCACCGGCCAGTGCTGTTTTCCAGGCAATATCGACATAATCATATACGGATTGGACGATATCACCAATCTCGAGGTTGAACCCGATACCGACCTCCGAGCCTTCGATGACGGCCAGGCCGGTTTTAATTCCCGACAACAGCAGAAAACCGTTAATGGCCTTGTCCATGGACTGATCGAGGTAGTTCCGATTGACATTCGCAACTCGATCCATTCCGAGCCACTGTATCGCTCTATCGGCGTCACCACCGGCAGCGGCGACAATTGCCAGGATCAACACGATAGATTATTGCGGCGTTGAGGGTGTGCCGCATATTACTCGAAGCCTCTTAGTGAGAAGTAAATCTCTGCTGTGGTATTTTTCAAATATTGCTGATGTGGTCGGTTCATATGGGGGCTCGACCCTGCGGAACATCGGTTGCCTCATCTTCTTCTCCAACCATCAGCACGACCCCGTCTCCAGGATACATTCTACGCTTGTCCGTGGGGGTGGGCCGTTGTACCGTTGGCCAGAACGCCGAGCGGGGTTCTGGTCCCTCCTGAGCGGCCGGGGGTGCGGATCTGTCCAGCATGCGCGGATTTTTGCGCAGATCAATGCCAGGCACCGGAGCACTGAACTCGATGGCAATGTTATTGGGATCAAAGGTATAGAGAGAATGGATGAAACCGTGGTTGACGACTTCCGACACCCAGATTCCAGCAACCTCAAGCTTGTCCTTTAACTCCCAGAGGTCATCATCGCTTTCAACCTCGAAGGAGACGTGATCAAAAACCGCCGCGCCTTTGATTGGGGCCCCATGATCCTTCTCTGGGCCTTTTCGAACATCCGGCCATTCAAAGAAGGCAATCATGTCATTAGCGGTGATCTCGAAAAAGTAATGTCGATAACCGGTTCTTCCCAATCCGGCAACCAGTCGCATGCCGAGTAGATCCCGCCAAAAGCGAATAGTTGCCTCCATATCACCGGTTACCATTGCCAGGTGGTTGACCCCCGAATATGTCGCCATATCACTATCGTCCCGATTCCGTGTTATCCGTTCTGGATTGTCACCAACTATTGGCTTCGAATCATGATAAGCAGCATTTTAAATTGTTCGGAAGCTTGCAGGGCATGCGGCACGTTGGCCGGCATGATCACCATCTGACCGGCACTTGCGGTTCTTGGCTCACCGCCAATGGTGATCTCCGCTTGTCCGTCCAAAATGTGGACCACTGCATCGAAAGGCGCTGTGTGCTCGCTGAGGCCTTGACCTTTATCGAATGAAAAGAGGGTAATATTGCCACTATCTTTTTTAAGTAGTGTTTTGCTGACCACCGATCCGATGCCGTAGGTAACTTCATCAGCAAGATTGAAAGGTTCACCCTTCCCTATTTTAGTCGTATTTTCCAATTTTCCTCCTTGATTGTATTGTCTCTCGGTTAAATTGGTACGGCCGCTTTATATACGGTGGCGTCTCCGGTTATTCGGTATGCGTTAACCACCGCTGGAACGAGAACAGCGACACCTTTATCCAGAGCGGTGACTTCACCCGTATCAAGATCGGAGATCGTTCCGGCACCAGTCGTGCAAAGAAGAATTTCCACGCTACGATTTTCAGGGCTTAAATAACTTTTTTGCTGATTGACATGTATGACCGATAATTTGAATTCTCTGGCAGGACATTCATAAACCGATTCCCCGTTGGCGTCTCGCCTTAGCGCCAATACCTGCGGTGTGCGCTCCTCAAAATTAAGGACCGAAAGAAGTGCGTTTACGTCGATATGCTTGGGAGTCAGGCCGCAACGGAGTACGTTGTCCGAGTTGGCCATCAGTTCGATCCCGACGCCATCCAGGTACGCATGCAGTTCAGCCGCCGGCAGATATAGCGCCTGTCCGGGTTGTAAAAGTACCAGATTTAGAAAAAGGGGCGAGAGGACCCCAATATCTTCCGGGTAAAATTTTGATAGGGCATCAATCCAACGATAGACATTTTTCTCTTTAGAGATTTCCCGGGCAACATTTGCCGCCTGTTTCGTTAAACGTCTTTTTTGGGCCGGAGGTAATGTCATCAGGGTTCGGAAAAAGGATTTCAACCCCTCTTTTCCCGGACGATCCCGTAAAATTTTTAACAAGGATTCCATCGCTTCGAGCCGCAAGCGACCGGCAAGCGTGATAATTTCCGGGATACTTCGGAATCCATGGAGGGCCCAGAAAGGGGTCAGGGCACAGATACACTCGGGTTTGTGATTGGCATCTCTGTAATTTCGTTCAGGGGAATCCAGCGAGAGACCCAATTTGTCCTCGCGTTCGTAGCCATCCCGGGCCTGTGTTGCACTCGGATGGGCCTGGAGGGAGAGTGGTTTGGCCGCTGCCAACACTTTGAACAGGTAGGGAAGCTCATTTTGGAACCTTGCGGCCACTTTTTGTCCGAGAATGTCTATGGGATGCTTGTCGATCAACAGTTTTAAAGATTCCAAACGACCGTCCACCGACACCCGTGATGGGGCCTTCGGATGCGCCCCCATCCACAGTTCTGCTTGGGGTGTTACGGAATCTGATTGGGTGCCGAGCAACTCTGGTATTGCCGTGTAAGATCCCCAAGCGTAAGGTTGAATCGTATTTTTCAATGTGCAGATTCGCAGCATCGCATCGTCCTGTTGTCTGTCCCAACCAAGCTCATGATTAGAAGGCATCTCAAAAAAGTCTTTTCGCCCGATCTGCCAGAGGCGGATAAATCCCGGCGATGAGCCCTTGTCTCAAGTCCTCGACATCCTTGAGTATGCCTGCGGGTTAGACCCCCATACTGTTTTGGATCGGATGGGAAATCCCGCGCAGCGGGGATTCTCGGTCTCGCCTTGATCTCGACCGAAATTCCTAATTTTGAAATAACTTGTACCTAATTTGAGCGATTATCGAGATTGCCGCAGGCACAAGGAAGATGTCATTCCGCTATAGTCAGCTATGTGGGATGGCATATGACGCCGTAGATGCGGCAAGATCGGCAATCTCGAGGCGGTTTCAAATTTTAAATTTAAAATTTGAAACGCTCACTTTAGTTTCTAATAACCACCCTTAGCCGGATGTGCAATACGAAAATAAGATTGTATATGATAATCATTGGGTTTGGGTCATTCGATATTGTTTCAAGTTTCGAATTCAATGCCTCGAATTCTTGAGATTTAAGCCGTACCCTCTTACGGGGCGATTCCGGAAAGCCCCAACCTTTGGACGGGGCTTATTTACACCCAAGTTGAGGGTTTCATATTTTCGAAATATGAAAATCAACAATAAAATAAGGAATTCTACCCATCGGAATTTCGAAAATATAAAACCCTCCAGGATTTCCAATTTCACCGCATCTACGGCGTCAAATGACGTCCCGCATAGTACACTATAGCGGAACGACATTTTCCTTGTACCTGCGGCAAATTTGAAAATCGCTCAATTTGGGTTACACTTTGGTGACTTGAAGCCACTCCTTTCGTGCAAATTATTGTAAGGTGCTGAAAGTCTTGACTTTGTTTGACCACCGATGTATAATTGAACGGTTTAACCATCGAACAAATATCATTGAAAATTAAAGCCCTCCTACCGACGACCTGCTTTGTCGGTCGGCAATAGAAAATCGTAATCCGACTATGAACACGATTGAATCAGCTGGTCTCAGTGACACCGGTAAAATAAGAAAAGACAATGAGGACTCGTTGCTTGTTGACGATGCTTTAGGGCTATATGTCCTCGCCGATGGAATGGGGGGACATCGCGCCGGTGAAGTGGCCAGTCAGCTGGTTGTCGAATCGATTCATGATTACGTTAGTGCTAACCATGAAAAGAAGGCAGAGGTTCTCTCCGGGTTCACCGATCAAACCCTTTCTCCTGCAGCCAACCTGATCTCCGAGGGGATTACGCTGTCCAATGAAGTTGTGCACGAAGCGGCGAATAAAAATGATGACTACCACGGAATGGGATCAACAGTCTCGGTTCTCTATATCAATGCGGGTACGTTGGTTGCGGCCAATGTTGGAGACAGCCCCATCTATCTCATTCACAAAGGCCAGATTGAGACATTGTCAGTGATGCACACCGTCGTGGCAGAGCACAAGGCCGCCAACCCGGAGGGCGCCAATCAGATCGGCACAGAATATAATCATGTGCTCACCCGCGCCATGGGTACTGAATCGACAGTCGAAGCCAACATCTGCGAGGTTCCGTACTTTATAGACGACAGATTGGTGATCGGCTCCGACGGATTGACCGACCTTGTTTCGCCGGATGAAATTCTGGCGAACGTAACCCGTTACCCCCCGAAAATAGCCTGTCAAACCCTGGTAAATATGGCAAATGAGCGTGGTGGAACCGATAACATTACCGTCATTGTTCTGCAAGTTGTTGACCTCGGCAAACGCAAAGCTAAAATTAGGACCCTGATTTCAAGACTGATTAACCTAAAGTGAGCGTTTCAAATTTTAAATGGAGGGGGAACTGCTTTATTCACAAGGAATTCTATCATCGTTTGATTTTAATATTTGAAACCTTTTGGGATTGCTGATCTTGCCGCATCTACGGCGTCATATGCCGTCCCGCATAGCCGATACCGCCAGCGGCGGGACGGAACGACATCTTCCTTTTAGCTGCGGCAACCTCGACAATCGCTCAAATTAGGTTTAAGAGTTTACACAATCATTGGCGCTAATAAAGATACTGGAAAACTGAGAGGGTTTTAGGATGCCAATTCTCACGCTTAAGTTCAAAAAGAATAAGATTGCGGATTTCCCGATGCAAAAAGGTCGTTCAATTACCATCGGTCGCCGCAGCAACAACGATATCGTTATCGAAAACCTCGCTGTTTCTGGTCATCATGCCAAAATCGATGCGATTGGTGACGGATTCGTTCTCACTGATCTTCAAAGCAAGAACGGTTGCTTTGTCAATGAACAGCTTGTCACCTCACACTGGCTCAAGCATGGCGATGTGGTCAATATCGGCAAACACACTCTCGTCTTCGCTTACAAAGGCGGAGAGTCCCGTCCCGATGATGCCGGAGGTCAGGCTGATCAAACAATTGTCATGGACACCAACCTCTACCGGGATATGGTAAACAAGACCCCTGCGACGGCGTCTACTCCGCCGGCAAATAAAAGTCAAATCATCGGTGTCCTCTCCTATCTTGCCGGCGGTGAAGGCGAAGTGTCTCTGACAAAGAAGCTCACAAAGATCGGTAAAGATGCTGCATCGGATATCGTTGTCAGTGGAATCGGGGTCGGACAAACGGCTGCAACCATCAGCATTCGACCGAATGGGTTTTATTTGAGCCATGTAGGGGGATTTTTTAAGGCCAAAGTAAACAGTGAAGCCATAAAAGATTCAATCCTGTTGAAAGAATTCGATGTTATAGAACTCGGTTCGACAAAATTGCAGTTCTTCACCAAGGACTGAATGTTCAATCGCTCTATAAACCCACTGCTTATTTACCCATTAGAACGCCACCGATTATGTCACTGGCTGAAAAAATTTCATGATATTTTCAGGTTGAGAACACTCTTGATATTTATGCTTGCCTGTTTAATGCCGCTAAATTTGCCCTCCCCCCTGAATGCAGAATCCGTTCTGCAAATCGGCCAATTTTCTGCCGCGGAGGAAGGCCCGCAGATGCCACCAGGCTGGGACTTGCGAACATTCAAAGCCATCCCCAAAACCACGACCTATTCACTCGTTAAAGAAGCCGGTACCGTGGTGCTCCGTGCTGAAAGCCATTCATCCTATGCCGCCCTCGTAAAAAACGTATATATCGATCCACGAGAGTTTCCAATTATCAAATGGCGCTGGAAAACAAATGGTATTTACGTGAAGGGGGATGAAAGCCGGAAGGAAGGCGATGATTATACGCTCCGGCTCTATGTCATCTTCGAATACCAGCCGGAGAAACTCAGCCTATGGGAAAGCCTGCAATATCAGGCAGCCCGTTTAATTTACGGAGAATACCCACCGACGGCCGCTATCAACTATATCTGGGCCAATCGTTCTCCCGTTGGATCGGTGATTCCCAATGCGTACACTCAGCGGACGATGATGTTCGTGCTGCAAAGCGGTACTCAGCGACTCAATACCTGGATCGAGGAACAGCGAAACGTCTATGAAGACTATCTGCAAGTGTTTCGGAGTGAACCGCCGCACATCACCGCCATTGCAATCGCCAACGACGCTGACAACACCGGTGAATCGTCCGTTTCCTATTTCGGCGATATCGAATTACGACAAAAATGATCTATATAGACTGAATAGACTGAAAAAAGTTTAATGGTGAGCGCTTCTGAAAAGCAAACCACCGCCACCATGGCCGCTGCTCTGCGTTTCCGCACACCCCGTCAGTGAACCGTTAATTCAAAAATCATTTTTTCACCCGCTCGACATAATTACCGGTACGTGTGTCGATCTTGACGGTCTCACCCTCGTCGACAAATGGCGGAACCTGAATTTCGTACCCCGTTTCAAGGGTGGCCGGTTTGCTGTCTCCCGATGCGGTGTCTCCCTTTGCCCAGGGATCTGCCTTAACAATCTTCAATTCAACGAAAAACGGTAGAGAAATGCCGATGGCTTTCCGGTCGAAAAGCAGAACGCTGCAGACTGTATTCTCTTTGAGAAGATTCTTGGCCTCACCCACCTGATCCGCACTCAACATGTCTTGTTCGTATGTCGAGGTGTTCATGAAACAGTAGTGCTCCCCGTCGTAATACAGGTACTCCATTTCAACTTCTTCCAGGTTGGCTTCGTTGAATTTTTCTCCCGACCGATAGGTGCGGTCAAATTGAGCGCCGGTGATCATATTCTTCAACCGGCATTTGTACAGGGCCTGTCCTTTACCGGGTTTGACAAAATCGAACTGAACAATGATGTAAGGTTCACCATCGATTTCGAGTTTAAGGCCTTTTCTGAGGCTTGAACTATCCAACATAGACGCCGTTCTCCTTTATTCATGATTATTCATTTCATATTGTTCCACGCAAACAGGGTCCTTTTCAGGGCGACGAACGCGATCTCATCATTGAGACCGGCGGACGGCGTCAACCAGGCACTTTACTTTTTCAGGATCTTTTTTAAACCGGATCAAATGGCCGCGGTCGTCAATAGCATTGGTGCCGGTACAGCTGTCGACGCCGGCCGGCAGGACCGCCGATAGTCCCACCGCGACGTTTTCCGGAGATATTCCGCCTGCCAGAATGACCGGTATGCGGGCATTCTCCACCAATTTGCGGGCCACCCCCCAGTCGCAGGTTCGGCCGGTAATGCCAATGAAGCCCTCAACAGGTTGTTCGGTTGTTGATACCTCAAGAGGCACATCGTTTTCAACGATCAATGTGTCGGTGAGGAAATAATCGCTCACGGTCTCGAACAGGAGAGCCAATTCGAAAGTCGGCACCCGGTGGGAAAAACCAGACAGTGCAATCGGAACCGACCGCATGATGGCGATTTCGGGAAATTCCTTTTTGACGATTTTCTGAAGAGCAACCATCTTTCGGCAAGCATCACGAATCCTCGTATCGTCCGACAGGGAATCACAAAAGTGCACAATATCCGGTTGGTAATACTGCAGTATCCGCAAAATGGACTCAGGTTTGTCGAAGGTATTGAAAAGCGGTATCAGACTGCTCCGGCAACCAGCGGACTGTGTCAACCGCACAGTATCGTAAAGGTCCGGGTTTTTCCATTCGTTCGCCGATAAAATGACACTTCCGATGTGGTCAACGCCCAACCCAATAATGATTTCGGCTTCGCTCGGCGTCTGTATTTCATAGATTTGTACAATCAAACAATGTGTCCCGGATGCAAATGATGTCCCCACTGCCGCCACGCAACGTAGCACAATTCGGTTGACATTTGGTGCGCTGTCTACCATATTCACCCTGTTTTCGCAAACCGTTTCAAGCGGTTTCCGCCGGTTTATATACACTATTTGCGGACAACTCAACGGTTCTACCACATCGTAAAATATAAAATCTCAAACCAGTATCAAGAGGTTTCCGATGATCCTCATCATTGATTTTGGTGCGCAATACAACCAACTGATTGCCCGTCGGGTCAGGGAAAATCGCGTATACTGCCAGATTGAACCGCCGAATATTTCCATCGAATCCATCGCTTCGCTTAAGCCGGAAGGAATAATCCTCTCTGGGGGCCCCTCGAGTATCTACGAGAAAAACAGTCCGAAGATCGATACTGCAATTTTTGGCCTTGGAATCCCGGTCTTGGGAATCTGTTACGGGATGCAGTACATGGTGGATGCTCTCGGAGGAACGGTCCGGCAGGCAAAAAAACGGGAGTATGGATTTGCCGAATTGAACATTCGCGGTCAGAACGGTCTTTTTGCCGATATCAACCCAAAGACCCAGTGCTGGATGAGCCATGGAGATTCCATCGAAAGCCTGCCGACAGGGTTTACTGTTACGGCCGCGACTGACAATACTCCGATTGCAGCGACGGCCCATACCAAAAAGAAACTCTATGGGCTCCAATTCCACCCTGAAGTGGAGCATACGCCCCTTGGGCGGAAAATGATTAAGAACTTTGTATTTTCCGTTTGTCGCTGCCGGCGAACGTGGACCATGAAATCATTTGCACGCGAATCGATCAAACGAATTCAGGAACAGGTCAACGACAAAGGCGTCATTCTGGGTCTGAGCGGCGGGGTCGACTCGTCGGTAACGGCAATGCTGATTCACAAGGCCATCGGCAAGAAACTGATCTGTATTTTCGTTGACAACGGCCTGCTGCGTAAAAACGAAGCCAAAAAACTAAAAGTAACACTCAATAAACATCTGGATATTAACATTCGTTTTGTCAATGCGCAGACGAAATTCCTTAAATCCCTTAAGGGCGTCACAGACCCGGAGAAAAAACGTAAAATCATCGGCAAGATCTTCATGGACGTGTTTGAGTCCGAGGCCGCCAAAATCAAAGATGCAGAATTTCTGGCCCAGGGAACCCTATACCCGGATGTGATCGAATCGGTTTCCGCCTTCGGCGGTCCGAGTTCCGTAATTAAATCCCATCACAACGTCGGCGGATTGCCGGCCAAAATGAAATTAAACCTGGTGGAACCGCTGCGATACCTGTTTAAGGACGAAGCCCGCAAACTGGGTAAAACACTGGGGTTACCCGATGAACTCATCTGGCGACAGCCGTTTCCCGGTCCTGGTTTGGCCATACGAGTTATCGGGGAGATTACTGCCCGCCGTTTGAACGTTCTCAGGGAAGTCGATGACTTGCTGCTTGATGAAATCAAAAAAGCTGGTTATTATAGAAAGTTGTGGCAATCATTTTCCGTTTTGTTGCCGATTAAAAGCGTTGGTGTAATGGGCGACGCCCGCACATACGAAAACATTGTGGCACTTCGTGCAGTGACCAGCAAGGACGCCATGACAGCCGACTGGGCAAAATTACCCCACAGTTTCCTGGCGCGGGTATCCAACCGGATTATTAACGAAGTAAAAGGCGTCAATCGGGTGGTTTATGATATCAGCTCGAAACCGCCCAGCACGATCGAATGGGAATAACCAATCATGAGCAATCACAATTCAGATGATTTCAAGTTCGGACTCGACCAGGAAAACCCTGAAGATGTTCTGCAAGTCTCCACCGAGGATAATCGCATTGCCAAGTTAAGCCGAAGGATCACCGTCTTGGCCATCATCTTTCCCTGCTTGATAGGCGTTGCGTTGTTTTTCCTCTATCTTGATCTCAAAGGCCGGGTCATACAAAATCAGACCAGCGGTAATCAGTCGTTTGAGGTTCTCTCGCAGGATTTTAGCGTTCAAATTCAGGATTTATCGTCAAAATTCACGCAACTGGAATCCGGAATTTCTGAAAAATTAACCTCATCAGAAAAGAGCATTGAGGATTTGAAAAATCAGATTGGTAAACTGGAAAGCAGTCAGAAGAAAACTAACAGCAATCTGAAAAAAATCGATACTGCCAAAGCTGATAAAAAAGAACAGGAGAGCCTGGCAGACAAATTGACAGACCTCTCGACTCAATTAGGCGCCCGCAATACCGAGTGGGACGATAAAATGACGAAGTTATCGACCGATTCCGATAAATTGAACGCCGAATTTGGAAAGTTTCGGCAAGATATCGGCCAATTTCGTCAAGAAATCGACGACTTCAGCACATTGGTCGAAACGAAAATAGACCGTAGAACGCTGCTGTTGGAAATTGACCGGCAACAGCAGAAAATGACGGTTCTCTCAGGCGACATAGAAAAGAAACTCATTACCATCCGATCCGAACTCCGCCGATTGGATAAAGACCTCCAACAAGCCCGGCAGTCATTGCGCCCATCAGCGGGGGCAGCCACGCCGTCACCAGCCTCCGCGGGACAGAGACAGCCCGATACCGGCAAGATCATCGAACAGAACCTGGAATAACACCGATGAATATCGATGCATTACAGGGGTTGCTCGACGCCGTTGCGGCCGGGACCACCCCCGTGGCCGAAGCCATTAACAAACTGAAACACCTCGCTTTCGAAAATCTCAATTACGCCCATATCGATCATCACCGATCGTTGCGCAAAGGGTTTCCTGAAGTCATATTCGGAGAAGGCAAGTCGTCGGATCAGATTTGCGGGATCATGCAAAAAATGACTACCCAGGAATACGTTGTCCTTGTCACGCGCGTTGACTCCCAGAAAGCCGCTGACGTCCTGACCCGTTTCCCAAAAGCGGTTTATCACAAAGATGCCCGCATGATAATCCATCAGAAACTCGCCCCCCCCCAAGTGGGCCGAGGGACGATTCTTGTCATAACAGCCGGCACCTCCGACATTCCGGTGGCGCAAGAGGCCTCCCTCACCGCATCCGCCATGGGAAACAAGGTGGAATCGATTTTCGATGTCGGTGTCGCCGGACTTCACCGATTATTTAACTATCGCGGCCTGATTGAAAAGGCGACGGTGATTATCGTTGTCGCTGGAATGGAAGGCGCTTTGCCGAGCGTCGTTGCCGGCCTGGTCGATCGACCAGTCATCGCCGTACCGACCAGTGTGGGCTATGGTGTCAGCCTGGGGGGATTGACCGCTCTGTTCGGCATGTTAAACAGTTGTAGTTCAAATGTTGCCGTGGTAAACATAGACAATGGGTTCGGTGCGGGCTACATGTCGGCAATCATCAATCGAAGATAAATGTTTCCCTGATGTAAAGCGCATCGGGGAGGGTAATCAACTTAGAATATTCTATTCCCATCGCAAACCAACGGCTGCGCTTCCAGTGTGACTATTTCCGTAAAAAACACTCGTTGGCTTTGGCCAAACTGATCGAGGCAAAACCAACCGTAAATGACAGTGTGGTTTCTAAATCCACACGCCGGTTCTCATCCGGGGCCTCTTCCATCAACTTCCAGGCTTTCTGACTGATCTCGTACGATGAATAACACCTGCTGGCGGCGTTAACAAAACAGCTGTTGCCTTTATCCGCTTTTTTGAGCTTTTCGATAGTGCCTGCGGCAGCGGTCAGCAGAATGCCAAATTCATCGACGGTAATCCGTTTGGTGTAACCCTGCTGGAGGCTTTTCAATGAATCCAAAACGGCTTCTTCTTCGGGGGTCGGCTTGGGGGGAGCGAAGCATGCAACAAAGGTGGAAACGGTGAAAAGCAGCAGAAGGGAAAATGCAAAACGTCTTTTCATAGAGTTTCACCTTTACGTTCAGGAAATTTAGGTGCGCCCACACAAATTATGACTGTATTATACGCTAACTGTAAGGGATATTCAAGCCAAAATACTGAAAATCAAGACAATTCCTCTCTTTGATCTAAATCCGAATCCATGTGCGGGACAAAATTTATGTGATGGTGCTTTTAGAACACTTTAGATTTTTCTGAGTCAGCCGATAATGATACCAGCGGTGTCCGTCCATTTTTGGACTTTGCAGAGCATCTTAACACAATCATTAATGGTATCATGCGAACCAAAATCCTCTTCTACAGTGCAATCGGATTTTTCTACCTGGGGTGTAACAGTCAGGATTCCCTGTTGTATTTCTTTTTCGCGATTTATCTCTTCAGTCTGTCTGTCTGTTTCTATTGTTATGCCCGTGAGAACCGCAGGCAAAAACCGGATACTGACCTCATTGCGGAAACAGACGGCGAGTAACGGCGGCTATCACAAAATCTCAATGATATAGGGAACAGGATTCAAAGCTTACCTGCCAAAATATCCTCCCATATGCGTTCACAAGACCGGGTCGCGATCTTATCCGATTCGATTAAATCCAAATTGATTTCAACCTGATATTCGGTGATTACCTGTTCGATAACCGCAAGAAGCTCGGCTGTATCATAACTCTCCAGCGCTTTGACCATCTTCAACTCGTCCCCTGCCCTGCTGATAAGATATTTCAATTGGACAAGGCCATCCTGATATGTACCGATTTTCTCGTCAAGTGCGTTGCAATATCCTGCTATCAGCTGTAAAAGTTGCAGGTTATGACGGATACGATGATCAGCGATCGCGTCGCTATAGGCCGTGTCCTTCAATTTCTGACGAAACGTCTTTATTTCATGGGTAAACTCTCTATCCTTTGCCATGAGATCCGTTCGGATCGAATGAGCAATGTTGATTCGCTCAGCCATTTTAGCATGCAGGTGGACAAGGGCATCGATTCCTTGTTCGATCGCCTGCACGTCGGACTGATCTCCCCATGTCACCCTGGGCGCTGAAAATTCCCCCATAATTAGAGAACAGAATAATATTCCCATAAAAAATCTGCATCGTCCGATCTTCTGCTTCATGCGAATATCCCTTGGCGTTACCCTTCTGAGGCGATGAGCTGGCGAATCTCATCGGTGACAAACAAATTATTCCCCTTCTTCTGCCACGCGGATAGATGTTTGAGTCGCGAGTGGGTCACGAGCCATCAATGCCGATGACAGTCCCATCATTTCAAGTGTTTTGCCTTTCCACTTCACCAGGTGCGCAGTTGCCTCGGCGTCTAAAAACATCACACCGTTAAGGGAAACCCAGTCCCCTTCCCAGGTAAACAGATAACTGGCCGAGTCAGGGGGCAGTTCTACCAACCCATTAAGCCCCAGCCATTTGCCTTTCCATTTGCGTAAATTTCGGGCAGCACCAGGAGTTAGGCGACGGACGCGGTTGATAAAAAGATCAGGTTCACTCCAGCCAACCAGACAGCTGGCAGCCTGATCTGATAAAGCGGTAAGATCGCATTTACGGTCGAATTGGCCGGTGCAGACCTCACTCCAGATCGCTTGATTTTTCGCCAGTTGATCGTACCCGGAATGTCCGCCGGAATGGTTTTTTTGAACGGGCCCCGCGTGCGAAACTGTCATTGTTTCTTTCTTTTGCAAAATATTCTGCCAGATCTGAGGAAGTGATAGATATCGGTCGGATTCCAGATCGACTTTCAGCTGGGCTTGTAGGACACTGGTGGCATATCGCCGCATGGAAACATCGTTCTCGACGATAAGGCGCTCAGCGGTAATATCCCGGCAAACCGGCATCACCATCGATTCGACCTCGTATTTACGTTGCAAAAACAGAAGCTCTTCGCTGCCCTTTTTCAACCAGCGAACCGGCTTTTCAAGGTGATCAATATAGGCTTGTCGCCTTTGTATCGTGTAAAGTTGGAACTCAATCTTTTTTTCGTTGAGGGCCTGTTGCAGAGATGGAATATCTCTTTGCCGGATTTCAGCTATCATCTCCTCTTCAATCCGATGAATGCCGGTTCGATACTGATCCTGAAGATCGATCAATATCTCCGCTCTGTTCACCATTTCATTTCGGGCTTTCTGCAGTTGATCGGGAATATCCAGCAGACGGTTCTGGGGTGTCTCGTTAGGTATACTATCGTCCGGCGGTGGGGCAGAAAGGTGCTTTATTTCTTCCGGCGATGCTTCAGCTTGCGAAACTGCAGCATTCCCATTTAAATTCGACAGAGGTGCCGCACGCTCATAGCGGTAAAAAAGGAATCCGCAAATAGCCACCAGAACGAGGCAACCGACCAACACGGCACCGAGGGTTTTTATAGGGCTGGAATGAAATTTACCATCCAGGCTGTCGGATTCACCGGTTTCGCTATATTCGCTATATGCTTCTTTTAAGCCCTTTTCACCATCTATTCCGTCGGTATTACCATTGCTGACGGTTTCAGGGGAATCGAGATCATGATCACCGGTCACAACGATGTCGGCGTTCGGTTCTATTGAATCCGCTGGTTCATTGGACGGTTCCTCCTCCGAACGGTCCATACTGTTGTCCGGCTTGATCCGTGTGCCCATGTCCCCCCCTGCGGTCACGGATTCGATTGTGGATGAATCGTCTTTACCATTTAATTCTGTTGTTGGATTATTACCTTCGGTAGCCGCGCGTCGCTGTGCTGAAGGAGCAGAATCTCCTTCAACCGGGTGTTTCGACAATGAATCAATTTCACCGGTCACTTCATCCTGGGATTGTTTCTGTTCGAAAGCCTCGTTCTTTGCCAGGCCTTCTTGCCCGGTGGTATTTTCGTCAATAGGCGCCGGAGAAATAAGTGCCGAAACCTCCTCAGGACTCAATTCCCTGATGTCGTTGTCATCTACTTCCCCCCCGGGCCCTGATACGGGTAGTCCGGAGTTCTCATCCGATAGTGTTTGTCCTTCAGAGGCATTTTCTTTTTGGGTTGCAGCCGCACTTTTTTCCGGTTTACCGTCCATCCGTTTCATCTCCGGGGCCTATTGGGGCCGATGGGTATTATACCTATTTTATCTTAAATGGTTATCGGCATCCGTTATGATCTCTTGAGCGTCTCATCCCCTCCAGGGTTTTCGAACGACGGCAATTCAATCTCCCCGATTTTCAATTTCTCAACGAAAGGGATATCAGCTGGTGCGAAATCGTATTCGTCCAATCGGGAAATAGAAACCCACTTGATGCAATCGTGGGCCTTGGCACGGAGGACGCCGGCTTTCCATAACACATGATAGGCCAGCAGCTTTATCGACACGTGACTGTAATGATGCACGCTGGCCCCTAGAAATCTTTCGACCTGAACATGTATATCCAGCTCTTCTTTTAACTCTCTCTTCAGGCATTCTCGAGGGGATTCTCCCGCCTCAACCTTGCCACCGGGGAATTCCCATTTTCCCGCCATGTGATCGTCGGGTTTCCTTTTGGCAATCATGATTTTACCCTCTTTTTCCATAATGGCTGCCGTCACTTCAGTTAAATCGGGCATGGTGTAAATTTCCTTTTCTTGGGCAGTGGTTGGTGCTACAAAAAATGGATAAATCGTGGTTGTCAAAAAAACGTTGTGGGTAAAGAAGGCAGGCAAAGTCAAAGTGCAGGTTTTTAAAGGGCTGCTATCATTAACAGATATGGGAGGCCGGCGGAAATTATTGGATCGCAGGCAAGCGCCCGTGTCACCCCACATTCCGGAAAGGCGTCAATTAGACCGTCGAAGTGGGTTCGATCGCCGGGGTATTGTAAATTGTTCAATCAGAAAAGAACGCGAACGCAGGGTGGCGTTTACGGGGCTGTCGAAAATTGTTTCTCCTTCTGCCTGAATCGGTACCCGGCAAGTGAGAACCTTCCGACAAATCAGTCTGACAAAGGGCGTCTATTCATTGCCTGAATTTAATGGGGTGATGAAAAACGTCATGAGCACCGGCAAGACCAGGCAAAATCCGACGAAAAGGCGGAGTTTAAGTGTGATAAATGAATGTTTTGAGAAGGATTTTAACGCCGTATTGTCAAGCGCAATCGTTTTTCAATAGCCTGCTAATCCATGGCGTTAAGGCTCATTCGACGAATGAGACCCCGACCATAACATGTCCTCCAAAATGGCCTGGTTTACCCTTTGTGACGTGGCGAATTTTGGTTTTCAGCTGTTTGGTTATATTGGCCCTGGATTCGTCTAAAGCGTAGTATTTTAGGTCTAACTCCTGCCCGACTTTAAAATGCTCTAAAATAGGAGAATCCTCTTTCACCAGGATACAGACGCCGTTTTCGGATATATCCCTGAGATTGAATTGATAAATGGGTAGCGGTGCAGCGAGTTTGATTTCAACACTATGGAAACGCTCAACGTCCATTCGGGGCTCTGATCTTCTTTCCTCAGAAGAACTATTCGCCTCTTTTTCCATTTCTGCCCCTCTCTCTGAATGGATGCCCAATATAAATGCTCGAAGCCACTGAAAAGGCTCACCCTATCCACGAGGCTAAAATTATAACATCATCCGTTGAATAAAAAAAGAGACAAACTGTAACTGGTCGATTCGAATCAATCGCGTACCAGTTAACCACTTCGAAAACCTACGGAAACGGAGGAGGTGTTTCGGTATTCTTGTGTGAAATAAATTACCCAAAAATGCGAAAAATATTCCTGTACTGATATAGGACTTGAAGATTTTTTTTCTTATTTTCCGTTAAATTTAAACATCTTAAATATTTTTTTCCATTAGCACGTATTTTGCATATTGACCAGATAGACTCTTCACGGAAGATTCAATCCGCTCTATTCCCCCCAGAATAACGTCGCACATCGTAAAGAGTGCGTAAAGTTAAGACCTCATAATTGCAATATCTCTGCGGTGTTAGAGGAGGCACGGTTTGACGAAAAATAGGGATCGCAGACACATGAAAAGGAATTCCTGGGAGTCGTGGGTGATCGTGAAGGATACTGATACGGGCCGAATTCATACCGGCATGCTGTACAATTTCAATTCTGAGGGATTTTATTTCGAATGCGATGCTTCCTTTAACAGGGGTTGCGAACTCAGAGTTGTGGTAGAAAACCTACCCGAGACCATGAACGCCGAGGTTTTTCGAGCCGAGGTGAAGTGGGCCGAAGAAATCGTCGCCCCTGTCGTCATGCACAACTACGGTGTGGGTGCTTGTTATACCAATATGCCCGGTCGGCCAGATTCAAGATCGGGTGGTCTAAAGGTAATCCCGGGCGGTAATGAAACGGCTCAAGAGGATTAGGCCACTGCAAAGATTGTTTTTTGTTAAACCTGCCATTTTCAGTGTTCTCGGGGCCTGAATCAGGGTGTGCAGAGGCCACCATGCGCAACGCCATCGAGGTCGATTCAAAAAAATCTGAATATTCCCCAAAAATTCATTGCCAGACTTACCCATCTGGGTTTAAGAAACAGTCATGAAAATTGTGAAAGATAGCCCATATGGCTGGGCCGCCGGAAAACCGGGGTGGGTATTGCTGCACGGTGACGAAGACCGCATTCTTCAGGTGATGATGAAGTCCATGAAGGCAATTGAACTGAAGGAGGTGGTAACAGAACTCGTCGAGGGCGGTGAAAAGCAGCAGTTCTATCAACTGCATGTCGACAACCTGCGATTGGCCTATGAATTTCTTTTTATGGCCAGGGCCACGGGCTGGTAGACGCCTGTTGCCATTCGATGATCGTTGTCGGAGGCAATCGGTGCCGTACTCAACTTTGCCGGTCCGAAAACTGCTCACTCGGTAATGATATAAGCACCACTTCTGTTGACCTGAGAGTGCTCCCTTTTTCGTAATCGTGCGTTCAACATCCGGCTGGGCGGTATGTGTTTCAAGCGCGAGCGAATAAAGGCCAGTCCCAGGACAACCGTCGCTAAACAAATCGATGGAATAAAAATATAATAGGCCATAACGCTTACTTTCCATTCCATATTGACTTATAGTTCACATCCAAACAGAGTCAATCCATGCGGTATTTTTTCCCGAAACAAACGGCAACCGATGTTTAGAAATCATGATCCCCTTCTAAAGCAAAGTTTGTGCCGTTAAACCAAAATAATATAAACATTTATAAATACAAGCAATATTAGTAATACCGTACGAATACAATTTGACCTGCGGATTGCGTTGTGGGGGATATACCCCAACAAAGTGGGTAAAAAGACGTATCGTGGAAACCGAAGCACCTGTCCGAAATTCCACTGGTTTGATGCCCAACTCCGCTTTTCAAGCCGCCGGCTCTTGCGGTCTCATACCCGGCATTAATTTTGGCGTACTATGCTAAGAGTATGGCGTTAAGGGCCAAGCAATTTTCGATTACTGTTTTATATTTATTAACAATGGTGTCCCAACGTTTAACGTTTACAACGATACAACCAGTTAAAATTAAACAGAATAATTGTGATTTATACCTGTTAGCGACTTGAAATCAGCAAATGAGTCCATTATGACCCTCCTTAGACCAATTGGGAGGGCACAATATGTATCTTGGCAGACTTGTTTTCGCTCAGGTAATGGATCATTTGCCAATGCACACATTCCGCCGGTGTGTGCAGCGATACTGTGGAAATTACAAGGTCAAGCATTTCAAATGTCTCGATCAGTTTCTGTGTATGGCATTCGCCCAGTTGACTTATCGAGAAAGTTTAAGAGATACGATAGTATGTCTTCGGTCACAGCAAAACAAGTTGTATCATATGGGTATTCGCAGCAAAGTTGCACGCAATACCTTGTCAAATGCCAACCGGGTAAGAGATTGGCGAATATATGCTGACTTTGCAAATGCCCTTATTAACATTGCGCGCCGGTTATATGCTGACGAAGATTTTGGAGTAGAACTCCGAGAGACAGTTTATGCTCTGGATGCAACAACAATTGATCTGAGTTTATCGGTCTTTCCATGGGCCAAATTTCGTCAGAAAAAAGCGGCTATAAAACTGCATACCTTGTTGGATTTGCGTGGTAATATTCCAACATTCATCCATATCAGCGACGGCAAATTACATGATGTAAATGTTCTTGATATTTTGATACCCGAACCTGGATCTTATTACATCATGGACCGTGGTTACCTTGATTTTGAAAGACTTTACACGGTAAATCAATATACTGCTTTCTTTGTCATTAGGGCAAAAAAGAATTTTAAATTTCGGCGTCTATATTCAAATCCAGTTGATAAAAACAAAGGTTTAAAATGTGATCAAATAGTAGTACTGACTGGCCCAAAAAGTTCCAAGTACTACCCTGATAAGCTTCGCCGTATAAAGTATTATGATGCCGATACAGACAAACTATTGGTATTTTTAACGAACAACTTTTCAGCCTCCTTTTAGGGCATATGAAAAGCCGTTTGGTGAATGTTTCTCTTACTTGCATTGCTGTAGTTTATGGTTTATCTTAATTGACAGAATGCGAATTTGGATTTAATGAACCGTACAGCTGTTAAAGATTTACATATTATTGCCATAACAATGTGTGGCTGAAATTAATTCGTTTGAAGTTGAGACACCAATATTTATTAATTAAAAACGATTTGGTTAACAGATATGAAAAAGATAAAAAGTGTCACTAAATTAGGTAGTAAATTCGTCACTGTTGAAGGCGGTTCAGTGTACGTGAGATTTGATTTTGGCGGGTTTTATGAATGGTATAAACGCATGGGAGATACCTTCTCGCTGATAGATGTTGAAGTTTCCCAGGAATTAGAAGAATCTCTTGGCACTTTTGTTTCCTCAAAAAAGCCAAATATTATACGTTTAGATGAAATTCGTTAATAAACCAAAGGGCTGAATCTAACAGATGGAATGATCGATGGGAAAGTATAAATTCTGGAAATCATGTAAACCGCATAAGCAAGCCTGAAAAAAATCCTCACCATGTCTAAGACCTTTCGATCAGTAGCTGAAGAGAAGCAGATCACCGACTTTAAAGCCAAGGCGTGCACAATTTGGGGAACAAACACCGCTTGGAGCACCCAAGGAGAAAGGGCCACATCCTTGTGAACCCCCCTATTTTTCTGGTGCCTGGGGCCGGAATTGAACCGGCACGGCACTATGTACCGAGGGATTTTAAGTCCCTTGCGTCTACCTGTTCCGCCACTCATATCATTTAGCAGTCCCAATTTGCTCTTCATGCCGGAGTGCGTAAATGGGATGCTGTAAGACGCATTCAAAAGTCTCTTGGAAATGGCCGTCATTCAGCGCAGGCGTTAACGGGGACTATCATCTAATGAATTTGCACGAAGATTTTTACTCGTAATTTTGCTGGCAGGATCGCGAGGGACATAATCAACCAGTCAGGACATTTGAATATCGGACAGCGCTTGCCAAGTTGTTCAGAATCGGGAAAGTTGGTTCCATACAGAAAGCCACTGAAGGCTTTACGAATTTAACGAATCCATTGGGTTGAAATTTTGTTCGCTTTTTTGGTAATGAATAATCTCCTTTACCGTTGAGACCATTGAGATTATTCGTCACAATTTTAGTTGGTTGTATCTTTTACAACATACCACTTAATATTAAGGCGTCTAAAGAGTCCTACTGGCCAGAACAAACTCCACTCCCCTCATATAAACATAGGTTCGGTTATCAATCGATTTAGCAGCAATACTGGAGACCTTGCGGGTTAACCGTAATCGATACCCTGCGTATCGTGATTGTATCAATCATCAAGCAACAGCAACGGTATCCAAGGCATAGCCAATCCTTGGTGGGATTTAAAGACATAGGCCGAGCCAGAGTCAATGCCGTTGTCATCGTCATCAGAAGCCCCCACAACCAGCGTGTCGTCGCTGATGGAGACGGACCACCCAAAATAGTCACCTACCGCGCCGTCGCTGGCGGTGTTCTTTTCCTCCTGGCCCCAGTTGTCGACACCGCCCTGATCGCGTGTAAAGATATAGGCAGCACCGTTGTCATCGTTATCGGTAGCCCCAACCACCACCGTGTTGTTGCTGATGGAGACGGACCACCCAAAATAATCACCTGCAGCGCCGTCGCTGGCAGTGATTTTTTTCACCTGTCCCCATTGGTTCCCACCGCCCTGATTGCGTGTAAAGATATAGGCAGCACCGGCGGCACTGCGGTTGCTATCTTCAGACCCGACCACCACCGTGTCGTTGCTGATAGAGACGGATTGACCAAAATAGTCATCCGCAGCGCCGTCGCTGGCGGTGATTTTTGTCACCTGCCCCCATTGGTTTGTACCGCCCTGATCGCGTGTAAAGATATAGGCAGCACCGGCGGCACTGCGGTTGCTATCGTCAGACCCGACCACCACCGTGTCGCCGCTGATAGAGACGGAATCACCAAAATAGTCATCCGCAGCGCTGTCGCTGGCGGTGATTTTTGTCACCTGCCCCCATTGATTCGCACCGCCCTGATCGCGTTTAAAGATATAGGCAGCACCAGTTTGGAAACCACCAATGCCATTGTCACCGGAAGCCCCGACCACCACCGTGTCGCCGCTGATAGAGACGGATTCACCAAACCAGTCACCTAATGCGCCGTCGCTGGCGGTGATTTTTGTCACCTGCCCCCATTGATTCGCACCACCCTGATCGCGTTTGAAAATATAAGCTGAACCGGAGTTGGTGCCTTTGTCATCGTCATAGAAAGCTCCGACCACCACCGTAGCGCCATTGATGGAGACGGAGATACCAAAATAATCAAATGCTGCGCCGTCGCTGGCGGTGATTTTTGTCACCAGGCCCCAGTTGTTGGCACCGCCCTGATTGCGTGCAAAGATATAGGCAGCCCCGGCACCACTGCCGTTGCTTTCGTCAGATCCGACCACCAGCGTGTCGTCGCTGATGGAGACCGATTCGCCAAAATAATCGTATGCTGCGCCGTCATCTGCGAGGAGTTTTTTTGCCTGGGTGAACACGGGGTCGATCAATATTGGATAGGACGCGCCAGTGGCGTCTACGACATAGGAAATCCGGGATTGCAAATCTTCCGGGCCAGCGCTTTGCACAGCAAGCCTCGCTGAAAGTGATTGTCCATTAGCGTCCCAGGCCTTAAGGCCGCTGTAGTGCAAAATAGTTTGGCCGCCGGTGTTACAAAAGGCAATTTCTGTGCCTTTTTGTTCCAGACAGGGCTTTAGAGAGCCGGATACGGTCCACTCCACCAACAGCGGTCCCGTTCCTATATTGGCAGGCGGTTGGCTGAGCGTGACGCCCTGCTCAAGACCCTGCTTGTCATTCACATACCACTCGGTGAGTGAACCCCGTCGGTACTCGATTCGATGGCCAGAGGCCATAATTGCACCGGGCTGAACCGATTGAACTGGCGCCATAGCGCCATCATAGCCGTAGCCAGAAAGGGTCATCTCCAAATGCCAGGTAGGCGCCTCTTTGCCGTTCTGGAGTATGTGAACCCCTTTATCGGTAAAATAGGCGTTCATGTTCTGATTGCGGTTGAAAGCTCGGTAATTGCTGATCTCGCCTGATGGCAGGGTTCTTTCATACCGACTCACCTCGTACTCGGCTTTTTGAAGGTGTTGCGAAATCCTTTCTCGACCCAATACCGGCAAGTAAGCCAAGCGGGCGACACTTTGTTTTTTCGATAAATCGGATGAGGCATGCTCGTTTTTGAGAACAAGAGCCTTATTGGTCTCACCAGGGAAAATGTTATTGGCTGCACTCAAGATTGGTGCACACAATATGTAAACCGAAAAAGCAATGACGAAGAAGAAATTTTTGTCTCTTGTTTTCATTTTAGGCCCTCCCACGAATGAGTTGAAAAAGAGAAACGCAAATCGCTATGAATCTATTAGGGCACGGGTAAAGACAATCATAGGTCAGGCAATTTAGAATTTTTGCCTTCGTATGAACTGGACGTTCTAATTTGAACGTGCTGAATTGATAGGAGAAATTACTTTTGATATTATATCTAAAGGGAAAAAATTATTGGTAACAGTGGATAATCATTGATTGGTCTGAAAGCAAGCCAATGATTGAACCATTTATTGAAAAACTTGAAATGAACTTATCCCAGAGCAGAGGGCCTATAACATCATCGACGACATTTTCACCATCAGTATCCACCGCGGTCATGTATGAGGATTGATCTTTGTCAGTGCTGTGACGTTCTGTTTATTCAGACGGAGAACTTTGGGATTACGGCAAGTTTTCGTTAACCAGATCGGTTAACATCATCACGGCAATCGCCGGGGCAGGAGGAATCATTAGTCCCTCCGGAGCTGTTTCAGTTAATGCCGGCTCAAACCAAACCTTTCGATTTATTCCGAACTTAGGCTACAGGGTGAAAGATGTTACAGTTGATGGCTCATCTGTTGGAAGTAATACCAGCTACACTTTTTCCAACGTGTCATCCAATCACACGATAGCGGTAACATTTACGCTCTCCCCTCAGGGGACGGCTATGCTCTGGATACCGTTGCCGCTTCTCGATGATTAATTTTGATGATGCTGGCTATTAATATCTGCTGAGGACAGTGATTATGACGGAAATAAAAAATTTGACCAATTTCGACGGTATATTTGCGGTTTCTGACGACGGCGCAGTGTACATGCGAATTGATTTTGGTGGGTTTTTCGAATGGTATGAAAAATTAGACAATAAATTTAGGGACTCGACTAGAACAGAGGCCTATTTCTAAACATTTTAAGCAATAATAAGTAAATATTTTTGTTACGGTTATTGAATCTAAATTCGCATTCTTTCAGATGTAGGTAGAAAGTCGATTCAGCAATGCCATGGAACTTCATCAAACGGTGTTTGGCATATGCCCAGAAGGATTCAATACCATTGATGTGACTGTGCCCCTTGGCAAATTGGTTGGTACCATGGCTGACGCGGTAATGCTTTTTGTAACCCAGGTCAACCAGTCCGTTGTAACCGCGCCAGCGATCTGAATGGATAACGCTATCGGGGTCGACGCGTCCCCTGATAATGCCTTGCAAAGTGGCTTTAGCGCAATCTGGAACGATTTCAGTGTAGACTTTGCCGCCACGTTTGAAAATACCAAACACAGGGGTTTTCTTAAAAGCACCGCGGCCGCGTTTGCCCTTGATGCGTTTACCACCGAAGTATGATTCATCGACTTCGATTTCGCCTTTAAACGGCGATTGGGTTTCACATACCTCGGCTATGCGGTTGCGAATGAGCCGCAGGTAACGGTTAACGGTATTACGATTAAGGTTTGTTAAAGAGGCAATCGTTTGTGCATCCAGGTCATGTGCGAATAACTTAACTAATTGCCTGAATTTGGCTTCTGTAATCTTTGAACGCTTTATTCTCATTAGTGTCCGGTTAACTATCGAATAATTTCAATTGGATACAGTTGCTAGTCATTTTGTTTTTGTAATTGGTCTCTGTGAGCGTTTGTAAAATGGGGATTTTCTCGAAAAGAGTGATGCTAAAAATCTGTAACATTGTGTAGAGGCTCAGGTCGATTTTCATCTTTTTTTTCATAATGGCAACCAGCACATAGACACTGATGGCAATCCAGATTTGGGTTTTTACGGCATTTTCAGACGTACCATAGAACTTTTTAATTCGCAGATGCTGTTTGATCCACTTGAAGAACAATTCCACTTGCCATCGGCACTTGTAAAGATCGGCAATCGTTATCGCCGGAAGGCGAAAGTGATTGGTCAAAAAAGTCAACCGGTTGTCGGTAAGCGCATCGTGGTATTTGATTCGCCTGATCTGCTCCGGATAATCTTTTTTGGCGTAGTAATTGGCCAACACAATGATTTGGTCACAGCGCAGACCGCAGCTTTTATCGATCGGCCGCGAGTAAATGCGACGGAAGGCCAGGTTCGATTTTGAACGAATGATGAAGAAGGCCGGCACCTGATGGAGCGTATAGAGCCTTTTAAAATCCAGATAGCCGCGATCCATGATATAAATCGAACCGATTTCAGCCTCCAGCCGGTCAAGGATGTTTACCTCATGCACCTTGCCATCGGTAATGGCAATCATAGAGGGAATATTGCCGCGCAAGTCAAGCAGGGTATGTAACTTGATTGCCGCTTTTGTTTTCCGAAATTGCGCCCATGGGAATACGGAAAGACATAGATCTATGATGGTCGCATCCAAAGCATAGATGGTCTCTTGCAATTGCAGACCAAAATCTTCACCGGCATAGAGTCTGCGGGCTTCATCGATCAGAATTTTGGCAAAGTCTCTGTAAATGCGCCAGTCACGTTTTTCATTCGCATCTGCTAATGTGCTTTTTGAGACTTTGCTGCGAATGCCCATGTGATAAAGCTTGTCCTGCAGGGCTCGCAGACAGCATTGGATATCGCGAAGACTTTCGCGGTATGTCAACTGAGCGAAGGCCATGCACAAAAACTGATCGTAACATGAGAAAGAACGCGTTCGATAATTACCGTTATAGCGTTTGACACACTGCCGGAATTTGTACTTGGGCATAAAATCGATGATCTGTGAAAAGACAGTTTGTCCTTCGTACATGGGCTCGACCCTCCTTTCAGATACTCGGAGGGTACGTATCAACCCGGCTAACTCGAATTCAAGTCGATAACACCGATTTTAGCCATTATTTAACGTTATTTCATATGGTTAAATGCTATACAAAAAATCTTAACCGGGAACGCTTTATATACTTGTTTTTTATTGCCATGACTGGGATTGAGCGTATTTTGGTTACGCTGTCCTAGTCAAGACCCTAAATTTATATTGCTGGAAGTCTCGGCTTCCCAAAAGTTAGAAGAGTCTATTGATAGTTTTAAATCATCAAAAAAGCATAAAGTTATATTCATTGGCGATAAACGCTAATAATGTGTAGTAATTCAGACTTGATCTGACAGACACCGCCTCAAAATCGGTAACTGTCAGATCAAGTCTGAATTACTACATTTGAAAATCGAATTGATACACCACTGTCGCTACACTTCAAGACAACAGGCCATACAAGAGATTACGGAATACATTGAAATTTTCTACAACCGTCAAAGACGACAGGAAAGGCTTGGTTACCTTTCACCGGCTGCTTTTCGAGCAAAATTACTACAAAGAACTAAGAGTTGCATGATCAGTTTTGGTGTCCACTATTGACGACCGACCCCATGCGATTTGGCCTCGATCATTAGGTATACATGTCGATCTGTCCTCTCGAAAGCGAACTTTAGCAAATTTATAATTTCATTACTCCAAGAGCAAGTGTAACAACGATGAAGGATTAATTTTTGCTCCTTGCTTAGAGTCGTCATATTTAAAACTCATAAGTTCATGTGTTATACCATCCGAAGTGACAGATTTTATTATGCCTACATCCGGAATAGCCCAATCTGTTGTTGTCGTTGTTTTATAGAGATATTCATTGCCAATGGTACCTTGAATGGTTACTGACTCTTTCGACTTTAATGCGGTAAATGTCCCAAAAGGCACTGTAACATTCTCATACCCATCAATTTGATAACCATGCATATATTCTAAATTAGCCGTGCCAATACCCTCGTAAGTACCTAAAACATCACCGAAGAAGTAAACAATTGTTCCTGATATATACCTATTTTCTACGACTAAGGGTGGAATGTAAGTATGCGTGTATTTAACTATTCCGTGATTAGGTATAAACAAATCCTGGCTATAAACCCGATGTTTATGAATCCCTCTTGTGTCTGCGTTTAAATATATTTTTGTACCTGATAATTCTCCACCAAGGATTTCCAGCACTTTTGTTGGTTTTCCGTTAACATTATATGTACCGCGAATGACTTTTTTGGTCACTATATCTGTTCCATTTTCCAAATAAACCCATTCGTTACCCTCAATGACTCGATTGTCATAATATGGTTGAGTATCATAAATTTCCGCTTTACTCTCTGAGAGTGAAATTCACTGACTATAGTCACGATACGTTCTGGCTATTTCAAACGATTCGGCCAGATTATAGCTCAAAGATCATGGCAGGTACATTTACTCTGAATCGACAACGGTTTCTTTGGTGTTATCTTTTATTCCTTTATAGTATGATAGAGCAATTGTTATCCTTAAAGACCCATTAGCAAGTTAGGTTAGTTATCCAACAGCAGTAGTGGAATGCTTGGCATAGTCCCCGAAGGCGATGGGACCGTATTTGTTAATATATCAAACAAATACGCTGATCCGGCGGTATTTCTATCGTGTCTGGCTCCTATAATCGCATACCTGCCGCTTATCGAAACCGCGCTGCCGAATCCCCATGGCGTATCAGAAGCGATAAGCTTCACAAATTGTTGCCAATCATCATTGCCTATGCTTTTGTGGAATACATATGCAGTACCAGTCCCATTAATATACTTAAGTGATCCGATGAGGGCGTAGGCGTCGCTAATTGAAACGGCAAAACCAAATTCATCTGAAGCCGCTGCGTCTGATGGCTTGAGCCAGTGGTGGGGTTCTGTAAACCAAATGTTAGTGTCACCCAATTCTTCAAATATTCTAGCAGAACCAGAGTTAGCCAGGTCTTCCCCATCATCATATAAATGGGCTCCTGCCAAAGCAAAGTGGCCATCTATCGACACCGACCAACCGAACTCATCACCGGCGTCTCCTGCAATAGGAGGCTCAATCAACGGCCCCCACACACTCCAGGTATCTTCTGATCGCTTAAAGATGTACATAGAGCCTATGTCGTCACCGCTATCATTATCCCTACGAGGTGCTCCGACCACCGCATAATTACCGGCAATCGCGACGCTATAGCCAAAAAGATCGCCGGTAGCAGCGTCAGGAGCGACTATTTTTGCGACTTGGCTCCACCCGCTCTCGAGACGTTGGTAAATATAAGCTGTCCCGGAATCGCTACCATTATCATCATCATTTGGCGCTCCGACGATGGCATAGTCGCCGCTAATAGCAACGGATGTACCGAAAAAATCATTCGTCCCTCCGTCGGAAGCTCCCCCTTCCGTTTTAGCAACCAGCTTTGCGACCTGGCTCCAGATAATAGTGCCGGGGAGGGGTTCGGTCCGATGGAAAATGTATGCGGACCCGTAATTGCTTCCCGTGTGATCATCGAAGGGTTTCCCAACGATGGCGTAGTCGCCACTTATTGATACAGAGAAACCGAATACGTCGTTGCCTGATCTATCCGGGGCAAGCAATTTCGCTTTTTCACTCCAAATGCCTTTCGTACGCTCAAAAATATAAGCGCAGCCTGAATTTTTTATGACTCCTTCATCATCATTCGGTGCTCCCACAATAGCGTAATCCCCGCTGATTGAAACCGAGCTTCCAAAGAGGTCTGCATATTCTCCATCTCCGGGAATCAATTTTTTGATTTCTGTAATATCCGCACGAGAAGTGTCTATCCAAAGTGTTACGACCGCAACTACTGCCAGAGCAAATATAATGTATACTCGCCGTAAAGAATTAACTGCTTTCAATAAAGCACAAAGAGCCATGATAGTGTCCCCCACATGTTGAGTAATATTATTTACATAGAAGGCTTAGTCACTATACTTAACTTTTCAGGAAATGAAGTCCTATGGCGATTTCGTTTTTTTATATGGGCAATACCAACATTCACAAATAATGTTTACAAATGGCTGCATGCCTATAGTCGATTTAGATGCTTAGGGTTTTGAAGTGAGATAGAGTGGGTAGTTTGTGAATAGGTAGCGGTAAATGAATGATATTGCGATTCAGGACAAGAGAATGTGTGTTACTCCAAATATTTAGTAGTGTCGGAATCGATACCTATTGAAATTCCCCTATTATGCATACTCTCATGATAACGAAAATGTCAATACTACGGAGTGGCACATCGTTAAATATACCTTGATAATCATCTAAAAGGCACCTCCCAATAGCAAATGACACTGCGATTCGTTATAAAGAGTTAACCCAATTCATAACCCTATAACGCAGGAGGTGCCTTATGGAGCTGTATGCCGGTCTGGATCTTCATTCAAGAAATACTTACATCGGAATAATGGACGATGCCTTTAACCGTGTCTTCAAAAAACGCGTATCCAAATGATCTTGACCAGATCCTTCAAATTTTAAAGCCCTTCAAAAAACGAATGAACACTCCCCGCAGCAAGCTGCGGAGTATCTTACAGTAGGAATTTCATCAATTTTATCGAAGCAAGCTTCGGGGAATTTGACCCGAAGAGATTAAACGCGATCTCGTCTAAGGCTGGAAGCCGGTGAGATGAAAAACAATGAAGGCCGAACCGTGTACCTTGATGATGAGTTGAAAGAAGTCTTCAAGAGGCAGTGGGGAAACCGTAAAAAGACAGGCACATTGTGACCGTATGTATTCCCAAACAGAGAGGGAGCTGGGCCGATAATCGAATTCCGTGGCGCGCGGAATAACGCTTGTCGCAATGCCGGTCTCGGGTATGGCTTATAGAAAGACCACCAAATACGTCAAGAAATGGTAGGACAGGCTTCCTGCTGGGCCTGTACTGCACGACTTTGAGCGCACGGCAGTTTTAGGAACATGGTTAGGGCTGGTATTCCAGAGAGGGTCGCCATGATGGTTTCGGGTCATAAGACCCGCTCGGTTTTCGAGCGGTATAACATCGTTAATGACATCGACCTCAAGCTGGCTGCACAGAAGCAAGCCACTTACCTCGAAGCTCAAGCGGGCACAATTTTGGAACAACCGCCGATAGGAGCACCAAAAGAGAAAGGGCCACATCCCTGTGAACCCTCTATTTTACTGGTGCCCGGGGCGAGAATTGAACTCGCACGGCACTTAGTACCGAGGGATTTTAAGTCCCTTGCGTCTACCTGTTCCGCCACCCGGGCAATTGTCGTAGAGCGGCCGCCTTGTGAACCAGCGGCATGAAGGGATTAACCCAAAACACGCCGCAATGCAAGTGAAAAGGCCTTCCGCTGTGCCTGGCAACACATTCGTATCGGGTTGTTTATAAATTTCGTAACCGTCCCAGGGTCGATCTGCCGGAATGGCATCGCAAGCTATCGTGTTTGGTCGTTTACCAGCCGAAGTGAGTCATTTTTTTCAGAATCTTGTCAAATATTGGCACATCTGTTATGTGGTGCCCTATGCCGTCTCTCCAATCCGATCCGTTGATTATTCTGGCTTCAAAATCCCCGCGTCGCCGTTACCTGCTAGAGCAAGCCGGCCTGACGTTTTCGGTGGTGCCGAGCCATTTCGATGAAAGCACTATCCCAGAGGCTGAACCATCGACATTCGTTAAACAACTGGCCGCGGGCAAAGCCGTTGACGTCGCATTGAAATATCCGAAAAGTTGGGTCATCGGGGCCGACACGATCGTATCGATCGACCAATCCATTTTAGGAAAACCGGGCTCGGTTGATGACGCCCGGAATATGCTTCGACACTTGAGCGGGCGCACGCACCAGGTCTATACAGGCTATTGCGTCCTCTGCCGCTCCCAAGATCGTCAATTCTTGGATGTGGTTAAAACGGATGTTCAGTTTAAAAATTTGACCACTGACGAAATTAACTGGTATATCCACACCCGCGAGCCGTTCGACAAGGCCGGTGCCTATGCCATTCAAGGACTGGGCACCTTTCTGGTTAAACGCATCAACGGGTCCTACACCAATGTGGTCGGACTGCCGGTCTGCGAGGTCATCGAGATTTTAATCCGGGAGAACGTCGTCGGATTTAAACTTGATATTGACAACAATAGAAAACTTTCAGGTGGCCACCCGTGATTCAAGACAATCTCACTCAAATCCAAGAACGAATTCGCTCGGCGGCTATCCGTTGCCATCGCGACCCGGCAACCGTCAAACTTGTCGCAGTCAGTAAAACCGTATCAGCCAGCGGGGTCAGAGAAGCCATCGATGCCGGTGTGACGCTTTTTGGTGAGAACTATATTCAGGAAGCCTTGGAGAAAACGGCAACCCTTGCTTCCTATCCGGTATCCTGGCACTATATCGGCCATCTCCAATCCAACAAAGCCAAGTATGCCGTGAGGCTCTTCGATCTTATCCACTCGGTTGATTCCTTCAAACTGGCCAGAGAGTTGGATAAACAGGCGCGCAAACACAACAAGGTTCAGCCGGTGTTGATTCAAGTCAATGTCGCTCAGGAGGCAAGCAAATCGGGGACCAGTGCAGAAGAGGCACCTGAACTGGTCCGAAAAATCAGCCAATTCTCCAACCTGTCTATTCGCGGTCTCATGACCATGCCACCGTTCTTTAACGCCCCCGATAAAGTTAGACCCTATTTCAGATCATTACACCAGCTGCGCGACCGGATAGACGCCATGCAATTGGCTAATGTGTCAATGTCAGAACTGTCCATGGGCATGACCGGCGATTTCGAGGCAGCCATCGAAGAAGGCGCCACACTCGTGCGGATCGGAACCGCCATCTTTGGAGAAAGACAGTGAAATTGATGCTTCACATCTGCTGTGGACCGTGTGCCATATACCCGGTTCAGGTTCTACGGCGGGATGCCGTCGATGTCATGGGTTTTTTCTATCGGCACAACATTCACCCATACACCGAGTGCCTCAGGCGTCAAGAAACTCTTAAAAACTATGCCGATAGAATCAGTCTCAATGTGATTTACCAGAAGGAATATGCATTGGAAGAATTTCTGCGTAATGTGACTCACCGGGAGTCCAATCGCTGCGCCTATTGTTACCATGAGCGCCTGCATTCTACGGCGCTGGTAGCCAAACGCAGTCGATCCGACGGTTTCACCACGACACTGCTCTATAGCAAATTTCAGAACCATGATCTTATCCGGTCGATTGGCGAGGCTGTTGGTGAATCCGTCGGCATCCCTTTTTACTACCACGATTTTCGATCGGGCTGGAAAGCGGGTGTGGATGAATCCAGGCGGTTGGATATGTACCGCCAACCCTATTGCGGCTGCATCTACAGTGAAAAAGAAAGATTTTTCAAGCCGCACGTCGCGAACCCGGACAAGAAATGAAAACGGCTCTCAGGTACATCCGCACCCGGTAATTACCGCCGGGTTTTTCTGCGATTGAACCGATTCTTGAACCCGTCCTTTCAGCTGACATCATGTTTGCAAATTTTATCTACTTTATCATCGTTCTACTCATATATTCCACCTATCAACCTGTGGCGGAGGCCAATTTTTCACCGCTCAATACGGCCTTTTACTTTATCGGTGTGCATTTCCTGTTTGCTTACTTGTGTTGGGCCCTGTTCAGGCGTTTGGTTCGCCGTACCAGCAGAGAAAATTTTGTCAACCTCGGCCATGGATTTGACACCCTTCTCACCCGGCTGTCGATTTTGGCGATCATACTCTTTGCCATCGATATCTACGGATTGAATTTACCTTCATTTTTAGCCCCACTACCGGTTTTTTCCAAATGGCCAACCTTTATGGCTTTACTGTTTCTGGCCCTGTTCATTTCCTCTCTGGCCATCGTTTGGTCCTGCGCTTACGACACCTACCGGCATTTCTATGCCTCGGACATATCGCGCGCGTCCTACGTGTGGTCACAAATCTCTTTCTCGATACCTGTATTGCTTCCGTGGCTTGTCCTTTCGGGCATCACCGACCTCATCAATGCCCTGCCCTTGATTCGGCTGCAAAAACTGTTGGCCACGACGGAGGGCTCCGTTGTGTACTTTTTATTTTTTTTGGTCATTGTTGCCGTTATCGGGCCGACGATGATTCAGAAGTTCTGGCGCTGCCGGCCAATGGAGAACGGCATAAACCGAAAACGTATCGAATCCCTCTGCCACAGGGCTGAACTTGAGTATAACAATATCCTTTACTGGCCGATCTTCGGTGGACGAATGATAACCGCCGGAGTCATGGGCCTTGTGAAGTATTTTCGCTACATCCTTGTAACCCATGCCCTTTTGCGTCAATTGGAACCGGATGAAATCGATGCGGTCATCGCACACGAAATCGGCCACATCAAACGCCACCATCTCGTTTTTTATCTGATCTTTTTTGCCGGTTTTATGATCATCACATACGCTACCTACGACTTGATCGTCTATGCCGTGATCTATGCCGAACCGATGTTTGAATTCTTCACCCGATTCGGGTTTAACCCAGTGACCATGACATCAATTTTTCTGAGCGTCAGCATGGTATTCATTTTCTTAATCTATTTTCGTTTCTTATTCGGATACTTCATGCGTAACTTCGAGCGCCAGGCAGACGGCTACGTATATGCTTTGTTTGACACGGCACGACCGCTCATAACGACGCTGGAAAAAATCGCCTTTACAAGCGGACAACCTCCGGACCGTCCCAACTGGCATCATTTCAGTATCTCAGAGCGCATCAGATATCTGAACAATTGCGAAGCCGATCGCGCCACTGTCAACCGCCACGATCGTAAAGTCAAAAAAAGCATTTCCATGTTTGTTGCCGGTCTTGTTCTCGTGGGAGCAGTGGGGTATTCGCTCAATTTTGGTGAAACCGGAAAGCAGTTGAGCACGCATTTCTTTGAAAAGCTCATTCTCAGGGAAATCGAAAAACATCCTCTCAACCCGAACCTGCACAAAACACTCGGCGACCTCTATTACGAAACAGGCAACTTTGACGGTGTAAGGCAGGCTTACGAAACCTCACTGAAAATCAACCCCAATAACCCCCACGTCCTCAACAACCTGGCCTGGCTGTATGCCACTGCGGAGAACCCCCGTTTCCGCAATCCGCAAAGGGCTTTGACTTTGGCAATGGCGGCCGCCGCCATCATTGAGGAACCTCACATCCTGGACACATTGGCCGAAGCCTATTACATCAACGGTATTTATCCCAAAGCTCTCGAAGCGGCGCTGCGCGCCCAGCGGTTGGCGCGGGACAACCACGCCTACTATCAGGAACAAGTTGACAAGTTCAGAAGAGCGGCGGGTCCGGCGGTCTGACGCCATGATATTCAGACAGGAAGAATGACGCGGTGAAAGGCTTCGGCCAATTCGAAGGGCTCGTCCTTGGCCATTTCACGACAACGCTGCCGAAGCCATGATTCTAAATCGGCAATGCCGAGTTCTATGACCTGGCTGGCATGGCATCGCAGCGCGGCCAGTTTGATATCAAAGGTATCCGTGATATCGGACCGGTAGTTCACGTCTTCTGCTGCCCAGAAAAGCAACTCTCGAACTTTATGGGGTTCCAAACCTTCAGCCAACATGTCCGGGTAAGCCAGATGATCCCTGGCGTATGGAAATACAGCGTCCATAACGACCTGTCCGGTAATTCGGTGGTCACGATGCCAGATGTAGCGGCGGTAGGGATCTGTGGTCGTCACCGTCCGGGGACGGTATTTTCGGATAATTCGGACGATTTCTTTGCGAAATTTCGTCGTGTCTTCCAACGCCTGATCGGGAAATCCAAGGAATTCCAGTCGTTCAACTCCTAATAGAGCGGCAGCGGCTTTTTGTTCTTGTTTCCGAATTTCAGTCAGATCTTGAGAAGACAAACTGCGATCAGTGGTTCCTTTGTCTCCCGTCGTGCAAACAACATACACCACGCGTCTGCCGGTCCTGGTCCAGTTTGCAACCGTTCCAGCCGCCCCGAATTCGGCATCATCCGGATGGGGCGAAATGACCACAGCATCGATTTCATCCATTCCCTCTCTCATGTCATACCTCCTGAGTTGCAAATGCGAGTGTATTCTTCTGATAGCGCCGCGGCAACAGCCGGCCATCCATACTGGTGGACTGTAGCGCGGATCTCGTTGCGGGCCCCAGGTGTCTGTCCGGTTTCGGGAGTAAAAAGGAGCCTTCCAATACCCGCCGCCAGGGACTCTGAACCGGCAGCATTCACAATGTATCCGTTGCGATCATTTGTGAGAAGACTATCGGCAGCACCTACCGGTGTGGAAACTACCGGCGTTCCACAGGCGAGGGCTTCGAGCACAACCAAACCGAAACTTTCATATCGGGAGGGGACAACCAGTAGGTCTGCAGCGCTGTAATAGATCGGCAGATGTTCCCGTTCGACCCGTCCTGCGAATTTGACATATTCCTGCAGTTCTAAAGCACGGACGACCTTTCGCAGGCGTCTTTCTTCAGCAGTTCGGGGCCCGTCTCCGCCGACAATGATTACCTGGACGTTTTGCCGTCGCATTAAAATGGCCACGGCCTCTAACAGGCGGTCAATCCCCTTGAGCGGTTCGAAACGACCGACATAGAGCAAAATCGAATCCCCGCGCGCATAACCGAGTGCCTGCCGGGCCGCAAACGTATCCCTCGGCCGAAACACTTCCAAATCGACGCCGCAGGGGACAATCGCCACCTTTTCCGGTGCGGCATCATAGAAGCGCTTGAGTTGTTCTTTCTCCCTTTCTGTTGCGGAAATAATCCGATGGCATTCGTGAACCAGTTGTCTCTCCGTTGCGAGACGAATAACCGGTTCCGGCTTGCCGATGCCGATACTGTTCTTCATAGCGGCCAAGGTGTGAAAGGTAATCACATGCGGTTTTTCCCAGTGCTCCTGCGCCATCTTGCCGAGACATCCGGACAACCAGTAATGGCTATGAATCACATCGTAACCGATCGAGTGCCGGTTCCGAAAAGTTTCCATTTCCTTGAAAAAAATCGGCACTTGTCGATAAAATGCTGCTGGGGTTTTACGTCCGCCGCCGCTGCTTAATCGAATTAGATTGACATTTTTCCCCAGCGATATGATCGCTTCCTCAGCCCCCCCTGTCCGGCCGGTATAGATATCTACCGAGTGTCCCAATCGCCCCAGTTCCAGCGCAACATCCCGGATATATACACTCATGCCGCCCGTATCCCGTGTGCCCAATTTTCCGATCGGACTCGAGTGAAGGCTGAGCATGGCAATGCTGAGGGAATTTTTCGGTGATGAATGGTTTTTTTTCGGTATTCGTCCGGCCATGGCGCATTCAGTCCAGATCGACCCGGCAATTATACAGCTGAAGCGGTCTGCCTCCCAATCTCTTCTTGTAGATTTCACCGCCTTTCAGAAAATCATACGCCTTCAACCCGGACTGAATCCCGTCTTTGAGACTGAGGACCTTACTCAAAAACCCGACGCTCAAACGACTGAATTGTTGATCATAGGCGTTATTGTAGAGATATCGCGTTGATCGGAAGTCAATACACATCACCACAGCAGCAGGAACCGCATCGATCTTGAGCGTGAAAAGTTTGAGCATGCCATTTTCTGCCAACCCCTTCGCCAAAGCACGAAAAAATCCGGTCATCTGATGGGTCATGAATGCGGCCTTGTGCGGGTGATTTTGTCGGAAAAGTTTTAGAAAGATATCCATTACCCTGCCGGTATCCACAGGTTTATCAGCCAAGACATATGAAACGATGCCGGCTTCGTAAAGTCGTCTGAGTTTTCGCCGGATTTCGTGCCTTTGCTTTGCCGGCAACTGCAGGAGATATTTATCCCAAGTATCTGGAAGCTTAAGAGCCAAGCTCACATCTTGAGCCTGGGATGAGATCTGGCATCCCAGGTTTACAGCCATGTCCTTAAAAACCGTCAGGATGGACGAGTCGGACCGGACGTGTTCCAACCGCAAATATTGGACGCTTTGGCGGCGAAGATCCCTTACCAGGCATGCAAAAAAATCTGTTTCCCTTCCGGGTGCAATCACAAAATCCAGATAATCACAAACCGATGTGTCCCCCGCAAATGAGGCGCAATGGCAATTGTGATCGATCATCAGCGCCGCAACGCCGACAACGTCATCCGCGACCCTTACAGCTCTCAAATAAGGGATTGCCGTGCCGTTGAAGCGGTCTATCCACGCCTTCAGCCACGGCGGAGACACAAACAAGCAATGCCAAGGGAGACGATTGTCATGATCGGCCCAGAGTCTCGTAAGGCTGTCGAGAGTTTCTTCCGTGATGTGATCTGGGCCGCTGGTTAACCGGCCTATTTCAGGAATTTTCTTCAATGTGACATAGGTATGTGTGCTATGCGGCATTCTTTTTGATTCTTGCTGGTGAATTCAGAACCGAAATGGGGTCACTCGCATTCGTCGGTCCGACGCAGCGCAGCGGTTTTCCCGCTCCTTGCCGCTTCTGCCAGCGCGTCCAGTACTCGCATGTTGGCCATACTGTCAGTGACCGGATATGCCGGTTCAATCCTTTCTCTGATGACATCCGCAAAATGTTCGACCATCAGCTGGTATTCGTCAACACCGGCAACGACAATTTCCTCTCCGTACTCCTCGGCTGGTCCTCGCAACCAGTAAAGCGCATCCTTTTCCCAGGGAATAAAAGCATTGTGAGGCAGCTCAATGGCACCATCACGCCCAATAACGCTGTAAGTCTGCTGAAGTGCCGAATCGAAACTGACTTCCAGACATCCCATGGCACTATTGGGAAAAACCAAGTTCCCTACCAGGTGTATGTCCACTCCGGCAGAGTTAAATACCGCCTGGGCCTGTACATGGGTGGGTTCGCCTTCGAAAAGCCACCGGGCCAGGCTGACACCGTAGCAACCGACATCCAGAAGGGCTCCTCCACCGGTTTCCGGTTTGAGACGAAAATTGGTGCCCTCTGCTATCACTTTACTGTCCATACGATAACAGAACGCTGTTCGTACCAGACGAGGATCACCGATGCTGCCGGCGCTGATCAGCTGCTTGATTCGCCGACTGCGGGGATGAAAACGATACATCAACGCCTCCATGAGCAACAGATTTGATGCGGCAGCGCTACGTATCATTTCTTCGGCTTCCAGAGCATTGCAGGCTAACGGTTTTTCGCACAATACCGGCTTACCCGCTTTTAAACAATTGAGTGTCCAAGGAAGGTGCAGATGGTTCGGTAGGGGAAGGTAAACAGCATCGACATTTCGATCCGCCAGCAGAGCTTTGTAACCTTCGTAAAAGTACGGTATCCCATACTTACGGGCGACATCCCGAGCAGTCGCCGGTGACCGCGACGCCAGTGCGTGAACAACACCGTTGCGAGATTTCTGAATCGCTGGAATAACGCACACACGGGCGATCGTGGCATTACCCATGACACCCCAGCGGATGGGTTCAGTCATCGACCCCCTCCATCCGGCCTCCAGCGGCGGCCGATTTGACCGCAGCCTCCAAAATCGCCACCACACGAACAGAGTCCGTTAAAGGCGCAGCAACGGGTTCTCCCAAAAGGATGTGATCGGCAAGGTTGCAATGAAACTGATAGTGTTGCCGTTCAGGCTGAGCCATGTTCTGGCGAACAATTTGGCCCGTCGAATGGCGGCGGTAGAGTCGCAATTCCGGTGTCATCTCGGTAGGCGGTATGCTGTCCTTCTGGTAGTAGTGCAGCGGATCGGTGCTATATGAATCCACATCGCGCCAATTTCCAATGATGGCCCCTTTTGTCCCTAAAAGGTACCACTTAGGCTTGCGCACGGCCGCAATGTCTGAATGCATGAATTCGGCCTCTTTCCCGCTGGTAAAGCGGATGACAATCCGTTCCTGATCAGCATTGGTGACATCGTGCCAGACGCGTTTGTGACGGGATGCGCTGACCGATGCCACCGGTTCCGGAATCAGACTGACCACCCAGTCAAGATAATGTGCTCCCCAGTCGTAAGTTGTGCCGCCAGATATCGGGGCATGCGAGTGCCAATATCCACAAGGATGTGAGAATCCACCGATAAATGTTTCCATGTAAAAAAGTTCACCGATCAAATCCTTTTTCAATGCGTCTTTTATGGTTAGGTAGTCAACGTCCCAACGCCGGTTCTGATGGCATCCGAGGTAGAGCTTTCCGTTATCGGCCGTTTGTGACATTGCATCCGTTTCTTTCCGGCTGAGGGCCAGCGGTTTTTCACATACGACATGCTTGCCCGAGGCCATCATTTTAATGGATAGATCTGCGTGGGTGTTAGGCGGCGTGGCCACGATGACCAGGTCCACTTCGGGATCGCTCCCAAAGGCTTCGGCGTTATCGTAAACGTTGAGTCCTGCAAAATCGATTTGCGCTTGAGCCCGCCGATGGGGATTTAGATCGCAGACCGCTTTCAAATCCAAACCGGCCGTCTTCTCCGCACCTAGCCCGTGAAGTTGTCCAACTGATGGCGCATACCCGAGAATGCCGATTCCCAGAGTTCTCTTCGTTTCAAAAGCGCCTGCCAGTTCACGTATCAATCGATAGAGGATGCGTTGAAATGTTGGATGCTCGTAAGCGGTCATGGTGGTTACCGCCACGGTGCCGTCGCCAGACCGCCGCCGCACCAACACCGGATTGTGACTGTAGTTCCAATCGGCATAGAGCAGCACTTCCGCATCGTTTTTCAGGCATTTCACAGGACGGTGGGTGCCCATGAGGTATACCGCATCCGGCAGACGCGCCGCCATCTGGTGCTCCGGGTCGCTGAAAAGCACCCGCAATTCCGTATGAGGACCCGGTGGACCGATATGCACTCCAAAAATGTCTGGAAGGGATATTTTACCATCCGGGTTCAAAACCAGCCAACCACCGCCAGTCCGAACGTAATCCCGTAGTGTTTCTTGTTCGGCCTGGTTTAACGTCATTCCGACGCTTATCACAGCGTTGGCGTCGTTCAGTCCCTTGGGCAAGTCCGCCCGGACAGACACGCGTATATGCACCATGTTTTGCAAGTACGTTTTTAATGGCGCCCATGCGGCACCATCGTCTTCAGCAACGATCAACACGTCAAATGATGGATGATTGAGCATATTCTGAACACCTTTACGGGCGGTGGGGTTCCGCGTCTGCTGATCGCCAGCGGGCCCCGTCTGGTGTATCTTCGATAACCAGCCCGATTCGCTCCAGACCGGTGCGGACGGCATCCGCCGCCGCCCATTGCCTGTTTTGCCGGAAAGAGTTCCGCAAGGCGATCAGTTCATTAATCATCGGAATCAATACGGCGACCGGGTCTGAGGGCGCTGGTTGTAATTTCGGCCCGAGCAGAACGATTAAATCCCGCAGTGTTTCCCGGCCCTGGGAAATGAATTCCTCGCTTTCCAAATCCTCCTGGGCCTGCCAAAGGATTCGATCCAATTCCAGCAGGGCGTTGACGATTCTTTTGGGGTCATCCTGCTCGATACCGGTAAGAAAAGTTTCCCGGAGTGAATGTATGGTATCCCAGAATCGAGACTCCGAATATTTGGTTTCCGTCGGTCGTGTCTTTTGATTTTTCGGTGATGCTTTCGTTCGCTCGCCGGAAATTAACGGATCTTTGATGAAATCTAAAGGAAATCGATCTCCCTTCTCGAAGACCATTTCACGGTCACCTTGGCGGAGTAAAACCTTTCCGAGTCCCTGGACCCTGGCTTCAAATGGTTCAAGGTCTAAAGTGCAAGATGTGTGTTCATCGATGCCGATAATCGTCACGTCTTCGGGTAGCATTGCGGCCAGACTATTGAAGCGTAATTCACCCATAAAGCAAAACCGGGTATCATGGGTTCCTCCTTCGGCATTGTTCCAATGCGGCACAACAACCAGGTTAAAGCCCAAGGCACCAAGGATGTCCGTTCCGTCCACCCAGTGAAGGTCCTGGCCGACTTTGTAGATTTCATAGACCGGCAAGGTCAAGCGGCCCATAGTGAGAGCGGCCGCACTGGCCGCCACCAGGCAACCGCCACTGCGAACCCTGTTCGCCAGGATTCCAGGAATTGGCGACGCTTGAAGCTGGCGAATAGTGTACGTCGGGCTACCGGGGCCAATCAAAATATAATCGGCCTCGCGCAACTGATGATACGCTGTTTCGGCATCAAAACCAGTTATATCTTTCGCTGATCTGAAAGAAGCGATCGTCAGGGGATAACCAAGATGATTTTCGAAATAATCCGTTGCTCTGCGGCAGATCTGTGCCACATTGAGTTGAAAACCGGCCGGCGTATCCAGAAAAACCGCTTTCGGCGATGTCCCGATCCTTTTCAGTTGCTCCTTGTGAACTTCAACCATTGTGGCCGTAAGTTCCCCGGAGCCCATGAGAATGACGGCGCCTTGTCGAGAGTTCATGACCTTTCCTTTGACCTTTTATGGCCGTAAAAGGATTGCTTTGCTGTCCTGATTGCCGGGTGATCAGGAACGATGGTTTCGACGCGTACGCTTAACGAAAGCGTCTTTAAAGGGATTTATCAGATTGTCCCACTGCCGGAGATATCAACCGGGTCAAAGGAATGCACCGAAACCATTAGCGCCCTGTTGCCCGGGTGTACTTGAGAATGATGCACTTGAAACGCTGAACAAACCTCTACCGTCCAAGCCACGTCTACCCCTTGCAGTTATGATCGGTCGTCCGGATTTTCTTTGGACAGGATTTTAAAATGAGTATAAATTTTTTTCCCACCGCCTGCTATCAGGATCACAGCCATCATGTAAAAACAAAAATAGACAAATCCGGAGGCAGCGGCAAACTGATCGATTTGGGTAATCTTCGGCATCACCTGCGGAATCCGGTAGATGACACCGATACCCGCCAGCACCAGTGCAACTCCCCATGCGACCTGCAACCGTGCCTTATTTTGAGACTCCTGTTTCACATTGACCTGCTTTTCGGCTGATAGCATTATCCGCTGGGATGCATTGGGGTTTCATGACATGATGCCACCGGGCAAAATAAGCCGATCATCTCATTTATGAAATTCACTTCAACGGCCCTTTAAACTGCGGCGGCCTCTTTTCAAGGAACGCCCGGGTTCCTTCTCGGGCATCTTCGCTGGCCATGCACAAAGCGAAGGCATCGATTTCGATGCGACAACCGGTGACAAGGTCGCTATCAACCCCGGCATTTATGGCCTCCTTCGCCGCACGCAGAGACACCTTCCCTTTGTCGGTGATGGTTCGAGCTGTTTTCAGTACCTCATTCAACAAGGTTTCAGGCGCACAGACCCGGTTAACTAAACCAATTTTCTCAGCTTCTTCCGCGCTGATCATCTTGCCTGTGAATATCATCTCTTTGGCGCGGTTCCTGCCGATCAGTCTCGGTAAACGTTGAGTACCGCCGAAACCAGGTATAAGACCCAGACTGATCTCTGGCAAACCGAACATCGCATTGGTAGACGCATAGATGAAGTCACAGGCCAACGCCACTTCTGATCCGCCACCTAGTGCATAACCGTTAACTGCGGCGATGACAGGGATCGGAATTTCCTGCAGGCGGTTGATAACCTCATGGCCTGCTTGAGAAAATATTTTGGCCTGTAGCGTATTGAATGTTGCCAATTCACCGATATCGGCCCCGGCAATAAATGCTTTCTCGCCGGCCCCGGTCAAGATTAACGCCCGGATGGATTCATCCAGGGCGATCTCATCAAGTGCCTGGCCAAACTCCTTGAGCAGCGCGAGATTCAACGCGTTCATCGCCTTGGGTCGTTTGAAAGTGACGGTTGCAATTCCGGAATCGATCACCAGAATAATGTTGCTGAATTCCATGGATGCCTCCAGTTAAATTATGATGATTGGCCTGTTTCTCGATTTTCGGGACAAGTGCGCGTTCATTAAATAAAAATGGATAATGAAATGTAGTGGTTTTGTCAAATCGAAAGCCTACTGGAGCACACTGTGGCATCATTCGGACTGTTTTTCACTCGCCGATGTAATGTAGATTGCCAGTAGAATCAGTCCCCCGCCGAACAGCTTCAAAACAGTCAAACCCTCGTTAAAGAGAACGTAAGCGAGGAGTGTGCCTATAATGGGTTCTCCAAGCAGGCTTACCGCGATCAAACTCGCACTGAACCACTTCAAAGCCCAGTTGTAGCTGGAATGTCCGATCAACTGGCTGACCAGTGCCATAGCGATAAACCAGGTGTAGGTTTGGCTGGAAAAACCGCTGATCGGCAATCCCAGGCCTAGAACCAAGGTCCACAGAAAAATAGCGGCACCGGTATAGCAAAGACCAATGTATGCCAATACGGATAATCTGCGCCGCAGGCTGCGCCCTAACAGTAAATATCCGGCCGCACAGAGGCTTCCGGCCAGTGCCAGAGCATCCCCCCACAAGGCCTTTCCGCCGCTGGCAAAATCACCGGCACCGATGATAACTCCCCCACTGACACTGAGAAGTATGCCGACAATGACACCGGTTTTCATGCGCTCTTTCGTTATCAGCGGCGTCAGCAATCCGACCCACAGAGGATTGGTATTGACCAGTACGACACTGTTGGCGACGGAAGTATACTTCAAAGAGTAAATCCAAGTCCCGAAGTGAAGCGCAAGAAACAGCCCTGACAATAACGCAAGACCCAGATCGCGTCTCGAGAGTGAAAGCATTTCCCGCCGCACCTTCAGCCAAGCCAACGGAGCGATAATGAGACTGGCTATCCCAACACGGTAAGCAGCAATGACCAATGCCGGGGCTTCGCTTGCCAGTCGGGCAAAAATGGCACCGGTTGACACAGCAAAAACACCCAATAGCAGTGCAAAGTGCGGGTCAAAGGCCGGCGCGGCCGGAACGGTGAGGCGTGGTTCCGTCATGGACGATATGGCATGATTAATTGCCGGATGGGGTATCGATAGTTTCAGCAACCGATTCTGAGGGATACGACCGGAATCCCACCGTCCCAGCGATGCGTTGGCTGTCCGACGTCGTCAACTTTTGGTACCCCCATTCGGTCGTTCTTCGATAAAGGCCGTGGGATTGGTATCTTTAATATATTTCATGATGCCCTGTAAGATACCTTCACAGATACGATCCTGGTATTTCGAATTCATCAGTCGCTTACACTCGCGGGGATTACTGATAAAGGATGTTTCGACAAGAATTGACGGCATCTGGGCACCCAACAGAACATAGAAGGGAGCCTGCTTAACACCCTTGCTTTTGATCCGAGAATACCCTTTCCGCTGCAGATGACCGGTCATGGTATCCTGAACGGTCGTCGCAAGACGGCTTGATTCATTTATTTTGGAATAGTGCATGAGTGAAAAAAGAATCTTCTCAAGGTCGCTGATGTTGTTTGTTGATGTGGCATTTTCCATGGCCGCGACCCGCTTGGCCTCATCGTCATCGGCAAGGTTTAAAAAATAGGTCGAGATACCGTAAGCCCGTTGATCCCTGCTGGCGTTGGTATGGATCGATATGAACAGGTCGGCATCCTTGGTATTGGCAAAAGCAGTCCGTTCTTCCAGGGTCAGATACTGGTCCTTGGTGCGGGTCAGAATCACTTCGCACTTGAGTGCCCTTTTCAGTTTTGCGGCGAGCCGTTTTGCGATCTGCAGGGTAATGTGCTTTTCATGGACCCCTTTGATGCAACCCGGTGCGCCATAATCTTTTCCGCCGTGCCCCGGATCGATCACAATGCGCCGGACACCAAGCGAAAGCTGTTTGGCAATGTCGCTGGTTGACCGTTTCGGATCGATTTTTATTTTGCCCTTTCCCGTTTTAGATCCGGTGGAGGTTTCGAATGTGCCATCTCCGCCTTTGATGTCCATCACAATCCGGAACGGTTCCCTGAGTGAAAATACCTCGTAGCTCGCAAGGGACTTGATATCGACCACGACACGCACCATTTCCGGCGTGTATTGACCGGCCCGGGCGTGCCTGAGCAAATCGTCGTTTATGGGGATGATTTTATCCAGCCCTGAGCTCAGGCGGCTGTTATGTAAATCCACGTAAAGTCGTTGCGGTTTATCGGCCGACGGGTCCTTGTTGAGAAGGTGGTATTCAAATTTCGTTTCCTGATCGGCGTCGATCACAAGCCGCGTATAATTCGGATTTGACCAGAAACGCATCCCTGTAATGACAGCGGCACTCCCCGGTTGTGAATTCTTCATCTTTGAGTTCGTGTTTTTGGGTTCGACACCCACCATAACCGTGCCGTCACCGCTTATTTCCCGGATAGTCGATAGGGCCTTTGCGCTGTATTCATCCTCTGGATACTGTGTAACCACACGCTGCAAACGTTCCAATGCCTTCTGTCGATCGTCACTGTTAAATGATCGTTGGTAGAGTTCGTAATAGATAGTGCCGGTCATATATAAACTGGCGGCGGCCCTGTCTCCGGCAGGATCTTTGAGGTACGTATTGTCAAACTTTTCGATACAGAGGAGCCAAGCGTCCCTGTACTTTTGACGCCTGGGCGTGTCGCGTAGGTTATCATAGCACGCCATGGCGCGATCAAACCCCTTTTTAATGTCGCCATCCGATTTGGTCCGTGACTTCTTTACGAGGCCGCCGGCAGAAGCGCCCTTATTCTCAACTTGAATGGCGGAAATGGCTTCCTGAGCACGGCCAGTATACTTGCTCTGGGGGAAACGCCGCAATATTTGTTCAAAGTTATTGATCGCTTCCTGGTGGTCGGTTGAACGCCCCGACTGTTTGTACAGTTTATGATAGAGTTTACCGGTCATGTAGAGTCCGGCTGCCGCCCACGGACCTTCAGGATCTTGGCGATAAACCTCTTGGAATTTACCGATGCAGTTCATCCAGTAAGAGCGGAATTTCTGTTTGGACGGATCATGGCGCAGTTTTTTGTAGCAGGCTTCGGCGCTGATATACTTTTCTCGAGGACTGCTCGTCGCACCTTGCGACAGAAGTGGCGGGTACAGTACCAACAACCCTATGATGCATAATATCGTAAGACTGTTTTTCTTCATTCGTGCGACACTCGGCTATCGGGGTCCTTCTTTGGCAAGTTCACAGAGTCTGTCGAGACAGTTCAATGCGTCAACCGGGGTCATCCGCGTTATATCGATACGGTTCAACATTGCTAAAACACCACTTGCGGGGCCACGGAACAATCCCAGTTGCACCGCTTCATTCTTGGAATTCAACCGGCCGACCGGAAGCCCTGGGGACGGGGCTATAGATGAATTGCCGCTTTCAATCCCGGCCAGGACTTTTTTGGCTTTTTTCACAACCGTATTGGGGACGCCGGCAAGGCGCGCGACTTGGATGCCGTAGCTCCGGTTTGTTCCGCCTTCGACCAGTTTGCGTAAAAAAATAATCTCATCATTCCATTCCTTGACGGCAATATTGAAATTTTTGACGCGTGGTAAAAACTGCGCCAGGTCTGTCAATTCGTGATAATGGGTCGCGAAAAGGGTTTTGACACCCCTGCCTCCTCCCAAATCGTGCAAATGCTCCGCGACGGCCCAGGCAATGCTGAGCCCGTCAAAGGTGCTTGTCCCTCGGCCGATCTCATCCATTATCACAAGGCTCATACCCGTGGCGTTGTTAAGAATGTTCGCTGTTTCCTGCATTTCAACCATGAAAGTGCTCTGGCCCTGGGACAGGTTGTCGAGAGCGCCGACGCGGGTGAAAATCCTGTCTGTCAAACAAATCGAGGCTTTGCTGGCCGGCACGAAACTGCCCATATGAGCCATTAAAACAAGCAGCGCCACTTGCCGCAGCACGGTCGACTTTCCGGCCATGTTAGGGCCGGTAATTATCATCACCTGATTCTCAAAGTTGTCGAGCTGTATGCTATTGGGAACAAATCTTTCCCCGGTGATCATTTTTTCGATGACGGGGTGACGCCCATCGGTAATGTCTATTCCGCCGTCGACATTGATAGCCGGACGGCAGTAGCCATTCTGGTCGGCAATTTCGGCCAGGTTCAATAGGCAATCCAACCGGGCAATAAAGCCGGCCGTTTTCTGTATACTGGCATTGAGGTGGATGACCTCTGTCCGCATCTCCTGAAAAATCTCGTATTCAAGAGCCGCCCGTTGATCCTCGGCATTCAAGACCTTCGTTTCAAATTTTTTAAGCTCATCCGTAATGTATCTCTCTGCATTGACAAGGGTCTGTTTGCGGACATAATTGGGGGGGACGTTTTCAATACGTGATTTGGGCACTTCGATGAAATATCCGAACACCTTGTTGTAGCGGACCTTTAGCGCGGAAATCCCCGTCGCTTCCCTCTCCTGTACCTCCAGTCGTGTCAACCAGCCTTTACCGTCACGGCTGATGCGCACCAGTTCATCCAGCTCGGCATGATAGCCGGTCTTGATCATCCCGCCTTCATTGACGGTCAATGGTGCATCGTCACGAATCGCAGCTTCGATTCTCTCCGCCAGATGAATATGGGGACCCCAGTCTTGCCCCGATTCAAAAAGTGTTGCCTCGAGCTGACCGGCAAGTGACTCGATTTCCGGTAACGTTTGCAGTGAACGCTTCAGGGCCAAAAAATCTCTGGCATTACAATGTCCCATGGTGATCTTGCTGCACAGCCGCTCCATATCGGCGACTGACTTTAGAACGTTCTGTAGTTTTTTGCGAATGCCCTGAGCTTTTTTCCCCTCCGCAACGGCATCCAAACGCGTATTGATTTCAACGGCATCGATGGAGGGGTAGCGCAACCATTTTTTCAACAACCGTCCGCCCATGGCGGTCAGCGTCCGATCGAGCACGTTGAGCAAGGTACCCCGTTGCGATCCGGACCGTATGTTGCTTATCAGTTCGAGATTTCTGCAGCTCAAATCATCGATCCACAGGTATTGATCAAGAAAATAGGTTTCAATACCACCGATATGCTGCACTGATTGTTTCTGTGTCTCCTGCACGTAAGCCAGAAGAGCACCGGCCGCCCGGACGCCAGACCGTAAATTTTCGCATCCAAATCCTTCCAGCGATACGGTACCGAATTGCTGCAACAACCCTTCCCGGCAAGATCGATAGCCAAAGTTGGTGTCGGGCATAAAAGATAGGGACCGTTCTCCCATCGTTTCCATGAAAACGGTGAAACTTCTGTCCGTCTTCAAAGATTCGGGCAACACGATTTCACTGGGCGATATTCTGAGGCTCTCGGCGATCACCAGGTCAAATTTTCCGGATTCAGTGAGCCGGAAAGTACCGGTTGACAGATCCAGGCTGGCCAACCCAAGAACCTCGGAATCTCGGGCTACGGCCAGAATAAAATTATGCGTCTTTTCATCCAAAAACTCGTTTTCGACAAGCATGCCCGGCGTGATCACCCGAACGACTTCCCTCTTGACCAAACCTTTGGCGACTGCCGGATCTTCGACCTGATCACAGACGGCAACTTTGAGTCCCGCGTCGAGTAAACGTGCGATGTAGCCCTTGGCGGCCTTATGAGGCACACCGCACATCGGGATCGGTGAGTCGTCTTTTTTGTTGCGCGATGTTAATGTGATTTCTAGAATGCCAGCCGCTCTTTCGGCATCTTCGAAGAACATTTCATAGAAATCACCCATCCTGTAGAACAAAATAGCGTCGGGATACTGCCCCTTGATGGACAGATACTGATTCATCATGGGGGTGGTTTTCGGTGGGCTCATGGATGATTAAATTCTGCTTGATAGCGGCAGGACGTGTTGCCGACGGGTCTGTCTCTCGGCATCCAATCCGGTTTTTACTGTTTTATTTCAGAATCGTCCGGATTGATGACGACTGTTTTGGCGTCCGGGTCCGCAGTCGGCAGGGCCTCGGGCACCGGAGCCCCTTTGATGGTGCCCAGTTCACTCTCGAGGGAAGCGATCTTTTCAGTATGTTCGGTCACCTGGGCATTGAGAATTTTTGTCTTCTTTCTCGTCTTCAAACCGTGGGCGGTAAGGAAGTAAAATCCCAGAAGCAATCCGGCCAGAAAACAGATTCCGCTGAAATAAACAATTTCCAGTTCTGGGGTTTTGTATTCAGCGAATATCAGGTTGAGGCTCAGAGTCTGCTTGGTCTTTAAAAAAAACTCCTGATTTTGGTAGATCAAAACGATAACGAACGCAATAATGAGCACCCAGACAGCCATTTTAACCTTTTTCATATTGATCTCCATCCGCTATAATTTGAATTAATCAAAGAGATTATGCTCTTTGGACTCAAAACTCAACCTTTTTTTGGCTTTAGCGGTTCAAGCGTCACGTCACCCCAGCAGCCGATTCGATCGCCAAGGATGATCACCATTCCGGTCACCCCATCTATCGTTCGTCCGTATTCGATAGCCTTCGGGATGTCGTCAGCCGTGCGTACGCAGTTTCCAATGGCCGTTGCCGCGGCATCAGCCAAAGCACAGTTGGGAGAAACAATACATACGGCATCGGAATTGCCCGTGCTCTTGGAATGCCCCACCGTCCCCGAGGACGTGCAGATACCAATCGGCATCTTTCTACTGTCCAGCCTCAGACCCACACGCAGGCTAAGCGGAGAAGAACCCGCATAGATACCCATAACAAGGGGGCTGCCTGTCTTGATAAAAATATCGCCGCCATTCTCTACAATCACCTGGGGGGTATGAGAAAGAAGCTCGTGACCTACGCTGGCGGCAATGGCACCGGCGACAGCTGCCATCGGACCGACACCCGCCGTGGACGAAGCCAATATCATGTCGTGAACGATGGCCGGAGCCGGTTCGTCATTCGATACGGGAACCAGGGAATCGAGAAACAACGGGTTGCGCCGTATGAATCCCTCAATGAATCCCCGGTATTGGACCACCAGTTCGAGTGCTAGATCCGTCAGGTTCCTTTGGGAATGAATCTGAAGATCGGTCTCCTTAACCACTACTCTGAATTTCCTGAGACCTGTCGGCTGCCCCATGGCACGATAGAATCGATTCTGAGCGGTAATAATTTTCATATCAACTTCTCGCAGATACGGCCAAATGGGATATCCGGACAAAGAAACGTCACGAGCTACCATACCGTCGGTTTCGGCCGAACATTCTCGGGGCACAATCTCAGAAAATACTGATCGGTCATACCGGCAATAAAATCCCGGACAATCTCGTAATTCGTATGCTGGGTCAAGTACGCCGGGGACATGTCTTTTAGGAACTGGCTGAAGATGACAGAGGTTGTATTTTTATTCTCAAGATCCGTCAGGAACCTGTCATACAGTAATTCGAACAAACTTTTTATCGTGCCCAGGTGGGTCTTAATTTTCGGGTTCATGTAAATGTGTTCGAGGTTAAAATTTTTCAGCTCCAGCAGGGCCTCCGAGGCCTCGGGGCTGAAAGTGACGTATTGCTTTTGGTAGCTGCTTTTGATGACGTCCGAGACAAGATTGAAGACGATGGTGCCATTGGTGTTCCCGAGTAACTGGACGCATTTTGCGGGAATTTCCGAACGTTTTACAAGACCTAAACGAATGGCATCCTCGATATCCCGGCCGATGTAGCTGATGGTGTCCGTCATCCGGACCACACATCCTTCCAGGGTCATCGGCATCAGGGACGTATCCGGGTCTCTAATTTTGGATTGCGCCTCTTTCTCCAGGTCTGCAAAATCCTTTTTGCGGTGCGGTGTCAGCTGCATATTGTGAACCTCACCGTCGTGGGTCAGAATGCCGTCAAGCGTCTGTTGGCAAAGGTTCCAGCCTTTACCCTTCCTCTCGACCCGATCGAGGAACTGTACGCTCTGCACGTTGTGGTGAAAATATCCAATGCCGTTATCATGGCAGATCTGAGAAAGTATCCGTTCACCGTCGTGTCCGAAAGGAATGTGACCGATATCGTGTCCCAGCGCTATGGCTTCGATGAGATCCTCATTGAGGCTCAGAAAACGTCCGATTGTACGGGCAATTTTTGAAACCAACTGGACATGCAATACACGGTGGGTGATATGATCGTTTTCGATAAGGTAGAAGACTTGGGTCTTATCGATATATCGGGTATAGGCCAATGAATGCAGGATCCGGTCGGCATCGATCGAAAACGGCTGTCGGTAACCTTCCTCGAGCAGTGGTTCCTCGCGCCGACGCCGCCCTTCAGAATTCAGCGTCGCTTCGGCAGAGAGTACCGTTTTTTCAAGCCGATTCAGATCTGCGGTGATGCCTCTCAGTGAAGGGCCGGCGTGGGGGGTGTCATATGTCGCCATTTTCGATCATTCGCTCCATCAACTCCGTATAATTGATTCCGGCCGCTCGGAAACCTTCTTTACCATACTTCATATTGGCTTCAAGGACCATGAAACGGCCGTTTCCAAGGCAGATATCTATTCCGACATCGTCCCAACCGCATTCTCGCGCCGTATGCAGGGCCAAGGATAGAGCGGTTTCTGGCACTGTATCAAGCGAAATTCGGCCGCCGAGGGCAACATTGCTTCTGAATTCATGGGGCGGGTTGATACGCCAGTAGGCATGTGCGATCCGTTTGCCGATGACGACCACACGGATGTCACGGTCAATGCGCTGATATTCCTGTATGTATGCCGGATGTGGCCTTTCAAGATAGGTATCGAGTTCCTCTTTATTTTGTATCAAAAAAACACCCCGCCCCAAGGCCGATCCCCGCGGCACCTTGGCAATAAGTGGAAAGCCGAATTGGTCGGGTATCTTCGTCTTCTGCCGCTTTCCGTAATAAACACGCGTGGGGGGATGGGGGATGTCGAGCAAGGCGAACAACGCCGACTGTTTTATTTTGTCCTGTACGAATTTATATGTGTGATAGCTCGGAAATGTTCTTTTCCCGATGGTATCGAACAATTCTGCATAAAAATTCGATGGGTAATAAATCTTGTCCGCATCACGTATTCGTTGCTGATCGCCGACGCTGTATTCCGAAAAATTGGTTTTAACGCCGAGTGTCACGACATTGCGACAGTTTTTCAATCGCCCCTCAAGTGCAATTACCTTTAATTTAGTATCCATGGCGTGACGGATAGGGTTATCGTTCTTCAAACAATATCTTGATCAATTTCAGGCCGCGTTCGGTGTGGCTACCGGCCCAATATATTTTCCGACAGCGCCAACATTGGCAGAATTTGTCACAATGCTCCCAAACATAGTCAGGGATGGCGTAACGCACCCTTTTTCTATCGACCGGTTCGATAAGGGTATTGCAAACAAGGCAACGAGAATAGGGATTGATATCTTTCTTTGAAATATCGAGCGCCCGGATAACTTCCCTTATTTGTTGGGCCGGTTCGTTGGCTTGAATGAAAAGGCATCTATTTCCCTTAAGTTGTTCGTACTGCTTGCGGGTGCGGGTGAGTCGATAGCGTTCACGGTCCGATGCCGTTCCCGAATGATTTATTCGGCTTTGATCCTCGCAGGTGTCGAACCCAAGTAAGCGCAACCATTTGGTGAGTTTTCCAAGAGTTTTTTCAGTGGCAAATTTGACTGGCAGCGGTTTTTTTTTCAACGTCATAATTGTAAAATTTTTTGATAGGCATTCTGTATCTGTTTGAACCGCTCTTCTGCAAGTGTCTTGAATTCTTCCCCGAGGTGGGCGACCTTGTCGGGGTGATACCGGCTGACCAGTTCCCGGTAGGTTTTCTTAATGTGGGCCTCACTATCCGATCTGTCGACCCCTAGTACGGTATAAGGATCGCTACTCTCAAATCGATCGGCGGAGTGCGTTTCATCGTTTTCAAAGGTCTCTTTGTTTTTGTTCTTGTCTTTAGGAAATGTGGTCGTGCCGTCCGGCTCGCCAGGCCGCGTTCTATTATACTGCAAATAGAGAAACCGCAACAGTAGACCCCATACGATAAGGTCATCCACCCAACCCAAACCGGTGATAAAATCCGGCAACAGGTCGTATGGAAACAGTGTGTATATTAAAGCCAGAAGGACGTACAACCATTTTTTCATTGATAAAAGACACCCTCATATCCGCATCATTTCGTATGTAAATATAGGTAATTAACACCCGTAAATCAACGCACAACTGTTATCATTTTCAAATTTCTTAGGCCCAGTATATAACCATATATCTGATCGCAGGTTGTGGACGTGCAACAGGCGGTATTGTTTCCCGGTCTCAACCGTGGTGTCATCGTTTTTCTTCCGGCTACAAGGTCGGCGATACCACCGGGCAGAGAATCAGAAATCGTCCTCTTCATCACGGTAACGGTATTTTTTAATCCGAAAACGAACGAAGCCGATCACTGTCAACAGAGCCGCCGCAAGGAACAGGATCTCGTAAAGGTATCCCGCCAGCAGTGCCATAAAAGCGGCCGGCCTCTCCTGTGAGGAAATCCACAGTTTTTCTAACTCCTGCATGGAAATCGACAGGCTTCGGTGTACGGATTCTTCTATTCCGGAACCTTCCTTGAGGTATCCAAGAATTTTTACGATCTTATCCGCCCCGAAGGTATCGGCGATGAAGCCTACCACGCTGCGGCTCTGGGCATAGGCTAATATCAGCGCTTGATCGTCAGTGGGGAAATCTTCCGCCAGGATCGCCAGCGGTATTATCGAACCGGACAGAATCGCCTCTGTCAGCATGGCCGGTCGCGGTTCCTCCAGCAAATCGGCCACCCCGTCACTGGCCCATTGAGCCACACCCTCATCCAGCCATCTCGGTATCCGGTTGCCGGAGATATACGCATGCAGGTAAAGATGGACCATTTCGTGTTTGAGAAGGCTTTTACCTCGGAGAGGGTGCCGGTTGAGCCGACCATAATCGATAACGATCAGGTTGTCAGACGGCACGGCATATGCGGCGATCAACGGATGCCGCGCCAATTGACGGAAGGTTTCTCTGGTTTGGACCAGAACAACGGTAGGACGTTGGGGTAGGATCCATCCGAACAGGGCTTGAAGCTCGGCTTTTATCGCGGGTATATCATTCGCCAGATCGTTTGCCGCCGCTGCCAGCGGCATTTCAAAACGAAAAGTACTGTCTGGGCGGTCAAACGTTCCAAAAGATGTATCTGCTAGAGAGAAAACCGGTGTCAGTACCACACCCATCACCAGCAATATGATCTTGGTGATACCCACAATATCTCTTCTCCCTGTTCCATCATTGGGAATAAAGGCCTGTGAAAAGAGTTTGGTAAAATAAACGATCTTACGGTGCCAGGGCCAGGCTCAACTGCGGCACATAAGTAATCAACAGAAGCAGGATAAAAAGCAATGCCAGATAAGGTAAAGACGCTTTATAGAGCTGTACAACGGGTTTGTTGAATTTTAAGCTAGCGATAAATAAATTGATGCCCACCGGCGGTGTCGAATAGCCAATTTCGAGGTTAACCAGAAAGATGATGCACAGATGCACGGGGTCAACACCGTATGTCAGAGCTATGGGAACGATAATCGGTACGATGATAATAATGGCCGAAAATATATCCATTATGCAGCCGACGGCCAGTAGAAAAAGGTTGAGTCCGGCCAGGAAAAGGTACTTGTTCTGGGTCAGGGACGTCAGATAACCCAGGAGGCGATTGGGAATCTGTTCGTCCACCAAATACCCGGTGAACCCGAGCGCAAAACCCAAAATAACGATTATGGCGCCGGAAAGTATGGCACTCTCGATCATAATCCCCGGTAGCTGACGCCGTAAAGCGATCTCCTTGCGAATAAAGCACGCCACGACAACCACATAGATCAGGATCACGGCGGCGATTTCATCGATGGTTACAAAGCCCCCGTAAACGCCGACGACGAGTACCAGGACAATCGGCCATTCCCAGATTCCGGCTTTGAAAGCCGCCGCTATTTGTGGCCAGCTGGTCGTATTGCGATGGGAATCGGTCTTTCTGGTGGAAGTGGTACATTTTCGATGAATCAACGCATAGAGTGACAGCGCTGAAACCAATATGATACCGGGCAACAGGGCGGCTTTGAAAATATCGGCAATATCGATTTGTGAAATTACGCCATACAGAATTACCGGTAGGCTGGGGGGAAACAGCAACCCGAGGCTTCCCGAGGTCGTCAACAACCCCAGTGTGAAGGGCTCGCGGTACTCTTCCTGGCGCAATACGGGATAAAGGACGCTCCCCAGGGCCACAATGGTCACCCCGCTGGCTCCGGTCAAAGCCGTAAAAAATGCGCAAGAGCACAGGGCCGCTATGGCAAGACCACCGGGCAGCCACCCGATCACTGTCTGCAGAAAACTCATGATCCTTCGCGGTGCACTGGTTTCCGTAAGGAGAACCCCGGTAAATGTAAACAGTGGCAGGGCGACGAGAACCGGCATCGACGCCAGGCGGTTCAATTCAATCACGATTGTCTGAAGCGCCATCCAGTCATTACTGACTGCATAGAGACAGAACACTGTCATCCCTGCGATGACAGTAAATAAAGGGGCTTCTAACAACGCAAAACCGGCAATGACCACAATCCCCATTGTGAACAAATTCACAAATCCTCCCTTGAGGGGTGTGCAATGCCGGGCGGGTCGTCTTTTCCAGGTGGCCTGTCTCCCGGTCGATCTGGTTCGCCGGGGACAATGAAACTACTGGTTAGATAACGAAAACTGGCCAAGGCAAAGAAGGTTGGGAAAACAAGGGCGGTAGCACCACCGATTCCAAAAATGGCCCACTCGTTTTTTACAAAAGAAAGTGATGCAGCGAACAGGATCGCCATAACAGCCATCCCGAACAAACCGCTAATGAGCCGGGCCGTGCGGCGGGTCTTATGACCGGTGTAGCGCAGCAGGATTTCAAGCTTGATGTGCCGTCCCGTTTTCAGGGCCAGTGTCGCACCGAGCAGGGAAATCCAGAGAACAAGGGTGGGTGGCAGTTCCAGTGTCTCCTGCACGGAAACACCAAACAGATTTCGAACCAAGATGTTGAAGGCGATCAGGAGAACCAGGGCGGCAAACAGGGCCACCAGAATGGTTTTTTCCAGATATTCCAACGCGCTGTCGATCTTGGTCAGAAAATGCATGAGACAGAATCACATCTGAGGCCTTGCCCCGGAGCACCTGGCTGCGCCGGGATCGAGGCCAGGTTACTGTCACTGACGCTTGGCTTTCAGCAAGGCCGTCACCGAATCGAAAAGTTCCTGTGAATAAAGACTATTGACATTGTCGTCGTATATTTTCTGGGCGTTGGATGTGAACAGTTGAATTTGAGCTTTGGTGGGCGTCTCAAATACGATGCCGGCAACCTTAAGGGCCTCCCGGGCTTCCTGGTTGACCTGGCGGGATATCTGAATCAATTCGTCACAGAAAAGGGCCGAGGCGTCCCGTAACACCTTCTGGTGTTCCTCTGAGAGTGAATCGAATGTACTCTTCTTAATAAGAAAAGCGCCGGTGGAATTGACCAGTGGATAATCGAGCATATAATTTACTTTGGCGTGCCACTGATAGGCAATGGCAGCCGCGGGTGGCGCATAAAATGCGTTGATCATTCCGGTTTCCAAACCAGTATTGACATCGGTTAGCTGGAGCGGATAGGTCTTGATACCGAGCGTATTCATGCTGGATTTGGCCACTGGATCTCCCTTCCAGACCCACATCTTTAAGGGGCCAAAACCTTCGGGGCCGGTCATGCTTTCACTGGAAAACAGGTAAACGAATCCGGCTTCGGCAAATCCCAGCAGGACATATCCCTTTTTTTCGAATTCGGCTGCAAACTGGTCCTTCAAACGTGATTTTACCAAATCGACTTCTTTATAATTTTTATAGAGCAAGGGGGCTTCCAGTATGCGGATTTGGGGTACGAGAATCCCCAACCCAACCCCTGAAAATCCAGCGGCCTGAATCCGATTGGCCTGCATTTTCCTAAGAACGTCTGTTTCATCTCCACTGATTCCACCAGCGTAAATCACGAAGGATACGGTCCCGCCGGTTCGGTGCCGAATGTCATCAGCCAATTTGTAGAGGGAATTTGTCCACGGGCTGCCTTCGGGAGTAATGAGAGCGACTTTGATTATGGTCTCACTACCGACAGCCGCCGCTGGACTCAGCCAAACCACTAAAAATACCAATAGGACAAATTCGATCAAGGCGATGTGATATCGTCTATTATTCTCCATCATGTCATCCTTACTTATCAATCGATAAACAGCCTGTCTGCGGCATTCAGATAGATGCGTGCCCTGTCCATGGCCACTGTGTTTAACAATCGAAATTTTTCTTCTTTTGACGGCTGGCTGAGGACACGCTTGAGAACTTCTGTAAACCCCTCTCGATCCTGCCGGTTGTAAAGATAATAACGGGCATAATAGAAGTCTGTGAGTTGTAACGTATCCCCGTGCAACTGCTTCAACCGTCGGTAGTGTTCCAGAGCCAAGGCGGGGTTGCCGCCCACGAGGGGAGACCGAGCGGCGTAATACCCGAACAGGACAAGGTGTGCGAGGCCGTGATAATATGATTCATCGAGTTCTATCGCCCTCTGCATGGTTTTTTCGACCCGGTGTGCTCCGGCCATGGCGCCGATCGATTCGCGGTTGAGGTTTATCTCGGCACTCAGGTTGTAACCATACCAGAAAAGAGCCGGCAGATCTTTTATTCCAAGGGATTGAATGAATTGTTCGGCGGTTACGATGGCTCCCAACTGCCGCCGACAGTCGGGATAGCGGACTTCCAAAGCACGCAAGGCATAATCGGTACCCTTGTGGTAATATCCGGACGCAATTTCAACCAATTCTTTCGCGTGTGCCCGATCGGCGGCAGTTGGGGCGGTTTTCAACTGCGCCGCATCAATCCGACCCTCAAAAAAGATGAAGGCATAACTCCCATACGCACGCGCAAGAAGCACCAGCAGCTGCCGGTTGTACGGATCGCTCACGAGCATCGTTTCGAGCAGTTTTATGTGGGCCGGGAAGGCTTTTCCCAGCAAATCGAGGTCATCGTCGCTTTCGTAAGCCGCCTGCCCTTCTGTTATGATGTCGGTAACCGCCCGCACCGTCATCTGCCGACTTGCGCAGGCAACAATCACTATGGTCAGTAAAAAAACGCTCAAAAGGCGTATAAATATGCCTGAAACCGTCTGATCGGCCGGGCGTATTCGACCCAGGGGGTGCAAAATCCGCATGCCAGAATCCTCTTAAGATTTACTTGCCGCATTACAAACGCTGCCGAATGCAGCAGATCCCCTATGTGAAACGTTTTCTGGGTAATCTGCCAATATGCCGCCTGTCCGAAAGACCGACGCCAGTCCCAGCATGATATGTCGGGAAAATGAAATTATTCTCTCAGGTCAAAGGTCACTGACTGTCGGCAGTTGCCGCAGGTGGTGGCGGGGAAGACGGCTTAACGGGCGATACAGTTTCGCTCTTATCCGATTTAATCATATGTGAGCGGCCCTCAAAGGTCGATCCTTCCTTGATATCGATTGAACGGGCAGAGATGTCACCGAGCATTTTCCCGGTTGATTGAATCTCGAGATGACTCCGGGCCGTTACATTTCCTTTGACTTTGCCTTGAATGATGATTGTGTTGCCTTCGATATCGGCCTCAACAACGCCGGTGCTGCCGATGACGATATCGCCATTGAGTTTAATTGATCCGACAACACGACCATTGATGAGGATATTTTCCTCACCGCTCAGCTGGCCTTCAATCCTGATGTTTTCGCTGACAAGTGAAACAGATGCGCCGGTCGTTGACATATCCATATGGTTCAGCTCCTTTATTACCTTTTCACCCCTTTTTTGTCGAACGGTTGTTAGCGGCTGCGCATATTGACTTCTCCGTTGAATACAGCGCCTTCTTTCAGGGTAAGAACGGGGGCGGTAATGTTACCTTTGACCTTCCCGGTCCGTTGTACATGCAACTTCGAACTGGCGATCAGGTCCCCCTCGGCAGCGCCACCAACCTGGATCGTCCTCGCCTTAAGATTCCCCTGCGTTGTGGCCGACTCCTTGATATCAAGATCGCCTTCGAGTTGAATGTCGCCTGTATGACGACCGAAAATCTGAACATCGTCTCGGCCGGTTATCGATCCGTTGATGTTCAAGTTCTTCCCCAAATGTGTGACGCCCTTGCTGACCGGCGTCTCGTTTCTGGTTGCCGTTGGGGTTGGGGTCGGGGTCGGGGGTAAAGATTCCTCACGTGGACTTGATTTTTTAAACCATCCCATGGATGAACTCCTCTTTGCAACTATGGCTGTTAAGCGTATAACATACCGTTTATTTATAAATAAATCAATAAATCAGTTGAGAATTCGACAGACGTGTATTACACCCTTAAAGAGGCGAACATACGTGGGCCGGGTGCGTGAGTGGTGGTGTTCGACAACCAGTCCGCTACATTGCTCCCCCTCGAAGAGTTTCCTTATACCTCACCACACATATGAAAGATCAGTGATGAAAGCCACACTGACAACTATTCTGGTGGCAGTGCTTCTCTGGAACACTGTGGCCACAGCCGACACGACCGAGCCTCGGGAATTGCGGCAAGCACGCCTCGAAATGGTGCGCGAGCAGATCGAAGGGCGGGGAATCACCGATCCCAGAGTTTTAAAAGCCATGCGTGAGGTCCCGCGTCATCTGTTCGTCCCCCCGGAACTGCGGTCAAAAGCCTATAGCGACCGCCCTTTAGCCATCGGAGAGGGGCAAACAATTTCCCAGCCCTACATCGTCGCTTTGATGACTGAATCTCTGTCCTTGTCGCCGACATATAGAGTTCTGGAAGTCGGTACCGGTTCCGGTTACCAGGCCGCAATCCTGGCTTCCATGACACGTGAGGTCTACACGATAGAAATCAAGAAACGGCTTTATCAACAGGCAGACAGAACCCTGCGCGCTCTTGAATTCAAAAATATATACACACGTTTGGGAGACGGCTATAGCGGTTGGGGATCCCAAGAGCGGTTTGATGCGATTATGATAACGGCAGCCGTCGACCACATCCCCCCACCGCTGCTGCAACAACTCAAAGACGGTGGTCAACTCGTGCTGCCGCTAGGCAATCCTTTCAGTTACCAAAATCTGGTTCTGGTAACCAAAACCGATCAGGACTTCACCGTAAAACAGATCACCGGTGTCCTCTTCGTTCCCATGACCGGGTACGCCCTCGACCGGAAAAGGTAGGTTATCGTGCTACCGCAACGCGTTCGGTGGATTATTCTGACCGCCGTCCTTCTGTTGTCTTTTTCCTCCCTGTGCTTTGAGGTACTCCTGGTCCGGGTGTTTGCGATCAGTCAATGGAACCACATGGCCTTCATGGTGATCAGCATCGCCCTTTTGGGGTTTGCCGCAGCTGGTACCTTCCTTAGTCTGGTAAATTTCAGAAAAAAACGCCGTTATGCGGACCACCCGGTATCCATCGAATTGCTGGTGGCCGCCAGCCTGTCCTACCCCGCCACTGCAATGTTTTCCTTTCTTGTCATCAACCATCTGCCGCTCGATTATTTCAGGCTGCCGTTGATACCCATTCAAATAGTATATCTGCTGATTACGTACCTGCTGCTGAGTGCACCGTTTTTCCTGGCCGGACTCGTCATTTCGAGTGCCTACGTTATGCTACCCGAAAAAACCGGTATTAATTATTTTGTTTCCATGACGGGATCGGCTGCTGGTGCTGTCCTGCCCGCCGTTTTACTACCACACATGGATGAGGGAGTTCTGATCGTGCTCTCCGCCGCTTTACCGCTACTGATTATCGTTCCCACCCTGCTTTTGCTGCCTTCACCGGGAAAGTCACGCTCAGGATGGCTTTATTCCAGGAAACTTCTCTTGGCCATCGCCTTCCTTATGGGAGGAACAACCCTCTTTCTCGCATCGACCGCAAAAGGCATTCTGACGGTCAGGGTATCGCCCTACAAGGCACTGGCTCAGATTCTCCAATTGCCTGAAAGTCAGGTTGTAAAAACCCACAACAGCCTGACCGGGCTCTCAACAATCGTCACCAGCCCCCATGTGCGATTCGCTCCCGGCTTGAGCCTGAAGTTCTATGGCGAACTTCCACGACAAAAAGCAACTTTCAGGGATGGTGACAGCTTGATGGTCCTCTATGAAGATATGCGCCTTCGGGGAGATCGTTTTGCCGCCCACACTCTTTCATTTTCCGGTTACAGGTTGGCCGAGAACCCCTCGAATGTTCTCATTGTCCAGAATGGCGGGGGATTGGGCATGGCCTGTGCCCGGGAGGCCAAAATCCCAAATATCACCCTCGTCGAAGAACACGCCGAAATGGCACGCATTGTCGCCGCGCATTATCCCTTTGCCGATGTCAAATCGCTAACCCCGCGTCAATTCTTGAAACATTCGACTGAAAAATATGATGTGATTCATATTGAAAACTGGGGAACCTCGCTGCCAGGCACAACAGCGCTGAACCAGGAGTATCTTCTTACAATCGGTGCCATGACGGCCTATATCGAACACTTGAGTGCTAAAGGCATTATTATCCTTTCCCGCAGGTTGCTTCTGCCGCCCTCGGATGTGCTGCGATTATGGGCAACTGCGTATGAAGCTATGAAAACAGTGGGATTCGTACATCCAGAAAACCATCTGGCTATTTTACGGAATTGGGATACCTACGTGATGCTTATATCACACCGGCCAATGGTTTCAGTAAAAGCGTTGTCTGCCTTCGCCGAAGAATTCAATTTTGATTGGATCTATCTGCCGAATAATCTTGAAGGTTGGTTCAACCGGTATAACGTCCTGGACATCCCTTATCACAACCGTGCCATTGGCAGGCTGGCCGCTGCTTTTCAGGCGGGTCGTGAAAAGGACTTTTTCGATTCCTATTTCCTCGATGTTTCGCCCCAATCTGATGACCGTCCGTTTCCCTATCGATTTCTAAAATGGCAGCGGCTTATAGAACTATATCGCACCACAGGTCGTCGGATGCACGCCTTGATGTTGTCCGGGGAAATGGTGATTGCAGCAGTTTTCCTGGCGGCTGCAATTTTGTCTACGGCATTAATGACACTGCCTGTATTTTGGTTCCGGAAGGCAGCCCAGCAAGCAGCGATGGTTCCAATCGGGTATTTTCTCTTTGTCGGTGCCGGGTTTATGTTGATTGAGCTATATTTTATCAAGCGGCTGGTATTACTCTTTGGTGATCCCGTTGTAAGCTTTACGGCCGTACTCACCGGCCTGTTGGTTTTTTCGGGTATAGGCGGATTTTTGTCCCAGCGATTGACAGGCCGATCACTTATCGGCGCAATGATTATTTTGATCCTGGTATTGATCCTGACCGGACCGGCGACAGACTGGTTATCGGAAACGGCGCTCACCATGCCACGACTTCAGCGCTATACGCTTGCACTGGCATGGCTAGCCGTCCCAGGTATTCTCGCAGGTATTCCCTTTCCTCTGGCCATGCGGCACTACCTGAGGACACCGGTGGATAGGGCCTACGCCTGGACTGCCAACGGTTGTGCATCGGTACTGGCATCAATAGCCGCCGCTGAAATGGCAATAAGTCAGGGCATAACATCCGTCATGACCGCCGCAGTGGTCACTTACGGGGTCGCACTGCTTTGTGCCGTTATCATGATGCGGCCCGCAACCAAACCGGAAGCAACTTAGTGCTAACTAATTTGAGCGATTGTCGAGGTTGCCGCAGATACAAGGAAGATGTCGTTCCGTAACGCCGACGTCGGGATCAGCTATGTGGGACGGCATATGACCCCATAGATACGGCAAGATCGGCAATCCCGAAGCGGTTTCAAATTTTAAAATCAAACATTGATAGAATTCCTTATGAATAAGGCAGTCCCCCCTCCATTTAAAATTTGAAACGCTCACTTTAGGTGTTTATTATAACCAAACTGTGTGCGCCGGAAAGATCCATATGAAAATAGATGTCGAGTGCTATTCCGGTCATCGCGTCGATGAAATCCCGCGGCGTATCGCATTTAAAACGCATACGGTTGAAGTGCAGGAAATTATCGACCGCTGGTTGTCACCGGATCATCGGTATTTTAAAATAAAAGGCGATGACAATGCGGAATATATCATCCGTTACGACACTCAAGAAAGGCAATGGGAGTTGACGTTTTATCGCACGCTGAGACGAAATAGTGACCCTTGAGGTGGCATCGCTATCAAAACGACCTCATTCCTACAATTTTGTAAATCGCACGAAAGTCCACACCAGCGATACATCGCCAGGCGCACTAATATAAAAGGGTGGCTGTCGGAAAACAGCCACCCTTTTCGTTTTTAATGCGGATATATAGGATTAACCCAGTTCTTCTGCCTGCTTGGTCGTCGCCAGACGCGCCGGCTGAGCCACCACACCGGTTCCGCTCCCGGAGCTCATCCCCCCATAGGAAGAAACCTCGAAATCCGGATAAGCGTTGCCGCCATGTTCGGTGAGATCGAGTCCCTCGAGCTCTTCTTCCGGCGACACGCGCAGACCGACGGTTTTGGATATCAATTTGAACATGATAAATGCTGCCGGAAAAACCCACAGGAAACAGGCGGCGATACCAAGCACCTGGACACCGATTATTTTGGTCGAGGTGCCGCCAATGTTGAAAATACCGGCTGCCAGCGTACCCCAGGCACCGCAGACACCGTGGACTGAAATAGCACCCACCGGATCATCGACCCGGATTTTGTCGAAAAAAAGTACCGACAGGACGACAATGATACCGGCGGCGGCACCGATGATAATGGCGCTTCCCGGTGTCACCGTGGCACAAGGGCTGGTAATGGCCACCAGACCGGCCAGAGCGCCGTTGAGGCTCATGCCGATCTCGGGTTTACCAAATTTTATCCAAGAAACGATCATTGCCAATACACAGCCAGCAGCAGCGGCCAGATTCGTATTGACGAAAATCATGGCGATATCCTTGTTGGCCGCGGTAGTGGAACCGGGATTAAACCCGAACCATCCGAGCCAGAGAATAAACACGCCGAGGGCGGCAAGGGCCATATTATGTCCCAGAATCGGTTTGACACGGCCATCCTTGGTGTATTTACCCATGCGAGGTCCGAGAACGATGGCGCCGGCAAGGGCCGCCCAACCACCAACGGAGTGAACCACCGTGGAACCGGCAAAATCGATAAACCCCAAACCTTCTAACCAACCACTACCGTTAAAAAGACTGCCCCATGCCCAACTGCCGAAGACCGGATAGATGAGACCGCTGATAAGAGCGCTGTAAATCAAATACCCCGTGAATTTAGTCCGTTCGGCCATGGCACCAGATACAATGGTCGCAGCCGTGGCGGCAAACACGACCTGAAACATCCAGAATGCAAGTACCCAGGGATCTCCTCCCACACTGAAATCACTCAGAAAAAACCCGGAAGCCCCGAACCATCCGGTGGTGGTTGCCCCAAACATGATACCGAAACCGACAGCCCAGTATGCTAAAGAACCGATCGAAAAATCCATCAAGTTTTTCATCATGATATTTATGGTGTTCTTTGCACGAGTGAAACCGGACTCCACCATGGCGAAACCCGCCTGCATGAAAAAGACCAAAGCGGCGGCCACCAAAGTCCAAAGATAATCAGCGTGCGCTTGAACCAGATCTATGGCATTTCGGTTGGATTCCAGAGTTGGCGCCTCGTCACCGGCCCATGCCACAGTGATGTTAACGATCAGGAACAACAGTGAGTAAATAATTTTTTTCATGGTGTTCTAACGCCTCCTTCGTGATTGGGTAGTCATTTTGTTGCAGTTATTGGGGGTTATGTTTGATTTCTGAAAATTTTTATTGTCTCTAAATGGCACTTGGACCGGTTTCTCCTGTTCGGATTCTGACCGCTTGTTCCAATGATGAAATAAAGATTTTTCCATCTCCGATTTTGCCCGTATTGGCAGTTTGTTTGATCACCTCAATAACCTGATCGAACAACGCCTCATCGACCACGATACCGAGCTGAATTTTTGGCACGAAATCGACTTGATACTCAGCCCCGCGGTATATTTCCTTGTGTCCCCGCTGTCGGCCGAAACCTTTTACTTCGGAAATGGTCATTCCGGTAACGCCTATCTTATTGAGGGCCTCTTTCACGTCATCCAGTTTGAAGGGTTTGATAATGGCTTCGATCTTTTTCATGTAACGTCTCCTGTGCGGTTGATGAAAGAACTGTTCTATCCCGGGCAATTTAGCGAAGCTATAGAGCAAAGCATGTGCCAGCATCACCAATAATTCTCAAAAATACGATATTGTATACAATATCAGTTTGTTAAATGCTCTCTCATTATTTGTGACAGCTGTCCTTTATATACAAATTTGTCATTAACAATACCTATAAATACATTTATGTTGTTTAATAGCTCTATAATTACAAATATGTATTTTATTTGTGATCAAGGAAAATGCGAGGATGGTGTGGGGCGGGATACCCCTTTGAGAATTTCAAGGCGTGTTTATTGGGGCGTTCCGAATTCGAGATGGACGCGAACCCAATAGGGTGCCGGTGAATCGAACGTCTGCCAATAGATATTTATTCTGAGCCGTCGGGGAGTTTTCGTTAACCTTGGGGCGGAAAGGGTAATCAGCGACTTCAGCGCGCAAACTCATGCACAAGGCAGCATAAAAAAAGAACTGAATTCCATTACGGCTAAGAATATAAGAGAAAAACTCCCCAACGCTTCGATTATCTGACCAAACGGTATGAAGGGAAATCCTATGATAAGTGCTCTGCCCTCAGAACCAGACAGCACATTAGTCGATAGCGCGTCGGAACGACTCGATGGCTTCCGGCAGCAAGCGCCTGACAAACGCCTCTTTGTCGCGGGTGGTCAGCTCTTGAAAATCCGCGTACCCGGCATGTGTGATTGAAAGTTCAGGCGGTTCTTCTCGACTTTTAAGTTTCAGTTTTTCAACATTGTGAATCAGGACTAGAAGTGAATCGTTATGGCAGAAAAAACGTGTGATCCAATTCAGTCGTCGCATCAGTTCGAAACGTGTTTGATCTGCCAAGAAAAGATGGACCTCAACGACCTTCAGCTGATCGCCTTTATCGAGAGTATAAAAGTCTGCGGCCACTCCGAGATCGAGGACACCCATGATAAGCTCATAAAATCCCATGGTGCTTGCATCGCCGGGCTCAGCCAAATACAGAAGAGTCTTGTCTGAAAGATCGGAGGTTCTGGTGCTCTCATCGCAGGACTCGTTGAATCGTTTTCTCCAAGGCCCAAATGCACGATCGCTGAAAAGTTTTGTTCGATAACTCTGCAGATCGACGATTTTTGCCATGGGGTATATAGCGCTTTCAGAATATGAGGAATTGTATGTCGTGGGCGGTTGTTGCTTATTTTACTCCGCAATGGGATCCTATGTGATGTCACATTAATAATGGAATGTCTCCCGGAAGTCAATCAAAGTGGACCAAAAGCCGATTGAATTCCTGCGTCATTTTAAGGTAAGGAAATTGAAAGTAACCCACTTCGTCGACATTATTTACGCATCGGCATCTTTACGGGGAATTCCGCTATGAATACAGCATCTTTTTCGCCGCCATTGATTTTTCGAAATCCCCATCTGCAAACAGTTTTCTCCAGTAGCAAAGTCCGTCTATTCAAGAGAGTGGCCGTTTCACCAACTGCGCAATCGATCATTCTCGATGCGGACCAAGGTGTCCGACTATCCGGTGCTCTCTCCACGCCGCCGCAAGGACCAATAAAAGGAATTGCCATCTTAATTCATGGCTGGGAAGGCAGCACCGAATCGACCTATTGTGTTCGCACGGCTGACGCCCTCTACAGAAACGGTTATAGCGTCTTTAGGCTAAACCTCAGAGATCATGGGGGCAGCCACTACATGAACGAGGGTCTATTCTACGCCTCGTTGCTGGATGAAGTCCACTGTGCCGTGACCCGGGCCGCCGGCATGGCGGGTGACGTTCCGGCATTTATCGTCGGATTTTCTTTAGGAGGCAATTTTGCTCTCCGCGTCGCCCTTCGCTGCCGCAGCGAGCCGATCGAGAATTTGCGCTATGTTTATTGCATCAGCCCGGTTCTCGACCCGGAAAAAGCAACGGCCAGAATCGATTCGATCGAATATATCCGCCGGTATTTCATAAAGAAGTGGCGGCGTTCTCTGTGTAAAAAGCAGTCCTTTTTTCCAGACCGGTATGATTTCAGTCGACTTTTCGAAAAATCGTCAATCGGCGAATTAACCGAAGCCCTTCTGGAACGTTACAGCCAGTTCAGTTCGATGAAAGCCTACTTTATGTCTTACACATTGGTGGAAGATGCGCTGAAAGGGCTCCCGATTCCGACCACTCTTCTTACCGCCGCCGATGATCCCATAATACCGGTTGAAGATTTCAGGCACTTGAGACTCAACAAACATACCGAACTATCTATTCAGGAATATGGAGGACACAACGGTTTTATCGAGGGTTTTTCGTTGCGGGCCTGGTATGAAACACGGATCGTTTCGCTATTCGACAGCCTTGCGATCTAGCCGGGTGTTTCATGTAACTTTCGTTCTCATTGTTTGGGTTAAAACACGACCGTATTTTTTAAACAGTGCCGGAGGCGGCATTGCAATTTTATCTATGGTGTATATGTTTTTCCCATTTGTCAGTGCTATGTGACGAATCGGGTTCGATAATCAGTGATTTAAAATTCGCATCGACTTAAGGAGGTTTGAAATGGATGAAGATAGGACACTGGCGATACTAAAAAACGCCATATTGCTCGAAAAACGTGGAAAATCCTTTTATACAACGGTTGCCGACCAGACAGACACAGAAACTGTTCGTCGCTTCTTCAAGCAAATGGCCACAGAGGAGGACAGCCACATCCGCATACTCTCAGATCAGTTCAAATCCTATAACGACACCAAAACGTTCAAATTCACAGCTTTCGACACTGAGCAATCGGACAGTTTTGCCAAGGACGTTATCAATGCGGCGCTCAAGGAACAGATCGAGGCAGCAGGTTTTGAGGCAGCCGCCATCGGCGCAGCAATGGCCATGGAAAAAAACGCTATAACCCTTTATTCACGCCGCGCAGAAGAAGCGCAGGATGAAAATGAAAAAGCGCTGTATCGCTGGCTGGCAGATTGGGAAAAATCGCACCTTGAGTTTCTTGCCGCAATCGATCGGGAGCTCACCGAAAAGGTATGGCACGACAACAATTTCTGGCCTTTTTAAAGATAAAAACCATCACCTGCAAGCAGGAAACGAAACCTTTTTACAAAATCGATCAGCGCAAAATTTCGGCGGTTTCCTCCAGAGGTATCAGCATCACGGCGCAAGGTGCTTTTTCCAGTATCGTCATACCGACATAGTCCACCCGGCCCATGTTTAAGTTGCGATGAGAGTGGTGCCCCCCCACCACCATCAGATCAACCGGGATTTCTTTTGCAATTCGGCAGGCTTCCAGGGCCGGGTCAGCTGGTGAATAAATGATGGAAACCTTCTCCATATCTGCCATTCGCGGGTAAAGGTTCTTTTTGATCTGGAGGTCCACGTTTCTCAGAGCTTCGACCAGTTTTGGATCGTCGTGATCCAGATCCTTTAAGTGATAATCGAGTGCATGAAACACATGTAATTGGGCATTGTGGGAACGGGCCAATCGCACAGCCCTGTCAAAGGCAAACCATCCAGCCGGGGAGAACTTCAACGCGATCAGAATTTCTCTGAACATGGCGAACTTCCTCATGGTTAAAAATTCTCATGGATTGCACGGATCTGCGACCCGCGCCCGTATGAGGGCGCAAGGCAAAACCGGTTCCGACGCAGGGATTAACCAACATATCATTCTAAATGGTAAATTCTACCTTGACTTGGCCATTCGAACAATAGGAAGTCCGCTGGTGGCGAGGCCTGGGGCTATCGAACGCGGTGAGCTGAAGCGGCGTGAGTGGAATCAATCAAGGAAAGCCGAACCGCTGAGAAAGGGTTGAAGGGGCAAGATTTTGTTCGGCGTACCAGTTTGTGACTGGAACCATGAACAACCTGTGTCGGAGGCCGTTCATGGGTCCCAATAATTGCTAACAGATCAAAGGTTGCCGGAGCGGCCGTCATCACAAGGTTCGCCCATGTCGTCCATACGAGAATGTTCGGCAGTTTCACTCAAATTGCAAGCGGGAAGTGGTTCAGTCTTTGCCATGGGTTTATTGCAGCACTCCGGGGCTTTTGCATCCGGTCCGCTTTCTTCAACTTTCTTACCACAATTTTCACATTTGTAAATTGTCTTGTCTGCCATTAACGCCTCCTTTAAAAACAATATCGTGCTTCGATGTCTGCAGCCTGGGATAGTATGAAAAATTCATTTGCGTGTCAAGTCACTTACCGATCAACATCGATATTGCTGCAAGGGGATGAATGGTATCACCCAAGTTGAGCGTTTCATATTTTCGAAATATGAAAATCAACAATAAAATAAGGAATTCTACCCATCAGAATTTCGAAAATATAAAACCATACGGGATTTCCAATTTCACCGCATCTACGGCGTCAAATGACGTCCCGCATAGTTCACTATAGCGGAACGACATTTTCCTTGTACCTGCGGCAAATTTGAAAATCGCTCAATTTGGGTATCAGTAACTGATGATTCCGACCACAGCTCCGGTCATGCACGTCGCGAGTGTTCCGGCAACAATGGAGCGAAACCCGAGAGCGACAATTTCGTCCCGCCTTTCCGGTGCCATCGTCCCCAACCCGCCGATCATTATCCCTAAGCTGCCTGGGTTTGCAAATCCGCACATGGCATAAGTCAGAATCAATTTACTGCGGTCGCTCAATGCGCCTTCGGGCAGACGGCTCATATCCATATAAGCAATAAGCTCGTTAAGGATAGTCTTTGTGCCCATCAATTCCCCGGCAGTCACGGCTTCTGACCAGGGAATGCCCATCATCCATGTCATCGGCGACATCATAAACCCAAGGATCCGCTGCAAGGTAATCGTCGCACCGCGCCAATCCGGCAACAGCCCCAATATCAGGTTGATCAGGTGCACCAGACCGACGAGAACCAGCAGCATGGCCACGATGTTGATGACGAGTTTCACACCTTGCAGCGTTCCTCTGGTTACGGCATCCATGGCGCCGGAGGCCTCTTCAAACGCTATGATCTGACCCGTTGTCGGTGCACCGGTTTCAGGCACCATAATTTTAGCCACTGTCATGGCCGCCGGAACACTGATAATTGACGCCGTCAGTATATGCCCCATGACATCGGGTATTGTGCGGCTTAATAAGTTGGCGTAAAGCACCATAACCGTTCCGGCGATAGTGGCCATCCCGCAGGTCATCAGGGAAAACAACTCGCTGCGGGTCATGTCCCGCAGGTAGGGACGGACGAGAAGCGGTGCCTCGACCATGCCGACAAAAATATTTGCCGAAACAGCCAAACCTTCGGCGCCACCGACCCCCATAGTCTTCTGAAGCGCCCATGATAGTCCTCTTACCACCACCGGCAGAATTTTCCAGTAAAACAGCAAGGCGGACAGGGCACTGATGAGCAAAACCAACGGCATCGCACGAAACGCCAGTATGAAACCGGCTCCGGGAAACTTTTCGTCAAAGGGAAGTTCGCCGCCACCCAGGTAGCCGAACACAAACGAGGTCCCAGCCAGTGTCGACTCTTCCAGCGTCATGACTAACCGGTTGAGAAGCAGAAAAAATTCTCGAAATAGCGGCAAGCGAATCAGCAGGAAGCCGATAACGACTTGAAGCGCCAAGCCGACCGCGATCGTCCTGAAATGAACGGCCTTACGGTTTTCACTCATCAGCAGAGCGGTAAGCATGAAAACGACGATTCCCACCGCACCATGCAACATCATCTCCTCCCACTTTTATCATCACATTCGTCTTATTGTTTTCGAAGATTATTATACCGCTATTTTAAAATAAATTTGGCAATATGGAAGTTTGGCATAAGTGGTTGGCGAAAAAAACGTTCACATAACGCAACGATTGACAACCATTATATGTAAAAACCCGCTGTTTCCATAACAGATGGCCTATGGTCTGTCCATGTGGATTCGCACTCAATTGACCGTCATCACCGTATTGACAATGAGACCCAGTGCTGGAAAGATGGATCTCATCCATACGAAACAGGCGGCATTCAACACCGATATGCCGTAAGGTAAAATCATGCAAACGGTGGTGAAAATGATCGGTTGGGCGGTTCTTTTGTACGCCATCTATTGTGCGTTTCTCTTTGCCGTCCAGCGCCAGATGATTTTTCCCCGCGGCCTCATCCCGCCCGGCCAGTTTTCACCGTCCGACAATCTCATTATAGAAAAAATCTGGCTCAACACCGCCGACGGCAGCGTCATAGAGAGTTGGTACCTTCCGCCTGTCTCCACGACCGCGTTAACCCGCTCGCCAGCAGTCATTTTTGCCCATGGTAATGCCGAGTTGATCGATTTTTGTTCAGCCGAAATGCAACCTTTTGCCGCCCTCGGCATCGGTGTGCTGCTCGTTGAATATCCCGGCTATGGTCGGTCGAGCGGAACCCCGTCCCAAAGAACCATCACTGACGCCTTAAAAGCTGCCTACGATGAGCTGACAGCCAGGAAAGAGGTCGATCCATCAAAGATAATATTATATGGGCGTTCGCTCGGTGGTGGAGCGGTATGTGCTCTCGCCGCTGAAAGACCGGCTGCGGCCATGATACTGACATCGACTTTCATCGGTATCCGCGCCATGGCGGTGAAATACCTTGTTCCCGGATTTCTGATTAGGGACCCCTTTGACAACTTGACCGCGGTGAAAAACTTCCCCGGACCGCTTCTGATTGTCCACGGCCGCCACGATGAGATTATTCCCTTCCGGCATGCCGAGATTCTCCATAACACCGCAAAACGATCCTATTTGGTGACCTACGATTGCGGACACAACGACTGCCCTCCCGATTGGAACATTTTTTGGAAAGATATCGAAAATTTCTTACGCGAAGCGGGGATTACCGATTAATTGCCACAAGCGATGCCACCGGGTAAGGCGCATCGCCTGATGCCGTCATTTCCTCCCGGTAATAGATGATCTCCAGGTTCAAAAACGCTCTCAGCAACTCATTCACCTCAAGGAGATGATCGCTGCAAAAACTGCGTTGCGGCTTGAATTCCGGTCGCTTGAGATAGGTTTCGAAAATCAATACACCGCCCGGGATGAGGGCTGCGGTGATTTGGGGAATAAGACGCCGGTTAAGGTACCTGATATTGAGGATCAAGCTGTATCGATTCGGGGGGATGTCGTAATGGTCGAAATCGATACAAGCCGCCCGGATACTCGCATGGTAACCGGCCAATTTTTTTAGGCCAACATCCGAGATGTCCAACGCATCAACTTTAAACCCGTTATCCGCCAGAAAGATTGTATTGCGGCCGTTGCCGGCGGCAATGTCAAGGGATATGCCGCACCTGGCCATGCTTGCAAAGTTCGCAACAATCTCGGAAGTCTCAATGGGGTAGCGTTCTTGGCTGAATTTGCGATTCCATTTGGCTCTATGGCTTTGCATATCATCCTACCCACAGAATATGCCCATCTGAAACACGGTTTCAATTTTAAGTGTCGTGCTACCGGCTTATTGGGCGCCAAGGCAACGATGTCCTTTCATATTGGTTATCAAATGGGCCAGGACATCTTCGCTGCCACCAGATATGCTCATCAATCGCCCCCTGGGACCGTCGATCCGAATCCAAATTCACGTCGCAAAAGCGAAACCGTTTTCGCGTTGACCGCAAGCTGCTGCACCTCTTCCGGACCCACCCAACGGGCCTCTGTGGCATCGTCACCAGCACAAATTTCGCCGGCGATATAGTCGGCGATGAGATCGACAATAACGTAGTGGAAGCGAATGTTTCCGTTGCTGGCCTTTTCAAGCAGGTCAAAGGTGTAAATCGGGTGTCTGGCGCGTATGATGATGCCGGTCTCTTCAAGGATTTCACGTTCGGCGGCCGCCTGCAAGGTTTCTCCGAGGTCGACCTTGCCACCGGGAATGGCCCATAAGTTCTGGGCGGGCGGTTGGCCGCGACGTACCAGAAGAACGCGGTCGTCCTTGAATACCACGGCACCGACGGCAACGCAGGGTCTATTGGGGTATGGTTCTGCCAGCGGATCGTCAGAAAATTCTTTCATACGGCTTTCATATAGTGGTGGTCAAAAAAGCGTTCTGTTATTCAAACGTATCTTCTACAAACGCTGATACCACCCTATCGTGTTTCGGATTTTTTCAAACGCGGTATAAATGAAGCGCTGGGCCTCAACGATTGTAAATGATGCGATAAATGGCACCGGCACGATCGTCCGATACCAGCAAGGCGCCGTCCGCCATGACCAGAATATCGACCGGTCGTCCCCAGGCTTTGCGCCCCTGCAACCAACCTTCAGCGAAAACTTCGTAGCCCACGGCCCGGTCGTTGTTCAGTTGAACCCTTGTAATGCGATAGCCAATTGGAATGCTTCGGTTCCAAGATCCATGTTCGGCAATGAAAATGTTACCCTGATAGGTTGTTGGGAACATTTTGCCAACGTAAAATTTCATTCCCAAAGCGGCCACATGCGGACCAAGTGCAATCATTGGTGGTTCGAAATCAGTACAGTTGAATTTGTTTCCGAATTCGGGATCCGGCAAGTATCCGGCATGGCAGTATGGAAAACCGAAGTGCAGTCCCTTTGTTTGTGCCCGGTTCAGAGTGTCAGGCGGTAATTCATCACCGAGCCAGTCCCGCCCGTTGTCTGTAAACCATAGTTGCCGTTTTTTCGGATGCCAATCAAAACCGACGGTATTACGGACACCGTATGCGAAGACTTCAAGATCCCTGCCATCCGGCAACATTCTCATGATGGTGGCATAACGATTGTCGGCTCTCTCGCAGACATTGCAGGGAGCTCCTACAGGTACGTAGAGGTGGTTGTCGGGCCCAAAGGCAATATACTTCCATCCGTGATGGGTATCATTCGGAAACCCGCTGTTAACCACGACCGGTGGGAGAGGATCTTCAAGATGGGTTTCGATGTTGTCGAATCGCAGGATACGGCTAATTTCGGCCACGTACAGGGCGCCGTCTCGAAAGGCGACACCATTGGGGGAGTTAAGTCCTGTGGCAATCACCGCAACAGCGTCGGCAACATTATCTTTGTTGTGGTCAATTACCGCGTATACTTTCCCCTCCCGGCGTGTTCCGACGAAAACAACGCCGGTGGGTCCGAGAGCAAGTGAACGCGCACCGGGAACGCTATCGGTGTAAAGTAGGATCCGGAAGCCCTGAGGCAGCTTGATAGCGTCGAGACGCTGGGTCTCGGATCGGCAGGTGTTTCCGGCGGTTCCGATCAGCACAGTGACCAGAAGAAGGAAGCGAAGGATCTTCCGGAAACGTTGCATGGGCATTCCTTTATTGAGATACTATGGGCGACTCCAGCTGATAGTAGATCTTTAGAACAGCGTCGTCAAGCCAGGCGGAAGAGAGACGATAGCTTGACATAACCTCCGGCTGAAAGTAATCTTTAATTTTCGCTGATCGCGTTTGCATGCGGTTATAGGAATCGGGTGCAGAGATTGAACCGCTCGGGATACTGACCGACAGAATCGCGTTCGTCCGCGAATCGTAAATGGCCTGTTCGGGTAACTAATGAGGGAATCGTTGAAGGTACGCTCCAAACTTCCCCAGGTCGGTGTAACGATTTTTACACGCATGACTCAGCTTGCAAATCAGCACGGGGCTCACAATCTATCTCAGGGTTTCCCGGAATTCGATGTGCCTCCCGGTTTAATGGACTTTGTGGAGAAACACATGCGGGCCGGTAACAACCAATACGCACCGATGCAGGGTGTTTCCACTTTGCGCGAACAGATTGCGATCAAGGTCAGCGAATTATATGGCGCCGGTGTTGACCCCGAAACCGAGGTCACCGTCACCTCCGGCGCGACGGAAGCGCTGTATGCCGCCATATCGGCCGTGGTGCACCCGGGTGATACGGTGATCGTTATAGAACCGGCTTATGATGCATACCTTCCCATCATCCAGTTGAACGGTGGACGACCGATCTGCCATGAAATGAAATATCCCAATTATCGCATCGACTGGGATGCCGTGGCAGATGCGGTTTCTCGCAACGCGCGATTGATTATTCTCAATTCCCCGCACAATCCAACCGGCACCGTCTTATCCGCTGACGACCTGGCAACCCTGCGGGAAGTCGTCCGAAATACGGACACCCTAATCATCAGTGACGAAGTTTACGAACACATCATATTCGACGACCAGCCCCACCAGAGCCTGCTGAGAGATCCGGAACTTGCCGATCGCAGCTTCGTTATCAGCTCCTTTGGAAAAACCTACCATGCCACGGGTTGGAAAATCGGTTATTGCATCGCACCGGCGTATCTCACGCAGGAACTGCGCCGTATCCATCAGTTTCTTACCTTTTCATCTCCCACGCCAATGCAGTTTGCATTTGCCGATTTTTTAAAGCAAAAAGAAGTCTACCGCGATTTACCGTTATTTTACCAGAATAAACGCGATACCTTTCTGGCGCTTATAGAGAATACGCGTTTCAAACCGTTACCTTGCCGGGGGACGTATTTTCAATTACTCGACTATTCCGCCATCTCAGATATGCCAGACACCCAGTTCGCCGAGCACCTGACTGTTGAACGTGGAGTTGCCGCGATTCCGATCTCGTCTTTTTACCAGAGAAACACAGACAACAAGGTCCTTCGGTTCTGTTTCGCTAAAAATGATAACACTTTGAAAAAGGCTGCCGAAATCTTATGCAAGATCTGACCGTAACCCTGATACAAACAGCGCTCGATTGGGAAAACGTCGATGCCAATCTTCGTCGTTTTGACAACCTCCTTTCGGGGTTGAAAGATACGACCGACCTTATTGTGCTACCGGAAATGTTTAGCACGGGTTTCAGCATGAACGCCGCGTCACTGGCGCAGGACATGCAAGGGACGGCTGTCGACTGGCTCCGGCAAACTGCCCGTCGATTTCAGGCTGTCGTTACAGGAAGCATCATTATTGTCGAAAATGGAAAGTACTACAACCGATTGTGCTGGACCGACCCGGACGGGGGGCTGCAAACTTATGACAAAAAACACCTCTTTCGATACGCCGGAGAAGAAAAGGTGTATACTGCCGGGGACTCTCGACTGCTGGTTGAAATCAAAGGCTGGCGGATTAGGCCCTTCATCTGTTATGATTTAAGATTTCCGGCCTGGAACCGCAATACGGACAACGAATACGATCTGGCGTTCTACATCGCCAACTGGCCCGAAAAACGGTCCGAACACTGGAAAATACTTTTACAGGCGCGGGCCATCGAAAATCAGGTGTATGTCGTGGGCGTCAACCGAATCGGTTCGGATGGCCATGGCTTTTACCATAGCGGCGACTCCTCGGTGATCGATCCGCAGGGAAAAATACTCTTTCGCAACGCCCATGCCCCCTGCCTTTATTCGGCACAGCTCGACGGCAGCTTGATAAACGATTACCGCCGGTCATTCCCGGCCTGGATGGATGCCGATCAGTTGGTTTTGCGATAAACGGTTGTTTCCGGGTGAAAGGCCTGCCAGGCAAACCAGTAAGCAAAAAGATGCGGCAACGGAAGGCCCTTTTCATCGAAGACCCCCACAACCTGCCCGGATGGATCTATTTCGATTCGTATTGCTACACCCCCTAAATTATCTCTCAGGTTTTCTGCAGCAGCCTCAAGCGTGCTCAAAGAATAGGCTCTTGACTTTCCGTTGATTTCCAGACCGAGAATTCTGGTTTTTATCGGCAGGTCTTTGCGCACACGTCCGACCGGAAACATCACTGCCCCGATCTGGTAGTAACCGCTATAGGGGTCGACACTGTAATCTCTCTCGTAACCGGTCGTGGTCGAGAGCACGTCGGTGTCGGGATACCGCCGTTTCCAGGTGTCCCACCGCATCCGATGTGAGGAAATTTTTACCAGGGCAGCGCCGGACATGGGCCCGGCAACAGCTTTTTCCAACAGTTGCGACCAGAGGCTTTCGGACTGGTGATCATAAATCAAAACATTGCTTTTATAAAGCCTTCCCGAGACGCCAAAAGTGAGCAGTTTGCTTGATATGTTGCGGGAATACACGATGCCCGATTGCGTCAACGGTCAAAAGGTCACGACCAGAGGTGTGCCATCCAAAGTGTCATTGACAACCTCATGCCAATTTAAGATCCGAATAGGATAGGCACGGGCAAAGGCCCCGATGACAACACCGATAACCGGATCATTATCCATTAAAAAATCGGCTTTATCTGGTGTGACGAACTTCGGATTCAAAATTGCCGGAATTCCGTCTTTTGGCGGACCACCGGAAAGAATTTCCTCTTTCGGCACTAAGGCGTTATCGAGGCTGAATCCTACCAGAAAACATCCCGTCAGCAGCACAACTGTCAACGTAGCAATCTTACCCATATTTATTTCCTCCTGCATTTATTAGGATACTCAAAGCTTTGTCGTGCAGCTGTCACGATCCTTGCACTGGATATCTCCAAACCTGAAATATGAAAGCCGGGCGTATAACACAGCCCGGCTTTTTTTATTCCAGATTTTATACCGCTATTCAAAAATAAATTCCGAAATACGGAAGGGAGGTATAAGTGGTTGTAGAAAAAAATGTTCGAACAACGGAACGTTTTTTTAACAACCACTATAAAAAGACCAGATGATGTGATTCAACCAGAGGGATTGTTTCAGTGAATCGTTTGCATCCAATAGGGATTGATAAGGTCTTCGAAAATTGACAGCGCCGCTGCCGAACCTTGTCCGGAAGCTGTAACGATTTGTTTGTACCCCCCCTCAACATCGCCGGCTGAGTAAATACCCGGTAGGTTGGTGCGGTGTTTCTCATCATGTTTGATAAAACCGTCTTCGGTCAATTCGACGCCGATTTTTTGGGCCAGTTCCACCGACGGCTCGTATCCAATGGCGATGAACACGCCGTTGGTTTTCATGACCGAATCTTTGCGGCTTTGGTTATTGTAAAGCAAGACCTCTTCGACCCGCTCTTTCCCAAGGATTTCTTTGATTTCGGTGTTCCAAAGAACCGGAATATTGTTGTCGAATATCTGTTTGGCCAAAAAATCCTGTGCGCGGAATTTATCGCGCCGGTGCACAATAGAAACATCGATACCGAGGTGAAATAAATGCAAAGCTTCTGTTATAGCGCTGTTGCCACCTCCGACCATGATGACTTTCTTGTTTTTGAAAAGAGGACCATCGCAGGTGCTGCAGTAACTGATCCCTCGTCCCGATAGCCGTTTTTCTCCCGGAACGCCGAGATGGCGGTGTTTGGCACCGGTGGCCAGCAGAACCGCACGGGTTTCAAACTTGCGCCGGCTGGTTTGAACGATTACGGGTGAACCGGGTCGTATTTCCAGCACCTCTTCCCCCGGAAAAATTTGAACATATTGCAGGGCGTGGCTGACCATGATATCCACCAATGCTTTCCCCCCCACCTGCGTGAAACCGGGATAGTTTTCGACGATCGGTGTTGTCGCCACCTGCCCTCCCAGAGCGTCGCGTTCCACGACGGCGGCTTTGAGACCGCTCCGCTCGGCATAAATCCCGGCGGCAAGGCCTGCCGGCCCGCCCCCGACAATGACAATGTCGTTCTTGACCAATTCGATATCACTTTCCGGTATAAAGATGGTTTGGGGTTCCATTTTTTGAAGCGATAATGCAAACACCTCCTCGCTCTGGGCGCCCTGACCAATCAGGGTATCGTTTGCAAACGTTTGGGGAACACTGTGAGCCGAATATTGATCCGCCAATTCCGGTTCACACTGGATATCGACGATCTCCACCGAAACCAGCTCCGGCCGTTCAACAGCCGCCCGAATCGCATTAACAGCCTGCTGTGGGCAATAGGGGCACGTAGAACTGACAAAGACTTTTATTTTTCGAGGCGTGTCGATCTTTTTCAAGACCTTTTGGGTCTGTTCGTTAAGATTGCTTTGACCTAGACCGACAAAAATAAGTGCCTCCAAGAAAATGCGCCCTTCTTCACCCAAGGGTGCACCAAGCCAGCGAATGTTGAACCGCTCAGGTGCAATCAGCAGGGACGGGGAACGGTCAACGTTCCATTTTCGTGCCAATTCATGATCCAAGTCGTATTCGCGAAATGTGATTTTTGATGACAACTCTCTGAAAGCACGTACGATTTGACGGTTTGTCTGGGCAAATATGTTGTCCCCACCCTTTTCCATAAACATGTACAGTGGAATATCGTGCGGCAGTTTTTCGAAAGTCTGTTTCAACTGCTGCATAAATTGTTCCTGCGTGGCTGCTCCAGCCTGGGCTTCCATGGTGGCGGTATTCTCCAACGCGATCCCTCCTTGTTCTTATGTTCTTACCCTGATTTTTTTATGATTTCACAATGAATTCGGATGTAAATTAAGGATGATGAATACGGGTGTCAACTGACAAGCCGGTCTCCTCAACCGTGACCGTTCCGGTGGCTTTCGCGTGCGGTTGGCGCCAAAAGGTCGGTTACGATTTCGGTATTGCGCCAGGAGTTGCTGTGGGGGGAGAACACCATCTGTCTAATATTACATTACAAATTTGCGAATGAATTATCAGAGTTCAACAGGGCTGCGGCCATGATCAGATCTTCATCGGTGGTCACCTTGATGTTGGCCTTGCTGCCCCGGATGATGTTCACCGGATAGCCCATGCGTTCAACAAGGCTGGCATCATCGGTTCCCGCATATCCGTCGTTCTGGGCACGTTTATGGGCGTCCATAATGATCCGGTATTCGAAAACCTGGGGAGTTTGGATTAACCACAGCCCGTTTCGCTCTACGGTCTCGGTGATATAGCCCTTTGGATTGGCTTTTTTAATCGTATCGGCGACAGGGATTCCGGGAATGCAGGCACCGCTCACAGCGGCAACTCGGATACAGTCATCTATCAACGATGGGTCGATGAGTGGCCGTACGCCGTCGTGGATTGCCACCAAGCCATCCTTTTGGCCGAGTTCTTTTAATCCACGAAAAACGGATTGCTGCCGTTCGGATCCACCGGCGACGAGTTTGACCGGTTTCTTCATTTCCGCGGGTGATAGGATGTGTTCATGGCAATAATCAAAATCTTCTTGGGGGATAACCATGCAGATATGATCGACAGCTGCACACGCACTGATCCTCTGGAGAGTGTGAGAAAGAATGGGGTGGCCGGCGACTATCAGGTATTGTTTTCGCTGCACGGTACCCATACGCACACCTTTTCCAGCAGCGACAATTATTACATTTACCATTATTTTAGATAACTTTTATTGTTTTATTTATATTTTACTTTAAGTATTTTAGCTCTTTCGGCAACGGCACACCTTTGCCCATGGTATCCTCACCGTAATTGACGCCGGCTAAAATTTCGAGATCCCTTAAGGCCCTCGTGTCACCCTCAAATCCGACCCGTGTCAGCGCCTCCTTCTGTATTTTACCGCCAGCCCATTGGATATCGAGAACGCTGCTGGCGTCGAACCGGGCGTCGCCCACGACCATTTCAACCTCTCCCCCATAATGCTGCACAATCTTTGCCACCATCAGGCTCGGTCGACTATGGAATCCCAGCTTGACAGGGATGCCAACCGTAATCGAGCCTCTTTCGATGTTTTCATTGAGAATCTCACCAGCCAGTTTGGTGCCGACGTTCAGAAAATGGCAGGTGTAATAAAGACTGTAGTTTATCGTTCTTTCCAGCAATGCCTCAGCATCAACGAGAGAGGCCAAATGATCCTGTACCTGCTTGTAGATATTTTTATAGCCGGCATCGTAAAGGTGGCGTTCATAGAAGTGGAGCAGTCGGCCCATGATTTGAAGCAAATGGAACACGGCTGAAAAATTGCCGCGAAGCTGTTTCAATTTACGATTTCCGAATCGATAACCACCGTGGATCACATAGGTATCGAAGGAGGACTGCAGGTTATGCACCAGCATTTCAAACCTCCTGACCTCAACCTCGTTGATCTTGTCCGGTACGATGGCTCGGATTTCCCCTATGTCGTAAGGCTCGTAAAATCGAAACTGATCTAGCTTCTTGGCAATACGAATGAATTCACTGGCAATATTGACGATGTGTTTTTTCTGCAGATCCCGGTTATCATCATCTATATTGTATTCCAGCAGGTCGCCCGTTACCACCTCGGGGAATGAATCAATGTCGATCAAATCTGAAGGTTCGGGAATATCCAAACGACGGGCTTCGCCGATAATGACTGGTGCCAGCTTTCTCAGCGTGTTGGTCAAAAAAGCGGCCGTCGCTTCGCCTTCACGCCGGAAATTTTCCATGTCCACCAGATCATAGAAAATTAGTCGATTGAGGATGTGCTTCTGTGAGTAACTGGCCAGGCTCAGGTGTCTAACCGCTGCGCTGAGCTCCCTGAAATAATACCAGTCGGTATTGTTTTTGGCCCCGTGGAAATCGAGAAAGTCTTCAAGCAGCTGAGAGTTGGCAATGAGAGCGGCATAGAGTCTTTTGCTGATAACACTGTAGGTGGAACTCTCATCCGCCAAGAATTTGCAGTACCGCAGATAATCATGGGTAAAAATTTTGACCCGTCCGTAGAAGCTAATGTCACTTGAGTCCTGGGTGTTCATGGGTATTGGCCGTTGTTCGCGCGTAAATGATTGGGGTGTGATTCTTATGGCAAGTAACGAATGGTTTTTGAGAGTGGCCGAAGCCGTCCATAAGCCGAATTTTGTTCTCTGCATGCGGTCGCCCGCCGCAGAGCAACGATCATTCATCTGGGATACCGGTTGCCCGGTATCTCTAGCGACCTACCCGGGAGCTCGGGCGGGACAACCCTCAAACGCTCCTCTATTTGGTCTTGCACCAGGTGGGGTTTACCGAGCTTCCCCGGTCACCCGGGGAACTGGTGCGCTCTTACCGCACCGTTTCACCCTTACCCCGCAAACAATGCGGGGCGGTTTACTTTCTGTTGCACTTTCCTTCGCGTCGCCGCGACTCCACGTTATGGAGCACCCTGCCCTGTGGTGTTCGGACTTTCCTCCAGGCCACGAGTATGGCCCAGCGATCGTTTGGACGGCTTCGACCACACAGGTTGTTATCCACCTTGTTATAGTGGTTGCCAAAAAACTCGCCGTAAATCGAATGGTTTTGTCACCAATCACTTATACCAGCTTTCCGTATTTTGGTATTTATTTTTGAAAAGCGGTAGAAAGCGTAATATTAGCGAGTTTCTAATTAAAATCAAGATCTCACCGTGTGAAATCGTCATGCAGCGCCGTTTCACACTGATTCTTCTGTAGAGCTATCCGTTGAATCGAACAGTGGATATATCAAGCGCTCACAGTGGGGACAATAAAACACTTTATTGAAACGCAACAGTTCGTTGAACATCTGGGGGGGAAGATTGACATGACATTCCATGCAGACGGCGCTTTTTACCAACGCAATTGCAGTGCTACCGATATTTTTTTTCACAATTTCATACAGTTTTAACAATTCAGGATCGGTGGTGGCTATGACCTGACTCCGTGCTTCAACCAGCCCGTCGATCCTTTGTTGCAAGCCTTCGCCAGTTTGGCGAATATGGTCCTTTTCGCTATCTATATCTCGCAGAATATTCTGCAGTTCGCTTTTTTTCTCGGTTAAAGTGGCCTCTTTTTCATCGATCTCTTCAAGGCAGGCGATCATTCGGTCTTCTATGGCGGACAGGGACGCCGCCAGATCTTCGATTTCTTTCAAGGAGGATTGATATTCCTTGTTGGTTTTGACGGCGCGCAATTTTTCTTCGCTTTTTGCAATGCTGGATTGTATCGATTTGGCCTCCGACTCCTGGGTGCGAAACATTTGCTGCAATTCGCTCAAGCGTTCATTGACGTCGCTGACGATCTTTTCGCTGTTTTGCGCGTTTGTATCGAGGGCCGCCATTTCAACGGGCAATTTGTCGAGCCTCGATTGTAGGGTTGCCGTTTCGATTTCATTTTCCTGAAGTTTCAAAAGCACATCAAATTTTTTCTTAAGTTCCGATTCCATGATCACCCGTTTGTGTGAGAAGGTTACACCCTGATCAGACCTGAACAAATGGATCGCTTTCGAGTGTGCAAGCGGACACATTAACCTTGAGTCCTCTTGCGGCGACGGCGGTACGTAATTGCTCGGTAAGCTCAGGCACCATAATGTGCTCTGAGGCAAAGTGGCCTATATCGACCACCCCTCGCCGAGCAGCTTGGGTGTCTCTGGCCTCGTGATAACGTAGATCGCCACTGATGAAAGCCTCGGCGGGGGAGGCCATAAAGCGGGGCAAAAGGCTTCCGCCACTACCGGTACAAACTGCCACACTTTTTACTGCCATATCCGGCTCGCCGACCATACGGACCGTCGTCAAGCCTAAAATCTTTTTAACTTGCAGGGCCAGTGATTTCAGGTCGGTCTTAATGGACAGTTCACCCCAGCGGCCGATGCCCTGATGGGTCACCTGTGGCGCGAGAGGATACACGTCATAAGCCATGGTTTCATAAGGGTGTTGCGACCTCAATTGGTCCACAACATCCGCCAGCTCAGTCGCCGACACCACGGATTCGATTCGAACTTCGGCAACTTCGCTCAAACGACCGTGTTTTCCCCTGTAAGGGCTGGCAGCCTGATGGGGAAAGAAAGTCGCCTTGCCAGCGACTCTGAATGAACAGGATCGATAGGCACCAATACTGCCTGCGCCGGTATCAATTAGCACATCCAGTAACTTTTTTTCGTGATCCACCGGGACAAACACGACAAGCTTGTAGACAGAATCGGCGCCCCCCCCGACGAGCGGCCGAAGGTTTTTCAGCCCAATGTGGCGCGCCAAAATATCATTCAGCCCGCCGGCGACACTATCGTAATTTGTGTGCGCCGCGTAGATCGCCATTTTATTTTGAGCCGCCAAACGGACGCATCGACCAATCGGCAGGCTGAAGTCGACAGTTTTCAGGGGATTAAAAATCAGAGGATGATGGGTAATGAGCAGATCGATTTTTTCCCGGCAGGCCGCTTCGACCACATCCGGAAGAGGATCGAGGGCGACCCAAATGGCTTTAACCGACCAGTCTCTCTGACCGACCTGCAACCCGATGTTGTCCCATTTTTCAGCCAACTTCGGCGGGGCTATGTGTTCCATAACACGGATAACATCTTCAACCGTGGCTGTCATGCCGTTCACCCTTTTGTTTCTGTTGGTCTAAACTAAGGCAGTATTCAATATTAGCGTGTCATCGCTTTTTTTGGGCATCACCCATGAAAAAGGCGCGGTTGCTTAGCAACCGCGCCTTTAAATGATATCAAAGGTTTATCCCCGCATTTAAAACCGACGTTTCCATCCCTCCCGGAATCGTCCGTACCGCATTGGTAGAGGGAGTTACCCAAAGTTTTAGGAGATTTGAGTTCATAGGTATGGGCCCACCTGGGATCGAACCAGGGACCTACCGGTTATGAGCCGGTGGCTCTGCCAGCTGAGCTATGGGCCCACAGGCACGTTTTTGAGACGTATCTACCTAACCCCACCGGGCTGATTTGTCAAGCTGAACACTCGACCTCGCGCTGGTATCACCCCAGTCGCCCGCCGCACATATTACCAGATTTGAAATTCATTGATAACTTGCGAGGTCTCAAGTTTCAATAAAATGTTTCAGTTTTCGGCTCCGGGTCGGATGTCGCAATTTTCGGAGTGCCTTGGCTTCGATTTGGCGGATCCGTTCGCGGGTAACTGCAAAATCCTGTCCGACCTCCTCGAGGGTATGATCGGCCTTCTCCCCAATTCCAAATCGCATGCGCAGGACTTTTTCCTCTCGGGGGGTTAAAGTTGCCAGGACTTTACGGGTTTGCTCGGCCAGGTTTAAATTGATGGCGGCATCGGAAGGGAGCATGAACTTTTTGTCTTCGATGAAATCTCCCAGATGGCTGTCTTCTTCTTCTCCGATAGGCGTTTCCAGCGAGATAGGTTCCCTGGCTATTTTCAGCACCTTGCGCACCTTTTCCAGCGGAATTTCCATTTTCTCGGCAATCTCTTCAGGTGTCGGTTCACGTCCCTGCTCCTGCACGAGGTACCGCGATGTGCGTATCAGTTTATTAATCGTTTCGATCATGTGCACGGGTATACGTATGGTACGCGCCTGATCGGCGATCGCCCGGGTAATGGCCTGCCGAATCCACCAAGTGGCATATGTGCTGAATTTGTATCCCCGTCGATATTCGAATTTATCCACCGCTTTCATCAGACCGATATTGCCCTCTTGTATCAAGTCCAGAAACTGGAGACCTCGATTGGTATACTTCTTGGCAATGCTGACCACAAGTCGAAGATTGGCCCTTGTCAACTCGCTTTTGGCCAATTTTGCATTGAAACGACCTTCCGCGACATTGGCCATGACCCGCTTGAGAATTCTGTTTTTTGTTTTCAGAGCCTTTTTTCGGTCAATAATGGACGTATGGATATTGTTTAGTTCTGTATACAGTTCGGCCTGTTCGTCTTTCTTTAATTGAGCATGTTTGCTGACCCATTTGACGAAATGGGTTTTCGATTTGAGGTTCTGTCGAACTTCCGCTAAAGGCTGATCGATAACTGTAGCGCGTCTGGAAAAATTTTGCCCCATACGATCAAACCAGTCGATCTGATTACAAATCCGAATTTCGATATCGTCAAGAATGCTTCCTTCCAACCGCCACTCCTTCAGGAGGTCGAATATTTTTGCATTGCGCCGCTTGATTGATCGGCGTACACGGCGTTTTTCACCCGGTTTCAGTTGGGTGAAAAACAGTCTCTCCCGAAGTTGATTGTTCTCTGAATGAACTTCCCCGATAGACCGTATGGTATTGAGAAATTTTTCCGTCTGAACCGATTCATCAACGTATGCGTCCCCTTCATCGATATCTCTGAGAACATATTTAGATCGAAGTTCCCCTTTCGCCATTTGCTCTCCGAGTTCAAGGATTGCCTCAACGCCGCTGGTTGTATCGAGCAGCGCTCTCAATACTTCTTGCTCACCAGCCTCTATTTTCTTGGCGATTTCGACTTCGCCTTCGCGGCTCAGTAATGTTACCATTCCCATTTCGCGCAAGTACATCTTAACCGGGTCCGTAACAGCCCCGAAATCAGAAAGGGCGCGCTGACGCTCTTTGATCTTTTGTTTTCTTAGTTTTTTGGCTTCCTCTGATTTCTTGACACTTTTTTCGTCCAGAATATCGATATCGTGGTCGTCAAAAAGCATCAGTGTTTCTTCGATCTGCTCAGCGGAAAGGGCGTCTTCAGGCAATACGGCATTGATCTCATCGTAGGTCAGGTATCCCTGTTTGGTGCCTTTCGATATCAGATCCTTCAATGCCTTCTTGCTTATTTTCAAAGCGCCGACACGATTTTCAATGGCCTTCGTGTCGATAACCTTTGGGGCTGCCTTCTTCGATTTTTTTTGTATGGGCTTTTTCTTAGCAGCCGTTTTTTTTACGGTTACCCTTTTTTTAGCGGTTTTCTTTGCCATTAAAATGTGCCTCCCGCGAATTCACCAGTTTGTATGAAGTCCAACTGCCTAACGATTTCACCGATGTGCGCCATGCGGCCCATTGAAAAAAATCGGCCGGTTGTTATAAGAGAAGAACGTCACTTCCGATAGATTAATGCCATTTTCCGTTTTTCGCGTTTGATCGCCTGGCTTTGTTTCTCAGTCAGCAATTTGTTCACCAATGTATCGTCCCTGTTGCGTACGGCTTCTTTAATACGGCTGTTGATGTCCTGCTGGAGTTGATTCTTGCGGGTCGTCTCGACGAAATATACAATCTGTTTTTCGCAACCTTCGATGGACCACGCCTCGTCCCGTATGGCCATATCGGCAACCAGCTGGCGGTCTTTTTCGTCGGTGATCGCAACAAGGATGTCGGCTATCCACTGCTCCGGGTTCAGTTCTGATCGAATCCGCGAGGCATCAGGATTCGATCGGTCCGTCAAACGGCGATAGCAGCTCAAAATTACCTGTCCGATCCGCAACAGTCTCTGATTATCCAAACACGACAGGGCTTCAAACTTGGCAACGGTTTGACAGACATCCGGGACCTGTAACATCATCGTAATGATCTGTTTGTCCAGGCGACCGTATACTTCTGCCCTTGCATCGCCGAAGCGGGGCTTTTCATTACCCGCTGCTGGTCGAAGGGAAATGCGCGATACCGACCTTGCTTCCGCCTGGCGCAGTTTTTCGAGCAGGGCGGTTTCATCGATCTCTAAGCGTTCAGCCACCATTTTCACATACAGGGATCTGGCGACGACATCCGAGACGGCCGTCAGGGTTTCCTGCAATGCAGAGACGATCTTCACTTTTCCGTCGACTGACAAACCATGCCTACTGACAGCCGTCTCGAGCAGGAACGGAATGATATCCAAAGCCGCGGCAGCGGCTTTATTGAAAGATTCTGCACCATACTCGAACACATAGGAATCCGGATCGTAACCGGAATCCAGAACTAAAACCTGCGCACTGACGTATTCCTTGTCAAACACGTCGATGCTGCGTCGAGCCGCTTTGATACCTGCCTCGTCTGAATCATACACCAATAGAACCTTGCCATTTTCCCCGATGCACCCCCGAAGCAGGCGGACGTGATCGGCGGTCAGTGATGTCCCGAGGGTCGCCACGGCATTGCAGACGCCATGCTGATGCAAGGCAATCACATCAAAATATCCTTCAACGATTATTACGGTACCCGTTTGCCGGCAATGCGGTTTAGCAAGATGCAGCCCGTATAACGATCGGCTCTTATTATAGAGCGCCGTTTCCGGAGAGTTAAGGTACTTTGGAAGGTCGTCGTTCATCACTCGACCGCCAAAACCCAGAACACGATTATTGATATCGAAAATCGGAAAAATAATCCGCTGACGAAACCGATCGTAATATCCGTTCCCGTTCTTTCTCGGCACAACCAGACCGCTTTTTTCGATGAGTGCCTGTGGTACGCGCTTCCGAACAAGGTGGTTAAGGACATTGTCCCATCCCTCTGGCGCATACCCGATTTGAAAAAGATCGATTGTGTCTTGGATCAATCCTCTATTTTGAAGATAATCTCTGGCTTTCTGGCCGCCGGATCGGTCATTCAGGGCGCGGCGGAAATAGTGCATCCCTTTCTGGTTAATCGCCAACAGACGTTCGAATTCGTCCAAACGCCTTTTCTGATCCGGGCTCATGCGTCGGTCAGGTAGAGCGATATTGTATCGGCCAGCCAGAGTCTTTACAGCCTGAGGAAAAGCAATCCCTTCATGCTTCATGATAAACGAAAAAACATTCCCCCCTTCCCCGCAGCCGAAGCAGTGAAATATCTGCTTGTCCGGGCTGACGGTGAATGAGGGTGTTTTCTCAGAGTGAAACGGACACAGGCCGAGATAATTTTTCCCACTCTTTTTCAAAAGAACGGCTCCCGATACCACATCGACGATGTCGGCCGCGCTTCTGATTTCTGCAATTTTGTCTTCCGGGATTACGTTGGTCAAGAAGAGCATCCTCCACTTCTATGGATCAAGGGGGAGTGGTCCTTTAATGGAGGTGATTAAATGGGATGTAACTTAGCGAAAAATGAACCGAACTCAAGAAAACAACGCCGTTCGGCGACGGTGTTCGAGGCAAAATATATCATAGTACCCATGCTCGGCATTTTGGGTAAATGCAAATTAGCAGAGAAATATAATTTACAGCACCTGTAATGTCAAGTATTTTTTGTACGTGGAGAGACCCGGCTAATTTGAAGATGCTTGCGTTTTCGTGCACGCTATAGCCGCTTTTAAATCCAATGTTCCTGCGTAAAGGGCCTTTCCGGTAATAACTCCCACCACGCCGGCGTCGCTCAGAGGCAGAAGATTTTTGATGTCCTCGATCGATGATACACCGCCAGAAGCCACAATGGGAATCGAAACCGATTCGGCCAGGCGACGGGTCGCTTCGATATTGGGGCCGGTTTGCATGCCATCCCGATGAATATCCGTGAAGTTGATTGCAGCTACCGAGTGGCCTTCAAACATTCGCGCCAGGTCAACTGCGGTGATGCGGGTTGTTTCGGTCCAGCCTTCCACGGCCGCCATGCCGTCTCGGGCATCGATGCCAATGATGATTCTATCAGGATATTTGCGGCAGATCTTTTTTACCCGCGACGGGTCCCGTATCGCTTCGGTACCGATGATCACTCTGGCCGCCCCGGCAGACAGATAAGTCTGGATGGTACTTTCGTCGCGGATGCCCCCACCCACCTGAATGTCGGCATTGATGCTGGCGATAATTTTTCTAATCGTCTCGAGGTTTTTCGGTTTTTTCTCAAAAGCACCATCCAAGTCTACGACATGGATAATCTCCGCCCCTTCTTCAGCCCAGCGTCTTGCCATAGCGACCGGATCCTCGGAAAACACGGTCACGTCTTCCTTCCGGCCCTGTAACAGTCGCACGCATTTACCAGATTTTATGTCCACCGCCGGTATAACAATCATGGATTTGGAAAACTCTCAAAAATTTGTTCGAGTCCGGCATCCGCCATTTCGTCCGCTGTAACCCAGCGGCCTTTTCGACGGAAGAAATCCGACGCCTTAAAAAGATCTTCAGCCAAGGACTGCTGGGTTTCATCGACATAGCCGGACCACAGATCAACTCCGTCCACCACCCGTATCAAATGTACGCTCAAAGCGACGGAAGCCGGGCTTTTTGCGGCAAGATTTGTGCCGATCCGGTCATCATAACGATATATGTACCCGGTTAGAACCGCTTCCGCACCAACGGTTTGACCGGCACGGGTGATAATTTGACGTTCCGGAATTTGTTCGGCGCTGTGGTTTATTGTTCGATCCTGAACGAGTATTACGGCATTCGAATGCTGCCGCAGTATATCGGCCGTTAGTTGGGTCAATCGATCACTAGTGTCGGGGGGAACCTGTCCGGCTTCAAAATAATTACCGCACAAGGGGCATTTGATCAGCGCTTTCTCACCATGGATAGCGCTCTCATCAGTAAAGGTCAAAACCAGAACTGTTTTAATGTCGCTCATCGTAACCGCTTGATCCGTTTTGACCCGTGTGTCTACGCAACCTGTCAACAGCATAACGACGCCGAGAGCACTAGCCAATCTGCGAAAAATTTTTCGAAAACGATTCATAGATGCGGTATCCGAATGGGTAGCCTTGGGCTCTGCAGATGTAAGAGGTTTCGAAGTGAGCAACTAAACATCCTGTCAGACTTGGCCCCTCAAAGTGCCCCCTTAGACGATCGAACGCCAATGATCCGCTCATCGGTTTGAGCGGCCACGCTCAACGCCCGTGCCGTTGCTTTGAAAATCGACTCAATGACATGGTGTGCATTGTCGCCATAGTGAACATTAATATGCAGGTTCATGCCCCCCCGGTTGGCAAAGGCTCGGAAGAATTCTTTGGCCAGGGCGACATCGAAATGCTCACCAGAGCCCTGCAGCCCGTCAACATTGTATACCAGGAAAGGACGATTTGACAGGTCTACGGTGACGCTCGTCAATGCCTCGTCCATCGGCGCAACCGAATGTCCGTAGCGCCGGATTCCCTTGCGACTACCCAGGGCTTGATTGAAGACATCACCCAATACAAGACCGACGTCTTCAACCGTGTGGTGGTGATCGACAGCAAGGTCTCCGGTCGCATTTACGGTAAGGTCAAAAAGGCCATGGGCAGCACATAAGGTCAACATGTGATCAAAAAATGGTATGCCGGTGGAGATATCGTATTTTCCGGAGCCGTCGAGATCAATCAAGATACGTACCTGGGTCTCTTTGGTCATCCGTTCCGCTTCTGCTGATCGGCCCATTTCATCATCTCTCCTTTGGATTTGATTCGGAATAACTGATAATAATTACTACAGATACGGATGGCAAGTCAAGTCTCAAATCCTCTGTCAAACTCAGGTCTATAAACATTTTCACCGTTGCGAAGCCTCTCTTTGCAACCGGACTTGCAAAGATCCTCATATTGGCATAATGAAGGACCACTTTGTATTCATCCACATCGAAATCTGCTAAAATTCGGGAAAGCCAATGGGCCCAGTGCAAAAACAACACTGCAATGATTACTTGGACTGCACGCGGTACAAAGGTCGCCCCCGCAAGCACGTGGCGGTTTGCAAAAAATGCAACTGGCGAAACGGCTGCGCTGCATACGGCCGCTACCGGCAACCTGAACTCCCCTTCAGTCTTTCGGTTGACTCACACCACCGCAGAAGCCGCAATATTTGAACGATCCTGTCTCAGAGAAGGAATGGCGCAAACGTATATGATTTCAAAGTGCCAAAGCCGATAGCGCCACATTTTATTGAGAGGTAAAATCTAACGGCATTTGTTCTGCCTGCACTTTCCAGATTCTACCTGTGCTTGCACGCAATCACAGTGCCCCCTAATCTGTTTCCGATAATGCATGCACCGATCACCGCTGGAAGATTTTTGAGAAAAATGGCAATATTGTTGATTCTCCCACAGTTTACCGGCTGCACATCTGTACATAATACCGAACTCGCAATAGTTGTGACATCGAAGTTTGAGTCTTCCTCCGGCGAACGTGACCGATTTGTCGCTATTCCCCAGATCATCTGTAAACACAGCTCTCTACCCTATTTAATCCGTGTCCCGTTGCCCACATGCGTCTCCCAGAGCAAAGCGCCCATCGGTAATTCCTCGGTTAAGTGTGTGAATTGAGAAGCGCAAAAAAACGGGTGGTCCACGAATGAACCACCCGCCAAAGGAAGTCAGAGGCAAGAGCACGAATGTCGATTCGTTCTCTTGGAAAGGATTGCGATTGATTTAACGCATCCTTCTGATATTTTAAAGACCGACGGCGTGAATAAGTTACAAAATATATCTTTTTGAAAAAAAGGCGCAAGGAGATATGGAAAGGCTCTGGAACCCCCCGGTGCCTTACGGTTACCGGTCTCCTTGCGCCGTAAGGAGGAAAGATGAATGCAGAAATTGACTTGCACACCTTTCTGAACAGCCCGGGCTAATTGACTGTTCTAAAATAATGAGCCACTCAATGGTCGTCGGTTACACATGCTGGGAATTATATGAATCTATAAATCACTTTCAAATTTGCCACCCGTCGCGCCCCGCAAACAATTCAGATCGGCAGCGACTTGCCTCCGTTTTTTTATGCGGCCATCATTCACCCCCTTTGTCACCTCCCATCGGTGTATCTTTAAATGGCCACCATGGGTTTAATTCTTCTATCGCATCAAAAAATTCATCGTAGTTCACCCCATGAAGTTCTGCAAGAGGTCTATAGAATTTCTCCGTGTGCGGATGGTACCTGTTTTGGGCCAACTTGCTCATAAGCTGCTCAATTGTAGTATCGTGAAATCCACAGAGTGGAATGATAACGGCCGAATGTATAAAGAGCCTCTGTTTTAACACCTTGATTTCATCTTTTAATTGCTTTATTTCAGCCCTGACATCATCCATCATTCGCTCTCTTTCCAAACGCACTTTAATTTTAGGTCAGGCGGTATCAGGCATATAAATTCACTTTCGTCTCGATCTTCACAGTAGGCATAAACAAGCTCTCTTGGCACTTTAGCCCTGAATACAGCCGGTTTAGCCAAATCTTCAAAACGGCAGGCAAACCATTTTGCCCTGTCAGGGTTCGATGTCCACGAAATGCCGCGTAATCGTCGTGCCACCCCGTGTCCGGATACGCCACGGTACAGGGTAAAATTTTCGTCATCCGGCAGGTTGTCGCCCTCAGCAATAAGCTTATTTCGGTCAGCCTGCTCTAAAAGAAACCGCAGGGTTTTTAGAGGCAAGTGATAAAGATTCACAAGGGTGTCAGTCAAAGCAAATAAAAGAGCTTCTTCATACATTCCAGTCTGCTTAAGCGGTTTCCAATTATCAAGCACAAATGAAACCTCTCCATTGCTTCCACATTCCACTAACACACCCACGATATTGCCGGCTTCAATATATTCTTGCGCCTCTATTCGACGATAGTCCGGTGTGATATCCGGAAACTTATTGCGGATTACTTCAATAATTTCGGGTCTCTCGAGCGGTATCGCCCTAAAGTTCCATTCCATCACGTCCCCCCTTCATCTCTATATTTCCTTTTTTTGCCGCCGGTCCCGGTCACGGGACTTCGCAAACCGCTTAAGCGATGATTCCATGACAAGCCATGTTTTGCCGATTTTGACGCCTTTCAAGCGGTTGGATAATAAAAATTGACGGACCCGGCTATCATTGACGCCCAAGAACTCTCCCGCCTGCTTCGTTGTCATGTAACCGCGTATCATTATCGCACCCAGTTGTATTTAATGCATATTGTCATCCAACGAATAACGTTACCGTTAGGATATGTCAACAAAAAACCGGCCGGCGATAAAACCGACCGGTTTTCACATTGAGGTTCCGTTAGGTGTTTATCATCATCTTACCCCGTATCTTTTGGTCGACATAGGGAAAATGCAACTCGTTCTTGTCACCTTTAAGGTTATATTTTTTTAATAATTCTGAATTTTTGTCAGCATGATTATCGCGATCTTTTTTATGGTTACGATTTAGGATGTAGTTACGCGCTTCCCATGGTGTGTATGTCGAATAATTCAGCCGATCTTTGAGTTGTTGAATAAACAGCCATTGACCACGGGTCGTTAGAAAGAGCTTTTCGTTTCTGATAAATACGACAAGTTCCGCGCCTTCAAGCATGTGTTCAAGGTCGATCGTATTCGTCTCTTTGCCTTCACGGCCGGTTTGCGCTTTTAATTCTGGATCTGTCTTTTTTTTCTCGCCATTAAAAACTTCTCGACAAGCCAAAAAGCAAAACATATTAATACGAAATAAATCAGATAGTTATTATCCCACATGGCACCACCATACGGCAAATTGTTATATCACTTATAGGAGGATTTGCAGGTAATCACGTAACATATCGCAAGATCAGGCGAAAGAGGGAGTGGAAAGATTGAACACGCTTCGAAAAATGTAACTATTTTTGGAACCAAGAAATAAATACTCAACCGATAAAAGGCTTCAATATCCTTTTCTAACAGGTTGTGTTTCTCAAGGGCTTTATCCGCATGGCTTCATTGAAAACAGGTTTATGCATCTCTTCTTTCGGCGCCCATACATTGACCAAAGTCAAAAGGCCGGACGCTTTCGAATCCGGCCTAAATTATTGATTTTGTTTGGTGGAGATGAAGGGATTTGAACCCTCGACCTCAGCGTTGCGAACGCTGCGCTCTCCCAGCTGAGCTACATCCCCACAAGCCATGGTCCTAAAGCTTAACAAAGAAAAAGTTACCGGTCAATTTAAAATCAGCATATCCATAAACTACTTGAGAGCGTCTTGTTTGGCGCCGTTTTTATCGCCAGCATAAGCCTTCTCTATCATGTAACGGCCGATGCAAGCCATGTGGAGGTGATACTATCCGATCCTGATTTCGTCAGCAGTGTATGGACTTTAACGTATCATCAGAGAACGATTAATCAATTTCAAAGGATGCCACCCTTACGGACCCAAATATGTACCGGTTCCCAATCGGAAATGTATCTGCTATGGTGAAGCCCCCATTCGGAGGTGGTCGCGATCTTGCCTTGTCGCCCATAGTCCTATCGCGACAATTTTGAAAAATATATATCACTCACGCTGCACAATTTCACGGGGATAGAATCCCAAGCCCCGTAGTGGCATAAAAACCGCGCGATTGACAATATTATTTTGCACGCCACGGAGACGCAACATGAAAAGCAGGATTCAACTCAAGGATGCATTCAAAACCTATACCCATGACCAGGATAAGATTTTTCCCCCTGAGGTAACCGTCAAGCGCTTGAAAGAAAAACTTAAGCACTTAGAACTGAAAATTCTCGAACGGACGGTTAGAATAGACAAAGGACGATTGGATATCCCGGTTTTCTTCAGCTACTGCGGCAAGGATGCCGCGGATCTCACCGGAACGAAAAAACAAATGGGCAAGGGAGCCACACCCGAGCAGGCGGAAGCCAGTGCCGTTATGGAACTGGCCGAACGATTCAGCTTCTTTAGTTTTACCAACAATCCCGGTAATTTTATCTCGGCTCAATTTCGAGATATGGGCAAAGAAGCCCTTCCTTTCGAATTGATTGCCAAATCCGTCCATGACAATTCATCGGACCTGGAGGCTTCACGCAGTATATTCGAGACACTTCCGTTAACATGGACCCGGGCATACAATCTCACAAGTCAAGAGGAATTGATGGTCCCGTTCGACTGGTTTTACGCGATCAACGCATTCAACGGACCATCTGCCGGCAACTGTACCGAGGAGGCGCTCTGCCAAGGAATCTGTGAAATTGTCGAGCGGCACACATCATCACTTGTCAGTCATAACCGGCTCGCTTGCCCCGCAATTGATCCGGAATCCGCTAAAGACGCATTGGTTGTCGAGATGCTCAAAAAATACCGTGAGGCCGGGATTAAGGTTTACCTGACCGACTTTTCGCTGGACATGGGCATTCCGACTGTCGGTGCACTGGCTTATGACCCATCGACCTTTCCAGCAAAAAGTGAAATCGTTTGGACTGCCGGAACAACGCCGAACCCTGAAAAAGCGCTCAGCCGTGCGCTGACCGAAGTGGCGCAGCTGGCTGGTGATTTCAACAGTGGAACCAATTATGTCGCCAGTGGCTTACCCAAATTTACCCGGATCGACGACGCCGCTTTTGTCACACACAGCGATACAGTCGTCCAGATTTCAGATCTTCCGGACATTTCATCGGACAACGTCCGCATAGAGGTAGAGAATTGCATTTCCGAATTGATTGCCAGGGATTTCCCGGTCATCGCTGTCGATACGACCCACACGTTGCTCAATGTACCGGCTTTTTACACAATCGTTCCCGGCGCTCACTTCAGGGAGCGGGCATTGAATACCAGTGTCGGCATGTTTTCCGCCAAATTGGCCACTGATAAACTCGCCCCTCAGGATGCCATTCACACTCTGGAAACCTTCGATCGGAAACTTCCCGGAAAATATTACATCAGCTTCTATCTGGGTGTATGTCACCTGAAACTGAGTGCACCGGCAGAGGCCTTGATTCATTTCCAGGGTGCGCTCGAGCGTAAACCGAACCACCAGGATATTGCCGCAATCTATTCATACATGGGCGTATCCTACAGAGATATGGGACAGTATCGTCAGGCGTTGACTGCCCTGAAGGCGGGCGAAAAATATGATCAGGAACGAACGGACATATACAATCTGATGGGTTACTGTTATTTCAAATTAAAGCAGCACGAAGAGGCCATCCGTTGTTTTGAGAGGGTCATCGCACTCGATCCCTCTTCTGCAATCGATTACGCCAACATCGCATCCAATTACCGTGACCTCGGACAAAAGGAGAAGGCGATTCGATATTATGTAATGGCGCTCGAAATCGATCCTTCGATTACCTTTGCACAGCAAAACCTTGAAAAAATGGTAAAGGATCTGTAGACCCGGTCACCGACGCCAAAAGGCCTTAACATGGGCCCGCCTTATCCCCCGGCTGTTTTCCGGCGGGCTTCACGCCTCTGGTTGTTCGATCTGGCGGCGCAGGCGTATCATCCTCTCGCCGTTAGACGAAGCGATGATCTCCATCTCCCGAAGTTTATCAACGGCGCGTTCCTTGTCAGTCTGCAGCCGGCTGAGGCGATTTTCCATTGTGACGGTACCATCGTCGAAGATTCGGAATTTATCGGTCAGATTTTCAGCATATCTTTGGGAAACTTCCTCGACAAGTCTGTGCAAATAAACAAATTTCAGGTTTTCGCGGTAGTTCTTACATTGGAAAAGGATCGATTCTTCCGTCTGTTTCTTCATTTGGCGAACGCTCCTCTGAAGCGCCTTGACATAAGAGCGTGCTCGAACGGACGCCTTAATTCGAAATACACTCTTAACGAACTTCAAAACCGAAAAGTATCCCGCATGGACGAAGGCCTCGGTCTTGATCCTGTTGGAATACTGCAGAAACGGAACCAGGGGCGGCAGGCGAAGGCCGGCGGTCGCCTTTACGGCGTCGATGTCAGGCGGCTCAGATACTGATAGATGGTGCTCAATGGGGCCCTCAATCTTAAAACCGTTCAGAACATTTCTCATGTCCATAAAACCCTGTTCAACAATGCCTCCGTAAGGTTCGAGAATTTCCCTCAGGTGCTGGTCTATTTTTTCCTCCTCACCTCTGACGAAATTCACGATTTCCGGGTAGACGGTGTGCGTCATTGTCTCGTCGAGGGCTTGCTTGAATTCCTGAAAGATCATGTAAACAGTGTTCCGGAACCCATGGATCTCCAAATTTCCCTGGTATTTGTTGAAATCGACCTGGTAGCCTCGAATGTACCCGAGAAGTTGACGAATCACTGGCCCGGAATGGGTGTCGAAAAAACGATTAACATCAAGGTCCAATTCACTGTTAATTTTCGGTACTGCCCCGGCAGTCGTACTTTCTATTCCTGTTCTGATCTGCTGCATGCGCTCCTGCTGAGCGGACATGCCATCGATAAGCTTTCGGGTATCACCATCGCTACGTGACAGTAGTTCGCGACTCATACTGATCCAGTGCGACAAACCGGCCAGAATGATACCGTGGCGCACGATCTGGCTCTTGAGCATCAACTGATATCTTTTCCGAACGAGTCGCCGTTGGAAGAGTTGTTGAAATCGCTGGTACTCCGTTTTTAAAAAACCGGCAAGTTCCGCCTGGTGTTCCCATTGGGACAAACGCATCCGGTCCTTTTCCGTCAGACGGTCTCTAAGGCTGTCGAATAGGTGGTACAGCGCCGATAATGTGAAGCACTGCGGCTCGGGTATGATTCGATGCAGTTCATTGGTTACCCTTGTCACTAAGGTTCGAAGATCACTGAGGGATTCATGTTCACTGATATCCGCGTTGACAACCAAAAGGGCACTTTCGCCCAGCCCCATTTTTCGAATAATTGAAAGGAACTTGATATCCGCTTCACGCAGGCCGGTACGGCTGCTGACAATATATATGATCAAATGCGCCTGCTGGAGGTAATCCTGAATCATGGCCATATGAAGCGGATTGGGCGAATCGCTGCCCTGGCAGTCAGCCAGCTCGGTATCACTGTCAAGATGGATAGTGTTGAGATCCAACTGTAAATCTTTCAGATAAACCGCCAAAGAATCATCGCCCACATACTGCCAGTGTTCGCTGAACCTATCCATTTCAAAATGTTTAATGACATTTTCCTCAGCCAGGATATCCTTTATGCGTCCATATCCGTCAAGATAGTTTGCTATCAGAACGGTATTCATATTTCGCGATCCATTTGAAATCAAATGTTCTATCGACAGGCTTTCAAGCAATTCATTAAGCGATTCCCGAGAGATAGCATCGCGAATATCGAAGTTGTTCTTATCTGCCAGCGTGTGCGCTGCCGGCATCAGAGTCAATGCCTGGGCGATATCCCGGTTAACTTCCGTCCACGATTTAAAAACCAATCGGGATATTTGATGCGGTCCGCGGTGGATGCGGGTCACTATCGAGGTCACCACACCCGCCCCACGTTTGAGGAAATCACCACCCAGCAGGGAGTTTAGAAAAGTACTTTTACCGGATTTTATCGTCCCGACGACGGCGATACGAAGGGTCTCCCCCGATAATTGCCGTTCTAGCTGCTGGCACGAATGCCTCCAGTGTCCTAACCCATCGGTTTCTGCACCCGGAATGGATGCCCCTTTTTCTATAATCCCGACCAGGTCAGCATTGACGTTCAACAGTTCTTGTCTGTAATCGTTATAGGTATCCATGAGAAGAAAACATCAAAGAGAGTAAAGAGCCTCGAAGACACCAGCGGCAATATTCGGTAGCCGCTTTCGCTTCGCATCCGCCCGGGATAACAAAGGTTGTGCCCCTATTGGTTTTGTGTTATAGATGTCTGTCGGAAGCGGCCTGAAGCAGCTTGAGACCATAGCACTCCAATCGAAGTTGATGGTTTGAAGGAAACCGCGATTGATGTCAGAAAAAAGCCCCGAATGCCCCTTATACAACCCCCTTAACTGCAAAGAATACTATAATCCAAAACTCTGTGCATTTGTGAGAAAAGATAACATTTGCCGCAAGAAAAAGAAGCCGAAATCTAAAAAGACTTCAAAGCTTAATACATAGAATTGGGTTTGAAGCTTTCACCGCACAAGGTATACCCATCCCCCGATCGAAAATCATTTCTGGATACGACCGGCCTTCGATGCAACGGTAATTCCTGCTTCGCAAGCTGATTTCCGCAACTCATGCGTTGCCGGAGGTCGATGAAAGCCACATCGGGTCGAAGCCCATCCGTTTGACGGCCTCATGCCAACGGCTTTCCACGGGACAGTGAAAGATCACATCGTCAAGGACGGGGCATGTTAACCAGGCGTTTTCCAGCAATTCCGCCTCCAGTTGACCCGGGCCCCACCCCGCACAACCCAGCGAGAGGATAACGGCCTCCGGACCCCGATTCAAGGCCGCGGCTTCGACGATGTCCCGGCTATTGCTCATGGCGAGAGTCGCGCTGATCATCAAACATGAGTCCCAGGAAAATGGCGGCCCGTGAAGCATGAAAATTTCGCCCATGTGAACCGGGCCACCCATGTGAACCGGCATGAGTGAAGGATTCGGTTCGTAGTCGATTTCCAATTCCTCGAAGATCTCCCTGCATGTCAGCTGGGTATGAATGCGATTGACAACGATACCGATGGCCCCCTCAGCGTTGTGCTCACAAATTACGGTCACCGTCTGGTGGAAGTTGGGATCTTGTAACCCGGGCATGGAAATGAGGTAATGCCCTCTAAGTGATTCCTGAGTGGAAACCATGTTCGCCCCCATGAGTGATGCGGCTGGACTGATTGCCTATACACACGCCGAAAATAGCCGAATTTACTGATTCTAAAAACCATTGTCAAGCTGTCGACCCACCGATGATCTCATTTTGACAGCGGCTGCTTTTTTGTTTATACCGCTTCTCAAAAATACATTCCGAAATAGTGATGATACAAGTGGTTGTTAAAAAAAACTTCGAATAGTGGAATAACTACGATAGAGGGTTGGAACAAAATGAAATCTTTGGCCAAAATGCGCGCAGACGCTCAATTCATTTTTTCGGCTGCTCTCGGGGCCGTTGATCCCGAAACAGCCGTCAAGAAATATTGCCGGATCGATGGGAACCGACTGCACGTGGGTCCCCGTATACTCGATCTCGATTCTTTTGAAAAAATCCATGTGATCGGATTCGGGAAGGCCGCTGCTCCAATGGCACAGGCTATCGAGACCTTACTTGAAGGCCGAATTACAGATGGTGTTATAAATGTGAAATACGGTCATCTGGCCGACCTCAAAAGGATCAGTCTCATTGAGGCTGGACACCCTGTTCCGGATCAAAATGGTGTAAAGGGCGCGCGTCGCATCATGGAAATGGCCAAGTCTTCGGGCCCCAGCGACCTCGTGTTATGCCTCATCTCCGGTGGCGGATCAGCACTATTGCCGCTTCCTGCCCCCCCACTGTTATTGGCGGACAAGCAAGAAACGATTCGTGTATTGATCGCCTGTGGGGCAACGATTCATGAGATCAACGCCATCCGCAAACATATGTCAGCGATCAAGGGCGGCCGTCTGGCGAAGGCCGCGCACCCCGCATCCCTTGTCACCCTGATTCTATCGGATGTCGTTGGTGACGACCTGGATGTCATTGCATCGGGACCGTGCGTTCCGGATTCCAGCACGTTTCAGGATTGTATCAAAATCTTGAACAAGTACGATATTCGTTCGAATCTGCCTGATACCGTTGTCAGACATATAGAAGCTGGTGCCGCCGGTAAGATTTCCGAAACACCCAAACACGGTGATCCGTTTTTCAGCCATGGAATACAGCTGATTATTGGCAGCAACTTCGATGCCATCAAAGCGGCCAGCATCGATGCCAAGCGAAGAGGGTATTCTCCTCTGATCCTGTCATCCATGTTTGACGGCGATACCGATGAGGTCTCCCGCTTGCACGGGGCTATTATCAGAGAAGTCCTAAAAAGCGGGAATCCGGTTTCACCGCCGGTCTGCATACTGTCCGGTGGTGAAACAACTGTCGTCTTGCGCGGCACAGGGCTTGGGGGTCGTAATCAACAGTTCGCACTAACTCTGGCGCCGCATATTATGGGCCAACGTTCCGTCGTCGCTCTGTGCGCCGGAACGGACGGTACAGATGGTCCGACTGACGCCGCTGGGGCGATCATCGACAATACGACAATCGCCAGATCTGAGGCCATGGGACTCGATTATTGCATGTTTCTTGATACCAACGATGCATACAATTTCTTTAGCAGAACCGGTGAACTGCTCATAACCGGCCCCACCAAAACCAATGTCATGGACCTGCGCGTACTTCTTATTACCTGACTTCCGCGGAAAAAATGACTGTTTGGTTAAGGAATCGGAGAGTTTTTCCCGCAAATGCTGAATCAGAGCGGAGGGAATGATCAGCAGCGAAAGCGGGCACTTTCTTAATGCATTAGGCTGCCTGGGGAAAGAACAACGGCAAACCCGGCTCTCAGATTCAGACCACAAATGGTGAATGGGGCTGAACAGTTTTATTTCATAATGGAATCTGTTCTTTCCTTAGGTTGCGTTATGCATGAGTTTGCGCGCTGAAATCGCTGATTGCTCCCTCCGCTCCCGGTTAATGAATACACCCAGAGGGCTCATTAAATTTTATACCGCTTTTCTAAAAATAATTCCGAAATACGATAGGTTATTATTGAGGGATGGCGGTGTGAATCATTCAGGTGTGATCCAGAATAGTGTATTGACGTTTCCCCATAGGCGGGAGAACGTATCTTTCCAAAAACCCCTTATGAACGTTCCTCTATTCCGGTGAGCTCGTACAACTTGAGCTCGCCCAATGCGTTCTGGATATCGTTGACACGAAGATGGGACTGTGCCGCTCTCCGGGTATTCTCGCCGATAATAATACCGTTGGGATAGGATTTCGTGAGCTCCTGGAGTCTGAAGACCGTATTGACGGCATCACCGATGACCGTGTAATCCATTTTTTTGTCAAACCCGATATTGCCAACAACCACGTCACCGGTGTGCACACTGATACCGACGTTGACTGTCGTGCCCAATTTTTTTTCAAATGACCGGTTAATAGCGGCGACGGCGGCTTTCATCTCCAATGCCGCGTTAGCCGCATTGTCTGCATCATGCACGCTTGATACCGGTGCGCCGAAAAGTGCCAGAAATCCATCACCAAGGTATTTGTCGACAATCCCGTTGTGCTTAAAGACGATTTCACCCATGACCGAAAAAAATTTGTTGAGCAGCGACACGGTTTTCTGAGGACCCATCTCCATGGCCAGCTCTGTAAACCCCCTGATATCGATATTGAGCAAGGTAACGGTCTTGATTTCATCGACAACGGTTCTACCGATATTCTCACCGTGAATGATTGTATCAAGCACCGCCTTGGGTACGAATTTCTGAAACATTCGGCGCATACCCCGCTCGTGTTCGGCCATCGAAACCGTTTCTTTATAGAGGCGTGCATTCTCGATGGCAATACTTACCGATGCGGATATGGACTGTAGTAAATCCTCATCATTGTGGGTAAAATCGCCATTAATCTTATTGAGAACCTCGATGACGCCGATAACTTTCCCCTGCGAAATCATCGGCACGCACAATGCCGACCGGGTTATGTAACCCGTGTGTTTATCAACACCCGAAAAAAAATGCGGCGATTTCAGGGTGTCGTTAACGATAATCGCCTCACCCCGTGCAGCGACATAACCGGCGATACCCTGCCCCAGTTTCAAGCGGAATTTTTTCATAGACGACAGCTGCGTATTGAAAGCCACCGCCAATTCGAGGTCGTCATTATCAAGAAACAGCAGCGAACCGGCCTCGACATTCATGAGAATTCTGACCATATCCATGGTGTACTTGAGGACTTTTTTCATATCAAAAGTCGACGATGCCAAGGCGCTGCCGATCTGTTTGATCGTTTCCAATTCCTGGTTGCGTTTGAGGACGGCCGCCGACAATCGATTTCGCTCCATCGCTATGGACAACCCGTTGGCTATCCATTCTATAAGATTTTGCATGCCATCGAAAAGGCCTGGTAATTTAGCAGATAAAACCAGTACGCCGGTGACGACTCCATCTATGCGCAACGGTGTCAGCAAACAGGTTTTGCGATCTGAATTGCCGAAAAGATCCTTTTCAATGACACAAACTTCATCGTCATGTTCACCGCCGATGTCTGTCGGCTCTTTTGGTTCGATGTCGTTCAGTACAACGGTCGTCTCCTGTTTGAGGACTTTTTCGAAAACCGTATCGGTACTGTCCAGCCAAACCCCTTTGGTGATATTCGTGGGGCCATGGGAAAGCATGTCGAACACCGTCAGGTGAGTGGGCACCTGGCCCGTTTTGGTTAAAAGAAGGGCCATATCGAACGGAATAACAGCATGCATTTCAGCAAGCACAGCCTGGAGAAGTTCACTGTCTCTGAAGCTGGAGTTGATAATTTTGAAGATTTTTTCGATCGAGCGCAGCTGCAGGAAGCCGCGGTCATTTTCCTTGAGAAGCCTCAGATTTTCATACGTAAACGCGGCATTGCTCAATAGTGGCGTCAGTGCTTCGATGTCCTCCTGAGTGTAAACTGTCGTGTCGTCTTTGCGGGAAAGGGTCAGAACGCCAACAATCTCCTTACTGGTTTTAATCGGCATACAGACAAAGGATTTGGTGCCGTAATGCGGTAAGTTGGCCCTTCCAAATCGTCGATCTTTTTCAACATCTTTGACAACCAACGGCGATTTGTTGATAACGGCATATTTGGCAATGCTGGAATCAAAATCGATCCGGTCTCCCAATTTTACGTATTCGCCCAGTCCAACACTGGCCTTGACGACAAACTCCTTGTGTCCCCTCTTATCCACCGTCAAAACGGATCCCAAATCCGACTGGGTAAGCAAAAGAGCGCGTTCCAAGGTGACATAAAGTATCTCTTCTGGGTCGAAGGTGACGTAGCAGAGTTCAGACAGTTCTTTGAGGATTGAAATGTCTGAGGCCTTTTTTTTCAGCTGGCTGAACGTACTGCCGAATTGTTTTTGAAGCACCGAAAAAGACTCGACGATGTTCTGCAGTTCATCCGCCCCGGTTTTCAATCTATCCCCGGCCATATCGGTAAAAGAATTATTGAGCATTTGGTCGGATATGTTCGTTATCTTATCGAATAGGCTCCTGAGGATGATAAAACCGACCAGTGAGAAAATCAGCACCCCCATGAAGAAAAGAGGCACGTATCTGTCGGTGAGTAGGTTGTGTTTGTAGCCAAAGTAAAGGAAACCAAAGACGGGAAAGAGGAAAAATAGACCGAAAATGAGATTAAGTTTGTAGGACAGCTTGTGATTTCGAAGGGAATCTTCTCCCAGCCACTTGTAAAATTTCATCAACAAGTTTCCTGTTAGGTCGACCGGTTGTGACCGGCCGGGATTAATATGATATAAGACGCTAAAATTATATATTAAAACCTCCAAAGCTTCAAGAAAAATGACTTTTCCTAACCCTTGACTTTCCCGTTTTGGTTGCGTTTAGGGCCAAGGTCTGCCAATACTCGGACCTGTTCACATATTTTTCATGACCCACCAGCCCGCCGAATTCATGAACATTTTACGGGATATATGCGTCCGAAACCATCTGCACCTATGAATGCCTTGCCATGGGCGAATGCCACCCGTGACATCTGCAGGATTGAGAAAGGATGTCTGCCTTGGATCACATCAGCCTTATCGCCACAGAACTCGAACTAAAGTCCAACCAGGTCCAGGCCACAGCCGATCTTCTCGATCAGGGAGGTACTGTACCGTTTATCGCTCGTTACCGGAAAGAAATCACCGGCAGCCTGGATGAAATTAGCATTACGGCCATTCGGGACCGACTTCACCAACTTGCAGAACTCGACGCCCGAAAAACAAGTATATTGAAATCGCTCGAAGACAATGGCCATCTCACTGAGCCGCTGAAAGAAACCGTCCTGTCTGCAAAATCTTTGGCCGCCCTTGAAGATATTTATCTGCCATACCGTCCGAAACGGCGAACAAAAGCCACAATCGCCCGTGAAAAAGGATTGGAACCGCTGGCTCTGGAGATTCTCAAGCAGGAAAATCGTGATCCTGAAAACATGGCGATCGCCTATATTGACACTGAAAAGGCGGTGGCATCGATTGCCGAAGCCCTTGAAGGGGCACGCCACATCATCTCTGAAATCATAAATGAAGATCCGCAGGTACGGGAGCGCCTGCGCGAGCTTTTCTTCAGCAAAGGGATCATCCAGTGCAAGGTGGCCACGGACAAAGAAAGCGAAGGGGCCAAATACCGTAATTACTTCGACTGGAAAGAACCGGCAGCGACAGTCCCCTCTCATCGCCTGTTGGCCATGCGTCGCGGGGAAAAAGAGGACATACTCAACCTGAGTATGTCACCGCCTGAAGAAGACGCTCTCGGTTTGATTGAGGACACCTATCTGCGTGGCGACGGACCGGATGCGGCCCAGGTGAAAATGGCGATTACAGACAGTTATCGGCGGTTGCTATCGCGATCAATGGAAACTGAATTACGGCTGGCAACTAAACAGAAAGCGGATGAGCATGCAATCCGGATTTTCGCCCGTAACCTGCGCCAGTTGTTGCTCAGCCCTCCGCTAGGCCCCAAACGTGTGCTGGGAATTGATCCGGGTTACCGAACCGGTTGCAAGGTGGTCTGCCTGGATAGGCAGGGCAAGCTGATGAAATATGACACCGTTTATCCTCACCTGAATGAAAAAAAAGACCGCCAGGCAGAAGAAACGATCACCGCGCTTTGCAACCGATATGACATCGAAGCCCTGGCCGTGGGAAACGGAACCGCGGGCCGGGAAACCGAGTCCTTCGTGCGTGGCATCGACGTTTTGAATAACATACCGATTTTACTCGTAAATGAGAGCGGCGCTTCGATTTATTCGGCGTCAGAAACAGCCCGTCGTGAATTTCCAGATTTGGATCTCACCATTCGCGGTGCCGTATCGATTGGCCGCCGTCTTATGGATCCCCTTTCCGAGCTCGTGAAAATCGAACCCAAGTCAATTGGTGTCGGCCAGTACCAGCACGACGTTGATCAATCCGCTTTGAAGAAAGCCCTTGACGATGTCGTTACCAGTTGCGTCAACGCTGTCGGAGTGGATGTCAATCGTGCCAGTGTCGAACTGCTCACCTATGTATCCGGACTGGGTCCCCAATTGGCCGCAAATATTGTTGCCTTTCGAAATGAACACGGACCGTTCGATTCGCGAGCACGATTGAAGGACGTGCCGCGGCTTGGCCCGAAAGCTTTTGAACAATCGGCCGGATTTTTACGAATCCAAGGCGGAATCGATCTCCTCGACGCCAGCGCTGTCCATCCGGAAAGCTATCCGGTTGTCGATGCAATGGCGCGAGATCTTGGATGCACGGTGACGGATCTCTTGCGTGATGCCGCCATCAGGAAGAGGATTGACCTTTCACGTTATGTCAGTGACCGCATCGGTCTGCCGACCCTCAAGGATATCCTGGCCGAATTGGACAAGCCTGGACGGGACCCGCGTGAGGATCTGACATCCGTTGATTTTGCCGGTCACGTTAACAAAATTACCGATCTTCAACCAGGGATGTCCCTTCCAGGAGTGGTGACGAATGTCACGGCTTTCGGTGCATTCGTGGATATCGGCGTGCATCAGGATGGTCTGGTTCATATCAGTGAAATGGCGGATAAATTTGTCCGCGACCCGTCGGAAGTCGTCGCACTGAATCAAAGGGTAACGGTCACTGTCATGGAGATCGATCAGGAACGCAGTCGGATTTCGCTGTCCATGAAGACGATTCCCGGCCCGCGATCAGCGGTGCCTGAAAAAAAGCGCGCCCCGCGGCCGAAAAACTTTAGAAGTAAAAAGAAAAACCAACACCAGAAAGAACGACCATTTAACAATCCTTTTGCGCAAGCGCTCTCCCGGAGCCCCAAACGCTGAACCTATCTTGAGGAGCCATATTGAATGCGTGCTGTAATTCAACGGGTTAAGCAAAGCGCGGTCGCCGTCGATGATCGGGAAGTGGCCTGTATCGGAAGCGGATTGCTTGTCTTGCTTGCCGTGAATCGTGGTGATACGGATAATGATGCCACGTATATGGCCGAAAAAACCGCCGGGTTGAGAATATTCGAGGATGCGACCGGTAAGATGAACCGTTCCCTGATCGATATCGGCGGCGAGATGCTGGTGATCTCCCAGTTTACGCTCTACGGCGATTGCCGTAAAGGAAGGCGCCCGTCATTTATTGAGGCCGCGCCACCCGATTTGGCCGAGCGACTTTATGATCGTTTCATCTCCGTGGTGAAAGAAAAGGAATTGCGGGTTCAAACAGGCCGGTTCGGCGCTGCTATGTCGGTGTCACTGGTCAACGACGGTCCGGTAACTCTCATCGTCGAGAGCAGGTCATAATAAGATATCACCCAGTACCCATTTCAGAAACTGGGTGTAGACCCGCCAGCTGTTATCGCCGTAACCACCCGCCATTAAATAAGCCATGGGAATCTGGCGCGCTTTCAGAAATTCGTATACGAGACGATCTCGTGCGAAAAGTTGTTCCAGGCTTAACCTCAGGTCTGCGGTCGAAGGCAGTTCATCTTTTTCGTAAGGATCGGCGCCGAAAACGACCACTGCGATTTCCGGATTTGGGTGATCACCCAATTTCCTGAGGCCGTCTTCGAGTTTTGAAATATAGAGCGCCTCTTCGCCGGCATAGACCGGGATATCGATGTCGCTGGGGATAAAAGACGGGTTGAGCCTGCCGGCTGCGTCATGAGAAGAGCCATCGAGCGGCCACCCTCGCCCCATATGGATACTGAGGGTGACGATGGATGAATCGTTGGCGGTAAGGGCTGCCGTACCGTCACCCTTATGAGCATCGGTGTCAATGACCCAGGCGGTTTGAATGCGTTGCCCGGCCTGCAATTTTCGGACAGCAATAACGATGTCGTTCAATAGGCAAAAACCATTGCCGATCGATTTCTGGGCATGATGCATGCCCCCGCCGAAATAAAAACAGAAGCCCCTCTCCAAAGCCACATTGCAGCACTGCCAGGTGCCGGAAACCCGATCCTGAATACGCTCGAACAACCGGGTTAGCGGTTGTGAAGCAGAGATCGGCTCATAACGATGATACCTTCCCCGCGAATCGACCAGTTCATAAGTCCTGATAATTTCAGCTTCAAGCGCGTCTGAAAACAACCTCTCGACGTAGGCGGGATCATGCACGCGTTCGAGGTCGGTCCGATCCAGCCGTTGCCGGTTTTTGGGTGTGTACCACTCCGCCAATCGGGGCCCGAATACAGGATGCGCCTTCAGGCTCTCGAACGTTCGTCGCGCCCGGCTGTCCATGATGGGAATCTGGATGCCGAACTCAAAAAAACTTACCTTCTGATCAGGATCGTAGATAATCATCGATTCATCAGACCCCGCTTGATCCTATCAATTCTGCTGCTGGCTTTCAGCATGTACCGTCGGCAGGGTAACTCTTGCCATGTTTATATGACAACCTGCCCGGATTGTTCATGGGCGTTTCTTTCCTCGTCCATCCGCCGTAAACCTTCCAGCAGCATCTCCATGAAATTGCCGAGTACAGGTGCCGCCTTTTCCTTTTCCGACAAAGACCGGTGAAATTTAAATTGGCCGTCATTCTTTTTGAGGACATCGAAAAAGGCCTCCTTACCGCGAACCTCGTTGTATGTCGCGGCAACCAATTCGCCCTTGCGGAAAGACAACTTTGCCGTGCCATCAGGCAATTTCAGAGAAAGCCGGCCGGTCTTCTGGTTCAGATTCAAGGTCTGAGAAATCTCCGCCGGGGGCATCTCCGAAAGTCGTCCCATCATACCGGAAGTGATTTCTTCGGCAACAGCAAGGTTCGATTTTGCCAGACGCTGGGCGAGCAATCTGGCCAGATACAATTGAATCGAGGGAAATTTATTCAGTATCTGCTTAAAGTCCTGCCCTTTGATGAAAATGATCGTGGCCGGTTCCACGACCTTGATTGTGGCCCCAACCGGCTCGCCGCTGATCAGGCTCATCTCGCCAAAAATATCGCCTTTCTGTAGAAACGAAAGCCGGACACCTTTATCGTCGAGAACGTCCACCGTACCGGCAAGAATAATGTACAGGTGCTGAGCCGGAGCCCCTTTCTTCAAAACAATCTCATCGCGCACATATTTCTTCAACTTCAACAACGCGACGATATCCCTCAAATTCTGGCGGTCGAGCGCTTGAAATATCGAGAAATTACTGAGCAAACCGGCCACAGCATCGATTTTGTGACTGCGGTCTATTCCGTTGGCCGTTTCGCGTGTGCGTTGCCGGGGTAAGGGTTCGATTTCGATGACACCCTTACACCCGCTACATTTAAGCGTCTGGCCTGGAATCCGATCAACACTCTCATGATTCACAAGAACACGGGTGAGATCGGCGACAAGAACCCGACAGGTCTTTTTCTCGTAAGGTGGGGTGATGACCGCTGTGGAAATAAAGGATTTTTCGCGTACCAACGTCAGCAGCAGCGCATTGCCAGACAGTTTAAATTCATCACCCTTGGCATAACAGGGGCACTCGCGGTTATCCACTATGCGGAAAACGATCTCAGAGTTGCTCATACCCTTTTTTCTGCGGTCCGGCCAGTAGGAGATATGGATAGTTCCGATAGACGTCCGGCAACCATTCGATCCAACCCTTCCGCAAGCCGGCGTCACTTTTACCTTATTAAAGTCCCGTTATTATAACATCCTTTGGGCTTGATCGGCAATCTCAATCGGGGAGTACAAGGACCGGATTACTGTTTTTTTATCACAGTTCCGAGTTGATCCACCAGGTTTGTAAAATGCTGGCAGGCCAATCGCACAGACACCGGCGACCGCATGTCCACACCCGCAATTTCCAGGGCTTCCAGAGGATATTTGCTACCGCCAAGTTTCAGAAAGTTCAAATAGGCTTGCCGGGCAGGCTCCCCTTCCCCGATGACTTTTTCGGCCAGTGCGATAGCCGCGGAAATACCAGTGGCGTATTTGTAAACGTAAAACGCAGAGTAAAAATGAGGAATCCGCAAGCACTCCAGAGGCAACTGCGGATCGATAACCAAGGCATCTCCGAAGTAGACCGTGAGCAGGTCACTATATACGCGCAAAATTTCTGCCAAAGTCAATGGCTGGTTGTTCTCAATTATATGGTGAACGGTTATTTCAAATTCTGCGAACATGGTTTGACGAAAGAGGGTCGCTCGAATATTGTCAATCTCACGATTGAGGATATAGGCTTGCATTCGGGGGTTTCCATCGTAGTGCTTCAATAGATGACGGCTCAGCAGAATTTCGTTTAACGTCGAGGCGACCTCTGCGACAAAGATTGTGTATTCGTGGTCGACATACGGTTGATGCTTTCTGGCATACAGCGAGTGCATGGAATGGCCAGCCTCGTGAAGAAGAGTATACATGCTGTTTATACTGGTATCCTCATAATTCATTAGGATGTAAGGAGGCGAATCATAACAACCGGATGAATAGGCCCCGCTTCGCTTTCCTCGATTCTCGTAACGGTCAACCCATCCCCCCAACAGACCTTCCCTGAGATCGTGGACATACGCTGCACCAAGGGGTTCAAGGGCCTTGGTTCCAATCTCAACGGCTTCTTCAAAGGGCATCTTAATAGCGACATCCGGGATGATCGGCACGTAAGTGTCGTAGGAATGAAGTTCGTTTAAGCCTAATGCCTGTCTCCTCATTTCCAGGTAGACAAACAGCGACGGCAAATGTTCCCGTACGGTCACGATAAGATTTTCATAAATCGCCTTCGGAATGTTGTCTTCAAAGAGGCTGGCCGAGCGACAACTGGAAAAATGCCTTGCCCGGCTGTAGAACAAATCTTTTTTCACCGAAAATGATAGGCTTGCCGCCAGTGTATTTTTATGGGCTTCATAAGCGGCATAATACCGTAAAAATGCGTTTCGGCGTACGTCTCGATTTGCGGAGGTCAGCAGCGTGATAAAGTTGCCATGGCTTAATTCTAATTCCAGGTCATTGTCGTCCATAAGGGTGCCGAAATTGAGATCGACGTTGTCCAGTAAACTAAAAATCTGAAATGGCGCCTGGGTCACCTCGAGACTCATGGCAAGGAGTTTTTCTTCCCCGGCGCCAAGCGTGTGCGGTTTGTTCCGTAATATTTTTTCAAGAAAAAACCGGTAGGGCTTCAAGGATAAATCGTCGAGAAACCGCCCGATGAGATCATCCGCTAAGGACTGAATTTCCGGAATCATGAAACTGGCGCATTCCGATGCACGCGTCACCAGATTGGTGGCCTGTTGAATAAACCCTAAATAAAACTGATCGGATTTGTCCTGGTCACTTCGCAACTGGGCATAGGTGTAAAGCCGATCGAGGCGGCGGAGAATCGCAAGGTGAAATTCAATACATTTTCTTAACAGTGTCGACGATTCATGGAGGTGACCGTTGAATTGGCCGTAATTTTCGATCTCCCGCTCAATGGTTTTTAGTAGGCCAGACCAGTCAGCGTCAGTACAAAAAAGGGGGGTCAAGTTCCACTTAAGGTTATCGGGAATACGCGTTCGTTCCGGTATCCGTCTGGCGCTCATACAGGTTATCCTTTCCTCGATTCAATCCCATCGGCACGCCCGATAATAATCACTGGCGACCCCCCAGTCTTGCTGGGAAGATTCCCTAAATTCGACGCCACCAGGCGTATTCAAAAACATGCGATGAATTCATAATTTATTGGGGCCGGACAGGGGTTCTATGGTTGCAGCGCTGATGGCTCTGCGGAAGTCAATTACATCGCAAATATGGTCAATATTACATAACCCCGGGGCCTTAACCGGACGTCCTCACAGTACAAAACCTGCAACAAGCTGATATTTAATCGGATAAAGTATTATCACAATAATCCCTTCCAGAGGCATATTTCTTGCTTTCCAATTGGTGTCTCACAGGCTATATATTCGGCAAATCGGCGCCCATCTTATTGTTTCCGCACGTAGGAAACGATGGTAGCCTGTATTTTTCATTGTTCAACAGGTGGTTTTATATGGCCCTTCGACCGACATATCGATTCAACTTGGACCGTCGTTCCGGCAGGGATCGACGTAATAGATCGAAATTCGATGTCATCAAACCGTTGATAAGCGGGAAACGTGAACTTGCGCGGCGTCGCAGTGACAGAAACGTTATCGTTTACTTCGATCGCTATAGCCCGGCTTCGCTCTGGTTCGTCGTTATTATCCTGATTTTGAGTGTGGTCGACGCTCTGCTGACCATGATGCTTATCCGTAACGGTGCCGTCGAGTTGAATCCCGTCATGGCCTATTACATTGACATTGGCCCCCAGGCCTTCTTGGCGGTCAAATACACCCTGACCAGTTTGTCAGTGTTTATCCTGCTGGTATACGGCAGCGTTGTCTTGAAGGGCGCACAGATTCACCTTCGGTCAGTTTTTCCACTGATTATAACCGCGTTTGCATCCGTGGTGGTTTGGGAGATATATTTGTTGGTAAAAGTTGTTTTCTGAAGAGGCGACAATATTCCCGAACGTCGATTGCCCCGACCCTACCTTACCTTCAATCGGCTAACGATCCTCACGCCCACAAAACAATACCCTTTGAATTGTCCTTGATTGGCCCTGGTGATGTGCATGATTTCTGATCTGTGAAACTCGCTCGGTTGACCGCTCGCGACCAGGTGGAACTGAATTTCAATCTCCATTCCGGCATGCAAGTGGCGCAGAATCGATGAATCTTCGGCAACCAAGAAACACGTACCATTGCGGGATATATCTCTCAGTTTGAATTGATGAATGGGTATACCACTGATCCGCACCACGGCGCTGCATTCTGGACTGGTAGGATTTCTTCCTTCCCCACGGTTACCGGCTGAATCATTTCCTGTTTTGTTATCCTTCAATTGGCCCCTCAATCTTTTGCGCGGGTATTATGCCAAAAACAGAATAAATTGTAGCATTGATTTTAATTGAATAAAATAGCCCTTTTTGAAAATCAAGGGACACCGCAGAAAGGATCGATTGGGTGTTTTTACGCAAAAAGAATGGGGAATAACACCCAAATATTATCCTTCAGTCGATTTGTCTTCCACACCTCTCATTAGGATATCTATCTGTAATTTAATCATATTATAACCTTTTTCACACATGGCACAATCTTTGCCATATGTGTTTTGAGATATTTCGTCATTATCGCTGAGACACAAACGATGAAAAACGTCAAAATTAAAAATGAGAAGCGTCAGAACGGACGGTATGCCCACCAAAGTCAGATCGTCCGGGAAAGCCTCATAACGGGCAGCGTCGTTATCGGCCTGATGCACAATTACAGCATGGGGGGATTCAATTTCGAATCCAACACGCTGATAACCCGTGATGATATTATTTTTCTCGGTCTTGCGGATTCACCCTATACCACCACTCCCCAAACGTATGAATGTCACAAGGTCAAGATTCAATGGCGAAAAGATGTATTTCGTTCTCGATACAAATATACATATGGTGTGCAACATATAGATCCGATAGGCATTTTCCCCGAGTTTACGGAGCAATACTATTGCGATTTCCCTAAATATCGCCAACTGATTACCGCGGTTAACAAGGAACTGAGAACAAAAGATTTAAGACGATTTACAAGAAAGCAAATGGCAGCGTCCGTTTACTTCGTTTCTGAAAACAATATCTACAGGGGACTTATTCGTGATGTCAGTCGGAGCGGAATTTTTATCGAAACGAAGAACCGTCTGGAAGTGAACCAACATGTTCGCCTGGTCATTCCAGGCACAAAGTTTGATAACGGTGTCATGATTAAGGCGCAAATAATCCACCAGTCGCGTTCCGGAATCGGCGTCCAACTTCTCGGAATATTGAAAGTATAGCATCATCGATTTCGATAGCGTGAGAACCCCATGCATGAAATGACGAATAGCGTATTTTACTTTTCCCATAGCGATGGAAGCCAATCATGACTGGTTCTCTAAGATTGTATGAATATTTGGTTTTAATATTACCTGGTTTCTATAGAAATTGAGTAATTGTTCCTCCGAATAATACCGGATGATGGTTCCAGATACACTTTAACTATTTGTTATAACTTTTAATAAAAAATATTTAAAAATTTAGCACGAATTTTGCATTTAGATAACAGTAATAGAGAAATTATTGCAAACATCCTCAAATTTCTCTGTATTCCTCCCTTCAAGGGCAGCCATGGTGGCTGCCCTTGCTTGTTGGTAATTTGAAAATTCATTTCCCCCGATACAAAAGCAAGCGGCCTGGTTCGTATATTTCCACGATTTCGACTCTTGACACTCCCTCTTAACTTTGCCAGTGTCGGTCAGGATTTGGCTCGGTATACGCCTTGAAGTTTTCATGACAGGTTCCTTTCTAAAAACAACCAGACGGGGGGCCGATAGGCAAATTGAAACAGTTTCCTGAAAACACTACCAAGGAGGGCATATGAAAAGAATGACACGAACGCTTGTGGTTTTGATTTTGATACTCGGAATTATTGGCGTTGCGAATGCGCAATTCAGCCGACCTGAGGATGCGATCAACTACCGCCAATCGGTCATGTTCCTGATCGCCCAGCATTTCGGACGCATCGCCGTCGTTATCCAGGGACAGAGCCCCTTTGATGGTGACAGTGTTGCGCAAAATGCCATGCTGGTCGAGACCCTTTCTAAATTACCCTGGGATGCCTTTGCCGTCCCGGGGACCGACGGGGGGAAAACCCGATTAAAATCGATCGCTTTCGCGGAACCGGATCAGTTCCGGAAGGCGGCGAGCGAATTTGAATCCGCGAGCACAAAACTCGCCGGTGCGGCCAAGCAAGGCAAGCTCGATGCCATCAAGGCGCCGTTCGGGGATGTGGCCAAAAGTTGCCAAAGCTGCCATGAACAATTTCGATCGCAGTAATCCGGAAGTCTGCTAACGCCAGAGACACGTGAGAATACATTCTCGGGTTAACGCACAAGGAGAAAAACCGCCAGCGCGGAAAGGAGCGCCAGGCTCACGGCTACCCAGTATCGTTCGCCCTCTGGGGAAACGTTGCCGGACCAATCCTTATAACCGGTGATCATAGGCCTGATCAGGTTGTCTCTTTTAACCAGCAAGTAAAAGATCACCGCTGTAACGTGAATGATCACCAGGATAACGATGACATCCGCATTCAGCCTGTGGATCCGGGTCAACCAATCGCTGGTTGCCTTGCTGATGAGCCTGGCCAATGGACCTTCCGTAAAGATGTCGTCGTTGGCGAACAAGCCGGTCCCCGATTGAACCAAGAGCACCAAGAGCATGGCGATAATCGACCACGCGCCCAGAGGATTGTGACCCAGATATCGCGACGCTCCCGGCCGCAGCAAACCCGCAGCATACCGCAGAACAGTTGCTGGAGAGCAAACAAATGAAACGAACCGTGATGAACGGCTACCGAAAAAACCCCAGGCTATCCGAAAAAAAAGCAGCGCCAGTATGATGTAGCCACTTTTTTGATGGTACGGCATTGCGTTGCCGCCGATCTTCACCGTAGTGAAGGAGACGACGACTAAGGCCACCAGCAGCCAGTGAAAAATTCGGGTGGGAAGATCCCATACCTTGATGAGATTCTTCCCCGTATCGGCCTTTTTCGGTTTTTTGGTCGCTGCAGCCACTCCTCCCCCTATTTTTCCCGGGCATTGAGCACCAGCCGGAATCTGAAACCCGGCCCGCACAGTTCGTTTGGCAAAATATTTTTCGTTGCGGTTTTCGGGCCAAAAATTTCCCCGCCTAAGCCCCACTCACCGCCCGCGTGATCTCTTTTCGGTAATTTTCCATCGGTTCGTGAAGGCTCTGAATCGCCTGTACCCAAAATTTCGGCTCTGTAAAATCGATATTCAGCGCGCTTCTCCCCACCTCTTCAACCGTACCGCTGCCGGACATCCGCAGAAATGATTCGTATTGAGAAATAAACTCCGCACCGACAAGACGGTAGTGGTGTATGATTGCCCTGGCCAGCAAGTAACCAAACGTATATGGAAAGTTGTAAAATGAGGTGTCGGTGATAAAAAAGTGAAGTTTTGACGCCCAGAAATACGGGTCCTCACCATCGATAAGCAAAGCGTCACCGTAGATCTTCCGTTGGGTTTCCATCATAAGGGCCTTGAGTCGTGAAACAGACACCTCCCCTTCCTGGCGCTCTTCGTAAAAAGCCTTTTCGAATTCATAGCGGGTGGTGATATCGAGTAAAAATACCGCTGCATCCGTCAAGTCCGTATCCAAGAGTCCGAGTTTCTGTTGGTGATCCAGTTCTTCATTTTTATAAAGGCCTTCGACAAGAAGGTGCTCCGCAAAAATGGAGGCGGTTTCTGCCAGGGTCATTGGATAACGACGGGCAAAGGGTCGAGTCCCTTCTAAAAGGTGACCGTGCCAGGCATGACCGACCTCGTGAGCCAGCGTGAGGATATCCCCAAGTGTGCCATTGAATGTCATGTAAACTCGCTGTTCCTCGATGAGGGCAGATCCGGTGCAAAAAGCGCCTGGTCTTTTACCCGGCCGGGCTTCGGATTCGATCCAGCGTTTCTTCAACATATCTCCGAAATAGTCGGCCAATGCCGGATAAGACAAGGCAAATGTCTTTCGGACCATAGCCACTGCTTCCGACCAATTATAAATCTTCGTGCTTTTCAGGGGCAAGGGAGCCTCGCGTTCGAAAAACCAGATACCGGTCCGTCCGAAGAAACGCGCTTTATTCCGCAGAATGTCACGGGCCATGTCGATATTCTGATACACCGCTTGATACATGGCCGCAAGGGTTTCTGAACTGGTGGCAGCCCCGAATAGCGCCTGGTCCATGAAATGCTTCACCCCACGGTGCCGATAGAGGGTCAAACGGTTCCCGGCAATAGCATTCAAGGCCGCTCCACATGAATCTTCAGCGCTCTCCCACGCGCGGTTACCGCCTTCGAAGGCCGCCCGGCCAATATCCCGGTCCGGATCCGACATCAGAGACCGCCACTGAGAAATCGGCACTTGTCTCGCCTGGCCATCCTGGGTAACCAATTCGAATACCAGCTTACCGCTAATTTTATCATACAGGCGGCCCCACGCCGTGAGGCCATCAATTTTCAGGTCAGACGCCAGTGTTTCCTCCTTCGCGGTCATGGAATATTTTGACCGCACGCGCCATCGCCTGAGGTGGTACTCAATTTCTTTCATCCGCGATCGATCGATGAACGATTCAAACCGGTATTTGGGTACCTTTTTAAAGACTTTCAGAATATCGATGTCTATTTTTTCGAAGGCGGCATATAGGCGGATGAGTGCGGCTCGCCCCAGTGCATAGTCTTCATTTTCCGCATCGGCCGCTTCAAGGCAACCCAAATAAGATGACAAATGCCCCAAACGACTGTATATACCTTCCACCGCCACCAACAGTGAATCCCACGCGTCGCCATTTTCGCTGGTCACGTCTGTCAGCTTTTCCGATGTGCCCTTTAATTCGGCAATGCCCCGCTCCAGGTCTGACATGTACCCCCGCATTTGCGGGCTGTTGAACTCAGGAAAATAGCTGGTGAGATCCCAATTCACACCGGTGTGTTTTTCCACTCTGCCCTCCCCGAAAGCACTTTACTGGTAAAATCGATCGGCCCCTACCGAGATATGGCAAAACACGACAAGTTTCTTGGCATAAAGAAGCTGAATGTGACGCTCGTTCTGTTCAATACTGCATGATGCCCCAGACAGTGCCTGCTTGCTCTGCGAAAAACCCTAACGCTTCCCCCGCCAATACCAAAACAATAACTCCGCCCGTCCCGGCATGTTATGATAATGATAGCACTCAGTCAGAGTTTCATAAAGGGCATTGAGCGATATCCGACTCTTCAAAATGCAAATCTTGCCGGTATCCAGAGCATAGGAAAATCAGACATTTGCTTAGAAGCTCGCTATTGTAGCGCTACAAGCAATTTCGTCAAGACGTCCGCCTATGGTGCGATGAATACCGAAAAGGAAGGGAAAGTCCACTTAAAGACGATAAGGGCTCAACCGGCCGGCAACATAAATAACCATAATTATCATAAAATTATAACCAATCAGACTATGGAAAGGACCTCGGAGGTGGGTTTTCAACTCCGTCGGTATCTGCTAAAAAAGTATCAATTTGATTCTTAACATAAAACAGGAAGGGAAAGTCGATATGCCACTTATTGAATTGAATCGTATCGAGGAGCGTGAACCAGTGGAAGGTTTCAAAGCCAGATTTGTTCACACCGAAAAAATGACTTTTGGATTTTTTATTGTCACTGCCGGGTCGGCATTGCCGGAACATTCCCATTTTCATGAACAGGTTTCTGTCATCAAAGAAGGTGAAATGGAATTGACTGTCGGGCATGAAACTTTTCGGTTGAAACCGGGCCAAATCCTATCGATCCCCTCTAACGTTCCCCACTCCGGGCGGGCCATCACTGATTGCGTCATAATGGATGTATTCTGCCCCGTGCGCGAGGATTATAAGTAGTGTCCGTCCATGAATGGTCCTTTTTCCCCTGGGCGGCGTTCTCCGCGGGTCTTGATCCTCAAAGTAGCCAGGCTACGCCTGCGGTACAAACCCTTGTGCGGCCTTGCCCAGAGAAAAAAATACTCATTTATGAATCGGACACTTACACATGTGCCCATCGAGTTTTTTCAACAACCGCGGATGGGTAATAAGTAGTTCTTGAGGACACTACCGGTGATTTACTGGTTCACTGAAGATCGGTGCTGCGACCGGTGAGGTTGGCGAGGACCTTCATCATTTAAACGGGCTCATCGCTGGGATGAAAATATCTGTCCTGACACTCTTGGCAGATGGCCGATATTCTGTATTCGAACGCCGATGCCGCATCCCGAAACCAACAGGCGCTTCCCCCGCACAGTTTACACGTTTTGGTTGCCCGGGCCCGACAATTCCGAAGTCTGACCTCCGGCTCGGACAGGGCTTTGATCAATTCATCCAAAGTTGCCATAGTTTCCATGTCACCCCCCTTCTCGATTGCCATTTCATCCTCTTCACCTAAAAGATCATCCGACAACGGCAATCAAGCACTTACTTATCCAACTTATCCTTCATGACTGGCAAATACTGATCAGTATGCGGTTTCTTTCCTCTATATACGCTGTAAGCAGGTTTGATGCCAAAATACATCCACCTATAATAGAACTGGCAATTTTCCTAATATACTGTTTTTGTTAGCATTTAAAACTTTCCCATATCCCTGGTCATCCCTTGCTATGCAAAGTTTATTTACAACTGTATATTTTGTTGGCAGATTTAAAGACTATATGATTACTTGGTAGACGGTATGATACGTTCATTGAGGCCGTTGTTAACAAGCCACCCGCAACCGCGTGTCACCTTTCGAAGTCGAGGTGAATGTAAAAGAGGTAACTGACAATGGAACCGACCCTTCAAGACGTCCGCCTTACCAATGAAGATTTAACCCTGCTTTATGACCTCTCGACATCAATCCACGCCATCGACGATCTGGATAAAATGCTGCGAAACATCCTGAAACAAATGAGATCGGTGCTGGATATCGAGGGCGCATCCATTGCGCTGCATGATGCCGAAAGAAAAGAATTCTATTTTATTCGCACAGCCGAAGAACAACGTGGCGGTGCGGATGAAAAAATGGCCAAAATGAGGTTTTCGGACGACTATGGAGTGGCCGGCTGGGTCTTTCAAAACAAACAACCGGTCACCATTTCTGATGTCTCAAAAGACGACAGGTTCTCTGCCAATCTCGATATCCAAAAGGATTTTATCACCCGATCCATGATCTGTGTTCCCCTAAAATCGCGCAACGATATTATTGGCGTCTTGTATGCATTGAACAAACACAGCGGGCATTTTACTCCAAAAGATTCGATGCTGATGGAGATTTTATCCGGCACCATCGCCATTGCCGTCGAAAACGCAAAACTCTATGGCAATATCAAGGCCCATGCCGACAATTTGGAAAAAGAAAACTCAAGGTTGATGTCGGAGGTGCACGACCGTTTTAATCTTCAAGGGATCATTGGATCGAGTCCGGCCATGAAAAAAGTCTTCGGGCTGCTGGACAAAGTCGTTGGCACAATGACCACGGTGTACATACAGGGGGAAACCGGCACGGGGAAAGAACTGTTTGCCAAAGCCATCCATTACAACAGCTCTCTGAAGAATAAGCCCTTTGTCGCTGAAAACTGCGGGGCTCTGTCGGAAAATTTACTCGAAAGCGAGCTTTTCGGACACGTAAAAGGCGCATTCACGGGTGCCGTGGTTGACAAGAAGGGTCTTTTCGAAATGGCGGAAGGCGGCACGGTTTTTCTGGACGAAATCGCGGACATGCCGCATACCATGCAGACCAAGCTTTTACGGGTCATACAGGAGGGGCAAATCAGGCCTGTGGGCGGCACTCGATATCATCGGGTCAATGTCAGAGTCATTGCTTCTTCTAATCGCGATCTTCTGACTGAAGTCAAAAAGGGGCATTTCAGAGACGACCTATACTATCGCCTACATGTATTCCCCATTGTTTTACCGCCTCTCAAGGACAGAATGGAGGACATTCCGGTTCTTGTCGATCACTTCATCAATAAATTGGCAATAAGATATAACCGACCCACGGTACGGTTGGCGCCTCCGGCTCTGGAGTTGTTGATGCAATTCGAATGGCCGGGCAACATCAGGGAACTGGAAAATGAAATCGAGAGAGCCATGACACTGGCCGGCGACGGCGGGCAAATCACTGTCGATTTTCTGTCTGAAAAGATCGCCGGGCCCAGGGTCCCAGAATCTGAAACCGCTCCTGATAAAGTGACATTGCAGGAGGCCATCGAACGGATGGAGCGTCACATGGTGTCCCAGGCCTTGCAGGCATCAAATGGAAACCGATCGCAGGCAGCGCGCCTCCTGGGACTCACCCGGCAGGGGCTATTAAACAAAATCAATCGATACCAAATCAGCGGGTGACAACACAGCGCATAACTTTCAAATTGCTCCCCTCAACACACAATCGCAATATAATCCGTTTTTAAAACGCAATTTGGCCTTGATACCCTTTTTGCTTTACATCATATTTGGAATTCTATACTGACTCCGTAAGACGCAAGGATTCGCCGGGACGTGGCAGAAGCTCCCTGATTGAACGCTTGACCCTCCTATCGTTCCCCTTGCGTCTTTTCCTCTTACAGAGTGAAAGAATATACCTCTCCCCCCACGTGTACCCTTGAGTACATTATTAGTTTGGAATTTTTTCACACACAAGCTCTCATGCAGAAACCTGGGCATCGGTGTGGAATGAAAACGGATACTTTTTTTTGGATTGATACCATCTGTTTCAGAAACGGCCTATTTCGATCCCTGCGATTCCCGCTCCAATTCGGTATGGAGCCGCCAGGACTTAGTTTCGAAATCGAACCCTAGTCGGCTGATTAACGCCGCACAGATTTCGACCACAGACGCGTCATACAACACCCCTTTATGTGTTTGTATCTCAGAGATCGCGGCTTCAATCCCTAATTGGGGTCGGTATGGACGAAAGGAAGCTATGGACTCCACAACGTCTGCCACCGCCAATATTCGTGCTTCCAATAAAATTTGGTCTCCTTTCAGATGACGAGGGTAGCCGCTGCCGTCGAGTCGCTCGTGGTGCTGGTAGATGGTTTCGGCTAACGGCCAGGGGAACTGAATATCCTTGAGGATTTCATAGGCGGTGCGCGGGTGCATCTGGATGATGGCCAACTCGTGCTCTGAAATCGGTCCGGGTTTATTTAATATGGCAGATGGAATATTGATCTTGCCCAAATCATGAATGGCAGCAGCCATGCGTAATCCCTGAATGCGTTCCCAGGAAAAGCCCAAACGCGTGGCGATAGCACGGCACAATTTAGTCACCCGTCTTTGGTGACCGGCGGTATAAGGATCGCGTTTCTCAATAGTGGTGGACATCGCCTGAATGATGGCCCCCATGTTTTTGCGCAGTCGATCATGGCTGCGATACAATGCCTGCTTCACTCGTCGGAAAGCGCTGGCGTCCGTGAAGCGTTCTACGAATCCCCCGATGGCACCGCTTGCATCCGGATAAGCCGTTAGGGTTACGATCCATGGTGCATGTTTACCGTTTTTGCAGTGGGGTTTATGGTCAAAAACCAGTTGCTCGCCCAAGGACGGCAGCGTTGTCAAAGGACAGTAGCTGGTCGAACAAAGTTCGCTTGAAAATACGTCATGGCACTTTTTTCCGATCATACTCAGTGCGTCAAAGCCCGACAGCGCGGTAAAAGCACGATTGACAAATAAAATGTTAAAATGTTGATCGGTTACAATCAGGCCGTCGGAGACAGCATCTAAAATTCGCTGCCAATCCTGAGGACCCAACTGGGTTTGGGCAGGTTGTGAATTTGAAGTGGTCATCATTTGACAATATCACCGCGTCGAAAATAGTTGATTTGGATGAGTTGAAATTACTCACTTAAAAATCAGCAAACACTTTACGATTTCGCGGGAACATTTGCTTCATAAATCTTATCGGCTGGTAAATTACCTGTCGATGCCATTGAATTGGCCAAAACATCACATCGTTCATTTTCAGGATTTCCTGCATGACCTTTAACCCAATTGAACTTAACTTGATGTTTTTCACAAAGCTGCAGGAGCTGTTCCCAAAGGTCTGGGTTTACCGCTTCTTTTTTGTCGGCTTTCTTCCAACCATTTGCACGCCACTTGGCCGCCCAGCCTTTTGAAATACCGTTTACGACGTATTGGGAATCGCTATATAAACTGATTTTTGACGGAGTTTCCAGCGAATTTAGTGCTACAATGCAAGCCATCAGCTCCATTCGGTTGTTGGTCGTTAATCGATACCCGCCAGACAGCTCCTTTTTTTGTTTCCCGTTTATAATGACTGCACCGTACCCTCCAGGGCCTGGGTTGCTAATACATCCACCGTCTGTGTAAATCACAGTATGACCGTTCATTACATGGTTAATATGTTGTGTTCGCTTGCATGATTTCTTGGGCTTTGACCGAGCTGATTTGGTGGCATGTTTCGGTTTAGTATTCTGGTTTTGTTTAATAAATAAATTAGCCTCTTCCATAGTGGGAAAACCCTTAAAAACAGCTCCTTCAAATCCCTTAACTTGAACTTCTGCTCCCTCTACGCCAAACCATTCATTATAAATGCCCGGTTTTTTGCCCTTTGCAACCGCGTAATATTTTTTCTTTTTCATAGTCATCCCTTCTCCAACTATATCCAAGCCGAGCGCAGCGAATTTTTACCTATATCCTAACCGTTCAACACCTTTGCCATCACCTCTGCCGCATCCTTCAAAGCACCGGGGAAAAGATGAGAATACCTTTGAGTTATGTGTATCGATTTGTGACCGAGAAGTTTACCGGGAAAGTTTACGCGGACCTTGTAGGTCGTGAGAGGCTGGCTGCACTTGTGACATGTTCTTTTAGCAAGACAATAGGAGGTCTTGCTGAACTTGCAAATCAAGTTAATTGACATGGTTTACCTCCGTCGCAGAGTTCACTATAGGACGTCCAAAGTGTATATCTTAGGACTCTGAAGGTAAACTTTTGGATTAACTTTCGTCCATTAACCCATTGATTTTAATGGTGCGCCCGGCAGGATTTGAACCTGCGACCTACGGATTCGTAGTCCGGCGCTCTATCCGGGCTGAGCTACGGGCGCGCATCAACTGAATTTGGATTGATACGCAAATACTTCCGCGATGTCAATGAAAATATTCCCCGATCCTGTGGCAATGGATTAGTGATTGTGGCCGCCGAAGAACGAAGATGTCACACATATCCGGAGGGGCAATTGTGCCTTCATCCCCACTTCATCCACATGCAATCACTCCAGTCCAGCAACATGTGAACAAGCAGCCCAATGGCAACCAACCGCAGTTTCGGAATAAACACTGTGGCGGCATATACACCGATGGCCGCTGCACTGTGAAGCGGATGAAATCCCAAACTGCAGCGATCGGGATCGTAAACCGGCAGGGCCAGTATGTGGTCTAAGTCCACCACCAGAGTGATCGTCATTACCAGCCAGGCGATTTGCCAATGTCTTGGGAAGGCAATGCGTGCAATTGCACCGGGGATCAAAATATGAAGTAGTATATGAATAATCGGTCGTAAAGTCATTGATACGGTAAAAATGGTTGCTCGCTGTTTGAGATTACCGTAAGAAGAATAGCATGTCGATTAATTACGATAGCCTTATGTTGGTGGCCATAAATGAAGCCGAAAAAGCTCGAGAACTCAACGAAGTCCCAATCGGAGCGGTTATTTTAAGCAGCGATGGGACCATATTGGCAAAAGCATACAATCAGGTGATTACCCAAGCCGATCCAACGGCCCACGCCGAAATAATGACGCTGCGGGAAGCCTGCCGCGAGGCGGGCAATTACCGGTTGCCCGGTACGACGCTATATGTTACCGTCGAGCCGTGTCCGATGTGCATGGGCGCCATCGTCCATGCCCGGGTTGAGCGCCTTGTCTTCGGTGCGCATGACCTGAAATGGGGAGCCGCCGGTTCGCTATACAACCTGGCTGCAGACACCCGGCTCAATCATCACGTGGTCGTCGTTTCCGGTATTCTTGAAAGACCCTGCAGGCAACTGATGCAGGATTTTTTTCGATCAAAACGTAACCAGCCGCCCAGTCAATGATACGCGAGGTCCACAGGAGGTAATAGGCTACAGCCCTCTTATTTCCATTTTTGGGTCGATACTCAAATATAACAAAGGAGTTAAAGTTGGCAACTGTTGTAATCGTCGGAACCCAATGGGGAGATGAGGGCAAAGGGAAGATCGTTGATCTATTGGCCGCTGATGCTGAGGTGGTGGTTCGTTTTCAGGGCGGCAATAATGCCGGCCACACGATGGTGGTCGATGGCAAACAATTCATCAGCCACTTGGTACCATCCGGAATTCTCCAAGGCAAAACGTGCGTCATCGGCAACGGAGTGGTGGTCGACCCGGCCGTATTGATCGATGAACTCGAATACTTGCACGGCAAAGGTATCGATGTCGGACCCGATAAAATCAAGATCAGTGAACGGGCCCACATTATCATGCCCTATCATAAGGCTATCGATCTGGCCCGGGAAGAAATGAAGGGCGATAAAAAAATTGGAACCACAGGCAGAGGGATCGGTCCGGCGTATGAGGACAAATCAACCCGACGCGGGGTGCGGTTTGCCGACCTTCTCGAGCAGGAAACGTTTGAAGAAAGGGTCCGAACCCTGTTGGATGAAAAAAATTTCTACCTGAAAAACTATTTCTCCACAACGACCCTCGATCCGGAGAGGGTTATCTCTGATTGCCGACGCTATACGGATCGGCTGGCGCCGCATGTGACCAACGTGTCCATTACTATAGGCGAGGTCATTTCCAAAGGACAGCATGTTCTTTTCGAAGGGGCCCAAGGCACCCACCTGGATATCGATCACGGCACATATCCATACGTCACCTCATCCAGCACGGTCGCCGGGAACGCCTGTTGCGGTGCCGGCATCGGCCCCACGTCAATTACGAATGTTATCGGCATTGTAAAGGCTTACACAACCCGCGTCGGTGCGGGTCCCTTTCCTTGTGAACTTTTCGATGAGATCGGTGCCTGCATACAGGAAAAAGGAGTTGAATTCGGAGCCACCACCGGACGCAAGCGCCGCTGTGGATGGTTGGACATGGTAATCCTTCGCAATGCCGCACGCCTCAACGGCCTGACCGGCCTGGCCATTACCAAATTGGACGTTCTTGGTGGGCTCGAGGAAATCAGGATCTGCACCGGCTACGAATACAAAGGCCGGTTGATGAATGATTTTCCCGTCAGTCTTAAGATTTTGGCCGAGTGCACTCCAATTTACGAAACCTTACCAGGCTGGGCCGAAGACATTTCTGGCATTCGAAGTTTCGATGACCTGCCTGTGAATACAAAGGCATACCTCGGAAAAATCGAACAACTGGCCCAAACGCCGGTTCAGATTGTTTCGGTCGGCCCGGGAAGGGACGAAACCATGATCCTCAAGAACCCGTTTGCCTGATATTGGGATTGACAAGCAAGTAAAAGTGCTTTAAATAATTGGCCCTTAGTCGGGAAGTGGCTCAGTCTGGTAGAGCACAGCGTTCGGGACGCTGGGGTCGGAGGTTCAAATCCTCTCTTCCCGACCAAATAATAACAAATACTTAGGCCGGATTCAAAAGGAGTCCGGCCTTTTGATTTTGGCATTGTATTGGCAGCCTCGCCAATGCGCGTGAAGGAGCGCACCGCCCTGCTACTAATAGTAACGATCGCGATTCACCCTCGCGAAGTTAACCGTATTATATTACCTGAGCATCTATTACCGACAAGAGGGCTCCATCGAAAAACTTCAGAGGATTACCGCGACCCACTCCATATAGAGAGGCTATTTATTCGTCGCTGCTTACCAAGCAAAAGTTTCACCTCGCCCGCAGACAACATGCCATTCCCTCTAAATTTGGCCTTGCCAGATTCCGTGGTCCAAATGGGTAGGTTTCTCTGAAAAACGACGGTAAAGATAGGCAAATCACGATTGGGCACAAATCTGCAAATTAGAAAAACTGCATATTATATCTTGTAATCTCTATGAAATACTATATCCGTAGATTACATCAGCAGGCACGCTATACGAATAATCAGACCCTTCTTCAAACTGTTTGATTACTGTATGTAGTCCGCAGATTTTATGCGGGAGGACTGTTATTTAAAAGCCAGGACTGTTTGCGGATGAAGCTGGCTGGCGAGATCTCGTCCTGCATCTTGTGCACCGCCGCATAGTCTTCCGGCGAGCCGGTGCAATAAATGCGGCCACCCATCTCAATGATGGAAACGATAATGCGGCGGGCAAATGGTCAGCCAAGATAAATTTAACCCATCTTGAATTGGGGAAATCCGTAACCAAGACCCGCCGCTACTGATCAGTTGTTCACCAATTGGGCTCTGCGATTCTGGGCCCAGGAAGACTCATTTTTCCCGCTATCGATCGGTCGCTCTTCACCGTAGCTAATTGTGTCCAGTCGCTCGGCGCTGATGCCCAGATTGACGAGATAGCCTTTGACCGATTCGGCGCGACGTTCACCCAACGCCATGTTGTAGGCCTCCGTGCCACGCTCATCGCAATGCCCTTCAACGGTTACCTTTGCACCTTGATTAAAGAGCAGATATTGAGCCGTGCTGTCTAAAGTCTTTTGGGCCCGGCCCGACAATATGGCGCTGTTGAATGCAAAATGGATGTTTTCGTCGACGAATTCTGTTCCGGCGGCGTCAGGGGACTCTTTTTGAGTCATCGCTTGATCGCCCACCGCGCCTTCCTCTATGGTGCTGTCCGATGCCATTGGTTCTTCCGGTTGGGTCGCCTTCGCCACATTTTTATGACTACACGATGTCGTGAAAGACGCGAATGCGATCAACATGACCAATCCAATAACCAAAAAAATGTTTTTTCTCATTTTTTCCTCCTTTGATTTGACGCTGACAAATCGGCCAACGGTGCGTTGGCATTGTCCTCTATCCCCTAAGAAGCATTGTCCAATGCGGGTTTGAAATTAGAAGCCTGCGGGTCTTCCTCCCCAACCTCCGTTTTCGTCTCAAGGTGACGCCGATTGAAATTGGAGATGCTGTTCAGCGCCTTGACCGATGCCATCTCCAGGCTATCAACGATATGCCCCGTGGTCGATGTCAGCTTGGCATGCAGAAGTAACAGCGGAATCGCAGACATCAGGCCAAAAGCCGTGGTGTTCATGGCTACCGAGATACTGGCGGATAACAGATCGGCCTTCTCGGCCGGATTGGCATTGGCCACCGCGGTGAAGGCCTGGATCAGACCCATGATGGTGCCCAGCAGGCCCAGAAGAGTGGCGATATTCGAAAGCAGCGCCACATAGGGCGTGCGCTTTTCCAACTGGGGGATGATCTCCATCATGCTCTCTTCCATGGCGATTTCGATGTCCTCGCGTCGCCGGGCCGCACCCTGTCGCGCCAGTCCCATGCCCAGCATTCGGGCGATAGTGGATTTGTCTTTGGTGGCAATGTCCCGCACTTTGTCGAACTCGCCTTTCGCCAGCATCGGATAGAGCATGCTCCATATTTTGCTGTTCACGCTGCGAACGCGGCTCAACTGAAACCAGCGCTCCACCGCAATAGCCATTCCAGTCACAAACACGAGCAGAATAGGGTACATGAACGCCCCACCCTTCTGGAAAAACGCCAGCATTGAATAGATTCCCATGGTCTTCCTCCTAAATCGGCACTGCCGGATAATGAATGTCGATCTTCGAGATGCAAAATCGACAACCTTGATTTTCTTATCCTGTCCTGATCCTGCCTACGTCTCTAAACGGCAGGCAGGAAGTCGATCGGGTACAGGATGGTGATCTTCGGCACATCGTCTTTGGGGCCAAAGTTGAACTTTTTGATGCGTTCAACAATCAGCGCCACAAGTTCGGGTGACGCCAGATCGGTCGACTCTACCGCGCACAGGGATACAGAACCATTGGTTTCGATACTGATCCGCAGCAACATCTTGCCGCGCAGCGTCGGATCCTTGCGCAATTCCCGGTTGTAGATGCGATAAAGCGTCGCCTTGTAGCGATCGAAGATGATTTGAATTTCCTCATCGGTTCGACCGGGAGCCAACCCGTCGCTCAAGGGTCTTGACGCTTCCGTCAGTTCCGCAAGGGAACTTTCGACCCGACCAAAGCCGGCACCATTGCCACTGCCACCGCCTCTGCCGATACCCCCGCCACCAAGGCGATTGGCGTTGCCGCTGCCTACATTGCGGCTGACCCCGGCATTGCCAATACCGCCGCTGGATCCACCTTTCGCCTGCATGGCGACCAACGAGCGTTGCGCCACGGCCTGACCTGCCACCCGGGGTGTCTCTTTGCTCAGACGGGCCTCGGTTCCGAGTTTGGCAATCGGCGTCTCATCCATGAGATCAGCAAAGGCTTTCTTGAATGCCAAAACACCAACCCGTTCAGCTTTTTTCCGTGCGGCGGCTTTGGCACCCCCACCAGCGGCCACCTGTACAGGCTTCGGCACAGGCGCCACTTTTGGAGTTTTATCCGGTTTGGGTTTTTCGGGCTGGGGTTTGGCATTCTCTTCCCGTGGTTTTTCGGGTTCTTCCTGGATCTTTTTCGGTTCCGGCTTAGGTTGCGGCACCGGCTTGGGAAGTTCCTTCTTGACCAGCTTGGCCAATCTTTCCGGAATCTCAACCACGGCGTCAGAACGTTCCAATATCGGCACCTTTACGAGGGGAATGAGAGAACCAAAGACAAAACAGAAAAGCATCGCCACGAGAACCGCGCGGCGGAAATACCTTTCGCTTTCGGCATCCTTGGTCCATGGCATGATCATTGCTCTGTAAGGAACAGCCGATATATCTCGCTCTATGACGAATTCTTCCTTGCGCCGTTCTTCACGCTCGTGCGCATCACGGACCTCTTCATACAGGTAATCCAGTTCCGCGCATCGTTTGTCTACTTCGGCCTGAAGAAATGTCTGTTTTTCAGTAATCCCGCTGATCTTCTCCTCGAAACGGGCCACACGACTGCGCGCCCGATCCAGGTGTCCGGCGGCATCCTCGATTCCCGGGATTCCTTTCCAAAAAAGTTGCCCCGCTTTCAACTCATTCAGCTTGTCGAGGGCATTGCAGACATCCTGCAAGGCATCGAATCGCTGTCTGGCGGCGGAGAACTTTTCGAGCTCTGCCTCTACAACACGCAAGTCTTCTTCGAGCGCTTCACGTTTTTTACTTATTTGCTCGATCTGCGCATTCAGTGGCGCCAATTCCTGTTCCAATAAGAATGTATTCACGGCATTCCCACTAACTTTGGTCGGGCTTCTGAGTGACGGCCAGGGAAATCCGGCCGTATCCAGAACCCGTGCAGGTTGACATTATTTTTTTAAGCGCCCTGAACGGAATCGTTTTATCCGCAAGGATAGTGACTTCCTTGCCTTCAACGACCGTTTGGGTGCTTATCCCGATAATGTTGCGCTCGAGCTGCTCGAGCCGCTCCGTTATTTCCGCAACCGTGTCCAACTCGACGCCGAGCAGCTCGGGAGTGCTGATCACGGCCTTTCCCTGAACAATAACCAATTCGGGACTGATTGTGATCTCCACGGTTTCCCTTGGCTTGCTTTCGATGACGGATTCGGGCAAATGGATATCCTTGGGCGGTTCCTGAACATCACTGCCGGATGAGTGAAAAAGCAGAAAGAAAACCAGAATGGTAAAGATATCCATCAGCGATGTCAGGAGCAGACCGGTGGCCTTGTTCCTGTTACGCCCCATCCGTCGCATACGTCGGCTACTTCTCATGGCGCATCTCCTATGGATATTGCGGGGAAAAGGATGAGTTTCTGAAAATCTTCACTGCCGTCCACCTGTACTTTCGTGCTTCGTACCATATCCATGACCTGAATGAGAAAATCGTACTCTATGTCTGGCTCCATCAGAATTGTCGCGTCTTCCTTTTCAGGGTACTGGGTTTTCAGGCGCATGAGCATTTTAGAGAGCATTTCCATATCGTACAGATCGTCTTTTTTCGGAATGGCAGCCTCCACCGAAGATCCGTTGGCAATCTCAAATCCGGCCTGGCGGACAATCACCTCGATTGCAAAATTCGGTGTGTTCGAAGCCGCCCCGCCAGCACTGGTCGGAACACTCAGCTCCATGATCGCCACACGTGAAAAAACAGCACTGATGAGCAGAAACGGTATGAGCACGACCATCAAGTTCATGAAGGTGGTGACATCCAGTTCAGGTGCTGCGCGCATTCGTCTTTTATTTTGATATCGTCTGTTCATGATCAATTTGCCTCGAATTGGCGCTTGGCGAAATTGGAGATGCTGTTCAGCGCCTTGACCGATGCCATCTCCAGGCTATCAACGATATGCCCTGTGGTCGATGTCAGCTTGGCATGCAGAAGTAACAGCGGAATCGCAGACATCAGGCCAAAAGCCGTGGTGTTCATGGCTACCGAGATACTGGCGGACAGCAAATCGGCCTTCTCTGCCGGGTTGGCATTGGCCACCGCGGTGAAGGCCTGGATCAGGCCCATGATGGTGCCCAGCAGGCCCAGAAGAGTGGCGATATTCGAAAGCAGCGCCACATAGGGCGTGCGCTTTTCCAACTGGGGGATGATCTCCATCATGCTCTCTTCCATGGCGATTTCGATGTCCTCGCGTCGCCGGACCGCACCCTGGCGCGCCAATCCCATGCCCAACATTTGCGCCATACTGGATTTATCCTTGTTGACCATTTTGCGGGCTTTTTCAAACTCTCCCTTAACCAGTACCGGTTGCAACACATCCCATATTTTACTGTTTGCGCTACGAACACGGCCCAATTGGAACCAACGCTCCACCGAGATGGCGGTGCCAACGGCAAATACGAACAGAATGGGATACATGAACATCCCACCTTTCTGGAAAAATTCCACAATTGAATAAAATCCCATGATGTTCCTCCTATACAAAAATAACGAAGTTACTCTGGCTCCATCCGTCTACGCCCCTCGTCTTCAGTTAAAAGCGCTTATGAAGGCCGGAGGTAGAGTTTCCCTATTCATGGATGGACACTATTTCGCGGTGCTGATTTGATAAAATTCAAGCTGCCGCATGAAAACAACTCGATCCACCGGCATATCGCCATCATTCAGCAACATGTTCAAGCTGGTCTCCACCCCGATTTCCGAGCTTTTCCATGGAACGATATATAGAGACTTCGGGGCTTCATCGTTGCCGACAATGGACATACCGGACAGCTCCTTGGCTTCTGATTCCTTGTCTTTGTCCACCTCCTGAGCGAGGGCCATGACGGCCGGAAACAGGATAATGCAAAAAAACAGAGCTATTTTACGATTCATCGTCCCTCCTTAGGCACAATCCCTGAGTAACTATCCTGGAGCAGGCACCTGCACCCATTGACCTGCTCCGACAAGGGGTTGAGCCCATGATCTATTCGCGTCCGAGCCGGGCGCGCAAATCGGAAATCCATATTTCGACTTGTCGATCTTCAGGCATGGCCTGGCTGTAAATTTCGTAATGTTCGATGGCGCAACTCAGGTCATTCAAATACAGGTCGCAGAGAATCCCCAAATTTCTATGCACCGGATAATAATCCGGAAAGCTCTCGAGGGCCTTCTCATACATCGCCCGGGCCTCGTCAAAACGTCCCCTTTTGCGAAACCACAAACCATACTCATTACAGGCCGCCGGGTGTCCGGGAACCATCGCTATCGCTGTCTTTAGATGCGCCTCGGCCTGTTCTGGTTTGCCAATATGCTGGTAGGCAATCGCGATGTTGATGTAAGGCGCCGTGACGCCGGGAGACTGTTCGATGATCTTTGACAGAAGTTCGATGGCCGTGCCGTAGTCCTGCTCATTGAGAAGGACCACTGCCCGCTCGAAGTCCCTGCGCGATGCCGCGTCCATTTGGGGAACTTCCGATATGAGGAACCCTTCCCGACCATCTTCGAGTCTCATCACAGAGGTTTCTTTTGCTTCCAGGAGCTTGTCCGTACCGGATGTCGGCGAGACCTTTCCATTGGTGGCGCATCCGGTAACAACCGGCATCACCATCGCCAGAAGTATAAATCCGGTACAGAGTCTTGTTTTTAGACTTGCTACGTTTCCGATATATGGTCCGCTCATTGTTGCGTCTCCCTTTTGTCGAGCCGGTCTCACTGTAGGGCGGCATCCCGTGGGCCACCCTGATGATCATTTTATCGTGCGGCCCGTTCTGCCCCCGTAATCTCTGGATCTTGAACCTTCTCAGGCTCTGCGGGTTCATCACTTGTGGCCGTATCGGGTCCTTGGATCTGTTCACCCTCCTCCGAACCATCTCCCTCGGCTGTTACGCCGGGTTCAGGTGCCGGCTGAGCAGAAACGGCTGGTCTGTCAATTTCGAAAACAAAGGTATCCAAAGAACTCATGATGCCACTGGTCTCCTCCGGTTTGGCATAACGGGCCGGTACGAGTGCGGCCAATTTCTGCAGACTCTTGTCGACCCACTCATTGTATACGCCCCGGGAGATCAGTTCGAGATTGCTCTCGTGGACGGCGATAGCCTTCTCTTCGAACGGATAGGCTTGCTCTTCGATGGCCAATTCATATTCCTCCAGTTCCATAGGGCTCAATCCTTCGGGGCGCTCGGAGGTCATCAAGGCTTTGCTGAAGTGGGCGTAAATCTCGGCCAGATAGAATGTCGATGCGGCCGTGATCTCTCCGATTTCATAATCGATGAGTGTGTTGAATTCTTTCGTGACAGCCTTCATCAGATCGCGTTTCTTGCGCAGATTAACTTCGAAGGGCTTTACCAGCCTGACGGCGACGAACTGCTCGTAGTTCGATTCGGCCAAGACCAAGGCAGCCTTTGCAGCAAGATAACGCGTACGGGGTGTCCGGTCGTCACCCGCAGAAGCATCGATCGCAACGATCGCCTCGAGCTCTTTCAGGTAGGACATCCGATCGTTCTGCGCTTTCAGGATATCTGCGATTTTGTTGCGCGTTTCCAGGTTGAGCTCCACAGGTTGAGGGAAATAGCCCACATACCGCCGGTAAACCTCGAGCGTGCCAAGCTTGTTGCCGTCTTTTTCGTGTAAATCCGCCGCCACCAAAAGAGCCTCACGCCTTATTTCGTCGTCATTGGATTCTGTTTCGATGCGCTCGTATTCGCCCGCTGCCAGGGAAAGTTGGCCGTCTTCGCGGTAAACATAGGCGATCTTTTTGGTCACTTCGGGCTGCAGCTCGTGCCCGGGGAAGGTCGAACGGAATCCGAGAAGCACGTTGGTCGCCATTTCCCAGTCCGCGAGCTGTATCAAAGCCGCAGCAGCATCGTATTCGGCGCTTGGCCGGATAGAGGAGGTTGGCGCCATCCGTCCCACTCTCAGGAAGTGATCCGCTGCTGCCCGATGATCCTCGGCAGCTTTGGCCTGTTCGCCCTGCTTGTAAATCGATGCCGCCAAGTTGTCGAACAGGCTATCGCGTGTCTTGTCGCTTGTTGGCAGCAAGGCCAGAACTTCCAGGTAAGCGGTCTCGGCTTCGCTGTATCGCTCAAGCTCATAGGATGAATGGGCGATGACCAGCCGGGCCGATCGGATGACATCAACATCGGTGTCCGGGAATACCTCAAGGAGGGTGTCCGCGGCAGCCAGGGCCTGTTCATATTCCTCCATGCCGTAAAGATCGTCCGCTGCCGCCCCGAGGACGATGGCGGCCTTTTCGTGTTTCGGAAAGGTATCGGCGAACTTGAGCGAACTGCGCACGACATCCTGCCTGATCGGTCCTTTGCCTTCCGGCACGGCAGCAGCCAAGTCTTCCCTGTAGGCGCAAACCGCCGCATAGCCGGCTGGGGAAGATTTGTCGTGGGATGGGTAGTCGTAGGCAGTCTTTTCGTATTCCACGGCCGCTGCACCAAACGACTTGTTTTCGAGCAGCAGGTCCGCCAGCTGGTAATTGATAGCCGGCGATTCTGTATCCATTGGAAAAGAGGTCAGGTACTCTCGATACCAGTGCAACGCTTCCTGGAAATTGGACGGTTTTTCTGCGGCCATTTTCGGGTTTTGGTAGCAGGCATGGTAATGATTCGCCAGGTCGGTCAGGTTGGTTTTTAAATGACCCAGAACGTCCTGACGCTCACTGGGTTCGTGATATGCCCAATATTCAGCCGTCAACCCGTAGGTGGTGGCGAAAGCCTTTTTGGCGTCGAGAACCAGACTGGGGAAGCCACCGGCGGTATGAATTTCGATGACCCGCATATGGAAATTCGGCGCCACCTTGTGGAACGGGTTGCGGCTCACGAAAGCATTGTAGGTCGCGCTGGCATCGGCATAACGACGCTTGTCGAAGTAAAATTCGCCCAGGTTGCTGTAAATGCTGTCCTCGTAACTGCGATTGCCGTGACCGGAGAAGTATTCCACCACGGAATCGGCCCCCCCCAAGTTGGAAAAACTCAGGCTGATAACGCGGAAGGTGTCTTGCGTCCTTTTGTGTTCTGTCTCGTCTTCGGTCTGCTCGAAATCGTATCCCACGGACACCTTGTGATCCAGCAGTGCAACGAATCTATGCAGGCCGTCTTCATAGAGCTCTTGTTTATAGAACGTCCAGCCCAGTTTATAGAGGGCGAGCTCATAGAATGACGAACCGACACCGATATCTACAACGCTTTTGTAGGCGTCCTCGGCATCCAGATAATGTTTGTAGGCAAAGAAGTGCTCGGCCCGCCGGAACTGAACCTCATCGATATAGCGGGAGTGGGGGTATTCACGGACCATCCGGTCCATAACCGCCATGGCCTGCTCGGGCTGTCCCAATTCCTCGTAAGCACGGGACATTTGGTACAGTACCTGGTCGTTGCGCTCGTATAGGGGATAATCTTTGAGCAGTTTATTATAAAGCTCAATAGCCTCACGGGCGTTGGCCCTTTCAAGATCATCCGTCCCTTCGGCGAGTTCACTTACAGGCGTGGCTGCAGCAGGCACATGCACCGGCCGGGTTGCGCGTCTTTCAAAATCCGTCTCCGACTCCAGTGTCGGTGCCGGTGCCGGAACGGACTCACCCGCTCTCGAGGGCATCTGGCGTTTGGCAGGAGAGTATTTGAAGAGCGTCTTTGCGTGTTTGGGAGCAGGCAATACCGCTGTTGAATCCTGATTTGCAGATTCGGTACCCTCGGTGAACGTACCGTATTCCTTCTCGATCTTCAGATCGGCTAAACGACGGATGGCCTCGGGTGTTAAATCCGATTGCGGCGTTTCTTCCAAGAAACGTTGATAACCCAGCATCGCTTTGTCGAGCCCGCCTTCGATCTTTTCTTCCTTGATCTCAATTCGCACATGGCGCAAACCGGCAATCGTATCCTTGTCGCCGATCGATTGACATGCCGATAAAATCAGCGGTAGCATCAACGCAGCTAATCGGATCCAGTTCATCGTTCCACCCTCTCCTGGCTCTGTGCTCTGGTGGCACGGTCGTAACTGTCGGCCATGGCAAAGCGTGCCTTGATTTGGAACTCGGCGAGGCGATCACGACGCTTGCTGAGTTCATTTACTGCCATGAGTTCAAGCATATGGCCCTGTCGTGCCATCAACTGTCCCACTTTTTCATGCGCCTCCCGAATCAGGAACCGCTGGCGGCGGATCGTATCTCCATAGCCCTGGTAGCTTTGTGTGGCAGCCTGACGGGTGCGTACAAATGCGGTGTACTGTTTTTTCAGCAGATCGATCTCTTTATTCAAATCCTGGAGATGTGTGTAAGCCTCGGTGAATCGACGGTCGTAGTCCGTGTAAATGTTCCATGTCATAACTCCCCGTAAACGGTTTATACGGGCATCGATCCCACGAGGTATGGCCGTACCGCCGGCCGTTAAGCGGCGTTCCAAAAGTGTGATCTTTTCGCCAATGACCCGTTCCTCGGAGGTCGCCAGATAGTCGGGTCTTGGGACCACCAGCATGGCCTTCAGGCGTTTTTCGATCCGGTCCCGCTGCTCCAGGCGCAGACGCATTTGTGAGTCCAACCGCCTGAATTCCCGGTCAATGACGGGAAGCAACGGGTGGTAATACGACCGACGAAGTTCAATGATTTCTTCGAAAGCATCCAAGTCCCCTTGCCAGGTTTCCAGCCTTTTGCGCAATTGCTCCAAATCAAGATAGTTTTTGAGAGATTCCTGGAAATCATGGGAGGCCATCAATTCGAGCAGGTAGTAAGTCTCGGGCGTCTGCGGCAACCGGCGCAGCTTAACGACCCAGTTGGTATCCTGTTTCAGTTCCTCCCGCACCAGGGCTTTTAGAAAATGTCCTTCGCGGATACTCTTGATGGATTCGCCGAGTTTGTCGATTTCCGTACCGAACCTCTCCAGCGCATTACCATACAGCAACGCCGCTTTACTGTGCACGTTCAGTTTGCCATATGCATAGGGGACGGCGAGCATGGCTTCCTGAACCGCAGCGTCTGTAACCTCTCTATTAACCAGAATACTCCAAGGCACCAGAGCCCTGTCGAAACGTTCCTCAAAGGCGTCAGTCCATCCTGCGCCCAGCAGGGCCCGGTTGGAGAAGGGACCGGTCAAACGCACCCGGTCGAGAACCTGTTTGGCACCCTCGTAATTTTGTTCCTCCAGCAATTTGGTACCGAAGACCAGGTTCGATTTGTCTTTTATCGCCAGCGTGGCGGGGTCGTTGCTGCCGATCTGACCGGTACGGTCGAGACACTGGCGCCCTTCCTGAACCTGCCCGTCCTTCAGTAACGCAATACCGAGGTTATACGTGCTGAAGCCTTCAAGGCTTTTTTGCCCCTGAAGTTTTCTCAGAATACCTGCGGCTTCGGCAAAACGGCCATTGGCCATGAGGATATGCGCCCGCAAGAAAGCCACATCGTCATGGATATTTTCAGGGACATCTCCATGGATGCGCTCGACAGCGTGCAGGGCGTTGACCGGTTGATCCTTCTGGAAGTAAATCCGGGCCAGCCGGTAAATGGCCTCGTTGCGCACCGGCTCCTCAACATTGCCTTCGATGACTCTCGTTATCGCACGTCCGGCACGATGATGCATGCGGTAAGCCAATTCGAAATCGCCCACGGCAAACTCGGCGTGATTGATATGGTAATAAAGAGTGTCGCGTTCAGGTTCATCGAGTCCATGGAACTGTCCCAACTCCATGTCGAGCCTATCGATCGAATCGAACCAATCCCCTTGATAGGCGCAGTACAAAGCCTCTCCATAATAGAGATCTTTCAGCTCTTTGGTCGTACTGGGACCGGCCACCGCCGAAGACGCAACCAAAATCAAAGTTGTTATTAAGATCATCAGCCTGGACATGAACAATCTACTCCTTGAGCGCAATGCTATGTGCTGTCAGGGATACTTCAACAATTTTGGGCCCCACATCTTTATTGACCGTAAAACTATCCGTTTTTAGGAAATCCATGCCATCCGCGGATTTTCCGCTGACGGACACGAGCAGATCATGTTCGCCGGATCGGATATTACCGGTATAGATGCGCTGCACACCCCCCTTCTGAAGGGCTTCAAGCTCCTTGAAGGTGTAAATGTGATGGGCGACCGGTTTTCCACCCAACTGAATCTCGACCGCGTCGAGACGGAAAGCGCTGTCGCTCCCCATGGACACGAAAACGGCAACCTGCGTGTTGGACGGGTACAGCAGATTCTCTTCAAGCTGATGCAGTTCCGCCGCAATGCGCAAAACATCACTTTTTATCTCCTGAACCTGTTCATCAAGGCCCTTGATTTGTTCCCTGGAGACTTCCTGGCCGTGAGCCGCAAAGCTCAATCCAAACACTGAAATCCCCAATATGATCGCTTTCAGCCAGCAGCGCATGTTGGCCTCCTCACCTTGGTTTGTCATTAAACGTCATCCCCTTTTGAGCGTGGGTTTCCGCTATCCTGAATAAGTCATCCGAATTCAAGCTCTACATCTTCCCGATAACATTGATGAACAGCCCCTGGGTTCGGTAATCCAGTTGGGTCAGGTCATCCGAAAAATCACTGAAGTTATAGCCGACCCCCACCTTCATGTGATTGCCAAGGTGGCGGTATAGTCCCACCAACGCCCCGCTGCGGTTGTCTTGTGCATCCGGCAGGTTAAGCCAGCGCATTTCAAAAAGCGCATCCCAGCGATGAAGGAAGTGCCAGTCCGCTCGCAGCACATACAGGTGGGCACGACTGTCGAAGAACTCTGGATTTTCCCGATCCTGGGCCACCTGACCATAGCGGTAAGCGTACTTGCCGCCCACGGTCCAGCGGGGCGTAAGGTCATATATGACATCCACCGATCCGATGTGGCTGCGCTGGATGACGCCCGTAGCCGTGCCAGCCACCTGATCGGCGGTCGGCAGATTGTAGAAATATGTATATTTGAACAGCGCATTGAGACGGTCATTTTGAACGGGGCGATAGGCATAGCCCAGGACGGCTTCAGTGTAGTCGCCGTCATAGAAATCTCCCAACGAACTCTCACTCACGGCATAATTGAATTTTCCGACGATTCGCCAATTCTCGGACAGTTGATACTTTAAGCTGTTCTTAAACAACCAGGTGGTGCGTTTGGTGAAATTGGTATCGAGCTGCTCGGTATTTTCGATCAAGTATTCCAGGGCACTGGTAATCTTCAAACTGTCGAAACCGTATCCGGCATTTACTCCCAGTGCGAATCTCTCCAGCTTCTGCGCGGTCTGACGATCCGTGAGCGTGCCGAAATCGATATTCGCGCCCAAATTAAGGCGATCTGTCGGCGCGAGGTCGATACCGGTAGCATGCGTCAGTCCAGTGGGCACATCGCCATGGGTATAGCGTTCTTCTAGAAAAATGCTGGCGCTGTCGGAATATCGCGTGCGGAAACCGGAAGCCAGGTTGCCCTTCCTGGCGCGCAGACCATTATCGGTCCGTTCGTTCTCTAAAGTGTAATTGTTGTAAATCGTGGTCCGGTCGGAGTACAGGTACTCGGTCCCGATCCGGCCACCGGGACCAAGATTTCCACCGGAAACCTCACCAGTCAGGTTGAACCGGTCGGTCAAACGCCAGCTGCCACCACCACCGAAGCGGTTGTTGTCCTCGCGATTGCCACTCGTCCGAATCGTCCCCTGGGCAAAACCATAGGTCGTCCATCGCGTATGGGAATCGTAAAGCAGCTGGGCGACTGCATCCGTACGGTCACCCTCTTCCTGGGTAAGAGGCACGATCGGGGAGTCGTCCTGACGGTTGTCATGGCGCACACCTGAACTCAGGGTCCAATGCTCACCCATGCGGTAATCGAGGTCCAGTTCACCGGTCTGCGTATCGAGGCCCTCATTCTGATTTTGTATGTCCACCTTTAAACGCGCGTCCAAACGGTCGGTGAAAGGAATTGCCGCCGTTCCGCCGTATTGGTTCAGATCCCGAACAGTGGCCAGACCCGGTGCCGAATACCCTGCCCCCAGATCCTGCATGTAGAGAGTGACCCGGCCGCGCCCATTGTCGAAGAAGTCCTTGGCGCCGATACTGGCATCGACCCGATAGGCCGAGGCGTCGGTTTCACTGGCGCCGAAGGCATCTGCCGGGCGGAAGTCGAAACCACCGTCAACAGATGTCGTAGAGAGTACACCCGGTCCTTTGCTGTGGCCGGCTTCGAGCCTGACCCAAGACTCTGCAGACTTGCGCAGGGTCACATCCGCTCCACCCAACCGGCTTTCGATGTCCGCCTCCTCATCCTGGCTGGCGGTCACGCCGACCTTGATGTAATCATTGAACCAGTAATGAACCGTGCCGCCGACCGCAAGCGTGTCGGGATCCTCGAACCCCGGGGTGAATTCATAACGAACCACCAGAAAGGCTGGATTTCCGCTGTTTGAGTCACTGCGTACCAGCAGACGGTCGTCTGAGGTAGAAGACAAGGGTTGGGCCAGCAGGATTCGTCCCTGCAGATAGTCGATGTCGTAATCGAGGACCGGCGTCAGGTTCTTGACCTCCATAACAATCCCGGAAACCTTGTCGCGGACTTCGATACGTACCTGTTCAGATCCCATTAAAACATCTTGCCGTCGCAGGAAGTAGAGCGACCCGCCCGTTCCGAGAAACTCATCCCGAGCGGCCACGGTGCCTGGGTCTGCCGCAAATCCGTCCAAAAGGAGGCGCGGATCGCCGAAACCGGTGGTGCCGAGGGTTTGGAAATGCAGATTGGCGCCGTACAGACCACGCTCCACCCGCGCCAGATCATTATCGTTGTAACCGATCATGAAGTTGCCCCAGAGCCCGTAGGATTCATCTTTTTCCATTTTGACGTAAAACTTACCCTTGGTCGGCGCATCTTGAACAACCGTGCTGTCATCGCCGAATGTCGGGTAGTACACATCCGTATCCAACCGTCTGAACAAGGCCTCGGGGGACTTGTCCAAGAAGTTGGTAAAAATTTCGTCCAAAGGGCCTTCGCGCGTATCGGCGCTGGCCGTCAGCGTCCAGCCGTTTTTGAATTTGCCGTTTGTGTAGAACGCCAAGCGACCTTGGAAGCTCGTGTCTTCACTGTACTCGGGATTATCCGGCGCGACCAACGCGGCCGGTCCATCGGTTTTGTTTCCGGAGGCGGTCAGGTCGGCGATTCCTACGGCAAACCAGTCGCTTTTTTTCAGTTCCAGGTCACGCAGGAAGAGCTCACCGTTGCCAAATTTGTCTAGTACACCCACCTCGACAGTGTGCATGCCTCCCGGTAGGATTTCTTCAGCAACGAATCTGCCCGTGTTGTCCACGGGTACGGCGTAACCCGCCAGCCAGACATGATGACCTTGCGGAATCTCGGCGCCGTAAACCTGCACCGTGCCGCCGCTGAGCGGGATGTTGCGGATAGCGATACGACTCTCTCCGTAACCAACCAGCAGTTCCTTGCTGGGATCCGCTTCGGTAACCGAGGGGTCGATCTGATTGACCACCCACAGAGGCTGGGTCTTTGTCTCGTCAAAAAATCCCTTCTTGTCGTAGACCCTCACCAGGTATTTCAGCTTGTCCACCGGTGCAGAGAAGGATGCGAACTCCGCCTGCCACTGGGCCATGCCGTCAGCGTCCATGACGATCACGGCGATAGGCGCATCGCGAACGGACTGCTCCTCTCTGAAAATCCTGACTTCCGCCCGCTCGATGAAACTGCGATAGTTGGCATATAGGCGGAAACGCACCAGGTTTTCTGCAAACGGCGTATCCTCCTGGTCCTGATAGCGGATCGTGCGCGGCCAAGCGGTCACGTTAAGTCGTGGTTCCGGTTTCAGGCTATCGTATTTGAATTGGATTTGAGCGTTTTCAAGGGCCACGTCGGTACAACGTTGCACGTCCGCGCTGCATTTACCCGGATCGTCGAGCGGCTTTCCGTCGACCGTGATACGCATGAGATTCAACCCAAAAGGATCGGCCGTGGTCACCTCGCGGGTCATGGGTGTAATCTCGACCCCTTCGTAGTCATCGAGCAGAATCGGCTCATCATAGACCACCTGCACCCGGACAAGCGAGGTATCGGATTCGATGAAACCGGCGTTCACCACATCATCGGACTGGACATAGCCGCGGCCGTCGCATTCAGCCTGACCTTCTGTCAAGCCCATCTGCTCGCTGACGGTTCCCATGGCACGCCGTGCGCGCGCCATGGACAATCCAATGTCATCTCCGTAAACCGCGGCCGTGCGGCGATCCAGACGTTTGTTGCCAGTATAGCCGACAAATCGCAATCGAACATGGGTCTTGTCGCTGATCTCAGCCATAACGCGCTGTAAATGCTCGGTGTAGCCGGCGGGCACAACTGGTTGTCCGTTCGCGAACAGAATCGGATCGATGGGCCCTGACGATGCGTTGTAAATCCGAACGACGGTCTCGACACCGGCAGCGTCCGGACACAGCTGGGGTTCATCGGGCAAATCCTGCAGGGGATCGTCATGCCAGAATTCCACTTCCACCCGCCGATTCAGCGCCCGGCCCTGCTGCGTATCGTTGGAGGCAACCGGCTGTGATGCACCTCTGCCTTCGCTTTCTATGGCAGCATTTGGCAATCTTAGGTCTTCCTGAACGGCGAGTGAAATGCGTCGGGCAACCGCTTTGGAGAGTCCGTTGTGGTCGCCGTAGATACGCTCTTCTCTTCCTCTCAGCGGAATGTTATCGGTATAGGCGATGAATTTGACGACCAGATTCTGTTTGCCGCGGAGGTTGTTCAACGCATGCCTGACCTGCTGCAGAAATGATTCGGGTACATCCGCCATGCCTTCGTCGTAATGAAGGGGGGTAATCAAATTTTTTACGCGCGCCCTATGGGAATGGCCGTCCTTGTAACGCAATTTGCAAACCGTCTCGGTCCGGCAAACCTTGATACGGCTCACGTCTCGGGGGACGATCACTTCCGTTTCGACCAGCTTTTCTATGATCTCATCGTACCAGACCTGCACTTCCACACGCCGGTTGAGCTGTCGTCCTTCCTCGGTCTTGTTGTCGGCCACGGGTTGGCTGTCGCCGCGCCCTTCGTACGAAATGGCTTCGGGTGGAAGACTCAGGGCGCGCTGGCAATATTCGGCCGCAGTACCCGCCCGTTCGCGTGACAGCCCGACGTTGTCGCCATAGCGTTTTTGCAAGTTTTCGCGTAGCGGCAGGTTGTCTGTATGGCCGATAAAATGGAGTCGTACGTTGAGGCGGTCGCGCATGCTGTCGAAGACCGCCCGAAGACGCTCAAGGTAGTCTTCGGGAATCTCCGCTTCGCCCAGTCCGAAATGGATGGGCGGAACCAGATTATCGACCTTGATCGTTTGGGCATCCTGTTCGATGGTCTCGCTTATCTCAGTGCGATCGCCCTCGTTCACCTCGAATAAGGCCGGGTCATGGATCCAAGGCGTAATCGGCTGGTCGGCCGGCAGATGAATCTCGGACGTCGCTCCGCGCGAAGCAGTCTCCCTCACTCCGGTTTCACCCGAAAAATCGGCCTCTGCGACTGCCGTGGTGACCGCACACCAGCACAAAATAGCGATACCGCGTTTCGCAATCAGTCGCATCAGCATCATTGGGGTAAGGGACATGGTTTTCATTATTCCGTTATCGCTGGCTCGTCACCGGAGCCCCGCGTCTCCAGAAAATTTCAGTTTCAACAGTCAGGCGATAACCACCTTCTGACCGTTTCCATTGTCTGGTGATTTCCTTTTTCAACGCGCCCAAACGTTGATTAACCAAACCTTTCGTTTCCACATCGGCGAGGTATGACAAGCGCAGCAGGGATGGCGCCTTCTTCAGCTCTGCCAGCAACTGGTCAAGCCGGGGCCTCCATTGCAACCGCAGTTCGCTGGTATTGGGCTCGAACACGCCGCCAGCAATATCGATGCGGATCACGCGGTGTATGGTCGCTCCAAAATTAAAGCGAATCATCTTTCCGCGGGTGGCCCGCTGCACACGTGGATTTTCGGTGGTGAGGCGATAGCCGGTCGGCAAGCTGCGCTCGTCCAGCTTCAGGATGACATTGCTGCCGCGATCCTCATCGGGCACAGCCGCACACGTGATGTGAAAGCGCCCGTGTTCGTCTGTGGTGGCGATCAAACCCCGCACCGTCACGACGCGAACACCGGCCAGGCCTTTTTCGCCTGTGTCCTGCCGACCGTTCAGATTGCGGTCATCGAAAACCTTGCCGATGAAATCGGTGCAATCGAAATCCGGATCGGGTACGACCCGCACGGTGGCCGTCGCTTCCCCCGAGACAGCCCCACCTGTGGCGGTGTTGATCACCTGCGCCCGGTTGACGTATTCGCCTTCGGTGACGCCTGAACCCACCACCAGCAGGAACTTGAACGTTTTTATCTGGTTGACTTGCAGGTCGAGATCATCCCAGAACGCTTCCAGGCCGTTGATGAGCGGTTCGAGCGGTTGGCCGTCCAGGCGGGCTGAACCGGTCACGTATTTGAAGCCGGCCGGAAAACGATCGACGATGCGGATGTCGTAAAGCGGCGCGCCGAACACATTCGACACGGTGATCGTGTAAGGAACCAACTCCCCCCGAACCACGTTGACCGTGGACGAGGTCTTGGTTATGCTCACGGCGCCGCCCAGTTCCGGATCGATGGGGATGGGGTTGTTGAACACCTGGCTTTGACCCGGCAAATTCCCGTTGTTCAGCACCAGGTGAAGATAGTAAGTGGTACCGGCAGCTCCCGGCAGGATCGACAGCGGCGGTATCGCAGGGTAAGTCGTCACCTCGCAGAAATCGGCTGTGGCGGGCACAGCATCGTTGGCGCTGCCGGGGCAAGCTGGAACGGAAAATGCCGCGGTGGTCGTGTCACTGGCGGGCGGGATGATTTCAGACGGCGCGGCCACGTAACCGGTTGCCGGCGGTACTACCTCAATGAGATAGGCGCCGCCTGCCGGACAGGAACCATCACTGAAGTTGAGGTCGAACTTGTAAAAACCGTCCTGAGCTGTGACCTGGTTCTGCTGATTCGGATCGTCGAAACACTGGCTCGGCAGAGGGGTTCCAGTGGCCGCGTTCAGTAGTGTCAGCCGGACACCAGCCACCGGTTCACGCGCAACCGAGTTATATGCGGCACCGTTGGGCCAGAGCGGCAGATTTAGATTCTGCAGATAGCCGCCCGACGCGACGGTAATGGCGCTGATCCGCTGCGGGCCGTTGGTGAATGCCGAGTCGGCCATACCCAGTGAGGCGGTGTTCGGACCAGCACCCGCCGCAAGGAAACGCAGTTCGTATAGTTCCGTCGTGCCCGCGTTGGGCACAAGACCGTTGATCCGATAAGCACCGGAGGCATCGGTCAACACCGTGGTGACCAGCTGACTGTTACGATAAAGCGCCACCGACCAACCCTCCAACAAGGTTTCGGTGGTGGTGTCGCAAATCCTGTTCAGGTTGGCGTCGTGCCAGACGTTGCCATTGAAGATGCCGCTGCCGGGCGTACCACCCACGTCAAGCGATACGCTGGCCGAATCGGTCTGCGCCGGATCGTTCCAACGAACGACACCAGTATTGGTGATGGTCGTCCCGATGGCCAGCGCGGGATCGATCTGCACGCGGAAGCGCACGATGGCACTGTAACCGGGTTGCAAATCTCCGTACTGGGCAGCATAGTCCGCCGTAAGGGTCGAGCCGGCGTAGGTCACCCCCGCCACCGTGCCGTTCAGTGTGCCCGATCCGGCAATGTAGGCCACCTGATTGCCCAGCGGAGGACTCAGATCGTCGGTGACCATCACGCGTGTTGCGGGCAATGTGCCGACGTTGGTCACCCGAATCGTATAGGCCAACTGGCCGCCGGCTATGGCAGCGCCACCGCCCACGATGGATACTTCCTTGGTCACGGAAAGCAGCTGTGCGTCGCCGACGACAATGACGGTCGGCTGGTAGCCGTTTGACGGCAGTCCGTCCGCATCGGTGGGTACCGGTGACAATTCGTCGGAGGTCACACTGCCCTGGTTACTGATAAGGGTACCAGCAGGAACACCGGCATTGACTCTGGCCTCAAAAGTGATCACGGCGTTGTTGCCGGCAGAAATGATGCCGGCACCCGGATTGTCGGAGGAATTTACCGTCAGACCGGCGATCAGCGGCGATACACCGCCATCGGGACCCATTGATGAACCGTTCAGACGTAGGGAGTCGACGACATAGCTTGTGTTGGCGGGCACGGTGTCAGTAAGCGTCACTCCCGTCGCAGGGATAGCACCATAGTTGCTGATGGCGATGGTGTAGCGAAGCACGTCACCCGGATCGACGATCCCCGGTGAACCGAAATCTTCGTGGATCTGCACGGTTTTATGGGCATATAGCAATGGCAGGTTGCCGACAACGTTGCGGGTTGGATCGTCGGGAATCGGAGTGGTCGGGTCATCCGACGGCTGCTCGGGCTGCAGACCGCTTCCCGCACCACTGGCACTAAAAAATCCCTGGTTCTCGATGATCAGGCCGTTCATGGCGCTCGGATCGACCACCACGTCGAAGGTCACCGTGGCCACATTGGTTGCCCCCGGCCCGGTATCGGCGCGCAAATACCCGGCAGTGGCGTTTTCCGGCGCATTGACCAGGATCCCGGCATGTAATGGATTATTGCCGGGACTCGGGTCGGGCACGGCAATACCGTTGAGGGTCGTGCTGTTGGCCACGTAAGTGGTATTGGCAGGGGTATCGTCCCGCAGACGCGCATTTACGGCATCCTCTGTACCGATGTTTTTGATGGTGATTGTGTAACGCAGCGTTTCGCCGGCCATTAGAACGTTGGGATCCCCTGACATGATGGTCGAAATCTTCCGCACCTCGAAAACCGGCGCCGAGGCAATCAGCGTCTCGGTCGGATCTGTGTCACCGGGCATGTTGGGATCATCGCTTTGAAGCCGGACGGGGTTCACTGAGACTATTTCAGCCTGGTTGAGCACCACGGTGCCACTGGTGATTGCCGGCGCCAGGGTGATCTCGAATACGATCAGCACCGTATCGTTGGCATCGCCCTGGGCGCCAATGACGAGATTGGCGACATTCAGCAGGCCCGTGCCATGGGTACCGCCCACCGCACTGGTGCCCGAGGTGTCGGCGCCCGCAGGCACGCTGATCATAACGAGGCTGCCGGGGGCGAAGACCGGTGGGTCATTGAGGCGATCGACCTCGTCCATGATGGAAAAAGAGGTCACGCCCACGGGTCCGGAATTGCTGAGCTGGATGGTGTAGCGCAATGTGTCACCGGGGCTGGCGTTGCTGCCAGGATTCTGCCCGGTGGTCATGTTCTGCACGTTCTTGATGAAGGCCAGGATCGGCGCTTCGCAGGTAACGGTGTGGCTATCCTCGTGGTCGAGGGTACCCGGTGTGCCGTCGGTCAGCACGCGGTCATAAATGCGCGGCGCGGTACCCGCTGCACCGGGGTCGGCACTGAACCATTGCGTGGCCCCGGCTACATTGGTCAACACAATCCCATTCTCGGTCGACAGATCCAGCTCGAGATCGTAGCGAACGATCAGGCGCTGATCGGGCGCCAGGCCGCCGGCTGCTGACAAAAGACTGATGGTCCATTCGCAGGTGGGTTGGCCGTTGAAGCTCACAGAATAATCGGTGTCCTCAACGAGCGGCGCCGGTGCCGGTGTCCCGTCCGCCAAAATGATCTGCGCGGTCACATTGCTCGGCCCGACCGCGCACATACCTCCCGTCGCGCCTTGGGGCAACCGATCGGTAATGATCGGGTTCCAGGCAGTGCCGGTGCTCGGGTTGTGCACATTCAGTGTAAAAGCGGCGGGAGTTCCCACCTGCATGGTGGCTGGGCCGGTTTTTTCCAGGGTGAGTGCATCCGGACCGACAATGGTTATATCGGGCGAGGTGCCTGAACCGCCATCGGCCTGGCTCCCGGGATTGTTGTTTGTCTGGTTGTAGGTATAAGACGTGCTATTGTTGAACACCAACCCGCTGACGTTGGTCGGGGTATCAACCAGCAACACCATTATGTCGATGGCAATCTGTTCACCTGCCGGGATGTCGATGCCGGCGGTCGTGTCTTCAATCACAAGGTTGGTGGCGGTGCCGGTATTGACCGGGGTCCAAGACTGCGAACCGGAAGCTTTGGTGACACTGATAAAGGTCAGATCGGCTGCCGAGGCGCCCAAATCATCCAGGATACGAACGTCGTGCATAGCGGCGTTGATCGGTGTTGACGGCACAGTAACCCGGTAGACGATCAAGTCGCCGATAGCCGCCATGGCGGAGACTGGTGTGACGATGGTTTTTTCCGGAGGTTCGATGATCGCCGTATTGGTCATTTCGAAGATCGCCGGCCCCACCGGCCCATAGAGCTGACCGGACTGGGCGGGCAACGACCAGTAGCCATCTACGGTAACGCTGTTGTTCCAGGTCTGATTGGGGCCGAAATCGGTATGGAAGCCGATGTCGTAGTCGATGATGAGGCACTCGCCGGGGTTGACCGGGGTGGTTAGCAGAAAATGCAGGGCGCCGCCGCGAGCAGCCGGCGGCGTGTAGTTGTAATCGCTACCGGTGGTGAGTGAAGCGCCATTGGCTGACACCACCAGATTGGCTATGCTGGTTTCATCGAGTTGGGTGGCCAGTTGATCGGCCATCTCAATACTGTAGGCCGGTGCCGATCCGCTGTTGCACGCCTCCAGCCGGAACAGCATGGTATCGTTGACCACATCCACCGCCGCCGGACTGGTGAGGCCGCTGCGCTCTGTTTTGGTGATAGCAGCGATGACCGGCTGGTATAGTGTTACAACGGCATCACCGGTAAGGATCGGCGCATCAGTATAGTCAAGTGTCGCCGTATTGGTCAGGGTGGTAGAAGCGACATGGGCAATACCGGCATCAGGCAGGATGCGCGCGCGATAATTGATTTCGAGAATATCGGTGGTTGGATCACCGAAGGGATTGTTGACCACGTCGCCGATGGTCCAGGTCAGGGTTCCGGTTTGACCGGCTGCGGGCACATTGGCGGCAGTTATCGGTGCATAAGCGAAATTGGAGCCCGGTCCGCCGGCAGGCGCGGTGTAATCCGCAGCTGTATCTCCATTGATGCTGACCACATCGACAAAAGCCATGCCTGTGGGCAGCACATCCTGGACCTGGACATTGCTTGTCAGCCCGCCGCGCAGATCCAATGACAGGCGATAGGTGATGGTATCGCCCACACGTGCAATGGCGTCCACTGCCGTACTTAGGGGAGGAACATCGAATGTATCGTTGGTGAATGCCTTGGCAATGCCGCTGTCATCCACCGTGGGGATGATGGTTACCACCGCGCCCGCACAATAATCATTGGGTGCGGTCCAACTGGGACAACCTTGACCATTTCGTTCGTATCCGCTGTCGCCGTCAAGGGAGGTCCAATCGACCCAAACACTATTGCTGAACGAACCGCTCAACGACTGAACCACAACACGGTAGGTCAAGATCAGGGATTGACCAACGGGAATATCCAGGCTGTCATCGCCGTTGCCATGCCCCCAAATAAGAGGACCGACAGGCGCATTGTCCGGCATTGCAACAAAACCGGCTACTGTCGAGCCACCGATGGTCGCCGTGGGAATAAAACTGGTGTATAGCGGTAACCCGAACGGCAGGGTATCCACCACATTGACGTCCATTGCGGTGGCAGTACCGCTGTTAAGAATAGTGACGGCATATTCGAGAATATCGCCACCGGCGGCCGGATCGGTGGGCAGTTTGCCGGACGTGACATTGATTACCGTTTTGGTCCCAGAGAGCAAGGGTTCGACCACGTTCACGGCTGGCGTGTTATCCGTCAAGACTTCTTGCCCACCGGACTCGCCGTTGGCATAATTCACTACCACCGAATTCTGCAAGGTATCGCCGTTGTCGGTAACAAGGTCATTGTTCACCCGGGCGAAATACTCGATTCGGATAAGAGGCGTGATAGCGTTTTGGGCCAGATCGTTTTCGGTCTGGGTGACCACCGTACCGATATTCCAGATAGCGCTACCGCTGGTGTTGTCCGCGGGAAAGGCGGTAAAGGACGATTCACCTGGCACCGCACCGTTGATGCTTGCAATACCCTGGAAGGTATAGGTGATATCGTAGCTGTCATTGTTTTCCAGGAAATAGCTGATACCAGAAGTGTCGAGACTATCGGTGACAAGGACGCCTTGGGTCGTGCCTTCAGGCAGGTTGATGTCGATACGGAAACTTTTGTGTGCCCCGATTGTGGGTATCACGGCCGGGTCCAGATCGGTCTTGACCTGGGTAAGCGGGGGGACGGTTGCAGAATCGCTGGATTCGGTCTCGTAGTCGTTAATCGTATCAGCGGCGTTGGGCAAGGCGCCGATACGCATGCCGTCCTCGCTGCCGTCAGCGCCGATCGTCCCCGTGCTATTAAGCGCGGTGGATTGATCCGGCAGTGATGTCCAGTCCGCCTGGATGGTGTTGTCAAGAACTTCCAAGGGCTGCGCAGCGGTATCGACACTGACGTTGAATGTAAAACTGATAACCCCCGCCGGGTTTATCCCATTGGGTGCGTTCCAGCTGAAAATCGGCCGGTTGACACCCAGGGTCGTCGTGTCGATGGTGTCCGGCGGATTGGTGCCGCCTGCAGTGCCCGTGAAGGTCATGTTGCGGCCAGTCAGGTCGTCGAGTACACGCAGGTTGTATGCGGTGGCCGTCCCATTGTTGGTCGCCGTTACGGTTACCGTGAGGATATCACCGGCATCAGCATTGGCCACGGCAAGGGCTTTGGTGAGGTCGATGCGCGGTTCGCGCACCAAGACATCGACCTGGCCGAAGGTCAGCACCACCGGGTTGCCTCCCTCGTCGATATAGCTTGCCGTGGCGGTGGTGGCCGGATCCCCATTGGAAAGCACATCGGCGTCATTGGTCCCGGCGGTGTTTTCGACGCGGGCAATAAACCCGATCTCGAAATCATAACGGTTGCCTATGCTGCCGTTGGTCACGCGTTGATCGCCGAAATTCCATTCAACGAAACCGTCATTGCAGGCGGGAGTAAAGGTGCCACCGGGCACGAAATTTGCCGCCGAATAGGGCGGCGCATTCAGATTGACTTCCGGGGCATCGCTGCAGCGCAGGCCCGCGGGCAGTTCGTCCCGGATCACGAAGTTGCGCAACAGGGCCACCGGCAGCAATGTATTGAGCCGGTATTCGATTTCTTCACCGATGGAAACGCCTTGAATGCTCCCCGCTCCAACGAGGGGTGTATTGGAAAGATCAATAATCCGCTTGGGTTGTGTCTGCACCGGAATGACCCGTACCGCCGCCGAGGCCGCTGGAGAGATATAGACCCGCGCGCCGCCGATTTCAGGCGCATCACCGTTGGCGAGTTGGGGTGCGGTCTGGTTGCCGAACGCCCCTTCCAGTGAGTCGTAAGTGGCGTCGGCCGTGTTGGTGAAGGTCTGCAGCGGGGCCGCGTCATCATCGTAATCGACACGGTAATACAGCTGGACCGATTGTCCTGGATTGATCCGCAGTAAGGGGCTGCTGTGGGTGTAAGCGAAGGTGATCACCGCCGAGGCGCCATTCCGGACAGTGTTATCGCTGATGACGCCCTCGTCGGCCTCATCAATGACACCATCGCCGTCGTTGTCCAGGCCGTCGGCGTCGAAGGGCAGAACATAGGCAAGGTCGCTGGCATCGAGGGTGTCGGTCACGGTCACATCATAGGCCGGGGCACGTGTCACACCACTGTCGATGGCCTCGTTGGTCACCGTAAGGCGGTAGATATAAGAGTCGTAGGCATCACCATCGTCGGCCAGGGGAACGAATGAGGAGCAGGCCGTTCCGCTGCCATTTAAAGATTCGTTGCAGACCCTCTTAACAACGGTAATTTGGGGCTCGGTGGCGGTCAGTGAAATCTGGCGCACTTCCACGCGCGGGTAACCGACGGTGCCGGAGCCCAAGGTATGGGTCACATTCAAGCCCGTGGTATCGTCCCGGAAAATGGCGTCGAACGTCGAGTTGAGGGTGTTGGTGCTAAGGGCCGCATGCTGGTTCGGATCACCAACCGTGTTCACGGGATCGTTCAACAAGCGCGTGGTCATATCCCGCCGAAACCAGTGATCTATCTCGGTGATGGGCAAACCCGCGTTGAAGAGCCAAGTGATCCATCCCTCATTAAGCGGGTTTAACGGGGAGGGCGCACGGCTGATGCCCTGAATGGCGCTGGTGGTGTTGTCGGGCGGGGCTGAGTCACCGGATCTGAGCCAACCCTGGCCGTTTGGCAGCTCATCGTCTACCTCAATATTCTGCACCGCAATGAAGGTAAAGCCGGGTGTCTTGAAGCCAAACCAGCCACCAGTGTCAATGTGGTAGGTGCACTCTTCACCGATTTGTACCTGGCGGTCCGGTGACATTGGCGGGGGATTGTTTTCCGTGCAGGCACCCACCTGGGACTTGAGCAAGTTGAAACCCACAACGCGTGCCCGGAGGCCGTCCAGGCTGTAATTGTTGGCGCGATCGCTGCCACCATCCGATCTTGCGGGGACGTTGATTGCCGGATAGGTCAGCAGGTTGCCGCCGTTGTCTGTGATCTCCCCGATCACATCGGCGCGAAAAGTCAGGTCATCGGCGGCAATGTCGGCGGCATTGGTGCTTTTAACCACTTCAAAAGCAAAATTCGCCGTATCCCCCGGGTCGATGGCCGGACCGGTGCATTCATAGACGGTAGCGCCAAGCGGGAGGCCCGACGGATATTGCCACTCGTCCAGAGGCGGCGGGTTGCTGGTGGTCCCACAGCCGCTGGGCCAGCTGACCACCTCCATAGTCCGACCGAAAGTGACATAGGTAGTGTAATCGGCTGCGCTATGGCCGCCGTTATTGGTCAACACGACGGTCAGAGGCAGCCGTTGGGCCGGATCACCGGTGAGAATAAAGACCAGTTCGTTGTTTAAAAAGTTTATGTCCAGATCTTCGGGCCTGGGGTCATGGGTGGTTACGATGGTGTTCCTTGTGTCACCGGGGGTACAAAAATTCTCGAAGTCTATATCCAGGGTGTTGGTCAGATCGTTGAGGTCCACGGCATGGTTGGGGTCTGTGCCATCTCCCGGGCCCTCGGTTTGGACATCGAGATCAGCCGCCTTGTCATAGGATAGCGGTCGGATCAGGATAATGCCGAAAGTGACGACCAACCTGTCGCCGTTTCGGAGCATATTGTCCTGTTCCGGATGGTGGGGATTGACCTCAGAGCTGGTCAGCGTGAATTCCGGAATATTATTGTTCAAAGGATTGGCATCGGGGTTGTCCCATTGAATCCGGTTGGTCAATCCGGGATAATAGCCGTAGGCACCGGTGGCCGTAATTGACGGAACAAACGTAGAATCAACCACGTATTCCGGAGGAAGATCATTTTTAAACCGAAGGTCCGTGACCGTAGCGCCAGTATTGTTGGTGATGGTGATGCGGACCCTGCCTTTGGCACCGGTAACAGGGTTACTTCCGTAACCGATGAACCTGACCTGGGTTGTTAGATTGGTGTTGGAGAAAGTGCTTAGTGTGGCTGTGGCATTGACCGGAGTCAGCCCCGTAGACGTACTGCCGATACCGCCTGCTGGGCTGGGTTCAGACTCGCAGCCCCATTGGATTTCTGAAACGGTGTTGTCTTTTCTGTCGGCTTCACAGGACCCGTTGGGCGTTGCGTCTGGAATCTTGCCCACAAGGTAAACATAGGCGGATTGGCCGTCGGTCACATCGATAATATCAGGTGGGTCGTTGCCGGGATTGCCGAAGGGATTGTCCACATCGAAATTGTCGATCGTGTTGCCGGCAGGGAGGCATCCGGTGCCACCCGGATCGACACCGTTGTTGGCGGTGATGGCCGAGGCCGAGGCTGCTGATGGGCAGATGTAGTTGATGTTGATATTGCCGGATTCCATCAGGTCGTCCAGACGCAAATCCTGCAGGTTGGCCGTGCCGTCATTTCGTATCTGGATGCGCCAAATCACATCGTCCTTGACGTTGCCATAGACGGTCTGAGAGTACTCTCCTTCATCCTGCCCCGCATCCACATTGCGGCCCCGCTTGAATACCGCAGGGTAAGGCTCGCGCAGCGGCAGTTCGTCTACCGAGGAAGTTGCCGATTGGGGATTAACCGAACATGGTGGGTACGGTGGGGATCCCGTCGCGTCTTCGGTACGGTAAGTGAGCCGGGCCTGGATATCGCGGTCAGCAATGACCAACCCTTCCTGGCTGTTTGAAGGGCGCGTCACCGGGAATGTAATGGCGATGGTCTGGTAACTGCTTGGCCAAGGCTGCCGATACTCGAGAGGTCCGCCGAGCTCTGCAATCTCACTCGGAGTCCAGGTCAATGTGCTACCGCTGACGATCGGGTCTCCGGTTGGCCAGGCGGGGCCTCCATTGATACTGACCGTTACCTGTGTGGAAGGGTCATCGTGGAAGGTCAGCCCTGAAGCACCGAGGTTCTCGTCCACAGTCATGTCGGTCATGTCCGCTCCCTCGTAGGGATTGGTTATGACGATGGTGACGTAACCGTAACCGCACAGCTCGCAGTAGCTGGTACTCAGATTGTGTCGTATGATAGCGGGGGCTGCGGGTCTGATGTCACAGGGATCAGCAAAGGCTGCATCTGCAGATAACAACAGTATCAGTGCATTCAGGACGGCACAGATCCATTGAGTGAATCTTATCGACTTTTTTTTCTTTGGGAGCATAACGTGAGACTTGCACCGTGAAAAAATAATCGAAAAACAACGGTAAGCCGCAGTTAGCCCATGAAAGAAAAAAGCTTCTTTCATGACACCTCTCAATACAACCGTCACCGCACAAATAGGTGCATCAAGAGATGTCACGTCTTTGCTCGGCAACCCTGCTACCATATCCCTGTATCTACGGACTTAGGCCAGCGGCTTTGCGTCTTACCCTTTCGGAGTAGTTTGCCGTTTTCGAGTTATTCGTGATTAATAAAGTGGCGGGATCTCTTACTGACCGGACAAAAAGCAATTTCAGTGCCAGAGATTCACTTGTTGTTGACTTCTTGTTTTTTCTGATATGTTATCAGTAGGTTAGATTTAACTTAATAATTACTTCAATGAGAATTATCATCTATTGATCTTATTTTAACGATCCAGCATTTGCTTCCGGTTACGAACCCAATAATTTCTATCAAAAATTTGAAATAGGAATTTCACTTTTGTAATTATGTATATTAGCAATCTGATAGCTGCATTTGTTTCAAAATTAAGCAATATTTCAACGCGTCACCGGTAACGCTTTAAAGCGATGATCGTAAATTCAAAAGATTAAATGAATACTGGGATATCTTATTTTTACTTTAAATTACTAAAGGATCGGGGTATTTTTCTCGCAAATACTTACCCAGAGCGGAGGGGGTCGTGACTAGCAAAAGCGGACATGACTGAATGGCAGGATTTTACCGGAATGTTTTAACCTAAAGTGAGCTTTGTAAATTTTAAATGGAGGGGGAATTGCTCTCTTTATGAGGAATTCTATCAAAGTTTGATTTTTTAATCTGAAACCCTTGGGATTGCCGACTTTGCCGCATCTACGGCGTCATATGCCGTCCCGCGTAGCTGATCCCGCCGGCGGCGGGACGAAACGATATCTTCCTTGTATCTGTGGCAACCTCAACAATCGCTCAAATTAGGTTTAAATATATCCCTTTTCTCCCAGAAAAAGCAGTATTTCCTGGGCAGCCTCGTTGGGGGCCAAATCGGTGGTGTCGATCCGCAATTCGGGCGATCCGGGAACTTCATAAGGATCGTCGACACCCGTAAAACCTTTGATCATTCCCGCACGCGCCTTAGCATACATGCCCTTGCGGTCTCGTCCTTCACAAACCGCCAATGGTGTGGAGACGTGTACTTCGATAAAGCCACCATAGGATTCGATTCGGGATCGGATGTCGCTGCGGGTTTTCTCGTATGGTGCGATCGGCGCACAAATCGCTATGCCGCGGTTTTTGGTTATTTCGCTGGCCACAAACCCAATGCGATTCACATTGGTATCCCGGTCTTCTTTGGAAAAGCTGAGGTTGCTCGAAAGGTTTCGCCGCACGATGTCACCGTCGAGTAAGGTCACCGGCCGTTGGCCAATTTCAAGAAAGCGGGAGTAAAGAATCTTGGCGATTGTTGATTTGCCGGCTCCGGAAAGACCCGTCAAAAATACTGTGAACCCCTGCCGTGCTGGCGGTGGGTAGGCCTTCTGGAGCTCATCAAGGGCTTCCGGAAACGTCATCCATTCTGGAATGTTCCGTCCACGCTGCAACCGCCGGCGAATGTCCGTGCCGGAGAGCGAAATGCGCTGAACATCTTCACCTACTTGATCAGCCGGTTTAAACTCATCTTCGAAAGGCAAATAGACCATCTCTTCGAAGGGAATGATATTGATGCCGATTTCTCCGGCGCACTCTTCCGTTAACTGACGGGCCGCCCCGGCCTTGTAAAACCATTGGCCGTTACTGTCCATACCGGGCCCTGCATGGTCGTGCCCGACAATAAAGTCACTCGCTCCGTAGTTTCGAGAAATGATCACATGCAGGAGCGCCTCTTTCGGCCCGGCCAGGTGAGAAGAAAGGGGTAGCAGGTTGATCAACAGCGAATCGGGTGGGTAGTGGCGCGCGACTGCACGATAGCAGCGTACGCGGGTGTAGTGATCGAAATCGCCTGGTTTGGACATTCCCACAATGGGCAGTACCAGCAGGTTGCCGCGAATCTGTCGCATGGCTTTGATGGTCATTTCGAAATGCGGTCTGTGAATCGGTTGCCGCGTCTGAAAGCCGATGACGCGTTGCCATCCCATTTTTCGAAACGTCCGACGGATCTCTGAAGGCGACAACCGTAGAGATTTAAAATCGAAATGCAGTGGCAGGCTAGTGACCTCGAGGCTGCCCCCGACATAATAGGTCCCGGCTTTGTTGAAGAGATACTCTACACCGGGATGGGCAATATCGGTCGTTCCGAATACCATCTCGGCTTCTTTCTCCTTCTCAACCGGCCATAGATCTTCGACATTCAGGATGCCCAGCAGGAATCCCTCTGGGTCGCGAATTGCAACGGACTGTCCCACCTCCAAGGAACGGGCCGTGTTTTCGGAAATGTCCAGGCAAACGGGAAGCGGCCAGAGGGTATTGTCCTGTAGACGCATGCGGTCCAGAACAGATTCGTAGTCCGGCCGTCTCATAAAGCCTTTGAGGGGTGAAAAAGCCCCGGTGGCTAACAGTTCGAAATCACATAGCTGCCGCGCCGTAAGGGTGATGTCCGGGAAATTGAGGGACAGTTTTTTTAGCAATACAGTTCGTTCTGCATCCACCGACAGGTCGACCAGTTCTCCACCGTGGGGTTCGATGAGTGTTTCCATTTTCATGGGTATTCAGCTATCCTTTGAGTCATATGGCCGACCGACTGTCGGTAGATTGATACGCCGCGGCTGAGCATGTTTCGCATTGTATTCTAATAAAAATTACCGGCTGCCGCCAGATCTGTGAAATTAAGTTTAGGTAATACTTCTGGCGATCCCTTGCACCACCGAAACGTTATCTTATTAACTTAATCCTAATAATTCTACAATATTACTGATTTTCTGTCCACTGGTTTCGGTGATAGAAGCGAAAGCCCTCGAGCTCCTGAGGACGGTTTCTTTAACCCAAGTTGAGCGTTTCATATTTTCGAAATATGAAAACCAACTATAAAAGTAAGGCATTCTGCCCATCAGGATTTCGAAAATATAAATTCCTCCAGGATTTCCAATTTCACCGCATCTACGGCATCAAATGACGTCCCGCATAGTTCACTAAAGCGGAACGACATTTTCCTTGTACCTGCGGCAAACTTGAAAATCGCCCAATTTGGGTTTAAATCGGGCACGAAAAAGATGATCAACGATTACAGAGGTGACAGTGCCGTCTCGTCCCGTCAACACCGGCCAAAGATCAATTGAGCGTTTGACCCTGTGTTTGGAAACCGATAAGTAGGTGTAATCTCAAAAGGAGACGATCTCCGTGCAGACAACCCATTACATCACCATCGGTGACGCCAGAAAGATGACAGGCGTGGCTGATGGCAGTGTTGACCTGGTCGTCACTTCACCGCCCTACCCCATGATTTCAATGTGGGACAATCTGTTTGGGGACCTCGAGCCGGCCGTGACCGAGGCTCTGAAGCAGCGACGCGGAATGGCGGCGTTCGAGCTTATGCATGCGGTGCTCGACCCGGTTTGGCTCGAAGTCCACCGCGTCCTCAAGCCCGGCGGTATTGCCTGCATCAATATCGGTGATGCCGTACGCACAATCGGTAAGGACTTCTCGCTCTACCCCAACCATATCCGCATTCTGTCGGTCATGCTCTCCATCGGGTTTCAGGCCCTGCCGATGATCCTGTGGCGCAAGCCCACCAATGCCCCCACCAAGTTTATGGGCTCCGGCATGCTGCCTCCCGGTGCCTATGTGACTCTCGAACACGAGCATATCCTCATTCTTCGCAAAGGAGGAAAGAGACCATTCACAGGGGAACATGCCCAGAAGCGCCGCCGGAGTGCGTATTTCTGGGAAGAGCGCAATGACTGGTTTTCTGATATCTGGTTGAATCTCGTCGGTGTAACGCAAAATCTGGCGGACAAAGAAGTCAGACAGCGCAGCGCGGCCTTTCCGTTTGAACTCCCCTTCCGTCTGATTAACATGTTTTCGGTAATGGAAGATTGTGTGCTCGATCCCTTTATTGGCCTGGGGACAACCATGGTGGCCGCTATGGTGTGCGGCCGCAACTGCATCGGTTATGAACTGGAACCCGCATTTGGTAAATTTGCGCTCGAACGTGTCCCCGCAAACGTTAACGGCGGCTGCCGACGTCTCGCTGACCGTCTGGAGAGACACCTCGATTTCGTCCACAAGAAAACCACCGACGGCCATGAATTCAAACACCGCAACAGATTTTATGGGTTCCCGGTTATGAGCCGCCAGGAAACAGAGCTGATTATCCAAAAGCCAGCATCCGTTTTACCGGTAGCAGAAAACACCCTGCAGGTGCAGTACGAATTCTTGAGACATGACGATGGGCAACAGCCGGTATTCTCTGAAAATTCTCCAGTGAACCGTAAGCGTCCGTCGCAGTTTCGGTTGTTTGATGACTGATATGTTATTGGGGCCTGTTAGCCCGATAGGTATTATTTCTCGTCCCCACAAATGTTTGCAGCGGATCACGATCCGATGACTCTTTTTACCTGGCGTCTCAGCCAGGCCAGTCCGATCCGGCCACGCAAATTGGAGGCGGCCAAGGCCAGTGGTAGCAGCCGCTCGGCCATAGGGGTTAGATAACAGATGCGGATCAAGTCCCGGTAAAGCGCCTTGTAACTGTCATGAGTAAAAAGAATTTGTGCCCCCCGACGATCGAATCCCCAGCGTTGAGCCAGTTTTTTTGCGGCAGCGCTTCCATCCCGCAGGGTCAAAACGGCTCGAAATGGGCCCTCGGGGGCAAAGACGTCTGTTCGAAAATTTTTTAGTGATGCGGCAGCGGCGGCGGCCAAACCCTCTCGCCAAAGCTTTTCTACAAACCCTTCACGACCGGCGGATTTATCGATGGGATAGACCTGAATTCCCGGAATCGCATACTGGGCCTGTTCACAGGCGACCGGACAGCCGGAAAAAAAGACCGGCCGCAGGCCGAATGGTGCCAGCGATGCCGAAAACAGTGCGACTTCCGGCAGCAGTTTACCGTTGACTTCGAGACGCTGAATCCGTGAGGTCAGTGTGTGGGCTAAAAATCCATCCGAGCCGGAGGCCGCATGAAGGCCGAGATATAAGACCGCTTCGGCAGACCCCGGATCGCCGATACCCGGTACCGGTCCGATTTTGTAACCGCCGACAACCCTGACACGGGAATCGATCCACTCCGGTAAGAGGTTATAACCGGTGCGATGGAAATCCTTCACGATCACCTGTTGCACACCGCGGGCATAGAGCTCTTTCACCACCGCCTGCACATCTCTGGTCATTGCGGTGCAGGCGCCGACCCAGGCCGCTGTTTTGAAGGCCGATGCCTCGTAACTCCAGCAACCCGAACTCCCTTCGATGTCCGCAACGATCAACACACTCTTAAAAAACGGCATGGTGTTCACGCTTCCAAAACAGGTTCCGCAGGCTGGATGCCCGCCTGAGTGATCGCCCGGATGCGCGCCAACACCGGAGGATGGGTATAGTTCAGGAACACGTAAAACGGATGGGGCCGCAGGTTGGATAAATTGTGAACCGACAGTTTCTTCAAAGCGGTCACCATGGCCTGCGGATCCTGCGTTGTCGCAGCGGCAAAACGATCGGCCTCATATTCGTTTTTGCGGGACAATTTCCTGAGAATCAGGCCGGTAATGACGTCGAAAGGTGAATACAGCAGGGCAAAAAAAACCAGCCCGGTATATACCGATGGGGTATCAATATAGAAGGCTTTGAAAAGTCCCGGATACGATATGACAAGTGACAGCATAAAAAACATGAGGCCAGACTGGCCAATTCCAATCAAGAGGGTTTTTAAAATATGCTTTCTCTTGAAATGACCCATTTCGTGGGCCAAAATGGCGACCAGTTCCGCGGAGGTGTGTTTTTCAATCATGGTGTCGAAAAGAACGATACGTTTGTAACGGCCGAAACCAGTGAAAAACGCGTTTGATTTACTCGATCGCCGGGATCCGTCCATGATGAAAATATTATCGAGGGAAAAATCAATTGAACGGGCATATTTGAGAATCGCCGCTTTAAGCTCCCCTTCTTCCAAAATGTTGAAGCGATTGAAAAGCGGCATGATCCACGCGGGTGCAATAAATTGAACCACCAGCATATAGAGCGTAACGGCCCCCCAGCAATAAAGCCAGGCAGCGGAACCAGCAAATTCGAAGAACGCCAGCACACCAGCCAAGAGCGGTACACCCAAAACCAACGAAATCCCCAGCCCCTTGAGCTTGTCTTTGCAGAAGGTGCTCCAATTCGTTTGATTGAATCCGAACCGTTCTTCGATAACAAAGGTGGAATAGGCGCTAAAGGGTATGTTTGCTGCAGCAACCAGCAGTGACAGAATTCCGATGTAAGCCACACCGGTAGGAACCGCAGGCAGTCCCCACGACCGCACCCAACCATCCAACAATTGAAACCCGTTACCGAACCAGAAGGTAATCAGCAACAGGAAATTTACCGCGGCAACGATCCAGCCGAAGCGGGTATTGACCTTCAAATACACCTGGGAACGCTGATAGCGTTCCTTATCGTAGACATCTCTGAATTCATCCGGAAGGTCATGACCAATTGTTTTCAAGTTGAGATAATCGGCAACGGCATTCAGAGCCAAATCGAGCAAAAGCGCCGTCAGAATAACCACTCCGATCACATTCATTCTCTTACTCTCTTTTCTCTAAAAATCTAAGTCTTTGTTTCGGATTTCCAGAATCAAAATAACAAAAGGGTGCATTTGGTCATGCCCTGTGCGGGACGCCGCTCTCTTCAAGGAAGCGCTCGAGGACAGATAGCGGTTGGGCACCGACGACCATTTGCCCACCCAGCGCAAAGGTCGGCACGGCGGTCACACCCATCTGCATGGACAAGGCCCAGTCCCGGTCAACAGCATCGCGGTAGGTTCTCTCCTGGAGGATGCGTTCGGCTTCGCCGGCCGGCAATCCAATCTCGGTTGCCAGTTCAATAAGGATAACCGGATCCCCAATATTCAACCCTGCGGCGAAATAGGCGCGAAATACCGCCTGGTGGATAGACCGCTTCGAGACCTTCTGCAGCCGCCCATTTAGACAATTCCTGAGCCAAACGGCTGTTATACGTCATCGTACGGTCACCAAATGGCAGGCCAAGATCAAGGGCCGTCTTGCGTAATTGTTGAACCAAATCTCTGACATCGACGGGTCGATCGGCAAACAAATCCTCGAGGGTGCGACCATCAGGAGGTGTGTCAGGATGCAGGGGAAAAGAAATCCAGTTCACGCTAATAGCATACCGATTTTGTAATTTTTCAATACGCCCGGTAATGAAATAGCAATACGGTCAGATGTAATCCGAATACACATCAAGTACATAAGGCGTGTTCATTTTTTCTCCTAACAGCGCCGATATCACGAACCGGCGCCGGGTTATGGTTTCTGGATCTATGGACACAACCGACATTTACAATTCGAAATAAGTATTTAAAACAGTAAACAGAAATTATCAAAAAGAAAGGGGAGGCATTGGGGATGATGCCTCCCCTCGAACAGAGGAAAGAGTAAGGGTTAAGTTGAATTAAAATACCAACTAACACCTTAAGCAGCTGGCGCTGCTTAACCTTATTTTAATACCACATTGTGTCATGTCAAGTACAATTTTATCCTAAATCCACTTTTCCCTATTTTTTTTCCAGTTTAACCGCCACAGCGTATCTTCCGGGTCCGGTATTGATCAAACCGAAAAATACGGCAGACAGCCCCAGCGAATAAAGGGTCAGAGATTTATACCCGACACCGAAATAGGTAAAACAATAAAATCCGAACAGAAGGCTCATGACGATGCAGGCCACCCGAAATAAAAAACCGGACAGCAGGCTCACGGCCCCTAAGGTTTCAAGCAGAAGAACACCCAACCCCATGGCCTGCAGGGGAACACCGAACTGAAAATAACTCAAGGCCATACCGACGCTCTGCCACTGAGGTGCACCACCGGCCAACTTGGGTACGGCGTGTATAAACAAGGCCGCCGCCAGGCCGACCCTCATGATGAGTAAACCGAAACTCATTTTTCGTTCATGCGAATTGAAAAACATAAAATCGGCCTCCCTTGGGTAATGTTACTCAATTGTACCCTTTTTTGGGGGCATTCAGCAAATAAAATCAAAGATGTCACTGGGTCTGAGGTCCGCCAACGCCTTTTCAGAAAAGCGCAATCGGCCGACTATTGAATCCGATCAATGAACTCCCAAACCGTTCGATGGACACGATCGGCACCTTCGCCCAAAACGATCCCATGCCGGTCAAAACTAAATAGAACATAGGTTTTGTCTTCCGCGCCGATTTTTTGAAAAACCCTAACCGAACCCTTCGGATTAACGACTGGATCTCCCTGTCCCTGGATGACAAGTGCCGGCACTTGGATATTGGCCAACTTGCCCTCCAAGGCATTCATAAACCGCTCGAGTTCACGCACACCGGCAATTGGATTTCTCCCGTAATTGATGTGGGGATTCTCAGGATGATTCTCCACAAATTCCATCCTGGCTTCGTTCAAGTGAACCTTCTTCATGAACCGGTTCCATACATCCACGGCCGGTACAAGCCGTGTGGAAAGGTCATTGAGCCGCAAGGGTGGTGACACGGCGAATACGCCGGAAACATCACCGACCCGGGCCGCCAAATCGAGAGCCAAACCAGCCCCATTGGAAAACCCTCCGACGACGACCCGTCGGCATAGAGCACTCACAATGGCGTATGCCCGATCAACCGAATCCACCCACCCTTGATAGCGTGTCCGGGCCAAGTCTTCAGGCGAGGTCCCGTGGCCTTTGACCCGCGGGACACAAACCCACAAACCTTTTCGACCGAGATACTCCGCCAATTCCTTCATTTCCATCGGGGCAGCCATGTAACCGTGGATGAGAATCACCCCGATCCGCCGGGAATTGCCGCGAATCAGCAAGGGTTTTCCGACATTTTTTGCCTTTGACTCACCTTTTATTTTATACTTTATATAATCATACTCAAACTCCTCTTTTGATTGTTTTATTAGCATTTTAGTTACTTTGCGCTTTACCCAAAAATCGGGCATCCAGGCTGTCCGCCGGACGAGACGCTGCAACGCCGTCAAGGGCTCTACGGCATTGGCCGCAACCTCAATCGGATTATCGATACGCGCACGGTGGAAATCATAAGGAGAAGAAAACTTGGAACGGTCTTTGATCAACTGCGATCCATCACGTTGCAGTATATCCTTTTCAAGCGCCACAGACATGAAATCGTGAATCCGACAAAAACGATCGTCAGTCAGCAGGTGAATTTGATCCTCCTGAAGGCTATGGTGGAGGTGGAGGCTTTTCATTTTTCTCGCTGCCGTGGTAACCAGAAACAGCTTACGCCGCAAAGCGGGTTCTTCAAAGGATACTGCGGGGTGAAAACCGGATAAGGGAGGCAAACAGGTGATCGTGATTAACTGTTGTCATTGCATATATGGCCGCCATATAACGCTGCATAAGGTTGAGAGCTTCCTTGCGCATTCGGCGCTGGGAAGAAAGTTGGTCATCGAAGCGGATTCGGCGTTTGCTGAGCACATCTCTTTTTACCGCCGCACAGGCTAAGCATTCGTTGACCTGAATCGGTTGACCAAATCGAATGTCGAGGTCGACCCCGGACAGGAGCATGGTGCCTTCTGTCATAATTTCTTCAACCAGTCGATCGGGCAAATCCTCTACCAGCTGTGTGGCCAGCGTGCTGAGAAGATTCTCACGCGCTCTAATTGGAAAGTAAGTCAAACAGACCGGCACGATATACGTATTATGATTCACCACCGAATCTGCATCTTTGATATGAAACTCGTCCAGAAGATGATTCGCCTCCCCAGGCGCTTCTTTTAGAAGCTGTTTGATCCGCTGGCGATAGAATTCGGTGCGCATTGCCAACAGAGCGGCGCCGGTATGGGGCGGATGCTTGCCCCCGGCATAAGAAATCATGAACCGCCCTTTTTCGATAATTTTTTTGTTTTTTACCATGCGCCCTTCTGGAAAAATGATCCAGTTTGCCTCACCGGTCAGCAGAGTCTTTACAATCAGGCGGTCACGTTCCGGATTATGGGTGGACACCGCTCCGACTTTTTCCAGATAGGACCCAAAGGCCCCCTTGAACAACTCATTGCTGGCAAGTGACCAGACGGGTACCCCGGTGAGTTTGAATATCTGGTAAGGCATCAAAAAGGTTTCCATCCGGGTAAAGTGATTGATTACAAAAATAACTGAACCCATTGGAATATTTTCGGTTCCGTGGAGTCTAATTCTCGCCTTCGACAGTTCGGCGATGGTTTTGATCAACAGCCCGGTGGTTCGGTAGGCAAAACGGTTCATGGTCGGTTCGATCCGGTTTTGGTGTTGCTGTCTTGAGGTCCCACCACAATGAATAGTTGCGGTTGACACTGTAGTTCTTTACTTTTATGATAACTTTTTCTGCTCAAAAGATAAAGAATTTACCGGAGGTTGCCGTGTATTCCAGAATTCTCATATTGCGTTTTCCGGCTGTGGCCGCTCAGAAACCGATTGTCTGTTACCTCACCAAAGATTACGACCTGACTTTCAATATCCTGAATGCCGCCGTATTGCCACGCAAAGAAGGCGTCATGGTGCTTGAGTTGGCCGGCGATAAGAAAAAATTCAGGCAGGGGGTGAAATACCTTAAAAGCGAGGGGATTCAAGTCGATTATGCCTCGCAAGAAATTAAGCGCGACAAGAAAAAATGCACCCATTGCGGCGCTTGCACCGCCGTATGCCCCACCGGTGCGCTAACGGTTCAGCGTCCCAAAATGATCGTTCGGTTTGACCATAGGAAGTGCAGCATTTGCGAGCTCTGCGTGCCCGCCTGCCCGACGCGCGCGATGGAGGTTCATTCCGTCAACCAGATCTTTTTCGAATGAAACCGACAGTCGCCGTCGCCGTCAGCGGGGGTGTAGATTCTCTGATGGCGGCACATTTACTTAAAGAACACGGCCATCCTGTCGTCGGATTTCATTTTCTAACCGGTTACGAATCCGGGCAGCGAAATATCGAATCCATTGCCCATCAACTCGATATTCCCCTGCATATCTGCGATCTATCCGAGGCTTTTGAAGACAGAGTTGTGCAGTACTTCTTGCAGACTTATCAAGCTGGAAAAACACCAAATCCGTGCCTGCAGTGCAATCCAATCATTAAATTCGGTCTCCTACTCGATCAAACCCAGCAATTAGGGATTGATCGACTTGCCACCGGACATTATGCACGCATCGCAAGGGACGACCGTGATCCCCACAGTATCCGTCTACTGAGAGGCAGCGACCAACGCAAGGACCAATCGTACTTTTTAGCCTTTTTGTCGCGGCGGCAGCTTTCCCGGGCGCTATTTCCACTGGGTGACTATGAAAAAGAGACCATAAAGAAGCTGGCTGCCGACAAAGGCCTGATACCGGCTGACCAAGGAAGAGAGCCAGGATGTATGCTTTATCACCGAAAGCACCTCTGCTCATTTTCTTACCCGACATATCGGCTCCGGATCCAATCCTGGAGATATTATCGACCAAAACGGCCGCTTATTAGGGCAGCACGAGGGACTACACCTTTATACTGTCGGCCAGAGACGCGGTATCAATTGCCCGGCAGGTGAACCCTATTACGTGCTGCGCCTGGACACCGAACGCAACCGACTGGTCGTCGGTCATAAACAGGACACTCTCTCCGGAAAATGCCGGGTCGAAAGGATCAACTGGATTCAGCCGGTACCGACAGAACCCATTCGGGTTCACACCCAGGTGCGCTATCGGCATAAAGCGGCAGCCTCGTTACTTATGCCCCTCCAGAATAACCAGGCGGAAGTTCGATTCGAGGCGCCACAATCCTCCATCGCACCCGGCCAGGGAGCGGTTTTCTACGTCGGAGAGGAGGTGATCGGAGGCGGACTTATCATTTAGAGATATTTCTTATTTATTATTGGATAGTTATACAGTTTTAATGATGTTAAAGTTTAAATTCAAAACCTTGGGTTGCAAGGTCAACCAGGCTGAATCCGAAGCCCTGAGCGTACTGCTTAAAAATGCCGGCCTGGCGCCGGAGAACCGCACTGCGCCAGCCGATCTATGCGTTATCAATACCTGTACGGTAACTCAAAAGGCAGCCATGCAGTCCCGGCAAGCGATACGCCAGGCGATTCGCGCCAACCCGGATGCCCACATTATCGTTACCGGTTGTTATGCTCAAACAGCACCTGAAGAAATCCGCAGCATTGATGGCGTCGACACGATCTTGGACCATACCGACAAACCCCGTTTGGTGGAATTTGTTCGCAACAATAACTGCTCTCATGACGTCAAGTGCCGGGAAACCATCCCGGGAAAAAGTCCGCTCGAGCCGACCACCGTCATCGGGCAAGGAAATCGTTCGCGACCATTTCTGAAAGTTCAAGACGGTTGCGAGTCTTTTTGTACCTACTGCATTGTCCCCTATGCTCGGGGACCAAGCCGAAGTCTGTCACCGAATAACGTTTTGGAAAGCATTGACAAAATATGTAATGCGGGTTTCAAGGAAGTTGTTCTGACCGGGATTCATCTCGGAAAATATGGTCATGACCTTTCGCCATCAACGGATCTGCTCTCTCTGCTCAGGCGCATTCGCAAAGCCGGCACCATCGACCGTATCCGCTTGAGTTCGATCGAACCGGGCGAAATTTCCGACACCCTGATCCAATTTGTGGCCGATTCGTCCACAGGGATGGGGCGAATTTGTCCGCACTTCCACGTCCCATTGCAGAGCGGCGATGACGGTATCCTGAAAAGTATGCATCGCCCCTATTCAAGCCGCCGATTCAAAAATCTGATTTTAAAAATAAACGCATTCTTGCCGGATGCCGCTATCGGAGTCGACGTACTGGTGGGATTTCCGGGTGAATCTGCGACGGCATTCGACCGCACCTGCCAATTAATCGACCAGCTACCAGTTTCCTATTTGCATGTTTTCCCCTTTTCTCCCCGCAAAGGCACAGCAGCCTATCATTTTTCGGACAGAGTACCGGACCCTATCATTCGAGAGCGGTGCCGCACAATTCGCAAAATAGGAAATCATAAAAAATCAGACTTTTATCGAAAGTTTATTGGTCGGAAGCTTGAGGTCATTTTCGAGGATCAGACCCAAACGCCCCGCGGTTACCTCAAGGGAACCACGGCCAATTATATTCCCGTATTGGTCAAAGAATGTGGCCCCCTCATCCAAAACCAGGCCCCGACAAATATTCTGATCGAAAAGGTCGACAAAGATTTGAAAGTTTTCGGAAAGGGATCCGCCGGGGACAGAGATGCTCAATTCCGATAAAGCCTGTAATCACAAATTCCATTGGGAAAGCGTGAATTTACTATTGCCCTGAAGATGATGGCTTTGCCCAAGAATATTATTCGATCTGCCAAATGTCCGGATGAATCGGATGCTGCATGACCGGAAAGGAAGGCATCATGGCCAGCGGGCTTGATTTCTGAAACCCAGTTGTTAAGGTTCTAGTAAACCGCTGGAGCGAAAGAATCAACAATGAGTGATTACGAACCGGATCTTAAGGAAGATGTCGTCACGAACATCGATGAGGAGGTAACCGAACCACCGATGTTTAAGGTGCTCATTCACAATGACAACTACACGACCAAGGATTTTGTGGTAAAAATTCTCGTGTCGGTTTTTAGCAAGTCGCTGGAGGAAGCGACCCATCTGATGTGGGCCGTTCACAAAAATGGTGTTGGGGTGTGTGGTGTCTATCCGTTTGAAGTTGCCGAAACCAAAGTGGGTATCGTCACCGCTACTGCCAGGGAAAACGGCTTTCCACTTAAATCGACCATGGAACCAGAGTAATCCGCTCCGCATCGTACGGAATCCATTTACCAGTTATGACCCAATCGACATCGTCAGTTCTCTGGGGATCTTGGTGATGATTCTGAGCATAACAAACGCATACCCCTTCCCCGCCATCCAAAAAATCCCCGAAGTTTGTCGCAACCTTTAACAGGGTGTTGAAAAACTGTTATTGACAATTTAATCGACTCCTGAGAAAAATGCGCTAACAGGCCAATTATTATAAAAATATTTGATAGCACCCCTCGTCAGCATCGACGGATCCAACGATGCCCTCGGATAATCCAAAAGGGTAATAGCAATTCAACATCAACATATGGTAACCTAAGGTGATATTATGGATACCATTTCTATCGCTAATGTGAAATTATGAAGATCTCGACAATTGTCATCTGTTCTATATCTGCGAGTCTGTTTGTATTAACCGGTTGTGCATCTTTATCAGATATGAAGAGAATGGATGATTTAAACGAAACCGTCAAAACATACGAGAAGATGGTATTTTGGTCGGAATTTGACGCGGCATTGTCTTTCAGGGATCCAGAGAAAATCGACGAGAATCAGCCGGATATGGACTCTCTTAAAAAAGTCAGAGTAACTTCTTACAAAGTCAAACGCTTTATCGCTACCACCGATAAATCACAAGTGCGCCAAATAGTTGAAATTAGCTATTATCGTATGGATAACGTCAGTGTCAAAACCATTCAAGACCAGCAACTTTGGGTATTCAACCCTGACGCCCAGCGCTGGTACCTTCAAAGCGAACTGCCCACCTTCGAATGATTACACCCGCATAGGGTACAAAATTTTTGGGCGCGCCCTGACTCCCCTAATTATTTCACTCCACGTTCCTTTTTGATCTCATCGTATGCGTTTTGTATTTCTCGAAACTTTTCCTGGGCGAACTTGGTAAATTCTTCCGGCAGGCCTTTAGAAACAATCCTGTCCGGGTGATACTCCATAACAAGCTTGCGATAACGGCTCTTTATTTCCTCGTCGGAATCTTCGGGCCTGACACCCAGAATGGCGTAATACTTACCCGCGGTTTGGATGTATCTCGACCGGAGCTGTTGATAGGCGGCTTCATTGAACCCAAAGATTTTCACAGCCGACATGATCATGCTTTCCTCGCGGGGAGACATCTCGCCGTCTGCCACGGATACCCGCAGCAGGATATCGATCATCAGCTCCAGTAGCTGTGGTTGCGAATGAAACTGGCCATAAAACTGTGAGGCAAACTCTTCAAAAGTGTTTGAAGAATCCACCGCCGCTTGAAAGATGTTCATTGCCACCATGCGGCTGTATGGATCGAGATTCAAATCTTGCAGCATGAATCGGTTAATCGCATCTATTTCGCCTTGCGTGATCCGGCCGTCCACCTTGGCGAGTTTTGCCAACATCGAGAATGCGGCCACGAAAAAAGTGAGTTGCGCCTCTTGGCCAGGACGAGGCTGCACGGCACCCGCCGGTTCGACGTCGTGGCTGCTTTTGTCGAAAGCATGGCCGAAGGCCGCCCCGGCAATGGCTCCCAGTGGCCCCCCAAGGGCAAAACCAATTGTCCCCCCCACAAGTTTTCCTATCCAACCCATAAATCATCGATCTCCAGATTGTTTCAAACACCGATTCGCATTGCTATCCGGAATTTGATTTAAAAAGCGGTATAACCTTCAACGCTTCAAATGTTCAAGAAAAAAGGTGAAATAACCCAATGAATTTGAGGTAATTTCCCCATTTGTTTTGATTCCTGGCCAAACTCAATACAGGAAAATCACGTACTAACCAATAGATATTCCATAGTTTTTAATAGTCAGGATCAAATTGGCATACCCTTTGAAGTGCATATAGCGTGTCAGCTCAGTATTACGCACCTCATCTTTTACGGTAACACGGAGGGAAAAATGAGGAGATTTAAGGATAAATACGCAGCGGGTGGTCATCATTTGCATGAGCCGTTTACGATCCAAACGACACTCTATGAGTTGATCGAAACAGTGATCGATGTCGTCGGACCGGACAGAAATCAAATAATCATGGCTGTATTACTTGACACGCTACGAAAAGGTCGTTCCAATGTAAAAGTATCCGGAACAATTACAAATTGAAATTGATACAGCTTCCTGTCTTGACCAGGTAGGATAAGGTCCTTATTATCTCTCCCCAGAGTACTTTAGCGCGTGCAACCATTACGTCGCTGTAAAATTCAGAATTCAAAACCCCGACCATTATCCCCAAGCTTGTCCAATGGTATCTGATGATTGGTCATCAGTTTTGCCGCTAATCGGCTGCTGCCGCAAACGATTCAGCGCTCATAACCTTAATTGCCGAACACTCCGCAGGCGGGTAGAGAAACGGGGATATGGAAAGGTAAAAACAAATAAACCCACTGTATGTACAGCAGGTTTGAGAAATATAGGTGGTGCCGAAGGGGAGACTCGAACTCCCACCACCGTACGGTGACTAGACCCTGAACCTAGCGCGTCTACCAGTTCCGCCACTTCGGCCTGAATCCTTAAAAAGATTGATTATTTATCAAGGTTGGAATAAGTATACCCATTTAAATTCTCTGTCAAGCGATAATTCAACCTGAGCTATACCTTGCATGAAGATCATCAGAAGCCTGAAAGACGTCGACCAACCCTTTAAAAGTGCGGTTGTTACGATTGGAAATTTTGACGGGGTTCACCTGGGCCACCAAGCTCTCATCCATGAAGTCATTGATAAAGCCGTGTCGATCTCCGGGACATCCATGGCAATGACTTTTGAACCGCACCCCATACGGGTGCTGAATGGTGGCAACCACCCGCCCTTGATAACCATGCTTGATCAGAAAATTGAACTTATCGAGAGGATGGATCTGGATGTATTGGTTGTCATCCCCTTTACGCGTGAGTTTGCCGCCCTCAGTCCACGAGCTTTCGTGGAAGACATCCTCATCAGAAGACTCGGCATGGTCACAATTGTCGTCGGAAAAGATTACACGTTTGGCCGCAACCGTGAGGGTACTGTCGGGATGTTGAAAACATTTGCCGAATTGTTCGATTTCGAGCTCGTGCTCGCGGACTGGATCGGCGCACACAGGGCCCCCGAGGGGCGTATTAGCAGCACTAGGATCCGGGATTTGGTACTTGAAGGCAACGTTTTAGACGTTCAGCCTCTTCTTGGTCGCTACTACCAGGTCAGGGGGACCGTTTCAACCGGCAGGGACAGGGGGGGAAACTTTTAGGATTCCCCACGGCCAACATCAATTTGCAGGATGAATTATGTCCCAAAACGGGTGTTTACGCAGTAACCGTCGAGTGCGGCCTTGAATTCTTCGATGGCGTTGCCAATATCGGCTACAGCCCGACATTCGACGATCACCTTTTTACCGTTGAGGTTCACATTCTTGATTTCAATCGCAATATCTACGGCCAGAATATGCGGGTGAATTTCATCCAAAGGATTCGAGATGAACTGAAATTTTCCAGCGTTTCAGACCTGGCGGAACAAATCAAAAGGGATGTCATTGAAGCACGCGAAATATTATCCCATACGGTGCACATCAAACGATGACCTTAAGCAGACAAAGCAAGGGCGGATGAACAAAAATCTTGGTTTTTCTATGCTTATCGGAACAACGGTTTCTCTTATTGCCCTTTATTTCGCCTTCCGTAATATCCCATTCAACGATCTCTGGACCTATCTGCTGTCTATCAACTACCTTTGGATCTTCCCGACCATTGCCGTTATTCTCATTGTATTCATCCTGAGGGCTGTCAGGTGGGGCTACATCCTTGCATCGGTACACCCTGTCGGATTTTGGCAGGCCTTCCACCCCCTGATGATCGGTTTCATGGTTAATTGCATACTTCCGGGCCGGGTGGGTGAAGTTGCAAGACCGATCGTATTAAATCGAAATAATAAGATGATACCGGTCTCGACCGGTCTGGCAACTGTGGTTGTTGAGCGTCTCTTCGATCTGGTCGTTTTATTGCTCCTGTTCATGATGACCACCGCTTACGTCCGTATTGACCCTGAAATCAATATGAATTTTGGCAACTACCAACTTGACCAAGGCATTCTTAAAACAATTTCAAAGGGTCTGCTCCAACTCAGTGGTCTTTTGATGAGTGGCCTTTTGCTGGTCAGTTTCTCGAAAAGCCGACGACTTCTGATACGCGCCGTGCTGGCTGCGCCGGGACTTATTCCTCTTATCAAAACGGACACTAAATCCAGAATAGCCGACAAGATTTGTACACCCGTTGTCGGAGCCATCGAGAACATCGCTTCCGGTATGGCCCTGATCAAGGCACCGAAGCGAGTCGTCGTCTGTTTTTTATATTCCTTGGCCGTTTGGTTTTTTAATGCGCTCTCATTTTACACATTTTCGATAGGCTGTCCGGAAATCAATTTAACCTTTATCGAAATGACGGCCGTCATGGTGATTATCTGCATCGCCATCGCCCTTCCTTCCGTTCCCGGTTACTGGGGATTGTGGGAAGCGGGTGGCATATTTGCCATGCTCCTGTTCGGCGTTACCGAAAAAGACGCTGCGGGATTTACCCTGGCCAATCACGGCATGCAAATCATACCGGTGGTGGTTATCGGTCTCGTTTCGGCCTGGATTTGCGGGGTGAATATCCGCCGCGTTTACCGTGAACAATAACATGCCAGAATCTGAGATCCATCGATCGGCAATATTTCGGATCACAGTAAGGTTGCGGCTCTCAGATACAGTAGCCCTAACAAGGAACACGAATGACGAAGCTTGACATATTGACATTTCCAAACAAATTCCTGCAGCAACCGACCACACCGGTGACAGACATCGACGAGCTGCTTCTCAACCTTATCGACGACATGGCTGAAACCATGTATGAAGCCCCCGGGGTCGGCCTCGCTGCCATCCAGATTGGTAGTGAAAAAAGTATCCTCGTGTATGATGAGTTGCCGGGCGAGATAAAGCGCCAGTTCGGGGTCATCATTAACCCACAAATCATCGAAACCGATGGTCAGGTCATATCTGAAAATGAGGGCTGCCTGAGCGTACCCGATTTTCGCTCTGACGTGAAGAGGGCCGAACGCATCCTGGTTGAAGGTGTCAATCGAGAGGGCAAACCGCTCCGCATCGAAGCCAATGGCTTTTTGGCCACTGTCCTGCAGCATGAAATCGACCATCTAAACGGGAGGCTGTTTATTGACCGCATCAGTACTCTCAAACGAGAATTGTATAAACGACGAATGAGAAAGTTGCTTCGCGAAAAATGACAAAAGCATTCGACATTGTTTTTATGGGCACGCCGGCTTTTGCCGTACCGTCCCTCGTAGCCCTGCACCACAGTCGGCACCATGTCATCCAGGTGGTCACCCAACCGGATCGCCCCAAAGGAAGGGGACGTAAGATCGTGCCGCCACCCGTCAAGCTGACCGCACGAGACTTTGGTCTACCGGTGATTCAACCTGAAAAAATCAAGACAGATGTTCTAGTCGATTCCCTTTCAAAATTGGGTCCGGATTTGCTTGTTGTGGCCGCCTACGGCCATATCTTACCGAAAACGGTTCTGGCGATTCCGACTGTTGGCTGCATTAATGTCCACGCTTCGGTGCTGCCTAAATACCGCGGTGCAGCGCCAATTCAGTGGGCGATTATCAACGGCGAAAAGGAAACCGGTGTTACGACAATAATGATGGATGTGGGCATGGATACCGGAGACATCCTTTTAACAGCAAAGGAACCGATCCAGCCGTATGATACCTCTGCCACTTTGCATGACCGGTTAGCGACCTTAGGGGCCACCGTGTTGATTGACACCCTCAATCTATTGACGGATGGGCGCCTGAAATCAACACCACAGGATCACTCTCAAGCGACAGTCGCCCCGATGCTGAAAAAGGAAGACGGTCGCATCGACTGGAACATGCCGGCCGGTGCCATTGTAAACCGGATTCGCGGTATGACGCCCTGGCCGGGCGCTTATGCTTTTATTGAAAACAAACGGTTGAAAATATTCAGCGCCGAGACCGGAACGTCCCATTCGGACGATATTCCCGGCACGGTGGTGGCCGGATTTGCGGACGAACTCCGTGTGGCTACCGGAGACGGCACACTTTCGGTGCTGGAGGTTCAGGGTGAGTCCGGCAAGCGTTTGACGATCAAAGCGTTCCTGTTTGGCCATCCGATAACGCCCGGGACAGTGCTCGGCTAAATACTTATTAATTCCTTTGATGCAAGAAAATATCGCACCGCCATCCAATTCAGCGATTTCAGTGAATCCATTAAAAGTGCGGATTGCAGCACTTAAGATTCTCAATACTCTCGCGCGGTCCGATCAGACACTCGATACAGTGTTGGAGCGGTTTCGCCAGCAACACCCATTTGCCGATCAACGCGATCGCGCCTTGCTTCAAAATATCATTTTCGGAGTGTTGCGATGGCGTGCTCACCTCGATTATATCATCGGATGTTTTTCGCGGACCCCTCTGAAAAAGATACAACCGGATATACTGAACGTTCTTCGGATCGGGACGTATCAGATCGTTTACCTCAATCGGATTCCCGCATCGGCAGCCGTCAATACTTCGGTGGAGTTGGCCAAACCCCTTGCGCCAAGCTGGGTGGTTCGCTTCGTCAATGCCGTAATGCGTAAGGTGGCCACCGGCTACAAAGATATTTCGTACCCGTCTGTCGCCAAAGATCAGGTAATGGCTCTGGCGGTCCGCAAATCCTTTCCACCGTGGCTCATACACCGCTGGGTGAAACGATTTGCTCCAGATGAAACCGTGCGTCTTTGTGACGCGCTCAACGCGATACCGCCGATTACTTTACGTGCAAACACACTTAAAACCGATCGAAATACATTGCTACAACTATTGAATGAACAAGGTGAATCGGCCCATTCCGCCACCAATACACCCGACGGTATCGTATTATACCATCCACGCAAGCCCTTTACGGAACTTGAAGCCCATCAGTCGGGTCTTTTTCAAGTGCAGGACGAAGCCGCCCAGCTCGTTTCCCTGCTCTTAAACCCGCAACCCGGTGAGCGTGTTTTGGACGCTTGTGCCGGTCGAGGTGGCAAAACCGGACATATGTCCCAACTAATGGATAACACAGGTGCAGTTATCGCAGTGGATATCAGCGTAGAAAAGCTGAAAACGCTTTCGACCGAAATGATGCGACTCGGGATAACAATCGTTTCGACTCGCGAAACCAATCTTTTGGAAGACCTGCCGGGAGTTGACCTGGGTCTATTTGACCGCATACTCCTCGATGCCCCCTGCTCCGGTCTGGGGGTGCTGCGTAGAAATCCGGATGCCAAATGGGTCGCTAGTAAAAATATGTTTGTTAGATACAGCCGGCGGCAGATGGCATTGATGGATAACGTTGCCCCGCTTGTCAAACCCGACGGTGTTCTGGTATATGCAGTCTGCAGTATCGAACCGGAGGAAGGCGAGGCGGTAATCGAATATTTCTTGGACCGCCACGAGGATTTTCGGTTGGAAAACCCGGCCGCTATCAACCCAGGCATTGACATGTCTTTGTTCAGCCATGACGGTATTCTCCGTACGTACCCGCATCGGCACAATATGGATGGATTCTTTGCCGCTCGTTTCAGACGAATATAATGCTCGCACGGATCATTAAAATATCGGTTTTTCTTGCCGCTTTTGTATTTGTTGCCGGCATAAGCACTTATTTCACACTATCTCTGATTATTAAAAGTGAAGACACGGTGGTTGTACCTGACTTCATCGGTAAAGACGTGATTATCGTCCTCGAACAGCTCACCGACCTCGAACTCAATACCAAAGTCAAGGGTTCTGAGTACAGTATCGCGGTTCCGAAAAACCATGTGATTTTTCAGGAACCGAACGCCGGGACTGAAATCAAAAAGGGGCGCGACATAAAATTCGTTATCTCCAGGGGACCGCAGAAAATTATAATGCCGAACCTGTCCGGTTTATCTCTGCAACGGGCCCGACTGACACTGGAAGAACTCGATCTGTGCAGTGGTGTCCTGTCCCATGCTTCAGACATTGCTGTAGAAAGCGGTACGGTCATCGCCCAATCGCCGCTGTCCGGTACGACAGTCAACCGGGGATATTGCATCGATCTGCTCGTGAGCCAAGGACCGCGACCTAAAAGTTATAAAATGCCGGATTTAATCGGCCTGCGATTGGATGACGCCTTGTTGACCATCGACAAGAGCCGCCTGGTCCATGGAGAAATTAAAGTCAAATACCGTCAAGACCGGCCGAAAAGCAGCATCGTAGATCAATTTCCAGCCGCCGGATCGCGAATTGTGGAAGGACAGGCCGTAAACCTGGTCGTCAACCGCAGAAAACCGGTCTCGGCATCCGGGGCTCAAGTCGCCTCACCGTCCAAATGGTTTTTTCGATACAGAATTGACAAAGGTTTTTTAAAACGCCATATACAGGTGCAGCTAAAAAAAGACGGGTTTTCGCAGGTTCTCTTCGACAACTTCGTCCACCCAGGCCGGGAGATCTGGTTGATTATCCCGACAGATGAAGAGGCAATGCTTCTGGTATATGAGGATGAACAACTGATTCGCACTGAAGTCTATGAGAATTGATGAGAATTTGGAGCCACAATGAAGAAATTAATAGCGCCATCGATCCTTTCAGCCGACTTTTCCCGATTGGGAGAGGAAGTTCAAGCCGTTGAACATGCCGGTGCTGATTGGATCCATGCCGATGTCATGGACGGACACTTTGTACCGAACATAACCTTCGGCTCCATGGTTGTGGCGGCCGTCAGGCAAACGACAACGTTGCCCATTGACGTACACCTAATGATCGAACAGCCCGAGAAATACATACCGGACTTTATCAAGGCCGGTGCCAATTGGGTCTCGGTCCAAGTGGAAACCTGCGCGCATCTGAATCGAACGCTGCAGGTGATCAAAGAAGGCGGTGCAAAGGCCGGCGCTGTCTTGAATCCATCGACGCCTCTCTCGGCGGTTGACTGGGTGCTCGACGAACTGGATTATGTCCTGATAATGAGTGTCAATCCGGGTTTTGGAGGTCAGACGTTCATAGCCAACAGCCTTGAGAAAATACGCCAGCTGCGCCGATGGATAGACGACCGCGGTCTATCGATACGGATCGAGGTCGACGGCGGCGTGAACGCAGATACCATTGCTGATGTATCCGCTGCCGGCGCCGATGTGTTTGTCGCCGGTTCGGCGATCTTTGGGAAGAAGGATTATCGTCGGGAAATCAAGCGCTTCAAACAAATTCTTGGAGAAGCATAATGGTCAGAACAGACCCCAATCCTCCCCTTGTTCTGGTTATTAACGGACCCAACCTCAACATGCTCGGCCAGAGGGAACCGGATGTTTACGGCAAAGACACGTTGGCAGACATAGACCGCAAGCTGGTGCAGGAAGCCGAACGTTTGAACCTCTCCTTGGAAACCTTTCAGTCCAACAGCGAAGGGACCATTGTCGATAAAATCCAGCAGGCCCCGGGGCATGCCGCGGGCCTTATCATCAATCCGGGTGCTTACACCCACACCAGCATCGCGATCCGGGATGCGCTGCTTTTGCTGGACATACCGATCGTTGAAATCCACCTATCCAATACCTATAAGCGCGAGGAGTTCCGCAAAGTATCCATGCTGGCGGACATCGTTACCGGCCGCATCGTCGGGTTCGGCGCCTTCGGTTATATCATGGCGCTTCAAGCAGTGGCCCAACGGCTTAAATCATAGCCTAAGTTCCCGGATAGAAAGCCCTTCTGCGCAATTTCGACGTTCAAACCCACCGAGAGCGGCCAAGTCGACGGAATCTCTTATGCGGCGCGCGAAAGTAGGCCTGCTCTCAATTCATTGATTTCCTTGAAATTACAGAAAAAGGAATATTTTTGGATCGGAAACCGATCAGCGCTCTTTATAAAACCGCATAAATATAATGCCCCATCCTCGAACCCTTTTCTGCCAGCTTATCTAACGAATGTCCATCCATAAACGGCCTTTTTTTACGCTGGTCGAAGTTCTCCGCAGGTTTCCAGCTGCGGCGTACTATAAGTACACCTTGCCGCAAACCTTTGTGCGACCTTGCCTATAGAAAAAAATTCTTATTTATGAATTGGATTCTCAATTGTGTGATCACCCTTTCGTGGACGGACACTATCTAGCGCGTTCCTGCATTCAATGGTAATTTGCATATCTTAGCGAATTTGAGTAATTTTTCTACTCGTTATTGATTTGCGCAGAATGTTCGTATATAATTGTTCATCATATGTATTACAAATCAAACATGTTTACTAATAAAATATAAGTTCTGAGGAGTTACCGAATGGACATACTGGTTACAGGTGGCGCTGGCTATATAGGATCTCACTGTTGCAAAGAGCTTCATCGACGGGGCTATACGCCTGTCACACTTGACAATCTTGTTTACGGCCATCGCGCAAACGTCCGTTGGGGACCATTTTTCGAAGGCAGCATCGATGACCACAAAATACTTGATAAAATATTCAATCACCACAGAATCAAGGCCGTATTACATTTTGCCGCTTTTGCTTATGTCGGCGAATCGGTTACCGACCCTAAGAAATATTATCAAAACAATCTAAAAGGAACCATTGGTCTGCTCGATGCATTGATCACACATGGGGTGAAACATGTAATTTTTTCATCCTCCTGCGCCACCTATGGAAGCCCCGACCAAGTGCCCATAGACGAAAGCCACCCCCAGCACCCGATCAACCCCTACGGAAAGACCAAGTACATGGTGGAAGAAATCCTAAAAGATTACAGCCATGCCTACCCGTTTAGTTATATGAGCCTGAGATATTTCAACGCCGCCGGTGCCGATATGGACTCAGAAATCGGTGAAAATCACGATCCGGAAACGCATTTGATTCCCCTGGTTTTAGATGTTGCCAAAGGCCGTTCCAATAAAGTCAACGTCTTCGGCACTGATTACGATACTCAGGATGGATCCTGCATTCGTGATTATATCCATGTGACCGACCTGGCGGATGCCCATGTTCTGGCTCTCGAAAGACTACTCGAGGGTCATCAGAGCGAGTTCATCAACCTTGGTACCGGCGAGGGGTATTCCGTCCTTCAGGTAATTGAAACGGCAAGCAAAGTAACCGGGATTGATATTTCATATGATGTGACGGATCGACGTCAGGGTGATCCTGCGGTTCTGATCGCATCGAACACTAAAGCGCTCGATGTTCTCGGATGGTCTCCCCGTTATCCTGGTATAGAAACCATCATTTCCTCAGCTTGGAAATGGCACCGTAGACTTTAAAGCAGTTGCCTATTATTGATTCATTAAATTAAGATCCATAGCCCTTCATTGTGTAGAATATCTACTCGTTGATTTGTTTATATGGAAAATTTATTGTCAGGCCTGATTTCATCAAGAACCCGCATTAAATTACTGGTACGACTTTTTTTTAATCCGGCGACCAGGGCCTACCTTCGCGAGTTAGCCAAGGAGTTCGACGTTTCAAGCAATGCCGTCCGCGAGGAACTCAATCAACTCAAGAAAACAAAGCTCCTCAAGACCGAGAAGTCGGGTCGCCAGATCCTATACATGGCCAACACCGAGCACTCTCTTTTTCCTGAACTCCGGTCAATGGTCAGCAAGGTGATGGGTATCGACCAGGTTATCGACAGCATCGTTCAGCGTTTAGGAAATATAGAAAAAGCTTATCTAATTGATGATTACGCTGAAGGCAAAGATACTGGTATCATCGATCTAGTTCTAATTGGTAAAATTGAACCCTACAATTTAAACGACTTGAAACAAAAAACTGAGAGGTACATCCAACGAAAAATACGTACCCTAGTTTTAACAAGCAAAGAATATTTCCATATGGAACCAGAATTGAAAAAACACCCATTTTTATTACTTTGGAGTGGGGATTGAGTCTCCTCCAACCAAAGTAATGTATGGATGCAATCAATTTGATTTTATGGATTTGTAATGCAATACAAAAATAGCCGTCATAGGCTTATATGGTTTAAAAAATGAAACATTTAAATGTTAGTTTATACACCTCGGAATCATACCTTCGGCATCCTACACAGTTTATTATCAATATGTTTATGGATCTTTTGGCTTGCCGGGAGCTCGCTTGGCAGTTGGCTGTGCGAGATATTCGCGCCCAATACCGGCAAACGGCTCTGGGGCTGCTGTGGGCTTTTATCCTGCCTCTGACACATACTATAACTTGGATATTCCTGAGCGGCTCGGGCATTGTAAAAGTCGCCGATACAGCATTGCCCTATCCGGTTTATGTATTTACTGGCACCATGCTTTGGGGCATCTTCATGGATGCCGTTAACGCTCCGCTGCAACAGACCATAGCCGCCAAATCAATGCTAGCCAAAATCAATTTCCCCCGTGAGGCCATAGTGGTATCCGGCATATACCAAACCCTGTTCAACGGAGCTATTAAGATCGTCTTACTAATGGGAACCTTGCTTTATCTTGGCATCTATCCAGAATGGTCTTTGACCTTGTTCCCACTGAGCATCCTGGCCTTGATCCTTGCTGGTACGGCTATGGGACTATTGCTTACGCCAGTCGGGGTGCTTTACACCGACATCGGTAAGTCTTTGCCGTTACTTATGCAATTTCTTATGTTCCTGACACCTGTAGTTTTCCCCATGCCGACTTCTGGCTGGGCTGCTACGCTATTCAAAATCAACCCCATGACTCCCCTGATTCTGACAGCAAGGGACTGGTTGACAGGATTTTCTCCGGAATATCTCGGTCATTTTTTTCTGGTCAATATCTTGTTAATAGCTCTACTACTCGTTGTCTGGGTAGTGTATCGGGCTGCGATGCCTATTCTTATCGAGCGCATGAGTGCATAACGATTAGCTGTAAATGGTATGGGCGAAATTCTAGTAAAAGTCGACAACGTTTCCAAGAAATTCTGCCGGGATCTCAAGCGTTCCCTCTGGTATGGGATGAGGGATTTGGGCAGCGAACTTTTGTGCCGGTCGCATAACGGTGAAGGGCAGCTTCGTAAAGACGAATTCTGGGCGGTGAAGGATGTCAGCTTCGAGCTGAAACGTGGTGAGTGCCTGGGGTTGATTGGGCGCAATGGCGCTGGTAAAAGCACCCTATTAAAAATGCTCAATGGGTTGATAAAACCTGACAAAGGACAAATATCAATCAGCGGTCGGGTAGGAGCTTTAATTGAATTGGGGGCGGGATTCAATCCGATTCTCACTGGAAGGGAGAACATTTACGTCAACGGCGCAATACTGGGCCTGACGAGGGCAGAGATAAGCCAACAATTCGATGAGATTGTGGATTTCGCAGAACTTGGCGAATTTATCGATATGCCAGTTCAGAATTATAGTTCAGGGATGAAAGTTAGGCTTGGGTTCTCCGTGGCGGCGCAGTTAAATCCGGATGTCCTGATTATCGACGAAGTTCTTGCGGTCGGCGATGTTGGTTTCAGGACAAAGTGTTCTGACAGGATTGGGAAAATTTCTAAAAACGCAGCCATAATACTCGTCTCCCATTCTATGGCAGAAGTGGCAAGAGTTGCTTCAAGAACATTGTTAATGAAAAGTGGGAATGTCATTTTTAGTGGCTTTGATGTTGCCTCCGGAATCAGTATGTACTTTGGACAATTTGCAAACACTTCTGAAAAGGTTTCAGGTGGAAGGAAAACATGCAAACTCCACCAAGTAGTCCTCCGATCAAACGATAAAACTATCAATGATGATATCCTTAAAATAAACCACGGAGATCCACTTGAAATAGAACTTGTCTATAGCTTAGATAAAAATATAAAGAGTTCACTGATAAATGTTGGTTTTTTCGACAGAGCAAAAAGAAATGTAGCCCAGTGTTCTTCAATAAAAGCTGATTACAGAGTTGAAAACAACTCAGTTGTTATCAAAAGTAAAATAGCTATAGATAGAATTCCTTTTAATATGGGGAAGTACGACTTGTCTATCTTTTTTGTTGAAGACTTAGGTAAAAACAGGAGAGGTGAAGTTTTTCTTTTTGAGCTCGCTGCTGCTCAAATTGAAGTTTTCGATAAAACACCTGGCTTTTCTCCAGTTGAAGTTAAGGCTGAATGGTCATAGGAAAAGAAAAGAGTCTTTTTAGAATGAAAAGTATCATTATTATGGGGTCTGGTCGCAGTGGGACAAGCATGATCAGTGGAATACTGCATGACGCTGGTTATTTTATGGGTGACCTATTGTATCCGGCGACATCCAGTAACCCTAAGGGCTATTTCGAAAGTTCTGAAATAAACGGTATCAATGAACAGATCCTTTCGAATTATGATTCTTCGAATCCAGGTTATTGTGAAAAATTTCTCAGGGGATCTTTTATAAATACCGCCAAATGGTACTGCCGTTTACCAAGATTATTTAGAAAATATCTATCGACGGACATCTATAAACCGGGATATTTGCAAAGGTGGTTATCTTTCATCCCTGTTGATGTAGACATCGATTGTTGGAGTGCTGAAGTAAAAACCAGGATAGAATATGCTACCGAACGAAAACCATTTGCATACAAGGACCCGCGTTTCAGTTACACTTTGCCGGTGTGGAAAAAATCCATTGGTGATGATGTGGTTTTTATTTGCATTTTCCGGGACCCCAGCGTTACTGTCAATAGTATCATTAGGGAATGCTCCACTGCATCTTATCTTCGCAATTTTCAGATCAATGAATCAGACGCATATGAGGTTTGGAATAATATATATTCGCACATCATCGATAAACACCTTGCTGACAGCAATAATTTTATATTCTGCCACTATGACCAAATTTATAATGGCTCGTCACTGCCGATACTTTCTAAAACCTTAAATGCCGATTTGAAACACGATTTTGTTTCAACTAAACTCAAACGCTCCCGGTCGAATTCGATGGCGCCTGAGCGTTCAAGAATAATATACAATAAACTTTGTGAACTTGCGTATTACAGATCTGGCAGCTGATTATTAGTTTTGTCATTATGTTTATTAGGAATCGATAATGGGAAAAGTTCCTCTTAAAGATGGAATATCTGTCATTATTTGCTGTTACAATAGCGCCAATGTCATCACCCCGACAATCCTATCAATTTTCGATCAAAATATTTCCGGATCTTTCGCAGCTGAAATCATCATTGTCGATAATGGCTGCACGGACAACACAATCCAAATCGTAGAAAAACTTTTATCGTCATCCATTTTGCCATATAAAATTTTAAAGGAACCAACACCAGGATTAATTCATGCCCGTAAGAAAGGTGTTTATCATGCTGAATATGACATTACCCTATTTGTAGACGATGATAACCTCTTGACTCCCAATTGGTTTAATATTCTCCATGAGTGTTTTAAAAATAAAAAATCTGTTGGGGCAATAGGCGGATATGTTGTTCCGCTTATCCAGGGCTCCAAACCTGATTGGTTCGATGACTATTGGGGGGTTTTTGCATGCGGGCCTCAAAATATTCCGTCGGGCATTGTTACAAAATCGCGAATGATGCTTGTCGGAGCTGGTTTGTCATTTCGGACCGAAATATTGAATAATATTTTTTCCTTATCAATACCACTATATTTGACGGGAAGGACCGGCAATGTTTTTTTAAGGGGTGAAGACGCAGAACTCTGTCATCGATGTGTACTGCTTGGTTGGGATTTATGGTTCGAGACCGAGTTGCGTCTCAAACACATTATTAATTCGAAGCGGTTAAACTGGCAACACGTAATTGACGTAAGGAGGTCGGGAGGTGCAGCAGAAATTGTCCTTCATATGTATAAAAACCTAATCATAAACAAATATCCAATGAGTTACTCAACCCGATCTGCAACACTTTGTCGTGATTGGAAAAAGCACTGGAAAAAAATCAAACATATAAACCTTATCGCTATAGAGGGAAGCAAAACTTCATTCCAGCATGCGTATCTCACAGGAATGACAGAGGCCTTGAATACTTTAAGAAAGGAAGAATACGAAAAAATCAGAAAACAATTAATTCAACAGTTTGCTATTAAATATCCACCAAATAAATATTACTCTAAGACAGAACCGCGGAGGGACTTAATTGTTACCATCGCTGATCAAAATTTCGTCAATCAGGCCAAACAGTTATTTGCCAGTGTCTATTTTAATGCCGGATGGGAAGGCGACTATATGTTACTGTCATCCGGAATTTCAGATCGAGTATTGAAATGGTTTACAGAAAGAGGCATTATCGTAAATAAAAGTGAGCCTCTTATGTTGGACAAAGCGTCCGCTCTTGGTGGTAGATGGCCCCCGGCCGTATTGAGCAAGATATGTCTGTTCCAGAAAGGATTTAAAAAATGGCGCACGGTTATATATTTAGACGCTGATATGATCGTTCGAGCGCCACTAGACGATCTTAAAATGGTAAAAAGTTTATCTGCCGTTCAGGGGTTATTCTCTCCGACGATGACAGATCGAATCAAAACACATAAACATGAAATATCCAATAAATTATATAAATCGTTGATAAAGAGATTTAGCTACTTTTCCCGAAGCTTCAACGGTGGCATAATGGCTTTTAATACTGATATAATAGAGGAAAACACCTTTAATGAAATTATTGACATGTTAATAGACTTTTCTGGTCCGCTCACCAAAAACGAAGAAGCGGTTCTGAATTTTTATTTTCATAAAAAATGGGAACTTCTCCCAACAGTCTACAACGTCTATGTCAACTCACTGAAAAAACCAGAAAATGCCAAGGGAATCGTTTTGCACTTTGTGCACTGGTTAGAAGAAGCGGCAGAGAAGCCATGGAACCCAGAAAGTTACTTTTATAACGAATGGAAAGATAATTTGGCAAAAGCCGAACAAATAGATGTATCGAAAATTTCGGTTCCAGCAGCCGCTTGGAAAAAATCAAAGGTTATTAAAACATCATTTTTTCTTAGTCTCAACAATAAGCTATTTTATTTTTTCCACGCAAGACGCTACAGCTCAGGAGTAAGGCGTTTTTTTGCGAATATTAAAATGATGTTACCAAAAACCACAAAATGACATCTATTCCAAGGGATCACATATTATCTGATTCTTTATCAAATCTAACTCAATAGACGGCGCACTAAGTTCTGATTTTTCCATTTCTGAACACCTCAACAGTAAATTCATGAAAGAGCCAAAAACAAACATTCCATCACCCTACCTGATTGAATCGGAATTCGGATACTTACCTGGAAGGGTATCAGTCATCATTCCGACGTATAATTATGCTCATTTTTTAATCGATGCTGTTCAAAGTGCCCTTTCACAACCGGTTGCCGATTTAGAAGTCATTGTTGTCGATGACGGATCAACCGACGACACAGCTGTCGTTTTGAACCTATATAAAAATAGAATCAATTATATTCATCAAGATAATTGCGGGTTATCTGCCGCGCGAAATACCGGCATTGCAGCCAGCACCGGCGAATATATTCAATTCCTGGATGCAGATGATATTCTCGGAAAGAATGTTCTCGCCTATCAAAAACGTTTCTTAGATGCACATCCGGCCTTCGACATATCAGTCTGTCGGAACCGTTTTTTCGATAGAACACGGATGGATAAAATTCTATTCTCGCGTGAAAAATGGCCATTGTTTCGGGGGGCTCTCGATGTTCACCTTTGCCATTTTAACATTGCACCACCGCATGCGTTATTTTTAAGAAAAAAGGTTGTGAGTCACGTGGGCTATTTTGACAGTCATTTAAAAGCCTGCGAAGATTATGATTATTGGCTCAGGGCGGCTTGCCACGGTTTCATCCCCGTTTACAATCCTGAGGGTGCGGTTTTTTATCGGCGTCACCCCCGCAGCATGTCTGCAAATTTAGATAATCAATTTCGTTACGATGCCATCCTTCATCATAAATTGTCCGAACTTCTCGACCAGAACCCTGAATTTCCTTCTGGCAAAAGGGCCTTTGGCCTTTTAGCATTCGCAGCCGGGGCATTAACTACCGCCAGAAGGTTACGTGCACACCAATTGGGCACAGCCCTCGACCTTCTTGATTTGGCCCGTCGGCGCATTAAAGAGCTCAGACTCGTCTGCTGTAAAGAGCCACCCTCTAAATGGAATCCGTTGTCCCAGCTTTACTGCCTGAAAATAGAAAGTGAATTGAAACAACCCTGTTTCAGATACACTGATGTCGCTCAAATCATCTTGTCCGAGTTTCACAAGACATTACTGGCGATCAACGCTCCGGATTATAACATAAAACGTCTGGCCGACATTTTTCTAAATGGAATATCTGGAACTGATATCGGAATAACAGAAAAAAAAGCCCTTCGAAGTAACTTTTATCGTTTGTTATTGAAATCGGCACTATCCTATAGACCAATAAAAAATCGATGGTGCTCAGCCTAATTGATAAGAACTTAAGCTGTTGCCTGCATCTTATATACGCTGCAACTGTTCATCCACCCTTTAATAGGGTTGACGAATGTGTAACGAAAAGGGGAAGTGAATGCATATGAAAGAGAAAACCGTCATTCTCGGAGCCGGTATCACCGGTCTTTCCGCCGGTTTTGCCTCAGGCCTGCCGGTTTACGAGGCGGCCGAGGCTCCGGGGGGCATTTGCTCGTCTTATTACGTGCGCCCTGGTGAGAAGGAACGCCTGTTCGAAACACCGGCGGATGCAGATGCATACCGTTTCGAAATCGGAGGGGGACACTGGATTTTCGGCGGCGACCCCGGTGTGTTGCACTTCATCAAGCGTTTTACTGATCTAAAAGCGTATGAGCGCCGATCATCCGTCTTCTTCATTGATCAGAATCAGTTTGTCCCCTACCCGCTTCAAAATCATCTGCGATTCATCGACCGAGAACGTGCGGCGCAGGCTATAAACGAGATGAACGGCGCTGGGATCGAATGTCGAACCATGAAGGAATGGCTGACCTATAGTTTCGGGCCGACCCTATGCCAGATGTTTTTTTTCCCGTTCCATGATCTATACACGGCTGGCCTTTACGACCGAATCGCACCGCAGGACGCTTACAAATCGCCAGTTGATCTAAAGCAGGTTATCCAGGGAGCCTTGAGTGAAACAACGCCGGTTGGATATAATGCCATATTCGTGTATCCGACGGAAGGCCTGAACACTTTTGCCCAACGTTTGGCCGAGCACTGCGACATTCGGTACGGCAAACGGGCCGTACAAATTGACCTTCCAAAAAAGAGACTCGTTTTCGAGGATGGCGAACGGCTGGTATACGATAAGCTGATATCCACCCTGCCGCTGAACAAGACCATTCAAATGACAGGTGTTCCATCGCCAGTCGAAAATGACCCATTTTCTTCGGTTCTGGTCCTTAACATCGGTGCGGTGCGCGGCGACCGTTGCCCGATTGACCACTGGCTCTACATTACGGAATCAAACGCCGGTTTTCACCGGGTAGGATTTTACAGTAACGTCGATGCCTCTTTTCTTCCTATTTCGGATCGTAAAAACAGTAATCGGGTGAGCATTTATGTCGAAAGGGCATACCCCGGCGGTTGCAAACCGACGGCCGCTGAATTGGACGCTTATACCAAGGCGGTCGTAAAAGAGCTTCAGCATTGGCGTTTCATCCGGGAGGTTGAGGTGGCCGACCCAACATGGATCGAAGTGGCCTATACCTGGTCCTGGCCGGAATCCAACTGGAAGCAGTGGACCCTGAGTGAATTGGAGAAACATGCAATTTATCAAGTCGGGCGCTATGGCCGCTGGTCTTTCAACGGGATAGCGGCTTCCATCCGCGACGGATTGATCATCGGTTCAGCGCACAAATTTGGAAGTGCAGACCGTCCTCCACTGTCCAGAGGAACCTCCCGGTCATGAAACCAGACAAGGCCCCGGCGAGGCCGTCCGAACCCGTCCGGTTGTCTCCAAGCACCGTTGCGATAGTGGTAACCTACAATCGCAAACTTTTGCTGCAAAAATGCCTTCGGTCCCTTTTGGGACAGACACAGCCCTGTGACGTCGTCATCGTGGACAATGCATCGAGCGACGGAACACACGACATGCTGCACGCTTCCGGCATGCTTGACCATTCCCGGATTCACTACTTGCGCATTGACGAAAACAAAGGGGGCGCAGGAGGTTTTCAACGGGGACTGTCTTTCGCCATGTCGAATAAATGGCAGTGGTTTTGGCTAATGGACGACGACGCCCTACCTGAAAAAGACGCCTTAGAAAATCTTTTCAAATATGCAACCAACCCCCAAAACGTCTATGGTTCAGTGGCTTTCGAGCAGAGCAATAACTGCGGGAAAACGAACCTGAGTTGGCCGGTGTTGCTTCTTCGAAATGGAGAACGAATCAACCAGATCGCAAACCTGAGTGATGTCGAAGCTGTCGACTCGATTCCGTTTCTCGGATTCTTTCTGCACCGCGGCCTGATCGAGCGTATCGGTCTTCCAGACGGAGACTTTTTTATCAACGCCGACGATCTGGAGTACTCATTGCGGGCCCAAAATGGCGGCGCGAAACTGCTGCTCGTCAAGGCGAGCAGAATCCAACATCCCATAGCCAAGATTATTACCTTCCAATTTGGAAATTTCAGCTTGGTCTACAGGGTTCTGCCGACCTGGAAAATGTACTACGAGGTGCGCAATAAAATAACAATTGGTAAACGATATTTCGGGTGGCAGTTGTGGACAAAAACCATTCCGGGACTGATCTTGAGAGCAGCACTCAGCCTCATTATCGAAAGTCACCGCCGCCAAGTGTTGATGATGTATGGACTCGGAATAAGGGACGGCATCACCGGGAGATTGGGCAAACGGGTTATGCCGTAAAAAAGACAGACTATTGTTCAAAAACGCGTATCGTCAGTTTGCCCCTTATGCCGTCTCTCAGGCCCTCCAACCAAAGGCGGACGAATTCCATTTTGAGCGTTAGCACATAAAAACCCAAGGCTGCAACCAGGAGTATGATCTGTTTGGGTGCCACGTGCCGATATCTCTTATAGAGTATCAGTGCGTTTCTTAACTTGTAATATGCCCACAGACGGTTGAGAAAAATCTTATAGACCTTGAACCCTTTAACCATGTTTTTATGGGGATGATACATGATGCTGTCGGTCACCATGGTTGTAAACTTACCGAGAGATTTTGCTCTTAGATTGTACTCCGTGTCATCTCCGTAAATAAAAAAATTTTTCTCCGGCAGACCGATCTCTTCGATGACGTTTCGATGCACGAGCAATCCGTTGAAGGGGATCGATTTTACCGCGTGGTTGCCCGTTCTCGCACTTACCTTCAATCCCCAAAGAACCGTCTTGCGGTCTTCAAGGCTCAATACAACCGGTGAATAAAAATTATCATTTTCTCCAATGTTGTCTATCAATATCGATAAGCAGTCCTGGGTCGGAAGACAATCATCATCCATCATCCAGATCCAGTCAAAACCGGCGGAAAAGGCAAGCCGTACACCGAAATGGAACCCGCCGGCACCACCCCTATTCTCACCCAGGTTATGATAGGCAATACGGTCAACACTCCCGTATATATCGGCAACCATATCCGCGGTTCCGTCAACAGAGGCATTATCGATAACAACTATCCGATCAACCGGGCGGGTCTGTGATAACAGGGCATCGAGGCATTTTTGCAGAACCGCCTTGCGGTTGTATGTCACAACAACGGCACCAATACGCTCTTGCATACTGAGACTCTTACCTAAAATGTTATATTTTATTTAGAAAAAACTCGTCCCTGATAACGACACAGCGAGTGCTCGGCTGGCATAGGATCCAGATGCAATCGGTACATAAGAGGTGCATTTTTCATTTAAATAGATTGTATTTCAAAATACACCACAGGGCCCGAACGCCGTCGCGCCAGTTTATTTTCTTGCCTTCTTCGTAGGTCCGCCCGTAATAACTGATGGGGACCTCGTATATCCTGAGATTTTTTTTTGCGACCTTGGCCGTGATCTCGGGTTCAAAACCGAATCTGTTCTCTTGTATCGCAATTCCTTCCAGTGCCTGCCGCGTAAATGCTTTGTAGCAAGTTTCCATATCCGTGAGATTAATGTTGGTAAAAATATTTGAAAGCAACGTCAAAAAACGATTACCAACATAGTGCCAGAAATAAAGGACACGGTGTTCTCCATGGCCTGAAAGGCGCGACCCATAAACGACATCGGCTTTTCCTGACAGAATCGGATTGAGCAGGATCGGAAATTCATTGGGGTCGTATTCCATATCCGCATCCTGCACGACGATGACATCCCCTGTGGCAGTCGAGAAGCCGGTTTGTAATGCTCTGCCTTTTCCGTAGTTTTGTTCATGAAAGCATATTTTTACAGCACTGTTTTTAGCGTCTTTCAGAATTTGACGTGATCCGTCCGTTGATCCATCATCAACAACGATGATTTCTTTCCGAAAGGGCGCATAAGTGACGCGATCGATGATTTCACTTGATCGTACCCGCCTCATTATAGACAGGGATAACGACACTCAGTAAGAAGTCATCTTTAGGAAAGCCATTAGTTATCATGATTGAACCTTATTGTTTCGCAAACGCTTAACTATTATTGAAAGGGCCCAAACAGCACACATATAGAGTTCAGGGCGCAGCGGAATGGAGTATCTTGGCCAGGGAGCGAATATTGCACAAATAATTGTGAAGTATATACAAACAACCAAAGGCATCAATGTTACGTTCATTAAATAACTTTCAATTTTCCGAGGCATCCTTATTCTTATTAGAACCATTGGTATGCTACAGAGTGTTAAAAATAATAATAGTGGATGCAAAAGCGCCATCACTTTTTTGACGCTCGCTAATATCCATGATTCCATGAATAGATCAGTTTTTACGGGGTTTATGTAAATATCACCAGTGCCCTGAATAATATTCCAATTCCATAGATAATAAGGTTTACCGATAAAATACCAGCCTATGTAACGTATTGGTTCATCTTTAACTCGAGACCAAAGGATTTTAGAAAAATTGGTGAAGGATGACCCGAAGACTGGTTGCAGAGGATCTTCACGATAAGGAATACCCCAATAGTTAGGGTTCTTATATATAAATCCCGGATAGGCGCCATGGCTCATTGTTACCACCGCCCGATCACTCCCTTTGGGCATTCCTGCTGGAACGTTGTAATACCCCCTCAACCACCAACTGATTGGAAAAGTAAAATATAGAGCTAAAAAAACAATGATGAACTTTGTTTTTCTTTTACCAGGAAGCTTAACTATTGAGAAATATCCAATCCACCAAAGTGCGAGGATAAAGATGAACGGGAGGAAAAGGGCTGTTTCATTTGTCAGGAAGGCACATCCGAATAAAACTGCTGAAATTCCGGCCAACGATACAGATAGATTTCTCAATGCCAATTGAAAAAGAAAAATCGCAAATAGGAGCAAAAAAGAAAAGAGTATCTCCGTCAACAAACAAGTGGAGGTGGTGATCAAATGGGGACTGATCGCAACCAATAATGCTGCCGAAATGGCAGCCGGAATGGTCAAGAAGAAAATTCCGGTGAAAAAAGTCAAGGGCACCAACGCAGCACTTAAAAGAGCCTGGGTGTAGACCACCCATTTCAAATAGCTCGATTCGCCGCCAATTTTCATGGCTATGGCTATAAGCAATGGGTAACCTGGTGATCTAAAAGAATCAGGAATAGGCGATAAATTATTGTCCTGTTGGGAAAAAGTTTGATAGCGTGCCAAATTTCGCCCATAGTTTACGTACTGTTCCGCATCTTTTGCTATGTGAATGTCGTTTGCCGTTTTTTGAAGATATTGAAATCGCAGCAACACTGCTACTAAAAATACAGAACAGAGTATTAAAACTGTAGACGATGTAATGCGGCGATTGAATCCCAACATATCTTTTCAACCTATAAATATAGAGGACAAGAAATCCGTGAACACTGCGTGTCGGTCTTTCTTGTCTATATCACTGACGAACCATTACTAGAAGGCATCTCAAAAAAGCCTTTTCGCCCGATCTGCCAGAGGCGGACAAGTATTGGCGTTGAGCCCTTGGCTAAAGTCCTCGACGTGCTTGAGTATGTCTGCGGGTTGTGACCCACATGCTGTGTTGGATCGGATGGGAAATCCCGCACAGCTGGGATTCTCGATCTCGCCTTGATCTCAACCGAAAATCCTAATTTTGAGACATCTTCTAATTGAAAGTAATGGTAAAAATACAATTACGTTTGCTATTTATTTGCGTCGATTCATTTTACCTTTGATCATTTTTTTATATTCTTTAGCATATTGTTTGGCGACGATTTCCCAATCAAATCTGTTTTCGACAGCCCGTCGTCCGTTTTTTCCCAATAATATACGTAAATCTGCATCATCAAATAAACGAACGACGGCATTTACAATCTGCCGGGGGCTTCTCTGAGGTACAATGAGTGCAGATCTTTCATTTTTTATGATATCCTGCATAGCAGGCAGATCTGTCGCAACAACCGCACATTCACAACCCAATGCCTCGACGAGCACGAGGCCAAAGCCTTCCCTATCTCCCCCGGCCGCTACAACCGATGGGAATACCGCCACATCGGATGTTTGATATAGTCCAGGGAGGGATTCATTCGGAACGGCACCTAAAAATTGGATGCAATCGGCCACTCCGATATTCTCAGCCAGTATTTTTAGGGCACATAGCTCTTGCCCGTCTCCGGCGACACGCAAAATGGCGTCGGGATGCTTTGCAAGTATCTCTGGCATGGCCTCGATCAGAAAGCGCAAACCTTTTTTTTCAACCACACGTCCCACGAATAAAATCGCTTTGGTTTCACTTCGTTTGCGGGGCGGTGCGAATCTTTTCTTCAAGTCGACACCCATTGGTAGGACTTGAACCTTCTCCAACCCCACGCCTAAAGATTGGAGATCTTTCCGCATCACACGGCTGACAGTCGTTATCGCGTCTGTTTTTTCCAGAACGCGCCGCTTTACCCACATCATCGCTTTGCTGCTTAGCCCGTAAAGATCTCCGCCGTGTGAGGTACACAATATTGGCAGGATGGTCGAGTGCATTCGGTTCGCGAGAACCGCGCAGGCACCCTGGGGTATTATCCAGTGGGCATGGATAAGATCAAATCGGAAGCGTCGAAGCAGTTTCAGAATTGCCAGGGTTTGAAACAAAAGGAAAAAAGGTATAAGTGCATATCGGCACTGGTTCTTCTTGAGATTTGCCAGAATACCACCCTGGTAGGCAAGGCTTTCCCATTGCGGAAGAAAGTAATGGTATCGGGTAACCCGCATGCCGTCGAAGGTCGTTTCGGAATCGGCACCCGCCGCATGGGGGGCCAGAATATGGATCTTGAAGTGTTCAGCCAACCGGCGACACAATTCCAGCACAAAAGGCGGTTCGGTGTCCCCTCTCCAGCGTGGAAAAGTCGATGTAAGCACCAGTATTCTTGAAGATGCCGAAGATGTTTTCAATTTTTGTGCTCTCGCTCGTTCGTATCTTCAATGTCTGCTTTTTTTTTAACGATCCGGGGCGTGGCTCGTCTCTCGTATCGCATCTGGCATACCTGCTCCGAAATAAGGCTCATCATGAATATGATGACCGATGTCACAAAGAACAACGCGCTCATATTTGTAAATCTTCCTTCCGTGATGAAAGTGTATATGTAGCGCATCATTCCCAGGATGAACATTATGAAGCTTACCGGAAGAAATACCCGCATTGGAGAGTACATGGTTGCGATCCGCGTGATGATCATGAAAAATCGGACCCCGTCCTTAAAGAACCTGATGTGACTCTTTCCCTGCAACCGTTTTTTGGTTTTTATGGGCAAATACTTGACACTGTTTCCGTTTCGGAGAACCCCAAGCGTGATTGTCGTCGGATATGAATACGTATTTGGTAAAAGATATAGAAAGTTGCGGGCAATGTCGGCTTTTACAGCGCGAAAACCGGAGGTCAGATCTTTAACCGAAAATTTGGTCACATAAGATGCAAACCAATTGTATACTTTATTGCCAAGGGCGCGGCCGAGAGAGGCCTGACCGCTGCCTGACCGGGCGCCGACGACCATATCGTAATCGGGGAAATAGGCGAGCATGGCATCGATGTCCGCAGGGTCGTGTTGGCCGTCTCCGTCCATAAAAACCAGCACCTCACCTGTTGCCGTCCGGATTCCGCTTTTTATAGCGGCGCCGTTACCGATATTGTAAGGATGATTGAAAACAACGGCACCGGAATCTTCTGCAATTTCGGCCGTGTTGTCTTCCGATCCATCATTGATGACAATAATCTCAGCTTCAGTGAAATAGCTTCGAATCTTTTTGACGACTTCGGCGATGGTGTGTTCTTCATTATAGGCCGGAATTATTACAGATACTTTAATAGGTTTCATCTATTCTCGTTCCTTGCTGGAATCCAGTGTGGGTATTACTGCCTTAAGTTGTCGCCGCTTCAGCTTCCATTGGTTCGGGACTTTTTGAGAGACTGATAATACTTAAGCGCCGATTGGTACTTGAGGTTGCCAGGATCCAATTGATTCGCTGTTTTCATGACGGCCACGGCATCGTCAAACATGGAGAGGCGTGCGTAAAAGCTGGCCAAAACAGACAGGCCATTGGGCTCCAGGGGCGCCAAGTCGACTATTTTTTTTTGTAAACGCAGGCAGGTCTCCAGTGTGTCCTTGCTGATTGTCTCTTTGGTCATGAGCCTATAGGTGATCCAATCCTGGCAAAATCGCACATAGCGCAACTTTATGACCCTGTTGCCCGGGTGAGAGATCAACAGTTTATCCAAGATCCGCAGCCCTTGGTTTACATCTTCCTGGGCAAAGGCCGTTTCAATCATTTTCATTATGGAAAGGTTTTCATTGATATCAACATCTGCTCCGTTTTCAGACCACCACTCCTTCCAGGTCTTATAATCATAACGGATTTCTCCCGGAAAGTCCGTACCACAAAAAAACGCCAGGTCTTTAATAAGGTCTTGATCATAGTGCTCACCCGTGTCGATAGAGGGAAATTTCAGCGTTTCGATCAATACCGGCAATCCTTCTTTCCTTCCGTTGAAGGCCAGGGACATGGAAGCTGCGCGCACGACATATACATCCGGATCGTTCAACGCATCTATCAGCGCTTGAATCCCTTCCGCTTCGGGGCGGATATAGCGCATCCCTATAGCCGCATCACGGCGAACGATCGAATCCGAACTGCCGATCCATTTCAACAGTGCGCCATGTGCATATTGCTCTGTGAGAGCATCATCTATGTCATCTCGAAATAAAATCTCCTGAAACGCATTGGAGGCCTCACGCTTGCATCTTTGTGACGTTTCGTTGGTATACGTATCGTCCAAAATTCTGAGGTGGTCCCTGTTACCTATTCTGCCCAGCGTCCAGATAATTTGGGCACGAACTTCAGGGACAGGATCATTTAAGGCATTGACTATGGCCGGTCCGGCAAATTTGAGGTCCCACCACCCCAATGTCCGGGCCGCATAAATTCTGACCGCAGGATCACAGGCATTGATGAGTTCTACAAAATGATGGGCCCGGCTGCGGGACATCTGCTTGCGAAGGATGAAACTACTGAGACTTTCAATAAGAAAATGGTTTGTCTCTCTTTCCCTCGATGTCTGCAGCGTGTCAATTAGGTCGTCTATAATATCCGGATTTGCGCGCATCAGGTGACCAACGGATGCAAAACGCTGAAAATTGTCGGATCGATTCAGCTCAATGATTTCCTTTTTCAGAGAGGGGGATGTTTTCGGTTCCCCTATACACGTTGTCGGCAAGGACTGGTCGTCTATCACCTGGAATTTCACATCGCTTTTTATCGGATTTTTATCGCTGTGATAGTCGATATCGTAAAACAACCCATGAGCCAAATCGATATGGTAGGAATTGTTTTCCCGATCCAACGGGTAATAGTCGTCATTACCGCCGAGGTCTAAAAGCAAAGCGTGGCTCCAATTGTGCGGATCAGCCGGCGGGATAACGGCTGCACAGCTGGCGCTTCGATCTCCGCGCCGCGCAAAATAACGATCATCGCCATCGTAGTCCAAAAGAAAACCCAATCCTTTAGGTCTCGATGCGGAGGCATAGGAAGCATATGCTAAACCGGCTTCAATTTTGCCCATGGATTTCGAATCTTCATTGTCGGCTATCAAACGGTTTTGATCTGCCGGCCATTCGTTATTTAACAACTGAGGCCCATAGAGATCATTGCCCTTGTAATCTACCAACATGCCGACGGATCGGTCCGCTCCCACGCCGCCGCTATCGTTTTTGGCGATATACGTGTCGTTACCCTCTCTATCAATCAGAATTCCGCTCGCAAGGTGAACGGCGAATCCCATTCCGTTTCCGTCCTCAGGAATGTATCGGTCATTGCCAGCATCATCCACGAGTGCACCGACCGACATGAAATATCCGGCGCCCATACAGTTGCCTTTCAGGCAATGATAGGTGTCATTACCAGCGCCGTCGGTTAGAAACCCGACACCACCATAAATCGAAAAGCTCCTGCGCCAGTCCGGCGAGCGGACCGATAGGCCAACACCTTGAGCGTGGGCCCAATCGTCCGCCTTCAACCGGCCTTGATGGGAATCGTCTCCTCCGGCTGTGTATTCATCGTCGCCGCTGAGGTCGCACAATCCACCGAACCCCATGGTTGAACCGGCTCCCTGGCCCAAACCGCCGATGATGTAACGGTCGTTACCGTTCAAATCGACAAGTAATCCCATTCCAAACAGGCCGAATCCTTGCCCCATCAATCCCATTTGGTATGTGTCGTTTCCTTCCCCATCAGAGAGTATACCGAAACCGAACATACCGCACCCCTGCGACATCTCACCGGCGATATAGCGATCGTCGCCGGAAAGATCGCTCTGTATATGGATACCTGCAATTCCGGCCCCCTGAGCGAAACGTCCCGCGGCGGCAGCGTATTGATCATTTCCGGCAGCATCTATGATGACTGACACACGGTTTTGGGCGGTCAACCCGGTTCTGCCTCCACTGAAGTAGCTGTCGTTGCCTCCAAGGTCGATAAGCAGGGCCGCCGACCCTGTGTATGAATCGTCACCCTGTCCGAGTATCACAATATTTCCTATCGGGGACGGCAGGTTCAAAACCGTACCGGTGTGTTCTTTCCTATCGCCGGAAAATAACGGGGTAGCGTTTTTAGCGTTGACAACCAGGTTTAGGTATCTTGAAAATTCGTCGATTTCCGAGCAAAGAGACAGCAAAGCAAAAATGAGCTTGGGGTATTGTATCCGGCGAGCCATTGAGACGATTTCAACCTGTTCGTGGGTCGGCGCCGTCAGAAAATTAAAGTTTAGTCCGTCTGGATAGAAGTATTTCTCAGGATGTTCTCTAAGACGTGACACCTCCTCCGGTGACAGGTCGGAAAAAGCCTCATCGACGGTCTCGGCAACCTTTACAACGGTTTGGAGCAATATTCCGAGTCGTAAATCGAACTGTTGATTGAATCCGGCATTTTGTATTTCCTGAAGTCGTTCTGTTAGGGCAGTGTGGTTATAATTTTGGCACAACTGGCGATACACGCCTTCAACTCCGAGAGCACGATCAAACCGATATCCAACCTGCGGGGGGCTTTCGCCATACCCGTCGATAATTTTCAAGGATTCTAGTGCCAACGCCAGCAGACTGTCTTCCGCACTTTTCTTTAATACCTGCGAACTCTCGTCTGCCCAAGACTTCAACGTGAACGGAGAACTGGCAACATGATCGACAACGGCAAGCCGTGCCAACATGATGTAGCCTTCCTCATGATAAAGCGGTCGCACCAGATCTTTGACAGCCAATCCCAGGATATCCATGGCCTCCGTCAGGGGTTCGGCCACTTGTCTATCTTGCGTCAGTATCTTAGTAGCGGGTTGCGATCGCTCGAATAAGTATGCCTGCGGTTCCTCGCCCATCGACAGTTTATCAATTTTTTCATCATTTTGTCGCCCATCACTGCATGACGCATGAATAGCAAAAAAACTCAGGCTAATGAGTACCAGATATTTCTTCATCATTATTAACGACTTTGGATAAAATCCTACTAAATTATGACCGTTATCGCAATTTCTGGTAGCGGATTTTTTTGTGATTCACGGTCACGATTGCACACAGTTTATCATCGGTAAATTCTGGAGACAAATGACGCGAAGCGTTGTCAATGCCGATATGTTTTATTTTAATATGTCGCTCGGGGGTTGGATTTACCAGCGCCCATAGTGGATATTCGAACTCCGGGCTTTGGAGCCTGATACCAATGGCCTCACATCCGTCCTTTCTAATCCGTTCTGCCAGAACGAACATCGGCTTTTTCAGATGTTCGAATGTACCGTTGAAGTAAATCTCATCACGATCCAGGGATAGAATCGACTGGGTCGGGAAAAAAGCCGATTGACTGCCAGGGATCGTAATAATGGGATGTTTGATCGAAAACAAACTATAAAAAATACCGGTGGCAATAAGCATCACGGCTATCACCGATCTCAGGCGATGAGATGCCCGGGCGAGCAATGCTCCTGCAACCGGCGAACATATGACCATGACCGGTAAACACAAGCGATTGCCCCATACCTGCCATTTGATCAAAAGGCTGTAAATAAGGAATCCGAATATGCCACCCAGGGCGACCACCAACATATAACTGGCTTTTTTCTCTGTTTTGGATAAAAAGCCACTGATTAGCCCTAGGATTGCCACCCCAAGGATAACAAAATGCACAGGGCTTCCGGCAAAGTCTTCATCCGGTAGGAGGTATACCCATTCGTTGTCCGGCAAAACCTTGTTGCCCTCGAATGTTAAAGCCGGATCGTTGATATCCACGTCAAGAATATCGCTGTGAACAACCCTCACCAGCTTCCAATACATTGGAAAGGGCAGGTTTAGACCGATATTTTTCATCGTATTCGAAACCAGAGATTTCGGACCGATATGGGTATTGCGCGTTCCAGCATCGGGTCCAAGGACATTTCCGAATGTCTGGTAATTGCGCCAATAACTGGGAGTTGACAGACTCAACGACACCATGGCCAAACAGGCAAAAAGAACAATAACCGCGAGTGCGCCCTTAATGCCATTACTGCCAACGGCAATTCGGAATACCCTGAAAAACAGGTAGGCAATGAATGGAAACAGAAAAAAATACGCCGTCGGTTTGGTAGCAATGGCCAGTCCTGCAGCGATCGCAACCCAGAGAATATCGTACATGCTGAGTCGCTCTTTTCTGAATATGAAATAGAGGCTGCATATGATCCAGAAAGCCACCGTCAGGTCATTTTGAGTGGTAGTGGACTGCATGACAGCCATTGGAATCGTACCGCAAAAAAGGGCTGAAGCGATCTGGCCTCTCCTCCCTTCCGTGATAACCCTTGAGACAAGTGATACGCCGACAATGCAACCGAAAAAAGACAGCCATTGTACTAAATTGACGAATCTATCGTTACCAGAAAGAATATGAAATTGAGCCACCTGATATTCGGCACCCGCGGGCAGCGATAATTGCCTCACATCTATCGTGGTATAGTGATCGACGGAAGCATTCTGGATCCAGTGCATAACCCGAGACATGTGGTAGCTCATCGAGTCGAGGTTGTTCGGTGGTGCAATCAAGGCAACTGCCAAATTAATGCTGAGTACGGCGATAAGTGCGGCCAACGATAGTTTGTCAAATGTATCGAGATCCTTCACTCTGCGGAGCAGTTTTTTCTTGAAAAATTCGACGCCGAGAGACTGACCTCCCTTCCGCAGTTGAATGATAAAATATCCACCGGCAAACAATGTCGCCGTGCTCCACACCACCATCAACGGCCAATAAGCAAGCAGTTTATAAGCACTGAGAACCTCTGCAGAGACCAATACCAGTAATCCATTCACCAAAGCGGACTTCAGGAAAGCCTGCCTGGCGCCGGCCTCGGTTCCGTCTTTGAGGTAAAAACCCACGAAGATCGATAAAAAAGTCGTGAATACCAATATTACTGCCATGATTCGGCTTTTTTCACCCTTGTTATCGGTTGTTTGAAGCGACTGCCGAGCCAACACAAAATCCACATGGCGCAAATATACAATTGTGGCCGTAAAGGGACACTATACCGCGGCCAAGGGGCAAAGACACTGTAAAGCAATGTATAATAAAGGCAAGTCACTAACATTAGCAGCGGGATTTGAACAACAATCCGATCCTGTGCCTTACCCGCCTGAATCGCAACAAGCGCGAAAAAACACCCTGCGCAAAGCAATAAGATCCAAACATGCAGTGTCTTCATGGTCTGCCTTGTCAATTCGATTAATGGCGCCTTCCGGTACAGAGACGTTTTCAATGGGTAGACGTATATATCCCCCTGCCCCTGCAAGATATCCCAACTCCAAAGGACGTAGGGTTTTTGAAAAAAGTACCACCGGATATAGCGAAGTGGATCTTCCCTGAATCTTTCTATGAATATCTCTGAAAAGCTTTTGAGTGATTCACCGAATTGCGGCTGCCGGGAATCCTCCAGAGTAAGGATAGTACTTATATGCCGGGTCCTTATGTATAAACCCTGGATATGCACCATGACTCAATGTTTGAATTGCCCTGTCGGCAGCACGTGGAGCATCCGAAGGTATCACCATGATATTGCGCAGATTCCAGCTTAATGGAAATAACAGAAACACGGACAAGAATAGGACTAACTTTAAAACCAAGTTTCGGCTGACCGTTGAACCAATCGACTTCTGATAATTAACAAGTGTTATCAGGGCCAATATAAGAGGAAGGATCAATACGGTCTCGTTTGTTAAAAACGCATAACCGAAAAGGCCTCCGGCGGTTGCAAAAAATACATACCGATTCCTCTCGAGAGCGACGATATAACAAAGAATTGCAGAAAGCAGAACAAAACTGAACAGTGTCTCGGATAGAATGTATCCTGACATGGCGACAAGATGCGGGCATATGGCGACCAGGCCGGCAGCAGTCAAAGCACCCCAGCCCGGCAGACATCGGGCTGCCAGCAAATAGGTCAGTAGTATAATGGTGCTGCCAATCAAAACCTGGACATAAAGAATGATTGGAATAAATTTGGTGCCGTTGGTCAGACGCATCGATAAAGCAATGATCAATGGATAACCTGGCGAACGGAAAGAATCCGGGATTGGATTCGAGGATGGGAAATCAATAGAGAAAGTATTATGCTCAGCCAAATTGTATCCGTACTTGACATATTGGCGTGAGTCGGCATGGATCGGAAAATTTTTGATATCGTATTCGTTCAACAATACCTTGACGTATTCGACCCTGATCATCAAGGCTCCGATTACAATCAGGCTCAATAGCAGAGGTTTTCCGTATGTTTTGAGATGTGCTGAATTCATGAACTTGTAAACAATACCGTCTGGATATTATTTTCTATTTGATTAAATACACGCCGGTCAAATCTCTCAGTCAGTAGGCGTCTGCTAGCGCTCTTCTGATTGCGGCCTTATTGGACGCGTCTGATCATGTTGTCCCTTCTTTTCAAGCAACGATTGCGCGAGTTTCAGGTACTGACGGGTCTGCTCGTCTTCCGGCTGGATACGCAGCGCCTCGTTCAGGTGTTCGATGGCCGTGATCATGTCTGCTTTAAGGACCAGCGCGGCCCCCAAATTCTTATGCGCCTTGGCATACTCTGGTCGAATTCTGATGGCGGCTTTATAATGATCGACGGCCTGGCCCAATTTCCCCTGACGGACGTATATGTTCCCTAAATTATTGTGGGCCTGAAAATCCTTAGGATCCAGCTTTAAAACCGTTCGGTAATGAACAACGGCCTCACCCGGTTGTCCCTGGGAGACCAAAACTTTCGCCAAATTGTATTGGACGTCTGTCTGCTCGGGGTTTATGCGCAGGGATGTCTTGTAGTGTTGGATGGCTTCCAACGGTTTATCACGCTGCTCATAGGCATATCCGAGGGCATAATGGGAAAGAAAATTATTACGGGTTACCTCAACGGCGTGGGTGAAAAGCGTAATACTGTTTTCCCAGAAACGAACCTGATTATAGCTTAGTGCGGCAAAAACAAGAACGATTCCCGACCCTGCGGTTGCCAACCATTTTGTATCAAGACCAGAGCGTTTGAAGAAATCCACTATTCCCCAGGATATGGCAACGAAGAGCCCTATATAGGGGATGTAGACGAAACGATCCGCAACCGCCGGCCACAATCCAGCTTGAACGATCCCGATCGCCGGCACCAGCGTCCCCAAATACCAGAACCATCCAAAAAACAAGTAGGGTCTCTTGTCAAAGGATCGTACCACCATCACGGTGATACTGACCAGCAACACAAAGGCACCGGTTGATTGCCACAAAGGCAATTTGACCGGAAATGGATAAAAGCAGGTCAAGTTAATCGGCAGAAGCAGTTTGATGATATAAACGATATAGGAGACCAGAGCATTGGCAATTCGCAGGTTCCAGTCCACAGCAGACGATGTGACCACATCGCCGTAACGGTGTAATGAAAACATCGCTACCAACACGGAACCAGCGGAGATAACCAAAAGTGGTATTTTTTCTAAAATCAGGCGGCGGCCGGCAAGAATATGAGTGATGATTCCTTTGTGCCTATCGATCTGTATTCTTTTTAGTGGCCAAAAATCGATCAACAATAATACGAAAGGCAGGGTCACAAGCATCGGTTTGGCCATCAATCCCAATGTGTAGATAACAACGGTGGAGATGTATCTTATGACACCCGGACGCTCCGTGTAGCGGATGTAAACCACCAGAGTCAACATCCACATCATGGTACTAAGCACGTTTTTACGCGCGGCGACCCATGCGACCGACTCGACATTCATGGGGTGAATGGCAAAAAGTGCGGCAACGAATGCACTTCGCCACATTTGACCGGTACAGCGGTTCAAAATGCTGAAAAGCAATAAAACATTGATGACGTGAATAACGGTGTTGACGATGAGATGGGCCCCAGCATTAAACCCGAAGAGTTGAATATCGAGCAAGTGTGACAGCCATGTTACTGGATGCCAATATGTCTTGTCTTTATCCGTAAAACTAAAGGCCCATTGCGTGCTTTCGGCTGAGAATCCATTTCGAATAAACGGATTCTCACTGACGTAGGTTCGATCATCATAAACGACAAACTCGTGTGATCGCACCTGGAAATATACCGTAAAGGTCAGCACAATCAGAAAAAGACTGACGAAGATCTCAAACCGGCGTTTGTTATTCCTATGGGTGTTCAAACCGCTTGTGATCATAACCATTCATACTGTTTTCTTAGAAAGAATGATTGTTATCCCCTCAGCAGGGAAAGCCAAAAAAAGTAAGGACAGGTGGAACGGACCGATGCCCTTTTGGATACCTATCGCGTGATCAGTTCATGGAAATATTCAGTCCGGCGGATATTCGCCAGGTTGGCATCTTTTCGCAAAGAATCCCAATCATCGTATCCCCTGGACACAGCAATTTTTAGCCAGGCCAGAGACAATTCGACCTTGTTTTGCCGGGCATAAATACTGGCAATAGTGTAAGGGGCATCCGGATCATACGGCTTTATCGATAATAGCGCCTTGAGAGTATCGATCGCATCCTGGTAGCGCCCCATTACGGCCAAAGTGGTGGCCAGATATTTTCGCGCCTCGATGTGGTCATGTTTATAAAATACGGCCTGGCGATAATATTCGGCAGCCTCTTCTGTATGACCCGATTGTTGAACGATTTTCCCCATATCGATAAGAAGCTGCGGATCTGTTGGGTTTTCGAGCAGTTGGGCCTGTATGCTCCTCTTTCGACTCTCTAACGCTTGCCATTGTTCATTGGCTCTCTGTATGCCTTTATGGGCAACCGGATCATCCGGCAGTTTCCTCAGCACCTTGCTAAAAAGCGTCTGTGCTTCCTTGAAACGACCTTTCCGAAGCAGTGCCAGTCCGAGGTTATTGCTAGCTTCCGTGTTTTCAGGATCATACCTCAAAGCAGTCAGATATTGATCAATGGCCTCACCGGATCGGCCCTTGTGCCGTAATGCAGCGCCGAGATTGTTGTGTGCTTCAGGATAATCGGGTTTTAAGCGGATGGCCTCCTCAAGATGGGCTATCGCTGCTGTAGCCTCACCTCTTTTTATAAGGACCACGCCGATACCGTTGTGGGCAGCTGCGAGATTGGGATCGAAACGAAGGGCTTCCTGAAACTGAAACAGAGCCACTTGAGTCCGGCCACGACTAAGGAAAAGATTTCCCAGATTGTAGCGCGCTTTGGAATGACCGGCATCGAGCGCAAGGACTTTCTCATATTGAACGACAGCCTCTGCGTATCGCCCCTCATCTTCCAATGCACACCCCAAATTGTAGTGCGCTACGACATTGTTAAAGGTCACCGCCGAGGCTCTTTCGAAAAGTGTGCGTGTGTTTTTCCAATATGCCACTTGACCGCGGGTCAAAAAAAGTAGCAATAAAAGAACGGCAACGGTTGCCGGAACTAAATATACCCGCTTAATTCGCTGCTTAACCGCATGCTGTAAGCCCCATACAAGGGCGATATAAACACCGATTTGTGGAATGTAGGCGAATCGGTCTGCCTTTGCCGGCCATAGGCCGGCTTGCACAATACCACTCACCGGAACAAGGGTTCCCAGAAACCAGAGCCATCCGACGATCAGATACGGCGACACTCGCACTGACCGGAGAAATGCCCAAGTTATCGTTATCAACAGTAGTAAGGCGCCAATAACTTGCCAGGAAGGCAGCGCCACCGGGAAAGGATAGAATACAGCCAGATCCCGGGGCCAAAAGATATTGCCCAGGTAACGAACGTAAGAGACCAGGGCGTTTTCGATCCGGATCGCTAATGAGACCTTTAGCACCGATATCGGACCATCCTTAAGAGCTAACATTGACAGACATATAAGCACCGCTGAAAGCATCAACAGGGGTATCTTTTCTGAAACGAGCCAAAGACTATCTTTCCAAAATTTTAAACGAACCCTGCGTGTGGGTGAAGATTGACCCGTATCGCTGTTTTGAAATATGGTTATCCGTTTCAAGGGCCATAAGTCGAGAAGAAGAAGAGCAAACGGCAGGGTCGCCAGCATTGGCTTTGTCAGCAGTCCAAAGAAAAAGACGAGCAGTAATATCGAGTAACGCAGAAACGTTTTATTGGCGATATAATACAGATAGGCGCAGAGTACCAACATCCAGAAAAAAGTGCTTAATACATTTTTACGTGCCGCAACCCAGGCGACGGATTCGACATTCAGCGGATGGAGCGCGAAGATGAATGCGACCAGTGCGCTGCGCCAAATGGCACCGGTCGCCATGCGCAAGAAAAGAAAAATCAAAATGGCATTGCCCGCATGTAGCAGCGTATTCATCATGAGGTGCCTGCCGGGATTCAATCCAAACAATTGCACGTCAAGCATATGGGCAATCCAGGTAAGCGGGTGCCAGTATGTTTTTTCTTTACTGTCGAAACTGAATGCCCAGCGAATGTTTTCGGCAGACAGACCCGTATTCACATTTTTGTTTTCGGTTACGTAATAATTATCGTCAAAAGATGTGAATTCATGTGTTCGGACCTGCCAGTATCCGGTAAATATAACGATCACCAGCAGCAGGCCAATGAGCCATTCTATTCTTATAACGAAATCCGTCCATGACCGGGGCCGATATCGCGATGCAGCCGTTGCAACGACGTGTTCGATTTCAGACATCCGGTTCCTCTTCCGGTAAATAATCTATATGGGCTTCCGATTTTTCCGGTATCATTTCCATTTTAGGCGAATAGACTTCGATTTCATCAATGGCCAAATAGCAATTGCTGGAGGCCTGCAACATGACATAGCGTGCCACCTGTGGTGGATTGACATCCAGCCTCAGCGGCCGTGAACGGTCAGATTCAGTGATGATCCCCGCCGCTTGCCAACGGTCGCCATCAGTTGACAGCATGATCTTCAATGGGCGGATGTTGGTGGGATACTTTTTTAAAAAACCGAGTCTCTCGCTTTCGTAAATATGAATCTCTCCAATTTTTTCAGGATGGTACAAATCGACAAACCACCAGGGTTGCTTCTTCTTGGCGGTTACAAAGCCGTCGCCGGGATCGCGTTTACCATCAATGGCCTGCCCACTGGTGAAGAGATACGGATAGTGAGAATATATGGTCGCAATCATGTGGCTTTCTTTACCATACGCCAAATTTTGGCGATCACCGGCCGGTTTTGTCTCCCAGAAATACTCTGTTGCGAGATTATCTCCATTGTATAGGCTGTGATTCCAGAGATAAAAACAGCCTGCACACATTAACAGGCCGATAACCAGCGTCAGGTAGTGCCAAGAACGATGGTATCGAGAAACGCAAAAAACGATAAGCAGGACCATCATGGTAGAAAAAAAGATAACCACACCCCAGAAAGTGGCCGGGCTGTGATATTGGAACTCCACACGACTGTTGCCTTTCGGGACAACGACAGCCATGCTGGCACCATTGGCACGGTGGTGAATTGCCTCGCGATCATTGACATAGACGTGCCATTTTTTATTGAAAGGATATGACAATCCGAATAAACACGTCTGAGACGATTCAATATCGAAAACCAAGCGGTTGAATGAACTGAAAGTCAATTTTACCGAGCCGCGTATCGGTTTTTCGAGATGGTTCGCTGGTAAGGTCACATCGACGGCTTCGACAATCACCATGTCTGGCGTACGCCCCTTCTTCATGAGGTCATACGCGTCATCATTGTCGATAGCTTTTGCCCACCGACTGTAGAGCTTTCCAAGATAGGGTTCGAGATACGCGTTTTCGACCTGTTTTAAGACAACAGCCGAGGCCATGCCATACCCGGTGGCATTTCGATAGGTCAGTTTTTCCTGTTTATGCCGCAGCATTTTTTCGAAGCTGGGCGTTTCCACTGCTCTCTTGATCCAGGTACCAGATTGCAGTAATAAAGTAACCTGAAAACAAAGAAGCGCGCAAAAACCAACGGCCGTGGCGAAAGCATACCGCTTGATAATAGGTTTCAAAACGAACCAAAGCAGCAAAACGACCCCGGCCAGCGTTATGACGGTCTCTACCCAAAGAGGAACGCTTCTGACACTATGTGCACTGAATGCTGCAATATCAGCGGTAATTGTCGCCGGATGATAAACCCACACACCAATGAGAATTACGGCCAAAAGTGACATTGCCGATAGGCTTGGCGTTGCGGGGAGGCGTTTGCCGATCGTTATTTTCCCGGAGACATCTGATGCCAACCAACCCATTATCAGCATGAGGTAAAATGGCGCGATCATCAGTATCCGTCCGGCAATCCGGAAGCTGGAGGCGAACGGTAGGTATTTCCAGGTCAGGAAATGAATCGGTAGTCTGTCTCCCAGACTGTGTAGCAACAGAAAAATGACAAGACCCCAGGCCACCCAAATAACGGTCGGGATACGAACGCGCACAAGCCGTAGTAGTGGAATGATAATGGCCGGAAGAAACAGGATGGCACTTCCGAAAGCGCTGTGGAAGTCAGAACGCAGAGGGAATACAAAATTGTTAATCGTACCGGCAACGGTATCCCTGTAATCATCCGCCCATGCGTAGCCCTGTATGACCCGGCGTGCATTCGTGGTTAAAAACTCATAGTGAAACGAAAGAATGTATGGGGCAGACAGCAGCACGCCGGCAATGAGGCAGCAAAAAATGCGACCGTAAATTTTCCACACAGGGCCTTCCGTTACCGGTCCTACACCGGTAAAAATACCGACATAGTACGGTGCCATCAGTGCGAAAAGCCCTGCGCCAAGCAGGCCATAGTACATCATTTGGGGATGCCCGCTGCAGACCAGCCAGTACGTGGCTCCAATGGTTGCCAGCCGGTAGGTCCACTTGCCCGGATATCGGATTTGAAGACCAATAAACGAGCACAGAAAAATGAAGCCGGTCCAACTCTCCAGCGCTGCGCCATAGCGGAAGAGGTCAAGCATCCTCATATTGTAGACGGTAATAAACGAGAGCACAAAGGCAATGGCGCTCTCCAGTTTTAGGCTGCGGAGGAAATAAAAGAGTGCGAAATGACATCCGCCCAGAGACAGTAGACGCAACAAGGTGTTAAGCTCCAGAGCCTTTCCATCCCAATACCCTGGAAGGGCAGCCGCCAGATGGGATATGGGATGGAATATCTGTCCGAGAGTTAACGCCGCAAAGGAGTGCCCCCCGGCAAAGCCGGGAATATAAAGCGGGAAAACACCCATCTTCAGCGAAAACATCAATTCCATCTGCTGCTGGATGTGAAAAACGGCATAGTCGTTACCGAGTGTCAGCCCGGAAAAAAAAGGAACCAGCCAGTGTAAAACCAGAAACGGAAGCAGAAGAATCAGGGGCACCCAAAAAATCACGGTTTGGCCCCCCTCCGGTGGTTGGATTGCGCTTTTCTGGTCGACAGGATCCGCTGCGACAAACGGACTTCGCGTAGGTCACCGCCACATGCCTTAACGACATCATTATCCAGGTTCCGGGCGTCATTCAGCCAGTACAGCGGGGAATCCTGGCCTTGGACAAAGATCCGCCCGACATACGATCCTATAATGGCGATGCTGAAAAGGATTAGGCCGGTAAAAAAGAACATAAGGACAATGATTGACGTCCAGCCGGGTACGGTGACTTTAAATATGAAATGATCGATTAACGAAGTCACCAGGTGAGCCAGGCTGATGAGCCAAAAAAGGATTGATAAATAAGTGATGAACCGAATCGGTGCCGCCGAATATCCCAATGCCCCATCGAGAGCCAGGTTTATCATTTTGAAAAAGGAATACTTGGATTGACCTGCGAAACGGGCGTCGCTTTGGTAGGGAATGGCGCATTGTTGAAAACCCATGTTTACAAATAGTCCGCGCAAAAAACGGTGCGGCATCCGGAACCCCTTCAATGCTTCTAAAACCGCTCTTGTGAATGCGCGATAGTCCCCACTGTCTTCAATGATGCGGAGGTCAGAAAAATGCCGCATGAAAAAGTAAAAAAACCTGGCGGTCAGGCGTTTGAACCAGGATTCGCCCGTCCGTATCTGTCGTTGAGCGTGAACGACGTCGAAACCGTTTTCGATCTTATTGATCATATCGGCTATTAATTCAGGGGGATGCTGCAGATCGGCGTCAATCGTGACAATCACGTCTCCAACAGCGAAATCCATACCGGCCGTCAAAGCAATCTGGTGGCCACAGTTCCGGGCCAGGTGCAACACTTTTACCCGCCGGTCGCCTTCTGCGATAGTATTCAAAATGGTGGCGGTTCCGTCTAAACTTCCATCATCGACATAGATGAATTCGAACTGATACGGCAACATTGTTTCGGCCAGATCAACCATCCGCTGATCCAGTGCCGCGATGGATTCAGCCTCGTTGTAACAAGGTATGACGATGGAAATGAGTTCACTCATTACAGATCCAGTAGTATACTTCTCGATCTTTGAATTTTCTTTTTTCAATGGCGTGTTTCTCTTAGTCCCGCTTGCGGCCAATTCCAGTTCTCTGCACCGCAATCTCCGGGTAGACTTTACTGTAAACTGTGGGATTTCAGTCCAGCGTGAATGCGTTCACTCTATGGGTGTTCGAACTAGTCTGATCGTCGCGAACATCGCCAATTTCGGCATAAACGGCATGAATTGATCTTCGATTTCACGCCAGAGCCTAAAGAATTTACCCGGCCAAAGGCTCCGAAAAGATACACCACCGGAGATCAGGTAGCTGAATGGAGAGTGCAATTGCAAATCTTCCACCGACCATTCAGGGAAAGCGCTATTAAACCGGTCACGGTCACGCTCGAAGAGGATCCAAGGTAGCGCTTGGTTGGATCCCGACATCGGTCCCCCTTTTTGTACCCGCCAATTGCTTGCTTCCGGATCGAAGGGTTCCCGGTGAAATCGACGGTAAATCCATCGTGACCAACGGGTATTCCATGGTTCGATCATGATGATCCTACCCCTGTATTGGATGCATCGGGACGCTTCTTGGAAAAACGCCCTCACTCGTGGCAAATGATGGAGTACATCTACCATAACGATGGCTTTCAGGGTTTGGTCTTTAAAGGGCAGGTTGGCGGCATCGAGCACCGCATCTAAATTCGCTGCCTTCAGGATATCTGTTCTGCATACCGACGGATTAACCTCGTGCATAAAGCCGCCACCGGAGCCGATTTCCACGATGGTACCGGGACTGTCAGGTGGAATGGCCTGCAGGATGGATCGATACCATTCGCCGTATAGCTGTTTTAAAAATTTTTTATTCTGAATCAAACGGGCGTGACGCCGAATTGTTTCCGGAGCATCGATATCGACATCGCGCACATCGGGATGTAAGAGTATGTTCTTTAATCTCTGTTGTCCCATGAGTTAAATGAACTTTATCCGTCGAGCGGCGAACAGTACCATACGGAGTAAAACCCATCCATGGCGCCAGCGGTTGATGTTGGTGCTGCCATACTCTCGCGCCCGGTAACGAATGGGCATCTCGGCAATTTTTAAATTGAGCTTGGCCGCACCGAAGAGGAGATCGAAATCACCAAATGGATCGAAATTCCCAAAATAGTGTCGATTGGCTTTTATCTGCTCGTAGTGGCTGCGCCACAAAACCTTGGTGCCGCACAAGGTATCTTTAACCGGCTGTCCCAAGAGCCATGAAAATGCCAGACTGAAAAACTTGTTCCCCATAATGTTGAATAGCCGCATCGACTGGTTTTCTAAGGGATATACCAGACGAACCCCATTAACAAATTCGCCCCTGCCGTCCACGATGGCTTCGTAGAAACGGGGAAGATCTTCAGGCGGTACCGTCATATCGGCATCCAAAATCATGAGAACATCGCTGCGGGCCTTATCGAACCCCAACCGCACGGCATCGCCCTTTCCTTCCCCGGTCTGGTGGAAAAGCTGGCATTTTTTTTCTGGCCGAGCTGCGATGGCGTTTTGGAGGGTTTCATAGGTCTGATCCGTGGAGTGTCCTTCCACGAATATGAGCTCAGTTTCACAACCCATTTCTGGGATTCGCTCAAAAATTTTCTCTATGTTACCGGCTTCGTTCCGGGTGGGAATGATCACCGACACCCGTGGGGGTTTATCGAGCCTCGGCGGATTCTTTCTTTTTACCAATCTGGCAATGGTGAAATTTGTCAGCGTAAGCCATTTGAATGGGACGAACTGTGATAGATATCGATTGGAAAACCTGGCCACTAAGGGAACATTCAGAGGCGAAATGATCTGAGCCTGGCGCCGAATAACCTCGAAGCCGGTTAAGTGCAGTAAATTGGACACATCGTGCGGAGACAACCAGTTTTGCACCAGCATTTCAGCGCCTAATCCCAGCCTCTTGACCACTGCCAGCGGTGCACGCCACAGATTGTTGTAATAATTGATGATGATACGGGTACCCGGATGGCAGAATTGTTTGATATTTTCGAGGACGTTCTGCAGATCCCAAAGATCGTTGACAAGATCTGAGAGGATTATAACATCAAAGCGCTGCCGGATAATGGCATTATGGACATCGGATATGACAAAACATAAGTCAGGATAATTTTTTCGGGCAACAGCGATCATCTCCTCAGAAAAATCAATCCCAACACCGAACGAGGGTTTGAGGGCGGCCAGCAAATGGCCATGCCCACAACCGAGTTCGAGCACCTGCAGTCCTTCCGTCACTAAAAAACGATAGTATTTTTGAAGCAGCGAGTGATAAAATGCACCTATCCTTTTGGGATTATCTTTGTACGGCGAAACACGATTCCAATGCGCGATACGGTCTCTGCGGTAACGATCCGCAGCCGGATCGGTGAGCGGCGTCATCTTATTTTCCAACGCGACAGCATCAGTTCTCTCATCGGTCACCGCAAATTCGACCGTCTCTACATTCACGAAAGCATACCTCTGGGAAAAGGATCATAGACAGGGCAGGATAAACCGTTGATTAACCGTAACCACCTAAAGTTTAACAAAATTTAGCCCTAATGTCCAGGACGTAGAAAACACGTTTCATAATTTAAGCAATGATCGTGCCGTATGTATTTTCCGGGCCTGATCGCTCCCAGATCCTGCGATAGAAACTAATAACGCGCTCGAAGAAGCCGGGTCCGGCCGTATAACCGTCATACTATTGGCACTCGCATCAAGTATTCCGTGGGCTTTTTGACTTCAGAAAAGGCTTTGTTACGCAGATCCCAGGCCAGTATTCCCCATATGCTGAAACTGGATATGAAATATGCAGGCTGGCACTGTCACTTGTTTCCGTGTAATCGGAAGACCGAGAACACGTTAGCGGGAGGCGAGCAGAAACGGTGGATTTCAATACGCAAGATCATTCAAGACAAAGAGTGCGTAGAGCTGATTTTGCTTGAGCAGTACCATGTCATGTGTGAAAAAATCAGCCGCTACTTTCCGCTCCCGCTCGTCCAGCGAACCCGCCCATTGTTTCAACAGGCCAAGGTGGACGATGACATGGGTATAACCTTTGTTATGGAAGGACTTCAGGACACTTTCCGATGTTGACGCCAGAATAATGGATCGGGTAAGTTTCTTTTCACCGAAAATCAATTTCCTATCGCAGTAATACCGACGGTTTCCCAAAAAAAGACCGAGAATTTTATCAGTCTCTTTGAGATTCTGATTCGCGTATTTCACCACGGGATATTCAGGTCTGAATTTCGCAATATATTCATCGCGTCCCAATCGCCCACTGATGTAGCTGAAAGGATCGACTTTCCTGACCAGTTGTATCAAATAATCGGTATTCATCCCGAAAAGAAGCACTGCTGCCAAAATCATCGCCATTGAACCGGCCAACACAGTTTTTGAACGCTTTTGTGCCCGAATGAGCACCACCAAATTTTTAACACCAAAACACGACAATATGATCAGGGCCGGTATAACCGGGGCAATGTATCGTATGCGAATACTTGTTCGGAAAAACGAGAACAGCAGAAATAGGATGACAAAAAATAAAAGCATGTTTCGTTCTAAATGGTCGTAGGACTGTAATTTTGGTTTTGGAAAGAACGCCATAAATGGCAGGAGCAAAAGGAATGGGTTGAGTTTTCCGTCAAAGTATTGCGGAGTGTCATCCTGACCCTGAAAGAAGATTCGAATCGGAACGAGGGCGATTTGTCCCCAAGATTCACCGTAAATAATTCGACGTACCGCCAGGTGGTTCCAGTCTTGGGTGCGTTTTTCGATTTCTGTCTGAATTTCAGACGGTTCCCCATCAACCGGATGGGCTGAAGCCGATGAGAAAACACTATTGTAAAGGGGAAATATAGGGTTGCCTGTCCAGAGAGTGTTTCGGAGCATCCAGGGCGAGAAGATCGCCAGGGCAATAATCGCATATCCAACGGCGAGCCCGACAGCTTTACCCTGGCGGACAGATTGACCGCCCCCGGATCGAAGGTAGATGTAGGGAACAAAAATCGTTAAAATAAAAAACGTTACCAGACCATTGTACTTTGTACCGAGGGCCAGTCCGCAATAAACGGCAGAAAAGATGAAATATTTGTACTTGCGTTTATCTTGTCCCCATTTAAAGAGGGCGAGCAAGGCTGCGGTTGAGAAAAAAACCAACCCAAGATCGACATATATGGTTATCGACAACTTGATAATAACGGGCAGAGACAGAAAAAATAGGACCCCGAACAGGGCATAGACCGAACCAAAGCGTTTTTTTACATAACCATAAATGATACCTGCCGTAAGGAGTCCAAAAAGGAAATGTATGAGTTTCGGGATAATATCGTTACCGAAATAAAGGGGGACCATGTAAAGCAAATCGAGGTTCATGGGAAAATAAGAAAACGGAATGTATGGCAGTTCGACCATGCCACCGTGCTGAAGGTAAATTTTAGGGACAGCGAGGTGATGGGTCAGCGCATCCCGACTCACCGGTGGAACCCATGACAGCAGGATAACCGCAAGTATTAAGACACAAATACACATTAGAAAAATAACACTGATTAAACTCTCGACCTTTTTGGGGGAATTCTTAGTTTCTGCGTTTATCATCGTTTCCTTTGGCGGTTGCTGTCTCACCGGTCGATATAGAAGACTTGATTGTTATATCATTCAAGCGCGATTAATCGGCAACATGTAGCAATATTTCCGGTGGGATTTGACCACTGTATAGCTTACCGTCGATCAGAAAAGCCGGCGTACCGGATACACCCAACTTCAGACCGTCTATAATATCACGATGTAACTTTTTGCTGAAATCATTTCGGTGGAGCGCGCGAGTCAATGCTTCATAGTCAAGCCCGATTTCGTCGGCCAATACTTGCAGATCAATCCGATCGGTAAATCGGGCATTGGCGAACAGGTAATCGTTTGTTTGCCAGAATTTTCCTTGCGTGGCTGCATAAATGGTTAGAATGGCCAGTGCGCCGGCACCCTTATGATTTTGACTTTTTACAATCGGGTTGACGGTGTGGTCCATAGGGAAATGACGATGGATGACTTTTATCTTTCCGGGATAGCGAGTCATTATTTTCCGGAGATAATAGTTCATCTTACTGCACTGGAAACAGAGATAATCCGAAAACTCGGTGATAACCACCTTCCCGTTTTCAGCGCCGATCCAAGGATGGCCGTCTGATGTCAATCCACTGGGTTGATCTGCCGACAAAAGTGCAGTTTTTAAATTCCAGTAGGATGGGAATAAGGACCAGAGGAGAAGAACCCCAGCCAAAAAAGAGATGAATACGAATTGGGCTGTTTTTCGCCATGTCCAAATATATCGGAGGTCATGCCCAATACTATTGTGTAAGGGCTCGTGAGCGAAGCGCTTCCTGATCAACCAGCAATAGTACAGTAATAAAAAATTAATCGCATAAACCAGAACACACATAATACAGTAACTATCAATATAGACATGGGAAATGACGGCAAGAATGATGCTAGAAATACTGTATACCAGTGCCACTATAAATATGACGCCCCATACTCTTTTTTTCTGCGCCGACGCTCTACCGGCAAACAGTAGCAGGAGAAGTAAAAAAATGTACCCGATCACTCCCCATACCGGAACGGGCATCCCCATAAAAATGGCATACGGGCTTTGTGAAACGGTATCGCAATTTATTGCTCTTGATATTGCGCAGAAGCTTTCGTAGCCAATATCATTATATATTCGATAATGTGAGACTGAAAGATAGGCGGAATCGGCTAACCCGATAAACGCCAAAGATACAACTGTCCAGAAATAAACACCATATGCCAAAGGCTTTATCACGGCATTTCTGTCTGTAACAATAAGTGCCATTTCGATACGATGTTTCCTTTCAATCGATCGATATCATTGATCTGTCGTTCCTGTTGTGGATAGACGGATATATTTTGCCATTTCACTGGTGATAGTTTGTTCTAATTTGCGATAATCATTCTTGTTATTAAGTGTTTCCTTGGAAATATCACCTAAGGATAATAAAATGGCTTCAACAGATGCGGATTGAATAAGATACCGAAGTAATGTCTCCACTTCTTCAGAGTCTTGCATCCGGAGATTGACGTCGATCAATCGTAAGTAAGTCAATATGTTTTCCGGCGCGAGGTTAAGTCCTATCTTGAATAGTTTCTCGGCCCTGCGGTTTGCGCTTATAGCCATCAGGGCGATACCGGCGTTCACATAACCGGCGGATTGACTGGGGTTGGCAAGGATTGCATCACGAAAAGCGATCAATGCACGTTCAGGATTATATTTATAGAGATGAATCGTTCCTTTTAGATTCAGATAATCGTTATTCCGCGGGTATCGCCGAAGGAGTATGTCAACATGACTTAAGGCGTTGTCCCACTTTTTTTGCTTCCGGAGGGTATCAGCCAAGCGATAACGGAAATACACTTTATGAGGGGCAATTGCATGGGCTTTCTCGAAATAAATCTCAGCATCTTTGTATCGTCCTTGCCGAAAGTAGATATTGGCGATATTGCCATAAAGCTCGGCGCGATGGGAGCGCCGGTGCATTTTGAGATTTTCGGATCTTTGATAGAGTTCCAGGGCCTTGTCCAGATGGCCATTTTTTTCATACAGAGCCATCGCCAGGTTATGAAGTGTCCGCTGAAGACGTGGCGCTTTGCGATAGGCATCTGACCATAGGGAGACCTCGGTCTGCCAATCGCGGTTACGCTGATAAGTCCCAAAGCCGAACCCGATAATCAGCAAGATGATAAAACCAGACACGATCAGATAATCGATTCTCCGGCGTTTGTATTCACGATCGAGCAGCCATTTCGCCCCGATGGCAACCGGAACAAAAAGAAACATGGAGGGAAGATAGTTGCGGTGTTCAAAAACCAACTCAAGAGGTAGAATTGTCGATTCAATAAGGTGATTTAGAAAGAAGAATAAGATGGCAAAACTGAGCATCGGGCGCTTCTTAATTTGAGCCAGAGCATAGAAAATCAATACTGCGATGACAACCATTGCCGGTATGGTCGTCCACGGATGCCACAATGACGTAGACACCTGGATGTCATGGTCAATCGATAAACGTGCGGAAAGAGGAAAAAATATCTGTGTCAGGTAGAAAACAAGCACCCGCGGCTGGGTCAGTATACGTTCCATCGGCGTAAAATAGCGATCGCCATACCCGGAAAATACCGACATGGCATCGCCATTAAGATAAAGAGCGCCGCCGATCCCTGCAACCACAACAAATCCGATAATACCGGCTGTCAGAAACCGCTTGCGGGTTTTAGTTTCATCCATATTATTGAAAAAGATAAACTCCACGAGGACAAGTATCAGTGGCAGCATCGCGGCGTTCTCTTTCGATGCCATTCCCAGCAACCACAAAACCATGGTAAACGAAGAGAAAAACAGAAAATTGCTGCGTTTGACTGTCGATCGTGCCTTAAGATAGCAATAGATACCGGCAATGCAAAAAAATCCCGCCAACACAGTCATACGCTGAACGATGTAAGTCACCGCCTGGACCTGAATCGGATTGGCGGCCCAAAGTACCGCGGCTAAAAGGGAAATAAAATAGGTGGATCCCGTGTATTTCTTCATTAACGCCGGGGTCTCAAGTAAACATCTTGTCGATAGGAAAATCAGAAACGCCGTCAAGACGTGAAGCAGGATATTAACAAAGTGGTAACCGGTGACGATATTTTGACCGATGTACCAGTTAAGGGCAAAAGTCAGGAAAGATACCGGGCGCCAGTAAGAAGTTCTCTCCGGATGCTGCGTCGATTGAATCAATAGCGTAGGCGTGAGTTGGGCAATCTGTACCTTCGGATTGTTGACGATACTGAAATAGTCGTCAAGGTGCCAGGAGGCATTCAGGCTATTGCTATAAATGGTCAGCGTGAGGAAGAAGAGAAGGATTAAAGGAAACAGCAAGACTCTTGATGTCGAGTTTACATGACTCATTTGCGGTTAACGTTTTCTGTTATATCATCGTTATAATTGACTAATTTTAAGCCGAATATTGGATTGTATGTCGCCGATCGGGATATTGAGATGTCGGTTTTGAGCAACGAGATGTCTCAAATATGCCAGGGCGTGGGACGAGCCGACCCGCTCGATAAAACGATCCAGGTGTCGCCCTGCCGCTGTTTCTTCACCGACAATCATTCGGTTTTTTGCCAGCAAAAGATGCACCAACGGTTCAGTCGGACGGGCGGCTTCAGCCATGGTCATAAAATTATAACCCTGCTTCAAACTGCCTTGCATCGTCATTGCGGCACCGATGCCCAGCAGGTTTTGCCAATCTGCCGAATCCAGTTTAAGGCACGCTTGAAAATATTTTAAGGCTTCCTCCGGTTTGCCCTCATACAACAAAATTATGCCTTTCAGTCTGAGCACATCTTCTTGCGGCGGTTTCTGGGAAATTATGTTCGCCAACGTTACTGAAGCGTCCTGCCATTTCCCGAGTCTTGTCTGGGTCAGACTGAGACGATAATAAATGCGATCATACCGGGGATAGGTTTCCAAAGCCATTTTAAAATACTTTTCAGCCTCGGGATAATTACCCCGTGTAAAATGGATACTGGCAATGTTGTTCAAACTGCGGGTTTTTTCGTACACGTTCTGGCCGTTGAGATTGAGACCGCGATGGTAAAGATCAAGCGCCTCATCGTAAAACCCGTGTTTCTCGTAATATTGAAACGCCAGCTCGTGATGCGCCCGAATCGAACCGGGAGCCTTACGAAGAGTATCCTCCCAAAGGGATTTCTCATTGGCCCACGCCTTATTCCTGATGTATGTCCCTGTTCCCAAGCTGATTATGGCAAGAATAATGGCAGCCACGAGAAAACGTCGCATAGGCGGACTGCTGACTCGATAATTCTCGAGGATTTTTTTGAATCCAAAGGACAACGGCATGAAAATAAAAAGCGAAGGGAGATAATTTCGGTGCTCATAGACCAATTCCAACCCGATAACGGATGATTCTATTATATGGTTGATAAAAAAGAAGAGGATCGCGAAGCTCAACAGCGGTCTGCGCCCCATCCAGTAAAACCCGAAAACAATGAGGGCCAGTATCATTCCGATGCTCGGCAGGGTTGTCCAGGGATGAAAAATGGAAGTTGATACCAAAATATCATGATATATGGAAAGCCGGTCCGGTACAGGATAGAAAATCTGCGAGAGATACAACATCAGAACACGGGCCTCTGTGAGCAACCTTTCGATGGGGGTGAAGGTTCGAAAGGGATACCCCCTGAAAAAGCTGAACGGGTTGCCGAAAAGGTAAGTCCCCAGCAGGAGGACAAGGAGTCCTCCGGCGGCAAGGCACAGACCGAAATGCAACCTTTACACGCTTGTCACGTAAATCCCGGAAAAAGATGAACTCGACCAGCAGGAGAATCAACGGTAGCAAGGCCGCATTTTCTTTGCTGAATAGGGCGCATATGTAACTCATTGCGCACAAAATGAATAGCGCCAGGCGTGCGCCGAAATTAGGTTTTAACCTTGCCGTAAGGTACAGGTAGACAGCCAGCAAGTAAAACATCGCCGCCATCGATGCCATCCGCTGGACAATGTAGGTCACCGCCTGGGTATGGATGGGATTGACAGACCAAAGGGCTGCGGTCAGCACCGCCGTCATAAAAGCATGGCTGCGCGATACTCCTTTCATTGCCGGTGTTTTCATCACGGCCAGAACGGTAGCAAACAGCAAAAGCGTCGTCAGAACATGAACGGTGATGTTGACGAGGTGGTAACCGAGAACATCGGTACGGTGCACGAAGGCATTGAGGGCAAAGGATAAATAAGCCAGAGAACGGTAAGGTTTACGCTTGCCTTCCGGTGATGCGAAAAACGTCTGCCAGAGGGTACCGGGCTTCAGATCATTGATGAGCACCCGAGGGTTGCTTTGAATATTGGCATAGTCATCCAGGTGCCAGGATGACTGCAGGGTGTTGCTGTAGATAATGGCGACCCATAAAACCAAAAGGAAAATGACAAGGCTGTACCCGGAAATTTTGTCGAATTTCTTATTGGTTTGGCACCCAGGCTGTGGCAGGCGGTTCATACATCCATTGGTTGGTATTTATTGATGACCAGGTAACGTCCTTTTCAAGCTAACTGCACTGAATAATACCATTTTTAGCCTAAAATTACCATCAGTCTGTTATGTTTTGATCCAAACAGAAAAGGGGAGTTGAATCCCTCCCCTTTTCTGTTGGTTGTATTATGTCAGTTTACGAAATATTAGTTGAGCCAGTACCCCTGCGAACCACCCATGGTCTTGTAGAACTGGGTGCTGCGCGGGCAGCGATTGGAATCATCGTCGACAAAGATCTGGGTCAAGCCGGGCGTGTCCTCATCGATTGAAATGCTGGTGGGCAAATTGTTGGTCGACAGCTGTTCGGTACTTCTTAGTTCATCCACAGTCGGCGTCGTGGTGTGGTCCGGCTCGGAGAAGTATGACGCCAGGGCCGCGGCGACACTCTGGGCATCCTGTTCACCGTAGCTGCAGAAGGCCTTGTCGCGGTAGGCGATGAAGTTAGGAATCGCGATGGCGGCCAGAATACCGATGATAGCAATAACGATCATAAGTTCGATCAGGGTAAAACCTTTTTGATTGTTGCCTCTCAATTTCTGTAGCATGTTGTGACCTCCTTTTGGGAATGTAATTTACTATATCAATGACAATGAAAGTAAATGAATTTTGGGTTTAATCTTGCGACTGTTTCCTTTGCCACCTCCTTCTGAATCTGTTTATTGGTTGTCATCAATCATGTTTGCTGGTTCATCCTGCAATGCGCATGCCACACTGGCGACAGCACTTCACGATTTTTTAACTTATTGTTTTTATTGTTTTTATATCGACTTCCCAAAAAACGTGCACTCATGACAGGCCAAAACCCGTTGCCGCGAACCGAATTTTGTTAATGGCTTGACAAATATTGTCAGGAAAATGTCGAATCGACGAGTTATGTGGTCGGCGAGCCTATCACCCTGGTTCGATTCAGATCGAAATACTGAACTTTGAAAAATTGTCTAGGAGATGATAACTTTTGAGGATGTCAAAACACATTCCGTTATGCGACCGTGATTCACCAACCACGAATACCATCCGTCTGTACCTCGGAATTTATTTTTAAAAACGGAAGGAGTAAAGGGATACGATGTTAAGGATTTCGAAAATTGGAAGAGCCTACGCTTAGTCGGAATTTGTCCCCAGTTTGTCCAGACGGTAGCGCATCGATCGGAAACTGATCCCGAGCAGATCAGAGGCCTTGTTCTTGTTTCCGTTAGCAACTTCAAGCGCTTTGAGAAGATAGGCGCGTTCGATTTCTTCCAGGATGTTGTCCAGAGAGACGCCCTGAGATACCTCATCAAGATCGAAGCGCCTGTCCCTGACACCCTCGATCCAACGGCGCTTGTGGATGGAAAGTGCCAGGCTGTCCGGCAACAGGATGTTGGTGGTCGATAGCGCCACACTGCGTTCAAGAAGGTTTTCCAATTCACGAATATTGCCTGGGAAATCGTACTTGTTGAGCATATCGATGGCGTATGAGGATATTTTAGAAATTTTCTTACCCATTTCCCGGGAATATTTATCGAGAAAGTGCTGCGCCAGGGCCCGCAAGTCGCCCTTCCGGTCTCTCAACGGGGGCATCTTGATTTCAATAACATTCAAGCGATAGAAGAGGTCTTCCCTGAAATTCCCTTCGATGACCTCTTTTTCCACCTGCTTGTTTGTCGCAGCAATGATTCGGATATCAACCGACAACTCTTCACTGCCGCCCACCGGCTTGAAGGTTCGTTCCTGGATGGCCCTCAGAAGTTTGACCTGGATCGGCATACTGAGTTCACCGATTTCATCCAGAAATATCGTACCTTTGTCAGCCACCTCGAAGAGGCCCTTTTTGTCGTAAGTGGCACCGGTAAATGAGCCTTTCTTGTGACCGAAAAGCTCGCTCTCCATTAAGGTTTCCGGTATCCCGCCGCAATTTATAACCACAAACGGTTTGTCGCTGCGATCACTCTCCTGGTGGATGGCCCGGGCGATTAATTCCTTTCCGGTTCCGCTTTCACCGGTTATGAGAACATTGGTGCGTGTCGGTGCCACCTGGCGGATCATTTTATATATATGAAGCATGGCCGGGCTGTTGCCGACAATTATATCAAAATGAAGATTCTTCTTGAGCTCGCCTTCGATAATTTCTTTCTCGTGTTCAATCGTCTTCAGATCGAGCGCTTTGGCGATGGTTTGCTTCAGCTCTTCGTTGTCAAAGGGTTTGGGCACATAATCATAAGCGCCCATGTTCATGGCTTCAACCGCTGTTTCTGTGGTCGCGAATGCTGAGATCATTATAACGGTGGTGTCCGGATGTTTTGCCTTCGACGCTTTCAAGACATCCAGGCCGGTCATGTCTCCCAGCTTGATGTCGCAAAGCAGCAGGTCGTAGTCATTCTTGTCGAGCGTAGAAATGGCTTTGCGACCACTCTCTGCAAGGGATACCCTGTAGCCTTCCCGGGAAAGCAGGAACTCGAGCAACTCGCGCATGCTCAGTTCGTCATCTACAACCAGAATATGCGGTTGAGTATTGGGTGTCATGATTTCAACACTTACCTTTTCTTGAGTTTAATGTCAGAGACTATCGATTGTCCAGCCGCTTACTTTTACTCTCCGAATCTTTCACCAAATGAGGGTTTTCACGCCATCTTCCACCAACCACGAGACCCCCACAACACCGTCACTATAAATTTCTCGGCTGTGGAGCCGGGGTGAAATTCCCGAAATAGCGTTTTTCCCGTCATGCATCGCGAGCCGCAGCCGGTGCCAACGACTCAACAGTAAAACATATCGAATCGAACTCAATTAACCTATTAATTATACCGTATTTTCGGAAATGTTTCCAGAAGATCTTGCGGCAGGATACCGTGCAGGGTGGATCCGGTTTGGTTCTTCAGATTATACGGCCTGGGAGGGGAAAAATAATCGCGTCATAATCTCGCCGGATGCATGTTCTCATTCCCGTCAGTTTAGATCGAGATATTAACAGGGTGTTGAAAAACGTCATGAGCGCCGGCAAGACAAGGCATAATCCGACGAAAAAGCGGAGTTTATGTGTGATAAATGAGCATTTTCGCTGAAGCGGGGGTAGGGTTCCGCGGTTCAGCCATTAACGCCGTATTGTCAAGCGCAATCGTTTTTCAACAGCCTGTTAGATGACCTTCGGTAAAGTCGGAGAAATAGGTTGGAACCGTTCAAAGCGTCCTTTTACCTTAGCAAATTTCCAAGCCGGTTCCATCGGACCGAAAAATCATCGCTGTCCCAAGACCAGTAAATCATAAATGCCTTGCCGCTGACGACTTTCAAATCGACGAATCCCCAAAAGCGGCTGTCGAAACTCTGATCACGGTTGTCACCCATGACAAACAGAGAGTTATTGGGTACGGTAATCGGTCCGAAATTGTCCCTGGCTTGAATTCCTGCCGGATAGACCGTCGGGTCCGTTTTTATGGTATAGCCCTCTTCTATTGGTTGTCCGTTGACGAATATGGTTTTATTACGACCTTCAACCATATCGCCGGCAATCCCGACGACCCGTTTGATAAAATCCTTTTCGGGCTCGACGGGGAATTTAAAGACAACGATATCACCACGATCCGGTTTTCCGATCGGAAGGATCACCTTTTGAAGGTACGGCAATTTCACGCCGTAGATGAACTTGTTGACCAGAATATGGTCACCGATCAGCAAGGTATCTTTCATCGAACCGGAGGGTATTTTAAATGCCTGCACCACGAAAGTCCGGATGAACAATGCCAGCAGTATCGCAACCAGTATCGCTTCGACATTCTCACGCAGACGGCTTTTTTCTCTCGGTACAGTTCTATTATCGTGCACAGCGTCGGGCATCAGGGTTTCTTTTCCTTTCTATAAAATATGCATTTTCGGAACCCACCTTCACAACGGATAGGTTTGGATCAGTGAAAAAATAAGCCTTAGCAGGATATTGCCGATAACGCCGGCGACCACGTCATCCATGACAACACCGGTGCCGCCTTTCAGGCTTCGCTCAATAGCACGAATAGGATACGGCTTGGTGATATCGAGAATGCGAAAAATGATAAAACCGGATACGACCGTTATTCCGTCAAATGGCAGACCGGCCATGGTCACCATCATTCCAGCAATCTCATCAATAACGATGCTGCCCGGATCTTTTTTGTCCAGTATTTTTTCAGCCGCGTCTGCCAAAAATATGGCACCGCCGATAAAGGTAACGATAATACCTGACTGCGCCCACCATGGCAAATGGGAAAGCACAAATACCGGCAACAACGCTATCAGCGAGCCAAAGGTTCCAGGCGCAATCGGTATTCTGCCGATAAAGCCGCCGGTGGCAAGAAACAGCACCGCCATTTGACGAAATTTCATGGACGGGGTCTAACCCCAGGATCGGTTTTTGTCAAGATCCAAGGTACGTTAGATCCGTTTCGATACGCCGCTGCTATCCGCTTGGCCGTGTCTTCATTTATATTTTATTGAAAAATATTAATGAAGTCTGAAGGATAGAGTGCATCGTAGCCGTGAACTCAATGCTATTCGCTACTTTTGGCCGGCCTCGTTTACAATGGTTTCGTAAACGGTTCTGATGGGAAGGTTTAATTTCAGCGCGATTTCTCGACAAACGTCATATTCGGGGACAATCCGCGCGGCGCCATCAGGCGTTCTGATCCGTTTTACCAATACCTCTCCGAAAGACGTGTCAACTTGGATCTGTTCTCGCTCCAGGAGCTGTCGTTGCATCTCATGATATCGGACACCGGCAGTCGTCGTCTCAGATAACAGACGGGCAACAATCGCATCCTTTGTATCTCGGCGGCATAAAACCCGCACCATCGTTCCCGGACGGTTTTTTTTCATATATACCGGAATCCAAAAGACATCGAGGGCCCCATCCTCGAAAAGCCGGTCCATCAAATAGCCGAAAATTTCCGGATTCATATCGTCGATATTCGTTTCAACGACCATCAGGATGTCATCTCCTTTTGGGTCCAGAGTACCGGTTATAACCCTCAGAACATTAGGGATCTCTTTAAGGTCGGCCTGCCCGGCACCGTAACCGATTCTATCCACCCGCATGGCCGGGAAGGGCCCAAACGCATCGGCCATTTCGGTTAAAATGGCGGCGCCCGTGGGGGTCACCAATTCTTGCGCGATGTCGTTCCCATAGATGGGCACACCTTTCAGAAGTTCCAGCGTCGCCGGAGCCGGTACCGGCAGCGTTCCATGCTGGGACCTCACCATTCCAGTACCGGTTGGAACTTTGGAGGCCATGACGTGTCGTATGCCAAGGTAATCAAAACCTAAAACCGCCCCGATAATATCAACCAGAGCATCCAAACCACCCACCTCATGGAAGTGAACCTCTTCCACCGGTTGTCTGTGAATGCCGGCCTCAGCGATTGCCAGTCGCGCAAAAATTGCCAGGCTTTTTTTTTTAACCGCAGGTGACAGCCGACTGGTTTCTATCAATCTCCGGATGTCCGCGTAATTCCTCGCAAAACTGTCTTCTTTGATAATCACTCGAACGCGACATGCCGCAATCCCATGCCGCATAGTCGAGTCCACCTTTAATTCAAATCCTTCCAGTGGTACTTTGCGGGCCAGGTTTTCCTGTAACCATTGGGGCGGCAAACCGAGATCGATCAATGCACCCAGGGTCATGTCTCCGCTGATACCGGAAAAGCAATCGAGATATGCCAACATTGACCTGTTGTCTCCTTTGTAATGTGCGGGATAATTTAATGACGTCCTTGATCTCGTTAAGCCGCGTCAACCACTTTACCGAATATTAACAAACGATGGCCAATTGCCTGTTGGGGTCGGATCTATATTGCAGCAAATCGCTCGCCATCAGGTGTGTGCCTGCAGGCGAATGATCTCAATTAGCAACGCAGCCGCCTTTACCATTTCATCCAGTCGCACGGATTCGTTGACAGTGTGGACATTTTCCATACCTGTCCCCAGCACGCCGGTGATAATTCCCTTTTCGAAGAATATGTTGGCATCGGATCCCCCGCCGGTGGATTTACTTTTCATGGTGCGACCCAGATTGGCGGCCGCGCGACCGGCAAGTGCCACGATGTGATGATCCTCGGGTATGCGAGTGCCCGCATAATCTTTTTCAACCGTTACCTCCAACCAGGGCAATCCATCATCTTCGCTCTCGAAACGACCGTTAGCCACGATATTTTCGAAGGATGCCACGATTTCTTCGGTGGTAGATTGCAGTTTGTTGAGATCGTGGCTCCGGACTTCTCCATGGACCTCAACCGTATCGGGAACAATATTTACCGCGCTGCCGCCGGCTATTATCCCGATATTGCAAGTTGTTTCGCGATCAATGCGTCCCAGAGACAAGTTCGCAATCGCCCGTGCCGCCAGTTCAATGGCATTGATGCCCTTTTCAGGGGCAGACCCGGCATGGGCCGATTTTCCGTGAATGATAAATTTCAATCGGTTGGCAGCCGGCGCACGAACCACAATACCATCGGTGTCCGTGGCGTCCAGTACATAGCCATAGGATGCACTCAGGAAGCCACTATCGAGGTGCTTGGCTCCCAACAGACCGATTTCCTCGCATACCGTAAAGACCAGTTCCAGCGCACCATGCGGAACGCTGTTTTCTTCAAGCACATGTAAAACTTCCAGCAAAACGGCTATGGCACTCTTGTCATCGGCCCCGAGAACCGTGGTTCCGTCGCTGGTGAACACGCCGTCCTTCAATATGGCCGTCACCCCTTTTCCCGGTTGCACCGTATCGAGGTGCGCGCTTAACAACAACGGCGCAGCCGGCGTATTCCCCGGCAATCTGGCAAGAAGGTTCCCCGAATCACCACCGATTTGTTTGTCGGCATCATCGATTCTAGTTTCGGCACCCATAGATTCAAGCATCTCGACAAGCGTGAGCGCCAGACGGCCTTCCTCTTTGGACACACTGTCGATGACTACCAGGCGTTGAAATGTTTGGGCGAGCCGGTTGTGATCGATCACGGGACCCTCCTATCCATCGTTAACAACCACAGCTGATTTCCCGACAAAGTGGTTGACAAAACGCACGGCCTCTATATTATTAGGGCTCCACGGAAGTGCGCAGCTCACTGGTGGGGCTCCCGGGCTTCAAACCCGGTGTGGGGCGCTAAAACCGTCCCGGGTGGGTTCGATTCCCATGCACTTCCGCCATTTTATTATTTATTTCAGACAGTTAAATTCCAACACCCCTACTCTATTACAGCCAAAACCTGACCTATATTATTAACAAGTAAAGCATCCTTCTGACTAAACTGTTACAATATCTTGCAAGCTCAAATTCACTCTTTTTAGCCTCTTTATGTTTTTCACACTTTCGAACCATTCCAGGTTCCAGACCGATAATATCAATACAGTTGCCTTTGGTCCAGAAGTGTTGACACCAGTGATTTTTTTCCTATTATTCTCTGCACTGATTTAAAACTCGAAGCGTTGTTCAGCGCTTGATCACCTTACATATCCTGCGATAGACACTTTCTGCCGAACTATCGCAAGCAGGGCCCGTTGGTGCACTTGCACGTTAACTTAAATGATATATTCAATATGGCATTCGTATTAAATTTGGATATTTTTCTTTTTAAAAACGTATTGTGTCCATAAAAAAACTGCCTCAATAGCAAAGGAACATTATGAAGGATGGACGCAAAGAGAGTAATATTAGGAAAGTTTATTCTATTCTAAAGCAACCATTATCTATTTTATTGCCTATAAAAATAAATAAAAAAAACCATTTGTTCATAATTATCTTCATTTTATTAAATTGTTTGATTCTTTATAATATAATTCTTTTGTCAAACGATATTATTAATGGAGACTTTACGGCCAAAAATCTATTTCCCTCACCTCGCTATGAATTTATGAGAGTTCCTGAGAACCCTCTCACGCTAAAAGTTAAAGCTGAAAACAGATTAGCAGCTGACTTTGCCCAAATATATTTCCCATCCCAAAAGTTTTCTTCTTTAACCCAGGCCTATACGAGAGAGAGCCTTGACCCATGGCAAAGGCCATCAAGATACGCGCCACTCATACATGCCATCTGTTCGATGAGTATTTGCAAATTGAATTACGGTTATGCAAGTTTTCTCCACATAACGATCCAACTGTTTATGTTCTATCTATCTTTTATATATGCTTTTAAAATTTTACATTTAGAAAGATACATATTTTATAGTATTTTACTTGTGAATTTTTGTCTTTTTTTAACGCCTGCTGGCCTTTCATGGTTTGAGCGCGGCCAATTTTCTCTCTATGTTTCCATAAGTTATTTATGGTTAATGTTGGGAATTATAAATAGAAGTAAACTCTATATATTCTTATCAGCACTATTTGCTTATGTGAAATTGACATCCCTTCCATTAATCTTCGTGGTTTTTTTCATATGGATGCTTAATTCAAAAAACCTTAAAGAATTAAAGCAGAGTATATTTACAGCATTAGTTTTCTTGTTAACCATTGCACTTTTATTCTTACTCTATCCAGAACTTGGTGTTGACTTTATTTCTGGTATTTTTGAACAGGAGCTAGGTTATAATCCCGGCGGGATTAGCCTATCGAATCTACTCCCAAAATATCTTGTAAAAGCACTACCGATTATTTTGATAATTCTGGGCTATTCGCATATTAAAAGGTACAAGAATGACTTTATCTTTCTTGTCCCATATTTAACTGGTTGTGCCATCATCCTTATAACCTATCCAACATTGGCATACGATTACAGTGTGCCTTGTTTGTTTTGCTTCATCCCATTAGTAATTTATTGGTCTAAACAAACATTAATCCACGATAATTTTGCTATTCATATGATCAAGTATTTTTTCCCTTTTTTTATAATTGCTGCTTCTTTTTCAAAATTTTTCATCATGTTTTTTTATTCACAGTCAATCATTACCATATTTTACATATTGTCATCATTAGTTTTCTTTGTTTTACCTGTGTTACCCAAAATGCACAGAATTAAAATAAAAGACATTCAATGATAACCTATTGATACCGAGATTTGCTATAGGGGTGGGTAAAGACGATCAAGCATTCAATGGTGGCTGCATGTTGGGCAGCTGTAGGAATCATCGATAGGGAATCGGTGAGCAAAAAAGCCGTGAAACATTATCCCCAATTTTTAACCATACTCGTCAGAGAAGGGTTGAAAGGAAAGTTCAATGGCAAATGATGTCATAATCGTCACAACCATCATAAATTGTTCGATTTTAATTCTTTCTGCCAATGGCAAAGTTTTTAGCCAATAACCCGCAATGACTGCAAATGAAGGCATCAGGAACAGCCATATTCTCTCAGTCTCCAAATAAAAAAGACCGGAAAAACTAAATATTAATATGGTTAAGAAAAAACTTGAAGCATAGTTGCGCATTACAACGTTTCTTGTATGCTTTAACTCTTTCATTGCCTATAACGATAAAATTGCAGCTGTAAAATTGGGCAGTATAAAAAACGCCGCAATGCGCGGATGGATTAGCTGAAACCGATCAAGCGTCCGACCTGATATACGCTAAAGGATGCCAGCCATGCCAGTGAGGTACTGTAGAATATACTAAAGAGCATCCACTTAACAGACCCCGTTTCGCGTCGTATGGCGGTTACCGTGGCAAGACATGGCAGGTACAAAAGCACGAAAATCATCATCGAAAGGGCAGAGAGGGGTGTCATTCCGGAAGCCCTGAGTGCCGTTCGCAACCCTTCCGCTTGCTTATCCTCATCGGCAGCATAGAGCACGCCCAGGGTGCTGACGACGATTTCCTTGGCCACGAAACCGGTCACCAGGGACACCCCCCCACGCCAGTCGATTCCTATCGGTGCGAACAGCGGGGCTATGGCCTTACCGATCCGCCCCATAAAAGAGTGTTCCATCTTTTCCGCTTGACGGGTCCGTTTCAGTTCCGTAATCGCGGCCTTTTTGCGCGCTTTCAGCAACCGTTTGTCGGTTTCGGCAGCATTTTGGATCTCGGCATCATATCCTGCGCCGATGCGTGCCAATTCCCCTTCGTAATCCTTTGAATAAGTAACATCGCGAGGAAACGCCGAAAGACACCAGATAACCACCGATCCGACCAGAATGATGCCGCCCATTTTTTTCAAGAAAATTTTGGAGCGATCCCACATGTGAATCAGCAGGCTCCTTAACATCGGTGCTCTGTAAGGTGGGAGTTCCATGACAAAAGGTGCATCTGCTCCTTTCAAGAGGGTTGATCTGAACAAACGGCCGGTTATCATCGAGAGGCCGATGCCGAGCAGGTAGACAGCAAAAATGACGTTGCCGGCCCGCGCACCGAAAAAAGTGCCAGCCAGAGCAATGTAAACCGGGAGTTTGGCCGAACAGGACATGAAAGGCGTAATTAAAATGGTCAGGATGCGATCTTTTTCACTCTCGAGGGTTCGGGTGGCCATAATGGCCGGTACGTTGCAGCCGAAGCCCATCAACATCGGTATAAAAGATTTCCCATGCAATCCGATCAGATGCATGATTTTATCCATCAGAAAGGCTGAGCGTGCCATGTAACCGGTATCTTCGAACAGGGCGATACAGAAAAAAAGGATGAGGATATTGGGCAGAAAAACGATGACACTACCGACCCCCGCCACAATACCTTCCAATACGAGATCCTTAAAAAGGCCATCGGGCAGATAGTCCGCAAGAATGGCCGATGTTCCGCTGACGACACGATCGATCCCGCTCATCGGATAATCGCCCAGCGTAAAGGTCAGTTGGAACATGGCCCAGATAAAAAAAACGAATATCGGGAAACCGATAAACCGGTTGGTCAACACCAGGTCGATATTTCGCGACATGTCGACACGCTGACGGGTGGTACTGACGAGGACCTCCTTGACGATACCGGCAATGAACCCATAGCGTTCGTCTGTCATCACAATTTCCGGTTCATCATCGAAACGGTCCCGCAGAAGCTCTCTCAAGGTCTGGGTGTGTTGGAGGATATCCGCCTTGAAGTGGCCGGCTTTTTCATCAATCCTCTCTTTAACGATCTTGTCATCTTCGAGGAGCTTTATAGCGGTCCATCGGAAATTATAAGGAAATCCATGGCCGACCCTAGCGTCTATAAGGTGCTCAAGTTCGGTAATCGCTTCTTCGATATCCTTGCTGTATTTCACCCTTCGTTTCGGGCCCCTGGGGATGTCCGCTTCTGCCAATTCGATCGCCATTTTGAGCAGCGTGTCAATACCCTCGTTTTTGTTACCGATGGTAAAAGCCACGGGGACATTCAGCAGCTCGGACAACTTGAGGGCATCTATTTTATTGCCCCTGGCACGGGCCAAGTCAGCCATATTAAGGGCATAGAGGACTTTGCAATCGAGTTCTCTGATCTGGGTGGCAAGATAGAGGCTGCGTTCGAGATTGGAGGCATCGATGATATCGATGACGACATCGGGTGTCTCATCGAGAATATAGTTGCGGGCGACGATTTCTTCGATGGAAAAAGGCGTGAGGCTGTAAGTTCCGGGCAAGTCGATTATTTTTAATTGGTAGCCGTGTTTGAGGACTGTCCCCTCTTTTTTTTCCACGGTCACACCGGGCCAATTGCCGACTTTCTGCCTTGTTCCGGTCATTCTGTTGAATATCGTCGTTTTACCGGAATTCGGGTTACCAGCCAGTGCGATCGTCAGGCGCTTTGAATTCATGCAGAAAAAACCTACCTTACATTGTCAACCGTAATGTTTCCGGCTTCCTCAACCCGCAGAGACATGTGGTATCCCTTGACGATGAGTTCCAGCGGATCCTTTAAGGGTGCATATTTTTCGACGATCACCTCGGTGCCCTTTATAAGCCCCATTTCATGCAGTCTGCGTCTCAAGGCACGATTCCCGCCGATGTGGTTGATTGTTGCCGTTTGCCCTTCTTTGACTTCACTCAAAAGCATTCCGCCACCTTGTCAAAAAATTTGCAATGTTATCGGAACGTATCCCGTAGCTCAGGATTATACCGAAAAAAATTTGCGACGGGCGAGAGTGTCGCCTGTCGCAATCAGACCCGTACACTTCCGGTCGGCTGTCAGAAACATAAGCAGTTGAATTTAATGATATATGAAAGCGATGTCAACAAACGTTCGTCGATCTATGGGTGGCGCTTGGCAAACCACCGCTACGCGCTCGAAAGGATACTGGCACCATAATATCAACCCCAAAAAATGATAAATACCGTTCCGATGAGCATGAATACCGCCCCTGCCAGACGCACCCCGATGTTATGTTCCTTGAAGATAACTGCACCGAAAATGACGCCGAAGAGGATGCTGAGCCGTTTTATGGCGATCATGTATGCGGCTTTGGTTAAGAAAATGGCATACCCGTGACAAACCGCATGCACAAAGAGAAGTGTACCCGCGACCAGGCCTTTGCCCGGTTGAACAGTGTAAGTCTGGAGGTGGATTCTGCGCATAGCCAGAAGGGCAAGCAAAATCGTCAGATTGAATGCAACAAAAAAGGAAATTGTAAAATATAGCGGTGAAGAATGCAATATGCCCTGTTTGCCAACAACAGCGGCAAAACTAAAAATAAAGGCGACGATCATCATCAGCCAGGAACCTTTTTCCTTGAAAACGGCCGTTAATGGATCCAGAAAGCTTGGTCGGGCAGGATCGAGATTGAGAATGTAGCCGCCGACACAGGTGGTAAGGATACCGATAATACCCCACCGATTGGGAATTTCTCCCAGGATCACAGACCCGGTTACGATCATGAACACTGGCGTAAACGCCAGATATGGCACGGTCAGTGATAGGGGTGAAATCCTTATGGCCTGCATATAAAGCAGGAAACTGACGGCATTGAGTGGCAGGCTGATCAAAAGTGACCACCAGTAGACGGCATCGAGAACCGGACGAGGTGCGAGATAAAGGCCGATGATGAACATGGGCAGGCTGTATAGCGCCGGATAGGCCACCATGTCATAGGGACTAAGGTGGGCAAAATATTTTTTTACCCATACGTCCTGGGTAGCGACCGTCAAAGCCGTTAGAAGCGATAGGATAAGCCATAGCATCGGGAAGCCTGAGTGATGGCGATTCATTCGGAACTTTTTCGCGGCATTCACGGTTTCGTTCCGCGTTATAATTTCTCCAGCTTGACCACCACTTCGATATGATAGGTGTGAGGAAACATGTCCACTGGTTGAACGTTTTCGACGCGATAGTATTCTTTCATCAGGTCGAGATCTCTGGCAAGGGTGGCCGGATTACAGGAGACGTAGACGATCCTAACCGGCGCCATATCGAGCACCTGTCGCAAAACATGCTTGTGCATCCCGACCCGGGGTGGATCGATGACGATCACATCTACCGGTGTTGTGATTTGATGAAGCTCCTCGGCAATGTCGCCCTGAATAAATCGACAATTTGATATTCGATTTCGACGGCAGTTTTCAATAGCGTCGGACACCGCGCTATCTACAATTTCGATACCGATCACTTCTCTGGCATCTGGCGATAGGCAGATGGCAATGGTTCCGGTTCCGCTGTAAAGATCGACCACCCGTTCACTTCCCGTTAAGCCGGCAAATGATCGCACAGTTGCGTACAAACGCTCGGCCCCGGCGGTATTGGTCTGAAAAAAACTGTTGGCGGAAATGTGGAATTCGTACGTACCGATGCGGTCCCTGATAAAACGATCCCCGGCCAGCAAAAACTCGCTTTCACCCAGAGTTATGGCCGCCTTGCGGGCGGTGACGTTGTTGACCACCGCGACGATATTCGGGTGGGCGGTCATCAGCTGGGTGGCAAGGGGCAGAAGTGTCTGCCGTTTTTCGGTGGCCGTAACAATATTCACCATCCATTGGTCCGCAGCCAGCGAATGGCGCAACATCAGGAATCGCCAGAAACCGAGATGGCTTTTCAGCCCATAAACCGGTTCACTGGAGGCTCTGACAAATTCCCTGACATGCTCGAGGATGGCATTTCCCAAATTCGGTTGAAGAAGGCACGCCCGGGTGTCGAGCACTTTGAAAAAGGTCCCGGGGACATGCAGCCCAAGAGCCATCCCGACCTCGACATCCGGTTTGCCCAATTCCTCGGGCATCAACCAGCGCCGGTCGGAAAAAGTAAACTCCATCTTGTTACGGTAGTGGAAGGTGCAATCCGAGGCGATCGTTTCCCGGACGTCAACGTCCCCGAGATGGCCGATTCGAGCCAAAGTTTCAGCCACTTGCCGTTGTTTGTATTCGAGCTGTTTATCGTAGCGGAGAAATTGCCACTTACATCCACCACACGTGCCGCTATACGGACAGGGCGGCGTTATCCGGTAGGGTGATGACCGCAGCAATTCCATAAGGATGGCTTCGGCGTAATTTTTACGCTTTCGAACAATCCGGATGCGCACCTGATCCATAGGTGCGACCTGGTCGACAAACACCGCCATATCCTCCACACGCAGCAGGCCACGACCACCGTAAGCCAGATCCGCGATTTCCCCCTCGATAACTTGTCCTTTTTTAATTCCCACAATGTCCTCTCCCGGTCCTGTTTATCCGTATACTCCAGGTCGTGTTAAATTGAAAGTGACAACGGTTGCTTTATGTTTAATATTATCAACAAATATTTGAATTTAAGGATAAAATGTGGTTATGATTCATTCAGGACAACGTTTTCAGAATATCTGTTTTACCAGTAAAGGTTATCGGCTCAAAGGCGTTCTGCACCTGCCGGAGGTAGAATCCCCGCCAGTGGTCATCGGGGTGCACGGTCTGTTGAGCAACAAAGAATCTGCAAAACAGCGCGAACTCGCCCGGTTATGCATTGCGGCAGAAATAGCCTATTTGAGGTTCGATCACAGGGGCTGCGGCGGCAGCCAGGGCTTTTTCCCGGAGGTCACCACGCTGGAGGCCCGTGTGGATGACCTTATCGCCGCCGTTTCGTATATCCGGGCCCAACTGAATAAGGGCCGTATCGGCATTTTTGGCAGCAGTATGGGGGGAACCGTTTGCCTATCCGCAGCCAAACACATTTGCCCCGATGCAATGGTGATATATGCCGCGCCACTGCAGAATCGTTCCATTCGAGGAGTGGAAAACGAAAGCGGTGAAAATGCCGTTCCCAGTTTACACCGCCACCCATTTAATATTTCCAACCACATAGCGGGCCTGCGCAACCTTCTGATATTTCATGGGGACGCCGATAAGGTGGTCCCTTTCTCAGACGGACTCAGAATATACGATCAAGCCACCGCGCCGAAACGGTTTGTACGACAGCCAGGGGGCGATCACCCCATGAGCCATGAAAAGCACCAAAAAGCGTTCACCCGAATAACCGTTCGGTGGTTTGAATCTTACCTGAATAGATAATCCATCAATACGTTTACGGTAAAACACTTAGTGTCTGCTATCGTCAAATAATTGCATTATTATTAACTGTATCGAAAACCGGCCGTTAACGTGAGGAGATTAGATGACAGACAATCATAGCAAAAAGTTTTTCCGGCGGGCGTTTGTCAAAACGGTCCTTCGGCGAACATTCGCCCTGCTCGCTCTCGCCGGCTTGATCTATGGACTGACGGCACTGATCTATGCCACCCGCACGATATTCAAGGTCAAGATGAATTATGCGGTCGTGCTGGAACGATTCGGTGGCAAACGCGAAGCCGTCACCGCGGTGGGATGGCATGTACGATTGCCCTATTTTACTCGTATCGAGCAGGAAGTCTCGTTGATGAATCAGCGCCTTTTTCTGGGAGGCACGATCGAACCGATTCGGATTATCTCCAAGGAGAATGTCGCTTTGTGGACATCAGCCCTGTTGACCTACCGTATACGCGACCTCAATACCTGGGCCATCGAAAACCTCGACCCTCTGAATCTACTCCAGGGAGATTATGACGGCATCGTCAAAGACATCCTTCAGGCACAGCAGGTCAACTTGCTGATCAGTGACCGGGAATCGATCAAGGAGGATATTTTCAGCGCGCTGAAATCCCGTCCGATCAACGAAGGCGGTCCCACTTTGGAGGAAAAATACGGCATCGACGTCGTCAGCTTCGTTTTAAAAGATACCCGCTTTGGTGACAAACTGGTGGAAGCCACCGAAGAAAAGAAACGCCGGGAGTTGATCGCGGAGGCCGAAAATTATGCCGCTGACCAGGAAGCCAGCCGAATTCGCAAACTATACGCGGCCTACCTCGAGAGTATTGAATCGCTGCAGAAGGCCATCGGACGCTCGGATGGTGTCACCGATGTCGCCATATTTGAATTCTTGAATCAACAAAAATGGGCGGCGGCTTACGAAAAAAACCAGGGCGATCAACAGACCATCGTTATCCAGAACACCCAGGGTTCACCGGCACTGACCATTCCGCCGATGGCCTCCGATTCGAAAGATCGCCAGGAGAAAGAGAATGCCCCGTAGGCTGACCAAAGAAATCAAGTATATCCGCTTGCCGGAAGAACGTATTCATGAGATCCATGACCTCGTTTCCTCATGGCCATATGAAATTATGGTTTTTATGCGGGCCCGCCTCAACCAGTACCGACCACCATCGGATGTCGTCAACACCGTGCTGGAATTGATCTTATCCCTGTTCATGTCAGCGCCTAAGAAAAAATTCGATGTCCTCAAGAATCCGGATATCCTGACTGATTGGCAGAAACGATTCGAAATTTCGGGGCAGACTAATCCCCAGGAGGCATGGAACAAGATTCTGGAAAAGGAGATATCCGCCAAGGATTACATCTATCTGCTGTCACTGTTGGATCTCGAATTGACTAACGTGCATATCCCCGATGATCTGCGCACTCTTTTTGAAAAAATATACCGGGCGCATATCCGCAAGGAATACATCTCCGATCCCTCGGTCCCCAAAGTGCCCTTGCTGTTAGTCATTGGTCCGAGTGGTAGCGGAAAAACCTCCACCGTCATCGAGGCCATCGAAAAGGTGATATTTGCCAATGAAATCCGGCCTGAAGTCGACTTGAAACAAAAAAAAGAAGAACTATTGGCCGGTGAACCCTTTTGGAAAACAATTGAGGAAATCGACCCCACCCTGTCGATGGAAATCGCCCGCCGAAAAAAAATAAAACTCTACAAACGGCTGACAAAAATCCCTTTGATTCGCAGCGTCTTCAAAAAAAGAATCGGCCGCGGCCTCTCCGACCTTCAGGAACAAGGCCTGATGGTCGACTGGTCAATGGTCACCCCAAACGATTACCAGACTGCCTTGGCGGGCGAACCCGGGAATTATTTCAAGAAAGCCCTTGGCGACCCGCGCAAGACCGCCATCCGGCACATCGAGGAAGCGCACAGTGCTTTCGGTAAATCAAACGGACGTCAATCGGGAGTTGAACGTCAGCAGAGGTCATTGATCGATACCTCCAACATTATACTGGACGAAATCATCAACGGACGTCGCGATTGCCTGTTGATTGCCACCACTGATCAACCGGAACATTTCGACGCGGCTATTTACCGCCGTTTTGTAGAAAAAGGCAAGATCATCAAGGTGGCTGACTTTTGGAAAGCGCCCAAAAATCTGCGTGCAGTCGTACGCTTAGAACTACTGCGCCATGATATCCGGGTTGCCACCGCCCCTGACAACCGATGCCACCGGACAACCATTTGCCTGGACCCTGTGGCTTTGGATCAGGCGGTGGAAAAACTCTATGTCGTTTTCGATGAGCGCTCATTAAAAATTATCCCCTCCTATGTCCGCAAACTTGTCGATTCAATCATTGAAATCAAAGGGGGGTTTGTGCCGGAGTACTTAGACGATGCGTTACTTGTCCGCCATGCATTCGAGCTGGTGGCCATGAATTCCTATGGTGACCTCTTCGGCAAAGTTGTCGACCGCATGGACCGTAAAGTCAAATGGGAAGAATACCTCGGCGAGATTAAAAACGTCTTTTCAGAAATGGCCAACAACTGTCTCCACTATGGCGTCAGCGAGGAAAAAGGCGTGGTGCTGAACGGCCCTCCCGGCAGCGGCAAAACGTTTCTGGCCCGTACCTGGCTGAGCGAGAATCAAGACATCCATGATATCTCGGCCAGCCCGAGTATGCTCCAGGATCCGGTCAATCCCATTGACGGGGCCATAGAAAACCTCGAGAAGCTCTACGATATCGCCAAGATGATTGCCCCAACAGTGGTCTTCTTCGACGAGGGGGATTCTCTGGCACCCAAACGCAGCCCTTCAGGAGGTTCGCCTTCCGACAAGCTGACCAACAAATTCCTGAACATCATCGATGGGGAAATACCGTTCAACCGGGTCTTCACTGTACTGACCACCAACCGGATCGACATACTCGACCCGGCCCTTATTCGCTCGAAGCGCCTGAAAGTCATGGAGGTGTCGGGCAACCTCCGCAAAAAGGACATCATCGGTATCATCCAACGTTCCCTCGATGGGGTCCCTTTGTCTGAGGGTCTCGACGCCAATACCATCCTTGATGTGGCGCAGCCCCTGTGCAACACACCGGCAGATTTCACGGCTTTTATAGAAAAGGCCTGCTCCCTGCGCAGCACCGAATATGAAGTCCTGGTGCGATTGCGTAATCTCGCAACCGGGGAACGTGAAATCATGACCAACTTTATCAAATTCAACTTTAAAACCCTGATCGGCATCTTGGATGCCGTCAAGGCACCCCAAGACATACGGACCGTTGTAAAGGAGGATCCGGACGGTTTTCTCGACCACTACGAGAAAATAATCGAATTGCTGGATACGATCAGGGATGTCAAAGAATATCCTCTGATGCCGTCGCACCTGCAGTCGGCCCGGCAGGAAATCTCACAGAGCCCTACGAAAAAGGGCAAGGTCCAGCTTGACGAATTTCTGGAAGCCGAATTAAGCCAGGAACCGCAGGTCGGTTTTATTATCGGTGTCGGCGCCAACGATGTTTCGGGTGTTCTGCTGCCGATTGCCACCAGCCTGACTTACAACCTGGGCCCAGAAAAGGTTATCGTTACTGGTGCGGTATCGACCGCAGCACCGGGAGCGGCCGAATTGGACATGGCGGTTAAGATGACCCAACAATCGGCGCAAGAAGCCCTCACAATGGTCAAAAACTATTTACAGGATCTGCAACCGAAGGTCAGCACCTCACGCCTGTTGGGTGACTTTCTGGATCACTACACGATTCATCACCAGCTCCTGAGTGCCTCATACAATGTCGGCGGTCCGTCCGCCGGCTACGCACTGGCGTTGAACACGCTCTCCACGCTTCTCTTGATGCCGGTTTACAACGATTTCGGTATTACCGGCGCACCGTGGACCAAAGGCGTCAAACGCGGCGAAGTCGGGGGTTCGGTCATCATCGGCGGCCACAAGAAGAAGACCCAAAAAGTTCTCCTGCACCTGCGGCGCATGTACATGCCGTTGCAGAATTATAAAGATCTGGAGTATGAATTCCTGGATAACTACTGGGAACACGGCAAGGACATACTGGGCGTGACCCATTTCGGCGAATTGGTTCCGGAAGTGATCTATCTCGGCCCGGATTACGAACAAATTCTCCAGGAGCTGATCGCCCTTCGGATCGACTACAAGCGCCGCAAATTCAAGGGCCAACGCCCGCCGGATTCACAAAAAGAAAAAATACTGCATAGCAAGGACGTCTTGAAGATCCAAATGGAAAAGGAAATCGTCGCCCGTCTGGAAGCCTTACGACATTACCTTCGCTCGCCAACCCGTGATCCGCACCTCTCACTGGAAGAAATATTTCGAAAAAAACGGTCGCGCTTCGGAGGCTTCAGACCGCTGATGACTTTCCTGAAAAAACGGGGTGAGAAATTTTTCCGTACGGATGGGGATCGACTCCCCTGATGCCTACCCTGCCCTTCCGCTTTGGCATTCAAGTGGGTTCAGTCCGCTTCAAAAGACGGCGCCGTAAATTGTTCAGGGCCGTGTAGGCAAACATTTTTTTGTTCAACTCACGGTCGTCGAAGCGAAAATTATACCGTCGCGCCTGACTGCCGGTAGGTCCCGATAGACCGATGCACACGGTCCCAACCGGTTTGCCCGTGGTACCGCCGGTCGGTCCGGCAATTCCGGTGGTCGACAGCCCGTAATCGGCGTCGGCTCTCAGGCGTACCCCTTCGGCCATCTCGATCGCCGTGTCTTCATGCACCGCTCCACAGCGATCGATCGTACGGGAATCCACCCCAAGGATATCAATTTTAGACTGATTGGAATATGTCACCGCACAAAATTTGAAATAATCCGAGCTGCCAGAGACATCCGTCAGCATATTGGCAATCAGTCCACCGGTGCAGCTTTCAGCCACTGCGATCGTCGATTCCAGTTGTCGCAGCAGATTCCCGACCACCTCAGCCATCGATTCGCCGTCAATTGAAAGAATCCGATGCGCCAGTCGTTCTTTTATCCATGCGTCGGCATCTTCGGCATTCTTATCCGCATCGCCGTCGTATCCACTACGGATGCTGACCCTTACGCTTATTTCCGGAAAAACGGCGCAAAGCCCCAGACGCAGCTGTGGAAAAACCGTTTCGAAGCCGGAAAGCTGTTCAGCGACGGCCGCCTCGGTCATTCCAAATACGGTCAAATGTTTTTTAAGAGCGGATCGGCCTGAAGCTGAACGGATCATCGGCAACACATCATCTGAAAACATATGCCGCATTTCGATCGGAACACCAGGAAGGCAATATACGGTGCAGCCGTCGAGTTTGATATGAAATCCCGGAGCCGTGCCGATTGGATTGGAAATACATACTGATCCGATCGGCAACTGGGCCTGTTTGCGGTTGGCCGGACTATAGAGTCGCTGCCGTTTATTGAAGAAGGCGTTTACGGATTCAAGGGCTTCGCTGCTCAACGCCAATTCCACGCCAACGGCAAGGGCAACAGCCTCTGCGGTAACATCATCCTCGGTCGGACCAAGACCGCCGGTCACTATGGCCACATCCGAGCGTTTAGAAATTTCTTTGAGTACGGCTGCCAACTCGTCAATATCATCACCCACGCAACAGTGACGCCGGACTTCGATTCCCGCCTCTTCGAGACGCAGCGCGATAAAGGCGGAGTTTGTATCGATCACTGAACCGCTGCGAATCTCCTCACCGGTCGCAAGGATTTCTGCTCTCACTGGAAAAACCTCCTCATTGCGGAATTTATTCTTGAAAAGCGGTCTTCTGGGTTGAATTTTTCACGGATTCGGGGAATCCGGCGGGTGGAGAATAAACATGGCGGGTGTTACGGGCACGTTGGCCACGAACCGTTCGATATCGAGTTGCAGAACGGTTCCGGAATCGGTACTGAAACGCAGGCGCGCCGGGACCAGGTATCCCTGAATCGTCTGCATGTCAATGATGTCAACCTGGTAACGACGCGTACCGTCAGTACCGAAGATGTCGAATCGCAAAACAGTCTGCCGGTCTTTGCTCAAGTAAATTTTTTGCCTAACAGACCACCACTTCTCCAGCACGAGAATATCGCCTTCACCGGACGCCCCTTTCTGCAGGAAGACCCGGCTGTGATCACGAATCGGCGTACGACCGGCCAGAACCGCGGCGATGTCGCCGACAGTCGCCGGAATCCGAATAAGTCTGTCGAGGCGAGGCTCAGAGGTTTTAATCTTCCTGTAGGAACCGCCAGGATCCTGGAGATCGACGGCATAAAAATGACGTCCATCGGCCGCAATTTTTACAACTGGCCGACCTGAGACAAGAACAGCGATAGCGAGTTTATCCGGCAACGATGCGATCCAGGCCGCCCTCTCCGATAGAGTTGGCGTATCAGAATCCCACAGCCGTATATGGCCGATGCCTTTGAAGGATGACAAGTTCGAATTGGTATGCGTAATCTCCTGCAATACTGACTCAGCGTCGCGCTGCGCTAAAACACTGTCGGCCGGTGGCATCGGTTTCAAGGTGGAACAGGCCGACATCAGGGGCAACAAAGCGGCAAGGGCAGCAGCAATGATACCGCGGTGAGACACGGAGATCATGGTTGCTCCAGCAGTTTCTTTATCTTCTCCTCTATTACCGGTCGATCCTTGTGTTTCTTTTCTAATGACCGCTCATATGCCTGGCGGGCGTTCTTCCTGTCTCTGGCTTTAAAGTACGCGTCACCAAGGTGCTCAAGGATAATCGGATCATCCGGTACGAGTTCAACCGCTTTTTTAAGTGTTTCCAGAGCCTTGGCATAGTTGCCCTTTTTGTAGTAGACCCACCCGAGGCTATCGGTAATGTAACCGTCGTCGGGCTTATATTTGAGGGCTTCTTTGACTAACCGCTCGGCCTCATCCAGGTTTTTACCGAGATCGGCATATGTATACCCGAGATAGTTCAAGGCATTGGCATCCTCTGGATCGAGTTTGATGACGGTCTTCATGGCTGTAATCGAGTCTTCTTTGCGACCCCATTTGTCATAAACAACCCCTAATCGGAAGTAGTATTTGGGATCCTCCGAATTGATCTGTATCGCTCGTTGTAACAGCTGCTCCGCTTTATCATACTCTTCACTATCTTCGTAGAATGTACCGAGGTAATACAAGAATTCCGCATTATCCGGGTACTTTTTAATTACTTCCTCCATCAGATCGACAGATTCCTGCATCTGCCCCTTCTCGCGATAAAGAAAAGCCAGATGAACCACAGCATCCTGGTAGAAGCGGGATTGCGGCGTTACTTTTGAAAAGTGCGCCAAGGCCTTGTCAGGGTCCTTAATACCATAGTATGCAACTCCGGCAATATGGTGAAGGTCGGGGTTGTCCGGTGCGCCTTTTAGGAGTCCTTCCACTACGATAATGGCGTCTTGATACCTGTCAGGTTCGAGATAGGTCTGGATGACTTTAAGAACGACATCGAATTCATTACTGCTTCTGAGGCCCAAATCCTGAAAAGTCTTTTCAGCATCCTTCCGCCGCCCTTCCTTCCAATAGATTAGGCCAAGCTCGAGCGCTGCGCGTATATTTAAGGGGTTCTTTTTTAGTATGTCTTCGTAAGTACGGACGATAATGTCGGTTTTACCCTGGTCTTTATAGAGTTCGAGAAGTTCGAAGCGAGGTTCGAGCAGAGAGGGTTCGATCTCCAGAGCTTTCTTAAACGCCTGTTCAGCTTGGGCATCCAGGCCCTGCTCGGCGTAAATTTTACCCAGAAACAAATTCCCCGTATACGAATCGGGAAAGTTTTTGACCAGTTCTTCGAATACCCCGCGAGCGTCCTCAATACGATTTTCGCGCAGATAAATGCCGCCGAGGAGCAAATAGGCGTTTTGTTGGCTTTGGTCGATCGCGATTACTTTTTTGTATGCCCGGATAGCATCGTCGAGTTGGCCCTGAGATTGACGAATTCGACCGTACAGGATCAGCATCTCCACATCTTCCGGATAATCTTTTAAAATATCCTCGATGACGGACAATGCGCTCTGTTGATCCTTCAACTGGACAAATTCCATGGCGATCTCTTTTTTCAAGTAGAGCGATTCCGGATCGAGTTCAATGGCTTTTTCCAGCAATGCCGCCGCCTGCTCCCTCTCGCCGTTCTGTTTCGCCAGCTGTGCTTCGGTGTAGTAATAATATGCATTATCGGGCCGATCGATCTCAGCGGTCTGCACCCTCTCCCTGCGGTGCGGGCCTTCTGTGGTAGCGCACCCTATTATTAATGCCCCGGCTATTGTAGCAGCGGCCAGCCGCTGTAGTAATTGTCGCATGAATCCATTGCCTGTTTGATTGGGTTGTAGGGTTAAGATGGCAATCCGTTGCCAAGGTCAGTCGGCAGTACTTTCTTCGGTATAGGAAGCAAAATCGGGTATTTCCTTTTTAAAAAACTCCCGCATCTTTTTAACGATGTTCTTTTCTACCTGCCGAACACGTTCTCGGGAGATCCCGTATCGATCGCCAATCTCCTGCAGGGTCACCGGATTGTCGGAAAAAATTCGCAGGTCGAATATTTCTTTCTCTCGGGGTGTCATTTTTTTCCGAAACTCGGCAATCTTGTTATGCAACAGCGCTTCGATCTCTTTTTTTGCAACCTTATCTTCGATCGATTCGGTAGTGGTGCTCAGAAACTCAATGCGCTCCGTATCAGAATCGTCTTTGAAAGGCGCATCCAGCGAAAGATCCCATCCGTCGAGGCGCTGGTCCATGTCCACGATTTCTTTTTCAGAAACGCCGAGGCGTTCCGAGAGCAATTTCGGTTTGGGGTCAAACCCCTGGTCGATGAGCTTTTGTTTTTCCTTTTTCAGTTTGAAAAAGAGTTTTCGTTGCCCTTGGGTGGTTCCGATCTTCACCAATCGCCAGTTGTCCATGATAAATTTCAGAATGTATGCTTTTATCCAAAATGACGCATAGTAGGAAAACTTGACGTTTTTATAGGGATCGAATTTACGCACGGCCTGCATGAGACCGATGTTGCCTTCCTGAATCAAGTCCAGCAAGTTCTGCATCCATACTCTCTGGAATTCCAAGGCGATTTTCACCACCAGCCTTAAATTGGAAGTCACCAAAGCATACGCGGCCTCTCGATCGCCATATTCCTGAACGCGAATACCGTATTCTTTTTCCTCTTCGCGTGTCAGCAGTCTATAGCGGCTGATTTCAGTCAAGTACCGTTGGAGAGGATCATACTTGGCCAAAGCCTTATCGGCGGAATGCCCTCCCGCCGGTGGTTTCTGCCGGTTGTCTATCGGTTTGAGAGGCTTTTTAGGTTTTTTGTATTCCGTTTTCTTCTCGGTCTTATTTTGCTTGCTCATTTGGTCCGCCTTGCTACGAATAGTCCGGGTTAACAATGCTGAACGACAGGTTGGATAATTTTCTACCCTTGTATTATTCAGGTGACGCTATTCGTGAAATTTCGGCTTCTCCTCATCTCGAACGGTTTGAGGCCGCTCATCAAATTGATCTTTTTATTGTGGACATCAAATGGTTCTTATGCTAAGCACCCTCTGGACTTGTGCGCCTGTAGCTCAGTTGGATAGAGCAACGGACTTCTAATCCGTAGGTCGCAGGTTCGAATCCTGCCAGGCGTACCATATTCGGTTCGGCAAATGTTGAAAGAATATCGGAGTTTTTATACAAAGGCATGTGGTGTCGCTGCGTATAGATTCACTCCCCATAACGATCGTTAGCCTCCGATTGGATATGTTGCGTGCAAATCTTATTTACTAACAGGTATCGATTTGAACTACAAGGGCTATTTTCGCAATAAACCGCTACACAGCCATCGGTCGATCCGCCGATTTTCATAACGACCGGCGGCTGACTGAAAGCCCGTGGACGACAAATCCGATCCCCAACCCCGGTTATGCATCAGTGGAAAATATGACATGGGATTGTTGAAGAACTTATTGATCCTTTGTTGCACCCTGCTGGTTGCCATCACCCTCGGCAACCTTTTTATGCGCGAAGTTGTAAAAGCGCGCGATAACCAATCTCCCTGGTATACTCCTTATTTCACCCTGCCCGGCCTTACGGTGCTGGCCGCTGTTCTGGGTGCACCCTTAGTTATTTGGTTGATCAGAAAATAATTTCCGTTTTTTGCGCTTAGAAAAAAAACGGTCAAGGGTGCACATGACGATAAAAGGCGCTTCGATTAAAAACTCCATTAAAAAACCAAAAACAATCAAAATTAAAATACAGGGTAACTCCAATAAATAATATTCTATCTTTCCTTTCATGCTGCTCCCGAGTCGAAATCCGCCTGGTGATGTCATAACCTTATTTCAACAGATATCACAGGCTGATTCAAAAATACATTATGATATCATGCTGCCTTGCTTTACTTTTTATCAAATGTTAACATACTGTATTTATTGTCTTAAGATATCTGTCATCATTCAGCGGCCCCGATCTTGAACGGAATTAACAGTGATGCACCAGCGGAAAAGAGGATCTATGATGGCTAAACCCTTGAGCGACCAGCAACTTGCCGGTCAAAGACTGATGGTCGGCTTTGACGGCACGGCTTTCAACAGCGACCTGCAATTCCTTATCGAACAGCTTCAGGTCGGTGGTGTTATTCTCTTTACCCGCAATATCCTCGATCCGCGACAATTGCAGAACCTCTGCGCAGATATTCAGCGATGCGGCCATCGGTCGGGTCAGCCGCCCCTTTGCATCGCCATAGATCAAGAGGGTGGTGATGTCGCCAGGCTAAAAAAACCGTTTACCCAACTCCCGGGTGCCTCTCAAATGAAAAACGAAGCGGACGCCGCCGAATTTGTCCGCATTACGGCAGCCGAATTGCGCTCCGCCGGTGTCAACATGAATATGGCGCCGGTAATGGATGTGGCTCCAGAGGATATCTCCAGCATTATGGCATCAAGGAGCTATGGTGCCGATCCGGCACGGGTATCCCGGATGGGTTGCCGGGTCATCGAACACTTTCAGCAACGCAACATCATGGCTGTTGCCAAACATTTTCCAGGCATCGGGCGAACGGTTCTCGACTCCCATGAAGATATGCCAACACTTGATGTTGATATCGACACCCTGAAAAAGTCGGATCTGGTTCCCTTTGAAGACGCTATCGATTGCCAGGTCGCCGGGATGATGCTGTCGCATATTTTCTACAAGCGCATCGACCCCGATTGGCCGGCGAGTCTTTCAGCGGTCATTGCCGGAGATCTCTTGCGGAAGGAACTCGGCTATAAGGGCGTGGTCATGACCGATGACCTGGACATGGGTGCCATAAAAAAGCACTATGACATCGAAACGGTCATAATGCAGATTCTTAGGGCTGATATCGACATGGCCCTTATCTGTCACAAAGGCCCTGACATCCAGGCAGCGTACGAATTTATCCTCAAGCAAATAACGGATGACGCAGCGCTGCGGCACAAAGGGATCGCATCGGTCAACCGGATCCTGCAATTGAAAATGAAATACCTGGGCTACCAATAGCCGCACCGCTGCTGCCGGTGGGGAAAGCGTGGCGCAATTCACATGGGTGAACGTAATTCCCCCCGCGATGCTTCCCGATTCCGCATAGCCCTGCCACCGAACTTTCGGTGCGCCGGCATCACACTATGCGGCGGCCAATCGCATGAAACATGGGTCAAGCGCAATTTGTCAAAGTCCTGCAACCTGCCGGGAGTAAACGTCATCGCCAATGTCGCCGCGCATGCCCGCCTCGAGAAGATGGTATCCCGCGGCGGCTATCATGGCAGCATTATCACCGCAGAACTTAAGAGAAGGAACGTGCACAATAATCCCCTGCTTTTCAGCTTCGGCGATCACGACTGACCGCAAGCGTTCGTTTGCCGCAACACCACCAACCAAGGCGATTCTGTTGCATCTCTTTGACGTCGCTGCCGCAATAATCTTATAAGACAAAACATCAATAACTGCATCCTGGAAACTCGCAGCGATATCAGCTACTCGATGGTGCAGGTCCTGCGAGTGGTCTTGAATGTAACGATTGACTGCTGTCTTCAACCCGCTGAAGCTGAAATCATAACGCGATTTGTCCAAATACGACCTTGGAAAGCGAATTTTTACCGGATCGCCTTGCGCAGCAAGCGCTGATATAACAGCGCCGCCCGGATAGCCCAACCCGAGCATCTTGGCCACCTTGTCGAAAGCTTCCCCGGCGGCATCGTCCCGCGTCTGGCCCAAGGTTTCGAATTCCGTGTGAGAATTGACATGGTACAATGCCGTGTGCCCCCCGGATACCAGGAGCGCAACAAATGGGAAGGCTGGCGGATCTTTCTCCAGAAATACAGAATTGAGGTGTCCACTCAGGTGGCTGACACCGACCCATGGAATATCGCGAACCATAGCGATGGCTTTTGTAAACGAGAAGCCAACCAGCAACGAACCGATTAGCCCGGGCCCCTGGGTAACCGCCAGCGCATCGACCTGGTCCTCAGACACGTTGGCATCCCTGAGCGCCTGGCGATAAACCGGTAATATAGACGTTATATGCTTGCGTGAAGCGAGTTCAGGAACCACACCACCAAAGGGCCGGTGAATGGCAATTTGAGAGGAAACGACCGAGGACAATATTCGGTGGCCATCGACAACTACCGCCGCTGCGGTTTCGTCGCAGGATGTTTCAACGCCGAGAACGATCAATTTTTATCAACCCGTGGATTTTTTTCCGGTGCCTGCCCGTAACGTGTCGCGCGGCACTTCAATTCCGGCAGAGCCCGTGATCCACGTGACCTCTGGCGACCCAAAAGAGAAACGGGCGCAATATGACGGACCGGGAAAGGGTGCCTTCCTCCTCGCACCGCTGATCGACAACCCCTCGCCTTATATCCACTGACAACGGATTTCCGGACTCTGGCACTCGGCCACCTCACCGATGACAAAGGCCTTCTCGTTCAGCGCGGAAAGGCGCGACAAAACTTCGATGGTCGCCTTCTCCGGTACGATCGCCGCTAACCCGATACCATTATTGAACGTTCGCATCATCTCGTCATCACTGATGTTACCGGCTTTCTGGAGAAAATCGAAGATGGGTGGAATTTCCCAACTGCGCCGCTGTAGGACAACCTGGCAGGCTCTGGGTGTCATGCGCAGGATGTTCTCTTCAATTCCCCCACCGGTAATGTGCGCCAGCCCCTGAATCGGTAAATCACGGGTCAGATGCCGGATGGTTTCAGAATATATTTTGGTCGGTCTGATCAACTCAGGCCCCAACGGACCGCCAAGTTCGTCAACATGCGAAGAACAATTCAGTTTCAACAGGTCGAAACAGATTTTTCTGACCAAGGAATACCCGTTGCTGTGCAGCCCGTTGGATGCAATACCGATGATTTTGTCACCCACGTGAACACCCGAACCGTCGATGATCTTGGTATTGTCCACGATTCCAACGGCAAACCCTGCCAGGTCATATTCGTCTGGCTGATATATTCCCGGCATTTCTGCCGTTTCACCGCCGATAAGAGAGCATCGGGCCTGTTTACAGCCCTCTGCGATTCCGTTGACAATCTGGGTCACCCGGTGGTCATCGAGTTTTCCCATGGCCAGGTAGTCGAGGAAAAAAAGCGGCCGGGCGCCCTGCACGGCAATATCGTTAATGCTCATGGCGACCAGGTCAATGCCGATGGTATCGTGCTTGTCCATCATGAAGGCGATTTTCAGCTTTGTTCCAACGCCATCGGTAGAGCTGACCAATACCGGGTTTTCGACATTGGCCATGTTTAGCGAATAAAGGGCGCCGAAACCGCCGATTTCACCGAGTACACCCGATCTCGAGGTCTGGCCGGCAATATCTTTGATTTGATCGACCAGTCGCCCGGCCTTATTTATATCCACGCCGGCATCGGCATAAGTCAGTGATTTTGCCATGGTCTTCTCCCGGAGTTTTATGAAAAATTCTCACAAAATTGAGTATTTAGACGGAATCGTGTGAAAAGTCAAAACTTATTTTTTGACATCACCTTATGAATAATGTAAAAATTTACAGTTACATATCTTACCAGCGTATTGCCAGCGTCTGGAAATTTCATCGATGGCACTATTGAGAGTGTCCAAAAAGAAAATGGAAGTCAAGGGATAGAATGTCTGTTTTTGCCAGTGCGGATCAATGATTGCCACCATCCTTTCGCATGACGATTCCAGTGCCAACTTCCGATTTGATGCCCATATATCGAACCGTAAACATTAAAGGTTGAAAGGTTTAAGCAATGAGCGAATTTGCCAGACTGGATCGTCTGCCTCCGTACATCTTCGCCCAGGTTAACGCCATAAAAATGGAAGCCCGGCGTAGCGGTGAGGACATTATCGACCTGGGTATGGGAAACCCCGATCTGGGAACTCCCCAGCACATTGTTGACAAGCTCGTTGAAGCCGCTCAAAAGCCGCATAACCACCGGTATTCTGCCTCAATGGGGATAACCAAGCTGAGGATGGCCATCGCCGACTGGTACAAGCGCCGATACGACGTTGACATAGATCATGAAAACGAAGCGATTGTGACCATCGGCGTCAAAGAAGGCATTTCCCATCTGATTCTGGTGACGATCAGACCTGGAGACGTGGTGTTTACACCCAACCCGACCTACCCGATACATCCCTATTCAACCATCATATCCGGTGGGGACGTTCGGGGGATTCCCCTGGGGCCGGGCGAGGACTTTTTCCACAATTTGCAGCACGCGACACGCCAGACATGGCCGCGACCGAAAATCCTGATCGTCAGCTATCCGCACAATCCAACCACCGAGGTCGTTGAAATCGAATTCTTCCAAAAGCTGGTCGACTTCGCCAAAGAGAACGACATCATGCTCATCCACGATTTCGCCTATGCCGAATTGACTTTCGACGGATACAAAGCCCCCAGCCTCCTACAGGTAAAAGGTGCCAAAGACGTCGGGGTTGAATTCTACTCCCTCTCCAAGAGCTACAGCATGCCCGGTTGGCGGGTCGGATTCTGCGTAGGCAATCCGGAAATTGTGGCCGCCCTGCGGCGGATCAAGAGTTATCTCGATTACGGTATTTTTCAGCCGATCCAGATTGCCTCTATCATTGCCCTCAACGGACCCCAGGACTGCGTGGAGGATATCCGGCTCATTTACAAGGAACGCAGGGATGCGCTGATCCAAGGCCTGGAGCGGGTTGGCTGGAACATTCGCAGTCCAAAGGGCACCATGTTTGTCTGGGGTAAGATTCCGGAAAGTTACGTCAGCATGGGATCGGTCGAATTCTCGAAGTTTCTGGTCAAGGAAGCCAAGGTTGCCGTTTCACCCGGTCTCGGTTTCGGTGAATATGGCGACGAATACGTCCGCTTCGCCCTTATAGAAAATAAACTGCGGATAAACCAAGCGGTTCGGGGTATTCGAAATATTATGCAGTAACTTTAGGTTTGACTATCATGATCACCTGCCGGCCCTGAACCGGGCCATCGAAATACGGCAACGGAAGTCTCCGATTATGCCGGGTGTGATATATTCGCGTTAAAAATTCAATTCGCAAGACAGGATTGCCTACATGAATAACATCAACATTGGCCTGCTTGGATGCGGCACCGTCGGTGCCGGTGTTGCCCGGATTTTAATGGACAACAAAGATTTGATCAGCGCGCGCGTTGGTGCGGCCCTTAGGCTCAAACGGGTCGCAGACATCGATATTACCACGGATCGGGGCATCCGATTTGAGGCCGGTGTTCTGACAACCGATGCCAGGGACGTCATCAACGACCCGGATATCGATATAGTGGTTGAAATGATCGGTGGGGAAACCGTCGCCAAGGAGTTTATCTTCGCGGCCATCGAAAACGGTAAACAGATCGTTACGGCCAACAAGGCCCTGCTGGCCGCTCACGGCAACGCCATTTTCTCGGCTGCCACCCAAAAAGGGGTCGATCTTGCTTTCGAAGCCAGCGTGGGCGGATGCATGCCCATCATCAAAACGCTGCGGGAATCTCTGGTGGGCAACCGAATCCAAGCCATGATCGGCATTCTGAATGGTACCTGCAACTACATTCTGTCGAAGATTACCGACGATGGCCGCCCTTTTGAGGAAGCCTTGGCGCAAGCCCAGTCCAAGGGCTACGCGGAAGCCGACCCGGCACTGGATATCGAGGGCCGCGATACGGCCCACAAAATCGCCATACTCTCCGCGCTGGCTTACGGCATGGAAATAAACCTGAACGACGTCTACACGGAAGGCATATCACATATCACGCCCATGGATATCGAGTTTGCGGGCCAATTCGGATACAAAATCAAACTGTTGGCTATCAGCAAATTCAAGGACAACGCCGTTGAGGCCAGGGTTCATCCAACCATGATCCCGGTTGACAACATGCTCAGCAACGTCAACGGAACCCTGAATGCCATTACGGTTTCTGCCGATGCCGCGGGTGAAATAATGCTCTATGGCCGCGGCGCGGGAATGATGCCAACGGCCAGTGCCGTGGTGGCGGACCTGGTTGATATCAGCCGGAATATAATCGCGGGCACCACCGCACGGGTTCCCCTGCTCTCTTTTCAACCCAACCAAATTCGCAAGATTCCGGTCAGGCCGATAAGTGACATCATCACCCACTACTACCTGCGGTTTTCGGCTCTCGACAAACCCGGTGTCCTGTCGACAATTGCAGGCATACTCGGAAAATACGGAATCAGCATAAAGACGGCTTACCAGAAAGGCCGCAAAATGAACGGATCGGTTCCGCTCGTGATGTTGACCCATACCGCCAAAGAGGCATCGGCACTTCAAGCCTTGAATGACATTGCGTCCCTGGATGTTGTCAGTGCCAGACCGATCATGATCAGGATCGAAGACGAATACTACGATGCTTAGTACCCCGTTGATAGAAGAAGGCTATCGATGACTGAGTACTTTGGGATATCCATACGGGACACCGCGATTCCCCTGATAACGGCGATTTAAAACACCAGGCGGAAATGAAATTTCTTACATTATCAACTTCACTTCCATCGACATTTCAAATACCAAATGAGGCCTGCCATGCACTTAGTCTGCACTGACCTGGAAGGTGTGTTTACTCCCGAAATCTGGATAAACGTGGCCGAAAAAACCGGAATCGCCGAACTCCGGTTAACCACTCGCGATATCCCCGACTACGATGTTCTAATGAAAAAGCGTCTGGCCATCCTGAATGATAGCGGGCTCAAAATCAAAGATATAACGGATGTCATTGCAACGATGCAACCCCTGGAGGGCGCCAACGCCTTCCTGAACTGGCTGCGCGCAAAGACCCAGGTCATCGTCGTGTCTGATACCTATATCGAATTTGCCCGGCCATTGATGGATAAACTCGGTTGGCCGACCCTGCTCTGCCATCACCTGACAGTCGATGCAAAGGGCACCATCCTCAATTACAACCTGCGCCAAAAAGACAGCAAATTCAGAGCGGTGAACGCCCTGAAAGATCTGAACTTCACCGTCATATCTATCGGGGATTCTTACAACGACATCACCATGCTGACAGCGGCCGATCACGGGTTTCTCTATTGCCCTCCGGAAAACGTCAAAAAGGAATACCCTCAGTTTCCGGTCTCATACACCTACGATGAGTTGAAAGCCAAGATCGAGCCAGTACTAAAGGATTTGGCCTAGCCTGCGAATTTCATGATTGTTTTTGGAAGGAACTCAATCGCGACAATACCTGGAAGGACCCCCTGCATGCTGACCAATAGAACCTCGTGCCGTGTTCGATACGGAGATACGGACCGCATGGGGTACGCGTACTATGCGAACTATCTGCGATGGTTTGAGATCGGGCGTTCGGAACTTTTTCGGGCTCTGGGTATGACCTATCGCGAAATCGAAGACAGAGGAATTTTGCTGCCGGTGGCCGAGGCGTACTGCAAATATCTGGCTCCCGCCCGATACGATGATGCGATAATCATTGAAACGACCCTCGACACTGCCGTAAAGGGCGCTATGAAATTTGATTACCGGGTGCTGTGCGAAGACGGAATCGATTTGGTTGCCGAAGGTTACACCAAGCATCCCTTCGTCACACCCGACGGCAAGGTTACCCGTCCACCCAAGTTCCTGCGTGATTTCATCGCCCGGAAACTGCCATAATCAGACACCGAATGAACCTCATTCACCCTCATCCAAAAGGATTGGTCATAAAGGTTTTTGTTCAGCCCCGATCATCGAGAAATTCGATCGTCGGCCCCCACGGGGATGCACTCAAGATCAAACTGACGGCACCCCCTGTGGCCGGTGAAGCCAACCGATTGTGTATCAAGTTTCTGGCAAAAAGCCTTGGTTTGCCCAAAACCGCTTTAGAAATCCTCTCCGGTCATACCAGTCGCACTAAACAAGTGTTGGTGCACACCAATTCTGACGAATCGAAAAAACAGATATATATCGTCATAAAAAAATGGATGGAACCGATTTAATTTTTGAAGTCTCTTGACATACCGCGGTGAGACCGTTATATTCCAGACCGCAAAATTGATGCGGGGTGGAGCAGTCTGGTAGCTCGTCGGGCTCATAACCCGAAGGTCGTTGGTTCGAATCCAGCCCCCGCTACCACAACAAACCAAAGGCTTAGACGAAAATTTAAGCCTTTTATTTTTCCCCTATTTATACTTCTTTCCCTCCATCTTTCCACCCACTATTATTAATTCTTAATCTTGTTCTAATGAATCGTGGGTCTCAGCGACGACCCGCTTTTCAATGTAAGAAAAAGGATTATGCGATGGCGGTGCGACTTGGATATGGGAGACATGGATAGGGGGGACTGGCAATCTTCAAACTGTAAAAAGCCAAATAGGTTTTATAGTCCTGCTGAAAGATTCGGAAATGTCCTAAAAAAAGCCCCTCTGAACTTTTGTTATCATTAGCGGTTGAGGTGAGGATACCCAGAGCTTAACACATTGTCCCGTTTTTGGGGACCACCGCTCCCTGACTCGCTGGCAGTTTCAGTGACCCTCGTTTCCCCCTTGGAACCAGGGGAAACGAGGGACGGGTTTACAGAAAAACCCCTATGTCACTTTGTCTATTCCAGAGTTAACTTAACTCCCTCTGCCGCAAGCTTCAGGTTGGCTCCTTTTGTCTTTGGTAGAAGATGGATCTCTACGCCCTTATCGTTTTTCATAACGGTGGTGCCGGCACCTTCCACCATCGTGGCCTCCGCTGAAGCCGCCGCATAGATTCCGTCAAAATCGGCCACGTTCTTCAGATTATAGACATTGCCCTCGGCCATGGCTTCGCTGATCCCCACGTCACCCACCGAGATGCCCTTGACCTTAAAGGGACGCTCCTTTCCGTCGACGCTGAGGACACCCTTTCCCCAGTTCCAACCGATGCCCGCGGCCACCTGCCCCTCCGAGAGCTTGAGGGTCCCATCGGGCTTCTTCGCTTCTCCGGCAAATGCCATGCCACACATGACCAATCCAATTACCAGCACCCACACTGTCAATCTTTTCATTGTACTGCCTCCTTCTTTTTTGTTTGCTTGACATTTTGCGGACATGGGCCGTAGAGTGCACCGCTTATAGCAATCTCCTCCGGCCACGCCACGCTCCCCAAAGTATGGCTCGAATTGTTTATACCGCCCTGAATATCGTTGGTTTACAGACGAATTAAACGAATTGAGTACGGACAATAAATTGCCACTCTGTGAGAGCTTGTCAATTATCGATGGTAATTAACTCCTTAGCCCGAATATTTCACGCGCGATGAAATCTTTTCTACCCTATGAGTAAAATTGTGAAATTTTAGATACTTGATCAGATAGAATTTCTCATTGACCCTATGAACCCTGAAACCTCTCTTTGCCTTACCCCTCAATAATCATTTTTGTCAAATGATATGCAATGTCCGTTTTAATAGCTTGTGTCCTGTTTTATATCATTATCTTTATTGTGTCTGAACTTTCGTCATTCATTCGTCGGGATATCTTTCACGACTGGATTAGGACTTTCTTTCAATAAATTCATCGGCAGAGCGCTTTTAAGATGCAGATCACGCTGCGGAAATGCAAATACGATCCCGGTTTCATGAAAGCTGTCCCACACCTTCAAGAGGACCGCATTCTTGACATTGGTAATTCCATCTTGGGGATCGTTGATCCAAAAGCGCAACTCCAGATTGACAGTGCTGTCACCGAATTCCTTTACAACGCATTTCGGATCCGGGCTTTTCAAAACACGGTCAATGCTCAAGGCGGCTGAGACAGCAAAAGTGAGCGCCCTGCTTAAATCAGATTCATAGGAAATCCCGAGCGGGATCGTAAGGCGTACAAGGTTATCGCTGAAAGATAAATTTTCTATTTTTTGCGTCACAAAGATCTCATTAGGAATGAGCTCTAATGTTCCGTTTCGCGTGGCCACCTCAACGTATATTAAGCCGATTCGAACGATCCATCCGTATTGAGAGCCAAAAAACTTTTTCTCCAAACCAATCACATCGCCCTTGCGGATAGGTTTGGCTATGAGCAGCATAATCCCGCTTACCAGATTGGATCCGATTTTCTGCAGCCCGATGCCGACGGCAAAGCCGATCGCCCCTCCCGTGACAACGATTCCTGCCAGATGGACCCCGGCCGCTTTCAAAGAGATCAAAATCACTATAACCACTGTTGCAGCCTTGACCACCCTTTGGATCAACGTTCGATCCGAGTAAGTCAGTTGGGTGGAAGTGGCCAACCTGTGGGCGATAAAGCGGTTGACCGCGTTCCCTAACGCCCACAGCAGAATGAAAGTAAAGAGCGCTTCGATTATACCCCAAATAGAGATACGCAATGACCCTAACTGGATCGTCATACTGCCAAGCAAGTCAACGGTCGGTTCCCACAATTTGAATATCTGCAGAGATATAATGATCAGGCAAATCGCGTAGATAGTACGTGTCCAGAATGTACTCTTTATGTAAAAATAGGCGAAGCGGATGACCAACAGGGCCCCTATAAAATTGAGGCTCATTTGTAAAAGGTCGGCCTGCGTAGAGAAATTTTTGAAAAGAACATGGCAGAACCAAACAAGCAACAGCCAAAGAATATACTTGAGTATAATTGCGAAATGGGCCGGGCTCAATACAAACCGAACATGGGCCTTAACTTTCTCGATATCTTTTTCAAAGTGTTGCCGAATCTTTTCTGCAAAGATCCATGAAACCAGATAAGCAGCGCCAATGGCCCCGATCTGATAAACACCCGTCAGATTAAAAAGATTCTCACCGAACCATTGAGAAAGGGACGAAAAGTAGTTCAAAACGTCACCTGATAAAATCGAGTTTGCCATTGTCTGCCATCCTAATATTGCGTTTTCGCTACATTCCTTTTGGGGTCGACAAGCACGCCCCGATGTGCGCGTAAACTTTAAACTTGGGGAACAAAAGAACGCTGCCGATGATAGAACGATTCCGCCAATCTTTAAACAACCAGCATTAATCGTATCCTATCGAAGCTTCACCCGTAAGTCTGCCCCATCTCTTGTCGGGTAGCCCCTGGACCATTGTTAAACATGCAGGGCATGATGTTTCCTTTTCTTCTACGATACGTGGCTGCCTCAACGTCGGCGTCGCTGCATCCCGCCGATCAGGGCACCACCGACAGCGCCGGCGGCGGCACCTTTCCCGGCATCTCCTGCAATCCCCCCGACGATAGCCCCCTTGGCGGCCCCTCGATCCGTGTCACCAACCAGTTCCCCGTCGTTCCGGTCAGCAGCAACAGGGTACGGAATCCTTTTCCAGCTTTGAACCTTGAACCCCTGAATCATGGCCCCCAGAGATACCAAGTTCTGCGTTCCCGGTTCAGAGTAGAAGGGTGTATTCATATAAATTGATTTACATAAAAATATCATGAGCTGTTTGCGGGTTAGGATGATGATCAAAATACGATTTAGCTCTCAACAGACACTCTACTTCAGCCAGAGTTCAAATAATTTATAACCAACCGACAAAATAACGGCACCGATAAAAAGGCCCAGAAATCCGAAAGCAATAAACCCTCCGATGGCCCCGAGAAAAATGACCGTCATGGGCACCGGGGCTCCCTTACCCAACAGGACCGCTTTCAAAGGCCCGTCCGCAATGGTCACCAACACGAGCCAGACAGTGAGAATGACGGCTGTTAGGGTGCTCATCTCCGAAAATGCATAGATGATGATGGGAACGACGACCAAACCGATACTAATTTGGATCATAGCCAGAAATAGACATATGAATGCCCACAGTCCGGCATGGGGAACTCCGGCCACAGCGAACCCCAATCCTGCCAGCAGGGCCTGTATGAGAGCAACACCCAATATTCCTTTGACCACGCTGCGAACCGTTTTTACCGTAATATCAATAAATTCATCCCCGCGGTCTCCGACCAGACGCCGAAACAGGCTCTTGGTCATCTCTACACCTTTTGGGGCTGAAATCAGGAGGATACCGGCAATAATGATCGAGACGGCAAATATCAATAGGTCTTTGGCGATATTGATGGCTGTTTTCAACAGCCATTTTCCAAGTGCGACCAACTGCGGCTTTAATTTCACTAAAGTCGGTTCGAGGTTGGCAGAAGCCTTTTGCCACACATTTTTTACCGACTCACCGATTACGGGCCAATTACCAACCTCTTCCGGCGGAGGCGGTAATTTCAGTTCACCGGACTCAAGTTTTACAGATAGATCGTAAACGCTATTTCCACTGGAAACGGCCAGATAGACACCTGGTAAAATAATGATCAGAAGGGCGCAAAGCGTTATGACGGCACCGGCCAACTTACGGCGATCTCCCAGCTTGGTGTTGAGCTTCTCGTACACGGGATATGTTGCCACGGCGATAATGATTCCCCAGATGATCATAGAGATAAAGGGCCTGAGTATTTGAAAGCACCCGGCAAGAACCGCGGCCAGGACACCGAGTCTGATGAAGATATCGACAGGCCTATTTTGGGGTAATACGTCTCTTGCGATCGAACTGGTTTTTTCCATAATTCTACGCCCCAATTAACAGAGTATTTTGCGCTTATTGGCGGGCTAAAAAATCACTTGCAACTGTGTTACAGTCGTTGTCAATAAAACGTTCGACTAACGGAATGTATTATTATTAGCAAGCACAATAACCTTTTTAAATACGTGTGTATAGCGCATAATCCTGAACCCATGATATTGCAGTATTTCAAACGCATGCCACGATTCCCGAGGCATCTATGCCTCCATGGCGCGATAAGGTCAAATTCCTGAAAATGGATTCAGTCTTGTGGGGGCTCTCAGGTCTATAGGAAGGAGTCGGGGGGCAAGAGTTCAGGGCTCATGGGTTCAAAATTCAGAGGTTCAGGGTTCCATAAAGACGATAATCCCTTAACTCTGAAAAGATCCTGCTACATATATAAAGCAGTGGGTAAAGAAATAATTCTCAACCCACTGCTTTAATTATTTATACGGTCCTAATTTTTATTTACATCGATGGGCCCATTGTCCCCTTTCAATTTGCCGAGGCGGACTCATCGTCGGGCGCAGCCGGAAACCTGCGGGAAATAAAGCACAAAAGAAGGCCATCTTTGGATGGGTACGACTTACCTTCTGGCCTCTTCTATGGTAACACCCTCGGGCAGAATCCCCTGGGCGCGCGATAACTCGTGCAACGCGATATTATAGTCCGTGATCGCACGATACATACTGCGGCTCGTTAACGCATACAGATCCTGAGCACGCAGAAGTTCCAGGTTGCTCGTCTGGCCAATATCGAATCGGGCGAATTCTCCTTCCACCACTTTTTCGGCTGCTTCCCGCGCCAATCGGGTGGCTTCGATTTCGCCAATGGTGGTTGCTAAACGCTGAAATACTTGTTTTACGTCCAGTCTGATATCATCCTCGAGGCGTTTCACCTGTGCATCGGCCTGTAAGCGCTCAAGCTTTTTCCTCCGGTATTGGGCATTGACCGACCGGTTGCCGATCGCCCACGTAAAATTGACACCGACCTCCCAAATATCGTCCTGGTTCAGTGAGACATCGTCTACCGCCTCACCAAAATCTTGTCCATAACCCGTCAGACCGTAACGCCCGAAAGCGTCGAGCTTCGGAAGACGCAGGTGCGCGGCCAGCGCTTCATCAGCCTCAGAAATCCTGAACTCCTGCTTGGCTTTCTGAATCTCCGGACGGTACTTGAGAGCGGTTTCAATGGCTTCCATTTCGTCCAGGTTAATCGGCGCTGTCTGCGGTGGTTCAATGGGGATGACCTCATAGTCCGAATTGATTCGCAACTGATTCCAATTCAAGAGTAGTTTTAGCCGATCCATAGCCACCTGAAATTCCTCCTGAGATCGTAACAGGTTGCTGCGGCGCACTTCGACATTGCTGCGTGCGCGTGCGACATCCAACTGTTGTGTGATGCCCCTGGCAAGACGCTCGGATTCACGGCGATGGACCTCTTCGGCCATCTCGAGGTTCTGCCGGTTGACCGCAATCAGCTCTCTGAACTGATAGAGTTTCCAGTAGACCTGGGCAACCTTGATCGCGACCTCGATGACTTTCTGACGAAAATCCTCATTAGAAATACTCTCCTGGTAATTGGCGATTTTGATGGCAGTCTTTTCTTTTTTTGCACCCAAATTATTCAATAGCGGTTGCCGTACTTCGAGGGTTGGAGAAAAAACGTGTTTGTAAACCCGATCGAATTCAGCATTGTTCAGATCGCCATATCGAGTTTCAAGATAGGCTGACACACTTCCCCCTGTCGCAAACGGTTTTCTGATGCCGGTCCTGGTGTTCCCCCGATCTTCGGTAACTATATCAACCACGCTGGATTCAAGGTTCGGATCGCGGCGAAGTGTCATGTCAGAGAACAGCAGCGGATCGTATACCGCTTGGGCGTCTTTGACATCTTCCTGCGCTTGTTGCGGTCCGTAGGCAACAACACCGATTTCCCGGTTCCCTTCCAGGCTGTAGCGGATGGCATCGATAAGGGACAGCTGGACGGGTGTCATTTTTGTCACCGCACCCTTGAACGACTCGGGTCGGGATCCGGAATTCGGCGCTTGTTTCATAGCGGCAATGGGTGGAGATTCTGCTGGCCTCACCGGGGAATCTTCTGAAACCTGACCGGATTCGGGGATTTCTACCAGTGCCCTCTTTTCTCCTGTCTTCAGATCAGCAGTAAAAATATAATCCCCATTTTCGCTCAATTTCTTGAGCATGTATTCATCGACAACATCCTTCTGCACCAGGTGCGCAGCGGCTTGGCGGGCCTCTTCCCTATTCGCGTAGTTACCGATATAGACGCGATACCATTTTCCCTTCCCATTTATATCCTCACGCCGGCAAAACGGGTCGCACCCCTTATCTCTAAGACGTGAGAAACCCTTTTCGACTTCTGGAAGCGTTTTATAGGCGGCCACCTGGATAGTAAACCGCTCTCCCATCGGCTGTGACTGGCCATCGCCGATATCACCCACGATGCCGGCATTTGACACGAGGTGATCGGCCTCGGCATTCACAACGCAAACATTGCCCAAGAGAATGAGAACAGTAAATAGGCCCGATATGAGATTTTTATGCATGCCCAGCATGTAATTCATTTTTCCCCATCTAAATGTCATTGGCTGCAAATCCAAGGTGTTGGTCAAGCCAGTTGTCTGCGGAGAGAACATCCCTTCGCATTCGGAAGGAAATACGTTCGGCGCGGCACTGTAGTGCGTCAGCCAAACGCCGCCATAAAATCGATGATATCTCCCTGTTATTATAACAAAACAATCGCCTAAGGGCAAATGCAATCATACGGGTATGCTTCTGAATGAGTTCGTCTTCCAGGCTGATGAAAGCCTGTGCGCTCCCGGGATCGCCCTGTCGGGAACAGCGGCCGAAGAGCTGACGGTCAATGCGCCGGGCATCGAAACGTTCGGTGGCGATGACATGCAAGCCCCCCAATTCCGCTACCCCAGAACCCAGACGGATGTCCGTTCCACGACCGGCCATGTTCGTGGAAACGGTTATGCGGCCCTTTTTACCGGCGCCGGCAATAACCTGGGCTTCAGACGATTGCCGCATAGCATTCAGCAGCCGGTGCGGCAAACCGGTGGCTTTCAGCTGGTCACTCAAGTATTCACTTTCCCGAATGCCGCCCGTGCCAACCAGAATCGGGCGCCCGATCCGGTGAACGGCGTCAATCTCTGCGACCACAGCCTTCCACTTGTCCGCAGCCGTCGTGAACACACGATCCGGCTTGACTATCCGGCGGCAGGGACGATGGGTCGGGATAGGAATCACCGGCAATCGATAGATCCCCCACAATTCCGTCTGTGCTTCGGCCACCGTACCCGACATTCCGGACAGTTTCCGATAGAGGCGGAAAAATCGCTGGAAGCTGATTCTGGCGTATGTTTCTTTGGGAAGGTTTATTTCGAGCCCTTCCTTGGCTTCGACCGCCTGGTGAAGCCCATCGCGCCAGGTTCGGTCGGGCATGAGTCTTCCGGTGAACTCGTCGACAATGACCACCTTGTCCTCATCGACGACGTACTGCTTGTCCCGGATAAAGAACGCCACGGCGGAAAGGGCTTGTGAAACCAATTCTTCCCGGCGCCGCCGGCCGGCCCACAATCCCCCAAGGGGTGCTGCCATCTCTGCCAGGCGTTGTCTGCCGGCCGGAGTCAGATGGACGTCGCGATAGCGGCGGTCAATCCGAAAATCGGTCGCAGGATCCAGTGCACCGGCTAACAGCGCTGCCTGTTTGTAGGCTTGCATGTGTTCTTGATTGGGCGCATCTCCCGAAATCAGCAACGGGGTCACCGCATCATCGATGAACACGGAATCAGCCTCGTCGACAATAGCGCACTCCAGCCCGCGCAGGACCAACCGGTCAACTCGAGCCCCGCGGCTGCCAGTCATCTTTGCGAGTAGCACCGACGGCAACCCCTGAGAGTGGCCAAGAAGAAGGCGGTCACGCAGAAAATCAGCGGCAACCTCTTTGTTGGTGCAGTAGGTAATGTGCGCATTATAGGCCTGCTTGCGTTCAGCCGGTTCCATTCCCTGGGTAATACACCCCACGGTCAGACCACAAAACCGATAGATGGCCATCATTAATTCGGCGTCCCGCTCGGCGAGGTAATCATTGGCCGTAATGACGTGACAACCGCGCCCCCGCCAGCCGGCAAGCACCGCCGGCATCGTGGCCGCCAGGGTCTTTCCTTCCCCGGTGGCCATCTCCGCGACGCAACCGGCTTCCAGGGCCAGCGCAGCAGCGATCTGCTCCCGATAAGGCCGCAGTCCCACTGTCCTCGCGGCAACTTCGCAAACGATTGCAAAGGCCAAATAGCCATCTTCCGCGGTATTCCGGCCCAGGAGGAATCGATCGCGCAAGGGATCCATAAGATCACGCAGCTTGCGGTCTGAGGCGTGAAGAATATCCTTCTCCATTTCTATAATGTTGTCTGCTTGGCGAAGAAAACGATCCGGACTGCGCCTTAACCGACCGGCAAAGCCGGCAGCCTGATGCCACAGGGCATCCAGCCCGCGGGGCGGTTCGTCACTTTCCAGGCGCTGCGAAAGCATGCGCCATGTGGTGCTGGCCACACTCTCCATCTTAGACCTCGAATCTCTTCTGGAAAAGCTGAAGCAGAGAACGCCAACCTTGCAAGAAAAGCGGTTTGGGAGATGTCTCGAACCGCAAGGCCATGGTTTGTCCGGGACGCAGTGTCATTGATTCAGGAATCGACGGTAACACCAGTATCTCAAAAAAAGGTTCCGCCGCCTGTCTTCCGGTGGGATCTTCCAGGTCGGTACGTGTGGATCCACCGGCGGCATAGCCCAGCGCGGCGGATGGCAGCTTTTCCTGTCCGGCCGGAATAATCGTTTCGATTCGGCCGGCAAGCGCGATGTCCGGTCGGCCTTTGACCCTTATATCGACTTGCGATTTAGCGTCCGCGAATAACCTCGAGGCGACTTTCTGGCTGGCAATAGCCCGAATACGCAATGCTTCCAGATTGGCGACCACGCCGATACGGTGGCCCTGTTCCAGATACATGGCCTTGATACGGTCGATGTCCGGTGCCACCCAGATCCCGGCTATGGGTGATCTAGGCGCCAAATTATCTATTTTAAGCTGTGTCCGCTCAATCTGTTCTTCCAGGGCCGTAATCTTTTCATCCATGATCTGGGCGGCAGCGGCTTCTTTGGTCTGGGCAGACTGGCGATTGACCTGAAGGCGGCGGTATTCGGCGAGAAGTTGATCCCGTTGCGCTTCCAATTCAGGACTGAATGCCCGGATCAATTCGGGTCCGTCCGATCCGATTCTGGCACCTGAATCCAGAAATTGTCGCACAAAACCGGCTGTCTTCACGTGTATGACAGCATAGTCACGCGGTTCCACCACCCCTTCGACCCGGCAGCGATCCGGCATACGAACAAGCCCGAAAACAATGACAAGAAAACAAACAGCCAAGGCGGAGGTGCAAATCGCGCGTTCTCTGCACCGGACGAGTTCGCTGCTCGTCGCCAGGTAGTGCAGGAACTTCCCCAGTGGTAACACCACCCATCGGACGACCAGGATCGCCACCAGCAGCATGCCTATCGAAAAAAACATGCCCATTAGATAAAAAGCAATCGCTGCAACAATGACCACGCGACAGACCGTCGAAGCGATGGCGTAGAAGATCAACCACCCTTTTTCGCCGTCAGTGTGACTCGAATCGGAGGCCTTTTGCAGTCCCCACAGGTATCGTTTGATCAGGTAGCGGACGTACAGTTTCGATCGTGATTCGAGGTTGGGAATCTCTAACACATCCAAAAGGATGTAATACGCATCGTATCGAAGAAAAGGGTTTCCGTTGAACATCAGGGAAGAAATGCTGGCAATAAACATGACGTTATAGGCGATGGCATGAACCGTGGTCCCCTCGGCCGTGTGAACCCAAAGTACAGCGGCAATGGCGGCGATGACCAACTCGGCCAACATGCCGCCAGCGCCGACCACAATCCGTTGCCATTTATCTCGCAGCGCCCAGGCGCTTGAAGCATCCACATACGGCAATGGCGTGAAGACCAGGAAAGTCACGCCCATCTGGTGCACCTCGCCCCCGGCACCGGATTGTTGCCCGAAATGTTTACACGAAAAGGCATGGCCCATCTCGTGGAACAATTTCACCAGGACAAGCGCCGCGTATAGCAGAGGCAGGTTCTCTGGGTTTAATATCCCCGAGGCTTTGGCTGTCAGCGCATCGACATGGCCACCGACAGACCACAGCCCAATGGCCATGATCCCCGTCCACAGGATCGCACCGTACACAGAAAACGCTTTCCCAACCACACCAACCCACCGGTTCAGAAACTGGTCCGGATCCCACAACGGTATGCGGACGAAAAGCAGATTTCCAACCGCACCCTTCACCTCGCGCCAAACGCGTTTTTGGTGCCGCTTGAAGAGGGTTTCCGCGTCGGGGGCGATATTGCCATGCAATAGATTCGAGGAATGCAGCTGACACAGCAGCTGGATCACCTCGCCCTGGGTCGGTGCGGCATCGCCAAATTGATCCATGCAGATCTGCCACACCTGACTGACGGTGCGTCGTCCATCGAGCATTGAAGCAAAATGGTAAGCGGCGGCGTTCAGACGAAAGTAGCGGTTATTGACCGGATCCTGCAGAACGTACCATCTGACACCTCGGTAATGCTGTCGGCTGACATTAACCGTGGCCAGCAGTCTCGGCATGAGTTCCGACACGCGGTACCAGGATTCGCTGAATGTGGGTCGGTCAATCGTCACGTCGGCCCCCGATTACACCCATAATTTCATTCGTAACCAGTTGACAAGGCGGTGGGAGGCGATCCAGAGGTAGGATTTTTTCCCGGCCGATATCCGGGCTTCGCCTTCCATGCCGGGCCGCATCCATTCCAGGTTTTCAAGAATACGGGCGCGCACCCTGAACACATTTTGGTTGTTCACCACCTCGGCGATGGGATTGATCCGCTCGATAACGAACCGAATTTTCTGATCGGGGTGGCCAACGGATGCCAACTCTCCCTCTTGCCCGGTGGCGACGTTTGCAATCGACGACTCCGGGACGTACAGCTCGGCCCTTAAGGAATCGATGGCGGCAATCTCAAACAGGACCTTACCCGTCTCGACTGGCGCACCGATCTGCTGCTTCAAATCCTCAGAAACCACCCAGCCGGTGATCGGCGATACCAGGGTTGCCTGTTCGATTTTCTTTTCGATTAAACGGATCTCCGCCGCAACCTTGTCGCTCTGCGCCTGTGCGATCTGGGCTTCAGCCGTCTTCCGATCGCGCATCGATGCGGCCATCTGCTTTTGATAACCCAACTGTTCGGCTTTCAGGGCGGCCAGTTTCAACCGGAGTTCAGAGGTCTCTAACGTCCCCAAAATAGCCTTACCGCCCTCAACGCGATCTCCCGGCTCCACCGACACACTTTTGGTGAAGGTATCGAATGGCGCAACGACCACCTGTTGATTTTTGGCCTGCAACGCAAAAGAGGTTTTAATGCGGTAATCCCCTTTCGCTGTTGTAAAAAACACTGCCATCAAAAAGACCAGTACGGCGCCCAACTTTACCCAGGTGTGCTCATGCCCCAGCAGCACCCCCACCTGCTGTCGGGCCCGAGAGGCCATGCGCGCGCCGAACCACCGATCACTTCGACTCAGTTCCAATAGCCGGGGTGCACAGAGATCACCGATCAACCTGAGGGTTTCTATTTCCGCCAATCGGTTAAAGGGCTGCTCGGGCGAACGCTCTAATGTCATCACTGCCGTTACGTTCCCGTCTTCGCGTATCGGCAGGCTGAGTATACTGGAGGGTCCATGACATGCCGATAACTTCGCGGATCCACGATCGGCATACATCGCAGCGTCATCTTTGGGATGGATCACCTCCACATCCTGGTCCAGGCATTCCTCCATCGTGGCTTCAATCGCCTGAACCACATCCATTTCGCGGCCGAATGAATCCGTATGGCTCATCGCCCGAACCCGCACGCTGCGGCCATCGAGAAGGCCAAGACTGACCCGGCTGCAACCCAGTCGGGTTGAAATCTCGTTGCACAACGCCATGGCCGCACTCAAAAACCGCTTTGACTTGTTGACCGTATCCAGTACTTCAAGGACCCGCCGCAGACGATTCATGGCCTCATGGTGCATTTTCGTTGTCAGGCGCATCTCATGGTGATCCAGCAGAAGAGCCGTCGTTTCCAGGCGGGCATGACTCAGTAGTAGCTGATAATGGGAACTTGCCTTGATTCGGAAGGCCGCGGCAGCACGAAGGGCGCCGTCGTTTTGAATCGGAATGACAACCAGGTAATTCTGATATTTATCACTCCCTTCCGATGCGGAATTTTCTTTTACAATGACCGTTTGGCCACTTTTCATGACCCTTCGAAACGGTTTTTCGGCTTTACTGATCCATTTCAGGGAATTGCCGTTATTATTCGGGGTTGGGTATGCGGCCAGGGCCTCTATGCGATTGGCTTCCCCAAGGCGTAGCACCACCCCGGCATCACATTTGGCCAGGTGGCACTGGGTGGAGAGTAACTCGGATAGGAATCGGTCCGGCGGCCCGTCGTATGAGAACAATTCAGATAGAGCCTTTGCGTTGAAAGGCCCTGCCGGTCTTTGATTGTCCACAGATCTGCCCGCCGTGGATCCAGCCATAAATAATTCCATTTTACCGTCAGAGTCTCATACCGCTAGACAAATTGCTTTTTCCTCCCTCAAAGGGCAATTGATGCGTCCCGCTCGGCAGATGGAGGCTCACTCAGACTTCAATTGTCCGAGCTCTTTATTTTCCATTTCAGGAGAGAAGCCGACGGCAACACGTTCACCTGCCGGTCGCTTCAGAGGGTTGGGCACTTCGATGCGAACCCGCAGAGTATCGCTTGCGGCATCCGCAACGGCCGAGATGTTGATGATCCGAGCATTCGGCGATGCATCAACGGGGTTTCCGGGAAAGGTAACCCAGGCATTCTGCCCCATTTCCAATTTGCCGGCTTGTTCCATCGGGACCGGCACATCGATCCAGAGAGGATCGTTTTGAACCAGTCGGATGACAGGTCCAAGTGAACCAATGGATTCCCCCACCTCGACGGTAACATCCTCAACACGCCCAGCAATGGGGGCAACAAGGCGCATTTGCGCCAACTGGCTCTGGGCGTGATCGTATCGGCGCCGATACTGTTCTTGCTCCAAAACTGCCGACTTCAACGAAAGCTCTGCAATTCGGACGTTTAATTTCAAATGCTCAACTTCCCAGTCACTCGCTGCTCCTTTGGCCTGGGCCTGCGCGACCTTTTTCAAATCGATCCTTTTCTGTGCCAATTCCGCCTTGGCGGCAAGGATTTTGGTGCGGTCTTCCGAAAGCATTTTTAACTGCTGACTCTGGATTCTTTCGGGTTCATCGTAGAGGCGAACGAGCAGCTGATCCTTTTCGATAATGTGGCCTTCCTTGACCAGGACATCGGATACCCTGCCGGGCACCACGAAGGACAGGGTGATATCGGCATTGGGTGTCGTAATGCCCTGTAACGTCTCAGCGCCGGCAGAAACGTGGGCACACATCAGCGCACACAAAAGCCCTGCCCTAAAAATAGCGGAACCAAATCTGGAAATCATGGCCTTACCTTTCTTTCCAAAAAATGATGATCTCTGTTCGGTGTGATATTGAAATTCGGGTTAATAAAAAACAGTCCTCTTGGACTTAAGCAATAAAAATGCCAATTACTGGCATCAAAATTTTTGTAATTTATTCAATGGGTTTTCTTGTTTGAAACGGAAATTATTTCAGATATGCCAGTAATTTGACTGTATGACCGTCAAATTTCACAGTATAAAATCCCCCTAACCCCCTTTAGAGAATGGGGGCCGGGGGGATTTTCTTACCTGTATTTTTCACGAATCGCATTTGTTCATTAGCAAGGCGCACACCCTATCGAAGATGAATCAGATGTGCGATCCTGCAAAGCGAGGGCATTCAGGGGCATAGCTGAACTTTGATACCGCAAGTCCCTGACGACTCACCGAAGTACATATAAACAGGCGAGAGTCCAGCTATGCTGGGAAACGCAGCAAATGGGTGAATGCGGCCCGCCCAAAGGGTAAATATTTTTGGTTCTTCTCCGATTTAGTTGTGTAAATTGATGCGAAGATCATGCATGGATCATAGCGTGTCTAAATTGGCCACCCGCTCACTTCGCTCGCTCGACAGACGCTGACGGCCACAGACTTTTGCCTCCGCGACCTGCGGAGGCAAAACAAGCAGTCGCTGCACGAGGCCATCTGCTTTTCTGCCTGAAAGGCATGCATCTTTTACCCGGGCAAGTCGCCCGGGTAAAAAGGGTCTGTCTGCGTTATGTCAGCACTTGCGTCTTCTGAAACAATCGTTATATTCACCGGCCGACAGATACCAGCCCAAAGATGGGCCCCCGAAGCGGCCCGCCGGGTCTCGGACATGGACGTCTCCTTTTGGCCCGAGGGTGAATTCGTTTCATTTCAACCTCTCGTTGAAAAGATGTCACTCGCTCTTCGGGGTCGAGGAAGAAAACATCTCGGAAATTTTCTCCGGCGGTACGGGTGGGCTGAACAGATAACCCTGGTAAAGGTCGCACCCCTCTTCTTGCAGGAACTTCAATTGGGGCTTTGTCTCCACACCTTCGGCAACCGTGCGTAGATTCATATTCCGAGACAGATAAATTAAAGAAGAAACCAGGGCACGGCTCTTGGTGTCCTCGAACAAACTCACAAAAAAGGAGCGATCGATTTTCAGCTCATCCAATGGCAGTCTTCTGAGATAACTCAAAGAAGAATAGCCGGTGCCGAAATCGTCAATAGACAATTGGAGACCAAGGCCTTTCAAACGATTCATTATTTCAATTTTGCTTTCGATATCCTCCAGCAACATGCTTTCGGTGACTTCAAGTGTCAGCAATTCGGGAAATATACCGCTGTTATGGACGATTTGTTTGAAAGTAGCCAAAATTTCCTGGTTCTGAAATTGTGCGGTAGACAAATTCACCGCCATACTGATCGGGGGCATACCGGTCTGCTGCCATTCAGACAGCTGGTTACAGGCCTGAGCCAAAACCCATTCCCCGATTGGGACCATCAGCCCGGTTTCCTCGGCGATGGGAATAAATTTGCTCGGTGGGATTACGCCATGTTCAGGGGTGTTCCATCGCAGCAATGCTTCCACTCCGGTAATGGCATTCGTTTTAACATCCAACTTGGGCTGGTAGTACAGTAACAACTCATCCCGGTCGATCGCTTTGCGGAGCCTGGCTTCAAGATTGAGGCGCTTCTGGTACTGGGTGTTTATTTGTCGGGAGGAAAATTGAAAAGAGTCACCACCATGATTCTTGGCATAATCTTTGGCACTCGAGGCCAGCTGCAACATTGTCACGCTGTCGACATCTTCTGTGGGGTACGTCGCAATACCGATGCTGGCAGTCAGGTAGATTTCGTTGTTATCCACAAGCAGCATCGATCGAATCGATTCCAAAATACATTCGGCAACCAGCGCGGCATCGCTCTCGTTAGAAAGCCGATGCAGAAGCAGGGTAAAAACACCACCGTCTAAATGAAACAGATTAACAGGGACATACTCATCGATTTCATGATGCCCGAGCAAATCGAGGCCCTTAACGACATCCTTGAAGCGCGCGGTCAACTGTCGCAGAATTTCGTCACCCGCAAAAAGCCCCAGAGTATCACTGACCTTGTCAAATTGGTCCAACTCGATACTCAACAATGCCAGGTTATCTCTATTCTGTTTAACCGACTTCAAGCCCCATTCCAGACATTCCATAAAAAGGTGCCTGTTGGGCAGTTTGGTCAGCGGGTCGTAAAAAGCGAGGCGATCCATATACGCCTTGGCGGCCAGGGTATTGCGAACGCGCAGCCGGAGTTCACTCGGATCAACCGGCTTGCCAAGGAAATCAGTGGCACCAAGGTCCAGTGCACGCAATTTATCTTTATTGTCTGATGATGCCGTCAATATGATGACAGGCAAGTGTTTGAGTTTAGGATGCTCCCGCACTTGTTGTAGTACATCGAATCCCGACAGCTTCGGCATCATCAGATCGAGCAGAAGAAGATCGGGACGCTGTTGCTCGAGCGTGGCCATCGCTTGGCTGGAATCTTCAATCAAGACGAAGTTGCTGTACCCCGCCTCCTCCAGAAATGCCTGCACGACTTCCATGTTGATGGGTTCGTCATCAACGATAACAATGTTTGCATTGAGCATTTGCTCAAACTCCCCCTGAAGTTCTGAGGTTTCATTCCACTCCGTCATATTCTTTTCTGCATTCGCTGTCTGCATTGGGATAATGTCTCCTTCTATATGATGGACTCGTACTTAAACTTAACTGTTAAAGGTTCGGGGTTCAGCGTTCTGGGTTCTGGGTTCTGGGTTCACCGTTCAGGGTTCGGGGTTCATGACCTTGGAACCCGGAACCTTTGAACCCGGAACCTCTGAACCCAAAACCTTTGAACCATTATCAGTTCAACCTCTGAATCCTGAACGGTGAACCCTGAACCTGGATCATAAAAAATCAGGCATGTCTACCGGCCGCCACTCGTTTGACCACCTCTGCGCCTTGTGCCATTACCGGCGGCATGATCGCCTTTGACAGGTGTTTTAACCGCTCGAGCATCTGCCCGGCCTGTTCCACCTGCGCCGATTTGGCGAAAATCTCGAGTTTTGCGGCCGGCTCCGTGAAATCATCGAAACCAACCGTACCGCCGGCGCCTTTCAACCAATGCGCGATTAGGGCCAATTCTTCCAGGTTTTTATTTTCCCAAGCCGTTTGCGCCCGCGCCATTTCTTCTTTGAGTTTATCGATAAACCGCAGAATAACTTTCTGGAAGCGCGGAATGGTCCCTAATCGCGAGATAACACGTTTTTCTGTTGCCGAATTTGACTGGGCTGTTTGACGGTCTGTGACCGGTAATATTTCTTGGGGCGGATCGCCAGCGGTGGTAGACGTCTCGGTTGGTTCAGCTCCGGGAATGACCAGTCGAGAAACCAGTCCGCGTAATTCGTCCATGGTTTGCTGGATTTCGGCCTCACTTCCGCCCTCCTTTGCCAGTCTCTCGAGCTTGCCGGCCGGCGCAGTGAATTCATCAAAACCGACGCTGCCGCCAATCCCCTTCAACTTGTGTGCAAAAACCGCGACATCCTCGAGTTTTCCTTGCACTCGCGCCTGTTCCACTTCCGTTAGTTGATCTTTTAAATGCGCGATAAATCGGACAATCAAATCGCGGAACTTCCCATTACAACCGGGCATTTTGGAATAGATGGGAGAACCAGCGGCAGATGGAGGCGCATTCATGTGGCTATCCGTTGGCCTATCGGTTGTCAGGGCTGCATCGGATCCCGTTTCTACCGCCACCTTCTGGCCCCCCAGAAGAGCCCCCATTTGCGCCATAAAACGATCGATATCGATGGGTTTGGAGCAATATCCCGAAAACCCAGCATCCAGGCACTCCTGCTCAAAACCTTTCATGGCATTGGCCGTTAACGCGATAATCTCCGTATTCAACCCTTGTTTGCGAAGCTGTTTGGTGGCGGTAAAGCCATCCATGACAGGCATGTTAACATCCATCAGAATGACGTCATAGTGTCCGGCAACAGCTTTTTCCACGCCGATTTGACCGTTTTCAGCCTCGTCTACCATCAGGCCAGCTTCTTGGAGCAGGAGACTGAGCAGTTCCCGGTTTTCGGCGCCGTCATCCACGATCAGAACGCGGCCCTCGCTAAACTTCCAGTGCGTCTGTTCGTCCTCGCTGAGCACCTGCGCCTCTTCCTCCACGGCCTCCGGCTGTAAAAATTGCATCCCTTCCACATCGCCTGTCCCCAGGGTCACCCTGAAGGTACTCCCATTTCCCAATCGGCTTTCGACCGTTAAGTCTCCGCCCAAAGCCTGTGCGAACCTGCGGCTGATGGAAAGTCCCAGACCCGTTCCCCCAAAACGACGCGTTACCGCAGAGTCGGCCTGGGTGAAAGGGTCAAAAACGGATTCTAATTTATCCTCGGGGATACCTATGCCGGTATCGGTAATTTCGACAAACAACAGGGGCCCGGATGCGGATTTTTCAAAACGGCAGTTTACGGTGACATGGCCTTGCTCGGTAAATTTGATGGCGTTACCCACCAGGTTGAAGATGATCTGGCGAAACCGCGCCGGGTCGGTCAGGATTTGTCGCGGCAGTGCGCTTTGCGCCTTGAATTTGAGCGGAATCCCTTTTTCCTGAGCCTTAACACCCAGGACCTGGAAAACCTCGTGTATGATCCGGTGGGGTTCGGCCCAGACCGCCTCGATGTCCAACCGGCCGGACTCAACCTTGGACAAATCCAGAATATCGTTTATCAGCTCGAGCAGGTTTTTACCGCTGGAGTGAATCGTATCGAGATACCTGTGGCTGTCATCCTTGTTTTTACCGTAACCGCGCTTAAGAATCTCTGTAAAGCCGAGGATCGAATTCATGGGTGTGCGAATTTCATGGCTCATGTTTGCCAGAAAAGCACTTTTGGCCTGGTTGGCGGCTTCCGCCTGTTCCTTGGATTGGCGCAGCTCGATCTCTTTTTTCTCGAGTTGCGTGATGTCATCAAAACTAACCAATACGCCGGCATATTTACCGCCGGCACCGAGCACCGGAGAGCAATTGATGCTGAATGTCAACCATCCCTTGTCGGCATGACGGAGACGCAAAATCCGGTTTGTCTGTGCTTCGCCATTGCTGAGGGCCTGAACCCAAGGACGGGCTGACTTTTCGATTATATTCCCTTTAACGTCCATCCACGGCAGATCGCCTGACCGGTAGCCGAGAAGATCTTCCGGTGCCCTGCCGAGCATGGCTGCAAATGACTTGTTGGCCAGTACAATCTGCTCCTTGTGATCCAGCACCAGCAGCCCGCCTGCCAACGTGTCGAGTGCGGAACGCACCCTTCCGGGAATGGCCTTGGACGGATCCAGCTGGCGTAGCACTTTACCGAGATAGAAGTAAAAGGCGATGAAGCAAAGTACTCCCATGAACAGCACAATCCGAAGAATCGGATTGTGGATCATCCCCTTGAGGCCACCCGCGTTGAGCGCTTTAAAACGCAACTCCAGCTGTCCCCACTTGTGCTCACCAGACCATATGGGAACCAGCACTTGCGTATCCTTGGAATATTCACCGCCCATGTCCTGCCAGTGATCAGCATGATGCGCCGTGGCGACCAAAGCGCCGCCATCCTTCCGTCGCAGGGCCAGCGACAGCAGGTCGGGGTTTCTATTGGTCATCAGATTGAAATCGGTTTTCAAGCGCTGAACATCTGCTGACAGCACCGCCGACGTGCTGTGCACCGCAATGGCCTCAGCCAAAACAGTACGGCCATCCCGCACGGCGCTCTCTCTATCCGGAACAATGCCCAGCAAAAAGGCAAGCATGATAAGGCTGACAGTTAAGCCGACGAGCCCTATGACGACCCGGTCTTTGACGTTCAATCTTTTCATACCCTATCTTTCTCCTGATCGGTAACTGATGATTCTTCTGCCGATTTCTTTTTCGGTTCAGTTTTTCGTGGCGCCTGGTCCAATATGGTTTCCAGGGATTCATCATCGTCGGGGTGGTCGCCATCTCTTTTTCTTGCCAGTACCGGCAGCGGATCCAAGATCTGCCAAGCCGGAATAGAGGACAGCAGCGTACTCAGCAACATACCGCCCCGAATAAGCCAGACAACATAACCCACGGAAAGACCAACCGAGGATACAATCGCAGATCCGAGATACACTTTGTTTATCTGATTGTCATTGGCGATCTCTTCTTTGATATCATCCAGAGAATTAACCATATTGTGATAGGCGCGCGCCGTCATCGTATTATTAAAGCTGATCTGTCGTGCCGCCCGATAGAGGCCGGGGTCTGCAGCTGTATCTTTCTGAGGCCCCCCCGCCCGGTTAGATAACCGCGCCGCATTGTCATTGACGTCTGCAACCGCCGCTCGATTCTGAGTAAAGCTGCGGAAGACGTTAATCAGGAACGGTGTCCGCGCAGGCGATGATCCGCGTTGTCGCGGGGCGCTTTCTTCGGAAGGACCCGGGTTCACCGGTGGTGCTTCCACGGCTTCCGAGATATTTTCCACTGTAGCCTCGTCCGGCTCTACGGCGGGCTCGCTGACCTCAGAATCAGTCGCTGTCTCCGGTTCTGCCGGGTCACTACTGTCTGTAGGAAGGGAACTTTCCGTCGGGAGCGTTGGCGGTGGTACCACGGTGATCACGGAGACGACCGCGCCGCTTTGCTGGGCGACGGAAATGCCGTCTTCGGAGGATTCTACCGTAAAGCTGCCATTAATGATGGACGTGCCTGTCGGGGTGAAACGGACACCCACCTGACCCTGGGCAAAGGAGATATAGTCGCCGTTGTGGATCGGGGTGACACCGTCTGACAGATACAGGGTGCCGTTCGTGATGTTGGAAATCCGGAAGTAAGTCACCTCGGCGCCATCGTCGGGATTGCGGTCAATGACGATCAGGCCCGACTGAACCGTTGCCGGGGTTATAATTCCACTCACCTGCGGGGTGTCACCCACCGGGGTTGCCGTAATGATCTTTATCCCCGAAATGGGGGCAGCCACGCCATCGTCCACGCTAGCATCGATTGTAAAGCTGTTGTCATAGTTTATCGATGGCGTGAAAACCACTCCTGCCAACAGGGCATTCACATCGGCAATGGGTCCGCTGGCCGTCCAAGTGCCTCCGGAAAAGTTTGCGGTCACCCCCCCTGAGGTACCGGTGCTCAGGCTGCCGGCTGCCGGATCGGAAAGAGTCAGGGTTACGGTGACATTGGCGCTGTCTATATCAGCGATGACGATGTCTGAAAGATCGAGGGGAATGTCTTCGGTATAGGTCTCTGCCGCATTCAAGTTGGCGGCGGTCGGGGCAACATTGAGATGCGCCACCGGCGCCGTGCCCGCGCTGGTCAGGCTTTCAAGAGTTCCCCTATCATCAGTATAATTAGCGGTTACAGAGATCACTTTACCTTCATCAACCAGTACTGTGGTATAGGTGCTCGAGGTGGCTCCACTGATAATTACTCCATCATGAAACCACTGGTAAGTGATCGCACCAGTCGCCCCGTCAGGATCGTTCACGATCGCTGTCAATGTATCACCCACGGTAGGCGTTAAATTGTCGATAGCAACAGTCCCCACATCGTTGGTGTTAGCCACCGTGATATCAAACTGCTCCTCCACCCAGGCGTTGCTCGCATCGGTCGCCCGCACCGTAATCGTCACCGTGCCCACATCGGCGTTTGCCGGCATGCCGCTAAAGGTTCGCGTGCCTGCGGTAAACGCGAGCCAACTTGGCAGACCCAAGGCCGTATACGTTAAGCTGTCGCCCGCATCCACATCATTGAAGGTGTTGGCCGCAAACTGGAAACTAAATGGCGTATCCTCTGTGGCGCTTTGATCGGGGATCACATTGGCCACCGCCGGCGCATCGTTCACCGGCGTGATATCCAAAGTCGCGCTGCCGGCCACCGTGTCGGTCCCGTCGGTAATCGTGTAGGTAAAGCTCACTGAGGTGTCGTCATCGGCCGCCGGTGTGTAGTCCCAGGTACCGTTGCCGTTATCCACCAAGGCACCGTTTCCGACACTGATCGCAAGACCGGTCGCTGTCAGACTGTCACCCTCGATATCATTGGCATTGACTAAAAGATCGGCCTGGGTGATCAACCGCGCGCCGCTGTCTTCTCCGATCGCTGCCAGAATTACCGGGCTGGTCGTGGGCGCATCGTTCACCGGCGTGATATCCAAAGTCGCGCTGCCGGCCACCGTGTCGGTCGCGTCGGTAATCGTGTAGGTAAAGCTCACTGAGGTGTCGTCATCGGCCGCCGGTGTGTAGTCCCAGGTACCGTTGCCGTTATCCACCAAGGCACCGTTTCCGACACTGATCGCAAGACCGGTCGCTGTCAGACTGTCACCCTCGATATCATTGGCATTGACTAAAAGATCGGCCTGGGTGATCAACCGCGCGCCGCTGTCCTCACCGATCGCTGCCAGAGTTACCGGGCTGGTCGTGGGCGCATCGTTCACCGGCGTGATATCCAAAGTCGCGCTGCCGGCCACCGTGTCGGTCCCGTCGGTAATCGTGTAGGTAAAGCTCACTGAGGTGTCGTCATCGGCCGCCGGTGTGTAGTCCCAGGTACCGTTGCCGTTATCCACCAAGGCACCGTTTCCGACACTGATCGCAAGACCGGTCGCTGTCAGACTGTCACCCTCGATATCATTGGCATTGACTAAAAGATCGGCCTGGGTGATCAACCGCGCGCCGCTGTCTTCTCCGATCGCTGCCAGAATTACCGGGCTGGTCGTGGGCGCATCGTTCACCGGCGTGATATCCAAAGTCGCGCTGCCGGCCACCGTGTCGGTCCCGTCGGTAATCGTGTAGGTAAAGCTCACTGAGGTGTCGTCATCGGCCGCCGGTGTGTAGTCCCAGGTACCGTTGCCGTTATCCACCAAGGCACCGTTTCCGACACTGATCGCAAGACCGGTCGCTGTCAGACTGTCACCCTCGATATCATTGGCATTGACTAAAAGATCGGCCTGGGTGATCAACCGCGCGCCGCTGTCCTCACCGATCGCTGCCAGAGTTACCGGGCTGGTCGTGGGCGCATCGTTCACCGGCGTGATATCCAAAGTCGCGCTGCCGGCCACCGTGTCGGTCCCGTCGGTAATCGTGTAGGTAAAGCTCACTGAGGTGTCGTCATCGGCCGCCGGTGTGTAGTCCCAGGTACCGTTGCCGTTATCCACCAAGGCACCGTTTCCGACACTGATCGCAAGACCGGTCGCTGTCAGACTGTCACCCTCGATATCATTGGCATTGACTAAAAGATCGGCCTGGGTGATCAACCGCGCGCCGCTGTCTTCTCCGATCGCTGCCAGAATTACCGGGCTGGTCGTGGGCGCATCGTTCACCGGCGTGATATCCAAAGTCGCGCTGCCGGCCACCGTGTCGGTCCCGTCGGTAATCGTGTAGGTAAAGCTCACTGAGGTGTCGTCATCGGCCGCCGGTGTGTAGTCCCAGGTACCGTTGCCGTTATCCACCAAGGCACCGTTTCCGACACTGATCGCAAGACCGGTCGCTGTCAGACTGTCACCCTCGATATCATTGGCATTGACTAAAAGATCGGCCTGGGTGATCAACCGCGCGCCGCTGTCTTCACCGATCGCTGCCAGAGTTACCGGGCTGGTCGTGGGCGCATCGTTCACCGGCGTGATATCCAAAGTCGCGCTGCCGGCCACCGTGTCGGTCCCGTCGGTAATCGTGTAGGTAAAGCTCACTGAGGTGTCGTCATCGGCCGCCGGTGTGTAGTCCCAGGTACCGTTGCCGTTATCCACCAAGGCACCGTTTCCGACACTGATCGCAAGACCGGTCGCTGTCAGACTGTCACCCTCGATATCATTGGCATTGACTAAAAGATCGGCCTGGGTGATCAACCGCGCGCCGCTGTCTTCACCGATCGCTGCCAGAGTTACCGGGCTGGTCGTGGGCGCATCGTTCACCGGCGTGATATCCAAAGTCGCGCTGCCGGCCACCGTGTCGGTCCCGTCGGTAATCGTGTAGGTAAAGCTCACTGAGGTGTCGTCATCGGCCGCCGGTGTGTAGTCCCAGGTACCGTTGCCGTTATCCACCAAGGCACCGTTTCCGACACTGATCGCAAGACCGGTCGCTGTCAGACTGTCACCCTCGATATCATTGGCATTGACTAAAAGATCGGCCTGGGTGATCAACCGCGCGCCGCTGTCCTCTCCGATCGCTGCCAGAGTTACCGGGCTGGTCGTGGGCGCATCGTTCACCGGCGTGATATCCAAAGTCGCGCTGCCGGCCACCGTGTCGGTCCCGTCGGTAATCGTGTAGGTAAAGCTCACTGAGGTGTCGTCATCGGCCGCCGGTGTGTAGTCCCAGGTACCGTTGCCGTTATCCACCAAGGCACCGTTTCCGACACTGATCGCAAGACCGGTCGCTGTCAGACTGTCACCCTCGATATCATTGGCATTGACTAAAAGATCGGCCTGGGTGATCAGCCGCGCGCCGCTGTCCTCACCGATCGCTGCCAGAGTTACCGGGCTGGTCGTGGGCGCATCGTTCACCGGCGTGATATCCAAAGTCGCGCTGCCGGCCACCGTGTCGGTCCCGTCGGTAATCGTGTAGGTAAAGCTCACTGAGGTGTCGTCATCGGCCGCCGGTGTGTAGTCCCAGGTACCGTTGCCGTTATCCACCAAGGCACCGTTTCCGACACTGATCGCAAGACCGGTCGCTGTCAGACTGTCACCCTCGATATCATTGGCATTGACTAAAAGATCGGCCTGGGTGATCAACCGCGCGCCGCTGTCCTCACCGATCGCTGCCAGAGTTACCGGGCTGGTCGTGGGCGCATCGTTCACCGGCGTGATATCCAAAGTCGCGCTGCCGGCCACCGTGTCGGTCCCGTCGGTAATCGTGTAGGTAAAGCTCACTGAGGTGTCGTCATCGGCCGCCGGTGTGTAGTCCCAGGTACCGTTGCCGTTATCCACCAAGGCACCGTTTCCGACACTGATCGCAAGACCGGTCGCTGTCAGACTGTCACCCTCGATATCATTGGCATTGACTAAAAGATCGGCCTGGGTGATCAACCGCGCGCCGCTGTCCTCACCGATCGCTGCCAGAGTTACCGGGCTGGTCGTGGGCGCATCGTTCACCGAGTTCACTGTAAGGGTGACGTTTGCTGATCCATTTGAATAGGCTGTGGTTCCGCCACCGGGTGTCGAATCGCCTAATCTTTGCGTCCCATTTATGGATGCCAGATCCGTGGTTTGATCCCAGGCGCGAAAATCAAATCCGGCTGTTTCACCATTGATCCCATCTGGTACGTACCTCAACCATGTTGATTCAGACAGGAGTAGTGCAGCATTTGAACCGACAGGACCAAAATCGGTCCACCCGCTGGACCCATTTGTGGAGTATTCCCACGTACCAGAACCCGTTTTGGCGAATACCGCTATACCCAGAGTGTCTCCGTCATTATCATTTATTGTGATTGACGCATCACCGAGCATACCACTTACCTGAACCGCCGCACTGGTAGTGTCTTCATCTGTGCTCGGCATGCTGTATGTACCGCTTACCGTCGGTGCCGTATTTGCAACTGGTGATGAATAACTGATCACCAGTTGCGGGGGTGTGGTCCCCTCTCGACTGTCGTAAGTGAAGATGACTTGACCAAAGTCGTCACTGGCCAGCATGAGCCCGTTGTTGGTTTTGGCACCATCGTTCCAGGCTTGCACTAGGGCAGTAATATCCCAGGCATGCGGCCCGATCGAGCTTGTAGTGAGCGTGTCAACAGCGGTGGAATCGATTGCTCCGCCCGGTGTGCTCCACGGTGTGTCTAAGGGTATACCCGGCAACCGGTTGTTCCAGTTGGCTGCGGTGGTGCCGCCGGTGCCTTCGTCCCAGGCTTGGGTGACTTCATAGACGTGGATGTCAGTTGAGCCGATATCGGCCTTGCTCACCGCTTGGAGCTGCAAGGTGGCATTAGTAATAACGGCACCCGCGGGAATAGCGCTGAGATCAAACTGAAGTAAGACATGCCCTTCTCCCAATCCGCCACCGGATTCGTCCATGACCAGACTAGTGGATGTGCCGTAATTATTCGCGGGGTTGTTTTCGTCAATGTACGTATCTTTGATCGCACCCACTATGGTTGTCACTGACAGTGCCGGACCGAACTCTGAAGTACTACCAAAATTATTGCCACCAAGATCCTCGGTTGCCGTTGCCGTTACCGTGGTGGCATTGGTCATGGTGGCACCGGAGATGGTTTCGTTGAATGTCTGCGTGCCCGTCCCGCTGCTGGTTACCGTAACGGCGCCAAGAAAAACTTCACCGCCACCATAGCCATTGGCGTTGATCCCATTGGGATTGTCAAAGAACTCGATTCGATAATCTCCGGCGGGGACGTCAAGATCAAATTGAACATCCAGGTCCGCGCCGTTCTGGGTGACCAAACTGAGAACCGGGTGGTTCAGCAAGTCGTTGGGGCCGCTGTCACCGTCGCCAGCATCGTTGGCGGTGATCTGGTCATTGTCAAGGTCGATGGCCATCTCGTTGACGGAAAAAATCTCGTTGCCAAGGATCACGTTGTCGAGCGCAGCGACACCGAGGTCATCGACGACAACCCCGTTGTTGTGTCCGGCGATGCGGTTGCCTTCACCCACGTTAACCCCACCAACCCGGTTGTTGTCCGGCCCGTCCCAGATGACGACGCCATGATCGCCGGCGGTAACCACATCGCCGTTTTGGTCGAGGCCGATCCAGTTGCCGATGATCTGGTTATCGTCCGTGCCGACTTCACGAATAGCTACGCCAGCGTAGATGTTGCCACTGAGGAGGTTGCGATCCGCCGCGTCGGTTCCGCCGATGGTGTTGAAATCGGCCCCGTCACGCAGCTTCACCCCGACATCGTTGCCGGCCACGGTGGTGCCGTTGGTCGCAAGACCCAGGTAGTTGCCAATGATGGTGTTGTAATCGGAGCGGATCTCAATGGCATCGCCGCCGGAGAACCCGGTGACGGAAAGCCCGCGGATCGTCGAACCCTTACTGCCATGCTCGAGTCGGAGAGCATCCTCGTTCGTCAGCGCCGAACCATCGATCCGGACAACCGGCGCACTGCCATAGTCCGGCTCGCTGGTACCGTCGATGACCAGGGTGCCGGTGATGTTGGGCAGTGCGGCGCTGAGGTTGATCGTGTGCGGTCCGAATCCGGTAATGTCGAAGTAGATATTGTTGAGACCGTCGGTATTGTTAGCAGCGATGATCGCTTCGCGCAGCGAGATCTTTCCATCGGTGCCCGGGTTGCCGATCAAGGCAGCAACGGACGATGTATTGCCATCAGCGACATCGTCAGACGTCGTGACCGTCAAGGTGCTGCTTGGTGTTGCTGATGGGTTGCTGCCGGACACGACCGTTAACGCATCAATGTCTTCATCGTCTTCGAGTGGATTCAGATTTAGCGACGATCCATCCATCAACAAGGCCGCATCCGCCACCGCTGTTCCGTTCACCAAATTCGTCTTTACGATCTGCAAATGGAAGATGTCTTGCTGCTCAGCCGTGATGCCACTTGTTCCGATGCCACCGTCCCCGACATCTACCGACACCAGCAATTCACCGGCCGAAAGTGTCTCGTCACCTAAAGTTGTGTTCGTTTCGAGCAGTTCCAGACCATCGATAGCCGCCGTGATACCAACATCGTTTCCGGCGACCAAGAGTTCACGTGTGCCGTCCGAGGTGCGGTAGAGATAAACATCGCTCGGATGGTCTTCATCAACCAACAGGAAGTCACCGGCTTTCAGCGTCGTGTCGCCGAAAGCCATGTTCTGCTCGATCAGCGTGAGGGCTTTCAGGTCATCTCCCGCTCCTCCTCCACCCACCACGCCGGGCACCACAACCGTGAAGGTCCCGCTGCTGTAATCACCAGCCATATCAGGTCGAAAACGAATAATGTCGTCTCGCGCTACGTTCCCCAACTGCGCGCTGCTTTCTGCACCATTCGTCGAGAACAGCAGGTCGCCTGCTTGCAGGTTAACGGCGGGTATCGTGTCGAGTGTGATGTCGCGTGTCACAAAGTGCAGGGCATCGATGTCCAGGTCGGTGCCAGCAAGTGCTTCCAGGTTCAAAGCGGACGAAAATGTGCCGTTGGTCGTCCCAGGATCAAACTGCAGATTCGGATCCGCCAACTCGATTACTTCCCCGTTTTCCCACGAGTTCAATCCCGGTGCGCCACTGGATATGACATTGCCAGTTGTGGACAGCCAAAGAGCAGACTGAGCCATTTCGTATGCACCCACGTCGGGCAAAATACCACGGCTCACATCGCGCTGGTCAACCGATGGAGCTTCAACGTTAGTGCCGGCATCAATTGCCGGGCTACCCGCTAAAAGGGCGTGGGTTTTTGTTTGCCCACCATTATAATCCAATCCACCAAGCATTGGATCAGTCATGATCTGGTCGCCAAGGAACGTGTCCAACCCAGCGGTATTCTGGCTATCGATGTTGTTGCCGAGCGTTATCAGGGCACCGTTTGTGTTTCCACCAGTATTGTTTGAAAGAATCGAATTTTTAAGTCTGATGTTGCCAGATCCTGATTTGAAAATACCGCCACCAGAGCCTGCAATATTATCTGCAATCGTAGAATTCGTGATATCAATCGTGTTTCTTGTAAAAATCGCGCCGCCATTGCTGGCTGCTGTATTTCCACTGAGTGTCGAATTGACGATTGTTCCCGTTACGCCATTGTTTATATAAATCCCTCCCCCGACGTCAGCACTGTTCCCCTCAATCGTTACGCCTTCAAAGTCAATGACTCCAGAAATAAATATCCCCCCACCAGCACCACCGGGCACATGATTGTCTCTGACCGTTACGTCTCGTAGAGTCAGGCTGCTTGATCCGTCCGCCTTGATCCCAGCGCCGTCCTCTCCGTGACCGTTCTGAATGGTTACACCGGCTATTGCGATATTTGCGCCCCGAACGTCAAACACCCTGTCTGCCGCATCACCATCGATAGTTGTCGTTTTAGCTCCAGCACCGGTAATTATGAGGTCTTGAGTGACATCTAGATCCCCACTCGTTGCCGCACTTTCACCGACACCGGTTTGAGAAAGATGGTAGTTGCCGGATCCGAGGACGATCTCATCAGCACCAGCCAATGCATTGGCCTCCATAACGGCCGCGCGTAAGGAAGTGTTACCCAATCCATCCAGTGCAACCCCGTCACCTGGTGCAACGTCGACAGAATCATCGGTGGTATTGACAGTGAATTTGGCCAGGACACCGGACCAATGCTGTTGAATCCCTGCGCTGAAGGCTACTGGGGTTTCGATTTCACCCTTGGAGAACTCCAAATCCCAATCGCCGCCCCTTTTAGCGTTTCCGGTGAGGTCGTCACTGGCGGCCACATCCGCACCGGTAAGCTGGGCGATGTCGTTGAGGAGGTTCTGCCCGGCACTATCGGCAGTGATGTTGCAGCCGTAGAAGAGAATATCTCCATCACCTGTCAATGCTTTTCCCCACGTAGAGACGGAATCGAAGCTCTGCTGCAAGTGGGTTTTGTTCAACCAGATGTTACCCAGGTTGATCTGCCCGTCGGTACCGTGGGTAATAATATGAACCGCTGTCAGATCAGATCGTTCGGCCAGGACCTCGCTGATCTGCTCGATACCGTCACGATCGGCGTCGAGTATCAACACTTCGTAAGCTCTGATGTCATCGTTTTGCAGACCGGCGATCAACTGTTCGTAGTTTTCTACATTTTCATTTATAAAAACGATCTCGTGCGACGTGTTCACATCCGGACGATCAACCAGCGTGTCCGAACCTGGTGTGCTTTCGTTTGTGTTGATTTCATTATCGTCATTCAAAGGATTCAGGGCGGGTGCATCGGCCAACACATCGATAAAAGTGCCAACGCCGAGAACGTGCTGATTCTGGGATAACGCATCCAAACCAATCCCTTCAGGTGCGTTGGAAATGGTAACCGTATCCATTCCAGAGCTACCATCAGAATTCGCTTGAGAATCCGGCGAAGCGGCTTCTGCACCGGCTCCCCAGCTTCCGGAGAGAAGCAACCGGGGCTCCAGAGGCTCAAAGCAGATACCGATAGGCAACTCTTGAGGTTCCTTTCGGATCCTTGTCACCTTTTTTAACATTTGCGCGACTGTTTTCATGTTCATGGGTTCAGAGTTCAGCGTTCTGGGTTCAGGGTTAGCGTCGGGTTAGGGTTCAGTCGAGTTCAGAGCGTTCTGGGTTTGTTTTTCTTTTGATCTTGCTCGTAGGCCAATAAGTAATTTATGAAACCGCGAATGGCAGCACGGGTGCGGCCGGCATGATCGTAAACCTCCTGAAACTCTGCCTTCGCTATGTATTGCTGATCCAACGCCACATACAGTTCACTCTGGACTTCGGTACAAGATCGTTTGGCATACCGAAGAAAACGAACAAATTCAGCGTTTGACTCCGCATCGAATCCTTCTGCGATGTTGTGCATGGATGAACCTGCTGCATTCTGAATTTGTGCTCTTAACCCGAAGTCGCAAGCAAAATTGGCGTTCTTTGTCAGTCCATAGACCTTGTTCGCCAGTTCCCGGGCCAACTGCCATGCCTCGATATCTTCAAATCGATCTATTCGCATGTTTCTATAAGTGATGGTTCAGCGTTCAGGGTTCAAGGTTCTGGGTTCAGAGGTTCTGGGTTCAGCGTTCAGGGTTCTGGGTTCTGAGTTCAATGTACGGGGAACCTTTGAACCCAGAACTTTTGAACCTTTTTTTCAGTTCAACCTTTGAACCCCTGAACCTTTTAACCCGGAACCTCTGAACCTGTTATCAGTTCAACCTCTGAACCCAGAACCCTGAACCTTGAACGGTCATTTCTACGCTGCCAACGTTTTTTTATTACCATTACCCCCTTCAACATCGTGGCCTTTTCTTGAACCGCACAACTTCAACAGCTTCGAGGTGAGTGGCACGATTTCCGTCTGTTCACGGTTTTGCAAGGCGGCTTTTTCGATCTCCAGTGCCGTTTCGGCAATTTTTTTGAGGCCATACTTCGTGGCTCTTGTGGCCAGTTGCTCGGCCGAAACCGAAAGGTCAGCAAAAGATGAGGTGTTGACTGCAACAAAGATTTTTTCTACTTCGCGTCCGATTTCTAACTTTATCGAATTGGGAACCTTTGCTTTTTCATTGCGACGGCTCTCATCACGAGCACTGATGACTTCTATAAAATGTTCAACCAAGTCGGGATCGAACTGCGTTCCGGCGCACCGTCTCAGCTCTTTGTATGCATCTTCGTAACTGCGGGCCCTTCGATACGGCCGATGCGATACAATGGCATTAAAGGCATCTGCAATGTTGAGAATCCTTGCGCCCAGGGGAATGTCTTTTCCTTTAGGGCGCGAGGAATCTTTTGATTTACTGCCGTCGTACCACAAGCTGTGGTTGTGGACGATTTCGACGAGCTCGGGCGAAAGGAAGGTCGATGCGATAACATCCACGCTCCTGCGCTCGTGGTCACGCATGATCTTCCACTCGTCTTCTGTCAAAGACCCTGGTTTAAGAAGAATGGAATCGGGTACGCCCAGCTTGCCGATGTCATGCAGGAACCCGGCAATCTCCAATACCGAACATTCGTTCAGGCTCATCAGGTCTCGTCCCGCAGCCGCGCATAGGTCTCCTACATTTCGCGAATGTTCGGCCGTTGCGACATCACGGTGTTCCAAGGCCAGCATAAGGGCATTGACCACGTGGTGGGGGATATGTACCTCACCTCCCCCTTTCTTCGGTGTACAGTCAGCGTATTCAGCGACGTCATTTTCAGAAATACGAGCGATTTCAATGCTATAGCTCACGACTCTGTTGCGGCCCTCCCACTTGGCCACATATAGAGCTTTGTCTGCCTGGCTGAGTAATTCAGAAGGGTTGGCAGGCTCAGAGTCAAAAGAGGACACCCCCAGGCTGACAGTAATCCTAAGGTTAGAGAAACTCTTTGAGGAAATGGTGCGTCGAATCCTCTCAGCAGTGATAGCCCCTCCTTTAGTATCAGTTTCCGGCAACAGTATGGCGAACTCCTCCCCACCGTACCGGCAAAGAATATCGCAGTCTCTCAAAGAATCCTTCAGGATACCGCTGACTTCCTGAAGCACTTTATCACCCTTCTGATGGCCATAATTGTCGTTAACCATTTTAAAGTGATCGATATCGACCATTATGCAGGCAATTTTTTGACCGTATCGCTGTGCCCGGCTGTATTCAGACTCGAACCTTTCAAAAAAAGACCGGCGATTCAAACAACGGGTCAAAGGGTCTTGTGTTGCAAGTATTTGCAGTTCCTGGTTCTGTCGGTGAATTTCGTCACGGGATTTCTCCAGGGTATTCAGCGTTCTTTGAAGTTCATTATTCTTTCGTTCAATGACAGTTACATCATCAAATGTGGCCAGAGCGCCACGCGTCTTGCCTGAACCGTCAAGAATAGGTGCCCCATTGACCATGTAAGTTCGTGGACCGCCTCCTTCATTTTGAAGTGCCAGTGGAATGGCCGCCTGACCTCTCCCCTCGCGTAGGGCCCGTTGCCAGGGGAAATTTTTCACTTTTTTTTGAGATCTGGGAAACGTCCAATGCAGATCTGAAGCTTTCTGGCCCATGATAGGTCCTTTGTCACCACCAATCTTTTTTTCGAATGCCTTGTTGGCCAGAACAATGCGCTCCTGGTGGTCCATAAGAACCACCCCTTCCACGAGACTGTCTAACGCCACCTTGACTCTTTCCGGTACGACGGCAGACGGGTCCAGATGTCGCAGCGTTTTCTTCATGAGAAAGTAATAGCCCAGAAAAGCAAGGGGTAGGATGAATACCAACAGTTTGACAACGGGTTTTCCCCAAAGGGATAATAACAAGTTGGCATGTGTAGGCTTAAAGCTCACCTCAAAAGCTCCCCATTGCGATTCGCCCTTGATAATCGGTACTTGAACGTTCGTCGGAGTTGAAGCCTTCTTATTCTCATTACTCCAGTGGAGACTATGATCTCCGACTTCTATCAGAACAACGCCGGAGCTTCTACGGAGCGCTGCCGAAAGAATGTCTTCATTTCTTTGCTTCAACACCTTAAGGGTCGTCTGAATTTCATGGAGGTCTCCCTTTTGAACGGCGAGAGACGCATAAACGGCCAACGATTCACAGGTTTTTTTACGCAAGTCGAGAGCCGATTTTTCCGGATTGGGCAGGACACCCAACATATCCACACTCAGAAGCAGCGTCATGGTAAACAACACAAGCCCGAAGGCGATGCGAAGGTCCGGTGCAATTTTAAATCGCTTCATATAAATTCTTTCTATTCAGATAATCGCTGATGGACACAACCGCCCTGCACTTAGTCCAAAAGGTCTCGGACACCTTTCTCGTCTTTTTCCTCATCCAGTTCTTTATCTCTGCCAAGAAGCACCGGCAGCGGATCGAAGCTGCGCCACATGGGCATTGCCGATAGTGCCCCCAGCAGAAGAGAGGTGCCACGAAATGCCCATAACACATAACCAACCATGACAGAGGCGCCAAAACCCGCCGCAGCACCTATGATCACTTGCCCCTGGTTTTCTTCCAGCTCCAGTGTGTCGTCTATTTGCCTTTGGAGGTGGTCAAGCGCCTGAGCCATTATCTCAGGTGAGAAAAAAACCGTGGCGCCAGAAATAAAATTTTCCGCTATACGGGATTCCATTGATCCTTTAGTGATTTCTATTTTTAAAGCACTAATATATCTAGCCGTTATCGACGGGGAGACAGTGGCGTTCAAATAGGAATTGCCAATTATTCTCGACCCCATCGTCGATCCGAAACGACGCAATTGAGCAGTATTAGATTGTGCCGCCTCTGGACCACTTGTTTGGTGGAGGATTTGCGGATCGATTTCCTCTGGCGGTGGCACTTCATCATCAGTCGGTGGAATCTCCTCCGGATCAGGTTCGATAGGATCGGTATCATCTTCCGGACCAGGATCCGGCCCCCCATCGTCTATCGGAGGCGGTGAATCAACCACGGTAGAACCCGTGGCGCCGTTGATTGTAATCGTGACGTTATGAGTGGTGCCGTCCGAGGTGGTTACCGACAGCACATCGGTGAGTCTCTCTCCCGCACCCAGTTGTTGGATCGCCGCTTGCGTGTTGTCCGCCACGTAACTCCAGGAACCCGCCGCTTCGATGGTGAGACTCCCGTATGTACCCAAGACAGTCCTGGGCTGGAAACTCGATTCACCGGTATCAGGATCCGATATGCTCAGAGCACCACCGACCTCGAGCTGTCCGTCGGTGTCCGGGTCCACGTCTTTTGTTACTGCACCCGTGTTGCTGCCGCCAATCACCGGCGCATCGTTTATGTTAGCCACGGGACCAACCTGCGCACTTGTCACAGATTCACTTGTTCCCTGACCGTCGGTGTAACTCGCAATCACTGTAATGAAGGTGCCAACATCCGCATCACCTAATGTGTATGAGCTACCGGTTGCACCAGCAATAATTACACCATTACTCTGCCACTGGTAACTCACCGTCCCCATACCATCGGTATCCGCCAAGGTATCGGAAACCGTGAGGGTCTGGTCTTCGACCGGGGTGCCACTGATGGTCACCGTACCGGTGGGCGCATTGTTTAGATTGGCCACTGCTGCGGTCGCAGCTGAAGGGACACTCTCGAATGTGCCCTGGTCGTCGGTGTAGCTTGCCACCACGGTAATGACCCCGCCCACGTCCGCCTGTACCGTGGTGTATGTGGTCCCCGTCTCACCGCCAATGGCAACACCATCCAGGAACCACTGGTAACTGATCGGACCGCTCAGACCATCCGCATCGGCCAATGAGTTGCTCACCGCGAGCGTGTCCCCTTCTACTGGCGTCATGTTATCGATGGTTACCGAGCCTATTGGTGCGTCGTTGGTATTGCTGATAACGATATCGAAGGTATCACTTACGGTCCCGCCGTTGCCGTCATCGGCCGTCACCGTGATTGTTACCGTGCCAACATCCGCGTTTAGCGGCGTGCCAGTAAAGGTTCTTGTGGCAGCATTGAACGATAGCCAACCGGACGCATCCGACGTATAGGTTAAGGTGTCGCCAACATCGATATCAGCGAACGTGTTGGCCGCAAAGGTAAAGGTAAATGGTGTATCTTCGGTGGCAATCTGATCCGGGATCGGATTGGCCACTGTCGGGGCATCGTTGGAGTTGCTGATGACGATATCGAAGGTATCACTTACGGTCCCGCCGTTGCCGTCATCGGCCGTCACCGTGATTGTTACCGTGCCCACATCAGCGTTCAGAGGGGTGCCGCTGAACGTGCGCGTGCCAGCATTGAATGACAACCAGCCCAATGCATCAGAAGTGTAGGTCAGCGTGTCGCTTGTATCGACATCATTGAAAGTGTTGGCCGCAAAGGTAAATGTAAACGGCGTGTCTTCGGTCGCTGCCTGATCCGGAATCGGATTGGCCACCGTCGGGGCATCGTTGGAGTTGCTGATGACGATATCGGAGGTATCACTTACGGTCCCGCCGTTGCCGTCATCGGCCGTCACCGTGACCGTTACCGTGCCCACATCAGCGTTCAGAGGGGTGCCGCTGAACGTGCGCGTGGCGGCATTGAAGCTCAGCCAGCCGGAGGCATCCGAGGTATAGGTCAACGTGTCGCCGATATCGATATCCGCGAATGTATTGGCCGCAAAGGTAAATGTAAACGGCGTGTCTTCGGTCGCTGCCTGATCCGGGATCGGATTGGCCACTGTCGGGGCATCGTTGGAGTTGCTGATGACGATATCGAAGGTGTCACTTACGGTCCCGCCGTTGCCGTCATCGGCCGTCACCGTGATTGTTACCGTACCCACATCAGCATTCAGAGGGGTACCGCTGAACGTGCGCGTGCCAGCATTGAATGACAACCAGCCCGATGCATCAGAAGTGTAGGTCAGCGTGTCGCTTGTATCGACATCATTGAAAGTGTTGGCCGCAAAGGTAAAGCTGAACGGAACATCTTCGGTCGCTACCTGATCCGGAATCGGGTTGGCAACCGTCGGCGCATCGTTGCTGTTGCCGACCACAATATCAAAGGTATCTGAGACCGTACCGCCGTTACCATCATCGGCCGTGATCGTGACTGTCACCGTGCCGACATCCGCGTTTAGCGGTGTGCCAGTAAAGGTTCTGGTGGCGGCATTGAATGACAGCCAACCAGAGGCATCCGACGTATAAGTCAGAGTATCGCCAGCATCGACATCAGAGAACGTGTTGGCCGCAAAGGTAAAGGTAAATGATGTGTCCTCAGTGGCCACCTGGTCGGCGATCGGATTGGCCACCGTCGGGGCATCGTTGGAGTTGCTGATGACGATATCGAAGGTATCACTTACGGTCCCGCCGTTGCCGTCATCGGCCGTCACCGTGACCGTTACCGTACACACATCCGCGTTCAGAGGGGTGCCGCTGAACGTGCGCGTGGCGGCATTGAAGCTCAGCCAGCCGGCAGCATCCGACGTATAGGTCAGCGTGTCGCCAACATCGATATCAGCGAACGTGTTGGAGGCAAAGGTAAAGGTAAACGGCGTGTCTTCGGTCGCTACCTGATCGGGAATCGGGTTGGAAACCGTTGGCGCATCGTTGGTGCTTCCAACCACGATATCAAAGGTGTCTGAGACAATACCGCCATTGCCGTCATCGGCCGTCACCGTGACTGTCACCGTGCCAACATCTGCGTTCAGAGGATTACCAGAGAACGTGCGCGTGACCGCGTTAAATGACAACCAACCTGCGGCATCCGAAGTATAGGTTAAGGTGTCACCCACATCGATATCAGCGAAGGTGTTGGCGGCAAAGGTAAAGCTGAATGGAGCATCTTCGGTTGCCACCTGGTCGGGGATCGGATTGGCCACTGTCGGCGCATCGTTGCTGTTGCCAACCACGATATCAAAGGTGTCGGAAACCGTGCCGCCGTTGCCGTCATCGGCAATCACTGTGACCGTCACTGTACCCACATCCGCGTTGAGCGGTGTGCCAGTAAAGGTTCTTGTAGCCGCATTGAAACTCAGCCAACCGGCGGCATCGGAGGTGTAGGTTAACGTATCGCCCACATCGATATCAGCGAAAGAGTTGGCCGCAAAAGTAAAGCTAAACGGTGTGTCTTCTGTCGCCACCTGATCGGGAATCGGATTCGCTATCGTTGGCGCGTCGTTGCTGTTGCCCACCACGATATCGAAAGTGTCTGAGACCGTGCCGCCGTTGCCGTCATCGGCTGTGACCGTCACCGTCACCGTGCCCACATCCGCGTTGAGCGGTGTGCCAGTAAAGGTGCGCGTGGCCGCATTGAAGCTCAACCAGCCCGATGCATCAGAAGTATAGGTCAGGGTGTCGCCCACATCGATATCAGCGAACGTATTGGCGGCAAAGGTAAAGCTAAACGGTGTGTCTTCTGTGACCACCTGATCGGGGATCGGATTGGCCACTGTCGGCGCATCGTTGCTGTTGCCAACCACAATATCAAAGGTGTCGGAGACCGTGCCGCCATTGCCGTCATCGGCCGTGACCGTCACTGTCACCGTGCCCACATCCGCGTTAAGCGGCGTGCCGGTAAAGGTTCTGGTGGCGGCATTGAATGACAACCAGCCCGAAGCATCGGAAGTATAAGTCAGGGTATCGCCGTCGAGATCGTTGAAGGTGCTGGCCGCAAACGTAAAGCTGAACGGAACATCTTCGGTGGCCACCTGATCAGGAATCGGATTGGCCATCGTCGGCGCATCGTTCGCCTGTGTGATGACCACATTTACGGCAAACTCCGAGGTTGAGCCATAAGCGAGCTGATCATCAATGCCGACCTGGGCCGGATCAGTGATTCGAGTAACAGTTGCAGTCACGAAGTCACCCGCGACCAGGATCACTCCTGGAAAAGTAATGTTTGCGAATGTGGCATCGCCGCTGCCATCAGTTGTGACCGTTTCACTGCCCAGATAAATGCGTCCCTCGCCGTTGGTGGTGTCCTCTGTTCCTGCGGTATTGCCATAGAACTCGATACGATACTGGGTGTTAAATCCATCTGTATCGAGCATGCCGCTCAGCGTCAGGTCCGTGCCATTCAGGTCAGCGGATGTAATGACCGGGTAATTCTGCAGGTCATTCGGTCCGGCGTCCACATCGTCGACGTCGTTCGCGGTGACACCATCTGAAGTCAAGTCTATGCCGAGTGTTCCGTTATTGTAGATTTCATTAGCGAGGATTGTATTGCCCGCCGCAGTGGCGCCACCGACCATGACACCAGCGCCGAGATGCCCGGAAATCACATTTGCGGCACCGGCCACCGTACCACCGATGAGGTTGTCAGACACACTCGACAAAAGGATCCCGCCACTGCTCGCGTTTCCATTGCCGATCGCGGATGCCTCGGATGCATCCAGACCTATGATGTTGCCCTGAATCGCGTTTCCGGTCGTATTCGGTCCCCACGTGTAAACGCCATAGGTGATGTTTCCACTGATGATGTTTCCGGCGCCGGCCGCCGCGCCGCCGATGGTATTGCCCGGCGCGTCGTAGAGGTAGACACCAATCTGCTGACCGGGTCCAATGTTAGTGAGTGCGGCAGAGCCGTCCATATTGGTGCCGATGAAGTTACCGCTCACCACGTTATCGGTCGCGGTCGAGCCAACAATGAGCAGCCCGCGGAGCCGATTACCGGATAGCACATTCGCTTCGCCGGCAGCAGTGCCACCGATGGTATTGCCCCAGGATTCGCTGATTGTGATGCCGGTATCTTGAATATCATTTCCGGCCTGAATGTTGCCGGTTATGTCAGTTCCGATATAATTGCCAAGAATTACGGTTCCGGTAACGGAAGTCGTGTAGGTTGCATCCGTTGCACCGTCGACATAGATACCGCTGAAGTCATCGCCTCCGGTATTGCCGGAAATGATGTTTCCGGCGCCAGATGCCGATCCACCGATTCGGTTGCCGTCCGATGACAGGCTAATAAGTATGCCGTGTTCGACATTGCCCGCCACACTTGTGCCATCGGCTTTGAGACCAATAATGTTGCCTTCAATGACATTGTTATCGCTGTTTTGACGGATGATGATCCCCGAGAAGCCATTGCCTGCGACGACATTGCCTTCATTGGGCCCGCTTCCGCCTATCTGGTTGTTGTGGGCATCGACGCTAATCATAATGCCGTGCTCGGCATTGCCGGCCAGGTTGCCGTCCTTATCGATACCGACCCAGTTGTTCTGAATGATGTTGTTGTCGCCGAAACCGGTCGAGCCATCGATCTCGATGCCTTCATCGGCAAAGTTGATGACAATAAAGCCCTTGACGGTGCTGTCGTTGGCCTGGATCCGGATACCGTTGATGCCTGAACTCGCTGGGGTCGCGGAACCGTCCAGAGTAATTAGCGGTGTGCCGCTGTAACCAGGTTGAGTGGTGGCATCCAGGATGACCGAGTCCGTAATAACGGGCAAACCAGCCGAGTCAACCATGATCGTTTGCGGACCGCCAGCGCCGATATTAAAGGTGATGGAGTCAGTCACACCGACATTTTTATTGGCGTTTTCTATAGCTTCATAAAGGGATCCTGAACCTGTTGCATTCGTATTGGTGACGACGAGTTCCAATGCATCTGTAACGTTAATGCTGATCGCCTGGGTATCCACGCCACCCTTGCTGTCGCTGGCCTGAACGGTTACTTCGTATACGTTGTTGCTGTCGGCGTCGGTCGGCGCTTCAAAGTTCGGCGCGCTGTTGAACGTCAGGACACCCGTGTTGGTATCAATGTCGAACAGTGCCGCATCAGCACCGCCAGTGATGCTAAAAGTGGGTGTATCGCCATCTCCGTCAGTAGCTATTACAGTGGTCACGGCGGTAGTGTTTTCTACGACGTTGATGCCTGCGGTCGACCCGCCGCCGTTGGAAGTAATCACCGGAGCCGCATTGGTTATGGCGATGATTCCTGCAGAAAACTCGGAGGTCGATCCATATGCAAGCTGGTCATCAACACCCACTTGACCGGGATCCTCGATGACAGTGGCAGTGGCCGTGATGAACTCGCCGACTGCGACGGAAACCGACAGCGGCGCACTAAAGACCGCGCCACCCGCGACGTCGGTGCTCACGTCGACATAGCCGAGGTAGCTTTCGGCCTCGCCAAAGCCGCTTGCATCAGCCGAAGTACTGGCAAAGAATTCGATACGGAATGTCGTGTTGGCCATACTTACCAGGGCGCCGTCGATCGTAATGGTCGTACCACCGTCGGTGTTGGCTGCCGACAATACTGGGTAGTTCTGCAGCAGGTTTGCGCCAATATCGCTGTCATCCGTGTCGTTGCCGGTCACACCGAAGCCGTCCTCGGTGCCTCCTGCCAGATCGATGCCTAGTTCGCCGTTATTGTAGACAGTGTTGCCTATAATTGAATGCCTCGAACCGGAGCTGATCTTGACCCCATCCAGCGTGTTGTAGGCTATGATATTTCCCTCGCCAGTATCGGTGCCGCCAATCAGTGTATCCATGGGAGTCGAAGAAGTGACAATACCGTTCTGCTGGTTTCCGAGGTCAAGCGTTGCGCCGGTATCGGTGCCGATATAGTTACCCTGCATCGTATGACCGGAGCCTCCATAGAGCAGGATACCCTGGCCGCTGTTGCCGCCGATCACGTTGCCGTCATTCGCACCGGAACCGCCGATGATCGCGCTTGACGTAGACCAGAGAGAGATACCGTGAACGGTATTGCCCAGTGTGGCGGTTCCATTGACGTCGACACCGATGTAGTTACCCAGTATAGTCGTGCCGGTTGACGCGTAATCGTAGATACCGCTGCCGTTATTTCCAGAGATCACGTTACGCGCAGCTGTCGTGGCGCCGCCGATAGTGCTGCCAGTCGAACTCTCGATGCGGATACCCTGCCCGCTATTTCCGAGATCAAGTGTACCGGTCACGTCGGTACCGATCAGGTTGCCCTCAACCGTGTTGTTGTCGGCACCGTTAATCAGGATGCCGTTCTGGGCATTGCCGCTGATCAGGTTGCCTTCGCTCGCACCGGTACCGCCGATCAGGTTGCCGGTCGCACCGTTCTGAATTTCGACACCGTCATCGGAACGGTTGCCCCGGTCCAGCGTACCAGTGATGTCGGTGCCGATGTAGTTACCCTGAACGGTATTATTGTTCGAGTTGATCTCGATGCCTTCAACATTGTTCGAGATGATGTTGCGCTCGGCTGCTGTACTACCGCCGATGGTCGTGTTATGCGCACCAGAGAGCAAGGCGATACCGACATCAGCGTTGCCCGAGCCGCTCGCACCGTCCGGATCGAGTCCAATGATGTTGCCCTGGATGATGGTTCCGGTGGCACCGACACCAGTAACATTGATGCCTTCGTTGCCGTTGTTAGTGATGACGTTGCCTTCGTTGGCGCCAGTTCCGCCGATGATGGTATCGGCGCCCTGAATGTAGATACCGGTATTCCCGTTTCCGACACCGCTCGATCCTGTGCCAGTGGTGCCGATCCAGTTGTTAGTGATGGTGATACCGTCGGCCCCAGAGTCGACCTGGATACCGTGTTGGTTGAAACCGGTGATCATGAGACCCTTGACCTCACTGCCGTCGCTGGTCGATGTGAAGGTCAGACCGTTGACACCCGCACCGGCCGAACTGCCGTCAAGCCGGATGATGGGATCTCCAGCGTAGTCAGGATCGGTTGCGCCGTCGATGATCACGGTATCGGTAATCGCCGGCAACGCACCTGTCAGGCTGATCACATGGGGGCCACCACCCGGGATGTTGAAAGTAATCGTATCAGTAACGCCAACATTGGCATTGGCATTCAGTATGGCCTCATACAGTGAACCGGTTCCTGTGGCATTCGTATTTGTAACAACAAGCTCCAGTGCATCGGTTACCGTGACGCCAATCGCCTGGGTATCGGTGCCACCGTTGCCGTCACTGGCCTGCACGGTGACTTGATACACATTGTTCGCACCGGCGTCGGCAGGTGCTTCGAAATTCGGTGAACTGTTGAACGTCAGCGCACCGTTGTTGGCATCGATGCTGAACAGCGCCGCGTCGACCCCACCGCTGATCGAATAGTTGACCGTGTCGAGATCAGCGTCGGTGGCGGTGACTGTAGTGGCCGCCGTTGAGTTCTCTGCGACGTTGACACTAGCCGTGTCACCGCCGCCGTTGGAGGTAATCGTTGGAGCCTGATTCGTTCCGATGGCTTGTATGTTTGCGGCAAACTCGGATGTGTCTCCATAGGTATCGCTGCCAAAGTCGACGGTAGCGGTCGCAGTGATAAATTCACCTGCAGCAACCGTGGCAGAGAGTGTTTCGGTGAATGACCCATCACCGGCAGCATCGGTCGTTACGGATATGGCACCGATAAAGCGTTCCGCTTCGCCGTGACCGCTGGCATCCTCGGTGGCATTGGCGAAAAACTCTATACGGTAGATTGTGCTGGCATTTGAATTCAGCTTACCGGTGAAGATAACAGAGCCGCTACCATCTGTCACAGCACTGTCGAGGACAGGAAAATTCTGCAGATTGTTGGTGCCACCGTCACCGTCTCCTGAGTCGTTGAGCGTAACGATATTGTCATCGTTCAGGTCTATCGCCAAACCGTTATTTGAGAAAAAGAGATTCCGTAAAATTGCATTGGCCGTGCCTGAAACTGAGAAGGTAATCCCCTCAGAATCGTTGAAGGCGATAACATTTCCTTCGCCATCATTCACACCACCAATCAGGTTGCCGGTAGATCCAGAGTTGATATAGATGCCACTGCCCTGGTTGCTGACATTCATCGTTCCGGACGGGTCGGTGCCAATGAGATTATTTTGGACAACATTGTTGTCGGAATTGAGGAGCCAAATGCCTGACTTGTCATTACCGGAAACGACATTGTTTGAGATTGTGTTTCCATCGGCATTATTGAGATGAATGGCCCCATAGGCCGTCATACCAAGCGCCGTCGTTCCGTTCACATCCGTACCGATGTAATTGCCGGTAATGGTCACATTGGTTGCGCCGTCGATCTCAATCCCACTACCGTAATTGCCGGTAAACCGGTTGATCACCAACCCCTCTATTCTGCTGCCGCTGCCGCCGGCAGATATTTTGATTCCGTCAACATCTGCACCTGCAGCGCTACCGACCAACTCAATAATCGGTGTACCGCTGTAGCCGGGTTGGGTGGTGGCGTCGACGATGACCGAGTCGGTAATGGCTGGCAAACCACCGGCACCGACAGTAATCGTCTGGGGGCCTCCACCACCGATATTGAAGATGATCGTGTCGGTTACGCCGGCATTTTTGTTGGCGTTCTCTATGGCCTCATACAGGGAACCTGTGCCCGTTGCGTTCGAGTTGGTGACAACCAGCTCCAGGACATCAGTCACCGTAACGCTGATTGCCTGGGTATCGGTGCCACCGTTGCCGTCGCTGGCCTGCACGGTAACGTCATACACATTGTTCGCACCGGCGTCGGCAGGTGCTTCGAAGTTCGGCGCGCTGTTGAACGTCAGCGCACCGCTGTTGGCATCGATGCTGAACAGTGCCGAGTCGGCCCCACCGCTTATCGAATAGTTGACCGTGTCGAGATCAGCGTCGGTGGCGGTGACTGTAGTGACCGCCGTTGAGTTCTCGACGACATTGACGCTCGCCGTGTCACCGCCACCATTGGAGGTAATGACTGGAGCATCATTGACCGCATTGACAGTAATGAGTATGAACTGGGAGATGTTATCCACCCCACCATTTGCGGTACCTCCCGAATCATATACATTGAACTGGAATGCCGTCGTTCCACTTGCATTATCTGCCGGCTTGAATTGCATGCCTTGAATATCAGCCAACGTATATGAACCGGTTGTTACCCGTGTAGTACCGTCAGATAGAAAGATGTCGCCTGAAGTGGCTGCCGGTATGGCAGTTACTTGATAAGTTAGCGTCTGGGTACTCTCATCACTTCCGCCACCAGGTCCGTATGTTACGCTTTCCAAACCAAGGGAAGTCAAACCAGAGTCTTCGTTGACGGTCAGGTTGTTGACAGTTCCGGTAAGTAATACCGGCGCATCGTTTGTAGAAGCAACCGTGATGTCGACAGTGTCCGTGATCGTTGGGTACGCAGCGTACAGCGCCGCGATCTCACCGGCATTCAGGGCACGGTCATAAATGATGACATCGTCAAGGTCCCCAACCATGGCATTCGATCCGGTTGATTGCTGACCGATATACGTGTCCGCCACACCGACAGCCCAGTTGATGGCGTTCCCGCTGAAACCAAATGTTAAGGCTTGAACACCATCGATATAGGTGACAATTTGGTCATTCGCGACGTCGATTGTGGCCGCAACGTGTCGCCATCCCGTGCCAGCCACATTGGCGAATGAGCCGTGTCCATAGTTACCAGTATCAGTTCTTGTCCACACCTGCATGCCGACGATGGTGTCAAGCTGCAGCCACACGACGTCTCCCAAGGAGATGGCGTAGTTGTAGGTTTGCCCTGCATCCAGGTTGACCCATGCTGCCAGCGTGAGTGCCTGCGGGTCACCAAACCGGCCGGGGATCTGCACATAATCGCCGCTACTGAAGCTGAGGACATCGCCACGCTGCGCATCGGTGGTGGCTGTTGCGCCGAAGACCGTACCGTTATTTCCGTTTCCACTGTCGTCCGTACCATCGCCCGCGTTGAATGAATACAGTCCCTGCAAATCCGAGACGGTGTCTCCGCCGGAGACAATTGCCAACGTATCACCCCCGTTGAATTCACCGTCTGGTGTGTAGGTAAGATTCTCAAGCGCACTGTTGATCGCGCTCTCGGTTCCCACGATGTCAAGCATCGAAGTTCCATCGGTCGAACCGCTGACAAAGGTAATGCCAGCCAACGAACCCAGCGACAGCGTCCCGTTTGTGACCGACAGCGTCATGTTGACAGCGGAATCACTAGCGCCCAGATCGCTTACGGTGATTGCGTTGCCATTGGTCGTTGAAAAAACCAATGGAACATCTTCGTTCGTTGACTGTACGATCGGAACGGTAACTACGAGCACATTATTGACGGTTATATTAAAGGTTTCAGCGTCGGACAGGGCGCCGGTGCCGTTATCGGTAACCGTGACGGTGACGCTATGGATGCCGTCCTGACCCTCGGCGGGTGTCCAAGAGAACACACCGGTATTGGCATCGATGTTCATTCCCAGTGCGATGGAGGCGGCATCGAGGCTGAAGGACAGGTTGTTGGCCGGCAAATCGTCATCGGTGGCCGTTGCGGTAAAGGTTAATTCGGTAAGTTCATCAACGTTGTGATTGCCGATGGCCGCCAGCACCGGGGCATCGTTTGTATTGCCGACAACGATATCAAAGGTGTCTGAGACAGTACCACCGTTGCCGTCATCGGCCGTGACGGTCACTGTCACTGTGCCCACATCGGCATTGAGCGGCGTGCCGGTAAAGGTTCTGGTGCCGGCATTGAAGTTTAGCCAGCCCGAGGCATCAGAGGTATACGTCAGGTTATCGCCAACATCGACATCAGCAAAAGTATTGGCTGCGAACTGAAAGTTAAACGGCGCGTCCTCTGTCGCTACCTGATCGGGAATCGGATTCGCCACTGTCGGGGCATCGTTGACCGCAACCACTGAAATTGTCTTGGTAGCGGTGTTCGAGGCATCTATACCATCGTTAAAAATGATGCTGACGGTGCGATCCAGTGTACTCGGGCTGTCGCTCCCGTTGTAAAAGGTCACCGAGCGGAGAGCGGTCTCGAATTCGGCTACCGTGGCCGTCTGCCCGCCGGCGACATATAGGGTCATGGTGTTGCCGACCAGATTATGATGGATATTTACCGTGTCGGTAAAGCCAAGTAGATCATTACCGTCGAAATTTCCGGTAATTCTAACCTCCGCAGTAAAATCGGCTGAAGGATTGGCGCCGGCATTACCGTCACTGTCTGCGAGTTGCAGCTCCGGACTGATGGCAATCGGGGAGGCTTGTTCTGAATATGCGATTGCATCCACACTGGTCTTAATTTCAGGCACGTTGTTGCTTACGGCCACCGCTGTAACCTGAGCGGAGAACTCTGAGGTGCTTCCGAATTTACCGCTGCCAAGATCGACAGTTGCCGTTGCGGTGATGTAATCGCCGACGTATACGGGATTCAGCGAGGCGCTGAAGCTAGCGTCACCGCTGCTGTCTGTAGTCACCGAAGTCGATCCAACAATCCAGCGCCCCTCTCCATGACCGGAACTATCGGCGGTGATATTTGCGAAAAATTCGATGCGAAAGGTGGTCGATGGTGTGCTGGTAAACTTGCCGTCGATGGTGGCCTGGTTGCTGCCGTTGACCGCGGGTATTCCTATCTCAGTGTAGTTCTGGAGACTATTTGACCCTGTATCACTGTCATCAGCGTCATTGGCGGTTACGCCATAACCGTCTTCGATACCGCCCACCAGGTCAATGCCGAGTCCGCTGTTGTCGTGGATACTGTTGCCCAGGATCGCTATGCCGCCAGCACCGTTGATCAGCACTCCCGCGGTTTTGTTGAACGCGACGAGGTTGGCATCCCCCGGATTTATTCCCCCAACCAGGGAATTATCAGCGCCGCCGTACAGCGAGATGCCAACCTGGTTTGAATGGGCGATGGTTCCTGTGATGTCGGTTCCGATATAGTTGCCCTGGATGACGTGTGGTCCTCCATCGGCCAAATCAATGGCCGCACCGGTAAAGTTGCGGATACCCAAACCACGGATTGTGACGGGTCCACCATCGGTACGAAATCCGTGCTGGTCGCTACCACTGAGAAGGGCGCCGTCAATGTCGATGCTGGGTGTGCCATCGTAACCATTCTGTGTCGTTCCATCGATCATTACAGAATCGTTGATAAATGGCAGCATTGAGCCGGTCACCTGGATATGATAACTATTTGTTCCCGAATCGTAGTTGGGATCGGTATTCGCTATATCAAATTGAATTTGATCCGGGTTACCGTTTATGTTGACCGTACTGTCCGCCGCCAGCATGGCCTCACGAAGCGACGTCTCTCCGTCACCGGCGTTAATTGTGTCGGCTGTAGTCGTGACCACAAATTCACCCGCATCGGTCACCGTAACACTAATGGCTTGGGTATCCGTGCCGCCATTGCCGTCGTCAGTCGTGACTTCGACTTCATAGATGTTGTTGTTATCGTTATCGGTGGGATTCTCGAAATCTGGGGCGGCCTTGAATGTCAATACACCTGAATTGGAGTCGATATCGAATAGTGCGGTATCGTCACCCCCGGTGATGCTGAAAGTGGGCACATCGCCGGTATCGGGGTCTGTTGCGGTAACGGTCGTCACCGCTGTGGTGTTCTCGGCCACGTTGATGTTGGCTGTTGGACCACCCCCGTCAGAAGTGATGGTCGGCGGTGCCAGTAAATGCAGCCAGTCGTCTTTTGATTCAGGATGGACCGAAATCTCTGTTTCAACGGCACCAGCAACAAATTCCAAATCCCAATCACCGCCTCGATCCGTATGTCCTGTGGTATCGATGGATGCCGTCACATCAGCGCCGGTCAACTCGGCAATGTTGTCAAGCAAGGTTTGCCCATTGCTACCGGCCGCAATATTACAACCGTAGAAAAGCATATCCCCGTTTTCAGTGAGGGCATTCCCCCAGCCTGCAACAGCATCACTATTCTGTTGCAGGCTGGTGCTGTTCAACCAATTGTTGCCCAGGTTGATCTGTCCGTCGGACCCGTGGGTAATAAAATGTACGGCAGCCAGGTCCGATCGATTGGCGAGGATTTCACTGACCTGTTCAATTCCGTCCCGGTCCGCGTCGAGAACCACCGTTTCGATAACCCGATTGTTATCACCTCCTTGCAAATCGGCTATCAGTTGTTCGTAATCCGTAATATTGTCATTAATAAATATCAGCTCGCGCTTCATCGCCGCATCCATCAAATCTTGCTGCGGATTATCATTCGACTCGGCGCCGTTCGGGAGAGGATCGTCGGTAAGTGGTGGTGTTTGATTGGATGTTGATTGCCCTTCAGGATCAACGTTATCTGCGTTGTCGGCTTGGAAGGCGTCTAAGACAGGAGCCTCAGCCAGTACATCGACATACGTACCAGTACCGAGGGTGTGTTGGTTTTGAAATAGTGCATCCGAATAGAAAGTGTCAGGACCTTCTGCCAGAGTGACAGTTGTCGTTGAGAAATCGCCGGGGGTACTCGCCTGGGTATCCGGGGATGGACCATCAGCACCCGCCCCCCAACTTCCGGAAAGCAGCAACCGGGGCTCAAGGGCTTCAAAACGGATACCGACATCAGGTCCGTTCCGTTTATTTCTGATCCGTTCTACCTTTTTCCGCATTCCCTCACCGACGAACACTTTCTATAAAAGGATGAATTTAGGGGTCATCCAATAGTATCGGCTATATATGGGTTACCATGAGGAAAAACGATCAAGAGAACGGATAATCTCCGTATGCTCGCGCGTATGTCAGAATACTAAACATTTAGGCCGCAAATCCTGGGTCCGCTGCGTTTATTTAATGTTATACATTATATTTAATAACTTAACAAATCTTTATAATTGATCTTTTTAATATTAATTTTTTGGTTTATTTCCAACATAACTGTCACGAACCTTATTGAAAAACAGGAATGTGGGATATGAGATACTGTAGATGATTAAAAACAGCTGAAGTTTTCCTGATACCTGTCGATAGAATGGAATAGGGGGATGTTTTTAAAATCTAAGACAAACGAATGCGTGGTGCACTGTAATATCCACCGCCACATCGATGATGAGACACCGTATGGCAGAGTGCAGCCAAACAAAGGTGTCTGAAAATCAAGATGAAGGAATCCATGGAAGAAAATTTACGACCCCACGTTCTGGTCGTCGATGACGATGCGATCATAAGGGATATGGCACGCGAGTCTCTGACAGAGGCCGGGTTTAGGGTATCGGATGCCGAAGATGGCGTTCAAACCTTACAGGCGTTGGAACAACTTCGGCCCGACATTATACTGTTGGATGTGGTGATGCCGGAGATGGATGGTTTCGCCACCACCTTGGCTATCCGGCAGTTAGCCGGTTTTGAGATAATGCCCATTTTGATAATGACGGCCCTTGACGATCATGACTCGATCAATCGTGCCTATGAAGTGGGCGCCACCGATTTTATTACCAAACCGATCAACTGGGTGATTTTGGTTCAGCGGGTCCGTTACATGATGCGTGCCGTTAAGATGGTGAACAAGCAAAAGCGACTTGAAGAGGAGTTGCAACAAGCCCAAAAACTGGAAGCGGTTGCCACGCTTGCCGGGGGTGTTGCGCATGACTTCAACAATTTGCTTCAGACCATTCAAGGTTTTTCGGAAATGCTTCTGTATAACAAGCATGAAGACGACCCCAGCTTTCGGGCCCTAACCCGCGTCATGGCTGCAGTTGAAAGCGGTGGAAAGCTCACCCGTCAATTGCTTACGTACAGCCGTAAAGTCAAGAGTGAAAAGCGGTCTATCAATCTCAACGACCAGGTGAGCCAGACCCATAACCTCCTGCAAAGGACCATTCCCAAGATGATCGAAATCGATCTCATCCTCGAAGAAGATCTCAAACGGGTGGATGCGGATCCGGTTCAAATGGAACAGGTGCTCATAAACCTGGTGATCAACGCCAGGGATGCCATGCCGGAAGGCGGCCGGCTTGTCATTAAGACCAAAAATATCAGGCAGCCCGAAAAACGCCATCGCAACCGATCCAAATCCAGCCCAAGGAATGGTGTCGTCCTCAGCGTATCGGATACCGGCCACGGTATGGACGAAGAGACCCGCAAGCAGATTTTCAATCCGTTCTTCAGTACGAAGGCGCCGGGGAAAGGAACAGGACTCGGCTTGTCCATGGTTCATGGAATTATCGAAAACCATGAGGGCCGGATCACAGTCCGAAGCACGCCGGGCGAAGGGACCTCTTTCCGAATTTATTTACCGGCGGTAGAACCCAGCCTGGAGAAAATGCTGGTCGAAGAAAAGAGCGGATACCAGAAGGGCCAGGAAACCATCCTTTTGGTGGATGATAATGACACTATTCGGCAAACCGGCAAGGAGATGCTTACAAGAGCGGGCTACACGGCGCTAACGGCTGCCACCGGAGAAATCGCCCTCGACATTTACAGTAAGGAAACGGAAAAAATCGATCTGATTTTGCTCGATCTCATCATGCCGGGGATGGGTGGCGCAAGGTGCCTTCAAGAGCTTATCAAAAAAGATCCCACAATCAATGTCGTCATTACCTCCGGCTATACTCCTGTTGATCAAACCATGAAAACCATTGAAGCGTGTACGCGTGAATTTCTGCGCAAGCCCTTCACTTACGAACAGTTGCTTGGCACGGTTCGTAAAGTATTGGACGGCGAACCGCCCGCCTTTGTGCCGGCATCACATTTTTCACTGCCGGCAAGCGGCCTCGATGGTAAGTTGCTGCCTGTCTCCGCCTAAATAGTGTTCATCCATAAATGGCCTTTTTTCCGTTGGGCAACGTTCTCCGCAGGTTTTCAGCTGCGGCGTACGTACAGTACGCCTCGCCGCAAACCTTTGTGCGGCCTTGCCCAGCGAAAAAAATTCTAATTTATGAATTGGACACTCTGTATTGCCTTTAATGACTCGTGGATGGGCACTAAAGAGATGTTGGAGGATCTTTATCGTCCAAATAAAGCCACTTTCAGTCAACCCGCCCCTACCCTGCCTTCAAAAGAGAAAATGACCATCTTGCCGTAAGCGACGGAGTTTTATTCTTTTATGTATAGACCCTTTATATTCTACACCGCTCATGGATTTCCGACCATGGAACCTGGAAGGACCTGAGCCCAAGGCTTGCCGATTACATGCGTATTCTGTGGATCACTTCGCCTGGCCGGCAGTGTGAATGGCTGCAACAATCTCTTGACTGATCTTGGCCAGCGCCCGGCTCTGGGCCGCGACCACGGCGGCATAACCCGACCCACTCACCGGCTCGCGAATGCTGGAGCGGCTGACTGCGAGCAGCTCCTTATCCTGGCCCTCAAGGATGCTCCAGCGCGCGACCAGCAATGCGTCCTCTCCGACTTGACCATCGCAACGAACCACATCCAGTGTGATCTGATAGTCCACCGGAACGGATTGACGCCAGGGGTAGATGTATATCCGTTCGGTCGGGACCAGAAACCCGATATTCTCGGCCAGCACATTGGTGAGGTTGTCCTTGAAGGAGCCGGCCCAAAGGTCGAATTCGGCTTTCACCAGCTTGTTGTCACCGGTGCGGGTGACCAACTTGGTCTGGTCGAGGTAATCGGCCAGCTTGATCGGGCCGATCCCGATAATCGCATCGCGTGCCAGGGTGTCACTTTTCACTATCGCCTGGCCCTCCGGTATTGGACTCAGCGTATAAAAACGTGGCGTTTGACTCTTGCCCAGGCAGCCGCCCAAAAATAATAAACCAACTCCCAGGGTCAGTGGTATCCAACGGAAAAAGGGCACACCTCGCATACTATTTACCTCCGGAATTGCCTTTACCTTGAATCAAGGTCTCAGGTTTCTGTTCCAATGAGTTGGCCAGCTGCCGAATCGAACGGGCAGCGGCGGATAGTTCCTGGAGCGTGTTTTCCAGCTCGACGATCAGCGGCGCATCATCGGATATAACGCCCCTGGCCGACGACAGGGTTCTGTCCAAACTGTCCGTCAGCGTTCCCAAACGGGCGTCTGCATCCCGAGCCAGTTTGCCGTAATCTTCAACGGTCCGGTTTAGGTTGTCTGCCAGGGGACCGAACTGGTCGTCCACGTTATTGACCAGTTTGCGGGCATCGCGTAGCGTTGCGTCAAGATCGTCGGCCACGGGGCCGACCCTGCCATCCAGGTTTCGTACCAGGTGGCGTGCATCGGCCAGAAGACCTTTCAGTTCACCGATGCTGGCTTTTAGATCCGGGTTGTTGACGAGCCCATCGATCCCGGCCAGGGTGTTTTTGATATTTTCTTCCATCGCATCCAAATCGAGGTTTTGGAGCGTTTGTGCCAGCCGTTCGGTCGTAGACGGGATGGTGGGCACCTCTATATAGTCTTCATATTCTTCACGTGTGTTTCTGAGGTTAATCGGGCTGTTGGGATAAAAATCAAGCTCGATCATCAGTTGTCCGGTGATGAAACTCTGCATCTGCAGCACGGCCCGCAGGCCCAAATCAATGAGATGCTTCGCACCCTTTCTGCGATCGTCATCTGTCCTCTTAATGTTCTCATCAAACTTGAATTTATCCGGCTCGACTTCGATGATCACGGGGATTTCGGTCTTCATCTGATCGGGATCGGAGCGGATAGTGATGCTGACCACCGAGCCGATCTGAACGCCCTGAAACAGCACCGGCGCACCCACACTCAACCCTTTGACGGATCCATCGAAATAGAGCACGTATTTGTTAGTCTTTTTAAAGAACTTGCCCGAACCAAAAACCACCAGACTGGCGGCCATAATGATCACTGCGATCACAACAAATCCGCCGATCATCATTCTGTTCGCTTGTTTTGCCATCTGAGCCCTTCTCTTTTATATTTAAGATTTTTCACCCCGGGTCAAAAAAAGGCGCAACGTGGGATCCTGTGTTTCGGCCAGCAGCCTACTGGGGTTGCCCGTGGCCGTCATGGTCCGAATGGACGCATCTAAAAATACCGAGTTGCTGCCTATGGCAAATATGCTTGCCAGCTCGTGGGTCACCACCACCATGGTCGTTCCCAGGCTCTCGCGCAGTTCCAGGATGAGATCATCCAACCGACGCGCGCTCACCGGGTCCAGCCCCGCTGACGGCTCGTCGAAAAACAGAACTTCCGGGTCCAAGGCCATGGCCCGCGCAATGCCGGCCCGCTTCTGCATCCCGCCGCTGATCTCAGAGGGGTAGAATTCCTCGAAGCCCGCCATCCCCACCAGCGCCAGCTTCAACTCGACCACTTCCCGGATCCGGGCCGGGCTCAAATCCGTGTAGGTCTCCAGCGGCAGGGCAATATTCTCGGCCAGGGTCATCGAACTCCACAAGGCCCCGCTCTGGTACATCACCCCGGCCCGCCGGATGACCCGGTTGCGGGTCGGCAGATCGGCGCCCCAGAAATCGAGGTCACCGTAAAAAACCTGGCCCTTGGCCGGAGACTTCAGGCCGATCAGGATGGTCATCATGGTGCTCTTGCCGCAACCGCTGCCCCCCATGATGATGAAGATGTCCCCCCGGTTGATCGTAAATGTCAGGTCGTGCATGACCACAAAATCGCCATAGGCCATGGTCAGATCCCGGATCGTTATGTGAGCTTCTTTTTCAGCCATGTTATTTTCAGCTCACCGCAAAGGTGCAATGAGCGCAGGGTTTATTTTTCTTTATGTTTTCCGCTGAGACGTCCCGCTTCAACGGGATGACCGGTCAGTCTTAAGAAATTAAGGTCGGCCTCAGGAAAACATAACACGCCATCGCCTGTGGCGAACAGAGATGGATAGAGAGTGTAAATTATTGCTGTAATTACGAATAGCTAAACTTGAATATTCCCTGTAGCTCGCTGCAGGGAGAGTCATTTTAAAAGTACTTAATGCTCCAGAGTTCTGCCCGAAGGGCAAGTTGTTTTTTGCGTTTCGGCGTCTCAGCGAAAAGCAAAAAAACGAATTTCTCTGCGTCCTTCGCGTCTCGAGCGAGTGAATGCGAGCTGGCGGTGAAATCTAAATCCCTAGCAGGTTGCACATCACCGTAATCACGGCCGTGGAGACGATAATCCCGACAATGGCGGTGACCACCGCCGAGGTGGCCGCATCGCCCACCGCCGAAGCGCTGCGCCCGCACTGCATGCCCCGCATGCACCCGGACAACGCCACAATCACTCCGAAAACGATACCCGAAAACAATCCGATACCCAGGTTCCAGAGATTAATCGCTTTGGCGGTCTCGTTGTAATACTGGATGAAGCCGATATCGAGCATTCCGACTCCCACCACCATCCCCCCCAAAATGCCCATGACGTTGGCGTAAAGGCACAGCAGAGGCATCATCAGGGCCAAGGCCAGCATGCGCGGCAGCACCAGAAACTCCATCGGTGATATGCCCAGGGTTTTAAGGGCGTCGATCTCCTGGTTGACCTGCATGGTGCCCAGCTGGGCCGCAAAAGCGCCCCCCGTGCGGCCGGCCATGACGATGCCGGTCATTATCGCCGCCATCAGTCGCACCATGGCGATACCCACCAGGTCGGCCACGTAGATTTCGGCCCCGAATAGCTTCAACTGGATAGCGCCGATAAAGGCCAGAATCAATCCTACCAGAAAGCAGATCAGGGAAACGATTGGAAGCGCCTGACCGCCGCAGGACTCAATGATCAGCCCCAGGTCGCTGCGCCGGTATTGGGCCTTGCCACGCAATAGGTTGCCAAAAGCAATTACCGAATCACCGATGAAGGCCAACATTTCGCCCGACGATCGAAAGAAGCTAACAGTTTCGTCACCAACATGGGCGAGAAACGTGGATCGTCCTGGCGGCTTGCGGGCATCCTTTTTCTCCGGCACTGCAGCGGCCAGCGCCAGTAGACTTTTGGCGCCTTGCGGCAGCCCGCTGTCGTCGATGACGATCTTTTGCTGTAAACAGAATTTATGGAGTTTAACCAGGAAGGTCAGCAGACCGGTGTCCCAATCCACCATATCGCGTGTGTTAAACAAAACCGTGCGGATACCCGGTGCCCCCATGACCTTTTCTTGAACCGCATCGGCCGACGGCAGAGAATCAGCGAGCTTCCAATGCCCGGAAAGAATCAACTGCAAGGTGTCCTGCGATGGTTGCTCGATGAGCAGTTCACCCGGGGTCGGCATTGACGTCTTTCTCCTTTTCTTTAAGCACCGGTGGATTGAAACGCTTGATTTCTATGGCCTGAGAATTGCGCGGATGGTTAATCCTATCTCAAAGGCACCTTCTCGTGTGCTTGCACGATACACAAAAATGGAATCATGGGCAATAAGTTATTTCCCATAGAAATCAGAATCTAACAGGACATCTCTCAGCGTTTCTGGCCTCTTCTGGCGGATCCGCAGGCGCCCGGTACCAAACCTCCTGCGTACTTACGCCAATGGAAGCTGAGATTTTTCGCAAGCCCCGCACCTTAATGCTCGTCATAATCTGCGGTCCGGAACTTATCTATTTCAGGGGTCGGGGAGTTTTTCCCGCAAATGCTGAACCAGAGCGGAGGGAGTGATTAGCAGCGAAAGCGGGCACTGTCCGAATGCATTAGGCAACTTTGAGAAAGAACAGCGGGAACCCCGGTTATCAGATTCGGATCACAATAAGTGAACTAAGTTCAACAGTTTTATATCATTATGAAATCTGTTCTTTCCTTAGGTTGCCTTATGCATGAGTTTGCGCGCTGAAGTCGCTGAGTATTCCCTCCGCTACCGGATGGTGAAAACTCCCCGAGGGCTCATCTATTTTCCGTCCATAAATGGCCCTTTTCCGCTATTCCCCGCCGGGTTCGGGGCAGGTCAGCATCAGCGTTGCCATTAGGCCCGAGAAGTGTTAGGGTGCGGTCCCGTCCGGTCGATGGCCTCGGCAGTGATGACGACACCATCGCACCGCGGGTACCCAAGTGCTCTTGAACGCGTCGCGATCTGGGGTGTCATTAAAGCCACCAGACTCGATGCATGGGATTATGACGGACATTCTCGTTTTCGTCTTTTTTCATTTCATCGAGGATTACCGCTTGTAAGCAACCTCTAAGTCATGGTCAGCATTATTATTGACAGACATCGTTAATTTCAACATACTTCGCCCCGATAAAAAAGTTTTGTCCGCCGCAATCATCTATCCTGAATATTTCATGAATATCTTCCGACCAGAAGGAGTTTATCATTGGCACTTCGTCCTTATCATTACCTGCTCATATACGGGATAATACCCTTGGGCTACTATCTGCTGCGCGGCTACCTCTTTCTTCTCAGAATTCGGGTCGTCGGTGAAGAAATCGCTCTCGGGTGCCTGAGTGATTACGGGCGACTGGTCGTCGCCGTCTGGCATCAGCGTTTGTTGTCTGCGGTGGCTTATGTCGTGAAATTCAGGAATTTCGACCCCATAATCATGATCAGTCAGAGCAAAGATGGAGAAGTGGCGACAAGGCTGGCCCAGCGGTTTGGATTTGTCCCGGTGAGGGGGTCCAGTTCGAAAGGCGGGACCTCGGCTTTGTTCGCCATTACAGAAGCCTTGAAGACCAACCCGGCTGTCATTCATATCGTGGATGGACCCCGAGGACCCAAAGGCGTTGTCAAACCGGGACTCATCAGTATGGCCGGGGTTTCCGGCGCCGCCATCCTGCCACTGATCGTCTCTGCCAAAAAGGCCTGGATTGTCGGAAGCTGGGACCGCTTCCTGATTCCCAAGCCGTTCAGCGAGGTGACGATCGAATGGGGGCGCCCCTTTGTCATACCGAGCAACTCAGATTCGGAAACTCATGAAGAATTCAGACGCGAAATCGAAATGAGCCTCACAGAGGGGCACGCCGAAGCCGACCTGAATTCAGGCTGGAAACAGCCACTTTAACCCGGACCATTTCAATACAGAAGATAGGTCAAAACTATTGCCATGACGACTCAACCATCACGACCCATACTCTCTTTTCTGTGGCGACCAATGAGATCACATCAACGGTGGTCGAGGTCGCACATCAGACCTCTACCGGCGCCATATTCGACGTCAGCACACATACCGATAAAAGCACCGCCGAAGCCCTCAGAGCTTCTGGAGCGACTGAAATAAGGATTTCCGCTGAATATGTTATGAGTTCTTCTCTCGATGGTTTCCTGAAGGGCAGCGATGTGAACACCCTTTGGATAGATTACCACCCGGCCCTTGTCACTGGTACACCCGAGGCCTTTCTCGAGCGGCTGAATGCGTTGTCGACCCGATTCACGTGTATCCCGATCAGCGGGGATCTGACACTGCTCACCCTTATCCTTCAGATGGCGCAGCCTCCCCGCGCTATGGCGCTCAAAGGGGCCGAAACCGCAGGCTTCGTCAGCAACGAAACAACCGGCATTCTTTACGCGACCCTGCGGGAAATAGCGAGCCAGCGAGAGCAATGCCCCGAGATGATAATATGGGGCGGGGTAGCCACTCCCGAGGCGGCGGCAGCCTTTCTGTGCAGCGGCGCAAAGAGTATCGTGTTCGAAAGTCTCCACTGGCTGACAGACCTTGTATCCGCCGACCAGAGTCTGAAAAAACGCCTGTCCAAACTGCGGCCCGAGCACACCACCGTGGTAGGGCAGGATCTCGACGTCGCCTGCCGATTCTATGACAAGGGCAACTCGCTGGCGGTCAAAGAACTCAGGCATTACACCGACACTCAATTCTCTTGCGAAGTCACAGAGGAACATCGCCATGCCTTTGCCCGCAAGGTCAAAGACACTGTCATACCGGTACTGGAAAGCAACCTGGGTCGCCAGGATCTGGTCTTCATGAGCCCAGAGTCCGCCTTTGCAGAAGCATTCGCCGAACGGTTCGGCCGCTCTACCCGTCAGGCCCTGACAGGTTTTCTCGATGAGGTTGAGCGTCTCTGCTGGGAGGCCCCACATAAACTGGATGAGTTCGTGGAGAACGCCGCCGCACGCGCCCTTGGAACCAGGTATCCGATTATCCAAGGCGCCATGACCTGGATCAGTGATCGGCTGGAATTTGCCCAGGCGGTCTCCGAAGCGGGCGGCCTGCCCACCTTGGCCCTCGGTCTCAAAAGCCGCACGGATCTGGAGAAAGACCTCGCTCGGCTCAAGGAATTCATGGGCAAAAATCCGTATGCGGTAAATTTTATCGCGCTGCCGGAAAATCCGCATCTCGAGGAGCAACTCGCCTGGATCGAGCAACTTCGCCCCCCCTTTGCGGTCATTGCCGCCGGAGACCCCTCTTATGCCGCCCGATTGCAAGAGCAGGGTATCCAAACCATCTATGTGACTTCGAGTGTTGGCCTAATCCGCATGGCGCTTGGGGCCGGTGTGCGATTTGTTGTCCTGGAAGGCAACGAGGCCGGCGGCCATGTCGGAGAATACTCCACCTTGACCCTGGCCCAGATAGCACTGGAGCTCAGGCGGAAAGAACCGGCACTTTTCCGCGACCGGTATGTAGCGATTGCCGGCGGTATATACAACCGCGAGACCACCTTCAGGGCGTTCATGCTGGGCGCCGACGCCGTCCAGATGGGTACGGCCTACCTGGCCACAAAGGAGATCGTTGCCACCGGTGCGCTGAGTCCGCTTTATCAGCGCCTCGTCGTCGATTCCCATCCCGGTGCGACGGCAGTCTCCGGCGAGAGCGTTGGGCTGAGAGTTCGGTCCCTCAAGACCCCTGTGATGAACGGCATCTGCACTTTGGAACGCGAGTGGGCTTCCGGGCAGCATGATGAGAACGCTTTTCGGGAACGCTTGGAGGCCCTGAGTGCCAATAGCCTGCTTGTCGCGGCCCGGGGTGTCACACACCCACTTGGTCCCCGGCTGGAAGAAGAGGCCTGCATGCGTGAAGGCCAGTTCATGAGCGGCGCCGTCGCCGGCGCTGTCAATCACGTCCAGTCCATCGCGACGTTTCATCGCAGCCTGGCTGAAGCGCCATTGGAGTTGACGCTCCCCGAAAAATCTGTTCGCCCGGCACCAACGGCCCACCGGGCAGGGGCACGACAAGAAAATGGAGACCGGATTGCCATCACCGCCATGGCCCTTGTCAATTCGTTGGGCAACTCCCCGCAAGAGATCTGGGAGACCTCTCTATCCGGGAGATGCGGAATTATCGAGGTGCCCCGTTCAAAGTGGAATCACGACCTCTACTATGATGCCGATCCCCGCGCCCGGGGCAAGACCTACTGCAACGTGGGCGCCTTTCAGAATATCGATATCTCCCGCAAGGAACTCGGTATCGCCCCGCAGGACTTCCGATCCATGGCCGATTCCACCAAATTAACTCTTTGGTTGGCCGAACAGGTCATCAGGGAATCAGGGCTTCTTGATTCCGGCATCCCCAGGGAACGCACCAGCGTGTTGATTTCCCAGAACTCGGGCGAAGCCGCCGGTACGATCAAAGACCTGACTTTTGACGTTTATGCCCATGATATTGTGCAATACGTTCGTGATATCGTTTCCCTAACGCCGGAACTGGAGGCTGCCCTGACGGAAAAAATCAGATCCGGCCGCCTTTGCGTCGACGACACCACTCTTTTGGGCCGTCTCAACTGTGCAGCCGGAGGCTTTGTCTGCAATCGCTATGGACTTCAGGGCCCGAGTTACTCGGTCTCGGCGGCCTGCGCCACCGGCCTGGTGGCCCTCTACAGTGCCATCCAGATGATCCACAACGGCATTATCGATGCCGCCGTGGTGGGCGGGGGCGAAGAACCCTTGCAGCCCTCCCATTACCTGGAGTTTTCGGCCCTTAAAGCCCTGGCCATGCTCTCGGGCACCAAACGCCCGGTTCAAGAGAGCAGCCGGCCGTTTGACGCCACCCGTGACGGCATGGTGCTCGGCGAGGGTGGGGGCATGATCGTCATCGAGAGAGAATCGACGGCCAAACAGCGAGGAGCGCCCATTCACGGGTACATTACCGGAATCGGCGCGAGTAACAATGATCGCGGAATGGTGGAATCTCTGGCCGAAACCCAGCTCATCGCTCTGCGGGCATCCCTGCAGGATACCGGCTACGGACCCGATCAGGTGGATCTCGTGGAATGCCACGCCACCAGTACGATGCAAGGCGATATCGAGGAGATAAAGGCACTCAAAACTCTGTTTAATGGCACCAACAGGACCATGCTCTCCTCCTTCAAAGCCCAAATTGGCCACACCCTCGGCGCCTCGGGCATCAACAGTCTGATCAGAGGTGTCACTGCAATGCAGGCGGGTATATTCCCACCCACCCCCACCTACCGCACCCCTGACCCCCAGATCGATATGGAGACCGCGGGTTTCCATGTTCCCAACCAACCCGCCGAGTGGCCGCAACCCAAGGATCGACCGCGACGCCTGCAAGTCAATGCTTTTGGTTTCGGTGGCGCCAATTACGTCGTCCAACTCGAACAGTGCCGGGAGGCCTCCGGTCAGGTAGCGATCACCGTGCCCTTGCCGGAAAAATCCACCTATGAGCGGCCCACAGAACTGGAGGAGCGGTCCTCAGTCCCCGGGGTTTCATTTCTTGTTACCCCTTTCGGCAGCCGACCCCATCGCCTGGGTGTCGTGGCTCCCAATACGGCCGAGTCCCGGGCCAAGGTGGCGGGTTTAGCGCCGCTTGAACCCGGAGACGCCCTGTCGCAAAAGGCCCTGCGGGTGATGGCCCGCCAGGGGATCTTTGCCGCACCCGCCGACCAGCCGACCCCGCCCCTGGCCTTTGTATTCGCCGGCCAGGGATCCCAATATATCGGCATGGGCAAGGGGCTTTACCAGACTTTTACCGAGATTCGGAGATGGATGGACAAGATGGCCGCGGTGGCTGATTTCGACCTGCTGGACCTTCTTTTCAATTCTTCCGAGGAAGACCTTCAAAAAACGCGCTGGCAACAGCCGGCTCTCTATACCATGGAGTTGGCCATGGTGCAGAACCTGATGGCCCTGGGGGTCGAGCCAAAGGCGATGGCCGGACACAGTCTGGGAGAACTCGTGGCCTTGAGCGTCGCCGGGGTGTTTTCCTATACGGATGGCCTGCGGATTGTAAACAAACGGGCCCAATGCATGGACAAGGCCTCCGGCCTAAGGGGCGATCCGGGAACTATGGTCGCCGTGGACGCGCCCATGGCCTATCTGGAAGAAAAACTCGCCGGTACCGATAACGTCTATTTCACCAACTACAATTCACCCCACCAGGTGGTGCTGGGAGGGGATACCGAACCGGTGCTGGCCCTCATGGAAGAGATAAAACAGGAAGGCCACAAAGCCACCCAGCTCAAGGTGAGCATGGCTTTTCACTCACCCACTATGAAGGTCATCCATGAAGAGATGGCCGCTTTTGTCACAGATATTGCCTTTCACCCCCCGCGGATTCCGGTGGTGTCGAATACCACCATGATGCCGTATCCCGATGATCCGGACCGGATACGTGAGATCCTTATGGCACACCTGGAGTCACCGGTCCATTGGACCCAGAACGTCAGCACGCTGTGGAAAGATTTCGGCATCAGGCACTTTGTGGAAATCGGTCCCAAAGATACGCTCTGCAACCTCGTTGGCGAAACTTTGGAACAGGCCCTGTGCATCCCCACCTGTCTGCCCGAGGGTGAAGTTCCGACCTATCAGGCCGGAGTGGCCCACCTCTATGCGTTAGGGCACCTGCCAAAGGTTGACGCGGTTCGTTTGGAGACCACTGCCCAACGAAGCGTTCCAGCCGCGCCGCCTGCTGCGACCCGAACCCCTTCCAAAGACCCGGTAGCGAACGTTGTGCAGCGCGAAATCAATGCCTTTATTCTTGAATCCTTCGGCAAAATCATCAAACCACAGATCGTAGAGGCGGTCCGCCGTGAGTTGGATCCCGGTTTTACCGAAGATCGTCTCGACCGCATCCTGCAAGGCGCGCCTACAGTGCTGCCGGAAGTCCGGGCGAAATCACCCCAGAGCGACGCACCACCAGCCGCGCCAACGCTTCCGAAGGCGGCACCGCCTCCCCCCATCACCGAATCGCCACGCCCTGAAAAAGGGGGGGAGGCCGTAGATTATCTGGAGCAGGTCATCCAGATCATCATGGATGCCACCGGATACGAGCGCGACGAAATTGAACCCGACATGGATATCCGTCAGGATCTGGCCATCCGTTCGAGCCGCCTGCCCGTTATCATGGACGATGTGGAGCGCTGCTTCAACATTACCGTAAATGTCGAGGATTTCGTGGGTTTGCGCACAGTGAAAGAAATAGCCGACTGCATCGAAGGGCTGGCAGACCGGAGCGCCCACGGCAACGCGGCTGAACAAAAGACCGATCCGCCCGCCTCGGCCGTCCCGGCCGCAACAATGCCTGTTGAAACGGCCGCTGATGGCGCCGATCGAAAAGCATCGCTCCAGCGGCTGGTCTTTGAAACTGTCGAACTTCATCCGACTGCCGGCAATCCCCTGTCGCTCGCCCCCGATCAGCAGGTGGTCATTCTCAGGACGCACCCCCAGTCGGCCCTTGCGGCCGAGGTGACTCGAATCTTGGAGGACCGGTTTGGAACACATTGCCTGCATCTGGACTGCTTGAACGGCACCTACGATCTGCGCACGTCCAAAGGTACCCAGAATGCCGCCCAGAAACTCAAAGAATACCCATCCCTGACCGGCCTGATCCTGGTTTTGGAGACCGAACGGCAATCCCTACTCGCGGGTCCCGAGGAAACAACGGCCTTTCTGAACGGCTTTTTCAGCTGTTTTAAACACCTCATGGATTCGAAAAAGAGAGTCTTCGGCCTCAATCTGCTTCGTGGGGTTCAGCCCCATATGTCAGACGCGGCAGCCGCAGAGGGCATTTTGGGCATGTTCCTGGCCGCGGCCCACGAATACCCCTCCATGCTGTTTCGAAGCGTGGCGATTGACAGCCACACGGATGTCAAAAACGCCCTGGACTTCGCCCTCGATGCGGACAATCCGACCATTGAATTGATCTACAATGACCAGAAGCCTTATTCCATCAGAGCCACCAGTACGCCGTTGTCCTTGGCGCGTCCGCCCGCACCGGCGCTGGAGGCCGGCGAAGTGGTCGTGATATCCGGAGGTGCCAAAGGTGTCACTTATCGCATTGCGCAGGCCCTGGCCCCATTCAAACCCCGGATCGTTCTGCTGGGCCGAACCGAACTGGACCCCGCCGCCGCCTACGACACCCTCCGCAATGCAAGCGGCCCGGAAGGGAACCGTAAAAAACAAGAAACCACAAAACACCAGGCAGGTCTGGATGTCGCCCGCAACGTATCCCGGCTTTCCACTTTGGGACTCAAAGTTTCATACCGTTGCTGTGATGTCACCAACCCCCACCAAGTGTCCCAAACGCTGGCCCAGATCGCCAAAGACTATGGCAAGATTGACGGAATCATTCATGGCGCCGGTCTCATCCGGGACGGCTTCATGGAAAATATGTCACCCGAAGACTTCAAACAGGTCGTGGCGGTCAAACTCCTGGGGGCCTGGAATCTCTATCATGCCGCTCGCAAACATGGTTTGCGGTTCTTTACTGCCCTGTCTTCCCTGGTGGCCATCCAGGGCAATATCGGTCAGGTCAACTACTGCGCCGCCAACCGATCGATGGCTGCTCTGGTGCGCGCATGGCCGGCCGAGAATGATGGCCTGGTTTCAAAAGCGTTGATGCTGCCACCCATCGAAGGAACCGGCATGGCCGAAGACCCGGAAGTCAAGGCACTCATGAAGCTCAAGGGACTGTCTTCGGCTTTTGTACACGCCGACGAGCTGGCCCAGATGTTCTGTCACGAACTCCTGCTGGCGCCCCCCCAACCGTCCTGGATCGCTGTGGCCCGCACTTTTCCAAAGGTCAAGGGAACCCTGGTCATGCCGACCGAATTCGTTGGAGATAGCGCCAGCCAGGTCCTGGAAGGTCTCCGCTTCCAACCGGAAGATCTCCCCATGATCGAAACCGTGGCGCAATTGGATCTCGAAAACGGCGAACTGGTCGCCAAACGGGTTTTTTCACAGACCTACGACTTGTGGCTCGAAGATCACAAACCTTTCAAGTTTCTCAAACACCCTCTGGTCTCGGGGATCATGGCCGTCGAGACCTTTCTGGAGGCTGCCCATTTACTCTACCCACACTTGCAGGTGCGGGGTGTACGGCGATTGACCTTCGAAGATATCCTGGAGTGTCCTGGAGACATGGCACGGGAAGCGCGGATCCGTTGCCGCCGACAAACGGATGCGGGGTTAGGGCTCCGTTGTGATGTACAGCTCACCAGCGCGGATGTCTCGCCTTCAGGGCGCCAACTCGACCGGTGGTCCACAAACTACCGGGGCCAGGTCCTTCTGGGACCGTCAACAACTCCCCTGCCCCGTTGGTCGGATTTCGCCATAAAATCTACGGAATTGGACACACGGGCCATGGACCCTACTGAAATTCAAGCGAGCTATACTGCGCGCACTGGCCTCACAGGACGCTACCGCGTCCTTGAGCGGCTCGACGGGACCGGGAACGGGGTAATAAAAGGCGCTATGGTTTACAACGAACTGAAAGACATCGCCGGCCTTGAACGGGTTCATTACCAGTACTCACCCTATCTGTTGGAAGCGTTGATGCATCTGCTGGCTTTCTACGTTGCCCTGCGACAGGACGAAGGGGTTGCAGACCTTATTCCCTCCAGCATGGAGGAAATGCGATTTGCCCGTCGGGCCCGCATAGGGGAGCGCATCACCCTCGAAGCACGCCTCCGCGCCCACGACGCGCAAGGATTTACCTGGGATGCCCAGGCCGTCGATGAGAGCAGCACTCCCATCATGCAACTCGTCGGCATGCGTATGAATCACTTCCGTCATTAAAAAAGGCCGTCGCGTCATGAGCATGGGTCGTTGTACTCCGGTAGCAGAGCCCCCGAACCGTAATCACCTCAAACCAGGGACGATACACACCCTACCTGGCCTGGCCGCAGGAGAAACGGTGTTATTTGCGTCCACCCCGTTGGCGCCCAAGGCAGGGTCTGACTTGATCCTTAGGTTACTGAAGGCTTTAGAGCGGCTTGACTCGCGTTGGCGCGGAACAACCGTTGATAACGCATTTACCCTTCACAAAACCCCGCTTGGCGAACCATTCCTTTTGCGAGGAGACCGACAGGGTCCTTCATTGTCTTTCAGTCATGGAGACAGGCGGCTCTGGGCGGCCATGGGCAGTCAGGGGCGTGTGGGTATCGACGTGGCCGATCCGGTTGAGTTTGGCGGCGACTACCCATTAAAAAGAGCGTTCAGACCGGAAGAACTGGATTCCGCCCTGGCCCTGGCCCACGAGAACACCGCCCGGGCAGCCGCTCTAATATGGTCGCTAAAGGAAGCATCGGTCAAGGCCACCGGAACCGGCTTCAACGGCTATGATCCCCTTGACGTGCGGGTGGAATCTCCACGCATAAGTGGCTGCGGGATCCTTTTTGACGTCTGGGCGGGCAAATCAATTTCTGCCTGGGCCAGAGCAGAGGGTCGAAGCTGGCTTGCGGTGGCATCGACCCAACGCACAGGCGATCACTGATATCGGGGCTGCATATCCCAGCCTATCCGGGACACCCTCGGCTGCGCCCGCTTTGGTAAATTAGGGCTTTGACATGATAATATTGCGCATCTTACTTGCCTTTTGCCCGGTCTATAGCGTTACACCCACCGGCACTTTTCTCTGATCGGCTGCGGCTAGTGGCCTTGTGGACGGAGCCAAACCCGTCGCAATATGGCACGATTATTTCTTGCCAAACCCTTTGCAGCTGATCCTAAAAATTGAAGCTTAGGCTCTCTAAATAAATATATAAACCAAAGAATTAATATATTTTTGTATATTATCGATATTATAGATAAAAATGGAGGTTAATTTGGAGGATCAATCCGGTAATCAGAAGACTAAATATCATTGGCTCAAATTGGTCATTGTCGTCATGATCGTTGCGGCGGTCACATCGGCACTCAGTATGTGGCTGATGATGCGTTACCTTTTTCCGAAAGAATTTGAACCGGTAACACTCAACGCAAAAGAAGAGAGTGTGTTGATGGCCAAGATCAAAAAACTGGAAGATGCGCCGCCCTCACGGCAACTGGGCCGGGGTGAAAAATCCAGGACCGCGGCGTCCCGGGAAACGGATTCGAATCCACTGGAACCGGAGCGTTATACCGAAAACGGGGCCAATCGCACGGTATCTTTCTCAGAGCGCGAATTGAATGCCCTTATTGCGAAAAATACCGATCTGGCAACAAAATTAGCCATCGACCTTTCCGATAATCTTGCCAGCGCAAAACTGCTTGTCCCGCTAGATCCCGACCTGCCTTTTATCGGCGGCAAAACATTAAAAGCCACTGCCGGGGTGGAACTTCGCTATGCTGATCAGAAGCCTATCGTGGTGCTCAAGGGGATTAGCCTATGGGGTGTACCGGTTCCAAATGCCTGGCTCGGTGGTATCAAAAATATCGATCTGGTTAGTGAATTCGGTTCGAGTGGCGGGTTTTGGCAATTTTTTTCCGCGGGTGTAGAATATGTTCGGGTTGAGGAAGGGTCGCTCATCCTGAAACTGAAGGAGTGATTCAACATCAGGCCGGTGCTATCTTGAGAACGACCAGGGTTATGTCATCCTGAGGTTTGTGCCCTTCAGTGAATGTATGCACCTCTTGGTAGACCCGGTTCAGCAGGGTTGATGCACTTTGGTCGGCATAGCGGCGGATAATCTCCTTGAACCGGGATTTGCCGAACATTTCTCCGGCCGGATTGAACGCCTCCCAAATACCGTCGGTTCCGACGGCAATGATGGCCCCCGGTGGAACATCATTCATCACACTCTCACTGAACTGAACATCCCCTGCCACGCCAAGCACCATACCCGGTCCTTGCAGTTCAATGAATCGATCGTTGTCAGGCCGGTACAGCAAGGCCGGATCGTGTCCGGCCCGAACCCAGCGAATCGAATCATGCGTCCGGCCGATTTCCAATGCAAAAAGGGTCATGAATTGGTGCGTGGTCATGAAATCGGTCATCAATGCACGGTTCAAATCGTTGACGATTTTGGACAAACTATCTGATGTTCTGTAACGATCGCGTAAGACGGCACGCGCAGTGGCCATCAACAAGGCCGAATCGACCCCGTGTCCGGCAATGTCACCGACGGCCACGGTCAATATCCCGGGTGCGGTTGTGGACATATCGGCTGGCTGCAGGAAATCAAAATAATCACCCCCAATCTCTTCACACGGAACGCTCAACCCGGCGATATCGAGCCCGGTAATTCGCGGCGGAACTTTCGGCAAAAGGCTTTTTTGCACCTCACCCGCCAGGACCAATGACTTTTTTTGTTCTGTCAGGTCAGTGACGAAGGCCACCTGGCCCATACTTTCACCGCTGTCATTGATAAGAGCGTTACGGTGGATGAGTACCGGCACGTTCCGACCGCTTTTAGTGATAAACACGCCTTCAAAAGTTCGGTACATTTGACCCATTAGTTCCTGAACATTGCCTTGGAGATAGATATTAAACTCGGGGGTCGCCAGGTCGTAAGCGGTTTGACCGATCATCTCACTCCGGGAATAACCGAGCATCCGGCTGAACGCATCGTTCACGTCGACAATCTGAAGATTATTGTCCATCATCAGGAAGCCCTCGGCCGAGGTTTCCACGATGCGTCGAAATTTGGCCTCGCTTTTGTTAAGCGCCTCTTCCGCTAATTTGCGCTCAGTCACATCGACGACTGTTCCCTGGTAATAAACGATTTTACCCTGGGCATCGCGTTCAGTCGTTGTCGTGTCCTCGAGCCAACGTACGTCGCCTGTTCTGGTAACGATACGGTAGTTTTGGGTGTAGTCACTGACATCACGTGCGGCATACGCATCGATTTCAGCCCGAACCCTGTCGCGATCATCCTGATAGACAAGGTCGCGAAAAAAGATCTTCTCTTCGAGGAAGTCTTTCGCCGTGTACCCGAAACGAGAAATATTGTCTGAAACATAAACGAGTTGGGTGTCCGGTTCCGGCTTGCGGCGGAACAGGATAACCGGGCTTTGTTCCACGATTTTCATCGCCATGCGGAGCTTCTCGCGAATACCTTGCCCTGCCCGTTTGGGGGATGTTTTCTTCGGTGTGTTCTCAGAAATTGCCATTTTCTCGTTTCTAACCATTCGGATCGACCGTTGCCGGTTGCAGCGGAAACGTTCTTCAATTATAGCGGTTGCCAAAAAAATGTTCCTTCACTCAAACGTTTTTTTCAACAACCACTCTTACTACCTTTCCGTCACTCTCACTACTTTTTCGTATTTCGGAATTCGTTTTTGTAATGCGGTAGAATTTGCGACTGCACCGCCTACGGCGATTCAAATCAGCGAAAAATGAATCATGGACCAGTATTTTTCCGATAAAATTATAGGGTCGTGGTTATTTATATCCACCAATGTAAAACGTGTTCTTAAAAACACAAGAATCCATGCCAACATTCCGTTTCGGAAATTGATTAGTTTCCATCCATAAATGGCCCTTTTCCGCAATTTCGGCGTAATCGGCGGAATCCCTTGTGCGGCTTACACGAGTAAGCCTCCGCGCAATTCTTTGATTTCCTTGATCTTGCAGAAAATCACTCATTGCTGGATCGTAAACTTACCAGTGCCCATAGTGAAACCATGGATGGGCACTAATTAATTGAAAGAGGTATAAACCAAGAATAACGAAAAAGGCGGGCCCCGGCGCAACGCCGTACCCGCCTTTACAGGAGGAACAGATGATGAAAGAGGATGGTGGGGTTTATGTTTACGGACGCTTCGTCAGATCGTCGTCCTTGAAAAAGATTTCTGTTTGTTTTGACGCCAATCGATACTATTCCTTTCAAATATCGATCCGGCACCTTGCGCAATCATTTTCATTGCGATGGTTTATTCCTCCAATGGCCTGATAGCAATGAATTCTGAAACCATTTGTTTAATTTCCTGCCAGCGGGTTCTCAAGGTATCTACCAGGTTTGCTTCAGATAGTCCTGGAGACCTGCTTTCAGCAGAACTGATAAAGCATCCACCGCCACCGCCACCGCCACCGCCGGATGTGGCTTGATACGATGGGGAAGGTGCCAACGCCGTGGCGACCTCATTTGATAGTTCGCTGCTCAGACCATCCTGATTGTATGCGCTGATGGCAAAAAAGTATTCTGTATCCTCATCAAGCCCGGAGATGACGGCGCTGGTAAAATTTCCGACATCCAGGCTATAATCATAAATGCCGCTTTCGGTTCCATAATGAACGATGTACCCACCTATATCAGGCTCTGTATTCGGATCCCATTCCAAGGTAATATCTTTAGCCCACCCATCGGCAACGCTGAATGGCGCTATGCTGAAAAAACAGAAAATGGACAGAAAAAAAATGGTGACGAATATGGGTTTTGAGCTTATTGTTAAGCGCAGTTGACGATAATCAGTTCTTGGCATGTTTGAGTTGGCCCCCTCTGGTAATGATATTTGATTTCTTTCTCGTTATCATCGCCAGTGGATATGCAAGAGCCGTACCGCATGCCACTAAAATTACAAATATTTGTTTTTATTATATTTTTTAAAGTTAAGGGCCGGAATTTATTTCAGTCTTCGAAGGGAAAACCATACACATCGTGGTTTACCAGATCCACGATAGGAATATTTCGTAATACTTTCAACTACTTTTAAATGTATGATTTTTTCTACGGTGGAAAGGGCAAAGGAAATTCGGTTATCGCGTGCCCGTCAGATACCAGGGTGAACGATCATCGGTCACTTCAAGTGATTTATATCATAACATTTTCTCTCACAGGATCATCAACCATTCGTGGTTGGGCACGATCTAATCCCTGAATTTTGACGGATCCAGTTTGTATCGCCGCATCAATTCGTAAAGGTCAGCGCGGTATTTGCCAGCCAGTTTGGCCGCCTGACTGATGTTTCCCTGGGTGAATTCGACCAATTGCAGCAGGTAATTTTTCATGAAATCGTCTCTGGCCTCTTTGAGAGGCTTGATGCAATCGTTGTCCAACTCGCATTTTGGCAGAATCAAATCCTCGTCTATTTGATCGTCGGCAGCCAGGGCGATAGCGCTCTCGATGGTGTTTTCGAGTTCGCGAACATTTCCGGGCCATGAGTGCCGCAGAAGCTTCTGCAACCCATGTGAAGTGATGCCCTGTATATCTTTGCCCATGTCGGCACTGTACTTTTTTAGAAAATGTCTCGCCAGAAGCGGAATGTCATCTTTTCTTTCCCTAAGAGGCGGCAACTGAATCCGAATGACGTGAACACGATAATAGAGGTCTTCGCGAAAATTCTTGGCCTCGACTTCCTGCTCAAGATTTTTATTGGAAGCGGTAATAATGCGCGTATCGACCTTAATGGTCCGGCTGCCGCCCACCGGAAAAACCTCACGTTCCTCCAGTACGCGCAGCAGCTTGCTCTGCATAGCCAGCGGCATCTCTGAGATTTCATCCATAAAAAAACTACCGTTATGCGCTTGGACAAACAACCCTTTTTTATCGGCCACAGCACCGCTGAAAGCGCCCCTTTTATATCCGAAAAGTTCGCTTTCCAATAGAGTTTCCGGTATGGCAGCGCAATTTATGGCAACAAAAGGCCCTTTCTTTCTGGGACCCGAAAGATGGAGCGATTTGGCTATCAACTCCTTACCGGTACCGCTTTCGCCTTCTATATGAACATTTGAATCTGTCTCGGCGGCCTGGGCAACCTGCTCCAGAACGCGTTTCATCCCCTCGCTTTTACCAATAATGTTCTTGAATCCGAACTGAACGGCACAGATGTTCCGTAGCGTGCTGACTTCTTTGGTCAACTGGCTTTTTTCCAGGCAGTTCTTTATCTGTAACTGTAATTCCTGGTAATTAAACGGCTTTGTCAGGTAATTGGCGGCACCCCTTTTCATCGCGTCCACGGCACTGTTGATACTGCCATGGGCGGTCAATATGATGACCGGCAAATCCGCATAGGATTTATGAATCTTTTCCATTACTTCGATGCCGTTTTCGTCGTTCAACTTCAAATCGACCAAAGCCAAATCGACAGTCGCATCTTGGAGAAAAGTAAACGCTTGGATCGAATTCAAGGCTTTGTACACACGGTATCCCTCTGCTTCAAGACGCATTTGGATAACGTTGAGGATATTCCGGTCATCATCGAGCACGAGAATATTGTCCATGGATTCCCCTTTTCTTATCTGAGCTTCGTCTGTCTATGGGGCACAATATACTTGTACGCCATGGTTAATCTTTCGGATCAAGGAGTAACTTTTCTTTTCTTTTCCTCTATCTTGATGTCGACTTCCTTGAGCTTATCGATGTTTTCTTCCAACTCTTTGATCTGCCTGGTTTTTGCTTCAATAGCCCTTTGGTAATATTCGTCCTTGGCATCAATGACTTTTTGATTCTGGTCTTGCAGGTTTTTGAGTTGGCGTTGCCGATCTCTGAGTTGCCCTTTGAGCCGCACCAGTTCACGTTTTTTAGATACCAGTATTTTCTCGGTATCCTGCAGATTTCTCAATGTCAATATCCACAGCTCAGCTTGGGGTCTGAGAGTGCTTTCCGGATACCTGTTGATGAGCGCACCGAAGGCTTCCCGTGCTTTGGTTAAGTCATGTTCCGCATTTTCCGGGTGGCTGTATATCAGGCCGATCTGAAAAAGCGCCCTGTCGCCGAGAAGCTGGGGGTAATATTCCAAGGTTTGTCGGCTCTCTTGCAACGCCGCTTGAAAATCGCCTTTTCCCATATAGTAATTCGCTTTTGCAAGATGCTCCTCAGTTTTCAGATGCTTGGGGGGATAAACTTGCTTGGGGGGGTAAGCACGCTCCGGAGGGTATGCGCACCCCGATAAAATAAGTGTTAAATTGAGGAAACAGGCAATGCAAAATAAAAAGTACTGCCCTTTCCGGGGGCACTTTTGGCCCATATTTCCCCTCCGTGATCGCGTATGATATGTTTGGCAATAGTCAGTCCCAAACCGGAACCGGCGACTTTGTGGCCATTGGTTTTTCCTCTTGAAAACTTGTCAAAGATTGTTTTCACGGACTCGGCAGGTATGCCGATGCCGGTATCAGCAACAGCCACACAAACGAATTTCTTGTCATGATTATAGGGCGCCGTGCGGATGATAATACGCCCTTTGGACGGTGTAAATTTGAGTGCATTTCCAATCAGATTTTCCATTACCTGGCTGATACGTTCATCATCCATTCGTATCAGGGGTAGTTCCGGCATTGGTTTCAACTCGATCAAGATCTTTTTATTTTTAGCGATCGGTGCCAATTTCAAAACCATTTGCTGTAATAATGGCTCAAGTTTCGATTGCTGATAACGGTATTCCATCATATCCGCTTCCATGCGGGAAAAATCGAGAATTCGGTTCACGGATCGGATAAGGCGCTCGCATTCTTCCCGCGTAATGGCCAGAAGTTGCTGTTGCTTTTCTGGTGCGTCAGCATAAGTCCCCTCTAATAGCATTTCCGAGGCTTCTTTTATAGCTGTAAGCGGTGTCCTGAGTTCATGAGACACATGATTTATAAAATCAATTTTCATTTCATCGATTTCTTCGAGCTTTTCACTCATCACGTTAAAGTCGTCCGCCAGATCTTTTATCTCGGGCGGCCCCTTCATTGAGGGTATCTGCACATAATTCCCTTTGGCAATCTCTTTGGTTTTTTTCTGGAGCAATACAATCGAACGGTTGATCCTGCGGGTACTGAAAAATGAAATTAAGGTACCAATGACAACCGTTAGGATCGCCGTGAAAAGGGTCATGTTGAATACCCTCGCACTGATCAGACTCGAGGATATGATTTTCTCCTCCCTTCCGCTTTGAACAATCGTAATAATGCTGTTCAATCGCAGCGCAATTCCGTCTACAAGCCTTTCATTCTGGGCCGTATAACCGTTACTTGGAGTTGAATATCCCTGGGCCATGCGGTTGTTCTCCTCTTCGAAAAGAACGACATACTGGCCATACAACTGTCGCGTTTCATTATAAAGTTTCAATTTCCGGCTTGTGTCCATTCGGTATAAATTATCAGTGAGTCCTTTTGTGAACAGCGTCCGGAGTTCCCAGAATTTTTGTTTGAAATCCTCATCTTTAGAGATGTGATATTTTTTCTCAAAACTGACCTGGGAAAAAAGTGAATCCCGAAGGTGTTCCAACTGGGCAATCGTTGTCCCGTCGATTGCCGTTCCGCGAATCAGCCGATTCAGCTGGTTCAACTTCAGAGACACGTAGACCCCGAGAAGGACAACCAGAAGCAGGATAACGACGTAACCAAGTGTCAGGCGCTTAAGAAGAGTGAATTTTATCATGGGGGAACTCACGTTGCAGGCTCGCACTTAACCCAACAGACAATCTAAAATCGGACAGCAACAATACGGCCTAATGAATGAATGATATTATTTTCAACACGATGTGCGATATTGTAATCGGACCTTTAAAATCAAAAGCGGTTCGAAACGTTACCACGTTCTTTTATACCATACCTGAAAATTGGTTTCGAAGAAACAGATATGATGCCAACCGTATATAGTGGTCGTCAAAAAAACGATTCGTTATGCAAACGTTTTTTCTACAATCTCTTATTCCACCCTTCTGTATTTCGGAATTTCTTTTTTAAAAAATGGTATAATCAGACCCATTGAATGCCTGCCGGGTTGGTCGGATGAGAGGATATTTCATTTTCCGGCCGTGCAATTGATCACGATAACATCTGTCAAATGCCTTACCCAACCTCAAGTTTGGTCCCACCTTGCCGATAAAAACAGAGGTGACTATTTCGGACAAAAGGCACCGCGGAACATGTTTCGACAGTGCCAAAATCAGGCTGGTCCGGTGGATATCACCTCGATATCGTTTTGTATTTTAAAAAAAGACAAAAACCTGACTCACTGGCACAGGCCGCAGCCCCCCCTATGGCGGTGTTGCTAAAAAATGCCGTTACCGGTAAAATACTGTAAAGAATTCAGTGCCGGGCCTCATTTCCTTTTTTCTTATATGAACGATGATCAGCCAATGCTCTTACACCCCTGTTTTTTTATCCTATCGGAAATGATGATCCCATCACTCCACAATCGTAACCCCCCCCCCTCTTGTTCTCCGCTCCCGGCACATGCATCCGGGAACAACCGGATACGCCGTTTCATTTCCAGCATATGTATTGCTACGATTCTCATTCTTGCCGTTTCCGGTTGTGATCAGCCCCTTTTTAAAAACGACCTCCAAGCCATTCAGGCCAAAGGCGTATTGAAGATTATCTCACGCAATAACGGCACCTGTTACTATGAAGGTCCCAACGGATGGGAGGGTTTCGAATTCAAGCTGGCTTCGGCTTTTGCGGATCATTTGGGCGTCAAATTGGAAGTGATGGTCCTGGAAAAAGAAAAATCCATGGTGGATTCTTTGCTGGCCGGAAAAGCGGATTTAATCGCTGCCAGTTTTGTCGCAACGGATGACCTTCGGCAACACCTGGCCTTCGGACCGGCCTATCACCGCGTCCGGCAGCTCGTTATCGGCCGGCGCGACGGCCCCAGAGTCAAATCAGTCTCCGATCTTGTGGGCCAACCGTTGTGGGTCATGACCGGTGCTTTTCAAGAAAAAAGGATGAATGCGCTGAAGAAAGAATACCCGGCATTGACCTGGTTATCCATATCAGACTATGAATCCGAAGAACTTCTGGAGATGGCCGGCCAGGGTGTGATCCCGTTAACGATCGCTGAAGATACGACATTGTCGCTCAATCAACGCTATTATCCCGAGCTTATGGTTCATTTTGCCGTCGACAATGGACAAGATCTGGCCTGGGTCATGCACCCCCAGTCCCGCCATCTGCAACGAGCGATTGACCAGTGGTTCCAAATGCCGAGCACCGTATCACTGATTGAACGCCTTAAGCAGCATTACTACGGCCATCTCGGAAAGTTTGATTATGCTGATATCACCACATTCCGAAAGCGCCTCATCCATCGGTTACCCAAATATCGGGACCATTTCATAGCGGCCGCAAAAAAGCATAATCTTGATTGGAAACTTGTTGCCGCACAATCTTACCAAGAATCCCACTGGAATCCCAGAGCCAGGAGTTTTACCGGTGTCAGGGGAATGATGATGCTGACGCTTGATACGGCACGCTACCTGGGGATCAAAAATCGCCTGGACCCAAAGCAGTCCATCTATGGCGGTACCCGCTTCCTGGCCAAGCTCTATCATAGAATTGAAGAGGACATACCGGACCCGGACCGCACGTTCATGGCCCTGGCGGCTTACAACGTCGGATGGGGACACCTCGAGGATGCCCGCAAATTGGCAGCTTCTCTGGGAAAGCAGCCGAACAACTGGTCCGACATTCGAAAAACGCTGCCGTTATTACGCCTGAAAAAATATTATCGAAAATTACCACATGGCTATGCCCGTGGCGCTGAACCGGTGCGATATGTCGATCGCATCCGAACTTACCATAAAATTTTAGCGCGATGGGAAACCAATGGGAACATGCCTGTCCAGTAGCATCCCCGCCCGTCCCCCCCGGTTCTGAACACAGCCAACCACACCAAATCGACGAAATAATTATAGGATTAATCACTTCCGTCAAAGCCAACGTCATGGATCGGGGACTGCTCAAAGCGGTCCCTTATCGTGATTGTCAAAGAAACGTTTCGCGCGATTTGAAGGTTTTTTTCATATAGGTTTAGCGGTTTCCCGCCCAGGCGGGATTAACGGATCCCAGCTAAAGTGCCATAACTGGTCTCTAACAATCGTATTACGTATCAATAGGGTTGAATTCTTTGTTTCACCTAATGGGTGATAGGGGTCTATCCAAACAACGGGGTGTAAAGTTAAAGATATCAGAATTTTATAAAATTTTAACCTTTAACCCTGAACCAGGATCCGATCAGTTAGGTTTCTGTCACCATTCAAACTATCCGTCCGCATTTCGGATCTTAGTATTGATAAGCGGTATAGCCCGAATATTTCATGAAATCTTTTCTACACTATGAGTAATTTTATTAATTTTTAGATACTTGAGCTGAAATTGAAGCATAATAGTCAGGGTACGGTTAGCAATAATTTATGATATTTAGAGAAAAGGAGAAAAGATTTCACCCCTTGGGCGCTCCCTGAAGCATACATTGGCTGCGTTATCCTGCATAGCTGGATTTCTCGCCTATTTATATGTAATTCGGTGAGTCGTCAGGGGATTGCAGTAGGTATACTACGGCTGCACCCTTGAGTGTCTTGCCAATGAATTCCTCATGGGCGTGAAATATCCGGGAAGGACCTTTATGAAAACAGCTTGCATTTATGATTCATAAAGAATTAAATCGATGGACAAATCTTTAAGGGGGTTGAAACAGCAATGGGCAGGATCAAGGTTGCAGTCGTCGGTGTCGGAAATTGTGCGAGCGCTCTCGTCCAGGGAATCCACTATTACAAGCATTGCAAACCAGAAAACGCGAACGGCTTGATGCATTGGAATATCGCAGGATATACACCCGGCGATATCGATGTCGTGGCCGCGTTTGACATCGACCGGCGTAAGATCGGACGCGACGTCGGCGAAGCCATCTTTGCCCTTCCCAATTGCACCAAGAAATTCTGCCCGGATATACCCTCCACCGGCGTCAATGTTCATATGGGCAGAATCCTTGACGGTCTGTCGGATCACATGCGTGCGTACGAAGACGAGTACACGTTTGTACCCTCTGATTCGCCACAACCGGACAAACAGGATGTCGTCGATATTCTAAGAACAACCGGTACGGCCATCCTGCTAAACTATCTGCCCGTCGGCTCCGCTGAAGCCACCCAGTTTTATACCGAATGCGCCCTCGAAGCCGGTGTGGCTTTGATTAATAACATCCCGGTATTTATTGCTAGCGACCCCAAATGGGCCCGGCGTTTTACAAAAAAAAATATCCCCATAATCGGAGATGATATCAAGTCCCAACTGGGGGCCACCATCACGCACAGGGTCCTCACCGATCTGTTCAGAAAGCGGGGAGTTAAGCTGGAACGCACGTATCAGCTCAACACCGGCGGCAATACGGATTTCCTGAACATGCTCAACCACCACCGGCTGATCTCCAAAAAAGAATCCAAAACCGAAGCCGTCCAATCCGTAACCGCTCAAAGACTGAAAGACAGAGATATTCATATCGGCCCGAGTGACTATGTCGCATGGCAGCAGGACAATAAAGTCTGCTTTATCCGGATGGAGGGCAAATTGTTCGGTGAAGTTCCCATGGAAATCGAGTTACGCCTGTCCGTAGAGGACTCGCCCAACTCTGCCGGTGTGGCCATCGATGCCATCCGCTGCGTAAAGTTGGCCCTCGATCGCGGACAGGGAGGGGTGTTGGAAGGTCCATCAGCTTATTTTTGCAAACACCCACCGCAACAGTATCCCGACGACGAGGCCCACCGAATCACTGAAGATTTCATCAATCTTTCGTTAAAGTCTCCGTGAATATGGTCGATATCAATTAATAGCCGTGTGTTGGCGGGCACGCGGTCTTCATAGCTCAGGGCGGCTCCTTTGGGGCCGCCCTTTGTTTATCTTGATGAAATGTGCAAGGGAACACAGCGTTTAATTGTTGAACAGATTCATGTTCGGCGATGACGACAGCTCCGGCAGGTTCTCAAAAAAAGACGATAGGGCCTCTCGAACGGCGGTCATGTCTGGTGCATTGCAGACCCGCTTATGCAGCGTATGCCCGAACCGAAAATTGGCAGCAAAATAGAGCGAGAACTTTTTGAACCGCCGAACGGCCCTTCTCTCATCGAAGTGGTCACAAAGACGATCGGCCAGTTGAAACGCTGTCGCAGGGTAAATCTCGGGCCCAACTTTGAGTCCTTGAGACCAGGCGGCAAATATCCAGGGCCGGGCAACCGCCATCCGTCCAATGGCAATCCCGTCGCACTCGGTCATCTTCAGCATTGTGCGGCAGTCCTTTTGGCTGAAAACATTTCCATTGCCAAAAACCGGAATCGAAACAGCCTCTTTCACTAAACGAATGTAGTCCCATTTAGGCAGCCGTGAGCGTCGGTCCGGCGCTACACGTGGATGAAATGTCAAGGCGTCGGCACCGGCCTCTTCGAATCTACTCGCCAGATCAACCGTCGCTTGAGGGTCATCCTCCCAACCGATGCGGAATTTGGCAAAAACCGGGATGGAAACGGCCTTTCGCACGGCTTTGACGATACCAGCGGCGAGAACGGGATCTTTAAGCAATGCCGCACCATAATTCCGCTTACAAATGGTCGAAACGGAACATCCGAAGTTAATATCGACACCGAAAAAACCTTCAGCTTCTATAATCGCTGCTGCCCTTCCCATGGTAACTGGGTCTGCGCCCACAATCTGGCACACCAAATGTGGCAATTCCTCGTCCCGCCAGCGATAGAGGGCCGATGTGTTCCGGTTCTCAATCGGAATTCTCTTTGCACTACACATTTCTGAAAAGAGCAGGCCGAATCCTCCGAAAGAGGCGATAAGCTCGCGCAAAGCGACATGCCCGAGATAGGCCATGGGAGCCAGAACCAGCCGACTGGCAATGGTTCGGTTTCCGATCGTCAAGGGGCGGTTCAACGTATATGTGAGGTCTGTCATTTAGTCACATTAGCGCTGGTTGATATCCGTTGTAAAGTTGAACAAGTGAAATTGTATGCTGTACGGGTATTTTTGACAAATACGATTGTGTCTTCAATATTCATTTGTCTCACACGGTCCATGCTGCTATGATGCCCGACCGAAAGCCCGATGAGAAGTGCTATGAGAATCAAGGACGACATGATCGCGCCACTTGTTGGCGAAATCCTCAACGATGTCGCCACATCGTTTTTCGACGCGCGGCGGCGAATAGAGGCCAAAATTGATCTTTTCCATAAATATGTGGATGAGCTCCGCAAAATGGCCACAAACGTTCAATCCCATGCCGCCCTGCTCAACCTTCTGCTTGTCGACGACCGACAGGCGAAAGCCTTTTACCAATTACTTGGCCTCGACGGTGATGTGTTCGTGGCAGCGAAAGGGGTCGATCCGCGCGACGATCTCTCACGCTTTCCTTTCGCCATCGGCTTCAGGAGACGCTATACGAAGTTGGTCTTCACGGCTTACGCCCATCTGCAGGAAGCCTGTGCCCTCTATGCGAACGGGCCGCAATCGTTGTCTGATAAAACGCCCAGCCTCCCGAACCAGGAATTCATCTATTATGGCCTGATCGTCAAAATGCACCAGGTTATCAATGAAGACATTAAACGGATAAATGATACCATCTCACCGAGTTGTACACTGCAATTTGCCAAGGGATTCAAACCGGATGTGATGGCAAAGGAAAGGGTCACGGGCGGTGGGATATCCAACGCCAAATCACTGGATGATAAACTATGTTACCGTCCGATCGACTTGCAGTCTCTATCGCTAACAGCGTTCCCCCGACTTCCAAATCTCGGTGATGTCAGATCGTCAATCAGCCGATTTTGTAGAGACCTCTGCAACCGCTATCCGGATGAGTTGGAGAAAATTGTCGAATTCATCCGGCACCGGGTAAGTGCCAAGTGAGAGGTCTAATGGACGCGGATTGAACCCGAAACGACAAAAAATTCACTCGTCACGCGCGCTCCCTATTTGAAATATGGATAAATAAAACGGATGAAGATAGCGCCAATATGAAACCCTTGCCTATTTCCAACAGCATCATGCCCTCAGATTACTGCGGACGCATTTTGTGCGGTCACTACAGCGATGAATTGAAAAACTTCGTGAGCGATTCCATCAATCGCTGCCGTGCGTTCGCGGGAATCGGCACCCCGGCAATCCTCTATATATCTGCCTGGCAGGATAAAACTAAAAATATTTGGTACGAATATGCTGGGGAACTTTTCGCGGAACTGCTGGGATGTCGATCCGATGAAGTCGCAGAGGTTTTTCGAAATTGCGTCATCGATCGGCGCATTTACAGTTACCAGGATGTCGACGTCGGTATCCGCAAAGAAGTTAAAAGTCGTGAAGAATTGAGCGGTGCATGGCGGGAACTGCGTGAAGAGAGTATAAAAACCGGTGCGATTGAGGCCGTGTATAAAATCATCCGTCATGATGGCAGTGCCATCTGGCTCAAGGACCAGGCAACCATCATCGCCTTCGAGAAGGATCAGTTGTGCGTATCCCCCGGAATCCTGACCATTGTGTCCAAAGAGATGGAAGCCGAGGATGAACTTAAAAAACATCGCGACCATTTGGAAGCAATTGTTCAGAAAAGAACAGCGGTACTGACAATATTGAATGAACAGCTAAAGCAGGAGATTGTAGAACGTAAACATGCGGAAAGAAGGCTCCAGCAAAGTTACAACAAGTTGCAACAAAATCTGGACGAAACCGTCAAGGCCATGTCTTTGACGGTGGAGGAACGAGATCCTTACACCGCCGGCCATCAGCGGCGCACTGCCGATCTGGCCGTGAATCTGGCAAGGAAAATGAGACTTTCCGATCAAATAATCAAAGGCATCCATACGGCCGGATTGATACACGATATCGGCAAGATTTCCATTCCGGCTGAGATCCTGAGCAAACCCAGTCGTCTCAACTCGGCTGAAATTCAGTTGATCAGAAGGCACCCGCGGGTCGCATATGACATACTGAAAAACATTGATTTTCCGTGGCCTGTTGGCAAGATCGTTTTGCAGCATCACGAGAAAATAAATGGATCTGGGTATCCGCAGGGTTTAACGGGGACAGAAATGCTGATTGAGGCAAAAATTCTGTGTGTTGCCGATGTCGTTGAAACCATTGCGTCACACCGGCCGTATCGTCCGGGACTCGGCATAGATAAGGCCCTGGGTGAAATCTCAGACAACAGAGGTACCCTTTATGACCCTGATGTTGTTGATGTCTGCCTGAAAATGTTCAGAACCAAAAGCTATCAATTTATATAGCGGGCGAGTGATTGGACAACAACCAGTTGTTCCGGTCAATCGCAATTTTTTTGGCGATGATTTTTATACACGGGGATACACACAATTCCGATGCCCGAATTACACCGTTTGATTCGCCCCTCATGTGGTCATGAAAATCGTTGACATACCCCCTATAAATACACACATATAACTCAATAAAGGTTTCACCATTTATTCCAGGATCCGGATATCATATTGACAACCGGTTTAAAGTCTGATGGAAATATCATCCAGCAAGGGTTTTGGCGCGATGAGCATCAACGGGGCGCCAAATCTCTGCACGCAAATTTCCGGGACAGAATGCGTGGCACCTATCGCGCCGTTGTTAAACGCGCACCCAACGACAACCGCCTGTGATCGGCCCCATGGGAGAGACCGCATTGCCAGCACACGATGATATAGGGTTCATCCCGCACATGAACGACATGCAAAATGTAAAAGAATACAGAGATGATGCGCGTTCCGACCATGAAGCGACGATCCTGATCGAAGATTTTCCGGATGGCACCTACTACCATGGCAGAATGACCAACTACAGCGAGAGCGGGATGTATTTTGAATCCCAGGTTGGCCATGAACCCGGTGCCCCGATTATCTTCAGTATCGAGGACTCACCCTATCCGGCATGCCCCGGTGTCTACCATGGCCAGATAAAATGGTGCCGGCCGTTATCGGAAACGGCCTCACTCTATAGTTTCGGCATGGGCGTTGAATACTTCAAACCTGAATTTCTATTAACCCTCCAAGCTAAATCACAAACGGATCAATCCCCTACACCGACACCATTCCATGCTGGAAGAACCGCCCAAATCTCTGACGGCCAAACCGGGTTCGAAGACGTGCAGGAAATGCCGACCGACATACGACAGCCCCCTAAAAACCATGATGAGAATCACCGAAAGCATCCCAGGCGCTCTTTCGGCCGACCTGTCCTCTACGCCACCCGCAACAGGTTCTTCAAAGGGACGATAAAGGACATAAGCAAAGGGGGGGTGTTCATCGAAGCGCCGGATATGATGGCCGTCGGGCAACCCTTGACATTGGCCATACCTTCGGGTGACCAGGGCCAGGGGCTGAAATTGAAAGGTGAAATTGTGCGAATCGATTCAAATGGTTTAGCCATCAGGTTTAAAAGCGTCATAAAAAACTGATTCACCCATTGGCGGGCACCTACCGGATCCAAGCGGACTGACAGCTCAAAATGTGAGCGGCAAACATACTGGAGACCTGCACAGCGTCGTGGGAAAATTACGGTGTCACCTGTTCATCTCCCTTTTGATCGGACTTACCAGCCTGCCGACGGTACTCACCGGCAGTTCCTATGGGGAGGTCAATGATGGGGATTGCCAGTGGACAGAATCTCTCTCCAGGTTGTTGGGTATTGAAGCGGACCCGCCATTGTTAACTCATGAACGGCCTCAGATCGTTAATGCCGTGGTGGTGGAAGTTGAAAAAATCAGCGCCGCCGGGCTCTACGGCAGTCGGAAGGGAGACACGGTCAAACTGATATGTATCGGTGAAAACTCCTGGCGGATTAAGGACTATCGCACCGGACTTGCGTCGACGATCACAGTGTCACCACCGTCCCAATAATTACTGACCACTATAAACTTTTCTTCCTTCGGCAGTTTTGCAGACAGGTGCCATATTCATATGATGATAAGGAAAATGATCACCAGTATCCTCGCAGCGGTCGTCTTATTGCTGATTGTAACTTCCAGCAAGCCGATAGACGCACAATCACCAAAAGATTTGGTAAAGAATTCAAATCTGCCTGTTGAAATCACGGCCGATGAATTGATCAGTCATGGCAATCAGAATTATGCCGAATTCATCGGCAACGTTGCCGCCGTCCAGGGAGAATTCGCAATCCGCTCGGACGCGTTGAGGATCTACTACCATACGTCAGCAGTCGACAAACCGAATGATACATCCAGACCGGATGCCATCGAAAAAATCGTTGCGATCGGCAATGTCGTCATTCAGGCGGAGACCCGTCGCGCTGAAACCGAGCGCGCCGAATATCGACTTAAAGAAGACCTGGTGGTTTTGTCCGGCGAAAATTCTATCGTGACTGATGGAAAAAATACGTTGACAGGATCAAAGATCACCTGGCACCGAAACACGGGGCAAATATCCGTTGAGGGTTCTGAGCAAAAGCGTGTTAAAGCGGTATTCTATTCAACTGAAAACCTCTCTTTGCCGAACCAAGAAGGTCCAAAGATTACTGAATCACCACCGAAAAATTAAGAGTTCATACCTTGGGATCGCACTGGAGGTAAAGATCCGAAAACATCGATAATTTACCCACCATCCGTTTGCGGGAATGCGGTATTGGCGTATAGATACTCCATTTTTTCCTTGTGTTTCAATTCTTCATTGGCAATCTTAACGAGCATTTCATGTAAATCGCCTCCAGGATGAAGCTGCGCCAGTTCTGTGTAAAAATGAAACGATCGCGACTCCCTGTGTGCGGCGATCAAGTAGACATCCTGGCTGCGGGTATCGACATCTACCTCGGGTTCTTCGAGATGTTCAGCAATTTTATAGTCAACGACATCAGTCATTCGGAGGGCCTGGACCCCGAACCCGCCATCACGGTAAGCCACTAAAAAATCGCGATGTTTCTTCTCCTCACCCGCAATGAACTCAAGCGTTTCCTTTGCCGATCGTTCCTGAACCCGATCGCAAATGTCCATATAAAATACGTAGGCCTCTTCTTCCCTTTTAATGGCGGTTTCGATAATATTCGCAATTTTCTGATCTTTCATTTCTCCCCTCCTCTGACAATAGTAAAACGCTACCGCCTTCAATAATGTATCCTGTGGTACTGTTCGTCAATATCATCTTGATCTATTTTTTGTAGCGATCTGACGCTGAATGGCCTGCAGGTCCAACAGCTGCCGATAATTCAGCAGCAGTCGGATATATTCCGAGAGGACATAAGCCACATCCCTGGGGGCTTTAACAATACTTTGGCTCTGCTTTTCCTCTGTGCGAGCCAGTGCTTCCGCTAAATCGTGGCGGTCCGGATCCTTCTTCAGCAGGTGGCGATAAATCTCTATTGCCTTGTCGTAATGGCCTTGCTGGGCGAAAATTTTCGCCATAGTTACCGTTCTGATGGGGAAACCCTCGGTTCCTGTTTGCATCGTTTCTGCTCTTCTTAGCTGATTTTATATTCAGGGCTCTGGATCGGGATCACCTTTGCTCTCGATGGGTTTTAGGGGTTTGACAATGACTTCCTTATTTCCGATCATTCCAAGCTCTCGCCTGGCGATACTTTCGATAAATTCGGGATCGATCTTCAACCGCTCTATCTGACGGTAAAGTCGCGCGTTTTCCTGAATGATAGTTTCATTCTCAATGACCAACTGTTCACGGCGGTTGTTCAAGCGCTGATGATCATAGAGGCCGTTTTCTCCGAATACAATCAGAAAAGAAGTCGACAGGATGGCCAGCATCGCCAGTGAAAGTAGTATTTTCTGTTTCAATGTCATGCCGTTATGATTTTGTACGAAGCCATGTGACCGATTGAAAAAACTCCGGTGTTTTCATCAAAAAAGACAAACCACCATAGACAATCAATCCGGTAACGATACTGGCGCTGACCCCTGTCAGCAACCTCAGCGTTCCTTCGCACCCGGGCGGTACAAGGCGGATGGAGACCAACCATACCGCAAGGCCCATCAGGACGGAACTGAAAACGGTTCTCGACACCGATGCGGCAATTCTCCTGCCGCCCAGAGTGCCCAAACGTTTTTTCAATGCTTGCAGAAGCAGCGCCAGGTTCACTATCGCGGAGAGAGATAGTGCCAACGCGATCCCGCTATGCCCCATCAAATGCGCGAGCCCTATGCCAAGTAGAAAATTTGCGACAATTGATATAACAGCGCATCGGACTGGCGTTCTGACATCCTGCTGCGCGTAAAAGGTTGCCGCCACAATTCTCAAGCTGGCAAAAGCCCAGAGACCGACAGCATAATACAAAAGGGCATCGGCCGTCAATCGGCCAGCCGTTGCACTGAATGCCCCTCGCTGAAACAACAACATAACGATCGGACCGCGCAGAACGATCAGCCCCACCATCGCCGGTACAATAATAAAAAGAACCATGTTTATGGCATGAGCAAAGGTGTCTATTAAGGCGGATGAATCCGATGCGGCCGCTTGTCGCGAGAAGGCCGGGAGGGCTGCGGTTGCAGCTGAAATCCCGATCACCCCCAAAGGAAATTGCACCAGCCGGTCTGCAAAATAGAGATAGGAGATACTGCCTTCAGGCTGGAATGATGCCAAGAGGTTTCCGACCAGTGTGTTGATTTGTAGAACCGCCGCTCCAAATGTTGCCGGGAGAAACATTGCAGCGATCTTACGTAATTCGGGGTGGAACATCTTCGAACTGCGCCAAAACGTGATCCCATTTTGCACCAAAAACGGCAACTGCAACAGCAGCTGGAACAGGCCACCGATGACAACCCCGAAAGCGAGGCCGTAGACCCAGAAGACCGGATCAGGCGTGAATCGGCTCACGGTAAAAATAGATCCGATCATGGCCAAGTTAAGCAGTACGGGGGCCAAGGCAGGTGCTGCGAAGTGCCCAAGCACATTCAGGATCCCCATGAACAAGGCCACCATTCCGATAAAGAAGACGTATGGGAACATGATGCGCGTCAACGAAACAGTCAGAGAAAATTTCTCGGGCGAATCAATGAATCCATACGCCAGCGCCCTGACAATCCAGGGTGCAAAACAAATTCCCACTATGGTGACAGCCGTCAATGCCAGGATCAGAAGTCGAATGGCAACACCGGCCAAACGGTAAGCTTCTTCCTGACCCTGTTTGGTGAGGCATTCGCTGAATACCGGAATAAATGATACGGCCAGTGAGCCTTCCCCAAACAACCGTCGCAATAAGTTTGGCACCCGGAATGCAGCAATAAACACATCCGTCATCAGCCCGGCTCCAAAGAAACCGGCAATCACCATGTCACGAACATAACCGAATATTCGGCTCAACAATGTCGCGGTTCCGACAGTTCCGGCAGCACGAGCGATGTTCGCGTTTTCAGAGGCCAAAATTTGAATTTCCCTTACCCGTTAATAATTTCTTGACAGTGAAAGGCTATTCGAATATTTATAGCGATTTGTATATTAACAACGAAAGGAGTGACCACCTTGGCCAATCATAAATCAGCTTTGAAACGTGCGCGACAGAATGCAGATCGGCAACTTCGCAACAAATCGACAAAGACCCGCATCAAAAATGTGGTAAAGAATGTTCGACAGGCCGCAGCCGGTCAAATTGAGGCCGATGCAGCCACAGAATTGAACACGGCCAAATCGATCATTGATAATGCAGCCAAGAAAGGTGTTATTCACCGCAACACAGCCGCAAGAAAGATTTCCCGTCTGACCAAGCAGGTCAATGCCGCCAGCAGCTAACTCGATCATTTTACGGGTTGCATACCGTTTTATCGTCTTGCTGGAGTGGAAAAAGGTTGAACGACGCGGCGTTAATCCGAGGTTGGCGCCGTATTTCACATTTGTCGGGCTAGAAATTCGACGTCAGGTTGTTGTAAATCTTCTCTGCCAAAAGCTGCGCTGCGCTGCGAATGGCGGCGCGCTTATCGGCCTCGGTTTCCTGATTGCCCAATGCCACCCTGTAGGTCTGGCTCACCGAAAGCGATTGCGACTGCCAAAGAACGCGGCCATCCGTTGATGTCAACCTGGCCGATGCGGTTATCACCACCCGGCGTTCGGCACTTACCGTTTGAACTCTGCGGGAAACCGTGAAAATCTCTATGGATGAAATCACACCGTTAAGTTCAGCATCGGCGTCCTGCCGTCTACCGGCAAGCGTATCCGTGTTCCCCAGGGTGGTAAACGTGTTGGCCATGGAGGCGGCGACATCATTCTCCACACCGATCTCCGAGGTCCGGTTGTCGAAGATAACAAGAAATATCCGTTCCACTCCGGCAGGCAGTTCCCCTCCACCGGCAAAACGATAGCCGCAGGCCGATAAAAAAACCATTACAATCAGAGCGGACCCGATAATACTCTTGTGCATTTCAATTCACCACTCCTTGTAAGTTATCGACCTTGCGACAACCGCATAAATGTTCGTCCGCATTTCAGACGACAAGGTTCACGAGCTTATTCTTTACCACGATGGCCTTTTTAACGGCCTGCCCCTCGATAAATTTCTGCACCTTATCGTCGGCAAGGGCCATTTTCTTGATGGTCTCCTCATCGGTATCGGCGGCGACCGTAAACCGACTTCTCAGTTTACCGTTCACCTGGATTACGATCAGTAGTTCGTCCATTTCGAGCGCGCTTGCCCTGAACCTTGGCCACGGTTGCTGAAGGACACTGGATTCGTGGCCCAATGCCTGCCAGAGTTCTTCAGAAAAATGCGGCACGATGGGCGACAGCAATAGAACGACAGTATCCATGGCTAACCGCATGACCGATAGCGTCTCCTTGGGCTGGTCACCAGGTTCAATAGCTGACATGGCGTTAAAGAGTTCCATGACACCGCTGATGACCGTATTGAAATGGAACCGTTCTTCGATGTCCTTGCTGACCCGCTGGATTGTCCGGTGAATCTTGCGATAAAGATCTCTGGCCGCTTCATCGAGACCGTCTGCATCACCGTCAAAAGGCAATACGCCGTCAATCGTTCCGATCCAGTTCGCAAAAAATCGCCATACGCGGTTCAAAAATCGATATCCGCCATCGACCCCTTGCTCACTCCACTCTAAATCTCTTTCCGGTGGCGCCGCAAACAGGCAGAAGAGTCTTGTGGTATCGGCGCCATATTTTTCGAGTAAAACATTGGGATCCACCACATTTTTTTTTGATTTTGACATCTTTTCGATACGGCCGACGATAACCGGTTGACCGCACGCAGCACAATGGCGTTCACCTGCTGTTTCGTCGATCTCCTCCGGCAGTAAAAAGCCGTGTTGCGGACACGTCATAGTCTCTTTGCATACCATTCCCTGAGTCAACAAACGGGTAAAAGGCTCCTTGAAATCAACGAGCCCCATCTCTTTCAGTACCCGGGTGTAGTATCGTGAATAGAGCAGATGCAGAATGGCATGCTCAACCCCTCCGATATACTGGTCAACCGGCATCCAGTAGTCCACGGCACTGCGCTTGAACATCCCCTGACTGAAGTCGGGGCTGCAGTAGCGCTCGAAATACCAGGAGGACTCGACAAAAGTATCCATCGTGTCAGTTTCCCGGCGGGCATCGTGTCGTCCGCACTGGGGGCAAACGGTTTCGGCAAAAGTTTTCAGCTGCGGCAGAGGTGATTTCCCGCCCTCAAGCAAATCAGCGTCTTCAGGCAGCAAAACCGGCAGATCTTTTTCCGCTACCGGTACAACGCCGCAGTCGATACAGTGCACCATCGGTATCGGCGCACCCCAATACCGCTGACGGGATATCCCCCAATCCCGCAGTCGAAAGCTGACTGTCCTTTTACCGATGTTACGCGATTCGATAAAAGCGGCAATTTCGCCCTTCGCCTTTTCATTCTGCATACCATCGAAGGCGCCTGAATTGATCATAATACCTTCTCCGGTGTAAGCTTCGGTCATTGCTGCGGTGGAAAGGTCTTTGTCCTCGGGTTTGACGACCACGATGATGTCGAGGCCGTATTTTTTCGCAAATTCAAAGTCCCGCTGGTCGTGTGCCGGAACGGACATGACCGCTCCGGTGCCGTATTCCATCAGTGCAAAGTTGGCGGTGAAAATCGGTATGCGCTTTTTTGTTAGCGGATTGATGCAGTATGCCCCAATAAAAACCCCTTCTTTTTCGTTACCTTCGACCGTTTTGGCTGAGCGGTCCTGCATGGCCATGCGATCGACGAAATCGTCTATCGCTTTCTCTTGAGGCGAGTTTCTGGAAAGATCGATCACCAAGGGATGTTCCGGAGCCAGAACCATAAACGTCGCACCAAAAACCGTGTCCTGGCGGGTTGTAAACACGGGAATAAAGTCATTTTGATCATCAACCGGATTTTCGAGTGGAAATTTGATCTCGGCGCCGGAACTCTTGCCGATCCAGTTCTTTTGCATGGTGATCACTTTTTCCGGCCATCCCGGAAGGCGATCACAGTAAAGCAGAAGATCTTCGGCATAGTCGGTCACCCGAAAAAACCATTGCCACAATTTTTTCTGTCGAACAGGCTTGCCACAGCGCCAGCATAGGCCGGCTTCCACCTGCTCATTGGCCAGCACTGTCTGGCAGGGATCGCACCAGTTGACATAGGATTCCTTGCGATAGGCCATCCCCTTCTCATACATCTTCAGAAACAGCCATTGCTCCCAGCGGTAATAATCCGGCCGACATGTCGCGATCTCACGGTCCCAGTCGTAGCTGAAGCCCATCCGTTTCAGTTGGGAACGCATAGTGTCAATGTTGTCATAGGTCCAGCGCGCCGGGTGGCTCTTGTTGGCGATGGCGGCATTTTCAGCCGGCATGCCAAAGGCATCCCACCCCATCGGATGAAGGACGTTATAGCCTCGCATTCGCATGTAGCGCGCCACAACATCGCCGATAGTGTAGTTGCGCACATGCCCCATGTGGATTTTGCCGGAAGGATATGGAAACATTTCCAAGAGGTAGTATTTCTTCCGTTCTGGCTCTTCTTTTACGCTGAACAACTGGGTTTCATCCCAAAACTTCTGCCATTTGACTTCGAGGGATTGCGGGGTGTATTTTTCGTCGATCATGGACGCCTTACCTCTCTATCTGATTTGCGCAGCGCAATAAACCGCGTCGATCACGGCAATTTCGCCGATTGGAGCCGCCTATTAAGGCTGCGCGAATATTGACTCATCATATCGTGGCTGCCGGTTATGTCATAAGACACCGAAGATGGCGCGATCGTCCATCGGCATTTATCGATATATGCAACAAAATCGGTATTTCTCATGCCATAATATGGAACAAATAGCAAGGTAACCGCGATATATTGGTTAAACCGGTACGTACCTGCCTGACCATCTTGCACGACCTATTCCGTGAATTCTGTAAACCTGTTCCCTGTGCATAGAGGTCAATCGGGCCAGAACCAAGAATGAATCGACAACGGACCCGAGACCGCCTATTTCCCTTTTTCTCTCCCGGCATCATCAAATAAAAACTGTTTGACTTGATTGATATAATTTCATAGTCTGATGGTTTAAAAAAATTCACTAATGATGACGCGTCCGGGCTGGGGCAATTTCGATCCGATTACCTAAATTCACGATACCTATACAGGGGCTAATCCTAAATGAACAGCAAAATCCTTATCAATGCCGTCGACCAAGAAGAGTGCCGCATTGCCAAGGTCACAGACAGCAAATTGGAAGAGTTTCACATCGAAAACGCTTCGCGAGAAATCACCCAAGGCAATATTCATAAAGGTGTGATTACCCGGATCGAACCCAGCCTCCAAGCCGTATTTGTCGACTATGGAGCCGAGCGACACGGTTTCCTGCAGCGACATGACATTCACCGGGATTACTATCATGACAGCCCCAACGGTGATCTTAACCTGGGAGCCATTGTCAAAAGGGGTCAACAATTACTGGTTCAGATTTCAAAAGACCCGATTGCCCAGAAAGGGGCCATGCTCACCACATTTATCTCCCTGCCGGGTCGGTACATGGTTCTGATGCCGGGAAGTGACTCTCGCGGGATATCCCGCAAGGTTGAAAGTGAAGAAGAGCGTCAGCGGTTGAAAGACATCTTAGGTTCCCTCAAACTTCCGGATGAATACGGCGCCATTGTGCGTACTGCCGGAGAAAACTGTAACAAAACCCAGCTCAGCAAGGATCTCAACTACCTGATGCGCCTCTGGAAAAATATCAAGATCAGCGTCGGGAAAGAACAGGCACCGGCGATATTGTATAAAGAACGCAATCTCGTACTGCGCTCGATCCGGGACTCTTTTACTGCAGATGTCACCGAAATACTGATCGACGACGCACCGGTGTTTAACGAAGTCAAGGATTTCATCAAAATCATATCTCCCAAACATATTAAAATCGTAAAACTTTACAAGGGCGACAAACCCTTGTTTACGAAATTTCAACTCGAAAACCAAATCGCGTCCATTTTTGACAACCGCGTCCCCCTTGTTTCCGGCGGTTCGATTGTCATCGAACAAACCGAAGCCTTGGTGGCAATCGATGTCAACTCCGGTAAAGCCACCCAGAAAAAATCCATCGAAGAAACTGCGCTCCAGACCAATTTGGAGGCCGCAGAAGAAATCGCACGACAGCTGCGGCTTCGCGATTTAGGTGGGCTGATCGTCATCGATTTCATCGACATGAAGGAACTTCGGAACCGTGCTGAAATTGAACGCACCATGAAAAATTTCATCAAATCGGACAAGGCACGGATCAAAGTGGGCCGGATAAGCGGTTTCGGCCTGATGCAGATGTCGCGGCAGCGCATACGGCCATCCATAGAGTTTAGCAGTTACGTTGCCTGTAAGAATTGTCAAGGCAAAGGCGTCACCCCTTCGACTGAAACCTTGGTGCTGAGTTTCCTGCGCAAGCTCCGCCTCAAAACGCTCAAGGGAGATTTGACCAGTGTCAAGGGTGTCGTACCAGCGGAAGTCGCACGCTATTTGTTGAATAAAAAAAGAAAAGAAATCCTGGATCTCGAAATGCGCCGCAATCTTCGCATTACCATCGAAGGCAACGCCGTCATGGCACCCGGGGAAAGCGACATAATAATTAATTAATTTCCGTCCATAAGTGACCCTTCCCCGCAGTTTCGTCGTCAATCACGCCGAAAGCTGACAAGGCGCCGGAATCGCTTGTGCGGCGTACGATAACATCACAAAAAAGTTGCCATTGGCAAATTGAAATATCCACTTTTTTGTGGACGCGCGACGATTGCGCAACCGGAAATGGCAAGAAACGATTGACCTTAAGTAGCGATTACAGTATATCATCGCCGTTTTAATGACGCCGTATTCTAATTCGGCCTAACCGCACGCGGATCGACTCATATGGTTCACTGGCGAGTGTCCGGACCAACCCGGTCTTTTGTCAGGCAAGGAAACGTACCGCGTCAATGCAGTAAGGAGGTTTGATCTTGTTTGGAATAGCTTACGCAATGGGACAAGGTGGCGGAGCCGGTGGCGAAGGTGCAGCAGGTTTCACCGGTTTCATTCCGCTGATCCTGATGTTTGTCATCTTTTATTTTCTGCTCATACGGCCCCAGCAGAAAAAAACGAAAGAGCACCGTGAAATGATCTCCAACTTGAAGAAGGGAGACCGCATTATCACCAGCGGCGGTATATACGGTCGCATCACTGGAATGGACGAATCGACGCTTACGGTCGAAATCGCGGACAAGGTTCGCGTCAAAGTCGGCCGCAGCAATGTCGGTGGTATGGTACAAGCCGGGCCGGCGGCCCCGACAGAAAAGAAGTCCTGACTTTCACATACACCACAAGGTTACCGACGTAACCGATACAGTAAATTGTCGAAGGCCCCAATCTGCCGGAGGAGGAGCTGTAAGGCAAAGGCACCAAGAATTGGTGTCGGCCGGTTCGCTACGCTGGCTCAGCCTGATCAACCGGTGCGCGGGGCTTTCCTATGACCACCCCCCACATCATGAGCCGCACCAATGCTCTCTGTACAAAGGCGGTCGGTCACAATAAGGTGTCGGTGGAATCGATACGACCATTGGTGAATACGATCGTAGAATTTCCTGCCAAGGCAGGGATTTTCAATTTTTGAGATATAAGAAAGGAACGGATCATTGAAGAAATTTTCCTGGAAATCGATATTCGTTCTCGCGGTTATTCTGATTGCCATCATTTACCTGTTACCGACGATTCGAGCCGGGTGGTGGCCGCACAAAAGAATCAATCTCGGGCTAGATCTCCAGGGCGGCATGCATCTGGTGCTCGAAGTCGAAACGGAGAAAGCGGTTGACAATAATATCGAGCGGATCGGTCAAGAGTTGCGCGGTTTTTTAAAATCGGAACGTATCCGGCAGACCGGTCTCAATGTTGTGCGTGGCAATCAAATCGAGGTCAAGCTTCCCGATAGCGAGAACCTCGGTAAATTTGACGCACTTCTCAACAAAGAATTTGCCGGGCTGGAGACCTCTCGCAAAAGTGAAGGGGATGCCACCGTGGTAAATATCCGTCTTCCGCAAGCGGAGGAAACCCACATCAAGGACATGGCCGTCAGGCAAGCCCTTGAAACTATACGAAACCGGATCGATCAGTTCGGTGTCAGTGAACCGGATATCAGGCGCCAGGGAGAAAACCGCATCCTGGTGCAACTTCCCGGGGTCAAGGAGACCGAAAGAGCCAAGGACTTGATCGGAAAAACAGCCCTTCTGGAATTCAAACTGGTCGACGAAGAAAATGACGTCAACGCCGCTCTCAAGGGTACACTCCCTAAAGACGATGAAATTTTATATGAATATGACCTGGACCCCCAAACCGGCAATCGAGTCGGTCAGGTGCCGTACCTTCTGAAAAAAAGAACCTTACTGACAGGCGCACAGCTGACAGACGCTCGGGTGCAAATCGATAGTCAGTACAACGAACCGCATGTGTCGATCGCCTTCGATAAAAAGGGATCTCGTATTTTCGAGAAAATCACCGAGGAAAATGTCAAGAAACGCCTGGCCATCGTATTGGACAACCGGGTTTACTCGGCCCCGGTTATCCAGGAAAAAATCGCCGGCGGCCAGGCCCGAATTACCGGGCGCTTCAGCGCTGAAGAAGCCAACGATCTGGCCATCGCCCTGCGCGCCGGTGCCCTGCCTGCTCCGGTAAAAATCCTTGAAGAACGTACTGTGGGTCCTTCTCTGGGTTCGGATTCGATTCGCCAGGGCTTGATATCCATGTGCATCGGCGGCATCTTGGTCATCCTCTTTATGGCCGTCTACTACAAAGGATCCGGCCTTATCGCCAACTTCGCCCTGCTCCTGAACATCGTATTAATCAGTGGTGGACTGGCCGCATTCCAAGCAACCCTCACCCTGCCGGGTATCGCTGGCATCATTTTGACAATAGGTATGTCGGTGGATGCCAACGTGTTGATATTTGAACGAATACGCGAAGAACTCAACCTGGGAAAAACACCACGGGCGGCGGTTGACGCCGGTTACAACAGGGCCACCCTGACGATCCTGGACGCCAACGTCACCACCTTGATCGCCGCACTGGTGCTATTTCAGTTCGGTACCGGACCGATTAAAGGATTTGCGGTGACCTTGAGCCTGGGTGTGATTGCCAGCCTGTTTACGGCCCTGATCATGACCCGTCAGATCTTTGAATATTTATTGATCAAACGCAATATGAAACGCCTGAGCATCTGAGACCACCGCAGTGAAAATTCAGGCGGACAAAGACCATCGGCGCCATTTGGTCCAATACGTTTTTCCATAAACCTGAAAAGGGGTTGCATCCATGCAGTTCATCAAGCCAGACGTCAACATCAACTTCATCGGCAAACGAAAAATTGCCTACACTATATCACTGGCGATGCTATTGGTCAGTGTCGCTTCCCTCGTGCTGAAGGGCGGTCCGGAATACGGCGTCGATTTTGCCGGTGGAACGGTGATACAGGTCAAATTCAGCGAACCGGTTGGTATCGACGTCGTTAAAGCGGGATTGACCGGCGGTGGTGTAACAACGACGTCCGTTCAGCGATTTGGGGAAAAGGGCGACAATGAATTTCTACTGCGCACTGAAGCGATCGACGAAGTTTCCGAGGGGTTCGCTTCGCGTCTTCAGGAGCAACTCAAATCTGCCTCTGGCGCAGATGTTGAAATTCGACGGGTCGAAATGGTCGGCCCCCAGGTCGGCAAGGACCTTCGAGAAAAAGCATTGCTGGCGATGTTCTATGCCCTGCTCTTCATTACCATCTACATTTCCGGTCGTTTCGAATACAAATGGATGCTCAGCGGCATCATGGCTGCCGCTCTGGCGGGTGCGATTTATATCTTTATTCTCTTCAAAGTGAGTGTCCCCTTCCTGATCACCGGCGCCCTGATAGTGTCCCTGCTCCTATTTTGGTTCCTTGAACTCAAGTACGCGATGGGGGCGATCGTCGCGTTGATTCACGATGTTACGATCACCGTGGGTATATTTTCCATTTTCGGCAAGGAATTTACCCTGCCGATCATCGCTGCCCTTCTGACCATCATCGGTTATTCACTCAACGACACCATCATCGTATTTGACCGTATTCGCGAAAACCTGCGCAAGCACCATAAGCAACCGCTTGTTTTCATCATCAATCGCAGTGTCAACGAAACTTTGAGCCGAACGATACTGACCTCGATCACGACACTGGTTGTGGTCGTGACGCTATACCTTTTCGGTGGCGGCATTATTCACGACTTTGCGTTTGCGCTGATGGTTGGCATTCTTATCGGTACGTACTCGTCGATTTATGTGGCCAGTCCTATCCTGATCGCGTGGCAGCAATCAAAGAAAAAAGCCTGACATAGCTCCGGGTGTTAAAATGCCCCTTGGCACTTTTGTTTTTTCAAAGACAATCGCACATCCTTCTGATATCCGACGGTAATCAATAGTACAAGATGATGGAAGAGATTCTCCCCTGGTTTTTCTTAAAAAGTGTACCAGGAATCGGCAATTACTTATTTAAGCGTCTTATCGATGGTTTGGGCTCCCCGGAACAGATCCTGGCAGCCTCCGATAGTGAACTGGCGGCCATCGAAGGAATGAGCAGGACACGGGTCCATGGGTTGAGGGTTCACCGGCTTCCGGACCGGGTCAGGCAAGACCTCCACCTTGTCCGGCAAAAGAATATCCGGATCGTCACAATGAATGATCCGGATTATCCCGAGCTTCTGCTTCAAATACCCGATCCTCCCCCTTTTCTGTATCTGCATGGCCGACTGGAACAAAAGACCAGCGCTATCGCGATGGTCGGCTCCCGGATGGCCACGCGGTATGGCGTATCTGTCGCCCGGCGCCTAAGCGCCGAGCTGGCCGCCTGCGGTCTCACGGTGGTCAGTGGCATGGCGCGGGGAATTGACACCGCCGCACACGAAGGGGCACTACTGGGTGGTGGCCGAACGATCGCCGTGCTCGGCAGCGGCCTCGATCGAATTTATCCGACAGAGAACCAGCGCCTGGCAGACAAAATAGCGCAAAACGGTGCCGTGGTCAGTGAGTTCCCTTTGTTGACAGAACCCGAACCCCATAATTTTCCTATTCGCAACCGGATAATCAGCGGGATGTGCTACGGAACAGTCATTGTCGAAGCTACCAAAAAGAGCGGGTCTCTGATCACTGCCAGACTTGCGAATGAACAAAATCGGGAGGTATTCGCGGTTCCTGGCAGTATCCAGTCATTCAAAAGCACAGGGACCCACACACTGATCAAGCAGGGTGCCAAATTGGTTGAAAATGCGCAGGATGTGCTGGAAGAAATTGCCGGAGCCGTTTTCCTGAACAACACGCAGAACGAAATTCGGCCTTGGCCGGCAAACGAATCTATAGAGCTGACCCCAGAGGAAAACGTGGTTTATCGAAACCTGGATTCCTACCCAATCCATATCGACGATCTGGGTCGCAAGACAGCCATGGCACCCGGCAAACTGTCGAGCCTTCTTCTGGCGCTTGAACTGAAAGGCATTGTCGAACAATTACCTGGCAAATTTTTTACCAAAGTTGACGGGGAATCTTTTCAGCGTAATATTTGAACCTGTCGAATCGAATTGACATCCATCGCGCGGGTGACAACCGCGATGGATTAACCATAAGAGGTGCAGTAGTGACAAAGCCCCTGCTCGTCGTCGAATCACCGACGAAAGTGAAAACTCTGAAAAAATATCTTGGCAAAAATTTTAATATTGCCGCAACGGTCGGACACCTGAAAGACCTGCCGGAAAAAGAAATGGGCATTGACGTCGACAATGGATTCAAGCCCAAATACCGCAGCATCCCCGGCAAGCAGCGCGTGATCAAAGACTTGAAACGGTCGGCCGGCAATACAGAGGACGTCTATCTGGCGCCGGACCCGGACCGCGAAGGTGAGGCGATCGCCTGGCACACAGCGGAGATCCTGAAAAAAAAGGGCCGCAAATTTTTCCGGGTGCTCTTTCACGAGTTGACCGAAAATGCCATCAAGGAGGCAATCACCGCACCGCAAGAACTCAACCGCCACAAGTACGAGGCCCAACAGGCGCGACGGATTCTCGATCGGATTGTCGGTTACCAGATATCGCCCCTGCTGTGGCGTAAAGTTAAAGGCGGCCTCAGCGCCGGCCGTGTTCAATCCGTGGCGCTACGAATTATCTGCGAAAGAGAGCGCGCCATCCAGGCCTTTGAAACGGTAGAGTATTGGTCGATAACAGCCAATCTCGAGGCCGAAAGCCCGCCGGTGTTCTTCGCCAAGCTGGTTAAGAAACAAGGCAAAAAGATTGTGATTCCGGACGGTGAGTCGGCCCAGGGAATTCTGGCTGCGCTCGGCGATGAAAAATTCGTCGTTGACACCGTCCATAAAAAAACCACTAAACGCAATCCACTGCCGCCATTCACAACCAGCAAGCTTCAGCAGGATGCGATCCGCAAGCTCCGTTTTTCAGCCAAAAAGGCCATGGTCGTCGCCCAGCAACTCTACGAAGGAATTGAGCTGGGCCCCGGCGAGCCAGTCGGTTTGATCACTTATATGCGCACCGACTCCACCCGCATTTCCAATGAGGCCGCCATCGAGGCCCTCCAGCTTGTCCGGGAACAGTTCGGCAAAGAATATACTCTCGATAAACCGCGATTTTTCAAGAACAAGAAAAAAGTTCAAGACGCCCACGAGGCCATTCGCCCGACATCGGTATACAATACACCGGAAAAAGTAGCCCCTTTTCTTTCTCCCGACCAGTTGGCTCTCTACCGCTTGATCTGGCAGCGTTTCGTGGCATCACAGATGCAGCCGGCCCTGATCAACAACGTCTCGGCTGCTATTCTGGCCGGCGATTACGTGTTCAACGCCAGCGGATCCACGATCAAATTTTTGGGTTTTATGAAGATTTACCTCTCAGCCGACGAGGAGCAGGAACAGAAACAGGCCGGCGACCGCAAAGAGGTTAACCTGCCCGAACTCACCCGCGGGATGGCACTGAAAGTACTGCAGCTCGAACCGAAACAGCACTTCACGCAACCACCACCGCGCTTCTCCGAAGCTTCGCTGGTCAAAGAACTCGAGGAAAACGGTATCGGCCGTCCCAGCACTTATGCTGCCATCCTGACCACCATCAGGCAGAAAGGTTACGTGGATTGGTTAAAAGGATACTTTCGGCCCAGCGAACTGGGATTTATCGTCAACGATCTACTGGTCGCCAATTTCCCCGAGATCTTCGACGTCGAATTTACCGCCCGGATGGAAGACAACCTGGACCGCATCGAGTCATCTGAAATCGGCCTTCTGCAAGTTCTCACACATTTCTATGGCCCATTCAAATCAAAGCTCGATGTGGCCGGGGAAAAAATGCTTAGTGTCAAGGGCGTTGGAATTCCCACAGAACTCAACTGCCCGGAATGCGGAAAACAGCTTCACATTAAAGTCGGCAAGAACGGACATTTTCTGGCGTGCAGCGGATACCCGGAATGCACCTACTCAAGGGATTACGTCCGGGACGAGAAGGGACATATACAGGCCGTCGAATTGTCGACAGAAGAAGTTACCGATAAAACCTGTGATAAATGCGGCAGCCCAATGATCATAAAGCGCGGACGCTACGGTGAGTTTATGGCCTGCAGCGGATATCCTGATTGCAAGAACACGCTATCGCTAAATTCCAATGGTAACGGAAAGCCTACCGGTGTGCCATGCCCGGCTCAAGGCTGCGACGGTGATCTCGTCGAAAAAAGTTCTAAGCGCGGTAAAATCTTTTATGGCTGCAACCGGTTTCCCACCTGTGACTTCGCCACCTGGAACAAACCGGTAGCCAAAGCGTGCCCCCAGTGTAGCGCCAGCTTCATGGTCGAAAAAAGCACCAAAAAGGATGGTACATTCCTGGCCTGTCTTACCGAGGGCTGTCGACATCGTGAAGCGTTTATCGAGGCTGACGATAATAAAGATGCCAATGATTAATTTACGTTAAACCGGACAAAACATATTGACAAAGCCGTTGAGCGGCTGATAGGGTCTGCAGAAATACAAACAACGGACTTTACAATGCTTACGCTCCGCCCCATATTCAACCTTATCAGTCTTATTATTATCCTCGCAGGAGGGATTCTTCTCTGCTGCGAGGACAGGGGCTTGATAATGGCAGCGTAACCAAACCGCAAAAAAAAGTCAAAATCCGTTATCAGCCCCTTGGCGATAACGGATTTTTTTTCTTAATTTTTCACTGTCAAACCAGCACCCGAATCTCGGATGCAGGAAACCATCTGGAAAGGAAAGAACCGCCATGCAATTGACCGGAGCCCAGATATTGATGAAAGTCTTGCAGGCAGAGGGGGTGGATATCATTTTTGGATATCCCGGTGGTGCTGTGATCGACATCTACGATGAATTGATGAAATCGGGTATCCGCCATGTCCTGGTCCGCCACGAACAGGGGGCCGTCCATGCTGCCGACGGTTACGCCCGCGCTTCCGGCAGGGTCGGTGTCTGCCTGGTGACATCCGGACCGGGTGCGACGAACACCGTCACCGGCATTGCGTCCGCTTACATGGATTCTATTCCGGTTGTGGTTATCAGTGGGCAAGTCCCCACCCACCTGATCGGCAATGACGCGTTTCAGGAAGTCGATATTGTCGGCATCACCCGCCCGTGCACGAAGCACAACTACCTGGTCAAACGGGTTGAGGACCTTGATAGAACCGTGAGAGAGGCCTTTCACATCGCCCGCTCGGGTCGACCGGGTCCTGTTCTGGTTGATCTTCCCAAGGACATTGCCAACATCCGCACGGAGTATGGCGAACAAATGCCGGTTCATCTCAAGTCTTACAACCCAACGTACACTCCCAACAAAAAACAGCTAAAGAAAGTCGCCGATCTGATCGAATCAGCCAAGCGACCGGTGATTTTCGCCGGTGGCGGTATTATTCTCTCAAAGGCCGCTCACGAACTGACGACCTTCGCCCGCAAGACAAAAATGCCCGTTACGACCTCGCTGATGGGCCTTGGCGGATTTCCGGCCACCGACCCCTTATGGCTTGGTATGATCGGCATGCACGGCACCTATCGGGCAAACATGAGTATCGGCGCCTGTGATCTATTGATTTCCATCGGGGTCCGATTTGACGATCGCGTGACAGGCAAGACGGATGCCTTTGCCCCGAAGGCCAAAATCGTGCACATCGACATCGATCCAACTTCAATCCGCAAAAACATTCCAGTAACCATACCGGTCGTCGGCGACTGTAAATCCAGCTTGGATCACCTGAACCATCTGATCGAAAATGCGGATGTGACAGATCTAGACGCCCGGCGCCGAAAGTGGTTGGGCCAGATTGAAGAATGGAAGAACACCAACCCGTTGGCCTATGAACAGAAAGATACCATCAAACCCCAATTTGTGGTCGATAAACTGTACGAACTCACAGAAGGTAAAGCCATCATCACAACCGAGGTCGGACAGAACCAGATGTGGGCGGCACAATACTATCACTTCGATCAACCGAATCATTTCATTACCTCCGGGGGACTGGGGTGCATGGGTTTCGGTCTGCCGGCCGCCATCGGCGCTCAGATGGCCTGCCCTGACAAGCTAGTGGTCGATGTGGCCGGCGACGGAAGCATTCAAATGAATATCCAGGAAATGGCCACGGCCGTCCAATATTGCCTGCCAATCAAGATCGTCATATTGAATAACGGTTATCTGGGGATGGTCCGTCAATGGCAGGAGCTTTTTTACGATAAGCGCTATGCCTGCACGTGCATGGATCACGCCCCGGATTTCGTCAAACTGGCCGAAGCCTTCGGCGCTGTCGGATTGAGAGCGAGCCGCCCGGATGAAGTTGAGAAGGTGCTGAAGGAAGGACTGGCAATTGCAAAACCGGTCATCATGGACTTTGTGGTCGAAAAAGAAGAAAGTGTGTATCCGATGGTACCAGCCGGCGCCCCGATCACTGAAATGCTGCTGGTATAACAGGAGTAAAGCCGGCTTTTTAAGGCGTTGACTGTTCACAATCCGGATCGCCTGCCGGGCATGGATCTTGTCGATCATTACACGGACCTGTCGGTAAAATTGTATGTGAGTGTCAAAAGTCAGGGAGAACTATGAAGGAAGAAAAGCACGTTTTTACCATGCTGGTCGACAACGAGCCGGGGGTACTCTCACGGGTGGTCGGGCTTTTCAGTGGACGCGGATTCAATATTGACAGCCTGGTAGTGGCCGAGACCATGGATCCCAAGGTGTCACGCATCACGATATTGACCAAGGCCGACAAGCTCGTGCTTGAACAGATCGAAAAACAGTTAAATAAGCTCATCAACGTGATTAAAATACGCGACGTCACCGGTCCCGAGGCCGTAAAAAGGGAGATGGTCCTCATCTGCGTCAAGGCCAAATCCGAACACCGCGCTGAAATCCTGCGGATCGTTGACATCTTCCGCTGCAAAGTCGTCGATGTCGGCCTGGAGCACTATATTATCGAGGTTACCGGTGACGAGGGAAAGATAACGGCGCTTCTCAACCTGCTGAAGCCGATGGGAATAAAAAAGATTGCCCGTACCGGACCGTTGGCTCTGATTCGGGAGCCGAACTGAGGCACTCACTTCCACCTGCAGAATAGGTTCTCTGCGACCGGACAGTGAAGTACGCTCCCATTCTCATTAAGATTAAAAGCGTTCGATTCAAACAAAATATTTAACCAACATAACAGAGAGGTTAAAATGGCACAGATTGATTTTGGTGGTACCGTGGAAGAAGTGATAACTTCTGATGAATTTTCACTCCAAAAGGCCAGGGAAGTCCTGAAAGATGAAACTGTGGCTGTTCTTGGTTACGGGGTCCAGGGCCCAGGCCAGGCCTTGAATATGAGGGACAACGGCATTCGGGTGATCATCGGCCAGCGGGAGAACAGCAATTCCTGGGACCGTGCCGTGGCAGACGGATTTGTCCCTGGTGAAACCCTGTTTCCGTTGGAAGAAGCCGCCCGCAAAGGGACTGTAGTCCAGTTCCTTCTATCCGACGCCGGCCAGATGCAGACCTGGGATAAAATAAAAGCCTGCCTGAACCCGGGCGATGCACTGTGCTTCTCCCATGGATTCTCTATTGTTTACAAAGACCAGACCGGTATCGTTGCACCCGAGAACGTGGATGTCATCCTGGCTGCACCCAAGGGGTCCGGCCGCACAGTACGCACCAATTTTCTCGACGGTAGCGGCATCAATTCCAGTTTTGCCATTTTTCAGGATTTTACCGGCCGAGCTAAAGAACGGACACTGGCACTGGGGATCGCCATCGGCTCCGGATATCTTTTTCCCACCACTTTCGAGAATGAGGTCTTCAGCGATTTGACCGGTGAACGTGGGGTGTTGATGGGCTGTTTGGCCGGAACGATGGAAGCCCAGTACAACCTGCTGCGCAAGCACGGACACAGCCCCAGCGAGGCCTTCAACGAAACCGTCGAAGAGCTGACCCAGAGTCTGATCCGGTTGGTGGCCGAAAACGGAATGGACTGGATGTTCGGTAATTGCAGTACCACGGCCCAGAGAGGCGCCCTGGATTGGGCCCCTAAATTCAGGGATGCGGTGGCCCCGTTGTTCGATGAACTTTACGATAATGTCATAAGCGGCAAGGAAACCCGGCGCGTTCTCGAGGTCAATAGCGCACCGGATTACAGAGAACGTCTGCAGAAAGAGTTGGACGCCATTCATGAGTCCGAAATGTGGCGTGCTGGTGCTGCCGTACGTTCCCTGCGACCAGAAAACAGACGCCGGTAACGCACGAATTCCGGCTGTCGGCAGCCCGTTTCTTCAAATTACCCATCCGGCGCATGGACAGCCGGAACTTTCCGGGTATCGATTTGAAGATCGCTGCACCCCATGGAAGATGGAAGATTGGAGTTTGTCATGCCACCCATAATCTTGTACGACACGACCCTGAGAGACGGTACTCAAGGAGAAAACATTAATTTTTCGGCCGAAGAAAAATTAAAAATCGCCAAGCGGCTCGACGATATTGGCATTCACTATATCGAAGGGGGATGGCCCGGCTCCAACCCAAGAGACAAAAAGTTTTTCGAAATCGCCGAACCAAAAGACTTCCGTAACGCGCGACTCACCGCGTTCGGATCGACACGCCGACCCGGCATCGCTCCGCAAAATGACGCCAACGTGTCGGCCCTGATCGAAAGCGGCACGCCAGTTGTTACCATATTCGGGAAAACCTGGGACATGCATGTTGAACAGATCATGGACAACACTCTCGAAGAAAATCTCGCCATGATCAATGATACCGTTGCCTATCTGAAGACCACGGGATGTGAAGTGATTTACGATGCCGAGCATTTTTTCGACGGTTACCGAGGAAACCCCGAATACGCCATGGAGACCCTGTATGCGGCCCTGGATGCCGGTGCAGACGCACTGGTTCTCTGCGACACGAATGGTGGCACCCTCCCCTTCGACGTCGATACAGCCACACGTTCGGTCTGCCAGGCCGTGAAGACCCATCAGGAGCCTGATAGAGATGCCTCTCCGGTTACAATCGGCATCCACACCCACAATGACTGTGGCCTGGCCGTGGCCAACACCATTACCGCCGTACGCGCCGGCGCAACCATGGTGCAGGGAACGATCAACGGTTATGGCGAGAGATGTGGCAACGCCGATCTGAATTCCATTATTCCGATCCTGTGTCTCAAAATGCAGTTGAAATGCATGTCGCCGGAAAACCTCGCCAAGCTCAAATCAATTTGCCGCTTCGTAAGCGAAACTGCCAACCTGGTCCCGCTCAACACGCGTCCTTTCGTGGGCAAGAGCGCCTTTGCCCACAAGGGGGGCATTCACGTCAGTGCCATCATGAAGTTGCCTCGGGCCTATGAACACATAGACCCGACCCTGGTGGGAAACCACCGACGCGTGCTGGTATCCGACCTCTCGGGAAAAAGCAATGTCGTATACAAAGCGAAAGAGCTCGGTATCGATTTGAACGCCAATGGAAGCGACAGTCGGCAGATCGTGACCCGAATCAAGGACCTCGAGGAACAGGGATATCAGTTCGACGTGGCCGACGGCTCATTCAAAATCTTGCTGGAAAAATTCACCGAACAGTTCAAACCCTACTTCGAGTTGGAGTCGTTCCGGGTTTCCATCGAGAAAGATCGGGACTTGCCCTGCAGTGCCCAAGCAACGATAAAGATATCCGTCGATGGGCGCCAGGAAATCACCGCTGCCGAAGGGAGCGGTCCAGTCAGCGCCCTTGACAACGCCCTGCGCAAGGCGCTCGACCGGTTTTTCCCGGATCTGAATGCCATGCGGTTGGTCGACTTCAAGGTACGCGTCATCGACGGCCGCGATGGCACGGCGGCCAAGGTCCGTGTCTTCATCGAGTCCCGGGACCAAGACGACCTGTGGAGCACCATCGGTGTCTCCGAAGACATTATCGAGGCCAGCTGGCAAGCACTGGCGGACAGCTTCCAATACAAGCTTGCTAAAGCAAAAGAAAGTCATTCTGGTGCGGAGACCAATGATGCCGTCCGGAAGGTTGTGGGCTTAAGGACAATTTAGCGACCAGGCCGGAAACAAAAGGCCTATCCAGTTAAATAGGAGTTATAAAATGAATGAAGGTGCCTACGCCGCAGGACAATTGCCCGATCCCGTCCTGCGGCCCATGCTCGGCCATATTTTTTCTCACCCGTCCTATTAGAACGTTAAATGAGGGCGCTCGACCAGCCAAATATAGCCCGGCACCCTGCCTAAAAGGAGAAAAGATATGAGTACGAATGATAAAGTCATTATATTTGACACCACGTTGAGAGACGGCGAACAATCGCCCGGTGCCAGCATGAACGCGGCCGAAAAGCTCCGACTGGCGATTCAGTTGGAAAAATTGGGGGTCGATGTCCTGGAGGCCGGATTTCCTGCAGCCTCCGATGGCGACCTTGAGGCTGTGGCCCAAATCGCCGGCCGATTGAAAAAAACCGAGGTGACCGGTTTGGCCCGGACCTCGCGATCCGATATCGACCGGGCCTGGAAGGCCATCCAGCATGCCGTGAAACCCCGCATCCATACATTTATTGCCACTTCCGACATTCACCTCAAGTACAAATTGAAAATGACCCGGGACGAAGTCATTGAGAGGGCTGTAGATGCGGTAAAGTATGCCAAGTCGTTTACCGACAACGTCGAATTTTCGGCCGAGGATGGCTCCCGCAGCGACCGCGATTATCTTTGCCGGGTCTTTGAAGCCGCCATCGCGGCCGGCGCCACCACCGTCAACCTACCTGACACCGTTGGTTATGCCGTCCCGGAAGAGTACGCCGACATGGTACGCTATATTATGGACCACACGCCCAACATCGGTAAGGCTGTCCTGAGCGTGCACTGTCACGACGATCTCGGCCTGGCCACGGCCAACACCATCGCGGCCATCCGCGCCGGTGCCCGGCAAGCCGAGGTGACCATTAATGGCATCGGTGAACGCGCCGGCAACACGTCCCTGGAAGAGGTTGTCATGGCGTTGCACACCCGCAGCAATTATCTACCCATCAGTTCCAACATCAGGACCGAGTTCATCCACCCGACCAGCCGACTGGTGAGCATGATCACGGGCATCATCGTGCAACCCAACAAGGCCATTGTCGGCGCCAATGCGTTTGCCCACGAGGCCGGGATCCACCAGGACGGCGTGCTCAAAAACCCCATGACCTACGAGATCATGCGGCCGGAAACGATCGGTTTGAGTACCAACAAGCTGGTACTGGGCAAGCACTCCGGCCGCCATGCCCTGCGGGATCACTTGAAAGACCTGGGATACGATCTTTCGGATGAAGAACTGAACCTGATTTTCAGGAAATTCAAGGAGCTGGCCGACAAGAAGAAACACGTGGTGGACGAGGATCTGGAGGTGTTGGTCACCGAAGGAATTCTGCGGACCAAGGACATCTTCCGGTTGGAATACCTGCACGTCACCTGCGGAACGACCGTGCTGCCCATGGCCAGCGTCAAGCTGTCGATAAACGGCCGCAGTGTCAAGGGCGCCGGCTACGGCAACGGGCCGATCGATTCAGCTTACAACACCATCGCCAAGCTGACCGGCACCGACTCGGAACTGCTGCGCTTCACCGTGGGCGCATTAACCGGCGGCACGGACGCCCAGGGCGAAGTGACGGTCCGGTTGCGCGAAAACGGCCTCGTGTCACTTGGCAAAGGGGCCGACCCGGACATCATCACCGCCGCCGCCAAGGCCTACATCAACGGCCTCAACCGGTTGGAATACCTCAAGGCCAACCCGGTGACCGAACCGACGGCTGTAGCGGTGTAATTCAACATCAGTGCCGGGATTTTAATCAATAAGTACATCGCATATTTCGGGTGATTGCATCACGCACACATATACTTACCATGTAAGATAGATTTAACTTTCTAACACTAATATTCATGTAGAAGCAAAACTGCCCGGCTTTGAAAGCCGGGCAGTTCTTATTCATGAGTTGCTAACTACATAATTGGAAACAACTTATCTAAGGCATTGGCGGAAAAGCGGCCTCGCTAAATACTGAAGGATATGCGAATAAATCCCTATCGCTCAACGTTTTCAAGAAAGCAACAAGCTGTGCCTCCTGTTTAGCCTTTAGCTTTAGATTCCCTAATTCAGCGACATTCACATTTGCCGGAACTTCGGGTGCCGGCCAGCAAGTAACGCCAAATCCAGGATCTTTATTGTCTACACAGACGCCCAACACATCCCGTGTATTGTAAAAATGAACAATTTGTTCAAGTGTCTGAAAAACGCCGTTATGAGCATAGGGGGCGGTCAGTTCGATGTTCCTTAGCGTCATCACCTTGAATTTACCATCTTGAAGAGGATCATTTAGCACCCCTCCTAAACCGAAATCAAGCGCCTGAGGACCAGCAAGATCTGCGATGTATAGATTCGTTGGCACACCCAAATTGTCATACGTGAAATCCGTGAAGAGTGGTGGCATTGCTCCCCCGTCGGGTGCAATGGCTGCTTGGCTGATGTGGCACAGTGCGCACTTCCCTTTGCCTTCAAATAGCTTGAGGCCCTTTAGTTCATCTTTTGTGAAAGGACCATCGGGATCTGGCAATCCAGCAAGGTAATAATCGTACCTTGAATTAAATTTATTGAACCGTTGGGTTTTTTCAAATTCACCAATTGCTTTGGCCATCAAGTCGTAAGCCTCTAATACGGCCTGATTTGTTCGGGTATTGACTGCGCTCAAGTTAAAAGGTACTCCTAATTCGTCCTCATATGCTGCTCTAAATAGTCTTTGATAGTCTCGATCAGCTTGTAGAGCTATGACTACAGCCTTTTTATCGGCCATAGCCATTTCAACTGGATTCCGAAAAGGCCCTGCCGCCTGTCCCGATAGACTCATTTCACGGCCATCCCAAAATTGACCGCCGACATAAAGTCCGGCAACTTCATCGAACCTGAATGCGGGACTGAAAGCGGCATAAGCGGAGCTCGGCGTATTGCGCCCGCCAAACAGATTAAGATCAGAGCCTTGTGACACTGGCAGAGGAATATCAGCTGGCCAACCTATAAGGGGAATTAGCCCTAGCCTGTCATCCACGAAAGTACCGACCGAATTTGTTCCAATAGGGTTGGCACTGTGACATGTGTTGCAGGATTGATTTCCATTTATTGATAAATTTGCGTCAAAATATAGTTTTTCACCTAATATTAGCTGCATTCCTTTATCTGCGACTTCAGTTTCAGCGGTAACTGGAGTCATAAAACCGAATATTAATAATGAAACTGTTATGAGGGCAAAAAATTTTCTTGCCGAAACACATCGCGGTAATTTTATTTCCATTCTCTCCTCCTTTTATTCTTCTTAAGTAAACGAAATGTTATAAAACTATTCCAATAAATTGAAATTATCACCTCCCTTCGAAGCACAATAAATCCATACTTAATTAGTATGAAATTAAAAGAGCCCCTGAGTGACTATATTCATCTCTCGGGGCTCTTGAAGCCATCCTACCGTGTTAATCATCCACACTTATAATTACTACAGTTGCTGAAAAATCGGTTAAATGAGATGATCAGAGGACATCTGATCGAATGTAACATCTTAAAAATGAGTCAGCTGACATTCAGCTACTCTTATTGATACCAGAGCAATCAGAGTTCGGTTGTCTTATGAATTTCAAACAGGAAAAATTGAGGAACGATTTTGCCTTACCGGAAAATAATGCAAATTTCATTCCTGTCAAACGGACAGGGCTCAGACATATTTAGAAACAATTACGAGGCGTTAAGTTGCTGCCACTTTGTAGTAAAGTAATATTTTCCACAGTATTAAGTAGAATAAGTTATATTTATTGGTGAGTAAATTGGGTAAGAAATATATACGGGCGAGTGTAATAAGTGACTGGAGTTTACCGTACGACGGGGCTTTTCTATATTTTAGTGATTTACTTAGTAATGCAAATGCCTACATCAATCGTATTTTATCGTTTGACTTGTGGGCTTCAGAACCAACCCGAATATTTCATGAAATCTTTTCATCGAGCGATCAAAAAGAAGCCATATCAGGGCATTAGTCAAACAGACTTATTCAGCGGGTTAATTTCATCGCCCATTCGCTGTGCTCTTTAGAGGCGCAAAGTACGCAGGGAATTATCTTTCTATTCCTTTTCGCTGAGCCCCGCTAAACATACGCGGGATATAAACAAGCGCGAAAAGGAGTAAACGCCAGCCCTAACGGACAGACATCAATTGTACTTAAATTGCCGAAAGCATGCTGGTTTTCATTTGCCGGAGGCCGGCGCATATTTTTTTAATCCGATCGGTCATCCCGCCCTGGCGGGGCGTACCTGCCCCGTAGCTCCGGAAGATGGTATCGGGGTCAGCGGCAAATGGAAAATAGCAAGCTCTGTGGTGAATATATTGACAAATTGACAGCAAAGTTTACATCGTTTCCCTCTGAACATATGCGGTCAAACTTATGAACCGTATAGCCGAGGGTCACTTTGTATCTCCTCAAGATCTAATAAAAGACCTGAAAAGATTTCACCCTAAAAAAAATCGAGAGAACGGGTCTCTCTTCAGAACCGCCCTCTCGATTGAAGTGAAATTGCAAATGTAATATGTGTTGAAATGGTTTACAGGGACGCCAACACCTTCTCACATTGCTTGGCACAATTGACGCAGGCGTCAGCACATTCCTTGCACGGCTTGTGCGTGGCTTCATGAACGCGACAGGCTTTTTCACAGTCGTTGCAGACCTTGATACAGAACTGAAGGTAGTCTTTCAAATGCTTCGACTCGTAGGATGCCAGTTTCGCGAGTGTCGCGCAAACCGGCATCATTTCCTGAACACGCGCTGCGCATTCGGCCAACGAGGTATCCCCGAAGTGAGCGAGGCAGTGCTGAATACAGGCCTCGCCTTTTTTGAGGCAGTTTAATCCCGAATCGACAAGATTTTCAAATTTCTTTCCGTAACCATGCCCCGTTTTCGAATCTTTTGCATGTTTCATGGCAAAGGCATTACTCGTAAATAGTGCGGCCAATCCTGCACCGGTTCCGATCAGCATTTCTCTTCTATTCATCTTTCCTTCCTTTCTGACTGCTCAATATTCATTCAGATGTCATAAGATGGCCCGGCAGGGTGTCAAAATAATCTTGCTCACAAAGAAACAAAGCACGTCTATACCATACGATATGTAAGCGGACTATATTTGGATTATTTTGGCTTACTGGAAGGTGAAAATATTTTTCGACATCCTGTTTAAATGTTAAAACCAAATTGAGCGAATTTCAAGTTTGCCGCAGATACAAGGTAAATGTCGTTCCGCTATAGTCTGCTATGCGGGACTGCATTTGACGCCGTAGCTGTGGTGAAATTGGAAATCCCGTAAGGTTTCATATTTTCGAAAGTCAAATTGGCACAGTTCCTTATAATTATGTTTAATTTGGACATCTCGAAAATATGAAACGCTCAACTTTGGTTAATTCCACATAAGCAATGAGATGTCCCCAAACCAATTCAGCCGAAAGATAATAGTTTGAAATCGATTGTCAACGACCCCGCATTGCCGAACTGGTGACATCCCGTTTTATATACCGACTTATGAAAAAATTAGGGGCAGAATCGCAACCGACTCTGCCCCTAATTCTATAGTGATTTTTAAAATTACATTCCGTTTTGATAAATATAATAATCATCGATTCGGGAGTTAGTTAACTCCTGAAACTGTCAAACTTTGGGAGTCTCCCTTGCAAAGCTGTGGGTTTACCGAAGATTATTATATTCTGACAACCTCTATAACATACATTTAGAACCCTGGTCGGGCTTTATTTTTGGACTTTGGGTTTCCTCATCTTCATCAATCGCCTTTTCTTCTGAAGAATCAGGGTGTCTTCGTACATGTCTTCGAAGGCCGCCCGCATGACTTCCTCGAATGTGGCCGGTCGTCCCCCGTGCTCTTTCATGAAATTGTCGGCCGCCTTCTTTGAATTAAAAGCCCACTTGGCCCGGGCCGTCATCACCCCCATTCTTTCACCCCCGATGACCCAGTAGGCCTTGTCGGCATCGATCTGCTGTTTGGAGTTGTAGTCCCCTACGGTGATCTTTGATACCGGCATCTCGCTGTGCAGGGCCATATCGATCGCAGCGCAGTGGACCGAACAAACGCCTGCTTCAGAGCCGTCCTCGTGTTTGATGATGACCCAGGAATGACCATATTTGGCCTGGCTCATACCACAGTAGACACAGTCACCGTCATCGGCCTGCCCGTAAGCGGAAAAACATAAGATAACAATAACAGCTGCAAGCGTCAGAATCCATTTGTGCCGGCTTCCTACTGTCATCCCTGCACCTCCCATGTCCTTTTAAACTTGATTGTCGTATTTCCTTTGCGGTGTAATGATAAAAGATGCAAGTATGAAAATCAACCTGTCACTAAGCACCAACCAACAGATTGTCCAAAAGGATGACAATGCACGGCAATAAAAATGAGCATAGAATCTTCCGAAGTATCCTTGACACCTTGCGTCGCTCCGCCTGGCCTCTTTTTCTCACGGGTCTATTTTACAGGCTGATTGCCCTGACTCTCCTCACGCCCCTGGTGAGCATGTTGACGTCGATGCTGATTGCAGTGAGTGGTCCAAGCACCATCGTCAACGACAGGATAGCCTCCTTTTTTCTTGAACCACTCGGTTTGTTCACGCTCATCGTTGTGGCGGCAGTAAGCCTGACTCTGATCGCCATTGAACAGGCCTGCCTGATGGCCATAGTTTTTGAAAAAGGGCAAACTGGCCTCTCCAAGGCGACCAATGCTCTGAAGTTTGTGTTATCCCGTTCCGTTTCGGTCCTCTACCTCACCGGACGGATTGTTCTGCGTGTCCTGGTGCACGGCCTCCCCTTCCTGGTCCTGGTAGGAATGGTGTATTATTTCCTGCTGACCGGGCACGACATCAACTATTATCTGACGCAACAACCGCCGGTTTTCAAATGGGCCCTTGTCATCGTTGGAATAATTGGCTTGGGATTCACTGTTGCCCTTGCCCGCCTGGCTGCTGGGGTGATCCTGTCTCTGCCGATACTTCTGTTCGAATCAAGATCGCCAGTGTCCGCTTTGCGTGAGAGTCGCCTCAGAGCCCGTGGACACCGGAACTACTTCGCTATGGGAGTTTTTGTTTGGGGGATGGCCGTCCTTTCTGTTAGCGGTATCACTACGACTCTCATTATGTGGTTGGGCCGGCTGGTGGCTCCAGCTCTTGTGAACCAAACTTACCTGCTCGTATTTTTTTTTGGCGGACTTTTTTTATCCATTACTCTCGTGCAATTGCTGGTCAGCATGGCAGCAACCGCGAGCTTCAGCTTATTGGTCGTTGAATGGTATCGTCCTCTATCACCCGTTACATCTGATATAATTATAATATCGGCAAACAGTATAAAGACCAATCGAATCTTAACTCCCCGCATTTCAGGCCGTATGCTATTCGCCGTAACATCAGCAGCGTCTGTCGTAGCATTGTCAACCGGTTGGCTAATTCTTTCACGTGTCGATTTAGTGGACCGCACCGAAATCATGGCTCACCGGGGCGCGTCGGCAGCAGCCCCTGAAAACACCATGGCGGCAATCGAAAAAGCCATTGCCGACGGTGCGCATTGGATCGAAATCGATGTACAACGGACTGCAGATGACCATATCGTCGTTGTACATGACAGAGATCTCATGAAAATCGGCGCGAAGCCTCTTATCGTCACCGAATCCTTGCTGCAGGACATCGTGAAGGTGGACGTCGGCAGCTGGTTCGATCCGGCATTTTCGAACCAGCGCATTCCGACCCTTGGCGAGGTGCTCAGTCACTGTAAAGATAAAATCAAGATCAACATCGAACTTAAATATTATAAATGGGATGAACGCCTTGCACTCAGTGTGATCGAAATCGTGGAAAACTCACAGATGGAAAATGACATTGTGGTCATGTCATTGAAGCCGGAAGCCGTTCTCCAGGTCAAAATCGCACGTCCCAGCTGGCAGGTGGGCCTTTTGAGTGCAGCTGCACTTACCGACCTTATCGGTGAGGAGGCCGATTTTCTCGCGGTTCATTCCAAACTGGCGACACCAGGCTTCATCCGTCGTGCTCACAAAGCCGAAAAGTCCCTTTATGTGTGGACTGTCAACGACGCCGTCAGCATGATGCAGATGTTTGACCGTGGAGTCGACGCACTTATCACCGACAAACCCAAACTGGCTGCGCGCCTCCTCGAACAACGGAAGAAACTCGAACCGGCTGAACGAATGTTGATGGCCGCGGGTCTCTTGACGCTGGGAGAGCCCGATCATGTCGATCCGTCCGGCGACGGTTTATGAATCCAAATTTATCAGCGCCTGGCCTCTATGTGTAACGTCTCGCCTATTCAAACCAGAGCTTCTCTCCAACTCTGATACAATTCTAAGATTTTCTAAAAACCGCCACGAGAATCGAATTTTTGACAGTAATACTATTGGTCCAAAAGAATTATTTGCTGGAAACAGCTTCCAGAGTGATCATCTTTAAACTGTTAGACGACCGCGCGGGGGCGAATATCTTTGGAGGAGGCAAATCAGGGCGTTATCAAAGAAAGGAGGAAGTAACATGGCAACATACATTATCTTAACCAATTACACCCAGAAGGGTATAGAATCCGTTAAAGAAAGCCCTGCCCGGCTTGACGCAGCCAAGCAGGCCTTCAAGGCCATGGGCGCTGAGATGAAACAATTTTATCTCGTAACCGGGCGGTATGATATCATCATTGTTGCAGAAGCCCCTGACGATGCGACAGTCGCAAAGATCGCACTTGCCATCGGGTCAAAAGGTGCCGTCCGCACCGAAACATTTCGGGCATTTACCGAGGGCGAATATCGCAATATCATTCAGGCGATTCCCTGAAATTGAAACGCATCGCCCCTGAATACCGCCACGATGCGCCTCCCTAAACCTTGCAGCAGCGCGATTCTCTTACCCTGAAAACCTTATGATGTGTTCGTGCTAATACCCTATGTTTCCGATACGACCAGAACATTATTCAAGGTGCCGAACTCGTTGGGGACAGTAAATTCATTCTCAGAGCATTCGCGCCAATGGCCGTCCACCATAAATTTGAATTCATAACGTCCCGGAGGAAGTCTCAGAGTTGTCTTCCAGCGTCCCTCATCGTCCTTAGACATGGGGTGATTCTCATTGTCCCATTTGTTGAAATCTCCGGCCACGTTGACTTCCTTCGCATCTATCGCCTTCAGCCGCAGGGTGACCTTTCGGCTCAACGAATTGACACCGACGTTTTGAATCTCGAGCTTTTCCCCTTTGGCCAGCCAGAACAGCTGTTGAGCAAGGTCTGAGCTGCTCTGAATGTACTGTTCAATAGTCCTGATCTGCTCCGTGTAAGGGGTGTCTGATGGCATTCTGTGACTCACAACCGACGCCATGACTTGAGTGGCCGACAGTAGATTGCTTAAATCTAAAGCTATACAACCTGCCAGCTTGTTGAGCGTATCGATATTTTGGGCCTGCTGGATTTCTTGTTCCAAAACTCTGCGCCGGGTCATATCGCGGACGATGCCGTAAGTGCCGATATGGATATTGTCACTGCCTCCCTTTCTATAGACACCTGTGGCATTCAATTCGACGACGGCATAATTTCCGTTGCCGTGGTTTCCTTTTCTGAGCGGCCCCGGTTTCAACCGCAACTCAAAACCGGAAGTTGCCCGGTTTCCGGTGCGCCTTTCATTAAATCGCCATTGCGCGCCGGTGATGTCATCTCCGTACAAAACTGATTCAAAATGTTGTCCGATCAAATCAGTCGGCCGGTAACCAAACAGTTTTTCAGCACCGGTATTGATGTATTTGAAACGACCCGCAGGATCAAGCGTGTAAACCATGTCGGGTGTGGTTTTGAGCAGGAACCGGAAACGTCGTTCCGAGAGACTCAGACGGCCGCTCAGGATCTGGTTTTTGTTTCGGAGCCTTTTCTGATGTAATGCGTTATCCACAGTGTTGAGCAATTCTTCGGGTTCAAAAGGTTTTTTCAGATAATCATAGGCTCCCTTGCGCAAGGCCTTGACCGCCGATTCTACCGTTGCGTCACCGGTTATCATGACCACGGGCGCATTGGGTTGTTCCGCCCGGATCCGATCCAATAAATTAAACCCATCCAGATCGGGAATGTGAACATCAAGCAGGAATATGTCTGCCCGGTCCTGTTCGATATTCTTAAGCGCGGAAACACCGGATGTGCTGGAAGATACCTCATAACCGGCATTGCGCATGATGGCTTCCAAACTTTGGCACATTCTCTCTTCGTCATCCACGATAAAGACCTTGGGGACCTGTTTCATATCCTTGCTCCTGTTACTTCGGAATTATTGTTTTTGATGTCCCGACACCGGTGACACCGTTCCCCACCCTTATGCTGACAATCAATCCACCCCGGATCCAGAGCCTCAATAGAGCATTCCTCCAAATGGGTAAAATAAGGATTCATCAGGGACTGAACCCTTTTCCGAACCACTTCTCCATGTTCGTTGCAACATCGCCGGACTCATCTAGCGCCAGCAAGTTGCGATTGATTTCTTCCCGCAGCGGACTACCCTGGCGAACGGCAATCCCATAATACTGTCGCTCAAACATATTGCCAATAACTTCGACCTTGCCCTTGCCTGTCGTGTTGGCATAATACCTCAAAACCGGGGCATCATATACCACGGCATCGACCGCCTTAACCAGAAGGGCCTTAAACATCTGGTCCGCGCTTACGAATTTGAAGAGAAGTGACTGCTTTTCACGCATGTACGCATCACTGGTGGTCCCCTTAATCACCCCCACTTTCTTGCCGGCCAAGTCTTCAGGGCCCTGAATACTTCCCTTGAGATTGTGGAGTGTCAGATCCGACGACAACGTCGCAATCAAAAATCCGAATAGCGGCAGGAAGAGAAGGATCAGGAGGCTACTCAGCACTTTGCCGATCCATTTTTTGGGCACGAGATCGCCGTAACCAACGGTGCTGGCAGTGACCAGGGCCCAATACATCCCGTCCAATACACCCGGGTAGTAGTTACGGTTAAAATTGGTGGACCATTTTTTGGTGCTTCGCTCAGCCAACCAGATAACGTGCCCGGCAATCACGATCAGCAGGACAAGTATAAGGAAAATGAACAGCTTGTTTCTCTCAAACAGCGAACCCATGAGCGTAAAAAAACCGGGATTCCTGTCTGTTCGTATCATTATGTCCAACCCTGACCGGAAAGTCGGTTGGGAAAAATCGAATTGTGTCTCGCGCTCTTCGGTTATGGTGATTCCCCCGATAGCCACATCGATGCGACCTTCGGCCAACCTCTGGAGTTTGTCGGCAACACCGGTGCATTCGACGAACTCGTATTTGGTTCCAAGCAGATCGGCCAATTTTTTCCAGGAATCGATGGCAAAACCCGCCGGACCGTCCTTGGAGAGCAAGACAAAAGGTGTAAACGGGCTGATACCGACCTTCAGAACCGGTTCCGATGCCCGGGCGGATACCGACAACCCATAAAACAAAATGACGAGGATAGCAACAAAGGCAGCGGTGGTTCGTGGTCGCTTCATCGGCTTGTATCCCATCGGTGTCATCCTGCCATTCGCTCTCGCATAACCTTTTTCTTTACCGCCATTTATTCTTTTTGTCACTCCCTGATAATAATTTCGTTGATCGTTCAGGTTTGCCGTCATTCAGCTTAACGCGCGGCGGCCACCAGCACGGGTTGAGTTTTTCAGCCGTGCCGTGCAGGCTCCTGCCCCGAATGATAGCCCGACAAACACGCTTCTTGTCAAGTAGAATAGCATTGGTGGTTTCATTATGGCGTCCATTGGCACTTCGATGGGACGCCTCGCAGTCGAACAGAATGACTGCTGTGACTGCTTTGACGCCATCATCATATGTAGGCTGCTTGGCGTCATTTGACCGGTCCAGCCGGTTAATTGATGCAACCATTTTCATACATCCAAACTGCCGATCAAATCGGATAGCCGTTTGAGCCTGTTCTCCTTGAGGTAATCCTCGATGCCAACAAGAATCTCGGTGGTCGCCCGCGGGTTGACGAAATTGGCTGTCCCCACTTGAACGGCGGCCGCTCCGGCAATTAGAAACTCCAGAGCATCATGCGCGCTGGTTATCCCGCCGATGCCGATAACAGGGACGTCGACCGCTTGACAGACCTGCCAGACCATTCGCAAGGCCACCGGCTTTATCGCCGGGCCGGAAAGCCCGCCGGTAAAATTCGCCAATACCGGGCGACGCTTGACCACATCGATCGCCATGCCGGTAATGGTGTTTATCAGTGACAGGGCATCTGCGCCTTCGGCGACAACACGACGCGCGATGACCGTGATGTCGGTAACGTTCGGCGAAAGCTTAACGATCAGAGTTTTGGCTGTATTTTTCCTGACGGCGCTCACAACCTGACCGGCCACCTCCGGATCAACGCCGAAGGCCACCCCCCCGGCCTTAACATTCGGGCATGAAATGTTTACCTCGATGCCGAGAACGCCTTCGACCGCATCGATGCGTGCGGCCAAAGCCGCATATTCCTCAATGCTTCGGCCGTAAATGTTGACAAATACCGGTGTCGATAAACGCACCAGAAACGGTAGCTTTTCGGTGATAAAAGCCTCTATGCCGACATTCTCCAACCCGATGGCATTTAACATGCCGCAGGCCGTCTCGACAATGCGAGGCGGCCGGTTGCCTTTGCTCGGCGCCAATGATAGGCCTTTGACAATAATACCGCCAAGCCGGTTCAGGTCGACATACGTCTCGAATTCCCGGGCATATCCAAAGGTGCCGGAGGCGGTCATCACCGGGTTACGAAGTCGGATGCCACCGATATCCGTGGTTAAATCAGGTTGGGTGTTCATAATTTATCGCTTATACCGGTTGTAAAAGCTATCGCACCGCCTTCAGGACCGCCTTGATTCTGGCCTCCAGGTTGATGAGGTAGGCGGGCTCAGGTTGTTTGGGGCCTGGATTGGAATCATACTCAATGGCTTTTATTTTCCGTATGATTTCTGATTGTTGTCTACCTGCCGCCTCTGCCAGAGTTTCAACCATTCGACGAAAATCGATACAGGCGGCCTGAGCCCTTTCCAAGTAATCGACGGTATCAGCGCCGCTGTAGACAAACAGGTGGCCGGCGCACAAAATGTCTGCTTCCAGGGCTTTGAGCTTCAACAATGATTCGAGGTAACGATCGTAATCCGCAAGGCAATCCGATACGATGTAGCCGGTCCTGTCTGCCTGCCCGGCAGCTTCGGATGACAGCAAAATACTTTTTCCCACAACCAGGTAACTGAGACAATCCCACGTGTGGCCCGGGCTTTCGATCACATTGACCATGCAGCCAGCTGAAACCTCCACCCGATGACCCTCCTGCACGACACGGTCGACATCGAAAGTTTCAAAACGTCGGTCTGAATTGTAAGAGATACCGGTTTGCTTCACTAAAGGTTCGGCAGCGGTGTTCAGAAAACGGATCTGATCGACAGCACTCGGCCGTTGCAGAATTTCTCTCGCTTTTTTACTGGCCACCACTTGCATCTGTGGGTAACGGCTCTTAAAAGCGGCAACTGCCCCACAATGATCAAAGTGAGCATGCGTGAGAAAGCAGTAAGCCGGCTTCCGGTCCCCCAGAATCTTATCGATCTCCCTAATGTACAGATCACCAAGCATAGCGACGCCGGCATCGAATATCACCGGAAAGGGACCGTCCAGCAGATAGACCGGAATGGCCGGATGGCCCAGCACGTAGAAGTCGTCAGCAATTTTTCCGCCTTGGGAATAGATCATACCTTCTCCGACTGTTGGCCGGTGTTTTTCTGGACGTCACCATACACAAAATTAATTTTGAAAACAACGGGGACTCTCAATAATTTTCTTCACGAATAATGACCCGGAAGGTGCCGTCAGGAAATTCTCAGGGAGCCTGCAGATTCAATGCCCTCCGGCAAGGCTGGGGGAAGGTTTAGTGAAGCGTTCGAAGCCGTCCTTTATACCGTTATACCGTTTGTCCTAAATTCGCTTGTTTTACAGGACGCATTTGACCATGGCGAGATGGGCTATCCGTCATAGGAGCGAAAATGTAATCGGGGCTGACGCGGACGTCCAGCGGCACCTTGGCAGGGTAAGGGAACAACCGGGCCCTGGAAATTGCAGGCCGGGGAGCAATGGCGTGAGTCGAACTTAAAACGGTTCTATTCGTTGGAATGCAAACAACACTGATTACGACCGGCATCTTTGGCACGATACAGGGCTGTGTCGGCTTTCTTGACCAGATCCGCGTTGGAAGAGTCGGTTTTGGCCGAGTAGCTGGCAATTCCGATGCTCATGGTGACGAAAATGGTTTGTTCTCCATAAGCAAACTCCATCGATGATAGTTTGTCGCGTATTCGTTCGGCTAAGATGAAGGCGCCTTCCTGGGGCGTTTCCGGCAGCAGGACGGCAAACTCTTCTCCACCGTAACGGGCGACGACGTCCGATTTGCGCATCGACTTCTGCAACAGTTCCGAAACTTCTCGCAGGATGTAATCCCCGGCCAAGTGGCCGAACGTGTCGTTGATCTTTTTGAAATGGTCAAGGTCCGCCATCATCAGCGTAAGAGGCATCTTATAGCGCTTGGCGCGATACATTTCTTCATCGAGGACTTCCTGAAACCTCTGGTAATTGGTCAATTTGGTCAGGCCATCATGGGTCGCCCGCTCGTTCAGGACCTCTATGCGCTTGTCCTGCTCGATCAAACGACTCAAGAAATCAGAAGACATATGGATCAACTCTTTTCTGGCGGTCTCGATCATTTCGAGATAACCGGTTTCGGATTCGATCTTGATTTCGAATACCGGATATACCGCTTCCGTAAGACGTCCCACCTCTTCTAAGACCGGTTCCAATTGGAATTGGTCATCGAAACCGTACTCTTTGACGTAATGCTCTATCAATCCAAGAAAAAAGGCCTTGTCGGGCTTGTTGACAAAATCGACCAGCAATGATGTCAGATGCAGCATTTGCGTCAGCATTATGGTTTCCGAACAACGTGTATCCAATCTGGCTGGGGTGTGGTGATGGGCAATTGACTGGAAAAAGGTTTCCGGCAGTCCCCATTTTTTTACCAGACGGCTGCCAATGTCCATATGCGTGAAACCCAGCACCTGGCTTTCTGCATCCTGGTAAGCCGACTGATTCTCGGCCATTTCGGCCAGCACAAGACAGTATTGATCATGCATACATTGGTTCAGGGTCAGGACGCCAATATCATGCAGCAGTCCAAGGAAAAAGGCGTCATCGGCCATGGCGCGATTCAGCTTACCCGTTAGCAATTTCATGGTCACGGCGCTGAAAAGAGAATCTTTCCAGAACTGGGTGTAATCGAACCCTTCTCCATCGTCAGAATGAAAGCATTTTATTACCGAAAAACTCAAGGCAAGATTCTTGACTGTCGTAGCGCCAAGGAGATTGACGGCATGGTTAACGGAAGAGATCCGGGAATTCAGTCCATAGTAGGGCGAATTAATCAGGCGGAGAACCTCCGCGCTCAGTGGCGGATCGGTAGACAGGATTTCTGCCAATTCCTTCAAACCGCTGTTTTGATCCTGCACGGCTTCCAGGATTTTGATAGCAACACCAGGCAAAGTGGGCAATCTATCAATGCCGCTGACGACCTCGTTGATTACATCTTTAGATCCCATTGAACGCTTCCTTCTCGGATTATCGGGTAACAAGCCTGTCGGCACGTCGGCACTGATCCCAATCATTTATGGCACCGACCTTTGGATTGTTATCGGTCAAAGATGGGAAAACTTAAGGATAAAGACATCCTTGTCTGCCGAGAAACCCAATACCATCCGATTGTAGTGGTACGAGTTTTGGTGGTTGTCAAAAAACGTTCCGTTTTCGGACGTTTTCCCTGAAACCACACTGATCCCCCTTCGATATGTCGGAATTTATTTTTGAACCGCGGTATTAAAGAGAATACGATTGAATTGAACGCAGCGGTCGATGGGCCGATAGTCAAGTCAGAAGACCCATCCACCTCAAGGGGCGGGTGGGTCTTCCAGGGAGGTACCACAATCCAGGAACAGCTTGTGGCAGTGACGGCAATCAGCATTACTGACGATCATGCTTGCATGTCGATCGACGGATGGTCATACAAACGAGGCCATTTTCTCGGCAATGGCATCGAACGCCCGGGTCACGCCGGAATCGGTGTGGGCATCGCGAAAACACGTGCCCGAATCCCCGCACACAACCACATTGGGATCGATGGGAATCCGTCCCAGAAAATTAAGGCCGAACTGCTTTGCGGTTTTTTCACCACCGCCGGATCCGAACAACTCAATCATCTGGCTACAATGCGGACAGGTAAGGCCGCTCATGTTTTCCAGGATGCCAAAAACTTCCATGTTGACCCGCTTGCAGAAGCTTATCGATTTGCGAACGTCTGCCAGGGCGACCTCCTGTGGCGTCGTCACGATAATGGCCTTGGCGTCTTTGATGATTTGGGCGACAGTCAACGGTTCGTCACCGGTACCAGGCGGCGCGTCGATAATGAGAAAGTCGAGCTCGCCCCAATCCACATCACCGATGAATTGCTGAATGGCCGAATATTTTATCGGGCCACGCCAGATAATGGCTTCGTCTTTACTTGCCATCAGCGATTCAACCGATACCGCTTTAAGATTCTCCGAGTAGCTGGCCGGAGTTAACTTGCGGTTGGGTCCAACGTCCAAGGTATCTTTCAACCCCAGCATGCGCGGAACATCCGGTCCATGAAGATCGACGTCCATGATCCCGACTTTGAAACCTTTGTTCGCCAGGGCAATGGACAAGTTAACGGATGTGCTGGTTTTACCAACGCCGCCCTTGCCACTCATGACCAGGAATTTGTTTTTTATTATCCCAAGCGCACTGTTAATCTTGGCGTCCTGTTCTGCTTGGGGGTCCTGTCGTTTGGCAGGATCCGGTACTTTATCCATAATTTGTGCCATGTATATCGATCTCCCCTATTTAATTTTCTTACCAATATCGAGGTTGCGTTTAGACGTCCTGCTCGGTGGCAACTGGTGCCGTGATACAATCTATCTATCTTTCGTCCACAAATTACCCTTACCCGTCCTTCCGGCGTCAAGGGCATCTCGAAAGCGGACGGCGCCGGCTGAATCGCCTGTGCGACACACCAGCAGGCACCTCCGCACAATTTCATTGATATCATATAAATTGCAGAATATGGCGCGGCACGATTCCTAAGGTCGTGTGTACAGCAATGATGCCTGATATCGATACGGCGCTACTCCCGACGAAACGCATCATTACCGCATTGCGGACACCCCTGAGGCCTTCCGCTTCCACAGGGTTCCTCCCAATGGTGTTGGCACTGAAGGCAAATAAAAATTCGAGGAGCATCGATGAGTTTATAATTGCCACCCTCTACATTGATCGCCTTGCCGTTGATGATCGCATCTGCAACAGCCTTACGGGCCCGTTGGATTATCCGCCCGAAAGTGGCGCGGGATACGCCCATGCGTCGCCCCGCCTCTTCATGGGATAAACCGATCAGGTCAGAGAGACGAATCGCCTCGCGCTCGTCAACCGTCAACCGTACCTCGTCAAGGTCCAACATCGGAATTCCTCTTGGCTTGAAGTAGCTGATATGTGGTTTGAACGCGACGAAGCGGTCCTTTTGCGGTCTGACCATGTCCATTCCTTTATGAGATAATGCTCACATCTATGGTTTTGAATACCGGTTGTCAAGGATTTTTAGCGGTTCCCGCATCCAAGCAATACCACCCATCCCAACCAACCGTTTTACCGATCGGTAACATGTCCTTTATTCAAAGATACGAACAATCAAGATGACATTTTCGGGCTATTCGTTTTTATCCTGTTGCTCTTTTGCCAGTTGCTCGGGAGACATTGTCCAAAAAGGTGTACCATCTTTTGTCAGGCGCACCTTAAGTACGTAATAGTCTCCCTTTTTAATTTTCGAGGCCATGAAAACGTCCTTGGTGTTGATCTCGGCCCATACACCGCGAATTTTAACTTGATCACCCCGTTTGAGTCCGATGTTTTCGGCGTCCCGATACCAGGCAGGGCACACGTGCACATCGATTGTCTCATTATCCGATTCTTTAACCTTCAGGATGACACCGGGAGCCATACCGGCCATTGGTGCGGCTTCAGTAATTTTGACCACTTTCGCTTTGAACGAATCCATTTCAGCGACGTTGTAGAAGTCGTTGTACGGACTACCCAGCTCCCAACCGCCCATATCTTTCGTCTCAGCGGCGATGACTGCGCCTGAAAAAGTCATTGTAATCATGCAGAAAAACCAGAAATTTAATGAAATTGTTTTGAATCTTTCGCTCATTAATCCTCCTATACTTAATTTTGCCCTCCGGAGATCACCGACAGATTAACACCCAATATAATACTCTCATGAGATTTGTAACCCCTAAATCCGCTTCTTTCACGAAAAACGAAAATGTAATCTTTTCAAATCTTTTAGGCCGACCCTGGACAAAATATCCGCTATAACTTGAACATAAATCCACGATATAAAGTATTTTTTTGGAAACATCGTTTAAGAATTTCTCCGAGTGTTTGGTTGGCCCCTGTTCAAGCCATGACGGCGGATAACGGCCCAGTAAATAATTCCGTTGATAATGAGGACTGCGGCGCCCAGAAACAGTTGAACGGTACGCGTCAGACTTTCCGGATACAACAAAGGCATTACCAGGTGCTCGATGAAACCGCCTGCATATCCTGCCTCTCCACCTTTTTGACGCAGATAATTTTCCAGTGGTGTTAGCGGACAAATCCAGCCACTGAATTCGATCAACATGCCCCAGAGAAAAGCCGGAAAGTGCAACCAGATGACCTTGGGTCGCCATAACCCTCCCAGTCCGCCCACAACAACAAAACATGCGAACGCCAAGTGCAGAACGACGACACTATCCGCCGCAATGAGGTAAGCGATTGGAGGCATCCGAGGTACTCAGAATATAGTTGTTTAGGAGTTAAGCGCCGGCCCAGTGAGAGATATCAACCGATTGGAAGATCAACTGAGGACGTCAATTCGGCTGTTGCCAATGGATTTTCTGGTTTTCGAAATCGATGGTGTAACGTGAATTCCGCAAAATATTCATACCCAGAAGGCCGCTGAAATGAATGGTTTCGGCGGATTTGGTCGTGTGTTGTATTACTGTCGCTTCGACTTTTTTCAGATCAAGCGGCCCAAGTTTAAGATAATCCAGCACCACCAGATCGGTTTCAATGAGATCGCCGCCGGCCACCATTGAAACCCCTTTCTCTTGGGATTTGACGTTCAGTATGCCGGCCAGATCGCTGAAGAGCACCAAATGCGACGCACCGGTGTCAAGTAGGAACAATGTTTCCATCTCCTTTATGCCGTATCCGATAGTTACAGGTACCAGCACCTGGTTGCCAATAATGATCACATCCGTTTGCTGACGTTTGAGCCGGGCTTCTTTTTCACGCTTCCCCTTGAGTTTATGTTCCTCCAATGCCCGTTGGGCATCTCTTTCGCGATCTTTCTGGAGCATGATCGCCCTTTCGCCTTCCGGAAGATGATCGTATTTTTCCCGATACACTTTCATGTCCGGCTGGTATTCCTCGGGGACATTAGCCAGATCGTCGACATAATGGACATCGCCGTCTTCAGTGACATAGCGGTAAAATTCCGACAGAGAATCGGCGGGATACAAGAGACACATAGAGATAAAAAGGAAAAGTGCTACAGCCGTCGTTGCTTTCCGCGGTACCATTCGAATATCCTTCGGTCTTCAGATCCACCCAAATCAAGTATTATATTATATCACAATATAACACAATCGATCCAGTACCATCGGCTATCGATGTGTAAGTTTTCGGTATTGCATAATAAAAAAGTGAGCGACACGATACGGAATGGCAGGAAAGCGTTTCTGTCCGGATATTACAAGAATTTTCGGGCTATAGGGCCGTATCGGTAGGATCGATCTCGGGGTGCCAGTGGGCGATGGAGTTGGCATAGTAGCCAAGAATATTTCGCATCTCGGGATCGGCCGTATAAATACCGTTTGATTCGATAATCAACCGGCGCATTTTCAGCATATTAAGGGCCGTAACAATGTTCTGCACCCGGCTACGGGTTGAAATAAATACCGGTGCCCCCCTGGCCTGGATATCGGCAATGAGGCGATTCACCCGCTCTTCGACTTCAAATGCCGTAAACGAGGATTGTGGGTTTATCTGAAAAACGGCCGCAACCAGCGGAACCGGTAAAACCGGGATAACTGCTGCAATAGCCGCCATCAGATGATGACTCAGCGTTTCGACGGCTTTGAAACGGGTCTGGCGATCCATCCGACTGAAATCGATACCCGCTTCGTTGCAGTAATCGTGTAGCGAAACATAGGCGCCGAAGTTGACGCAGGCATATCCGAATTTTTGCCATCTACTTGAAATCATTAGCGTAATGCTTTTCATTATGAAAAGACCCGTCGTTTTGACAACAAACCAGCGACTCCGCCGGGCGGCTTCGGGATCCAACGAGCGCATTAAGCTGCGATCTTCTAAGCTCCTGTCGTAGTTGATGCCAACCGGAACAAAGACGATATCACGATCCGTATCGGGTTGATAACCGCGGACCATATAATCGATGATTCCAAATTTGGGACGCCCCATCTGTCCGTTACGGCTCAACCCGCCTTCAGGGAATACCGCCTGACAAACCCCCTCCTTGGTCGCCATGTGAATGTAACGTTCCAGAACCAGTCGATACAGGGTGTTGTTCGAGCGGCGGCGCACAAAAAAAGCCCCCATGGCACGAATCAAGGTTTGCAGGGGCCAGATCCTGGCCCATTCCCCAACCGCGTATGACAGGGCCGTCCGCTCGGCAACCAGGAAGGAGACAATGATGTAATCCATATTGCTGCGATGGTTCATGACAAAAACAACGGTCGCGTCCGGATCGATTTTTTCAAGCCTGGCACTGTCAATGAGACCGATGTGAACCTGATACAGCAACCGGGCAATTTTCTTGGCCGCCCAGTAACCGACCCGAAAGTATAAATAGGCATTGAAAGCCGGCACAATTTCCTTTGCATACGCCACGGCCTCCTTTTGTACGCTCTCTTTGGAGACCTCACGCCGCTGTGCCTCAAGCCGGATGGCTGTAATGACTCCGGGATCATTGACCAAACGATCGATGAGTACCTGACGCTTGGTCAATTGAAACGGACGGATTTCCAATGACAGCCGACGGCTGATGTCATCGATTACGCGATTGATGGTCCGTTGCATGAACCAGCGCACCATCGGCAGCAGTAATCTGTCGACCAGGGTTAAAGCGGTGATCCCCAGCAAAAGCAAGAAAATCCATAAAGGGATAATAATGGGTTCGTTCATGGCAGACGATACCGCGTGTCCGGTGACCCAGGGGTGATCCTGAGTCTTAAAATCTCTTCAGGAAGAGGCGAAAAAGTATCAACGTCAAAGTGTTATTAAATATTTTGATCCATTCAGCATCTGCGGTTGAGAATACCTACGGCCGTGCGGCGAGGTGAAAATCACAATTGCAAATTCGACCAAACACTTCGCAAGGCCGGTGACAGACAGACTTATATCCGGCGGTTCTCAACATCACAGGCCGCCGGTTATTTATTTCAGGGGTCGGGGAGTTTTTCCCGCAAATGCTGAACCAGAGCGGAGGGAGTGATCAGCAGCGAAAGCGTGCACTGTCCGAATGCATTAGGCAACTTTGGGAAAGAACAGCGGAAACCTCGGTTATCAGATTCGGATCATAATAAGCGAACTGAGCTCAACATTTTTATATCATTATGAAATCTGTTCTTTCCTTAGGTTGCCTTATGCATGAGTTTGCGCGCTGAAGTCGCTGATTATTCCCTCCGCTACCGGATGGTAAAAACTCCCCGAGGGCTCATTTATTTAGACCCAAGTTGCGTTTCAATCACAAAACCAGCAGGTCAAAACTTCTCGGCAGCCGCCTCGAGCAATTTATGCACTGATGGCTCAAACCAGCACGAAAGCATTTCTTCTTTTCGCTGGTTACGGCGACCCTCGAACCTGGCGCACACCGCCTCGGTACGGTTTCGCTTGATGAGGGTAAAGGCGGCCCGTGTCTTTTCTGCCAGGTGGGAAATCAATTCTAAAGATCGTTCTTCGATTTTCTCTTCCGTACTGATTTCATCCACCAATCCGCCGGCCATGGCCTCCTCAGGTGGTACCATTTCACCCTTGTAACACAGATCGGTGGCCACCCTGTCACCGACGACCTGCCTGAGCATTAAGTCCGCCAGGAATGGGACCGGAAGACCGATGTTAATTTCGTTCAATCCCATAAAATTTCTGCCCGGTGCAATCAAGCGGTAGTCGGCACTCAATGCCAGAATCGTCCCTCCGGCAACGGCATGTCCTGAAATGGCTGCGGCCGTAGGTATTGGCAGGGTGTAAAGGTCGAGGACGACCTGATCGAAAGCATCCCAGAATCGGCTCATCCTCTCATGGTCGAAACCGACGAGTTCAGGCAGGTTAAGCCCGATACTGAAAAATTTCGTTCCGCCGGCCAGAACGCATCCGCTATACTCCGCTCGGATCTGTTCGAGAGCGGCGGAGAGATCCGTCACCATCGTCGAGCCGATGGCATTGGTAACCCTGCTGGTCAGCCGCAGCAAAGCCACAGGGCCGTATTTGTCAATAGTCACATTATCCATTTTTCTCCCCAAATACCTTTTTTCAACCATCCGCCAAATTTCGGTTCATGCTGCCCGACGTGTATCCCTCGAGATCGAGGGTCACATAACTAAACCCGAGGGTCTTTAACCGATCGGTGACCGCCAGGCGGGTCGAGGGGGATAGAATCCGTTTGAAATCTTCGGGGTTCACCTCGATCCGTGCCGTATCACCGTGGTGGCGAACCCGAACGGTTGAGGCCCCTATCGAGAGGATAAACTCTTCAGCAGCATCGATCATTGCCAAGGTCTCCTCCCTGATAGGCGTCCCATAGGGTACGCGGGTCGCCAGACAGGCCATGGACGGCTTGTTCCAGGTGGGAAGATTAAATTGCTGCGATATCAGCCGAATCTCGTCCTTGTTCAAACCGGCCTCCACAAGAGGCGCTGTGACCTCCATCTCTCTCGCAGCCTTCATTCCGGGACGGTAATCGTTCAGATCGTCGAAGTTAGCGCCATGTACCACGTGGATCATACCCCGGTCGCGGCCGAGTTCAATCAGGTCCGCCAGTAAATTTCGTTTGCAGACATAACAGCGGTCCGACCGGTTGGCTCGGAAATCAGCCTGCTGCATTTCGCCGGAAACGACCACTATATGTTGGATACCCCTGGCAGCGGTAAATTCCTCGGCAAACCGGATTTCTCTTGCCGGATGGACAGGAGAGCGCGCTGTAACGGCCAGGATTTTTTCTCCCAGGACCGTATGGGCGACATACAGCAGTAATGTACTGTCAACACCGCCGGAAAAAGCAACGATCAGATCGGGGTACCCTTTCAAAATTTCTTTTAGTTTTTCTGTTTTTTCCTGCAAATTCATCTCGACATCTACCCCTTACCTCTCCCTATCGGGATCATATATATAAAGCCTGTTCAACTAAAGTTGATGGCTCAGAAGTATGTCCGAAGGACAAGTGATAATATTTTTTACTGGGCAATGCCGGACCCGGTATACGGCGAGGCGCACTATACGTGCCCTGCAAACAGAAAACGCCGAAAAACACCGGCCGGCGGGAGAAAGCTCATTTCATTTGGACACTGACTATTGATCACAATTAATGATCCGGGTCAACCGCAGGCAATGGGTAAAATGTTATTTACAAAAGCTGAAAGGCCATGGTAAGGGTTCATTTCGGCTGAACAAGAAACGGAAACATGACTGTGAAGGGGGTCGTAATGGCTAAAGATAGTCCGGACAAACCAGCTGAAAAAGGAATGTCTAAGGATATAGAAAAGGAGAAACCTCAGAAGCCATCGCCTTCAGCGGCCGGCAAGAAATCCGCCCGATCCAAAAAATCCACTGCCAAATCTAAAACGGCCCCCAAAACCGTCAGGCCCCGAAGTAAGGGAAAAACCAACGCGGCCGGGGAAAAGAAAGTTACAAAACCGAAAAGTCCACCGCCAAAGCGCCAGGCCGCTGCGGCAGAAGCAAAAAAAACAAGCGCCAAAGCGACGCAAAAGATTGAAACTAAAGACGTCCCGAAAAAATCATCATCCGCTGATACCAGCGCCGTACTCCCCCCAACAAACGAGGAACCAGACACCATGAATAAAATGCTCTTTTACGGCGGCGGCATTTTGGCCCTGTTCGTTTTTCTGATCGTTGCAGCAAGCCTTCAAAACATGGGCAAATACGAAATCATCGACAACAACGGTGTTGTTGAAGTTTGGAAAGGCAGATTTTCCCCCATCGGACGTGATCTAATGATCAGTATGACCGGTGTCAAGCCACCAAGCCAGATGAAGGCTAATTACACTTGTGAAGAGGTTTATCCGATAGTGTTTCAATACTATCTCAACCAGAGTGATTCCCAAATGGCCGCCGCAGGCTCTCCGGGCTTTGAAGAAATCAAGTCGAGTTTGAAGCGCGCCGGCAAGTTTGCATCGACCACCGAAGATCGCGCGCTGATCGACAACCGCCTGAAGGCAATCGACAGAACCGTTCTCATTTACAAAGCTGACGTTGCCGCGGCCAGGGGCACAACCGAGGGCCTCCAGACTGCCAGAGTCTACCTCAACAAAGCTGCGACACTCAATCCAGATGAAATTGAGTCCAGCCTCATTCAGCAAAAACTCGGATCCGTCCAGAAGCAAATGCAGGCGCTGAGACCCAATCTGGCCGGTAAACCGGAAACACCGCCGGAAACCGATGTTCCCCCACCAGATCCTAAAACCGACGGTCATAAAGGCTCCGAGACTGCACCGGCAGATAAACCATCGGCACCCATCGGCGGGGGCACCACCTAAGCAGGCAAAAATTCTGATCATAGTGTCCAATGTCGATGAAAGAGCGGCTCGCAAAAGCGCTCTATCAGCCCAGAGAGGGACGCTGCTTCTTTGAAGTCATCCTCCGCAGTAAGACTTCGGCAAGCCCTGCCGACAGGCAGCGGGGAAATCACATCCGACCATGACTATTCGACGGCTTCTGATACTCGCCCCACTGGTGCTGATTGTCATTTTGCTCCAATCCTATTTCTGGGTCCCCACCTACAAGCAGCAAACCCGCGGAAACTCGCAACGCCTCAGTGAATACATTACTGCATCCATCGGCGATGCCAGCCTGCTCAACCCGGTCCTTTCGGCAGATTCTGCCAGCAGCCAGATCGAATCATTGGTGTTCGAAGGCCTGATCGACCGCGATGAAAACCTCCAGTTTCGCGGTCGCGTGGCCACCCACTGGGATATTTACGAAGAAGCCTATTTTTACATCAATCCAAACATCCGTCCTCCCGGCGTGACATCCATCGGCCCGGATGCGGTGGCGGATCTGATTCGACGATCTCAGGATTCTACGGCAGCGATGGATCCGCGTCTGGCATCGACTTTAAAACGTATTACCGACATCACTGTTTTGCCTCCGCATCGATTCACGAAGACTCTCAAGGAACCCCAGACAGATGGTGGAACGCCTGGCAACGATATCCGGATCGAAGTCAATGTCCCATCCCGTATCAAGCTGACTCTCACCGAGGTGGATCAAGACCTGTTCCGTCATCTGGAATTGCTCCTCGGTAAGAACTATTTCGATTCCTTCGATGCCACCCCCTTCCTCCAAGCCGATGCGACATTGCCAGCGGAACGTTTGCAGGCGTTTGCCCGTGAAACACTGCCGGCCACCGAGCATAACCCTGTCATTGTTTTCCATCTCCGCCCCGGAGTTCTGTTTCAAGACGGTCATCCGGTGACTGCCGATGACGTTCGTTTCACTTACGACGCCATAATGAACCCCAAAAACCTGTCACCACGAACCGCAGACTATGAGCCGGTAAAAACGGTCGAGGCTGTGGATCCATTAACGGTTCGCATCGTTTACAAGGTACTCTATTCTCCGGCTTTCGGCACCTGGCAGATGGGGATTCTACCTGAACACCTTTTGAATAGCGACATTTTGAAAAAAGAGGCCCAGGATCGCGGTCGCGATCCGTCGCAGTTCAGCATTCGAGACAGTAATTTCAACCGTCACCCGGTCGGCTGCGGCCCTTTCACGTTTCGGGAATGGAAATCCGACCAGTATATCCTTCTGGATCGATTCGATGACTACTGGGAGGGGCCTGCCAACTACAAAACCTATGCCTACCGCATCATACCCAACTTACTCACACAAGAAATGGAATTTTATGCCGGAACAGTGGACAGCTATTCGGTTCAGCCCCACCAGGTTGCGCGTCTTACCGCTGATCCGCTGTATCAAAATTTCTCAGGTCTTACTTTCGGCTACACCTACATCGGCTACAACATGCGCCGCGAACCTTTTGATGACCGCCGCGTGCGTCTGGCCCTTGGAATGGCCATCGACATCGGCAAAATCATCAAGTTTGTTCTCTATGGACAAGGTGAACGGATCACCGGCCCCTTTCCCAAACAAACCGACTTCTACAACCGTGCCATTCAACCGATCCCCTACGATCCTGAGGGAGCGCTCCATCTGCTTGAAGAAGCCGGCTGGAAGCGCAATCGCGATGGCTGGCTCGAAAAAAACGGCAAACGGCTGGCTTTCACCCTGATAACCAATAGCGGTAATGATATCCGCAAAGCGATTCTGGCAATCGCCCAAGATTCCTGGAAGCAAATCGGTGTCGATATCCGCACCGACCTGCTCGAGTGGTCGGTGTTTATCCAGGAACGGATCAACAAACTCGATTTCGATGCCCTGGTACTAGGATGGTCAATGGGTATCGACCCGGACCTCTACCAGATCTGGCATTCCAGTCAGACCCAATCGAATCGTCTCAATTTCGTCGGTTTTGCAAACCCCGAAGCCGACGATCTGATCGTCAAAATTCGGCAGGAGTACAATCATGCCCAGCAAGTGGCCGACTGCCACCGGTTGCATGCCATCATCGCCTACGAGCAGCCATACACTTTTCTCTACGTGGGAAAATGGACGGCCGTGCTTGACAGACGCATTGTTATCAAAACCGTCGACGACCAGGGCCAATCAGTGCATCGGAAAATCACACCCACCAAAACCGGTAATTTCATGTTCGACTTTAATAAATGGACAAAATTACCTGAATTTCCAACATTTAATGCTGAGTAATAACCGGAAAAAATGATTTCATTTATCGGCCGCAGCATGGTTCAAAAAGTCGTCACCCTGTTTTTCGTCTCGGTGGTCTCGTTTCTAATTATATATCTGGCACCCGGCAAACCGAGCCAGATCGACCCCATGAACCCAAAGTTTACCCCGGAGATGGTGGAAAGATTCCGAAAGCAGTTTCACCTCGACAAGCCGCTTTACGTTCAATATCTATTGTTTTACAAAGATCTATTCACGGGCCGCACCGTATCCTGGAAAGACAATCAACCGGTGCTCGGAAAAATCTGGGACCGCTTTCTCAACAGTCTGCCCCTTTTCTTTGTCGGCACCATCCTGACCTGGACCCTCTCGTTCCCGGTGGGAATCCGATCCGCAATTTTCCGGGGCAGCACGTTCGATCGCGGCTCAACCTTTATTGCTTATTTTCTCATTTCGATCCCCGGGTTCTTCTTTGCCTATCTGTTGATCATCCTGGTGGTGACACGACTGCACGTACCGGTCATCGGCATGCAGACCTTCGGTCTGGGCGATACCTCGCCGGTTCACGTGGTGATGGACCGGATCTGGCACCTGGTGATACCTTCCGTTCTCGGAGCCACCGGCGGCATCGCCGTCCTCTCCCGTTATGTGCGCGGCCAAATGTTGGAAGTCGAAGGGCAGGATTATGTCCGCACAGCCAAGGCCAAAGGTCTGCCGCCGGACGACGTTCATTATCGGCACGCCCTGCGCAATGCCCTGCTCCCATTTGTGACGATGTTCGGCCTCATCCTACCGGGCTTGATCGGCGGCTCGGTCATCATTGAATCGATTTTTTCATGGCCCGGCATGGGCAGAATGGCCTATGAGGCTATCCTGGCCAGAGACTACCCGATCATCTTGACGGTCAACTTCTTATCGGCCGTTCTGGTGTTGATCGGAACATTTGTTTCCGACATATTATACATGGTTGTCGACCCGAGGATCCGTTTATAATGACATCTCAGGCAGCACCACCATACCCAAACGGGGCCCAACCTCTGGATGTCCCCCTGGCGCCACGCAAGTCACGCTGGGAAGAGTTCTGGTTGCTTTTCAAACAGAACCGACTGGCTGTCGCCGGCATGGTGATATTCGCTTTGTTCTTCATCACTGCCATTGGCGGCCTACTGCTCACCTCGGGGATGGATCCCATCCTCGACCCCTCTTTGGTGCGACTACAGGAAAAATTGCAACCACCACTCTCCACACCGAATTTGGCGTCACTCGGCCCCGGCCAGGCCCCGCTTCTCGGCACATACCTCCTCGGAACGGATGAACTTGGCCGGGATGTCTTTGCCCGCATGCTACAGGGGGCCTGGGTGTCGCTCACTGTCGGTTTTGTCGCCGTGGGGATCTCTGTCTTGATTGGTATATTACTGGGGGGTATTGCCGGTTACTATGGTCAAAACCAGGTTCAGGTCGATCACCTGCTGCTGGCCGCAGCAGTACTTGCCGGAGCGGTTTTGCTTGCCGTTGGCCGAATCGCGTGGGGAAGCGGTTTGCTGATCTTCGGTGGCGCCTATTTGCTTTTATTGTTTTTTCAGGTCCAAAGACCGATCAACGGTCTGCCGCCATTCATTCGGACCCGGACCTTCACCATCGACACCCTGATCATGCGGTTGGTGGACATCATGCTGTGTTTTCCGACCTTTTTTCTGATTCTCACGGTTGTCGCACTCCTGCCGGCGAGCATTTACAACATCATGGTCGTTATCGGTCTGACCAGTTGGATGGGAACCACCCGGTTCGTGCGGGCTGAATTTCTCTCTCTGCGCGAGCAGGATTTCGTTGCCGCCGCGAAGGCCCTCGGTGTCGGCAATCTGCGAATCATTTTCCGGCACATGATGCCAAACGCCGTCGCCCCGGTGCTTGTATCGGCCACTATCGGAATCGCATCCGCAATACTGACTGAAGCCGGTCTCAGCTTCCTTGGTTTCGGGGTACCGCCCCCCCATGCCACATGGGGTAATATCCTTTCAGACGGTCAGAACTACATCTTTGATGCCCCTTGGCTGACCTTTATTCCGGGAATCGCGATTCTGATCGTCGTACTGGCGTTCAATCTATTTGGAGAAGGCCTGCGGGAAGTCCTCAACCCGAAACTGCGGGAGCGGTAATTTAGGTTGAGCCGGTTAGCCGTTAACCGGTTGAGCCCCTCTGGGATCGGGTGGGTGACCGGCTATTGAGGATCGGAAAAATGAATTCCATGCATCGTCGAATCACGAACAATATTTTTATCGGGATAACGGGCCCAACCGGCTCAACGGGCTCAACTAACCCAACGGACTTAACGGGCTCAACGGATCACCTATGACAGAAACAGACACCCTTCTAGCGGTCGAAGACCTCAAAGTTTACTTTCGCGGTGCCGACGGTCGCGCGTCCAAAGCCGTGGACGGTGTAAGCTACGCCATCCGGCGCGAGGAAACGGTCTGTCTGGTGGGAGAGTCCGGCTGCGGCAAGACCGTGTCAGCCCTCAGCGTACTCGGCCTTATTCCCCAACCGCCCGGCGAAATTGTCAGCGGTCGGATCCTGTTCGACGGCAGGGATTTACTGCCTTTGAACGACGAAGAGATGCAGCGCGTCCGCGGTAACCGCATTGCCATGGTTTTCCAGGAACCGCTCACCTCCCTCAACCCTGTTTTTAAAATTGGCGAACAAATTGCCGAATCGATTCGAATCCACCGCAAGGTTGATGAGGATAGGCTGCGACAGCGCTGCATTCAATTGCTGACCGATGTCGGCATCCCGTCAGCAGAGGAGCGACTCAACGCCTATCCCCATCAACTTAGTGGCGGTCAACGCCAACGGGTCATGATCGCCATGGCGCTCTCATGCGATCCTGAACTGGTGATTGCCGACGAACCGACCACGGCCCTGGATGTTACCGTTCAGGCCCAAATTCTGACACTCTTCAAGGACCTTCAGCGGCAGCACAACATGGCGGTTCTTTACATCACACATGATCTCGGGGTGGTATCTGCCGTGGCCGACCGGGTATATGTCATGTATGCCGGCGTTATCGTCGAGCAAGGGCAGACAATTCAAATTTTCCGTGAGCCCCAGCACCCTTACACCCGCGGCCTGCTGGCATCACTGCCGACCCGGTCGAAAAGAGGCCAACGGCTTTACAGCATTGCCGGATCTGTACCTGACCCGGCCCATAAACCTGTCGGGTGCCCGTTTAATCCGCGCTGTCCGCATGCGGTGCAAACCTGCCGCGAAAGGTTCCCGGAAATGTGCAACTACGGCAAAGATCACCTGGCGCGGTGTCCAATCCTTTATGGCAACCGCAATGCGGCCGCTTGATATTAATTATAAAAATATGACGATATCAAACCATTCGGATAAGATCATTCTTCAGGTTCGCAATCTGAAAAAACACTTTCCGGTTCGCTCCGGGTTCCTCCAGCGGATCACCGGGTCGGTGAAGGCTGTTAATGGTGTCGGCTTCGACATCCGCAAAGGTCAGACCCTCGGGCTGGTCGGTGAAAGCGGCTGCGGTAAATCGACAGTTGCCCGAATGATCATGCGGCTACTGAATCCGGATTCCGGCCAAATCCTTTTCCGCGGTCATGACATCGGTGGCCTGACCGAAAAGGAAATGAAGCCCTTCCGCAAACAAATGCAGATTGTTTTCCAGGACCCTTACGGATCGCTCAATCCCCGCATGACCGTCGGCCAGTCGATCGAAGAGGGGCTGCGGATTACGGGGATGCCCCGCGGTCGACAACGCAGTGATCGTTTGGCGGCACTGCTCGAAATGGTCGGCATGGCACCGGAGAGCAACGACCGTTATCCGCACGAGTTCAGCGGCGGCCAGCGGCAGAGGATAGGCATTGCCCGGGCATTGAGCGTCAACCCGGCCCTGATCATCTGTGATGAGCCTATATCCGCCCTCGATGTTTCAATTCAGGCACAAGTGATTAACCTGTTAAAAGACCTTCAGGATCGGCTGGGGCTCAGTTACCTCTTTATTTCCCACGACCTAAACGTGGTGGGATACCTGTGCAATCAAGTGGCCGTCATGTTTCAGGGGATCATCGTTGAACTGGCGGCGGCCGAAGAGCTTTACGCCAACCCCAGCCACCCATACACCCAGACGCTCCTGGCGGCCATACCGGATGTGGATTTGGAAAAGACACCGACACCACCTCTATCAAAAAACGACGAACAACCCGCAGCCCCCCTCCCGCCCGGCTGTGCATTCCAGAGTCAATGCCGCAACAATGATGAAAACTGCCGGCAGGAGGAGATGCCGATGATACAAGTCGGCCCTGAACATTTTGTTCGCTGCTGGAAAACCGAACAAGTCACGTCGTAAAAGTAAATACCCTGGCACATAGGGCCAGGATTTGGATTGCACCCGGAAGGATATATTTTTTGTTGATTGTGTTAAATCCGGAGCAAATCCTAATTTCGAATGACCAAGGGAATGTGATAACCGTGACACCGCAGACAACGCCCAGGACTGAAATCGATAACCGCATTGCGCAGTTAAAATCGCAACTGGCTCTGAGAAAGCTCGATGCTGCCCTGATCGTACAAAACTCAGACCTGTTCTATTTTACCGGTACCATCCAACAGGCCCACCTCTTCGTGCCGCTCGAGGGCGAACCCTTATTGATGGTGCGCAAAGATTTCGATCGGGCCCGCGCCGAGTCCGCAATCGATAGAATTGTTCCCATCACCAGCCCCAGGAAACTACCCGAGATGTTGCGTCAGAACGGTCATCCTCCACCCCGCCGTCTGGGTATGGAACTCGACGTCATCCCCGCTAATTTGTATCTCGGCTACCACCAAATCTTCGACGGAGCGGAGATCTCCGATGTTTCCAGCGCTGTGCGCTCTGTCAGGGCAGTGAAATCTGCATACGAAATAGAGCTGATCACTGCCGCCGCCGCGTATTCGGACCAGGTGGCCGAGAGTGTGCTCGATTTCCTGCAGGAGGGATTGACTGAAGTCGAGCTGGCCGGAATGGTGGAGTCCCGGGCCCGCCAACTGGGGCACCAGGGTGTCATCCGCATGCGTTTGTGGGGCAGCGAAATGTTCTATGGTCACCTTATGGCCGGGCCGTCCGCTGCCGTACCCAGCTTTCTGGCATCACCCACCGGCGGTGCGGCGGTCGGGCCGGCTGTGGCTCAGGGGCCGGGATTTCGAAAAATCCGAAGACACGAACCGGTTTTGGTTGACTATGTCTTCGCCCACCAAGGCTACCTGTCCGACCATACCCGCATATTCGCGGTCGGCAGCCTGCCGGATGAACTTTTGCAGGCCCACCAGGCCATGCTGACACTGCAGGCTGAAATTAAAAAGGCCGCCCTGCCGGGGGTAACAGCCGGCGGCATATACGAAAAAGCGGTTCGACTGGCGTTTGAAATGGGTTATGCCGACAATTTCATGGGTGCCGGTAATCGCCGTATCCGCTTTGTCGGCCACGGTGTCGGTATCGAACTGGATGAATACCCTTTTCTGGCCAAAGGACAGACGCAGACCCTTCAGGCGGGCATGGTCATCGCCTTGGAACCGAAACTGATCTTCCCCGGAATCGGTGTGGTCGGCATCGAGAACACCCACGTGGTTACAGCCGGCGGGCTCCACCAGTTAGGAAAATTCAATGAAGAAATTAACATTGTATGAGGTATTTGGGCATTTGTGAGAAAAGATCTTCAGTATTCAACGGACCCAACTGGCCCAATGGACTAAAATTTCAAGCCTGGGAAACATAAATGGATTCTAAAACAATCACCGCAGCTCAGCTTCGAGAACAGATTCGCCAAGGCGAATGGCAAACCCCAACTTCGGGCGCAGCCTACGGCTACGTGCAGGCCAACCTGGTCATGCTGCCCAAAACTGATGCCTTTAACTTCCTGCTCTTTTGTGTCCGCAACACCAAACCCTGTCCCATCCTCGATGTTCTCGAAGCCGGGGTATTTGAGCCTAAAATTGCACCAGGGGCCGATCTGCGAAGAGATCTGCCTCTCTACCGGATCTATCGCAACGGCCTATTGGAAAAAGAAGCCCCGAATGTCTCCCAAGAATTTAACGAAGAGATGGTCAGCTTTCTTCTGGGGTGCAGTTTCTCCTTTGAAAACGCTCTGCAGGCCGCCGGAGTGCCTGTTCGTAACATCGACGAGGGCAAGAATGTCTCCATGTACATAACCAACCGTTCCTGCCTGCCGGCAGGACCCTTTACGGCTCCCCTTGTGGTTAGCATGCGACCGATGACACCCGAGCAGGCCGTAAGGGCGGTTCAGATCACCACCCGTTTTCATCTGACCCACGGTGCACCGGTTCACATCGGCGATCCGGATCAGATTGGCATCAAAGATCTTCAAAACCCAGAATTCGGCGATCCGGTCACCATCCGCCCTGGGGAGGTTCCTGTATTTTGGGCTTGCGGGGTCACCTCGGCCTTGGCCGCTACCTCGACGCCCCTGCCACTGGTCATTACCCACGCGCCGGGGCACATGTTCGTCTCGGATTTGAAAGATGAAGATATGACGATTTTCTAAGGTACGTTCGATTTCAATGAATGATCGTGGTTACAATCGATCAACTTGTGCACCATTGTCGCTTGACAGGCCTGGCGGCGTTTTATATAGATTTTACATGTTAATGAGATCTTCGGCCGAATAATGACCGGGGACCCGTTTCCCGACAGCCCAACCGGCGCATCTACCAAAACCGCATCTCCCAGGATATCTCACCCCGGGGTGCTTTCCAAGTTCCATTGAATTATCATTTTAAGTGCATGCACTATCTTCAAGCGTCGTGTAGGGCTTTTGAAGTTGGAATCTTTTAGTTAGTGCTCATTCGCGAAAAGTGGATGGCACGATTGAGTGTCCAATTCATAAATGAGAATTCTTCTCGCTGGGCAAGGCCGCAAACCTGCGGAGAATCCCGCCATGGCAGGACACAGCGAAAAAAAGACCATTTATGGAAGGACAATAGTTAACCACTATATGATGACAAAGGAGGATCACATGAAAGCGATAGGCAAAATTACGGTACTGTGCAGCGTCGCACTGCTCTTGGCAGCGGCTCTTCTGGTCCCCTCCGCCGCCCAGGCGGAAAAAGAAATCAAGATCGGCGTTCTCTACCCACTGACCGGCGGGGCGGCCGCGGCCGGCCGCGAACTGAGGGCCGGAGCTGAACTGGCCGCCGAGATCGCTAACAACGTCATGTCCGACATCAGTATGGATATGGCGAAAAATGCCGGCATCCAAAGCATGGGCGGCGCCAAAATCACCCTGATCATCAAGGATCACGAAGGCAATCCCACCCTGGGCGCCGACCTGGCCAAAAAGCTGATCCTCGACGACAAGGTCGACGGTCTTTTGGGCTGCTACCACAGCTCGGTCACCAAAACCGTTAGCGCCGTTGCTGAGCAGTACGGAGTACCCATGATCAACGGCTCCTCCACCTCACCGGCATTGACCGAGAGGGGGTTCAAATGGTTTTGGCGAACCACACCGCATGATACCTGGTTCACCAAGGATTTGTTCGAATTGTTAAAGGGCTTGACCGAAGGTAAGGCCAGAGGCGTCAAAGCCGTGGATAAAAAAGACATCATGAACCTTGCTTCGGCCTGTGAAAAAACCGAGTGGGGATCATTCGTATCGGCCTTGATCGAGGAGTTCTCAAAGGAGTATGGTTTCGACTTGCGCAAGTCGATGCTCTACGCCAAAGAATCACCGGATCTTTCAAGTGAGGTTCGGTCCCTGAAAGCCGCCCGGGCCGACGCCATGTTATTTGCTTCCTACACCTCGGACGCCATCTTGATGATAAAGACTCTCAAAGCCCAGAAAGCCCAACCCAAAATTCTCTGGGGCCAGGATGCGGGCTTTGAAACGCCTGAATTCCAGCAGACCCTTGGTGACGACATCGTCGGCGTTTTGACCCGGACAGTCTTTCTGCCACAAGTTGTCGAGGTCAAGCCTCTGGCAGGACAGGTCAACGCCCTGTACAAGACCAAGACCGGCAATGATCTCAGCGGCGCTTCGGCACGGTCTTTCACCGGATTACAAACCTGGGTCTATGTGCTCGAGAAAGCCGGCTCCACCAAGCCGGAAGACATTCAGAAGGCTGCAAATGCCATAAACATACCTGGTGACCAGTTGGTGGTGCCCTGGGCCGGCATCAAATTTAGCACCAGCGGCAAAGAGCTCGGCCAGAACGTGCTCGGTTCGGGTCTGATCGGCCAGTACCAGAAGGGCAAGGACGGAAAAGTGGGCCTCGAGATCGTCTATCCTTTCGACGTTACTTCCGCTGACATGATCTATCCGTTCCCCAAGTGGTAACAACAGGGTGCAACACAGGTATCTCCCGCCGCCTTCCCCACAGGTTTTCTTGGGAAGGGGTGGGAGACATTTTGTTCGCCCCCAATCCGGACAAGCCGGAACCAAACTCGAAATCCGGCATTTGGATTTGTTTAGGATATTGGAATTAGTGATTCGAATTTATCACCCAACGTACCATTAGAAATGCTAACTCCCTTTTTATAGGACCTAAGGGACTAACTTCAGCGCCTATACTTTGATTTTCTACAAGAGTAATCCATGGATATTCTATTCAGTTCCCTGGCGGCCGGGATCCTTTTCGGCATGATATTAGGCCTGGTGGCCCTCGGGTTGACAATAATATTCGGTGTCATGGATATCGTCAACTTTGCTCATGGGGAGTTCCTCATGATCGGCATGTACACCGGATTGCTTACGGCCCAGGCCACCGGCGTCGATCCCTTGTTCACCCTGCCGGTGGCCGCGGTTGTTGGCTTCCTGCTCGGCGTCGCTTGTTACCTGGGGTTCATCAAATTTCTGTTGCGGGGCCCGATGATCGCCCAGCTCCTGGGAACCTTCGGGTTGATGCTGTTTCTACGCAACCTGGCGCTGCTCATCTTCGGCGCCAATGACCGGGCCGTGCATTACGGTATCCTGGTGGGCAAAAGCTTCGACATCGGCATGGGCATTATCATACCGGCCACCAAGTTGGCCGCTGCCAGCCTGTCTCTGGTGGCCTTCGCAGCCGTGTGGCTGCTGATGAACCGTACAAAAATTGGGAAAGCCCTGACTGCCACAGCCCTTAATCCCCAGGGTGCGCGCTACATGGGCATCCCCACGGAGCGAATGAATGCCCTGGCATGGGGAATTGGTGGCGCCTCGGTCACTATTGCCGGCGCCCTGATCGTCAACTTCTGGTCGGTCAACCCGTATATCGGGTTGCTGTTCACCATGCTGGCGTTTGCCATCGTGGCCCTGGGCGGCTTCGGTAGTGTGCCGGGGGCCTTTTTTGCCGGCATCGTTGTCGGCCTGATCACTGAAATTCCGGGGTTCTGGGATTTTATGACTTACACCTTCGATGTCGACTGGATGGCGGACATCCCCATGACTTCCTTTAAGTACATGTGGGTTTACGTGGCCTATTTTGTCATCATGGTCGTCCGGCCGCGGGGACTGTTTGGATGGAAGCATTAAAGAACGCGTTTGACTTTTCGGACTTTCCACGCTTGGACCTGGTGATTGCCGGCGCTGTTGGCATTCTGTTTGTGTGCTTTCCCCTCTTCCCGCATTCGGCCTATGCCATGGCCACCATGATCCAGTTCTTCATCTTTTCTCTCTACGGTATGGGCTGGAACACCATCGGCGGGTACGGGGGACAGGTGGACCTGGGCAAGGCCCAATACGTCGGTATCGGGGCCTATACCACCGCGGTTATGCTCATTCGCTGGGATATCCCTTTCTGGTTCTCGATGCCCATTGGGGTTCTTTTTGCGGTTACCTGGTCGTTTATCATTGGCTATCCGCTTTTTCGACTCAAGGGTCACTATTTTGCCATTGCGACCATCGCCACCTCACTGGTTCTCAAGGACCTGTTCGAGGTCTGGGATTTTGTTGGGGCGGCACGCGGGCTCGAAATTTCTCCCATAAAGTATACCCCGCCGGATTTCCTGCGGCTGATATTCCGCGAGGATGTCTACTACTATTACATCATCTTTTGCTTTTTCCTGGTCGGCATTCTCTATATGAACTGGTTCCGCAAATCCCGCCTGGGCTTTCAACTCAGGGCCATCAAGGACAACGAAGATGTGGCCCAATCGTTGGGCATCAATGTCCACTGGGCCAAGATCAAGACCTATGCCATCGCCACCGCATTCGTGAGCGTGGTCGGCTCTTTCCATGCCTGCTACATAAAAAACATCGAACCGGAAGATACCATGAGCCTGAACCTGTCGATCCTCATCGCTCTGATGGCCATGTTGGGCGGAGCGGGTTCGTTGTGGGGACCGATCATCGGTGCCGGCGTCTTGATACCGCTTAAAAGCTACCTCAAGGAATGGCTGGGCGCCTCTGCCGGTTTGGTGGGGATTGACTTGGTCATCTATGCCATTATCATCATGATTATTTCTGCGGCCGAACCCCGTGGTATCTGGGGCCTGGTCGAAAAGATCCGCCGGAGAAAGTTGAACTGATGGCACTGCTCGACGTTCGCAACCTGACAAAGGACTTTGGAGGTCTGCGGGCCAATGACGACATCTCCTTCGCACTGGATAAAGGGGAACTTATCGGATTGATCGGCCCCAACGGGGCCGGCAAAACCACTCTTTTCAATTGCATTGCCGGCTTGCACCCGGTGACATCCGGAAAAATCATCTTCAAGGATGAAGACATCACGCCCCTGGCAGCATTTGACGTGGCCCGGCGGGGATTGGCCCGAACCTTTCAGGTGTACACGGCTGGCGGCGATCTATCGGTCGTTGAAAACGTGATGGTGGGTTGTTTTATGCACGAACGCTCCCGCAGAGCCGCCAGGGAACGGGCCGAAGAAATATTGGAAAGACTTAATCTCTCCGATCTTTCCGGATACCTGGTAAGCGAACTACCGGTAGCGGCACAGAAACGTGTCACCATGGCCACTGCCCTCGGCACGACCCCAAAAATGCTGCTGCTCGACGAGGTGGCTGCTGGACTGAACCCTGGTGAAATCGAAGAGATTCTATCTATCATCAAATACGTGCACAACGAGATGGGTATCACCGTCATGTTGATCGAACACGTGATGGAACTGGTCATGAGAGTCAGCGACCGCGTCATTGTGCTGGACTATGGGAGTAAGATCGCTGATGGCAACCCCCGGCAGATCGCCGAGAATCCGCAAGTCATCAAGGCCTACCTTGGAGAACGTTACGTGAAAGAACATGCTGGAAAGTCAATCTAACCGATGAGCCAAATCATCCTTGAAACCGATAACATCCACGTTCGTTATTCCGGCCTACCGGTGCTCCAGGGTGTCTCCATCAAGATCACTGTCGGAGAAACGGTCTGCGTGGTGGGATCGAACGGCGCTGGAAAATCGACGCTGCTGCGGGCGATCATGGGCGCCCAACGAGCATTCGACGGCCGCATCCTCTTCCGTGGGAAAGAAATTCAACGATCGCCTACCGAGGAAATCGTGCGGTTGGGAATTGTTTATGTCCCCGAAGAAAAAATGCTCTTCAAACCCCTTTCCGTGGAAGAGAATATCCTTCTGGGTGCCTACGTTCTAAAAGACAAGGATCAGGTTCAACGCAACCTCGATTTCGTCTATCATCTGTTCCCCCGGCTCAGAGAACGGTCAGACCAGGCGGCAACCACCCTCTCCGGCGGCGAACAACAGATGGTTGCCATTGGTCGCGGCCTCATGTCGGGTCCGAAGGTGCTCATGCTGGACGAGCCTTCCCTGGGCCTGGCCCCACTGCTGGTGGACGAAGTGCTCGCCACCGTGCGTCGTCTCAAGGAAGAAGGTATCACCATTCTGCTCGTTGAACAAAACGTTCGTGAAGCCCTCGATCTGGCCGATCGCGGCTATGTCATGCAGACCGGCCGAATCGTCGAGGAGGGCAGCGGGAAAGGACTTCTGGAGAGTGACCGGTTTCGAAAGGCATTTTTAGGCATCTAAAACCGGTCGCCTTTCCCCTCATAATTTCTTACCCAGCGCACTTATTGTTTTATTGCGGCGATGGCTTGATATTCTGGTTTATGCGGAAAAAATTGTCAGGGTCCCAAACGAATTTTATTTTTTAAGCCGATCCCACATTGGGGGCGTGATAGCATCCATAACCCGATCCTCAACCTCCTGGCTGACAAAATTAACGTATACTCCTTTTGCCGTTACAATTTCAGCCGATAACATATTATCGACAGACATGCCGTCTTTGCGACTGACCCAGCCGCCCTCCCCCCCCGTCCAGTGCCAAGCCGCCGACGTCGGTGTGTGAGACGATACCCGATGAGACCACCAGGCCGTACAGTTGAGTTTCGTGGTCCACATCGCCCATGAGAGCGCCGCCGTCCACCCGGGCGGTTTTTTCCCCGTCGACCATGGTCCGCCGAATGGGTGACAGGTCAATCATAAAGCCGCCCTTGCAAACAGCAGTGCCGGCCGAGTTGTGACCGCCGCCTCTTACAGAGAAAAGAGTAACCGGTTAGCCCTGGCAAAATTAGCAGCGCGAACCACATCGCTCGTCCCCGGACATCACATGATGATCGCTGCGTTTTTTTGTCAAATATGCCATTCTAAATTTGGCATGCCTGATCGTATCCATGATCGCCGGCAAGTAAAATGCGGCCGCGTATACCTGAGGCAATATCGGTCATCTGGTCAATATCGAACACAGTTTGATCGGTGCGGAATCGATTAATACGACAATACATTCAGCCGCACCTAAATGGCCGAAGACCTTGAATTCAAAAATAGCCGATTTATTGTTGGTATGAAACAGAAGGAAGGAATCGTAATCGTGTAGCGGACATACCGTCATTTTATTAGACGTGCATAGATCGACACTTTTATATCCCGGAAAGGAGGAAAAATGAGTCAGCGAGCCAAAGAAATCTCCCAACGGATTAGGGCATTCAGCGATGAGGTGGTTGCATTTGTGGAAAAAATTTCCGCAGATGAGTGGACCAAAGTCTGTGAATGGGAGGAATGTCCTGTGGGCGCCACCGCCTATCATATGGGCGCCGGCCATTTTGCAATATCCGATATGGCCAGTATGATCATCAGGGGTGAAGATCTACCGCCTCTGACCATGGACCAAGTCAATGCCATGTCAAAGAAACAGACCCAAGTTCATGTGGAATGCACCAAAGCCGAAGCTTTAGGGGTGTTGCGAAAAAACAGCGAGGGCATGGTCGCTTTCGTTGCCGGATTAAGCGATGAAGAACTCGACCGTAAAGGCAGCATGCCCGCCTTCGGAGGTGAAGTGACCACCGAGCAGCTCATCCGATACGTCATATTTGACTCGGCAGCACAGCACTTAGACAGTATCAAAGCCGCCATCGGCAGGACATAGGCGGCTCTGCCTTTTCCAAAAAGGCGAAAGGGACATGGGATACCGGAATATCTCTTCTTCTGACCGGTGTTTCTACCAGGAAGATCATCAGCATCGGTTGCATGCACCCGTGGCGCTGAATTTGCCGAAAAATAATTCGGTTTTCGCAAACCCAAACCTGATTCAAAACTCGACTATTGAGGTGAAAACATGAGAGACATTCTCGTAAAAGACGTAATGATCCCGATTGAAAAATATATTACCGTCAAGAAAGAGGATCATCTAATAGATGTCCTGCACGCCATTGAAAGGAAACGGAAAGCCGAAGGAGGACACGCACATCGAGACGCCATTGTCGTGGATGAAAACGGCCATTTCGTCGGCAAAGTCACGATGATCGATATCTTCCGATCGCTGGAACCCAATTACCATAAAGTGCGAGGTGAGCAAAAAAGTCAAACTCTAACAAATGTCTTTGTGAAGGAAGCGGTCAAACAGTTCAATTTGTGGTTGGAGCCGGCAGAAGACATTTGCCAGCGTGGCGGCAAAGTCGCAGTTGCAGATGCAATGCACATTCCCGAAAAACCTGAATATATTGAAGAAGACGATAACATGGAAAAAGCATTGAACTATTATGTCATGGGAGTTCACCAACCTCTTATCGTTAAAAAAGGTGAGGCCGTCACCGGTGTTCTGCGGTTTGGCGACATATTCGAGATCGTCCGTGAAAGCTTACTGAGCTGTAATCCGTTGCAGGAGTCATGAACCTTCACAGTAAACACGGTATCGGAGCTCGTCCTATAGATCATCCCAGAACCGGAAAAAGCCCTTGCCGAAGTGAGGAGAGTTACCGCCCCTGGGGACACCACCACCTTATCAGGTGAGGCTTATTTTCCTCAATAGCGACTGCTTCTTTTTATGGCACCAACCACCAAAGAGGTGGTCAGGTCCAACAATTCAAGGTCGTCGGTGGTAAAGTCTCCACTTTTCTTGTTAATCGATTGAAGTGTGCCTAAACAATTATCATTGGAATCAATCAGGGGGGAACAAATCAGATTGCGCGTGCGGAAACCGGTTATATCGTCTACGCCACTATAAAATCGGCTATCACTATAGGCATCATTAACGATTGCGGGCATGCGATGCTCAAACACCCACCCAGCCACACCAGATGATTTTGACATGCGGATTTCCCGCTTCTCAAGATCGAGGGACGAAAAGGAGGTGAGTTGTTGCTTCAATGGGTCGAATAAAAAAATCGATGACCTTTCGGAATCCATATATTGGTTTAGCTTGTACATGGAAACTGAAAGCACTGTATCTATACTTGTTTCCATGTTGAAAAGCTGCGTCAGTTCCGCTTCCAGACGATTAGGCCGGATCATGCTTTTTACCACTATCCCTCCTTCGCTGAAACCGTCTCTAAGACAATATTTAAATCATACCTGAATCACATAACCAACCAGTTGATTTGATATCAGATTCTACGTTTATTGGCCATAAGATTGTTTGACCAGTGTTTCAGTATCCCTCTCCATACGAACCATATTTCCCAAAGATTGATCCCCCACATTCTTTTTCTTGATAGTTACTTTACTAGACAGTGGCGAAAGGAGAACCGTTATGGAAAACAATCCTGTCGGCTGGTTTGAGATTTATGTACAAGACATGGATCGGGCCAAAAAATTTTACGAATCCGTCTTCCAAATCAAGTTAGAGAAACTAAACAATCCTGATCTGGAGCTGTGGAGCTTTCCTATGCTTATGAACCACAAAGGTGCCTCTGGAGCATTGGTGAAAATGGAAGGCTTTCCCTCCGGCGGCAATAGCACACTTGTTTACTTTAGTTGTGCTGATTGTGCTTCTGCAATTGTGGTCCTGTTGTGATAAGGTCGATAAACTACAAGAATGTTTTCGTCACCCATACCTATATCTTCTGCCATGACCCCGAAACTATTATCTGGCCGATTTGTTTGAGGCAGGTAATTCGTATCAATGGCTTACAGAGGTGACGCCCACTATATTTATCAGGGATTGTTTAGAAATTGGCGAACCTGGCTGAGGGGGACCATTTAAGGATGAAATCAATGAAATAGGCGACATTGTGAGCCACGTAATCCACCCGGCAGCGGATGGCCATATCGGGGTCAAAGCGAAACGCCGCTCCACCGGTAATCAGGCAAGTCCCTGTGGGTAGACCTTGGCTGACCCGAGCGAGATCATCATCTGAATCGAGTTGCAGAACAGTCACGCCCAGAAAATCCGGGCCCACTGTCAGACAGCGGGTCACAATAGCCTGCGGTTTCTGCAACAACCCTATTTTATCGACAGTAATGCCCATTATACGGGCAAAACGTTCGATAAGCGCCAACCCATGCCCCAGACCATCGTCCAGAGTAGCGGTGACCATTCGGGGCGCGGCGGACCATAACCCCTGAACCTGCTTGCTGTATTTCCACTCCTCCAGCTCCGCTGCCGCTCGTGTCACACCCTCACGGGTCGGAAGCCCTAGGTCGATCCATTCTCGACTGAGTTGCTGCAAGCGGTCCCGGAGTTGTTGTTCAATTCTATGCATTTACATGAAGATTAAGGTAGCAATATAATCTTGTCGCATGATGATTAGATTTCACTATAACCCATATCAAAATTTCAGGTAACCAAGGATATATATACCTTTACCGCTTCTGCATGTTGTCGATGCCGAGGCAAAAGTGTTGACTAAACGACAGGAACAGGAGTAAGTATAAAGATTGTACAATAAATCAGGTAAGGAGGTACTCCATTTATTTCTCCGAACGATCCTACGAAAAGATTGCAAGACCGGATTTAAGGAAACTTCTCGTTTTCGCAAATCAGGATCGGGTGGAGTTTTTTGATCGGAACCCCAGGTTGCGAAAACTATACGCAAATCGGATAATGTGTATCGCATTATGCCAAGGGGCCGCATTGCACTATGTCGATGGGGAAAATGGCATATGCGATTTCGATGTATGGACCTTCTATTATGAGCATTCAAAAGGCCCTTTCCCTCACCAACGACGCGGTGAAAAGGACTTTGGCATATCAAAATTCGGGTGCCACCCAGCGGATACAGAAAAATTCAAGGGCAGGCGGATTGACATGATAGGTCGGTCCTTGAAAGCGCGTAAATCAACCGATCCTCTCAAGTGCATACAAAACTATCTCAACAAACCTCTCTCCAAATCTGCATATGAATTAAGAAAAAAGGCTGTCGTATTTTTAACTCCTGAAAGATATATGGGAAAGATCGTCTGGCCTGAAACTGTCTAATTCAAATACCAATAAATATGCCCCAAAACCTTGCTCAAGCTTTGCCTGGCTCTCCAGCAGTTTAAAATATAATTTTTGGCTGATATCCGGATTCCAATTTGGGGTCGAGATCGGATACCCTTGCACTTATCGAATGGAGGAATGCCTGCTGAAATCCAGAATCTGTCTGCGGCTGATGAGAAATCGCTGATAGATGCAGGCGTAAAATATCTATTCAACCCGATCCGTCTGTCGGCGGGATTTCGACCTCATCCTGAGGCGTATCTGAAGACTCATCTGGCGCTATAGGATCATTATCGAATTTGCGTTGTCTTTTTTTCTCTTGCTTCAGTTTCCTTTCTAATTCTTTCTTACGCTTTTTAAACGAATAGTGTGATTTAGCCATATTGTCTCCTCGAATGCTGATATTCCTGCAGCACGATAGTACGCATTTAAAATAAATAAAAAGGCACTCTTCTCAATTCGAAGAGTGCCTTTTTATCTCAGAATCGAAAGTTAAATCACAGTGACATTTGCAGCCGCCGGACCTTTTTGTCCTTGCTCTATGTCAAAGGAAACTTTGTCGCCCTCATTGAGGGATTTAAAACCGGTGGCGTTGATTGCTGAATGATGCACAAACACGTCCGAACCGTCTTCCTGCTCAATGAATCCAAAACCTTTGCGGTCACTAAACCACTTAACAGTTCCATTAGTCATTATAACATTCTCCTTTCCTGAAATATTTCAACGTTGCAAACTGGAGGATGCCACTTTGACAAATGGGTTTTTCCTTCAGAAAGAAACCGTCCCGCTCTTATGTGTCGGGGCTCAATTGATGGTCTGAAACGTACCCCTTCTTTCGGCCAATAGCAAGCGAATTATTGATTCTATGTAACAGGATGCCCATGTTTGGCCATAATTGTCATTTAAAGCGCTTTTTTTTGGAAATTCATCCTCTCAAGTATTTGGGTACTCCTGGAACCGTCACCTTTCACGAGCCTCCCCAGACATTCTGGGGGTTTACCGATGGTGAAGATGATGAGCAAATCGCATCTGTATTTAACCTGTAACTTATGTTAGTTGTGCATGCGGCAGGAACAATAAAATGGCTTCCGGCAGGACCGGAGGAATGGATTGTCATTATTCCTGTATAATATACCAAAGTGTAACAAATTTTATTCCTTGAAACGCAAAACTGAACGGCGGGCAAAATATGTCAAAAAAATATCCCGAATGCCCTATGTATAATCATACGAATTGTAGAGAAGTTGATAACCCCAAAGTGTGTGCCATTTGTCGAAAAGACAAATTATGTCTTCGAAAACACCCCAAAAAAGAAAAAAAAGACTGACACCCATGAATTCGTCTGGCCACTGATTCTATGAAACGAAATTTGGGAGCAATTCAGAATGAATACGCTAAAAATTATACATACAATCAGTTGCCATGCAGAGGGTGAAGTCGGGGATGTCATCGTGGGGGGAGTCGCACCACCTCCCGGGGAAACATTGTGGGAACAGTCCCGGTGGATAGCCAAAGATAAGGCTCTGCGTGATTTTATGCTCAACGAACCTCGGGGCGGCGTTTTTCGGCATGTCAATCTGCTTGTTCCGCCTAAAAACCCGTCGGCTCAAATGGGCTGGATAATAATGGAGCCAGAAGACACGCCCCCCATGTCGGGTTCCAACAGCATTTGTGTCACCACCGTTCTTCTTGAATCCGGCATTCTTCCAATGCGTGAACCTGAAACACGGTTGACATTAGAAGCGCCGGGAGGGCTCATCCACGCTGTGGCAACGTGTCACGATGGCAAAGTCGAGCGCGTGACCATTCATAATGTTCCATCATTTGTAGACAAATTGAATGCAACGCTTGAAGTGACCGGCCTCGGTACTTTTACAGTGGATACGGCCTATGGGGGCGACAGCTTTGTTGTCGTGGAAGCCGAAGATCTGGGTTTCAACATATCCCCGGATGAAGCCCGGGACATAGCGAAGGCAGGCATTAAAATCACAAACGCAGCAAACGATCAATTAGGATTTAATCATCCCGAAAACCCCGATTGGCAACATATATCTTTTTGTCAGATTACCGCACCGTTGATTAAAGAAAACGGTGTATATGTCGGGCGCAACGCTGTTACGATTCAGCCAGGAAAACTGGACCGATCGCCAACAGGCACAGGATGCTCTGCGCGTTTGGCACTGTTGAAAAAAAAAGGGCTAATAAAGGTTGGAGATCAATACATCGGTGAATCTGTAATTGGCTCTCGTTTTCACTGTCGACTGGAGTCTTTGGCTCGTGTAGGGAAAATAGAAGCCGTCATCCCGAGCATATCTGGGCGGGCTTGGATTACCGGAATGCATCAACACATGCTGGATCCAAGAGACCCATGGCCTGGTGGCTACAAGATTTCTGACACATGGCCAGTATTGGCTTGACCTATCCCAGTATTATCGAAGCGGTGCGTCAACTCGATAAGGGTGATGTCCTAATGGTACCGGCAAACTCGCTTGTGTAAGTCCGGTATGCACGACTTTACTTGCCCTACCCTGTTCCCCACATTTAATGGAAGTCTTCTTTTTGCAAGTGTACGATTCACCTGCCAGCATCATCGCCCGGCCATACCCTTCATAAGGGCAAGCACATTCTTTCCGAGCACCGCGTGATTGTATCCGCCTTCCAGGATGGCAAAACAACCGCCGCCATTGCGGTTGGCGGCCGACCGGACCCGATGACCGATCTCCTCGTAATCATCGGTGTGGAGCAAGCCCCCCCAGTCGTCGATGTGGTTGTCGAACCCAGCGGAAATGCCGATCAAATCCGCGTGGCAGTTTTTCATCGCCGCTATCACCTCTTGCAGGTAGTGTTTTCGACTGTGGACGTCCACATTTATAACGGTCACCCAGTTTCGCCGTCCTAAAATATTTACATTGCCGTCTCCAAAATGCAGATCGATATCCAGCACGCAGGCGCTTTCGATATTTTGCTGTCGTCGCAGCGTCTCTAAAGCCACAGCCATGTTATTGAAAAAGCAAAACCCCCAGGCCGAAGTCGCGGAGGCATGGTGCCCCGGTGGACGGATCAGGCCGAAGCAAGGTTCGGAAAGACCGATTTGGGCGGCCTGAATGGCGCCGCCGGCAGCCAGGGCTGCGATGTCATATATTCCCTGATTTTCGACCTGTCGGATATGTCTCTCTGAGTGGACCGCAGCAATGCGCTGGCGAGAGGCAGGCGTTGCTGGAATGAATTCCGCGTGGGATTTGATGGCTTCGACAATGGCCTCCATGCGCCCTGCAGCCGCTGCCGGATCCCCGGTATAGACCGGGTAAAATTCTTCGTGAAATACGACCTTCATTTTCCGATTGTTCTAGGCCTACCCTTGCTTGGTTTGGGATGGATCGATGCCGACCCGGCGGGCCAGGTCGGATGTGAACAGGCCGTCAGGATCGAGTTGCCTTTTAACCTCCAAAAGATCCCGGTAGCGGGGGTAGACACGGTAGAACTGCTCCGGCGTCAGGACCTGGTCCTTGGCAAGGTGGATCTTTCCGCCGCGTCGGACCGTTGCATCGATGAGACGGTCGACAGCTTCTCTGCTGGCGGCCTCGTGGCGTTTTTTCGGGTGAAATTCGAAATTGAGGCTGTAACCATCCTCGGAAAAGGAAATCAGACAGTCATCTGGCTTGTGCGCACGCAGGATGGTCGTTACCGGCGGACAGGGCGACGACTGACAAATATGCATCAGCTCGACAATGGCCTCGCGTGCGCTGGGTCGCGGGAAGGTCAGCTGAACGGTGTATCCGTTAGGTCCGCAAACGAGATGGGCCGGCGGCACGGTGAAACTGGCCTCGAAGCTGAACCTGAGAAAAAGTTCGCTATTGGATGAATGCCCGGTTTCATAGGCCATCTCGCACATAGAGTAGTAAAGCCGGTTGAATGAATTCATCAAGAACCGCTGGGACTCGAGCATGAGCGACAGGACCGGTCCGAATTTCTCATGAAGGGCGAGTCCGAATTCGCGATGATGCTCAAGGCGTTCGTAACCCGCTTCGAGAGCTTGCCGGCGCTGCACTTCGGCTTGTTTGCCCTCGAGCCATTTCGCGGCATGAATTACGGAACGTCCGATGCGAGGACCACGTGCGTATGCATCCACCCACACAACAGCCGCATCGTGCGTTTTTTCAACCCGAGCCATTGTATTGAGCAACGCGTCGACGTTGGGCACAGGAATGCGGTTGATTTCAACGTACGGCGAGGGAATCGGGCGCAATTGAATCGTTGCATCCACGATGACGCCAAGCATCCCGATGCCCCCTACAACGGCATTGAAGAGCGCGTGCGACCGATCGATTATGATGATTTCGCCGTTGGCGAGCAGGAGAGTCAGACGGACAACCTGGTGGGCGAAACTGCCGTGATGCCATGCGTCCTTGCCGTTGACGTTGGCGCAGATGGCGCCGGCGACACTGGAATGCGATTCGGTCGGGCTGGCAGGGAGCATGAGCAAGCGGTGATGGACCGCCCGATAGATGTCAATGAGACGCGTGCCGGCTTCGACGGTGATTTGTGCGTTTTCCTCGTCGAACTCGAGAATGCGATTCATGTCGCTCATGTCGAGCAGGACTTGGCCATCATTTAGTGCCAGGTCTCCGTAGCCGCGTCCGGCGCCGCGGGCACAAACCGTCATACCATTCTGCTGGCAGTAAGTCAGCACTTCGCGGCACTGCTCGATCGTCGTTGGCTGCGCGACAAGAGAGCGCGTCCGCATTGAACCAACGAGGGAGGTCATCTCCTTCCACTCCATGAAGTTCGGTCGTACCTGCTTGTCAGATGGCATGGTGGGTCTCCAATAGACGCAGAACATTCAAACGGGGCATATGAATACGCGTTGATCAGATATCGGACGCCGATCGTATTGTCAAGATTACACTTTTATCGTACATCAACAGACATATATTTTATCAGGGGGCGGTTATTCTGACCGAGACTTTAAAATAGCTTCAAAACAGGAGATCAGATGGAAAATGCTGTAAGAATAGACCTGCTTTCTAAATCCGATAAAATTCAGGTGCTGGATCTGTTAAGCAACGCCGAACTTCCGATTGAAGACCTCACAGATGAGAAAATGAAAAATTTCATCATCGCCAAAGACGAAGATGGTATTGTTATTGGCGTTGTCGGCGTAGAAATGTATAATGAAAATGGATTGCTGAGATCGTTGACAGTTCTTCCTTCTTACCGTGGAAATGGTTTAGGACGCCGGCTCACTCGCAAAATTGAATCTTTTGCTCGGTCTAAGGGTATTAAAACCCTGTACCTGCTCACGATGACCGCTGCAGATTTTTTCCCGAAGATTGGATATAAATTGACCCCAAGGGATATGACACCAGAATCTATAATGACAACAGAAGAATTTAAAAATGTTTGCCCCGTGTCGGCCGTGTGCTTATCCAAAGTGCTTGATAGCGCATGACTACGGCTTGATGATCAGGCATATAAAAACCTTTCCCGTTTTGTTTACGATCATTTAGGGTAAAAGTTACCGAGGGGGTATATTTGATGAGGAAATACGTTTTCGTGCTTGTGTTGTTTTGGCTTATCCCGGTAACCGTTCTGGGCGGCGTATGCGATCCATTGCCGCCACCACAAGGAAATATCGTCGAGGTCGATACGACGAATACGCTTGAAGTTGCAATAAATAATGCGGACCCCGGAACCACAATTCTCCTGGCAGACGGCACCTATAACTTGAATGGCGTTTATCTCTGGATCAGTACACCCAACCTAACACTACGTTCCAAGAGCGGTGATCCTGAAGCGGTAATTTTGGACGGAAGCTATGTAACAACTGAAATTATCGTCATTAAAGCTTCCAATATAACGATCGCCGATTTGACATTAAAGCGGGCGCGATACCACCCGATCCACGTGTCCCCTTCATCCAATGAAGACATTGTGAATGCCCGAATTTACAACGTCCGTATCATCGATCCCGGTCAACAGGCCATCAAGATCAATCAGAATGGTAATTATTTCGCCGATTACGGAGAAATCGCTTGTTCACGTCTTGAGCTAACTGACACTGGACGAATCCAGGTTGGGGAAATTAATGGCAGCTGTTATACGGGGGGTATTGACGCACACCAGGCCAGAGGTTGGATAATTAAGGACAATGTCATCGAAGGGTTCTGGTGCGCCGATGGCCTCTCCGAGCACGCCATTCATCTTTGGCGAGGAAGTCGCGACAGCATTGTTGAGCGCAATATACTCGTTGACAATGCCCGGGGGATTGGCTTCGGCCTCACAACGAGTGGCACTGGCCGAACCTATAGCGATGCCCCCTGCCCCAGCGCCGACTATATTGGCCATTTCGGGGGCATTATTCGTAACAACTTCGTCTTTCAAAATCGACTGCAACTTTATGAATCACAGGCCGGATTCGATTGTGGCGTATGCCTGTGGCAAGCATGCGATGCGAAGGTCTTGCACAATACGGTGGTTTCTACAGCTGCGCCGGTTTCATCCATAGAATGGCGATTTTTAAATACGACTGCAACGATTACAAACAATTTAGTCAGTCATAGACTGTGGGAACGAGACGGCGCAAGCGCTTCCCTTGTAGCGAACCTTGATCATCAGCCGCTATCTTTGTTTGTCGACGGGGCTGGGGGCGACCTCCACCTTGTTGCGCATGCGAAGGAGGCCATCGATAAAGGCTTACCTATCGGCGGGAACCTTTGTTCTGATGACATCGATGGTGATCTTAGGGACCTCACACCAGACATTGGTGCGGACGAAGTACCCAAGGGGCCAACGATAAAATATGTATCCCCCTTACCGTTGCTGCTGCTTGACGATTAGACTGGATATTTCACCACATGGAGAAGTCACGGCCAAGACGCAGGCCTTGTTTCATTTAGAAGGCATCTCAAAAAAGTTTTTCCGCCCGATATCAGCGTTGAGCCCTTGTCTCAAGTCCTCGACATACTTGAGTATGCCTGCGGGTTGCGACCCACAAATAAGAATCGATCAGGCGGGGAATCCCGCACAGCGGGGATCCTCGGTCTCGCCTTGATCTCGAACGAAAATCCTAATTTTGAGATAGCTTCTAGTCAAATGTGTGATCTGCGCGAGGCGGGGGGCATTTCGAAGCGAAACTGCAGTCCATCTCACGCAAGCCATATAAGTCTGCGGTTGGTCTGAAAGGTAAAATATTTTCAGTTAGTTGAGCCCTCGGGGAGTTTTCATCAACCGGGAGCGGAGGGAATGATCAGCGACTACAGCGCGCAAACTCATGCATAAGGCAACCTAAGGAAAGAACAGATTTTCATAATAATATAGAACTTTTAAATCCACTTGACCATTTTTAGTCTCTATCAGACAGCCAGGGTTTTCGCTGTTCTTTCCCAAGGCTGCCTAATACATTCATACAGTGCCCGCTTTCGCTGCTGATCATTCCCTCCGCTCTTGTGCAGTATTTGTTGGAAAAATTTCCCGATTCTTCAGTTATTTTAGAACTGATTGGGCCGTGTTTACCTCTAAAGATAGTACCCGCGACCCTGAGAATATACCTCCCGTCCAGTCGTAAACAGTTCTCACCTAATGGTTGCTCGGTCGCTGACACTATTATTTTTTCTGCTGGCCGGCCTCGTAACCACTTTGAAAGGCCGCCTCTTTCGCCTTCTGGTTTCGGTCGTAAAGAAATCCACCGGCCGCTCCAGTCGCGGCCCCGATGGCAGCGCCCCAGCCCGCGCTACCCGCAATGGCGCCGACCACAGCACCGGCTCCAGTACCAATCGCAGCGCCACTCAGGGTGCGCTGCTCTGTGTCCGACATGCCGGCACACCCACCGAGGGCAAGGCTTATCGTCAGAATCAGGATGAGTGCATAATTTTTCATGGGATACTCCTTTGTATCTTTGAGCATTGGTTTACATGGTTTAAACAATTCCATTCAATCGTTTTGATGAAATATGCGGCCCCGCTTTTTTCATGCGTTGCATGAGTTCATTTGCAAGACGCTCAAGAGCGCCGCTGTACTTTCGGGTACCGCAAGCTCTTGATAACGCCCCAGATGGGCACGTGCGACTCACCTAACGGGTGAATATTTTTTAGTTGTATTTTTAATAATGTCGACAAACAAAATATATCCCGGAATTTTCCGTCAACACTTAATTTAACGCTTCTATGGCATGTCATTTTCAAGTCACCTGAAAAATGTTCACGAAAATTGCGGGCTAGGGCTTGCAGGGCCATGTCTCTATCAGAAATCTGAACTCCGTCTCGACGGCCTCCTCTTTCCAGTGCTGCGGTCGCGCTTTGGTCCACTGAACGAACATACCGACGGCTTCACTTCGGGATGGCGGCTGATCGGGCAAGCAGACCAGTTTTACCCCTTTTGGCCCATTGGATTCAGCCACATGGTAATGATATGCTCCCACCATAAAACCGTGGCAAAAGTTGATAGCCTGATGATAAAGCGGATCATCAGGGGATGCCGTGCAAAGGTTGAGAAGATTTTCTGTGGTATCAACCTCGAAATCTTCCTCACTCACCGCGCCGGCGATTCCAGGTATCAGCAATGATATTGTCAGCAAGCCCAACATAATTTTTATCAGCATGGTTTGATCCCCTTTCAACTCTTCTAATTTAGCTGTTTCGAATTTTGTCTTGGTTAAATTCTTCCGTACAAGGAATTTTGTAAGCGCTCCACCAGGATGATACAGAAAGAAATATGAAAACCGGATTTCCCAAACGGCTGGTTAAAACGAGTCTTTAGGTTAACTTAACAACAATTTTGAATTTATCAATACGTTTTTAGCTCACCAAACTCGGCCAACCCGGGATGCATATCCTCGTCTAAGGTTATGTAAGCAAAAGAAAACGTGATTGCATAAATAAACAACACTAAAGAGGCTGACCAACTACCTTTGGTGGATGAACTATTCTTATCGCCAATAATTTTTAAGATGACAAAAAGTACCAGCGCACCAGAAAACTAACGAATGGAAGTAAAAATGGAACCGGTGTTGAAAAAGGTCATGAACAAGGATAGATCGGAAAATGAGAACAGATATCGGCAACCTTTTCGGCTGTTTCGTCAATCAGTTTTTTTTGTTCTTTTGCTTTTTTCGGTAGGACATCAATCAGATCCGCTATCCATCCTCCGATGAGTTGAAATTGCTGGAGGCCGAAGCCCCTTGTGGTTCCCGCGCTCGTTCCCAAGCGCAGCCCCACCCAGTCAGACGGCCTTGGCGAGTCGAAAGGAATCGGGTTTTTATTGGATGTCATGTTGACTTTGGCGAGTATGTCTTGTGCCTGTTGCCCGGTTATCCCCTTGGAAGATAAATCCAGCAGCACCAGATGGGTATCCGTGCCGCCGCTGATCAATTTTATATCTCTTGCAGCGAGCGTTTGTGCGAGAATACGGGCGTTATCTCTCACCTGTTTCCCATAAACCTTAAACTCGGGCTTGAGCGCTTCACCCAAACATACGGCCTTGGCCGCTATGACCTGCGGGTGCAGGCTGCCTTGAACGCCCGGGAAAACGGCGGATTGAATTTTTTTAAACAGATCCTCGCGATTGGTGAGGATCAAGCCGCCGCGCGCCCCTCGCATGGTTTTGGTCGTTGTCAGGGTGACGACATCGGCATAGGGTATCGGCGATGGATGCACGCCGGCCGCGACCAACCCGGCAAAATGCGCCATATCCACCATTAAATATGCCCCGCTTTTGTCGGCGATATCCCGCATGCGAGGAAAATCAATTTCCCTGGGGTAAGCCGACCCTCCCGCTATAAGTAACTTGGGTTTTATCTCCATAGTTATTTGTTCGACAGCCTCATAATTGATAATCCCGGTTTTTCTATCGACATGATAATGGTGTGAAGAATAGATATGGCCGGACTGGCTGGCTTTCGCGCCGTGACTGAGATGGCCTCCGGCGGAAAGATCCAAACTGAGAATTCGTTCATGCGGTTCCAGGAGACTGAACAATACCGCTTGATTGGCTTGTGAGCCGGAATGCGGCTGCGCGTTAACGTAATTGCAACCAAAGAGTTTTTTGGCACGCTCAATGGCAGCGTTTTCGACAATATCAGCAAAGTCGGCGCCACCGTGAAACCGGTTACCAGGATACCCCTCGACGGTCTTGTTCGTGATCTCGGACCCCAGGGCCTCGAGCACGGCACGACTGACCGTGTTCTCGGAAGCGATCAACTCGATCTGAGTCTGCTGGCGTTTTTTTTCATTCGCCAGCGCTTCAGAGATGAGCGCATCTTGTTGTTCAAGTGGTGCAGTAAAAAAAATTGAATCCATAGTAGATGTATTAATCTTTATATGGCTGGCTAACAGCAATTTTGATCAACTGACCTTTTTTTAAAGGCTTCCCGGTATCGAGGCCATTGACCATGGCCGTAATTTTCACACTCCACTCATTACCCGTGCGCTTGGAAAGCTTATCCAATGTTTCGCCTGGTTGCGCCGCCACTATCCTCAACCGCATTTCCCGGATGGAAATCCGCTCTTTATCCCTTATAGGCCGAAAACTCTGTGCCGTTTCTCTCAATTCCGGTCGGTAGCGCTCCGGGGCCAATCCGATGATTTGATAGATCAGGCTTCGATATGCGATCCACAAAAACTGCATATGCACTATTTCCTGGCCGCTATTATCAGTATACGTCACCAGGTGTGCCGGCAGGTCGCCGATCATCGTCGATGTCGACTCGCTCGGACTGATCCGGTACTTTTCATGCAAAGCATTTATTGCCTCCTCGGCAGTTTTGGAGGGATCTGACCCTTGACCGGCGAGGCCGAGCAGCACGATTCCATCCTCTTCGGGCGCCACGGCAAATACTGCCTGGTGGGTATTCAATGCCTTCCATCCCTGTGGGAATCTGATAGAAAAATCCAAATCCGGGTGCAGGAAATCGCGTTCCTGAAAAACACCCATGGCCGGGTCATCACCCACAAGCAGGCCGTCCAATCGTTTCAGGTGACCGGCGGCATTGTTCGTCACCCCGGGTTGCCGCTGCCAGTCGATCCTTTCGGCGTCCCTGAGAACGCGATCTACCCGGTCTGGAGTGGATGGGTGGGTGTCAAAAAAACCAGGAATCCGTTGTTGACCTGAGTATGCTTCCGAGAATGCGTTTATCCGCGCCAGGATGGACGCCAATGCAGACGGATCATAACCGGCTCGTGCGGCCAGTTGCTGGCCGAGCTGATCCGACTCGTACTCATCCTGCCGACTGTTGGAGGCCAGGTAGGCACCGCCAAGCACGGCCACGGGAGCGATCATTATATTGCCGAGACCTTCACTGACTACGCCCCCGACAACTGCTCCCGGCAAGGCAAGCAAAGCAGGGACCTTGGCCTTGGCCATCTGCTTGGCCGAATGCCTGTTGCTGACATGAATGACTTCGTGTCCGACGACTCCTGCCAGTTCATCTTCGTTATTGGTCAATGCCAGTATCCCGCGCGATAGGTAAACGTATCCCCCGGGCAAAGCAAATGCGTTAGGTATATACTGATCAATGATAGCGAAACGAAAATCAAAGGTTTTGTCAGAGTTGGCCCTGACCAGCCTCGCGCCAACCTGGTCCACGTACTGAGTGGCCCCGGCTTCCTGATAAATGCCCATGCCGGCTTCCACTTGTTTGGCCGCTTCGCGCCCCAGCTCTCTATCTTTTTCCACCGACTGCAGAGCGGCACCGCATCCAGTAATAAAAAAAAGAATTACGATAATTACCGGAAACACACTGTTCCTATTGTTCAATTTTGGCGTGTCCAAATCGGCCCTCTTTAATCGCACAGAATGATCCTTATCATAGTTAGTATATGCAGTGAACCAACATAAGCAAACACTCGGCAGTTTCATTGGAAAACTGTCTTTAAACTTCCAACCAGTCCAGGAGGCATCATGCGAACTGAATCCTCGTCCCGTATCCACGGACTACCTATTATTACCGCAATAGCGCTATCGGTCATTGCCGCAATATTGATATTTTTACCCCCTTCGATCATGGCCGCCGGAAGTTCCAGTAGTTCGGCGCCCAAATCGGACCCATCATACAGCAAACGCCAAAAAGCCAATTCCTATTTTACCAAGGGCGAATCCTACCAGGAAAAAGGCCAATATGACAAAGCGGCCAAACAATACGAAGAAGCGATAAAGGCAGACGGCGACTATGCCGAAGCATACAGCAACCTGGGGTTCTGTTACCGTAAACAGGGACAATTCGACAAAGCCATACGCACCTACGAGCGCGCCATAGCCTTAAAACCGGATTTGGCCGAAGCCCATGAATATATAGGGGAAGCGTACGCAGAAATGGGTAAATTCGATCTGGCCGAAAAGCACTTAAAGATTCTAAAGGAATTGGGCTCTGACGAAGCGGATGAGCTGGAGGAATTTATTCAGAAACAAAAATCCAAGTCTTGATACAATGACCTCCAACGGAACCGGAGGTCATTGATCATTTAATATCATATATACCCTTGCTCTGTGGCAATCAGTGCAATAAGTTCTTTCGGAGGACTCCCGTTGCCGCCAATAATGTTTTTGATTTCATTGGTCAGGCGGGTGCGTTGGACTAATTTGGAAAGCGCCCGTGCCCCTTTTTCGATCCTCTCTGCAGTCGATGTCATCTCTAAAAACCTCTGGCGCTCAGCTGGCGTAAACCCGTCCAAAGCCGCGATTTCAAAAGACAGCGCCAATAGATTTGCCTGCTTCGTTACATCAAGACGCTGCGTGGAACGATCCATTCCATAAAGTTCGTTGAGCAGATCCCGGATATTTGCAATATCGCTTTGTAATTCATCAGGGTTTGGCTTATCACCATCATCGAAAAAGGTGACATGCGCCTGAAGATAGGGCTTTTCATCAATCACTTTCTGGACGATAAATCTTTTTTGTCCGCGCGTCAGGATGTCCATGCGTCCGTCGCTGTAGTATTTCGTCACTTCGGTTACCAGGGCCGTGCAGCCCACGGTCAGCATGTGTTGCCCATCGAACAGAATGATTCCAAAGGGCTGCTTTTGCGCCAGGCATTCGGTAATCATCAGCTTATATCGATCTTCGAATATGTGCAGTGGGAGGACCATATCCGGAAGTATCACAACGCCCAACGGGAACAAGGGGATTGTCTTCATCTCATCCACTTTTTTCCTCCCTACAGCCGTAAGTTTAATGGTTTAGGTTCCTGCCGCATGCCCCACTCCGGCAGTCGATCATTCCGGTTTTCGACGACCCAATGATCAACCGCTCTTGTACTTTCGAATAGACCTTGTAGACAGCCCCCTATTTATGGTCACCATAAATATCCAAATCAGGATATAGTTTTTCGGCGCAATCCGGGCATATCCCGTGACTGAAATCCGCTTCCGAGTGGTCACGGATATAGGCTTCAATTCGGTTCCAGTAGCCGGTATCATCCCTAATCTTTTTGCAACCGGCACAGATGGGCAAAAGCCCGCTGAGTTTCTTAACCGTGGAAAGCGCCTCTTGCAGCTCAGCGATCAGACCTTCTCTCTCGCGTTCAACTTCCAGCTGCCTCGATATATCAATGATTACGGCAGAAACCAGGGTACCGGACTGACTGCGGGAGTACCCCAGGCCCACTTCAACGGGGAACTCTCTGCCATCCTTTGCTTTTCCATACAGGTTTCTTCCTTTTCCCATTTTGCGCGCTGAAGGTACTTTGATGAAATCTGTTCTTTGGGAGATATGCTCCTTGCAAAAACGTTCGGGAATCAGCATTTCAACCTTTTGACCGATCAACTCTTCCTTCTGATAGTCAAACATTTTTTCAACAAGACGGTTGACAAATATAATATTGCCACCTTCATCCACCAACAGAAACCCGGCAGGTGCCTGATACATCAAGCTTTCAAGATGCTTTGCGAGGAGTTCTGCACTCGTTTTATTATTTTCCATATTTTGGGTATTTTCGTTTGGTTGAATGAAATCTCGAGTAAATTCATGATTATTTTATTAGGATGATATGACAGGTAGGCCAGGAATTCAATGGCATGTGGTTCGAGGTCTTTGTGGATCATCGAACTGCCGCCCCAAGTGATTCGACCTCACTCCATAGATATGGCATGCCTGGTGCATATCGAATGTGCCGGTCAATGGATATATTAAGTGTCCCTTCTTTTGCAATCCCAGTGACATCGCCCAGTCTTATTGCCCAATTATATGGTATCCATCCATAATATATCCGTTTTTATGATTTGGACACCCAATCGTACTATCTGCATTTCGCGAATGGACACTATCTATAATATTTCGTTGATGTGAACCAATTTTAACGCTATATTGTTAGCAATTGATAGACCGTTTTGAAGGCTATAATAAAAATCGGGATCATATCTGACCCCGATTTTTTTTTAAAATTACTTGTAGATCTGGATAATATTTTCCAAATTTATCACCCGTAATACTGTAGTGCTCACAATGGAACGCTCAAAAATTATTTATTAAAAATTTACGTCTTAGCGTGAGATATTTTCGGCTCCGGCAAGCACGGGTAAGGAGGTTTGTCATTAATAGTAGAAACTTGTTAAAAGACGACCCCAAGGCAATTTACGACGCGTCGTCGTTAGAAGTATTGAAGGGTCTCGATCCGGTCAGACGCAGACCCGGAATGTATACTGATACCTCTCGGCCGAACCATCTGGCCCAGGAAGTTATTGATAATGCTGTTGATGAGGCAATTGCAGGGTTCGCCAACCGGATCAATGTCATTTATCACGATGATGGATCGCTTGAGGTAAGTGATAATGGCCGAGGTATGCCCACCGACATGCATCCCGGTGAAAAGTTGACTGGCGTTGAGGTTATCATGACAAAGCTTCATGCCGGAGCTAAATTTGGCAGTAAAAACTACCGATTTTCTGGTGGTCTGCATGGTGTTGGCGTGTCCGTGGTAAATGCCCTATCAGCCATGCTTGAGGTAGAAATCAAACGGGACGGCAACAAATACGCAATTTCTTTTAAAAACGGCAAAAGATCATCAAAACTAAAAATAATCGGAACGGTTGGAAAGCGCAATACGGGTTCAACGGTCAGATTTTGGCCTGATGGACAATATTTTGATACAGCCAAATTTTCCGTGCGCCGGTTGAAACACGTACTACACGCGAAAGCCGTTTTGTGTCCAAAGCTGACAGTTACCTTTACAAACAAGCACACAGGCGAAACTGACTCCTGGTATTTTGAGGATGGCCTCAAAGACTATCTGCTTCAAAACCTGTCGGGCTACGATCGCATTCCGGAAGAACCCTTCGTTGGCGAGCGAGAAGGAAAAGAGGAGGTTGTGAACTGGGCGGTAATCTGGCTCCCGGAACAAGGACAGATGATAGCCGAAAGCTATGTTAACCTTATTCCGACTTCTCAAGGTGGCACGCACGTAAACGGCTTTCGAAGTGGCCTTTTGGCAGCCGTGAGAGAATTTTGCGAATTTCGCAATCTGATTCCTCGCGGTGTCAAACTGACACCGGACGATATTTGGGATAAGTGCAACTTCGTTTTGTCTGCGAAGATGAACGACCCACAGTTTTCGGGGCAAACAAAAGAGCGTCTTGGTTCTCGGCAATTTGCATCGTTTGTCACCAATGTTGTCAGAGATGCATTTGCCCTGTGGCTTAACCATCACACCGACGCGGGCGATAAATTGGCTGAAATGGCAATTGAAAACGCTCGCAGGAGGCAGAACGCTGCCAAAAAGATCGTGAGGAAAAATGTGGGACGCGGTCCCACACTCCCCGGCAAACTTGCCGACTGCATTACCCAAGACCCTGCCGAAAGCGAGCTTTTTTTGGTAGAAGGAGATTCCGCGGGTGGGTCTGCTAAACAGGCACGCGATAAACAAACTCAAGCGATACTGCCATTAAGAGGTAAGATACTAAATACATGGGAGGTTGAAACATCAGCTATCCTCAAGTCAAGTGCAATCAATGATATCGCAATTGCTGTCGGTGTCGATCCGGGTATTTCGGATCTTTCAAATCTTCGCTACCGGAAAATAATTATTTTAGCAGATGCCGACTCAGATGGACTTCACATTGCATCACTTCTATGTGCACTGTTTCTTCGACATTTCAGGCCTCTGGTTCAAGCGGGTAATATTTTTGTCGCGATGCCCCCTCTTTATAGAATCGATCAAGGGAAAAAAGTGTATTATGCCCTGGATGAAATGGAAAAGGATGATATCTTAAAACGATTAGACGGTTTGCCAAAAAAAGCAAAACCCAATGTCCAACGTTTTAAAGGGCTTGGTGAAATGAATCCCAGCCAATTGCGTGAAACCACCATGCTTCCTGACTCACGACGATTAGTCCAGCTTACCCTTGATAATGAAAAGAGTATTTTCGAAACAATGGACATGCTTTTAGCTAAAAAAAGATCCCAGGACCGCAAGCGCTGGCTTGAAAAAGAGGGCAACCTGGCTGATCCTGACGTAATTTAGGTGTAACTGCAATTAATTGTCATGCAAAGCAACGAACTCTGTAAAATTACTTTGATAAAACTTTCTGCCATAAAGGGTTTCATAACTTATCAACTCGCCTATAAACGTTGTCAATGTAAGATAGGAAAACCTCCTGCAGGCATAAGCCTGAGAGGTAATCCCTGAATCTATAGACGAAAACTAAATTGGAGTAACACCATATGTTCGAAAAGAAAATGACCTCTTATGAAGGCATTGAACAGCTATCCCTTGACGCCTTTGTAAGGCCTTCTTATTTGAATTACGCCATGTACGTTATCATGGATCGTGCCCTGCCGTTTATCGGCGATGGTTTCAAACCCGTTCAGCGCCGTATTATATATGCCATGAGCGAACTTGGCCTCCGCTCAACAACGAAGCACAAAAAATCGGCTCGTACTGTCGGTGACGTTTTAGGTAAATTCCACCCGCACGGCGACACGGCCTGTTATGACGCCATGGTCTTGATGGCCCAGGATTTTTCTTATCGTTATCCACTCATCGACGGCCAGGGCAATTGGGGTTCAAACGCTTCACCGAAAGAATTTGCTGCCATGCGATACACTGAGGCACGTCTTTCGCCTTATGCCGACGCTTTTCTCTCCGAGCTTTCGATGGGCACCGTTGATTGGGTCCCCAATTTTGACGGGACCCTCAGCGAACCGCGCATGCTTCCTGCCAGGCTGCCGAATGTTATTTTAAATGGCGCCACCGGTATTGCGGTTGGTATGGCAACCGATATTCCTCCTCACAACCTGAATGAAATTATTAGTGCTTGTATTCACCTGATCGATAACCCCAAAGCTACAATCGAGGATATTCGCCAAATCATAAAAGGTCCCGATTTTCCAACCGGAGCGGAAATAATTACGTCTGAAGAAGAAATTACAAATATTTATAGATCCGGTCAGGGTATGATTCGGATGAGAGCTACTTATGAATATGAGAATGGGGACATCATTATTACTTCCCTTCCCTATCAGGTTTCGCCTGCCAAGGTGATCGAACAGGTGGCGTTACAGATGAGAGAAAAAAAGCTTTCCATGGTTTCTGACATTCGTGATTTGTCAGACCAAGACGAGCCGACACGCCTTATGATCATGCTGCGTTCAAACCGGGTAGACAAAAAAGCCTTGATCAGTCATCTGTTTGCAACTACCGACCTTGAAAAAAGTCACAAAATAAACATGACTGTTATCGGACTAAACCGAAAGCCGCAAACGCTCGGTCTTTTGGAGATTACTAAGCAATGGCTTCAATTTCGTAAACAAACAGTGATTCGGCGTCTGGAATTTCGTTTAAATAGAATCAAAGAGCGTCTGCACTTACTCGAAGGACTATTAGTTGCATACCTCAACCTCGACGAGGTTATAAGGATTATTCGAGAAAATGACGCGCCCAAGACGATATTAATGCAAAAATTTGAGTTGACCGATTTGCAGGCTGAGGCAATTTTACAGATACGGCTTCGTCAACTGGCAAAACTTGAAGAGATTAAAATAAAAAATGAAAGGCAGGAACTTTTAAAAGAGAAAAATTGGATCGAAAAAACACTTGCCTCAAAACAGCGTCTGAAAACGCTGATGAAAAACGAGCTCAGAGAAGATAATCAAAAATACGGAGACGAGCGCAGAACCCTGATCGTTGAGCGCAAGGAAGCCCGGGCTATTAAGGCGGTTGAGCTCACGGCTGTTGAACCAGTTACCGTAGTACTTTCCACCGGTGGATGGGTGCGTGCGGCTAAGGGGCACGAGGTGGACCCCAATAATCTTAATTATAAAGCAGGCGATGAATTTTTATGTGCCGCACGCGGCAAAACCACTCATCCGGCAATCTTTTTCGATACCAATGGAAGGTCCTATTCGTTGCCGGCCCACACACTGGCGTCGGCCCGGGGGCATGGGGAACCACTGACCGGCAAGCTGACACCATCAAACGGAGCAAAATTTTTATCCGTGGTAATGGGTCTGTCAGATCAAAAAGTGCTTCTTGCCAGTGATGCGGGGTATGGTTTTATTACGAATATCGCCAATATGGTGACAAAAAACACCAAGGGTAAAGCCATGCTCACAGTCCCAAAGGAATGCGAGCCGTTACCACCCGTATATGTTAACAATTATGAAACCGACTATTTAGCCGCGATTACCACAGAAGGACATATGTTGGTCATTCCCATCAAGGTACTGCCCGAGCTTCCGAGGGGAAAAGGCAACAAAATCATCCAAATCCCTCCGGCAAGGTTAAAAAAACGCGAAGAGTATTTAAAATTGCTGGAGATTATACCTGAAGGTGCGACCATTAAGATTCACGCCGGCAAGCAATCTGTTCGATTCACACCGGAAAATATTTCTTCTTTTGTCGGCGAGCGTGGGCGGCGTGGTAGAAAACTTCCAAGAGGCTACCGAAAAGCAGACCGGATTGAGATCATTCACGTGGAAGGCGACAGCAACTCGTGAAGGAAAACCAGCGGCAGCAAATCCCAACCCTGCCACCAGGGACTGATTAACTGAAACACCTCCATTTAAAAATACCAGGCATTCATAGCTATTTATACCCGAATATGCTAAAGCTCCGTGGAGGTTTACAAGAGGTTCGGCGAGCATTGGCGTTTTACAGCCAATGTGTGCAATTGTTAGAAGGCCTGCAGTGATTCTCTCAAAATTTCGTTGATTGCGTAAGTAGTAAAGGCTATACGAGGTTGGGGCGGGACATCTTGTTAAGTTACTTTCAGAGCGCCTTAAATTCGACTCCGTATCAACTCTATGGCGATAGATCAAATTGGTTAAAGTAACGCTGGGACATATCATTAACTACAGAAAGGAGACTTCATTATGGCGGTTGCAAAAGTTATCGAGCTTATTTCTGAAGGGAAAAATGTTGAGAATGCAATTGAAAATGCACTCCAGGAAGCCGCAAAAACTGTAAAGAACATAAAACATATTTATGCAGAAGCAATCCAAGCAATTGTGGAGAACAACAAGGTTAAATCCTATCGCATAAACGCGAAAGTTACGTTCATTGTAAACTCATAGCTGTAAATTTAGTTCTGGAAAAAATATTGGGCAGTTTCCTGATAATAATGGGCTGCCCATATCTATGAATTTTCAAAATATCTTTTTAAATTTCAGATATGAGTTTTCGATATTCATCTTCATTAAAAATCCGGAAACCCTCAGTCCGAATTGCACCTGCCGAACCAAGCGTTATTGATAATTTCATAGCAGTTTCATCATCAGGTATTTCGGAAATTACTACCCTATCAAATCTTCCCATCGCCAGGTAAAACGATTTTATCTCAGCGCCCATTGATTTAAATAGTCCCTTCGCTGCCTATAGACGATTGGGGCTTTCCTTCATGTTTGCTACACCTTTTGGGGTATATTATATAAGTGACATATAAATTGGCATTGTTCCTCCTTTCAATAATGTATGGTGAATGTCCAAACTGATTGTTTTTTCGACTATAATAATGAGGGATTTAAACAGGAGAACAGAATTTTCCGGATTAGTGAGTTTTTCGGTGTAGGCTCAAGATCAAAACAGATGCGATTATACTGAATAAATATAAAACTGAAATTATGCACCCTGTCAATACCACGGTGTATGTAAAATTAAAATCTCTTGATAACAGCTAAATTTTCGGTTCCCAAGGATTGTCTATGGTTAGAATCTGGTTATCCCTAAATCAATTTTCAACAACGGGATGTGGCTATCTGCCGTTTAGGCTGATCTGCGGTTAAGTTGGAGAGGTATGTGCAGGGACTTAGTCCTGAGGTGTTCGAAACTTGCAGGTTTGTGATCGTTCCTGTAGATTAATCTTTGAAAAATATATTGTTGGCTCCACAAATCAGCGGCTTGTCCGCTGGATTTGTGTTGTTACCAGAAAATAATCTCTCTCACTACTTTCTCTTGTAAGGGCAGCGCTATAGGGCTGCACTCCTATGTGGTACAAGGGAATGAGGCAAAGTGTCGACGGCTTTCAGGATTCTTTTGCATTGCGCGGTAAGTGTGTAATGCGAAGCCACCTCTACTGCTGCCTCTGCCTTGTGCAGTTTCCAGTTCTCAACAAGCGCACGAATAATAGTCTCACCCAACGCTTCTTGGAATTGTTTTTTGCTTTCAAAGTCGTGAACGAGTTCACCCACCGTCTGATCTATGAACTCTAACGGCCCGCCAGCGGCCGTTCCGATGGCTGGGGTTCCACAGGCAAGGCACTCCAACAAGACAAGGCCAAACGCCTCGAACTTTGTGGGAAAAACTCCGATGTCAGCAATGTTATAGAGTTCTGCGAGTGCCGTTTGAACCTGAGGACCAATAAAATACACCTCTGAGAGGCCAAGTTTGACCGCTATATCCTGATACCGCTTTTGCTCCTCTATCGGACCAGAACCAGCGATGACGGTAGCCACCCGCAGACCCGGTATCTTCTCATAGGTAACCGCTGCATGGAGTAAGCAATCGATGCGCTTGATGTCGGCGAACTTACCAACAAATAGCACCACTCGGTCGCAACCAGCCGGGATGTTAATGGATTTCTCGATGCTTCCCGCGTAAGGCTTGGCAGGGAAATGCGCAAGAACTTCATCGCGTTTAAGTGTATTGTCGACTCGGAAGATGCTGGGATCTATGCCATTAGGAGTAACAAACACCTTCTGTGGTTCGAAAGCTTCAAATACCGATAAAAAGCGTTCTTTTTGGGAATTTGAAATCACAAAGACACCACTGACGGCATCGAATACACCTTCTTCGACCCATCGCGGATAAAAGCGCAGTGGATATTCGGGGTTGTCGCCCGCTATCTCACTCCTAAACATGAGTAATGCTGTACCGTGTACAAAGGCCACCAAGGGCACAGCAGGTCTACCTTGTGCGACACGGAGGCGATTCACATCACCCATAACCATGGGATTGAGGAATGCGTGATGAGCGATAAACAGGTCGAAGGGCTTGCCATGCATCTCCTCCACCTCGTTTATATACATGGTAACAAATTTATATAGCCGGATTCTGTATGCCTCAAATTCCTCCTCGCTCATGCTGTGCCAACGGTAGGATGAGACGGGTGACACAGATTCACAGATTGGAATGTCGTGGTTAAGTTCGAAGACACGAGCATCGGGTCGGTCAAGGCGTTGGACGCGAGATGGAAAGACGCTGTAGCACGCCACCCCATTCATAGTGTTGTAGGTGTCATGATGTTGTTCGTGGAGGATACCACTTCCAGGAGCAAACTCCTGACTCGATTGCCAATTGTTGGTACCGAGTTGAAAGATTAGGCGTTGTGTCGAATTATCCATTGTTATGTTTTTTTCCAAATGTTTGAAAACCAAGCCTTGGTAGCTAACCATTGATTATCAGGTCAATGTTCCCTTATAAGCTGATATTAAGGATGTTTTGAGAAAATCTGCTTTGATATTTTCACGCCAATTTTGCAATCTCATATAGAACAATTTTTCGGCGAAAATCAATTGAATTCATAATCTTAACCCTGCCAGTAGCTACAGAGAGTGCGTTGTTTGTGGAATAAGTCCTGATCTGGTGATTTATTAAGACTATATGGAACTTCTGGGATTGGTCAATACTTGGAACAACTTGCCACTAGACCAACTATCGGAATTCGTATCAATTGTGACGATCCGGTTTGGTAACCTCAAGGAAATCCCTCAGAGGATAGCTTTTAGGCCAGCAGCTCTCGTTGCTTTTTACTTTTCTCGTCCCCAAAAAGATTTCCACACTCCCAAGGCTGACGATTTTTTTAAGATTGCCAAATGCTATTCACACAAACCATTTGTTCCATATAGCCGCAATATACTATTATCGAGAAAGGAGGTTTTAAAACCGTGACGAAGTTAATTTGTGAGTGGCACCGGCCCATGTGCGATCGAAGCGCTTGGTTATGGCCTGAGCGTCTTCGTCTTTACCCTGCTGCTCAAGTGCCATTTTCAAGCCGAACAACGAATACCCGTTCTCCGGATTCTTGCGCAAATCCGCAGCATAAACAACCTCGGCCTCATTCGGGCGGCCAGTGTTAAGGAGCATGGCTCCCAGGAAATGTCGCACTGGAAAATACCAGTCGGGGGGCTCGTTGTAGCGTAGACCATCTTCGAGTCGCACGGCCCGCTCCAGATGTGCCAAACCCACGAGAGTGTGACCCTCAGCGTAGGCCAACTCTCCCAACACGATCTCGTGAGCAATCGTCATCAGAGTCTCTGCGGTTGCAAAACCAATGTAGTGTTCCACATTACCCATGACTTCTCGGGTTGCGTTCAAAAGGCGAAGCTCTGGACGCGCCTTTGCCAGTCGATCAGTGTGAATATAGGCTAAGGCTCGACCGTAGTGCCAGATACCCGTCATGAACTGCGACTCGAGGTCTGGCTTGGGCTCGCCAAGCATCTCTTCCCACATCCCGAAACGCACCATCACAAACATCGGTTGTGACAGGAAGGTCTCGTAGAGTGCCCACACATTTTTATCGGCTGAAAGATCAGGAGGAACCTTTTCGACGATCTTTCGCGCCGCCACCAGTGCCCTCTCTGGATGCCCCTGTGACATTGCCGACCATGCCATAAAGTGGATGTTATGCGGGTAATAGTTTAGGGGATATATACCCTGACTTCGGCATTGGGTGATGTAGCCTTCATCGGCTTCCACCGCGCGGCGGTTCGCCTCATAGGAGTCGGCGTACCGGCCAACCCGCATATAAATATGCGATGGCATGTGTACAATATGACCCGCTCCCGGCATTAACTCAGTCAACATGTCAGCATGCCTCTCACCTCGCTCTGGATGGCGCAGCTCGACCACATGGATATAATAGTGCAGTGCTCCGACATGTCGGGGATTTCGATCGACTACCGACTGTAAGGTCCCAAGGATTTCCTTTGTGTAGCCTTTGGGGCTACCATCAAGATTCCAGTAGTCCCAAGGGCTCAGGTTCATCAATGATGCGGCATAGAGTGTTGCAGCATCGAGATCATCGGGGTAAGTTTCCACCACCTTCGCCATGGCGAGTGCGTACTCCAGATCAAACGGCTTGCGATCGGCCGTTGGTTGGTCCGTGTACCGCTTGGTTAGAGCTTCAATGTAAGCGCGTTCGTGCTCAGAGACCTTGTCTTTGAGTAATATAGCTTTTTGAATTGCACTATAGGCTTGCGGAGCCACCGCCGGTATCATAGGCAAATTAAGATTAGGTCCCAAAACCAGCGCCCAACCCCAATAGGCCATAGCATTACTCGGATCGAGTCGTGCCGCCTCTTTGAAAGCACGGAGTGCTTCGGAATGATTGAAGGCATATGTCAGTCGCAGCCCCTGGTCGAAGAATCTCTGTGACTCGGGGTTCTGCGTTGTAACCGTGAAGTGGTAATCCCCCAATCCTTCGAGCTTTGGAGCGATAGGCCCTTTGGCCTCTGCCGGATCCGCATCGAGAGCGCGTGCATCATGAATCCGTGCCAGGGCCGGTTCAACGATTAAACTCGATATTATCAGAAAAATTAATGTGTTTATGACTCGCATTTTTTCACCTTTATTTAATCAAATTAGCTCATCAAGTCTTTGCAGAGAGCTTGGAATATTTTTAATCTCAGATTATTCATATCGAAACTTCCAACCATGAGTCTCTAAAAAAATCACGGAGTCTCTTGGGCAAGTATCGTTGCCAGACAACCGGTTGAATCGGGTCGACATTTGCTGTCCGCTTCAGCTGTATTAGTTTTGTACCTTTATCCCTAATTGTTTGCTTGAAAATATTTGGATTATAAATAGGACTGTAACTTGAAATCAGAGGGTGTGCTGGACAATTAGAGGATCAGTGTTGAGAATCAATCTAAACTTGAAAAAAACATTGATTCGAAATGTATTCCTGTCAATAGTATTTGAATGAAAAAAAAATCTCGGTGTTTACGATTCGTTATTTATAAAGCAGTTGGTAAGTATTGCCAGTAGAAAAATTGTGGAAAATAACACCGAGAATGAAGCTTGGGTTTGGTTATCGCCAACATTTAGCAATTCTAGGCAGGTTTGGAATTTAACAGATATGAGGGCCATGGAATATTTTACAGCCTAAATAAGTACAACAGCATTGGAGAAGAATTCTACAGACCTGCCTGCCGTAGCTGAGAGATCATTCTTTCCAATTGGCTCTTGTCCTTGTATGGATGGTTTTTCGCGAAGGTTTCGATTGTAAAATCAGGTCTGAGGTGCAGTACTTTGCGTGCTGCCTCCTTAGCAAGTTCCAAGCGTTCTAAGGCCGCATTGGCTGCAGCTATCAAAAGCAAGGCGTCCAGATTGTTTGGATCGGCTTCAATGCTAATTTCGGCGGCATCAAGAGCCTCTTCAAATCTTCTGGACCCGAAATAGGCGGCCGATAAGACAGCCGGATAATATGAAGGAAAGACCGGGGCGAGACGCATCGCAAATTTGGCCAAACTGATTGCCTCGGCCGGCCGGCCCAAGTAATTGAGCACCTCAGCTTTCGCAGTGAAAGCGGCATCACAACTCGGGCGTGCCAACACAGATCGTTCTGCAGCAGCTAAGGCTTTTTCATGTTCTTCATGGCGTAGATAAATATTTGCCAAGACCAGGTCCGCCAAACCAGTAACATCCTTTAACTGCAGTGCCTGTTCCGCCAGTTCTGCTGCACGGTCGAGCAGGTATGGTACATCTTCGTCTGCCCCCATGGAAGCATGCTGTAAATACGCAAGAGCCGCTAAGGCAAAACCGATCGATGAATCGGGTTCCAGGCGGATGGTTTCTTCAAACATCTGTTGCGCTAATCGAATATCTTCGGTTGCCGAGCTAAATAGTGCACCCCATCCACGATAATAGCTATCGATTGCAGCTGGATTTTTAAGAGCTTTTCGGACAGTTCGGGCAGGCTCGCCGGAGACCAGTGCGACATCCATAGCTGTTACGATTTCATGTGTTATCTCATCTTGAATTACAAACATATCATCCAGGTTGCGATCAAATTGTTGCGCCCACACTTGCCGGTTATTTTCGGTTTCAGTTAATCGTGCTGAAATTCGGACACGATTACCTTTTCGACGCATCCCGCCGTCAAGAATATGGCTGACACCAAGCTGACGCCCGATTTCTCTAATCGATATAGGATTTGTCCTATAACTGAACATGGACACATCACTAATCAATAGCAGTCCGGGAATTTGAACCAACGCAGTCATAATGTCCAAAGTAAGTCCGTCGGTAAAGTGGTCGGGTTTATAATTACCACTAAGGTTAACAAACGGGAGGACCGCTAATGAAGGTTTTGCTGGTAATGGTAGCGATGGACGCTTGGTAAGTGTGGCACTGGATGTAACTTGTTGGTAGGGTTTTTTGAACTCGATAATGCGGAAAACCCGAACGGGATCTGGTAAATTTTTTAAACTCTGTTCACCTATATCAATATAATGGTAATGCAACTTACTGTGAATCTGCTGGTAAACCATATCTGAGATGCAAATACCGTCTGGCTCGGCCAGCGCCTGGAGGCGTGCGGCGATATTTACACCGTCACCGTATATCCGCTCGCCGTCAAACATGATGTCTCCAACGTGTACACCTATGCGAAATTTTAAATGGCGATTTTCAGAGAGGTTGGCATTCAGCTCAGCCAAACATTGGTGAATCTGGCTTGCACAATTGACAGCATCGAGTGTATTCGGAAACTCGGCCAGCATGTTGTCGCCGACAAAGTCCACCAGGCGACCGCCACTTTGCTTGACAACCTCCGTTACACGCTGGCGGCAAGCCGTCAAACTTCTCACCGTAGCAAATTCATCATCGGCCATTAAACTACTGTAGCCAACTACATCGGCGCTTATTAAAGCAGCGAGTCTGCGCTGAAGCTGAGGTTCATTCATATATTCGTTTCCGATATCGCTGACTGCTTAACAGTTGATAAATTGTTACATCCTGCTTCGAAAACACTCTAAGATAAAACAGATAAATGAAAATGCCAAGCATTGGAAATGGAGTTAGAATTCTGTAGAGATTTCTGAGGTGGACTTTGAGAATTTCTGAAATTATGACTAAACATCTGTAATTATACGGAATTAAGATTATTAATATAGCGCCAATAACACAAACCCTTTCGGCTGCTTTTTTGAGAAACAACCGAAAGGATGTAGGTGTATTTGTTAATCTGACAGCTTAACACATTGTCCAGTTTTTGGGGACCACCGCCG
>CAWKCK010000003.1:0-1163940 GCA_963848135.1 uncultured delta proteobacterium
GTAGGCGTTTGGCTGCCGTTGGTTGTTCAAGAAACGGCGATAATGCTCACAATTGGTTTTGTGCTCGTCATCAACTTTGCCACTGAAGGACGCCAAAAGAGATTTATCAAGAATGCATTCAGGCATTTTCTCAGTCCGGAAGTCATCGAACAACTCATCAAACATCCCGAACGGTTAACTCTGGGGGGGGAGCGTCGGGTTCTTTCAATTTTTTTTTCAGACCTGCAAGGGTTTACATCTATCTCCGAGAATCTCGATCCGGAAGCGCTTGTCGATTTGTTGAACGAATATCTCACGGTAATGACCGATATCATCCATGAAGAAGGCGGTACCATCGACAAGTATGAGGGGGATGCCATTATTGCTTTCTGGAATGCGCCGCTCGACGTTCCGGACCATGCCGTCAAGGCGGTTCGAGCAGCACTCCGGTGCCAATCGAAACTGGCCGAATTGCGCCCCATATTCAAGAAACGCGTCGGCGCGGAATTGCATATGCGCATCGGCATCAATACCGGTACTGCCGTCGTCGGCAATCTTGGCTCTCACAAGCGTTTCGACTACACAATGATCGGTGATGCCGTCAATTTGGCCGCCAGGCTGGAAGGGGCAAACAAGCAGTTTGGTACCTTTTGCATGATATCTCAGGCGACAAAAGACCTGGTCGGCCGTCACTTTTTCTTTCGTGAGCTCGCAAGGTTGACCGTTGTCGGGCGGAAAGAACCGGTAACGGTTTATGAGCCTGCGACCGTCAAGGATTATCAAGTCAGAAAATATGCCTTAGACAAATTTAACCAGGGGTTACGATTATTTTATAACGGTGAAATGGCAGGTGGACTAAAAATCTTTGAAGAGATTCGTGCGGATGATTCTGCTGCTGCAGCCTATGCTGAAAAATGTCGGACGCTGCTGGCCACTGAGCTGAATGATTGGAAAGGGGTGTGGACGATGACGACAAAATAGCCGATGACAGACAAAGGCCACTTGTTGCTGAAACTCGGCCAGGTTCATGGCTGACCGGAGCTTCGCTTTGATAAAAAAGAATGACTCATTTTCGGCTATATTTGATAGGTCCCATCCAAACGTTTCCAGATTTCCGCATGCTGCCGCTCAAGCTCTTCGATAGCCCTTTTATAGTCTTCCTTTGTCATTTTTCCAGACTTCAACCTGGCCTTTAAATAATTACGCTCAATATCGTACCATTTATCTGGATCGAAATTGTATGTCATATTCTTATTATGCATGTTAAAATTATCTTCAGTCTGCCTCATGCTCAGGCTGAAGTCGCTGATAACCTTTCATACCGCTTTTCACAATCAAAATTCAACATCCGAAAGTGTGGTATAAGTGATTGTATAATAAAACGATCGAAGAGCGGTAACAGTTCACAGGATTGCAAAGCCCTATGTGCATCACGCAACCTATTTGTAAGCATTTACAGGGTGACGCAGATGCAAGGCGTCGGGCGCGTAGACGTACTTTTGGACTTCAAGTGGCCGACAACAAAGCAGATGCGGTGACCTGTGAATGCTTACGAAGAGCGGAACGTTCTTTTGACAACCACATTAACAAGAAGGTGTCATCAGTTCAACAAATTGGATATCCTAAACGTCATCTGACATCTTTATGAACCACGCTACACCACTGATGATACATCCGAAAACGAAAATATGCCTATGCTTGGTGTTCATCACCATGACCATGTCATGTTCGGGCCCTTCACTGGAAGAATACGTCTCTGAAAATTCGGCAGAGAAGGAAATTATATTACTATTGCTTGAATACCAGGATGCTAAAATTAATTGTGATCTCGACCAATTATTGGCCTGTTTGCACGAAAAGGGTAAATATCATTTTGGAAGAGGCTTTATGATGTCGAAAAGTGAATTAAAAGAATCACTTCCATCTTTCTGGGCCGGCTTGAAATCTGGAAGCCGAATTGCCTATCCAATGAATCGAGAAATGATAACCGGTAATTACATCCTGACCGGGCGATTCTACGACCCACAGATTGTTGTCAAACAGGAGACGGCTGAGGTCATTGTGACTTTTATAAAATGGGGCTGGAGATTGAGGCACTACATTCTTAATGGCGAAGGAAAATGAGCAGTGGCTCATAAACCGATTGGACTGGGAAACCAATTAACTTCTTTTTTCTGATACGTTGACGAGTTAAAAAGTATGTTTAGGATGGCAGTATCAACACTTCGAAAGTGTTCGGCCCCTGGCATCGATAGATTGCCCAGCATCGCCAAATCAAATTGGATGTTCAATGGTCGGTTTAAAAATTCAATTCATCAGCGTGCTGAAACAACCCCCTGAAAAACAACGTTAACAACGAAAGAGAACATAAAGGAAGGGGTGAAATGATAAACGTCATTGCATCAATACACGTTAAAGACGGCAGCTTGCCAGAGTTCTTGGTAATATTCAAATCCAACATTCCGAATGTGCTAAAAGAGGAAGGTTGCATAGAGTACATTCCAACCATTGACGTCCCCACAGGCCTACCTCCTCAAGAATTGGACAAGAATGTCGTCACAATAATCGAAAAGTGGCGCCGTTTGGAAGACCTTCTGGCACACCTGTCAGCACCACACATGCTTGCGTATAAGGAACAAGTTAAAGATCTGGTTGATAAAGTGTCTCTTAAAATTCTGGAAAAGGCATAGACGGGACACTTCCGAAAATTCAATGACCTCCGGCAAAGACGACGGAATGAGTTGTGAACCACTCAAAGCGGTCTAATAAAACCATTATTTTGGGCAACCAGCCGGTCATTGAATGAATATTTATTATAGGATGCCACTATCCGACCTGACCCGTTGTCTGCGATTTTTGGGCTGTGCTAACCCTGGCCCATGAACAGCAGATCTTTTGTCTGTACGGATACGTGTTTGCAGTTCAATTACCAGACTAACCTGTTTAAAAATCCCAGTTTGGCCGTTATTAAGGTCATTTTTCCGGTTATCATCAATATTCCTAAAAGCACAAGGATTGCGCCGCTGATTTTTTGAATGAGATTCATATATTTTTTAATTTTTGAAAAAAACTTGAAAAATCCATTCATAGCCAGTGTGGTTAACAAAAATGGAATTCCCAAGCCAGCGGAGTAAACAATCAGCAGCATCACGCCCTTGCCCACTGTATCCATGGTGGCCGCATAGGTCAAAATGGCGGCAAGAATCGGCCCAACGCACGGTGTCCAGCCAAAAGCAAATGCCGCCCCAAGAAGTGGCGCTTTAAATAGACCCAGTTTTTCCGCTGGCAGGTCAATCTGCTTTGTGGACAGCATAAAACCGAATTTAAATAGCCCAATCTGCTGAAGTCCGAAGATTATTATGACCACACCGGCGATACTTATCAGTAACGGCAGCCTCTGAACCAAAAATCCGCCCAGCCAGGTCGCCGATGCGCCCAAAACCACAAATACAAAAGAAAAACCGAGCACGAACATGACGGAACTGAGCATAGCAGATGCCATCTTTCTGCCCGACGGCCCACGGCTGGTCATTTCATCAACAGAAAGGCCGGACACAAATGCGATATAACCCGGTATAAGCGGCAGCACGCAGGGAGACAGAAATGACAGAAGCCCGGCTGCAAATACAATGAGTAATGATAATTCCTGTTCCATAATTAATAATTTGAGTTAATTTCCGATTCGACTAGTTCTTGTAATTGTTTGTAACCAAAGCTGAGGGAGCGGTCTTCCCATTTACAAAAAAACCAGGTGTTTTCCTGACGTTTAGAGTTTTAGCATCTGCATATCCTGCTCGATGATTTTTTCAATTTCAGGATCATTCATATCATTTCTAATTTTTTCTAAATCGAGCCCTGCCTTTGGAAGAAACTTCCATATTAATTGAGGCTGTGGATTGTGATGACTGGCCCAGTAGCGCTGGGTTTTATACATAACCTCCAAAGTCTCCCAATATTTTCCTTGTTTTCTTGAAGCTTCAAGAATTTTGACCATATAATCCGCTCCTTTATGAAAAGGGGCATATCTGACGACCAGTTTGATTTTATCCTGGTAAATTGACATCAATTTCTTTACGAAGGGTGGAATCTGCTGCAGGTTTCGCATGCCAGGATCTGTAAATTTTACAAGATAGATTTTCGCATCCTCACTGCCAAGCGTTTGCGAATATTCTCTAACAAATGTTGAGGCGTTTTCCTGGGCTAAAAACCCATATTTTTTTATTTGCTGGTTTTTATATATATAAGCGCCAAGCACAAACAAAAGAATAAGAAAGCTAATGGATATTAATACTATATATTGTTTTTTCATTTAGAAAGTCTCCTCTTTAATATCAGAAGTAATACTACTATAGTCGAAAATGATATCAGTGAAAGCATCGGAATTGTCAAAAAACCAAACAAGTCCAGGTAGGTTTCTGAGCATGAAACACCCTGGCTGCAGGGTTGCAGGTTTTCAGGAATGAATCCGGAATACAGAAGGTAATGATAAAATGCGAATCCCCATCCAACTAAAGCTATAGGAAGGGCATACTTGATAATGCTTTTATCAAACGGAAAAGAGCCCGACAAAAAAAATAAAAACCAGGGGGAACATGAATATTCTTTGATACCAGCATAAAGAACAGGGAGGAAATTCCATTATTTCACTGAAAAACAAACTCCCCAGTGTTGAGACACTGGCGATAATCCAGCATATAAAAATGATAGTCCAATTTGAATTGGTCTTTATCTAAATTGGTCATATTTGTTATTTTCCAGTAAATTGTGCAGCAAGCGGATAAGTTACATTATTATCGTTAATTTTTCTGAATCAGATTTCGAAAATAATGAATAACATCAGGGGTAGCCCATTCTCTTGGCCCAATGATTTTTTCTACAATAATCCCGTCTTTATCAATGATAAAGCTTTCAGGGACACCGGTTGTCTGATAAAGATCTTTTATGGTTCCTTGAGTGTCGGTAAGCGCAGGGAAACTCAGCTTGTGTTTTTTCATAAAAGGAGCCACGACTTTGTCTCCCGATGCGTCAATACTAACCGCCAAGATTTCAAAATTTTCGTCTTTCAGCTCTTGATAGAGTTTTTCCAGGACGGCAAATCGGCCACACAAGGAGGACACCATGTTGCCCAAATGTTAAGGAGGACAGTTTTACCTTTGTAATCAGCCAGGCTGACCATTTTGCCGTCAAGTCCAGGCAAGGTGAATACTGGCGCAGCCACACCTTTCTTAAGTCGGGGGGAGCCTGAGAAATCAAAAGAGGAATCTTTCGTTTGAAGCAGAACTGAGATTCCAACACCGCTAATTATCAGGAAAATTAAAAATATGGATTGAATGTTCACTTTTCGGGTCATTTATGTTTTCACTTTCATTTATCCAGGCGCATGGTCATCCGGATTTTTCATAACCTCGGCTTCCGACAGCTGTTCCCTCTGTGCGGGGTCGATTTATAGCCCCTTAGCGGCGGTCTCGCTGGAGGGCTGAATTACAAGGTATCTCAAAATAATCTTTTCGCCCAAACTCGGCGTTCGGCCCTTCTTTCAAGTCTTCGACATACTTGAGTATGCCTGCGGGTTGAAACTCGGGCCCGCCTTGATTTTGACCAAAATTCTTTATCTTTGAGATGCTTGTAGTCTTGATCTCCATCCACGAATAGTGTCTGGCACCTTGGTGTGTCCAATTCATATGCGCATCGCTCTCCTCAACACTTGAACCAATAAACAAAATGCATGATGAAAAAGAGGGGGTTGGGGAAAAAGTTACCTATCGCACGACTATTATGACAATTTATATAAGAGTGTGAGAAGGGGCTAACGCTGGCTGAATGTTACAATGGACACAATTTCGGCACGAGAATCTGCCAAGTGTGAGCCTATCCAAGGAAGCTATAAATCAACAGATAATCGATTTAGTAAGAATATAAATTGAGGTAGGATGAAGGAGAATTAATTGAGATTCTAGGTTTTAGAGCGTTTTTAAGACCATTTGCTACATGAAAGGAACCGAATTCCTTAACCTGTGCAATAGGGCATTGTTGCGATGATTTATAATAACAGGTGGTTAGGCTAAATCCGCCACAAGGTCAATTTCACAACCACTGGATTCATCGTCAACATCCTTCGGCAATATTTCTGATTCAGTGTCCATGGCAGTGTTCGGTTACGTCTATGTGACAGGGATGCACTGCATTTGATGCTCAGCGTTGCATCGGCTTGTATTCTGCCAATTGCAGGGATACATCTGTCTGTAAATGCTCCGCAACAAAGTGGTTGCGCAAACACAATACCATAGGTCACGATCCACGATATGAAGAGCGCCAATGTTAACTGTGCCGGTTTTGTGTACATTTCTTTCATTTTAATCCTTAAGCAGACAACCCAAAAACCACATTGTGGCACATATGTCAACGGTTGACTATGGCTAATAGAGATTTAATTTGCATTGAAAATGCGAGGTTATCGGTAAAAGTTGAAATTAAGCTTAAAAATACCCCCTGTTGCGCAGGGCATAATGGCATTAATATTCAATTGGTAATTCTCGGTATCTTCCATTTTCCAATTGATATCGTGTTAGAGGCGCTGTTTCTTTGTAATTATTTTATAGGCGTTTTGGTCGGAGTATTTGGAATTTCAGCAATAAATACATACAAGTGTTGATCCGAGGTGTCCAGTAAAGCGAGTAAGCTCGTAGTGTCGGTATTCTCAAGGACGGGCAACTCAAGTAGCTCGCCATTGGACGTATTAAGGCATCTCCGACTGACGAGCTCTAACCCGTTTCTTGGCGCTTATTTTTTGTGGCCTACAATTAATCAATTTCAAATAGTGCCGGAAGAACAAATACTTAAACAAAAATTTGGTGAAAAATATGTACAATATACTAAACAAGTACGGCGTTGGCTGTAAGTTATTGGAGCTATGCAACGTCTTCACCTTCAGCACTAAAACTGGCTGTAAGCACAAGAAATTGTCTATGAAAGGTTGAGGTTCGAGATACAAATAGGTTATTCGTAACGAATTTTTTCTGCTGGAAATTACGATTGTTCCATCCTATACACCGTTTCGATGAATCGATCGCTCAATTCGAGATGGCCAACCAGTTTATACTTCTCTCCCCTGCCCGTGAATAGAATCCAAATTTGCGGAATCAGTTATTAGAAGGCATCTCAAAAAAGTCTTTTCGCCCGATATCGGCGTTGAGCCCTTGTCTCAAGTCCTCGACATACCTGAGTATGCCTGCGGTTGATCCTCGGTCTCGCCTTGACCTCGACCGAAAATCCTAATTTTGAGATACCTTCTGCCGCCCTTTTCCCCCGCTTATCTGAACCGCTCGACTCTCAAAGCGGATAGATTAACATCAGGGCGTTCACCGGCCGCCAACTGGGCAATCAATTTACCCGTTATGGGCGCCAAAGATATACCTTTCATAGCGTGACCGGCGGCAACAATAAGATTGTCAAAGTGTGTGTGGCCTTCCGATGTACGGTAACCCGTCCGGTGTGCAGGGTCGTAAACCGCGCCAGATTTCAACCAACTCAAGCGCGCGCACATCAAAACCCGGCAGATACATTGGAACGCTTTTCAAAATTGCTCTAACCCGGCGCAGGTTAATCGTCAGATCGTGGCCAGCCAATTCCAGAGTCCCGGCAAATCGCAATACTTCGGCCATGGGCGTGACCGCTACTTTGGCTTCGACCAAAATCATGGGTATCTCAGGATATTTCGCTGGCCGTTTGTAGCTGATGCTATAGCCTTTGGCCGGCTCAACGAACAATTTGATATTGAGATCCCGAATTATCGATGGAGACCATGTTCCGCCGGCCAGAACAATTTCTTTAGCCGAAAAATCACCACGGGTCGTCAGTACCGATGTGACCCTGCGTCCGGATTTCTTCATCCCGACAACTTCGGTATTCGTATGGATGACAGCCCCATTTTGTTTGGCATGAGCAGCAAGTCCGTAGACAAACCTCTCCGGAACTAAATGGGCATCCTGGGGAAAGAAAACGCCGCCCACGATGTTGGTTTCAATCGCAGGAAACAAATCGTGAATTTCATTCTTGTCCAAGACCTGATTTTCAAGTCCAGATGTTCTTAGCATCCGGGCCGCATGAATGCCCTTTTCTAATTCCCGTCGGTCGCGATAGGCGTCAACAATTCCTTTCTGCTTCAATCCGATATCGAGTTTATCATTGGCAGCCAATTCTTTAAAAAGAGCCATGCTGTGCAATTGGAGGTCTCTTAGGATCGGTACCGCTCTGCGAAGATGACCGTCGGTGCAATGACGCGAAAAGTTCCATAGCCACCTCCAAAAATTAATGTCAAACCGGGGTTTGATATAAAACGGGCTTTCCGGATCAAGCATCCACTTAAGCCCTTTGGCTATCACGCCGGGCGCAGCAAGGGGAATGCTCTGGCCCGGTATGACAAGACCGGCATTGCCGAGGGAAGCGCCGCAACCGATGTCTCCCTTTTCGACCAAGGTGACTTGCCGTCCCGAACGATTCAGGTAATGCGCACAGCAGACGCCGATTGCCCCGCCGCCGATAACGAGAATATCAGTGTGTTTTTTCATAACTTCTCGCAATGAAAGATCAAGATTAAGGTTGGAGCCATTACCAAATGTTGAATTATCTCAGCCTTACCCATTTGACAAGAATAAAGCCTTTGACAACTCGACAAAGATCCTTCTGCCGAAATTTCATCAAGTTGAAACTGATTGAGTCGTTGAGCGCGTTCAATTTGTACTGCTATTGGCATTTTATTATCCCATTGCATATAAGAAACGCGACTTTTGAGGCGGAAATCGAGACATCACTACCGATTTTCCGATTAAACCTCCTTAACAATAACAATCACTGGCATATTGGAGCGCAATGCGTAAACTGTCCTAAAGTTACACCCCGGCTCAACAGATCAATCTTGACAATACAACATGCTTTGACTATTCGGTTATTTACTATTTGTGAGACAATAGACGCTCAACAAGGCTGTTCGAAAAGGTCATGAGCGCCGGAAAAATACGACGAAAAGATGGAATAAAAGAATTCTAATAGAGCTCTTTTAACTTTTTTAGAAAGGAGGAGATGAGACTGAACCCTGCCACTCGAAACAGAAATCAAATTCAAAAACCATCTTCTTTTGTCCACCTCTCTTTTGTCATTCTGATCCTGCCAGCTGTGGTTATCGTGAGCGCATCTTTAGTTGCAGCGACCCTGGCTTGGAGCGCGAACGATCAGAAGAAGAGTGCATACTCCCTACAAGTTTTCAACGGCATAAAATCTGAAAAGAAATTGGCTCAAGGAATGTTTCTGGTGGCTGACCGCCAAATCATGGATCCGAGTTTTCGTGAAACAGTGGTGCTACTCATTCATTATGGACCGGACGGCGCCATGGGGTTGGTGATTAATCGACCGGTGCAGGTAAAACTTTCGACTATACTACCAGATATAAGAGAGCTAGACCAGAGTACAGAGACCCTGTATCTCGGGGGACCAGTCGAACCCTCCACGGTCCTGCTTCTCGTAAGATCGGCCAACCTACTAGGATCGTCCAGGCCGGTGTTTGACGATGTCTACCTCAGCTCAAGCCAGGAAATGCTCCAGCGCCTTATTGAAAACCCTTCCAAGGAAGAGAGGTTCCAAATATACGCCGGTTATACCGGCTGGGCACCCAATCAACTTGAATCTGAATATGACAGAGGGCACTGGCATGTTTTGGAGGCGGATACTGAAACACTGTTCGACAAGAAACCCTCTGAAATTTGGCATGAACTGATTCATCGGGTCTCGATACAATGGGTTCGTACCATTAATTCCGGGAAATTGTTGCAACAAAGCTACCTGAATAATCAGGTGCGTCGGAAGATCATCAAAAGAAACTGATACAGGGGAAACCGAAGCCAGATCACTTTCTCCTGAGGTTCTCCAACGATGAAATGCACCATGGCTTTATACCACGGTTAGGGTATAGTTGTTTTCGGCTGGAGAAAGAAAAACCCTTTGTTAGAAAGCTTCGATAAAGATACATATCGACCTTATCATAGGTCAGACTAAATTACAGATACGTTGGAGGCATCAACAGGTTTATATGAAGATTTTATATATGATTTTAAAATGTTATCAAACATAGAGCGTTGCAGTCGGATATGGCGAATACAAAAACGAAAAGACCCCGAAGATCTTAATCCACGGGGTCTTCTGAATAACCGACACCAGTGTATTTCAAAGCTCAGAAATACTATGATTGACTATGCTGCATCATAAAGAACACGTAGCCGTAATACCTGGAGTATTTACGGTAGACGTCGATCTCCATCTGGACCGAATCGATCATCTCAATCCGTTCCGGGTCTGTGGCATACTTTTTTCGAAGGGATTGAAGCCGATCTTCCAGTGGGTTGTAGAATGACTCTTTCCAAGCTGACTCCGGCAGAGTGAATTTTCCTAAAAGATCATACCCACATTTTTTAATAGTTGCCACGTTGGTATCAATATCCACCATGGCAGGATACTCATTGACAAAGAATTGGTGGCACTCTACCGGGGGGTCGGGTTGTATCCAGGAAAGCTCAGACACCGCCATAAGCCCTCCTGTTGCCATCAAATTCTGGCATGCTGCCAATCCCTCGCGAAAGCCAATGTTATAGAGTGCTCCCTCTGACCAAATAAGATCAAAGGAACCCTCGGCCAACCCCAAATCGCACATATCTCTCTGGTACTGTTGTATTTTATCTGAAACACCTTCGGTTTCAGCACGACGCTGCAGCTCGTCTAAGAACGGCTGATGGTTGTCAACTGCCAATATTGTTCCATCAATATGTTTTGCCAATTGAATAGTCTGCGCACCGTTACCGCAACCAATATCCAAGACTCTTAGTCTAACAGGACCTGGTTCATCCGTGATTTTCGGTCTCGTCGAAAGCAGCATATCTAAGGCTTGCATAGTTGAGTGGTCGTCTCCAGGTCCAAGGCGAGGTAAGGAAGCATCAAAAATCTCGTAAAAGATCTCCTTTTGATCTTTATCATTCATCGTCCATATCTCCTTAATTTCTTCAACAATTGTCCTATAATAGTGAGCATGCTCACGCAAGATTCTGGTTTTCTCAGGGATTTCTAACGGAGATAAGAAGTCGCACCGCTATTATCACACACAGCAGAGGTGGGAGCCGTATGCATTGCGAAATAGTTGATGATGACTTCTATTACAGAACAAGTTCCATATAAAAATATTAGACAGTACCAAACCATTTTTGTCAAGTGTGAATTGGTTTGCTAAAATGTTTTCAACATACTGATATGTTTCGATATATCATTTGGAAAACAAATATCAAATAAACACTGATGTATTGAAAATATCCCACCAATCTTGCTGCTGTCAAAATCTTTGATTTCATATCCTGCCCGAACCCCTGTAGGTCACTTGGCAATTCGATATTGGGTCATTTTATTCTTGACATCCAATAATATTTGTGATTTTTTTCACAAAAATACTGAAAGCCGGAAGGCCATGTCCCAAAATCACTTGAACTCCTTATATGCAGCAGTGATCAAACTCCTGCGACCGCTGGTGCGGATATTGCTCAGAAATGGAGTGTCGTACGGTACTTTTGCAGAACTTGCCAAGTGGGTGTACGTCGATGTCGCATCCAAGGATTTCGTAATAAAGGGCCGCAAACAGACAACCTCACGGGTTTCGACGATCACGGGACTGTCACGCCGAGAAGTCATGCGGGTTCGACAGTTGCCGCAGCCGGAGGTCACTGAAATCACAGAGAGGCACAACCGGGCCGCCCGTGTGATTGCAGCCTGGAGACGCGAGAAAAGATTCCTGGATGAGGCCGGAAAGCCTATCCCCCTTTCAATGGAAGGCAGTGGAGCGACATTCAGCCAACTGGTAAAGCTTTTCAGCGGCAATGTGCCGACCCGTGCCATTCTCGATGAACTCTTGCGGGTCGGATCGGTGAAGCGGCTGGAGGACGGTAGAATCTCTTTATGCGCCCGAGCCTATATCCCCAAAAGCAATGACCTTGGCCGACTCCACCTCCTGGGAACCGATGTGAGGCTCCTTCTTTCGACGATCGACCATAATTTGAACCCACGAGTCTCAGAACCGCTCTTCCAACGCAAAGTCGCCTATGACAACCTACCCGATGAGGTTTTGTCAAAATTTCGCAAACTGTTCCCTATAAGGGCGCAGGCGCTGTTGGAAAACGCCGATCGGTGGTTGGCCCGACGCGATCGTGATGTGACACCTGCAGTCAAAGGTTCCGGCCGCAATCGGGCTGGATTCGGCATTTTTTTCTTCGAAGAACCCTATTCAGACGAGGATACCTGAAATGAAGGCCTATCTTTTGAATAGCATCCTGCTCGCCCTAGTCATTCTTATCGCTTTGGTGTCACCCAAATTACTGATATCCTGCTCGGGGGGTGGCGGCCCGTATTTCGCTAGTGGTGGTATCGACGGTTCGGGAATCATCAGCCGGGGACCGATATCGACATTCGGCAGCGTATTTGTCAACGGCACCGAGTTCGACACAGAAATTGCCGCCATCATGATCAATGGCGACGAAATAGGCATCGGCGACGATGTCGCCAGGGGCAACCTCGACATCGGCAGGGTGGTAACCGTGGAAGGGAAAAGGTATGGGGATCCCAACACAGCGGTTGCAGACCTCGTTTCTTTCAGCAACGAGGTCAAAGGTCCGGTGGAGAGCGTTTCCGTTACAGGCCATCTCACCCAGGAAATTGTCGTTCTGGGTCAGAGGATCATCGTAAATGCAGCCACAATTTTCAAAAATACGGCATTCGGCACCATAGGGGAAAACGACGTCGTCGAGGTCAGCGGCTTTTTCGATGACACCGGAGTGATTCGGGCCACCTTCATCGGCAAGATCGGGGAGGTCATTCCAGGATTGGAGGCCGAGGTCAAGGGATATGTCGTTAATCTCGATCCAATATCGATGACCTTCGAGATCAATGGCCTGACAGTCGATTATTTTTCGGCTGATACCAGTGGCTTACCCGGAGATCTCCAGGACGATGGATGGTTCGTCGAAGCGGAAGGCATCCTCGGTGACTCCGGTAACGTGATGCTGGCATCGAAAATACAACTTGGAGACGAACTGGATGCCGTCGACATCGATGAGATCGAAGTGACTGGATTTGTCACCGTCTTTGATTCGCTCGGGGAGTTCCGCGTTGGCAACCAGCCGGTGCAAACACTTGCGGATACACTTTATGTCGATGGGACACAAATGGATATCGCCCTTGGCCGCAAGCTCGAGGCTGAGGGCACTCTCATCGATGGAATCCTTATTGCCGCAGAAATTGAGTTCTGGGATCCAGATCAGATCGAGATTGAGGACTTTGTCACCGAAGTTATTTCGGCCTCCGAGTTCACAGTTGGAAACCAGCGGGTGCAGACCGATGTGACCACTGTATTTGAAGGGGGACTACCGGAAAACATCGTGCTTGGTGCTAAGATCGAAGTCAAGGGTGTTCCGGCGGATACCGACCGAACTGTTCTTTTTGCAGACAAGGTTTCTTTTGAGAATCTTTAGCAATGGTGTTGAAAAACGTCATGAGCAGCCGGCAAGACAGGGCCAAATCCGACGGAAAAGCGGAGTTGAGGAAGGTTTTAACGCCGTATTGTCAAGCGCAATAGTTTTTCAACAGCCTGCTGGGAAGTAGCGATAGGATATCAATAGACGAGTGTAAAAAGCCAAGCACAGGACTTTGGCGGGTCGGTGTGCTTGGCTTGGAAAACCTGAGGGCCTTGCGGCACACTCAAGCGACATGAGTATATCGATTTATCTGTCGAGTGTCAACGGGCTCTCCACAACGGGATGGAGGGCTTTTTTTATGATGAAAAGCCGGTCTTCCCGCAGAGAGGAGGTGAGAAAAACGCTCGTAACACCTTCATTGAATCGCGTGTAATAACTGGCTTGAACAAACTATTGGACATTCACATCAATCAAAAAAACGAGAAGGGAGAAGTGGACCAATGAAAAACACATCAAACATCAAATGCAAGACGAATCACAAAAAGTATTGGCCTTTTCTCATGGTGGCAGTGGTTGCTCTCATCTTGGGAGCCGCTGCCGCGAAAAGTTGGGCCAATGATGACGAGGACGAACTCACGCTTGCAACACTCAAATTCTTTATCGAGTTCAACGAAACCGATGAAGACATTGGTGTACAAGCCGTGCTGGGTGGAGAACCATACACGAGACTCAGTGCCTACGGGCCAAACGGACGCAGGATCCTCGATCTCAGACCCAGACGCGGGTTGAAGAGACAGGGCATGAGCGATTTTTTCTTCGAGAGCGCCGAGCCGACGCTCGACGAATTTCCACTCGATAAGTTTCTGAGCCGTTTCCCCGTGGGTGAATACGAGTTCGAAACCATTACGGTCGACGGACTTGAGCAGGATGGCGAGACGTTGCTTACCCACGTTATTCCGGCCGGACCAGAAATTGCCTCTCCCGAAGAAGCTGAAGTGGTCGACCCTGACAACGTGATTATTTCATGGGAGCCTGTTACAATGACCACGGCATTTAATCCGCCGCAGGCGCCGGTCATGATCGTCGGCTACCAGGTCATCGTCACCAGAGAAGACCCTCTGCGCGTCATTAGCTTCGATGTCTCAGCCGAAACCACAAGTATCACTCTGCCACCCGGGTTGCTCGATCCGGGCATGGAGTACGAACTCGAAATCCTGGCCATCGAAGAAAGCGATAACCAAACGATCAGTCTGCTGTTTTTTGAAACCGCAGAGCGAGCAGAGCCGTAGGATATGGAGACGCGATATCGCCATTCAGATAGAGTATTCGAATCGCGACTGCTACGCGTCACCTCGCTTTCCCAGACGAATGCAGCTCGAACGTTGTGTCTCCCCGTTTTATGCCGTGCTGAGTTGCCTGGGAGAGTGCATACAGATCGGATCGCAGCTTTTTGTCTGTAAATAGAACAGGCCGAGCCCTTGGTTCGGCTTGTTCTATTTCAGCCGCGATTGCACATGGTCAGAGTCTGATTGCGCGCGATTTTCTCCAAAATTCTATGAGTTCAGACTCTTTGTATTCCGTCGACCAAGCTGGAATCGATCCGAAGTTACTCTGTCTGCCACGAACTCAAACATATCATATTTCTGGTAGCTTAGAGATTGCCGGACCTCATTTGTACAAACAACACAAGATCGGTTAGTCGGCCTACTGGAAAGCTGTCTTAATGTTCAATGCACAAGGATGCTATACGTTCAGTAGAGCACCATTTTGCACCCAATATACCACGCTGGCAACAAGAAAATATATGCCGACCATTTCGATGGATAAATTTAAAAGGTAAAACCAGAGCTGACCTATAAAACGGAAGTGAAGAATTGTAAGCACCGCCACGAGGGAAAAACATCCAATAGAATAAAAAGTATAAAAATAGCCTTTCGATACAAGCCCCGAAAGAAAAAACATGCTGATATTTAGAATTATCAACAGGTTGTTGAGTCGGGAGAAATTTGCCCAAAATATCGTCATGTAGTTTTCAAAGGATTCATTAAGCCTCTCATACATAACCGGAATTCCTCTTCTACCAAAGTAATTAATTTCATACAATTAGTGACAAAAAATATAAAAACCTTACATGCGCTGCGTGTTATGGAATTTATCCTAAATCGAAATTTTCCCGGTGAGATGGTTTTACGAATCTGTAAGTTAACAACTATTGCTCCGACTTATTCTACAGAACCTATCACTCGAAAGTCTGAGGTGGATAAAATGAAATACATAAACCGGATTAAACCTCGCCGTGATTAGTTTTGAGAGAAATCACGCAAGAGCATTTATTACCCGCTATATCACTTCACATGCAAGGGCCTGATTCTCTGTTGGCTGTAGAAAGCCTCAAATCTTAAATCAGATTTGGGGGCAAGGTGCCGTCTAACGAAAAACTGCCGTTAATTCATGGTATTTTGAATCCGCTTCTAACGAATGTCTATCAACGCAAAATTGATGACACAATCACATGTTAAATCCATGAAATCTATATCTGCGCATATAAGACAGATCGTTTTAAATAAACTAGAGCAACCACGAAAAAGTTACGAGCATCGCGTATATAATAATATGCACAAACTTTATGCGGTAATAAAGCCGGGTGATGTTTTGTTGGTTGAAGGCCGATCTGAGATGAGCCGGATCGTAAAATTACTTACGAACAGTCATTGGAGTCATTCGGCAATTTATGTCGGCAACGCATTGATACACTCTGATCGTATCGACAGAGATCTATACCTGAATAGATATGGAGATGATGCGGATTGTATGTTGATAGAGGCTTTCTCCGGTGAGGGTGTCATTGCCTCCTCATTGAAAAAATACAAAGATCATAACATTCGTCTTTGCAGACCCTATGGAATCACTGAATCAGACGTAAACCAGGTCTTAGGACAGCTCATAGGCAAATTGGGTATGCACTATGACGACCAAAATATACTCGCCATCGCAATGATGGCGCTAAATTCCGTCTGGAAACCCCGTAGCAACCACATGATTAGAGCTTGCCTTGGTAATTGCAACGATTACGAAGTCATTTGTTCGGGCATGATCGCTCAGGCTTTTCAGAGCGTCGGTTATCCCATCGTGCCGGCCCTTGCACCGCGCGCCAACAATGATGGGTTTAGCGGGGAGAATCCCTATGGCGGCGGTTTAATAATGCGACATTATACCCAGATTACACCAAAAGATTTTGACCTGAGTCCGAATTTTGAAATTATAAAATTCAATATTATCGGAACGTCCAACTTCGATTACAAATCGCTATGGGTTGAATAAATAGGACCGTACATTAGCAGACTGTTGAAAATCGATTGCACTTGACAATATGGTGTTAAAATCTTCATAAAAATGCTCATTTATCACACATAAACTCCGCTTTTCGTCAGATTTTTCCATGTCTTGCCCGCGCTCATGACGTTTTAACACCCTTTAGAGATGTGAATCATCGATGCCGCTGCAGATGAACGTCAGAGATCATTGCTGTTCGGTTGGCCCATGCGCAGAGGCCCGCCGCGCCCTGTGGGCCACGGCATGCAATTGGATCCCGATCCCGGGACCGTGAACACATCCATACCATGATCAAAGGTTTGGACGAAGATCTCGAGTTGGCCGTCGCCATCGAGATCGTAGATGGCCGGTGCGGCCGGCGCACCATTGCCGTTACCGTTATAGCCGGGATTGGGAAGCGTGATGTCATGCAAGAGACTGCCGTCGGCGCCCAATATCACCAAATAGCCGGAGTCGGCCACATTCGGATCCCCGTATGTTGAAAACACGATCTCCGGGGAGCCGTCCTGGTTGAGATCGGCTACGGTGGATTCGGAGGCATACATGACCGTCTTTCCATGCATGAAGTTGTACCGCCAGATCTCAATCGCATCGGAAGAATAAGCGCGGACAAAACCATCGTTCAAGGAAACGACGATCTCCGGGAGGTTGTCGCCCTGGATATTGACCGTGGCCGGTGCCGGAATGCCATTCGGTGGATACCATCCGGCGACCGCTATGGGCGATGCCCCTCGGGGTAGGGTTTCCCACCCCATTTTACGCATGGCCGACCGGCTTCCATCGCCATGGGCGCCCTCCAGAACCATGATGGCATAGGCCTGGGTCTGTAAGGTACGTACTTTTCAATATTGGGGACACCGACAACCTCATTCTGACCGTCGCCGTCCAGGTCGACGATATTCGGCGGCGATGCCGTCCACTGAAGCCATTCCTGAACGCTGGGATGCGGCCAATCGCCGGTGTGCAGGTGGTAGTGATTCTCCTCCACCTGGGGATCGGCCCAGCGGATAAACTGCCCCCAGGTGAGGCGGTTGTTCAAATACTGGTTTGAGCGGTTGGTGAACCATGGGGAGGCATCGATGGCGACACCGTCGTGGTCAAAAGCCTGGATGTGGTGGTTGTCATAGGTAACGAGAATCTCCAGGTCATCATCATCGTCGATATTACCGATTGCCACGTTGAGTCCATAGCAACCGAAACCAGAATGCCCCTGTCCGTTACGGTCTGCGTCGCCGCCCACGCCGCTAAAATTATTGTAACGCGGCCAGGCTGGAAAACTCAGCCCAAAGGGCTGATAGAGACTGCCGTTACTGGCAAACACGAAGACCTGGGCGCCGCCGTCAGCCGTGCTCTGTGTTTGAGTGGTCGTGGCGACGATTTCGATAAGCCCGTCACCGTCCAGATCGGCAGCGGCCAGCCCCCGCACTTCCGGAGATTCTCCCGCCGTCGTCGTGTCTGCCGGCCAGCCGGCTTTGATAACCAGACGACTGTTTCGCCATTCATAAGCATAGACTTCTTGACTATTGCCACAAACGATTTCGGTGATACCATCGCCTTCGAGGTCAACCACGACATGAGGCGCGTATACACGGCCGCTACCCTCGTCGGCACGGTCAAGGAGCGTTCCATCACTGCCAAAGACATATATTGAATAATAAGCGGCGATGAGCTCTTTTTCCCCATCACCGTCCAGATCAGCGACAATCGGAGACGCATACCAACTGGTTTGACCCGTAAGGTTCATTATAAACTGTGGCCGGACGACTTCCCCTGTGCTCGTGCCAGAAAGGCAGACCGCGTTGCGTTCCCCGCCGGTGGCATTGCCATCTACGGGGGGGAATCCGCCAATACTCTCACCCGACCCGCCACCACCACCTCCGCAGCCAATAAGATTCACACACAAGACCACCAGGAAAAGGACGAAACCAACTCGAGTTATATTTAACATAATCGATAAGTTCCATAGTTTTTGTATCCACTACTCAATTCACCCTTTATTCATGATATGCCCATTATACCACAATGAGATACAAATCATAGGAATACAGCATCCCGAATACGAACATGCAAGTGCCGGATTCCATGCGGGAAAAAGGAACCATAAATTGCGGTATGATTATCTAAAGAAAATCTTTTATGGTACACAGATCCTGAAACAAATGCCCAGAGCGCCTTCGTTTACGATTAAAATACACAGCATATCTAACATTGATCCATTCTATTGCCAGGCTCAGGTTCGGATGCGGGGTTTCGAACAAAAGGTGATAGTGATTGGTCATCAGGCAATAGGTAAGCACCTTGATCGCTTATCGCTGCACTGCCTGCCATGAATATTCTAAGAATTTTCCCCGATCTCTTACGATTTTGAATAGATTCGATCCCGCATTTCCGCGATGCACCACAGGCTAAAAAGCACCCGGATACTGATTTCTTAATGGCCTTGCCATCTGAGCAACACCTGTTCGTCTGATTACGAAGATAACGTTTTTTGCAGAAAGTCGCAAAAGCCCCTATAAAGCGACTTTAATGAAAAAGCTCATTATCAATAGTTAATAATTAAGGTGCGACCCCTTTCTTCCCGGGAAATTATTATACAAATGTGGCGTGCGCGCATATGAAATCTGAAATCTCGCAAAATAACATTCACTAATTTGAATATACCGACGATACTTGGTATGTATTATTGGGTAGCGTGTTATTTGATTTTGCGATGGAATTAATCCTTGCTTGTAAATACGATCCAGTTTTGCTGAAATTATGATCATTGACCTGTCCCCCTTATCTAATAGGCTTCATCTTACAATTCTTTTGATGTTCATCTTATCTTTGCAAGGTTGCGCTGATATGAGGGATTTTCTGGTTAAATCTCCGCCTCTTCCAAGCCACCTGGAGGAAAAGATCGAACGAAACGACTTTATTGTTGAAAAAGAAGATGACGTCCTTGGCCGTTTGGCGATCATCAGACTTGAAAAGGAGGACACGCTGCCGGATATTGCGAGACACTTTAGCTTGGGAATCAATACAGTCAGTGCAGCTAATCCGGGGATAGATATATGGGTGCCTGAGGCCGGAGAGCGTATCCTGTTGCCTCTGAGCTTTATACTGCCAGACACCCTTAGAAAAGGTATCGTGATTAATTTAGCCGCTATGAGGCTCTTTTATTTTAAAGGAAATGGTAAACTATTGGCCGTGTCGACCTACCCGGTCGGTGTCGGTACCACAAGGCGGCCCACTCCCATGGGCCAAATGTATGTAAATCGCAAGAAGTTCCGGCCGACCTGGTATGTGCCCGCCTCGATTGCTGAAGACCATAGGAAAAACGGAGATCCTCTGCCGGCTAAAGTACCACCGGGGCCTTTAAATCCATTGGGAGAATACGCCCTCTATTTAAGTAAGTCAGGTTATTTGGTCCATGGTACTAATAAACCAGCCAGTATCGGCCTTAGGGCAACCGCTGGCTGCATAAGACTATTTCCGGAAGACATAAAGAGACTTTTCGAAAACACCCCGGTAAAAACACCTGTAAACATTGTTAACCAACCTTATCTCGTTGGCCAACGTGATGGAATAGTTTACATAGAAGTTCATACGCCCTTTGAAGAATCAGGCACCACTGAATTGAAGAAAGCATATGTAAAATTGAGAAATATTGAAAAAAAGTCAGGACACGCGCTTGACTGGAAAAAGGTTAAAAAAGCGGTGGCCGAGTCCCGCGGGATCCCTGTACCCATATTCGAGATCCGTTATGGAAGAGAAACGGTTGTTACAGAAACCATAGAACTCAAGCACCCGGACAAGTTGTATGGCAAACCGGAAATACCGGAACTCAAAACGGACGGATGGTATGTTCTGGCGGCCATTTTGCGTGACAAGGTTGACGCTCTGAGGCTTGCCGCAATTATTAACCATCAGGGTCCACAAATTCCCGCAAGGGTGTTGTCAAAGAGCGATAGGCATCGTGTTCTCGCCGGCCCTTTCAATAATATGAGCGAGGCCAAAGACGCGGGAAAACGCTTGAAAATCGATTTGGAAATAGACGGTATATTGGTTGAGCCTATCAAGGAAAGATAACCAATTGCTCCTTTTCTTGCAGTTTCAAGCCTCATAAATTGTTGAATTATCGCCCTCCATCGCCAGAGGCGACCCTGCATTAAGAAATCAAGAAATGGTTGTACTTCAACTCGAAAAGAGTTGCATTTTTTCAACAAGTTAGTGACCAACGTGAATATTTTTTGTGAAGTGACGCGGAATTTTACAGTCGCTATTATTGTAAGGCAAACTGAAAAGAAAGGAGGTGACTATATTATGAAGAAGAGTCTTTTGGTGATCTCAATGATGCTTGCTCTCGCTATTGCTGTAGTGGGTTGCGCAACAAAGGGTGACCTTGAGCAGGTGCAGGCTCGGGAAAAAGCGATTGGCGCGAAAGCTGATCAGGCGGCTCAAGATGCGCAGACTGCCAAGGCAACAGCCGATGAGGCCATGTTAAAAGCGAATGAAGCAGTGGCCCGAGCTGAGGAAGCTGAAAAGAGGGCAAAGGAGAGAGAGAGAATCGCTGCTGAAAAGGAAAGAATCGCAGAAGAAAAAGCAAAACAAGCTGATGCAGTTTTTAAGAAGTCAATGAATAAGTAAATCGAAAGGAAGTGGCAAGGTTTTAAGACCCTCCACTTCCTTTTATTTCCACCGTTTAACATGGTAAATTTCTCGGATATACTAATGGGGCTGTAAGCCACCCGACATGTAGTAATTCTAAATCCTTAATCAACGCTCTCGGAAGAGATATCGTGTCGGGTAGGAAATGACTTCCTTAGTAACTGGAAGAGGACTGGCTTTGCGATCATCAAGCACATTATTAACAATCACAAAGACGTATACGGATAGAAGGCAGAGCGGGAGAAGCGAGTATCTTCGCTTTTTCTTCGTCTGTATAATGATAACACCAATTCTTATATACGGATGCAGTTACATTGATGAAAAACATCAGGCCAGACCAATCTTCCAGGAGGCAAATGATTTTTTCAACCAGGAAAAATACGAGGCTTCTCTGATAAAATACGAACAAATTATTGATAAATATCCCGCGGTAGCGGACAGAGTTCTCTTCGAGATGGGTATTATTTATACCCATCCCAGGAACGGACAAAAAGACTATCAGAAATCTCTGGAATGTTTTCAGAAACTCGTAAGGGATTACCCGGATAGTGAATACAGGCGGGACAGCCAGATGATGATATTTCAAATCCATAATGTCATCATCAAGGATAAAATAATTGCTACGCAGCAAACACAGATTGAGACTTCCCGGCAAGAGGCTAAAAGCAAAGAGAATGAGATAATTATACTGCAAGAAAAGATTGAAACGCGCGAACAAAAGATTTTTGCACTCCGGACGGAACCGGCAGATAAAGTTCTGATAGAAAAGAAAGAGCGACAATTGACGTTGCTCTCAAAGGGCGAAGTGATCAAATCCTACAAAATAGCCCTGGGGGGTAACCCGGTTGGTCCAAAAGAAAGGCAGGGCGATAACAAAACCCCGGAGGGAACCTACATCATCGATTCAAGAAACAGGGACAGCGGTTATCACCTGTCTCTTCATATCTCCTATCCAAACGAGAAAGACAATATGCGGGCAAAGGAACTTGGTGTTTCTCCGGGCGGAGATATAATGATCCATGGCATCAAAAATGGATTCTCGTGGGTTGGTGCTTCTCAAGCAGAGGTTGACTGGACGAAAGGGTGTATTGCAGTTACAGACCAAGAAATGGAGGAGATCTTCAGATTAGTGCCAAATGGTACGGTTGTTGAGATAAGGCCATAGAAAAACCGCACAACTTATCGTTCGACCGAATCGCGTAACACTCCTGGTGAAGTTTTCATTATGCTATTCCTTATCAACTACCAACTTTGAAACATTGTATAAACCGGTTATGTATACGCAATAGCTGATTTGTGTGAATAGCATTTGGCAATCTTAAACAAATCGTCCTTCCTGGAAGTATGGATATCTTTTTGTGTACGGGGAAAAAATAACGACAGCTGTCTATCCATAGTAATATACCTAACCTGATCGGTTGCAGGTTCAGGGTTCAAGGTCTAAGGGTTAGAACCAATAGATACAGCATACACTATCGAGCAAGATCCGGAATATTCGACATACCCCTTTGGATAGAACGGTTTTATAAACACTATGAAGCCAGTATTATTTTGATGAAAGCTGTTTAAGGCTTTTAACCCAGAATGTTGAACCCAGAACCGATCAACCTGAGATATAAAAAAGCAACGCGTGGGCTAAGTTTTTCACGCGCTGCTTTACGGACTCGTTTTACCCTACTTTAACCCAACATCTTTCAGGGCTTGCTTGCAACGCGAGCTCACCTTGGCGTCATTTTTATCTATACACTCGAGGAGCCTACCTTCACCCATTTCTACACCACTGCAGTACTTGTCCAGATCATCTTCGCACTCGTTAGCGGCATAACTCAAAGCGGCGACAGCGCGCTCAAGCCGGACAGCCGCATCGTAAAGGGCGAATTCGCACTTACCTGACAGCTTATCCTGCCGGGCGTAAAGGCAGGCAAGTATTCGCCCCTCTCCAGGAGTAACATCTTTGCAATACGAATCAATTTCCGTTTTACAGCCGTTAGCAACAGTTTCGATAAGTGTATCTTCTGCCGATGCACCAATGACAATTCCAAAGCTGAAAACCAGTATTCCAATGAAAACCAAACCCTTTCTCATCTTGAACTCCTCCTTTAGTGATTGTTGTTCTTATTGTACCTGCCAGGCCGGGCATTACCCTATTTCGACTATTGCCATAGCCTACGCTTATCCCAAAATCGCCTGCAGATCTTCATCCGCGGTAGAAATGGGTTTAATGTCAAAGTTCTTTACGAGCGTGTCCAGTACATTCGGTGTCAGAAACGCGGGTAGAGAGGGCCCCAGGCGGATCCCTTTGATTCCCAGATGAAGGAGGGCCAGGAGCACGCAGACCGCTTTCTGTTCATACCACGAGATAATTAGGGAAAGCGGCAATTCATTCACACCAACATTGAATGCCTTACCGAGCGCCGATGCGATCTGAACGGCCGAATAAGCATCATTGCACTGACCTGCATCCAGCAGTCGCGGAATACCGCCGATGTCTCCCAAGTTTTTATCAAAAAAACGATATTTGCCGCAGGCCAGCGTAAGGACGATGCAGTCATTAGGAACTTTTTCAACAAATTCGGTATAGTAATTTCTCCCTGGCTTGGCGCCATCGCAACCGGCCACCAGGAAGAAATGCCGAATGTCTCCGGCTTTTGTCGCCGCAATCACCTTGTCCGCCACTTCTAATACGGCATTTCTTGCGAAACCGACCGTGACCTCCTGCCCGTTTTTATCCTCCTGAAAGCCGCCAAGAGCCAGAGCCCTGTCGATAACGGGTGTAAAGTTCATGTCTGCAATATGCGGAATTCCGGGCCAACCGACCATGCCGCTGGTGAAGATGTTGGCGGTGTAATCGGACTTCGGCCGTTGTATACAGTTGGTCGTCATCAGGATGGCACCCGGGAAATTGGGAAACTCCTTGATCTGGTTTTGCCAGCCTGTGCCGTAATGGCCATAGAAATGACTGTATTTTTTCAGCTTGGGATAGCCGTGGGTTGGAAGCATCTCGCCGTGGGTGTATACGTAAATGTCCTTTCCCTCAGTCTGCTTGAGAAGCTCTTCAAGATCCTTTAAATCATGCCCGGATACCAGGATCGCTTTTCCCTTCTTGTGACCCAGCGGTACCTTGGTTGGAACGGGGTGGCCGTAAATACCCGTATTCCCAGCGTCCAGAAGCTCCATGGCCCGTAAAGCAGCCTCTCCGCACCTAAGGGTCATGGCGACCCATTCCTGTAACCCCATGTCATTTCTCTGAATAGCCGCCAGTCCTTCGTGAACAAAAGCATACACCTTGTCATCTGACTGGCCCAGCAACTGCGCGTGTTCTGCGTAGGCAGAGACGCCCTTTATTCCGAAAAGCACAGTATGTTTGAGGGACAGGATATCGGGGTCATCGGCAGGGTATGAATGTAACCCTAACGGCTCTCCCTGCTTGACCAAATCATCTAAGGAAGAAGCAGGGGTGAACGTTGCCGCCCCTGCGGCAAACTCGACATTTCCGCCGGCCGCGTTGACCTTGCTTTTGAGTTTGTCGCGTTTTTCCACAGCCCGATGGATCAAGTCGATAAATCTGGCCGGGTCGAAATCGACATTGGTGAGGGTTGAGAATGCGGCCTTTACCGTAAAAAGATTGGCATCGGGATCGGATACCCCCACCTTGCGGCCTTCAACGGCGACCTGGGACAGCCCCATAAGGGTATAGAGAAGCAGGTCCTGAAGAGTGGCCACCTCAGGACTTTTGCCGCAAACGCCCTGGATGGTGCATCCAGTGCCCTTGGCGGTCTGTTCACACTGATAACAGAACATGGGTTTCCTCCTTTAAATTTGGGTGAATATTGACGATCATGTTTTAAGAAACATCGGAAACACAATGATGAAATAGTGGGGGACCCGCTCCGGATGGTTAAACCAATCCCTGAAAATATTTTGAACATTATCTAATCGGGCCATACATCTTGATGTCGTTGAATCGATAGGAAAAGATAAGTCGGATTCGATGACAGGTCAATGGAGGAAATATAGGTATGGGAATCGTCAAGACCTGAAAAATTACGATAAGAAATATTTGGGTCAGGTATTTGACCCTAAAGTGAGCGTTTCAAATTTTAAATGAAGTGGTAACTGCCTTATTTATAAAGGAATTCTATTAAAGTTCGATTATGAAATTTGAAACCCGTCGGGATTGCCGATCTTACCGCATCTACGGCGTCATATGCCGTCCCGCATAGCCTGACTATAGCGGAACGACATCTTCCTTGTATCTGTGGCAACCTCGACAATCGCTCAAATTAAGTTGACCTCAGTTGCTGGAGCAAATCAAGCAGTCTAAGGGCGTCTTTTTTTCCCGGATGAATCGGGAGCTTGGTGAGAATACCCAAGCCTTCACTGCAGCGATGAAAATCTTTTTCGGTTAAGGCGCTCAAAACAGCCGTGTTGGCGAAGGCATTCACTTCGATAAGGCGCCGAACCAAATCCAACCCTGCAAAACCTTCCACCTGCTCATCCACTATTATAAGTGCCGGCGCATGGAAGTCTACCAAGTGGATGGCATCCTCGAGCGTTGTGGCTGCCAGCAAATCCACGTCGCTGTCTTTTTGGAGCGCCCCGGTAAAACCGGACAGTTTTTCCTGCCGCTCAGATATCAATAGGATTGACAACGATTTTAGCATCTCATGTCCATTTTTCATTGAATAAGTGATTGCGCATGACAATCTATGTGCATATGCTCTCTATCCCTTCAAGCCCATCGTTCCCCGGTCTTTATCTCATCCTGTCTTACCGCAACAAGAACCGGGCCCACGGCAGGAAGCCTCGAGCGGATTCCTGCCGCAGCATCCGGTATCTCCGGCACCGGGCAAAGACGGTGCGGTTCGCCCGGTAAGACTGCTGGGCGTCGACATCAATTTTCGCGCGCCACGGCTTCCACAGGCGGGGCACACCAATGGATCATCGGGCTTCAAAACAAGTAATTCTCCGCTAAAACGGCATTCATGGCATATAACCTCATATATCGGCATCGATTCGATCCTCTATTTTTCTATTCGCAAAGGTGCCCATGGTGTCTACGGAGACTATTGGGGCCGACACTTGTCTGGGTCAGTGCCCACCACCACCGCAGGTATGTTCCTGTCGGAACTGCGTGAGTTTACCATCGATAATGGATTGGATGGCCTCTCCAACCGTCATCATATTCCCCCCATAGTAAACATCGATGCCAACCTGGTTGAAGCCCATCAACGGCCTCAGACCCATACCTCCGGCAATGAGTTGGTTGACCCCTTTTTCGACCAGGTATTGAACAGGTGCCATGCATCCCCCCTGCTGGTGCGGTACATTGGGCACGACATCCACTTTACGGATCTGCCCGTCTTCAACCGAAACCAGCGTGTACATGTCACAGTGTCCGAAATGAGCACCAAGGGCGGATTCAAGCCCCCCGGGCTGCTCTGATGGTACGGCGATTAAAGCTGAGTTCATTTTTCCTCCTGCAGGTTTGCCCCGCGTGTAATGATCATTCTTCCGAAGTATTTACAATGACCTGCGTCCAGGGCGTTAAGAAAATTGATATGATTCGACTTGCACTCAGGCGGCTTCTGGAAGCGCCAAAAGGTTCAGGATTTTTGACCAGGCCGTTCGAAGCTGCTGTGATGCATGGCCATTGGAAAATTCAGTAATGGCGAGGCCCTTAACCAGAGCATCGACAAACATGGTATCGTGAGGCAGTTCGGCCACTAGCGGCAGGCCCCTATCTTCGCAGAACGAGTGAATTTCATCTGCCTTTATTGAGTTAAGATCACTCTTGTTGATGATAACGGCCATCGGAACATTGAAATGCTGACACAATTCCACCACGCGGCGAAGATCATGGATCCCTGATGGCGTCGGTTCTGTAACAATAACCGCCAGGCCGGTACCGGTAACAGCACTGATCACCGGGCAGCCGATCCCTGGCGGTCCATCCGAAAGTATCAGCGAAATCCCATTCGATTCCGCCATTTTTTTAGCCTCTTGGCGTAATTGAGCAACGAGTTTTCCGGAGTTCTCTTCACCGGGATAGAGCTGCGCGTGGGCCAAGGGACCGAACCGGGTTTCCGATAGAGACCAATGCCCGCATTTCTTGGGGACAAAATCTATGGCATCGCCTGGACAAAAACGAACACAGACACGACACCCCTCACACCGGATCGGATCCACTTTAAAAAGGTTACCATCGGCGTGTATGGCCTGAAAACGGCACCTGTCGGCACAGGTCCCACAACCATCACATTGATCTATCCGGATGCGGGCTTCGGCGCCAGAGATGAACGGCACCTGATCCGACAGTTCGGGCCGCAGAATGAGATGAAGATCCGGCGCATCCACATCGAGATCACACAAGACGGCGTCCCTGCTAATGTGGGCAAAGGCTGCGGTGAGGGATGTTTTTCCGGTACCGCCTTTTCCGCTGATAACCAGGATTTCATGCATAATTGATCTCCGGGTCCCGGTGAACGGCTTGCTGAAGCGTATTGGCCAGCTGAGCGAAAAGTGCTCCCAATTCTTTAGAGGATTCGGCGATAACCTTACCGTCAGAATAGGCTTCGGCAATAGCCCGATCATAAGGGATTTCAGCAAATACGGGCAGTCCGACCTCTCGACAGAAGTGATAGACCCGGTCATCACCGATCCCGGCACGGTTGACGAGCACTCCCATCGGTTTTCCCAGCGATTTGAAAGCATGATACGCCAATCGCAGATCAAAAGCCCCGAAAGGGGTGGGTTCGGTGACCAAAAGGATAAGGTCGCTTTCGATAACAGCACTGACCGCCGGGCAGCTCACGCCTGGCGGTGCATCGATCAACACATCGGCCGAGCCATGGAAACCCGCCGTTTTTTGCAGGCAATCCAGAACCTGCTTCATCAGCGGCGGACTCATGGCTTCACCCACACGCAGTTTTCCCATGAGAAAACCAATCGTCCCGGCCTTGCCCCAGGAAATTTTCCCAAGAGTTCGCGATCCCGACGAGATGGCACCCTCCGGGCAAACGGCCATACAACCGCCGCAACCGTGGCACATCTCCGGAAATAACAGGACGAGGTTGTTTAGTACTGAAATCGCCTTGAATTGGCACATTTCAGCGCATTCGCGGCAGTAGGTGCACTGGCTTTCATCGACTTCCGGCACTTCCATAAACGCTTGCCGAGAGCCCGACAATTCCGGCTGCAGAAACAGATGCAGGTTCGGTTCTTCGACATCGAGGTCTACGGCGGTAACAGGTGAATTCCAACTGACCGCCAGGGAAGCGGTAACCATCGTTTTCCCTGTGCCGCCCTTGCCGCTGGCAACCGCAACCTTCATCTGCCCCGCCCCCTTCCCTTGGCCTGAGATGCCTGGGCCCACGTGAGTTCTCCGCTGTTGTACCGTTCAACGGCTTCACGGACGCTGATGTTCTCCAAGTTCTGGGCCACACGGATCCCTGCAGCAGCCAGAGCCCGAAAGGCTTTGGGACCGACATAGCCGGTCAACACCGCTGCGACCCCGGCACGGGCAACCGTCTCGGCGGCTTGAATTCCCGCACCCTGGGCCCGTACTTGCCCATCACCGTTATCGAGATATTTGGATTCCAGGGACGCGGGATTGACGATGACAAAACCGGCCGCACGTCCGAATCGCGGATCGACGCGATCTTCGAGGCCAGGGCCTTCACTGCTGATGGCAATTTTATCCATGTTCCAACTTGCCTTTCCAGGAGTGCCGCCGAGAGGACAACACTCCCTTTTTTGTGAACATATGCCCATTATTATATCCAGCACGGCCTGTCAAGATAAAGAGTATATGCTCATTAATTTTAGACAACTCTCTCGCCCCGAACATTTCGCCAAACAGGGGCCATAAAAGCCGTTGCCTGGCCAGTACAACGAGATTCAGTGGGGAAAATGGAACCACTACCAGCGACGTCCTCGACGATTTTTTGATTCGGTGCCCCCTCCAGGCTGCGGGATATCTTCTCCCTCTGGCAGCAGTTCCGATTGACTATAATTGTGGGTCTGTTTCTGCCCACGGTTTTCATCTCCACCGCGTCCCGAGCCATCACGGCGGCAGGCCCGGCTGCGATCACGCTTTTGCTGTGTTTTTCCCCTTGGTTTACCACCAGAACGCGCTCCTTGGTCTGATCCGCCACATTGACCCAAACCCTGTCCGCTTTTGGCCCCCTGTCCCTTTGGACCGGTCCGATTGAAATTTGGCATGGTATTACCTCCTTCGCTTCGTTGACATTTCAAACTAGGCTTTTTCGGTTAACCCAATACAGGATTACTAATTTTTGCTGTTATGAGCTTATGCTCATAATATTTACCGTCTGACTTTTTGTCAAGAAAGTTTTTAGCGTTTTCTCTTAATTTTAGTGGGAAAATTTATTGATGTCAGAATGAAGCGTTGGGAATCCCGGCCACCCTTCTGCAAACAATATCAGCCAGAGAAAAGACGATATCGAGGGTCAGGTGTTCTGTGATGCTCCGGTCGAAGAGCACCTTTGATTCAGCAGAAAAATCCTCATCGCCATCCCAGAGCAGAACGGCAACGGGAATTCGGGGGGTGATTGAAAAAAAATAGGCGCCATCAGCCATTTCGAGGGGAATGCCATGCAGCTGTCGGCATCTTTCCCCGAATCCGCCAAGGTCACGGTTATATTTACTTGAAATTAGTCCCGTCGGTATGGCATGCGGCCCCCGAAAAAAGGTGACACCGCCTGGAAGGTCTTTTTCGGAGATCCATTCGTTTGACACCTTCAGGTCTTTGCATTTGAGGAGACAATAGACAATGAAAAGCCCGAGAAGGTTATCGATCTCAGCCGGTTTGTCACCACATTGCATTATTTTATTGTCAAAAGGGCAGACCGTGAATTCGTCTCCCCAAACGGACAAGGTGTAGGATTTTGTCGCATCGTCGTATCGGCACGGGGCCCTCCGACACACGTCCCGAGAGTCGGCACCAGCCAATTCTTGAAAATAGCTCCTGTCAATTACACTGCCCATCATATCACCATGATTATCCCATAAATTTCATGACATCTATTCATCGTCCTTGAATCTTCTTTTTTTCCTCCCTGCGTTTGATTCTGTTCTGATCCTTGATCTTTTTGTAATTGATCTTAATCAATTGTTTTTCTTTGTTGATTTCCGCCATTCTGGATACGAACTCCTGCTGGCCGGTTCCCCCGCTCTGGGCCGTTTGCATGAGTAACGCATTGTAAAATATCTGTTCCGTGCCGAGCGCATGATCCTCCTTTTTTTCACGCCACTCCAGCTCGAAATCTTCGTTCATATTCTGCATTTCCCATTCCCGCAGCCTGGCGCCATACGCGAACTCGCTGATCGTATATTGATTCCTCTCTTTGATCTTTACGACCTCTTTTTTCTCCTGATCGTTCCACTGCTCCTCCTGTTTGGTAAGTCCGTCTCCGATGGGGTTTGCGAGGATGGGCGCATAATCTTTTGTCAGGCCGAGTGAAGCGGCCTTGTCCAATGCGATCTGATCCCGTTCCGACAAAATTTCGTTTTTTCGCTTCTCGGTCTCAACCTTCTCCTTGTGGAGCACTTCTGCTGATGCTTTCCGTAAAGCAAAAAGTTCATCCGCGTACGCCTTTCCTTCAGCCTGCATCTTACTTAAGGCCTCCTCATCGGATTGAAGGCCAGGGTTGATGAACATGCTTGTCACCGTCTTCTGGTATTCAGCCTCGGCAACGGTCACTTTTTCATCCGCATCCGCCTTGAGTTCCACACGTTTGAGTTCAAATTCGACATCCAGTTCTTTCACTTTTTCCTGGTATTCCACCTTGAGCTCACGGGCAAACTCTCTGAAGGATTTTGTGGCCTCGTTGATTTCAGTGGTGCGCTCTTTCTTGCTTGCTTGGCGTTCTTTCTGGGCGTCCTGGCGCTGTTTGCGCAATTCCTTGCTTTCCGCGGCGACAGCCTCATGCGAATGAAAAACAAGTGTAAGAATAATCAATGACATACAGGCATGTTTCAGCATTTCGCCTCCTTTTCTCGCTGGCTGGTGTACCATAGGTACCAAACCTAACCCGGAATTTTCATCAATTGGGGGCTATTATGACTTAGGCATTTCGAGGTGATGCTGCCGTCAGTCTACCGCGATACTCGAATAACGCCGGCCATGAGAGCCTCCGGTTGACCCGAAGGGTGCAATCTTTTCAGCTCTTTCATTAGATCTTGAGGAGATACAAAGTGTCCCTGGGTTATACGGTTTATGTTTTTGACCAACGCTCCGATATAGCTTACTTTTGGTCGCTCGGTGAAAAGATTTCATGAAATGGTCGGGCTAATGGACGAACTGTATGCATACTATAGGCGTTGGTTCTCTCCAATTCAACGTCCTAATTTAAGTTGATAAAATTATTGGGCTCCCGTGAGCAATCAAAAACTATGTAACCTTTTTTATCTTGATTCGTTACAGAAATTAAACGTGGGCAACAATCATAATATTAACAAGGGAGGATAAGCTGAACATGAAAAAAATCATTTCCGCGATGGCCATTTTATTGGTTTTCACATTCGTCGTTACCGCTCCGGTAACGGCCGGAGGGAAGGGCAAAAAAACCGGCAGCGAAATACTTTCTCAAGAGGAAGTCGACGGCTTGTTGTTTATGCGTGAAGAAGAAAAACTCGCCCGTGACGTCTATAACCTATTGTTTGACGAATGGGGACTCCAGATTTTCGCCAACATCGCCGCAAGCGAGCAGCGCCATACGGATGCGGTTTTGTACCTCCTGGGGAAATTCGGTCTCGATGATCCGGCATTGGGTCTGGGGGAATTTGCCAATCCTGAGCTACAGGAACTATACGATAATCTGGTGGCAAAAGGCCTGACATCAGTCAACGATGCGATTGATGTCGGCGTAATAATAGAAAGAACAGATATTTCTGATATACAGCATCTGTTAGATCAAACGAACAACGACAATATCATCCAAGTCTACACAAACCTGCTGGACGGCTCATATTCGCATCTCGACGCCTTTGAGAGCCAACTTTGAATCGTGCTAAATAAATAATGGTGTCCAGAAGTTGATGATCGTTACTTTGCGAATGCTGTCGATGACGGACACGCCTTTGGGTTAAAACCGCAGGGTAAATACCGTCGATACACCCGGCGTTGAATCCGCACTCAGGGTTCCCTTGTGGAGACGCATAATCTGTCGCGATAGACTGAGGCCGATTCCCGACCCTCTCTGCTTGGTCGTGAAAAAGGGTATGAATATCCGCTCCAATACTTCGGTGGGAATACCCTTTCCGTTATCGATTACCTTTATGAGTGGAGTTCCCTTGTCACCGGTGCCGGCCACCAAGTCGATCCGCGGGTGTTCAACAGTATTCAACGCCTCCACAGCATTCTTGCATAGATTGATCAACACCTGTTCTATCAGGGCCGGATCGGCTGTTATCTCGAGGGTTACAGGGTCGATGCGGGTGCCGAATGCGATCGATTGCCTTTCCATCTGGTCAATCATCAAGTTCTTCACCCGTTCGACCAAATCACCGACCCTGACGATTTGAAACTGCGGCTGGGGGATACGGGTCAGTTCGCGGTATTTTTCAATAAATGCGATAAGCCCCTTGCTGCGTTTTTCGATGGTTTCCACCGCATCGCAGACATCCTTCAATCTTTCATTTCGATTCTCGGCGGGTTCCACAGTGCAATCACTCGATAGCAGCCCGTTTGCTGTTGACGCCAACGAAGCAATTGGCGCTATTGAATTCATGATCTCGTGGGTCAACACCCGAATCAGGTTCTGCCAAGCCTTCATTTCCTTTTCTTCGAGTTCATTCTGAATGTTCTGCATGGCAACTAAAAGCAGTTGCCGTTGTTTCGAAACAAAACCAGTGGCATATAGGGAGAGCTGTAAAAGATCGTCATCTTGTTGGAGTTTGACGAGGCGGTTTTCTCCCGGCGAAAGTTTGTGCAGCGTTTCCACCAGCTTTGGATCGTTAGGGCTCAAGTTTCGGATGTTTCTCAAGGTCGGGACTTTGAGCAATCGTTTGGCGGCATTGTTAAAAAGCTCGACCGTGCCGTCCGGCTGGTAGGCCACCAGACCGATTCCCACGTGGTCTATGATCGTCTGTAAAAATCGAAAATGCTCCTCTTTTTCAAGCTTCGTGCGTTGGAATTCACGGATCACCTCATTCAACGAAGCTGTCAGTTCCTCGAAGCCGGACCCTTTCAGACTGTTTGTAAATGACTGGGAAAAGTCCGAATACTTGATCGAAACAAGAAGCCGATTCAAATCGTGGTTCGTTCGGGCCACATATCGAACGAGAGAGATCACCTGAACGGCGGCAACCAGGCTGGCAATAATCCCGACCACCAAAAATCCCGTTTGCAAGAAAAAGTAGAAAATAAGACCAATCGTGATTGTGAGAAGGACGACACGGAGGGAACAATTTATGATAAAATTCTTGATAATCATTGAGCCCTACCAAATTGCAGGTGATATCGCGACCCGATCTGATTCCTACAAGCCGTATTTTTCCATCCTGCGGTAAAGCGATGTTCTCGTGATCCCCAGTTCTCTGGCAGTTTGTGAGATATTACCCTCACGCTTCTTGAGGGCTTTGCGGATGATGGTCTTCTCCACATCGTCTAGATTGTAATTTTCAAATACAACGCCCTCGGTCTTGGTATCCATTTCAGGGAAGAGGAAATCGGACGGCTGCAGCATGGTTGCCTCCGACAGGATAACGGCACGTTCCAGCGTGTGGCGCAATTCCCGGATATTTCCGGGCCAACGGTAACGCTCAAGTTTCTTTATGGCTGCCAGACCGATCCCCACGACCGGCTTTTTGTACTTTCTGGCATAGCGCCCTAAAAAGTACTCTGCCAGGAGCGGTATATCTTCGCGTCGCTCGCGCAGAAGCGGTAAGTAAATCTCCACCGTGTTCATCCGGTAAAGCAGGTCCTGCCTGAATTCGTTGTTAACCACCATATCGTAGATGGGCATGTTAGTGGCGCATATGAGCCGAATGTCAATGTTGCGCGGTGCATTAGATCCCAGCCGGATGACCTTGCGAGTTTCGAGAACACTCAACAGTTTGGCCTGCATCGGTAGTGATAGGTTGGTAATTTCGTCCAGAAACAGAGTCCCGCCTGAGGCCAGTTCGAAGCGTCCGGCGCGATCCTCCCTTGCATCGGTGAAAGCGCCTTTCACATGGCCGAATAGCTCACTCTCGAAAAGGCTCTCAGCCACAGCCCCCATGTCGACACTGATGAAAACATCATTTCTCCTCAAGGACTGTCGGTGGAGCGCCCTGGCCACAAGCTCCTTACCGGTGCCGTTTTCCCCTAATATAAGGACATTGGCATCGGTGGCGGCCACTTTTTCAATGGTTTTAAACACGCCTTGCATGGCCGGACTGGTACCGATCATATCGTGAAATTTTTGATCAATGTCCGCACTCATCTGTTTCTGTCGGGATCGGAGTCGGTCGATCTCAAGACGCGATAAACGCAAAGTCAAGGCCGTATTGATAGTGGTCAGGAGTTTTTCGTTCTGCCAGGGTTTAAGCACGAAATCGGTGGCACCGGCTTTGACGGCCCTGACTGCGGTTTCGACGTCACCGTAAGCCGTGATCAAGATAACCACGGCAGCAGGATCGATCTTTAGGATTCTTTCCAGCCACATGAAACCCTCGGTGCCACTGGTGGCGTCCACCGTAAAGTTCATGTCAAGCAGGATCACATCATAATTTTCATTCTGCAGTAAAAAGGGTATTTTATCGGGGTTCTTCTCGGTGTGAACCAGAACGGAGTGCTGCTTCAATAAAAGACGGGCAGCCAGCAGCAAATCTTCATTGTCGTCAACTACCAGTATTCTGCCTGTTTTGCGAGCCATCGAATAACCCTTTATTTTCAAAATACGTGGCTAACGGAGACAACCCAACGATACTGTTCAGGAGAATTTAGAATATGGTGACTGCTAAATCCGTGCCGATCTACGAATAGTTGACGGGATTATCACGCGCCCGAATCATAGATAGTGAAATTTTGGTAGTCAGGGCGATCTTAATGATTGGGGGTGTACGATATCGGACATTCACTGTATCATTTGTATACACACACTTCAGCCAGCAAGAGTTTTTTTAAGAACATATAGCACTTTCCCAGCAAGCTTGAAATACCTGACAATCATTATCAAAAAATCACCACTAAAATCAACTACCGTATAGGGAAAAATGATCAACTGGCATACCTGTTGCTCAAGATCTCGATGATAAAGTGTTAAACCTATGTCCAGTGTGTGCCTTTAGCACATGTTAAAAGCCTCTCTATCGAAGGGGCGACCAGCTGCCACTCATTTAAAAGAATCCCGCTTACGCCATGATTGAAACCAACAATTTGACAAAGGTGTTTAGAACAGCAGATATAGAAACTACCGCTTTGAACAACGTCAACGTCGAGATTCATGAGGGAGAGTTTGTCGCTATCATGGGTCCTTCCGGTTGCGGTAAGTCGACTTTTCTTCATCTGGCCGGTATGCTGGACATTCCGACCGCTGGCAAATACTTCTTTATGAATCAAGAGGTATCTCACTTTACTGAAAGTAAAAGAGCCACTCTGCGAAAAGGAAATATCGGTTTTGTATTCCAGAGCTTTAACCTCATCAATGAATTAACCGTGTACGAAAACGTGGAACTGCCGCTTCTCTACCTGAAAATACCATCGCCCGAGCGTAAAAAACGGGTCAATGACGTTTTGGAGAGAATGGCACTCATTCCCCGCAAAAAACATTATCCCCAACAAGTGTCCGGCGGTCAGCAGCAGCGCGTCGCTGTCGCTCGCGCCATCGTCGCCGAACCCAAACTCATGCTGGCGGATGAACCCACCGGTAACCTGGATTCGACCCACGGAGACGACGTCATGAAATTACTCGTCGACCAGAACGAGAAGGGCACGACGGTGGTTATGGTGACTCATTCTCCGACCTACGCCGACTATGCTCACCGTGTCATTCATCTGTTCGATGGCCACATTGTTACCGAAAACTTAAAGGACACTTACAAACAGCGCGGTCATTCCACCACGGCCACAACCCGTGGATCAGCATATGATTAATCGGGATTAATTACCAAAATGTGAAGGGATGATGATCGCAAACACCTTCAAAACAGCTTTACGGAATATTTTCAGAAACAGATTTCATGCGCTGATCAACATCGCAGGTCTATCGGTCGGCATGACCGCAAGTATCATGATTCTGATGTTTGTCTGGGACGATCTGCGATTCGATCGATTCCATGAGAATGCCGACCGAATATACAGGGTTATCAGAGAGGTACCGGCTTGGAATATGTCCTTGGCTCTGAATCCGTTGCCGATGGCGAACGCTTTAAAGGTCGATCTGTCGGAGGTGGAAGAAGCCGCCAGTTTCACCCGTTTTGTGAAATCATTCATCCGCTACGGGGACCGGTGGACCAAGGAAGGACCCATCTGTTTTGCCGATCCCTCCTTTTTCAAAATGTTTTCGTTTGAATTTATTCGCGGCTCGCCCGATTCCGCCATAGTGGATCCTCGATCTATTGTTATTACTCAAAAAGTGGCCCTTCAAATCTTCGGCAATGAAGATCCCATAGGGAAATCCATCTTCGTCCATTCCGTTGGTAATGTCACAGTTCAGGCCCTTATCAGGGCTCCCAAACGGTCGCATATCCCACTGGGGGTGATTTTGCCAATGTCCCTTTACCCCCGTCCGGGATATGTTGATAACTGGAATAACAGTAATTTTACAACCTACGTTCTGCTCCGAAAGGGCGTCACGCAAACAGAATTTCAACAAAAGTATTCATCGTATCTGGACAAAATTATCGGGCCGGAGGCGAAGAATACGCTTTATTTTCAACCGTTACGACACGTCTTCCTGCAATCGAATTTTGCATATGATTTCATGTGCGCCCCATACAATGTGCATCTCCATTATTTGTTGGTACTGGTTGCCATCAGCATATTGGCCATTGCCTGTTTCAATTACGTCAACATCGAAACCGCACGGGGGGCAAAAAGGGCACTTGAGGTGACCGTGAGAAAAACCTTTGGCGGCACCAGATTTCACATGATTGTTCAATTCTTAGGCGAAGCCGTGTTTCTGAGTATACTCGCGTTCATTATCGCCATCGCTCTTGTTGAAGCATTTTTGCCGGCCTTTAATCGCTGGACGGAAATTAAAGACCTCGTCCTCTATGATCAGTCCCATTGGGGCCTTTTAACTGCAATGGCCTTTACGGCGATTTTAGCCGGAGTGGCCGCAGGCAGCTATCCGGCGTACCTGTTAGCTTCAATGAGACCGATTGAGACCCTGGGGCAGATGCACTACGGTATACCAACTCAACCGCTACTGCGTAAAATTCTCGTCTCCTTTCAATTTTTTGCATCGATTGTTCTGATCATAGCCTCTTTGACGATTCTGAGCCAAAGGGACTATTTGATCAGCAAGAATCCCGGTTATTCGCCCGAGAATATCGTATTTACCGACCTTACCGGCAGAGTGCAGGATAAATACGATGCTTTTAAGAGCCTACTTTTGCGGCACCCGAACATATCGGGTGTGACGGCTGCGAGAGATCTGCTCACCTGGGAAGGCCCATCGACCCTCCTCACCCATTGGGAGGGAAAATCGGAACCGGGCGATTTTTTAATACATTACGCAAAAGTCGATCCCGATTTTATCGAAACAATGGGAATCCAGTTGGTCGCAGGAAAAAGCTTCGCGATGGAATCCTCCGGGAAGGGCATGATCGTAAATCAAGAGGCGGTCAACCAGATGGGGCTGGATGAACCGATCGGCACAAAAGTTTCAGGATGGCAGCATAACGGCCTTATTATTGGGGTCGTACAAGATTTTAATTACAATAACCTGCGCGAGAAAGTTGCGCCCCTGATGTTGACAGTCGACAGGAAACAGCTTCGGGTGGCATACATCCGAATTTCAGATGACAATACCGGCCAGTCGATGAAGGTCATAGAAAAGGCATGGAAAGAAATCGAACCCGATTACCCGATTGCCACCCATTTTCTATCTGACAAGTTGAAAAAAATGTATACACTCGAGGAAAAGATCGGTGAGCTTTTCTTTGCTGCATCCGGTTTTGCGCTGTTGCTCTCATGTTTGGGGCTGTATGGTTTGACGTCTTTCATTTGCGAACAACGGACCAAGGAAATTGCTATCCGCAAAGCTTGCGGAGCCTCTTCAGCAGATATCATGCGCCTGATGCTACTGGGATTTTTCAAACTGACCATTTTCGCCAATGTGATCGCTTGGTCAGTCGCCTACGTGGCTCTGAGCAAATGGCTGCAAGACTTTGCCCATCACATAGAGTTGGAAATTGTTCCATTTATCTTTGCAACAATCGTGTCCCTGCTGGCCGTCGTAATGGCTGTAGGAATAAAAACGTTGCGCAGTGCAACAGCAAATCCGGCAAAGGCCCTGCGGTACGAATAAGAGAAAGTAGCCGACGTTACGAAATGTACTGCACGCCAGCGAACACCGGCTGTCTCACAATCGAACACTACACATCCACTTTCTTCTCGAAGACGGTACTTTATTCATCCTCTTCCATGGTAGATGATTGACTGGCCTTTGAATGCCCTGTTTGACCGTAAACATTCCAGAAAAACACTTATATCAATCGTAAACATTGCCTCTTAACTTTTCTGAGCCCGGCGAGATTGCGTTAATTCTGTATCGGCAAGGATTAAAGAGGAGGTTTTGACCCAAGAAATATTTAAACTACTCTTTATTGTATTTTCCACAATAGCAAATCACGCCTGATTGTCAAATGTCGAACATTATCTTTTCTTCCGTTACATTAAAATTATCAAGGTATCCGTCGATGGCATAAAGTTTGCTCTATAGTATATAAAAATGACCAAGAAGAAAACGAAAAGAAGTAAAACTAAAGAGGCCGAATATGCATACTTCCGTTCGATCAGCAACCAAACAAATAGATTATCGCGCCAAGGCCCGTCTCAATTTATCGATTGCTAAGGACCTGTCTTGTTGTTTTGGCGGCAGAGAGGCCGACTACCTGAAACGGCTCAATCGCAAACTGAAAAAAGAGATTTATCTCTATCGTCAAGAATATCCTCCGGGCCCAAAAAGCAATTCACAAAATTGAACATCGAAAAGATTGCAAGGAGGGAAAGATGAATAAAAAAGTAATCTGCCTCATACTGGCAATGGCCGCCTTTTTTACCGGACTGCTTTCAGGCTGCATTATTTGCGTTCCTTACAGTTGCAGCATAGGAAGTGTCGCCGGATCTGGCACTGTTGTGACACTTACCAGGGCAGTGTCGGGCTTCGACCGCATACACCTCAAGGGAGCGGGACGCGTTCTTGTAACACGGGGCAACAGAACAGCCGTCACCATAAAGACCGATGACAACATCCAATCGCTGATTAAAACGACGGTCAATGGCAACACCCTCGCGATTTCCAACGAAACCGTGAACCTAAAACCGACGACACTTGAGTATCATGTGCACATGCCCAAATTGAAAGGTGTATCCATATCTGGGTCTGGTGACATTATCGTAGAAGGTCGTATAGAGGCGGATATTTTTGAAGCTGTCATCAAAGGCTCGGGTGACATGACAATGACCATCATGGCCTCGCGCATGACCACCGGAATTAGCGGGTCCGGGTCCATGGATTTGATAGGCGAGGTAGATGAATTCCAAGCATCGGTCAAAGGCTCGGGAGATATCCGCGCCCATAATTTGAAGGCGAGGCATGCCACAGTCTCTATTGCCGGCTCCGGAGATTGTCATCTGTCCGTGTCCGAATCTCTTCGTGCAGAAATATCCGGTAGCGGTGACATTATTTATACCGGCCGACCAAGGGTCGACAGTCTTATCAAGGGATCTGGCTCTGTCAAGGGCAAGAATTAGGTCGCACTGTTGTCAAATGCATCAGAGGAGGCTCCAATGGCAGGAAGAAATCATATCAGTTCATGGATATTCATATTTAAGCGTTTCTCCACATGCCTTCTAGTGGTTGCACTGGTATCCGGCTGTCAAACCACACCCAAATGGGTGCCGCATGATGGTACTCCAATGTCTCTTTATCCAGGTGAAAACTGGTCCAAAGCAACCCGGCCTGAATTACTGGGGTGGTCACCGCAGAAGCTTGCTGAAGCCAAAGCCTATACGGATTCGATCGATACGTCCGCAGTTATGATAGTAGATGACGGTGTGGTGGTGGATGCCTGGGGAGACATTACGCGCAGGTTTCAATGCCATTCCATGCGCAAGAGCCTTTTGAGTGCGATGCTCGGCATCCAGGTAGAACGGGAGAAGATTGATCTGGCCAAAACACTGGGTGAGCTTGCTATCGATGATAACCCCCCATCGCTGACACCAGAGGAAAAACGGGCCACCGTCGGGGACCTGATCAAGGCCCGCTCCGGAATCTATCACCCGGCACTGGGCGAAAGCCCTGGAATGAAAGCCATGCGCCCGAAGCGTGGTAGCCACGCCCCCGGTACCTATTGGTACTACAACAATTGGGACTTTAATGCCCTGGGTACCATATTCGAGCAGGAAACCCATACAGGAATCTTTGAAGCATTCGAACGTGATTTTGCCAACCCACTAAATATGGAAGATTTTAACCCCAGAGACTGCCGCTACCTCACCAGCGAAAATTACGAGCCGCCCGGCTTATCCAACCATCGCTATTATCTTTTCAGGATGAGCGCCCGCGACTTGGCCCGTTTCGGTTTGTTGTTCCTAAAGGACGGCCGCTGGAAAGATCACCAGATCGTTTCCAAAGCCTGGGTTCAGGAGAGCACCAGCGCCCATTCGAAGGTCGGGCGGGACAGTTGGTACGGCTACATGTGGTGGTCAGGCACCCGGGGAGGGTTGTATCCCGGGGTGAAGGTCAAAGGACACTGCTATAGTGCGGCCGGCTGGGGCGGGCATCGTGTCATCATTTTGCCTTTCCGAAAACTGGTGGTCGTTCACCGGGTCAATACTGATCGCCGGTTCAACTATGTATCCAATGGCCAAATCGGTCGGCTCTTGTGGCACATCCTCGACGCCGCCGGTGAAAAGAACATCGGCGAGAAACCGGTCCTGGAGGCCGCCAAAGGCATCCGGCTCACCGGAAACAGTCTCAAAAACGCGCTTGCAGGATGTATGATTCAAACGGTCCGTTATACGGTGAAAATTCCGAGCGACTCCCGCATGGAGTTCTGGGCCGGTGGCAAAAGGATCGATACAGCCAAATGGGGCACCGCCGGTGACAAAGGCTGGCTGAAGAGCAAAATCATAACCGGTGGGAAAAAAATATATCTTTATTTTGTTCTAGAAAATGACACTTTGAAATGGTACGACCGTGATGGGACCCTCGAAGGTAAAGGACACTATATTAAAGGTACCTAACCCGCTTTTATATTAACTCGCATTTATTCATTTGCAAGGAGGTATCCCCCATGAGAAAAGCCATTTTAATAATCACATTAGGGCTCTTTCTTTCGACGGTGATCGGCTGCATCGGGATCCAGGGAGGAAGCGATCAGGATCGGACCGAACCAACCCTTGGGCAACAGCTGATCGACCTTAAAAAGGCCAAAGATGAGGAAGCGATTACCCACGATGAATACACCGCGTTAAAAAAGAAGCTCGTATTTTATTACGAGTGAGGCCTCGATCACTATCGAGGCGCCTGATTGGATATCGATTTGTGAATTACCTTAAGCAATACCTAATAGCCAACTCCTTATCTGGCGAAAAATCGATAGCTTCGCGTCTCTGCGGGCGAAATGATAACCTCGCAGCCAAGATAAACACGGGAGGGATATCCTGCCACGTCGATTTATCACTCAATTGGGTTTGAGCAGAGTAAGGATATATAGCTTCGGTTCATCGACATACGCCTTAACTTTGAAACCATAAGGGCTAAACAAGTGCGTCGCATCGGACTTTGACGGAAAGTCATCCAACGGATATGAGGCACCACGTTTTAGCGTTTCGACGAAGGCTTTTCCCAGCGGATGGCTGATAATTACCCTTCCCGCCGGTCTCAGTATTCGTGCCATATTGGTAAAGGTTCCAGCCTTGTCGGCAATGTTAGGGTAGCAGGCATTTATGAAAACCACATCAATGACGCCGTTCTGCAAAGTTAAATCCCGCACATCAGCCTGAATCGTCTCCACACCAGAATAATTTGTCTCGAGCTGCTTCAGCATCGCCTCGGAAAGATCACAAGCAATGACTCTTCCGGGGCGATAGTTTTTAATCAACGGTATCAGGATTCCGGTGCCGGTCCCGACATCCAAAACTGTGTCGCCTTCCCTGATCGTGGCCGCGGCCACGATCTTCTCGAGCCGTTCGGGAACGCCTTTCGGCAAGGGCGGTTCGAACAATTGGTAACTTTGGTCAAAGCGCTTTTGCTGGATTCGGTTGATTCGATCGATTTCATCTTGAGGTGGCCTTCTAAAATCTTTCATTATCGTTCCTCCTGGCCGGGGGTAAATCATATATCATTTTACATCACCGGTCAGGGCATGCGCAATATGTACAATGATATTTAAGAAACTGAATACAATGCAGATACCAAAGTATCCGGGTTTTAAAAAATCTTGACACAGATAATTGTCCCATCATATGAATTCAGAAGAGGGTTTAAATCATGGCCCACATCGCCGCCCAATCTGCATATCGCCGCCTCACCGAACGTCTTAATCACTTTCCCCAGGGGGCATCCCCCTCCGTGCTGCTCACCAAAATTCTGAAGATTCTCTTCGATGAAAAAGAGGCCGAGTTGGTCTCGCTGTTACCCATAAAACCATTTACGGCAAAGCGTGCGGCGCGCATCTGGCAGGTACCCGAAAGCAGGGCGCGAAGACAACTGGACCGGCTGGCCGACAAAGCCTTGTTGGTGGACTTCGATGTGGCCGGCGAAACCCGTTACGTGCTGCCGCCGCCCATGGCCGGGTTTTTCGAGTTTTCGATGATGCGCGTCCGCGAGGACATCGATCAGAAACTACTCGGAGAACTTTTCTATCAATATCTGAATGTCGAAGAAGACTTTATTCGAGAATTGTTTACCAAGGGCCAAACCCAGCTCGGGCGCGCCTTTGTCCATGAACCGGCCCTACCAGAGGAAAATGCCCTGCACGTACTCGACTATGAACGCGCCAGTGAAGTCGTCAAAACGGCATCCTCCCGTGGAATCAGCATGTGCTACTGCCGCCACAAAATGATGCACGTGGGCCGGGCCTGCGCAGCCCCCATGAATATCTGCATGACCTTCAACACCACGGCCGCATCCCTTATACGCCATGGTCACGCCCGGGCGGTGGATGTCTCCGAAGCGATGGATCTTTTGACCGAAGCGCATGAAAATAACCTGGTTCAGTTCGGTGAAAATATCCGCCATAAGGTAAACTTCATCTGCAACTGCTGCGGGTGCTGCTGTGAAGCGATGATCGCCGCGCGGCGTTTTGCGGTAATGCACCCGATCCACACCACAAATTTTTTACCGGCAGTGAACGAACATACCTGCAATGGCTGCGGCAAGTGCGTCGCGGCATGCCCGGTGGAAGCCATGGCGCTGGTTTCGGCCAATGACCCAACGCGCCCCCGGAAAAAGTTGGCCCGCCTCGACGAATCGCGATGCCTGGGTTGCGGGGTATGCGTCCGGTCCTGCACGAAAAACAGCAGCATCACACTGGTATCGCGGCCTCAACGGGTCATTACGCCCCTGAATGGTACCCACCGGGCGGTTCTGATGGCCATCGAACGGGGCAAGCTGCAGAACTTGATCTTCGACAACCAGGTCCTTTGGCACCACCGGGCGCTGGCCGCCCTACTCGGCGCTATCCTTCGTTTGCCCCCTGTCGAAAAAGCCCTGGCCCTTAAGCAGTTCAGGTCGCGCTATCTTGAAGCCATGGTATCGTGGTTTTCCGAATCGTGAATGGTTATCGACGAAACGGCAGTTTTTGCGATGGACTTCGCGTTCTTGGCCGTGTTTATCTCTCTGGCGGTATCGCTGTGGCGTGGGAAGAAAGATGTTTTGCCCTGGCTTGTTGCCGTAGTCGCATCGATACTGGCAGAAAAATTTCTGCCCGGTAAATGGTATATTGCCATCGGAGGTATTAGCGGTGCAATGTCATCGGTTTGGGTGTCGGGGTCAAAAAAGAAGGAGAACAATTATGATACTGACTGATGCAGCCGTTATTTTGACAACCACTATAACCGAACCTCAAAGGTATCCCTTTTCTTGCATGTATTGATGCCTGTCTTCTTGAGAAAAATTGATTTTCCTGGTTATTCTATCGGCATGGGACACCCTCGAGATACCCGGAATAACTCTGTATGTTGGACTATCTCCATTAAACTCAGCCATTAAACATTGCCCTTTTTTTTCTGCCATAAAACGATCCACTAATGAATGATTGTGTGTGACAAGAACCGTGTTGTTGCCAATGGTGTTGAAGTCATCTAGAATCCCAAAAGATTCGTGCAACCGCTCTTCATATGTGGTTCCTTCTGCCAGTTCATCCAGGATAACTAAGCTCCTGGGGCTGGTGGAGTAGAAGATGTCTCGGGTCCTGCTGAGTTCGGTACCGAAGCGTCCTTCATCATCCTGCAATCCATCAAATTTCGGCGCTTGATAACTGATCATATCCGCTATGTTAATCGCGGCTTTTTCAGCCACTACATAGGATCCCATCTGAGCCAGCAATTGATTTTGGACAATGCTCTTGCATATGGTTGTTTTTCCGCCGCTATTAGGCCCGGTGATGAAACTCAACCGGGTCCCATTCATCTGTAAATCGTTTGGCACACATTCGGGTTTTTCTTTTGCCAGGATGGGGTTATTCAGACCCGTTGCATTGAAAGAATGATGGTCATCGTCCGTGACCAGAGGTAATGTTGTGGGGTGTGACAATTCACTGGCAAAGCGATGAAGTGATAGAAGCTCATCAATCATTCCCACCGTATCAACGGCTCGACTGAATGACTGGTCACTAATACACTTCTTTCTTAAAGGTTCAATAAAGTTTCCCGTGTCTTTTACGGGTTTAACAATAAGGCTGTAGAATCCATACAGTCCCGTCCATACAAATCCTATGGTTGACATCAGGGGTGATATGGATGGCCCCAGTTTAAATTTATTGTAAATATAGGGTACCAAGGCCACCGCAGGGCCAGCAAAAAGCCACCTTGAGAAACGATGCGGTATAAACTTAAGCTTTGGCGTAAAGATACCAACTTCGTTAGCTGCTTTCAGTCCGTTAAAGGTTTTGTAGATCGAACCCGTCATCATTTGATCAATCGGCGAGCCTTTATACCGCTGAAGGTTGGCTATCAATCCTCTTAAATACGGTGACTCCGCTTTGGGAACCGTTTGCATAACCCTGGTAATATTGGCCGCCGAGGTTTTAGCCTTTTTCAAATCGCGATATGGAAAGATGGCGTAGAGCTCTTTATTGAAAAATTTATAAAGCGCGCTTTCTCCTTTGCTGTATTCGTGAGCACAATCTTGCAGCGCCTGGCGCAGTTTCTCATTGGAACTAATTTCCTTTAGTGCTTCCTGTTTGGATTGAATGTAATCCAGATCTGTGCTTGGTTGGACCAGCGACCTTAACAGCACAGCAGAACCAGTAAAACTAACGGTATGATCAATCGCCTTGTGCAGTCGCAGCACCTGAATCAGTTCGAGCGTTTCTTTGTCGATGACCGGCAGTGGACATAGCTGCAAGAATAATTTCCGTGAGAATTTTGCTGGTTCCTGGTGTCCACTCAGTCTAATAAAATTCTTTTGGTCATTGGTCTGGATCAATGGCTCAAAGATTTCGTTCTTCTCGACAAATACTTGCTCACGAGTATTTTTCATCTCCCAGCTTTCTGTTTTTCTACCAATGTCATTAACTCAACGATATCAAGTAGATTAAAATGCCAAGACAGCCCGGACTGAGCGCAGCAGGCATACCCTTACACATTATCCGGTGCGGTATCAACCACAGCGCCGGCTGTTTTACCGTTCAACTCAATGAAATAATTGGCTATTACTTTATTCTGAAGGGGCCATTTTATTAAATTTAATGGAAATTGGACAGATACTATTGATTTTGATATAGTATGAAAATACTAAAATAGAAATACAATCAAAGATAAAGCCAAATCTGTCGCGAGGCAGAGACGGAAAGCCACGGACCTGTTCGCAGGCAGCCGGGTTGCCAAGGAACAATAATGGAAGCCGAGTTGCCACAGGAGCAGCTCGGTTTTTGTTTTATAGAGGCAAGGATAGGAAGGAATCGCGCCGATACAGTATATTAACCTCGGAAACTTATGAAAGGTAAAGTCATGAAAACAAAAATATCTACTGTTCATTTCTTGCTGGCTCTTGGAATTCTTAGTTTGGCTGCATGCGGTGGCGGTGGTGGTAATGGAGTTCCCTTCATTGAACCCCCTAGCTTAAGCTATACGGGTGTATCCTCGCAGGCAACAATTGATTCAAACAACGCAGCTGGGCTGGCAAGCGATGCTTTCCTCGGGGGCGAATCAGCCACTGATTTAAGTATATTCAGTTCATTCTCAGGCCCTCAGTCAATGTTCGTGAGAGAAATAAAACTGTATGAAGTTGTGCAAATTTTTAAGGGAGAACTTTACGAAATCGATTTCAACGCCCAAAGAAGGGATTCGCTTGCGATACGATCGGAGCAAGAGACTTTATTCGGAGACTGCGGTGGCTCGGCAATTTATGCGGTAGAATTGGATGATGCCATTGGTTCATTCACAGGTTCAATGACATTCAGTGACTTTTGCAACGGTGGAACAACCATTGCCGGGTCTGTTGGACTTTCTGGCCGGCTCGATGTGAGCACCCGCGACTTTCTTAATTTTAATTTCTCCATCAACATGGTCAGCTTATCCTCGGCCAATCAATCTTATGTCATGGATGGTGATGTGTCCTTTAACGTGTCCGGAACCACATCCACAGCATCAATCGGAATGTTTATGAGGGACAACTCTGGCGAAGTCTTCTGGGTAAAGGACTATGTTCTCGATATTTCAGAAGGGGCCGATTATGTTGATATAAATATGTCAGGAAGATTTTTTCATCCGACCCATGGATACGTCGATTTGTCTACCATCACACCCGCTCGCATCTACCACGTATACGAATGGCCGTCCTCTGGTGTATTGCAGATCGTTGGTGCAGACGGCACGAAAGCGCGACTGACAGCCCTTGATCAAAACTTTTGCGAGATTCTTGCCGATACAAATGGGGACGATAATTACGACTACGGTCCCGTTCAGATGAGCTGGCAAGACATTTAAATGGATTTATTAATCCAATCAAGTAGATTGAATACAAGATCACCGGGTGGCTCATAAATGGGGCCACCCAATTCACTTTAATCTTTCCCGTCCATCCTTTATTGGCAATTATAGGAGACGCGATGAAAAGGTTTAAATCAGAAGGTTTCCTGCAAAGCGGACACAAGCTATTGGTTATTATCATAGAAATGACTGCTGTCATCTTACTTCTTTTTGGATGTTCGCATACTGAAAAAGTTCTGATGCCACCCCGGGTACTATTGAACTCCTATTACACTATTGGTGTGATCGAATTTTCCACCAATGCTGAAGATACGCTCAAGCCTTATATGACTCAGAATTTCATTCAATATATCCAGTCGGCACAGCCAGGAACGCTTATCCTCGAGTTAGGAGACGAAGATCAAATATTGCGATCACTGGGACAAAACAGCCTCAATCCGCAAACAATTCAATCGATCGGTAAAAAGTACAATGTCGATGCACTCATATTGGGGCACCTGGAAGTTTCGGAAATAAAGCCGAAAATTGATGTATACACGGCGGCCAAGGCCATTAGCGCAAAAGCCTATATCGAAGCGGCGCTTAGCACCCGGATTTTAGAAACTCGTAACGGCGCCACTTTCTGGACCCGAGTAACATCAAGCAAAACTCAGGTGGCCAAAATAAAAGTGCTGGAAGCCGGTTCAGTCAGCTTTGGTATCAGTGATCCCAAAGAAAAATACGGAAAGCTGGTTCCAGAGTTAGCATATGCGAACACTTCGGATTTTCGGTCGTATTATGAGTATCGAACCATAAAATGATATAAATTATCCTAAGAATTCTAAATAGTAGAAGAGGGGGAGAGAACTTTCCAATAGAAATTGTATACGTACAAAGTTAACGACAGGCCTATCTATGACTGTTTTTTTCGCTGTAGCTTAAGTTTAGACGAGCTACTCGAAAGCACCTGAAACGTTACACCGCCCAGCCGAATACCATCTTTGCCCTGATGAATTGGAATTTGGTGTAAATATTCCATTTTTGAGTCCAAAGAATTAATTATCACGCCGATTTTAAGAATCCCATCAGAGCGGCCACGGTAAATCAGCTTAATTTTTCCAACGGATACCCAATCATCCTTGTAAAGGATGACATTTTCACTAATATCGGTCCTGAGTTTTGGTGAATCGATTGCTTTCGATTCTTTTGCCCGCTGCTTGAAATATGCCCAGTAGGAATCCTCCTTCTGCGTGAAAAATACCGAGTAGACGAATCCGGCAAAAAAAACCGAAATAACAAGAATAAAGCCGGTAATTGTCAGACGCCGTTTTCTGGCTTCTTCCATGATATTCAACCCTTGATAAAAGGCCGCTGATTGGGACTGACATCAGGCAGTGCCGGAAGATACCTGATCAACCGGCCCGCCTGAAAATTTATTAATGTTCAAATTATCAATTAACCCCATAATCCCCAGCCGAATGACGCCATGAACAGTAGGGTAAAGGATACTATACCCAACAGCCATTTGTCTTCTTTTTTCATCATTCCTTACTCCAATCATATCATATTCATTTAGGTTTCTTTTACAACGATCATCGTATCCGTATCAGCTCTTTCAATTTGTTCGTCGGTTGTCGTGGCCATTTCCGCTTTGAAACAAAGCGCCCACATCATGACGATACCCAAAATCCACCAGAAAATCTGCCAGGCCCAGAGGGGCATAAATCCAGCAAATGAAAAAGCGCTGTTGCCTAATATGCAGGCCGGTCCAATGGCAAAAAAGTACCACAAAGGTACGATTATTTTCATAGCCTTGCGCCATTTGCGGCCCGACTCGCTGGGGCCATCGATATCGTTGAGAAAATTGCGCACCTCGGCTTGCCTCTCAATAGTTTCCTCTTTGTCTTTCATGCCCAGCCCCCGGCAGAGATATGCGATCACCACTGCTGCAAATAATCCCCAAAAGGCGGTATGCATCGAGAGGGGATAGCGCCAGACGTAATACGTCAGAAAGCAAGCCACTATACCACCGGCGGTCCCCAAAGCCGCACCGACACCCGGAAAACGCCAACCCCAATGGACACCTAAAAGCATCAGATACATAACAAAGCCAAAGGCTGTGGCAAATCCACCGATAAGAACAATGGCATCTCTGGCCGTCAGGCTAACCACCACCGCAGCGACCGTGACAACCGTAGCTAACAATCTGTTAACCCATATCTGCTCCGCATGACCGGCTTCCTGTTTGTCGGACGTAGCGCCAGTAAACATCTCTTAGTAAAATCGTACCTCCAGTACCGATGTAGGGAGCTGCCGTTGAGTGGATAGCCGCTATTGCTCCCAGAAATACCAGGCCGAGAACCGGCCCCGGCAAAAATTTTGTCATCAATATCGGCACGACATCTGCATTTGAGGGAATATCCACGACGCCCTGTAAATGAAGGATTCTGGCCCCCATTCCCTGAAACGCTGTAAAAAAGAACAGGGCAACCCCCACCACGAATGTGGACATGAAGACTTGCTGCCAGGCCAGTGGTTTGGGCGATTTCATGCCGAAGTTCCACAGTATGAACGCGGGGGAAGACTGAATTCCCATCAGAGCAAACATGTACGTCAGCACCATCACCGCCGTCCAGGGTGGCCCACCGCCTATTCCCCAGTTGATCAGGCTCGGCACAGCCAGGTATTGCTTCTCGAGCCCAGCCACCTTTTGGGTGAAAGCACCCCATCCGCCGATGGCATCTGATGTAATAACGAAGTACCCCAGAAGCACAATGCCCCCCACAAGCAGCAAAAACTGCAGCACTCCGACCCAGGTGCTGGCGCGCAGACCGCCGGATACCACGTAAAACCAGACGATAAACGCCATGAAAATCAGGCCGAAGGTATGCGGCACCCCGGCCACCCAGTGAAACAGGGATGCCGCAGCAATAAGCTGCAGGCCTGAATAGAACATGGAATAGAGAAAGGCAGTCAGCACCACCAGCCAGCGTACCGCCTCATTGTTGTAATAATAAGCGAACATGTCTCCCGGAGTGATAAAACCGTAGCGCTTGCCCAAAAGCCAATTGCGCTTGGCAAAAAATGCGCCAGTGATCGGAATGGTCAACACGTAAAAAGACGCGAAAGCATAGGCCAGGCCATCTCGCCAGATTAACCCCGGATGGCCGATGAAGGTCCAGCCCGAAAAGGATGCAGCGGTGGCCGCCATCAAAAAGGCGATGAAGGGAATCGACCGGCCGGCAACGGCATATCCGGCCGCCGTTTTCTCCGTAAAATACCCTTTCAGGCCCCAGTAGAAACAATACACAATGTACAAACCAAGCATGACATAGACCCAGGTTGTTCCGCTCATTTGACACCTCCTTGGAAAGAAGTCGTTCGTGTTCGACACTCTTCATCACTAACGAATCAGCACCACCCCCTTTCGCAATGCAATCGTTCCACTGGTTAAACCGCACGATCTGTGGAAACAGACATCGCCAATAGCATTCTCAATCAATTCCACACCTGCGCCCGATACTCGTGTACAGGAAGAACACCGAAACAATTATACCCAATTGTACTTTTAGTCAAGCATAAAATGTACAATTGGGTATAATTGTCAGGGTTTTCGCCTGGGGAATAAGTAGCCCCGCCATTCTAAAAGGGCCGGTATTTAAAGATAATAAGTAATAATCTATGATTTTAGTAATTACAGGAATAATATGTCGAGGATATGGAGAAGGGACAATCGAACGATGGAAATGCCCAAAAGAGTAAACACTGAGGCAATTATTGCCATATCGAGTGGGTGATTATCAACAACAGGTAGGCAATCAGAATGATCACGATCTGGATGTGATCGAATTTAGGCCAAAATGGTCGATCTTGCGGGGGATCGATCGGAAGGGCCATTGCACCCGGGAAAGTAATGATCTCGCAACCGCTGCTGGTGAAACAGGAAACGTTGCCTATGCTCTTCAACCGCTGCTGAATGATTCGGATGAGTTTTTTGTCCTCTATGCGCTGGGCTTCTCGCAAGATCTCCTTATAGAGATCGGTGGTTTCGTTGTATGTTTCCATTGGCTCATTCAATTTAACACCTCACCATATAGCAAGGGTGTTGAAAACGTTATGAGTGCCGCCAAGACGAGGAAGAATTCGATGCAAATGCTCAAATTATCAATTAGATAGTGAGGTGGTTGCGTCTAATTTTAAGGTCGATCCAACCCAAGCGTTTTTCAACAATAATCAGGCGTTCTGCTGAACAAGTTCTTTTTCTGTATCTGCAACGCTAATGCGTGAAAATATATCGGACAGCTTCTCAGCGATATGCTGGAGCAGTTCCTTGTCTTCTATCATGACGGCCTTGTTGAGCATGTCAATGTAGACTCCCAGATCAGGAACCAACGCTATAATCTTCTTGTGTATAACAATTCCCTCAGGGGCGGTTTCGGAAGTCTGTCTGGCCAGACTCGACAGGCTCTTCTTTGGTTTAAGAATTTCCGGTGACACCCCGAGAACCCGGGCCATCTTTTTCAAATCATCCGTGGTTGGCGTTTGTTTGCCCAGTTCAATATTTTTGATTTTGGTCCGACCGGATTCAAAACTTGTGTCAAACGCTTTGGCACCAAACGTGCCCTGATTCATATCTGCACGGCGTCTCAGAATCTGGATGATTTCAGGCTGGTATAATTCCACGGTGACCATTCCAATCGTTTCATTTTCAGAGGGCGGTACGGGATATCCGAGTTGAAGTGCGTAATTAATAGGAAATTAATCGAAATTCGTTGCCAGAAAAGTTGCCCATTTGGTAAAAATTTACACCTTTATGAGGAAATGTCAATAGATTTTTGGGGAATCATATTTTTTCAGTAATTCTCTGAAAATGACCAGTTTCTGAATGTCCTGGGTTCCTTCACCGAGAGAAGATGCCCAGGCGTCCATCGGGAATTTGTGGATCGGGTGTTCGAAAACAACCGATGCAGCCCCGAACAGGTCGGCGGCCCAAGGGGTGACCTCTTTTGCAATCTGCACAGCGAGGTATTTGGCCAGAGAGGACTCCTGCCGGAAATCCTGTCCGGCATCCATGAGGCTGCAGGTTTTCCAGAGCATCAGGCGTACGGCCTCCATACGGGCATAAAAATCGGCAAATTCAAAAGCCTTGGCCTGAAACTCGATAATTTTCTTACCAAATATTTTCCGTGTAGCGGCACGATTCAAGGCCATCTCGAATGCGCCCAAAGCGGTACCCAAGGTCAGAGCGCTGATCGGCACCCGGCAGCGTGTAAATATAGCCAGAACCTGTTGAAGTCCCCGACCGCGCTCTCCGAGCAGATGATCGTCAGGCACATAAACGTTGTCGAATTGGAGCCGTGTAAGGTCCGAGGGTATCCACACCTGTTTGTTAAGTTTTGTGCGTTTGACACCCGGGGCGTTCAAGTCGATCAGGAACATTGAGATACGGCGGTTGCGGACGGCGTCAGGATCGGATACAGCCGTAATAACCCCCATATCGGCAATGTAACCATTGGTGACATACGCCTTGGTTCCGTTAAGCAACCAGCCGTCGTCGGTTTTCTCCGCTTGCATGGCAATACCGGCCACATCACTGCCCGCCAGATTCTCGGTGTTCCCGAGGCACATGACGGTTTCGCCCCGGGCTGCTGTTCGGCCGTACTGACTTTTAAGAAACTCCGAACCGAAGAGATACAGGCCAGCAAAACCAAGATTGACGTGGGCCAACAGGGCAATGGCCACACCGGGCGACACCTTTGCCAGCTCTTCCTGAAGCAATGCTTCCTTTAGCGCTGATGTTTTCTCCAGTTCTCCATTTTTCCACTGAATACCCAGCCAGCCACCGGCCGCAAAGCGGCGGAAAAAATCAACCGGGATTTCACCTTTTTTGTACCACGATGACAGTTGGGGCTTCAGGTTGGTGCTGAGAAACGTTTTAAAGTCGTCAGCGGCTCTTTTGACATGTGCTGGTATTGAAAAGTCCATCATACCTCTTTCACTGCAGGAACGAACCGAATGGGGGAGGAGAATATGTTTGACCATATTTATGTAATATAGCCATCCGTTGAAAACAAGTAAACACGTGAATACCGTGATGGTACCAACATGTGATTCGGGACCGGAATTCGGCCCGCATGTTTCGTAAAACTATTGTAGCAAGCAACAAAGCAGAAATGGTGCAGCATAATTATAGAATGATATAAGCATGTTAAAAGATTAGCGTAATCTCGCTATCAAGAATTTGCGGGCACCTTGAAAAGATCTTGTTTAATTTTCGGGTGAACCGTCCCCCCTTGACTCGGGGCAAATAGGCTACATTATAAACAATAATGTAAGGTTTCCGCTCTTACTTTAACTATTTTACAGACCGTTATGTATACTGAAACCAGTTATGAATACTGTGAAGATCGTAGTCCTTTCATCTATATTTTTCGCAGCCAGAATAACCAAGGAGTAAGGCCATGCCAAGAACCAAAATTGATCTTCCCTACCATATCGACTACCTTTCCATTCTCGATGAGGAAGGGAACCTCGACCAATCTTTGGCGCCGCAAATCTCAGACGATGTTCTGAACCGGCTTTATAGCGGCATGCTTCTCGGACGGCGGTTCGATGAACGACTCCTTAACCTCCAACGCCAGGGACGTATCGGCACCTTCCCACCCATCTCGGGGCAAGAGGCATCACAGTTGGGCGCCGTTGCCACGTTGAGGGACACGGACTGGATGGTTCCGGCGTTCAGAGAAACAACTGCCGAAATCTGGCGCGGCCGAACCCTTGAAAGCGTCATCCTTTCTAATAACGGATACAGCGAGGGTGCCCAGGCCTCTGAGAAGAGTTTCACTCTGCCGGTTTCAATACCGGTTGGCTCCCAAATGCTTCATGCTGTCGGTATAGGATGGAGTCTTCGATACCGTAAAAAAGACGATGTGGCCATGACCTTTTTTGGGGATGGGGCCACATCTGAAGGCGACTTTCACGAGGCTGCCAATTTCGCTGGGGTCTTTCAGGTACCTGTCATTTTTATTTGCCAAAACAATCAGTGGGCTATTTCATTGCCGCGCAGCAAGCAGACACGATCGCAGACCCTGGCGCAAAAGGCCCTTGCCTATGGATTCCCGGGAATTCAGGTTGACGGAAACGATGTGCTGGCCGTCTATGCTGCTGCTGCCGAAGCGGTTGAAAGGGCCAGAAAGGGAGAGGGACCGACGCTTATAGAATGTGTCACCTACCGGATCTCGGCCCACACCACAGCGGATGATCCCAAACGTTACCGCTCGGAAGAAGAAGTCGAAAGCTGGCGCCAGCGCGACCCATTGCCCCGATTTCAAAAATACCTTGTCGATAAAGGCCTGCTCAACGATTCAAAAATCGAAGCCCTCGAGGAAGAGATCAAGGTAAAAATCCAGGCGGCTGTCGATGAGGCTGAGAAGCAAATGAAAGAATTCGGCGATCCGTTAGACATGTTCGATCACCTGTATGCCGATATGCCGCCGCACCTGGCAGGACAGAAGAAATATTTGTCAAAGGTGCTGTCAGGGGGCAACGAGGAGTAATTCTATGGCCAAAATGACAATGGTTCAGGCCCTCAACCTGGCTCTCAAACAGGAAATGGGAAAAGACGACCGCGTGATCCTCCTCGGTGAGGATATCGGCCGTGACGGCGGTGTCTTCAGAGTCACAGATGGCCTGATCGATCAGTTTGGGGAAGAAAGAGTTTTGGATACCCCTTTGGCAGAGGCTGGCATTGTCGGCATGTCGATCGGCATGGCCGTCTACGGTCTCCGACCGGTATGTGAAATTCAGTTCTCTGGGTTCAGCTATGAAGCCTTCCACCAAATCGAAAACCATGCCGCCCGTATGCGTTGGCGCTCCCAGGGTCGTTTCAGTGTACCGATGGTTCTCCGTACACCTTACAGCGCGGGGGTCAGGGCGCTCGAACACCACTCCGAGAGTCGTGAAGCCTATTATGCCCATACACCGGGCCTGAAGATGGTCATTCCTTCCGGCCCCCGAATCGCCCGGGCGCTTTTGGTCAGCGCGATTCGCGACCCGGATCCGGTCATCTTCTATGAATCAAAGGCCCTCTACAGAGCTTTCAGGGAAGAGGTCCCGGAAGAGGAAGAGGTTTTTCCGATTGGAAAATCTCGAATCGTCCGTGAGGGAAAAAACGTCACACTGATATCCTATGGTACAATGATGCGACCGACTCTCGAGGCAGCCACAATATTAAAGGAAAAGGACGGCGTCGAAGCCGAGGTCATCGACCTATTGACCCTGTCACCCCTGGATGACAGCCTGTTTACCGAATCTGTACGCAAAACCGGACGGGCGGTCATCGTCCATGAAGCCCCGCGCAGCTATGGCCCGGGAGCAGAAATACTCAGCAAGCTGGTCGACAGATCTTTTTACTACCTGGAGGCACCGATCGCCCGGGTCACCGGCTTTGATGTGATCACCCCGCTGTTCAGCCGGGAGAACGATTACATTCCGAGCGCCGATCGAATCGTGCTCGAAACTGAGAAGGACGCTCAAGACACATTGATGGGTTTTGCGGCATAAATCTCATGTGAGGAGACAATCTATGGCCAGATCTTTCAAACTGCCTGATCTCGGTGAGGGCATTCACGAGGGGGAAGTCATTGCGGTGCTTGTCGCGGTCGGTGATGCGGTCAATGAAGGTGACCCGATCCTCGAAGTCGAAACCGACAAGGCCTCCGTCGAAATCCCCTCGCCCTACAGCGGTAAAGTTAATGAAATTCTGGTCAAGGCCGGGGATGTCGTTAAGGTTGGTGATGTACTCATAACTTTCAGTGATGGCGAGGATGAGGATCAAGATGAGAGAGCCGAAACCCAACCCCTGCCCGCTGAAAAAGCCATTGAAAGAGAAGCCGAATCGATCGAAAAGAAAGATGAAAAGGTGACGAGGCCCGAAACTCCCGCACGTGCCGATGGTCCGCTCCCGGCCTCACCGGCCACCCGCCGACTGGCACGCGAGCTTGAAGTTGAATTGCATGATGTCCCACCGACCGGTCCCGGCGGGTTGGTCACTGCCGAGGATGTTCGCACGTTTGCTAAACAGGGAGGCGTAACGACAACAGATGGAGCGGATGCAGAAAGCAATGCAATTTCAGGCGGCTTGCCCATTGCGACTCCGTCACCGGTGCTGCCTGATTTCTCTAAATGGGGGCCAATCGACCTCTTGCCCCTGCGATCGATCCGAAAGGCCACCGCCCGACAAATGGCTTTGGCCTGGTCCCAGATCCCACACGTGTCGAGTCAGGATGATGTCGACGTCACCCGGTTGGAACATCTCCGTCGCCGCCACAAGGAAGCCGTCGAAAAGCTCGACGGTCGCCTCACGTTAACCGTTTTTGCCGTAAAGGCCGCTGCTGCCGCGTTGAAAAAATTTCCGCAATTCAACGTATCCCTCGACGTGGAAAACGGCCGGATTATACGAAAAAAGTATATCCATATTGGCGTTGCAACCGACACGGGCGATGGACTTGTGGTTCCCGTCCTTCGCAATGCCGATCAGAAGAACATGGTCGACATTGCGGTTGAACTCAGTGAGTTGGTCGGAAAGGCCCGGGCCCGTAAAATCGGCCTTGAAGAACTTCAAGGCGGCACTTTTACAATTACCAACATGGGCGCCGCCGGGGGTAGGGGGCACTTTTCCCCGATCATAAATTTTCCGGAGGCCGCCATACTGGGGATGGGTGCTGCCCGCCTGAAACCGGTATTCAAGGAAACGGATGACGATGCCCCAAAAATCGCCGCGCGGTTGATCCTTCCGGTGGTACTGACCATCGACCACCGGGTCCTGGATGGTGTCGATGCCGCACGATTCCTCGAATACCTCCGTAACGCACTCGAAGATCCCGGGAATATGCTGCTGTCGATCTAACCCGTAAATTACATGAGAATAAGGAGAATACCCTGGTATGGTCATGGGTGAACTGGCACAGGAGGCCGATCTGCTCGTCATCGGGGGTGGCCCCGGCGGTTATGCCGCAGCCTTTCGGGCGGCCGATCTCGGAATGGATGTCACTCTTGTTGACATCTCCGATCGCCCCGGTGGGGTGTGCCTGTTCCGAGGGTGCATACCTTCCAAAACCTATCTCCACCTTTCGGAACTGATTCACGACGCCGCCCATGCGGCGGAGATCGGCCTGAAATTCGGTCCACCCGAAATCGATCTTGACACTATTCGTGCCCACAAAGGCAAAGTGGTCGACAAACTGGCTAACGGCCTGGTCAGTCTGAGTGAGAGCCGGGGCGTCCAGCGAATCAGAGGCCGGGTCGTTTTCGAAGGGTCGGACAGCGTCCGCATCCACGAATCGGAAATCAGCCACATCAAATACCGCCATGCGATACTCGCCACCGGTTCCCGCCCGATCCCTTTTCCGGGCACCCCATTCAAAAAAAACGGTCGAATCATGAATTCGACCGGTGCGTTGGAATTGGCGGATATACCCTCCACTCTGCTGGTTGTCGGCGGTGGGTATGTCGGCCTGGAGCTCGGTTCGGTCTATGCCGCTTTAGGTTCGAAAGTCAGTGTGGTCGAACTCGGAGACCGGTTGCTGCCGGGTGTCGACTCGGATCTGGTGGAACCACTTAAACGGCGCCTGGAGGGCAGCTTTGCGTCCATCACGCTAAATACCCAGGTTGACGCTCTGGAAGAAAACGACGAGCGCGTGATGGTAAGTTTCGACGGTGGCCACCAGCAAAGTTTCGATCGCGTGCTCGTGGCGATCGGGCGCCACCCAAACACCAAGAACTTGGGGCTGGAACATACCGGCGTCAAACTGGATGAACGCGGATTTGTCATCGCGGACGAACACATGCGCACGGCCGACGAAAGAATCTTTGCCGTCGGCGATGTCATCGGCGGAATGATGCTGGCCCATAAAGCCACGTACGAAGGTAAAATTGCTGCTGAAGTGATCGGGGGCGAGCCATCGGCGTTCGATGCCAGGGCCATGCCGGCCGTCGTCTACACTGATCCTCAAATTGCCTACTGCGGTCTTACTGAAGAAGACGCCCGGCGCCAGAAAATAAAAGTGCAAGTGAATCGATTCCCTTGGAAATTTTCCGGGCGTGCAACGACAATGGATGCACCGGAAGGTTTGACGAAAATGATCGTCGCGGCCGATACCGGACGCATTTTAGGCGTCGGCTTTACAGGTAGAGGTGCAGAGGGACTCATCTCGGAAGGCGTCTTGGCGGTGGAGATGGGTGCATTGGCACAGGATTTGGCTCTGAGCATTCACCCGCATCCCACACTATCGGAAACCGCGATGGAGGCGGCCGAGATTTACATGGGCTCGTCAACGCACATCATTACTCGTAAAAATCGCCGTTAGAAAGCAAAATTAAATATTTTTCATTCGAGCTGCTTCAGCTGATTCAAGAAATCCTCATTGTTAGGAACGCCTTTTTGAACGAACCGGATGACGCCGCTCTTGTCAATAAGATAGGTAATCCTTCCCCTACCGTAGAGCTTCTTGATCGCTTTGTCATCATCGGATATAAGCGGAAACCCGATGCCGTTCTTTGCCGTAAATTCTTGATGCGTTTCTATACTGTCACCGCTGACACCGATAATCTGTGCATCCCATTTTTTAAATTCTTCCAGATCACGCTGGAAAGCAATAATTTCATCAGTTCAGACCGGTGTGAATATGGCGAAATAGAGCGCCAGAACGACGTTTTGCTTTCCAATAAAATCTGTCAGTTGAATCTGCCCTTCCGTGGAATTACCGCCAAATAACGGGGCCTTATCGCCGACATCGAGTGCGAATGACACTGCAGGGGCCAGCAATGTATTCATTGCGATAAACCATGCTAAAATAACAATTTTTGATTTCTTCATCATTCCCTCCTTTACGATTCCTTTTAAGATAAGAATAACCGGGCGCCGGGATTTCTGACGCCCGGTTGTACCTTTTTTTGAGAATAATTTCTCAAGTACGGAAGAATAATATTAGAAAGCGCGCTTAACGCGCATTCTTGAAATGCTCGTTGACTTTTTCCCAGTTTATCACCTTAAAGAACGCCTCGATGTATTCCGGCCGTCGGTTTTGATATTTCAGATAGTAGGCGTGCTCCCAAACATCCAGTCCCAAAACCGGTACTTTGCCCTGGCTCAATGGGCTGTCCTGATTTGGGGTGGTGACAATTTCCAAGCGGCCATTTTCCACGACCAACCAGGCCCAACCACTGCCGAACAGCAAAGCCGCCGCGTTTGAAAACTCCTTTTTAAAGAATTCGAAATCGCCGAACTTTTTCTTGACGGCATCAGCCACATCCCCGCTAAAGGCGACATCTTTTTTAAGTATCGGCCAAAAAAACGAGTGGTTGGCATGACCGCCACCGTGATTCCGAACAGCCGTTCTAATTTTTTCTGGAACCTTATCCAGGCTTTTAATCAAATCCTCAGCGCTGTAGTCTTTCAAATCCGGGTAGTCACTGACCGCAGCGTTCAGCTTGTCGATATACGTCTGGTGATGCTTGGTATGATGTATTTCCATCGTCCGTGCATCGATGTAAGGCTCCAGAGCGTCGTATGCATACGTAAGATTGGGTAGTGAGTAAGTCATTTTTATCTCCTTATGTTCAATCAGCCCTGCGAGGGACTGCGTATTGTCATCGATCGATCCCCGAAAACGAACCCCAGGTAGAATCGACTTCGTATCTGATTCCATGAAGGGTTCTGGTTATCCCGGGAGCATGTTATCCAATTTTAAAGATAAGTCTGATTGATAGGCTCTCAAGCCTGCCCGCTTGTTTCATGAAAATTCTTCAACTGAGCTTTGAACGAGCATATCAACAATTTATAAAGGAAATATAAGCACTCTGTGGGCGCGTCGCCTGCAACCAGTTGCTAAATTTAACGGCAGATTGAAGGCCGGCAAATGCTATCGCTTGCAGTGTACAAGCACAGCAGCGCGTTCTGGGTTCCTTGCCGCTGAAGTTTGGGAAAATGTGTGGTTTCAATTATTGGAGGTTGCATTCGGGAGGGTGAAACTGATACAGGAATGTGTACGACGCAGCGTTTTTTAGAAACTTTTCGCAGAAGAGACCACTCGCCTGATTATTCAATAAGCTTATGCTTGCCTTAACCACCATTTTTGTCACTTCGTTTATTGTTGCTCTGTCCGGGGCGATCATGCCTGGCCCCCTTTTGAGCGTGACGATCAGCGAAAGCCCGCGCCGCGGCTATCTGACCGGACCGTTGCTGATTGCCGGACATGGCATCCTCGAAGCCGCATTGATCATTGCCCTCATGCTCGGCATGGCTCCGATCCTGCAGCGCGAGGAGGTGTTTATCGCAACGGCGATTGGGGGATCGGCCATTCTGCTGTGGATGGCCTACGGCATGTTCCGAATGCTGCCGTCCCTGACGCTGCGATCCGACCCCGAAAAAACGCACAGCAAGAGCCTGCTTTTTGCGGGCATATTCATGAGCCTGGCGAACCCTTATTGGACGATCTGGTGGGTATCCATCGGCCTCGGATATATCCTGCAAAGTTCAGCCCTCGGAAACTGGGGCGTTTTTTCGTTCTTCAGCGGCCACATTCTGGCCGATCTTGTCTGGTATACCGCCATCTCGACCGCCGTGTCTAAAGGCAAGGATTTTCTTAGTGATCGTTCTTACAGGGTCCTCATCGGTGCCTGTGCAATCTTTTTGATCGTTTTTTCGTGTCTGTTTGCGTATTCAGGAATCGCAAAAGCGTTCACGACGTAAGCATTACCATTTTCCAGTTTCCTTTCCCCACAATTGAAACACCTCAGAATATCTGAATGTATTTCGCGCTGTTCTATTGCGTATCAGGGAATATAAACATAGCAACCAGCCTGAATTTAGCATGATACAAACCGTGAATGAGGCTGGTCCGGCGACCAGCGAGGATCCATAAATTTACAGGGCCGTATTCGACTTATTAAACACAGGAAGGCCTATATATATGCCATCAGCTTTCGTCACTGGGGGAACAGGATTTGTAGGGTTTAACTTGAATGAAGACTAAAAATTATTGGGAAATAAGATTAGAGAATTGTAAGGACGAGCGTTGGAAAAAAAAAATAAAAGCAAAACGAATTAACATTTTCAGGAGTATTGAATGATGCCAAAATTCCTTTATATTGCTTCCTTCTTTCTTGTCGTCTGCATTGCCAGTTGTTCGGATTCAAATTCTAAAATTGAAATAAAGAAATCGGATATCCACTACGAAAAGCCGGCGACCTCAAACCAGGCCATCGAAGGAAATGAGGTAGCGTATAAATTGTGGTATAACGATAAAATATGGAAACTCCATGGAAAGAAAGGTCCCAATTTTAAAACCACAGATCAAGAGTCAAAATATAGAAACAGGTTGTTATCTAATACTTCAAGTGATGTATTTGTTTCAATAGAAGAAACTCATGAAATACTGTCATATGGAGAATCTTTTAAACACTATTCAAAATGGATAAAACGTCAAGGGGGCCAAATAGTAGACAAGGAGATAAGAAATGTTAATGGAAAAGATATTCTATTTATCAAATCGATTGTAGAATCTGAATCTAAACCACTGGTAAGTATAAATTATGTCTTAACTAACAAATCCGGCGGTGTGAGTATTACTGCGGGGGTATCGGAGAAATTATTTGAACTTCATAAAACAGAAATATTTGACATATTGAATGGCCTCGTTGATCAATAACGTATAGAACGTTTCGCACATTTTGAAAGAGTAACTCTCAATCTGGTATGGTTTGTGTTGACAATAATCCATATAGATCCGCCGTCCTGGCATTGGATTGCACCCGTAACGTATCATTTGCCCTGCTAAGATATACGCCTCCTTCAATCTGCTCCTCGTATGGCGTTTACCACACCGAAATGTGCTGCCATACTCATTCGTTACAATTTGTTACACATTGATACGTCCATGAAAAGCATTGAGCGCAGGACTGCCATATAGTGGGTTCAAACAATCGCGGTTACCGCACATTGCAGCCGCTAAACCCACAATGTAACAGGAGGCAGTCATGAAGAAGCGCTATGCTATTTTGACCACCGTTTTCTCTTTTCTACTCATCGCCGGCCTTGGCGCTTGCAGGCACGGTCACGCTCGCGGCGGTTTCGATGAATTCGATATGGAGGCCGCCACCAACCGGATCGCAGCGCGGCTGGATTTGTCTGAATCTCAAAAAACGGAATTGAAGGATATCATCACCGAAATTGTGACAAGGGCAAAAGAGATGCGCGCCGATCGTGAAACCCGCCACAGTGAACTGGCGAACCTGGTTCGCCAGAACGCAATCGATCCCGAAACCGTTGACCTGAAGATAACCGAGAAAGTTGACCAGATGAAGGACCTGGCGGACTTAGCCACTTCTCGATTGATCGCTTTTCACGCCACTCTAACCCCGGAGCAGCGTGAGAAGATCGCCGCGCACATCGAGGAACATACCGCTACCGATCGCTGCTTTTTTCGACGATAACGGCTGTCAACCCGTGGACCGCCGCCGCTTTCATGGTCGGCGGTCCGCGGTTCCGTGCAACCTTTTCGCTTTAATTCCCATAGACATCTAATTATTTCAGGAGAGTTTTTCCCGCAAATGCCGAACCAAGGCGGAGGGAGTATCAGCCGCGAAAGCGGGCGCTGACTGAATGTGTAAGGCAGCCTTATGTATGAGTTTGCGCGCTGTAGTTCGCTGATTATTCCCTCCGCTCCCGGTTAATGAAAACGCCCCGAGGGCTCAATTGTTTATCCCTGGTCATGGGTTTATTTTGTGAAAAAAAACTGTTACTGAGCAGTTTAGGTCAATCTTGGTCAGAAAAAGCTCAAAAGAGGCGATGTCAATGCCCTGGAAAATCCTCGTCATCGACGACGATGAAAAACTCAACAAACTATTGAAACGATTTCTCGGTGAGTTTGATTTTACGGTTTACTCAGCAACCAATGCCCGGGAAGGCCTAAAAAAGATCCGAACCGTTTCACCGGATTTGATTATCCTCGATTTGATGCTGCCCGGGATGAGCGGATTTGACGTTTGTAAACGCATCCGGCAGACCAGTTCGTTACCTATTATAATGCTCACCGCTCGGGGTGATTTGATGGATAAAGTCGTGGGACTCGAACTGGGGGCCGACGACTATTTACCCAAGCCATTCGAGCCGCGCGAACTTGTCGCCAGGATTCAGGCGGTGCTCCGCCGGGTAAAGGACACCGGAACGGACCGTTGCCGACACTTCGGGCGATTGACCATCGACTTTCACCGTCAGCAGGTGCGGCTGGACGATGACCTCATCCGATTGACCACCAACGAATATGCCGCTCTCGATCTACTAGCCCGGCATGCCGGCAGAGTACTGGACCGTGACGAAATCCTCCAAACCCTGCGCGGCATTGACAGCGACCCGTTCAACCGGGCGGTCGACATCACCATCAGTCGGCTGCGTCAGAAGCTGGGGGATCGTCCGAAAAACCCGGAATTCATTAAAACCGTCTGGAACGCCGGTTATGTCTTCATTGCCAAGGAGTCGGCGGATGCACCGACGTCGGTTTAGGCGACTGTTTCACTCCGCATTCACCAAGCTGCTGGTGATCATACTGGCCGCCGGTGTCGCCATTACCCTCACCGTTTTGGTGGGTTTTTCCGTCATCCGGTTTCACAGTGTCTCCCATCTGGACCGAAATATGACCCTGTATGCCGAATACCTCTCTCGAGACCTGGGTGATCCTCCCGAATTCCAACGCGCGGTTGACATCGCACAACGCACCGGTATGGCCATTCGCTTCGACCACCCCAATCTTGGATGGCAAACGGCTGGGTTCCCAACCAAGGTTCCGCTTGAACGTGCTTGGATTCGCCACCATGACGGGGGTGTATGGACCGGCCGTTTGAGGGGTCGCGTGTTTGTTCGTATCGGGCACGCTGGTGGCGACTTGATATTCATCGCACCCCAGTGGGCTGCGGACCACGAAAACGCCGGAATAATCCTGATGGCGATGGCTGTTTCCCTTTCCGCCATCCTTGCCGCCGCTTATTTCTTTATTCGAAGGGTACTGAAGCCGCTGCGAACGTTGAAAAGGGGCGTAGAGGCCTTGGGCGCCGGACAACTGGACCATCGGGTGCCACAAAACGGCCATGATGAATTTCGTGACCTGAGTGAAGCGTTCAACACGATGGCCGGACGGCTTTCCGACCTCATGAAAAATAAAGAACAGCTCCTCTTGGACGTCAGCCACGAGTTGCGCTCACCAATTACACGACTCAAGGTCCAATCTGAATTTATCCAAGACGAGGAGATCCGAAAAAATTTGCAGGCCGATGTGGCAGAAATGGCAGCCATGGTTTCCACAATACTGGAAGAAGCCCGCTTGCGGAATACTTCCACGGCACTGCAGATGGAACCAACCGATATGGTTAAATTTCTGCAATCGGTTGTAGACGATTTTAAGGACCAAGCGCCGGGTGTGGGGTGTGCGTCATTGGATCCGTTGACCATTGAAGTGGATCGCGATAAAATGCGAATCGTAATGCGGAATCTGATCGACAATGCATTAAAAAACACCCCTGAGGGTGGAAAGCCAGTGGCAGTTTCCATGGCCCGGGGAGAAAACCACCTCAATATCGTTGTAAAAGATTGGGGTGTCGGGATTGCCGATTCGGCCATACCGCACCTCTTCGAACCTTTCTATCGCACCGACTCCTCCCGCTCCCGCAAGACGGGCGGCTATGGCCTGGGGTTGAGCCTGTGCAAGGCGATTGTCGACGCCCACAAGGGCAATATTGACATCTTCAGCATACTCGGGCAGGGTACCACGGTAAAAGTCAAACTTCCCATTTCTATTAGACAATAGCGCTAAGTTTTCCAATGCGCCGATAATTTCATGTTTAGTAAAACCACTTCTGTTTGATCCATGTAATAGAGAGGATTGAATTTGTTCAAAATGAGGTGGCACGTTTTACGATTGAAATTTATACAGGAGACAGGCCTTATCACACGCCTCCTTTTAAAGAGAAATCCTACCCTCCATTGATGACACAAAGGGAGACATCATGAATCTTGCTGAAAAATTCTTTCCCCCCTGGATCGAACTTGCCCGTTTGCCCACCCCGCTCCAGCCCCTGAAGCGTTGGAGCGAAAAGCTCGGTGTCGATCTGATGATCAAACGCGACGATCTCACCGGGGCCGCGCTTTCAGGCAACAAGATCCGCAAACTCGAATTCGTCCTGGCAGATGCCCTTGCAAAAAAGGCCGATACCGTATTGACCTGCGGCGGCGAGCAGTCCAATCACTGCCGTGCCACAGCCATCGCCGCGGCTATGCTCGGCTTGGACTGTCGTCTGCTGCTGCGTACCGCCAATCCCGCTAATCCACCGCCACCCGAAGGCAACATTCTGCTCGATCGGATGGCAGGGGCGGAAATCGTCTGGATCACACCCGAGGAGTATAAGCGGCGCGAGGAATTTTTCGCCCGTGAGGCCGAAAGTCTTCGCAGTCAGGGGAAAGTTCCCTATATCATCCCTGAAGGGGCCTCCGATGCGGTCGGTGCCTGGGGCTATATCAAGGGGATGGAAGAATTGGTGTGCGATCTCTCCGGCGTTTCCAGCCGGGAAGAACCGGTGACTGTCCTTCATGCCTGCGGGTCCGGAGGCACGGCCGCCGGGCTGATTCTGGGAGCCAAATTGTCCCGGCAGCCGATCAGGGTCACCAGTATCAACGTCTGCGATGACCGCGATTATTTCATCGAGGTCGTCGGTGGTATCTGCGAAAAGGCGATCGCGGAATATAATCTGGATATCGCATTTGATCGCCATCGCGATATCGAAATCATCGACGGCTACGTCGGCCGAGGGTATGCGCTGTCCCAACCGGAGGAGCTGAGACTCATTTGCGAAATGGCCCGAACCGAAGGTATATTCCTCGATCCGGTGTATACCGGTAAGGCTTTTTACGGTATGGTGCAGGAATTAAGACGTGACCCGAAATGCTTCGGAGATCGCATCGTTTTCCTCCATACCGGGGGGATTTTCGGCCTGTTTCCGGCGGCAAAACAGATAGCCCCGATCCTGTGATGCACTGGAAGTTTTGTTTAAATCTCAATTATGACCGCAGAAAAGAAATCCGGACCAACAATCCCCTTTTAGATCTTGAGGATTTTTTTCCCAAACAGTGAAAGCACATACTCGGTCGCCGTCCCGGTGTTTGAGTGATTCACATCCCTTTCGGGAAAATAATCGACAACCACCAGAGACCGCATGAAGCCTGACAATTCCGGATCCCATCTGGCCAGTACCGAGAACCGCCACTTTTAATTTATCTTTCATATGACTACCGCCTCAAATTAGTCGACTTTTGAGCATAGCCTCAGAAGTCCTAATTTAATAGTCATAGCTATGACTCATTTTTGTTTTCTTCATCATTTAGATGTGATCTGTCTAAAGCATTGCAGATGGTCCTGTATAATGGTGTAAAATCGATAATCCAGTAATTTCAGAGCATCACCCATGGAACAAAATCATTTACTTATCCTTTGGTCATCGAGCCACCATTTAAATATAAACCTATTCCTTTAGGCTGCGAACTGGCAAAATATAGCCAGATCGATTTTTAATATTTTCGTAACAAGTAGTGCCGGATTCGATGTATACAATCCATGCTATTTCAGAATGATAATCAAGCGTTGTTGCCGACCAATGGTAACCCGGGGGAGCATCTGAAAACATATGACCGTTTGGTAAGGCTGGATCTCTTTTGCTAAAATCGATCAATGTGCACAGCTCCTTCATTGTCGGTAATCGCCAATCACCGGCAGAAGAACCATCAGAAAGAACAAGATCGGGATTCGGCCCACAGTCTCCCTCTTTAAGGCTTTTCGCTGCCAGCACAGCACTTTGCCAATCCTGAATCCCGAGACAATTCGTATTTTTAAGCCAAACAAGCTTGGTCAGATTGTCGGTCACCGTGCCATTTTTGTTATCAGTAAAACGGGAACCAGAGATGGACTTATCAAACATCAGTTCTGCATACGGTCCTTTAAAATCACATGGAATGATATTTTCTCTCCAGTCATAGCAAGTAGAGTCAAAAGGATTAACTATAGCTGCAAATACATCATCATTTTGAGATGCTGAAAGCGGAATATCTTCGTTAGCATAAAACGGCTCAACCTGTATGCAAGAGAATACGAAGAACAATGAAATCAGGTGGAACACAATGTATTTAATCGCAATTGATCTTTTCTTTAAATTTAACCTCATCTGTCGCACCCAAAACCAGAGTACAAAGTACGATAAAAAGAAATGTATATTTTTTCCGTTTTCTTCTATTGTTTCCCATTTTTCATATCTAACGAACGTATTTGAACCAGTCGGTTTTTTTTGAACCACTTGTCGTGCATTTTCTCAAATCGCCCGTCTTGCTTGATTTCCTGTAAAAAATTGTTCAACCATTTGAGAAAATCAGGATCATTTCTGTATAAGCAAACTACACAGATTTACTAATCGCCTGATATACAGAATTCGTCAGCGTGACAAAGTCAAATACAGGACAGCCAGTCACCTTCCGAATAGAATTGGCAAAAGGTGGAAGATCCGTGCATTCCAAAATGAAAGCTCCGATATCGGCCATCTTCATCATTGAACATGCGACATTTACAACGTCGTTTTCTACCATGGAAATATCAATATCTTCATTAGGCGAAGAAAATATCTTATCCCATTCTGCACAGGCTTCCAAGCCTTCGATATAAATCGAAAGCTGGTTTTCTATCCCAACACTTCCCAAGTGTTTTTCCGTAAGAGCCGATTTTTTAGCGGTGATAACGCCCACTGACTGTTGTCCCCCTATCATGTTCCGCACCAGAGGGATCTGCATCAGGCTAGAAGTGAATACTGGCACATTTACAGAATCGGCTAGTTCTCTCTGAAAAACAGCGTTAAAACCACAGCTGGTAGTAATTGCTCGAATACCTTGTTCCGTCATTTTGCGAGCTTCACCAATCATGGTTTGCAGGACATTTTGACAAGGTTTTTCAATAATCGTATGAATATTGGCTCCCTTTATTCTGCAATATTTCAGGGGGAATTCAAATGTTTCTGGATTGGTACTGTTTCCCGGAAGCTTTTCAAGTTGTACTAAACCACGTGGAACGCAACCTTCTTCCCAACATAAAATACCTATCAATGGTGTTTTCGAAGAAACATCTGTCTTCACGATTATAGGATCTCCTTTCTTGATACCGCATTACCATTTGGAATGGCTTCCAATAATACTTATCTTATCCATGTCACCAATTACGAGTGCTTCCGCATAAGATCCAGCGGTTTGTAATTATTGGCTCCATATTGTTTTTCAAGATTGATATATGAAGTGGCTTGTATTTAAAGCTCCGAGAAAATATTTGAAGAGATTCGGACACACTTTTTAGGTATCTTTTTATGAGAACTAAATTTGTTGAGCACCATCTGCATATATCTTTATGCCAGCAGTTTCTCCAATTCTTTTGCAGTGTACTTTGAAAGTCCTAAAGTTTCCATTGTGCGCCTGGCTTCACCGAAATAATCTCGATTCATCAACAGAGAAACCAGTGTGATCACAGCCGACATAACCGGTGTCGCTACCCCGATCTGTTCCCCAAGGTTCTGGAGGAACACCAGACCATACCCCACATCTTCATTGAAATAGCGGTAATCCAGACTACTCTGGGCTTTGACCCCCGCGAATCCCGGCGCGGTGTTAAATCCGGTGTCATAGGAGGCTTCAAGCATATAGCCCTGGATGACGCCTAATTCCGGATCGGGAATGACGTCCACGCCCAATTTTTTTCCAATGGCGATCCGTTCTCTATCAACGGCTTCGATCAGCTTGCCAACCGCCGGAGTGACGCCCTCGTGATAAAAATCGAAATCGCCGTTGGTGCGTTCGATTAACGCGACATTCATGAGCGTAATCGCGGGATGGATGACCGGGTTGCCGTTCTGTAAGCTGGTCTGGAGTATATTCTTTGCCGCGCTCATCGTCGGATAGACATCGCGCACCTGCTCCAACACGTTATTGGTATTATGCGCCGGAACCGCCGCCAGGAACAACCCGCCTTTGAGCTTGTTAAAAATCCTGATTTTGCCAGGTTCAAGCAGTCGTACGGCATACGGCAGCGTCGAAGTCTCTGCAACGACAATGTCAGCATCCCGAAGATCCAGTCCCGCGCCGTTTTTAAATTCAACACTGCCACCGCAGGAACTTGGGCACACGATCACGATCTGCCCTTGCTTGAGGTATGGCTTACAGGCTTCGGCAAAGGGTCTGGTGCTGTACGCCGGGCCAACGGCATATATGATATCAGCCCCATCCAACGCTTTTTCAATCTCGTGTCCGGCAGAGACCACCGGCTGAAATCCTTCAAGTATGCCCTCGCAGTGGATGCCTCCGCTTTTTCGGACAGCCTTAATACTCTCCGGAAATTGTTCGAAATCAAATAGACTAACCTGATGCCCGTGGGCCGCACAGTCGAATGCAACGGCACAGCCCCCGTTTCCCGAGCCCAATACAGCGATGTTCATATTGTTATCCTCCTGATTTCTTCGAGTGAGTGACAGGAAATTTCTATTAATATACCGTTTCGCGGATCTCTACGAAGCTCAAGCTACGACAACGTACTCGGATATAAGGCTCGATGTACATTTACAGGAACTTAAACCATTGAGCCCTTCGCACGATAGCCGTATGTCAATGTCGAAGTGTAGATAATGGTAGGCAATTTATCGAAACCAACTTCGCAAAAGACTTGAGCAAATGCGCCATAAATTTAGAATTATTCTGTTCAGCGAACAACGATATGGAGAATCAATCAATGCGTTAGGATTGAGCTTAAAAAGAATTTGCCGCGATCTGTTTGTGGATTTTTGAAAAAATCGTTTGGCGGTGCAACCTCGATGATTTGTCCTTCATCCATAAAGACGACCCGGTTAGCCACCTCTCGGGCGAATCCCATTTCGTGGGTGACGACCATCATGGTCATCCCTTCCTTGGCTAGATCTCGCATGACATCAAGGACTTCATTGATCATCTCCGGGTCAAGGGCCGATGTGGGTTCGTCAAATAGCATAATTTTAGGGCGCATACATAAGCCTCTGGCAATAGCCACCCGCTGCTGTTGTCCGCCTGATAGCTGCGCAGGATGGCTATCGATTCTTTCCCCCAATCCCACCCGTGTAAGTGTCTCCCTACCGATTTTTTCTGCCTCTTCTTTCGGTATATTTCTGACCCTGATTGGTGCAATGGTCACGTTTCCTAAAGCTGTCATATGAGGATAGAGATTGAATGATTGAAAGATAAACCCGATCTCCGCTCGAATCTTGGTCATATTTGTCTTGTTGTCATGGACATTCATGTTGTCGACAACGAGCTCTCCTTTCTGGATGGGCTCCAAGCGGTTGATACAGCGAATCAGAGTGCTTTTCCCTGAACCGCTCGGACCGCAGACCACCACCACCTCGCCCTGAGCAACCTCTAGGTTGATTTCCTTCAGGACATGAAGATCGCCGAACCATTTGTTTACGTTCTTGAAAGAGATCATTAAATCATCCCCCTTTGTGTATAAACAGCTTTACACAGCTACTTATCCTATTCCTTTTTAGAGCCTCGTACTTACGACAGTCATCCGTCTTTCCAGAAAATTAGAAATATTTATCAACGGATAACAAATGACGAAATATAAAATGCCCACCAGGCCGAATACCATCAGACCTTCAGGAATACGTTGAACTGTCAGCCAACCGACTCTGGTTATATCAACCACTCCAATTGCAGAGACAACGGATGAATCTTTTACAATCAGTACAAATTGACCCACCAGCGGGGGCAGAATCGTGCGCAGGGCCTGGGGTAGAATGATGTATCGAAGCTGGTGATAGGCTGAAAGGCCTGAGGCCGTCGCCGCTTCTCTTTGTCCGGATGGAACGGCCAAGATACCGCCGGCTACGATTTCACAGATAAAACAAGCAGCCAGGTTGCTGAGGGCGATTACCGCGGCCGGAAAAGCCTCTAATTCTATGCCAGCACTCGGTAGAATAAAAAATATAATAAAGACCTGGACCAGAAAGGGTGTCCCACGAATGAGGTCCACCCACGCGCCTATAATGGATCGAAGAATCTTGCTCCCGCTGGCCCTCATGATTCCCCAAATGAAGCCGATAATGGTCCCCGCGATCAAGCTCAATCCAGAAACCGCTACGGTCATCCAAAGCCCCTTGAGGAAGAACGGCAGGCTGCGCATCAGTTCGTTAAAATAGAAACCCCACATAGTTTATCCCTCGTGTCTCAATGCACTTCTCGGAAGATCAGTCGTTTTTCAGACCAACTTGAGAAACCTTTGAGCATATAATAAATGATCAGATAAAAAGCCGCTGTGGTCAGAAACCCTTCTGCAGGCATAAATCGATCAGATGTCAACAACTGACCTGCCCGTGTCAACTCTACGATCGAAATCAATGAAAGGAGCGAGGAATCCTTGACTAGAACAATAGCCTGTCCCAGCATCGGTCGGATGGTCATACCGAGCGCCTGTGGTAGAATGATAAAACGCATGCGTTGGAAATAACTCAGGCCGGAAGAAATTCCGGCCTCGATCTGTCCGAATGGAATGGCCTGTATGCCCGCTCTGATTATCTCGGCATAATAGGCGCCACTGTTCAAGGTAAGGGCTATAATACCTGTAACCCATTCAGGAAGCATAAGGCCAAGAGACGGGAGACCGAAATAGAAAAAATAGAGTTGCGCCAGCAACGGTGTAGAACGGATACTTTCAATGTAAATACCGGCAATGCGGGAGATGGTCCGTGATTGACTGAGTCGCATGGCGCAGGCTATGGTCCCCACCAGAATAGCTCCGAGCAATGACGCTGCAGACAGCCAAATGGTAGCCAGGAAGCATTGCAGGTAGAGCGGCATGTATTCCAAGATGACCCTAAAATTGAAGTCTTCTAGCATATCCTTTATCCGTATGTTTTATATGATGGACTCGATTCAAACGGTTGTGAGCCGGTTGGACCGGCTCACAACATAAAACAGTCATCATCCCGATAGGTCCTAAAATCAACTAATGATCTTTCTTCCAATCCAGAGTATTGACCCAGTAGTTCAGGTTATCATCAAGACGTCCATCCAAGCTGGTGTGCAGGAAGAATAGGTTGAGCCAACTGAGCAGATCCGGTGAATCATAGCGCACAGCAAAGGCTAACGGCGATTTTGACAACTGCCCTTCTAAAATTCGAACGCTATTGGGGGGGAAACTCGCCGACTGGCCAACCACGGCCGATCCGTCATTCACACCGGCATCCGTATGTCCTGCCATCACCGCATTGATTAGAAGCGGTCCGCCGCCTTTGTAGGTCTTCAATTCCGCATCCGGGAATGCCGTTTTTGCGTCGTTTTCACCGGTTGATCCCAATAGTACGGCCAACTTGGTCCCCTTTTTCTTAACGTCTTCGAGGGTTTTGATAGGGCTGTCCTGCTTTACAAATACAACGCTTCCGGTATACATATAGGGTTCGGCGAAAGCGATTTTCATGGCCCTTTTTAAAGTCGGCGTCATATCGGCCGCAAGCATATCGGCCTTTTTTGAGAGCAGGGCAGGAATGAGACCGTCCCAGTCGTAATTAAGAAACTTGACTTTCACTCCCATTTCCTTGGCAATCATTTCACATAGGTCTATGGAACTGCCGGTCCTCTCGCCATTTCTACCCACAAAACTGAAAGGTGCGCCCTGGGTCTGAACGGCGATACGGATTTCTCCTCTTTTTGCAATTTCGTCTAATGTTCCCGCTGAGGCGATTGCCAAAAAACCGAAAAAAATTGCCAATGAAACAAGAACCGTGAATACTTTAACCTTTTTCATTTTTTCCCTCCATTTTCCTTGTTGTTATTAGTGCTCAACCGCTATTAGTTAATCTTCTTTTAAAACCAAATCACCACCCTTCTTGATTGGATTCATGCTTCTTTTCAAGGTATCTTACAAAGACGAAAACCAATATGCCGGAACTTGTAGTGTGGTGGACTCCCGAAACGACTGGCGCTACGACAATCGCGCGCCGGGCTGTACCAGACGCCGCCTCTCATAACTCGATAGGATCCTGATGGTGGTCCTTTCGGATTGGTCACTTCATCGTAGGGATAGACGCCAAACCAGTCTTGGCACCACTCTTGGACATTCCCGGCCATATCATGGAGCCCCCAGGCATTGGGCATTTTCTGAGCCACGGGTTGAATATTATTTTTTGAATTCCAGCAATACCAGCCTATGGCATCGAGGTTAGGATCGCGATCACATTCGAGTTCAGTGATGTTGCCGTTAGGAAAGGCGGACGTGTTCCCTGCTCGGCAGGCATATTCCCACTCGGCTTCCGTCGGAAGCCGGTACTTGTCCGTCCCTTCTTTCTGGTTGAGTTTTTGAATGAATTTCTGAACATCATCCCACGAAACCTGTTCCACAGGACACTTGGCTCCACATCCTTTTTGGCTGGAGGGATTTTTTTTCATTAACGACATCCATTGCTCCTGTGTTACCTCGGTGGTTTGCATGTAGAAAGGGTCTGTCAAATTTACCGTGTGAGGATTCTCACCCGCATACCGGCCTGGTTCATCTTCAGGGCTCCCCATCATAAATTTTCCGGGCTGGATCAGGACAAATTCCATTCCTACGCTGTTTTTGATCCTTTCATTGGGCTCTTCAGCATAGCCATTAAAAGCAAGGCTGAGCATAACCGCGATGAATTGAATTGGGACAATTAATTTTCTCATCGCCATATCCCCTTGGTATTGTTTATTAATGGCCAATTCACATTTCAACGATATTCACCTGAAAAGTAACTTCACGATTTCTCGCTTATATTTCCCCCAGACCTTCAGGCAGGCGTAACCAGTTTTGTCTGGATTTCATAATGATAAATGTTTCACTTCTGACAACATTGCCGATTTTTAGAATCGTTTCAGTGGTAAATTGATATAGTTCGTCCTTACCTCCCACACAAACAACCTCTGCAATCATATCGTAACGTCCAGCAACCACCCCTGCCCATGCTACATTTGGAAACCGGGATATTTTGTCCAAGATGTTATCCATCTGTCCTTTTGACTGTATGCTCATGGCGACCAAAGCAGTTATCATGTCTTGGTGTCGGCTGGGATCAACCAGGCCTGATATTTTGAATAAACCTTTTTCCTCGAGTATTTTTATCCTGCTTCGAATGGTCGGCGCTGTAACATTGAGCTTTTTTGCTAGCTCTCCAATCGACATGCGCCCATCCTCTGTTAGCAGACGAATGATCTGGTTATCCAATGCGTCAAGAACTGTTTTATCCAAAAAAATCCCCCCCTCTCTAAAATTTCTTAATGGAAAATTAATATTTTTATAAATATTTAAAAACAAAATATCAAGCAAAAAAATTATTTTATAAGAAAAAAAATACACGTAATTTTTGGGTTTTCTGATTGCGGCCGAAACGATAACGATGGTCCGATAGCATGGCGTTTACAGGTCCGGATCAATGTTGTTACGTACTCAACCGCCATGACCCCAAAGGGGACATGGCGGTTGGGTACATCTGTCTTTCTTTCCCTTGATAGACAGGAAATGGCGGTCAGTACTGGTTATGGATTATGCATCAAAGCCAATTTCAATGCTTCGGACTATTGGTCAAACGCTGCCCGTACGTGCCGAAAAAAGATCGAAGAATCTATCTTGACAAGGCAGATATTGACGCAATACGGGGGCTTTTGGCAACGTAAATCTGTTGATCAAAAGGCCAGGGTGGTTGAGCCTAAAGAGGAGGAAAAGGTGGCCAACGGAGAAGGGGTCCCTTAAATTATGTAACCACCCTATAATATTATTAAAAAGTGGTTCCTCAACTCAATATCTCTTCGGATTCTTCCACCCTTATCCCTCTTTGGGCCAAGCGGTCCAGAAACAGACGGCTGGGAACATGCATGGCAGGCGAAAGAATCCCGGTTGCGGTAATTTCAGCGGCAGCGATTATCTGGGCAACGATGCTGGTCGGAAAGCCGATCCCCTTGCTCATAGCCATCACGCCGGTCTCCAGATCCCGCTCGATCAATATCCGGATTGTCCGTCGGATCCTTTTGCCGCCAGCCAGTCCTTCGAAAACGTTGACCATGACCGCAAGGTCTTTTTCGTTGTCTTCGTATTGGAGCTTAGGCCCCAGGTGGGCCGTCAAAAACTGAAACGGGGAGACCTTGCAGGAAAGTCCCGACACCGGTGCATCACTTAAAAAATCCAATTGTTTCAACTGATTCCAGAAAGCGCTCCATCCGAGCCATCTCAGAGAGTACCGACCTGTTTCCCGGATCGTTTCGGTGACAGCGAGCAAATCGATGAAGTGGATGGCATCTCCGTTCGGAATGGCCTCCAACCGATCTCATGAATCTGCTCGGGGTCGTGCTGACGATCCGCGGGAATCTCGAACAACCGGCCGTCTCTGATGGCGCGTGCGTCGCGGCGGGTCGATTCAAGCACACTGGCCCAGTTCCAGGATATCTTGTAATTCAACGGATTATTGCAGGCGGACGCTTCCGGCAAACCGCCGAAATAAGAGTTGATGACATGAATCTCATCGAAGCCCTGCAGGGCGTGTTGGTATAAAATCAGTCGATGCCCGGATCGAGACCGCACTCGGTCATGAGGGCAACACCTGCGGATTTAGCGGCTTGGTCGAGGTCCCGAAGGCTGTGGCTGTAATTGGTGCTGACCAGAGGCACCCCGGCCTCGATCGCAGCTTCGAAGGCGGAGCGCATCAGCGTCAGTGGCAGCAGGTCAATCACCACGTCCACATCTTGTTTGAAAAGGGACATCATGCTTGGCTTGTCGACGGCACCGATTCGAACCGGATCGATTCTGCCGGTGTCCATGATAGGCGTGATCGTCTCCCAGGCATCCAGGTTCGCATCGGCATAAATTACGGATGTAACCGCCGCACTGCCGACGAGATCGGCCAATGCGGCTTTACCCTGGAGCCCCGGCGATCTTCATACCGCGGTCCCATCTGGTTCAATTTAAGATGAATAACGGATACGTGTTGCGAGGATAACCAAATGGCCAATGCGCCCACCTGTAATTGTTAACGGGACTAGAAGTCAACAAGGTTTCACTGATTCGAAATAATTTGAGTAGTGAAGAGGATCTGAAGGATAGCAGTTTCTCAAATACAAAGATTATGAAAACGTTAGGTTATACGATTGTTTTTCTTCATACACGCCATGCCTGGCGCACTAAAAATGGCAGAGCCTCGTTAGAGGCCCTGCCGTATTATTTTCTCCGCATAGCGGTTGATTGTATATTTTAACTGATCTTAAGAGCTCTGCCTTTAACTGTAAATTATATGGCACAAGAGTCGTGAAATAATGCGCCGTTTAAGGCGCACCATTGGTTTTATCATCCCTGAACATCGATACCCAGGTCGCAGCCGAGATGTTTGTCTGGATTTTCACATTCAAAGTTTCTCTCGCGGGTATCAACATGACCTTCATTATCATCTTCGAAGTAATCTTGGGTTTTATTTTCAGCCATTGTGTCACCTCCGGTTCGTTTTAGATTATTGATCGATCTTTCTTGGAAACAAAATATGACACGATGACAGAAACGCAATAAGGATAGAATTTGGTCAAAACAACAGTCAAAACCTACCATTTTATGAGAGCTGAATGGGGTATGATCGTAGTACTGTATGTTTCGAAGGAATATCCAAAACTTTAGGAGGTTAACAAGATATCGTATGGCGGCACGTAGTCCAAAGTTGGGGGAGTTGCCACAATATTTTAGATACGAGTATGATTTATTAAACAGAGACAATAATTGATAGAGAATGTCGCAGAAAATTGAGACTGTAGTAGCTGGCAAGGCTATTGGGCTCAGACGAGTAAGAATTGATTTATTGAGTTGTGGTTGGCAAATCAAATATATATTCGGCTGGAATGTCAGATTTAGGCACGATATCTACAATTCAGTCGTTTGCTAAAAAATACAGATTTGTATATGAAATCGATGGTGCATTTCCAACAAAAATCCTGATACTCAAATTTTCAGTGTTGATTCCCCTAATTTTGTCAATGGTTTTAAAAAAGGAACACATTCGGATGGTCGGCAACGGACGTGGACAATGTTTACCTGGAAACCTTCGACAAACTGATGGTTATATGCCGATACCATTTCTGAAGAGCCTTTTATGTGCAACGATTTGGTTCTTGCTCCTCGTCTGCACGATTCCAACGTCGGTAGCGGAGTCTGCGTCGGGATCTGCTATCACGATGACCACAGATGAACGGGCCTGGCTTGATGCACATCCGGATATCCGTCTGGCCTATCCGCCAGGTCATGAACCGACATTGATGAGAAATGACGACGGCAGACTCGTCGGTATTCTTGCAGACTACTGGAATTTACTTAACACCAGGATGGGTACCAATTTCAAGCTCGAACTCGTACCATGGCTTGAAGTGGATGATTTGATCAAACAGAATCGGATTGACGGTTTGGCTATCGCAACACCCAAAAGAATTGAAGCCTCGGGATTAATTACCACGAAGCTTGTTTTTCAGTCATATGCGGTTGTTTATGGCCATGTATCGAAGGAGTCGTTTCGCTTTCCCGAGGACCTGACTGGTAAACGACTTGCCATATTGAAGGGCTACAATCACACAACCGCGGCAATTGCCCCGGTTCGTGATACGGCCTCGTTTATCGAGGTCATGTCGCCCCGGGATGGCCTTCGGGCAGTTCATCAGCGAAAAGCCGATTATTTTATCGGATCAGCCAGCAACAATTATTTGATATCGAAATATCAGTTTTTCGGACTCGGCCCCTCATACGTTTTGTGGGACAAGCCTTACACGACACGGACAAGCGTACGGTCTGATTTGCCCGAACTCGCCGCGATTCTCAACAGGGGGGCTGGTCTAATCACAGATAGAGAATTCAAATCCATCATCGCAAAATGGAGCAACCTTCCGGCAAGCAAAGATACGATTAAATTTACTTCTGAAGAACGGGACTGGTTGAAGGCCAACCCACTTATTAACGTTGGAGTTTTTTCAGTTCCTCCTTACATGTTTAAGGAAAATGGAAAGATTCAAGGCTACCTGATCGATATAATGGAAATCCTTGTCCGTCAGGCTGGGCTCACGGCAGAATTTTCCATGCAGCCTCTGGCTGAAACGTTGACCAAGGTCAATAGTGGACAGTACCATGCAATTCCTGGCATGATTCATAGTGCAGAACGTGCCGGGTTTTTGTTTTTCTCGGAAAATGTCATGAACTTGCAAATGTCCGTTTTTGCCCGATCCTCACGTTTGGACATACATGATGTGGCTTCCCTTGAAAGCAAGGTCATCGCCTCCTATAACGGCTACGGTTTTGAGCCTGTAATAAAAAAATATCTGCCCGATGCGAAAATCATCAGAGCCGAAGATGCTGAGGGAATGCTCCGGCTGGTAGCCTCGGGTGAGGCAGACGCCGCCGTGCAGGAGTTATACTCAGGTGAATTCATTTTGCGTGATAGCTTCATCAATGGTGTCAACCGTAAGGGAAGTTTCGACCCGCCTGGATTTCCAGCCCTTACGGGGTCTGAATTTGCAGTCAGCCGGAAATTTCCACTCCTTAATTCGATTCTTAATAAGTCCTACAATACGCTTCCTGAGAGTGAGAGGATTCGTGTTTGGCGAAAATGGTTTGCCAGTGATACTGAGCAAAAGAAAACGATTGAACTTACCCCAGGGGAACAGGCGTGGCTCGATCAGAACCACAAAGTCCGGGTGCGAGCGGCCGACTGGCCGCCCTACCTGATCGTAAAGGAGAATGAACCACCCCAGGGGATTGCCATCGAGTATCTCAAGCTGATCGAAGAACGGACCGGGCTCACATTCGAATATGAGATGGCAAAACAATCGTTTGCCGAATTTCTCGAAAGCATAAAACAGCGCCAGGGACCCGATATGACATCGCTTATCGTTCAAACCCCTGGCCGAGAGCAGTACCTTTCCTTCACAACTCCTTATATTTCCTCGCCCTATGTCATCTTCGCCCGGGAACAGAAAGAGACATTACTTGATATAAGCGGTCTTTCCGGTAAGGCACTCGCCGTGCCCAAAGGCTTCATTATACAACAGTTTCTGGAGATGGATTATCCTGAGATCAGGCTTGTGCTGTTTGAAAATGATGAACAATCATTGGTCGCCTTGTCGTCCGGGAAGGTGGACGCCTATATCGGCAACCTGACCGTGGCCAGCCATCTCATCCAAAAACGTGGGTTATCTAATTTGCGGGTGGTCGCTCCCACCCCCTATGGTGACCAGGTTTTGTCCATGGGCAATCGCAACGACTGGCCGGAACTGACCTCGATCATCAACAAGACACTGGCAAGTATCACCGAAGAGGAAAAAACAGCCATTCGCAATAAATATGTCGCGCTGAGAGTCGAACAGGGAATCAACAGAGCTGCAGTGCTGAAATGGACTCTGCTTGTTGTCGGGGGGACATTCGGTATCCTCTTGTTTTTTACTTTCTGGAACCGGAGTCTGGCCAAGCGAGTCCGTCAGCGCACAGTTGAACTGGAAACTACCACGGAATCCCTGAAAATCGAAATTGTAGAAAGAAACCAGGCAGAAACGGCTTTAAGGACCTCCAGGCGGTTTACCGACAACCTGATCGAGACTGCCAACGTGATGATCGTCGGACTCGATGCGGCGGGCAAGATCAATTTGTTCAATCCAGCGGCGGAGAGAATTACTGGCTATTCCCTATCCGAACTCCATGGTAAAAACTGGTTCGCGCTTCTGGTTCCCCGCAATCGATACCCGAACGTTTACGATGAATTTAACCGACTGATGCAAGGCGGATTGCCGCATGTTTTTGAGAATCCGATTGTGACCAAGGATGGACGGGAGCGGTTCATTTCCTGGAGTAGCAATGAGATCAAAGAAAACGACCAGATTGTTGGAACGCTTTCTTTCGGTATCGACATCACCGAGCGCAGGCAGGCAGAAGACAAACTGCAGCAATATCAGCAACAGCTTAAGGCGATGGCCTCCCAGTTGACCATCGCTGAGGAGAAGGAACGGCGAAAAGTTGCCGCCGACCTGCACGATCACGTGGGCCACTCGTTGGCTCTGGCCCGCATGCAACTGAACGGCATCCTGGAAAGCGATTCCGACCTGGAAAGGAACATCCTGGTCAAGGACGTCTCCAACATCATGCTACAGGCATTGCAGGAAACCCGTAGCCTGATATTCGAACTGAGCACTCTATCGATGGAAGACATCAACCTAAACGCAGCCATATCCGAATGGCTGGAGGAGCAGATCGAAAAACGCCAAGGCCTTAAAACCGAGTTCAGCGGCACCATCGCAAAAAAACACCAGAAAACACTGGATGAAACCGTGCGGATACTCCTGTTTCGCAGCGTGCGCGAACTGCTCACCAATGTCGTCAAACATGCCCGGGCGAACAAGGTCGCGGTTCATTTAGGGGAACATGACAACGACATATCAATCACCATCGAAGATGACGGCATCGGCTTCGATCGTGATGCGTTCAAGTCAATAAGCGGACCAAAAGACGGCTACGGTCTGTTCAGCATCCAGGAGCGTATGACCAATATGGGAGGAACGTTCGACATCCAGTCCGAACCGGGAAAAGGATGCCGGGTGGTGTTGACGGTGCCGGTGGCGGAAGGGCGGAAAGACTGAACGTCCAACCGAAACCGATGATGGAGTTTTGGAGTGATGGAGTGATGGCGGTAGGAACGGATTGAACGTCCAACGCTCAACGTCAAACTTACAAAGTCTAATGAACAACGAAATTGGAGCTATGATAAATAGAGTGGTGGAGTGTTGGAGTACTGGAGTAAAGGTGTAACGTAATGGAGTTGTGTAATGATTAGGAAGAATCGGAATCGTGGATACAAAAAATTGACAGTGTGGAATGATGCGATTCATTACTACGTTATAACATGTGAGGTATTTCGTCCGTTCCCTTATGATTTGAAGCGCGTCGCTTCACAACAGATAGCCTCGGCTGATTCAGTTCACCGTAATATAGCCGAGGGTTACTGCCGGCGCTCAATCAAAGAGTACCTCAACTTTTTGAACATTGCCCTTGGTTCATTAGGGGAATCCGTATCGGGCCTTTTCGCTTTTGCAAAATCGAAACAGATATCCAAAGAACCATTCGAAAAACTGGATTCTCTGGCCTACAAACTCGAAAATGGGCTTTTAAGGCTTGTGGTGAGCCTGGAGAAAAAGCGTGATCGCGGAGGCTGGATTGACAGCCTGGTCGTCAAAGAGAGCAATGCAGAGTATGGGAATGATTGAAAACAAATGCGCGCCTGGATTTTTCCAATACTCCAGTACTCCATCACTCCAATACACTAGTATGCTAATTTCTTTAACGCTTAAGCTTTCCGACGACGTACACAACCAACCAAGGAGCATCTTGTGCCCGCCACGATAATTCTAGTGGACGACCATCCCGTATTCCGCCAGGGGCTTCGCAACCTGATAGGCAAAGAAAAGGGCCTGATAGTTGTGGGCGAAGCCAACGACGGTCAAATGGCGATCGACCTGGTACGCCAAAAGTGTCCCGATCTTGCGGTTATGGACATCAATATGCCGCATCTTAACGGGATCGAGGCCACCCGGCAGATCATATCGGAGTGCTCCACTACCCGCGTGTTGGCCCTGTCGGTGCATTCCGGCAAACAATTTGTCAGGGACATGATAGAGGCAGGCGCGTCGGGCTACATCCTCAAAGAGAGCATCCCGGAGGAGATGATTGAAGGCATCCGATCGGTGCTTGCCGGAAATATATATTTAAGCAAATCCATCTCCAGCAAACTGGTTTCAGACTACAAAGCGCTCCTTTCGGAATCCAGGCCCGAACCCGACGAACGGTCCACACAGATTTTGTACACCAAACTGCACCGACCGCCGATCGCTAACCATGTGATCCCCAGGACACGATTGATCGAGGTGTTGGCGAATGGTGCGGAAAGTCCTCTGACGTTGATTGTCGCTCCGGCCGGTTACGGCAAAAGCATTCTGGCCAGCCAGTGGCTGGATGTGGCGGCACTTACCGGTGCCTGGGTGTCGCTGGATAACGGCGACAACGATCTGCGTGTGTTTTTGAGCTATATCATTGAAGCCATCCAAAGCGTGGTTCCACAGCAGGAGTTAAAGACGAGGTCATTCTTGGCGGCCCACAAATTGCCGTCCGTGAAGTTGATCAGCCAGCACCTGCTGAACGACCTGGAACAAATACCTGACTCCTTTATCCTCGTTCTGGATGATTATCACCATATCCACACCGACTCGATACACGATTTTTTTTCGGAACTGCTGGTGCATCCATCGCCTCACATGCACCTGGTGCTGATCACACGGCGGGATCCGCCCCTGCCTTTGACGTCTCTGCGCGCCCGGGGAATGTTGAATCTGATATCCACGAAAGACCTCCGCTTTACCGTTCAGGAAACAAAATCTTTTTTGGAGCGATTTTTACGCATCGCCATTGCGGACAATACCGCGCAAGTTTTAGAAGAAAAAATGGAAGGCTGGGTGACCGGTTTGCACCTGGCGGCCCTGTCCATCCGGAACGAAGCCGACCAGGAACGGTTGATCGTCGGGTTGCTGGAGACGAATCAGTACGTGCGAGAATACCTGATCCAAGAAGTCTTTTCTATTATTCCACCGAAGTTTCGTCGGTATTTCCTGCAAACCGCCATATTGAACCGTTTTTGTGCCCCTATTTGCGAGGCACTGTCCCTGGATGATTCGGAAGGGCAACAAATGGAAGCGGATGCCAGCGCCCGGGATTTCATCGACTGGCTGATCAAAACGCAAATGTTTGTCATTCCCCTGGATAACAGCAACCGCTGGTTTCGTTACCACCACCTGTTTCGAGACCTCTTGCTTGACTTACTAAAACAAAGATACAGCGCTGAGGAAATCGCTGCACTCCAATTACGGGCCAGCGAATGGTTTGCTAAGAACGGTCCCATCGAAGAGGCACTTCAGCATGCTATTTCCACTAATGATATACGATACGCTGTGAAGTTGGTAGAGCGGCAACGCCACAATCTGATGAATCGGGAGGAATGGAGCCGCCTGGAGCTCATGCTGAAAATGCTGCCCCCTGAAGCTCTAAAGAAAAATCCCTTACTGCTTGCCTCAAGAGCCTTCATCTTTGAACATCGTGGTCAAGTGGCTGAATCATTTGCGGATCGGGATCGGGCTGAGAGCTTACTGTCTGCACTTCAGCCCGAGTCGCCCGAGCAAAAAGAAGTCAAGGGAATGATCGCGGTACTGCATGGTGAGGAACGTATATTATTAGGAGAGGGGGATCGGGCATTGGAATGTGCAGAACGGGCATTAAGATTATTGCCTGCAGAGGCTCTCCATATCCGGTCTTATGCTATTGCCGAAAAGGTCCTGTCCTATCAGATTGCTGGCGACATTGGCACCGGGCTCAAAATCATCAATGAAATATTAAATGCGCGTGCTTTGCTCCCCGGCATTACCCAAGCCAGAATGATGCTCTGGTTCTGTATTGCATATTGGATGGAAGGGGACCTGAATGGCTTGAAACAACCGGCATTACAGTGCCTGAAACTCGGTGAGCAACACGCGCTGCCGGAATCAATTTGTTTAGGGAGATACTTTCTCGGAGTCCTTCACTATGTCCGCAATGAGCTGTCCGAAGCCGAACGATATCTGGCAGCAGTAGTTGACGATCCTTTTACAGCCAGGCCACAGTACTTGGTGCAAAGTGCTTTTGCACTGGCGTGCATCTATACCCCTCATGGCCGCGACGATGAAGCCTCCAATGTTATCGAATCCGTGATCTCGCACGTCATGGAGACCAATGACACGCTTGCATTGTCTGTAGCCCGCGCCTTCCAGGTGGAACTGGCCCTCAGACAAAGGAAAATCCCGGAAGCACATCGCCTGAATGAGCATGCAGCCTATGATCCATATCCCCCAGTCTGGTTTTTCTACGTGCCCCAATTAACGCCGGTCAAGCTCCTGTTAGCCCAGAACACGTCGGACAGCCTGGAGAAGGCGTTTACTCTGCTCGATCAGATCGATGGATTTGTTAGGAAAACCAACCGCAAAACCATTCGGATTGATGTGCTGGCATTGCAGGCATTGATCCTCGATGCTCAAGGCAAGGAACCTGCTGCCATGGAAAGGCTCACCGAATCGCTGGTTCTGGCAAGGCCCGGTGGCTTCATCCGCAACTTTGTTGACATGGGCCCACCGATGGTCGACCTGCTCAAACGAATGCACAGGCAGAATGTCGCTGTTGACTATATAGAGAACCTCCTGGCCGCTTTTAATGATGATGAACAGGTTGTTGCACCGAACGACCATCCTGTCGCATCTCCCTATCAACCTCTTACCGATCCCATGACCAATAGAGAGTTGGATGTCCTTGAATTGCTGGCGGAAAGATTGCAGAATAAAGAGATTGCCGACAAGCTTTATGTTTCGCCGGAAACCGTCAAAGGGCATTTAAAAAACATCTACCAGAAGCTCGGCGTCAGCAACCGGCGGCAAGCCGTGGAAAAGGCCAAGCGGTTGAATGTTATTTAATTCTTCCTCCCACCACACAAATATTCCGAAACCGTTAAATTATCTCACTTTCTGATCCCCGAAATTTAATTCTTGAAGTTCTATTTACCCTTCGTTCGACTGTGAACGTTCGATCCTCATTGTTGTTTGTTCACCCACCCCCCATCCCCCCCATTTTCAACCCTTTTCGGGGGTCGCTCACACCTATTGATTAAACTAAAGTCAACATCAATGGATTAGTCGGCTCAATTAAAACCCTGTCAGCAACAGAGATGGTGACTCATGGCTAATACGCCACAAACGGGGACACTTCAGTTTGAGAAATCAGGTAAATATCGCATTGAAGTCATAGGGTATTTGGATGATCACTGGTCAGACCGCTTGGCGGGCATGCAGATCTCCACTTCCAGTTCGGCAAATGAGTCCACCGTGACGACGCTCATCGGCCATCTGCGTGACCAGGCTCAGCTCAGCGGGGTCTTGAACTCCCTGTACGATCTCCACCTGCCGCTCCTGCTAGTGGAATTCCTCGAGAAGAATAATGGTGTCTGAGGCCCGCAGGATTCGCTTGAATCATCTTCGTCAAAAACCGGAGAGCAAACACCGGGAAAGGTTTGCCATAAAGGAGGCGATACAATTGAAGATTCCTATAATCACTGCCCTTGCATTGGCCACGCTAATATGGCTCGGTAGCACTGTGTTCCCTAACAACCTGCGGGCGGAAGGGAAAAGCACAGAGGACCTGGCCAAGGCCGCTCAGAACCCGGTGGCCGATTTGATCAGCCTGCCGCTTCAGAACAACACCAACTTCGGTGTCGGGCCGGGCAATGACGTTCAGAACGTGCTCAACATCCAGCCGGTGATTCCTTTCAAACTGGGCGCGAACTGGAACCTGATCACCCGCACCATCGCACCGCTGATCTACCAGCCGGAACTCGTGCCGGGAGCCGGCAGCACGTTCGGTCTAGGAGATATCAACACGACCCTGTTTTTGTCACCCGCCAAGCCGGGCAAATTCGTCTGGGGGGCGGGTCCGGTGTTCTCCTTTCCCACCGCCACCGACGACGTGCTGGGCACCGACAAGTGGAGCGCCGGTCCCTCGGCCGTGGTGCTGAAGATTCAGGGCCCCTGGGTGGTCGGCGGCCTGGCCAGCAACCTGTGGTCCTTTGCCGGTGACAGCGACCGGGCGGACGTCAACCAGTTCCTGTTTCAGTATTTCATCAACTACAACATGGCCGACGGCTGGTACCTTTCGTCGGCGCCGATCATCACCGCCAACTGGGAGGCGGACAGCGGCAATAAATGGACCATCCCCTTCGGCGGCGGTGCGGGGAAGATCTTCAAGATCGGCAAACAGGCTATGAACGCACAGGTGCAGGCCTTTTACAACGCGGCCAAGCCGGACGACGGTCCCGACTGGACCCTGCGGTTGCAATTGCAGTTTCTGTTTCCGAAGTGAGGAACGAGTGCAGATACAAGGTTCAGAGGTTCAGGGTTCAAAGGTTAATATTAAGGATTCTGTCCCTCAAACCAGAACCCGGAACCCTGTATGGTGAAACCGAAACTTGAAACCTCATCAGGCTTCTATCCTTCAACTCTGAACCCTGAACACTGAACGCAGAACCTAACATTAAAAGGAGAGAATTAAAATGAAAGCGATTCGGAACTCGGCGGAAAAATCGCCTCTGTCCATAACTCTTTATGCGAGGCTTTGCCTGGTTTTTGCCTGCCTGTTACTTATCGGCTCGCTGGCCATGGGAAGCAGTGCCTATGCCGGGCCGATTGTCTATCCGGCCAAGGGACAGAGCCAGGATCAGCAAAATAAAGATCAGTGGGAATGTCACCAGTGGGCCGTGAAGCAGACCGGTGTTGACCCGCAGAATCTGGCCGCACAGACCAGCTCCGGAGAAGTCTATCAGAGGCACCACAGTGCTCTGGGCGGCGCTGCCAGAGGGTCACTGCTTGGGGTTGTGGGCGGTGCCATCGCCGGAGATGCGGGAAAAGGAGCCGCCATCGGCGCCGGCGTGGGTGCCGTGGCCGGTCGGATGCGGGCGCGCCAGGATGTGGAAATGACGCAACAGGTGAATGCCAACGCGGCTGCTGAGCAACAGGCTCAATTACACGAGTATGATCGCGCATATGGAGCTTGTCTGGAGGGACGGGGCTATACCGTCAAGTAACGAAATACGGCGTTTAATCACCGGAGGAATAAGAAAAGTTTTTTTCACGTTTTTGTTCCTTGAACCCGGAACATTGAACCCAGAACCATAAAATAAAAGGAAACAGATGTGAAAACGAAATCACTATTTGTTATTGCTGCGGCGGGACTCTTGGCTGGGTGGGCCTTGTTTGGCTTAGCACCACAGGTCAGTGCATCCGAAAATAACGTAACCGTTCAAGAAAGCTATCTGGGTAGACTTGAATACCAGGGCCAGTCAATTACCAAAAAGACAGCAGAACTTTTACACCGACAGATTCTTTTGCAGCGCGCCACCCAGCTGGTATCGTGGGCGATGCCGATGATGAATTTCGAGCAGCTATATCCGGCGCTTCATGCCAACCTGAAAACCTCTAACGCCATGGATGTCTCGGAGGAGGATATCTTCTTTGGCCTGTATGACGGATATGACGGCGTTTATCCGTTCATGACAGCTAACGTTACGACACCATACACCATCGGGTTCTCGGATTTGTCGCAAACCGGACCAATTGTGGTCGATCTGCCTCCCGGTGCGATCTACGGCGTGGTGGACAACGCGTGGATGCAGCCCATTCACGAGATCGACGGCAAGCCGGGGAAACTATTGCTGGTGGGGCCGGGACAAAAATATCCCAAGGATTTCGACGGCAAAATTATCCAGTCCGACACGTTCCGGGTGTTCTACTTCTACCGCGCACTTGGCACCGGCGATGAGGCCAAAAAGCTAAGGACCGCAGTTCAGGCCTACAAGCTGTCGGACGCTGCCAAGCCACCGAAAACCAAATTCGTCAAATATGAGCCGAAGCCGGGCGACAAGATCGCGCTCAATACCCAGCCGCGCGACATGCAGTTCTGGGAACTGGTGAACATCTATGTTCAGCGTGAACCCATGGCTGACCGTGATCGGTTCTTCTATGCGTGGCTGAAAGACTTGGGCATCGAAAAAGGTAAGCCGTTCAAGCCAACCGACCATCAAAAAGAAATATTGCAAGCGGGTTTGGACGTGGGCATGGCCATGTCCCAGGCCATCTCTTTCAATAAAACCCGCAATATGTTCCCAACGTCTCTCTATGGAAAGGATTCCGGATTTGAAGATGCCATGGCAGGGATGAACCCGAAAATTGATCTTGAAACCTACTCTATGTTCAACGAGCGGGCATCCTACGGTTTTGAAGCGACCACCACGTCGGCCGGTATGGTGTCGCGTGTTCCCGGCAAAGGGTCTGCTTATCTGGGCAGCTTATTACGATGCCGACGGTAATGCGCTCATGGGCGGCAACAACTACAAGCTCCACCTGGAGCCCAACCCGCCGGCGGCCAACTTCTGGTCCATCACAGTCTATGACATCGAGAACCGCCTGATTATCCGAAATAAAATCAAACGGTCTGACCGTTCATCCCGTACAAAAGGGCTGATCAAGAACGCCGACGGCTCGGTTGACATGTACTTCGGGCCAAAGGCGCCTGAAGGCAAAGAGGTGAACTGGATTCAGACCAATGAAGGCCAGTCTTTCTTTGTCTATCTGAGACTGTACGGCCCCGAGAAGGCCTATTTTGACCAGACCTTCCCTATGAATAAGATAGAGAAAATCAAATAAAGGAGGGTCTAAATGAAAACAAAGCAATTATTCACCCTGGCTTTGGTCGGGATCATGTCCACCTGCCTGGCGACAGTCTCCTGGGCTGCATCGTCTCAGGTGAAAATGATCACCCAAAAACCTGAAATGAAAATGACCACGCCGATTCCGGAGAACATCACCACGCCGGCTAAAGTCGAGACACCGATCGGCACCCTGGAGTTCTTCGACGGTATCCCCATCGGCAACACCAAAGATGTCGTCTATGACTATATGGACCGGGCGCGGGCCGTGCAGGTTTTCGTCGACACGATCCCGGCGGTGTCCACCTACAGTCTGCGTCAGGGCAGCCTGGACATGGGAGCAGGCAACAGCAACCAGATCCTGATCTGGGAGCAGCTGGGGGACTCCAAATCTCTGGTGCTGACCTATAACAACACCTCGCTCTACACCTGGGGTTTTCTGGATCTGGAGAAAGACGGCCCCACCGTGGTTGAGGTCCCGCCGGATGTGTTGGGTGTATTCGATGATGGTTACATGCGCTACCTGAGCGACTTCGGCGCGGCGGGTCCGGACAAGGGCAAGGGCGGCAAGTATCTGGTCCTGCCGCCGGGCTACAAGGGCGAGATACCGTACGGGTTACTTCGTCGTCAAGTCCACCAGCAACGTGGTCTGGAACTTCATGCGCGGCTATGTGCGGGGCAGTGTGCAGGACCCCGCCAATGTCAAGAAGTCCGCCGACAATATCGTGAACCATCTCAGGGTCTATCCGCTGGCGAAGAAGGACAATCCGCCGAAGACCGAGTTCATCAATATGACCGGGAAGTACTACAACACGATCCCGCCGAACGACTTCAGTTACTTCGAACGACTCAACGAGATCGTCCAGAAAGAGCCGATCAGTTTCATCGAGCCTGAAACCCGCGGCCTGATTGCCGCCATCGGCATCGTCAAGGGTAAGCCCTTCAATCCGGATGCGCGGATGAAGAAACTGCTCAGCGAAGCCGTAGCCATCGGCAATGCCTATGCCAGGGCTAATACCGTGTTCCCGCGTGATCCCGGGCAGCGTATCTACGGCCCGGACAGCGAGTGGGTCATGGCCTTCCCGGAAAGGAATGCCTTCTTCCTGAAAGACGGCGCCCGCCGCTACGATGCGCGCCTGTGGATGCACTACAACGCCGTGGTCGTCACACCCGCCATGGCCGGTATCAAACCAGGTATTGGTTCTGATTACGGTATCGCCGGAATGGATTCGAAACACCAGCCGCTGGACGGTGCAAAGACCTACAAGTTGCACCTGCCGCCCAATATCCCGGTAAAGGACAACTGGTCGGTGACCATCTACGACACCCAGACCCGTTCCATGATGCAGACCGATCAGGCATCCGCCGGTATCAATAGCCTGGGCGAGGGCATCAAGAAAAATGCCGACGGCTCTATCGACATCTACTTCTCCCCCAAAGCGGAGAAAGGTAAGAACTGGATCCAGACCATTCCCGGCAAGAGCTGGTTCATCATCCTGCGGATGTACGGCCCACTGGAACCATGGCTGGACAAGACCTGGAGGCCGAGTGAGCTCGAGTTGGTGGAGTGAGAAATGGGGTTAAAAATGAAATGGAGTACTGGAGTTATGGAGTAATGTGAAAAAAGAAGACATGGAACGTTCGGTATTGGTCGTTCTTACCCCATACTCCAACACTCCACTACTCCATCAAGTTTGAACCCTGAACCCTGAACCGTGAACCATACGCAGAAAGAGAACTAAAATGAAGACAAAAAGCTTATCACTGGCTCTGGCCGTATTGCTCGCCACCTGCCTGGCAACTATAGCCTGGGCTGCACCGCCCAAAATGAAAATGACCACCGACATCCCGGCGGGAATCGCAACACCGGATAAACTGGAGACGCGGCTCGGCACGCTGACTTCGTTCGACGGAGTGCCGGATGCGGCAACGGCCCAGAAGGTCTACGACAACCTCGACTTTCAGCGGGCCACCCAGGCGTATCTGAATAGCATTCAGATCGCCTCCATGAATGGCATGCGCGAAGGAATTCTCAAATGGGGGCCCGCCAACTACACCGCGCTGCTCTTCGAAGACCTCATGGATTCGAAAACGCTGTTCCTGACACCGAATACCACCTCGATTTACCAACTGTTGTGGCTCGATCTGTCGGAAGGACCGATGGTCATCGAGACGCCTCCCAACGTGATCGGCCTCGTTGATGACGCCTGGTTCCACTATGTGTGTGACTTCGGCCAGGTCGGCCCGGACAAGAACAAGGGCGGCAAGTTCCTGTTCCTGCCCCCCGGCTACAAAGGCGACGTGCCGGACGGCTATTTCGTGCAGAAGCCGCAGACCTTCGGCAACTGGGTGATCTGGCGCGGCTCCCAAGTCGATGGCAGCACCGCTCCGGCCATCAATGCCACCAAGGAGAAGCTGCGTGTCTACCCGCTGGCGAAGAAGGACAACCCGCCGAAGATGACCTTCATCAATGTCTCGGGTAAGCCCTTCAACACCATCCATGCGATGGACGCGCACATCTTCGATGAGATCAACAGCGTCGTTCAGCGCGAGCCCGGCGATGGGCAGGATCCGGAGATTCTCGGCCAATTGGCATTCATCGGCATCAAGAAGGGACAGCCCTTCAAACCCGACGCACGGATGAAGAAAATTCTCGAAGATGCCGCCAATGTAGCTGCGGTGACGGTGCGCGCCCTGGCTTCACGCCCGCGTGACAAGGAGTTCTATTACTACCCGGGTGAGGGAGTGTGGACCACGCCCTTTATCGGTGGCAGTTATCTGTTCCTCGACAAGAACAACGCCCGTTACCTCGATGCACGCGCCTACTTCCACTTCTACGCGACGGGGATTACCCCTGCAATGACTCAGGCACCGTACGGCAAAGGTTCGGTGTATGCCGTGGCCTATATGGATCATACGGGTAACCCGCTCGTTGGTGACAAGACTTACAAGGTGCATGTGGCGCCGAATGTGCCGATGGAATCCTTCTGGTCGTTTACGTTGTATGACAACCAGACCCGCTCGGAACTGCAGACGGATCAGCAGTTCCCTGGTATCGACAGCAACAAAAAGGATCTGGTGAAGAATGCCGATGGTTCCTATGACATCTACTTCGGTTTCAAAGCGCCTAAAGGCAAGGAGGCCAACTGGCTCCAAACCGTTCCCGGTAAAGGCTGGAACATGCTGTGGCGTATCTATGGTCCGAACAAGGCCTGGTATGACAGGAGCTGGAAGATTGGTGATCCTGAGATGGTGAAGTAAAGAGAAAAAGACATGGAGTGATGGAGTAAAGAAGTAATGGGTTTAAAAGATTCGTTTTTCCAATACTCCAATACTCTAAACCTAAATAATTAGGAATATGCAAAATGAAAATAAAACAATTAGCGACTATTGGTATTGCATTAGTGATAGCGGCAAGCCTGGCAGCACCAGCCTGGGCCGCACCACCTAAAATGAAAATGACCACCGATATTCCGGCAGCTTATACCGCCCCCGACAAGGTTGAAACCTCGATCGGGACGCTGGACTACTTCGATGGTGTGCCTACAGAGAAAAGCACCGAAACCATCTACGACTATCTTGACACCTCGCGGGCCGTGAACGTATTTCTCAACTCAATCCCCGCACTCTCCATCAATGCCTTGCGCGAAGGACAGGCTGCCATGGGCGCAGATGCAAGCAATAAGATCTGCATCTGGGACAACCTGATGGACTCCAAGACCATCCTGCTGACCGGCAACACATCGACCATGTACGCAGTCGGCTTCCTTGACCTCTTCAAAGACGGCCCGACCGTCATAGACCTTCCGCCGGGAATGCTCGGAATCCTCGACGACATGGCTTTCCGGTATATGGTCGACCTTGGCGTGGCGGGTCCCGATAAGGGCAAAGGCGGCAAGTACCTCGTTCTGCCTCCCGATTATAAAGGCGACGTCCCCAAGGGCTACTTCATCGTGCAGTCAAAGACCAGTGGTGTGTGGGTCTTCATGCGCGGGTATCTCGATAAGAAGCTACCCATCGAGAAAGCAGTCCCGGCCGCGTCGAAAAACATCCGGAACACGCTGAAAGTCTACCCGCTGGCAACCAAAGACAACCCGCCGGCGATGGAGTTCATCAACGTGTCCGGCAAGGACATGCATATGATCGTCCCCAATGACTACAGTGCGTTTGAAAAAATGCATGCACTGATTCAGACCGAGCCGGATGACTATCTGGGCAAGGAAGCAAAAGGGATGATGGCCGCCATCGGCATCGAAAAGGGCAAGCCCTTCAATCCGGATGCCCGCATGAAGAAAATCCTGACCGACGCTGCGGCTATCGGAAACGGCGCCGCCCGCGCCATCAGCTACTTCCCGCGCGATCCCGGTAACTTGACCTTCAAGGACAGCAAAGCCTGGGTCACCGCCTACGCCGACAAGGACACCACCTTCACGCGCAACGGCGCCTATCGCCTCGACCCACGCATCCTCTTCCACTTCGGCTACATCTGCGTCTCTCCGCCATGGCCATGACCGTTGCCGGCAAAGGATCGGACTACTCCATGGGAATGCTCGATTCAGAAGGCAAGGTTCTGGATGGTTCCAAGACGTACCGGCTCCGGATTCCGCCGAACCCGCCAGCAAAAGATTTCTGGGCTATCACCATGTACGACACCCAGACCCGTTCGCAACTGCAGACCGACCAGCAGTTCCCCACCAAGGGCAGTCAGGATAAAGGAATCAAGACCAACGCAGACGGATCGATGGACATCTACTTCGCCCCCGAAGCGCCTGAGGGCAAAGAGGGCAACTGGCTGCAGACGATTCCCGGCAAGAGCTGGTTCATCGCTCTGCGTATCTACGGCCCCGAACAACCCTGGATCGACCAGACCTGGCGCCCGGGTGAGATCGAGTTGGTAGAGTAAAGATAAGTGTTCTGGTGTCAGTGTTCTGGTGTCAGGAAAAAAATAGGTGTCAGTGTTCAGGTGTCAGACCTTTTTTCCTGAAACCTGACACCCGACACCTGAAACCTGTAATCCTTAAAAGGGGGCCTAAAATGAAATTAAAGCGCACGTTTCCAGTTACCCTGGCCTTGTTGCTGGCGATTTGCCTGGCCATCACGGTCAGTGCCGGTGACATGCCCACCGAACCGATCGGGGGAAAGCCTCCGGAGGATACGAAGGCGTCGTTCACCAACTTCGACACCTTCAAGGATCAGGTGCTGTATCAGCGCGCCTTCGAGGCCGTTCTCTGGTCGGTGCCGATGGTCAACAAGCTGGGCCTGCGGCGCGGCACGCTTGCGATCGGTGGTGGCGACAACGTCGTTCTCGCTTGGTCGGCAGGTGTGAAGCCTTATTTCGAGGCCTTGACCCCGAATAACGTCTCGCCCTATGTTAACTGCATGATGGACCTCAGCAAGGGTCCGGTCGTGGTCGAGGTGCCCCCCGCGAATGACAAGGCCGGCAATGTTCGGGCAGATCGCGGATCACTGGTATCAGACCTTCGTGGACATTGGCCCGATCGGCATCGACAAGGGCAAAGGTGCCAAGCTGGCCCTCACTCCGCCCGGTTGCAGGAGAAATTCCCGACGGGCTTCACCGAAATCAAGAGCGCCGAGTTTCCGGCATCGATTTCGCCTTCCGCAATGTGCCGTCTCCCGCCGGGAACGCAGAAGGATGCTCGACGAGCTCTGGCCAACAAGGTTGCCAATCTACAACCTGTCGGAACTTCCAAAACCAGCGCCGACCAAGTTCATCGACCCGCTGAACATGCGTTGGCCGACTCTGGCGCGCTATGACGAGCGTTGGTTCGAGGATTTCCACGACGTCATCAGTGTCGAGAACTCCATGCCGCGGGACAAGACGATGATGGGCATGCTCAAGACCATCGGGATCGAGAAGGGCAAACCCTACAAGCCCGACGACAAAACCAAAGCGATCTACCGCAAGGCGGTGGTCGATGCCTATCACTACATGCAGGCGACATTCGAGGAGGAAATGCCGGGAGAAGGGTGGTGGGACCGACCGCAAGTGGCGCAACATCTTTTTCCACGACGCCAACATGGGGTTCAACTGGGAGAACGGACGCCTATGGTCGACTACGACATGCGGGCGGTTCGGCCCTGGTTCACGGCGATCTACTTCCCGGCGCAAGGTCGCGAAGCAGCCTGCGACGATATACATTGCCACGATGCACGATGCGATGGCGACCTGATGGAAGCCGGCAAAACTTACTCGCTGACCGTGCCCAAGGAGGTCCCGGTCAAGCAGTTCTGGTCATTGACCATCTATGACCGCGACACCTGGGCGTTCATCTATTCGCCGCAGGAGCTTCCGGGCCTGTCTTCGCGCGATATTGGCAAGATGACGAAGAACGCGGACGGCGGGGTGACACTCTACTTCGGTCCCAAGGCGCCCAAAGGGCTGGAGGCGAACTGGATCCCGACCTCCGGAAAAAAGCCCTATGCGATGTTCCGCTTCTACGGTCCCGAGGAGGCCTTCTACAACAAGACCTTCAAGCTGGCGGATGTGGAACTGGTCGAATAAAGCGAAAAAGAATGGAGTGATGGAGTAATAAGGATAAAGAAATGGAGCGGTGGAGTGATGGAGTAATGTGAAAAAAGAAGACATGGAGCGCTCAGTATTGGTCGTTGTTACCCATACTCCAACATTCCAATACTCCAGTACCCTAAACCTTTAGAGGAGGTACACTCACATGAATAAGACTAGTCCCAAATCAGTGAAGATGTTTATACGCTGGCTGTCCGCCGTGACGCTATCCTTGATACTTCTATTGGGAACGTCCACGGGGGCCAAGGCCGCTGAGGCGGATGCCAAGCGCATACTAAAGGCCATGTCCGATTACATGGCGGCAGAGACGTCCATCTCGTTTGGATTCGATGCCACCCTCGAGGTCGTCACCACCGACGAACAGAAACTGGCCTTGGCGAGTTCAGGCACCCTCGTGCTCAAGCGGCCCGACAAGATCCGGGTCACCCGCGCCGGCGGGTTTGCGGATGTCGAGATGTCCTTTGACGGGAAGACGCTGACGCTGCTGGGCAAGAACCTCAATCTCTACACGCAACTTGATGTGCCGGGCACGATCGATCACCTGGTCGACGAATTAAAGGATACCTATCAGCGGCCGCTGCCGGCGGCAGACCTGCTGTTGTCGAATGCCTACGATGAACTGATGCGCGATGTCGTTGACGTCAAAGACCTTGGCAGCGGTGTGGTCGGCGGCATTGAATGCGATTACCTGGCTTTTCGAACCAAGGAGGTTGACTGGCAGATCTGGATTGCTCAGGGAAAGCGCCCGTATCCGTGCCGATATGTCATCACCTCCAAGCACCTTGACAGCATGCCGCAATACACCATCCAGATCAGGGATTGGAAGACTGGCGGCGAGGTGGCGGCAACCGATTTTGGCTTCAAGAACCCAACCCAGGCCGCTAAGGTCGAGCTGAAGGATCTCAAGGGTGCCAATGATTTACCGGACCATTTCATGCAAGGAGACGCAAAATGAAGATCTTTAAAATATTAGGAATCATTGTGATTGCCGGGATCGTGATGACTTTCGGATCCGAGATTGGAGAGCGGTTTTCCATTCCGGAGGCGCAGCGTCTGGTGCCGACGGCCGAAGCCAGAGTCGGGCGTCCGCTGACTCCGGTGAGCGTTGCCGGGGTGGCACGGCGCACAGTGCGGCGTTGCGCGGTGGGCGTGTACAACTGCAGTCTTCCCGGACCCAGGTCTGTGGACAGCCTGTTGGGGCAGACGAGCCTTGAGCCGATTCGCTTTCCCGGTTAAAAAATCAGGAGTTCAAAAAAATGGAGAAAGAATAAAATCGTTATCTGGAATGGGATTTGAACGACAACCCCGTATTTGACGACCTGAGCTTCAGCGGGCCGTATGGTGGGGTCAAGTTCTACTTTAATTAGGAGAAAGACCTTATGTTAACTGCAAACGAACCGCTGAGCGCCAGTATCCTGGCGATCATGTATGTCGGCGATGTGGTGTTTGCCGTCAGCGGGGCCTTGAATGCGGCGCGGCACCGCATGGATGTTCTGGGTTTCGTACTGATTGGCACCATTACCGGCATCGGGGGCGGCACCACCCGCGACCTGTTGATGGGCCGCACGGTCTGGTGGACCCAGGATCCTTTCGAACTGCTGTTGTGCGTGGGAGCAGCGCTGCTGACCTTTTTTTTCATCAAAACGGACATCTCCACGCAGAAATGGATGATCTGGTCCGATGCCGTCGGACTGGCCTGTTTCGGGGTCGTGGGCTGCCATGTGGCGCTGGCGTTCGGGGTCTCCTTCGTTGTGGCCGTATTTCTGGGCATGGTGACGGCAACCGGCGGCGGCGTGATTCGGGACACAATGACCCAGACCCGACCGATGATCCTTTGTGGCGAGGTGTATGCCACGGCTGCCCTGGTCGGCTCACTGGGGTATGCCGTCCTGGCTCAATTCACGCTGCCCGAAGGCGTTGCCGAGCTGTTGGCTTTCCTGGCGGCCTTTGCACTCCGGGCGGCGGCTATCCTTTTCAATATTCGCATGGGACCGCCCGGTGAATTCATTCGAATCGGTGGGCGCAAAGGCTGAAAAAAATGGAGTGTTGGGTGGTAAAGAATCGGGTACCGGAGGAATGCATTGCTATCTTACCCAATACTCCAGCACTCCATTCCTCCAGCGGCGTATAACCCAGCACCAAATAACATAAAAGGAGATCAATTATGACAAATCAAAAAGAATTATACGACATCGTCATCATCAACGGCCGGGTCATCGATCCGGAAACCGGACTCGATGCGGTGCGCAACGTCGGCATCAAGGGCGGGAAGATCGCCGCGGTCACCGAGGATCCGATCCAGGGCAAGGAGACCATCGACGCCAAAGGGCACGTGGTCTGCCCCGGGTTCATCGACATGCACCAGCACAACACCGGCTATGCGTTCGGCCAGAAGCTGGCGCTGCGCGACGGGGTGACGACACCCATGGAGCTCGAGCTGGGCATCTATCCGGTCAAACCCTGGTACGAGGCCATGGCAGGCAAGTCGCGGACCAACTACGGGGCCTCCGTCGGTTCGATCCCGATTCGGGAGACCATCTTCAACCCGGACCTCGATGAGCAGTACCACGGCTATTTCATTCTGGATGTGCTCCATCCCGAAAAAACGAAGACGACGATGAAGTGGTCCAAGGAGCATGCGACCAGCGAACAGATCGTGCAGTTCGAGCGCATGATGGAGGAAGGGCTGCAGCAGGGATCGGTCGGTGTCGGCCACGCCGCCGGCTACATGGTGGACGGCTGCTCCCAGCAGGAAGCCATGATCGTCCAGAAGATGGCCGGCAAGTACGGCCAGTCGTCCTTTGTCCACGCCCGCTTCTCCAGCCAGATGCCGCCCACGAGCGGCCTGCTCGCCTTCTTCGAGATGATGGCGCCGCAGGAGGTCTACGGTGGAGGCATCGTCTTCCAGCACGCGTCGGCTCAGGCATTGCGAGACACGATCCCCGCGCTGGAGCTTTTCGACGCTGCCCGCGAAAAGGGGATCCAGGTGATCGGCGAGATCTACCCCTATGACTATGGCGCGAGCATCGTCGGCGCGGACTATCTGGTCCCGGATAACTACGGTCCCAACATGGGCCGGGACTACAAGGACATCATCGAGATCTCCAACCTCGAGCCACTCACCAAGGAGCGCTACGACGAAATCATGAAGACGGCCCCCCTGACGCCGGCCATGTTCTACAACGCCCAGGAAGAAGACGTCGTCAAAGGGCTGGCACATCCCTCCTCTGTCGTCGGCAGCGATGCCTTCGCCTATACCGATCGCAAGACCGGGCGAGATTGCCCTCGACTGGGACACGCCATTCGACTCGGTCAATGGCCACCCGCGGGGCGCCGGCACGCATGCGCGAATTCTCTCCTGGACACGGGAGAAGAAGCTCGACATCCCGCTTTCGCTCGCCGTCTCGAAGATGACCTACATGATCGCGAAGTATCTCGAGGACAACGGTGTCCCGCAGATGGCGGACAAGGGCCGCATCCAGGAAGGCAAGGACGCGGACATCACGATCTTCGATCCCGAGACGGTCCAGGACAAGGCCACGATGCAGGATGGCGGGCTTCCGTCGAGCGGTATCCCGTACGTGCTCGTCAACGGCACCGTGATGGTGCGAAACTCCGAGACGGTGAACGACGTCTTCCCCGGCAAGCCGATTCACGGCACCGGCAAGATCGGATGATGGGAGTGACCATGAAGCAGGAAGGCACAGTGGCAGCAGATGGCCCGAACCGATCGAAGATCCCGGTCACCCTGATCGGTGGCTTCCTCGGCGCCGGCAAGACGACGTTGCTGAATCACATCCTGAGCGGGGACCACGGTATTCGGGCTGCGGTGCTGGTGAATGATTTCGGCGCGATCAACATCGACGCCAAGCTCATCGTCGGGGTCGAGGGCGATACGGTCAACCTCGCCAACGGCTGCGTCTGCTGCACCATCCGCGATGACCTGATCGGGGCCTGCCTCGGGCTGCTGCAGCGGCCCGAGCGGCCCGAGCACCTGTTCGTCGAGATGAGCGGCGTGTCGGACCCCGTGCCCGTTCTGAACACCTTTCTGGAAACGCAGCTTGCGTTGGTTTTCGCCTTGAACAGCATCCTGTCGGTGGTCGATGCGGAGCAACTGCCGAGGCTGGAGGGCGACATGGCACACCTGGCCCGGTCGCAGCTGGGGGCAGCCGACATTGTCGTGCTGAACAAGGTGGATCTAGTCAGCACGGACGAGCTCAACCACGTAAAGAACCTGGTGCAGATGGTGACGCCGGGATCACGGATCATCGAAGTCGTGCGGGGGCAGATGCCGCTGGAGCTGGTCTTTGCCGGCGGCAGTGACGCGCCTCCTCCGTGGCGTCGTGAAGACGCCCGCAAGCGTGAGGCGCATGCGCACGACGAGGCGCATTCCCATGACCATGTGTTCGCCACATGGAACTGGACGAGTGACCGCGCCCTGTCGCTGCCCAAGCTGCGTTCGACATTGGAGCAATTGCCCGAAACGGTTTACCGCTGCAAGGGCGTCGTCCAGATCGAGGAACTGCCCCGGTATCGCTACGTGCTGCAGATGGTGGGCAGGCGCTATCACCTGGAGGAATCCGGCTTCTGGGGAACGGCGATGCCCCGATCCGAAATCGTCCTCATCGGGGGCCGGGCCGGCATCGACCCAGACAAACTGCATTCCGCCTTCGATGCATGCATCGGGACCGGGGACGAATCGCAATCGCCGGTCCTCCGTCTGACCCGCCTGCTCGCAGCGGATACGCCCCGAGATTGACGATAAGTAGTATTTGCGAGATGTGGCTCCGGTTGCCGGAACCAATCACATGGAAAATACGATGAGCAAACGAGTAACTAAAGGATTACCACCAACAATAACTTTTATAGAAAAAGGAGAATCAACAATGACAGATCAAAGCAAGCAATACGACGTGGTACTCGCCAATGGACGTGTCATCGACCCCGAGACCTATCTCGATGGAACCTTTAACGTCGGAATTAGTGGTGGACAGATTGCAGCAGTTTCCGATCAGCCCCTGAAGGGGAAGGAGGTCATCGACGTCACCGGCATGATCGTCTCGCCCGGCTTCATCGATATCCATTCTCACGCCGTGAATGTCGCCAGCAACCGAATCCAGGCCTTCGACGGCGTCACCAGCGCCCTGGAACTGGAAGGCGGCATCCTTCCCATCGGGGAGTTCTACGATAACTGCGCGAAAGAAGGTCGGCCGATCAACTACGGCGCCTCCGCCGGCTGGGCCTCGGCCCGGCTGGTCACGATCAATCCGGACCAGGCCGTGAATGGCAAGCCCGAGGCCAATGCCATTCCGTATGTCTTCAACAGATTCTACATCAAGGAATTTACCCAGAATGTCGCCACCGAGGCTCAGGTGGACAAGATCATCGAATGGACCGAGCAGGGGCTCAAGGAAGGGGGGATCGGCATCGGTGTGCTGCATGCCTACCTGCCGGGCGCGGGTTCCAAAGAACTCATGCGCGTGTGGGAATTGGCTGCAAAGTACAATGTTCCCACCTATACCCATATCCAGAACGTCTCGATGCTGGATCCCAAGAGTGGCGTTGCGAGTATGCTGCAACTAGCTGGCCTCGCCGCAGCGACCGGGGCTCACACCCACGTATGCCATATGAACAGTGTTGGACTTCGGGATATCGATAAGTTCGTTGCTGTCGTGCGAAATGCACAGAAACAGGGCGTTAAGATGACGACCGAGGCCTACACCTACGGTGCAGGAAACTCGGCGATTGCCGCTGCGGAATTCAATCCGGATGACGTCGAAATGAGGATGGGAGTCCACTTCAACGACTTCACCCTGGTGAAGACGAATACGGCCTTCAAGAACAAAGAGGAGTTTGTGAAGGATATGAAGGCCAGTCCCGGAGACGCCGTCATCATCCACTTCCTGGATGAAGACAATAACCCCCATGACGCCAGTCTGCTGGATATGTCGGTGCTTTATCCGGGCGGGGCCGTCGTCACCGATGCGATCCCCTTCACCGACGAGAAAGGGACATGGTTCTTGGGCGATGAATGGCCCCTCCCCAAGGGACTGCAGAGCCACCCTCGCGCTGCAGGGAATTACTGCCACTTCCTGAGGAGATGGGTCCGGGAGCGGGAGGTTTTGAGCTGGATGGATGCCATCAGGAAATGCTCCTTGATCCCCGCCCAGATCATCGAAGATGCCGCACCGATGACGAAAAAGAAGGGGCGTCTTCAAGAAGGCTGTGATGCCGACATCATCGTCTTCGACCCGAAGACCGTTGCGGATAAGGCCACCTTCAAGGAGCCCTGTCAGCTGTCCGAAGGCATGAAGCACGTGATCGTCAACGGCACCTTCCTGATTCGTGACGAAGAACTGGATACCAAGGCTATGCCGGGACAGCCGGTACGTGGTCCGATCCGGAAGTAGAATGTCCGAACCGCGGACAACCCTCGCACCGATCCCGGTCACCGTTGTGGCCGGGTTTCTCGGGGCGGGCAAGACCGCGGCGATCCATATATAGTACACGCCATGGTCATAAACGTGGGTGAGGTGATTGGCGTTTAAGGGCAGAATATCCAATAACCAACAAGGAATAACCAATGATCAAGGAAAGCGCATACGACTTGCAAGGCCCTATCCCGATCACGGTAATAGCCGGGTTTTTAGGGGCGGGCAAAACCACCCTGGTCAACCACATCCTGAAAGGCGATCATGGTCTTCGTATTGCGGTGGTAGTCAATGATTTTGGCTCTATCAATATCGACGCCGAGCTGATCACCGATGTGGGCGAGGGCATGGTCAGCCTGGCCAACGGCTGCATCTGCTGCGTGATCCGCAGCGACTTGATCAGCGCGGTGTTGCAGCTGGCGGATCGTCCCGAACCTCCCGATCACATCGTCATCGAGTCGAGCGGCGTGGCCGATCCGGCCAGCGTGGTCAGGACGTTCATGGACCCGATGATCTGGGGCACGGTCCTGCTCGATGGGGTGATCACCGTCGTCGATGCCGAATGGCTTCCCTCATGTAACGACGACGAAGTGGATCTGGCGCGGCAGATCGCCGGTAGCGACCTGGTCGTTCTGAACAAGACCGATCTGGTTGATCCCGCGGGTCTCGTGGCGTCTCGAGAACGAATCCTCAAGGCCAGACCAGGCGTCGCGATCCTCGAGGCCGACCACTGTCGTCTGCCCATCGAGGTCCTCCTCGGAGTCCACAGCAATGACCCGGAAGGACCGGGTCCGGCGTCGTCTGACGGCCACCACCACGATCACGGTCTCGCCTTCGAGACCTGGACCTACACGTCGCCAGAACCGCTCCGCCTGGGTCTGCTGCAGCAGCTGCTGCAGAACCTCCCGCCGACCTTGCTCCGTGCCAAAGGTTTCGTCTACGCAGCCGACAAACCGCACCAGCGCACCTTGCTCCAGCTCGTCGGCCGGCGAGCGACCCTGGCGGTGAAGGGTTCGTGGAACGGGCAGCCGCCGCAGACTCAGCTGGTCTTCATCGCCAGAAACGACAGCTGCAATTTTCATGCAATCGGGGCGGCCTTGGACTGCTGCCGCGCAGAGAGAGGGTGCTCAGGAGTTTGATCCCAAGGCCATGCCTGGTCAAGCCGTTCGTGCACCAATTAGAAGTTAGAAACTGTTTTTTTATTAACCATTAAATTTAAGGAGAAAACAATGGCTATTCTAAAAAATGAACCTGTCTACAACTTCAAAGATGGAGATTACTGCCAAGCCCCACCACATCATCGTGAAGGGGAGTTGGAAAGAGATCGGATTCGATCTCGCCACAATCGCAAAAAATGAATACGACGTGAAGTTGCTCCCTTACTGTAGTCCTCGTCTATGGTAAAGCGCGCCAGCGAGTATCTGGGCCCAGAACTGGCCGCACGTGGCCGAAATGCAAAAGGGAGTCCTAAAGGCCTTTGGTCACCCGGAAGATTCCGTCGAGTTTGATGGTACCAACCTGCGCTTCGACTGGTACGAAACAACGCGTTCCGGTCTCAGTCCTTAGGAACAGCTAATTTGTTCGGGCTTGGTCCTGCCGAAAGAGGAATCGGAGGGTGGGCCGGTCTTTATCGTTGCCCGCAACATGGATTTCCCTCGGCGGTCGAATGGATCGGCAACTTAGGGCAAAAAAGCGCCGGAAGGCCGTTATGGAGCCTGCGAGCGAGCGGTCGTGCTCGAGCTTCAGCCGGACGAGGGATATCGCTCGATCATGTGCTCGGGACCAAACGAATTATTGATGCCTTGGGTGACGGAATCAATGAAAAGGGGCTCTGGTTGAGTTGCATGCACGATCCCGCAGGGTCGGCGCCGACGATGGCAGCCCTCCGGTCGGCGGAGATGTGTCGGGCCTTGTCGTGACGCAACTCCATCAACTGATACTCACCACCTGCGCCACCGTGGAAGAGGCCAAAGAAGCGATCCTCAAGAACAGAATCCTGCAGACCATGATGACCCTGCATATTCCGATTGTGGATGCCACCGGTGCTGCAACAGTCTTTGAGATCGACAAGGGCGGGGCCTATATCTTTACTGATCGCGTGGCTGGCGAACCACTTTTCAGCACCAATCACCCGATTCACATCTATCCAACACCGGAAACCTTCCCTGACGTGGACATGACCGATGAACACAACACCTTTGTTAGGCAGCACATGCTTCGGGATGCATATAGCAAGATGACCCCACCGTTCACGCTGGACGATGCGGAGAACCTGATCAACGTAGTCCATTGTTCTTTCGTTGATGGTGCCAAGGCTTGTCTCAGGCAGGACGAAAGGACCCTGTCAATATCACGGCCGACCTCTCGAAACCGGAGATCCACTTCAAGTTGCTATCTGCGGGATGTGGCGCCCGTTCCCGGAACCAATCACATGGAAGATAAGATGAGCGACTTTTACACCTTTGGTTTCTGAAGCCTGCTCATGTAGGCAGGCGACCGGAGCAGCGGCTTAGAACCGCTGCTCCGGCCAACAATCAGAAGCAAGGAGACACGGATTAACATTGAATGATCTCAAGCCAACACCCATTCCGGTCACCATCGTATACAGTACCGACCTGCTCTTTGATTATGAAGGAAGGAAGCAACAGCTCAAAGACCTCACGCTCAGAAAGCCCTGGTTCACCTCTGCGGAGATCATGATTCAAGCCACCGGAAACACCGGGGATTGTGTAGCGCTGTGCGGCAAGAGAAATATGTACGGAAAAGTCGGTGTGGTCGAGGAAGGCGCCATGGCAGATGTCCTGATCTACAACAAGAATCCTTTAAAGGATGTAAGTGTTGCCGAGGCTTTCGAAAACAACCTCAAACTCATCGTATAGGGCGGCAAGGTTCATAAGAACAGCCTTTAGGGATGTAACTCGAATGGGTTACATCCGAGGGAGGGATGAGACCTCGGCAACAACAATGAACGGGGAGGTAAAAAATGAGCATACTGAAGAATGACCCGATCTATGAATTCAAAGATGGCGATTACAGCAAACCTCGACACATCATCTTGGCAGGAAGCTATGAGGAAATCGGTTTCGATCTCGCGACCATCGCAAAAAACGACTATGACTGCGAGTTGGGGATCTATGACGACCCGATTTATGGGAAAGCTCGTAAAACATACATGGAAATGCACTGGCCGGAGATGGCGGAACGGGCAAAAGGTGTCCGAAGGGCATATGGTCTATCAGAAGACGATGTGGTCTATGACTCGAACACCCTGGCCTACGATTGGTATGATGCGGCAAAGAGCGGAACTTCAGCTGACCTGACTACCTGCTCTGCAGCCATGTTGCCCGTCGAAAAAAGTGATGGTGGCGTCTATGTCTCCAGGAACTATGACATGATGGCCATGGTCATGTGGAGCGAAGTATTTGGAAAGAAAGCCCCGGAAGGTTCCTATCGGTTTGCTGAACGTTATCTTGTGCTGGAGACTCGGCCGGACAAGGGATACAAGAGTATCCAAATTGGAGGCAACGAAGCGCTGCACCCTTATGTGGATGGCATCAATGAAAAAGGGCTCTATGTGACCGTGTTTCACGATCCGGATTCAATCGGGAATGAAGGCACTCCGACCTCAGGGATGAAAATCGCAGGACTCCCGCTGACGCAGGTGCCCACCTTGCTGCTGGACACGTGTGCCTCCGTCGAGGAGGCCAAGCTGAATATTCTTGCGAATCACGTCATGCAGACGATGATGCGCGTGCATCTGTTGATTGCGGACGCCAGCGGAAATGCCACCGTCTTTGAATTGAGTAATCAAGGAGAGTATTGTTTTACCGACCGTAAAGCCAATGAGCCGCTCTTTGTCACCAATCATGAGCTGGTAAAGTATCCTGACCCGGGTTCCTATCCTGAATTTGATATTCATGCGGAGCACAATACCTATGCCCGGCAATTGATTCTCAGGGATGCCTATGCCGGACTTAGCGCACCGTTCAAAAAAGAAGACGTCACGGCGATGACTGACTCGGTGCACTGTTCTTTTGTGGATACCAAGAAAGCCGAATCCGGCCCGCTGGAACGAACCTTGAGTAATTGTACCTGTGATCTTAGCAAACCTGAACTGAGTGTTCGCTGGTATTTAGGTGATGTAAAACTCATCCCCGGAACCAACCATATGGAAGACAGAATGTCTGACTTCTATTCGTTTGGATTTGACGATGAATAATGCTTTCTAAGTAGCTGGATAATCATAGTCTGCTCTCGAGGCGGCATGGCCGGTGTCCTGATCTATGACAAAAATCCAATTGAAGATGTGGCGATTGTGGAAGACCATGAAAACCACCTGAAGCTCATCTTCAAAGACGGGAAGGTCTTCAAGAACACGCTGTAAGGGCTCTGGGTTCCCGGTTCAGAGGTTGAAGGATTAAAAAAGATCAACCTGTGCGGTTAGCGATTAGCGTTTAGCCATTAGGATTGAGAATGAATAGAGAACTTAATCAACAGGTGAACGAGGTAAAGAGGATGTTGAACAGTTTTATCCAAAAGCTAACCGCTAATGGCTAAAAGCTAACCGCACAGGTCGAAAAAGGCGCAAGGTTTCCGGTTCAAGGATAGGAACTATTTTTTAATACCTCTAAACCCCAGAACCCTGAACGCTGAACCCTGAACCTAAAAACAAATGCCAAGGGAGATAGAGAGAAAATAATGCATTCGGACAACCAGACAAACGACAAGGCCTTCGATGAAGCCTGCCGGTTCATCATCAAGCTTGGCGAAGCGGCTCACGGCTATGGTTCAAACGCGGGACGCCTGGAAGTATATCTGTCGCGCCTGACTGCGGCGCTCGGTTTCCAGGGCGTCTTCCGCTCCACACCGACGGAGATTGTCTTTGCCTTCCGGGAAAATGAAAACCAGGCGCAGCGCATGCACCTGTCGGCCATGCCCGGAACCGGTCTCGATCTGAACCGGCTGGCCCTGGTGGGTGAACTTGTCGATGCCGTCGCCGCCGGTCAGGTTACCATCTCGGAGGCTACCACCCAACTGGTCGCGATCGACAAGACACCCCACCCCTGGGGCAACCTGGCGAACGCCGCCAGTTACGCGTTTGTGGGGTTCGGGTTTGCGGTTCTCCTGTCCGGCGGGTGGTGGGATGTGTTGTTCGCGATGCTCTACAGCCTGGTCGTCTTCGGCATGGTGGTGATGTCGGCCCGATTCGGAGCGACGGCGGCCGCCTGGCTGCCGCTGTCCACCGCGTTCGTGGCCGGGGTTCTGACGGCGATCACCCGGATTTTCCTGCCGGAACTGAATATCGTTCTGGTCACGCTGTGTGCCATCCTGATCCTGATCCCGGGTTATCCCGTCAGCGTCGGCATCGTCGAACTTGTCACCGGCCACGTCGTCTCGGGAACCGCGAACCTCATGAGCGGGCTGGTCTACCTGGTCAAGCAGTTTGCCGGCGCGTGGCTCGGCGTCAAGCTGGTGGCCCTCGCCGGGTCGATTCCGCCTGCAGCCGCCGCAACAGCGGTGAGCCCCGCATGGCTCTGGCTGGCCATACCGCTGCTGATCGTGGCACTGTGTATCGCTTTTCAAACCGGTAAGCGTGATTTCCTGGCGGCGGCCGTCGGCTGTGCCGGCGCCTACGGCGGCATCCTGCTCGGCAGTGCCCTGGCGGGCGGCAATCTGGGGAACCTTTTCGGCACCATCGTCGCGGTGGTCTTTGCCAACCTCTGGGCCAGAAGGACGCGGCGGCCAACGTCCATCGCGCTGCTGCCGGCCATCGTTCTGCTGGTCAGCGGCAGTATCGGGTTCCGTGGCCTGGCCGCCATCGCCGTGGGGCAGGTCGCCACCGGTGAGCAGCAGTTCATCCAGATGTTCGTGGTCGCGCTCACCATTGCGGCGGGCTTGCTCGTGGGCAATACGATCGTGCGGCCGAAGACGACGCTGTAGTGCTACGGCCATGAAGACGGTAGAAGAGATGCAAGAGATTAAATGTCTAAACAGGAGGACCCAAGCCCAAGGATAGACAATAGCGATAGAGAAAGGATTTTCAATGAATATTAAATATTATCGTATTGCCGCTGATTCTGTTGAGGCTTTGGATGTATCCGAAGAAGTTATGGAACAGTGGCGGCTTGGCAAGGAAAGTTACTGGGTCGACATTCATTCATACGAGACCGATGAACTCGAGTCATGGTTAAAAAACCTCAGTTTGTCCGACCTGGCCATGAAATGCTGCCGTGAGGCCGGAGAGGCCACACGGTTTATTCCCCTGAATAATGAGGTGTTCTTTGATTTTCCGGTCTACTCCGAAAGCAACGAGTCGCCAATCCTTCATCTTTCTTTTCTCTGCATGCCAAACCTTGTCGTTACCCTGCATTCTGTTCCCCTGGGGAGCCTCGATGGGGTTATCAAAGGGCTGACTTCCGGCCTGACACTCACACACTCAACCACTTCCGCTTTGGTTTGTCTGCTGTTGCTGGTGGAATCGGCCAAAAGTCTCAAGATATCCGAAGCTCTGAAGAAGGCCGTTTTTGATCTTGACGAACGCATGGACGACGATCCGGACAGTGTCGAGGCGGATGAGATTCTCGACCAGAAACGGTCGCTGCGTATCCTCGATATGGTTGTCGGCGCCCAAGTCAGTTGCTTTGAATTTATCGGAGGTATGAGTCGACCGTTTTTGGACCTGAAGGCACTGGCGACGCAATTCCAATTCGCTTCGAGCAATGTCCGTGTTGGAAATCAGAATGTGGACCGGCTCGAAAAAACAATTGCAGACATTCGGCAGCGCTTCGATATGAACCAGCAAGAAAAAACCAACCACCGCCTGGCGATTCTAACCATTCTGTCGGCCATCTTCATGCCCCTGACCTTTATCGCTGGAATATACGGTATGAATTTCGACAAGATGCCGGAGCTGCATTTTCCCTACAGCTATCCGGTAGCGCTGGGTGTTATGGCCCTGATCGCCGGCGGCATGTATCTCTATTTTAAAACCCGGGGATGGCTTGAGTGAGCCTTCACTCAGCACGACGACAGCGAACATAGTTCTTATATTTTTTGAGCCCAACGGAGGAAGCGACCGTGAAAAGTTTATTATCCTCTCTATATGTGTTTTTTGTGGCCCTTTTCTTCCTCTCGACACCGGCGTTGGCTGAGGATACTAAGGCACCCTCTCGCCCGGCCCAGCAAGGGTATGCCGCCAAGGTAATAGAATTACAGAAGATTATCGAGACGCAGCAGCATCAGTTGGATGCGCAACAAGAGCAGCTCGAGGCACAACAGAGACAGCTGCAGGAGCTTCGCCAGCAGGTGCAGGCGCTGGCCGAAGGCCCGGCGCCGACAAAGGCGCCCGTTACTGAAAAAACCGCGGCCGCACCCTCCGGGAGCGAATTCTCAAGGCGCACGGATATCCAGACCGTCAGAAGGGACAAAGACCACCCGCACGAGGAATGGGACGGCTCCTTCGGCGTGGAGGCACTCGATACCCGCTTCAAGATCGGCGGTTTCGCAGAGCTGGATGTGATCCACGACAGCGATGCCATCGGCACGCCGGGCGAGTTTGTGACCGCGGCCATCGTAACCGGGGATGCTACCAAAGCAGAGGGCGCCGACGGTCAAACCAGCTTCAGCGTCAATCCCACCCGGCTCTATGTCGAGACGCGAACCCCTTTAAAACAGCACCGGCTGACCACCTTTCTTTCCATGGACCTTTTTGGCGATTCAACCAGCACAACGCCCGACCTGCGTTTGCGTCAGGCATACGGGGAGGTCACCGACATCCTCTTCGGCGGCGACCTTCTGGCCGGGCAAGCCTGGTCGACGTTTTCCGATCTCGAGGCGTTTCCCAATACCCTGGACTTCGAGGGACCCAACAGCTTTTTCGGCACGCGCCAGCCGCTGGTGCGTTGGACCCGGGGGATTGCCGACGGTCTCAAACTGATGGTTGGCGCGGAAACGCCCGACAATCACATCATCCAGGGTGCCGATTCCCTTACGGCCTGGCCCGATGGCGTGCTTTCCCTGGTTTGGGACCAGGCCCCCGTCCATCTGATGGGTTCCTTTGTCGCGCGTGACCTGCGCGCCAGTTTCGACAACGGACCGACGGAAACAGCCTTCGGCTGGGGGGGCAGTGTCTCCGGCAAGGTGGGGATGCCGTTTATCGCTGAAAAGGATTATATGACTTTTTCGGTCACCTACGGTGAAGGCATTGGCAGTGGTTTCAATGATGCGCCGCCTGATGCCGTTTTTGACAGCACCGGCACGAGCCTCGAAGCTATCCCGGTTTTCGGTTGGTTCGCAAGTTATGAGCACTGGTGGAGCCGGCAGTTTTACTCGGTCTTTGTCTACGGTGCCCTCAAGGCGGACAACCGGTCTGCACAACCACCCGATTCGTTTAAAAAGACACAGTACACCAGCGGAAACCTGGTCTGGGTGCCAACTGAAAGATGGCTGCTTGGTATCGAGGGACTTTGGGGCAAGCGGGAAGACAAGGACGGTGCGGACGGAACTGACTTTCGAACCCAGTTTACGACGCGGTTCACTTTCTAACCCGAGAATTCATGAACCAAGTCAACAATCGATAAAGGAAAGGAGAACACCATGTTGAAACATATCGCTAAGGTATCACATGTGACGTGTATCGGCTTGGTCCTGGCGATAACGGCCTGCGCCAATTTTTCTGCAATCGACAAACCCATATCCAAAGTGACCCCGGATTTTCAAGACAGATCGCGAGCGAACGCTCGCCCGAGCTGCTGGTGCTGGTGGGCTTCTCGGGCGGGGGCACCCGCGCGGCCGCTTTAGCCTACGGCGTGCTCAAGACGCTTGCCGATACGGAAGTGACGACCGAAAAGGGCCGGACGAGCCTTGCTGCATGAGGTGGACGTGATTTCCTCGGTTTCCGGCGGCAGCTTCACATCGGCCTATTACGGGCTGCGGGGCGACAAGATATTCGAAGAGTTCGAAGAGCGTTTTCTGCGCAAAAATGTCGAGGGCGCCCTGATCTGGCAGGTCATTCGGCCCGGTTAATTGGATACCGCAGATGAGCGGTAAATACGGCCGGGGCGATGTGGCGGCCGAGTATTACGGCAAACATATCTTTGACGATGCGAAGTTTGCGGATCTCAACCGGCCGGGAGCCCCGGCCGTGGTCATCAACGCCACGGATCTGGCCACCGGGATGCGTTTCTCTTTCACCCCGGGGTTCTTTGATATCCTTTGCGCCGATCTCGACCAATACCCATTGGCGCGAGCCGTCACCGCCTCCTCGGCCGTCCCGGTTCTCTTCACCCCCATCACCGTCAAGAGCTATGCCGGGACCTGTGGATTCGAGTTGCCGGCCTGGGTGGATGAAGCGGCAAAGGATGAAAGAGGCTCCACACGCAAAGCCGAGGCGCGCAGTCTGAAGGAATTTATGGATCGTGACAAACGGCCGTGGCTCCATCTGGTGGACGGCGGCATTGCCGACAACCTCGGTCTGCGGGCGTTTTATACCACTTTCAGTCTCGAGGGAGACCCAAGGCAGGCGTTTCGCGACCTCGGTCACCCAGACGTGCGTCACGTTCTTATCATCTCGGTCAATTCGTTTGCGCACAAGAAGGAGAAATGGATATTGAAGCGGGTAGCCCCGGGTCTCGCGGAGACGATCGGCGCAATCAGCTCGGATCAAATCGGTCGCTACAATTACGATACCATCGATATCGTGCGCTACTCTTTCGAGTACTGGACAAAACAGGCTTCGACCCCGCAGCGCCCGGTGACCTTCGATTTTGTCGAGGTGAGCTTCAACCAGGTCCACGACGAAAACCAACGTCAGGCGCTCAACAACATCGGCACGAACTTCGACCTCGATGACGAAGAGGTGGATTTGCTCATCAAGGCTGCCGATGAAGTGCTGCGTGCGTCACCCGATTTCCGGACTTTTTTAGAGCGCACTAACGGACGGGTCAATCAATAGTAATACTGGATAGCTTTAACAAAGAGGAGAAATTGAAATGGTGAGAAGAAAATACCTGTTACTAACGTTGATTTTATTTGTTGCCATTGGCTTGAATGGAACCGCGTCAGCCGAAGAAACAGCTCAAACTGACAAATGGGAATTCGAGGCCGCGATTTACCTGTGGGGCGCTTCGATCGGCGGCAAAACCGGCTCCGGAAGTGACATCGATATCAGTTTCGACGATCTTCTCAGCAACCTCGAAATGACATTCATGGGGGCGGTTGGGGCGCGCAAGGGCAAGTGGTCGCTGATGCTGGATGCGATCTACCTGGACGTAAAAGGCGAAGATAACTTCACAATACCTGTCGATGGGTCTCTCATCAATGCCAACGGCTCAGTGGAGTTGACAAGTTGGGTACTTACGCCGTCTGTCGGCTACAATCTCTTGCAGAAAGAAAGGATCCGGCTGGATGTTTTGGCCGGTGCCCGCTATCTTTACTTGAAGACCGATGCGAAGCTCGATTTTGCCACCGGCATCATCCCCATTAACAAACGCGACACCGTATCAGATTCCATTTGGGACGGTATTATCGGCGTCAGAGGGCACGTGAACCTCAACAAGAACTGGTATCTGCCCTACTACGCGGATATCGGCACCGGAAGTTCGAATTCGACATGGCAGCTGTTCGGTGGCGTCGGCTACCGGTTCAAATGGCTCGATCTCATCCTGGCCTATCGTTACATGGACTGGAACTTTGATGACAGTGACGCGTTCGAGGATATGACTCTGCACGGCCCGTTTGTCGGGGTAAAATTCAAATTCTGATCACAGCATGTGAACCAATCCGGCAAAAGTGGCCAACCATAGGGCGTCGCAATTCTATTGGCGATGACCAAGTCGAACAGCGCGTTTTATCCATGATCGATCAGGTGTTGGGCCGAAGTCCTGAATCGACGCCTGGAACATGTTGGGGCCTTTAGGGAATCCGCCAAACTTCAGCTTCCGCTCTCATCGATCGGCCCGTCTGTGGTTTATTTGGGCGTCTTGTTATACAGGATTATGAAATGAATACCCGAAATTTCGTTGGCTGCATTGCACTTTTGATCATCCTGTTTTTCCCTTGTGGTTTACTTGCGCAAAAGGAGAACAGCCTGCCGGACAAGCTGGTGGTTGGTACGTTAGATATACCGCCGTACGCCATGAAGACTGCCGATGGGCGTTGGGAGGGTCTCGGCATCGATCTCTGGCGAGAGGTTGTTGATGAACTGGGCGTGGAATTCGTCTTGCGTGAATATGACGGTATCGGAGCGATTGCAGAAGCGATTGTAAATGGAGAAGTTGACATCGTTCCCGTGGCAGCCGTATCTCAGGATCGCGAAATCTATCTCGACTTTACGAACCACTACCACCAATCGGGATTAGCCATTGCGATCAGGACAGAAAAAACCGGACACAGTTGGTTGCAAGTTATCGACCGGTTGGTTTCATTCCAATTCCTGGTGGTCATTGGTTCACTGCTCCTGCTATGGATCATCGCCGGCACCCTCGTGTGGCTGTTCGAGAGCCGCCGGAACAGTGAAATGTTTGGTAGGGGCGCTGTCAAAGGGCTTGGGCACGGTATCTGGTGGGCGGCAGTAACGATGACCACTGTGGGTTACGGGGATAAAGCCCCGAAGACTCTGGGTGGACGTATCATTGCCATTATCTGGATGTTCGCATCGATTATTTTGATCTCCAGCTTTACAGCCGCTATCACCACCTCGCTCACGATCAGTGAGTTGAGCGGCAAGGTGCGCGGCTCACAAGACCTGCCGACAGTGCGGGTCGGTTCAGTAGCGCAATCGGAAGCCAAACGCTATCTCGTTGACAAAGGCATCGCGGTATTCCCATTCAAGAACGAGCGCGACGGTTTACAGGCGATCGTTGATTCCAAAATCGATGCCTTCGTTTTTGATGAGGCGATATTGAAGTATTTGGTAAGAACTCGATTCCCAACCCGAGTACAAGTTCTTCTCGAAACATTCGATCACTACTTCGTCAGCATGGCCGTGCCTCCTGACAGTCCACTGCGTGAACCGCTCAACAGAGCCATGCTGAAATTTATGGAAACGGACAAATGGCTGAAGTTCGTAGAGAAATATTTAGGTTCCGGCAGTTAAATTTACCGGTACTACCCGCAAAAGTTTACGGATTACCATTTTAAATGAAATTGTCCTGACTTTTTAACTGGTTGCACACAATTTACTATGTGTGGCCAGTATTTATTAGCATGCGTAATACGCAAATTGCGATGATTGTGGATTACGGCTATGGAATGTGAACTCTTAAACCCTCATATATTTTTCAGGTTTTATGAGTTAATCCAAAATCTAAATCTTAGGCCTCAGAAAACTGCAATATTCTGCTATGCTATTCCATTTCTGAATTTTCTATATTCGTGCATTATACCGTATGAATATATGATCCGGTCGATTTTCTTAAATTAGACAATCCGTATCCATGAATAAAGGGGTGGCATACACAAAGGACGTCACCCCTCTCATTCTGAATTTATGAGGTTAATATTGATAAATCAGATCACCTCATTTTGAGATTCTCTTTAGCCTTTTTGCATCTGCGCCACCATTTCTTGGAAACCCTCTACCGGCGCACCGAGCCCATCGGCCATGCGGTCCATGTAGTTAAAAAGTGACGTAACGGCTACCGCTTCGAAGATATCTTCGTCGGAGCAGCCGATCTTGCGTAAAGCCTGCATATCCTCTTCGGTGACTTTGTATGCATTGCGGGTGACTTTTTCAGCAAAATGAAGAATTTTTTTGGTCTTCTCGTCGATGAGGGTCGATCCGTCGATGTCATCGAGGATGCTCTTGACCTGTTCCTGGGTCAATCCTTGCGCCATGGCCATGGCGCTATGCGCATCCACTCAGTAATCACAAGCATTGATGCGGGATACATGGGCAGCGATCAACTCCTTGGTGCGTCGCGGCAGGGAATGAGTCTCTATCATCAATTGGTTCACGTAGTTGACAATCAATTCCAAAAGATCCGGCCTGATACTCTGAGCAACGAAGACCTTCGGGACCGTCTGGAACATGGTCGTTAACGTATTATACGCGTTCTTCACCTGTCCTTCGGCATTTTCCGGTTCAACAGTCGGCAGAAAATAGTTCATGCATTACTCCTTTCGATTCTTAGCTTATCAACAGGGGGTAATCTATCCCGAATATTTCATTAAATTTCCAGGCGACACACGGCTTATTCTATACACGATCCTTATTATTTCAACCCGCCCATTTGCAAATCACCTTATCCAAAATATCTTCGACTCCCGCTATACGTTTACAAGAACTGAACACCCACTGTCTAAAAGACAGCGGGTCGTTGGTCGGTTATAATCGACTGAAGTGTTAACGTTTCAACAAGGGAGTAATAGAGACGTCTGTTGTAGATATATTGCTTTTGCTATTCCTGGTAAACGCTGATGCCCAGCTCATCTGCATTCAGAACACTCGGTGCCGCTTTGGGTGGTACACCTTCCAGAAAGCCGGAAATATCGGTGCGCTGCCAGGCCGGGTAGCCGAGAAGTAGCCCGGCCACGTTTGCGGCGGCGAGACTCGCCATGCCCTGACGGGTCCAGCGGGTGGCCGAAGCGATGTGGGGTACGATGACGACATTCTCTAAATCCGCCAACCCGGGGGAGAGTTGCGGTTCGTCCTCGAACACATCCAGACCGGCCCGAAAATTTGGATTCTTCTTGCAGTGGGCCACCAGGGCAGCTTCGTCGATCACCGGCCCACGGCTGGTATTTACCAGGATGGCGGTGGGTTTCATCACTGCCAATCGTTCGACATCGATGAGGTGGTGGGTGGAATCATTCAACAGCGTGTGCAGACTGACGCAGTCGGCTTGGTGCAACAGGTTATCGACACTGTCTGCGCGGCGGCACGTCACTGGGGGCTCTCTGTTTGATTCGAGAAATGCGCTATAGACGCGGACATATTCTTCGAGTTCAGTGTTCTCCTGAAGATCGAAATAGACCAGGTTCATCTTGAGCGCTTCGACCATCATGCGGGCATAGGCCGCCCCGATACGTCCCGCACCGATAACGCCAACAGTTTTGCGTTTTAGCAACTCCCCCTGAAGAAGCGTCGGCAACCAACCGTGAAACTTTCCCGCGCGCAGAAAACGTTCGGCTTCACCGATCCGTCGCGCGGCTGCAAAGGTCAGCGCCACGGCCATTTCCGCGGTGGTCTCTGTTAGAACGCCGGGGGTATTGCCCACGGGGATTCCGTTCCGGCTGGCCGCCGCCAGATCCACATTGTTAAACCCCACGGCATAATTGCTGTAGGCTCGGCCGCCGGCCGCCTTGAGGGCCGCGAAAAGTTCTTCGCCCCATTCTTCGGTCAGCTGGCCGATCACTCCGTCACATCGCTGACCGATCACTTTCTTTATCTCTGCCGTACGCAGAACCCGTGTCGAGGTGCCGATCTCGATCCTGCAGTCGGCGGAAATGAGCAATTTGAGCCACCGGTCACCGGGAAGTTCCTTGGTAACGATCACGCGATGTCTTCCCGGAACATTTTCCGTTCGCCAGTTTACCGGTGCCATGCTCGGCCCTCCCTATAATTAACTTTATTTTCTTTTCAGGACTTCCTCCACGGCGGCCGCGATATGCTTCGCTGAAAGTCCGTACTTGTCAAGCAGATCCAGATACGGTCCGGATTCGGCAAAAGTGTCGCGAACCCCAATGCGCTTCATCGGAATCGGAATATTCTCCACCAGAACTTCAGCCACAGCACTACCGAGCCCGCCGAAGATGACATTGTTCTCGGCCGTTACGATAGCCCCGGTTTCCTGGGCCGCCTGGAGCACCACCTCGACATCCAATGGCTTGAGGGTGTGGCAGTCGATAACGCGAGCATCGATGCCTTTAGACGCCAGCATTTCAGCCGCCACCAAAGCATGGGCGGTCAAATCGCGCATGGCGATGATGGTCGCATCGGATCCGGTCCGTACCGTCACGGCTTTGCCGATCTCGAAAGGATAATCCTTCGTGAAGATCTTCGGCACCGGATCGCGGGTGAAACTCAGATAAACCGGTCCGTCGTATTCCGCCGCCGCCCGAACGGCCTGTTCGGTTGTGGTCGTGTCTGCCGGCGCGATGACAGTTGAATTGGCAATCGCACGCATGATCGACATGTCTTCCTGCCCCTGGTGGGTCACCCCGTCCGGTCCCGGTGTTATTCCACTGTGGCTGGCGGCGATCTTGACGTTTAACCGGGGATAGTGAATGCTGTTACGGACCATGTCCAGAGCGCGCAGGCTGGCAAACACCGCATAGGTGGAAGCGAACGGAATCAGTCCGGTTGTGGCCATGCCGGCGGCAGCAGCGAACATGTTCTGTTCGGCAATACCGAAATTGAAAGAACGGTCCGGAAATTTCTCGGCAAATTTGTTAGTTCCGATGGACTTGGAAACATCGGCATCCAGCACGACCAATTTGGTGTTCTCCGCACCAATTTCAAGCATTGTCCTGGCATAGGCCGCCCGGGTGGGTTCGCCATCGGTGCGGGCGAAAAAGTCCTCTGCTGACAGATCGGCAACAATTTCGGGGCGAACGAAATGATAGTTGTTATTGCTCACAGCTGCACCTCCTGATCTCATCCAGAGCCTTGTCCGCATCCTCCCTGCAGGGTGCTTTTCCGTGCCACTCACATACATTCTCCATGTATGAGACCCCTTTGCCTTTGACGGTGTGTGCGATAATCATGGTCGGGGCGCTTTTATGCGTTTTTGCGCCTTCAAGTGCCGTCACGATGGCCGACATGTCGTGCCCGTCGATTTCAACAACGTTCCACCCAAAGGCCCGCCACTTGTCAGCGATAGGCTCGATGGGCATCAGGTCATCCACGAAAGCATCGTTTTGCAGGTTGTTGCGATCCAGGATGGCGGTGAGGTTATCCAGCTTCCACTTGGCACCGGACATGGCCGCCTCCCACACGGAGCCCTCCTGAGACTCCCCATCGCCGATAATCACCCAGACGTGATAATCCAATTTCTGCAACCGCCCGGCCAAGGCCATGCCAACACCCACTGACAGGCCATGCCCAAGGGAGCCGGTAGTCATATCGATGCCCGGAACCTTGTTCATGTCGGGGTGGCCTTGAAGAATGCTGCCCATACGCCGCAAGGTGCCTAAATGTGACTTATCATAAAAACCGCGTTCGGCCAGGGCGGCATACCAGACCGGACAGGCGTGACCCTTTGAAAGAATGAACCGGTCCCTATTCGGCCAAAGAGGGTTTGCGGGGTCGATCTGCATCAATCTGAAGTAAAGCGCCGTCACAATGTCGGTCGCGGAAAGAGATCCCCCCGGATGGCCGGCTCCGGCCGTGCAAATCATCTCGATAATGTCGCACCGGATAACGGCCGCCATTTGCTTGAGTTCGTCAACAGACATCGGTTGCGTTGTTTGGGTCATTTTAATGTGTACTCCTAATCTTGTGTCTATCCATTTACGATTCCAGCCGAAAAATTTCATTCTCGACAAACTGCCAGGTCGCCAGATAATCGCCCTGGGCCATCAGCTGATCGATCCTGTCGACACCGATCTCATCCAGGCGATTCCATATCTTGTTGGTCAATCGGCTGTTGGCCTCGAAGGTTCCTTTGATGTCCCAGCGTGTCGGTGAAGTATCCGAGGTCAGATAGTCCTTGTAGCCGTATTTCTTCAAGTAAAAGATAAATTCCACGTATTCGAGAAAGTGTTTGGTGCCGCAGAAGTAATCCCAATCCCAACGACCGTCGTTATCGTTGATGTGGATGTAATACTTATAGGGGCTTTCAGCCAGAAGAACAAAAGCCTCGGCCGGATTTTCATTTCCATACATGGAATGACCGAAATCGAGGGTGACCCCCATTCCGTGGTTCTGAATCTCGTTGAGCAGACAAAGGGTTTTGGCGGCGGAGTCGAGAAAACAACGCCCCCGGGTTTCGCTGGGCTTGTATTCGATAAAGAGCGGCACTTCCGTTTTGTAACTCCCGGCTTCACCGAAACACTCCACCAGGTACTTCCAGGTTCGGGCATAATCATATTGAAATGCGAACTCGTATCCATCACCCAAGGGACAACAGGTGACCTTGTCGGCCCCAATCCCGGCGGCAAAGTCCTTGGCTTCTTTTATGAACCGGACGGCTTTTTGCCGGACATCGGGCATGTGGGATGTCAGCCCCCCGTTGCGGAACTCTGGTTCGGCCTTGACATTGACATTGACGGCCGCCACCTTTAGGTCGAATTTCTTCAGAAGCGCTCGGGTCTTCTCAATATCGTTGACTTCATAAGGATAAACAATTTCCACTCCGTCGTAACCGTCAATGGTGGCCATCAACGCGAACTTCTTTTCGAGATCAATCGGTTCGTTGTAATCGTGGAAGCGATCTTTGGTTCGGGAGAGAAACCCCGTAATGATACCCATTTTTAACATGCTAACCTCCTCGAAGGCTTAATCCGTATTTTCATCAAAACTATTTATAGGGGCAGTCAAACAAACAATGTTTTTAGAATCTGTCTCAAAAAAGTCTTTTCGCCCGATATCGGCGTTGAGACCTCGTCTCAAGTTTTCGACATACTTTAGTATGCCTGCGGATTGTGACCCACATGCTGTGTTGGATCGGGTGGGAAATCCCGCGCAGCGGGGATCCTTGACCTCGCCTTGATCTCGACCGAAAATCCTAATTTTGAGTTAGCTTCCAGTCCGCTTTTGTGAAAGAAAAATACGGACATATTTCCTTTTTGCAGGTTTGCAGGCGAAGCATCGGCAGTCGGGTTATCGGATATTAAGCGAACAGACGAAAGCAATCTTCGCGGCGAAATTATTTCCTCTATTTCTTCGCGTTTTTCTTCCGGCGAAATAGACGGCCGATTACCCGGTTTTTAAACCTTCGATAAAATTCGAACTGGCTGACCACCGTCCACACGATAATTAAGAAAAGGATCAGAGAAACCGGCCGGGTAAATACGGGGAGAAAGCTTCCCTGGGAAACCATCAGGGCTCGACGCAAGTTTTCGTCGGCCATCGGGCCGAGAATCACACCAATGACCAGTGGCGCTATGGGATACCCCATCTCGATCAAAAAATAGCTGATGATACCCACCGGCAGCATCAGGTAGAGGTTAAATAAATTGAGCCCCAGTGAATAAGAGCCGATGATGCACAGCACACCGATGATCGGCATAAAAAGCGGGGTGGGGATACGCAGCACTTTGACCACCTGTTTGGCCAGCAACATCCCGCTGATCCACATGGCGCCCGAAGCCAGAAGAAGAATGGCTGCCACCTCCATGATAAAGGTGGGATGCTCGAACGTGATCATGGGGCCCGGTTGTACCCCGTGAAGCATCAATGCGCCCAGCAGCATGGCGGCCGGCGGACTGCCGGGTATCCCCAGGTTCAACAGGGGGATCATGGCGCCGCCGACGCAGGCATTGTTGGCGGTTTCGCTGGCCAGAACACCCTGAAGCTCGCCTTTACCAAACGTCTCCGGGTGCTTGGATGTGTTCTTGGCCGTGCCATAAGACACCCAGCCGGCAATGTCTTCCCCGATTCCCGGAACGGCGCCGATGCCGACACCGATCAACGCCGACCGGATGATGGCCGGTATATTGCGGAGTACCGTACCGATTTCGGGAATGATACGTTGCAGTTTCTGCGCCTCTCCAATCTGGAAGCGGTCCTTCAAAACCTGGATAATCTGGGGAATGCCGAAGGCGCCGATAAGTACAGGCACCACCTCGACGCCGCTGTCCAGCTCCGGTAGGCCGAAGGTAAAACGGGGATAAAACTGCAGCAGGTCCCGTCCCACGCAAGACAAAAACAAGCCCAGGAAACCGGCAATCCAACCCTTGATGACAAGATCCGGGCTGGTGAGGGTACCGCTGATCAATATCCCGAAAAATGCCAGCAAAAAGAATTCGAAAGACGTAAACTGCAGCGCGAAATATGAAATGATGGGTGAGATGCTGACCACAAAGAGCATGCTGATGGCTGTCCCGATGGCGGAAGCGGTGGTGGTCAGACCAATGGCCCGCCCGGCCTCACCTTTGCACGCCAAGGGGTAGCCATCCAAAGCGGTGGCTGCCGCTGCTGCTGTTCCGGGAATATTGATCAGTATGGAGGAATACGACCCGCCATAAGTGCCGCCGACGTAAATGGCCAGCAGGCACACCATGGCCAATTCCGTGTCCATTCCGTAAGTCAGCGCCGTAAGCAGCGCCACCCCCAGAGTGGAGGTCAGGCCAGGCATGGCACCGAATATTATTCCCAGCAAGACCGAGCCGAAAAGGATCGCCAGGCTCGTTGGCTCCGAAGCGAGATTGAGGACAATACCGAAGAAGGCCCCGATACGTTCGAACAGCATCATAGGTATACAAGCTCCCGCATGGTCAGATTAGACGCGCAAACCCTCGTCTAACACCAATTCCGACGTTGTGGCCCTCCTCAAAAGACTCACATGCGCCCGTGTATCGTCCCACGCCTCACACTCCGGCGTGATCTGAAGTTTTGAAGTCACTTCTAAAAATCCCAGTACCAGATGGCATCCATTACCGCTACGACCAAGCCTTCCTTCGGCATGGGGACCAGCAGAAAATATTTGAAAATCGGACATATGATAAACGGAACGATAATAGCCAGAATCAGGCTGATTCTATATTTTTTACGCAATAGCGGTGAATGACGAGTTAAGGCCCAGGCATAGGCAGCGTAGGCGATGATGAAAATAAAGGTGAGCCAATCGCTGGAGTAGGGCAGTACGGTTTTTAATATTTTTGGAAGCCCCAGTGTAAAATAAGCCAGAAACACAATGGTTCCGGCAATATAGAAGTAAAACAATTTCTTTAATAAAACATCGTCATCGAAGTAAAACATACTGATAAAGGCGATAAGGAAAAGCACACTCCCCAAGAGAAAATCGATACGCGGTATGTTGAGAAAGACAAAGGCGATGAACAGGACCGCCATGGCGTAAAACCGCATCACCGGGGGGGTTTTTAAGTACCGGGTCAATTCCGGGCTGGTGAACCAGCGTAAAACTTTTTTGAATCCGGCAACGCCCACTTCTTTCAAAGCTGTTCGGACGAGCAAGGCCCCCAAAAGGGCGATCATCGCACCGACAAGCAGGGGAAACAACGCCGGAGAGACGAACCAGACGTTCTGCACGCCACCCCAGGAATCCTTCATGGGCATTTTAAGGCCCTGGCTGGTAACCCAAAGGCCAAACAGAAAAATCAGCCCCCCTGAAAAGATATCGGCCTTACGAAGTTTGTCTTTATCCATCATGGAGCGTCAACCTCCATCAGATTCGGAATTGAATTTGAGTTAAATACCAGCGCCGTAATTGCAAAGCGCATACGTATTTCAACCTCTGCCAAAATTGCCCGACAGGGCGGGTATCGTCGTCCTGAAGTATATGCAGAGATACCCGCCCTCGCGCCGGAGGTTAAGTTTTATGGTTTTGGAATGCCAAGTGAAGCCGGATCTACCGTCGCCGCCTTCAGGTCCCACAATGTCCAGGCGAAATTCGATTCGAGCGCGTCAAATACAGCTTTTGACTCCGCACCGGTTTTGCCGGAGAGCAGGTAGTAATTCTCCTTGGCCCAACTCTTCACTTTATCGGTTTCCATTGCTTTCTTAAAGGCATCCACGAGGACTTTTTTGGCATCATCCGGAGTGTCTGCCGGGACAGCAAAACCGATGGCCTGTGATATTGGCAAGTACTTTGACAGGCCGGGATATGAATCAAACGCACTGGGGATCGTTCCGAGACCCTCAACATCGAATGAATCGGGAATCAGCATGCCCAGGGCTCTCAGTTTGCCGCCACGCAACAGCTGCTGCTGTTCGGCCAGAGAGGTGACAACGACCGAGACCTCGCCGGTCATGGCCGCATTCTGACTGGGGGCCGACCCTTTGTAAGGAATGAAATTAAACTTGGCTCCCGAGCCGTTTTCTACTGCCAGCAAGTTAAGGTGATGGATGGAACCCGCGCCGCTGGCCGCTGCCTTGATGCTTTTGGGGTTGGCCTTTGCCGCTTCAATCAGGTCTTTAAGGGTTTTGTACGGGGTGTCGGGGGTAACCGAAATAATGTCCGGTGAACCGCCAACGATGAAGGTATCCCATACGTCAAATTTTTTATCCCATCCGCCCTGTACACCCGCGGTGACATTGGATTCAGACAGGCCGCATAGCGTGTAACCGTCATGGGGCTGACTGTATGCATAATTCATCCCCACCGAGCCGGCGACACCGCCGGTCTTGTTGATGACGTTGATGTTGACTCCCAGAATTTTTGCCATTTCAGCGGTTATAATCCGGTTACACGTGTCGGTACCGCCGCCGGCGCCCCATACAACCACATCGGTGATGTTGCGTGCCGGAAACCCCTTCGCGGCGTATGCCCCGGTTCCCAGGGCCAGCAGGATGACCGTACAAAGGATCAACATTTTTTTCATTTCATTTCCTCCTTTTGGTTTCAAGTGTGCGTGTCTCATTCGACCGAACGGTTGGCTCGCTTCCTTTGACTCTGGTGGTGTCCGCGAACCAAAGTCTATGGCATTTCATTGCGAGCGGGATCGGTGCGATAAACCCTCCTGATTGCGTCCTATTCATCCCCCCTTTCCCCATCTTCCGGCGCTATCAACGAAACAGCAATCGTTTCGGAGATGCGCCCAGAAAATAAACTGGCTCTCGTAGTTACTCACACGCGGCTGTGTTGCATGCTCGGTAATTTAAAAAACTCGATTCAACGCGTGGTTCTTGGTATTCCGCCTGACCGAACCCTTGGAAATAGCCGCAACATCCACGTCCTGGCCGTCAACATCCTCCTTGAGTCTCGCGATCGATTTCTTGAAATGCGCCCGCATCATCTCTTCGGCCTTCTCGACATTTTTTTGGCAGATCGCATCGATTATGGCCCGATGCTCCACGATGGTTTCATTTGGCGAGCGGACGAGTCCTTCGGACGACACCACCTGATAGGAAAAACTGATGATATTGTATGTCTGGAGAATGTTTTTTAAGAACTCTTTGGCCCCGATTTCGGTAACATAATTATGAAAACTACGGTCTTCTCGGGCATAGCCGCTGATATCGGTGATGACGCCGGAATTTGTAAAGGAATTAAAGAATCCTTTTAATTTTCTGCTTTTTGATTCGGTGATGTAAAGTGCGGCCCGCCGGGCCGCAAGGCCTTCCAATACCTCCCGGAGTTCAAAGATACTGACCATCTCCTGCTTGGTAAAAAAACGGACAAAGAACCCGCGCCGGGGTTTGGCTTCGACCAGTTTCTCTTTCTCGAGATATTTGAGCGCACTCACGAGGGGGGTGCGACTGATGCCCAATTCATGCGCCAGTTTTTCCTGGGGAATTTTGTCCCCCGGCAACAGTTTGCGCTCGATGATCATCTGTTTGATGATCTGGTAAGCCTTCTGATCCAGGTTCGCGTGCATGCGGCCTAAATTTTCCATTGATCAGACTTTCCTCCGGTTCGCTATCGGTATCCATCGCATCTTGATTGATGAAATCTACAGATTTACAATCTCATATTTGTATTTTGCATACAAAATTCAAATATAGGAATCAGTATGGGGTGTCAACAATTTTGTTGGATAAAATTTAACTGTCAAAAGGAATTGATCATCACGAGCAACAGCGGCAGCACGACGATGAGCAAGGTTGTGGTGAAAAACCAGCAGGAGTTGGCCAGGTCGAGGTCAAGATCGAATATAGACGGCGGTATGAGGGCATTGAAGGCCACCGGCATGGCGGAAAGGATCATTACAACCTTGAGGGGCAAACCATTATCAATCGTTCCATATCCGAGGAGGTATGCCAGTGTTGTTATGCATACCGGAACGATGAAAAATTTAATCGAGGATACGATCAAACATTCGCGAAAATAGTTACGGACGCTTCTGAACCTCATCGCCAGACCGATCGAGACCAGAAGCAACGTCGTTCCCACCGGAATGAAAACAGAATTGATGGTCTTAAAATAAGCGGGCCGCGGAAGTCCGGACACGTTGAGAAGTGCGCCAATCGTAATGCTGGCTAACGCAACGACGATGAAGGGATCTCTGGCAAGATCCTTGAGGCGATCGCGGGTGCGCTCCGTTTTGCGGTCAGCGCGACTGTAAAACTTGGCCACCGGAAAACCAATGGCGTAATAGCTGAGCTCCTCAAAAATTTTGTAAATCGGAACCAGAGCGAACCCTTTTTCACCGAGGAAGATGAAGCAGACCAGGGCGCCGATGGATCCGATATTGGTAAAGGCCCCACAGGGAATCAAGGCACCGGTCTTTCGCGGTTCAAGCCTTATGGCGCGGGCAGCCCCCCATGCCAGAACGCCGCCCAAGGTTATTGCTGTAAATCCGATAAAAGGCAGGGCCGCAATCGAAACCGCCTTGATGTTGACGATCCAGATGGCTCCCAGTACCGTTATCGGCAGAAAGAACAACAGGGCAAATTTCTGTAATAGTTTTCGAATCGTGTCCAGGGGTACCGGCAAACGAAGGACGCCGCGATTGGAAAAAATCTGAATAGTATAACCCAAGGCGACGCCAAAGAAGATGAGACTGAAAGAATAGGCGAATTTGGTCATGAATGTCCTTTACATTGCAGGTGGTCTGCAGAGGGTGGTGCTGAAAGATGTCCTTTTAATTGATATCACCGAATATTGCAAATAGCAGCCAGGCCAGCTGCCGCCGAGGCCCTCAAGGAACGCTTCCGTCTCCATACGCTGTTGACAGAAGGTTATTCGATTATCTAAACTCCACCCTGATAAAAGAAACAGCCGGGTGTCGAGTTATCAGCCTATTTTTCGGCCGAGATAATGACAAGCGGATATGTAACCCACCAACATGAGAACGGATATTTTCCGATTAGAGAGTTTGCACACTATGAATAATACCCAGCGCCGCAAAATTATCGTTGCCGTAGCACCGGTGGGAAAAGGCGATCCGCCGATTGACGGCAACCCCTTGAGCCCTGAAGAAGTGGCCCGGTCGGTCGTTGATTGTGCCCGAGCCGGGGCCTCGATGGTGCACTTGCACGTTCGAGATGCCACAGGGCAGCAAACGGCCGAGTTGGGTGCGTTTTCTTACACACTTGACCTTATCCGCAAGGAATCCGACATTATCGTTCAGGGATCCACCGGCGGGATAGCCGACCTGTCGCTCGAAGAGCGCTGTGTCGCCGTCGATGAACCCAGGGTCGAGGTGGCGTCGCTAAATATGGGGTCGGCCAATTTCAAGGAAACCGTTTACATCAACACGTTACCGGACATCCGTTATTGGGCCGGCCGAATGCGTCAAAACGGGGTTGTGCCCGAGCTCGAGATTTTTGAAGCCGGTATGATCCCGGCCGCCTTTCGCCTGATCCGCGAAGAGGCCATCACGTCCCCGTACTATTTCAATGTCTGCCTGGGGTTTCACCACGCTCTGCCGGCCGCTCCGACCAGCCTGTACTTCCTTAAATCCATGATACCGTCGGAAAGCCCCTGGGGTCTGGTTCACGACGGCATGACCGACCTGTCACTGCTGGCAGCTGCCATTGGTTTGGGTGCATCCATCGTGCGGGTGGGGTTTGAAGATAGTATTTTTTTTGCACCGGGTGAATCGGCACGAAGCAATGCGGAGCTGGTGGAGAATCTGGGCGGCATGATTCGCCGCATGGGGTGCGCGTTGGCCTCACCGGAGGAAGCCAGGCGCATACTTAGTGTCCATCGATAATGGACCATTTCCCGTTGGGTCCCGCCACAGGCAGAATTATCTGTATGGTTCCATCTGCGGCGTACAAAAAGTAAGCCTTGCCTCAAATCTTTTGCCCAGCGAAAAAAATGCTCATTTATGAATTTGACACTCGATATTACAATCACTATTTGCGGACGAACACTACTTAACACTCCCGGCCGTGAGAAATAATGCCGGCCGGTTTGGGGTGAAAAAGAGCCATCATTTTGAATACCCCTCTCTTCCCCGTGGAATCACCTGTGGCAGCGAAGATCGCATCACCCGGTCGGCCTCGCGGTAAGTTTCCGGGCTACCGATGTCGAGTCGCCGGGCATCGAGCCTGAAGGCGGTTACCGGTTCTTTCTGGCAGAGGTAATCGATATAATATCCCGGCGCATCGACCGGACCGCAACATTCCAGGAACTCATCCAAAACGACCCGGGCAGAGGATCGCAGAAAGTACAGGGGAGGACAAATCCAGCCAGGTGTTGGGCGGTCTGGTTTTTCGAGCAGCCGCATTACGCGGTCGTTGTCACCGAAAACCGGCACGCCGCTTCTTTTCAGGATTTCCTCATTGTTTTCCGCCAGTGCCACGATGCTGTGATCCGTCCCGGAAACGAACCGACCCCATAGTTCATGAACACTGAAAAGATAGATATTATCGCTAGCTGATACCAGTACCGGGCCGGTGGTTGACGAACGGCGAAATGCCAGCTGGAGATCGACACAGGCACCGAGACGGCTCTCCACACTTGACGCACCGTCGCTGTGAACGATGATGTTTAGATGGTTGGAATCCGTGCGGTTCAGCCGGGACTGACGCCAACGATGGAAATGGGTGGCAAACTTTTCGTTGGTGACGATATGGATGCCTTCCAAATCAGGCAACGCGGCCGTTTGGTCGACCAGGTAGTCGAGGACTGGCTTCCCGCCCACCGGAAGCAGGGGTTTGGGAAAACCGGCGGTCAGCGGGTACATGCGGGTTGCAAATCCGGCGCACAGCAGGATCGCTATCATGCATCCAACCTCCACCGGGTGTTAAAATGAAAGAAAGAAAGGTGGCCGGAGCGTTATTTTTTCACGATCTGTTTATCGAGCTGACCGGCAATATCGAGGGCGATGTTCATGGCATCATTGATTTTAAACAGCATCACTTTCAGCGTTTTCAGTGACGCCGGTGTGGCCACAATCTCTTCCTTCCCGCCCAGCAGGGTTTGAAGCCGTAGAGACCGGTCGGTGAATCCATTCAGCTTCGTTGCGAAAACACCGATTTCATCGGCCCATTTTATCCGTTCTTCTTCCGGAAATACGACGTGGTTGTTCCCCATTCCCTCTTCCAGAACATCGATGCCGTAATCTTTAGGATCTGCGATTATTTCCCACATTTTTCAATCATCCTTTCTCCAGGCGATCGGTGGCCTCGAATTGATACGTTATGGTGCACATAGTTACCATCCAATACTTACAGCTTCCCACCCAGGGAAACAAGTGCTTTTTTGATGTACACACGTCCGTTATTTATCACCCCAACATACGATGGCATTGCGGAATTCAGGTGTGCAATGTTATAATGAGCTTTTTAAAAATAGTCACCCCAGTACAATATCCCGAACAATTCATGAAATCTTTTCACCAAGCGGCCAAAGATAAGTAATATCGGGGCATTGGTCAAACTTATAAACCGCATAACCGAGTGACACTTTGTACCTCCCCAAGATCTAATGAAAAAATTGGAAAGATTGCACCCTTCGGGTCAACCGGAGACTCCAATGGCCCTGCGTTATTCGAGGATCGCGTTAGACGACTACAGCATCACCTCGAAATGCCTTGGCCATAGAAGCCTCCAATTGATGAGATTTCCGGGATAGAATGACAACCCTTATTTGAATGCGAGAATGAATAAAAAATGGAACTCCATTTTACGCACACTAACGGCCCTGCAGATGACGCCATTGATCGGCTGATGGAATTGGTGGGGGGAATAGAGCGCCAGGAGATCGTCCGTGAAATGATACTGGCGGCCCTCAAAGCCGGCCAGGAAGACGATCAGCAAGCTGACTTAAAACTGATGAACACCTCGCTGAAGGAAATGCGTTTTACCGCCAAGGTGTTCGGCCCCTACCGGCATGTCAAAAAGGTTACCGTATTCGGATCGGCCCGCACCAGGCCCGATGAGCCGTTATATAGTATGGCCCGGGAAATGGGCCGTCAACTTGTCGCGAACGGGTACATGGTGATTACGGGCGGTGGACCGGGCATCATGCAAGCGGTCAACGAGGGCGCAGGTATCGATCACTCTTTTGGTGTCAATATCCGCCTCCCTTTCGAACAGAAGCCCAATCCGGTCATCGAAGGTAACCCCCGCTACATCATGTACAAATATTTTTTCAACCGCAAGGTGGCCTTTTTGAAAGAGGCCCATGCGGTCATCCTGTTTCCCGGCGGATTCGGAACTCTCGACGAAGCCATGGAAAGTATTACCCTGCTTCAAACCGGTAAGCGCTATTCCCTGCCGCTCATCCTGATCGAGGAGCCCGAGGGAAAATACTGGACCCAGTGCCTGGCGTTTTTCAAGAACGAGCTCTTGCAGCGCGGTTTCATCAGTGATACTGACTTTACCCTCTTTGAACGCGCGGATTCGATTGAAAAAGCCATTAAAAGGATCAACCGCTTTTACCGTTGTTATCACAGCTTGCGCTATGTCAAAGATCAGCTGGTCATCCGTTTAAATGCGCCTCCCAAACCGGAACGCATTCGGGAACTAAAAGGGCAATTCACCGACATCCTCAGGCCCGATGGAGACATGACCCTTGCGGCGGCCTTTCCCGATGAAGATGACGAGCCGGAAATTGCCCATCTGCCGCGCCTGGTGGTCGATTTTAATCAGGGAAATTTCGGACGGTTGCGTCAATTTATCGACGCACTCAACGCTGATTAACTGAAGGCTTGTATTCAGCAGAACAATACAAATCTATGGCTTCATCTCTTGCAGGATTTGCTTGACCAGGTTGCCATCGGCCTGTTTACCGAAATGCTTCATGATAGGTCCCATCGCCTGCATCGGGCTCTTAATTTGGGCAAAATCAATGTTTGCCTTAATCCAGGCCGTAATTTCCTTTCTGGCGACCATTTGCGGTAAATATCGATCCAAAGTCTGCAGATACTCGGACGTCTCCTCCTGTTTGGCCTCCAGGACGATTTTTTCGCTTTTCATGAGCTTGCGGATGATGTCGAGCACATCGTCGTCGGTTATCTCGGCCGGCTTTTTGGGCCGCGTTGTCTTCTTGCCGCTTTCCATAGTGATGGGCACTGTGAGACCGGGAAATTCGGACATTATCTGCCGCAGAGCATCCCTGACGCCATGGTCTTTGTTTTTCAGAGCGGTCTTGAGGTCGAGCCTGATCTTTCCGTGCAAAGTCGACCCGGATTTCTGGTCCCAGCCGTACGCGGATTGCTTTTGAACAGACATCGTCGACTCCTTTTCTATGCGTTTTGAATTCTTTAGCAATAAGAAGTGGTGCGAAAAGAAAACCCTGCCGCCGGATGGACCGGAAGCGACCAACCGATCGTCAATGACTGCGCCTTTCCGCTGAGCATGTCATTAGAAGGCATCTCAATAAAAGTCTTTCCGCCCGATATCGGCGTTGAGACCTCGTCTCAAGACCTCTATTTACTCGCGTATGCCCTGCGGGTTGCGACCCACAAGGAAGAAACGATCAGGCGGAAAGTTCCGCGCAGCGGGGTTCCTTGAACTCGCTCTGATCTCGACCGAAAATCCAAACTTTGTTATAGCTTCTAATATTTTTACGTAACACGTCCGAAATAAACTTCCACTAAAGAATTCAGATGCCGAGACCGGTTTCAATCGACCCTGTTAATCACTATACTTTCAAGCTGTGACTTTGTAGAGGCAAATCTTGCATTTGGAACCCTCCTGTCGGATATAGTCAGTGGTGGTAAATTCCTGCCGCTTCCATGCGTCGTTAGATTCCAAATCCCGTATCTTGGTGCGGTAATCACCCTCTTCCCAGGCTTGTTCCCGCACTGTAAAACAAATATACCCTTCGGGTTTGGTAATTCGAACGAGTTCATCTAAAGCCTCAGCGCCCACATGACCACAGGTGAAGGTGCCCACACTAATGACCGCATCGTAAGTATCGTCAGCGGTGTCGAGCTTTTGGGTCAGATCGCCCTGCTTCAACGTATCGTAAATGTGCTTTTCCCTGGCCCTGTCCAGCATCTGCTGAGAGTAATCCACACCCTCGATGTTGCCGTAACCATCTCGATGCAGGCATTCCCCAACGATGCCGGTGCCGCAGCCGGCATCCAGAATGCGGGCGTCCTTGCGGATCACATATCTCTGCAGCAGTTTGCTGGTGATCATCGGTGCGACATAGTCCATTTCGCCCAGAAGATCGTTGTCGTATTTGTCCGCCCATTCGCCGTATGCGGCCATGAGTTCTTCTTTGCTCGATGCTTTAAGGACCCTCTCATGAATTTCTTTACGCTTGTTCATTGGACTCTCGTCACGTTGTCGTGCATGGGCACCATCTAAGAGTTAAAAAGTTAGGACCGCGGTTTATGATCTAAAAAGCCCGAAGCCGAGACGTCGACTCCGGGCCCGATGGTTTATCCCTACAACCAAAATCTATTTGGCCGCTTTGCGTGCCTCTGCAAGCCAGCCATTCCATTTGTCCGTGTTTTTCGCGATCCACTCTTCCACGTGACGTTCGATGTCCTTCTGAGATTTTTCCCCTTCGTTCATACGGGTGTTTTGCCCGTTGATGTCTGACAGGGGAAGAGCAAACACCTCGAAGAACTTCTTGGCGGCCGGATTCTTCTCGACAAATTCCTTGTTAGCAACAATTCGAATATCAGAAACGACAAACCCGAGTTTCACAGGGTCGCTAACCGCACCTTCAACACCATCAACCGTCATTCGTTCTTCAGCAGGTTTCTGCGCATCGGTCGGCATGATTTCGGGTACATTAATCCACATCACATCCTGGCCGGGTTTGAGTTTATAGACCGTCCAGTTGGGCGTCCAGGTATAGAAGAAGACTGGCCCCCCGCTTTTGTAGTTTCCCAGGGCGGAGGCCATGCCGGCTTCATATGCCGCCTTGACCGGATTGATGTGATCTTCGAGACCGTAAACTTTCATGTGATGTCCAATGACTTGCTCGCATCCCCAGCCCGGTGGGCAAGCGGTCAAATCAGCTTTACCGTCACCGTCTGTGTCAAAAGCCTTTTTGACTTCGTCGCGCTTGAAATCATCCAACGATTTAATGTTGAACTTATCGACCTCTTTTTTGGAAACCAGGTAACCCTGCAAACCGCCGGCCTTGACGACGTAACCGACCGTTTCGGCCTTATCGTCAAACCCCTTGGGTAGCTGGGCGTTGTGCATGGGGAACCAACCATTGGTCCAGTAATCCAAATCGCCGAGGGCGACGGACTTGTAAAAAATCGGATTCGCCAGGTCCTTTGCGTTTTTGACTTTGTAACCCATCTCTTCCAGGGCACGGCGCACCAGAGCTTCTTGAAAAAATCCGGTATTCCATGTGGCGCGTGCGGGCTGAACCGTAACACCCTTACCCGGGGTCATGTCGTCCGCGGATGCAGGAATGACAGTGAGCGTCAGACAAACAAAGACTGTGATCAATAATCTTGGTAACAATTGCATAAAAACCTCCTTGGTTGATTGATTTAATGGAGCCGACAAATGTTTTTCATTTGTGGGCTCGTTTTTTCAGTTGCGCCATGGACTGGGTGACCCGATCGAGCACGATTGCCATCAACACGATGCTCAGCCCACCGATGACGGCCCGGCCGATATCCAGGGTGTTCAACCCCAGAATTACCGGTGATCCCAACCCGCCGGCGCCGATGAGCGCCGCAATCACGACCATCGACAGTGCCATCATGATGGTCTGGTTGAGTCCGGCGAGGATTGTGGGCATGGCCAGGGGCACCTGAACCCGGGTCAGCACCTGCCAGTTGGTGGCGCCAAAGGCCTGTGCGGCTTCCACCAACTCGGGATGGACTTGCCGGATACCCAGGCTGGTCAGGCGGATGATCGGCGGCAAGGCAAAGATGATGGTGGCCAAAACACCGGCCACGTTGCCGACCGAGAAGAGCATGACAATGGGAACCAGGTATACGAACGCCGGCGTGGTTTGCATGGCGTCCAGAACTGGGCGGATCGTGGCCTCGAAGGCATCATTCCGGCCGGCCCAGATACCGAGCGGTATACCTGCTATGGCGCAGAAAAAGACTGATGACAGCACCATGGCCAATGTCGTCATGGTATCTTCCCAAAGGCCGAGCAGCCCGATAATCGTCATGGTGATGATTGTGAAAATGGCCAGGCCTTTGCCGGAAAACCGCCAGGCCGCAAAAGCAATAGCCGCAATAACAATTAATGGTGAAAGCGCATTCAAACCGGCATCGAGTCCGTTCAGGGTCTGCTCCACCGGCCATTTGATGGCCTGAAAAAAATCCCGGTGGTTATCGACCAGCCAGTCGACAAACTGTGACACCCATGCATCGAGCGGAATTACTTTATCTTCAAACATAGTTCCTCTCTACGATTAGACCTTTGGCCCAAACAAAAAATGGTTCGTGTTTTTTTTAACCGATGTTTATTGGTTGATTGCATGTTCTTCCATGCTTTCTTCGGTGCGATGAAGGGTTCTTAGAAAGCGGTTTTTCGAAACAACGCCTTTATAGACATTCTGATCGTCCACGACCGGAACCGGCCAGCTACTCGAGGCAACCGCTGGCAATATATCCTGCATGGAGTCATTCAAATTGACAGGAGCGCCACCTTCGAGATAGGCCTGATCAATCGGACTGTCGGGTGCACCGCCTTCCAACGCCTCGCGCAGTGAATCCGAGGATACGATGCCCAAAAAGTGATGACGGGCATTCAGCACGTAGCAATGGTCGCGTTCACTGCCGCTCAACAATTCGTGGGTCGCACGCAGACTCCCCACCTTGGTTTTGATGATCGTTGGATAGGTATCGCGCACGATATCGCCGGCCGATATGACATTCGTCGGATCGACCCCCCTGAAAAATGCGCGGACGTAATCGTCAGCCGGATTCTGCAAAATATCCTCCGGGGTGCCGACCTGGACCACGCGCCCCCCTTCCATGATGGCGATGCGGTCGCCGATACGCAGGGCTTCGTCCAAATCGTGGGAGATGAAAACGATAGTGCGCTGGTCATCCTCCTGGAGCTTGAGCAATTCATCCTGCATCTCCGTTCGGATCAGAGGATCGAGGGCCGAAAAGGCCTCGTCCATAAGCAGGATGTCGGGATCCACAGCCAGGCCGCGGGCCAGCCCCACGCGCTGCTGCATTCCTCCGCTGAGCTCTGACGGGTAAGAATTCTCCCATCCGGAGAGACCCACCTGTTCCAACGCCTGCATGGCGCGCTCTTTGCGTTTCGTTTTGTCAATCTTGGCAAGTTCCAATCCAAAAGCGGCATTGTCCAGCACAGACAGATGCGGCATGAGCGCAAAGGACTGAAAAACCATACTCATGTTGTGAAGACGGAACTTGACCAATTCATCCTGACCCATTTTTGTGACATCTTTCCCATCAACGATCACCTTGCCGGCGGTGGGCTCTATGAGCCGATTGAGCATGCGGACAATGGTTGATTTGCCGGATCCGGACAATCCCATAACGACGAATATCTCGCCGGATTCGATGGCAAAGCTGGCATTGTCGACCCCCACGGTCATACCGGTTTTTTCGAGGATGGCGTCCTTGCTTTGCCCTTCTTGAAGAAGTTGCATGGCCCTTTCCGGCTGGGTGCCGAATATTTTGTACAGATTCTCTACAACGATCTTGTCCACGGATATCTGCCTTTGCTGCTCGGGTTGGTTATAAGCAACGCCGTCATAGAGGCGTCGGTTTGGCCTTATCTGTTTTGGCGGCCTGATTTCCAATCGGACGGGTCTCCAGAAAAGGCGCCGCCTGAATGGCTTTGGCATCCAAAATGGAAACCAGGCGCTGCAGGGAACTCAAGATCATGGTCTGCTCCCATTCTTGAAGGTTGGAAAACCGCTCTACGAAAGCCTCCTGCATCAATGGCGGCGCATCTTTCAGGACCTGTTTCCCGGTGTCAGTGATGCGCACCATGACCCGTCGTTTATCGTGCTCGCTGCGTTTCCGGGCGAGAAATCCCCGTTTTTCCATTCGCTCCAGAATACCTGTCACCGTTGCCTGGCTGAGGCTGACCGCCCGCGCGATTTCCCCGGCCGTGACTTCTCCGCAGCGCGATATCTCCTGTAAAATAACGAGTTGCGGACCGGTTAACCCGACCCGCTTGACAAGTTTTTTGGAATTCATGTCGATCGCCTGGATGATTTTCCGCAGGGCGATAATGACCCTGTCACTGGTTGTGCGGTTTGGACCGGGTGTTGCCATTGGAGACTTATTCATTTTTATTGGCACTCTTTATCGTTCGATCGCCAAAATTATATTGTGTTCAAAATAAATAATCTGAAAATGTATCATTTGACATCAAAATGTTTTGTGACATCATTTCGCCAACTGCTACAACAAAAAAATGCATGTCTAATGCATATCGATAAGATTTGCAAGCCAATTGTAAGTTATAAACTATTTTGATGTGAATGTTTTATTTTTCACACCCGTCAAATTTCGAGAGTTTATTATTTTGATCTCAAACAACATTTAGGGCAGTTTCCCATGTTTGTCAAAAATAAGTTCCGCTATTCAAACGCTTTTTTTCATCAACCAATTATTCCACCCTTCCGTATCTCGAAATAAAATTTTGAATAGCAGTTTAATTTTGGGTTTTATTTTTTCCGTTAGCTCGATTATAATTTACTCAACGGGGATAGGAACAAAACATGACGCCATGATAAGGAATACCCGTCGAATGCTGAACTTTTCATCCACCATCATAAAAAAGGCCAAAGAATTGGGGGCGTCACTGGCCGGAATTGCTCACATCGATGACCTGAAAACCGCGCCATCCTTTACCTTCGCCCCAAAATTGGTCGCCGACAGCATCGGTAACCACGAGCATGTCCTGAAGGAAAAGCAGGAGAAAGGAATCTGGCCCAATGACGCCAAAAGCGTCCTGGTAATCGCCGTCGAACACCCGGCAGATAAACCCGAGATGGACTGGTGGTTTCCTGTTAGCGGTCCGCCCGGAAACCGTTTTCTGACCCGAATCATAACGGAAATGTGCACCTGGGTCGAAAAAGTAAGCGGCATCCGCACTTTTCACATGCCCTACCAGGTTGAAAGAGGTGGCACTTATCTGAAGGATGTGTCGGTATGGGCCGGTTTGGGTTGCATTGGCAAAAACAATCTTTTGGTAACCCCGGAATACGGACCACGGGTGCGCCTGCGGGCGATGACCCTGAACGAAAGCTTCCCTTCGACCGGACCGCTCGGCTTCGATCCGTGTATCGGATGCGATACCACCTGCCGCCAGGCCTGTCCCCAGGACGCTTTCGTCCATCAGGTCTACAAAACGGAAGAAGATGGTCTGGATCGGCTGCCGGGAAGAGACGGTTCCTTTTCACGCCCGATGTGTAACACCCAAATGAGCAAGAATATTACGGCCGCAGAAGAGAAAAAGATCGAAGACACCGATAAGGCGGTTAAAGTCGTCAAATACTGTCGCTGTTGCGAATTTGCCTGTTCCGTGGGGAAGTAAATCCAATCATGCAATTTTTTTCTTTTAAAAGTCCTTGAGATGGTTCTATAATAACCGGTAATGATCAAGCGCCTGAAATCCTTTTTCACCGCCGGCATTTGGCAGATTCGCTCACGCGATCTGCCACCCGTAAAAGCGTTCTTTCTCCGCCAGCTGCGCATCTTAATTCTCACCGCTCGTGAATCCGTTAAAGACAAATGTCTCTTACGGGCCTCGGCCTTGACCTTCTACTCTTTGTTGTCCATCGGACCGCTGGCGGCTCTGGCATTGGGAATCGCCAAGTGGTTCGGACTGCAGGCCCGCTTCGAGAAGGAAGTCTTGACCAAGCTGCCGGCCCAGGAAGAAGTCCTCAATCAGATTCTGAATTACGCCACTGTTTTGCTCAACAATACCCGTGGCGGCGTCATCGCCGGGGTCAGTGTCGCCGTGTTGTTGTGGTCGGCCATGAAGGTGTTGAGCCATCTCGAGCAATCCTTCAACGACATCTGGCAGGTAAAGAAATCGCGCTCCTGGAAAATGAAAATCAGCAACTACTTGGCCTTTCTAGTCCTGGCGCCCGTGTTTCTATTGATCTACAGTAGCATTCCCGCTTTCGTCACCCGGCAGCTCGATGATCTCTCAACCAGACTGACCCTGCTCGCCAAGGTCAGCCCGACAATATTGGAACTGCTGCAACTTTCACCATACCTGCTTGTCTGGGCCCTATTCTCGGTCGTCTACCTTCTGATTCCCAATACCCGGGTCAAAGCGACCTCGGGCATCCTGGCCGGAGTGCTGGCCGGCACAGCCTACCTGGTGGTTCAATGGGCACTCATCGATTTTCAGGTGGGCGTCACCCGTAACAATCCCATCTATGGCAGCCTGGCCGCACTGCCGTTGCTCCTGCTGTGGATGAATGTCGGCTGGATTGTCCTTCTGATCGGGGCGGAATACACGTATGCCCACCAGAACGTAAATTTGTACGAACTCGAACCGGACTACACCGGTATCAGCCTCCGCTTCAAGAAGGTGTTGACCCTTCAAATTCTTCACCAGATGGTGACGCGGTTTTCCAGCGGTGATGAACCACTGAGTGCCAAACAGTTATCCCAGCAACTCGAAATACCGGTGCTCCTGGTACAGCATATCCTAAACGAACTGGTCGACACCGGCCTGGTCTCGCTGGCCAATACAAATGGCAGCCGCGATCCCGTTTATCAGCCCTCGAGCGATATTCATCGCTGGACAATCAGGCATATTATCGATGCGTTGGAACTGCACGGTGTCAACCGGTTGCCGGTAGCCAAAACCGAAACCCTGAAATCCATCATCCAGGCCGTGGAAGAATTGAATTCAGAAATGAACCGCTCCAAAGCCAACCGGTTATTGATGAACCTTTGATCCAAAGGTTTCATGACATCTTTTCAGAGGGTGCTATGATGAAAGGTTTTCGAGGTGTTTTCAGCGCAATTGATTGTCGGTACGCTCTCGGAGAGATTTTATTAACCTTGAAGCTGCTGGAGAAAGGTTAGATGCCCACCTCACCGGCAAAATGGCAGGCGGCAAAATGGTGCGGATCAATCTCACGCAGGGCTGGCTCGTCGATACTACAGATACCTTTGGCATAAATACACCGGGTATGAAATCGACAACCGGACGGCGGCTCAATCGGGCTGGGAACATCTCCCTTGAGGATGATGCGCTGATGCTTGCGCTTCGGGTCCGGCATCGGGGACGCCGAAAGCAAGGCCTGCGAATAGGGATGAAGCGGTCTTTGGTAGAGAGCCTTTCCGGGGGCAAGTTCGGCGATTTTACCGAGATACATCACCGCCACCCTATCGCTGATATGTTCGACCACGTGAAGGTCGTGAGAGATGAAGAGATAGGTCAGGCCGAATTCTTCTTGAAGATCCTTCAAGAGATTGAGCACCTGGGCCTGAATCGACACATCCAGGGCGGATACCGCTTCGTCGCAAACAATCAATTTCGGATTCAAGGCCAGCGCCCGGGCCACACCGATCCGCTGCCGCTGACCGCCGGAAAACATGTGCGGATAACGCCGCATTTGCTCCTGCCTCAAGCCAACGACGCCCATCAAGTAACGGACCCGCTCCTCACGCTCCTGGCGATTTTTCATCCCGTGAATCAGGAGCGGCTCGCCGATGATTTGGGCAACTGTTTTTCTGGGATTCAGGGAGGAAAAAGGATCCTGAAAGATAACCTGCATTTTTTTGCGCAGCAGACGCATTTGCCTGCTGTCGTATTCAAGAATATTTTCACCTTCGAATAATATCGTGCCGGCCGTCGGTTCCTCCAGCCGTAGTATCGCCCGCCCGAGCGTGGTCTTGCCGCAACCGGATTCCCCGACCAATCCCAGTGTTTCTCCCGATTTAATGGCAATATTGACCCCGTCGACGGCCTTCACCGAGGCCATCTCCCTCAGAAATATACCGCCGCGGATAGGATAATGTTTTACCAGGTCCCTGGCTTCCACCAGATAGGCACTCTGATTGCTATCAGACATATTTCAGACACCGGGCAAGGTGGTTGTCGCCGACACTGACCATTTCAGGTTCGATGTGCCGGCAGTCATCGAAAACGTCCGGGCAGCGATCGCTGAACAGGCACCCGGTAGGCAGGTTGAACAGGGAGGGCACAATTCCCGCAATGGCATTGAGACGACCTTCCGGCGTTTTATGGCCTAAAACGGGGATCGACCGCATAAGGCCGACGGTATATGGATGTTTGGGCGTAGCAAAAAGAGGGCCCACATCAGCATATTCCATCACTCGGCCGGCGTACATCACGGCGACACGTTGCGCCATTTCGGCAATGACACCCAGATCGTGGGTGATGAAAAGTATGGCCGCCCCCGTCTCCTCCTTGAGTTTGTTCATCAGGTCCAGAATCTGGGCCTGAATGGTCACGTCCAAGGCGGTGGTCGGCTCGTCGGCAATCATCAATCGGGGGTTGCAGGCCAACGCCATGGCAATCATCACCCGTTGCCGCATACCGCCGCTCATCTGGTGCGGATAATCGGAAAGTCGTTTTTCGGGTGCCGATATTCCCACCAGGCGGAAAATTTCTGCCACCCGAGACCTGGCATCGCGACGTGATAGCCCCTGGTGAAGACGCAGCACCTCAGCCACCTGTTCACCGACCGTAAATACCGGGTTCAGGGAGGTCATGGGCTCCTGGAATATCATCGATATGCGGTTGCCACGGATCCGGCGCATGCGGTCTTCGGGAATGGATAACAAATCGGTGCCATCGAAGATGATCCTGCCACTGACGATTTTCCCCGGCGGATCCGGGATAAGCCGGATAATCGAATGGGCCGTAACACTCTTGCCGCAACCCGACTCGCCCACAAGTCCCAGCGTTTGCCCCGCCTGAATCTCCAGACTGACATCATCCACCGCTTTGGCCACCTGGCCACGGACGAAGAAATGGGTTTTCAGGTTTTGGATGTCTAAAAGCATGCCAATGAGGTATTTTAATTTTGAAACGGTTGTGTCAGTTGAGTCGGTTGGTCAGTTTTGCCAGTTAAAGATAGTATCGATCTTATCGACTAAATGCTTATTAACACAGGGACCGCCACGGTGCATGAAGATGATGCGCCGGCGCCCACCTCATCACCACAATCATCAATCTCTCAAGCGCGGGTCCAGTGCATCGCGGAGACCATCGCCCAGCAGATTGAAACCGAGGACGGCCATCAGGATGGCGACACCGGGAAAGGTCATGACCCACGGTGCCCTCAGGATGAGACCCCGGCTCCTGGCAATCATGCCTCCCCACTCAGGAGTCGGGGGCTGAGCACCGAGCCCCAGAAAGCTCAGTGCCGCTGCATCCAGAATCGCCGAGGCCATGCTCAAGGTTGTTTGCACAATCAAGGGTCCCATGCAATTGGGCAGTATACTCAGAAATATGATCCTCAGATTACCGGCACCGATGGATCGGGCGGCCATGACGTAGTCTTTTCCGCTCTCTTCCAAAACACTGCCCCGCACGATGCGGGCAAACCGGGGCACATATGTGACACCGATCGCAATCATGGCATTCTGCAGGCTGGGTCCCAGATAAGCGACCACAACAATAGCCAGAAGCAGATAGGGAAAGGCCAGTATCATATCCATGATGCGCATGATGAAGCTGTCGACCTTACCTTTGTAGTACCCGGCAACGGCGCCGAACAGAATGCCGAACACAAACGCCAGGCCAACACTGACGATCGCGACGATGAGGGAAACCCGCGCGCCAAAAATAATCCGCGACAGTGTGTCCCGTCCCAGTTCATCGGTACCCAGAATGTATTTGGTTGTGCCCCCTTCATGCCACAGGGGCGGCTTGAGTTGATCGTACAGCTCTGTCTCCAGCGGGTCATGGGGGCTGAGCAGGGGCGCGAAAATGGCGGTGAGGAAAAAAATAATGATAACCACCAGGCCGGCAACAGCGGTCTTGTTGCGCCACAGTTGGCTCATCTGTTCCAGCATCGGGTGGCGATCTTGGGGATTCTTGTTTTTTCGTTCCGTTTGCATGCGCTCTGATCTTGCCGGTTCGATCAACAGAGTTTGGTTGGTCAGGTCTGGTTTATTTTAGTGTTTGGTGTTTTGGTGATTTGTGTTTGACGTCAAAATTCGTTGGCTCGCAGAAGACCGGTATCAAAACATCAAACACGTAAAATGAAACCCGATCTAATTCATACTGATTCTCGGGTTTATTACCGCATACAGAACGTCGACGCACAGGTTGATAAGAACAAAGAAGCCGGCAATAAGGAGCGTGCCGCCCTGGATAACCATGTAGTCTCTCTGCATGACCGCATCGTACATCCACTTGCCCACACCGGGCCAGGCAAATATGGTCTCGGTCAGTATGGCACCGCCCAGCAGAACGCCAAACTGAAGGCCGATGGTGGTGACAACCGGGATGAGGGCATTGCGCAGGGCATGTTTGAAGATGACGTTGAGGGTCGAAAGGCCTTTGGCTTTGGCTGTCTTGATATAATCCTGGCGCAAGACGTCCAGCATGGCCGAACGGGTCATCCGCGCCACGATAGCCGTAGGGATGGTGCTCAGGGTCACCGCCGGCATGATAATATGCCACACGGCATCTCTCAGGGCCGCCCAATTACGGGTCAAAATGGCGTCCAAAATATAAAAATTGGTGATCACCTCCAGATCAATCCCGATGCTCAAGCGGCCCGATAGCGGCAACCAGCCGAGGTTGAGGGAGAAAATCAGCATGAACACCAGCCCGAGCCAGAAAATCGGCATGCTGACCCCTGCAAGCGCCCCGAGCATGCTGAGGTAATCAAAAATCGAATATTGCTTGGTGGCCGAAATAATCCCTAAAATGACACCGAAGAAGCAGCTGATGCACAGCGCCACAAGGGACAGTTCGATGGTGGCCGGAAACCGTTGTCTGCACCTCGATCCAAACCTTCTGGCGGGTCCAGATGGTTTCTCCCAGGTCGCCCTTCAACAATCGCTTGAGAAAAAGGCCGTACTGAATATAAAGGGGCTCGTTGAGCCCGAGGTGCTCACGCATTTGTTCCAGGGACTCTACCGTGGCGCGTTCACCCAGGAGCAGTTCCGCCGGATCGCCGGGCGTCATGTGCAACATGAGAAAGACGATGACGGAAACCCCCAGCAGCGTGGGGATCAAGATCAATAATCTTCGAATCACATAGGCCAGCATGATAATCGCATATACCTATCTACTCAAAATTTCACGAAATTATTTCTGGATATTGAATAGACACAACTATTGTGGATGTCGCAACGCCAAAGAAAGACCCGAGGCAATTTCACACCGTGGGGCAAAAGGGGATTTCGCCTGCAGGTCACCAATGTTTACGCGTACTGGAAGAGCAGAGCCGGTCCAAGGGAGGATGCCCTTCCTCCCCTTGACCGGTTTTCCCTTTTTATCTGATCGTTAACCCTTTTAGGGAGCGGTTAGGCGGGTTACTCCAACCAGACGTTCTTCATGCGCACCGAACTGGTGGGGTGCAGTTTGAAGTTCTTCACATTATTGAGCGCCGGCCAGATAACCGTCGAATGGGCCACCGATATGACTGGCATTTCATCGTAGATCAACTGTTGGGCCGCTTCGTAGATCTTCGCCCTTTCGTTCTGATCGATCGTCTGGCGCCCTTTGACCATGAGTTCGTGGTACTTCTCATTGTGCCACTGGGTTCGGATGGCCGATGAGGCCAAGCCGTCGAAGAGCACAGCCAGAAAGTTGTCCGGATCGCCATTATCACCGGTCCAGCCAAGTTGGAACAGATCCATGTCCGCTGGTTGCTCACGTTGACGTTTCAGGTAGGTGCCCCACTCGAAAGTGACCACCTTGGCCGTGATCCCAACCTTGGCCAGGTCTGCCGCCATGGCTTCGCCGATCTTCAGTCCATCGGGGTTGTAGGGCCGGGGAACTGGCATCGACCACAGGGTGATTTCGCCTAAACCTTTTCCGTCGGGGAAACCGGCCTTTTTCAGCAGTTCCTTGGCTTTTTCAGGGTCATAGGCATAACCCGGGATCTTGTCGTTGTATCCCCACATGGTGGGAGGAATCGGGTTCTTCGCCACCTGGCCCATCCCCTGGTAGATGTTGTCCACAATCGCCTTACTGTTGATGGCGTATGCAATCGCTTTGCGCAGGTCGGTGTTGCTCTTCCAGGGCTCCTTGGTGTGATTGAAGGACAGGTAGCCAATGTTCATTCCCGGCTGGGTTGGCAGCCAGAGGTTTTTGTCTTTTTCTGCCAAGGCAATGTCGGCCGGGTTGGGGAACTGACAAATTTGGATATTGCCGGTTTTGAGTTCCAGAAAACGGACCGAGTTTTCCGGAATTGACCTGAAGATAAGCTGATCAAGGTATGGCCCGCCGGATTTGTCCCAATAATCCGCATTTTTATCCAAAATGATCCGGTCGTCCTTAACCCATTTCACGAACTTGAAAGGGCCGGTACCCACCGGATTTCGGATGAACTCTTTGGGGTTTTTCATAAATGCCGTGGGGCTGATGATGTCGGCAAAGTCCATGCCCAGGTTAGCCAGAAACGGCGCTTCCACCCGTTTAAGTTTGAAGACGACGGTGTATTCATCCGTCGCCTCGATGGCACCGACGGTTTCATCCATCTCCATGGACACCCAATACTCCGGTGGTCTCTCCTGGGCCGGTATATCAAGGGTTTTGCCAAAGAACTTCACATTGCGGTCCTTCATCATGCGGCCGATAGAAAACACAACGGCATCAGCATTAAAAGGTGTTCCGTCGTGGAATTTGACACCCTTGCGAAGATGGAAGGTATAGGTCAGTCCGTCCGGTGAAATATCCCAGGATTCGGCCAATCCCGGCTCCAGCGCCGTGGATTCGTCCTTGTAGAAGACGAGCGCTTCGTAGATATTGTCACAGATCATAAATGAGTTGCCGTCCGTTTCATAGGCCGGATCCAGGCCAACGCTGTCTCCACCACGCCCGAAGACAAGGGTTCCCCCCTTCTTGGGCGCCGCGACGGCCGCACCGGCCAGGACAAACAAAAGCACGACCAACAAAATCGTCAACTTTTTCATACTTATCCTCCTTTACGGTAGCAAATTACGTGCTGAAGGGCGCACGCCGCCCTTAGCTTTACGAACCGATTCTTGCACCATTTGGCGCCTTAGCAGAATCATCAGGGCAAGTCAAAATCTTCACCGCGTCGTTTCACGCGTCGCATTCGCCGACCGGCAAAGCATCGGGGTTGCCGCCGTGCTCGTCTGTAGTAAGTTAAGGGACAAGGCACCCGCCGAAAATTAACACCGAAACATATTCATCACACCGATATCATATCTTTGTGGACACGGATGAAAAGTTTAATTAAACATTCGGATCAACGGCCAATGTCGCCGCTCTTCCCAGGGAGTGAATATTGGCCGGCGCTCAGGCCTTTCCTTCAGCCACCAAAGTGTCCATAAACGTTTCGAGAAACCGGTAGAGCTTATAAACGCTGGCAATGTTCACGTGCTCCTCGGCGGTGTGCTGGCTCATATCTCCGTCGGCACCCCACACGATCCCTTTGATACCGTACTGGAAGAGGTGGCGGGCATCGCTGGCCCCGTGTTCGAAACCGAGTCGCGTCACGCCGGTAATTTCCACGAGACGATCCAGATAGGGTGATTCTCCACCCATAAAAAGCGGTTCCCTTTCTTCAATGACGAGGCGACCGCTGATCTTGGCCTGCATATTTTTCACCAGCGGGTCGATATCATCGTTTTCCGTGTAGCGGATGTCAAACATCGCCTCAGCCAGGTCCGGGACCTGGTTGATCGAAGTTCCGGCCTGGATCCGGCTGAAATTTACAGTGCGGTGCCAGTGGTCTGGAATGGATTCTTTGAAGAAAGATTTGATTATGCGGTAATCCTCGATCAACTTTTCAATCGCATTTTCACCAAGCCAGGGTCGGGCCCCATGGGCGGATTTGCCCTCCGAAATGAGTTTGAGCCGCAGAATACCCTTTTCCTTGATGACGATTTTATCGAGACTGCCGCCGTCCAAGGCTATACAGAAGTCGGCTTTCACCAGGGGCAAAACCTTCTGAGCGCCATTGGCGCCGCCGATTTCTTCATCGCCGGTGATCAGGATACCGAAGGGTAGATCCCTCTGGCTCCCCCCCCGCTCGCGGTGCTTCTCGAGCTGTTCTTTGAAAAGAACCAGCGACAGGGCAACCGCATATTTGTCGTCAATACTGCCGCGACCAAACAGCTTTCCATCCTGTTGCCACGGGTCAAACAGCTTCTCGGAGCCCGCTACCACGTCGATGTGGGTCATCAGGAGAACAGGAAACCGCCCGGTGTTCGGAGCGACCAGCAGGGAAGGGACGTTCTGAAAATTCAGTCGTTGAAATTCAACGCTGTGGGTGTTGAGATAGTTCTCAATGAAATCCGCACAGTCTTGAATTTCAGCCGGATTGGCGTGGGTGGATTTGAATCGGATAAGTTCTTCGGTCAGATGAATAATTTCATCCATGAGATTATGGCTCCCGATAGGAATCGTAATCGCTATTTTTCTATATTATTTGATCCCGGAATTGGACATTTTTTTATTCTTATCAGTGGAAATCCTGCACGGCAAGAACTTTTAGCTGCTATTGAAAGGGCGGTGAAACGTAATTTTTTTCAGGCGATATGCGAACGGGATGGATCACGAGGCCTTTACGGGTATACCGCTGGGCCAAACGCCACAGTCCGAGGTCCGTCGCTATCGCCGTCGGCTGGCAAGCCGCTAAAAAAGCAAGCCTTGCCTATTTCTACGGCCGTGCCTTCGACACGGCCAGCCGGGGACTGGAATCGGTCTATCGGGCATCTCAGCGGATGCAAAAATAGCGGTTCGTCATCAGGAAAAGAAATTTGAGATTGCAACCCCGATCTGATATAATACCAAGCAGATCCGGGGTAATACAATCATCGAAACTTTCCAACAATCACCATGAAAAGCCCCCGGACCGGTGAAATCATGAAAATATACATCCCGCCCGTGCGCATCATCGCCATTGCGATCGCGCTATCCCTGACCCTCATCGGGATAGGAATTGCGGCTGAGCCTTCCGAAGCGCTGGTAAATGCCGCCGAAATGGGCTTGGAAGATGAAGTCAAGCAATTGCTTGATTCGGGGACGGATCCAAACGGCATTAACGCATCGGGGTGGACCGCCCTGATGCAGGCCGCCATGAACGGTCACACGAAAATCGTTCAGCTGCTGATTTCCCGCGGCGCTCGCATCAATATCAAGGGTGATGCGGGATGGGAAGCGCTGATGCTGGCCGCCCAGTTCGGCCACCGGGAAATCGTTCACCTCTTGTTGAAGCAGGAGGCGGATGTCAACGCGACGAGCCGAAACGGTTCGACCGCATTAATGTTTGCTGCCGGCAACGGTCATGACAACATTGTTAGGGACCTTTTGAAGCAGGGCGCCGACGTCTCCATGAAGGATTACTTGGGTCGTACGGCATTGATGTTCACAGCTATCGACGGATATAGCAAAATAACCGATGTCCTACTTAAACATCGGTCGGACATCAATGCGGTTGACACGGAGGGTAACACAGCCTTACTGCTGGCCGTCAAAAGCAACCACGAAGGGGTTGTCCGTGCCCTGCTGACCGACTGTCCAGACCTTAGTGTCAAGGATCGTAGTGGGAAAACCGCGATTCAATGGGCTGCCGAAATGAAAAAGACGTCTCGCATTCTCGATCTGCTTAACGCCGCAGCGCCGTGCAATTGACACTCAGAATCATCTGCTCCCAGAATTAGACCGCCTATAGGGCGGAGCGCTCATTTCTCAACCCATATCTGGATTGACCGGCCGAAAACGATTTTGTTATAATGCTGATAGTTGCCCTTAAACGCCGCAGGCACCTTGGCCGGCAAACGAACCGCCTGCCATCGGCTTACGGAAGCCGAATGCCGTATTGTGGCTACCAGAATGAACAGGATGTTGTAAATCATCACGAAGGTCGTCTTGCCAATTGCAACAGTTTATTGCAGCCTGTTAGGAAGCTCCCCAAAGGAAAGGATGTGAGTGCATGCCAAAACAGGTGAAAAGAGTCATACAAGATGAAACCAGGATCACGGCCCGATTGATTGACCTGGTTTGTGATATGAGCATTCCGCAGCAATTGGAATTGCTGGAGAAACTGGATAGAAAACGATATAAGGGGGCACGAGCAGAGTCCAGGCACGACCGCAAAATCTTGGTCGCTTATGAGATCGATGACTATATCCACAAAGATATTACCCGCGACATCAGTAACACCGGCGTGTTTATAGAAACCCATTCTCCCCCGGCGATCGGCGAAACCATTACCCTTTCCTTTTCATTCTCCGAAGATAAAAAACCGGTTAAGGTTTCAGGCCGGGTTGTGAGAACGACACCAGATGGTTTTGCCGTCAAATTTCAGCGCCGACCTCGAAAGTAACCTTCCTTGGGCTGCTGCGCCAAGCCGATGGTACCGCCCTGAATAATATCAATCCGTAAATATTAGCTCCATTGTCTTCAAGCGACCCCTCGTTTTGACTTTTACCGAAACAGTCATAAATTACTGGGGGATTGAATGACTCATCCTAAATGCGTTGATGGATCTTTTGATCACCCAATTCATCAATAATATCCTGTTGGTGCGATTGAATTTATATCTGAGTACACAGAATTAATAAAAAAATATAGCTGTTAATTACTGACTGAAAGCGGGCATGAAAACTTGAAATGTGATGCGTCCTCGAAGTATCTTTTTGTAAACGGTGAGTTGTTCACCGCCCCTGAAGCAACAGTATTTGATCACATCGGCGGTGAATCCGTATATGAAGTGATCAAGCTGCTGGGGGGGGTTCCATTGTTCTTCGAGGACCATATGGACCGCCTGCGCCGATCCATCGCGCTGCTGGGAATAAAATTTAACATATCAAACCACCGTATCCGAACGGAAATCAACTGCCTGACAGAGAAGACCGACTGCCGCAATATCAACGTAAAATTGGTTTGGACACCGGCGGGTGAAGAATCGATGTTTTTGACGTACTTCATACAACAGGACATACCGGCAATAGAAGACTACCAGAAAGGCGTGCACACAATCCTGTTTAGTGCTGAACGTAAAAATCCACATGTTAAGGCGATCCAAACATCCTTTCGCGAGCGCGCCGCAACGACCCGGGATACGACCGGGGCCTATGAAGCGTTATTGGTGGATAGCAGTGGCTATATATCCGAAGGGGCGCGCTCAAATATATTCTACCTGCTCGACAATCAGCTCTGCACGCCACCGTCCGGAAGTGTGCTCCTCGGTGTCACACGCCAGCACGTAATGTCCATTTGCCGCGAAATCGGCCTTAAAATCAGGCAAAGAAAGCTACACCGCGACGAACTCAACCGATTGGCAGGGGCCTTCATCACTGGTACAACCATCGATGTTTTGCCGGTCAGATCCATTGAAAGCGTGAATTTCGACTCGGCCGTGCACCCCGCCATTGTAAAAATTGCGAAGGCATTCGACAAACACGTGACGAACTATGTAAAGAAACAATTTGGAGATCAAAGGAGTTTGTTATGAAAAGTGGATTGAAATGGGGGCTGATTGCCGTGGGTGGTACAATTGCATTGGTGATTCTGATCCTCTTGATTTTACCCGTATTCGTCGATGCAAATAAATTCAAGCCGGTCCTCGAAAAAAAGGTCACCGAAATGACGGGTCGACCCTTTTCCGTGAGCGGGAAGGTCGACATATCTTTTTTCCCCTTTGCCGGTGTCTCCTTTTCTGATCTTAATCTCGGCAATCCACAAGGATTTGCCGAAAAGGATTTTGTAACCATAAAATCCTTTGACGTGCGGGTTAAACTACTGCCGCTCCTGTCCAGAGATGTCCAAATTAAACATTTTATTCTGAAGGAACCTCAAATCTTTTTGATTAAGGACAAACAAGGCCGCACGAACTGGGACTTTTCAACACAGAAAGAAAACAAGCCGACGACAGCGACGAATAAAGACGCATCCGAAAGCGAATCTGTGGCGGGATTACCCATCCGTTCATTAACCGTCGGCGATTTTTCGATCAAAAATGGAACTGTCAAATGGATCGACATCCCTTCCGGTACTCGCAAAACGATCGATCAGCTGGATGTGGTGTTCACAGACCTCTCCCTCGATCGACCGATCGGGGTGAATTTGTCTGCCCGATTGGATGGCAAACCAATTTCCCTGAACGGAACCCTCGGGCCCGTCGGTCAGGATCCGGGTAAAGCCACCATACCATTGGATATATCCTTAAAGGCTTTTTCGGAACTGGCTCTATCACTAAAAGGCACCGTCGCTTCCCCGGCAGCAAATCCACGGGCCGATTTAAACATCGATGTGGCGGAGTTTTCACCTCGCAAATTGCTTGTAGAACTGGGGCAGAATCAGCCGATTGCCACCCGGGATCCCGGGGTCTTGAATAAGGTGTCACTGCAGGCTGGAATTTCGGCGTCTTCCGATCGAATAAGCGTATCGAATGGCAAGCATGATCGTCGATGATTCTAAATTAACATTCACCAGCCGGGTTACTCGATTCTCCCGTCCGGAAATCGCTTTTGAGGCTGAAATTGACAGAATCGACGTTGACCGTTACCTGCCACCAACCGCCGAATCGAAAGCTGATGCTTCTCCCGGATTATCGAAGAGCAAATCGTCACCAACTGCCGGCGGAGGGAAGAAAACCGATTACGAGCCCCTCCGGCGTCTAATACTGGCCGGAAAACTGAAGGCCGGCGATATGATAATTCAAAAAACCAAACTCTCCAATCTTAGCGCCAAATTTTTCGCAAAGGACGGCATCATTCGCATTGCGCCGCTTCAGGCCGATCTATACAAGGGCAGCCTCATCCTGAACTCTGATCTGAATGTCAGCCAGAATGTACCTCGCAGCGCTGTCAAGTTGGAACTCAAAAATATTCTTGCCGGACCCTTTCTAAAAGACCAGATACAAAAGGATGTTCTGGAAGGCGTCACGAACGGCAGCATCGATCTATCTTTCCGCGGGGAAGATCCCGAACTCATTCGCAAAACCTTAAACGGAGGTGGTGAACTCCGGTTCAACGATGGTGCCATTAAAGGCCTCGATCTGGCCGGCATGATTCGCAGTGCCCGGGCCATGTTAAGCGGTGATGCCCAAAGCATCGAAGTCGGCTCCCGCACGGACTTTACTGAGATGAAGATCCCTTTCAAAATAAGTGACGGGATCTTCAGTACGGCCCAGACCAGCCTGCAGTCGCCTTTGCTGCGTGTCAAAGCTGCTGGGGACGCGAATTTGGTGAATGAAACATTGAATTTCCTCTTGGAGCCGACAGCTGTCGGTACGATCAAAGGGCAGGGTGATCAGGGAGACCGCCGGGGGGTAAAAGTTCCTATCATCGTGAGCGGCACCTTCACTGATCCAAAGTTTACCGTGGACACGAAAGCGATCGCCGGGGAACAAATCGAAAAACAGGTTTTTGAAAACGAAAGGGTTCAGAAGTATATGGAAAAGAAAGGGCTCAAAGAATATGAGGAACCGGTCAAGGGCCTGCTGAAAAAGTTTCTGAACTGATTACGATAGTTACTTACTAGGCTGATCCACTTCGATAACAAGATCGAATCCACGCCGTTCGCCATTGTGCAAAACCAGTTGATAGTTGGTCGGAATTTTTATACTGCCCGAGACGAGGGTACTCACGACTTCGGCTTTGGTATCGGTAAGCATGATATTCCTCTTTCCATCTCGTTTTACTTCTTGACATACTATCAGGCCGCCCTATGGTATTTCTAATGGATGCTGCCGGTAGAAAGCCGACGGTAAAAACGTCTTCGGATAACATAAGAGAGGTGACACATGAAACTCGCAGTCATAATAGTAACGGCGATTTTACTGGCTACAGGGCCGGCGTGGTCCGATGATATGCTGGTCGAAATTTACGCCATCGACGACACCGGTACGGGATCATCCCTCGGGACTATCGCCGTTTCCGCAACCCCCTACGGCACACTTTTCTCACCGGCGTTAACCGGTTTGACGCCCGGCCTGCACGGATTTCACGTTCACGAAAACCCTGATTGCTCTGCAGCTGTAAAGGGGGGTAAAACGGTTCCGGGACTCGCTGCGGGCGGGCATTATGATCCTGCAGGTACCGGACGGCATGAAGGTCCCTATGCAAACGGCCACCTGGGAGATCTGCCGCCACTGTTCGCAGACATGAACGGCCAGTCGACTTTGCCGGTCCTGTCTCCCCGTATCAAGCTTTCCGATTTGACGGGGCGATCGCTCATGATTCACGCCGGTGGTGATAACTATTCAGATAGCCCCATGGCCCTCGGCGGCGGCGGCGCGCGAGTGGCTTGCGGGGTAGTCAAGTAGCAAACCAGCCCCTATATCGAAGATAAAAGCGCGTGTTCGCAAATCCCCCAATGGCATAGAAGTGAAAAATGGTGGGCGGGACCCGTCAAAATTCGACAGAGATCCACTGTTTATGGGAGGGATTTGTGAACGATGTTGAGCGCCTCTGTGACCAGGACTTCATCCGCCTGGGTTCCCATATGCCCAATCCGAAAGATTTTCCCAGCCAACGCGCCATAGTTCCCCCCCAGTACGAGACCATTTTCCCGCAACCGGGCATCGAAGTCCTCCCATTTTACCCCGTGGGGCAGGTAGGCGGCGGTCACCGTCGGAGATGGAACTGAACTGTGTGCCGGGAAAAGGGTTATCCCCATTTCGCGCAATCTCTGGCGGCAAAGAGACGCCACGGTCGCGTGCCGCTCAAAACAGGCTGGCAGGCCTTCAGAGAGGATGAGTTCGGCGCCGGCATTTAAAGCCGCTAGGCCATGCCAGTTGGGTGTGTATGGAAAATAGTGTTTATCCGTGACTTCCCTGAACGGTTTTAGGGCATCGTAGCCGACATAATCAACCTTCTCAATGATTTCCCAAGCCGATTCACTCACCGACAGGAAAGCCGTGTCCGCTGGTGCTGAAAGACATTTCTGGGCGCCACCAAGGCAAAGATCGATGTTCCATAAATCGGTCATCACTGGTGTACCGCCGATACTGGAGACCGCGTCCACATACAGAAGTGGCACATGATAATTATCTTTCAGCCGTCCCAGATCCATCAATGGATTCAGAGTGCCCGATGGTGTCTCGCAGTGAACTGCGGTGATCATTTTGGGTTTGAACGTATCGATGGCCGTTTCAATTTCGGACGTATCGGATAGGGTCTGATCGTCTGGCAGGCTTACTTTGTGGACCTCGGCACCGATCGACTGCGCCATATCGGCAATACCGTGGCCGAAAAGCCCGGTGGCAACCGCCAACACTTTATCGCCACGAACAATGCTACTTTTCACCGCTCCCCAAAGAGCCGCCATTCCCTCACCGGAAAGTACGACCACCGAATTGGCAGTGTCCATAATCTTCTGCAGATTGGCAGTGGTTTTATGGTACAGCTCGAAAAACTCGGGTTCCAGATCGGCCGATCCGTAGTTGACACTAAAAGCGTCGATGACCCTCTGAGGAAGTTTAACGGGGCCGGGAACCATTGGGATGGGATAACTTTGCATATCGATTACCCTCCGATCGAAACCAAATTGACCAAATTCGCATGGCATAAAGAAATGTCATTTTGATCGATTCAATTTAAGATAGACTTTACGGGCATATTTCTGGATGACAGGCGTGCCGGCGCCATGTCGAACGGCCCGCAACACCCGCTCCTTGTCTATTGGGACAGTGCCGGCCAACAGATCGACCGGCAGAGACAGAAACGCGTCCGCCGACATGGGGGTGCCGGGTCCAATGACGACGGTTTTCACAGACGGCGCAGCGTGACAAAGAATTTCTTCGGTTGTGTGGTTGAGAATCGATGTAGAAGTCATGATCAGAACGTCCACAGATCCCTGAAGCTGCTGGTAGAAATCCGCCGGCCGTCCAATATGGCGGGCAGCATCGAGAACCACAAGCTTTGCCCCCACGGACTCACAGCGCCTGGCCAGAGGCTTCATCAAGCCCACCATCGCCACCCGGGTATCCTGTTCGATTGCCAGGGTCTCGAGCAGGATACGGTTATCGGAATCTTCCGGTAATTCGAAAGCGAACGGGTAATTCAAGGCGTTAATCAACGCGAGCGCCATGCTACGACGGATGGTATCAGAACCGGTCAGGCATGCCAACAGGCCATCGGCCGGTTGTCCTTCCCAGTCAACATAATCCCGCTTTAATCCACATGCTTGCTTGGTCCTGAAATAAGTGTAGGCCAGGCCAATACCGCCATCATCCGTTACCACGGCCGTGTATCCCAGTCCGACCGACACCAGCGCAATTCGCAATCGGGCGGCTTTGTCGACAAACAGATCATAAAGCCTCTGGCATAGTTCCATACGCATCCGCTTTCTAAATATAAATTCCTCTGTTATTACAGTTAATGGCTGGGACTATTTTTTCCACAGGGTGTGTGTTAGAATAATCAAGCCGACGCGGAAGCGCTGTAAAGGCGGCATAGAAAATCGGTAAGCATTCACAGGGCATCGCATCTGCTTTGTTGTCGGGCACTTGAAGTACAAAAGTACGTCTGCGCGCCCCGCGCCTTGCATCCGCGGCACCCTGTAAACGCTTACAGTTCTGTGGTCTTAAGCACATTGGTCGTTGAAACCCTGCGAATCGATACGAAAATCGTTGTGAGCGCCTGAAAAGTAGCGCTAAATTCGAAAAGGAATTACGTTTACTTCAATGCACATTCCTACCCGAGAAATGAGTTACCGCTTGATCCGCAAAATGGCGATGCCTGATCACATTATTTGCCACTCCCTTCAGGTCTGTCGTGTCGCCTTATTGCTGGTGCGCGAGCTTGCAGGCCAGGGTATATCACTCAATGGGCCACTGGTTCAGGCCGGTGCTTTGCTTCACGATATCACCAAATCCCGCAGCTTCAAAACCGGTGAAAGGCACACGGATAGCGGTCATGAACTTCTCGTTAATTTGGGACACCCTGAGGTCGGCGACATCATCCGGCAACACGTCAAGTTGGATACTTATTCCGAAAACGGCGCGCTGGCCGAGGCAAATATCGTCAATTATGCCGACAAGCGGGTCCTTCATGACCGCATCACCAGCCTGGATGAGCGGATGGAATACATTCTATCACGTTACGGCACCACAACGGAATACCGCACCCGCCTTCGTTGGCTGTGGGGCGTATCAACCGAACAGGAGAAGAAGATTTTTACCGGCCTATCATTTTCACCGTCCCAAATAGAGGACCATATGGACAGTCTTGACATTCCGATGCAACTCATGCAGATAAAAACCACCCCGCTATGACTTGATACCGAAAAGCGTTGAGATCGCTATCGGAAGCGCCGCCGATCGACCTCATAATTGGTTGTTGATATCTGACCGATCTTCAACAATGACGGCCTTCCGTATCGAACTTATCTATTTCCGACCGTCTTCAGGGTTGTCGCCTGGCGGTTTCAATAAACACCGTTTCGACGGGAACATCCCGCATCATACCCGAATTTTTGGTTTTCGCCCCTGAAATAGCATCCACGACATCCATCCCCTTCACAACCTTACCGAACACGGCATAGCCCCAGTTTTGACCGGATTTACCGCGGTGGTTAAGGAATTCATTATCGGCCGTATTGATGAAGAACTGCGCCGTGGCACTATGAGGATCTTGCGTACGGGCCATTGCGACGGTCCCACGAGTCATTTTTCAAACCGTTGTCGGCCTCATTTTGAATGGGCGACTCCGTCGATTTACGCTTCATTTCGGCAGAAAAGCCACCACCTTGAATCATAAAATTCGGTATGACCCGATGAAATATCGTGCCGTCATAAAATCCATTGTCAACGTAAGATAAAAAATTTTTTACTGTTAACGGTGCTTTTTCCGGATAGAGCTCGATCAAAATGATGCCTTTGGACGTTTGTAATGTGACCTGTGGAGTCACCGGCAAAACTGTTCCCGGTTGATGTTACCTGTGCGATAATCAGGGAAATCATGAAAATCAAATTTGTCATTAACCGAATGCTCATCGTATTACCTCCGCTGAATAATTGGGGTTGAACCCCATAAGGCCCAACACCGGAAGTTGAGGGTTTTACCGCTTTTCAATAATAAATTCCGAAATATGTCAGGGTGGTATAAATACTTGAAGAAAACACTTTCGAATAACGGAACGGTTTATTGACAACCACGGTATCTACCTTTGTCTACCGAATCAGATTTTTCCATACACTACTCTTATTTATTCGGAAAGCAAGCCGCGCAGCCGACTGCCAAACCCATTTGGAAAACGAGCAATCTTTTTTTCGTTCACGGGAACAGCGCAGTTGAACCATCTGGTGCTTGACCCCAGAAGAATAGATTGTTATTAATAACGGGTTCACTGTCGCACTTGGCGATCTGGCGGCTCACGTCTTCACGGCAATAGGCCATGTGGTTCCCTCGACCCGAGGGAATCTCCAACGAGCGCTCAGCTTGCCGGTAAATACGGGAAAATATCGACAAGCAACGGCCATATACGGATTTCTAACAGATTCGGTTTATGGAAGACAACCCAATAGATTCCCCCGAATTTCTCTCCGGAGAGCGCTTCTCAATGTCGGAAAAACCGGCTGCGGCAGCCAAAGTCCCTCAGGACAATCTCTCGGCTGCAGGTGTGTTGCCACAACGCTATGCGGTCAAGGAAATAAGGGGCAAAAAAGTACTGAACTGCCTCGAAGCCCCTAATCTTACCGTTGTAATTCAACGCGGCTTGACAGTATCGGCTGCGACCGCACGCAAATCCCCTCCCGGGACCATATTTCTGGACGGCGTCGCCCAGAGCGAACCCTTTATGGACCACGAAAAAAAAATCTATAACCTCGACCACCACGAGGGATGTGTACGGGCGTTCACCTTCTCCAGCTGCGAGCAGGTGCTGGTCATGATCCTGAAAGGGCTCGACTTGCGTGACCGTGAATGGTTCATCTATGCCAATGAGCCCGACCTGGATACGATCCTGGCGATCTGGTTATTATTAAACCATCAGCGCATCAGCCGCAAGGAACCGATGCATCTGCGATTTTTATATGCACTGATCCGCCTTGAGGGTGTGATCGACGCACTCGGCTTGGAACTCAAAGAGTTCAGCGGTCTGCCCCCGGAATTGATGCGAAAAACCCAGCGTGTGATAGACCATCTGCGTAAGGGCGAAATCCAACTGAAAAAAGATGGTCTCTGGGAAGAAACGGAATTTCCGGAGTACACGGCAACGATCCTGCACAAAATCGACCGAATCATTTACAAGTCCACGGAATTCAGTGATTTCAAAGGTATTAAGGAACTTGCACGGGTAGACCTCACAGATGATCGAATTGTCGTCGTCGTCGAGGCTGATACGGGGATTTACGAAATTGAACCGCACCTGAACAAGCTTTACGGCAACCGGCTTGGCCTGGTTGTTCTGCAGAGATCCCCCGGATCATACACTTTGAGACAGATGGACCTTTTCATGCCAGGTGATCTCGAACCGGTATATGAAAGGTTGAACTTCCTCGACTCGTCCGTGAAATGTCGTTCAGAAAACAACCGCTGGGGCGGCTCTTCCGACATCGGCGGGTCTCCCCGCACGACCGGAACTGACCTCAAACCGCTCGATATTGCCCAAGCCTGCCGTGATGCTTTGCAGAAACCGAGCATGCGGTTGCAGGCCTCTGGATTGATGAAAGCCGCCCTGTATGTTCTAGCTATCCTGGTCCCAGCCGAGGCCTTACGACTTTTTGTGCGCCCGGATACCTGGCTGGGAGAAAACCCGAGTGGCCTGCTCAGTTACCCGGGGGTCGATGCAACCTTACTGATCATCGCTTTGACCGCTATTTTTCTGATCTTCCTGGCCTATCGCAAAACGTGGCAGTACGGCCTGACCTTGCCAATGGGCACCTCCTGGTGGCTTTTACTTCCGGGCGCCGTCTTGTGTGGTTTTTTGGGTGGTGTGTGGCTGCCGGACATTTCGTCATGGAATTTAACCGTTATTGAGAAGGTTCTCTACCTCATTCTCATCCTGCCCTTGTCCCTGGAGCTGCTGTTCAGGAGTTTGGCACATGGGGTACTGGCCCGTACGACCCGGGTTCAACATTGCAGCAGTCAATGGTTTTTATCCTGGCCGACCGTCGGCGCAGCATTTCTATATGCCGTAACCACCAGCTATGCTATTTTCCTCGCGAGCGGTTCCCTTGAAACCGTTTTCACCGGTTGGACAACCGGAAACATCTTCGGGGCCTTTGCATTCGGCATCGCGGTCGGATTCGTTCGGGAGCGGTCTCAGAGTTTTATTCCCGCCTATCTTTTTCATCTGCTAACCGCACTCGCATTGGCTGTTGAAATGGGGGCCCTGTGGTAAGCATCATTCGGAACGTCATATTAGAGGGAAAATAAGTCGCGGTTTTGGAAGGAAACGCAGGGGTTTTCGGCGGTACCGGCTCCTCACTATTTAAAACGCTTGCGGATCGATTCTCTTTCCTTGGGTGATAAATTGTCCCAGTTATCCAACGCGCGTTCAATTTGCCGGTGCTCACCAGGGGAAAGCTGTTGCCATTCATCAAAAAGGCGTTGAAAATGTTGGCGGTCTTTGGGTGGCATCTGGTTCAGCTGGTTCATCCGGTGCCGCATGGTGTCTTTTTCCTGCGGTGTCAGAGACTGCCATTCCTGGTATTTCTTCTCGAACCCTCGCTTCTTCTTGTCGGCAGTGAGGATAGACTCCTTGTAATTTCCAATATCCTGAAGGATCGACGGGATGTTTACAGCATTCGTTGATCGCACGTTTTGTAGTGCACACCCGGCATTCGCATCGAAAAAGATAGAAACAACCGCAACCAGAACCGCGATACCATTGCGCCGGGTACAATGGGTCAGGCGTTTAAGCCATCCGCTTTTTAATCCCATACGGAATTTCCCCCTGCGCCCCCTGGTTTTTTTGATCGGTAGAATTTCGACCCTGAGAATCGTTGACCACTTGACTGAGTTTTTCTAGAGTGTTGAAGCTTTTCAACAGATCCAGATTCTGAATGATTTCCACATCATTTTCGGGCAATTGCTTTGAAATGTCAAGTATAGGCACCATGGGTTTTTCTAAGGTATCAAAGCGTTCGTACCCCAAAAAAGTCGTCAGCAACACCAGCAGACAGACGGTTGCAGCAGCCGGTAACCACAGCGTCCGTTTACTCAGGAAAAAATCCTGCCACCGCCGCGCTAATCGCGGTGATGCTAACTTTTGCTGCACGCCTTTCACCAGGGTTGCCGATTCCATCATCGTCAGGGGTGGTGGAACGATATTTTCCTTTACCCGTTCAAGAATGACCTCCAGGCGCTCCTTTTCACGACGACAATCCACACAGGTTTTCAAGTGCTTATCCAATTCCGAACGTGTGTCGGCATCGAGTTCTTCGTAGACATCGAGCAGTAAATATTCGTTTTGGTCAGGGCAGGCCGGCATGTGGTCCCTCCTCACTTGGCCCAATCGGCCAGTGCGCCGCGAACGATCTGGGTTGCCCTGAAAAGGTGGCTTTTCACAGTTCCTTCGGCCAGTCCCATCATTTGGGCGATCTCAGAAATTCGCATTTCTTCGAATATCTTCAATTGAAATATCATCTTTTGCCTTTCGGACAGTTGCTTTAATGCTTCATCGACTTCAGATCGGAGTTCCCGAGCATCGTGGGCGGAACCCGGGTTCGATTCAAGATCCGCACTCGGAAGGTCTTCGAGGACGTCAGAAAACCCTCTCTTATCATCGGGGTTCGGCCGGCGGCGGAAAAACAGACGGCGCCAGCGGTTGCGACGTCTGAGAGCGTCCAGGCAGGTATTGACCAAGATCCGGTAAAACCAGGTGTAAAATGATGATTTGCCTTCAAACGTTTTTATCTTGCGAAGAGCGGTCAAGAATGCTTCCTGGGTGAGTTCCATTGCTTTTTCCCGATCTCCCGACATCATCCGCAATACAAGTGCAAAAGCCCTGTCCTGGTAACGCCTAATCAGCTGATCGGAAGCTCGGCGATCGCCAATTTTCACCCGTTCAACGAGATCATCATCGGCATCAACCCGGCCTAATGCCGGCATCGCCTGCGAGGTGCCCCTGTTTTTATGGCCGATCCTTTCGGCCGACTCGGCTCCTTTACTCTTTACCATAGGTTCCTCTGACCAGCTCCCGACCCCCGAATATCAGCTCAGAGGATAAACCGGCCGGCGGCGTCCCCCGTTCCATCTCCATGGTTACAGCATCTGCGCGTCCATCGGCAGAAATTGGCAGAGATCCCCACTGGCGTCACCAACCCCACCTATACGTTGTTCGACCACAACCCCCGTTTATGAATTCATTCTAAAAAGTGGTTTCAAAGGGTGCCAACACCTTTCCGTTCGGCTTCACATTTTTAGACGCTTCACCGAGCGAAAGGTTTACCCGCCAACGAATTTTTGCCAACCAGGTAAAAAGGATACCAGCAGTTTTGATTATATACCAAGAGGATACGCAGCGCTCATCGGCCATTGTATTCGTGGCTGACCGGTCGTTTGAAGGAGGAAAAGGGGGCTGCTCAAAACCGGGTATTCAATTGAAAAACTTTAAATATTCACCGTATCCCTCTTTATCCAACACATCTTTAGGAACGAATCTGAGGGCCGCGGAATTGATGCAGTATCGCAAACCGGTAGGGGGGGGACCGTCCGGGAAAAGATGTCCCAGGTGAGAGTCTCCGTGCTTGCTACGAACCTCCGTGCGAACCATGAAAAGGCTACGGTCCTGTATTTCAACGATATTTTCTGGTTCAATCGGCTTTGTGAAACTGGGCCATCCCGTACCGGATTCAAATTTATCGACGGAACTGAACAAGGGCTCACCGGAAACAATATCAACATAGATGCCATCTTGGTGGTTGTCCCAGAACTCATTTCGAAAAGGCGGTTCAGTTGCATCTTTCTGGGTGACCTGAAATTGCAGTGGCGTCAATTTTTGTTTCAATTCATTTTCGCCGGGTTTGGAATAGGTTTTTTCGCGTTTGGCGGTCTGTGACAACAACGGAATTGGTCTTCCAGTTTTTCTCGACAAACTGGTCTCGGCCGGAAGCATAGCGATAGTATTTATAGCGTAATGGGCTCTTTACGTGATAGTCCTGATGATACTCTTCAGCATTGTAGAAGGTCGAAAAGGGAAGAATTTCGGTGACAATCGGCACTTTGAATCGACCCGAAACCTGAAGTTCTTTTTTGGAGGACTCGGCCAACCGTTTTTGTTCCTCGTCATGGTAAAAGATGGCCGTTCGATACTGGGGCCCCCTGTCGACGAATTGGCCACCCGCATCGGTAGGATTTACATGGCGCCAGAACGCCTCCAGAAGCTCTTCGTAGGTCACCCTGTCGGGATCGAAAACGACCTGAACCGCCTCGTAATGGCCCGTTTGCCCTGAAGATACCTCTTCGTAAGTCGGGTTCTTTTCTTGCCCCCCGGTGTAGCCCGATATCACATCCACCACACCTTCGACTTTTTCGAAGTCCGATTCTGAACACCAGAAGCAACCACCGGCAAATGTTGCGGTTTCAAGACGTTTAAATGACTGATCCATGGAATTACTCTTCGCGTTTACAATGGTTAACGAACTGGAAATGAACGTTATTACAATGAGATGTCGCAGAATCGTCGAGATACTGATTTTCATGACGCTCACCCTGATCGGATTTAATTGGTCGTTTGTTTCCCCAGCTCTTCCGATTTCAGCGCCTCGTTCCTCCCCCGGCCATTCATTGAGCGAAGCGATGACCGTTCGGTTTGGTGGGGCCTCTGTTTGGCTGAATAGACCCGCTGCAACCGGGGAATTAAACCGTGCCCCAATAAAGATGGTATAACCATTGAATGCGAGGTTGTCAAAGGTGCCACGCTGTCTGAGTATCAGGACTTGCGGGTTCAATACGCGGCCTGGGCTGCATCCACGATCGCCCTGATCGAACCGGGATAAACCCAGGTGTCGATACTGCACCCGTTGGCGAGGAAAAACCGACGACGCCCTCCCAATTGTCGGCCTTCACGAACGTGATTCTTCAGAAAACCGGGGCTGGTCCGTGCCACTAAGGTCTGATCGATACCGCCCATCACGCAACCGGAGATTCTCTCCTTAACCGCTGCGAGGGTTGGGCCTTTCGGACCCCTGTCCCACCAGCTGAACACCCGGGCGGGAAAATCAAGACAGTCATCCATAAATAGGCTTTGGCCGTGAATGTGGACCGTATTCATTTTTCCTGAAGTTGATATGGCCGATAATACTTTCATTGCCGGCGGCTTCACAAAGGTCAGGAATTGATCACGGGTGAGAATTTCAGCGGCGGCAGGAACAGACATGAAAATGCCGGCAGACCCGATAGCCAGGGACTTGTGGCAATAATCGATCAAGGTATCGGCCACCACATCCATTGCATCCAAAAGGGCCTCAGGGGCTTCTTCCATTAGAGCCTTCATGTTTTCACCCGCCATGTTGCGCTTGATGCTCTGCCAGGGGTCAAAGACCGTATCGATAAAATAGGCCCGATCTTTAAGTTCTCTTGCAATTATTTCCAAGGCTCTTAACTGTCGCGCCCAATCGGTATCCTCCACATTAAGCGCGTAGAATCGCTTAAGATCCGCCGCGGTTCTGACCGATTCGAGGCCACGGGGTAGCGGATAAAAATAATCGTTCATAACCTTGAGAAAATCAAAATCGTAGTATTGGAAATATTCCAGACTTAAGCGTGCAAATTGCTCCCCGGAACCGTGCTGAACCCCAAAATGGTACCACAGTGACAGTGGTGCTCGATCCGGTTCGCGGTCATTCAGAACGGCATCGACCCGTTCGCGTTTGTTCGTCATTTATAGATTTTCCTTTTCGTAGACATTGCAGATGCAGCATAGGAAGGTCGCCGGTTCAGTAGCGCTGATGTTCTTCATTCCGTGTGGCTCCAGGCTGGGAATATATATCGAAACCCCCGGTTCGCAGACCACGGTCTTGACCGGTTTGTCGGTTTGGGGATCATACTGGTAGCATTCGAAACGTCCGCTGATGATATACATGGTTTGGCTGTAAAAATGGTTGTGAATCGGAATTTCACCCCCGGGTTGGGCGGTAAAATACCTCAGCCCGTATTCGGGTTGCCCCATATCATCTTCCCCGGCTTTTGATAGCCAGCGTACACTGATGCCACTGACATCGAGCGGTTTTCCGCGGTAGGGGAATTTTTCTATCTTTATTTCTTGGCAATCTTTCATCTTAACGACTTCCATGGCTCCTCCTAAGCGTCAGTCGATTCGATTCCTTAATTTTTTCATCGACCAACCGTTGGCGAATGGGAGCGCCGGCGGCTTCGAGCACTCCATTGACGATCCGCTATCTCAAAAATCAGATGGTTTCCAAGAATATAGGCCGAAAAAACGCATGCCTGGGAACTCTTAAGAAACCATTTCTTCCAGAATCCACGGGCCAGCACAAGCCCGTTCGGCCTCAAGCGCCTGCGGCACTGACCCCGATGGCATTCTTACCCCTTTTCTTTATGGCGAACATGGCTTTATCGGCCAAGGCAAGCAACGAAGTACGATCGGCAGCGTCTTCCGGAAAGGTTGCCACCCCGAAGCTCGCGTTGAGGTGCACGCTGTGCCCCTGCTCCTCGAGATAGGTGGTCTCCCGCATGCGGGCTTGTATCTCTTTGGTCTTCGCTAAGGCCTGCGATTTATCTGAACCGGGCAGGACGACGACGAATTCATCGCCGCCATAGGCCACGCCGAATGCCGGTTCAATCAAGGCACTCATTATCGTCGCCGCCACTTCCTGTAATGCCCGGCTACCGTTTAGATGGCCATAGGTGTCGACCACATACTTGAAATTGTCCATGTCCATGAAGATCAGTGAGAACGGCATACCAGAGGCCTCACTTTCGAGGATCAGATCGGCCAATGCCTTATACATGTAACGCGTATTGTAAAGTCCGGTAAGGTTGTCGTGAATCGACAACTGACGGAAATTCTCTTCACTTTTGCGGAGTTCTTCTTCCGCCAGCTTCTTGGCCGTGTTGTCGATGGCAATACCCTCGATCAACGGATCGCCGCCATCGCCGTCGGTCAGTCTGACGTTGAACAGCAACCAGATGGGTTGTCCATCTCGGCGTTTCAGTTTGACTTCATAATTGGCCAGTACGCCATTCGACTTCAAGGTCTCGATGAATTTCTGGCTCTCATCGTCGCTGAATTGCAAGGCCGAAAACTCACCACGCTGGGCCAAAACCTCAGCCGGGGAATCGAAGCCCAGGATCCGAGCATAAGAAGGATTGGCCCTTATCAGCCTCCCGGAAAGAGTACTCTGGAACATTCCCTGTACGGCGTTTTGATACATGCGTCGATAACGCTCTTCCGCTCGTCCCAATCGCTCGCGTACGATTTTCAGTTCTGTTAAATCAGACAGGAACGCCACGTACCCGGTAATCTCTCTCTGCTCGGTTCGCAGTGTACTTCGGTTGTAAAGGAGAGGGATATCACCACCCTGCTTGACAGCAAAGAGAGCCTCGAAGCTAAAGTGGTCGCGGTCGGCTGAATAGAACACGACAGATTGGCTGTTATAGAGTGACTCCGGTTGCTTTCCGATGAGTCTATCGCGCCCACAGCCAAGCATTTTCAACAAGGACTGATTCACGTCGATAATCGAGAACTCTTTATCCATCAGGATGTAACCGCCCGAAGTTGAATCGATGACGCTACGGTACCTCTTCTCACTTTGGCGAAGTTCGTCCTCAGCCACCTTGCGGCGTGTCATGTCCGTCATGAAAAAGAAAACTGCCGGGTCAACATCCTCTGAGAACCGGGAAATCCTTAAATTGACCCACTTGATATTACCGGAGCGATCGACGACTCTGACCGGCGGCACCCGGACACTCCCACCGCTTTCGATGGCGGAAGCATATTCCTGCATCACGAGTGGACGGTCATCGGCATGAATAAACGGCTCAATCGTATGACCGATCAACTTGTGTTCCGCTATTCCAAAAAGTTCTTCGGCCTTGGGATTGGCAAACACGATTTCATTTTTCCGGGCCACCAGTATCGCCTCGCTCGCATGCTCGATCAGTGTCCGATACAATGGCAGAACCTCCGTGGCGGCCAGACATTTGGCAGCCTCGGCCTCCAAAGTGGCAAATTTGTTTCTAAGGTCTTTGCAGTTTGGGTTATGAGCCATTCATGGGTCTCCTGCCCTGAACCGTCTTTTCGATCCGAAATGGATCCTTCTTTACCGCAGCATTGAAAATTTCGGAGAAATATACCCTGCGGCATTGTATCGTGTGGTGTAAGAGAATATTATGCCGTTCCAAAATGATTCAAGACTGTACGGGTAATTTTCTGGCCGAAAGGCAGTTGCATGGCAGAATCACTCAGTGCATCCACGATAGCGGCAGCTGGCAATCATCATTATCGGTTACCTGAGCGATGTCCGCTGGTCATATCACCTCTCAGCAACGATCCGTCGGCGAGACCATTCATACAAAGCGACGGTGGCGGCGGCAGCGGCGTTCAAGGATTCAACACCGGTTTCAATCGGTATTCGCCAGGCGGCCTTACGCCAGCTTTCCGGCAACCCGTGCCCCTCGAGCCCGACCAAAAGACCAAAATCGGGAGGATAGACTGCCGAACGAATATCGCAACCTTCCGCTGAAAGCGCCACGATCGGCAATCCCTCGGGAAGTTCGTTTATGGAAGGACCATTCCGCAACCGCACCGAAAGTACCGCTCCGCCAGAGGCTCTCAAGGACTTGGGGTGAAACGGATGGGCGCTCTCGGTCAGCAGGATCACCTGCTTGATGCCGAATGCCGCCGCCGATCGGATAACGGCCCCGACATTTTCAGGGTCCTGGAAAGGGATCAGTAGGTTGCAGCCTTCCCGAAATCCGTCTTCCGGTCGCCAGGAGCGAATTTCGGGAAACCTCAGCAGGAGCAAGGGCATGTGCGTTCCGGATACATCGAGATGGTGAAATAGCCCGGGAGCCATTTGGAACCAGCTCATATTGTTCGGTCCGTCTGCCGGTGGCGGATGTCTGTCACCGGCACTTATCCATGCCTCACAGCTTTGCGGAAATCGGTACAAGATTTCTGCAATCGGTTTGCTACCGGCAACCAAGGCTCTGCCGGCTTTCTTGATTCCGCGGCTGTTCAACAGTTTTTTCAAGCTCTTGAAACGAGGGTTCTGCTCACTCTCGATTATTAGTACCGGAAATCGCAACATGGCTCTGGACTTTTGAATATAGTGCGGTTGGTCCAAACGCTCGAACACTACCAACCGCCGATGGTGCCGCGTCTGCGGAATCACATAGGGGTGGTCCATAACCAAGTCATAATTAGACCGCGGACCGTAACGAACTTTTTTCAGCTCGATATCGCAGCCGGGCCCTTTCATGAAAATCACCTTTCCGCCGGAGGATAAACAGCCGCGCACTCGCTCCAGGGTCTTCGACATTTCTTCCACTGCCCGGGTTATGACACCGGCAACCGGTTCCTGAAACTCTAAATCGATTTTCTTTTCGATAACCCGAACACCCTGCAGGTTCAAATTCCCGATCGTTTTATTAAGGAAATCCAAACGCTTGCGACGGCTTTCGGCCAGCAGAATTTCCATTTGAGGTCGAAAAATTTTGAGGGGAATTCCCGGCATTCCGGCACCGGTTCCCAAATCGAGTAACGGGCTGGGAAGCTGCAGCAGATTCGCCGGAAGGATCGAATCCACGTAAAGCTTAATGACCATGTTCTCGAAATTGTGTATGCGTGTTAGATTGAGCTCAGGGTTGAACTGTCGCAGCTGCAAATGATAGGCCCATATTTGCTGCAGTTGCAAGTCTGTCAGCCACACGCCGGACCGCTCGAACAATGCGCCCATTTGCTGAAGGTTCGGTGCCCCGGGCTCAGCGGGTGAAAATTGATCTTTAGTGGCCATCATGATATTGCGTGCAAAGGTTAAATAATCGATTGATTATCACAAGAGTGCACCCGAAAGCACACCGATACCGATATGTATTTTTATCATCCGAATTGGCCGGTCTTTCACGAGGACAATCATCTGCTTGCCCTCTATAAACCGGCCGGCCTGCTCGCCCAGGGAGACCATACCGGGGCTCCGTCTTTACTCGACCTGGCCAAACCCTGGATGAAAGAACGCTATCAAAAACCCGGAGGGGTGTTCCTCGGATTGGTACACCGCCTGGACCGACCGGTGGCCGGGGTCATGTTGTTTGCCCGCACATCTAAAGCGGCAGCACGGTTGAGTGCTCAGTTTCGCACCGGATCGATCCACAAGGTCTACCTGGCGGTTGTCGAGGGTGTGCCTTTAAGGCGATCAGAATCCCTCATCGATAACATCGAGCGTCAGGGGCGTATTTGTCGAATCGTGCCATCAGCCACCGATCGCAGCCGGGAAGCGCGCCTGCATTTTCATTTGATCGAAAGCAACGCGGAACGCAGCTTGCTGAAAGTGGTGCTGGAAACCGGCCGCCGGCACCAGATCCGTCTGCAATTGTCCCATGTCGGTCTGCCGCTGGTAGGGGACGTGCGCTATGGTGCTCGTGCGCCCCTGGAAGCACGTCAAATCGCCCTGCTGGCCAGGGAATTGACTATCGAGCACCCCACCCGCAGGCGACCCGTACGATTTGTCTGTCCACTACCGAGCGGATGGCCTTGGCCGGCATCCCAAGCGGATGGCATATCGCCCTTCTGGAACTGGAGTGACTTCGATTCTATTAAAGAAAGATTAGAAACATCCCGAATCGAATATCGCCACCAAATTACTTGCGGGTTAACTGACGGTACTTGATTCTGCGCGGTTGATCGGCCTCATTGCCCAAACGGCGCCGCCGATCGGTTTCATAATCCGAGTAGTTTCCTTCGAACCACTCGACGCTGCTGTTGCCTTCAAACGCCAGGATGTGGGTGGCAATCCGATCCAGAAACCAGCGATCGTGGCTGATAACAACCGCACAGCCGCCAAAATTTTCAAGGGCTTCTTCAAGGGCCCGCAGGGTATTCACGTCCAAATCATTGGTTGGTTCGTCGAGCAGCAATACATTGGCCCCTTGTTTCAGCATTCGCGCCAGGTGAACCCGATTGCGTTCCCCCCCGAAAGCATGCCGACCAATTTCTGCTGGTCGCTTCCCGAAAAATTGAACCGGGCCACGTAAGCACGAGATTTGATGGTCAATCCACCAAGATCGATGACATCGCCACCATTCGAGATCGTTTCCCATACCGATTTTTGGGGATCCAGAACATCTCTGTTTTGATCGACGTACGCCAACCGTACGGTTTCTCCCAAGCGAAAATGACCGGAATCAGGTTGGTCCTGGCCGGTAATCATTCGAAACAAAGTGGTTTTCCCGGCCCCATTGGGACCGATGACGCCGACGATGGCACCCGGTGGAAATGTAAACGTTAAATCCTCCATGAGCAACCGGTCGCCATACCCTTTGGTGAGGTTTTCGGCCTCCACAACCAGGTTTCCCAATCGCGGCCCTGGCGGGATATAGATTTCCAGATCTTCGATCCTCTTTTCGCTTTCCTGGGACAACAGTTTTTCGTAAGCACTGATGCGCGCTTTCGACTTTGTTCGGCGGGCTTTGGGTGACATGCGGATCCATTCAAGCTCGCGTACAAGCGTCCGCTTGCGTTTGCTCTCTCCCTTTTCTTCCTGCTCCAGGCGGTTTTGTTTTTGCTCGAGCCAGGAGGAGTAATTCCCTTTCCAAGGTATCCCCCGACCACGATCGAGTTCTAGAATCCAGCCGGCAACGTTGTCGAGAAAATAACGGTCGTGGGTCACGGCAATTACGGTTCCCGGATATTTCTGGAGGTGATTCTCCAGCCAAGCGACGGTTTCAGCATCGAGATGGTTCGTCGGTTCATCGAGCAAAAGGATGTCAGGCTTCTGAAGCAACAGGCGGCAAAGCGCTATCCGTCGCCGTTCGCCGCCTGACAAGACCTTAACTGGCGTGTTACCCGGTGGACAGCGCAGAGCATCCATGGCCATTTCCAACCGGGAATCGAGGTCCCAGGCATCAGCGGCATCCAACTGTTCCTGAACGTCACCCTGTTGTTCCAAAAGACGATTCATGTCGTCCTCAGACATCGGTTCGGCCAATGCTTCGTTGATGCGGTTATAAGCCTGCATGAGCTCCACTGTTGCATTCAATCCCTCCTGGACGATCTCAAGGACTGTTGTGGCGTTATCCAAAACAGGTTCCTGTTCGAGGTAGCCGATGGAAAAACCGGGGGAAAGGATGGTCTCACCGACAAACCCACGCTCGACTCCAGCCATGATCCGCAGAAGCGTGCTCTTGCCGGAGCCATTGAGGCCCAGTACGCCAATTTTTGCACCATAAAAATAGGATAAAGAGATGTCCTGAAGCACGGGACGTTTGTCATGGTATTTACCGACGCCGACCATGGAGTAAATAATCTTATTGGGTTGATCACTCATTGACATGAATTCCTTATCTGTTACTGGACTAAAAAATCTGTTATGGTCGAGTTTCCCCTCTATTGTGGCGCCTGCTGAAAAAATGGGAACGGATTCGCGCCACGTTGCAGATCGACAAATATGATATTTTGAGTAAATTTGCAACGGGCCGGCGCCGAATGGTGTTCAGCATGGACCGAATCCAAGCATACAGAGTTATTCGTGATGGATTTCGAAACAACCTTAAGGCAAAGCCGTTTGATTCTGGCAGAAGGTGCAGTAATCGAATTGCTGCGCCGATCCGGCAATGTGCCGCTGCACCCGCATCTCGAAAACGCTCTTCTCATCTATGACAAGGTCGGAAGGTCCGCCCTGACTGACATTTACGCCGATTACACGTCCATTGCCGCACGGGCAGGTGTCCCTATGGTTTTGTTCACCCCGACGTGGCGGGCCAACCCCAACCGTATCGCGGCAGCGTGCGTCAACCCGAACCTCAATTCAGATGCCGTCGCATTTCTCTGTGACTTGAGGGCTTCCTGGGACGCGGATATCCCGATTTTCATTGGCGGCCTTGTTGGATGCAAATACGATTGCTACAAACCGGATCTGGGTTTAACGATGCCGGCGGCCCAGGCGTTTCATCAAGAGCAGGTTGATCAACTGGCCGATACCGGCGTCGATTTCCTGCTGGCAGCCACCCTGCCCGCCGTATCTGAAGCAGGCGGAATCGCTCTTGCCATGGCGTCAACCGCCATCCCGTACGTCATCAGTTTCGTCATCGACCGGCAGGGTCTCATTATGGACGGAAATAGTCTGGAGCAGGCTTTCGACGCCATCGATGCGGCATGCAGTCGTCCACCGCTGGGATATATGATCAACTGCGCCTATCCATCGTTTCTTCAAGCACATCGGTTGGCGCCCCGGATTCTCGCGCGCCTGCTGGGTTATCAAGCCAATGGATCATCGCTGGATCAGGCGGACCTGGATGGAAACGCCCAACTGCAGTCTGATGCCATCGATGACTGGAGCCATCGCATGATCCGCCTGCACCGCCGATACGGTTTGAAGATACTGGGCGGCTGCTGTGGTACCGGGCCTGCCCACCTAGCCTATCTGGTAAGTAAACTCAGTTTTTGTGGGGAGCGATAAAATTCCCCTCTCACACCGGGATCATCCATTATTTACTGTGTTCAGGTCCGACGCTCACCGTAGATATAGTAAATACGACGGCTTTTTAAAAAAAGAACGCTTTAATGAACATCTTCACTTACGGCTCTCTCATGTTTGACCAGGTATGGTCGAAAGTTGTCAAAGGCACCTACACCAAAACCAGGGCCCGCCTATTTTGTTACCAGCGTCGCAGACTCAGCGGAGAAACGTATCCGGCCTTGATTCCGGGCTCACGTGATGATTATGTCGACGGGATTGTCTACTTTAATATCGATCCCACCGACAGCAAACGCCTCGATCGGTTTGAAGGCATTTACTACGCAAAAAAATTGGTGACATGTATCCTCCCGGACGGTCGTTTGGTTTCGGCACATGTTTACGTATTCAAACAAGAATACAGCGCGCTTGTCGACGAAGAATCCTGGAACCCGGAATGGTTCGAAAGCATCGGTATTCACCGTTTCATGGCCGCTTACGGAGGATATGATTGGATAGAATCGACCCGCAGCAAGAAGGCGCCCTGACACGCGCGCTCTTTTAAACTGGCAGTTGCTTTAATCTATCTACAATGGTTTACCGTTGACTATCAATCTGGCCAAATCATAACGACGAAAATTTATACATGTCTTCAATCGATCACGGATCAGGAGGGCGCGAACCAAGTCGATCTATCCAATTACTACCGGCTCTGCAAAATCACAACGCCTGCCCGGGTCGGATCAATTGACAAATTACAGCCGCTCAACGTAAGATGACCAGAATCCGTAAATATCACTTTATAAATTGAGGAATATTCGATGCAGAAATCTCTGGGAGCAAAAACGATGGTGTTTCCCACCCCGGTCTGGGTCGTCGGGTCGTATGATCAGAATGACCGCCCCAATGCCATGACAGCCGCGTGGGGTGGAATCTGCTGTTCCAAACCACCATGTGTTTATGTCGCGCTTCAAAAGCCGCGGTTCAGCTTCAACAATATCACTGAAAAGCAAGCGTACACGATAAACGTCCCGTCCGAAAAATATGTCAGGGAAGCGGACTATTTCGGAATGGTCAGTGGCAGAAATACGGACAAATTCGCCGCCACCGGGCTGACCCCCGTCCACGGCGATCTTGTGGATGCCCCCTATATCGCCGAGTTCCCAATGGTTTTGGAATGCCGGTTGATTCAAACGGTGGAAATCGGTCTCCACACACAGTTTATTGGTGAAATCATGGACCTAAAGGCCGATGATTCGGTCATCGGCGCTAAAGGGCTCCCTGACATAGAAAAGGTGCAGCCGATCGTATTCGGGCCTGAGATCCGCACCTATCATGGAATCGGTCGTTACCTGGGAAGAGCATTCGAGATCGGAAAAGGCATTTGACCGATAAGAGTGTGGAGGTCAGTTTGGATTTTACCCCTCTATTTCACCCGAAGACCATTGCCGTTATCGGCGTGTCCTTGACGAACGACAGTCATCCGGCCAATGTCATCTATAACAAGATTCACCTGCGGTACCCGGTGAAGGTGTATCCGGTAAATCCCCGCGGCGGAAAATTAAAGCGAGACCGGGTTTATACCGACATCGCCGATGTTCCAGTCCCGATCGACCTCGCAGTGGTGGCTGCCCGTGCTGAATTCGTGCCGGATATACTAAAGCGCTGCATCGAAAATGATGTCGGTAGCGCGGTGATCATTTCCGGTGGGTTCGCCGAGAGCGGCCGGAGCGATCTGCAGGAAAAAATGGTTTTGATGGCTCGGGACGCCGGTTTTCCATTCATTGGGCCCAACTGTTTAGGTATTTATGCACCAACCCGTTTCGATACTTTCTTTTTACCAGGCGAACGTCTGGTTCGACCCGATCCGGGACGGGTCGCCATCGTCAGCCAAAGCGGCGGCGTTTTGGTGGACCAGATGGTCAAATTCGCAGAGCAGGGGGTCGGATTGTCTCTCGCGGTGAGCATCGGCAATAAAGCCCTGATTCGTGAACTGGATCTGCTAAACTACCTTGCGGATGATCCCGAAACCCGAGTGATCGCCTTTTATATCGAAGGCTTCGAAAAAAATGAAGGCCGGCGTTTCGTCCAGTTGGCCGAAAGAATTCCAAAGCCGATCATCGTGCTCAAGGCCGGAAAAAGTAGCGAAGGCCGGCGAGCGGCATCCAGTCACACCGCATCACTTGCCGGTGACTACAGAGTCTTTTCCGAAGTTTTATCGCAACACGGTATTGTGGAAGCCCAAAACGAGTTTGAAATGGTTTCCTTCTGCGAATCCCTTAGCTGCTACCGGAAATCGATTCAGGGGCGCGTCGGTATAATCTCCGTCAGCGGCGGTCACGGTGTGTTGGTGACGGACATCTGCATCGCCAGGGGGCTGGCGGTCCCCCAACTTTCGAAAAGTGTTCAGCAACAAATCCGAGAATCGCTGTCGACCCGCATTCAGCCGATCGCCTCATTGGAAAATCCGATCGATTTAACCGGGAGCGCAAAGGACGATGATTTTGTCGCTGCAGCGAATGTCCTCAGCCGGGCACCGGAGGTCGATAGCGTGATACTGTTATTGCTGCCCTATTCGCCGGGGATCAGCTCCGATCTTGGCGCGCGTTTGAGCTATGTGTTTGGCCGCGAGGGCAAACCCCTCGTGGCCTACGTGCCCCACCATGAAAAATACCGTATGTTGATCGAAGGCTTCGAGTTGAACAATGTCCCGGTATCTTCCTCCATCGATGGTGCGGTGCTGATGGTCGAGGCCATAAGGAGGTGCCGTCCATGTTGAACCAAGAAATGGAGAAAATCATCCACCAGGCACAAAAAACCGGTTGGATTATGGAGCCTGTAGCGAAACGCCTGCTTGCTCTGGCCGGAATACCGGTACCTGAATTTCGTTGGGTCGCCACCCTGCCGGAAGCCCTCAAAGCCGCTGAAGCTATCCGCTACCCACTCGTCGCCAAAGTCGTCTCACCGGACATCATTCACAAATCCGAAGTCCGCGGCGTGGTGGTCGGTATCAAGGATAGGGCTCAACTCACGAATACGTTCAGCGCGTTCAGCAAATTGAAAGGATTTTGCGGGATTCTGATCGAAGAACTGGTCCCGGGAATCGAGTTGATCGTTGGTGCGAAAATCGACTATCAGTTCGGCCCGGTAATATTAATGGGTATCGGCGGAACGGGTGTCGAAATTTACCAGGACACGGCCTTGCGCATGGCACCCCTGTCTGAAAAAGATGTCACCTCAATGATTGACAGCCTGAAAGGCGATAAACTTTTGAAAGGATATCGGGCGGCCGAACCGGTCAACCTGAACGCATTAAAGCAGTTGATGGTTAATTTTTCAACTCTCGTCATGGCGCTCGAAAATCGGTTCGATTCGATAGATTTGAATCCGGTGAAATGTACCGCCAATGGCAGTATCGTCGCCGATGCCCGCATCATGCTCAGCGGCTGACAATCCGAAAAAAATACCCGGCCATTCAATGACCGGGTATGGCATCAAAATCAGATCGTCTTAATCGGTCCCCGCCCGTGCCATGTAGCGCTGCAGCAGTTTCTGATTGTCCTCCGCCGTAACGATACCGGGTAATTTTTCCAAGGCAAGATCGGCAGCGGTATCGATCATCTCTGCGCGCAAGGTGCTTTGAGCCTGACGGAGCCGCCCCGCGATCTTTCGCTTGGCATTCGCCATGATAATTTTGCTCTCTTGATGGGCTTCGTTGATTATCTCCTGTTTACGTCGTTCTCCCATCTTAACGATCCGCTCTCTAACTTCATCCAATCGACCCGAATTATCTTCAAGATCCTTTTCAGCTTGCCGGACACGCTGGACCAGTTGGTTTTTCTCTTCTTCGAGATTCTGTATTTTAAGTGATATTTCTTTTCCTTTTCCGGATAGAAAGTTCTTCAACGGCAGGCGGGCGAACTTGACAATCACAAAGACCAGGATAGCAAAGTTGACCCAACGCATGACCAGATCGTAGGTAGGCCTCCAGCCTCCGCTGCTCTCGGCGGCAAAAACCTCTAACACTCCGGAGAAAAAAACGAGAAGAGTAATTGAGACAACAATCCCCGTCAGGTGACGACATCTCTTCTTGCACGTCATGATGTGAGCCTCCGCTCCAGCAGTTTTTCCATCATTCCAACGGCAAGCGATTGGGCTTCTTTTTGTACCGACTTTCTGGCTTCGGCAACGAGTGCCGTAACCTGCTGGCGGTCTTCTTGCGACAGTTTTTCCACTTCGCGCCGGACAGCGTTAACGATTCCGTCCGCTTCCTGCTTACCGGATCCTTCAATTTTCTCCCGGATTTCATGGGCCTCGCGAATGACTTCGGTTTCCTGCTTTTTTAACCGTTTCATCAAGCGCACTATCTTTTTCTCAGCCTCCGTGGCATCATCCTGGATATTTTGGATGTGGCCCTCCCTTTCCTGAACCACACTGCGCAGCGGCTGGATCATGACCCGGTTGATGATGTACAGAAAAATCAGAAAAGATATCAATTGAATGATGAGGGTCTCATTGATACTGATCAATGCAATGTTGCTGATGATCTGCATAGCATCCGTCCAAAATATAATACGGCCCAGTTTACCCGCCGAGAACGATCACGCACCATGGCCAATGATGGTTTCATGACCGCCAGCGAAGAAATTAAACCCGTCAAAGGTGTCGCTATACGCCGAACCCGCCGCAGGGTCATCCCCAATGCGATCGAGTCACCCTTTTTTAATTCAGGCCCTTGCGTAGCGTATGGATATATTTAGTCCGTTTAAACGACAAACAGAAGCAGGAGCGCAATGACCAGAGAATAAATTCCCGTTGACTCCGAAACCGCCTGTCCCACCAGCATGGTACGCGTCAGCAAACCGGCTTCCTGGGGATTTTTTCCGATGGCTTCACATGCTTTGGCAGCCACCATCCCTTCCCCGACACCGGGACCGATTGCTCCAAGCCCCATGGAAATTCCAGCACCGATGAATGCTGCTGCTTTTACGAGATCTGCACCTTCGATTGCCATTTTATGTACCTCCTGAAAGCGACAAAATTAGATTGACCGTCTACTTTGAAATTATTGATTCAGCCGCCGCTGTCCCGGTCGCGAAATCGATGCTTCGCAGTGTCAAACAGAGCGGGGTTTTCAATTTTAAAGCACAAAAATGAGAACCAGGCTTATCACCATGGCATAAATAGCGGTGGATTGAGACACAGCTTGCCCCACAAGCATGGTCCGCATTAAATCACCGGCCCGTGACGTATTTCTGGCAACCCATTTTACGGCACCCTCGGCAGCCATCCCGTTACCGATACCGGGACCGATACCTCCCAGGCCAGTGCATAAACCGGCAGACAGCAATGCCATGGACGCACTGAGCGCCTGGGATTCTGGAAAGGCCTTGAAAAGCAGGATGAAGCTAACCAAAAGGCCGAAAATAGATGGTGTCTGGGCCACGGCCTGACCCACCAGCATGGTGGTGGTGACATTGGCAACCGATTCCGGGTTTCGGGCGATTCCATCACAGCTGACACCTGCCGCCATGCCGCCACCGTAACCGGACCCGATTGCCGCCAGACCGGTACTCAGGCCCGCGCCAATCAAGGCCGCCCATGTCGGAAATAATGGTGAGCTACTGAAATCCATGAAGATCAACATCAACGCCACCACCATGGAAAAGATTGCGGGCGTCTGGCACACGGCCGACCCGATCAGCATATTGGTGGTCAGACGGGAACCTATGGCCGGCTGGCGTGAAATCCCCAGGCAACACTGGCCGCCCGGAAATCCTGATCCGATACCGGATCCTATGGCGCCAAAACCCATGCTGAGGCCGGATCCGAACAGGGCGGCCGCCTTCAGCGGTGTCGCACCGGGAGCATCGAGAAAAAGAAGCAAAATAGCAATCACCAGAGCGAAGATAGACGCGGATTCCGCCACTGCCTGGCCCACCAACATATTTTTGAAAATATCACCGGAAATCTTCGGATTGCGGGATACTGCCAGGTTGGCCTGAGCGGCGGTGTACCCTTCACCAATAGCCGCACCGATGGCTCCGAGACCCATCGCAATTCCACCGCCGACGAAGGCACTCAACTGTACGATTGTTTGTACGTCAAACTGCATATTCTACTTCACCTGTACGGAAATGTAGACCACAGTGAGCATGGTAAACACAAATGCCTGTATTGTTCCGACAAAAAGGCCGAAGAACCCGTTTAGGAAAGGGGGTAATATGATACTGTAGCTCAAATAAGATACCACCAGGATGATGATGGAGCCGCCCATAATATTTCCAAAGAGCCGGAATGAAATCGAAATAATCTTTGCAAGCTCACCGATAAGATTAAGAGGCATCATAAAGAAAATCGGTTGAAAGTATTCCTTGGCGTAGTTTTTGAACCCTTTGCTCTTGATGCCGGCATAGTGGGCAATTACGAAGCCCATAAGACCTAAACTCAGCGGGGTGTTCAGATCTTTGGTTGGTTCTTCGAGATGGGGAATGATTCCCAGCCAGTTGGAAAGCAAAAGAAACATGAAGAGCGCGCAGACCATCGGACCGTACTTCCGGGCCTTTTCCCTGTCGAGGGCATCCTCGGTCAATTTGTAGAACTGCTCCACAAAAATTTCTCCCAAGACCTGAAGTGGTTGGGGGACGATTTCTTTTTTTCGGGCAGCAGACATACCGAAAATAATGAGGAAAGTGATAACGATCCATGTCATAATGATCACATCCAGGTTCAGTGTGATCGTGTAGCCGAATACAGGTATGATCAGCTGATGGACAAGCCCAAGTTCACCCATGAAAGGTTTTCCCTCACGAAACTTTATTTGGAATGACGTGAATATATTTGCAGAAATGCTCTGCAAGGATAACGAATTGCACCATGAAGATACCGGTGATCGTCGTCGCCAGATGAAACTGCTCAAATTTGACAGCGACAACCAGTGGAATCGCCAGAATGAGGTAGCGGATAAACATAGAGGACATAGAAAGCACAAATGTTTTTCTGCTCGACCGGCCGAACTTGAGCGGCAGCGTCTCACCCATAAGGACGAAATTGATCACGCTGAACAGCGTCCCCAGAACGAGTCCTTTTCCTAAGGCTGTTTGTCCGGTGAAGATAATAACGAGGGCAATAATTACAGCCGTCGCCATGGCTCGGGAACCGTATTTTTTCTGTGTCGCCCTAATCGATTCCATTATCCCGCCCTTTTTCCTCCTTTTCCTTGACGTCCTTGTCTCGAACGATCTCCATGATTTGCCGGTAGGCCACATTCCCACCGCCAATGATACCCAGGATGGTAAAGACAGCGATGAAGATCCCCCTGGTGCCTAACCACTGATCAAGTTTGTAGCCGATAAAAAAACAGAAGGCGATACAACCGACCATTGTCAATCCGAGTTGCATGACAATCGTCAGGTGTTCGGCCCATGAACGGTTTTTTTTGTAATTAATGACCATTAAATCGCTCCGGCGGCGGAGCGGACCTTACCGCGGATTTACCGAAGCAAAGTTGATAACACACAAGAAAAAAAATGCAACCGTTAATTATGTTTATATTGCTAATTAAATAACAAATATTGTTCAGTTTTTATATTCAGTTCAAATTTCACGAAAACTAAATGACGCCCAAGGATCTCACGCTGCATGGATAGGTACCATCAGATGAGATCAAAAGAGTGTTGAAATTTCACTGCGTAGCCGCTACGATATTGAGTAGAATTTTCGGGTAAACCAATTTTCTTCACAGGAGATGTAAAAATGGCAGTCATAACGATCTCCAGGCAGTTCGGGGCCGGTGGATTAACTCTGGGCAAAAGAATCGCCAAACGACTCGACTATTCATTTTTCGACAGCGAGATCATCCAGATGGTCGCTCAGCAGGCGAAAGTATCAACCCGTTGGGTGGAATCCATGGAAAAGGAAGCCGGAGGGAAACTGGAACGTCTAATTTCAGGCCTGGTTTCGAAAAGTTTCATTGATCGCTTACTGGACGACCGCCGGGGCTATATTGATGAAGAAATTTATGTCGACCTGCTTGGCAAGATCATCAAAAAGATTGCCGAAGATGGCAACGCAGTCATTCTCGGCCGGGGTAGTCAGTATATCCTCAAAGATTATGATCGTGTTTTTCACACCCTTCTGGTTGCCGACAAGGAATACCGCATAAAGTTCATAGAGGAAAAATACGATCTGTTCACCAAACACGCAATCCAGACCGTCAACAATGAAGACAAACGCAGGATTAACCTATACCGCAAATTCGGAAAGGGGGACTACGACAACTGGTCCCACTATCATCTGGTTCTCAACATGAGCCGCGTCGACTTGGACATGGCGGAGAATCTCGCTTGCCGGCTGGTACAACAGTGATCGACCGCACCGACAAACCGATAATATATTCAAATGATTGCTGTGATTACCTTCCTTTCCCCGTGGCGGATAGCTGCCGGGGAATTCTTTCCGACTATGAGTCCTTTATGTACTCCCGATAAGTGTCCATCCGTATCGCTTTCGGACCTCAGGAATTGACCGTGTCCAAAACGAGTTTAACCGCCTTTTGCATGTCCAGTTTTCCCATATTCAAAACCAGGTGGTAAAGGGCGGGGTTGTCATAATCGGTCTTGCCTATTTTTTTGTAAAGGTTGGTCCTTCGTTTTTCTTCCCGATTGACGACCTGAACCGCGCGGCTTTCCGATAAATCGTATTGCTCCATCATAAATTTTACACGGTTTTCGAATTCATTGATCAACAGGATATGGCATGCATCGGGGTGGTCATGCAGAATGTACTGGCTGCCCCGACCGAGAATGACTGCGTTTCCTTCTTCAGCAATTTGCGCGATAATGACCACCAGATAGTCCAGATAGAGTCTTTCATCGATATAACCGCGCTCATCTTTGAGTATCCGATCCACCAATCGCTTTGAAACCATGCTGGTTATGGCCCTGGAAATCTTGCCGCCGGCTTCCCTTTCAACCGATTCGACCCAGTGGGGGAAACATTGGCCGCTTCAGCAACCATCTGAATAATGTCATCATCGGCAAAAGTGTAACCCAGTTTATCGGCAACCATTTTCCCGAGAGTTTTTCCTCCTGCGCCAAACTGTCTTGATATGGTGATTACCGCCATCTAATCCTCCTGTTGTCAATCCGCTGCAGCGATTTGCCGTTCCTATCGGTATTTTTCAAGGTAACCATCCGCCTCATTCCGCCGCTGTTGGATTCTGCCGCTTATTGGGCTCGCTTATCATGGTCTCAAGCGAAAGGGGTCTTCATCTCCTGGTGTCCGTGTCACTTCTTTTTCTCCGGAGGGATAAGCAGGGTCGGGTAAGCCGACTTTTCAGCGATGTGGCGTGGTGTACTGCCGAGCCAGCGTTCCACCCAGCCCGTCTTCCCGGATGAACCCATTACAATGATCGTTGCCTGGCATTCCCTGGCGGCCTTTTCGATCTCGTGCTTCGGGTCCCCAATGTACACATGGGCGCGTGTTTCGATACCTTCGGATTCGAAAACATCGCAGATCGCATCCAGCTTGCGGCGTTTCGCCTTGCGCGTTTTCTGGATATCCATGGCGGAAGAGCCGGTGATTTCCTTCTCGCTGGCAACGTGAATCACATTAATTTCTTTTATGATCTTGGACAGCCCTTTGAGATAATCAACCGCTTTCAAGCTGGCCGGTGACCAGTCTATCGCCAGCAGAGGTCTTTCAAACGGTTTGTCGAGGGCAAACGAATACTCAGACATATATTTGTACACCAGGACTGGTGTGGCCGTGCGATGGAGTAACTCAGTGACATCCGAGCCTGCATACAACTGTTCGAGAACGCCCTTCTGGGAGCGACCAATAACGATCAGATCGGATTCTTCCTTTTGGGCCGCCTTGATCACCTCGGCAACCAATTTTCCCACAACAATGTAAACGCCGACCTCCAGACCCTGTTCGAACAAATTCTCCGCCCACTGGATGAAACGGATATTCGCCGTTTCCCGCAACCGGATCTCTTCTTCCTTGTTGTATCCGGTACCGCGGCGCATCGCCACCCGATCTCTCTCGATGACGTTGACGAACACCACGTGTTCAAGACCCGCCTGCCGCAAACCCAGCAAGGATTTCAGTGCATCGAATCCCAGTTCCTCGAATTTCGTAACAAACAGCAGTTTTTTCGTGTTCATGATCAGTGCCGTTCTCTACGGTTAGATTTCGAATAGGCAAACCTGCATATCAACCCAGAACCTTTTGGATCATTGCCGCCAGTTCTTCCGCTTCAACCGGCTTTTCCAGATAGGCTTCGGGCTCCGGAACCTCTTTGTCTCCGAATTCGGCCAACACCTTCTGGGAGCGCAGGAACGACTTTTCGGCGATGCCCGAAAGCATGATCACGGGAATATGCTTTAGGGCCTTGTCCGTTTTAAGTTCGCGGTACAGCCGTATGCCGCTTTCGCGAGGCATGAGGACATCGAGGATGACAAGATCCGGTTTCTCTTGTCGCGCAAGGTTTTTACCCTCTTCGCCGTTAGTGGCCACAAGAGGTGTATATCCGTGCTCTTCAAGGACCGTTACGTTGAACAGACGTACATCCGGGTCATCATCGACGACCAGAACTTTTTTCCCCATGATAAAACCTCCTTGTCCATATAGATTTCAATCGGTTGCAGATTCGATCGACCCAGCCCAAAAGATGCGGCAACCAATTCGTGAAATCAGCCTCGTCGCTATTTCTGCTCAGGTGCCCTCAAGGGCAGACGGATGGTGAAGGTCGTCCCGATTGCCGGCTTGGATGCCACCGTTATTTGTCCCCCTTGCTCTTCGACAAGTTTGCGGGTGACCATCAGTCCGAGTCCTGTTCCCCGGTGACCCTTCGTACTGAAAAAAGAGGTAAACAGTTTTTCTTTAACCTCTTCACTCATTCCGGCACCGTTGTCGGCCACATCGAATCTGAGAATATTATCATTTTCGCGAATGGTCTTAAGGACGACCTGCCAGCTCTTATCGGTTTCCTTATCGAACAGACAGGCGTCAATGGCGTTTGTCATCAGGTTCAGCAAGGCACTGTGAAGGGTTCGCGGATCCGCCGAAACCTTACCGATCGATGGGCCAAAATCCTTGATAATTTCAACCTGGTTCTCTCGGGCTCTCTGGGCCATTAGATCACAAACGTCATTGGCGATATCATTGGGGAAACAATCTTCAAACTCGGGCTCTCTCTCCTTGGAATAGGTCAGCAGGTCCAAAACCATTCCCGATGTCCGCCCAATGTTTCTTTTGATCATATCCCATCCGCTTTTGAGCTTTTCAGTATCGTCCTTTTTGATTCCCAAGTCAACCAAGTAGCTGCCGCCCTTGAGGCCGTGCAATATGTTCTTCAACCCGTGGGACAGACCGGCCACCGTCTGGCCGACGGCGGCCAGACGCTCTGACCTTAGCAATTCACGCTCCAAGCGCTTTATTTCCCTCAGATCCTGAAAAAAAGCAACGCTGCCCATCTTCTGCCCTTTTTCGTGCAGTATCGAGCCAGAAAACCTTACAGGAATACCCTCGCCATTTCGGTCCAGAATCGTGGTTTCATGCCTGGGGATTTCCTTTGGGCCGTTGTCTGCGTCCATGGCCGCCATGAATCGTTGGGTTATTTCCAAAGTGAAGATATCCTGCAACCGCATCTGTTCGATGACATCCTCGGCAGGGTAGCCGAAAATCCGTTCAGCTCCGGGATTGTAGATAACCACCGACAGATCCTTGTCAGTTGCAACAATACCGTCATTGGAACTTATAATCAGCTTGCTCTGAAAGTTCGACTTTCTCCGAATCTCGCGCGTCGCTTCAGCCACTTTGTGTTCGAGCCCGACAGTATACTCCTTGAGTTGCTGCTTGATATCAATCTTTTCTCTGGCCCTTCTCAAGGCGATGGAAAGGGCTTCATCGCGAACTGGCTTGTTGATAAAGTCTGACGCGCCGTAGTGGAGTGCTTCGATCGCCGAGTCGATATCGCCATGTCCGGTGATGATAATAACTTCCGTTTCCTCATCGATGTTTTTTACTTCTCTGAGGACTTCGATGCCGTTCATACCGGGCATCTTGATGTCGGTGATGACGATGTCAGGTTTCTCGTTGCGGAATATTGCCAGAGCGTCCTCGCCACTGGGAGCCGTCTGCACATCGTAGCCATCGGCTTTCAAAGAAATGCTCAGCACTCGCAGGATATCCGGTTCGTCATCGACGAGCAGTAACTTGTTCATTGGATCAACGTTTCACGCAGATAAGGGAATTTAAGTTTAAAGACGGTACCCTCTCCGACCTTGCTTTCGATATCGATCGTTCCATCATAGTCCTTAACGATACCATAACTGATACTGACACCCAGTCCGGTTCCTTTGCCCACGTCCTTTGTGGTAAAAAAAGGTTCGAATATTTTCCTCATAACCTCATCGGACATGCCGCTGCCGGTGTCCGCAACGATGACAGACACATATCCGTCTTGCTCGAAAGATTTAATCGTCAGTTTTTTCTCGGCCTGCCGACATTCCGGCTCGCTGCACCTGTCATCCATGGCATCAACGGCATTGGTCACAAGATTGATAAACACCTGTTCGAGTCGGTTGTGATCCGCCAGAATAGACGGTATTTTCTGATCGAGGTCGAGATCGACCTCGATCTGGTGAACCCGCAATTGGTGACCGAGCACTTTGAAAACATCACGAATGGGGTCATTTATATTTACCTTTTCCTTAACGACATTCGACTGCCGCGCAAATCCCCGCATGTGCTGGATGATGGCGGCCGCCCGCTGGACATTGTTGCTGATGTCGTTCGCCATGGACGTAAGGTCCTGATCGCTGATGGCCTGCCCCCGAGCAATCATCTTGTTGAAAAAGTCGGCGCAGACCTGAATGACATTCAGTGGCTGGTTGATTTCATGGGCGATGCCCGCTGCCATCTGGCCCAGGGTTGTCATCTTGCTGGCCTGAATCAGCTGGGTTTCTTTTTCCACGCTTTCTGTAATGTCAGTGGTGGAAGCGATGACAACGTTGCTTTCACCATATTTGGCGGAACCGATATTCACGTTGACGTAGAACGGTCGGAGCCCCTTGCGATAATGTAGTTTTTTGGTAAAGAGCATCGAATGGTCTTCCGCCAGGCTGCTCAGGCCTTCAGCGAGTTCTTCATCGGTCTCTTCACCCAACTCCAGAAACGGAATCCCCAGCAATTCTTTGCGTGAATATCCGTAAGTGTCCTGGGCGCGCTTGTTTGTATCGAGAATTTTGTGGGTTATGCTGTCGAGGATGAAGATCGGATGGGGGTCGCTGTTAAAAAGTGTGCGGTACTTCTCTTCAGATTTGACGACCTGTTCCTGCAGCATCGCATTTTCGATGGCGACACCGATCCTGTTGCCGATAAGTTCGAGTACATCTTTTTGATCTTGCGAGAACCGTTTCGGTTTCTGGCTGCCGATCCGAATCACGCCAAAGGTTCTTTTTTCCTTCGAGCTGATGGGAATATATACCATTGATGCCAGTTTGTTTTCATCTAGAAATCGGATCTCCTCCGAACGTCCATCCGGCAAATCTTCATACAAGGTGAAGGCACCGCTCTGGGCCACCTGGTGAACGATACTGCTTTCATCGACCACAGGAATATTACGACAGGCCTCCTCGGATAACCCAGAGCTATAGCGCATATGATATTTACCGTCTTTTTCCAGCAGGTAGATGCATAGTCCATCAGCTGATAGAAATTCAAGGACGGTCTGGATCGCCAGGTGAATGCCTTCTGCCAGTGTTTCCGCTGTGTTCAGAGAGGAGTAAATCGAGCACAGTGCACTCAATTCGCGGGTGTGCAGCTCGCGTTCCTGTTCGGCATTTTTATCTTCGGTTTTGTCCCATAGAGTTTCAACGGCACCGACAATTCTTCCATTCGGCGCCTTGATCGGCGCTGCAGTGAACCAGAGCCAGGTGCCTTTTTCTCCGAAACGCGGAAAGAAGTCTTCGGCCTCGTAGGCCCCTTCGATGAGACCTGATTTGCGCCACTTGGTGCCGTAGAGTTTCTTGATTTCCGCTTCACTGACCTGGTCCAATATGACGTCGGCCATGGTGGCGCGTTCGTTTTGGTAAAACGCTTTCCATTGCCGGCGGGTTCCGACAAATTCATCCGCGCTGTAGCCGGTGAGCTTTTCCAGGGCGGTGTTCCAATGCGTGACTCGGTGGTTTTCGTTGATGACAAAAGTCGGTATCGTGCTGCCCTGAATGATCTGGGTCATGGTCTTTTCGCTCTCAGCCAGTGCCCTTGCCGTTTCGGTCAGCAACCGGGTTTGTCGATCCCGATCCTGTTCGGCCCTCTTGTCCTCGGTTTTGTCCCAGAGCGTTTCGATGGCGCCGATCAGGGTGCCGTCGGGCGACCGAATCGGTGCGGCCGTAAACCAGATCCATTTACCGTCATCGCCGAGGTTGGCGAAAAACACCTCGGCCTCATAAGCGCCTTCGATCAGAAATGATTTTCGCCACTTGGTGCCGTATAGCTTCTTTATTTCCGCTTCGCCGACCTGATCCAGGATGACATCTGCCATTGACGGCCGGGCGGTGTCCCAGAAAGGCTTCCATTGTTTGTCTGTGCCGACGATTTCTGCGGCCGGGACCGCGGTCAGCCGTTCCAAGGCCCTGTTCCAGTGGGTCACGATGTGATCCCGGTTGATGACAAAAGTTGGAATGGTACTGCCTTGAATGATTTGGCCCAGGCTTTCGATATGTCCTCTCTCGATCTCCTGGTAGCGCATATTGCGTTTATGAATCACGTCTGCCAGACGGTCGGCGTATTTCTCAAAATACGTCACAATCTCCGGTGTCGCGTTCTCTTTTTGCTGCAACTCATCCAGGGCCCTGTACTTTTCCCCGGTCAGTTGCAACGCACTCCAAACGGTTCTAATTTCGATATGATCGATGAAATCAACCCCTGCCGGCTTGGTTTTTCTGATGACATCCCAGAGCGTCGCATCACCGGTCAACTCGATTAGAGCCTGGAGGCCCTCGAGAGAATAAAGGTCCCTATAATTCTGGGTGGTCAAAATTCCCAACGAATCGGCATATCGCAATCCTTCGGCCTGAGGGTTGATGTCGGCGACGCCCAAAACCGCTGAACGATGGCCCGCGTAGCTCTTGTCGAACAGATATTCGAGGAATATTTTGCAGAAGCGACCACCACCGATGATGGCGATATTAGAATCCAGAAAATTTATGGCCATGATGACTTAAACTCATAAGAAATAGGGTCATTATGCTTAAGGCTCTTTCCACGGGTCTTTGTGGCGAGCGTTTTCTTCAGGGCACGAGGAGTACCGGAAGTTCGGAAAGCTCCGCTACTCTGTGTGAAACGCCTCCCAGCCAGTATTCCTGGAACCAGTCCTTACCGGTTCGCCCCATGACGATGAGAGTGGCTTTGTGTTCCCGAGATTGCCGAATAATTTCGGACACCGTTTTACCAATGGAAAGGCAAATCTCGACGGTCACTCCCGCCTCATTCAGTCTCCGGCTATAGGTTGCCAGCCGTTTTTTGCTCTCTTCTTCCAATTCCTTAAGCGCCGCTATCTCCATACCTTTGGACAACTTATCGTCGATGTTATGAAGCACGATGGTTTTCTGCGCCAGTCCTTTGAAAGCTTTGAGCAGCTCCAGGGCATGCTCCGACGGCTCCGACCAATCGGTCGCCAGGAGAGGCGTTTCGAATATGTGGTCGTTGACCCGCGTCAGCACCTCTCCCGCCCATTCATACTGTACCATGTATTTGCCCATCAATACCGGCAGGGGGCTGCGCCGCAAGATATCGAGAACGTGGGACCCCACATAGATTTTTTCAATCGCCGTTCGTTTTTTGCGTCCGGTGACGATCAGGTCAACTTTTTCCTCACCGGCAATCGACAAAATTTTGCTGTTAACCGCTCCGGTCTCGATCCTGATCGTACTGCGAACCCCTTTGTCAGCAATGTTCTCCTGCCACTGCTCGAGGCGCAGCCGCGCGACTTCCTCCAATCGCTTCGCTTCATCCTTGAGATAGCCGCCATAAGGAACGAAAGCGACATCATCTCTGGGAATGATGCTGGTCAAAACGATTTCTTTCAAACCGGCTTTCTTCAATTCAAGAACGGCCTCGAGAGCGTTAAAGGCCAGATCTCGGAACCGCGTATGGAAAAGCACTTTTTCGATTTTCATGGCTTCCGCTCCTGTGCCTTAGAAGAAAACCAGGGTGACAATCACAAAGCTGGGTATCAAAAAGATGAGGCTGTATCGGAGAATGTATCCGAAAAAGCTTGGCATCGGTGTTCCAGCCTCTTCCGCTATGGACCGCACCATGAAGTTGGGCGCATTTCCGATGTAGCTGCAGGCTCCGAAAAAGACTGCACCGGCAGAAATCGCTTTTAAATACAGCGCTTTCTCAGTCATTAATAGCGGGACCGCATCAGCTTCCGCCATCCCGGAGAAAAAACTACCGAGGGCCGTGTTAAAAAAAGTAAGATAGGTGGGGGCATTGTCCAGAAAAGCCGACAGGGTGCCGGTCACCCAGAAATAATGGGCCGGCTGTTTGACGCCGGCGATCAGAACCGCCAGAGCCCCTTGCGAGCCGGCTTTGAGAATGAGCAGGCACGGAATCATCGTGATGAAAATTCCGATAAAGAGGTAGGCGACCTCGATGATGGGAAACCAGGTAAAATCGTTATCCTCCCGAATCGTTATTGATGTCGTTACCAACGACAGAATTCCCATGCCAATCAACAGCCCATCTCGCACCCAATCCTGAACCGCACGATGAATGCCGAAGGTTGTGACCTCCCCCCAATCCACAATACCGCTCATCAAAACAGATATGACAACACCTGCAAGAAATATGAAATTATGGATGCCCACCAACTTCAGGGGTTCTTTAACACCGTCGTCGGGAGCCTTGGCTCCCTCCTTACGATAATAATAGGTATCTAACAGAAAGTAGATCAATAGAAGCAGAATCGATGCCACCAGCATGTGCGGTAGGATGTTGAACGTCCAGAAAAACGAAACGCCATGCAGAAATCCCAGAAAAAGGGGGGGATCTCCAAGTGGCGTCAACGATCCGCCTATATTGGCAACCAGGAAAATGAAGAATACAACCATGAATGTCCGATTTTTACGATGGGAATTGGCTCGCAGAAACGGCCGGATCAATAGCATGGCCGCCCCAGTGGTGCCCATCCAGGACGCCAACAGGGTACCGATTAACAAAATGGCCGTATTGAGAACCGGTGTGCCGCGCAATGTACCGCGCAGGAGAATGCCACCCGATACGGTATAGAGCGACCACAGCAGTATGATGAAAGGCACGTAATCAGCCAGAATGATATGCAGGATTTCATATACGGCAAGTCCTCGAAAGGCCACAAGAAAGGGAATGCCGAGGGTGGCCGCCCAAAATGCGGAGACCTTGCCGAAGTGGTGGTGCCAGAAATCAGGGGCCAGCAGGGGAAATAAGGCGATCGACAGCAGCATGCCAGCAAAGGGAATACAGCTCCAGAGGGGCAAGACTTCGCCCAGGTTGTCATGACCATGGCCACCGTCATTCACGGAGGAGCCGGTCGCGGTCTCTTCTGTGTGGCCGGAGCCAGAATTGGTGGCCGCATGAGCGGTCGCCGACAGCCAGCCTCCTTCATCTGTCGTACGGGCAACGGCTACAGCTTCAGCTTCATGCCCGTCAGTACCCGCTGTTGCTAAAGATACCGAGAGGATCATGATGAAAACGGCCATCACCTGTATCACCAATTTCATCGCCTGCTCCCTTCCAGCAGTTGGATTCGTGTATTTTTTTGTCAAGTTTATGACCCTGAGGGAAGTGACTCTTTGCCAATGCCGTTTTGGGTAATATTAATTCGCGACCCGTCAGTCCCCATTGTTTGGAAACGAATGAAATTATCGTATTCGCGCAGTTACCCTGAAACTATAGATAGAACACCCCCATGCGTGACCCGCCTGACAGACACAATCGAATGGTGTCAGAAAAGACAAGCCGAACATGCAATTTACCGTGCAGGTCCAAAACGGCCGGAGTCGAATCTCCTCCTTCTTTTGTAAGTGCCTCCTGTATGCTGTTCAAGAATGGCACCGTTCTCTTCAACGGAATCGGCGCGGCCGATTCCGGCCCCCAGATTCACCAGATAAACAAAGACATGTCAAGTAAATAAAGATGGTTGCCGCATAAACCATTGCTCGGGTATATATGGGGCAGGGGGCCAACTCGTCGGGCGTTACTCAAAAAAAGATTCTCTTTATTGACAAACTTAAACTTGTAAATTAGTGTAGTTCGTTTAAATTTCGACGGGGTAACATGGTCAAGATTATTTCAACGATTGAAGAAATGCGAAATGCCGCCGACAGTTGGCGGCGGGGAGGCCGCCGGATCGCTTTTGTTCCGACCATGGGTTTTCTGCATGACGGCCACCTGTCACTCATGCGAATCGCCCGCAAAGCCGCTGATATTCTGGTAGCCAGCATTTTCGTCAACCCCTCCCAGTTTGGGCCTGGCGAGGATTTTGAGACTTATCCCAGAAATCTGCAGCGTGACCTCGATCTTTGCGGCAAAGAAAATGTAGATCTGGTCTTTACACCGACAGCTGACGATCTCTATCCGGAAGGATACGAAACCTATATAAGACTGGAACGACTTTCAAACCACCTCTGCGGATTGTCCCGACCGGTTTTTTTTACGGGCGTCGCCACTGTGGTTATAAAACTATTCAATATCATCCGGCCCCATGTCGCCGTGTTCGGTGAAAAGGACTACCAGCAGTTACTGATCATTAAAAGAATGGCTTTGGATCTGAATACCGGTATCGACATTCTCGGCGCACCGATTGTCCGGGAGCACGACGGCTTAGCGATGAGTTCGCGCAATGCCTACCTGACCTCCGCCCAGCGTCCGGCCGCGCTGACCTTATTCAGATCTCTATTGCTGGCCAAAAAGATGGTTGCACAGGGCAAACGGGAAGTCGTTCAAATCCTGGGCGAAGCCAGAAGGCTCATTGATATCCAACCCGAGACCAACATCGACTATTTGACAATCTGCGATCCGCTAACACTTGCAGATTTGGAGCGTGTTGACCAACCGGCGCTAATGGCCCTGGCCGTCAGGGTTGGCAAAACCCGCTTGATCGATAACATGATGCTCACAGCGTCTACCGAGGCCGCCGGCTCCGTATAACGCTAAATCCCGGCACAACAGTGCAAACGGCGTTTCGAAAAAATACCTGACTGTGTCGGTAATATTTTCAACGTAACAAGTGAAAAGCGACTTGAATTTAGAGACTCGAAAGGACCACGCATGGAAAAAGAACAATTTTTTTTCACTTCCGAATCGGTAACCGAAGGGCACCCGGACAAGGTCGCCGACCAGATATCGGACGCCATCCTGGATGCTATCATTGCTAACGATAAAAACTGTCGCGTCGCATGCGAAACATTGGTGACTACCGGTCTGGCGTTTATCGCCGGTGAAATTACCACCAACACTTACGTGGAGATGCCCCAGATTGTTCGCGATACCATAAAGGACATCGGTTACCATTCATCTTTGATGGGATTCGACTGGCAGACATGTAGTGTTATCACCAGCATCGATCATCAATCCCTCGATATTGCCCAGGGTGTCGATGAGGGCAACGGGCTTTATAAAGAACAGGGCGCCGGCGATCAGGGGCTCATGTTTGGATACGCCTGCAACGAAACCCCCGAACTGATGCCCCTGCCGATTATGCTGGCCCACCAGATTTGTCACCGACTGGCCGAGGTCAGAAAGAACGGATCGCTTGATTTTCTGAGGCCGGATGGCAAGTCACAGGTAACGGTGGAATACGAAAACGGTATTCCGAAACGAATTGATGCCGTTGTCCTTGCCGCCCAACACAAACCCGACGTCGAATACGAATATTTACGGGATGCAATTATCAAAAGCGTCATCAACAAAGTCCTACCACAGGATATGGTCGATGTGGAAACGCGTTATTATATCAACGCCACCGGCCGTTTTGTCGTCGGCGGCCCCATGGGAGACTGTGGTTTGACCGGCCGTAAAATCATCGTCGACACCTATGGCGGGCAAGGCAGTCACGGCGGCGGCTGTTTTTCCGGCAAGGATCCCTCGAAGGTCGACCGCAGCGGATCCTATATGGCCAGACACATCGCGAAAAATATCGTTGCTGCCGGCATGGCCGACAAATGCGAGATTCAAATCGCCTATGCCATCGGTGTGGCCGAGCCGGTATCCTTGATGGTAGATACCATGGGGACAGGCAAAGTACCCAAAAACCGGATTAAAGAAATCATCGGGAAGTGTTTCGACCTGCGACCGGCCGCAATCATCGAATATCTCGATCTGCGGCGACCCATATACCGAAAAACGTCCGCATACGGCCACTTCGGCCGCACCGACCCCGAGTTCAATTGGGAGCATACCAATATGGCGGATAAAATGCGGGAAATGGCAGATTTATAACCCCTGTAAGGAGACTTAAACTATAATGGATTACGATGTAAAAGATCTCAAGTTGGCAAAAGAGGGCGCGCTTCGCATCGAATGGGCCGATCAGAACATGGTGGTACTGGACCGGATTCGGAGACGATTTGAAAAGGATAAACCGTTGAAGGGTGTGCGCATCGCCGCCTGCCTTCATGTAACCACGGAAACGGCATCGCTGATGCAGACATTGAAAGCCGGTGGTGCCCAGGTGATTTTGTGCGCCTCAAATCCCTTGAGCACTCAAGATGATACGGCCGCTTCCCTGGTAAAAAATGACCGAATTCCCGTTTTTGCCATTAAGGGCGAGGACAACAAAACGTACTATTCCCATATCAATGCCGCTCTGGATTTCAAACCCCATTATACGATGGACGACGGCGCGGACCTGGTTTCCACGCTGCATACCGATCGTTCGGAACTTCTTCCCGCAGTAAAGGGCGGTACCGAGGAGACCACTACCGGCGTCATTCGACTGCGGAGTATGGCCGCCGAAGGCGTATTGCAGTATCCGATTATTGCCGTCAACGACGCCCAAACCAAACACCTCTTTGACAATCGGTACGGAACCGGACAAAGCACGATCGATGGAATCATTCGGGCCACCAACCGCCTGCTCGCCGGTTCCAACTTCGTCGTCTGCGGCTATGGTTGGTGCGGCAGAGGCGTGGCCATGCGCGCCCGCGGCCTGGGCGCCAACGTGATTGTCACCGAGATCAACCCCCTGCGCGCCATCGAGGCGGTTATGGACGGTTTCCTGGTCATGCCTATTCGCAAAGCGGCCGCGGTCGGAGATTTTTTCTGCACCCTGACGGGCAACATTGCCGTCATCCGCAAGGAGCACTTTCAGCTCATGAAAGACGGCGCCATCGTTTCAAACTCGGGACACTTCAACGTTGAGCTTGACCTGGAGGGTCTTCAGTCCATCTCGGAATCACAGCGCAGCATCCGCCCCTTCGTGAGAGAATATGTACTTAAAAACGGTCGCCGCATTAATGTGTTGGGCGATGGCCGCTTAATTAACCTTGCTGCGGCCGAAGGGCATCCCTCGAGTGTCATGGACATGAGTTTCGCCAACCAAGCACTCAGCATCGAATACATGGTCAAAAACAATAGCCGTCTTTCTAAAAATGTTCATCCGGTGCCGGAAAAAATCGACCAGCAGATAGCGAAGGAAAAGTTGGCCGCGATGGGGGCGAAAATAGATACCCTGACAGCACAGCAGAAAAAATACCTGTCATCCTGGGAGACGGGGACATAACAAGCGGAGGAGTTGAACCCATTTCAGGCAGGACGTCCGGCGAGGGAGATCTGTTAGGTTCGACCACCGCTCCACCTCAGTTTGGCCTTGAGAACATCATAATAATTCTGGTTCGGCTCTGATATCAGGTAGATCGGATAAGGCGATTTGCTGATCACAATCGTGTCCCGGTCATCAATGGGGAGGCCCTGCTGACCGTCAAAGGTGAGCATGATGTCTGACGATCTTTCAGCGAGATTGATCGTCACGGTGGCTGTATCTGGGATTATTAACGGACGGTTTGTCAGGGTAAACGGGCAGATAGGGGTCATAACCACAGCCGGCACCGTGGGATGGATCACCGGTCCGCCGGCGGCCAGTGAGTAGGCGGTTGATCCGGTTGGCGTTGCGATGATGAGACCATCAGCCCGGTAAGTTGTCAGGTATCGATCATTTATGCGGGTTTCAATGTGGGCCAGCCGGGCCAGGGCCCCCTTGTTGATTACGACGTCGTTGAGCACCGTCTCGACCGCGCGTTCCTTCTTTTGGCGGATCACTTTGACGAGCAGCCGCATGCGGGGCTGAGTCGAAATTGTGTCGTTCAGTATGGTCTCTGCGACTGCATGGAGGCGATCTTCGGCAATCTCTGCCAGGAAACCGACCTCACCGAACTTGACCCCGAGTATCGGTATGTTCTGATCGCCGATCCAACGCACGGCGCTCAGAAAGGTACCATCCCCGCCAAGCACCAGAATGCAATCCAAATCAGCGGGCGCCCTTTCAGTGTTCTCGCCCAGCTGGCCAGTATGGGGCGGACGGCTTTCCCTCCGAAGGGTTTCCACCCCTTTGCCGACCAGCCAATGTTCCAGCGCATCCGCTTTCCGGCTGACAGCCGGATCCGCTTTAACGATGATACCGATCTTTTTCACACTGTACGCCTCTCCCTCGGATTTGACGACTCACCAATTAGGCAACTCCAGCACTCATACAGGCAAGCTCCTAAAACGGCAATATTTTTTTGCCCCAGAAAAAACAAATTCGCGCTTGACTAGATCTGGACATCCGCTCTATAAACACATAATCTCAAGCGGGAGGGATTGGTTTTTATCGTTATTACACACCAAGAGGAGGAAAGTAAGATGTTTATGAAAAAGACGTTTGCAAAGGCTATCTTGGGCGTATTTCTGGTTTTCATATTGTCAGGAAGCGGCATAGCGGCCGACACCATCAAACTCGGTGTCGCCGGCCCCCACAGCGGTGATCTGGCCTCATACGGTATTCCCACCGTCAGAGCCGCGGAGCTTGTCGTGAAGAAGATCAACGCCAAAGGCGGCGTCATGGGCAAACAGGTCGAACTGCTTGTCGAAGACGATGTCTGCAAACCCGAAATCGCCACCAATACGGCCACCAAGCTGATCTCAGAGAATGCCGATGTGGTTCTGGGGCATATCTGCAGTGGTGCCACCAAGGCAGCCCTTGGAATCTACAAGGATGCCAAAAAACTCGCCATGTCACCATCGGCCACTAATCCGGGGCTGACCCAGAGCGGAGATTATCCCAATTTCTATCGTACAATTGCCTCTGACGACGCCCAGGCCCAACTGGAAGTCGACTTTGCACTCGATGTCCTGAAGGTTAAGAATATCGCCGTGCTGCACGACAAAGGAGACTACGGCAAGGGTTTGGCAGAATTCGCCAAGTTATACCTGGAGAAGGATCCGCGGGCCAAGGTTGTCCTCTATGAGGGAATCACCCCGGGTGCGGTTGACTACTCTGCCGTGGTTCAAAAAATCAAACAATCGGGTGCAGAAGCGGTGATTTTCGGCGGCTACCACCCTGAGGCCTCGAAAATTGTCACCCAAATGCGCAAGAAAAAAATGAAAACCCTCTTTATCTCAGATGACGGCGTCAAAGACGATACCTTCATTAAAGTAGCGGGTAAATATGCCGAAGGCGTTTACGCCACCGGTCCCAAAGACCTGTCCAGCAATGCCATGTATCAGGAAGCGATCGAAGAGCACCGCAAAGCCTATGGGGAAGACCCTGGAGCCTTCTTTCCGCAGGCGTATGCGGCCACCCTGGCACTGCTCAATGCCGTCGATAAAGCCGGCTCAACCGATTACGACGCGCTGCGAAAAGCCCTTCAGACCAATGACGTCGAAACCCCGGTCGGCAAGATCCGTTTTGACGATAAAGGCGATGCCATCGGTGTCGGCTTTTCCATGTATCAGGTCGAAAACGGCAAATATGTAGAGAAGTAAACCGTGATGCAACAAAATTGGGGGGACAGGCACAACGCCTTCCCCCTGAATTTTTTATCGCGCCAACCATCCGGCACTGCCCGGTTTCAAGTTGAGATTCCACAGAATTATCCCTGGATACCTTCCGCGACCGGCGGCAGGGACACGAACCCAAGCTGCACAAGGCGCCATGGAAATTTAATAGAACCATCTGAACGAGGAATCATATGTTCTGGGATTTCGACTACTTCGTGGAGTTGTTTCTGGCGGGTCTCACGCGTGGAAGCATTTACGCCCTGATAGCACTGGGCTACACCATGGTCTACGGGATCATCCAGTTGATCAATTTCGCCCACGGCGAGATATATATGATCGGTGCCTTTACAGCCCTCATCGTCACCGGCGTATTGACACTCATGGGCTGGAATTCAGTGGCCATCTTATTCATTGCCGCAGCCGTGGCGCTGATCTATTCGGCAGCATACGGATACACGCTCGAAAAAATCGCTTATAAACCCCTGCGGAATGCCCCGCGCCTCTCAGCTCTGATCAGCGCGATCGGAATGTCGCTTTTCCTGCAAAACTATGTGCTTCTGGCCCAGACATCGGACTTTTTGCCATTTCCGGCGTTGATTCCCGATTTTGAGTGGCTCGAGCCCTGGGAGCATATTGTTCGATCCTCCCAAGTCGTTATCTATTCAACAACCGCAATCGTCATGGTTCTGCTGACATTTTTGATCAAATTCACCCGCACCGGAAAAGCCATGCGCGCCGTTTCCCAAGACAAGGAAATGGCCATGCTGGTGGGCATAGACGTCAACCGCGTCATATCGATCACCTTTATCGTCGGATCGACCACGGCCGCCATCGGTGGCGTTCTGATTGCCTCCCATATCGGCCAGATCAACTTCTACATCGGCTTCATAGCGGGCATCAAAGCGTTTGTGGCTGCTGTTCTAGGCGGTATCGGCAGTATCCCGGGAGCGGTTCTCGGCAGTCTGGTTCTGGGGTGGACCGAGAGTTTTTTTACGGGCTACATTTCCAGTGATTACGAGGATGTCTTCGCCTTTCTGTTCCTGGTATTCATTCTAATTTTTAGGCCCTCGGGCATCCTGGGGCGCTCGGAATCGGAAAAAGTATGACCGGTATCCGGACGAACAGGCTCAAGTGAATACACATCCATGGTGATAGGACGATTAAATTGATTAACTTTGAAGAAATTAAAAAATCGTTTCTGATCTCGCTCTGGTTTGTCTTTTTGACCTTCCCGATCATGGTCATCCGTGTCAACACCATCTACAACCGGGTGGAATGGCGTTGGGAAAACATGCTGTTTGTCGGCGTCGGCAGCTTCTTTTTATCCTTTCTCTGGCGTTACTTATTACGGCGCAAAGAGTTGGGGAGCAAAACCAGTCAGGCCGAGGAAACACAAGACCGGATGACTATCAATCAGCGGATCATGGGCGACCGCAGGGTCTACCTGCCGCTGCTTTTTGCAATCTTTGTTTTCGCTGCTGCCTACCCCTTTGTCTTCAGCATGTATCAGACCAACATTATGATCAATGCCCTTATTTACATCATCCTCGGCTTAGGTATCAACATCGTGGTCGGGCTGGCCGGGCTGCTCGACCTGGGGTATGTGGCGTTCTACGCCGTTGGTGCCTATACCTACGCCCTGCTCAACTACCACTTCGGGCTCGGTTTCTGGTTGGCCCTGCCTATCGGGGCAGCAATGGGTGCCCTTTTCGGGATCCTTCTCGGCTATCCGGTCCTGCGGCTCAGGGGGGATTATCTAGCCATTGTCACTTTGGGATTCGGGGAAATTATCCGCCTGGTCCTTGAAAACTGGAACGCGTTTTCTTTCGGTCCCAGCGGCATCGCCAATATTCCACGCCCCAGTTTGCCCGGAATCCAGATGAATTTGGAGCAATCCACTATTTTTATCTATTTTTTGTTGATTGCCCTCGTGATCTTCACGATTTTTGTCGTCAATCGACTCAAAGACTCGCGAATCGGAAGAGCCTGGATTGCTTTGCGGGAAGACGAAGTCGCCTGCCAGGCCATGGGGATAGACCGCACCAAAACCAAACTGACCGCTTTCGCTCTGGGTGCGACCTGGGCCGGCATGGCCGGTGTCCTTTTTGCCGCCAAAACCACTTTTATCAATCCGGCCAGTTTCACCATCTGGGAGTCGATCAACATTCTGTGCATCGTGGTGCTCGGTGGAATGGGATCGATTGTGGGCGTCATTTTCGGTGCCTTAGTCCTCATTCTTCTTCCCGAATATCTGAGGGCCTTTTCGGAATACCGGATGCTCCTGTTCGGCTTTATCCTCGTGACCATGATGGTTTTCCGACCCGGCGGCATCATCAGTGAAGTACGGCGAACCTACAAATTTAAGGGCCTTAACGAATAGCAACCTTATCTCTCGCAGCGGTATAGATTTATGGACCCAATACTGAACGTGAATAACCTGACCATGGACTTCGGCGGACTGCGCGCCCTGGACAACGTGGATCTGGATATACTGGAAGGGGAAATCGTTGCGCTGATTGGTCCCAATGGCGCCGGTAAAACAACTTTCTTCAACTGCATTACGGGCATCTACCCGCCCACCGATGGCGAGATGACCATTCAACCGTCGGGAAAGACGAAATTCCGCCTAAACGGGCTTAAACCCAACAAGGTGACCGAAGCCGGCATGGCCCGAACCTTTCAAAACATCCGGCTGTTTCCGACAATGACGGTCCTTGAAAACGTAATGGTCGGCCGGCACTGCCGCCTGAAATCGGGTATCGCCGGGGCCGTCTTTCGACCGCCGTCCACCATGCGAGAAGAAAAAAAGGTGGTGGAAGACAGTTACCACATTCTGGAGAAAATCGGACTGGAACAGTTTGTCAATGAATACGCCATGAACCTTCCATACGGCGCCCAGCGTCGCCTGGAAATCGCACGCGCCATGGCGACTGAGCCTTTCATATTGCTGCTTGATGAACCCGCAGCCGGCATGAACCCAAAAGAAACGGAAGCCCTGGACGAACTGATTATAAAAATTCGTCGCGAGGAAGGAATATCCATCCTGCTGATCGAACACGACATGAAACTGGTGATGAGCCTTTCAGACCGGATATTTGTAGTGGATTACGGCAAGAGGATCGCCCATGGAACACCGGAGGAAATCAAGAACAATCCTGCAGTGATCAAGGCCTACCTTGGAGAAGAGATCGATGCTTGAACTCAAAAACATCCATACATATTACGGCAACATTCATGCTTTGAAAGGTATTAGCATCGAGATCTCGGAAGGCGAAATCATCACCCTCATCGGGGCCAACGGAGCGGGAAAAAGTACAACGTTGATGTCGATCTGCGGCATCGCACCACCACGATCAGGCGACATCCTATTCATGGGCCAATCGATACAGACCCTCAGGCCCAACCAGGTTGTCAACCTTGGAATCAGCCAGGTTCCGGAAGGCCGCAGAATATTCCCTTACCTCACGGTGATGGAAAACCTCGACATGGGCGCATTCTTGCGTCCGGACAAGGATAGCGTCAAAAAGGACACCGAGTATATTTTTTCTCTCTTTCCGATACTGGCCGAACGACGCAACCAAGCCGGCGGCACGCTCAGCGGCGGTGAACAGCAGATGCTGGCATTGTCACGCGCCCTGATGGCCCGCCCGCGTCTGCTGCTGATGGACGAGCCGTCTCTGGGCCTGGCGCCGATCATTGTTCGGCGAATATTCGACATTATAAAAAAGATCAATACCGAAAACAACACCACCATTTTTCTGGTCGAGCAGAATGCCAACTTGGCGCTGAAGGTGGCCGATAGGGGGTATGTAATGGAAACCGGCCGTATCACCCTGTCGGACTCATCCGATAACCTGCTGGCAAACAAAGATGTCAGAAAAGCGTATCTGGGCATTTAGCAGACAATCTCTCATCGATATTTCGCTTCCGGCTGACCGTACCCTTTGAACTGATCCCGGCACTCCCCTTGCACCTATTGTCAGAGCCTAAGAAGAGTAAGCGCATACTTATTGTAATACATTAAAATACGTTTGGTTGACACTAGTCTGTGGGTTTGTTAAGATGGAACCACTCCTTTTGCCAGGATCAGGCATCGGGAGAGCGGGCGCAGCACCAACAATCGACTCCCGAAGTTAGTCGGTAAAACGTCCACTCATGAGAGGGAATTCATATTCACTCATGGGGGAATAATGAAGAAAATCGTATCATTCATATGTCTTTTCTTATTTCTTGGGCAATCCCCGACACTGATAGCCGGTGATTTAGGTTTGAATCTTGGCGAACGGGGATGGCCGCTTCCATCGCAAGGTGAAATTGCGAATACTCCGCCCGGTTCGACCAGTGTCACTAAAATCGCAAAAGCGCTTGAATATTATCAGGAAGATCGACCGAATGGCCGATTGGTTTTTGAATTCCCACGTTTTTTCCCGAATCTTTATGTCATGGCCATCCCAGCAGAATTCGAAGGTGCAGACAACACGAACATCAGATTTAATGTTGATGATAAGATCTTTAGCGCCGGAAGAAAATTTAATTCTCAAATCACCATCAACGAACTTGACCTGACCCTTTATTACGACATTCCACTTGTCAAGACCTTAACGGCCGACACCCTCAACATTGACCTTGGCCTCAATGTCCGCACAATCGATTTCGATGGAAACATCGAGAACGAGCAGCTTGGTAAGGTTTCGAAAAACTTCATTGTCCCGATTCCGATGGTTTTTGGTGCGTTACAATTTCACCCCTTAAATGCGCTGGCTCTGGAAGCTGAAGGTCGGGGGATGGCACTCGGCGCCAACAAAGCATTCAGTATTGTCGGCCGTATCCGTTGGAACGTTCTGGATCACGTTTTTGCTGCTGGCGGATACCGATACGACAAGTTCGATATAGACTACCAAGGCGTGCTTATCGACGCGGATATCAGCGGCCCGTTTTTCGAGGCCGGTCTCTCATTTTGAAGGCTGTCCGTCCAACCCGATTCTCAATGGACTAACAAGTCATCCCACACAAAAGACACTCCGAACCCTCCTTTATTAATATAAAATACCTATATTATTAACAATAAAATTTAGGCGCATTTTATTAAAAAAACTTGACACGGCAGCATCTCTTTTGTATGGTTCACACCATGAACAATAATTTGTCCAGCCGCATTCAAGATATCACGCCTTTTCAACTGGAGCAATTTCAAGTCCTCGTGAGTCGCCTGTACCAGTGCTGCCAGGAGCGCATGCAGTATCAGAGTGACAGGTTTGACCTACCTGATGCCGAGTTGCGTTGCCTCCTGCTATTCGGGAACGAGCGCTACCTGACACCCAAAGGTATCGCCCAGAAAATGAATGTGGTGAAGAGTCGGATTTCGATTATCATTACCGGTCTCATTAAAAAGGGCTTCGTTCAGCGTATAAAGGATCCGGAAGATTCTCGTGTGCGACTGCTGAGCCTGACTGCCAAAGGCCAAAAAAAACTTAACGATATAAGACAGTTTATGAACGACGTCCATGAACAGGTGCTGCTTCAGATCCCGCCCGAACAAAGAAAACTCCTGCTCATCAATCTCGATCTGCTCAAGTCGTCCATGGAAGCGGCAAAAGAACTTATGGTGTAAGCCGACACGATAGAAACCGGTACACAATTATCACCGACGGATCTGCTTCCGGGAAAAATCCTGCGGGAAAAGGTCTTGACTATGCAGATAATGTTCATGCTATATACCAAATAATAGAAAAAATGACACAATTAATTGTAATTATACCTTTATTTTATATAACACCATAAACAAATGGAGGACACCATGCAACAAGCCGAAAAAATCATCCCGCAAAATGATGTCAGCCTGCAACAAATTGAAGAGCAGCTGGCGGTACTCAAAAGCCGTATCGATATTCTCGATAAAAAAGCGACCGAACCCAAAGTTTCCATGATCGTCTTCAGCGGCGATCTGGACAAGGTCCTGGCGTCATTTGTGGTCGCTACCGGTGCTGTGGCGATGGGAATGGAAGCGGTGATGTTCTTTACATTCTGGGGCACTCCGGTTCTTAGGGACAAAAACAAGGCCGTGGGCGGTAAGGATGTCATGAGCAAGATGTTTGGCACAATGCTACCCAAAGGAACCAGCGAAGTGAAATTATCGAAGATGAATATGGCCGGCATGGGAACGGCCATGATGAAATCATTGATGAAAAAGAAAAACGTTGCTTCGCTTGAACAGATGCTGGAGATGGCCGAGGAACTGGGCGTGAAGATATTCGTATGTGAAATGTCCATGGATTTGATGGGCTTTAAACGTGAGGAAATGATCGACTATGAAGGGTTAACCTTCTGCGGTGTGGCCAAATTTCTGGAAGAAGCAGGCAACAGCCGCATACAACTGTTTATATAAATCGAATTGAAATCAAAAAATCAGGAGGCGTTATTATGAGTGAAGTAATCAAGGCTGACAAAGTAATGGATTTAAAAGGATTGCCCTGCCCCATGCCGGTTGTAAAGGTCAGCAAGGGGATTAAGGAAGTCGAAATCGGGCAGGTGATAGAGGCCCATTCGACAGATCCCGGTTCATTGACCGATTTCCCGGCATGGGCCCGAACAAGCGGCAATGAAATCCTGAAAACCGAACAAGACGGTAAAATTATCAAGTTTTTCATCAAACGCGTCGCCTAATATCTGTCGGGGTGACCGGTATCGCCGAAAGGGAGGACCGGTCCCCCATTTCTGGCTCACAACAAGGAGGCCGCTGTGCAAACCGTCATGTATTTTATTCTGGTACCGATGGTCTACATCGCCTTTGCGGTATTTTTTCTGGGAAGCGTCTATCGCGTCATTTCGATCTGGCAACAGCCCAAATTGCCCTCTACCCAACAAATCTATCCTTCCAAAAACCCGAAATGGCTGTGGGCACTATACGATACATTTCTGTTCCCCACGGTTCTGCGGCACAAACCGCTGCTTTGGCTGTTTCTGATGTCTTTTCATCTCTGCCTGATCCTCCTGTTCATCGGCCACCTGGAACTGATTGCGGATATCGGTATCTTCCAGATTGTTCCGCATGAAATATTTTTGGGGAATGGTTTCGTTGGGCTGATAATCGCAGTCTGTCTGCTCTTTTTTCTTTTCCGGCGCTTTATCTCTCCGGTGAAAGATCTGTCGGTTCCAGAAGATTATTATCTCCTGGTTCTGATCTTCTTGATCGTTATTTTCGGCAGCGAAATGGACTGGGCGCGAAGCTGGTATGAATACGGAGAGATGACGGTAGAAGATTATCGCACCTATATGTTCAGCCTGCTGATTTTCAAGCCGGAATTGCCTTACAGCACAACCTTTTCCGGCCATTCCTTCATGCTTGTTCTGCACGTATTCTTCGCCAATCTGTTTTTAATCGTCTTTCCTTTTAGCCAACTGATGCATTCAATTCTGTCACTCCCTATGAACAAACTGAGAAGAGGTTGATTAAAATGGACAGCAAGACCCAAGCGGAACTGCTGAAACTCTTTCGCAGCAAAATCACCCGGACGATGACTTATTATCTGGAAACCTGCACCCGCTGCGGAACATGTACCGACGCCTGCCACGCTTATGCATCGACAGGGCATACCAAATACATCGCCGCTTACCGCCACGAGATCGTGCGACGATTATACAAAAAATATTTTAAGACCCGCGGAAAATTCTGGCCTTCGGTAGGAGAGGCGAAAGAGCTCAACGACATGGCCATCGAAGAGCTTTATGAGGCGGCGTATTCCTGCACGGGTTGCCGGCGCTGCATGGTGTATTGCCCTTTCGGTATCGATACCCAAATGCTCATGTCCATTGCCAAGCTGCTGTTGATCGGTGCCGATGCCGAACCGGAAATACTAACCTTGTTGGCCGATACCTCTGTTGAAAAAGGTAAATCGTTTGAGTTCTACAAAGAAAACTTTCTTACCGGGATCAAGCATCTGGAAGAGGACGTCGTGGAGAAATGGCGCACGCAAGCCGGCAAATCTGCCATTCCGGTGGATGTGGAAGGGGCCGACCTTCTCTACGTGGCCTTGGCTGGCGCCCATTCCATTATTCCGGCCGCAGCGATCTTCAATGCTGCCGATGAGAACTGGACCCTGAGTTTTTTTGAAGCGGTCAATTTCGGCGCCTTCGTGGGTGACCCGACCAAGACCCAGTTGATCCTCGATCGCATCGTCAACGAAGCCCGCCGACTCAAGGTCAAGGAAGTCTGTGTCTGTGAATGCGGTACAGCTTTCAGGATCATGAAGCAGCTCGCCGGCAAGCAGCCTTTCAAGGTATCCGCCATCACCGAAGTTCACGCCCGTTACCTGCGTGAGGGCCGTATCAAAGTCGACAAAACCATGTTCACGGAACCGGTGACCTATCACGACCCCTGCCAGATTGCCCGAAACGCCGGGGTGAGCGATGAGCCCCGCTATATTTTGCGGCAGTTGACCAACAATTTCAGGGAAATGACCACAGAGCCCCGTTACAACTGGTGCTGCGGCGGGGGCGGCGGACTGGTGGCCCTGGGTGAGGAAACGCTCGACTTTCGCATGAAATCGGCCAAGGTCAAAGTCGACCAGGTCAAAGCCTCCGGTGCCGCAATTTTATCTACCGCCTGTGAGAATTGCCACACCCAACTCAGCAATCTCAACGACCATTATAAAATGGGTGTTCGCGTGGAATTCCTCTCCTCGATGGTTGCCGACGCGCTGATCGGTGCCGGCAAGGAGGCCGCGTCATCGTAAGAATCTGGTCGTATTTCAACCTGGAAGCATTGGCATTGAATTCTTCAGCAAAGGAGGTGCACACACGTTTTTCAGACTGGCAATCTAAAGACAAACAAGACATCGTAAAATGGAGGAGATGATGAGAAAGACATTTGCCGTTCTGTTTATTTTTTCAGTTGTACTGGTTCTGGGGCCCGCCGCACATGCCACCAACGGCGACAATCTGATCGGTGTCGGTCCGATTTCCCGCGCCATGGGTGGTGCCGGGGTTGCCGCCCCTCAAGATGCAACCAGCGCGATCTTCGCCAACCCGGCGGCCATGTGTTTTGGACCCTACTGCCCGGGCTCATCCGTCGATTTTGCCGGTACGGTATTTGTACCATCTGTCAAGGGCGATGTGAATTACGGCCTGCCCGGATTTTCCGGCAGCGCCGACAGCAAACTGCCGCCCTCCGTGATTCCGGCCATCGCCGTCACAATGCCCATCAACGAAAAGTGGCGCTTCGGTGCCGGCATGTATGGCGTTTCCGGTTTGGGCGTTGACTACAAAAACACGAATATCGACTTTTCGCTGATGCCACTGCCGTCTCCACCAGCGCCGCCGGGGGCTTCCTTTTCAGCGGTTTACACCCAACTGCAGGTGCTCAAAATGGCTCCGAACCTGGCCTATTTGATTACCCCGAATTTTTCGGTCGGCGCCTCATTCGAGATCGTCTGGCAGAGCCTCGACCTGGGAGAGGGTGCTTCCCCGGGTTACACCGTAGGGCTACAGCTGGGCGCCCTCTACCATTGGGACAAATTCAACTTCGGCTTCTCATTCACCACCCCGGAAAAGGTCAACCACAAGAACGTATCCAAATTCGGGAATCCCGCCGGCGAATATCAGGATCTGAAGCTGGAAGCCCCGTGGAGGGTCCAAGGCGGGATTTCCTTCGAACCCAACAGCCAATGGCTCTTCGAAGGTTATGCCCGTTGGCTCGGCTGGAGCAGTGCCGATGGTTACAAGGATTTTGACTGGGAAGATCAATGGGTCTTCGGCCTGGGAGCCCAATGGAAACCGGCCGAAAAGTGGGCCCTGCGTCTCGGTTACAACTACGGCAAAAGCCCGGTCAAGGTTCACAACGGGTGGAACCCCAACCCGTTCGATCCGACCAACACCGTCGATGTTCAAGGTACGCCCGTCAACCGTGTCGGCTATGAAACCCTTCGCATCATCGGGTTTCCAGCAATTGTGGAACACCACATCACCGGCGGTGTCGGTTTTAAAATTACCGACAGCCTCGCCTTGAACCTGTCATTAATGTATGCGCCGCAACAAACCATTAAAGAAACATCGGCCTTCAACGCCATTACGCTCGAATCGAAACTGAGCGAATGGAGCACCACCCTGGGTCTCACCTGGTATTTCTAAAAGCAAACGGGGGAATGGAAAATCCATTCCCCCGTCTCAAAGCATCCTGCCGCCAGAATTAAATCAAGTGTAAATCGAACAGCAGAAATTCCTTTCCAGGAACTCCGACCAAAACGACCGGCCGCTTGGGTCTTATTCCGATATCGTAAAAAAAGCCTTGTTATCAATCAAATTTGGGCCGGCATTTCCTGGGGCATGCGATGTCTCCGGTTCAGGGGCCCGCAAGACGATTTCGACCCGGCGGTTGCGCTTGCGGCCTTCGGTGGTATCATTCGATTCCATTGGACGGTATTTACCGAAGCCCATGGTCGAAACGCGGTCTGGCGTTATCGCCGACTTTGCCAATAAAAATTCGGCCACCGTGGCCGCACGGGCAATTGATAGCTTCAAATTGGACCCGTAAGGGCCGCTATTGAGAGGAACATTGTCCGTGTGACCGGCAATGATGATGTCACCACCATTGGTTTCGGCAAGCACGCTGCCAATTTTTAACAGCAACGGCACCATCTGTTCCTTGATTTCCGCTTTGCCCGAATCGAAGGCCGTTTCGCCCATTAATCGGATAGCCACTTCTTTCTCACCCACCTCCACCTGAATCAGTTCTTTCATCTCCTGGAACTGGGTCTCGATTTCCTTTTTGAGCTGCACCCCAACCTTTTTTTGGATGTTAACGAATTCTTCGCGCGGTTTGCTTGGAATCAGTTCCTGGTCAAAATCCTTGGCGATCATCTTGACCCCCTTGGGGACCTGAAACGCCCTGACCTTGTGCTGGACACCAAAGGCTTTGGCCAACGAACCTGAGACCTCCTTGTATTTGGCTTTATCCATCTCCGAAAAGGATAGCAACAATACGAAAAAGCACAGGAGCAGACTCATGAGATCGCCGAAAGTGACGACCCATGCCGGGGCACCCTCCTCTACAACGGCGTTTTGTATGTCGAGGGGCGCACTCATTTTTTGGCCTTCTTGTTGGACTTGTCCGGGCTCCCTTTCTGGCGGTCCTTGGGTGCGAGATAGATTCTCAAGGCCTCCTCGAGAACCATGGGGGACATGCCCTGGGCGATGCCGATGGCACCTTCCCGGACAATCTGGCGGTTTTCCTGTTCCTGTTGGCTGCGAAGAGCAAGTTTGTCGGCAATCGGCAAGCAGACGAGGTTGGCCACCAGGGCACCATAGAGGGTCGTCAGAAGAGCGATGGCCATTGCGGGCCCGATACTGGAGGGGTCGGACATGCTGGCCAACATTTGCACCAGGCCGATCAATGTCCCGATCATCCCGAAGGCCGGTGCCGAGCTGCCCATACCCCGAAAGACGTTCTGCCCGATCATGTGGCGCTGGATCGTCTGGCGGATATCCTTGTCAAGCATATCTGAAATCAGTTTTTCATCTAACCCGTCGGACAAATAGCGAACGGCCTTGGCAGAAAAAGCATCCCCGGCCTTCTGATTCTCAAGCGCGATCAAACCTTCCTTTTTGGCAATCTTGGAAAATTCCACCAACTTGGTTATGAGCTCTTCCGGCGAATCGAGCTTGACCATAAATGCCTTCATGACCACCTTCACCGAATTGATCACATCTTTCATCGAGAATTTGATGAAACAGGTGGCCAGTGTACCGCCGATGACAATCAGCACACCGGGGATGTTAATGAAGATGAGGGCCGATCCACCGACGGCAACGGCCAGAATGACCAGGATCGTCCCGCCAAATAGTCCGATGATTGTCGCTATGTCCATGAAATTCCTCTTGTTGCCTGCAGATCGCTAACCCTGAGAGGGTCATCCATTCGGTTCAATAAACAGTATCGGTATTTCTTTGGAAAACTTAAACTCAAAACGCACCGAAAAAAACACTGCCAGGACCGTTGCAATTTACCTAACTGGCTATTATTTCTCTGAATATATTTTTAAATGTCTTGTCGACGTCCGGTATGGGTTGCAGGATGTCCGGAAAAATCTTCTTAATCTGCTTCACATCCAGGACCCATCCAAAACCCAGGGTATCGAAAAAGACAATCCCTTCCGGATTCATCATCAGTATCACTCCCTTTGGTTATTTTCCCCTCTATTCATTTGAGTTGACAATTGATGCAATGATGCAGAGGTTGCGAATTCTGTCGTATGAGTGTGTCGCACAACGACAAGTCTACCCTGGATATCGTCATCATATCGAATTTCCTTGAGTAAATTTTAAACCGAACCGTCGAATGCAAGCAATGGCAGGAATTAACTCAATTCAAATGATCAAGGCACGTTCTGATATATGTCTTATATGGTATGTGAGGCTGGAAGGTAAAAATCATGATCATTTTCAAACGATGGTTTTTTGGAGCTTTTGCAGGTGAGGAGAGATCTCGACCGGATAAACTTTGCTGGCCGCCAGATCTTTGTAAGTACCTGATAAACAGGAAAAGTTTTCCTTGAATGCCAGGCGAATATCTTCAAGAGATGGATGGGACCGAACCATATGGCCTGATTCCATGACGAGCTCAAGCAGTGCCGACCCTGTGCTGAAGGCTTCGTTACGTAAACCGATCGTGTCTTGCCGGTAAAATCCGTTCGCATTGCGACAACGAAAAACCTGTTTTTCACCACCAAGGGTTTCTTTGCCCGAGCTCAATTTACGGACATTGCGCCGGCCGTAGCGGACCATCTTATATACGATATCCGCAGAAGGTGCATCTGCCGACACGCCAAGGTTGGTCCCGACACCAAAGGCATCAATCTTCGCTCCACCCTTCAAGGCCGCGTCAATTTTAAACTCATCGAAACCACCGCTGGCAAATATCTTAATTTCTTTGAGACCGGCTTCGTCCAGCATGTGACGCACCTGCTGGCTCAACCGATTCATATCGCCACTGTCGAGGCGTACCCCCTGGAGGGTGTGACCGTCTTTTTTCATCTGCAGTGCAACCTTGACCGCCTCGGATGCCCCCTTCAAGGTATCGAATGTGTCGATCAAAAATACCGAGTTATCTGGAAATGCAGCGGCGTAAGCCGAGAACGCGTCGAAATCGCCCCCCAGCGCCTGAACATAAGAATGCGCCATGGTCCCTGATATGGGGATGCCGTATTCTTTTCCCGCCAGGACATTGCTCGTACCGGAGAAACCGGCGATAAAGGTGCTCCGGGCAACTTTCATACCAGCATCATGCCCCTGCGTCCGCCGCAGGGAAAAATCAATCAGCTGGCGTCCTGAGGCACTGTGAATACAGCGGGCGGCTTTGGAGGCAATCAGGGTCTGAAACCCGATGGTATTGAGTAAAAATGTCTCGACGATTTGGGCCTCGATCAGCGGTGCCGTGATTTCAAGGATCGGCTCATTTGCAAAGAATATCGTCCCTTCCGGCAGAGCAAACACGTCCCCGCTAAAATGTAGCTTTTTAAGATAGGATAGAAAATCGGCACTGAAAAGACCAGTCTGGTTTAAAAAAGCGATGTCTTCTTTCCCGAATCGCAGTGCTTCCAACTCACAAAGAGCGTCCTGAAGGCCGGTGGCAACGAAGTAATTGCGCTGCGATGGATAATTCCTGATAAAAAGGGAAAATGTGGCCGGATCAAAAAGCCGACGATCGAAGTAACCGGCGGCCATGGTCAGCTCGTAGAGATCTGTGAAAAGGGGACCAAGTCGATGGTTGACGGTCATGATACCTGTCGCTGCCGCGGAAAACAAATTAAGACTACTCTCATTGCGTCTATTCGATAAAACGCCCTGAGGATTGAATCCAAGATGCAGGTTGACTGTAAACGCTTAATCCAGGCCCGAATCAAACGATATGGGCGCCGTAGAGTTGTGCCATCCGTTTGAGGCCAAAATCGTGAAATGTCTGATCGAAATCGGCCACCCCGTTGACAGCGACCGTTATACTGTAGTCTCGGTTGGCCAATCCGCCAACCGTGTCCATCACACATATGGAAGTACAAACACCCACTACTTCGACAGCTTTCACCTTCCGATCAACCAGGATTTTATCCAGATGGGTTCCATAGAATCCACTATATCGTTTCTTGTTCACGATCACGTCATCGGGTCCCGGTACCAGCTCCGGAATAACTTCGCTGCCCCAGGTACCGGCAACACAATGCCGTGGAAATTTTTCAAACTCGGCGTCATTCTCGTCGTGGGCATCTTGAAGAAAAATAACCGTATCTTTCCGGCGACGGTAGTTCTCTATTTTTTGGCGAACGAACGGTATGATATCGCGTGCGGTCTTACCACAGAATAGGGCGCCTTTTTCATCGATAAAATCATTGAGCATATCGACAACGATGAGGGCCTTGATGGTCATTATCGCCTCCTCAATTCAGCCTATCGTGTAAGTTCAATGAGGATAGTAACCATCAATCAGACAAATGCCAACGCAGGCAACGGTAAATCCCTCCTTCATATTTTTACGGTATTGACCAGAGGCAAGAGGCACACCTTAGTTTAGTGTCCGTCCATAAATGGCCCTTTTTCCCCTGTGCGGCGTTCTCCGCGGGTCTTGATCCTCAACGTAGCCATGCTACGCCTGCGGTCAAAACTCTTGTGCGGCCTTGCCCAGAGAAGAAATTGCTCATTTATGAATCGGACACTTACAAATTTGCCCATCGATTATCTCAACAATCATGGATGGGCATTAGTTTAAGTCGCTGGGCAAAAAGATCATCACGGGGGCAATCAGGATCAAGGCGGTAAACGTGTGCGGTTAACCCATGCCATTCACCGGGACCGGGAGTTGCCGCCATACTCGCAATCGGAGAACGCAAGGTGGCAGGCAGTGGTCATATCGTCGCTCTTGCCCCGAGATTCCCGTATCGGTGATAAGCGTCGCAGATACTTTGGTTGACAAAATAATTGAGCAGTTCAATTCGACCGTCCATCAGCACTGGCGAGCGGGCGATATAGTAACCGGTTTGCACCGCCGCTTTGAGTACATCGGCAGGAACCCTACCGGGATCGGCATAGCGGATGCGCTGAACCCTGGGGATTGATTCGATGACGTCCCGGTCGGTTTGTACCTCTATCGCCAAGTTACCGGCCAGTTTTGATCCGTCTTCCGAACTCAGGAAGGCAACCGCCGGATGATTTAACGCCGGTTCGATGCTGACCATCAACTCGCAGCCGGAAATACGAACTGCTGCCACGCGCGCCAGCACATCGAACAGACTGTCATCAGAATGGATCCTTACCATCACTTTGCCGACCGGTAGATAGCGCAGAATGTTATCCTGGCCACGCAAATGGAAGTAGTCGTTTTCCTGCGAAAATTCAACCACGACATGATAAAGGTAGCTTTTGATGGCCCTGACGGTCTTCCAGATATCGGCGGTTGACTCCTGAAATGCCCCCCAGTCGGCTTTACGCTGCCAGTCCTGGGCCAGCCGCAGCAAGGCATGATCCTTTTTTATGACATCGATCCGAGGGTAACCAATCTCTTCAAACGACATGAATTGGGATACGTAGTTTGGCGAACCCGCTTTTATCCCAGGCCCTATGGCCGATTTTCCCATACCGCCGAAAGGTTGCCGCAGAGTTACCGCTCCCGTCGTTCCCCGGTTAATGTAAAGATTACCGGCCTTGATACGTTTCCTTCCAGAAGTCCTGCTCACGGCGATCCAGGCTTTCCAGACCGGATGTCAAACCATATCCGGTGGCATTGGCCAGATCGATGGCCTGTTCGAGGGACTCGACCGGCATAACGCCCAATACCGGACCAAATAGTTCGGTCGTGTGGGTGAAAGATCCGGGTACGACGTTCCATTTGATTCCCGGTGTCCACAGGTAGGGATTGCCGTCGAGATTGCGCGGTTTGAGAGCCCAGGATTCACCCGGTTCGAGTTGCTCGATGCCCCGCTTGAGCGCTCCGGCCGGTGGTTGTATCAGAGGGCCCATCTTGTTCTGAAAATCCCAGACCGACCCGACATCGATACTCTCGGCAGCGTCTATGAGCTGCCGTTTAAAATGTTCATCCTCAAATACTTCTTTTTCCAGAATCAACAGGGAGGTGGCGGAACACTTTTGTCCGCAGTTACTGAAGGCGGAATGGATAACATTCTTTATGGCTTGGTCACGGTCGGATACGGCCGTGACGATGGTGGCATTTTTCCCCCCGGTTTCCGCCGACAGGAAAAGAGCTGGTTTTTCGGACAACATGGTTAGGCCCGTATCGGTGCCACCCGTAAGAATGACGAAATCCACATCGGGATGGGTCACCAGTTTGCGGCCGGCCTGACCACCGGAACAGGGTAAAAACTGCAGGGTATTTTTGGATACGCCCGCGCGCCAGAAACACTGGCACAGCATCCAGGCAACCAGAACCGCATCCGAAGACGGTTTGAAAATAACGGTGTTGCCAGCGGCCAATCCGGCGACAATGCCGCCACATGGAATGGCAATCGGGAAATTCCATGGCGATACAACGCACCCGACGCCCTTGCCACGGGCAGCAATATGATCCGGCTCGATAAAATTTATTGCCGAAAAGGGATAGTATTCAGCAAAATCGATCGCCTCGGACACCTCAACGTCGGCCTCGGTGAACACCTTACCGGTGTTTGCTGCGGCCGCTCCGATCAGATCGCCCCGCGACTGCCGCAATTGTCGTGCCACCCTGGAAAGAACCGCATGACGCTCTCTGAGGGTCTTTCGACGCCACCCGTCCGGATCCTCACTTGCAATCGACACGGCCCGCGCCACATCATCGTTATTTGCCAAGGCGTAACGTGCAACGATAACGTGATCGTGATATTGCGATGAATCGATGCAATCACGAATCTGGCGATCATTGAAAAGGTGCTGGTCATCGATGACAATGGGGATCTCTATCGGCGCATCGGAATTGCTCTTCATCCATTGAGTACGAATCGAATCGGCCCATTGGCGGTTGGCTGCCAGAGACCAGTCTGTATCCGGCTCGTTGACAAAACCATTGTCGTAGTATGTGCCTATATTGTTCCGAAATTCTTCTTTTATACGGTTTTGGGTCCGATGGGGGCGGGTACCGGCTTGATCGATCAATCGGCAGGATTCCAGAAACTTTTCTTTTAAAAACGCCCATTCTTTGGAGTCGGGGGACAGTTTGGGCGCATAGCGCAAAAAATTTTCCGGCGCCGTATTTTCATCCAATCGCCGCACCAAATAGGCAATCGCATTGATAAATTCTTCCTTTGTAGCCACAGGGGCATATAATAGAACATCACCGGCTTTTTCAGACAATGCCCGACGAACGTGATCGGCCATTCCTTCCAGCATTTCGAAATAGAAGTCGTCAGAAACGCGATTATGGTGCCCCAATTCATAGGCAAAAGCCAATTCGAAGAGGTTGTGGGAGGCGATACCCAGGTTGACGGCCCGGATTCTTTCCGGATCCATTCCATAGGCCACCATGCGCTTATAATTGGCATCGACGTCCAGTTTATTATCATAGGGAGCCAGTGGCCAGTTGTTGATGGCAGCCTCGAGATGCTCCATTTCCATGTTGGCACCTTTGACAATTCGAAGTTTTATCGGACTGCCGCCGTCAGCGACTCTTTTTAGAGCCCATTGGGTCAACTGCTTTTGAATGTCATAAGAGTCCGGAAGATACGCCTGCAGTACGATACCGGCTGAGTATTTTTTAAACTCGGGCTGGTCTAATGTGCGCTGAAAGGCTTCCTTGGTGATGTGTAAATCCCTGTATTCCTCCATGTCCAAATTGACGAATTTGGGAACCTGAGAACCATCGATGCGGGTATAAAAATGAGTGGCGGCGGTCCGATAGAGCAAGGAAAACCGATCGATCAGAATACGGATCGTCTGCTCCCAGGCCAAGGGGTTGATTTGCGAATAGATGGTGGAAATTTTGACTGAAATGTATTCGATGGCCGGATTCTTTAAATCGGCAGTGTATGTCGCCAAACGACGCCGGGCTTCTGTCTCACCGAGAAGCGCTTCTCCCAGGTGATTGATATTCATTCGTACGCCCTGCCTGCGGCGCCTCTCCAAATGCTCAAGCATGCTGTCGGGTTCACCGGCGATGATGGCGCGACTGCTGTTCTGGCGCATTTTGTCGATCATTTTGGGTACCGTAAAGGTCGGAAAACGCCGCCCGAGCCCCAAAAACATCTGTACGAGAAGATGGTCCACTTTGGTAAAAAAATCGGGCACACCGAACTGACGCAAGATACTGTTGACCTGATCCGCAACGCGCGCCGGGTTGTGCGAACGGAAGCTCTGGTCGATCAGTTTTGTTAAAATGACCTTATCCAAAGGGTGGGTCAACAATCGTAACATCTGCTCCTGGATACCCTTTTCTTCATGGGTCAACAGTTCGTTGGCGCGGTTCTGCCAATCCGCCGCCAATAGACATGCCGATTCAACAATCTGATCCCGCTCTTTTGCTTGCATTGCCGTCCACATCCTTTCTATCTTTCTTCTTAACACCATAACCGCCAAAACACAGCAGATAATGAGTAAATCACCGATGCGGCATGTTTCAATCAGAAATTCGGGTAGCTGATGAAATGGGAGTGCAGGGTGCCGATGCGTGCGTCATTTCAAATGACCGGCGATTTGTATCCGCTGAGACCGTTTGCAATGGGGATCTAGTCGCCCAGATACGCCTCACGAATTTTGGGGTTGTCGAGCAACTTATCGGCCCGATCTTCCAAGGTGATATTACCGGTTTCAAGAACGTAACCGCGTTCAGCTGTTTGAAGGGCCAGATTGGCGTTCTGCTCGACCAGCAAGATGGTGGTTTTTTCGTTCTGGTTAATGTCATGGATAATATCGAAGATTTTCCGGACAATGAGCGGTGCCAACCCCAAAGAAGGTTCATCCATCAACAGCAATTTCGGGCGACTCATCAGGGCACGTCCAATGGCCAACATTTGCTGTTCACCACCGGATAGGATCCCGCCCTGCTGTCTGCGTCGTTCTTCCAGGATCGGAAATAGCGCAAACACCTGCTTAAGATCTTTTTGAATCTCCGCTTTGTCCGATCGATAGAAGGCGCCCAGCGTGAGATTTTCTTCCACCAGCAGACGCGGAAAAATCCGGCGGCCTTCGGGTATCTGGCACAGTCCCAGAGTCGGTAATGCTTCGGCCGTCAATCCTTTTATGGATTGACCGTTGTAGGTGATATCGCCTTTCTCGATCGGTACGATGCCGCTGATAGCCATCAGGGTCGTGGATTTACCGGCGCCGTTGGCTCCGATCATGGCGACAATTTCGCCGGGATATACTTTCAGGGAGACACCCTTGAGCGCCTTGATATTTCCATAGTTGCAATAGACGTCTTTCAGTTCAAGAATCGGCTGGGCCACCATCTAATTCTCCTTCTCCTCGGACCGGGTGCCCATGCGTTTGGCCGGGATCAAGCCAGCCGGTCTGAAGAGCATCATTAGCACCATGGCCAGGCCCACCACCAGCATACGGTAGAGCTCTAAATCACGAAACGCCTCTTGAAAAATGATCAGGACTGCGACACCGAGGATAATCCCTGGAATCGATGCCAGCCCGCCCAACACCACCATACAGAGTACCATGGCCGACTCGAGAAACGAAAAGCTCTCCGGGGCGACAAATCGCATGCGCGCAGCAAAGAAGGCTCCTGCCATCCCGGCAAAAACGGCTCCCATGGCATATGCCAACAGCTTCAACAGAAAGGTGTTGACACCCATCAATTCGGCGACGGTTTCATCTTCACGAATCGATTCCCAGGCCCGTCCGATTCTTGAAAAGTTGAGGCGGTAGACCGCGATCACCGTGAACACGGCCAGCGCCAGTGCCACGTAATAAAGATAATATAATTTTTTGAGGTAGAAGTATTCAAAACTGAAACCGCCCGCGAAGCTGGGGATGTAAATAGCAGGGGCTTTGACTCCCAGAATACCGTTGGGTCCATTGGTCAGCGACATCCAATTGTTGAGAATCAACCGGACAATCTCACCAAAGGCCAGGGTCACGATGGCCAGATAATCGCCCCGCATGCGCAAGGTCGGATAACCGATGATACACCCAGCGATAGCGGCAAAAAGCGCCGCTATTGGAAGGCACATCCAAAATGACAGACCGAGTTGTGTGTTTAATATCGCATAAGTGTAAGCGCCCACACCGTAAAACGCAATGTACCCCAGATCGAGCATCCCCGCCAACCCAACGACGACATTGAGCCCCAGTCCGAGACAGATATAAATCAGCACCATAATGGCCACATCCTGGGAATAACGGCCGGTGTAGATGGGATAGGACAGGGCGAAACAGCCGACAATAACCAGCCAGATCCACGTGGGCAGTGTACCGGCATAGGCCGTCAAACGGTCGCGGATCTTGGCCACCGGGGTGGCAATACCGCTTAAGGACCCGCTCTTTTTAAGTAGATAAACAAACACGCAGATCACAACGGCAGACGCAACGTAGGTCCAGACCTTAAACGCCTTGAAAAATGACAGCGTCCCGTCGGGATGGATGCTAAGCAGGGGCCATAGAAGCACGAAAAACCAGATGAGCCCGATAGCCATGAGTTTCCAGATTTTTTTAAATTCTTGTATCATCGACATTTTCACCCATGATACCGGTCGGTTTAAAATAGAGCACCGCGATGAGAATGATAAATGCAAACACATCTTTGTACTGGCCGGAGATATAGCCGGCGCCGAAGACCTCTACCATGCCGATCACCAATCCGCCCAGCATCGCGCCGGTGATGTTGCCGATACCGCCCAGTACGGCGGCGGCAAAGGCTTTTATGCCGGGGACAAAGCCCATGTCGTAGCGGACGGATCCGTAATAAAGGCCGACCATGATACCGGCTGCCGCCGCCAGACCGGCTCCCAGGGCAAAGGTCAGGGCAATGATTCGGTTGGCACTGATCGCCACCAGAGACGACATGACTTTATCCTGAGCCGTCGCCCGCATGGCCATGCCGATCCGGGTTTTAAACACCAGGATGTTCAATCCAACAAGGAGAATCGCGGTTAAAGCGACAATGAGGATCTGTAAAACATTGACAGTGATCAGTCCGTAGCTGAAGCCGCCCTCGGCGAATTGCAGCGGATAGGGTTTGTCGAATACCCCCTGGGTCAACATCAGACCGTTTGACAGAAAAATCGACATGCCCAGGGCCGAGACCAGGGCCGCCAGTCGTGACTGGTGTCGCAACGGTTTGTAAGCCACGCGCTCGACGGCCATTGCCAGAAATGCGCAGTAGGTCATGGTCAACACCAGCGCAAGGCCCAGGCACATCCACGGATGGGTATCCATAAATCCAATCCCCGCCAGATAACTGAGCAGGATCACACCCATGTAACCACCGGCGGCGAAAAATTCACCGTGGGCGAAATTAATCAGCTGGATCACGCCGTAGACCATGGTGTATCCGAGCGCGATCAGGGCATATAGCCCTCCTAAAGTCAGACCGTTAATAAGCTGCTGAATGAAATATTCCATGGTTTATCGTCGTGTTTTTATAGAATGAGGGAGCGCTGGTTTGTAAATGCCGTGGTCACGGTCCGCGCTTTGTCGAACCGTGACCTTGGGTTAAATTGGATTTACTTCTTATAGTAACCGGTTTCAGGGTTCCAGTACAGTTGGTAATCCCCGTTTTCGATTTTATAAGCGATGTAAGAGGAACCGGAATCACCTTTTTCGTTGAACTTGACGCGTTTGGAAGCCCCCTGAAAATCCATCTTCAAGATCTCCGCCTTGATTTTGGCCGGGTCGGTGGATTTGGCGGCTTTAATGGCTCTCAACAATACGATGGCGGCATCATAAGCATAGGTCCCATAGGCGCCGACTTGACCGTATTTGGCGGTAAATTTCTTCTCATAGTTCTTGTAAGCCGCTGTTGACTTGTCGGTATAACCATAGGTGACATACACCCCTTCAGCTGCATCCTTGGCCACGTTGATGAAATTGGGGTGATACATGGCATCCTGGGATACAATGATACTCTTGAGCCCCAGGCGTTTGGCCTGGATTGCCATCAAACTTCCGGTGGCATGGTTCTGTAAGCTCATGTAGAGCACATCGGCGTTGGCGCTTTTGGCATTGGTCAACAGGGCCGAAAAATCTTTGTCTCCCTGGTTGACGTGGTCGTGGGCCAGAACCTTGATACCGCTCTTTTGGGCGGCGGCATTGACCCCTTCGGCCAACCCCTGGGAATAGGTGGTTTTATCGTCGACGATAAAGATCGTCTTGGCCTTCAGCGCTTCTTGCATGAATTTAACCGCTGCGGGCGCTTGATCGTCGTCACGGCCGCAGACGCGGAACATGTACGGCAGACCGCGGTCGGTGACTTTTTCATTGGTGGAGGCCGGTGTGAGCATGGGGATATTTTCTTCAGCCAATGTCTCGGACGCCGGAATTGTCGAAGAAGAGCAGTAGGCCCCGACGACCCCCACGACCTCCAGGTTGATCAGCTTGTTGGCAGCGGCAACAGCCTGTTTGGGGTCACAAGCGGTATCCTGCGGAAACAGCTCGATTTTATCGAATCCCGGAATACCGCCTTCTTCCTCAATGACTTCGATAGCGGTAAGAACACCGTTTTTAATGTCGTTTCCATCTGCCGCATACGGTCCGGTCAGAGGACCCATCATACCAAGTTTCAGGGTCTCGGCGGATGCAGTCGACATTACAAACGGGACCAGTAGCAGTCCGATAATTGCCATCATCACAAATCTTTTTTTCATGGTTTACCTCCTTGGTTGTAAGTTACTTTTTTGCTGGTTGTCCTAAATAGGCTTCGATCACTTTGGGATCGCTCTGAATTTCGGTTGGCGTTCCTTCAGCGATTTTTACCCCGTGATCCACACAGACAATGCGCTGGCAGACGCCCATGACCACCTTCATGTCGTGTTCCACCAACAGCACATCGATTCCGAGTTCGGAAATTCTTCCAATGTCTTGCATGAGTTCTGCGGTTTCGGCTGGGTTCATGCCAGCCGCCGGTTCGTCCAGGAGCAACAGTTTGGGCTGAGACGCCAGGGCACGGGCAATTTCCAGTCGGCGCTGCAGACCATATGGGAGATTCTGGGCAACGGTATCCGCAAACTGGCCGACACCCATAAATTCCAATGCCTCAAAAGCTTTGTCACGGATCGTTTGCTCTTCGTTTTTTTGCGAATGGCTGCGCAGCACCGCCCCGACGACCCCAATTTTGGAACGACAGTGCCGCGCCACCATGGCGTTTTCAACGGCCGTCATGTTAGAAAACAGGCGAATATTTTGAAAAGTTCGGGCGATGCCCAGATCAAAAATCTGGTGGGGCGGTTTGCCGATGATGTTTTGGTCCCTGAATTGCACCCCGCCTTCGGTTGTTTTATACACTCCGGTCAAAACGTTGAAAACCGTCGTTTTACCGGCGCCATTGGGGCCGATCAAACCGACAATCTCGCCGGATTCAACTGTAAAACTTAATTCTGACAGCGCCACCAATCCGCCGAATTTGACTGTGATTTTCTGAATGTCTAAATGAACCATCGATAGCACTTACCAAATGGGCATATTCTAAGTCGTTGATATTATCTGCATCGTTTAGCTTTACGACATTTTTACTGAACTACCTGATGCTGATGCATGTATTCATAAAAACGACGTACGTGCTGTTGGGCCAGTTTTCGGGCAGTTTCGGGCCGGCGGTGTTTGACCGCATCGACAATCGCTTTAAGATCCTGGTAGTTTTCTTTTATTTCACGGTCCTTCATACTCAAATAGCGATCGTAATATCGGTAAATGTTGTTGTGGATGGTTTGAAGCACCGATATATAAACCAAATTACCGGTAATGGATGCAAATGCCAGGTGCAGATCCTTGTCTGCTTTTAAAAAATCCTCCAGCTTCAACGGGCCCTGTTCTGCAGAGGTTCTGGCTTTATTGAGCAACCGCTCCAGATTTCGGAGATTCTGACCGCTGGCCGTCCGGGCGGCTATTGCCACGACTTCACCTTCTACACCTTCCCGGAAATCGGCCAGGTGGGTCAGGGATATTTTCTGCGATCGAATCAGCAGATCCAAGCTTTCCGTGACTTGATCAGTAGAGACAGACCTGACCACCGAACCGCCGCCCACCCCGAGTTTGATTTCGATAAGACCTTTCTGCTCCAGAACCCGCAGGGCCTCGCGAAGAGTGCTTCGACTTGTTTGCAGGAGGTCCTTGAGTTCGCGTTCCGCGGGTAGCTTGTCGCCAGTCTTCAGTCGTCCGTCGATGATGGCTTCCTGTATCTGGTCGACAACATCACGAAAGATCCGGTTTTGTCTGGTAGCTCGAAACAACGGTTCCATTTAAGGCTTGAGGTTCGTAAAAACGCTCATTCAAACGTCTTCAGATTGAGGGGCTGCCTGTTCTTGAAGCAGCAGAGAAGGCTGCCGCACATCTATAACAAACAGAGCAGCTATAAAGTAGCTGACAAATGGTCCGACCAATACCAACCGATTGCAGAGCTGTCAAGTAAAATGCGGACGATCAACCGGTTGACTGTCTATGGCGACTCTTTTTGGTTTCTTTCACCGTAGAGCCTAAATATATGGCTGTCAGCGCAATAAAGGCACCGATAACTCCGTAAAAATCTGTCTGACGGTTAAAAAATAAGATGTCCCAGGTGAATGAGAGCGAGGGCTGCAGCAGGATCAGCAAACCGGCGAGGGAAGATCGGATACGCGGCAGGCCGGTGGTGATAAGAAGCCAACCGCAAACCTGGCACAACAAACCGTATGCACCAAGGCTGAGAAGACTCTGTAAGTCAGGGATCATGAACGATTCGTTTCTTTGCCAAGCCACAAGTCCAAGCAGGAAACCGCTGACCAGAGAGATGACGGCCAGATTTACCATCGGCGACGGGGATTCTGGCATTGACTGTAGCTTACGCAATACGAGAAGATAAGCTGCATAGCACACGGCGGCGGCCAGCCCCATAAATACACCCCATCGGTATACCTTTCCGAGCTGTTGCCAATGAATTCCGGCCAACAGGAATAAACCTAAAAAAGCCAACGGGATAGCCATCATCGTTCGGGCGCTCATCCTTTCACCCAGCACCACAACACCGAAAAACGCGAGCAGGAAAACCTGAAAATTCGCCAAAATCGTTGCCAGTCCCGGTCCGATATAGTGAATGCTTTTGTGCCAAAAAAATAGGTCGAGGGCAAAAATTAGACCTGAGACAACGGCCACCAAGAAAGCGAATCCACCTTTCCAGAGGGACTCCCCGCGAATTATCAGAATGATGAACAGTACCGCTCCACCAATCAATGTTCGATATACCCCGGATATTGTGGGACTCACATGCGCCAGTTTAACAAAAACCGCCGAAAAGCTGATCAGAACAGCACCAGCGGTAACCATAAGGGCGCCGGACGTCGCGGGGCTTTTCAAGAACCATGCATTTTTAAAAATGGAATGAATTTTGACTAGATTGGCCAAATTGTTATTTCCAAAACCTGTCGGTTTAAGTTTCTCAATCGGATCGACATGGAATGAAAAATATAGAAGCAAGATAAATCTTTAGCGGAAGACAATATCCGGATCGTCGCTTCTGTCCCTGCAGTGGTTTATGACCATGCGGGTTTCATCGTCTCTTGACCTACACCAAGCCTGTTTCGCTCAAGGGCTTTCGCTCCAATATCCGTTCCGGTCCAAACCTGGACAGATTTAGTGTTACCTCTTTGCTCAGGATTAACTCGGCAATGTACCGGCCGACAGCCGGCCCCTGTTGCAGTCCGTGTCCCGAGAACCCGTTAGCAAGATAGAGTCCTTTCAACTCGGGCCACTCACCGAGGATCGCATTGCCGTCAAGGGTGTTGACCGCGTATAAACCGGCCCAACCCCGCACAAGCTTGAGGGTCTCGAAGGTCGGTACGAATGCGGCCAGTTCCGGCCAGAGACATTCCAGAAAACGTTTGTCATCCCAGGTAAAGTCAAATCCGGCCGGATCCTCATCCATGGATTTTCCCAGCAAGATCATCCCCCCGGTTTCTGATCGAAAATAGAGACCCGTCGGCAGTACCGTCAGCGGTAGCGGGTGAGCGGGTTTGAATTTCGTATCCAGTACAAACACCTGGCGTTTCACCGGCTGCACAGGCAGATCGATTCCGGCGCTGCGCGCAATATCGGCCGCCCAGGCTCCGGCGCTATTGACCACATAGCGTGCACTCAAGCAGGTGCCTGATTTCAACCGGACGCCAGCAACCTGACCCCGAATCGTTTTAATGGCCACCACTTCGTCGTGCAAGTAGAGCGCGCCCAGGTCACGCGATTTGGATTTGTATCCCATGAGCACGGCGTGGGCATCGAAATGGCCGTCTTCCGGTCCGAAGGTCCCGCCGGCAAAACCATCGACCACGTACAAGGGGTAGCGGTCCTTGATGTTCGCCGGTGACAACCGCTCCACCGTGCCTCCCAGCGCGCGTTGTAGCCCAAGGGATGCGTCGACGGCAGTCTCTTCCTCTGAAGAGAATAGAAAGAGGTTGCCTTCCCTTCGAAAAGACACACTCGGGGAGTTGTCGCCAATCGCCATTTCTTCTGAAAAACCTTCCAACACCTCGAAGGCATATTGGGAAATTTCGATATTCTCCCTGAGGCTGAACTGGATTCGGATATTGCTCAACGACAGAGTGGTGGACGCCCGGGTATAGGCCGGGTCCATTTCGACCACCGCAACTTTCAAGCGGTTGTCGTATTTCATCAAATTATAGGCAGTGGTGCTTCCCATGATACCGCCACCGATAATTATCACATCATAAATATTTGGCTGCATAGGAATCCGATCCTATTCACTAAGGTGTACGCCTTGCAAATGAACGAATGCGGCCCGTGAAAAATACAGGCTAACCCGAACATTTCAAAATGAGTCAATTCATCCCTGCAAGAAGCTGCCAAACCGCCGACCTGCCCCGCGTTGACATTGGCGACATAATCCCATAAATAATGCACATGACTCACCAAAGCCCTTCTGGCAACCGTTAGCCATCGAAACCGATATCGACCCCTGCGGGGGCAGTGCTTTACACCTCAAGGACAACCCTATCCAATGAAAGATATACTTAAGTTCTTGTCTGAAAACAGTATCGACTACAAACGTTTCGACCATCCACCGGTCTATACCGTGGCCGATGTCCATCGCCTGACACCTGATCTGCCGGGTGCCAAAACAAAAAATCTCTTTTTTCGCGACAGTAAAAGCGACCGTCACTTCCTCGTGGTGGTGCCGGGTGACGGTCGCATAGATATGAAGGCCTTGCCCGCCGTGCTTGAAAGCGGGCGCGTCCGGTTCGGATCCCCCGAACACCTGAAAAATTATTTGGGCATCGAGCCGGGATCGGTGTCGCTGCTGGCGATTGTCAATGATCCCCAGCATGCCGTCGAGGTCGTTATCGATGAAATCCTTTGGGAATCGAAAGCCTTTCAATTCCACCCATTGATCAACACCAGCACCCTGGTTGTTTCAAAAAATGGTATCCAGCGTTTTTTGTCGGCAACCGGTCATGAACCACGGATCGCATCAGTGCCCATTCAGTGTTGACGATTCCTGGATGCCCCATTAAAAGAGGGCCCGGAATCTACTCGGTGCCCAGCGGAGGATAGGAAAGACACTTTGTCTTGTGATCAATTCAAAAAGCGAAAAAAGGCCCCCTTAGGGTTGGTCTCTATTGACCGGCAAAGGCCACACACTTTATCTCCACAACGGCCCCTTTGGGTAAGGCACTGACTTCCACCACGGCCCGGGCGGGGCGGTGATCGACGAAAACATCCTCGTATATCTGATTGAACTCGGCAAACTTGCTCATATCGGTGAGGTAGACGTCGACGGCGGCGATCTGCTCGAGGGTGCAGCCGCCGGCCACTACAATTTGTATGAGATTCTCAAGGGCCTGACGGGCCTGGGCGGACAGATCTTCCGCTACCAATTCACCGGTTTGTGGATTCATACCGAGTTGACCGCTGACAAACCGCCAGGGGCCTGCAGCAATGGCTTGGGAGTAAGGCCCGATCGCCGCCGGCGCTGTATCGGTTTTAATTGATTTCAATGTCATAGACTCCTCCTTTCGAGAGCTCACCAACCATTTCATGGCAACAAAGGGCCGACACCGGAACTGGTCAATGCATTTGGCGGCGCAGGATGTTTACAATAAATGGAACAGCGAAGCCTGTCGGCCAGGACCCGTCACTGACCTGCGCGACGTTAATTTTCCGGAGCTTACGTATTTTTTTGGTGTTGAACAAGAAAAAACGTTCTTGACTCCGTTTAGTGCATTTCTTAGTTTTAATATACTTTTCAGGAGACCAATATGAAACGCCGATATATCGTCGGAATTTGCGGCGCATCGGGTGTTATTTACGGGGTGACATTGGTAAACCAGCTTTTGCGCTTGCCGGTAGATCTCCACGTCATCCTTTCCGCTGACGGCAAAAAAGTGATGGGACACGAACTGAACTTTGCAGGCAACCTGTCCGAATGCCTCAAGGAAACCAGCGGCCATGCGCCGCATCCCGATGCCTGCCTTCACGAACACGATGTGGCAGATTTTTTTGCTGCCCCAGCCAGCGGCTCCTTCAGACACAATGGTATGATCGTGGCGCCATGCACCGTTAAGACCCTGGCCGCCGTGGCTGCCGGTATCGCCGACAACCTGCTCACGCGCGCAGCCGACATCTGCTTAAAGGAGAGACGGCCATTGATTCTCGCACCGCGGGAAACACCCTTTAGTGCCATCCACCTCGAGAATATGCTGAAATTGACCCGGGCGGGCGCAACAATTCTGCCGGCGGCACCGGCATTCTATTCTGGTCCCCGAACCATCCAGGATCTGGTTGACTTCATCGTTGCCAGGCTTCTGGATCAATTGGGCATCGAGCACCGCTTGACCACGGAATGGGGACATGAAACGCTGGTATAAAAATCTGTCCGAATTTATCCAGGCTCTCGACAGCGCCGGTGAGTTGAAAACCGTAAACGCGCCCGTTTCCTGGCATCTGGAAATCAGCAAATACACCGATACAGAATCCAAGAGCGCGCGCGGCGGCAAGGCCCTCTTGTTCAAAAATGTAGAGGGCTCGCCATTTCCGGCAACCACCAATCTTTTCGGAAGCCCACGGAGAATTTGCATGGCGCTCGGTGTCGATAACCTCGACAGCCTGGGAGACCGCATCCGCCAGTTGATTGAAATGTCTCCCCCTGAAAGCATCAGGGATGTGTTGGGTCTGTTGCCTACGGCCTTTTCGGTGACGCGCTTTTTTCCGCGCCGCACACGCACCAAACGCGCACCTTGTCAAGAAGTCGTCCACACGGGCGATTCCGTCGACCTGACCCGCCTTCCGGTTCTTCACTGCTGGCCGCAGGACGCCGGTCGATTCATCACTCTGCCACTGGTTATTACCCGCAGCTTGCAGAGCGGCCGTCGTAACGTGGGCATGTACCGACTGCAAGTGTACGATAGAAACACGACCGGCATGCACTGGCACATCCACAAGGATGGGTCCCATTTCTACAACGAATACTGCCGCGCCGGACGGCGGATGCCGGTATCGGTGGCCATCGGCGCCGATCCGGCGACAATCTATGCCGCCACGGCACCACTGCCGCGCAATGTGGACGAAATGATTCTGGCCGGTTTCATCCGTAAGCAACCAGTGGCCATGACCCGCTGCGTGACCAATGATCTGGAGGTTCCTGCCGAGGCCGAGTTCGTACTCGAAGGATACGTCGAGCCGGGTGAGTTGCGCCGGGAGGGACCATTCGGAGATCACACCGGCTATTACTCCCTGGCCGACGACTACCCGGTTTTTCACGTTACGGCCATGACCCACCGCCGCGCGCCGATATATTGCGCAACGCTGGTCGGACGTCCGCCCATGGAGGACTGCTATCTGGCCAAAGCCACCGAACGCATGTTTCTGCCGCTCCTCCAGGCCGCGTTCCCGGAAATTATCGACTACTGGCTCCCGTGGGAAGGCGTATTTCACAACATCGTCGTCGTTTCGATCGACAAGGAATTTGCCGGCCATGCCCATAAGGTCATGCATGGTCTCTGGGGACAGGGCCAGATGAGTTTCTGCAAGGCCATTCTGATTGTCGACCGGGATATCGATCTGAAGAATCCCCAAGCCATCATGCGGCGGCTGTTGGACAATTTCGACGGCTCTACGGACATCACGCTTACCCGAGGAGTTCTGGATGTGCTCGACCATTCATCCGCTACGCCAAATTTCGGCAGCAAGATCGGAATCGATCTCACCGCGCGATTTCCCGGAGAGCCACCGCGCCGACCCTCAGCCGGCCCTCACCGGAATGGCCGGCTTAAAGACCAATTGAATCTGGGTAAAATTCAGGATCATGTCAGCGGCATCAAACAGGTTCGGACCGTTTCGGACCAGAGCAGCCAACGCAATGGGATCATCTGTCTCAATATGGAACGGGACACAACGACGAAGGGTACCGACCTGATCGAAATCCTGTTCAGCATTCCGGACTTGTTGCCGTTCAGTATGATCGTCCTCTATGACACCGAAGTCGATCTTTCGGATAACTCGCTATTGTTGTGGAAGATATTCAACAATGTTGATCCAGGACGTGATCTTCATATTCGAGAACAGGGACTGGTCATTGATGCACGCAAAAAAGGTCCCAAAGACGGCCACGAACGGGAATGGCCGGACGAATTGACTTTCGACTAACTTATAAAAGAACAAAGGAGAGTATATGGAAGTAAAAACTTTTTCAGCAGACGACCTTTTTCAATGGCTAACGACGAATGAAGACTTTTTACTCTTGGATGTCCGCAACGACACCGAATTTGGACGTTTCAAAGTCGAGGGACCCTACCCGATCGACATGATCAATGTACCTTACATGGAATTTATCGAGCACGAGGATGAGAGCGTGGCCCGGGTTCCGGGTGGCAAGAAAATACGCATCGTTTGCGCCAAAGAAGGCTCGGCAAAATACGTCGGTGAAATACTCGTAAATCATGGTTACAAGAATGTGGCATCCATGCTATCCGGCATAAAGGCCTGGGGAAATTTGTTAGATCCGATTCGTCTTAATGATGGGGAAGATTACGAATTGTACCAGTTCCGCCGGCCAGGTAAAGCCTCGTGCAGCTATGGCCTGGTGTTCGGAAAAGAGATGATGGTTTTCGACCCGGCCAAAAACGTGGCGGCCTACCAGGCGTTTGCCGAAGCCCGCGGACTGGCGATCACCCGGACGTTTGAAACCCATCGCCAGGCGGATTATATATCGGGCAGCGCCCAGCTTATGACGGCGACAGGGGCCAAGATAATGGCGCCCGAACCTGATTTCAGAGAAGCCCGTTTCCTATATTCGACGGTCGGTGATGGCGAGGTGTTCACATTTAGCGGTGGTGGCCCCGAAGTCAAAGTGATCCATACGCCGGGGCATACGCCGGGCAGCACGTCTTATCTGATAGACGGTCGATTTCTCATCTCCGGTGACACGGTGTTCATCGTTTCGATCGGTCGCCCGGATCTGGGCGGTATGGTAGAGGAGTGGTCAAAAATGCTCTACCATACCATGACACGCAAAATCATACCGATGGATGACGAAATCCATGTTCTTCCGGGCCATTACATGGACTGGAGTGAAGCCGATGATCGACTGGCATTCAGCGCCCCGCTGGGAAAGATAAAATCCACCAACGCGGATATATACGGCATTGATAACGAAAAAGATTTCATCGATTTCATCAAGGAAAACATGCGGCCCCAACCGGAAGAATACGCTACGATCCGCGAGATAAATGCCGGTCTCAAGCAGGCCGACGAAGAAGAACAGGATGTTCTCGACCTGGGTAAAAACGAGTGCGCCGCCAGCGCCCAGCCGTCTCACTGATGTGCTGAACAGGTATGCGCCAATCGGTCGAAACCGGCGGCAGGCCATAGTTTGAGGTCATCGGATCGAATTGTCTGGGGGGAATATTCTCTTACATCCTTTACCGGAGCGAAAAGTGGTGTCAGCAGCGAAAGCGCGCACTGTCTGATTGCACGAGGCCGCGTTGGGAATGATCAGCGTCAACGCCTGCATTCATGTTAACGTCACAGAAGCCACGCATAGTTTTAGTGGCTATTTTAACTATAGAATCCGGTCTTTCCATACACTGCCTTATGTATGCGTTTGCGCGCTTAAGTCGCTGATTACCCTTTCCACTGCAAGATTAACGATACTTCCCATTTCCTCAAATATGCTGACCCGCCGGTTCACATGAGACCGCGGATAATGCTCAGAAGGGGCTGTTCAAGGCTCCGCCATTTTGGATGCATGGCCTTGTCGTCGAGCCAGGTGAATTCGACCGCATCGAAGCGTTCGGGTATCACCTTTTCATCTTGCGGCCCGTATGTGGAAAGAGGATAGTACTCAACGAAAACCATACGATTGGGTTTAATATCGAAGGCTTTGGCCACACTGGTGGCGATGTGACTGACACAGCTTTTCACGGACATGCGGCTTTCGGGAATGTCGGATGCCACCACAATAAATGGTCGCAGGTATGCCAGCCCATCGGCTCCCGTTTTCCCTAATCGTATTATTCTCAGGCGGCATTTGCCGCTTCCTAAACGGAGCTGACCGCCAAATCCCTCCCAAACAAACACATCGTCATGGATAAGCATAATCGTTCCTTAATGGGGCCTACGCCCAAAGGGTTTTTTATTCGCGGTGCCATCCACACGGGATTGATGGCCCGACAGCGAGTCCACTACCTTGGGGCCGAGCCAGGCGGCACTAAGGTTCCCGGCAGCGGAGAACAACGCACCGTCGAAGAACGGCCATTTATGGACGGAGGAACTGATTAAGAATGCACTTGATGCTTCCTATCCAGTATAAGCTTATCGGGTAATCGCCCCATAAATCCGCCACAACTTATCCGGCAGCTCAAGAACGTTGGCAATGACATTGTGATGGATCTCACCGTAAAGGGCGTCCAGTCTACCGTTATCTTCCGGGTTGATGTTGACAGTAATCGCATGTACATGGATGTGCCGTGATCGCAACTCGGAAATCGCACGGCGTGTATCCTCAATGGCGTACTCCTTTTTGTAATCCAGATCGTTGGGATAACCGTCCCCGAGAACGATGAGAAGTCGAACCCGTGACAGAATGGAATCAAACTGCGACGCCGCATGCCGGATGGCCGCCCCCATACGTGTGTTTCTCTGGGGCATCATGGCATTGATCCGCTGCTGGACCGACTCATTCAGCGGTTCGGCAAAGTCCTTTATATGATAGTAATCAACGCCCAAGCGGCCGGTCCCGGAAAAACCAGCAATGGCGTATGTATCCCCAACCACTTCCAACGCCTCACTCAGCAAAACGATCGCCTCTTTCTCCACATCCAACACCCGTTCAGTTGAACCGGTGGCCGCATTGGCCGTGGAACGGGATAAATCGACAAGTAGCAATACCGCCACATCTCTGATTTCTTTAAGGCGTTTGAGGTACAGGCGCTCAGAGGGCGTTCGTCCGGCCCGTTTGTCCAGTATGAAGTCCAGCAACGCCCTGTAGTCGAACTCGTCGCCTTCAATCCATTGCCGACAGAGCTTGAGTCCTTCGGGCTTAAGTAGTTCAAAGGAATAGCGGATGCGATTCACCAGCCCCCTGTGACGGTCAAGGGTGCTTTTGTAAAACTGATTATCATGCCCGGCAACCCGGCGGTCTCGCACGCACGTATGGCCGTTGAGGTAATCGCCCAAATTGAAATCCCACTCCCTGTACCAGGTCGCAGGGCTGGATAACTTTCCGTCATCAACCGCGACCGATCCGTTTACGACTTGTAATTCACGCAGGATGCGTTCGGTTAAATTTTCCTCCAGAGGCTGACGGCTCGGGTGCTTGTGTTCGAATTTTGCGGCTATGGGCGCGATAATTTCCGCCAGATCCTCCGTCTGCAGCACCCCTCTATTCAACTCGAGCATTTTACGGATATCGGCCCGATAGGCCTTGTAGCCGCTATCCTCCAGTGCTTTTTGGATTAATCCTGCCTTTCGATCCGTCGCCCTGCTGGCAGCAATGACCAGTTCCGGCCGCAATCGCCGGTTGAATGGAACCCTCAATCGGCCGCCACCGTTGTCGAGGGGGGCAGTGGAGGCAATTTTTCCACATTCTACGGCCACATCGCGATAGGTCCTCAAAACCATCTCAGCGGATGCTTCGACCGGAAAGGCCGGGCCCTCAGTTCTCTCTCCGAACTCAGCCATGATGCGTTCCACGAGGTGCCAATGATCATCGCTGAGACAAACATTTGGATCGATCGCTGAATCCAGGGCAATTGCAGCGTACAGAACTGCCAAAAGTCCGTTGGCGCGACGTCCTTCCTGTTGCATAATCGGTAGATAGGCCCTTATCAGGCCCGGGTAACGCCGGCTAAGCCAACAGCGAATTCGACCGTGTTCGAAGATTGTGAAAAGATCGGTCGCAAGTCCCGGTATTGGAAAAAGCTCAAAAAAACGCTCGAGATCCGAGTGGGCTTCGGAAGAATGATCTAATGAAATGGAAGTCCAGTGGCTTTCGAATGCCGGCCAGACGGTTTGAATGCTTTGCCATCGGTCCCGCAATCGCTCAAAGTCGAAATCAAAGGTGCCGAATTCGTGACAACCAATTTCAAAACGCGACAGGCAACGGTAAAGGTCGGCGTTTTCGGATCGACGATCGAAAACCGCTATTTCATCCGGCAGGTAAATAAAATGACCATCCGAGCATGTTTCCGTCAAATGGTCGGATGGTTGCGCCGACGGGCCGACGATGGTCGAAGACGGACGAACCGAAATCGGAAGTCCCGTCCTGGCGCGTAGGTAACGATTGAGCTGCGGCTGCATTTCGTGCAGAGACACCGCCACCCGCATATCTGTAAAAGTTTCGCAACCCTTTTGGGAATTTAGAGAAAGGAAACGCCGCGCAGACGGCTTATTATTGACAGAGAGCTTAAGGGCTTTGGAAACAAAGTCACGTAGCGCACAAGGAGATAACAGCTGAAGCCCCCTGTCCATTCCAGTAATAAAATCTTCGCTGAGATGAACGTCTACTCGCACCACTCTTAAAAGCTGTTCAAGCTGCCAGAATCTTTTATGGGGAGCGAAATCTCGTGCGGCTTGGGGCAGTCTTCGTGAAAGATGCTGGCATTGGTTGTAGTTGAGGTCGACATTGAAGGCCTTTCTGAGAAGCTCGAGAAAGACAGCCGCCGATTTACGGTCTCCGGATTCGATCAATTCAGAAAAAGCTTCCAGCGGCTGCAAGAGGGTGTAGGTCCCCTTTGATTCCATGGTTTTAACTGCCGCCAAAAACTGATCAAGGATCGAGGAATCGCCGTCGATCAATACAGGAATCAGGTGAATGGCCAGCAGTCGACCGACGGTGGTCCCCCTGTTACCGCCGGCTCGAACCAGGTCGCGATAACACGTGAGCATGTCGGTTTTTAAGGCCGCAAAGAGCTTTAGATACCCAGCGGCTATTGCCCGGCCGAAAGATTCCTCACGGACAATACCCCAGAGAGTCTCATCCACCAGAAGGCCGACATCCTCGACCGAAATTGGGGGCTCGACGCGCGCCAACACCTCTCGCACGGATGCAGCCAGGGTGGGATCAAGACTGTCCAAAATTTCCAGCAATTCTGCATAAGGCGTGTCAGGTCGCATGAAAAAGGGGTGGCTAAAAATGGTCGTCGATAAGATCGATTATGGTTTCCTGCAAGCGCTGATCGTCGGTAAGCGGCCGGCAGATGGCCGCTTTGCAGGCTTCGCGTTCCGGCACACCGCGTCTGATTAACTGGGCCGCATAGATCAGAAGCCGTGTACTGGCACCTTCGGTCAAACCTTGTTCCCGAATGCGGCGGATTTTACATGCCAGCGCGACAAGTTGCTGTGCGGTGTCAGGGGCAACGACGCCTTCGCGGGCGACGATTTCGGCTTCTTTTTCGACTTCCGGATAGTCGAAATCAATGGCCACAAAACGCTGGCGTGTGCTTTGCTTCAGGTCCTTGAGAACGGACTGATAACCGGGATTGTAGGATATCACCAGCAGAAAGTCTGGATGCGCCGAAAGCGTTTCACCCCTTTTGTCGATGGTCAAGATTCGACGATTATCACTCAACGGGTGGATGACCACCGTGGTGTCTTTGCGAGCTTCAACAATTTCATCCAGGTAGCATATAGCTCCGATGCGGACCGCCCGGCTCAAAGGACCGTCCATCCAAACTGTTTCGTCATTTTCGAGCAAGTAACGCCCGATCAAATCCGATGCAAACAGATCTTCATGGCACGCCACTGTAATCAATGGACGCTTCAGGCGATAAGCCATATACTCAACGAAACGGGTTTTCCCACATCCGGTCGGGCCTTTGAGCATAACGGGAAGACGCGCATCAAACGCCGCCCGGAACAATTCCTCTTCCGTGTCGGCGACAAGGTAATACGGTTTTTCTTTAATTCGATGATAATCGATATCTGCTGGTGATTGAATGGTCATTACCTGCCCTTCCCGGAATCGGATCGTCCCTGGCGTCAGGCGATGTGAAAAACACGGGGTAAAATCCCAATCGGGCATTGCCTGATCGCGAAAATCTGGATCATTGAATTGACATTACGGTGCGGTGACCAATATAATGTGTTTTTGGTGCTTATCGTGGTTGGCAAAAAACCTTCCATTATGCGAACGTTTTTTTCTTCAACGACACATACCGCCATTCCGTAGTGCAGAATTTATTCTTGGAACCCTGTATAAATAGAAACTCCTTAATATAATGGAAAACAACAAGAAACAAGCCGTATGATCCAACACCTTGAAATTGGCACTAAAAAAGTGACCCTGGTCGGAACGGCACATGTCTCTGAGGAGAGTGCGCGTTTGGTTTCCGAAGTTATCTCCCGTGAAAAACCGGATACCGTCTGCGTTGAACTGTGTGAATCCCGTTATCAATCGATCCGGCAGAAGGACAAATGGCAGAATACGGATATCATCAAAATAATTAGAGAAAAAAAGTCCTTCCTTTTGCTCTCCAATCTCCTACTGGCGTCGCTACAAAAAAAAATAGCCAAAAAGCTGGACATCCGTCCCGGGCAGGAAATGATACAGGCCATTGAGTCGGCCGATGACATCGGTGCCACGGTCACGCTTGCCGATCGGGACATCCGCATAACCCTGTCACGGACATGGCGCATGATGCGATTGCTGGATAAGATAAAACTGCTTTTTCAGCTGATTCTATCCCTGGGCCAAGTAGATGATATCAGCGCCGAAGACGTCGAAAAAATGAAACAGGAAGATGTGCTGGAGACGATCCTGGCCGATGTTGGCAAATCTCTTCCTGTGGTCAGAGCCATTCTGATCGATGAACGTGATCAATACCTGACTCATAAAATAAAGAACGCGCCCGGAGAAAAAATTGTTGCCGTGGTCGGGGCCGGCCACGTTCCCGGAATCAGGAAATACTGGGATGCTGATATCGATATCGGCCCCCTGGATACCCTACCACCTAAAAGCAGAGTCGCCGGATTTATAAAGTGGTTTTTACCTTTGAGCATTATCGGGTTGATTATCACGGGGTTCTTTGTTGGTGGCAAGCGGACTGGAACGGACATGGTGCTCTGGTGGCTTCTGGCTAACGGACTGCTGGCCGGATTGGGTGCCGTAGCGGCTCTGGCGCATCCGCTCACGATTGCATCCTCGGTTCTGGCTGCACCCCTAACCTCGTTGAACCCGATGATTGCAGCCGGATGGGTATCGGGGATGGTTGAAGCTTTTTCTCGTAAACCCCGGGTCATTGATTTCGAAAACCTGCAGGAAGACATTCACTCCCTGCGCGGTTTCTGGAAAAACAAGGTTACCCGCGTTCTGCTGGTTGTGGTTTTCACAAACCTGGGCAGTTCCATTGGCACTTTTGTGGCCATCCCTTTAATGATGAAAGTGCTGTGATGATCAGGCTATGCAACGGGGTTCTCACCTCTTTCTAATTACTTTGTTGGCGCCGTTGATCGCCATGTGGCTGACTACCGGCTGCACCTCTGTCGCTCAGCGCTCCCCCGTTCACAGTACGACACCTTCCGATAGATCACTCAGGGCAATTCACTTCACCATACAGGTCGGGGCCTTCTCTCGTATGGACAATGCTGTTCGATTGACGGAGAAACTCCAACAAAACGGTCTGAATGCCTACCATTTCCTCGATACATCTGAATTCTACAAGGTCCGCTTCGGTAATTACCGCAGCAAGCAAGACGCACGGACGGTGGCCGAAAGCCTTCGGGCCAGGAGCCTGATCGAGGTATACTATATTGTGCGCCCCCGCCAAATTCCAGCGACGACGGAATTGAGGAGGCTAATTGTTCGAACCGCCGAAAAGTATATCGGCGTCCCCTACAAGTGGGGTGGAGAATCAGCTCATGAAGGGTTTGACTGCAGCGGGTTGACCATGACCGTCTATCAGTTGAATGGACTTGATCTGCCGCGAACATCGCGGCAGCAGTGGACTGCTGGAACCCCGATTGAGCGCAATCAATTGCAGAGGGGAGACCTCGTCTTTTTTGCCACCTCGAGAGGTCGCCGGGTATCCCATGTCGGGATATATGCCGGTGAGAATAAGTTTATCCACGCACCGCGGCGAGGAAAAACGATTCGGACGACATCCCTTACGAATCCCTATTATCGCAAGCGCTATTTGGGTGCCCGCCGCTACCTGTAGCCATTGAAAAAACTGAATCGTCAGGTGGATCAAATGCGTTGTTCGCTTTTCTCATTGACCAGTGTGCAATACTGAGCGAACCTAATTTTTGGGTGGCAATACTCTAACCACTGTCCGCTCCACCGTTTGCCCACCGCGAATATCATAGGTTGCCTTTACGGTTTTCAATCGTCCCTGAGCGAAAAGGTTGATGCAGTCCGGGTAAAGCGTCCATTCCAGTTTCAGCCCCTTCGAACGCACCGATTCAAGCGTATCGTCGTCTTCGATCGGAAATGACAACTGCCCGATAATCGGACCGGTATCTTCACCGTAATCGATGTAATGCACGGTGCACCCGGCCACTTTACAGCCAAAACGAAAAGTGTCGCCGTATCCATCGGTTCCCGCAAAAGCGGGGAGAAGGGACGGATGAATATTCATTATCTTTGATTGACCGGACAAACCGTTGACCCGGTCAATAAAATAGGGCGTCAACGTCCGCATATAACCGGCAAGGACAAGCAGATCAAAGGGGTACGCCTCCATGGCCGCCAGTAAGCGGGCCTCTGCAACCGCTCTGGTCATCAAAAAGGCTGTCACCAATTTCTGATCCGCGGATGCCGGGAATAGCGTCTGTTTCTGGCGAAGCTCCTCCAGATTAAAATCTTGCGGCAAGTTAATCTTTGCCGTCTCAGAGCGATATTCGTGGATAATATCTCTATAGTCGACAACAAAAGTGGGAATCCCTCGTTTACGACCTCGCGCCAGCCCACTGGCTTCAGGGTTGTCAGTCCCGATGAAGGCGACACCCCCGTCAAGACGGCCGTCGTCACAGGCATCTAGTATGGCCTGAAGATTGGTGCCGGAGCCTGAAATCAAGGCGCCGATTCTGATTTTATCTGCCATATCTGCAAACCTCCATTGCTATGAAATGCACTCGATAAGGGCCACTGTAGATTTTGTTCTGTTGAATGTATGAATGATTATGGTTATTCGGGTTGGGCAAAGATGCATATCTTACGGCTATTACAATAAAACAAAATACATTTCAAATGCTTACATATTCAAGTGGGTCCTGAATGACATGTTTCACAGGTTCAATCTGACAGTTTTTATGATTTGATGAAACTCCAGTGCCGATATGATTCGGGATGGTTGACATCCGATACAGCCGTCACTATAATCATGAAAATTTTCTCTCAGAAAGGACTTTTCATTATGTCAGATAGTATCATGGAAATCGAGGATGGTAATTTTGAAACTGAGGTTCTGAAGTCCGACATGCCGGTGCTCGTGGACTTTTGGGCGCCCTGGTGCGGCCCGTGCAAAGCTATTGCTCCGGTGGTTGACGAACTCTCCAACAGCTTCGGCGACAAAGTTAAGTTCATGAAATGCAACGTCGACAACAGCCCTGTCACCCCCGGGAAATACGGCATCAAGGCTATTCCGACGCTGATACTGTTCAAAGGCGGTGAAGTTGTTGACCAGATAACCGGGATGGTTGCCAAATCTAAGCTGGAAGATGCCATTAAAAAGGTTTTGTAGAGAACTCTCAGCCGCAGGAACATCCGTATCAATTCGAATATTCGGGCCAGAGGCTACAGGCCGGATTTCCATGGATACCGAAGAATAAAGACGACGCATTATTCCCCCAGTGATGCCTGTGCCGTAATGGGTCTGGGGGCATAAAACCGGCAGTTTTTGGGTCTTGTCATATAAGAGTTGTAAAAAAACCGTTTCGTTACACGATCGTTTTTTCTACAACCACTTATACCATCCTTCCGTATGTCGGAATTTATTTTTGAAAAGCAGTAAAATTCAATACAAAACCGATGGTAAAAACAATCGCACCTAAAAAGCTCGTCCTTCTCTGCGTGTGTTGTCTATTCCTGCTTACTGGCTGTTCAACCTACAATGCTGTGCGGGATTTCTTTGTTAAACCAAAGGACGTGGAACCGGCAGAAGTGCTGGTTCAAAAGGGGATGGATGAGTTTGAAAGCGGAGATTATAGGGCCGCCCTGGAAAATTTTCAGAAACTCAAAGACTGGTACCCTTTCAGTAAATATGTCACCCTTGCAGAACTGAAAATTGCGGATTCGCATTATCGCCGCGAAGAGTATGCAGAGGCCATTGTTGCTTACCGGGAATTCGCAGACCTTCATCCCAATAACGAGGCGGTGCCTTACGTAATCTATCAGATCGGCCGCTGTAATTTTGACCAAATGGATGCTATTGATCGCGATCAAAGTGTCACCAGAAAAGCCCTGGATACTTTTCTTCAACTTCAACAGCAGTATCCAAGTTCCCTTTACGCGGAAAAGGCTACCGAACATATCAACAAATGCCTTAAAAATCTGGCCGGCAACGAATTTTACATCGCGATGTTCTACTATAAAAGCAAACGCTACGATGCGGCTTTGCAAAGATTTAAGGCCATCTTGATCAAGTACCCAGATGTCGGGGTTAACCGAATCGCCCTACAGTATATTACCAAGTGTGAAACCTCCCTGGCAAAATTATCCCAGACAGAATAAAAACACTTTACACAGCTGAGTTATTGCGGTAGTTATGCGGTTTTGGTTTTCTCTGATAGGAGAGCCGCACCGATAGGCGACTCTTTCCGTTAACTTGTGGGGCCGAAAGGGCGAGGAAAGAGGCAACGATAAGGAGTTTTAGAAAATGTCAAAAGCTTGCGAAATGTGTGGAAAAAAACCGATGGTGGGCAACAATGTGAGTCATGCTCACAATCTCAATAAGCGCCGCTTTAATCCCAACCTCCAGCGGGTCAGAGCCAAGATAGACGGGCAAGTGAAAAAGATAGTGGTGTGCACCAACTGCATAAAATCAGGCCACGTCGTCAAGGCGCCTTAAACGATGCGATAATACCGTTTCAGTTGTGATTGCGCCTTGTCAAACCACCGCCCCGACAGGGTTCAACGCATCCGCTTAACCTCCAGTACATGCTTCACTTTCTTGATCGATGATAAAATACGGTCCAAGTGATCGGTGTTTTCCACATCGATCGTAAAGAAACTGTTCACGATCTTGTTATCCATCGTTTCGGTTTTAGCGTTCAGAATGTTGGCTTCATTCTTGCTGATATTACTAACGACATCAGCCAACAATCCAACACGGTCATGTGACCGGATGCGAATTTTTACCGGATATGTTTCTGATTTCTCTATGCTCCACTCCACGTCGATTTGACGCTCAGGGCTTATTTTGAGTGCATTTACACAGCTGGTTCGGTGTACGGTAACACCATAACCGCGGGTTATGTAACCAACGATAGAATCACCGGGAACCGGCTGGCAGCATTTTCCAAATCGAATCAAGATGTCATCCACACCCTTGACCACCACCCCTCCCTTGGGTTTCTTTTTCCGCACACGTCCCATTAACTTGTTGAAGATCGAATCCTGACGATCTTCTTCATCGTTTTTTGCGGTGATACGCCGAACCACTTGAAGGGGTGTTATTTTTCCGTAACCGACGCTGGCGATCAAGTCGTCAACCGTCTTGAAACCGAAGTGCCCGACAACCTGTTCCATCTCCGGCGACTTCAGTAGTGACGAAAAGTTGAGCCGGTACTTTCGGAACGCTTTTTCACACATTTCCCGCCCGAGGGTGATACTGCGATCTTTTTCCTGTGTTTTGATCCATTGTCGAATTCGAGATCGCGCTTTGACCGTTTTGACGAACTTGAGCCAGTCTTTGCTCGGTTGGTGGTTTTTCTGAGTAACGACTTCCACAACATCACCGGTTTGAAGCTCATACTGTAGCGGCACCATGCGGTCGTTGACCTTGGCTCCGACACACTGATTGCCAACTTCTGTATGGATCATGAAAGCAAAATCAACAGGGGTCGCGCCCTTGGGGAGGGTTTTAATTTCACCCCTGGGGGTGAACACATAGACGTCATCCGGAAAAAGGTCTATGCGCACATTTTCCATGAATTCGCCCGGATCCCGGAAATGTTCCTGGTTCTCGATTAAATCCTGGATCCAAGCGTATACGCGGCCGGCGCTATCATCGGCCTTCTTGCCTTCCTTATAGCTCCAATGGGCCGCAATTCCGGACTTGGCGACCTTGTCCATTTCCCCGGTACGAATCTGTACCTCCATTCTCTCCCCGTAGGGACCGAAAACCGTGGTATGAAGCGACTGGTACATATTCGCTTTAGGTCTGCTGATGTAGTCCTTGAACTTAATATCGATCGGCTTCCAGAGAGAGTGAATCAACCCCAACGTCTCGTAACACTGGGGAATTGTCTCGACGATAATCCTGAATGCGATGATGTCATAAACATCTTCAAAGGCAAGGTTCTGAGACATCATCTTATGGTGGATACTGTAGTAGTTTTTATTGCGGCCCAGCACTTCACATTTTAGATTGGCCTCGGCCATTTTTTTTAGAATATACTTTTTGACGGTATCTACGTATTTTTCACGCTCCTGTTGATCCTTGGCGACCAAGCTTTTAATCTTTTCATATTCATCGGGTACCAGGTACTTGAAGGATATGTCTTCCAGTTCTTTCTTGATCCAGTATATACCCAGGCGAGAAGCTATCGGGGCGTAAATGTCCATGGTTTCCTGGGCGATTGTGGTCTTTTTATTGTCGCTGTGGTGGTACTGCAAAGTTCGCATATTGTGCAGGCGATCGGCCAGCTTGATTAAAATGACACGGATGTCATCGGCCATGGCCAACAACATTTTACGGATGCTCTCCGCCTGTCGCGCCTGTGAACTGATCAGGCGTAACTTGCCCAGTTTTGTGACGCCGGATACAATGTGTACGACCTCTTGGCCAAAGAGTTCACGGAGTTCTTCCGGTTGCGCGGCGGTATCCTCGAGAACATCATGCAAGAGTCCCGCTGAAACGCTGACTTCGTCGAGGTTCATGTCTGCCAGGATCCCGGCGACTTCAAGCGGATGGGACAGGTAAGGCTCACCGGAAAGGCGCACCTGACCTTCATGGACACGGGCCGAATATATATACGCCCGTTCAATCAAACTGAGATCGGCTTCCGGAATGTAGCCGGCAACCCGATCGAGGATGTCGGTGATTCGGATCATATACGCGGGTAAGAACCAACTGTATCCAGGTAAAATGTTGCTGCCACCGCTTGCGGCAGAACCGGGAACCGCTCCGGCCCCTTATGCAAGTCATATCCTCCCGCCATGCGAGGTCGTTTTCAGTATGCCCTGGCGAAAACAACCCTCCCGGATGACGGTTGTCCACAATGGATACATCCGCCGCGACCCCCATCGTCCTCAACAGTGTCTGTGAAGGGAATACAGCGGATGGTGACACCGAGTTTTTCTTTGATAACGGTTTCACACTCGGCAGATTCGCACCAGTGCGAAAGAGAGAATCCGCCGTGAATTTCGGGTTTTTCTTTGTTCAGCGGTGTAAAGTAATCATGAAATACTGCGGCGTCATCGATCACAGAGGTATGGGCTTTCTGGAAGGTAATGGCCCGATCGAACAGGTTGGATTGAATACTGTCAAGCAACACCGTGATCTCAGCAATAAACTGCTCCCGTTTAATGGAAACTTTTTTCCTTTGATCCAGATCCCTGCGGCCCACAAACACGGCCTCTTCGGTAATATCGCGCGGGCCGATTTCAACCCGGAGGGGTATTCCTTTCTTAATCCATTCCCAGCCCCTGGCGCCACCGATGTCCCGATTATCGATTTCCACTCCGATTGGCCGATTCCCGTAAGACTTTCGCCGCAGAGCCTCTGCCAGGCTGTCAACGTAGGGCATCACGGTCGCGCGATCATCGGGGTTACGAAAGATAGGCAACAACACTACATGTGCAGGCGCAACCATTGGCGGCAGGACGATGCCGTTATCATCCCCGTGAGTCATGATTACGCCGCCAATCAAACGGGTTGACGAACCCCATGATGTCGTCCAGGCATACTGTTCCTGTTCGTTGGCATCCTGATATTTTATACCCGAGGCCCGGGCGAAATTCTGTCCCAAGAAGTGGGACGTACCGGCTTGCAGAGCACGGCGATCCTGCATCATCGCCTCGATACACAAGGTGTCTACGGCACCAGGAAACCTCTCTGCCGGGGATTTTCGTCCCTTGATGACGGGAATCGCCAAGTATTTTTCGACAAGTTCGGTATAAACATCGAGCATCAACCGGGTCCTGGCCTGGGCTTCATCCTCGGTGGCGTGGGCGGTGTGTCCTTCCTGCCACAAAAATTCACTGGTCCTCAGGAACATCCGGGTCCGCATTTCCCAGCGAACGACATTGGCCCACTGATTGATCAGAATCGGTAAATCGCGGTAACTGCTGATCCATTTGGAGAAAGAATCGCCGATGATCGTCTCCGACGTCGGCCTTACAACCAACGGTTCCGCGAGGGGTCCCGCCGGCACCAGGCCGCCGTCGGGACCTTGCTCAAGCCTATGGTGCGTAACGACGGCACATTCCTTGGCGAATCCCTCAACGTGTTTGGCCTCGGTCTCGAGAAAGCTCAGAGGAATAAAAAGTGGGAAATAGGCGTTTTTCACTCCGGTGGCCTTGAACATTGCATCCATGGCGCGCATGATGTTTTCCCACAAGCTGTAACCCCAGGGTTTTATAACCATGCACCCTCTCACGGGTGATTTTTCGGCCAGATCCGAAGCTTTGATGACCTGCTGATACCACTCCGAATAGTTATCGTCCCGCGTCGGGGTTATGGCTGTCTTCGGTGTTTGCTGTTTTCCCATACATATCCTCGTGCAGATAGAGTTTTCAATTCTTCGGTTTATAATTCTTTTCGTATTTTTCCACTTCAGACAGTAGGACTTCCACCAGTTTATCTTCGGGAAACTTCTTGACGATTTCGCCCTTCCTGAACAATATGCCGACCCCGTTGCCGCCGGCGATACCGATATCTGCTTCCCTGGCTTCACCGGGACCGTTGACCACGCATCCCATGATCGCTATTTTGATGGGAACCGATTTGAGCAAAATCGCTTTTTCAACCTTTTCAGTAATATCGAAAAGGTCGATGTTGCAACGCCCGCAAGTGGGACACGAAATGATTTCCGGACCATGGCGGCGGATGTCCAATCCTTTCAGAATCTCGAATCCGACCCGAACCTCCTCAACCGGGTCACGTGTCAGGGAGACACGGATCGTGTCACCGATACCTTCCGCAAGCAAGATGCCGATACCAAGCGCAGACTTGACGATCCCGGAGTACAGTCCGCCGGCTTCCGTCACGCCGACGTGGAGTGGGAAATCGGTCCGTTCAACCAATAAGCGGTATGCATCGACAGTGCGAAGAACATCAGAGGCTTTAATGGAGATTTTTATCTGCTCATAACCGAAAGCAGCCACCAGGTCGACATTACGCAGTGCGCTGTCTACCATTCCTTCCGCGGTAACTCCTCCGTACTTTTTGATCAGGTCTTTCTCGAGAGATCCGGCATTGACCCCGATCCGAATCGGTATGCCGAATTCACGGGCACTATCCACGACGGCCTTTATTTTTTTACGACTGCCGATATTGCCAGGGTTGATTCGCAAACCGTCCGCCCCCGACCGGATAGCGGCAATCGCCAACCGGTGGTCAAAGTGAACGTCGGCGATCAACGGAATCGCGATTTGGGACTTGATGTCCGCAATGGCGGCGGCGGCGGCGGCATCCGGCACTGCCACCCGTACAATTTCGCATCCGGCAGCCTGCAGGCGGTGAATCTGGATCACCGTCGCGGCAACATCCTGAGTCCAGGTGCTGGCCATTGACTGGACGGCTATCGGTGCATCACCGCCGATTTTAACGCCGCCAATCGATATTTGGCGAGTTTTTTTTCTTGTCTTCACGCAACCCATTTTCACCGTCCACAGGCGGAATTTGTTACCAGCCTTCAAAGGAAAACGAAAGCAAAGGCTCGCGAATCCGCCCTCAAAGTAAATTAGCCTAACAAACCGGATTAATTAGTTCAAGGGAAATGGACGGGGAGACAGAGCACAATTATAGCGCCATTGTGGCGCTCTTCCAGCCGGCTCGGATTTTATTATTTGAACAGAATCTTGTAATGAATACGCAAATTATTTAGTATCTGAATTGGCATGAAACTGAACGTGATGAACGGGCAAAGGAGATACAATGAAAAAGTCGAAAAGTGATGACAGCCGCAAGCAACCCGACCCGCTAATAGCAGAAAACATCCACAAACGCTCCAAGAAAGGGGCCCTCCCGTGTGCTGTGGCCTTCGATATTGCAGCCACCCTCGCTATTGCACCGTCATCGGTGGGAAGAACCGCGGATTTGATGAACGTCAGCCTGAGTAAATGCCAACTCGGCCTTTTTGGGTATACGCCGAATAAAAAAATCGTTGCGGCCCACCCCCCGCAACAACCAGCAGTGGCCGACGCCATTCGCGGGAATCTGGTCAACGACCAGCTTCCTTGTGCCGAGGCCTGGAACATCGCCACCGACTACGGAATCTCAAAGATGGCGGTGGCAAACGCCTGTGAGGATATGGGTGTTAAGATTAAACCCTGTCAGCTCGGCGCATTTTAAAAACCAGTACCGCAGGGCCAAGTGCCCAATAGCCAGCTCGGCCGACTCGTTCAACGGGTCCAAAAGGTGATATCTTTCGGAAATTTCGGCCCTCAAAGTGAGCGCTTGCCGGAGTTAATCCCTCTTCAGGGAAGATATCGTTCTGCTATGTCACTGCGGGGTGATTCGTGTAATGGATGATGCGTATCCGAACATCGACGTCTTGGCGGCTTAAAGGATGCCATTGGTACCGACAAAAGGATTGTTGCGGCGCTCTTCGCCGATTGTGGTCGGCCCCATGTGGCCGGGATAAACGGTCACCGTATCATCCAATGTAAAAAGCTTGGCATGAATGCTCTTTCTGAGAGTACCGGCATCGCCGCCTGGAAAATCGGTACGTCCCACTGAGCCGGCAAACAAGGTATCTCCGACGAAAACGCAGTTATCCGTATAAAGTGAAATCCCACCCTGGGTGTGCCCGGGGGTGTGAAGAACCTTCAGCGCGATGGTGCCGACATTAATGGTATCGCCGTCTTCGAGCATTCGGTCGGGTGCGGGGGAATTCTCCGCCGACAGCCCCCAGGACGCCGCACTGTCGGCAAGGCGGGCAAGCATTGGGGCATCGATACGATGAATCAAGATCCGGGCACCAGTAACATTTTTAATTTCCTTGTTGGCACCAACGTGATCGAAATGTCCATGCGTGTTTATGATATATTGTAGCGTCAATTCTTTCCGCGCAATCGCCAGAAGAATTCTATCCGCTTCACCGCCCGGGTCGATAACAGCGGCTTCGAGAGTGTCTTCACAGCCCAAAATATAACAGTTTGCCTGAATCGGTCCGACGGTCAACGACTCGATGATCACGAGATCCTCCTTAACTTAATTCCGGTTTTGATTTTTTTATCGCACGCTGAAAAAAGGGCCTGATATTTCGGGTAAGCCGGCAGGCTTCAAGTCATTCAGGGTGTTGATCGCGGTTGCTGGTCCCGGCCTCGCCGCCATCGCTCTCCCGTTCGATACGAATACTGTCTAGAATCCCGTTTATGAAAGCACCTGATTCTTCAGTGCCGAACTTTTTACCGATATCGATAGCCTCATTGATGGTCACTTTGAAGGGGATATCGTCGCAAAACAGGATTTCATAAATGGCAATACGCAGAATGTTCCGATCGACATATGACATTCGACTTAGCCGCCAATTATGGGAATTCTGCTCGATCAATTGATCAATGGCAATTAGAGAGTCATTGACGCCCGTAACCAATTGGTGGAAAAACGCTCGCGATTTGGCGCTCGGGGGGTAGTGTTCACAGAAGCGCTGCAGCATTTCCTCCGAGACATCCCCGGTCATGTCCATACAAAAAAGAGCCTGCAGGGCAAGCTCTCGGGCTCTTCGGCGAATCCCCATTTGCTGGCCTACGCAACCGTGGCCATTAAATTGGCCATTTCCACCGCAGATATTGCGGCATTCCAGCCTTTATTGCCGGATTTGGTTCCCGCCCGTTCGATGGCCTGTTCCACCGAATCGGTCGTGACAACCCCGAAAATGACCGGTTTTCCGGACTCCAAGCTGACCTGGGCAACCCCTTTGCTAACTTCGGCACATACGTAATCGAAATGCGGTGTGGCGCCACGGATAACTGCGCCAAGGCAAATTATGGCATCATAGTTACCGGTCTGTACCACTTTTTGGGCTGCCAACGGAATTTCGAAAGCACCTGGTACTTTGATAACATGAATATCGCTTTCCTTGACGCCGGTCCGCAAAAGACCATCCATGGCCCCGCCCAGCAATTTTTCGGTAATGAAGTCATTGAAGCGGCTGACAACAATACCGAAGCGCTTGCCTTTGCCGATCAACTGTCCTTCCATTATTTTCACCATATCGATTCCTCCGGCTTTGATATTAACGTGCGTCCATCCACGAAAAATGGATGGCACTATTAAGTGTCCTATTCATAAGTGAGAATTTTTTCGCTGTCACGAAGTAGGCTTCCCCGCTTATTGATGCGATAACGAATCTTCGCAGTTTTCGTCTTCCATTTGCAGCAGATGTCCCATTTTCAGTTTCTTGCATTCCAAATAACAGCGATTGTATTCGTTGGGTTCGACTTCGATGGGAATCTGTTCCTCTATGGTCAGTCCATATCCTTCAAGACCGATCATTTTCTTTGGATTGTTCGTGAGCAGACGCATCTTTCGGACACCTAAATTAACGAGCATCTGGGCCCCCAGACCATAATCACGCATGTCCGCCTTGAAGCCCAGTCTCTGATTGGCCTCTACGGTATCCAGACCCTGCTTGCGCTGAAGTTCATAGGCCTTCAGCTTATTGACCAGGCCAATTCCCCGCCCTTCCTGGCGCAAATAGAGTATGACCCCCATTCCTTCCTTATCGATCATGGCCATGGCCTTGTGCAGTTGGTCGCCGCAGTCGCATCGCATCGAGCCGAAAATATCACCGGTCATGCATTCCGAATGAACCCTGACCATAACCGGTTTGCCTGGATCGATTTCACCTTTTACAAGCGCAATGTGTAATAATTGATCGACATCGTTTTCAAAAGCGATCATCCTGAATTCTCCCCCGAACATGCTGGGTATCATCGCTTCAGCAGCTCGGTGCACAAAGGCTTCGTTTTTCATGCGGTATTCGACCAGATCGGCAATTGTACATATACCGATACCGTGCTCTTTGCTGAACTTTTCCAGCGCCGGCATGCGCGCCATGGTTCCGTCTTCATCCATAATCTCGCAGATCACGCCGGCCGGTTTCAATCCTGCCAAACGCGATAGGTCTACCGACCCCTCGGTCTGGCCAACACGGACCATTACACCACCGTCCCGGGCCCGCAGTGGAAAGATATGGCCGGGACGAACAAGGTCTCTCGGCTCGGCATCATCGGCCACCGCCGTCAGTATGGTCGTCGCCCGGTCTGCAGCCGATATACCGGTGGTGACGCCGCAGCGCGCTTCGATCGATACGGTAAAACCCGTCTGGTAGGTCGATGTGTTGTGGTCGACCATCATGGGCAGATCCAGCTTGTTTACCATGTCGTTGGACATGGCCAGGCAGATCAGGCCGCGTCCGTATTTTGCCATGAAATTAATGGCTTCAGGCGTCACCTCTTCGGCCGCCATGCACAGATCGCCCTCGTTTTCGCGGTCTTCGTCATCCACAAGAATGACCATCCGACCCGATTTGATTTCTTCAATCGCTTGTTCAATTTCGAGAATTGGCATTTTATTGTTCACTCCTTTGTAGATTCCCGCCGACTATAAAACCGTTATCTTGTGTACCGGATACACTTATTTCTTTGGTTTCGGAACAAAACGGTATCTACAAGTATCCTTCTTTGGATAATATATGGTGATTAATCGAATGACCTCCGTCTGATTTTTCCGTCTTGACGCCGATGACAAAGCGTTCCACGTATTTGCCAATCATATCCGTTTCAATGTTTACCTCGGCACCGATTTTCTTTATACGGATGGTCGTCATAAAAGCCGTATGCGGTATGATGCTGACATCAAAGAGATCATGGGTGCAGCGATTGATGGTCAGGCTGATACCATCCACCGCCACGGATCCCTTTGCGATCGTATATCGCGACAGAGCCGGGCTGACGCCGATGGTGATAAGGGTCACCTTGCCTTTTGTCTGGCGATCCTTGATGATCCCCACTCCATCAATGTGACCCGATACCAGATGACCATCAATACGGTCGGATAGTCGCAGCGCCCGTTCGAGATTGACCCGCTCACCGCTTCGCAACGCACTGAAAGTCGTTCGCGCAAGCGTTTCGGCGGATACGTCGGCTTCGAACCGTTTGCCGGAAAGAGCGACGACAGTCAAACAGGCGCCATTGACGGCGATACTGTCTCCGATCTTGGTGCCATCCAGCGGCATATCCGCCGCAATGGCCATGCGACGAGCGCCTCCGGATGAGCGGACCGCGTTAATCGTTCCCATGCCTTCGATGATGCCGGTGAACATACTGTATCCGGTATTCTGTAGTCGTTAATCCATGCTGGGGGAAATGTATCCCGCAGCTACGATAGCATTTTGATCCGCTGGACTGTGGCAATTTAGTTTTGCACGTATCCTTCGACCATTATGTCATCTCCAAAATTGTGCACTTGCACATCTTTGATCGACCTGCAATTTTTCATCTCGTCAGCCCCTTTACCCCGGCATATGGGTACACCATCGTCACCCCCCAGGATCTTGGGAGCATAAAAGAAGTGTATCTTGTCGACGATACCGGCTCTAAAAGCCGAGCCGATGAGTCCACCGCCACCTTCCACCAATATGCTGGTAACACCGATCTCCCCGAGTGCACGCGTTAATCGCCTCAGGCCGATACGGCCATCGTGCAGAGGCACAGTCAGGAAACGCACGCCCATTTTCGCCAATCGTTCTTTTTTATCTTTTGAAACCAGAGGACCGGTCACAATTGTGGTCGCTGCAAGGGAATCAAGATTCAGCACGCGCGCATCTTTTGAAATTGACAGGCGGGTATCTAATATGACCCGTAGAGGATCCTTTCCCTTAAAACCATTGATACGGGTCGTCAGACTGGGGTTGTCAGCGTTGACTGTACCCACCCCGACCATGATGGCATCGACGGCGTGTCGGAGTCCGTGTACGAATGAACGCGACGCTTCGCCCGACACCCATTTGGAATCACCGGTTCGCGTGGCGATGCGACCATCAAGTGTTGCTGCACATTTAACGATGACAAAAGGTTTCTTGGTGCGAACATACTTGATGAAAGCTTCATTTAGTCGCGCGGCGCTGGCTTCACAAACACCGGTCGTCACCTCGACGCCCTTATCAGCCAGAACCGCCAACCCTCCGCCTTTGACATCTGGGTTAGGGTCCCGCATGGCAGTGACCACACGCCGAATGCCGGCTGCCAGGATTTTCTTCGTGCACGGTGGTGTTCTGCCAGTGTGGTTGCAGGGTTCGAGCGTTACGTATAGACTCGCCCCCCGAGCTGAAGCCCCCGCATTATTAATTGCAATGACTTCGGCATGGGGTTTTCCGGCCGCTTCATGATAGCCTTCACCGATAATTCGACCGTTTTTTACAACAACGGCACCGACCATTGGATTCGGAGACGTAAACCCCTTGCCCCGTTGCGCAAGGTCAAGCGCCACTTGCATGAACTCTTTGTCATCCATCTATTGCAAACTTTGCATCGTACGATGGGCACTGTGCTATATGCACCCCGAAAAGACCAGCGCTGGTCTTTCCGTTAGTGCGATTTGACATCCCACGGGTTAAATCTGTCCGGCGCCTATTTCGTTGACGTGGATAAAGATCGTCTTAGCCCGGATGTTTTGGACTATGAGGACTGCTGGCTAAGCAAATTTTTTAATTCCGAGACGAAGTCATTGACATCTTTGAATTCCCGATAAACCGATGCAAAACGAACATAGGCGACAGCATCGAGATCATGCAATTTAGCCATAACCCTCTCTCCCAGGGAGTGTGAGGGGATCTCTTTTTCACCGGTTTCTCTGAGGTCGCGCTCAAACTCATTAATAAATTCTTCAATCAGATTCATGCTGATGTTACGCTTTTCACACGCTTTCTGTATGCCTGAGCGTATCTTTTCGCGGGAGAAGATTTCACGACGTCCATCCTTTTTAATAATCATGATTGGAATTTCTTCAATGTGCTCGTATGTCGTGAACCGTCGCGTGCAAATCAGACATTCTCTTCGTCTGCGGATAACATTGCCGTCCTTGCTCAATCTGGAATCGATGACCTTGTTGTCGATTTCACCGCAAAACGGGCATTTCATGTGGGCCCTCCCTTGTCACTTCGATCGTCATATCTTATGAGTTCAACCCCGGCTTCTGCTAACATCTCCTGGGATAGTGCATCGGCATAGCCGGATTGATAAAATATTTTTTTTATCCCGGCATTGATGATCATTTTAGCGCAAATGGCGCAAGGTTGATTGGTGCAATAAAGGATGGCATCTTTAACGGATACACCATGGTATGCCGCCTGGATGATAGCGTTCTGCTCGGCATGGATCCCGCGGCACAGCTCGTGCCTCTCGCCAGAGGGGATATTCATTGTTTCCCTGAGGCATCCGACCTCCAGGCAATGCCTGATTCCCGTCGGCGCTCCGTTGTATCCGGTGGTAAGAATCCGTTTGTCTTTGACGATAATCGCCCCCACGGCCCTTCGGGTGCAGGTTGCACGCTGGCCAACCAGAGTCGTGATATTCATGAAATATGTGTCCCACGAAGGACGCTGCTCGACTTGCAACATAAGTTAGAGTGCCCCCAAATCAAACTCGCTGTAAAGTGGAAAGGCCCTGCAAAGTTCACCGGCCGTGTTTCTGATACGCTGCAGCGCCTCCTCGCGGCCACGGTTTTCCAATGCGTCGGCAATGAGTTCGGCAATGGTGATCATCTCCAATTCCCTCATCCCCCGGGTCGTCACAGCGGGCGTACCGATACGTATGCCGCTCGTAATCAACGGACTCTGAGGATCGAAGGGAATGGCGTTTTTATTGACGGTGATGCCGGCCTGCCCAAGAACACCTTCGGCCTCCTTGCCGGTAATAGCGTGATTACGCAAGTCCACCAGCATCATGTGATTGTCGGTCCCATCCGACACGAGAGTCAATCCTTTCTCCATTAACCTTCCGGCCAGAGCCTTGGCGTTTTTAATGACATTCATTTGGTAATCTGTGAATTCCGCCGTCAAGGCCTCTTTGAATGCCACCGCTTTGGCGGCAATGACGTGCATCAACGGCCCGCCTTGAATTCCAGGAAAAATCTGCTTGTTTAACTGGTCGCCGTAATCCGAACGCGCCAGGATCAATCCACCACGAGGGCCCCGCAGCGTCTTATGCGTTGTAGACGCCACCACGTCGGCGAACGGCACCGGGGAAGGATGCAGGCCTGCGGCCACCAAGCCGGCGATATGGGCCATATCGACCATCAGGTAGGCACCGACGGCGGATGCAATCTGTCCGAAGCGTTCAAAATCGATTATGCGCGGGTAAGCACTGGCACCGGCCACGATCATTTTGGGATGGTGCTCCGCGGCCAGGCGTTCCAATTCGTCATAATCGATGGTTCCGGTCGCCTCTTTTACCCCATAGGAAATAAAATTGAAAAGTCTTCCGGAAAAACTGACCGGGCTGCCGTGAGTCAGATGTCCCCCATGGGCCAGGTTCATCCCGAGCACGGTATCCCCCGGTTCGAGGAAAGCAAAATATATGGCCATATTGGCCTGAGAACCCGAGTGAGGTTGGACGTTGGCATAGTCCGCATTAAAAAGCTCTTTGGCCCGCTCGACAGCCAGTTTCTCAGCAATATCAACAAGTTCACAGCCACCATAGAACCGTTTGTCAGGATACCCTTCCGCGTATTTGTTTGTCAGGACACTCCCCTGAACGGCCATCACCGCCGGGCTGGTGAAATTCTCGGAGGCAATCAGTTCAAGGGTCGTTCTCTGTCGGGCCAGTTCCTCGGCAATCGTTCTGGCCATATCAGGATCAATTTCTGCGATGCACTGCAAATCCAAGTCCGAATTCCTTCGTTAGTCGTTTCGGGGCAAAATCCAATCGAACCGAATTGTTCAGATACGCAAATACGAAAGTCCGGTGAACAATGCGAATAAAACTGATTAGAGGCCACCGCTCGGAACGGTTATTGCCTCTTTGCAAACGGATATTTCAATAAATCCGGTTTTTTGGGACCCAGACACTTCGCGCCGTAACGGTTACCGAAAGCCTTGTCGAATAATGGTGGCCTGAGGACCCTCGGTTTGGCCCAAAGGGTGAAATTTTCGAATTAAGTGGCTTTTTGTCCCAATTGGTCGAACATGGTCAATCGTCTCTGATGCCGGTCCCCCTCGAAAGGGGTATTCAACCAGGCCTCGACCGTTTCCAGAGCCATGGTATCTCCGAGTATCCGGCCGCCCAGTACAAGGATATTGGCGTCATTGTGTTGACGACTCATACGAGCAGCAAACGGCTCTGTACAAAGTGCCGCGCGCACATTCTGGAACTTGTTGGCCACCATTGACATGCCGATACCCGTGCCGCAAAGAAGAATACCGCGCGGATACTTTCCCATTGAAACCTGTGAAGCGACCCGGACACCAAACTCGGGATAATCGACGGAGGACTCACTGTAGGCACCGACGTCCTCGACAGGATACCCTTTCCCAGCAAGAAAGGCTTTGACCTTTTCCTTTAGCGGGTATGCCGCATGGTCGCATCCGATGATAATGGTGTTCAAGGGGTCGTTTTGGTTGTTTTCCATGGTTGATTCCCGTCTTTGTTTCACGTTTTCAAGGTGGGGAAGCTACTAAACGAAAAGCGCAGAATCGTTATCAATAGCCAATTCACTGCGTATCCGCAAGAAAAAAATTGCCTCCCGATCGGGAGGCAATTTGGGCGCGCCGTGAAATTTGAACGGGTTTACTGAAGGGTGGATAGGAGCGGGTTCCTTTTATTCCACTCAATTGTTTTCATAGGCCTTGAGTAAAAGACAGCCGTTTGTGCCGCCGAAGCCAAATGAGTTGGTCATGGCGTATATAATCTTTGCTTTGCGGGCGACATTGGGCACATAATCCAAATCACATTCCGGATCGGGATTCTCATAATTTATTGTCGGCGGTATGATTCCGTGCTTAATGGTAAGGGCGGTAAAAACAGTTTCGATGCCCCCGGCGCCGCCAAGCAGGTGACCGGTCATCGACTTGGTGGAACTGACCGGAAGTGACCGGGCCTTTTCCTTGAATACAGTCTTGATGGCACGCGTTTCGTAAAGATCGTTTAACGGTGTCGAGGTGCCGTGCGCATTGATGTAATTTACCTGATCGTACGAAATTCCGGCATCGTCAATGGCGGCCTGCATACAACGCGCAGCGCCATTGCCGTCCGGCGGTGGGGCTGATATGTGAAAACCGTCTCCACTCATGCCGAAGCCGACAATCTCGGCATAGATTTTTGCTCCTCTTTCCAGGGCATGTTCGAGCGACTCGATGATAAGAATCCCGCTGCCTTCTCCAACTACGAAGCCGTCACGGTCGCGTTCAAACGGACGGGATGCCTTTTGGGGGTCGTCGTTGCGGGTGGAAAGCGCTTTCATGGCGCTGAAACCAGCGATGCAGCTTTGCGTCACAACAGCTTCGACCCCACCGGTGATCATGGCATCGGCGGAACCGTTTTGAATCGCCCTGTAAGAATCACCGACAGCATGCGCACCGGCAGCGCAGGCCGTTGCCAGGGATGCATTCGGCCCTTTGGCACCGAAATAAATCGAGATCATCCCAGGTGCCATGTTCCCGATCAGCATGGGAATAAAAAAAGGTGAAACGCGCTTGGGCCCGCGAGTCATTACCGAAACAATGGTCCGCTCCATGATCTGCAGGCCGCCCAAGCCGCAACCGGTTATGACGCCCACGCGGTTTTCATTGGACTCGTCAATTTTCAGCCCGGAATCTTCCAGGGCCATGCGGCTTGCGGCAATGGAGTAGGCAATGAACTTTTCGGTACGCTTGGCATCTTTGACGCTCAACCAGTCTTCAGGTTGGAAATTTTTGACTTCACCACCGATCCTGGTTGGATAGCCGGTCGTATCAAAATGCGTTATTTCAGCAATGCCGGATTTACCGGCGCAAAGAGCGTCCCATGTTTCATCAACCCCAATTCCCAGCGGTGTAACCAGCCCGACCCCGGTAACAACCACCCGTTTTTTCAAGAGAGCCTCCTTATTTGTGACCTCAGGACTGGGCCTTGACAAAGTTGATGGCATCCTGAACCGTCTGGATCTTTTCGGCATCGTCATCGGATATATCGGTGTCAAACTCTTCTTCCATGGACATGATTAGTTCAACCAGATCCAGAGAGTCTGCTCCCAAGTCATCGACAAATGACGCTTCGGGCACAACTTCCGCCATATCCACACCGAGTTTCTCTGCAATGATTTTCTTGACTTTATCTTCTACTGACATTCAACTTTCCTCCTTTCACATGTACATACCACCGCTGACGTGCAGCACCTGTCCGGTGATGTACGCCGCAGCATCAGATACCAGAAACGCAACGGCCGCAGCCACATCATCTGGTTTGCCGGGTCGCCCCAGCGGTATTTGTGACAGCATCGCCTCCTTGACGTTGTCCGGCAGTGAGGCGGTCATATCGGTTTCGATGAATCCGGGAGCAATCGCGTTGACGGTGACGCCACGGGGCGCCAGTTCCTTGGCTGCGGTCTTGGTCAACCCGATCAGTCCGGCTTTAGACGCAACATAATTAGCCTGTCCAGCATTTCCGATTACGCCGACGATCGATGCCATATTGACGATACGGCCGGATCGCTGTTTCATCATGACTCTGCCGGCCATCTGCAGACAACGGAATACCGCCTTGAGGTTGATGTCAAGGACCATGTCCCAGTCAGGCTCTTTCATTCGCACCAGCAAAGAATCTTTGGTGATACCGGCATTGTTGATCAGGACATCCAGGCGTCCGGTGTCCTTTATCACATCGTCGAAGAAACCCTTTAATTCATCGGCCAAGGCCACATTCACACTCACTCCCGTCGCCTGACCACCGGCATCGGCGACGGCTTTTACCGTCTCGGCGGCAGCGGCAGCCTCTCCTTCCGGATCAACCGGCGAATAATAATTGAAATAGATCTGCGTGTCCGGTTTCGATAGGGCAACGCAGATCGAACGACCGATCCCCCTCGATCCACCGGTAACAATGACAGTGCGTTTTTCCATTTCCGGCATGATTACCTCTCAAATACGATATCGGCGACCCGATCCATTGCAGGAATCAGGTCCCGGTGGCTTTCGGTGAGATCATTCAAGCGGAAGGACGAAATGAATTCACTGACAGCCTCCGCGTTAAATACGCCGGTTCCCATGAGAATGGTCATGATGTTCTGGTGCACGAGTTTGGCCACATCGTTGGTAAATACGCGCGACATATTCTGCAGTTTTTCGGCCGCTGTGTCGGCTGCGCGGGTCGCTGCGGCAGCTTTACGTGCCAGCGCGGCCCCGACCTCGATATGGGCCATCATGTCCGACAAGCCGAACATAACGTGTTGCACACGATTAAGCCTGTTCTTGTGCACCAACATAATCGTTTCGTTTAGTGCCCTGGCGGCAATGCCGTATAAACGGCAACCAATATTCCCGCATACCGCCTCAAGAGAGTCCATATCCCGCGCGATAGCGCCATAGAACTCCCCTTTAGTCTTTACGGTCGTGCGCCAGCGAAAGGTGCTGATAATATTTTGTTGTACTTCGCTGGCCCCCTCGTAAATGCAGGTAATCTTGACATCCCGCTTTATCTTTTCGACTTCAAATTCACTGGTATAACCATACCCCCCAAGCGCCTGCATGGCATCATCAGCGGCCCTGTTACCAGCTTCGGTGGCAAAATACTTGGCAATAGAGCCTTCAACCTGCAAATCGAGTTCACCGGAATCTATCCTTTGGGCGATTTCCTCGATATAGGCTGTCGCGGCTTCGAGCCGGACGGCATGTGGCACAATCAGCTTGTGTGTATATCCTTGTTTTTCGGATAGTACCGATCCGCTGACAAACCGCTCTTTCGCATAAGGAATGGCGATGTTCAGAGCCGCCTGTCCGCCCGCCAGTCCCATGGCCGCCACCATCAGTCTGGTATAGCCGAAGACCTGGTTGGCTTGTTTCAACCCCCGGCCAGGCACACCGCCGATCAGGTTTTCTACCGGAACGAAGACATCTGTAAAGGACAGCTGGGAGGTTTGAGACGCCCGAATACCATGTTTTTCCTCGCTACGCCCGGCCACAAATCCCTCGGCACCCTTTTCGACGACGAAAAAAGTCGGGCCTTCCGGGGTTTTGGCCAACAGGGTAATGAAATCAGCAGCACCGCCGGTAGATATAAACTGCTTTGTGCCGTTTACCTTGTAGCCGATAAGCTCACCGGAATCGTTGGTAACCGGGTCGGCCTTGGTCTTAATATTGGCAACGTCGCTGCCGGCGTTGGGTTCGGTCACGGCATAAGCCACCAGGGCTTTACCTTCGGCAATCGCCCCCAACCATTTCTTTTTCTGTTCTTTGGTACCACCGACCATCAGGGGGTCGGCACCGAGTTGAATGGCGAAGAAGGCCGTCGTGATTCCAAGGCATAATTTGGCCATTTCACGGGTGACAATACAACTATCCAGGGCGCCGCCACCCATCCCGCCGTATTCTTCCGGGATCATCAGCAGCTGGAGACCGATTTCGGGTCCCAACATCTCTCGGATCGTTTCTTCGGGGAAAATCTCTTTTTTGTCCCATTCGAGGATTTTGTCTTTCGAAAGCAGCCGCTTGCTCAATTGGGCCACCGTGTCCAGAACCATCTGACGCATTTCTGCGTCAAGGCCGTAAGGTTTCTTATCCGGAGCCGATACGGATTCCGACATGATGATATCCTTTGGGGTAGTATTTATTCTTCTGTTTCGACAACGGTTCGCCCCTTGTAGGAACCACAACTGGGGCAGGCATGATGCGGCAGAGTGGACTCACCGCATTCGGGGCAGGTGGACAGATTCGGCGCCTCTGCCTTTTTGTGTGTGCGCCGTTTGTCACGTCTTGACTTAGAAGTTTTCCGTTTTGGCACAGCCATAAGTAATCTCCTAACATATTGTAAATATTGTATATATTACGCACATCGCTTGGCTCGACGAAACAAAATGTGATAAGTAATTCAATTCCAGCGGATTGTCAAGGTTTTTGTGGCGCTTTATTTTGTTCCCTTGTACTCAGTCTGTCGATATGGTAAGCAGGGCTACTTGGTGGAACCGTGAATACGGCACAACTATTTATAAACATTGGTAAATTTATAAAATAACCGGCCATTGTCATAATCCGGTTGAAAGGGTGAAATCGGATAAAGCTTCGTTGGAAAACCATGCTGAATCTGAAGGCTTCGGATGCGACCGGTTGTCAATGACTCATTTATTATTCGAGCCAAAGTAGCAAAAGTATCTCTTTTTATCAATACAATTCAGCCTCTTATTTTAAAATATACAATTAATAAGTGATCTTACCGGAAAGAAGGAATGATGAACCAGACAGCAGACCAGATCGTCACACGCTTTCCACCCAGCCCGACCGGGTTTCTGCATGTTGGCGGCGCCCGAACGGCTCTTTTCAATTGGCTTTATGCCCGACACACCGGGGGCCGTTTTGTCCTGCGCATTGAAGACACGGATACCAAGCGATCGACCCAAGCCAGCACGGACGCCATATTCGAGGCCTTGGCGTGGATGGGCATCGAATGGGATGACGGCCCCTATTTTCAGTCCGAGCGCTTTGCCCTGTATGAGGAGTTCATTCAGAGGCTCTTGGATTCAGGTGATGCATACTATTGCACCTGCTCGTCCGAAAGGCTGGAAGCCATGCGTCAGCAAGCCATGGCCACCGGCGGCAAACCCAAGTACGATGGAACCTGCCGTGAAAAAGCGCTTACCAAAACAGATGACGCGGTGGTTCGGTTCAAAGCCCCGCTGTTCGGCACGACAGTGGTTGAAGACGTGGTCAAAGGTCATATCGTTTTCCAGAATCCCGAACTGGACGATTTTATCATCGCCCGCAGTGACGGCACGCCAACATATAATTTTGTCGTCGTGGTGGATGATATCACCATGGGGATCAACACCATTATCCGCGGTGACGATCACGTCATGAACACTCCCAAACAGATTCTGCTTTATCGCGCTCTCGACACCCCCCTGCCGGTTTTCGCTCATGTGCCAATGGTTTTGGGACCGGATCGGACGCGCTTGAGCAAGCGGCATGGGGCCATGTCGGTTACCGAATACCGTGACATGGGATTTTTACCGGATGCATTTATAAACTATCTCGCACGCTTGGGGTGGTCATGCGGTGACCAGGAATTTTTTACCAGAGCCGAATTAATAAATAAGTTTACGCTCGAAAATATCGGCCGTTCAGCCGGAATCTTTGATACGGAAAAACTTCTGGCTCTCAATGCCGATCATATCCAAGCCGCAAAACCGGCAGATCTTGTCGTGCCGCTTAAACCTTTTTTCAAGAGCCATGGTGTCGATATTCAGGAGGGCCCGTTTATTGAAAGCGTCATCCGTACCCTTCAGCCCCGCAGCAAGACACTCAAGGATATGGCTCATGATGCCTTATTCTACATTCAGGACAACGTTGTTTACGATGATGCCGCAGCCAGAAAATTCCTGAAACCGGCGGCGCTCGAACCGTTGAATTGTTTAATCGCCGAACTGGAAAAATTGGAAGACTTTACAGAGCCCGCCCTGGAAGGAGCTTTCAAGGCCGTCATGGAAAAAACCGATCTTAAACTGGGTAAAATCGCCCAACCTGTAAGGGTCGCCCTCACTGGCCGGACTGCCAGTCCCGGCATATTCGAAATTACAGAAATTATCGGAAAAGAACGGGTGCTCTCACGCCTGCTGGCGGCCGTAAACAGGGTAAAAGAAACCAGTAATCCCTAAGCGCAGGCTGTCGGCACATTTGGCTTGACTTGAAAATTCATTTTTTATATTTTAAACGGGTTAATCAACTGAGGGATCGTCTAGTGGCAGGACGACGGGTTCTGGCCCCGTTAACCTAGGTTCGAATCCTAGTCCCTCAGCCAACAGCACATAGAAGGGCTACGGAAATATCCGTAGCCCTTTTTGTTATCAATTATATATCTTGGTAGGTCAATTTTCCTTCATCAGATAACTTTCAAGCTAATCCCGTACTTGCGGATCCGGTTGAATACCGTCATCCGGTGAACCCCCAGCAGCTGAGCAGCTTGGCTTTGATTGCCTCCGGTTTTGCGAAGAGCTTCGATAAGCTGGAATTTTTCCGGAGGATCTTGCAAATCGGGGGCCGGCACATTGGCTGCGCCCTTGTCTCCGCGGCTTCTTTTTATTGATTGAAAATGGGAGGGAAGATGCTGGACTTCCAGCAAACCGGTGGCACCAATTGCAAAGGAATACTCCAAAGCGCTTTTCAATTCGCGAATATTGCCGGGCCAATGGTATTGCATGAACAGCTCCATCACTTCCGGGCTTAAACCGGTCAACCTCTTGCCGCTCTTTTTTCGGTATTCATAGATAAACGTGTTTATCAGTAATGGAAGATCTTCCTTTTTATCGCGCAGTGGTGGTAAATGGATAGGGAAAACATTGATTCTAAAATACAGATCATCCCTAAATGCTCCTTCGGCCACATGCCTGGACAAATTTTTATTGGTGGCCGTGATGATCCGAGTATTAGTATAAATAGATTGCTCGCCGCCGACTCGAACGAATTCCTTTGTTTCGAGAACCCGCAGGAGTTTGACCTGAATTGACAACGGTAGATCACCAATCTCATCTAGAAACAGATCCCCGCCATGAGCAGTTTCGAATAGGCCTTTGCGGTGTTTATGAGCGCCAGTGAAAGCTCCCTTTGTGTGGCCGAAAAGTTCGCTCTCTATGAGCGATTCGCTCAAGGCGGCACAGTTGATTTTCACATACGGTCCTTCTTTCCTGGATCCCGTTTCGTGAATGGCGCGGGCAACCAGTTCCTTTCCCGTACCGCTTTCACCCGATATGAGAATGGTTGCTTCGCTTTGCGATGCCTTTTCAACCACCTGAAAGACATCCTGCATAACCCGGCTTTGGCCAACCATCCCGTGATATCCGTTATCGCGGTTTAACAATCGCGAAAGTTCCTGGATTTTGAATTCTTTTTCCGTGAGTTTGGACATGTCGGTGTAGATCTCCAGAGCACCGATAACGGATCCATTACTGCCCTTCAAAACGGTGGCATTCTTTAACATTGGTAGATAAGATCCGTTGTTACGGGTAATCATGCAATGTTTTCCTGTGACTTTTTTCTTCTCGAAAAGTCGGCACCACTTATGATTACTTTCCGAACGAAGCTGCTCGCAGGCATCGCAATCCAGAATTGAACAGGGTTTCCCTAACAATTTAGATTCGGGATATCCCGTCATCCGGCACATGGCGGCATTGACCTTCCGGATGATGCCGTTTGAATCGACAATCATTACACCGTCGTTTATCGCATCGAAAATCTCATCATAAAACTGGCGGTAATCTATGCCATTCATTTTTTCACACCGAATTATTAAATTCCTGGTTGTCGGATCTGGCCCGTTTCCCGATTCTGCCAGATGCTGCTTATGCAACTGATTAAGCAGGGCCTCAAGGGGTGTCAAGAAAACCCTTCATTTTTTATATATACCAGCAACCATTACGAAAGCATTCTTGTCGGTATCGACCTGAAAATAAAGTAGATTTTCAAATATGCCACTGTGTGGCATTCATTTTGCTTTAAGACAAGTCAGTAGCAGTTTTGGAAGTCCAACCGGCTTTCTGTCATATTCGTCCGGTCTACTAAAATATTATGGAGGTACCGAATGAGAGTCTTGTCACCCGTGAACAGCCGCTCTGTATTTTCTGTTTGCTTGGTCTTATCAACCCTGGTGCTCAGCCCGATGGTCCAAGTAGCGTTGGGGTCAGATGACGAGACCCTTTCTATATCACGCGTGGTTTGGCGCGCGAACAGGAATCTCATCAGGGTGAACGGGTCCGGCGACAAAGATAATCTGCCGCTTACGGTAAAGGATGCGGACAGCGGCAGCATTTTGGGAAATGTCACCCGAGTGCGAGACGGAAGTTGGTCCTTTAGAAAACGGAACCCTGAAACCGTCCCCTGCATGATTATCGTCAGCGATCGGGATGGACAAACGGCAGTATCTGGCTACACATCCGACCCACCCGAAGTATGTGCAAACATACCATCAGAACCACCGGTGGATAACCCCCAGGAACCCGACACGACGCCACCGGAGCCACCTGTACCGCCACCCACGGAACCTGTCCAAGGGTCGCACGCGGGACGGTTTTCAGTGTTTGAAGGCACCGGGACTTGTCTGGCCTGCCACAGGGAGGAAGCCGAGGACGTCCACGCCTCGGTCCATTACCAGTGGAAAGGCGATGCGACCGAAGCCTTCGGCCTGAGCTCGGATGTGGCCGGTAAGATGGGCGGCATAAACGATTTCTGCATCTACCCCGACATCAACTGGATCGGCAAGCTAACCAATGTCGACGGGGTCCAGGTGGACGGCGGCTGCGCCAAGTGCCACGCCGGCCTGGGGGCCAAACCGGGGCCGGTGGCAACTGACCAGGAGCTTGAAAACATCGATTGCCTGATCTGCCACTCCGATGAGTACCGGCGCACCGTGGGCACGGTCGACGGAGCGTTCCGATTCGTACCCGATGAAACCAAGATGACCGTCAGTACCCTTCAGGCGGCGGTGGACATCACACGGCCCTCAAATGACACCTGCCTCAACTGCCACACCAAGGCCGGCGGCGGCAACAACTTCAAACGCGGCGATATCGAAGAGGCCCACCGCAACCCGAGCCGTAGCTTCGATGTGCACATGGCCTCCCAAGCTGTCGGTGGCGCCGGGCTCAGGTGCCTGGACTGCCACGCGGCCGCCAGCCACCGCATCGCCGGCCGCGGCACCGACCTACGGCCCCGGGAGCTGGCCGACCCGGTCAACTGCAACATGTGCCATTCGGATACCCCGCATGACAGCGGTGAGATCGACAAGCACACGGCCCGGGTCAACTGCACGGTCTGTCACATTCCCACCTTTGCAAAGGTGGCCGCAACGGATATGAATCGCGACTGGAGCAAACCCGGGGATCTGGTAGCGGCTACCGGCCTGTACGAGCCCCATCACGACAAAGGCAACAACGTGGTGCCCGAGTACCGCTTTTTCAACGGCACTTCCTATTTCTACCAGTACGGCGATCCGGTCGTGGCCGGTGCGAATGGCCGGGTGATCATGTCCGCCCCGTTGGGGGACATCGGCGATGCCGGGGCCAAGATCCATGCCTTCAAGCGCCACCTGGCCACCCAGCCCGTGGATCCTGTCACCGGTGCCTTGCTGCCCCTTAAGATCGGCAAGTTCTTTATGACCGGCGAGATCCAGGATGCCGTAGAAACCGGTGCGACATTGGTCAACGGCCAATACAACGGGCACGGGTTTGCCGATACCGAGCGCTACATGGGGCTTTTCCACGAGGTAGCCCCCAGAGAAAAGGCGCTCAACTGCAACAGCTGCCACAACGGCGGCACCCGGCTCGATTTTGCCGCCCTTGGCTATACGCCCAAAACCTCCCGCAACAACAGGCCGCTCTGCGCCAGCTGTCATAGTGACGAGTCTGATGAATGGTCGCAAGGAGAGTTTTTCACCAAGGTTCACGACAAACACGTCAAGGACAAGAAATACGATTGTAGCGCCTGCCATACGTTTTCTGCTGCACGATAATCCCTCACTAAAAATAAAGACGGATAAGACGATGGTTCTTATCCGTCTTTATTTTTGACTGATAAAAATCGGTCTTTCGGCACAAGTAAATTTTTGCTTTTATAACGCTTTCCAAAAATAAATTCCGACATACGGAAGGGCGGCATAAGTGATTGTAGAAAAAACATCCGAATAATGGAATGATTTTTTGACAACCACTATAAACAGTCGCCCACAAGAAGCTGCGCGAATAAACAAGAACAATAATAAAATGTCTATGCAGATTGAACAAGAATTCGAACGCCGCCTGTTGCAAAAGGACATCACCAGCCGGAGTTTTCTCAGCTATTGTGGTGTCATCGCAGACGCACTGGGGATGGGTTCGGCCGCCATCTTTTCATCTTTGACCAGATAATATCCTTTCCCTCTCTTCAGGATCCACTCCAAGTCGTTTGACTCTCTCCCCAAGAAAAAGCGTTGATCTTATGTTTTTTGATCTGTATATCGTTTTTTATAAATAGTTGTATTGTAACACCTCCAAGCCTTTACCCGTTCTTCCTTTGACAAAGGGGGACAGGGAGGGGAATTTATAAAGGCACCCATCGGAATAGACTATTGACATTTGCTGTAACTAACAGCGAGGTTCTCCGGTTAAATTTAGAGATGGTTCTATACACCATTTCACCCTTGTCGTGGTTTATCCAGCAAAGCGGAGCAGTGAAATTCTCTTTCAACTTCCTTCGGCAGTTTCTGCCAATCAAAGGAAGGGAAAAACACATGCACCATGACCGATTATCAGTTATTCTTCTATGTCTCTTTCAGCTGGCTTGTGGCGGTGGGGGCGGGGGCGGAAGTAACGACAATGATGAGGGTGCCGATCGCGAAATCGCTCATTGGGCCAGAGGTAGACTATTAACGAGGTTGGCGGTTGAGGTGCCGGTGGTTTTTGGGACTATTGAGATCGGCCGATAAATCCACGAAAGGTCACGAACGCAAAAAGATTCAGGGTATGTGGTCCAGATGACAATTCTTATTCAAAAAATAAATATTCTATGCATTTGCTTTACCGTTATCGTAACGGCCTCTGCGGTCCGGGCTCAGTCCGTCTACCAAGCGGATGAAAACGAAATCATCATCGCCTCCTCTCCCAATGAAAATCAAACCGTAACCGTGGTTCTGCCCCGCAGGGCCATTCAGCCGGCGCAGGTGGCGGTTATCGTCAACAGTCAGGATCCCCAGTCGGTCAACGTGGCCGCTTACTATCAACAGGCCAGAAACATTCCCGCCGGAAACCTGATTCAAGTCAGTTTCCCTGCCGGCTCGACAAGCATAAACGAGCAGGATTTCAACGTCTTGAAAGCCCAGGTGGATGCGGCCGCAGAAGCGCTGCCCGACATCCAGGCCCTGGTTATCTCCTGGACGGAGCCATGGAAGGTTACAGGGCTCAATAGCGCTAAAGGCATGTCCATCACCAGTGCCTTTGCTCTCGGTTTCCACCCGGATTATTACAATGACACTTCCTCGGTATGCGAAGCGACGCGGGCAACACTTTACTACAATACCGTTTCTGTGCGCCCGCACAGCGACTTTGGCCTGCGGCCGACGATGATGCTGGCGGGGGCTAGTGAACAGAATGTCATTGATCTGATAGACAGGGCTGCGTCGGCCGACCAAACGTTTCCCCAGGGCGATGGTTATCTTATCCGGACAACGGATGTTGCCAGAAGCAGTCCGCGATTCGTTACCTTCATAAACACCGTCGACTCCTTTAATCGCCCCGATGCTCTGGTGATGGACTACATCGATAACAGCGCGGGAACTGCGTCCGGAAATTATCTCAGCAACACCTCCGATGTTCTATTTTATTTTACCGGTCTGGCGTCCGTGCCGGACATCGCTACCAACGGGTACATCGCAGGAGCGGTGGCCGACCATTTGACATCCGCCGGGGGAGTATTAACCGGCCCTAACCAGCAAATGTCCATCCTCAAATGGCTTGAAGCGGGGACCATTGCCAGTTACGGCACGGTGATCGAGCCCTGTAATTTTGCCGATAAGTTTCCCCACACGACGAATTTCGTGTCACCTTATTTTGGCGGGGCAACCGTGCTGGAAGCTTATTGGAAGTCGGTGCGGACGCCCGGAGAAGGTATCTTTGTCGGAGATCCCCTGACACGTCCCTATGGCAGCAGGGTCACCGTGGATGATGACGGCGCCATGGACCTCCTGACGACCATTCTGCTCCCGGGTAACACCTATACGTTTTTGGAAGCCGGCTCGGTGGACGGGCCTTTTACGATTGTTCAGTCGAACATCGAGGTGCAACAGCTCAGACTTTCCACCATCACCCAGAGGATCGGCAACTCTGTTTATATCCTGGCCGAGGATCTCGCTGACAATATGAGGCCGAATACACCCCTTCTTTTCTTGCCGGAGGACGGTAAATCCGCTGTCTGGCTATCACCCGAGCTTCAGGCCTACGGTCTTGCAGGAACGGCTGGTGATATCCACAGTCAAACCCGATGGCAGGTCAGCAACCTGGCGGGTGATTTTTCAATCGGCGCGCTGGCGCTGGATGTCACATCGGATTCGGTGTTGACGACAATTATCGTACCGGATCTCGTATTAGATATCAATTCCACCTATTACTGGCGGGTTCAATTTCACTATGAGAGCGGTGCGCAATCGGAATGGTCCGATCCTTTTTCATTTACCACGATGACTTCGGATGAAACGGATCAGAACATGAATGGGATACCGGATAGTCAGGAAATCGATGATCCGAATTTGGATCTGGATGCCAACGGTACGCCTGATATGACCCAGACGGATTTGAAGGCTGTGAAATCAGGTGTAGACAATACACCGGTGGTCATTCAAGCCGGTGCCAACGTTACCTCCATTGAGTCGCTCAGGTGGATTGATCCCAACGCGATTGCCGACGGGCAAAACAGACCGGATGAAATGCCGATCGGACTCATTAATTTTAAGGTGTCGGTCAATAACCCCGGTGCTACCGCCGAGGTTGTCGTTTATTTTGCCCAACCGGCTCCGGATGGTGCCCAATGGTATCAATATAATCCCCTATTCGGCTGGCAGGATTACACGGCACATGCTTTTTTCAGTGCAGATAGAAAATCCGTTACCCTGGCGCTCATGGACGGCGGATTCGGTGATGCCGATGGCGTGGCAAACGGGGTCATCGTTGATCCTTCAGGTACCGGCGGGTTCATCGTGGATCCTTCAGGTACCGGCACCGCGACGCCCGAAAGAGTAGATGCTTCGTCATCTAGCGGTGGTTGTTTCATTTCGTGCATTAATAGAGATCACCACGAAGCCCTACAGAGCATCTGCTTCGCCCTCATACTTGCTGCGGCTGCCCTTTTCAGCGCATTACTGCAAAAATCAAAGTCATTTTGAGTTCGGGCCGGCTGGCCATTTGATTTTACTGACACCAAAATGTCTAGGTGCGGACGAAGCCGGAAAAACATGGTGTTGATTTTATCTTTTTTAGATTGTAACTATCGGCGAGGTTATCCGTTTAAGTTTAGAGAAGGTTCTGTACATCATTTCCCCCGTGTCGCGGTATTATCCAGCTGATCAGAGTAGTGAATTCCTCTTTCAATTTTTTTCGGCAGTTTCTGCCAATCAATAGAAAGGAAAAGCGTATGCGTTACCGGCAATCATTTGTCCTTCTTTCATGCCTCCTCTTGCTGGCCTGCGGTGGCGGGGGCGGGAGCAGCAGCCGTGTCGACGGAGATGACGGAGACCCTGGTGGCGGCACAAATCCCCCACCTGTAACATCCGACGCGGCCACCGTGCTGGCCTTCAATGATCTGGGCATGCACTGCATGGACCGCGAGTTTTCGGTGTTCTCCATCCTGCCGCCTTTCAATGTCGTCCATTCCCAGGTGGTGCTGCGCGATGCCAACGGCCGGCCTTACCTGGCAGATGATTTTGATGTGGACGTTTTCTACGATGCTGTTAGCGATCCCTCCGGCTCAAAAAATTCATACAGTATGGGTGTGGCCAAAACTGATTTCTGGCAATACGCCAACAGCCTGTTCGTCGGCGCCAACCTGGCGGCCGGGGAAGGCTTGACGGGCCTCTACATGCCGGCCGACGACCCGCAGAACCGGGGCGCCCAGCCTATGGAACACAGTAACGCCCAGGGCTGGTTTTCGGCCGAAGGGGTTCCGATCACACCGGTGGACGACGCTCTCAACGACAACACCTATCCACTCCTGCGCATCGCCGCCTTAGATAAAGGCGGCAACCAAATCGGTCACCTCGACGTGGTGGTGCCGGTGGCCACCGAAACCGATTGCCAGGCCTGTCACGCAACTGGGACAATCGCCGCGCAGGGGCCTGGGCCCGGTAGCGGTTGGGCAGATCTGCCTGATAAAGAAGTGGAGAGCAAGCTCAACATCCTCAAACTGCACGATGACGAAAAAGGCACGAGTCTCGAGTCTTCTCAGCCGGTCCTCTGTGCCCAGTGCCATTACTCCCCGGCCCTCGACCTATCGGGCGCAGGAGAACCTAACCCTCCCATTGCGCCAAAATTTTCCGTCGTGATGCACGAGTTTCACGGAAACCTTGGCGTGTTTCAAGGGGCCAATACGGTGGAGACGAACTGCTACCAGTGCCATCCCGGTAACATTACCCAATGCCAGCGCGGGGCCATGGCCACCGGCGGGATGGACTGCTTCGACTGCCACGGCGACATGCTGGCGGTGGGCGGTGCTTTCAACCTGCAGCCGGGCGGCAGTATCGACGGCACCAACGACGGCCAAACTCGGCGCCCCTGGCAGGACCTGCCCCGTTGTCAGGCCTGCCACACCGGCGATGCTATTTCTTATCTCGCTAACGCCGATTTGGTGTCGGATGCCAACTGGCCTTTCCGCCTGCGTCAAGCCTACAGAACAGGCGATGCTTCCGCTTCACCTCTTTTGGCAACCAACAAGCGCTTTGCCGAAAACACCGACACCCTGTTTCGCTTCAGCAAAGGCCACGGCGGCATCGCCTGTGAAAATTGCCACGGCAGCACCCACGCCATCTGGCCCAATGCCGATACGGCTGCCAACGACAATCTGGCCGCCGCAAAGCTGCAGGGATTCGCCGGAACCATTATCGCGTGTGAAACCTGTCACGAGACAGGCAGTTTGCCCCGAACGACCAGCGGCCCCCACGGCCTTCACAACGTCGCCGACGCCCGCTGGTACGATGATGGGCATGAAAACTTCTATGAGAACAACAAGGCCGGCTGCAAGGCTTGCCACGGACTTGATTTAATGGGCACGCCATTGGCCAAAACAGCGACGGCGCGCAGTTTCAGAGTGGAAAATAAAACCGTGACGTTTGCAAAGGGAGACCTTGTCCGGTGCGATGACTGCCACGACATGCCGGATTTATAATCATCCGACGGTATTTGTAATGAGTGCCAGAATTTTATGCCGTTTGGCTCTTTTTAAAAATCCCCCTGTCCCCCTTTTTTTAAAGGGGGGAGGGGGGGACGCACTGTCGCACACACCCTCTAATCGGAACAAATTTATGGCAACAGCTATATCCCGTGTAGATTGTTCTCACTGTCCGGGGGAGAACGGCCGACTCGCTGCCATCCTCACCCCGGTCAAAGCCTGCCCCTGACCCTTCTAGAAAAAAGTCGGAAAAACATCTCCCATTATTGAGAAAACAATTTCCCAAACTACGGCCGACCTTTTTCGGCGGGTTATTGAACATGTCATGAATCAGGGTAGTTATATTAAGGTCTTTTTATGCACGGATCTTGCAGTACGCTATGCGATGTATTACGAAAATGAATATTAGATTTTATTGATCGGAATCGAATTTTCAACGATCGCGATAAGCTGCTTATAACAAGTCTCTATATGACCTCCCCCTCGGCCGAAAGCATTCCAAAATCGCCCAACCGGTGGATGATCGTTTTTATCGGTCTTTTGCTCCTTGTGGTATTGGCCTTCGTCGGCTTTGGTTTTTATGTCAACGAGAAGTACCACAGGGTTGCCTCACCCCTGAGTTCTTCACTGAGAGAAATCCGGCTCGAAACCACCGAAGCGCACGGTCTGGTTGAAAGAATCCTTGATGGTGACGCGCTGCGTGACGTTTCCTCTGTCTGGTTCGAGTTGGACCAGGCTTTGGACCGTTTTCGGCAGGATCTCGAAAAGCAGGAACACGCCGTCGAGGTGCTACTGTCCCTCGGTCCGGCTCTCAGTCTTCTCGATCACAACAAGCGCCTTGCGGAAGAAATCGACGCCTATAAAAAATCGGTGGACCGGCAGTTTAAAGAAGACACGGCCGCCGACCATGATTACGAACACAAATACATGGCGGTCCTGGCCCGGTTGGACGATATGGAAATGGTCATTCAACAGTTACGGCAGAAAGACCTGCAGTGGTTCCGTTTCCTCATGGGTGGCGGTGTCGGTGTCTGCATTCTGTTGGCCTTTTTGATTACGGCAACCATTCGCCACTACGAAAAGCAGAAAACGGCCCACTACGACGCTTTGAACCAGGCCCGCGAGGAATTGGAGACCAGGGTCGAGGCGCAGGCCCTGACCGAAGAAGCGCTGCGACAGACCAGTAATCTCTTTCAGACCGTGTTCGAGACCAGCCCGGATGCTGTGATCATCACTCGGGTCGAAGACAGCCTCATCATTGATGTCAACACCGGCTTCACGGTATATACCGGTTATGACAGAGGAGAAGTGATCGGCCGATCGGTTATTGACATGGACATTTGGACAAACCTGGATAATCGCAATGCTTTTCTGAACGAAGTACTCGAAAAAGGGTTCGCAGAAAACTGGGAGGCCGTTTTCCGCACCAAAGCCGGCAGCCTCCTCACTTGCCTGCTTTCTTCAAAAAAGATTGACATCAACGGCGAACCGCATCTTCTCACTGATGCACGCGACATTACCGACCGCAAGCTTAATGATAAAAGGATACGGGCGGCCAACACCTTCCTTCGGATCACCAACCGCCACTCAATTATGAGACCCCTGCTGAAGGAGTTTATCGCGGAAATCAAAGAACTGACGCAATGTTCGGCAGCGGCCGTGCGGATCATGGATGAAGAGGGCATGATCCCTTACGCCGAAGCCGAGGGATTCAGCAACGATTTCTGCCGCCTGGAAGGCGATCTTTCGATCCATTCCGACGGGGGAATGTGTGCCCGGGTAATCAAAAACGATCCCCATTCCCTGGAACCGTATTTCACCCAAAACGGCTCGTATTTCGTCAAAAGCACGTCGGCGTTTCTCGCCACGGCCACGGAAAAGCAAAAGAGCTCCCTGCGCAACACCTGCCACCGGTTCGGCTACGAATCCCTGGCCCTGATCCCCATCCGTGCCGGGAATTCCATCCTCGGCCTGATTCACGTGGCCGATGAAAAGCCGGACGCCATCACTGCGGATGTCGTCGACATCCTGGAGAGTGCAGCCCTACAGCTCGGTACGGCCATTCAGCGTGTGTGCGCCGAGCAGGCCTCGAAAATTGCTTATAAAGAACTGGATGATCGGGTCCGGCAGCGCACCGAAATGCTGACCCTAACCAACGAGCAAATGATGAGGGAAATCGAGGAGCGTAAAATCGCAGAACAAGCGTTAATCGATCACCAGGACCGCTTGCGCCGGGTGTCCACCGAGCTTCTGCAGACCGAAGAGCGTGAACGCCGACGGATTGCCACTGAAATTCACGATCGTATCGGACAGACCCTGGCCGTGACCAAAATACAGCTGGGGGCTCTGAAGGCGGCTTTGGAGACAGACGATAAGGTTGAGATGGTAGAGGATATCCGGCAGTTGATCACCCGCACGATCAAGGACACCCGCACGTTGACCTTCGAGCTCAGCCCGCCGGTGCTCTACGAGCTGGGGCTTCAGGCGGCCCTCGAATGGCTGGCCGAATCCGTTAGGCAGCAAACCGGCTTGATTGTGACGGTCGAAAGAGACGACATTGTCCCAACCCTGGAAATCAGTCGTCGGGTGTTCCTGTACCAGGCCGTGCGGGAGTTGACGTTCAACGTCGTCAAGCATGCTGCTGCCGAAAAGGCTGTCATAAAAATCAGCGGCAATTCATCAAGTGTCAGGGTTCACGTGATCGACAACGGCCGGGGATCGGATCCGTTGCAGAAGTCAACGGAGCTGAATCAGAAAGATCCCGGTTTCGGCCTGTTCAGCATCCGCGAACAGATTCAGTCTTACGGCGGTCGGTTCGAGGTGACCTACATGCCAGGTAGCGGGACACAGGCGACCATTACCATGCCGTTAGAGACATAGTAGTATATCGTTTCGTAAATTTGACTCTTACCACAGCGCTCTGTGGTTAAAAAACATTATGCATAGTATGTCACCTTAACTAGTGCCCATCCACGATTGTTGAAAAAATCGATGGATACATGTGTAGGTGTCCGATTCCTAAATGAGTAATTTTTTCTCTGGGCAAGACCGCACAAGGGTTTTGACCGCAAGCGTAGCATGGCTACGTTGAGGATCAAAACCCGCGGAGAACGCCGCTCAGGGGAAAAAGGACCATTAATAAATGGACATAGAGGAGGAACAGTTGCCCTACCGCGTACTATTGGCAGACGACCACAAGATCATTCGTGACGGCTTGCGGTCACTGCTCGAAAAGGAAACCGACATGGTCGTGGCGGGCGAGGCCGAAAACGGCCGCAAAGCCCTGCAACTGACCCGCAAACTCGACCCGGACGTGGTCATCATGGACGTCAGCATGCCGGATCTGAACGGCATGGACGCTGCGCGGCAGATTCTCAGCGAACAGCCAGGTGTTAAAATCGTGGCCCTTTCCATGCATTCTGAAAAACTCTATGTGGAGGGTATGCTCAAGGCCGGGGTCTCGGGCTACCTGCTCAAGGACACCGCCTTCGAAGAGCTGGTCAAGGCCATCCGGGTCGTGTGTGCCGGCAAAAAGTACCTCAGCCCCGATATTACCGATATCGTCCTGCAGAATTATCTACATCCCGCCGCCACAACCGACGACCAACCCGCCATTTCGCTGACCACCCGGGAGCGGGAAGTGCTGCAGCTCATCGCCGAGGGTCGTGCCACAAGGGAGATCGCCGACAAACTTCACATCAGCATCAAAACCGTGGAAACCCACCGCAAAAACATCATGGAAAAGCTCGACCTTCGCACCGTGGCCGAGTTGACCAAGTATGCCGTGCGCAAAGGGATTACCTCTTTGGAATAAAATTTTCGCCAAAGACGAAAATTTATGTGGGTGTTGGTGGGATCATTTATCCAAAAATAAGAACTTGACGATGTGTGTGGTAAAATGTGTATGATTTTTTTCAATAACAATTTTTAGGCATATGGCACAAACATAGAGATTGATGACTTGATGGATGAAGCTTTTTCATTCAGCAAAGCCAAGACGAAAAAGGATTTGATTCACGAGGCTCTTATGGCGTTCATCCGGCTTAAAAAGCGGAAAGATTTGACCGAATTGGCCGGTCACATCCAGTTCAGCAAAAATTATGACCACAAAAAAATACGGACGCTCAGAGGATGATCCTGGTTGACACATCCGTGTGGATTGAAATCTTGAAAGATCAGAACGGTGACATCGTAAAGGCATTCCAGGATAGAACCGCGCTCTAGGACACCGTCCTGACGCGCTTCAACCAATGGAACTCCTCCGGGTGCGAGAGGCAAAAGAATGGACCGTCGCTGAGCGATTACCAACCGACGCACTATTATTGAGGCTTCAGAAAACTGGCGGGAGGTGCAAGGATTTATTCAGGGCTCAGGTCGCCGCGGGCAAAACATCAAGAGTCGCGACGATTGCTGCTCGCCCAGATGGCTAATGGAAAATATTGTGTTCTTCTACATAGGAAATGGATCTGATCTGTATCCATAGTAAATTCACCAGAGCTTTTATTGGCGATGATCATAAACCTAAATGTATTTTGATGAATGGGCGCAATCTGATTATGAAACGATATTGGATTGCAGTATTATCCGTTTTAATTTTAATATCTTTCGCCTCCTCCGGTTTGGTCCTGCCCGTTTGAGCTACCGACAATTCGAGTCACCGTCAAAGGGCACGATCTCAACATCGAACTGGCGACGACCCCCGAAATGCGATCCTGCGGTCTTTCCCACCGGACGAGCCTGCCGGCAAACCGGGGCATGTTGTTCGTTTATGCGGAACCCGAGATCCTGACGTTCTGGATGAAGGACACCCATATTCCGCTCTCCATCGCTTTTATTGATGCTGACAATCGGATTGTCAGCATTCAGAAAATGAATCCCTACCCGATCACGACGGTCTACGCATCGCCCATCCCGGCGCTCTATGCCCTGGAAGTCAACCAGGGGTGGTTCGAAGAAAAAGGTATCGGTGTTGGAGACGTTGTCGAATTCAGCCTGCCATTCACGCTGAACATTCGATAGAAGTGGACCTACTAAAGCGGCAAAAAGTACGAAGATACAGTTTCTGGATTGTAGAAATAAATATTCACCGCAAAGGCGCAAAGAGCGCAGAGTTTATTTTTCTTTATGTTTTCCGCTGAGACGCCGGAAAACATAAAAAGCTATCGCCTATGGCGAACAGAAACGAATAGAAAGCGTCAAGTTTATCAGTATTTCCATATAGTTAATGTGGCAAATCGTTGATGTTCATTAATTCTGCCCGAAGGGCAAGTTGCTTTTTGCTTTTCGGCGTCTCAGCGAAAAGCAAAAAAAAATTTCTCTGCGTCCTCCGCGGCTCTAGCGAGCGAATGCGAGCGGGCGGTGAGTTTATGTCTAAATGACAATGACCTCATTAGAAGCCATCTCAACCAAATCTTTTCGCCCGATATCCGCTGACCCTCTCCAAAATCCAACCGAAAATCAGGTGTTTTCTCCTCCGATATCAGGGTTCCCCCGATTGTCCTTGCACTAATAGATTCTGTAGATTGAGGCAAAAGCGACATCGGAAAATGTTGCGGCCCGAAGAGAAATCCCCCCGGCCCCCTTTGATAAAAGGGGGAGAAACTAACAGCATCCACGGTGTTTGTTGAAATCCGATTAGGGCCAAAGGCTTAGGATTCAAGGATTCGAGTGGGCTCGGGTTCAGGTAGAAAATCTATTTAAGCCTATCCTTGAATCCTTGACTCCTTGGACCCTTTGGGAGTCATCAGGGCGGGCGGCCCAATGGGTAACAGGGGGATTTAACACCCACTCCAGAGCAAGTAAATGGATGGCAGAGATGACTATCAGGGTGCTGCTCGTCGACGATTCCTGGGAAGTCCGCGAAAGACTGCGAATACTGCTGCTGCAGGAGCCAGACATCGAGCTGGTCGGTGAAGCCGTCAGCGGCGAGGAGGCGCTCGAAATGCTCGAACGGTTGCCCGCCGACGTGGTGGTCATGGACCTCAACCTGCAGGAGATCAGCGGCATCGAGACCGCCAGACGAATTCTTCTGGAAGACCCGGTATCCGGGTGGTCATCATCTCGCTGCAGTCCGACCCGAATTACGTCAAAGCAGGCTTCAGGGCCGGGGTGACGGGCTATCTGCTCAAAGACTGCGCCTTCGAGGAGCTGGTGGAGGCGGTCCACATCGTGGCCGGCGGCGGCTCGTACGTCAGCCCCGAGATCGAGATCGGGGTGCCGTAAGTCAGGAGAAACCGGCGCAAAGATCAGGGATTTGACTGAAATAAATCAGGGATCCCCCGATTGTCGAGATTACAGTGATCAACTTACTTTGTCGATACAGCGCTATTTGTTGCGTTCGGCATGCATGCAATCTTTCAAGGATACGTGAGGAGGAAAAAAATGACACAACAACTTTCACATTCCAACCGATTCTGGCGTTGGGGTATTTTCAGCGCCGCATTACTTTTCTATCGCCGGCAGTGTGACCGGCGTCCTGGCCCAGGCGGTGCCGGGCGGGACACTGGACCCGCGACGATTCCCAAGTACGTCACACCGCTGGTCATCCCGCCGGTGATGAAGAATACCGGAACGGCGCAACGACTACGACATCGCGGTGCGCCAGTTCCAGCAGCAGATCCTGCCGGGCGGCATATGGAAGACGTCGTCAACGGCCGTGACCGGACTTGCACTTCCCGGCGACCACGGTGTGGAGCTACGGCCCTGCCGCTGACCCGCTGCCCGATTCTCGGCTCTGGGCGGCGCGGTCGGCTTGCACCGGCACCCAACTCTCAGTTCAACTACCCGGCCTATCACCGTGGAGAACACCATCGAACAGACGACCACGGTGGACTGGATCAACGACCTGGTGTGATCCGATGCTTGTAACGGCACTCCGGCGACCGATCCGCTGCAACTTCATCCCCCACCTGCTGCCCATCGACCAGACCCTGCACTGGGCCAACCCGGAGTTGATTGCTCTGCATGGACGGCTCGAACAGGATTGCCGCCTGCCGGCACAACGGAGCCATCCTGCACAGCCCTACATCGGGCCGGTACCGATCGTCACCCATGTCCACGGCGCCCATGTCGGTCCGGAGAGCGACGGTTACCCGGAAGCCTGGTGGCTGCCCGGCGCCAACAACATCCCGACCTGGATATGCCACGAGGGGACACTGGTCAACCAGTACGGACACCGACCAACGAACACTACCCGGTGTGGCGAGCTTCACTACCCCAACGACCAGCCGTCGACGACCATCTGGTACCACGACCACACCCTGGGCATGACCCGCAACAACGTCTACGCCGGCCCGGCCGGTTTCTGGCTGATCCGCGAAGCCGGCGGCGGCGAGACAGGCTGGTTTCCGGCACGCTGCCGGGCCCGGCGCCGGTGGCAGGCGAAGCTTGACCCCAACTGCCGGCCCGCTGGATCAGGGAGAAGTATCCGCGAGATCCCCATCGTCATCCAGGACCGTTCCTTCAACGCCGACGGTTCACTGTTCTATCCGGACAACCGCGCCTTCTTCGAGGGCTATCACGCCAGATACCAAGCTGGCAAGATCCCCTTCATCGGCGATGCCAAATATCCCTCGGACATTTCGCCCATCTGGAACCCGGAGGCCTTCTTCAACACCATGGTGGTCAACGGCGTGACCTGGCCGAATCTGGATGTGGAGCCCGACCTGTACCGCTTCCGGCTCCTCAATGGCTGCAACTCGCGCTTCCTTAATTTAGCCATGCGTCGTTGTAAACCCCGACGGAACGACTTGGAGCAGAAGTCCCATTCTATCAGATCGGCGCCGAGCAGAGCCTGTTGCCTAATGTTGTCAGAATTCACTGGCTTCAAGGCCGTATACCAGGTGATGGCTCTCAACCATTTCCTGAATCCGGACGCCGGGCGACCCGCAGCAGGCCCTGCTGATGGGTCTGGCCGAACGGGCCGACGTTATCGTCGACTTTTCGGGCCTGCTCCCGGCACCCGCGGTGCGCATGATCAACACCGCGCCGGACGCGCCTTTCGGCGGCTTCCCGGACATCCCGGCCGACCCGGCCACCACCGGACAGGTGATGGAGTTCACGGTCTCGGCTAGCGGACACGACCAGCTGGCGGAGGCGATTCACTGCACCTGAGGACCTGGTGCTGAGCCTGCCGGATTTTAGCGATCCCGCCAACGGCACGGCATTCGACTGTGGTACGCGGACCTGGCGCTGATCGAAGAGGAATCCGTCGATCAGTCTGCGTCACCGTCCGGCCTAACGGTGTGATCAGCTATGATAAGAATGCAATGCCCGATCTTGCCAATCCCGGGACCTGCGTCGATAAAAAGGGCAAGCTCGCGAAGTCGCGTACCCTTCGCACCCAAGGCCGCGGTGCTGGATAAACGGCGCGGCTGGTGGCACGGTGACCCTGTGGTCGGATCCGATCGAAACGAACCCGGCACTTGGCGCGACCGAGACATGGGAACTGTGGAACTGGACCGTCGACGGGCACCCCATCCACCTGCACTTGGTGAAGTTCAAGGTGGTCAATCGGGAGGTCTTCGATCCACTGACCGGCGCGCTGTCAGGGACTGCCTGGCCGCCGGAGGTCACGGAGGCGGGCTGGAAAGACACCGTGATCGCCTACCCGGGCGAGGTCACCCGCGTCAACGCCACCTTCGACATCGCCGGCCTGTACGTCTGGCACTGCCACATCGTCGAGCACGAGGACAACGAGATGATGGTGCCGTTACTGCGTGGACAATGGACCCGGCTGCGATGTGGTGCCTTAGGTCTCTGCTATGAACCAGTCGGGGGAGTTTCCCCGCTGAAAACCAGGGCCGCCTGCGGGCGGCCCTTTTCCCAAGCACGAAAGGTCATTATTTAAAAAGATATTTGAACAACAAGAAATAGTAGGTAATAATCACGATCGAAAGGTAAGTCACAAAATGCTCTGGTGTCGTTTTTCCGTCAGTTTTCTGCTCCTTCTATCGACGTAGTCCCTTGGCCGAGGAAGCACTAAAACTCGAAAGCGAGACCGACCGCATCAGCTACAGCCTCGGCCAACAGATCGGCCGTGACTTCAAGCGCCAAGGGGTGGAGCTAGATGCGGCGGCGTTGGTGCGTGGCTTCAAGGATGCCACACCGGCGCTGGGCCCGCATTGGGCCGGGAGGAGATGAACGCCATCCTCGCCAACCTCAAGGGCCGGATCAGTGCCGCCCAGCGCGAGGAGGCGCAGGAGCGCTGGGCGCAAAAACAGAGGGAGACCGAGGAGAAACGCAGGAAGGGCCAAGAATTTTTGGCCGAGAATCGGTCAAAGCCCGGCGTGAAGACCCTGCCGAGCGGGCTGCAGTACAAGGTCATCAAGTCCGGTAGCGGTAAAAAGCCGGGCCCGCAGGATGTGGTCAGGGTGCACTACCGGGCCCGGCTGCTCAACGGCCACGAATTCGACAGCTTCGTATAGCGGCGAGGGTCCGGTTAGCTTCAGCGTTAGCAAGGTGATCCCCGGCTGGACCGAGGCCCTGCAGCTCATGCGCGAGGGTGCCAGGTGGGAACTCTACCTGCCGCCCGAGCTCGCCTACGGCAGACGCGGGCCGCTGGCCGACCAGACCGTCATCTACGAGATCGAGCTGCTCGGCGTCGGCGAGGACAGCCAGGCGACCGGATGCTCAAACGGCGTCCAATGGTAAAACCCAATAAATACGAAGTAAACCTAAAAGAGGCGAACAAACGAGATGAGATTACTATTAACAATCGTTGTCGGTGTTAGCTTGATCGGTACCCCCTGTCTGGCAGAGGAAATGGCGGACCTCGGAAGTGAGAAAGCCAAGGTCAACTACAGTGTCGGTTACCAGATCGGAGACGATTTCAAGCGCCAGGGGGTTGAGATCAATCCCGAGGCCTTATTAAAGGGGATTCAGGATGCCCTTTCCGGTAAAACTCCCCTGATGACCGCAGAGGAGCAGCGCACCACGCTGTCAATCTCCAGCGGAAAGTGGTTACGCAGCAGGAGCAAGACGACGCCAAACAGGTCCAGGAGTAAGGTGAGCAGAGACCCTGGTGGAATGACTCCGATATTCAAGTGGATTTGACTCGTAAATGTAGCGAGTCGAAACCCTGCAAAAAAGTATGAAACAAGGAAAAAAATGGACCGTAGATTTTATTAGATCGGCGCTGGTTTTTCTGGCATTTGTTTTTACTGCTGTAGCTGCAGAAGCGAAGATCATTACCAAATCCGTTCCCTACCAGTCCGAAGGCATGAAGCTGGAAGGCTACCTGGCCTACGACAATGCCGTCAACAGAAAAGAGCCCGGGGTTCTGGTGGTGCACGAGTGGTGGGGCCTGAACGACTCGATCCGAAAGCGGGTCGATCAGCTCGCATCCATGGGATACGTGGCCTTTGCACTCGATTTGTACGGCATGGGAAAAACAACCACCGATATTTAAAAGGCCACCAAAATGCTGCGCATGGTGCAGATGAACGGGTACCGCTGGCACCAGCGCGGATTGGCCGGACTCGAAGTCCTCAAAAAGTTTGCCCCAGGTCGACTCTCAGCGGATCGCCGCCATCGGTTACGGCTGGGGCGGGGCGACACTTCAACAGCTGGTATTCAAGGGGGCCGATATCAAGGGTGCGATGCTTTTTGGCTCTTTCATTCCACCGACTGCCGATCAAGCGACAGCGGGTGAAGGCAAAAATTCTCGTTTTACAGGGCGCGGCAGACCCCTATCTCGACTCCGTCAAATATTAACAGATTACATTGAAGCAATGGACAAAACCGAAATAGACTGGCAAATGGTCCTATTCGGCGGCGCCAAGCACGGCTTCAGCGACCCCAATGCCGCCCAATACAGTATGAAAGAATTTGATTACAACGAAGCCGCCGACCGGCAGTCCTGGAAGCAGGTGGCTTTATTTTTAAAGGAACTGTTTGCAAGATAAACGACAGATTCAAAATTGAACGAACGCCACCAAGAAAGCGAATATTACCGTTCTATGAAAAAGAGGGAAAATCATGAATGCAAGCACAATGGTATTTACTTTTTTCTGATTGACGGCCGTCTCTGAGCATACTTGTCGGGTCGGCGTTTGCAGGCGGATCGGCTGAAAAAACTAACGAACAGACAAGCAAAAATGTCGAGATGCTTGAAGGGGTAATGTCAATCAAGGAAGGCCATGGTGACTTTCTGGTCCGGTTGCCCGACGGTAAGGCGCAGCGGTTCAGCGTAAAGACAGATGCCGAGATTACCCGCAACGGTAACCCGGCACGCTATAACGAGCTCAAGGTCAGCGACAGCATCCAGGTGCAATACGACGGGTCGACGCGCAAGGTCATCGCGATTCACGCGAATGGACCCTAAGTACGCCTATTCATCATTAGAGTGACGAAGTAGCGTTTTTTCCCCACGGAGACTCAGGACACAGAGAGCATTTATTTAACGTTTGCCGTTGAGAGGATGCCAAACCCAAAGGCTAATCCGTATAAAATGCCATAATTTTGTCCGAATGGCAGCGTTAATAAAGTTTAACGCCTTTTTCATCAAAGATCGTGTGGTCTTGATTTTCTGACCTCACAGTAGAAAGTTAAAAGCAAAGCTTCTCTGAGGTTCGAGGGAGGCAGGGGTTGATATAATTTTCGTACGATACTGTCACTTTATGTAATAGAAGATTATTCTTCAGGAGCAATATGCACCCGACCCAAAGCCGCAATATAACCGGTGAGGTAACACATCACACTGTAGCCATGGCTTTGCGGTATCCTTACCACGGGCCGCGGCGTCTGTCTAAACTGTTGCGGCGGGATCGGATTTGTTTGACGGCTTCTTCTGTCAACATTATTCTGCGTCAAAATAATCTGCGTTCACGACTAAAACGGATCGAGAGAGCAAAGAATCTGGCGGAAGAAGACGCATTGACTCGTTCGCGTGAAGCGAAAATCGCCGAGAAAATCGACCTAACAAAAGAACCATCATATACCAAGAAACCAGTGGTCGTGTGGATGAAACCTCGCACGCGGTGGCAGCAAGGGTTGTTTTCTCCGCTCTTGTGGGGAAAATGGATGGTTCATTTGGCTTTGGTCATTATTGCCTTGAGTACCGGTTTCTACGCGGCTCAGTATCAGCATCGGACTGCTATAAAAATCAAGGAGATCTCTTCGCGTGTCCCTATTGTGGAAGACAGCCTTCTGCTTTCTTCCGATTCCCCTCGCGTCCCATAAGTCCTTCCCGCGTCGTTTACCCAGAACATCCTGTCAGTGCCAAAGCGAGAAAAAAGAAATCGATGTGGAAAAGCTCGCGCCGCAAACGAAAAAACCACTAATGGCAGATGCGGGATGGAAGCTGATCGGCACCATGGTGGCGGAACCGGCGGAAAAAAGCATCGCTGTCATCAGGTATTTAAGAACACAGATCCAGGACACAGTTAAAGAGGGCGATCGCGCCGGCGGTCTGCGCATCAAAAAAATCATGCGCGACCGGATCCTCGTCGGCACCGGCGACAACGAGATAATGATTGCCATGAATCGTACGCTGCCGACAGATGGTCTGGAGAGATCGCGCAGCGTACGATGCTCTCGCCCGGCAACGGCTGGAACTCCGAGCGACGCTTACACAGCTAGCATTGATCATAGCATGAACCCAATGCGGCCCACAGGCAGAAGTCGCTTCCTCCACCTCGATCGGCAAGTGGTCGAGGTATCGCTCGCAGACCCCGATCAGGTTTTACAGCATGTCGCCATTAAACCGGCGAGTCACACGGACACCCATCCGGAATTCGGATCGCCCCCATCGAAGCGGGAAGTATTTTCGCCGACCTGGGCCTGCAAAGCACCGATGTGATTGTCGGCGTCAACAGTGAGTCTATCTCGACGCCCGACCAGGCCGCCCTATTACTCCACCGTATCAAAGCCGGCGGCAGGGTAACCATCCAAGTCAAAGGCAAACGCCGCAACCGCATCATTCAGCTCGATATCAGCTAGCTATATAAGCCCCTCCAAACGACCATAATAAAGACAACACCCTGGTCTACACGCCTGACATCTAAGCCGTTGAAAGACGCCATGGTATTTGCTATCCTTTCATTCCGGTATAAATTTTAGATCAAAGGAGAAAAAATTAAAGATGAAACAGGTAATTCTCATTAATGCGCTATTGGGACTGATACTATATGGGGTTTGTGCGGCGGAAGATAAAGTGGAAATGAAAGACGAAAAGGCCAAAATCAGCTACAGCGCCGGTTACCGGCTTGGCAGTGATTTCAAAAAGCAGTTTGGAGCCGTCGATGCCAGAGCCATGGTCAAGGGGGTTCAGGATGCGCTTTTGGATGCAACCCCCCTGGATGTCGCCTGAGGAGATGCAAACCACCCTGATGGGATTAAAAAGGCGGACCATGGCCCAAAAGAAGCTCGAGCAGCAGCTGGCCGCCAAACACCTCGCCGAGGGTCAGACTTTTCTGGCAGAGAACGCCAAAAAAGACGGCGTGGTCTCCCTGCGAAGCGGACTGCAGTACAAGGTCATCAAGGAGGGCACCGGCAAAGCCCCGGGCCTTAAAGACACCGTTTCGGTCAACTATCGCGGCACCCTGATCGACGGCACCGAATTCGACAACTCCTACAAACGGAATGAACCAACGACGTTCCGGGTCGACAGCGTGATTCGGGGCTGGTCGGAAGCGCTGCAGTTGATGAAGGAAGGCGCCAAGTGGGAGCTTTACATCCCCCCCGAACTGGGCTATGGCGAGCGCGGCGCCGGGTCGAAGATCCCCCCAACAGCCCGCTTATTTTCGAAGTCGAGGTCGTCTCGATTAACCCCACGAAAGAAACCGTCAAGAAGAAAGAATAAAAATCCGAAAACACGATTTTTAAAAAGAATTGCGTTTTCGGATAAAAAACCCGTTGCCGAACGTTTTCTATATACGGGGAGAATATTTTTCCCCGATGCAAATCAAACAGACGCGATTCCTGAGGGATTATTAGGCGGAAACCCATTCCGTTCGGTTGGATGCTTTTCCCCAGAAACCGTCTGACCCTTCAAACAGACGGAAAATTCCCATGAATACCCGAATTTTATTGACCGATGACCAGAAGGCCACGCGTAAAATTATCGCCGCCCTGATTAGAAACCAGCCCGGAATGGCGGTGGTGGCCGAGGCGAATAACGGCCTGGAGGCCTTTAAGATGGCCCGGGAACTCAAACCCGAGGTCATTATAATGGACATCAACATGCCGGTTTTGAATGGTATCGATGCCACCCGCCTCATTGTCGAAGACTTCCCGGTATTAAAGTTCTTGGCCTTTCAATCTATTCTGACTGCCAATTCCTGGAAGGCATGCTCGATGCCGGTGCGGTGGGCTACGTCTTGAAAGATCTGGTATATGAACAGCTCATCCCAGCCATCCATGCGGTGATCGACAACCGGATGTATATCAGCCCCGAGATACACTGTGCTGTTACCGAAGTCTGTTCATAGAATGTAGAGTCTATCTCTCGCGGAGCAAACAGGGCACACAGAGAATTAGAAGTGGCTTGAAAACCCTATCTGACACCCAATTGCGGTGTTGTGGTCCTCCTCAAAATACTCACATACCACCACATGTATGCTGCGTTTATTTCTTCGGTCCACGCCTTGCACTTGAGCGTGACCTAAGGTTTTGAAACCACTTCTAAGGATATTGTCCAAACCGCAGAGCTTGCGCGTCACTTTTCAGATACTGCTCACGAGCGATTCGACTCGTACTGTAAAGAAAGATAATCCCTCGCTGATGGTTGACCGGATTCGACCTCTCAACGAATCCGGTCAAATATTATCTCTGTGCTCTCTGCGTGCTCAAGCGACCTAAGGGAGAGGGTGTGAGAAGATAATCTCTTAGTCTTTCTCGAATCTAATTCCCGTTAGATCTGGATTTATACAAATCAATCCTTATTTTCCCAATTTGGGTTTTTCTTCTCACATGCAATTTTTTCCAAAAATCGCATCGCGGATAAAAACCTCCCTCTCAGCCGTTATCCAGTTAGAAGCAGCAGAAAAACAGCCAAAAGAGAGGCAAACTGATGGAAACCCGAAAAAAAATGCTGAAAAGTGCACTCAAATTAACCCGCCGGATGTTTTTTCGTTACGGCACTCTTTCTATGATCCTGCTTTTAACCGGAGCTTTGTCCCTGGTGCCGCTCGGCATCAGCCGCACTACCGGCAAGATGGTCATTGCGACAGCCATAGCAGACGGAGACGGTGGTGGTGATAGTGGTGACGGCGACGGCGGCGGTGACAGCGGCGATGGCGACAGTGGCGATGGTGACAGCGGTGACGGTGACAGCGGTGATGGCGACAGTGGCGATGGCGACAGTGGCGATGGGGACAGCGGAGACGGGGATAGTGGCGACGGTGATAGCGGAGATGGTGATAGCGGAGACGGGGATAGTGGCGACGACGGTGAAAGTGGTGAAAGCGGCGATGAAGGCAGCAATGACAGTAGTGAAGGCGAGAGCAGTGAAGGCGAAAGCAGCGACGACGGCTCTGAAAGCGCAAGCAGCAGCAGTGATGACGGTTCCGGCAGCAGCGACGGCAGCTCCGGTGATGGCGATGGTGGTGCGTCAGGCCTGATGGGCGTCGGCGGTATCGAAGGCCTGTCTCCGGTATCCGACAGTGATGAGGCGGGTCTGGTGGGGAACTGGGGGCAATGATCGGCGCTGCTTGAAAACGATGGAATAAGTGACAGGTAGGAGAATATTGATGCCTAAAAGAGCGCCATGAATCATCCGCATATACCGGGCAAACTCATTGTAAAGGGCTCATAAAGAAAGAACAGAGAAGGGGCAATACATCATTATGTTAGTTGCGACACGAACAGTACAATGCTCTTGAAACATAAGAATGTCCCGCTGTTCTTTCTTAAAGATCCCTAAACCATTCAAACAGTGCCCGGTGCTATGCGGATAACCCATTTCGCTCTTATACAGACTTAGCAATATAATTCTCTCGACCCCTGGAATAAATATGTGATGAACCCTCGATCGGATCAAATCCGCGCGCGGGAGGCGGCCTTGAAGAAAGAGATGGTCGGCCTTCTCCCGTGCTTGCGCCGTTTTGCAAGAGGTCTTTCAAAAGATCCCGCAAAGGCAGACGACCTGGTTCAGGACGCCTGCGAAAGGGCCTTGAATCGGCTGGATCAGTTCAGCGAAAACACTCGCATCAGAAGCTGGTTGTATCGAATTGTTTACACCCGCTGGATCGACCGGTTGCGTCGTCAAAAAACCCGTCAGGCGCACCTGGTCCTCATGACCGATGAAAACCGCCGGACAGCAGCGGATGGCCGCTCGGCCGATTCACGTATTCACGCCGCCATGGACATCCGCACCGCGCTTAATTCACTACCCGAGGACCACCGCGCCGCCATGGTCCTGGTTGTCGTCGAAGGCTACAGATACGACGAGGCCGCAACCATATTGGACTTGCCTGTCGGAACGGTGGCCAGTCGGGTGGCAAGGGCGCGCGGCATGCTGGCCAATATGATGACCCATCGGGAAGAACCGCGCTTGAAAACCGTCGCACAGACACAAGGGGAATAGCACCATGAAAAAGACCTATGACGAAACCTTGCTATCGGCCTACATTGACGGGGAACTCGGCACCGAAGACATGCAGACCGCCGAACAAATCATCGCAACGAATGCCTCCGCTCGAGGTTATGTGCTCGATGCCGTAAAATCTGGTGCTCGCTTGCGATCAGCCTTTAACCCCGTCCGGGAAGAAGATGTTCCCGATCGGCTTTTGGATTCCATAATGGCCAAACAGCCCCATTCTCTTCCTCAAAAACCACCGGTTTTGAGGAACCTGTTTCGTATCGCCGCAGCGGTGGTTTTGCTGCTCACCGGTTTCGGTGTCAGTGAGATTATCGATCGAACGGGCGGCAACCGCTTACAGGGGTTTGTCGAGCCGTTGAGCGGCCCCTACAGGCAGGTGGTCGACGCGGCGCTGGAAAACGTCCTGAGCGGCACGCCGCACGAATGGCGAAATGGCCTCCGGCCGGTCACCGTTCGGGTCACCCCCTTGAAAACCTATCGCGACAAAGCCGGTGTTTACTACAGGGAATACCGCCTGGAGGTCAATAGCAACAATCAGACACTGCAAGTCAACGGCCTGGCCTATCGGGCCGCGAAAGGCAGTTGGAAGACCAAGGCCTTGTATTTTTAACGGGTGCCTAAACTGATCGGTTCCAGCTTCAGGGTTAGGGTTCAAAGGGTTAAAGTGCTGATTTCCCGAACTTTATATGCCATTTATGGATTGGACGCTCTAACCCATTGTGGGAAACGTTTTATAAACACCATAAAACCAGAATTGTTCAGATATAAGCAGTTCAGGGCTTTTCATCCCAGATCGTTGAACCTTAAACCGCTCAACTTCGGGGGTATTATTCAATAGACAAAAAATTCGGGAAATCATAGGGCTAAAAAGGGTTTCAAAAACCATGTTGAATAAATTCGGATTAGATATGTCTTTCCATACAGAGCATTGCGTGCGCCCCATGCCCGCAATCATTATAATATTGGCAATTGTATTGTTGGCCGGTGGGTGCGCAACATCTCCCCCTCAACGGCAGGGACTGGATCTCGCACCGGCGCAACTGCCCGTATATAAAAAAGGAACCACCTATGTCTATTCCAATGGCAGCTGGGAAACGGTAATAGACGTCACACCCAGCGCCGTAACTTGGGAAAATAACCGGGGGAGGGTGTCCAGCGGACCGCCAGACTTTACTTACAAGCAATCATCCTGGAAATTGCTCAACCGGCAAGGGGTCCGGGAATTCGCACCGCGGGAAGATGTGCTAGCCGTACCGCCCACCAGCCTCTGGCCTTTGCGCGTGGGCAACTTCGCCGGCCACACCGAAAGGGGCGTATGGAGTGAAAGGGGTGGGCCCGAAAAAACGTATCGAACAAATTGGAGCTGTAACGTCGCCGGGACCGAGCGCGTTTCGGTGATGGCCGGCGAGTTCGACACCTATGCGATCGAGTGTGCGCGAAGGTCCGGTCGTCGAACCTATGAATTGAAAACCTGGTACTACGCCCCTGCGGCCGGCCACTATGTTCTCGTCACCAGCAAGTACACCTATGACCGGCCGTCGTGGCAAAAGGAGCTGCTGGCCGTCATTCCGCCGGATGACGGGCTTTCAACCACAAAAAGAAAACGAATCGCACAGAGCTTTCAAAAGACAATGGAATACAATAAAAGCGGCCAGCCGCTCTCGTTCTCCGATAAAAAAATCAAAGTGGAAATTACGCCCACAGATACCTTCCGGATAGACAACGGTACCTACTGCCGCCGATACGTTCAGAAGATGTCACTGCCGAATGATAAGGGCACCTTTTTTGGAATGGCCTGCCGGGAGACAAACGGCACGTGGGTCATTCCGCGCAGGTAAATCAAATCCAATTTGGGTTAGAATGTTTCCCTTCCCAACGGCCGTGTCATAAAATCCCCTTGACCATCTTTATTAAAAGGGGGAACGTTGACACGCTGGAATTTCTTGTTTCGCCTCAGTCTCTTCTTCATCCCGCAGATATTTTTGACAAGGTGATTGTTGTCTTGTTAAAGAATTCACTTAAAAGCATGAAGTGGTTTAAAAACCTCAGATCACGCCCAAGTGCAAGGCGTGGGCCGACGAAAAAACGCAGCATACATGAGCGTATGTGAGTATTTGGAGGAGGACCACAACACCGCAATTTGGTGTTAGATGGGGTTTTTTAACCACTTCATCTCAAAATAGACAAGGACGATCGCTATGGACAATCAAGAGTTCAAGAAGATGGGATACGCATTCATCGATTGGATTGCCGATTATTTTTCCGGCGTGGAAAACTACCCGGTCATGTCACCGGTGGCGCCGGGTGATATCAGAAACCAGATCCCACACGCGCCGCCCATAAACGGCGAAAAACTGGAAAACGTTTTTACTGACTTCCAAAAAATCATCTTGCCGGGCATCACCCATTGGCAGCACCCGTCATGGTTTGCCTACTTTCCGGCCAACAACAGCCCCCCTTCGGTTCTGGCCGAACTTCTCACCGCCGGACTGGGGGCCCAGTGCATGATCTGGCAGACCTCTCCGGCAGCCGCCGAACTGGAAGAGACGGTTATGGAGTGGCTCAGACAAATGCTGGATCTTCCCGAGGGGATGGTCGGATGCATCCAGGACACGGCCTCCACCGCCACCCTGTGCGCCATACTGACAGCCCGGGAGAAAACCACCGACTTTGAGTCCAATTCCACCGGCCTGAGAACACCAATGGCTGTTTATGCTTCTGCACAAACGCATTCCAGCATTGAAAAAGCGGTCAAAATAGCCGGCCTCGGAAGCAAAGCTCTGCGGGCGATTCCCACCGACGACGCGTTTACCATGCGGCCCGACAAACTGGAAGCCGCCATTCTCGCCGACATCGAACAAGGGATCCGACCGACCTGCGTCGTGGCGACTTTAGGGACAACCTCTTCAACAGCGGTCGATCCGCTGGAACCCATCGGCCGGATCTGCCGGCGCCACAAGGTCTGGCTGCATGTCGATGCCGCCTACGCAGGCACCGCCGCGATTTTGCCGGAAAAACGATCGATGCTCGCCGGCGCCGAATACATGGATTCCTTCGTATTCAACCCCCACAAATGGATGCTGACAAACTTCGACTGCTCGGCCTATTTCGTCAGTGATCCGGAGAGCCTTGTCCAAACCTTCGAAATCCATCCCGAGTATTTGAAGACCGGTGTAGACCGTCAGGTCAAAAACTACCGTGACTGGGGTATCCAACTGGGAAGGCGTTTCAGGGCCCTAAAACTGTGGTTTGTCATTCGGTCTTACGGGATCAGCGGCCTGCAGGACATGGTGCGGGAGCACATTCGCCTGGCGCAACTGTTCCGCGGCTGGGTGGAAACACACGCCACATTTGAAATCTTGGCCCCGGTCAATTTCAGCCTGGTCTGCTTCCGATTCAACGACGGGCAGGGGGAAGCCGCACTCAACGCGTTCAACGCCCGCCTTATGGAAGCCATCAACAAGACCGGCAAGGTTTATCTTACGCATACAACCCTGAAGGGCAAATATGCACTAAGATTGGTGATCGGACAGCGGACGACTCAGGAGCACCACGTTCGGGCAGCGTGGGAATTAATCCTCGAGAAGGCGGCTGAATTGGAAAATCCGCATATTTCATGATGGTTTCGCGTCAACCGTCTGCTGGATTAAATTTACAAATTTCTGATTTTGATAACGAATTCATTGTTGAATTTTTTCACCACAGAACCTCTGTGGACGCAGGGAGAAATGTGGATTTCGTTTACCGGTGGCCGCATAGCATTTTTGAGATTCGATCGGTCATCCCGCCTTGGTGGGGGAGAGGATGGCAAACGAAAACCGACGTCTCTGTCGGGCAAACATGGGTATTACTGATGCTAATTCTGGCAGGATTCTGTTATCAGCGTTTGTCTATCTTCATGCCTTTCAAGACCGCGAACTGGGGATTAACGAATGGGCGCTCGCAACCGCAGCCTCCCTGGTTCAGATCGGCCCCGCAGTGGGGACAGAGACCCTTGCAATCGGCCCGGCAAAGTGTTCGCATGGGCAGAACCATCACAACCTCTTCCTGGATCGCATTGCGCAGGTCGATTTCATTGCCTTGGAATTGAATCATTCCAATCTCTTCGGCCTGGAGGTCGATCTCCTCATGCAGCGCCGGATCGGCAGTTTCCGGCAGTTGCCGAATGTAGGTCAGGTTGAATTCTGAGGTGAGGGGCGCCTCATACGTCTCGAGGCAGCGGCTACAAGTGAGACGAATTCGGGTATCGAAACTCCCGACAACTTCAAACAGGTCACCGATAGGCCGTAATAAGATACGGATACTGAGGGATGTGAGGAAAGCACACTCATTTTTAGCGGCAATTTCTTGAAGTGCCGGAAAGGAATCAGCGTTCTCTTCAAACTCCAGGCTCAGACCGTTTTCATTGAGATCATCGATATGAACGCGCATAAGGCCCTCCTAAAGGGGTCGGCTTTAAGCCTGCGGCAATTTAATAGGCTGTTGAAAAACAATTGCGTTTGACAATACGGTGTTAATGGCTGAACCGCGGGGCCCTACCCCCGCTTCAGGGAAAATGCTCATTTATCAAAAATAAACTCCGCTTTTTCGTCGGATTTTGCCTTGTCTTGCCAGCACTCCTGACTTTTTTCAACACCCTGTTAAGCCATCGGTCGACTCGGCTTTTCGACTCATGGTGTCTAATTTGATTGCGAAGGCCCGTTTAATATTGTAAATGTAACTTTTATCCCGTTTCTTTGCAATCCGGTAATTGATGTGCTGATGGTCGGCCATGAAAGTCCGGCCCATAACAACCATTTTCATCCGAAATGTTGGATATTGCCAAAAAATTAGATCGATTGGCGGATATTTACGAAAGCTATGCCGAGCAAGTGCACGTTTACCAGCAAGTCGCCGCCTGCAAAGCGGGATGCGCTTATTGCTGCACACACTACGGCAACCTGGACATAACGACGCTGGAAGGCCTTTCCATCCGGTATCACGTCGAAACCTTGCCGCGGCCGTTGCAGATCCGAATCCGAAAATCCGCTCAGCGAAACAAAAAACGAAAAGAAAAACGCCTGCCTTCCGATTGCCCGTTTTTAAGTCCTGAGAAAACCTGTATGGTCTATGAGACAAGGCCGCTCAGTTGCCGTCAGCTCTATTCGGTCAAGGTTTGTGAAAAAGCCGGAACCGGTCCAGTGATTCATCGCCTGGCTGTAACTGTCACCCGACAATACGTGCAGAAAATGCAGCAATTGGACGTAACCGGCTATTCAGGCCATTTGACGTATATTTTGCATCTCTTGGACAGGCGCGACTTCCAGTCCATATACCTGTCCGGCGCGTATGATCCACAACGGATCGCCGCCTTCGGGAAATCGCACGGAATTCTCATCAACCAGGTTGTATCCCAAAATGAAACCGGGACCAATTTTCATCACCCGAAAGCGTCACAACGTATTGAGGATGATGCAGAAACTTGTTATACCGCTTTTCAAAAATAAATTTCGAAATACGGAAGGGCGGTATAAGCGGTTGTAAAAAAACGTTCGAATAACGGAACGTTTTTTACAACCACTATAAGCGTTCAGGGGGAGTTGAGGTAATCATATGAAAAAATCAGATAAAACAAAGAAATTCGGAGCAGATGCCAACGACCCAAAAACTGCCGATGCACCGGCAGCGCCTTCCAATTTCATCCGCACCATAATCGACGAAGATATGAAAACCGGGAAATGGGACGGGCGGGTAATGACCCGCTTCCCGCCCGAACCGAACGGTTACCTCCATATGGGCCACGCCAAATCCATCTGCCTCAATTTTGGCCTGGCGGCCGATTACGGGGGCCTCTGCAACCTGCGGTTTGACGATACCGATCCTGCCAAGGAAAGTACCGAATACGTTGATTCTATAAAGAAAGATGTTCGTTGGTTGGGCTTCGACTGGGAAGATAGAGAGTACTACGCCTCAAATTACTTCGAACAGCTTTATCAATTTGCCTTGCAACTGATTCGAAATGGTTGGGCATACATTGACAGCCTCAGCGCAAATGAGATTCGTGAGTACAGGGGTACGCTGACCCAGCCCGGCCGCGAAAGCCCTTACAGAGAACGTTCAATTGAAGAAAACCTTGATCTCTTCTCACGTATGAGGGCTGGGGAATTCCCGGAGGGCGCCCACGTGCTGCGGGCCAAAATAGATATGGCCTCGCCAAACCTGCTCATGCGCGACCCAACCCTTTACCGCATCAAGCACGTGTCTCACTATCGCACCGGTGATGATTGGTGTATCTACCCCATGTACGATTTCACCCATTGCCTATCCGACTCCATGGAGGGTATCACCCATTCCAACTGTACCTTGGAGTTCGAAAACAATCGTGAACTCTATGACTGGGTCCTGGACACACTGAAGGTCTACCATCCACAGCAAATCGAGTTTGCCCGCCTCAACCTGTCATACACCGTTCTGAGCAAACGCAAACTTATCACCCTGGTCGAGGGCGGTCATGTCGACGGCTGGGACGACCCGCGCCTGCCGACACTGTCGGGCATCCGCCGGCGCGGCTACCCACCGGCAGCCATTCGAAACTTTTGCGACCGGATCGGTGTGGCAAAGAGCAACAGCATGGTCGATATGGCTCTACTCGATTACAGTGTTCGGGAAGAATTGAACAAAACCGCTCCCCGGGTGATGGCCGTGTTGAACCCGCTCAAAGTCGTACTGACGAACTACCCTGAAGACCAGGTTGAGGAGTTGGTGGCGGAGAACAATCCGGAAGATCCGGATGCGGGGACACGGTTATTGCCGTTTTCGAAGACCCTTTATGTTGAGAGGGACGATTTCCGGGAAGACCCTCCCCGAAAATGGTTTCGCCTGGCCCCGGGAAAAGAAGTCCGTTTGAAGCATGCCTACTACATCGTCTGCCAAGAGGTGGTGAAAGACGAGAACTCGGGAGAGGTCGTCGAACTTCGGTGCACCTATGACCCGGAAACACGCGGGGGATGGAGTCAGGATGGCCGTAAGGTCAAAGGTACGCTACACTGGGTCTCGGCAGCCCACGCTGTCGCGACAGAGGTCCGCCTTTACGAAAGCCTTTTTTCCAAAGAAAACCCCAACGAAGTGGAAGAGGGTAAAGATTTCACCGATTACATCAACCCAAACTCACTGCACGTATTGACAGACTGTCTCGTCGAACCCAGTTTGGCACAGGCCGCTCCGGGAAACCTGTTTCAATTTATGCGGTTGGGATATTATTGTGTCGACACCAAATATTCGACACCTCAGAAACCGGTTTTCAATCGCACGGTGACGCTGCGGGATACCTGGGCGAAAATCGCGAAAAAGCGATCGTGACGGCGTGAGGAAGCGTCTTCATGTGACCATCGAATTTACTTATCCCGTTTCGATTTCAGCATTGAGCCGGGCCATAGCCTCACCCGCAACTCGTATCCCACAACCCGTCTCACTCAAAAACCATTCCCACATATCCCACGAAACTGTCCCCCGGGCTTTTGTCATAGCTGGTGGCGTATGACGTGTTCAACGCCCGGGTAGCCCCTAAGCTTTTTACCGCCGCAATAGCCGTTGCGGCAGCACCGGCGCAGCAGGCATTCTGATTGGCCAACGCCTCTCCTATCACCTTTTCGGGATCCATGGCCAGCATGGCAGAAATGATTTGAGAATCATTGGTTTTTTTAACCCACTCCACAGCCGCTTCGCCGGAACCCCGGGAAGTAAAGCCATAGTTGCGTCCATAATGGGTCAGATCCGTGGATCCAATGACCTGAATGGTCAGATCCAGATCGGCCGCAAATGCAACCGCGGCGCGACCGATTTCCAGCGACTTCTTGATCGGCGGCACGCCGATGGGGACCAGTTTTGTTTGGGGAAAAAAATATTTGATGAAGGGTAACTGCAACTCGATGGTATTGTCCGGCGTGTAGGATCGTGCGGTTTCCACCTGGAAATCAAAGCGCTCTATCAGTTTTTCTGCCAGAGTTTCATGAATCTGAATCTCGCCGAGAGGCGTGTCCCAGGCACCGTCGGTCATTATGTAAGCAACCGATTTTTCATGTAAATGCATGCCGAAAACAACCATGACATCGGGAGCGGTTCCCTTGGACAAAGCATTGATCACATTGCAGGCGATACTTCCGGAATAGAACCAACCGGCATGGGGAACGATGCCGCCACGATAGTTCCCAGCTTGAGATACAGTGTCGTTGCCTTCTTGCAGAAACCGTCTAATTTCACGTTCACAATTCGCCGGATCGTCCGGATACCAGCTCCCGGCAAAATCAGCCTTTCGTGTCAACATGTCTGGCCTCCTTGCTTTTGTCACCGGTTCGTATTTTTAGTGAATGTCAGAATTATATTCCGCTTGGCTCTATTTTAGAATCCCCCGTTCCCTCTTTGTCAAAGGGGGAACGGGTATAGACCTGAAGTGTTTCAACACAACGCGTGACAAGTGGGGATGCCGGTGTGCTGGAATTTCCCCTTTCAGAAAGGGGCAGGGGGGATTTTCTCCCGTCGCATACACCCTCCAATCAGAATATATATATGACAACAGCTATATCATTGTATACCAGCAAACTTAAATCAGGTTCGGCTGAATGACAACGGAAAACTCACCGCCCCTTTGCAGGCCTTTTATTTCCTCAAAGCATGACTATTATATTAAATTGGACGCGACACATATTATATTAATTCCGTTGTTTCAAATTCAACCGCTCTGTTGAGATGAAAACAGCACGGGAGGAACATCATGTGGGAATATACTGAAAAGGTGAAAGATCACTTTCTCAACCCTCGAAATGTCGGCGTCATCGAGGACGCCGACGGTGTGGGTGAAGTCGGTTCTCTGGCCTGCGGCGATGCACTCAAACTGACCTTCAAGCTGGACGATAACGGCAGGATCGATGACGTCAAGTTTCAAACATTCGGCTGTGCCAGCGCCATTGCCTCATCCTCGGCCCTGACCGAAATGATCAAAGGCCTGAAGATCGAAGAAGCCGCCAAGATAACCAACGAAGACATTGCCAAATATCTTGGCGACCTGCCTAAAGAAAAAATGCATTGTTCGGTCATGGGACGGGACGCGCTCGAAAAAGCCATCACTTACTACCGGGGAGAGGAAGAAAAAAAGATCGACGGTGAAATTGTATGCGAATGCTTCGGCGTCACGGATCGTGAGATCGAACGTGCCGTCAAAGAAAACAGCCTGAGAACCATTGAAGATGTGACCGATTACGTCAAAGCCGGGGGCGGTTGCGGCAACTGTCACGACCGGATCCAGGAAATCATCGATTCGATCATCGGAACCGATCGCCCAGTGGTCAAAAAGAAGGCCAAACTGACCAACATTCAGAAAATCAAACTTATCGAAGAGACCCTGGAGCGGGAAATAAAACCGGCGTTAGAAAAGGACGGCGGCGGCATCGAGCTCGTCGATGTCGACGGCAATACGGTCATTGTGCGGTTATGCGGAAACTGTGCGGCCTGCAACGCCTCACAAGTCACACTGAAAAATTATGTCGAATCCAAACTTCAGGAATTGGTGACGCCTGATCTAATTGTAGAGGAGGTGGCCTGATGAAAGTGGTCTATGTCGACAACAATGCCACGACCCGCGTGGCGCCGGAAGTGCTCGACGCGATGCTGCCGTATCTCACGGAACGCTATGGCAATCCTTCCAGCATGCACAGCTTCGGCGGTACTGTGGGTTTCGATATCAGAGAAGCGCGCGCACGGGTCGCTGCACTCATCGGCGCTTCGCCTGAAGAAATCGTATTCACGAGCTGCGGCACGGAAAGCGACAGTTCGGCCATATGGGCGACCCTTAATTCGTATCCGGAAAAAAAGCATATCGTCACGACCCGCGTCGAACATCCTGCCATTAAAAGCCTCTGTGAATCGCTGGCCAAAAAAGGGTACCGGGTGACCTTTGTCCCGGTAGACGAAAGCGGAAACCTGGATACCGAATATCTCTACCGCCACCTCACCGACGATACGGCGATTGTCAGTGTCATGTGGGCCAACAACGAAACCGGCGTCATCTTCCCGATCCGGGAAATTGCCGAACAGGTCAAGGCGCGGGGGATTGTCTTTCACTCCGATGCGGTCCAGGCCGCTGGTAAGATTCCCTTGAACATGGCAACGGACGGCGTGGACATGCTCTCCATTTCCGGCCACAAAATCCACGCTGCCAAAGGTGTGGGGGTTCTTTACGTTCGTAAGGGTACCAAGTTTTCACCTTTCCTCATCGGAGGGCACCAGGAACATGGAAGGCGCGGGGGCACCGAAAATACGGCATCGATCATCGGGCTTGGCAAGGCCTGCGAATTGGCACAAAAGAGTTTTCGGAAGGACATGGAACGCGTCGCGCAGCTGCGCAATAAACTGGAGTCCGAACTCCTCAAGCGAGTCCCCAATGCACTCATCAACGGTGATCCCTCACACCGCCTGCCGAACACCACCAGTATCGCCTTTGAATATGTAGAGGGTGAATCCATATTGTTGATGATGAACGAGTTTGGGATCTGCGCTTCATCCGGTTCCGCATGTACATCCGGCTCTTTGGAACCCTCACATGTCCTGCGGGCGATGGGGGTGCCGTTCACCGCCGCGCACGGTTCTATTAGATTCAGTTTGAGTACCTATACCAATGAGGAAGAGATTGACTATATCATCGAAAAATTACCCCCGATTATTGAACGGCTGCGGAGCATGTCACCCTACTGGAAGGAAGCGGCGAAGGAAACGGCAAACGTAAAATAAGGGCCCACCCAACTTCGCTACGCCAATATTCCTACGGATGTTCGAATCGTTTTAACGGCCTGTTAGGTGGTGCTCGCCGATACGGGCATTGCCCTTATGGCGCAGAGACCCTGTTGCTTCGCCGTAACCGCTATAGATATCCACAGTTTAACACCCTATATTCCCTCACTTGATTCGCCTGCAAAGAAGTTCTTTACAAATTCAATTTACGCGCCGTTTTCTAAAACCATAGGATGGAATCCTTTTCTTTCTTTATTCTGCGTTGTAACCAAGTTTACATGCTGGGGTTGCTGATCACCCTTTCCTCCTCAGGGGTCGCGAAAACTCCGCGAGTGTTGAAATAAGTGACCTGCCTTTTCTGGCTCCCTTTTTGGTCTTGCCTGGAGGGGAAATCGGGTGTAATAGAGGATTCTTAATAAATCCAGAATGATCAGAGAGAGTGAGGACACATGTACAAAGTGATGATTCGGGACAATATGTCCCCAGTGGCCAAAGAGATCCTCGAATCGACCGGTAAGATCGAAGTGGTCGTGGACAACGAGAAGACAACCGGTAGCCCGGAGGCACTGTTAAAAATATTCGATGAATTCGATGGGTTGGCCATCCGCAGCGGTACCACGGTAACCGCCCATTCCCTCGAAAAAACGGGCCGCCTGAAGGTCATCGGCCGTGCCGGCATCGGTGTGGATAATGTCGATGTAACAGCGGCAACCGAACACGGAATCGTCGTCATGAATGCGCCGGGAGGCAACACGGTGACCACCGCCGAGCATGCCATCTCACTCATGCTCTCCCTGGCACGCAACATCCCCCAGGCCACCGCTTCCATGCGGGAAGGCCGATGGGAAAAAAAGCAGTTAGCCGGCGTCGAAATCACCGGAAAGACACTCGGTATCATCGGGCTCGGACACATCGGGCGGGTGGTGGCCGAAAGAGCCCAGGGGTTGAAGATGAAGGTCATCGCCTCCGATCCTTTTGTCAGCACGGAAGCCGCCCGACAATTGGGCGTCGAGTTGATGCCGATGGAAAGTTTATTACCGGCTGCGGATTTTATCACCCTGCATGTACCGCGCATGAAGGAAACAATCAATCTGATCAACGCGAACAGTCTTGCGCAAATGAAACCTGGCGTGCGTGTCATTAACTGTTCGCGGGGGGAAATCGTGGACATAGAAGCTCTTCTCGCGGCCCTTGAGAGCGGACATGTGAGCGGTGCCGCCCTGGACGTCTTACCTAAGGAGCCACCCGATCCATCGCTGGCAATTCTAAAAGATCCACGGGTCATCTTTACCCCACACCTCGGTGCCAGTACGGGCGAAGCCCAGGACAAGGTCGCCGACATGATCGCCCACCAAATGGCTGATTATCTAATCAACGGGGTCATCACCAATGCGGTCAATTTCCCTTCCGTGTCCCAGGAGGTTATGGAACAGATTCGACCCTACCTTGATCTCGTCGAAAAAATGGGCTCGCTCATGGGCCAGTTGATCAGAAAGCCCCATGACGTAACGATCACTTATAGCGGTGATGTCACCCGATTTGATACCCGACCGCTGACGCATGCGGCTCTGAAAGGCCTGCTCGGAGCTTTCACCGATAAACCGGTGAATTATGTCAGTGCACCGGCGATCGCGCTGGAAAAGGGAATTCACGTACGGGAAACCACCAGCCAGGCCAAAGCGGATTTTTCGAACCTGGTCAAGATCAAATTGGAAGGTTCGGCGGAAGAAACCGATGAAATTTGGGGAACGATTTTCAGTAAAAAATACCCCCGATTCGTCCGGTTAGGAAAAATATATATGGATGCCATTCCGGGGGGATCGATGATCGTGATTCAGAATATCGACCGGCCGGGAGTCATCGGTAACGTCGGAACCACACTGGGCCGCCACAACATCAACATCGGGCGGTTCCAACTGGGGAGGCTCCGGGATCGAGCGTTGTGTATGGTTAATATCGATACCGCGGCCGATGATAATGTTCTTGAAGACATCAGGGCCCTACCGAATATTCTCACCGTAACTCAGGTGCATCTGGGTTGACCGAAGCGCCTCGCGGCCCCCTATCAACACATTGCCCATTCCGGTATGGGGCCAATAGATGCCAGCCGGTTTGCACACTACCGGGCGCATAAAAAAGGGGCGACCATTTCGGCCAGCCCCTTTTCATTTTTTTTGGTTGTAATTCTATCCCTATTGCACCTCCTCCTTGACCGAAATCGCTATTTTGTAGAGTGCGGTAAGAACGAGGAACCCGAGGCACCAGATCGCCAGGGCTATGATCAGCTCGGGAATGGTCGGGATGTATTCATTGACTTCGTGCAGCGGATTGGGAACGAATCCGCCGGAGATCATTCCCAGCCCCTTGTCGATCCATGTGCCCGCAAAAATGGCGACACACGCTACTGCCAGCACGCCTTCATTCTTGCGTGTCACCGGATTGACAAGCAGAATGATGCCAAGCAGCATCAATGCCATGGCGGTCCACATCCAGGGCACATAGGTTGCGTGTCCATGCAGTCCGGCAAACAGGTAGGTGAGGTGGTCCATGTGTTCGGGGATCTGGCTGTAGAAAACGGTGAAGACTTCACATAGAAGGAAGAACACGTTCAGGCATATGGCATAGGCCACGGTCTTTGCCAAGGTTTGGATCTGTTTGCGCCCGGGATCGAAGTTGGTCGTTTTGCGGATGAAAAGGCACAACAAGATCAACAGGGCCGGTCCGGCGGCAAAAGCCGAAGCAAGAAAGCGCGGGGCCATGATGGCCGTCAACCAGAATCCACGGCCGGGCAAACCGGCGTACAGGTAGGCGGTCACGGTATGGATGCTGACAGCCCACGGTATGGATAGGTAGATCAGTGGTTTGAGCCAGGGCTTATAATGAACGCCGTTGCGTTCGGCTTCCAGTACGTTCCAACCGACCACGATGTTTATAAAAAGATACCCGTTGAGAACGATCGTATCCCAGAAGAGCACCGAGTGCAGGGTCGGGTAGAGCCACACGTTGAAAATCCGCATTGGCTGACCGAGATCGACGATGATAAACGTCAGGCACATGACCAGGGAGGCGATGGCGAGGAATTCACCCAGAATGGTGATCCGGCCGTAGGCCTTGTAATCGTGGAGATAATAGGGCAGAACCACCATCACGCCTCCGGCCGCCACGCCGACCAGGAACGTGAACTGGGCGATGTAAAACCCCCAGGAAACATCGCGGCTCATGCCGGTAATGCCGAGGCCGAAGTCCAGCTGCTTCAGATATGTCAGGAATCCGACCCCGACAATGGCGAGCAGAAGGCCCATCCAACCGTAATATCTCTTACTTCCTTTAAGCGCTAATTCAAGCATAACCACCTCACACGATGTAGTAGACCGCCGGCTCGGTGCCCAGAGACTGTTTGCGGCGGATGGTGTAATTGGATCTGATCAGTTCCCGTACCTCGGACTCGGGATCATACAGGTCGCCGAACGCCAACTTGCCGTCGGAGGCCTCGACGCAGGCCGGCAGCTGGCCAACCGCCAGGCGTTCCGCGCAGAAGTTGCATTTCTCCACCACCCCCTTGCTGCGGGTCGGAAACTTCTTGTTGGTCTCGGTTATAAAAGGACGCGGATTGCGGTAGTTGAAGCTTCTGGCCCCGAACGGGCAGGCGGCCATACAAAAACGACAGCCAATGCAACGGTGAAAGTCCATCAGTACAATACCGTCACTCGGTCGTTTGAAGGTTGCGTTCGTCGGGCAGGCCCTCACGCATGGCGGATTTTCACAGTGATTGCACAGCACAATGACCGGTGCGTGCTCGAGCTTCTCGTCTATGAATTTCGACGGACTCATGGGAAAGGCGTTGTGGTAGGGCGCCGACCAAATCCACTTGATCTCATGGTTTTTGATCGGCATGACCGGTACATTATGGATCCTGTGGCAGGCTTCCACCAGCGGCGTGACATCATCCGCCGATGCGAACTTTTTGGTGTCGATTACCAGGGCCCATTGCTTGGCTTTAAGCGCGTCATCCCCTTTTTTGACGTAAGGCTCACCTTCAACGCCGTGCATGGTTTCCTGCTCAGCGGCGAAAGCGTTCAGGACCGGCGGGGTGTTCAAGGCCAACGCTGTAATGCCGAATAGCTTCAAAATCTCTCTTCGACTGCGTTCCATCAGTTGCTCTCCTTCGGGTTATCGATGTGACAGTCCCAGCAATATGGCCGGACCGACGCGTAGTTGTGGCATCTGTCACAGAATTCAGCCTTGTTCGAATGGCAATCCAGGCAGGTGTTGGAAAGACTCATCGCAAATTCCTTGCCCTGCGGATTGACATATATCCGTTCGGCATTTCTGACCACCGAATGCCGCCAGAGGTCCAGGACTTTCATGTGGTCCCGCGCCATGTAATCTTTGGAACGGACGCACTCCTTAGCTTCCTTGGCCCTGGCCGTCAGTTCGACTTCCGGGGGCGGAACGGCCTTTCCGTGGTTGTACCAGAATGGTAGTGCCACGATGACCAGAAAGATGGTGATACCGAGATAAACAAGTTTCTTGTTACCCATCGGTTTATTCCTCCGTCTCTGCTGCGGTATCTTTTAAGTCTTCCAGTTCGTCGCCGCGCAGGTTGGTGGTCCTTTCATTCTGTCCCTGCAGGTTCAGGGCGTTGGCAACCATTTCGTGCACGCCGGTGACATCCACGTCTCCCACCCAGTAGTCCATCAGATCGCCTAAAACCGCACGGTCGATAGCGCATATGGTGGCCAGCATGTTGACGCCGTGTCGTTCCTTGACAGCCTTGACGGCATTGGCTCTTGGCAGTCCCCCGGCCATCCGCAGCTCCATGTCTTCACCGGCATTCAAGCCCGAGCCGCTGCCGCAACAGAAGGTCTGCTCCCGAATCGTGTTGGCCGGCATTTCATAAAAATTGTTGCATACGTTGTTGATCACGTATCGGGGTTCGTCTAACAGACCCATTCCCCGGGATGGGTTGCATGAATCGTGAAACGTCACCTTGAGGTGATCGTTGCGGCTGGGATCCAGGTCGAGCTTGCCATGCTTGATCAGATCCGCCGTAAATTCGGTAATGTGAACCATCTTGGTGGAGCGGGCATTCTCGAACCGGGTCCCGGTAATGGGGGATACAGGCACTTCAAGGAAGTCGGCCGGTCCGTTCATGGTGTCCATATACTGGTTGATCACCCGCCACATGTGACCGCATTCACCGCCGAGGATCCATTTGACCCCCAGGCGCTTGGCTTCGGCATACATCTTGGAGTTGAGTCGCTTCATCGTTTCATGGGAGGTGAAAAATCCGAAGTTGCCACCCTCGCTGGCGTAGGTGCTCCAAGTGATGTCGAAACCGTATTTTTCCTTCAGAAAATGAAAGAGAAGCATGTACCCCATGCAGGTATACGTGCCGGGATCGGCAAACACGTCACCGGAAGGGGTGATAAACAGTATATCCGCCCCGACCTTGTTGAATTGGGGTTCCACCTGTATGCCGGTAACCTCCTCGATGTCTTCCACAAAAAAATCGAGCATGTCTTTGAACGCATGGGGCTGGATGCCTAAATGGTTGCCGGTTTTGTAACAGTTGGAGACCGGCGTGGCGATCCAGTCGATGTTCAGTCCCAGTAGGTTGGTCAACTCCCGGCCCATGATGGTGATCTCGGCCGTGTCGATACCGTAGGGGCAGAACAGGGAACATCGGCGGCATTCAGAACATTGATACAGGTAAGACCACCACTCCTTAAGGACGTTTTCAGTCATCGGGCGGGCCCCGTTGAGTTTACCGAGTATCCGGCCGGCCCGGGTGAAATCGTTGCGATAGATCGAGCGCAGCAGCTCGGCTCTCAAAACCGGCATGTTTTTGGGGTCACCGGTGCCGATGAAGTAGTGACACTTGTCGGCGCAGGCGCCGCAGCGGACGCAAATGTCCATGAACACTTTGAACGTACGGAACTTTTCCAGCCGTTCCTTAAATCCATTGTGGATGATTTCTTGCCAGTTATCGGGCAGCTGCCAGTCGTCGTCGAAGCAGCTCCAGGTCCGCGGGTTCGGAGCGCCTAAGGTTTCCAGGCTCTTGGGATTGCCCGCATAACACGCGAACCCCTTTTTAATTTCAGCGGGCACATCCATCCAGTCGGTCGAAGGCGGACGCTGGCTGGCGTTGTTTAAGAGCTCTTCTGCAGTTGGGATGTCGGACATATATATTACTCCTTTTCCTCAGATGCTTCTGCTGGTTCTTCCACAGCCGTTTCCGCCGGCATTTTGACTACCGGCAAACCGGCCTCGATCATTTTTTCTCTGAAGTCGTCTTCATATTCATCATAGGTATGCACTTTGACAGGGTAGTTCCAGGGGTTGAGGTAGCGTTTGGCCCGGGTGTCGGTCGTCATGTTGCGGGTGGGGCTCATGAAAATCCCCCCCAGATGCATCAGCTTGCTGAAGGGGAAGTAGACCAGCAGAATACTGACCAGGAACATGTGCACAAAGAAGAGGCTGCCCAGATTTTCCGGTATCGTCGGGCGAAACGTCACCAAACCGATTGAAAGTTCCTTGGCGCCCGTCACATCGATCTTCAGAAAGTAGCGCATGAGGATTCCGGTAAAAGCGATAGCGATAATCAGAAACAGCGGAAAATAATCAGAAGCCAGGGATATGTATTTAACGCCGGGGACAAACAGGCGTCTGAACAACAGGTAAGAGACCGCGGCCAACAAGACCAGACCGGAAAGATAGACGCCCGGCACACCAAACTGAAAAGCGTTCGCCATGAATTCGAGTCGGAAGAAACTATCCACATTCTCAACCAGTTGAACCGGCAGCGGAACCGGCTCGGTAAAGAACCGCAAATGACGGAAAATTACCGTAAAAAAGGCGTAATGAAAGGCCAGAGCGCCGACCCAGAGAAAAAGCTCCAGAGCGTAAGTGACTCTGCCTTCTCTGAGTTTCATGCGGGTATTGCGGAACAGGGAACGAAATGCGACCACTTCGAGCAGCATGCGTATAAAAACACCCCCCTTTGAAGAAGGGTTGTCCCATTTGGCATGCTTAATCCAGGGCAGCGTTTTTTGCTGCCCGCCGGTGGTGGGAATCTTGAAAGGAACCGGCACACGTGCCCACGCCAGAATCCGGCGGATAAAGAAAATGATGAAAATCAGTACCGCCGCATATGGAATGATGACACCGAACAACCATTTGGTGGCCGGAACCGCCGAAACCCCCACATAAGCCAGCAGAAACAATACGACCACGGCCAGGAGGGAAACCATGTACCTTTTATTCATCGACCAGCTCCTCGTTTACAGCCCCGCCGCCGTTTCCGGCGCGCGCAGCCTCTGTGAATAAAAATACGAAAACATACTCAGAGGACCGACTCCTTCTCCGGCTCCTCTTGAATCAATCCTGCCCTTTTGAACGCTTTAAATACCTTGTCTTTCTCTTCGTTGGCCTTCAATTCAAAAATTTTTTCGCGGCATTGGGTGTAGATATCGAACGCAAACAGGCTCATCGCATCGACTCTGTCCTCAAATTCCAACAATTCTTTCGTCAAAGAACTGTTTATGGAACCCATCGGAAGATATTTGCGGACGATATTTTTTATGACCAGAACGAAGGCAATGGCTTTTGAAGGGGAAAAGTTCTGTATCGCACGAACCCGAACGATAGGATCCAGCATCGTCCGAACAGTCTCCTGGTCCAACCCGGTCAACAGTTGATCAAACAGGCCAGCTAAACCGGCTGAAAGATATCCACCCACGGGGTTTGTAAAGGGATCTTTATCTCTTTTGAGGAATTGTGCAGTGTCGGGAGCATAGGTCTTCGCCACCAGGTCAAACCAGTCAGCGACGATGGCGTCACGTTTTTTGGCTAATACTTTTTCAAGCCCCATGCGTCGTATGGTTCCCGATCTCCAGTCGTGAAAGGAAGGAGTGAAGAGTTTAGTTGCTTGATATTACTGCCAAATAATACCTGATCCCCCTGAATGGGGCAGGCGAACTCAAAGTGAAGCGTATAGTCAACTTGCCAAACCATGTCAAGGATAATCGACACCAGGAGCCCAGCATGAAAGGACCGAAACCCGGTAAAACGGTGATATTTTCGGGTTAAGGTCTCAGCTTCTCGACAACATATTTTTACCCTTGAGATACGAGCGCTTGATCCAACCCGCCACTTTCTCTGTCAGTGTGCGCTGATAGAATTGACGATCTTCTTCACTGATCCGGTCCCAGCGCTTTCTGTATTTTACCTTTATATATGCATTGTAATCGAATTTTCTGAACAAATTATAGAGGAAGTGATTGACCGGCGCCAGGCCACCCTTTCGGATGATGGCAACGCCGAAATCCAGAAGGATGGGATGACGGCCATTGACGACCAGAATATTGTCCTTTTTTTTCAAATCACCGTGGGCCACACCGGCACGATGCATCGCTTTTATCTGCTGCAGCAAAACGTTGCAGAAATATATTCGGTCATCGAGACGTGCATCTTTTATCGGGATACCGTCCACGTATTCGAGCACCAGATACCGGTTTTTCAAAAGGCCATGACAGACGGGAATGCCGTCCATTCCTGCCAGCCGGGTGTAAACGTCGTATTCATTGGTGATCATCTTTCGCCGGATAAACGCCGCCAACCCACGCCCTTGAGGGGCTTTTAAGACGAGTTGCCGACCCCAATCAGAGAAAATGTAGGTATTCCCCTGGTATCCACGACCGAGAATGTTTCGGCCGTCTTTGATGCTGGCGGTAATCTTCCGCCAGAGAACATCTTCGGAAATACCGGCGATTGATTTGTGCATATCGACCAGAGATAATCAGATCTTAAAATAAAGATAATAAAGGCAGGCTAAGAGAAAAAGGGCAATAACCGGTTCGCCGTTTTGACGGAGGCTCTGCCAGAAAGACCAGCTGCCCCCCGTTTTATATGTCCACGTTAAACGGGCAAGCAGTGCCGGTGTTCGCTGCTGCCATCTTTCCCACTCCTCTTTGAAGAGGTAGTGCAGTTTTTCGTCTTCACGTCGTATGGCTTGAGGATAAAAAATGATCAGAATCAAGATGAAAAGGGGGCCGCTCCACCAAAGCCCGCAAGACAGACAAAAGCCGCAACCCAGCAGAATATTGCCGACATACAGCGGATGGCGTGCATATTGATAGGGTCCGTCAGTCGCCAGGACTTTGTTTTTCTTAATGTGCCCGGAGGCCCACATTCTAACAGCGATGCCACTGCACGCGATGACCGCACCGATCCAGTAGAGTCCGGCAGTCGGTTGTCCCGCAACCGTCACAAGCACCACAAAAGCAATGCCAATAAACTGACGATAGCGATCGCGGCGGTATCGTATGTCATGCAAGAATCTTTGAAAACCAATATCTTTAGTCATCAATTCGCTCTTTTTTGATGGGGGCCATACTGCTAATCGAAAGCGGCCGAGGATCTAATGAATTTTGGAGTATGAAAGATTGTCCAATCGGTGTCAAGACTGATTTGACTGCCAACCCTATCAGCCGGTCTGATAAAACGCTTTCGGACATTTCGCCAAAGGAAGTGAATTGCGATGGTCCACAAACAAATACGGCCAATCGACTTGACGATTGACCGCAAAGGAGGAATACAGATGATGAATACTGAGGATGAATAGAAACAGAGCAATATTAATGCCAGAATTTAAATCTTAGCCACAAAAACAAAAATTTATCCTAACTGTCTAATCTGTATAATATTTTTTTGTTTGTCACTTTTCTGCGATTTCGATGCTGGAGTGGTAAAAAAGGCCACAATGTTCATATTTTTGAACACACTCGGGGCGATTAATTAACAAAAACATTTAATTTCAAACTGTTACAGCGAACCGTACCGGTTCAAAATTTTGAACCGGTACGCATCCAGCCGATGAATCTCATAAAATCTATTGAATTCATTTAGAAAACCTGCGCGTTAGAGGTCAATACCGGCAATCACAGCTTTGCAAAATCGACATGCGCCGTTTTCAATGCGATTTTTTTTTATCTGAAATCCCCAACGCTCGATGAGCAACCGCCCGCAATGGGGGCAGTCGGTGTTCTCCCCGCCTTCTCCCGGTACATTGCCGGTATAGACATATTTGAGACCGGCTCTGAGCCCAATTTCCCGCGCTTTTTCCAGGGTTGACCGTGGTGTCGGCGCGCGGTCCGTGAGTTTGTATGTCGGGTGAAACCGGCTGATATGCCAGGGGGTCTCAGACCCCAGATCTGCCACCAAAAAAGCGGCCAGTTCCTCAAGCTCAGCGGGAGCATCATTGAGCCCAGGCACGATGAGTGTCGTTACCTCCAGAAATATCCCCCGTTTTTTTAAATTTAACAGGGTTTCCCGTACATAACCGAGTTTGGCCCCGCAAAGTTGACGGTAGTATTTTTCCGTGAACGCTTTCAGGTCGACATTTGCGGCATCCAGGTATGGGTGAATCATGTCCAGGGCCTCTTCGGTCATATACCCATTGGTGACAAACACATTTTTCAGGCCCTTTTCAGTGGCAAGCCGGGCGGTTTGGTAAGCAAATTCGAAAAAAATCGTCGGTTCTGTATAGGTGTATGCAATACTGCGGCAGGAACCCTGAATTGCAGCGGTAACCACATCTTCCGGTGTGCAGGTATCGCCCATGATCAAGCCCTTGTTATCTTCGGGCATTTGGGCAATGTCAGCATTTTGACAGAACCGGCATTTGAAATTGCAACCCACAGTAGCGATGGAATAGCTAAGAGTTCCGGGCATAAAGTGGTACAAAGGCTTTTTCTCGATGGGGTCGATGTGACGTGCAATCAGCTTGCCGAAAACCAGTGTGCGCAAAACTCCGGAACGATTTTCGCGGACACCGCATATGCCGCGCCGACCGTCACTGATAAGGCAGCGATGGTGACATAAATTGCAGATGACCCTGCCGCCATCTGATTTCCTGTACAGGTAGGCTTCCATGATGACTGCTCTGGCTTAAACTGGGGCGGTGCACCGTTAACGGTTGGGACAGGCATCCATTTCAACCGGCGGCCATTCCTGTGCTTTGCTTGGCCTGATAGCGCATGGCCAGTGGTCGGGTTCTAAACAGCGGTACGAGCGTAACGAGCATGCCGACAAATGCCCCGAAAGGGCACCGCTGCACGAACCTGGACTGTTCAAAATTTTGGCTCAAACTGCCGCAACCGATAGGGAACTGATTAACCGTCCGCCAGGTCAATGGCACGGCCCCTGCGATGGACCGAATCAATCGTCTCAGCTCCCAAATCCCGAAAAACCTGGCATGATTGAAAATTGTTTCTGAAAAAATACCCGCAACGCGGCGTTGAACGCCTTTGATGGCATAGCGATTGAGCACCCCGAGGAATACCCGGTCCTTCGCAACACGACAGGCTTCCTCGATGGCTATATGGGGATCGTCGACGAATTCCAACGTGGTCATGAAAAAAGCGTAGTTGAAGGAGTTATCGTCGAAAGGAAGGTCTTCTGCGCAGCCACGGTACAACTCGACGCGTTGGCGCAGTTTTTTGAAACTAATGTCGAGCATGTATGGTGACGGATCTATGCCGGTGATATTCAGCCCCATGTCGAGTAACGGAACAAGCCGGGCCCCAGTACCGCAACCGATTTCAAGGACGCTTTCCCCTCTGGAAGGCTGGAGCATACTCAGCATCAGTTTGGTTTCGCGTTCGGCTTCGGATCGAAAGCGCGGTTCATTGAACCAGCGTTCATACAATCCGGCGTCTTTGAAATCGAACACGTAGCCCATGGCGGTCTCTATCTGGAACCTTAACTGAGCGTTTATGGTGTTATAATGAAGACAGATTAGAGTTGGGCTCGCCCTCCTGGTCAACTCTTTCTGGTGTACCTTCTGCGGCAGTGGTCTTCTTCTTACGGCGCCGACGTCGTTTCTTCTTCCGGGTTGGAGGCTCAACGGCCTCATCAGTTGTCGGAGCGGCTCCTGGGGGGTCACTTTCGGGGAGAAATCCGAAAAAGGCTCCCGGATGTTTCTTTGGCCATGGTTTCTCGGCTGGTTTCTGGCGCGCTAACCTTTTTTGAACACGTCCGCGCACGGCCTTGGCGCGACGGCCCTGAGAGGTGGCCTTGACCGGTCCGCATTGGTCAGCAATATACCAGTCGTCTTCCGGCCATGCCACGGGAATCTTATACCCCAACATGTCCTGAACGGCTTCGAGATGGAAAACGTATTGTTCGCAGGCAAGGGACAGGGCCTTGCCGGTTTTACCCGCTCTGGCGGTTCGACCGATCCGATGGACATAGTTTTCTGCGTCCTGAGGGAGGTCATAATTGACGACATGGCTGATGTCTTCCACATGAATCCCCCGTGAAGCCACATCCGTCGCTACCAGGATTTTAATATTTCCGTTTTTAAACTTTTCCATCAGTTGCAAGCGCTTCCGCTGATGCAGGTCACCGGAGATACCCTCGGCCGGAAGGCCGTTGCCCTTGAGTTTCTGGCTCAGCCACTCCACACCGGCCTTGGTATTGACGAATATCAAGACCCGGATCCATTCTTCTTTCTCCAGCAAACCCAACAGCAGGGGCAGCTTTTGTTCGCGACCAACATGAAACAGGACCTGCTCGATTCCTTCCACGGCCACATCTTCGGGGGCAACGGAAATAAACTCGGGCAAATTCATGTATTCATATGTCAGTTCAAGCACGCGATAGGAGAGCGTCGCCGAAAAAAGCATGGACTGACGTTTGTCGTAACGCGGCAGCTTCTTGAGTATATATCGCATGTCTTTGGAGAAACCCAGATCCAGGAGACGATCGGCTTCGTCGATGACAACAATCTTTATACCTTGTGTTTTAAATATTCCCTGTTTGAAATAGTCGATGATGCGGCCGGGTGTGCAGATGACAATATCGACACCCTCTTTCAAAATGTCGGCCTGTTTCTGATAATCGATGCCGCCGATCACCTGGGCAACTTTGAATTCGGTGTGTCGGCCAATGATCTGGGCCTCTTCATAAATCTGCAAGGCTAATTCTCGGGTCGGTGCGACAATGAGTGCTCCAGGTAAATCGGGTTCGCGATCTGTTGCCGTTAACAGGCGGGCAAAAATCGTCACGAGAAAAGCCGCCGTCTTGCCGGTACCGGTCTGCGCCTGCCCGGCCACATCCCGTCCGGCAAGAGATACAGGAAGAGTTTGCGCCTGTATGGGTGTGCAGTACGTGAATCCGGCGCCGGCGATACCGGAAAGAATCTCCATCGGCAGAGTAAATTCAGCAAAGGTCGTGCGTGTTAGAAATTTAGGCTTCCCAGCCCGTTGTTCGGTGACCTCGGATTCGGGCTCTTCGGACATGTAAACCTCAATCGGTTTGGTTTTCAGTTGGTGGTAGGATCCTTCTTCAATTGGGTGGCAGATTATACCCTTTCTATTGATATTGCAAGCATCTGGCGTCGGTAGCGGGGTTTACGGTTCGACGGACACGCAACCCCGAGCCGGTTCAAATTGGTTAATTTGGATCCACTCTACCTTTCGCAGGTCCCCAAGTCTCACCGTTTTTATCCAAAAACCATATGGGACAGGCGGATCTGAATTTACAATAGACCTTCGGGTCACGGCATTCGATGCATTCTGTGCATAGATAATTATCATACTTCATGCACTTGAAATCGGTTTCACGCTTCGGATGTTGAATACATTTTCCCATCTGATTATATGCTCGGGTATTGACCGGCTCGATACTTATTCAGTCTAACGTAATGAGAGTTTGTCGAAATATCAAGATGGCCTCAATTATCCCTGCCTTTGGGGTGTATGGACCCGGCGCCAGAAATTGGTATTTTCGATGGATTCATCTCCTCAGGTGCCGTCTTGATGTAGACTGCTGATTGTGTTACCTGGAACGGGCAGCATCCCTTTAAGTTTGGCCAGCATGCGTTACTTTAATGCAGCTGAGGATATAAAATCAACTCTCAACACGCTGTCTCATTTTGTGCAGAAAGAAAGGAAGGATCCCGGTTGAATGGAAGCCAAAACCAGCACCCCAAAACTTGTCAAGCCCCAAGACTGCATGTTGATCGTTATCGATGTTCAAAAGAAACTGACAGCCCATATCGCTGAGGCCACCAAAATTGTTAGTAAAATACTGAAATTGATCCGCCTGGCCCGATTAATCGAAGTTCCTGTTCTGGTCACCGAACAGGAAAATCTGGGGGATACTATCGATGAAATCAGGCTTGAATTGACGGGTAATACACCGGTGCGAAAACTGTCATTTAACTGCTTCGGCGAAGAGTCTTTTTCGCGCCGGTTGGCAACTTATGATCGCCGGACATTGATACTCACCGGAATCGAAGCCCACATCTGTGTTGCTCAGACCGCTCTCGGCGCGCCATCGAGGTTTCGTTCGGTGGTTGTGGCCGACGCAGCTGCTTCCCGATCGACCTTTGACAAGGAAACGGCAATGGCCCGTTTGAAGGATAACGGCATTACGATAACCTCTACCGACATGCTCATGTACGAGCTACTCCAAACAGCTGGAACAGACACTTTCAGAGCGGCTTTGCCGTTACTCAAGTGAGGAATGGTGAAAGAATTTTTTAAAGTAACAAATCTGGCAACCGTTCTTGCACGGGTGGTCGAATTTTCTCCCGTGGCCGAGGAAACGATTCCGATAGAGGACTCTAAGGGGAGGATCCTGGCTGAAGATATCAGGGCCGATCGCGACCTGCCGGCATTTTCTCGGTCAACGATGGATGGATACGCCGTGCAAGCGGTGTCCACTTTCGGTGCTTCCGAAAGTGGACCGGCTTATCTTATGGTCAAAGAAACAGTATATATGGGTGCCCCGCCGGCGTTTTCCGTCGGGCCCGGCGAAGCCGCTCGCATCTCCACCGGCGGCATGCTGCCCAAAGGCAGTGATAGCGTGGTAATGATCGAGCACACGGACAAGCTGGATGAAACGACCATAGAGGTCTATCGTAGCGTTGCCCCTGGCCGGAACGTCATAGAAATGGGGGAGGATTTTCGTCAAGATCAGATTGTCCTTCGTTCAGGACAGCTTCTCAGGCCGCAAGAGACCGGACTGCTGGCTGCATTTGGTCACAAAGTGGCCCGCGTGTTCAAACGACCCGTAATCGCCATAATCTCTTCTGGCGACGAAATCGTGCCGGTAGACAGTACTCCGGCGCCCGGTCAAATCAGGGACATCAACAGCTACACGCTGTCCGGTCTGGTCGCGACTGCCGGGGGAACCCCGGTACACTACGGCATTGTACCCGATAGTTACGATGCCCTATTTGAGACCTGCCGGGAAGCGCTCGCACAATCGGACATGGTGTTGCTTTCCGGCGGCAGTTCTGTAGGAACCCGCGATTTCACTGTCGATGTCCTGACCAATCTCGCCGATTCGCAGATTCTGGTCCACGGCATTTCCATAAGTCCCGGCAAACCGACCATCCTGGCCAAAACCGGTACCAAAGCGGTTTGGGGACTTCCTGGTCACGTGGTATCGGCAATGGTCGTTTTCAGAGTTGTGGTTCAACCGTTTATTGCCCGTATTGCAGGGATGTCCCGTTCACCGCAACATTCCTTTACGATTCCCGCCCGCCTGACCCGAAACATCGAATCGGCCCAAGGCCGCACCGATTTCGTTCGTGTACGTCTCGAACAGAAAAACGGAAAGTATCGCGCTGAACCCGTATTGGGCAAGTCGGGCCTCCTTAACACAATGGTCCTGGCTGATGGATTGATCGAAATCGATGCCCATACCGAGGGCCTGGATGCCGGGGTCACCGTATTGGTGATGCCATTCTGAAAATTTTTACGCTGGTGATATCCCGATCGACACCTCGATAAACCAGATCAGACGCTGGCGAACATGCCCGCGTTTAATCACTGCTCAGGAGCTCTTGTGGATCATAAACGAAATATATACCTGAAAATGAAAACCCTCCAGGAAGCCCGAGAAATCGTGTTTCGGAAATTTGGAGCCACCGGTGTCATGCCCGGAGAAATCCTGTCGGTGCCGGACGCAGTGGGACGAGTTCTGTCCGGGCCTGTCGCCGCACGACTTTCGTCACCCAATTTTCACGCCGCCGCCATGGACGGCATCGCGGTCTACGCAGAAGACACCTTCGGGGCCAGCGAAGCCAAGCCGAAAGAACTGATCATCGGTGAAAAGGCATTCTTCCTGAACACCGGCCACGTGATCCCTGAGGGCACAAATGCCGTTATCATGATCGAGAAAGTCAACGCCCTGGATCATAATCGTGTCCAAATCGACGCCCCGGTATTTCCCTGGCAAAACGTTCGCAGGATGGGTGAAGACATTGTGGCCACCGAACTGCTCTTTCCCCAGAACCATATCGTTACACCCTATTGCGTCGGGGCGTTGCTGTCGGCCGGTATATTCGAAGTTGCGGTGCGCAAGAAGCCCAGCTTACTGATCATTCCCACCGGTACTGAACTCATCGACTGGCGCGGGCGTGGCTCGGCCCCATTGAAACCTGGCCAGGTCCTCGAAAGCAATTCCTATGTCCTTGGAAGTCTGACCGTGTCGTGCGGCGGGACCTACGTCAAGCACGACAAAATGCAAGATGATCTGGAAGCAATCAAAAGTGCGACCTCGGAAGGGCTAGAAGCAGGTCATGATATGGTTCTGATCATTGGCGGCTCTTCAGCGGGCTCGGAAGACTATGCCCGGCATGTCATATCTGCCCTCGGTCGGATCCATGTTCACGGTGTCACCATGATGCCCGGTAAACCAGTCATTATCGGCGAGGTCGATGTAAAGCCGGTTTTCGGTATCCCTGGCTATCCGGTCTCTGCGATCATCGCATTCGAACAAATCGTCCGCCCGTTGATTCGAAAATTATTGGGCGTACCGGATATTGAAACCCATACGGCCCTGGTCGAACCGACGCGTAAAATTGCGTCCAAGTTGGGTGTGGAAGAATTTTTACGGGTTAAGCTCGGCGAAGTAAACAACCGCATCGTCGCCACCCCCTTGCCCCGCGGGGCAGGGTGCATCACATCGATCACCGAAGCTGACGGAATCATCCGGATTCCGAACCATGTGGAAGGAATAAATGATCAGGAACCGGTCCCAGCCACGCTCCTGCGCCCCCTGTCAACCATCCGGAACACCGTTGTGATCGTCGGCAGCCATGACAACACCCTGGATGTCTTGGCCGATGAATTGCGCGCCGGCAGTAGCCGTTTGTCCCTTTCGTCGAGTCATGTCGGCAGTATGGGCGGCCTTATGGCGGTAAAAAAAGGCTTGTGCCACTTGGCGGGTTCCCACCTGCTGGACAGCGCCGATGGCACTTACAACATCTCCTACATCAAGCGCTATCTTCCCGATCTTTATGCCGAGAACAGGGTGCGATTGGTCAACCTGGTGTTTCGCGATCAGGGGCTGATCCTCCCCACTGGCAACCCGAAGGGCATCAAGGGAATTGAGGATCTCGCCCGCGCAGACGTCACCCTGATTAACCGCCAAGGGGGTTCTGGCACCCGCATTCTTCTGGATTACCGCTTGAGGGAGCTGCAATTGGATCCCTCCCGGATCAACGGTTATTGTGATGAAGAGTTCACGCACATGGCTTTAGCCGTGGCTGTTTTGAGCGGCACCGCTGATGTGGGTCTGGGCATTTTTGCCGCAGCCAAAGCATTGGGACTCGATTTCATCCCGGTTGTGACCGAACAGTACGATCTGGTTGTACCCCAGACGTTTTTCGAAAGCGATAATTTCAAGACCCTTCTGGATATCATCCGCAGTTCGATCTTCAAAAAGAGGGTCGAAGCTATGGGCGGATACAGCACCAAAAAAACCGGAGACATATGGCATTAAGCGTCTGCAGAGCTAAATGAAATACATCCTCATCGATCACACCGCCGATGTCGGTCTGCACGTGTTCGGCAAAGACCCGACCGAACTTTTCACCACCGCCGCCCGAGCCCTTTTTGATATCATGATTGACGCCCGTCGAATTAAAGCGGCACAGTCTCTTCTTTTGCACACTGAAGGTTTGGACTGGCCCGATCTCATGGTCAACTGGCTGCGCGAACTTTTATACCTATGGTCTGGAAATGACCTCCTGATGCACTCGACGGTTATCCGGAAGATCGGGCCACGAGAGCTCGTTGCCGACATCATCGTTGATGCGTTCGATCCCTCTCGACATGCAATTAAAACCGAAATCAAGGCCGTGACCTATCACCAGATAGAGGTCAGAGAGCAGTTGACAGGGTGGGAGGCCAAGATCATATTGGATGTGTAATCGAGAAATACGTCCCATTATATCGCGTCTATGCAGACCCATCCCGTCTGCCGAAGGATCCCCACCATGAAACTCAGACAGATCGACCAATTTCGCTGGGAAGTACCCATAAGCGGAAAAATGCGGGTGCCGGGAATCATTTACGCTACCGCCGCCATGCTGGATGATTCCCAACAAAGCGAGCCGATCAAACAGGTTGCCAATGTGGCCACCTTGCCCGGTATCGTCAAAGCGTCTCTCGCGATGCCGGATATGCATTGGGGCTACGGGTTCCCCATCGGCGGAGTGGCGGCATTTGATTGGGAAAACGGTATCATATCTCCCGGAGGGGTTGGATATGATATCAACTGCGGTGTCCGTCTGGCCGCCACCGGTTTGGTTGCGTCTCAAATTCGACCGCTAATAGAGCCTTTGATCAACGCGCTCTATCAGAATATCCCCTCAGGTGTCGGATCAAAAGGACCGCTGAAAATCTCGCTTCAGGAAGAAAAACGGGTGCTCAAAGAAGGCAGCCGCTGGGCCGTGCGGCAGGGGTTTGGCGAAGAAGACGACATCCGCCACACCGAAGACAACGGGTGTCTGCCCGACGCTGACCCGGAACTGGTTAGCAACCGTGCCCTCGCGCGCGGAAAACAACAGCTGGGAACCCTGGGTTCGGGTAACCATTTCCTGGAAGTCGGAGTCGTCGACAAGATATTTGACCCGCCCGTCGCCAAAGTCTTTGGCCTGTTCGAGGGACAGGTAACCGTCATGATCCATTGCGGGTCGCGGGGGTTTGGTTACCAAGTCTGCGATGATTTCCTGGCTTCAATGACCAAGCACGCACACACGATCGGTATGGAACTACCAGATCGCCAATTGGCCTGTGCATCGATTCAATCGAATTTGGGGCAGCGTTACCGCGGTGCTATGGCCTGCGCGGCCAATTATGCCTGGGCCAACCGTCAAATACTTCTCCACCGGACGCGAGATGTTTTCCAGCATATTTTTGGAATAGGACCGCGCGATCTGGCTATGCGGCTGGTATATGATGTTTGCCACAATATTGCCAAAAAGGAAGAGCACATTGTCGACGGACAAAAGCAGGCTGTCTGTGTGCACCGCAAAGGCGCAACGCGGTCTTTTCCACCGGGGCACCCGGCACTGGACGATGCCTATCGCAGTGTGGGACAACCGGTCATCATCCCCGGGGATATGGGCACTGCATCTTATGTGCTCGTGGGGACCGAAGTGGCCATGGATCAAACATTCGGCTCAACCTGTCATGGGGCCGGTCGGGTATTGAGTCGCAAGGCCGCTAAAAAAGCCAGCAAGGGACGATCAATTCAACGCGAACTGGAAGACAAGGGCATTCTGGTACGTTGGACCGGCAGGGGAACACTCGCCGAGGAGATGCCGGATGCTTACAAGAATATCACCGAAGTGGTAAATGTTGTGCATGGCGCCGGTATTTCACGAAAAGTAGCCAGACTGCGACCGATCGGCGTTGTTAAAGGATAGCCGAGCTGAAGGGGGATTTGACGTTGAATCCGCACATGTTCAGGGAATACGACATCAGGGGAATTGCCGGCAAGGACATGACAAATGACGACGTCGGGCTTATCGGCCAGGGCGTTGGTACCTTTCTGAGGCAACAGGGTGCCGCCAAAATCAGTGTCGGGCACGACTGCCGCTTGACATCGGAAAGCTATGCCAGAAGTTTGATTGAAGGACTGCAGGCGAGTGGCTGTGACGTCATCGATATCGGTGTGTGCCCGACCCCGATACTATACTTTTCCATCCAGCACCTGAAGACCGATGGCGGCGTCATGATTACCGCCAGTCACAACCCGCCCGAATATAACGGTTTCAAAATCTGCCTCGGACTCGACTCCATCCACGGCAAGGACATTCAGAAAATCCTTACCATCATTCGGGAGAAAAATTTTGCTCACAGTCGGGGCCAACTGTCTAACACCAATGTCATTCCGGCTTACAGCGACTTTGTGGTCGAAAATATTGAACTGACGCAACCTTTGCGCGTCGGCGTCGATGCCGGTAACGGTACGGCCGGTGTCGTTGCGGTGCCGATCATGAAACGACTGGGTTGCGAGGTTCATGACCTTTTCTGCGACATGGACGGTAATTTCCCCAATCACGAGGCCGACCCCACGGTCATCGATAACATGCAGGATCTTATCACGCTGGTGAAAAATGAAGAACTGGATCTGGGAATCGGTTTTGATGGCGATGGCGATCGGATCGGCGTCGTTGATGAAGCCGGACGGCTTATCTACGGCGATAAGTTGATGATCATCTACGCCAGGGAAATTCTGAAACGAAAACCGGGGGCCACATTCATCTCCGATGTGAAATGCTCCCAAACCATGTATGATGATATCGAGAAACACGGCGGCCGGGCCATCATGTGGCGCACCGGGCATTCGCTGATAAAAAAGAAGATGAAAGAGGAGCAAGCGGAGCTTGCCGGCGAAATGAGCGGTCACATGTTCTTCAAGGACCGTTATTTGGGATTCGATGATGCCACGTATGCCGCCTGTCGTTTGCTGGAAATTCGTGCCGCCACAGGTCTAAAAATTTCCGAAATGCTGGCCGATGTACCGCCGACGTTTACGACACCGGAAATTCGTGTCGATTGCCCTGATGATGTGAAATTTGGTCTCGTCCAAAAGGCGATCGCCTATTTCAGTCAGAACTACAACGTGATCGATATCGACGGCGCGCGGGTTAGTTTTGATGATGGATGGGGGTTGGTTCGGGCCTCAAACACCCAACCGGCACTGGTCCTGCGGTTCGAGGCCCTGTCGAAAAAACGGCTAAATGATATAAGGATGTTGATCGAAGAGGGACTTGATAGATTGAAATCAGAAACATGAGGAATCAGGAACCAGAATCAGCTGAATAAACCCCAATTTGAGAATATCATGCTGTCCAAAGGCTGATGGCCCAAGTGCAGGCAGATGGCAGATACGAAAACAGGTCGAACCCGTGGCGTCAGATTCAGCCGTTATCTTCTCCGAAATCTAATGCCGGGTCGACAAACTTCTTCCGGCGCTCTTCCTCTTCATCGATCTCAGCGGCCTGCAGTCCGCGGCGGTCCATACCGGATCTGCGGTCTATTCCCGATCTTCTGTCCGGTCTGTCGATAGGAACCCTTTTTTTCCGCCTGTCTGTCCACAACCGACGGCCGCCATTATCCATCATTGCGATGAAAGACAGTTCTTTCATATATCCCATCTCGTCATTGTTGGGTCTGCTCTATCGTCCATAACACAATCCTTAAGTAAGCCAATTCTAAGGTATTGTCAATCTTGTGACCCAACGGGGAATTCTGAAAAACGTCTTGACTGTCACATTGTGGCATGCTAAGTATGCCCACAGCGGTAGGCCCCATGGGCCTAACTCAACCTCCTTTCATAAAAGGCGGACCCTTTTTCCCCGGGTCCGCCTTTTTATTCTCATCTGCTGTCGATCTTCACGACCGCGCCAGATAAAATCGGCCATGGCAAATCGGGTTTATGGGCGCTATCATCCATGCCGATCTTTTCAACCCTCAGGATGCCGGTCGACAATCTCTGTGGCCGGGGAAAGTACCGAACCCCGGACGCCCCTCTCGTCTGAATGCTTGACCCTCAGATAGACTCTCTCGAGAGTCAAGATCAATAAAACGATCGAGACAACGACTCCGGTCATCAGGAGACCATATAATAGAGGGTTTAACATATCAACATTACCCCCAGAGGAAAAAGTCAGGCGGTTCCCAGAGGGAACCGCCCATGCGAAAGAAAATTACCGGTATTCGCCGGCGCAATAATTCATAGCAAACAATGTGCCATATTCTAATTTCTTAGTTTAAAGTTAAATTACAAGGAGTTAATGCATATTTTTACAACATTTTTTTTGGGTGTGATATAATGTTTGTGAGATTTTTTTCAGGAAAGTTGAGAAAAAATTTTCCCAATATCGGAATGGCGCTGTGGTTGTCCGAAGGAAAAACACATCGACATGCACTGCTGACGGCCGCCGCCGGATAACATCAAACGCACAATGGAAATGGGTTGATAATGAAAATAGCAATTTTGGGCGCTGGAAAAGTCGGTACCACCATTGCTCTGATGCTGAGAAAGAGCAAATTCTGCTCCGATCTGTTGATTGCGGATATCGAACCGCGGCAGGAAATAAAAAACTTGGCTGCCATCGACGTCGTTAAACTGGATATCACCGACCGATCGTCCCTCAAGAAGTTCATCGCCGACCGCGACGCCATTGTCAGTGCAGCACCTTTTTTCCTTAACCAAACCCTTGCCGAAACATGTGCCCAGGCTGCGGTGGCGTACTTCGACCTGACCGAAGATGTGGAAACAACCCTGCGAATTCGTTCCCTGGCCAAAAAAGCACCTGTCACCTTCATGCCGCAATGCGGATTGGCGCCTGGTGCCATCAATATCATTGGCAGCAGTTATGCCAGACGGTTTAAAACTGTTCGCAGCCTTGAATTGCGTGTGGGCGCCTTGCCTCTTTACGCAAGCAATTCGATGAAATATTACTTGAGTTGGAATACCGCCGGGCTGATCAATGAATATTGCCAATTGGCTGAAGCGCTCCACGGAGGGTCCCGGATACAGACGCTTCCGTTGGAAGGACTTGAGCGATTGACCATCGATGGTACGGAATATGAAGCGTTCAACACATCGGGCGGCGTGGCCACGATGTGCGAAACGTTTGAAAACCGTATCAATGACCTGAATTACAAAACCATTCGATATCCCGGGCATCGAGATTTGATGCGGTTTCTGCTGCAGGATCTGAACCTGGGTCAAAACCGCGCCGTCCTTACACAGATTTTTGACCAAGAAGTACCACTGACGGAACAGGATGTTGTCATTATATATGTGAATGTGGTTGGTAGCGATGACGGGCCGGTCATGCAACGTAATTTCGTCAAAAAAATCTACGGCCAGGTCATCGAAGGCAGTGCTGTATCGGCCATCCAATTGTCAACCGCCGCCGGGTTGGTAGCCGTATTGGAATTATTCAGCCGTGGAAGTTTCGCCCCGGGGTTCGTAAAGCAAGAAGATATATCCCTTGAAGATTTTTTTTCTACCCATTGGGGGCATAGAGTCTATGATCCGGCTTGCCGGGACAAAACGGAAAGACCATCGGGATGCTAACCCAAGTATTCTCAACGGGAAAACCGCAACGCATTTTTAAGTGTAGTATAACGTATTACTTTGCGGTATATTTTCAGTGCTTAATATTCGTTTTATTTTCAAGATCTTACGCATACCGCCAAATAGGTATTGACAAGCCAAGCGGAGTTGATATGATATCGTTCAACATTGGATGAAAGCAAATAATGCCCCGTCAGGGAGCATAGCTGGGGAGGGTTGGATTTGATCAGCAGCTTGCATTCCCTCTATTGAAAAATGCTAAAGCGCTCTTTAAAGCCCTGTTGCTATTATAGCAACCGGGTTTTTTTTGTATTGACTTGTTATCCGTTATCGCGCCAGCCGCAGGCAGGTTGCGGATCAAAGGAAACGATCGTTTCGTCCTTTTTAGAAAAATGTTTCGCTCTGACACCTTGCCATCAAGGTTTCCGTTATGAACGTTACAATATAAACGGTCTCTCCTGCGCAATTGAGCGAAGGTGACTTGGTTTCAGCAGCATCTTTCGAATTCACCCAGGAAACACGGCTACAATGACGACAGCGTCCCGTAGAACGGCAAATACGCTCGAAATTTCCGGAATCGGCCGTATCGGATTGAAACGTAATCAAAGGGTCCGCCATCTTAACCTGACCGTTAAACCATTTACCGGTATCCAAGTGACCCTTCCACCCGGAATACCGCTCAACCAGGTGGAACGGTTCGTTGTCTCAAAAAAACGCTGGATCGCGAAGCATCTTGAACAAGCGCGGGAGATGGAGAGAAAAAGAATACAGGTTTCCGAACGGGTCGATGGCATCGATTTTGCGAAGGCGGCCGAATTCCTGGCGCAAGAACTCCACAGATTGGCAAACCGACACGGCTTTCACGTTCACCGGGTAACTGTCCGGAACCAGAAAACCCGCTGGGGAAGTTGCTCAGCAGAAAACAACATCAGCCTGAACGTCAACCTCGTTCATTTACCACCAACTTTACAGCGATACGTATTTTTGCATGAGCTTCTGCATACCCGCATAAAAAACCACAGTCGAAATTTCTGGATCGAGCTGGAACGTTTAATAAGCAATGTCAGTGACTTGCGGTCAAAGCTTAACAATTACAGCTATCTTCTGCTTCGCAATTGATCGGCGGCCACGACAGTTCCGGTTTACTGTAAGTTCGAAAGATCTTCTGGCATCCGGCACACGTCCGGTCTTGAAAATCCCTGATCTGAAAGGCTCTTGTTCCGTCGATCGATGAGTGTTATGACATCGGCGTCATTTGGGAACGGGTATGCAGAAACCGGACAAACTGATCTTTACGATCCTATTCTTTTCGATTTTCGCCACCATTACGGGTGTCGGCATTGTTGTGCCGTTGCTCCCGGTCTATGCCCATGAATTGGGGGCTTCCGGCGTATACATCGGATTAATATTCGGCGCTTTTTCTCTATCCCGAACGATCTTTCTGCCGTATTTCGGCCACCTATCGGATAAAAGGGGGCGCAAACCTCTAATTGTTCCAGGATTGCTGGCGTATACGCTCGTCTCGATTGCCTTCCTACTCACAACCGATATCAAATCCCTCATTCTGGTCCGTTTTATTCAGGGCATCGCCTCGGCCATGTTGATGCCGGTTATCCAGGCTTATGTGGGTGACATTACCCCAGCGGGACGGGAGGGACTGACCATGGGTCTGTTCAACATGTCCGTTTTTCTGGGATTGAGCCTCGGACCGGTTTTGGGTGGCCTGATACACGACAGTTTTAGCCTCGAAGCGGCGTTTTTAGGCATGGGTGGCCTGTCGTTCATCGGATTTATACTCAGCTTTTTCCTGCTACCGCCGACCCGGAGCGAAAAATCCATTCAACGCGGAATGCCAGAGGTAAAGTGGCGACAACTGGTTCAAAACCGGGAGATCACCGGTCTCTTCTTTTTCCGATTTGCTTACACGGCCTGTATCGGTATCATTTGGGGCTTTTTACCGGTTCTGGCAAACGCTGAATTGTCATTGTCGAGCACCAAGATCGGCTTTATCGTCATGCTGGGCATATTAATCAGCGGCGTATTCCAATTGCCAATGGGCTTTCTGGCTGATCGTATCAATAAAAAATTAATGGTCATTTTCGGCGGACTGATCGTCAGTTACGCTATTTTCTCTTATTCTTGGGCCGACCAGTTTTCCGATATGGTTTTGGCCAGTTTTTTCTTCGGCATCGGGGGAGGGATCTGCATGCCGGCCCTCATGGCAACGGCTGTTATTATTGGCAATAGAAACGCCGCTATGGGTTCCGTTATGGCCTGGTTAACAGTCGCCCACAGTATGGGAATGTTGGCCGGTTCGATGCTTGCCGGGATGATGATGGATTTTTTCCGCCTTAGAGCCGCATTTCCTGTCGGTGCCCTTCTCATGATCCTGGGCTTGGCTGCGTTCGTCTATAGTACGCGGCATCAGACGACAACGGGGTCCCGTTGTGCGACCGAGACGAACGCCTGCAAATCGCTGGGTATTTATGATGAACCCATCGGTTTACACCACCATCAAACCTTGAACCAAACAGTGGAAAAAACAAATCCAGGTACCACGACCAGTTCGATTGACAAATAATGTTTCAGCATTACTTTAAAGTCCAGCGTAAGGCCCATGCATCCTTTAATCAGGCTAACCTGTCGTATAAATTAATAAAATCAGAAAAGCTATGACACAGAAGCGTGACTATTATGACGTGCTCGGTGTTGGTCGCCGGGCGGAAGAAGCAGAGATAAAAGCAGCCTATCGTAAGCTTGCCCTTAAATTTCACCCGGACAGAAATCCCGACAACAAAGAAGCCGAGGAGCGATTCAAAGAGGCTGCCGAAGCATATGAAGTCCTGCGGGATACCCAGAAAAGGTCAATTTACGACCAATTCGGACATGCCGGTTTGGAGGGTACGGGCTTTTCGGGTTTCGGCGGCTTTGAAGACATCTTTTCAAGTTTCGGTGATATTTTCGAAGATTTCTTTGGCTTCGGTGGTGGCCGGCGAACCAGAAGCCGCGGGCAGCGGGGGGCAGATCTTCGCTACGATATGACCCTCAGCTTTATGGACGCGGCTTTCGGAACGGAAACCGAAATTGATGTCGAAAAAGCTGAAACCTGTCGCGCGTGCGAAGGCAGCGGCAGCGAGGCTGGGACTTCACCGAAGATCTGCGACCAGTGTCGTGGAACCGGACAGGTCACTCGATCCCAGGGATTCTTTACCGTTCGCAGCACGTGTTACGCATGCAGGGGCAGCGGTCAAACCATCACGAATCCCTGTCCCGATTGCCGGGGTATTGGTCAGGTTCAGCTGCGAAAAAAAGTTACGGTCAAAATTCCAGGTGGCGTCGACAACGGTTCCAGGCTTCGACTGACCGGCGAGGGGGAGGCCGGCACCCAAGGTGGACCAACGGGAGATTTGTATGTTTTCATCCATGTTGAGCCTCACGAGTTTTTCGAACGACACGAAAACGACGTTATTTGTCAGGTCCCTATTTCCTTCATTCAGGCCGCTTTGGGGGACAAACTCAAGGTTCCGACACTGACAAGTAAAAAGACCATCGAGATAAAGAAGGGAACCCAACCGGGTGATTACATGCGGCTTCGCGGAGAGGGTATACCCTCTTTGAGAAATGGAAACCGGGGTGACCAAATCGTACAGTTTTCCATCCGTACGCCTACCAATCTGAACAAAAAACAGGAAGCGCTTTTAAAGGATTTCGCCAAAATAGAAAACGCCAAGCTGTCATCGAAGATCAAAAATATTCTCAGAGGAGAATCCTTGGGGGCCGTTTGAGCCATCAAGTCAAATATTAGCGTCTGCAAAAAATTACACTTATAGCGCCCGGTAGGTTCACTGTTCAGATGCCCCTGAATAAAGAACCCTGAAAAGGGTTTATATTATTTTTATGCTAAACTAGCAGGACCCGAGGGGGAGAAGAGGAGATCGGCATGTTCGAATTAAAAATTGTTACCCACTTCGCTGCCGCACATCAACTGAAAATGGTCGCAGACAAATGCGAGAATCTCCATGGTCATAACTGGAAGATCGAGGTCTGTTTAAAAGGAGAAAAACTGAATTCGGCCGGTATATTGATGGACTTCGGTGAGATAAAGAAAGAAGTGGCTGGTATTATGTCAAACCTTGATCACAAGTTTCTGAATGAAATCGAACCATTCAAAAACGATTTTGCCCCATCTTCTGAAAACATCGCCTATTTTATTGCCACCCAGCTGCAGGTGGCGGTTGAAAAACGGAATGCTATTGTCAGTCGGGTCACGGCTTGGGAGTCCGAGAACGCCTGCGCCAGTTACATCACCGCTTAAACTAACCCCATCTTACCGACCGGTCCATCGCTTAAAAACCGCCATTTCAATCGTCTGCGTCGTAACGCATGAGGTCGTCACGAGTGACGATCGTTGAAACATCGGCCACGTGTTTGCGAATATTTTCGATTCCGCCCTCCTGTCGATCCACCAGAATAACCACCTTGACAACTACCAAGCCCTCCGACCGCGCGCGCTCAATGGCGGTGACTGTCGAACCACCAGTAGTGGCCACATCGTCAATGATTACCACCCGGCTCGCTGGTTTGAGATCCCCTTCAATCCATCGAACAATCCCGTGGTCTTTGCGATTTTTCCGAATGGAAAAAGCGCTGATCGGCTTGTGCTTCAATTCCGAAACGAATGCCGTCGCCACCGCAATCGGATCAGCACCAAATGTCAGTCCGCCCACACCGACCACATCGAGATCGCGGATTTTCTCAAATACCAAATGTCCTGCGAGATACATACCCCGTGCGCTCAAGGTCGTCGGTTTACAATTGACATAGAACTGACTTAATCGCCCAGATACCAGTTTGAAAACCGGCTCTTGGCTGTATTGAAACGATTTTCTTCGGAGCAGCTCGACAAGTTCCTGTTTCATCGTTCGACAATATCCTCGTTTATAACGCTGCCTGCAATCGCTACTCGTGGGATTGCAACCGGTGGGCCAACAGCCAAGTAAACGTTGATTTTATAAAGCAAATTGGATATAAAAAGCCTCCACCAATTAGGAAGAAGCCGGATTAATGGGATTCAGTGGAGGCTTTGAGCAAGGAAAACTGGTGACAGCACTCCTTGAACTCGATCCTCCCATTACCAGCAATTTTCACGTTGGTCAATCACAAAGCCGTGGAGAATTCCATGCAAATGCAAGCATACACCCAATGGTACCCGCTGGCGGGACGAATCTCCCGCTGGATCCTCCTGTTGCTGATCCTTAGCCTTCTGTTTTCTGTTTCCAAAACCTGCCAGGCCGCCGAATCTGACTCCCCTATGTCCCTAAGGTTTGCCGTAGAGCAGGCCATTCTGGCCAATCTCGACCTGCAGAGTTCAAGAAAAGAGATCGATGCGGCTCGTTCCAATCGAAACGTACAGAGATCTAGACTGCTACCCACTTTTAATGCAACATATCAGGGTGTTCGAAGTGACGGCGCCACCGGATTCGTCGTGGGCGCCGCTCCCAGCGTGGGTGATACCTTTACCCTATCAGCCGGTGTTTCCCAGCCCCTGTTTGAGGGTTTCGCCCTGATCAACCAGTACAAAGCGGCCGCTCTGGGCGTCAATGTCGCGGAGTTGAACCAGAAGCTTGTGCGTCTTGAGGTCATTTTCCTAATAAAACAGGCCTATTTCAATGTCCTGAAAGCCAAAAGGCTGCTGGAGGTGGCGCGCAACACCGTCAAGGTCCTGGAAGCGCAGGTGGAGGTCGCCCGTAATTTTTACGACGTTGGCATGACCCCTCTGAATGACCTCCTTCAAGTTCAGGTGCAGTTGGCCAATGCCCGTCAAAGTATGATTACCGCCCAAAACAATCTTGATACGAGGGAATCGGAATTCAATGTTATCCTACGCCGTCCCGTCAACGCGGTGGTCAACCTCGTCGATATTGAGTCCTATGCATCCCTTGAAAAGAACCTGGAATATTTTCTGGGTCAGGCGGAAAAGAACCGGCTGGACATCAAGGCCGCCGACCTGAAGATACAAATCGCTGAGAAAGAAGTTGAAATCGCCCGCAAAGATTACTACCCGTCATTGTTTATCGAAGGGAATATATTTAAAGCCGGAGCGGATTGGACCTTAAGCGACGATGAAGAGTTCTTCAACCCCGAGGGCTGGTCCGTCACGGGCACAGCGACCTGGAATTTCTGGGAATGGGGACGCACCAAATACAGTGAAAGCGAAAAACGCAGCCGCCTCTCCCAAGCCAAAATCGGTCGGCACAAGACAATCGACCAAGCCCGATTGGAAGTGGAAATTTCTTTCTTAAAAGCTAAAGAAGCTGAAAAAAACATCCTCGTCGTAGAAACGGCCATCGAGCAGGCCAAGGAAAACATGCGCATCACTGAAGAACGTTACAAGGAGCAGGTGGCAACGTCGGTAGACATTCTGGTCGCTGAACAGTTACTGACCAATACTCAGGTTAACTTCTACAATGCTCTCTATGATTTCAAAATTGCCAAAGCCTTTTTGCAAAAAGCGGTCAACATGGAAATTCTGGAATGAGTGAGTGTGCTGCGAATAACGCCATTATCCGCCTTTTCCATGTTTATCGCAATTACGGCGCTAAAACCGCCGTAATTGACATCACCCTCGATATCTATAAAAACGAATTTCTCTTTATCAGCGGACCGAGCGGTGCAGGTAAAACCACGCTCCTCAAACTTTTATACTTGGCAGAACCGGTTTCCGACGGACAGATTCTTGTCGGCGGAATGAACCTTTCACGGATCCCTCGAAAAAAAATTCCAATTCTAAGGCGAAATTTCGGAATAGTATTCCAGGATTACAAGCTGATTGAGACCAAAACGGTATATGAGAATGTGGCACTGGTTCTGGAGGCGGCCGGCCATAAGAACCGTTTCATTAATAAAAAAGTTAAAAGCGTGCTGAGAACTGTCGGTATGGAACCGAGGATCAACGCCCTTCCGCCGACCCTCTCGGGCGGTGAACAGCAGCGTGTGGCCATTGCACGAGCAGTTGTTGGCGATCCGGAAATAATTCTGGCGGATGAGCCGACCGGAAGCCTGGACGACGAAGCCGCCGGTTTTATCTTCGATCTGTTGAAAGGATTTCACACCCGGGGTGCCACAGTGGTCATCGCGACCCATGCGAAAGAATTGATCCGCAAATCCGGCGGTCGCGTGGTCTACCTCAACGCGGGCCGGCTGCTAGAGACACTGGAATTCTGAAACGACCGGAGGATCGTGTAAACGATGCCCGTGCCAACAGTTTATATACTTGGATAAATCCACCAGACCCGGCGCGGCAGAGATCGCCAGTTCCGGTATTGCCGCGGTAAATAATGGATTAAGATGCTTCTCTACCTGAAACGGGCCATTAATGATATTCGGCAGAACAGTTTCTTGAACCTGGTGACGATTATCACCATCGCCCTTTCGATTCTGATCGTCAGTGCCTTTGCCCTTTTCTTCATTAACACCAATGACCTCGTTAAAGCCTGGAAAGAGGGTGTCCGGATTATGGCCTACCTCGAGGGCAATACGACGGCTGCTGAAGTACCCAACATACAACGGATGGTGGGCGGACTCTACGGTGTCAGTGACGTCCGTTTCATATCCAAGAACGAAGCGTTTAGACAACTTAAAGAAAAACTGGCCAATCAAACCTCCCTGCTGGATAACCTCAAACAGAACCCCCTGCCGGATGCCTTCGAGATCCGCCTGAAACCAGAATCCCAAAACTGGCAAAAAGTCGAAAAACTGGCCCTGCAGCTCCAAAACCTGCCCGAGATAGAAGATGTCGAATATGGGCAGGCATGGCTGGGACGGTTTACTTACATATTCAATCTCTTTCGACTGGCAGGTTACGCTTTAGGCGTGTTGTTCTTCATGGCCGCCGTCTTTTTTGTTGCCAACACGATCCGCCTGGTGCTTTATTCCCGTCGCGAGGAGGTTGAGATCATGCGTCTAGTGGGTGCCGAGGACCGTTTCATTAAAACGCCTTTCTATATCGAAGGTATCATTCAGGGCGCCTTGGGCGGTATCGCCGGATTGGCCGCCTGTCTGATTATTTTTGTGATGGTTTCATCGAACGTCAAACCGGCACTATCCGCAGGCATGTTTCAAATACGGTTCTTGCCTCCCAAGATGGTTCTTGCGATGGTGTTGACCAGCATGCTGGTCGGTTGGCTGGGATGCTTCGTGTCACTGAAGCAGTTTTTCAGATAAGAGCAGAGGATGAAGAAGATACAGAGCACATCCAAACGCCGTCGCCATTTACTTTCATTGATTTTCTTTACGCTGGTAATCCTTCCTTCAGGGGCAACGGAAATTTCAGCCGAACAGGTCGGCATCGTCACTGTCGACAAACTGAATGTCCGCCCCGAACCTGGAACCCGGAAAGCACCGATTACGACACTGAGACGCGGTACCGAGGTCACTATCGAAGACAATCGAAACGGTTGGCTGAAAGTCCGTCTCGGTTCCCGGGTGGGTTATATTCTGAACCGGAGCTCATATGTACATATATTGACGGTGCCCCAGGGTGAAAAAGAAAACACGACGGGATCGGTAACCAACCAGAAAATACAAAAATATCGTCAGGAAGCAGAAAATCTCAACCGTAAAATCGACGAAGCCGCAGCGAGAGTCCGCAAATTTACCAATAGGGAAACCGATATTCTACGCAGCCTCGACGATTTGGATTATGCCATCGCTCGCGCCGGTCAGACCATAAAATTGCATCGAAACGAACTGACGCTGCTCAAAGAAAAATTAAAAACAAATCAAACAGTTTACAAAGAACTGATCGATAGAATCGACGCCAATCAGGCCTATGCCACCAAGCGACTGGTAACACTGTATAAACTCAGCAACATGGGAACAATGCCCATCCTTGCATCTTCCAATTCAATCTACGAAATGCTGCAAAGTAAAAACGCTTTGGAAAGGATTCTAACCCATGATGAACAGGTCCGCCAGCGCTTAGTTGATGACAAGCAGAAACTCAAGGAGGTATTGGATCGGCTCGACACCCAGCAAGCCGAAAAAAGGAATTTAGAAGATTCTTTAAATGCTGAAATCCAGAAGATGTCTCGGGATCGATCCGATCGCTCCCGCCTTCTGGCCCAAATTCAGTCCGAAAAATCCCTGCAAATGGCAGCCCTGGAGTCAATGAAAATCACAGCAAAAAAGTTGGATAGAACCATCGAATCTTTCGCTGCTCGTCCAAAGCCAGAGGCCACAGGCAACATCGGCTCTCTCGGTCCCTTTTCTGAGCATAAAGGCTTGCTTAATATGCCCATTAAGGGTAAAATTATTTCTTTTTTCGGTCCCCAAAAAAACACCAAGTTCAACGTTACCGTATTCCGCAGCGGTATAGACATAAAGGCCCAGAAGGGTGCGTTCATCCGCGCCATCTATGGTGGAAGGGTTCTCTTTGCCGATTGGTTCAAAGGCTACGGCAATATGATCATCATTGATCACGGAGAAAGCTACTACACCGTTTATGCCCATTTAGAGGAGCTTTATACACAGAAAGGAAACGTCGTCGTCACCGGTGAGGATATTGCAACGATCGGCGAAATGGCGACGGCGGAAGGGCCGGTTCTTCATTTCGAAGTCCGCCATCACGGCAAACCCCTCGATCCTTTAGAGTGGATCTCACAGGGATAGATCGTTTAGGGAGAAGGAGTTTTTGAATGACATCCAAAAAAAACCGGCAAATCAAACTCTGGATGGCTGTAATCGCCTCCGTGATTTTCTGGACAATCGGAACCGGCAATGACCGCCAGCTGTCAGCCGACAACGAAGAAACCTACAAAGGGCTAAAGCTGTTTACCGAGGTCATCGAATTGATACAGAAGAATTACGTCGATGAAGTCGATTCCAAGGAGCTTATCGACAAAGCAATACAGGGAATGGTCCGCGGCCTTGATCCGCATTCCTCATTGCTACCGCCGGAAGCATTCGAAGACCTCAGTATCGATACCAAAGGCGAATTTACCGGTATCGGCATCCACATAACCATGCGCGACGATTTTGTAACGGTCATATCGCCCATCGAGGGGACACCGGCCTACAAAGCTGGAATCGAGGCCATGGACCGAATTATTAAAGTGGACGAGAAGCAAGTCGGTGATTTGCGTGAAGCCGTCAGCCTGATGCGGGGCCCAAAAGGAACATCCGTGAAGGTAACGGTGCTGCGAGAGGGTACGCCTGAACCGATCGAATTTGAATTGGTGCGGGACGTGATTCCGATCGAAAGTGTCCGTGCCAGTCTGTTGAAACCCGGTTACGGCTACATTCGGATCACCAACTTCAATAGCAATACCTTCGAAGATCTGCAAGATGCGCTAAAGACTTTTGAATCAGCTCCCGATCCCTTGAAAGGCCTTGTTCTCGATTTACGAGATAATGGGGGCGGCTTGTTGGATCAGGCCATAAAAGTCTCGGACCTTTTTCTGGAAGACGGTGTGATTTTGACCATTAAAGGCCGTTCACCGCGGAATAACAAAGAATTCAAGGCACATTCCAACGATAAGAAGAGATCATATCCCATCGTCGCCTTGATCAACGGCGGCAGCGCCAGCGCTTCGGAAATCGTTGTGGGCGCTTTGCAAGATCACCAAAGGGCGCTGGTGCTCGGCACAACATCCTTCGGTAAAGGGTCGGTTCAGACGGTGGAAACACTAAGGGAAGGCTATGGTCTTAAACTCACAATTGCCCTCTATTACACACCGAGCGGCCGTTCTATCCAAGCCAAGGGCATTGAACCGGATATCGTGATAAGAAAGCGGGTCGTGGATCCAGAAGATCTCAAAGGCCCGGAAGATAACCGACTGAAAGAAAGCGATCTCAAAAATCACCTGGAAGGCGATGCCGAAGACGAGAACATCGAACCACCGAAGACGGATTCGAAGAAGACAAAATCCCGTCAGCAGAGGGAACTCGAGTTGCGGCTCGGACCGTTGACCCCTGAAAAACTGCGATCGGACTACCAGGTACAGCGGGCGCTGGAAATATTGATCAGCCATGATGTTTTCAAAAATCTGCAAGGATAATCGCAATCCAACACATCACCATAAGCGCTGCAGATTAGAAGCGAGCATTGGCTAAAAAAAAGATACAAAGAAGAAAAAAAAAGCCGCGCCGAAAGAAATCACGCAAACAGGATCCTTTCGGTCTCAGCCTGTTAAAGGTGTTGGTCGGGTTTTCTGCCTTGGTGCTCCTCGTGACCGCCGCCGGTTTGCTCGCTAGCCATTACCTTAAACGCAAAGCACCGGTCAGCCTGTTGTCCCCCCCGAGGGTCACGGAAAAACCGAATGCCGCAATCCGTGTCGACAAGGGATCTTCAAAAAAGGAAAAACCGGATACCGCAACCCGTACCTCCAACGTACTTCCAAAAAAGGAAAAACCGGATGCCGCGGCCCGTCCCTTCGAAGTCTTTCCAAAAGAAGATCTCCCCCCCCTCATTCCACTGCCCAAGCCATCACCCAAGGCTGGCGGGCTGCCGAAAGTCGCCATTATCATCGACGACTTGGGTTATGATCGCCGTTTGGCAAAAAAATTCTTAGCCCTGGACAACCGGTTGACATTCGCAGTATTGCCTCAAGCACCCCATACCCGGTCAATAGCCAAGTCTATCCAGAAAAACGGGGGCGAATTGATGCTGCACCTACCGATGGAGCCGGCAGAATACCCGTCTGTCGACCCGGGGCCTGGCGCACTGTTGTCGTCCATGTCGGCGGATGAACTCCTGATCCAATTAAAAAAAGATCTTTCCGACGTTCCCGGCATAAAGGGCGTCAACAATCACATGGGATCAAAGCTGACGACCGAATCGACACGGCTGTATCAGGTATTCTCAATCCTCAAGCAAGAGGGTCTCTTTTTTATCGACAGCCGCTCGACAGCAGAAACCGTCGGCCGACCCTCCGCCCGATTGTTCCAGCTGCCATTTGCCGAACGGGACATCTTCATCGATCATGACCAGCAACCGGATGCAATTCGCAAACAACTTAAAAAACTGATCCGGATCGCCCAAAAAAACGGCGAGGCGGTCGGCATTGCCCACCCGTCAAAAACGACCTATCAGATTATCAAAGAAATGCTTCCCGAACTGAAAAAAAAAGTGCAATTGGTACCAGCCTCCCAGGTTGTTCATATCCTATCCTAAGCGAAACCGTAAGACTTCTCGACATCTCAGACGACCGTTTTTAACTTGGATTACAATCAAAGGTGCTTAGAATGATAACAGGTACAGGCTGACGATAACCGACGCATCTTTGTATTACTGTCAAGGTTAACACTATGTTCAAAGTTGCCATTGGCCAGGGTGAAGACATCAATACCCGTAACGCCGTTAATCGAGCGGTATCACGGTGTCAATTTCAGCTGCAGGGCGTTAGACCCAAGGCCGGCATTCTGTTTAGCAGCATCGATTTCGATCACAATTTCGTTCTTGCCGAAATCAGGCGTGCTTTTCCGGGAATCGAATTGATTGGCTGCACCACGGGAGGCGAATTTTCATCTGACTTTGGTTTCAGCGACGACTCCATCAATTTGATACTTTTTGCAGCGGACACCATCGATATCAGGGCCGGAATCGGAACGCAGATTTCCGTCGATCCGATCGGAGCCGCTGAATCCGCCATACAGCAAGCCAGAAAAAACCTTTCAGGGCCCGAAAAGCTGTGCATCGTTTTTCCTGACGGAATTACCGGTTCGCCGAACGCTATTGTAGGAAGCCTGAGTCAATTTCTTTCGCCACTATGCCCCGTTTTTGGCGGTGTGCCGAGCCGGCATTATGAAATTCCCGCCCCCACACTCCAATTTTTCAAAGATGAGGTATTCGAAGACGCCGCGCCATTGCTGCTATTCTCCGGAAAGATCAAATACTCCTTCGGTATCAGCAACAGTTGGAAACCGATAGGCGTCAAAAGCCGAGTGACCGATTCAGGGGGATATGAAGTCCGGCGGATCGGCGACATGCGGGCGCTCGATTATTATCGCTACTACCTCGGTAAACACCGCTACCCGGCTTTGGAGTTTCCGCTGGCGGTTTATGAAAATGATCTGGAAAATTTTGTTATTCGGTCGCCAAGTGATTACGATGAACGTCGGGGAAGTATTTTTTTTTCAGGGCCGATAGCGACGGATGCGATCGTTCAGCTCACCGAAGTCACTCGCAATCGCGTTATTGCGGACACGGAAACCACAATTAAATCTGTTGCCAGAGTATACGACAGAAAATGGCGCCCCGCTCTGGCACTGGCCTTTTCGTGTGCCACCCGAAAGCAGATCCTTGGCACACGCGCCAAGGAGGAACTGCGGATCCTTGAAAACTTTCTGCCGGCACACACACCGATTTGCGGATTCTATACCTTCGGTGAGCTATCGCCTTTGCGGCCAAACGATCACAGCCAACTGCACAACTGTACCCTGGTAACACTTCTTATCGGCCAAGAGGCAGCGGACACCTCCGAGCATATCAATATCATCGAATCATCATCGCGACCACTCGATCCCGGCAACCATGAAACCACAATGGCGCAACTGGAAAGCGAAAATCGATTCTTGTTGAAAAAGCTGAACAGGGCCGAATACTACCGTGAAAGGCTGGAACAGAACAAAGATTTAAATGATGTACTGCTTCGGAAGATAAACCGGGATGTGAAAAGAGCCCACCTTGAAATCAAAAGAAAGAATAGCCTCCTGAGAAAATCATTAGCGTTGGCGAATGAAATTCAAGTGAACCTGTTACCCCAACGGGTGCCGGATAACAAACTGCTGGATATTGCCGCCAAGAGCATTTATTGCAGCGCCACCGGCGGGGATTACTACGATTTCATCTCTTTCCCCGGCAGGATGACCGGCGACCGCCTTGACTTTGTGGTCGGAGATGTCACCGGCCACGGCATCGAGGCGGCCCTCCTTATGACAACCGCCCGCGCACTTCTGCGCAGTCGCGTGCAACAACCCGGCTCTCTGGCACAGGTTATTACAGACGTAAACCGGCATCTGACCGCCGACCTCTATGAATCCGGGCGTTTCATGACTCTATTTTATATGACGATCGATTCGGTTTCACGCCGCTTGGCCTGGGTCCGTGCCGGCCATGACCCGGCGATCCTTTACGACCCGGCAACGCAGCGATTCGATGAGCTCCGCGGCGAAGGAATGGCCCTTGGGGTCGATTCAGACTGGCAATACGTCGAAAACCACAAAACCGATCTCGCTCCGGGGCAAATTATCTTCCTCGGAACAGACGGTATCTGGGAAACGCACAATTCTCAGGGTAGGATGTTTGGTAAAAAATCTGTTTGCAACCTCATCAGCCAAAATGCGTCCTTTAGTGCCGAAGAAATCGTCACCCACGTGGTCAATGAACTCGACATTTACCGGGGAAATAAAGAACCTGAAGATGACATCACCTTAGTGGTCATTAAGATCGCACCCGAGCTCCCGCTTCCATACTGATATAATTGTCGCCACCCCTTCGCGTTGAAGCGACTGACCGACCAACTGCTGCAGGCACCGTCACCAGCTTTCTGCCGGTAGTCATTCGGGTTGCAGCTCTCCAACAGTCGTGGTAAACAAGTGTTAAACTTGGGAAGTAAACCTATTTATAACGCTTTTCAATAATAAATTCCGAAATACGCATGGATGGTATAAGTGGTTGGTGAAAAGAACTGGCGAATAACGGAACGTTCTTTTGACAGCCACTATAAACGTGCCGCGCGGCAATGCTGCAGGCAGGGACAGTGCTGATTACATGGATAGTGAAACCCACTGGGTGAAAACCCACTGTGCACGAATGGACCACGGTGGTTGCGGACTTTTGGTCGGTACCAAAGACGGCCGAATCGTTAAAGTCAAAGGCAATCCCGGCGGTCTGCTGAATAAGGGTTATATCTGTAGCAAGGGACGGGCAACGGCGGCGCGTTTGAATCACGCGCAGCGCCTGCGCCGCCCGTTGAAGCGAAGGGGTAAACGCGGCGCCGGCCACTGGGACCCGATCTCATGGTCCGATGCCATTGGGATCATCAAAGAAAATCTAAATCGCATTAAGGCGACAGACGGTGCCCGCGCTGTGGCTTTTTGTCAGGGCATGCCAAAGGGTCTGGATCACTTCGTACTTATCCGTTTGGCCAACGTATTCGGCTCGCCCAACGTGGTTACCGTCCAGGATGTTTGTCATGCCCCGCGAGAAATCAGCGGGTATCACACCTGCGGATTTTATCCGGTCGCGGACTACCGCCACACCAGTCGCTTGATAATGCTTTGGGGCAGCAACATATCGGCCACCAACGAAGAAGGTCAGATCTGCAGCCAGGTGTGGACTCAAGTTCAGAATGGAACCGAACTGATCGTTATCGACCCCCGGCGCACGGACCTGGCGGACCGGGCCAGGTTCTGGCTGCAGCTGCGACCCGGAACCGATGCGGCCCTGGCGCTGGCATTCCTAAATGTGGTTATCGGCGAAAGGCTTCACGATGGCGCGTTCGTCGATGCCTGGACTTCCGGATTTTCAGAATTGTCCGAGCACGTTGAATCCTATTCCCCCGAACGGGTGGCAACGATAACAGACGTACCAGCGGGTCTGATTCGGAAAGCGGCCCGGATGTATGCCAAATCGGCACCAGCCGCCATCGGGTGGGGAAATGCCATCGAACAAAACACCCATTCCTGTGATACGGCCAGGGCGCTTGCCTGCCTGATGGCCATTTGTGGAAACCTGGACGTATCGGGTGGCAACGTTCAGGCCCTCGATCCTTCGGTGCAGGCACCAGGTAGATTCGTGCGCGCCAAACTGCTGCCCAACAAAACAAATGAGATGATCCATTCCCACTACGGGACTATCCGCGGACTGATGACGGTACCTCCGGCCTACTTCAGGAAAGCGATCATAGAGGGCATACCGTATCATGTCCGCGCTGCATATATGCAAGGCACCAATCCGTTGGTTGGATACGCCGATAGTCAACAGACATTTGCGGCGCTGAACCGTCTTGAATTTCTGGCTGTATCAGATATATTCATGACACCGACCGCTTCGATGGCCGACATCGTCCTGCCGGCGGCCACCCATCTTGAATTCGACGACATCGGCCATTACGGCTTGGGACATGGCTTCATCCTGGCGCGTCCGAAAGTGGTTGAGCCTCCGATGGAATGTTGGCCGGATATAAAAATCCTTAATACTTTAGGACGCGAATTGACCGGTGAAGAACACTGGTTCGGCGATTACCGAAAGCTCCTTGATGAGATTCTGGAGCCTGCCGGTCTGAACTTTGACGCGTTCTGCAAGCTGGAGAGCCTGCAAGGCGTCAAGCAGTTCAAGAAATACCAGTCGGCAGGGTTCAGAACGCCGTCCGGCAAAGTCGAGTTGATGCTCAGCCAGGCCAAGGCCCTGAACGCGCCGGCACTTCCACGTTTCAGGGAACCCTCGGACATCAAACCGGAGTTCCCCCTGGTTCTCACCAGTTGTAAAGACCGCCATTATCTCCATTCATCCTTCCGCTGGATTGATTCTCTGAGACGACAAAGTCCTATACCACTTGCCCAGATTCATCCCCAAACAGCGGCCGACCACGATATCGGCAACGGCGACCTGATGGTCATCGAAACCGCCGGGGGCCGCATTATCCAGACCGCAAAAATTTCGGACGCCATCAAGCCGGGGGTCATTGTCGCCGCCTACGGCTGGTGGTTTCCGGAAAAAACAGATGCCGCGCAATTCGACTGGAAAAGCGCTAACTACAACATGCTCACATCGACGGATCGCCTGGGTAAAGAATTCGGCTCGCCCGATCTGAAGGGAATACCATGCCGAATCCGTGCCTATTAACGAATAGTCGCTGACACGACGGATTTCTTTTGACACAACAGGTTGTTTTGGATTAACCCTTCAAACCCCGTTATGAAGGGCGACGGGTCAGGGGCCTCGCTTTGATACCGACTTTTCACTCATTCCGATGAAACACTCTTGGCTTAAAGGAAGATAGCAATCATGGGCATGTCGTTAATAGAAGGCAACGAAGCTGTCGCCTACGGAGCGCTGGCTGCCGGCTGCCGTTTTTTCGCCGGTTATCCCATCACACCGGCGACCACGATCCTGAACACGATGCTGCGCTTGCTGCCGCCTGCCGGTGGCATTTGTCTGCAGGGCGAAGACGAGATTGCGTCCATCGGCTACTGTCTGGGCGCCTCGATGACCGGAATGAAAGCAATGACCGCCACCTCAGGCCCGGGAATCAGCCTTTACAGCGAGCACATCTCTTTTGCCATCGGCAGCGAAATCCCCATCGTCATCGTCAACGTCCAGCGCCTGGGACCTTCAACTGGATCGGCCACCAGAGGAGCGGATGGGGACATTAACTTCATGCGCTGGGGAAGCAGCAGTGGACTGCCGGTGATCGTTCTGGCTCCGGCAAACATTGGAGACTGTTATTCCCTGACAATGAAGGCCTTCAATCTGGCGGAAACCTACCGATGCCCGGTGTTCTTGGCTTCGAACAAGGAAATCGGCATGACGCGTGAAAGCATCGATCTTGCCGCGGTTGAAAAACCACCGGTGATCAATCGGACAGTGGCGCCTGATCGAGAACACTTCCTGCCTTTCCACATTACAAATGGTCAAATCGTTCCCTATTTTTTACCTATTGGCGACAGCGTTCCGGTTCGCCAAACCTCCTCCACCCATGGCGTTGATGGCTACATCACCACAGATACCGATGAAATCGCCTCGTTCCAGCAAAGGCTCTACGACAAACTGCAAACAACCGTCGACAGGTACAGCTACTTTGATATTGACGATCAGGACGCCTCGACCCTTTTGATTACTTATGGGGTAACAGCGCAGGCTGCGAAAAATGCTGTTCGGGCCTGTAACCGACAGGGTGTGCCTGTTTCCCTTTTGATTCTCAAAACTCTCTGGCCGGTTCCGGAGAGCCTGATCCGCCGGACCGCCGGCGAGGCGAAACGGGTCGTGGTGGTCGAGATGAACCTCGGACAATACGTCAACGAAATTCGTCGCATATTGCCGGGCAAAACCATCGATTTTTTCGGCCAGATGGACGGCCGCCTGATTACACCCGGACAGATCGAGGAGGTGATTACGCGTGGATAGCCTGTTAAACAAGAATCGTCCCCCGGTCTTTTGCCCGGGATGCGCCCATGATCGTGTGACGCAGGCACTGGACAAAGGGTTTCAGCTATTGGATATGGCCGGCAACCAGATTGCCATTGTCAGCGACATCGGATGCTCCGGATTGTTCGACACATTTTTCAACACCCATGCCCTGCACGGCCTGCACGGGCGAGCCCTCACTTATGCGGCCGGCATCAAGCTGGCCCAACCGGAGTTAAACGTGGTGGTCACCATGGGAGATGGCGGACAAGGTATCGGCGGCGCTCACCTGCTGGCGGCCTGCCGTCGTAACCTGAACATGACGCTGCTGGTTTTGAATAACTTCAATTTTGGCATGACCGGCGGCCAGTTCTCAGCCACAACCCCTGCAAAAGCCCAGGTGGGTTCCGGTTTTTTGAATCGACTTGAACGCCCACTCGACATCTGCAGTGTCGCCCGTTCAGCCGGTGCAGCATATGTGCGGCGCTGCAGCAGCTATCAAAAGGACTTGGCGGAGGAATTTGCAAAAGCCATTGCTTTCGTGGGCTTTGCCGTCCTCGATATCTGGGGCATATGTCCCGGTCGTTACACCCGCGAAAACAAGATGTCGCCGAATGATATCGCAGCAGCTCTCAATCAGCTACCGCCGGAAACCGGTGAAGTGATTGAAAATCGGCGCCAGGAATATGGCGCTCACTACCGCGATACAACCAAAAACCTGAAATTGGTTGCGCCACCGGCCCCGATCGAAAAACAGTTCGATCCTCCGCAGCCCGGACGTCATGAAGTTCTGCTCCTCGGCAATGCCGGCCAACGTATTATCACTGCCGGCGAAATCTTGTGCCTGGCCGGCATGACCGCCGGGCTGTATGCGACTCAAAAGAACGAATACAACATTACCGTCTTGCGCGGGCCGTCGATCAGCGAAATGCTTTTGTCCGAAGAGCGGATCGATTACGCTGGGATCGGCATGCCGGATGTCGTCATGGCCCTAAGTCAGGAAGGCGTGGACCGCAGAAAGGCGCTGCTGGCCCGCCTGGATAAAAAGACACTGGTATTAAAGGCCCCGGGAGTTAACCTGCCACCGTCAGCAGCCGAAGAAATCTTTTTGGATTTCAAATCCCACGGCATAAAACCGCAGGATTGGGCCCTGGCGGTATTGGCCACCCTGGCAAAACAGAACCGGATCATATCAACCGATATGTTGCGCCGTGCCTTGACCACCCGATTCCGAGGCGATACCCTTGCTTCTGTTTTGAAATTGATCGATCAGATAACGGCGCAATAAGACAAAGAAATTTATGAAGATGGCGTCGAAACACGGGCGGAGATTCCCATTGACAATAGCTTACCGGTATGATCTTTGACAGTTGACTGTGGAAGTTCAAGATCAACACAAAAGAAAAGGGAGGGGAGATGAAGAAGTCACATGGTGTTGCAACATTGCTGGTCATCTTCATGGGGGCGATCGCTCTTTTGCTTACCGGTTGTGCGGGTAAAGGCTATACACCGGGAACGGCACCGGAGAGTTTTCCGTGTGTGCCCGAGAGTAAACTGGAAAAGGATATTGCACCGGAAGCCGCCTTGGAAGATCTGTCCTGCTCGTTCAATAAGTATGAAGGCAAAGACACCTTGCACTTTAATGTTGCCGTGAAAAATGTCAGCGATAAACCGCAGCGATACCGGGTCAATCTATTCATGGATAACGGTAAGGCTGTGGGCGGACTCATACCGAGAAAAACCAAAGGCGGACTCGTCGAGCCCGGCAAATCCATGTCATTCAAGTATCCCGTGGTGGATATGCCCGTCAGTCCGAAAGCTATGACGCTTATCATCAAAACCGTATCTGAATAACAGTCGTACAAGTGAAAGAGAGGAGATGCACATGAAACGAATCAGCCTGACCCTTATGCTCTGCTTGACCTTAGCTCTGACCGGTCCGGTGGCAGCCAAAACGACCTTCATCGGAATTGGCACCGGTGGTACCGGTGGTATTTACTATCCTTACGGCGGCGGTGTGGCCGAAATCTGGTCGAAGTACGTCCCGGATGTCAAAGCCGTTGCCGAAGTAACGGGCGCGAGCGTAGAAAACGTCAAGTTGGCCCACAAGGGCGAAACCGTTATCGGAGAGGTCATGGGTGATGTGGCCGATGCCGGCTATAAAGGGACGAATAAATTCAAAGGCAAGAAACACGACATTCTCTCCATGGCCATCATGTATCCCAATCTACTGCAGGTGGTGACCCTGAAAAGTAGCGGTATTACCAACATCGAGCAGATCAAAGGTAAAAAAATCAGCAGCGGCAGCCCGGGTAGCGGAACCAACTTCATGTCCGAGGCCGTATTCAAAGCCCTTGCCATTCCCCTTGACTCCTACACCGATAGCCGCCTGTCATTTACCGAAACCGCCAATGCTTTGCGGGATGGCACCGTCGATGTCGGCTTCTGGTCTGTCGGCCCCGGCACCAGTTCCATTTTGGACCTATCCACAACGCATGACATTCACATCATCAATTTCACTCCGGACCAGGTCAAGAAAGTCCTGGCGGCAAACGACACTTACTCCGCGGTCGATTTATCCGGTGGCGTCTATCGCGGTATGGACCAGGCTGTCCCCACCATCGGTGTGTGGAACGTGATGATCTGCCAGGCATCGCTGGAGACCGATTTTGTTTATCAACTGGCCAAGGCTCTGTATGAGCACAATGACTACCTGCTCAAGATTCACCCTTCGGCCGCTTACACAACGCCTGAAAATGCGGTGAAGTATTCCCCGATACCATTGCACCCCGGCACGATCAAGTATCTCAAGGAAAAGGGTGTGGCGGTACCGGCCAGACTCGTTCCTTAATCGCGACATGCAGAACAGGCCGGTGCGACGGATTTTTCTAACAGCTTCCGGCCTGTTTCTTTTGGTTTTGATTGCGACTGGAATGGCTCCCGGCGGACTGGAATTGAGAATAGATCCGATAAACGGCGGCACGCCGCTTATGGTTCTGCCGATGGCACCGGGAGAACGCTTCACCCTGCACTATTACCATTCGGTCGAAAACGCACCCATCTGGGAAGAACACAGCTTGGACGAAGAGGGTGTGATTTATATCGAAGAAGAACGCTATTTGAAGTTCGGGGCCGGGATGGGCCGCATGCCCGGTGTCGGCCGCATGGTGCAGCGGGGTCCTTATGAAGTCATTGAGGACATGCACATGCGGACCGGCAACTTCATCCTGCGCGTGGGAAGTCCCGGAGTTGACCATACCATTATCTGGCGCGGATCCCGTACCAACCTTTCCAATCTGGTCCCCCATGCGGCCGTTCGGTTTTCGGCCCGGCCGGTGAGTTTACTTCACCGTATTTGGCGGGGAATAAAACCTCACCCCAAGACCCCGGTGTCAGGAGCGATTGATGTCGGATAACAGTCAACCAAAATCTGATACCGAAAGTGTTCAACGAAAGCCGGCCAAAATCAGTGTCGCGTCAGATCGTAGCCAGACATTGGTGAGCTGGACAGCACGCCTTGTGATGATCATAGCGGTCAGCTTGAGTCTCTATCAGCTGTATACGGCAGGCGTCACGGCCCTAACGGCCCTGGTGCAGCGCTCTATCCATCTCGGAGCCATTCTGAGCCTGACATTTCTGCTCAAACCACCGTTCAAAGGCGCCCGCAAGGACAAACTCACCATTTGGCTCTTGCTGGACTGGATCTTTATTCTGGCATCAGTCTACTGCACTTTTTACATCTGTTACAATCTCACCGACATCTTCGAACGCCAGGGCGACTGGCTGAGAAGTGATCTGGTCATTAGCATAATCGGCACCATCCTGGTCCTTGAAGCCTGCCGACGGGTCATCGGGTTGATAATGACCGGCATCTGCTTGACGGCCATGCTCTATGCCCATTACGGGCCGTACATGCCCGAGTTGATCATCCACAAGGGCTACAGTATCGAACGTATCGCCACTACCCTGTGGCTGACAACCGAAGGGATCTTCGGCCTTCCCATCGGCGTGGCCGCCACCTTTGTATTCGTCTTCGTATTGTTCGGCGCCTTTCTGGAGTCAACCGGCGGCGGAAATTTTTTCATCGAATTGGCCTATGCTATAACAGGGCGCTTTTCGGGCGGCCCGGCCAAAACCGCCGTGGTGGCGTCCGGGTTCCTGGGATCGATTTCCGGTTCGGCTGTGGGCAACGTGGTCGCCACAGGTTCATTCACGATTCCCATGATGAAAAAAGTCGGTTATCGACCGCATGTGGCCGGTGCCATCGAAGCGGCGGCGTCCACCGGCGGCCAGCTGATGCCACCGATCATGGGCGCTGGTGCCTTTCTGATGGCCGAGTTCACCGAGACCAGCTATTTGACAATCATCAAGGTCGCACTGGTCCCGGCCATCATGTACTACCTTACCGTGCTGTTCTTCGTTCATTTCGAGGCCAAGAAACACGGACTCGTCGGACAACCCCGGGACAGCCTGCCCCGGATAATGTCGGTACTGAAGGAAGGGTTGCATTTCGTCATCCCCGTGATGATCCTGATTTACGTATTGGTTTCAAATTATTCGCCCATGATGGCCGGCTTCGTTGCCGTCCTGAGCACCCTGGCTGCCAGCGTAACGGCCAACACCGTGCGCTGGGTCACTCACAACGCTCGGCTGCCGGTGAACGATGCAAACCGAATCAACCTGGCTCGGTTCAGCCTCAAAGAATTCAAAATGACTCTTGGCGCTTTGGAGAAAGGGGCCATAAACGCCATTATGGTCTCGGTGGCCTGCGCCGCCGCCGGTATCATTGTCGGCATGGTCACCTTGACCGGAATGGGCCTGAAGTTTTCGAGTCTGGTGCTGGACCTAAGCTTCGGAATCAAGGCTTTGGCGATCCTCCTGATCGGTGCGGCCTCTCTGGTCCTCGGCATGGGGCTGCCGGTAACCGCCAGCTATATCGTCCTGGCCACCCTGGCCGGACCGGCCCTGTTGGATATGGGCGTACCGCTGCTTGTCACCCACATGATCGTTTTCTGGTACTCTCAGGATGCCAATGTCACGCCTCCGGTCAGCCTGGCCAGCTTCGCCGGTGCCGGCATTGCAGGTGCCAATCCGATGCGCACGGCGTTCACTTCATGGAAGCTGGCCAAAGGTCTTTACATTATCCCCATCATCATGGCCTATCGCCCGCTGCTCGGCCTCGGTGAGAACTATGAGCTGCTGCATTGGCCGGTGATATTCACCATGGTAACCACGTCATTGGGCCTGGTGGCTTTTGCTTCGGCCTTGGAGCGTTACTTCATCCGCCGCGCCACCTGGCTTGAGACCGCACTCTTTACCGTGGCGGCCATCGGTCTTTTCTGGCCGGAGGCCTGGGGTGACATTGTCGGGTTCCTTGCCTTTTTCACGGCGGTCTTGCTCCAAAAATACCGCCCTGCCGCACGTTAGCGCGCCGACCCGGGTTGAGGTTCTCGATCGATCTTTCTCCATCGGCGCCCGTTCTCTTCGCATTGAATCAGGCCCGTCTTCTCTGCCAAGCGTGAAACACCCTGTGGCGTTATGGACGATTAACCTTTTGGGCTGGTCGGTTGCGGACGTGAATCCTCGGTCAACAGGTAAAGACATCCAACCGAAGCCAAGCAGATCGCACTGAATCTGAAGATACTGTCAAAGGCGGCCATACCAAGGGGTGCCGATGGATGAAGATGCTGCATCAAGTTGCTGAGACCTTGGAGAAACACGGCCGGCCCGATCATTGTGAAAAAATTAATTCCCGTCATGGCCGTACCAGCCATCTGGAATGGCATGCGCTCCTTTATGTGGCTGTACATGATACCACCGGTACTGCTTACAGCTCCCAGCATAAAGAATAGAACGGCCAAGGATTTCGGATCGACCCCTGCCGGCAGTAACGCGAGAACCACGAGCAGCAAGGCCAAACCTGCCAGACCGGGAATCACAACCCACTTGCGTGTATTCGCCAGCCGATCCGATATGGAACCGAAGATCGGCCCCCCCAAAATAAAACCGATGTTCATTACCAAAATGATGTTGCCGGCAGTAACGGCCGGTAAGCCCCGAGCGGCAATGAGATACGGACCGGCATAAAGGCTCTGAATAGCGGCATAGATGCCGTAGCGGCAAAAAGTACTCAGAGATATAATCCAATAATCTCTTTTTTGGATCAGCAGGTGCAATCCCACAAACATCTCACGGAACCCCCTGTTATGTCCTCCCCTCGGAGCCATGTCATTGCCCGTTGTCTCGGTAGCGCCGGCAACCATAAAGAATGCGATCGAAAGGAGCAGGTTGATGCCTGCAAATATAAAGAAAGTCGATCGCCAGCCGATCGCCTCCGTCAATAGGACTAAAGGTGTTGTGGCACAGATGTTGCCGACGGTACCCATGGAGAAGATAACGGCTGCCAGAGTGGCAAACCGCCGGGGGGTAAAGCACACTGTCAACAACTTGAATGTCCCCATCAAATTGCAGGCCATTCCGATGCCAAGCAGCAATCGGGCAACTATCAGCATATCCAGTGATTGGGCTTTGGCGAAGACGGCCGCACCGAGGACGGCGACGAGGTTCAAAGTGGCCATTGTCCGGCGAAAACCGAGGCGATCCAGATATACGGCCAGGGGGATCTGGGTCAATGCGAAGGCATAAAAGAAGGCCGCTGACATCTGGCCCAGTCCACGGGCATCAAGTGAGAAATCTACCATGAGCTGGGGTGTGATAACGGCCACGGTCGCCCGGTAGAATTGGGACAGAACGAAGAGAAGCGTCGCCAGAATAAACAGAACCCAGCGGCGATAACCCGAAAATTTCATGTGTTGTTTCCAACGCGTAATTCAAAAAAAGCAACATCCGGTCACGACTGACGCCGGTTACTCATTCTAACATGGTGCATGTTATATCGTCATTGAGCGATCTGAAAAGTTTTCACTCGACAGGCCAGGCCAAAGAGCGGTGGCATTAATGGCCAACGTTGGGTTTAGCGTTAAACGGCAGACCGCATTCCCTCGAAATACCTTGGTCATTATCGCCGCTATTGGGTAAAAGATCCGGGATAAGTATCTGTTGGCATGGGCACACGTTATTACCTTCGTTTCGTTCAACCAAGAATCAAACGCTGAGGATCGCACATGTCTCGAAGTATTCTCAACTCCTCGTCTGACGGCGGAGAATATTCCCGGGCCTGTGATATATCCACCTTGAATTGCATGTTTTCTAACACCCGCTTTGGTGAGATTCCTGGAAACACAGCCTCTAAGACCATTTCTCGGGTAGACGAGTCAAAACCCATCACGGCCATATTGGTGATGACGGTCGACGGCCCACCCGCCATCAGCCCGGCCTTTTCCCGTTCCTTTGCGCCTTTGAGCCAGCCAGGGCTGGTCAAGTAATCAAGATCTTTCACAAATTTGCGCTTCTCGTGTTGCATGAAAATAATGGTCCGCCCGACGAAAGAGGCCACATCACACGCCCCTCCGCTGCCTGAGAACCGGACGCGGGGGTTTCTATAGTCACCAATCACCGTCGAATTTAAATTGCCGAAACGGTCGATCTGGGCAGCACCCATAATGCCCACCACTCGACAGCCGGTGTGCCGGTTCTGCATGAAAGCAAATGCATCGGCCAGACTGCCGTTTACCGACGTCCAATACATCACCCGCGGATCGGCGACGGCCATGGGAACTTCTTCCAAAAGCGAATCTATGGCCCCGGTTTCAAAAAAAATCACACTGTTGGGTGCGCTGATATGCTTGGCCGCCATGGCGGCCAACATCGAGATTCCCGTGCCGCAAAATACGATGTCGCCGTCCTGAATTTGACGTGCCGCCGCGATGGCCATCATTTCACGCAAGGTATACTCTGGCATTTATTCTTCTCCTGCATGCAACATCTTGGTTAAACCGTTATCGGCGATCGAGATTAACAGCATAGCCTGTCCGCGTGTCTGCAGCAATCTCTTCGCGACGCTTCCGACCCATCCGTTCCATTAGCATTTTGTGGTCCGCAACCCCATGAATATAGGTTTCTAAATAGTTCCGGTAGCGGTCTTCGTCTTTGGCGGCGTCGCGGTATTGGTTGAGATAACGAGGATCGTAATCATAGTAACGATAGCAGGCGGTGGGATAAGCACCATAGGGGACCGTGACGACAGCATCGACGCAGAAAAATGGAATCTGGTTCTGATCGGGAGCCGACCTGAGATGGTCACCCTCAACGAGCTCTTCGCAGGTTATGATCAAGTGCTGAGCCGCTTTGGCCTGTTCGACATCGGCAAAGGTCAATCCTTCGATACGCACGGTTCCCTGCCGATCAGCTTTCTGGGCGTGCAGGATCGTCACATCCGGGTTGATGGCAGGAACCAGCACCAGCCGGGTAGCGTCTCCCCATCCTAAAAACGGATTGTCCTGTACAACCAGTTTTTTATCTGGAATTTTTGCATCTTTCTGCCGCAGCTCAGGTGTAAAGCCCCATTTGTCTATGATACTCGTTCCCAAACCCGAGCGTGTGGGCAAATAGGGGACGCCCATCGCCCCTGCCAAAAACCGAAGTGTCATCTGGTAGTTGGAGTAGTCTTCAACCATGATGTCCCCATTTTCGACCGCTTTTCTAAAGCGTACACAGGTCGGTGCAAAACGGCCACTGCCAGCATAAGCGATCTCCAGTCTGTCGACGCAGCCGCCACCGACCAATTCGTCAACACCCTGGCCATTGGAATGGGCATATAGATGAAGACCGGTGATTTTTTGCCGGATAATTTCATAAACAGCCGCCATGGGGTTGCGATTGATGGTGAATCCTCCGATCGACAGATGGAAACCGGGTTTGACAAAACGCTCAACCGCTTCGCTGAGATCCATCTGTTTGTCTTTGCTGGTGTTCATGTGCCACATCCTTTGCGGTGTCTATTTGAACCGTCGGGAAGTATTCATTACCCTTGTGGAGCAAGGGGCGACTAGCGGCTTCCTTTCCAGTTAAGCGTCTTGTAGATAAAATCCCCGACGGCAAGTCTATTTTAACGATTTGATTTTTATCTTCCCGGTTTTATCTCGCCGCCAGTTGCTTTGAATCAATCCATACGTAACGCATTATCGACCGCTTCTTTCTCTTATGCTACGGCAGGCAACGAATCAACAATTGTACCCCATCAACTGTGAGAGCTCTTCAGCGATCGCTCGCAATTCCCGGAGGCAGTCATCCCGGTGCTTGGTTTCACGGAACCGGATCTCTGGAATTGCCAGGCTGATCGCCGCCAGAATGACGCCGTTGTGGTCCAACACCGGTGCACTGAGAGAGCCGAGTCCCGGTGTCCGCTCTCCCAAGCTCGAAGCATACCCTCGCGCCCGGGTTCGCTCAATCTCATTCGCCAACACGGTCGAATCTTTTAAGGTTTTGTCTGTTAGCGCAACCGGCGCCACCCGGCAGAGATATTGCTGCTTGAATTCCGCAGTGCTGAAAGCCAACAGGCATTTGGACGATGCGCCGGCATAGAGCGGTGACCGATGACCCACGGGCATGCTCGCTTTCAAGTACTGATTCGATTCGACGTGCTCGATGCAGACACGCTCCAATCCATCAATGACGTTCAAGTGAACAGTTTCCTGGGTTCTGGCCTGCAACCTCTCCATGAGCGGCACGGCTGTCCGGCTGATGGGATAGGAGCTCTGGAGCAGGCCCAGAAACCGGAAATAGACCGGGCCCAAACGGTACAACCGGCTTTCCGGGTCCTGGTCAACGAACCTGTATTCCTTGAGCGTTTTTAATATTCGCTGAACCGTTGCCGGACTCAAGCCCAGGTGATTGCTCAATTCGCGAACGCCCCAATTCGAATGTTCCACCCCAAACGCCAAAAGGATGTGCAATGCTTTTTCGATCGAATTGCGTCTTGACGGGTATTGTTCCATAATATAAAACACTGTTTTATTTTTGTAAAAATATGTCAGAGAGCCTTGTCGGTTGTCAAGCGGATTATGTCATGCGAGAGCCTAACCGTCGCGTTGATGGCGGTTCGAAAGCGCTTGACAATGATTGCCAGTGATAGCTATATGATAGCTATATTTTAAATGTTTATCTGCCTTAGAGACCTGTTCAGCCGCAAACGCAAAATCAAACCAAGCGCATTGGGGACGGGTAGCGATAAACCCATGAGCTGCAAGCCGGTCGAGCGGCATTAGGGATTCAATCTTCATCCTGATCTGTGCGGACAATATTTTGGAATTGCGTCGACCTTTTTACAGATTTTCAGAGGAGGAGATCAAATGCATTTTGCATTGAGCAAAGAGCTTGAAATGCTGCGGAAGGCGATCCGAGAATTTGCCGACAAGAAGATCGCCCCCAACGCTGATGAGTGGGATGCCAAACATTATTTCCCTTACAAAGAGGCCATCAAACCGATGGCCGAGTTGGGGTTTTTCGGCACCGTTATTCCTGAAGAGTACGACGGGGAAGGAATGGATGACGGCTGGCTGGCAGCAATGCTCGTTACCGAGGAAATCGCCCGGGCTTCGAGTTCCCTAAGGGTCCAGGTCAATATGCAAACCCTCGGATGCGCCTATACCATCTATAAGTACGGAACCGACGAAGCAAAAAAGAAGTACATCGGTAAACTCATCAATGCCGAATACATCGGCGGATTCGGCATCACCGAGCCGGATGCGGGTTCGGATGTCATGTCAATGCAATCCACGGCCGAGGACAAAGGCGATCATTGGTTGCTCAATGGTTCCAAGACCTGGATTTCCAACGCCAACATTGCCGACGTCGTCATCTACTATGCGTACACCGACCGTGACAAGGGTTCGAGAGGCTTGTCCGCTTTCGCTGTCGAGCTGAAGAATTTCAATGGCGTCAGGACCACGGCCCTGGAAAAAATGGGATCACACAGTTCGCCCACGGGTGAAATTTTTTTGACCAACACCGCGGTTCCGAAAGAAAACATTCTCGGCCAACCCGGTGATGGCGCTAAAATCGTTTTCAGCTCTCTTAACCAGACACGTTTGTCGGCCGCCGCCGGCGCCGTCGGTGTCGCCCAGGCCTGTCTGGATGCCGCTGTAAAGTATTGCAAGGAGAGAAAGCAGTTTGGCAAACCGATCGGTGAATACCAAATGAATCAGGACATGATCGCGCAAATGTCGGCTGAAATCGAGGCGGCCCGTCTTCTGGTTTACAAAGCCGCATGGGTCAAGGATCAAGGTAAACTCAACAACGGTCTCGACGTGGCCCAGGCCAAGTACTTCGCCGGCGAGGTGGTGACCAAATGCTCAAACTATGCCATGCGGATTCTCGGCGCTTATGGCTATTCTCCTGAATATCCGGTGGCGCGGTACTACCGGGATACCCCCACCTACACCATGGTGGAAGGATCAGCCAACATTTGCAAGTGGATCATCGCACTGGATCAATTGGGCATCCGCAAGGCCAACCGGTAATACCGGAACGGAAATTACACTTCCGCGTCGCAAAGGAGGAGCAGCGAATTGGGCAAGGATCTGACCGAAAAAACCAAAAGCACCGCAACGCTCTACTTTGAGGGGGTTACGGACGAAAAACCATTCGATCTCTGGCGGGCATTCGACAAAAATTTGGGTAAAGATCTGTCCCTTTTTATCACCGGGCAGATGTATGCTCGTGAAAAGATTCCCCATCGCACCCGACAGCTGATCACCGTTGCCGTCCTGACGGTCTTATCGCGCCAGGAAGAGCTGAGACTGCACATACAGGCCGCTTTGAACGTGGGTTGTCCGGTGAGGGAAATTGCCGAAGCGATATTTCAAACCTTCACTTATGCCGGCATCCCCACAGTCAACGCTGCTCTGAAGACCTTTCGATCGGTTTTGGAAGAAAAAGGGATGTGGCCTATCATTGAGAACGGGTGAAACCAAAAAGAATTTCAGATCATAGCGGAGTGAAACAACATGAGACCTTATTTTGAAAAAATGCAGGACTTTGGCACTGAACTGAATCCGGGACAGATCAAAAGTACCGAAGAGAACGTCGAGAAAATTAAAGATGTTGAGGAAACGGTTCGCAAGGAAATCGAAAAAGTCAAAAATGTCGGCCTTCCAGAAGAAAAAATCAATGCCCGCGGACAAATGACGATTTGGCAGCGACTGCGCTACTTGGTCGATCCGGGAACCTGGAACCCTTTGCATACTCTATACAACCCGGACGATAACATCGAAGGGACCACCAATGTCATTGACGGACTCGGAAAGATATCCGGCAAATGGGCCGTGATCATCGGGTTCGACAATAAAGTCTTTGCCGGTGCCTGGCTGCCTGGGCAATATGAAAATATACTCAGGGTTACAGATCTTTCTAAACGATTGAACCTGCCCCTGGTCTGGTTGGTTAATTGCAGCGGGGTCAAACTTACCGAGCAAGAAAAATTTTACGCTAGTCGACGCGGTGGCGGAACGACCTTTTTTCGGCACGCCGAACTTGAACAGATGGGAATCCCGATCTTGGCTGCCATTTACGGTACCAACCCGGCCGGCGGCGGCTATCAGGGCATCAGCCCTACCGTTCTCTTCGCCCACAAGGACGCCAACATCGCCGTCGGCGGCGGCGGTATCCTCAGCGGCATGTCCCCAAAAGGCTATTTCGATCAGGAAGGGGCGGAACAATTGATCAACGCCGCCAAGCAGTACAAGGTAGAACCGCCAGGATCAGCTAAAATCCATTACAATGAAACCGGTTTTTTCCGTTATTTGTACGATGATGAGACCCAGGTGCTCGACGGTATCAAAGACTATATGCGGGATATGCCGGCCTATAACCCAAAATTTTTCCGGGTGGCAGACCCCAAACCGCCCCGGTTCCCCGCCGAAGATCTCTACCGATTGCTCCCGTTCAACCAGAAACAAATGTACAATTTCGATGAGGTCCTCTCACGCCTGGTGGACGGCAGTGAACACCTCGAGTACCGACCAGACTACGGGCCAGAAATTTACACCGGCCTGGTTAAAATTGACGGTTTTCTGGTGGGGTGCATCGGTAACCGCCAAGGCTATCTTGGAGAAGATTACCCTGAATATGCACCTTACCCCGGAATTGGCGGTAAGCTCTATCGACAGGGGTTGATTAAAATGAACGAATTCGTAACCCTCTGCGGGCGAGACCGCGTGCCGATCGCATGGTTTCAGGACACTTCCGGCATCGATGTCGGCGATTTGGCCGAAAAAGCTGAGTTGCTCGGCTTGGGCCAGTCTTTGATCTATTCGATCCAACAGACTGAAGTTCCCATGATGCTCGTGGTCCTCCGCAAAGGAACCGCGGCTGCCCATTACGTTATGGGTGGCCCTACAGCCAATCGACACAATGCCTTCACTCTCGGGATTCCCACAACCGAAATCTACGTCATGCACGGCGAGACCGCGGCAGCGGCAAGCTTCTCGCGGCGCCTGGTTAAAGAAAAGGGTGCCGGTCGCCCTCTTGATCAGGTCATCGAAAACATGAACAAGATGGTCAAAGAATACTACGATAACTCACGCCCAGTCTACTGTGCCCAAAAAGGATTTGTCGACGAGGTGGCCACCATGTCCGAAATTCGACGGTATATGATGGCCTTTGCCGGAGCGGCCTATCAGAACCCGCGATCGATATGCCCCCATCACCAGATGCTGTTGCCCCGTAGCATTAAAAAATAGATTTACAGGTGGGAACCGGTGCCTGTTTCGACCGGTACCGTTTCCTGCCGAAATCATTTTTGACTTTCAGTCCGCCGACCTTTATTCCTTCCGACTGATGCTTATCATCTGGATTCGTCTTTACCCAGAATCCGCCGAGGCGGTATCGCCGCTCTCCACTCGCTGGGCATCAACAAACCCACTGCGATAAAATACAACCGACCACATGATCGAAACTGATTTCATACATATTTATGGTGCCCGCCAGAACAACCTGAAGAATCTCGATTTAAAGATTCCCCTCAACCGGATTACCATTGTCACCGGCGTCAGCGGTTCCGGCAAATCCTCATTGGCCCTCGACACCCTCTATGCTGAAGGCCAGCGCCGATATGTCGAGACTTTTTCACCTTACGCCCGGCAATTTATGGATCGAATGGATCGCCCGCAGGTCGACCGGATCGAGGGAATACCGCCAGCCATCGCCATTGATCGCAAAGACCCGGTGCGCACGTCACGGTCGACCGTTGGCACCATGACCGAAATCACCGATTACGTGAAACTTCTCTTTGCCCGCCTGGGGCAATTGCATTGCAAGGCCTGCAACCGTCCCGTACTTATCGAAACACCGCAACACCTCTGGCAGATGTTGCGGGAACAAGAAGCCGGCACTGAAGTGATTATCACCTATCCATACCCGCTACAAAATACTCCCGTCAAAGACATTCGCAACGAGCTTTTCCGAACGGGGTATGACCGCTGGTTCGACGGCAGGCAAATTCACCCTTTGGCGGAGTGGCATGCACAAGCGGGAAAAGAAACCCTCCATGTACTGGCTGATCGCATCGCGCTGAAACCATCGGATCGCAAACGCATTATCGACTCGGCCGAACTCGCATTCCGGTTTGGCAAAGGACGGCTAGACGTCTGGCTGAATCGTGAAAGGCATCTGGCTCTGAGCTGCAAATTGGAATGCGCGCACTGCGGTCAACATTACGGCCCGCCGATGCCCAACCTTTTTTCCTTTAACAGTCCTCTCGGTGCCTGCAATACTTGCCGTGGTTTCGGTCGCACCATCGACATCGATCTCGACCTGGTTATCCCCGACAAAAAGCTGTCCATTTCCGCGGGAGCCGTCAAACCTTGGGGCGGGCCGTCGAACCATCGTTCCGAATATGACGACCTGATCGAATTTTGCCGGACTCAGGCCATCTCTACTGAGGTTCCCTTTCAAAAGCTTAAAAAATCCCAACAACACGCCATCGTGGAGGGAACTTCGTCATATTACGGTATCCGGGGCTTTTTTAAGTGGCTCGAAACCAGAACTTACAAAATGCCGGTGCGCGTATTTCTTTCCCGCTACCGTAGCTATGATATTTGCCAAGACTGCAATGGGACCCGTTTCAAGGAGGAATCGCTCCTCTATCGACTGGCAGACAAAACAGTCGCTCAAGTCTATGAAATGGATGTGGCATCGGCCACACACTTTTTTTCTGAGTTTCAACTGCCCGAAGGGGATGAAGCCAGCCGTCTGATTCTTAGTGCCGTATCCAAGCGGTTAAACTACTTGCAGAGTGTGGGACTGGCCTATCTGACCCTCGACCGCCAGTCTCGGACCCTTTCCGGCGGTGAGGTGCAACGGGTCGCTCTGGCATCGGCTTTAGGTGCCGATCTGGTCAATACCCTGTATATCCTTGACGAACCCAGCATTGGTCTTCACCCCCGTGACAGCCATCGTCTCATCGGCATTCTTAAAAATTTGCGTGATCAAGGCAACACCGTCGTTGTTGTCGAACACGACCCTGAAATAATTAGAGAAAGTGACTTCCTGATAGACCTCGGACCGCGAGCAGGAGAGCAGGGCGGGCAAATCATGTATTTTGGCCCCACCGCAAGCATCAATGGTTCGTTGACTGGCCAGTATTTGAAGGGGGTCCGCCAGATTCCGTTGCCTGAATTCCGCCGTGAACCCCAAAACAAACGCTGGATAACCATTAAAGGCGCGGCGGCCCATAACCTGAAAAACATTGTTGTGCGCATCCCCCTTAACCTTTTCGTTTGTCTGACGGGGGTATCCGGTTCCGGAAAATCGACGCTGGCAGAGAAGATCCTATATCGGGCTGCGCAACGATTCGCGGGTGGCGCCGGGTCAAAACCAGGAAAACATCACTCTATTTCAGGTTTAAATACAGTCACCGAAGCGATTTTGGTCGATCAGCGGCCCATCGGGCGTACGCCTCGCGCAAACGTGTTGACCTACACTAAAGCTTTGGAGCCGATTCGATATCTCCTGGCCGATACGGCCATTTCAAAAAAGAAGGGGTGGGGGCCGGGTCATTTTTCTTTCAATGTTGACGGGGGGAGATGCGAAGCCTGCAAGGGTGACGGATTCGAAAAAATCGAGATGCAATTTCTTTCAGATGTTTTTGTTTCCTGCCCCCAATGCAACGGTAAGCGGTTCAAACCTGAAACCCTGGCAGTAACCTATCGCCGGCGAAGCATTGCAGACATCCTCGACATGACCGTAACCGAGGCCCTGGTGTTCTTCCAAGGATCATCGAAGCGCCACATCACGATACAAAACGCTCTACACCCCTTGACTGAAGTCGGCTTAGGATACATCCGGCTTGGCCAGCCGATCAATACATTTTCCGGCGGCGAGGCCCAACGGCTCAAACTCTCGCGCTATCTCAAACGTAATGCCGGTACCGGCCGCCTGTTTATCTTTGATGAACCGACCACCGGTCTGCACTACGATGACATCGCTATCCTCCTCTTGGCCCTTCAACGGTTGGTCGATGACGGAAATACGGTTCTTGTGATCGAGCACAACATGGATGTGGTTAAAACCGCCGACTGGATCATCGACCTGGGCCCGGAAGGGGGCAACGACGGGGGGCGGCTGGTGGCCTCCGGAACACCGGAAACCGTTTCGACCCATGCGGCCTCACATACCGGACGGTTTTTGAAAGCATACTTATCGGGACGCGGTCGCTTCAAGTCCAGCAGAACCCCAATGCTGATTGGCGAATCTCCGGCCACCTATAAGAATTCGGGCGCCGGGGTTGTTATCTCAGTGCAAGGCGCCCGGGAACACAACCTGAAAGCTCTATCCTTGCACATTCCCCACAATCAGCTTGTGGTTTTTAGTGGTGTGTCCGGTTCAGGCAAGTCAACTCTGGCATTTGATATCCTGTTTGCCGAGGGTCAGCGCCGCTACCTTGAGAGCCTTGCACCCTATGTTCGTCAGTATGTGAGGGTGATGGAACGCCCCGATGTCGACCTGGTCTCAGGGCTTTCGCCCACGGTGGCGGTCGAACAACGGGTCAGCTATTCAAGCCGCCGGTCCACGGTTGCCACGCTGACTGAGGTCTATCATTTTCTGCGTTTGCTGTTCAGCAAGCTGGGCACCCAACACTGCCCAAGCTGCGATCGACGCTTGACAGCCCAGACGCCGGATAATATTGCCACAGATATCCGGCGGCGGTATGGTCAGAGGTCGGCCTTAGTCTTGATCTCGAAAATTTCCGGTCGCAAAGGATTTCACAAGGAGGTCTTGGGTCAGGCTTTGAAGCGTGGCATCACCCGTGCCCGCATCGATGGTAAGTTGACCGAACTGCAACCCGGCATGGCTCTGAGCCGTTACCACGAGCACACCATTGAGTTGGTGACCGGGGTCATCGGGCAGAGTCGCAGCGAGAGCATCGACCTGGTTGACCGGTCCCTGAAGGCGGGCGATGGCAGCCTTATTATACTCGACCCGGATGGGAATGAAGAAGTTTTCAGTATTCTCGGCACCTGCCCCGCATGCGGCCTCGGTGTCGCCAAACTGGATCCGCGGCTTTTTTCATTCAACAGCCGGCAAGGCGCCTGCCCCGCATGCAGCGGTCTGGGCGTGGTTGAAGGTGCTGAGGGCAACTCTGCAGCGGCGAATCTGCATGTCTGCCACGCCTGCGCCGGTAGCCGCCTGAATCCTGCGGCACTGGCCGTAAGGGTTTCAGGCCGGACCATTTGGGATCTCATGCAGCAGCCGGCGGGCAGGCTTGCCACGAGCTTACGAGAACTGGCTTTCCCCCCCCCGCAAAAGTCGATTGTAGCGCCGATCATCCAGGAATCGCTGGGTCGGCTCGATCTGCTCAACCAGCTGGGTCTCTCCTATCTTTCCCTGGGTCGCAGCGGCGACACGCTGTCAGGCGGCGAAGCCCAACGGGTGCGCCTTGCAGCCCTTCTGGGTTCGAATCTTACCGGCGTTAGTTATATTCTTGATGAACCAACGATTGGCCTTCACCCGCGGGATAACGGCGTTCTGCTCGATGCGCTGCTGACGCTGAGAAATCGCGGTAACACCGTGATAGTGGTCGAGCACGATATCGATACCATTCAGGCCGCTGACACCATCATCGACCTCGGTCCGGGTGCCGGACAGGAGGGCGGCAACCTGGTTGTGGCCGGTAGCCTGGATGATCTGAAAAATGCACCGGCATCTGTCACCGGTGCCTACCTCGGAAAACATTCCCGAAAGATTTCCTCACGCCGGCGGCCATACAAAAAGTCGCCGAAAGTGACCGTGCATTCAGCCTGCGCCCATAACCTGAAAAACATTAAAGTGCAATTCCCCCTTAATACGTTAATTTGCGTGACCGGTGTCTCGGGTTCAGGGAAATCCTCGCTGGTAAAAGAGACGCTGTTCAAGGAATTGAAAAATAAACTGGGCAAACTGAATCAAGCGACCACAAACTGTCGCAGCGTTACCGGCTGGAAAAAACTGAACCAGGTTCTCGAGGTTGATCACAGCCCCATCGGGCGCACACCGCGTTCGGTTCCCGCGTCTTATATCGGGTTTTTGGCCGACATCCGTAAACTGTTTGCCATGACACCGGAAGCGCGCTCACGCGGTTATAAAGCCGCCCGGTTTTCTTTCAATCTGGACGGCGGACGTTGCGAGGCCTGCAAAGGCCAGGGACAGCCCAAAGTTGCCATGAGCTTTTTGCCCGATGTATACGTCCCATGTGATCGTTGTGGCGCGAAGCGATTCAATCGGGAAACCCTCGACATCCGATATAAAGCGAAAACGATCGCGGAAGTGCTCGATCTGACGTTTGCAGAGGCCCTGCAATTCTTTTCAGCCGTACCGGGGATCCGTCGGGCACTCCAGTTTGTTTGTGACATCGGCATCGAATACCTTCGTCTGGGCCAGCCCAGCCCATCTCTTTCCGGTGGTGAAGCCCAGCGTATGAAACTGGCCCGCCAATTGGCCAGACCCTCCCGCGGGCATACCTTGTACATCCTTGATGAACCGACAACCGGCCTTCACTTGGCAGACATCCAAAGACTGATAGATGTTTTACAATCCCTGGTGGATAGCGGCAATACGGTAGCCATCATCGAGCACAACCTGGAAGTGATCAAATCGGCTGATTATATCATCGATTTGGGTCCGGAAGGCGGTGATGAAGGGGGTCAGGTGGTGGCGAGCGGCGACCCAGACGAACTCCTGCGCCACTCCGGAATTTCCCACACGGCTTTGTACTTGAAGAAATATCTGTCAGGCCAACGAGGGCGTTAGATGTCGACCCGAAGGGCAAACGCAAAAGGAAAGCACCTTTCCCGTATCTATGGCAAGCTCAACATCCACTCTCAGGCAAAAATAACGTTGACATCCCTGCTGGAGGTTTCTATAAAGCGGAACTTCGCGCGTCCGATTTTTGGATGTATTCCGCACGGTAATTCGGATTGAGTTCAAGTATACGCTGGAACGGACCTGGACGAGTTACTCTTCTGATGCATACGTCAAGCCACACGGGGAATCGATTAGGTTGATGGAATACGGGTATTCGGAATCTTTTGATTCAGATTTTCAAAAATTACGTGACATCAACGCAGCGCTTGGGACAAAAGACAGCTATACCCAGGGACATGCCAAACGGGTTGCGCTTTATTCCAGCAGGCTAGCCTGCCGGTTGGGTCTTTCCGCCGAAGATGCCGGAAACATCGGTATTGGTGGTTTGCTGCATGATGTCGGCAAACTCGGCCTGAGTGACCGTATCTTCAGCAATAGAACCACCCGGTTGTATGGAGACATGCTGGATGAAGTCCGCCGCCATCCGGATATGGGTGTGGCGCTTCTCAAGGGGATCGACTGCCTCGAACCGGTGCTCGATTTTGTGCACTTACACCATGAACGCCTGGACGGATCGGGTTATCCCTATGGTCTAACGGCCGATGACATCCCTCTGGGTGCCAGAATCATAGCAGTCGCTGATTGTTTCGATGCCATGACAACCGATCGACCCTACCAACAGGGCAAAAGCCGGGCGGAGGCGTTTGCCATTCTGCGCCGGATGGGTCATCAGGAGTTGTGCCAGGAATTGGTAGAAGAGTTTATTGCCGACGTCGAGGAAAACGGCATGATCGATGTGTAACGATCGGTTTTACCCTCGCACCGGCACCAATTCCGAATCCGCGTGATAAACACCCGAAGGCATCTTCTTGAATCGCAATATATGGGTCGTGCAGGCCAGCCATTCCCCTGGCTGATGCGTCACATATAGCAGTTTCACCCCCGAGTCAGCCCCCAACTGATCGAACAAATGCAAAAGCCGATGTCTCGCCGCTCTATCGAGTCCCTGGCAGGGTTCATCCAGAATCAACAGCTGGGGTGACTTGACCATAGCGCGTGCCAGCAGAATGAGGCGTTGTTCGCCCTGGGATAATAAATGATACCAACGCTCAGCGAGGTCGGCGCAACCCAATTTTATCATCCAAGCAGCGGCGATGTGGCGCTGCTTGGGGGAGGCCTTTCGATACAGTCCAACAGAATCAAAAAACCCCGACAGCACGACATCAGCCCCAAGGAGCGGTTTGCGGTAGCGTATCTGGAATTCGGAGGATACCAGACCGATGGGTTCCTTGATGTCCCAGATCGTTTCACCGGAGCCCCGCTGCCGCCCGAATAGCCTGACGGTATTGGCGTACGCCTGGGGGTTGTCGCCGGTAAGCAAGCTCAACAGGGTGGTCTTGCCTGAGCCATTAGGGCCCAATATGGCCCAGTTTTCACCCGCTCGAACGGTCCAATTCAGTTTGCTGATGACCGCCTGACCATCATAACTTACCGTCACATCCTGCATTTCGATAATCACTTGCCCGGGTATCGCCCATTCGCGTCGTTTGATCTGAGTCCGATCCGACCGCAATATCTGTGGATGTTTTCCAGGATCGTAAAGCCGAAAAAGACGATCACTGTCAAGCATTCTACGTCCACCCTGAAATTTTATCCGGCCATCTTTGACACCCAGAATGTGGGTTATGCGGGGTGGAATCTCCGCCAGACGATGCGTCACCAGTATGATCTGTGTCGCTCCATCCATCAACCGGTTTAAGATAGCGGTCAGTTGGTCTTGCCTGCTGGCATCAAGCCCGTCGAAGGGCTCGTCCAAAATGAGCAAACGGGGCGCCTTAAGAATTTCTCTACCGATCAAAACCCGGCGAACTTCACCCGTTGAAAGCCCGCGGACAGGCCGTCCAAGCAATTCGGTAAGATCCAATTTGTCGATCAACGCCTGCATATCTGTTGATAGTGATGGTTTTCCTTGCCTCGGAGGCCCCAAGAGTTCGCGCACGGAAAATTGATTCCTGAAATCTCCGCTGAAGCTGCGGGTTTCGTCCCGGCCTTCCTCTCTTGAAATAAGGTTGCGGTGGGTTTCGAACGACAAATAACCGATATCTTGGGGCATCACCGTGGGTTTATGATAATAAATATTTCCAGCAATCACCGGTACGATACCGGCAATGGCACGAACCAGGGAGGTCTTGCCGGCACCGTTAGGTCCGATAACCGCCCAATGCTGGCCGGTGCCGATTGTCCAGCAGCTGCCGGCGAACAAATGCTGATCCCTGACCCGGATAGTCACCCTGTCCAGGGTGATGAAAGGTTGATCCAAGCGGTTGTTTCTCCTCTGAGATTTTCCCATGCTGACGATGACCTGCAAGTTTGCTGCCGACCTTTCCAGCTCCAAAGTTAGCCGGAAAGCCGGACCAAATGTATTGAATTTACTACATTATCAGTATATTGGATTGAAAAAGTCACGGGAAATCCCTGTTGCATTATTGGCATATAGCCGGTACAATTATAAACATGGAAAATCAGAAACCCTCGGACGTATTTCACGGTCCCCCCAACCTGGATATCCAGGCGCTTGAACGCCGGGTAACCGAACTCGACGAGTTGCTCAATGTGAGCCGTAAACTGAGCAACATCCTTGACCTGAACGAACTCTACGCGATGTTGTCAGAAATCGTTCGCCGAAAAATCGGTGCCGATACATTTTCGATATTCATTTACCTCCAAGAAACCAAAACGTTTCGATTGGTTTACACATATGGTGTTGGCGAAATCAATCGGGAATTTATGTTCGAAAACATCAGTGCCCTCTGGAAGCGTCTGATGACAAACAATCCCTCATCGCTGCGTGATGATTCCGGGCACCCCCTCTATCCTGACCTTCATCAACGGTTTCATTTTGACTTGTTGCATGCCGACTGGCTGGTTCCGTTGATGATGCAAAACAAGGTCATCGGTTTTCTGACCCTCGGCGGAAGAGACCCAGATCGACCTTACAACGAAAACGAATTATATTTCCTCCGGCAGATAGCTGCCCACGTCGCTGTTTGTATCAATACCAGTCACCTGTATCTGCATCGTAACAAAGAAAAAGAAGAACTGAACCGCACATTATACAATCTTTCGCTTCTGTACAACATTGGACGGGCGATGACCTATATCAGTGATCTAAAGAGTCTCCTACAATATATCCTGAACCAAGCGATCGAAATCACCGGGGCCGAAAAAGGTTCGATCATGCTCTACGACATCGAAAACAACCGGCTCAGTGTCCGTGTTCTGGCCGGCCTCGAGGACACCGCTTACCAGAAAAAAGTCAATAACAACGAGATTGACTGCCGGAGTTTTAAATCCGGTGAAGGTATTGCCGGCCGGGTATTTCAGACCGGCAGACCGATGGTGGTAGACAAGGCCAGTGAAGAGGAACTTTTTGTCGAACCGGCCACATCATTTGTACGCTCCATCGCCTGCATTCCCATGAAAGTTTATAGTGATCCCATTGGCGTGATAAACGTCACCAACAAAATGGACGATACGGGATTCAGTGACGAGGAAGTAGAATTGCTCAAGGCGGTTGCCGACCAGGCTGCCGTTGCCATCAACAAGGCGCAGCTATGGGAAATGGCAGTAACAGATTCGTTGACGGGCCTCTTCGTTCGACGCTACTTCATGGTTAAATTCCAGGAAGAGCTTCATCGGGCTGAACGGTACAAGAAGAACCTCGCGGTGGTAATGGCCGACATGGATAGCTTTAAAGACATCAACGACACATATGGTCATGCCTCCGGTGACAGGGTCCTAAAAATCGTCAGCAGATTTCTTCAACGAAATATTCGAGATATCGATATCGTTGCCCGTTTTGGTGGCGAGGAGTTTGTCATCCTGCTTCCGGAAGCCGACAAAGCGGAAGCCCGCATCGTTTCCGAACGATTACGCCGCAAACTGGCGAAATTGCAACTGGATGATATTCCACCATTGTCCATCAGCCTCGGCATTGCCGCCTACCCGGAGGATGGAAAAGACATCGAGGAACTGGTTAAAAAAGCCGATGCGGCCATGTATATGGCCAAACAATACGGAAAAAACCGGGTAGAATCCTATGCGTCCGGCATGGATTTGATCCTCTCCGAGAACAAATCTGCTTTGGCCGCTGGCGCTTAATGACCGGTGCCTTCAAATTCATTTTTCCAGCCCTACAGGACTGTTTCATATTCATATGAATCCGTTATTAAACGAGGTGCTCCCCAAAAAACCTGATGAAGAAAGTGCGTAGTGCTATCATCAAAGAAAAACCGAACGTCGACTGAAAGAAAGATCTTTGAAGCATCGGCGAAGGTGTTAATCGTTCTCATTGGCCTTCTCACGACAAATTCAAGCAGCTGGTCTGCGACATTGGCCGCAGCGTCGCACGAAACAACCTCTTCCCTATCCGGCATCCGGCTCACTCAACAATCGGTTACCGTGGGGGATATTACCATATTAGAAATCGACATCCTCAATCAGAAAATATTGGTTGAAGGCCTAAGCGCCCGTTTTCTCGACATCGTTATTCCTCTAGTCGATCACCCGACTATCGGACCCAACACCCTTATCGGCCTCATCCCTGTTCCTTACCAGACGACACCAGGCATCGCGAATATTTCTGTCGATTGGACAGATAGTACAGGGCATTACAATCAGCCCATTCCGGTGGAAATCCGTGACGGTGAATTCCAATCAGAGAATCTGAAAGTCACTGCCAGCCGGGTGACCCCCCCAAAGAAAGCGATGAAAAGGATTCAACGGGAACGGAAGGAAATCAAAGCCGCGTACTCTCATAGCCAACCGCTCCGATACTGGGATGGTCCCTTTCAGCGTCCGACAATAGGGAAGGTGACAAGTCCTTATGGCGCCCAGCGTCTACTCAACGGCCAATTACAGCGTTTTCATAGTGGCGTCGATTTTCGCGCCGCGATTGGCACGCCCATATATGCCGCCAACCGCGGAGTGGTCCGATTAGCGAAAAATCTCTTTTATTCCGGAAACCACGTTATTCTGGATCATGGCGAAGGACTATTTACCAGCTATTCGCATTTAAACCGTATTGACGTCCACACCGGCCAATCGGTAGACAAGGGGCAGGTGATTGGCAAATCAGGGGCCACGGGACGGGTCAGTGGACCTCATCTTCACTGGAGCGTCAAAATTCATGGCGTCAATGTCGATCCACTCGGTTTTACTCGCACCCTCGACGCCTTATTCGCTGATCAAAATTCTTCAAATTTTGCTATACCCCAATCACCGAAAATTCGCTGAACCACCTTGATTCCCGGTAGTGTCCCAAAGTTTGGCAAATAATCATTTAGAATATCCAGCTGGACCCTATTCGGGCAAGAGAAGACTCGATCCGGTTGTCTTGCGATCCTCCAGATCACGGTGCGCCCGTGCTGCATCCGACAGAGGATAGGTTTGCTGAATGTCTATTTTCACGGCGCCTTTTTCAACGACGTCAAACAGATCGTGTGCATGCACAAGCAGATCCTCCCTTTTGGCCGTATACGTCATCAATGATGGACGGGTTAGAAACAAGGAGCCTTTAGCGGCCAAAATGCCTAAGTCCACAGGTGCGATCTGACCTGAAGACTGACCGAAAGTCACCATCATCCCCATGGGTCGCAGACAATCCAATGATTTCATAAACGTCGCTTGCCCTACAGAATCGTAGACCACATCGACGCCTCTACCTTCGGTTATCTCCTTTACACGAGCCACAAAGTCCTCAGAATTATACAGAATTGGATAATCGCAACCGTTTGACAAAGCGATTTCCGCCTTCCGCTCCGATCCGACAGTTCCGATGACCTTGGCGCCAAGATCTCTGGCCCACTGGCAGACAATCGACCCCACACCCCCCGCAGCCGCGTGAATCAAAATAGTGTCGCCGGTTTTGACGCTGTAACAGCCCCGCAGCAGGTAGCGCGCGGTCATGCCCTGCAGCATCATCGCTGCTGCCTGACGGCTGGAGATCGTTCCGGGGAGCTTGACCAGACGGTCGGCCGGAATGCGACGAATTTGAGAATAGGCCCCTGGCGGCAATCCAGCGTAGGCCACGCGGTCACCGATTGCCAGCTCGGTGACATCCGTACCGATCGCCTCAATCGTCCCGCTCCCTTCCATGCCCGGAATGGCCGGCAATCCTGGTAAAGGATATAAGCCGGTTCGATGGTAAACATCGATAAAATTCAACCCAACCGCTTCGTGCCGCAACAGAACTTCCCCCGGGCCTGGTTGTCCTGGGTCGTAATCCACCCATTGCAGAACATCAGGATCACCGGTTTCATTCATAACAATTGCTTTAGGCATGTATGCCTCCTTTCGTGCAGGGGTCATAGAATTATTCAAGAGTCTGCTCTCTCTTTAGCGGCTCAGGAAAATTACCGGTTGAATATCTCTGAACAACCACCTGAGAGCTAAAACTACGAAAACGTTTAGTAGACTAACGTAATGCCAAATGAGAAAAAATCCACATCAGGCATCGGCGATTGGCCATGTGATAAACAGGATAGCCGTACGAAATCCTTAAACTTTTGACAAACTATCAGCATTCGACTATGATAATCTCAATTTTTGAACCCGCAGCAGCAGGGATATTTATGAAAACTCCTCCAGACGAACCTGATCGACCTGTTGCCCACGCAGCCAAAGGAAAACTGTCTTCAATAGAAAAGCAGCTTATCGGGCGACGAATGATCAGAGATGCTGCCCGGTATATTGACCGACACATTAGCCGCCAACCACCTGTCCAGCGGTTTTTCAGTTTTATGCCCACAATGCTGACGCGGGTTTCGCCATTCCATTTCAAAAACCGTACGAAATTGAGAGACTGGCCTCTGGTTCGGCTCGATTCGGGCGATGTAAACGCATGGGGCAGGATGCGGGTGGTTGGTGAACTCCTGGTCATTTTCGACGAGACTGTTCTTTTTTGTCTCTTAAGCCTGATGAGCCGCTACCAGAACGATGCCTTTGAGTCCACTCTGGCCGAACTCAGTGGAATTGCCGGCCTGACGCCCACAGCCGCTAATTTTAACGCTATCTGGAAAAGTATTCAGCGGTTGGCCGGAACCCGTATCGATCTCGAACTGACCAGCGGAAGCGGCAAGAAACGCCGGGTACTTAAAGAAATGACCGGTTCGATTCTTAGTTACGGAGACCTCGATCGTGAAAGCGGAATTGTCAGAACGGTCATAAATCCCTATTTCATCGAGATGTATGCCGAGAGTTTCGTGACCAACATCGACCTTCGATTTCGGGCCGAATTGAAATCCGATATCAGTAAAGCCTTTTACCGGTATTTCCAGGGACAATATGCAAAGAAAATCACGATTGACCTTTTGCGTCTGGCACGCTCAGTCAACATCGATACGCAACAGCCCCACGACCGCCTGCGAAACCAAGTAAAGAGAGGCTTACGGGAACTTCAAAACCGCGGTTACCTGGAAAATTTCGAAATTACCACAGACAATCGGGCAACCATTATAAAATCGCGGCACACCGCACTGAAAATCGATGTTCCAATTTTTGATTCCCCTCGCATTGATCCTCCCAACCACGTCAGTTAATATTTCGGGCAAGACTTGAATATAAAATCCCTCAATGCGAAAAAAAATTCTAAAGTTCGCCTGGATACAGCCGATAAGAAGAGCAGACAGTCACGTAATTGACATTGCAATGTGGTTGGGATAACATAGCGACACAGGCCAAAAGGGCAACGCCCCGCAGCATTCAAAGGAGTTTCAAAATGGAAATATCTGATAAAAACCCGGTCCAAATAAACACCTACGTCAATCAGGTCCAACAAAATTCGGCCCCATCGGCAAAAACCAGCCAAAAAGATGGGACCCGGACAGGCGAAGATAGTGTCGATTTGTCTCAAAGTGCCAAAGATCTCAAATTAGCACAGGCAGCGCTTCGGGAGCTTCCCGATATCCGGAGTGAGAAGATTTCGCACTTAAAACAGCAGATTGACGACGGCACCTATGATATAAGCGCTACAAAGATTGCGGGAAAAATGATCGAAGAATCACTTAAAAACAAATTGGCTTGACCGGATAGCCCCGTTTACGATCGCGTTTAATCCTCAATAATCCTTTTGTACGTTCGTCATTGGCGCCAACCGCAAACGTACAATTCCCCCTGGTTTTCTCGTCATTCACTACCACCGAAAAGTTTAGCACAGCCAGCGGCATCTGTTGCCAGTCTTCGTGTTATACCGCTCTTCAAAAATAAACTCCGAAATACGGAAAATTGTTGTATGTGATTTTAGAAAAAAACCGTTCGAATAACGGAAGGATTTTTTAACAGCCACGATATCCGTCTTTTTTTATTGGAGATCCTTAGACAACTGTTTCCTGTATCGCCGGTAAAGTCCGCGAAATTGATGATACGTCAACGCCAAGATAGCCGCTGCTTTTTTCTGGTTAAACTGGGCCGCTCGCAGGGCGTCTTCAAGCAATTTGAGTTTGAACTCATCAATAGCTGTTTTAAATGGCTTTCTCAAAGTGCGCTGATTCACGGGCGTTTCATTGTCAGATCGGATCGTTGGTGTTGGGGCCTCAGGCGTTGGCCGTTCGAACGGATTGACAAATGGATCAAAAACGACTGTCGAAATCATCGAACCTTCCGCGCGGTAAACAGCCCGCTCAACAACGTTCTTTAATTCCCGGATATTACCGGGCCAGGCATAGGTTGTCAGAGCTTCAACTGCCGCAGTGCTGAATTTCGGAAGTGTTTCCCTTCCCATCTCAAATGCCATGCGGGCCGCAAAATGATCGGCCAGAATCAGGATGTCCTCTCCACGCGCCCTTAACGGTGGCAAAAAAAGAACTTCAAAAGAAAGACGATCGAGTAAATCCTGCTTGAAACGATCGGTTCTGACAAGTTCTTTCATATCCGCATTGGTTGCCGCAATGATCCGCACATCGACATCGATGCTCTCAGAGCTCCCGACCCGTTCGAAGGTACTGTATTCGACGACCCGCAGGATTTTCTCCTGCACCTCTATCGGAATTATACCAACTTCATCGAGAAATAGCGTACCGTTGTTTGCCGATTCAAACCGCCCGCGGCGACGCTGGGCGGCCCCGGTAAAAGCACCTTTCTCAAAACCGAACAGTTCGGCCTCAATCAGCGGGGGGGAAAGCGCAGCGCAATTGAGGGTTACGAACGATCCTTGCCAACGCGTGGAAAGGTAGTGCAACCGCGCGGCTGCCAATTCCTTACCGGTACCGCGTTCACCGATAAGTAGAACCGGTCGATTGATTGGTGCGACCCGTGAGAGGCGTTCCTGAAATTCGAGAAAAATCTCCGATTGGCCCAGTGCTTCCATGATTTAGCTGTGGCTTAATCCTCAAGACAGAAAAGTTAAAAACAGCGCGGTGAATAATGCTGACCACCGTCAACGCAACACCACTTGACGATAGGCAAAATATACCATTAATAGGTATTTTATGCTTAATTATAGTTTAATATGCCAAATAACGGCCGAAGATGTCAACCGTTATTTTCGTAAACGACTGATAATAAACTATTATTTTGTTTGGCATGTTATGTGCAAATTACCCCCTTAAACGACTTTGGGAGGTAAATCATGGGTATATTTACTAGATTTAGAGATATTGTCAGCTCAAACATAAACGCTATGCTCGACCGGGCCGAAGACCCCGAGAAACTTCTCAAACTGATGATCCGGGAAATGGAAGATACTTTGGTCGAACTCAAGGCCTCCTGTGCCGGCGTGATGGCCGACAGCAAAAAAATCCAGCGTCAAATTGATGAACTCATGGTCCGTACAAGCGCATGGGAAGAAAAGGCCACCCTGGCGGTTCGCAGAGACCGCGACGATCTGGCACGTGATGCCTTGCGCCAAAAACGCTTTTATGCAATACGATTGAAAGAGTTGCAGCAGAACCGAAACGAGCTCAGCATTCTCGTTGATCAGTATCATGACGACATTCGCGAATTGGAGGACCGGCTGAAATCCGCTCGCGACAAGCAGAAGCTGCTGATTCATCGACATGTTCATGCCCGCAATAAAATGGACGCCCAACACGAAATCCGCCGCGCTGACAGCACAGAGGTCATACTTAAGTTCGAGGAATTCGAGAAGCGGATCGACCGAATGGAATCGGAAGCGGACCTGGTCAATATCGGTCGGCAAAATACTCTCGAGGAAGAGCTTGACAAGCTTACGGTAGATGAGGAAATTGAAGCTGAATTGTCGGCGCTTAAAAGACCATCGGCCGGAGAAAGCAATCAGTTATAGTCTCCATATAGGCACCGATTGACCATAAAAACTGACATCACCATCGGGCCGGCTTTGGATCCATGGAATAGCAAAGTGGAGGGAAGGGGAGCCAGATATGCAGGGGGCTTTTATCACAGCGATCGTCTTCGGCGGCATTGTCATATCGCTGGCCGTTATCGGGACCACGATCCTGTTGGGCATCCGCCTCATCAAGGGTGGCGTATCCAGTAAACATCGCCAACAAGATACCGATGATACGAGAACGATACAGATTATTTACCGCGAACTTTCTCGAATTGAAGAACGTGTTGGCGCGCTTGAAACAATTCTGATGGATCGCGGAAAAGGAGCAGGTCATGAAGAAACGTTCAGAAACACTCAAGCCTAACGGCCTATATCGCTCGCGCAAAGGCACTATTCTGGGTGTCTGCCGGGGCCTGGCGGACTATTTCGATTTCTCTCCTTTCTGGATTCGAACCATAGCCGTGGTCACTCTCATTCTCACTGGTTTCTGGCCGGTTACCGGGCTCTATTTACTGGCCGCACTCATCATGAAACCAGAGCCGGTTATCCCCATCGCCGCCGAAGATGAACAGGAATTTTACGACAGCTATACCGGCAACCGCCATAGAGCTGTTCATCGCCTGCGAAAGCGTTTTGACCGACTGGAACGACGGATCCAAAATATGGAACACATTGTCACTGGCCCCGAGTATGACTGGGACAACCGTATGAAAGGATGACACCGCAGGTCCGCGAAGGTATAGGCAACCAGACACTTCCGCATAAGTCACCCTCCTTCTGTCTAACGACGGCATTTTTTCTATTACGCACTCAGAATAGCGATCCCCATTTTAATATTACATTTAAATTTTACCGAGAACCCCTTGCCAATCTCATCCCGCCTGATTTAAGATATATTTTTCAATGTTTTGCGTTGAATAACTGCCCCACCTCAAGCCCTCTTCGGTACCCATGAACCTCGATGTAAGAGATAAAACAACATTAAACGCAGACGATGTCTTTCGTTTAAATTTTATTCGCCCACAATGCAAATACGTATTCAGGCGCCACTACCGGCAGGGCCTCCGTTCACACATCATGGAAGTGCTCGATCCGGTGGATGTCGCCCGGGAAAAAGACGGGGTGGTATCGAATGGAATAAAATGGTTCCCAAGGGCTAAACCGCTGAAAATGCTCCGTGTTTTCAGGACGCGTTTCGGCTCCATCCTAAAAGCCCACGAGGAGCTGCGCCGGGTGCTCATCGTCGCTTCTTATCTCGGGCCCGCCGGATACGCGCGATCCGACGAATTTCTTGTCAGTTATCTCTGGAATGACCGACATGAAATCCTACTTTGCGGATTACAGGAATATATCGAAGGACTGAACATCGAACCCTGGGGATTTCTCAACGCCGAGCGGTTGGCGGAAAATCTTCTTCGTCCGCGACTCGGCAGCCGCACGACATCGGAAATTGGAAAAAATTCACTTGTCGGACGCATCCACAAGAGTGCCGAGGCGTTCGTCCGCCATGTCAAAGATATGATTTCCGCGACCGGGCTTATTCCCGATTTGGCCGGAGATGGAAATCTGATTCTCACTGATGCCGGAGACATCAAACTTGTCGATATTAACAACATTTCTCCGGTGTATTTTACGCCCCGTATATATTTGGACAACAAGGGTTATCCGGTGTGCGACAAATCGGTCGAAGCCCTGTGCGAAATTGAACGGAATTTGGCCGCAAGTCCTCCCGACACGAACGATTGGCTATACAGAACGTTCCTTGACCCCGGACGGAAGTATTCCGTCAGTGCCATCGAGAAAGAATTTCATCGTAACGTCAGCCTTGATACCTTCCGGGACAAATAAATACCTCGGGTTTTGATTTGACTTCGGTAAGGGCTGTATTAACAGTATTGGGTAGAGAGTCGCCGCGGAAAATCCTGTGCGCCGCCACCGTGTCGGCGACAAACCCCACCGCAGGCCTCTCTTTTACGCAGCACATCGAAAATTGAACCTAATTTTTATTGGACCAGGGAAAGAGGTACCAATGATAAAAGTTAAGACCTTTACCAGCCCTCTCAGGGTGTTTCACGTCAAGGAAGAACTTGAAAAACTCGATCAGGCTGTAAATCAATTCATCGAACAGAAAAACATCGCGACAGTTGTTTCGGTCAGTGATACGACGACCACAGATGATACCGGCGCCAGTATCGGTATCATCCGCGTCCTGACCTACGCACCGATAACGGACAAATAACGAAGGCCATCAATTCAGGCAATGCTGACCCGCTTCGTGAACGCCAACGGCGGGTGCCAGTTAGTTGACATGCCGATGTGCACATAGGCATTTAAATCAACGGATTGCCTTAGCGACCAGACAAACAGTCCCGACGTCGCCGGAGGATGACTCTTAGCAGCGCACATCGGAGTCAAACACTACAGCATTCGTTGAAATACTCAAGGGCCGCCTCAATGGAATCAAAGAGCAGCCAGTCTTGCCATACCGTTTCATCAGCCTTTTTACGTGTCCTCTGAATGGTCGTTCCGCCGAAATACTCATAAATATCGTCGTAATTTGGATGAATTGTTAAGCGAGTCACAGCACTTCTCCTTTCTGATGATCACATCCATAATTTCGTTGGCGGCCGCTGTATCAGGCCGCGACATCGGTTCGTTCAACGAAGCCGGTCGATATGGAGATGACAGCCACATTTAGGACAATGGGAGAGAACACCCCCGACAGGATTGACTGTCTGCCAGAAAATGGTGCGACACCTTGTATCCGACAGTAAATACTGGACCCACACTGAAAATCCGCATGTACAAAATCTTCGTTGCATTCGACACCCCCTTTGTTTATTTATATTGCAATTAGTTTATTAAAATAAACAGCATGCGCAAAAAAAATCGCGCCTAACGGAATTCCCGCCCTACCCAGATAACCTTGCCGATAATTCGAATACTCCCACACTCGCTGCCTTTCAGAAAAATCGGGGCATAATCCCTATTCTCACTGAGCAATACCAGTTTGTTGGGATGTTTCTCGACCCGCTTGACCATAATTGTATCATCGACACCCACAGCATAAACCGCTCCGGCCAGAATGTCTTTCTGGGATTCATCAATCAGGACACTGTCACCATCTTTGAGCTCTGGCTCCATACTGTTTCCGAAAATATCCATGAGAACCATTCGGTCCGGATTACCTTTGGTCCGCAACCATTCCGTTTGAAATGCGTAATAGCCCTGGATCTCCGTTCCGATTTCGAATGAACCACCACCCGCACTGAGCCGCGCCTTAACCTTGGGAACATGTTTGAAGAGAAGCTCTTCATCGCCTCCCGGCCGAAGATAGGTTTCGCCGTTGCCGGTTTCCAACCATTCCGGATTGAGACTGTATGTGCGAAATAGCTGCAGAATCCAATTGGCCGGAACGGACGCTTTTTTGCGCGCCTGGGTAATGGCAGACCGGTTAACGCGCAGAATATTGGCCAACTCGGTTTGTGAGTCGATACCGGTTGCAGAAAAGACGCGCTTCAAAAAAGAGTCGAAATTGGTCGGCGGCACTTATTGCCCTCAAGAATAGATTCGTCGATGTTAAAGTTATTTATTACGTTTGCCGGAAAGTGATAGCGTCAGTATCCCACTTTCTGTTAGCCTTTCAATCTGAATCATTCAACGCCATCAATGCGTAGATACATTAACACGTTTGTTTATATTATACAACAGCTTTTTTTACAGTAACTGCCCATGCGCCCAATGACCATCATAGCGCTCCTTTTCCTCGGGATGTGCGCGATATCGACGATACCATTGGGAGCAATGGCGGGAATTGATCATGATGCGGGTAACGAAAATTCGACAATCGCCGTGGTAGTTCATCCCCAGAAGCAAATTGCTGATGCCGCCATTCGAAATGTGGCCCTAAAGAACTTCCTGCTTGGTGCTGTTAAATATGTCCTTCCATTGGGCGTAGGGTATGACTTTGATTTCTTTCAGATCACTGGCTGGAATGAGACCAACGGTGGAATTTGGTAGGTAATATCCCTGCTGACCCTTGTGAGGTCCTTCTTCGAGAACCCAACCGTCCTGCAACGCAACTTTCTTCCCGACAATTTTTTGGATGCTATCAGAATTGTAATTGGTCAGGCTGGACGGCTGGAAAATGGCTTCAAAGTACATCATGAGTCACCTCCAAAAAAATGAAGCGGCACCGTTTCCGGTCCGCTGTGTATAATTTAGTGGGGTATGGATGGGTTTGTTCCGCCGGCTGCAGCCGTAGTAGATATTTTTTTTGGTTTGTGACTGGGTCTGTCGGCTGAAACACTATTGAATAAGCCCCTTAAGATCACTGGCTTTAGCAATGATATCCCAAATGCGAAATAAAAAGCAGTCCCGGCCAAGAGATGCTCTCGGGTCCGTACTGCTTGATTAAACTTTAAAATAAACACACAATCTGCATAATGTCAAATGACAAATATATTTTTTTAATATAAAGGTACTATTATTAGAAACAACTAACAGCGGTGAATCTGATTGACGAAAAACACACCCGACAGCTATGTTGGTATTGGGCAGTACATCCTCTTAGCGGATCTTCGTCGAACCGGAACTCCCCTTCAGAGGAACCAGGCCGATCGCATTGGGCCGGTAAAACCGTTTTAAAAACACTTACAGAGAGCTTCTTGTAACGTGTCTGTCCATTTAATCGCCAGAGACCTATACCGTCTCATCGGTAGGGCCGAAAAACTAAATAGAGAAATTCAAAGCGCTTCACCGGCCCATCGGGAAGAGCTGCTGGAACAACTCCGTAAAGTTAAAGCTGAGCGCGATCATTTGCGCCGGGCCTTGGACGGCAGTAAGGACAGAACATAACAGTTACTGAAGATTAAACAAGAAAGGATGCCATAATGAACTTTAAGCCGTCATTCAGCTTTGAGCTTCCCACCAGAATCGAATACGGAGTCGGTGCGGTTGAGAAACTCGCCGAGGAACTTGTATTACGCAAGGTAAAGAACGTCATGCTGGTAACCGATGTTCGTCTCGCTTCATCGGGCCTGTTGTCCCGTTTTACAACCCATCTGGGCTCAAGGAGGATCAGCTATGATGTTTTTACCAGGGTTGAAGCCAATCCTAAGGATTACAATGTTGAGGAAGGCGCTCGTAAAGCGGCCTATTTAAAGCCTGACTGTCTGGTAGCTATCGGTGGGGGCAGTCCGATTGATTGTGCCAAAGCCATCAGTGTTGTGGCACCCGGTGGCGGTCAGGCGCGGGACTACGAGGGTAAAGGTAAAATTACGGAAGATGTTCTGCCGCTGATCGCCATCCCCACGACGGCCGGCAGCGGTAGCGAAGTAACTTTCAGCGCCGTGATTACCGACAGCCGGCAACACATTAAATTTAGCCTTAAAGACCCTAAAATAGCTCCCCGGATCGCCATTGTGGATCCTGAATTGACAAAGAGTATGCCGCCGGCACTCACGGCCGCTACCGGAATGGACGCGCTTACCCATGCAATCGAAGCCTACACTGCCAAGGCCGCCGAACCCATTGCTGATGCCGCTGCTCTGTATGCAGTGGAACTGATTTTCCCTCACCTCAAATCCGCTGTAACGGACGGTGGGAACCTCGAGTCTCGATCAGCGATGATGCTGGGAAGTGTTCTGGCCGCCATTGCTTTCAGTCATTCCGACGTGGCCGCCGTGCATTGTATCGCAGAAGCGCTTGGCGGCAAGTACGACCTGCCCCATGGTGTGTGCAATGCGGTCGTCCTCCCGGCAATCATGGAGTACAATCTGGAGTTCTGCACCGCAAAATATGCGCGACTCGCCCGAGCAATGGGCTTAAGCTACAGAAATATCCACAGTGGCGCTGAAAAAGCCGTTGCAGCGGTAAAGAAGCTGGCATCTGATATTAATTTGCCCGAATTCAACACACTCGGCGTCAATGAAGCAGATTTTGATGAACTGGCTTATAACAGTGCCGCCAATGGCAGCAATTCGGATAATCCCCGATCAATGGACAGGAAAGATTATCTGCAAATTTTCAAAATCCTTAGCGAATCGGCCGGATCAGCCACCGAGAAAAAGGGATCCTGAAATCCCGTCAGCGGACCTTCTGATAGAAGAAATTTCAATCATAATGAACATTTTTAAATTTATCAGGGGCAAGACCCCCTTGCAGCACGAAGAGAAAGGGGATCTGCATTTTGCTTCAGGGGCCTGGGGCAATGCCAAGCTTGAATATGATACCGCCCTTAACAAACTGAAAAGGGAGCCGGCCCGCGCTAACGAACTGACGGAGCGTTTGCATGAAAAGCTGCGCAGCAGCAAAGAGGCACTATCACGGCAGCATCTGCAGAGCGGCAATGATCTTCTCGAAGCCGGTTACCCGCAGGAAGCCCGTGAGTATTATCTTATTGGTTTGGAACTGACGGATGATGACCAATTGCGGTCACTGTTTGAAAGCGGCTTGGATAAAACAGATCCAGCGACGACAGATGACCGGAACATGACAATATTAGATGGAATATCAACTTTTGAAGAAGAGGCTGAACCGGAAAAGGTTTTCGCTGATGACGAAACGTATTTCAACGCCCTTTGCAATACGCTGCCGGATGACATTAGAAAGATCTATAAGCGTTTCGGCCAGCCGTTCAGAGACGGTTATATCGCTCTAAACCAGGGGGATTTTGAGGCGGCTGTAGAATCACTGACCCAGGCGCAGGTGGATCACCCGTCCAACGGCAGCTATGTTGCCCTCGAACTGGCAACGGCTTACGTGAACCTTGAACAAAATGACGCCGCCCGTTCATTACTGGAACCATTTCTCCGTCAACACCCGGATGCTCTTCCGGCCTATAGCATGTTATGCGAAATATTCTGGGGAAGAGGCGATTATGCCGGCGCGGAACACCTCCTGGCCAAAATACCGGAAAGCCTTCGTGATTCTCAGGCATTCGTTCTTTTACATGGTGAAACAATTTATCGGCAGAAACGGTATTCCGAGGCCATCGCCTGGTACCGATCAGCCCTGAGTAAATATGGATGGAACGAAAATATTGCCCGAGCACTGGCTGTTTCCTTGGAATCTGCAAATCAGGTGGAACCAGCCCGAGATCTCTACGGGGAAATCATGCAGCGTTGCAGCAGTTGTGCTGCACCATCGGCTTATGCGGCTCACATCGACCCTTTCATCAGACGACGCTATGCTGAACTCAGCCTTGCCGCTGGCGACAATTCGACCAAAATTCTCGAAATTTTCCTATCCCTGGTGCGTGATGATCCGGTCAATGCGAGAATATACTACAGAAATATCAGTCGCATATATTCTCACCGTGGAAACAAAACTGAGGCCCACCGGTTTGGAACATTCGCAGACAAAATCGAAAACCGCAGCCCAGATGGCAGCAACAGCCGTTAAGGCAGGTTGTTTCCAAAATGCACGCAATTCTAACTTTAATAACCGCAATTCTTCAGGCAAATCCATTATGGAATTTAACCCGTTTCACGAGACTGATCGATGACGCCTGCCAGTTTGTCGGACAATGTCGCCATTGTATATGGTTTCTGGATAAATCCGTGGGCTCCCTGGTTGAGGATTTCCTGGGCCGGACCGTTTAGTGAATACCCACTGCAAATAATGACCCTGATATTGGGTCGAGATTTCAAAAGGCCCGCACAGACATCCCTGCCTCCCATGTCCGGCAGAACGATGTCAAGCAATACCAGGTCGATATCGCCACCGAAAGTTTCCGAAACGTGTAAAGCCTCTGCACCGTTTCGCGCTTCCAAAACATCATATCCGAGCTTATCCAGCATCGAGCTGGTCACGTCCATGACCATCGCTTCGTCTTCCACTACCAGTATCGTTCCGGCAGACACACGCCTCTGAGGTATGACAGGATCTGCCGCCACAGGTTTCCCTTCAACTGCCGGCATGAAAATCTTTACAGTCGTACCCAAGCCCTCCGCTGATTCAACCGAAATCCACCCATTGTGGTTTTTTATAATTCCGTAAACCGAAGCCATCCCGAGCCCCCGTCCTTGGAACTTGGTGCTGTAAAACGGCTCGAAAATACGACCTCGTGTCTCTTCATCCATCCCTTTACCGTCATCAGTAATCGACAGAAGCCCGTAATTCCCGGCGGATAGACCCGGTTCGGCGTTGGCTTCATCCTCGGAGACAGTTCTATCTGTGCAAGTAATTAATACCCGGCCCGTTTCATCGATCGCTTCGGATGCATTCGACAAGATTCCCGCCATAACCGTTTGCATCTGGGTAACATCGATGTCAACGCTGGTAACATCATCCGGTAATTCCGTTTCAACCAAAATGGTGGGCTTGAGTGAATGTTTGACCAGGGGGAGGGTTTCACGGACAAACTCGCTTAACCCAAGGCGGCTGATCTGGTACTTACCGCCCCGGGCGTAGGCCAAGAGTTGCCCGGTCAAGTGTGCCATACGATCAATGGAATTTTCCATTGGAGTGAAATATCGATCAAACCGTTTGTTCTCAGTGTCGTCCAGTTTTAACAGTTCTATATTGCCTGAAATTGCCGAGAGAAGATTGTTGAACTGATGCGCAATTCCGCCGGCCAGTGTTGCAATGGCCTCCATCTTCCGGGCTTGCTCGAGCTGTCTTTCGAGCCGATGCCGCTCTTCTTCAGCCTGCTTGCGTTCGGTTATCGGAACAACCAATTCGAGAGCTGAGGTGACATTTCCTTTAGAATCCCGGATCGGGGTGGCAATGATCTGTGACCACACGACATTTCCCAGGGAATCCCGTCCCTTCTGCTCGTGCACCGCTTCTTCCTTGCCTTCCTCAAAAACCTCTCTGACACCGCACCCGACACAAACTTCAGAACGCTGATTGTAGACTTCGAAGCAGGGTTTGCCCTCAAGGTCTCCGAACATTTTCTTTAAGACAGCATTGGCCCACAAGGTACGATAATCCCGCGAAATGACCGCCAGTCCCGCACCAATGCTGCGGGTAATTCGATCCAGGGTATCCCGTTCAACCTTTAGGGCCTCTTCGGCCTCCTTGCGGATCTCTATTTCCTGCCGCAGTTCTTCACGCGTTTTGAGGAGATCGGCCTGTTCCCGTTTTAGGGTTTCCTTGGCGATTCTTTCCTTTTCAGCCGACGCCTGAAGTCCGTGCACCAGCACAGAAACCGATATGGCCGCACCGGCATTTAGAACCAGAAAATTGGCCCCCGCTGCAATGGCGCGTGCCTTACTGGCAAAAAATGGCAGATCGGCCGCCAGATTGCCGTTGATTGCCATCCAGCCAACAACGCCCAAAGAAATCCCGTTCACGATAACCGCCGCGAGAGCGGCTTTCAGGCCGAGCAGCAGGCCCGTGAATACAGCAACGGCAAACAGCCAGGCCGGACCACCGCTCAGAGGACCCAAGTGTACTGTCACCCAAATTCCAATCCCAAGCATTACCAGCAGAATTCCGGTTGCCCGCAATTCATACGACCACTGGCGGGAGATGGCCAGGACGATCACGCCCAGATACATGCAGACGTCAAATAAGATCAGGCCCCACAATTTTTCAGATATGGCGAGGGCGAGGGCAGGGATAAGCGCCACAAGACCCAGGATTAGGGCCGTACCGAGCAAGGCGTGCAAAATGAGTTCGCGCCAGTAAACCAGGCCATCTTCACGGTTAACAGTGGAGGGAATGAATAGTTTTCTGAAAACAGATAGGATGGTGCTGACGATCATTGGATAACTTGTGGGTCGTGCAATTTTAATATTTCGGCAACCACCTGAACAACATTCAGCTTGGAGGCCGGATCACTTTGCCTGATTAAGTATATTCGGGTTGAATCCGACAGGTTCCTCTCGCAACATCGCGGCCATTCAATCTGACAATATAACCCGAAATCGAGCTAAAAATCAATTGATAAGTTTTGAACTTATTGACTTTTTTACTTTTTTTGCTATGATGGCCCGCAGATTGATATCAATGATTACTTTCTAACCTTGCGGTAAATAAACAGGAGCAGCACAGCCCCACCGACAGCAATAACAAGACTTCGAATATCCAAGCCGGTGACTTTCCCGAAACCGACTAAGGTACCGAGCCATCCCCCGACCACAGCGCCGGCAATACCGAGAAGCGTGGTAACGAACAGACCCCCCGGATCCTTGCCCGGCATGATCCATTTGGCTAATGCACCGACAATCAACCCCAGTACAATCCACATGATGAATCCCATAATTTTACCCCTTTGTTATCAGATGGTTAATCGCTTAGCGCGCTGCGGAAAGAAATACGCAAATTCTAAAAATCAAATCTATTTGCCCGTCAGTTCCATGAGCATCGGCGAATACTCATTGGGATCAGACCGATAGGAACGGAAAAAACCAACCATGCTCTCTACCCGCTCGGTAATGAATAAAAATCGAGCGTTTCCAATTCATCGGATACTACAAAGAATCAGAAGTCGTCTGAATGCTTTGACAATGCGCATCATAATACCATAATGCTACATTAGCAAACGCGAGACGTCTCATGGGTCAACTCGGTGCCTGATCCGCACAAAAAAATGATGGCAATGGCGATCGCAGCTATTGTCGATAGCCCTTATTTACAATGATAGCAGCGTTCTTTGCCCGGGAGGAAGAAATGAAAAAGTACCGTGTTCTCGCTCTTGATGGCGGAGGAATCCGCGGTCTGGTGACGACCCTTCTGCTTCAGCGTATTGTTTCCGTCCCTGGATTAGAAAACTTCCTCGAAGACATCGACCTGGTGGCCGGAACATCTTCGGGGGGACTTATTGCCCTTGGCATCGCGCATCAGGTGAATTTGGCAAAACTCCGTGATCTTTTTATCAATAGCGGTCCCAGGATCTTCGACGACTCCTGGTTGGACGATCTCGTAGATCTCGGTAAATTAAGGGGTGCTGATTACGCGATCACGCCTTTACGCCGGGAGCTACAAAAATTGTTTGGGTCTGCCTCCTTGGGCCAACTGAAAAAGCGGGTGCTGATTACATCTTTCGACCTCGACAACGAAGATCCTCACCGACGAACCTGGAAACCGAAACTTTTCCACAATTTTTCCGGACAAGGCAACGACAGAAGCACACCGATATACAAAGTTGGCCTGTACACGAGCGCCGCACCGACCTATTTCCCCTCCGTGGACGGATATATCGACGGCGGCGTCTATGCCTCAAACCCCAGCATGTGCGCCCTCGCTCAAACCCAGGATCGAAGATACAGGCCCGCGCCATCTATGGACCGGATCACCCTTCTTTCCCTCGGAACCGGAACCAGCCTCCAGTACATTAGGGGTCGCTCTCATGACTGGGGATATGTTCAGTGGGTCAAACCCTTGATGAATCTCATGCTGGACGGAACGACAGGAATCGCTGATTATCAGTGCCGACAAATTCTCAATGACAGATACCACCGCCTTGCGCCTGCTTTTCCGACGGGTCGATCGGTTCCCATGGATGACGCGACCAATATTCCCTATCTGATTGAATTCGCCGAGTCGATCTCCATCCGGAAAACGGTTAACTGGATAGACAAACACTGGCGTGAAAAATGAAATGATTCCCAATTGAGATGCCGCTTTTGATAATGAACAGAATGACAACATAAACCGTAAAGGCAAATCAGACCGTCTTCAGATATTCCCGAATAATCAAGGCTGCCGTGCTGCCTTCACCGGCGGCACTGACGACTTGCTTGGTGCTGCCGTCTCGCACATCACCCGCTGCAAAAATACCTGGCAAGCTTGTTTCCAGCAGATGGGGCTCTCTTTCCAGTTCCCGATGCTGTTGGTTTAGGTGCGTCAATGAATGGCCGGTGACAATATAGCCCCAACGGTCGAGCAATATGTCGCCATTTTTTAGAAATCCGGTGTTCGGAATCTGGCCGATGAAAATGAATGCGCCGTCGACGGGAATAATCTCCTCAACCGCGGTTGTGTTATCAACCGTTTTGAGTTGTGTCAATTTACTACCAGCGCCCTGGAATTCTTTGACTTCAGTGTTCCAGCGCACCTCTATTTTTTCATGACTCAACACCTTTTCCTGGATGAATTGAGTGGCGGTGAAGTGGTCGCCCCGGGCCAGTATAACAACATGGTCAGCAAATTTCGTCAGCAAAAGACTTTCTTCGGTGGCGCTGTTGCCCCCACCGATGACGGCCACCTTTTTACCCTTGTAGAATGGGCCGTCACAGGTTGCGCAAAAATGAACCCCGGCCCCGAGGTAGTCTGTCTCACCTGGTACATTCAGGCGCTTGTATCTGCTGCCGGTGGAGATCAAAATCGCACTCGCGCTATAACTGGCGCCATTAGCGGTATCGATGCAATGATAGTTCCCGTGCTGACGAATACCGGTTACGTCCTGAGCCTGAAGTAGCTCGACACCGAAACGTTCAGCCTGCTGGCGCAGCCTCAGCGCAAAATCGGCGCCAGAAACACCTTCCGGAAATCCGGGCATGTTGTCCAGTTTTTCCGTCCCGGCAGACTGCCCGCCAAAGGCGGCCCTTTCGACGACCAGAGTATCAATCGCCTCACGGGCAGTATAGAGTGCGGCGGTCAAACCGGCTGGCCCGCCTCCGATGACAATCAAATCGTAGTGGCTTCGGCTGGCCTCGGTTTTAAGTCCCAACTTGGCTGCCAATTCGGCGTTGGTGGGCTCAACCAAAAACGAGTTGTCTTTAAAGACGATGGTCGGAATGATCCGTTTACCTTTGTTCTTTGCAATAACCAGCCTCTCGGCGTCCACGTCCGCTTCGATGTCCACCCATGTATAGGGAATTTGATGTTCACCGAGAAACATCTTGCTTCGTCGGCAATCCGGACACCAATGGGCCCCGTAAACGATGATATCTTCGGCATTCATATCGTTTTCTCCTCTCTTGATTTTTTTCAAGGTCACATGGCCAGCCACCAATAATGAGTATAAGCACTTGACGAACAAGCTGCAGAATGATTGTAATCATCCGCAGTGAAGAAATAATGATAAGGAAGAGCTTTCATGAGTATAGAAACGTATGGTGCCTTTTTTCTATCAGCGGCGATCGTTCTGGTCATACCCGGCCCGACCATCATTCTGGTAATCAGCCATTCGGTCAGCCAGGGACGGCGGGCCGTATGGCCACTTGTGGCCGGCGTTACTCTCGGTGATTTTACGGCCATGACCCTGTCACTTTTGGGACTCGGGGCCATCCTTTCAGCTTCCGCAGCCTTATTTTCTGTTTTGAAATGGATCGGTGCGATTTATCTCGTTTATCTTGGTATTAAACTCTGGCGTTCAACACCGCAACCATCCGCCATGCGGGCTACAGATATGGCGACCACTCATCACCGCCTCTTCACGCACGCGTATATTGTCACGTCTCTTAATCCCAAGAGCATTGTCTTTTTTGTCGCTTTTTTACCACAGTTTATCGATCACACGGCCCCGCTTGCTTTTCAACTTATCCTGATGGGACTCACATTTTTAATTCTCGCAGCGATTAACGCCACCGTGTATGGGCTTTTTGCCGGCCATTTACGCGACGTGCTGCAACACGTCACCGTTCTGCGCTGGTTCAACCGCTGTGGGGGCAGCGCGCTGATCGGTGCCGGTATCTTCACAGCCACCTTTCAGCGGTCTTCGTGACAGAGAGCCTCTTTTATTGTCGCCAATCGTAAGAAAATGCACCCAAAATCAGGAGAGTAAAAATGGGCGACCGCAAAACGGATATCATACAAAATCTCGAAACGAACCAGGTAGAGACCGTGGCTTTTTTCAAATCACTCTCGCCAGAATATCTCAGCGTGCGGGTCTATCAGCAAGATACGGATTGGACGATCAAACTCGTGCTGGCGCATTTCGTCACGATTGAACGGTCGATGCAATGGTTGTTTAAAAATATCCTTTCAGGTGGCCCGGGGTCACCCAAAGATTTTGACATCGAGCGGTTTAATCGCACGCAACCGAAAAAACTTGCCGGTCTCTCCCTCGATGAACTGATCCGTCAGTTCGAAGCTGTGCGTTCAGACACAATCTTAATCGTCAAAGATATGTCAGAGGAGGATCTTGACCGCGAGGGCTGGCACGTATTTCATGGACAAGACACGCTTGAAAGGTTTATCCGCTGGGCCTATGAGCATGTCAACCTTCACTTTGCTGATATTCGAAAAGTCATTGATGTTACAGATAACGCACATTGAAAAAGCGTCGGTCAAGCGACAATATCAGATGAGCCGTTTATTGCTGCCGGGACGACACAAAAGAAAATTTACCGCTTTCATACTCATGACGACCTTTTCGTCCTGATTCAGCACTTCGATAAGAGAACGAACAATGCCACGATCCGGCTTTGAGCGCGAGCGTTTGGTTTCCATGATGGACACTCGGATCGAGAGTGCATCTCCGGGACGGACGGGCCTGGTCCAGCGCAGCTCGTCTACGCCCGGAGAACCGAGGCTGGCCACTCCTGACAGGTAATGTTCGACGAAGAGCCGCATCATCAGGCTGGCCGTATGCCAGCCGGAAGCAATGAGGCCACCGAAAACGGTAGACTTCGCCGCCAACGGATCTGTGTGGAAGCTCTGGGGGTCAAACTGGGTCCCGAAAGCAATTATATCCTCTTCCGTAACCGAAATCGCGCCGAATTCATAAACAGCACCATCAACATAATCCTCATAGTAGCGCTCTTCCACCGGTACACCGAAACTGGAGTTCTTCATCTTATTATTCTCTCTTCCACAATTGGTAGCAGGCGTAAAAACATGAAAATTTTAATGCTATATCTATAAAAACACAAGGCACCACATTGGAGCCTGTTGGTCGCTATGACCATTTTACTTGTTTTGGATTTTAATTTGATTTCCCTTGAAAACGGATAGGAAGTTAAATGGGAAGAATTTGGATATTACCGCGAGAGTCTGCCGTCACCGAATTGGAAATCGTCGGCATAGATAATGCGTCCCTCCCTCTGCAGTATATGGCCGACTATTCCATTATAGCGCTTCGGGTCGATAAGTTTGAAGTCGCCCAAAGCCTCCTTGAGAACGATTACTTTCAACTCAACAACACTCCCGCAGGGTTAAATGTTCTTGTTGAAGATGTCACAAGCTTACAGAAAATCGTGCAGTTGGTCGAGACCCACGGTATCAATGTCGAATTCACAGACATCATCACTCAAATCTATCAGGGGTGATAGATACAGGAACCTGCCGGTGGCAGGAATACATAACTGAATAGGATTTGTGAAGAGTCCAGGATTGTCACTCCTCGTGACATAGACATGGAGGAAAACACCCATGGAATTGACCGAAATCTATCAAAAAGGCAAATCCGTTTTAAAGGAAATGGATCAATTTTTTAATTCTTTTAATTTTGTGCCCATGGGCATCAACGACTTCGGTTCGAAGTCGAGTGTGGCCAGATGGTCGGATACCGTCTCGGCGCGGCGGATCAACGCCACACTGCCATCGGTATGCAACAGGAATTCTTGGGGCCGCAGTCGACCATTGTAGTTAAATCCCATAGCGTGTCCATGAGCGCCGGTATCATGGATACAAAGGATGTCGCCGTTTTCGATTTTCGGCAGCCGTCTCAACGTGGCAAACTTATCATTGTTTTCGCACAGGGATCCGACCACATCCACGCTTTCGTATTCTGCCGCATTCTCTTTACCGGGTACCGTGATGTGGTGGTAAGCGCCGTACATGGCCGGTCGCATCAGAGCTGACATGGAGGCATCCACGCCCACGTATTTTCGATAGGTATCCTTGCGATTGATAGCCGTCACCACGAGGACCCCGTGGGGTCCAGTCATATAACGGCCGCTTTCCATGTAAAGCTTTGGCGTGTATCCATTACGCCCTTTGAAGGCCGCGAACGCCCGCCCGATACCCTCTGACATGGCTTCCAGTTCGAGCGGCAGCTCATCCGGACGGTATGGTATACCCAAACCACCGCCGATATTCACGAAGTCAAAAACGATGTTCAACTCGCGTCCGATCCATTCGGAAATTTCCAGCAGCATTTCAGCCGTCTGTACCATGTAGCGATAATCGCGTTCATTTGACACCAGCATGGTGTGCAGGCCGAATTGCCGCGCGCCCCTTTCCATCGCCAGGCAATACGCATCGATAATCTGGTCGTGAGCCACGCCGTATTTGGCCTCCACCGGATTACCGATAATACTGTTGCCGGTGCGGCGAGGGCCGGGGTTGTAGCGAAAACAAATCAACTCCGGCATTGCGGGCACCTTAGGGACCAGTGAAATGTCGTCCAGATTCAAGATACACCCGCCATCGCGGGCGGCAACCTCGAACTCTTCATTCGAGGTGTTGTTTGACGTAAACATGATATCCGCGTGACGAGCACCCTCCCGGCGGCTTAAGAGCAACTCGGCTATGGAACTGCAATCGAATCCAAAACCCATCTTTCGCATGATATTCAGGATGCTGGGGTTCGGCAGGGCTTTGACGGCAAAGTATTCACGAAATCCGTCAAAGTGACCAAAGGCATTTTTTAGGTCCCGGGCTGTCTTGCGAATGCCCGTTTCGTCGTAAATGTGAAAGGGCGTTCCAAATTCTTCGGATATCTCCATCAGCAGTGGATAGAGGCGATTTTCAAATGACGGTGACATCGGCATGATTTATATCGCCCCTCTCAGCGCTTCGGAAACGCGTTGCATAGCTTTTTGAACATTTTCACAGGAGTTGAAGGCACTGATTCGGATAAAGCCTTGCCCGCATTTTCCGAAGCCGGCACCGGGTGTGCAAACGACCCCTGCCTTTTCAAGTAACAGGTCAAAGAACTGCCACGAGTCGGTCCGTCCGTCCACCCAGATGTAAGGAGAATTCTCTCCGCCGATACACTCGTAACCAAGAGCGGTCATCTCCCGTCGGATGAGATCGGCGTTTGCCAGATAGTAATCGATCAATTCCCTGGTTTGACTCCGGCCCTCGTCGCTGTATACCGCCTCAGCGGCCCGCTGGACCGGGTAGGACACGCTGTTGAATTTGGTCGTGTGTCTTCGATTCCACAGGGTATGGACACTGTGCGTCTCACCGGTTTTAGTGAACGCCCGGCAGGACTTGGGAACCACCGTAAATGCGCAACGGGTACCGGTGAAGCCGGCTGTTTTTGAAAAGCTCCTGAATTCGATAGCCACCTCCCGTGCGCCTTCGATCTCGTAAATCGATCGGGGCAGGCTCTTATCACGGATAAAAGACTCGTACGCAGCGTCGAAAAGAATCAGGGCCTGGTTGTTATGGGCATAATCAACCCACTCCCTGAGCACGGGTTTGGTGATCGTTGCCCCGGTGGGATTGTTGGGGAAGCAGAGATAGATCAGGTCCACCGGCTCTGTCGGCAATTCGGGCACGAAACTGTTGGCGCGATTTCCCTCGAGGTAAACGATGCCGCTGTATCGACCATCGCTGTGAGTGCCAGTTCTACCGGCCATCACGTTGGTATCGAGATAGACGGGATAAACCGGATCGGGAATCGCAACGGTAATGTCGGTGGCAAAAATTTCCTGAATATTGCCTGTATCACACTTGGCCCCATCGCTGACGAAAATTTCATCCGGAGCAATATCCGCTCCCAGGCGTTGAAATTCGTATTTAGCGATCTTTTCCCGTAAAAAAGGATACCCCTGTTCGGGTCCGTATCCGTGGAATGAGGCATCCACAGCCATTTCGTCCACGGCATTTTGAAACGCCTTTATACAGGCATCGGGTAGTGCTCGGGTGACATCCCCGATGCCAAGTTTGATAATTTCTCTTTCCGGATGGGCTTGCTGAAAAGCCGCCACCCGTTTGGCAATATCCGAAAACAGATAAGAGGCCTTAAGTTTGAGGTAATTTTCGTTTATCGTGATCATCTCATCTCCTCACATTGACTTATCGAATTCAAAATCAGTATTGTCGAAATCGTGCCATCATTAAACAGGAGCACCCCGCAAGTGGCGCAATATGCAGTCAACGAATTCCTTTGTCAATTGGAATACGGGCCATTTCCTTGTAGGTATTGAGCACGATGACCGTACGGATGGGGCGGATGCCCTCAACGGCGCTGATCTTATATCAAGAATTATAGTCTATTTATTTGCATAGACCAGAATTAAATTTTCATATTTAGCAATTCTGGCGCCGGAAGACAAACGCGATCAGTTTGATGAGAATAACAGCCTACCGGTTTGACCCGTTCCGAAATGATAAGATTTAATATTACGCTGCAGGTAGCTTTATCAAGGAAGGTGGGCCTGAAATTAAGCTTTGGTGATCTCCTCGAACATCTCTTTTGGTGCTCCGCAAATCGGGCATTTCAGGGGAGGTTCATCTCCATCATGAATGTAGCCGCAAATGACACACCGCCAGCGTTTCATTTTTAATCCCTCCATCGGCTTTGTTTCGCTTCAAGTTGGTAACGATTATCTCACTATCCCTGGTATCACCGTCACACCTATTCATTCCCAATCGGACGGATCTGACGGTTGGCCATTTTCAACGACAGGCCATTTGTTCATGACCTATCAAAAAAGGGGCCCGGTTCGAACACTGACCGCATCCGGGTGAAGGAAATGGCGATCGATAGATTTTTCTATATCCCGTTGAGAAGGAAGGCCTGAAGCACCAAAGCCCCGCGTGGATAGCGTGGCGGCTGCCACGGCGAATCGACCGGCAGCGATCGGATCGCTGTGATCGAGGTAGCTATCCAGGAATGCCGCCGCAAAAACATCGCCTGCCCCTGTTGAATCGACAACGGTCACTTTTGGTGCCGACACTTGAATCAAACGGGTGCCGTCATAAATTCGGGCGCCTTCGGCACCCTGAGTGATAATGGAAATTTTAGGCCCCATTCGATGCATCCGTACCAATGCCGCGTCAATATCGCCAGTCGAAGTTATGAGCCGGGCCTCCCGGGCGTCGACCTTCAGTATGTCACAATGGCAGATCGCTGTTTTGGCCGCTGGTCCCATACGCTCAACCACCCGGTTTTCGGCTGTCAGATAGCGGAGGAAACCCTGGGCATCCAGCAACGCCAATCCTTTGCGACCCGCTGTCAGTATGGCAGGATCGGCTTCCTGCAACACCGGACCCACCAGCAGGGCTGGCGACTTAAACACTTCCGGCGGCATGGCGCTTATATGGAGCCTAGCGCCGCACTTGGCGTACTGACACCGCTCCCCACCGGTATAGTCATTTTCGAAATGCGTCACCGGGCCGTTGATAGAAAAGTGTCGGACATTGACACCCTGCTCTTCGAAACGGCGTTTTACCAGCGCATCACCGCAGCCGACAACAGCCACCGGCCGTAAAAGCCGCGCCATGAGTAAAGCCGCATACCAAACGGTTCCGCCGATAGTATCCACTTCGTCATCGCGAGTGCGTATCTTGTCACGGGTCGGATTACCGATCAAGTAAATCATGGTTGGATGCATATCGGTTCAATAACCATGCTCACCGGTCGTAATCAATACGAGTCTGCCGTTTTCGAAGGTCAGGTAACGGATCAGCTTGTGGGTACCGAGGTTATAAATCCATCTCTCAAAGGTAACAAATTCCTTCACCAAAACCGGTGTGCGGTATCTGTGGCGTTCCCGCTCAAAATCATCATTATAATAATAGGGCGCGAAATAGTCGTAAACGCGTTCCTCGTGCCATATGTCAATGTGAGTGGGTTCTCCGCACTCAGCCAACACCCTGGGTTTCAAATCCCCTGCGGATACCAGTTTGGTGCCGCATCTGAAGCCACTGGCCTTGACCGGCGACCCGGTATTAAGACCGATGAAAACGGTGAAAAATATTAAGATTAATTTTCTCATCTTCTCACTCCTTGCCGGTTCTTATCCTCTTAAAGATAATCGCAAACGGACGATTGTTCAAGAACCGCCGCATCTCACACAGCCTATCGCTCTGGGCAGAAAAGACGGATGAGCATTTTGACACTGAGAGACTTATTGTTTAATATTTTAGGCAATGATTTATTGGATCGACAATAGGGGAATAATTGACCCTCATATCAATCTGGCAATCGAGGAATTCTGCCTGCGGAACCTACCTACGGACAGATCGTTCTTTATCGTGTATGCCAACCGGCCATCGGTGATTATCGGTCGGCACCAAAATATTCTCGAGGAGGTCGATCTTCGCTTTGCTGAACAGGCAGAGCTTCAAGTGGTAAGACGGATTTCAGGCGGTGGGGCCGTCTATCACGATTTGGGTAACCTCAATTTTTGCTTTATCCACAGGTATAATCGCCGGAGCCTGTCTAACGTCCGCCAAACGATCACTCCGATTCGCTCCGCTTTGGCGGAAATGGGTGTACGCGCTGAATTCAACGGTAAAAACGATCTGTTTATCGCTGAAAAAAAGATTTCCGGTAATGCCCAATTTTCGAATACAAAGCGGATTCTCGTCCATGGAACGCTTTTATTCGACAGTAATCTTGATTATCTGAAACGGGCCCTGAGCGCACAAACTGACCACATTACTTCTATGGCACGAAAATCGGTGCCGAGTGGGGTCACTAACATTTCGCCCTTTTTGATAACCAGGATCGATTTAAAGGCGTTTCGTAGACGGTTAATAGAAACTGTGGCCGGCCAATTTGGAGGGATGCAAACCGTTCACCTTGAAGAAAACCAGTGGCAGAAGATCAGGCGCCTATCCGAGGAGAAATACCGTACCTGGGGCTGGAATTACGGCAAAGCACCTGTTTTTCGAATTAATCGGCGCGGTGATGGTCCCCTCGACCGGTTGGGATATTCGATCGATGTGGAAAACGGTTGTATTACCGTGATCCGCTTTGAGCAGGAAGGCACGAGAGCCAAAGATATTTCAAGGATAGAGAACGAATTGTTGGGCACCCCCTTCCGTCGCGAGGCCATCACTGCCCGGTTAAATCAGCTCGAATTAAATGTGTTCGGCGGTGCGCTCAGCGTGGATCAATTGACCGACTTTCTAACTGTTGACTTCGGTCGCAGCCGCCGACCCATTTTACAATCCCCCCATCGTGACCTATCTTAGGGACTTAATTGACCGTCACACCAGATCGCGCCGCAGCATGATCTATAACGTCCACAATTGCGGCCGACCTCAATGTCCGGGTGACAGGATGAATAAACTGGATGAGGAAAACTTGCTCAAATCGCCGGAGGACTTTTCGTATGCGCCAATTGTTATTAAAATCTCTATCAATACTGCTGTTCGCATCATTGGTTGTGATCCCAAATGTTCGCGCGGCTTTGCAAACCAACATAGATGTAAAGGAATTCTCGCTTGAAAACGGTATGGTTTTTCTGGTTGTCGAGCGGTCAACCATGCCCCAGGTGGCGGTGAGGCTCGCCATTCGCGCCGGGTCGGCTCACGAAGAGGTGGGAAAAACCGGCATTGCTCACCTTTTAGAGCATATGATGTTCAAGGGAACCAAGAACTTCGGCACCTTGGATGTCGGCAAAGACCGAGAACTCCAGGAAAAAATCGAAGCGGCTTATCAAATTATCATAGGGGAAGAACAAAAGCGCCAGCCTGACATCGATCTTATTCGGGTAAAGCAGGCCGAAATGGATCGCCTGCGGCAGGAAGTTCAAAAAATTTACGTACCGCAGGCATTCTCCTCCCAGTTAGGAAAAAACGGCGCTGTCGGCATCAATGCGTTCACCACCAAGGATCAGACCCAATACATTGCGTCAGTGCCAGCGGATATGCTGGAACAGTGGTTTTCGATCATCAGCGAACAGCTTTTCGAACCCTCCTGGCGGGAGTTTTATGTGGAGAAAGAGGTGGTGCAAAGAGAATGGGCTTTTCGATATGTAAACAACCCGAACGGAGCGGCCTGGCTCGATCTGGCAGCGTCCGCTTACACGGCCCATCCTTACCGCAATCCAACCATCGGTTGGCCGGCCGACATGGAAAAATTCAACACCACAGATGCCATGGCTTTTCACCGCCGGTATTACAACCCAACAAATGCCGTCTGCGTTTTGGTCGGTGATTTGTCGGTCGCAGATGCCCGCCGGCTCGCCAAGACCTATTTCGACCGTTATCCCGCCGGGCCCAGGAGCCCGGAAACGATCACCGCAGAACCGCCCCAAGAGGGCCCTCGGCAGAGTGTGCGCTATCTCAAGGGAGCACGGACGCCTCTGGTCCGAATTGGATTTCACAGTACCCAAATGGGTATCAAGGATTTTTACGCGCTGGATGTGATGACCATGGTGCTCGCTCAAGGCCGTAGTGCCCGTTTAACTCAGGATATCATCAACAAAGGCCTGGCGGTCGAAGCCTGGGCGGCCAACCCGGACAGCCGCTACGGCGAGCTGTTCATCCTTGGCGGGTCCCCCAACGAACCGGCTTCCCTGAAATCCGGACAGCTGCCTGAAGAAGAAAGACGCAAGATTTATCTGGACGCTTGCCGGAACCTGGAGATTTTATTACTTGAACAGGCGACAAAACTAAAAGATCAACCCGTTTCGCAAAAAGACCTGGAACGCATCAAGAAGATGAACGAAAAAGATTTCATCGAGCGGATGCGGAGCAATGAAAGTTTGGCCGGGACATTGGCAACTCTGGAAGTACAGGTCGGATGGCGCTATTTAAACACCTATCTTGAACGCATCGCCGCCATAACCGCTGAAGAGGTTCAAGACGTCGCCCGAAAATATATTCGCATCGAAAACATGACCAGCGTGTATGTTATTCCAGGGGGAAAACCGGACAAAACCCCGGCGACATACACAGAAGTGCGTACCGCCGACGGTTCGGCTGCGGCCCGTCTCGTCCGGCCGGATCGTTTCAGAAACAATTCCGTTTATCCGACCCCGGATAATTGGAAACATCCGTTGTCATTTGACCGTAAACCCGTCACGGTGAATTATCCAAAGGGCGAACTCATTCCCGTCGGCGATGCCACAATGGTCTACATACAGGACAGGGAGTTGCCGCTGGTTGATGTATCCATTCTGGTCAAAGCCGGTGAGGTGGATATCGACCCGTCAAGAACAGGTCTGGCAGAAATTCTTACCAACAGTTTAATTACCGCAGGCACTAAAATACATCCGCCCGAGATTCTGGCGCGGGTGATGGATGAGAATGCCATCGAGGCATCCGTTTCCGTCGGCGAGGAAGATACGACTGTCAAGTTATCAGTTCTCAGGAATGACTGGGAAATGGGGCTGGCCTTGCTGGAGGAAATTTTAACACAGCCGGCATTCAAGCCCGAGGTGATCGATGTCGTCAAAGAACAAAGCCTCATCGGTCTCAAGCGCCAAGGGGAGAATGCCCAAGCAGTGGCGATGCGGGAGGGGTTGATATGGCATTTCAGCGGTCATCCCTACGGAAGGGACCCCTTACTGGGACTGGAGACGATTCCCAACATCACCCGTCGAGATCTAACCGATTTCCTTCAAACGTATTTTGTCCCTTCAAATATGGTTGTCGCGGTAACCGGAGACATAACGAAGGAAGCGGCCGTGCTAGGCATCAGAAAACTTCTGGCCGCTTTACCTAAAAAGCCGGCACCGGGACGCAAGCTTGAGGACCCGGTTCCCAACCCGCCCGTTTTGGTTCTTATCAACAAACCAGGCCAAGTCCAAACGCAGGTAATACTGGCGCTGAACGGCGTCAAACGTTCGAATCCCGACTTCTGGAAACTCAGGCTTCTGACGGACATCTTCGGGGGCAGTGATTCACTGATGTACACCCGTCTGCGAGATGACCTGGGCCTGGTGTATTCCGCCGGATTTTTCCAGACCTACAAATGGAATGCCGGCCTGTTGCTGGGCTATATTGGTTGCAGAGCAGATCAAACCCGCACAGCAATTGAAGAAACCATTCGGCTCATGCAGACACTGCGTGAACGGATACCCCCGGATGAACTGGAACGAAAGCGCCTCGAAGCGCTTAACAGTTTCGTCTTCAATGTCGATACCCCGAGTATGCTGGCAAGTACTTACAGCCAATACCACATGCGCGGTGAGCCGTTGGACACGCTGGACAGAATTCAAGTGGCTTATATCGACGCAACCGATGCCGATCTTCTGAACTTGGCCCGACGGCACCTGGATCCAAAAGCTATTCAAGTGATTGTCGTCGGGGACAAAAACACCACCGTAACAGGGGAGGCAACCGCAGGCCGAACCCTGGCAGAAGATCTCGTGCTTCTGGCACACGAACTCGGTCTGCCCTTCAAAGAAATCGACTTGCGCTGAAAATGGAAGGCTTTCGGGCCAATACAAAGAAGTTAAATCCCGGCCACTTTTGGCCACTTACTAATGGGGTTATAAGCCACCCGACGTGTAGTAATTCTAAATCCTTGATCAACGCTCTCGGAAGAGATGTGGCGTCGGGTAGGAAATGACCCCCTTAGTAATTCTCTGATGGGCGCCTTCAGGGTTTTGATCTCTTTAATACATCGAAATGACCGTGCCAGGCACAGTTGATACAGTAAGTCTCTGACTCGTCACGAACCGCTGGGATTTCAGAACTGTCAACTTCAGAATCAAATTGGATTTCACCTTCTGTGCACTTGAACTTGAAATAGTTATACTCGTCTTCAGGGTCTTTGATGTAAAAGTATTCAGATTGGCACAAGGGGCATTTCATCGGTTACAATCCTTATAGCTATGTTATGTTTTGTATTTTAATTTCCAAAAGCAACGCAAGACACGCATAGGGCATAAACGTGCCCGGGGTCGTTAAATGGGAAGAGGCGATCGATACGTTGCTTATCTCGTCCGGAAAGGAAGCTGCGGATTCCGGAAATCGCTATTGGCGGGATGCCTTCGGCGGTTATATTGATAACCATCCGTTTAATTCTACGATGGAGTCGCTCTGTGGGGGATACAGGCTTTTCAACATATACCACATTATATAAGTCCAACTTGGCCATCTGGGCGGCGCTCCTAACGGCGTCCGCCAAACCGCCCAATTTGTCGATCAGCCCCAGATCAAGGGCCGTCGGTGCCGCCCATACCCGCCCCTGAGCTATTTTTTCCACGTTATCGAAAGACATATGACGCCCCGTCGCCACCCGGTCGATGAACCGCTGGTACCCTCGCGAGATACCAAGTTCCAAAGCGTTGGAAAGCAGGGGATTGAGTGGGCGTGTAATGTCGAATGCCCCTGAAAGCCGGGTTGTTCCGACCCCATCTGTTGTAATCCCAATAGCGTCAAGCGACCGGTTAATGGTGGGCAGGGCGGCAAAGATACCGATGGAACCGGTAATGGTTGTGGGGGATGCCCAAATTTCATCAGCAGCCACAGAGATCCAGTACGCGCCCGATGCGGCGATTGAGCTCATGGAAACGACCACCGGTTTGCCGATCATTCGCGTCAATTCAAGTTCTCTTCGAATAATCTCCGAAGCCATTGCGCTGCCGCCACCGCTGTTGATCCTTAACACCACGGTTTTTACCTGCTCGTCTTCTCGCACTTGACGAATGAGTTCGGATATTGATTCACCGCCGATTCGACCCGCCGGCTGCTTCCCGTCCATTATGATCCCTTCAGCCACAATGACCGCCACGTGACCTTGACCGGGCCGAATTCTTCGCATTTTAGGTAGTGAAATTTCGGCATATTTTTCAAACGACACGCTTCTGTAATTGATACCGTCTTCTTCTTCACCAACCAGCTCAATCAGCTCTCTTCGAACTTCGTCTCTGCTTTTCAAGTCGTCCACCAACCCGAAATTTAGTGCCATACGCGCCGCATCGCCATCGACCGCTTTCAGATTGATATCGATGTTGTTTATATAGTCATCGATGAGATTTGTCGGTATCGAACGCTGCGTCGCGACCTCCGAAGTATAGGTATCCCAAAGGGTCGTCAACCAGGCGGAATTGGATTCCCTGTCCGCTGTGGACATATCATTGCGTAATAAGGGTTCCAAAGCAGATTTGTAAGTTCCTTTCCTGAAAACATGAAAGTCGACCTGAAGTTTGTCGAGCGCATGTTTAATATATTGCCGGTAGACGCCGAATCCGCTGAGCCAGACCTGACCCATGGGGTGAAGGTAAAGTTTGTCGGCGTGCGCAGCCAGAAAATATTGCTGCTGGTTAAACCCGTTTCCGCTGGCAATAACCGTCTTGCCACTTTCTTTGAAGCGGGTGAGGGCCGCGCCAATTTCCTGCAGCTGGCTGATCCCAACAGATCCCAGATTTTCTAACTCGAGGACCAGGGCGCTGATATTATTATCCGTTCGGGCATGATCGATGGTGTCGATAAGATCTCGCAGTACGGTTTCGGTACCTGTGGATACATCCAAGACGCGGTCTATAAGCAAGGGTTCAGCGGATTGTTCAACGATTTTACCGGCCGGAGCGAGTGTCAGTGCGACCTTTTGGGGTACGCTTTTCACTAGACTCGAAACCAATAAAACCGCAAGAAAAAATACCAGCAACAAAAAGAAAAGGTTAAAGACGATTTGCCGCAGGGTCGTCACGGCATGCCAAAAAGAACGGATCACTTTTCCGATAGTCTTGAGAATTTTTAACATTGAAGCGTATTCTCTTTATTGGAAGTTGTTGAGGAATGGATACCCTATTTCCTATCGCGCGTCAGGTATGGCACATATGTTGTTGCCGGATAGGGAACTGATTACGACCGTTTCCTGTTTTTTCCGAATTTCATAAAAATTCACTAAGCTACTGACATTTTAGAGGTTAACGTAACCATTGATCTCCAGAATACAAGGGAAACGGGATAACCCCCTCTATTAAATTGATCACCCGCAGTGCCAATCATTATTAATGATTAAAATTATATTAAGTAATATACAGTTTATATAAATATATTATATTGACTAATTCTTTTTCGATTATATATTGGTGGTAATAAAAATACGGAAAGGCCACGGAATCATTTTTTATAGAAACCATCGGATTCTATCTACGACCTTTCCTTAATAAGGAGGAATATGCAATGAGTAAGGTTATCGGTATAGATCTCGGTACGACCAATTCCTGCATCGCCGTAATGGAGAACGGGGAAGCCGCCGTAATCACCAACGCTGAAGGTGGTCGGACGACGCCGTCCATGGTCGCCATTACGGACAAGGGCGAGCGGCTCGTCGGCCAAATAGCCAAGCGGCAGGCCGTCACAAACCCCGAGAATACTGTTTTCGGTGTTAAACGATTGATCGGACGAATGTATGAATCTGCTGAGGTTAAGGGAGATGCGCGTAATTTACCGTTTCAAATCGAAAAAGCCCCCAACGGAGATGTCCATATCAACTTGCGTGGCAAAACGTATAGTCCGGCTGAAATTTCGTCATATATCTTATCGAACATCAAAAAATCAGCCGAAGAATATCTGGGTGAGGCTATATCAGATGCCGTCATCACAGTTCCGGCCTACTTCAGCGATAGCCAGAGGCAGGCCACCAAGGATGCCGGAAAAATCGCCGGACTCAACGTCTTGAGAATCATCAATGAACCAACCGCTGCTTCCCTGGCCTACGGTCTTGACAAAAATAAAGACGAAAAAATCGCCGTTTTCGATCTTGGTGGCGGCACGTTCGATATTTCCATTCTAGATATCGGTGATGGCGTGTTTGAAGTCAAAGCCACAAATGGTGACACCCATTTGGGCGGTGAAGATTTCGATCTCAAACTGATCGATTTTATTGCAGATGAATTTAAAAAGGAACAGGGGATTGACCTGCGGGGGGATAAAATGGCCTTGCAACGCCTTAAGGAGGCCGCCGAAAAAGCGAAGATGGAACTGTCAGGTTCAGTGGAAACCGACATCAATCTGCCATTTATCACGGCGGATGCCGTTGGCCCCAAACATCTGAACATGAAAATCTCCCGCTCAAAACTCGAAGCGCTGGTTTCACCATTGCTCGATATGCTCGAAGGTCCCTGCCTTACAGCTCTCAAAGATGCCGGGATAAAACCGGCTGAGATTGATGAAGTCATCCTCGTGGGCGGAATGACCCGGATGCCGGCGGTTCAGACCCGTGTTGAAAAAATTTTCGGTAAATCGCCCAACAAAAGCGTCAATCCGGATGAGGTTGTCGCTCTTGGCGCAGCGGTTCAGGGTGCCGTATTGACCGGCGATGTTAAGGATGTTCTGCTTCTGGATGTGACCCCATTATCGCTGGGCATTGAAACTCTCGGTGGTGTCATGACCAGATTGATCGAAAAAAATACTACAATTCCATCCCGGAAAAGCGAAATATTTTCAACTGCGGAGGACAATCAACCGGCGGTCTCCATCCATGTTCTTCAAGGAGAACGGGAAATGGCTATCAACAATAAAACTCTGGGGCGATTCGAGTTGGTGGGTATTTCCCCTGCGCCCAGGGGAGCACCACAAATCGAGGTGACCTTCGATATCGATGCCAATGGCATTGTGGAGGTGTCCGCCACAGATAAGGCGACGGGCAAGGCGCAATCGATTCAAATTTCCCATTCCTCTGGTCTCTCAAAAGAAGAGATCAATCAGTTGGTAAAGGACGCTCAGTTACACGCGAAAGAAGACCGCCTGAAGCGCGAGCAGGTGGATGCCCACAATGCGGCGGAAGCACTAATTTACAGTACAGAAAAGTCTTTGAATGATCTGGGAGACCGCCTGGAAACAAGCGCAAGGTCTGCCACAGAAACAGCCATCACCAACTTGAAAGACGCCTTGGAAAGAGGCAGAACAGCCGATGAGATCAAGCGCCTGACAGAAGCGCTACGGGATTCTTCACACCGACTGGCTGAAGGGGCCTATCGACAAACGCCAAATCCCGGAGCCGGACCCAGCGGGCCGGGCCCTCAAGAGTCCCAAAAGCATTCTTCACATAGTAAGGAAGACGTCGTCGATGCCGAGTATGAGGAGGTCGGTTAACCACAGTCCCCTTACACACAATCGCACAGGCGGGCGACGATGGTCATTCGTTGCCTGCCTGTATGTTTTTTAGACAGGCAGACGTGCGTACTTAGAATGTCTATCGGATCTTCCAACACGAATTTGGGTTCATTTACAGGGTTATTGTTCAGCACAATCTCTACGAATACTATCAGATAATAAAAATATATATTGCATTACTTTAAATTTTGATTAAATTTAAGTAATCTAATGTCGTAGTGATTAACTACTGTAAGAGAGGCCGTATGAATAACGAGGACAACAAGGCCCTCACCGGCAAAGAGTTACCCCAACCGTCATCACGCGACCTGCGGGGGCGACAGTCGGTTCGTGCCACATTTAAACTGTCATCCAGGGCCATCGAGACCATGAGTGCCGTTTCGATTCATCTCGGTATCAAGCAGAAATCAATTTTCGATCATCTGGTCGAGGACATAAGGGCTCTCGAAATGATCGCTCGCGATGTCCAGGAAGGAAAAATAGATCTACCCAGCCGCGTTCAAAAAACCTTCGTTCTTAGCCGCCGAACGCTGGACTGCCTTGAACGGGCGGCCAAGAATTATCAGGCATCCCGAGACGCACTTGTCGAATATTCGATCCAGCGGTTGCTGCCGGTTATTAAAAAAGAGAAAAAAAAGCACCGAATGCGTAAGGAGCTTCTGGAGCAGATCAATCTGTTCCTTGTCACCGGTGAACAAATTCTTGATGCGGGGCAAGAAGCACTGGGGGAGGAAGATCCTGTGTTCAATGAGTTTGCCCGGGCCATGACCAACCTGATGGCTGCCCGTGAAAGTATCGCCGAATTTATCAATAGGGGAAGAATTATCGAACGCTTTTAAGAGTCAACAAGGCCCCATACGAATATGCCGATGTAAACGGCATCCCCCTTTCTTCCGGACCAGTAAAAGCCGGAACCGATAGACGCTCACACCAGGAATACCGATCTAGCCACCACCAGGCTTGACAGGGTTCATCAGATACCTACTTTGTTAAATATGGAGCCGCAGGACTGACGGCCTGGCCACGCAACCACCCGCATGTGAGACTCAATACCCCTTCAAATAACGATGAATACAAAATCCGGCACAAGGTATTCGATTTCATGGAAGTCCAAGGTAGCGGACATTGATGAGTCGGCCTGGAATACGCTGGCTCTGCCGTTGAAAACTCCGCTACTGGAATGGGAATGGCTTCGCCTGCTCGAGGACTCTGGGAGTGTCTGTCTTGAAACCGGATGGTTGCCGGTTCATCTGACAGTGTGGTCGGGTGAACGCCTCGCCGCTGCCGCTCCAATGTACATCAAAGGTCACAGCGACGGCGAATTCGTCTTCGACCATGCCTGGGCTGATGTGGCGAAGCGTCTGGGTGTCCGCTATTATCCCAAGCTATTGGGAATGAGCCCATTCTCGCCAATTGTCGGCTACCGGTTCCTGATCGATCCCGGCGAAAATCAATCGCAGATAACCCGACTGATGGTGAATGCCATAGACCAGTTCTGCCATACGAACAGACTCAGCGGCTGCAGCTTTCTATTTGTCGACCCGGAGTGGAAGGCGCAGATGGAAGATTTGGGATTCATCAGTTGGCGGCATCAAAGCTATGCCTGGAAAAACAGGGGCTTTAAGACTTTCGAGGACTACCTGGCCCAGTTCAATACCAATCAGCGCCGAAACATCCGCCGGGAACGCCGGACTCCCAATCAGGCAGGGGTGCAAATCAAGGCTCTTACCGGTGCACAGATTCCTCAGCATCTTTTTTCGCTGATGCATGACTACTATGCCCATACCAATGACAAATTTGGACCTTGGGGGTGTAAATATCTAACGAAAAAATTCTTCGAAGGGTTGTACCATCGCTACCGCCATCGCGTACTGCTCATGGCGGCCTACGACAATCACAACCATGATCTGCCGGTAGGACTTTCTTTTCTTTTGGTTAAAAACGACCAAATGTATGGGCGCTATTGGGGCAGTGCAAAAATGGTCAATCACCTACACTTCAATGCGTGTTATTATAGCCCCATCGAGTGGGCCATCGAAAATGCCATCTCGTGCTTCGATCCGGGGGCCGGTTCAACTCACAAAATCCGCCGCGGATTTGAGGCGGTAGCGAATCACAGCTTGCATCGGTATTACGACCCCCGCATGCTCCAGATTCTTGAAATGCATATTGACGAAATCAACTCGCTGGAGCAACGTCACATTGAAGAATTAAACGCTACGTTACCCCTTTCTAAATCTTTTCGCAACTGAACCCGCTATCGGTTACCTTACCAGGTGGCGTATCCCGGGATTTTGAAGGTTTTCATGTCCCAAATGCCAATTTCCCCTATCGTCCCTGACACCCTGGAGCCTCCCTTTATTTAAATATTCCTCGACGCCTTTCTCGGTCAGGTAGGTGAGTTTGCTGAATTCTGCAACGGAATAGGTCTTGCCTGGCGGCTCTGGTTGCTGTTTATTAACCTTTTCCCCGAGCGCTGTCTGGACCAGATGCACCCGGCCGGCCGATATTGAGGTCGTCTTTTCACCGGGTGTATTCGCCAGCGCCTTAACAGCTTTGGCTTTGATTTCGTTTTTGTCGATCAACCATTTTCCGGAAACCTTGACGCCTTTTATCTTGCCCTCTCGAACCAACCGACCCACGGCTGAGACAGAGATGCCCGTCATTTCTGAAAACTCCCGGGTTGATAAGGATGGGGATTTTTTCGTCATCACTCGTAATCCTTTCATTCTCATCGATTATTGGAAACAGCATACCACACAGCTCTATTGGAAAGGGTATTGTATGCCTTGGTCCGGTCGGCGTCAAGAAGCATGCATTCATCGGTCGGCGCCATTAAACAAGAATTGCGATTGCCGTATATTCAACGCGATAGTGCACCAGAAGGTTGCAACGCGTCAGCGAAAATTGCTTTTAACGATTGATACCGAATCAAGCTGATGCAAGGGTGTCTCAGCGCTGGTGGTGTCAATTTGTATCAATTCATGCTAAAGGGCAATTTTTAAACGGTCAGGATTCGGCCGTAACGTCTGGAAACAACAACTCGAAACATCCTGAGCCTTGCCAGTGTGTCCCACCGGCTAAGATCTTAAATGCAGAGACGTTTATATTTGCAATCCACCCGTTCAAACTGGCTCCCATTTATTGCTCTCATCACGGCCATGGTTCTGTGGGCCAGTTCATTTATCGCCCTGAAACTCGCATTTCGCAGTTATCATCCGATGGTCGTTATCTTCGGCCGCTTGGGCGTTGCCAGCATTTGCTTCCTGATTTTTATGCGCCAGTTCAAGGGCACTAGACTTTACCGCGGTGATTGGAAACCGATCCTTTTTCTGTCCTTTTGTGAACCTTGCCTCTATTTCCTTTTCGAGGCCAAGGCGCTTGAACACACCACAGCTTCTCAGGCAGGCATGGTCTCAGCCCTTCTGCCCCTTATGGTCGCTATTGGTGCTCGAATCTTTTTAAAAGAAACGATAACCCTAAGAACATTGGCTGGCTTCACAATGGCCATTTGCGGGGCCGGATGGATGAGCGTGAGCGGACAACCCACTGACCATGCACCCAATCCGGTGTTGGGTAATTTTCTGGAATTCATCGCCATGATGTGTGCCGTCGGCTATATTATCACCCTGAAACGCCTTACTGCCCGATATTCTCCCTTTCTTTTGACGGCATTCCAGGCTTTTGTCGGCAGCCTGTTCTACTTCCCGATCTTATTTCTACCGTCCACCATTCTGCCGGTTCGGTTCGATTTCAGCGGGGCAATGGCCGTGGCGTACCTCGGCGCTTTCATCAGCTTCGGCGCTTATGGTCTTTACAATTTCGGACTTAGCCGCGTTCCCGCCAGTCAGGCATCGGCTTTTATCAACTTGATCCCTATTTTTTCCGTATTTTTGGGTTGGCTGATTTTGAATGAAAAATTCACTCCCCAGCAATATATCGCCGCCCTTTTGATCCTGACCGGTATCTTTTGCACACAAAGTCAATCGATGCGACCGAATAAACGACCGACGGTCAAACCAGAATAAAAAATATCCTACCCTTGGGTATCTTTAAATCGGATGTTTGATGACGTTTATACCGCCTTTCAAAAAAATTCCGAAATACGGAATGATGGTATAAGTGGTTGTAGAAAAAAACATTCGAATAACGGAACGTTTTTTTGACAACCACTATATGCGAACATCCACGGGTAGAGAGACTTGGACGGCGTTCAATGAATTTTATAGACCCAAAATGGAAACGACAGCATCATATCACTTAGCACTATCGGGGATTGATGAATGCAACGGCGGCGTGATTCTTCGACATGGAACGGAAGACATGCTGGAGAAAGCAAAGCGGAATAAATTTGAGGGCCGACACCGAATCAGTATATTAAATCGGCACCCTTTTGAGTCAGCCTTAGATTGGAGCCTGATCCGTTTGTGTGTTCGACCAATCCGTTTGAAACGAGTTCCTTGACGGCCTTCTTGAAGACTTTCTTTTCCTGAATATCCAAGTCTTCGACATAGTCGGTTTCCAACCATTGCGGTGGCAGTGTGTCGTTCTCTATGCCCAGCGAGCGAAATTTGTCGAGGATTTCCCTTTTGATGGTCTTTTTATCCTTGTGCATTTACTCCTCCAGTATGGCACAACCGGTTTTCGCGTACAGAGGTAGAATTTTTGTAAAACCCGGCGATTCGACAAGGTTACGGGTCAAGATTCAGTCAGCTACACTGTGGTGCAAATTCAACACATTGATATTATGTTGGATTGATATCACATTGGCGACTTTCGCGCAAACAGATATTAATATTTTGCATTTATTTACGAGCAAACGCAGGCTATGAAACCGGCTTCAGACTGGCCCGGATTTGAGACAACTTCTCGGGAGATGTCGCGATAAGGTGCCCCTCTATTCTCTGGCCGTTGAGGTAATCGTTCAGAAAGAAGTCCCGGCCGTCAATTCGGCAGTATTTACCGGCCGCAGCCTCGATGATCACCCGTGCCGCGGCGAGATCCTGGAAAGACTCATTGGCGACAATCGCGGCGTCTGCCCGCCCCATCGCGACGTAACAGACATGGGCCGATGTGCATCCCAACGATCTGATCTTACCCGGGAAACTCGTGGTAAAAATGCTGTGAAAACGTGAAAAAGTCAATAATAGGCTTTCGTCGTTGATGGTCTCGATTCCGGAAACTTGGATCCGTTCATTGCCCCAATAAGCGTTCTGCCCGGCCCGGGCATGGAACAAATCGCCGGTTGCTGGCATGAAAAAAACACCGAATACCGGCCAAAAGTTTTCGATCAGCGCGATAGAACTTCCCCATATGGGGATTCCAGCCTGGAAGTTGGCAACGCCGTCCAGGGGGTCGAATATCCATAAATAGCGCTCTTTCTCGTGTGAGTAATCGGTGCTCTCGAAGTTGTCTTTAAAGAGGTGGTGTCCAGGAAAGCGTTTCCGTAATTCGTTTTGAAAAAATTGAGACAACTGCAGTTCCGCTTCGGTGATCAGATCTTCGTCAAAACGGGTGGTTCGTCGCCCTTTGCCATAATAAAACAGGGCTTTTTCGCCGACTTCGTGGATAATATCCATTGCAAATCCGGTAAATTCCTCAATTCCATAACCTTGCTCTACTGCCATTTGACCTCCTTGGCTTCATGTCTGCAGTGACCGGGAAAATGATGATGCGATTGAATAAGGGATGCAGCGAAGGCATCCGGTGAATGCTGGGAAAATGTCATATGATCGATGAGGTGGATGTTTCCGACGAACCGTATCCAGCAATCCGTTTGTGGACGGCAGTCCCGCATTTTGCCTTTAAAAATCATAGGGTGTCAGGCTCTCATAACCGTCTTCGGTGACCAGTATGGTTTGTTCATATTGAGCCGACAGTGATCCATCACGGGTCACTGCCGTCCATCCGTCATCTAAGATTTTGAGATATTTTTCACCGAGATTAATCATGGGCTCAATGGTAAACACCATACCGGGTACCAGGGCGATGCCCTCGCCCTTTCGACCGAAATGTGGCACTTGGGGGGGCTCATGGAATTCATACCCAACGCCGTGTCCGACAAATTCCCGAACCACCGAGCAACCCTGACGTTCAGCATATTCCTGAATGGCGAAACCGATATCACCGAGGGTATTACCAGGCATCACCTGCTCTATACCCCGCCTGAGGCATTCCTGTGCCACGGTGACTATTTTGCCGGCATCCGGACCTGGGTTGCCGACAAAATACGTTTTGTTGGCATCCGCGAAATAGCCATCCAGGATCGTTGTAATATCGACATTGACAATATCACCGTCCTGAAGTTGCCGTTCTCCGGGTATACCATGGCAGATAACCTCGTTGACCGACACACAGACGCTTTTGGGAAAGCCGCGGTAGTTCAACGGCGCTGGCGTACCGCCTTTTTTCAGGGTGTATTCATGGACCAGGGTGTTGATGGTTTCAGTGGCAGTGCCGGGGCGGATAATGTCCTCCACCAGATCGAGAGTTTCCAATACCAAATTACCGGCCATACGGATTCCTTCGATCCCTGTGGCGTCCTTTAAACGAATTTTGTACTTTCGCTCGTAAACGGTCCCCATGCCGTTCTGCCTTTCCGGACTGTTACCAAGACAACACTTTTTGTATTTCAAACCGCTGCCGCATGGGCAGGGGTCGTTCCGTCCAACTTTTAAATTTGTCATTATCTTCATTTGATCCCATTTCAGTTTTTCGTATATTATTGCCGGACATAACCCTCAGGCTAATAAAAGCGATATATGATGCTTTGCTGCTGAAATCAATGTAAATTTAAGCCCCAACATATCCAGTGCTGATACACGCTTATAGTGGATCCGTTTATGCGCCGCCGGCAATGATAATATCTCGAAAACCTGACTCTGCTACCACATTTCAGGATCCGGTCGTGATATTGACCTTCTCTTTAATTGGATCCTGATAACCCTGTTTGGCCGCAAATCCGACCCAGCCGTCGAGAGTCTCAATGGCCAGAATGTCAAATTGCCGCTTTCGCATGGCCAGGACAACCCGTTCTCTATGCTGCGGAATGATGCCGGAACAAATAAATATTCCCCCCTGTTCCATTACACGGTGCAGGTCGTCGATAAGCTCTATAATGACGTTGGTGAGAATGTTGGCGACCACGATATCAAAGCGTCTCGATACCGCATTCAACAAGTGGCTCAGGATGGTCAGGCAACGCTCCGGCTGAACCCCGTTTCGGACCAGATTCTCGGCAGCAATCGACAGCGCCGCTTCATCTGTATCAACGGCAACAATCGACCCGGCACCATATTTGGCCGCTGCGATGGAAAGAATTCCAGACCCCGTGCCAACATCCAAAAACGTGCTGCCTTTAACCATGAACGCTTGAATCAACCGGAGGCATAATATGGTGGTCGGGTGGGTACCGGTGCCAAAAGCCATCCCCGGATCAATATCAATAACCATGGTTCCAGGGTCCGCGATCACACTTTCCCAAGATGGTTTTATGATCAGGTCCCGGCTGACCTTCACGGGCCTGAAAAATTCTTTCCAGGATTCAGCCCAATCTTCTTCGTCGATTTCACGATATTTCAACTTTATGTCGAAATCGTTATCCTCGCTGAGGTGCTTCTGCTGCTGGTAAAGTCTCGCAAGACGTTCGTGGCCACTTTTACTTACCGGTAGGTATCCGGTAACCGCAGGGCGATCAGGACGCTCGACAGCGTTCTCTGCCCAGCCTTCGAACGGTGTCAGTTCAGGATCCTCGATCACAACACCGGTTGACCCCAGGTCATAGAATACACTTGCGATCAAGTCGGTCACCTGATCACCGTGGCTGCCGTGAATTTCGATTCTAACTTCTATCCATTTCATATGGCTCTTCGGTATGTATATTGCATATTTTATGCCTTTTCAACCGCTTGGCGCGGTCTGTAAATATCTGAGTGCGGTTAGCCGCATCACTTCTGCGTATGCGCCGCGCTGGTTTAATGACTGTTTTACATTACCTTTTGTCAAGGTTTTGACAGCACAATCGTTTTTTCAGAAGCGCCGATATACCTGAATACGGCAAGAAATACGGGCGGTCAATCTGATCTGCTGTTATGGAAAGGTGCTTGATCCCGCGATAGCGGAATTTGACCCCGCTACCAATGAAAATGCTCTTGATGGTTTAAAGCTGACAATACCAGGGTACACGTCTTAAGGCAAAGATGAGTGTTGACGACGGAAAAATCGATGTTACCGGGCCAATATACAACAGCCGGATCACAAAAACCTACTTGAGCTACCTGGCGACCCATTATCCGGCCATTGATTGCGACTCTCTACTGGAATGTGCTGGAATGACCCGCTATCAAGTGGAAGATCCCGCACATTGGTTTTCTCAGGTGCAGGTCGACCAGTTTCATGACATTATCTCTGAGCGGACCGGCAACCCCCTAATATCGAGAGAAGCCGGGCGCTATGTCAGTTCCTCAAAAGGGATCGGAGCGGTTAAGCAGCATTTCTTAGGGTATCTGAGCCCGGCCTTCGCATATCTGGCTGCCGGCAAAGTGGTTAGTCATTTCAGCCGGGCAACGATAAACACCGCCCGTAAGCTGAGCCACAACAAGATTGAAATCACCTGCACCCAGCTCCCAGGCATCCAGGAAAAGCCCTACCAGTGCCAAAATCGCATCGGAAACCTTGAAGCCATGGCAGAGGTGTTTACCGGTAAATTCGCCCAGGTGGACCACCCGACATGTTTCCATCGGGGAAAGACCTTTTGCCGCTATATCGTCACCTGGGATAACGCGCCGTCAGGTGTCTGGAAACGGACACGCAACTACGTAACAGCCGGACTCGCGTTAGTTAACCTGATCAGTCTTTTCTTCATGCCACCGGGGTTTGCTTTAGCGGGAGCACTTTTAAGCTTGATGGCAATAATGCTCCTAACCTTGATGACAAGTCAGTCCGAAAAGCAAGACCTTATCAAGACTGTTGAAACGCAGAAACAGGCTGCCCAGGAACATCTCGAACAACTAAGCATTCGCTATAACCATGCCCTGTTGGTACAGGAAATCGGCCAGGCAACATCCGCCGTAAAAGATATCACAGCATTGATTGCCGCCGTCATGCAGATTATGGCCAAACGGCTCGATTTCGACCGCGGCGTCATTATGTTGGCCAACAGGGACAATACACGCCTGATATACATTGATGGTTATGGTTACAACAAAGAGCACGAAGATGTATTGCGCGATACCCAATTTCACATAGACCGGCCTGATGCCCAGGGAATTTTCGTACGTGCCTTTTTGGATAAAAAACCTTATCTGCTGCAAAACCTTCTGTCCAAGCAAAGCATGTTATCTCAAAGAAGCCTGAAGCTGGCTCATCAAATGGGCGTCAAGTCAATAATTTGCGTCCCTATCGTTTATGAAAATGAGTCGCTCGGAATCCTGGCTGTCGATACTGTAAAATCGGAGCGGCTATTGACCCAAAGCGACATGAATCTTCTGCAGGGAGTCTCCTCCCAGGCCGCCATAAGCATTACCAACGCCCGCTCTTTTCAAAAGCTCCAGGTCAGTGAAGAAAAATACCGCACCATCCTTGAGAGTATCGATGATAGTTATTTTGAAGTCGATCTCAGTGGGAACCTTACCTTTTTTAATGAATCGACGTGCCGAATGCTCGGTTATTCGCGCCATGATCTCATGGGCGTAAATTATAGACGCATCATGGATGCGGATACAGCTGGAAAGTTATTTCGTACCTTCAACGCCGTCTATCGCTCCGGCCAGACAACTGAAGCATTGGATTGGAAAATGATCCGTAGAGACCATTCGGAATGTTTCGTACAAGCACTGATTTCGCCGATACGAAACACTGACGACACTCCGGTTGGATTTCGCGGTGTCGCGCGGGATATGACAGAAAGACTTCAATCTGAAAAAGAGCGTAAGTTTCTCGAGGCTCGACTGCAACAGGCTGAAAAAATGCAAGCTATCGGCACACTCGCTGGTGGTGTCGCGCATGACCTCAACAATGTTTTATCCGGCCTTGTGAGTTATCCCGAGTTGCTATTAATGGATCTACCGGCAGATAGTCCGTTGAGAAAACCGATTCTCACGATTCAAAAATCTGGTGAACGGGCATCAGCTATCGTTCAAGATCTGCTGACACTGGCCCGACGTGGTGTCGCCATTTCGGATGTCATCAACCTTAACCAGATCGCAACCGACTATCTTAACAGCCCCGAGCATGAAAAAATCCTTTCTCTCAATCCAGATGTCCAGATTCAGACTCAATTGGCCCCAAATCTGCTGAACATGATCGGCTCACCGGTGCATCTGTCAAAATCATTGATGAACATCCTCTACAATGCCGCTGAAGCCCTGCCGGCCGGTGGTCGGATACAGGTTAATACAGAAAACCTGTATGTGGACCGTCACATAGACGGGTATGACGAAATACCGCCGGGTGAGTACGTGGTGCTCTCCATCGCCGACAACGGAATCGGGATTTCGCGTGCGGATCTCAAACGGATCTTCGAACCGTTTTATACCAAGAAGGTTATGGGGCGCAGTGGGTCCGGCTTGGGCATGGCGGTCGTCTGGGGATGCGTCAAAGACCACAAGGGCTTCATCGACGTGCAGAGCCGTCTCGGCAAGGGAACGACGTTCACACTCTACTTTCCGGCAACCCGTAAAACCATCGAAAAAAAAGCCGAACCTTTTACGCTGGAAAAAATCAAAGGCCACGGAGAATCGATCCTGATTGTCGACGATATCGCCGAGCAACGCGAAATTGCGTCGGAATTACTAACGAAAATCGGTTACAAGGTCGCGACGGCGCCCAGCGGAGAGGCCGCAGTGGACTATCTTCGATCAAACCGGGTAAACTTGGTGGTTCTCGACATGATCATGGAACCCGGTATGGATGGCCTGGAGACGTATAAACACATTCTGGCCCTGCATCCCAATCAAAAAGCGATTATCGCCAGCGGTTTCTCCGAGACAGCACTTGTCAGGGAAGCCCAGAATCTCGGTGCGGGCGCCTATGTGAAAAAACCTTATACGGCCGAAGAAATCGGTGTCGCGATTCACCGGATGCTCAAATCCTCGCCAGGTTCGGCCCGCCGAATTTCTCCTTCGGCGGGTTGAAGTACCCGTGGTGCAAATCAGGAAATTTTTTCTTTATTTTATCGACAAGGACCTTCATCCCGATCCCATTTCCCTGTGAGGAAACTTTTTCCATTGCCTTCCAATACCGGAGAGGATCAAAGTTCAGATTGCGCCACTGAATCATCTGAATCGGATGTCTCCGAATGAACGCTTCCAAAGCTTGTGCTTCTTCCGGGGTATCCGTGAACCCGGGAAGATTGAGGTAGTTGAGTGCGACGTTGACCCCGCGATTCAGGGCCAAATCAATACTTTCGACCACATCGGCAAAGCCGTATTCCCGGGGACGAAAGTATGCGTCGTAGCACTCTTTCCTCACACTGTTGAGGCTTACCCGAATACTATCCAATCCGGCATCAATCAGTCGTTTTAATGCTTCGGGGCGACTTCCGTTCGTGTTGACGTTGATTGTTCCCTGGCGGGTTTCTTGGCGAATCAGGCGAATGGCCGGCTCAATCACATCGACAGCCAGAAGTGGTTCCCCCTCGCATCCCTGCCCGAAGCTAACCACAGCCCTCCCAACACATTTGATGTGCGCCAGAGCCACTTGCGCAATCTCCACCGGTGATGGTGTGAAACCAATCCGGTCCTGACTATGGGGGATTTCAGTGCCGTCCTGACGCGAAAGGCATCCGCGGCATCTGGCATTACAGCCTCTCGCTGTTGGCAGGGGGGCTTCGAATCTTTGAAGAAAAAAATTCTTTGCTGCCGGGCACCCATATTTCTGGGCGCAGGACTCCAAGTGGTGGCGCAGCCGGTTGTCAGGCAGTTGCCGGCGTTTGGATTCGATGCCGGCGGTGACCTCTTGTTGCGGCATGTAGCGTAGGTCTTGCCTTTTTTCATGATCAATCCGAAATACCGCCGATCGGATTCCCTCTCGAAACCAACCGGCGGCTCCGTATGAAAATAGCGGCAGGGCGCCGGTGCTCTCCCTTTCTCCGTATGCACAAATTGAATGGACAACGAATCCCGGAGAATTAAATACGGACACCGGGTAGAGCGGTTCACCCGGGTGATAGGGGTCTTCATACAGATGTTCGAAACTTTTTCTTCGGATGTTGAATAGAACCGGGAATCTGTCAGGCAAGTACATCAGCTCGCTGCCGAAGGGCAGGGGGGCGGTGTTATTCATGGAAAGTGGTGCGAGTTGACGTCCGTGCATCCCCACAGCCGCATAACCATCGAGTTCAAAAATTTCGCCTTTGTGATTGGCCACCAGAGCGGTCAGCATTCGGTTCGTCTGTTGCATCAGCGTTTCTGCGTGTGATGAGCGAGATGGCCGAGCTCGGGGAAGATGAGAGATTTGCAGGCAAGCCGGCAGGCATTCAAACTACCCGGTAGACAAAACACGACGGTCTTGCGGACAACTCCGGCCATCGCTCGACTCAGCAAGGCCGCCGAACCAATTTCGCCATAGCTGAGTTGGGCGAATAACGGCCCGAAAGCTGTCAGCTCTTTTTGAATCATGGGGCGCAGGGATTCGATAGTCACATCCTCAGCCGTTATACCTGTACCTCCGGTAATTAACAAGGCCTGGGGTTGGACGTCCCGAACGATTTTCGACACCGCTTCGGCGATGGCATCGGCATCGTCTGAAACCAATTGTCGACATTCAACCACGTGCCCTGCTTGTAAGGCCTGGTTTTCGATCCATTGACCGCTTTCGTCGATATCAAGCGTTCGGGTTGTCGAAACGGTCAGTATCGCAATGGTCACCGATTTCGGGGCGTTCTTTTTATGTTCGTGTGTACCCATGGTCGTCATGTACCTCTTCTATCGTTTCAATTGATTTTTCGTCTATTGCCGCTATATCGATAGAAAGTCGGCCTTTGACAAAACCGCCGGTGGGCCTAATCCTTAACCTATGCTATAATCGTTTTTAAATCAATTTCAATGTCTGAAAGTCGGTCTCGTGTGCATAAAACCTGTAGCGGCATCATACTGGCCGGAGGCCTAAATACGCGGTTCTCCGGAAAGGAAAAGGCGTTTATCACCATCGGCGGCAAACGCATTATGGACCGTCTCTACGAACTCTTTCGAAATATGTTTGCCAATGTCATTATCGTCACCAACGATCCGGTAAAATATTTGGAATGGGATGCTCATATTGTTACCGATATTTTTCCCATCCGCAGTTCTCTTTCCGGAATTCATGCCGGTCTCACCTATACACAAACACCCCATGCTTTCATTACCGCTTGTGATGCGCCTTTTTTACAGAAGGACATCGTGGAAAAAATACTTGAGGGCCTTTCAGATGACATTGATGTGGTCATACCGGAAACGGCCGCGGGGATGGAGCCCCTGTGTGCCGCATATTCGATTCGATGCCTGGAAACGATTGATCACCACCTGAAAAGCGACAAACTGAAAATTCAGATGTTTTTCAGAAAAATGCGCGTACGACGCATTTCGGAACAGACTTTACGTCGTGTCGACCCGCACCTGGCTTCGTTTTTTAATGTAAACTCACCCTCAGATCTCGTCCAAGCCGAAACGGTCTGGTCCACAATATTCAAACCAACGTCAACGAACAATAGTTGAGGAAACATGGCTGAATTTACTCACATTGACGCCGATGGCAAGGTTCGCATGGTCGATGTCACCGGCAAAGAACCGACACAGCGCACAGCCGTTGCGATGGGCAGGATCGTCATGCAAACGACCACCCTTGAAAAAATACTCGAGGGACGCGTGACAAAGGGTAATGTTCTGGAAACGGCCCGTATCGCCGGAGTGATGGCGGCAAAAAAGACCTCCGGACTCATCCCCATGTGCCATCCCCTGGCATTGACTTTCATCCAGGTCGATTTTCGCCCGGACCGCAAGACCTCTTCGATCGAGATTGAAGCGACCGTGCGCTTGGTCGGCCGAACTGGCGTCGAAATGGAGGCACTGACTGCCGTGGCAACAGCCGCATTGACCGTTTACGATATGTGCAAATCACACGATCGCGAGATGAACATTACCGATATTCACCTAATTGAGAAATCGGGTGGTAAAAGCGGTCATTACCGAAGCCAAAGTTGACAATCACAATTTAGGGCTCATGCTCGCCCACACATGCTATGAGGGAATAATGTTCACTACGAACCTGCCGTCAAACAAGCACCGCCCGCCGGAGTACAACCGGGATACCAGCGACGTGTTTTCTGTCCACTGTCGCCTGGTTCGGATAGCACTCCTGATCGCCTTTGGCATATGCTTTGCCGGATGCGCAGCCCCTGAAAAACCTCCCCTGCAGACCCTCTCTGTCGCCAGATATCCTGACTTCGAGGACGACATGCAATATGACGGATTGGAACATAGTATTCGACAGAGCCTGTCCTATCTGAAACGCGTTCCGCTCGACAGAGAGTTCCGTTTCGGAGACAACCGCTATAGCACTGCACATATGATCCGGTCCTTGGAAACCTTTCTCGCGTATGTTCAAACCCAGCCATCGCAGAGCGATTTAAATCGTTACATTCGCGACCATTACCAAGTGTACCGATCGGTTGGCAGCGGCCCGGATAACGATGTTCTTTTTACGGGATATTACGAGCCTTTCCTGGAAGCGAGACGGTTGCCCAACAATCAATACCGGGTGCCAATTCTGGGGCGTCCGGTTGATTTGGTGACCGTTGACCTGGCCGCTTTTTCATCGAAGTATCACGGAGAAAAACTCACCGGACGTTTGGCCGGCCGCACCGTTGTTCCGTATTTTGAACGCAAGGACATAGAAGGGGAAGATGCTCTTGGTGGAAAAGCCCCGGTGTTGGCATGGCTGGAAGATCCGGTGGATCTCTTCTTTCTACAAATTCAAGGTTCCGGGCGGGTTTCCCTGGAAGATGGTGAAGCCTTGAACGTGCACTATGATTCAACCAACGGTCACCCCTATCGCAGTATTGGCCGACTTTTGATCGACAGGGGCGAAATACCTCTCTCTGAAATGTCAATGCAGCGCATCCGTGCCTACCTTGCGGCCCACCCTGAGCAGACGCGTGATATCTTGGATCATAACCCCAGTTATGTATTCTTCAGGCTCGAAGAAGATGGACCTCTCGGCTTCCTTAACGTAAAACTGACACCGGGCCGCTCCATTGCCCTCGACTTTCGTTTGTTTCCGCTGCCCGCCCTGTCTTACATTGAAACAATGAAACCGATTCTCGATGGCAATGGTGAAATAATTCGGTGGGAAAACTTCAACCGCTTTGTTGTCAGCCAGGACACCGGCGGTGCCATTCGCGGCCCAGGCCGTGCGGATATCTTCTGGGGCAACGGCCCTTACGCTGAGGTGGCTGCCGGGCACATGCGCCAGCGAGGCAATTTGTATATGATGATTTTAAGGCCGGAAGACGGCCAGTGATCTGTTCGCAAAGAGCCGTCGCGTTTTACCAAAGCTTTCGGATGCGCTCGATGGCTTCGGCGATTTTAAGGCGGAGGAAACCCAGAGAGACGTCGTTGCCGAAGGTGGTAATCAGCAGCATTTCTTCATTTATTTTACTGAAGTGCAGATTTTCGTCCTGACCTTTGTGAAAGAGCAGGGAAAACTCATCTTCTCCGACGATTTTGGCCATGGCGTCAACCGCTCCGAAGTTTCCAGCCGCCAGCGCCGCCAGCAAATAAATATCGCAATGCGCGTCTTTGCCGCAGCTGTTTGCAATAATGTGTCCGGATAGATCCACCACCAGCGCTATTTTGACCCCGATGGCAATTAGGTCGTTCTTTATCACTGATTCGGTTTTTTCTAATTGTTCCTGATCGAACGCCTGTATCATTCCTGCTCATCCCCGCTGGAAATGACAATCACTTTAAACCGCGTAAATTTAACAAAAATCAATTTTTCAATCAAGCGATTTCAGAGCCGTATTTCTATTGGTCTTGACAGTTTAGGCGAAACCCAGTACTAAATGTTGCTTTTGAAGTATCGGATACGGTTCAATTGAAGTTACTGAATTTCCCATCGGATTCTGTAGATCCGGCCTTTACGATCGGTAATCTGCAAGGAGATACCCATGTTTGGCATCGGCATGCCGGAAATGCTGCTTATTCTGGCAATTGCGCTCATTGTCATCGGTCCTAAAAAACTGCCGGATCTCGCCAAATCTTTAGGGCGAGCACTGCGTGAATTCAAAAAGGCCACCAGCGAACTAAAAGATTCGATGGAGTTTGACAGCGAGCTGAAAGATGTCAAAAAGAGTTTCACCGACATCAGCACCGACATCGAAGGCTCTCTAAAAGATCAGAACGGCCCTGCGACCGACAAGGATGGCATCCAAAAACCTGATCCAAAGGTTGCGGCCCTTGAGGATTCATATGAAACCTGGAAACAGGCCGCTTCCACAACGAGTCAAAAATCTTCAGCATCCCTAATAAAGAATCAGGGTGCGGATCCACCGTCAACAACCGCCGACCCAGACCGTCACAGAAAATCAGAAGAGGAAGGATCGGAACGTGATGGATGACGATTCGAAACTTCCTTTTACGACCCATCTGGAGGAACTTCGTAAACGCCTGATTGTCTGTTTTATTGCGGTCGGAATCGGTTTTCTCCTCTCTTACGGTTTTAAGGAATATCTTTTTCAAATACTGGTCCACCCATTGGTGAAAGTAATGAAGCCCGGTGACAGCCTCATATTCACCGGATTGCCGGAAGCCTTCTTCACCTACCTCAAGGTGGCATTTCTTGCCGCCTTGATGTTGGCTGCACCCATAATCATTTATCAATTCTGGATGTTTGTCGCTCCCGGTCTTTACGATAGGGAAAAGCGTCTCATGCTGCCGATCGTTTTTCTTTCCTCCGTATTCTTTATCGGGGGCGCTCTGTTCGGCTATTTTATCGTCTTCCCCTGGGGATTCAAATTTTTCCTCGGCTTTGCCACCGAAACCATCCGCCCCATGCCTTCGATGAAAGAATACCTCGGGTTCTCAGCTAAACTGCTGCTGGCTTTCGGTCTTGTCTTCGAACTGCCCCTGGTGCTCACTTTTTTAGCCAGGCTCGGCATTGTATCGGTTGATTTCCTCAAGAAAAACAGAAAGTACGCACTGCTCCTCTTTTTCGTTGGTGCCGCCTTACTGACGCCGCCGGATGTGGTTACCCAAATAATGATGGCCCTGCCTTTGATGGTTCTGTATGAAATCAGTATCTTGGGTGCCCGGATGTTCGGAAAGAAGAAACCTGGCGTAGATGCAGAACATAAAGGCTCCGCCCCGGCCGGGTCCGGAGACTGATCCGGCAATCACACTCCAAATCTGCCAATTACGCATCAGATCACTTGAGAAATGATTGTTCTTTACATTATTTATTGTAAACCAAAACTCCGCACGACACGTCCAATCAACAAATAGAGAAGCCGAAATGCACGACACTGCCAGCGGTAACTCGTATATTGGTTAAAAATTTCGATACACTCCGCCATGCGCTAAGCTCTCAGACCGCGGCAATTGCCGTTGACAAGAGACCATCGGCTTGCTATTCAAGGCGACGAATCAGGAGGCCATTGATGCAGGCTGCGAGCAGAAGAGTGTGTTGGGTCAGAGGCGATATGCCTGCGAATTTTGCTTCTATTGATAAATCGGTAAATATTTCATCTCATCCGGAAAGGAGGTCGAAACATCTTATGAAAACACGTTCGTTGTTGATTTCCATGGTCATCGGGGCAGCGGTCATTTTTCTTGCTACCGGCATTTACGCCGGAAACCAAGCGCCGGATATGATCAAAATGGACAACCCGGCCTACAAGGAACACAAAAAAGGTATCGTCGAATTCAGCCACACAAAACACGCCGTTGATTACGCAAAAAAAGCGCCTGACCAGTACAAGGACGGCTGCGGGGCCTGTCACCACGACGACAAAGGCAAACCACTGACAGACCTGAAGATCGGCGACGAGGTCAAGAGTTGTTTCGATTGTCACAGCAAACCGAGCGAAAAACCCAAGGGCAAAGATGCTCCCAAGCTCTCCAAGAAAGAGAAACTGGAATATCACGCCGAAGCCATCCACGAGAATTGCCGGGGATGCCACAAAGACTACAACAAGGCCAATAAGACTAAAGCAGCCCCCACAACCTGCACTAAGTGCCATCCGAAAACGAAATAAGACACAATTTTTCGTACCTGTCTTCAACGATAAACAAATCCGCCGGTAACATAATCGCCAGTTACCGGCGGATTTGTTTTGGAACCAACGCGCTTACAACCTTAGACCCTGTTTGGTTAAGGGCCCGTGCTGCCGAATCAAGCCATAGGCCCAAGCCGTAATACGATGCTGGCCCAGCCCTTTTCCTCTTCAGACCAAACGTTGTGCAAACGGCATTCAGAATAGGCTTTGAGAAGACCCGTTTGCTCATCACTTTTGATGCCGGACAGGACCAGAGCGCCGTCGGGTTCAAGAAGTCCGGCCATTGTTTCCCGCATGCTCAAGAGAGTTGGGTATCGCAAATTGGCTATTATTAGGTTAAATGGCGCGGTAGGAACCAAGCGATGCGGAGGGTCGTCCGTAACAGAGAACCGCGTTTCGAGATTGTTAAGCTGTGCATTGCCTGTCGCCTCGGCCCTGGCGCAGGCATCCCGATCGACCCCCACAGCCCGATTGATTCCCAGTTTTAGAGCGGCAATAGCCAGGATACCCGATCCGGTGCCGATGTCCAGAGCCACTGTCACTCTCCCGGATTTCCGCCACTTAATGTTATTCTGGAAAACCGCCTCGAGACCGCGTAGCGCCAGGCGAGTGGTGGGATGTCGGCCGCAGCCAAACGCCGCACCGGGCTGCACCCGGAGCGCCACGCTATCATCATTCTCGACCGGTGAGGCCACCCATCCAGAAGGCATGAGAAAAATCCGATGACCCACCCGCATCGGTCGATGCAAAGACACCTCCAGAAAACTGCTGCCGTATTCATAGGTGTAGGACAGTTCACCCCTGGTCACCAGGTCACTGATGATCCGGCGAGCAACCGAATATGAAATTTTGAAGCGATCGGAAATGAATTTTTTCAGCGCACCAGCGCTGACTTTTTGGAGACTTTCGGCCACGTAATCCACCGCGGCCGCCTGAACGTCACCGAACCGTTTATCGAGGATAGAAGAGGGAGCCCGCGATCTTTTCTCTCGGCAGGCATATCTGAGAGGTAAATTCGGGGAGTCAGATGGCTTTGTCATGAGATGGGGGGCCGCACGGATCCGATAGTGAAATCGTAGCCAAAGTTACGAATCAGATTTCCGTCGATATACTTTTGCCGCATGAACGACGGCCGCGGCCCATCCTGGCGATCCGAGGGCATGAAGGTGGGTGTACGTGGCCAGGACATTCCTGTAGCTAACGCCATCTCGACCCTTCCATATTCCGTTACCGCGTTCCATTCTGAAAACAAGATCCTCATCCTGACCCTCCCAGGCAAGGACACGGGAATAATGAAATTCGTGCCCACGGTGCTGACTGCCAACTTCAAAATAGGGATTTTCCCCTTCGACGCTAATGACCGTGTAGCCGTGCCCCTGGGGTCGCTTTGAAAAACCATAGCTGATGGGAAGCACTCCGGTCATCGGATAGGTTTTTTCTTTCAGGATCAACTCCCTGCCCAGGTACATGAGTCCGCCGCATTCCGCATAGATCGGCAAGCCATTTTCAGCGAGGCGCTTCAATTCCTTGCGAAAACGGGCATTTTGGGCCAGGGCTTCAGCATGGGTTTCCGGAAAACCACCGCCGATGTATATCCCGTCGACCACCGGGATCGTATCTGTTTTCAGTGGGCTAAAAAAAATGGTTTCGGCCCCAGCGGCTGCGAGTGCTTCTAGATTTTCGGGGTAGTAAAACTGAAACGCCGAATCCCGGATGACACCGATCTTCGGTCTAATGCGATTCACTTCCGACAATGGCTTCGGATCCGCAGCCCGAATGTCGATCTGCGGGCTCACCGGTTGAATGGCGGGTGCCCTGCCGGCGATATCCATTAGTGCCACGAGATCGACACGTTGTTCGACGACCGTTGCGATGGCCTCCACAGACTCCTGGGCCCAACTGTGCTCCGGTGTGGGGACCAGCCCCATGTGTCGCTCCGGAAAATCCTGTTTCCTGAGTTTCGGCACCGCACCCAAAACGGGAATTCCGCAATGGACTTCAATACTCTGGCGCAGGATGTTTTCATGTCGCGACCCGGCCACGCGGTTTAGGATCACGCCTTTTATGGTAACATCAGGATCGAATTGATCACATCCCGCCACCACTGCGGCCATGGTACGGGTAGTCTTGGTCACGTCAAGGCAAAGCACAACCGGGGCATGGAGTAATTTGGCGAGTTCAGCGGTACTGGTGGAGCCGTCGATATCGATCCCATCGTAAAGGCCACGATTGCCTTCGATGACAGAAATGGCATGGGGGGAGGATCGGGTCAGAAAGGACGATAGAACTCGGCGTGGCGGAACCATATACGTGTCGAGATTATAACAAGGCTGACCCGCCGCCATGGCAAGCCAGCCCGCGTCGATGTAATCCGGACCCTTTTTAAACGGTAAAACCGCGTTTCCACGCCGCCGAAGTGCAGCAATGATTCCGATGGAAAGGATGGTCTTTCCCGATCCGCCGCGCAAGGCCGACATTACTATTCTGGGGAACACGAAACCATCCTGCGGCATCGGTGTATTTCAATAAGCAGACTGCGATACGCTCTATGGTTGCGGGTTATAGATGGAAAACACTCTTTCTTAGTCTTCGTGTTCAGCCCCGGCCTGTTTGCCGGTTCCAGGAAGACCGTACATGGACGTGCTTCCGCTGGACCAATATTCCAGCACCTGCTCCTGAACCAATTTATTGATTATTTTCTTAGCGTCTCTCGGCTTGGACCCGAGGATTTTGGCCAAATCGTTGAAGTAGAATTTTGACTTGGTTTTCTGCTTCTTCATCAGCGCTTCGACAATTTTCTGTTTTGCCTCTTCGTATTCCATATCAACCCCTTTTCAGAGAATTCAGGGGGCATGGTGGGTGCCCCCTGAAATATTCGGCTACTAATCTAGAACTTGAACTGAGTGGTCTGGCGCCAAGTGAAGTAAGCCGGATCGCGGAAATCATCAATCAGGTGATGGGTGAAATCGAGTTCGCACTTCTCGAAAAACCGCTCCCAACCAATGCGTTCAGCCCATTCGCCCAGACGTTCGTACTTCCGTGCATCACCGGCATAGGTCTCGGTGATCTTCTTGATGACCGCGGTTGTCTCGGGCCAACGCGGCGCGTTGTTCGGCAGAAATGCCACGACAACCTTGGAGAACTTCGGTGCGCTAATGCGGTTGGATACCTTGCCACCCGCCATGATGACGATACCGTCGCCTTCCTTGTCGGCCAGCGGCAGGGCCGGGCACATGGTGTAGCAGTTGCCGCAGAACATACAGCGATCGTTGTTGACGGCGACGCTGTTGACCTTGGCACCACCCACTTCGGTCTTGGACGGCTTGATGGCCGCCGTGGGGCAGGACGCAATCGCCAGGGGAATTTCGCACATCTTGTCGAGATACTCGTGGTCGATCATCGGCGGTTTGCGGTGGTAGCCCAGAATGGCGATGTCGGAGCAGTGAACCGCACCGCACATGTTCAGGCAGCAGGCCAGAGAAATACGCAATTTGGCCGGCATGCTGTGGGATTTGAAGTAGTCGAACATCTCGTCCATGACGGCCTTGACCGGACCAGAGGCGTCTGTGGCCGGGGTGTGGCAGTGGAGCCATCCCTGGGTATGGACAATGTTCGTGATCGATGTTCCGGTGCCGCCCACCGGGAATTTGTAGCTGCCGGCCGCAAACTTGCGGCTTTCCAGGTCTTTGACCAGCGGATCGACCTTCGATTCGTTGTCGACCATGAACTCGATGTTGTTGCGGGTGGTCCAACGGACGTAGCCATCGCAATGCTTCTCCGAGATCTCGCAAATTTCACGAATGAGAGCGGTGCTCATCAAGCGGGCACCGCCACAACGGACGGTAAATACCTTGTCTCCGGACTCGGCCACATGTACCAGAACACCGGGTTTCAGAACCTCGTGATACAGCCATTTGCCCTTGTTGTTGGCAATGACCGGGGGGTAAAATTCGTCGTATTTTCGGGGACCGATATCGCTGATGCGGTTTTCCATCGGTTTATCTTTATTATATCCAGATGATATGAATGCCATGGTGATTGCCCCTCCTATCTGCTGTGTTTTTTCCTGAATGCGTCAACATCGCGCTCCCAACCGCCCTCGACCTCATCTTCTTTCCAGAAAATGTATGGGTTGGATCGCGGTTCGATCACATGGCGGGCATCCGGCTTGATTCCGGTCGCCTCGAGCAACTTCTGGAAGCCCTGGCGTTTCATAAGTTCGCCCAGCCGCTCGCGGTTCTTGCCTTCCTCCATCCACCAATCCCAAATGGCCTCGATCACTTCCTTGATCTCGTCATAGGGTTCTTCCGCCTTCACAAAGGGAACCAGCAGGGACCCCATCTGGGCACCGTCGAGAATCGGCGCTTTGGCGCCGACCAGCATCGAAAGGCCTCTGTCGTCACCGATTCTGAGGGCCCGCGGCATAACGTTGATGCAGTGCATGCAGCGGTTGCATTCTTTGTCGTCGATCATCAACTTGTTGTCTTCCATCCACATGCACCTCGTGGGGCACAGCGCATTGACCTCTTTGTTGATGTTGAAGGGACCCCAGTCGCGGCCGCTGTGGTCGTTGGCATTCGGGGCAATCTCACCGCCGATATAGGCCTGTACGGCTTCCTGGTCGATCTTGATGTCGTCCTTCCAGGTCCCGATGAAGGAAATGTCCGCCCGGGCGATCGAGGCCACGCAGCAGTTGGGGCAGCCGTCAAACTTGAACTTGAATTTATAGGGGAAGGCCGGACGATGAAGCTCGTCCTGGTATTCCTGGGTCAGGGTGTAGCATAGTGCCTGGGTGTCATAGCAGGCATACTCACAACGGGCCTGGCCGATACAGTCGGCGGGGGTCCGCAGGTTGGAGCCGGATCCACCCAGGTCCTGGTTCATATTGTGGGTCAGTTCGTAGAAAATTTCTTCCAACTGCGGGGTGGTGGTCCCCAGAAAAATGATGTCCCCGGTGGAACCGTGCATATTGGTGACGCCGCTACCGCGAAAGTCCCAGATGTCGCATAACTGCTTCAGAAAGTCGGCCGTGTAAAACTTGCCGCCCGGTTGAGCGACCCGCATGGTATGGAAGTGCGCCACACTGGGAAATTTATCCGGCTGGTCGCAGTAACGCCCGATGACGCCGCCGCCGTAGCCGAAAACACCGACGATACCACCGTGTTTCCAGTGCGTCTCCCCGTCCACAAAGGAGAGCTCCAGCAATCCTAAAAGGTCATCGACGACATCGACGGGAACCTGGAATTCGATGCCTTCGGCGTTTTTGGCCCGTTTTTCGGCCTGGAATTTCAGGTCCGAAACGAAGCTTGGCCACGGCCCAGACTCAAGCTGGTCCAGCAAAGGGGTTTTATGTTTCGCCATCTTTTTACCTCCATTGAATTAAAAGAAAATTAACCGTTAAACCTCTATTTCAACGCTGTGATGCCCCGGCGGGCGTTCGTTGTCACCTCCTCTCACAGATTTTATTCTATCGCGTGGGTATCATGTTTATGTATTTAAATTGCAAGGGGCAGATATAAAATGATTGACCGCCCTTGTCAATAAAAAAGCTCGAGATTACAGGGGTCAACGGATGAAATGATTGAAACCCGCCGTGACTTTCACCCATTTGTGGTGGGTCGTTTACTGATACACTTTATATTGCGGTTGCCCTCTCTTCCGCGGCAAGAGATTGATCGCGCGGCACAAGGTTTCGCCATGATGCTTTAAATGTTTGCGAATCATTTTGCTCTCATGTGTCTGCCTGAAGGACCGCTCGAAGACGGCCTCAAGCAAAGCATTGGACTCTGCACCGGTCAGCGACTTCAGATAGGCAACGAAAATTTCCGGCAGCTCTTGAGGAATGCGATGGCTGTCAACCTGGAGCAAGAGGCCGTCGAAAAACCCATCCAGTGCGGCCGCAACGGCGGCATCACCCGCCCAGGCCATCGCACCTACGCCGTCAAGGCGGTCCAGCCGCATCTTTAGGGTAAGGTTGAGCAAGAAGATCAACAGGGCCTGGAAGATTGTTTCGGCATCGGTTCCTGTCCCATCGAAAAGGGGGGCGTATTTTCTGACAGTTATTAGTCGCACCTTGACATTCCGACCCTCGGTTTTAACGATAAAGTCGCCGGCAGAGTGGTGCCAGGAAAACACCTGCTCGAAGGTTTCCAAATTGTAGTATGCGGTTAGGATCTGTGCGGCCTGATGGTAAACAAGGCAACGGTCCTGCTTGGATAGCCGGTGGACCCCGTTCAGAGAATCCCAGACGAGGAGTCGGTCGTTTCCTTCGGCCGGCTTTCCCGAAAGATGGAACTCGTGGTATCCATCCAGCCACTGCCCGATAAACATTTCCACCCGGTTAGAGCCATCCGGTAGAAGCTCCGATCCGCTTGAATACACCTGTGGCAGAAATTGATACGGGAAGCGGTGGTTGAGCGAACGGATGTTGACGAAATCCTGTGGAAGGTAAGATCGCCCGATAGCTGCCACGGCCACATTGATGACAAAATATAATTGACGACCGTCAACATCAACGGTCAACCGGGCGGGATGGTAATACTGACCATGCTTTTCGAGACAGATATTTATGGCCCCCAGGTCCCGGGCGGTGACAGTTTGCCCGGTTTGATCGCGAATGGCGCAGGCCAGATTCGAAAAGCGATCCCGTTCGATAAAGCTACGAATCGCAGTGAAATACGCACCATAGGTTGTCGTTGAATCTCGCCCGTTTGCATCCGGGTGTAGGATCTCATGGGGAGTGGTGGGGAGGGCCCGGTTCCAAACCGGATCGTTTTCCGCGATGGGGGCGTCGTTTGCAAATAGAAAGAATGTCGTTTGCGGCATAAAAGCGTCCCTGGGCAACCCACCGGAGTTGGGCCACAGGTCGATAAACATTGGGCTTTTCGTACCTGTTACTTGCAAAAAGTGCGGCTACAGCAAAAATTCGAGGGTACAATTGAACGGACGAATACGTGCCGGTTTACTCTACACCAAATCAACGCTTACGGGCGATTGCGTTCAATTTCGCTTAATATTTCCGGAGCAACGGCGTAGCCCAGTTCGACAGCCTTATCGCCGTGTGTCACGGCTTTAGCATATTGTCCCTTTTCGAGGTAGGCAATAGCGAGATTGTTGTGGGCTGGGGCAAAACCCGGCTGAAGTTCGACGACTTTCAGGTTGGTTTCGATGCTGTCATCGATCCGGCCCTTCATCAGGTAGGCATTGGCCAAAGTGGTCAATCCCTGCACAAATCGGAAATTAAAATAAGTGGCCCTTTCCAGAGCCGTAATTGCCTCGTCGATATTTCCCCGTTGGAGTTCGACAAATCCGATATTACCATACCCCTCGGAGAACCCGGGCCGCACCTTGACCGCCTGCCTGTTGTAGTTCAGACACTTTTCTATGTCTCCGCGCTGTAAACTGATCCCGCCCAGTTGCACGTATGCTTCCGCCAGATTGAAACTGCATTCAATCGCCTTGTGAAACTCTTTCTCGGCCTCGTCATACTTCTTCTGCCCCGCCAGGGCGACCCCGAGGTTGTAATGTGATACGCCACAATCGGGATTGGAAGCGATAGCGGTCCGCTGCTTGGCGATGTATTCCTGAACATTTTTTGCCTGTGCCATAGCGTGTTGATCTCCTTGTTCAAAAAAACGGATTAGATGAACCACCCAATTATCGGGGCACCCAGATCATCCGTCGCTAATTTTAGAAAATCTTTCTTGTAATATGCTTGGTGCGGAAAGTCAACATATGCCAGGCGTCGCCGAAAGCATTTTCTGTGCTAACTTATTTTAATCAGACGCATTTTGACTTGACAAGCACCCCCCTTTTCTCTACCGTATCGATTATCCTGACACCTTGCACAGAAAGGGGGGACCATGCTGGAAGGATCCCACACAGCCATCATCACGCCGTTTGCCGGTGACACCGTCGATTACGACGGTCTCAACAAGCTGGTTGATTTTCAAATACGCAATGGCATCAATGGGGTTCTGGCCGTCGGTACGACCGGAGAAAGTCCGGTGTTAACCTGGCAGGAACACAACCTCGTGGTCGAAGCCGTTGCCAAGCGCACCCGAGATAAATGCCTCTGTATTGCCGGTACCGGCAGTAACAACACGCGCGAGGCTCTGGTGGCGACCGAACATGCCGTTAAAACAGGGGTCAATGCGGTCCTTCTGGTCGATCCCTATTACAATGGTCCCAGCTCCCTGGAAATTAGAAATGAATACGTTGCGCCGGTTGCGAGGGCTTTTCCAGAAGTCCAGGTCATCCCTTATGTCATCCCCGGACGAACGGGTGCCCAGCTTTTACCGGAAGATCTGGCTTTGCTCAGAAAGGCCTATCCGAATGTCGGCACAGTAAAAGAGGCCACCGGTAATCTCGATAACATGAAACGCACGCGGGCCTGCTGCGGACCGGACTTTACCATTCTTTCCGGCGACGACGGCATGACGGTCACCATGATGACCGATTCACAGATCAAGGCGGCCGGAGTCGTTTCCGTCGCCAGTAATGTGGCCCCCGGAGCCGTCGTTCGCATGGTAAAGCTGCTGCAGCAAGGAGAGGAAAACGAAGCGCTAAAGTTGTCCGCTGCCCTGAAGCCTTTATTTGATTTGGTGACCGTAAAAACCATGGAGAAAACGCCTTTCGGTGATGTTGTCTGCCGGGCCCGTAACCCACTGGCCATCAAAGCACTGATGACCATTCTGGGGATGCCCTCGGGCGGGTGCCGCCAGCCTTTGGGAAAAATGACCCGCCAGGGGATCGAGACCGTCCTTGCAGCGGCGCGAACCATTCAGGCAAAGAATCCCGAGATCTTGGCACCCGTGGAAGATTTTTTTAAAGTCGATATATCAGAACGCCTGGAAAACCCGGCGATTTGGGAAAATCTATGCTACAGTGAATACTAGCCATCGCGTTTGCAACAGTATAAACGGATTGTCCCATCGGCGATTGTCGGTGGGACAATCCGTTTTTATGCGCTCTATCGAAGTCTGCGCTCTATGCCGATAAATACGGGAGGGAAGATTTTGAAATCTTCGAAACGGCAGCGGAAGGGGTGATCGGAAACGGCATAACCAGCTGATATACTATATAGCACAAGAAGAGATGGCTATGAATTTTTCATCTGGCGTTTTGCAACTTCCTCGTCATCGACTTGAAAATCCCCCTGTTTGAACAGCAGCCACTTCATCCATTTCAACCCGAATCTCAACCGCGCGATCTCATCTTCCCTGATGGCATTCAGTGTCTGGGGATCGACTTTATAGAGGGATAAGAAGGAACTATCAAAAATAAATGACCTGAACGTGTCGATATCATAGCTGACCATGAAGAACATCTTCTTGGTCTTCTCGGTCAGTTTTACATTCGGCGGAAAGGACCGCTTCCTGACCACAAGGTCAGTCCATTCGGCGTTTATCTCGTCACGGACATCGATGCCCTGATCTTCTCTCCATTCACGGACAGTCCAGACCTGTTCCTCTTCGAACCCAAGGCAGTGGGGTTCATTGACAAAAAAATAGAAACCAGAATTATCTGCACCTTCCTGATAACTCAGCGAAGCAACACCCAGCGGATAGTACCGGCAGGCTGAGGGACGATCTTCATAAATCATGCAGCCGTCATCTTTTACAAAGGGGCAAGATTGCTGCTCGTCGTCTAAAAGTTTGAGTGTCACCACAGGCAGATCCGTTTTGTCGAGAAGCTGAAGATCCGTGTATATCGCTAAAAATTGGTCCGATGGCAGCTGTAACCGATTTTTGAGACGAATGATGTCGTAGGGGGTCAGAACAATATTGATGCCGCGACAGCATTTAGTAAAACAGGCAACATCTTTATGACATTTAAATTTGAAACGATTGTCAAGGCTGAGACGAATCGGTTCTATATCTGTTTTGTCTTCCGTTTTTTCCATGTTGGGCCTTTCTCTCGAAATTGAAGCGCGTTCATTAAAAGAAATTGTATATGCCCGGGGACATTAACTGAGGCATAGCGCCATGTCAACCTTGAGCGATGCGCTGAGATGTAGTACTGTTTCGAATTGATGGCTCCGCGCCTGAAAACCTTTGCTCTGTGGCTGATACCGGCAAAATAGGTCTTGATTTAACCTCTAAATCTACTATATCGCTAGATAATATCGATACAATCCATACGCGATGTATTCATCACTCGAATCCCATGACGCACGCATGCGGTCAACAAGAAGGAGGAAAAATGCAACTAACCATCGAGAAAGCCAACCAGCTGAAACCAAAACCGAATGACAACAAACTCGGATTTGGCTCATTCTTCACGGACCACATGTTCAATATGGACTATTCACCGGACAAAGGTTGGCACAATCCGCGTATTGAACCTTACGGCCCAATCGCTCTGGATCCGGCGACGATGGTTCTGCATTACGGGCAGGGCGTCTTTGAAGGCCTAAAAGCCTACCGGTCAAAAACCGGCGGCATACAGCTTTTTCGTCCGCGGGACAATATTAAACGCCTTAACCGTTCCTCCCGGCGCCTTTGCATTCCCGAAATTGATGAAGGTTTTTTGCTGGGCGCATTGAAACAATTCATATCTATTGAAAGGGACTGGGTGCCGCAGGCACCCGAAACCTCACTCTATATTCGGCCGGCAATTATTGCCACAGATCCTTTCCTGGGTGTAAGGGCGTCTAACACCTACCGGTTATTCATCATTCTTTCTCCCGTGGGTGCTTACTATCCCGAAGGTTTCAACCCGATAAAAATCTGGGTGACCCGAAAATTCGTGCGAGCTGTGCGAGGTGGTGTCGGCGAAGCCAAAACTCTTGGCAACTATGCGGCTAGCCTCCTGGCCGGAAACGAAGCCCACAAGGAAGGGTACACTCAGGTTCTGTGGTTGGACGGTGTCGAGCAGAAGTATCTCGAAGAAGTTGGATCCATGAATATATTTTTTGTCATTGATGGAGAAATCATTACACCGGCGCTGAACGGCAGCATTCTCCCCGGCATCACCAGAGATTCGGTCATCCAATTGGCCCGACATTGGAAAATGCCCGTCTCCGAAAAGTTGATAAGTATCGACGAGCTGCTAAAAGCCAACAGTGATGGAAAGCTGAGTGAAATCTTCGGCTCAGGAACGGCTGCCGTCATCTCACCGGTGGGTGAAATCAAGTACGGTGATCAGGCATACCAGATAGGTGACGGGTCGGTCGGCCCCATCGCCAATAAATTCTACACCGCAATCACCGATATACAATACGGTCACGATGCGGATCCCATGGGCTGGATTGAAACAGTAGTGTGAGAAGATCTGTTTTGCCGTCTGTCAGGAAAGTATAATAAAGGATGTCGTCATCCAATGAAACCAGATAAAGACTTGAAGCAACTTCCCGCTTTTGACGCCAAACTGAAAAAGGCCGGGCTGCCATCGGTGGTGGCCGATCTTTTCCGTTATTATTACCGCAAAGTCGCCACCGGTGAAACAGGCTTAATTTACGATCACGATATTGAGCCTGTGGCACCCGGTACCATTGAATCTTCAGAAAACCTTACGCATTGCAGGACCTGCGGAATTAAGAGTTTTGGAAAAGCCGTGCGGATTACACTCAACGGCGGGCTGGGAACCAGTATGGGATTGACCGGTGCCAAAAGCCTCCTGAAGGTGAAAGATGGAAAATCGTTTCTCGAAATTATCGTTCATCAGACCCGTCAAAGGGGTGTCAAGCTCGCTCTGATGAACAGTTTCAACACCCACTCGGAAACGCTCTCCGCGCTGAAAAGTATCGATCCTAACGCCACGGCGCTGACATTTTTACAGCACAAGTTTCCCAAGATTCTACAGGACGGTCTCGGACCGGCCGTCTGGCCCCAAAACCCGGCTCTTGAATGGAATCCCCCCGGACATGGTGATGTTTATACGGCTCTTTATTCTTCCGGATTGCTAAAAAAATTATTGGACGACGGAATAACTTACGCGTTTATCTCTAATTCGGACAACCTCGGCGCCGACATGGACCCCGATCTGCTGGGCTTCTTTACCGAAAACAACTTCCCCTTCATGATGGAGGTCGCCGAAAAAACAATCGCCGATGTCAAAGGGGGACACCTGGCCCGGCTGAAAAACGGACAGCTTATATTGAGAGAAATCGCCCAGTGTCCTGAAGAAGAACTGTCCACCTGCATGGACATGAACCGCTATTGTTTTTTCAATACCAACAACATCTGGGTCAATTTAGCGTATTTAAAAGACCTGATTATAAGAAAAAAAGCCGTCCATCTACCGATGATCCTCAATCCGAAAACACTTGATCCGCGTGATGTAACCAGCCCCGGAGTCTACCAGGTTGAAACAGCAATGGGTGCGGCGATATCACTTTTCGAAGGCGCTTCAGCGGTCAAAGTTCCGCGCTCACGTTTCCTGCCGGTGAAAAAATGCAACGACCTTCTGGCAGTACGATCGGATTGTTTTGAGTTCGATCAAAATAGCGGCAGTCTCCGGATCAACCCGAAACGCATTAAGAATGGTCGACCCGAAACAGTTCACATCGATCTTGATCCCCGCTATTACGGCAACATTGATCTTTTGGAACATCGTTTCAATGATGGCGTACCCTCTCTCGTCGACTGTGATGCCTTGACTGTTGAAGGTGATGTGCACTTCGAGGGCAGCGTTACCATTTCCGGTCACGTTCGCATCACAAACAGACGGAACACCCGTGCGGTCATAAAACACGGTACTGTCATCGACCAGGATCTCAATTTTTAACGTGCGTTTTTCTTATCAGTGCACACTGCCGTATATGATCTGCTCTTTCTCCTGCCGCACAACAGGTGAATCGCAACAGGAAGCTGACTGGCCATGACCGTAAACGATTGGCTCGAACAAAAACCGGATCCCGGCTTGCATCTTCTGAAGTTCTGTGGAGATACACAGACATTTACATTGACCCTGGATCAACCCCATCCGGGAAAAGCCTGGCTGAGAGCCAACATCGGATCCGCAGCGACCTCCCGCCAGGAAATAATCCGTAACGTCCACAACGAAGAGGCTCCCCTGGGACGCGACTGGTTCGACTGGCCCATGGTCAGGATTGCCCCAAACCAATTTCGCATCACCCTCCCGCTGTGTGAGATCGGGCACTTTGAAGCCAAATGCTTCTTTCTGGGGGAACACGACGACGAACCCGCCTGGCCCCCCGGAAACAATACCGCGGTCAACGTCGCGCCCGCAGACACATGTTGTGCGAACATAATCTATAATGCATTTGTGCGGCAGTTCGGGCCCAATATATCGGGCGCGTTCCAATCGCCTGTAAACCCAGCACAAATTGTCGCCCTGGATCAGGCCGGATTCTCCGTTATTCCCCCGTCCGGTACCTTTCGCGATTTGATCAAAAAATTGGACTTTATCATCGGAGAACTTGGGTGCCGGTTCCTCCAACTCTTACCCATTCACCCTACACCGACGACATACGGGCGGATGGGACGATTCGGAAGCCCCTATGCTGCTTTAAGCTTTACCGCTGTTGACCCAGCATTGGCTGAATTTGATCCAACGGCAACGCCATTGGAGCAATTCATAGAACTGGTCGATGCCGTTCACGCACGACATGCCAAATTACTTATCGACATCGCTATCAATCATACCGGTTGGGCCGCAAGTTTGCATGAATCCCATCCCGAATGGCTGGTGAGGGACGATTCCGGCCAGATCGAGGTTCCGGGGGCTTGGGGCGTCCGCTGGGAGGATCTCACCAAGCTCGACTATTCTCAAAAGGACCTCTGGGTGTATATGGCGGAGGTACTCCTGACCTGGTGCCGCAGGGGGGTCGATGGTTTCCGCTGCGATGCCGGTTACATGATTCCGATCAATGCCTGGATTTATATCATTGCCCGTATAAGGGCCCAGTTTCCGGACACGATTTTTTTCCTCGAGGGTTTGGGAGGCAAACTTTCGGTCACCCGGGATCTCCTCAATCGGGCAGGGTTCAATTGGGCCTATTCCGAACTCTTTCAAAATTATGACCGCAGCCAAATCGAACATTTTCTGCCGGGAGTCGACGAAATCTCAACCCATGACGGAATCATGGTCCATTTTGCCGAAACGCATGACAACCTCCGGCTGGCCGCCCAGTCGAATAGCTATGCCCGCATGCGCACCGCATTTTGCGCGCTTTTTTCCCACAACGGCGCGTTTGGTTTTGCCAACGGAGTGGAATGGTTCGCAACCGAAAAAATCAATGTTCATGATGCCGCTCCCCTGAACTGGGATTCCTCCACCAATCAGGTCAGCGATATCCGCCGCCTCAATGCCCTTTTGTATGACCATCCGGTCTTCGGTGACGGTACGAATAGCACTATGGTTCAGCATGGCGAAGGAAATTTTCTGGTTCTTTTGCGCTCCCACCAAACATCCGGTAAAAAATTGGTCGTTCTCGTCAATCTTGATGATCAGGCGGCGGTCGCTGCGACCTGGAATGCTGAAGCAACGGGTATGACAGATTCACGATTCCTGGACCTTTTGACTGGCAACTGGGTAACGGCCGAAGGATCGGCTGATCTGTTCGTCTTCAAGCTGAATCCTGGTGAGGTCCTGTGTCTTTCACAGGATGAACTTGATCTGGAGCGGGTCAATCGCGCTGTCAATCGTTTTGGGCAACAACCCGATCGGGTATTATGGCAGCGATATCGTACCAAGGCCCTGGAAGTGTTTATATACCATAATCAATTCGGTGATCTGGGGTCGTTCGAACCGGATTCAGCGGCGCGACAATTGAGACGTGACCCAAGGGCTTTTTGCCGTCAACTCAATCCGGTCGGCCGTGAATCGAAAGTCATCAACTGGCACTGGCCGCAGGATCAATTTCGAGAGGTCATGTTGCCGCCGGGACACTTTCTCTTGATTCAAGTCGATGCCCCTTTTCGTTCGGAAATTTTGAACAAAGGTGTCACGCATAGATGTGAGGAAGGCCTACCTGGGGAACATGGAACTTACTTTGCTCTCGTCGCGCCCCCCGAGCCGGCGCGCAAACAGCGTTCTATGACGTTGAAAATCCGTATTTACGACCGTGAAGGTACCCGGCACATCCAAGCCCCATTGCTGTTTTTAGCCAAACCTGAAGACGTAAAGGTGAAACGCGTTTTCAGTCGGCCGGATTTGTTGAAGAGGTCTTATCTATATCTGGGTACCAATGGCCGTGGTGGCATGCTGCGGGCGAGTATCCGTTGGGGTGACCTCAACAGCCGATATGATGCCCTGCTGGCCGCCAACCTGAACCCAAGGATTCCGGAAGACCGTCGGATCCTCTTCACCCGCTGCCGCGCCTGGCTGGTCTACCAGGGATACTCCCAGGAAATCGGCAATGACTGTATGATCGCCTTTCACTATGCCTATGGGCAAACGGGATCTTGGCAGTTTCAGATACCGACCGGTCAGGGGGAATCGATAGGCCTGAACATCGCCGTTGAGATGATCCCGGGGAAAAACACCGTGCAGCTGTCTTTTTACCGCCGCCAGGCGGGCTCAGCACCCCGCCGCCTGGCAGATCATCTTCCAGTTCAGCTGATTCTCCGTCCGGATATTGAAATGCGCAATTTTCATGAAACCACCAAAGCCTATTTGGGACCTGAAAAGCTCTGGCCAGCGGCCATTCAGTGTCAACCCGACGGTTTCGTATTTACTCCCGAGGCTGAGACTGCGCTGGAAATGACGCTTCCCACAGCAACTTTTGTGTCAGAGCCCGAATGGTACTACATGGTACACCGGCCCCTGGAATCCGAACGCGGCCTGGATTCCAAATCGGATCTGTTCAGCCCGGGTTATTTCTCCCTCGAACTCACTGGTGGCCAGACAAAGGTCCTGGTCGCCGGCGCCCTTGAAGATACTGAAAATAGTGACTTCGTCAGTGAAAAAGAATTTGACATTGACCTCAACGATAAACAGGATCGATACACGCGCTTTATGGGCAAATCAAAGACATTGCCCCTGATTGAGGCTCTTAAATCAACTCTGGATCAATACATTGTTCGGCGCGGAGATCTAAAATCGGTTATAGCGGGATATCCATGGTTTCTCGACTGGGGCCGTGATTCACTTATCGTCGTTCGAGGAATGATCGCTGCGGGTCGTAAGGAAGAGGCCCGGGCGGTTCTAAAACTGTTTGGGCAATTCGAAAAAGACGGTACCATACCGAATATGATCCATGGGAACAATGCCGGAAACCGTGATACATCGGATGCACCCCTTTGGTTTTTCATAGCATGCGAAGACCTGGTGGTCGACGAAGGAAAAGAAGAATTTCTGGAAAACATCTGGGGGGGCCGAAAGCTTCGCAATATTCTTTATGCTATTGCCCATGCACTGATCAAAGGCACCCAAAATGGAATTCGAATGGATCCGAATTCCGGTTTGCTTTTCAGTCCGGCCCATTTCACCTGGATGGACACCAGTTATCCGGCCGGCACCCCCCGGGAAGGCTACCCGATAGAAATTCAGGCCCTGTGGTACCGAGCGCTTGAGTTCCTTGCTCGGATTGACGTTGTTAACCGCAAAATGTGGCATGAAAGGGCCCTGCAGGTCCGATCTTCAATCACCGAACTATTCTTCATGGACGATAAAGGATACTTTTCTGATTGCCTCCATGCGTCATCCGGAACACCGGCGGGTTCCGCCCAACCGGATGACGCCCTGAGGCCCAATCAACTCTTGGCGTTGACTTTAAAAGCGATCATAGATGAAAAGATCGCCTTTTCGGTTTTGGCGGCTTGTGAAGAACTGCTTGTGCCGGGAGCCATTAGAAGCCTCGCCGATCGGGAGGTCGCATACCCTCTTGCTATAATCCACAACGGCAATCCCGTTAACACCCCTCATACCCCCTACCAGGGCCGATATATGGGGGATGAAGACACCAGCAGAAAACCAGCCTATCACAACGGAACAGCCTGGACCTGGTTGTTCCCCTCTTTTAGTGAGGCCTGGTTCGGATCATACGGGGAAGAGGGTCGCCAGACCGCGTTGGCCTGGCTCGGAAGCAGCATTCGGTTAATCAACCAGGGCTGCATCGGCCACGTACCGGAAATCCTGGATGGCGACTTTCCCCATACCCCGCGGGGGTGCGATGCACAAGCTTGGGGGGTCAGCGAGTTGCTGCGGGTCTTGACTCTCCTGGACCCAGCAACCCATGGCAAACCCGCTGGCCGGTAAAAAGAATGTGATCGGAGGTCGATTTAGAAAGGTCGGTTCTTTTATGCACCCATCAAGTCATCCTAAAACGAATCTTCACTTTCCCAAAAATGGCTGTCGTGTTAGAAGTTCTGGTACTAATATACATAGGCGTCAGCATCGCCTTTGTTTAAACAATATACAGGCGTGATCAAAAGGATGCATGGTTATGAACCGTTTCAAAACCTTCCAAGTTTTCCCCAATACCCCCAAACCGCTTCTGTTTCTGGAAACCCTGGCGCGCAATATGTGGTGGTGCTGGAATTTAGATGCCATCGAACTTTTCCGTAGGATCGACCCCCGGCTCTGGGAAGATTCAGGCCGAAACCCGATTGTTTTCTCGACGATGATTCGCCAAGACCGGCTTGAAAGCCTGGCGAAAGATGACAGCTTCCTGGCCCACATGGAACGGGTGAAACGAAAGTTCGAAAACCAGATACTAAAACCAGTAGAAAGTCCACAATCCATTTATGGTAGTGACGACATCATCGCCTATTTTTCCATGGAATTTGGTATTCATGAAAGTTTACCGCTATTCGCCGGCGGCTTGGGCGTTCTCTCGGGTGATCATCTCAAGGCATCATCAGACCTGGGACTCCCCTTGGTCGCCGTCGGGATTCTCTACCGACAGGGCTATTTCCACCAGTTTCTCGACCCGTCAGGATGGCAGCAGGAAGAATATCCGGAAACCGACCTTTATCATCTTCCTGTACGGCGGGCCAAGGACCCATCGGGAAACGATGTGTCGGTGACCGTTGTGGGACCGACCGGCCCCATTCATGCCATTGTTTGGTTGCTCATGGTCGGGCGAATCCCACTCTACCTCTTGGATACCAATACCCCGGAAAATCCACCAGAAGTCAGGGAAATCACCTCTCGGCTATACGGCGGAGATCAAAAGCTCCGGCTGAGACAGGAAATTTTACTCGGCATCGGTGGTATGCGGGCGTTGACTTCTATGGGCATCGAACCCAGCGTGGTTCACATGAATGAAGGCCACAGCGCTTTTGCCGGACTGGAACGGTTGGCGACAATTATAAAAAAACACAGTATCGACCTGAAAACCGCCCTGGAAATCGTGCCGCGATCGACGGTTTTTACGACGCACACACCGGTGGCTGCCGGTCACGACGAATTTCCGATCGACAGCGTCCGACCCTATCTGACGCCGTATGAGGAAAAACTCGGAGCCACCATCAGAGAGATTCTCTCATGGGGTCAGGCTCCTGGATCCGGAACGGAGAGCCCGCTTTCCATGTTCGTTCTGGGAATACGCCTGGCGCAATATTGCAACGGGGTCAGCCGGTTACACGGTGCGGTGGCGCGACGTATGTGGGCCCACGTTTGGCCGGGAAGGCCTGAAGATGAGGTGCCGATCATCCATATAACCAACGGCGTCCATATTTCATCCTGGATATCGGTTGAAAACGCACTTCTCTTTGAACGGTATCTTGGGCCGGAGTGGCATTTGCATACCTGGAACAAGAATATGTCCGATCGCATCGACGAGATTTATGATGAAGAGTTGTGGCGCTCTCACGAAATGGCCCGCTCACGCCTCATCCGAACATGTCGCAGCCTGATGGTCAAACAGTACGCAAGACGCAATGCGCCGCGCTCAATGATGGAAACGGCGGAATCGGTTCTGGAACAGGAAGTTCTCACCATCGGCTTTGCCCGTCGCTTTGCCACCTATAAAAGGGCAACCCTGCTGCTACAAGACCCAGACCGGTTTGAAAGACTCCTCACTTCTGCCACCCAACCGGTACAAATCATATTTGCGGGAAAAGCACACCCGAATGACAATGAAGGCAAAGAGTTGATCAAGCGTCTGGTCGGCTTTTCGAGGCGCCCAACCGTGCGTCACCGGGTCGTTTTTATTGAAGATTACGACATCCATCTCGCCCGCCACCTTATTCAGGGTGTGGATGTCTGGCTGAACAACCCGCGACGCCCGATGGAAGCTTGCGGAACGTCCGGGATGAAAGCCGCCGCCAACGGGGTTCTCAATCTCAGCATCCTGGACGGCTGGTGGTGCGAGGGGTTCGGAGAGGATCGGGGGTGGCGGATCGGCAACGGTGAAGAATACGACGATCACCTCTATCAGGATGCCATAGAGAGTCAAGCCCTATACAATATTTTGGAAAATGACGTGATTCCCTGCTTCTACGAAAGAAAAAATGGCGATGCGCCGGCGCGCTGGATTCAAATGATGAAGGGCTCGATGAAAATGGCCATGCGAGATTTCTGTGCCCAATGCATGGTTAAACGCTATGAGGATACATTTTATGTCGAGGCTTCCAAACAGTATCATGAACTCATGAACAATTCGGCCGAAGTGGCCAAAAATATTTACCGACAACGCGAACGTCTCGGAAATTTGTGGGAAGATATCAGGGTACAACCGCCGGAGATGGATGACACCGGACCTTTTAGGGTCGGCGATACCCTGACGGTTTCCGCCGTAGTAGAGCTTGGAGAACTTCGGCCGGATGAAGTCGATGTCGAGCTTTACTATGGAAGCATGAGATCTGTCGATGCGCTGACTGCCAGCAGAACCAAAATGATGGACGTGGCGGAGGAACGGGGAAGCGGTTTTTATCGATACGCATGTTCGGTTACCTGTGATTCATCGGGAAGGTTCGGTTGCACAGCCCGGGTCACGCCCCGTGGTGATCAACGGATAAAGTTCATACCCGGATTGTTAACCTGGGCATCCAAATGATTTCGCAAAGATTACAAAAGCAGCGCTTGGCGGTGTTTGTTTTTTTGACTTCGGTAAGAAATAAAAGAAAGGACTCCCATTGATGGACCAAAGGGCAACAGCAAACCCGCGGGTTCTCATCGTCACCCCAGAGGTCACCTACCTGCCGGATCGCATGGGGAGCCTTGCCAACTATTTCACGGCCAAATCCGGCGGCCTGGCCGATGTATCGGCGGCGTTGATCAATGCTCTGGCCGACCAAGGGGTGGATGTTCACGTTGCCATTCCAAATTATCGCACGATATTCAGCGACCGTACCGCACCGTTTCTTAAAACCGAGCTGCGAAAAATCCGTCGTAAAATGGGCGAAGAACGGATACATCTGGCAGAAGACCGGGCCTTTTTTTATTTGAATCGGGTTTACTCCGCATACGGCGAAGAGAATATCAAGCTCGCTTTGGCGTTCCAGCGTGAGGTCATGAATAATATCGTCCCGCGCGTGGAACCGGATTTGATTCATTGCAATGACTGGATGACCGGTCTGGTCCCCGCCATGGCCCGGGAAATGGGAATTCCATGCCTTTTTACTGTTCACAACCTCTACTCCGTCAAGGCCACACTGGCCCAAATCGAAGACAGAGGGATTGACGGAGCGTTCTTCTGGCGCAACCTTTTCTTTGAACAAATGGCCACCGGTTATGAATCCGCGCGCAGTTCCAACCCGGTTGACCTGCTCACCAGCGGTGTCTTCGCCGCCCATTTCATCAACACGGTTAGCCCCAATTTTCTGAAAGAGATCATCGAAAGCCGTCACGTTTTTGTCCAGCCGCATTTACGTCAGGAAATCATCAACAAATGTCACGCCGGTTGTGCCACGGGTATCCTCAATGCACCGGATCCCGTCTTTGATCCGCGCACAGACCGGGACCTGAAGTGCGTCTATGGATCCGATAATCACATTACGGGTAAAAGAGAAAACAAGCGTTTCCTGCAACGCAACCTCGGACTGGTTGAAGACCCCGATGCACCACTGTTTTTTTGGCCATCGCGCCTGGATCCCGTCCAAAAAGGCTGCCAATTGCTCGCGGATATTTTCTACCAGTTAATTTCAACCTATTGGCGTCAGAACCTGCAGGTCGTATTCGTGGCTGATGGACCCTATCAAAGGGTGTTTCAGGATATCGTAAACCAGCACCACTTCCTGAAAAGGGTGGCGGTCTGTGACTTCAATGAACAGTTGGAACACCTGTCTTATGGCGCCTCCGATTTCATCCTCATGCCTTCACTATACGAGCCCTGTGGCCTCCCGCAGATGATTGCTCCGATTTACGGATCGTTACCGGTAGCGCATGACACGGGTGGCATCCACGATACTGTCGCGCCTATGAATGTTGAGGGTAACGGCGGCAACGGTTTCCTTTTCACGGTATTCGACCCGAACGGTCTTCTGTGGGCCATACACGAAGCCATGAAATTTTATGGGTTGCCACAGAAAGTAAAAGCGCAACAAATCGCCCGCGTCATGGATGCCAGCGCTGCGGCTTTTACCCACGAAAATACAGCCCATGCCTACATCGGTCTCTACGAAAGAATGCTAAAAAGACCCTTGATCAACACACCGGACCCAACGCCATCGGCACCTTTGGCCCCGGCAGAAGCTTGACCTTTAGACCTCGATAAAAATGGTGCCGCAATCTCATCGACCCCTCTATCAAATCGGGCGCCCATATGAAGACAATCGAAAGCCTCGTGCAGAAGTTGATCGAAAGAGACCCCCTTCTCGTTCCTTACTCCGATCGTCTGCAAAGGCGTTTGGAGCGTATCGAAGAAACCGAATCCCGTTTAACCGGCGGCCAGATCAGCCTGAATGACTTTGCCAGCGGTCATGAGTACTTCGGTTTGCATTTTCGCCAAAATGAGTGGGTCTTGCGAGAGTGGGCTCCGTATGCCGACGCCGTTTTTCTGGTTGGAGACATCACGGACTGGAAGGAAAGAAAGGCTTTTGCACTGGATAAAATCGACCGGGACGGTGTCTGGGAAATTCGTCTGCCATCAGACAAACTCACCCATCGCGACCTTTACCGGCTGCGGATACACTGGCCGGGCGGATCTGGTGACCGGATTCCCGCATATGCCCGCCGGGTGGTTCAGGACCCGGACACCCTGATCTTCAGCGCTCAAGTGTGGCACCCGCCAGTTTCGTACCGATGGAAACATGGTGCCAACCGACACCCAGAAACACCGGCGCTGATTTATGAAGCGCACGTGGGCATGGCACTATCGGAAGAAAAAGTCGGTAGTTTTAGAGAGTTTACCTTGGGCATCCTGCCGCGCATCGTGGCCGCAGGCTATACGACGCTGCAGTTGATGGCGATCATGGAGCACCCCTATTACGGTTCTTTTGGATACCAGGTTTCGAGTTTCTTCGCACCATCCTCACGCTTTGGTACACCGGATGATTTAAAGATCCTCGTCGATACCGCCCATGGTTACGGATTGACCGTTACTATGGATCTGGTTCACTCTCATGCCGTATCCAATGAAGTTGAAGGGCTCAGCCGGTTTGATGGAACCGTATACCAGTATTTTCATGACGGTGAACGGGGACAACACAAGGCTTGGGACTCGCGCTGCTTCGACTACGCCAAGCCCCAGGTGCTGCATTTTCTTTTGTCAAATTGCCGCTATTGGCTGGATGAGTTCCGGTTTGACGGCTTTCGATTCGATGGCATCACCAGTATGATCTATCGCCACCACGGCCTTGGAATGGCATTTACATCCTACAGCGATTACTTTGGTGACACCGTGGACGAGGACGCGCTTACTTACCTGGGCCTGGCCAATCGCCTCATCCACTCCGAGCGGCCGAACGCCATCACGATTGCCGAAGATGTGAGCGGATTGCCGGGATTGGCGGTTCCACAAGCCGAAGGCGGTATCGGTTTTGATTACCGCTTTGCCATGGGGATCCCGGATTTCTGGATCCGCCTGATCAAAGAGACCAAAGACGAGGACTGGCCAATTGGCCAGCTCTGGTTTGAACTGAACAATCGCAGATCCGATGAGAAGACCATCAGCTATGCCGAATCCCATGACCAGGCATTGGTGGGGGATCAATCGATTATTTTCCGGTTGATTGGGGCCGAAATGTATACGCGCATGCAGATTTCCGATAACAATCTGCATGTCACTCGCGGGCTGGCGCTACACAAGATCATCCGACTGATCACCATGGCCACAGCAGGGTCCGGTTACCTTAATTTTATGGGAAATGAATTCGGTCACCCGGAATGGATCGATTTTCCCAGGCAGGGCAACAACTGGTCTTATCGTTATGCCCGCCGGCAATGGGGTCTGGTTGACGACATCAATCTCAGATACCACCAGTTGGCAGCCTTCGATCGGCAGATGATCGCCCTGGCTCACAGGTTCAGCATCTTTGAATGCGCTTGGTCGCAGTTATTGTACGAACACGAAGGGGATAAGGTCCTCGCGATGGCGAGACAGGGCCTTGTCTTCGTATTCAACTTTCATCCCGAGCGATCTCGCACCGATTATAAAATCGATGCGCCCGCTGGAAAGTATAGCATGGTTCTTAACAGTGACGACGTCAAATATGGTGGTCATGGTCGACTGGCGCCAGATCAAGAACACTTCACCACCCTCGAAGATGGACGCGTTAAAAAAGAACGGCTGAGCCTCTATTTGCCCAGTCGAACCGGATTTGTCCTTCAACGGGTTGGGTAAAAATATTGGAAGAGAGGGTGTGGCTATTTGCGGGATGTCGTCCGAAGGTTGTCAGTACTTGAAAGAATAATAAAACTTTAATACCCGCTCAACATAGTCTTCTGTCTCTTTGTACGGGGGAATCGAATTGTTGTAACGTTCCACCGCTGTCGGACCGGCATTGTAGGCCGCCAGAGACAGGGGCAGTTGGCCGTCAAAACGATCAAGCATTTCCCGAAAATATCGCGTGCCCCCAAGAATATTTTCCATTGGATCGAAGGGATCGTGGATATCCATGGCTCTGACATTTTCTGGCATGAGCTGCATCAAACCCAGGGCGCCTTTTTTTGACACTGCCCGCGGGTTGAAATCCGATTCCGCTTTGATTATCGCCTTGAGCAAAGGGTAGGCAACACCGTACAATTCGGCGGCTTTTCGAATATGGCTGTCAAAGCTCTTGGGTGAGTAAACCTGTGATGTGAAAACTTTTTTCTCTTTGATGTAAAGGCGGTAGTCGGCGTCAGATGTGGTTGGTGCATTGGTAAAGTGAACAACGCCATTATGATCGATGTACATGTAAATATCAGCCTGGAGAGGTAACGGCGCAAACCCAAGCATCAAGACCATCGTCGCTATCCCTGCAACAAAAAATTTCAACGTGCACGCCCCCGTTCATCTCTCGGACAGATTCCGGCGCATAATATTTTTAAACAGCGAGTCCCGGCCGGCAAGATTCCATCGAATTCTTTTTACAGTTAAATAATAGATGTCATCAATCGATATATGATACACGTTTTCTTGAAACGACTCAAGCGATTTTGAAGTAAAACAGCTGTTTCGCTCCACGATAATGTGCCGGATAAACATAAAGTTCGCCTTCGAACGGCAGGCCATTATCAGCACTTCGCCCGCTATTTACGAATCTCTACCGTGCTTATCCAGACGATAAAATATTTATTAACTGCGCGGATTAAAAAAGCTTGAGTTGAACTTGACGGGCTGAATCTTTAGATGCTCTGGATGAAAGCGGTCGATTCGGCGTTTCGCGTGTTTTCAAGCGATGTTCTATATCGTCGATGAACGGTGTTGGTCGTCGTTGCTGATAACGACCAAATATCCGCCGTTTCAAGGCATAGGTCAAATAGAGGCGCTCTTTTGCTCTTGTCATGGCGACATAAAACAATCGTCTTTCTTCCTCAATATCATTGAAGTGACCGTCTTTCGGTTTGTGCGGAATGAGATCGGCCTCACATCCTGTTATGAAAACAACCGGAAACTCGAGACCTTTGGCAGCATGCATGGTCATTAGAGCCACTTTCTGTGATTTTTCATCGTAAAGATCCGTGTCGGTTTGCAGGTCGAACTTGTTAAAAAAAGCGGATGGGTCCTTCATCCCATCGCCGGCCATACCTATCAACCGCTCGTATTCATTCATAAATTCACCATTCTCTTCAATGAATACACTCGGCAAGCGGTCGAAAAGAAGTTTGAGTTGTTGCTGAACCCCATGCTGTTTGAGTTGGTCGAAAAGCGCTTGGTTCTGTCTGGAAAACGCCGCCAGACAGTTTTGATCTTCTCTTTTGATGGACTTCAGGGGCAGTCTCACCACCCGGTACAAAGCTTCTGCCAGATCGATACGAAGTTGTATCGCCCATTCAAAGAAGCGATTTAGGGCTGGTCGAGTCACGGGAAGACCAAGGACCGAAACCAAGCGTTCCAGGTCCAGATAGGATCCGACCCCGTGGATCACTTTCAGCCAGGATATCAGCAAGATTGTACCCTGCTGATTCATGATAAGCGCCTTGTCGATGGCTTGGCAGGGAATGCCGGTCTTTTGCATGACCTCAGCGATTATTTCACCCTGGGAACGGGTTCGGTAAAGAATGGCAAAGTCTGAAAACCCATAAGACCGCCGGGGATTAGTCCCATCGACTCTTCCGAAGTCTATGGCATCGAATCCAAGGCCCCCGATCAAGCGTTCAATTTTCTTTCCCACAACAACCGCTTCGGCCCGTTCCGAGTGCGTTTCGATAATAGATACGGTTCTTTTGCCATCGATGCCAGAATATACACGGACGCGGTCATCCCTTGCGGCGTCACCGGTCTTGGTCACAGATATCAACTGATGGGCAGCATCCAAAATGGTTTGTGTAGAACGGTAGTTTCGGGTGAGCCGGATGAGGTTTGCCCCATGAAAACTGGTTAGAAAACGGTTGAAGTATCCGCAATCCGATCCTCGAAACCCGTATATTGATTGATCCGGGTCACCGATGACAAAAAGTTTCTCTCCCGAAGGGGACAACTGACTCAAAAGGCGGTACTGCCCGTAATTGAGGTCTTGGTATTCATCAACCAGAATGTGATCGAAACGTTCCCGATAATAGGCACATGTTTCAGGGTCAGATTCGAGCCCCCGGACCACCCGATAAATAAGATCTTCGTAATCGCATCGTTTATGAAGCGTAAGCAGCCATTGATAGTTTCGGTAAACAGTTGCAACGATTCGAGTCATCGCTGAATTGTCGCCTTTAAGGTAAAACTCTTCCGGAGAAATTAGATTTTGTTTGGCAACCGCCACGGCTTCGACAATTTCCCGCACGGGCCGGTTTATGGGACCGCCCTCTTTAAGGGCCATCTTTAGCGCCCAAGCCATCCATTGGTTTTTTTCGGTATCATCCACGATTGTAACATCCGGTTCCGTTCGCATATCTCTCAACAAATTGAAACAGAAAGAATGAAAGGTTGCCACGGTAGGAATCATCGAATGGGGGTCAATTAACTTTTTCAACCGTCGCTGCATTTCTTCAGCAGCCTTGTTGGTAAATGTCACCGCCAGAATTCTTTCGGGAGAAACCTGCTTCTGGTCAATCAGGAATGCGATTCTTCGGGTGAGGGTGAGGGTTTTACCGGTACCGGGTCCGGCGACAATGATAGCCGGCCCCTTATCAAGTGTTACTGCACACTGTTGCTCTGGATTGAGATTAAACAACGCAGCGTTGTCAATTTTATTGCGTAAATCGATTTCTGAAGAATCTACGAAAATGGTGGCCTTTTCTCTCTCGGGTTCTTTCTTGTTCGGCTGAATATTACCGCCGGGTTCTTCGGATACATATTTTAGCGCTGTTTTGGGAAGGAGAGGCGGATTTGCCTGGGAAGGCCCCACACCAAAAAGGGGGGACTGCCCCAACAACTGTTCCCTTTCGCCGGGTTCAAATAGATTTATCCTGCCGAAAACGCCATCATAGCCGGGGGAAAGGTCAACGTGACCCCTTCGCATTCTTTTTATTGCTTCTCCGATGAGAGGGTCCCCTGCGGTCTCAAGAGCCTCGATATCCGTATTCATCAAAATGTTTAGTTCGGGTCCGAATCGATTCAATAAAGAGCGGTAGGATTTCATTACACGTTTGGTTTGTTGTCCAAAACCAAGTGTTTCGGACAACATCTCAGTCAACGGAATAAGGTTATAAAAAGACGGCCGGTTTTCCGGGCGGTAATTATCTGCTCGATCAGCCAGTTCAGAGATCCGGTGAAGAACCCCAAGCGTTAAAGGCCGGCCACATGCCGGACAATGGCCTTTGTGGCGAACGGTTTCCCCCGGTTGCAACCGAATGTTGCATTTACGATGACCATCCAGATGATATTTTCCTTCTTCCGGATAGAATTCCACTGTTCCTATAAACTGATCCGGATTACCTGATCTGATAGCCGACAGAATAGAAAAATAGGAAAGTTCGGTATCAAACAGATTGGCCTCACGTCCCAGTTTCTGCGCTGAATGGGCATCGGAATTGGATATCATGGTAAAGCGGTCTAAAGAAGATATGCGCCAGTTCATGAGGGGATCGGAAGACAGGCCGGTTTCCACCGCAAAAATATGCGTTGTCAATTCCTCGAAACACTCATCTATCGAATCGAACCCTGATTTGGACCCGAGAACCGAGAACCAGGGCGTCCAGATGTGTGCCGGCACCAAATAACCGCTTTCATCGGTTTCAAGTAATATTTCGAGCAAATACTTCGCATCCAATCCTAATATCGGTCGTCCATCGGATTGTATGTTGCCAATATTATCTAAAGTCTTATTGAAACGAGCGACCGCTTCAAGATTAGGCAAAAATATAAGGTTGTGATTTTTACGCGTTTGTTCATTTTTCTTATAGATACAGCTTATCTCTGTCGTCAGTAAAAACCTTACCTTCTGACGGCAAGCAGGGGGTACCTCATTGTCGCACTGGCGGGCGATATCCTTTTTTAACCTGAAAAGACCCGGTTCCGCCGGTTCCAGTTTCTGCTCAATTTCTTTAAACCATGTTGGATGGGTGAAATCAGCGGTGCCTACCACGGTTATTCCTTTTAACTGGGCGGCGATGTATATTTTTTCAAAATCGAGGGTTTTTGAGGTCGCCCTTGAAAACCGGGAATGAATGTGAAAATCGGCACTGAATTTCATTTGAAATTTCGATGGAATCAGATGAATATGGCGTGATTTCCGGAGCGGAAAATTATCTTGTCATAGAGGGTCAAACACGCTATATATATTCACTTTTATTTATGAAAACCACCACATGTGGTTGTTTGGCTGTTAATAGATTCGATAGGATACCACCCTATGGGGTTACTGTCACCTAATGTTTCGATTACACGCTACCGGGTCCAGGGACGCATGGACGAACCGGTACTTGAACATATCGCAACATCTCTAAAAAAGTATGCAATCTCGGATATAGACAACGATGCTGCCGAAAAATCATGTGGCTGGACATCCTTTGAACAACCATATAATCCCGACTTTGGAGGGATCGTCATACATTTTCGGCGCATACCTTGTTTTTTCACTGCGTATAGACAAAAAGAGCATTCCTTCCAAAATCTTAAAAAAACATTACGCTATCGAAGAGTCCAAACGACTGGAAGAAAGTGGGCGGCAGTTTATCTCCCGAAATGAAAAAAAACTCGTAAAGGAACAAGTTATTCATTTTTTGAGTGTGCGGATCCCGGCCACACCAAATATTCATGATATTGTTTGGAACTATGAAGAAGGTAAACTCTGGTTTTTTACAAACCTAAAGGCAGCAAATGAAGAACTCGAAACACTTTTCACTGAATCCTTCAAACTTTCCCTCATCCGTTATTTTCCTTACACAGCGGCCGAACTTGCGGATGATTTGACCGACGCGGAGCGTGACAGACTCAACCGGATCTCGCCGATTAGTTTTACGGGTTAAACCCTCTTATGCTTGATATAGCCATTGCTTACAGCCGTTATCGTTTTCTTGGAAATGAGTATTTAACCTGGTTATGGTATCTCATTGAAAATGAAACCAGAAAACTCAACCATTTGGATAAAGATCTTACATCTCTTGAGATCGGAAACCGGATGGTTCTCGAAAACCTCCATGGTGAGGCTGTCGAAACAATCACAATAAAAGGTGACGAAGCCGGTCTCGAAGAAGGTATTTTAGCTTTAAAAAAAGGCGCACTTGTTAACGAAATTAATTTTATCTACAGTTGCGGTGACCAAACATGGAAATTCAATCTTAAAGGAGAAAGCCTTAACATAAGCAGTTTGAAAACACCGGAAACTGGAAAGATTGAAAATAAGGAGGACATCGAGGGCGCGGTTCTGGAAAAGATATTCCTTTGCGAGAAGGTGGTTGAGTTTGTTCAACGATCATTCCAGTTTTTTATCCGAACAAGGCTGTCCGATGATTGGCAAATAAAGGTCGTTCCCCAAATAAAAGAATGGTTATCCAATTCTAAATGATGCCTGTCGGATTATTTATCTACTTTAGAGAAAAAATAGTTGTCAATAATGCGGACGGTATCCGGTCAACAAATTGTCAATATCCTGTTGACTTATAAACATGATCTCTTTTCATGTTAATATCTAAAGCGAAACAAAAGAGTTCCAGCATATATTTTGATCAAGTTTTATTTATATAATTCATAATAAAACCTTATTGTTATAAATTTATTGAGGTTATTGTCACCCTTTCTTTATTACTACCTATTTTTATAATTAATTAAATAATGGAATTGACCAATGAAGTTTACCATAAAGAAAAACGACATTTTGAATATTCTCTCAAAAGTACAAGGAATTGCCGGTCGGAAAACGAACCTTGCCATCACCACCAATATTCTTATTGAAGCCGCCGATAATAATATTGTCATCAAAGCTACCGATCTTGAAACTGGTTTTGAAGGAAAATTTCCAGCCGTAGTGGAATCTAAGGGAACTATTGCCATTAGTGCCAGAAAAATGTTTGAAATTGTCAGAGATTTTCCCAGCGAAGACATTCATATAAACGAGGTTGAAAATAACTGGATCGAAATTGGTAATAATAACGTTGAATACCATTTGGTCGGGATGAAATTCGAGGATTTCCCCCAGATTCCTCAGTTTGACGATCTTTCCTTTATCCGCCTGGACAGTACGGCCCTGAGTTCTATGATAGAGAGAACTGTTTATATCAGCGGTGCTTCTGACGACAAACGTGCTCATATTATTGGCGTCTATTTAGAGGTCTTTCACGAAAAGGAGAAAAACAATTTAAGAATGGTATCTACCGACGGAAGCCGTTTGGCTAAGATTGACCATTCTTTTGATGGAGAATTTTCATTGCCTGTTGATGGCGGTATTTTGATCCCGAAAAAAGGTTTGTATGAAGTGGCCAAATTTCTTGATCAGGGAGGATCTGTAAGGATCGGTGTCAAAGATAACAATTTGGTCATAAAAAAACAGGATGAAACTATCCTGATAAGGCTACTCGAGGGAGATTTTCCTGAATACGAAGATATCGTAAATAAGAATAAAGATAGCGTGGCAATAAAACTCAACCGACAGAAATTCTTAATGATGCTTAAAAGGATGTCAATTTTGTCGACAGAAGATTATCGGAGCGTTATCTTTAACTTCATGAAGGAAAAACTGATTATTACTTCCACCAATCCCGATATTGGTGAATCCAAGGAAGATATGCAGATCGAATTTAACCATGATAAGATTGAAGCGGCCTTTAATCCGCGCTTTTTTATCGAAGCCCTGAACGTCATTGATAATGACACGGTGTTTTTGCATATTATCAATGATGAATTACCCTGTATATTAACAGGGGGAGATGACCAGGACTTTATAACTGTTATTATGCCGATGAGAGTATGAATAAGAAAAAAGACAAATTCAACTACAACGAAGATAACATAAAGATCCTCGAAGGCTTAGAGGCCGTTCGCCGTCGTCCTTCCATGTATATTGGTAACGTTGACATCGCCGGACTTCACCATCTCGTCTATGAAGTGGTTGACAACAGTATCGATGAAGCGATGGCCGGTTTCTGCGACAAGATAGATGTTTTCATTCACGAAGATAACAGTGTCAGTGTTTCTGACAATGGCCGCGGTATTCCGGTCGGTATTCACAAGACCCAGAAGGTGCCCGCCGTTGAAGTCGTTATGACCAAACTTCATGCGGGGGGCAAGTTTGACGATCACTCCTATAAGGTTTCAGGAGGATTGCATGGCGTTGGTGTTTCCGTGGTCAACGCGCTTTCCTCTTTTTTAGAATTGGAAATATACAGCGATGGTAAAATTTACCATCAAACTTACGAAAAGGGCATAAAAACCAGCGAACTGAAAGTAACTGGAAAAACACGTAAGCAGGGAACCAAGGTTCATTTCATTCCCGATGCCGAAATATTTACGACCACAGATTTTTCTTATGATATTCTCGTTCGCCGCCTTAGAGAATTGGCCTTTCTCAATAAAGGAATCAGAATATTTTTCGTAGATGAAAGGGTAGAAAAGAAGGAAGAATTTTATTACAAAGGTGGCATCAAGGAATTTGCGGAATATTTGAACCGCCGGCACAGTCCGCTTCACAAACCAATCATTATCGAAGGAGAGAGAAACGAAGTCCAAATTGAAACGGCGATACAGTATAACGATACCTATAATGAGAAACTGCTGTCATTTGCCAATAATATTCATACAACCGAGGGTGGATTTCACCTGATAGGTTTTAAAGCCGGTTTAACGAGAACCATAAATCAATACGCTTCCAACGGAAATCTGCCCAAAAATCTTCAATCCAAAATTACCGGGGATGACGTGCGAGAGGGTCTGACAGCCATCATCAGCATCAGGATAAAAAATCCTCAGTTCGAGGGGCAAACGAAAACAAAACTCGGAAACAGCGAAGTCAAAGGGTTGGTAGAATCTCTGGTCAATGAAAAACTCGCCATTTTCTTTGAAGAGAATCCGGCGGTTGCCAAAAAAATCATATCAAAAGGTGTTGAGGCTGCCCGTGCCAGGGATGCCGCGCGGCGCGCGCGAGATATAGCCAGAAGTAAAGGATCTCTAATCGACGCCACCCTGCCGGGTAAATTGGCGGATTGCCAAAATTCGGATCCGAAGGATAGGGAACTGTTCCTTGTAGAGGGGGATTCGGCCGGCGGCAGTGCCAAACAGGGAAGGGACCGAAAATTCCAAGCCATATTGCCGCTCAAAGGTAAAATACTAAATGTTGAAAAAGCACGTTTCGACAAAATTCTGAGGAGTGAAGAAATAAAGAATATAATAACCGCCCTCGGCACAGGTGTGGGTGAAGAAGAATATAATATCGAAAACGTCAATTATCACAAGGTCATCATCATGACCGATGCCGATGTTGACGGCTCCCATATTCGAACCCTTTTGCTGACCTTTTTTTATCGGCAAATGCCTGAATTGGTGGATAAGGGATTTCTGTATATCGCTCAACCGCCGTTACTTAAAGTAGGAAAAGGCAAAAATGAAGTCTATCTCAAGGACGAAATAGAGTTTAATGATTTCGTATTAAGGCGCATCTGTGAGAACAGAACGGTAGAAACAGGATCTGGTGATAAACTGACTGGCCACAGACTTTATGTCTTTTTAGGAAACCTCTCAGAATATTGTTTAATAATGGAGAAAATGGAAAGACAGGGAATTGATCCTGAATTCGCTGAATTTCTTATAAAAGAAGGCGTGGAAGACAAAAATATTTTGGAGAGCCACGAACGTATGCAGCAGTTAAATCAAAAACTCAAAGATCGGGGGTATAAAACAGGAGAGGCTAAGTGGAGTGAAGAACGCAGCGCCTACAATCTGGAAATAGAATTAGCTCGAAAGCAGCAGCACATCTCCGAATCCATGGAGGATCCTCACAATGATACCAAAAAGGTAGTTATTGGAAGAGGTCTCATTTATTCCAAAGGATACCAGGACCTGGTAGTCATTGGTAAAAAAATATTTAAGTATGACCAACAGCCTTTCAAAGTTTTTCTTAAAGACAATGAGGCGGTGGAAGAGATCGTTGTTGAAGAAAAAAAACAACTTCTTCACTATCTGATAGAAGAAGGAAAAAAAGGTCTGGCCGTGCAACGCTACAAAGGCCTGGGTGAAATGAATCCCGATCAGTTATGGGAAACGACCATGAATCCGGATAAACGGACGATTCTCAGGGTCAAAGTCGAAGATGTCGTCGATACGGATGAGATTTTTACGGTCCTGATGGGCGAAGAAGTAGAACCGCGGCGTGAATTCATTCAAAACAATGCTCTGGAGGTCGGAACACTGGATATTTAGCCGATGCAGCCGAAAATTGAAATAATAAAATCATGTTAAAATTACACAGAATAGATGCAAGAGACCTCCCGGATCTCTGGTTTCAGGCCGTTCATGACATACTGGATATCGGAAGAAAATTTAATATTGATCGCGGCAGCTATGCCGGACAAACACGGCTTGAATACGACTTTTTCAGTGCACACGTGAAATATCCCGGCACCCAGCCACTGCTTCCGGACATACCAGCGTCATGCGGAATTCCGAACCCGGTGGAGGATGCCTATATTTATGGCGGCCAGGGATATGAAAGATCTTACATAGAATATTTGATGACGGGCCAAAAAGAACCGGGAGAGTCATACACTTACGGGGAAAGGTTGACCAAAGCACCGATCGACGGGCAAAAGCTTCTCTGGTGGACGTCCGAACAGCTGGAAATCATAGATAAACGCCCGGTGGACGGTAAGGTGGTTTTCGAGGAAGAGGGACAACTCTATCTAAATCAAATCGAATGGGTTATCGATACATATAAAAAATTTGGTTACCGTAACAATCAGTTGGTATTACAGGTGGCTCATCCCACAGATTTGGCACTGCTCGATCCCCCCTGTTTACGATCCATTGATACCCGCATACAGGATGAGACGTTACACTTTGTCGTTTATTTCCGTTCTTGGGATCTTTGGGGAGGCTTGCCTGCCAATCTGGCCGGTATTCAGAATTTAAAAGATTACATGGCCGCTGAAATTGGCGTAAAAGATGGTGAAATGGTTGTAGAAAGTAAAGGTTTGCATCTTTACGGGTACGCTGAAGATCTCGCGAAGTTGCGTTGCCTCAGAGAATAAGGTGGGGTTGTGCCCCTTACTTTCGTGACGTTAGAACGCCGCAGAGACGCATTTTAATCGGTTGCTAAAATTCAATGTTGTTGGGAGTGCGTGGAAAGGGGATCACATCCCGAATGTTGGTTATTCCCGTTACCAGCATCAATAAGCGTTCAAACCCCATTCCAAAACCGCTGTGCTCTACAGATCCGTATCTGCGGGAATCGAGATACCACCAGTAGGGGCCTTTCGGCAGACCCATTTCTTGCATGCGTGTTTCAAGATATGCCAGGCGTTCCTCGCGCTGGCTACCACCGATGATCTCACCGATTTTGGGAACAAGAACATCCATGGCCGCTACGGTTTCTTTATCGTCGTTCAAGCGCATATAAAACGGTTTTATCTTCTTTGGGTAATCATAAACGATCACCGGCTTTTTAAAATGACGTTCTGTAAGGTAGCGTTCATGTTCCGACTGCAGGTCTTTACCGAAGGCCACTTCGAATTCGAATGCCTGCCCGGTGTGGCTTAGCACGTCGACCGCATCGGCATAAGGCAGACGAACAAAATCTGAAACGGCGATATTCTCAAGCGTCTGCATAAGTGTTTTGTCTACAAATTTTGCAAACAGTTCCAGGTCGTCTTTGCATTCCTCAATCACATATCTAACCAGATATTTCACAAGTTCTTCACCAAGGTCCATGTTTCCTTCCAGGTCGCAGAAGGCCATTTCAGGTTCGACCATCCAGAATTCTGCAGCGTGTCTGCGTGTATTCGAATTTTCTGCGCGAAAAGTGGGCCCGAAAGTATAAACATCGCCCAGGGCGAGGGAAAACATCTCGGCGGCCAGCTGACCGGATACGGTCAAACTGGCCATCTTACCGAAAAAGTCTTGTTCGTGATCGGTTTTACCGCCCTTAATGGGTAGACGGTCCAGATCAAGTGCTGTTACATGAAACATTTCTCCGGCGCCTTCGCAATCGGAAGCAGTAATGATCGGAGTGTGTAAATATCTGAACCCACGCTCTTTGAAAAACCGATGAATGGCGAAAGACATTTCGGATCGAATTCGAAATGTAGCGCCGTATTTGTTGGTCCTCGGTCTCAGGTGCGCAATGGTTCTTAGAAATTCGTCGCTATGCCGCTTTTTTTGTAGCGGATAAGAGTCCGGAGCACGACTGATTATATCGATGTCAGCGGCCTGAATTTCATAAGCTTGTCCTTTTCCGCCGGATTCGACCAATGAGCCTGTTACCGCCACCGCCGAGCCGGTCGAGAGCTGTTTGATATCGTCATAATTGTCCAACTTACCATCTGCAATGATCTGGATATTGAGCAGGCAGGAACCATCGTTGATTTCCAGAAACGAAAATCCTTTGGAGTCCCGGCGCGTGCGCAACCAACCCTTGACAAGAACGTTATCGATGGCTGTTGACGAATTAAGGAGAGCGACAATTTTCGAGCGGTTCATAGAATTTTTGTCCTGTAATAGTTAAGGCCGGTTGAACCAGCGGCTATATGTCAATAGTGATGTAATACCCTTGTTCCCCCCTCTGCAACAGCAGGATGATCGATTTTTTATGCCGATATTTTACCACAGCGCGTTCGAAGTCAGCGATACTCTGAACGGGCACCTCATTTATGCGTCGGATGACATCGCCGATTCTGGCACCGATTTCCGCCAGGGAGGATTTTGGATTGATTTCAACCACCATGACACCCGAATCTGCTAAGATTCCATAGCGGTTGTGATCCTCCGTTGTCAGGTCTTTAACACGAACCCCCAGGAGCCGGAAACCGAGGTCTTTGGCTTTTTCCAAAGGGAACCTGTTTGCTGCGACAGAGAGATCCTGCGTCTTTCCATTACGCCAAATTTTCATATTGACGGTGTCGCCGATGGCATGGCTCCGCATGGCCGTCTGGTAATCATCGTCTGTCAATATTTTTCGGTTCCCAAGAGCCACGATGACATCACCGGCGCGGATGCCAGAAAGGGCCGCCGGGCTTCCCTTCTCGACAGTTTTGATCAGCACCCCCTTGTTGTCGGGCAAGCCCATATAACGGGCCAGCCCCACGTCGATGTTCTGTACAATGATTCCAATCCATGCTTCGATAACTTCACCATGGGTGATAAGATCGGATATAATTTTACGCACTTTGCTGATGGGTATGGCGAAACCGATCCCCTGTGCTTTAGCGTAAATAGCGGTATTAATGCCGATCAACTCCCCGTTGATGTTCAGTAGCGGACCACCGCTGTTGCCCGGGTTGATAGAAGCATCTATCTGGATAAACTCATGGAATACACGGTCATCGGTACGAATGCTGCGATTCAAGGCACTGACCACACCAGTGGTCACCGTATGAGAAAATCCGAAGGGATTGCCAATGGCAATGACGGTTTCGCCGATCATCAAATCCTCACTGTTGCCCATGGGAACCGACGGTAATCCGCTGTCCTCCCGGATCCGCAGCACCGCCAGATCGAAGTCGGGATCAGCGCCGATAATTTCAGCCTCGAACTCTCTTTCGTCTTGAAGGGTCACTTTTATTATCCCGGCGTTGGTGATAACATGAGCGTTCGTGATAATTAGACCCTTTTCGCCATCGATGATTACCCCGGAACCCAGGGTGCTCCTTTCGGGTTGCCGATCATAGTAAGGATCGAAAAAATCTTTGAAAAAGGAGTCGAAAAAAGGGTTCAGACCGAAACCGGAAAAGGGTCCGGTTCGCTTGCGAACGGAAATGACCGAACTTATGTTTACCACTGCCGGACTGACCCTGCGAACGGCCAGAACAATTGGGCTTTGACGATTGTCCTCACCGCTACGAGCCTCTATTTGCGAGATTCCCGGGTAAAGAGGTTCACTGAACGTCAATAAAAGCAGAACAACGGCTATTCGATGATGAGATTTGATTTTCATAATTAAAAACAAAAAGATTCGCTCAAGAAGCGCAATCCTTGCGGGTATTATATTATGAAGCCTGCCGGTTCATAGAGGTAAACCTTTAGCATGAGTAAACCGACCGTTCAAGATATCTTGTCAACTATCGAACAACCTAGCCGTTACTTGGGAACGGAGACAAATGTCGTGCGAAAAGACCACACCCAGGTCGAACTGAGTGTGGCGCTCGCATTTCCGGATCTCTATGACATCGGCACTTCTCATTTCGGGATGCAGATTCTTTATCATTTACTCAACCAGCGACCAGATACAGTCGCTGAAAGGGTTTTCGCTCCGGGTCTTGATTTTCAGGACACCCTCAAGGCCCTGGGAAGACCACTGACGACTTTAGAATCAGGGCGACCCTTGAAAGATTTCGATATCATCGGATTCAGCCTTCTCTATGAACTTAACTATACCAACCTCTTGAGCATGCTCGATTTGGCCCGCATTTCTTTCTTAAGCAGCCAACGGGATGAAAATGATCCATTGGTTATCGCCGGCGGTCCTTGTACAAGCAACCCAGAGCCGGTGGCCGACATTTTCGACGCCATGGTCATCGGAGACGGTGAGGCGGTCGTTGGAGAAATGGTGGATTTGTGGAAACTCTGGCGCAAGGATCAACAGAAAAAAAAACCGGCATTGTTGGAAATGTGGTCAGAAATAGAAGGTGTCTATATCCCGTCCTTTTTTACGCCGGTTTTCGATAATTTTGGGAAACAACACCTGCAACCGAAACATTCACACTACACGCGGATCAAGCGGGCTGTGGTCCAGGATTTAGATCTGGTCGACTTTCCAGAGAACCCGATCGTTCCTTTCGGCAGACCCGTGCATGACCGCCTGCGTCTTGAGGTGGCCCGGGGATGCACCCGTGGTTGTCGTTTCTGTCAGGCAGGGATGATCTACCGGCCGGTTCGCGAGCGCTCGCCGACCAATCTGTTGAAACTGGCTGATCGATCCTTGAATCATACCGGCTATGAAGATCTTTCTTTGTTGTCTTTGAGTACCGGGGACTATGGTTGCATCGAAGGGCTTATGCAGGTGCTCATGGACCGTTGTACCGCGGATCATGTTGCCGTTTCTCTGCCGTCGTTACGTGCCGGAACATTGACTCCCGAATTGATGACGATGATCAAGGCGGTTCGCAAAACCGGATTTACAATCGCACCAGAAGCCGGGAGCCAGCGTTTACGAAACGTGATCAACAAAAACATCAACGAAAAAGAGATCCTGGAAACGGTTGAAGATGCATTTGCATTGGGTTGGCAGGTCATTAAACTATATTTTATGATCGGTCTGCCCACAGAGACGGAGGAAGATCTACTTGCCATTTTCAATCTCGTACAGCTGTTGCGAAAAATAAAAACACCGGACCGGCGCAAAGGTCAAATAAATGTGAGTGTGGCAACTTTTATCCCCAAACCGCACACACCCTTTCAATGGGCTGGTCAAAATCCCCTGGCTGTGGCGAAACAGAAAATACGACGATTGCAAGACAAGCTGAGAGTCCCGGGAATACGTTTTAAGTGGCAACCACCAGAAGTCAGCCAGATAGAAGGACTGTGGGCGAGAGGGGACCGGAAATTGGGGCGGCTGCTCATCAAGGCTTATCGTCTGGGCTGTCGGTTTGATGGATGGAGCGATCATTTTAACCACGCTCTCTGGAAAGAAGCGTGTCTGGCTGAAGATGTGAATATCGAATCCTATACCGAACACCAACGCGACCTTTCGGAACGATTACCATGGGACCACATTGATACAGGGGTAAGCAAAGAATACTTACAAAATGAATGGCGCAAGGCACGTTCTGGCGGATTAACCGAAGATTGCCGTTTCGGGACGTGCAATCAATGCGGTATATGTGATTTCGAAAGGATTGCACCGGTACTGTATTCCCGATGTGACGCCGACTTGCCGGAAAGAACGCCAACGCCCGGGGCCAATCCACTGACATTTCGAAAGTTTCTGGTAACCTTTTCTAAAACAGGTCCTGCAAGGTTTCTTGGGCATCTTGAGATGTCCAATGTTTTTGCCCGTGCATTTCGCCGGTCTGGTGTTCGGCTGAAATACTCTCAAGGTTATCATCCCAAACCCAAATTGGTTTTTATGGACGCCTTGCCGGTCGGCATGGAAAGCCATCAGGAGTATCTTGTCATCAACGCTTCTGGAGAGGCGACCCCGGAGGAAATTGTATCTCGTCTCAACACGAGCCTGCCCGAGGGGCTGCGGATCCTTGACTGCTGCGGCCAAAGTTCGGGCACAGACAAGGCCGAAGCCTTTATCTCCACCTACCGGGTTGTTTCAGATAAACAGATCTTCGGCGAGAAACAGATTGGCGATAGTTTGAAAAAATCCGATTGGAGCATAAAGAGAACGAACCGGAAAGGCAAAACCCGGCAAATCGATTTGAAACAGGCTCTTTTGGAACTTGAGTGGGTATCGGTTTCAGAATTGCAGGTTACCCTCCGAACGACACCTGGCCATGTTGTTCGTCCGGGAGAGGTTGTTGCCTACGTGTTCGATTTACCTCCGGATGACCTCAGACGTCTTCGGGTCATTAAAACGGCGAACCGGATCGTTATTGTTGCATGATCCGATGGGATTACATTTCAACGGTTGAATAGAGACTGTAAAATCTTCTTGTTAAATACGTGATTCTATGGCACCAAAGCGGGGATGTTTCCTTGGCTGACACCCACTTAAAACCACAGAAACCAAACCGGGTCGCTTCATCCCGGTGAGTTGAAAAAAATTGCGCGACTTAGAGCCTATGCATCGCAAACTGGTCATCAACGACGCCCTCCATGAGACCCGTGTGGCACTTCTGGAAGATGGAAACATCGTCGAGCTTTTCATCGAGCGTGATGATGATTCGGATATCGCCGGTAATATTTACAAAGGCAAAGTCCAGCGGGTACTACCTGGGATACAAGCCGCCTTTGTCGATATCGGCCTGAATCAGGCGGCCTTCATATACGTTGATGATGTCCTGAGCGATCGTATTGACGATATAGAGCCGTACAATAACCCTGATAATGACGACGAAGGGCTGGATAATCGTTTGGAGACCATTGATGACGCAACATCCGCCACGGATTTGAAAGGTGACCCCATTGTCCCTATTGAGGACCTCATTGCCGAGGGGCAGGAAATAATGGTCCAGGTGGCAAAGTCCCCCATCGGTACGAAAGGTGCCAGGGTCACTTCGTACATTTCACTGCCGGGTCGATTTCTGGTGTTGATGCCGACGTCCACCCACATTGGTATATCGCGGCGAATAGAGGATGCTGACGAGAGAAACCGCCTTAAGGACATCGTTCAGTATTTGAGACGCGAGCCCTTTGGTTATATTGTCAGAACCGCAGCAGAAGGAATGCCGGAAGAGAAAATTGCCGCCGAAATGACATTTTTAAGTAACCTGTGGGCCAATATCAAAGATAAAAACAGAACTGGAGCGGCGCCGTCCCTACTGCACCAGGAGTTGAGCCTAAGCTTGCGGGCTGTCAGGGATTTGATGATCAACGAAGCTGAAAGTATGGTGATCGACTCCAAGGACGGCCATGAAAAGATCCTGGGTTTTCTCGATACATACATGCCACGGCTCAAAGAAAATGTTGGGTTTCACCAAGACGCTGAACCGATTTTTGATGCTTATAATCTTGAGGGTGACATTTCCCGTGCGCTGAAGAAAAAAGTTTGGCTCAAATCCGGCGGATACGTTGTCATCGAACACACCGAAGCCCTTGTGGCCATTGACGTCAATACCGGCCGGTACGTGGGGAAACACAACCTTGAGGAAACCATTCTGAAAACCAATCTGGAAGCCGTCAGGGAAATCGCCTATCAGATGCGACTGCGGGATATTGGTGGGATTATCATCATTGATTTCATAGACATGCAAAAAAAAACGAATCAGGAAAAAGTTTTTCATGAACTGAAGGAGGCTTGCAACAAGGACCGTAGCAAAACCCATATTCTGCCGATATCAGAGCTCGGACTCATTCAAATGACACGCAAGCGGAACAAGAAACCCCTGAGCCGGATGCTCTGTGAACCCTGTCATTATTGTGAAGGGGAGGGATATCTAATCTCCAAGCAGTCAATTTGCTACAATATCTATCGCGAGCTGTTGCGCGACATTAGGGATTCAAACAGCACACGGTTGACTCTGAAAGTCAATCCGCAAATTGCAGAACTTTTGCATGGGGAAGAAAATCGCCTGATCAATAAAATCGAAAGCACCTCCGGGAAACAGATCGTTATCTACCCCAATCCTAATTTTCATATCGAGGAATTCGAGATTTTCGATACCCTCCAGAAATAAGTCCCTCCCCCATTCACCGTATTGTCTCACGTTAGCCGGCGTTCATTCAAAGGCATAGAACCTTTCAGCTTGACATACTTTAATGCCTGTGATTTATTTCCGCGGTTATAGATTTAAATAAAACATTCATCAAGGTTTTCGGCTGATAAGATCATTGTCAATTTACCGATAACCGGTTGATTTGATAAAGGAGAATTGCAATGAAGAGAACGTTTCAACCCAGTGTCCTTAAGCGCGCCAGAAAGCACGGGTTCTTAAAGCGGATGGCAACAAAAAGTGGACGTCAGGTCATTAACCGTCGTCGGGCCAAGGGCCGTAAGCGTCTGGCTGTTTAGTTGCGATGACGGTCGATGAACGGCATGATGTGGACAGGTCGATCGTGTGCCAAGGTTGACTCACTATATATAATAACTACAGAGGTTTAATGTCTTTTGGGCGAGTATTCGTTTCCGAAGGCTGACAGAATATTAAAACGCCCAGAGTTCTTAACTCTGGCAAAGACCGGAAAGAAAATTCAGAACAGGCACTTCATCCTTTTTTTTAAACGGTCCCAATTGGACCGGTCGAGGATCGGAATTACGGTAAGTCGGAAAGTCGGTAAAGCGGTAGGGCGAAATAGAATAAAGCGTCTGACGCGAGAGTACTTTCGCCTCAACCGGCACGAATTAAACGGTTTTTGGGATATTAACATCATTGCCAAAAAAAGCGCGACAAATCTTGCCAACAATGAGGTATTCACTTCCTTGTCCCAAATATTCGAACGCATTCACCGGTATGCTGATCACATGTAAAAATTTTCCAAAACATGCGGTGATGCTGCTGATTCGCGGTTACCGATTAATTTTATCACCTTTTCTGGGCCCTGCCTGTAGATTCTACCCGAGCTGTTCAGAATATGCATACGTGGCCATTTCCCGTTATGGTCTGTTTAAGGGCGTATACTTGGCCGTCCGGCGCCTTATGCGATGCCACCCGTTTCATCCCGGCGGTGTGGATCCTGTGCCGTGAGAAACATTCGCAAGCTGACAATTGCGTTTCTGCAGTTGGTCGCATAACCCGTAAACCGACCGTTCATGTCAGCCTTCTTTCCAGAGTTTATACCACCATTGAGAATTTGAACCATTTTCCACGAGCAGCCCCTGGTCGTTTCGCTAAACCATCATGGCGGCGAGCTGAAACCCGGGAACAGGGAAATAATATGACCGTAAAAATCATCATCGCCTTACCGGGGCCTTATTAGGAGATTTCAATGGATCACATGCGTGTTATTCTGGCCATTGCCTTGTCTTTCCTTGTCTTTATCGTCTGGCAATTTTTCTTTGCACCCGAGGTGCCCGTTCAAAGACCCGCTGAAAAGACCACCGTTTCGGACCAGGCCAAGGAAGCCGATACAACCGTTGCCACCGAAAAGCCGTATGCAAAAGGTGCCGAACCTGCTGAGCCCGTCAGATCACAACCGATATCCGTTCCACAGGTTACTGGAAGGACGATTACGGTCGACACGCCGTTTTACCTTGTCGAACTTACGGAAGGAAATGCGGCTGTTAAGAGTTTTGTTTTAAAAAAATATCGAGAATATGTCGCAAAAGACTCTCCGTTAAAGCAGATGATATCGCCCGAGATTACCGAGGGAACCGTTCTTTTGACATTTGCTCAAAACAGTATCCCGCAGTTTAGTGATTCTGTATTTACGGCCCAAAACGCAGAGACCGCCATTGATGTTACTGACGAAGCGGTTGATTTGACATTTTCAATGACAACGGCACAAGGCGTGGTCATTGAAAAAACCTATCGCTTTGATCCGAAATCTTATCTTGTTGGATTGACGGTCGATATCAAGAACGGATCGAGTGAGCCGATTAAGGATCAATTGGCGGTTACCTTGAACAAGATCGTCAGGAAGGCAAAGCAGGCTTACGGATTCGAGGGTCCTGCCACTTACCTAAACGACGATTTGGAGCAAATAGATATTGGCGACATCGAAGATAAGGATCGCTATGGTGGCGTAATCGACTGGGTTGCCGTACAAAGCCGGTATTTCATTTCAAGTATAATCCCGGAAACACCAACCGAAGCGACTTTCCAATTGGCTCAAAAACCTGGAGATGTTATAACCGCAACCTACATCCTGCCTGAAACCAACATTAAACCCGGTACCCAACAGAGTTTCCAGTTTAAAATATTCCAGGGACCGATGAGTTCGCGCCTTCTGAACAGTTATGGGTATAATCTGGGTAAGGCTCTTAATTTCGGTATGTTCGATTTTCTAGCAAAACCCTGTTTGTGGTTGATGAATTTTATTTACAACAATTTGATACCCAATTACGGCATCGCCATCATTATAATCACACTGCTCACCAAGGTACTCCTCTGGCCGTTAGGTACAAAAAGCTACAAATCGATGGGCGCAATGAAAAAACTGGCACCGCTCATCAAAGAGATCAAGGAAAAATACGGTGACGACCGTAAACGGGTGAATGAAGAAACGATGGCACTCTACCGGACATACAAAATCAATCCTTTGGGCGGATGCTTGCCCATGGTGGTTCAGATACCCGTGTTTTTCGCTTTATATCGCATGCTCTACGAGGCCATCGAACTCCGACATGCCCCGTTTTTTTTATGGATAAACGATTTGTCGGCACCGGATCGCCTTTTTCATTTTGGTTTCTCAATCCCTTTCATGGATCCCCCTTACGGTATACCCGTCCTCACTTTAGTCATGGGTGCAACCATGTTTCTACAACAGAGAATGTCACCACCGATGGGAGATGCGGCCCAGGCCAAAATGATGATGTTGCTGCCGATTGTTTTCACTTTTATATTCATCAATTTTTCATCCGGGCTTGTCTTGTACTGGCTCGTGAATAATATTGTTTCTATTGGACAGCAATATTATATCACGAAAAAGAATGCTTAGCCTTGGAGGATCTTCATGGCGTTTATATTGGAGCTTGAAGCGAAAAATGTGGAACAGGCCTTACAATTGGCGTGCGAAAAACTCGAGATACCCCGCGAAGAACTCAGTTACGATGTCATTTCCCACGGATCGAGCGGTATATTCGGTCTCGGTCGGAGCAAAAAAGCCAAAATTCGTGTAGTACTGCCAGAGGAACATGACGAGGCTCTTCCGCCCGAAACCAACAGCACCACGTTGCCCAACGCAGGAGAGGGCGACGCGGATGATATCAAAGAGCATATACAGGATCTGATTCACGAAACATTTAACAAGAGTGATTCTTCCGATACGACCGTAAAGGAAGCCGATGTCGATCTCGGGGAAAATGTTCTTCAACGAATCGTCGATGCGATTACATCCGATGCCAAAATATCATTAAAGCAGGATTCAGAGGGAATCCATTTTTATGTCAAAGGGGGAAACTCTGCGATACTGATCGGTAGACACGGCCAAACCCTTGAGGCCATGCAATCGATCGTGGAAAAGGTCATCAACAAGAACAATACGGATAGACTCCGTGTGCAAGTTGATGTTGAAGGTTATCTGGAAAACCGAAAAAATAACATAATCAGGCATGCCGAGCGAATGGCTCAAAAGTGCAAAAATAACCGTCGCCCGGTTACCGTTGGAAATATGAATGCCCACGATCGGCGAATCGTCCATATCGCGCTGCGGGGCGACAATGACGTCAGAACTCACAGCTCGGGAGACGGGTACTTGCGAAAACTTGTCATATTTCCGCGGAAAAATTCCTTTTCAAAACGGCGCCAATCTTAACATGGAAGACCTGATTTATCTATGTAGGAGCGGTCGTTCTAATTAAACGCTAAGGGATGGATACCCCGACTATTGTTGCAATCGCCAGCCCACCGGGTAGCGGGGGAATCGGTATCATCAAGATTTCCGGTCCCGATGCCATCAAGATCGCTACGCACACCTTCCGGCAGGGAAAAAGCACCAGTAGTGAGGATTTCTGCAGCAAGCGACAGTGTCCACCCAAATTCCAGTCCCACCGCCTCTATTTCGGGTATATAGTCGATCCCCATAAATGTGTCGTCCTTGACGAGGTTATTTTGATCGTGATGCGGGCACCACGATCATATACATGCGAAGATGTCGTTGAAATACAGGCCCATGCAGGCCCTGCTGTCATGCGCAACATCCTGTCTCTCGTCATCCGGCAGGGTGCCCGAATGGCCGAACCCGGCGAATTTACCCGGCGCGCTTTATTAAATGGCCGCATTGATTTAACCCAGGCCGAAGCCGTTATTGATCTTATCAACGCAAGAACCGATACTGCGTTCAGAGCTGCGGCCAACCAGGTGACAGGACGACTGAAGAAAGTGATTGAAGGCGCTCGGGCCTGCCTTACCGATATACTTGTGCAAATCGAGGCTGGAATTGATTTTCCCGAAGATTTGGCAGGCATAGATACAGTCACAAGTATGGCGAAGCTTCTCCAAAAAAAGGTTGCCGAACCGATCTATAAACTTATCCGCAGCTACCAAGAAGCACATATCTACCGTGATGGGATTGAACTGGCGATTGTCGGACGGCCCAATGTCGGCAAATCGAGCCTCTTGAACTGCTTGATTGAAAAGGATAGAGCGATTGTCAACCCGCTTCCAGGAACAACCCGCGATCTCGTCGACGGCCCGTTTCAATTACAGGGTATACCCGTGAACGTTACCGATACCGCCGGAATTCATTCCACTGCAGATCCTGTGGAACAGATTGGTATCACCAAAACCCGCGAATGTATCGTAGAATCCGACCTGGTTCTCCTGGTTCTTGACGCCTCGGAAACCGCCACAGATTCCGACAATCAAGTTTATGAGACTTGTCGCGAAAAACCCGTAATTTACGTCATCAACAAAATAGATCTGGCACCCGATACAACGCCCCTGCCGCCCGCGCGCTGGAAATCCGCTAACAGAGTACCGATATCAGCCCTGCACAGTATCGGAATCGATCGGTTGAAGTCGACCATCTTATCGATGGTTGTGGATGATCCCCAATGCGCTGTGTCCCATTCCGTTATCCCTAACTTGCGGCATCATGAAGCGCTTGAAGAATGTTATCATAACCTTCAAAGATCAGCGAGGGGGTTGCAAAATCACACACCGCCTGAACTCATAGCGATCGATATCCGTGAGGCTTTGGATAGGCTCGACGTTATTCTCGGAACCCGTGTCGATCAAGATATACTCGATAGAATTTTCAACCGGTTTTGCATCGGCAAATAATCATTGTTCCACGTGAAACAATTGCCGTGATATGCGGAGGCTTACGCAGTGTACCATCGCTAAATTGTTACCCTATCCTTACAATAACACATGTGGATGTGCATCCTTATTTAGAAAAAACAATCGTGGGGCATATTAGATTGAGTCGCTGGATGCCGGCCAACTAACATTAATCAAAGGAGAATTTCGATGGATTTTGACCTTGCGCCATATTTTAGGCGTTACGAGGCATTGGTGAAACTGGCTGACCAAGCATTTGAGCGGGTGGCCAAGGATTATCCCCAATGCATCAGTTGCCAGATCGGTTGTGCGGATTGCTGCCATGCGCTTTTTGACCTGACCTTGATCGAAGCCCTATACATCAATGACAAGTTTAAGGAGACGTTTCAGGGGCCAGAGAGAGAGGCGTTACTCGAAAAAGCGAATCGCACTGATCGTCAGGTTGCCCAGATCAAGCGCCAGGCTGTCGATGACCTGCAGAAAGGTATTGAGGAGAAGAATATTTTGGCGGAGCTTGCCAGGAAGAGGGTAAGATGCCCGCTTCTCAATGAACAGAATTCTTGCGATTTATACGGTTACCGCCCGCTAACCTGCCGGTTCTACGGTATCCCGACCGCAATTGGTGGCGCGGGCCACACCTGCGGTATTTCGCAATTTGAAAAGGGAAAACAATATCCGACTGTCAACTTGGATCTCGTCCATCAAAAGTTGCAGCAAATCAGTGCCGAGCTTGTAAGGGATATGGCCTCTAAACATATAAAATTAGCCGATATTCTTGTTCCATTGTCCATGGCGCTGCTGACCCTATACGACGAGGATTATCTGGGAATCGATTGCGGCGAGATTCGCAACACTTCCGTTTAGGTCGGACTAAACGGCCGGGAGGAGATTAGCATGTCTGAGTTTACACCGGAAGAAGCCGAACAGCGCAAAAAGTCAGTCTTCGACGCCATGTCACATCGCAGGCAGCAGCATATCCTGAAAAAAGGATACGAAAAATGGGATCCGTTTCAAGAACCGAAAGACCCGATCGAGATCCGCAAGGATAAGTCGAAGCGCACCACTCATATGCTGGTTCGTGAATTCCTGCAGTCTCGGCCCGGTGTGCCTTGCAGCAATACCTACTCAAGGGGCGTGCTGGAAGTTGCAATGGGAATTGTAAACGAGGACGAGCGATTCATGGCAATTTATGACTTTTCCTGCTGGTATCAGGAGTTACTGCGCAAAGAGGGTGTTAAGTGATACACGCAGGAGAATTCGCCAATTCATCGGCTGCGGATAGGAAGAGCCTGCCGTTGAGGAAACTTGCCAGGGGTCCCTCTTTTGTTATTTGAGGGTGCTTCCGGGACAATACGCCACAGTTGATAAAACATCGCTGGATGTTGATTGATTCATTCGACCCCGCCGCGTCCCTTGTGACCGACGGGGTCAAACTTAAATATACGGGTCAAACTGCCAGGAAACTCCAAAGAATCCCGGCACATATCGCTGATCCGATGACCCCGGAAGAATTGCAGGCCATGGCGTGCATCAAGAGGTAGTTCGTCGGATCGGATCTTAGGCCAACGAGGTGCACTTCACGGGCGGATCCCGGCACAGCTGATACCCCGGCGGCACCGAGGAGGGGATTTATTTTCTCTTTTGAAAATAGATTCAGGATTTTGGCGAACAAGACGCCCGAGGCCGTGGCAATGCTGAAGGCAATGGCACCTAAAAAAAAGATGCCCACGGATTTTGTGGTTAAAAAGACATCGGCCTGGGTGCTGGCACCGACTGTAAACCCGAGAAATATAGTCGCGGTATCGATGATCGCGGTTCGGGCGGTTTTAGCCAAACGGTCAACCACGCCGGATTCCTTCATGAGGTTACCGAAAAAGAAGGGGCCCAGAAGGGGGATGGAGGCCGGAGCCAGGAAACAGCAAAGAATCAGACCGATCACAGGAAAGAGTAGTTTTTCAACACGAGAAACGGGTCTGATATCCGGCATGTGAATCCGGCGTTCCTCCTTGGTCGTGAGCAGGCGCATGATCGGTGGCTGAATGATTGGAATCAGGGCCATGTAGGAATAGGCGGCAATGGCGATCGGCCCGATCAGGTGTGGTGCCAATTTCGCTGTCAGAAAGATGGATGTTGGGCCGTCCGCACCACCGATGATGCCGATCGAGGCCGCTTCTTTGGGCAGAAACCCGAGCGCTAAGGCACTGAGGAACGTGGTGTAGATGCCCATTTGGGCAGCCGCTCCTAAGAGCATAAGTTTTGGCTTCGCCAACAGCGATGAAAAATCGGTCATTGCACCCAGACCCAGAAAGACAATCGAGGGGTAGACGCCGGTGGTGACGCCGAAGTAGAGATAATGTAAAACGCTGTTGGATTCGTAGATGCCGAGGCCGAAGCCTTTAAAAAACGGTATATTGCCGACCAGAATGCCAAATCCGATGGGCAATAGTAGCAAGGGTTCGTACTGCTTGGCTATGGCGAGGTAAACAAATATACATCCGATCAGAATCATAACGATATAGCGAATATCGACCAGATAGTATCCGGTGTTCGTTAAAAATTGAATGAGAAGATCCATTACAATGATTCCTTCTTACCTGTGTATGTGAATAGGTATGGATGGCAGGGATATCAGCACGGCCATTTCAGCCTTGCCATTGATAGAGACCCTCAGCCGCTGGGACGATGACACCGGATTCTCTTAGGCTTCTAATCGACAAGTGCACGTGAGGCAGATCGTTGGCGGTTGCAATTTCATAGAGGCTCTTGAGGTCGAAGTCCTCTCCAAGCTCAGTGGCGAGGGGGGCCAACGCTTGCCTGGCGCCATCGATATTGAAAACCGGATGGGCTGAAGACGGTATTTTTTGTTCATTTTTTGTAACGGTGGCTTTTTCCAATTGCTTGGCAGAACCTTTTTCCAACAATGCCGCAACCTTATGTAATTGAGAGATCACGAAAGATAGAGCCGATAAGCCCGACATGACGATCAGCGCTCCGGTAATTGCCATTGCCCAACCGTTAGCAGCAGAAATAGCATCGAAACCGTACACAGTAACCTCCAATATGTTTATGTTTCTAAATGAGTTAACCCTTTTCTCGACCACACCCTATGAAAAATGTCAACGTCTAAGGGAAAATGATCGGAAAATCAGAAATTTTCTTACAAAATATATTGAGGTATTTATGAAAGATAGGCCTATCGAACAGTTCGATGGGGCCTATCTTTCCAATTGTAGCGAATCGCGAGTCCATTAATTTCCTCAGCGGTTTGGTAGCGGAACGGAAAATGGACTGGCAGCTACCGCAGCAAGCGGGCAGCTAAAAACTATATAAGTTCGGAAAGTACTTTTTCGTAAGTTTTTAGGTTGTTAACGTTATAAACGGCAGCAGGATAGTCTTTAGGTAGGATTTTGCGCAGAAGTCCGGAAAGAACTTTTCCGGGTCCGATTTCCACAAAAACGTCGATTTCCTCTTTTATAAGCCGCTGCATCGAATCGTACCATTTAACGGGGCTACAAAGCTGGCGTGACATGAGCGCGCGGATCTGATCCGGATCGGTCTCAACCTCGGCCGTTACATTGGATACTATTCCTGTTACGGGTGTCTGAAACACGATCGATTCGAGAGTATGATTGAAGTCGTCTTCTGCTCCCCGGATAAGATCGCTATGCCAGGCACCGCTGACCTTGAGCGCAATTGCCTTGGCGCCTTTTTCGGCGGCAAGAGCTGACACGGCTTTGACGGCGGCCGGTTCACCAGTGATAACAATCTGTTGTTCCGTATTGTGATTGGCAATCGAAACGACTCCTTTGTCACGTCCTTTGTTCACCAGGTCCTCAACGGCATCGATAGGAAGGCCGAGCAGGGCACTCATGGCACCGGTGTTTTTTATCGCTTCGCGATGCATTAACTCGCCACGTCGCTGTACCAACCGTAGGGTATCTTCCGCTGAAATAATTTCCGAAGCCGCCAGAGAACTGTATTCTCCGAGGCTGTGACCGGCGCTCAATACCGCTTGGCAGCCTTCCCGCTGCAATGCGGTCAAAAACGCCAGGTTTACCGCGGTCACCGCCGGTTGGAGATTTACGGTTTGGGTGAGCTCTTCCATCGGCCCTTTGAAGCAGAGCCGCGATAGGTTGACCCGCGATATTTCCTCTGCCATATCGAATAGTTCGCGAACGAAGTCGAACTCTTGGTGCACGTCCTGTCCCATACCAACGGTCTGGGATCCTTGTCCAGGAAATAAGAATGCTGTTTTTCTCAAATCATGCCCCTCCGTTCGAATCGTATTTGGCGCTTCTTATTCGTCAAGCTTGAACAGCTTGCGAGCGATATCAAGATACACCGATCGGCCGCCCTGGCACCCGTTGCGTTTGAGCACTTTGGTCGGATCATGGAGAATTTTGTTGATCATTGCATGGGTCATACGTTCCAAAGCCTGCCGACCCTCATCGGAAATGATGCCGTACTGGAGCGTTTTTGTGAGTTCTGCTTCGGCAATGGTTTCCAGCTTTTGGCGCAAGGCCTTTATGGTCGGCACGACGTCAAGGCTGACATACCATTGTTGGAAACGAACCACAGCTTCGTCAACGATTCGCTCGCCTTTAACGGCTTCATTCTGGCGGTCTTCGATGTTTTCTGCGATGACCCCTTTAAGGTCGTCGATATCATAGACATAGGTATTGCTCAATCGATTGATGGCGGGATCGATATCTCTGGGGACGGCAATGTCGATGAAAAAAAGGGGGCGATTGCGACGCTTGCGCATAACCCCTTTGACTTGCCCGCGCTCAAGTATGAATTCCGAGGAACCGGTCGAGCTGATAACGATATCAACATCCGCCAAAGTCGCTATAAGTTCTTCAAACCGGATCGGGGAACCGTGAAAGCGTTGGCTCAGCTTTACGGCGCGCTGAAAAGTGCGATTGGCCACCCGAATATCGCTGGCGCGGTTGCGAATCAAGTGCTCGACCGCCAATTCAGCCATTTCACCGGCCCCGATCAGCAGGACTTTTTTACCATCCAGGCTACCGAAAATCTTTCGCCCCAGCTCAATCGCCGCATAACTGATCGAGACAGCGTGTCCACCGATACCGGTTTCCGATCGTATTCGCTTAGCGACAAAAAACGTTCGGTGGAGAAGCCGATTGAGGATGACCCCGGACGTTTTCTTTTGTGTCGATAGGCGATATGCTTCCTTGATCTGTCCGAGGATTTGAGGTTCACCAACAACCATAGAATCCAGGCTGGCAGCCACCCTGAAAATATGGCGAACAGCCTCGTTACCGACGTGTACGTAAAGTGCGTCTTCGAAATTTGCTATCGGGATGTCGTTGAAACGGGATATGAATTCTTTGGCTGCATATACAGCTTCCGCGGTTTGCGTCGTGACCAAAAGCACCTCGACCCGATTACAGGTTGAAAAAAGCATTACCTCATTGACAACCGGGTTGTTTTTCAGGGCGTTTAAAGCCTCTGTCGATTGATCCGGGGTGAAGGCAATGCATTCTCGGAGTTCGACCGGTGCGGTTTTATGATTTAATCCAAGCAGAACGATTTCGGCCATGATTCAACACAAAAAGGGGTCTCAAGTATTTCTGTTCGCCCCCAGTTCCAATCGTTTTTCTGTTTTAGAGCGGTGTGATTTTTACCGGCTAAGAATGCCAGCAAAGGGACCACATAACTATAAGTACGATATACGATTTAAAAAGTCGTAAAGGGCTTGTGGTGCCCTTTGAGAAAAAAATTAACGCCTAAAAATGTAAAAAGAAGTATCGCGAACCCGATAATGGCCATTATGGCGGCCCGGCGGCCTCGCCAGCCGGCAGTCAATCGTTCATGTAACAAAGCGGCGTAAAACAGCCAGGTGATACCGGCCCAGACTTCTTTGGGATCCCAGCTCCAAAACCTTCCCCAGACAGATTTCGCATAGATAAAACCGGTGATCAAACCGAAGGTCAACAGCGTAAAACCGACAACGATACAAGAATACCCCGTGGCGTCAAGCATCTCCAATGATGGCAGACGTCTGAAGAAAAAACCGGGATTTTTATTCTTTATGGCCCGCTCCTGCAGGATGTAAAGAATTCCAATTCCACAGGCAAGGGCAAAGGCGGCATTGCCGATAAATACGCTGATTACGTGCGAGATCACCCAAAAATTCTTAAATATGTTCTGAGCCTGGGTCGGAGTGTTCGGTACTTGGGAGACGGCGATCATTATCAAAGCTATCAACGGCGCCGCGTAAATTCCGAGAACCTTTAACTTGAACTTTGACTGAAAGAGAAGAAAAAATCCAGCCACAGCCCATCCGGCGAGAGAAAGGGTTTCATGCAAATTGCGCACCGGAAAGTGTTTTGAGGCGATTCCGCTGTAAATTATTGCGAGGGTGTGGCCAATGAAGCCCGCGAGCATTAAGAAGTAACCATACCGGTGGAGATAATCTTTCTGGTAAAACAGATAGGCAAAATAAGCGGCAGCACTGAGCATATAAAACAGAACCGTTATGATAACGATAACTTCCATGATTGTTTCGCCTTATGTTTTCGCCAAATCCGTATCGGAATCAAAAGATTCCATCAGGGCTTCGTAGGTGAATTCAATTCCGAGAACATCACCGAGCAGACGGTTGATTTCCTCGCGGCGGTGGTCCCGCACGAGTTCGATCAAGCCAGCATTCAAGAGATTTTCAAAAATTGGCTTGTGCGCCTCCGGTGCATGGGCTTGGCTAAGAAGCTTTATGCGGATAGCACCCATTAGATGTAATAGCACAATATACTCTGGGCCGAATTGCAATTCCAATTCTTTGCGCAGTTTTTTGGCCATTGCCGGACTACGGCCGGAAGTTGAGATGCTGATGGTCAAGGCACCTCTGCGGACAACGGCCGGAAGGATGAAGTTACAAATCTCCGGGCGATCGGCGATATTGCAAAGCAGACCGCGTTTTTCGGCGTTCCTATGGATCCGGCGGTTCAGGGTTTCGTCATCAGTGGCACCGATAACCAGAAAAACGCCGTCCAGGTCGGCGTCTTCAAACGGTCGAAGCCCAAGAGTTATCTTGCCCTGGTTGGACAGTGCGTTAAGTCTTTCGGTAACTTCAGGACTAATAACACATACATGCGCGCCGCAATCCAGTAATGAAAGGACTTTGCGCGTCCCGACGGCGCCACCACCGACAACAAGGCAATGACGATTTTTGATGTTAAGATTTACCGGATAATATCGCATTTCCATTCAGCACACAGTTACAGTTCGAGTTCCATCAAATCGTGAGCCAGCAGAAGGGGACCACTATAGGATTTTCGGCATTCCTGCACGATGTCCGCTTGCTCACACTCAGGATAAAAGTGCGTGAGAACCAGTTGAGCCACCCCAGCCCGCGAAGCGATGGCTCCGGCCAGAGACGGTGTAAGGTGCCCATCTACTTTTTGATCATCGGGCAAGGCCGACTCACATATAAGGAGGTTCGCGTCTTGAGAAAGTGTGACAAGACTCTCGCAGGCATCGGTATCGCCAGAGTATACAACCGAGGAGCCCATGGATGATGTGATCCGGACAGCAATGCTTTCCGGGTTGTGAGTGACCGGAATGGATTCGACGGTAAAATCTTTGAAATATAGTTTGTCAGGACCGTGGATATCCAATTCGATGAGGTCCAAAAGTCCCGGTTCCAGCTCGATCCAGTTGCCATAGACACGCTTCAGGCCATTGATGAAACAAACGAGACCTTCTCCCGCGCAAAGAGAAAGGGGCGACCGACGGCGGCGACGATCCGGATATTTTGTGGCGAAGAGCAGCGGCACAAGTTCGCCGGTGTGGTCCGGGTGAAAATGGCTGTAGATAATGTGAGACAGCTCGAAGATTGTTGTTCCGGCTTCGAGCATTCGGCGCATCGTACCGGCACCGCTGTCCAGGAGTATCCTTGACTTGCCCGTTGTCACTAAAACAGCGCAAGAGCTGCGTTCGAGAGAGGGAACACAGGTGCCCGATCCCAGAATCGTTACCATCATACTATCATGCATCATTGGTCGATAACATATTAAGGATTAGCGGATCGTTAACGGACAAATGATCGTTTGGCGCCGACAGTTGCGAACTATTTCCGGTCGGCCCGCTGCTCGATATGCGCGATTATCCACTTGGAAAGCTTTTTCTCGTTTTTGAAGTCAACGTGTGATTTGAGGCTTGCCAGTAAGATTTCGGCCCGGGCCATACTCTTGTGTCCACCGGCTGAGCCCAAGGAGCCGAATCCTTTCGCAGCAATTGAGCCCGCATTTTTACGTATGCCGTCATTGCGAAGGATGATAATGAGCTTGCGATCAAATATCCCAGAAACGATACTCCAGGTGACAGCGTTGACCCGCATGAAAAAATCGGCGATCAGAACACAGACATCCGGGGTCGTGACTGTACCAAGGTGGGCATAAACGCGGTTTTTCCGAAGTTTCATATCACGCAGCGCAATTTTGTAAAACTTGAGAAAATCGATATGAATCTCGGCCAGTTCTATTTTCCTGGCTAAAAACGTATTCGCGTGCCGAAACAGAAACTGAAAAGATCGAATATCTTCGATCAGCGTCTTGCGCTCGAAATTGCTGGTATCGGTTTTTATGGCATAGAAAAGACCGGTTGCCAATTTAACCGAAGGCTTAATTTTTGCCGCCCGCAGGTACTCGGTCATTATGCTGGCAGTGGCACCATATTTCGGTCGGATATCAAGAAACGGTGCCTTCACTCCCGTATCAGGGTGATGATCGATAATGACATGGGGTGAAAATTCGGCCAGCAATTCGTTATGCGCCGGCTGAGAATCGACCATTACAATGCGCTGATACTGGTCGCGGTCAATGCCGCTGATGAACGTCAATTTAACGCCCAGCAACCGAATCATGGCGAGGTTGTCGGGACGCTTGATTTCGTTGATGCAGCTAATCGTTACCCCGGCCACCTTGTGCCACAGGAGACGACTGACGGCCATAGCGCTTGCGATGGCATCCGGATCGGCGTTGATAAGGATAAGCACCGCGTCGTTGCCCGAAAACTGTAGATGAAATCGCCGCAATCTTTCGGAAGCTGAAAGTGGCATCAGTACTCGGTTTCCTCCTGGTGGCGTGCACTAATAATACGTCGGCCATGAGGATATTACAATATAATTTTGGAATCGCCTTTCAGGAAACCTTTCACATGGCGTAACCGCAGACCGGTTCACATGCCAGGCGCCCAGGCACAATATTGTTCGACCGGGCGCTTGGCTGAGGCGCATAAATCACATTCAGGTGGTTGTAAACACGATCCGTCCGTTCTGCACGTCGGCCTTCAGCCGATCACCCTCATGGATACTTCCTGTTAGGATTTCGAGAGAGAGTTCGTTTTCAATGAATTTTTGCACAACGCGTTTAAGTGGGCGGGCCCCGTAAGATGGATCATAACCTTTCTCGGACAGAAAGGCTTTGGCCCTGTCGGAGAGAACCAGGTCGATCTGTTTCTCTGCCAGCCTCTGGCGAAGTTTGTCGATCTGAATCTCGACAATTTTCCCGATCTGGTCCGGCGTCAAATTATGAAATATAATCGTTTCATCGATACGGTTAAGGAATTCAGGTTTGAATTGGGATCTCAGAGCCTCTAATACCCGAGCGGCCATCTTCTGCGGCTGCGATCCTCCGAGGTCTTGAATCCACTGACTGCCGACGTTTGAGGTCATGATGATAATTGTGTTCTTGAAGTCGACTGTCCGGCCCTGGCCGTCTGTCATTCGGCCGTCATCCAGAATCTGTAGCAATACGTTAAATACCTCCGGGTGTGCTTTCTCAATTTCATCAAACAGAACGACTGAATAAGGACGACGGCGAACAGCCTCGGTCAGATAACCGCCTTCTTCGTACCCAACGTATCCCGGCGGGGCACCGATCAACCGGGCGACCGCGTGCTTTTCCATGTATTCTGACATGTCTATTCGAATGATCGCCTGTTCGCTATCGAACAGGAATTCTGCCAGGGCTCGGGCCAACTCGGTTTTTCCAACACCTGTTGGTCCCATAAATATGAAGGATCCGATAGGCCGATTGGGGTCTTGAAGGCCAGAGCGTGCGCGCCTTACGGCATGAGAAACAGCCTCAATGGCTTCATGCTGTCCGATGACGCGTTGACCGATCCGGGTTTCCATCTGAATCAACTTGTCTTTCTCACCCTCCAGCATCTTGCTGACAGGGATACCGGTCCAGCGTGAAATAACTTCCGCCACGTCTTCCGCATCGACTTCTTCCTTAAGCATCCGCCCGGTTTTTTGCTGGTCCGTGAGTTTCTGGTTGGCCTCCTGAAGACGATTTTCGAGCTCTGTCATCCGCCCGTAACGGATTTCGGCCACCCGGGCAAAATCGCCTTGGCGTTCTGCCTGTTGTGCCTCAATGCCAAGGCGTTCCTGCTCTTCCTTATTGTCGCGAATCGTCTGAATCAGTTCTTTTTCGTTCTGCCAATGCCGCTTCATCTCTTTTAACTCGCTTTGAAACCCATCGACTTCGGTGTCAAGCTTTGCCAGCCGATGCTGGGAAGAAGGATCGCTCTCCTTTTTTAATGCCTCCCGTTCGATTTCCAGTTGAGTTATCCGGCGTTGAATCTCATCGATTTCTGTGGGCATACTGTCAATCTCGATTCGGAGTTTGGATGCGCATTCATCGATCAGGTCGATGGCTTTGTCGGGCAGAAACCGGTCCGTTATGTAACGGTTGGACAATGTTGCCGCAGAGACGAGCGCCGCGTCTTTGATTCTAACACCGTGGTGAACTTCGTACTTTTCCTTTAGGCCTCTGAGGATCGATATCGTGTCCTCCACGGTCGGTTGTTTAACCAGAACCGGTTGAAAGCGACGTTCCAGGGCCGCATCTTTTTCTATGTATTTGCGGTATTCGTTCAGTGTGGTTGCACCGACGCACCGTAACGTACCTCTTGCCAGGGCCGGTTTCAGCATATTTGATGCATCAACGGCGCCTTCAGCTGCACCGGTACCGACCAGAGTGTGTAGCTCATCGATGAAAAGAATGACTTCGCCTTCTGCCTTTTCGACCTCCTTAATGACCGCTTTTAGGCGATCCTCAAATTCTCCGCGGTATTTGGCTCCGGCAATCAGAGCCCCCATATCCAGCGCAACCAACCGGCGGTTTTTTAGACTTTCGGATACGTCGCTGCTGATAATCCGTTGCGCTAATCCCTCTACGATGGCTGTTTTGCCAACCCCGGGCTCTCCGATGAGTACGGGATTGTTTTTTGTCCGGCGAGACAGCACTTGGACGATTCGCCGGATCTCATCGTCACGCCCGATGACCGGGTCGAGTTTGCCCAAACGGGCCAGATCCGTCAGATTGCGACTGAATTTTTCCAGCGCTTGGTATTTTTCTTCCGGATTCTGATCTGTAATCCGTTGGGATCCCCGAATGTCCATCAGAACGCGCAGGATCGCATCGCGATTGATTCCGTGTTGCTCCAGAATTCGGGACGCTTCGCTATCTTTTTCATCACTCAACGCCAGAAGCAAGTGTTCGACGCTGACATATTGATCCTTCATCTTGGCGGCTTCGCCAAAAGAGGATTCCAACACTTTCTTCGTTTTCTGCGAAATATAGGCTTCGGAAGCCTGACTGACTTTGGGTAATCGCTCGACGGCACGGGTGGCCACGCTTCTTATCGACCCGCTCTGCACGCCCATCTTACTGAGTATACTTGCCGCGATTCCGCTGTTTTCAGTCAACATCGCCACCAAAAGATGTTCCGGCTCGATCTGCGGATTCTGATACCGAGCGGCAGATTCCTGTGCCTGTTGGATCAACTCCTGGGCTTTGATCGTGAACTTGTCTAATCGCATCGACTACGACTCCTCTTCATCTCATTGGTCAAACTAATAAGTTCCATAATCCAATCGGCTTATTATCACAAACCCAAAATAACAATTACCAATACCCTGTCAATCATAATTAGTAATATTTATATATGGTAATATTGGCGGCGGTTAATTACGTGCAGATTGAGTCATCGGACTTCGGCAGGCAATTATTTAGTATGTTATTCCAGTCGCTTAAATATATATTTGAATCTAAAAAGCTCAAGGGCGGATTTTATAGAGTAAAATCTATCGCGATTATCCACCGGTTGCAGCAGGATCAGGCGTGTTGCGACCGGACACAGACATTGGGGGTGGGCGTTCGGTTAGGGTGCCTTCCGGCATCGAGAAGAGAACAGGTCAGGATCAGTTCTTCTATGGCATGGTGTTGACGCTCGTTCAGTTGACCGAATTTCACGCAGCGCCGCCGAATCCGGATTGAACTAAAGGAAAATTCGGCTGGCATTTCAAAATCGGCCACGGTACGATAGGGAATGCGATCCAAGCAAAACCGGGGTGATGAAATAAGGATTGTCAACTCAGAGGACGATTGCTTTTCGAGAGACGAATCGATGTACCGAAATGACAGTCCCCCCAGGCTGATATCAATCATGTACCCGTGAATTTCAGTATGGGGCCTCGCGGCGACGACGACACCGTCAATCGCGGGATAGCGCATAAGAAGCCGTTTTTCCATATTATCGTTGAACCGTACCTTTTCGGCACTGCTGTGCATTGTTTGGATGAGGTCTGGGATATTCATAATTTGTGGAATATATAGGTATTTTTATCTCTTAGTACGCTATATATTGTATAATCATCACAATTATATGTCAACAAATTCTCACAAAGTCTTGTTACCAACACTTCTATATTAGGAAGCACCATGAGGCTTTTTGTTTGACGAGCACCAGAGGAACGGACTATGCGTAGACTTGGCGACCCACTTTAAGGGCCGTAACAAGGACAAAGAATGGATACCTTGCGACGCTTTCGTTCAACTGCATGCTTTTTATACCCGCAAACGGGTGCATTGAATCCATGGGATATTCGGAACAGACTCACCCGTACTTAAGGGGGTGCGTATTGCACGGGAACACTAAAATTTCGATAGTGTTAATCATTTTCCTTTTAAATACCACGATAAGTGGAACAGCCTTATCCGGGCCACCAGAGGCAGGAGGAATCCTGCCGGATTTTTACTTGCCTGTTCCCGGAGAGCTTCGATACCGTCAGTATCTCGGATTGGATGAAAAGCCCGAATTCATAATTTCGGAGATAACGGCGGATGTGATAATCATTCAAATCTTTAGCATGTACTGACCGCATTGCCAACGGGAGGCTCCCGTTGTGAATCAGGTTTTTCAAGAGTTGGAGAGTAACCCGAAACTGAAAAACAGGGTCAAAATTATCGGCATAGGGGTTGGTAATTCAGACTTCGAGGTCAATTTCTTCAAAAAAACATATGAAATTAAATTTCCATTGTTTTCAGACGGTAATTTCGTCCTCCACCAAATCCTGGGAGAGGTCAGGACACCCTATTTTATAGGCGTCAAAATATACCCAGATGGAACCCATCGGGTATTTTATTCAAACCTCGGAGGAACCGGTGGAGACGCCAATCGGTTTCTGGAAAGAATACTTACAAAATCCGGCTTATCGCCCGCAATTAATAGAGGCAATCCATAGGCAAAACCAACCGATCCGAAGAGGAGAACTATGCAGAAAGTTGGCAAAGGAATAGCCGCCATGATCGTCGGAAGTATTTTTCTGACGGGACATTCATTTGGGTTTTCAGACGCATTTAAGGAATATATATACAATCCCGGACAGTTAAAAGCCTTCGACAGTAAATTGAAAGTCAAGGCCGGAGAGCCGGCACCGAATTTTACCTTACCATCGATTTCGGGCGAAAAAATAACTCTCAGTGATTTCCAAGGCCGAAAAAATGTGGTGATTTCTTTCGTTCCGGCCGCCTGGACACCGGTTTGTTCCGATCAATGGCCCGGTTACAACATTGCCAAAGAGCTTTTTGATGAAAACGATGCTGTCCTGCTCGGAATTGCAGTGGACAACATCCCGACCTTGTATGCCTGGACCAAACAGATGGGTGATGGCCTGTGGTTTCCTGTTTTGTCGGATTTTTGGCCGCATGGTGCTGTGGCCGACACCTACGGTGTGCTTCGATCCGACGGGGTTTCAGAGCGAGCACTATTCGTGATCGACAAGCAAGGCATCATCCGGTCCATATATATTGCGGATATAAATGTCAGGCCAGATTTGGAATATTGCGCCACAGAGCTGAGAAAGCTGGACAGGTAATCCATGCGTTACCAGAAACCGCCCACCTGGGTATGCATACTTATTATGGCGGTACTGTTTATTCCAGGGCCAGGCAGCGCCGAACATTCGAACGAAGTACAGAAAATCGGCATCGAAGACCTGGATCAAATGGTAAGCGGAAGAGGCCGCCACCTCTTGATTTTCATGGCGGCATGGTGCACACCGTGTATAAAGGAACTTCCCGACGTAAACGCTCTTTATAACAAGTACCGGGAACGCGGCTTAAGAATGGTCGGTATCAGTGTCGATTATGAAGGGCCGTCCGCCATGCAGCCCATCGTGGACAGGTTGAAAGTGAACTTTCCAGTTTATTGGGTGGGTGAGGCAGCCATAGACGCATACAGTATCCGCGGGATTCCCTTTCTCATCTTCATCAAAAACGGTGAAATTGTCGAAAGAATTCTCGGTCAGCGATCCAAAAATTATTTAGATAAAAAATTCGAGTCTTTTCTTGTGCATCCGTAGGCCGCTCGTTTCGGCTGGTCAATCCCACAGGATCACACATTTCACTAAAAAACAGTTCCACCGCCGGTAAACTCGAGGAACCCAATTATTTCGTCTAATCACTGGGGGTTTACTTAGGCTATACCGATAGAGAACCTATCCGCGTTCGGATGTGTCAGGAGATAATCTTTCCACTCGGGCACGATTGACGGCATCCACAATTTGCTTTACCGAGTAAAAGTCGCTACGGAAAAGTTCTTCCCCTGATGGTGAATAAATGATCATCAGCGGGATGGTTAAATGGCCGACCTCTTGCAGTTTGGATCTGCCGGGACCGTTACGGCCGGTAATATCCACCTTGATCGGAACGATGTCCTCACTGGCAAACAGTCGGACGATCGGATCACTGAAAATTACGCTCTGCTCAAGTGCTTTACAATTCAGGCACCATTCAGCCGTAAAGACCAGGACGACTATCTGGTTGCGCTCACCGGCTTGCTGCAAGCGTTGCGGAGTGTAATATATCCAATCGATGGGCCCCCGATCTGTCAACCGCAACCCACCGTATACCGAACCGGTGGCGAGCAGAATTCCGATAACGACAAAGACAACTCTTGCAGATCGACCGGGTACGATTCGAACCGTTCGGTAGGCTAGCCAGAGTCCCGCGGAGGCGACAATCCCCATGACCACCCACCAATAGCCCTGTCCCGGTGGCGCCGGAGGAGTCACTCGCAGAGCACTGACACCGGATCCGATGAAATAGGCAGCCGCTGCCAGCAAGAATAGGCCCATGACCTGCTTGACCAGTTCGCTGGCCGGTCCCGTGCGGGGCATTTTCCCCACCCATTCGGGGAGCGCTGACAAAACGACATAGGGCAGCGCCATTCCGGTGCCAATTGCGGCAAAGACCGTCACGGTCGTTATTGGATGTTGGCTTGTCGCCCAGGCTGCGGCCGCACCCATAAAGGGGGCGGTGCAGGGCGTGGACAATATGGCTGTTAACACACCGAGCCCGAAAGAGCCGGCAAGGGTATTCTGTTCCGGATTCATCCGGTAGACGAAGTTTGGTAAACGGAGAGAAAAAAAGCCGCACATGCCGACGGCCATCACGGCAATGACGACCCCTATGAGTATGGTAAACGCGGGGTATTGAAAGAGTTGGTTGGTGGCAGTGAATCCACTTGCCAAGGACATCGTCGCTCCCAGAGCGATCCAGAAGAAAATCACACCCAGAAACATGAATAGCCCCAGCGCGAAACATCTGCGCCGGTTTTGACAGGCGTTTGACAGGCCAATGATTTTAATTGGAATCAAAGGCAACACGCAAGGCGTCAGATTGAGTAGCATGCCACCCACTGCAGCAATGAACAATAATAACACCAGCCCCCATCCACCGATGGCAGAGATTGAAAAGTTCAAACCAAAAAAAGAGAACCCGACAGTTTCTTGGTTAGGTTCGGGCGCAATCGGGCTGTGGTCGGAAAAAAGATCCTGATTGATGATTTGCGGATCCGCGCCTTCAACGGCAATTGGCAGGGTGACCGCCACCTCTATTTTCCGGGGAAATAAGCATACTTGTGCATCACAGGCCTGGTAGGCAACCGCTACGGAGAACCGAATATCACTCAGCGATGACTGCGTTGTTACTTCCACCGGAAAATTAACGATCGTCTGCTGGTCGAAAACCATAAGGGGTTCACGGATAAAGTTAACAGCCACCGCGTGTGCCGGTGGAAACACCGGCTGTTCGATTAGGAGTCCAGCGGGTGGGGCAGGTATCATCACTTGGGTGGGATAGGGAATAAAATCCGGGATCGGTTTTATTTGACTGGCATCGGCGGTGATATGGTAACCGGGTTCGACATCGAGAACCACGGCGAGTGAAATTCGGTCACCCGGTCTGGCGGTGTTTACAGACCATGCCGTCCAGACAGAAACAACGTCATTGGCACCGGATTGCGACTTCGAAAGGCGTTCAGAAATCGTCACCGTATCTGTTCCAGACGAGGCTGCATTTGCCAGCACTGCAAATGAAAAAAGAAGGACCAGGATGGTCGCTTTTATCCGTTGACGAGAAATCATAGGATGCATCGGCTAAAGGAATGTTAGTCTCTCGGAAGTTTTGACTATATCTTCATTTGGATATATTGGCAATCATCGAGCGATGTTCTTCATGATTGTCAAAATCAGAGAAGCCAGGCATGCTCAGGGTTGATTCTTCGCAAACTCTCATACAAAACGATACCCACCGCTGTTGACAGGTTCAGGCTGCGGATATCAGAACGGGTAGGGATATAATAAGTAGAGGTCTGATATCGGTTGAGGAGAGATGATGGCAATCCCTGGGTTTCCGAGCCAAATACCATAAAGAGTCTTTGGGGCGAAGGCATTGACCAGAAGACTGATCGACCGGTTTTTGTCAACAAAACCACTTCATCTGACCTGGGGCGTATATTCTCTTCGAAGTGCTCGAAACTCAACCAGCGGTGAAGGGTGACTTTTGACCAATAATCGAGACCGGCGCGTTTAACTTCGCGACTATCGACGGAGAACCCCAGAGGTTCGATCAGATGCAGTTCAGCGCCAACTGCCAGGCATGTGCGTCCGATGTTACCCGTGTTCCAATGGATCTCGGGAGCAACCAGAACCACGTGGCGCTCAATACTCGCACTACTATCGGTATCTGCACGCATTCTCTGTTGACTTTTGGGTTCGGATGTAAGTACTAATCTGACCATCTGCAGCTGAATTTTAGTGGTTGTCAAAATAACATTCCGTACTTTGAATGTTATTTTAACAATCACCTTTACCACCCGTCCGTATTGCGGAATTTATTTAAGAGGGGCGGTAGTGTTGGTCATGATCTGAACATTGAAGGGGCCACATTCAGCGATTAGATTCAACCACAACCTTCATTTGGAAGCAACAGCGACTCGTCTTTTGCATTCGTTGTCGGTCTCGTAGGGCCGATCATGTGTTCCCCTCCACTAAAGCACACATTTTGACACGATGATAATCGATATCCACACGCATATATTTCCGGACGCCATTCGGGGCCGTCGGGAAAGATATTTTTTCTCAGAGCCTGAATTCGCACTGCTTTACAGCTCTTCCAATTCTAAAATGGTCGGTGCCTCTGAACTGGTTGCCGCCATGGATGCTTGCGGAGTCGATAAGGCCGTTGTTTTCGGATTCCCCTGGAAATCGGTTGAAACATTTATCCGTAACAACGATTATGTCATAGAAGCCGTCCACCGCTATCCGGACCGCCTGATCGGATTCGGCTGCTTCGATCCCTGTCATCCGAAAGCCCTGCAGGAGGCTGAGCGCTGCCTTGAAAGCGGGCTCTGTGGTATCGGCGAGCTGGCATTTTACGCCTGCGGTATTAATGGTGATTCTTTGGCGAACCTGACACCGGTAATGGATCTTTGCCGAATAAAAAATCTCCCGGTACTCATCCACACCAATGAGCCCGTGGGGCATGATTATCCCGGAAAATCGCCCAACACATTGCGCCAGATATATGAACTGGTCCGGCAGTTTCCAAACAATACCATCGTTCTCGGGCACTGGGGCGGTGGTATCTTCTTTTACAACCTATTAAAAAAAGAGGTTGCCGAGAGCCTGACCAATGTATATTTCGACACCGCAGCCTCTCCCTTTCTCTACGATAACCGGATCTACGCCATAGCCACTCAATTGGTCGGTTCGGAAAAAATACTGTTCGGCAGCGATTATCCGTTGATTTCTCCGTCAAGATATTTAAAAGATGTCACGCAGGCCGGATTGACCCCAACCGACATCGAGAATATCAGCGGTCGCAATGCGGCCCGTCTTCTCGGTCTCTGAATAGTATCTTCCTGTGTACAAGCCTTCCCATGAGGCGATAAAATGGCAAGGCATCGACGATGCCAGTCAGTCAAAGCGCCGCCAAATCGCATTTCAACCATCCGATCGCTCGAATAATATGTTGAATTTTTTCATAAAGTTATGAAAGTACATTCAGAGAGGCAAGTATCGGTTGTAACCCTTCGCGATGCTCAGGAGGCACCATTAAGACCGTGAGCGGCTGGTTTGCGACCAGACCGGCAGAAGGGCACGCCAAACGATTTTGCCGGTAAGCGTGGCGATTTTCCGGCGAGAGAAAGTACAACAGGACATCGATAAGATTACCGGTGCAACCGTTTTTATCCAGATGTTCGATCGTCTGCAAAAACACTGTGTTAACAGAAAGGACATATTCCTCCACATCGGCTACACCGGATTTTTCGCAGGGGATTCTCGAAACGAAACAGCGGCAGCCAAATGGGCGTAAAAGATACACCGGGCATGCCTCCTGGCTGAGCAAGGGACATTTTTGCTTTTCAAAACTCAATACCTCTTCAGGAACCGCCTCACCGTGCCGGCAGAGCTCGGCAATTTTATTTGTGGTCAATTGGGGCCGAAACCGTCCGGTAGCACTTTCATTTTCAAGCACTTTTTTCAAGTTTCCGCGTTGATCAGGATCCAAATGGTGGATCAGATAATACCCTTCAAGAGTGGTGATACTCACATTGAACGTACAACAGTGGGCACAGTGCTTCCGGCAGGCCGAATCCAGTCCTTCGGCAAAGTTGTCGTAAATGCGGTATATACCTTCGAGCAGGGCCAATTTTTTTTCAATACTCATCGGTAACCTTTCTGTTTTTCTTTAGGATATCATGGATTATCTGTGTTGACTTAATAATTCGAACGCTTAGTTTTCAAATTGTCTTAGGAGAAGAACCCGATACAAACGAACCCCTAAACGAGATTCTAAAAGATAACGCCGATATTGGGCACAGAAACTAATGTTCAAGGGATTTTATGACACTTTGGTTTGTTACCATACTTTTGATTGCCACCGTGGTCTTGCTGATGACCGAAAAGCTTCCGGTGGACCTCACAGCAATTGGTATTATGGTCGCCCTTGTTCTTGCCGGAATTCTAACACCGCTCGAGGCCGTCAGTGGGTTCGCTTCACCGGCGGTTGTCACCGTGGGCGCCATGTTCATGATCAGTCAGGGAATGATCCGGACGGGTGCGGTGGGATTTATCGGGCAGAAGGTCAGCGCACTGTCACGAGGCAACACATCACTGGCGATTCTGGTAATCCTCTTGATCGTGGGTGTATCGTCGGCGTTCATTAACAACACCCCAGTCGTTGTATTGTTTATTCCGATTGTTCTTAGCTTAAGCTGCGAACTCGGCTTCAGTCCGTCGAAATTCCTTATTCCCGTATCCTACGCGTCGATTCTGGCCGGTACCAGTACGTTGATCGGCACCTCTACCAATATTATCGTCAGTGATCAAAGTTCAGTACATGGCTATGGCCCCATCGGCATGTTCGAGCTGGCTCCTGTCGGAATTCCGATCGCGGTGCTGGGTATCATTTTTCTGATGATCGCCGCTCCCCGGTTGATGCCGAGCCACCGTTCACCGGTCTGTGAACTGGGAAACAGGGAGAACCGGCGCTATCTTGCTGAATTGGGCATACCCAAAGGAAGTCCTCTGATCGGACTCAAGGCCAATGAAGCCTTTGAAAAGGATCACCCCTCTTTGGAAGTTCTCGAGCTTATCCGATACTCGCATATCTTCTATCCCGGACGTGACAGGGTTGAAATTGCTCCTGATGACCTCCTCCTGGTAAAAGGGTCAGCCAGCGAGCTGGTTGAAATCATCCAATCGGAGGGAGTAGAGTTGCCCTTGCCGACAAAAGGCCTGGATTATCGGGGGGGGAGGATACCACCCTGGTTGTCGAGCTTATCATAACGCCACAGTCGACTTTGATCGGCCAGAGATTGATGGAAACCCGCCTGCAGCGGGATCCGGATGTTCATGTCATCGCCATCCAACGCAGCAACTTGCACTACACCGAAAAAAACATCGATAACATCCGATTGCGAATCGGAGATATTCTGTTGATTTGGTGCCATGAAAGCAAGCTTGAAAGATTACGGACTGAATCCGATCTGATTGTTGCCGAAGACGTGCACCATGCCATTGTTCATAAACGCAAAGCGCGCACGGCTTTTTTAATATTTACCGGTCTGATTTTCGCAGCCAGTACCGGTCTTGCGGATATCATGGTATGCGCCTTGGCGGCAGTTTTTTTGATGGTTACAACAGGTTGTCTGCAGTTGAGGGATGCTTACCGCACCCTCCAGGGGAATGTCCTGCTCTTGATTGTCGGGACCATTGCGCTGGGAAAGGCCATGGAAAAAACTGGGGCATCGCAATACTATGCCGAAGCGTTTTTGTCTCTCTTTTCGGGAGCCGACCCCGTATTTGTGCTCGGTGGCATCATCCTGCTTACGAGTATCAGCACACAGCTGCTGAGCAACAATGCCACGGCCATCCTGATCCTGCCGATTGCCATTTCATCTGCCGTGGGGGTGGGGGCCGATCCAAAAGCTTTCATCGTTGCTGTTTGTTTTGGTGCCAGTGCCTGTTTCGCAACCCCCATCGGTTACCAGACCAATTTGCTTGTATATAGCCCCGGGGGCTATCGCTTCAGCGACTATCTCAAACTCGGTCTACCACTCAATTTCTTGGTGTTGCTCTTGGGAACCTTGCTGATTCCCGTTTTCTGGCCATTGTAAACAGTGGATCGCCAAGGCTGGTACTGGTTCAGTGTGCGCCACCAATGACATTAGCTTGGGCAGTGGGACGAGAAAATCAATTGAACCATTCAGGGCAATGGGATCTATCATTTCCGGTGAGCGGAACGAAAGCGCTAAAAATGACCCTCTTTTGCACTTCGGGTCAGTCGATGTGTCTGCCTTTTGGGGGATCGCCGATCGGCGGCGGGGACGGATTGACCATAGTTGGCCGGGGACTCTTTTTTTTCTTAGGCCGCTTTCGTCGTTGAGCAAGCTTTTTCTTCGATGTTTCAAGTTTTAATCTGATATTTTCCTGGTATCGCTTCAAAACCATAAAAATAACATAATACCCGGCGGCGGCCAGTGGCAGGCCCAGCACCACACCGCCCACGATCATGGCCCAGACAATCTCCGGGGCCTTGAGGATCATGTGGTAAACGGCCGATAAACTATGGATGTCTGACCAATTAAAACCCTTCTGGATACCGATGATACGAGCACCGACCAGATAGGTAATACTGTAGATAATCGGCGCCGTGGCTGCGTTGGTAAACCACACGGAGATGGCGGCCGATATTTTGTTCCATTTGAACAGAGCTGCCAGAGGAACGGCGATGACGGTATGCAGACCGATAAATGGCGTCATGCCGATAAAAAGCCCGAGTGCGAAGCCCAAGGCAATTTCCCGTGGCTGCCCGCGAATTTTTAGAAAGCGTTTATAAGCCTTGTATAGTGGCGAAAGAAACCAGTTGTCTTTCATAGCCGGCAATTGAGGGATGGTTTTCTGTTCATCGATAGGTCCCTAAGGGCGGCCCCTGATACCCTGTAATGGTCGACATCATTCAAATACGCTCCGTTGCAATTCTATTACCGAACGGATGTTTTCAGCGAAACGGGTCGCAATCAAGACTCTTTCAAACATCTCTTATGAGGATTGCCGAGCAATGCCAATTAACAACGGTGGACCTCTTTTGATACGGGAAATTGGCATGTTATCGTATGATCAACCAGGGAAAACGCCTCTCTATAGCAGAAATAGCACCAATTTTAAACGGGGGAATGAGAAGATTGACGGGTTGGGGAGTTTTTTTCATCCTATACCAGAGAGTATGGAAGGGTTCGCAGCGAACGCGGGCACTGCCGGATGCATGCGTATGATGTTGACGCCGCTGAACGCCCTTGCCGTATCAGAACAACCTCCAACTCTCCAATGGCTCGGATATGAATCTTTCGTCCATCGGGTCGGTTTCACTTGATGACCAGTAAGGCGTCGTCTTCCACGGTGTCGACCCGGCCGATCAGACGAGCCGATACAACTCCATGCTGGTGAAGAGTGCTGACGAGCGGCCATCCCTGCTGTTCCGGTAACGCTATCAACAAACCACCGCTGGTTTGCGGATCAAATAACATTTCGGCATGCCACGCCGGATATTTGCTTGCGAATATCAGATGATTTTCCACCAATTGCCGGTTGTGGGAATTCACGCCAGTCGAAATTCCTTTTTTATACATATCCAGGGCTTCTTGCATGAACGGCACGGCATCTAATGAAATTTCCAGGCGTGCCATTGACCCTCGGGCCATTTCAAATGCATGCCCGGCAAGCCCGAACCCTGTGACATCCGTTACAGCGTGAATGTCAAAACGCTGCATGGTTTCGGCCGCAACCCGATTGAGGGTGATGAGTGTTGCGATACATTCTTCCAACGCTGCGTTCGAAATCCAGCCTTTCAAATTGGCGTTAAAAAGGACACCACTGCCGATCGGTTTCGTCAGCACCAAAGCATCACCGGGCCGGGCACCGGCATTGGTCCAATATTTTTTGGGGTGTACGACACCGGTTACAGATAGGCCGTATTTGGGTTCATCATCATCAATCGTGTGGCCCCCGGCCAGCACGGCCCCGGCTTCCGTGATTTTGGTCAAACCGCCAGCCACGATCTGATTAAGAATTCCAGCCTCGAGTTTCTTAGAAGGAAACCCGGCCAGGTTTAAGCATGCGACCGGTCTTCCTCCCATGGCGTAAACATCGCTGAGGGCATTGGCAGCGGCGATTTGTCCGAAGACAAACGGATCATTCACCGGCGGTGTGATAAAATCCACCGTTGTAATGATGGCAATCTCGTCGGTCAAGCGATAAACGCCAGCATCATCATTGGTTTCATATCCCACCAGAAGATTAGGGTCGTGATTCGTCGGCAGGTTCGCGAGCATTTCATTCAGTCCGACCGGACTGATCTTTGCCGCTCAACCACAGGTTTTAGAAAGGCTTAACAACGTTGGTTTCTGCAAGTGCTTGAGTAAGTTCATCGAATGTCCTTGTCCGTTATTTAATCGTATCTGCCCTATCGTCGGTTCGGGTATATGTATAGAGAGATTTAATCAATCACATAGAATATATCGATCGCAACAGTTCTGTCAAACATTCATCCTGGGAAACTTTACCCGGGAGGTCACGACCATCGGCTATTATAGAGAACGAGAGTAAAAGGGCAGATTATTCGGATCGCGGCATGTAAGGCGTTCGGTGGGAGATTGAATCGCCAAAAAACACCGGATAATGGCAGGTTATGCTGTGCTGATACCTGATGCGCTGATTCCTTTTACATAGTAGCTTGGATCGTTTAAAAAACTGAAAAAAATGACGATGAATGCGATTGATGCCTCAATCATCAGCGCCTTATCCATATAAAGATGAGCGAGTTGCTGATCGCGCAGTACGCCGGATGTTTGGCCGAAATAAGAAGAGAACAGTCCGTCTAATTTCCAGGCAGTGTTCGAATCGGTGACCATATCCGTGCGGCCGCCGTAACAGTAGGCCATGGCTTCCATCAGGAGGGTTCGTTGGATGTCCGGATCACGCTGGTGGTATCCGAGAAGGTGGAGTAAGGTCCGCTGGGCTTCAAGTAGACTGGCGTCGGCCAGAGCTTCGAAAAGGACCATTGCCGATGGATTATCTTTAATATCGAAAAGTTGCCTTACCAGTGACAGCATGACGGCATTTTTAAAGAGTTGATACAGGCGCTTGGATCCATTTAAGACCGCCGACGGTGGATGCTCGGTTTTGGGTTGGTACCCGGGGTAGTTATTGACAAATAGAATCTGAAAGATGGTTTCGAAAAAGTCGACATCATCAATGGGATCTTGTAGATCGATGCGCATATCGAGAGTGTTGTCCAAACGATCGGCAAGTTTGACTTCTATCAAATCAGGAGCCTGGCCGGATTTATTTAGCAGGCGTCCGATGTATTGATAATAGTTTTCACTTTTTAGGCGGGTAAGGAAATGAAGCCGTTCAACCAGACTGGCTTCGTTTTCGGTTTTCAAGCCTGCCAGCAGGTCGGACAACTGCGCCTCCAACTCGAACCAGCGTTGTTTTTCAAACTCGAGCGGGTCGATATCTTCCAGTACGTCGTGGAAAAGCGCACTCAGAAGTGACACCAGATTAATGGTCTCATGCGAACGCGCATAATGAACGGCGGTCCTCAGGGGATGTAGGACCGCCATCGGGCCGAGGCGACGGCGTTTGTGGCTGTAGACGTTGAAAAGATAGCTGAGCGCCTCCATAACGATGCTGCGTTGTTCTCGGTCCGCTTGACCGTCACGATCATTGGGAACCAGTTTCTTTTCTCCGATGATTAGCATGAGAACATTAAACCGGTTCAGCGAAGTGGCGCTTAAATTGTAATTGAGGACAGAGGAAAGCCTCAGAAAATCCTTGAAATCATACAACGGCATGAGACCTCGTTTAGAGATTGCCTGCGGGATTATTGTTGCCGATCAGGGTTGTTCCAAAAATAACGGTGGGTTACACAAGGACAACCACCCAGCGCCTTAGCCATGGCGCTTTATTACACGATACTTTTATGGGGGAATGTTGGTAAACTCTGTACAGGGCAAGATGCCGATCGACCGAAATCTTAAAAGGTCCTTCGCGAAACGATTGCACGGGGCAATACCGGGTTATAATTCACTCACGATTCGTTTTCATTGCTGACAAATGAACAGCGTTTTTTCACCGTAATTAGCCCTTTCTTGCCGTCCGCAACGGCGCTTTCCTATATTTCACCTCTGATCGGGCAACATTTCCGGAGCCGCTGCGGAACCGCTGTTTCGCATTCTGGTTGCATTGGCCTTCTCACCAGCCCCAACAGCCATGTCTTCAGCCGACTGGGCCGATTCTTTCGCATCTTGGGCCTTTTGGCGAGCGGCTTGGGTTTCGTCCTCTAGCCTCATAATCGTGGCCTTGTTCCGATTGTACCGCCGCCAATTGGTGCTGGCTCGTTTCGTAAATTCTTCGGTTTTCTTTTGTGCCGCATCTGCGGCGGATTCGGCTTCGGCGGCGCGTTGATCGGCTTGCTGGGCTTTGCTGCGCGCGTTCATCGCTTCTTGGTTGGCCGCATTGGTTTCAAGCTGTCGCTTGAAAGCTCTTTTTTCTTCTTCTATGGCTTTTAATTCGTCATCGGTTCGTGGTCGATATTCAAGCAGTTTCTGACCGCGGGCATTTGGTGGGGGTGGTGTCTCGGTGATGTGGGTGACCCCTTGAGCATCCGTCCATGTGTAAAGCCGGTTGGCCAGGCTCGATGTCGCAAAGACCATCACGGCGGCCATTATAATTGTCCAAAAAAACGGTTTCATGAGTATTGAAGAATCGAACCTTCTTATTTTGGTTACTTGGAGTGTATTGGTTAACCTATTGTTTCGAGGTGAGAATGTCAAACCGTGGGTGCATTTGAATCATCAACACCATTGATTTTTCATCCGGGGCGCTCATGATGTTTTTCTTGACGGATATGCGAAAATGCGAATCGAGCCGCTTGAAAAATTCGATCAAAGTCCGGCGCATTTCTTCGACCAGAATAATGGTGCCGTCGGACTTAAGATACTTATCGAATAATATTGAAAGTTGATCGATGTCCTCATTTTTATAAATTATCTCCGAGCCGACGATGATATCGAATTCACCTGCCAATTGCGGATTGTTCCAATCGAGCTGCTCGATATGCACGTTCTCACATCCATTAATAAAGGCATTTGCACGGGCGAAATTTAATGCATGGACATTGTAGTCGGTCAAGATGACATCGTGGCCATTGCAGGCAGCCACAATACCAACCAGCCCCAGCCCGGAACCGATTTCAAGCATCCGTTTACCTTTTTCCACCGGGAGACGGCCCAGGTGGCTGGCCAGAACGACTCCAGCTTGCCAAATCTTGGCCCAGAGGGGAAAGTTTTTCAAGGGGTTTTCCGGATCGATGAATCGGTCTATCGAATCTGGTACGAGGAATGAGTAAGGGTGGTCGTCGATGACGATTTCGCGGCGCTCGGTTTGATAGTCGCGGTTGAATTGATCGATCGAGAACATATCCGTTTCCGTTGGGAGGTATGATTACATTTTTCCGGATCGCATGATTGAGATAATTAGCCAGAATCCCAACACCGTTGCCATCGTATAGCCCAGAAGCCCCAGTAGGGAAGTGATGGAAATGGTATGAACACCCAAAACGTTGACGGTTAATTCGATGACTTTCTGTGAAGAATTCATGATCAGCGATCCGGCGATAACCGAGGCGCTGATGATAATACCCACCGTCAACCGGTTGATGCCTTTTTCGATCTTGGCATCAAGCTCTTGAAAACCGCTGTGCCAGATTTCCAAGCGGTGTTTTCCGCTGGCGGCAGCTCGCAAAAGATCGTGGACAAACTTGGGCAGCATGCGCATGTAGCCGCCCATTCGCCGGGCCTCATTTCCAACGTTACGCAAGATTTTTTGGGCGTCGTAGCCCCGTTGAAGCAGTTTACGGGCATAGGGTTGAGTAACTTCAAGGATACTGGCATTACTGCCGAGAATTTTTCCCAGAGATTCTGTCTGGATAAAGGTTTTCAGAAGCAGCAACAGATTGCGCGGCAGTCGAATGCGATATTTCAGGACCAGTTTCATCACCTGGTCGTACACATCCTTAACGGAAATGGTCTGCAGGGTCCGGCCATAAAACGGTTCGCTGATATCCTTCAAATCGATGCGGAAGGACTTCAGGTCCATTATCTCGGCATCAAGCAGGCCGGCATCTTCGAACGCCTCCATAATTAAATCATAATCGTGTTCGGCGTATCCCAGAAATATGTGAGCGATCTGCATCATCGTTTCTTCGTCGAGGTACCCGATGATTCCGAAGTCTACCAGGCTGACCCGGCCATCATACATGACGATAGTATTGCCAGGATGCGGATCGGCGTGGAACAGACCGAAATCCATCAATTGACGAGAAAAAGAGCGCAACCCGATCATGGCAATTTCTTTCGGATCGATCCCATTTGCCTTTATCTCTTCGACCTGGTCCATTTTTATACCGTCGATATGTTCCATCGTCAGGACGGATCGGGACGTGTGGCTCCAGTATACGTTCGGAATGTAAAGATTTTCTGATCCCTCGAAATTGGCGGCAAAGCGCTCGATATTGCCCCCTTCGATGTACATATCCAGTTCCCGGAAGATGGTCTTTTCAAACTCTTTCACAAGGTTGATTGCACCGATAATTCGGCCTATTTCAAAGGAGCCTTCTATCTTCTCGGACAAATAAAACATTAAACGGATGTCTTCACGAATCTTTTTTTCGATTCCAGGCCTGATAACTTTGACGGCGACCATTTCTCCGGTTTTCAGTTTGGCACGGTGAACCTGGGCAACAGATGCCGCGGCCAGGGATTCCGGAATAAACTCGGCAAATATCGCCGACAGTGGCTGTTCAAGCTCTCTTTCGATCACGGATTTGATTTCTTCAAAGGGGATCGGTGGAATTCGGTCCTGAAGCTTTTTTAATTCATCGATGTACTCGGGCGGAAAGAGATCGGCCCGAGTGCTCATTAGTTGTCCCAATTTGATGAAACTGGGGCCGAGATCTTCGAGAACTCGCCGAAGTCGGGGAGGGGACAGGTAGGCGGAGTTTGTTTTAGAAGCGGTGAGAGAGAGCCGGTTGCGAAATACCGTACGGTCCAAAATATTGCCGAAACCGTGTTTTGCGAGGACGCGTGTAATTCCTGCAAGCCGTTTGATCCCCCTAATTTTACTTGTGTTCCTGGAGAAATTCATTCCCCTTCCTTATCGTATGCGTCTACATTCACCGGTCTATTCCTTACCGGGCGTATCTCCTCCGGCACGACGAGGTGGTAACGGTCGCCAGCGGCAGCGAAACCGAAAATGGGAAACCGTGAAGCCATTTAGGGTCCCGTTACCGCTGTGGGATCCTCATTCAGAAATAATGACAGGAGCCGGGGTAACTCGCGGACGCAGGTAACTTAATCAACGTCTTTCAAGCGTGTGATGCTGTCTATACTGTTGATCAGAAGGGATTATTTCCCTTCGGTCGTATCCTGTGTAGAACTGATGCCTTTGACAAGGACCCATTTTTCAGAAATTTCCGCCAGTCTTTCCGCATTACTGACATAGCTTTCTAAATAACCGCATTCAGCGCAAACGTAGTTGTCCAGTGCGGCGATGGTGGTTAGACTGACCGGGATAGAATTGCTGCCGAAGGGGCCCTTTTTCAGAGGGATGCTTGCCCCGGAATAAACGGTTTTTGACGCACATTTGGGGCAGGTACCTGATTTCAATATGATGTCCTCCTCATTGTTTCTAACAGTGCGGCGTTAGAAACTTTGTGTTCGCCAAGAGCGGATTCCAATGGACGCAGCTAAAGGTTGGTGCACTATGACGAAATTTTTCGCCGGTGTCAACTAGCCCGCAAAAGCGCCGCTGAAGAAGAAAACGGTTCAAGGTTGGGAGAACGTGCAAGGTGCGATGGTCCGAAACATGCTCGATTGGCCTGTGAAAAATTATCTCACACCGCAAGCGATGGGGGCGATCGTTCGCAGTACTGTTTTACCGGTCATATATCAGTCCTGAAACGGACCGTCGAATCACGCAATGGGTGTCGGCAGCTATCCTTTAAGCGAAAGTACTTCAGCATTTTTTCTAACTGGCAGGCGTATAAAGTGACCCCCTTGGGTGATTGTAAAAATGAGTCGTTACGCAATGTTGCTGGGTCAATTTTGGCCGGCTTAAAATTTTTGATAAGAAGGGTTGGCTAAAGGATTGCCGCCAACCGGCAACCCTGGTCTATAGCCAACTTGGCGTCGAGTTCCAATGCCTGTTTGGCACCCCCGATCAGGTGAACCGGTATTCCACTGTTTTCAATGTCCAGGTAAAGTTTGTTAAGCGACTCTTGCCCGGCACAGAGGACAACTGTGTCCACCGCCAGCGTTTGCCGCTCGCTCTTGCGGACAATTGTCAGTCCTCGATCGTCGATGTGTTCATATGTGACACCGTTGAGCATGGCCACCCCCCGGCTTTTTAATGTGGCGCGGTGAATCCAGCCGGTGGTCTTGCCCAGATCTTTTCCAATTTTTGAACCTTTACGTTGCAGTAAATAGACCTGGCGCTCGACAGGATGGATGCTTGGGCCCTTAGCAGACAATCCACCGGGGTCTGAGAAGGTTATATCGATACGCCACTCCGCCAAAAACGACGCCTGTGTTCGGGCGGCTTCGGGATTATTGTGGACGAGAAATACGGCGACATCAAATCCGATGCCGCCGGCGCCGATAATGGCAACTTTTCGCCCCACGGGTTTAGCGCCAGTCAGAACGTCGAGGTATGAAAGGACACTCGGGTGGTCTATTCCAGGTATTTTTACCTTCCGCGGCACCACCCCGGTGGCCACCACCACATGGTCGAATCCGTTGGCCAGAATTTCCTGAGAGGTCACTCGATGGTTTAAATGGATTTCCGCCCGGCTGATTTGCAGCTGTCGTTCAAAATACCGCAGGGTTTCATTGAACTCTTCCTTACCGGGGATTCGAACCGCCAAATTCAGCTGCCCACCAATCCGTTCGTTCTGCTCGAACAATGTCACGTGATGCCCTCGACTGGCGGCAATTGTCGCACAGGACAGTCCGGCCGGGCCGGCACCAACGACGGCGATTCTTTTTTTATCGGTAACCGGCTGGTAGATGAGCTGTGTTTCATGGCATGCCCGGGGATTGACCAGGCACGAAGCTATTTTTCCCTGAAAAATGTGATCCAGGCATGCCTGATTGCAGGCAATGCAGGTATTGATTTCATCTGCTCGGTCCTCGCCAGCCTTTCTTACAAATTCGGCATCAGATAAAAACGGGCGCGCCATTGAAACCATATCTGCGTCGCCACGAGCCAGAACCGCCTCGGCCACTTCCGGTGTATTGATACGGTTGCTGGTTATCAGGGGCGTAGAAATGTCCTGCCGCAATTTTCCCGTTACCCAGGTAAAAGCCGCACGCGGAACCATGGTCGCAATGGTGGGTATCCGGGCCTCGTGCCAGCCGATTCCGGTATTGATCAGGTTGGCTCCAGCGGATGCGATTGCCCGGGCCAATGCCACAATTTCTGGCCAGGAACTACCTCCGCTGACCAGATCAAGCATCGATAAACGGTAAATAATGATAAAATTCGGTCCCACGGCCGACCGGGTCTGCGCGACGATTTCGACGGGAAAGCGGATGCGATTTTCAAAAGTTCCTCCCCAGTGATCGGATCGCCTATTGGTTGATTTGGCAATGAACTGGTTTATCAGGTAGCCTTCTGACCCCATAATTTCAACCCCGTCATAACCGGCTTGTTGTGCCAATGTTGCACAAGCGACGAAATCCTGAATCTGCTGTTCAACGTCCCTGCCGGTTAAGGCTCGGGGGTTGAAAATATTAATGGGCGCCTGAATGGCAGAGGGGGCAACCAGCTTTGGATGGAACGCATAGCGTCCCGTGTGTAGGATTTGCATCGCAATCCGGCCACCAGCAGCGTGCACGGCCCGTGTGATAATGCGGTGCGCGCGCATTTCCGTTTCTGTGGTCAACTTGGCAGCATTGTCGGCGACCCGCCCCGATTCGTTGGGTGCAATGCCACCTGTGATGATCAAGCCCACGCCGCCGCTTGTCCGTTCGGCGTAGAAAGCAGCCAAGCGCGGAAAGCCGTCCGGACTTTCTTCCAGTCCTGTATGCATCGATCCCATCAGGACGCGGTTTTTCAGGGTCAAGAAACCCAGATCGAGGGGCGCCAGCAAATGAGGATAGGGCAACCTGTTCATCTAAATCTCCGGTGAGGGTTATAACGGTGGGCCTTCGGTGGATCGTGATCAGCACGATAATTGGTTGAACATCACAGATGTCGCCAGCGATGTCAATGCCAATGCTGAAGGGATATACAGCCGCTTTTCGGTTGTATTATTTTTTTTTCCTGATATTCTCGGCATTATTACACCCAACGACATCGGAAGCAGCGGCCGCTGGGGTTTCGATTGTGGGTGCCCTGCCAGGCTGATACCGACCGGTGAATTCCTTCGGTGGTTCTAGCCGCTCAATTCTAACCACGGCATACCACAGTGCGCCATACCCATAAATTTCAAAGCAAATGACTGTTTTTGTCGCAGAATCATCGGCCGGTAAATTGCCGGCAAGGCGACCCAAAAGGAGGCTAAGGATGGCAGAAGAGAACATTTACGATTTGATAATCATCGGCGGGGGTCCGGGCGGTTTGTCTGCGGGGATATACGCGATGCGTGCGGCTCTAAAGACCGTGTTGATCGAAAAAGGTTTGCCCGGGGGTCAAGTGGCAATGTCAGCCGAGGTAGAAAACTATCCGAGTTATGAACACATCAGCGGTGCCGATTTGTCGGATAAATTTGTTTCACATGCCAAGGCATACGGAATGGAATTTATCACGCAGGAAGTCACGTCCCTTGAACCGGGGCTTGATTACCACAAGGTTCGTCTGGATGGCGGCGATGTTTTGACGGCCTATTCCGTCATCCTTGCCACCGGTGGTAGCCCGCGCAAACTCGGTGTTCCCGGCGAAGATGACTTTTATGGCCAAGGCGTTTCCTATTGTGCCGTTTGTGACGGGTTTTTTTTCAGAGATAAGACCGTGGTGGTGGTGGGCGGCGGAGACACGGCCGCAGAAGAAGCACTTTATCTGGCCAAGTTGTGCCGCAAGGTCTACCTTGTTCACCGGCGGGACCAACTGCGGGCCGGGATGATTCTGCAACAACGCGTGAAAGATGATTGTAATATCGAAGTTGTCTGGAACACCGTTGTCGAGGCCATTCGGGCGGATGACAGTGGCGTTACAGCCATTGAATTTGCGGATGTTAGTACCAAAGAGAAAAAGACTCTGGCAACAGAAGGTGTTTTTATTTTTATTGGCTTCGAGCCCAACAATCAATTGGTTCCGGCCGGCACGAGAATGAATGCCGATGGGTATGTGGTTACGGATGACAAATGCCAGACCAATACACCCGGAATTTACGTTATCGGGGATTTGAGAGAAAAATACGCCCGGCAAATAGTTATTGCGGCCGCAGACGGCGCTACCGCGGCTTTAGCCGCGGCCCATTTTGTGGAAACCAAAAAAGCCACCAGTGCTGATGCTTGCGAACTGCCGGCGGATTTGTTGCAAGGTGTTTCCTGATTTTTGAAATGCCGATTTTCGGAAATATTGGATATTTGCCTGTAACTTCGAGTGCGCCGTTGTTGCAGGGCTTCTTGATCGATTGGAAGGAAATCGTTATCTGCCGTTAAGGGAGTCTTTCGCTGTTTAGACGCCGTTGAAAGTTGATGGGGTCGTGCTTACATATTATCAAGTGATACAGAATAAGTGCCGAGTCGATGTGTGCAAATCGGAAGACAGAGGCGGTTTCATTATAGGCTCCCGTTTTCAAAGATCAAACCAAGGATGAAAAACGGTGACATTCACCATTGTTGCGGGAATTAAAGGGAAAGTATTTGTACCATCAGTCAGTACACACCTCCCGAAGAAACATCCTTGCAATCATTGTTACACTTGCCAACTATGTAGCGATGACCGTTGCAGCGTATGCCGCTGTGAGAACGACGGGGCCGATAGGCCGCCAGCACACGAAAAACGCCAAGAAAGTCACTGCCGTGTACATGAAATTCGCTGTTCGCTGAAAGTTTTGGGCGAATAGAAAGGACGTGACTTGTTCCGGGGTCAATACAAATTTACACATGAGCGATGGTGGACAGCACAGATCATGAAAGGGGTTGAAAATGTCCGGTGAAAACTGCTTCATCGAACAAGTCACGCGAGTGGCTGTTGGTATTGCCCTCCTGATAGTGGCCGTCTGTTTTCTTATCCTGGGGTTTAGCGTACTTCCGATAACCGGGGTGATTCTGGCTGTTCCTCCGTTGTTGACCGGCATTCTTTTCCTCGCTTCGCCGAAGAGTCGATCGTGCTACCGCAAGTAGAAAACACGTCTCATATAGCCTTAAAAAATACCCTTTCGCAGCGTCGATAAAAGCCCTGTTATAGTCGTGTAACGATTTGAGTTACTGATATCTCAATATATTCAACAATATGGCGCGTGCGATAGGTGAGAGTTCAGGCAAACCCAAGGGAAAACCAAAGATACCAAACCGCAAACACCCGGCGTGAATACCTGCCGGGTGTTTCTTTTACGCGTTGTTATTTTGAGAGTTGATCCCAGACGGATCGGGCCTTGTCTCTGGCGCTATCATTAGGAAACATTTCTGCCGGCGGTGTCTTCCCGCGGGAGCTGCCGCGCAATCGGGCGATTCTATCCGCCAAGGGGGGGTGGGTCGAAAAAAGGTGTGTGAGTTTCGTGCCCGAGAGAGGGTTAACGATCAGCATGTGCGCGGTTGTGGGGCTAGCATTCATCGGCAACCGGCCGGAATGGGCGCCAAGTTTCTCAAGGGCGCGGGCCAACCATTCAGGGTTCCCACAGATGGTTGCACCGGATGCATCGGCCAAATATTCCCGGGATCTCGAGATAGCCGTTTGGATGATCATGGCTGCCAGGGGGGCCAAAATAGACATGACGATGAGACTGATAATGCCCGAGCCGCCCTCTTCATTGTCTCGGCCGCCGCCGAAAATCATGGACCACCGGGCCATGTTGGCCAGTAACATGACCGCTCCGGCCAAAGTTGCGGCAATTGATCCGATCAAAATGTCCCTATTTTTAACATGACCCAACTCATGCGCTAGGACTCCCATGACTTCCTGTCGATTCATGATTCGAAGAAGCCCATCGGTTACGGCCACCACGGCGTTTTGGGGGTTACGCCCCGTGGCGAAAGCGTTGGGCGCCTCAGAAGGGATGATACAGATTTTTGGCATGGGCAATCCAGCGTTTCGCGTCAATTGGCCGACCATATTGAATAAATCCGGTGCCTGTTCGGCAGTGACCTCTTGGGCCCGGTACATCTTTAGAACCAGCTTGTCGGAAAACCAGTAACTGAAGAAATTCATCCCGGCTGCCAATATCAAAGCGATTATCATTCCCTGTCGCCCACCTAAAAACTGGCCGACCCAGACAATGAATGCCGTTAAGATAGCAAGCAATACTGTCGTTTTAATCTGGTTGCTCATTTGTGAGGGCTCCTATCCACAACAATTATATAACCGGTTCCGAAAATATCAATAGACTATCGGGTCGCACATGTAGATCGGTATTCGAACTTCTCCACAAGATGTAGTGATTTTGACGGCTGCATCAGATATTGGGCAAATTACGAAATTAGTGATAATGTCGAAAGTCCCTATTATCGTTAAAATATTTTTATTTTTTTTTTATGCCCTGCGTTGTATAAGACAAGCAATTGTGCTACGATCGACTCCGCTTCAAATCGCAAGAGGTGCCGGCCCAATCAACGGCACCGCAAGGACCGTTAAAAAATACATTCCCAGCTTAGACCATTTCCCTGATTCATACACGCCGACAATTGTTTGAATTTAAAATCAGATGACCCGCTGAAACTGCCAAGAGAGATGGTGCCGTAGATGGATCCCGCGAAACATAGACCCTCGTTTGGCGAGTTGAAGGCAGAGAATCCCTCCGGAAAAGTCCCACCCGAAAGGGCACTGGGATCGAGTGGAATTGAACCGCCGGAAAGACTAGAGATCTCAAAAGCATTTCAAGAGGCTTTTGAAATACCTGAGGATAATAACCGGCTGCCGATATCCAGAGCCTATTTGATAAACAAAATCAATTTTATCAATTTTTTCGATCGCACAATTGTTTTAAAATTCAAACATGCCAAATATGGTCGAACACTCACCCTGGATTTAAAACCACAGCCTTGCCGGGGAGGGCAGCTCGATTTCCTGTGGCCAACGGAAAGCCGCATATTCAAGAAACTCCAGCCATATCAGCTTGAATCTCTCCTGATCAACGATGGTAAGATGCTGATTAGGGTTGAACCCGAGACCGTATCATTACATGAAACCGGGCTATGCCTGCGCTTGCCGGAGACGTGCCATCAATTCAGCAATAGGAAGATGAGTCGGCAAACCGGTCGGCATGTCGATGTTCAGATGATTCAAAGCAGTTCGATTTTTCGCGGAAACCTGCTCGATTTCAACGCCGTATCGTTTCGCGTTGAACTGAAAGCTGGCGCCCACCAAGCTTTCGAGTGGATAAATCCTGAAAATTCCGTTAGCGTCATTCTTTCTGAAGGCCCTCAGACGTACTACTCCGGGGAATGTACCATACGACGCCACAGCCGGTGTCATGCAACCCGGCGCTATGTCCTTGAACCGATCAAACAGGAAATCAATCGCTACAGACAAAAAGAATTCAGAAGTGACCGGATTGAATTTACGCCTTCACCGGATATTACTTTCACCCACCCGTTGACCAAAAAGAGAGTATCTCTTAAGGTTGTTGACTTGTCCGGATCTGGGTTTTCAGTCGAAGAAGATGAAAGAAACGCCCAATTGATAACCGGTTTGATACTCCCCGAGCTGGAGCTCAGGTTTGCAGACAATGTTTCGGTCAAATGCAAAACACAGGTGGTTTACCGCAAGGTTTGCGAAGAAGAGAAAATGGGCCTATGGACCAAATGCGGTCTGGCAATCCTCGACATGGATCTGGATAATAATGTCAAGTTATTGTCTCTACTCCATCAAGCTAACAATCGCTATTCATACATCTGCAATAACGTCGATTTGAATGAACTCTGGGATTTCTTTTTCGAAACCGGTTTTATATATCCGGACAAATACGTATTTATCGAAGCCAACAAAGAGCACATCAAAAATATCTACAAAAAGCTTTACACTCAGAGCCCCAGCATTGCCAGGCATTTTATCTATCAGGAAAAAGGAACCATCATGGGCCACATGGCCATGGTCCGTTTTTACAAAAACTCATGGATGATCCAACACCACGCAGCCAGAAAGTCGAAAACGAACAAAGCGGGCCTGATTGTTTTGAAGCAGATCGGTCATTTTATCAACGACTCCTACCGACTCAATGCCATTCACCTGAGATACGTGATCATGTACTACCGGCCAACCAACAAATTTCCTAGCCGTATTTTCGGTGGCGCTGCAGATCATTTCAATGACCGCAAATGCTGCTCGATTGATCCTTTTGCCTATTCCCATTTTCCCGTTTCTCCCGCTCATGTCGAAGAACTTGCCGATGATTGGGAGTTAACTCCGGCGCAGAGTGATGATTTGGCCGATTTGGCTGACTTTTACGAAAGCGAATCCGGAGGGCTCATGCTCAATGCCCTCGACCTGGAGCCGGAGCAGACCGAAGAAAATCTGCTTGATCAGGAATATCGTCGTCTCGGGTTCAAGAAAGCGAAGTATATTTTTGCACTCAAAACGGACGGGGATCTCAAGGCCGTCATTTTGGTCAATGTTTCTGATATCGGATTGAACCTTTCGAATTTGACCAATTGTATAAAATTTATCGTGTTGGACAAGAAAGGCCTGACCAAAGAGGTGGCCTCCAGCGTTGTTCAGCAGATCTACAAGCAAATCGGCCTCGAAGAATTCACCGTTTTGGTTTATCCTGTTGCTTTTGCAGATGAGATCCAATTGCCGTATGAGAAAATATACAATATGTGGGTCATGAGTACCCGGTTTTCAGATCCCTATTTTCGATTTCTGCAGCGCTTGTTAAAACATGTCTGATATCAGATTCATAATGGCGTAGTTGATCAGAGTCAAACCAATCAACAATGGATACAAGACCTCTCTACAACAGCCGCATCATCGATAACTATATTCGGCTCATTCAGAAGAAGTATCATTACATCGACGTCAACCGGCTGCTACGTTTTTCAGGAATGCAACCTTACGAAGTTGCCGACCAGGGGCATTGGTTTTCCCAGAAGCAGATCAATCGTTTTCACGAAAGACTCTCCCAACTTACCAAGAACGAAAACATTGCCCGGGAAGCCGGCCGTTTCGCGGCGTCACCTGAAGCCAGCGGTGTCATGCGTCAATGGGTTCTCAGTCTGGTCGGGCCGGCAACCGCCTACGAAATGATCGGCAAAGGCTCTGCGAATTTTACCCGCTCAGCGCGATTTACTTCCAAGAAATTAGCCTCAGACAAGGTCGAGATCGTTGTCACACCGCAAATGGGGGTCGAAGAAAAGCCTTTTCAATGTAAAAATCGAATCGGCTACTTGGAGGCGGTGGCGATAACTTTCGGCAGCAAACTTTCCAGTCTGGAGCACCCTGAATGTGTATTTCAGGGCGGCAAGTGTTGCCGCTATATCATAACCTGGGAAAAATCACTTTTTGATACATTGAAAAAAGTGCGAAATTATGCAGCACTTTTGCTGGCAACGGGATGCCTTGTTCTCGCTCTCGGTCATCCGATATTTACACTGACAACCATCGTTCCTGCCGCGACCGCTATTCTTTTCCTGATGACCCTCCTTGCCGGAAATATCGAAAAACGAGAATTAAAAAACAGTTTGAATTCTTTGCAGTTTTCAACCGATCAACTGGTGGAGCAAATCAACATCAATTACAATAATGCTCTCCTAACGAACGATATCGGGCAAGCCATCAGTCGGCAGCCGAGCAGCCGTGATATCCTGCAAAATGTCATCCGGATATTCAAAAAGAGGCTCGACTATGATCGGTGCATGATTTTACTGTCGGATAAGGAAAAGAAACGGTTGTTGTTTAGGGCGGGGTATGGGTACAGTCAAGAACAATTAAAATTGCTGCAACAGACGGCATTCCATCTCGATCATCCGGATTCAAAGGGTGTCTTCGTTGTTGCATTTTGCCAGCAGCAATCATTTTTGATTAACGACATCAGAGAAATTGCCGCCGATTTGTCCTTGCGTAGCCTGGCACTTGCCGACAAACTCGGCAGTCAGTCCTTTTTGTGCTGCCCGATTGTTTGTGACGGGGAATCGATTGGTATACTGGCAGTTGATAACCTGAGATCGAAGAAAACGCTGGTTCAGAGTGACCTGAGCCTTTTGACCGGAATTGCCTCTGTGCTGGGGATCAGTGTTCGCAACGCCGATCTTCTTGATTCGAGCGAGCAGCAGTTCCGGTCCATCCTTCAAGTGCTGGCGGCGAGCATTGATGCCCGGGACCCGATGACTTCGGGTCATTCCGCGAAGGTAACCGATTATGCTATGGGCATTAGCGAAGAGATGGGTCTTCCGAAAAACTACTGCGAAGTCATCCGGGTGGCGGCGCTGCTTCACGATTACGGTAAAATCGGCATACCGGATACCATTTTGAAAAAGCCGGGACGTTTGACGGATGATGAGTATGAAATCGTTAAAACTCACGCCGAAAAGACCCGTCGGATTCTCAAGCAGATAAATTTCGAAGGGATTTACAGCCTTGTCCCTGAAATCGCCGGAGGTCATCACGAAAAGTTTGACGGCAGCGGATATCCAAACGGTCTGATCGGAGACAAAATACCTCTGGGAAGCCGAATAATAGCCGTGGCCGATTTTTTCGAAGCCATCACGGCCAAACGCCATTACCGTGGCCCGATGTCGCTGAAAAAAGCTTTCGACCTATTGATAGTGGGCTCCGGTAAACGCTTCGACCGGGAAGTGGTCGAAGCATTCTGCCGCTATTATGCCCAGGAACATTCAGAAAAACCAGAATACAGAGCCCAGGTAAATGTGAGTTAACCCGCCCATTTTTTGCGAAGGGCGGTGCTTTCCGTTCGGTATGCGACAGGTGAAAATTTATCCTGCCTTGCGTCCCCGGCAGCTAATTACCGGTGTGTAGGTCAATCGGCGCGGATCCGCGAACGCCCTTTTAAATTCTGCCAAAAAACCTTCGAATCCGTGTTCATATTCCTCGAAAAGATAGCCTGAATACCTGGCTGCGATTTCTACTTTTTTTAACCAGTTAAATGCGTCGGCTTCGGAAAGATTGCCGAATATCAGGTGATGCGGTGTCAGGCCAACATCGATATCCTCAAACCCGAGATCATAGAGATACGCATAAAGCTTTCTTCCAACGAAAGGGTCGAAATCCCCTGTTTTCTCGAGGCATTGCATGATACCTGAAAGCGCATTTTCGATTCGCGGTGTCAGTCCGTAATGGTTCAGGCAATTGTGGTCCAGATCGATCAAACAGAGGATACCCCCGGGTTTTACGGTTTTGGCGACGTTCTTTACGATGTCAAAACTGCTGGAACGGTAATATTCCAGCACGAATCGGATCCAGACCAGGTCGAATTGTCCGAGTGACTCCAGCGAACCCCTGAGATCCATTTGGATGAATCCTAGCCCTTTTGCGATGTAATTGGTTTGAGCAAATCGGACGCGTTGTTCGGCAATGTCCACCCCGATTGTTTCCCCATTCGGCTGGGCCATTTTGTTGAGGATAAAAGATGTTTTGCCTGATCCGCAGCCCAGATCGGCGATCCGCATTCCCGGGCAAACGCCTGCCCATCGGGCCTGCGTTTCAACCATCCGTGGATCTGTCTTTATATCCAAACGGACGGCTTCCTCGTCACCTTCCATCAAATATTCTTTTTTTATCATCAGAGTCCTTATCGTACCGCTGGATAGATTAGATAATTATTTGTGCGCGGTTTAGTACTCTGGAATGATTCTTGTCAACCCATTAACAGGCAGTTGAAAAACTATTGCGCTTGACCCTATTCAACGATTAACTTTTAATAACGATCATTACAAGGCCCATACGGATTTCATTGGGCATGATTATTTTAAAGCAGATTCGAAAAAAGACCAAATCGTGGCTTGTTATTGTGGATATTACCGTTTAATAAGGACGCAGCTTTTAACTATCAGAGGAATGAATTCAATTCCAACATCAGGAGTGAGCCATGTCAGCCGGTGACGACCAAGAAGATAAGGGTCTGAACGATTCTAACGATGAAGGTGTATCTGGCGAATCTGAAGATTTCAGCGCACTATACGAATCTTACAGTGCCGGGATCATCGGACAATTGCAAGTGGGTGATAAAATCAGCGGGGAAATTATTGCCATCGGCCACGATGCCGTTTTTCTCGACACCGGGACCAAGGTCGACGGTGTCGTGGATAAAAAGGAACTGCTGGATGCCAAGGGTCAATTCCCCTATACTCTGGGAGACAGACTAGAGTTGTTTGTCGTTGTTGCCGGAGAAGGTGAGATAAAGCTTTCCAAGGCCTTATCGGGCATGGGTGGAAGGCAGATGCTGATGGATGCTTTTCGGAACCGCATCCCGGTGGAAGGTCGGGTCACCGGGATCTGCAAAGGCGGTTTCGATGTCGAGGTCATGAAACAGAGGGCATTCTGTCCCCTTAGCCAGATGGACGTTAAATACGTCGAAACGCCGGAGGGCTACGTCGGACAGACCCATCTGTTCTATATTTCCCAGCTTGAAGAAAAAGGGCGCAATATCGTTATCTCCCGCCGAAAGCTTCTTGAGCAAGAACGACAAAAGGCCCGGCAGGACTTTTTCGACGCACTGAGCACCGGAACGGTTCTCAGTGGGACCGTGAGTCGTTTGATGCCTTACGGGGCATTTGTGGAGTTGATCCCGGGTGTCGAGGGGATGGTTCATATTTCAGAGCTGAACTGGTCCCGGCTGGATAATCCAGCCGAAGCCGTCAACACTGGGGATCGTATTGATGTGAAAGTTATCGGTATCGACGCAACAGCGGGCACCGGTTCCGAAAAAATTTCACTGTCCGTCAAACAGCTGCTGGCTGATCCATGGGAGAGTGCCGGCGATCGAATTCAACCCGGGGATATTATCAATGGCCGGGTCAGGCGATGCGCTCCTTTTGGTGTTTTTGTTGAAATCGAGCCGGGGATTGAAGGGTTGGTTCATATTAGTGAAATGAGCTATGTCAAAAGGGTTCTCAAACCGGAAGACATCGTTTCCCCGGGTGATCAAGTGACGGTTATGGTCAAAACATTTGACGAAGATAAACGCAGGGTATCTCTGAGTATACGCGATGCAGATGGTGACCCATGGTTCGCCGTCCTGGAGAGGTATCCGGTGGGCCGGATTGTTACCGGCGTTATAGAGAAATTGGCAAAATTCGGCGTCTTTGTCACCCTCGAACCAGGCATCACAGGACTGCTTCCCAAGTCGAAAATGGACCAAACGGCCGAGCAGGGCTATTCTCGAAAGCTCAAATCGGGTGATGCCATTACCGTTACCATAGAAGCCATAGACCGTGAAAAACGCAGAATCACCCTTGTGCCTGGCGACGGTTCTGCAACTGGCGATTGGCATCAGTATAGACCCGGAGAATCCTCTTCATTGGGTCAACTCGGAGAAAAATTAAAAGAAGCTATGGCTCTCCGGCAAAAGAAGTGACCCCGTGTCGATTTGACCTCTTCCAACCGCCATCCAAAAGGTATCTTTCCTCCAACCCGTCAATGATCGGGCCGAAAACCTTGATCCCTGACGGGTTTGTGCTTAGCATGCCATTTATATCAAGTGGTATAATATATCGTTCAGTTCAAAAAATCATGAGAGGGAAGCACCATTGCCATGCTCAGTCCGGGAAAACCTGTAAACATATTGTCAGTCGAGAATGTGAGCAAATCCTACCGTATCGAAGACCGGGAGATTGCCGTTCTCAAGCCTGTTTCCTTGACCGTTGCCAAGGGTGAGTTTCTCGTGGTGGAAGGGCGCAGCGGCAGCGGCAAAACGACCTTGTTGAGCCTGCTGTCGGGGCTCGACAAGCCGTCGTCCGGCCGCATAATCGTCGACGGCAGGGACATTACGGATGACAATGAAAATGCCCTGGCACCCTTGCGAAACGCAATCTTCGGGTTCGTATTTCAGTCATTTCATCTTGTCCCTGCTCTGACGGCGCTTGAAAATGTCATGTTTCCAGCCGAGATCAAGCGCGATCCTCAGGCCGAACAACGAGCCAAATCGCTTCTAAATCGCGTCGGTTTATCTCATAGGTTCTTTAATTATCCGCATCAGCTCTCCGGCGGAGAGATGCAGCGCGTCGCCATCTGCCGTGCGGTCGTCAATCATCCTAAAATAATCTTTGCCGATGAACCGACCGGGAATCTCGATTCCGAGAACGGTCGCATCATCATAGATTTACTGTTGGAATTCCACCGCGAAGAGCACACCACCTTGATCATGGCCACACACAACAGGGAAATCTCTGCCTTGGCGGACCGCATCATCCGACTCAAAGACGGCAATATTAATAGCGACCCAAAGGGAATTTCGATTCATGCCATACGGTAAATTTATTCTTCGCGATTTGAGCCGCACCCGTTCCCAGGCCGTTGTTTTCATATTGTGTGTCGTCTTGGCAATTGTCACCCTGGTGGCCGTGAATGGATTTTCAGGTAGTGTCACCACGGCACTCATGCAGGACGCCCGCACACTGCATGCCGGTGACATCATCGTTCAGTCACGGCAGCCAATTTCCAAAGGGCTGAAAGACGTCATTGACGGGTTGAGACACCAGGGAAAGATTCAGAGTTCCCATACCTATGAATTTTACTCGGTGGTTCAATCTGTCACCGGGAGTGGTTCACTGTTGTCGAATATAAAAGCGGTTACGGAAAAGTACCCACTTTATGGCCGTTGCGAATTGGCCTCCGGTAAACCGTTTGTTTCCAGCCTGATACCGGGAACGGTCATCGTCGAACGGATACTTATAGAACGCCTGGGATTGCACATCGGCGATCAGTTGGATGTCGGCCGGGCCAGACTGACCATCACCGATATCGTGGTCAAGGAACCGGACCGGCCAGTAACCGCTTTCGCCCTTGGTCCACGCATCTTCGTGTCGGCCGCTGATCTGGACAATATTGACCTTATCCAGAAAGGGAGCCGGGTACGCTACGGGATCCAGATCAAAACGGCCGCTGAAGCAGATTTGCAGCAATTGACAGATTCACTGACCGCTGCCGCCGATCCGGTTATGGAGCGGGTTGACACCTACCTGACCGCCCGCTCGGGGGTGAAACGGTTTTTTGACAACTTTGTGGATTTTCTTAATTTGGTCGGAATTTTCACCCTATTGCTTGCCGGCATTGGAATACACAGCACTTTGACCGCTTATCTCAAAGAAAAAGAGAATACCATCGCCATCATGAAAACAGTCGGCGCCACGAGCCGCTATATTTTTTTCCATTTTACCATCGGTCTGTTGTTGCTTAGTCTGATTGGAACGCTCCTGGGACTCGCTGTCGGGATTGCGTCGCAGTATATTCTGCCCGTTTTCTTTCAGGGACTCATTCCCCCCCAGGCACTTTTGGGTGTTTCCTGGAGTGGAACGCTTCAGGGATTCAGTGTGGGCATCGTTGGGGTGGCGTTGTTTGCCTTTCGGCCGCTATACCGTTTGAAAGATATCAGACCAGCAGCCATATTCCGCAAGGAGGAAGGCCAAAAAGCGGGCGGACGACCCGGCGGCATTTTCCTTGTGGTCATCGTTGTTTTTTTTACCGGTATGGTCCTTTGGCAACTTCAGGACATTCGCAGTGGTTTTCAGTTCGTTTGCGCCATTGGCGGATTTCTCATTCTTACGGCGGGTCTTGTGCATCTGCTTCTAATGATTCTAAAACGCACCAGGGTAACAAATTTAGAGTTACGGCAAGCCTTGAAAGGCCTGTTTCGGCCGGACAATGCCACCCGGCCGATCATGATCACCTTGACGGCCGCATTGGTCGTTATTTTAACAATTTATACTGTCGAAAAAAACCTTGACCGCACCTATGTTCAATCCTATCCAACGGATGCCCCGAACTTGTTCTTTATGGACATCCAGCCGGATCAAAGGGCAGATTTCGATCGCGCTTTGGGGATAGAAACGCGCTATTTTCCCGTGATTCGGGCCAAAATTCTTTCAATTAACAACCAGAAGATCGACCGTAAAAAGGAACAATCAAAACTTCGCGGCGACAATCTCGCGCGAACGTTTAACTTGACCTACCGCAGTGAACTGCTCGATGATGAAGTCGTCAAATCCGGCAGCAGTCTTTTCCGATCAGACTGGCAGGAACCACAGGTTTCGGTTCTTGATGACGTGCTTGATATGCACGATATGAAGATCGGCGACAAGCTCGTTTTCAGGATTCAAGGTGTTCCCTTTGAAGCGAAAATATCGAGTATTCGCAGTCGAGTCAAAGATACCTTTAAACCGTTTTTCTACTTTGTGTTTGAGGAAGATGTTTTGAAGAGTGCGCCGCAAACAATCTTCACGGCCGTCAAAGTCGACAAGGGCAAAGTTGCCGATCTTCAGAACGCTATGGTAAAGAAATTTCCCAATGTCAGTGTAATCGATATGGCCGAAACGATTGCTACTTTTCAGGGGGTGGCACACAAACTGGCCGACACAATCCGCTTTTTCTCTGCGTTCAGCATCCTGGCCGGTATGTTGATTGCGATGAGTTCCGTCTTCGCCACCCGTCTGGCGAGAACCCGGGAGGCAGTATTCTATCGCGTCCTCGGGGCCAGAAATTCTTTCGTTATTAAGGTGTTTGGGCTTGAAAACCTTCTTATCGGCAGCCTCAGTGGGCTGCTTGCTCTCATTGTATCTCAGGCGGCGAGTTGGCTTGTTGTCACCAAGGTATTAGATGTACGGTATACAATCTTCGTAGGGCCCATCGTATCAATAATTGTTTTGACAAGCGTCATGGTCGTAATCTGCGGCCTCATTCCAGCATGGCCGATTCTGCGGCAGAAACCGCTGACATTTTTAAGAGAACAGAGCCAGGAATGATGAATCTGAAACAAATAAGGATGAAGTGCACTTGGATTATCCTTGTCGTTGTGTTTAGCAGCGCTTGTGGACAGGAACCGCCCTCTTCCGCTCTTCCATCCGAAACTATCCACAAGGAGGGTACCATCGTGGCCATGGGTAACAGCTTGACAGAGGGCCTGGGCGTGCCGGAGGAAATGGCCTATCCTGCTCAGCTGGAAGAAGCGCTTCGGGCACGCGGGCTGTCTTACCGTGTCGTTAATGCCGGGATCAGCGGTGAGACGAGCAGCGGCGCCCGTTCTCGGCTCGAATGGGTGCTGTCGATGGAACCGGACATCATTATTCTCGAAACCGGTGCGAATGACGGTATGCGAGGGCTCGCAACTGGGTTGATCCGGGAAAATATTCAGTATATGATCGATAAGATGATTGCTCGTAATGTCGTGGTTATGTTGGCAGGAATGAAGATCATGCCGAACCTGGGACCGGCGTATGCCGAAGCGTTCGCGGATCTCTATTCGACAATAGCGTCTGAAAATAACCTTATATTTATGCCTTTCATGCTTGAAGGCGTAGCCGGTGAGCCCGCTCTGAATCATATTGACGGTATCCATCCGACAGCAGGGGGATACCGAAAAATCGTTGAAAATATGTTGCCCTATGTTTTGAAGGCGATCGCAAGGCACAATTCGTAGGATAGGCGGTGACCCTATCGAACCTCGCATAAGTTTCGACGGAATGTAGGATGGCTATGCAACCGTATGCTTATGATCTGGATGACGCTGAAATCCGGCGGGAGCGCCAAAAGGCCCGCGGGCTCAGGGAAAGCCAGTGGTGGAAAAGGCGCCTTGCCAAAGGTGTCTGTCATTACTGTGGCTGTAAAGCCGCACCCGGTGAATTGACGATGGATCACATTGTCCCGATTGCCCGCGGTGGTCGTAGTACCAAGGGCAATGTGGCCACCGCCTGCAAAAACTGCAACAACAAGAAGAAACAGTTGCTACCGATGGAGTGGCAGGAATACTTGGCCGGGTTCAAACCATCGAATTAACGATACGATAGCTCTTCGGAGCTCCTAAAAAAGTTACCATGGGCCAAGAAGTAAGCGCGTGGAACATTGATGTTAAAAAAGCATATTTCTTCTTTACATCACTTAAATCTCATGATAATTATAACCCTTTTTTGCAACATAAATAATGGGTAAAGGGCTAAAAAGATGAAAAAGAAGGATATCGAATTTTTCAAGGAGCTGCTTGCCAGGCGACTCGATGAATTGCTCAACCAGGCTGGCAACACCGTTTCCGGGATGACAACACCGAAAGAGAACTTTCCGGATCCCACCGACAGAGCCTCTCTGGAGGCGGACAGGAATTTCATGCTGCGTATCAGGGACCGGGAACACAAGCTGATTAAAAAAATTAAGAAGGCCCTTGAGCGCACCGAGAATGGGACTTTCGGTATCTGTGAATCCTGTGGCGAAGAGATCTCCATAAAACGTCTGAAAGCCAGACCTGTTACTTCCCAATGCATTGAATGTAAATCCAAAGAAGAGGCTTTGGAGAAAGCGCTTGGATTATAATCAGCATGTGGGGATAGACCTTCACATCCACTCGTCTGCATCGGACGGCACACTCTCGCCAGACGAAATTCTCGAAACGGCTTGCGCACAAAATCTCGGGGCCATTGCCATAACCGATCACGACACCATTGATGGTTCCAGGCAGGCGCTGCAAGCCCACATTCCAAAAACTCTACAGTTTCTCACCGGCGTTGAATTGAGTGCCGCGCCACCGCCATCGCTGTTTCGTTCAGGCAGTTTTCATATCCTGGGTTATGGTATCGATCTGGATGATTCAGCGCTCAACCAAGCGCTCAAAACCTTGCAAAAGGCAAGAAAGGACCGCAATCCAGCCATCATTGCGCGTCTCAATCAATTGGGCTTCGGCATGACCTTAGACCAGGTTGCCGCCGCGACGGTTGGCGATGGCCAAATCGGCCGGCCCCATATCGCCCAGGTCATGTTACAAATGGGTTATGTCGCGTCCATCGACGATGCTTTCGACCGCTACTTGGCCAGTGATCGGCCGGCATATGTGGACAAACCCCGCATTTCCTGTCAGCAGGCTGTTGATATCATCCGGGGCGCCGGCGGACTAGCGGTGCTGGCGCATCCGTTTCTCCTCAACTTGACCGACGCTGAGGATATGGAAAATCTCATTGTCGACCTGAAAAAAATGGGATTTGAGGGCATCGAGGTATATTACCCGGAGCATCCTCCTCAAGCGACGTTACTCTACGAGAGATTAGCCCGAAAACACGATCTGTTGATGACCGGTGGCACCGATTTCCACGGAAAATTGATACCCGAAATTCAAATGGGCTCGGGAGCCGGGCACTTTTTCGTTCCTTTTACCCTTTACGAACGATTGCGTGCAGGACTTGCCCGTAGTCACGCCCGCTCTTAAACAAAGCGCCGTAAAACCTTATTCCCGGTTCACCGCCGAATTCAGCCTGCTTATGATCGCTAGTTATATGAGCCATCGGGATGTTTTCATCTTATTCGACAACCCCTGTAAGGTTACACCATGGATCTCAGTGATTTCACGAACAAGTTACGATATCAATTCAGTGATTTATCCCTGATCGAGGAAGCCTTACGCCATAGCTCGTATATCAACGAAAAGGGCGATGGGGCCATGCGTGACAACGAGAGATTGGAATTCCTCGGTGATGCCGTCCTGAATCTGATTGTCGGACATCTGTTGATGGAGCGCTTTCCGGAATTAAAAGAAGGTGATCTCTCGCGGATGCGGGCCAGTTTGGTTAATGAGTCCCAATTGGCCTATATTGCGCGTTCTATGGATCTTGGCGATCATATCGAACTCGGGAAAGGTGAAATTCTCAGTAACGGCCACGAAAAAAATTCCATTCTTGCAAACGCATTTGAAGCTGTTCTGGCAGCCGTTTACTTGGATGGTGGCTTCGATTTCGCCTTCGATGTTGTCGAAGCCAACTTTTCTCCTTTGTTTGACGAGTTGAAGACGCTGGATGCGAATCAGGACTTCAAGAGTCAATTACAGGAACTCGTCCAGAGCAACCAGCAGAAGATACCCAACTACACTGTAATCGACGAAAGCGGTCCGGACCACGAAAAAACCTTTAGTATTCAATTAACGGCCAATGGTATAAAAACAGAGGGCCGTGGCAAAAGCAAAAAATTGGCTGAACAGGATGCTGCCAGGCAGGCCCTGGCAATTTTTCGCAATTCTCAACGGTGAACTCGCCACCCATAATCCAGAGGCCTGCCCGCAGGGCTGCAGGTTCTATTGCGATCAAAAATAACCATGAGCCTGGATCGATGGTGGGATCGGCCATGCCGGCAACGCTTAACTCGCCCAATTGATGAAAAACACCCGTAACCCCTTTGTCGTTCCGGTATTTCTGCCCCATGCCGGGTGCCCCCACCGGTGTGTCTTCTGCAACCAACATGCGGTTACCGGCGCTACAACCCTGCCAACGATATCTGAATTCAAATCCGCTATTAGCCGCTTTCTGGGATACGCCGCTGGCCGACGCTCGGAAATCCAGATAGCGTTTTATGGTGGAAATTTTTTAGGATTGCCTGACGCCGAGGTGAGTTCGCTTTTGACGCTGGCCCAGCAGTTTGTCCGCGACGGCCGCGTGGACAGCATCCGGTTTTCAACGCGTCCGGACACCATTGACGATCACCGACTTAAATTAATTTCCGGTTATTCGGTCCGAACCATTGAACTGGGCGCTCAATCAATGGATGAATCGGTGCTGATTCAGTCCCGACGCGGTCACACCGGCGGTCAAACGGTTGCTGCCGTGCAAAAACTCCAAAGAAGAGATTACGTGATCGGTCTGCAGATGATGGTTGGTCTGCCCGGTGATACGATTAAGCGTTCCGAAGACACCGCTCGGCGGATGATCGATTTGCGGCCCGACTTTGTAAGGATCTATCCGACAGTTGTTCTCGAAAACAGCCTGTTGGCAACGTGGTATCAGCAAGGAAGGTTTGCGCCGTGGCCACTAGACACCTGTGTCAGTCTCGTTAAAGATCTTTATCTATTGTTCAAGCATAACAATATTGCTGTCATCCGAATGGGGTTGCAGGCAGAAGAAAATTTTGACAATGGTAAGGCTATTCTTGCCGGGCCCTATCACCCGGCTTTTGGTCACCTGGTTCATTCCAAGGTTTATTTAGATGCGGCCATTGCAGCATTGAAATCTTCAACACACCACAAGGACAGTATCCGCATCTATGTTCACCCGCATGGCATCTCGAAAATGCGAGGTCAGGTGAATCATAATGTTGTCAGGCTTCAGTCGATATTTCAGCCCCGAAAGGTTCAGGTCATTGCCGATGCCTCTTTGGCTGCAGACTGTATTCGGTTGGACGCGTCAGGCCCCCTGTGTGTCAATGAATTGAAGTCACCGGAATCAAATTCACTAGCCGCTGTCGATTCGGAGTGATTGAGCGGGAAACGGTGTATTCGGTATGAAACTTCGATCGATTTTAATCTTCTTATCATTACTTGCCATTGTCTCGACCGTGACGTGGGGATACCTTTATTACTCGAGTGTCCGCGATGCCGCTCTCAAGGTCGCTGAGCGACAAGCCGTCACCCGCCTGAAATTGATCACAAAGAATGTATCCTCCTTTCTTTCGGAAAATCTCAAAGTCGTAAAAGCCATGGCCGGTATGGATGAGCTTTTGGAGATGCTCGTTCGCCCGAATGAAAAAGCTCAAAACAGAGCCAACGCTGTTTTAGATCTCTACAAAAATGCATTGGAGGCGGATGTCTGTTATTTGATGAACTATGAAGGCAATACGATCGCCTCGAGCAACCGGGATGCACCCGATAGTTTCGTTGGGAAAAATTTTGCATTTCGCCCCTATTTTCAATTGGCCATCCACAGCGCGCCGGCCACGTATCTTGCCGTGGGTGTAACGTCTAAAAAGCGGGGGGTTTATTACAGTTATCCTATTTTTGAAAAAGGGGAGGATCTGCCGATCGGGCTGGCAGTGATCAAAGCCTCTATTGAGCAAATTGAAAAGGAACTGGGCCTGATCAGTGATGAAATTGTTCTGGTAACCGATCCCCACGGCGTGGTGTTCATTTCAAATATCAAAAATTGGCTCTATCACGTCATTTGGGAAATCGGCCCATCAGAAAAGGATGAGATTGCCAAATCCAGACAATTTGGTGACGGACCGTGGGAATGGATTGGCTTTAGCCCGATTAACGAAAAATACGTTTCCGACCGTTCGGGTAACGAATATCAGATGCATCAGGCCGATATTAGAAATTATCCCGGTTGGAAGGTCATTCATTTACGCAGCCTCAAAGTCATCTCCAAAAATGTTTCGGGTCCCTTGATCCGCCTGACGGGCCCCATTGTTTTATCTCTCTGCCTACTGGTTGGAGTAGCGGTTTTCTTTCTCTACGGAAAGGCCAGTCATGAATTGAGCCAACGTAAATTGGCCGAAAAAGCGCTGCGGGAAAACGAAGAAAGGTATCGGACCCTTTATCACAACACCCCAGCCATGCTCCATTCTATTGACATGCAAGGATATTTGGTCAGTGTCAGCGATCATTGGGCCGAGGCGTTGGGTTATGAACGTTCAGAAGTTATCGGCAAAAAACTGACCGATTTTTTAACGCAAGAGTCCTGTCGTTATTACGAGCAGAAAGTATTCCCGGAATTTATTGGCAAGGGATACTGCAAAGATATTCCCTATCAGTTTGTCAAAAAGAATGGCGAAATTATCGATATTCTGCTTTCCGCAATCATTGACCGTGAGGCAAACGGCGCGCCGGCGCGCTCCTTAGCCGTTTCGATCGACGTTACCGAACGCAAACGGGCAGAGGAAGCACTCAGAGACGCCAAAGAAGCGCTGAGTCGCTACTCCAAGGACCTGGAACGGCAGGTGAGAAAACGCACCCGAGAGATTACCAGCATACTCAATTACACGCCGGCGGTCATATATATAAAAGACGTCGATGGTCTTTATATCCTGGTGAATCCGAAATATGAACTACTGTTTAATGTGAAAAGCGACGATGTCAAAGGCCGGACCGACTTCGATATTCTTCCAAGTGCTACGGCCAATCAATTTCGCAACAATGATTTGAAAGTTCTTTCACAAAAATCTTCTTTTCAAGTTGAAGAGTCGATAGCGCAGCCTGACGGTCGGCACACGTATCTTTCCGTTAAATTTCCAGTTTACGACGAATCCGGCCTAATCAGAGGGGTGTGCAGTATTTCGACGGACATTACCGCTGTCAAGAAAGCCCAGGATCAGCTGAGACGTTTGTCAGGCAGCATAATTGCCAATCAGGAAAAGGAGCGTGCTGCCCTATCAAGAGAGCTGCACGATGAATTGGGCCAGGTTTTGACAGCCTTGCGCATGGATGCCGTATGGCTGCGGGATCGGATGAAGAATGGAGATGCCAAAGCGGCCGCACGGGCCTTGACAATGTGTGATTTAATCGACAAAACGATTTCAGACGTTCGGGGGATGGCTTTTCGCTTGCGACCGGGCGTGCTGGACGATTTGGGTTTGGTGGATGCCCTCGAAAATTACACCACCGATTTCGAAAAACGCACGGGCATCACCTGTGTCTTCGATCATCAACGCATCCCAGAGGTGACCGAAACGATTGCCACTGCCGCTTACCGGATCACCCAGGAGGCACTGACGAATGTTGCCCGACATGCCGATGCCGGGCATGTTGACGTTCAGCTTGGCCTGAATACCAGCTCATTGTTATTGGTGGTATCCGACGATGGCCGGGGATTCGATACGGCCGCTCTCGGTGATGCCGAAGGCCTCGGTTTGGCCGGAATGCGTGAGCGCGCTGCCCTGGCAGGCGGAACTCTCGAGGTGCAATCCCGCCTGCTGAGCGGAACGCGGGTTGAGTTCAAGGTGCCTTTCGATGGATTGAATCTATAATGAGGATTACGGGATGATTAAGGTTTTACTGGCAGACGATCATAGCATTGTGCGTGCCGGTCTTCGACGAATCGTTGAGGAGAGCGGTGACATGCAAGTGATCGCCGAAGCCGCCGATGGGCGTGAAGCCCTTCGGCAAGTAGGGGAAAAAAAACCCGATGTCGTTGTCGTTGATATTTCCATGCCCGGCCTGGATGGCCTTGAGGTCATCAGCCAGCTGAACGCCACGCAGCCTGATCTGCCTGTGCTTGTCTTGACCATGCACGAAGAAGGTCAGTATGTCGTTCGCGCCATAGAAGCGGGTGCCATGGGATATATTACCAAGCAATCGGCGCCGGAGCAATTGGTCATTGCGATCCGAAAAGTGCTCGAAGGCAGCCGTTATCTTACGGATGAAGCCACTGAAGCACTGGCGTTGAAGATAGCCAAGGGAGAGAAGGGGCAGACCCCACTCGATTCTCTGTCGATGCGGGAATTGCAGGTTCTGCGACGCCTTGCTCTCGGCAATACCAACCGTGAAATCGCGAAAACTTACAGCATCAGCGTTAAAACCGTCGATACTTACCGCCTTCGCCTGCTAAAGAAACTGAAGCTCCGCAACAATGCCGATCTTTCTCGGTTTGCCATTCAGAATAACCTGATAGAGCCATAGCATGGAAAAGAATACGCGGAATCGGGCAGTACTACCGTCACAAGCGGATGATATAGGCTTTAAGTTAAAGATTTTGGACTGCGTGATAGGTCGTCGGCGTATTACACAGTACAGCCTGCTCTGTCTGGTCTTTTAAATATCTTTATTTTAAATCCTATATTACTTGGTCTACTAATACAGAATTGCTATAGCGCGGCAAGATGCGGGCTCGTCATTAGCTATTTCACCATTGAAGAACAGAACCCTCGCGGACCGGATGTTATAGGGTAGCGTTGAGGTTACGATTCGATGCGCACAAAGCGATTACCGTGCATCGACTATGCCACTCTAAACGGCCTCTTTGATGAGTCGGTCCAGCTTCACAGTTCGGTTTTCCTTGTCATACCAACCGTCGAATATAACCAGATCCATGTGGTTGTCCAGGGAAGCAAAATCACTGACCTTGACGTTGTGTTGCGCAACGCTCTCCGGGCTAAATATACGGATATAAAAAGCGCTCTTGGAACCCTCTTTAGGTTTCCTCACACATTTCAGGCTCCAGATCCAATCCGGATCCAAATTTTGCTCTGCCACCAGATTTCGGCCGACGTCCTGAGGGAGCTCCCTTGGTTTGTCGGGCTTCTTGGATTTACCGGTGGAAGGCGCTGACGCGGTTTCGTTTCTCTCCCAAAATTTCCAGCTCATGGCGATCCCCTTTGATCATTATTCAATCCAGAAATTATTCTCATTTAGCGAACCTGCCTAAGAAGGGATAAACAGCAGATTTCGTGCCAATTTATAATAACCTGATTGTTCATGGATTTTTTATCTATACGGACAAACAGATCAGAATGATCGGAACCCCAACGGTCGCTTCTCCGGCGCCGAGGGTCGCGTATAGAACTCTATGTGGCGTATAACATATTGAGTAAATGGGTATTGTAAAATTCGGAACTTGTGGTTCTCAATAGGGGAATTACAGAACTCTGGATTCCGGCTTTAAAGGTTCGGTCCCAAACTGGAAAGTGCGTTTGAGAGGGGTTCCCATTGATTCGAGTTTAATTCCGGAAGTTACGGACGGTAAGAAAAAATCTGACAGAAGATTCAGAAAAAGTCGAATTGACATTTTGTTCCGGGTCTGTATGTTAGGAATATATTAAGCTCCTATTTTCCTGCCTTGTAACTGCATCAGTATGGGGTACGCATTCAGCTTCTTTCTCATATAGGTTGTGTTGATCACCATCTCAATTCTGTCTTCCCCAGGGAGACAGCGGGTAAGAAAAGCAACCATTTAATTAAGGAGACGTTTACCTCTGGGCCATTTCGCCCGCCAGGGAAAAAAGGAGGGTGGGTCATGACACACAGATCGAAAATGTTATTTTACCCTGCCGCCATTCTAATTGTGGCCGGTAGTATTCTTAGTCCCAAATTGAGCCACAGTTCCGAGGCCATTGTCATCGGCATACCCCATTCCGAGGCGTATCCCTATGCCACCATGATGAAAAATTCCTTCGATATGGCCCTGGAATCGATCAACAAAGACGGCGGGATCAACGGGCGTCCCCTGAAGCTCGTCTACGCCGACGACCGGGGGCAACCCAAAGAGGGGGAAATAGCCATCCGGCAGCTGGTGAACGAAAGCGGTGCCGTCATGCTTGTCGGTGCCTATCAAAGCAGCAATACCATCTACATGGCCAACACGGCGAACAAACTCGACCGTCCTTTCTTGATCTGCACGGCAGCAGACGACCGGGTGACCCAAAGAAAATGGCGCAATGTCTACCGGCTCAATGTACCGGCCAGCGAATATGCCAATGGATTGGAGGATTTCTTACTGAAAAAAATCAAACCGAAATCGATGGCTATCGTCTATGAAAACAGTCCTTTCGGGACCGGTGGTGCCATGAGAATGATGTGGTTCTGCCGCGAGAACAACATCGATATCATCGGAATCGAGCCCTACCACAAGGAAAGACTGAAAGAAGACTATTTCCAGCGGATCATCGCCCCTCTTGCGGAGGCCACTCCCGATGTGATTTACATGGTTTCCTACCTCAACGACGGGGCCTTATTGGTCAAACAAATTCGGGAAGCGAAAATTAATGCCCTTTTGGCCGGCGGCGCCGGCGGTTTTACCCACCCAAAATTCATCAATAAAATCGGCCCGTCGGCCGACAATTTGCTCACAGCGACCCTGTGGACGCCCCAACTGAGGTATGCCGGGACCGAGGCGTACTACAATCAGTATACCGATATGCATGGTACCCCGCCGGACTATCATGGCGCCGAAGCCTTCTCCGCCCTTCTGGTGGCTGCGGATGCTTTAAAGAGAGCTGAAAATTTGAATCCTGAAAGCATACGGGTGGCGTTGGACGCCATCGACATCGATACACCGTTTGGACCGGTCAAGTTTACGTCTTACGGCAAATACGAGCGGCAAAACAGCCTGCCAACCCAGGTTCTGCAAATCCTTAACGGTAAGTTTGAATGTATCTGGCCTGAAGAGCATGCTACTGCAAAATTTATTGCACCACCGGGTTGGAAGGCGCCCTCAACGGATTAATTATATAGCATATAACATATTATAAGGTTACGGTTGTATTCGCGCGTTGAACACTGAAAAAGTTAAGACACGACAATTGAAAGGAGGTGGTATAGCGGGAAGACATCGTCCTTGTTTAAAACAGGATTAAATTCGAAACATGTAAATTTCTTGCTTTTAAAAGGTTACTTTGGTCTATAATAATTTCAGGAGGAATAAAATGAGAAGCAAACTAATGGCCGTTATACTGGGTGTTTGTGCGTTTTCGTTGGTAACCGTTGCTTTCACCGGCCCGTCTTTGGCAAAAACAAGGGTTATCTTCGGCGGTGGTCCGGCCGGCGGGACCTTCCAGGTGGTCGCCAACGCGATCCAGGTCTACAAGCCGGTTAAAGCCGCGGCCGATTTTTCGGTCAAGGCCCAAACATCGGCCGGATCAGTCGAAAACCTCAGAAAAACCGACGCCGGTCGGCAGCAAATGAGTGTCGTCTATTCCGGGCACGTATGGCTGGGCCGCAACGGCGAGATGAAAAACGATCCCAAGAAGTACGAAAATGTCCTGGCGGTGGCCTGGCTGTATGGTGCACCGGGGCAATTGGTTGTCAGGGCCGACTCGGGCATCAAGAGCACCAAGGATCTGGTCGGCAAAAAGGTGGGTGTCGGTAACGCCGGCTCCGGAGCCTTTGCCAACTGCGAACTGTTTTTTACCCACATGGGCGTTTGGGACAAGATCGAGCAAAACGCCATGGGCTACAATGATGCCGCGGCGGCCTTCGGCAACAATCAACTGGATGCTTTCTGGCTGTTTACCGCATTTCCGAGCGGCGCGGTGATCATGGCGGCCCAGACCAACGACATCGCCATGGTCGATCTGGGTGCCGACGCCGAGGCGTCGGGGTTCTTCAAAAAGTATCCCTATTTTTCGAAACTGGCGGTTCCGGCCGGGACCTACAAGGGCGTCGACAAGGACGTTCCGTCCTTCCAGGACAGCGCCCTTTGGGTGGCCAACGCCAAGGTGCCCGATGATGTGGTCTACGAGCTTCTCTCCATTATCTACACGCCTGAGGGATTGAAGCACATGGTCGAACAGAAAAAGACCTTCAAAAACATGAGCCTGGAAACCGGCGCCACCAACATCGTCACGCCGTTTCATCCCGGGGCTGAAAAGTTCTGGAAGGAAAAGGGGATGCTGAAATAAAATCGTGTAACGATTTTATTTTTGTGAAGCCGCGGCACTGCGTTGCCTATCGATGTGGGATATGGGCGCCGGTCAAGAGAGATGTTACGACCGCGTCCCTATCTCACATCTTCATACGAAAATCCAAGGGGATCGAGGGACCATTCAATAGCGGATAATCCTCAGACAGGTGGTGCAAAGTGTACGATAAACTAAATAAGGTCGAGAAAATCATATTTGATGTGCTGGCCGTCAGCCTGGTTCTCTTCTACTCTTATTCGGCCGTGTTGAAACCGGCAGCCACCCAGTACCACCGCGGCATTTACGTCATCATTACTTACATCCTCGTCTTTCTGACCTACAAGTCGAAGCCCATGCTGCTGCGCGTCGTCGACTATTTATTAATTCTGCTGTCGATCTTCTCGGTCGGCTACTGGATCCTTAATTTCCAGGTGATCAATTACCGCACCGGCGCGGAGACGCCCTTTGACATGGCCGTGGCTGTTGTCGGGGTTCTCATCGGTATCGAGGTGGCCCGGCGGGTGGTCGGGGTCGTTTTTGTCATCCTCGGGACGGTGTTGCTCCTTTATGGCGTTTACGGTGATTACATGCCCGATCTGTTTGCCCATGCGGGCGACACCTTTCCAGCCGTGTGCACCAGCATCTTTTACAAGAGCGACGGTGTGTTCGGTATCATGGCCAACGTGCTGGCGACCTACGTGATTCTGTTCGTCCTGTTCGGGGCCTTCTTGAACCGAAGCGGTGCCCAGCGCTTTTTCATCGATTTTCCCCTGGCGGCCGTGGGGCACCGGATCGGTGGACCGGCCAAGGTGTCCGTCATCGCCAGCGCGCTGTTTGGCTCCATATCGGGCAGTGCGATCGCCAACACGGTTTCCACCGGTACGTTTACGATACCGATGATGAAAAAGGCCGGTTTCAGACCCCATATAGCCGGTGGCATCGAACCGGCGGCCTCCATCGCCGGCATGTTCATGCCCCCGATCATGGGGGCCGGTGGTTTCATCATGGCCGAGCTCACCGGGATGCCCTATTCCCATATCATGCTGGTCGCGATTTTTCCCGCCATCATGTATGTGTTCAGTGTGTTTGTGATGGTTCATTATGAGGCCAAGAAGTACAATATCAGGGGCGAGAAGAGCGAACACAGCGCCATGTCCATCCTCAAAACCGAATGGTACTATACCCTGCCGCTGATCGTCATCACGGTTCTGATGCTCATGGGGTACTCCCCCGGGTATTCGGCGATTATCGGTATCGTAAGCTGTATCGTTATCAGCTGGTTCCATAAAGAGACCCGCATCGATCTGAAGGGGTTCGTAGAAGCCTCCCGGGGCGGGACCGAGAACAGCCTCAAGATCGGCGCCACCGTGGGGGTTATCGGCATCATCATCGGCGTGCTCACCTACAGCGGGCTGGTGCTGACCTTTGCGGACATCGTCATCGAACTGGCCGGCGGATCGCTGGTGATGACGATTTTTCTGATCGCCCTGGCCTCTCTGGTTCTGGGAATGGGGGTTCCGGTCACCGCTGCCTATCTGATCACCGCGGTTGTGGCCGTGCCGGCCCTTATCCATCTCGGGGTCAACGAGATTGCCGCCCACATGATCGTCTACTGGTTGTCGCAAGACTCCAATATCACCCCGCCGGTGTGCATCGCCGCCTTTGCCGGCGCCACCATCGCCAAGGCCAACATGTGGCGAACCGCGTTTGCCGCGTTCAAATTCGCCAAGTTTCTGTATCTGGGACCGTTTTTGTTCGGATACGTTCCGGCCTTCTCACTAAACGGCAGCGCCATGGATATCGTCAAGGCCTTTATCCTGATCATTATCGGCACTTGGGCCTACTCCTATTTCTTGAGCGGTATCTGGTTCCAGCCGTTGAAGGGAATGTTTAAGAAGGCTCCGGTAAATTGATCTTGAGGTGGCATGAATCTCATAATCGCGAGGGAAGAAAATGGACCTTCCGGATGTTAAAATAAAAAAAATACTGTATGCGACGGACCTGTCAGAAAATGCACGTTTGGCATTTGCCTATGCCGTCAGTCTTGCTAATTTGTATGGTGCCGGGCTGACCCTTCTGCATGTTCTACCGGAGATTCCGGAATTGCTGGACAAAAATGTCATCGGCTACATCAGTGCCGAGCGTTGGGAGGAAATAAAGGCCCAGAATGTGCAGGAGGCGCGCGAAACTCTTATCGGCAAGAGTAGAGGTCGCCAGGCCGTCAAAGAGGTGCTGCATCAATTTTGTAAAGATACCGGCGCGGATCAAAAATGCGCAGATTTTGTCCCGGACGATATTGTTGTGGTTCGCGGCAATCCGGTGGAACAAATCCTTAAAACCGCTGCGGCCAAAAGCTGCGATCTGATTGTCATGGGCAGCCACGGATATGGAGCCCTGGAGGATGCCATGCTGGGCGGAACCGCCCGGCGGGTCTTGCGGCGGGCGAACGTGCCGGTGTTGTTGGTGCGCCTTCCCGAAGAAGAATAACGTACGGATGGCCGTGTTGTCGTGCCAATCCGGTTTGAAATGTTCAGACTTGCCGGCTGGCGAGCACGCCATTCGTTTCAAACCGGATTACGCTTTGGGTGGTGAATATAATGCCCCAGAGGAATGGCATCGCCCACCGTATCTTACATATCCAGCTTGAAAAATTGTTCCGGTTCCGAGACCGTACCCGGTTTGGGTGCGTAGTCGGTGGGTACCGTTCCCTCCTTGAAGCATTCGAAAATGGTTTCCGTCGATTCAGGCACCGGAAGAAGTCCGGTTTTAGCGTCTATCTGGGTGAACACAACCCCCTCTGGCACCTCAAACACTTTCGCTGGTTTTTCCGCCAAAACGCGTGACATGAATCCTACCCAGATCGGGCTAGCGGCTCTCGATCCCGTTTCAACCTTCCCCAGAGAGGCCTCCTCGTCAAATCCGACCCATACCCCGGTGGTATAATCCGGTGTGTATCCCATGAACCAGGCGTCAAAAAGATCGTTGGTGGTGCCGGTTTTACCGGCAACAGGCCGATTAAGCGACTTTGCGCGCCAACCGGTGCCATTCTGCACAACCCCTTCAAGCAGGTTGGTCATAATATATGCCGTGCTGGGTTCGATAACTTTCTCACGAGACGGCGTGAAGCTTTCCAGTTCGTTACCATTGCGGTCAACGACACGGGTAACGAAGCCGGGCGTCACCAGATACCCTTGATTGTTAAACACCGAATAGGCGTTGACAAGTTCGAGCAACGAGACACCGGATGAGCCCAAGGCCAGGGACAGGTCGCGGTTCAGGGTTGAGGAAATTCCAAGCGTGTGAGCGTAATCGAGAACGTAGTCAATACCGATGTCTTGCATGATCTTGATGGTTATGACGTTCCTCGATTTGGCCAGGGCTTGGCGCATCAGGGTGGGGCCATAGAATTTTTTCCCGTAATTTCTCGGTTTCCATTTGAAGTCTTGCTCTTCATCCCTGAAAACGATCGGGGAATCGATGATGATCGTCGCCGGTGTGTATCCCTTGTCCAGCGCTGCGGCATAGACGACCGGTTTGAAGGCCGACCCGGGTTGCCGCCGGGACTGCACGGCACGATTGAATTGATTTTTCGTGAAATCGCGGCCCCCGACCATGGTTTTGACATAACCGGTCTGCGCTTCGATGCTCAGCAGGGCCCCTTGCGCTTTAGGCTCCTGCTCCAGGGCAAGTTCCCACTGTCCGGATTCGGCGTGTTTGCTTTTCAAGCGGACCCGGATGACGTCCCCACTGTGCAAAGCGTCACTGGGGCGTTTAATCATTTTTTCATGGTATCGCACCTCGGGATCCGGCTTTCTGGCCCAATCCATATCCGCAATGCCGATGATTCCCTGGCCCTCACTGAATCGTACCGTAACGGTGCCTTCATCATCGCTAACCCGGATGACGACACCGTTCACCACTTCCCCGTCTTCCGGAACTCTTTCAGCCCACTCCTTCTGAAGTTCTTGCATAAACGGTTCAATGGCTTCGGGATCCAGATGTTGGAGCGGGCCCCGATATCCCTGCCGCTTATCAAGTTCCCGCAAACCCTTTTCCAGTTCTTCCTGGGCGATTTTTTGCATGTCGATGTTGACCGCCGCATACACCTGCAACCCGTCGTTATAGAGGGCCTCGGATCCGTATTCCTTCTCGAGGTACTGTCGAATATACTCGGTGTAGAAGGGGACCTCTTTAATGAACCAATTGCGGCGGGGCTGAATGTCCAGGACGGTGTTAATGGCCTCAGAGGCTTCATTGCTTGAGACATATCCCTCTTCCACCATTCGATTGAGGACATAAATTTGGCGCTGTTTGGCCCGCTCTGGATGTTTAAACGGCGAGTACCGGCTGGGCGCCTGGGGAAGGCCGGCCAGAATGGCACATTCGGCAAGGTTCATATCATTGGCGGGTTTGCCGAAATAGTTTTCAGCCGCCGCTTCCACCCCGTAGGCGCCGTGACCTAAATAGATTTGATTGAGATAGAGGAAAAGGATCTCTTCTTTCCTGAGTGCTTTTTCGATCCGATAGGCCAGAATGGCTTCCTTCATTTTACGGGTGTAACTTCTTTCCGGTGTCAGCAGAAAGGATTTGGTCACTTGTTGAGTGATGGTGCTGCCGCCCTGGACAATGGTACCGGCCTCCAGGTTTTTGATGAAGGCCCGGACAATGCTTAGAATGTCGATTCCCTGGTGCTTATAGAATCGCGAGTCCTCAGCGGCGATGAAAGCCGTGAGCAGTGTTTCTGGCATTTCCGACAGCGGGATGACAATTCTTCTCTCGTTGTAAAATTCGGCAATCTTGCGACCGTCATCGGCAAAGACGGTGGTGATAATCGGCGGGTGATAGTCTCTCAGGGACGCAATTTTCGGCAGATCTCTGCTGATATAGGTATAGAAACCAAACAGGGCAAGCCCGCCGAGTACCACGCAAATCAACGCGGACCACAAAAGAAAACGGATGATAATGCGTCCGACCCCGCGCTGTGCCTTTTGCGCCTCCCGATCCACTATGTCGGACGTTCGTTTCACTTTGGCCATTTCAATGCGACTCCTTATACCCCGGGTTGATTGAGGCTGATGCCAGGGTGTAGACTAACTCATACATGAAGCTGATTCTGCATAGATCCGCAAGCACATCTTAACAGATTAGTTTGTCAAATACGGTCGGGCCATCCATCCGCCGGATATTTTCGCAATTCAGCCCGTCGATCATTCAGGCGCCCCCCTGCTTAATGTCCTCTGATGAAGCACGTTCCATGTTGCCCCGGTAACATTGCGCTGTCCGCGAACAAAAACAGCTCAGGAGCGACGAGATGGCATTGTCATCGAACCAATCGTCTATCAGATTTTCTCCAGCGAGGCAAGATGACCTGTGGCAGCGAAATAAAAAACAATTTGACTTTATTACCCTTTGCCGTTAACCAAGATAGTTTATCAAAATTTAGGCGCAGGGCAAAGCGCAATTTTATCAAGGAGACAGACTTCTGGAAGCGGATTGTATTGTATCCGAAGCCTGCTGTCTGAAAATTTAGGCCAGAAGGATGGTATTGCGTGGTGAAACTTAATTTTGAGAAAACAGGGGGCTTGATCCCGGCCATCACCCAAGATGCACAAACAGGTGAGGTGCTCATGCAGGCTTATATGAACCGGGAAGCCTGGGAAAAAACCCTTGAAACGGGAAAGGTGACCTATTTCAGCCGCAGCCGCCAGAAACTCTGGATAAAAGGGGCAACATCCGGGAACGTGCAATTGGTCAAGGAGATTCGTATCGATTGCGATAATGACGCGATTCTACTCAAGGTTGAGCAGATTGGCGGAGCGGCATGCCATACCGGACACAGAAGCTGTTTCCATAAAAAGATTGTTGACGACAGAGGCAATTCCGAAGTCATTGGCACTCCCCTGTTTGACCCTAAGGAGGTCTACGGTAAATGAAACGCTATTTAAAGCTGGGAATCCCCAAGGGGAGTCTCCAAAGCGCCACAATCAGCCTATTTAAAAGATCCGGTTGGCGTATCAACGTGAACGGTCGCAGTTACTTTCCAGAAATCAATGATGACTCGATTGAATGTGCCATCTGCCGCGCCCAGGAGATGTCTCGATACGTCGAAAATGGAACCCTCGATGCTGGTCTGACCGGAAAAGATTGGATTGCAGAGAACAGCTCGGATGTTCGCGTAGTGGAAGATCTGGTTTATTCCAAAGTCAGCGCAAGGCCCGCCCGCTGGGTTCTTGCAGTGCCATACGACTCAAATATCCGAAGTTTGAAGGATTTGGATGGTTGCAAGATCGCCACCGAACTGGTCAAATTTACCAAACGTTATTTCGCCGAGCGGCAGATCAACGTCACGGTCGAGTTTTCCTGGGGGGCTACTGAAGCCAAAGTGGTCTCCGGTCTTGCCGATGCCGTTGTAGAGGTAACTGAAACCGGCAGTACCATAAAAGCTCATGGACTGCGGATTATTCATGAACTCATGCAAACCAATACCCAACTGATTGTGAACCACGAAGCCTGGAAAGATATCGAAAAGCGGACCAAGGTTGAACAAATCGCCTTATTATTAAAGGGCGCCCTTCTTGGGGAAAGATTGGTGGGGCTGAAAATGAATGTGCCCGAGGAACGGATCGAAACAGTGATACCGCTTCTGCCAAGTTTGAATGCACCAACCGTGGCCCATCTGTATCATTCGAACTGGTTTTCGGTGGAAACCGTTGTGGACGAAGGGGTTGTCCGGGATCTCATTCCTAAACTGCTGAAAGCCGGTGCCGAAGGTATTATCGAGTATCCACTCAACAAAGTCGTATGACGTCAAAAGGGAACTGAGGCGATTTGGCTGCTGCTTGATAGCCATTAACTCGTAATCATTAATAAATATTTGATGTATACGCGTCTTTTTCTATCGAATCGCCTATTATCTTGGCGGTTTTCATATCGCTCTTCAACACTTTGTTCTTGAGAAGCGAGCCCTCTGATTTGTCACCGTTGGAATGAATTGGTTTCAGGAAAATACAAGAAGATATTTCCCGATTCCTTCGAGGAGGCTATGTGGTTGCTAAACGTACCGAAAACATCACCTCGTTCATTGTCATGGATGTGCTTGAAAAAGCCCACGATCTTGAACGTAACGGAATCGACGTCATTCATTTGGAGGTGGGTGAACCGGATTTCGACACACCCCTTTGTGTCAAGGTTGCTGCCTGCCGGGCTCTCGAAGAAGGGCACACACATTATACCCACAGTCTCGGATTACTCGAACTGCGAGAAGCCATTTGTCATTATTATAACAACCGGTATGGCGTCGCCATCGATCCGGATCAGGTAATTGTTACATCGGGTACATCACCGGCTATCCTGCTTCTTTTTTCGGCCTTATTGGATAAAGGCGACCAGGTGATCATTTCCGATCCGCATTACGCCTGCTACCCCAATTTCATCCGTTACCTGGAGGGCGAGACGGTTTGCGTAGCGGTTTACGAGGCCGATGGCTTCCAGTATGATCCGGCGGCCATACGGAATAAAATCACTGCAAAAACAAGGGCCATTTTTATCAACTCACCGTCGAACCCCACCGGCAATCTCCTGTCAGGCGACCGCATGCGTGAAATTGCAGACTTGGGGCCTTGGATCGTATCGGACGAAATCTATCATGGTTTGGTATACGAAGGACAGGAACACACGATTCTGGAATTTACCGACAAGGCGTTTGTTCTGAATGGATTTTCAAAATTGTTTGCCATGACCGGCCTCAGGTTAGGATACCTAATCGCGCCCAAAGCGTTCATCCGGCCAATCCAGAAATTTCACCAGAACTTTTTTATTTCCGCCAATTCAATGATGCAGCACGCTGGGATTGCCGCTTTGACTGAGGCCGGCGCTGATGTGGCACGAATGAAGACTATTTATAATCAGCGGCGAAAATATATCATCGGAAGACTCAAATCAATGGGCTTTGGCATCACCGTTGAACCCACCGGGGCCTTTTACGTGTTTGCCAACGCCAAGCACCTGTCAAACGATTCGTATAAACTGGCGTTCGACATTCTGGACAAAGCCCATGTCGGTGTGACTCCCGGTATCGATTTCGGCAAAAATGGTGAAGGCTACCTGCGGTTTTCATATGCCAGTTCACTGGAAAAAATAACCGAGGGCATGGACCGGCTGGAAAGATATCTCCACAAAGCCGGCTGACGTTCAGATAAAAACCTTATTTCAAGCGTCTGCGGTCATGATCATCAGATCCGTCGAATTTGTCAAGAGTGCCGTCAAACCTGCCGATTACCCTCCGGCCGATTTGCCAGAAATTGTCTTTTCCGGGCGCTCGAATGTCGGCAAATCCTCCCTGATAAACACCCTTGTCAAACGCAAACGACTCGCAAGGACCAGTTCCACGCCGGGCCGGACGCAATTGATTAACTTTTTTGAAGTTAACGGATCTCTGGCTTTTGTCGACATTCCTGGTTATGGTTATGCGAAGGTTCCCGATAAGGTCAAAGCCCGCTGGGCATCTATGATCGAGACCTACCTTACAACGCGCGCAACCCTGAAAGGCCTGATTTTGATAATGGACATCCGCCGCAATCCGGGACCGGTAGAATCGGATTTTGTGGAATGGCTCGACTGCCACCAGATTCCGATCGTTCTGGTTCTGACGAAAGCGGACAAATTATCGCGAGCCAAACAGTTGGATCGGCAACGCCTTGCCGCAAAAATCTTTTCAGGTTTTAGCACCGAAATCATTCTCTTTTCGGCCAAGACACGACTGGGGTGCGACGGCGTCTGGAAGGCCATTGAAAGACTAATATAAACAAAAGCTGAAAGAACCGACGAAAGTTGAATATGCCCATAGATCCGCCGGGTTTTTCGTACCCTAAAGATTTCCGGTCCGGTTTCATCGCCCTCGTCGGGGCGCCAAATGCCGGCAAATCCACTTTGCTAAACCGCATTCTCGGGGAAAAAATATCCATTACCTCCCGTAGACCCCAGACTACTCGTAACAGAATTCTTGGTGTCAGGCACAGGCCTGCGACGCAAATCGTTTTTTTCGACACGCCAGGCGTGCATAAAGCCACCAATTTGCTCAATGAAAGGATTGTCGAAACAGCTTTGGCAACTGCGAGTGATGCGGATGTTATTCTGGCGGTCGTCGATGCGTCTCGGCCGGACCCCGACGCAGAAAAGCTGATACTCAACAAAATCAAAACCGAAAAGAAGCCAGTCGTCATGGTTCTCAACAAGATTGATCTCGTCCATAAAACCAGTCTTTTGGAACTTATCGATAATTGGTCCCAGATTTATGCTTTTGATGACATTGTCCCGGTTTCGGCGACCAAGGGCACGCAAGTCGACCGGTTGGTCGCTTTGCTCGAGGAAAGAATGCCGATCGGTCCACCTTTTTTCCCTGAAGATGCCCTAACCGATCAGCCGGAGCGATTCCTGGCTGCCGAGATGATCCGGGAGAAAATTTTCCGTCTCACTGGCGAGGAAATTCCCTATTCTACTGCCGTTACCATTGATGAATTCAAGGAAGAGAAAAAGGGATCGCTCATCAGGATTCATGCCAGTATTCACATGGAGCGTGTCTCTCAAAAGGGGATAATCATTGGAAAAGGCGGAAAAATGTTAAAGGCCATTGGTGAGAAATCCCGGCTTGACATGGAACGGTTTTTTGGGACCAGAATTTTTTTAAAGCTTTTTGTCAGGGTACAGAAAAACTGGCGGAAGGATACACGGGCACTAAAAAAATTCGGATATTAATGCGGCCATGATTTTGTCTTTTCATCCCCTTTATGTGGCAGATAAAAATATCATCTGCGCCGGGCGTCCGCCCAGCGCAGATGACGCAAAGGCAGCAGCAGAAGCCGAAGCGATCGTTCTGGCCCAGGGCTGTCGATCTGATCTTTACGAACTGGCGCATAAGAACTGCCAGCTGGTTTTTCCCAATTACGATGCCCGCTTTGAGTATCAGGGAAAAATGGGCCAGATCGCCCTGTTCAAACGGTTTGGTGTGCCGCACCCCGAATCAATGGTCTTCACGGATACAGGCGATTTTCGCCGCAGTATCAAACGAATCTCGGTTGACCTGCCTTTCGGATTGCCGTGCGTATTTAAATTCGACTGGGGGGGTGGCGGCGACACCGTTTATCCCGTCGACGCCGAAGATCGCCTGATGGCGCTACTCGATTCGGCTGCAACCTTCGAGCGTTCCGGACAGAAAGGTTTTCTGCTTCAGGAAATGATCGCTGCCGGATCCCGTAGTCTCAGAGTTGTGGTTATCGGGCAGCAATACCGGTCCTATTGGCGGGTGCAACCGATAAGAGGAGGCTTCATGACAGGCCTGGCCCACGGGGCCCGGATCGATACCGTGGCTGATCCTGGCCTCCAGGCCCAAGCGATTATCGCGGTCAGGGATTTTTGCCAGCAGACGGGTATTAATCTGGCGGGATTCGATGTCCTTTTCACGGAGAAATCCGCAACACCCCAGATGTATTTCCTTGAGATCAATTTTTTTTTTGGTCGGCAGGGCCTGGGGGGGTCGGAGGGATTTTATAAAATCCTTATCGAAGAAATCGATAACTGGCTCAAAGACAACGGCTTGGCCCCGTCAAAGGAGCGCGGTGCTTGAATCGGATATCGGTCCGTATGGCGGTAAAAGGCGCTTGCAATAATTTTTTTGTTCCCGCAAGGGTGAATGCTTTTATGATGGATAAGATAATTCGAAGTGTCCAGGTCAATGTTCCCTTTACCATGCTCTGGGATCGCTATGCGGATGAATTTCTCTCTCGTGGCCTAAACCCCGAGATCGGCATCGATGCCGCAGCATTGGACCGTTTTTCAGCCGCAGAATTCAGAGAGATGGCCACGCGGCTTCATGAGCGAGGCCTAAGAGTGACACTTCATGGTCCATTTTCAGATCTGTCGCCTGGCTCGATAGATCCGCTGATAAGATCTGCAACCCGTAAACGTTTTGAACAATTGCTTGAAGTGGTCACAATATTCAAACCCATATCCGTGGTTTGTCATGCCGGTTATGAGTGGAAAAGATACGGGTACTTATATGAGGAATGGTTTCGGCAAAGTATCGAAACATGGTGTTGGCTCGCTGGAGAAATCAACCGGCAGGATAGTCGCCTGATGCTGGAAAATGTTTATGAAGCCGGACCTGAAGATCTGGTGCCTCTTTTCAGGGAGATGAAAGCCCACAACGTCGGATTCTGTTTGGATACCGGCCACCAGTCTGCCTTCAGCCGCACCCCCCTTGTTTCCTGGCTCAGCGAACTCGGCCAGAGTTTAGCTCAGGTGCATTTGCACGATAACTGTGGGGATCAGGATCAACATCTCGCCCTCGGTTGCGGTAGAATCGATTTTTCGATTCTTTTTCGGCATTTGGAATCACACTTTGCCGGATCGCCTCCCGTTATTACTTTGGAACCGCATACTGAGGATGCACTGGAGCCAAGCCTGATATACCTATCGGCCATCTGGCCCTGGTAACGGCTTCATACCGGCATACCTTTGGCAGAGCGTTTGAAATTCTTCTTCGCCAAATATTTCAGCAAATCGCCGGCCGCCGCTACTGCGTTGCTTGTAGAAGGCCAGGCAGTCTCGCACAATCTGCATCACCTCTTCTTCAGTATAAATTCCAGGGAGTTCCTTGGCCAATTGTGGATGCCGGCCAAGCTTCCCGCCCAATTGAACGCGGTACCCCCGAAAGGCATCTCGTATGGTTCCGCTCGGGCAAACCTTTATACACTGGCCGCAGTTCAGACACCGTTTATAATCGATGAGAGGCTTCGGCTGATGCTCATTTAAGGCAAAGGCCTTGTCTTTACAAACGTCGACGCAGTTTTCGCATCGCGTACACTCCTCATCGGCGATTTCAGGCACAGCGGCGCCGATGATCCCTATATCTTTGATCTGGGGTTGTGAACAGGCATTCGGGCAGTCCGCCAGAGTGACCCTGAATTCGTGGTGAAATTTTAGATCGCCTTTGACCGAGCGTTTCAGGAAATTAAGCAAATCGGCTTGCTGGAGAATGTTTTCAATCTCATCCAGCAGATGCTCACCCGGGTTGGCGCGGTTCGGGCAGCCCTGGGGTCCAAAACAGGTGTCGATTTGGTAGCCGCGCACCTCCGCTTGCATGCCGGTGAGATAACGCTTTTGGGTAGCCCTGACTTCGGTGGGGGTTATCGTCGATTTTCCGGCTTCATTTGCCTCCTTCTCCACGCGCGACCGCACCTTCTTGCGAACGAAAAAGGGCACTTTTTTCAACAAGTCTTCTGCCTCCGGACGCCACTGCATGCCAAAATGCTCCTTTGCCGATAAAGGTGAATCCGCTGTCGATTTTAGGTTGCCCCTGGTCATATTCGCTGATGCATGGTCGATATGCTAACGACCACTAAGTGGTGTGTCAAGCGCATGATGGTGAGTGATCACCGAAGATAAAAGATATCGGTGCAGCTATCCTGGATGGCCACTTCAAGATGGGTGCTGAGATGAGACAGCGCCGGGGTGATGCAATGCAGTGCTCTATCGGGGGTATTATTGGTCTCACTTAGGTGTGCCAGTATCACATGTTCGAGGTTATGATGGCTGATTTTGCTTAACAGGGACTTTGATTCTGAATTGGAGAGATGTCCAGTCCGGCCCTGGATCCGTTGTTTCAGTGGCCAAGGGTAGGGACCATCGATAAGCATTTGTGTATCGTGATTGGCTTCGAGAACCAGTGCGCGGCAATCCCTCAAGCGCTCTGCAACCATTGCCGTCGCGACGCCCAGGTCGGTGGCAAGGCCGATTTTTATGCCGTTTTGACTGATCGTAAAGCCAGCCGGGTCGGCAGCATCGTGGGATAGAGAAAAGGGGTGGATTATAAGCCCGTCAATATGAAAATCTATCCCGCATTCGAAAAAAATTTTCTGGTGGACATGTCCGATATTGGCCGCAGCCCCGGCTGTTTTACGGTTAATGTATACCGGCAAACCGTAACGGCGCGAGAGAACGCCGACGCCGTGAACGTGGTCGCCGTGTTCATGTGACACGACGATGGCCTGAAGCGAATCTGTGCTCAGACCGCGGGAATTGAGGCGACGCTCGATCTCAACGCCGGAGAGACCGGCGTCAAAAAGGATAGCGGCACGGCCGTTCGATATGTATGTCGAATTGCCTTTGCTGCCACTGGCAAGGACACACATGACGATTTCTTCAGCACGCGACGAAATTGTTCTGTCGATGAGGGTGTCCTCTGGATGCATAGAACCGAGTGCCTATAGTGATATATACCAGTGATATGGGTGCCATAACAGGATGAAACGCAGTCGTCCGGTCGGCATCTTTTCTTTACTTCCCCGTATGGCCAAAACCGCCGCTGTTCCGATCAGTTGCCGCAAGGGATTCCACAAGTTTGACATGCACTTGCCAGGCACGCGCAATGACCATCTGGGCCACACGGTCGCCGCGTTGAAATGTGTATGGTGACCGGCCGAAATTGATTACGGCAAGCTTGACTTCTCCACGGTAATCCGAATCGATGGTCCCAGGTGAATTAATTAGCCCAATGCCATGCTTGACGGCCAAGCCACTGCGGGGACGAATTTGGGCTTCATACCCTCGGGGAAGGGCCATGGCAAAACCTGTGGGAAGCAATCCGATATCACCGGGAGCAAGAACATATGGATCATCGATGGCGACTGAAATGTCCATTCCGGCAGAATCAGAGGTCATATAACGGGGTAAAGGGATGTCTGCGTCCCTTTGCGGATGGAGGCGGCGGATTCTGACTTCCAGGTGGTTTTCCATGGTCACATGACAGGTTGATTCGTCCGATATTCTATGGGGATTGTGGTCAAATCAGCAATAAATCCTCAAAGTTTTCTTTTTCGCTGATCGGGCCGAGGGTGGTCAAAGCCAGGCGGTCTTCCCGGAACAATTCTCTGGAAAGGACACAGATATCTTCTACCGTGGTTGCATTGATCCCATCGATGATCTCCTGCAATGGGATGTGGCGCCCGAAATTTATCTCATTCTGTGCCAGACGGACCATCTGGTTGTCGACGCTTTCCGCTGCCAGCATCAGATTGCCTTTGGTGTAATTCTTGGCATCGGTCAATTCCGCTTCTTCAACGGGATTCATTTTGAGCACACGCATTTCTTCTACTATAAGACTGACGGCTTCGCGAACTTTGTCGGGATGGATACCGACATAGGCGCCGAACATGCCGGTATCCTCGTAAGAAGAGATAAAAGAGTAGACGGCATAAGCGAGGCCGCGATGTTCTCTTATTTTCTGGAATAGCCGGGAACTCATGTTTCCGCCAAAAATGGTGTTTAAGAGTGAAAACGTATAACGTCTGGGGTCGGCAATGGGCACGCCTTGCGTTCCCAAACAGACGTGGACCTGTTCCAGTTCCCGGCAATGCACATTGACTTGCGGATATCCGTTAGGTGTCATGCGTCCCGGGAAGCTCTCTCCCGCTTCAATGGCTGAAAAGGCAGGGCTGACAATATCGACGATCTGTTCGTGGGAAATGTTCCCGGAAACGGCGATCACAATGTGTGCGGGTTGATAGAATCGGTGAAAAAAAGTTTTAATGATGTCGGTCGAAAATCCGAGTATGTTTTCACGGGTGCCGAGAATGGAGCGCCCGAGAGGGTTATCTCCCCAGTACGCACTACCCGAGAGAATATGTACGTACTCTTCGGGATTGTCTTCAACCATGCCGATTTCTTGAAAAATGACCGGCCGTTCTTTTGCCACTTCTGCTTCAGCGAAGACCGAGTACAGAAATATATCGGTCAGAATGTCGACCATCGTTTCCAGATGAGAATCCATGACCCTGGCATGGTAACATGTATTTTCAAAACTCGTGAAAGCATTTGTGTGGCCGCCGATGGCATCGAACTCCTTGGCGATCTGAAAGGCCGTGCGTTTATGCGTGCCCTTGAAAATCATGTGTTCGATCATATGGGAGAGGCCGTTCTCGGCGGCGGATTCATCCCGGGCACCGACATTGACCCAGACGCCCATGGAGACACTGCGCACATACGGCATGGATTTTGTCAGGATACGAACGCCGTTTTCAAGCGTGGTTTTGCTGATTGAACCGGTATTCATCTGCTATTCCAGAACCGCTTTGTGACTCAATCGGATTTTACCGTCTCGGCTGATTTCGAGGACCTTAACCTTCAGCGTTTGCCCTTCTTTGACGACATCAGAGACCTTGGTGACGCGATGATTGGCCAGTTGGGATATATGAACCAAACCGTCCGTTCCCGGTGAAATCTGAACGAAGGCGCCGAAATCGGTAATTTTCACGACCGTCCCTTCATAAATGGCGCCGATTTCCGGTTCTTTAGTGATGGTTTCAACCATCTGCTTGGCGTTTTCCCCTTCTTCCGCAGAAAAGGCGGATATTTTCACGATTCCGGAATCGTCAACTTCAATGCGGGTGTTGGTTTCACTCTGAATAGCTCTAATGGTCTTGCCACCCGGGCCGATAATTTCCCTGATTTTATCCGGATTGATTTTGATGGACAGAACCTTGGGGGCGTAGGGGGAAATTTCTTGGCGCGCTTCCGTGATGGTTTCGAGCATCCGGTCGAGGATATGCAGTCGTCCGGCACGTGCTTGCTCGAGGGCTTGCTTCATAATGTCCTTCGAAAGCTCGCGAATCTTGATGTCCATCTGAACGGCGGTAATCCCTTCTGATGTGCCGGCCACTTTAAAGTCCATATCACCCGTATGATCTTCGTCACCAAGAATATCAGAGAGCACGACCACCTGGTCTTCGCCCTTGACCAGGCCCATGGCAATACCGGCCACCGGGGTTTTGATGGGAACTCCGCCATCCATCATCGCCAGTGTTCCGGCGCAGACGGTTCCCATGGAAGATGAGCCGTTGGATTCGAGCACTTCGGATACGATACGGATGGTGTAGTCGAAATTTTCCTTGTCGGGCAGGGATTTTTCCAACGCACGGGTAGAAAGGCCGCCGTGTCCGATATCTCTGCGCGAAGGTCCACCGATTCGCCGGGTTTCTCCGACAGAAAATGGCGGAAAGTTGTAGTGGAGCATAAACGGTCGGAATTCGTCCCCGCTCAGGGTTTCAACCCGTTGTTCATCCTGGCCAGAGCCGAGAGTCAAGACACCGAGGACCTGGGTTTCCCCACGGGTAAACAACGCACTGCCGTGAGGACGCGGCAATATGCCGACTTCACAGCTTATCGGCCGGATTTCATCAAATTTCCGACCGTCGATGCGGCGGTTTTCCTTCAAGACGAGATCCCGGCAGACGGATTTATTAAGGTCCTTGATAACCTCCAGGATTTCTGACCGGCGGTCCTCATAGGCGTCCCCCAAAAGGGCGAAGTAGTTATCCTTGACTTCACGCAGGGTCTTGCTGCGCGTAACTTTGTCGGGGATCAAAACCGCTTCCTGTATTTTGTCCCGTAATTCGGATTCGATACGGGCAACCAGGTCCGGGTCCTTTTCCGGCGGAAGGAAAGGGCGCTTGGGAACCCCCGCGACGGCGCGTAGTTTTTCCTGTAGGGCGATAATCGGCTGCATTTCGCTGTGAGCAAAATAGATGGCCTCGAGCAGATCCGACTCCGCGACGATATTGCCGCCGCCTTCAACCATGACGATGCCGGTTTTTGATCCAGCAACGATGATGTTGATGTCGGATTGCTCCAAATCTTCAATTGCCGGATTGACGACGAATTGGCCATTGATGCGGGCGACCCGAACGCAGGCTATGGGCCCTTCGAAAGGGATTTCAGAAACTTCGAGGGCGGCCGAGGCACCGATCATGGCGAGGGTATCTGGTTCATTTTCCTGATCCATAGATAAAACCATGGCGATAACCTGGGTTTCATTGCGGTAGCCTTTCGGAAACAGGGGACGGATGGGCCGATCGATCAACCGCGCTGTCAAGGTTTCCTTTTCGCTGGGGCGCCCGATTTCTCGTCGAAAATAGTTACCCGGGATACGTCCGGCAGCGTATATTTTCTCCTGATACTCGACGGTAAGGGGTAAAAAATCTGTTTGCCTTTCCTCTGGTGAAGATACGACTGACACAAGGACGGCGGTATCTCCGTAGCGAACCAAAACAGCACCTGAGGCCTGTTTGGCGACTTTGCCGGTCTGGATGCTCAGTGTCTTTCCACCGAGTTGGGCATTTAATGTTATTTCCATTTTATTCTCCTAAAAAATATGCGCCTTACCAACCGTTTTCGCACGGAAAACTAATCAATGGGAGGGCGAATTGCAACGCACGCGTGCAGTTGGATCATCGACCACTTTCACTGTCCGGATTGCACAACACCCTCTGCGGTTTCCGGAAGCGATACAGGCAGGTATCAGCGCTTTAAACCGAGGGCTTCAATTATGGTGCGATATCTGTTGATGTCCTTGTTTTTAACGTAGTTTAACAGTCGGCGACGCCTGCCGACCAGCATTAATAATCCTCGTCGTGAATGATGGTCTTTCTTGTGCATCTTGAGGTGTTCCGTCAGGTAGGATATCCGGTGGGTCAAAAGACCGACCTGTACTTCGGGCGAACCGGTATCACCCTCGTGTAACTTGAATTTGTCTATCAGTTTCTTTTTTTCATCCGTAGAAAAGACCACTTTCTTTATTCCTCCTTTTTCATGAAAAAATTAATCTTTCACCCGAGTCGTACAGAGTCATTCAGCCTGAGCCATTGGCTGCAGGCTGGCGGCCTTCGCCTCTCAATCAATATGGTCACTGAACACACAGACATAGCTTAACCTGTCACTTTGGCGGTGCTGCCGCACAACGGCCAGAAGGTTCCGCTGTGCATCAAGAAGCTTTAAATACGTTTGTGTGTTCTGGGGCGCATCATCTCCAATCAGCGGCAACCCACCGATATCGTGCGCGTGAATCACTCTGCCATGTTTTATCAGTAGAGTCAAAGCTTTGTTCGCTGTAACCTCCGGCAAATCCGACAGGGCATCGGCCATTGACACCATCTGTTCGCTCACCCGGTCTTTACCGGCAAGTGCTTCGAGCTCAGGCACAGTCAGGGCGTCATCGGTCGTGAATCGACCGCTTCCGGTTCTCCTTAGTGCCTCCAGGTGTCCGCCGCACCCCAATTCTCTCCCGATATCGGCACAAAGCGTGCGAATGTAGGTTCCCGAAGAGCAGCTAACATCGAATTGAACCAACGGCGGCGCAATTGACCGGATTTCTATGCTGTCGATCATAACCGGCCTTGCCGGCTTGTGAACCGGACGTCCGGCACGGGCGTAGCGATACAAGGGAATGCCCTTTAATTTCAATGCCGAATACGCCGGTGGCGACTGTAAGTACGAACCTTCGAATTGGCTGATAACAGACCCGATGCGCTCGGCAGTAACCGCAATGGGGCCAGTATCTGAAATCACTTTGCCGGTGGCGTCCTGGGTGTCGGTTTCGATACCCAAGCGCAGGGTGGCGCAGTATCGTTTCTTGTTGTGTATAAGAAATTGCGCAATCCGAGTGGCTTGGTTGACGCAGCAAACGAGAACGCCGGTTGCCATAGGGTCCAGAGTGCCGGTGTGCCCGACTTTTCTGGCTTTCAGTACGCTCTTTACTTTTGCAACCACCCTTGCCGAGGAAATTTCTGGTGGTTTGTCCAGTACGATAATGCCGTTGATCTGCGAAACAGTCATACCCCAAAGCCGGGAATGGTTTACAGTTTTTCCGCGAGGCGGGAAATTCGGGCTTTCACCTCGGGTAGAGATCCATCGATGCCAAATCCAGCGGCATTCTGATGGCCGCCGCCGCCATAGGTTACGGCCACGGCGGCGACATCAATTGTGCCGTCGGACCGCAAACTCACATGATAACGGTTGCGGGTCTTTCCCGCGCCGAGGCCGTTGCGCAACTCCTGAATCATAGCCGCGACTTTTACGGCTTCGATTCGACGCGCATAGTGAATTAAGCCATCGGCATCTTCGGGCTGAGTGCCGGTTTGACGGAGCATATCCTGTGTCACCGTCATAATCGACATTTTGCCGTTGCGCGACAATTCAATCGAGTCCAGGGCCAGGTTCAATAGCTTGATCCGGCCGATGGAATATGTTCCATAGACGTATTGGGCGACGTTGTGGGGCTCAACGCCCCTCTCCACCATCTCGCGGCAGATATCAAAGGCGGCTTGATTGGTGTTCGAAAAGCGAAACGAGCCGGTATCGGTAAGTATTCCAGTATACACCAGCGTCGCGATGTCTTTGTCGATTGGAATCGCCATCGCCAGCAGCAGTCGATATACCAGTTCCGCGGTCGCGCAGGCCGAAGGATCGACGAGTTGAACCGTTCCGAAGTTTGTATTGGTGAAGTGGTGATCGATGTTGATAATCACCGGTATCTTCCGGACAGCCTCCGCGGCCCTTCCGATGCGATCCAATTCGCCGCAGTCCAGTATTACCGCCGTATCAAATTTCTCGGTATCCTGAGCGTCCGTAGTGATGCGGTTGGTTGACGGCAGGAAGCGATAGACGGCTGGAATCGGATCCGGATTAAAAAAGGTTACGGTTTTGCCTTTGAGTTCGAGAGCCAAACCGACGGCAACCAGAGAACTTATGGCATCTCCATCCGGGTTTTCATGGGAAGCAACCAGGACGTGCCGGCTGTCGTTCACGTGTCGAAGGATCTGATCTGTCATGATTTAGTGCGAATGGAATCCAGAAGGTTTTCGATATGGGCCCCGTAATCGAACGATTCGTCGTAATAGAACTCGAGCTCGGGCATGTATCGCAGGCCAAGCCGCCGGGCCAATGATGCTTTAACGAAACCGAGCGCACTTTTAAAACCCAGTTGGGCAGCCTCTATTTTTTCAGGGCCACCTGGTACAGAAAAATAGATACGGGCAATTCGTAAGTCCTTTGTCATCCTGACATGGGTTATCGTTGTCATCTCCAGCCGGGGGTCTTTGACCCCCTTGAGAAGGATGTCAGACAGGGCTTGTTGTATCAGGCCGCTGACTCTATCGGCGCGCTTATACGACATTATATATTGATGATCTCCATTTCAGAATCGATGACCTCAGCGAGGCCCAAATCTTCGATCATGTTAAGGATCTTGTCGATTTTTGAATTCATGACCTGCCGATCGTTTCCCGCGAGAGTAAATCCGATTTCCGCCCGCTGGTGGGCATCATTCATCCCCACCTCGGCAACGGAAGCATTAAACTTGTTGCGCACCTGGGCGATGATCGACTTGACGACTTTGCGTTTCCCTTTCAAAGAGCGGCAGTCGTGCAGCCTGAAGGTAACGATTCCTATCCCCACGACCATCGATAACTCTCGTCTACAGCCGAGAGCGGCGCCGAACAAGTTCGACGAATGACGCCGTTCTCCGCACGTAATTGATTAGAGAAAAGTTTTCCGATCAGATAGCTCGGCAATGCCTTTTTCAGATGGATAAAAAAACTATATATTCGGCCGAATTTCTTCCAGAAAATAGCATTCCAGAACATCACCGACTTTAATGTCGTTATAGTTTTCAACGCCGATACCGCATTCGTAACCGCTTTGCACGTCTTTGACATCATCCTTGAAGCGGCGCAGGGAAGAATTTTTACCTTCATATTGCACCACACCATCACGGAGGACCCTGAGAAGGCGCCCGCGTTCCATTTTGCCTTCGGTAACATAACATCCAGCAATGGTGCCGATCTTGGGTACGTGAAAGGTGTCTCGAACTTCCGCTCTTCCTAAGATGCGTTCTTCAAATGTCGAGGACATCATACCGGCTACGGCATCTTTTACGTCTTTGATCACATCGTAAATCACGTTATAGAAGCGCATGTCCACGCCTTCTTCGTTGGCCAGCGTCTGAACCTTGGTTGTTGGGCGGACATTGAACCCAATGATGATCGCATTTGAAACCGTTGCCAGAGAGACATCTGATTCGGTGATGGTGCCGGTGGCGGAATGAACGACATTGATATTGACTTCTTCGTTGGACAATTTCGTCAGGGCATCGGCCAAAGCTTCGTTGGAGCCGTGAACATCGGCCTTGATGATCAAATTCAAATCTTTGACTTCACCCTGTTTCAATTGCTCGAAAAGATTGTCCAGGCTCAGGCGGCTTGTTTTGGCCAGTTCCTTTGAGCGGTGTTTTTGAATACGGTGCTCGCTGATCTGTTTGGCGTCTTTATCATCCTCCACCACAAACAATTCGTCACCAGCCATTGGGACACCGGAGAGTCCGATAACCTCGACGGGAATCGAAGGGCCGGCAGAATCCACCGGCTGGCCCCGGTCATTAAGCATTGCCCGAATCTTACCGTGATAGATTCCGCACACGATCGGATCCCCGATGCGCAAAGTGCCTTCCTGAACCAGAACCGTGGCAATAGCACCGCGACCCGAGTCAATCTTCGACTCGACAACGTGGCCGTTGGCTCGTTTGTTGGGATTGGCCTTCAATTCGAGCACTTCTGCCTGCAGTAAGATCATTTCGAGCAGTTCGTCGATGCCCGTGTTTTTTTTGGCCGAGACATTGACAAAGATGGTATCGCCGCCCCAACTCTCAGGAGATAGCCCCTGTTCGGCGAGTTCACGATACACACGGTCCAGATTGGCATTGTCCTTGTCAATTTTATTGACGGCAACGATGATCGGTACCTTGGCGGCCCGGGCATGATTGATCGCCTCAGTGGTTTGTGGCATGACCCCGTCATCGGCTGCGACCACCAGAACGACGATATCAGTAACTTGCGCTCCTCTTGCCCGCATGGCTGTAAACGCCTCATGCCCGGGGGTGTCCAGGAACGCGATCTGGCCCTTTTCGGTGTTAACATAATATGCGCCGATATGCTGGGTAATGCCTCCGGCCTCGATATCCGTAATTCTGGTTTCTCGGATCACGTCCAACAATGAGGTTTTACCGTGGTCGACATGTCCCATAATGGTAACCACAGGTGATCTTTCAATTTGCAGGGTGGGATCATCTTCTTCGACTTTCAAAAAAGCCTCCTCCTCGAAAGTGGCGCGCTCGACTTCATAATCAAACTCAGATGCCACTAAGACCGCCGTTTCGAAATCGATAGTCTGATTTACCGTGGTCATAACACCCATTCCCATCAACGTTTTAATCATTTCGCCGGCCTTTATGCCCATGCGTTTGGCCAGATCGGAAAGAATGATCGCCTCGTCGATTTTGATCCTGCGTTTGATGGCTTTCGCTGTGGTAATCTGGGTTTTCTGGGCGGGCGCTGCCGCTTTGGCTTTGAGCGCTTTCCTGCCCTTGCGTGGACGCTGGCGCGATCCATAAAGATCTGCACCTTCGACGACTTCTTTTCTACGGAAAGAGATTTTCTTTTTGAAGAATTTGTTGTCGGCATCTACTTCTTCCCCGCGTTTTCTTTTCTTCTTCTTCTTCTTATCTTTTGCGGGGTCATCAGCGGCAATTTTAACTGAAGGTGCTGAGGGTTTCAAGGTGACGACTTTATCTGTAAGCGGGGTCGGTACTTTGCCTTCTTCCGCTTTAACAGCCGGCGCCTGGACCTCAGGGGTAATAGGCATGCGGATGATTTTGGCGGCCTGATCTTTCTTCTTCGCTTTTTTTGAGGCCTTTGGCGTTTTTACTTCTTCGAGTGATGTCGGTGGCGTTTCAGCATCAGCCGACGTCTCCGGGGGTACCACTCCAGGGTCAGTCAATTCGGCTGCAGTTGCTGCCGGTGTTTCTTCAACCGGTTCGACCTCTGACGTCGTTTCCGCCTCGGGAACCTGTTCTATTTCAGGTGAAGTTTCCGCTTCGACCACTTTATCGGCAGGGATTTCTTCTTCCTTTTCTTCTTCAGTGTCTGTTATCGCCGTGTCCTCTTCCGGTGCTTCAACGACCACGGTTTTCTTGCGGCGCCGAATGACGGTTGAGCGTACGCGCGTTTCGACAACGGTTTCAGTTTTGCGTCCGAAAAGATCAGCTTTGATCTGGGCCACCAAATCATCGTCGAGCGCACTCATATGGCTCTTGATCTCGACGTCGATATCCATATCCTGTATCTTTTCGATAAGGCTTTTGTTGGTCATGTTCAGATCCCTGGCAAGTTCATATATCCTGATCTTTGCCATCAATCCCCCTAAAATCACAATTAAGCGAGTGGTTTTCGCGCATAACATCGACAGTCTAGCTTATACGACTGCCACGGCGACTATTTTACCAGCGCGGCAACATATGTTATTCGCCTCCGGTTTGTTCCTCGACTGAATCCGTTGTATCGGTGGCATCAACATCAAGTTTTGCTTCCGGTTCATCCGTTTCAGCACCTTCATCGATGTGGTCATCTTTGGCATCTTCGGAAACGTCTTCTACTGTGGTGGCAACCTCGGGTGTAACCTCATCAAGTTTGGTCTGTATAACTTCGTTTGAGGCCGTGATCAATTTACCGGCGATTTCTTCTCCGATCCCCCGAATCTGTGTCAGGTCCTCGACTGTGGCCTTGCCGATCTCTTCGGCCGAGAAAAATCCTTTTTCGTACAAGGCATCCGCCAAACTGATGCCGACGCCCGGCAGCGCAAGCAGGGAATCATATCCACTGCGCATGGCCTCGCTGTATTTCGTTTCGCTCTTGACATCCAGGTGCCAACCCGAGAGTCTCGAAGCCAGGCGCACATTTTGACCGCGCTTACCGATGGCGATCGAAAGAAACTCGTCGGGAACGATGACTTCCATCGTTCGGTTGGACTCGTCTATGATGACGCGTGATATTTCAGCTGGCGCCAAAGCATTGCAGACATATCTTGCCGGATCGACGTGCCAGGAAATGATGTCGATTTTTTCACCCCGTAACTCTTGAACCACGTTTTGCACACGACTGCCTTTCATTCCCACGCAAGCGCCCACTGGGTCGATGTCGGCATTGCTTGAAGCAACGGCGATTTTTGCCCGAACCCCAGGCTCGCGGGATGCTCCCATTATTTTTACGATTCCCTCGCTGATTTCCGGCACTTCCATCTTAAACAGGTTAACAAGAAAATCCGCATGGGTGCGGGAAAGAATGATTTGAGGTCCACGGCTTTCATGCAATACATCTAGGATCAGAGCACGCACCCGGTCACCGCGTCGATAACCTTCCCTGGGCACCTGTTCTCGTACAGGAACAACCCCCTCGGTTTGGCCCAAGTTGACGATGATATCACCGCGGTCCATGCGCTGGACGATGCCGTTGATAATTTCTCCTTTGCGGTTGATGAAACTGGCAAAGACCGCATCTTTTTCTGCATCTTTAATTTTTTGAATGATGACCTGCTTGGCTGACTGTGCCGCGATTCGGCCGAATGTCGACGTGTCCATTTTTGTGCCCAGGCTGTCACCGATTTCGCAGTCCGGATCGAGTTTCCGGCCCTCTTCAAGGCTGATTTCCAACGCAGGCTCCGTTACCACCTCGGCGACATCCTTGAATTGGAACACCTCGATTTCGCCCAGTTCTTCGTTGAATTGAACCTCGACGTCCATTTTGGGCCCGAACTTTTTACGGGCCGCGGATTTCAAGGCTTCCTCGAGAGCATTGATAAGGACCTCACGTGAAATACCTTTGTCTCTGCTGACTTGTTCGACAACCCGCTTTATGTCTGACATGTACATCAGTAATCTCCATGATCGACCAGTCGCGCCTTGTTTATTTCTGCGAAGGGGATAGCGACTGTTTTGTCATCAATGGTTAGAGTGACCAGCTCGTTAATAATACCTTTCAATAGGCCGGTAAAGTTTTTCTGACCGCTTATTGGTTGAAATGTTTGTATTTTAATTTTTTTACCCCGGAAACGTTCGAAATCGGACCGTTTCCCTATCGGGCGCTCAGGACCTGGCGACGAAACCTCAAGGTTATACGTGCCGATATCCCCCAAGTCCACGTCCAAAAGATCGTTCAACTGACGGCTGACATGTGTGCAATCGTCCAGCGTGATGCCCCCCGGCTTGTCGATGGTAATGCGCAGCACCTTCCCGCTGGCTTCTGGATGATATTCCACAAAAACCAATTCCAACCCCTCGGATTCACAGAGCGGTTCGGCTACCTTAAAGACCTGCCGGGCGATGAGTTCCGATCGGTTTTGAGCGCGAGAAGCTGCAGGTATATGCTGGCCTCTAGGCATATTTCCGGTCGGTTTTTTATTCACTGTGTTCAATCCTTAAAAAATCAAAAAACGGGCTTTCGCCCGTTTCTTCAAGTCCGAGTGCGTCTTTAGGAGTGTTAATATTACCGGTTCATGATATTAACCTTTATTAAGACAATGAACCAGATAATATCTGGTTCTACCCTCACTCAGCCTTCTTCGAAGTAAAGGCGGAGAAGAATTGGAGCGGGCAACGAGATTCGAACTCGCGACACCAAGCTTGGGAAGCTTGTACTCTACCAACTGAGCTATGCCCGCCCGCAAACACACTATTTAGGACAAAACTTGTGCTTTGTCAATAATTTTAATACATGATCTCGATTGCAGGGGGATGTTTCATTGAGGGTAAAGAAGACCGGGGTCGCGACTACGGAAATGCTGAATCCGTTTTCCAAACGCCACCGCCACCTCTGGACTAATTCACAAGCCTTTGGTACCATATGTATACTTGCTTTGGACCGCCTGAACCCAAGAGGCCTATCGTGTCTCTTTCACCCACTTCGGTAGGTTTTCTATACCGCCGATCACACAAAATGGTATCCCTGATATGATGGGTTTTCGCCGTGGTCAAGATCAGGAAAGGCGTGCGGAACCAAAAAACCGGGTCCACTTCACCGATCAAATGGTTCTGATTGGTTGCGGAATTGCCGTCGTTTACTGGTTGCTGGATTCAATCGTCGCTATTTTTTTGTCTTCGGAGGGGCCGATTCTCTCCCGAATACTCGGGGCAGACATGCGGGATGTCTGGACACGCCTGATTGTTTTGTGTCTGTTCGTCATTTTTGGATCACACGCACAATACACGATAAACGAAAGGCGGGTGGTGGCCAAAAAACTGGAACAGGACCGGCTCACACGCGAACGTTTTCAAAGGCTCTTGTCGCCTGATCTTGCCGAGATGGTTGTGTCCGGTAAGCTCACGGTTGAAAAGGGAGGCGTATCCCGGGTAGCGACCGTCATGTTCATCGATATTCGCGGCTTTACTGCGATGAGTGAGAGAACACCTCCCGGTGATGTTCTGCAGATGCTCAACGAGTACTTTGAAATTGTGGTAGCAACCGTATTCCGGCATGAAGGGACGGTAGACAAGTTCATGGGAGACGAAATCATGGTGATCTGGGGCGCTCCCGTTGACCATAGTGATGATCCGATACGGGCGGTGCGTGCCGCACTCGAGATCAAGACCGAATTGAAACGGTTCAACCATAACCGTGCCGCCGAAAATAAGCCGGCCGTCAAAATCGGAATCGGGATCAACACGGGCACCTTGGTGGCCGGGTATATCGGTTCATCCCAGACCATGAGCTATTCCGTCATCGGCGACACGGTAAATACAGCTTCCCGCCTCTGCGCCGCGGCCAAGGAAGGTCAGATCTTGATCGCGGAAAACACGCACAACAGCCTCGGCGGTCTCTTCGAAACGGTTGAAATCGAGCCTGTTAGGGCCAAAGGTAAGTACGAACCCATAAGGGTTTTTAACGTGGTCAGTGAAGGGCAGCCCCTATTTGCAGCCGATGAGCCGGGACGGCGTGAGGAAGGCGGCCTTCAGTCGCGCGCAGGCGACCCTGCTATCAAGGCCAGAACCTAAAGCCGATGAACAGGCAAGCACCGAACGGTTACCCGTCACCATCTTTTTCAGATTTTTTAAGAAGATTGCGGATGTTTTCTAGTTCCGCCGCGATTTCTTTGATGCTCAGTGGGGGCACCTCTTCCGCCGGGTCGGTTTTCCTTTTTGAAAGATACTGCCGGGCACCTTCGATCGTAAATTTTCTTTCGTGCAGGAGATGTCGAATCTTGAAAACCATCTCAACATCCCCGCGGCGGTATAGCCGTTGCCCCGAAGAGGTTCTCTTCGGACGGATACAGGAGAATTCGTTTTCCCAAAACCTGAGCACATAGGCTGGTAGTTCGGTGAGCTTACTCACCTCTCCGATTTTGAAATACAATTTTTCCGGCAATTGCGGTTTCGATATCATCGTATAGGGAAGCGGTTGTTGAAAAGTACCACCAGCAGCGCAACCACGGGGCAAGCGGTTGTCATATCGTGAGGCCTTCGGCCGTCAGCCAATGGATGCCTGTTGCGTTATCAGGCTGGAAGCAGCGCTTTGAATTCTTCCAGCAGATTACCAGTAATATCTTGATGAAGACGGTTGATTTCTTCGTCTTCCAGAGTTCTATCGGGCGAACGATAAACGATCCTGAACGAAATACTCTTCTTACCGTTTGGAATCGGCTTTCCTTCGAACACATCAAAGAGCTGAACGGTTTCGATTAATCCCTCGTTCATCTTTTCCACGCGGTTTAGAATCTTGCCGGACGCGACACCGAGATCGACGATAAGGGTAACGTCACGGGTCACTGCGGGATATTTGGGGATCGGCTGAAATGATTTCGCACCGGGGATAAGGGCGCGCAAAGTGTCAACTGTCAATTCGAAGATATAGGCCGCATCCTTCAGCTCGAAATGACGCCGGACCTGCGGGTGAACTTCACCGATCAGGCCGACATCCCGGCCTTGTATCATTATCCGGGCGCTGATGCCGGGCCGGGTGTAGGTGCAAATCTCTTCCGGTATACCGGCAAAGACGACACCGGAAATACCTAATCTATCCAAAAGGGCTTCAACCACACCCTTCAAATCGAAAAAATCACAGGCCGCTGCTCTGGCATGCCACGAATCTTCGCTGCGGGCACCGCACCAGAGCCCCGCCAGAATTTCTACCTCTTCGGGAAGCGCGTCGCTATCTTTGTTGTAAAACGTTTTTCCGATTTCAAACAATCTCAGATTTTTTTCATGCCGGTCGATACAGTGTCGCATGGTATCCAGCAAGCCAGGCACAAGTGACGACCGCATGACGGATTGCTCTTCGGACAGGGGATTTAGGATCGGAACCAAACGACGTCTGATATCATCGGGTTTCAAACCGAGCCGGTCACAGGCGCCGGCGCTGATGAAACTGTAGGTTATGATTTCGTGAAAACCGTATCCTGACATGATTTGTTTCATATGATTGCGCGATGTCAGGGATTTTAGCGGGGGCCGTCCTTTGACCGGTACGGCCGGATAGGTCAACGGAATGTTGTCGTATCCGGAGAGGCGCGCTACCTCTTCCATCAAGTCTTCCGGTCGGGTGACATCGACTCTGAAACTCGGTGTTGCCACCGCCAATTGGTCGTTATCTTCAGGTTCGGTTTGGAACCCGATAGATTCGAGCATTACAGCTATTTCCTCGACCGAAAACAGGGTTCCCAGAAGCCGGTTCGTTTCTTTTGCGCCGAGGCGGATCACAGGACGCTTTACCGGTTTGGGATGCGCATCGATCAAGCCGTCCACTATCGTTGCGCCTGAAACGTCGGCCATGAGGCTTGCCGCCCGGTCCAGGGCGAGGACCGTGCCCCGAGGATCTACGCCGCGTTCGAAACGATAGGACGCCTCGGTGATCATCCCTAGCTGTTTGGCTGTTTTACGGATACTGATCGGATTGAAATAGGCGCTTTCGATGAGAACCCGGCGGGTGGAGGATTCGATTTCCGAATTGAGGCCACCCATGATACCGCCGACGGCCACGGCTTTCTCGGCGTCGCAGATCAAAAGCATGTCTTCAGAGAGTGTGCGCTCTTTCTCGTCCAGGGTTGTGAAGCTTTCGCCTTTCTTGGCTGTCCGTACCACGATGCGGTGGCCCGCCAAATGGTCATAATCGAAGGCATGCAGCGGTTGTCCGAATTCCATCATGACAAAATTGGTGACATCCACGATGTTGTTGATCGGCCGCAATCCGACCGATAGAAGGCGGTCCTGCAGCCAAAAAGGCGAGGGGCCGACCTTGATGCCTGTCAGCAATCTGGCAGCATAGCGGGGACAAAAATCCGGTGCCTTAATGGTTACCGAGGTCATACCGGTAATTTCATCGCCAGAATCAGTCAAATGGTTTTCAGGGTATTTCAGGGCTGTTTTTTGAATACCGGCGATCTCACGGGCAATGCCGATCAAGCTCAAACAGTCGGCCCGGTTTGGTGTCAAATCGATTTCGATCACGGTGTCATCAAGGGCCAGGGCCTGAGGCAACGGCTGTCCCAACTGCAAATGACTCTGGAGTTCCATGATACCGGAGGATACAATCCCGAGTCCCAATTCCATTTCACTGCAAAGCATACCCTCAGAAGCGGAGCCTCGGATCACGCTTTTTTGCAGGACGGTACCATCCGGTAAAACAGTCCCGGGCAAGGCAACGGCGACCTTGAGGTCTTTTGTAACGTTTGGTGCACCGCAAACTACGCTCAGTGTCTGGCTGCCAATGTCCACTTCACAGAGCTTTAAATTATTGGACTGCGGGTGGGGTGCGATGTTGTGAACGCAACCGACGACAACACGGTTCAAATAGATGTAGCGGTCTGAAACCGAGTCGACCTCCAGGCCGATCATGGTCAGTGCTTTCACCAGTCGATCGATATCCATCTCGATCGATACATATTCTTTCAACCAACTGAGGCTGACGCGCATGTCAGAATTGCCTTAGAAATCTGATATCATTCTCAAAGTATTTTCGGATGTCATCGATTCCGTATTTGAGCATGGCAATTCTTTCCACACCCATACCGAAGGCGAACCCGCTGAATTCAGAAGAATCGTATCCGACATTTTCGTATAGCGCAGGGTGAACCATTCCGGACCCTAAAATTTCAAGCCAGCCGCTTTGAGAACATACCCTGCATCCTGAACCGCGGCACATGACACACAGGATATCGACTTCCGCGCTCGGTTCTGTGAACGGAAAAAAACTGGGTCTGAATCTCAGGCTGGTGTTTTCGTCGAACATCTGGTGGACAAAAGTTGTCAGGACGCCCTTGAGATCGCCGAATGAGATGTTGCGATCGACCAGCAACCCTTCCACCTGGTGAAACATCGGCGTGTGCGTCAAGTCCGAATCACAGCGGTAGACTTTGCCAGGGGCGATGATTCGTACCGGAGGCGTCTGTTTCTCCATGGTTCGAATCTGTACCGGCGAGGTGTGGGTTCGCAGAACGATGTTCTCAGATACATAAAAAGTATCTTGCATGTCGCGCGCCGGGTGATTCGGTGGGATGTTAAGCGCTTCGAAATTGTACCAGTCGCTTTCGACCTCCGGTCCCTCGACTATATCGAATCCCAGTCGGGTGAATATTTCGCAAATTTCCTGGGTAATCTGGGTTATCGGATGTAAGCTTCCATTGGGTACGGGGCGACCGGGGAGTGTGACATCAATGCCGGCAGCCAATCTGACACCTGACGTTTCAAATTCTCGTACGGCTGCCTTGAAAGACTTTTCAAGGGCGGATTTAATTTCATTGGCCTTCTTACCGATGGCCGCTCTTTTTTCAGCCGGCTGATTGGAAATGTTCCTTAGTAACCCGGTTAAGATGCCTTTTCGGCCCATATAACGAACAGCAATAGTATTTACACTATCTGCGTCTGAGGCGTTTGCCAGGGCCCCGAGAGCCTCTTCGTATATGTTCTCTATTGACGTTTCCACTGCGCTATTGGCCCGAATGGAATGCCTTTCGTTCTGGAACAGATCGCGCCGGACATTTGTCCCCAGATCGCGGCAAGGTGGTTAAAGCGGTTAGATGTTCTCGGAAGCCAGTTTAGCGATCTGGGCAAAGCCCGCGGGGTCGGATATGGCCAAGTCGGCGAGTACCTTACGGTCAAGAACGATTCCGGCGCGTTTCAGGCCGTTCATGAACTTACTGTATGATAGGTCGTTTATCCGCGCGGCAGCATTTATTCTGGTAATCCAGAGCTGCCGAAAATCGCGTTTGCGCTGCCGTCGATCGCGGTAGGCATACATCAGCGCTTTATCGACCGCATCGGCAGCTGTACGGAACAATTTGCTTCGGCCACCGCGGTATCCTTTGGCCAACTTCAGTACTTTTTGGCGTCGTTTACGGGCCTTGAATCCTCTTCTCACTCGCATTGTCGTTCTCCTGAAAGTATACGCTATTCTATATTCTTACGTTCCAATATCAACTGTCGGGGCTTGCTGCTACCGGGTCGGGTATCATCATTTGAGAAAATCCCAACGGAAAATAGAACCCGGGTCAATCCGTCGTCATGAGCGGCGATCGTATACGGCCTGGTGCACAGTCAGTCTCGCCAACCGCTACGCACCCCTAACTATTGGGCAGAAGCAGCCGAACTTCCTTTTGATCGGATTTTTTAATTAATTGACCCAGCCGCAATTGTCGTTTACGCTTGGTTGTTTTTTTGGTTAGAATGTGGCTGGCGTGCGATTTGAAATAGACAAATTTTCCCGTTCCGGTCTTTTTGAATCGTTTCGCCGCCGAGCGATTCGTTTTTATTTTTGGCATCCTAATACTCCTTTTCGTCGTTGCCTGGCACCGCCTGTCTGATAGCAACCACGAACAGGTTCAAGGGCCAGTGAAACAAAAAAATAGATGGCGTGGGAATCAATACAATTCCGCCGCACGCCACCTCCGCATCTCGTTCTAAAATGATTTCCCAGCTTCGATCCGTATCAGTCGGCCGCAGCGGCAGCCCCAATACATTCGGAAATACCGGGGGCTATTTAGGTGCCAGCACCATCATGATGGTGCGGCCTTCAAATTTCGGCATCTGTTCCACAACGGCCACATCAGCCGTTTCTTCGGCAACCCTGGCAAGCATATCCCGCCCCCGCTGGGACAGAGTGATTTCCCTGCCGCGAAACATGACCGTGACTTTGACTTTGTCTTTGTTACCGATAAACTTCTTGATGCGACCGACTTTAACCAGAAGGTCGTGGTCATCCGTGTTGGGGCGGACTTTTATTTCCTTCAACTGGAAGGTGCTCTGCTTCTTTTTGGCCTCCTGTTTCTTCTTGGTCTGCTCATATTTGTAACGGCCGTAATCCATTATTTTGCAGACAGGAGGATTCGCGTTGGGTGAAATTTCGACCAGGTCTAAACCAAAATCTGCGGCACTTTGCAGCGCTTGGGCAATCGGGACAATTCCGACCTGATTGCCTTCAGGGTCGATGACCCGCACCTCCTTGGCTCTGATACTTCGATTGATGTTCGTTCGATCGCTTGGCCGCGGTTTGAATATACGTCCTTTTAGAGCTATGCCGGCACCTCCGCTTTTTCTAAGTCCTTGTCATCACGGCCTGTTTTACAAGGCCAGTCTCGGTCGGCAAGCTGTTTTGCCAGCCGATAAAGTTCAGGTAGTGGATTAACCAATAACAATAGGGAATGCAAGTAAAAAATTCAAGTAAAAAAAAAGGGCTTCTGTGTTGTCTGGCAGCAGGGAAGCGATTCGCCGTGTTTGGGGAGATGCCGTCGACCCAGATAATGCAATCATTTCTTAGAGGCTGATGGCGTGGCGTGCGAGAAGGCTATCCTTCCAATAGGTGCTATCAGGGTTTTGAAAATATGTCTTTAGCAGCTTGGCACTATCGGCACGCAATATGTTCGGAACAATCGATATACCCGCTTGCCGGTAAAGCGGGTTGAGTTGCGACAAATCGCAACTGGTGCCGCCGCCCATCACGTCTTCAACGGCGTAAACGATCCTTTTGATGCCGCTAAGGATGATTGCACCGTAACACATTAAGCACGGTTCGAGCGTGCTGAAAAGGGTAATGTCCTTGGGGGCGATTTTCATTTCCATTTCTGCCAGTCGCCTCAAAGCCACCATTTCCGCATGGTCGACTTCATTGATCCTTTCGCCGACGGTGCCGGTTCGACGGCCCGATGTCAGCACCCGATCTTGATGTACCAGGATGCAACCCACCGGAAATTCGCCGGCCGCATAAGCCGTTCGGGCTTGATCGAGAGCCGTTTCCATAAATCGGGGATAGTTCATTGTCTATCTTTCCGGGATCTGGCATTATTTGCGATGTGTTGACAGGTTAGCCGCGAGGTCTACCCAGCGCCTAAATACGGCAGATCGAGTCATCGCAAGGGCAGCTTCCGTCCACTTCATACGCGTAAACCACACGAGATTCCATCTGGGCCCGTTCGGGAGAAATCGGCGCGAACGAAAATTTTTTTGACATCCCTTCGAGAGCCATCTTTTCGGGCAGGTTTTCAAGGCCGTGGGCGATGACGCGGCCAGTGGCACCGTCCAGAATATCTGCATCTTCCCCGTTGGTTGCCACGGCGACCGGGATCTGGTAGGGGGCCAGCAGGCGAGAAACAGCCAGGGCCGACCGGTGGCGGGTGACGATGGAACCGGGACCGTATTTGATTACCATTGCCATCCGATCGACCACCGTCACGACCAAGTCGATTCTTATGATGGCCTGGCAATCCCCAGCACGGACGATCAGCGGTTGCCGCGGCTTCACATCCTCTTTTTGATACCCTTTTTGCTCGATCAGCCGGCCCGCCAACGCCTGGCGGTAGCGTTCGTCGTGGGTGTCCGTGAGTGTTTCTCCGGTGATGTAGTCGGTCAAGTCGCCGAATACCAGATGGTGACCATTCATGGCGTCGCCTAAAATTAATGATACCGGCCGCCGCGACGGCGAGGACCGGTCAATTGCGTGCATCGGGTCCGGCATTTTCTGCTGACACCCTATTGTCTAGCGGTACTCTAATATGAAAACTGTGTCAACCTTATCGTAATCCGCTAAAATGCCACCATACCCAATTTGATTTAAGCTTTACATGACACCAGAATATGAGATAATTACCACTTTTGGCTCTTTGATCCCTATCAGGGTGTTGAAAAACGTCAAGAGCGATGGCAAGACAAGGCAAAATCCGACGAAAAAGTTATGTTATCGATTCGCGAAGAATTTGAAAAACGGGAACGTGGATTCATGTCGCCCTTTGGTTGCCTGAGTTCCGAATCACGAGGCCGCAGACGGTCCGAAGTGCCTTGTCCGATTCGAACCGCCTTTCAGGTGGACCGGGACCGTATTGTTTACTCGAACGCATTCAGACGGTTGAAGCACAAAACCCAGGTATTTCTGGCGCCGCTGGGGGATCAGTACCGGACCCGCCTGACCCACACCCTCGAGGTCGCCCAGATGGCCCGAAACATCTCCCGCGCCTTACGGCTCAATGAAGACCTGGCCGAAGCGATTGCCCTCGGCCATGATCTCGGGCATACACCATTCGGGCATGGCGGCGAAACGGCTTTGAAGGAGGTATTTTCAAAACATTTTACCCACAAAGCTCAAAGCTTGAGGGTTGTCGATAAACTGGAGCGCAACGGTGAAGGCCTGAATCTAACCATTGAGGTGCGCGATGGCATTCTTAAGCACTCCAAAGGCTACGGTAAGATCATTCCGGACGATTCCAGAGAAATGGCCATCACCGTTGAAGGGCGGATCGTGCGGATTGCCGATATCATGGCTTATTTGAATCACGATCTGGATGATGCCATTCGCAGCGGGGTGGTAAAGGAAGAACATGTGCCGAAAGATTGCCGTAAAATCATCGGCCACACCCACCCCGAACGGGCCACGACCATGATCAGAGATCTGGTTTACAACAGCAGAGCCGATGGTGGCGAACTGGTGCTGCAGATGAGCGATGAGGTGTTCGCGGCCATGTCTAACCTGAGGGAATTTCTATACAAAAAAGTATACCGAGCGCCTAAGGTTCATAATGAGTTCTTAAAGGCCAAAAAAATCCTGATTGAACTTTACAGCTACTTCTTGGATCATGTCGACCGGCTGGAAGTGGAGCTTGACAAACTGGGCATGGGCCACTGCAATCACGTCGATCAGCCACGTGATCGCTGGGTCTGCGATTTCATTGCGAGTCTGACCGACAGCCACGCCATGGACCTCTACGAGCAGATCTTCTTCCCCTCGCCACTGATGTTCGAACGTGGAGGCTATGCCGCCTTACCCCGATAACATCCGCCTGGAGCCGGAAGTGTTCGTTGCTCAGCTTGACCGTCTGGAGCAGGTTTATGCAGCCATGGATCGGGCTTACAATTCGGTAGCAGACAATTACGGCTTTCATTGCAGCGGCTGCGAAGACAATTGTTGCCTGACGCACTTTTATCATCATACTTACCTTGAATTTCTATACCTGATGAAGGGGTACCGGGCTCTCGGACGGCGGCGGCAAATTGATATTCGACAAAAAGCCGAGTCGGTATGCGCGGCCTTTCGTGGAGTGGAAAGGAAAATAAACGGGCAATCCCCGCGGTTGATGTGTCCGCTCAACATCAAGGGCCTATGCTGTCTGTATCAGCATCGACCGATGATCTGCCGGATGCATGGCCTTCCCCACGAATTGCACCGGCCAAACGGCGGCATTGTGCAAGGTCCGGGCTGTGCTAATTTCGAGCACAATTACGGGAAAAAGGATGCCATCTTATTTGACCGGACGTCCTTTTACCATGATGTGGCGCAGCTCGAAGAGTGGCTGCGCCAGCTGATTGGCGTGGATGCCAAGTTTAAAATGACGGTGGCGGAGATGATCCTGGCCTTCTGAAGGGCCGGATGGTATGCGGGCCATGGATGGACAGTGACCGATGAAATACATCGACGAAAAGGACCTGGAAAATGTGCCGGGGATCGGTTTGAAACCCGGTGAGACCTTCAGTTTTCGTTGCCACCCGGACATCGCTTGTTTCAATCGTTGCTGCCGCAACTTGAACCTTTTTCTATACCCCTACGACGTTGTTCGTTTGAAAGCATCCCTGGGGATCGATTCTGACCGTTTTCTAGACGAATACGTGGACGTTGTCTTGCGAGATTTCAACTTCTTTCCGGATGTCCTTTTGCGAATGACCGAAAATGAAGATCGCACCTGCCCGTTTTTGTCCCCGGCTGGGTGCCGCGTTTATCCGGATCGACCGGATACCTGCCGGACATTCCCGGTGGAGCATGGGCTCCGCTACGACGCGCGTTCCGGAAAGAACGAACCGGTGCACTTTTTCAGACCCCCCGCGTTTTGCCTCGGGCCCAAAGAAGATGTGCCATGGACGATAGATGGGTGGTCCAAAGATCAGCAAGCGTCTGTCTACAATAAGATGACGGCCCGTTGGGCGGAAATCCGGCAGCTTTTTCAAAAAAATCCCTGGGGCAGCGCCGGGCCTGAAGGGCCCAACGCACGCATGGCTTTCATGGCGGCTTACAATATCGATCGCTTCAGGGCCTTCATCCTCGAGAGCAGTTTTCTGAAACGCTTCAAAATAAAATCGGCGACGGTAAGAAAAATCCGCAGCGATGATGTCGCCCTGTTAGCAATCGGGTTTGATTGGATCAAACTTTTCGTATGGGGTTTGCCAAGTAAGAAGATTCGACCGCGCTGAGGCGTGCCCTTGTCAGTTGTTTTTTTAGCGATGGGGAAGATGCCAGCGAAATGACCGCCTGCGGCTGACGTTAATTATTTACAGCATATAGACGGGCGCTGCGAAAAGAATAGAAGGCGGTTATCCGGTCGTTGCCGCGTCGGTTACAGGACCCCGGGAGGCATGGGTGCTACCGGTTCGCCGCCCAATATGTAGCCACCGTCCAACCGAACAACGCTGCCGGTCATGAATGGGGCATCCTTGATGATGAAAAGAACGGCTTTGATTACATCCTCGATGGTACCGGTTCTGCCCAGCAGGGTGTGATCCAGCAGAGCCTGTCGGTGCTCGGGGGGCAGCAATTTCCAGCCCCGGGTTCCCGGACCGTGCCGGCTATCGAAGAAGCCAAGCATAAGTTCGTTCACCCGTACCTCTGGAGACCCCGTGCGTGCCCAGGTTTCGGTCAGAAGTGAGACGGCCCGGTTGGCGGTTGCGTATCCATCGTTGAATACCAAGCTGGCCGGTCCTGAGCGACCGACAAGTCCGGCGATTGAGGAAAAGTTAATCACGGCCCCGTTGCCGGTGGCCTTCAGATGGGGAAGGGCCTGATCGAAAACCCATTGTTTGGCCCGCAGGGTGGTCCCCAATTCGAGATCCCACTGTTCCCGCACATAGGGACCATGTACGATCGGCCATCCGCCCCGTTCGATGTTGTTTATCAAAATGTCGAGGCGGCCGAAGCGGCTGATGACCTGCGATATGAGGCTTCCCACCTGGTCAGTATCCAGCAGATTCGTCCGGACAATCAGGTGCGGTGCACCCGTTGCGGTAAAATCTCTTTCAAGTGCCTCAAGGTGTTCTTCCCAATCATAGTAGTTCAGCACGACCGAGGCCCCTTCCGAAGCCAACGCCAGACCGAGACCTTTTCCGATTCCCTTGATCGCGCCCAGGACGAGAGCGACCTTATCTTTGAGCATCATTGGGAAAAAGTGCCTTTCTGACGTAGGTATGAGCCCGCCGTAAAAGTGCCACATCGTCTGATTTTAAGGTTTCCCGTTCTGCCGCATCAACGGTCCAGCCCTCCGGGAAGCCCAGGCGGAAAATTTGTTCCCTGAAGGCATCCAGATCATTCAGCATGCGATGAAACAGGTGCCTTGCCACAAGATCGAGCGGGCCGGCAATCAGCCTGTTTTTCAGACTGATAAGTTCCAGGAACAGATCGTTGAATTCATTGTAAAGTTCCAGGTCCTGGCTTTCAATCCAGGATCGTGCCGTCTGGCGCGCTGTTTGTTTAAATCCGAGACAGTGCGGTTCCCGAATCAGGGCGAAATGCTCCCGGATAACTCCGGTATGTCTATCGCGCGAAGTTCCACGCGCCATGGGGTACAATCGGCAGGAGGCGGGGCGGGCAGGATAAACGCGGCATCCTTTCGGGGTGACAAACGGACAGAGCCGATCGGTTTTAGAATCCGGTTTCAAGGTGATTACGGGCAGGCCGGATTCCGGGCCGACGTGCTGGGTGGTATAGGTCTCGAGAAAGCGACCCGACGGAAGCCCCAGGTGGTTTTTTAAACGCAGAATGTCATAGGGCGCCAGGGCCTGGTTCAGGTCGCGGCAGCAGGCGTTAAAACAGGGTACAGTTGGCGAACAGTGAAAGCTGAACGGCTCATCGACGGGCAAAGGGGTGATCTGTGGTTCCATAAGTACCTTTTATTTTGCCATCGTGTTGGCAGTCATAACCAAGCACGAAACTCGGGTGAGCTTTACCACGGCCGCCTGAAAACGGCAACCTGTTACCGTAAATGGCTCTCGAAAATTATCCTGCCGTTTTCCACAATATATAGTGTGTTTTGAGACGGGTTCGCCAATATGTTGTTACTTTAACGGAAGGCCGCTAAGGGCCGAACTATTTTAAAATTTGTTTGCTCAAAAGTTCTTGACAAGAAAAATTCTGAATGATAAACATTCTACTTTGCGGAGAGTTATATCTTACTGATATTACAAGGTAATTTTTAAGGGATGTGTGTTCAGCATAACGGATGCACCTCTTTTGAGGCAACGGGTATAACGGTAAAACTTACCGTGGATTAGAAAAAAGCAGAGCCAAAATGGCCCCAACATATTTGGCCGCATAGAAGGGAGGTGTATCTGGGACCTGTTCTATCAGGACGGAACATTGGAGTATGTTTCAAGTTCGAAATCGATCCAAAATTAAACGAGGAGGTATAGTCAATGCCAAGTTTTGTAATTGATGAAAAATGTGACGGCTGCAAGGGCGGTGACAAAACTGCATGTATGTACATTTGCCCCAACGACCTGATGGTGTTGGAGCCCAATGCGATGAAAGCATACAACCAGGAGCCCGATCAGTGCTGGGAGTGTTTCTCCTGCGTCAAGATTTGCCCCACCCAGGCTGTTGAAGTCCGCGGTTATGCTGATTTCGTACCGTTGGGGAGCAGCATCATGCCGATGTTGGGCACCGAGGACGTGATGTGGACCTGCAAGTTCAGAAACGGCGTCATCAAGCGCTTCAAGTTCCCCATCCGGACCACTCCGGAAGGCCAAGCCAATGCGTACCAGGATCTGAAAGGCAGCGATATCGAGAGCGGCCTGCTCTCCACTCAGGAAGCCGACGGCTACAGCATTCCGACGCCTGAAGCGACGGTCTAAGCCGGGGTGACTTGTCAGATTCCAAGCCCAGAACGACACAAGAATCGATACCTATTTTAAGGAGGGAGAAATATGGCATTACCGAACAAACCCTTGGGTGAACTTAAGGCCGTAAAGGATCCGGAAGTTGAGGAGCGTGAAGTTGATATTCTGATCGTCGGTGGCGGAATGGCTGCCTGCGGTGCGGCTTTCGAAGCAAAAAAATGGATGGACGATGGCCAGTCAGTGCTGCTGTGCGACAAAGCCGCTATGGAGAGAAGTGGGGCGGTTGCCCAGGGCCTTTCCGCCATCAATACTTTCATTGGCGAAAACAAGCCGGATGACTATGTCCGCATGGTCCGTAACGACCTGATGGGAATCGTCCGCGAGGATCTGATCTTCGACCTGGGTTGCCACGTCGACGACTCCGTCCATCTGTTCGAAGAGTGGGGACTGCCGATCTGGAAAAAAAGCGAAGAGGGCAAAACCCTGGACGGCAAAAAAGGTCAGGCCATGGGCACCCTGAAAGCCGGGGCCCAGCCGGTCAGGACTGGAAAATGGCAGATCATGATCAACGGCGAGTCCTATAAAAGGATCGTGGCCGAAGCTGCCAAACTGGCTCTCGGTGATGAGAATATCCTCGAGCGCGTCTTCATCGTCGAGCTGCTCCTGGACGCCAACAATGAAAATCAGATCGCTGGAGCGGTCGGTTTCTCCGTGCGTGAGAACAAAGTCTTCATCATCAAGTGCAAAACCATGCTGGTCGCCTGCGGCGGCGCTGTCAACATCTATCAGCCCCGTTCGGTCGGTGAAGGTAAAGGCCGCGCCTGGTACCCGGTCTGGAACTCCGGTTCCACCTACACCATGCTGATGCGGGTCGGTGCCGAACTGTCCATGATGGAAAATCGTTTCACCCCGGCCCGGTTCAAAGACGGATACGGCCCGGTCGGTGCCTGGTTCCTGCTGTTCAAAGCCAAGACCCTCAATGGCCTCGGCGAAAATTTCGCCGGCAGCGATGCGGCCAAGGAAGAACTGGCGAAGTACGCTCCTTATGGAACCGCTGCCATTACCCCGACCTGTCTGCGGAACCACCTGATGCTCTTTGAAATGAAGGAAGGTCGCGGTCCGATCATTATGGATACGGTCACCGCTCTGGCCGAACTTGGCAAGACCATGGACAAGAAGGAATTGAAGCACCTCGAGTCCGAGGCGTGGGAAGACTTTCTTGACATGACCTGTGGCCAGGCCAACCTGTGGTGTGCCACGAATACCGAGCCGGAGAAGAAAAACTCCGAGGTCATGCCGACCGAACCTTACCTGCTGGGTTCCCACTCCGGTTGCTGCGGTCTGTGGGTATCGGGCCCGGATTACGACTGGGTACCGGATGCCTACAAGATCAAGGCTGACAACGGCAAGGTCTACAACCGCATGACCACGGTCAACGGCCTGTTCACCGCCGGTGACGGCGTCGGCTGCTCCGGCCACAAGTTCTCCTCCGGCTCCCACGCCGAGGGGCGTATGGCGGTCAAGCAAATGGTCCGCTATGCCAAGGATCACGCCGACTTCACCCCGACCTTGAAACAGTCCAAGGAAGAGTTGGTCGACCTGGTGTACAAACCGGTGCGGACCTTCTTTGAGTTCAAGGACTACACCACCGCCATTGACATCAACCCCAACTACCTCAAGCCTGAGGGCATGATGTACCGGTTGATGAAAGCGACCCATGAGTACGGCGGCGGGACGGCCACTTACTACTTGACCACCACCAAGAACCTTGAGATTGTCATGGATCTGCTGGCCACGATGCGCGAAGACTGCGAAAAACTGGCCGCCGGCGACCTGCACGAACTGATGCGCGCCTGGGAAATCACTCACCGTATTTGGACAGTGGAATCTCACCTGCGCCACATCTCGTTCCGCAAGGAAACCCGTTATCCGGGCTTCTACTACCAGGCCGATTATCCTGGGCAGGATGACGAGAATTGGTTCTGTTTCGTCAACTCCAAGTACGATCCGAAATCCGGTCAGTGGGATGTTTTCAAGAAAGATTACATCAAAATCATCCCGGACTAATCGGAGCGCGTGATTTGAATAGACAATAAGTACCCATAAACCTCCAGGCGTCGAGCGACGCCTGGAGGTTTTTATTAAATATGGCCCCACTGCTTTTGACGATTGAACCCTTTAGGCGATATCCGAAATGATTCGCGTTGCCTGAAGCTGGAAGCTTGAACGAACGCCCCTTTCGGCTGTTCATAGAGAATTGATCCTGAATTTCGAGCTTCGAGCTTCGAGCATTGAATAAAATGAATTAGAGGATATCGTCTGAAGCTTATCCGAAACAATAGTTACAGCATATCAACTGGAGGATAGTATGACAGAAAACGCAGCAGCCCCTGCTAGTGGTAGCATCATGGTTGTCGGCGGTGGGATCAGCGGATTAACCGCGGCCCTTGAAGCTGCCGAGGTGGGGTACGAGGTTTTCCTGGTTGAAAAGAATCCGTATCTGGGCGGGCGTGTCGCGCAGCTGAATCAGTATTTTCCAAAGCTGTGCCCGCCGACCTGCGGCCTCGAGATCAATTTCCGGCGGATCAAAGACAACCCGCTCATCAAGGTTTTCACCATGAGCGAGGTCGAAAAAGTTGAAGGCGCCCCTGGCAACTATTCGGTCAGCCTCAAGATCAATCCCCGGTATGTCAATGAGAACTGCACGTGCTGCGGGGCCTGCGCAGAGGCCTGCGAAACCGAGATCGATAGTTTTTTCGATTTCGGTATGCAGAAAATCAAAGGTGCGCATCTGCCCTTTGAAATGGCCTTTCCAGCCCGATTTGTCATTCACCAATCGGTCAAGGAATCATCGGCAGACGCACAGCGGGTGAAAGACGCCTGTCAATACGATGCGGTTGATTTCGACATGGCGCCCAAGACAATCAACCTGCAAGCGGGTTCGATTATCTGGGCCACCGGGTGGGAGCCCTATGATGCGAAGAAGATGACCAACCTCAGGTACGGCGAGAATGCTAACATCATTACCAACATGATGATGGAACGCATGGCATCGCCCAATGGGCCGACAAAAGGCGACATCAAACGGCCCTCTGACGGCAAGGCGCCTGAAAGTATCGCTTTCGTCCAGTGCGCCGGATCGCGTGATGAGAACCATCTGACTTACTGCTCCTACATTTGCTGTATGGCATCGCTGAAGCAGGCGACATATGTGCGCGAGCGATATCCGGATGCGAAAATCTATATTTTCTACATTGACATGCGGGCACCCGGTTTGCGCTATGAAAAATTTTACCAGACAATTAAAGAAGACGAGAAGATTGTTTTTGTCAAAGGCAAAGTGGCCGATATCAGCGATGCCTCTGACGGAAAGGTCACCGTGGTCGCCGAAAATGCTGTGACCGGGGAAAAGATTCATCAGATGGTCGACATGGCGGTGCTCGCCACCGGCATGCAGCCCTCAACGGCAAACGTGAAGCTTCCCGCGGACCTCAAGTACAGCGAAGAAGGCTTTATTATCAACGACTTCCAAAAAGGCGGGATGTTTGCCGCCGGATGCGCCAACAAACCGCTGGACGTAGTGACGTCCAACCAGAATGCGACCGGTATGGCACTGAAGGCGATTCAAACCCTGGTGAACAGGTAGCAGGAGGCTTACCATGGACAAAAAATTTGGTGTGTATATTTGCACAGGTTGCGGCATCGGAGAGGCTCTCGATATCGATGCGCTCAAGGAGGTTGCGACTGCAGATGGGTTTCCGGCCCAAACCCACGAGATGTTCTGTGGGAAAGCGGGGGTCGAGTTACTCAGAAAAGATATCACGGAAAATGGAATCAACACCCTTGTCATTGCTGCCTGCTCGCGACGGGTCAACTTCGATGTCTTCCGGTTCGACGGGTGTATCGTCGACCGCGTGAACCTGAGAGAACAGGTGGTCTGGTCGCATCCGCGATCTGAATTTCCGGCCCTGTCCGAAGAGCAAAAGGATGATGGCGTTCATTTCGACCGCGTTCAAATGCTGGCGGATGATTACCTTAAAATGGGTATGACCCGGGTCAAAAAGATCAGCTTGCCCGAACCATACAAATTGGAATCTTTCAGCCGGAAAATCCTGGTTATCGGCGGTGGTATCACAGGGTTGTCCGCTGCCTTGGATGTCGCCAACACAGGTTACGAAGTCACCGTTGTCGAAAAGTCCGACGAGCTGGGCGGGCATGCCAAAACCTGGCGCAAGCAGCTACCGTTGGGTACCCCCTATGAGACGCTCAGTGCGCCAATCGTTGCCGAGACCATAAAAGCGGTTCAGGAGCATGAAAAGATTACCGTCAAAACCGGAACCATGTTGGCAAGACTGGCGGGTGAACCCGGGAATTTAACGGCGACATTCAAAAAACCCGGAGAGAAGATCGAATTCGATGTTCCCTACCCTCTGCCCGAGGATATGCGGTTAGATGACAGCGGCAAGGAACTCAACGCCGAGCAGCTCCACGAACGCTATATGGAGTATAACAAAGGCAAAAACGACATTCTGACCCTCGATCCCAGCGGAGAAAAGTTTGGCGCGGTTATACTGGCAGCCGGATGGAATCCGGCTAAGGTAGAGGGCGAGGCATACGCCCACTTGGGGGTTGAGCTTCCGGATGTTGTGACCAACACCGAGTTTGAAGCGATTGCCAAAAACGGTAAGATCACCCGACCCTCCGACGGTAAAGAGGCACGGTCGGTGGTGTTCATTCAGAGCCCCGGCGAGGAAGACGACAAGGACTTCCCATACGCCGGAGCCGTCACCAGCCTGGTGGCCCTTAAACAAGCCAAGTATGTGCGCGAAGACTTTCCGGATAGCGGCAAAGCATATATCTTCTATCAGCACATGCGCACCCAGGGGTTGACGGAGAACTTCTATAAGGCTGTCCAGCAGGATCCCGGGATCTTTATGACCAAGGGCACTGTGAAGGGTGTCTCCAAAAATGGCGAAGGGCTTGTGGTGGAGGCTGACGACACCCTGCTGGGCGATAAAGTGCAAGTCAAGGCCGACATGGTTGTCCTGGCCGCGGGTATGGTCCCCGCAACCAAAGCCGACCCGGTGGTCAACCTGGCCTATCGTCAGGGACCGGCCTTCCGTGACATCGGCCTTTTCGACGGTTACGTCGATTCAAATTACATCTGCTTTCCGTACGAGACCCAGCGCACCGGCATATACGCTGCTGGCGCCATTCGGCGGTCACTGACAGTGGAAGATTCTCTGGAAGATGCCGCCGGTGCGGCGCTGAAAGCGATTCAGTGTATCGAGTCGGTCAATCGCGGGGTTTCGGTACATCCCCGATCCGGTGATATGACTTTTCCGGACTTTTTCTTTCAACGCTGCACGCAATGCAAGCGCTGTACCGAGGAGTGCCCGTTCGGTGCCCTGGACGATGATGCCAAAGGGACACCGAAACCGAATCCGGCCCGCTGCCGTCGCTGTGGGACATGCATGGGCGCCTGCCCGGAACGGATCATTGGTTTCGCCGATTACAACATCGACAGCATCGGTTCCATGGTCAAGACCATTGGGGTGCCTTCGGAAGACGATTATGAAGAACCACCCTTCAGGATCCTGGGACTGGTCTGCGAAAACGATGCCTACCCAGCCTTGGATATCGCCGGCCTGAACCGCCTTTCTTACTCGGCCGATGTCCGCTTCATTCCGATCCGCTGCCTTGGTTCTATGAATGTCATCTGGATCAAAGACGCCCTTTCCCAGGGTATGGACGGGGTATTTCTGCTGGGGTGCAAACATGGTGATGATTACCAGTGCCATTTTATTAAAGGGAGCGAACTGGCCGAGATCCGCATCAAAAAAATCGGTGACGCTTTGGCCAGTCTGGCCCTGGAAAACGAACGCGTTGCCCAGTTTGAACTGGCTATCGATGAGTACGATAAGATCCCGCAGATGGTAAATGATTTTGTGGCCTCTATCGAAGAGCTCGGACCGAACCCGTTCAAGGGATTCTAACATACAAGGAGAGACGGTCGGCTGCCGTCATCGGCTGTTGACCGTCTTTGATGCAGGAGGTTACCAATGGCGGATACCATTACGCTTGAACCCGATGTGGGATTTATCAGAGAAGTCGGTAAGCTGGGCGGCGGTGATTTGAAAAAGTGCTATCAGTGTGCGACCTGCTCGGTGGCCTGCCCGATCTCACCGGATAACAAACCCTTTCCCCGCAAGGAGATGATTGCGGCATCCTGGGGATTGAAAGATCGGCTTATTGCCGATTACGATGTCTGGCTCTGCCACAACTGTGGCGACTGCACCACATTGTGCCCAAGGGGCGCCAAGCCCGGGGAAGTGCTGGGTGCCCTGCGCGCCTATGCCGTCAGAGAATATGCCACCCCCAAGGCCCTGGCCAAGGCAGTGGCCAATCCCAAAATGCTACCCATTTTGTTTGCCGTTCCAGCGTTTATTTTTATTGCGATGGGTCTGATTTTCAACTCTCTTGGAGTCAACTGGCTCAACTTTTCACCGCATGCAGGAGAGATTTGGCAATCCCATTTCATCAACAACTACCTGGTCGACATCATCATGATTCCCACTTTTTTCGGAGCCATCGCTGTGTTCGCCCTGGGTCTGAAGAGATTTCTCAATGATATGCATCAGCAGGCGATTAAGTCCGGAAAAGCCGAAGACAAACCCCTGGATATGGGCGGTGTCCTTGCGGCTCTGGTGCGCACCATCGTAACCATTCTGACGCACCGGAAATTTAACGAGTGCGGGGAGAACAAAGGTCGCGCTACAGCCCACATGATGGTGCTGTTCAGCTTTATCGGCTTGTTCATCGTAACCAACTGCTTTTTCTTTGCCGAGTGGGTACTGCACATCGAAGGGCCATACAGTCAGCTCAACCCGGTCAAATGGCTCGGTAATATCGCCGGTGTTGCCCTGGTCGTCGGATCGATATTGCTGTGGCGGAGTCGGTTGGCCAATAAAGACCAGGGCTCGTCGTATTGGGACTGGTATCTGGTTGTACTGGCTTTTTCGCTGGGGGCCACCGGGCTGGGAACAGAAATTACCCGGCTGATGGGGTTATCCGGTGTTTCTTATTTCATTTACTTTTTACACCTGATGTTCATCTGGAGTTTGTTTGCGTACACCCCGTTTTCGAAACTGGCCCATTTGGTTTACCGCACGACGGCCATGGCTTACGCGGAATATACGAATCGGAAATAGCGTATAACAGTCGAACAGATAAAGAATCAAAAATGGGGCTCGGTGTGTTTATCCGGCCCCCTTTTTATTGATGGAAATGTGTTTGGTGTTTGGTTTTTAGAAATTTGTAATTGAGGTTTTATCCGTCGCCGGACTGGCAGCACAGACTTTAAACGAGGGTTATCACCTTTGGTATTAATCGAAAAGATTCATGACAAGCACCATTCAATAAACACCAAACACAAATAAAAAGGGGCAACTCATTGAGAGTCACCCCTTTTTTAGTTGTACTAAATAAGATTATCAATCACCCGTTGCGGCTTTGTGGGTCTTGATTTCGACCTTCTCGGTCAGGCCTTCGTAGTAATCGCGCAGAATGGCCACGACCTCATCACGTCCGAAGTGATCCGGAAGCTCGCCGCCTTCGGAGAGAAGTTTGCGCAGCATGGTACCTGAGAGCAGAACCCGGTCTTCCTTGGCGTGGTTGCAGGTTCGCAGGGAAGCCATCCCGTCGCACTTGTAGCAGTAGAAGGTCCAGTCGATTTTCAGCGGCTTGCAGGCCAGGGCTTTGCCGGGCTCGGTCGGGTACGGGATTTTATCGAAGATGGTCTGGGCTTCGAACATGCCATAGAAATCGCCGACACCGGCGTGGTCACGACCGATAATCATGCGCGAACAGCCGTAGTTCTGACGGAAAACAGCGTGCAGCAGCCCTTCCCGCGGACCGGCATAGCGCATATCCAGCGGATATCCACCCTGAACGACGTTGTCTTCCACAAAGTAATTCTTCACCAACGAATCGATGCATTTAACGCGCACCGAAGCTGGGATGTCGCCCGGTTTGAGATTTCCGACCAGAGAGTGAATATAGACCCCGTCGCAAACTTCAACGGCGATTTTGCACAGGTACTCGTGGGACCGGTGCATGGGATTTCGCAACTGTAATGCCGCCACTTCGCTCCATCCGCGGTCATCGAAAATCTTGCGGGATTCCTCCGGTCGGTGGTAAACGCCGGCATATCTTGTGGGATACTCGCCTTCGCTGAGCACCTTGACCGGACCGGCCAGGTTAAAGTCTTTCTGCTGCATAACCATCTGTACACCGGGATGATCTTCTTCGGCAATTTTCCAGAATTCTTCCGCCGTTGGTGTCCCTTCGCCCATGAAGACCTTTTCACATTCGTATTTTTTGTCGGCTGCAGTCAATTCGTACTTTTCGGAAACCTTCATGGTCGCCATGATTTCGTTGCTCTCCGGGTCGAAGAGTGCAACCTCGTCACCAACTTTTATGGCATCCGCATCTTCTTTAGTGACATCCAGAGTCACAGGAACCGGCCAGAAGGTGCCGTCAGCCGTAAGGTAGTTATCACAGACGCTTTTCCAATCGGCTTTGGTCATGAAACCGGTCAGGGGGCTGAACCCGCCGATGCCGATCATGATGAGATCGCCTTTTACACGCTGTGAAATGGCAACTTTTTTAAGCCCCGCAGCTTTTTTCTTTTCCGCTTCCAGCTCAGCACCCTCAAGAAGGCACTTGGTTAACCCTTTTCCGCCATGTGGTGGCATTAAGTTCGACATGTGCTCTAATCTCCTTTCATCCAATGTTATTTTTTGTGGTAATTTTTTACCACCCACTACTTGCCCTTTTATGGATTGAAGCTGGTATGTTTATTCGGTTGAAATGAATTTGTCAAGCGTAATTCGGGGCTTGGGCAACATGCGGAGAGATTATAGCGATTGTCCTCCGGTAAAAAATATGCTTTCCAAGTGGGTCACGGCCGAACCGTTCTGTGGCTTGTTTGCTATGGTAAAAAATCCCTCTATATTGTGTAAATAAATACTTGACATACATCATATTGTATGTAATGGGATTGTCGAATCCTTAATGATGACGTTAAAACAATAGGCGGATAGGATATGGAGCGGCGAAAATCGGCTCGCTACCCACTGTGGGAATACCGTTATGAGATTTATGACAACGACAACAATGCCATTGGCTGGATAACCGACATCAGCGACGGTGGGTTGTCATTTGAATATATCCCGGCTGATATTGAAATTGGTAAGCGCAGCGTCATCAGTATTTTTCCCAAACAAGGCAATGGATCATATCTGCCGGGCATAAAATGCAAACGCGTATATGACATAAAAATCGAGGATGAAGAAATCTATCATATCCCGGTGGAATTCAGACGCTGTGGTGTGAAGCTGTTCGCACTTTTGGGTGAGAAGAAAAAAAAGTTTAAAAGTATTGTAGAGGAAATAAAAACTGCCAGATAGTCGTTCCCGTTCTCCCGCCAAGCCGATCTATACCCGCGATCAGATGACTTTGTGCCCGTGATTCGTTAAAGAAAATGGCCCCTATCCATCTGAATGTTTCCGTCGGTCTGAGTCCAGATTGAAATCAAGCGGTTTATCTTAAAAGCTGGATAACTCCGCCACCGCTGCAGTTTGCCGATGAGCCGCCCTCAAAAGGTCCTTTGTATTCTTTCTGATAGTCATAGATAACCCGGCCGTTCGGAGAGGCGATTTTCTGCTGCTGGTTTTTCGGTATGTGGCCGCTCCATAATTTGGGACCCTGGTCACCATATGTGTCCGGTGCCCAGACCCGGACGTACACATCGATGTCCGGTGCCTGCAGGTAACAATAATTATCTTCGGCAACTGCTTCTTCCATCTTTTCGCTTTGATAGGTATCGGTGCCCGGCTGCATCGACTCTTCGTTCTCGTAATTACCTTTTCTGCGCTCATTTCGCTCTATCTTTGTCGGCGTCTGGTCGCTGCTGGTATAGTCCATGACATCATTTAGCCGACCTTCTGCGGGAGGCGGGTTCTGGGTGAGATGGGCAACCCCGGACTTGTCGGTCCAGTGATAGATCCTTTCGGCATAACTTACTGTTGCAGCCAGCCCCGCCGCGGCGGCCAGCAAAATGATTGTTTTCATTCGGTTCGGCATTTCAATCACCCCCTACTTGTTTGGTACTTTATCGTGCCACCATGTCACTTGATAACCCGGCTAAACGGGGTTTGTTGCTCAGAACGTGCGGCAAATATTAGGAAATATTGGACCCGGAATCCTCGCTTCAGCCAGCTTTTACTGAATCCAAATCGTCTCATCTTTAACACTTGCAGGGTTCAATTTTTAACCCAACGGCGTCTATTATTCTTCAGTATTTTCCGAATCCGGTGATGCGGTTGCAACTTCCGGCAGGACATCCTTAAAAGCAATGCCGTAAATATCCCATACCGTCACAAACAGGGCCGCCACAATTGGGCCGATGATTATTCCGGCGACGCCGAACATCAAAATGCCGCCGAGAGTGCCGAAAAAAATCATCAATTCGTGCAGCTGCGTGCTTTTTCCGACCAGAACTGGACGCAGCAGGTTGTCCAAACTGCCCACGACGACACCACAAAAGATTCCGAGACCCACGCCTTTGGCCAACTGACCGGTGGTGATTAGAATGATTGCGGCAGGACCCCAGACCAATGCCGAACCGATACCGGGGATGATTGACAGCACGGCCATGATGGCACCCCAGAAAACTGCGCTGGGAATACCGACAACGGCGAAAGCGGCCCCGGCCAGTCCACCCTGCAGCAACCCGATGACGATAGTGCCCTTGAGAGTGGCCCGTGTGACCGAAGTGAATTTTCCCAGCATGCTCTCTTCATCCTTGCTCTCCAGGGGCAGGTAGTAGAGAATCTTGTGGAGCAGTTTGGGCCCGTCCATGAGAAAAAAGAACATGCAGTAGAGCATGACAAAAGCCATAAAAAAGAGTTGCACCGTACCGAAAGTTACCATGGACAATCGATCCACGATAAATCCGCTTGTCGTACTGACCAGTTCTCCGAGTTTGGTCGCGATTTGGTTGCGATAGGGCTCTATCGTATCATAGAAAGGTAGGGATTGGAGCGTTGTCGTTAAAGTGCCGGGTTCTGACAAATGCTGTTTGACCCATGGCTTGGCTATTTCGGCAACTTTTATGGCCTGAGTGGCGATGATGCCGAGTAGAAAGCCCAACGGCACCAGAAAGACTGTAAGGATAAGCAAAATAGTGGTCATAGACGCTGGAACTCTGCGGCCGCCGAACCATCTCACGAATCGGTCGTAGATGGGATGTGATAGTGCTGCGAAAATCCCGGATAGCAGAATCGCCATTAAAAACTGGCGGATCATCAGAAGGAACACCGAGGTGATTAGAAACACGATAAGCAGCAACACCCATTTATTTATGGTATCTTTATTCATCCATAATTCTCCCGCATGGCTGTCGATCTTATAAAAAAATTTGCCGTACGACGAAAAGCTGGTGTAGACTCTTTTGCCCCACCAGTGGTGCATAACATTTTTTCAGGCATGCTGCATCAACTTTACGGCCACGGATTCCTGCCTGTTAATCTCTGTCGCGAGAAAGGCTTCCTGATTGGGGGAATCGTAATTAATTCTGTTACAATCGGAAATCAGCGCAGAACACTGCTCAGCGGGAAAAAGACGATCATTGTGAGAATAGCAATGCAGAGAGCCGATTTCAGTTTAATGAAACCGGCTCTCGAATATGATCTGGCGGAGAGACAGGGATTCGAACCCTGGAATCAGGTTTCCCCGATTACTCGCTTAGCAGGCGAGCGCCTTCAGCCGACTCGGCCATCTCTCCGTATTTTAAACAAATAAGCGGGATGGGCTCAATTCCCAGTTTGAGTTACAAATAATCGACGTTTTGAAGAATGCCGGGTCCACACGTCGGGCTGTGGACGTTTTGTTTAAACGCATTGCAATGCTGTTGGCGGAGGGAGTAGGATTCGAACCCACGGAGGTGTTACCCTCAACGGTTTTCAAGACCGCCGCTTTCGACCACTCAGCCATCCCTCCGTGTTTGCAACGAAGATTTTTTTATCACCTCATTGGGTAGGGGTCAATATTTTTTGTTGGTATGGGGGGCGATACTTCCGGAACCTTATCGGTTATCAGCCCCCACCGGCTGCTGCCAAGGTAAATTCGTCGGTGGATCGTGTGGCCTTTTGGCCATTGACAGATGCATTTTGGTGTGCTTTTCTTACCTGTTTAAACCGTAACTAAAAAACCGCTATTGAGAGGGACCATTTACATGAAACAAAAATACGAATTCATCAAAGACACGGAAAAAGACATTCTAATTTTGCGGGAATATGCAGAGCTGGATAAAGATATCCTGTCACCGCTGTGTGAAGAGCAATACAATATCAAGGCGATTGAAGCGGCCATGACAGAAGGCAAAGACATGCTCATGGCAGCACTTAGAACCAAAAACATGTATCCACCGGGGCTGTATGCCGAAAAAATTGCCGATGTCGTTACGGAATTTTTGGGCGCGGCAGACCAGGATACGACCGAACTGCTGTTCGATGATATCGATTTGCTGAAATTGGAGCGAGAGCAAGAAGCCCTTGAATTGGCTGCCGAAGAAGAGGCGGAGAATATTGACGATTTGCTTTCGGAAGAAGATGATTACGACGGGGATTTCGAATCTGGCGGCGATTTAAAGGGCGTTGGTTCCTTCAAAGTTGCCGATGATGAATACGGAGATGTGGATGATGATTCTTAATGCTGAATTGAGAATATCGCACGCATAATAGACAGCGAAAGCGTATTAACCTAAGAATTTCCGTTTGTTTTTAAATTTAAAGAAACCCACCAGGACTGTCGAATTCTGCCACGCCCACGGTGTTCGCTGGCATTCCGCAATAGACAGCGACAGCGTGACAATATCTTCCATGTTTTTACGGTGACTACGACCACCACTTTAAATTTTGAAGAGATGGGCAGCTATCAACTAAGCGCTGCGCTTGCGTTTTGCTGACAGCATACTCCGGCGTGGCGAGATCCAAGGATACTTGCCCCCCTGCCCGCGACGCATGCCCCAAAAGCGCGAATGGCTTCACTCGCACCGAGTTTTGCCTTGACATCGAGTACTTATTGAAATAAACGGTTGGGCTGACAATGCACTGATCCGGGAAATATTTACCCCCGGTTCACAGCAACTGTGTTTTTCGCCGGAGGGAACGACCGATGGGGAGAGAAAAGAGCCACTGTTGGCCGCGTGCCGCCAAGTGGTTTTTTTGTATTTATTGCGGTCGATAGAGGCCCGTATCGTACGGGAGTAAACCGACAGCACTATGTTCGCATCAAGGAGGTGCCGATGGAAAAGGAAAAACAGTTTTATGAGAGGCTGGCGGAGAGGGGTGTAAGCAGGCGGGATTTTATGAAATACTGCACCTTCCTCACGGCGACCATGGGGCTGTCGTCTTCATTCGTCCCTAAGGTGGCCGAGGTGTTTGCCGCTCCTAAACAGAGACCCCCGGTCATCTGGCTGCATTTCGGAGAATGTACCGGATGCTCTGAATCATTGCTGAGATCACAGTATCCTTACATTGATGACCTGGTTTTGGAAATTCTGTCACTCGAATATCACGAAACCGTCATGGCGGCAGCCGGCCAGCAGGCGGAAGACCAGCTTCACATGTCGATGAAAAAGCACAATGGGAATTTTATTTGTGTGGTCGAAGGGGCGATTCCGACCAAATACGACGGAGGTTACGGAAAAATCGGCGGCCGGACCTTCCTGGAAATTGCCAAGGAAGTCTGCCCGAAAGCCGCTGCCGTAATAGCGATCGGTGCCTGTGCCACTTATGGCGGCATCCCGGCGGCAGCCCCCAATCCCGGCGGATATGTGAGTGTAAGTGAAGCTATCGGTATCAAGACCATCAACCTTGCCGGATGCCCTCCCAATCCGGTCAACACGGTGGGCACCATCGTGAATTATCTTCTCTTAGGCAAATTACCGGCCATCGATGATCAGGGACGGCCGCTGTTTGCGTATGGAAAGACCATCCATGACCAGTGCCCCAGACGGTCCCATTTCGAAAACGAAGAATTTGTCGAGGAGTTTGGATCCGAAGAAGCGGCTATGGGTTACTGCCTATACAAAGTGGGATGCAGAGGTCCGGAAACCTATAACAATTGTCCGGTAGCCAAATTCAATGACGGCACCAGCTGGCCGATTGAGGCCGGTGCTCCCTGTCTCGGCTGCAGTGAGCCCAAGTTCTGGGATAAGTTCACGCCGTTTTATGAAGAACTGTAGGTTATGGTTTAATCGACTAACATTTCCTTTTTGAGGTAAAGGGAGGACCAATATGGCTCAGAGAGTAACAATAGATCCAATTACCAGAATCGAAGGCCACCTTCGCATTGAGGTCGAGGTTTCCGGTGGGAAGGTTGTCAATGCCTGGAGCTCCGGTCAGATGTTCCGTGGCATTGAAATGATTTTACTGGGACGCGATCCCCGCGATGCCCATCATTTTGTACAGCGTTCCTGCGGAGTCTGAACGTACACCCATGCACTGTCCTCGGTGAGGGCAGCCGAAATGGCCGTTGGCGTCAAAATCCCTGAGAACGCACGCATTATCAGAAATCTCTTGATGGGCGCGCAATTCCAGCATGACCATCTCGTTCATTTCTACCATCTGCACGCTCTTGATTGGGTGGACATCGTCAGTGCTTTAAAAGCCGATCCGGCCAAAACCGCTCAGCTCGCAGACAATGTCAGCAATGCCCAGGTCGGTGGAAGCGCTTATTTCAAACAGGTGCAACAGCGGCTGCAGACCTTTGTCGACAGTGGTCAGTTGGGCCCCTTTTCGAATGCCTACTGGGGCCATCCGGCTTACAAACTGCCACCGGAAGCCAATTTGATGGCCGCGGCGCACTACATCGAAGCCCTGCGGTTGCAGGCCAGAACCGCCAGGCTGCATGCCATATTTGGTGCGAAAAATCCCCATTTGCAATCTCTGGTTGTGGGCGGTGTCACATCCGTGAGAGACTTGAGGGCAGACCGCATTGCTGAATTTCTTTACATCACCAAAGAAACCCAGGAATTCATCAAGAACGTCTATATTCCCGATTTGCTCGCGGTTGCGTCCTTTTACAAGGATTGGGGTGGCATCGGCGGGACGACCAATTTCCTGGCCTGGGGAGAATTTCCTCTGAGTGATGCTGAGCCCGAAAGTCTTTACATGCCGCGCGGATACATCAAAAAGAAAGATATAGCCGGCGTCAGCATGCCGTTGCAGGACAATGTCACCGAAGACGTTACCCGCGGCTGGTATGAAAAGGGCGGTGCAAAGCACCCGTTCCAGGGGGAGACCAAACCGATTCAAAAGGATCCCGAGTACCGTCCCGAAAAAGGCCAGTACACCTGGTTCAAGGCCCCACGTTATGAAGGCGATCCGGCTGAGGTCGGCCCGCTGACACGTGTTTTGGTGGCCTATGCCAAGGGACACAAGGATATCAAGCCGATAGTCGACAAGGTCCTCACGGACCTCGGGATTCCGGCAACGGCATTGTTCTCCACCCTCGGCAGAACGGCAGCAAGAGGGATTGAAACCATCGCCATCGGTGACGCCATGCAGGGTTGGGTCATGGAGTTGGTGGAAAATGTCAAGAACGGTGATACCAAGACCTACCAGGCCTGGACCATGCCGGACAAAGGCATGGGCGTCGGGCTGAACGATGTGCCCAGGGGTTCTTTGGGCCACTGGATGGAAATCGAGGGTGGGAAGATAAAGAACTATCAGTATGTGGTCCCATCCACTTGGAATCTAGGTCCCAGGGATGCCAAAGGCAAACTGGGTCCTGTGGAGGAAGCACTCATCGGAACCCCGATAGCTGATCCGAAAAAACCGCTCGAGGTCCTCAGAACGGTGCACTCTTTCGATCCGTGCATTGCCTGCGGTGTGCACGTTATCGATCCCGATTCGAACGAGGTTTATAAAATTAAAGTTCTCTAACTGTCATTGATGCTCGTCAGCCTGGCCTCTCAAGGACTGACGAGCATCTCTCCACCAGCTCCCCAAGCCGAGCGGCAAGAAAGGCCTTCGGGTGTTGTGTTCTTGCCGATTCACCAAGCCGGAATGCTCCCTTTGCCAAGTTAAGATCTTGCTTTGCCGACAACCCGGTGCGCTATAATGGCGGAGCGGCGGGGCTCAGTGAAAACAATGAGCAACCCATCCAATCAAATAATGATACTCGGTGTCGGGTGCATCCTTTACTCCGACGAGGGGTTCGGCGTCCGTGTCGTACAGGAAATGCAAAGGAGATATGCGTTTCCCGAAAATGTCTCCTTGGTTGACGGCGGCGTTTTGGGTGTCAACCTCTTGGGCGTGATATCTCAACCGGATAACCTGATCGTTGTGGATGTTATTCGCAACAAAGGCAACCCTGGGGATATCTATCGACTTGAAGGTGAACAGATACCCGAACGGATACGAGCCAAAAACTCCCTCCATCAGGTTGACTTTCTTGAAGCGCTGACCTTGTGCCAGGCTCTGGACAAGGTTCCCGAAACCGTAATAATCGGCGTAGAACCGAAAGATATCGAAACCCTCAGTATCGCGCTGACACCGACAACTCAGTCACGAATGGAGGATGTCGTCACAATGGTTCTATCCGAACTGGATCGCCTGGGGATTCCCTATACGGAAGGAAATTCGGAAGATGTGCCTCGCTATCCCATCTAAAATCATCAACATCAAGGACGGTATGGGTACCATTGATGTTGACGGAGTCAGAAGGTCTTGCAGTCTATTGCTACTCGAAGATCCCAAAGTGGGCGACTGGGTCATTGTTCATGCCGGTTTCGCGCTACATAAAATCGACGAGATTGCGGCAATGGAATCTCTATCGATTCTGAAAGAAGCAGCGGCCCTTGCCGAAGGGAAAAAACACCCCGATTCGAAATGAAATCAGGCGAAGGCGTTGGTGTTTTTGAATAGTATTAAACCAACGCCCATGAGCACGGGCATCTCGCAATAAATTAAAGGGTAATTGCATGAAAGCTCTGCCTGGGGCGGAAGGGGCGACCAGCGGTGAAAGCGGGCACCTGTTTGAATGCATTCGGCAGCGCTTAAGAAAAGCGCCAACTGAAGCACTTACATATAACAACCGACCAAGCCAGCCCCTAACCTTCTGATTAAATTTTGGTACCCTGTTCTCTGACACATCCTTATATGAGATTACGCGCCGCAGTCACTGATGATCATCCCTTCCACGCCAAATGCCACAAAACTGCCCCGAGGATTCAAATAATCCGCCATGGAACATGTTGCCGCCAGGATTGTGGTTAACGGTATAGTGCAAGGTGTCGGATTCCGTCCGTTCGTTTTCAACCTGGCCAATCGTCACGGCCTCACCGGAGAGGTTGCCAACACCTCCTCGGGAGTGGTGATCCTGATCGAAGGTGCTGCCGATCACATCAATGCATTTGCGACAGATCTTACTGCCAAGCCACCTCCTTTGGCGCATATTGTCGACGTTTCCCGGCGGGCGGTTGCCGTGACCGGTTATTCGGCATTCACAATCATCGAGAGCAGGGGTGATGAGGTGATGTCCACCCTCATATCTCCGGATGTTTCCATCTGCGAAGACTGCCGGCGAGAACTTTTCGACCCGAACAATCGTCGCTTTCATTATCCTTTCATCAACTGCACCAACTGCGGTCCCCGCTATACCATCATCGAGGATATTCCCTACGACCGAATCAAGACGTCGATGAGGCATTTCGAACTGTGCGCCGAATGCCGCGCGGAATACGAAGACCCTACAAACCGTCGTTTTCATGCGCAACCCAATGCCTGCGCCGAATGTGGTCCCCGGGTAACGATTTACGACAACCAGCGCCAACGAATCGACCACCATAATCCCATAAAAAAAATCGTAACCCTACTAAAGAAGGGCGGTATCATTGCTGTTAAAGGACTGGGTGGTTTCCATCTTGCGGTTGATGCCGAGAACAATGAGGCCGTCACCACTCTACGCTCCCGAAAACACCGTGAGGAAAAACCCCTCGCCCTCATGTCACCTAACCTTTCCGCCATCCGGGAATATGCCCATATCACCGATGATGAAAAGCGGTTGCTGACCGCCATTCATCGCCCCATCGTGCTGTTGAAAAAAAAGGAACCGAATACCATTGCCGCCAATGTGGCGCCCGGCAATCGCTCCTTCGGGGTTATGTTGCCATACACACCGTTGCACTATCTGTTGATGGAACAGGGGTTTAACGCCTTGGTAATGACCAGCGGGAACCTGAGCGAAGAACCGATTGCCATCGACAATGAGGACGCTTTTCACAGACTGGCCGGTATTGCGGATGTCTTTCTGATGCACAATCGTGGTATCTACCTGCGCAGTGACGACTCCATCGTTCGCCATGCCGCCGGGGCAACCCGATATTTGCGCCGTTCGAGGGGCTATGTCCCGGTACCGATTTTTTTGAGGCGTACATCCCCTGTTGTTCTCGGGGTCGGTGCTGAACTGAAAAGCACCGTGTGCTTGACCAAAGGGAAGATGGCCTTCCTGAGCCAGCATATCGGCGACCTGGAAAATTTGGCCACCAGTGAATACTTCGAAAAAACAATCGGGCACATGCGACGGATTCTGGAAATAGAGCCTGAGATCATCGCTTACGATATGCATCCCGACTACCTAAGCAGCCGCTGGGCAATGGAACAGCGGGGTATCAAGAAGGTCGCCGTCCAGCACCACCACGCACATATTGTCAGTGCCATGGCCGAAAATCATGTATCCGGTACGGTGATCGGGTTGTCCTTTGACGGTACAGGGTACGGCACCGATGGCCACATCTGGGGGGAGAGGTGCTCCTGGTTGATGAGCGGACGTTTGAGCGTGCAGCGCATGTTTCTTTGCTGCCGATGCCGGGGAGCGCATTTGCCATCAAGCAGCCCTGGCGCATGGGCTTGAGCTACCTCTATTCTGCCTTTGGTGATGATATTGGGAAATTATCATTGCCCTTTTTGGACAGCATCGGGACCATCCGAATGTCGACTATTCTGGAGATGATCAGAAAGCGCATCAATTCGCCGCTTACTTCTAGTTTGGGCCGGTTGTTCGATGGTATCGCGGCTATTGCCGGACTCAGGCAAGAGGTGGCTTTTGAAGGCCAGGCGGCCATGGCGCTCGAAATGATCGCGGATACATCCGCCGGTGATGCCTATGACGTCCACTGGGAAACCGGACATCCGATCCAAATTCCTCCGGCACCGATCATCCGCAGCGTAGTGAATGATTTGATGCGGGGGACCCCCTTGCCGATCATCAGTGGGCGTTTCCACCTGACCCTTGTAAAAATTTTCGGCGAAATTTGTGATCATGTCCGCCGGGAGAGGGGGTTGACCCGGGTTGTCCTCAGTGGCGGGGTGTTTCAAAACGTTATAATGTTGCGCGAATTGATGCGCTATCTTGAAAACCGGAGATTTGAGGTCTACACTCACACACAGGTTCCGACCAATGATGGGGGAATTTGTCTGGGTCAGGCGGTAGTCGCGGCGGCGCAAACACACTCGCCGACACCAATCCAAGCAACCATCGATCTATAGCCCGCAAACCATATGAAATGAATATAGAAATCATCATCAGCTGTTAGGAATACCTAAAATGGCGCTCAAACACATTGACGAATACAGAGATGCCGGGCTGACCGGACCGCTGGCTGATAAGATTCACCGGATCAACACCAAATCTATCCGACTGATGGAGGTCTGCGGAACCCATACGGTATCGATTTTTCGCAGTGGCGTTCGTTCGATCTTGCCGAAGACCATATCACTACTATCGGGTCCCGGTTGCCCTGTCTGTGTAACCGACCAAACCGAGGTAGACGCTTTCATAGCTCTGGCAAAATCCAAGGATGTCATTCTCACAACCTTCGGAGACCTCATGCGGGTGCCCGGCACGGTATCTTCACTCCAAAAGGAGCGTGCCGAAGGGCGGGACATTCGGGTCGTCTACTCAACGACGGATGCCATAGAAATTGCACAAAAGAACCGGGGCAAGAAGGTTGTTTTCTTGGGGGTCGGCTTTGAAACCACGGCACCGACCATCGCCGCAGCGATTCTTTCTGCCAAGCAGTCAGGTCTCGACAATTTTTTCGTCTACTCTGCTCACAAGCTCGTGCCACCAGCCTTGACCGCTCTGATGTCACTGGAGGGGGTTATGATCGACGGGTTTATATTGCCGGGACACGTGTCGGTGATCATCGGTTTGAATGGATACCGGGATTTTTTCGACACCTATCGGATTCCCTGTGTGGTGGCCGGGTTTGAGCCGGTAGATTTGCTGCGGGCGGTTGCCATGCTTGTCGAGCAGGTGGAAAATGGTACACCGGCTCTGGAAAATGCTTACGGGCGAGCGGTAGCGGAATCAGGCAACGCCATGGCCCAGAGCATACTCGGGCAGGTATTTGAAATAACCGATACGGCCTGGCGGGGAATCGGTGTCATCCCAGGCAGCGGTCTGAAAATCCATCCGACCTATGCCGCCTATGACGCTGAAAGGGTTTTTTCTTTGGACCTTCCCGAAATCAGCAAGGAACCGGCAGGCTGTGCCTGCGGCGCGGTTCTCACCGGCTCAAAGATTCCACCTGAGTGCGCACTGTTTAAAACCGTGTGTACACCCATCGATCCGGTAGGTCCGTGCATGGTGTCGAGTGAGGGGACATGTGCAGCATATTACCGCTACCACAGTTGAAATCGTTATGAGACCTCACATTAAGCTCAATGACTGCGTTGCGAGGGGGCCTTCAAAATGCTCACGTACTTTCGTATTGTACGCTCTGCTTTTGAAACCCCCTCACGCCGTGTCCTTGAACTTAATCTAAGGTCTCATTGCGATTTTGGAGATTGCAATTGCATCTCAATATTAATAGAAATAATCGCCACCGACGGCATGGTGCAAGAATTCTAAACAAGAGGTTAGCGCTGAAGCCCAATTTAAATATACGGAATTATGAAATGAAATTTGACAAGGTGTTGCTCGATCACGGCAGCGGGGGGAAAATTTCCCACAGTTTGGTGACGGACGTTCTGTTACCGGTTTTTGACAACCCAATTCTGGCCGATCTTCACGATGGGGCCATATTTGAACTAAATGGCAGACGGCTGGCTTTTACGACCGATAGTTATACCGTCGACCCCATATTTTTCCCTGGTGGTCATATCGGCGATTTGGCCATTAACGGGACAGTTAACGATATCGCCATGTGCGGGGGGTCTCCACTCTATTTAAGTGTCGGAATGATTATCGAAGAGGCTTTCCCCATGGCGGATCTGGAGAGGATTGTGGCGGGAATGGGTGCGGCTGCCCGTAAAGCCGGTGTAACCGTTGTCACCGGTGATACCAAGGTCGTTCCCAAGGGTGCAGCCGACAAGATTTTCATCAACACCTCCGGCATCGGGCTGATCCCGGAGGATGTGGACGTCGGCAGTACCAAGGCCCGTATCGGTGACCGTATTATTGTGAGTGGTACGGTTGCCGATCATGGCGTTACGATTCTCACGCAACGGGAAGGTCTTACCTTCGAGTCGACACTGACGAGTGACAGTGCTCCGCTAAATTATATGGTTGCTGACATGCTGGCACTGAAAGGGTCAGTGCATGTGCTGCGGGATCCCACCCGTGGCGGTGTCGGAACGGCTTTGAATGAGATCGCGCAAAAATCTGAAGTCGCTATCAAGATCGTTGAGGAGCGAATCCCGCTTAAACAGGAGGTGAACGGAATCTGTGAGCTGTTGGGTTTTGACCCCCTCTATTTGGCCAACGAGGGCAAACTCCTGGTATTTGTTGCGTCGCACGATGCCGACCGGATGCTTGATATCATCCGTCAGAATGAGTACGGTCATGATGCAGCCATCATCGGTGAGGTGGTGGCGGGAAATCCGGGCCGCGTTTATATGCAAACCCGTATTGGCGGCACCCGGATGGTCGATATGCTCGTCGGCGAGCAGTTACCGAGAATTTGCTAGAATCCACCTTAAAAAATAGTAAGCATTCACAGGGCACCGCATCTGCTTTGTTGTCGGACACTTGAAGTACAAAAGTACGTCTGCGCGCCCGACGCCTTGCATTTGCGTCAGCCTGTAAATGCTTACAAATAGGTGGCTTGATGCGCCTTGGACGTTGCAACCCCGTGAACGGCTACAATAAATATTATAGGCGTCCATGGCGCTGTTACGAACCGTCGCAAAATGCTCACATACTGCATTGAGGTTTTTAATTGACAGGCCGACGTTTTCTGAATAGTCATTTCAATTGGGACCGGGAATCCGCGACGAACAGAATTCTTTGAAATGAAAGACCACTTATGGATGGAGCCGCTTAAAGTCGGATATCTATGAGAAGGCAATGCTGCAGAGATTATTCAGGCATTTTTCCTATATAGACTATTTGCAAAAGATCGTTCGCCGACCGGCGGTCGTCGTATTATTAACCCTGGCGATCACCATCATTTTTGCCACCCAAGTTCCCCGCCTTTCCTTCAAAACTTCCATATATGACCTTGAAATAGAAAATCTTCCAGAAACCGTTCGCTATGACGCTTTCAAGAAGTTGTTCGGTTCAGACGAGATTATCAGAATTGTCGTCACCGCCGACGATGTTTTTGATCCGCTCACCTTTGGCAAGATCAGTGAAATTGCCAATACACTTTCAAAGATCGATGGGGTCCGGCGGGTGATCAGCTTGCCGGGAATAAAACAGACGGTCGATCTCTCCGGGAATTGGAGCCTGGAAAAGTTTTTCACGGTCATCTCTCCGGTTCAATTGTTCAAGAAGTATCTTTTGGCCAGCGAACGCAAAACAACGGCATTGACCCTGGTTCTCGATGGCAAGGTCGATCAGGAACTGGTTATCCGAAGTGTAGAACAAGTCCTCGCTGCGGCACCGGAGGATATAGCACTCTACCAGGTGGGTATGCCCCTGGTGTCCCAGGCGCTCATGCAATATACCGCTAACGATTTTTTCAGGTTGCCCCCGATAACTTTTATACTGATAGCGGCTGTTCTTCTTTTTCTCTTCCGCAAGATTCGTTTTGTATTGATTCCTCTCGGTTGCGTGACCCTGGCGCTGATCTGGACTTTCGGACTCATGGCCCTTATCAGGGTACCCCTGTCCATGCTCACCATGATCGTGCCCGTGTTTCTCATTGCCGTGGGTACGGCCTACTGCCTTCACATCATCACGGAATACATTGCATGCCTTCAGCATTCCGACTCACCGAAACAAGCGTGTGTAAAAACTTTTTCGAATATATACTTTCCGACATTCCTCGCCGTCTTAACCACTATTTTCGGGTTAGGATCTCTTCTGATCAACCGTATCCCCGCCATTCGTGAGTTCGCGCTGTTTTCATGTTTCGGTATGCTCAGCCTGCTGGCCATTACCCTTGTGTTTCTGCCGGCAGCGCTGACGTTATTACCAATGCCCGCTCAAAGACCGCGAGAGGGAGAAAAAAGATCCAAGACTTACAATCAATTCATCGAAAAAATCATCGATATCAACCTGAAGAAACAGAAGATCGTTCTCCCTATTCTCGCCGCGTTTGCCGTTTTTTGCGCCGTCGGGGTGTTACGCATCCGAGTAGAGACCAATCCGATCGACTATTTCAAAGAAGACACTTCTGTCAAACGCCATTTCCATGACATACACCGGGATTTGTCCGGGAGTTTTCCCATAAATGTCACCGTGGAAAGTAAGGATGACGACTACTTCGAAAACCCCCAAAATGTCGCCGAGATCGAACATCTCCAACAATTTCTGGAGACATTGCCCGGCGTTGATAAAAGCCTGTCATTCGCTGATTACATGAAGCTTGTCAATTATGCACTCAATGAATTCAATCCGGAATTCTACGCGCTTCCGGCTGAAGGCTTTGAAGCGCGAATGGTGATAAACAATTACGCCACCATGCTCGGCGAGGACGTGTTCACCAGTTTCATGAGTCAAAATTTATCACAGGCGAACATCGTGCTGCTGACCCATCTTTCGAGCTCCCGAGAATTTCTGCAAACCCGAGACCAAATCATTAAATTCGCAAGACAAAATATGCCCAAAGATCTTACCGTGGATGTCACCGGTTTCGGAATCGTCATTTCAGCAAGCAGTCATCAATTGACTACCGGTCAAATCAAAAGTCTTTCACTGACGATGGTTCTGGTTTTTGCCATCATGTTCGCCTTATTTCTCTCTTTCAAAGTGGGATTGATCGCTATTATACCAAACATGTTCCCGATTGTCGTCAACTTCGGGATTATGGGATGGCTCGGCTTAGAACTGTCGATGGTGACCAGTCTTATCGCCAGCATCGCCATTGGACTGGCAGTAGATGATACCATTCACTATCTGTTCCGATACAACCGCGAATTCAGAAAGGATCTCGATAGCAACCGGGCGTTGAGTGAAACATTGAAACATGTGGGCCGGCCGATCGTATTTACGACGTTGACCATCTGTCTTGGTTTCTCAATTCTTATATTCTCCAGTTTCAAGCCGACGGCTGTATTCGGCATTATGATGGCCATCACAATGCTCTCGGCCCTTGTCGGAGATTTGATTCTGCTACCCTCACTTATGCAGCACGTGCAACTGGTGACCTTGTGGGATTTGGTTCGATTAAAACTCGGCCAGGAACCTGCAAAAGGAATTCCTCTTTTTAAGGGCCTTTCACGAACCGAAGTGCACTACCTCATTTTGGCCGGATCGTTAAAAAATATCGAAGCCGGTGAAGTTCTTTTTCGAAAAGGCGATCCCAGCAATTCGATGTATACGATCATTTCGGGTCAGATGGACGTGCTTGACTCTGTCACTGACGACACGACGTGTTTGGGATCAGCCAGTGATCGGTTGATCAATCGGATGAAAGCCGGTGATGTACTGGGTGAAATGGGTCTTCTCCGATCGGCACCACGGTCCGCTACAGTTGTTGCCTGCGAGCCGGTAGAACTTTTGCCGATAAATTGGGCGATGATCAAGCGTTTGCAATGGTTGTACCCGCCGACGGCTCGGAAATTTATGTACAATCTTTTGACGATCCTTTGTAATCGGGTCGAAAGATTGACGACGTGCCTTGCCGAAGTTAAGGTTCTCGACGATGCGACCGGTTTGTGCAACAGGGAAAACTTTATTAAACTCCTGAATGGCGAAATCCATCGTTCGCGATGCTATAAAAACAACCTCTCTCTCTGCTTGATGACGATTGAATTTGAGAGCACTGACGGTGAACTCGACTTATGGCAACAAGAGAGCATACTGCAGTCTGTCAGCGAGACACTGATCCACAATGTTCGCGCCTTTGATGTCCTCGGGCGTTGTCATCGTCAACTCTTCGGTTTGTATTTTCCTCAAACACCGCGAGAGGAAGCCCGCGAGATCTGCATTCGTTTACAAAGCTATTTACAGAACAAGCATTACGATATCGATGGGCTCCAACTGAAGATAACTCTGGGCTTTGCGGGTTTAGATGACGACCAGATAGCGTCCGCAGATGAATTTATGAAGAAAGCCGTCGAAATGGTTGAATGATCCGTGAGAGTTGGAACCCGCCGGGCTACATATTCGGTCGTCACGACGACCCGAATTCCTCATCCTGCAGGCCCAACGGATGACTCCTTGAACCGATTTATTCGCAGCTCGTGGGAGACGGGCGAAAGATTCGACGCAAAGTGCGTTGACCATGCGAGCCTCCATTTGGTGAGCCCTTCAGGCTAAGGTCCCTTGAGATGGCTATTGCAACCCAGCTTTTTGGAAGAACCATAGAAAAGGGTGAAACAATCTTTCATCAGGGTGATCCCGGTGATGAGATGTATATCATTCAATCCGGTGCGGTTGAAGTCTCCAAGTTACGGCAAGGCCGCAAGGTTGTTTTAACCCTGCTGGAGAAAGGTGATTTTTTCGGCGAGGTCGCCCTGCTCGACAGCAAACCCCGTTCAGCCACGGTTACCGCGATAACCCGCACGCGATTGTTGCCGCTAGCGCGCACTACTTTTCTGAAAAGAATCGCATACAATCCAGATGTTGTCTTACGCGTTCTTCGCGCCCTCAGCCGGCGAGTCGATCGGATGACCGAAACGATCCGATCGTTGATTGATAGCGATGAAAAGTTACGCCAAAAAGTGTTCTCCAGGAGTTATGACCTCCAAGACGATCAATTACTGCCTGGCGATAGCATTGTTCAAACCAACAGGAGGCGCCCGGAGTTACCTCAATCAAAGGCTGAAGAGACCCGGCGGGTGTCCCCGCCAATTTTCGGAACAGCGCGCCATTTTAATTCTCAAAATCCCATTTTCTTCCAACCCAATCAAATTATTTTTGAACTCGGTGATGCCGGCCACAATATGTACCTCATCATCCAGGGAGTGGTTGAAATTTTTCAAGCCGGGCAAAACGGAGATGACGTCCGCATGGCTCTGCTCGGTCCGGGTGATTGTTTCGGAGAAATGGCATTGATTACCGGCGACCCGCGTACGGCATCGGCAAGGGCAATTTCAGCGGTGGCGCTTTTACCGGCGAATCAAGAAGACATGTTCAACGGTATCCGATCCGATCCGGAAGCGGGTCTTTTTTTCCTCCAGGTCTTAATTAACCGCCTGCGAACCATAACAGAGGCATTGGAACAGCCCGAGAAATCTTTGCAGACGCTTCGGCAGGCGATTATACCGGTTATCAAAAGAACCGAGTAGTGTCTCCATCGGCATCAGTTCGCTTTCTTCCTGTGGCGGTTGTACCGCCGTTTTCGTCCGTAATCCACAAGAACTGAGTTGGATCACCGGCAATATTGATGTCCGCTATTGTCCAATGTTGATGGATCAGGAAAAGATTACGGAGGTAAATTTCGCTGTCGTCGATGGTGCGGTTCGAACTCGCAAAGACGAAGAAAAGCTCACCGAGGTGCGCCGTAAGAGCCGTTATTTGATTGCTATGGGGACATGTGCCGTTTTCGGCGGAATTCCTGCACTGGCCAATTCCTACGACCTCGAGGAATTGATTAGCGAGAGTTATGGGCGAACCACGGATCCGTTTTTATATTACCTGGCAGATAATGGGCTTGGAAATGAATCTGATACCCCCGACATAGAGGCGCACCTCCAGCGAAAGGTCCGCAATTTATCCGACGTTGTTAAAGTAGACTACTTCTTACCCGGTTGCCCTCCTGCCCTTGATTTACTGATCGATCTACTAAAGGAACTGAAAAGCGAGCACCCTAGTGGCGCCAACCGGCAGATCGTATGCACGGAATGCGCACGAAACCAAAAAAAAGGTTCGATTGACACCATTCGGGTATCGCCGACAGCGGATATCGACAAAGAGTCATGTTTCTTGTCCAAGGGCATCCTTTGTTTGGGATTTTGGACGCGCGGGGGGTGCACGGCAGCATGCCCCGGGGGGGGACTTACGTGCTGGGGTTGCCGTGGACCGTCCAACAACGTCATCGCCAAACTCAACAAAGGAGAAACCCTTGAAGAAGTAATGCTGCATTCACTCGCTCGCCGTATGAAAAAAGATGAATCGAAGATCAAGCTCCCGATAAAGATCCTTCGACTCAAAGGTGGCAGTGCCCTGAGTTTTGATCAGAATTTTATCAAGGATGTGTCGAAAATAAGATGAATGATAACCTGATATTACGAAAAGCGACCCGCATCGAGGGGAATGCCGACATTCATATAGAATACGAAGAAAATCGGTTGAAGTCGGCACGGTTTCAGATTTATGAGTTTCGCGGTTTCGAAAAATTCGTCAGTGGTCGCCGGGCTGAGTGGGTACCGCAACTGGTATCACGCATTTGCGGGTTATGTTCGGTCGCTCATCAGGTGGCAGGTATACGGGCGGTTGAAAATGCCCTGGGGATCGAAGCCGATTCGTGCACGAACAAGCTGAGAGATGTTCTCGTGCTGGCTGAATGGATCAGCAGCCATTCTTTGAGTTATTTTTTTCTTACCGTACCTGATTTCGTGGGTGAAAAAGGCGGGGTGTTTGAATTGCAAAAATATTACCCCGAAATCTTCAAGGAGGCTTTTGAACTGCGTCAGGCCGCGATGAAGATTATAACTCTATTTGGGAAAAGAGAAACACATCCGGTAACAATCGGTTTGGGACGATTTCTAGACCCGCCCGGTGCTGACGAATTGAATCTGGCCTGCGATATTGCGGGTGTTGTTAAAGAAAAACTTCGGACGATCCTTTTAAAAGTATCTTCCCAGTGGCGACTGGAAAAAGCCATCGAATTTCCAGAGGATCTCACGGTCCATTTTGTGGCCTTGTCAAAAGGTAAAGAACGCGACGACTTTTTTGTGTTTGACCGCAAAGGACAGTTGGTCAGACAGTTTTCGGTCGACGAGTTCGAAGACAATATCGAAGAAATGAGAGTTGACTGGAGCTTGTCCAAGATTCCTTACATCCATTCACTCGGCTTTCCCGATGGCATAATGCTGGTGGGGCCCCTGTCCCGAAGTTTTCTTGAAAACGGTTTTCTTTCCGATCCTGAGATCAGGCAGTTTGGAATCAGTGACATACTTATGGATCGCTCCAGTATTACTCTTGAAAGCTACGACGTATGTCGACTTCTTGAAATGTTTTGGTCAGCAAAAAGAATTGAATTCTTGTTGAAAAGTATCGGCAATTTTGGCTCTCCGCCGGAACCGGATTGGTCGGTTGCAGGCCAAGGCCTTGGTGCATTGGAAGCGCCGCGGGGACTCTTGATTCACAAGTACCTATTGAAAAACGGGTGTGTCGAGAAAGTCAGGTTGCTGGTAGCCACGCAGTTTAATAACGCGTTCATTAATTTGCTTATTACCGATCTGGCCCAGCGTCACAGCCACGGCGGGCAACTTACCACCAAAGGAAGCCGGCTAATCGGACGTTGCATACGGTTATTGGATCCCTGTTTAAGTTGTGCTACCCATTAACTCATTTCCGTCCTTATATGGTCTTATTCCTCAAATTAGGCCTCAACCCGAGGAATCGCTTGTGCGGCATACGAAAGTTTGCCTCCGCACATTTTCTTGATCTTGCAGAAAATGGCACTTTTCTGGATCGGAAACGGACCCGTTTTCTTTATAGTTACTTGGAAACGATTTTTTACATCAATGATCTCAATCCGCCCAAGTTGAGCAGGACAATGCCAAAAGCAGATAAAAGGGCCGGTAAAATTTTACGGTTTTTCATCATTTTTCTTATCTTCGCATCCTTTAATTTAGGGTGCGGCCCGAAAGAATATGTCTTCAGCGGCCGCACAATGGGTACGAACTATACCGTTAAAGTGGTCAGCGGTTTTTTTCAGCAGGATGCGGGGTTGCAGGAAAAGATAAATGCGCGTCTTGAAGAGATCAACCACAGCATGTCCACGTATATCACAGACAGCGAAATCAGCCGATTTAATACCCAAGTCTCCGTTGGCGAAAAATTCAGAATATCAACCGATTTCATGCAAGTCATGCAGATGGCACAAAAGATTTACCTTCTTTCCGACGGCGCTTGGGACGGAACCCTGAAGCCGATGGTTGACCTCTGGGGATTCGGCCCAGCAGGAACTCGGCGCATGCCTCCGACCGCGGAGGAGATCCGCCAAGGGTTACAGAGCGTGGGATTTCCATCGGTGCAGCTCATTGACGATTGTTGTCTTGCCAAGACCAAATCATCTGTCAGTCTCGATCTGGCGTCGATTGCCAAAGGATATGCTGTCGATCAAATTGCGGCACTGTTGAAGGCCAATGGTGCCGATAACTTTCTGGTCGAAATCGGGGGCGAGATTTATGCTGAAGGTCATCGCAGGGATCGCAATCCCTGGCGCGTCGGTATCAATACGCCACGGCCGGAGGCCTCCGACAACCAGGTATACCGGGCTGTCAGTCTGAGTGGTCGGGCGATGGCCACCAGTGGCGATTACCGCAATTTTTTTGAGTTGGGCGGCAAACGCTATACCCATGTAATTGATCCTCGCAATGGTTACCCTGTTGACAACGGTGTTGTCAGCGCAACTGTACTGGCAGATAATTGCGCTCTCGCGGACGGTTTGGCTACAGCGCTGATGGTCATGGGACCCGGGAAAGGTCTGGCCCTGGTGAACCGGCTCGACAGCGTGGAATGTTTGATCGTCGTCATGCAGACGGACGGGACATTCACCGATCATTATTCTACCGGATTTAGGGAGGGAAAGTAACCGGGCGGCACGGCACCCGAGACTTGACATTAATCGTCCGGTCGGGTAGTCTACATCTTTTAAATCTATTTATTTAAAGAGTTTATACCGTAATTGCCTTCCGGTGACAGGCTGAAACTCCTGGGATATCGGATGTGGCACGTTTGATTTAAACCGAAATCATGCAGAAAGGAAAAAGCAGTGGAAATTGTGGTCTTATTGAAACAGGTCCCCGCAACCGAATCGATGATCAGCATTGCCGATGACGGTATTTCAATCAAAACGGCGGATCTAAAATGGGTTATCAATCCCTACGATGAGTTTGCCGTAGAGGAGGCGCTGCGAATTAAAGAAGCCCAGGGTGGCAAGGTCACGATCCTCACCGTTGGGACAGATAAAGCCACCGAGGCGGTGCGAACCGCATTGGCCATGGGAGCGGACGAGGGTGTACTGATCAATGATCCGGCAGCCCTAAAATACGACGGCCTTGGGATTGCAAGAATTCTCGCAGCGGCATTGAAAAGCATGCCACACGACCTGATCATCGCCGGTCAGCGGGCCGTCGATGACGACAATTTCCTGGTCGGTACTGCTGTGGCCGAAATGCTGGAAATTCCCAATATCTCTCTTGTCAATAATCAGGAGATCGTCGACGGAAAAATTCGCTGCCGGCGGACCGTTGAAGGGGGTATCGTCGTATTGGAAGCATCTCTACCGGTGCTGTTGACTACCCAGCGAGGGCTGAACGAGCCGCGATACGCCTCTTTGCCGGGAATCATGAAAGCCAAAAAGAAGCCGCTAGCCGCAAAGAGCCTCGCAGATATCGGACTGGGTGAAGCCGATATCGGTGAACCGAAAACAAAGATTATTTCCTTGAAGAAACCCGCGGAAAGAAAAGGCGGAAGAATTGTCGAGGGTGAAACTGCTGCCGAAAAAGCGGCGACGCTGGTTAGGTTGCTGGCCGAAGAAGCGAAAGTCATATAGCAACGGGCAGACATAAACGGCATCCCTGTTATAAAATTTATAGAAAAAATTTTATCTGGAGACGAATATGAGCGTTTTAGCCATTACTGAGCAGAGAGATGGAAGATTCAGAAAAACCACATATGAGGTAATGAGTGCAGGCCGTAGGCTGGCGGACAGCTTGGGAACCGAATTAACCGCACTCCTTGTCGGCGCTGGCGTCGAAGGGCTTGCCGCTGAACTGAGCAAGTATGGGGCCGATAAGATTCTTGTCGCGGATCATGCGAGCCTGGCGGAGTATCTGACCGACATATACACGAAAGTGGTTACGGATATCAGCGCAAAGGTCAATCCTCAAGTGATCATCCTGGGCGCATCGAGCCAGGGCAAGGACCTTGCGGCACGGCTTGCGGCACGCCTGGATGCCGGTTTGGCAATGGACTGTGTGGCGGTACGAGTGGAGGGCAGTGACATCATCGCCACCCGACCGTTATACGGCGGCAAGGTTCAAGCGGAAGTCGCACTCAGCGGTAAGCCGCAAATCATCGCCACCCGGCCTAACGCCATGAGCATTGAAGAGTCAGCCAAAGCCGGCACCGTGGAAAAAATTGAGGTCGATCCGGGAGACAGCCAGCTGCGGTTTGTCGAAAAATCATTGGAAACCGGTAAATTAGAACTTACTGAAGCCGACGTTGTCGTATCTGGCGGCAGAGGTATGGGGGGCTCCGATTACAGTTTGGTCGAGGATCTGGCCGAGGCTCTGGGTGGCGCCGTGGGGGCTTCACGGTCGGCAGTCGATGAGGGCTGGCGCTCCCATGCAGATCAGGTGGGGCAGACCGGCAAGGTGGTTTCGCCGAATCTGTATGTGGCGCTTGGCATATCCGGAGCCATTCAGCATCTGGCCGGTATGTCGTCATCCAAAGTCATCGTGGCCGTCAACAAGGATGCTGAGGCGCCGATTTTTTCGAAGGCTGACTATGGTGTTGTGGGCGACCTTTTCGAGATCGTTCCTTTGATCACTGAGGAAGTGAAAAAAATTAAGAGCTAAGCAGCAACGAGTCAGGCAGGATTAACGGCTGGATCGGACGAGACTTTCAACGGTGTAACCACCAATACGGAACCAAGCCATTTGCTGGATTGCCAGAGGCTGCCTGCGGGCAGCCTTTTGCAATCGTTCACCCCGATCGTTTCACATGCGTCTGCGCAATGAAAAGAATAAGATATGAAATTACATCTTGCCAGTCTCGGTTGCGCCAGGAATCAGATTGACAGCGAGATTATGCTCGGACGCCTGGAAAGAATTGGAGCGATGATCACCGACGATCCTGCTGAAGCGGAGGTCATTGTCGTCAACACGTGCAGTTTCATCGAATCGGCCGCCGATGAATCGATCGATACAATCCTGAATCTGGCTAAGTACAAACAACGGGGCGTGTGCCGCCGACTGGTCGTTACCGGCTGTTTGCCGGAAAGATATCGCGAAGATATTTCCAGGGCCCTCCCCGAAGTGGACATATTCCTGGGGACGGGGGCCTTTGCGCAAATTGTCGACGCTGTCGATGGGTATCTGGACACCACCAAGTGTATCCTGCCGGATCCGGACGCGATTTCAGTATCGACCCCCGGGGCGGAGCCGCGTGTCAGGAGCGGCTCCCACATGGCCTATCTCAAAACGGCCGAAGGGTGCGACCGACACTGCACGTATTGTATCATTCCTAAATTGCGCGGGCGGCAGAAAAGCCGGCCGCTCGAAGATATCTTAAGCGAAGCCCGGCAGCTGATTCAATCCGGTGTCAGAGAACTGGTTCTTGTTTCCCAGGAGACGACGGCTTACGGAAAGAACGCCACGAAACCTGTCGATTTCTCCTGCTTGCTGGAAGCCCTTGCCGGACTGGCCCAAGAGTCTGTTGGCGGACCAGCAGCGTCGGCAGACAACCGTCGGTTCTGGATTCGTTTCCTTTACGGTCACCCCGAAAGCCTCGACCAGAAGACGATTGCGGCGGTGGCGCAACATACCAACATTTGTTCATATATCGATGTGCCGATCCAACACGCCAGCCGTTCGGTACTCAAACGGATGGGCCGCCAATACGGCCCAGAAGAGCTGCGCGAAATGGTTGACCATATCCGGCGGAAAATCCCGGATGTGGCCGTGCGAACCACTGTCATCGTCGGTTTCCCGGGCGAAACGGATAAAGAATTCAAAGAATTGATGGATTTTGTCGAATCCATGCAGTTCGAGCATCTGGGAAGTTTTATTTATTCTGATGCCGAAGACCTGCCATCCCATTTCTTGACGGGCCACGTGCCGGCTGCAAAAGCCAGAGAACGATACCGCCACTTGATGATGCGCCAGCAGGAGATATCCGCAACTTTGAATCGCAGATACCGTGACCGGACACTGACGGTTCTGGTCGAGAATCACCCCGAGAAAGGTTTATACACGGGACGGACCGAGTTTCAGGCGCCGGAAGTTGACGGAATGACTTACATTCATGCCGATAATCTGCAAACGGGTTCCTTTACGACGGTAAGAATTACCGATACGCTCGAGTATGATCTGGTGGGAGTGACGGCATGAACAATAATCTGAAAAACGGCATATTAGAGCGGGTCAATCAGGATTTGACTGAAATTGAGTCCGCGTTGGCCGGGAATCTTTGCCCCCATCTCGAGTTGGTGTCGAAAATCGGCCGACACATTCTGTTCAGCGGCGGCAAGCGGTTGCGTCCGCTGATGATGGTCATCAGTGCCAGGCTTTGCGGATACGGCGGCGCGAACGCCTATAAGTTTTCAACTATTTTCGAATTCCTGCATGCTGCGACTCTGTTGCATGATGATGTTGTCGATGGGTCCAGATTCCGCAGAGGCAACCCGGTGGCCCACGCCGTCTGGGATAGTGCGACAGCTGTTCTCGTGGGAGATTATCTGCTGGCACGGTCCTTAGTGTTGGCCGCCGAGACTGGTTCTCCTCGAATCATTCGGGTGATCGCGGAGATTACCGAAAACATGTCCCAGGGAGAGATCCACCAACTCATGCGGAAGGGTGCCGTGGACGTAACGGAAACGGAGTACCTGGAAATTATCCGACGTAAGACCGCGGTTCTATTTGCGGGTGCTTGCCGATCCAGCGCAATCTTGGCCAATGTGTCTCCTGAAAAAGAGGATGCGTTACATAATTTCGGATTGAATTTAGGGCTTGCATTTCAAATGGCTGATGACCTGCTCGACTATACGGCTGACAGTGCCGCACTGGGAAAACGTGTCGGTGCCGACATGCGGGAAGGCAAACTAACCCTGCCGGTCATTCATGCCTTACAAACAGCGGGGGCAGAAGACCGCGATCGGATGCTGCGTATTTTTCGAGATAAGAACTTCTCCCGAGAGAAGTTCGAGATGCTGGTTGAACGGCTCGCCAATTATGGAAGCATTGACTACACCCGTGTTCAAGCGGCCAATTACATTCGCAAAGCCAAACAATCACTCATGGCTTTCGGATCGGGTCCGGATAAAGCGCTTCTTTACGACATCGCCGACTATGCGCTGGTTCGAAAAATCTAAATATGGTAAAATAGATACGTCCTAAAACACCCACTTTAAACCGGAACAAAGGACCCATGATGTTCGCCCGAAAAAAAACACTTCCGAAAACAACGTTCAGTATCATGGTACTGGTCGTATTTTTAGCCGCTTTTCAAGCCGCGGCCCAGCCGCCGTCTCAAACCTATGTCGTTATCGGTACGGAAACCATCTCCACGGAGAATATCACCGCAGCCAGAAAAGAGGCGATTGCCAACGGCCTGGTTTCTGCTGTCGGGCTTGCCGTGGCGGATGTGCTCACAGTGGATGCCATCGTGGCGAATTATGAGAAACTCAACCAGACCGTTTTCGATAATCCCGGCCGATTTATCCAGGATTACAAAGTACTTACCGAATCGAGCCTGGAAAATGGGTATCGCGTCGTTGTTCAGGCCACTGTTTTCGTAAGCAAGGTCAAAAACGAACTGATCCGCTCCGGCGTTCTTCTCACCCAGGAGAAGATGCCGGCGGTACTTTTCTTCATAGTCGAGCAGAATCTCGAAACCCCCTTTCCCCAATACTGGTGGGGACGAAATATGCCCTTTGAGAAAACACTCGCAGAGTCGGCTATGGACGAAACGATGCGGGAAAAGGGATTCCGGATCGTTGAGCACGGACCCCAGGTCCAACTCATGGCCCGACAGTCTGTCCCGGACGCACCACAGGTTACCGTAGCAGAAGCGATTGAATTGGGTAAGGGCCTTCGCGCCGATGCGGTTGTTATTGGCCGGGCCGTGGCCGATAATGCCCCCAATATGATGGGTTCGGATCTACGGTCATTCAAGGGTGGGATTATTGTCCGTGCGTATCTTATTGACACCGGTGAGGAAATAACCGCTGTTGACAAGACCGCCGTAACGGCCAATGCGGATGTCATTGCCGGTAGCCGGGAAGCTCTGCGCGCCGCGGGAGAACTGGCGGGAGAGGGGTTGTCCGCCCAAATGGCTGCCGCCTGGCAAAAGAAAGGGCTGGCGGCCGGCAAAGTCGAAATCCAACTGACCGGAACCCGCAATCTGGCCAATTTTGTTCAATTTAGACGGATGCTGACATCATTGTCGGGGGTCGAAGACGTGCAGGTGAAGGAACTCAAAGCCGACGATGCGACCCTGAGAATCGCTTACAGGGGGAAAACACGGGAGTTAGCGGATGCCATGATGATCCAACCCTTTGAAACCTTTGGAATTAACATTTACGATGTTTCAGAAGACCGCTTGCGGGTCCAGCTCGTTCCATACGGGCCGGGTTCGGTTCAGCAGCAATAAATCCGGCGAAACAGAAGAGAATCCGCAAAGAATCAGCGTTTTGATTCTGCTTGACAGTCGAGACAACCGGTGGTAACAAAAACCGCACAATAGGCACGTAGCTCAGGGGGAGAGCGCTACCCTGACACGGTAGAAGTCGCTGGTTCAAATCCAGTCGTGCCTACCAGAAAATTCAAGGGGTTACGGTTGATACCGTGGCCCCTTTTTTAATCGATCTATATCGTGTTGCCATTGTGAGTTTAAAACGCCCTGTATCCAGCTATTGAATAATGCGTTGTGATGTTGAAGCGGAGAGGGTGAACGTATTTCCACATACTAAAACGACCCTATTAGTTAAAGGCATTGGTTACGTTGTTACAATAACGATGGAAAAAAGGCATCTCGGTTTGTGTAAATGTCCCCATGGCAATCGATTGGGCGATTATTTCTGCAACCGGAACCGAGTAATGGATTTGATCCAGAAAATTTTCATCCCGGGTCGTGATCGGCGATTTAATCATAAAATCGATGAGGGCCGTATTCGGGTAACGGCATACAATAGCTGCAACGCGACGTTTGAATTCTTTCCATTTAATGTCATCCATAGAGCCCGGTGCAGCCTGGTGATAATAGTGAAACGGAGGGAAAATAACAACTTTGAGCGTACTTTTCGGCAAACGGTTAAGCATTTTTTCCAGATGGCCAACCGCTGGGAATTTGAAAGCCTCGAGCTGCTCTGCAGTGGTCTGGATCGGAGGCTCTAAAGATACTTTATTTTTTGGCGTCTTGGAACCGTAAATGATTTTCCTTGCTCGGTCGACATCATATGGACGTTGCTTGGTAAAATCCTCGTAACCGTCGAATCGGTACTTAAATGTCGTCATACCCGTAAGGCCCCGGAGCTGTTTGATGGCTTGCTGGATTGTACGCCAATTATAGGGCGGCAGGTCATTGACATACGTATCATCATACAACCATTTCGGGAATGGCTCTGGCAACCGGTCAAGGTATTTTGCATGATAGTTGCTGCTATCAAAGTTGAGATGATCCACACCGATGACAACAGATTTAGGGTCTGGGTGATATTTTAAAAAGACATCCAAAATGGCCTTCTGCTCGGACAGGAAAGCAGCGTTCATCGCCAAGTTGACGAAGCGGCCATTTAATAGTGAGTTCAAATCTTCCGGGTTGAGCAAACGAACCGTCGATGTTCCGATGATGGCACTGTCGAACTGCCGCCTTTTTGCTAAATTCGGCAAGAAGAAACGAGGATCTGTGGCAAAGCCGCGATCTTTACTCAGTGATACGGGTATAATACCGTAAGGATCGACAACTAACACAAACAGGTATCCGGCGGCAAAAAGGCCGATAAGAGAAATGATCAATACCTTGAAAAACCGTTTCCATTGGTTATCAGGATTGGATATCGTTGCTGTCACGACAGTCTCCACAACCGAAAGAAACCGATCTCATTAATATCATTATAAGTTATTACAGAACCAACCAGTAGAAAAAAGTTGGAATAATATCAAACGGGGAGCCGAACCCAAAAAATGTATCACTGGTCCCGGTTGAAAGAGGTAAAATGATGAATTCTGTAATAGGAACAAGTGCTGTATCCTTTTATTTCGGTATAAAGTCATCCAACACAGCGGTCTGGGCTGGTGCGGCCTTGATACTGTTGCAGTACCGGGTATAATTCGGACTGTTGGCCTGTGAAACCACCTCTCTGGCTATTGCGCGCGCCATTTCCTTTGCGATCGGCACCGTATAGTGGATATGATCAAAGTAATTTTCATCCTTCGTGGTGATTGGCGATTTGATCATAAAGTCAATCAGCAGCGCATTTTCATATCGGCAGGTGACTTCAGTCAGGCGGCGTTTGAATTCTTCCCACTTAAGGGCATCCATAGATCCGGGCGCGGCTTGGCGATAATGATGAAACGGCGGGATGATGACAATTTTATTTGTCGTGTCCGGCAATTGGTTAAGCATCCGATCCAAATGAGCTATAGCCGGAAACTCAAAAGATTGAATTAGTTTCGGGGAGGCATGGACCGGAGGTTCCACGGGACTTTTTTCTTTCGGTGTCTTTGATCCGTAAATAATTTCCCTTATATGATCGATATCATGTGAGAACATTGACTTTGTATAATCTTCATAACCGTCGACCCGAAATTTAGATGGCTTCATTCCCGTGATGCATTTAAACTGTTTTATGGTGATTTGCATCGTTCGCCAGTTATAGGGCAGCAAATCGTTGAAGGGGTTTTCATCGTACATCCATTCAGGGAAATGCTCAGATTTTACTGTGCCAATATGTGGCGAATAGTTGTTTTTATCGAAATAAGCCAGATCCGCATCGAAAATTACCGTTTTGGGATTCGGATGGGACCTTATAAAGACATTGAAGATAGCTTCCTGTTCAAACACGGATGCCGCATTCATGGCCAGGTTTACGAATTTGCTTTCCAGAAGTGGGTTCAAGTCATCCGGATTGAGCAATCGAATTGTTGAAGTTCCAATGATGGTGCTGTCGAACTGCGTTTTTTGGGCCAGGTTCGGATAAAAAAAGCGTTGTTCTGCGGTAATCGTGCCCCGATCAAAGTCAAACGATATCGGCAACATGCCATAAGGATCTATAATCAGTATAAACAGGTATCCGGCGGTAAAAAGGCTGATAAGAGAAATAATCAATATCCTGAAAAACCTTTTCCAAGGGGCATCAGAATTGGAAATAGATGAATTCACTGTAATTTCCATCACCGGCTCTGAGGGCCAAGTAAAATAAAGCACAGGCAACGATTACGGCATAAATCGGCCGAGGGCGAAGCCAGTGTGTCGCCAAGCGTTGACTGGTCGGTCCGATGAATGCCGGTAAGGCATAATAAAGGATTTGTCCCGGTGGATTGATATCGGGTAAATTAAATGAAAAGCCATTGAAACCCACCATCGACCGCATTATCGTGCTGGCCGTTTCCAGGTTATCGGCACGAAAAATGACCCAGCCGAACATGACAAACGCTAAAGTTAAAACCCAGCCGATTGATTTGGGCATCGGTATGCCAGTTTTTTCCCAAAAGTGGTTGAGAACCAGAGCCAGGCCATGAAGTCCACCCCAGATGACAAACGTCCAACCGGCACCGTGCCACAATCCACCGAGTAGCATCGTCACCATCAAAGCCACAACCTGTCGCGACAGGCCGAACCGATTTCCGCCCATCGGAATGTAAAGGTAATCCCGCAAAAATCGGGAGAGGGTGATGTGCCAGCGCCGCCAGAAATCTCTTATGGATATCGCCAGATAGGGCGCATTGAAGTTTATGGGTATGGTCAGGCCGAACATTAAGCCCAACCCGATGGCCATATCGGAATATCCCGAAAAGTCATAATATATTTGAAGCGTGTAAGCCGCCGCAGCCACCCACGATCCATAGAATGACAGCGTATTTCCGGTGGCGGCATCGTTGAACAGAAAACTGGCGGTTTCCGCCATGGTATCGGCGAGGATCATTTTTTTGAAAAGGCCGATGAATAGCAGGCTAAATCCCCTCGACAGGCGTTCATAGACGCCGTCTCTAAAAGGATCGAAAGCATACTGGGCAATAATTTCATTGTGTCGAACGATCGGTCCGGCAATTAGCTGCGGGAAAAAGGTGACATAGAGCACGTACTTATGGAAAGGATAAATGGGTGCAGTACCCCTCTTTAAATCGACCAGGTAGGAAATTTGTTGAAACGTAAAAAAACTGATGCCCAGGGGCAGAATAATATTCCAGGGCGCGAACTCGATACCAGATGTTGCGGAAACGTTGCCAAGGATAAAATCCGTATACTTAAAAAAGCCGATGATCAATAGATTCACAGCGACGCCGGCAAATAAAATCGTTTTGTTTGGATATAATGCATGCCATTTTGAACAAAACCAGTTGAAGGCCACAGAGATAACGAGCAAGGGCAGGAACCGAAGGTCCCAATAAGCATAAAAAACCAAAGATGCCGAAATCAGAACCCAGATGCGCAGGGTTTCTTTTTTAGCGAAGGCAAAATAGAGTATGAGCGTGAGGGGTAAAAAAATTAGCAAAAATTCTTGCGAGTTAAACAACATAGCGTAGACCTTACTGGCAATTGAAGTTCCGCGAAATATATGGGTCTATTGACGATTTCGGTTTTATATAACAGTCCGTTCGTATCTGCAATACGAAACACTGCCGGAGTGGGACACCGTGTCAGTGCTCCCATTTTGCTTGGTATATCAGGCACCGCTTGGGACTGAATATAGCCCACATGCCGGGCGATTATGTCGTCTGATTCCGCCAGATATTCCCCTGACAATCCCGCGGTTCCGCCATGTTCGGTATTAAATCGGGTTGACAGTTCCGATAAGCCTTACTAAATATGTTAAGTTAGGCTCATTTTTTGGGTAGTTACTGTTATTCTAAAAATTCTCGTTTTCGACAGTTCTGGAGAGTCGAACCCGGGTCTTGAAACCAGCGTCGCGTGATAGGGGCTATGGATAAAAAACCAAAAAGCGATTTTGTCGGTATTGCCGGCTTATTTGAGGCGACTCAGATAAAAAAATATTTTATTACCTATGTTTATTTCATGGTTGGGGTCGAAGTCCTCATCCTATGGCTCACCTTTCTCGGGAATATGGGGGGCCAGTTTCCGGTTAAATTTTACTTCCTGATGGCATTTTCCATACCATTGGCACTCACCTTTCTTCTGGGTGTGTTCATTATTGCCTTCAACAAATTTGTTTTTGGAAAGGATCCTATCGAAGAAGACCGCCCCGATTCAGACCCCGAAGGGGCCACGGAATCCATAGGACCGAAGCAGAGCATATACCTGCAGCACGTCTGGCGCTTGCCCCTTTTTATAAAAATTGCGCTTCTTATTGCGGTTGCTTTCATCGTTTACAAAATGGAAGCTATTTTCAATTTTTTTATCAGTTTTGGGGAAAAAACAGCATGGTACGCGATGATTGCCGCCGGTGCCATTCTGGCGGGTGCATTCATATTCAGCCTCGTGTGGATTATCGCCAGTTACCGGTTGCGGAAAAAGTATATGGAGTTTCAGTATCAGTATAAAAAGGACATTATGGAGCAACTTGGGCTGCTTGTTCTCAATGATGACACCGTCATTGACAAACAGGGCAATACCGTATCTGATAAAGGGATCAAATACATTGAAACAGATGAACCCGGGTATCTTCTTAACGACGTCTCCACGTCTGCGGATGTGGAGACACGCCGGCCGCAGTAGTGGATGCGCGTGTCGACAATACCACCGCCGGCATGAGGCTCTCCCGCCAATTGCCACAATATGAAACTTAGGTAATCCAATGAAGAAAAAACTTAAAAAGGGTAAACTGGTAGGCGTTGCCAGTCTCTTTGACGAAATACAGCTGCGAAGTTATTTTTTAAACTATCTTTACATCGTTGTCGGGATAGAGGTGTTGATTTTTCTTGTTACCTATATCGGTACCATAACCCCAACAGAACAGCCATTTCCATGGAAACTCTATTTCTTCCTGGCGTTTACCGTGCCGGTGGCATTCACTTTTTTACTTGGCCTTTTGGTTTTAGCGTTCAATTACTTTTGCTTTGGTGACGCGAAAGCCAATGAAAAAGATGAAACCCTGGTCGCCGGGAATCAGGAGAACAAATCCTATCTGCTGAAATTCAATTCGTTTCTCTATACAACACGCAAACTGCCTTTTTTATTTATTATGCTGTTGCTGCTGATCGGTGCGCTGATTGTATATAAGATGGACGTTATTTTGATGTTCGTGGTCAATGCCAGCGAAAAAATGGTCCAGTATCTTCTCATTGCCGGTGGCGTGCTCCTGGTTGCTGGTGTTGTATTTGGCGGTATTTGGCTTTTTATTAACTACAGACTGAGAAAAAAGCATATGGATTACCAGTACCAATACCGCAATCAGGTTATGGAGCGCCTCGAGTTCCTGGTAATGGATGATCACACCGTCGTTAAAAAAGATGGTGAGGTGATCAGCTTGTCCGAACCCAGAATGATCGCCAGAGGCGGATCGGGTAAGCAGAGATTTCAGGTTTTGCCGGGACCGGCAGACTTGTCCGGAAAGTGACCCTTTATAATTTCGCCGGCAGGGCACGATCAGCCGAACGCTGCATTATTCCAGAACTTGATACCTCTGATATTCCTGTATTCCTGCTTAAATGATCATCGTATCAGATGTACCATCGGCAATTAAAACTTCCCGCTCGGGATTGCCTCGTTCATGCTAAAGTCGTCGTTGCTCAAACAGACTGTCATCCCTAACAATAAAAAAGGTATCCTGGCGGGGCCCCTCATATTTTCGGCGTTTGCCGGACTGCTGCTGATAGTTGTGCTCTATCCCATCCTGATGAAACTGGATTTTTCTTCTAAGTTGAGACACGGCCTGGAAGGCACAATATTGATCTTTGTTGTGTTTATGGTCGTGTTGGCCTATCAGGTCGCCAAGGCAATTAAAATTCGCAAATTTTTAAAAGGTGCGGAAGCACCATTACTGGTGCGAGAGCTGATGTCGGTTTGCCTCGAAGGAGATATTGGGTGTTTGCAGAAACTGCTCGCTGAACAGGAACCGTCTGATTTTCACATCATGTTGGCGTTGCTGCAGGCCAAAGCCGAAAGTATTCTGCAAACCGATATTGCGCACATGACGGATATCCATAAAAAGATCGGTTTAAGAATCTTCAATAAAAAATGTAACCCGTCAACCCACCTTTTTTTTAGAAAGCCGGATGAATATTCGCGGGCCGCGCTACCCCGGGAAATCGTCTTGCTTCGAAAAGCCCTTAAAGAGGATTGGCCGACGTCAATATCGCGCAACTTGGAGGAAATTGAGAGTTCTCGTCGCGCACTGTTCACGTTGTTTAATGACTATCTCGATATTGTCCCCGAGCAGGTCACGCACCTTCGTTTTCTCCGCCAAACTTACAAATATCGGTCTCCGGCACCGGACATCGCCCGTAAAATTACATTTTGCCTCGACGTGTTTGATTGTGTTGACCGGCTGAAGGAAAATGGAGATAAATCACCACTGATGAATAAAATTGAATCGACGGCCCTCATCCGGATACCGTTGCTCCGTGAGGCCATGGACCGTTACCAGACCGCTTGGGAAGCAATGGTCGACACATATGAATTTAGCTTGTCGTATTGATGGACGGAAACGATTTCTGTACCCTGTCTGAGCGCGTTTTTTAGCAAGGCCTTATAAATGACAACCATACATTCCGATTGACAAACGCAGTTCTGAATTGATACAAAGAAGCGTCCGACTGCAATTATTCCTACTTCGCTTGAGCTGATAAGTTAACGGGCCGATCAAACCAGATCGGCCCGTTCAATTTTAGCATTCCAAATTAGAGCTAATTTTGCTGTTTTAGACCGCGTTTCTAAAATAAATTCCAAAATACCAAAACCAAAGACAATGGCATTTTCATTTTTTCAAAACAACCGTGCGGTTAATCTGAAAAAAAGTAGCGGGCTTACGACCAATACGTCCTTCCAAAAACAACTGCTTCTGCGGTTGGCTTTGGCTTCGGCTGTCATTGCTGCGATTCTTGCCGTTGTGGTCTTTTTCAACGAACGCAGCAAGGTGGGAAATATTGTCAGCAACCGTGCCAACCAGATCGCTATGCGTTTCAACGATCAGATCATCGAACTGCTCGACACGCCGGGGCTTGCCGATCGCGAGGCGCTGCAACAGGAACTAGACATCCTTTTCATTGCCGGAAACCTCAAACAATTCATCGGACATCTGGTCTGTGTGAGCATTTACGATTCCGTCGATCGAAAATTGGCCACCGCGGCCGATGGCGGTTTTGTCCACATCACCGCGGTCCAAAGGGACCTGGAGAAATTTCACCGTGCACGGGCACACAATGGAAAAACATGGTTCGATGTCATGCGGATCGACGGTGAGATGTATGTTCATGTCGCTATTCCTCTGACCAACAGCCGCCGTGAGGTGGTGGCCCATGCGGAAGGAATGGTCGCTGTCAACCCGGACACGGTGGACGAAATCGAGAACCGGATTGTCAAAACCGTCGTCGAGGTGATCCTGATCGTTTTCGTCGTCACCGCCTTCTTGTATCCAGTAATCCTTTCCCTGATCGGCAAGCTGACCAGGGTGACAGACGGCCTTCTGGATTCCAACCTGGAAACCCTGCGCGTGCTTGGCAGTGCGATTGCCAAACGCGATAGTGAAACCGATATCCACAATTACCGTGTCACCATCTATGCGGTCCGCCTCGCGGAGGCTGTCGGGCTGGATCGCCGGTCCATCAGATCTCTGATCAAGGGCGCCTTCCTCCATGATGTGGGGAAGATCGGGATCAGTGATCGCATCCTGATGAAACCGAACCGACTCACGGATGAGGAATTCGAAGTGATGAAAAGCCATGTAAAACACGGGGTGGACATCGTCGAGCGCTCGGTTTGGTTAAAGGATGCCACCCAGGTTGTAGGGTATCACCATGAGAAGTACGCCGGCGATGGATATCCTGCCGGTATTGGTGGAGAAAACATACCGGTTACCGCTCGGATTTTCGCCATCGCGGATGTGTTTGATGCCTTGACGTCAAAGCGGCCCTACAAAGAACCGATTGACTTTGAAATAGCCATCGACACCCTCAAAAAGAAGCGTGGTTGCCATCTCGACCCGATGTTGGTCGACGCATTCGTCTTGATTTCCCGGCCTCTTTTTGAAGATTTAATCAACGGCGACCATGACAAACCACACCGGAAGCTCGAAGAAATCCTGCAGCGGTATTTTCCCACCGGATTTGAAACTTTCAGGCCGTAGGAATCAAGGGGCGCGATGTCGTCTTCACTGAACATCTTTTGAAATGATAAGTGTTATACTGTTTTTTAATAATAGATTCCGATGTACAGATGGAGTGCTGTCACGATTAAAGATACGCCTGATAAGTACTTGCCAAGATTAAAGGCCGGCGGGAGAGCCAGCCCCGTCCGTTACCTGTCTTCCAGCATCCTGATTTCATCGGTGCGAACCCGTAGCCGCTGACTCAGCACTAAGGCAATATTTGTCAAAAATTTGGCCGCGACATGGGGGAAATTTCGGCAGAGCGACTGAAAATCGGATTGTGACAGCCGATGAACTTCACAATTGTCTTCCGCCCATACATCGGCAGATCGCGGTTTTCCGTCCAGAAAGGCCACTTCCCCGAAGATCGTTCCGGCACTATAAGTAAACAATCTTTTTTTGCGGTTACTGCTGGGAAGGTTCAATCCGACGCACACCTCACCGCGGGTGAGCAGGAATAAGTCGCACTCAGTTTGCCCCTCTCGTATGATATACTCTCCCTTTACAAATGTCATTCGATCCAGCTTCGACTTGAATACCTCCAGGTCGCTTGAACTCAACCCTTTGAGGATGTCCTGGGTTTCTACTTGACCCGGATCCGTTTCACCAGTTGCCGGGTAACTTTTTAAAAGTTCGTCTTCCGCCCATTCAAGCGCCTTGTCCGTATCGACAAAAAAGTATTCCGTGGGCAGGGCGCTGACAGCACCAATGGCATCCAGAAATCCCCACAATGAATTGTCATTTTCTATGTGGCTGATCAGCAGACATTTGTTACGGTTTTTGATGCTTCTTGCCAGCCGGATGAGTATATTGGCACCGGTGCTGTCGATTTCATTGACATGTTTCATATCCAGTATGCAGTAGTCTATTCCGGAAACCTCGGTTTCGATAACCTGGGCAAGGCGATCCGCCGATCCGAAAAATATGGGACCTTGAAGCTCGAACACCCGAATTTTATGACCGTTTTCCTTGAGGTACTGACATTGATCGAGGACCCGGACTTTATTTGAGGTGACGCGATTCCCAGAGTATTGACGCCGAACGATCGAAGTCCCCATCTTGGTTACAAAATAGGCGGTTGAAATGGCCAATCCGATGATAACGGCAGTCATAAGATTGGCGCTTACCGTAATAACGGCCACACTGATATTGATGATGAGGGTGACCAAAATGTCTTTCCGGAATGCGTTGGGGCGCTGCAGAGATTTTAGCATGCGAACTGTCGAGCGATCGAAAAGGTTAATACCGACAGCAATGATGATGCCGGAAAATACGGCCAGGGGTATCCGTCCGATCAGGGGCGCCATGGTCAAGAATATTATCAGAAGCAGAAAACTGCACAGCATGCCCGACATTCTGCCACGCGCACCGGCACGAAAATTGGCAACCGATCTCGGAATCGATGCTGCTGAGAACAGCGCGCCGAAAAACGAAGCAATGACGTTGCCGACGCCCTGTCCGACGAGTTCCCGGTTACTATCGTGCCGCCTGCTGTTAAGGCTATCCATGACGACTGAACTGAAAAGAGATTCCATGGAGCCGATCAGGCCGAGTACGATTCCGTATGCGACCAGTTCGGATATCAGTGCCGGAGAAAAGACGCTCTTGATCTGACGAAAGATATGAACAAATGCTACCGGACCGGGAATGGATGCTTGAAGATTACCGATGGAAGGGGGGAGGTCTGGTGATTTCAAGACAAGCCAAATGACGAGGTAGACACCGGTACCGCTGAGAAATCCGAACAGCAATGACGGGACTCGCTTTATGTACGTTCTGGACAGAAAAATGGATATCACTGTCACCAAACCGGTAATTACAGCTATCGGGTTCACGATGGCGGATTCGGCCAGAATTTCTTTCAGGCCGATGCCATTCTGCAGACCAAATAAGGCGGGCAGTTGTTTCCAGATCAGTAGTAGGGCAATGCCATTCATGAATCCAGCCACCACCGGATGGGGGACATATTTTACTATGTTGCCCAGTTTGAAATATCCGAACAGTATTTGGGCGACACCGCCGATCAAAACACAAATCATGGTCAGCCCGACGATCACGGATTGGTTTGAGGCCAGCTGCGGGGGAAGGTGAGAACCGCTAACAAGGATGATCACAACCGAAGCCAATATTAGTGTGAGTGGCGCCTTGGGGCCAGATATTTGTGCCGGGGTTCCACCGAAAAAGGCGGCGAAAAAGCCACCGATGATTGCGGCATTCAACCCGATGAGGGCCGCGGTGGGAAAGAATTCCTTACCCAGTGGCGCGAAGGCGGTAACGCCGTAGCCAATCGCCATAGGAAGGGTGATAATTGCGGCCGAAAGCGCACCGACAAATTCACTTCTGACGTAGAGTGCGTTTTTAGTTGGCATGTAAATAGTTATTCGAGAAGGATAGAAAGAATCACAGAATTAATAACAATCACCAGTGAATGAGTTCGCCTTAAAAAGCAAGTGTAATGTTATTATTTTTGGATCATATCCGAATTAGTTGTAGTGAAGCAGGGCAAAAAAAGTGTGTAATAGATTAAAACAGAATGGACATCCGGTATCTCTTATGGGTATTGGTTTTTTCGCCCAAGAAAAAACATATCCAAAGGAGGCCTGCGATGTCCGTTCCCACCATAGCACCTTATTTCCCTTTTGGTCGAATCAAAATTACCAATCAGAGTGTTACAGCCGATGCCGGCACTGCACACATCCAGATGCAGCCCGACGGACGCTATGCACCAGTCTGCCACGGCTGCGGCCGCAGGGCCACTGGCGTTCACAGCTGGACCCAGCGCAAGGTGCGGGACCTGAACATGGCCACCGCCCGGGTCTGGCTGGCTTGTCGCTACCGCAAAGTGTTCTGCGCTCACTGCCATGGCATTCATATCGAGGATCTGGAGCTCTTTCATCCCTATTTGAGAGTCACCCAACGGATGGCGCGTTACGTATATCAATTATGCCGATTTATGACCGTCTCCGAGGTCGCTCGGCACCTGGGGTTGAATTGGAAAACGGTCAAGAACATCGACAAATATTACTTGGAGCACGACTACGGGCAGCCCGATTTAAACGGCCTGCGTATTTTGGCGGTAGACGAGATCTCCGTGCGCAAGGGCCATCGCTACCTGACGGTGGTCCTGGATTATCTGAGCGGCCGGGTGGTCTATGTCGGAAAACATCGCCAGGCCGACACGCTCAAACGCTTTTTCAATCAGCTCAGCCGGAAGCAACTCGCCGGCATCGAGGCGGTTGTGATGGACATGTGGAAGCCGTTCATCAAAGCCGTTAAAAAAAAGTGCCTCACGCTAAAATCGTGTTCGATCTGTTCCATGTGGTCGCCAAATTTAATCGCGTCATCGACAAAGTACGAAACAGCGAATATCGCAATGCCGCCAAGGAAGATAAAAACGTTTACAAAGGCACCAAGTATCTGTTGCTGAAAAACCGAAAAAATCTGAAGACCCAGGAGCAAAGGCAGCATCTCAAAGAACTTCTGGCACTAAACGAAACCATCAACACTGTCATGATCCTAAAAGAGAAGCTCAAACATATCTGGACTTACCGTTCACGAACCTGGGCGATCAAGGCACTTGATGACTGGTGCTCACTGGCTCGATCCTTGAATCATCCATCTGTAAACGCCTTTGCTAAAACTCTGGAACGATATATCTACGGTATCCTCAACCACTGTGATTACCCCATTCATACCGGTAAACTTGAAGGGGTAAATAACAAAATAAAGGTCATTAAACGTAAAGCCTATGGGTTCCACGATTTACGCTACTTTACATTAAAAATCTACCAGGCTTTCTCCCACTAATCGGGAGAAGAACCTTATTTTTTGAAAATTTGATAAGGGATATAGGGGGATTAACGCTAAATTGCTGATAGCATATTCCACGAATAGTGCAGATAAGCCATTCGGGGATCAGGCGAGTTTCGAAATAATGGACAAAGAGAAGGGAGTTATTCACAGTCGGGGTTGTCGCCCCGGCAGGACACCTGGTAAATTCTTTGAAGTCTTTGATGAATAAAAGCAAAATATTGGATAAAATTCGACTGCTCGAAACGGTAAATCCAGACTTCGTGCGGCTCGTTCGCCATCCGGGTTTCTCGCATCGGTTCCCCGCATCGGTCCCTGACATCCCGCATGAGATCACCGGTTCTGACGATCCTTCCGGCGCAGCGTATGTTCGTTAAATCCGATCCGCTGGGTATTTGGTCGCGGCGAAGAGTATCCGCTCCGATTAGAAATATTGATAAAATCAATATTATAAATACGATACCAAGGAGACGTTTGATAAACAGTCGGTCAGGGATTGTATCTTTCATCGTTGCCCTCTGCAATAAATTTCCTTTAGATATTTCAATGATGAGGGAAGGCGAATAGCTTACCGAAATTGTCGGTAACAGCTTACCTCTGAAGGGTTGCAATTTATAGCAGCGCGGATCGACACTGGATAGCAAAAGGGGTATGATTTGGAAAGACGATCAGTTTTGGTTTAGTGTGGCCAGTTGGAAAAACGAATCTTCTGCTGGGGCGTTGGAGATACACTTAAGGGGAGTTGCATAGTCTTCAGCGTGGCGTGGAGTTGTGGAGACCTAATGATTTCTTAAACTCAAACCACAAATGCGAGAGTGAATCAAATTTTATTATCTTGATTATAGCGGCGATGGCGATTAATCCTATTCCTATAATGAGCAGTGACAGCGGTGTCGACATTTATTTCCCCTATTGTAACAACCACAAAACAAAGCTATTAAACAGAAACCAAATCGGGATAGCAAAGAAAGCTGAAATCAAAAGACCCTGGATGCAACTTATGTTCGTTTCTGCAATATTCTGACGGCAGGTAAATTTATTCATTTGGCAAGTTTCCTAATTATTTATATCCGGGCTTAATACTTTGTTATGAAGATCGTGAATACGGCTATTATCGCCAGGATCACCATCATTATAATTTCCAGCATGCTCTATATCGTCCCCTAAAATCCCTGCCCCCGTATTTAGAAAATATTTCCCGAAATACCATGGCGGAATCAAATGTTGATCTGTTCACCTTATAAAATGAAGAGCAGTTACTGATCTAATGATTATGGCGATAGAAATTGCAATCAGGATGCCAAATATTTAAAATTTTTAACTATCTGTAAATATGTAACATTCGTATTAACAGACTTTATACTACAGGGATTACTGTATGGATTAGCATACAAATTGGTGATTTGAAGTGTATGAAATCCTATACAGAAACGATATCTGGATAGTTATGTGCAATTGAGAGCCAGCACATCAACTTCCAGGGATTAAAAACCAAAGTGGTGACTGGCAGAGGGGTGAAGGCGAAGAGACACGAAATAGAAAAGGCCTCACCGCAATTGGATTCAGACATATCGGGTTTCACATCACCGTGCGGCGATAAAAAGAACCTGACTTCCCGACAAAACTAGCTGTCCTACAGTAGAATACCGTGTTTCAAAAATACATTCCGGAATTCGGAAGGATGGTATAGGTGGGTGTAGAAAAAAACATTCATGAAAATTGCGGGTTAAAACACGATGGCGTATACAAATCCAATCAGGATGAGACTGGCGATACGGGCACCCTGTCCTAACAAGAGAAGCTGAAGGCCTGTTTTGGGCTCGTAGATACCCATGTAGTGGGGGAGTTGGTGGCGCAGGGCACGGATCGGGAAGGCGATGATGTTGCCGATGAGAAGGGCCAGAACGGTTTGCTTGGTCGTGAGGACACCGGCTTGCATCAGGGCGCCGGCGGCGGCGAAACCGGAGGTGAACTCCGCGGCAAAACTGATGACCACCAACGATAAAGATTCCAGAGGGATGAACGCCACCGAAGTGAACCGAGCAAGCGCGGCCTGGATCGTTTCGAAGAATCCCATGGCGTTCAGCATGAAAACCGCGATGTAGATCGGGATCACATATACCGCGATGGTGGTCAGGCGACCGGGCAACCGGCGGCGGATGCCCTCCCAAATACCGGTTGTCTTCCTGCGCGGGCCGGAAACGATATTTTCTATAGGCTTCGATTCGGTGGCGACCGGTTGTTCAAGCCGGAAATGACCGTATATCAATAATAGGATCGATCTGATGAGGGCGGCCAGGAAGGTCAGAAGGAAGTAAAGAGCCCCGGCGCGTCCGGTGAGAGGGATGACGATGAAGAAGGTGGTGGGAAGATGGAGAAAATACGCCGGAAACTGATTAAGGAGATTAGATAGAAAGAGTTGTTTGCGTGAGATAGTGCCATCTTTGTAGAATTCCATCAGCATGGCATTGGCGGCCACTCCGGAGAAAAATGCCGTCGTGAACACCGCACTGCAATGGGGGCCGAGATGGCCATAGCGAAAGGCCGGCATCGCCACCGCTGCCAGGTACCGTGTCCATCCCGTTGCCTCGATGACCTGCCCGATGACCAAGCCGATCCCGATGAAAAAAAGCAGGCGCAAGAGCGGCCAGAAAAGCCGCTTGAACAGCGAGTGGTAGTGAATGCTTTCCACCGCATAGTATCCGACGATCAGCGCGGTGGCCGAGACCAGCAGGGAGATAATGACGGCGCGAAGGCGTGGTTTACTTCTCTTGCGGGACATCGCCTTTTTTCCGCTTGGCCAGAATCAGCGTCCAGTAATTGGGTGGGCTGCTTTTGAGTCCCCGGACGTCTGTGATGATCTCCTGTTCCGGCAGTCCACATTTCTGTATGGCTACACTGCCATCCGCCAGGTCAAATTCTTCCAAACAACTGACGATATCTTTGACGTTGCGGTAACTTTTCATGAAAACCAGGTTGTCGGGGGCCGTATTGAATTTTCTGAGGCAATCGCCGCCATGGACTCCCGACAGGATCAATAAGGACTCTTCGCTTTCAACCAGGGGTTTGTTCAGACAGGCGGACGCTGCTTGGTAAGAGGTGATTCCCGGCACGCTGATGACCGATACGTCGGGTGCCAGCTCTTGGATGTACTGCAGGACATATCCGTATGTGGAGTAGGTCATGGAGTCGCCCAGGGTGATAAAGGCCACTACTTTGCTTCGCTTCAGCTCCTCGATCAGAATAGCGGCGTTTTTCTTCCAGGCCGATATTTTCTTTTTCTCATCGTTGGTCATGGGGAAGTGCAGCATCTTCACCGGCGTTAAATCCGGAATGTGGGGTCGTGCTATGGAGACGGCAAGGCTGTAGCTGTTTTTGGTGGATGCCGCGGCGTAGACGACATCCGCGCTGTTGAGAATCCGTGCGGCCTTCAGGGTGATCAGTTCGGGGTCTCCCGGTCCCACACCCAATCCGTATAGTATGCCAGATTTGCGTGTCATTTTGCCCTCAAAAATGTAATGGGTTAAGGTTGCTTACCGTTATGGATTATCGCTTCCTTTGAGAATATCTCCGGGTAAAGCGTGTTGCCGATTTCCCGAATCCCGTCCAACAGCCGCAGGGTTGGCCGCGAAACGATCCTTTCATCGATCAGATAGACTTCGTTGTTCTGAACCGCCTTGATGGCGTTGAACCCCGGCTCGTTCTTGATCATTTCGACTGTTGGCCGGTTCATCTCCCCGAATTGCGATAGGTAGACATCGATCCGGTCTGCATGTGACAGGATCCGCTCCTTGCCGTATGCGGCGATGTTGGTTCGCCGGACCGGTTCGGCATCGGCAGCGATATTGATACCACCGGCGGTGTGCAATACAAAGATGGCCATTGAACCGGGCGCAAAGGTTTTCATCTTGCTGTGGATGGCCTCAAAGAAGACCTTTTTTTTCGGAGCGATTTTACTCACTACGGAGTTGTATGCGGCCACGGACTTGTCAAACTGGTTGATCATTGCCAGAGCCTGCTGCTGGTGTCCGGTAAGTACACCCAATATCTTCCAGTAGATGCGCAACTGATCCACAGAGGATGGCTGCAGTGAGATCACCGTTATGCCGCTGGCCTCGAGGCGAGCGACCAGCTGGGGGTATCCGCGGTCGATCATGGGGCGGATCAGCACCAGGTCGGGACGGGCGGCAAGAAATTTTTCGGGATCGTCATGGTAAGAAAAAACCGGCTTCTGCAGTGCTTCCGGCGGGTAGGCCTCGTTTTTGGAGACCCCGATCACCTGGCGACCGGTACCGAGCTTGAAGAGGTTTTCGGTGTGCGCGCCGTACAGGGAAATAATCCGCTGGAACGGCTGCGCGACAGTGACCTCGCGGCCGGCCTGGTCCTGTATCGTCTGGTTGTCGACACGGGATGGGTCGGCCTGGCAGGTGTTGCTGCTTGAAAAGAATACCGCCCCAAAAGTTAGAAAGGAGCAGAAGACGACCCTGCCAATATTTCTTGGTAATAAGTTCACTTGTCGACTATACTTTGCGTTGGTCGAAGGACATGCTCGGCATTTCCGATGGTGCCTCTTTGCGAAAGACCACCTGTTTTCGATTCGAAAACGGGTCGAAGGACACTTTTGCCGTCACGTTGAATACGGTGCTGATCGTTTCCGGGTTTAAAACCGCCTCAATATTTCCCTGTTCCACGATCCCGCCGTTTTTCATGAATATGAGATGATCGCAGTAGAGTGCCGCCAGGTTGATGTCCTGGAGCACCGCGATGACGGTCTTGCCGCGTTTGTTTACGCCCTCAGCGGCCAGGCCCAGAAGACCCAACGTGTGATTGATGTCGAGGTTGGATGAGGCTTCATCCAGGAGCAACACCGGTGTGCTCTGGGCCAGGGCTCTTGCGAAAACCACGCGTTGGCGTTCGCCGCCGCTCAACGCGGTCACAAAGCGATGTTCGAATTGCGCCACATCGGTTTTCTCCATCACGTCCCTGACAATCCGGTGGTCTTCTTCAGACGGGGCCGCGAAGCGCGGCATGTGGGGATAGCGCCCCATCATGACGATTTCTGCCGCCGTATACGGAAAATTGATGTAAAAATTCTGTGGAACCAGCGCGGTCTGCCGTGACAGACTTTTTTTGTGGAAATGGACCAGCTCTTTTCCGTTGAGTAGAATCTGGCCCCGGGTCGGTTCCTTGTGTCGCATCAATAGGTCCAGCAGGGTGGTTTTGCCGCAGCCGTTAGGGCCAACGATGCCATAGAATTTACCCGGAGGCATGACAAGTGAAACATCGTCGAGGATCTTTTTATCTCCGTAGAAAAAAGAGACATTGCGGACGTCATAGGCCATGGTCAATCGCTTCGCATCACTTTCTGTCGTTTCCGGAATATGTAACAGAAAAAGGGGCCGCCGATGAGGGCGGTCAAAACGCCGATCGGGATTTCTGCCGGCAACACCGCCCGGGTGATCGTATCGGCGCTCAGAAGCAATATGGCGCCAACCAAAAGCGATACCGGAATCAAGCGCCGGTTGTCGGGCCCAGTGATGAATCTCACCATGTGGGGCACCAGAAGACCGACAAAACCGATGATGCCGCTGATAGACACACAGACACCCGCTACCAGTGAAGCGGTGATCAGAAGAATCAGGGGCACCCTGCGCGTATCGACCCCCAATGAGGCTGCGGTACGTGTTCCCAAGGACATAAGGTTCAAGTCTCGGGCGAAAAAGACACAAACCATAAACCCGAACACAACAAAGGCAAAGACCAGGCCGACGTCAACCCAGGTTTTGGAGCCGAAGCTGCCCATAAGCCAGAAGATGATCACGCCCACCTGCTCATCGGCCAGGTATTTCATAAAGCTGATGCCGGCTGACAGAATGGCGGCGACGATGATACCGGACAATATCAGGTTGTTGGAGGAAAGTCCCTCCCCGGACGCCGACAGGTAAATCACGAAAAACAGTGTCGCAACGGCACCGCAGAATGCGAACAGGGTGATCGAGTAGGTCCCCAGAAAACCAAGGTTGAGCAATATGGCCACCGATGCACCGAACGCGGCCCCGGCCGATACCCCCAGAGTGTACGGATCGGCCAATGGGTTGAGAAGAATCCCCTGAAAAACGGCGCCTGACATTGCCAGCCCGCTGCCCACAATCGTCGCCGCGAGGATACGCGGCAGGCGGACATCGAGTACCACGACGGGAAAGAGTTCATCGACACCGGCCATCATTCCTGGATCCCCGGAAAGAGCGGCCGCGATGATTTTGAGGACGTCGGACGGTGGAATGGCAATATAGCCCATCGTTGCCGCTGTGATCACCGCAGCGAAAAGCAGACCCGCCAGAACGAGCACCTGAGTGATGAAGGCGCTCTGAAATTTTCTCTTTGTGGTGTCCGGTGTCGACAATGAGATAATTCCCGTTTGAAACAAAATCTGGGATCTAATATGGACAATCCGAGAATTTTAGAATTTGGTTTTAAGGAATTCTGCCTGATTTATCAGAACGAAAGGCAAAGCGATACCGCCAATCCAAACTCCAAAATACAAACTCCAAAATCCAAATTGAAATACTGGAACCTTATTCAGGCATCGTCTATAGTCCTTTGGTGCGCCAATCTCCTGGCTTATAAATAAAAAAACCCTTCAAATCCCAATAGACTTGAAGGGCTGCACCCAGTTTTCTTGACCCCCTGGCGCCGGTGTTCTTTTCGACCGTAATAAACCGGCAGACAATTATTCAGGCAGGTCTTCTGGCTTCCCCGCCCATTCAGCAGCCTTCCCATTCCGGTAGCGGGGAACAGTGGCAAACTTAAGCTGAATGGGTTCATTCGAAAGGCGGTCTGCCGGTCAATGACCCTTTTCTGCTGCGCAATTAACGGCGCTCGCTATGAGGCATTGATCCGGTAAACAGGTAAGTCTTTCTGCAAGGGCAGGGGTTACAGCGGCGGGACCGCTCCCGACTTTAACGGGATTCCCTATTAAGCATATTGGCGATATGCACCTGAACTTTTTCTGATCCTTTACGAAATACCGGCGCAGGTGTCAAGCTAAACCTGCCCATAGACAGCGTGTCCGTTGAAGATGCCAGCATGAACCTCTCCCCTCCAATGGCCAACCGAGGTAATGGACATCGCCATCGGTCATCGAAGCGTCTGCAATATTTCGTGGTTGTAGGACAAACGTTCCGTTATTCTAAACGTTTGTCCTACAACCACTGATATCACTCGTCCGTATTTCCGAATTAATTCATGAATAGCGGTATAATCGGACCCACTGTTTTCGCAAGCAGGGGGGAAGATGATGATTGTATCAACCCGAAGGCACTCTAATTTATTTGTGATTGTGGGGGTGTGTGCCGTATTCGTGTGCATGCACGTGTTCGTGGAGGTGGGCGTCGGTGTCCACCTGAATCCGGCCTTCTCGGAGAGTGTAGATCGTATCGGTGATTTCAGAAAGAAAATCGAACTCATGGGAAACGATGACATAACTGATGTCGAGGTTCTTCAAGATGTCTATCAGCCTGATCTTGGTCGCTTCGTCTAGACCGGCGCTCGGTTCGTCCAAAAGCATGGCCTGGGGCTCCATGGCCAGTACCGTCGCCATCGACACCAGACGTTTCTCTCCGCCGGAGAGCCGGATCGTGATTCGGTCTTCAAATCCCTCGAGCCCCAGAAACGAGAGGGTTTTACGGGATATTGCGATGGCCTCTTCTTTGCTTTTTCCAATATTGAGTGGCCCGAAGGCGACGTCCTCCAACACCGTCGGGCTGAAGAGCTGGTCGTCGGAATCTTGAAAAAGGAGCCCGATCTGGCGCCTCACGGCGACAAAGTCCTTTTCCTCAACCACCCGCTGTCCGAAAATTTCGATGTGCCCCGCCGTTGGCTTGAGTAGCCCCATGATAATGTGAAAAAGTGTGGTCTTGCCGCTGCCATTGGGCGCAATGAGACCGATGCGATCCCTCTCGAAAAGGGAAAAGTCGAGATCCTGCAGCACGGTCGGCGCACCCGGGTATGAAAAAGAGATGCCGTCAAGCTTTATGATCGGAGTTTTATTCAATTGATGTATGACCTTAAATGAAGTGTCGAGCCTAATCAGATTGATTGGTCCTAAAATTACTCAAAACTGGAAAGGAGGGGTGATCAGCAGCGCAAGCGGGCACTGTATGAGCGCATTAGGCAGCGTTATAAAAGAACAGCGTCAAAGCCAGGAATTATGTGACTGGAACAATAGCTGTTGATACCCTAACAGATTATTACAATAATGGAATTCTGTTTTTTCTTTAGGCTGCTATATGCGCGAGTTTGCACGCTGAAGTCGCTGATCACCCCTTCCTTTCCGGGGGCTACGGAAAAGCCCTGATTGTTCAACTATGTATATCTGAGGTCAATTAAAAAGCAAATCTTTCAAAGGCTTCTGCCCCACTCCAGCAGTGCCAGCCCGAGGACCGCACCCGCCATAACGCCTGCAAAAATCCAGTTGGCGCGGCGGGGCGGAAAGTCGGCCAGGCAATACAGGCGACCGTTAAAACCGCGGCAGCGCATGGCGCGATAGACACGGTCGGCGCGGGATGCGGCGCGCACAAAGAGCATGGCTACGAAGTAGGCAAACGTCTTATATGTGTGCAGGTTTGCGCGCGGACGAAAACCGCGGATTTTTGCCGCCCGGAGCATGCGCTGGTATTCCTGCTCGATGACGAATATATACCGATAGGTCATCAGCAAAAGGTGGACGAATTTTCCCGAGAGGTGCAATCGGTCGAGCGCATGACCAAAAGTTGTGAAGTTCATGGTCGTGATAAGAGCGATGAACGCCAGCAGAATGGCCACCGACTTGAGGGAGATCTGAGCGGCCAGAATCACCCCGGGTCTGGAAACGGTCAGCGGACCGATACGCGTGAGGGCGTTCCCTTCGAAGGTTAACGGTAAAAGGATCCACAGCAAAACGAGAAAGACGATGACCACCAATAGCCGCCGGGCAACGGCTTTTAGATTCAGATGTGCCGCCAATGTCAAACTGACAGCCGCAAAAAGTGCGGCGAGAAGGGTGGGAAACCGATACGATACGGCCACAATAGACGAAAACACGACCGCAGCGACCACCTTGAAACGCGGATCGATTTGGTGAATGACCGAATCGCCAATCGCGAAGGTTTCGTTGAACATCGGGCACCGAATCAACAACCTGCTCAATTATATGGCAGACTGAATTTATGGACCGCAAGGTTTCAATGAAAACGGGCACCCATTGCCCGGTTTTTTAAGTAGGGCACGCACCGGCTGAAAGGTCTATCATTCAAGATTTCCGGCGCTTGGCGCTGAAATAAGCGGCCACACCGATCAAACCGAAGATGTACCCGATACCGCCGAGAATATCGTTGACCGAAGGCCCACTCTGACGCGTATCAACCAGCAGTTTCATGACCGGTTGTAACTTTTTGTCCAATGCCTCCTCAACGACTTCCTGGATCTGGGCGGTGGACACGTATCCGGCGGGTACCAAATTGCCGCTCACACCGGGAGCCGTAGCCATCGCTTGATCCGAAGCGGTTGCGAGGGGTGGCTTTGCGTCGGGTTCCGCCGCTTGAGGCGGTGTGTCGATACTGAGACCTGCAAGGTCTGAAAGCAAAATTGTCCACTCACCCTTGTGGCCCATACCGGCCTGAAGTACGACTTTCATTTCGGTTATCTCGGGCACTTTAAAGGAAAATTCGCCTTTGTCGTCCGTCACACCCTTCAGAAGGAGTTTGCCTTGGGAGTCGTAAACTTCAACGGGTGCGGCCACCGGCTTTCGTCCACCGCTGAATTTGCTCTCGACGTGCACTGTTTCCCCATCGACCCATGCGAAAACGGTCACATTGTGAGCTATAGCCTGACTGCAGACGAGCAGCGAAATCACAGCCATGACGAGTGACATCTGTCCGATATTTTTCCTTTGGCGCCGCATTATCAAGTGCATAAAGAACATGATGCATTCTGCCTGCTTTTGTGTTTATATCGTCAATCGGGGATTTCTTCCCGTAAATGCTGCCCCAGAGCGGGGGGAACGATCAGCAGCGAAAGCGAGCACTTTAGGCAGCTTTGGGAAAGAACAGCGGCTACCTCGACTGTGCGTTGTAACCACAATGGTGAAAGGTCCTTTACTATTATGAAAACTGTTCTTTCGTTAGGTTGCCTTATGCATGAGTATGCGCGCTGAAGTCGCTGATCATTCCCTCCGCTCCCGGTTGATGATACCTTCCCTATGACTCATTGATATAAATCGACTCTTAATCGAATAGATTTATGGCAGCATGGCCGGCTGAACCTTTTTAAGAAACGCCACGCTGAATGACGTTACGATGCCTTCGATAACCATGACCGGCAGATGAGCCGTTACCACCAGTTTGGCAATATTTAGAAAATTTTCTCCCGTGAACAGGAGCGCGAGGCCAACAAGTAAACCACTCATGAGGACCGCAAAAAAACCACAGCCGAATCCGGCGACAAGAAGCATTTTTGGGCTTTTTTGTAATAGCGGGGAAAAAAGATAATAAACGCTGACAGCCGGCAGTGCCATAATAACGGTGTTAACGCCCAGCGTGGTAATCCCACCGAACTGAAAGAAAACGGCCTGCAGCAGAAGGGCGACCACAATTGCCGGAAACGCGGCCCACCCCAGCAGTAGTCCCACCATCCCGTTCATGATCAAATGGATACTGACCGGGCCGAAGAGGGGCACATGTACCAAAGATGCCACGAAGAAGGCCGCTGCCAGGATGCCGACTTGGGCGATTTTGTCGTAGTCGATTTTTTTGAGGCCGATCACCGTTCCGGCGGTGGCAAGAACACCGCCGGAAATCAGCACCGGCGCGGACAAGACTCCTTCGGAAATATGCATGGATTCCCGTTTCGCGTCAATCCGGATCGCCCCGAAAATTTCACGAGATCTTTTCAGGAGCTGGTTAAAAAGGAGCACCGTCGATACGATCTGCCATATTTGGTGCAATCGCCGGGTACCTGTTCTGTCAGACTTTTTCACATTGATTGAACCAGAGTCAAGAAAAACCCCCACACTTTTTTGTCCTTCATAAAAGGGGCCGGTATATTACTCAACCGTTGCCCTCATGCGGTGTTTTCATTTTTCTGTCCATGGTTCGAAGTGCACCCATAGAACGGCGCCGATTTCGACCCCCTTGTCCTGACCGTCCTTTTTGATTGTGAAGTCTGCGTGATTCAAGGCGGCAAAACCCCACCAGCCAGCCCTGGGCGCCGCGTAGGTGAATATGCCGTTCTGATCGGCTTTAATGGTTTGGGTGATCATGTAATCGGTTGGGGCAACGGCCTTCTTTTCCTTGTTGTAGTATTCAATTTCGACTTCAGCATGCGGTACCGGTTTGCCTGCCAACTTGACGATGCCTTGGAAGACATTGCCGGCATAGAGACCGTAAGGTTTCGACAGGGGCACGATCTCGGTTTTCAAACCAACCTCACCGTCCCAGCCTTCATCGTCGCCGAAGGCCGTGACCACCGTTTTGGTGTAGTGGATAATGAAGAGATCTTCAGACGGCTCCCAATAGGGTTGCGGTTCCATGTAAAACGTGTAGACCCCCGGTCGCTTTATGGCATATTCCGTTTGCCAGGCACGCTGATCCATGACTTCTATCGGTTTAAGGGCGCTGGCGAGATCTTCTTTCTTGTCGCCGGCCACCACGCCGAAGGATTTCGGTTTGTCTAACGCCATGCCGATCATTTCAAAGGGGTGAGAAAACGACAGTTGCAGGGTGACCCGGCGATTATCTTTCTGCATGACCATGGAATCCGAGGGGATCACCATTCCGAAATGGGCCCAAACCGAAGAAGCCCAACACAATAGCGTCGAACACACCGAAACCAAGATGAATCCCTTCCGCATAAAGAACCTCCTTTTGCAAACCGAAAGCGGCCGTTTCAAATTTTAAAATTAAAGACAAAAAGCCACGTGGTTTCGACGCCTTCTTGACGCCCGTCACTCGTGGTTTCCGATTTTGAGTATTCTATCATCCGCGTATCAGGCCAGCTTCGACCAACCGGTTTTATTTCGATGTATATACATCCGGTTTGAGTGTCAATAAAAAACGGTTGGCGGTAGTGGTTGCGATCATCAAGAAGGGTTACAAGGTTTATATTGCTCCTAAAATAAATAAACGCCGAATGACGGAAGGGCGATACAAGTGATATAGAAGACAACGTTCGAATAACGCAGCGTTTTTTTGACAAGGATGATTACCATCGTCCTATGGATCTCCCCGTTACCGTGGATCGGTATTCTTGACTTGGCCTGCAAAATTAACTATCTATCAAAATTTTACACTTAATCGAACAAATTTGGCGTTTTCACCTATGAAAGACACCATCAGACAGCTGATCGAAGCGGCTGCCACTCGTGCCCATGACAAAGGGTTTTTGCCCTCCGCCGATTTTCCCGAGGTGAATGTCGAAGTCCCCAAGCTGGAAGTCCATGGCGATTTTTCAACAAACTTTGCCATGCTCATGCCAGCACTGCAGAAAATGTCGCCCCGCAAGATTGCCGAGGTGATTGTCGAACATTTGAACGACACGCACAAGTTGTTGAATAAAGTCGACATTGCCGGGCCGGGATTTATCAATTTTTACCTTAAGCCCGCTGCTTGGCATCCCGTGCTGCGGGAAATCCACGATTCCGATCATCGTTATGGCGCTTCGGATCTCGGTCGGGCAAAAAAAATTCAGGTCGAGTTCGTCAGTTCCAATCCCACCGGACCATTGCATGTCGGCCACGGCCGCGGGGCTGCCGTCGGTGACAGCGTCGCCAACATTCTGGAATATTGCGGATATGACGTGCAGAGGGAATATTACATCAACGATTCCGGCCGTCAGATTCAGACCCTCGGGCGATCGGTTTTCCTGCGCTACCGGGAGCTGATGGGAGAGGCCGTAGATTTTCCGGAAGAATGCTACCAGGGGGATTACATTCGCGATATCGCCGTGCGTATCAAAGACCAGCACGGTGAAGGGCTCCTCCACAAGGAGGAAATCGATGCTGTCCTGACCTGTGCTCGCGTTGCAGCGGACGAGATTCTGGCCGGGATCCGCGATGACCTCGAGGTCTTTGGGGTTGCATTCGATGAGTGGTTCAGCGAGCAGAGCCTGTATGATTCCGGCAAGGTGGATAAAATCATCACAGATTTTCGTGCCAACGGTAACATATACGAACATGACGGTGCCCTCTGGTTCAAAACCAGTAAATATGGGGATGAGAAAGACCGCGTTGTCGTTCGTGGGAACGGACAGACCACTTATTTCGCCTCGGACATCGCCTACCATCAGGACAAGTATGCCCGCGGCCTTGAGCGGGTCATCGATGTCTGGGGTGCGGATCATCATGGGTACATTCCACGGATGACGGCAGCTGTCGAAGCCTGCGGCCATGACCGCAGCCAATTCCACGTCATTCTGGTTCAATTGGTGAACCTTCTTCGGGGGGGAGAACCGGTGGCCATGTCCACCCGGGCGGGCGAGTTCGTAACCCTGCGGGAAGTTATCGACGAAGTTGGAAAAGACGCCGCCCGCTTTATTTTTCTAACGCGGCATTATGACAGCCCTCTCGATTTCGACCTCGAGATCGCCAAACAGCAGACCAACGAGAACCCGGTCTATTATGTCCAGTACGTGCACGCCCGGATCTCGAGTATCGTCCGCAAGGCGACCGAACAGGGAATCGAAGACATCCGGTGGGAGGACGACGCCGTGGCGTTACTCCAGGAACCGGAGGAAATCCAGTTGATCAAAACCCTCGCCCGTTACCCGGAAACCGTTGCTGTCAGCGCGGAGAATTTGGAGCCGCACCGGATTACATATTTTCTTATGAGCCTGGCTGCTGCTTTCCACGCGTATTACAACAAGCACCGGGTGCTTTCGGATGACCCGGTGTTGAGCCGCGGACGATTGTATCTTGTGGAGGCGGTCCGAAAGGTTATCCGCAACGGATTGGGGTTGTTGGGGGTTGGGGCGCCGGAAAAAATGTAAAGAGACGACAAAGGATAAAGCCCATCTGCTTTGTTGCGTTTCACTTTGTGGCATTGCGGCGTACAAAATGTACGCCGCACTCCCCAAAGCTCACGCGCCTTGCATATAAGACTTTATCCTTTGCCGCTTGTAAGATGTCATTTATTACTTGTACCATATAATTGATTGATCTGAGACCACGTGTCACACGAATGGCATTCTGTTGAGTTACTAACTAAGTCGACGCTTTTAAAATGGCTAACCGTCGTAAAAAAGATGAAAAAAAGATTGGTTTGAAGGAAAAAATCCGCGGAATCGCATGGGGGCGATACCTTACGATTGTATTTATTTCGGCGTGGATGTTCATCCTCGGTGTATTTGTCGGACGGGGGACGGCTCCGGTGAAGTTCGATATTAAGAAACTCTCCAGAGAGATTGAAGAACTCCGAACAGCCGACGTGAAAAAGCGGTTGGCCCCGGTGGAAGCTGTGACCGACGAGGAGAAGACAAAGACAACGCTCGGTTTTTACGAAGAACTAAAGAAGAGTGAACCGGTTTCGGTTACAGCAGTAAAACCGCGCACGGTTTTAAATAAATCTACGGTGATAAAGCAGGAGAAGAATACATCCGTAAACGCCAAAGCGGCCCCAGGTGAAAAAAAAGAGTCTGTGCCCAAATCTGCGCCGAAGGCACAAAAGGTAACAGCGGCAAAATCTGCGGCCAAAAAACCGGAAGTAAAAACAGTCGTTCCGGTACCAAAATCGGTGAAGCCTGTCGGCGAAAAGACGGCAAATACGAAAGAGATGACCATTCAAGTGGCATCCGTGAAGGCTCTGGACGATGCAGATGCGTTGGTAAAAAAACTCAACGACAAGGGGTATCCCGCATACAAATCCATTGCCATCGTGCCTGACAAGGGGATTTGGTTTCGCATCCGTGTCGGCCAATACAAGAGCCGCGAGGCGACAACCGACATGATCGGGCGGCTAAAAAAAGATGGCTTCCGCCCCATGGTCGTGGACCGGAAGTGAAACAGAATACCAGTGCCGTTAGGGGAGAAAATATGAAAATTACCAAGGAGGAACTCCTCCATGTGGCCCATCTTGCCCGCCTTGATCTCGACGATGCGGCGATAGAGAAATTTGTCGATCAGATCGGCACGATTCTGGCGTACGTCGATCAGTTGAAAAGCGTCGATACCGCAGATGTCCGCCCGACCTCGCATGCGATCGCTCTCACCAACGCTTTCAGAGAAGACATTCTTAAAGATCACCTCGACACGGAGACGGCCTTGGCCAACGCCCCCGAAAAGGATGGTGGAAGTTTTATCGTGCCGAAGGTTGTGGGGTAGTAGCGGGTTGCGAGTTGCGGGTTGCGAGTTGCGAGTTGCGAGTTGCGGGTTGCGAGTTGCGGGTTGCGTGTTGCGGGTTGCGAGTTGCGAGTTGCGGGTTACGGGTTGCGAGTTGCGGGTTAGGTGTTTGTCCGGGAAGTATACGGTACCGACAAAAGGATGAATTGATGAACCTATACGAATTAACCATTCACGAGGCCCATGGTCTGCTGCGAAAGAAAGAAGTCAGCGCCGTGGAGCTTACCCGGGCCGTGCTGGAGAGAGTCGATGCCGTTGACGACAAAGTGGGCGCCTATCTGACTGTGGCTGGCGATCAGGCCCTGGATCAGGCCCGGCATGCGGATGCCCTAATTGCCGCCGGAAACATTCGGCCCCTCACCGGCATCCCGCTAGCGATTAAGGATCTGATTTGTACCCAGGGCGTTCGTACATCATGTGCTTCCAGGATTTTGGAAAATTTTGTACCGCCTTACGATGCTTTTGTCATCGGGCGACTGCGGCAAGCCGGGGCTGTTTTCACCGGAAAGCTGAATATGGACGAGTTTGCCATGGGGTCGTCCACCGAAAACTCGGGGTTCAAGCTGACCCACAATCCATGGGATCTATCACGCATCCCGGGGGGGTCGAGCGGGGGATCGGCAGCGGCAGTAGCCGCCGATATGTGCCTGGCAGCGCTTGGTTCAGATACCGGCGGTTCCATCCGTCAGCCGGCTTCGCATTGCGGTGTGGTCGGTTTGAAGCCCACCTACGGCAGGGTGTCGCGATTCGGGCTGGTCGCTTTTGCGTCCTCGTTGGATCAGATCGGGCCGTTGGCCAAGGATGTCACCGACGGCGCCCTGCTGTTAAATGCCATTGCCGGTTACGATCCGGGCGACTCCACCTCGGTGCCAAGGGACGTTCCGGATTACACCGCGTCACTCGGTCAAAGCCTGAAGGGTTTAAAGGTTGGGCTCCCTCAGGAATACTACGGCATGGAAGGCCTCGACCCGGAAGTTTCCGCAGCCGTGGAAGAGGCCACCCGGACGATCGAGGCCCTGGGCGCTGAAAGGGTGCCCGTTTCCCTGCCCCATACGCGTTACGTCGTGGCCGTTTACTACGTGATTGCGCCCTCGGAGGCCAGCTCCAACCTGGCCCGTTATGACGGCGTCAAATACGGCTACCGGGACAAAGGCCCCTCCGACCTTATCGAAATGTATCGCAGCACACGCTCAAAAGGTTTCGGCTCCCGAAGTACAGCGGCGCATCATTATCGGCACTTACTGCCTGTCGGCCGGATACTACGATGCCTATTATGGTAAGGCCAGCCAGGTGCGGACGTTGATCATGGAAGATTTTAAAAAAGCGTTTGAACAGTGTGATGTCATTTTAACGCCGGTGGCGCCGACGCCGGCCTTCAAAATCGGAGAGAAAGTAAACGACCCGTTGACCATGTACCTTTCGGACATCTTCACCCTGTCCGCCAATCTGGCGGGTATTCCGGGCATATCCCTTCCTTGCGGTTTCTCTTCTGACGGTCTTCCCATCGGACTGCAGATCCTGGGTAAACACTTTGACGAGGAGCGATTGCTCCAGGTTGCCTATGGTTTCGAGCAGGCGACTGCTTTTCACACGAAAAGCCAAAAATATAAATTTGGATTCGTTGTCATGATGGCAGAAGCAAATTCAAATATGTGGAAAGGAACAAGAGAAGATGACGACAGTGCAACCGGACAGTGAAGACATAAGGAGAGCCGTGAAGTGGATCACCGAAGTGCGCAAGCACGAACCCGGCCGCACGATAGATCAGTTACTCGAAGAAGCCAGTCGAAAATTCGACCTCTCGCCCCTCGAGACGGAGTTTTTGCAGAGATTTGTGGTAGATGAGAAGATTGTAGAGTTTTGCGGGTTACGGTGTTGCGGGTTTGCGGGTTGCGGGTTGCAGGTTGTGAGAGGATATTTGCGTATTGTTTGAACCTGTAGAAGAGTTGTACAATCTATCTGAATATTTCATTTGTCAACAACACGAATCAATCAATGTGATGAAAAGTTACAAAGAATTGGACATATATAAAATATCATTTGATCTTGCTGTGAAAATACATAGGTATTCAATGGCGCTTCCGAATTATGAATTGTACGAAGAAGGAAGTCAGGTGAGAAGATCTTCAAAAGGGATTACTGCATCCATCGTCGAAGGTTATGGAAGAAGAAGATATAAGGCTGACTTCATCAAATTTCTGATCTATGCTCATGCTTCTTGCGACGAAACGATTCTCCATTTGAATTTCATTAAAGAAACTCATAGTAATAATGGAAGTGAATTTGACCATTTTCTGGAATCATACAATGAATTGGGCGCTAAGATTAATCGTTTCATTCAGTATGTTGAATCGAATTGGAAATAACACCATGTCCCGCAACCCGCAACCCGCAACCCGTAACCCGCAACCCGTAACCCGCAACCCGTAACAACCCGCAACCCGTAACCCGTAACCCGCAACCCGCAACCCGTAACCCGCAACCCGTAACCCGCAACCCGCAACCCGTAACCCGTAACCCGCAACCCGCAACCCGTAACCCGTAACCCGAAAAACCCCATGTCCAAAATCAGAATCCTTCCTGAAATCATTTCAAACAAGATCGCGGCCGGTGAAGTGGTTGAACGACCGGCTTCCGTGGTCAAGGAGTTGGTGGAAAACGCTCTGGATGCGGGAAGCACAAGGATCGTCCTTGAGGTGGAAAAAGGGGGGCGCCGCCTCATCCGGGTTTCCGACAACGGCAGTGGCATGAACCGTGACGATGCATTGCTGGCCTTGGAACGGTATGCCACAAGCAAGATTTTCACGGATGCGGATCTTTTTTCGATTCAAAGCCTCGGGTTCAGAGGCGAAGCCCTTCCGAGCATTGCCTCGGTGTCTCGCTTCACGCTTGTCACCCGTGATTCGGAAGCCGCTGGCGGGACGGAAATTCGTGTGGCCGGCGGAAAAATTCTGAACGTTGCGGAAACCGGCGCGCCGCCGGGAACGATGGTGACGGTGGAAAGCCTGTTTTTCAACACCCCGGCGCGGCGAAAGTTCATGAAAACGGTCACCACCGAGATGGGGCACATCGCCGACATCGTGAACAGTATTGCCATGGGACGACCGGAGGTCTATTTCCGGCTGGTACACAACGGTAAAGCGCTGAAGAGCTGGCCGCCGGCTTCAGACCGGTTTGAGCGTATCGCCGATGTGTTGGGGGCGGATTTGCGCGCCGGATCTTTATCCGCTTGACCGGCGGACCGATGCGGTCAGCGTAGAGGGTTGGGTATCATCACCGCGGGTTTACCGCAGCACATCCCGCGGGGTTTATATTTATGTCAACGGCCGTTTCGTGCGCGACCGGGTCATTCAGCACGCCCTGTTTGCCGGCTACCGGCAGCGGTTGGTTAAAGGCCGGTTTCCGGTGGCAGCCCTTTTTGTCAGGCTTCCCAGCGACCAGTTGGACGTCAACGTTCATCCGACCAAGCGCGAGGTTCGTTTCTCACAGCAGCGCCTGATTCACGACGTGGTACAGGCGGCGGTAGAGGAAACCCTCGATCGTGAGGACCGGCCGAAATGGGCCGGTGTGGATTTCGCGCCGACCGGACGTTTTACAGAAGAAAAGCAGATTTCCGAAAGAGGATCTGGCTATGAACCGCAAGGCTCAGAGTTTAGGGCTGAAAACGAGAAGGGGAAAACGGAAAGCGATAAGCATAGAGCTGAAAGCTCAAGGCTCAAAGCTGAAAGGAATAAGGAATACAAACATGGCCGTCGATTCGATCCGTTGAATGACGGTAGTTTTCAAATGCGGGGGTGGAATAAAAAACCGGCGGCACGAGACCCGGATACCACCGACGAAGGGTGGAAATATGTACCGGGACCGCGTGGTGATCAGGCCCGTTTTTGGCCGGTTCAGCGTTTCGGTGACCTGCAGGTCATCGGGCAGTTGAGAAATACCTATATCGCGTGTGAAACCCCTGCGGGATTGCTTCTTCTGGACCAGCATGCCGCCCACGAACGGGTGCTTTACGAGCAGCTTCAAAAACGATCTGGAGCCCTGACGAAGGAGGCCCAGCGACTGCTTGTGCCGGAGACGGTCGAACTGGGGTTCCGGGAGGCCGGCATTTTGGAAGAACTGCTGGCTGAGTTCAAATCCCTCGGGCTCGAGATCGAGCCTTTCGGCACCAACACGTTTGTCGTGCGAGCGGTTCCCGCTCTACTGACCGGTCGAGAGATTGAACCGCTGATCCGCGAAATCGTGGAAAAATTGGCGGCTGACGGATTTACAAACGGTCTTGAGCAATCCATTGACACCTGTTTAAAACTCATGGCCTGCCACGGGTCGATTCGGGCCAATCAGGCGCTCGATGAGCGACAGATCCGCCAACTGTTGCAGCAGCTCGATGCTTGCGAGAATCCTTCCCATTGCCCTCACGGGCGGCCGACGTGGTTGCAGTGGACGCGCCAGGAGATAGAAAAAGCTTTCAGCCGAATTATATGAGTCCTCGGGGAGTGTTCATCAACCGGGAGCGGAGGGAATGATCAGCGACTTCAGCGGGCAAACTCTTGCATAAGGCAACCTAAGGAAAGAACAGTTTTCATAATAATATTTAATTGTTAAACAAACCTCACCAATTGTCGCCCCCACCTGACAGCGATTGTTTTCTCTGTTCTTTCCCAAGGCTGCCTAATGCATTCAAACAGTGCCCGCTTGCGCTGCTGATCATTCCCTCCGCTCTGATGCCTCATTTGCGAGATAAACTCCCGATTATGAATTATATAAAAAACCCCTGGAGGATTCGTCTCCAGGGGTTTTTATGTTTTTTCACATAAATTTTTCGTCGAAAAATTTATTTAGAAGAACTTCCAGGTCACACCGGCTGACAGGTTCCACACATTTTTGTCGTATTCGACAGGCACACCAAATAACTGGGTTGGATCGTTAGACACGCCAGTCACGGTTTTGTAGAAGACGTATGCGCCACCCAAAGTGATGTCCCAGGCCGGGGTCGGGCTGAACACGACACCGCCGCCGAGGGTGTTGGCACTCAGTTTGGGCTCTTCAGGTTCGTTGATCTGCTGGTTGTTGTCAATCTTGATGTCTGTGTACAGATACCCGAGGCTGGCCTTCCACTTGGGGGAGAAGATGTATTCGGCGGTCAGGCCCAGGTCCCAGCTGTTGCCTTCGCCTTCGTACGTGTCGATGGTGGCGCTTTTTTCAAGGTAGAGGACATAGTTGACATCCACTTTGAACTGGGGCAGGAATTGATAGGATGCCCCGATTCCAATTTGGCCCGGGACATCGATCCGCCGCCGCGAGCCGTCCGCAAACCCCAACGCCGGTGCAATACCGAGGGTGTCCTGCTTGACGTCCATCTTGTAGTCCATCTTGGTGTTCATGATGTACGTCACGGCCCCGTTGAACTTTTTATAGGCGAAGTTGGCGCCGAAGATTCCGGCCCACCCGTCGGCATCCTCCTCGAGGTTAAGGCTCGGGACGAGGGGGGCGTTTATACCCGCAGGAAACGGGGGTGAAGGTGCGGGGTTGGCGGCACTGATGATGGCTCCGCCATCGAATTCGCGAGTGCCGGTGGAATAGCGCACGCCTGCTGCAAAAGAGAACATCTCGTTGAGGGCGAAGGAGCCGCCGAGGGTGAAACCGAGCACCGAACTCTGCTTGACATTGAGCTCCATGGCATCGATCTGGTTGTAAAAAAACGTGGATGGAACACCGCCGGCTCCCAACAAGGCGTTTGCATTGGCGGCAACCCCCTGGGCCAGGGCCACGGTGCGGGCGTCACCGTCCTTGTAATCCAGCTCTCCGCCGCCGGCCGGAACGGTGAAAGCGAAAAACCCGGCCCAACGGTCTCTTTTGTAAAGGGCGAAGGCCGCCGGGATAATCGAGGGATCGTCCGCACTCAGCTTCCCGAATCCCGGGACATTGTTGGAATAATCCTTGTTAAAGTATAATCCGTCGATCTTGGCGTAGGCGCCGTTTTCCATCTTCATGATACCGGCGGGGTTGTAGACGGCAATGTCGGGATAATCCGTTGCCGCGCTGCGATTGAGCGTGCGCATGTAGTCCGCGCTCTGGTTGTTCTTGTTGATGATGCCGCCGGCATACAGCGGGGATGCCGTCAAGGTCAGCAGGCACAAAATTCCGATAGCCCCAAACAGTGTTAAGCCCTTTCTCATCCTTCCTCCCTCCTCTCGGCGATTAACTGGAAAAAAACGGTTTCCTCTCTGATCTTCTCCCCAATATTTTAAATGATTTATCCAGGTTAAGTCAAATATATTCTTCAGTGTTGCGTAAAGTTTGTGAATCCGGTTCAAGTGATTCTCTCCTCAGTTTCTTGCTGTATCCCGGCGCGGCGTCTGATCCCGTTCCAACGGCTGACAACCTCAGGAAAATGGGCCTGTGAGTTCGATCGCGGCCGTATTCGTCGGCAAGATACCGATAGTTTCATGTATACAAGGCCTCACCCTTCAGCTCCGGTATGCCAGGGAACTAATAACAATATTAACAGACTGTTAATGAAATGTCTGGGGAAAGCGTTCCAATATGTCAATGCCCCCGGGCAAGTCGCCCGGGGAATAAGGGTTTGACTGCGTTATGTCTGCGTGCGTCTGCGGTTAATTTATGTATTAATTTTAATAAGATATGAATAATTTACCCGCAAAATCCACCAACTTTTGAGATTATCCTCTTTTTTTAGGGGCCGGTTCTTATCGCGAAAAGAAGTAATTGGCGACGCCTAAATAGGCATAAATAGGCCGGTTGCGAAAAAATAAGTTGATTTTTAGAAAAATTTCCGCTACGATTTTTGCGGTTTGTTTTTTAGGGTCGGAAAGAACGGTATTGGAAGATAAACGGTTCAACGTCTTATTTGCTTGACTTCCGTTTTCCGGCTTGATAATTGAACCACTCCATGCGCGAGTTTCCATGCCGCGCAGACTGAAAGCTGAATACCGACGGTAACGGGCTTTGGTTCCTTGAGTGACGTTTCGCAAGTTGAGCCGATCAAACCCTATCCGGACTGTAGAAATATGACGAATCGTCTCTTGCAGATATTCGTGGACACCATTGGTAAAATTTTCGCAACAGGGCCCTTGGGCCCCGTCAGGATGCTGATCTCTTGCGGCCGTGCTGGCACGGTGCCGGAAGGGGCGGCGTCCTTTTTGCTTTTATAGTGTGGTCCCGGCGCCGTTCGCCAAGCATGTGAGTGGCGACGGTGCCTTTTTCCGCGGCAACCCTCGAGGGCTGCCGGAACCTGAAACCCGCTAAACGATAACGAAAGGAGGTGGTGGCCCCAGCGCTTTTTTACGATGATGATTATGAGGATGATCATTATTGAGGATGTTTCATTGGTTTGAGGATTTTTTGTTTGTTTGACACTTTTTAAGGAGGAACTACAGATGAAAAAGTATACCATTATTTTTATTGCCGTTGCGCTGGCCGTCGTTTTCGTCGGCACCGCCATGGCCAACGAGTGGAACCTGTACGGCAGCGCCCGTGTAGCGACCTTTTACACCAGCGACAAACTCGAAGCTCGGCAACTGCTCGATGACGCCGACCGTGACAGCATCAAAAACACCGATGTGGAATCTGCAGACCAACTCCCGCATCGGCGCCAACGTCAAGGGTGACGTGATCGACGCCCAGTTCGAGTTTGGTGTTACCTCCGATGGTGGTGGCGGTAATGTCAGCTCCCGCCGGATCTACGGCGTGTGGAAGTTCGCCGAGGGTTGGGGGCTCAAGGTCGGTAAAGACTACACCCCGATGACCTTCTTTCTGTCCGGCCAGGCCTTCGGTGACGATGCCGGTCTGCTCCAGGTCGGTAACGCTTACGGCGCCCGCCGCGGCCAGTTGGAGCTGCGGGGTAAGCTAGGACCCGGAATGTTCAAGTTCGCCGCTATCGATAACCCGGCCGGCACGGTATCGGTCGTCGATGATGACCCACTCGACTCGGTACCACCTATGTCGGTGCGGGGAACGAGTCCTATATCCCGAAACTGGAAGCGTCTTACCAGATGATGTTCGGTGACCTGGGATCGGCCCATGCCTTCGCCGGTTTTGCCAGCCAGAAATACTATTTTACTGAAACCACTGCCGGTGTCCCGATCCCGAATCAATTCAGCAAAACCACCACCTCCTGGATGGTCGGTTTGGGCGCTGATTTAAACTTCGGCCCGATGTTCGTCAAACCCCAGGCCAGTTACTACCAGAACGGCGGATCTGCCGGCTGGCTCGGTGGTGCCATTGCGAATGCCTCCGGTCTTGGCGTGGATGACGGCTTCCTTTCTACCGGCCCCGTTCTGGTGGGCAACAAAGTTAATCGACGCCAACGCCTTCATGGCCATGCTGGCCCTCGGATTTTGCTCCCACGGAGCAGCTGACTCTCGAGATCGGCGGTGGATATCTCTACAACAAGGGCAAGGATGACGCCCCAATCAAAGACAACACTTACTACGAACTGTACCTGCAGGCGGTCTATGCCATGGCCCCGGGCGTCTTCCTGGTGCCTGAAGTCGGTTACCGTGATTTCGGCAAGCTCGAGTTACGAATGATGGTCTTGACCCCGGATGCCGATCTTGGCAACCTGTGGTATGTGGGTGCCAAATGGCAGATCAACTTCTAATTTAAATTCGGCCTGGCCGAGTTTAAATGGGTAAACAAAAAAACCCGGAGCTTTGGCTCCGGGTTTTTTTATGGCGGCGGCTATGCCGCCGGAGGGTAAGCCACTGGGATGAACGCGACTATCTATTCATGGTGTGCGACCCATTCTAAGGATGTGAACAACGCGGAGATCTTTATCCAGGGCATAGACGATGCGATCTTGAGTAATGATGCGGCGGGAATAAAACCCTTGAGGTTTCCGGTGTGTTTTTCGAACGACGGTGGCGGTGACTTGAAAGGATTCTCCTGCAGCAAATCCAAAAGGAGTTCCGCCTGAGGTTTCAGACCGGAGGCTTTAAGTCTATCGGCATCTTTAACGGTCTTCCTATACAGAATGACCCGTCAACTCACCAGCCGAGTTCCTCCCCAGCGGCATTCCCTCTTTGATGGGCTCTTCGGCTGCCGCATGTATACTCTCAACCAACCCTGACATTCGGTTCAAATAAAGTGTTTCTATAGTGGCCATCCAATCTTTTTCACCCAGGACAACAAAGTTTTCTCCATTGCGTCGGTTTACTCTTACCTCGGTTGAGCGGTTGAAGGTTCACGGTTCCCAGTTAAAGTGCCATAACGGGTCTCTAACAATCGTAACCGCATCAATGGGGTTGAATTCTAAATTCACCCAATGGAGTGAAAGTGGCCAATCCAATCAATGGCGTGTAAAGTCTAAGATATCAATTTTTTATAACCTCTGAACCTTGAACCCTGAACCTGGAACCAATCAGGTCTTAAGATCAGAGAGAATTTTCGCCGATGGGAAATTCCCCCTGGCCTCCCTTTATGAATGGGGGGGACGTTTGCACGCCGGCAGCCTTTCTTGTCGCAAGGGTCGTGTTGAAGCCACTCCACGTCTTAAACCGTTCCCCCTTTGACAAAGGGGGTCAGGGGGATTTTATTCCGCGCAAATATCGGGATGGTTGTAAAACAGGAGTTTACCAGTTTGAAATCGCTTTATCCCCTTTCAAACCAAAACGGGGATAAAGCGTGAGGGATGATGACACGAAAAAGTCTTTACTGCCCGGTGGTGGTGTCCGGGTTGGCGGGGACGGCTTCCAGCTCGTAGGCGATCAGGGCCGATTTGGGGGAGGTCAGCATGACCGAACCCGATTTTGCCACCAGGGCGATCAGCAGTTCCTCGCGGCCGTCATCATCGAAGTCGGCCACCTGGATGTCGCGGATGAACCCGGACACCTTGCGGGTCGACCACACCGGCGCCAGCCCGACCCCGTCCCAGGAGAAGGCCTCGATGCTGGCGTCGGTAAAATCGCGCCGGTCCAAGCGCATGCCCGCGAAATCATGGTTCCTGACCGCGACCACCTGGCTCTTGGCCCCTTCTTCGCCCGGGGTGGCGTTGCGGACCAAAATCCGCATGGGCAGCCAGACGGGGTTTTGGATCTGCCCTTGGTCGGTCTTTTCGCCTTCGAGAAAGAGGGTGCTGCCGCCATATCTGTCACCGCTTTTCCAGAGCGACTCCCCGCCCGGCGAGACGATCACGATGCGGTTGCCTTGATTGATGGCCACCAGGGTCTCCTCGCCATTGTTCTGCACGTCGCCCAGGGCGACCCCCAGGACGTTGATGCGCGTGCGCCCGGGGGTACTCACAGGGTTCTGGGGCACGTAGGCGCCACCGTCCCATCCCATTTCGAAAATCGCGCCCCGGTAGGGATCATACAGGCGCGCCTTCTGCCCCAGAAGGACGCGGCCGCGGACCGGCAGGTCGCTGGCCCTGAAATACCAGGCCAGACCCTTTTCGAGCTCAACGATCGCCTTGCCGTCGAATTCACGGACATAGGATCGTACGGCAGTCTTGAACTGGTTCAGGGCCGTGACGAAAATTTCGGCCCGGCCGTTACCGTTGAGGTCGGCCACATCCACGCCGATGTTATAATTTTCAGAATCGGTGTCCTGGCGGGCGATTTCCACGAGGCGGCTCGTCCTGAAGACGGTAGATGTACATCTGATCAGGGCTGACTACGACAATTTCGCTGCGGCCGTCACCATCCACGTCGCCGACGGCCATGCCGTTGATCAGGTACTTGAAATTGGGGCCTTTCCACATGTTGGGCGATCGCAGGAGCAGATCATTCCGGGTGACAAACGGGGAGACCTGGGTCTCACCCTTGCGGTAGAGCGTTTCCGGGTGCGCCTGGGACGCATCCTTGGCGCTTGGTGGGGGAGCCGCGGGGGCCGGTGCGGCGGCAACGGATTTACCCGGTGTTCCCCGGTCGAAAACCCGCGCGTTGATGTCGGCCGCAAACTGGTCGATCGACGGGATGATCCCCCCGATATCCGGGCTTTGGGTGAAAACAGCCACCGGCGGTTTGGCACCCGACACATCGATCATTTTGGCGTCGATGCTGAGGCTTTCACCGAGCATGGTCAGGCTGCCGAAAAGAACGTGGTCCGCGGCCAGTGTTTGACCGAGTTTGCGGGCAGCGGCCTCATCCTGCGGGCCAACCGCACCCGCGAGTGCCGTGTCGATCTCGGCCCGGCTCAGGACCTGGACCTGGCCCGGGTCAGACAAGCGACTGGAGAGCATGTCGAAGATGCCGTTTTGCAGGAATGTCAGGTCCTTTTCGGCATTGATCTTAAACGGCAACAGGGCCACCCGCTGCGGATCGGCGGCCGATCGCACCTCCCGTTAACCTTCCGGTGACGATCGAACATCGTTGCGATGATGATAATGATGAATCGAATGAAAACTCTATTTTTCAAAAAATACCTCCGATGCAAAAAGTCTGCTTACATAGTCCTTCCTTCGATAAAATCTTTTGGCCTCATGGCCGTATCAGGAAAGGATCTTAATATCTTTTTATCCATCGTTATTAATGGGATGCGATGTTCGCGAGCAAGGGCAACGAATTCGCAATCATAGGCTGAGCAATCGCTTTTCGAAACCAGTCGAAGTATGCTCGGTGAAGTCAATGAATACTCATTTCCCCTCATAAGCAGTTCTGCCTGCTCCACTATTTCCAGCGCATCTTCTATCGTTAACAGGCTTTTCCGAACGCTTACAGCAAGGACATTTCGAAATTCACTCCGCCACAAGAATGGTGCTGCCCAATGATGATCCTTGTGTAAAACTGTTTCAGAAATTTCTGTGAAATCACCATATATAAAAAGATAACAGATAATATTTGTGTCTACCGCGATCATGGACGACCTTCATTTTTAGCTTTGTATATAAAATTATCTGTCAATTGAATTCGATTTGTTCTTTCCCTTAGTTTTCTGACGGTGATGAGAAATTTCTCCGGATCTATTTTTTTGCAGCATAAGGCGTTTTCGATGATCGAGATGACTTCATTGTTTATACTGCGGCGGTGCTCGGCAGCATTTTGTTTGATCAATTCATACAGATCATGCGGAATGTTTTTTAAGGTTATAGTTGTCGGCATGTCACCTCCCAGTTTGGTTCCAAATTGGTTCTATATTGGAACTATTCCTTTGCCGTGTCAAGTACATTAAACAGCTGATGTCCCTATCGTACGTCTAATTCATAAATGAGGATATTTTTCGTTGGGCAAGGCCGCACATAGGTTTGCGGTGAGGCGTACTTTTGTACGCCGCAACCGGAAAACCTGCGGAGAACGCCGTCCAGCGGAAAATAGACCATTTATGTTGATTTATCGAAGTTTTGATTTCAGTATTTCATTAACCACCTGTGGATTGGCCTTGCCCTTGGTTTCGCGCATCACCTGCCCCACGAAAAAGCCGATCAGTTTGTCCTTCCCATTCCGAAAAGCCTGCGCTTCTTCGGGGTGTGCGGCCAGTATTTTGTCGATGAGCGTCTCGATTTGGGAGGCATCGCTGACCTGCACCAGGCCTTGTTCCTTCACGATCCGATCCGGGTCCCGGCCACTCAGAGCCATCTCGTCAAAGACAGTTTTGGCGATCTTGCCGCTGATGGTCCCGTCTTCGATGAGTTTAAGCAGGCGAGCCAAATCTGCCGGAGAAACCGGAGAGGCATCGATGGTTTTGCCCGCGGCATTCAGCAAACCCAAAAGGGGCCCCATGATCCAGTTGCTGACCTGTTTGGGGTTGTCGAAAGATGTGATGCAGTCCTCGAAATACTGGGCCAGTTCGCGGTCGGATGTCAAGAGCTCGGCATCGTAGGCCGGTAGTCCGTACTCCTTGATGAACCGCGATTTCCTGGCTTCCGGCAGTTCGGGCAGATCCTTACGCACACTTTCGATCCATGCTGCTTCGATCACCAGCGGCAGCAAGTCCGGGTCGGGGAAATAGCGGTAATCATGGGCCTCTTCCTTGCCGCGCATGGCGGTCGAGCGGTTGTGTTCCGGATCCCACAGCCGCGTTTCCTGGATTACCGTGTGGCCGTCTATGATTGTTTCCTTTTGGCGCAAGATCTCGTACTGCAGGGCTTTTTCAACGTGCCTGAAGGAATTGAGGTTTTTCAGTTCGGTGCGGGTTCCCAAGGTCTGGGTGCCGGCCGGCCGGATCGACACGTTGGCATCACAGCGGAAACTTCCCTCTTCGAGGTTACCGTCACAAATTCCAAGGTAGCGCACCACGGCGCGCAGTTTGCGCAGGTAGGCCCCGGCTTCTTCCGGTGAACCGAGGTCCGGTTCACTGACAATTTCGATCAGAGGCACACCGGTGCGGTTGAAATCGACCTGGCTGACCGGCTGCGTGGGGTCGTGCACCAGTTTGCCGGCGTCCTCTTCCATGTGAATCCGGTTGATGCCGATCCGTTTTGGTTTTCCGTTGGCCGGGATGTCAATCCAGCCGTTTTTGGCGATGGGAAGCTCGTACTGGGAAATCTGATACCCTTTGGGCAAGTCGGGGTAGAAGTAATTTTTACGGGCGAAACGGCTTTCGGTATTGATTTCGCAATGCGTCGCCAGGGCCATGCGCAGGGTGTACTCGACCACCTTGCGATTGAGCACCGGCAGAACTCCCGGCATACCGAGGCAGACCGGACAGGTGTGCGTGTTGGGGGGTGATCCGAAGGCGGTAGAGCAGCTGCAGAAGATTTTTGTCCTGGTTTTGAGCTGGGCGTGGATTTCCAGCCCGATGACCGGTTCAAATTCCATCCTGACTCCTATGATCAACGGGGACGGCTGTTGCCAGAATAGGCACAACGGCCCTCCAGGATCAATATCAGCGGTTGCGAGAAACTCAAAATATTGATTGATTGCCGCTCAATAGTCAAGTGAATAAATAACCGTTTTTCACCGCAAAATAGACGCTATCGGCGCCGTTGGGTAAGGGGCCCGCATGTCGGTCGATCTCAACCCATCCGGTTCAATCAATCCGGGGTCAGAACGGAACCGCCGCTGTCGGCATCGGCGAAGGGCTCTGGATTTGAGATCATGATCCGATCACCATCGAACTTGACGGAGGCAATCCTCACCCAGGAATACCATACGCCGGCCTTGCGGCCGTCGGGAGTCAACATGACGGCCCCGTTAAGAAATCCGTAATCAGGGGGCGACAAGCGCCCGACCATGGTTTGGAACTGATCGGGTTCGATGACGGTCCAGAATCGTGATTCGAATTGGAATGCCGGATCGATACCGATAATCGCCGAGGGTTTGTTCGATCGACCGCTGAAGTAGTACGCATAATCATCAAGCATCTCGAAACTTTGGAACGCCTGACCAACCGCATTGCTGTTGCGCAGCGTGCCGTATTTGCCGCTGCAGGCGGCCAGAAGCACCACCAAAAGGGCGATCAATACGGCCATCCACAATCCATATGTTTTCGAAGCGTGTCGCATTTTACTCCTCCGGGAGGGAAAATATTTCTTTTGTCGTATGCCGATGTCTTGTTAAGCAAGATGTTACCATCGGTCCTGCAAGCGCGGGGACAACAATAAAATAAGTCCTTGCTGCAGCAAGAGCAAGCCGATTGCACCCGCCGGGTGGTCAGCCGGTATTCAGCCGTGAGGCTTTGCCGGGTAGAAGCCAAAGCCTTATCCGGATCTTCGCACGGAAGGGTCGGGAAACGTGATGATGATCCGATTGCCCTCATACTTTACCGATACCGTGTTGACCCGGGAATACCACACGCCGGCTCTGCGGCCGTCCGGAGTGATCAGGTTGGCGCCATTGAGAAGGCCATACACGGGCGGCGACAACCGATTGACCATGGTTTTAAATTCATTGGGTTCGATGGCGGTCCAAAATATTGAACTGAATTCGAACGCCGGATCGATACCCACAATCGCTGTGGGCAGGCTTTGCCTCCCGCTGTAGAAATATTTATACCCATCAATCATTTCAAACTCTCGGAAAGCCTGGCCGACTTCATTGCGGTATTGAAGTTTACCATAGTTATCGCTGCAGGCGGTCGTTAATGCGATCAGAAAGGCCGCCAACACCATCAACCACTTGAAATTAGATCGTGAAAAGTACCGCATCATATTGCACCTATTAAGAAGTATACTTTTTCGAAACTCCATGATCTCTGACTTTTCAGAAAAATTTCGAACCGCTACTCTTTCTGGATTCCGGAATAGATGTTGAAAAAATTGCGCATGATGAACTTCACGGTTTGCTTGTCGACGTGAAAATTCTCTTTGCCATCGGCGAACCACGTCCGCCCCATGAGCGGCTGGTAGATCGTGGCCATTTCAAAGGCTGGAAAATAAAACACATTTTCGTGGCGGGCAGCGAACTCATCCGCGACGGCTCGCAGTGTTGATTTGGAGTTGCAGCTGGCACCAATCACGTCGATATCCTTACGAAAGGTAGCCCAAAGATGTACCGGCGAAACCGTTACCAACAGGGCGCAGCGGTGATTGTGGGCGGCCATTATGGAATGGATCCGTTCGAGATTGGCCAGGTTATCCTCATATCGGCTCACTCTGAAGCGGTAGCGACTCATGTCGCCGCCTTCTGCTACATACGGACCGGATGGCAAACAGATCACCGATCCATCACTGCGGTCCTTCCAGATCTCCGTTAAACCGAGGGTCAGAATCAGCACCTCGGCGCCTACCAGGGCGCGTTGCGAGTGATAGCGATGCCGGGTAAAATCCGCCTCAGCCTCTTCCAAATTGTCATAGAGAATTATCCGCCGGTAGGGATCCTGGATTATATTAGAATCCGGTGCTTGCCACCAACGCAAGTTCGGCTGCCAATCCTCGAAGGTGTACTCGAATATCTGGCGCATGGAAAAGGTGTTGTAACACCTCTCCCAGGCGGCACTGGCGTGGACGGCCGCCGGGTGATGGGTTTCCTCGGTGATGTAATTGAAACCCTTGGCAATCAATCGCCTGCGGATTTCGCGCGCGAAGCAGGATCCCATGGAGGCTATGGGCGTTTCGGGAGTAATGGCTAAGCCTGGTTCCGGCGGGAAAAGGTAGGTGCCGTCCGCTACGGGATTTTTATAGGATCCCGGCCATACCTGCCAGGGTTCGAATGTATGAACCGGATGGACATCTGAGCGGGCCATAGTGAGTGCCTTGTTTGGTGTTTGGTGTTAAATTTTACGCGAAAAACCTTATTATTATCCGATAATATAAGCATTTGCAAACAGTGCACACCCGATGGTATGAAGTTGCGATTTATTTGACATCAAGCCAGTATCGGTTTTATTGTTTACTGGTTTCGAACTGCGGCTGTAAACGTTGACCCGCCCAGGCGGGATTTAGGGTTCAAAGTTTAAAGGTTACAAAACGCTGATAACCGGACTCCTATACGCTATAGTTTGGATTGGCCGTTTTAAACCATTGGGTGAAACGGCTTTATAAGAACCATAAACCAGAATCATTTAGACATATGCAGGTTGCCTTTCACCCCAGAACGTATAATTCCACCTGGGCCGGAAACCGCTCAGCATAGTTTATACTAAACACCAAACACCAAACACCAAAACAAATGCAACTCTCTAATCTTTAGATACCGGCGCACCCAGTTTAAGGATTATCAATGAAGATACTATCTCTATATTTCGCCCATGACGCCAACTGCACGTTGCTTGAAGATGGCGAGCCGGTGGTGGTCATCGAAAAAGAGCGCCTGACCAGGAATAAACACGACCACGGCCCCATCGAACTGGAAACCCTGCTCGAGACCTATGGTTGGAATCCGGCGTCCATCGATCTCGTGGTTATCAACCCGTATATCGTGCGGGCAGATCGGTTGAAGTTCCAGTGGCAACTGGAGGGCAACACCTATCAGCAGAACGACAATTACCGCCAAAGCGGCTGGTCCGGACCGGTTGACAACCGTTACAGCCGCCATCGCATCCGTATGTTCGGGCGCCGGTATGACGGTTATGCCGTGGATCATCACCTGGCACACATCGCCGGTGCGCTGTTTACATCCCCCTTCGATACGGCCGGGATCTTGAGCGCCGATGGTGGCGGTGATCTTCGGATGTGCGCCCTGGCAGAGGGGAACGGAAATCGGATCAACCACATCGAATACGGCTGGGGCCACGAGGGCAACGGTCGGCAACTCAACATCGGTTCGGTCTGGGCCTCCGTTGGGGAGCACCATTTCGGTATGAAGCGACTGGAGGGCGCCGGTAAACTCATGGGGCTTGCCAGTTATGGCATCCCGCAGGCCGACCTGATCGCTCTGCTCAAGGATCAGATGCTTCACCGTCACTATGAACCCCTGTCGCTCAAAAGATTCGGAGTCGAAAACGATGCGACTCTCGATCCGAAAAGTCAATTTTCCAAAGATCTGTGCGCATCCTTGCAGCAGTTGACCACCGAGCTGTATCTGGCTGCCGCCGCCCGCATAAAAACCTGGCCGCTTCCGGTCAACCGTTTGATCATGACCGGCGGCTGCTCGATGAATTGCATTGCCAACACCGCTATTCACCACAGCGGTCTGTTCGACGATACCTGGGTTCCCGCCCAGCCGCATGACGGCGGATTGAGTTTGGGGCAGGCGCTTTTTGTCTGGCATCACGTGCTTGGTCGGCCGCGAACAGCCAAGGCATGGCCGCCATACCTGGGGACGGATACCGGACCCCTTTCTGAAAAATATATTCCTGAAATCATACGTTTTTTAGAGCAGGGCAAGAGTGTCGGTCTCTGTTACGGACGCGCAGAATCCGGTCCCCGGGCGCTCGGGCACCGCAGCATCCTGCTTGATCCGCGGATCGTCGACGGGAAAGACCGTCTCAACCGGCACGTCAAGCACCGCGAATGGTACCGGCCGTTTGCCCCCATGGTGCTTGGTGATTGCGGTGTTCCCAGCAAATACATGTCCTATGTCATCGATCTGGCTGCCGACCGGGTGCCGGCTGTCACCCACGTGGACGGCACCAGCCGGCCTCAGGTCATCGGCGAAGGTGAGGACCCCTTTATCCGGCAACTGCTGAAAGCCTGGCAGGCGAAGACCGGCTGCCCCATGTTGCTTAACACGTCTTTCAACTGCCAGGAGCCGCTTGTGGATACCGTCGCGCAGGCGCGGGCCACCTGGCGACGGACGGGTCTCGATGTGCTGGTGTCGCCAGTGGGGATCGAGACCGAAAAGTCCGGTATTATTATATTTTAAACAAATTATTGTCTTTCTTAGCTATATTTGATAACAATAACACCTTGATTTTCGGTGTTTCGGGGTTTACGATCTGCTCCGGGTGCGCTACAGGACCACGATAACAAACTATAGCGATAACCCGACGCGCACGATTTTGCGTTGTCGGTGCGAGATATGACACACCTGCATGACCAGGTGCGACGACTAAACAACCATTAAAATTCGCAGCTGTTAATGCCCCGAAACGCCACATACAACATATTGATGTATTCCCACGACACTTATGGCCTCGGCCATATCCGTCGCACGCTGGCCATTGCCACACAGCTACGGGAAGCCAATATTAATATCCTCATTTTGACCGGCTCACCGATTGTCGGCCGGTTCTCCTTCCCGGAGCAGATCGATTTCGTGCGGATTCCGGGAATGATCAAAAAAACCAATGAGGAATACCTGCCGCTTTCGATCAAGATCAATGCCAAGCACGCCCTGGATATCCGTAAAAACATCATAACAGCCACGGCCAAGACATTTCAGCCGCATCTTTTTATTGTCGACAAGGAGCCTTTGGGGCTCAAGAAGGAGGTATTACCGACCCTGCAGTGGTTGCGGCGCTGCCAGCCCAACACCCAAACCATTCTGGGGCTGCGGGACATCATGGACGATCGCCAAATTGTTCGGAAAGATTGGAACAAAAAGGGCATTTACGAAACACTGGATAAACTCTACAGCGAAATATGGGTTTACGGAAACCGGGAGTTTTATGATCCTGCCGTCGAATATGCCATCCCCGAGAACGTCAGCCGTAAAATCGTCTACACTGGTTATATCCCCCGCAAGGTGCCGTCTGACAGCCAGACGGTGAAGGCCCGCAAGGAACAGGGCCTACCAAACGGTGAAAAGCTCATCGTTGTGACCACCGGTGGCGGCGGTGACGGGTATGTCCTGATGGATGCATACCTGTCTATGCTCGAAAAAGAACCCCGGCCGATACCTTTTAAATCGGTTTTGATTACCGGACCGTTCATGCCGAAACAGGACCGTAAAAAGGTGGTCAAGCGTGCGCGCAAGCTCGGGTTGAGAACCTACCATTTTTACCGCAACATGGAAAAGCTCCTGGCGGCCGCCGATGTCGTTGTCAGCATGGGTGGTTACAATACCATCTGTGAGCTGCTTTCATTAGGGACCGTATCGTTGATTGTTCCCCGGGAAACACCGCGTAAGGAGCAATTGATCCGTGCCAAAATATTTCACCGCAACAACCTTGTGGAGTATATTCCCTGGCACCGATGCACCGCCGAGCAAATGCGCGCGAAAGTGCTTTCCCTGTTGGAAAATCCTGCACCATTTAAACAGGCCATTTCTCAATTCAGGATGAACGGCATCAGCACCATGCAGGAGCGATTGAAAGCATTCAGAGGGCTGGAGCCCCTCAACACGTGCGAGCCGCCCATTAACGTGGAATCCTGCAAACAGGCCAAGGAAGTCATGTCGGCCGCATATATGCGCAAAGTAGTATAACGATTAAAAGTCGTTGATGTTTTTCACCAAGTGTTAAAAGCGGTAATCTAGCCCGGATATTTCATGAAATATTTGGGCTAGGCACCTGCAAATGCATCAGGGATCTGCACGTCGATGAGGGGTGACACAAGCCCCTTTTTTAATTTCAAGTTCCTGAATGCCCACTTCGGACCGATGCATTATAGCGAATGACGGGGTTTTTCCCGGCCGCATTATTATGTATTGTCGGAATAACGTTGTATTATCTAAACTGCATTTTAGACTCCAGGCTTCAGATTTTGGATTGGCGGTGTCGCTCCGCTCTTCCCTTGAGAAAAGACAATCAGGAAGCAATAAAAACCAAATTCCGCATTCTCTAAAATTACCACATCGCCCATCATCAATATTCGATTAAGGTTCAAAAGGAACTCGACAGTGGCGACAAAGGATACACCGGTACTGGGGATGATTCTGAAAGGATACCCCCGCATATCAGAAACGTTTATTTCCAACGAGATTTTACTGCTGGAGCACCTGGGCTTTTCCGTCCATATTTTTTCAATGCGCGCCCCCAGGGAAAATTTTACCCACCAGAATATTGAACAGATCCGGGCGCGGGTGGACTATCTGCCGGAGACGCTTCTGCTGCCCTTGCCCCGGTTTTTTTATCACAACCTCCTGTTGGCCTTGAAAATCCCGCGCTTATATCTGGAGACATTCAAGACAGCCCTGCGGCGCTTTGGCAGAACTCATCGACCGGCCACCTTCAAACATTTTCTACAGGCCGGTTACCTCGTTCAGCGCCTGCTGCCTGGCACAGGGGTCTGCCATCTGCACGCCCATTTTGCCCATTCTCCCGCCTCCGTAGCCATGTTTTCTGCACAGCTCAGCGGCTTGAAATTCAGTTTTACCGCCCATGCCAAGGATATCTACACCTCTAACCAGGAACAGCTGCGTGAAAAGCTGGCGCTGGCGAAATTCGTCGTGACCTGCACCGAGTACAATCGCCGGCACCTCATGTCCCTTGCAGACGGTGACAGCGCTCCGATACACCGGGTGTATCACGGCATCGACACCGGCCTTTTTTCCCAAGCCCCGGGGACTCGATCGCCGGCACCGCCGTACCAACTATTGACCGTTGCCCGCATGACCCCCAAAAAGGGGTTGAAGACCGTCTTTAGGGCTGTCAAATGGCTTCTCGAAAACGGCTTCGCGGTGCAGCATGCGCTGGTAGGCGATGGTGAGGATCGCGAAAAGATTCTGGCGTATATCAAAGGTCTCGATCTCAACAGTGTGGCAAGCTGGCACGGTACCCAGCCGCATCAGGCGGTTCTCGGGTTTTACCGTCGCGCCGATGTGTTCGTGCTGGGGTGCGAGGTGGCCGCCAATGGTGACCGCGACGGCATCCCCAACGTATTATTGGAAAGCATGGCCATGGGCGTACCGGTGGTTGCCACAACGGTTTCCGCCATTCCCGAATTGGTGCAGGATAGCGACACGGGATTGCTGGTGCCGCCGGGGGAACCTGAGAAGCTTGCCGCAGCCATCGTCCGCATCTTGACCGAAGATGATTTACGGGAAAGGATCGTACGGAAGGCCCGGGAACGGGTGATGCAAGAATTTTACAATCATGACCATATTCAGCGATTGGCAGAGATTTATCGGCGGGAAATACGTGAATTTGGTGTTTAGTGTTTGGTATGTAAGGCTGAAATGCTATGTCTCTGAATTTAATAGCAAGCGCCTCAATTGCCTTCAGTCAAAGAACACATGTGTGACTGTAACTTAAACGGATCGGTTCCAGGTTCAGGGTTCCCGGTTAAAAGGCTATAATATATTGATATATTTAACTTTATGATAAATGGTTTGAATCGACCGCTTTCGCCCACCGGGTGAAACATAGAATTCAACCCAATTGATGCGCAATACGATTGTTAGAGACCAGTTATGGCATTTTAACCGGGAACCGTGAACGTTGAACCGCTCAACCGAGGTGTAAGAAATATTGTTTCACAGAACTTCTATTTATAAATAATCATCGAATTCGAATCCATGCATTCAGCTCACCAAATACCAAACACCAAACACCAAACACTAAATATTCTTTTTTATGCCCCATTTAAACCTCTGGGGCACCGCCACCCTTCCGGCGATCTGGTCATCGGCACCGGCCTGTTTCGGTTCCTCGAGGCGAAAGGTCACCGGTTGCAGGTGGCCAGCTCGCTGCGGACCCGTTGGATATTCTGGAAACCCTGGTTGCTGCCCCATTTGCTGGTGGAGCGCGGGCGGCTTCTTCGGCGTTTGCGCCCCGGCGGTTCTGATTTATGGCTGACCTACCACGCCTATTATAAGGGACCAGACCTGTTAGGACCGCATGTTGCCGCCCGCAAGGGCATCCCCTATGCCATATTCCAAGGTGCATATGCAACAAAATACCGGCGTGACTTACGCACGCTGCCAGGATTCTATTTGAACCGAAGAGCGTTGCAGGCGGCACGGCATGTCTTCGTCAATAAAAAGGTCGATCTTATCAATCTGAAACGCCTGCTGCCTCCGGAGCGGGTATCCTACGTCGCCCCCGGTATTTGCCCGGCCGACTTCTGTTTCGATTCTAAACGCCGAACTGAATTGCGATTACAGTGGCATAGCGATGATGGGCCCGTTCTCCTGACAGCGGCGATGCTTCGCCCCGGTGTCAAGGCGCAAGGGGTGGCGTGGGTCATCCGTGCCTGTGGACGCCTGCTGCGCCGCGGGCATGACTTTAAACTGGTCGTCATCGGCGACGGCGAAGAGGCGGGCGCTCTCCAACGGTTGGCGGACGTCCAGATTCCCGGTAAATGTCGATTTGTGGGCAAAGCTCCACGGTCAGAGATGTACCATTTTTACAGCGCTGCCGACCTGTTCGTCTTTCCGGGGATCGCAGAGTCTCTGGGCATGGTGTTTCTTGAAGCCCAGTCCTGCCGTCTTCCGGTTGTCGCGTTTGATAATGCCGGCGTGCCTGAGGTCGTGGAAAACGGCAGGACCGGCGTGCTGACACCTTTTAATGAGATGACCCCTTTTGTACGGGCCATAGAAGATTTAATACGAGAGCCAGGCCGTCGACAAAAAATGGGGCGTGCGGCAGAGGAATATATTCGGCGGAAGCGCGATCTGGCAATGAACTACACCGCTGTTGAAAAGATGTTGAAAAAGATTGCAACGACCAAGGGCTCGTCGAAAATATTTCACCTAAATTGAGCGTTTCGAATATTAAATGGAAGGGGAACCGCTTTATTAATCAGGAATTCTATCATATCCTTAGTTGGATACAGGTTGAGCGGTTGAACGTTCACGGTTCCCAGCTAAAGTGCCATAACTGGTTTCTAACAATCGTATTTCGGATCAATTGGTTTGAATTCTATGTTTCACCCAATGGGTGAAAGCGGTCAATCCTAACTATGGAGTGTAAAATTAAATATATCAAAACTTTATAACCTTTGGACCTTGAACCCTGAATCCCGCCTGGACGGGAAACCGATCCGTTTAGGTTGGGCTCCATCAGAGCGAATGAAAAAATTCTCGAGCAATACTCATTCAGAAAACCAGACCCGTTTCGGCCTTATCCGCCACGCCCAGACTGTTTGGAATAAGGAAAAAAGGATCCAGGGCCAGCTCGATTCCGTCTTGACGGGCCAGGGTAAAAAGCAGGCCGAAGCCTGGGCGGGTATTCTCAGCCACTATCGATGGGACCGCTGCCTTTGCAGCGATCTCGGTCGGGCGCAGTCAACCGCAGCTATCATCAACAGCATGATAAAAGTTCCCCTTGTTTATGAGGCTGGGCTGCGGGAGCAGAACTGGGGACGCTGGTCAGGTTTAACTTTAGCACAGCTCGCACAGGAGAAATCCGACCATCTGGCCGCGCAGACACGCAGGGGTTGGCGGTTTTGCCCCAGTGGTGGAGAAGACAGGAACCATGTCTGGGAAAGAGGCCGGCGCGCGCTCGAGTCAGCAGCGGCGAAATGGCCGGGTGAATCGATCCTCGTTGTCACCCATGAAGGTGTCATCAAGTGCCTGGTTTACCATTTGCTGCAGCGGCGCTTTCTCCCGACGGAAGCGCGTCTCCTGCGACCGGCACATCTTCATTTGCTGCTTGCCAGTCCAGGCCGGATATCCATAGAAAAAATCAATGCATTGGCTTTGGGGAGTGGTTGATAAAAGGATACCATGAAGATCATTTACTACTGTCAGCATATCTGGGGAGTGGGGCATTTCTTCAGAAGTCTTGAAATCTGCAAGGCTCTGGCGGCGCATGAGATCATCATGGTCACCGGCGGCCCCGAGATCGATACGCCAGTACCGGCCAATGTCCGGGTCGTCCGTCTACCCGGCCTGATGACGGACCGCAATTACAGTGGACTCTTTCCCACCGACAAGAGCCGGACCTTGGAAGCCGTCAAAGCGGAACGCCAGAAACTTCTTTTTCAACTGATCGAGCGAGAGGCCCCGGAGGTCTTTGTGGTCGAGCTCTATCCTTTCGGTCGCAAAGCCTTTGGGTTCGAACTTGACCCGGTATTGGAAGGTATACGAAGCGGACGACTCCACCGGAGTAGGGTGGCGTGCAGTCTCCGGGATATTCTGGTCGAGAAGAATGATCCTGTCGCGTATGAAAGAAGAGTCGTCGGCATTCTCAACCGTTGGTTCGACGTGTTACTGGTTCACGCCGACCCGAAGTTGGTCAGGCTTGACTGCACCTTCTCGCGCCTTGCTGACATCGCCATACCCGTGGTTTACACGGGCTTCATCACGCCGAAGCCACCGCCAGGTATCCGCGGCCAAATCCGATCCGGTATTGGTGTCGACGAAGATGCGTTTCTTATCATCGCCAGTGCCGGGGGAGGGCAGGCGGGAATCGTGCTCCTGGAACCGCTGGTGGAATGTTTCCCGGAGTTGAACGCCGATCGACCGGCTTTTTTGCATGTTTTTACAGGCCCTTACATGCCAGATGATGAGTTTGCACGGCTGCTTGCGCGGGCGGATCGTCACTTAAAAATCGAACGCTTTACCTCTGATTTTCTGTCTCTGCTGGCGACAGCCGATCTGTCGATCAGCATGGGAGGATACAATACGAGTATGAATCTTCTGGCCACGAGAACTCCGGCCCTTGTCTGGCCTTATCCGGGCGACAGAGAACAGGGATTACGGGCAGACCGTTTGGCTCAGATTGGTGCGGTAACCGTTCTGAAAGAAAAAGACCTGCAACCGGAACGGCTGTTGGAAGTTATCCGTGGCCGGATCTTGAATCCGGCGGCGGCTTCCCATTCGATCGATCTTGAAGGTGCGATCACTACCGCCAGGCATATCGAGGTGGCAACCACAGCGGATTCCGGAACCGAATTCTGATGGCAGTCAATCGAGGGAATTTGTCGGATTCCGTCATAAATATCCCCCGCTCCTATGGGTTCAATACCGGTTGATGGGCTCCTGTTTTTGTGTTACCGTCCAAAAGTTTCGGCAAATCAAAGCAGAGCATACCTCTGATCCATCCCTATCGCGCCCTGGCGGCCGCATGGCGCGCATCCTCTGACGGAGGTTTCCGTTCTCCCACGATCGCCGGAGAACCACCCCCCGTCGTCTTCAGAGGTGAGACCTTATGGCTGATAAACCTGATGAGTTGGTTTCCACATCCGTCACCGATCCCGTGAAACGGCTTGTCGTTCTGCCGCTCAAGAAAGCAATCGAGATCGCATTCAAGAGTATTCGGGTTCGATTCTTACGGTCGCTAATTACGACCTTGAGCCTGGTGCTGGCAGTGGCGTTCCTTTCATTTACCAATGTCGGCACGGACGTGGCAGACGGGTTACTGGCAACCGGCCACGTCGATTCCCGGCAGATCCTGATCAATGCCGGCTATGACATCGGGCCGGAAGATACCAGCGTCGCGGCCTCGGCCAAACAGCGTTGGATCGTGATCCTCTCACTGGTGGTCTGTGTCGTGGGTATCGTCAATGCGCAGCTGATGGCTGTCACAGAGAGGTTCCGGGAAATTGGAACCATGAAATGCCTCGGGGCTCTGGATCGATTTATTCTGCGACTCTTTTTTCTGGAAGCCGGAATGCAGGGCCTGGCTGGCGGCGCTGCGGGCGCCGTGATAGGGGCCCTGTTCTCACTGCTCAATGCGGCCGTCAGCTTTGGTGCCACGGCACTGGCCACCCTTTCTTGGCGGGCGGTTTTAGTTTCGATCCTGTCAGCCACCATCGTCGGATTTCTCCTGAGCCTTTTGGGGGTTGTCTATCCGGCAATCGTAGCGGCCAGGATGCAGCCGGTGGAGGCCATGCGCTCGGAACACTGAATCGTGTTGCCGCTGCGGCAGAAACCCCGCCAACGGAGCCGGGTGAGGAAATTTGATGAAAGATAAGCATAACATCGTCAGGGTTTCTAACGTTACCAAGTCTTTTCACTTGGGGAAGATCGACGTTCAGGCACTCAAAGGGGTTGACCTTGAAATTCAGTCCGGCCACTACATTTCCATCATGGGGCCCTCAGGATCCGGCAAAAGCACGCTCTTCAACATGATCGGCGGGCTGGACAAACCAAGTTCCGGCAAGGTTTTCATCGACGAAGTCGATATTGCACAACTCGACGCTTACGAACTCGCATGGTTACGCTGTCGTAAGATCGGCTACATCTTTCAAACGTTCAACCTGATTCAGGTCATGTCAGCCCTTGAGAACGTGACCCTACCCATGACATTTGCAGGGATGAACGGCGACGATGCCACCGAGAAGGGCTTCCGTCTGCTTGAGCTCGTCGGCCTGGCCGATCGATATCATCACAAACCCTCGGAACTTTCCGGCGGCCAGCAGCAACGCGTGGCTGTGGCCAGAGCGCTGGCCAACGATCCGGCGATCATACTGGCTGACGAGCCCACCGGCAACCTCGACCTCAGCACGGGTGAAGAGATTATTGCTCTGTTGAAGAATTTGAGTCGTGAGAGGTCGGTGACAGTGATTTCCGCCACCCATGACTTTAAAATGTTGAATGTTTCGGATCAGGTCGTTTGGATCCGTGACGGACGCGTCGATAAAATCGAAAACCGGGACGAACTGTCCATCTCCCTTGGGAAAATCGGAGCCAAGGAGTAATATCGACCCGTCTTATTCGTTCCAATATAAACATTCACCTCTGGTGGCGGCCCCAGAGAGATTCGTAAGCATTCACAGGGCACTGCATCTGCCTTGTTGTCAGGCGTTTGAAGTACAAAAGTACATCTGCGCGCCCGACGCCTTGTATCCGCGGCACCCTGTAAACGCTTACAACTCTGTGGTCTGAAGAACATTGGACGTTGCAACCCTGTGAACAGATACAGAGATTCTACCAGTCCGGGTAGAATTAAAAATACGAATATTCTTTATCATCGGACCTTACGGAACATATCATCAACCCTATTACCAACAAGACCAGATACCATTTCAAATGCCGGTTTTCTCTAAAAAGAACATTCAGAGTTTTTCGCCCCTTCGCCGGCGACAGCGGTCTAATTTCATTTACGTTCCGATAAAAAACGCAATATTGACAGCCGGATTGCTTTTGCTCTGGATACTCCAGTCGGCCTCACCCGCTTTTTCAGTTGACGCTGCAACATCCGCGGATCGCTTTTTGGCTGAAATCCACAAAATGGCCGCCTTGGAAGATCGCAGTACCGGTACCCCCGGATGCGCTGCTGCTGCCAAATTTATAAAGAGCCGTTTTGAGCAATTCGGCTTGGAAGCCGTTGGTACGCAACTTTTCAAGGTGCCGGTGATTCGGCATCTAAGCAGCCGCATCTATTTACCAGACCGACAGGTCAGCCTCGCGGTTCAGCCGGTCATCGCCAATGCTGTCGCACCGCAGACGATCCCGACAGAGGGCCTTCAGGGACCGGTCATTTACGTCGGACCAGGTGAACTCCATCACTTTAACGGCAAGCCTGTAGAAGGCGCTATCGTTTTGATGGACATCGATTCCGGAAAGAATTGGCTGAACGCCGCTTCGTTGGGAGCCGTCGCCCTGATCTATCTCGATGGTGCCGCCACACCGAAGATGCTTTACGATGACAAACTGGAGCTGACGCCGCTTTCATTCCCCCGCTTCCGTATCGATCGAGAAGCGGCCCGTCGGATTTTCGGATCCTTTGAATCGACGCCGGGAGAATTGGTTTCCCAGTCCGCGGTTCTTTACTCAAAATCTGGCTGGGAGGATGTGACCGCAGAGAACGTGTTCGGGTTGATTCCGGGTTCAGATCCCAAGCTGAAGGAGCAACTCATCATCGTCGAGGCCTTTTATGATACCGGAGCCCTGGTACCGGGATTGGCACCCGGGGCGGATGAAGCCGTTGGGATCATTACCTTGCTGGATTTGGCCCGCACGCTGCAGACGTCACCGCCGGGCCGCTCGGTACTTCTCGTGGCCACTGCCGGTCATGCGCAGACCCTCGCCGGTATGCGCGAAATGATGTGGGGCATCCGGTCACGCAGCAAAGATCTGCGCAAACTGCAAAAAAGCCTCAATAAAACCGTGAAACAGGCCGGTGGCATCCTGGAAATGCTTAACGAGATCCGCCAGAAGGGTGTCACGGCCTTCCTGGCAACAGAAGCTTCCGACCGGAATCAACAGGGTCAGAGACTGCTCGATGCCGACAGCGATTCGATCAAAACCGAGGTGGACGGCATCTCAAAACAGCTTATGCGATTGCGATTGGAGAGCGATGGCGAAGAAAACCAGGATCGCATCCGGAAGCTGGTTCAGGAGCGGCGTCTCCTTCGTCGCATCCTCTGGCGTACCGATCTCAATGACCTTTCCATAGAAGAAATAGCAGCCATCGAGCAGGTGACGCCGAATGCCATCGACGAATACCGACGGATAGAGAAAGATGCCAAGCGACAGGAGCAGTTGATCCGCAGCACCAAGAGTTTCCGCGGCCTTGCCAAATCAATGGAGATCTCGGCCATTGTCTCCCTGCATCTTTCCAGTCACGGGGACGGATTCGGTGCCTTTAACTATGGTTGGCTCTACCCGTTGCGGCCGCGGGTCAACCGTACGGCCATTTACAGCACGCTGGACGACGTGTTGAAGAAAAGTGCTGCAACAATAAATGACAAAGGGTTGGGTCCGGTACTTTATCAGGATACCCTGCGACCCCGTCGCGTGCGTTCATGGCAAAGCTATTTTCTCGATCGGCCGCCGCTGGGCGGGGAAGTCAGTGCTCTGGCCGGCTTCTTGGGCGTTTCTATGGTCACGGTGAACGATGCCCGGCCGCTGTGGGGGACACCGGGTGATCAACCCGATACCATCGACCCCGAATTTGCCGCTCGCCAGAGTGCACAGATCGCGGCGATGATCAACGATATCTCACAGGCAGAGCGGTTGTATGAAGGCAGCCTGCCCAGGGACGGATTTACTACTGTCACGGCCCAGGCAAAATTTCTGCGGCACGGTGAACTATTTCCCGATCAACCGGCACCGGGAACAGTGGTCATGACCTTTCAGGGCCAGGGACGCTATTACAACATGGTGGATGCCCTGGGGAGGTTCACCATCAAGGGCGTGGCCACCAAAAAACTGGTTCAAGACAAGCTGGTCATCGAAGCCTACCGATTCGATTCCGAAAACGGACAGATTGTGTGGGCCATCGATAAAAAGCAGACCGGTAAGGACGCTTATCGGGTCAAAGTGCAACGCAACAACATCGAAACCAACCTGGTGATGTTCGGGTGCAAGCAGAGCGTCGTATTTAACCTGCTCGAACCGCGCACCTTCCGTTACATGAACAAGGTCCAGTTGATCGATGCCAGGCGCGAAGCCCGCCCGAGCCGCTATAGCTTCAGCAGGTTCGACACCTGGTCCTCGGCCATGTCCTCGCTGATGCTCGAGCCCGGCACACCCTGGAAATTGACATTATCGGACACAGTGCTGCGCTGGAAACTCTTACTTCTCAATGCCGATGTCGACCACCCACAAGGCCGGGGTTATCTTGTCGACGATTGGCCCTTCGTTTATCGCACGGATTACAAGGTCGCCCGTGATATGTGGTACCTGCTCGTACCGCGCATTCAGGCGCTCGAATCGCACGGCATCTACAACCAGAGAATTTCCCGGCTCCAGCAGGAAGGGATAGAAGTGCTGGAGAAAGCCCGCAAGGCCCTTGATGAAAGGCAATACGATCGTTTTGTCAAACATGCATCGAGCTCCTGGGCGCTGGCCACTCGTGTTTATGGTGACATCGAGGACACACAAAAAGACGTCCTATTCGGTGTGTTGTTCTACATTGCCCTTTTTGTGCCTTTTGCCTTTTGCATGGAGCGGCTGCTTTTTTCTTATACAAACATCCACAAACGCATCATCGCCTTCTGCGGCATCCTGATTACCCTCATCGCCATTATTTATAATGTACACCCCGCGTTTCAACTGGCTTACAGCCCGACGGTCGTCATTCTGGCTTTTTTCATCATGGGCCTTTCCGCCATTGTGACCCTGATCATTTACTTTCGTTTCGAAGAAGAAATGGCCAAACTCCAACAGCATGCCCGGCAGATGAAAGCCATACAGATGGGACGCTGGAAGGCCTTTGCGGCGGCATTTCTTTTAGGGGTCAGCAATCTCAGGCGTCGGCGGTTGCGAACGGCCCTGACCAGTGTCACCTTGATTATTCTGACCTTCACTGTCATGAGCTTTACTTCCGTTAAGTCGTTGCGCCACCACAGCCGGTTGCTCTACCAGGAACGCTCGCCTTATAACGGATATTTGTTCAAGAATGTCAACTGGACCGATTTGCCTACCGAGAGCTTGAGTTTTGTTGCCGATTATTTCGGAAACAATAGTATCACCGTACCGCGGGTATGGCTTGAAGACAAAGATCGGACCCGCACACTGACAGTGCCGGTTCAGCGTAACGAACGGCGGTACACCGCGTACGGCGTGGTTGGATTGTCTGCCGCTGAAGTCCATGTGACCAGTATGGAGAGAATTCTTGTCGGCGGTCGCTGGTTCCGGGATTCGGAACAGCAGGCGGTTCTGCTGTCCGAGCGGATGGCTAAGGAACTGGACATCGATCCGGGGGTAAATCAGAAAGTCGATGTACTCATCTGGGGGCTTCCGTTTCGGGTCGTCGGTGTGTTTTCAAGCCGTCTGTTGATGGAAAACACTGACTTGGACGGAGAGCCGCTTTCAACGGTGACTTTCCCCAGCGAAATGTCCATGGAGATGACCGAAGTTGAAATGGAGGCCCTGGAGTCCGGAGAGGAAGTCCGTTCGTACCAGAGCCGCTACCAGCACGTCGATGCCGACCGCATGCTGATCGTCCCCGATAAATTTTTAATGTCTGCCGGGGGAAAACTCAAGGGGATTGCCGTAAAACCCGCGGGTGGCCGGGTCGACCGAACGGACGCCGAACGTATCGTCGACCGGTTCGGCCTGACGCTCTTTGCCGGGCAAACGGATGGTACGTATCTTTACCAGGCCAGTGACACCATGAGTTACAGCGGTGTCCCCAATGTTGTCATACCGCTGGTGATTTCTGTTTTCATCGTACTCAACACGATGATCGGTAGCGTCTACGAAAGAAAAAAAGAAATTGGTATATACACTGCCGTGGGACTGGCGCCGTCCCACGTGTCATTTCTTTTCATTGCCGAGGCGCTGGCGTTCGCGGTACTCAGCGTTGTTCTCGGGTACTTGTTGGCCCAGGTGACGGCCGGAGTGCTCGCCGGCTCCGCTCTGTGGTCCGGAATAACCGTCAACTATTCTTCCATTGCGGGCGTGGCGGCCATGATCCTGGTTATTCTGGTCGTACTGGTATCCGTAATTTATCCATCCAGGGTTGCGGCCAACATCGCCATACCGGACGTCAACCGCTCCTGGCGGCTTCCGGCGGCTGTCGGGCACCGCTTGGAGGTGACACTCCCTTTTCTGATGAAGCCTCGTGAGCACCTGAGTATCGGTGGTTTCCTTCTTGATCACTTCGAAGGGCACCGAGATGTTTCCCACGGTTTGTTTTCCGCCGGAAAGATAAATTTCTCACTGGCACAGTGCATGGCTCCAGAAGACAATCCCAATCGCAAGGCCTTCGATAATACGTCGGAGGGCGCCGAAAGCAGCGAAGTTTTTTTGCAGATGACGACCGATATTTGGTTGGCACCGTTTGATTTCGGTATTATGCAACAGGTTGTGGTCGCATTCTGCCGATCTGCGGATGACCCTGGATTCCTTGAAATCAGAATCCTCCTGGAACGGCTTTCCGGAGAAGCCAACGCCTGGTATAGAATCAACAAGGCTTTCCTGCATGAACTGCGAAAAACTTTGTTGGTATGGCGATCGCTCGATACGGTTTCCAAAGATCACTACGCAGAACTTATCGCCGTAGAAGGACGGAAGCGCGGCATCGATGTCAGGCAGTATTTGGAAGCGGCCCCTGAAAACAGCGCATCGATATCGGACGGGACTTGAGCTGTATGGAAAAAATTGATTCAACCGACAACAACGATACATCCTGCGTGATTCGCGAATCCGGTGTCCCATCCACCACCGCGGGCGTTAACGGCGGCGGGCCGATACGTTTGCGCGCCGTGACGATCGGGTTTGCTCTGGCGATGTTGATTTGCGCCATTACACCGTTCAACAATGTGTATCGCTCGGCAACGCCACTGGGTGGCGGGCATTTCCCTCTGGCGCCATTCTACATTCTTTTCTGGCTGATGGTGGCCACTGCCGGTCTCAGGATTGTCTTTTCACGGTGGACCTGGCTTACGGGTCGAGAGTTGCTTCTTATCTGGATCCTGATGGTCCTGGCCTCAGGCATTGCCTACACCGGTCTGGTCCGTACCTTCTTTATCAATCTGACGGCACCGCAGTATTTTTCGAGCCTTGGAAGCCGCTGGGCAGAGGAACTTCTGCCCATTCTTCCCAAGGGGCTCTATCCGCAGAGCCCGGAAGCGGTTTCCTCTCTATACGACGGGCTGGCCGGCGGGCGCAACTTGAGCTGGTGGGAAGTCTTTCAGCAGATTCCATGGCACGCCTGGCTTCCGCCACTTGCATTTTGGGGCAGTTTTATCTTCATTTGCTACTTTGTGATGCTTTGCATGATTAACATCCTCAGCCGGCAGGCGATCGAGAACGAGCGGATGAATTTTCCCCTTCTGCGGGTTCCGCAGCTCATGCAGGAAGCTTACGACGGCAATGCCTTGGGCCGCTTTTTAACCGATCGGTTTCTGCTTGCAGGTCTCGCTATTCCATTTGTCCTGCACTTGATCAACGGGCTTAATTTCTACATTCCGTCTGTGCCTCAGGTCCCTACTCTTATTTTGGCCGGGTCATACTTTCCCAAGTACGGCCTTTTTTCCGGATTTTACAAACTCAAGATTTTCATCTATCCGGCATTTATCGGATTTGCATTTTTGACCTCCAAGCAGATCTCTTTATCGTTCTGGTTTTTTTTCATCTTCGGTGGGTTGCTGTTCGGTTTACTTGGAATTATGGGTTACGAGATCCCTGAAGCCGCCCTGGGCGTCACCTTCGGACCCACCCTCTCCCGGCCGGAAGAAACCCAGACCATCGGCGCTTATGGCGTCTTTTTTCTCTTTCTTCTTTGGCTGGCGCGTTTTCATCTCTGGGGGACCGTGAGGGATGCCGTGCGGTTTCGTGCCTCCGATCCGTCTGATGTGGAGTGGATCTCTTTCCGGTTTTCCTTCTGGGGCTTCGTTTGCGGTTCGACACTGTTGATCGGTTTGTGCGTTATTTACGGGCTGCCGCTCCTGCCGGCTTTTTTGACGGTGTGTGCCTTCTTCATGGTGATGCTTGTCGCCACCAGGGTGATCTGCCAGGGTGGCCTGGCCTATTTCACGCTCACTGATGCGCCTCTCGACGGGCTCTTATTTATATTCGGTCCCCGGTTTTTCGGCACTATTGGGCTTCTTCTCAGCGCAGCGGTCCAAAAAGTTCTATTTCTCGATCTACGGGAATCCCTCATGCCGTCGTTGCTCCATGCCGGCCGGGTGACATTCCGCATGGATCCAAAAAAAATGATTCTCGGCGCCATTGTCATCACTCTTTTGTCCGCCGTTGTGGTTTCGTTTGTCTCCATGTTGACCCTTTGTTATAAATTCGGCGCCCGCGAACTTGATCTGGACTGGGCCGTGCGGTCCACGGTGTCGGTTTATGAAAACGTACACAATCTTGTCGAGTCGCCGATGCGCAGTGGAAAGTGGGTATTGGTCTTTTCTTTGGTCGGGGCCGTAATAATGACGGTGCTGGTTGTCTGCTACCATCGTTTCTACTGGTGGCCCATCCACCCGATTGGGTATCTGACGACATACAGTTCAGCCATGCGGATTCTCTGGTTCAGTTTTTTTATCGGCTGGTTGTGTAACGTCCTCTGCATGCGCTATGGCGGCGTGCACCTGTATAAAAAGCTACGGTTTTTCTTCGTCGGACTGATAATCGGTGACTTTCTCATGGCCGGCAGCTGGGCGATTGTGGGTTTGTTCTCGGACGCAAGCTATTTGGTTTTGCCGTCCTGATGTCGGAATTACCTTTTCGCCGGTCTCGCCGGGAACAATAGACCCAATTGGATAAAAGGTCCGGGTTGATATGAATTTACCCGCAACCCGTAACTCGCAACCCGTAACCCGTAACTCGCAACCCGTAACTCGCAACCCGTAACCCGTAACTCGCAACCCGTAACCCGTAACCCGCAACCCGTAACCCGCAACGCAAATATGTACGACGACAAAGAACTCAAAGAATACCGGGATCTACTCCAACCTCCAGACCACTTTGAAGAAGGGTTTGACTGGAAGACCGTCATCGGGGCCATATTCATCGGATTTCTGATGATGCCCGGCAGTATGTATTTGCAATTGGTGATCGGTACCGGCATCGGTCCGGCCGCCCGTTGGGTAACCATCATCCTGTTCGCCGAAGTGGCCAAGCGCTCCTACACCGAATTGAAGCAACAGGAAATATTTCTACTGTATTATATGGCCGGGGCCGCCATGGCGACGCCTTTTCAAGGGTTGCTCTGGAACCAGTACCTGGTTCAGTCCGATGCGGCCCGGATGCTTGGATTGACCGAATTTATTCCGACCTGGATAGCGCCATCCGCCGATTCGGATTCTCTCGTACAGCGGAGTTTTTTCCACAGGGACTGGCTCATACCGATTTTGCTGCTTGTCGGCACCCAGTTGATTCAACGGATCGACCGTTTCGGACTTGGGTACACATTGTACCGTCTCACCTCCGACGTTGAAAAACTTCCCTTTCCCATGGCACCGGTGGGGGCACTGGGAACGATGGCCCTGGCCGAGTCCACCGAGGACAAAAAGAAGAGCTGGAAGTGGCGCGTGTTTTCCATCGGCGGGATGATCGGTCTGGTATTCGGAGCCATCTACGTGCTGCTGCCCACGGTCTCGGGCCTGGTTCTGATGGAACCCATCCGATTGCTACCAATACCGTGGGTTGATTTGACCCGCTATACCGAAAGGGTGATGCCGGCGGTGGCGACAGGCATCCAGTTCGACCTGACCCTGCTTTTCGTCGGAATGGTACTGCCTTTCTGGGCGGTGATCGGTGGTCTGATCGGTGTGCTCATCACCTTCGTGGCCAATCCGATCCTCTTCCGCCACGGTATCCTCTATCGCTGGCACGAGGGTATGGGGACGGTCGACACGGTTTTTGCCAATAATTTCGATTTTTACATGAGTTTCGGCATCGGCCTTGGCCTGGCAATAGCCGCCATCGGCATCTGGGCGGTTCTGAGATCTTTTGGTAAAAACGCACCCGGGCAGCGCGGGAGCCTCAGGGATTTGCTGACGTCTCATCCCAGTCGGGGCGACATCAATATCTGGATTTCTATCGGAATCTATGTGTTCTCCACCCTGTCGTACGTGGGGCTCTGCGTCTGGCTCGTTCCCAATTTTCCCTGGTTGTTTTTTCTCGGATACGGTTTTGTTTACACGCCGTTGGTCTCTTATATCACCGCCCGGATGGAAGGGATAGCCGGTCAGTTTGTCAGCCTGCCGATGGTGCGCGAGGCCAGCTTTATCGCCGGTGCCCGGTTTTTCGGCTATCAGGGCATCGAGATCTGGTATGCGCCGATTCCGATTCACAATTACGGTGAAGCAACGGTATCCTTTCGCGAGATCGAGCTGACCGGTACCAGTTTGCGCGGCATCATCAAAGCTGAGATCATCGTGTTTCCGGTGGTCATGATTGCCAGCCTCCTTTTTTCACAGTTCATTTGGCGTCTGGCGCCGATTCCTTCCAGCAACTATCCTTACGCCCAAGAACTCTGGCACCTTCAGGCCCTTAATTCCCTGCTGATGCAGACCTCGACTCTGGAAGGCAACTCCCTGTTTTTTCAGGCACTCAGAGCCAGCTATGTACTCACGGGCATGTTATTCGGTCTGGTGACCTACGCCGTGCTGTCGCTGCTGGGGCTGCCGGTTCTGCTGATTTACGGCGTGGTTCGTGGTCTGGGTCAGTCCACCCCCCACGGATTTATCCTGGAAGTGATCGGTGCCCTTTTGGGGCGCTTTTTCTTCATTAAACGCTACGGCGCCATGTGGCGGCAATACGCACCGGTGCTTCTGGCCGGGTTTTCCTGCGGCATGGGCCTGACCGGTATGTTTGCGATGGGCTTTGCTCTGATTCTTAAATCCCTCGGTAGGCTCTTGTACTGATACCGGTATCTCAGAAGACAGACCGTGGTCAATCAACCCAAAAAGTCCGCCTCGCCGCAATGGCGTGAAGTCGCCTGGAACGGGGTGCGTTTAGAGGTTCCGGCGAATTGGGAAATCGGAGAAATCGGCCGGCAGCACCTGTTTTTGGAAACCATCGACGGACCAAAGTTGGAGATAAAATGGGGGCCGGTGAAAGGCAGATTTTCACCCCGCGCACAGCTCAAACGGTTGGCTGCTTCCCAAGGGCGAAAACTGCGCAAGGATCTGCACGAGGCGGCATTACCGACCGCCTGGGCGCAGGTTCTCAGCCGCTTCGAAAGCGTCGGGTTTCTTTGGCGCAGCGGTACTGGCACTATCGGCGGGCGCGGTATCGTGCTCTATTGTCCTGCCTGTCGGCAAGCGACTCTGCTGCAATTCTACCGGGCCCCGTTTGATCGACCCATTCCTTACGCCACCCGGCTGCTGGCATCCTTTGTGGACCACACCAATCGACCGTTAACGACATGGGCGGTCTTCGATGTTCACGTGAAGATACCAACAGAATATGTATTAAAGGCATTTCGTTTCGAAACTGGATTCTACGAGCTTGCCTTCTCAAGCCGGGCATCGAAGCTCACTCTGCAGCGCTGGAGTCCTGCTGACGTGCTCCTCGGGGATGACGGATTATCGGGATTCGAAAGAAAATACCTGGCCTATTCCACGAAGCGTCCCGTCACATTCAAAACACGATCAACGGATATTGTCGAAGTGGAGGACCGTCTACCCAAAGCTATTTTGCAACGTTTAATACGTCATTTGCGGCGTCAGCCGCTATACATCCGCGAACGATTGTGGCACGAAGCCGACAAGAACCGTATCCTCGGGGTACGGCTGGAAGGAAGGGAGCCCATCGACTCGCAACATCTGCATTCGATTTGTACAAGTTATGGGACCATTTAAACGCAAAAAACGGTTAGAGGGGCCGGATCGAAGCGAGGCCCTCGACTGCACTCCCGTAAAAAATAACCAGATCGAGGAATCCCGCTTGGAGAGCGGGGAGCTGCTTCTGAGTTATCCCATGATCACACGACCATGGTTGGCCGGTCTTTTCAGACGGTTGGGGGGAAACAGCGAACGGACCGTAGTGAAGAAGCTCCAGTTGGATATTCTCGGAACTGAAGTCTGGGAACTTATTGACGGTGATACCCGGGTCCGTGATGTCATTCGGCGATTCGCCGGGACACACCGACTGCCTCACAGAGAGGCAGAGGTTGCGGTTACCCGGTTTCTGTGGGATCTGGGGAAGCGGGGTCTCATTGGGTTGCGTTGATTTTATACCGTTTTTGAAAAATAAATTTCGAAATACAGAAGACGGGTATAAGTGGTTGGTGAATGAAACGTTTGAACAACGGAACGTTTTTTGACGTCGACGATACATTTTGCAGGACGTTTGGTGCCGTATGAATAGTCAGACGGCAGGGCTGCTTTTCAACCGATAGTGCCGGAGCGTGCGCCGATCGCATCGATCCGGATGGTGTGGGCTAAACTTTCGATAGTGCGTTTTCCACTGTCGGCACGATTGTCAGAAAGGAATCGAATCCGGCGATTTCAAAGACCTCCTTGACGTAATCCTGCATCGCGCAAAGGACGATGTTTCCCTCTGTTCTTTTCAGATCTTTGGTCGTTTTCAGAATTATGCGTAGCCCGGCACTGGAAATATAATCCAAATTCTCAAAGTCAATGACCACATTTCGTGCACCGCTTTCCATCGCTTCCATTAACCTTTTTTCCAAAGCAGGGGAGGTGTTCGAATCAAGGCGCCCGTTCAATTTGAAAATATTGATTTCATCTTTTTTCGTTTCGAGTATTTCCATCTGACGTCCCTCTTTGTATCACATAGTTTGGTGCCATTTATTTTCGTATAACCGGTAATTTCAGAGTTCTGAACGCTGCGATTAAAGCGCTTCAGCACTTGGAAACATTTTTAACCAACGTGATGATGTTTTTCTTGCCACAGCGTTGGTATGTGATTTCATCCATTATTTTTTTTACCAAATGTAAGCCGAGCCCACCAATCTTGCAATCCTCAATTTTTGTTTCCGGAGTCGACATTTGCCGACTCGCCGGGTCGAAGGGAATACCGCTGTCTTCTAATTTCACACTGATTTTACCGTTGTCATGAGAAAGTGCCACCAAAATCGATTGCCTCCCATTATCCGGAAATCCATAGCTTACGATATTGGTGAATAACTCGTCCAGTGCCAAATTAATCTGAAAAATACACTTTTTAGACAATCCTATACCTTCTCCGAAGGCATTGAGTTTGCGACCCAGTTTGTCGAGTTCGGAAATATTGTTTTTAAGTTTGAATGAAAGATTTTTCCTTGCCATGACGATGTCGTCTCGTCCGCTTTTGTGTTGTGGACACTCGGATGACCGGCTCTGGGACTGTGCGGGTCAATCGTTGATGACAATACGAAATCGATTGATTTCTATCACGTTTGCCGCAGTCAAACAAGACTGACGCCGATTTCCCTGTAGCAGTCGATGCATTCCGCCTTTTGGCGGGCGACGAAGCGCTTTTCCCAGTTATAAATGTTGTCGACAATGACTTTGATCATTTTCGGCATTACATCCGGGAATTGTGCCAGAGCCTTCGAGAATTTTTCACCGGTAATGGTCAGGCACGCGACGTCTGTGCGGGCTTTTAGTGAAAAGAGGTGGCGCAAGCTTCCCAACAGAGCCAATCGCCCAATGAATTCGCCGTCGCCATAATCCCGGATCTCCTGCTCGTCACCGTTGTTTGTGAGCAGGAGGCCCGCACTTCCGGATATAATATAATACGCTTGTTCGTCTTCGTCGCCTTTTTGAAATATATACTCGCCGGTTTTGTAAAATTCTCTGTCGCACAGGTAGGCAAACACCTTTGTTGCCTCAAGGGGCAACCCGGAGAAAAAATCGACCTGGCGAAGGAAGCGTAAATTTTCTTGATATTCACTGTCCGTTCCGTCGCTATCTTTTTCCATATTCGAGTTCATACAGCAAACCTTTCTTGGCAATTAATTCATCGTAAGGTCCCATTTCAGCAATTCTTCCGGCCTTCATTACCGCTACTTGATCAAAATTTTTAATGATGTCCAAGCGATGAACGACGGAGATCACCGTACTCTTGCCTTTCCATCGGTTTTCAAGCAAATTCTGAATTCGGGTCTGGGAGTTGTTGTCAAGGGCCGATGTGGCCTCGTCCATAATCAACACTTTTGGATGTTTCAGTAAGGTCCGGGCAATGGCCAGCTTCTGCCGCTGGCCTCCAGAAAGTTTGTCTCCCTTGCTGCCGACCTCATACTGCATGCCGATTTCGATGACGGTCTCGAGGAAGTCTTCTTCGATCAGCAAGTGGACGATACTCTGGTTGATTTTTTCCTGGGCCTTCGGGTTGAAGGTTTTCATCTTGCCAAAAAATATGTTGTTCAAAATTGTTTGGGAGTAAATATACTGCGACGATTGATAAAAGGTGAATGCCGTCGGATCGTCGGTGGTGATATTTTTAGTGAACAGCTCCCGTCCCTCCAAAATGAGGTTTTCCAGGTTATTGGGCAAAGAGACGGTCTTGTGGATACCCGGGGTGAAGCGCAAAGCCAGATCCAGAAGTTTTGCCCGCTCTTCGTTTTCGAGTTGATGGGGTTCGACTTTTTTGGCGTGATCGACGATTCGCCTGTAGTCATCCAGTTCATCCGGAGCAATCGGGCTCTGTTCGAAGAACACCGCATCCGGGGGCAGATTGCCCAGAATGTCGACCATCTGGCTTGCCAGGCGAAAACCAAGGGCCAGTAACGGTTGTTCCAGCTTCGCATTGTCTAAAAATCGGCTGAAATACCCGTTGTGCGATAAATTGCTGTGGTCGAAATCAGTCCGGTTGGGCGTGCCGAAGGTGAGGTTTTCCGAAATGCTGGAGAAATAGAGATAGTTTTTTTCATCAAAAAATTCTACGAACTCGGCGAGTTTCTGACCAAATCCGCTACGGAAGCTGTCCCTTGTCCGCAGTATTCTTGCAACAAGTTCCCGATCTTGATCTTTAGACAAAATAGTGTTGAGCCCAAAGCGCAGGACATCGACAAAGAGTCCGGTTTGCTGCAAAACCGCGATGATTTCATCCCGGGTCGGCATCCGGTGGCTGCTGTCTTCGACATTATCGCTGAATTCAGCGGCGCAGCCGTACAGCAGATTCTCCTGGATCGTGCCGGCAAAGATAAACGGCGCCTGAGAAACAAATCCCACGTTCATGATGATATCTTTTTTAGACAAGTCTGCGACCTCTTTATCGTCCAACAGAATATGTCCGGCAGAATAAGGGTAGAGCTGGCCGACACAAAGGGCCAGCGTACTCTTACCGCTGCCGGAAAATCCGACCAAAGCCAAATTTTGACCCTGCTTGAGGGTAAAGGAAATGTCGTCCAACAGGTGGATACCGTCTTCGGTGACAAACGAGAGGTTCTGCACATCGATATTTCCCTCAAATGTGTAAGGCTCCCGATTGCTTGGTTCTATTTGGTGGTCCGCTTCGTGATCGAAATATTCCATGGTGCGGTAGTACTGTACCTTGGCGTCCTGATACACCTGGTACATTGCGATTAATTCCTTCCAGGGTGTGTACAGTTTTTCCTGCGCTGAGAGAAAGGCCACCAAGGCACCGAGTTCCAACTGGCCCTGCATGGCCAGATAACCGCCGAGCAGGAAGACCAGAAAGGGGCTCAGATTCGAAAAAAAATTATTAAGAAGTTTTATTCCCTGAGTATAAAGGGTCCATAAGATCCTGATATCTTGCAGTTTGTCTACCAGTTGGGCGAATTTTCCATTTTCGATCCGGTAAGCCCCGTTGCTGTGTATCTCGTGGATCCCGGTGACAGATTCGGCGATTTTACCGGCCATCACCCGGGAAGCATCCACACGACGTTTGTTTTGCAGATTGGCCCGTTTCTGAAGCCGGGGCAGAAGGATCATCACCACCGGATAGATGCTGAGAGAAACACCGGCCAACAAGGGGTTTAACCAGAACAGGTATCCGGCAAAGGCCAGCAGGGTCAGGATATTGGTAACGGGCACCGACACCGCCATACCGATGAAGTTACCAGGGGTGGTCAGCTCGGTGGTCAGGGTCGATACCACCAGGCCCGGTTGGGTTTTGCGGAAAAATCCGAGAGGCAGCGTCAGGATGTGGCGATAGAGTTCTTTTCGCATGGCGGCCGTGGCGCGCTGGCCAATGAGTGTCTGAATGTAATTGATCCAATACTTCAATGCCCCTTGTAAAATAACAGCGGCCAAATAGATGCCACAGTAAATCAGCAGCAGGTCAACCTTCCGCAAAGAGATCGCTTCGTTGACGACCCGTTTCTGCATTTCCAGGGGGATGACGCGGCTGACGACCGTGATCAGAATAATGAAAATCAGGAAGATCTGAAGCTTGAGGTTGGTCGTTATAACCCATGACCCCAATTTCCTTTTAACGACCGAAGTTTGTTTGGTTTTCATAATTCATAGTTCCGGTTTTACTGCTGTTGTACCAGTGAATGATTTTTCGTGGGCTAAGAAGGGACAATCAGAGGTTTCGGGCAGCCTGATTGCGCCGGTGACATTTTGGGCTTGCCAGATGAGCCTGGTGTCCATCCATAAATGGCCTTTTTCTCGCTGGGTCCCGCCATGGCGGGATTATCCTCAGGTTTCCGGCTGCGGCGTACGAAAAGTACGCCTCGCCACAAACCTCTGTGCGGCCTTGCCCAGCGAAAAAAATTCTCATTTATGAATTGGACACTCAATCGTGCCATCACCACATACGTGGACGGACACTAGCCTAAGCATTAATATAGGATGAATCAATTTGACAAGCACAAAACCGGTTTCCCAACTTTGACAAAATTCAATCGAGAGGATAGTTTGAACACGATGAATGTAGCGAACGAACCACAATCCAGCGATCCGATCGCCATCGCACCGCCAGAGAACGTGCAAATACAAACGGTCGCGGGATGCAATGGCGGATGTGTTTTTTGCCCGAATGGAAAAACGCGGTTAAAGATACCCTTCGGGCGCCGCATGGATGGGAAAATGTTTCGTTCGGTTGCTGACCAATGCCTTGAGCTTGGCATTCGGCGATATACGCTCTACTTGATGAACGAACCTCTGCTGGACCGTCACCTCCCCGAGAGGATTGCCTATATCAGCGCCCGAATACAAAAACCTCAGTTAACGAAGATTACCACCAATGGTGGGCTGCTGTCAGGTAAAATGGCGAGGGGCTTGCTTGATTCCGGTCTCGACAAACTGAAAATATCGGTTCAAAGTATCGATCCCGAAACGTACCGGCGCATCATGAATCTCCCCCTGGAAAGGACGTTAAGCAATATCGACAGGTTCGTGGAGCTCAAGGAGAAGGGTGGCTATAAAAGGCCCCGACTGCAAATCGTCACGGTCGATTCCATCCAAACCCGTGATGAACTTCCCGCGATTCGTCGATATTGGGAAAAACGGAAAATCAAACTTCACATTGAACCGGTTGAAAACAGGATTGATCACCATGAGATTCGTGATGCTGCCATCGGCGCTGACAAACTTATCCCTTTTACATGGTGCCGGCGATTGCTGGAGCAAATCTTCGTTCTTTACGACGGCCGAATGATCTTGTGTTGTTCGGATTGGGAACAAGAAAGCGTCATGGGGGATCTTGCCAATGAGCGTATGTCTGATATATGGCAAAGCGCACGGTATGCAGACTACCGCCGTCGGTTTGTCGCTGGTGATATCGAGGGTATGATCTGTTACGGTTGCCGCAAGCAGGTTCCGGTCAAATCCACAGTTTAAATTACCGGTCGTTAAGAAGTTGTTCAAAGGAGCTTCGCAACCACAAGGGTGATGTCGTCCTCCTGAAGAGACGAACCTCTGAAGGCTCCTAATTCCTCTAATATGGCCGTTTGAAGTGAAACGGCCTTTTCCATGTGATGCCGACCGATGATTTCCTGCAATCGTTCGCGGCCGAACATCTCTCCCTCTTTGTTTCGGGTTTCATGGATACCATCGGTGCCAATAACAACGACGCTTCCGGGTTTCCAAAGGTGGCAGCTGGTGGACTGAAATCGATAGTCGCTGTCGACTCCCAGCACGATTCCCTCGCCGGAGAGTAGCTGAAATTCATTCGACTCCGGTTCGTAAAGAATCGCCGGTTCATGTCCCGCCCGCACCCAGCGAAGGGTCTTGCGCTGGGGATCGATTTCCAGCAGGAACAGGGATACAAATCGACCCGTCTGCAAACTGTCCCGAACAAGATGGCCGTTGATGTCGTCGATGAGAGCTGAAATATCATCAGCCTTTTGGGAACCGTATAGTAGAAAAGCCCTGGCTGTTGCCATTTGGAGTGCGGCACTGACCCCGTGATCGGCAGCATCGGCGACGACGATACCTAATCGATCGCCCGGCAACTTGAGATAGTCATAATAATCACCGCCGGTTTCATCGCAGTAAATGCTTATCCCGGAGATGTCCAGGCCGGGAATCTTGGGTGCGTGGTTCGGCAAGAGATTGCGCTGCACCTCTTCGGCCAGTTTAAGCGCAGAAATCATACGGATTCGGTCCCGAAGACCGTTTATCATGGCGTTGGTGTGGGCGGCGATGAGGCCGAATTCGTCGTTGGTGGCCACCGGCACAAAGCCTGACAAATCCCCGCGGCTTACCCCCTCAAGAACGCTGGTTTCATTTTGAAACAGGATTTTTAAATTTTTGGAGTAGGAGACAATCAGGTTGATGACCATGGTCAGCAAGATGGCCATGATGAAAAATATTTCATAGGATACGGAAAGTTGGGCATCGATTAGGGCGGATTCAGATTGTTCGATTTTCGAAAGCCAGACAATGTCACGAGAAATAACCAGAACAATGACCCCTGTCACAAAAAGAGCGGTCGATATGGCCACCAGAAAAAATTTGCGGGTAACCGGAAAAAGACGGTCTCTAAGCGGTAGGCTGCGCTCGGTTTTCAGGGCCGTCAGTATATTTCGCCTTTCCCGATCCAGCGCCATATCGATGCCAATGAAGAATCCGACCACAAGGCAACCAAAGAGTAGGCTCAATGCGCTGACCGCTGGAAAATCAAACATGAGTGTGTTGACGATGGCACCGATCATACCGGCCAACAGGCAGAGCGATACGTCCAGAATGATTTGTCGTTTCGGCTGGTCAGAAACCGGTGCTTGCCGAACAATAATCTTCTCCAGAGGCAGCCTGAGAAACGCCACGGTGGTGAACGCCCCAAATATGATGGCCCCCAGGATCACGGGGGGCAGCGTCTCCATCCAAGGTCAGACTTGACCGCCGTAAATCGTCAGCATGACGGTTGCAACGGTGTAATATACGTAGATCATCGCGATGGGCTGCTTTTCGGTGGTACTCTCCATTTTATCTCCAGTATACATTTAATGGATTCGGCATTCATTTTATCTCGTCGGGGCGCTATCAGCTTGATAATACCTAATTTGAGCGATTGTCGAGGTTGCCGCAGCTACAAGGAAGATGTCGTTCCGCTATAGTCGGCTATGCGGGACGGCATATGACGCCGTAGATGCGGCAACCCTCCAGAGGCGGATAAAGATCGGCAATCCCGAAGCGTTTTCAAATTTTAAAATCAAACTTTGATAGAATTCCTTATAAATAAAGCAGTTCCCTCTCCATTTAAAATTTGAAACGCTCATTTTAGGTGATACTAACGACCGCTGTGTTCTGAGTCAAGCGATGAATGGGCAAGACACAGGCCCGTTCGTGCTTGATCTTTCCTGCACGCGATCTTTTGGGCCGTTGGGGGGCGGTTTGTTACCCTTGAGGAGGAAGGGCTGGTCAACGGCGTCAGCGGGCAAGTGCACACAAAGCAGGATAGAGAAAGATCAGGCGTCCATAATGAACTGAGATGGCTTTTACTTTGACAATATTCAGGTGATGGAATTATAAATAAAAGTTTTGAACACGATTTTATACTGCTTAACCATAATAAATTCCGAAATATGGAAGGGTGGTATACGTGGTCGGTGAAAAAACGGACACTTAATGCATCGTTTTTCTGACAACCACTATAAACGGAAATCGAGTGGCATAAGGGCATCATATGGATTTTTTTTTGTGTGTTATCGGTATGGTTATGATCGTCGAGGGGTTACCGTATTTCATTTTTCCCCTCAAAATGAAAACCTGGGTCCTTATGGTCGCTGAAATGCCGGAAGGGAGCCTGCGCCGTGTGGGGCTCGTTTTGATGATTTTGGGGCTCGGGTTGGTCTACATGGGAAAACGGTGACTGAAAGCTGAACGATGTATTCTTTGTCTGATTACGATTACATTCTTCCCTCGGAGCGTATCGCCCAGCAACCAGTGGCCACTAGGGACCACTCGCGGCTCATGGTGATGAACCGTCACAGTGGTGACGTCACCCATTGCACATTCACCGACCTGCTCTCTTTTCTCGAACCACCGGACGTTCTGGTTATCAACAATACCGAGGTGATTCCCGGGCGCCTGCTCGGCCGCAAGGCGAGTGGTGGGAAGGTTGAGGTTTTAGTGCTCGACTTTGCCGGCGGAAAGGAAATTGGCGGCCGGTTTGTCTGCCAGTGCCTGATTAAAGCTGCCAAGGCCCCCCGGATCGGCGCTGAACTTCATTTTGACGCCGGCCTGCGAGCCGCAGTAATGGCCGGTGCCTCTGGGCGGTATACCCTGGCATTCAATGGCAACGGGTCTTTTGTCGAAATGCTCTATCGCATCGGGCGGGTTCCGCTGCCGCCCTATATCCGACGTGAATCCAGCGATCCCCTGGCCGGAGACCGCTCGCGTTACCAGACGGTTTATGCCCAACATAAAGGGGCCGTGGCGGCGCCCACAGCCGGCCTTCATTTTTCTAAAAATTTGCTGACGGCTGTTGCTGCCAAAGGTGTCGGTATCGCTACCTTGACGTTGCATGTCGGCTATGGCACGTTTTTACCGGTCAGGGTTTCCGATATTCGTGAGCATCGAATGCACGGCGAAAGGTTTTTAATTCCGGACGCAGCGGCCGAAAGGATCAACTCGGCCAAGAAGTCCGGTGGTCGCGTGATAGCCGTGGGCACAACGTGCGTACGCACCTTAGAGTTTACCGCTGACGAAAACGGCGAGATTATGCCCGGTAACGGGACCTGCGATCTTTATATTTATCCGGGGTATCGGTTCAAGGTAATCGATGGGCTGGTAACTAATTTTCACTTGCCTAAATCGACGCTGTTGATGCTGATTGCGGCATTTGCTGGAAGAAAAAACATTCTCAATGCTTATGAAATGGCAATCAGAGAAAATTACAGATTTTACAGTTACGGGGATGCCATGTTGATACTATAGGCTAACGGCCCTGATTAAATCATTGAACCCTATAAAACTTAAATCCAAAACCAACAATCTAAAATGATATCGTCCTATGTTTGACTTCAGCGTTATTGACACTTGCCGAGACACCCGTGCACGAACCGGTGTAATCGAAACGGCCCACGGTGAGGTCCGAACGCCGGTGTTCATGCCGGTGGGGACCCTGGGAACCGTCAAGGCGATGAGCCCGGAGGAACTTTTGCAGTGTGGTGCTCAGATCATTCTCGGTAATACGTATCACCTCAACCTGAGACCCGGTTGTGAGGTAATCGATAAATTTGGCGGGTTGCACCGTTTTATGCACTGGAATGGCCCTATTCTGACAGACAGCGGTGGTTTTCAGATATTTTCTCTGGCGCAATTGACACAAGTCAGCGAAGAGGGTGCTGCGTTTCAGTCCCACATCGATGGGTCGCCGCATTTGATCAGCCCTGAAAAGGCCGTTGAAATCCAGATGTGTCTCGACAGCGATATCATCATGTGTCTGGACCAATGCATCCAATACCCGGCGGATCGGGAAACAGCCCGCAAGGCACTGGAATTGACCGCCCGTTGGGCCAAGCGGTGTAAAACGGTTTGGTGGAATCGGACGGATGGTCACCAGGGCTTGTTTGGTATTGTCCAGGGCGGTATGTTCGAGGACTTGCGAGAGCTATCTGCCGACCTGACGGTCAACATCGGGTTCAACGGTTATGCCATTGGAGGGCTCAGTGTGGGCGAACCGAAGAGTGTTATGCTGGAAACGGCCGATCACATTTTACCCTGTCTTCCGGTTTCCCATCCCAAATACGTTATGGGTGTCGGCATGCCGGAAGATCTGGTGGAACTGGTGGCCATGGGGGCCGACATGTTCGACTGCGTATTGCCGACCCGCAATGCGCGTAACGGGCAGCTGTTTACCGCACGTGGTCCGATGAATATCAGTAATGCCCGTTTCAAAGACGATCCGAAACCGCCGGACGAAGCCTGTGACTGTTACACCTGTCGGAATTACTCGGGCGCCTATCTGCGCCATCTTTACATGGCAAGGGAACTTCTGGCATATCGATTGAATACGATCCACAATATCCACTATTTCATCCGACTTGCCGGCGACATGCAGTCAGCGATAACCGAACAGCGTTTTTCTGAATTCCGGAGAGAATTTTATCAGAAGCGGGAAAGATGATCTGCTAACATTGGGAAGCCATTTTTCTTCCAGACCGGCGCTTGGAATGGGGTGCTCGTCAATTCATCCGCCTCTGCCGGTGGATTTTTTGTGTTTTGTATTTATTATGTAAAGAATGACAATGTATTCGAGAACGATCCAACCCGGTCTTGGATGCTCGATTTGGCATCCTTTACCAGTACCAGGAGGACAACATGAAAGAAAAAATTGAAGCGGCAATGAAAAAAATCCGTCCGATGCTCCAGCGCGACGGCGGCGATGTGGAATTGGTCGATGTAGAAGACGGTGTCGTTAAGGTCCGCCTCCAGGGGGCGTGTGCCGGTTGCCCCATGTCTCAGATGACGATTAAAAATGGTATTGAAAGGATATTGAAGCAGGAAATTCCGGAGATTAAATCGGTCGTATCCGTTTGATCATTAGCGGATATTTACCGACGCACCTTTTCGCATTGCATGAAAGTTAAGGCGAGGACAGGTAATGAGCATAGCAGCGGAAATCACTGGCATGATGGCCGGAGCTTCGTGGATCCGGAAGATGTTCGAGGAGGGGGCCCGGCTGAAGGCCGAACATGGCGCCGAAAATGTTTATGATTTCAGCCTCGGGAACCCTAACCAGGACCCGCCCGAGGCTTTTAAGAAAGCACTTAAGACCGTTGTCGAAGAAACAGGACCGATGGGGCATGCGTACATGCCAAACACCGGTTATCCGCACGTGCGCCTTGCGGTGGCCGAATACCTGAGCGGCGAGTATAATGTGAGCCTCACTCAAGATGACGTTATCATGACATGCGGCGCCGCCGGTGCGCTCAACGTGATCCTGAAAACAATTCTCGATCCGGGTGACGAAGTCATTACTCCGGCGCCATTTTTCGTCGAATACAAGTTTTACGCTGCCAACCACGGCGGCGTTTTGAAGACCGTTGCGACACTCCCGGATTTCACCCTTGATCTCGATGCCCTGTCAGCGGCCATTTCTGAAAAGACCAAAGCCGTAATGATCAATTTTCCCAACAACCCCACCGGACAAATTTACACCAAAGAGAGTTTGCGGGAACTCGGTGAAATCTTGGCTCGAAAGAGTCAGGAACATCAGCGAACGATCTACCTTATTTCTGACGAACCCTACCGTAAGATCGTTTATGAAGACATCCCGGTCCCAAGCATCTTCGAACATTACCGCGAGAGCATCCTGGCCACTTCCTATTCAAAAGACTTGTCGATACCCGGTGAGCGCATCGGTTTGATTGCTGTCAGCCCTCACACCACCTTTCGACGCGAATTGATCAGCGGCATGACGCTGGCCAATAGAATCCTCGGTTTTGTCAATGCGCCGGCGCTCATTCAACGGGCTGTGGCAATGGTGCAGGGGGCCACGGTCGACATTTCGGTATACGCCCGCAAAAGGGAATTGCTCTGCGACGGCTTGGCCGAATGCGGGTACGTATTTATACGGCCGCCCGGCGCCTTTTACCTGTTCCCCCAAACGCCGATACCGGACGATGTGGCCTTCGTCAAATCGCTTCAGGAGGAACTGATTTTGGCCGTACCGGGGAGTGGTTTCGGCGGGCCGGGGCACTTTCGGCTTTCCTACTGTGTCGAAGATGTAACGATCAAGAAATCTTTGCCCGGGTTTCGTAAAACCCTTGAGAAGTATAAATAACCTGTCGGGCACAAACATAAGACCAGCAGCCTTGTTCCGGCCATCATTTCATACGTTACAGAAAGGAGCTTTGAATGAAGATACTCAAAATCGATCACCTCGGCATCGCAGTCAACAGCATCGATGAAGGCAAGAACTTCTGGTCCGACGTTCTCGGTCTGGCCTTTGAAGGCGCCGAGACCGTCACCGAGCAAAAAGTCACCACGGCCTTTTTTCCGGTAGGGGAGAGCGAAGTTGAACTCTTGGAATCGACTTCTCCGGACGGGCCGGTTGCCAAGTACATCGAAAAAAAGGGTCAGGGAATTCAACACATTGCTTTTCGCGTGGAAGATATAGAGGCCGCCTTGCAGGAATTGAAAGACAAAGGCATTCAACTCATTGATCAAACCCCGCGGATCGGTGCCGGCGGAGCCAAAATTGCCTTTTTGCATCCCAAGGCTACCGGTGGGGTTTTGGTCGAGCTTTGCCAGCGCTGAAGCTCTCTTGAAAAGAGGAGTATTCAATGAGCAATGAAAAAACATTTGCGACGGAAGCCGATAATCTGCTGAACGCCTGGATCAGGACCGCATCCGATTTCTGGGGATCAACGTTACAAAGCTGGCCCGGTACGACAGAAGATACCGCGGAAGATAAGCCGGAAGACGATACCCGTCGAAAGGAGAGCCGGTCCCAGGAGTCATTCGAATCGGTATTGAAAACCTGGCAGACCATGTCTGCGGTTGTTAACGATCCCGGCGCCATGGAGACTTTTTCGAACATTGGGCATGCCCTCCCGAAGGTCCTGTTGAAATTGGTGCAGTCGAGCTGGCAGGGAGTTTTTGAACTCCAACAGCAATGGCAGGAAAAGGCGGGAAGGATCGGTCGTAAAACACAGGCTTACTCATTCGAGAACCTGGAAGAAGAGACATTTAAGTTTTGGACGGACATCTACGAGAAGGAATTTAAACAGTATTTCTACATTCCCCAATTGGGTTTAACCCGAGTATATCAGGAGAAATTAAACCAGAGCCTGGACAAGTTAAACCGGTTTCAGGCGACATTCAACGAATTTCTTTACGTCTTCTATTTGCCGATGGAAAAATCGTTCAAAGTACTCCAGGACGAAGTGACCCAAATGGCCCAGGAGGGCCGGCTGGCCGAAGACGCCAACACATACTATAAAATGTGGATAAAGATACTCGAAGGGCACTACATGACCCTTTACAAATCTCCTGAATTCAGCCAGATTATGCGCAAGACCATTGATGGTCTCACGGAGGTCATTGCGGCCCGGGAAGCCATCACCCAGGACCTTTTGACGCTTCTGGCGGTGCCGAATCAGAGCGATTTGGACGATCTCTACAAGGAAATCTATTTATTGAAGAAAAAGGTTAGAAAACTCGAAAAAAACCAGCAGTAGAAATACCGTAACTGATGATCGATGTTCTTCATTAAAGTGACTCTCCCGATCCGATGTGAAAAGGAAGCCCTATGGAAAAATCCAAAATTCCCGTTAATCTCATTCTTGAAAAAATGGCCGAGGATGCCGAAAGCGTTCAGGCTCGCGCTCGGAAGGCTTCGGATGTCTTGCTGCAGGATCTCGATACTTCGATAGCACCGACACCCTATGATGTTGTCTATGAGGAGGATCGGGTCAAGCTGAAGCATTATCGCCCGGTTACGCCGGCGCGTTATAAGCATCCGCTTCTTGTGGTGTATGCTCTGATCAACCGGGAAACCATGCTCGATCTGCAGGCGGGCCGAAGCGTCGTGCAAAGCTTCTTGAATCAGGGAATTGATCTTTACATGATCGATTGGGGCTATCCAACCCGCAAAGATCGTTACCTGACGATTGACGATCATGTCAACGGATACATGGACAACATCGTCGATTTCATACGCGAGAAAAACGGCGTTTCCAAAATTAATCTCATGGGCATCTGCATGGGCGGCACCTTTTCAGTGATTTATTCCGCCCTGCACAAGGAAAAGATCAAAAACCTCGTTACGACGGTGACCCCGACAAACTTCGATACCGATCAGGGGTTGCTGCACGTTTGGATGAAGGCTGTCAACCCTGACCGCATGGTCGACACGTTCGGCAACATGCCCGGAGATTTTCTTAACTTCGGTTTTCTGCTCCTCAATCCCGCCCGGTTGATGATTGATAAGTATATCGGGTTTCTTGAACATATGGACGATAAAACGTTTGTCGAAAATTTCGTCCGAATGGAAAAGTGGATATTCGACAGTCCGGATGTTCCCGGGGAAACCTTCCGGCAGTTTATCAAGGACGGTTACCAGGAAAACCTGCTGATTCAAAGCAAGATGAACATTGGTGGGCAAAGGGTTGACCTTAAAAACATCACGATGCCGGTGCTCAATATTTACGGCAAATACGACCATCTCGTCCCGCCAGACGCTTGCAACAAGCTAACCGGATGTATCGGCAGCAAAGATGTCGAAGATGTCTGTCTGGATACCGGACATATCGGCATTTACGTCAGTTCAAAATACCAAAGGGAGTTTGCGCCGAAGATTGCCGGTTGGCTAAAGGATCGGGACGCCGAAGAAAAGTCATCCCGGTCGGCGAAAAGTAAATCATCACCCCGTAAAACAGCAGTAAAAAGGACACGGAAAAAGGCGACCGGGCAACCGGCGCGAAAAGCGATAAAAACGTCGCGGCGAAAGGACACTTCGCCTAAATAGGCATACCAATAACCATTAGGAGTACACCTCATCCCCTGGAGCAAAGGAACGGTATATGGCCAAAAAGATCAATTACTTCAAATCATTCTGCAAAGTCAGCAAAGCCTTTGGAACGACCCTCGGTAAAACCGAATTGCTCGATCTGGTGGTCGCAAGCGCCATTGAAACCATGCAGGCCAAAGCCGCATGTCTGTTTCTGGCAGATGAAGAAGAGGATATTTTTATGCCGGTGGCCCAGAAAGGGTTGTCCGATAACTATCTGCATGCCAAGCCATGGCATGCCAAAAAAATCGTATCCGCCATACTAAAGGGCGGTTATCTCACGATCCGTGATGCGACCAAGGATCCCCGGGTTGAAAACCAACAGATGAAAAAAGACGAGGGGATCGCGTCGATTTTAGACGTGCCCGTGATGGTCAAAGACAAGGCCATCGGGGTCCTGGCACTTTATACCGCTAAACCACGGGATTTTTCGCAGGAAGAGATCGAATTTCTTACTGCTTTGGCCGAGCAGGGGGGTATGGCGATCGAACAAGCCCGGCTCCTCGATCGCATTCTCAGCAATGCAACCCTTTTTTTGAAACTGGCAACTAATATCAACTCCAGCTTGGAGATCAAAGAAGTTCTGCATAACTTGACCGCCGATATGAGTGAAGCCCTCGGCTTCAAAGGGGTTCTTATTCGGCTACTCAACAAGCAGACTCGCGCGCTCGATCTCGTTGCCAGCCATGGTTTGAGTGACGAATTTTTGAACAAAGGACCGGTGTCGGTAAAAAAGAGTCTCGACGCTGTTATGGACGGTAAAACCGTTCTGATCAAGGATATTGAGTCCGATCCTACGCTTCAGTACCGTGACGCGGTCCTCAAAGAAGGGATTGCTTCAATGGTGGTCGTGCCGATAAAGGCCAAGGACGAGGTCATCGGTATTATGCGCCTATGCAGCGCGACGAAGAGAGACTATCCGAAGGATCTGCTGATGCTGGTCGAGGCTTTGGCCCATACCGGAGGGCTCGCTATCCAGAATGCGGCCATGTACCTGGCGCTGCAGAACGACATGAAAAACCTCAAGGAGGATATCTGGAGCCATCGCTCGTGGTTTTAGAAGACATCTTAAAATAGGTTTTTCGCCCGATATGCCAGAGGGCGGACAAACCCTCCAGAGGAGGATAAATCTCGGCGTTGAGCCCTTGTCTCAAGTCCTCATCGAAAACGGATCAGCGCCGTTAGTGCAACCGTGGATGGGCGCGCGTAAACTCAGGAATCGGTATCGTTTTTGGTCGGAGGGGAGAGATTTGTCATCAGCCGCTGGAATTCTTCACTTTGCTTCTGAATAAGGTCTTGGAGAACATTGAGGGTCTGATTCTGATCGATGACCGGCTGACTGAGGAGGCTCTTCAAGAGTTTGACAGTTTGGTCCTGTTCGGCAATCTTGCTCTTGAGTGCCCGGTTTTCTTCTTCAAGGGCCTGATAGTCTTCTTTAGAAATCCAGCCCATGATTCGTAAATTGTCACTGAAAGATTTTCTGAAGTCTGCCGCGGCCTTTTCCCAGGCCGAAGTACTTTCCGGATTGCTCCGGTCGTATTCGTCAAGGCCGTAGAAGTTCTTGAACATCGTCGTCATTTCATTCGCACCTTCAAAACCCTGGTGAATCCAGCGCGTAATATCTTCGAGCTGCTTTTGGCCTCTGGCGACCGAGAGCAGATAGTTTCCCCAGAATTCCAAGAAATGCCTGTCCATAGTGTATCCGGTCGTTCTACCGTTGGGTTATATGTCGCTTTTCAAAAATAATTCCGCAATACGGAAAGGTGGTATCAGTGGTTGTAGAAAATAAGGTTCGAATAACGGAACGTTTGTTGACGACCACTGTAAGTAAATGATGACGCCGTGGCAGGTTATCCTTTTGAACTTTCAGACTTTTCGAGATCCAACTGAAACCGCACCGGGCCGCGGGAGCCGTCATCATAACGCTTGTGAAGGGCGAAATCGCTATCAGGATGCGACCAGGATGTGGCGATGGCGCCGTGTCCCTTGGGAAAACCGGTCACCTCGGCGTCTACAAAATCGAGAGGCGACAGAGCGGCCTCGCGGTCCACGAGATCGTCTTGCCTGCCGTAGCAGATGAGAAACGGCAGTTTCTTTTCATTCAGCCGGTTGAAATTGAGGGGACGATCGAAGAGCTTAAAGGGAAGGCTGCCATCTTTCTCCACCGGCAGCGTATAGGAATCGAAACTCATCTTGGTAATGGCCTCGGGCAGATCATTGCGGTCGTATAAGAGCCAGTTGTTGATGGCGGCCGCTGTTTTGCTGATGGGGCGCTCGCGGTCGCCATTCCTGTCGAACATCATCAGGTCGCGGTAAAAGTTGTAAAGCGGGGCCTCATTTTCCATGCTCTTGAGTTTGTAAACCCAGCTCATGACTTTGCCGTCTACGATTCGGTTGCCGTTGGGTAAATTCTTAACCGCATATCCGAGGTCTCTGAACCGGGGCGGCAGGTGTTCCAGATAATCGATCAACGCTTTGCTCCGCGTACCGTCCATCGGCGCGACGCACGTGATCAATGCATCCACGAGTCCATCGAGTTTTCCGGTCAGCAGGCTGCACATGGCAACAAATCCCCCCTGACAGAATCCGTTGAGCGTGACTGGCTTGGCGTGAATGGCCTTGATTTTTTCACAAAAATACCGGGTGTCGAGCGCTTCATCTTCCCCGGTGAGGGCTTGTACCGACGGGGACGTGTTGATATCCTTGATGATACGGATGTATGTCGGAATCCCCTGATCGGCATAGGCATGCACGTAACTCTTTTTCTCCCCCGGCAGGAATGCCAGGATATTGGCGCCCAGGACATACGGTGGAATGATCAAAATCGGTTTGCCGCCGGATCGTGGTGCGCCACCGTTGCGGGGCAGAACCTGGTATACGGTGAACCGGTCGGTTTCGGCGGTTTTTTTGTAACCACTACCGTCGAAATGAAAACCGTAGTCGGGTTTAATGGCCCGTATCGCTTGCGGATATTCGAACACGACTTTTTCCAAAAGGGCAGCTTGCTTGGCCACAAATGCGGTCAAGTCGTCTTCTACTTGGCCTGAAAACGTGTTGAGCCAGGCCGATACGACCTGGGTTGACTTTGCAGTGTGATAATCATTGGCAGCCTTCTGGCTGCTCATGAGCCCTTTTTCGGCGACCTGGAGGTTAAACTGAAGGAGTTCCAGGTAGTCCTTGAGGGAATCGGCCGGCTGGTGGCGTACGAGTTTGTCTTTTTCCGTGGTCAAAAAGGCATTGAGCGCAGTCCAGAAGGGAAGCATGAATTCATTGCTGTAACGGTAAACACCTGACCAGTAAGCCTGGTACGCCCGAAATATGTTGCTCGTCAGTTGCAGCGGGGCGTTAACGGCATTTTCCGACAGCCGTCCTATGAAATCGAAACCGAAAATGTTCATCTATCCAATATCCCTCGCGCGCCACCCATTAAATCTACCGATTATTTAGATTTTTTTTGGCTCTCAAAAAAATCCAATACTTTTTTGTAATTTCCGTCAGCCGCTTTTTTAAAATCCTGGTTTCCTTTTTTGTACGTTTCGACCCACTCCATGATCAGTTTCTTGCCTTCTGCCGGCATCCAGGTCGCCTGCTCCAAGAACGTATTGACCATCTTTTCATTTTGCTCGCCAATAGTCAACATGGCATTGAAGCTGTTATCAAAAGCGGTCTTGTTGAATTCGAGCATTTGTTTCAGCATTTGATTTGGATCCATCATAATAGCCTCCCTTATTTGTCTTGTTGTTTAATCCAGTATTACTTGGTTTTTATCGATGGGCTTGCTTGGGTTTTTACCTCTGGGGGCGTCGTGAAAAGGTCGACAAGTTTTCCAAAACCATCGTCGACGATGCCCTTGAAATCAGTACGACCTTTTTTATAGGCGATGTTCCAATCGTCGATCATTCGCCGGTTTTCTTTGGGCAGCCAGGCGGTTTGCGCCAAAGTCGTTTCGAACAGTCTTTCCGTTTGATCCTGCACCATGACCAGGGCGTTGAAGGTGTTGTTAAAAGTGGCTTTCTGGAAATCAATCAATTGTTTTGCAAAATTTTCTGTCTCCATGTTATGGATACCTCCTCGGGTAATGAAATTAAAAAAATCAATTCGACGGCGATTTTGACGCTGTAACTGGAAACTAATATAGACACCTGTGGGATATTGTCAACAAAAATATTGCACTGCACAATTTTTTTTATTGTTTGATATACATTGTATAAAAACCAGTTAAGTGTTTTAAGTATCTGTAATAAATATTTAAAACAATATCTTACCATGGGTTGAAAAGTGAAATTTTAGGTACCAGGCGAACATTTTGTTGCACCGTAGCATCTTGGTGACTGCTCTTAGATATGCCGAAAGGAAAAATTGAATGACCGATAATACGATCGTGCTCAAGAAATACGCCAATAGACGGTTGTATGACACGACCCGGAGCGCTTATGTCACTCTCGATGAGGTGGCGGAGATGGTCAGGCAGGGCCAGGTCGTCCGTGCCGTCGATGCCAAAACCAATGAGGATGTGACCGCTTTTGTTCTGACGCAAATCGTTCTTGAAGAGGCCCGGAAGAAAAATGCTTTGTTGCCGGTGCCGTTACTGCACATGGTCATCCGCTACGGTGACAACGTCTTGGTTGATTTTTTTGACAAATACCTGGAGAAAATCGTCAGAAACTATCTCGAATACAAGAGTACGATGGATGAGCAGTTCAAAAAGTGGCTTAATTTCGGCGCCGGTATGTCGGAACTGACTCAGAAATCGATGGTGAGCATGGCGCCATTTTCCACCTTGTTCAAACCAAAGCCGGAATCGAGAAAGAAAGAGAATAAAAACAGCGATTCGGAATGACCATGGTATCCAGTAATTTCAAAACAAAGGCAGGTTTTTGCTATCTTATTGACCGAAATCGGTCACTCGGATAAGCTTGAATGCTATTGAGAGGCTTTCAATAGAAGCCATCTCAAAATTTGGATTTTAGCCCAATGTCAAGGCGGATCCGAGTTTCCCAGCTGTGCGGGACTTCCCGTCTGATCGATTCTCCCTTGTGGGTCGCAGTTCGCAGGCATACTGAAGTATGTCGAGGACTTGAAACGAGGATCCAACACGGAGATTGAGCAAAAAAACTTTTTTGAGATAGCTTCTAATCATGAAATGCCGTCTTCGCAGGGAACAAAAAGGGAGGATGACTTATGGTTGGAAAAACGATCGAAGAACTCAGTGTCGGGCAGCAGGCCCGCTTTTCGAAAACGATCACCGAAACCGATATTTACCTGTTCGCCGGTGTATCGGGAGATTTCAACCCGGCCCATGTCGATGAAACCTTTGCGGCCGGAACCTATTTCAAGACCCGTATCGCCCATGGCATGCTGACCGCCAGTTTTATCTCCACCATCATCGGAACGATGCTACCCGGGCCGGGATCCATTTACATGAGCCAGAATGTCAATTTCCTGGCGCCGGTCAAAATCGGAGAAACGGTGACGGCCATTGCCGAGGTTGCTGAAATTATTTCGGACAAAAAGCGGGTTCGCCTCAAGACTTGGTGCGTTAACCAGGCGGGGACAACGGTTCTTGACGGCGAGGCGATGGTGAGTCCACCGCGTAAGCCCAAATAGTGTCCGTCCAGAAACGGCATCTTTCGACCTTGGCCGGCGTTCTCACTCTTTTGCAATCCTCGACGTAGCGCGGCTACGCTTGCGAAATCGCTGCGGCTTTGGCCAGGGCCGAATTCTACCATTTCATGACAGACACTCATTGGAATTTGGAATGCGGGAATTGGTTTTAAGAAATTCTGCCGGTATTATCAAAAGGAAAAAGCAAAACGATACCGCCAATCCAAATTCTAAAATCAAAAATTAACGATGAAAGATATATCGTGGACTAAACAACGTTATACTGACAACCACTATACTTATTTTTTGTCGACTATTTAAGCCTGCGCAATGTCGTGGTACAGTTTGTGACCGCGGATCCCCCAACGTTAAAAACAACACCGATTTCCGGTATGCCTTTCTTTGGCGCCAGGCCGATTGGCTCCCCCAGCAACTGTTTGTAGGCCAACGCGTGCATGGAAGCGCCGGTAGCGCCGACGGGGTGCCCTTTCGATTTCAGTCCCCCGGACAAATTGATGGGGCACGTGTCTTCAGGCGTATATTTACCGTCAATAAAATCCTGGCCACCCCGGCCATCCTCGGACAGACCCAAGGCCTCGACGCTCAAGATCTGATTGATGGTGAAGCAGTCGTGCACCTCGGCAAAATCAACATCGGTAATGGTGATCCCGGCTTCGGCAAATGATTTTTTGATCGACAGCTTTCCGGCCACCAGTTCGTGCATGTTGGGACGAACGTTCTCCGGCATCCTTTCTGTGGTCAGCCCGATTCCGGCGATTTCGACAACTTTTGGGGTGATCGATCCCGCATCGACGGTGGGTGCGAGGACCACTGCCGCCGCGCCATCTGTCACCAGCGAGCAGTCATGGAGACGCAATGGCGGGGCGATCATCGGATTGCCCCCCTTGCCGCTGTCGGGAAGTTCGAGAATGGCCTTTGCCGTTGTCAATCCCATCCGGTCCGGTGGGCTCCCTTTTCCGAAATGGGCCAACGGATTATCGATCCCATTACGATAACACAGGGCTGATACGGCCGCGAGCATCTGCCGCAAATCCTCATCGCTGTATCCGTAATGCTCCTGGTAGCCTTTGGCATATTCGGCAAAGAGGCCCGGAAAAGTCATACCCTGGGAGCCCTCCGTCGGCCAGTGGGACGAGCAGGCCAAGGCATGGGTCATCTCCCGGGTGCCGAGCAGGTTCATTTTCTCGACACCGATAACCAGGACTCTGTTGAATCGTCCGGATTCGATGCCATAAATCGCGTTATAGAGGGCCACGGAAGAGGATGCGCAGGCCCCCTCAGTCCGTGTCGTGGGAACAAAGCGCAAGGCCTCAGGCGCCACCTCCAGTCCCAACGGCCCGACGTGTTCCTGGTGAATAAAAAGAGACGGCGAACAGGATCCAATCCAGATACCGTCGATCTCCTTCGGTGCCAATCCGGCGTCCTCAAGCGCTCCTCTGCCAGCTTCGATCAACAGCTCATAATATGACTTGGTGTCCCGTATCTCACCGGTATCCCTGTTTTTTTCGACGAAGGCGCCAAATTTGGTGTTATAGGCGCCGACGATACTGACCTTGCTCATTCGGTCTCCTTTCCGTTACGATTGCAGGCCGACCACTGGTCAACCCCTTGAGCCCAATCGCAGTCCGCCGTGGATGTAGTAAACATCACCGGCAAGGGCCTCATTGCGGTAAAGTTCGGATACCAGTGAAGCCACTTCTTCAGTATTTATGAGACGCCCGATCGGAACGTCTGCCAGAATCTTGTCCAGGGCTTTCTGATTCATCCCTTCCAGGATTGGGGTCGCACAATAACCGGGTGCAATGGCCACACAGCGAATCTTGTCGGCCATGCCGCGCCGAAAGAATTCGGCCGTGATTACTTTCGGCATCACCGACATACCGGCCTTGGTGGCGGAGTAATTGATCTGACCAGCCGTGCCCAAGGAACCGGTGGAAGAGACCAGGCAGATCAGGCCCCGGCAATTATTGTTGATCATCCGTTCGGCACATTCGCGCACCGTCAAGAAAACGCCGGTCAGGTTAATGTCGACCACTTTCTGGAAGTTCTCCAACGACATCTTCTTGATGACCTTGCCGGTGTCCCGGCTGGTTGACAGCAACAACCCATCCCTGATGATACCGGCAAAAGGGGCCACAAGGTTGATCCGGCCGAGCTTTTCGATGGCTGTGTCGGCCAAGCGGGCATTGTCTTCCTCTTTGGCGACGTCGCAGACTACCGTAACGGCACCACCCTCGATTTCCGCTGCCGCTTTTTCGAGTCCATCGGCAGAAACATCACCGAGAACGACTTTTCCACCGTTTTTCACCCAGTATTTGGCCAGCGCCAGGCCGATGCCGCTGGCACCACCCGTGATAACCGCCACCGCATCTTTTATTTCCAGCATCTGTTATCCTCCTTATCTGCTTTTGAATGAAATTTTTGGAAGTCTGCATTGGACAGATTGCAAATGTTTGATTGCGCTTGGTTCCGTACGATACGCTAACTGGCGGGTGGGGGCAACAGAAAAGGTCGGTGGCGGCGAAGCCGGACGGTGTGGCCCTGAATACTGCAAGTCATATCTTTTACAATCAGGTTCTCAAGGCTACGCGGCGAGGTCGAGCCATTCGAGAATCTCTCTGCGGATTTGATTGGCTTCAAGACTGGTCCGATCCCGCGGGCGTTCTAGATTTATATCAAAAATTTTCAATATTCTCGATGGCCTCGGTGCCATCACGGCGATGCGGTCGCTCAGGTAAACGGCTTCGTCGACATTATGGGTCACAAACAGAATTGTGTCGTTTCTCTCTTCCCATATTTTGAGTAGAAAGTTTTGCATCTTGTCGCGGTTTTGACTATCAAGTGATCCAAAGGGTTCATCCATCAATACCACTTGAGGATTGGCGATAAGCGCGCGCGCGATGGCCACGCGTTGTTTCATTCCTCCGGACAACTCTTTTGGGTACTTGTTTTCGAAACCCTGTAACCCGAAGGCCTTGACGTATGCCATCGCTTGTGTCCGCCTTTCTCTGGCCGGAACACGCTTGATCTCAAGGCCGACTTCGATGTTTGCGATCAGCCTGCGCCAGGGAAATAGTGCGTATTCCTGAAAGACCATTCCCACCTTGTCGTTAGGACCGTTAAGGCGTTCACCGTTCAAGAGGATATTTCCCGCCGTTATCGCTTCCAGGCCGGCAATCATTCGCAACAGGGTGGTCTTGCCGCAACCGCTCGGGCCCACAAGGGTAAAAAACTGCCCTTTTTCGACGGTACAATCAACCCGGTCAAAAACCTGTACGGCATCATCGGCGGCAGCACCGGTGTACACTTTTTTCAAACCGGATATATCGAGTGTAAGTGCCATGACTTTCTCTTAACGCCATTGGATTATTTGGCGTTCGATGATCTTGAGGCAGGCATCGATACCCAAACCGATGAGGCCGATGACAAGCATACCGGCAATGATTTCATCGGATCGCTGAATATCCCTTGCCGTCATGATCATATAACCGAGCCCATATCCTTGTTTGACGCCCGTAAACTCGGCCGCGACAAGCGTCATCCACCCGATACCGATACCGATACGCATACCGGTCAGAATCGAGGGGATGGCCCCGGGCACCAATACTTTGAGAAAAATAAATCGACGGCCCGCGTTCAGAACACGTGCAGCTTCGATGAGAACCGGATCAATGGAATGGACCCCGCTGATTGTATTCAAAAGGATCGGGAAAAAGGCGCCAAGGAAGATGATAAAAGCCGCCGATTTGCCACCGATGCCAAACCAGAGAATGGCAATAGGAATCCAGGCCAACGGTGGTATGGGGCGAATCATTTCAATCAAAGGTTCGATTAGGCCTCTGATTGTACCTGACCACCCCATCAGGAGGCCCAAGGGAATGGCGGTCAGTAAAGCCAGTGCATACCCCCACATGACCCGTTGCAGGCTATGGTATATGTGAACATGCAGCAGATGTCCCGGCGGCATTCCCGTCTGGACCAGATCGATCAACCCTGCGGCGACTTCCACCGGTGACGGCAGCTTATAGGCTGGAATTATTCCGGAAGTGGACAAGCCCTGCCATACCAAAATAAGGATTACAGGCGGCAGTAGCCGTTTCCAACTCATTGCGGCAAAATTTCCTTAAGTATGTCCGGCTGGATGAACTGGTCAACAAATCGGTCCGGGTCATCCAGGTGGATGTAACCGAGCTCGGAAAGAAATTGCACGTATTCCTTTTCGCCCTGAATGCTCAGATCATAGGTATAGTGGACGTTCTGCATGGCCTGCCGAACCGTTTGCTCATCCATGCCGGTATACTTGACACCAATCTTAACGGCTTCATCCGGATACCGGTGAATATAGTCAGTGGCCTGAACATGGGATTTTACAACGGCTTTGACCCTTTCAGGCTGCGCGGTCATAAACCCTTTGTCCGTGACGAGAACGCAGCATGGGTGGCCGGGCCACAATTTCTTCGATGTGGCCAGATTCCGACCGACCGACTGGGTGTCGGCTTTTGAGGGGTAGGGTTCCCAGGCAATAAAGGCATCGATTTGATCGGTGCGGAGCGCACCAATCATCTCTGGCGGTTTCAACACAATAATATTCACGAGCTTTAGTTCAATGCCCTTTTCTCGAAGCGCCCGGCGCAGAAGAAAATCCTGGACCGTTGAATGTCCCGGAACGGCAACCGTTTTACCGCGCAAATCGGATAGCTTATCAATTCCGGTGTTATTTTTGGCCACGACCAGGGCAGAACCTTCGGTGTTGACCTGGGATACGACCACGACCCTGGCGGCTTTGTTCGCGACGGCGGTAGTAGACGGTGCTTCGCCGACGTAGGCCATATCCAGTTCTCCAGCGGCAAAGGCCGTCATGATCTCGGGGCCGGCTTTAAACACACCCCCCACTTCAACGTTTGCGCCGTTTTGTTCGAAAAGTCCTTTTTCAATAGCGACCCAAAGGGCAAGATGATGTATATCGCTCTGAAGGTAGGCCATCCGGATCGGCTTGTTCAAAGATTCAGCGCCGCATCCGGTGCCGGTAATCAACATGAAGGCGATGATTGTTGCGGCCGTGTAGATTCGTTTCATTGGTTCACCCTTATACCACCCTCCAATATTTCGGAATATTTTTCGAAAAACGGCATACTATCATTCCATTGGCTACGAGTGCAAGAGGGCAATCAGTTAAATAGGCTAACGGTTTAGGAATCGCGTTATTCGCGGGCGGCCCGCCGATCCGCTTTTTCTCTTTCACGTGCGGCACGCCTTTCGGCACGTTTGCGTTCCCTTTCGGACATTTTCTCTGCCTTCGAATCGGTTTTCCGGGTGGACCGGTCTGGTGCCGCAGGGGCATCTGCCGTTGTTTCGGCCGCCTTGGAATCGACTGTCGCTGAAGCGAGTTCCTGGGGCGGCATCTTTCGGCCTGCAGCGCGTCTTTCGGCGCGCCTGCGCTCCCTTTCGGCCTTTTTGTCGGCTTTGTCGGTTTTGGGGGTGGCCCGTTTCGGTACTGCAGGGGCATCTGTAACGGCATTGACCGCCTGCGAATCGACTGTCGCTGAAGTGGGTTCCTGAGCCGGCACCTTTCGGCGTGCGGCGCGTCTTGCGGCGCGCTGGCGCTTTTTTTCGGCCTTTTCGTCGGTCTGGGTGCTGTCGGAAGAACCCACCGGTGTGACCGATTGTTTGGCATCAGACGATATAATGGATGTCTTCTCTTTGCTCTTGACCTTTGGTGCGGCGCTTTCCGCATTTTTTTCAAATACGTCATATCCCAGCAGCGATTCCGCCACCAGGCTACTCATATCTCTCATCATCAACTGCGATTCGACGGCCGTGATGCCAACGTTCAGTCCCTGGAAACAGAAGGGGCAGCAGGAAACCAGGCATTCGGCACCGGTATCTTCGGCTTCTCTCACACGCCGTTGCGCCATCTTGTTCTGGATGTCCGGATAACCGGCCTTAAGTCCACCCCCGGCGCCGCAGCAGCGTGAGTACTCCCTGTTCCGGGGCATTTCGACAAGTTTGAGTCCGGGGATGGCTTCCATTATCATACGGGGGGCATCGAACCCTCCCGTCGCACGTCCCAAGTGACAGGGATCGTGAAAGGTTACCGTCCGGTCGACCGAATGCGGAAATACCAACTCACCCTGCTTGAGCAGACGAGCAAGAAATTCTATGGTGTGCAGCACTTCGAAATTGAGCGGCGCCACCCGTGGGTAATCCTGCATAATCGTTTTAAAGCAGCCCGAACAGGAGCTGATCAGCGTTTTGATACCGAGGCTGTTGAACAAATCGATGTTTTGTTTGAAGACTCTTTCGTGTTCCGGATCGCCCATCCGCAGCAAAACACTGGCACAGCATTTTTCTTCGCTGCCCAGAATTCCGTAGTCGATGTTCAGGGCTTCGAGAATATTGATCGTGTTAATGGCCACCTGCTTGACGTTGACGTCATAAGAGGCGGTGCATCCAAAAAATAGAAGGACTTTGGCGTTGGTTTTTCTAACCTCCCGGGGAAGTTTTTGGATAAGGCCGTCTTTTTTCGCTCTTCGGGCCCATTTTACTCTCGCCGCCCGGGGTTGCTGCCAGGGGTTATCAAAGGCTTTGACGCTTTTGACCAATGCCTTTTGAGCCTCCAGCGGTCCATAACCGGCCTGGACAATGATCCGCCGCAACTCTTCCCACAGCGTCACAGTCTCAATGTGTGCTGGACACACCACCTCGCATTGCCCACAGGTGGAGCACTCATAGAGGTTTTGAACAAAGTCGTCAATTTCCGTCTCACCGATGGTGCGATAACGGAAAATTTTGGCCAGCATGTTTTTAAGTGGCGCGCTGATTTTTTCGTTACGCATTATTTTTGCTAAAAAACCCTGTTGCGCTTTGGCGATCTTCAGAAAATCGATGACTTTGCGCCGGGGGATAATGGCTTCTTTAGCGTCCTGATCGTGTACCGGGCACCACGTGAGGCATTCGCCGCACCGCGTGCAGGCATCCAGTTCGATCAATTGCTTCATCTTCAGGCTGTGAAGCGGAATATCCCTTGATGCGTCCGTTTGCAGATGCTCATGGTTTTCAGGGTCTGTTTTGCGATCTTCGGTCATGATCTCAACCTATATTCTTTCGGACAGTCATTATGCCATGTGGTTCGGGTCCGGACCTTTCCCATCGATCCGGCGGCTCCGACTATGAAATGGTTGGTTTTACAAATCGCCCGGTGGAGGACTGATTCTATACCCGTTGCTCCTTTTTTATTCCTGAAATTTCCTCCAATAAGTGGGTCAGCGGCACGTTGAATATGTGCTTTAGCTTGCCGAAGGGAAGATAGGCGACGAAAACGGCGCCCATGACGGCATGGGCATACCAGAGGTAAGGATAAACCGAGCGCCAGTCGACCGGTAAAACCGATAAAACGGTAGCAAGAGAGTACCCGATGAAGGCAAACCCGGCAACCTCAGCGGGCATTTGTGTCATCAGGATTCGGGCCGCTTCAGCAAAAAAACCCAGAGCGATGAGGATTCCGAGGATACCCAGAGTGATGTTGTCCTCGATTTCGGTCACTATGTGGGGCGGTTTGACGACAAAGCGTTGGGTGGCGGCCCACAGCACCCCAAGGAGTATGCACAAACCGAGAAAGTCGTATACGAAGGCCATAAATGGATCGTTCTTGTTGATCAGTGCCAAAGCCAATGGGTTTTCTGGTGCGATGCTGAACAGAAGGCCTGTGAACACGCTCAGCCCAAACCGGATCAGGATGGCAATAAAAATAAGTGAGTGTAGGGACCAGCGTTGAATACTGTTTTTTAGAATCCGCCGTTGTAAAACAATGTCCAGGACAATTACCCTGATTGCCGTGAGGAATTTGCGTGAAAAGATCGTCTGCCAAACCGCATCGGAAGTCAGACTGATTTTCCGGTGCAGTGATTCGCCTTCGCCCTTAACACTGCCGATAAACCAGAAGCGGACCATCAAAAACGTACCGCCGAGAAACGTGATCAATGCGATCCAGAATATGGGATGTCCGACGCCGAGAGATGACGGATGGCACATGATGCACAGCAGGCTTTTGGCCGGTAAGACGGCCGTTGGCGCACCGACCGTGTTTTGCGCTTGGTGACATCGCCGGCAGTTTTTTTCATCGCTGACATCATCGAGCGTATGATCGACCAGGCCGATCGGTTGTTGATCGGCATCCAAAAATGCCAACTTGACACGGTTGTCCCTGCTGTCGAGCATAATGGCTTTATGCTTGAAATGGCAGGCTTGGCAGTCAATTCTCAGGTGCGGGGCATGGGCGGTGCCTTCTCCGTGAAGCGAGTGACAGTCGCGGCATTGCCCTCCTATCTCGGATCGGTGAGGCGATCGGGCCACGTCGGTATGACAATGGATGCAGGCCACGTATTGATGTGGATTGTCTTGAAACGTGCCGGCGATTACTTGCAGCGGCACTTCCTTGCCGTCAACCACACGGCGGCAGTCGGGGTTGGCGTGGCATTCGTTGCAGAAGGCTCGGGAGGATTGCACGCCTTCATTGGTATTTATATTGGGTTGCCGGTGGCAATCCAGGCAGATCGATTCCGCGTTTTTGGTGGCAAAATCCTGGCCGGCCATCAACGGATATACGCTAACAGCCAGAAGAATGGCGACACCGGCCGCGATCACCAGACCTATTCTACCCCTATTTCTCATCTGAGTTATGTTTCCTCTCCATCTAATGAGCCGCGTGTGATTTTTTCACCGGCAAACGATCGCGTGTCCGGACGAACCCATTCGAAAGCTCACTCCTCGGCAGAATCTCCGCCATCGTGAGCGGTCGCCCATTCGCCCGGATGTTCCGCGATAATTTTTTCTTTTGTCGTTCTTCCGGTAAAAATGCTTGTGTCGGCCGGATATACGGCCGGTCTCAAATGGGCCAGTCCAATATGAAGAAAAAATTTAACGGCAATCGCCAGAATAGCTTCGAAAAAATGCAGCACCTGGGCGATATTGATGAAATATCCCGGGATAAAACGGGTGAAGAACTCCGGAAACCACATCACCAGGCCGGTAAGCCCCATGGTGTTCATACCGATAAAAAGGGCCCAGTAATCGATTTTTTCCATATAAGTGAATTTGTCGAATTTTGGAGGCGTTTCTCTGCGGCCCAAAAAATAACGTAAATTTTGAGAGAAGTCTTTGAAATCCTTAATAGAAGGGGCGATTGAAAGCGGGCCGGAGAGTTGACCTGAAAGGGCCGCTTTATAGTAGAGAAACCACAACGCATGCACGACCACACATAAATAAGTGGCAACAGCGAAAAAACGATGCAGCCATGCAGCACCGCCGGATCCGCCGACAAGCCAAATAAATGCTCGGGCGGGCGCCGTTGAGCTAAATCCCAACGACAGGCCCGTAACGGCCAGTCCGGTGAAGCCGATCATCACCACCAAATGCAGGAACCGGTGAAGAACGGAGAATCGAATCGGGAGGTCTTGGGAGTACTTTTCTGCAGCCATCCTAATGTTTCCTCAGTTTTTCATGCAGTTCTCTCAAAAGCCAAAGAAGACTGTGTCCGAAAAAGAAAATCAGCGACAATGCCACCACCGCTATCACCGCAATCTTGATGCGATGGATCCAGAGGATCGATCGATGCTTGGGGGATTCGGTGGCAGATAATTCGTCCATAGAGGCGTGGATAACGATATTGGTGAATTCGGTTTCAGCGGTCGGGTGGCATCGGCGGCAGACCGGCAACGCAGCTGTCGGCTCTTTGAGCGAGGTCATGGTGTGTGCCTGGTGGCAGTCTGTACAAAAGGCAGCGGCCGGATTTTCCAAGTTCACACCGACTCTTCCGTGAATATTTTCGAGGTAACTGGCGGTTTGAACCCTGTGGCAACGGCCGCATGTAGGGATCATGCGTTTGCCGACAGTGACCCGGGACAGACCGGAGCGATCGTAGTGTGAAGAATGGCAGTCACCGCAGGTGGGTGCCGGTGTTTTGATTTTTTCCTTTTCACCGGCCGCATCCGATTCGGCAATTTCTTTGGACAAGGCCTTGGCATGCTCGCCTTCCAGATACCGTTGGTATGACAGTTTGTGGCATTGCCGGCAGCGGCTGTAGTCGAAGACGCGTTTCGCCGCTTTCTTCAGGTTGTCCGGCTTTGTCTTATCCGGATGGGTCCGATTGTTTTCGATCATGGTCCCATGGCAGTCCTCACATTTAAAGCTGGCATGGGCCGAGAGTCCAAATCGGTTCAAGTCCACAAACCAATTTGCCTGGGACGTCGTGACGGTTTCGGCGCTTCCTTCAACGTTGCCTGCAAACCCAACCGCGACCAGCGTAATGGCCGCAACCGTCAACCACGCGGCCATGTAGGTTTTAACCCAAGAACGGTTACGAAAAATTTCGCGTGCCAATGTCGACTCCTCGAAAATCAGTTGGGTTCCGATGCCGTCAAAAAGTACAGATGGAGAAACGCTGCCGTAAATTTTTGCAACAGGGCGAATAGCTGGCCAGCAACCGGTAGGGTATCGTGATCTTGGTCCAGGTTATTTTTCATCAGCCGAAGCATGCTGGTGATTTCTGTGGCCCAAGCCCGAAGGTCAGTCGGCGTCCACTCGGTGGTACAGAGCCGACCCCGGGCCTCGAGGAACTTGAGGCGGTGCCACATTGAATCAAGAAATACTCTTATTTTTTCAGGTTCATAGTATTTTGTCCCGATCAGCCACCGAAGGGGTAACAATTCGAGACCGGCCGCCACAATCCTTGAGTTGCTCAACTCCCGCTTCAAAGCCCTGATCAGATCTCGGCTGTCGGTTTCGGAAAGTTTTTCCGATTTCACCCGCTGCGCCGGGTCGCTGTGAGATGACCGGCCCGCATCCCAGAAGATGGCGTCCGCAATCAGCCCGTTGGCTTCAGGGTAATGGGGATGTTCGAGGTGTGGACCGAAGAGATAAATATTCCCGCGACCAAGATTTGCACGAACGGCTGCCGCCTTTCCGATCAACGTCTCGTAAGCCAGGGCTTCATCCACCAGATATACGGTTTTATTGGTGAAGGCCTCGTAATGCGCCAGAACTTGTGCGCCATCGGAAGCGATCATGGCCGGTCCGCCGTACAAAGGTGCCGTCAACGCGCCGGGGCCAGAAAAAGGGGCCGTGCCGTTGACGCGTAACCCGATGGATTCTCGCACCGGGTGGAAAACAAAGCAACAACCATAGGCCGTTGAGAACTTATGGGGCATCTCATGGCAGTGTGGAAGATACTTGCTGAGGTTGGTGATCTTTACTGCCGCATAATTGAAGAGATTCAATGGCGATTTGGATGAGTTCATCGCCAGGTAGGCACCGGCACAACTCCCGATGTATAGACCACCGTTTTCAATAAAGCGCCTGATTTCACTGGCACCGTTTTTTCCCAGAGCGGTTGCAATAGTGAAGGTGTCCCCACCTGAGATGGCCAATACATCAAGGCCCTCTAACCCGCCTTCCTGAACGTTGTATTCATTCAGAAAGGAAAGATTGTTAAACCCCATGCGCTCGAACAGGTCGACGAACCACAACCATGAGTGGGAGGTGCCTTCACCAGTGAAAATACCGACCTTGGAATATCGCAACTGGCGGCTGCCGGTTGTTTCCCGTTCGGATATACGACCTTGGCCGCTTTTACCGGTAAAAAATAATCGTTCCCCTCTGGCCAATCTTTCATTGGCAGCGGCGTATTGATCAAATACTGTTGCGAAGGCCATGTTCAATCTGGTTGTGCTATTTCATGGTACTATGAGGGTGAATCATCGGCGCGGTCAGCGATTAGGGGCGAACCGGCACCCAATTACGGGGAGCCTGCCGGTTATTCGGTGGCGCAGCGGTCACCGGTTGATATGTTCATCCCTGGCGGCCCGCTAGTTCAGCAGGAAATCAACGGCATTGTTCAGCGCATCTTCGCTGAATTCTATCTCGGTCCCAATGGTTGCAATTTCCAGCAGGTCTTCTTCCGTGATTTCCGGTGACATGACGGCAAAAATCGGGTGAATACCGAAAATATAGGCGACCGCCATGCGACGATTCCACCACGACATCGGGTCGTCACCGATATCATCGAATTTACCAAATACCGGCTGGAGGGGGCACCAGGGACTGAATATACCGCTACCGGGCCGTGTGACGGTGCCGGATAGTCCTGCCATGGATTCCAGAATTTCTGACACGGATGCTTTGCCTGCGGTCTGGCTGAGTTCAGCGACAGCGGCAGCGTCAATGCCATACTGTGCGCAGGCTTTGAGAATCTTGCAGGCATCCTCGGCCGATAGACCGACGTTTTTAAACCCGATCAGACCGAAAAGGTCGGTGACCAAAAAGCCAGGTTCCGTGTTTTCCGGTTCGGCGAGATTGACCGGGTCTTCATCGAAGAAAACAAACGTATTGGTGGCATAAGGGGTATTGTAACAGGCGCTGTGACGGTGAACGATCGGTGCTAACCAGGCATTAACGTCAGTCTCTCCAATGGCGGTGCAAATGTCTCCAATGCCCTTTTTACCGACAAATTCGCCGTCTTTGACCTCTTCCAAAACATCCAGGGCCAGCTCGACAAACTCTTCCGCTTCGGCCATTTCCAACAAACCCATTCCCCGAAAAGCGAGACCCTTGAGTTTTTTGGCGCCGAAAATTTTCCCAAAACCCCATCGATCACCGCTGGCCCAATAGTTGTAGCAGACCTGGGCCAGGTCGGATTGGTCTTCCCCGGCCTTTCCGATGACGATTGTCTGAATCAGGTCGTCACCCATGGCTTTGCGCCAGGCGTCCGTTGTCTCCCAAACATCTCTGCCCCAAACGTCAGCCGCGCTCGATATATCGGCGACACCGTCGTGGATCCAAAGAAATGACGGCTCGGGGGATGAACCCTTTATGACGATATAATCGAATCCGGAGTATTGGATCTCCAAACCGACTTTCAGGGTTATCGGGCAATGGGAGACTTTTCCAGTCGCCGGGCTTTTGGCCGTAATGACACCGGTGGCTGCGGCCGGAAACAGTGTTCCGGTCAGCAGTCCCGTGCCGATCACGATCGGATCGCCGTCGGCGTGCTGTTCGTAAAGGTGTTTGGTAACAGCGGCGCCACCGATTTTTTCTCCAACCAGTTCGTCGTTGAGTTCATCTTCCATGACATCGGCCGATGTCAGATCTACAACCAGAATCTTGTTGGCGGATAAATATTCCATACCGAATTCCTCCCAGATCAATTCGATGCGATTAGTCCTCGCTGATGGCGTCGACAGGACAGAATTTGATGCACATAGGACCGAGGTCCATTTCTTCACACAGGTCACAGGCTTCACGAAGCAGCATCGGTTTGGCAGAGGCATCCTGTTGTTTGTCGTTGGCCGGTGATTCTTCTGTTTCTCCAATCCGTTTGATTTCAGTCCCTTCGGGTCTGGCGATCAGCAGGTCCTCATCCCGCTTGAGAATGACACCGAAATAATCTTTTTTTTCCTTTGTTCGGTACGCCACGATACATGACGAAAGGAGGGCAAACCCGTCGTCCCTGTGGTACCCACAGGCCATTTCACAGGCCATGCATCCCGTGCACTTAAGAGCGTCGATTTTGATTGCCATTTTCTGTCCCTTCAATTTTTCCGGTTAGAGCATTATTGGCCTATTAGGTTGAACACATTGTAATCAATTGGTTTTCCTCTTAGAAGCGTGCCATGTCAGCCCGATTTGATGATGATCACAACAAGCGATTTCCCCGTTCGGCTTTAGACTACGGGCTACCAAAAGTCAATATAAATATATTAAACATCTGAAGTTATAAAGTTTATAATTCTTCTTGACACGGTATGGGGATTGTGGCATCTGAGAGAAAAACACAAAATGTTACCAATCCTTATAGCCTAAATTATATTCAGAATATGAGAAATGTTTAAAACAGCCCGCGTCAACAGAATATCCCAGAATATCGTTGATCAAATTCGAGATACCATCATTGCCGGCCGTTTGAAACCCGGCGACCGCCTGCCTTCGGAAAAAGAACTCTCTGCTGAATTCGGCGTCAGCAAGGCGTCATTGAGAGAAGCGCTGCGTGCTCTGGAGGCGCTCGGCATGCTTGAGGTCAAACAAGGCATGGGTGGCGGGGCCTTTGTCACAAAAGTCGACCTGGAAACAGCCCGCAACAATATGTTCAACTATATTTTCTTTCAGAACCCATCTATCGGCGAATTCACCCAACTGCGCACACTTATCGAACCACAGGTTGCCGAAATAGCCGCCCGTAAATGCACCCAGGCTGATCTCGATTACCTGGAAGACAATTTGAATCAAACGCGAGATTTAATGGATTCCGGTCCGTTCTATTATAAACTGGACACCAAATTTCATCACCGGATTGCCGAGATATCCGGCAACCGGTTGATCTGCTTCGTCATCGACTCGCTCAAAAATGCGATTGTCCAGATTAAACTGCAGCTCGAACTGGACCGGGATTTTTCCATCCAGGTATATAAGGCGCACATGCGCCTTTTTGATGCCCTGCGGAAACGTGATCCGGAACTGGCCCGGGCTGAAATGCACCGGCACATCGTAGAGGTGGACGAGCAGATGAAACACTATTGCGACGGTGACACTTTGTTTTAAGCGTCCCTCTAAATCCGATCCATGAGGAGGTAAACTGTGACAGAAATGCCCGAGATACCACAAGAAACATTGAGGGTTGTCAAGGAATTGCAGGCCATCGTGGGGGAAAAAAACGCCACGGCAGCCAAGCACATACGCTATGCATATTCCTATGACATGTCGTTCGTAAAGCCCAAATTGCCCGATTATGTGGTCATGGCCGAGACCGTGGAGCAGATCCAACAGCTCATGCGCTTTGCGAACCAGGAAAAGATACCGGTGATACCGTATACGGCCGGCACCAACATCGGCGGATTATGCATCCCCGAACGGGGCGGGATTCTGCTGGATTTAAAGCAGATGAACAAAATTATTAAGCTCGACGCAGAGTCCCACTATGCCGTTATCGAACCGGGTGTATCGCACGGACAACTGGCGGAGGCCCTCTATGAACACAAGCTGCGTTTCGGTTGGCCGGTGGGACCGCCGTCGGCGTCGGTGTCATCATGTGCCATTTCCCATGGTATCGGCGGCCTGAATGCTCGCTACGGACTCAACAGCCAGGAAATCACCAGCATGGAAGTGGTTCTTCCGACCGGCGAACTGGTGCGGGTCGGCTCCTGTGCCATCGTAGAGGATGCCTGGCACAGCACACTGCCGATGCCCAAGCTCGACGGTCTGTTCAAGGGCTGGTTGGGCTCCACCGGCGTTGTGACCAAACTGGGCATTACCGTGCACCCGATTCCGCCGGTTTTGAAAGTATTTACAGTCTCTTGTGAGAATGTCGAGGACATGTACTCCTACATGCTCAATCTAAGCAATTACGAGATCTGTGACGATCTGACGGCAGTATCCTGGTGGTTGGCCCAGGTGCCGATTCCCTATCCCTACCGGACGAAACCAGACGATCAGCCCGAGTGGTTCAGTTTCGCAAATACCAATTCGTTCACTGAAAAGGAAAAAGAAGCCCGGGAAGAAATCTGGCAGATGGTGGTCGATGAGGAAACGAAAAAGGGAACATCCTTGAAGGTGACCCAATATCCGGAAGAAGCCTTGCGTGCGCGGACGCAGCTTCCGAGCCAGATTGTTGGATCCACCAAGAATTACTGCAAAATGGCCGGTGCCGGGATCTCCTGGCCGGGGACTTTTACACCCGCCAATAAATGGGCCCCGGTCTACAACGCGTGGAAAGAGATCCTGATCGGTCACAACCTGTCGCCCTCGATCCGGATGAGCATGTACCGGGGGGTGCACTATGGCATGCTGCGGGCGATGATTCCGTTCAACAAACAGAATCCAGAAGAAACCGAAAATGCCCGTCAGGCGATCGTAGAGTGCTTGAAGGTGGATTTGGAACATGGAGGGATTCCCTACAAACCGCCGGTGGATTTCGGTCGGGAGATAAATAAAATTGCCCATCCCGGGTATCTGGCCCTATTGAAGCGGGTTAAAAAGATGCTCGATCCCAACGATATTATGAATCCGGGCAAACTGGCCATTTGAGTTGGGATAACAAATGCCGGAAATGCTGTATACGCTGATCTTGTATGGCTCCGGTTTTAACGAAAAGTCCGGAAAAAATCCGTGGAAACGATTGGAGGAATATATGGATTGGAGAATCCCTTCGCTGAAAGATCTTGAACATTATTTCTGGCGGTGCACCGCCTGCGGAACATGCCGGTCCGCCTATGATTACGGGCCACCGCCTTTTGCGCGGCCAATTTGCCCGTCCGGTACGGAATTCGGATTTGAAGGCTACTACTCATCCAAAGGTAAGGCCGCTTTCGCGCGCGGAATTTCAGATGGCACGCTGACCTTCGACGATCCTGAGTTTCTCGAAGCGATTTACAAGTGTACCGTCTGTGCCGGTTGCCAGAATCAGTGCCAAGTGGACTACAAGCCCCATATACCGGAAGTCATCGAAGCCATGCGCCGTGAGGCGGTAGAGAGCGGTGCCGGGCCCATGCCGCTTCAGAAGAATCTGGTCCAATCGATGAAAAACTACAACAATCCCTACCAGGGTCCGCGCCGGGTGCGCCTGGATTGGACCCGGCCTTTCAAAAAAGCCAAAACCCCGATAAAAAATATCAACAAGGAGGCCGCCGAGGTTTTGTTTTACGTCGGGTGCACCGGTGCTTTTAATAAAACGGCCATGTCGGTGCCCCAGGCCACAGCACGAATATTCCAGAAACTGGGAATCGATTTTGGAATATTGGGTGAAAGCGAAGTGTGCTGCGGGTCGACAGCCATGCGGGTCGGTGACGCGGAGGAATTCAAGCGTGTGGCCACCGAAAACCTTATGACCTTTCGAAAACTGCACGAGGAGAAGGGCGTCAAGACCATTGTGACCTCTTGTGCTGGTTGTTTTCGGGCCATAAAGAAAGACTACATCCTTTCATCGCAATACGAGCAGATGATGGAAGGTATCGAGGTTGTCCACACGGTGCAGTTTTTGTATCGCCTGATGCAGGACGGCAAATTGACGTTTCAAAACGAACTGCCCTGGCATGTGACCTACCATGATCCGTGTCACACGGGACGCCACTTAAACAAGTTCCAGGTGGATAAAGACGGCAGCGAATTGTGGGAGGGCGCCTATGTGGATGTTGACGAGAGTGATTGCCTCTACGACATTCCGCGCGAGATCCTCAAGGCGATTCCCGGCGTGCAGTTTTCGGAAATGGACCGAATCAGGGGTAATTCATTCTGTTGCGGTGGTGGCGGTGGCGTGATGACCGGCTTCACGGACTGGGCCGGCAAAAACGCCAGCTTAAGGGTTCAGGAAGGGATGGAGACCGGCGCCGACAAAATCGTTTCAACCTGCCCGTTTTGTTATTTCAACCTCACTGAAGGGTCAAGGCGTCTCGGTGGTCATGTGACGCTTCATGACCTGACCGAACTGATCGACAAGGCGATATAAAAGGAATAACCGTTGCCCGTTCGCGGCACGTTTTTTTAGTGGGGATACACATACAGATTAAGTCTTAAGGATGGGTTCGGGGTTTCGCCGCCGGCCGGCGGTGTAAACTCGTTTAAATAGACGTCAAACAGAGGAGAGGAGACTAAAGATGAAGAAGGTTATGCTGGTTTCACTGAGCGTGGTGCTTGCTGTCATGTTGTTCGTACCTTTTCAAGCCGGTGCCAAAGACCCGGTTAAAATCGGTGTGCTCGTTCCCTTGACCGGTATCGTGGCCCAGGGCGGGCTCGAGATGAAATACGGGATCGAAATGGCGGCAGCCGAAAAAGGAACGGTTCTGGGGAGACCGATCGAGCTGCTGGTGGAAGATACCCAGGTCAAACCACCGATTGCCGTGACGAAAGCCGAAAAACTGGTTTACAAGGACGGCTGCAAAGCGCTGATCGGGGTTTTCTCCAGCGGTGTGGGGTTGGCCCTGGCAAAAAACATCGACAAGCTCAACGTGCCATTTGTCAGCACGCACGTCATGACAACCGCATTTTACGGACTGAATCCGCTTGTTTTTAGGAGCGGTCAGCTGGCCAACGACCAGACGGCCGTGGGCAATGTAAAGGGAATCATGGCTCGGCCCGATCTGAAGGAGAGGACGTATTACGTGATCGTGCACGACTACGCCTGGGGACACGACGCCGGTCAACGCTTCATCGAACTGGCCAAGCAGAACGGTATTAAAATCTACAACGAAGATTTCGATAAAGCCCCCATCAAAACCAAAGATTGGTCCTCCTACATCAGCAAGATCAAGGCCTCCGGTGCCGATGGCATCTATATCGCTTTCATTACCAACGTCATCCCTGTATTTGCCAAACAGGCTTACGATTTTGGTCTCCAGAAGCAGGCCAAAATCGTATCGGCCGCCGCGCCAGGGCCGGTAGAGCTGGAAGCCGGTGGGGAAGCCTGTTACGGGATATTCGGAGCGTCGGACTGGTCCTGGGACGTCAAAAACCCGATCTCCGAGAAATGGGCAATGGACTTCTGGAAGAAATACAACACCATTCCTTCCGATGCGGCCGTTCACAGCTATGTCGGGGCCATGAACCTTTTCAATGCCATCGACAAAGCCGGCAGCACTGACCCTCAAAAAATCGCCGATGCCCTCAGAGGCATTAGTTTTGACGGCCCTTACGGCACGGTTCGAATCTCCGCCAAAGACAATTGCATGCGCAACGATGCCGTCCTGACGGAAACGATGGCCGCGCCGGCGAATCCATACAACGCCAAGGTGTACATGAAAGTGCTGGAGACCTTTAAGGCAGATGAACTTGGCCCACCGGAGTGATCTCTCATTTTAGCGATTTTTTACTATCGCGGTGTCAGCGTTTTGCGATGGGAACGGACCAATTCATCCGCTTCAAGTTGAATTTTCGGTTGCCACCGCGCGCTTGACCCGTTTGCGGTGTAGGAATATCGGCCAACAATCACCGGGGTGCGGGTTCGCCTGATGATGACCCGTAACCCGGTGATATCTATCCTTTCAAATTTTTTTAAGGACGCGGCAATCCGAAATGGGCGGATCAATCAGTACGGCAGTAGATATTATCCTTAACAGCCTCGTGTTGGGCGGTGTCTTTTTGATCGTGGCGATCGGTTTAAACATCATTTATGGCTTGAGCCGCGTGATGAATCTGGCCCACGGCTCACTTTATGCCGTGGGCGCCTATGCCGGTTATTCCATTGTTGGTATAGGGTTTAACTATTTCGCAGCTATCCTTCTTGCACCCGTTCTGGTGGCGGCCGTGGGTTTAGCGCTCGAAAGAACGATTATCGCGCCGATGCGAAAAAGATCCATGATCTATACGCTTATTCTGACGTATGGCTTGATGTTTTTTCTGGACGGCATGATCAAATATATTTGGGGAAATGAACCGCGTTTTATTGAACTTCCGGCAATGATTCAATCGACAATACCCATTTTGGGTACCCAATATCCGGTCTTCCGGCTGGTTATGCTGCTCATAACAGCGGTGGTGATGACCGGTCTCATGCTATTGTTAAACAAAACCAAAATTGGAATTATTTTAAGGGCATCCAGTACGATTCCGGAAATGGTCTCCTGCCTGGGTGTGAACATGAAACATGTTCACATCGGCGCTTTTGTTTTGGGGTGTGTTTTGGCTGGAATCGCCGGCACCATTGCCGGGCCTCTGACCACCATTGACCCCCTTATGGGCCATGAAATGTTGATCAGCTCATTTGTTGTCATCGTGATCGGAGGGCTGGGGAGTTTGAGGGGCGCCGTTATCGCCGCGCTTCTCGTCGGTGCTGTGCAGACTTTGGCAGAATTTTTCATCACCGATCTGGCGATGGTGATCGTTTATATGCTGATGGCATTGATCCTGGCTTTTATGCCTCGCGGGCTTTTGGGAGAAGGAAAATTTGAGTAATGGATAAATATCTGACGTTACCGGATAAGCAGCCGGGGTTTTCTTGGCCGAAAATCGTTGTCATCCTCATTGTCATCGCCGGCTTGACGGTGTTCCCTTTTGTCATTACCAACCGGTTTTATATCAGCCTGGTCAATGAAATGCTGATTTACGGTTTGCTGGCCATGAGTTTGGATGTGCTGCTGGGCTATACCGGATTGTTGTCGTTCATGCACAACGCCTACCTTGGTATCAGTGCCTATGCCGTCGGATTGTTTTTGATCCATATTTCCCCCTCCTCCCTTTGGCTGGCATGTTTGGCCGGCGTTCTTTTCACTGCCTTGGTGGCCCTGCCCGTGGGTTGGGTTCAGGTGCGTACCGGCGGGTTGGCCTTTGCCTTGCTTACATTGGCTTTCGGAATGATGTTTCATACCATTGTATGGAAATGGTACAGCCTGACCGGGGGGGACGACGGCCTGATGGGTATGCCCAATCCGGCTATCAGCCTTTTCGGATGGGAGATCGCCAATTCAGGCGACCCCACCGCGATGTATCTGCTGACGCTCGTTGTTGTTACCACCTGCTATATTCTCACGCGTCGCATCATTCGATCACCGTTTGGGGCGGTCCTTGAGGCCATTCGGGAAAATGAAGAACGTGCCGCCTTCGTCGGAATCAATGTGCGTATGTACAAGCTGCTCGGATGGATGCTGGCCTGTACACTGGCCGGTGTTGCCGGCGCACTGTTCATTCTCTACAAAGGCTACATCGGCCCCACGACCATGAGTGCTTTTGCCGGTGCCGGCGTTTTGATGATGCTGCTACTCGGCGGAATGGGGACGCTATGGGGGCCATTGGTGGGCGCGGCCATTTTTATTTACATTCAAGATTATATCAGCACAATGTCGGAACACTGGGAGATCTATTTGGGAATCGTGGTGGTGCTTCTGGTATTGTTCATGCCGACCGGATTTGTTGGTCTTGGCGGTTACTTAAAACGGCTGAGAAGGAGTTAACACAGCGCTATGGAAGCCTTTTTATGCACGGAAGACCTGTGTCGCCAATTCGGTGGCGTGACGGCCACGGACTGTGTGTGCATCAATTTCGAGGAGAACGGGCTGCGCTCCATCATCGGTCCGAATGGCGCCGGGAAAACAACCTTTATCAACATCGTTACCGGCCGTATACCTGCCAGTTCAGGCAAGGTCATTTTTCAGGGTAAAGACATTACCAACAAACCCACCCACGAATTGGTAAAAATGGGCATCTGCCGGACATTTCAGATTACCAGTGTATTTCATAACCTGAGCGTGTTCGAAAATGTCAGGATTGCGACCCAAGCCCGCCGGGGCGGATCATTAAAAGTGTTCTCACTCAAGAAAAATCTGCGCCAGGTAACCGAGCAGACCTGGACCATCCTGGAACGGCTCGGACTGCAGGACCTGGCCAGTGAGCCGGCCAAGAATCTGGCTTATGGCGATCAGAGAGTTTTGGAGGTGGCCATTGCCATGGCTGGTACGCCGAATATTTTGTTTTTGGACGAACCGACCGCCGGTATGTCTCCAGCCGAGACACATCGTATATCTGGATTGATCAAGGGATTGTCAGGGGAAATTTCCATCGTTCTGGTTGAGCACGATATGGACCTCGTGATGAGCATATCCGATGCCATCACAGTTCTGCATTACGGCAGCATCATTGCCGAAGGCCGGCCCGAAGAGATACGAAACAACGCGATGGTGAGGGAGGCCTATCTTGGAAAAGAAGGATAGAATTCTGAATATCGAGGAAATACAGACTTATTATGATGAAAGCCACGTTATTCAGGGCCTTTCGCTGCATGTGGAAAATAGTGAAGCCGTTTCCATTTTGGGGCGCAACGGCGTCGGAAAGACAACGACCTTGAGATCGGTGATGGGACTGACGCCTCCTCGATCCGGAAAAATTACTATCGCTGATAAGGATACCACCAAATTACCACCCCACGCGATATCCAAACTGGGGGTGGCCTATGTCCCGGCCGAAAGACATATTTTCCCAGGAATAAATGTAGAAGAGAATCTCAAGTTGGCCGCTCGCCCTGGCAATGGCAGCAATTCTTGGACCATAGAAAGAATATACGACCAGTTTCCTGTTCTCGCCGACCGAACCAAACAAGATGGCTCGACCCTCAGCGGCGGCGAACAACAAATGTTGGCCATCGGCCGGGCACTGATCAGCAACCCCAAAATCATCATCATGGATGAACCTTCCCAGGGGTTGTCCCCCCTTCTGGTGGATATTGTCACCGAGTGTATTCAAAACTTTTGCGTCAATTCAGGCATTACGCTGCTGGTGGTGGAACAAAACTACCGCATGGCTCTGAAGGTGGCCAGCCGCCATTATTTGATGGGAACGAAAGGAAAGATCGCCGGCATTTCATCCACGCAAGAATTAATTGATGAGCCTGAAATTATTCAGAAACATCTGTCTGTTTAGTTACCGTTGAGCAATAAGATATAATTCGTCTTGCCGTTTCCAGTAGAGAGGAGATGGTGAACAGTCTGTTATGAGTTGGAGGAAAAAATGACACTTAAAGAAAGATTTATGAAACGGCTAGAGGGCAAAGAGGTGGATGTGACCCCCGTCGGTTGTACAACCACATACGGTGTCGTGGATATCATGAAAAAAGTAGGGGCCGAAAGGCCTTTCGCCGACACCGATCCCAAAGCCATGGCAACTTTGGCCCTGGGATATGTCGAGGCCGGTTTCGAGTGGTGCAAGGCGATGGGTTGGGATATCACGCCGGTGAGCGAAGTGATGGGGTGTACGATCGGTGAACCCAAAATCGACCTGCAGAAATTTATCAAGGCGCATCCTTTTTCCGAAAGCCTGGACGGTCTTGGGTACCCCGACAATTTGTTTGAGAAAGGGCGGTTTCCAGCTTACAAAGAGCAGTTCAAGATTCTGAAAGACAGACTCGGTGACGCGGTGGCTGTTTTCGGAGAATCGGAGGGCGCCTGGACATGTGCCTGCAACCTCGTGGGTACGGAACAGTTCCTGAAATGGACGTTCAAAGAGCCGGGCAAGGTTCAACAGGTGTTGGATGTCGCAACAGCGGTTGTGGTCGATGTCATCAACTGGGCTTTCGATCAAGGCGCGGACTACTATGTTCTGGCCGAACCTTCCTCCGGCCCGGCGCTTATGAGTCCCAAGACCTGGGAAAAATATGTCCTGCCGATGATGAAATCGGTCTGCCAGAAGACCAAAGGGCCGATCGTATTGCATATCTGTGCGAATACCGACAAGATCATTTCTCTTATGTGCGATACCGGAGTGGCCGGAATCAGCATTGAGGAAAAGGCCGACTTGAAAAAGGCGGTCAACGTTGCCCACGAAAAGGGTGTACGGGTTTTCGGGAATGTCGCCACGGCAACAACCCTCTTCATGGGTACACCAGAAGCCTCATATGCTGAGGCGATCGCCTGCATAGAAAGCGGCACCGACTTTCTCACTCCCGGATGCGGGATCGCGCCGCTGTCGCCACTTGTCAACGTGCTGCAACTGCGGAAGGCACGTGACGATTTTTTCAAGATCGGATAGCTAACGCCAAACGTGTTCCTGTGAACGAAAAGGCCTTCTAAATACCTTGTGTGCTCGCACAAACAATTCGATTAAATACAAGAAGATAGGTACGCATTCAAAAACCTTTGTTCAATTAATCTTTATTTTAGCAACATAGAATTTATGGAAGGCGAAGCAACCCTTATATTATAAATATCAGATGTTTTGATATTTATAATATTTGTTGACATTTTGAGGCACTTATGTCAGCTGATGCAATATCATCGTGGCAATTAACCTTGTTCATTGGCGAACGGTTGGGTGTCGTCAACTGGATTCGCAATCGAACAACCAATAACTGACGAACTTAAACGTGATACGGTCCCCAGAACAAAGCGTCTTCCTGTTCGGTTGTCCCCTGGACTGCGACGAGAAACATGACGCCATCCAGGAAAAGCTCTCCGAACCGGTCGCCCATGCCCGTTCCGATGACCCGCTGGTTGCGGTTGCAGAGGCCCTTTCAATGCGGGTGCCGCAAAGCGAATGGGAATATGGTGGATCTCTTGAAGTGCCCGGCTGGCTTCGGCCCATTCCGGACAAAGATGAGCGATCCGGCGTCCTTGTCGAGGCGTACGTTCATTTCATTGATCAAAACGGATGCCGTGATTTTGCAGATGGTGTTGCCGAGACTGTTCGTTCGCAAATTCTGCCGCGTTTTCCATGTATGGTCACTGTCGATCATTCTTTAACCGGGGGCGTCTACCGGGCCTTGGCAGAACATTACGGCAAAGACAGACTGTCTTTGCTCGTCATCGACAGTCATACCGATGCGGTTCCCATGTCGAAGCTGGCCGGGGCGATTTCATATGACATGGATACCAATCCAAACTCACCGTTCGATCCGACCGACCCGTATCTGAATAACCGACCTGAAAGCTACAATGCCAGTTCCTTTCTCCACTTCATTCTGGCAGAGGGTTATATAGACCCCTGTGACCTCTATATCTTAGGTGTTAGCGATTTCCCCGACAAAAAGGCTTTTCGGCTAAAGGATTCGAGGATTGCTGAATACCTTGCGGTATACACTGAGCTGAGGAAAGGCGGTGCAACGCTCATCACCAAGGATGAGTGCCGATTGAAGCCGACTAAAATTAAAAATCTTCTAAACAAAATCCGCACGCCCTATGCATATGTGTCTGTTGATATGGATATTGGTGCCCGAAATGCACTCGACGGTGTTCGCTTTCGCAACTGGCAGGGCCTTTCTGAAAATCAAATTTACCGTTTAGCGGATACAATAGCCCAGACTGGCGGACAAGATCTGAAAATCGTTGGTATGGATATTACCGAAATCAACCCCAGAGCGGCCGGGAAGCCGCGGGGAGAATCGGTTGATCGCACGTATCAAATAGCGGCGAATTTGATCGAACGCTTCGTTTTTTGAATAATTTTTGAAACAAACGGTCAGGTTGGAGCTGCAAGATCGTGACCCATAAAAGTTAAATGATCACAATATTGGCTGGTCGCAAAAAATGAGAAAGGAGTCAGAAGAATGCTTGAAAAGAAAAAGGAACGATACTTTGTCGACAGCGGGGCGACAGAGGCCGGTGATGCACCGAAAAAACTCAAATATTGCATCGGGGGGCAATGGCTGGAGTCCAAGACAGACAATTACATGAACTGCTATAATCCGTCCACGGGTGAAGTCATTGCTCTGGCGCCCCAGTGCACAGCGGATGAGGTGGAGATGGCCGTCACGGCGGCCAAAGAGGCCTATCCTTTGTGGGCTGATACGCCGGTGGCCAAACGCGTGCAGGTGCTGTACAGAATGAAACACCTGCTGGACACGCACCTGGAAGAACTCACCTACCTTCTGGCGATGGAAAATGGTAAAAAGTGGGCCGAAGCCATGGGGGATGTGCTCAAGGTGACAGAGGTCGTGGAGTTTGCCTGCGGTGCACCGCATCTGATGAAAGGCGAGTCGTTGATGAATGTCAGCACCGGCTACGACACGGTACAGTACCATCATCCTGTAGGGGTTTTTGCCGGTATTGCCCCCTGGAATTTTCCGGCGATGATCCCGCATGGTTGGATGACCCCCATCTGTATCGCCACGGGAAACTGCATGATCCTCAAAGCCGCCAGTTTCGTTCCCCAGTCTTCCATGCGAATGATGGAACTGTGGCAGGAGGCCGGGATTCCCGACGGGGTGATCAACGTCATCACCACCGGTCGTAACGAAGCGGAACTCCTGCTCAGCCACCCGGATATTGCGGGAATTTCCTTTGTCGGCTCCACGAAAGTGGGATTGCACATATACAAGACCGCTGCCGCCAGCGGCAAGCGTGTTCAAGCCCTGTGTGAGGCAAAAAACCATGCTTTGGTCCTTAGAGATTGCAAGCTTGAACGGACCGCCCAAGGCATTATCAATGCTTTCTGTGGTTGCGCGGGCGAGCGTTGCATGGCCCTTCCGGCCATCGCCGTGGAAGAATGCATTGCCGATGAACTGGTGGGTCTGTTGAAAAAATACGCGTCGGAAATGAAGCTGGGTCCGGCTTACGAAAAAACGACCGATATGGGGCCGGTAGTCAACGAAGGGCACATGAAATTCGTATCGAATTGGATCCAGACCGGGATCGAGGAAGGGGCCGTACCTGTGGTAGACGGCCGCAACCCCCAGGTGCCGGCTGGTTGCGAAAAGGGATTTTTCATTGGACCGACGATTCTCGATCATATTACCGAAGACATGTCCGTCGGGCGGGAAGAGATATTCGGGCCAGTATTGTGTGTTAAACGGGTGAAAAATTTCGAAGAGGGAATCACCCTGATGAATAACAGCCGTTTTGCCAATGGATCGGTGATATATACGCAAAACGGTTATTATGCGCGTGAATTCGCCAAACGGACGGATGCCGGCATGGTCGGTATCAATGTGGGTATACCGGTCCCGCTGGGAATATTCGGCTTCACCGGGCATAAACAATCCTTCTTCGGTGATCTGCATGTGATGGGCAAAGACGGATTTGCCTTCTTTACCGAAACCAAAAATGTCACCAACACATGGTTTTCGGAAGACGAAGATTATAAGGCTTGCAAGGTCGATACCTGGGATGGAACCATTACCTCTCTGCCGGTTGACGACAAATAAAGCCGGAATTATTTAGCGCCAATTGCGTGACAAACCAATGAAAGAATGCTAACAGGCTCCAATTCCATAAAGAGGATTGGGGCCTGCTTTGCTGTGGCCGAAACATTTCGCATGAAGGAAATAATTACAGAAATTCAAAGCTGGGGCATTCGCGTGCCGCCGGATATTACGGGGCGCAATGGCGGGGCCGGCCCGGCGGAGGGCCGGGCGATGTTAATTGACGGAATCGCCGTAAACGCCCCCATAAGCACGGTGTATACCAAACGGTCGCCATTCCGTCTGACGAAAGATCCTGATGGCCGTTATACGTTGTACCGGTATGACCAGCGTGTGACCGCCGTTTCAGTGGTACCGCCACCGCACTTCTATGACTACACCGGATCCGACGGCGTTTCCTTGCAGAAGATCGCCCTGCTGCATGGCGCCGACTGTCTGGCGACCACGGTACGCCAGCGGTGTGTCAACTGGAAAAAGTCTCTGCGCTGTGCTTTCTGTGCCATAGAGCAATCGCTTGAAAATAACCTCACGATAGCTGAAAAATCTCCCCACCAGTTGGTCGAAGTGGCCCGCAAAGCAAAATCCGAAGACAATGTCACGCACATGGTGCTCACCTCGGGAACCGCAGATCCGCCAGGGGCTGAGATAGACTATCTGGCTCGATGTGCAACCGCAATCAAAGCATCAGTAGACATGCCCCTGCACGTTCAATTTTTACCCCCGGCTGATCTTGGATTGATGGAGCAATTGAAAACCGCCGGGGTCGATACCGTGGGCATTCATATCGAAAGTTTCGATCAGGGGATCCTGCGGAAACTGGCACCGGCGAAGGCGCGAATCGGGCTTGACAGATATGAGGCCGCCTGGAAAAAAGCTGTGGCTGTGTTTGGACCCAACCAGGTGAGCAGTTTTTTGATCGTCGGCCTTGGCGAACAGCCTGAGTCGATTGTTTGGGGCAGTGAATATTTGGCGGACCTGGGTGTGTACCCCTTTGTCGTCCCCTTACGGCCCATCCCCGGATCTTTTCTGCAGGAGACCCTAACGCCGGATCCGGTCTTGATGGCCCGCATTTACACAGATGTGGCCGATATCCTGCGCAAAAAAGGTCTGACAGCGAAGAAGAGCCTCGCCGGCTGCGTCCGATGCGGTGCTTGCACAGCATTGCCCCTTTATGAAAAGCCGTGTCATCAGATTACCTATCACAGCGCCCGCACGGATAATGAACTTTCCCAGGCTTTTGGTATTCGTCAGAAAGTATTCATCCAAGAGCAGGCCCTATTCGTTGATTCGGATATTGATGAAAACGATGCGGCCAGCATCCACATTGTGGCCAACAAAGGGGGACGAATCGTCGGTACTGTCCGGGTTTTTCCGGATCCTCATCAGCGGGGAGGCCACTGGATCGGTGGTCGACTGGCGGTGCTCAAAGACTTCCGAGATTATCGCGTCGGCGCCGCCCTGGTGAAGGAGGCCATGAAGCGGGTCAAGAAAAAAGGCTGTGCCGTATTTACAGCCCACATTCAGGAAAAAAATATCAGATTTTTTAAAAAGCTTGGCTGGGTCGCCGCAGGACCAGTCGAAACTTACTGCGGTCGTCCTCACCAGCGTATGCAAGCCGATTTGAGCCGTATCGTAGGCAGGGAGATGCATAGCCTGCCTGAAACAAGGCTGCCGAAATTGGATCCTGCTGTGACCTCTGAGCTTGAGAGAAATTACACATGAACAGAGGAGGCCGATTTGAGTGACCGGCTGGAGTCTTTAGTGGATTTGATTCGGAACTCTGAAGGTGTGCGGCGCAAACGGCCGATCAAGGAAGTCGTTGAACGGTTGAACCGAACGCATGCATTCGGTTCGATGGTTCCAAATTATGGCGATGATGCCGCTGCCATTCCCTGGCAGGATGGGTACCTGCTGGTCGCGGCTGACGGCATGATGACCGACCTTCTGGTCAACGAACCTTACGCTGCCGGCAAAGCCTCGGTCATGGTTACCGTCAACGACATCTACTCCATGGGCGGCAGGCCCATCGGACTGGTCAATGTCCTGGCTAGTGGCGACGGTACCCAGCGCCGCAAAATAGTCGAGGGGATCGAAAAAGGATGCCGCAAGTTGCAAGTCCCCATGTTGGGCGGCCACTTGCATCCTGATGCACCGCTAAATTATCCGGCATTGAGTGTGACCATCATCGGATTCGCCAAAGCTCTCCTCCGCAGCCACCTGGCGGCTCCCGGAGACCAGCTGGTCCTTGCGGTCGATTTGGACGGCAAGGCCGGCTGCCAGTCGGTTGTCAGCTGGGATGCCAATTCCGGTAAGAGTTCCGAAGCCATCCGCCGGCGGTTAGAGGCACTTCCCCTTATTGCCGAAAGCGGTTTGGCATCGGCAGCCAAGGATGTCAGCAACGCCGGGATCATCGGCACCACCGCCATCATGCTCGAAAACTCAGGGAAGGGAGCTGATATTGACATCGATGCGATTCCTGTGCCCAATTCTTTAGGGCTCGAGCCGTGGTTGTTGTGTTTTCAAAGTTTCGGGTTCATCCTATCGGTCCCTCCTGAGGCCACCGACCGGGTACTGTCCCTATTCTCTGAGCGCCAAATTACCGCTGCAGTCATTGGTATCGTGCAGGCAGATCCTGTCGTAAAGATATGCAGCGGAAACGATTCCAACGTTCTCTTCGATTTCAGCCGGGATATCATTACAGGAATTCGGCCCCCACTTTAAAACGGCCTTGAGGAGAAGTTGTGGGCGCCACTTTTCCATTTTAGATATGCTTTTCTGGGTCCCGGCATCGAGAGTCATCGGTGTAAATCTGCGGGGCGCTCAGATAGAGAATCCACCCAGCTTGGTTTCCAAATACTCATCAAGACCTTCTATAGCACCTTCACGGCCTAACCCGCTTTCCTTCATTCCGCCGAAAGGGGCAGCTGCTGATGTCGGATTGATGTCATTGATGCCGACGATACCGAAATGAAGGCCCTCGAACAGATTAAAGGCCTTTTTCAGGTCCCGTGTATAAACATAAGACGCTAACCCATAATCGGTATCATTGGCCATGGCAAGCAGGTCGTCCTCGTCAGTGTATGGGATTATGGGGGCAACGGGGCCAAAAGTCTCTTCCCGATAGATTGTCATTTCGGCAGATATTTGGCTCAGGATGGTTGGCGCGTAAAAGAATCCCTTTTCAAGACCATCCTCAACCAGTCTGCGGCCACCGGCAACGAGTTCGGCACCTTTACTAATGGCATCTTGGACCTGGCGATCGACCTTCTCTATGGCGGCCTCGTTAACCAGTGGACCGATTCGGACACCCGGGTCGAATCCTGAACCGGCTTTAAGCATCGATACTCTGTTGGACAATTCATTTAAGAACGGGGCAATAATATCTGCATGCACAAAAATGCGGTTGGGACTGATACACGCTTGACCGGTGTTAAGGAACTTAACGAGTGCAAGCCCCTTGGCGGCGTGGACGGGATCCGCATCACGACACACAATGAAGGGGGCATGCCCCCCCAGTTCCAAGGATACCCGTTTTAGCTGGGATGCTGCGCCCCTTGCGAGCATCTTTCCGACCCGGGTCGACCCGGTAAAGGTCAATTTGCGGACTCTATTATCATCAAGGAATGCCGCTCCAATCGGTTCCGGGTCCAGCGCCGTCATCAAGTTGACGACACCGTCGGGAACACCAGCCTTCTCAAACACCTCGAAAACGGCTCTCGCGCACAATGGTGTTGCCTCTGCGGGTTTAAGAACGAGAGTACAACCGGCCGCCAGCGCTGGGGCGACCTTTCGCGTGATCATGGAGATGGGATAATTCCAGGGTGTAATGGCGCCGACAACACCTACGGGCTGGCGCAAAACGATGAAGCGCTGGTCTGCTCTTGCCGAAGGAATCGTCTGGCCGTAAATGCGTTTGGCTTCTTCCGCAAACCACAGCAAAAAGTCGGCAGCATATTTGACTTCATTGCGGGCGGCCTGGATGGGTTTACCCTGTTCTTCGGTCATAACGGCGGCCAGATGTTCCAGGCCTTCCATCATTAATGCATGGGCTTTATAAAGGAACCGAGACCGATGATAGGGGGTTTGAGTCGACCAATAGGGAAAGGCCGCGGCGGCTGCATCGATGGCCTTTAGGGCATCGATACCATCGCCGGCCGGAACGTGTCCGATAGATTCACCGGAAGCAGGATTGTACGATTGGAAACGGCTCCCCTTTTCGGCATCCATCCATTTACCGTTGATAAACATGATAACTTCCTTTCTCCAAATGTAAGCCGCCTGAAACGGCAGCTTTTATTCAGCACCACCGGTGGCGATCTTATTATGGCGTCAATACGTCAACTGCCGAACCTGTGCCGATTGCTTTTCGATCAACTCCTTTGATTTATGACAACGGAATCAAGGTTCACTTCCTGGAAAATCAAGCCCACGTATACCACCCTTCCATATCGTTGGATATACTTTTAAAACGTGGTATTAATGCGGATGTTTGAATTTTTTTCTCTTTTTATATCTATTCGTTGACCAGAATTTCAACCGCTTTTCTGTCTGGAAGTAACCGATGTAGCGGCGACGATTCCAGAACCCGCTTCGATTTCAGCCGGAAGTCCACCATAGGAACACGGTTCCCACATTAAAACGGTCCAGGAAGAAATTCGATCGTCACTTTTCAGCGGAGGGCACCAAAATTGCATAATTCAAAAGGCATCAGGTAATTTCAATGCCGGATTGTAGGAAAGCTCAAGCAGACGATCGGAGGAAGCAATGATTGATGAGAAAGACCCAAATGATGTGGAACGCACCCATCCTGTTCTCTCTTCCCTTCCGCCACCAAAAACAAAAAAGGGTAAATTAGTTACCGCAGAGGATGCTATTCGCCTGATTAGAAACGGCGATACAGTGGCTACCGGCGGATTTGTCGGCATCGGTTTTCCTGAAGAAATTGCCGTTGAACTTGAAGAACACTATCTCAACTATAAAACACCCAAAAATCTGACACTGATTTATGCGGCCGGACAGGGTGACGGAGACAAGCGCGGACTCAACCATTTCGGGCATGAAGGCCTGGTTGCAAGAGTCGTGGGCGGGCATTGGGGACTGGTCCCCAAGCTGCAGCGTTTGGCCATCGAGAATAAAATCGAGGCTTACAATCTTCCCCAAGGCGTAATTAGCCATATGTATCGGGATATTGCCGCCCACAAACCCCGAACCATCACATCCGTTGGTTTGGGGACGTTTGTGGATCCGAGAAACGGCGGCGGGAAAATCAATGCCCGCACAACCAAAGAAATGGTTGAATTGATCGAATTCGATGGGCAGGAATATCTGGCATACAAGACGATTCCGATCAATGTCGCCATCCTGCGGGGTACCACGGCCGACATGGATGGCAACATCACTATGGAAAAGGAGGCGCTGACCCTGGAGTCGCTGGCCATCGCGACGGCAGCGAAGAATTCCGGCGGATTCGTCATCGTTCAAGTCGAACGCATCGCTGAGAGCGGCACGCTGCATGCCCGCCAGGTTAAAATCCCCGGCATTATGGTCGACTGCGTGGTGGTGTCCCGTCCGGAAAACCACTGGCAGACCTTTTCTGAAATATACAACCCGTCTTATAGTTGTGAAGTCAAAATTCCGATGCATTCGGTAGCGCCCATGGATATGAGCGGCCGGAAGATCATCGCTCGGCGCGCGGCCATAGAGTTGAAAGCCAACAGCATCGTTAATCTGGGGATCGGCATGCCCGAGGGTGTGGCCAATGTCGCCAACGAAGAAAAAATCCTCGATTTTATTACTTTAACCGCTGAACCAGGTGTCATTGGAGGCATTCCGGCCGGGGGGCTTAGTTTTGGGGCGGCCACCAACACGGATGCGGTCATCGACCAACCCAGTCAATTCGATTTTTACGATGGCGGTGGCTTGGACATCGCCTTCCTGGGATTGGCCCAGGCGGACCGGCAAGGAAACCTGAATGTCAGCAAGTTCGGACCGAAGCTTGCCGGCGCCGGAGGGTTTATCAATATCAGCCAGAATGCCAAAAAGGTCGTCTTCGTCGGCACATTTACTGCTGGTGGGCTCAAAATTTACGTCAATCAAGGAAAGTTGCGAATTATCCGGGAAGGCAAGGTTAAAAAGTTTGTCGAGCAGGTCGAACACGTGACTTTCAGCGGCGAATATGCGTTGAAGAAGAAGCAACCGGTGCTGTATGTGACTGAGCGCTGTATATTTGAATTGACCGATGCCGGAATGGTGCTCGTCGAAGTAGCACCTGGTGTGGACGTGGAAGAGCACATCCTCGCCCAGATGGGATTTGAGCCGATCGTCAACGGTACGCCATCACTGATGGACCCGCGGATTTTCAGCCCGGAGCCGATGGGGTTAGGCAAAGATTTGCTGGCGCTCAAACTGGAAGATCGATTTGTTTACGACCGGTCCGACAATCTATTTTTTGTCAACCTGGAGGGGTTTTCCGTGAAGGACAATCGCACAGTCGGAAATATCCGGGATAGCGTCGAGAAAATCCTCAAACCAGTGGGACATAAAGTGTATACTATTGTCAACTATGACAATTTCAGCATCCTGCCCGAACTCGTGGACGAATACACAGATATGGTCAAGTATCTGGTGGAAAATTACTATTCCGGGGTTACTCGTTATACCACTAGCGCTTTTCTGAGGGTCAAACTTGGTGACGCGATGCAGAAACGGAATGTCGCGCCGCAGATTTACGAAAGCAGCCAGGAGGCAAAGAAGGCGCTGAAAAAAAGCTGATCCTTTGTGTCGAACATCTTCGGAGGAGACGAATCTTCGCAGAGGGCTTAAATTGTGCCCCCAAAGAGGTGTGTAGCATAATTGGTACGCCTTCGCGAGGTCCTAATCCCTCCGCACGGCGATAGCGTGTTTTTTCATTTTCTTATAGAGCAAGGTTCGGTGGATACCGAGCAATTCAGCGGCGCGGGTTTTATTGTTGGCGGTCTCTTCCAGGGCACGCAGAATAGCCGATTTTTCGGCCTTCGCTTGCGTGACTCGAATCGAGGAGTATTCAGGTGCCTGTGCCGATAACGACTCCCGCCTAACGTAAAATGGCAGGTGTTCGGGTTCGATGGTATCGCCTTCTATCGAGGACAAGGCCCGCTCGAGGACATTCGAGAGTTCCCGTACGTTACCTGGCCATTCGTAGTCAGCCAGTGCTCTTTCGGCATCGGGCGCCAACTTAACATTCGGCATAGCGGCATCCTGCGCCAATTTATTCAACAGGTGGCGTGCGATGTGAACAATGTCGCTTCGGCGTTTGCGTAAAGATGGAATGTGGAGCGGAATGACATTGAGGCGGTAGAAGAGGTCCTTGCGAAAATTTCCCCGTGAAAGCATTTCTTCGAGGTTCTGGTTGGTTGCGGCAATCAGCCGGAAATCGGGGCGGATAATCGTGTTACCCCCCACCCGTTCGAATTCCTTGTCTTCGAGGACACGCAGGAGCTTCGGTTGCATCTCCAGGGGGAGGTCTCCGATCTCGTCCAGAAAAACCGTCCCGTTGTGGGCGAGTTCAAATTTGCCGGGCTTCCCCCCGACTCCGGCGCCGGTAAAGGCCCCTTTTTCATACCCAAACAGTTCGGACTCGAGTAAATCTTTTGGAATCGCGGCACAGTTGATGCGGACAAACGGGAATAGTTTGCGGGAACCGGCATGATGAATGGCCTGGGCAAAAAGTTCCTTTCCGGTACCGCTTTCACCCGAGAGGAGAACCGGAAACTGATTGGATGATGCCTTAAAGGCCTCGTTTTTCAAATATTTAATTTTTCTGTTTTTACCGATGATGCTGTCCAATGTGTAGCGTGTCGAGCGCAGGTTGAGCAGCTCCTGTTCGTATAATTTGACCTTGGATTCCAAAAGGGAAAGCTTTCGGGCCAGCTTGCCGACGTCTTTAACATCCTTGAACATCACTTGACCAAAGACTGCGATAACTTTGCCATCTCTTTTAATGGGAATGCGCTGAACCACCATTTTTTGGCCCATGATGTCTTGAGAGTGATTGATTTCAGGCTTGCCGGTTTTGGCCACGATGTGCATGCGACTATTTTCGATGGCTTTCGTACAGTGCCGGCCGATTTGTTCCGCTGGATTCAATCCCAGAAAATGTCCGTAAGGTCTGTTGAAGTGGGTAATGATGCCATTCGCATCCGTAACCATGGAGCCGTTGTAAATACTCTCAAAAATCTGCTTGTACATTTCTAGTTGCTCGCAGACCTCTTTGTACTTTTCGGAAATCTTTGTACCTGTCATTGTCCGGTTTTCCATTGGCGGCATTTGTGGTTTTTTGCGGCGACTTTTTGCCAACGTACGTGGTAAAACACTCAATTGTATCAAAATGTCAACATGTATAAAATTTGCTACATTTTTTATATCGTCAACTTTTTATTATGTCGAGATAAAAAGTGAATTCAGCTCAACAATTGCTTCCTGTTCCTTTGAATTCGTGAATCTGTCGATGACCATGAACGGGCCGCTTGATTATGCGATTCAATATGATTGATGGTCCAGAATTTGCAGCATTAAGATGAAAACACCCCATCGGAACCTGGAAAATCATGACCGACAACGAGCCGGAGATCAGGCAGGAAGACATCCTTGTTCTTCAGGACGATCAGTTTCAAAACGACAATGTGTGCATCGTTACCGGTGTTGGCACAGAGATCGGCCGGGCGACGGCCATCGCCGCCGCCGCCAACAACTTGATGACCGTCGGTTTTGATGTCAACGAAGATGAGGGGAAGAACACCCAAAGGCTGGCCCGGGAGATGGGAGGTCAGATGATTTTCATCCGTGTGGATATGGCAAAAGACGAAGAGGTTGAATATGGTGTCATGGAAGCGACCAAACTGGGGGCAATCAAATATCTGGCGAACATCGTCTGCATTCAGCATTTTGATTCGGCCGAGATGCTATCCAATGCAAGAATACGATCAAATGCAGCGTATTCATAGTGCAAGCCCCTTTGTACCTCTCAAAATTGACAATTTCCCACATGAAAAAAAGCGCCGACCGTGCAGGGGTGATTGGCAACATGGCCCCTACGCATAATCACAACTGTATCGGCAACCAACCGGCCGACAACATCCCGCTGTTCGACTTGCGAGCACTGAGTCAGTCCATTTCGACCGAAGGAGGCGGCAAGATTCGATCCTTTACTGTTAATGCCGGTCTCTTGAAAACGCCGCTGAGTTTCGATGAAAAGCCCGTTCGGAACAAGCAGCAAGGCACAGAATCACAAGAGGCACTTCAAGGCAACCAATCCCGCACAAAGGATAAAATATTACCTATCGAGGTGGCCAATTTTTTTATTTTCGGGTTTTCCCGGTTTGCACGGTATCTGGTTGATATTGGTCTGACTTGATACGCCGGTTTGATCAAATAGAACTGCGGGGAAACAAACCCCAAGCGCAAAGGAGGTGATCGGAGAACGCAAATTATGTCGATTGCATTCGACAGCATTCAATGAAAAGAGTCACATGCGACTGCGTCGAGCATTACAATAGGAGGCTTGACGTTCACTACCGAAAAAGGAGGATTCTGATGAAACGCTTTACCTGGATTACTCTGACCCTATTTCTGTTCACCGTTATATTTACAGCGGTGGCTGGAACCGCTTTGGCTGCCGATAAAGAAAAGAAAATCCTATTGAAGGTTCCGATGGCCTATCCATCCAAGCTGCCTGGCCTCGGTACAACCATTCTCTGGATGGAGGAGCGCGTCGAAATGCTAAGCGGCGGCACCATCAAGATCAAAGTCTACGAACCCGGTGAACTGATTCCGGCTTTTGAGATGCTGGATGCGGTTAACGCCGGGAAAGTAAACGCCAGCTATGGCATCTCCGGTTACTGGTCGGGCAAGATTTCGGCGGCCGCCATTTTTCACCGCCGTTCCCTTCGGCCCGGAAGCCAGCGAGTATATTGCCTGGATTTATTACGGAAACGGAATGAAGCTGTAGCAGGAAATGTACGACAGCAACGGCATGAACGTTAAAGCGTTCCTATGCGGTGTCTTACCACCGGAAACCTCGGGTTGGTACGTAAAGGAGATCAAGAGCTCGATGATTACAAAGGCTTACCCATTCGTTTCTTCGGGCTCGGCGGCAAAACGCCTCCAGAATTTAGGAGCTTCGGTCACCCTTTTGCCCGGCGGCGAAATTTTTCCTGCCTTGGAAAAGCAGGCCATCGAGGGCGCCGAATTTTCCATGCCGGCCATCGACACGAAGCTGGGATTCTACAAGATTGCCAAGTACAATTATTTTCCCGGTTGGCACCAGCAGGCCACTTTGTTTGAACTGCTTATAAATAAGGATGTCTGGAACGGTATGAGCGACCGCCAGAGGATGGTGATCGAGACACTGATGCATGGCAGCACATTGGACACCATGGCCTGGGCCGAGTCGATTCAAGCCCCGGTGATGCACGAAAATGTCAAGAAACATGGAGTGAAGTTGGAGTACTGGTAGGATGACATGTTGGCCGCAATTAAAAAATCCTGGGAACAAGTGGAGGCCGAGAAATTCCGGCAAAGACCCATTTTTCAAAAAGGTATGGGAAGACTTGCAGTCTTTCAGGGGGGAATACAAGATTTGGCAGACATATGCATTCCTGCCGCGTCCCAAGCCCCAGGCGTCAGATCTTTACGTCAAATTTAAACGCACACTGAGGATACTTCATGCCATTCTGCGCCGCCAACACGCGGGTGATTCCGCAGAATGTCTATCGTTTATGGAGATTCAATCATCATGGCGGATGAAACCAAGAGCGTCCCAACAAGTTTTCCGACACCATCGAGCGGGATTCCGGCGTATCGGTCACGTGCTGATGTGGGCCAACTGCGTCGTGATCGCCCTGATTATCTTACAGGTGGTTCTGCGCTATGGATTCGGCCATGGGCTCGTCATTTTGGAAGAGCTCCAGTGGCACTTTTATGCAGTGGGGATCATGTTCGGTATCTCCTATGCCATCATGACCGACTCCCATGTCGGCATGGATTTGTTCACGAACGACTGTCGAAGAAGTGGCAGACGCGATGGGATATTTTCGGAACGCTCGTTCTGCTGCTCCCGTTTGCTGTTTTGATTTGTTACCAGAGTCTCGATTTTGTCCATGAAGCCTGGCGCTTGGGAGAGAATTCCGTTGCGCCCCTGGGGCTCTGCTGTCGCTGGGCGATCAAAGCCGTGATACCCTTGTCTTTCGCGTTGGTGATCCTGGCCGCACTGTCCCGGGCCTTCCGGAAGATAGCGATTCTAAGGAGGGCATAACCAATGGAATTAAATGACTATCTCGTCATCGCCATGTTTGTGACCTTCATCGTGTTGCTTTTTACCGGATTTCCTATTGCCTGGGTCCTGGGTGGAATGGCCGTCATTTTTACGGGTGTGGGCATCATCGCCGATACGTATTTCGACGCGTGGACCGGGCTGGATTACTGATCTTCAGCATGACCATCAACCGCATTTATCAGTTCATGGACAACTGGGTCCTGGTGGCGTTGCCGATGTTCATCTTCATGGGGTTGATGCTGGATCGATCCGGCATTGCCGAGCATATGATGACGTCCATGCAGAATCTGTTCGGCAAGGTGCGCGGCGGTCTGGCGGTCACGGTATTGCTATCGGTATCATCCTGGCGGCCTCTACCGGCATTATCGGTGCCTCAGTGGTCCTGCTCGGCCTGCTGTCCCTGCCGGCCATGATGAAACAGGGCTATTCCAAGACACTTGGCCGTGGGCACCATCGCCGGCTCGGGCACCCTGGGGATCCTGATTCCGCCCAGCATCATGCTGGTCATCATGGCCGACCAGCTGGGCTTTCCGTGGGCGATCTGTTCATGGGTGCGGTTTTTCCTGGTTTGATTTTGGGGCTTTGTATATCGTTTATATCTTGTTGTTCAGTCTGATCCGGCCACAATCCGCGCCGTTGGATCCGGATCGGAAACCATTCATTGGCGGATGATCTGGGATGTCTTCAAGAATATCCTGCCGCCGGCCTGCTTGATTCTGGCGGTTCTCGGGTCGATTTTTGCCGGCATCACCACGCCCACCGAGGCCAGCGGCGTCGGGGCCCTGGGGGCTACCATCCTGGCGGCCATCAACAAGAAGCTGAATTGGAGAGTCATTGAAGGAGGTGACCAAGGCCTGTTTCAACACCACGGCTTACATTTTCGCTATTTTCTCGGGGCCACATGCTTTGCCCTGGTTTTGCGCAGCCTTGGCGGCGACGAATTCATCGAAAGGGTTCTGACCGCCATGCCGTTCGGTCCTTACGGCATCATGGCCTTTATTCTTGCTGCCGTGTTTCTGTTGGGTTTCTTCCTCGACTGGATTGAAATTACTCTGATCGTTCTGCCTCTGATGGCGCCCGTGGTTGCGAACCTCGGTTTTCACGTCGATGGTTACGGTGTGGTCGACAACCCCGGCTGGTCTGGTTCGTCATTTTGATTGCCGTCACCCTGCAGACGTCTTTTTTGACCCCGCCGGTCGGGATTTGCCCTGTTTTATCTGAAGGGGATCTGCCCGCCTGAAGATTCAACTTGGATATATACAAGGGCGTTATTCCGTTTATTATCTTGCAGTTGATTGGGATGACGATCATTGCCAACTGGCCGCAGTTGGTCATCTGGTTGCCGGCGATGGCTTACGGTTAATACTGCTTTAATGAGTAATGAACAAGATGTGTTTAGGGACAATTAGGTTTTCTTTTGAAATCAATCGTTGAGTGTCCGTCAAGAATGGATTCTACATTGATGCAAGAGAGGACGCCACCGCTGCCTTTGGGGATATCTGCTCGCCGTCGTAGTCAATTGTCCTCACTGACTAAGGAGGATATGCGATGAAAGCAATACAAACTCTAAAGACCTTATCCGCACTGATCGTTATTTTGTGCTTCTTCGTCGGTTTGCGACCGGCTTTCGCATTTTCAGCGGAAACATACCGCCTCGGCGTGGCCCTCGGGTTGTCCGGAACCGGCGGCCCGTATTGCAAGGAGGCTGTCGAGGGGCTCGAGGTGGCGGTCAACGAGATCAACGCCGCGGGCGGATTCCTTGGGAAACATTATTTAGAGCTGTATATCCGGGATACGGAAACCGCACCGGATGTTGCCGTTATCGTTACCCGCAAGCTCATATCGGAAAACCGTGTTCGCACCGTCATCGGCACCTATTCGAGTGCCTGCGCCCTGGCCATCAAGCCGATTTGCCGCGAAGGTAAAGTTCTCCATATTGCTCCCATCAGTAATTCCGAGGGTATCACCAAAATCAATCCAAGCCCCTACACCTATTCAGTCGTGCCGAACACCTACATGGTGTCGAAGGCCGTTGCGATGGGGATTGGGACCCTGGTGCAAAAAAACGGCTGGACCCAGTATGTCACCATTGCATCCGACTACGCCTGGGGGCGCTCCAGTCAGGAAATCCAGGTGGATCTGCTCAGACGCTTCGCACCGGGATTGACCCTTCTGGGAGCGTATTGGCCCCGCCTGGGTCAAACCCGCTTTAATTCTTTTATCGTCGACATCCAGGCTCAGAAACCCGATTTCGTCCTGTCTTCCATCGCCGGTGCTGACAATACCTATTGGCTGCGAGATGCCTAGAGATTACCGCCTTTTCAAGACGGTAGACAATCCCGGTGGCTTGGTCAGTGTGACCGAGCTGATTCAACAGTCAACGAGCATTCGCCGGGGGCTTTATGGTCGATGCCGGGCACCCTTTTTCGCCCATATGGACAATCCCCGTATGGAAAAGTTTGTCAGTAGCTACCGGGCGAAATTCGATCGCTATCCAAGCGACTGGGCGGTATTACTTTACGATGCCGTCTACGTCCTCAAGCAGGGCATTGAAGAGGCCGGGGATATCGACACAGAACGCGTCAAGGCGGCCTTGAAGGGGATGACAGTGGAAACGACCCGGGGTCGCTTGTATTTCCGTGACATCGACAACCAATTGAGCTGTTCGGCCTATTTTGGAATGGTGGCCGATGATCCCCAGTACCCGTTTCCGATCTATCACGACCTCATGGAGTTCAAGGGGCCAGACGTCTGGCGCCCGGAAACCGAAATACAGGCCGCACGCGCTCATCAGTGAAGGAGTTGAACGTGGGAACAAACATAACAAAAATACTTTTCACCACCGATCTTTCGGAAAGTACGCGGGTTGCATTTGACTTTGCTGCCGGACTTGCCTGCCGGCAAGGTGCCGAAATCGTGACTCTATACGTCATGGAGGAGTCATCTTCATATGCCGGTTCACATCTCGCGGGATTTATTGGGGAAGACCGTTGGAAGGAACTTAAAGAGAGTCAGGAGAACGAAGCCCGGCAAATTCTAATGGGAAAGAAACGGGAAGGCGCTGCAATAAAAGATGCATTGAATGAATTTTGCCGGGTCGCCAAGAAAGAATTGGGTGAGGAGAATGTCCCGGCCGATGATATCCTGGTAGGCAAGAAACGTGGTCGATGGATCATGGATACGGTGGATGCCAAACAGTGAGACATAATTGTCATGGGTCACCATATCCGGACCCATTTGGGAGAGGCGGTTCTCGGCAGCACGACGCGGCGGGTCTTGCGGCGTAGCCGGATACCGGTCCTTCTGGTACCGCTGCCGGCAGAATAATAGGAATCAGACAGGGAGGTGAATGTGAATATCGGGAGCCTATTTTCCAGACACGCAAAATACCGCCCCAATCATCTGGCGGTGGTGTTCAAGAAACAGCGTCTCACGCACGCGCAGTTTAACCGGAGCATCAATCAACTGGCTAATGCATTGAAAGCCTTGGGTATTAAAAAAGGCGACAACGTCGCCACCGTATTGCCCAATAGCCTCGAACTGTTGGAAACCTTCTGGGCCTGTGCAAAAATCGGTGCCGTGGTCGGTACCTTTCAGCACCCTGCTGCTGGAAAAGGCCATGAAATCTTTGCTGCAGGATTCCGATACGGTCTTGGTCGTCACCATCCAGCGGCTTTACCGACATGCTCGACAAGATCAAAACAGATCTGCCGGCCATTGTACCGGAACGCTATCTGCTGACCGACGCGTCCGATCGCAAGGGATATCAGGATTACCATGCGGTTAAAAGCGGCGGCCGACGATCGGGAACCTGAGGGCATTCTGATTACTGAGATGATCCGTTTAATATCATGTACAGCAGCGGTACCACGGGTCTGCCCAAAGGGATCGTTCACACCCATTACATCCGCGCCATGTATGCAACCATATTTGCCGCGTTCCTATCGCATGACCCCCGAAAGCGTCACCATGCATGCCGGCGCCATCGTATTCAACGGCGCTTTCGTGGACCTGATGCCCACCATTTTTCATTGGTGCCACATATGTTCTGCTCGATCAGTTTGATCCGGTCGACTACATCGAAACCATTGAACGGGAAAAGGTCACCCATGTGATGCTGGTGCCGGCCCAGATCATCGCGTTGCTGAACGCGCCCAATTTTGCCTTCGAAAAGCTGAAGTCCCTGGAAATGATTCTGACCCTTGGGGCGCCCCTGCTACAAAGAGCACAAGGAAGATTTGAACCGGCGGCTGCCCGGACGGTTTTACGAGCTTTACGGCCTGACCGAGGGGTTCGTGACGGTTCTCGACAAATACGATTATGCGGACAAACCGGATTCGGTGGGGGTGCCGCCGCCATTTTTCGAAATGCGGATTCTGGACGAAAACGGACCGTGACCTGCCACCCGGGGAAGTGGGCGAGATCTGCGGACGGGGACCGATTCTCATGCCTGGCTATTACAAACGCCCCGATCTGACCGAAGAGGCCATCAAAGACGGCTGGCTGCATTCCGGGGATATGGGATATGTCGATGAGGACGGCTTTCTCTATCTGGTGGACCGCAAAAAGGACATGATCATTCCGGCGGCGTCAACGTCTATCCCCGGGATATCGAAGAGGTCGTGGTTCAGCATCCGGCCGTCCGGGAGGCCGCGGTCTTTGGGGTGCCGCACGACAAATGGGGTGAAACGCCCGTGGCCGCCGTCGTTCTCCATCCACAGGAGAGCGTTGACGCTGAAGAAATTGAAGAAATGGGTCAACGAGCGGGTCGGGGCGAAGTTTCAGCGGGTTCACGAAGTGGTGATCATGGCAGATTTCCCCCGCAACGTGGCCGGAAAGACACTTAAAAGGGAAATGCGGGACAAATACGGTAAAGCAAATGACCCGAAATTTAAAGAAATTTGGCTGTATAAAAAAAAGGTTTGCCGATTATCGATTGACTGTGAATGTGACTTAGCGATGCGCCTCTCACATGACCGCACCGATCGGCCAGGGCACGAACTCGGCTTCACCGTAGCCGTATCGCTCGCTTTTCGTTTGCTGCCCTGAAGCGGCGTCCAAAATACTTCTGAAAATGGCGTGGCCCATTTCTTCGACATCGGCCTCACCATCAATTATCCGGCCACAATTGACGTCCATATCCTCGGCCATATGCCGATACATCGGTGTGTTTGACGTCAGCTTGAGTGTCGGCACCGGATTGAAACCACATACCGTCCCCCTGCCGGTTGTAAAGCAGACCACATTGGCGCCACCGGCGATCATTCCGGTAATGGATACCACATCATAACCCGGCGTATCCATAAAAACCAAACCCTTGCGGGATACCTTCTCGGCATATTCATACACGTTTTGCAGGGGGGTGGAGCCACCTTTGGCCACGGCCCCGAGGGATTTTTCGAAGATGGTGGTGATGCCGCCGGCCTTGTTACCCGGGGTCGGGTTGTTGTTGATTTCACCACCGTGACGGGCCGTATACTCTTCCCACCATTTGATGCGTCGAATCAGCTTTTGGGCTGTTTCGGAATTCACCGCTCGGCGGGTGAGCAAGTGCTCGGCACCATAGATTTCCGGTGTTTCGCTCAGTATCGCCGTTCCGCCGTTGGTCACCAATAAGTCAACGGTTTTGCCGAGGGCAGGGTTGGCACTGATGCCCGAGTAGGCATCCGATCCGCCGCATTCGAGACCCAAAACAATGTGGCTGGCCGCCACCGGTTGTTTCGCAACCGCATTGACGGTTGGAAGCATGTCCCTGATTGCGGCCACACCGGCTTTCACTGCGACGTTTGTTCCGCCGGTTTCTGGATGTCGACAGGCTTAACGGTGGCGGGGATTAATCCCGCGGGTCGACAGGAACCCAGATTGTTGACCTCACAGCCGAGACCAACCATTACGACGCCGCCGAAGTTGGGGTGCTGGGCATAGCCGGCCAGAACCCGCTGTAGAAATGCGAGACCCTCGCTATCGGGGGTGTGGCAGCACCCGGCGCCGTGTCCCAGGGCGACAATACCGTCGATATTGGGATAATCATTTGCGATCTCAGCCCTCATTTCACCGGCAATGAAGCGCGCCACGCTCGATGAACAACTGACAGTCGACAGGACACCAATAAAATTTCGCGTGGCCACCCGGCCATCCGGCCGAACGATCCCGCCAAATGAGGCTTGTTCTTTTTCGGTTACCTTTTCGGGAGGCCGAGCGTCTTTCGCAATTGCATAATCTCGCGTAAAATGTCCCATGGTGACATTGTGGTCGTGCACGTGCTGTCCGGTGGATATGTCCTGGGATGCAAATCCGATAATTTGACCATACTTGTATACGGCGGTTTCTATTTTAATATTGCAGACGGCAATTTTGTGTCCAGCGGGAATAACCTCCTTGGCGGTGAAGGAGCCGTCCTCAACGTGATCACCGGCAACAAGAGCATCCATTGCGACCGCCACGTTGTCGTTTGGGTTGAATCGAAGAATTTTCAGATAATTTGATACCATATATCCTTGGTCATGTATTAACTCGCTTCGGATTGGCGTGGTCTTGGCCAGTAAATCTCCACCGCAACCGAGGCGCAGATGATGATAATGGCAGTTAATTGCCAGCCGGTTGGATGTTGGCTCAGGAAGACCACGGCCAAAAAGGCGGCAATCACCGGTTTGAGAAAGAAAAGATAACTACCGCGCGTGATATCCGGTACGGCGGCCAAACCGCCGATCCAGAGAAACTGGGTAATCGTGGTGTTCCACAGGGCAATGGTAAGCAAAGCCGCGGATTGATCCGAAGCACGGTCGAAAAGGGTCGCCGGGTTGACCCAAATATTCCAGAAAATACCGACCAGAAACCAAAGGCCCACTGCACCCATAAACATGGTGACAGCCGTGATGCGCAGGGCGCCATATTTTACGATAATCGGTCGCACCATAACCGTGTACGCTGCGATGACTGCCGCGCAGGCAAGAATCATCAATATGCCGATAAGATTTTCACCGGCGCCAGCCAGTTTGGCCAGATAACCATCGGTGATAAGGAGGGCCACACCCACCGTGGCGCTGATACCACTGACAATTTTGGGCCCGGTGAACGGCTGTTTGTTAATCCACAGGTTCACCAGGCCGACAAAAATGGGAATCGTGGTGACCACAGTGGCCACTTGTGGAACGGAGGCAAAGTCGAGGGACCAGTGAAACAGTAGATAACCGAGGGTCACCCCCAGCAGTGAAAGTAGAACCAGGCGCATGCCGTTTTCACGAAACGGTTCGATCAGGTTGCGTGAAGCTGGAAAGATAAGGGCCAGAACAACCAGTCCGATGCCTCCCAAGAGAAAGCGCCAGACTGATAGCTCTGGTCCTTTGATTCCAGAGAGGACAGATACGAACTCGCTCGAGGCATGACCGCAAACGCCTAAAAATACAGCCAGATAGGCTACCCATGCATGCTTGTGCCAGATCCCCATTACTTCACCTCCTCGGCAAATGACAGCAGGACGTCAGCCAGAGCTTCGGGCTGCTCGGCCGGTATCAAGTGACCGGCATCCGGCATGTCCCACCGGATACTCTTTGGCAGCCGACTGGCCAGTTCATCCACCACCGCTCTTTCTAAAAAGACGTGATCCTGCAGCCCGGTGACGACCAGCACGGGCAGATCGAGCTTTTCATAGGGAAGATTCCAGTCCGATGTTCGCCCGGCCTCGGCCAGGAGCTTGTAATGGCCGCTATCCGGTTTCAATGGTCCGTAAGTCATCCCGGTTTTCAAAAAGGCGTCACGATTGTCAGCCAACCATTCTTCGTTGACCAGAAGTGGAAGAAAAAGATCGCGAAACAATTCCAAACCGCCGACTTCAACGGCACGGACAAGGGCGTCGCCGATCCATTTCAACCGGGCGCCGTCCTTGCGCAAGGTGTTGATCAATACGAGACCGTTTGCCGGGATACCATTCAGCCAGGCCCGGGCGGCAAAAAGGCCCCCGATGTGAAAGACCGACCAGGATTGGGCGGGCCGGTGTAATTTCGGAAAGAAGCCGCATGGCATCGTCGACAATGAGGTTCATGTCAAGCGCGGTATCCGAAGAAAAGGGGCTGCTGGCCTGGCCCCGCATGTTGTAAGCCAGGGTTCCGTGTCCGGAGTGGCGCAGTTTCGGGCCAATGACCGCCTCCCAATTGGAGGTGTCGCCGGTCAGGGCATTGAAAAAAACATACGTGCAGGCGGAATCCTTTGTCGGCGGGTGGTACTCGAAATACAGGCCGTTTTCGGGGCCGATTTTGTAATCGCTCATTTCACTCTCCCCTGAATCTATGTTAAGCAGTTCAAAATTCTACCCTTCGATTCCGGATGCTTTGCGGACAGCGCGGGCGATTACGGAGATGTCTTCATCGCCGTGGCCGCAGGCAATCAGGCCGGTTTCGGCCTGCTCAACATAAGCGGCCACCGGAAGGGTGACGCCCAGTTCTCGTGCCACTTCCAGAGCGATGGTTAGATCTTTTCGGTGCAGTTGAACTTTGAAGCCGAGTGGATAATCGTTTTTAATCATATTGCCGGACCGATTGACCATGGCCCATGACCCGGCGGCACCGCCGCCGACGGCCATAACGACCTTTTCCATGTCCAGACCGGCTTTCAAACCCAAAGCAACCCCTTCGGCCACGCTCCAGTAAGTGCCGGCAACGACAATCTGGTTGATGGCCTTTGTCAGTTGGCCGGCACCGATAGGGCCGATATGTGTGATCGTTTGCCCCATTGCTTCGAGTACCGGCAGAGCAACATCCAGATCGGAAGCATCACCGCCGACCATGATGGAGAGGGTCCCTTTTTGCGCCCCCTCGGAACCGCCGGATACCGGTGCATCCAGCATCCGGATCCCCCGGGCGGAAAGGGCTTCTGCAATGCGACGGGTTGCCGTGGGGCTGACGGTGGACATGTCCACGACAAGGGTCCCCTTGGCAGCGCCATGGACAATGCCATGCTCTCCGAGGATAATCGCCTCGACATCCGGGGTGTCGCTGACGCAGGTGATCACGATTTCCGCATCAGCGGCAGCCGCTGCCGGTGTATCGGCACGCCGAGCGCCCGCGTCTGCCAGCGGGATTTCCTTTTCTCTGGTGCGGTTGTTTACGGTTACCGCGTGCCCCGCTTTCAGCACATTGAGGGCCATCGGTGATCCCATGGTTCCCAGCCCAATGAATGCGACATTCATTTTTCTTTCCTCCTTCTCAAATCCTTCCGTATGATCTTGCCGGTGGCGGTCATCGGAAGGGATGCGATGAATTCGATGAGGCGCGGATATTCGTGCGCTGCAAGACGATGCCGGACGAAGTTTTTAATCTCGTTTTCAAGTGTTTCATCGGCCGTTATCTCCGGTTTCAGGACGATGAAAGCCTTGACAACCTCGGTGCGGATGTCATCCGGGATTCCGACCACTGCCGCCATCGCTACCGCCGGGTGCTTGAGCAGGCAATCCTCGATTTCACCGGGACCGATGCGATATCCAGAGCTGGTGATCAGGTCATCCTGCCGGCCGACGAACCAGAGGTAATCCTCTTTGTCCATGCGGGCGGTATCGCCGGTTAGGCACCAATCACCGACAAATTTGCCTTCGGTCGCGGACCGGTTTTTCCAATATTCCAGGAACATGACCGGGTCCGGTTTTTTTACGGCCACATGACCCACGATCCTCCGGGGCAGAATATTCCCGTCATCATCGACAATTTCCACAATATGACCGGGGATGGCGCGTCCCATGGACCCCGGTTTAACCGGCATGATTTGCGCACAATTACCGACCACCAGATTGACTTCCGTTTGTCCGTAAAATTCGTTGATCGTGACCCCAAAGGTTGATTTGCCCCACTCGAGAAGTTCTTCGCCCAGGGTTTCTCCACCGCTGCCGATGCTCCGAAGCTGCGGGGCAAGGCGTCCCCGCGGTGTTTTTACCTGGCGCAACATCTTGAGTGCCGTGGGTGGTAAGAAGGCATTGCGGACTTTGTGTTTGGCCATCAAGTGGAAGGCGAACTCCGGATCGAATTTTCGGGCGCGGTAGGCCAAGACCGGCACACCGTGGTGCCAACTGGGAAAGAGAACGTCGATCAACCCACCGATCCAGGCCCAATCGGCCGGGGTCCAAAAAAGGTCGCCCTCTTGCGGGAACAGATTTTGAGGCAATTCCACCCCGGGCAGGTGTCCCAGTAACGTTCGGTGGGCATGCAGTGCTCCTTTCGGCGGTCCGGTGGTCCCGGAGGTATAGATAATCAGGGCCGGGTCGTCGGCCCGGGTGGCAACCGGTGTAAACGCGACGGCACCCTTGTCGAGGCACTCCCAGAAATCGATCGTCCCTTCTCTTTTTTTGCTTTGGATATTGAGAACATGGACCAAATCAGGCAGCTCGTGGCGGATCGTCTCAAGCGTATCCACGCCGGTGGTATCCGTGATGATCACTTTGGCCTGACTGTCGGTGAGTCGATAAGTGAGCGCATCCGGACCGAAGAGGGTAAAGAGCGGGACGGCGATTCCGCCGATCTTGTACGTGGCAATGTGGGCTATCGCTGTTTCAGGGCACTGGGGCAAAAGAATGGCCACCCGATCACCGTTTTTCACTCCGAGAGCAGTCAAGGCATTGGCGAGTTGGTTCGAAATCCTTTTCAACGCCCCGAAGGTGTATTGTTCGACCTCGCCGGAGGCCTTTTCGTAGATCAGGGCCAGGCGTTGGGGGCGATGGGCGTGCTTGTCGCAGATATCGATCCCGATATTGTATCTGTCAGGAACCTGCCAGTGGAAGCTCTGGTAGATCCGGCGGTATGTTTTGCCCGGCCCAATCATATCGGTTTCCTCAAGCAAATATTTTACCCGGATTCATCAGTCCCTTTGGGTCCAGAAGTATTTTAATCTGGCGCATCAAGGCGAAGCTTTCACCGTGTTCCAATTGCATATATTTTCGTTTGCCGATTCCAACGCCGTGCTCACCGGTGCAGGTTCCGCCCCACTCAACGGCGCGGGTGACAATGCGGTCATTTATTTCTTCAATTTGCGACCATCCGGAAGTGTCGTTGGGATCTCCCACCAAAACCACATGCAAATTGCCGTCGCCAGCATGGCCGAAGACATAGCCGACGGCGTCGTATTGATCAACAAGAGTTTGAGCAAAGATGATCATCTCAGGATAGCGGGAGATCGGAACCGCAGCGTCGACAATGAGGGTATCTTTTCCGGGATGCGCTCGATGGATTGTTTCCCAGGCTTCGTGACGTGCCCGCCAAAGGTCTTGGCGGTGCCGTTCGTCGACACCGGATTTGAAATCGATGGCGCCACAGTCTTGGCAGAGTTCCTCGGCCAGCCCGGCGATTTCCGTCAGCATGGCCCGGCTGATCCCGTGAAACTCGCAGAATAGGGTCGGTTTTTCGACCAACCCGAGCTGTTTCTCACGGTTCATCAATTTGATCAGTTTTGGCGGCAGAAGTTCGAGAGCCGCCGGTTCGAGACCGGATCCGATTAGAGCGGTCACCGTCTGGCACGCTTCTTCGAGTCGAGCGAAGGTGGCCGTGGCGGCCAGGTGGTGGGAAGGGATTCCCGTCAGGCGAAGGGTGGCTTCGGTCACGATACCCAGGGTCCCTTCAGAGCCGACGAACAATCGGGTCAGATCGTAACCGGAAGATGATTTGGGCGCTTTACAGCCGGTATGAATGATGTCGCCGCCGGGGACCACCACCGTCAGCCGCAGGGTATAATCCTTGGTGGCCCCATACTTGATGGTCTGAACGCCGGAGGCGTTGTTGGCGATCATGCCGCCGATGGTGGCATCGGCGCCAGGGTCCGGTGGAAAGAACAATCCGTGTTTTCCGGATTGGCGATTGAGCTCTTTGCGTAAAACGCCGGGCTGAACGTCAGCCTGAAGATCTTGGGGGCGAATTTCAAGGATACGGTCCATGCGCGTCAAATCCACCACGAGGCCGCCTCGCGTGGGGACCGGGTTTCCCTCTGTACTGGTACCGGCCCCCCAGGGTGTCACCGGGATGTTCTGGGCATAGCTCCACTTGAGAATTGCCGAAACTTCTTCGGTGTCTTCGGGCCAGACAACCGCTGCTGGCAGTTCACCCCGGTGAGGGGAGATGTCGCGACGGTGCAGTTCCCGGTTGGACTGACCGGTGGAGACACGATCAGGTGAGACCAGATCGTTCAGTTCTTCGATCTGTTTCTGATTGAATTTTTTCATCTCTTATTTCTATCCCCCGTTCGTCAACAAAAGACCCCGGGTGCTTTCCGGGGTCTCCTGCGGTGACCGGTTCGCATCGGTCGCTGAAATCACAGATGATCTCTTCCGTTGTTGGTGGGTAAAGTCGACCATATTATTAGCTGTGGTTTTCAGGAGCTGTCAAGGCAAAAGGGGGAGCAAACATTTTGATGCAGTACACTTTTTAATCCTTCGACCCAATTCCATTTTGGTCTTCATTTTAATTTGACATTTGTCGGGAGAACCGCTACCAATAAATACCAACCGGTCGGTATTTATTGGCTTGTTATTCAGGAAGTTTTTCATGCAAAAAAAACTTCAGGGTCTCAGAACCCGACAAAATATTATCGATAAATCATTGCAGCTCTTTTCCGTGAAAGGATTTTTCAACACGTCCGTAAACGATATCCTCAAAGAGACGAAACTCACCAAGGGAGGTCTCTACGCTCATTTCAAAAGTAAGGAAGACATCTGGTACGCTGCTTATGAAAGAGCGGTTGGCATATGGCAGGGGATCATTTTCCAGGATATGCGAAAGATTACCAATCCCTTTGATAGACTCAAGACGCTCATTGACAGACACCTTAGAGTTTACATTGGTAACAATACGTTCAAAGGGGGGGGCTTCTTTCTCAACATGCTGATTGAATTTTCCGGTCAATCTCAAACAAAGACGGTTCATATCCTGGATGGATTCGAGCGCTATTCCAACCTGATTGAATCTTGGATAGAAGAGGCCAAAATCGCGGGTATCGTAAAAAAGGACATCAACAGTGAAGAGGCCGGCAGCTTTATCGTGTCGTCATTTTATGGAACAACGGCCTTATATACGGCCTTGAAGAACCCCTCGATATTGCAAAAAACAATCAACCAGCTTCATTTTTTTATCGATTCACTCAGAACGGATTCTCATTAATACTGTTCATGATGCGCGGAATGATCAAAGCGTTATTGCGGCCACCCCATGACCGGTCATTAAATTTGACTTTGTCATTGTTTCTCTATAAAAATTAATTTTTGAAAAACACTTGGGACCAGCGATTCAAAAGGAGTGAACTATGGCCGAAAATCCAAATTTAAAAAACTGGAAAGAACTTGCCACCAAGCAGATGAAAGGAAAGCCGGTTGACAGCCTGAACTGGAAAACCCCGGAAGGTATAACGGTCAAACCGCTTTACACGGCTGAAGACATTGCCGATTTGCCCCATGTTAATACCGTGCCCGGGTATGCGCCGTTCGTACGGGGACCCATGGCGACCATGTATGCCGGTCGGCCATGGACCATCCGGCAATATGCCGGCTTTTCAACAGCCAAAGACTCCAATGCCTTTTACCGCAGAAACTTGGCTGCCGGCCAGAAGGGGCTATCCGTGGCTTTTGATTTGCCGACGCATCGGGGCTATGATTCGGATCATCCCCGCGTGGTCGGCGATGTCGGCAAGGCCGGTGTGGCCATCGACTCGGTCGAAGATATTAAGATATTGTTCGACCAGATACCATTGGATCAGATGAGTGTGTCGATGACCATGAACGGTGCTGTTTTGCCGATAATGGCCAGCTATATCGTTGCTGCCGAAGAGCAGGGCGTAAAACAGGAACAATTGACCGGCACCATCCAAAACGACATTCTCAAAGAATACCTGACCCGCAATACCTACATTTATCCACCGGAACCCTCCATGCGGATTGTGTCGGACATCATCGCATTCTGTTCCCAAAACATGCCCAAGTTCAACACCGTCAGCATCAGCGGCTACCACATGATGGAAGCTGGAGCGGATTCGGTCCTTCAGTGTGCTTTTACCCTGGCTGACGGCGTGGAGTATGTGCGTGCGGCCCTTAATGCCGGATTGGACATCGATTCCTTTGCGCCGCGTCTCTCTTTTTTCTTCGGGGTCGGGATGAACTTCTTCATGGAAATCGCCATGCTCAGAGCGGCGCGCTTCCTGTGGCATGAGCTCATCAGCAAGTTTAATCCCAAGAACCCCCGTTCCACTATGCTCCGGACGCATGTTCAGACATCGGGCTGGAGTTTGACACTACAGGATCCTTATAACAATATTATCCGCACCACCATGGAGGCGCTGGCAGCGGCATTGGGTGGGACCCAGTCTCTCCATACCAATTCATTCGACGAGGCTGTCGGCCTACCGACCGATTTTTCCGCTCGCATTGCCCGCAATACCCAGTTGATCATCCAGGAGGAATCCCAGGTCTGTCATGTCGTCGACCCCTTGGGAGGCTCATATTATATTGAGGCGTTGACCGCCGAAATCGTTACGGAGGCCCGCAAGATTATCGACGAGGTAGAAGAAATGGGCGGTATGGCAAAAGCCATTGAAACCGGAATGCCGAAGATGCGCGTCGAAGAGGCGGCCGCACGCAGACAGGCCCGCATTGACCAGGGGCTGGACGTGATTGTCGGGGTCAACAAATACAAGATTGAAGACGAGCCGCTGAAAGACATTTTGGAAGTATCCAGCACCGTCAGGGATGAACAGGTTGCCCGGCTGAAAGAAATCAAAACCACCCGCGACAGTGAAGACGTTACGAAAACGCTGGTGGCCGTGACCCAGGCTGCCGAAAGTGGCGATAACCTTCTGGCAGCTTGCATTACGGCCATGCGGGCCCGGGCAACAGTGGGTGAAGTCTCGGATGCTATGGAGAAAGCCTTCGGCCGCTTCGTGGCTACAACCCAATGTATCTCCGGGGTGTTTGCCGCCGAGTATGGCGAAAGTGAAGTCTTTGCAGCCCTGAAGAAACGTACCGATGAGTTCAATGAGCGCGAAGGCCGCCGGCCCCGGATCCTGGTAACCAAAATGGGTCAGGACGGCCATGACCGAGGAATCAAAGTCATTGCCACCGCCTATGCTGATCTCGGTTTCGACGTGGATATCAGCCCTATGTTCCAGACACCGGAAGAAGCAGCCAAAATGGCCATTGAAAACGATGTCCACGTGGTTGGCGTATCGAGCCTGGCCGCGGGACACAAAACACTGGTTCCCGGTTTGGTAGCCGAGCTTAAAAAGGCAGGTGCCGACGACATCAAGGTTGTCGTTGGTGGTGTCATTCCACCGAATGACTACGAATATCTCAATGGCGCCGGTGCTGCCGCTGTTTTCGGGCCGGGCACGGCGGTTGTCGACTCAGCCAACAAGGTTCTCAATATCCTCGAGCAGAAAGAGTGACAGATCGACAACCATGATTCGATTCCTATTTCGATAATGTCATGAAATCTTTCCAGGAAGTATACAATAGAAACAATGCCAGGGTGTAATTGGATATTCGGATTATTTGAACAATACCGCCTTTTTTTACTTGACAACAAGGTATCAGTATAGAATTGTCACAGTTTACACTTTCGAATTTTACATAAAAAATTTGACCACTCCTGTCACCCGAACCGGGGACAGGAAAATCGGGTGATATGAAAGGACCGTAAGAATGGGCGTAGTGGAAGACAAACTCAATGAACTCAGAAAGCTGGAAGAAAAAGTCCGGCAGATGGGTGGCGAAAAGGCGGTTGCCAAGCACAAGGAGAAAGGCAAACTGACCGCTCGTGAGCGGCTGAAGTTGCTTTTTGACAAAGGAACTTTCCGGGAAATCGATATGTTTGTCGAACACCGGTGCGTAAATTTTGGCATGAAAGAGGTCGATATTCCCTCGGACGGAGTGATCACCGGCCACGGTCTGGTTGACGGCCGGCCGGTTTTTGCATTTTCTCAGGATTTTACCGCCCGTGCGGGTAGCCTTGGTGAAATGCATTCCCGCAAGATCTGCAAGGTCATGGACCTGGCATTGAAAGCCGGGGTACCTTTCGTCGGAATGAATGATTCCGGCGGCGCCCGGATCCAAGAAGGTGTCGATGCACTATCTGGTTACGGCCAGATTTTTTACCGCAATTCGGTGGCCTCCGGTGTCATACCGCAGATTTCAGCCATTATGGGGCCCACGGCCGGCGGTGCGGTTTACTCACCGGCGATGACAGACTATGTTTTCATGGTAAAGAACACCAGCTACATGTTCATTACCGGGCCGGAAGTCATCAAAGCTGTCACCGGCGAGGAGATTACATTCGAGGACCTTGGCGGCGCCATGACCCACAACGAGAAAAGTGGCGTGGCCCATTTTGCCTGTGAAAATGATGAGGATGCCATTGAACAGATCAAACGGCTGCTTTCTTTTCTGCCGGCCAATAACATGGAAGATCCTCCGATGGTGGCGACCGGAGACAACCCGAAACGCACCGATCGGGCATTGAACACCATTATCCCGGACAATCCCAATCAGTCTTATGACGTCAAGGAAGTCATCCGCAGTATCGTCGACAACGGCGACCTATTCGAACCCCACCAGTATTTTGCCAAAAACATGATTATCTGTTTCGCACGCATGAATGGCCGAACCATTGGAATCATTGCCAACCAGCCCAATGTTCTGGCCGGTTGCCTGGATATCGATGCATCAGACAAAGCCACACGGTTCATTCGTTTCTGTGATGCCTTCAATATACCCTTGCTGACCATTGCCGATGTTCCCGGATATCTTCCCGGTAGTCAGCAGGAATGGGGGGGAATCATCCGCCACGGCGCCAAACTATTGTGGTGTTATTCCGAAGCCACGGTGCCCAAGCTTCTGCTGATTACGCGCAAGGATTACGGTGGATCATATCTGGCCATGTGCTCAAGGGACCTTGGGGCCGACATGGCGCTCGCTTGGCCGACAGCCGAGATTGCGGTCATGGGAGCCGCCGGGGCCGCCAACATCATTCATCGCAAGGAAATTAAGGAAGCCGCGGACGCGGGGGCCAAACGCAAGGAGAAAATCCAGGAGTACGAGGCACTTTTCTCCAATCCCTACCGGGCGGCGAACAGAGGATACATCGATGCGATCATCGAGCCAAGCCAGACGAGACCGCGCCTGATCGAGGCGCTTGAGATCATGTGCAACAAACGAGAAATGCGGCCGCCGAAGAAACACGGGAATATTCCCCTATAAACAGGGAAGAGGCAATCGCAGGGTAATCAGGAGCCAAATTCACTGTGATGCTTTTAACCGATTGCCCTTTTTTCCGGTTTTAAACCTGATATGGAGTGATTATGGCATCAGATAAGAAGAGAGCAGCGGCAATAGCCGCTGTGATGAATTATATAAAAAGCGAAGAAGACCTGGTTGCCGCCCAAGCCGCGGGCGGGCGTGGTGCCGGGCAACAGGCCGCAGGGCCGGTTTCGATCAATCTGTGGGGCGTGAGCGGTCGGCAGGCAATGATGCAGATGCGCAATTTAATGCAAATGCGAAACTTTCATGGCACAAAGTTCCGTTAGGCCATCCACCAATTTAGGAAATACATAGAGGAGATTCATAAGATGCACGACCACGATCAAGTCAATGGCAGTGAGATGAATTACAGCAAAGACCGGCCCAAAGCGGGGAATCCGGTGAAAATAGAGGATCTGACCTTGCGTGATGGGCATCAGTCTCTTTTTGCCACCCGCGGGCGCACCGAAGACATGATCCCGGTTGCCGAGATGATGGATGAGGTGGGCTTTTGGGCGGTCGAGACCTGGGGCGGGGCGACATTTGACACGATGCACCGATTTTTAAACGAAGATCCATGGGAACGGATCCGCACGCTTAAGCGCTACATCAAAAAAACGCCATTCTCCATGTTGCTCAGGGCCCAAAATTTGGTCGGATACCGCAACTATGCCGACGATCTCGCCAGGGCTTTTGTGGACCGTGCCTGCGCCAACGGAATGGATGTTTTCCGCACTTTCGACGCCTTGAACGATTACCGCAATTTTGAAACCGTGGTTCCGGTGATCAAAGAGAACGGCATGCATTTCCAGGGTTGTATTTGTTACACCCTGACCGAACCGCGTTTGGGCGGGCAAGTGTACAATCTTGACTATTATGTCAATAAAGCCAAAGACCTCGAGGCCATGGGAGCTGACAGTATTTGCGTCAAGGATATGGCCGGGCTGATCGCTCCCTACGACGCGTATGAAGTCATCAAGGCTCTCAAACAAGCGGTGAAGGCTCCGATTCACTTGCACAGCCATTTTACTTCCGGCATGTCACCGATGAGCATGCTCAAAGCCATCGAAGCCGGGGTCGACATCATCGATACGGTCATGTCGCCCTATGCTTACCGAACCTCGCATGCGGCCATCGAGCCCCTGGTGATGACACTGTTGGGCACAAACCGCGATACCGGTTTCGACATCAAACTTTTGGCCCGGATCAATGAAATCCTGGAGAAGGAAATCCTGCCCAAATACAAGCATCTGTTGGACGACTCCAAAATGTCGATCATCGACATCAACGTGCTGTTGCACCAGACACCGGGCGGCATGCTGTCCAACCTGGCCAACCAGCTGCGGGAAATGGACGCCCTGGACAGGATCGATGATGTTTACAGGGAGCTGCCGCGAGTTCGCAAAGAACTGGGCCAGATCCCGCTGGTCACCCCCACCAGCCAGATCGTGGGGATCCAGACGGTCAACAACGTGCTCTTTGACGATGAAAATGAACGTTACAAAATGATCACGGGCCAGGTTAAGGATCTATGTTACGGCCTGTATGGTAAAACAGCCATACCGATCGATCCGGAAGTGCAGAAAAAAGCGCTCAAAGGATACGATAGAGGCGAAAAACCGATTACCGTCAGACCGGCGGAGGTGCTCGAACCGGAATTGGAAAAAGCCAAGGCTGAAACCGAAGGGCTGGCTGTGGATTTGGACGATGTTATCCTTTATGCGATTTATCCGGTCACCGGTAAACGGTTCCTTAAATGGAAGTACGGTAAAGAGGAACCACCGCCAGAGGTCAGACCACGGAGTCTCGAGCAGGCTCGCAAAGAAGAAGAACTAATCAAAAAAGCCAAGGCCGGCCTGGTGGTGGAAAAGGGTGCCAAGAAGGAAGGACCGCCCAAAGGGGAGGCCTTGCGTACCTTTAATGTTTACGTGGATGATGACTACTTCGAGGTGGGTGTTGACGAGGTCGGCGGCTCACCCGTTCTCAGCTACATCCAACAGATGCCAGCCATGCCGGCAGCAGCACCGACGATGATGCCGACGGCGGCCGCGCCGGCTGCAGCGCCCGCAGCGGCACCCGCCGCGGCCAAAGAGGCGGCACCCGCACCGGCGCCTGCGGCTGCAGATGTCGAAGGGACACCACTGAAGGCCCCGATGCCGGGTATGATCGTTAATTATTCGAAAAAGATGGGCGATACCGTCAGTGAAGGTGAAACGGTAGTGATCCTCGAGGCGATGAAGATGGAAAACGCCCTGCCGGCCCCTGTCAGCGGCACCATAAAGGCCGTTAACTTTGACAGCGGCGATTCTGTGCAAAAGAACGATGTGCTGGCGGTGATCGGCTGATTTTTTACGGAAGTGTACTATTCCGTTTTTTTCTGAATTGTTTGTGTGGTGCCCGAGAACCGCACCGCATGAGTCGTTCAGGCGTCGCCTTGATCACGGGAAATTGACTCGCCTCTGATGCGGTTTGTACCGGGCCGTTTGTCTTGACAGGAAGCGGAGAATAGATGAAATGGAAACCGGAGCGAGCATTACCTTCGGACGTAAAGTTCATCGGTTCTCCGTTTCAGTTTCCAACGATCTGTTTGCAGAAATGTCGACGCCGATATCGATAGAACCCAGCCTTTAGGGAAGGAGCGCAGGAGATGAAGATTCACGAGTATCAAGCCAAAGAGCTATTCAGGAAATTCGATGTGCCGGTACCTGAAGGTGGGGTTGTCTTTTCAGTGAATGAAGCCAAGGCTGTTGCCGAGACCCTCGGCGGCTATCCGGTGGTCGTAAAGGCCCAAATCCATGCCGGAGGTCGTGGGAAGGGGGGCGGCGTTAAGCTGGCCAAAAACCTTGCGGAAGTAGAAGGCTTTGCCGCTCAAATTCTTGGCATGACGCTGGTGACCCACCAGACAGGGCCGGAGGGTCGACTGGTGAAGAAGGCCCTCGTGGAACAGGGGCTCAATATTGCCAAAGAACTTTACCTGAGTATCATTCCAGACCGGTCGACGGCTCAGGTCGTTATCATGGTCAGCGAGGCCGGAGGGATGGACATCGAGGCCGTGGCCGAGAAGAGCCCGGAGAAAATAATTAAAGTTTACATCAACCCGCTTCAGGGTATTCAGTCTTACCATTGCCGGGAGGCGGCATTTGGATTGAACCTGCCACTGGCAGCCATCAAGCCATTTTCCGCTATGTTGGTCAACCTATACAAAATGTTCATAGCCTATGACTGCTCTCTGGTGGAAATTAATCCCTTGGTATTGACCGCCGAAGATTCCGTGATAGCGCTGGATGCCAAGGTCAATTTTGATGACAATGCCCTTTTTCGCCATAAGGACATCCTTGAATACCGTGATCTGGACGAAGAGGATCCGCTGGAGGTTGAGGCGTCGAAGTTCAATCTTAATTATATCAATTTAGACGGCAACGTCGGCAATATGGTCAATGGCGCCGGTCTGGCCATGGCAACCATGGATATCATCAAGTTGGCGGGGGCCGAACCGGCCAATTTTCTGGATGTCGGTGGTGGTGCCAGTGCCGAGATGGTGGAGAACGGGTTCCGGATCATTCTCAGCGATAAGAACGTCAAGGGAATCCTTATCAATATCTTCGGTGGTATTCTCCGGTGTGACGTTCTTGCGCAAGGCGTCGTTGAGGCTGCGAAGAAGACCGGTATCAATGTACCGGTTGTTGTGAGGATGGAAGGGACAAATGTGGAGGATGGCCGGAGAATCCTGGCCGATTCCGGCTTGAACCTGACAACTGCAGTTGATTTGAAAGATGCTGCGCAGAAGGTGGCTGAAATCGTCCAACTCTGATTTTGTATGATGTATTGAAGGGTAAACGCATAAAGCCAGAGTAACTGTACCCAATACACTGAATGACCGGAGCCTCAAAGATCTCTACCTTACGGTCAAGCGAAAGAGGTAAATACGATGAGCATTTTCGTAGACAAAAACACGCGGGTTGTGGTTCAAGGCATCACCGGCCGTGAGGGCATGTTTCACACCAGGCAGTGCATTGAATACGGCACCAATGTGGTGGCCGGGGTTACACCGGGAAAAGGCGGACAAAAGATGGATGCCGTATCGGTTTTCAATACTGTGAAAGACGCCGTCAAGGGATCCGGAGCCGATTGTGCGATGATATTCGTACCGCCCCCTTTTGCTGCCGATGCCATTATGGAAGCTGTGGATGCGGGTGTGGCGCTGATCGTCGCCATTACCGAAGGAATTCCGGTGCTCGACATGATGCGGGTCAAGAATTACATGCAAGGTAAATCCGCGCGACTTATTGGTCCCAACTGCCCAGGTATTATCACTCCCGGTGAGTGCAAGGTCGGTATCATGCCAGGGCCGATCCATCAACCTGGCGGGCCCATCGGTGTGGTTTCCCGCTCAGGCACCCTCACCTACGAAGTGGTCCATCAGCTGACCCAGGAAGGCATTGGTCAAACGACCTGCCTTGGCATCGGGGGTGACCCCGTCAATGGAACAAATTTTATCGATTGTCTAGAGGCCTTCGAGTCTGACCCTGCGACCAAAGGGATCGTCATGGTAGGGGAGATCGGTGGTAGCGCTGAGGAGGAGGCGGCCGCGTTTATTGTCAAAAATGTGACCAAACCGGTTGTGGGTTTTATTGCAGGTTTGACGGCGCCTCCCGGTCGGCGCATGGGTCACGCCGGGGCGATCATCAGCGGCAACAGCGGAACCGCCCAAAGTAAAATTGCCATCATGAAGGAAAGCGGAATTCATGTTTGCGAAGACCTTGGTACCTTTGGCAAGTTGTGCGCTAAAGTTTTTAAATAGAGAGGGGCCTGAATTTTGCTGCACAAGCAGCCTCGAAGGTGGTCGTTCCGCGAAAATTTACGAGTACTTATCTCATATTCTAAGAGCCCATGGCGGTGTTACGAATCGGCTCTGAATGCTCACATACTATATGTATGCTCCGCTTTGTCGTCCCTTCCTGCCTTGCCACGAACCCTATAGTTAGGTTCTATAAATTCTGCAAGTATTTGATGCTTGGCTTTGGGTGTTCGATCGCTATCCGTGCGGAATCGAATAGATGGCATTGAACATTTTTTATATGAAAAAGAGCGGTAGAGAGGCAAATCCACCGCCGTACTCAGGTCCGAAGAAGGTAAGCGAGATGCACGAAATGGGGGTCGCCATGCAGATCATTGAGATTGTGGCGGCATCGATTCCTGAAAACTCGGCGCGATCCCGTGTGGAACGGGTTAATTTGAAAATCGGTAAATTATCAGCTGTCGTTGCCGACAGCCTCCGTTTCTGCTTTGAAGTGGCTGCCAAAGATACTGCCCTGGAGGGAGCAGAGCTTGTAATCGACGAAATTCCAGTGGTCGCTCAGTGCAACGCTTGCGGGGTCAAGTGGACGATTGAGTCCCCCGTATTTATCTGCAATCAATGCCAGAGTGGACAAATTGAGATTCTATCGGGCCGCGAACTGGATATCGAATCGATTGAAATTAGCGATGAAAATGACTGACGAGCCTGGCAACATGGCGCGTGGTTAGCCAAGGCTGGAATATAAGGGTATCGAAAACAAACATGAAACAATCCAAACTCGAAAATTATCAGACTTTGCCCGGTGATAAACTCGTTTTTCACTCTCACCACGATCCCTCCGGGCCCCACAAACACGGCCAGAGTCGCGGCGCCCGTACCGGCGGGGGAACGTTTAACCGCAAAAGCGGCACCCACGAGATCAAGGTCGTTCGCAGGGTGCTGGATGCCAATGACATCATGGCCGCTCAAAATCGCAAGCTGTATCAGGAAAAGAACGTGTTTGTTCTCAATATGATGAGTAGCCCCGGTTCTGGAAAGACAACGACTCTTGAAAAAACGCTGGCGCGTATTATGCCGGAGATCCGCAGTGCAGTGATCGTAGGGGATATCTGTACCACCAACGATGCTGACCGCCTCGCTCATAGCGGGGCACCGGTTGTGCAAATCAACACCGACGAGTTTGGCGGTGACTGCCATCTGGCGGCGCACGTCATTGAGAAAGCTCTCGACGGTATGGACCTTGATAACCTGGACCTGCTGATCGTTGAGAATATCGGTAACCTGGTCTGTCCGGCAGAGTTCGACATCGGTGAAGACTGTCGGGTGGTGGTATTGAGCGTGACCGAAGGGGAAGACAAGCCGGCAAAGTATCCTTTGATGTTTCGAGAGTGCGATGCCGCCCTGCTTAATAAAATCGATTTACTGCCGTACCTTGACTACGACAGGGAGGCGGCGGTCAAAACGATTCTCCAGGTCCACCCCGGAATGCCAATTTTCGAACTGTCGGCCAAGACTGAAGAGGGATTTGAGCCCTGGATAAATTGGCTGAAACACAAAGTCAATGACAAGGTCGGGACGAATTGAGATGCGAGATCCCCACAGCACCGGGAAAAATCCAGGCCAGAGCATCTATGGGGTGAACAGGGCACAAGGCGTTAAATCAATTCTCCAGTAGAAACAGGGAAATGTATCTCGGATTGAGTTCGGTTGCATCCACCCGGCCGTATTCATCCTCGATCTCTTCAAAGAGAGCTTCAAGAACATGTCCGATCCTGTCGGTGATTTCAAAGTCGCTGAGCCCGGAACGTTTGCAAAGACAATTCAGAAAAGATGTTTTCATTTCCGTCTTTATGCGAGGAGATTTTTTATCTGACTGCCAGAGGTCCTCGAAAAAATTCCGGAATTCCGCAAGTTTCAAAAGCCGGATATCTTTACTGCTGCCGATCCGATCAAGAGCCCAAAACGTCAAGAGAAGATTCTTAAATGTCAGAAATTTTCTGGTGGCCAGAGGGCCCAGTTCAATATCCAGGTTTGAAAACAGATTGTCGATGGCGATGATATCGCTCAGCACGGCCTCAGACAGCTGCAGGTCTTCTAAAGTGCCGAACTCCCGATACATGCGCCCCGAATGGTAGTTATCGAAAAACATCGGCTTTTTTATCAGTAAACCGCCTAGCACGCCAAGTCGTTCTTCGCCCCAAAATGTCAGGGAAAGTCCCTGGTGGGAGAACCAGGCGTGATCCATCCATCTCTGCGCACGCCATTTCAACTTGAGCGCCTGGCTATAACCAACCCTGAAAATATCGGACAGCAAATGCCGCTGAACGAGAGCGGTATAGCGGTTGCCGACCGCCTGGTCGTCGGCGGGGGTGCCCAAAATCAGTGTGCGCAGGCCGATCGACAGATAGCCGCTGGCTTTTTCTACGATGGACCTGAGTACTTCTTTACTCTTTACCTCGGTGAAATCTGTGGCGGCAATACGGTTGCATAAACCGGCGAATTCGGCTTGCAATTGCTGCAATAAAGGCTCGCTGTCGATTCTGGCAAGACTGGTGGCAAACGGCGTGTCATCCGCGAGAAGATCCGCCGGGTAGTGCGGCACGGGGACACGGGTTTCAGATGATGTGGGCGAAATTCTGCCGGAGGACCGATTGGGGACCTGTTCTATTTCGAGCGGTTGGTAGACCCCCACGGCTTCTTCGAATGGCAAGAAACCTTTCTCCGCCAGCCGCACGTTTCTGAGCCGATAGATCTCTTCTTCGCATTCTGCAGGTAGAAGGCTGATTGTCTCAAACAATATTTTCTGGTAGGCAATGTGGTCAAGGTCGGCAACGCTCTCCATCAGTTTCGATAGAAATTCCCTAAAGCTTTCCTTTTCAACGTCCCCAAACTCTGATTCCGGCGCAGCGAGGGCGCCGGTTATCCGTACATAAAAAACATTATCCAGAGTGGTGTAATTGCTGCCGAAATCCGACGGATCTTGGTCATGCTCCAGGATTTTCACATCGATGTTGTTAGAGAGAAAAAGTTCGAAAAGATCATTCTGTTCTTCCACCAACCACCTGACGGCTTGGCGGGCATTTGCCCGGAAAAGCAAACTGAGCCAGCGGAAGGTCGATGCCAGGTCGATCCTGTCCCGCTGCCAGATGCCGAGATCCAGAAAGGACTCCCATTGCCGCCTGGAGGCGAGTGCCAGCAGCGGTAGGGCGTCTTCGGGGCCGATGTCGTTTATCAGGAAATAGAGGTCTTGTTCCGGAATCGAGTGGACCAGGGCGGCAGGTTCCTCGGCTTCCAGAATGTATGCCAGGGCTTTTTCCGGCGGAAGGGAGAGAAGCTCTTTTTTTTTCTGAAACAATTTATCGATTCGGGTCTGGATCTGTTTGTTGTCGATGTCCTTCATCGCTTTCAATTCTATATTATTCGCGTGTGGTCATAATGGGAGTTATTTTCAGCAGCAAGATCAAACCAGGAATTGCGATCAGTGCACAAAAAATGAAAAAAGACGGCCAGCCAAATATTTGGGCGAGGTAGCCGGTGGGCGCCGAGGCGACCACCCGGGGAACCCCCATCAAACTCGATAACAAGGCATACTGGGTTGCGGTAAATCTTTTATTGGTAATGCTGGCCATGAATGCGACGAATGCCGCGGTACCCATACCGCTGCTGAAATTTTCGAATGACACCACCCCTGACAGCAACGGCACGCTATGGCCAACCCGGGCCAGGATCGCAAAGCCGGCCGTGGAAGCCGCCTGGAGGAAGCCGAAAATCCAGAGACTGCGATTGATGCCGAGACGGATCATCAGCACACCTCCGGCCAGGCCGCCTGTGACAGTGGCCCAGAAACCGAAGAGTTTTACGACCGCACCTATCTCTGATTTGGTAAACCCGATATCCAGGTAAAAAGGCGTGGTCATGGTGGTGGCCATCGAGTCACCGATTTTATAAAAAAGTATAAAAGCGAGTATCCACAGTGCCCCATGCCGGCTGAAGTATTCGGCCAGAGGCATTAAGGCCGCTTCCTTGAGGCTTCCGGGTGTACCGCCGACCGCCTTTGGCTCCGGGGCAAGTATCGTGGTCAGCACGCCGGGTAACAGGCAGAGAGCCATGATCAGGTAGACTATGGAGTAAGGCAGGTGGTCGGCCAGAATCAAACCACCGCCTGAAGCCAGAAGCATTCCGACCCGATAGCCGTTGATGTAAAGGGACGATCCGAGGCCGAGCTCAGCATTGGACAGATCTTCCCTGCGGTAGGCATCCACAACGATATCCTGGGATGCGCTGAAAAAAGTGACGACAAATGCCGCAAAGGCCAACAGCCATGGATTTTCAGCCGGATCGGTAAGCCCGAGTCCGATAATGGCGGCCATCAATGCCAGTTGAACCAATATCAGCCAGCCTCTTCTGCGTCCGAGAAATGGCAGGGTGAAGCGGTCGAAAATGGGAGCCCAGAGGAACTTGAGAGTATACGGTAACCCGACGAGAGCCATTAATCCGATAACGGCCAGGTCGACGCCTTCATCTTTCATCCAGGCCTGTAAAAGGCTCACCGTGAGCAGTAAGGGGAGTCCACACGAAAAACCCATCACCAGCGCAACAAGCATTCGCCGGCTAAATATGACCCTCATCAGCACAGCGGGTTCATCATTAAATTGTCGGGCGGTCGTTTCCGATCGGCGTCCTTCCCGCGAAGACGGCAATTTCATGACTCTCATATCCGATCAATGGCGACCACCCTAGCAGGCTTTTGAATAGTTATTACAGCTGGCCGACGTTAAAATTGAACTCAAAGCACGCACATTTTAAATATAAACCGCTTTAATTCTTAGAATTTTGCAATGATTGGCCGGTGTTTGTAACGTTTTACAACACTCAATTAAGCGCCGGTGTTTTCTTTAATCAGATCAATAGGCATTACGATAGCGCCATACTCTTTTTGCAAAATCGTGAGGCCTTGATGCTGTTCCTTGAGAATCTCGAACAATCGTTCGGGGATATTCTCTTCTTTGCTATAGGCGGTGATCTGCAATTCGATGCGGGCCAGAATGTTGTCGACATACAGGGAAAACTGCTTGATATAGAGATCTTCAGAATAATCTTTGTCGATGATTTCTTTGAAAAGTATCTTCAAGTCGTCATACTTTGGTAGGTACCCAATGGGTGTATCTATCGCTTCCACTTCCCGGTGGGATCTCCTTTCCAGCCAGGACAGCCAGACCCTGACATCGCGTTTTTCACCAAGAAGTTTTTTTGAGTTTCCACCTCTGGCCTCGTGGGTCAGGAAGTAATTCAGGCCCGCCATGATGGGATGACTATGCTGCGCTATTTCCTGATTATCGAAAAACTTGAACTGAGCATCCATATAGTCCCCAAGGGAACCCGGAATAAATGGTGCGTTTGCCCATGGGGCACGGCGGACACCGGTGGCGCCGACTTCTGTGGCCGTTGCGGCAGAAACGATGCATGCGCCAATGACCACGCCGTGGTCTGAACTTTTGGCCACCCAGACCGGTGGCATAGTGTCACTGTCCCGGCCACTATATGTGATCACACCGGTTTCGACACCTGCAGGGTCTTCCGCCGATGGCGAGTAGTTTTCAAGGGCCGAAGATGAGAGCGTGCAGCGGGCATTGGGGTGCGATACCGGCACCGGTTTACCATTGCTGTCAAGCATACCTTTTTCCCAGGGGCCTTGGTAATTTACACCTGATGTCGGGTTTTCACCATTGCCTTTCCATTGAGGGATACCGTGCGGGTCTATCAGAACATTAGACCAGATAACCTCGGTACCGGGATCGCGCAGGCATTTCATCAGTTTGGGATCACCATCCCAGTTGACGTCTTCGACGATCCCGAAGATGCCACATTCCGGATTGATGGAGCGGACGCTGCCGTTCTCATCGATCCACATCTGGGCCAGGTCGTCTCCGACAAAGTGGTTGCCGGCCATAGCCGTCGTCGTTTTACCGCATCCGCTGGGAGCGGCTCCGGTGACCCAGGTAATCCTGTCCCCGGGTCCGTCAATGCCCGTGATAAACATGTGCTCGGAGAGTTCTCTGCCGCAATTTTCGTAAATCGCTCGATCGACGGAAAAGCGGTGGTTGCCTTTCTTCAGCAGTAAGGTGTTCCCGGCATAAGTGCAATTAATGCTGTAAGTGGTTTGGTGGCTGCGGTCCATATAGACACGGGCGTTGGGCAGGTCTTCCGGACGGTTCAAACCTTCACTGTGAATATTGGTATAGTAATGCCCGACGCGGTCAACCAGATCGTCGAATTGCGCAAAGATATTGCGGTAGAGTATTTCAGCACTGTGGGCCACGTATGCGGAACTGGTGATTTCCAGCGCGGGGTTGGACACCGGTGATCCCACCGGGCCGCGAAGGTAGTAGCCGACAATCATCGTCAATCCGGTCATGATACCGGACATCTTTTCGCGGATGTCGGCCAAGGCTTCTATCCGGTCTATTTTGTTGGCCAGCGAACTGACAAGATCATCCGGATTGGTGAGGTAAAATGTACGATCGATGATCCGTCCCTGCTCTTCTTTCAAATCGTAGTGGATGGTATGACCATCCATAGGCAATTTGGCCTCTTCCCCCTTGTCGAGGGATATTTTACGAATAAACTGTCGATCAGATTCCGAACCGGTATTGATGAATACGCTATCCGGCTGGCACATGGAGATGGCATTGGCTATTTTCAACTTGGCTTCCGCGTGCTTGATCTGTTGCAATCTGTCCAGTTGCTCGGCATCCATCTTTTGTTTGAAGAGTTGCAGGGCGGCATCTGGGTCTGCTATACCGCCGATTTCAGCGACAACGTCAATCCCTTCCCTCTTTTTCAGCATTTGACGACTCCCCCCTCGAGAATCCAGTCGTGACAATAATGTCTTGCGTTTGGTTAATATCATTCGACCGAACCGTGCCAATTGTCAATAGGGCTGTCGGCAGGTTTCAGTAAACGTATCGCTTCTGATTTTTCTGTTCAATCGGACCGGATAAATATCAAGTGCTCGGATGGTCGCGGAGGCAAAATTTTTCCGGAACCGGCGTATGCCTTTGTATCCAGATCAGGACTTTTTCCATCTCAAGCTTCAATTCTGCCAAGGCTTTACCCCTGTGGCTCACCCGGCTTTTTTCGTTCCGGCTCAATTCGGCGAATGTTTTTCTTAGCGGTGGAAAGAAAAACACGGGATCATAGCCGAAGCCATTGTGACCGACCGGCAGTTCGGTAATCAACCCTTCACAGCGCGCTTCGTAGGTCAGGGCCGGGCCGGTCGGCATTGCAATGGAGATAACACACTCAAAGGCTGCCCGCCGATCTTTTTGTCCAGCCAGTTCGGTCAGGAGTTTTGTGCAGCGGTCGGTATCGGTGGCGTCTTTTCCGCCATAGCGAGCCGAGAGGACGCCGGGCGCACCGTCGAGAGCGTTGACGACCAGGCCAGAATCGTCGGCCAGCGCGGGCAATCCCAGGATCCGTGCTGTAAAACTCGCTTTTTTGTAGGCGTTTTCTTCGAAAGTATCGCCGTCTTCTTCCACTTCAGGGATGGTGCCGAAATCTTCGAGATTTCTGATCTGGACCGGAAAACCCTGCATCAAGTCGCGGATTTCTGCCGTCTTCCCCGGATTGCGGGTGGCAATAACCATGGAAACTCTGTTTTCCAAAACGTCCCTTCCCGTTCAACGCACAGAATATGTTTGATAAAAACGGTGTCGGATACCGGCGCTCTGCGTTGCGGACCACCGCTGGTAAGGTTTACAGGGACCCACTTCTATCAAAATATTTTTCTGTGCGCTAATGACTTGCCTATTTGACGCATAGATCTTCGTCGCGATATAAGAATTTAGAATGACGTCTAAGAGGCTGATTGCAGATTTCGGCAGCTTTCATGTCGTTAAGCGGCAAGTGCCGATTGCACGTTAAAAGGACACACAAAATGTCCGGAACCGGTCGGTATCGTGCACTGTTTTTCAGTCTGGTCTGCCATGCCACAGAGAACCTAAGCTTTGTAAATAATAACGAAAAATATAGTCCATAGCGCTGTTTTTGTAAAGCATTTTAACCCTTATGACCCTGCGTGAATATGACTTTACACGCGTGCAGGCGATGGGTTATGCAATTGTCACCTCCTCCGACGGTCGCGGCGTGCGGCTTGAACGCGTTCAAATTAAGCATCAATTTTCATCCGATTACCAAATGAGACGTCCTGTGGGGTGCCCGTTTCGACACACGAGATTGCCAACCAGGACAACAAGGCAATGACACAGACCAAAGACCTCATCCTGGCCATAGATATCGGAACCCAAAGCGTTAAGGCGCTGGTATTCGATCGACAGGGCCGGATAGTGGCCCGGAATGTTGTTGCCATTCGACCCTATTACGCTCGACACCCTGGTTGGGCAGAGCAGGACCCTGAGGTCTTCTGGAAGGTCCTATGCCAGGCGTGCCAGACGTTGATGCAGCCGGGCGGAATGGAACGTGATCGTCTTGCCGGCGTGACGCTGACAACCCAAAGGGGGACCGTAATTAATTTGGACCGCAAGGGTAAGCCGTTGCGCCCGGCCATCGTGTGGCTTGATCAGCGCAAAACCCATGGCGTGCCACCTGTCGGCGGAGGGTGGGGCGCTCTGTTTCGTCTTGCCGGTCTCCGGCGGACCATCGCCTATCTGCAAACCGAAGCCGAGGCCAACTGGATTGCCAGTCACCAACCAGATATATGGCAAAGCACCGATAAATATCTTCTACTTTCCGGATATATTACCTACAGGCTTACCGGCCAATTTGTTGATTCCGTCGGTTGTCAGGTCGGTTATATTCCGTTCGATTATCGTAAGCTGCGATGGGCATCTGCCCGTGACTGGAAATGGCGGGTGCTTCCGATTCGACGCGATCAACTTCCCGAACTTGTGCCGCCGGGGCATCTAATCGGTGACGTTTGCCGGCAGGCGGCCGAGGACTCCGGTTTACCGGTGGGTCTACCTCTGGTGGCTGCGGCAGCCGACAAGGCTTGTGAAGTGGCCGGATCGGGCGGGATAAGCCCCCAAATTGGTTGCCTCAGCTACGGCACCGCCGCCACGATCAACGCCACCAACGCCAAATATATGGAATCCGTGCGCCTGCTACCGGCATACCCGTCGGTTATTCCCGGCCATTACACCATGGAGATTCAGATTTACCGTGGCTTCTGGATGGTCAGCTGGTTCAAAGAAGAATTCGGTTTTCCCGAACAGCAATTGGCTGCCGAAAAAGGCATCGAAATCGAAACACTGTTCGAAGATCTGGTCGCAAAAGTACCTCCGGGAACCCAGGGGCTCATGCTGCAACCCTTCTGGTCCCCGGGGCTGCGACAACCCGGGCCGGAGGCCAAAGGCGCAATTATCGGGTTCGGCGATCTGCATACGCGTGCCCACCTTTACCGGTCAATCCTCGAGGGACTGGCGTATGCCCTGCGACAGGGAAAGGAGCGGATCGAGAAGCGTACCAAAATTCCAATGACCAGCTTGCGAGTGTCCGGTGGCGGAAGTCGGAGCAATAGTGCCATGCAGCTGACGGCCGACGTGTTCGGCATGCCGGCCGCAAGGCCTCATTTATATGAAACTTCCGGTCTCGGGGCTGCTTTGACGGCCTTTGTGGGTCTTGGAATTCACCCTGATTTCGATTCGGCTGTCGCAGCCATGGTTCGGATTGGACAGGTCTTCGAACCGGACATGCCCGCCCATCGCGTGTATGATTCCTTGTATCGCGATGTTTACACAAAACTGTACCGGCGCCTTAAGCCTCTCTACCGCCGCATTCGAGAAATAACCGGGTATCCGGAGTAATAACCGACTGGGGGGTCATACATCTGGGGGGTCACACATCGGCAGTCGCCCTATATTGTGCATTTCCGGCCTCTATCCGCAATCTTTACAAAAATTCACGCTTGTGCGATAAAATTGGTTTGCCATCACCGTCGGTGCGGCCGCGAATTTCAAGAATACTGCTCCATGCATTCAAAATGGCGCTCTCATGCTCCTGGAACTTTCCATCCGCAATTTTGCCATAATCGATGATCTGAGAATTCACTTTTCAGATGGACTCACCATTCTAAGCGGTGAAACCGGTGCTGGAAAATCGATCCTCATCAACGCCGTCAACCTGCTTCTTGGCAGTCGGGCGTCAGCGACTTTGATCCGGACCGGTTGCAAGGCCGCCGAGCTGGAGGCCCTGTTTAAATTACCACCGGACAGCAAGGCCGCCATAACCTTGGCTGAAAATGGTTACCCTTCCGAAGAGGCTCTATTGATCCGGCGGATCATTTCACGCAGAGAAAGCAATAGAATCTATATCGGCGACCGCTTGGCGACAATGCAGTTGCTCGGCGCCGTCACCGAAAACCTGGCCAGTATTTCCGGGCAGCACGCCCATCAGAACCTTCTCAAAGATGAACAGCACCTGTTAATCCTCGATAAATTCGGGGGCCTGTTGCCCCTGCGCCTGGCGCATGTCGACTGTTATCGTCAAGTGCTGCCGCAGATGGAACGAGTGAACAAGCTCAAATCGCTCAAAAACCGCCAGGCGCAGCAAAGCGAATTGGCGCAATTTCAGAAAAAGGAAATTGAAGAAGCCTGCCTAAAGAAAGAAGAGGACATCGCGCTTGAACAGGAGCGCAGCCGGCTTAAAAACAGCGAGTTTTTGTCCCAGGCGGTGTATCAGTCCATCGAAGAACTTTACAGCCGCCACGGATCAGTTGTCGAGCAATTGGCTGCTGTGCGTCACAATTTAGACAAGGCCGCTCGAATAGATACCGTCTTGACGCCCAGGCTTGAGTCCTTGTCAGAAATATCTTTTCACCTTGAGGATCTGGTCGCAGATCTCAGATCTTATCTTAAAAACGTCCAGACGGATGACAGCCGGTTGGAGGCGGTGGAAGAGCGGCTGGATTTGATCAACAAGCTCAAACGTAAATACGGCGAATCGCTGGGCGACGTTTTTATGCATCTTGATACCATTTCCCGGCAATTATCTGAACTTGGAAACCTCGATGGAGAAATTGCCGAGGCAGAAGAAACGCTATCGATACTGCATAAACGACTGGCTGACCTGTCAACCCGTCTCTCGCAGGCGCGGGGGGCAGCGGCCGCGGGGTTGGCTGGAAAAGTAGAAGCTGAATTGGCAAGCCTGAGCATGCCCCAGACGCGATTCGAGGTGGCGATACGTCGCCTCCCGGTTGAAGAACCGACCGCTTCTTGCCTGCAGATTGACGGTATGCAGATTAATGAAACCGGTGTCGATCGTGTAACTTTCAAAATCGCCCCGAATATCGGCGAGGACCTCAAACCGTTGGCCGCCATTGCATCCGGTGGTGAACTGTCCCGAATTGTACTGGCCTTAAAAGCCATATTGGCGGCAACTGAAACGGTAGAGACTGTCATTTTCGATGAAGTTGATGCCGGAATCGGCGGTGGGACGGCAGAAGTCGTGGGTGTCAAGCTTTTAGAGCTGGCCCGCCACCACCAGGTCCTCTGCATCACCCACCTACCGCAAATAGCCAAGTTCGGTGAACACCATTTTGGCATCTCAAAACAGGTCGTTAACGGTCGGACCCTGACGGTTATCCATCCGTTGGATAATAAGGGACGCGTCGAAGAGATCGCCCGTATGCTTGGTGGTGTCGACATTACGGCCACAACATTAAATCATGCCCGGGAACTATTGAAGCGCTGAGCGTGATGTCTGTCAGGTGCACATGGCGATGTGCCCTGTCACGCCTTCAGCCGCTTGACAAGCACGATTATATAAAATATATTTCTCCTTTTAGCAAATATTTCAAATTAAAGGAATGAGTGATGCCAATATTTGAATTCAAATGTTCAAAGTGTTTTGAATGTTTTGAAATCCTGATCATGAAGGAAAATGATTCTGTCGAAATGTGTTGTCCGAAATGTGGTGCTGAAGATTTCGAGCGTATTCTAAGCTGCACCAATTTTGCAGTGAATTCCGGATCAGGTGTCAATAAAAGCACCAAAACTGAGACGCGGCAATGTTCGGGGGGGTCCTGCTCTACACTCGAGATTCCCGGACCATCGCGTTAATACACCAAGTTTGCCCATGCCGCCCTGCCAGCGCGTCCGTGCATTTCACTACGACTTCAGGTACTGCCAACGGTGAATATAAGGCGCCCTGACGGCTGATAGCACTCCGTGAGTGCGGGCCCAAAAAGTCTGATCTGATCACCTGCCATGCAGCAAATCCATAAACAGGAAAAAGAACAGTTTAAAAAACTATTCACCCAGGAGCATATTGACCGTTTTGAAGAGCGTTTCAAGATCCTTGAGGCATTTCTGAAAACCGAGCAACATGTTACCGAAGCAGAGCTGCGGGAGTGTCTTCAGAGGGATAGCGTTGACTTTTCAAAAGAATTCATCCATGAAACCCTGGTTCTGATGTGCCGTTTCGGCTTTGCCCGAAAGAACCGGTTTAATAATGGCCAGGTTCGATATGAGCACCACCATATCGGTCATCATCACGATCACATGATTTGCACCAAGTGCAAAAATATTGTCGAGTTCCGTAACGATCAGATAGAAACGCTGCAATTAAAGATCGCTGCCGAATTCGGGTTCCATGTGCTTCAACATAAAATGGAACTCTATGGAATTTGTACCGACTGCCTGAAAGATCGGGAGCAGTTGATGTCGCTTGTCAATGCAAGACAGGGGGAACAGTTAATTATCAGAGAGATCAACGGCGGCGCCGGGGCCCGGATGCGTTTGTTGACAATGGGGCTTAGAGTCGGCGATCCTATCGAAATAATTACCAATCAGAACAAAAGCCAAGTCGTGATCGCGGCCGACTTCAATCGGTATGCGCTCGGGTATGGACTGGCAGAGAAGATTCTTGTGGAACTGATACAGCATTAGTGCTGAAAAGGGGAATGCGGAAAGAAGCACAATTGCAGGGATAAACAGGGTGACCGACAGACTTCCGTCATACATACGTCTCATCCAAGACAACAGGATAGCAGATAGAATCCAGGCAACCAGGAAAATTATGCGTGCATGCACTCTTTGCCCCCGGGAGTGTCGAATCGATCGCATCGCCGGTCAGACGGGTATCTGCAAAACCGGTGCAAATGCCTGGGTCTCAAGCGCCAGTCCTCACTTTGGTGAAGAAGCGCCCCTGGTAGGAACAAATGGATCCGGCACCATATTCTTCACCCATTGTAATCTGATGTGCACTTTTTGCCAAAACTACGACATCAGCCATCAGGGGATTGGACAAGAGGTCACTGACGTGCAGTTGGCCGCAATGATGATTGAGCTGCAGGGGATGGGCTGCCACAACATCAATTTTGTCACGCCTTCCCATGTCATACCGCAGATCCTCGAGGCACTCCTCATTGCCGTTGAAGACGGTTTGAGGGTGCCCTTGATATACAACAGCGGCGGTTATGACAGTATCGAGACACTGAAACTGACCGAAGACGTTTTCGATATCTACATGCCCGATTTTAAATTCTGGGATTCCCGGATTGCCGCCAAAACCTGTGACGCCGCCGACTATCCGGCGGTTGCCCGCCAAGCGATCCGGGAGATGCATCGACAGGTTGGTGACCTGGTTATCAATGACAACGGGATTGCCAGCCGCGGGTTGTTGGTGCGCCACCTCATTCTTCCCCGTGGGTTGGCCGGTACAAGAGATATCATGCGTTTTATCGCCAATGAAATCTCACCCGACACATATGTGAATCTCATGTCTCAATACAGACCCTGCGGTCGGGCCGCCGATATACAATCGCTGGCAGCCAGACCCACGGCGGATGACTTTTACGAAGCCCGTAAGGCCGCGGCAGAAGAAGGGCTTCAGCGCCTCGATCGTCCACGACGCGCTTTGGGGTTTCATTGAGCGGACACCCTCAACAAAAAAAATATTTGATCTAACTTATGAATAAAATATACGCCGTCGGCGATATTCACGGATGCTACGACAAACTCATGGATTTGATGGACAAAATCGACATTGACTTCGAATCCGACACGCTTGTATTCCTTGGTGATTACATCGATCGGGGGCCACAATCTTTTGAGGTCGTCGAGTATCTTGCCGATCTGAAATTGAAACATACCAATACGGTCTTTCTGAAGGGCAATCATGAAGAAATGCTGGAGAAATACCTCTCGGGCGATGACCGGCTCACCTATCTGGTCAACGGCGGACAGCAAACACTGGAAAGTTACATGAACCGCCCCCGGGAAGAGGGTGAGCCCCCGATTCCCCGTAAGCATCTCGATTTTTACAGCAGCCTCAGGATTTTCTACGAAACAGAAAATTACATCTTTGTACATGCAGGATTGAAAAATAAAGTGCCAATCGAGAGTCAGAAAACCGAGGATCTCCTTTGGATTCGGAAGCGTTTCATTCAATCCAAATATGATTTCGGCAAGATGGTTGTGTTCGGTCACACCCCGCTGCACGAACCGTTGCTCTTACCAAATAAAATAGGTATTGATACGGGTGCCGTATACGGTAACAAGCTCACATGCATTCGGTTGCCGGAACTGGTATTTTACACAATTTAACTCGGAAAGTTCTTTAAATATCCGGACGATAAGTAGGCAGCGGGCAATCAGGCATTTTGGGTGAATATAGATGAAGTATTATGCCTTGGTTAGTTTTCTATTCTTGTCCCTTTTCAGTGCAACGGCATTGGCCGAGCGTCTTGCAATTACCGGCAGTATTGCCAATATCCGCTCTGGTCCGGGGGCCGCACACGATGTGATCTGGAAAGTGCAACGCTACTATCCCTTTGAGGTTATAAAAAAAGAAGGGAGCTGGATCCAGTTTCGAGATTTTGAGAATGATGTCGGCTGGGTTCATGATACTCTGACGGGGAAAATTCAAACCGTTATTACCAACAAACCGCAATGCAACATCCGCCAGGGACCCGGGACCCAGTATGAAATCGTATTTACCGTCGAAAACGGTGTACCCTTCAAGGTATTGGATCGCCAAGGCGACTGGTTGCATATCGAGCATGCGGATGGTGACCGGGGGTGGGTCCACTCCTCGTTGGTGTGGTAACAATTCGATTTATCTCATCATGAGAGGCGGCGGCCATTGTTACCTGCGGGCCTGAAAGATATTCTACAATACGCGTGTGAATTCAAAGACGGATCGATTCATGGAAGTTAGGGAAAAGTTAAAATCTGAAAATAAATTGATCGTTGGTGTCGGATCGGCCCTGGTGGATATTCTTTGCAATGAAGATGACGCCTTTCTCGAGCAAACCGGTGCGGCCAAGGGGGGCATGACCTTAGTAGACAGGGCGTTCATCGAGAATACCCTTTCGCGGGCGTCCGGCAGCCCTTCGATTGTACCCGGTGGGTCGGCGTGCAACACCGTGGTCGGTGTCGGAAAGCTGGGCGGTCAGGCCCGATTTGTCGGTAAATGTGGCAACGGTACTTGGGGCCAGCTGTTCCGAGAGGACCTTGCTAAGAACAACGTGGATCCGGTGCTTTTTCCTTCCGATTCCCCCACCGGCCGGGTACTGTCGATAATCACACCGGATGCCCAGCGATCGATGTTTACCTACCTGGGAGCTTCCTCAGAAACACAACCGGGAGAATTGACCAACGGCTGTTTCAATAAGGCCGCTGTCGTCCACATTGAAGGTTATCTGCTCTTCAATCCGGAGCTTATTATGACTGCCGTTAGCGCCGCTCGTCAGAGTGGTGCACTGGTTTCACTGGACCTGGCCAGCTATACGGTTGTCGAAGAATCCAGGGAGTTGCTAAACCGAATCGTCAGCAAATCCGTTGATATCGTCATTGCGAATGAGGACGAAGCGCGGGCATTTACCGGTTGCACCGATGAAAGGAAGTCTCTGGCAGCCCTGGCAAAAAAGGCTGCCATCGCCATTGTTAAAGTCGGAGAGCGTGGCAGTTATATCGCCAGTGGGGACCGAATGATTCAAATTGACGCCGTTGGTGATGGACGGGCGGTGGATTCAACCGGTGCCGGCGACCTGTGGGCATCCGGGTTTTTGTATGGGCTGGTAAACGGTTTTTCGCTCGAAAAATGCGGGCAGTTAGGTTCAGCCTGCGGTTACGAGGTGTGTCAGGTGGTCGGCGCGAATATACCTGACGAAGGATGGACGCGAATAAAGAGAGTGTTGGAGGGGTGTTGATATGGCAAAAGGAAAAAAGGTCACGCGCAAGAAATTGCTAAAGGAACCAGACGAATTTTTGACCTTTTCGGCCAAACTGTTCAATATTATTGTTAAATACAAATTCCAGGCGCTCGGCGCCATAGGGGGTCTCGTCCTGATCGTCCTGGTGATTTCAGGATTCAGCTATTATGCCCACAGGCAGGCCAGCCAGGCTGAAGCACAATTGCAAAAAAGCTGGAACCGATATGAATCCCTTCGCAACGAAAAAGGCCCACTGGAAGCGTATCAAGCCGTCAGTTCCGAATTTGAAAATATACTGGTCAATTTTGGTGGTCAACCGGGAGGGAAAGCCGCCCGCGTCGTATTGGCCAATATCTGTTACAATGGCGGCGATGCCGACAAAGCAATTGCCCTTTACGAAGCCGCCCTCGAAGATTTCGCAGATCCGTTTTACCGTGGACAAATTTTAAACGGGTTGGGCTATGCCCACGAAGCAAAAAACGAGCTTGAAAAGGCGGCAGAGTATTTTGAAACAACTGCGGCGGGAAGCAATGCCGCGCTCAGGGGGGAGGCACTCTTTAACCTCGGGCGGTTATACGGCGCATTGGAAAACATTGAAAAAAGCATGGCTGCCTACCAGAAGATCATCTCCGAACATCCCGATTCGCTTTATGCTGATTTGGCGCGAGAGCGCATTGGGACCACTGCTATCAACCCGGTTGTTTCGGCATCCCCACCAGAGTAAATATGGCCGAGCAGTAAAAGGTTCTCTCATGTCGGCCATAAAGGAGGAAATCAGACGATCATTTCATCTGGTGACCTCCAGGTCGTACTTCTTGATTTTCTGATTCAAGCCGCTCTTGCCGATTCCGAGCAATTCCGCAGCTCTCGCCTGGACGTAATTGGTTTTCTTCAGTGCCCTTAGAATCATCGTTTTTTCGATCATTACCAATGTATCCTGAAGTTTTGCATCTGCCGGGATGCTCTCCAGGTAAAGGTCGTCATGAACGGTATCTCTGAAACTTTTCGGCAGATCGGTGGGTCTTATCATCCCACCGGGGCTCATTATCATCAGGCGTTCAATGAGGTTTTCGAGTTCGCGCACATTTCCTGGCCAGCTGTACTCGTAAAAGAGTCTTTCAACCTCGGGATCAATGCCGGATACCGGGATACCATGCTTGCGTTCTTGGGCGTATTTTTTAATAAAGTGATTCACCAGCAGGCGCAGGTCCTGCTGCCGTTGCTTGAGTGATGGCAATTCAATATGAACGACGTTGAGCCGGTAGTAAAGATCTTCCCTGAATCGCCCTTGTTGCATTTCCTCTTTCAGGTTTCGATTCGTAGCGGCAAGCACCCGGATGTTGACCGTAATCGGTTTTATTCCACCCACACGTTCGAAAACCTTTTCCTGCAGAACCCGCAGAAGCTTGACCTGCAAGCCGGTGGACATTTCGCCGATTTCATCTAAAAAAAGGGTACCCGTATCCGACAGTTCAAACCGACCTTTTCGCATGGCCACGGCACCAGTGAAGGCGCCTTTTTCGTGTCCAAATAGCTCACTTTCAAGAAGGGTTTCTGCCAGTGCAGAACAGTTGACAGCCACAAAGGGCTTATCCCGGCGGGAGCTGTTGAAGTGAATTGCTTTGGCGACAAGTTCCTTGCCCGTACCACTTTCCCCCTCGATGAGTACCGTCGCACTGGTCGGGGCGACTTTCCGGATCGTATCGAAAACCTGTTGCATGGGCTTGCTTTTTCCGATGATATTGCCGAAGCTATATTGTGAGGATACCGCATCGCGCAGGTCACGGTTCTCCTTGATCACTCTGTACATGGATATTGCCTTGTTGACATAGATGATCAGGCGGTCATTGTCGAAAGGTTTCAATATATAGCTGTAAGCACCCTTCTGCATGGCTTCCACTGCCTTGTCGACCGTACCGTGTGCCGTCATCATGATAACCGGCAGTTCAGGATCTTTGGTTTTGATTTTTTCGAGTAACTGGATGCCATCCATCACGGGCATCTTCATGTCGGTTAGCACCAGATCAACGTCTGAACTCGCCAAAATCTCAATGGCCTCCGGGCCGCTGTTGGCAGTGTATATCTCAAATCCTTCTTCTTCCAAGACGGCACCGAGAATTCGCGGGTAATTTTTTTCATCGTCAACAATCAGTATCGTTTCCATGTTCAACCTTTCCGGTCGCAGGGCAACTGGACAATGACCCGAGCCCCTCCTTCAGGAGTATTTTCAATCCGAATATCGCCGCCATGAGCGTCGATAATGTTTTTTACAATTCCCAGCCCCAACCCGGTTCCCTTATCCTTGGTGGTAAAATAGGGGTCCCATATTTTTTCAAGCAATTTTTCCGGGATACCAGCACCTTGGTCGGTAAAGCTGATTTGCACGGCCCCGTCGACGGGTTGAACCCGGATTGAAATTTCCCCTCCGTCGGGCATGGCCTGCAAGGCATTGATGAAGATATTTAAAAATGCCTGATAGAGCATGTCCACGTCCGCCTTGACTTCCGCCAGATCGCTGTCGATTGAAATATGGACATCGTGCCCCTTGTTCTTCATCTGGGGCGCCAGATAGGTTATATTTTTTTCAAGGATGTCCTCTACGCGATAGGGTGCCAGGCGGGGAGATCGGGGCCTGGCATAATTTAAAAAGTCGGTGATGATATTGTTCAGACGGGTGGATTCTTCGACGATAATGTCGGGTATCGCGTTGCTCGGTTCCAGCTTTGCCATTTTTTTCTTTAACAGCTCGGCTGAACTGAAAATAATGCCTAAAGGATTCCTGATTTCATGGGAAATAACGGCCGCCATTTCCCCAAGAGAAGAAAGATGGGCCGCCCGATTGAGCTGCTCTTTCAGACGCAGTCTTTCCTGGGCCCGGTTTTCGATGATACCCTCACCCCTTTTCACAACAAAAATGAGAATCAGAAAGAGCGTCAGCATCATCAGGGCGCTGGTCGTCACGACATAAACCTGGTACTTGAAAATCGATTTGTACTCGGCAGACAGATCCTGCACGATTTCAATCACGCCCAAAACCGGTCCCGATATTCGCGAAGGGAGCTGCTCCGCGCGTAACGGCGCAAAGGTGATAAAACGACTTTCCTTCGGAATTCCCAACAGAATTTCCCAAAAGTTTCCCCGTTGAGACTGCCGTGACAAGGTCTGGCCATTTATTGCCGCCTGGTAACTGTTGCCGCCCATATTCATTTTACCGATCAGGTCGCGGTCAAAACTGTATGAGATCACATTGTTCATGTCGTAGATATTGACCATTTCCACCTTGAAACTGTGAAGCGTATTACGAACGACCTTATCCATGAGCTCATATTGCTCATCATTTCGGAGTTGTATCTTGCCGAAACGCAACACCACTGGCATTACAAATTGCAAAAATATTTGATGGTTGAGATTTTCGATGATCACAAACGCATATTCTTCACTTTTCTCCTGCTGCATTGCGCGGGCCCAGTGAATATTTAACATCGAAAGAACTAAAGTCCCTAAAAATATAAGGCTCAAACTGGTAACGGCAAAATATTTAACCAGTCGAAACGGTTTGATTCTCTCCTCAACCGATTGAGCATCAACAGTCAATGTTTGCACACCTTTCGTCATAGGATCCGGGGCGCGCGGAGAGGGGCAATGCGCCTGCTGAATCGATTTCTCCGATAAGCCGGCTTATCCGGTGAAAGCAGTTGAAATGACGGGTATAAGTGAACTTAAAGCAGTGGCTGTTGTTAGCATGCTCGGTAAAAAATTACAATCGGCTTCGAAAGTGTGCCTTCCCACTGGTTCGAACGCGTCGAAACCGGGGTATTTCTCCAACCGCCAAAGCCAACGACGCTCCGAACTCTAATCACCTGTCGCCGGATGATACCCAAAATAAACGGATCTGTTTTAACGCTGGGGCTAAACCCCCAGGCAAAACGGCCGATATACACATTGAGGCGCGAGTGGTTAAATAGATCTGAAATGGCTGGAATATAGTGTGATCGTCCAAATGCTTCAAGCGGAGAAGATTGACCAATATGTTTGGCCCTTCAGCCATTTACTATTTCGGCCACCGACAACGGGCTTTATGCGATAGAAGAGGGTGCACGGGTAATAAAATTAGGGTCTTGACTAGGACAGCGTAACCAAAATACGCTCAATCCCAGTCATGGCAATAAAAAACAAGTATATAAAGCGTTCAAAGATTACAGAAGCCAAATTCAGGCAATTAGTTAAGTTATTCGCACATGACCTGGATGCACAAACGATTGCCTCTTTAACAAACCTTAATCGTAATACCGTTAACCGTTACCTGCGGCTCATTCGCAACCGCATAGCCGAGGTATGTGAAACCCAATCGCCGTTTAAAGGCGAAATCGAAGTCGATGAATCATACTTCGGTGGTAAACGCATCAAGGGCAAACGCGGCCGCGGTGCTTTTAAGAAAACCCCTGTGTTTGGTATTTTCAAACGTGGCGGCAAAGTCTACACTGAAATCGTTCCAGATTGCGCTAAAGCCACTTTGCAAGGCATTATCAGGGGACGCGTCGACCCCGATAGCGTTATCCATTCAGATCGCTGGCGCGGTTACAACGGACTGGTTGACCTGGGTTACAAAAAGCATTACCGCGTCAGCCATGGTACCAACCAATTTGCCAAGGGGCACAGTCACATCAATGGTATTGAATCCTTCTGGGCATATGCCAAACACCGTTTGATGAAGTTCCATGGCATTGCTGAATCGACTTTCTACCTACATCTGAAAGAATGCGAATTTAGATTCAATAACCGTAACAAAAATATTTACTTATTATTGCTTAAAATGTTTAGAAATAGGCCTCTGTTCTAGTCGAGTCCCTAAAATTATATTACCTGAAATTAAAAAAATGTGTTACAATGTACTCCATTGAAACTCATTAAATAGAATCGCAGCCGGGACCCAAGATATGGGTCAATACATTTCCAAACATCGCAACATGATGTAACTATCTATAATTATATATAATTATTAAACAATTAGCTTGACTTAAACACAATAGAATGCGATCATTAATAAGACCGAAAAGAGTGAACCCAAAAATTCAATCAACGATATCCTCTAAGAATTCTGCCATACCAGTAAAGCTGATCGGGCGAATGAAAGAAAACGCATTAAAGAAAACCAGGGAAGCCCTGCTGATGAGCAAAGCCGAACTCGCACGGGCTGCAGAGGTATCGCCGATTACGATAACCCGAATTGAAAATGGTTTACCATGTCGCATGGAAACCAAGCGCAAGATCATACTGGCCCTCGGACTCGAGCTTTCAGACAAAGACAAAATATTTAAAGACTAAGAGAACGCATATGCTATTCGGAAAAAAGGACAAACTCGTCGGGCTTGACATCGGCTCCAGAACAATAAAAGCCGCCGAAATCGTCGATTCACCCAAAGGCCGGACACTGAAGCGATTCGGCATGATCGACCTCACTCCGGGTCTGATCGAGGACGGTACGATCAACGAACCCGAGGATGTTGCCGACAAAATTAAAGAGCTGTTCAAGACCTACAATATTAATGAAAAAAATGTTGCGGTATCGATCGGCGGCTATTCGGTTATTGTTAAAAAGATCAACGTTCAGACAATGGCCGAGGACCAACTCCAGGAGAGCATTCATTTCGAAGCCGAACAATATATTCCCTTCGATATCAGCGATGTCAATCTGGATTTTCAAATTCTGGGGCCGAACGAGAATAATCCCAACCAGATGAATGTCTTCCTTGTGGCCGCAAAAAAGGAAATGGTCAATGATTTCATCAACCTTGTGACCATGGCGGGATTAAATCCCTGCATCATTGATGTCGAAGCGTTTGCCCTTCAGAATGTTTTTGAAGTCAATTATGAAGTCAAAGACGAGAACATCGCCTTGATCGACATTGGCGCAAGCAAAACCTCGCTCAACATCCTTAAGGGCAGTAACTCGGTTTTCATGCGGGATGTCGCCTTGGGTTGCGGCCAGATCAACCAGAAGATTATTTCATTGATCAATAGTTCGTTCGATGAATCGGAAGCGATCAAACTTGGGGGCCAGACAGATAAAATTTCTGCAGAGGACTTGAAGGAGATCGTTATCGGTGTCGTTTCTGACTGGTGCACGGAAATACGCAGAGCCATCGATTTCTACTATTCAACCTACCCGGAAGATCAGATCAAAAGGATCATGCTCAGTGGTGGCGGTGGTAACATCTCGGATTTCCGCCAGCTTCTGGCGAATGAAACATCATCCGAAGTGACGACCATAAATCCGTTTGGCAACTTTGTCTTAGACAGCAGCTTTGACCCTGCGTACATTGAACAAATTGCTCCCCAGGCCGCAATTACAATGGGCCTGGCCATAAGAAAGATTAACGATAAATGATACGCATCAACCTGCTCCCTTTCAGGGCCGCCCGGAAAAAAGAAAACATCCGACGCCAGATTTCGGTCTTCTTTCTTTCAATTTTTCTAATGCTGGCCGTCCTCACCTTATACAATATGCATCTCGGAGGACGGATAAAGGCACTCAAAAAGAACGTGACCGTCACGGAAAGTGAACTGCAAAAATACCAGAAGATTACCCGGCAGATCGAAGATATCAAAAAGAAACTGGCGATTCTGCAGAAAAAGACCGAAGTCATCCGCAAATTGGAGACTGACCGTTTCGAGCCGGTTCAGATACTCGAAGCCATGACCGAGAAGATCATTGCCAAGCGGATGTGGTTCACGTCATTTAACGACCGTCCCAAGAATATCAAGGTTACTGGCATTGCGCTGGACAATAAAACGGTGGCCGACTTCATGACCCGCCTGGAAGGATCGGGGTGGTTTAGTGCTGTCAAGCTGAATACTTTAGAAAAGCATGTGGTCCAGGGCTCGAGCCTGAAAAAGTTTTCGATTGTTTGTAAAAAAAAGGTCGATACGAAAGACACACAAGTTAGTTCACCGAACAAAGCGAATAAGAAAAGAAAACGAACATGAAAAAACCTGATCTGTCATTGGATGCCTTTGAACCGTTTTTCGACAAAATCGAAAAACTTTCCAAAATCTATCGCCTCCTGATAAGTGCAGGGATCTTTCTGGTCTTCATCGCTGCAGCGGTTTTCTTGTTCTATATGCCAAAATACAAGACCATCGATACGCTTGACAAAAAGCTTGCAAAACTCGATGCGGAGCTTCAAACGGCAAAGAAAAACGCCAAAGATCTAAAGAAGTTTCAGAAAAAAATGAAGGATGCCGAAGACCAATTTAAGATCGTTATGAAGTCACTTCCGGAAAAAGAAGAGATACCATCACTGCTCACCAGCGTTTCAGACTCCGGAATAGAATCCGGCCTAGAATTCCTTTTATTCAAACCGAAAAATGAAGCGAAAAAAGATTTCTACGCCGAGATACCGGTTGCCATGAAGGTTAACGGCGATTTTCATAACGTTGCCATTTTTTTCGATCGGGTCGCCAGGCTGTCGCGGGTCGTCAATATCAGAAACATCTCGATGAAACCTGTTAAAGGGACCGATGCACTGGTCACATCATGCACAGCCGTGACATATAAGTTTATTGAAAGTGCTCCGCCTGCAAAAAAGAAATCGGCCAAGAACAAGAAAAAGAAAAGAAAAAAATAACCAATGCTTAAACACAGAAACGATTCGATATGAGCAAACTGCGCGGTATCATTACACTGGCCTTATTGTCTTGTTTTGTTGTGGCAACCTGGGGTTGCGATTTTCAAAAGCAGACACTTCCAAAGCCCAAGGTGGTTAGAAAGAAAATTGTCGCTCCGAAAGCGCCCACCGCAGTCGCCCGCAATAGTGCCCAGTCCGCAACGCCGGCTGCCACCATCGCTAAACCGGGGAAAAGCGTCCGGACATCGCCCCCGGTGGTGAAGAGAATTTCAGCGGCAGAACTCAGGCCCAAATCCGATATTGCCGCAACACCGGCGAGTGGGAAAGCCTCACACGTGGTCGCCAAGAACATAGCGGCTCCGGTGACAGGACCGATTGCCATTTCACAGCCGAAGGCCCAAAAGCCTTCAAAGGCACCCGGCACGAAGGCGAAAAATGCATCAGTTGGGCAACCGGCAGAAAATCCGGAGGATAGTGGGTTACCGCCAGAGGCGGCTCGGCCCCGGCCGGCTCCCTCCGCGACCGTTGTCGTAGAGGTAAAGCCCGCGACAGAAGCCGTGCCTTCATCAGCCGCAGTGATTCAACCGGCAACAGCACCACTACCGCCCGAACCTGATACGGGAATATCGGCCGGTCCGGCCGCAACGGTTGCTGCCGTCACGCCCACTGTGAGTAAAAGCGCCACGACCGCTGGCAAGCAGAAGGAGGGGGTCCCTGCACATTATAACCCGCAAGGCAGGATCAATCCTTTTGAGCCACTTTTTAGGGATGAGCCCGAAGCGCTGCCTCTCACAGCCAAGAAAAAAAGACGGGTCCCACGGACACCACTGGAAAGAATCGACCTCGGACAGCTAAAATTGGTTGGCATTATCGTGGCCAGCAGCGGCAACAGGGCCCTGGTACAGGAAGCCTCCGGTAAGGGATATATTATTAAAGAAGGGACCTATATCGGCCTTCATTCCGGAAAAGTTACTGAAATAAAAAAAGATCGTGTTGTTATCGAGGAAGAAACCGATGAAGTTGTCGGAACACAGAAAATGCGTAACAAAGAACTCGTACTCCCGAAACCTCCCGGAGAATGATCTCATGAGCACCGTATTTGCAAAAGTCGAAAAACGCACAGCACTGGCCATTTTTCTTATCGTCCTGTTCGGGCTGTCAAATGGTTGCACCGCCAACAAGCCGGTGGTCAATGAAGCGCCCAGCGGTCAGCAGCTTTCCGATTCAAAGCGCATCACCGGGATTACCGCTTCTGAGGACGATTCGTCCTATGTTGTCATGGTCAACGGTAATCGTCAGCTCACTTATACATCAGTAAAACAAAACCTGCCCCTGGGTATTTTGTTTTACTTTCAGGACACGGAAATCGACGGTGCTGTCGAGCCTCTCGTTTTATCGAACAATGAAATCATTGACTCCGTCGAAGTGTCTCCGATCAATGATAAACAGGATATTTCACGCCTGTTGATCAGTTTGAAACAGGACGTTCCATATGAAGTAACGGCTGAAATGAAAGGCATCAAAATTTCTTTTGCCAAGCCCCATGGCAGCGCGATCAGTGAAGCACCGGCGAGTGAATCCGACATCCGTGATGTGCCCGCGGCTGCTGAACCGTCTGCCGCTGAGACAGCCACTGCTGTTCCGGCCTCCCGTCTTGAAGGTGTTTACGTAAAGAAAATGGAAAATCAGACCCAAATAAACGTCAACGCCGACGGGACCATTGAAAACTTCAAGGTTTTCGCTTTGGATAAACCCGCCCGGATCGTAATCGATATGCCAAATTTGAAAAGCCGCACCCAAGGTGAACAGGTGGTAAAAGCGGACTCCGAATCGGTGCGGCAGATTCGTTACTTTGGTTACCCCAAAAAGATCCGGATGGTTGTCGACACCCATTCGGCGTATTTGAAATCGTACTCGGCGGTTTCGACCCCGACCGGACTGCTGGTTCAGGTTGGAACAGAAGGCACCGTGACGGCGACAGAACCGCTTATTGCCGCCGAGAAAGCACCGCAGCCCGTTGTATCGACACCGGTACCGGCAGTAACCGAGACGGCCTCAACAGGAGGGACTGCAGGTGCTGTTAAGGATAAAACGGCCTGGATAAACCGCCTTGACTTCATCACGGAAGATGCCGGTCAGTCGACCCTTATCGTCGGCACAACACGTCCGGTCACTTATGATCTCAAAAATACCACGGATACCCTATTGCAACTGCAACTGAACGATACGAAGCTACCAAAATACCGTGACCGTCCGCTGATCACAACGCGGTTTGAGAGCGCCGTTAACCGAATAACGCCCGTCTATAAAGATGCGGAGCCGCAAACAACCTTGGTGGCCATAGAACTTCGGGAGGCCGTTTCATACGATATTGAACAAGAGGACGATGTTCTGATGATTCGGTTTGGTGCATCCACCATACCTCCCAAACCGATCGATCAGGCTGACCTGCCAGATTGGAAACAGGTTTTGGCCCAGACAGAGGTCGTAACCGAGAGCAAAGAGGCGTCACAGCCACAAATGCCAACGCCTGCTGATCCGTCGGCCACAGTGACCGTTCAAAGTGTTCAAGAAACACCGAGCGTTATTGAGGTTTTGGGAGCCGAAGTGCCTGTTGGGCAAGCGTCAGCGCCCGGTGTGATGACGATGACAATGGGTGCCCCTATGTCACCGGCGATGTCGGGCTACGCGACGCCAAAACGGTACACCGGTGAAAAAATAGCGTTGGATTTCTATGAAACGGACATTAAAAATGTGTTTCGTATCATTCGTGAAATCAGTGGTAAAAACTTCGCTATCGACAAAGATGTTACCGGAACTGTGACACTGACTCTCGAAAAACCGGTTCCCTGGGATCAGGTCCTGGATCTGGTTTTAAAGATGAATCGCCTTGGAATGGTGTATGAGGGCGATATTATTCGAATTGCCACGATATCGACACTGACAGCCGAAGAGAAGGCCAAGCAGGATCAGATTGCCGCTGAACAGAAATCCCGGGCAGTGATCAAGGCCTTGGAGCCCTTGGTGACGGAATACATTGCCGTTAACTATTCGGATGCCGGCGGTGAGGTCTTACCCCTCGTTCAAAAGGTGCTGACAAAAGAGCGCGGAAGTGTCAGTGTCGATCAGCGCAATAACCAGTTGATCGTTACCGATACCGCAACCAAGATTGGTCAGATTAAGGAAATTGTCAGCCGGATCGATACCGTGACTCCGCAGGTTATCATAGAGGCCAAGGTTGTTGAAGTCAGCGACGAGTTTTCGATGGAACTGGGTATCGACTGGCAAATGTCCTGGGGGCCGGGCACAATCGGCAATTTTGGTGTCGGTGGTGATGTTGCCATGAACTTCCCGTCGGCGTCTTCATCGACCGTGGGATTCAATTTCACCAAACTCGGTGGAACGCCATTGACACTCGAAGCCACTCTCAACGCGGTTGAGGCCAACAAACAAGGGCGGATTATCACTGCACCGAAAATCGTCACTCTGGACAACAAAAAGGCCAAAATCAAGCAGGGTGTCGAGTGGCCCTATCTGGAGCGGGATTCATCCGGTAATGCCACCGTAAAATTTAAAAATATAGACCTGCTTTTGGAAGTGACCCCAACGGTGACACCGGACGATCGCATTCTGATGAAGATATTCATTACCAAAAATGATATCGGTGTCATCACATTGGGCGTTCCGTCCCTGAATACTAACGAGGCGCAGACCGAACTGTTGGTCAACGATGGCGACACAATCGTCATCGGCGGCATCATCAAGAAAAACGAGCAGGAATCTTCTACCGGTTGGCCCGGTGTTAAACACATCCCGCTGGTGGGTTGGTTATTCAAAACCGAGTCGGATTCGAAAACCAACAATGAACTGCTGATTTTCATCACGCCGAGGATCGTGCAACTCGAGCAGCGTCAAGTCCTTTAACATCTAATAAAAAGATCGCGGCCCGTCTTTCGGTTATAAGGCGGGCCGCTGCTATTTTATACCACTTTTCAATAATGATTCCGAAATACGGAAAGGTGGTAATAATGATTGTCAAAATGAAAGCCTTGTCATTGTCCGCCCCCTCTTTGAAACCGAAAGAACTTATCCCCCTTAGCGAATGTATTGCAATTTTACCAGTGCTCTCTTGGCCTCCTGAGCTTCCGGTGAGGCCGGTTTGAGTTGGACGACCCTTTCATAGGCCGCTTTGGCTTTGGGGATGTTCTTCAGCAAAACATAAGCTTCACCGAGATCGTAGTATGCTTCGGCAAACTCCGGGTAAAGGTCGGTTGCAGCAGACAGGGCGGCCACGGCTTCGGCGCCCTTGCCCATCGCAACATATGTCCGCCCCAGCCCTCTAAGCGCCGGAGGGAAGTTCGATTCCAGAGCCAGCGCATCTAGATAATATTTTTCAGACTCCTTAAAGTTCTTTTTTTTGTAATAGGCAAAACCGAGATTACTCAAAGGATAATGGGGTGTCGCATACAACAGATCGCTGGTAACCTCTTTGAATACCGCGATGGCATCATCCCATTTTTCTTCCTCCAAATAGGCGACGCCAAGGTTGTTTTTGGCGACCGCATAGTCCGATTTCAAGGTTAATGCGTTCTTGAAGTGTTTGACGGCCAAATCCGGTTTACCCTTGGCAAGATAAACCTGACCCAGGTAGTTCTGGAGGATATGGTCATTCGGGTACAGGTTTTCCGCGTCTAATAGGTACTTGAGGGCCGTCGTATAATCACCCGCCAGGTAATACTGTTTTCCCAGATCGCGCCAGGCAATTTCCCTTTTGCGCACATCCGCATTGTTACTGGCACATGCGGTTATAATAAGGATACCCACCCAGCAAACCGTCAATAACCATAGTTTGATTCTCATGCATGCCTCCCCCAATGAGGTCTGGCGTTAGAAAATACCACCAACAGTGATTTAAAGCAGCAAACTCAATTTTATATCAGTTTTAATCTACGAGCGACTTCTTCGGATATACTCTTGACGAACATATCGAGATCCTTGCCCGTCAGTGGCCTACCGGGTTCCGGCACCTTTTTGAGATTCGTCGGTCTTACGTACTGCGGCATGTTAACGAGGTCCCCATCGGCTTTGATTTCGAACTCCGGTGGAAACGCATCGTCGAAATACATTTGCTGAAAACCGGCGAACTTCAACGCATGGGCAGTGGAATCTACGATTGCAATTTCATCTTCGGAAACCAGACCATTCTTCCTGGCCGTCACCAAACCCGCTAAGGATTCCCCGCCATGGGTACAAGCGATGTGGCCGTTTCTATTGGCCAGAAGTTCCCAGTCCATAATAGCCTGTTCCGTCACCTCAACCATATGAACACGTTGACCGCCGGCTTCCTGATTGTAGCGATTGACCAAATGGATAACCCGGGGCATGGACACAGGATTACCGATCATGGCCGCTTGAGCGACAGAGGGTTTTACGGTGACGGGCACAAATTTTCTCATCTCCGGGACAGGTTCCCGATAGTAACGAAATACCGGATTGGCATGTTGCGACTGCACACCGATTATTTTTGGCAAGCTGTCAATGATGCCGGTTTCATAAAATTTAAGGAAACCATTCATCACGGCAGTAATATTCCCGGCATTGCCTATCGGTAGGACAACGACTTTATCGTGCAAATCATATTCAAAATCCTGTGCGATTTCATAGGAATAGGATTCTTGCCCCAAGATCCGCCAGGCGTTTTTCGAATTGAGCAAGGCCACATCATACGTTTCCGAAAGTCGCTCGACAACTTTCATGCAGTCGTCGAACACACCGGGGATTTCAAAAACAGCGGCACCGCTGCCGAGAGGCTGTGAAAGTTGTTGCGGGGTAATATTTTTGTGGGGCAGCAGAACGGCCGATTTGATATGGGGATTCAAATATGCGGCGTACAGGGCAGCAGCTGCCGACGTGTCGCCAGTCGAGGCACAGACGGCTAAGACATCGGATACCAATTCATGTTTGATCAGATAATTTATATATGTGAGGGCACTGGCCATACCACGGTCTTTGAAGCTGGCGCTTGGATTTTGCCCGTCGTTCTTGAAGTAATACCTCAGGCCGACCTTCTCCTGCATAAAGTCGTTGGCCTCGATTACCGGCGTGTGCCCCTCACCAAGATACACCACGTCCTCAAACGGGATTACCGGACCGATAAACTCCTGGTAGCGATAGATTCCCTTGAGGGCTGGCAGAGAGAGCATTTTTCGGTAGTCAAAGATACGATGCCAGGTCGCGCTATCGATCTGCCGTAATCTGTGGAATGAACGATCTTCTAAGAGGAGCACCTGGCGGCACTTAGGGCAGGTATATAAAAGCTTTGCGATTCCATATTCCTCACGGCATCCCAAACAGCGGTAGACCAGTTCCCCTGTCGGCCGGGGAATGATGAGAGGGCGGATATCTTCAGGGAATTCTTCTATTTTCACGGCTTAATGACTTCCAGGCCACCCAGATAGGCACGCAAGGCCTCCGGCACGACGATGCTACCGTCGTTTTGCTGATTATTCTCCAGGATCGCGGCCACAGTTCTTCCAACTGCCAAGCCCGAACCATTCAATGTGTGAAGGAGATCAGTACCTTTCTGGCCTTTATGCCTAAACCGGATATTCGCCCGGCGGGCCTGGAAGCTTTCACAGTTGGAACAGGATGAAATCTCGCGGTACATGTTTTGTGCCGGCATCCAAACCTCGATGTCATAGGTTTTTGCCGCTGAAAAACCCATGTCTCCGGTGCAAAGGGTAACAACCCGATAGGGTAGGGCCAGTCGCTGAAGGATGGTTTCGGCATTGCTCAACATTTTCTCAAGTTCGTCGTAGGACGTTTCCGGCAGCGTCAGCTTTACCATTTCAACCTTGTTGAACTGGTGCTGTCGAATCAACCCGCGGGTGTCTTTACCGTAAGAGCCGGCTTCGGATCGAAAGCAGGGGGAGTAGGCCGCGTAATAGATCGGCAGTTGGTCTGCGTCCAGGATTTCACCCTGGTGGATATTTGTGAGCGGTACTTCGGCAGTTGGAATCATAAAGTAATCCCAACCTTCTAATTTGAAAAGATCATGCTCGAATTTAGGCAGTTGGCCGGTATGGGTCATACTCTGCCGATTGACGACAAATGGGGGCAAAACTTCTGTATAGCCGTGTTCAGAGCCGTGCAAGTCGAGCATAAAATTTATCAACGCTCTCTCCAAGCGCGCGCCGATGCCTAAATATAACGGGAATCTTGCACCGGTAATTTTGGATGCCCGTTCAAAGTCCAGAATGCCGAGTTTAGTGCCCAGGTCCCAGTGAGCTTGCGGGATAAATTCGAATTGTGGCGGTGTGCCCACTTGCCTGAGTATAGGGTTATCGTTTTCGTCCTTCCCTTCGGGTACTGAGGCATGCGGGATATTTGGAATTTCCATTAATATCTTATTGACTGTTTCTTCGTGAACGACCAGTGTTGATTCTAAGGTCTTTATTTTTGACCCAACTGCACGCATCTGTTCCACGCGATCTTGTGCATCGACACCGTCTTTTTTCAGTTCGGCGATTCGATTGGACACGACATTTCGTTCGTGTCGCAACGTCTCAAGCTCCAATAGGACCTCACGGCGGAGATCGTCTGCGGATTCGAATTCGGAGAGATCGAGATCCGACTGACGAGCGTTCAATGCACGTTTAATCTCCGCTAAATTCTGCCTAAGAAACTTGATTTCCAGCATATCTGTACCTATGTTTATTGTCGTTTTTTCGGTATATTCCTGCTCAGGTAGATGCCATGACAAAATACCGCCTGAAATTCAACCGATGTAGCAGTTCTATAACAGGATTTGTAAGGGCAGGGATCCGGCCGAGGACGACGTTTAAAACCGGAAAAGTGCAGAAATCATCTAACATGAGGTTAGTTTTTAGTCAATGATGAATACAGGTTGACGCGGCTCGGGTTTATCTATAAGGTCATCAGAATTTTGTGAGGGGATAGTGTTTATGGAAGAAATTCAGAAAAGCAAGGACGATATTCGCAAAGAGATTGCCACCGCAATAGGTAAAATTCCCAAGAACACGCTTGCTGAAAAAACCAAACAAATTGAGGATCGCCTCTTTGATTTTGCCAATTTCCTCGAAGCGAAAATTGCCTTAATGTATCTCGATAACCCGAGTGAAGTTCAATCAAAGGCGATTATTAAGCGGACCTTTGACATCAACAAGATTGTTGTTTTACCTCTGCTTGATACGGGATCCAAGAAATTAAAACTCTTCAAAATAGATGATTTTTCAAAAGATCTTATCCCCGGTGGTTCAGCCCACCTGCGACCGGATTTTGATCAGTGCCGTGCCGTTCCGATTGACTGCATTGATATTGCAATTATACCCGGAATTGCATTCGATGAAAAAGGGGGGCGAATCGGCTCTGGCGATGGATACTACGACAGACTCATTCCACAGCTACCGATTACAACGCGCAAGGTGGCCCTGGCATTAGACGATCAAATTATCCCCATGGTACCGCTAGAATCACACGACAAGTATGTGGACATTATTATTACGGACAAGCGAATCATATATAAAATATGACGCACTTTACCCGTTACCGCGCATTCCGTGATACGAAACCGATTGATTCTGGCCCTCCCGCTTTTCAACAACCTTATTTCGAATCCCTGCCTTCGATGGAATGATCAAGCTATATTGTTGACCTAAACCGGTGGAACTGATAGTAAAAATTCCGACATGCGCTTAAAATCAGATGATTCGCCGCGGGGATTCATTCATGATAATGATAGATGGCGTGGTCTTTAAGTGTCCCGCTTATATACGCGGGGTGCATCGAGAGCCTGCCGTCATCTGTATGCCAACAAGAGCTAAATCGATCACCTGTGAAAGAGTTCGGTGACGGCAGAAACCGTCGCCGGAGAACGTATGATCGAAAAGGAATCGATAAAATTCGAACGTCAGCGCGAGGAAATGGTCAATCGCCAGATTGAGGGACGTGGTATTACTGACCAGAATGTGCTGGCGGCTATGCGTAAGGTCCCCCGACACCTTTTTGTCAGTGAAGCTTTAAGGGATCAGTCCTACGGCGATTTCCCCCTTCCTATTGGCGAGCAGCAAACGATTTCCCAACCATACATTGTTGCCGAAATGACTCAGGCGCTACAGATCACGAAAGACAACCGCGTACTCGAGATCGGGACGGGTTCCGGGTACCAGGCCGCTATTTTAGCGGAAATAGCCTACAAAGTTTACACGATCGAAAGAATTCACTCATTGTTGATCAAGACACGTCGTCTTTTCGATCAGCTTCGCTATCACAACATTATTACACGCTATGGTGATGGTACAGTCGGATGGGTTGATGAGAGTCCTTTCGATGCGATTATCGTTACCGCCGGGGCGCCGAAAATACCGGATGTCCTCATTGCTCAGCTTGCCAGCGGTGGACGGATGGTGGTTCCCGTGGGCGACCAGCACTCGCAGGAAATGATAGTGATATATAAGGATGAACAAGGTGTACATCGTTCCAACCTCGGTGGGTGTCGATTTGTCAAATTGGTTGGTGAAAATGGTTGGAGCGAACGCTAATGTTTAGAAAAGTCTATAACTGGGTACTGCATTGGGCTGAAACACCATACGGTTCATGGGCGCTTTTCCTTCTGGCGTTTAGTGAATCCTCCTTTTTCCCCATTCCTCCGGATGTTCTTTTGATCGCTCTCGCAGTAGCCGTGCCACGCAAGTCGATGCGATTTGCGCTGATTTGTTCGGTCGGCTCAGTTCTGGGAGGATGTTTTGGCTATTTGATCGGCTGGCAATTCATGAGTAGTGTCGGTGAAAAAATTGTCGTCTTTTACGGATTGGACAGCAAAGTCGACTACATTGGCAATCTGTACAGGCATTACGATGCCTGGGCCATCGGGATCGCTGGGTTTACCCCAATCCCATATAAGGTTTTCACAATTGCCGCCGGCATGTTTAAAATAAATTTTGTCGTGTTTATCCTCGCATCCTTCGTTTCACGCTCGGCGCGGTTCTTTCTTGTCGGTGGTCTCATCTATCTTTTCGGACCCAGAATACAGCTTTTTATCGAAAAATATTTCAACATTCTGGTCGTGGCCTTTACCGTTCTTTTGATCGCCGGTTTCGTGGTTATCAAACATTTTTTCTGATCAGCCGGCAACCCATACTTTGCCTGAAGATTCATGCCCTATCGGTGGCCATATGTATCGGTAGCCTAATGGTCGGTTTTTTCCAGGAATTTTTGCAACGGATTTTCATCGGCCAGTCCTTTGGTCAGGTATGCCATAAAAGCCTGTCCGGGCGGTGAAAGGCTGCGGTGTATGTGTCGTGTGAGATAGAAATGGCGCCTGAGGTTCAGACCTTTGATTCTTAAGGCTTTGAGCGTTCCGGTATTCAGCTCGTCGGCAACGGCGATCGGAGAGACGATCGAAAGACCGATATTGTTCTTTATCCCCTGGACGACGGATTCAGTGCTACCGAGTTCTGAAACGATATTGAATTGCTCCAGGGCGTATCCGCTTTTCTGTAAATTGTGCTGAATTGATTTGAGCGTACCTGAACCTGATTCACGCACAATGAACCGCTCCCGGAGCAACATATTCAAATCGATGCTGCGTCTGTTGTTCCATTTGTGATCACGGGGGACAATCAGACGCATTTTATCTTCCAGCAAGACTTTTTGCTCCAGGTGATTGTCTGAAATGCGGGCGCCCACAACCCCCAATTCAATCTTTCCTGACAGAATGTCGGTTGTGACTTTACCGGTACCCCCAACCCTCAGGGAGACATATACTTTAGGGAATTTCCTGAGGAATCCGGCGATCAACTGTGGTAGCAGATAACCGCCGGGAATGGTACTGCCACCGACGATCAAGTTGCCTTCCACAGATTCCTTGAATTGCTTTAGTGCTTCTTCGGTTTCGTCCCGCAAGCCGATCAACCGTTGGGCATAATGGTAGAGAAGTTCACCTTCCTTTGTGGGAACGGCCTCTTTGGCCAATCGGTCGATCAACCGGCAGCCGAAATGATTCTCGAGGTCCTTGATATGACTGCTGACTGTCGGTTGCGAAAGACGGGCCCGCTTTCCCGCTTTGGAAAAACTTCGCTGCTCGACGACTTTGCAGAAAATATTGAGCTGCCAGAGGTCCATTGCGTAAGCAAGCGTCTTGGGAGGGTGGAATTGCTGAGTGGTTTGTCGGCACTCTGGTTGTCACGGTGCGGACTGTTTACGAAATTTTTCTTTTAACTTTTTCAAGACCATCGCTGGTACCATGCCCTCAATGTTACCGCCAAACCGTGCGGCTTCTTTGATAATAGAGGAACTGGTAAATATCCACCGGAGGCCCGTCATCAAAAAAACAGTTTGAATTTCACGGTTGAGTCGGCGGTTCATCAGGGCCATTTGGAATTCGTACTCAAAATCCGAAACCGCCCGCATGCCGCGTAGAATCGCCGTGGCTTTACGTTTCGCGGCATAGTCCACCAGGAGACCGTCAAAACGATCGATTTCGATATTTGACAACCCCTTCATACTTATCTGCAACATGTCCAACCGTTCCTCGACGGAGAACAACGTTTCCTTGCCGGGATTGTACAATATGGTGACGATGATTTTGTCGAACAGCTTCAATCCGCGCTTGACGATATCCAGATGCCCGTTTGTTACCGGATCGAAGGATCCCGGATATATTGCTACCTTGCCCATCGCTATGCTCATAATATTTGAGAGATTCAAAACCGAGGTCAGCTGCCGATAGTCGCGTCCGGGCCTGTAAAAGGCGCGCTTTATTTCATAGCATACATTCTAAAATTGAAACAAGGGTTTTCCCATAGCGCCGCTGGTCGTGGAGAACAAAATTATCCAAATCGGCCGGCAAAAGTTCGCGGGGAGAATGCTCGATGACCAGGCGGTTGCGGGGGGCCAGTATCGGATGGTTTTGAAAATGTTTCAAGCTGGTCCCGATAAGGTTCATGTTGTATGGAGGATCCATGAAAACGAGGTTAAAAGGGCCGTTCGACGTATTGAGACAATTGAGACCGGCGGTGACATCCCACCGGACGACACGTGAGCGGGATTCGAGCCGACAGAGGGCCAAATTGCGGGAGATGATAGCGATGGCTGACGGGTTATTGTCGATGAAGACGGCGGAATGTGCGGTGCGGCTAAGAGCTTCAATACCATAAGCACCCGTACCGGAGAAAAGGTCCAAAACAACAGCCTCCGGCACCCATTTTGCGATAATATTGAAGATTGTTTCGCGCAATCGGTCAGCCGTTGGACGGATGTCTGTACTTTTTACGGGCGACAACCTTCTGCCGCGTAATATTCCCCCGATAACTCGCAAGTGACTATCTACCCATTATGATGTGGCCGGTAAAATATGGCGAAAGTTGCGCAACTTCGATTTTTTTAGATAAGAGATAGATATAAAGTTATTCATGAAATAAGCGGAGTGATATTAATTGATGATTTTTTTTATTTTCTTATAAAGGTAGCTACGCCCAACCCCAATCATTTCAGCGGTCCGGCTGATATTGTTCTTATTTTCTTTAAGTTTCTTTTGGATATATTCTTTTTCAAACTCCTGCTTGGCTTCTTTGAGATTGTCGATTGAAAGTAGGCCGGACTCATCGGCCATTAAATCCGACCTGGTGTCGGGGCTGTATGCATCGGGGAGTTCCGCGATATCGATGACATCTTTTTCAACCATTATGACCAGCCGTTCCACGAGATTCTTGAGTTCTCGAACATTACCCGGCCAGGATGATCGGCGCAAAGCTTCAACAGCGTCCTGAGATATCTTCTTTTTCTCTTTTTGAGTTTGCTTGGCAAATTCATCGATAAAAATATCGACCAAGATCGGAATGTCTTCCAATCGTTCGCGAAGCGCCGGAACCTCAATTGGCACCACGTTCAAGCGATAGTATAATTCTTCTCGGAATTGGCCGCTTTCGATTTCTTTTTCCAGGTCTTTGTTGGTGGCGGCAATGACGCGGACATCCACAGAGATGGTCCGGCTGCCGCCGAGGCGGTTGAACTTCTGCTCTTCCAGCACCCGCATCATTTTTGACTGTGTTCGCAAGCTCATATCACCGATTTCATCGAGAAAAATAGTCCCGCTGTGTGCCAGTTCAAATTTACCCATTTTCTTCATTGATGCCCCGGGGAACGCGCCTTTTTCATGTCCGAAGAGTTCGCTTTCGATCAGTTCTTCAGGAATGGCGGCACAGTTGACGGTGATCAATGGCTGGGAGGCCCGGCGGCTGAGTTGGTGGATGGTGCGGGCCACAAGTTCCTTCCCGGTGCCGTTCTCGCCTTTTATCAATATCCACGTGTCGGTTGGTGCGGCCACGCCGATTTGTTTTTTGAGCTGTTGTATTGGGGGACTGTTACCGCTGATGGAATTTTTTTCGATCATTTTTTTTCGCAGGTAGCGGTTTTCTTCCTCTAGCCGGCGATAATTCAAGGCGTTGTTGATGGCAACGATAACCTTATCGATGGATAGCGGCTTTTCGATCAGATCATACGCCCCCATTTTGGTTGCCTTCACGGCGGTTTCTATCGTTCCGTGGCCCGTGATAATGATCACTGGTATGTAAGGGTTGTTTTTGCGGATCTCCTGCAACGTGTCGATACCGTCGAGCCCCGGCATCCAGATATCGAGCAACACCAGGTCGGGCGAATCGCTTTCGATATTTTTCAGGGCTTCATAGCCATTGGGCGCTGTGTGGACTTCGAACCCTTCGTCAGTCAACAGGCCCCCAAGAGACTGGAGAATAGACGGCTCATCATCAACGATCAAGATCGTGGGATTCATTACCCGAACTCCTCTTACTGTATTGTTGAAAGTCAAATATCATGGCTGCCGGAGGACATCACTTTTCATCTCAACAAAAGGTCATATGTCTGGTCTGTTGGTTATACCGGCAGCTCGATCACAAATTTCGCCCCGGTCGGCTGATTGTTTTGGACGCTGATCACCCCATTGTGGTCGCCGACGATCGTACTGACAATCGTGAGACCCAGGCCCATTCCGGCCTTTTTCGTTGAAAAGTTGGGTTCGAACAGGCGGGTCTTGTCGGCATCCGAAACACCGGGCCCGTTGTCGGCGACTTCGATCCGAACCCGATTTAATATTGGATCGTATGACAAGGTGATCGTAATTTCACCTTTACCCTTTATGGCCGCAATTGCATTTTCCAGCAGGTTAATCATGGCCTGCTTGATTTGTTTGCGATCAAGGTTCATCATCGGAACCCTATCGGCCAGTTGTGTCTGAAAAACGATTTCAGTATAGCCTTCCATGTAGAGCGCTACGGTTTCCTCGATTATTGGCAGCAGTTCGCAAGGCTTAAGATCGACGCTCGGGAATTTGGCGAAGGCTGAGAACTCGTTGACCAAATTACGAATAAGCTCAACGTGATCGATGATCATTCGGATGCATTCATCGAAAACGGGATCCTCGTGGTCCTTTGCAAATTTTCGTTTCAATCGTTGGGCGGAAAGCGTAATCGGTGTGAGGGGGTTTTTGACTTCGTGTGCAATTCTGCGTGCCACCTCCCGCCATGCGACCATCCGCTGGGCTCTTTCCATCTCTGTCAGGTCATCGAATACCATCACAATGCCCATGTGATTGCCAGTATCATCCCTGAGCGCATTGACATGGGTCATAAAACTGCGTGGCCGGCCCTCGATGATCAGCCGTAACGGCAATTGGAAAGCATCGTTCTTCGAGAGCGTGAGGCTGTCCATAATTTCGTTGGCCAACCATCGAAATTGGCCGTCCAACAGGTGTTCATAACCGCGATTGAGTACCGCGTCGGTTTTAATTCCGAGCATTCTTTCAGCGGACCGATTGATCGTCTTGATGATTCCGTCAGCATCAAGTGTAATGACACCAGCGGAGACGTTTTTAAGGACGACTTCCATATATTGCCGTTTTTCTTCGATTTCTGCATTTTGTTGCTGAAGTTTGGCGGCTGAGAGCTCGAGCTGCTCACGGCTGACACGCAAATCCCGAGTCATCTTGTTAAATGAATCGACCAGACTGCCGATTTCGTCGTCGGCAACGCGTTCAATAGTAAAACTCAATTCACCCTCGGCCACACGCCGGGTTCCCTCGGCCAATTCTTTGATGGGTATGCTCATTGAACGGGCGAGATAAAAACCTAACCAGATGGCACAGAACAGAACCAACAAGGCTACGATCGACAAAACGATGTAGTACGTATTTTGGATCGGTTTTTTCAGTAACTTGATTTGCTGGTACTCTTCAAAACCTCTTGTTATGGATTTCATGCTCTGGGAGATGTCCGGTACCAGAAGGATCGAAATGATAAGGTAACCTTCTATCTGATCGTGGTCGGCTCCGAAGGGAATCGTTCCCACCGTCCGAATCAACTCTCCTTTAGTGACGTACTCTGAATGCGTCCAAACATTTTTAGGAATCGCATTTTCAAGAAGTACGTGGGAAGGGACGATTCCAAAAACTGTACTTCCAAGATCTTCGGAAAGGGAAAAGGTCAACCGATTGGCATTAATATCGTAAACTTCGATTGCAGCAATATTGAATTCACGCTGAACAACGCGTATATAGCGCGAGAGTGCAGTGGAATTATTAGGATTTAGGAATTCCTTTTTAACGATCTGGTAGGATGCTCTTTCGAGGAAGAACTGGCTGTTGGTCTCAACCTGCTGATAAACGCTTCGCCCCACGACGAGTGAATTCTCAAGCGCCTGTTCTACCGGAACGTTAAACCAGAAGTCGAGACTGGTGGTGATAAAGTTTATGGAGAAAAAAAACAAGACAATCGTCGGCAGAAGGGTAAGCGCAATGAATGCTACCGTGAGGCGCGTTCGAAGCTTGGCACCCATAACTTTGCGCTTACGTTCGTAAAGCAGTTTAACCAGGTTGCGAAAAACCAGAAAAATCAGCAAGATCAACAGCAGCAAATTGATATTGATGAGGATAAACATCAAAATGGTGTTGGAGACAGGGATGTCTGTACCGAAATTAATTACCCGAAATTCTGCAAGGGTCAGAAACGCGACAATGACAAATATGACGACAATGAGAATGACCTCGCGCTTGCGCCTTTTTTTGTCGGCCTGTTTCGGCGTTAGAGATATGTTCCTGTTTGCCTTGGTCTCATTCATGTGAAAAAGGGAAAAAGAAAGGTGACGCCGCTATTCCTTCACTAACGGCACAATGCCGCTGGTTTTACCCATGGCAATTTGTGGCGATTTGGCGGCGGCATAGCGGGCGGAATCCGTGGCTAATATATGAAATCGATTGTATACCAATCCGTTTCGACGTCCCATAAGGAAAAGAGTATATAGTGTAGATATAGTGGCAGGGTTAGCTTACTGACCTCAGCCTTTGCCCGGATTTGGTACTGGCGGCCCTTTTCCAGTTCCTTCAGTGGATACACTGGCAGGGCATCGATTTCGGTCATCCATTTTTGAGCTTGTGAGAAAGAACGGGTAACCATCGGCTCTCCTTCTCTCCACGAACGTTTGATCGTAAAGTCTTTCTTTAGATTGTCATATTTGATGGTGTGTGAGAGGGTGATATCGGTAATTTTTCTGTCGACCCACCAGTTGCGGATTTGGTAAAGGTTGATATAAAATGTGAATGTTGCCGGAACACCGCTGATGATGGCTTCCTTGAGTTTTTCTGTAAAGCTTCCCTCAAGATTGAAACTGAGCAGGAGATCGTAACGCGTATTACTGACGGTAATGTGGGTCAACACCGCGTCCTGGGCCAGCAACGGGTTGCTACCACACAATAGCGTGATAAATAGCCCTAAACAGACGACGCTTGTTTTCACGGGGTTTACCGAAGCCATGCGGTCAAATACGCCCCTCTTGGTTCTTTGACAAAAAGCATCTAATCGCAATGAGTGTCTGCAAAACAAGAGATATAAGCTATAAAGCAGACGGTATCCATGCACGATTCGGTGAAATGATTTGTAATATACCGTGCATATGCTTGTGCAGCAGTTATTCAATGCCTTTTTGGACCGAATGATCCAATGGCGCATTTTAAGCGCAATCGGATGGGTCTTCAAAACATACACGAAAACCTTATTAAATGGCAACAGATTTTGGCTGTGAAGCCGGAGGTGACGATGAACCGGGGACCCAGCGGGTTTCCCAGGACTCCTTCTGGGAGAAGAATTTTTCGAGGAAGGCGTGATTGAATGCATGCCCGGATTTGACGACATCCAAATGACCGAGAATCGGCATTCCCAGTAGGGAAAAATCACCGAGACAATCTAGAACTTTGTGGCGGACAAACTCATCGGGGAACCTGAGACCGTCAGAATTGATGATATGTTCTTTGTCGATGACCACTGCGTTGTCTAATGATCCGCCCAAAGCCAATCCATAGCGTTTCATATATTCGACTTCGTCTAAGAAACCGAAAGTTCGCGCCCGGCAGATTTGGGTGGAAAAAGCTTCGTCTGTGATCTCTATGGAGAGGGTCTGTTTACCGATCAACGGGTGTGCGAAATCTATGGTGCACGTGATTTGGAAACGGTCAGAGGGATATGCCGTGACGGATTTGTCACCATCGATCAGTTCGATGGGTTTTTTGAGTGTAAAAAAATGTCGTGGCACCCCCTGTTCCTCTATACCGGATTTCGTGATCAATTCAGTGAAATGACCAGCACTGCCATCCATTACAGGCACTTCATAGGCATCGAGTTCAATCAATGCGTTGTCGATTGAAAGACCCGCGAATGTGGCCATCAAGTGTTCGATCGTGGATACGATACATCCATCACTGCCAATGACCGTAGCCAGGCTGGTATCCACCACACGGTTAAACTGGGCGGTCACGCCAGGCGCGCCCGGCAAATCCACTCGAACGAATCGGATTCCTTGATTGATGGGCGCTGGCTTGATTGTTAAATGGACAGGTTTTCCAGAGTGCAATCCGATGCCTTCGCACCGGACTGTCTTCATCAAAGTCCGTTGACATAAATGCATGTTAATAACGTCCTTCCATTGGCCGTCCGTCGGATAGTCAACTCAGACGTAATATATTTCTCACATACGGGAGAAAAATACAATCAAAAAAGCGACAATATTAACCCGTTTCATGTTCCCGTGCAGCTGTCGGGTTACCTGTCGCCGGATGTCAGCGGCAGCGGGGGTGAAAAAATCGGCCGGTTTTTGGGTCTGATTATCCCTATTCGCGAGATGTATCTAACTAGGTCTTATCGTAAGGAACTTCAAGGGCATGTCAAGGCATGCGGTGCGATCGGGTCGAGGAGTGAGGCAGATTTATACCGTTTTTCAAAAATATAATCCGCGATACGGAAAGGTGGTATACGTGGTTGATGAAAAAACGGTCGTATAACGGAACATTTTTTCATCAACCACTAACATCTGCCGATCGTGAAATATTTTCAGTTAGGAACGAATTGACGTGTTTAGCCTTATCTGATAGGGGTTCACAAAAATGAGTCGGCTCCATCCGTAACGGGGACACCAGAAGACCACGGATGCGGATCAATCGGATATCCAATGGCAAAAGGGTTCCACTGACCATGATTGCGGTTAACGGAACCTTTTATCGTTTGTTTCAGGCTGAATGTTTTTCACCGTTGCCTCTTTTCAATTCGAACTTTATTGCCAATCATCGCGACGATGCGTCTGGCTGGAGGTGTGAAATTAAATATGAAATGCATTATGGTAACCGAAGTCGGTGGTTTCGAGGTAAAAGAACTTCCGGTTAAAGAACCACGGGTGAATGAGGTCCTTGTGCAGGTCGAAGTCACCGGAATGTGTCGCACTGACCTCAAGATCATTCGATCGGGACACCGGGATCTGGTGCTGCCGCGCATTCCGGGTGAGGAGGTTGTCGGGATTGTCCAGCGAAAAGGGGAACGGGTTACTAATGTCGCAGAGGGTGATCGCGTCTACGTCTACCCCGGAATCTGGTGCGGAAAGTGTCCGGCATGCGCCGCGGGGGCCGAGAATCTATGCCGGGATATGAAGATTATGGGATTTCACCGTGATGGAGGATTTGCTGACTTTGTGACGGCGCCTGCACAAAGCGTCATCAAGGTATCGCAGGGCCTGTCACCGGAACACGCCGTGTTTGCTGAACCATTGTCATGCTGTTTAAATGCTCTGGAACTGGCTCAAGTCGCTGGTGGTCAACATGTTGGAATATGGGGGAGTGGTCCGGCCGGTACCCTTCTCTCAAGAGCTTCCCGGGCCTTGGGGGCAAAGCCGACGTGCATCGAAACCGACGAACGCCGTCGGCACCTGATCAATGGATACGCCACTTGCCCTGAGGATCTGCGGTTCGATGTCTGTGTGGTCGCCGTGGGAAGCCTGAAGGCCTACCGTGAAGCCATATCTCACCTGAATCCTCGGGGGCGGTTGGTGATTTTTTCCGGTCTTCCCCCCGATGACCGCGTTTTGCACCTTGATCTGAATCATATTCACTATACGGAGCAAACCGTTGTCGGTGCCTACGGTTGCAGCTTCCGCCACGGCGAGGAAGCACTCGCTCTGATTTCGAGCGGCAGGGTTGGTGTCAATGACATGATTTCTCATCGCTTGCCACTTACCGATCTCGACCGGGCACTGGATCTTGTCGCCTCAAGACAGGGAATGAAAATATTACTCTACCCATAGTAGCGGAGATTATACCATGTGGACAGATGAATCCTTAAAATCGTTTGGATGGAATATCCAGAAATTGATTGATAAAAAAGATTTATCGCGGGAGCAGAGCCAGGAAATGTTCCGCGAAGTTCTGCTCAACCAGCAACCGGAACTGCAGCAGGGTGCATTTCTGGCGGCCCTGACGGCCAAAGGGGAAACGCCCGCTGAAATTGCCGGTGCCTGGCAGGCTATCCTTGATCTTGACACCGAGACGGTCACTGAGGATTTAGGGAAACCATTGGTTGAAAATTCGGGTACCGGCATGGATCAGCTGAAAACATTCAATGTCAGTTCGGCGGCCGCGATTGTTGCCGCGGCCGCCGGAATCCGTATGGCGCGCCATGGGGCGAGAGCGCTAACGTCAAGCTGCGGCACCGTTGATCTGCTCGAAGCGATTGGTATCAACGTGGAATGCGACATCGAAACCGTGGGGCGCAGCATCAAGGCCGCCGGTATTGGGTTGTTCAACGGCATGAGCGCTATGGTTCATCCCCGGTCACTGGCCCGGATTCTCAGTCAAATCCGGTTTGGATCCACCCTGAATGTTGCCGCTTCCCTGGCAAGTCCTTGCCAGACCACCCATGCGCTGCGCGGTGTTTATTCCGTTGAAATGGTACCGAAAGTGGCAGAAATTATGAAAGCCATCGGCATCGAGCAGGCAATGGTTGTACACGGATTTGACGCTGAAAATGACAAAGGTATGGACGAGTTGTCCAACATTGGTGAAAGCATTGTGCTGGAGGTCCGTGCGGACGGGAGTGACATATCGCACACGATCGCTCCCGAAGACGTCGGTTTGAAGCGCTCTAAATATGGGGACATTGCCGCCACCGGCGATGTGCGTAAGGAGGCCGTCCGTTTCCTCAAAGTTATCGGTGGGGTAGGCCACGATGGGTGCATAGATATTACCTGTCTCAACGCCGGGGCGATTCTCTATCTGGTGGGCAAGGCCGAGGATATTACCACAGGTGTCGCCATGAGCAGAGAAATTATCGGCAGTGGCCGGGCTTTGCAAAAATTGACCGAATGGGTAGATGTCCAGTCGGATCGGGAAAAAAGCGGTATGTGCACATTGTTGACGGTGGCTGAGATTTCTGGGGTGAAGGAGATGATGCGACCTTATCTATAGGCAACGGCAATTTTACCCTTTTCAAAATATTATTATTGAAATACGAAAGAGCGGTATGAGTGGCTGTAAAATGAACGTTCGAATAATGGAACGTTTTTACGACCACCGCTATTAGCGGGGGAAATTGGCATTTTCTGTGTGCCATTCAATCAAAAAATTTCAACAGCCTGTTAAATCTTGGTATCGAATTCCTATCCGTTGGAGGCACCGTGCTGGCCAAAATTCTTAGTAGCGCCGTGATCGGTATCGACGGCTTTTTGGTCGAAGTCGAAGTGGACATTGCCCGTGGTTTGCCCACGTTTACCATTGTCGGACTGCCGGAAGCATCGGTAAAGGAAAGTAAGGAACGGGTAAAGGCGGCCATAAACAATTCCGGCTACGATTTTCCCGACGATCGCATCACCGTAAATTTGGCACCCGCAAATATTAAAAAAGAGGGCACCGGTTTTGATCTGCCAATCGCTCTCGGAATACTTACCGCTATTGGTGTTGTGCCCAAAGAATCACTAACCAAGCATTGTGTGCTGGGCGAACTCTCCCTTGACGGGCGAATCAAACCGGTCAAAGGATCACTGCCAATGGCAATGGCGGCAAAGGGAGCCGGGTATACCGGTATCGTCGTGCCGCTTGGAAACGGGCGTGAGGCATCGGTCGTCAGCGGAATTGATGCCATTCCGGTAAGAACGCTCGCGGAACTGGTAGAATACTTACGCGGTGCTGTCCGTATCGCACCACTCAAGGCCAATCTTGACGAGCTCTTTAACCGCGATCGGGTATCGGATTTAGATTTCAGTGAAGTCATGGGGCAGGCGCATGTTAAGCGTGCTCTGGAGATCGCTGCCGCAGGCGGGCACAATTTGTTGATGATCGGTCCGCCCGGCTCCGGCAAAACAATGCTCGCGAAACGAATAGCGACCATTCTGCCGCCACTCACCTTCGAGGAGGCCATCGAAACCACCAAGATTTTCAGTGTCGTGGGCCTGCTGGCGCACAACCAGACCCTGATCACTCAGCGCCCTTTCCGCTCGCCCCATCACACGATTTCAGATGCAGGATTGATCGGCGGTGGCCATATACCGAGACCGGGAGAGGTGAGTCTGGCGCACAACGGCGTTCTGTTTCTGGACGAGCTGCCTGAATTCAAAAAGCATGTGCTGGAGGTTTTGCGTCAGCCACTTGAGGATTTGAGAGTCACTATTTCCCGTGCGGCTCTAACGATCACCTATCCCTCACGATTGATGCTGGTTGCTGCCATGAATCCCTGTCCATGCGGATATTTGACCGATACAAAGCACCAGTGTCGTTGCACCTATCAGCAGATTCATCGTTACCGTTCCAAGATATCAGGTCCCCTTCTCGACCGTATCGATCTTCATGTGGAGGTTCCAGCTGTACCTTACAAAGATCTGGCAGCGCAAACCAGTGCTGAATCTTCGGCCGATATCAGGACCCGCGTCAACGCGGCTCGGGCCATACAGTCCCATCGGTTCCAACGGTCTAAAATATATGCCAACGCTCAGATGGGAAGCCGCCAGTTGAAGCGGTTTTGCGGTGTTGACGACAATTCGCGACGATTACTGGAAACCGTCATCGACAAGCTAGGCTTGTCTGCGAGAGCGTACAACCGGATTTTAAAAATTGCCCGTACCATCGCCGATCTTGCCGGAGTTGAAGCCATTTCCTCGGAACATGTTTCAGAAGCGGTTCAGTACCGCAGCTTAGACCGAAAACGGGTTCCGGCCTGACGATCGGGCTGCCGAAGGGCGCGGTTGCGAATACCATATACGAATAGTTACGCTTACGGGGGGTATACAGCCGTTTACGTCAACTGTTTCAAGTCGGAGCTGCGGATGTGAAGGTCCCGCTGCGGATATGGAATCTCGATTCCGGCCTTTCTGAGTTCATCGAAAATGGCAAAATAGAGGGCACTGCGGATTTTTCTCCGGGGCGTTTCGCGCACGTCGATCCAGAACAGCAGCTCGAAATTTATTGAGTTGTCTGCATACTCCACAAAGCGGACTACGGGCGGCTGATGATCGGAAACCAAGGGTTCGGCCGAAGCCACATCCAGCAAGATCTTCTCCACCAGCCGCGGATCTGCATTATACGACACGCCTACCAATAGCTCGATCCGGATCATTGGTGAGGAATGAGAGTAATTTACGATCGTATTCGAGATGAGATTCGAGTTCGGGATCAGATATTCGATATCGTCCCGGGTTCTGACCCGGGACGATGCCAGATCAATATCGGTGACGATGCCCATGGTTTTTTCAACCTCAATCCAATCGCCCTTGCGGATACGTCCACCAAAGATGATCGTAAATCCGCTGATAATATTTGCCGCCATGTGTTGCAGACCAAGCCCGATTCCAATACCGGCAGCACCCGCGAATACCAATAAAAATCGTAAATCGATCCCGACGGCTTTAAGCGATATCATAAAACCGATTAACAGCAGCGTATATTTCAGAGAAATGTTAACGGCGTAACCCAGACCCGGGTCGATACCGAAAGCCGGATACACCCGGTAGTCCAGATAGGCTTGAAGCAGGCGTGTTGAATATACGAAGGCCAAAAGGATCAAGATGGCTTTGATAATGATCCAGAGGGTAATGTCATTGCTGCCGAGTTTGGCAACCGGAAACGAGATGATTTGCACCAGAGGTTCGAGGAGCCCCAGCAGGTTCAAAACAATGCCGGTTGTCGCCGTTGCCGTGGCATACAGAAGAAGTGATTTGCATGATTTATAGAGCATGCGAACGGTATCGTCGTGGCGATCCTTGCCGGCATACCATTTCTCGAACCATACCCTCAGGTTGTGGTAAATCAGCATGATAAGCACATAGGCGCCAGCCGTAAACCAGGTCTTCAAGAGAACGACACGGCCGAGCTGGCGGTATCCAATGCACCAGAGAAGGGCCACCATAAAGGACAGAATAATGAAGGGGTAGTAAAACCGGCGAAATTGGTGGACGAAAAGCCGATAGGGGCCGTAAGGAAGGTCGGGCAACAACGACATAAAGACGGATTTCATCAAATGAAGCAGAAACAGGACCACCACGATCGATATCGAGATAACGAACTTTAGCAGCGCGACGACATCCGCACGGATGCTAAAAGCCTCCGCACTCCAGATAACGATAAATCCGGCCAGAATGTAAAATAGGGTCAGGCGCGCAAGATTAAAAATTTTTCTTCCATAAAGGGCGGTACGCGGAAATAGATTCTGGGTTAAAGCTTCACGCAGCAGAGCGGTGATCAGCGCGCCGACGACCCAAAGACCCAACAAACGGCCTATCAGTTGAAACCAGGCGGCCGGGTAGGAAATAAAAGCATTGATCAGCGCGAATAGGCCCAGCAGCAGCAGCGGTATCAAAGCGGCTACGACAACTTTCAATAGGGACAAAATGTAGGGAAACAGTTTCGGTGGTAGTTTCCCCTCAAACGGTCGTATAATGCTCTCGATACGCTTCAAAACCTTTTTACGTCCGATGAGGCTATAGATTACGGCGGCGATAAAGGTCAAAACGACCAAAGAGCCGACCATCCCCAGAACCCGGCCCTGTTCCAAGATTCTGTTTACCAATTCCGGGAGCAGTAAGGGGAGTTCGAGCGTCCAATGGTATAGATCGTTAAGGGTTTTCATGTTCCAACCCAGCGGCGAGGGCTCGAACAGAGAACGGGCTCTCTTGGCGAACTCTTCGCTGACATTTTCAGCCTGTTCGATCAGGGTCGATTGCATCCCTTGGCCGATGCTGAATTCGGGCACTGACTTGTTTTTGTCGGTATCACCATTGTTTTCCGCTGCAGACAACGTTGCAACGAAGAAAACGAAAGTGAGAGCAACACATATTCTTGACAACCTGCGGCCAAATGTCATGGTCGATCCTCATATTCTGTAATCATTTATGTGGGGCAAAAGATTGCGTCACACGTTTCGCCGGGCGTGGTGCCGATACCTGTCATTGGAGTTCCAAAGATAGCGGGTTTGAGCGCGCGATAAAAATTGGCAGCGCGGAGAAATCATTACCGAGCGTTACACCGCTTTCCAATTATAAAATCCGAAAATGGAAGGGGAGTATAAGTGGTTGTAGAAAAAAACATTCGAAAAACGGAACGATTTTTTAGAACCACTATATAATCTTTTTCGTCAAAACATGAAAGGGCCACCTCAGCCTGAAAAAAGATTCATATGAATTTGGACCGCATACCGGAAATTGAGAAAAGTCTGTTGATCGTTCACCAGGGCGCTCTCGGCGACTTCATTGTTACATTCCCCGTATTGAATGCCCTCAGGGTGTCATTCTCCCGTATCGACGGTTTGTGCCGGTCGTCTTTTGGGCAGTTGGCTGTCGATATGGGCGTATTGGATCGTTACCACCCGCTGGAGTCCGCTCGTGTCGCCAGTTTCTACACGGACCGAATCGATCCCGAATTGCGTCAGAGCGTATCAGCGTACAGCCACATTCTGCTGATCTCATTCTCCTCGATTTTGGAACTTTCCATGAGAAAAATCAATGCAGATCGGGTTTTCCGCATCGAGCCCTGGCCTGAGGAGATGCACGGCGAACAAGTGACTGAATTTTTAGCGAACCGGGCACAGAAGTGCGGCATCCTTTCGCATGGGGATGGTGAGAGATTCCACAATGCTTTTAATGCTGCGGCACAAGGCCGGAAGACATCTATTTCAGCAGGGGCAATGCTAATTTTCAGCCCGGGAGCCGGCAGCATAAAAAAACGCTGGCCGCTGGAACGGTTTCTGGCCGTCTCGGCCAAGATGTTATCGGAAGGCTTGCGGTCGGTGATGCTTCTGGGGCCGGCCGAGGCGGATATCGAAGTGGCCTTGAGACAGCGGAAGGAACCTCAGCCGGCTGTCGTTAAATGTGAGTCTTTCCCGGATCTGCTTGACATTTTTGATTCTGCCGATGGATACATTGGGAATGATTCGGGTATCAGTCACCTGGCAGCATTTCTAGGATTACCGACCGTGGTTATTTTCGGGCCGTCAGATCCTGTGCGTTGGCGCCCATTTGGTGCCAATGTAAGGGTTGTCGCACCTTCTGAAACTTGCTGTCCTTGTACGAACACCACAAGAACAAATTGCCGTGAGCTTGTATGTTTGAGACAGATAACTCCGGACAGGGTGTTGGCAGAGTGGCACCATGCCTTTGACGCGGACAGTTTATAAAATATGGGCTTGCGTGGCCGGAGATATTCGCGGTTCACGGCAGGTGGGCGCAGATTCATTTCCAATTGGCTTATACTGAAAGACTACATATGGCCCGAAGCGTTATACTTTCTCAGGTCAGGGCGGTTCGATAGGCGAACAGCATGGCGGTTATATCGCTTTTCTAAAATAAATTCCGTAAACGTAAAGGTGGTTGAAGCAGCGCATGATGAGCTGAGAAACTTACAAAATGCGAACCCCCGTGGGCTGGAAGCCCACGGGGGTTCAAAAAGGGCATTGCGAATCGAAACATGATCAACTCAGCACAGTTTCAGAACAAGGCAGCAAGGTCAGTCTACAGGAACAATCGCTCAAGAAGAGTCTCGCAACAACTCTAACGCAATCGGAATGAATGCCCACTATCAAAAATTTCCGGGGGTTTTAACCCATGGCGTATGGGTCTGTCAACAGAAAAAAATATTTAAACCGGCGTAAAAGGGGGCTTTGCAGAAGGACCGCTGAATCTGGCGGTCACGGCGTTTGACTCATTGTTGGGTGATGTCATCGCGATAATGCGAAAGCATTCATCTCTTGGCAGAGATGGAATGGCTGAACCTCTACACCATGGCAAAGCGATTGCATTGAAATGCAAGTTAAAATCCGCGGGGGAGGATCAGCCGATCTTACCCCTTCTGGAGTCGTAACAGCGCCGTTCGACATAACCGCCCTGCTGATCGTCCCATACGGCTTCGTTTTCGTGAATCGCTTTAGAACCGCCTTCCCAGGCGCCGCAGGCGACAACGGCGGTTTCCCCCAGAGTGAACTTGTTTCCGCAGGCCGGGCAGCCTTCAGCATTAAGCTCGTTGAGTTTCTGAAGATCGATCATAAATTTATGTTTTGAAAATGCGTTGTTTTTCATGAGTGCCTCTTGTTTCTGTAATTAAAAAGTGCCAGTTGGAAAGTGCGGTTCTTTCCCGAATACCCGGATTTCTGTCAACTACGAGAGAGACTAAGAGCGTTTGACCCGGGTGTCAAGCCGGTGGCATGAGCCGAATTGGCTGTCAGTTTTATTCTTGAACGGATCTGAGGCCGAGCGGATAACCGCCCCGGAAACCAGATCTTTCGAAGCCTCCCGCAGTGGCAGAATAGGTTCTTCACCACTCTACCGTAAAGGATTTTACGTTTCGGTCGGTAAAATCATGGACTTAAAAATAAATCCGAAAAACCTTTATCTCCTCATTGTTCTGGTTTTCGTTTTGCTCTTAAGCGGCTGCTCTGGTCGGTATTTCCGCAAAGCCAGTCAGGCGCCACCGTTGTCTAAACCCAGCCATCTGTTCGAACAACCAGAAATTGAATATTGGAGCCGCATTGTTTTCAACGGCGCCAAAATCGGCTTCTCCCATTTCCACCAAACACCATCACCAGCCGGCAAGAACCGGTTTGACATTCATTCAGAGGCGTATTTCCGGTTCCGTTTTTTGCTGATCGACAAAAAAGCCAATCTTAAATCTTATGACCTGGTCGCCGCTGACCTTTCACTCATTCGTTTCGATTATACCATCGGTTTGGATGATAGTCAGATGGCAGTATCCGGCCAGCTGAGCGGGAATCAGCTGACGATGACCATCCACGGCGGGGGGGAAATGGTCCAACAAAGCATCCTGACAGCATCCCCGGTTTATCCCTCAAGCGCCATTCTTCTCTATCCGCTACTCCACGGGCTTGAAGTTGGTCGCCAGTACCGGTTTGATGTTTTCGACGGGCAGACACAGAAAATAGAGCCCGTAGAACAGGAAATTACCGCTTATGAAGAAAGCGAGCTCTACGCAGGTCCGGCCTTCAAAATACAAACCCGGTTCAGGGGGCAGACGGTGACAACCTGGATGGACCATCGGGGACTGCCGCTGCTGGAAATGTCACTGGGCGGAATTGTCATCTCGGCCCTCGAGAGCCAGAAAGAGGCCCTGCGATACCTTACCCAGGCTGCTTTTAACAAGGAAGAGACATTACGCGACTTCAGCCTGATAAAAAGCGACCCTCTTGACCACGGCCCCGAAGAACTACAATCGATGACCGTGGCTATTTCAGGTTTGACCAATTCGGTGGATATACCCGATGATGAACGACAGGTTTGTCACCGCGAGGGGAATGCTCTTATCTGTCAAATATCGAAGTTTTCCCTTGGTCCCGGGGCTGACAAAACACTGCTACCCGGGGGAGAGAGTTCCTATCGGCGTTATCTGCTACCCACGTTTGCTATTTCTTCAGAACACCCCGATGTCCGCCGGACTGCCACCGTTATCGCAGCGGGTGTGCCAGATGATCAGCACCGCCTGCGCGCATTAATCGACTGGATGCAGACCCATGTCAAACGTGAGGCGATCGATGTATTTACCGCCCTTGACGTTTTGAAAAGCCGACGAGCAGAGTGCCAGGGTCACGCCATGCTCTTTGCGGCTTTTGCGCGGAGCCTGGGTATACCAACCCGAATCGTCAACGGGATCGTATATGTTCCCCGTTTAAGAGGATTTCTATACCACAGCTGGAACGAGAGTCTGCTTGACGGCCGTTGGATGGCGGTGGATCCCATTTTCAGTCAACTCCCGGCCGATGCGACCCATGTCAAGCTCGTGGAAGGTGATGCGCTTAGCGACCTTCTGCCTTTGGTGAACATGATCGGCAAACTCAGGGTGAAAATTCTATCAGCCTCCGTGGGGTCCAGCCAAACCTACTGATTTACGATATGATTGACGAAGTTGACGGCAGGCAACCGCCTGATTCATAGGGAGATCCGCCGATGCAGAATACAGGATTGACGTTCGAAGCCCAAAGAATTAACGCGCGGTTTGTCGATCCCGCTGGTCGATCGGTGGAGCGGGTGATAGAAATCCGAACACATCCCATCACCGGCCGTACCTGCCGAATTGCCTTCAGCCGCGCGAATGAAAAAGATATCGGCAATGAAACCTTACCCGAAGCACCTCCCGACCGGAATGACAGGGCTTCCTGTCCATTTTGCCGGCCACAGGCGTTTACAGAAACCCCTCGTCTCGATCCCCAGTTGGGCCCGGAAGGTCGCATGATGCAGGGTGAATCGATTCTGTTTCCCAACCTATACCCTTACGGTAGATATTCTGCCGTCAGCCTGATTGGCGATAGGCACTTTGTTGAAATCGGCACAGCTTCGCTATCAACGTACACTGATAGTTTCATCAACTGTGGCAATTACCTCCGGCGGGTCCGCGAGCATGATTCGTCGGCAATTTATATGGCCATTACCCAGAACCATTTACCGTCGGCCGGCGGGTCACTGCTTCACCCTCATCTGCAAATTAATGCCGACGCATCTCCCCCCAACTATCATCGCTTTTTACAAAATCGGGCGGACCGGTTCTATCGACTGTCCGGTCACCACCTTTTCAGCAGTTATTTGACGCACGAGAAAAAAAACGGCACGCGTTATATCGGTCAGACCGGCAGTTGGGAGTGGGTCTCAGCGTTTGCACCCGAGGGGTTTTACGAAGTCTGGGGGATTCTGCCCGGGGTGTGTTCTCTTGAAAACCTTCGCCAAAAAGATTGGTTGCACCTTTCCGAGGGTCTTCTCAGCATCCATCGCTATTACCGTAGCCTCGGTCGCAATGGATACAACCTGGGGATAATGTCGGTGGAGGAACCGGACAGCCGTCTTGATCTGCGTACCGTCATCCTGGCTCGCTCGAACCATGCCCGGTGGGTACGTAGCGATCATACCGGTTATGAAGTCATGTTGGGAGACATGACCACTTTTTCGGCTCCTGAGCAAACAGCCGCTGACGCCCGGGCATTTTTCCGCAATTAAGGAGAAGGCGTTAAATGCGGAGTGCCTGGCGAGCTGTACAGCGGATCGGCGTTAGAAATAGCGCCATCTATCGTCGAGGAACTGCTTATAAATTCGGTAGTAGTCGGTGTCTTCGTATTCAACGGAGTGGATTGGCGCATGATCGAAACTTAGAATCCTGGCGTCCGGGCAGGCCAGCAGAATCGGTGAGTGCGTGGCAATGATAAACTGTGCATTGTCGGAGGCGGCCGTTTTTCTGAGTAGCTTCAAGAGTTCTATCTGGCTTTTCGGTGATAGTGCGGTCTCCGGTTCGTCCAGGATGTACAATCCTCTAATTATAAAGCGCGAATGGAAAAATGACATGAGAGATTGACCGTGTGATTGCTGCATCAGAGACGTGCCACCGAAGTATGCCAGCACATCGGGGTCGCTGGTCGCCCAGTCGTCTAAAATCTGGGCAAAATTCCTGAAGACTTGTGAATCAAAGAAGGATCCGCCGACAGGGCCGCCATTCCAATCGAGGTCGATGGCCTGGTACAGGTAATTTTCATAGGGACTGGCGGAATAGCGGATGCGTTGTTCTCCCTGCCAGATATTGACACCGCTGCGCTGGGCAACTGCTTTCAGGAGCGTCGATTTGCCGGTACCGTTGTCGCCGCAAAAAAAAGTGATCGGCGTCCGAAAGTGAATGGATGCCGTCCGCCTAAGGATCGTCAGATTAAATGGAAAGTGGTTCTCGGTCGGGAACCGGTTGTGGGCGATGATTACTTTTTGAAGATGCACCCGCTCACCTCCAATCCACAGATACGATACTCATCGTTCGTATTTTTCATGAATATTCTTCAGCACAGTCAAGTAAGGCATAAGTTTAGCACGAATATATTTATTTTGCTGTTTGAAATTAGCGCAATATAATTCTTGTTGACAGATATTGCCACAATGTGGGAATTATTAGTATTTAGGTGGAATTTAATACAGGCATTGCCGGTGCATAGAGTGCCCTCACAGTTGTAGCGGTTCTCTGCGGCAGGGCTGGACGGAAACGGATGAAAAGGATCGGTTATGGACAACAAGGAATTCAAGCGCTACCGCAAGAAACTTGAAAAGACGCAAAAAGAAATGGCCCAATTGCTTGGTGTCTCCATTAAGGCGATTCACAGTTACGAGCAGGGTTGGCGGACCGTGCCGGCGGCTGTCGAACGGCAGGTATTTTTTCTCATTTCCCGCAAACAGCCAGATGGTCATTCGGCCCAAAATTGCTGGAAGGCGAGAAACTGCCCCGATGAACGCAGGGCCAATTGTCCGGCTTGGGAATTTCAAACCGGCAAGATGTGCTGGTTCATCAATGGGACGATTTGCAACGGAACCATTCAGAAATCATGGAAAGAAAAAATGGCTGTTTGCCGATCCTGTAAGATCTTCAAGAATCTGATTGCTGCATAGCCCTCCTGACCAATCATCATTTGCCGCCTGTTGGATAGCATCATCCCATCACCCTAAACATTCTATGGCCGTGGTTGCCAGGGTCCCCCTTCGGTAGACCAGCAACAGTTTACCTGAAAATTTTATGAAACTTTTTCAGCTTATGTTGTAATGCGACTATAAGTACTCCGTTTTTTCATGATAATATATTTGCCATGAGTGAATACATCGAACACGATATCCAAGGGCAGTCGGTGGGAACAGTGGCGAAAAAGACTTTCACTTTTGCCGAGTCTCCCGCTGAGATGGTCCTTGAGAGCGGCACGCATTTGGGGCCCATTTCGATTGCTTATGAAACATACGGGGCTCTGGCACCTGACCGATCGAATGCCATTCTTTTGCTCCACGCCCTTTCCGGTGACGCCCATGCGGCCGGGTATTACGACCCGGAGGATCCCAAGCCGGGATGGTGGGACATCATGGTTGGGCCCGGCAAGGGAATCGATACAGATAAATACTTTGTCATCTGTTCCAATATTCTTGGCAGCTGCATGGGGTCAACAGGCCCGCGCTCAACCGATCCGGCCACCGGGCGACCCTATGGTAAGAATTTCCCCATGGTGACCATCGGTGATATGGTTCGGGCGCAGAAGGCCTTGATCGATCATCTGGGTCTCGGTCGACTACTGGCGGTGATCGGCGGGTCTATCGGTGGAATGCAAGTCTTGGAATGGACCGTCCGTTATCCGGAAATGGTTTATGCGGCCATCCCTCTGGCGACGACCACCAGACATTCAGCGTTGGCCATTGCATTTAACGAGGTGGCCCGACAGGCGATTATGGCCGATCCGGAGTGGAACAACGGAAACTACTATGGTGGCCGGCGGCCGGATACGGGATTGGCTGTTGCGCGGATGATCGGCCACATCACTTACCTTTCCGATGCGGCCATGCGTCACAAATTTGGACGCAGGCTCCAAGATAAAAATGACGTTTCTTTCAACTTCGACGCCGACTTTCAGGTTGAGAGTTATTTGCGCTATCAAGGGACCAAGTTTGTCGAACGCTTCGATGCCAATAGTTTTCTTTACATTACCAAAGCGGCTGATTACTTCGATCTTGAGCGACAATACGGTGGCGGTTCGCTGGTAGAAGCCTTTTCCGTCGCCGTCGCCAAGTTTCTCGTAATTTCTTTTACTTCCGACTGGTTGTATCCGACCTACCAATCCCGGTCGATAGTGCAGGCCATGAAGAAAAACGGGTTGGAAGTCAGTTTTTGCGAAATTGAGGCGGATTGGGGACACGATGCGTTTCTCCTCCCCAATGAACGGCTGACAAATTTGATTAAAGGGTTTTTAGCACGTGTCCACTCTGAATTTCGACAACAATAGGATCCGGTTCGACCTTCAGATTATTGCTTCGTGGATCGAACCGAACGCCCGGGTGCTGGATCTTGGATGCGGCGAGGGGGATCTGCTTTTTTATTTGAAGGCGCGCAAAGGCGTTCACGGAACCGGTATCGAACATGATGAGGAGAAGGTTGCGCAATGTGTTGAAAAAGGCGTGACGGTTCTCCAGGGAGATATCAATGCTGAAGTCCTTGACTATCCTGACGGCGCTTTCGACTATGTCATTTTGAGCCAGACCCTGCAGCAGGTTTATGAACCGGCCGCTTTGCTTCGTTCAATTTTACGCATAGGGAATAAAGCCGTTGTGAGCTTCCCGAACTTCAGCCATTGGCAGGTGCGATTTCAGGTTGTGACAACCGGGTATGCGCCGGTCACGCGACAACTCCCCTACCAGTGGTATGATACACCCAATATACGCGTAATATCACTCAAAGATTTCCGAAAGTTCGCCCGCACCGTCGGCTTTAAAATCTTTAAGGAAACAGCCATCAGTGTCCACGAACGTAAGGGCAAGACCGTCCAATGGATGCAGAATTTGCGGGCCACCTACGGTATATTTCTCGTTGGAAAATGAACGGGGGCCGCAAGGCCGGCAACTCGCTTGCGACCGCTGGGGACGCCACCGCATTTCTCCGACGCGTTTTCTGTTAATGTGTTTAACCCTTTTTCCCTTTCTAACGATCGAAGAAGATATTTTTCGCGGTTGCCGACAGGGATACCCCCATGATGAAGCCCCCGTCGCCGATCCTCTATCCCTTGCAACGGCACCGCTGCGGTGCATCGTTCGATTGCCCGATTATCCCTGCCTTTCGGCGTTTCAACTGCTGATGCGTAACGCAATGTTCCCTGATAAAATGATTTCGAAAATGTGAGGATTAAGTTATATTTCTGACCCCATATCATTCAAATACACCGTTTCCGAACCAGCGGTCCTGTCGTAGCGTACTTTCGATGTATTCTGCAACAGGATTCGAGCGCCAATGCTAATGCGAATGATATGGCTTTCGGTGGATGTCCGATCCACGGTCCGAAATCCCTATTCCTGTGGGGGCGGCGATCGGATCGGTCCGACTTTGTTGACAATTCGCAATTCAGGATTAAGTTCACCCCATTATTTACAGCGATAATCCGCACCTGACAGTTCCGGTCATTCTGACCGGGCGATACTGTGCTGGTCAGGCGACCACTGTCAGATTCGATACGGAAATGGAGGATTTTACATGGCATTTGAGACCAAGGAGGAAGTGCTTGAGCGGGTGCTCGCAATGGAGAAGCCCAAGTGCCCCCATTGTAACGAAGAAATGAATTTGTGGGAAGTACCGCCCCTTAATTTCAGCGATGGTTTGGGTTGGGGAGCGCCGTACCTGTTTCTCTGTTTCAACGATAACTGTTCGCTATACACCCAGGGATGGGATCACCTGAAAGAAAACTATGCCCACACGGCCTCGTACAGATGCATGAACTATCCCGGTACGAGCCAGTTCGAGCTGATGCCCGTTTTTAGTCCCATGGGGGCTCAGGGCCAGATTATCGATGAAGCCGCCATGGTTGCTCAAGAGGCACTTAAGGAATCCATAAAGCGGGGATTTTCAGTCCTTGCAGAGTGTTACGTCACAAAAGATGGCCCGTCGGTATTAAGAATACTGCTTGATCCCTCCGAACCGATGCGCGTACGCACCAAGGCAGCGGAGATGCTGGGGGACATCGGGGAGCTCGATGCGATCGAATCGCTACGAAATCTCAAGGTCGGCAACCAGATTCTCGAGACCAAACTGAAGGAAGCGGTAAAGAAGATTCATGAACGCACTTTCACAAGGGAATGCCCTTTCTGTGCCGAAATAATCAAAAACCGCGCCAAGAAATGCAAACACTGCGGAGAGGATGTGGCCGGGCTTTGAGCCGGTAATAAAGGCCAGGCAGACAGCGTGCGGCTTCGATCCACCCCGTGCCCTCAACCCTCGGGAGCGTCCAGAATTTCAAGCTTACTCGGAAAAAAAGCGTTCTGAGGGGGTCATTTGCGGGGAGGCAGGTTTTTGGCCACGTTTACATATTCACGGTTATACGTACGGAAAATGAGACGCTCCCGTTCGATGCGTCCGGCAGGGCAGGGCCGCAATGAAAAAAAATCCATTATTTTGCGGGCTGCGGTCTTTTTTGGAATCGCCGCCAAACCGTCGCCGATTTTTTTCCCCGAATTTGTATTGTAGACCACGGCGTTCACACCATCCGACACGACCGCAAAAGGAATCTGGTAGCGCTGATCCAGCAACCTTGCCGCAGCAATAATTTCCCTCTCGCATGACTCCAATGACCCGGGAACACATTTGAAGACCATGCAGCGATTGGCGCCTCCGTCTACGCTGACCACAAGGTCAACCGTAGAGGCGTACCGTTCGCCGGCCACATCGAAATCGATGTCCGTTCCCACCTCGATATCTTCCCTGGTAAAACCCTTATCTTGTATCAGCATCCGTTCTACGGCCTGGCGGTTTGCTTCTGCGCCGACCTCGGGGATGTCCTCGCCGGTCACGAAATCTTTAATCATTCTGTAGGGTTTGAGAATTTCAGTCATTGCCGAACTCCTTTATTATACCCATCAGGATGTTAGTAGTGACGATCCGGTCATCTCTTTGGGTTTTTCGATCGCGAGCAATTCGAGGATTGTGGGGGCGATATCGGCCAGAACACCATTTCGCAGAACGGTACCACGGCGGGAGTCGTCCACCAGAATCAAAGGGACGGGATTGAGGGTATGGGCGGTATGGACACCGCCTTTTTCATCGACCATTACCTCTGAATTTCCATGGTCTGCCGTAATCAGCGCTACCCCGCCCATGGTCCTTATCTGTTTAATAATTCGACCGATAGACCGGTCCACCGCTTCACAGGCCTTAACAGCCGCGGGCAGAACTCCGGTATGACCGACCATATCCATGTTGGCGAGGTTCATGACAATGACATCGTAGCGGCCGGATTTCAACCTTTTGAGCACTTCATCAGTGACCGGAACGACACTCATTTCGGGCTTCAGGTCATAGGTGGCGACATCGCGTGGCGAGGGGACCAGGCACCTGTCTTCAAATGAAAAGGCCTTTTCCTCCCCACCGTTAAAAAAATAGGTGACATGGGCATATTTTTCCGTCTCTGCAATCCGTAGCTGCCATAGGCGCTCCCGGCTGAATACTTCACCAAGCAGTCCCTCTAAATGAACGGGAGGGAAGGCAACAGGCAATTCAAATCTTTCGTCGTAGAGCGTCATGCATGTAAAAACGCAGAGTTTGGGGAAAACATCCCTCTGGAAGCCGTCGAAATTCGAAGCGGTAAAGGCCCGGGTAATTTCCCTTGCGCGGTCGGCCCGGAAGTTGAAAAAAATGATACTATCCTCGTCTTTTATGGGCATCAGGGGAATTCCGGTAGCATCGGTAACAACGACCGGTTCTATAAACTCGTCGGTTTGATCTCGCTGGTAAGAATCTTTGATCGCAGCGATCGGATTGCGGCTCTTGCGACCTTCGCCTTGAACATAAAGCCGGTAGGCTCTTTCAACCCGCTCCCAGCGGTTGTCACGATCCATGGCATAATAACGCCCGCAGACGGTAGCGATTTTTACGTGGTCATCGGAATCTAAATGCCGTTGCAGCCGTTCCAGGTAGGTGGCACCGCTGGTCGGAGGGGTATCACGACCGTCAAGAATGGCATGTATGTGTACATTCTGTAGCCCGGCCTTCCGGGCCATGTCGATTAATGCCTCGAGGTGAGTCAATTGGCTGTGAACCCCACCGTCGGAAACCAAGCCCATCAGATGCAGTGTGGACCGCCTCCGGGCGGTTTTCGATATGGCGTCCTGCAGAACGGTGTTGCTGTGAAAGGATCCATCGGTGATGGCCTGATCGATTCTCAGAAGGTCTTGATAGACGATCCGACCGGCACCGATATTCATGTGTCCCACTTCTGAGTTACCCATGATACCTGCCGGGAGTCCGACGGCCTGGCCTGAACATTTTAGCCGGGTTGAGGGATACGAATATTCGAGCTTGTCCAGGTTAGGCGTCTGGGCGATATGAACCGCGTTGCCCATATCGCCGGGGTTAATTCCCCATCCGTCCAGAATGATCAGCATTAAGGGCTTGGGTCTATTCATCGAATTCGTCCTCCACTGGGTCGAGAGGGGGTAGGTTTTTCATGCTCTCTGTTGCGACACGCTTTGCGTCAATCCACAGACCTTCCAAATCGTAGAAAGACCGCACCGGTTCGTAAAAAACGTGAATGATGACATGGCCGTAATCGATCAGAACCCAATGCCCTTCTTGAAGACCTTCGATGCTCAGTGGTTTTAGATGGTTTTTTTTCAAGGCGTTCTGCGTGTGCTCGGCGATGGCCTGAACCTGCCGATTCGAACGACCGCTGCAAATGATAAAAGCATCGGCAACAGAGGACAGCTTGCGAACATCCAGGACGATCAATTCCCCGGCCTTTTTTCCCAGAACAGCCCGGACGTAGACATCAAGGTCATCGGTAAACTGATTGGTCATAAATAGAGTCCTCGGACAGTGATGTAGTCTATCACTTTATCGGGAACCAAATACTTTGTGGAGTAACCCTGTCGGATCAAGGCCCGGATTTTTGAAGAAGAAATATCGAGCATGGTGACATCAAAAGCGTGTATTGGCATCAAATTCGGATGGGAGAAAACAGGGCAAGCACCCGCGGCCACGTATTCAGCGGAGATGACGCTTCTAATATAATCGTTCAGCGGCTGCCATTTGTCTATATTTTGCGCCTGTTGCGGGGCGGGGCGGGAGGTGATAATGAATGTAACGGTTTCCAGAAGAGCGCGGTGGGATTTCCATGTGTCGAACTCCAAAAAAGCATCCAGTCCGACGATCAGAAAGAGGCGAGTATCCCCCGGCAATTGGGCTTTGAAATGCCGAACCGTATCGACAGTATAAGAGGGGCCTGACCGTTTCAGCTCTACATCGGAGACATTCAAGCCGGGATGACCGGATACGGCCAGCCGGATCATTTCCAAGCGAGTTCCCGCGGCAATCATGTTACCGGAAGCCTTGTGCGGGGGAGTTGCTGCCGGAACGAGGTAGCACTCGTTCAGAGGGAAGCCTTCCACTACCTCCAGTACTGTGCGAAGGTGTCCAAAGTGCACAGGATTGAAAGTTCCGCCAAACAAGCCGATATTCTTTTTCGTGTCGCTCAAAGCTCCCTGTGGATCTGAGTGGTTTTTAGAACGGAAACGACGTTAATCATTCAATTCTACCGTAATTGTGAGGTTGTCCCGGTGAATCACCTCGTCAAAGGGTTTGTGGCCGAGGCAGTTTTTTATTTGACTCGATTTTAGTCCCTTTATCTTCTGTATATCGGATGCGCTGTAATTGACAAGTCCGATTCCGATCACCCTATTTCCCCGGTTCGTGAAAGCGACCGGGGCACCGACGTTGAATTCTCCTTCAACGGCTGTGATTCCGCTGGGCAAAAGGCTTTTGCCATTTTTCAATAGGGCATCAACCGCACCGTCATCTATTACCAGAACACCCTGAGGTTTGAGGTTGAATCCAATCCAGCACTTGCGGCTGGCGAGTTTCTTTTTTTGGGGAATGAAAAAAGTGCCACACGACTGACCGGAAAAAAGTTTTTTCAAGATGTCAGATTTCATACCGTTGGCAATCACCATTGGAATTCCTGCCGTACTCAGCTTCCGGGCGGCTTTGATTTTGCTCAGCATGCCCCCGGTGCCGAGCGCCCCCGGTATGTTGCTGGCAAGCTTTTCGATACGCTTGACGATTCGAGAAACGACGGGAATCAGTTCGGCATTTTTAAACTGCCTCGGGTCTTTAGTGTAAAGGCCATCGATATCAGTCAGATTGACCAGCAGATCTGCATCCATTAAAAGCGTAATCATAGCGGCCAGGGTATCGTTGTCGCCGAATTTGATTTCTTCCACCATCACGGTGTCGTTTTCGTTAATGATCGGCACAACCTGCCAGGCGAGCAATGTATTGAGCGTATTGCGGGCATTTAGGTATCGTTGGCGATTAGAGAGATCTTCACTGGTTAGTAGGATCTGGGCCACCTTCTTTTTGTGGCGAGCGAAGGCTTTTTCGTATTCCATGATCAATCCGGCCTGGCCGACTGCTGCCACGGCCTGGCGCTTCGGAATTTCATCCGGTCGTTGAGATAATTCAAGCTTTCTTATCCCGGAAGCCATCGCCCCTGAGGAGACCAGAATCACCTGCCGGCCTTGCCGCATCAAATCACTAATTTGCCGGCTGATACTGCGGATAGCTTTACGGTTGAGATCGTTATCGGCCGTTAGAACATTACTGCCAACTTTAACCACCACACGTCTGGCATCTTCAAAACGAATCAAGGGGTTGTCATTCATCGTTCCGCCCCAACATGTCATCAAGATAGGATATCAACCGCACGATGCCGTCACCGGCCAATGCCGAAATGCGCAGAACAACGCTGCGATTCAGCGCAGATGAAAACTGAGTCGCTTTATTTTCAGCATCCGGCAGGTCCATTTTATTGAGAACGATGACTTGCGGTTTTTCAATTAGTTCTCGATCGTAGAGCGAAAGTTCCGCGATTACGGTTTCATAGGCTTCAAGGGGCGATTGCGGATTGATGCTTGATACATCGATGAGGTGAACCAGGATACGGGTTCGCTTGATATGCCGCAGAAACTGAGTGCCGAGTCCCGCTCCCTTATGCGCCCCGGCGATCAGTCCGGGGATATCGGCCACGACAATGGGCTGATATCGACCGGTTTCGACGACGCCGAGGTTAGGCGTCAGTGTGGTGAAAGGGTAGGCCCCGATTTTGGGATTTGCGGATGTGATGGCACGAATAAGAGTTGATTTTCCAGCATTTGGCAGGCCGATGATACCGATATCGGCAAGGAGGTGAAGTTCGAGCGACAATGAGATGCTTTGGCCGGATTCTCCGGGTTGGGCAAAACGGGGTGTGCGATGGGTTGCGGATTTAAAGCGGGCATTGCCACGACCGCCACGACCGCCTTTGGCCACCACGGTGGTTTGTCCGGCAACAGTCAGGTCGGTGAGAACCTGACCGGTTTCTGCATCTTTGACCAGGGTTCCGGGCGGGCAGTCGATGTAGAGATCAGCGCCGTTTTTACCGGTTTTTTGTCTCCCCTGACCGTGTCCTCCGTTTTTAGCTTTGAAAAGCTTTCTAAAACGAAAATCATATAGAGTGAGCCTGCCGGGTGCCGCTCTTAGGATGACATCGCCGCCTTTGCCCCCATCGCCCCCATCCGGGCCACCGCGGGGCACGTATTTTTCGCGCCTGAAACTGACGCACCCGGCTCCGCCGTCACCGGACCTAACAGAAATGCTCGCCTCATCGACGAATTTCACTCGGCATATACGCTCACTTTTCGACGTGAACGCCCGAACCTTTCGTATGTAACAATTCCGTCAGTCGTTGCAAAGAGCGTGAAATCCTTACCGACGCCCACGTTCTCTCCGGGGTGAATCTTGGTGCCAACCTGGCGCACCAAAATGTTGCCAGCTTTGACACGCTCACCGCCGTAGCGCTTAACGCCCCGTCTTTGCCCGGCGCTGTCACGCCCGTTTTTAGAACTCCCCGCTGCTTTTTTGTGAGCCATGAGTTATCTCCTAATATACTTGCTGCGCTTTTACTCGCCGACAGGCTGGCGGTTTCATTTATTTTGAAATGGCTTCAATCACTCAATTCTGATGGCAAGTGCTCTCGACGAGCCATTCGAGAGCCGGTAGAATTTAGAACCCTCGTGCCGTCCGGCAGAAAGAGCACGTGAAAAACGCGCTTACATGTTGATACTGTCTATTTTCACCGCCGTGTACTGCTGCCGGTGTCCTTGCTTGCGGCGGTATCTTTTGCGTCTTTTGTATTTGAACACGAGAATTTTTTTGGCTTTGCCCTGTTCGACGATGTGCCCCGTAACGGCAACATTCTCCAGTTCGGGCTGTCCGATGGTGACAGCGTCACCATCGGCGTACATAAGGACCTTATCGAACGAAACGGACGCGCCGACGTCACCCGAGATTTTTTCGACTCTCAGTATCTGGCCTTCCCGGACTTTATACTGTTTTCCGCCCGTCGCAACTACAGCATACATATATCCTGCCTCCTTAGTATCTGACCAAGATCACACGTAATTTAAAAAAGAATTAATATGGATGGTTGCATTGCTTTTGTCAAGCAAAATATAAGCAATACCATTTGAGCGTTTGCGGAAATAGGATTGGACATCCGGTTGATTATCCGTATATTATGGGGCGTCGGGTAGGCGGCAGTATAACATACCAAAATTTAAACACATTCATTCGAAATAACCGAAAGGTCAATCTTATGAAAATTGTCTCAATCGCCGTGAGCCGAAAAAAAGGCACGCGCAAACAATGCGTCGATTCCGCTGAATTGGCCGTCGAACACGGCCTGAAAGGCGACGCGCATTCAGGGCCCTGGCATCGACAGGTCAGTTTCCTTGCGGCAGAGAGTATCGATCAAGCGCGCGACAGCGGACTTGATGTCGAATTCGGCTCTTTCGCCGAAAACATTGCAACCGTAGGAATCGACTGGGTGGCGGTTCCGGTGGGGACACGGTTCAAACTGGGTAATACGGCCCTGGTGGAAATAACCCAGATCGGCAAAGAGTGCAAAAACAAATGTGCCATTTATTACCAGGCCGGTGACTGCATCATGCCACGCGAGGGTGTCTTTGCCCGTGTCATCAATGGCGGTGTTATTCGCGCCGGCGACGCAATTGAACGCTTGGACCCATCGTCAGATACAAAAAAAGGTCTGGATGTACCGTAGACCAAATCGTCCCGAAGGTGCTGACCGTCCATTGTCCAAATATATCTTTACCGGAAGGGACAGGCCGATAAATTATCGGGAATATACGCGGCACCTCAGGCCTCTTTCGGCAGCCGCTCGTTATACGCTCATCAGTGGTCGAACCGAAGGGAAGCGGGTGCGGTCCGTATGGGGCAGGAACTTGGCGGCGGAAAATCGATTCATGAAATCCTGATTGACGTTGAGTTCGAGGTAGGTAATCCGCGTTCGAATCTGATCGATCTGATCCATTAGGCGATCCGATGACAGCAGAAAAGTGGCGCCCTCCAGGGAGCTGTTTCCGAGTGTCCTGTATGTCTCGAGGGGCAGGTCCGGTAGCATACCGATAGTGATGGCGGAAGATGGTTGAATAAAGGTACCGAAGGTTCCGGCCACAAGAAAATTTTCAATGTCCTCCAGCCGGATGCCAACCGTTGCCGTGATTGTTTCCAGAATCGTGTACATGGCTGCTTTGGAGCGGATGAGGCTGTCAAGGTCGACCTGGCTGATCGTCAGGTGTTGACCGGTGGCGGACGCGTCAGTGGCAACGATAACCAAGTTCGGAACGCCACCGATATCAACCAATCGATTGCCGCATACCTGCGGGTGGAATCGCCCGCGGATATCTATCTTGCCGGAGAGAAAGAGCGCGGCGGCAAGGTCGATCATCCCCGATCCGCAGATACCGTGCGGCGGCTGATTCCCTATGGTATGCAGATCGAAGTCGCCCGTGTCACGATTGTATCTTACCCGGTCAATAACGCCCGGGCCGGCCATCATTCCCATTTGGGTCACGCCGCCTTCAAGCGCCGGACCAGCGGCACCGGCGCAGGCGATCAACCACTCTTTGTTTCCCAGAACGACCTCGGCATTGGTGCCCACATCCACCAGTAATGCGGTTTGATCCGATTGATGAACCCCCGAATAGAGAAGCCCGGAAATCAGGTCCCCGCCGAAATAACTGCCGATGTTTGGAAAAATGAATACCCTGGCATTGGGGCTTGCCCGAAGGCCCAACGCGGCACTGGGAATCAGTCCGGGCCGGTTAACTACAGGAATGTAAGGCTCCCGTATCATCCAGGATGGGGCCAGTCCAAGCAGCAGGTGGGTCATGGCGGGATTGCCTGCTACGGCGATGAGGTATACGTCCGCTGGATCCCTTGAGCATGACCGGCAGAGTGGTGCCAGATGCTGATTGATGCCATCGCAGATCAATTGCTGCAGGTGGCCCAGTCCGTTTTGATTATCGGCATAATGAATGCGTGCGAGAATATCGGGTCCGATTTCGATCTGGGGATTGTCGAAGGTGGTTTCGGCCAACACGCTGTGGTCCACCAGATCCACCAACCGTAGTACCACCCGGCTGGTGCCGAGATCAACTGCCAAACCTGCCGGGTGGCGTTCGTCGTCAGCCGATTGCAGGCCTGTCAGCACCCATTGGGCCCGGTCCTTGAAAAGGATACATCGCACCCGGTAGCGCCATTGCCTCAATAAAAATGGAAGCTGTCGCAGCAAGTCCAAGTCGATGGACAGATCGAGCTGGGGGATTTCCAAACGATTTTTCAGGGCCTCGATCATTCGATCGACATCGGCGGTGTTGTTCTTCAGGTCCGGCGGATGTATTGCCAGGGTCTTGACCCAGCCTTCTTCCTTTTGGTGCATAGTCGTTGATTTCTGTAACTTTCGCTAACATATAGCCGGGCTCAGGGTGATGGGGCAGTTTCGCCCGGCCCTTGTCGCTGACGGGTACACCGCGTCCGTATCCGCAGGATCATCTCAGTTTTTCCAATTTTTCCATGATACGATTTGTTACCTCGCCGGCTGCGCCTTTTATCAAATAGTCACTGACACTGTTCGTTAACGGGGTGGGTTCGGGATTGATTTCAATTACCCGGGCACCTGATTGCTTGGCGATGATCGGGATGTTTGCCGCTGGTTGTACGTATGCCGATGTCCCGATAACCAGCATAACATCGCACTGTTCCGCAGCGACCTGCGAACGGAAGAGGTGTTGGGGCGGGATCGGTTCTCCGAAAAATACGCATTCAGGTCTTAGAATACCACCGCATTTGCAGTTCGGGGGCAATCGGTGCAAATCCACGCTTCGTGTCGTGACTCTTCGGTTGCACTCCATGCATCTCTGCCAGGCAAAATTGCCGTGAAATTCAATGACATCCGTGTTGCCCGCGTCATGGTGAAGACCGTCGATATTCTGGGTGATAACGGTCTTGAGGATTCCCAAGGATTCCAATCGCGCCAAGCCCCTATGCGCATCGTTTGGCCTGGCCTGGTCGACCACGTCTTTCATTCCTTTGATAAGTACACGCCAGACCTTCTCCGGGTTCTGCAGGAAGGCATCGATGTGGGCATACTCCATCGGATCGATTTTATCCCAGAGACCGCCCTTGCCCCTGAACGGGGGGATGCCGCTTTCAACGGAAATGCCGGCACCGGTCAGTGCGACGACATTTTTTGCACGAGCGAGGTCTCCCGCCGCCTTGTCGATCAAATCATTCATATCGCCTGACGTCTTTATTCCACTCTGAAGAGCGGGGATCATAGTTCGAATTTCATGTTGCTTTGAACGCCGAAACACTTGAGCCGGCGTCCTTTTGCGGCGATCGTCTTGCGGCAATCTTTCACTATCCGATCCATCCCCCGGTCGGTGCGGTCCTGGTTAAGGTGGAACAAACCGAGCTGCTTGACATCCGCCTCGAAAGCCAGGCGCAAGACATCGGTGTACACGGAATGACCCCAGTCCAAGAATGTGGCGTACTCCCGGGGTGTGTATTCTGCATCGTGGAAGAGCAGATCGGCTTCGGATGAAAATTCCATGTAGTCGTGATAGGGACGACCGCCACGGTGAACATGACCGAGTTCATTGTCGGTGAGAAATACGAATGTCTTCCCGTCTTCTATAAACTTATATCCACTGCCGTTGTTGGGGTGACTGAGCGGGATCGGGACAACCTGGACCGAACCGATCTCAAAATCCGTAGGGCACGCATCTTCATAGCGCATCTTGGCTTTTATATCCGAGTATTTGACCGGAAAATTCGGAGGAGCCATGACCTTGGATAGAATCGATTCCACAAATTTACTGTGAAAAGGGCAGCGGTGCATCCAAAATTCGGAGTATTTGGAATAGAGCGGTTTGAAATACGGAAAGCCCATGACATGATCCCAATGGGCGTGGGTGAAGATAAAGTGAAATTTACGGCGGTTTTCCTGGACCAGTAGATTCCCGAGACGCCGGACGCCGGTTCCTGCATCGACGATGATGATGTCGTCACTTTTGGTGCGGATTTCGATGCAAGTGGTATCTCCGCCGTATTTGAGGTATGTTCTTCCGGAGACAGGAATCGACCCTCTGGAGCCCCAGCACTTAATTATCATCGGCTAACCTATTTCCTCAATCGTAAATTCAGAGTCTCACGGGTGCCGCCATTCGAAGTGGCGGCATGCAAATCCGTGATGGTCAAGGAGTTGCTCCCGGGTTTGTCCCCAATAACGTGTGCCATATACCGTCACCTTCCCAGCGTTTCAGGACATCGGCTCCCGATTCAGCCAAAAAGTCGGACACCGCATGGGCCTGGCTTCGCATCAAACCGGACAGCACGAACCATTTTTTCTGTCGAAAACCGGCGGTTTTCAATATCAGGCGCATGACATCGTAATGTATGTTGGCAATAAGCACGTCTGCCGGGTGATCGATAAATGATTCCGCTCTGCCTTGAACGGCCAAAATACGGTCCTCTACCCGGTTCAGGCGAACATTCCTGGTTGCCGTTCGGGCGGCAAGAAAATTGATATCAACAGCCAGGGTCTTGCGACTACCCAGCGCTGCAGCAGCAAGTGCCAGCACACCCGTGCCTGTGCCGAGGTCAAGAGCCGTGCGGGGGACCGAATCGGTTGCATACACCCGTTCCAGGGCCTGAAGGCAATCACGGGTTGTAACATGTGTGCCTGTACCGAAAACAACGCCGGGGTCGAGCACGAGCCGTAAAATCTCTTCGGTCGACCCATCATTTTCCAGACCCTTTTCCCACGGCGGCGCGATGATGAAGCGGCCGGCGGAAAATGCGCTCGGATGTTCTCCAAGCCATTCGGCGTAGGTCATGTGGTATGCATCGATTAGCGTAAGTTGGGGCTGAACATTCAGGATCGCATCTATCCGCCCAGCACTGCGGCGGGCGTAAAAAAGGAACGAATACCCGTCCTCTTCCCAGTTGCCGATGAAACCTGGCGCTTCCAGGTTCATATCCGGATTCACGCGACCTTTCAGATAATAGATATATAAGTCTTCGAGTGGTCCTTCGACGACCGCTTCTCTGTGGTTATTCATCCTCGAATTTCGGCAGTTGATCCAGATACCATTCCATGGGGTCCAGCAATGTAAAGCCCATGTCTTTTAGTTTGTATTTGATGCGGGCCACGTTCTGGGTCATCAAGTATGGAAAGACGGCGCGTTTGTCTTCTTCAAAATAACGTGCCACCAGAATGCTGCCGAAGGAAATGCCCTCTTCTGTGATGGCGTCGACGATTTTTTTCAACTGTCCGACCTTTTCTTCCACCAGGATACACAGCAGGGTGCCCGGATCGCCGATACCGAGCACGTTGATGAATGCCCGCAGAAGATCCCGGACAGAAATGATGCCCTTGAGGTGGCCCTGGCCGTCCACGACCGGGAGGGCACCCACCTTGAGCTCCTGGATCAGCAGTAATGCATCCTGGATGGTGTTGTGCAGGTCAATGGTTTTGGGGTCGGCCGTCATAATATCTCTGACCTTGAGATCCCTGATCTTTTCCACTTCGGCACTATCGGTCGGATCTTTCATTAGGCTGTAGGGTAAGACACTGCGGATATCGCGGTCCGTTAAGATACCGATCAATCGTCCATTCGGGTCGACCACCGGCAGGTGTCGAATGCGGTTTTGGGCCATTTTTTCCTGGGCGTCATAAACACCGGCCTCCGGTACTATTGTGATTAATTTGCGGGTCATCGTTCGGCTGACAAACATTATGTTCCTCCAATGTGTGGTCGTGAATCGTGGTGCGGATGTCCTTTCGGATGTCGCTTGGATCTTTATAACGGCTTGCTCGCGCCGGGCCCTATCCGTCCAGCAGCATTGCCACATGGTTCCGGCCGAGTTCCGGCAGACGCTGGAGGCAGTAGCCGCCCTCGAGCACGGAAACGAGGTGTCCGTGGCAAAGCTGGTCGGCCATGGACATAATTTTTTTCATCACCCACGAATACCACTCGGTTGTCAAATTGATGCCGGACATGTCGTCGTCCTGATGGCCGTCGAATCCGGTCGAAACAAGCACAAATTGAGGTTTGAACCGGTCAAAGTCCTTGAGCAGGTGATCATCGATCAATACCATGTATTCCTTGTCGCCCTGGCCGGGCAGGACCGGATTGTTTTTGGTATATCCATACCCGGACCCGGTTCCATACTCGAATTCTCTGCCTGTCCCCGGGTAGGCGAAGGTCGGATGCTCATGGATGGAGTAGTAAAATACGGTTGGATCCTGTTCGAAGATGTGCTGGGTTCCGTTTCCATGGTGGACATCGAAATCAATGATTCCAACCCTTTCGATCTGCCAATTCTGCTGCAGATAACGTGCGGCGATAGCCACGTTGTTAAAATAGCAAAAGCCCATGGCCTGGTCGTGTTCGGCATGGTGACCTGGTGGGCGGATCGCGCAGAATGCATTGTCGATTTCGCCCGACATCACCATGTCGATGGTTTTAAGGATTCCCCCCACGGCCAGATAGGCCGTGTCATAGGTTTCGGTGCACATCTGGTTGTCCGGATGTTCGAAGTTTTTCCTACCCGCGTAGCAGCTATCACAGAACCGGTCGATGTAGGCACTGTCATGGACCGCTTCGATCCATTTGCGCTCTGCGGGTACAGCCTTTATGCGGTGCAGTTTGGGGAGAAGCCCTCCCTCTTCAATACCTTTGTATATGGCTGAAAGTCGCTCCGGGACCTCAGGGTGATAGGGGCCGGTCTCGTGGAGCAGATATCTTTCATCAAATAAAAAGCCAGTTTTTCTCATATCGTGATCCGTAGTCTGAAAGTGTGTTAGTGAATGAAGTTTTCAAAAATACGATAGGCAGCGCGCACCGAACGGCTGTCTTCGGGCAGTTCTATGGTTGGGCGGCCATCAAGATCGAATTGGTATACGGATTCGTCGGCGGGAACGGTCCCGGCGAATTCAAGCCCACCGGTTTCAAGGATTTCGCGAACCGCATCTGACGGCGGCTCCTTGACCTGGTTGATGATGGCACAACTCTTTCCAACGACGATATTAAGATCGCTGGCCAGCTTGTTGATGCGCACGGCGGCCTGTATACTCCGGCGGGATGTATCCGAGACCACCAGAAGTAAATCCACATTTTGAGTGGTCAGGCGGCTGATATGTTCCATACCGGCTTCGTTGTCCATGACAAGGTACGGATAGTTGTCCTGAAGGCGATCGAGAAAGTTTGTCAGCAGGGTATTGGCCGCACAGTAACAGCCGGCACCTTCGGGTTGACCCATTACGATAAGATCGTATCCTTCTCCCTCCACTATCGCTTCCTCGAGGCGCATTTCCATGAAGATATCCTTCGTCATACCGCTGGGAACTTGGCCTTTTTTCATGTCCTCGCGAGCGTTCCCGAGGGTGGTGTTTAATTTGAGGCCCAGGACCTCGTTGAAATTGGCGTTGCAGTCGGCGTCGACCGCCAAGACGGGGGTCTTGCCGGCTTTAACCATATATTTGACCAACAATCCGGCAAGAGTTGTTTTACCGGTTCCGCCTTTACCGGCGAGAGCAACTGAGAATGGCATCTGATTTTTCTCCTTTTCGTGCGAATATTAGCACAGTTTTCAATCGTGTTGAATTTATTTAGGCCAGTTGAGCCATACAGTCAAGTGTCATCGGATCCGGATTACCGTGAGAGAAATTATTGAATGCCCCCCCAGTCCATAGGCATATCAGGCAGATTGGCTGGCAATCTTAACGGGTCTCAAATACCTTGCCAAGGAGGCGAATCATGTGCTAATTGTTACAAAATCATATAAATATCAATACTATCGGAATTGCAAAATCAAATCACGCTTCGATCGGATACGAGGATATTCATCAACTTTATAGTGGGGCAGACCGGTGAAGAATCAAGGGCAATGTTCGAACGGTAAGCCCCTTTATCGCAACGTATTCTTCAAGCCAATGAAATGAGTGTGAGTGACGACGAACGAGTAATGTCCAAACGATCACAGGAGGATGCATGGAATTTGAACTGAACAAAACGCAGAAAGATATCCAGAAAGCCGTAAGAGAGTTCGCTCGAGGAGAGTTTGACAAAGATCTGATCCTGGAACTTGAAAAAAAACATGAATTTCCAGAAAAAATATGGCGCAAGGCCTGTGATCTTGGATTGATCGGCGTCCACTTTCCGGAAGAGTACTCCGGGCAAGGTTTGGGCTGTCTTGAGGATATTCTGGTGATCGAGGAGCTGTGCCGCGGAGATTCGACCATGGGCAGCGCGATTGCCCTGTCGAGTTTTGCCTCCGAAATTATTCTGCACTGGGGCAGTGCTGAAATGAAGGAGAAATACCTATCCGCGGTGGCCGAAGGCCGGATGCTTTCTGCCGGTGCTTTCACAGAGCCGGATCACGGTTCCGATATTACCTTGATGGACACTACCGCCGTAAAAGATGGTGACGAATGGGTTATTAACGGTACCAAAACATTTATTACCAATGGGGGCCTCGCCGGATTCTACTCCGTCATGTGCCAGACTGAATCTGAGGTAAATCCTACCTACCGTGGGATCAGTATGCTTTTGGTCGAGTCCGATCGGAAAGGGCTGTCGACCATGGATGTGGGCAACAAAATGGGCATTCACATGATGGCCACGGCCGAGGTGAATTTCAAGGACGTTCGGGTTCCCATCCAAAACCTGATCGGGGAGGAGAACAAGGGTTTTTACCATGTGCTGCATTTTTTTGACGAGAGCCGGATTCAGGTCGCCGCCCAGGCTCTGGGAATCGCCCAGGGTGCCTTCGACCGGGCACTTGATTATGTCAAGAAGCGGGAACAGTTCGGCCGAAAAATCGCCCAGTTTCAGGTAACCCAGCACAAACTGGCGGACATGGCCACAAAAATTGAACTGGCGCGTCTTATGACGTACAAGGCGGCTTGGAATTTCGATCAGGGGCGCATCGATCCGAAGCTGACGTCCATGGCGAAGATGGTCGCGGCCCGGACGGCCGTCGAAGTCGCCGATGAAGCGATCCAATTGTTGGGCGGATACGGTTATATGACCGAATACGAGGTTGAACGGTTTTATCGTGATGCCAAGATCACAGAGATTTACGAAGGAACCAAGGAGATTCAGAAGAATACTATCGCCAGTGCTGTGCTGGGCAAGTTAAAGTAATTCCCGGCGGCAACACCACCATATACGCTTAGAGTTCCTCAGAGAACAGAAAGAGGGGATGTCATGTTGGAGATTGTCAAAAAAGCCATGATGACGGGAATCGGAATGGCCCTGTTGGCAAAGGACGAGATGGAGGATCTCGCCCGGGATGTTGTCGAAAAGGGCAAGATGACCGAGCAGGACGGGAAAAAATTTATCAGCGAGCTGCAGAAGAGATATGAGGATGTGCAGGGCAAGCTTGAAGAGCGGGTTGAAACGACGGTCAGAGACATACTCAAAAAGATGGATGTCGTTACCGGCGAGGATCTGAAAGCGATCAAGAAAGAAATTCGAGAATTGAAAAAGGCGGTCGGCAAAGATTCAGATCCTGAGGATTAATTTCTGCTGACAATAAATTGCACCTGATCCTCCGTCCCGGTACCGGATCGGACCACCCGCAGGCAGGCCTCTCATGCTGAGCATCAGAAAACTCGGCGTCATCGGTCGTACATATCGTAATTTAAACCGCTACCGGCAGATACTGGCGGTGTTGTTCAAGTATGGCTTTGGTGACTTCCTCGAGTTGCTGAAACTCGATCAGTATGTTGAAGCCGGTTTGCAGCTGATTTCAAAAAAACAACCGGTTCATTTCGAGAAACTTACCCACCCCCAGGGGCTGCGAATGGCCCTGGAGGAACTCGGGCCGACATACATCAAGTTGGGCCAGATTCTATCCACCCGCCCGGACTTGATACCGGTCGAGTTTCTTCGGGAATTGGCCAAACTGCAGGATAAAGTCCCACCGTTTCCCGCCCAAGACGCTCGCAGCATCATAGAGAGCGAGCTGGGGTCTACCGTCGAAGACCTTTTTGCCGATTTCAACGATGTACCATTGGCATCGGCCTCCATCGGCCAAGTTCACCGGGCAACATTGCGCACCCACCAGAAGATTGCCGTCAAAGTCCAGCGCCCCGGTATTCAGAAGACCGTTGAAGCCGACCTTGAGATCATGCTCCACCTGGCCACCTTGATGGAAAAAAATATCGAGGAGCTTGCTTTCCACCGACCGGTCAACATTGTCAATGAATTTGCCCGCACCCTGGAGAAAGAACTCGACTATCAACTCGAAGCCGCGAACTCCAAACGTGCAGCCTTCAATTTCGCATCAGATCCCGATGTCAGCATTCCATCGATTTATGATGATTTCTCGACGACTCGGGTGTTGACCACAGCATTCGTGGACGGCATAAAAGTTTCCGATATCGAGCGTTTGAAAGCCAGTGGACTGGATTGTAAACTCATCACCGAGCGTGGTGCCGATATTTTGCTACGAATGATATTCGAGCACGGTTTCTTCCAGGCCGACCCTCACCCCGGCAACCTGTTTGTCCTTCCGGGTAATGTTATTTGCCTGATCGATTTTGGTATGGTGGGCGCTGTCGACCGCGGCTCCCGCGAGATCTTTGTCGACCTGCTGGATGGCCTTTTAAAAAAAGATGCCCAGCGGGTCGCACAGGTCATGCTTCAGCTTACGGATTGGGAAGAGGAACCCCAAACCCGAATTTTCGAGTTGGATGTTGCCGACTTCATGGCCCGGCACCTTTACAAACCATTGAAGGATATCAGCATCGGCGGATTGCTGCACAACCTGCTTGAACTGGCATCCCGTCACCGGCTCAGAATTCCACCGAACATCTTCCTCATGATGAAATCCCTCACCACTGTGGAAGGTGTGGCGCGCATGCTCGATCCGGAGTTCGATATCTTCACCACAGCCGGCCCCTTCATCCGGCGTGTTATTGCGGGCCGTTTTTCACCGCATCGGCTGTCGGGCGACCTGTACAGGTTTGCGGCTGACTTGATTAAATTTACACAACAATTTCCTCAGGATCTGCTCGAGATTTCCCGCCTGATCCGTCAGCAGCGGTTCTACCTGAAAACGGAGAATCAAGGATTGGACCGTACGCTGGCGACCCATGACCAGATCAGCAACCGCATTGCTTTTTCGATTATCATCGCCGCCTTGATTATCGGTTCGGCCTTGATCGTTATTTCCGAGATTCCGCCTTTGTTCTACGGTATATCCTTGATCGGTATTATCGGGTTTACGGCCGCGGCTGTCATGGGAATCTGGCTGCTAGTGGCGATTCTGCGAAAGGGTCGTCTGTAGGGGATAGAAATACGAATTATGGCGGGCCGGGTCTCGGCGCCGTTTCTAAAAGTGACGCACGTCATATCCGGTACCCCCGTTACGGATACCCTATCAAACGCACCACATCGCAATCAATCGCCAGGTCTTGGACAACCCCGATCAATTGATTATACAACGCTATATCCCGGCCCTTCTCCGCCTTCCGGGCAAGTCCAGGTGATGTTTCGGTAGGGGTCCTTGATGTCGCAGGTCTTGCAGTGAAAGCAGTTGGAGGGGTTGAGCTTCAGCCGTTTTTGTCCCGTCATACCGTCAGTTTCAATTTCGTAAACACTGCCGGGACAAAACCGCGTACAGGGGCTGCGATAGGTATCGTAACATTGGGTAACGCAAAGCTGGGTGTCGTGGACAATCAGATGTGACGGTTGGTCTTCGCGATGAATGGTCTTTGACAGGAATACCCCGGTCAATTTATCGACGTAGAGCTCTTCGTCATAGGCGGATTTGTCGAGTTGTCCACTGTCGATGGTTGTTTCGGCAGTTGCGGGTTTAAGGGTCGTGCTGTCCTCTTCGAGTGGCATATGATCGATCAGCCCGCGTCCTTTGGATACATATTGGGCCCCAAGGTGGATGAATTTCATCAATCCTTTCTTAGCGAGCGCCTGCGAGAAATTTCTGCCCTCATATATCTCGTTTTTCAACCAGTTGGATTCAAACAGGGACTGATAATCGGCAAGAGAGTCTTCGGTAAAGCGGTTGCGCTCCAGGGCAGCGGTAATGGCCTCGGCGGCCAGCATGCCTGATTTCATTGCAACGTGAATTCCTTTCAGCGCGGGTGAATTGTGAACCGCGGCACAACCGCCGACGAATACAGCCCCATTGACGGCCAGTTTCGGCATGCTGAAATAACCGCCGGTGCTTACGGTACGGGCACCCTGCTCGATGACCTTGCCGCCGTTGATTATTTTAGCCACAAAGGGGTGCTTTTTGAATCGAATGAACATTTCATAGGGATCGATCAGTGGGTCTTCATAACCCAGCCCAGTCAGAAAGCCGACAGCGGCCTTGTTGTCCATCATTTCATAAATGAACCCTCCACCGGGCGTGTCCAAACCAAGCGGATAACCAAGAAAATGGATGTCGTTACCCTTGCTGTTGGAAAAATAATTATCGGCAGGCAGTTGAATCACTTCTTTGATACCGGTTTCGTAAATTTGGGGCATTTTTCCGGCGGAAACGGCCAGCTGCTTCTCAAGATTTTTGAAAAGGCTGCCCCTGGCGCCTTCACCGAATACCGTTACCTTAGCTTTTAGGTCGATACCCGGTTCGAAGTTGGCTTTTTGCTCACCCTCCTTGCCCAGGCCTTTGTCGCCGGTGCGAACCCCGGTGACGGTCTGCCGTGCGTCATCGAGCAGCACATCGGTACCGGCAAATCCCGGAAAAATGTTGACGCCCATCTCTTCGGCGATCCCCCCCAGCCAACGGGTGAATTTCGATTGGCTGATAATATAAAATCCTCTGTTGTGAAGGTAACGGGGTGCCAGAGGAGCGCGCAGTGCCCGGTCACGGGTCAGATAATAGAATTCGTCATCCCGAACGACGGTCTCAACCGGGCAGCCGTTATCCATGTGATCCGGCAGAAGCTCGTTTATGGCTTTTGGATTGAGAATGGCACCGCTGACAGCATGAGCGCCGACGTCAGCCCCTTTTTCGATCAGCGCGACCTCGAGGTTCAGATCTTTCTCCCTGGCTAGCTGCATCAAACGGATGGCACCGGCCAAGCTGGCGGGACCACCGCCGACAAACAAGACATCAAAATCTATGGATTCGCGCTCTACGCTCATGATCAATCTCCTTCATTTTTCGATCCGCAGGCCTGAGTATGCGATGCGATGGCCGCTGGCGATAACCCTCATCCGAACGATGTAAGTGCGTCGGCCTGGGTAATTGGGCCAAACGCACCTTCATTATGCGGGAGTCGATCGCCGCCACCCGTGTACCGGCACTCTGTAGCACGGCTGACGATTTTTGTAAATCGGATTGATGTCTTGAATATCGTGTCAACAGACTTACTATCTGTCGGGATGAAAATTCATTTTTTCTTAATTATTCGAAGAATCGGGAAGGTCCATTTTGTAGAGAGCGTCATGAATCATCAGCTCAACCGGTTGCTGGTGATACGCAGATAACCTATTTCGCCGACGCGAGGCTTGGCGAAAGAAACCCATCAACGACATCACTGTCAAGGTCATTCCAAAAAGAAGGAGGACGATCTATGAATCGCACTGTTCTCATATCGGTTGCCCAGCGACTCGTGGCCGCGGGCAAAGGCATTCTCGCTGCCGACGAAAGTTCACCGACCATCAAAAAGCGTTTCGACACTATCGGCGTTGATTCCACCGAGGACAATCGCCGGGCCTACCGCGAGCTACTTTTTACAACACCCGATGTTGAAAGCCATATCAGCGGAGTGATTCTCTTCGATGAAACGCTACGACAGAAAGCCAGTCAAGGCGATCCTTTCCCACGGCTTTTGGAAAGCCGGAGGATCATACCCGGCATCAAGGTCGATCAGGGCGCCAAACCATTGGCCGGATTCAGTGGAGAGAAGATAACCGAAGGGCTGGATGGTTTGCGCCAACGCCTGGCCGAATACAGAGACCTTGGCGCGAAGTTCGCCAAATGGCGGGCGGTGATTACAATCGCAAATGACATTCCTTCTCAATTTTGCATTGATGCCAATGCCCGCGCATTGGCGCGGTACGCTGCCTTGTGCCAGGAGGCTGACATTGTGCCGATCGTCGAACCAGAAGTACTCATGGACGGCACGCATGGCATTCAACGTTGCCAGGATGCGACCGCCGCAACCCTGCAAAGCGTATTTTCAGCACTCTTTGAACATTGCGTCTTGTTAGAAGGTATGCTACTCAAGCCCAACATGATCCTCTCCGGGACTGATTGCCCGACCCAGGCAAGTGCAGAGGAAGTGGCCGAGAGAACCGTCCACACCTTCCGGCAGGTGGTACCGGCGGCCGTTCCGGGTATCGTGTTTCTTTCCGGTGGCCAGAGTTCCGAACGCGCGACAGAGCACCTCAATCTAATGAACGCCCTTGGCAAGAGCCCGTGGGAGTTGAGTTTCTCATATGGTCGGGCATTGCAGGAACATACCCTCAAAGCATGGAAGGGGCGGGTCGAGGCGACCGCAGCCGCCCAGAAAGCATTTTATCATCGTGCCCGCTGCAACGGTGCTGCGCGGTACGGTAAGTACAGTAAAGAAATGGAACAATCGTGAGCGGTTTCTGGCAATGGTGGCAGCACATTCCCGAGCATTTAGATCCGGTGATCATCAGTATCGGTTCCTTCAAACTGCAATACTATGGGATGATGTACGTCGTCGCTTTTGCGCTGACATACATGCTTGTTGCCTACCGGTTGAAACGCGAACGCCGATTTCAGGTTAACAATGAGCAGCTTCAGGCGCTGATCACATACATGATGCTGGGAGTTATCATCGGCGCGCGCTTGGGTTATGTCCTTTTTTACAATGCGCCATACTTTTTGAGACATCCGCTGGAGATTATTCTACCGTTCGATTTCTCAGACGGTGTTCGGTTCACCGGTATTACCGGTATGTCTTTTCATGGGGGGCTCATCTGCGTTATCTTGTTTGCTTGGTTTTATTGCCGTAAGAACGGCCTCAGTTTCCTCGAGATGGCTGATCTTTTCATTCCGGCGATACCACTGGGGTACACATTCGGCCGTCTCGGTAATTTTATCAATGGTGAGTTGTACGGCCGGATGACGACCGCCCCCATCGGCATGTTCTTTCCCCTGGCACCTGGAAATTCACTGCGTCATCCATCACAGCTTTACGAGGCTTTCTTCGAAGGCATTTTTCTTTTTATGGTCCTTTGGAGTCTAAGGCGTAGGATTCGCCTTCCAGGCGCCATGCTGGGGTTTTATCTGATCGGGTACGGCACGGTAAGGTTTTTTATCGAATATTTTCGCCAACCCGATGCTCATCTCGGATTCGTTCTGTCTTCATTTTCAATGGGACAGGTGCTGTGCCTGTTGATGATTGCTACCGGTATATTGCTTCTTCTGTTTCTCAAACGCCGAAGCAGAAGAATGGCAAGCAGCCACTGAAGGGTATTCAAACCGATCGACCATTTAATCCCATTCACGCTGACAAAAATGGTTTTGGAAGATGACACCACTTTATCTCTACAACAGTCTATCCCGCAGGAAAGAAGAGTTCAAACCGCTCAAGGAAGATTACGTCGGCCTCTACACTTGCGGGCCGACGGTCTATAATTTTGCACACATCGGAAATCTGCGGACCTATATTTTCGAAGATATTTTAAAACGGGTTTTGCTCTACAACGGATATCGTGTGAAGCACGTGATGAACATTACCGATGTCGGGCACCTAACCGGTGACCGTGATATGGGCGAAGACAAAATGGAGAAAGGGTCCCTGCGCGAAGGCAAAACCGCGTGGGAGATTGCTGCACATTATACCAAAGCCTTTCAACGCGACATCGACCAACTCAACATTCTTCCCCCCGATATCTGGTGCAAAGCCACCGATACGATCCCTGAACAGATCACCTTGATCGAGATACTGGAGCAAAAGGGGTATGCCTATCGAACCTCGGACGGGATCTACTTTGACACGTCCAAGGTTGAAGACTACGCTAAGCTTTCCAACCAAAACCTCGATGCGCTTCAGGAAGGCGCACGGGTAGAAAAAAATCCCGAAAAGCGCAGTTTGACCGATTTTGCTCTGTGGAAGTTCTCGCCGACAGGCGTCCAACGCCAGATGGAATGGGATTCACCCTGGGGGATGGGCTTCCCAGGCTGGCACATCGAATGTTCGGCGATGAGTATGAAGTTTCTGGGAAAAAATCTCGATATTCACTGCGGCGGGACCGATCACATCGATGTTCATCACACCAATGAAATCGCGCAATCGGAAGCCGCCACCGGGAAGAAGTTTTTCAACTTCTGGATGCATGGTGCCTTCCTCAACATCCAGGGTGGTAAGAAAATGGCCAAAAGTGCCGAGAATTTCCTGACCCTCGAAAACACTTTTACCCGGCGGGGATTCAGCCCTCTGGTCTACCGGTTCGCGGCCTTTCTGAGTCATTACCGCAAACCGATGGAATACAGTGACGAGGCTGTGGAAGCCGCGCGCAATGGCCTGGCGCATCTGCAGAACCAGGTTCGCGGCCTAATGAGCTTAAACCAGGAAGATGGTGCCATCCATGCGGCCTATAAGGAAAAATTTCTCCTGGCCATCAACGATGATTTGAACTTGCCGCGGGCCATGGCAGCCGTGCAGGAATTATTAAAGGCCGATATCAGTATGGCAGATCGACTGGCAACGGTATTGGATTTCAACCGTGTTCTGGGCCTCGACCTTGACTGTGTGGAACAAGACGAGCGCTTGCCCGAGAATCTTCAGAATCTTGTTGAAAGTAGACAAAAAGCCCGGGCAGAGAAAGACTGGGCGCTGTCCGACAGGTTGCGGGATGAAATCCAGGCCCTCGGATACGTGGTGCAGGATTCCAAAGCCGGTATGAAGGTTTACAAACAGTAGACTATCACCTAAAGTGAGCGTTTCAAATTTTAAATGGAGGGGGAACTGCTTCATTTATAAGGCATTCTATCATAGTTTGATTTTAAAATTTGAAACGCTCACTTTAGGTATCACTTAATCAGTCGATGGCGCATCGTTTTCAGACCGAGGATGGTAAATACGAGGAAAAACAGGACCAAATAGGCAAGACTGATCACCGCCGGTGTCTCGCTGGCACCGAGACTCAACCGCCGGGTCAATTCCGTAAGATGATAGAGGGGAAAAGCCAACGCCAAAGACTGGGCCCAGCCCGGCAAGTTGGATACCGGGAAAAATGTGCCGCTGAACAGGAACATCGGTGTGACAAACAGGAAAATCGGCAGGTTGAACATATCGATGGTCGGCGTGATTCCTGTAAAAAACATACCCACGGCCCCGAAGGCCAGGCCGCCGAGAAAGGCTGTAGGGATCAGCAACAGGCCGGAGGGAAACTGGATATAGCCCAACGTCCCGAGTACCATCAGCATGATCGTGGTTGCCCCCATGGCTTTGGTGGCACTCCAGACGATCTCTGCCAGAATGATCTCTTCTATCGACAAGGGCGTTGCGAGCATTCCGTCAAAGGTTTTCTGGTAGTACATGCGCACAAATGAACCATAGGTGGTTTCAAAGAAAGCATTCCACATAACAGCGGTGGCTATCAACGCAGGGGCAATGAAGGCGGTGTACGGCAGAGAGGTGCCACCGTAGCGGACATCACCGATCATTCCGCTGAAACCCAATCCGAAGGCCAGGATATAGAAAAGCGGTTCGAGTAGGGGCGTGATGAAATTGACCTTCCAAATTTTGCGATAGACGATAAGATTGCGTTCCCACACCCTTAAAAACCGCCATGAAAAAGCGGACAAATCGATCATTCTCTCAGTTCCCTTCCCGTCAATCGCAAAAACACATCCTCCAGACTGCTGTTTCGGAAAATGCATGTATCGGAACAAAAACGTTCGCGAATCGTATCGTCCAGCTCCTCTCCTTCCCGTACATAGAGAATCATGCGACGGCCAAGGTCATCGTGCTCAATGCGATGTTCTTTCACATAATCCCGCAACGCCTGATCCGGACCCTCCAACTCGATGACATGACGACCGGCGTGACGGGGGATCAGTTCGGCAGGTGGGCCTTCCACCAGAATCTGGCCATGATCGATGATCACCAGGCGGTCGCAGAGCCGGGTGGCTTCTTCCATATAGTGGGTGGTTATCAAGACCGTCAAACCGCTGTCCTTCAGGGCATTCAATTTTTCCCATACCTGGTGGCGGGATTGAGGATCTAGGCCCGTCGTCGGTTCGTCAAGAATGAGCAGGTCGGGTGTGTTGATCAAGGCTCGGGCCAGAATGAGGCGGCGGGCCATCCCCCCTGACAGCTCCATGACTTTGGCCTTTTTTTTATGGGTCAGGGCAAAGAATTCAAGCAGATCGTTGGCTCTTTCGGAAGCCATTTTATTGGAAATCGAAAAATAGCGGGCGAAAACGCGCAGATTCTGTTCCACCGTGAGGTCCGGGTCGAGCGTGTTTTCCTGGTGGCAGACACCGATACGGCTTTTGATGCGCCGCCAGTTGTCCCTGATGTCGAGGCCGAAAAGACGCAGTTTGCCCCCAGAGGGCGGGGTAAAGCCATAGAGCATCCGTATGGTGGTGGTTTTCCCGGCACCGTTGGGCCCCAGCAGGCCGAAAAACTCCCCTTCGGCCACGGAAAACGAGATGTCTTTGACTGCGGGTTTCCCATCGAAATGCTTGTTGAGATTTTGAACCTCTATCACCTCTGGCATGCGGTAAAGACTCCCCTGATAGGCTTAACGATCGATTTCCAGGCGCATCCCGGCAGGCTGTGGATCCACCAGATTACGATGGTAGGCCAGATGGCCGGAGACGATGGTCGCCGCCACCGATGACCGGAAGGTGAGCCCTTCGAAGGGTGACCAGCCGCAGCGGGAAAGGATCGGCTGGTTATCGACAGTGTGCCGGCGGTTCAGATCGATCAGCGTCAAATCGGCCCAGTAACCCTCACGAATGAACCCACGGTCTTTCAACCGGAAGAGCCGGGCGGGTGCATGGGCGGTTTTTTCGGCGATGAGGGGCAGGTCAAACGTGCCATTGTGATGATGTTCCAGCAAACAGACGAGAGCCTCCTGGACCAGCGGCAGGCCCGCCGGCGCCTTGAAATAAGAATTCTGTTTCTCCGCCAGGGTGTGGGGGGCATGATCGGTGGCTATCACGTCGATTTGGTTATTCACAACCGCTTCAACCAGGGCCATTCGATCACTGTGGGTCTTTATGGCAGGGTTACATTTTATGTGCGTGCCACGGTCGGCGTAAGATCCTTCATCGAAAAACAGGTGATGAATGCAGACTTCGGCCGTGATCCGTTTGTCGGGTTGCCGACGGTCGGATAGCAGGCTCATTTCTTTGGCTGTTGTCAAATGCAGCAAGTGCAGTTGCGTGTCATTTTTTCGGGCCAGATCAACCGCCAGAGACGAAGATCGAAAACAGGCCTCTTCACTGCGAATATAGGGGTGAACCTGCATGGGCACGTCTTCACCATACCTGGAGCGCATTTTTTTTTCGTTGGCCAGGATTGTTGGCGTGTCTTCACAGTGGGTGGCGACCAATGTCGGGGTTTCCGCGAAAATGCGTTCCAAGGTTTGTGGGTTGTCCACCAGCATATTGCCGGTGGATGCACCCATGAACACTTTGATGCCGCAGGTGGCGGCCGGGTCAAGCGCCCTGATTTCCTCAATATTATCGTTGGTACCGCCCAGGTAGAACGAATAGTTCGCGAACGATCTTCCCGCGGCCAGAGCATATTTTTCTTCCATTCTTTTCCGAGTAGTGGTCGGCGGAAGAGTATTCGGCATATCCATAAAGCTGGTAATACCGCCGGCGACCGCTGCGCGGGATTCGGTGTGGATATCGCCTTTGTGGGACATGCCCGGTTCACGGAAGTGTACCTGATCGTCGATCATACCGGGGAACACAAATTGACCGCCGGCATCGATCAGTATCGTTGCATGTTGCGATGACAGATCGCCTCCCAGCTGCAAGATTCGACCGTTGGCCACATATATATCACCGGTTTCTATGCGGCCTTCGTTGACGATTTGTGCATTAACAATCAGGATCGATTTCATGCTTTCCAGATTCCGGCAGTGCAATTATTAGCGCTATCGAAAGAGTCCTAACACAGCGCGATCGTAAAAGCAAAAACGATGCAATGTTTGGCAAAATGTGATCAGACAGCACTCACTCTAAAAGATAATCTTCCTTAAACATACCCTGGTTTGTCGAATAACTTGAAAAACGGCGGCACACTAAAGATACAATGCATACAGGGCATAGCGGTTGTTAAAAAACGTGCTGTTATTCGAACATTTTTTACAACATCCAACGGATACCAGCTTTCCGTATTTCGGAACTTGTTTTTAAAAGCAGGATATTTGACATGAAGGCATTTAAGCGACCAGGGAATGCAACCACTCAAGGTTTCGCGCGTCCCAACCCTCTTCTTTAACGCCTTTCGGCGTTTCGATTATCTTCGGGACAGATCTGAAGAACGGATCGTTCATGATCAGCCTGAAGCATTCGATACCAATGGTTCCCTTTCCGATATGTTCGTGGCGGTCAACCCTTGAACCCAGTTCTTTTTTCGAATCGTTGAGATGCAACAGGCGCAGATGGTAGAGACCGACAATTGTATCGAAATCCGTCATCGACTTATTGAAAGCGGTTTGAGTTCGGATGTCATAGCCGGCGGCAAATATGTGGGCAGTGTCGAGGCAGACCCCGATTCGGTCTTTTTGACTGACACCCTGGATCAATTCGGCGATATGTTCAAAACGATGGCCGAGACTAGTTCCCTGGCCGGCAGTGGTTTCTAAAAGCAGGCGAACTGTGGCATCGGGTACTGCTGCTAACACCTGATTGAGACCCTCGGTGAGGCGTCTGATTCCCTCTGTTTTGCCGCAGCCCATATGCGCACCCGGGTGCATGACCACATAAGGTATGCCCAATTGCGATGCACGGTTTATTTCTGCACGGAGGGCCCGACCCGACTTTGAGCGCTTGTCCCGATCCGGTGAGGCCAGGTTGATCAGGTATGATGTGTGGGCGGCCGTGTGGACGATACCGGATTTTTCCGCAGCCGTCTTAAAATCCGCTATGTCGACGGCCGTGAGCACCCGTTCTTTCCAGGAGCTGGTATTTTTAGTAAAGACCTGAAAGGCATTACATCCCAAAGCTTTGGCGCGGTGGACAGCATTGCAAAGCCCCCCAGCAATCGAAAGGTGGGCCCCCAGAAGGATGGGGTCTGAAGAAGCTGTGTTCTTATGACTCATACGAATGCCTGACCGCGAAAAATTTGTGATATCTATTCAGGGGGTGATAAAATAGAACTTATCCATGGTGAAACTAACGGGTTATCAACACGACCTAAGGGGACTCGATTATGCCGGAAAACAGGAATGTCATTCTCATTGGCATGCCGGGTGTCGGTAAAACCACCGTTGGCGTTTTACTGGCGGAACAATTGGGATTTGCCTTCATGGACACCGATATTACAATCCAGTCGCGCGAAAAGCGACGGCTCCAGCAGATTATCGACAGCGACGGTCTGATGGCGTTCCGCCGGGTCGAGGAGAGTGCGATCCTGTCAATCACGGTCTGTGCTCACGTGATTGCTACCGGTGGCAGCGTCGTTTATAGTGAAAAGGCCGTTTGGCATCTTAAATCCGGCGGAACGATCTGCCACCTGGATGCGGACCCCGATTGCCTGCTGTCGAGGATCGACAACATGGACAGTCGGGGCATTGCCATGCCGCCGGGTCAGAGTTATGTTTCGCTCTACGACGAGCGTCACCCCCTGTATATTCAGTCCGCCGACTTTACCATCGCCGTAGACAAAATGACACCCGGCCAAGCCGCGCGGGCGATTACTAACATACTCCAAAATCGTTACCGCTTTTCCGTCTGACCCCAATAGCGGCAGGCTGGCATGTCGGATAGCGTTTTAAGTTAAGGGTTGCGGCGGTGACCCTTGTTTCAGGAGTAAGAGCCAACAGAGCACATCGCGCGTCGTCTTATGGCCGCAACACGTTATTTTTTGTTGATTTTGTCATCTAAGGGGTTAATATTACAATATTGTATTATCTGGATGCCATACCAACGTAATTAAATGTCAATTCACTGAATGCACGGTAACGTTGATGGATGAGATTAAAAGATTTGAAGAGATAACGCTGTTGTATGAAATCAGCAAAGCGTTGAACGAACACCTTGAGCTTAAAAAATCCCTATATAAGGTTCTGGATATTTTGTCCACATCTCTGCAGATGCAGAGGGGCACGATAACGATATTCGATCTTCTGCGAAACGAGATTCATATCGAGGTGGCTCACGGAATATCCAGAAGTGCGGTATCGCGGGTTAAATACCGCCTCGGTGAAGGGATAACCGGTCGCGTCATTCAGACCGGCAAAGCAATTGCCATTCCCAAAATCAGCGAAGAACCCCATTTCCTCGACCGGACAGCGTCCCGCAAGTCAAAAGACTTTAAGGAATTGTCATTTTTCTGCACACCGATAAAAAAAGGCAATCAGGTTGTCGGCGCATTGAGTGTCGACCGATGGTATGATGAAGAATACAATCTTGGCGAAGGTAAGAAGCTGCTTTCTGTCGTCGCCACAATGGTGGCCCAACATGTGATCAACCTGGAGACCATACAGCGCGAAAAAGAGCAGTTGCGCGAAGAGAACCGTAGGCTCAAAAAGGAATTGGAAAACAAGTATCGCATCACAAACATCATCGGGAACAGTAACAAGATGCGGGAGGTTTTCCAAATGATTTTTCAGGTTTCCAAGAGCAATGCCACCGTTCTCATCCGCGGTGAAAGCGGTACGGGTAAAGAATTGGCTGCCAACTCGATTCATTACAATAGCCATCGTGCCAAGAATGCCTTCGTTAAGGTCAACTGTGCCGCTTTACCGATTAATTTAATTGAAAGTGAGCTGTTTGGGCACGAAAGGGGCGCTTTTACCGGGGCCATCAGGCAGAAACAGGGCAAATTCGAAATGGCCAACAAGGGGACCATTTTCCTGGATGAAATTGGTGCGATCGGCCTAGATGTCCAAGCCAGCCTCTTACGTGTGTTGCAGGAGAAAGAGATTGAACGGGTCGGAGGGCACAAAAACATCAAGGTCGACGTCAGGGTTATCGCCGCTACCAATAAGAATTTGGAAGAGGCCGTAGAAGAAGGGACATTTCGCGGCGATCTCTACTACCGGCTCAATGTATTTCCGATCTACATGCCGCCCTTGAGAGAGCGCAAGACCGACATCCTGCTTCTGGCTGATCATTTCCTCGAAAAATACGCCCAGGAAAACGACAAAGATATCCGTCGTTTTTCAACCCCCGCCATCGATATGCTCATGAACTATCACTGGCCCGGTAACGTGCGCGAACTGGAGAATTGTATCGAACGGGCTGTCCTGCTGTGCGAAGAAGGGGTGATTCACAGCTACCATCTACCGCCGACCCTGCAGACCGGTGTTGAATCCGATACTCTTCCCGCCCTTTCCCTGGAAGAGGCGGTTTCCAATCTGGAGCGGGAAATCATCGTGGATGCGCTCAAAAATACCCGCGGCAACATTACCCAGGCCGCCGATCTGCTCAAGACAACTGTGCGAAAATTCGCCTACAAAGCCAAGAAGTACGGCGTTGTATACCGCCATTACCGTTAATAGGGTGTCAGACTCTTGACTCCCATACCGAAGGCTTTGACCCCGGTTTTTTCCAATATTTCCGACCAGCGGACTTCAGTGAGTAGGATTGATGCGACCCGTTCGCAGATGGCACAGTCAAACGGGCCGGAGCAGGGCTGTCTGTGGATGATGAGGTATGCACCGGGATTGAAGTGTGTGTTCGCTTCAAAGTACATGCCGGACGGCGTATAGTTTTTTGCAACAGCGCGGTGGATTTTGTTTGAATTGAATCGAGAAAAGGTAATCGGGCACTCCAAGTCGATTCTACGACTGAACCGTCTGTCTGAATTTGTACTCATTGTCGTCCAGTTCCATTTCACATTTTTTGCGCCCCACCGGCCTTTCAGGTTCGTATAGTATTCCGGTCGGTCTTCCGATGCGGAGCATTTCTTGGTTTTCTGGTTTGCCTGATTTTCTTAATATGCAACCATTGTGTTGCCTGTCAACTGTGGGGTTTTTCCTGGGATGAGAAGGTGTAAAATCCACCTGGCGTGGCGGTTCGGATATGAGCGGTCTCACCCGTGGGGGCGCACGCTCCACATCATTCACCTTTTGATATAGAGGGGCGGCATGCGCCCCCCTGCGTTATTCAGGGCGCATGCCTTTTTTGGGAGAGGGAGGCTTAGATGTCGTAGTAGAGGAAAAATTCGTGTGGATGCGGTCTCAGGTTGATCGGATTGACTTCATTTTCGATTTTGTACTCGATCCACATGTCGATGGCATCCTGGGTGAACACATCCCCCTTGAGCAGGAATTCATGATCCGCCTTCAGCGCAGCAAGAGATTCTTCCAGGGAACCCGGTGCCGATTCGACCAGGGCCAGTTCTTCGGGCGGCAGGTTGTAAATGTTCTTATCGAGTGGATCGCCCGGATCGATTTTGTTCTGAATGCCGTCGATAACGGCCATCAGTACGGCCGAGAACGCAAGATAGCCGTTACAGGAAGGATCCGGGGTCCTGAATTCGATCCGCTTGGCCTTCGGTGACGATGAGTACATGGGGATGCGGATCGCGGCACTGCGGTTCCGACTGGAATAAGCCAGGTTGACGGGAGCCTCGAAACCCGGCACCAATCGTTTATATGAATTGGTGGTCGGATTCGTAAACGCGCACAGCGCCTTGCAGTGTTTCAAGATGCCCCCGATGGCATAAAGGGCTTCCTGTGATACCCCGGCATATTTGTCACCGGCGAACACAGGCTTGTCTTCCTTCCAAATGCTGACGTGCGTGTGCATGCCCGTTCCGTTGTCCTCGAACAGAGGTTTGGGCATGAAGGTGACGGTGTGGCCGTGACGGTTGGCGACATTCTTCAAAACGTACTTAAACCACATCAGTTGATCGGCCATTTGCAACAGGGGTTTGAAACGCATGTCGATTTCTGCCTGTCCGGCAGTGGCTACCTCGTGATGCTGGGCTTCAACGTCGATGCCAAGGCTTTCGAGTGTCAGCACCATTTCGGTGCGCAGATCCTGGAATTTGTCCATCGGCGGTACCGGGAAGTATCCTTCCTTGTGGCGTGGTTTGTAGCCGAGGTTGGGACACTCATCCCGGCCGGTGTTCCAGACGCCTTCGACGGAATCGATTTCGTAAAATGCGCGGTTTGTGGCAGATTCGAAACGAATGTTATCGAAAATGAAGAACTCGGCTTCCGGTCCGATATAAGCCGTGTCGCCGAGGCCGGTGCTCTTCAGGTAGGCTTCCGCCTTCTGGGCAATGTAGCGGGGGTCACGGGTGTAGGACTCCCGGGTTATCGGATCGACGATGTTGCAGATCAGGGTAAGGGTCGGTTCCGCGAAAAACGGGTCCATATTCGCGGTGGTCGGATCTGGAATCACGAGCATGTCGCTGGCATTGATCGGTTGCCAGCCGCGAATGCTGGAGCCGTCGAAACCAAAGCCATCTTCAAAGCATGATTCCCCCAGTTCACTGATTGGGACGGAAAAGTGCTGCCACAATCCCGGATAATCCATAAAGCGCAAGTCCATCATTTTCGCGCCTTTTGTTTTGGCGATTTCCAATACGTCTTTGGGTGTCATGAAATCCTCCTTCTGGTGCTGTAAGTTAAATTGCGTGTATGCATTTTAATTGCATTGAATATGATTACCGTGCCTTGTCCTGATAACGGGCGGCTAAAGTGGTTAAAGCGTTTAAATGGCATCTTTGCCTGTTTCCCCGGTCCTGACACGAATCGCTTCTTCGATCGGGGAGGCGAAAATCTTGCCATCACCGATTTTCCCCGTGCTGGCTGCCTCGCGGATTTTTTCCATGACCTGGTCCGCACGCTCGGCTTCGACCACAATTTCAATCTTTATTTTGGGGATAAAATCCACGATGTATTCCGCCCCACGGTAGATTTCCTTGTGGCCTTTCTGGCGGCCGTATCCCTTCACTTCGGTTATGGTCATACCCTGAATGCCGATTTCGTTTAGCGCCTCTTTGACGTCATCTAGCTTGAACGGTTTGATTATGGCCTCTATTTTTTTCATCGCCTCTCCTCTTCATTTTATACCGTTAGTTGTGTCAACACTTTCCAAAGTGCGGTCGGAGCGTTACAGGATTTCGAATCCCCGTTCGCCATGCAGTGCGCTATCCAGTCCTTCGATTTCACTGTCCGGGTCGACCCTCAGGCCACCAGTGACGAATTTGGTGATATAAATAAGTACGATAGTTCCGACCGCTGTGAATATGGCGGTTGCGACAATTGAAATGATCTGAATCCATAACTGCTTAGGATTGCCATAAAACAGCCCGGTGCCGGCTTCGTTGACGGCCGGATTGGCGAAAAGGCCCGTGGCCAAGGCGCCCCAGATGCCGCAGACACCGTGGACACCGAAGGCGTCGAGTGAATCGTCGTAACCGAGTTTCTGTTTGACAACGGCGACACTGTAGAATCCTAAAAGCCCAGCGACGGCACCAATCACTAGCGCTGCCGGCATGTTAACGAAACCGGCCGCTGGCGTGATCGCCACCAGACCAGCCACAATTCCGGAGGCCATGCCAAGAACGGTCGGTTTCTTGCTCACAGCCCATTCGGCGAACATCCACGCCAGAGCGCCAATGGCGGCGGAGGTATTGGTTACCATAAATGCCGATGCCGCAATCCCGTCTGCTGCCAATTGGCTGCCGGCATTGAATCCGAACCACCCAAACCACAACAGGGCCGCCCCCAGTGCCGTGAGTGCTATGCTTGACGGGAACATCGCATCTTTTCCATAACCGATCCGTTTCCCAAGGACGAGTGCCAGAACCAGGCCGGCGACCCCGGCGTTTATGTGAACCACTGTCCCGCCGGCGAAGTCGAGGGCGCCCATGCTGCCCATCCAACCGCCACCCCAAACCCAGTGGGCAATGGGACAATAGATAAATGTAAGCCAAAGTCCGGTAAAAACGATCCAAGCGGAAAATTTCATACGATCGACAATCGAGCCAAGCACCAGAGCAACAGTGATACAGGCAAAAGTCATTTGAAACAGGGCAAACACGATTGTCGGAATCGAACCTGACAGGCTATCGACACCGATACCGTTCATGAAGACATGCGATAGACCACCGATGATGCCGCCTTTATCCGGTCCGAAAGCCAGACTGTAGCCCCACAGCATCCAAATCACGCTGCCGAGGCAATAGGCCACCATCGTCATGGCGAAGGTGTTAAGAAGGTTCTTGTACCGGGAGAGACCACCGTAAAAAAGCGCCAGTCCGGCCGGGGTCATCATCATCACCAAGGCCGTTGACACAATTATCCAGGCCGTATCGCCCGAGTTCAGCCCGTCGGCGGCAAAAGCGGAAGAAAAAGGGACCAATAACAGGGGGGCTGCAAGCACCCAGGGTTTCATTCTCATCGTGTTCCGTGTCCTCCTTCTTTTTTAAATGTATTGTCCATCGCGGCGCCCAGCACTTGTCATGCGCCTGGAGCCCCTGCAGGCAATCGATTCTCGGGGCCATATCGCGCCAAAGCCTTTGCGCCGCTTTGCAGGCCGGATATGATCAGCCGTTAAATCCGAGCTTTGCGGGCCAAACGTTTTGTGACATTTTCTTTTATATTGTCCACCTGATTCGGATCGTCCACCTTCTGCCCATCGAAATCTCTGACGTAAAATACATCGACCACCTGGTCGACTTTTGTGGCTATTTTTGCCACCCAGATATCGAGCTGACAAAAGTAGAGGGCATCGGTAATGTTGAACAACAGTCCGGGGTAATCATAGGCGAAGACTTCAATGATCGTGAAAAAACTCGAACTGTCATTGTCCACCTCGACACGGTTCGGTCGCCTGTTGGGTGGAGCTTTTCTTTTGCGATAGCGGGAAACTTTTTTATACAGTTCCGATGTCAGGTCCAAACTGTCGCTCAAAGCGTCTTGTAGGTTTTTTTCGGCAGTGATCCAGCGTTCTTCCTCGAACAGTTGGTCCGGCGGCGGTTTGACTTCGAAGATATCGACCGCGATCCGGTTGCGCCAGGTGAAAATTTGAGCGTCGACAATGTCAATGTTGTTAAGCGTAAACACACCGGCAATTTTTGAAAACAATCCGGGTCGGTCCTGCGCGCAGATTTTTACAGTCCGGGTTCGCGCGTCCGCTGTTCGCGTGATGTTCCAGACAAAGGCGCGCTGACCCAAATTTTGGTAGCGACGAATATCTTCCAGAATTTGATCCGGTGTGGCGTAAATCAGATATCGTGGAGAAAGGACCTTGAAGAGGCTTTCAAATTCCTGTTTTTCCTCTGCGGTTGTGGCAGCTGCCAGCGCCCGTTCCTTTTTTCGCTCAATTCCCTCCACAGTTTCGCGGGACGCTAATTCACCGCGTTCAAGTACGTTGAGTACCTTCAAAAATAAGTCTCGCAGCAGGATAGCCGTCCAGTGATTCCAGGCATTAGGACCGGTGGCCGTGCAGTCGGCAACGGTTAACAGATAGAGCATCTTCAACCGTTCAGGATCTTCGATCTCCCTGGCACAGACAATGGCTGTTTCTTCATCGTGGATGTCTCTGCGGGTGGCTGTCTTGATCAGATATAGGTGCTTCTGGATCAGGAACGTAACCGTATCGATCTCTTCCGGCCGCATCCCTTTAGCAGCCAGGATATTGCGGACCAATTCGGCACCGGTGTCGGAGTGGTCGTCGCTTTCCACTCCTTTCCCGATATCATGTAACAGGGCCGCCCAGAGAAGAAGCTTCTTGCGCTTCAGTTTTTTGTAAATCTCGGCGCAGAGGGGATGGTCATGACCGGCTTGGTTGCCATCGAAATTCTTGATGGTTTGAACGGTTCGCAGCAAGTGTTTATCGACGGGGTACAGGTGGTATTCGTCGTACTGAATCTGGTTAACGACGTTCGCCATCTCGGGGATTAACCGTACCAAAAAGCCCGTGTTCAACATTTCTTTGAGAACGTTGAACACCGGTGCTGGAGACAGCAGGATACGTTCAAAGGCTTTTACGGTTTCAACTCTGTTGACAAAAGCATTGTCGGCCAAATAATTGAATTCTCTGACTATACGTTTGGCTTCAGTGCTGAGGGGTATTTTGAGTCGGAGGCTTTCTTCGAAGATGTTGATCAGGAGTTCCGGCCGCTGAAGTACGACTTCCGTGGAATTGAAATTCAACGCATCCCGTTCCACCATCAGTCCGTCGATCTGGGTATTTTTTAGGGGTTGTTTACGGGGGCGGCCTTTGGTTGTGTATCCGAGTTCATAGAGGAACATCAAATGCTGTTGTTTGATAAGATCCATCTGTCCATGCAGATCACCGAGAAAGACCTCTACGGGCTGGTGGCCGTTGTTTTTGTTATAATTTAATGATTCGGCCAACTTGAGCTGGTTTTCAAAGTGGAGTTGGTCGCACTTTCGGCCGCACAAGAAATGCAACCGGTTGCGTACATTCCAGATAAACGTCAGCGCTTGTGTCAAGCCCTGGTATTCGGCATGGGTGAGGTGACCGGAATATTCCAGGTCCCGCGGTTGTTTGAGATGATATTTTATGCGTGATAACCAGAGCATCGTATGGTAATCACGCAGGCCGCCCTGGCCATCTTTGAGGTTCGGTTCCAATCGATAGGTGGAATCACCGAAATTGACGTGCCGTTGACGGTTGGTTTCGATCAGCCAATCGACAACTTTTCTTGAGTGCCGTTGCAATACTTTGCGGTGGAGCTGCTCCAGGAGCTCTGTATACAGGGGGGACATTCCGCAGATGAAGCGGGCATCCAGCAAGGGGGTGAGAATCTCGTAATCTTCCCGTGCCAGTTTAAGGCACTCTTTCAGAGAACGGGTGGCATAGCCGACATCCAGACCGACATCCCACAGGGGATAAACGATTTCCTGAATGAGGGATTCAGCACCCTCTGGGACATTTTTTTTAAATAAAAACAAAAAATCGATGTCCGAGTGAACACATTGCTCTCCCCGGCCATATCCACCCAGGGCAATAAAAACATATGGGTTCTTTGCAATTCCGAGGTGGGGGCCGATCATACTAGTTTCAAATCTTTCCCTGAAATATTCATCGATAATTTGGGCAAGCCGCTCCATAAAAACCCGGGGTTTGAGATTGGGCAGTTTTAAAAGCAGGGCGTCCCGCTCCTGGCACAGTATTGCGGCCCTATTATCCTGGCGTGCGATCATTCCGGCAGTTCCCATTTCGGCTCCCTTGGACTCAGAAATACGAAATTTATCCTGTGCAATGGACGTGCCACCGGGTATCTTCCAACGAAGCGCTGGTGTTATCAACGAATTGGGCGTGGGCAGTTGTCTTGGGAGCGAATCAAGATTTACATATTTGTAAAGATTTAGTCGCAAATATTACAAATATGTCTGTCCTGTGTTCAAAAGAGAGGTGTACTTTTTAGTGGCGGGCGCAACCGCCCATTTTGGGTGCTATTGGGTGGTTGCGCTTTGTGGCGCGATAACCATTTGTAAATTTAGTAAAAAGTTACGTCAACTTTGTACCTTCAATCCGATTATTCCCTGCCTGGGCGGGTTTTTACGACCGCGTCCTGATTGCTCTTTTGAGTCCATCCCTCTCACCGTGGGACAGGAAGGATTCGCTGGGGAGGTGCGCTGGCGGCTATCACGAAGAGGAGAAAATAGGCCACTTTAAGGCGCTGGCCTGATGCCTGATCTGTGTCGCAAAATGGGTGTTACAAAATTGTCATATCGATCTTCTAATCGAAGAAAGCGCGCCATATATGTTCGATCTTGTTACGCAGCAGACAGAACCTCTCCGCGGGTACTCGGGCGGGCTTTTCTTGCAGGCTGAGTTTGTGGGCGACGGCCCGATAGATCAAGTACGCGTGCTTGAGAATATGTGCGTCGAATTCATGGATAACATCGGTTTCGATCAGGGTGTGTATCAAGCGAACGTTATCGGTCCATTCCAGAAGTTCTTCGTGGTCGCTGGCATGGCTCAGCACCAGGTATTGAACCAAAAATTCAATATCCACGATTCCGCCAGTGTCCTGTTTGATATCGAAAACATCGGTTTCTGGTTCGAGTAGTTCGCGGCGCATCTTCATGCGCATCTCTCGCACTTCGGCCCGCAGTTTTTTCCTGTCGCGGCGGTGGGCCAGGACGTGCCTGCGGATGTTTTCGAATTGTTTGCAAAGCTGGGGGTCGCCACCAATGGCCCGGGCCCTGATAAGGGCCTGGTGCTCCCATGTCCAGGCGGTATTCGTCTGGTAGTCTGCGAAGCCATCGATATGGCTGACCAGGACCCCCGAACTGCCGCTCGGTCGCAAACGCATGTCGGTATCATATAATATTCCGGCCTGGGTATGCGCCGTGAGGATATGAATAATTCGCTGTCCGAGACGCGCAAAATATTGGTGGTTATCGATAGGAGTGGGGCCGTTTACTGTTTGTCCCTCGGACGCCGAGTGGAGGAAGACCAGATCGAGATCACTGCCGTAACCGAGTTCAAGGCCGCCCAATTTGCCGTATGCGATGACCGCAAAGTTTGCAATGGAACTCTCTTCGCCTGTGGCACCGGTCGGCGTTCCGTGTTTAGCTATCAGATGTCGATTGGCCAGCGTGAGCACTTCGCCGATTGAAACCTCGGCGATGTCAGACAAATGATCGCTCACCCGCATCAGTGGCAGCACTTCGGTGACATCGGCTGCCGCTACCCGCAGGACATTGACTTGTTTGAAGACCCGCAGTGCTTCCATCAAGTATTCAAAATCATCCGGCAGTTGCTCGAGGCGAAACCGAAGTTCTTGTAAGAGCTCAGCCCTTTTAGGGGGGGCATACAGGGTGCGGGGGTCGAGTAATTCGTCCAGCAACACCGGATGGCGGGCCAGAAAGGTGGCAATGAGTGAGCTGGCGCCTGATAATCTGAATAGATGGTCGAGGATGCCGGGGTTTTCCAGCAGCAGTGCCAGGTAGGATGCTCGACCGCCAATGGACTTGACGAGTTCCGCGATGCGGTTCAGAGTGATCAGGGGGTCGGCGCTCGCACCTGACGTTTTTATCAGCAGCGGCATCAGCTTGTCCAGGCGTGCGCGCCCTTCCTTGCCGAGGGGCCGCTGGGTCAATTCACCACGCACCCGGTCGATTGTCTCTACGGCTTTACCCGGGTCATCGTATCCAACGGTGGCCAGAACGTTTTGGCGCTGGTTTTCCTCTAAGAGGCCCATCCAGAGGGCGCCCAGGGCCCGATCGATGTCATCGGGTGTAACTTTTTTCTCCCCCGATTCCAATAGTAGTGAAAAGTGGCGATGCACGTTGTTGAGGTGGGTTTCAAGCGCTCTTTCCCAATCTGAAAGTTCTGTGATTCCCATGGCAAGCGCCAGTCGTTGCCTGGCTGCGGGATCGATAGGTAATTGATGGGTCTGTTTATCGGCGATTTCCTGGAGGCGATGCTCAAGAATCCTTAAAAAAATATAGGCTGACCGCAGAGAAGAGCACACTTCCACCGGGACGATATTACCTGATTCCAAAATTGTCAGGATGAGTCAATATGCGGCGTTGCTGTAGTTTCGGGTTGATTCCGCCGCGAATCATCTGAAAGACCTGCCCGAAAAATTCGATTTCACGAATGCCGCCGCGCCCGAGTTTAATGTCACCCTTCACCCCCATCCGTTTCACTTCGAGACTGATCCGTTGCTTCATGTCCCGAAGGGATTCAAAGGCACCATAGTCGAGGTAGCGGCGGTAGACGAAAGGGTTCATTCGTTCCAGCAATTGCTTGCCGGCATTCCGGTCTCCGGCAACTACCCGGGCCTTGATCCAGGCGTAGCGCTCCCATTCTCGCCCTTGCTGCTGATAATAGTGCTCCATGGCGTCGAAGCTCATCGCCAAAGGGCCGTTTTCACCGAAAGGTCGCAGGCGCACATCGACCCGGAACACGAACCCATCTGCCGTGACTTTTCCGAGCGCCTGAATTAACCGTCGACAGACGCGCATGAAAAACTCTTCGTTGCTCACAGGCGCTTCACCGCCGGAGGTTTCACCACTCTGAGGGTAGGCGAAGATGAGGTCGATGTCGGATGAAAAGTTGAGTTCTTCACCGCCGAGCTTACCCATACCGAGAACGACGAGCGTCTGTCGCGTTCCGTCCTGGCATACGGGTACGCCATAGATCGTGCAGAGCTGACGGTGGATGAAGGCATGCGTCTCTTCGATGCAGGCCTCGGCCAGGCTTGTCAGCTCGGCCATAGTGGCGAACAGGTCCGCCCATCCGCACAGGTCGCGCCATGCAATGCGGACCATCTCACGCTGCCTGAATCGTCGCAGGGTTTTTTCGAGGTGCACGTCTTCATCGACTTGGGCCAACAACGGACGTAATTTATCGGTATACGCACCGGTCTGGTAGGGATTCTCAAGATCTCCGCTGGCTGCCAATTCCATGAGAAGCAGAGGGTTGCGGACGCAGGTTTCAGCGACAAAATCGCTGAAAGCAAAAACGTGGCAGGCGGCCTGTTGCAGTTCGGTTGAGAGTGAAAGGGTCGTGCCGTTTTCCACGGCCGCCACCTCCAAGGCTTGCCATTTCGCATGGGCTTCCCTGGCGAGGTCGGCGGGGAGAGTATTTGCGGGCATGAGTTATTCCATGTTCAGATGGGCCTGTTTGAGTATGGAAATTGCGCTGGGAATTTGGCTGAACCGTGTGATAAGGAATGCCGAATAGCCGAATTTGTCAATTTGCAGGTCGAATGCGGACGTCTGGTCGAAGTCATCCGGGGCGCCACGAACGGTGATTCGGAGTGCTTTCTCGTGGGGCAGGACTTTTATTGTCCAGAAAATTTCGGGCGTTTCGTCGAATTTGGCTGAACGGGGCTCATAGTTCAGTTCGCCGGGGAACAGGCTGCGGATTTCCGACAGCAGTTTTTCTCCCAGATCTCGAACATCTACCGTCAGCTCGCTGAGAAACAGTTTGTCACCGGTGGCCAGTGTTTGAGACAGCTCGAATTCCGCATTTTTCTCTTTTTTCTGATCGTCGGCCGTCGGTGTCTGCGGTTTTTCGTCCGGCGTTTCGTTCGGTTCTGCCGGGGTCAATTTTTCCGAATCCACGATCCTTGGCGGATCGATGTCATCGGTGCTCAATATGATCACCTGGTCTGTGCTGCCGATATTCAGAAGAATGACGCGATCGGGGTCAAAGGTAATGGCTTGAGAAGCCTGGTTAAAATCCACCTCGGATTCTATTAACAATACGCTGAACGGTCCCGATCGGCTTGCGCACTCACCCAGTGTGGCGGCGTCATCCGGTTCGAGCGTGGCCCGCCAGATGCCGGTGTCGACGTGTTTGGCGCTGTCGATCGTCATTTTAAGTTTTAATCCCATCGTCACTCTCCACTTCGGCTTCCGGTTGGAACACGGCCGATCGGTATGGTTGGTTAGAATACACCTAAGATGATTAAAGACTATAATTTAGCGTAAATCGGCAATGAAATCAACTCATCGACGCCAAGGATGCAACCTGTTGGGTTTATGAAAGGGGGCACGCCGACAATACGGTGACGGAAACGCGCGATTCATACCGATATTCCAATCAACATTTGGTTTTCGTATGCCACGCTTGTTGCCTAATAGAAAGAAATATATTATGAGGTCTTTTCTTTACCGGACCGCCGCTCCTAAGCTTTTTGCCGTTGGCGATGCCCGCCAAATGATCGATTGCAGGAGGGAATCATTGGAATATCTCGATCCCTAGATTACCATTTAAGAAGACACGGCTCAATGTGGATCCCAATGTTCATCGTGCGGCACCTGGGGCTTGGTTGTAAATACACCCATGAGTTAACCTTGTGGGGATGGATGTTGCGATGAAGCGATTGCACTACCTTCAACACGTTCCATTTGAGGATATCGGTACGATTAGAGCCTGGGCCGAGGCGGCCGGTATGACGATCCGTGGGACGCGACACTTTCTTAATGAAGATCTGCCATCCGTTGAAGAATTGGACTGGCTGATCATTATGGGCGGTCCGATGAACGTCGCCGAAGAGGTATTGTATCTCTGGCTGAAAGAAGAAAAAAGACTCATCCGCCAAGCCATCGCGCAACGCAAGACAGTTCTCGGCATTTGCCTCGGTGCCCAGCTCATCGCTGATGCAATGGGCGCCTGTGTCCGCCGCAACGCCTATCGAGAGATCGGCTGGTTCCCCGTTCGCAAGACAGATGAGGCGGGAAGGGCCACCATTTCGGCGGCCCTTCCGGACGGTTTTCTAGCGCTTCATTGGCACGGTGATACATTCGACCTTCCCGAAAGGGCCATTCACCTGGGGCGCAGTGCGGCCTGCGAAAATCAGGGTTTCGTACTCGATGAGCGGATCGTTGGGCTGCAATTTCATCTCGAGGTCACTCCTCGTGGCCTTGAGCGGCTGATCCACCATTGCCGGAGCGAAATTGACGGCAGCCTTTACGTTCAGAGTCCAGAGATCATGCTGGCGGATCGTAACCGTTTTGCTTCAGCCAACACCGTCTTAAACAATTTGCTGGATCGCCTGCTGGACGTTGATCATTGAAAGGGAGCTCGGCCCACTGTTCATCGTCCTGAACGCGACAATCCAAGCCGAAAATTTCGCCAACGCTGAAAAGATTTCCTGAAATTTCCGAACGGAGGTCATGCGCCTTGCACTGGGGCCCTTTAACTGCTAATAGACCAGATCTCACAGGCATTTCTCAAGTGACAGGACAGATTAAACAGCTGAAGACATCACCATGAACGCAATATTGGCCCTTGAAGACGGGCGCACATTTCCATGCAGATCCTTTACCGGATCCGGTGAAGCCACCGGCGAGGTGGTTTTCAACACAAGCATGACCGGCTACCAAGAAGTCCTCACAGATCCTTCCTATCGGGGCCAGATGGTGGTCATGACTTATCCTCTGGTGGGCAACTACGGCATCAATCCTGATGACATCGAATCCGGGCGCATCCAGGTTGCCGCTTTTATCATCAAAGAATATCAACCATATCCCAGCAATTTCAGAGCTACGAGCACTCTGGCCGATTACTTGACGTCTCAGGGTATTCTGGGCCTCCAGGATCTCGATACCCGCGCCCTTACCCGGCATATCCGCAATGCCGGAGCCATGCGGGCCGTTGTGTCCACTGAGGACTTGGATCCTGCATCTCTGGTGGCCCGAGCCAACGAGATCCCGACCATGGCGGGACAGGATCTTACCCGGAGTGTGACGACCACAATGCCCTATTACTGGTCCGAAGGGCGGCCGGAAGCATTAACGAATGATACGCCTCTGGATATCAGCGTTTGGCGCAACCGCGGTGCAAAACGCCGCATCGTAGCATTCGATTTTGGCATCAAATTTAATATTCTCAGGTGTTTAGAAAAGGAAGGCTTCGAAGTTGTGGTGGTCCCATCGGCCACCGCTGCCGAAACTGTCAAGGCCTTGGTTCCTGACGGGATTTTTCTGTCCAACGGGCCTGGTGATCCCGAACCCGTTACCGATGCCATCGAGACGATCCAGCATCTGATTGGTTTCCGGCCCATGTTCGGAATCTGTCTCGGGCACCAACTTCTCGGGCTGGCCCTGGGCGGCAAGACCTTCAAGCTTAAGTTCGGTCACCGGGGTGCCAATCAACCGGTGAAAGATCTGTTGACTGGTCGGATCGAGATTACGTCCCAGAATCATGGATTCGCCGTTGATCTGGAGTCAATCAGAGGCAATGACGTGGAAATCACCCATATTAATTTGAATGACAATACCCTTGAGGGATTCCGCCACCTGAGCGTCCCTCTCTTTGCGGTTCAGTACCATCCCGAGGCCGCTCCCGGCCCCCACGATTCGCGCTATCTTTTTAACCGTTTCAAAGACCTTATCGACAAACAGTAAGCGACGTTGATGCTGAAAACCGAGTGAGAGCCATGCCCAAGCGCAGCGATATTAACAAAATTCTGATCATCGGCGCCGGACCCATAATCATCAGTCAGGCATGTGAATTCGACTATTCGGGAACCCAGGCATGCAAGGCCCTGAAAGAAGAGGGTTTCGAAGTCATTCTGGTTAACAGTAATCCGGCCACTATCATGACTGATCCTGAAATGGCGGATCGAACCTACATCGAACCGGTTACTCCCGAAACAGTGGCCATGATCATCGAGAAAGAACGCCCGCATGCCCTCCTGCCAACCATTGGGGGACAAACCGGGCTCAACACCGCCGTTGAGGTCGCTCGAATGGGCGTTCTTGACCGCTATGGCGTCGAGTTGATCGGGGCGAACATTGCCTCCATTGAAAAAGCCGAAGACCGGGACCAGTTCCGCTCCGCAATGAATCGCATCGGACTTAAGATTCCCCGGAGCGGCATCGCCACGAATATGATTGATGTGAAGCAGATCAGTGATGAGATCGGATTTCCCATCATCGTTCGTCCGAGCTACACTCTCGGGGGAACCGGCGGCGGCGTGGCCTACAACCCCGAAGAGCTTGAAACCCTTTCCCAGGCAGGATTGGACGCCAGTCTTATTCACCAGGTCATGCTCGAGCAGTCGGTACTCGGGTGGAAGGAATACGAACTTGAAGTCATGCGGGACAGGAACGACAATGTGGTCATTGTCTGTTCGATTGAAAATATGGACCCGATGGGAATCCACACTGGAGACAGTATTACCGTAGCACCGGCTCAAACCCTCAGTGACAGGGAATATCAAATGATGCGCAATGCCTCCATTGCCATCATGCGGGAGATCGGTGTCGATACGGGGGGGTCCAATGTCCAATTTGCCATCAATCCGGAGAACGGAGAGATGATCGTTGTGGAAATGAACCCCCGGGTGTCGCGAAGCTCCGCCCTGGCGTCCAAAGCGACCGGATTTCCGATTGCCAAGATCGCGGCAAAACTCGCCGTCGGTTATAGCCTGGATGAGATACCCAACGATATTACCGGTGAGACTTACGCGTCTTTCGAACCCACACTCGATTATTGTGTCGTCAAAATTCCCCGTTGGACCTTTGAGAAGTTCCCCGAAACATTGGACGTTCTGACCACCGCCATGAAATCGGTGGGAGAGACCATGTCGATCGGGCGCACGTTCAAAGAGGCCTTGCAGAAGGGAATCCGGTCACTTGAAATTGGCCGTTATGGCTTCGGCGCCGACGGGAAGGATCTGTGGAATATTGACGCCCTTGATGAACAGTGCTTATCGCAGGGCGAGATCGAGCAGAAATTGGCGATTCCAAACTCCCAGCGTCTTTTTTTCCTGCGTTACGCTCTACTTTCCGGAATGTCGATCGAGGCGATTTATGATCTCACCGGGATAGATCCCTGGTTTTTATACCAGTTGCAAGACATCCTCACCCTTGAAAAGCAGATAAAGCAGGAGCGTAGTCATCCGCCGTCGGCAGCGCTGCTGCAGCGGGCAAAATCATTCGGGTTCTCCGACATTCAGCTGGCCCATCTGATCGGTGGTAATGAGGATGACGTCCGTCGCCTTCGCCTGCAGCTTGGAATCCAGCCGGTATATAAATTGGTGGACACCTGTGCCGCCGAATTCCGGGCGGCGACTCCCTACTACTACTCCACCTATGAAACCGAAAATGAAGCCCGGGTGTCGGACCGCAAGAAGGTGATGATTCTTGGTGGCGGACCGAATCGAATCGGCCAGGGAATTGAATTCGATTATTGCTGCGTCCACGCCTCTTTTGCTCTTAAGGAAGAGGGGGTGGAAAGCATCATGGTCAACAGCAATCCCGAGACGGTCAGTACGGACTATGATACCTCCGACAAACTCTATTTCGAGCCACTCACAAAAGAAGATGTGCTTCAGATTGTGGCGACCGAAAAACCCGACGGGGTAATTGTGCAATTTGGCGGGCAGACGCCGTTAAACTTGTCTGTGGGGCTGCACAAGGAGGGTGTACCGATTCTCGGAACCCAGCCGGAGAGCATCGATCGGGCCGAAGACCGCGAGCTGTTTCAGTTGATGCTCAAAAAATTGGGGCTGGTTCAGCCGGAAAACGGCACGGCAGTTTCGGTGGCGGATGCCCTGGAAATTGCAGATGCTATCGGCTACCCTGTTATTGTCCGACCGTCCTACGTTCTGGGCGGCCGAGCCATGAAAATTGTATACGATCGCTGCGACTTGGAGAGTTACAGCCGACTGGCTATCATGGCCTCCCCCGAACATCCCATTTTGATCGACAAATTTCTCGAAGATGCCATCGAGGTCGATGTTGATGCCATATCCGACGGTGAAACCACGATCATCGGTGGCATAATGGAGCACATTGAAGCCGCGGGCGTTCATTCGGGAGACTCTGCTTGCGTGCTACCGCCCTACAGTCTCGACGCCGATATTCTCGAGGAAATTACGGCGGCAACCAAAGCCATGGCGGCCGAGTTGAAGGTTATCGGGCTGATGAATGTCCAGTATGCCATCAAAGGCGAGCAACTTTATGTTTTGGAAGTCAATCCTCGGGCTTCCCGAACGGTTCCGTTTGTCAGCAAAGCCACCGGTGTACCGTTGGCCAAACTGGCAACCAAAGTGATGCTTGGGCTCAGCCTGAAATCCCTCGGATTGGACCGGGAGTCCAAACCGGTTCACGTGTCCGTCAAGGAAGCTGTGTTGCCTTTTGACCGGTTTCCGGGTGTGGACACTCTGCTCGGCCCGGAAATGAAATCAACCGGTGAGGTGATGGGCATAGATATGCAATTCGGAACGGCCTACGCCAAATCACAGCTGGGTGCGGGACAGAAACTGCCGGCTTCAGGATCCGTGTTTATCAGTGTCAAGGATAGTGACAAAGCAGATATGCTAACGGTTGCGGCCAAATTTCACGCCATTGGTTTCAAAATCATCGCAACCCGGGGGACCGCCCGACTCCTGGCAGATAACAATATTCCCACCGATGTCATCAAGAAGGTTTCATTGGGCCGACCACACGTCGTCGATGCCATCAAAAATGGAGAGATCCAGCTGGTTATAAATACCGGCACCGGAGATACGCCCAGGCAGGACGGCTACAAGATCCGTCGAGCGGCAATCAAGTTCGGTATTCCTTACACAACCACTTTGGCTGGAGCCAGGGCTATGTGTCGCGGGCTTGCGGCCCTTAAAGAACAGAATTACACGGTAAAAGCCCTTCAAGACTATCATCACTGACAATATCGCAGAAACGTTTGCCGTTCAGGCCAGCTTGCCAATGCGTTCAAGACCCATGAAATCAAGCGATCAGGGAGATGGGATGAATATAATTAGTCACCTTCAGGAAGACGAAGACAAGCCGAGGGAGGCCTGCGGTATATTCGGTATCCACGGGCATCCCGAATCTGCCCGTTTAGCCTATTTCGGTCTTTATGCGCTTCAACACCGCGGCCAGGAAAGCGCCGGCATCGCCGTGTTGCAGTCGGACCGAATAAGGGCCCACAAGGGTATGGGACTCGTACCCGATGTTTTCGACAGCTCACACCTCGAACAGCTGAAGGGACCTGCCGCCATCGGGCATGTACGTTATTCGACCACCGGAAGCTCGATCCTCGCCAATGCCCAACCGTTTGTCGTGCACCACCGCAACAAATCGTACGCTGTTGCCCATAACGGGAACTTCGTCAATTCGCATTCGCTCAAAAAGGAACTTGAGGAGTCCGGATCGATCTTTCAGACGACCATGGATACGGAAATTTTTCTGCACCTGTTTGTAAAAAATCTCCAACAAGGATTCGAGTCTGCCTTGATCGATACCGTTAAAAAAATCAAGGGTGCTTTTTCCATGGTGGTGCTGACGTGCAAAGGCGAGCTGGTTGGTATCAAGGACCCCAGCGGCTTCAGACCGTTGTGTCTCGGCAAGCTTAACGGTCGCTATGTTCTTGCGTCTGAGTCTTGTGCCCTCGATTTGGTCGAGGCCGAGCACATCCGGGAACTCGATCCTGGTGAAATCGTTATCATCAACGAAGACGGCGTTCGAAGCATTATGCCGCACGAGAAGACCCGTCGCGCGCTCTGTATCTTTGAATTTATTTATTTTGCCCGGCCAGATAGCAATATCAATGGTCAGAATGTGTATTTGACCCGTAAAGCCCATGGTCGGTGCCTGGCCGAAGAAGCGCCGGTAGCGGCTGACCTGGTCATGCCTTTCCCCGATTCCGGCACCTATGCCGCCCTGGGTTACTCGGAGGCCTCCGGCATTCCCTTTGAAATGGGCATGATTCGTAATCACTATGTGGGCCGGACCTTCATCCAGCCGACCCAGAGCATGCGGGATTTCGGCGTTCGGGTTAAATTGAACCCGGTTAAGAAGCTTCTCAAGGGAAAAGACATCGTTATTATTGAGGATTCCATTATTCGGGGAACAACCGCCAAGACCCGGGTAAAAGCCTTGCGGGAATTGGGCGTTAAAAGGGTACACATGCGGGTTGCCGGTCCACCGCACCGCTTCCCCTGCCACTATGGGATCGATTTTTCCACCAAGGGAGAATTGATTGCCGCCAAAATGTCGATAAATGAATTAAAGGATTTTCTCGGACTCGAATCTCTCCATTATCTCAGTATCGACGGCCTCCTCCGATCCACCAGTGTTTCCGAACCTCAAAATTATTTCTGCAAAGCCTGTTTTGACGGCTGCTATCCCGTCGAATTCGATGTAAAATTATCCAAAGACTGTCTTGAAAGAAGACAGGCAATTTGATAAGATTCAAAGGTTAAGTGCGTTTTTATATATGCTACGCTTTCAGCGGTAAGGTGATCCTGCCGGATGCATAGGTGACTGCTGGTCCATCGACATGTAACCCAGTGCGAGGAAGCCATGATCGAGTCTAAATATCTCAAGGAAAATATAGAAAATATTCAGAAGTTGATGACCATCCCCGCCTTGAAGAACTTCGAGACCAAGAGTCTCGGGAAGTTGCTGCGCTTGAGCAAGATCCGGCAATACGAACACGGAGAACTCGTCATCAAGGAAGGCGATCTGGATCCCTGGCTCTATTTTCTGCTTTCGGGTAAGATAAAAATTTCCAAAGCCGGTCACGAAATCGGAACCATCGATCGCAAAGGCGAAATCTTCGGTGAGATGCGCATTATCGACAGCCTGAGTCGCTCGGCCTCGGTCTATGCTGTCGGTAAAACCGTCTGTATGGCCGTGGACACCTCCGCCAAGGAACGGCTCTCCAGCGAGGGGACCCGTGATGAAAAATTGGATTTTCTGCTGCTCCTCTACAGAATTTTCGCGGAATACATGTCGATCCGGTTGCGCCTGACCAACGACGAGCTGATCAAATCCAAAAAACAGGTCGAGCAGCTCAAGAAAACGCCGTAATGAAAAAAACCGTCTCCTTTTCAAGAGACGCCGCCAACGTCTTTTTTCACATTACAACCCGCTGCAATCTGAATTGCCGTCACTGCTACATCAACACCCACCAACACGGCAATGAAACACTATCCCTGGATGTTGTCGAACGCTGGCTAAAACTGTTCAGCCAACATGAAGGCAAAGCCAACCTCGTTCTTCTCGGCGGCGAGCCCACACTCCATCCGCAATTGGCGGATATTGTCAAGACGGCTAGAAAACTCGCATACAACTCGGTTACGATCGACACCAACGGATACCTTTTCCACGATATCCTGTCCAAAGTCGAGCCGGCTGATATCGATTACATCAGTTTCAGTCTCGACGGGGCCAGCGCGGCCACAAACGATAAGATCAGAGGGCCCGGTTCATTTGATACCTGCGTGCGGGGCATCCGGAAGGCCTGTAAGGCCGGGTTTGATATCAGTGTTATCTTCACGGTGAGCAGGGCCAACATTCATGAGCTTCATTTAATGGGCCCACTGCTTCAGTTACTGGAAGTGAAACGCTTTTTTATTCAGGTTATCGGTATTCGCGGTCGATCCGTCGCCCACCGATCGGATGACCTGCAGGTTGGGAAAAAGGAGTGGATCAAAATTGTTCCGGCAGAAGCGGAGAGGATTGCCCGGCTGGGTGTTTCCGTGACATTTCCTAAAGTGTTTCTAACGGCAAACGATACTTTCGAATGCGCCGGGAAAGTCGCACAGAATTATTTCATATTTCCGAATGGGCGGGTGTACCGCTGTCCCCTGTGCGAGGACTACCCAATTCACAGCCTGGAAATCACTGAAAACCGTTTGGTCGAGAACGCCCCGATCAACGAAAACAACTTGTTTCAGCTGGACATTCCCGAGGGCTGCGTGATGAACAAGCTCATACAACCGGACAATTTGTGCTACCGCAGCGATGGGAAACCCGAGTACAGGATTGCCTGCTGCCTGTTGAAAGAGGAGATTTCACCTGTATAGCCGTATCCGGTGATCGTGGTTTTCAAAAAAACGTTTCGTCATGCGAACGTTTTTTTCACCAACCACGAATACTTCCCTTCCGTATTTCGGAGTTTGTTTTTGAAAATCGGTATAACCGTTCGGATCAACTGAAGCGCTCGGCGACGCTATGAATACGTTTCGCCAAGAAAGGATCGCTTTCTAAACATTAAAACGGACATGCAGGATATCGCCGTCCTGTACTTCGTAATCTTTTCCTTCCAATCTTACCGTACCTTGTTTCCGTGCCGCTGCATAAGAGCCGGCCGACATCAAATCATCATAGGCCAGTACTTCCCCCCTGATAAAACCTTTTTTCATGTCAGAATGTATAACTTCGGCAGCATCGATGGCCGGAGTGTTCTTGCGAATGGTCCATGCCCTGACCTCGTCCTCGCCAACGGTGAAAAAAGAAATCAAACCCAATAGATCGTAGGATTTTTTGATCACCCGGTCCTTGGCTGACGCAGGAATATTGAATTCTTCCAGGAACGCCTCGGCTTCGTCTGCCGCCATCTGAGCCATTTCCTGTTCGATCTTGCCCCGTATGACCATATGAAATTCATGCGCGACTTGCTCGTGAATATCGGGGAGAGAATCATCTTCATCGTCGTTATTGAAAAGGACCAGCAGTGGTTTGGCCGACATAAAGGCGAACCCCTTGAGCGGCGATGCGAAGGCCAAATGTGGGTGTTGCCGCAGGGGGGTGTTGCTTTCCAAAATTTCGGTGCAGTTTGTCAGAAGTCCGCTTTCGTCGGGATCGTTGATCTTGCCCCTTTTCTGGTCCAGGGTGAGCCGTTCCAGGCGTTTTTCGGCCACGATGAAGTCAGCCAGGATGAGCTCTTCATCGACGAGTTTGACATCTTCCCACGCCGTTGGATCGGTCAATCCATAGCCGCTGAAATTCCGCACGACGTGAATCAGTGCATCACAGTCTCTTACTGCGGTCCAAGTCGACTGGGTTTTGCCGTCAGTTTTATCCATACTGCGGCTGGGCAGAAGGTATTCCACCTGGGCATAGGTTGTTTTCTTTGGGGAGTAAATACGGCTAAGAGTGTCGACCCGTTGATCCGGGACCTGAACCGTTCCAATGCGGATTTCGCTCCTGCGGCCGGATTCTTGGATATTACCGGTGAGCGCCTCGAAAATAGTTGTTTTTCCCGACCCCGGAAGGCCGATAATACCCAGTTTCATTCTTCGTAACTTTCCTTCCCCTTGTATAACACCGTCCGGGCCGGGGCTATCGGGCCTCGACGCGTTCGGTCGCATCAATCCGAGAAAACCAGCAAATTTTATGAAATCATTACAGGTCATGCCAGGCGGAAAACATGAACGCCTCAATATGTTGATATTTTCAGGATAACGTCTCGAATGGTATCAATCTCTATAGCACTATCGTTTCGCGGCCCGCAATTGAATTATCGAAGGGAACGCAACCGGGAATTGAGGAATCCCGGTTGCGGAGATGAAAACGAATGGGGCGTGTGTACAGTTCCGACAACCAAAAGGCGTAGGGCTTCGGATTACTCCAAAAGGCTGTCGACGGTGTCATTGAGCCGCAGGTTGCCGGAGGCCTTGAAAGGAAGGGTGGACGGTATCAAGGCGCTGCTCGCCAGATGGATTCTGCCTTTCAGACCGTAGGAGATGCCAATTTCTCCAGAGGCATTCTGCATTTCCCGTTGCATAAAACGGATAAAAGTCGTGGCAAGATTAAATGCCGAAGAATAAACGGTAATCGTCACCAAATCACTGCCGAAGGCGGGGATAATTGCCGTTGTTCCGGATACTCCTGTGGCCACAGACTTGTCGTTGATTTCCAGATCGCACTCTATTCCCTTGATTTCCAAAGGAATGTCGTTACCGTTGATAACCCTCAGGTTCAACTGCAACACTGTTTCGAATAGATCCGCGTTTTCCACGCTCAGGCCGGCCAACCGGATTTCCGGGGACTTGAGCGGTTTGCCGATCCCGGCACAACCCGAAAATACCAAAACCAGAGCAGTGATGCCCCACATAAGGCCAAGATCATGCCATCTTTTCATATTTTTGCCCCCCTGTTTACGGTTACACCTGAATTCGCCGTGGTTAGCGAATATTCCGAACGACAACCGCAGGAGCTTCGTCCATAAGGGTATACAACCTACATCGGTCATCGGGAAATGACAAGAACCAATGCGATGAAGAGGACCGCCATCAATGGGTGACCCAGCAGACGATTGAAAAGCCATTATTCAATCAAATAATTAAAGTTTTTAGAGAAATATCCGATAGTTTCTTTGCGGCCCCGTGTGGTTTATACGCTTATAGCGGCATCAAGCATTGGCTGAGCATCGAAAATTGGCGCCCGTGGAGGGTGCTGATTATGCCGAATTTCGGAACCTGATTAAAAATGAAATTCCTTGGAATCGTTGGCAACATGGATCCGCCCGCGTGCGGTGGACAGTGCCGGTCAGGCATGTTTTTCAACATGTGCTTATTTGGAGGTTGCCCCTCCGGTTACTTCCCGAAACGTTTAAGGGTGCAGATACGGTCAACATGTTGATACCGTTAGATGAAAAAACTGCCAGAACCTGTGCTGCCTGCGTTGGTGCTTTGGATTCAGCGACCGGCCTCGATCCTTTCGGGCCTGATTGCGAAGAGTTGACCTCCTCGGCAACACGCTGCGACGGCCAGGAAAGATACCATCGCCTCTTTAATGCCGCCGCCCTATCCATCTGGGAAATGGACCTGTCGGATGTCAAGCGCGCTGTGGATACCCTCAAGCACAGCGGTGTCGATGACATCAGGGGTTATCTCAAGGACCACCCGGAGTATACCCCTCGGACTTTGAGCACCGTCAGAATCATCGATGTCAATACGGCCACTCTCAAGCTCTTCCGGGTTGAAAACAAATCTGATTTTTTCGAATCGATCGATAAATTCCTGACTCCGAAATCCTTACCTGTCTTTTGTGAGTTTCTGGTGGCCCTGTACCAGGAAGAACCGAGCTTTGATGGTGAGGTGATCGGCAGAACGCTGAGCGGCGAAGATATCAACATCCAGATACATTTCGAATTACCCCGGAACCCGATAAACTACGATAGTGTCATTGTTAGTGCCTTGGACATCAGCGAGCGCAAACGCCTGGAAGTCCAGTTCTTAAGCGCGCAGAAGATGGAAGCCATCGGGACCCTGGCCAGTGGGATTGCCCACGATTTCAACAACCTTCTCATGGCGATCGAAGGCCTGGCGACATTGATGATCCAGGACACCGGATCAGAACATCCCCATTACACCACCCTTCAGAAGATCGAAAAACAAGTTCTTAACGGTGCCAAATTGACCGCGCAGCTCCTGGGATACGCCCGGAAGGAACGCCCTCAAGTCACGTATGTCGATCTCAATCAGGTCATCAGAGACACCACCGATGCCTTCGGCCGGGCGCGGAAACAGATTGCTGTGGACCTAGATCTTGACCAGAATTTGCTCCCTTTAAAAGCGGATCCGGGGCAAATCGAACAGGTTTTGTTGAATTTATGCGTCAATGCTGCCGACGCCATGCCTGATGGCGGCCGGCTGACTTTGCAGACCACCAACACAACCCATAAAAGTTTTCCGAAACATTTGGCTGCAGTACGGCCGGGCGACTATGCCCAACTTGTTGTCTGTGACACCGGTGCCGGTATGGACGAAGATACTCGCGCCCGAATTTTTGAGCCATTTTTCACCACAAAGACAATGGGCCGGGGGACCGGGTTGGGGCTGGTTTCGGTTTTAGGCATTATTAAAAGGCTTGGCGGTGTGATTGACGTTGACTCTGAAAAAGAACATGGAACCACCTTCAGGATATACTTACCGGCTTCCCGGCAGGCTTCCCAGAAGAAACTGCCGGCAGCGGGCACCGCGTCGAATGTTCACAGAAGTCAAACCGTTTTGCTCGTCGATGATGAAGAAGTGGTCCTTGATGTCGGCACACGAATGTTGCAACGAATCGGTCTCACGGTTCTGTCTGCCGGTAACGGTAAGGACGCCCTCCGTATCTATGCTGAAAACAAGGACCGGATCGAGTTGGTGATACTGGACATGGTCATGCCGGACATGGGGGGCAAGGTCGTCTTCGATCGTATGAAGCAACTGAATTCAACGGTTAAGGTGTTGCTTGCCAGCGGGTACAGCCTCAACGACGAGGCCGCGGAAATCATGCGAAACGGGTGTGACGGTTTCATTCAAAAACCCTACAATCTGCAGGCGTTGACGGCCAAGATCGATCAGATTCTTCAGAAAAGTTGAATCTGGTGCCCTATAGCTGGTAACGTGACAATCGCTTTGCACCAAATTGCATCGGCAAAAATACCGCGGCCACGCTGATCAGAAGAACCACCGCAAAAGAACTCACCGCCCATAACCCCTGCCAAACAGTCAGGTTTTTTTCCCAGAAATCAGCCATGAATATGTAATAAACGGGTCCGGCTTCGAGGGCGGTCACTGTCAGAATGAGCATTGCGCTCAGGATCATGAAGAGCAGCCCTCCGGAACTCGTAACGGACTGCGCGGGATTTTCGGTCTTGAAATCCGGGTAGGCAGCCCCGATGCCGATGCTGATGGCAACAATGCCCGGCACAATAAAGAAGACGGTTGCGGTCGAAAGAATCATCATGAGGGCGGTGACATCCAGAAGAATATTCGTGGCCAATGTCAGGAACTCGGTTAATATGAGAAGTGGTGGGTAGTAGATGAAAAACTTGATCCAGAGAAAATTTCGGATGGATCCGGGCGATGTTTTTACCAGCCAGAACGCGTCTTTTTCGGCACTTACGGCAGGATATGCAAACCGTCCGGCAATGGCAGTCAGAACGAACAGGGCCAGGCCCATGTTGAGAAACGAGAGTAGATTTTGCAAGTAGGCGGTTCTGATGGGCGATCTTTCAAGTGGCAGGGCTTTGAAGTTGTAAATATAGATGAAGACCAACGCAGCAATCAGGAACAGCTGAGACCACTGGCTTTGGTCACGCAAGAATGTTTTGATCTCCTTGGTGGTGTAAGCCCTTATCGGTCCCGGAAGCAGTGCCGTCAAACGATCGATTCCCAAGCCCCTCCGATAGAGACGTACCTGTGCAGTCTGGGTTTTGGAATACCCGTCGAAGTAAACCCTATCGGCAAGAGCGACGAGCGCGAACCAGAGTGTTGCCGTGAAACTCCAGATCAATGCCGTGTGAAATCCGCTCTCAGAGAAATTTCCTTCCAACGATGCCTTTAAAGCGTCAAAGGCCCAGGTCGTTGGCAGAAAAGGCGATGTGGGCGCCTGCAGGGAAGTGACATAGACCAGGACGGTATCGAAAACGTCCGGATCAACAAGAGTTTCAGGCTTTAGCAACCGGATGGCCAGATAGAGCACGACAAAGAACAGGATACTCAGAAAAATGAAAATACTCTTCATGCGGTTGGCCGGCACGATCATGACGACCAGCATGACAGCGGTGGCCCCGATCCCCGAAGCCGTTAGCGCCAGAGGGGCGAACTGCAGCGGTATGCCGAGGTAAAAAACCGGGCCAGCATGGTATACGATTCCATATGCCATGAAGATTGGTAAGATGTATATTATCACCATCCAGCTGCTGTCTACCGTGGCGTCGATCCAGCGGGCGATGAAAATCCGGTAGCTCGAGACCGGCATCGAATGGACCAGCTGCAGGTCTCGGCTGAGATAGAGCTTGGAGAGAACTGTCAGAATGCTGCTAAAGATAAGAAGAGCGAAAGCGACAATCAGGACCATGGAGAGCAACTTGAAATTCAGGATATCACCGATCTCCTCGATCCCCCTAAAGTATTTCAGTACACGGAGGGAAAGGGTGAACAGACCGGCCCAGAACAACGCGCCGATAGTGCCCAGGAGTATCATCTTGGTCCTGCCGGTGTGGCGATGTTGTCCACGGCCGCTGGAGATGATTGAAATCAACCGTGGTCTAAGAAGCGTGAGGATATCGGTCATAGTGGTTGTCGCCGGCCGTTTGATATCAGGGTGCGCCTGATGCCGTCGTAATGTCAGTCGTTGCGTGTCAGATGTAGAAAGGTCTGCTCCAAGTCGGCGTCAGTGACCCCGGCTTCACGCTTGAGATCTTCGGGCGTGCCGGTCGCCTTCAAGCGCCCGTGATGGATAATACCGATCCGGTGGCAGGTTTTTTCGGCGATTGCCAGGGTGTGCGTCGACATGAAAACGGTTTTTCCTTCGGAGGCCAGGCGTCCAATGAGGTCTTTTACCATCATAATCGCCATCGGGTCGAGGCCGACCATGGGTTCATCCACGACCAGAACTTCCGGATCGTGAAGTAGTGCTGCGGCGAAAATCAATCGCTGGCGCATGCCATGTGAATAGGACTCAATCAGTTCGTCGCGCCAGTCATAGAGTGAGAAGCGTTTAAGCTCGCTTGCGGCTTTATCGAAAAAACCGTTGCGTCCCGATCCATAAAGATCGGCCGTAAATTTCATGAATTCCATTCCGGTCAGCTTCTCATAAAGGTAGGGCCGATCCGGAATGAAGCCGATCTTTTTTTTGGCCGCTTCCGGTCGTTGACCGATATCAATCCCGCAGATTCTGGCGTTCCCGGCGGTCGGCTGAAGGATGCCGCCAATGATTTTAATTGTGGTTGTTTTCCCCGCGCCGTTCGGACCGATGAACCCAAACACCTCGCCAGGCCTGACGGTCAAGTTCAGGTCTTTGACGGCTGTAAAGTCGGCATAGGTTTTGGTGATGCCCTGAAGCTCTATCATTTTTATACCGTTTTTTTATGCAGTGGTTCTTTCACGATTTTTTCTGGCTTTTTCATTCTCCGGTTGCACGCCGGTTAACAGCTTCCTTTGAAAGGCGTCGTTTCCGGTCCGGTTGCCAGATTGAAGCGGTTTAGAGCACCTGCCAAACACTGTAGATCGTGCCCAGGCGTGATTTTAACATAGCTTGATATAGAATACGAATCAGTATCCGCGATCTAATCGCTTACCGACGAGGTCAATCACCGCTGGGTTCGGTGTCCGAATGCAAAACCGTGATTTCCAAGCCACCGATAGTACTTATCAAATCGACTTGTTGCTGGATACCAGTGGCCAGACGGATATGAGTGGCATCAGCCGGGAGTTGATTATAGACGGCATCGGCCGTGATCCACCGCCCCAGATACAAAAGGTTCCAGGCATGATAAAAAAATCTTCCGTTTAGATAAACCAGACCCGTTTCGATTCTGGCCGGGATTCCAACCGCCCGGGCCAGGGCGGCCAACAGAACGGCGTGTTCATTGCAGTCTCCCACACCGTTTTCCAGAGTGGTCAGTGCGTCGGGCAGCGAAAAAACCGGTCTTTTTTCGAGGTTGGCGTGAACCCAGGCAAGGATTGCCTTTGCATGTCCGAGTTTGCTGTTATCGCTTTTGTCAACCAGGGTCTTTGCCAGACTCTTAATCTTCGGATGGTCAGAAGCGATAAACGGTGTCGGTTTTAAAAAAACTTCTTCAAGAACGCCGGGGTTACCTTCCGCGATATTCGGCGAAAGGTCGGTTAGCGTCTCGCGATTCACTGTCAATACATCGCCGACAAAACGCTGCCGTTCACCGTTGAGGTAAAGCCGGTCGGTGCTGATGCCGCTGATTCTCAGCCGCAGTTTTCTTATCGCCGCCGGGTCGTTGATCACACCATTGATGCCAACCGAAGCAAGACGCGTCAAATCTTCGCTTCCGGCAGAATTGACGGTGGCAAGCGCCGCCTGGCGGGTAGATTTTTCGAGACGGATGCCCAAAAGGCCCTTTTCCTGCAGGATATCGCCGTTATTATCGATCCAGGCAAATTGATTTACCCCTTGAAATTGCAACATCATCTTTGTTGCCGGCTGATCGATACCCTCCAATGGGATGCTCTCGGTTCCGACAATGCTGATCCTGAGCGGCACCTGCCCCATCGTCACGGGGTCGAATACGTCCACTGTAAGAAATTCGCCCGGTTTCAGACCGATCGCCTGCACGGCATCGACGATTCCCGCTACTAGAAAAGGCTTGTTCTTCAACGGAATCTCAAACCGCCGGGCCGGATCGCTGCCGGAGGTTTCGACTGAAAGGATGTCTCCGGTTACCGTGCCGCTGGCGGTAAAGCTCATGCGTCCGGATTTGACTGCAAAATCAAATGATTGCAGCGTGAAATCCGCTGCCAACCGTCCCTTGGTCTGCAGGTGGATATCCTGCACCAAACCCATCGTGTTGATCCGCATGAATACCGTTTCCGCAACAGTGAATCCGCTTCCTTCTTTCTGCCTGGAGACGGATCTGTTGGCGTAACCGACGGGCCTATCCGCCTGATATATGCGCATCCATGCGTCTCTGTCCGCCAGAGCGTGCAGCGATTCAGTCTCCGAGAGCCGCCGGGTGGATTCAAAGCGGCTGAAAAGATCCAACCGCATCGAAAAAAGCAGCAAGAAGGCAACGCTGCAGGCGGCGGCGGTTATCAGAAAGGATGGCTTTTTTTGTACGACCAATTCCGGTGTCCTTCACTTGAGGGTCGCTTTTCAGTATGTTGATTTCAGCCGCCCGCAATTAAAAGACCGCTGCAACCAGAGAATATTTCTTACAGGGCCCAATGGTGTGCAGCGAGATTTCCCCGATGTGTTTGCTATGGGTATCTTTACGGTTAAACCGGTATGGCTTTGAAAATAAGAAAGCCGGTTCGAATCGTCAAGGCGGACAACCTATTGTAGCATTTATTCCCCCTTTACCGACAGAGAGAAACAGGAGACGGCAGCGCCGCCCGGAACCGGACTCCGAAATTGGCGTTGTGGGTCGGTTCGTGGTACAATTTAGGCGTTATAGTTGACCGGCTTCGGTATACGGGCCGGTCGAATACTTTGACTGGAACTGAACGTGCATTACTTTGGGGGAGTTCCACCCCCGGACCAGCCAACAAAGGAGGTTGAAATTATGAATAAACCTTTGAACCGGTGCCGTGTCTTGGAGATTGCAGTGGCGATTCTCGTCGGCATGCTATCTTTCGGTGTGGTCCCAACCGGTGCCGAAGAATTGGTGGTGGAACAGGCGACCATCAGCGTGGATGTTGCTGACCGGGAGCCAATCGATCCCGGTAACAGTTTTCCGGCATCGGTTGCCAGACTATACTGCGTTACCAAAGTCGCCGGGGCGATGAGCCCGACAGATGTGACCCATGTCTGGTATTTTGGCGATGTCGAACGGGCGCGCATCAGTTTGGCGGTAGCAGGGAGTCCTTGGCGCACATACAGCTCAAAACGTCTCCTGCCAAATGAGGTGGGGCCATGGCATGTTGACATTCTGGATGGGATCGGCAATACGATGGAAACCGTAAGGTTTGACATCACGCCCTGATCGTAAAAAGTGTGCCGGGCCCCGGTGACGATTCGATCCGGCGCCCGGCTGTTGCAATACTTGCCCCTGCCGAGTGCACACCTCCGCGCCGTCCGATCCCCATTGCCATGAACGACTTTTCTGCCGTATGATCCAGGGTTGATAGCGTAATATTACAATGGAGGAGTTTAGTGTGTATCTGGCGCACAAGTTTATCAGTGGAAAAATCCATTTTTTTATCAGAGAGACGTATCGGGAAAACGAGCACTTGCGCAGCCGGGAACTTTTTGATCTAGGGACTGATCCTGCCCATTATATCAAGTATCCCGGCGGCAATGCGTATTACATCGACGAAGTTGTTGAAGACGCCTTGGCCGTATTTGGCCTAAACCCTTCCGGTGATGAACTGGATGACATCTTCTGGAACTTTCTCGAACCGGAGATACGCTATAAAATTGAGCCTTTCCGGCGTAAAGAAATACGTGCGCGGCAGTCTCGTAGCGCACCTGTGGTTATGAATGCCGCTGAAATTCACCTGTTCGATAAATACCGGCTTTTCTACCTCAAAACTGGCCAAAAAAACTTGCAATATATTCATTCCGTGCCGGTAAAAATGTTCCGGGTTCTAAACGCTAAATCGAGAGATGAACTCGAACAGCAGTTTATTTCCATGGAGAGAATCCTTCCAGCGCGAGAACTAAAGACATACGTCTATACGATTTTCGATCTTCAGAAACATTTCAGCGAGTCCTTTGCGAAAGAGATTCCGGATTTTCTCGATCAGTCGCGGGTTGACGAATTATTTATGCGCGAGATTTGCACCCTGAACGATGATGAGACATTCTGGTCCGGATTTGATACGGTAAACAATGGATTGGAAGACTACCTGGTCCGGTATCTGATCATGTTTGTCGACTTTGATTACGAACCGCGTAGCTTTATGGAAGAGTATATCCGCAGGTTCATCAACAGTCGCAGGGATTACCGGCCACCGATCCCGAAGGCCTCGGTTTCGATGGAAGAAGCCAGCGAGGTCTTTGGTGAGGGTAAAGAAACTTTGGTCAAGATGGATCGCAGTGAATTAACACGACGATATCGGCGACGGGCTCGCCGCCTGCATCCGGATGCAGGCGGAAATTCGAAAGCTTTCATCAGACTGACGCGGGCCTACGAAAGCCTTTTACGGCGAAAACCCTGACGTATTGGGGACTTATGACGTAACGTCGGCTGATGGGCCAATAATAATCATCATTCAATGACCGGCGGGTTGCCAAGGGTATAAAAGACCGCCATGGGCAGATCACAACCCGTTCCCGCGGCCTTGGCGGAGGTCATTGACTCGAAACGGATAGAGGCTATTTAAAATGAAGGAAGGACATTGGAACCCGGGCACTCTGCTGGAACTGTCTGGATACTACTGGAAGACTTGTGCGCTGCATGCGGCCGTGAAACTTGATGTTTTTTCTGCTCTGGATCAGGCAGCGGTGTCAGCGGCAGAGGTGGCAGAGACATGTAACTGCAGTGGTGAGGCCATGCAACGCCTGCTGAATGCACTGACGGCGATGGGTTTGGTGAGCAAAGACGGTGACCGTTACACCAACACCGGTTCTGCCAGCAATTTTCTCTCCCGCAGTAGCGAGAACTACATCGGCTTCATGATGATGCACCATTATCACCTGGTGCCTTCATGGCACGCGTTGGATCAGTCCGTAATAACGGGTCAGCCGATTCGTCAGGGCGCCTCTCAGAGCGATGAAGAATGGCGCGAGAGTTTCCTGATGGGTATGTTCAACATGGCCATGAATCTGGCACCGCGAGTGGTTCCTCTGCTGGATCTGCGCCACCGGACTCACCTGCTTGATTTGGGCGGCGGCCCCGGCACTTATGCCGTGCACTTCTGCCAATCGAATCCTGAACTCAGAGCGACCGTTTTCGATCTACCAACCACCCGTCCGTTTGCAGAAAAAATATTTTCCAGATTCAATATGGCGGAGCGGATAACTTTCAAGGCTGGTAACTTCATCGATGATGAAATCGGCCAAGGATACGATGTTGCCTGGCTCTCTCATATCATCCATGGAGAGAGCCCTTCAGACAGTCAGAAGCTCATCGATAAAACCGTGACGTCCCTGAAACCCGGTGGCATGATTGTCATTCACGAATTTATCCTCGACAATGACTTGACCGGTCCCCTGTTCCCGGCCCTCTTCAGCCTAAACATGCTTCTTGGAACCGCTGGGGGGCGCTCCTATTCCGAGGCCCAGTTGACGGAAATGCTCTCCAATGCTGGCGCCAGCAACATTCGCAGGATCACCTTCGACAGTCCCAATGATTCGAGCCTCATCCTGGGAACCGTATAGGACGCGTTTCGTGGTGTTTAAAATCAAACAAAAGCCTCTGCGCGCTGAGATGTTCGGGTCAGATGCCATCTCCATCTGGATTTGACGCTGAATATATGATAGGGACCCTTCTTGCTTGATATAGGATTCCGGCCTGCCGGCGGCATCAATCGACAAGGTTGGCAGCCCCAGTAAACACTAACACTACGGAGGAAGTCGATGAACAAAACCCTTCTCATTTTTCTATTATTATTGGTTCTGCCGGGTTGGGCACTGGCAGGTGAGGAAGGTGCGGCCCTTTTCAAATCCCAGGGGTGCACCTCTTGCCATCGTCCGGACAAGTCGACCAAAGTGAACCCCTCGCTGGCAGACATTGCCGCGTCGTACCAGGACAAAGAAGATCAATTGGTCCGATACCTAAACGCTGAAGCCGACGCAATTGTCAAACCAGATAAAGCGGCAATGATGAAACGGTATGTTGAGAGGACAAAAAAACTTTCAGATGCCGAACGAAAGGCTGTGGCCGATTACATTATGAGCTTTGGAAAATAGCGATCGCGATAAAAGGACGTGGCCATTGCGGCAAGACGGACCGGCCAGCGTTTTCCGGGTGTTGAATGACATCTACTGGCGGGCTCGTTATGAGCCACCAGGAAAAAAAGTCCCCGGACAGTGGGGGGGTGGGTTCGGCCGCCGCCCCTTTCTTCAATACGATCACTTATCTCGTATCAGCGCCGCGCGTATAGCAGTCCTCCGTGATCGAAATCGTCAAATGGGCTTTCTTTGGGTCCAAATCCGTATACCCCGCGTTGACAAGGTCTTCCAGCGCCCGCATATTATCTTATCGACAGATTCAGAACACCCTATCAAACTGAATTCACTCGAATAGCAGTCTCTTCATACCGGAAAGGTGACTCTATGACCGTGGCTCCGAATGCGATCCCAAATACCTGCTCGTCGCGATGGGTGGTTATTTTCATCCTGACGACCGTTTTCCTGACCGCCTGCGCCCAGGTGCCGATCACCGGTCGGCAGAGTTTGCACCTGGTGCCCGAGAGTGAACTGCTATCTCTCAGCCTCCAGCAATACGGCGATGTTCTGAATAAAAGCCAACTCTCCAAAGATTCACGTAAAGTGGCCGAGGTTCGGAAAGTTGGCAACCGTATTGCTAAAGCGGCTGAGGCCTTTCTGGTCGAAACCGGCAATCAAGCGGCTCTGAAAAACTATCAGTGGGAGTTCAACCTGATCGAGGATAAAGACAACGCCAATGCTTGGGTGATGCCTGGCGGTAAAGCGGCGGTCTACACCGGTATTTTGCCTTACACCCTAACAGAGACCGGATTGGCCGTTGTGCTCGGACATGAAGTCGGTCATGCGCTCGCCGAACATGGCAATGAACGCATGAGTCAGGAACTTTTGGCCAATATGGGTGGAATGGCGCTTTCGACCGCCCTTACGTCTCAGCCGCAGATAACGCAACAGTTGGCCATGGCGGCCTTCGGAGCCGGGACGTCGATCGGTGTTCTGCTGCCCTACAGCCGTCTGCAGGAAAGCGAAGCCGATCATATCGGTCTGATCCTTATGGCACGGGCAGGGTATGACCCACGGGTGGCAATTTCCTTCTGGCAGAGGTTGAATGCGGCACCGGGGTCACGACCGCCGGAGTTGCTCTCCACCCATCCGGCTCCGGAGACACGGATTGCCAACATCAAGGCGCTTCTTCCGCAGGCGATGGGCTACTATCAACCCGCGGGGAAGTGATCGCTTGTGAGCATTCACAGGGCAACACATCTGCTTTTTTGTCGGACACTTGAAGTACAAAAGTACGTCTGCGCGCCCGACGCCTTGCATTTGCGTCACCCTGTAAATGATTACAAATAGGTGGCTTGATGCGCCTTGGACGTTGCAACCCTGTGAACGGCTGCGATCGCTTCATTTAAGCCGTCAGAATTTGGCCTTCCATTGGTGATAGCGCCTTTCGGCCTCTTCTTTCCCAGGAAGGTTTTTTTTCGCTGCCGCATGAATTGCAGTGATCCAAATTCCCTATCCGACCGAAATCCACCCTCTTAAAACCTGCGGCTATTACCAATTCACCCCACTGCGAGAAAGGGGGCTTATGACATTGTGCCCGATTCACAGGTCCGGAAGTACGGTGCCAGGGTGCGGCGGATACGCCACCGGATCAGGGAAGGGGCCGTGGGTTCGATTTCCCCGGTGTCAACAGCCGGATAGAGATCCGGGAAATACTGGCTGAGGAGCATGCGGGGCATGGGCCGGTTCAAGTTTTCCAGCAAGCGGTCAACGGATTCGACGACTTCAGGGCAACGCCAATAATAGCGTACCCGGTCGCAGTAGCTGTATTGGCGCATGAAGTCGACTTCGGCCGCACTCCCCCGGTAATGCGTTTGCCAGTGTTGTGGGTTGGCTTGCATGGCAGATGACAGCGTGTCTCGGATCCCCGATAGTCGATATCCTCTTTTTTTATCCAGCCATTCAGTTTCGATATGCGACAAGGCGAAGACGGCTTCGCGGTAAGCATAAGTCAGGCAGGGGCCAACTTTGAGTATGGTGAAGTGGTCCCGAACCATCCGCGCTATCGTATCCGGAGATTGATAATCCGTCGCGTGAGCCTCGTAGGTCATAATGCCGGGCAGCGTGGCATGATAAGCGGACAGTTCGGTGGCTTTCTCCGGTCGGTACCTGGCAATCTTTGTGTTGCCGAAATCCACACCGGGTTGAACCACGACGGCGGCCACCCGATCCCAGGCTGCCATCAGTCTGTTCCGATGGAAGCACTCCCCGGTTGCTTCAATTATCCGGGCAACATCTTCCGCCGGGGTCACCGCCATCCTATCGGTATCTTCGAGACCACCACCCGGCAGTGGAACTTCCGCACCGATGACGTAAAGGGGCAATGGACGGCCGGCGGGGTTTCTTTGAGCTTCCGTTTCAGCCGCGCGGCACAGTGCCGCCGATCGCTCGGCAACCAATTCAACCGGCAGAGTCGCTTCCGGGTCATCGGCGCATCCCATCCCGGCATCCAGATGGATCTTGTTGAACCCAGCTTTGACGCATGCCTTCACCAGGGCTGTTGCTCTTCGCATGGCTTGGGCGGCAGGCATCCTTTTCCAGGGATGGGGGCCCAGATGATCGGCACCGATGATCAACCGCTTTAGGGGAAATCCCGCCGTCGCTGCCAAGGACCGCATATAGAATGCAAAATCAGAAGGTTGCATGCCGGTGTAGCCACCAAACTGGTTGACCTGGTTGGATGTGGCCTCCGCCAGTAGGACGGCGCCTCGCGACCTTGCTTCTTCAAAAGCGGCCTCCAATACGGTGCGATGGGTTGAACAAACGGCCGTGATTCCGCCAATTTCTCCCTTCAGGTGCCGGGAACGCAGATTTATCAGGTGGTCGTTCACAGTGGGAAACTTTCACTTCAATAGGTGTTTTTGTTCGTTATATTCCTGAATATTCTTCAGTTCGGCATATGACCCAGTTTGGTAATCATGAACAGCGATAATTTTTACTGTTTAACATAAGCCATCTCCAGTCAGAGGGGAAGGGGTACCAGCGGGCTCTCCGGTGGCTTTAGCCTTCGGATTGACCGATTGACGGTCGTCCTGCCGAACAGCGATGAACCCCGCTTGTTTCGGTGTCACGCCTGGAACGGTATCCTCATTGTATTGCCGATGACCGTGAGTGGCGATCTTCCTGATAAATCATTACACCCATGACAACCATCTGCAGCGCTGAAAGCCCCACAAAATACCAGATCCAGATTGGCATTCCGCCGAAAAAGGGGCCGGTTTTACCCCAGGACCAGAAATCGATGGATAGGATAAAAATCATACCCAGCAGGTAGGTGTATGGCGAACGAAGCCAGGCGGGAGTATGCATTTCGAAGGTTCCTTCCCGGCATGCCAGGTAAAGGTGGGTCAACAGGTAGACCGTGAACGTTGTCAGCATGACCCATACCACCGGCAGAAAACCACCCGTTGGTATCCATTTCATGTAGAAGGCGACAAGCGCAGTCTCCCCGCAGAGGATGGACAGTATCGCCGGCTGAACATACCGGCGCCTGAAATAAAGGCCGAAAATTACCGTGGGGAAAAGAACTGCCAGGCCCGTAAAGGTCTGCGTGGCTATCTGCAGGATGGTGGCCGGAGGACGATAGGCCAGGGCCAGACCCGCCAGGCTCAGAAAGATGACGAACAGCCTGCCGGTGACAGTGCCTTCCGAAGCTTTGCGGCGCAAAAGCGGCAAGATATCACGCGTAAATATCGAGCTGAGGGTCAGCAGTTGCGAATCCATGGTGGACATTAATGCCGCCATTCCGGCTGCGATGACCAGCGTGGCCATGACATCGCCCGATAAGTGTGTCATCAGCAGGGGAAGAATGCGGTCGGCGTCCTTGCCGACAAGATCCGGGATCGACAAGCGGCCGATCACCCCGATGGCTATCGGCATGATAAAGACGACCGTGCAGACCAACGGATAGAGGAGCATGATGCGGCTGATGGTTCGCTGGCTGCGAGCGGTGAAGAAGCGCTGGAACAGCTGCGGAAACATTGGATCGCAGAAAAACCAGAGCAACATAAAACTGAGCCAGATACCGGGTAAATATTTACCCGTACCCCCCGGGCGGGAAAAAAGTTCCGGTGATAGGGATAGAATTTTCTGGTTGGCAGCTGATAAACCACCGTGGTTTTGAACAACGACAATAAGGGATGCCAGCAGCATAACAAACATCACAGAGCCCTGGAACAGGTCGGTCCAGGCCACCGCCCGCATTCCGCCCCTCAAGGTATACAGGACAATGATCACCGTTACGAGGATGCAGCCGAAAAAATATGGCAGTCCCAGCAGCGCCTCGAGGGCATATCCGGCAGCCATGGGCTGCAGGGCCAGGTAAGGTATGGTAAAGATGATCATGACCATCGCGAAGACGAAGGAGAGTGCGCGGTTGCCATACAGATAGCGGATCAGTTCCGGTGGGGTGACAACTCCGTGGCTGCGGCCGATTTCCCAGATCTTACGTCCGAGGATCCAGAATGTTATCGCCATAAAACCGGTGCCGAATCCCATTATGGGAAAAAATGCATACCCGTCGCGGTAGCCGGCTCCTGATGCGCCGAAGACCGTGAAAGCCGAAAAATTGGTCGCGACCATCGTTCCCAGCAACACCAGAGTCCCCAGCTTCCGGTCTGCCAGAAAATAATTTTCAGGGGTCGATTTCCAGCGGGTGCGTGTGGCAATACCGATCAGCAGAACGACGATGAAATAGGCACTGAAAACAATTATTTTTAACAACATACAGTCACCTCCAAATAATAAAGCCATCCCCTTGGGTCGGGATGGCTTAGCCTTGCATAACCCATTAACAGACTATTATTTCCGATCGCTTGTATCTAAAATCACCCGAACGGTCAAGACCTTGACGGCTAAAATTTATCATTGCAAAAAACAGTCAGAACTTATATCCGTTGGTAACACTGTCCCATTCGGAGTATGCATATGCAACCACAAGCCGCAGCCGGATTATCCCCCTGGGAGCCCGGCGTCTTCAGCCTGATCATCTATTTTCTCCTCATATTGGTGGTGATTGGTGTTATGCTGTTGCTCTCTTCTTGGCTTGGAGAGAAAAAACCGAATCCGGAGAAGTTGCGGGCCTATGAAAGCGGGATCATACCCACCGGCTCTGCCCGGCTCAAATATCCGGTGCCTTTCTTTCTCGTGGCCATCTTCTTTCTTATATTTGACGTCGAAGGGGCCTTTATATTTGCCTGGGCCGTTGCCTGGGAAGACTTGGGCTGGACGGGCTGGCTGCAGATATCGTTTTTTATCATCGTTCTCCTTTTGGGACTTGTTTACATTTGGCGGAAGAAAGGGCTGGAGTGGGGTCCGAAAGCGAAAAACGGATAAACAACCGTCTGATAAATACCACCGATTACCTGATCAACTGGTCACGCCAATATAGTCTCTGGCCCATGTTCTTCGGGCTTTCGTGTTGTTTTGTCGAAGAAGCGACGGTGTTTACCGCCCGCTACGATCTGGCCCGCTTCGGTGCCGAAGTCCTGCGACCCTCCCCGCGTCAAGCGGATTTATTGATTACCTCCGGTACGATATTTAAAAAAGTTGCCCCCGTCGTTTTGCGGCTTTACGAACAAATGGCCGAGCCCAAGTGGGTCATATCGATGGGGTCCTGTTCCAACTGCGGTGGGATGTATGATGGTTACAGCGTGGTGCAAGGGATCGATCAAATTCTGCCGGTAGATTTATATATCCCCGGCTGTCCGCCACGGCCGGAGGCTGTGGAACAGGGGCTCGTCCTTTTACAGCAGAAAATCATGGCCGAAGAACGTCCGACACGTGCCATCTTCCGCCTAACCGGGGGTGTGCAGGGGACGATGGCACCGATTCTGGTAGATGGGGAGACCAAGTCCCGCGATCCCCGGGGGCCGGGGATGTCCGCAACGGCCATCCGCGGGACATCCGTTGTTCCTCCGGGATTCCACGGCTCTCGATCCGATCTGATGTGGACGCCGCCACCGCGGCGAATCGAACTCGGGTCCTCCGAAACGAATCTTGCCGCTGAACTTCAGGGCACATTCGGCGATGCGGTCCGGCAGGAACCGGAGACGGCGGACATGCTGTCGCTGCGGGTGGATCGAAAACACATCAAAGATGTGTTGTATCATCTGAAAACCGCTGCGAAAGTCCGCTACCAGCGCCTTGAGGATTTGACGGCTGTTGACGAATCCGCGCGTCGCGACCGCCCCATGCAGAATGATTACACCCTGGTATACCATCTTCTGTCTTTCGATGGACCGAGCCGGCTGCGCCTGAAAGTCCCGCTGCTGGCTTCAGATCCGCTCATCGACAGTATTACCGACATATGGCCCTCGGCCAACTGGTACGAACGTGAGGTTTTCGACATGTTCGGGGTGCGGTTTACCGGCCACCCGAATCTGAAACGGTTGCTCATGCCCGAGAACTGGACGGGGCATCCGCTGCGAAAGAGCCACCCCGGCCGGGCCACCGAATTGCCACCGTATACCCTTGAAGACGCCCGCAAACTTCAGCCGTTGGATGGCGGCGAATACTTCAAAGAGGACAGCACGGCCCAACACCTCATCCTGAACATCGGACCCCATCATGTCAGCACCCATGGGTTGCTACGCTACATCGTTGCCCTGGACGGGGAAGAAATCACCGGTCTGGACATGGACATCGGCTACCATCACCGTTCGGTGGAAAAAATCGGCGAGCGCCAGACATGGCACCAGTTCATACCCTACACCGATCGCGTCGATTACCTGGCCGGCGCCGCCAATAATCTGCCTTATGTCATGGCGGTGGAGACTCTGGCCGGGATCGAGGTGCCCACGCGGGCGCAATACATCCGGGTGTTGCTGTGTGAGCTGTTCCGGTTGAGTAACCACCTGGTCTGGTTTGCGACGTATGCCCACGATGTCGGCGCTATGACGCCCAATTTTTATACTTTTCGTGAACGGGAGATGATCCTTGATATCGTAGAGCTCATCACCGGCGGCAGGCTGCACCCGTCCTGGTTACGCTTGGGTGGCGTGGCCGCCGATCTGCCGGAAGGCTGGCAGGAAGCCGTAGCGGCTTTTGTGCGGGTTTTTCCCCAACGACTTCAGGAATACGAAGCGCTGATCCGCAAGAACCCGATTTTTAAGGCACGGACGTTAGGAATCGGGCGGATTTCACTGGAAGAGGCCATCGACTGGGGGGTCAGCGGCCCCAATCTGAGAGCCTGCGGTCTCGAATGGGATTTGCGCAAAAAATTTCCCTATTCCAGTTACCAGGATTTCGACTTTGAGGTGCCTACCGCCACTGACGGCGATTGCTATGCCCGTTACCTGGTGCGGGTCGAGGAAATGCGCCAGAGTCTGAAGATAATCGAGCAGGTTATCCAGAGGATACCGGGCGGGCGCACCATCACCGACGATTACCGCTATGTGATCCCGAAGCGTGCAGACATGCTCACCGACATAGAGAGTCTCATCCACCATTTTATAAACGTCACCCGCGGACCCAAGATCCCGCAAGGAGAGGCGTATGCCTCCTGCGAGATCCCACGCGGGGAGCAGGGTTACTATGTGGTTAGCGATGGAATCGGCTACCCCTACCGTTTGCGCATCCGGTCGCCCGGTTTTGCCAATGTGCAGGTGATGCCCTTGTTGAGTGTCGGCGAGACCATTGCCGATCTGATCACAATAATCGGTTCGGTAGACTATATTCTGCCGGACATCGACCGGTGAGGTTAAGCCGTGAAGAAAATTATCTCAATGAGGTTTTTTAGCACCTGTTAACCAGAAGCGATTTTTAATACGTATAGCGGTATTTGAACACAAACTCGATCGGGCCCATGTCGACAATAGAACTTCTAAAAGAACTCGAACAACAGATCGGTGCAGCGGATCATCCGCGGGAGCTGGCGGTGGACGTGATGTTCGCACTGCAGGAGCAATACGGCTACCTAAGCGATGTCGCACTGGAAGAAGCGGCCGGACTACTGGGGATGTCACCGCTGGAGGTTGAGGAACTGGCCACGTTTTACACGTTTATCTACCGCCGGCCAGTCGGAAAATATGTCATTCATCTTTGCGACAGCCTCATCTGCTGGATGGACGGGTACATCCCCATCCGCGACTATCTGACCCGTAAATTGGGCATTGAGATGGGCGAAACCACCGCCGACGGTTTATTTACGCTTTTGCCGGTTTGCTGTATCGGATACTGCGACCGATCCCCGGCCATGTTGATCAATAAAAAGGTTTACGGGCCGCTGACCACAGAGAAGATTGATACCATTCTGGCAGAATTGAAATCAAACGATTGAATCACTGCCGAGGTTCAAGCGGCAGGGCGGGTACATACACGTAGGTAAGAACAGTAAGTTAACGATTTGCCATCGTCGATGGTGAACGCAGACAACCGACTCAATATGGCGACAGACTATCCCCAGATCTTATTTCAGAATCGTAAACCGGATCGGATTGCCACCATCGACGAATACCGTCGCAGCGGCGGCTATCAGGCGCTGACGGACATTATGCAGCAGCGGTCCCATGCGGCGGTCAAAAAGCAGATCCTCGATGCGGTGCTGCTGGGCCGCGGTGGTGCAGCTTTTCCGGCCGGAATGAAGATGGAGACCATTAATGACGCGGCACCGTTTCCACGCTATATGATCTGCAATGCGGATGAAATGGAACCGGGAACCTTCAAAGACCGGGTATTGATTCATACCGATCCGCACATGCTCATCGAGGGGATGATAATTGCCGCCTACGGGGTATTGGCGGAAAAAGGAATCATATTTATCCGTCCTGAATATGAAAGTGCAGCCAGAATCCTGGAAAGGGAGATTGAAGTTGCCGAAAAAGCCGGCTTTTTAGGTGCGAACATACTCGGCAGTGACTTTTCCATGGAAATTATCGTCCATCGCAGCGGCGGACGATACATTTGCGGCGAGGTGACAGCCCAGCTGAACGCATTGATGGGCAAACGACCGAATCCCAAACAGCCACCGCCTTACCCCACAGAGAAAGGGCTGTGGGACCAGCCGACCCTGCTCAATAACGTTGAGACACTGGCCTGTGTGCCGCATATTATACGCCATGGACCGGAGTGGTTCAAGAATCTGGGGCTGACCGAATCCGCCGCCGGGACAAAGATCTTTTGTGTCAGTGGCCGCATCAACCGGCCGGGCTGTTATGAACTTCCTCTCGGCGTGCGTCTGAGCGAAATCGTCGAAGTTCATGCCGGCGGCATTCGGAACGGGGCTGAATTCAAGGCCTGCCTGCCAGGTGGGGCGTCCACCCGATTCATGCCGAAACAGTTCTACGACATTGAAATGGATTTTGAAACCCTTAAGGCAGAAGGCCACCGGCTGGGAACCGGGGCTGTCATGATTTTCGATCATACCAACTGCATGGTGGCGGCGACGCTGAACCTGATTGAATTTTTTGCCCGGGAGTCCTGCGGCTGGTGTACGCCCTGCCGGGAGGGATTGCCCTACATCAGGGACCTGTTGCAGAGGATAGAGACCGGCCAAGGGGAGGAAGAATTTATCCCCATGCTGGAACGCATGAGTCAGCATTTATGGAACGCCTACTGTGCGTTTGCTCCCGGTGCTGCGGCGCCCCTGGAGAGTCTTTTAACCTATTTCAAAGACGAAGTAAGGGAACACATCGTAAGGAAAAAATGTCCGTTTCAATAAACCAATTATTGGCGGGGTTATCGGGCGAGTCAGACTTTAGAGCACTGAAGAAGTTAAACCTCGGCAGAACGACATCATATGCCTAAACTGATCATCGACAACCAGGAACTTGAGGTGCCAACCGGAACGAAGGTCATCGATGCCGCAGAAAAGATCGGTATCATGATTCCGCGGTTTTGTTACCATCCAGCGCTTGGATCGGTGGGTGCCTGCCGTGTTTGCGCCGTCAAATTTTTGCAGGGGCCGATCAAAGGCGTGCAGATGAGCTGCATGATCGATGCCGCCGACGACATGGTGGTTTCGACGACCGATGAAGAGGCCGTCGATTTCCGCCGTCACGTCATCGAGTGGCTGATGCTGCATCATCCCCACGACTGCCCGGTTTGCGATGAGGGCGGGCATTGCCTGCTTCAGGACATGACAGTGTCTGGCGGCCACGGGATCCGGCGCTATCCCGGGAAAAAGCGCACCCATCACGATCAGTATCTCGGCCCCCTGGTTCAGCATGAAATGAACCGCTGCATCCAGTGCTACCGTTGTTCCCGTTACTACCAGGAATTCTGCGGATACCAGGACTTGGGTGTCATGGGGATTGGTCATCGCGTTTACTTCGGCCGTAAAAATGACGGAACCCTGGAAAGCCCGTTTGCCGGCAACCTTACCGATATCTGCCCGACAGGTGTATATACCGATAAGCCCTCGCGATTTTTCGGGCGGCGGTGGGATTACGAACGCAGCCCGTCCCTTTGTCTGAATTGCTCCCTAGGCTGTCACACGGTTGTCAGTGCCCGCTATCGGACAATCGTGCGTCAGGAGGCCCGCCACAGCCCGGCCGTCAACGGATATTTTATCTGTGACAGGGGGCGTTACGGATTTTCCTATGCATCTTTGCCCGATCGGCCCCGACGTGCGGCCATCGAAGGAAAGCCAGTTTCGGTCCAGGAGGCCTTGAACCAGGCCGTCAAGCGGATATCCGATATTTCCATGCATTCGGGTGCGAGTGCCGTTGCATGCGCCGGTTCTTCCCGCAGCAACCTGGAAACCTTGGCGGCACTGGACCGCCTCAGCCGGAAGATGGGCTGGCAAACACCGGTTTTCTGGATGGAGAAATCTATTGCAGATCGTGTGAAATCGGCCGCTACTGGCCTTGAGACCGATTCGGCCGTCTCCTTGCAGGCGGTTTCGCAGGCCGATATGATTTTGGTCGTGGGTACCGATCCGATCAATGAGGCGCCCATGCTGGCTCTGGCCCTGCGTCAGGCGCAAAGGCGGGGGGCCCGGGTGGTGGTTCTCGATCCCCGACCGGTGTCACTGCCGTTCGAATTTCAGCACCTACCGCTGAACCTCGAAGAGATTGACCTGTGTCTGGGAGTGTTGATCAAAAAGACCGTCGAACATGGTGCCGCCGAAAAAAGGGGTCCGGAAGCCCTTGCGTTTTTGGATGCGATTCAGGAGACACCGCTCTGGGGTATTGATCAGATCGATGCCATCGCCGCAGACTTGAAGAGCAGTCGGCGGCCCCTCATTGTCTGCGGCACCGATACCGTGACAAATTTCACGCCGGTCCTGGCTGCCGATGCGATCTTGCTGCTGCAGTCGGATAGCAGAAAGGCCGGTCTTTTTTATGTGCTGCCGGGGCCCAATGCCTTTGGGGCAGCCCTGATAGACCGCAGCGCAGGAGCCTTTGACACGGTGGTCAGTGGAATCGAGAAGGGCAACATCAAGGCGCTGGTCTTGGTCGAGTGTGATCCTGTGCGCAATTTTTCAGACCGGGGGCGTCTCGAGCGTGCGCTGGCATCCCTCGATCTTCTGGTCGTTCTCGACTATCTGGATAACGGTTCCGTGCAGCAGGCCCATATATTTTTGCCCACGACCACACTTTATGAATCGGGCGGGCTTTTCATCAACCAGGAGGGCCGGATGCAGGCGGTACCGTCAGCCTACTGCGGTGGTTATCCCATCGCAGAGACCGGTGGGGGCGATCATCCGCCGCGCGACTACGGGGCCGGTCTGCCGGGCGCCGATCCCGCCGAGGCCGGACAGCTGTTAGCTGCCATTGCGCGTTTCGAAGAACCGGACGGAGAAGAAACGATCACTCGCTCAACCCTGCAAACCTGGTTGGCCGAAACCCTGTCGTTAGGGGAAGAATTCATGCCGAACATGACGCTACCTGATGACGGAATTCGGTTGGAAGCGGCCGTCGGCACGGCCAGGCGATTTTCCCTTGACTGGTCAGCGGTGGTGGGCCGAAGCCGATCGGGTGAAAAATTCCTGCAACTTCTGACGGTCGAAAGAACCTTCGGCACAGAAGAATTGTCATCCTGCTCGCCGCACCTGGAGACCCTCACGTCTGATGCCCGTCTGCTCGTACACAAAGTGGACGCCGAGCACTTGGGCCTCGAAGACGGCGATATGGTAGCGGTGACAACCGAATGCGGTTCCGTAAAAGTAAGAGCGCGTATTGAAGAGAACATGCGCGTCGGCGTGCTGGTCCTGCCGCGTCTCAAGGGAATTGATTGGCAGCAGCTGGGGACGGCACCTGTATATATCGCGCCCGAACAGATTCGAAAAATCTGACCACGTGTTCCGCTTCGACAGAAGTGAATAACCGGGTCATGCCCGAAGCGGTGCGAAGACCGTTGGCAAACGTCAATTAAACAATGCTGACAGATACTATGACAACCTGGATAGCCGGTTTTATTGTTCTGATGATCAAGCTGGTCGTGGTGCTTGTTGTTCTGCTTCTCGTGGCCGCGTATCTGGTATGGGTGGAACGCAAGTTTCTGGCCAGACTGCAGATCCGTTACGGTCCCAACCGGGCCGGAAAATTCGGGTTGCTCCAACCCATTGCCGACGCCGTCAAGCTGATCGCAAAGGAGGACACGATACCGGCCGGGGCCGATCGGGTCATATTTTTACTGGCGCCAGCCGTGGTGGCTGGTACAGCGCTCCTCATGTTCGGTGTGGTTCCATTCGGTGGAGACCTGACGCTCTGGGGACAGAAAATCCCCCTGGTGATTTCGGACCTCAACGTGGGGCTGTTGTTCGTTTTCGCCCTATCGTCTTTAGGCGTCTACGGAGTGGCCCTGGGCGGCTGGGCCTCGAATTCCAAATTTAGCCTGCTGGGCGGCATCCGCGGTGCGGCCCAAATGATCAGCTACGAGTTGGCCATTGGGCTCTCACTTGTTCCGGTTGTTATGCATGCCCGATCCCTGAGCCTTGTGGACATCGTCAATGCCCAGGCCGGTTATCCTTTTATATTGTTACAGCCGGTTTCTTTCGCTATTTTTTTCATCGCCGCCATGGCAGAAAGCAAGCGTATTCCGTTCGACCTGCCCGAAGCGGAAAACGAGCTAGGCGCAGGATACCACATGGAATACAGCGGTATGCGATTCGGGCTCTTCTTTTTAGGGGAATATGTCCACATGCAGGTTCTGGGCGCCCTGGTGGCGGTTTTTTTTCTGGGAGGCTGGCGTGGTCCCCTGTTACCGCCATGGATCTGGCTGCTCGCCAAGATTATCATTGTGTCTTTGATCATGATCTGGATCCGGGGGACCCTGCCGCGGTTGCGCTACGATCAGCTGATGGCCATCGGGTGGAAGATTTTGATCCCAGCAGCGTTGTTGAACATAATGATCACCGGGGCATTGATTTTGCTGTGATCATCGCGTAATCATTATAAATATAATATCATTATCACGTTTTCGAGAAAATTCGTACATCCGGAAAGTCTACCGGAAAGGAGATAGTCTTAATCGATGGCATCCGTATGGGAGGCAATAGCTGCGTTGGCAGCCGGTTTTGCGACCACGTTCAAGCACCTGTTTCGCAAACCGATTACCGAGTCGTACCCGGAATTCAAACGCGCCTTGCCGGCGCGCAGCAGAGCCCGGATCGTTCTCACTCGGGATCCGGACGGGGCTGAACGTTGTGTGGCCTGCTATCTTTGTTCGGCAGTCTGCCCGGTCAGTTGCATTTCCATGCAGTCGGCCGAAAAAGAGGATGGCCGCCGCTTCGCCACCTGGTTCCGGATCAACTTTGCGCGCTGTATTTATTGCGGCCTGTGCGAAGAAGCCTGTCCGACATCGGCTATCCAGCTGACGCCGGATTTCGAAAACTGCCGACGCGATATTTTGACCCTGGTCTTCGAGAAAGAAGACCTTCTGGTTGATTCCTGCGGGAAGGACACCGAATACAATTTTTATAAATACGCTGGAATTACCACAGCTCTCGGCGGAAAAGGAACCCATGCAAAGGAAGAACTGCCAGTGGATGTGAAAAGCAATATGCCCTAAAAGGCTGCTTTACCCGAAAATTTCATCACTCAGAAGATACATTACAGCGGCAATGAGGCCATGACTCTCAGCGCAATTCTATTTTACATCTTATCGGCTATTATACTTGCGGCAACCGTGCTGGCGGTGACGCGACGCAATCTGGTGCATGCCGTGGTGTATCTGGTCATTTCCTTCTTCGGCAGTGCGCTGCTATTTTATCTCTTCGGAGCCCCGATGCTGGCGGCCCTGGAGGTCATCATCTACGCCGGGGCCATTATGGTGTTGTTTCTTTTTATCATCATGATGCTCAGGGAGGGACAGTTTAAGGAAGAGATGTTTCCGCTCGGTCAGTGGCTGCCGGCAGCGGCGATGGCGACGGTTTATATTTTCGTCGGGGCCGTTCTGGTTTACACCGACCCCACCGGCCGGGAGGTCTTGGTCAGTGCCGTGGCGACGCCGCAAGCGTTCGGTCGCTATGTTTTTGAGAATCACTGGCTGGCAATTGAACTGGTTTCCCTTTTGCTGCTGATCGCTCTGGTTGGTGCCTTATATCTGGGCAAATCGTCACCGCACCGTCAACCCCCTGAAAGCAGGAAAGAAACATGATCGTACCCTTCGGACACGTTCTTTTCCTGGCCGGCATTCTTTTTATGGTCGGAATGGTATGTGCGGTGGCCCGCAGAAATCTGGTCATGATCTTGCTGGGCGTCGAGATAATGCTCAACGCGGCCACCATCGCTTTTATCGGCGCCTCTTTACGCTGGCAGGAAATGGAAGGTCAGGTATTTGTCCTCTTCATATTTGCCGTGGCTGCCGCGGAAGTGTCGGTCGGACTGGCACTCATCATTAGTGCTTACAGGCGGACAGGCTCCATTGATCCAAACAATTACAACCTGCTGAAGTGAATTATATATGATCGATTCCGGATTCGTGCTTCCAACCCTGGCATTGGTAATCTTGGTGACCGCGTTGCCCGCCGCCGCGTTCGCAGCCATCATCGTTTTCCTGCGGCCGTATCCGCGTTGGGCGGCCGGGGCATCGATCACTGCCATATCGGTTTCCCTGGTAAGCGCTCTCTGGCTGATGTTCAGGCATTGGCACATCGAGGTCCCGATCCAGTATACCGTGCGCTGGGTCGTGTCCGGAGATCTTTATATTCCATTCGGCTTTCTGCTCGATCCCGTCAGTCTGCTCATGCTGATGGTGGTTGTGGCCATCTGTTTTCTCGTTCAGGTCTACTCGATCGGTTACATGGCCGGTGATCCGGGATTTTCACGCTACTATGCCTTCATGTCTCTGTTTGCCTGGGCAATGACGTCTTTGACGGTTTCTCCGACTCTCATTCAACTCTACATATTCTGGGAACTTGTGGGGCTGGCCTCCTATCTGCTGATCGGATTCTGGTATGAAAAATTCAGCGCCAGCGAGGCGGGGAAAAAAGCCTTCGTTATGACCCGTTTCGGAGATGTGGCTTTTTTCCTCGGTGTGCTGCTGATTCTGCTTCATTTCGGAAACCTCAATATTATGGATCTGAACGGGCCTGGTGTTGTCGAGCAAATGGCGCCCGGTATTCTTACCCTTTCGGTTTTGCTGGTATTCGGCGGTATTATCGGCAAAAGCGCTCAGTTTCCGTTATTGACCTGGTTACCGGACGCCATGGAAGGACCGACGCCGGTAAGTGCCTTGCTCCATTCCGCCACCATGGTGGCCGCCGGTGTCTACCTGTTTGCCCGGTTGTTCCCCTTTTTCAGCCAGTCCTCCGTTGCCATGGGCGTGATCCTGGCCATCGGGACCATCAGTATGCTGGCCGCTTCCACCATGGCCATGGTCAGCCGGGACATCAAGCGCGTATGGGCCTATTCTACGATCAGCCAGCTGGGTTACATGATTATGGCTCTGGCGGCGGGCGGCTATTTTGCCGGCGTCTTTCACCTGACAACCCATGCCGGGTTTAAAGCCCTGTTATTTCTCTGCTCAGGGGTTTTCATTCACCATTGCAACACCAACGATATGTTCGAGATCGGCCGACGGGGCGGCAGACGCCAGGTGGTTCCGCTGATCTGCATGATCATCGGGGCGGCGGCGCTCGCCGGTGTGCCACCTCTGTCCGGTTTCTACAGCAAGGAGCTGATACTGGGGGTCCTGGCCGACCGGCACAATGCCATCTGGGTGGCAGCCGGACTGCTGGGGGTTTTCTTGACCGGCTATTACACCTTTCGATTGATATTTATTATCCTGTTTCCAGCATCCGTTTCAGAAGTCGACAGTGAACACGGGAAAGGCGACCATGACGACCGTCTGAATGAACGGGTCATGGTCTGGCCGCTGGTCGCGCTCGCGGCTATCACGCTGGTGCTCGGTTTTGTCGAGCAGCCTCTGGAACATTTTATCGGGTTTAATCGGACTGTTGATGCTGTGCCCCATTCGGGGCCCCACTGGACGTTATACATTTCACTCGGGCTGGCAGCCGCGGCAGTGGGACTGGCCTGGCTGGAATTTGGCCGCAGGGGGGCGGCACAGATTGGTTTTGTCGAGCGGATTCCGGTACTTAACGCGTTTTTCAGCGAGCGCTGGTATATCGACCGATTCTACCGGATGATTCTCGATCGGGTGATTTACAATGGTTTCGCCGCTCTTTGCGCCAAGAACGATGAAAAGGTCATCGACGGCAGCATCGATGGTTTCGGTCGGGGAACCGCCCAAACCGGACGGCTGATCGCCCGATTACACACTGGAATGATACAGTACCGGCTTTTGATCATCTTTGCGATCATTGTTCTGCTGGGGATATACGTCGCGTTCTCGGTCGGTTGAGATGGACCAAAGGCAAGTTAGAATCTAAACAAAAACGATACGTCAACGTTCAAAACGGTGCAACCGACTTACAGGATTGGGTTTAAATGCCGATTTCACACACCGATTTTCCTTACTTATCAGCCATCCTGCTAAGCTGCATCATCGGGCTATTCGTGATTCTTTTCATACCGGCCGAGCGCCGGTTAGCGATCAAGTGGGTCAGTGCGGTGTTTTCAGGAATCACGCTGGTGCTCTCTGTGTATCTCTTTTTCGCTTACGATAAAAACATCGGGGGCCTTCAGTTTGTGGAAGAATGGCCATGGGTGCCTTCCCTGGGAATCAGTTATTTCAATGCCGCCGATGGGTTCAACCTGCCCATGCTGCTGCTTACCGGCGTCGTGTTTTTCACCGGAGTGCTGACCATGTGGGAGCTGGAAAACCGCGTCAAGGAATTCTTCGCCCTTATCTTCCTGCTGGTGGCCGGGGTGTTCGGTCTGTTCATGAGCTTCGACCTTTTCTTTATTTTCATCTGGTACGATGTCTCTCTTTTTCCCATGTATTTACTCATCGTGGTTTGGGGGACCACCCGCAAGGAATACGGGGCCATGAAATTGACCCTGTACCTGCTGGCGGGCAGCGCCCTCATCCTGCCGGCCATCGTTTACCTGTCCGTGAGCTCAGGGTTGAATACATTCAACCTTATTACCCTGATGCAGTCGGGGACCTTCACACCGTATCAGCAGAAAATTGCCTTCCTGCTTTTTTACCTCGGATTTGGCATACTGGCCGGTGTGTGGCCCTTTCACACTTGGTCACCGGTGGGGCACGTGGCCGCACCGACAGCGGTCAGCATGATCCACGCCGGGGTGTTGATGAAAATCGGGGCTTTCGGAGTGTTGCGGATCGGTATGTTTCTGTGCCCCGAGGGCTGGCAGTACTGGGCCCAGCTCATGGCATTTCTGGCCGCGGTCGGTATCGTTTACGGTGCATTGGTGGGATTGAAACAGAACGATCTCAAGTATGTGATCGGATACTCCAGTGTGTCCCACATGGGTATCGTGGGTCTCGGTCTGGCGACGGTGACCGTCGACGGGCTGAACGGCGCCGTCTTTCAAATGTTCGCCCACGGGGTGATGACCGCACTGCTCTTTTCTTCGGTCGGCTACATATATGATCGCACCCACACCCGCATGCTCGATGAACTTGGCGGGCTGAGCCGGATCATGCCAGTGGCGTCGGGGTTTTTCATCCTTGCCGCGCTGGCGGGTATCGGCGTCCCCTTTCTGGCCAGTTTCTGGGGCGAACTTTTGGTTTTTATATCATCCTTCAAAGTCTATCCGCTTTTCGGTACCATGGCCGTCGCCGCTCTGGTGATCAGTGCCTTATTCATGTTGCGGGTGATCCAAAAGGCATTTTACGGTCCGCGCAACGATAAGTTCGAAAATCTATCGGACGTCACCCTCGGTCTGGGCATACCGCGGATCATTCTGGCGGCAGTGATCGTTATCTTCGGAATCTTTCCTTCGATCATGTTCGATATGATCGACACGGCATCGATTCCTTTTATCGGCGGTTTACCATGATGCATTGGCACCTCTTTAGTTCTGAGCTGTATTATTTCCTGGCGCTCATCGTCTTCACCGTGATGGCCATGCTGCCACATCCCAACCCCCGGCGCGAGTTCACCGCGGCCCTCTTTCTGTCGGCTATTGGGATGGCCATTTGCATTGCCGGTGTTCGATCCGAAGGTCTGCTCTTTGCAGGGACTTACAGCGTGGAACTTTACTCCCAGGTTTTCAAAGTGATGCTCTCCATGGGGCTTTTTCTGATCATTTGCATCTGCACCAGTCTCGACGGGGTCGCCAAAGAGCATCATGCCGAATTCTACCTTTGTCTCTTTACCTGCACCATGGCGATGATGATGCTGGCCAGTGCCGTCCACCTGTTGACCATCTATGTTGCCCTGGAGCTTTCCAGCTACTCGCTTTATATCCTGGTGGTGATGAACCGGCGCCAGGAATCCGGTCTCGAGGCGGGCCTGAAGTATTTTCTGGTGGGTGTTGTCGCTTCGGCCGTTATGCTTTTCGGTCTGGCCATCCTCTACGGTTCCATCCGGGCCACTTATTTGAGCGAAATTGTTCAGGTGATTCCGGCGGTGATCGATCAACCGCTGGTAATTATCGGTCTACTGCTGAGCCTCGGAGGATTCTTGTTCAAACTGGCTGTTTTTCCTTTCCATTTCTGGGCGCCGGATGTCTATCAGGGGGCACCCAACCAGGTGGCTGCATTTATCGCCTCTGCTTCCAAGGTGGCGGCCATCGCCATACTGGTGCGTTTCGTGGCCATGAGCGGCGGTGGCAGCGTCTACCTGGCACACGCCTTGGTGGCTTTGGCCATCGTTTCCATGACCGTGGGCAACCTGGCAGCCATTGCTCAGAGAGACTTCAATCGCCTGATGGCCTATTCGAGTATCGCCCACGCCGGGTACCTGCTCATCGGGATTTTGTGCATGGATACCGCCGGTTATGCTTCGGCGATTTTTTACGGGTTGTCCCTGATGCTGATGAAATTCACCTGCTTCCTCGTCCTGGTCAAGGTGTCCACCGGCGGCGACAGCCTGCCAATCGACCAACTGGCCGGGTTGCACCGGCGATCACCGCTGCTGGCCATGGCCCTTATGCTGGCCCTTTTCGGGCTGGCCGGCATACCGCCGACCATCGGTTTCACCGGCAAGCTGTTGGTCTTCATCGCGGCCATGCAAAACGGCTACGGCATCCTTGTCCTGATTGCCATGATCAATGTCGTTATCTCTCTTTACTACTACCTGTTGGTTGTGAAGGCCGCCTACCTTCTTGAACCGACGCAGGAACAGCCGCCGCTTGCCGTCTCTCCTGCCGTCAAAGTCATGGCAGTCTTACTGGTAACCGCAATGATCGTGATCGGCATTTACCCCACCCCTTTTCTTTCCCTGGTCCAAGAAGCGGCGCGATTGCTCGTCTGACAGCCATAAAGACGTATTGGCGTCAGACAACAAGCGTCGACCGGAGTCGACCGGACGCGCGGTTTTTCATTAACGCCGGCTCATCTGCTCTGCAAATTTCATCTGGTAAACCACAGGACCTTTCTCCTGCTTGCATGCGTGTCTTTCATGGGTGCTTCATTTTTTCCGGTCCGTGCCTTAATCCATAGAGACGGCATAAGTGGTTGGTGAAAAAACTTTCGAACTGCGATGTGTTTTTTTGGCAACCACCATATAATTTTTCTAAGAATGATTTAGATCATTTTGATTGACACGGACGCACAGTTTTTTTAGTTTTAGAGTTCGAACAGGGGGAAAGAGTGTATTGCCACATCAACCGTATCGTTCAGCTTACCCGTGCGATACGGTCTCAGCCGATAAACGGGTGGCCATCGGTGATTCCATTTTCAAGCGCGAAAACACCGAAAGGCATCCGTTTGTCTATTTGCTACCTTTTTCCCTCAGCCATACGACCCGCGGGTGTCCAGCGATCTTGGCAAAAACCACAGACCGGAGTCAGCGCATGCATTTGAGAACCGCTATCAGCCTGATCATGTTGTCGGTGACGGCATTCACTCAAGGTTGTGACAAGATCGGGCCGGGAAACGTCGCCAAATCGGCGGCCAGTACGGTCCATATTGCCGTTGCGCAGGGACGCCTCTCCCGCCAACCAGAGATTAACGAGGTCATGGGAACCGTTCGCGCGCAGACAAGCAGCGTCATTGCCAGTAAATTGATGGGTACCGTTAGAAGAATTCTCGTGGTGGAGGGACAGAAGGTCGATGCGGGAGAACTTCTGGTCGCGCTTGACCAGCGCCAGGTGTCCGCTCAACTGCAACAGGCCGAAGCGGCTTTGGCAGAGGCCCGCAAGGCCGAAGTCGCCGCGAATTCCGCTTTGGAATCCGCCCGGGCAGGGGCTGAATTGGCCCGTACCAACGACACCCGTTACTTGGCGATGCTCGCGGAGCAAGCGGTCGCGCAGCAAGAAGCCGATACAGTGAGTACCGGATACCGGCAAGCCCAGGCGGCCCTGAACCAGGCCAAAGCCATGGCGGCAGCAGCTCGGAGTCGTGTCGAACAGGCCCGTGCCGCTGTCGCCGGTGCCAAGGTGTCCAGCGGCGATGCGTCCGTTACGGCACCGTATAAAGGCATCATCACCGCGAAGCTGGTGGATGTCGGCGATCTGGCATCCCCGGGAATGCCGTTGTTGAAAATCGAAAAGACCGGGGGGTACCAGGTGGAGCTGGAAATACCGGAGGCGCGCATTCAACACATTCGCATTGGCGAGACGGTTGTGGTTCAGATACCAGCTGCCGAGGGACCAGCGTTGGAAGGCAAAGTGGAGACGATCGCACCGTCAGCCGATACCCAGAGCCGTTCATTCCTGGTGAAAGCCAGGCTGCCGGATGCGCCTCACATCAAATCCGGCATGTTTGCCCGGGTTGCCATTCCCGCTGGTGTGGAAAGCATGATGTTGGTCCCGTTGACGGCAATTGTCCATCAAGGGCAACTGACCGGCATCTTCACCCTCGATGACGAGCAGACGGCACGGTTCCGCTTGCTTCGCACCGGCCGGACGATCGGGGATTCCATTGAGGTCCTTTCCGGGCTGATGGAAGGAACTCGGTATGTTGTTTCACCACCGCCGGGTTTCAAGGACGGGACCAAAGTGGAGGACACGCCTTCATGAGTCAGAAATACGGGCCGGCCGGAAAAGTCGCCAAGTTTTTCATCGACTCGAAGCTCACTCCTCTGGTTATCGGTGCCGCCATGCTGCTCGGCGTGGCGGCGGTCATTGCCCTGCCCCGGGAAGAGGAACCCCAGATCATCGTTCCCATGATCGATGTCTTCGTTCAGATGCCCGGTGCCAGCGCTGAAGAAGTGGAACAGCGTGTCACCAGTCCCATGGAGAAGTTGCTGTGGGAAATACCGGGTGTTGAATATGTTTACTCCACGTCGAGTCCGGGCCTGTCGATGGTGGTGGTCCGATTCTTCGTCGGGGAGGACGAGGAAAGATCGATCGTTCGGTTGCAGTCGAAGCTGATGTCCAACATGGACCGCATTCCCTGTTGCGTGACACCGCCGCTGATAAAACCCCGTTATATTGACGATGTCCCCATACTGTCCCTGACTTTCTGGAGCGATAGCGCGGACCATTACATGCTTCGGCGGGTGGCGGCCGAGGTTGAAAACCTGATCAAACCCGAAAATAATGTTTCCATAACCCATCTCATCGGCGGTTACCGTCGGCAAGTCGAAGTCAACCTGGATCCGACTCGCCTGGCAGCCTACGGCTTATCCGAACAGCAGGTTACCGACCTGGTTTGGGCCACCAACCAGGAGGCCGATGCCGGAAGTTATCCCTCATCGACCGATGGCCAGGTCCTGGTCCATACCGGCAGATTTTTAAAGGATGCGGACGATGTCGGCCGGGTGGTCGTCAGCGTTCGTAACGGGCGACCGGTCTACCTGCGGGATATTGCGGTTATATCGGACGGCCCGGCCGAACCGGATCAGTACGTTTTCTACGGATCCGGTCCGGCCCTGCATGCAGAGGACAATTCCCGCGGAGCCACCGGCGAACGCGTTTTTCCGGCGGTGACGCTGACGGTGGCCAAACGCAAAGGGACCAATGCCATTAGTGTGGCCGGAAAAGTTCTCGATCGGGTGGCGGAGGTTCGCGGTTCGGTCATTCCGGACGATATCAACGTCACGGTCACCCGCAATTATGGGGAAACGGCCGAGGAAAAGTCGAACGAACTTTTGTACCATATGCTAATTGCGATCGTGTCGGTCACTTTGCTCATCTGGCTCACTTTGGGTCGCAGGGAATCAGGAGTCGTCGCCCTGGCGATTCCCGTTACGCTGGCGCTGACCCTGGCGGTATTTTACATTTACGGGTACACCCTTAACCGGATTACCCTTTTCGCCTTGATATTTTCCATCGGCATCCTTGTGGACGATGCCATTGTGGTCGTGGAGAATATCGTACGGCACTACCGCCTGCCCGAGAACAAAGGACGGTCGCGATTCGAAGTGGTCCTGGAAGCGGTGGACGAGGTGGGCAACCCGACGATTCTGGCGACACTGACCGTCATCGCCGCCATTTTGCCGATGGCCTTTGTCGGCGGGCTCATGGGACCTTACATGCGTCCCATACCGGTGGGGGCTTCAGCCGCCATGGTGTTTTCACTGATCGTGGCCTTCATCGTCACCCCCTGGGCTTCTGTGCGTTTGATCCGGCATGAAGCGCATCACGGGGAGGCTGTAGAAGGGCAGGGGCACAGTGAAGAAGATTGGGCGACACATCTCTACCGGCGCGTCATGGACCCCTTGATCCACCGCCCCCTGTGGCGCTGGTCTTTTCTGATATCGGTGGTGGTTCTGTTGCTTCTGGCCTGTGCCCTTGTGGCTGTTGGTTTGGTGCGGGTCAAGATGCTTCCCTTTGACAACAAGAGCGAGTTTCAGGTTATCATAGACATGCCAGAAACGGCCACCCTGGAGCAGACAGCGGCCGCTGCCCTCGAGATGGGGGATCACCTCAAGACTGTCAACGAAGTTACGGATTACCAGATATACGTGGGTACGGCCGGTCCGTTCAATTTCAACGGTTTGGTGCGCCATTACGACCTGCGGCAAGGCCCCCAGGTCGCAGACATCCAGGTCAACTTGGCGGCAAAAGGAGATCGCAAAGAACAGAGCCATCAGATTGCCAAGCGGGTGCGACCGGCCCTCCAGAGGGTTGCCGATCGTTTCGGTGCCCGGGTCAAAGTGGCCGAGGTTCCTCCCGGCCCACCGGTTTTGTCGACCCTGGTGGCCGAAATCTATGGTCCGAATTATTCCCGCCAGCGCGACCTGGCTCTTCAAGTCCGTCAGGTTTTTGAAGATACCCCGGGGGTGGTGGATGTGGACTGGTTCATGGAAGACGGGCAGGTGCGCTATGTGTTGGCACCGGATGAAGGCAAAGCCGCTCTGAGCGGAATTCGGGTGTCCCAGATCAACCAGGTGCTCGAGACGGCCCTCAAGGGCAAGGCAGTGGGATTGCTGCACCAACCGGCTGAGAAAGAAGACGTACAGATCCTCTTTCGTTCTCCTCTGGCCGCGCGGGCCGGTATCGGCCGACTGGAAGCGATCAAGATCCCCGCTGCCGACGGACGTCTTGTTTCCCTTGCGAGCCTGGTTGTCTCACGCAAAACAGACAGTGATCGCAGCATCTATCACAAGAACCTCATGCCGGTCGTGTACGTTATCGGAGACGTTGCCGGCGCGAAAGAGAGTCCTGTTTATGCCATCCTTGAGATGTATCGTAAAATTGAAGGCCTATCCGTGCCCGAAGGCTACCAGATCGTGCAGCATACCGCCGATCTACCCGCGAGTGACCGCCGCTACGCAATGAAATGGGACGGTGAATGGCACATCACTTATGAAGTTTTCAGGGATTTGGGACTTGCCTTCGGCGTGGTTCTGATTCTCATTTTCGTTCTCGTGGTCGGCTGGTTCCAGTCCTATTCCACGCCCATGGTCATCATGGTTGCGATACCATTTTCATTAATCGGTATTCTGCCGGCCCATTGGATGTTCGGGGCCTTTTTTACGGCCACCTCCATGATCGGTTTCATTGCCGGTGCCGGCATCGTCGTGCGCAATTCGATCATCCTGGTCGACTTCATCGAGTTGAGGGTTCAGCAAGGCGTGCCTCTCGATCAGGCCGTAATCGATGCCGGTGCGGTGCGTTTCCGTCCCATGATGCTCACGGCTGCTGCTGTGGTGGTCGGGGCCTCGGTCATCCTCTTCGATCCTATATTCCAAGGATTGGCCATCTCCCTGATGGCGGGAGAAGTGGCTTCGCTGCTGTTTTCGCGTATGACCGTTCCGATCCTCTACTTTTTGGACAAGCGTTGGGAACAGGGCCACTTTCATCACGGTGCAGACAAAGACCTGCCCCAGGAATAAAAATAAAAACGACCCTTTAAGGAAATTCCATTACCAATGCCGCGATCCAAATCACCGGAACCCTATCGCCAGGCCAATCTCCGAAGAAATCTGCAACTCAGAGCGTCAGTTTTACAAAGCATCCGAGGCTATTTCACCGACAACTTCTATTTGGAGGTGGAAACGCCGGTCCGGATCTCGGCACCGGCACCCGAGGCTCACATCGATGCCCAACCAGCGGGAGAGTGGTATCTGCAAACCTCGCCCGAATTGTGCATGAAGCGGCTGCTGGCCGCGGGATACCAGCGGATTTTTCAGATCTGCAAATGCTTCCGCAACAATGAAAGAGGCCGACGCCATCTGCCGGAACTTACCATGCTGGAGTGGTACACGGCCGGCCATGACTATACCGACATGATGGCCCAGTGCGAGGCACTGTTAATCGATGTTGCCGGCCGTATGGGTTGCAAACGGGGCCTGCACTACCGGGGGCGACGCATTGATTTGTCACTGCCTTGGCCGCGCATGACGGTGGCGGAAGCATTCGAACAATTGGCAGGCACATCCGTCGAACAAGCCATGGACCACGATCGGTTTGAAGAAGTTCTTGCCCTGCAGATCGAACCGCAGCTCGGGAGCGATAAACCGGTGTTTCTTTATGACTATCCTGCCGCCCATGGGGCTCAGGCACGACTGAAGTCGTCGAATCGGCGCGTGGCCGAGCGTTTCGAGCTATACATAGGAGGGGTGGAACTCTGCAATGCCTTCACGGAACTCAGCGATCCGAAGGAACAGCGCGCGCGGTTCGAAGTGGAAGGAGAACTACGTCGTAAAGCCGGGAACAGGGTCTACCCTATGCCGGATAGATTCCTGGAAGCCCTCAAGGACATGCCGGCCGCGGCCGGAAATGCTTTGGGTATCGACCGACTGGTGATGCTCTTCGCGGATACAGCAAAGATCGACGATGTGGTGGCTTTCGTTCCGGAGGAGCTTTAATTTTTACCCGTGATATTTCTTTTTTCTCCATTTGGGACTGATGTCATTTGCCCTTTAACGCCTTGTACCTGAAGCAATGCACCAGATGATCATTGACGATGCCGCCGGCCTGGAGGAAAGAATAGCAGATGGTGGTGCCAACAAAAGAAAACCCCTCGTTCTTCAGCGCTTGGCTGACACTGTCTGAAAGTGCGGTGTGCGCGGGAATTTCGTTCAAATCCCGCCAGTTGTTTTGAATGACCCGGCCGTCCGTGAAGGACCAGATATAGGCGTCGAAGGATCCGTGCTTTTTCTGCAGATTCAGAAACGATTTGGCATTATTTACCGCTGCAAGGATTTTGAGCCGGTTGCGAATGATAGCCGCATTTTGACGGGCTTTTTCGATCGCTTTTTCCGACATTCGGGCCACCTTGAAAGGATCGAAGTCCCGGAAAACCTTCCGGAAGGCTTCGCGCTTGTGCAGCACCGTCTTCCATGACAGGCCGGCCTGAAACGCGTCGAGCACGATGTATTCAAACCATCGCCGATCGTCATGGACGGGCACGCCCCATTCCTCATCGTGGTATTGCCGCATCAATTCATCGTTGCCCATCCAACCACAGCGCAATTTGTCGTCGATGGTCATCGGGTTGTCCTCTTTCCCCGTTTTTTTTCTTCGATTTTTAGCGGTTGTCAAAATAAAATTCCGCAATCCAAATTCTAAAATTTTGGAATTGTCCATCCATTGATACTTATGTATGTTTCAAATGGAACGAAATTATGAAAATCACTTTGAAACTCCTGTTACACCATACCCAGTAGATATTTTTTTCTCTCTTTCCCGGGGAATTTCTCGATGGCATAGCGCAGCATCGTACGCGGCATTTCCCGGTAGTGATTCTTCAAAAAGTCCCTCTCTACCGATAGGTCGCGCTTGCCGATTTCCCTCAGCATCCAGCCCACCGCCTTGTGAATCAGGTCTTCTTCATCCTTTAATAGCATGCGAGAGATATCCAGAGCGGTATCGAAGTCATTCGCTTTGATCATCGGAAAGGTCGCAATGATGGCGATCCGTCGCTCCCAGAGGTTATTGGCGGCGGCCAAGCGGTAGAGCGGTTGTTTGTCTTTGTCGACCAGATACATACCGACAATGTGACCGGCAGAACTGTCAACCAGGTCCCAGTTGTTGATATAGTCCGTGTGCTTTAAATACTGTTCGCAAATTGTTTTTCTTTCGCTGACCTGTCCTTTTGAGTATTTTTCCATCAAAAGGAAGAGGGCCAACAGGCGCTCTTCATGAAAGGTAGACCTAAGAACACGCAGAACTTCCGTAAGCGGCGTGTCTCTGAATTCTTTGGCTTTTTTTCTTAACACCGGAACCCGAATGCCCAGAAACCTGTCACCTTCTCCATATTCACCGGGCCCGGTTTTGAAAAAACGTATCGAGTGAGCGGCGATGGCGGGATCGCCCAGCGCCGTGAGCGCAAGATGTATTTCCTTTGCGGTCATGCAGACCTTCCGGGGGTCATTCTTGGGTGCTTCCATTTAATCAATACCAGGCAATGAGCGCGTAACTGGTTCCGCAACACCACTTCGTTAAGTCTACCGAAGGTTCGGCTATCGAGAGTCGCTATTTCACCCGACGATGTGCAAAGCAAAATAGGGGATCAGGATAAAAAGCAATGTCCCCATTTTAAATATAGCCATTCCCGCATAATGAATGCCGTCAAACGTTTCAACGGAGATATTAAACCACTTGCTGTGAAGGCGATAGACCCAATCATGGGCCAGGGCTATGAATATAAACCACCACACCAGCAAGGCAATATTCATTACAGCGCACCAGGCCAGTACTTTTCTTATGATTTCAATTGTCATGGTTCCTCCTCGTTGATTATTCTATCTTACAATTTCTTGAAAGCGGATAAACAATGCCAGTCCGCAGAATACCATAAAAATACCGATAAGGGCTACCGGGTTCGGCAGGGGAGCATTCAGAAGCAAAATCTCGCCTGTCATCGCAAAGATAACCTCACTGGACTGGGTCGCATCGACAGCGGCCAGTTCGCTGGCTTTTTTGGATTTACTGCGTGCAAAAAGAAAAAGACTGGTTGCGAATATTCCGGAAAAGAGCGCGACCAGGACTGTGTTGAACAGTTGCCCGCTTGACGGCAGGGGCGGTGCCGCGATCAGGATAAGCAAGCCCCAAAAAGGCAAAGATCCCATGGATAGCAGCAAAACTTTATTGAACGGATTGTCTATGCAGGCGCTCTGAATATCGGGCAGGTTCTTGTTGCCGTTCCGGGCTTCCCATACCAGTTGATTTCCGACCGGATAACAGAAAGCAGCGATGAAGACTGGTAAGCCGCCCATGAAGACCTCTTTTATATCGGTGGTGTCAATGTGGCTCAGATTGACCATTAGGACCCCGGCAAACACGATCAGTGAAAAAACCCAGGTCTTTTTGGGAAAAGACCTGCCGAAACAGATCAAAACGAAGAGGCTGGCAATGATCGTCAGCTGCCACGTCGTGGCGATGATCCACCCCGGCGCATGGTCCGCACTGAAGCAAATGAGGGCATAGAAACAGCCGAAGCCGATGCTTCCCGAAATTATCCAAAATTTCCAATGTTGGAAAAAGAGCCGGAAAACCTGGCATAGCGCGCCCCACCCTTGAAATAGGGGTAAGCTTAAGATCAGAAAAAGGACCATATACAGGTATCGAAGGCAGGCCGACCATACCCAGTGGCCCCCCTCTAAACTCATCACCCGGTTCAAGATGAACGTCGAACTGAAAAACATGCCGGAGAGAAGCCCGATGGCGATTAGCTTTGTCATCAATCTTCGATTTCATTAAATCAATGTTGCGCCTTCAGCCAGGCCCGGTCGCGCCAACGTGTTAATGCGTTGCAGGTTCGCGGGATCGAGCTTGATCTTCGCCGCCCTGGCGTTTTCGTCAATTCGCGCTGTTTGCCGGGTGCCGGGTATCGGAAAGATGTCTTGCCCTTGATGCAGCAGCCAGGCCAGGGCCAGCTGCGCCGGGGTGATATCCATCTCTTGCGCCAAGTTCATGAACGGCGCGAAGCGGTCACGGTTGACCGCCAGGTTTTCGGCACTAAATCGCGGATTGTTTTGCCGAAAATCATCCTGATCCAGTTTTTCTACGGTTCCCGTGAGAAAGCCGCTGCCGAGCGGGGACCAGGGCACCAGGGCAATTCCACGTTCTCTCAGGGTGGGCAATAGGTCTATTTCGGCCTCCCGGCGCCACAGTGAATACTCGTATTGTACGGCAGTAATCGGATGGATCTTGTGCGTTTGCCGGACGTGCTCCGCCGTGACGTTGCTCAGGCCCAAATAGCGCACCTTTCCTGCGCTGACGGCTTCCGCCATGGCACCCACCGTGTCTTCGATCGGGGTGCCGGGATCCGGATAGTGAAGATACAACAAGTCGATGACATCACGGCCCAGTCGTTCGAGGCTGCCGTCAATAGCCTTGAGCACGTAGTCCGGCCGGCCGTTGAGCTTCAGTGAAAACCCCCATCCAGTCGGTGATTCCGTGCCGGTCTCCTTCTCGTCGAAAACGATACCGAATTTGGTGGCCACAAAGGTTTGGTTACCAAGGCCTTTAATGGCTCGGCCGATCAAGCGTTCATTGTGACCGCCGCCGTAGGCATCGGCCGAATCGATCATCATCCCAGCGTCAACGGCATGCCGGATCGTTTCAACCGCCTGGCTGTCGTCGGAAGAGCCGTAGTAGCCTTCGAGAACCATGGCGCCATAGCCGAGACAACCGATTTCTGGTCCCTTTTTTCCAAGGGGATATTTTTTGATCATTTTATTCCTCCAAACGGATATATACCGAATGACCTCCCGGCGATTATAGCCATTTGTCGAGCGATCCACCAGCCTCAGTTGTGGATCGAACTTTCAGGCAACCGTTTAAAGCCGATTTTCTGAGCGGCCTTAAGATTCGGTGCGGAGATTTCATAGATATTGATTTGGCCCGTTGGAGATCCACACACAGCGATACCCTCACGACCATCGAAGCCTTTGTGCATGGAAAGAACGTCAATGCCGGCGATCGTTAACTGTTGCTTCATCGCTATCAAGTTAATGCCGGGAGCAATTTCACAGTGATTCGTTCCATCTAGCTTATACACAAAAAGAGAATTCTCCGGATGAACATCATCGGAGTGAACCAAAAATGGCCAGCAGAGAATCCATATAAAAATAACCCCGTACATCCGAACACTCAATCCAGGATACCACGTTTGACGAGAGGATGGATTACTGGACCCGCTGTTGGGCTCAATACTGAAAAAGTTCATTGGAACACCATCCGTTGGGTTATATATTAACTCACTGGTGTTGACAATTCTTCAAACCGGCGTGCGCCATTCGCGAAACCACTAAATGGTGAAAAGGTCGGATAAGATTAAAGTAAACCGGTCCGGTCCAATGCTTATAGAAAATGGTTGTGACGATGTAAAATCGATTGTTTGCATTGGCCAACGGTTCTGCGGCGACACCAAAGTATGCCTTCAGGTGTTTGTCGCGCGGTGTTTCAGAAATCCAATAAGCGCCCTCTTTGGCACACCGAACCTCAAAGAAGGTCACAATCTCGCCAGGGCTGAATGATACCTCTTCAGGGTGCAGATTCGGTGTTTTGTCAGGCTCGGGGTGATTGACGAGGCCGAGAAGGCTGGCCACAATTTTACGCGCTCCGTAAAGCAATACGAGCCAGGGCGGATAGTACGACAACAATGAGGCGATGAACTGGCGCAAGGTGACGTTGCCTTCATAAATCTTGACATCCGTATAGTCGGATCCTTCGATGTATGGCAACCATTCTCTATTGTTGCGCAAATAAGTCATTTGGCCCGTCATCACTGCCCCCTTCCATTATGCACCGCTTAACCTGCCCGGGTCCCGGCAGGTACCGGTTTTTCGGGCGTTGCCAGCACAGGGGTGAGGCCGTCCGCATAACCGATGTCGAATAGCATTCCTTCAGATACCTCACCCATCATTTTTCGCGGGGCCAGGTTCACGACAAACAAGGCCTGTTTACCTTTGAGCGCTGCCAGATCTTCACGTTCCTGCTTGAGTCCGGCCAGTATTGTCCTTTTGTGATCCCCGACATCGACAATCAACTTTACGAGCTTATCTGCGCCTTGAATATCTTCAATGCGTTCAATCGTACCAATACGAATATCGATTTTTTCGACAATTTCATATTGTACGATCGGTTTTATTGGTGCGATTTTCATATCTATTTTTCTCCTTGCGAGACATATCGGTGAGATCAAGCGTATTGTCGGAGAGAGCGACACGGTAACAGTATTCGCCCGGACACCTCACAGAATAATATATCGTGGCACTTTCCTTTTGTATTGAAGATACGCCTTGCCGTCCGATGCATCCAGAGGTCTGCTATTCGATAATTGACAATGTACTCTGGCGCTTTCGGTTCAGCCTCAGTTGGGTTACGTCGGGCCTGGCATAATGTCCCACGGGGTCAAAGTTCTGGCGTTCCGCTCTTACACGCTGGTGATCGATGGTTGTGACAATCAGCCTTTCTTCTTCTACGATGGGTTCAATAACCCATTCGCCATCAGGTCCGGCAAGGCAGGAGCCGCCGTTGGCCAGCAAAGCGGAACTGTTGCAGAGTATCAAGTCAAGGTGAGGCGTTGCCGTATCGAAGTCGCTCTTGCGCATTAGACCCGAAGCTGAAAGAACGTAGGCGCGGGCTTCTTTGGCGATGAAACGCGTAATATCCGATGTGTTGTGCGCGCCGCCCGGCCAGACAGCCACGTGCAGGTCCTCGCCTTGAGCGTACATGGCCGCCCGGGCCAGAGGCATCCAGTTTTCCCAGCAATTCAGCCCGCCGACGGTAAACGGTCCTAATCGGTGAACGCGCAGGCCGTGGCCATCACCCGGCGCCCAGGTAAGCCGTTCTTCATATGTGGGCATCAGTTTGCGATGGATGGATTGGATGCCGCCTTTTCGATCGATATAGACCAGCGAGCAGTACAAACTGTGTCCGCCTCTGTCCTTGGCCCGCTCGATACATCCCAGGTAAACTGCTAACTGCATCTCTCTCGCCGCGTCACATAAACCATCGAGGTGTCCGGCTTCAATCTGAACCGCCTGGTCCATATAGTGCGCGTGGATGTCCTTTTGGACGGGAGAGTTGAATCGGGCACCCTCAGTCAGTTCAATCCAAAACGGGTAGCCCGGCAATAATGCCTCTCCGAAAGCAACCAGGCGGCAATCGGCCTCCCCGGCCAATTTCGTATAACGTATTATCTTGTCGAGCGTTGCCTCCCGATGGAGCCACACCGGCGCAATTTGCGCAATGCCGATGGTCAACCTGTCATTGGGCTTTATGATCGATTCGGTTTCCATGTTTTTATCCCCTCAGGCAAACACTGCAGTTCAACAGAGTTGTTAGAAGTTGTTTCAAAACCACATCTAACACACCATCGCGGTGTTGTGGTCCTTCTCAAAATTCTCACAGACGCCCATGCATGCGGCGTTTATTCATCGGTCCACGATTTGCACTTGGGTGTAATCTAAGGTTTCGAAAAAACTTCTAATCGTTTCCCTTTGTTTCTATTGTTTCTCTTTGGTCGGCACTCATGGGTTCATTACTGGTAAGGCGTTTGCCCATGCTCAAAACCGGGTCTTTTGTAAACCCAATACTTTTGTAGAACCGAATGACGTCAGTATTGGTTTCTCTGATCTGCAGGTTGATTTTTGAACAACCGGCGGCACGCAGCACCTTTTCGGCTTCCCGTATCAATAGCGTGGCGATGCCGCGATGCCTGTATGCCGGTAAAACGGCTAAATAGTTGATCCACCCCCGATGCCCCTCATAGCCAACCATGCAGCTCGCAACGAGCTTACCCTCGATTGCACCGATCAAGAACCATTCCGGATTGACCATTAGCTTTCTGGCAATGTCACGTACCGGATTGTTCTTTCGGGTAATCAGGTGACATTTGTCCCATAACTTTATGACATCATTTTCATCGTCGGGGTGGTATGGCCGAATCAGTAGGTTTTGCATAATATTTATGTGTACCTGATTAACAGTTTTGCGAATACCAGAAATGTTGGCCTTTATAGCAGGTTTAATATAGTAGTATCAGCCTTATGCCTGACGGGGTCAAATTTTTCCATTTTGTTAATAGAACCGCAACCAAAGATAGTTTACTTAGCGCACGAGCAATAGAGAAAGTTGACTTATCGTTAACGTGAGCGGGGGCAGAACACCGTAAAACATTCCACTTATAGAGATGGGTCAAATGGCCGAGGCAAGAGAGCGAAATACATGCCACATAACAAACGGGATTGCGGCCGCGCTAAAAAGCAACAGTAAAGATAGCAGCTGAATAACCCGACCGCGTTGGCATCCCTTCGAACCCTCTAAAATGTGTGTGTCAAGCACGACAGCCAACCCCGGGGGCGGAAACCTTTGCGTACGAACCGTTCGATTTCCTATCAATAATAGATAGGTTCCTGCCCCAAGTATCGGAGATACAAGTATCCACGATGCGAGAAAGATGATAAGCGTATTCTCAATCAGGAAATCGATGTTCCTCTCGAGCCATGATTGGAATTCGTCCTGAAAAGACTCGAAAGCTAAAATCGCACAAACCCCAAGAAGAGTGGTGACACAGATTAACCAGATAACTTTCCGTCTGGCTCCAGGATCGGCTTTTTGTATTGTGCCCATGTGTAGATTCAGCCACCTTACCATCCAGATACCATATGTGCGGCCTTCGGAATTGTCAAAAAAGCAGGTTCATTGAATGAGGCAGCAGTCTATTCGAAGTCGAGCATGAGGTTCCACTGGTCGGCGAACACGCCAATGTCGAGTGAAGAGTCACCCACTTCGGTTCCAACAAGCAAGAAGGCATTCGCTCCCTGAGGAAATCCCGTAAATGGCGGTGCTCCTCCCCGGGATCGGAAGTTTTTGGCATTGAGTTCATAGCGCCCGCTGTAGAGAAGGGCATAGAATAGTAAAATCTCCCGCCATCGTATTGAATGTGAAGAGCGATCGTGTCTGGAGGAGAATCTGACTTGTCACGTTCACCAGGAAATAGGAATCCCTTTGCATCGAGGATAATCGCATCGGTGGACTGGATTCTCAAGAAACCGCCGTTTGGGAACTTGAGAGTTTGGATGACAATAGTCCCTGATTCTGCTGCGGTTGAGTAATATGGATAATTGATACACGGTTTTTCCTCCCTATCAATTTGTTTTACATTCACGTCAGGTCAGTTCTTGTTGCATGCTCTTCGCAATACAGTATAAGGAGCTAACATCGTCCACTGTTTCCCCTCCGGTCAGCAGAGGTTCAAAATAAATTAACCCGTGCCCGTGAGCGAATGTCACCGACAGAGGGTGACGTGCATTACACGACGCTGCTATGCGCTTTGAGGTCCCTGCGATCTCGGAATTCGGAGGGTTTGATTTGGGCGGTCTTTGTATTGCCTGACCGGACTTGTCTACAAGAAAGAACTCATTATGGTCTGTCGAGACGTCGAAGAGAGCAACTATCCGGGGAAAGTGTGTTGAGTAAGACTGGGCGTGCGGGTTAAGGTCAAGGAGCTCGACGGCTTGAAAGACCAAGATTGGTCCTCCGTCGATGAGATTCGATAGCTGCCCGAAGCTTCGCACCAAGTTCGCAGTTTTAAGTGAAAAACTGGCGTCAAGCGTCTTCTGCAAATCTTCTTCGAGCTCCGGACTGATATGGAGTTGATGCTTATTCGCAAACGCTACGAGTTTTTTCTTTCGGTGTCGTGAGTACCAGACGAGATAAAGCCCGACGCCTGCAAAGAGTGGCACAAGAATCCAAAATACGAGAGCCCCTGAACCTTCGTTCATAGCTTATTCTACCGTGCTGTTCGATCCATGGCGTATAACGCCACTTTTCATTGGCTGTGCAAGTCGGTGACTGCCATAACGCCGCGCTTTGTTGTGTATACGCATCTGCCTTGTTTGTGAAACTGAGCCAAATGTGTAGAAAAATGAATTCGAAATACTATTCAGTTATGTAGCTTTGTGTCATTTTATCAGCGAGCATGCCTGATACGGCATCAGTGAGAACTTTGTCACACGAGACGACATATTTCCAGTCTACATTTTGGCCGACGAATTCGAAATGTTGCTTGTTTCTTGTATCAATGTTCAGATTTTCAGTTCATATAAAACCCCAGCCCCCAGCTGCAGGGAGATTCATTCGGTCATAATTCTGTTAGCCAAAGATAAATTAACAAAGCTAAAATAGCTAGGATTATTGACCACAAGAAAAAGGCTTTACGAGTTGCTCTCCTGGCTTTATCGACCTCCCACCAGGCTCGAGGACTGACGCCCTGAAGGAAGAATGTTATAACTCCGGCAAGATTAATGCAGATTATGTTGGTGATAAAAAGCAGCAGTGCAGCAATAGCTTTGGGGTAATTTCCTGCGCCAAACATCAAACCGCAAACTGTCAAGGGCGGCAAAAGAGCTACGGCTACCATAACACCAATGATAACGGCGATATTATTCCTCATCAAACCAATTGCTGCCACGACAGTAGATAGGGCAGTTAGCGAAACATAAACTTTGGTTAACTTGGCACTGTCAGCTATATCAGAGTATAATTCTTCTCTGCTGATTCTAAGTGACGTAGTTTCCTCTTTTTCGGTATTTACTTGATCGAAAGGGGCGATATCTGAATCGCTTTTATTGATACGAGGAAGAGAAGCCTCTACGGGTAATAAAACAATTTGGAAACCACTCACGGAAGAGTACTTATTTTCGAAAAGATCCATTATCTTTTCACTGTTTCCGGAATCAGTAAGGGCGCTTATCACAGAATTGCCATCAGCTGATTCTTCTTGCCGAAAGTATTGCGGTATGCGGTGAGTGGCACAGATGGATTCGTGATAAGATGGTCGGGAACGATGATACCGGAGATACGCGTAAATTGGATTTGTAACATCAGTATCATCGGCATCGATTGGAACAGTCGTATACTAATTTGTACCCAACTCGGATTTGTATGATTCGTCTCTTTCGATGGTGCTCTATCGTTTAGTGATCGGTACACGCTACGTTTTTGGCAGGTTTCAGAGCCTTGTCTGTATGTGTGGACTACCATTCAAGCTCAGCGTTGGCAGCCACCGCGTGTTACCGGCCGGATAATCTGGATACGCGTCAGCCATTGCACTTCGACGCTCTATTCCGACAACCAGGCTTCAGCATCCTCCAACGTATAGAATACGGATACGGTTGTCTTTACATCCATCGAATACGCTTCAAACATTCGCGATAGACCGTACTCCAACTCTCTGTTCGCTACAAACGCAACTTTGACATCATTTATTCCTGGTGGAAACTTAGCAGAATATTGGGCCATTTCGGCAATAATAGATGAATCCAATGCGGACAGGTCGACATCTCTGAAATCCCAGAGTCTACCCATTCCATTCCTATACTTCCTATCCGATACTGCCGCATCAAACGCGTCGAGGATGATTTCTCTGGTCAAGGGACCGGTAAGCTTAATATAGGCGATATTTTTTGCTTGATCCGCTCGCAGTTCCATTGTTTCTCCTTAAATGTTTCATGCCATTGAAATACTCTACGACGCGTAATGTGCCATTCAGGGGCCGTGCCGTAAAGCAGCGTTGAGGTTTTAGTGATCCCCCTGCAAAACTGGTTATGTTGATGCTCGTTTCCATACTTCCACGGATCCTGCAGTTCCAGGCTGGATGTTCCTTGGATCAAATTGGTTGATATCTTGTATTGGTGTTAAATTTCAATAGGGAAATTTTTAGTCGCTGAGGCTTCCATAGAGGGGATTCAGTTATTGACAGAATGCCGTCAGCAAAGCTATCGAGCTGATTTTTTTGTTACGAATAACAAAAAGCATCAATCCCGATAATAATATGGTTACTATAAATACAAGCACAGTATGACGAATACTTTCTGGCATACCGGCACCTAACCCGAGAAAAGCGCCTGTGTTTTCGGTGTAGCTTAGCCTCAGTAAATCGCCCATATAGTGCAGCGATTCTTTGCCTTCCAGGAAATGTTTGGCGGCGTATTTTGTACTCTGATCGCATCCAATAAAAGCGAACAATAAAAAAAAGAGGATGAGTGTTTTTTCATAAGTAAAGTCAAAGATTTAGCGCATAACGCCGGTATCGGCAATGCCGATAGCGTTCGGCGATGGTTGGCGTTAGGACTTTGAATTAATTAAGCTTTACGGCTCTAAATGAATTTGGAAGAATGAGCCACTCTCTAAACGAAAGATCCAGCGGTTGCCATTTAAGGGTACAAGGGATGATCCTAAGTAACCGCGTAATTCTGTGCGCGCTATTTCCTTCCATCCGTTGGGTGTCCATTCCAGCAACATGATTTCTTGTCGTGTCTGATTTGGCACCAGCAATCGATCACGCGGAACCGAGTGTATAACCTGCCCGAGACCTATATGGGTGCTTCCAAGTCGGTGTGTACTTACCCCGGGAAATTCCGCGAACAAAGATAATTTGGCGCCTTTAATTCGATAAAGGCGCAAGACACCGCCGATATGTGGTGTCGCGACGAGGGCGATATCGGCTTGACCGTCTCCATCAAAATCACCCACGCCTACTGGGTTAAGCCAGCGGTTAGGCTGTCCAAGAAAAGGCGTTGCAGCTATTCGAACAATCCGACCGGCTTCAATGCCGTACACGGCCAGAGACGCCCCGAGTTCCGTGTCACTTTCTACAACAATAACTTCATCTTTGTTGTCTCCATTGACATCGGCAAGACGTGGTTCTAAACCCTCGAAGACTCGATTAATTGGCAAATTGAATTGTAAGCGTTTTCTATCAAAGGTATTAACGACAAGCGTTGATGCTTCCAGTTGATCGCCAAGAACACCATGCCGATACCGATCGGTCGCGCCAGCGAACCATGCGGTGCTGATGTTTCTATTTCCCACAGCGATATGACTATGGGGTAGTTGATCTGGTTGCTTTATCTCTAACCTGTCGATAGGGGCCGGAACACTGGGTCTTAGCTTTAGTTCAACGGGAAAAGCAGTGTCGGCGATTGGAAAGAATAGCATTGTAATGAGCACCGTTATGAAAATAGAACAATACCGGCAGGGGGGATGAGTGACCTCAACTTCCCATTTCCCCAATTTCAGATTTCGGTATAATTTGCCTTTCAAAATGGCACGGCTTTTTCTGGTTTCTCTTAAGTGGCTGGTGGTAATATCGATGCCGCTACGAATAGTAATAAGGCTGCATAAAGGTTAATATGAAAACATAGTTATTTTAACCTAATTTGAGCGATTGTCGAGGTTGCCGCAGCTACAAGGAAGATGTCGTTCCGTCCCGCCGCTGGCGGTATCGGCTATGCGGGACGGCATATGACGCCGTAGATGCGGCAACCCTCCAGAGGCGAATAAAGATCGGCAATCCCGACGGGTTTCAAATTTTAAAATCAAACGATGATAGAATTCCTTAAAAATAAAGCAGTTCCCCCTCCATCTAAAATTTGAAACGCTCACTTCAGGTTTAATATACTGTAATTATCAAATATAACACTATAATCTTGTTCCCGAGCCCGGATGAATGCATTGGCTCAGATTGTAAAAAAGACTTAAATTCCGCAGCATTTTTTATACTTTTTACCGCTTCCGCAGGGGCAGGGTTCATTGCGGCCCACCTTTTCTTCAGCCACCCTTGTTTTTATGGGATTCAGCAAAATTTCCAAGTCTGTAATATCCTCGGGATTATCCGGTGCTAATTCTATTGTATATTTCCAACCGTTTTCTTCAAATATCGATTCTAATTCTTTCACCCGTTCTTCTGTTTGTACACTTACAACAGCGGGGTGCTTTTCAGTGCCCAATTTTGTCGTCTTTTTACCATCAAATATTTTTTTCATCATTTCACCATTAAGATATTATTAGGTTCATCAACTGCACAATCGTTAGGCTCCGTGCCAGTTCAAAACACCGCGAGTCCCCAAAAATAATCACCATTACCGGCCTGACAAATATTTGTGCCAGGAGATCAATAGTATTTTTTTATCTGGTCTCCGACTATTTTCATTAAAATATGACAATTATACGGAAAACATGCGTAATTCACAAAGATATTTATCAATGGGGCAATCAGGTTCTTGCGATTAATAGCTGTAGCTCTCGCCAAAGAGCACTAGAGGCCACATATATCTGTGGTCCGGTTGACCCGATTTTTCTATGTCATCAGACCGCTTCAGATACCCAATTTATATCCCGGATATCGGGATTTGATTCGAGCACTTTATTCAAAGCATCTGCGACACGCCGGATCTTTGCAATTGTATGTATTTTCTTGAAAAACTTTCTGATGAACGGTTTTGATGGTTCGATAAAGCATAAGAATTCATCATTATCACCATCGTGATGACCACATCCGATCCATAGAGGAAACTCATCGTTTTCCAATTCGACCATCCAACCCCAGTCCTCAGCGCCAATGGCGGTCACTTTAACTCCATAATGCGGTAAGTTTTTTTGAAGATACTCCGCAAGTCTTTTTCCCCATAGTCCTGGGTTTATTTCATCTTCTTCACCATTGTAGGGAGGGAATTTGTCGGATCTAAATTCAACTTGGGTCATCATCTAATTTCTCTCTTCATTGAACGGTTGTGTCGTAACGCGTTGGATGCACCAATATTTTAGATGTGGAACGTGGCTCGATGCTCGGTATAGCGACGCGTTGCGCCAATAGTTGAACAAATTTTTTTCACTCTCAGAAGGCGGGGTGCGCAGCGATGGCTCTATTGTATCTTAAGAGCCTTTACAAAATAGCCGTTGGTTTCTCCTGCGTGGTTGTACACATATTCATCAAGGACAAAACCGACTACTGGAATAAACAGTCTAAACCACAATGACAATACCAGCTTAAACGGAGCAAAAATTATGCGTTTAATTTTTCCTTTCGGTGTCAGTTTTCTAAGAAATTGCTGTGAAATTGCACCGTAGTATCTGAAAAATTTTCCGTTCTCCTGAATAGAAACAATTTCGAAGCCATACTTTGGCAGGAAATGCTCATACCAGTAGCGTGTAAAACCGCCATAGAAATGGTAAGGTGCCATATGGATACCCGCACGCATCGGCGCGGTCAATATCAATTCTCCACCGGCGGAGAGGATGCGGGAAAATTCCTTTACCGCCAGATCAGGTCTAGGCAAGTGCTCCAGCACTTCAGTAGACATTAAATAATCGAAGGATGCGTTTTTTACAGGGATATCGGTTACGTCGGAGACGTAATCCAACCCACCATATATGTGATGATCCTCGCCATCGTAGGCACCAAAATCCTGTGCCTTATAATCGCAATGTGAAAAAAACGGTTTGTATTTACAGGAACCCGCACCGGCATCCAGAATTTTCGCTCCTTTAGGGAGGGTTTTGGCCCAGTCATTGATGAACATTTTTCGTTCGTATGTCCAAGGCCTAAAAATTCGTTTGAAAGTATTTTTCATCTATCGATAATCTCCGATTATCATATTGTTACCATTGTCTTTCTCAATCAGGCTAACGGCAATCTCAGTGGCGCGAGGCTTCCACAGCAGGGATTCGTTAGCGGCCACGTATTAGAAACATGCCAAATCGATCCGACCCAGACATCTGCTTCAGCGGTTCGACTGGTAGCGTTCTTCTTTCCATGGATCGGCGGAGTTACTGTATCCTTTCGATTCCCAGAATCCTGGCTCATCGCGAGAGGTGACTTTGACAGCCTCCAACCACTTGGCACTTTTGTAGAAGTAGCGATCGGGAATCACGACGCGCACAGGGGCGCCGTGCTCTTGCGGTAGTTTCTCACCAAAAAAACTGTGGGCAAGGATCACATTCTCCTTTCGGGTTTCGTTTATGGGCACGTTGCTCGTGTAACCTCCGGAGGCTTCAAAAATTATAAAACCTCCTCTCCCGCGAGGTCTGACTCTATCCATGATTGTTGTCAGACGAATGCCACTCCACTCGGAATCCAGAAGAGTCCAACCCGTAACACAGTGAATATCGCAGGTGATATGCACTTGTTCCAGGCTGAACAGCTCTTGGTAGGAAAGGATGGCCGGTCTTTCCACCTCACCGTAGATGCGTATGCTCCAGTTCGCAACAGTAGCAGTCCCAGGCGTACCACCCATATCCCGAATCTTTTCGACCGCGAGCTGCCCGGGAGGGAGACGAGGCCTTCTGTCCTGTCTGGTGTCAGCGGCCAGAGCGCGTTGCTCCGCGTCCGAGAGTTTAATGAAAGCTCCGGGCAACCCTATGCTCACTATGGTGCTGCCCGCTGCGGCCAGGAAGGTGCGCCTGGTGATCTTCTGGTCTTTTTGCATGGCCCTTCTTTCGTCAGTTGAGTGGTCCCCGCCGCCTCGGCCAGGCCACGGCGTGAAAGGCGATAGTGAGATGCAACGAGAAACTTGTGCTATTCATGGTATCTCTGTCCCCCTTCTATATGAGGGGCGTCGTATTCTTCAGAACCTGCTAACGCCGCTTTTCACCGGGCGGGTGGCGCATAACGAAAGCCTCCGGTAAGAGAAAAAGTTTGAACAAAACACAGTTCAAAAGTGCGCCGCTGTGGCCCGACCCGTGTGCGAGAACTTTGTTAGTGTTTTTTAAATAATTACGAATGGTTAAGTTTACAATACTTGATATTATTTATAGTGATACCACCAATTACCATTATTTTCTCTATCTACCGATTCTTGTGATTCTATATCAAAAAGAACATATTTTCTGGCTTCAATTGGCCAATTATATTTCACCAATAAGTCCTTCATTTGGTTTTGTATACTTTGTTTAGAGTTCAATTCCATTTTTTCTTTGTCAGTTTGAACGCCAGCAACGAAAACCATATGTTTAGGATCAATATAGTAAGCTCCAAACGACCATATTATAGGCTTTATCCCTAAATTCTTAATCAGTGCCTTTAAATCTGATTCTAATCTCCAAATTTTCCATTTGAGTAAGATTTTCATGAGCACTAATGTCTTAGCTGAGACGCCGGTACCGCTTGAGCGGTTCGCGTTGTTCCCAAGCGATTGGTTAGGCAGGTTTCTCGAAGCCTTTAAGCACCGCAATATAGGCAATGTGGCTTATGAACACAAATAATTTCACCGCAATCTGGGCAGGTCCATCGTTCTTTTTCGTTTTTAAAAAAATGCCTAATCCCATATTTCTTTATTGTATTAAGATTGTCGATCATGCTCATTCCATATTTAGTTCGACACCGCTTGTCCAAATGATTCAGCCAGTCACAGGGATAGCTTTCACATTGAAAACAATATTTGTCATCATTTTCAGCTATATTTTCGCAATTCTTGATTCTGCACTCGACCCTTGTTTTAGTTTTTAAATAGTCCTCTCCTCGGCATCCTGGGCATGAACGCTCGTTTCTAATGTGCGCTTGGCACAATCGGCAATTCATTCCACATGGTGCAATCAGAGTTACTTTAAAATCTTTGTTTTTTTTAGGCATTTTTGGCATCAAGGATACATTACTGTCGAAATAGGATATATAGAGCTGCCTACCCGAGATTTTAGCAACCCTTTTAGGAAGAGCATGTACCGATATACCTTTTGACCTTAACGGTTCTCCTGCAAAAGAGAAGGAAGTGACAAAAAAGCAAATGACTATGTTCAAAAACAATGTTTTTTTATTTGTTACCCATAAAGCTTGGATTCAGGTGCGTACAGCGAAGCTGAGCGTCCCTTGTAACCTGTTGTTATGCTATGAATTTAGCTTTAAATTGATAAGTCAATTACCAGCTTTCCGACATGTTTTTTTAATTCAAATTGTTTTTGTGCTTCGGCAACTTGTGACAGAGCAAACGTGTTTGCAACAATGGGTTTGATTTCGTCTGCTTCAATTCGTTTTATCAGATTCCCAAATACCTCTTCGTCCAGAACAGTGCAACCGAACAGACTTAGATCTTTCAGGTAAAGTGTTCTTACGTCCAATTCCACGAGCGGCCCGGCTATAGCACCTGCCGCAGCATATCTTCCAAACGATTTCAACACTTCTAGATGATCGGACCATTGCTTCCCAGCCACTAAATCAATAACAACATCAACACTATTTTTGCCAAGTGTTTGAACAACGTTTTCGTTTCTAAAGAGTGTTCGTTCAGCGCCCAGACTAAGCACATCGGCTGATTTCAATGGGCTGGTGATACCAATTACTTTCGCGCCTCGCGCCTTGGCGAGTTGAATCGCTGCTGAACCTACGCCACCAGATGCACCAGTTACCAAAACGGTGTCGCTGGCTGTGACATTGGCTCGGGTTAACAGGTTTTCAGCCGTCGAGTAGGAACAGGGGAATGATGCAAGTTCAACGTCACTGCGTGAACTATTAATTTTATAGGCATGTCTAGCTGCGACAACCGTGTATTCCGCGAAGCCACCGTCGCATTCCGAACCAAAATACCACGGCGATTCCAATACCGAGCCGCCGGCTTCCCGTATGCATGGCTCTACAAGTACACGTTCATTTAAGAGGTTTTTTTCAACGTGCTCGCCAACAGCATCGACTCGGCCGCAAACATCAGCGCCTTGTATTCTGGGAAATTGAATAGCGTTTCCAAGCCAACTCGCATCACTGCTATTTCCGTCAGATTTTGAGTACCAAGCGGTACGAGTATTGATATCCGTGTTGTTTACACCGGCAGCGCCTACTTTTATGAGAACATCACGAGGCCCAGGGTTTGGTACTGGAATATCTTTGCGCAGCGTCAGTTTATCCAGATCGCCGTGGCCTGTAAGTTGGATGCCCGACATGATGTTTGGTATGTCGTTCATTAATAGCTCCTTTTTTAGCATAACGTTGCTAATCACCGCGCTTTTTTTTGCGTCGGATGAATTAGCCTTGATGTTATGTGATGTCTTAATTCAGAAGAAAAGGACGAATCTTTTCGATAAGCCGATCGGGCTGCTCTTCGATAACTAAATGCCCAGCATCTGGAATTACATGTAATAGTGAGCCCGGGATCATTTCGTGCAAAACCTCACCTCGGTCCAACGGTATCCAAGTATCCTCGTGTCCCCAAAGGATTAAAACAGGCCTGTCAATCTGAGCGTACAAGGGTTGCACCTCATCCGTGTAACCTGAATTTGCCTGTGCAATTTGTCGGTAAAAAGCTGCTTTCCCGTTTGGCTCTGTCCACGGAAGGACAATCATATCCAGTGTCGCATCATCTATGGGTTTGAATGCTGCTGTTTTGACGTAAGCACGAACAATTGCTTCATGAATATAGTCTGGAACACCCGCAAAAGCAGCCTCGTGCGCATTGACATGCTTGAAGAAAGGCGAGCCCCAAGGGGAAACCGCCACCGGATCAATAAGTACGATCTTGTCGAAATCGCATCCACTGATGAGGTGGGTTCGAAGTACCGTCGTACCGCCGAAGTCGTGGCCAACGATGGCGGGCTTCTCAAGTCCCCAGTGATCCAGAAGATGATCTAACACCTGGTTCTGAATGCCCAGTGAAACATCACCAGGTGATTTATCCGACTGGCCGTAACCCATAAGATCATAGTAGTATACAGTGAAACCTTGAGAAATTGATTCAATAAGATGTCGCAAGTTGAACGAAGACCAGGGTGTACCGTGAACCACGACCACAGGAGGGCCATCGCCACTCACCCCATATCTTACTGTGCGCCCATCGAAAACATAGGCCTCGGGTAGCTTCCAATCAGTCATCTATTGAACTCCTATTTATACATAACGTGGAAGTAAGCTGCGGCCTTGATGAGTCGCGAGCCTGCACGGTCTTTTCGCGATAAACCGACGAACTACACGCCGTCAGCTCCACTGGGTTGTCAGGTATTCAATCATAATCACATCTCAAATCTTATATTTTTTCTTCCTTCACTCCAGAGAGTAGATAAGCCAATTTCTCTAAGTCTAACCAAATCAGAAACAATAGTCGCAAAGTGATATCCCGCAAGAGCCCCTGCCGCAGAACCAAACCGGACGCTACCGTAAGCTATCAGTATTTCGGTTTCGCTTTTGCCCTTGGGATACAGCAAAATATGACCGGGTGCAGGATAGGAGGTGGCATCTTCATAGCCCACTTTAAAATCCATATCGCTAAAGGGTATCCACATTCCTTCACCACTCCAGCGAACATGAGCAACTTCACCTACAAAAGGCATCACAGGTTTTAGGTGATTTAGCATTTTCAAAGACAGCATCAAATTTAAAATTGTCTATTTCGATTATCATTTATCATATATACCTAACATTGAAGATCACCTGCACGCTTTACCGTGTCCGGTGTATTGTCTTGTTAGGGGCAACGAGGTACTTTACACCGTTTGGCGTTTCAATTATTGCCTTCAGATATGGTTGAACCAATGGTTCAGTGCGTTTAGCCGACACCGGCCCTTCAAAATTAATAGACTCCAACATTGCATGCACTCGCTCTGTATCGGGGTGATGTAATTCTAACCCAATTAACGTCATACCATTTTCACTCAGGCCTTCTGTTGGGTGTTTATCCGTTTGCCACTGAATAAGTGCTGGAATCACTCCTTTCATTATAAGGCCACCATTATTCGGTATAGTTATCAACCAATCGAGGTTCCCTCGAGTCATAGGCTCGACGCTACCGATACTCTCAGAGCAAGATTCAATGCTTGAATATATATCCTGCGTTCGAGCAACCCAAGTAGCCAATACTGGCTTTGAAGTTGATTCTACTTTATCGAGTGCGAACCAACGAGGGCGACTTGGTGTAGGAGCGCTGGGGTCTTTTGCGATAACCTCCAGGTAAACTGCATGTCCTATGCGTAGAAGTAGATTATGCGTTCCCATCTTTGGGTGTTTTCCTCCTTCCTGAGGACATACACCTAAAGCCTCGTTTAAATATGCGGATCCAATATCGAGTGTTGGGGCCGTAATCGTAAGGTGGTCAATGTAAGAGCGATTCATCTTCCTTAACCCTAACGTTTGAGGTGAGCAGCTGCCTAAATTAATCTCAAACTTGCACGGCCTTTACGTAAAACCGCGGTATTCACGCTGTCTGCTCCACCGATTGGTTAGCCGGTTTTTTCTTTGAGCTCCCGCTTCCTTTTCTCACCGATATCATCCCAATGCTTATCGGACAATGCGCCCTCAAACGAATAAAGATAATAGCAGACAGGAAGGGTTTCGGTAGGGTACTTTTGTTTTATCATTTTGTGTGCGCCAACCGGACCAACTTTTCGCAGCCTGTCCTCAGAGAAAATTCCTACTTCGTTTAAACGACCGGCTATCTTTTTGCCGATATTTTTTAATTCAGTCAGTTCCCTATTCTGTTTCATAGCCCTGTTGATATTCCTCCGTTGACTCTATTGCCTGAACAATATCCAAATAAATACCATTGGGATCTTTTATACAAAAATGGTACTGCCCCCAATCCTCGGAACGAAGCTCAAGAACGATATCAAGCGAATGTTTCTTTGCCTCGATATACGCAAAATCCGCATCATCCACCTCAAGACTGAAGATGATTCCATTTCCATCATGGGCTTTATGAAATATGTCCGGTTGTGTGGGTTGACTGGGCAGCATAAATCCAACTTGAATGCCAGATTCAGATACAAGATGAAGATACCATTCATTTTCGAAAGCGGCATCAAAGCCCAAGTAGCTTGAATAGAATGATTTAGCTTCATCAATCTTCTCAATAATAAATACTGGAAAAGAACTATTAGGTTTAATCATTTCATTCTCCTTGTAGGCTAACAGGTATTAGGCGGAATCTATTATCTTCAATATGACCGAATCGTCTAATTTCAATAAGATAGAATTAAGTATTTGACAAACCCCGGCACTGTGAAAAATGATTTTAGTTTTGTAAATTCATCCTAAATCTTTAATATTAAAACGCAAATGCCACAAAGAGTCAAAAATTTTTGGGCCGCCTACCGTGATGTCGTTCTGTCGGGAAAAATCCTCGAAAGATTCGCAGACTGGTATGTCCGCTGGGGTGAAGGTTTTGCTAAGTTCATCAAGGGCAAACCGCTAAAAAACGAACCAGCCGCGATGTTGAAGAATACCTGAGATCGAATGTCGAACATACGTATTTCTGTCAATCCCCGCAGCCGCATGATTCGCCGACACCATCTGCATGCCAGCACCATCCAGAAAGCGGTCAAACGGGCCGCCAGAAGCGCCGGTCAGCCCGCACACCCTCCGGTATTCATTTGCCACGCACCTGCTGGAAAACGGATATGATATCCGCACCGTGCAGGAATTGCTGGGCCATGCCGACGTTGTCACCACCATGATTTACACCCATGTGTTCAACCGCCCCGGCATCGCAGTCAAGAGCCCGGCCGACTTTTAGCCGTCAACGACATGATCCGGATGTTACTGGAAGGTAAATGAGGCATTCGTTTTTCAACCCATTGCCATTCAATATGGGTTGAGGAATTTGTTCAGACCGATTATGGTATCCTGCATCACCAAAAGAGGATCGGCCGCACTTCAGAGTCAGGGCCGTGGAATCGCAACCCTTAAGACGGTTAGCACCGATGGCGACCTCCGAGTTTACCAAATCCAACCGTAAAAAACAGCCGACCGGCACGCTCGGGACTTTCGCCGGCGTGTTTACCCCCAGCATCCTGACCATCCTCGGCATCATTCTCTTTTTAAGGCTCGGCTACGTGGTGGGCAGCGCCGGGCTGGGGCGGGCACTGTTGATCCTGGCTGTGGCCAACGGCATATCGGTGCTGACCTCGTTTTCCCTGTCGGCCATCGCCACCAACCTGCGGGTCAAGGGCGGCGGGGATTACTACCTGATATCCCGCACCCTCGGGTTGCAGTTCGGCGGCTCGATCGGTATCGTGCTCTACCTTGCCCAGTCGGTGTCGATTGCGTTTTACTGCATCGGCTTCGGGGAAGTCGTTGCCGAACTGACCGGCAGCCGTTTGACATACATGCCCCAGATCATTGCCGCCGCCGCGGTGGCCTTTTTGTTCATCTTCGCCTGGTTGGGCGCGGATTGGGCCACCCGTTTTCAGTTTGTTGTGATGGCAATTCTGGGGGCGGCTCTGGCTTCCTTTTTTATCGGCGGCATCGGGCGCTGGGACGGAACCCTTCTGGCCGCCAACTGGTCGGCGCCGACAAACGGTCCAGGCTTCTGGGTGATCTTTGCCATTTTCTTCCCCGCGGTTACCGGCTTCACTCAAGGGGTGAGCATGTCCGGTGACTTAAAAGACCCCGGGCGCAGTTTACCGCTGGGCACATTTGCGGCCGTGGGACTTTCTATCGTCGTTTACTTCCTCGCGGCAATTTTGCTGGCCGCCACCTTGCCCCAGGTCACCCTGAGTCGGGAATACGGCGCTATGGGCAGCGTGGCTCTCTTCCGCGGACTGATTACCGCTGGCGTTGTTGCCGCTACGCTTTCCTCGGCCATGGCTTCTTATCTCGGTGCCCCCCGAATTTTGCAGTCTCTGGCCTCCGACCGTATCTTTCCGTTTTTGAACCCGTTTGCCAAAGGTTCTGGCCCGGCGAACAATCCCCGCCGCGGCGTGCTCCTGTCGACTGTGATTGCCTTCGGTACCGTCGGTATCGGGCAACTGAACCTTATCGCCCCCCTGGTCTCGATGTTCTTTCTCATTTCATACGGCCTGCTCAACTACGCCACTTTTTACGAAGCCCGATCGGAAAGCCCCTCCTTTCGCCCTCGGTTTCGCTGGTTCGATGCCCGCGCCAGCCTGGTAGGGGCCCTGGCCTGCCTGGGCGCCATGCTGGCCATCGATCCACTGCCCGGCGTTGCGGCTCTGGCCATCCTGTACGCCATTTATCTTTACCTGAAGCAAAAAGCGAGGTCTCCGCGCTGGGCCGACAGCCGGCGATCGTATCACATGCAGAGAATTCGAGGACACCTTCTCGAAGCGGCTGCAGAACCGGAACACCCCCGGTACTGGCGGCCCCAGATGCTGATTTTTGCCGATGAACCCATCCAGCGGCAATCCCTGCTGCGTTTTGCCGCCTGGATACAGGGCCGTAGCGGGTTTACTGCTGCGGTGAGAATACTTACCGGTCAAACGGCCCGGCTTCGCAGGGAGAAGCAAACCGCCGAAGATGAATTGAGGGACGACATTCGCAAAAGCGGCCTCGAGGCTTTTCCACTGGTTGTATTGGCCGGTGACCGCAAAGATGCCGTTCAGGTGCTGGTGCAGTCTTTCGGAATTGGCCCACTGCATGCCAATACAGTGATGGTCAACTGGATCAACGATACCTCCGATTCCCCGCAACATTACATGGCAGCGGTCTACGGGCGCAGCCTCAGAGAAGCGTATCGCTTCGGGTGCAACCTGATCATAATGGATGCGACAAACGAGGAATGGGATGAATTAATTGAAATACCAGCCGGAAAGCGTCGGATCGATGTCTGGTGGCAGGATGACGCCACCGGCAATCTCATGCTTCTTCTGGCTTATCTGATCACCCGCAACGCGGAATGGGAAGGGGCGACGATCCGGATGCTGGTGGCGCAGGACGGCAGCAAAACTGATGAGCTTACTCAAGAGGCATTGCAGCAGAGACTGGATGATGTGCGCATCGACGCCGTACCTACGGTCGTCGACAAGCTCGATTCGTATACGGTGATCGAATCCTCCCGGGATGCGTCCCTCGTTTTTCTGCCCATGCGGATTCAAGATTTAAGTACGATCACCGCATTCGGCTCTTCCCCGGAAGACCTTTTCGGGCATCTGCCATTGACGGCCCTGGTGCTGGCAGCTGAAACCATTGAGTTGGATGCCGAGCCGGAAGAAGGCGAGGCCGCCGAGCGTGCCAATGCCCTCGACGCTCTTTCCGATGCAGAAAAGAGAGCGAAAAAGGCCCTAAAGGAGGCCGAAAAAGCCGCTACGACAGCTCAAGTTCTGACCGAAAAACTCAACACTGTCCAGTCATCCGTCGCATTGCAGGAGAACGAATCAGCATTGGTCGAGCTCATGGCTGATATCCGCAAAGCCGAGGACGAGCTGGAGGCAAAAAAACGCCGGTTGGCAAAGGAGAAGGCCAAAGCGGAGACGGCGGCCCGGGAGGCGGAGGCACTGGGTGCAAAGGAACCGGAGGAGCCACCCGACCAGGAGGAAGAGTGACCTGCACTTTTCATGAAAATTTTCAGCAGATCGTAAAATTAACACAACGACATCGCGTGAAATAGGAAAGTTAATCCCCCAAAAAGCGCATTGCCCCTCTTCTCGTATCATTGGCTATTGTCACTCTATAGCCATTTTTTTCGTTTGAACCAAACCAGCATCCCGATAAAGACCAGAATAAGCAGTGCCCAGAGGACAGGGTAGGCATAGTGCCACTTGAGCTCCGGCATATACTCGAAGTTCATCCCGTATATTCCGGCAATAAAACTGAGCGGGATGAAAATCGTGGCCATGATGGTGAGAACCTTCATGACTTCGTTCATCTTGTTGCTGGTTGTCGACAGGTAGATATCCAGCAGGCCGGAAAGAACGTCGCGAAAAGACTCGATGGTCTCGATGACATGAATCGTGTGGTCGTAAATATCGTTAAAGAAAATGCGCACGGCGCTGTCAATAAGGGGAGATTCTTCTTTGATCAACCGGTTCAACAGTTCCCGAATCGGCCACACCTGTTTCCTCATGAAGATGATATCCCGCTTGAGGGCATACAGGAGCTGCAGGCTGACCGGCGTGGGGTCGGTAAGCAGTTCCTGTTCCAGCAATTCAATTTTTTCTCCGAACGCCTCGAGGATGATGAAGTAGTGGTCGACCACTGCATCGATCAGGGCATAGGCCAGATAGTCACCGCCGGAATTGCGGATACGTCCTTTACCCTTTTTGATCCGTTCGCGCACCGGCGTCAGAACGTCCCCGGGAATTTCCTGAAAAGAGATCAGAAAATTTGTTCCCAAAACCAGGCTGACCTGTTCGGATTCGATATGCTCTGATTTCGTATCGTAATAGAGCATTTTGAAAACAATGAAGGTGTAGTCATCGAATTCCTCGATTTTGGGCCGATGGCCGGTGTTGACGATATCTTCGAGGGTCAAGGGGTGGATGCCAAAGTGCCGGCCGACGGCTGCGATCAATTCGAGGTCATGCAGCCCGTCGATATTGATCCAGGTGACTGTGGGCAACGCCTTGAGCGGCAGGGCCTCCTCCATGGTCGTGATTTCTTTCTCGAGATAACGTTCGGGGGCATAATCGATGATTGTGATGCGGCTTTTTTCGGCTTTTCTATCGCCGATGGAAACGAGAGTGCCCGGGGATGTCCCCGGTTTCTTGGAAGGCCTTTTGACGAACCGCCTGAGCGTTCGCGATCCTTTTTTTACATCACGCGCCGGGCGTCCACTTGGTTTTATGTCCATTGCCCCTCCGATGCTTTTGTTCCCTCGATCACACATGGGCCCGTGGATTGTTGAAAGTATTTACGGATGCAGTAAATTTATTACATCAAGACTTTGCCGCAACAGGCTGATAGAGGAGAGAATCAATTCCTTTTCAGCGCTGATGAATTTTTGTTCTTTCGCTACATGAGTGATCAGCGCATGATTGATTTCGATTTGGCGGTTCATGATGGTAATTTGTTGAATCGAGGTTTCGAGGCTCATTCTTCTCACATCGTAGAAATGCTTGCGGTTCTTTTCTTTGAGTTCCATGTATAGAGTCAGCAGGTCATTCTCGTATTCACAGATGGCACCGATCGCCGACAGAGACAGCATCGCTGACAACCAGATGTTCATAGTTTGCATTGGCCTGTCCGAGGGCCATCAGGCGGTTCTTGATGTCTTCAAACCGGTCGACGTTTCGACTCAACGCGGCTGTAATCTCGTACATTTGTTGCTGAGCTGCGGCAAAGTTCGCCCCTGAATCCTCGGAAAAGGCCGCCGTAGAAAAAAGAAGACCTGAGGTGAGGAGCAAAATGAGAAGCGATAGGAATTTATTCATATTCAGTTTTTGATACAGCGAATACGAAATGGGGATAAAGTTGTTGAAAGGGCGCCTTTTTGATATCTCTATATCCGGCAGGTCCGTTCGAATTGAAATGGACCGAGTGCATCCATCCAGCGGACAGAACCCAAAAATCATATACGCAATCCTCCCGACTGTCAAATCCGGCCAGGTTGTTGTTTCCGCCCGGCGGTTTGTTCGGGCGGATGTGCGGAGAGGTTGTTCTTGCCATGAAAAATAAAGACCTTCCGGTCGTTAAACGGCCGCTATTCTGGTGGGTATTCGCGGGTGATTTGAGGTTGCAGATCCTGCTGATCATTGTCATCCTGATAACCGTTTTTGTCAGGATCGTGCCGCTCGAGATGCAGAAGCGAATCATCAATGATACCATCAAGCTGCAGCAGATTGAACTGCTTTTTGTCTATTGCGGAATCTACCTTTTAGGTGTTGTGATTGCCGGCGGCCTCAAGTATCTGATCAACATCATTCAGACAAAAATCGGCCAGCAAGCCACGATGGAGATGCGCCGCCAGCTGTACGATCACATTCTCAGGCTACCGTTGAGCTTTTTCAAGAAAACACAGCCGGGAATGGTCGTTACGTCCCTTCTGAACGAGGTGGCCGCTGCCGGGGATTTCATTGGCCAAGCCATCGCCGTTCCGATCACCAACATTCTTTCATTGCTGGTTCTTTCGGTTTATCTTTTCTGGCTCAACCCGCTGCTGGCTGCAGCATCCTTGATCATTTATCCGGTTGTCCTGTTTGTTCTCCCTCGACTGCAGAAGGGAGCCAACGCAGCCAACCAACAGCGGGTGGACAAATCACGGGAACTGTCCAACTCCATTGCAGAAACTGTCAGCGGGCTGCATGAAATACATGCGCATGGTGCCCACCAGACAGAGGCCCGTAAATTTCTCGCCGGCATACAGGATTTACAAAAAATCCGCGTCACTTGGAACCTTTTCCGTTTCGGCATTAAAGCCAGCACCAATTTCTTCAACAACTTGAGTCCGTTTTTCATTTTTATCCTTGGCGGTTATCTGTCGATCAATGGTCATATCGATCTGGGTGCTCTGGTCGCCTTCATATCCGCTCAGGAAAAAATTTTTAACCCGTGGAAAGAGATGATCGATTTTTATCAGGATTACCAGGATGCATCGGTGAGTTACTATCGCACGATGGGTTACTTCGATGCCCTTTCCGAGCATCGGTTCGACCCCGAAAACCGTTTCCCTTTCCAACTGGAAAATCGGATCGAGGTGGACGAACTTTCCCTGGTCGCCGATGGCGGGCTAAAGTTATTGGAAAAAATTTCTTTTCGGGTATATCCTGGCCAATCGCTGGCTCTGGTGGGTCCTTCGGGCAGCGGAAAAAGTACGTTGGTTCACTGCATCAGCCAGCTTATCAGATACTCCGGAGGGAGTATTCGTGTGGGTGGAGAGGAAGTTGCTGAATTGACAAAAAAAGATGTGGCCCACAACTTGGGATTTGTCTCCCAGAACCCATACATATTCAACGGCACGTTTCAGGAAAACTTGCTTTACGCTTGCAATGCCGAGATTAATTCGAAAGATGAAGGCGTCGTATCGAGCGGGCCGACTCTCGACGATATGATCGAGGTTGTCCAGCAAACCGGTATGTTCGCAGATGTTCTGCGGTTTGGCCTCAATACCACGTTGGATCCGGAACGCCACAAGGAACTGGTGCCGGGTATTTTGAATATACGAAAGAAATTACAGCGTCTGAGTTCAGGCGAGATTGGCGATCATATCGAGTTTTTCATAAAAGAGCGCTATCTCTACTATGATAGCGTTGCCAGCAATCTTACTTTCGGTTTTGCTCAGCACCAGGATCTCAAGGAAGAATTTCTGTCGGATAATGAGTATTTTAAAAAATTCCTACGTGAGACTGGTCTGTATGGGCTGTTGCTGGATTTGGGGGCGAAAATCTGCCGCCGCACCATGGATATCTTTGGAAACATATTACCGGATGCCTTTTTCCTCGAGGCTGTCCCCTTCGCGCCGGCAGAATTCGATGATGTCAGACGGATAGCCGAACGCCTTGGAGAGTCATTTACCGCACCCCTCACAGATGCGGACCAACGAAAATTGCTTCAACTTGCGCTGCGGTTTGTACCCAAGAAGCACAAGATGGTCGGTATGCCCAGGCCGCTTATACGCTTGATTCTCTCGCAGAGGCCTCTATTTAAAAAGAAAATATCTGAGGAAAAACCGGGTGCGTTTACCTTTTTTCACAAGCGTATCTATATGCATTCGTTGTCGGTTTTGAATAATGTTATCTTTGGGCGCTTGAAAGACGTGAGCCCCAAGGTCGATGAAATCATCAATGAGCGGATCGTTCACCTTATGGTTGAAGAGGGGGTTTTGGAGGCGGTGCTCGAGATTGGTTTGCAGTTCCAAGTCGGCTCGAGAGGTGACCGGCTTTCGGGCGGTCAGCGTCAGAAATTGGCGATTGCCCGGGTGCTCCTCAAAAAGCCACGAATTCTTATCCTGGATGAGGTAACTTCGGCCTTGGACAACAAATCCCAAACCCGGATTCAGGTGTTGTTGGAATCGCGTTTGAAAGGACAAACGACCGTGATTTCAGTCATTCACCGGTTGGACACTGTTAAGAACTACGACAAAATCGTGGTGTTGCGGTCCGGCCAGGTATACGAATCAGGAACTTACGCCGAGCTCATGGAAAACCGCGGTTTATTCTATGAACTCGCCATGAGCGAACCAACCACCAAGCCGTAGCTGTTTGGAGATTGGAGCCCGTGTTGATTCGATCTCAAGGACCTACGAATCGATAGAAAATATAGACAGCATAGACAATAACTGCCAGGGCGCCTTCCCAGCGATCCACTCGGGCCTTGCCCCCGCTGAACATGAAGGCAAACAGGAGCAGGCCGGTGAATATCGTCATAAGGACGTCGATATTGTTGCCTAAATTGAAAGGCAATGGTGTGATCGTCGCCGTGACCCCTAGGACAAAGAATATGTTGAAGATGTTGGAACCGACGATGTTGCCAACAGCGATATCGGCCTTGCCCCTGTAGGCGGCCGTGGCCGATGTGGCCAATTCCGGCAGTGACGTTCCCACGGCCACGATACTGAGCCCCACCACCGATTCACTCAATCCGATGTGGGTGGCGATGGCGACCGCGCCACTTACAATCCATCTGCCGCCCAGGCACAGACCCACCAGGCCTCCGACCAGGCGAAACAACGCCGCCGGCGTGTTATGGGTTTTTGAAGGTACCTGTTCGGTGATTGTCCCGATACCGTTCGCGGCCGTAAATGCATAGTAGAGAAAAACGATGAAAAAGCAGAGAAGCACCAGACCATCGCCACGGGAGATGGCTGATACGCTTTGCTGGTCGATGAGCCAGTCATTGGCCAGCAAAGCGAACACGATTGCCGCCAACAGACTGAAAGGTATCTCCCGCCATACCGTTCCCTTTGTCACGGCCATGGGGCGGATAACGGATGCCACTCCCAGTACCAGCAGTGTGTTGGCGATGTTGCTTCCCAGGATATTTCCGATGGCAAGATCGCTGTTGCCTTTGATTGCTGCGGTAATATTTACGAAAAGTTCCGGGGCGGAAGTACCGAAGGCCACCACCGTCATTCCGATGACCAGATCGGAAATTCTGAGGCGGCGGGCGATTGACACGGCGCCCTCGACCAGTATATCTGCGCCTTTAATCAACAAAACGAAACCGAAGATCAGTTCGGCATATGGCCAGATAGCGGTCACTGTATTTCTCCGGTAGCGATTTTATCGGGGCCGGCTGTGGCAAGGCGGTTGTTGCGCTGGGGGTGCCGCTGCTTAGCTGGGTGTTTAAAAACCATTGTGTTTGGCAATACGGCGGTAAAATCCGCCTCAAGATGCTCATAAATCACACATAGACGCCGTTTTTTCGTTAGATACTGCTCTGTCCCGCCGGCGTTCATGACGATTTTCAACGCCCTGTCAATGAGCTTAAATATGTGCTGTTTCGTCGAGTTAGGATTCATACCGTAAATTCAAAGAAGAATCGTTGTTTCAAATAATTATAAAAAAACGCGCAGTCAACCGCCTGTGCGTCATGGTTGTCGTCGGTGCGGGTAATGGTCCAAAAAACTATTTTTAATTAGGACCGACATTTTTGTCAACTGCCACTCAATATTGCCTGGGTATAATTGCTTCCGCCAATGTGATAGGATCAAGCCAAAACAGCCGATGGTTCCATACCGCTTTGGACCAGCTGAATCTCCGACACCCTGGAGTTCCTTGCGCCCCTGTTTATACCGTTTCTCAAGCATAAATTCCGAACTACAGATATGGTATATGTGGTTGCCGAAAAAAACGTTCGAATAACAGAATGTTTTTTAGACATCCACCATAACGAGAATTCGAATGAAAGGGTCAACACCTCGGCGATCAGATCGATATTTCAACTTGATTTTGACGCCTGCTGCGGCTAAGAATTAATAATGCAGCTTTGGTCAGATGGCCAAGGGGCAACCAACGGATAAGGGGAACGGTAATATGGAACTGATTAAAATACGATTTGGTAATGAACCGGATTCCAATGAGACCTCAATCGGGAGGAACTTGTCGGATGTTTTTCGGACATCAAACCCATTATTCAGATGCTCCGACTGTCTGTGGGTTCCCCCGATGGACATGATCGAAACGCCGCAGGAAATAGTGATCGTCGCAGAGATTGCGGGTGCCGAGAAAGAGGATATGCGGGTTGAGATCACCCGCAAGGCTGTGAAAATAAGTGGTCGGCGACACACCACGACCCCGTTGTCTTCGGCTACCTATCGACTGGCGGAAATTCATTACGGCAATTTTGAACGGATTCTCTATCTGCCGGAACCGGTCGATGCGGATAAAATCGAGGCATCCTATTCCAAAGGATTGTTATCGATACGGCTCGCCAAGCTGCCGGAGGATAAGCTTCACAAGGTCCCAATAGCAGAGGAATAGCCCCCCGTAAAGTTCATGATTACTTTTGAGCCGTTCTGAGAAAATATAATATCCGGCAGATATGATATGTTCTGCCCCTATCCCGCTTTTTAAAATTACATCTGAAATTCGGAAGGGTGATATAAGTGGCTTGTGAATTAAATGTTTAAATGACGGAACGTTTTTTACAACCACGATTATTTCTACCACCCTACCGGACTCAGACCTTGAAATCTTCTTTACGGATATCGTATTTAAGCATCAGTTTGTTTAGCTGGCGGGGTGTGATGCCGGCTTCTGCTGCCGATTTTTTCACCTTTCCCCGATTGCGCGCAAAGAGCACTTTCAAGTATTGTTGTTCGAAGTTTTCTACAACCGCTCTTCTGGCCTCCGCCAAGGTCGTGTGGGCACTCAATGGGACGGCGGATGTTTCGCTGCCGCCCGTGCCGAATAATTCTTCCGGGAAGCTACCCGGGGTTAACACGGTTGAATGCTCCAGAATGTTGGCACGCTCTACGAGGTTTTCGAGCTCACGAATATTTCCCGGCCAGGAGTAATTCATCAGCATTTTTAACACTTGAGGATGGACGGTCGTTATGCTTTTTCCGTATTCCCGATTGAATTTTTTTAGGAATACCATAGTCAGAAATGAAATGTCTTCTTTTCTTTCCCGCAGCGGCGGGAGGTAAATCGGGAACACATTAAGTCGGTAGTAAAGATCACGCCGGAACGTACCATCTTCGCTCATTTTTTTGAGGTCGGCATTGCTGGCCGTAATTATTCTCGCATTGGTTTCGATGGTTTCCTCACCGCCGACGCGACTGAACGTGCCGTCCTGAAGGACCTGCAACAGTTTGATCTGTGATGCGGCAGTAATCGTTCCGACCTCATCCAGGAAAATAGTGCCGCCTCTTGCGATTTCAAATTTCCCCAACTTCTTGCGGTGTGCACCCGTAAAGGCGCCTTTCTCGTGTCCGAACAATTCGCTTTCCAGCAGAGTATCCGGTATCGCACCGCAATGGACGCTGATGAACTGTTCGTTTCGCCGGTTGCTGTGCTGGTGTATCAGCCTGGCAACCACGCCCTTCCCGGTGCCGGTTTCTCCGGCCAGCATAACGGTGGCCTTGGTTCGGGCAACCGATTGAATTCTTTTGAAGACGTTCTGCATGGCCGCATTTTCGGTATGAACGAGCTCCCGCGATTCAGACTGCCAGAATTGGTCTCTAAGGTATTTCAGTTCCAGGTTCTTGAGCGAGCTACTGACGGCGGTTCTGGCCACGAGTCGAACTTCGTCAGGATTCGGGGGGTAGGTGATGTAGTTGGTGGCGCCGGCTTTCAAGATTGTAATCGCCTGCCGGATTCTATCCGCAGGAACCATGACAACCAAATCGGATGACGGGTATTGGGCGGTCTGCAGTACTGAAATTTGTTGGAGATCTTGCGATGGTGACATTTCTGAAAGAATATCGATGTCTATGTAGACCAGGAAGTGATGTCTGCTACTCAGGTGCTCCAGCGCATCATTACCGCTGACAGCCCTGTCGGCCCGGTAATCTGGTCCAAGGGATCGAGCGACAAGCTCATAGTCATCATCTTTGCGGGTCACAACCAGAACAGTATACATGACATTATCTTGGAATCAGTATTGGTGTTGATTCTGCTTGTGAGAGCTTCGAACTGCAGTCCGCGCGATATCTCATTCATGCGAAACATGTCCGCCCAGTCAATTCTAATTCAATATGGATCGGACACTCAATGGGGCCATCGCGAATTCTCGGCTGGGCACAAAACCGTTTTTGATTATTTGCCGAAATCAATACGGTATAACCAGGGGCCGCTGCAACATTTTTTCATATAGCCTGATGTATGTACCGGCAGTGACAGTGTGGTTGAAGCGATCGAGGCTTTGAGCCATTATTCGGCTTATCTGACGTTCTCTGATGGAATCCGGCAACGCAAAAAACTTCATGGCTTCATTGATGGCCCATGATAATCCCTTGGCATCGAAAATTTCGAACAGAAACCCGTTGCCTTTGTTCTCTTTAATATTGATGTGATCCACCGTGTCGTGAATTCCGCCGGTGTCGTGGGCTACAGGCAGGGAACCGTAAATAGAACCGATCATCTGTGGCAGGCCGCACGGTTCGAACCGTGACGGCATCAACACGAAATCAGACGCAGCATAGGCCAACCGGGAGAGCTTTTCATCGAACGGACGCACGGCCACACGATTTTCCAGACCATGGAAGGAAGCGATATTCTGGAAATGTTCTTGGTATTCACCATTCGCCACAAAGACGAACTGCACATTTCTGCCCCAGTAGCGTGAGACGGTCGTGTAAAGGATATCAGCCAAGAGTTGGCATCCTTTTTGGTAGTTGTCAAGGCGGTGTGGCCAGAAAAACAGGGGCGCATTCGGGTTGGCGGTCAGACCGAGGGCCTGTTGCAGATGCCGCTTGTTTTTCGGTTTGCCGTCCTTGTGGTTCATCGGATTGTAATTGACCTTCAGCGCAGTGTCCGTGGCCGGATTGTACGAAGGATCAGGAGAATTGAGGATTCCTCCTGCACAGCCGGCAGACAATTTACCGGCAAATTCCCGGCGCAGGGACTCGCCGACGAAAGCATGTCGGCCGTCCACGATTTCCGACAGAAATGTCGGGCTCACCGTATTCACATAGTGCGCCGCAAACAGGCCGCTGGCCAGGAAATCGACCCGATTGTGATCCCTGGTTTCTTCATAGTAGGCGGGCGGGTGTTCATAAAAAAGGTGGTCCCAGAATTCAGCCGCGTCGATACCGCGATCTTCTATGGTGGCCAGGTTGGTCTTGACGGTGTGGATGTTATGAACGGTAAACAGGCTGGGGATGCCCATGTGAAGCGCGGCACCCGGGATCAGACCGGTCATCCAGTCGTTGCAGTGAATAAGATCCGGCGCCACCTCGGGAATGATTTTGTTGATGATTTCCCTTTGAAAAGCCAGGGCAATTTTTAGATTTTCCCATTCGATATTGGAATACACGTTCTGCTGATAAAAAAATGCCCGGTCTTCGGCCAGATGAAAACGATCCTGGGGAAGTACTTTTCTTATCATCCGCATTTCCTCGTTCAGCAGGAGCGAAAAATGATCATTGAACAGTGTGCGGTAATCGGGCAGGGCGATATGAACGTCTGCGCCTTGGTCAAGCAAGGCGGTAACGAGGGCTGCAGAGACATCAGCCAGGCCGCCGGCCTTGGCGGTCAGGTAATTGGCGGCGTTACCCATGCCTGACGGCAAGTAGGTAACTTCCGGGGTGACGATGAGAACGGTTGGGTTATCGGTGGACTTGGCCATTATGCTTTTCCATGATTGCGGTTTATTCTCGAGCGCCTGCTGCTAAATAGTGTCCATCCACTTATACCGCTTTTCAATCATGAATTTCGAAATACGGAAGTGGTATCAGTGGTTGTGGAAAAAAACGTTCGAATAACGGAACGGATTTTTGCAACCACTATATAGCATATTTTTCGGGTTTCAGAGCCTGTGAATTAAAAATCGGTTTTCCAAATCAAATCGACGCCGCTAGACTGTTCGTTACCCACCTCGGCTTCGATGCTGAAATTGCGATTGAGTTCATATTCGATTCCCACACTGCCGAAACTCGAGGAGCTAAATCCCATGCGATAGGTCATGAATATGTTCCGGGTGACATATTTCCCCAATGTCAGAGAGCCCGAACGCCAGTCTTCTTCGCCCGGATCGATCCTGATTTCATCCACCGCCAGGGTATCTCCCAGAATACTCTTGAGTTCCCTGGCGGCGGCCCGACCGGCGAAATTGAGGGCCGCCGCCTGGGCATCGGTCGCCTGTTCTGATCGCAGTTCGTTGGTTGGGCGTCCGAAAACCAGGTAGGAGATGATGTCGGCCTGGTCCATCATCGGTTCGCTTTCAAGAGTCAGCTCGATCATACGGGCACTTCCGGTGATGCGAATGATGATCGTTGCGTCACGGATCTTGGCTTCGGCCCGAATGTCGAGCTCGGGGTCCGGCTCCTCAAGGCCCTGGAACTCCACATTTCCCCGGGTGATTTCGAAACGGCGGCTCTGAAACTGGTAATTGCCTCTGATAGTGTTCAGGGCCCCGATTAAAAGGAAAGGGCCATGGGGTTTTTTGTTCAATTCAATCGTCCCGGAAATTTCGGCATTCAGATCCTGACCCCTCAGCCAGACATTGCGTGGCACTTCTATTGTGAGCTTGGCCGTCAGGGTTGAAAGAAAGTCATCCTGGGGTTGGGCAAGAACGATCGTTTGATTTTCGCCCGATTGTTCTCCCAAAACTTGAATATCGGCGGGTCCTCCGGCTATCATCCGGTCCAGGTTGACCCGGCCTTCCGGAATCCGAAGATGGCCCGTGAGCACCAGCGAGGAAAGTTCTCCGGTGAGCGAGATGTCGGGATCAATTCGGGCCGTTATCTTACGTTTCCACGCAATAGGGGCCTGATGACCTGTCAAATGCAGATTGAGCGAGGACGGGGCAAAACCGGTGAGCAAAATGTCACCCGTCAAATTCAACGCCCCTTCACGGTCTCCACGGAGTTCTATTTTGTCAATCGTAATCTTCCCCGGCAGCAGGCTCAGGTTGGCCTGAACGGATTCATAGGTTAAATTGGCCTGCGGTAACGCCAGGGAGCCGTTTTGAAGGGTCAGAAAACCGGTCAGTTGCGGCCGCTGAAGGTCCCCGGTGGCCAGCAACTGAAGTGCAACGGTCCCGTCGATCGCTACTTGGCGATGCAGGGGATTCGGTAAATCGGATAGTTTTAGATCATTGGCAACGAGTTTTGCTTGCAAACTTCCGGGAACTGGTGTGAGCTCGAAGGGCAGCAACCGCAGCGTTAGTCCGCTTTGTCCTTGTATATTGAAAATTTTGCGCCCTTTAAGAAAACCCTGACCCGCTAGAGATGCGGTACTGTCTCGATAGGTCAGCCGAAGGTCTAGATCCGAAAGCGAAACCTCGTAACCACTGGCATTCTTGACCGTCACCTGTGCGTCTATTGTCGGCGATTCACCTGTACCTCCCAATTCAACTTCGGCTGTCAGCACACCCTGCAACGCCGGTTCCTCCTGCCAGAGAGCCGCGAATTGATTCAGGTCAAGTCCTGTGAGAGACAGTCGAAGTCCTTGGGATCCCTCGCGTGATAATCTACCGTCAGCGCGAAATAACATCGGTCCGGCAACCAGTTTGAAAACGTCGATGTCGATGCTGTCTGGGTGGGTTTCTATTATAATTGGCTCAGGGTTGCTGATTTCCGTTACCAAACGACTGAGCGGGTCAGTGATGCCGGTTACTTTTAGCCTGTCGATCCGGATGCGTCGGTTTTCTTGCTTCCATTGTGCTACTTGTCCGGCCAATTGAAGCTGTTCGCCCGTATCCTTGGCCAGTTTAAGATCGGCCGTCACATCCGCCGGACTAAGCTGAACGTTGATGTCGAGTTTAGAAAACAGCATGTCTGCGTAGACGATATCGGTCAAGTAGCCCTCGGTCCGGCCGGTAACAGCGGTTCCTGAAATTTGCCAGTCACCATCCAGTTGGGCTGACGCCACGGTCACATCATTATGGGTCAGATCCTCGACATTCAGCGTGGCGCGGATATCAGCCCTATCATTGTTTCCTTGTGCGGCGCCTTTGATTTGAAAACGCCCGTTTGGGAGCTGATCTACCGGTAATTGGGGCGCAAGAACCGACAGCAATGGAGCAATTTTTTTCAGTTCCACTACCGCTGCCTCACCCTCGATCAGGTAGTCGAGAGGTTGCGGTGATACGTGGCCTTTAAGAACCGCGTAACCGGCGTCGGTCTGCAGGTCGAAGACCTCCACTTGAAGCAATTTTCCATCCCAAGTTCCGTTTATATCCAGGCGCCCGTCTGGCAAGTTATCTTCCGGTATTCGGGGCACATGGTCCCTCAGCAGCAGGACGGTTTCTTTCAATTTTTCAACCACGATCTTGCCGCCAACTTTGTAAGTCAGCGGTTGGAAAGTTGCGTGACCCTGAAGTGCTGCACGGCCCACCGCGGATTGAAGGTTGAGGGCCTTTAACTGCAAGGTCTTACCATTCCACCCGGCCCGTAAGTTTCCCCCATGGACCTCTTTAGCCAGCAGAGCAGAAGGGAGCAGGCGAAGATCCGCGTTGCCCGTCCAGTCGGCAGGATCGAATGGGCCGGTAGCACTGAGCCGTCCAGCGGCGTCTGCTTGCAGGTCGATATTTATCATACCCCCCAATTTCAGGTCTGGAAATAAGGTATCCGTATCAAGATTCCGTATTTCCCCGCCGATCACGGCTTTCAATCCCGCGGTCGTTTCGCTGACCCCCTCCAACCGCCCCGCTATACGGACGCTGCCGCCCGGTCCGGTCAGGTGAGCCTCCGAGACGACAATGGTCCCGTTTTCAGCGGTCAGGTTAAAAACGCCTTCATCGGCCCGATATCCGGCCAGCCCGGATGCCATCAATTGCACATTAAGCCGGCCTTGCCGCTCGGGTGTGTCTATATTCTTTCCAACGAGAGAGAAATCTGCGTTGATATCACCGTCCCAGACAGCCATGTTGTCAAGCGGCCAGACGGCCGGGTTCAGGTTGCGTATGGTGCCCTTCGTCTCCACTCCCATGCCAGTGCCGCCAAGGCCTGTCAGAAACCCCTCGGCTGTCAGGGACTGGCCTTCCAGTCCGAGTTTCAACCGGTGCTGCAACCGACTCTGTGTCCCCTGAAGATGGATATTGCCGGCGATACGGCCACTGTCAAATGTCGAAAGTGAAAGCAGGCGCCCCAGTTCCGCCAGGGAGAGCGTTTTCATATTGACATCCAGGGTGATTTCAGGCTCCGGGCGATCCTGCAGCAGCTGTGCGTCCACAAGCAGCCGGGAGAACTCGGTCTCGATATTGACACCGCTTATTGTCAGGCGCTCATCAGTTTGATCGTAACTGATCCGCCCTTTGAGGCGAGTGAGTGTCAATCGGGGGTCATCCAGACGAAAAGCGAGGTGCCTGACATCGGCTTTAAGTACCTGGTCGGCCTCTATTGAGATGTCGAGTGCGATGTCATCGAATTGGCGGACCTGGGGCGGCTGTGCACTCGAATCGTCGATCCTCACAGATCCGTCCGTCACCGACAAACCTTTGACCAAAACCTTAAATGGCGTGCCGGTCTGTGGTTCTTCGGCAGGGGGGGGGGCCGAGGGGAAGATGTCGGCAATATTCCAGTTGCCGGCCGGTTTCCGGACGAGGTTGAGATGGAGTCCTTCGATACTTAGCCGGGTGATGACCACCATCCTTCTCAGCAGCATCGGCAGCTGATAGCCGATCGAAATCCTGTCGGCAGACAAAATAGTGCTTGCCGGGTCACCCAGGCGGACCTCTGCGATGGTCAGCGTGCTTAAGAGATTGCCTGAAATCTCTCCCAATTCGAGCGTAACACCCCATTGTCGTTCCAGCGTTTCGATGGCCAAGGTTTTAATGCGATATTGTACATACGGAACCCGAAGAATCGCATAACCGGCCAGGATCGATAATAAGATTGCGGCCGATCCGAAAAGTGCGATGCGAATCATCGTTCCCTTGAGTCGAGGCCTCCCCGAAAGATCTTTTCGGTTCGGTCGGCCGGATTCGGCTTTGTTTCCATTGTCCATGGTTGAAGGCTATCTATGGTTGTTCGATATATAGATCGTGATGGCCACCGGATATTGTCTTGACGGCGCTTATGACTTTTTTCAACGAATTGTTAAAATGCCTGCCCGATGTTCAGATACACGCGCCAGCGGCCACCGACGATCTTATCCGGTTGTCCGATATCGCCGATGTCCTTTCCGGTCTGCGGATTGAGCTTATAGCCGAAGTCCACCCGAATGGGCCCAATGACCGTGTCGTATCGCAACCCGACGCCACAGGTGTATCGCGTGTCTGCGAAATCGAGCTGAAACGGCTCCATATCGAGCAATCCGGCGTCCAGGAAGGTGACGCCGGTTAATTCTTTGTACAAGGGAAATCTTGCTTCAAAGCTGGCATTGAAACCGGTTTGGCCGCCGATAGGATCGTCGTTTCTGTCCACTGGCGGAAGTTTCTGGAAGTCGTATCCGCGTACCGTATCGCTGCCCCCCAGATAGAGGCGCTTGAAGGCCGGAATGTATGACGTGCCTTGAATTCCCTGGATTGTTTCCAGTTTGATCCGTCCAGCCAAAACGATACTTTTAAATACTTGCTGGTACACTTTGGCTTCGATCGCGGGCTGGTAGTAGGCGAGTTCTGAACCGAGAAATTCCGGGGATAGCTCAATTTTCGCTCCAAGATAAGACCCGGTTTTCGGGTTCAACAAGTCATTGCGGGAATCCCGGGCGATCTCCAGACCGACAGAGGATATGCGCGTCGTTTGATCCAGGAATGGCAGTTCCCCGAGGTCCAGCGGTGCAGACGCCGCAACACTGTCCTCTTTATTAAAGGACAGACCGTACTTCCCTTGCACGTACCAGTTGCGCGTGAGTTTACGGCTCAGGGCCGCTTCGACAAAAATTTTGTTATTTTTATAGGCCGGCGGTTCTTCCAGTTCGTTTCCGGCCCGGGCGGTCAGTGTGTTTTTAGCGTCTAAAAAATAGGGTTGAACGTACGTCAACTGGATGTTTCGCAGAATAGCGGAAATCCGTCCGCTCAAGCTCAGCCGTCCGCCTTGACCGGCCAGGTTTCGGTACGTCAACGCGGCTTGGAACCGTAGCTTGTCCTCGGTGCCGTAGCCGGCGCCGAAACGGACACTCCGGCGTTCTTTCGATCGAAGCCGGATGCTCATCGGAACCGGGTCGCCGCCTGTGGTCGGCGGTCTTTCGGGTTGAATGAGGGCGGTCCTGAAAACATCGAGCCTGATGAGATTGCGACGGCTGGTTTCGACCTTGCCGGTATTGTATCTCTCCCCCTCGCTGAATACCAGTGCCCGTCGGATGACTTTTTCAGAGACCTTGGTTCCGTCCTGGTTGATCGTGATCGGTCCGAAAACCGATAATGGACCCGTGTTGACACGAAATATTAGTTTGGCCTGATGGACCGTCGGATCGATAACGGCCTGGCCGGAAACCTCGGCAAAAGGATAGCCCCGGTTGCCAAGGCCACGGGTAAGGAATCTTTTCGCGTCCTCATAATCGGCAGTCCGGAATACCTGGCCCGGCTTCAGCGGCAATTCGGCCTCAAGGGTCGCCGGCAGCGTTTCATCTGAAGGTGGGCTGACATCGATATCGATCGATTCGACGATTACCGGTGGCCCTTCTACTACTGAGAATGATAGCTTCACACGGGGAAGATCGGGCGTCGGTGATTGATCCTCCTTTCTGCTGGCAGCAGTGTTTTGGCCGGATGGCCCCTCTTTTACTGTTGCCCGGTCGGTCGGCTGGCTGATGATCGTGACCGATACCGCGGCCTCGGTACTGAAGTAGCCGTTATTGCGGTAGAATTGGCGGATGCGGTTAAGGTCGTCTTCAATATCTTCTTTTTCCAGACGGGGGCTGGGTTCCCAGAATTTCCAAATCGGTGGCGGCTGAGCGGCCAGCGTTTTGGCCAACTCCTTTTGCGATACAGAATCTACCCCGCTGAAATCAACCCCGATTAATTCAAATTTGTCAGGGATGTCGGTTCCATACAACATTTGGACCGGTAGAATCAGCAGGATCAACAACAGTAGGGCTGTTTTTGCAGTATGGGTCATCAGCCACTCTTATAGTGGTTGTCAAAAAAACGTTCCGTTATTAGAACGTTTTTTTATAACAATCACTGATACCACCCTTTCGAATTTCGGAATGTATTATTAAAAAACGGTATAAACCGGTTTGAATCAGTCAACCGCCGACAAATGAGAACTTTGCATGGTTGGTGAGGGTATTATCCCCGCGTGCGTGCTTTCCACCGCAGGATGTCGTAATAGGTTACAATTCGATCGACGTAGCGGACCGGTTCGTTTCCCCTTGCGTAGCCATAATTTGTCTGTCGATAGCACGCGGATTGACTTAGAAGCGGAAGTGCTCGCCTGAGAGCGATCCAGGTGTTGGGCTCAAAGCCTTTTTTCCGGGCGATCTCCTGGGCGTCGCGCACGTGCCCGTAGCCGATGTTGTAGCTGGCCAGTGCGAAGAGCATGCGGTCGCTTCCGGGAATGTCTGCAAACAGATCATAAAGCCACTTGAGATACTTGATGCCGCCCGCAATGCTTTCAACCGGGTCTCGCCGGTCTTCGACGCCAATATCGCCGGCCGTTTCCAATGTCAGTTGCATGAGACCCCGCACGCCAGTGTAGCTTATGGCTTCCGGGTCGAAATGGGATTCCTGGTAAATGAGTGCCGCTATAAGACGCCAGTCGAAATCATGGTAACGGGATTCGCGCATGATGACAGACCTGTAGGCCGGCAGCCGGGAGTCGACGCGTTCATGAAACTTTTTGAGGTCGAAGTAGTCAAACCGATCCCTGCCAGCATTATACCTGTCTCGGATTTGGGCGAATTTCCCCTCTCTGGTGATTCGATCAAAAAACCCATTGATTATTCCGGCCAGCTCCCCGTCCCCCTTGCGTACAGCCCATCCCAAATGCTGGGGACCCGATATGGCAAAGGACTTTCGAATAACCGGGAAATACCGTCGGTTCAAATATGCCACATGAGAATCGGCGATGGTTATATCGATATCTTTTTCGGCCACACGGCGAAGCAACTCTTCAATCGTGACGTTTTTATGCGGTACGATCCGAATGTCGTAGCCCTCGTCATTCAACGCCAAAAGCCGTTGGTGGCCGGGTGTGCCCCAACCGATGTGGACTTTTTTGCCATTAAGGTCATCCACTGCCCGAATCGTGTGGTTGTCCATGTGGACGATCACATGTTTTGCCGTTTCCAGGTAGGCATCTGAAAAATCGACAAATTCCCGCCAATCGGTCAGCTGGGGAAGGCCGGCGGCGATGAAATCGCCTTTGCCGTCGTTCAGGGCGCCCAGCATCTTATCCCATCCCGGTGTGACCACCTGCAGGTCGACACCCAGATAGTCGGCAAACGCTTGGGCCAACTCATACTCGAAACCCGCCGGTCGCCGCCGATACTGGTAATAATTGTGGGCAGTGGTATCGGTGATCATGACAATTTGACCGGTATCCCATATCTGCTCCAGACGGCTCCGGGGTTTATCGCTGCAAGCCGTTGTGACAACGAACCATGCAAGCAGCAGTACCACCGGGGTTCGGTGAATGAAGTTATAATGACTTCGGCGTTTCATCGCTAATCCGTGGATTCAGGGGGGGACTATTCCGGCGGGGTTCTTTCTTTGACCGTGTAGAATACGGTAACAATGCGCTTTTCCCCGGATGCCAGCCTGAGTTTTGCCGGGTTGATCGCAAGCCCGACCTCGACAGAGCCGGAACGTTTAATCCCCTCTACCGAAACCTTTTCGGTATATATCGTTGTCTGGCTGTCGAGGTATTGACTGGCTCCGATAACCTTGACGGCGGTTGGATCCGGACGGGCCTGGGTCAGAATCAATTTGTCGGACAGTGTACCCACCCAATCCACCTGCACGGGGAGCACTCTTTCAGTGGTGACATCGAGGGAAACCTCAATGAAAGACGGTTGGACGTCTTTCAGAATCACTCCCGGTGGCAGTGAGATGTCGTCCCTGGTTATGCTGAATGAATTCGGGCCAATAGATGCTCTGTTGAGATCCAGGCGGACGCGCAGCTGGTCGGGGCTGATGGATCTGAGCAGGGACCGCGAACCGCTGAGCTGCAGCTTGACGGTATTGTCCGATGTTTCGACGATTTCCTGAGCAGAATCGCGGTTCCTGTATTCTACCGGCACGTCATAGGTTGCGAGTGTATCGAAGCCTCGTGTGATGCTGAACCATATTCCCAGGGTGAAGGCAATTGACAGAACAGACGCTAGGACGATTTCGATCCTATCATCCAACAGGTTTGAACGACTCCCCAGCCGCAGGCTGGTGTGATCCCGCAGCCTTTTTTCCAGGGTGGCCTGATTCTGAATGCCTTTGAGGCGACCGTTTTGGGCGATTGTTACGGTACCCCGTTCCTCGGATACGAGAATGATCAAGGCATCGGAGATTTCTGCCAGACCCAGGGCGGCGCGGTGGCGCGTCCCGTAATTTGACGGCAGGTCATCACGCATGGACAGAGGCAGAATACATCCCACCTCTTCAATACGGCGGCCCCGAACGATGGCGGCGCCGTCATGAACCGGATTGTCGGGCCAGAATATGCTTAAAAGCATTTCCTTTGAAACCATCCCCTGCCATTGCACGCCGTGCTGGACAATATCGCCCAGGTCGTCTTTTCCGGGGATAATGATCAGGGCACCGATATGGCGACGGGCCATTTCAAAGGCACTGTCGGCAATATTTTCTATCGGCGTGGTTGTCTGCTTTTTCGGCAATTCCCACAGGATACCGCGAATATTCTTCGTCTGTAGTACGGCACGGATTTCGTTTCTGAAGACAACCACCACGATCAGAGCCGCGGCGGCGGTAACGCCCTGGGAGATCCAGCTTGAGACGATTAAGCCCATAGAGGTTGCCAGCCGCTGGGCAAACCAGATTAACGCCAGACCGAAGAGTACCCGCAAAACATTGGTTCCCCTGAACAGGATGTAGAACCGGAACAGCACATAGCTGTTCAGACCGATATCGATCACGTCCTGCCAGCGGATGTTGGCGAGAAAACCGTTCATTGAATTCACATAGCCTAATCGATGATGCTGAAACGCTGCGTACTCAGAATATTGCCTTCCTCGTCGGTCACCTCGACCCGCCAAGGTCCTTTGTCCGAACTGCGGAGCTCCATGGCGCTGTATGTTGACCATCGTGACGGTCGTAGCACCAGTTTTATGCTCGCCTTGAGATTGTCCCTGAAGTACCAATTGTGAAAGGTAAACGTCTTTTCCGGCACACTGGTGAAGTTGGTGTAACAGTAGACCCGTTTTAGGGAAATCGAAAAGGCCTCGGCCTTGTTTTCCGGAATCCCGCTCACGACGTTTTCGCAGATCGCCGTGGCGCCAAGAGCCAATTTCTTGGGTGCCGCCGGCGGTACTACTGGTGGCTCTTGGGCTGCCTGGCCCAGGGCGATAGCGGGCAGGAGAAACATAATGAGAAGAATGACCGCGTATAATCTACTGAAATATTTCACGGCAATGACCCTCTCGAACACTTGCAGGATTGGCTTTTATGAGCATCGTTGACAGGCATCAATACATCACGAAACCCGGTTTCGATCAAGGAGATTCAGTCGCTAAACAATTGATATGCCTGGGCCAGTATCTACCAGTGAGGCTGGTTGCCGATCCGGTAGCCCATAACCTCCAGGGTTTCGGTTATCACGACAAATGCGCTGGGGTCGATTTTCCGGATGATTCCCTTGAGTCGAGCGAGTTCTCGTAAGGTAATTACCGTATAAATTATCTGGGTCTCCTTGCCTGAATAACCGCCCTTGCCGGTGACGACCGTCACACCTCTCAGCAGTTTTGAAATGATCTGTCGGTTGATTTCGGCCCAATGAGTTGAAATGATCATAACGGCCTTGCGTTGGCTCAATCCAGTGACCACCAGGTTGAGGATCTGAGAAGTGACGTACATGAAAACCAGGGAATACAAGGCTATTTCCAGGGAAAACCGGGAGGCAGCGAAAAAAAGTAGACAGATGTTGAAGGACAGGATGGTGGAACCAAGGCGGATTGAATAACGTTTCAAAATCATAACTGACAGAATGTCCAAGCCACCGGCCGATCCTTTCGAGCGAAGAATCAGGCCCGATCCGATGCCGGTAAGAATCCCGGCGAATAGAGCGGCGAGGAGGTTGTCTTGAATGTGAAATTTTGGAATCGGCAGCATCAAGGCCAGAGATAATGCGGCCATTCCCGCCAGACTGTACCAGAAGAATCGCCGGCCGATCGCCAGCCATCCCAAGGCAAACAACGGTATATTCATCAGAAAATAGAGCACCCCCACCGGCAGAGCCGGAAACAAGTAAGAGACTATGAGAGCCAGACCGGTGATCCCGCCGCTGATAAATTCGTTGGGAATCAAGATGCCGTTAATCGCTGCTGCGCAGATGACACTGCCGATGCTGATCAGGATCAGGTTGAGGCCGATCTCTTTAAACAATTTTTTCATTGTGTTTTCTACCGCTTTTCAGAGATATATTCCGAAATATGGAAGGGTGGTATAAGTTGTTGTAAAAAATAACCTTCGAATAGCGGAACGTTATTTTGAAAACTACTATAACATTGTATGGTCATGGTCGATTGACCCGGGCGCCCAGGCCCGGATTATTATTTGGGTACAGAATACCGTTTCGCAGAACCACAGATCCGGCCGCCGGATCGGCTATCAAATCCAGGTGGCCGTCAAGGTCGGCATAAACCACGTTGGGCCGCGCGAGAGCGAAGTGCAGTCCGGCGGCAATGGCGAGCGCGGACTCGTCCATGCAACCCACCATCACTTCCAGATTCGCGGCGCTTGCAATGGCATTGATTTTCATGGCTTCATAAATCCCACCGACCTTCATCAGCTTGATATTGGCCATGTCTACCACATCGTTCTTGGCCAGGCGAAAAGCATCCCCAACATTCATCAGACTTTCGTCGGCCATTACGGGTATCGGCACCTTTTCGGTGATTCGTCCAAGGATGGCATGACTCGCCTTCGGCGTCGGCTGTTCCAGTAGCGCCAGCTTGGCCTTGCGTGTTTCCGCCACGAACGTTAGGGTATCTCTTTCGTTAAAGCCTTGATTGGCGTCAAAACGCAGTTCGACGGCACTGCCGACGGCCTCGCGGATTTTCAATATTTTTTCGATATCGACGGCAACGTCGATACCCCCTTTGATCTTCAGAGTCCTGAAACCCGCAGCGACGTGTTTGCGGGCTTTTTCAACCGTCTGTTCGATGGGCAGAATCCCGATGGTGATGCTGGTCTTTATCCGGGTACGGTAACCGCCGAGAAGACGATAAAGCGGGATGCCGGCGATCTGGCCGAGCAGGTCGTAAAGCGCCATATCCACCATAGCCAGGGCGGCCGGCTGCTGGCCGAGACCGGCGCGCAGTCGCTCGAGGATCAATGCATAACGCAGCGGATCGATCCCGGACAACATCGGCGCAATAGTGGCATCGAATGCGGTCATGACCGACGCGGGCGTTTCCCCGGTGACTTGAAAATCCGGAGCCGCACAGCCATGACCGATCAGGCCCTGGTTGGTTTCGATCCGTAGAAAAATATTGGTCACCGCGTCGGTGGTTTCGTAGGCAATGGTGTATGGCTCGGACAGGCGCATCTCCACCGGCCAGGCGTAGACCTGTTGGATTTTCATTTTAGTATCGCCGATGATAGATATCGTCCAGGGTCATGTTTTTAAGATCTTCCACCAGAGCCACCAAATGGGCCACCATGGTTTCCCAGATGCGCTCACCCTTTACCGCACTGGCTTTGGTCGGGTCTCCCATGACGCCGCTGGTCGATATTTTCTGCGTATGGGCGTACCAGAGTATGCCCCTTTTGCCGGTGAAGTTCAGATAGCGACTGGAAAACTCCGGAACCGAGCGGACGGCCCGGTCCATTTTAACCAGATTGGCGCGGACGGCCAGTGAAGTGCTGGTCTCGATTTCGCCGGCATGGACATCGTTGGGGGTATCCGTCAACCGGCTGATGTCCACATCGCTGGTTTCGCCGGTGTCAACGCAGACAAAGATGTGCGCGTCGCGGTTGATCATCTGGGCGGCATAGTTCAATGCCGGGCTGTTACCGCCGTGACCGTTGATGATCACCAGTTTTTTAATCCCGTTGTGGGCCGCACTGAGACCGACCTCGTAGACCAGGCGGGAGAGGACATCGTTGCTGATACTGATGGTCCCCTTGAAATCTTCATGATGGTATGACACCCCGTAAGGAATAAGGGGTAGAACAACCGGTACCGGAGAACTGCATGCCATCGCCACCCGTCGTGCCAGGTAATCGGCATCGAATGCATCGGTATCCAGTGGCAAGTGGGGACCGTGCTGTTCGATGGCCCCCACCGGCAGCAGCGCAATGTCCATTTCACCCAAGCGCTTTTCGGCTTCCTGCCACGTGAGTTCTCCCCAAAGAAAACTGACCGCCGGGGAAGAGCTCGAGGTGTCGTCCTTGTGTCGGTGGTTCGAGTTGAAATCGAGTTCAAAAGGATACGGGGTCAGAATCTCGGCCGATACTGACGGTATGAATTCCTGCCACGCTTTTCCCTTACGGGTGACTGCGCCGATACCATGGGAGCGAAGAAGACTGTAGAGAGGCAGACGCAGGTCAACCGGGATCGCATCCATGGGTGAATACTTCGGATCGAAGCGCATACTCATGATTTCCTGGTGCGGTTTGAATTCGGGTGCCGGTGCACCGGCCTTACCGATCAACCCTTTGGTCAGCAGCAGATGACCAAGGTGTTCCGCGCCCGCCGGTTCCTGGTGTATCCCGGATGTATCGAAAGCCTCCAGGCAGGCCTGTATCTGACGGTCGTTATATCCACAGTGCTGGGGGGCGGCGTCGATAGCCATCAGCATACTGATGATGCGGCGGCATTTTTCACATTTACCGCAGGGCTTGATCCGATCGTCTTCCTTGTGGGCGGAATGGCAGGATACCTGGTGTTCCTGAAGTTGAGGGTATCGCTCGGTCAGAACTTTCTGAATCAACAGTTCGGAAAGGGGACGCAGAACCGAGAATTGGCTCAGTGACCATCCTTTACGCATGTAGTAGCGGGAAAGGGACGTGTCAAAAAAAACGCTTTGATCGTATAAACCGGAATAGTGCCGGATACCTTTAAATGAGGTTCGGACCGAGGTATCGAATTCGTCTCCGATGAGGATGCGCCCTATTTTCCTTTTCCTGACCAGTGGAAGGATTCCGAACAGGAAGACAGCGACGGTCCAAAGTCGAATGGGGTACATGTCCGAGCGGATACTGGCGTGGTTCTGCCGGACAAAAGGCAGGTGTTGCAGCATCCAGTTAAAAACACGGTCCGAATTGACCCAGACCCGGGCCGTGTTGGGCACATGCTCGCGGAAATGACGGTAGGTGTTGAGCGCCGTAAACCAGTGGCGGCCGGATTCATTGACGAACACCGGGTGAACTTCGTGTTCGATTTCGTTCAGGAGGCCATAGGTCAAAAGGCTGTCTTTGCCGCCGCTGGAAAGGATGCAGTGCCGGTGCTTCTCGCTTGGCCACAGATTCCAGGCTGTTTTCGGTGCTTTTTCGGGTGCTGCGACGAACGCAATCGATGCCCGGCAGTATTTACTCTTTTTCTCCGGCGGCATCCGGGCGGTTTCTCCCCTTAGAAACGGGTTGGGGCTCAATATCTTATTGACATAGATCTCCCGGGCCGTGTTTTCGGCCATATCCCGCAGGAACTGCCGGTCAATATCGTCATAGGTCCCCCGAAAAACGATGGAGCGGCAGAAGAGACCGTAATTCAAGGCCACCTGGGCAGCCACCAAACTCGCCAGGTTCCATGATTCGGGCTCCGCTGGATCGAAAACATTTTCTTCATAGGAATAGATCAACTCGGTGCGGTTTTCGGTGCCGTTACAAACCACTGTGTATGCTGCCGTCAATCGACGCGGTTCAAGTTTAATCGGCCCGACGACCAGCTTGTCGATGACTTTAAGGGCGGAGAGGGTGTCGGTCGAGGAAGAGGCCGACGGCACAGATTTCTCATTTTGGGATGGGGGCTGTTTTGGGGGCATTAATTTATCCGAAAGTCCGTTAATTTTGATTAATCGGGTGGTGTTCGGCACCATGGGTACGAGAACTTGAATCCGGGAAGACACGGTCAAGCGGGATGGCAGACACAGGTCAACTGTCTCAACCGTCTACGCTTTGAGGTGAGCGTTGAGAATCCGGACAAGACCCTCGGGCCCACCCCGCAGCACGTCGAAGGTCGGCAATCCGATCGCTTTCTCAAAGGCTGAGCAAACCGGGCCGATTTCGTCCGGTTTGAGGTCCTCGTGGTTGACCGTTACGGCAACGACAGGTTTTCCGCTAAGCATTTCGATGACCTGAATCTGGCGGCCCAGGGGGTGGATCCGGTATCCGGGGAATCCGTCATATTCGCGGCGGGCCGGTGCATGTTGAAGGACAACCAGATCCGGTCGGCCGGCGGCCAGGATTTCAAATCCGCCCGGATAGGCCGGGTTCATCAGGCTGCCCTGGCCCTCAATAATGATAACCTCCGGGTGCGCATCCGTCCATGCCGTGCATATCGCATGTTCGATCTCACCGGAAACGAAGTCGTTGATCAGTGAATCCATAATGATACCATACTTCGCCCCTTGCATCCAGGCTGTTTGACCGGTGCCGATCATCAGTGCGTTGATGTTCATATCCGTAAATCCCTGGACGATGCGCCAGGCGGTGGTGCGTTTGCCGACTGCGGAATCGGTACCCAGAACCGCTATTTTCAAGGACGTTACGGTTTCGATTTTGCCACTGAAAAAATGGAGCGATCTGCGATCTGGCGGTCGACGGATATCCCGGATCAAAGCGCCAGTATTAGTGGCAATATCAGATAGTTCTGTGTCATCTGACAAGAAGTCGTGCAAGCCGCTGTCGACATTGAGCCCCAGTTCCAGGGCCCTTTTTATGTCCAATCGGGCCGTGGGTGCCAGACGACCGCCGTCCGGCGCGAGGCCGACCACCAGATGGGTTGCCGGCGTTCCGGTAGAATTCGCTGAATTCACAGCCTCTTCGATGGATGCCTCGACGGGTATTCCGTTGGGTTTGCCGTCTATAATTTCCCCGGCGTCCTGGCCGGTATAGCGGGAATCGATGACTGCGATGACCCGGTAGCGGTTGGTGAACCGGACAAGGCCATGGGCGGTTTTACCGTTTGGGGTGTTGAGTGCACCTTCGCAGTAGACAATGGCAGTGCCGTCAATAGGGCTCGTCATGATTTTCTCCCGGTGAGTACAACGACATAGCGGTCGTTGGAAAGCGGTTCTTGCCGGTGCTGTTCAATCAAAGCGATCAAGCCGGCAGTTGATGCCGGCAAAACCTGTAAACCTTCTTTGTCGCGGATGAGCTTCGTGAAGGTCAGCATGTTTTTGTCGGTGGCATCGCTGGCCCAACCGTTGGTGGATCGAATGGCCTCCAGGGCATATTCGCCGTCAACGGAATGCCAGTTGATCAGCGGTTCGTTGACGACGGTTTCCCGGATTTTCTGCGGATTGAGATCTTCACAGGATGCGGCTTTTTTCACGAACGCCTGAATAATGGGGTTTTTCTTGTGGGAAGATCCCGCGACAATTCTCGGCATGCGGGAGGTTTTCCCTCGGCGATAGAGGCTCAGAAACCCCTTGTAAATGCCGGTAATGGTTGTTCCGTTGGAGACCGGTACGGCCACCACAAGCGGTGCGTCCCTCAGGTCGTCATAGATTTCTTGAGCAATCTGGCCATAAGCCCGCAGCTGCAGGACAACGTTGTCCCCACCGGGGTTGGCGTCATATATCTCTTCTTGCTGGGCCCGCTGTCTGGAGTATTCCACCGCGTTTTCATAGGAGCCGGGAACACGAATGATCTCGGCGCCCATGCCCGTCATCTCCTCGATACGCTTGGTGTGGAACGAATCGGGTATGTAAATCAGACAGTGTAAACCGGCCAATGAACAGGCCAAAGCCATGGCAGCGCCGTAGTTCCCACAAGTCGCGACCGTGATGGCATCATATCCACGTCGAAGCGCATCCATGGCCTGAGCGAAAGCGATCCGGTCCTTCTGTGTACCGGTGGGGTTGCCGCCTTCAAACTTGAGATAGATTTGGCGCAGGCCCATTTCTCGTTCAATATTGCGGGCCCGAACCATGGCGGTGTCTCCGACCTCCGAGTCGATAATGTCTTCGTAAGCCTCGAGCCTCTCTTCGACGGGTCTGCCGGGATCTTCTGCGATTTTTCTCAGCTCTTCGACCGCCCGGGCAACATCGAACGCCTCGCCCGTCGCCCCGTCCAGGATATTGCGGGGGCGATCACTTATCGGGACTTCCTGCATATCGTGGGCTTGTTCGTCTTTCATGGGACTCCTTACCCGGTTTCTCCTTATCGTTCGGCTGTTCGGTCCCGCCGGCCGCAGGATGTTTTATATCGTGGTTGTTAAAAAAACGTTCCGTTATGCGGACATTTTTTTCCTGACATCACTTATACCACCTTACCATATTTCGGAATTTATTTTTGATAAGTGGATAAACGCCGCTCGGGTCGACACCTACTCCCAGGACCGATATTCGGCCGATTCATACACGCGTCACCCAAAGGGCTGACATGGTTGGATCTGATATCAAATTATGCTGAAAAAGGCTATCGGATGATGGCATGCATTTTGCCTTATATTTAAATGCGGTCACCGAATTGCAACGGCAGCGACAATGTCAGGTTGACCGGTCGTATGCGCAATATAATTGTTTTCCGAACTTCTGGGACGCCCTTAGCGTGAAATGGTCCATATTCATGGCATCATCGTACCGGTGAAGTGGGACGAAAGGGGTAAAATCGCCGGTCTCGGTATCGAAACTTTCTGATCGACCAACAGTCGTAGAGTTACGACCTGACAGTACTGATTCAGGAATCGGTGGAACTTGGCGGTGAACTCGCGCGGGAATCCGTAAACAAAATTATCAGTGTGATAGAGGTGCGAAGACTTTAAGCCGCCGGTTGAGACTTCGGCCCGCTATCTCGGGTCACTGGCCCCACCTAATTTTATAGGCTGCTGTTCGTCGCGCCCTTGCAGCCGTCCGCGTTTTGCCAAGCCCCTTATATACCGCGTTTCAAAAATAATTTCCGCAATAGGCAAGGATGGTAATGGACGTGTTTTTGACGGGTGCCAACGTACTGGCGGTAAAAGAAATACTTGAAAAACCTGTCCGCTGCATGGAAATGGTCGATTATAATTATCGGCTGGCTTTGCGGCATTTCGCCGATATCGGCCTCAGGCGCTGGCTCGAGACACTGGTGATTGATACCTTCGGCGCCGCCTGACCCATAGGAAATTTTTAAATGGCATTATTTTTGCGTTGATCTTGACGCCACGTCCGATTATCATACCTTTACCCATGGGGACGATGTGTGGCGGGCCACCAGGATGTGTCCAATCAGGGGATTTTGAACAAGGGAGATTACAATGAAACAAGCGGATCTCAATTTATTGAGAGATCTTCTCGAAAACCAGCTTGACCAACTTCAATGTCAAGCGGATCATTCTATGCTTGACCTATTAGAAAAAGACAGCAATGCACCTGATCTCGTGGACAGGGCTGCGCTTGAATCCGAGCGGGATTATACGATTCGCATTCGGGACAGGGAAAGTCGCCTGATCAAGAAAATACAAAAGTCCCTCAAGGATATCGAGAACGGGACCTATGGTATCTGTCAAATGTGCGGCGAAGACATTTCCGTAAAACGACTCAAGGCACGCCCGGTTGCGCGCTACTGTATCGTATGCAAGAGCAAGATGGAGGAGACTGAGCGTGCCGCCGGATTTTAACCGCCAGCCTTTCAGGGCATTAAATGGCCACGCGACAACACTGTTGCCCATCGGCGAAACCGGCGGGACAGCGATGATCTCATCATCGCCGGGGCGACCCCATCATCAACCAACACCTTATGTGGCGAAACTATCGTTGCGTTTGCCGCATTGTTTCTTCTTTTCCTGTTGCAGTTCTACGTCATTTCTGTCACTTTCTATGAACGATAGTTCTGATTGACATCCAGCGCTAATAATAATCGATTGAAGTCTAAATCTACAGATTGTCATAAAGGCGCTTAAAGATTATATGCAATAACGGAGTATACGCAATGCTGTGATCCGTGCATATGACGCGATATGGTTAAGGTACCGCGTGCCGGTTGACAGGGGTCAGACGCAGAGGAGGTGTCAAAGCTTGCAGGGAAAGGGGGATCCGATGAAGGAGTTGATCGAAATGATCGCCAAAGCCTTGGTTGATTATCCGGAACAGGTTAGTTTATCGGTCATCGAGGGGAGCCGAACACGGGTCCTGGAACTGCGTGTAGCCAAGGAAGATTTAGGCAAAGTGATTGGTAAACAGGGGCGCAATGCCCGGGCGATCCGGACCATTCTGGGGGCCGCGTCGGCTAAATTGGATCAGCGGTTTGTTCTTGAAATCATTGAGTAGTCATTTAATGAAGCGTTCCAACCCGATGGTTGGTTAAACGGCAGGTGTGATATTTCCCTACCGGGATCCTTACCTCTGTCAAAGATCTTCTGTGCGGATCGGTACAAGATTCGCGGAATGACTATGCCGGTTGTGATATCCCTTTCGACAATGGCTGTTGGGGTCAACCAGAGCGGAAGTGCAAGTTCCGTTTATAGGGGAACTCGAACTATCGGTTCTTTATATCCCCAGAATAAAGAACCACGACCGGATAAATAACATAGTGTACCTTGCGTCAACGCTGCCGGGTGCCACCGACATTGGATATGTAAAACAGATGAAGACTGCAGGTCAATTGTATATCATTAGAAACAATGGTATCATCCGTCGAACGTTCATTATCGTAGAAGAAACGTTTGCGCTCGATGACGCATTCGATCAGGAAGAAACAGACAAATTAGAAAACAGCTGGCATTCAGATTTTTATGGGATGCCTGAATGCTGATTACCGACAATCCATAGGGAAAGGAGAATATTCGAATGAACAAAGGAGATCTTGTCAGTGAAGTTTCACAAGTGCTTGCGTCCAAAAAGGACGCGCAAGCAGCAATAGATACGCTGTTGGCCGCTATTACAAAGGCACTCAAAAAAGGTGAAGACGTCACTCTGGTCGGGTTTGGTACCTTCAAGGTCACCAAGCGGAAAGCCCGGATGGGTAGAAACCCCCGAACCGGTGAAGAAATCAAAATCAAAGCCGCCAATGTACCAAAATTTGTGGCGGGTAAAGCCTTGAAAGATGCCGTAGCGTAAAGCGGTTTTTTGAAACCACGGGTTCGTGCCTTCTTGCCGCGATCACGGGAGCCGGCGATGGAAATGCATCGCCGGCTCCGATGCACTGTTGAGGCTTCGCTTTAGAACCTCTTCGAAGGCACAGCTATAATTGTTTTAATTAAATTATTCCGAATAATAACGCCGTCTTCGAGATGAAAATTTGCGGCTTCGGAAACCTTCGCTGGCTCAAAAGCTACCCAGCAGTGCCCGGCATGCCTTCCATTATATTCATACGGTTAGCCCCGTCTCCGCGACGCGCCGTCACCGGCAGCCGGTAACCCCTCATTTCTGTTGTTATATAAACTTATTATGCTATGGTAGCGCAAAATAGCTCTGCCCAGAGGTGCCGTGCAATTCCCTTGGCCGATGCTTCCTCGACAGGTAAGAATTCTGAACAGTGTAACGAGACGCTATCTTTGATTCCCCGAGCCGGGTACCGGTTTCAGAGGCGCGTAAATGGATTATAATCGGCTGCGATTTGCCATTCTTATCTATATCGGAACCATCGTTTTTGGAACCGTCGGCCTCTTCCTGGTCGAGGGGATGCCGTTCTTTGATGCCTTCTACATGACGATCATCACCATCAGCACGGTCGGATTCAGTGAAATCAAACCGTTATCGTTTCTTGGCCGTGTCGTAACGATCTTTATCATCGTCGGCGGCATTTCAATGGGGGCCTATACGATCGGAACACTTTTGCGAATGTTCATCGAAGGGGAACTGAGCAAAATTTTCGGGAGAAGAAAGTTGGAAAAAAATATCTCTGCCATGAAAGGGCATTTCATCATTTGCGGGTTCGGCCGAATTGGCAGCATTATCTGCCGGGAACTTAGCGAGGATAATATTTCCTTTATCGTTATCGAGGAAGATCCGTCGAAAAACGCTGAACTTGAATCCGAAGGCTATCTATACATAAATATGGACGCCACTTCGGAGGAAGCCCTGAGCAAGGCCGGCATCATGAACGCCAAGGGGATTGTCACCGCGGTGCGATCGGATGCCAACAACGTATTCATCACCCTGACGGCCAAAGGCTTGCGGCCCGAGATTTTTATACTCTCACGCGCATCGGACGTGAAAAATGAAGGCAAACTCATCAAAGCAGGCGCTTCCCGCGTGGTATCGCCCTATCAGCTCGGCGGACGGCGTATGGCAGAGGTGTTGAAGCGTCCCACCGTGGTTGATTTTATCGACGTCGCCACCGCACACAAACACCTTGGGCTGGCCATGGAAGAAGCCTGTGTCAGCGACAAGTCCTTCCTTGCGGGTAAAAATCTCATCGACAGCCGGTTGCGTCAGGACTATGGTGTGATTATCGTGGCGATAAAAAAGTCTACCGATCGAATGATCTTCAATCCCGTCGCCTCAGAAACTATCGAGGCCGGGGATGTGATTGTCGTAATCGGTAAGAAGGAAGATCTCAAGCGGATGAACGACATCATGTGAACAGGCGCCAACACACCTGGAGCATGTCCGCAATGGAACGGGAGGCTGACTTATGCATGAGTTTGCGCGCTGACGTCGCTGATTATTCCTCCCGCTCCCGGTTAATGAAAACTCCCCGAGGGCTCAACTACCCGTTTGCCGGATAGCTCATTTGGCGGACAATGTATTCGCGGATACGGTTGCCGTCCATTTCCTTAACGGTGACCAGATAGTCTCCGATAGTTATCTCCTCTTTTTCGGTTGGAATGCGTTCGATAACATTGAGGACATAGCCTGAAAAGGTGTCATAGTCCTTCGATTCCGGAATATTCATCGGTATCTTCTCATTGACGTCATCGGTATCCGAATTCCCCGGTACAATCCATTCCCCCCGCTTGACTCGAGCAATTTGAGGTTCGTCTTTGTCGGTTTCATCCGTAATTTCCCCGACAATCTCCTCAAGTGCATCTTCGAGGGTGATCAGCCCCGACACACCACCGTGTTCGTCTACAACGATTGCCATATGCTGCTTTCTCTTTTTGAACGCCCGCAACAGTGAATCGAGTTTCTTGTTTTCAGGAACGAAATAAGGTGATTGCATAATCTTGCGAATGGTCGTTTGGCCGTTGGTGCTGGCGTAGTCAAGGAACAGGTCCTTGATGTTCAGGATGCCAATGACGTGATCGAGGTCGCCTTCGATTACCGGAAACCGGGTGTAGCCCGATTGAATCAGATTCTCCAAATCGAGTTTACCATCGGCGTCGATGACGAACATGTCCCCCCGGGGGGTCATGATTTCCGAGGCTTCAGTGTCGTCAAACTCAAAGATGTTATGGATCAGTTCCTTCTCTTCTTCCTTGATTTTACCCTCTTCTTCGACCACCTCCACGAATGTCAGGAATTCCTCTTCCGTTACCCCGGATTTGCGTTGGATTTTTCCTGTGAGTTTGGGAATGAATTTGAGCAGATAGATGAAAGGGGCCAGCAGCAGTGAGAGCCAATAAATCGGAATGATAACCAGGCGGGCAACGAGTACGTCGTTGCGGGTTGCCACCGATTTTGGAAATATCTCACCGAAGACCAATATCAGAAATGTCATCACTCCGGTAGTGATGCCAACGGCATGCGCCGATACGAGGTCGATCGTAATGGCCGTGGCCAGAGCGGCGGCACCGATGTTCACCAGATTGTTACCGATCAGAATCGTGGCAAGAAGCCGATGCGGATCCGCCTTCATTTTCTTAATCAGTTTCTCGACGCTGCCACCCGATTTGGCAAGGTATCTTGCCTGTGCTTTACTGATCGAGTAGAGGGCGGTTTCGGCCGAGGAGAAAAAACCGGACATCAGAATTAGAATAGCCAACACAATAAACTGAGCAGTCATTAAAAGGGTTCCTGTTAGTTCAGCATAATTATAAGATCAATGATTTTGCCGTAACTTCCACCAAAACGTCATCCGACTAACGGTCGTTTCCAGACCGTGTCTCTATTCCAGTACTGGTCGTCACGCTGGGGATACTGGATATTGTAGTGTAACCCCCGGCTCTCTTTGCGGTGGGTGGCACATCGAATGATGAGTTCTGCAACCGTTGCGATATTGCGCAGTTCGATGAGGTCGGAAACAATTTTGAAATTCCAGTAGTACTCCTGGATTTCTTTTTGAATTATTTCGATGCGTCGCTGGGCCCGCTCCAACCTTTTGTCGGAACGCACGATACCGACGTAATTCCACATCAAACGTCTGATTTCGTCCCAGTTGTGGGCAACCATGATCATTTCGTCGCTGTCGGTGGTGCCGGTTTCATCCCAGTCCGGCGGTGCAGGAACAGCGGTGTAATCGCTGGACGCCAGGTCCTCGATCGCCATACCGGCGGCGTTGTCGGCATACACGAGGGCTTCCAGAAGAGAGTTGCTCGCCAAACGGTTGGCACCATGCAAGCCGGTACAGGCCGTTTCACCGACGGCGTAGAGCCGGCGGATGTCGGCACGGCCGGCCATATCCGTAACAACGCCGCCGCACATGTAGTGGGCCGCCGGGACCACTGGGATCGGATCTGCCGCCATATCGATCCCAAAGGTGAGACAGTTCTCGTAAAGGTTTGGAAAGCGGTCCGTGATGAAGGTTTTCGACAGAGGGGTAACGTCCAGAAATACACAGTCGGCGCCACTTTTCTTTAGCTCCGTGTCAATTGCCCGCGCCACGATATCCCGACACGCAAGGTCCTTTTGGGGAGAGTAGGATTCCATGAAAGCCCGGCCGTTTCGGTCGATGAGAACACCGCCTTCACCTCGGACGGCTTCCGATATAAGAAAATTTTTGGCGTCCGGGTGGAATAGACAAGTCGGGTGAAACTGGACGAACTCGAGGTTGGCTACCGAGGCCCCCGCCCGGTACCCCATGGCGATGCCGTCACCGGTGGCGATGTCCGGGTTGCTGGTATAAAGGTAGACCTTACCGGTGCCTCCGGTGGCCAGCAGGGTGATCTTAGCTCTGAAGGTTTCTACACGCTGGGTGATTCGATTCAACACATAGGCACCACAGCAAAAATCCTCATGGGTGGTCGTGACCTGACCGCGCTTCATCCGCGTGGAGCAGGTAATCAAGTCGATGGCAATATGATTCTCGTACAGTGTGATCCGTTGGTGGGCTCTTGCGCGTTCGACAAGGACGTTTTCCACGGCGCGACCGGTCATGTCCTGGGCGTGTACGATACGGTTGCGGCTATGGCCGCCCTCCCGGCCGAGGTCAAATTCGGACAGGGTTGATCCGGCAGTCGACGATCGGTTCAGGTTGAAGTCGACCCCGAGGTCGATGAGTTTCCGGATGCATCGCGGCCCACGTGTTACCACCATTTCCACGACATCTCGATCACAGAGACCGTCACCGGATGCCAGCGTATCCTGTACGTGTAGGTCGAATGAATCCAGTGGATCAAACACGGATGCAATCCCACCCTGGGCCAGGTTGGTGTTGCTGTCCATTACCGCTTTCTTTGTGACCAGGGCGACCTTACCGTGTTTGGCAACTTTCAGGGCGAAGGAAAGACCTGCAATGCCGCTACCGATAATTAAAAAATCTGTATCAATTGTCATGGTTTCGTTTGGTTGAATTCATTCGGCGGCAGCCGTAAATTAGAATTCTGCCGGGCTGGGAGGCCGGTTTGGTGTGATCCAGCCGTGGATTGACCAAACCGACAGAAACATTGTATGATATATTTTCCGAATCCGCAAAGAATCTGTCAATACTTTCTTCAAAAACTGTTGAATTCATGTTAATTACAGCCGAGCGGTACGCTTCTGGATACCGGCGGCTGAAAAGGCCAGGTTGCGGAAATGGTGAGTTGCCATGATTGTATATGATCTTCAGTGTGTCAATGACCATCGCTTTGAAGGCTGGTTTGAAGACGAGAAAGCCTATAATGAGCAAGACAAGAAGGCGTTGATCGCCTGCCCGATTTGCAACGTGTCGGCGGTCACCAGAATCCCGTCGACGTTTGGCATTAAATCCGCATCACGCCCTTCCGTCGCTTCCGTACCGGTATCCACCGACAAGGAAATGGCCGAATTCGGCCGGTTGATGACGGAATTTATTGAAAAGAATTTCGACAATGTGGGGTGTGACTTCACAAAAGAAGCCTTGAAAATTCATTACGGTGTCGTTGAGCCACGCAACATAAGGGGCACCAGTTCACCGGAAGAGGAAAAGGTGCTCAAGGAAGAAGGCATAGACTTCGTCAAAATTCCGGTTCCCTCCAACTCGAAATCAGAGGCCTGACCACAAGTCACCCGATCCGGTCCCTGTCTTGGTGTGCTACTGCCTCAAACCCAAACGGCTGATTCAACAAACAGGCCTTAATTCCCGGCGGTATTTCCAACCCTTCCGGTCACGGCGGTGGGACCGGTTTCGGACCGTGGCTCATAGAATGGAACGAGGAGATGATAAATTCCCTGTTCCAATTCCGCCTTGATTGGCAGATCACCTTTCCGGAACACCTTCATCATTCCCAGGTTCGAAAAAAGGACGTCGGCCGTGAAGCCCTGCACCCCTCTCTCCTTGGCCAACCGGATGAGCATACGGTACATATACGTCGCAATACCCAAACCCTGATAGCTTTCATCGACGATAAAAACAACTTCGGCATAGGGCCGATGTTTTTCAACGATGTAACGCGCTTCGGCAATTAAGCGGGACGGCGTGTCACCCTCCGCCAACCCGACAATCGACAGGGTGTCGCTCCAGTCGACGTTGACATACTGCTGCATCTTGGCGTGGGGCATGGTTTTCACATGGCCGAAATAGCGGTAATATACGGCTTCATCCGAAAATCGGTAAAAAAGCTGCCGCATCTGCTCCTCATCGGATGGTTTTATTGCACGGAAGCGAAATACATTTCCGTTTCTGCAGTGGTAGAGTTCGGATATGTCGGCCGGGTAAAGACGGGCGCTTTCGGGCAGATAAATTTGGTCCGGATAAATGATCTTGGCCGCCTTGGCCTGTTCGACTAGAAGAGGGCGATCTTCGGGATGAGCGATGTCAATCAGTGCCTGAGCTCTCTCGCGAAGGGTGAGGCCTTTCAAGCGGGCCACTCCGTATTCAGTTACCACCACGTCCACCAGCTCCCTCGAACGGAACTCATTGGGGAAACCTTTAATCGAGACCAGGACGTTGGAGATTCCTTCTCTGTTCCGGCTCGTTAGGGCAAAGATCGTCCGTCCCTCCGGAGAAATATTAGCGCCATTCACCAATTCAGCCAGTTCCGCCGGTCCTGTCGCCACAGTATTTCTGCCGATCGGAAGCGCGATACGACCCAGCAGGCCGATTTTGCGGACGGCCACAACAGCAGTGAAACGGGGGTTTCGACCGATAACGCTCGGGCTGCAGACTTTGTCAATTGCCTGGAATTCGACCAGAGGGTTTTGGTCCAGCCATGCGAGAAGTTTCGGGGTGCCGATGGCATAAGATGTCAGGGATTTGCCCCGGTAAGTGCCCTTGAATCGATTGGTGACGGCACCGGAATTGACCAAATCCATTAATGCGTCGGTAAATACCGGTGAGTGCACCCCAAGATGTTTCTTTGTCGCCAAGTGGCGGCTCAAGGCTTCAAATATTGGCCCGAAGGAGAAGGCGATACAACTGTGATCCGCGATCAATTCGGCCACATTGGCAGCCACCTGGTCATGGGCGGCTGCTACAGGGCATCGATCAAAATATATGGGCGCGTCATGGGCTTCCACCAGACAGTTAAAATCGGAAACATGGACAAACGTGTCACCGAAGGTGCGCGGCACCTGTGGGTTGATTTCCCCCGCCACAAGAGTGGCCTTCTCCATTGCCAGACGGGCAACGTCAACAGCGATCCCGAGGCTGCAGTTTCCGGTCTTGTCCGGCGGCGAAACTTGAACAAAAGCGGCATGAACAGGGACTTGGCCTGATTCGATGAGTTCTGGTATCCATGCGAATCGGCTGGGAATCAGATCAACGTAACCATCGGAAATGGCCCCGTGGGATACCCAGCCGGAAAAGAAAGTTTTGAGGCGGTATTTTTGGGCCTTGAGTTCTTTGACAGATATGGCGTCACCGAAACTCACCAGTTGGATAAGTTCCAGATCGGTGAGGTTTCCACCTCTGTTGCTCATCAGAGCCCTGACAAGGGTACGCGGTTCCGCCACACCGGTTCCGATAAAAATACTCATTCCGGGTTTTATTCTACGGATCACCTCTTCAGGGGAACAGATTTTGGAATTCCAAGGACTCACCAGCAATCCGCCCATCATCGCCCTCTTCAACGTAAAATTCGATGACCGGTAGGTTGGCGCGACGTCATTCTGCGGATTCGTAAGTCGGGAATTGACCGCTACCCGACACAATATTCGCTCCACTTATCGGCAGCGTGGCAATCATCTTGTAAGTCTCGAGAAGCCTTTTTGCCAGCGTCTTAGTTAAACCTTTGTAGAGGATCTGGCCGCTGACCGGGTCTTTTTCCAGCTCCTGTTGGAAACGTTGCCGATCGAATGCGAAGAGAGTTGTCGGCTCGAGGCATTCAGCTGTGGCGGAATATTTCTCACGCCCCACCAGCGTCGACCACCCAAATGCTTCCCCGCCCTTGCTGACGATGTAGACGATGTGACCCAACTCCCCGATCATTATCCGAACCCGGCCCTCGATAAGCACATAGAGACGTTCTGCTGCGTCGCCTTCGACAAAGATCGTTTCTCCGGACGTAAAACATTTTCTTTCAGCGATTTTCATGAGCGCCTTTGCAAAGGCCATACTTGTGCCATAGAAAAAATCGGCCTGCTGAATATACATAATGTCGCCTCCTTGTCGAATGACACCTGTTCCGGTTCGTCATTTCGTCGAATGGGCAGCTTCAGCGATGGGATCTGATCGAAATAAGTCGCTTAACCGGCGGCGCTGAACAGAAGGGATGGTTGTGAGATGGTGGTGTATCATGCCGAATCGGAACAAGTTGACAGGGGCTGCAAGTGTGACGGACCGTTAATTTGTTTTATACTTTAACATAATACGGGCAGGGTACAAATCAATGATATTGCCGGGGTGTCGGTGAAAAATAAGTCTTCGTTCGATCCGTAACCGATCAACCGTTTACGGCCAGGCGATCGGCCAGCCTGGAAAGGCGCTGTCTGGGGCGAATGTTGGCAAGGGCGATACTGAGCGCTTTGCGGGTACCGACAAGAACGACCAATTGTTTTCCGCGGGTTATGGCCGTGTAGAGCAGATTGCGCTGGAGCATCACAAAATGCTGGGTCATGACGGGCATGACGATTGCCGGATATTCCGATCCCTGGGATTTGTGTACGGTAATCGCATAGGCCAAAATGATTTCTTCGAGCTCGGGGAGGGTGTATTCCACGATTCGGCCGTCGTAATCGACCGCCACGATGTCATTTTTCCGATCGATATCGCAGATAATCCCGCTATCGCCGTTATAGACATCTTTGCGGTAATTGTTTTTGAGGTGCATAACTTTGTCTTGCGGCTTGAAGGCTTGGCCGGCGAACCGGATCTCAACCGGATTCGGGTTGAGTCGGCGTTGAATGGCTCGATTGAGATTTATCGTACCGACGATTCCCTTATGCATGGGGGTAAGGACCTGAATATCGCTTTTTGAATCGAGCCCGAATTGCGCCGGTATTTTACGGCAGCACAGATCGATGATCATCTCCACAGCTTTTTCCGGACGGTGTTCTTCAAAAAAATAAAAGTCCGATGCCTGCTCGGGGAATTCGACAGGCGGGAGTTCCGGTTGCTCTCCGCGGCGGACACGATGGGCATTGAGTATAATCGCGCTCTCCCGGCTTTGACGATAAATTTCGGTCAATTCGAATGTCTGAATGGCTTTCGAATGGATCAGGTCGGCCAAAACATTACCCGGTCCGACGGAAGGCAACTGAAAAACATCTCCGACGAAAATGAGTCTGGATGTTACATGAACGGCATGTAGCAGATGGTTCATCAGAACGGTATCCACCATGGACGCTTCGTCGATGATCACCACATCGGTTTGGAGTGGATTGTCCAGGTCGTGTTCGAAAGTGTCCTCAATCGGGTTGTATCCTAAGAGTTTGTGGATCGTATGGGCATTGCGGCGGGTAATTTCGGATAATCGCCGTGCCGCCCGTCCCGTTGGAGCTCCCAAGAGAATCCTTTTCCCCAGAGAATTGAAGACGGCGGTAATGGCACGAATCAGGGTCGTCTTGCCTGTTCCGGGACCACCGGTGATAATGGCCACCCGATAACCAAAAAGGTTTGTGATAACGCGTGTCTGCTCGAGTGACAATTCAATCGCCAACTGTTTGAGAACCTGTGCAGCGATGTTATCCCGATCCACGTCGCTTGGCTCAGTCGGAAGTGATAGGAGGGTTTTGAGTCTGTTGGCGATACCGCTCTCGGCCCAGTGAAGGGCCGTCATGTAAACCGCCTGAGCGGGTGGAACGACCGGAAGGTCCTCTATTACGACCTCGTTTGCTGCTGCCAGTTCTTTCACCGCGGCCTCGAGTGCACCGGAATCGATATTGAAGACCTGCCGGCAACGAGCCGTCAGGTCGGCCGCCGCAATGAACGTGTTACCCTCTTCGGAGGCTTCCCTCAGTGTATGCAGGGCACAGGCCTGTACCCTTTGAGGATCATCCGGAGGTGTACCGGCTTGTTGCATGATGGTATCGGCGATACTAAAGCCGAATCGGGGCAGGTCATGAACCAGGCGGTAAGGATCTTTTTCCAGAACATCCAGTGATTCGTCACCGTAAACAGCGTATATCCGGGAGGCATAGGCGGGTCTGAGGCCGTTTGCTTGCAGAAAATTTATCAGACCTCGGATGACATGTTCGTTTTTCCACGCGTTTGCAATCAACCGGGCCGTTTTTTTACCGATCCCCTTGACTTCGCAAAGCTTTTGCGGATCGTTCTCGATCACTTTCAACGTTTTTTCTTTAAAATGGTCGACCAATTGCGCGATAATTTTAGGTCCGACACCTTTTACAAAACCCGAGATCAGGTATTGCCGAATGCCTTCAATGGTTGCCGGAAGAACGGTTTGTAGAGATGAGAGGCGGAGCTGCAGTCCATAGCGCTTGTGAGTTTCCCAGGATCCGGTGATGCACATTTCCGTTCCGGGACGAGGACGTGGCATGTGGCCGAAGACAGTGACCAGGTTGTCGGTGCCGGCAACCCGGAAGCGACAGATGGCGAACTGGTTATCGGGATTGTAGTAAGTTATTTTTTCAATGCGCCCCTCAAAAGAGACTGTCTGAAGGGCATCATGATGATTCGTAGAATCATCCTTTAGGTTTTCCATACGAAAATTATTGACTCACATAAGGGTTGTCTCGTCTGCATGAGATGGGGCCTACGGGCAACCCTTCTTGAGGGTTGAAGCCGGTGTGGTCATCAGAGACATCCGGGACAGGATCCAATCGGATGCATCGGCGAGATTTTCGGCCACGAAGTCGATGGTGATGCCTTTGCGATCGAGAATCTCCAGCGCATTTATTCCATTGCCGGTTTTGACCAGCACTGCAGCAGCGCATCCGGCGTTGCGGGCGCATTCAATATCTTTGGCACTGTCACCGATCATGACCGTCTTTTGCGCCTCGATTGCATATTTGTGACAGGCTTGCCGTATCAGGCCGGGTTTCGGTTTACGGCAGTCACAACCTTCATCCGGCCGGTGAGGACAGAAGAAGACGTCGGCAATGTGGCCACCACATGCAGCGACGGCTTCTTTCAAACGCCGATGGATGTCGAAAAGGGTTTCCAGATCTATAAGACCGCGGTTGACCGCCGATTGGTTGGAGATGATGATAGTGGTGAATTCGGCGGCGGCAAGATGTTGCAGGGCCTCGAGGCTTCCCGGCAGAAACTCGAATTCGTTCCAGTTTTTTATGTAAGCGGGCGAATCTCTGTTGATGACGCCATCGCGATCCAGGAATACAACCTTTTGCAGTGCCGATATCGGTTTCAATGTTTTTTTCAGCCGCCAATCAATGCAGAGATGTCATGAAATTTGGGGATGGGCCTTTCGTGCTCAAAGAGTGCGGTTCATTCGGCGACCACAAAAGGTTCGTATCCGTCCCTGATGAGGTTTTCCTCACCTTTACGCGCCGCCTCCAAACTGGTGAAAAAACCGACGCGGACCCGGTAATATAATCCGCTTCCGGTATCATAGGGGGCGATGTGCGCGTTTTGATAGGCACGGTCCAGTTTTGACCTGAGATTTTCGGCGTTGTTGCGGTCGCGGAATGCACCGACCTGAAAGGTAAACTTTCCCGCGTCGTAATCTATCGGTTCGTAAGGTTTACCCGTTGCATCCGATCCTGAAGAACCGTCGATAGAGCCGAGAGCGACAATTTCGACGCGCGCCGTCCCCGGCCCTGCGACACCCAGTTCTTTGGCGGCACCGTAGGAAAGATCGATGATCCGCCCGCGGACGAAAGGGCCGCGGTCGTTAATCCGCAGGTCAAGCTCACGACGGTTGTCGAGATTGCGAACCTTGACGATCGTGTTGAACGGCAGGGTTTTGTGGGCGGCCGAAACTCCGTACATGTTGTAAATTTCGCCATTGGCTGTCTTACGACCGTGGAATTCTTTACCATACCACGAGGCGAGTCCGGTCTGAGTGAACCCATGCGCGTGGGCGCGGGGATAATACCATTGGCCGTTAATCTGATAGGGCTTGGATTGCTTCGCAGTTGAGCGCGAAGGGGGTTGAGATACGCTGGTGCAGGAGCCGATCATGAAAATCGTGGCAATGAGCCACAGAAAAGGGGTCTTGAATTTGCCAGCGGTGACATGCCGGTTACAGGCGTCAATTTTTTGATACATGAGTGTCAGGCCGTATCCGGGTTGCGATCTGAAGAATAGGTCATTGGATCGGTCTGCGGTCCGATCCGGGTTTCGCTGGTCGTGAACGAAAGATAGTAATCAATACCCGATTGCGACGTTTATTTCAAACCCTTTCTGGGGCAAAAACCACCGAGAATGGTCCTCAGACGGCGGTTGGTTGGGTACAGGCCGACGATTGTCATGGTTCCAATGCGAGTTTCAAAACATCCAGCATCTTGTCGGCGAACAGGAAAGTGATGTCTTTCTGGACTTTTTTAGGAATCTCGTCCAGATCCTTCTTGTTCCATGCCGGCAGGATGATCGTCTTTATCCCGGCACGATGGGCCGCAAGCATCTTCTCCTTGATGCCCCCGACCGGCAATACCTGCCCGCGCAGCGTGATTTCACCGGTCATGGCCAGATCTTTTTTTATGGTTCTGCCGGTCAATAGGGATACCAGCGCGGAAAGCATGGTCACGCCGGCAGACGGCCCATCCTTGGGAATGGCGCCGGCGGGTATGTGGATGTGAATGTCTTTTTTAGTGAAAAAATCTTCCGCAATGCCCAGCGTTTTAGCATTGGCCCGAATAAAACTCAGCGCGGCGGTTGCCGACTCTTTCATTACGTCTCCGAGTTGGCCGGTCAAGGTCAACCCTTTATTGCCTTTCATGGCTGTCGCTTCAATGAAGAGAAGTTCCCCGCCGGTTTGGGTCCAGGCCAGCCCCATGGCCACACCGGGTGTTTGAATCCTGGCCTTGGATTCATAAGTGAAACGCACCGCTCCGAGATACTTCGAAACATTGGAGACTTTTACGGATACGGATTCTATCTCGCCAGTGGCAATTTTACTGGCCACACCGCGGCAGATGGCAGCAATTTCCCGTTCCAGGTTTCGTAGACCGGCTTCGCGCGTGTAACCGGAAATGATGTGGCGGACAGCGCCTTTGGTGAAGTGAATCTGATCCGCTTTCAACCCGTGTTCCCGCCGCTGCCGAGGAATGAGGTATCGATTGGCAATTTTAACTTTTTCATCTTCGGTGTATCCCACGAGCTGGAGAACTTCCATCCGGTCCCGCAGTGGCGGTGGGATCGTATCGAGAATATTGGCTGTGGTGATGAACATAACTTTCGACAAATCGAAAGGGACATCGAGATAATGATCGGAAAAAGAGAAATTCTGTTCCGGGTCGAGAACCTCGAGTAAGGCCGAAGAAGGGTCACCGCGAAAGTCGCTGCCGACTTTATCGATCTCATCCAGCATAAAGACCGGGTTGTTCGAGCCGGCACGCCTCAGGCCTTGGATGATTCGGCCGGGCATGGCCCCGACATAGGTCCGCCGGTGTCCACGGATCTCGGCTTCATCGTGAACTCCGCCCAGTGAAATCCGGTGAAATTTTCGACCCAGCGCCCTGGCGATGGAGCGGCCGAGGGATGTTTTCCCGGTACCGGGAGGGCCAGCGAAACAGAGTATGGGACCCTTGGATTCGGGTTTAAGTTTGCGAACGGCGAGGTATTCGATGATCCTTTTCTTCGGCTTTTCCAATCCGAAGTGATCCTCGTCGAGGATTTTCACCGCTTTAGCGATGTCTAGTGTATCATCCGTGCTGTCGTGCCAGGGCATAGATGTCATCCAGTCCAAGTAAGTGGATGCCACGGTGTATTCGGCCGAACTGGGATGCATGCGTTCGAGGCGGTTGAGTTCCCTTTCGGCTTCTTTGAGGGCTTCTTCAGGAAGGTTGGCTTTGGCGATCTTTGTCTGATACTCCTCGATTTCGACAGATGATTCGTCCTTTTCTCCCAACTCTTCCTTTATGGCCTTAAGCTGCTGACGCAGGTAATACTCTCGCTGGCTTTTTTCCATGTCACCTTTTACCTGTGACTGGATTTTATTGCCCAGTTCAAGAATGTCCAGCTGATGGTTTGCCAGACGGGTGACCTCCTTTAAACGCTCTTTGATATCGGTGGTCTCGAGGACCTTGAGTTTTTCTTCGGTGGAGGCGTTGATCGTGGATGCAACCATATCGGCGAGGGTTCCGGGTTCCTGTATCGATTTGGCCATACCGCCCATTTCTTCGGGTAAACCGGCCGACAATTCGACGATTTTCATAAACAGTCCAACCAAATTGGACATCAATGCTTCGGTCTCATTGTCTTTGGTGTCCGTGTCCGTCAGATGTTCCACTTGCGCAATGAGGTAGGGGTGCCCGTTCTGAAAAGCGGTGACTTTGAATCGACTCAAGCCCTGGACCAGTAGCTGGGCCTTTCGATCATCGGTCTTGGCCATTTTAAGAATCAGAGCCGTTGTCCCGACATTGGCCAAATCTTCCTTCGGGTAAGGGATCCTGTCGGTCCTTTTTGTTGCCACCGCCAACCCTATAATGCGATTTGTTGACATGGCCTCATCGATCAGCTGAATTGATTCTTCCTGCATGACGGCCAACGGCAGGACCATCTTTGGAAAGAGTGCGGTATCGAACAAAGGCATAATGGGTAGAATGTCAGGAAGATCTTCCGGGCTCTTTGGCTTGTGGGCCTTCGGTTCTGTCATGTTTCCCTCCAGAAATTGCAACTCTTGGTTAACTGGGTCTGTCGTTACCGATGGTGTCGAACATTAGAAGGCATATCAATAAAGTTTTTTCGCCCGATCTGCCAGAGGCGGATGAATCTCGGCGCTGAGCCTTTGCCTCAAGGCCTCGACACACGTGCGCATGCCGGCGGGGGAGTGATCCACATGCTGTTTTAGATCAGATGGGAAATCCCGCGCTGCGGGGATCCTCGGTCTCGCCTTGATCTCTACCGAAAATCCTAATAATTATTGTTGATTTTCATATTTCGAAAATATGAAACGCTCAACTTGGATTTTAGTGTACCGGCACCTCACCCTTCTTCGATCGGGATCGTGTATGATTTTTCTTTTGGAAGTTTAGCCAGTCTCAGTTGCAGAAAGCCGTTGATATAGGAAGACGAAGTCACCTCGGTATCGATGGGCACCGGAAGGTACAAGAGTCTTTCGAACTTTCCATATTGAATTTCGGCCAATCGATAGGTGGCTTTGTCAATATTCTGCATGGGTGTGCGTCGGCCTTTGATCTTCACCGCGCGCCTGTTGATTTCAACTTCGAGGTTGTCCTTGTCGACCCCGGCAATTTCGGCGCGCACAATGATTTCTTCGGGAGTTTCATAGACGTCCATTTGCGGGTTCCAAGCGGACTCAGAAGAAGCGAACATCGGGCTCACCCGCCGCGGCCGAAACATGTCCTCGAATGTTTTCTCCAGTTGAGATGTGATCTTTTCGAGATCATTGCCGAATCGGATTTTGATATAATCCATATCTTAATTCTCCTGTTCGCAATGAATCATAATTGGTTACCGTCTATTCTATAACATCCCGACGATAGCGGCCATACATCGGGAAAAGGTGCTAAAACCTAACACCGAAAGTCAGGTTTGTAAATAGAACCAATACCGGCTGACACCTGATACGATAGGCAACACCGCAACGAGCATAGGAATTTTTAGCGCCAAGTCGGATGACGCTTGCTGTAACCGGGACAGCCGTGATGTTGCTTGACAGGATGCGCACCGTGCTTAGTTTTTTTGACTGAATATACATCATATAAGGAAGGTAAAAACCATGACGATTGTCAGTTGGGATCCGTTCAGAGAGGTGGCTACACTTCAGGATCGTATCAACAGGCTTTTTGATGATGCTTTCCCACGAAAAGGTGACCCGGGTGACGATGCGAATCTGATCGATTGGCGGCCAGCCGTTGACATCTTCGAGACAGACAGCGGCGTGGTTTTAGAGGTGGAACTTCCCGGTGTCATCAAGGCGGATGTGTCGGTCGAGGTCAAAGACAATATACTGACCATCAGAGGTGAGCGTAAGATGGAAAATAAAGGGCTGGCGGAGAATTATTACCGCCGGGAAAGGGTATACGGCTCATTCAGGCGAGCATTTAACCTTCATTACGTCGTGAATCCTGAAAAAATAAGCGCCAGGTTCAACAACGGTGTCCTCAGTATCGAGGTGCCGAAACCGGAAGAAGAAAAACCAAAACAAGTGACTGTCAACGTAGATTGACATGGACGACGGGGGTGCCTATTCCCCGTATCCTAGCCCGTTCGTTCGAACCCGGTCAGCCGTGCCGGGTTTTCTATGTCTATCGGTTTCAACCGGGCGTGTTTGCCATAAACTGAAAAATGGCATATGACAATCAGAAAGAGAAACTTTTCGATTCGGCGGGCGTTGCGCTTCAACAACCAGGCCCGATCAAATAGAGCGTCGCAGGAAAGCATGCCTTCGGCCTCACCGCGCGAGCACCTTCGCTTCGGGATGCCGGAGTATGGCGTTAAGGTTCGCGAGCCTATCGAAACGCAACGATATCATGGGTTTTGAATAAACAACCGCAGACGTTGTGTCGGCCGATTTCATTTACTCCTGCGACAAGCGCGAATGGCAACCCTATGAGCTCTCGGCATTCGTTTCTGGCCATCCGCTTTCAGTATTTTTCCTATTTTGCCGTCCTCGGCATTTTCCTGCCTTATTTCAACCTCTACTGTTACCATCTGGGATTCAGCGGGGCTCAAATTGGTGCTTTGTCGGCTGTCAGATCCCTGGTAATGGTTGTATCATCCATAATTTGGGGGCTTCTCGCCGACCGATTTTACTTGCGACGGCGCATCTATGTGCTTTGCAGCGCTGCCAGTGCGTTCACGTGGCTTTTCTTTCTCACGACCAATGATTTTTGGTTGATGCTGCTCTTCACCGTAATTTACGTTTGTTTTTACGCGCCAATTATCGCCTTTCTGGAAGCCTTCACTCTGGATCAACTCGAATTCCGCAAAGAATCCTATGGTCGCATCAGGGCCTGGGGGTCGGTGAGCTTTATCCTGGTTGTGATCTTGCTGGGACGTGCCATCGATCTGTTTCATATCCGCTTGATTCTCGTGCTTATTTTTGCCGGTTCCCTTCTGCAAGCTTTGGGATCCCTTCGCATGCCCCGATTTGGTTCCACTGATCGATCACTGATCCCGCGAACCGGCGGAAGCCTGCTGAACCGGCATGTGGGCATATTTCTCCTGTGTGGGTTTCTCATGCTGGTGAGTCACGGCGCATACTACGGATTTTTTTCTATCCATCTTGAAAATCTCGGCTATACCCGAGCCTTTATCGGTTTGACGTGGGCTGTGGCATCGATTGCAGAGATTATTGTCATGATAAAATCGGAGTCGATATTCAAACGTTTTTCCCTTGAAAGGGTCCTCGAATTTTCATTTGTCGTGGCCGTGGCCCGATGGCTCGCGCTTAGCACCGTCCACTCTCCCGCCCTGGTGCTTCTCGTTCAACTACTGCACGCGGTAACATACGGGACATTTCATATGGCCAGCATCCTATATATCGATCGCCTGACCACCGAGCAGACCAAAACGATCGGTCAGGCGGCCAATAATGCGGTTCAATATGGGTTGGGTTTGATGGTTGGTTTTTTTCTGAGCGGTTTTCTGTATGAACAGACCGGCTCTGCCGTTCTGTTTTTAGTAAGTGCAGGCATTGCCGCTGCCGGAGGGGCGATATTCTGGGGATACATCCGATTCGGCAGATCCTGATAACGATGAAGGGCAGTGGCGTTGTGAAGAGAAGGGATTTCAAAACCCGCAGGTCAGGTTCTCGGGCAAGTTGCCGGTCGGCGCAAAAGTGCAGGCTATTCAGCCTGATGTATTCAGAGGCGACGGGTGATTGGCACCGACCGCCGGCTTGCAAAGTGGTCATCCCGTCCTGGACAGGGTCCCGCATCTACAGGTCATTCCCGTTTGGGAGAGAGAAGGTGTCCAACCCAATGACTTAAGCTATTGCCGCCCAAGATCGATCTGTCCAGACGGTCGATCTCTTCAAACAGTCTCTGCGGATCGTGGTACCACTGCGATCGTGTGGTTACTGGCCGGGAGGGGTCCAATTGCTTGACCACCCGGGCCGGATTGCCGACGGCCACCGCATTTGGCGGGATGTCGTTCACCACGACAGCCCCGGCGCCAACGATGCTGTTTTCTCCCACGCGGACACCCTTGCAGACGATGGCGCTGTCTCCAATCCACACATTGGGATCGAGTCGCACCGGTTCCGACCGCCCGATGGCCAGGCGATCATACAGGCCGTGCCAGTCACAGTCGGTGATATAGGCCCGGCTTGCAATCATACAGTTATCCTCAATCACGACCTCCTGCGCTGATCCAATGCGCACTCCGGGACAAATCAGGCCGTAACTGCCGATGCGAATACTACCTTTGCCTGGAGACGCCGGCCAGACCGAGAGTCTGACTTTGCCGTCCGGAGCAGCGATGATTGTGGCGTAATCTCCGATTTCTACCGGGGCGCCGAAAATTTCGACATGCCACGGCTTGATGACCTGAAGGCGTTTTCCCGCACGTTTCATTTGGGGTACCAGAAATCGTCGGGAGTAAAATGCCTGGAGATTCAAATAGGCTTTCTTGACGAAATAGGGGCGGTGATCACGCCTCATTCTTTAGCTCCATGACAGAACGGCATGGGGTCCCTGTGCCGCCGCAGGGTGGAGAATGAGTGTCGTCAACGGGGGCATGATTTTTCGGATGGCAAAATGGACGTCGTGATGGGGTTTTGCGGGTCTGGCAATGAGAAATGCTACTGGGTTCAATTTTCTGCTCCCTCTTTTGTCCAAAACGCATGCGAGAAAAGGCGGCTTGCCGGTGTCAGATCGTAGAGGGCGTCGGCGGCCAAAAGCACAGCGGCATTGGTCCATGATAGTTTCTCTTCCGGCCAGACTGTCATATCCGGAGAAGTAAAACCGGTCCAGTACCAACCGTCTTCATAGCGTTTATCGACAGCCCAGTTAAATATGATCTCCGCTGGTGTTCTGCGGCCCGCTGCCGACAGGGCCAGGCAGAGTTCGGAGGTTTCCGCAATCGTTACCCAGGGCCGGTCCGAGACACATCGAACCCCCCGACCTTCAATGACGAATTTCTTCCAGAGGTGATCGATACGTTTGTGGGCTTCCGCCCCCGTGATAACCCCGCAGAGAACCGGATAATACCAGTCCATGGCATAACGCGCTTTGGTCATGTTGAACCGGTGCGGTTCGAAGATTATGGCATGTTGCAGTTGGTAAAGCCCCTGTTTCCAGGATGCCTGCCGATAGCCTAATATCCGGGCGATGGCCAGGGCACAGCGGATGCTCATGTAGATGGAACAGGACCCGGTCAGAAGAGCCATCCTGTCAACACCGCCTGCGGGACCGATGGCCCAGTATATCTCACCATGGGGGGCTTGAAGGCTGAGCGCAAAATCGATGGCGGATCGGACACTGTCCCACATTTGTTTCAAAAACGATTGGTCGCTGCTGATCAGATAGTGGTGAAACACGCCGACTGCGATGTACGCTGACAAGTTTGCATCCCGGGTTGTGTCTTGCGGCAATCCGTTGTTGTAAGCGGTATACCAGCTGCCATCGGCGTTTTGGTGGCGGTCCAGCCACGCATAGGCTTTTACCGCTTCGCTCGGGTATCCGCCGATGCTCAGGCCCATCGCCGCTTCCACCATATCCCAGGGGTCGGTCTTATTTTCGTCACACCAGGGAATATCACCGTTCTGCCGTTGAACCGCTGCAATGCAGGCCGCGGTCGCGCCAACGTCCAGTGCGTGGGCCTGTTTTTTTCGAAAAACCTCAGACATCATCACCATTGGCCTTACCGGTTGGATTCATACTTACAGGTTATCTGTGGAAAAAGATTTCATTACTGTGGTTTCGGTTGGCTTGCAAGAAAAATTCCTTCCATTCGATCACATTCACAGATGTTCATTGCCATATCGAGGTGGCTGATAGAAAGTGAATTGACCGGGTAGTCGGATTTGGCCGTTCTGCCGATATTTTCTGAATAGATTTTGTAAATTTTTATAAACAATAATAACAATATCTTGTAGCATATTTAATTTGGATTGATTCCGTTTGATAAAGAAAATATTTGTGATAGAACCCGCCAGTCGGTTATAATCCAAAAATGATTTGTTGGCGCAGACACCGGGAAAAGGGTAACACGGATCGGTTTCACCCATGGACGGTATAAGTTTATGAGCCCAAAATTCATTGATCGGGAAAAAAAGATGGCTGAAATTGCACGGGTGGCACTGGAGTGCTTTACCAGCCATGGATACGGGGCGACGAGCGTTGGTCAGATTGCCCGGGCCGCTGGCATCGGCAAGGGAACCATCTATGAGTATTTCGACACGAAGGCCGATATTTTTTTTGCCGCCGTTCTCGAATGGATGAAACGGCTGGAGGGCCAATTCTCGGAGCGCCTGGACGCGGTCGAAGACCCCGTTGATCGACTGCGGTTGTTTGTTGAATTGAGTGCGGCGATTGTCGACCCCATCGATCCGGGGCTTGCCCGGCTGTCGATCGATGTCCTGCGGCACACACTGCTGCAAGACGGCGCGCTCTACAAACGACGGCACCTGATGAAGGAAATCCATACCGGTATGCGAAGGATCGTGATCACCATTCTGCTGGAGGGGATTTCCAGAGGGGTATTCCGTCCTGAAATCGCGCGGGATGCTGAAAAACTGGCCATAAACCTGCTTGGATATTTAGACGGCATCAGCCTTCACAGCCTGATTTCAGAAGGTGATTTCAACCTTAGAGAGCAGATCGAATTTTCCTTGGAAAGCATTCTGCGGCTGATCACAAGCGATCAAGCGGCATACCGAATTGAGAACAAGGACCCGGCGGGTCGTGGCGGAGGGGTTTGAAATGAATAGCCAGAGTTCAGAAAACGGAAGGTCTTCAGGCGTGGTTCGCGGCAGACGACTGCGCCGATTATTGCCGACGGGATTGGTGGTTATACTCGTGGGGGTGACCGGGCTGCTGTTCTTCTGGATCCGGTCAGAGGGAGAAGTCATTCGCGAGCGCAACCAGGCCGGTTTGAAATCTGATCGACAAGCCGTCAATGTTGTGGCTTTGAAAATGGTACCCGGGACCGTTCGCGATCGTCTCGTTCTGCCGGGCGTGACTAAAGCATGGGTAGAGATGCAAATCTTGGCCGAAGTCAGCGGGCGGGTCATCCGCAAGGCGATTCCCGAAGGAACCGCCGTTGTCAAAGGTCAAATCATTGCCAAAATAGATCCGCGCGACTTCCATAACGCGCACCTTTCTGCCAAAGCCGCATTCGATTTGGCTCTTTCGGATTTCAAACGCCTGGAAAACCTTTACCGTCGAAATGCGATTCCCCGTTCCCAGCTTGACGGCGCCCAAGCAAAGGTCGAGACGACCCGTGCCGCTATGAACACTGCTGCTCTGGACGTTGAGCGCTGCACCATCGAAGCGCCTTTCGACGGTGTGGTCAACCGGGTCGTCGTTGAAGAAGGTCAATACCTGAAAGTTGGCGACCCGGTGGCAGAGGTTCTGCAGGTGGAGTGCCTCAAAGTCCGCGTCGGAATTCCGGAATCGGACGTAGATGCCATCCGAAGACTAGAGCAATTCAATGTGACGGTTGACGCCCTGAACAATCGGCAAGTTGTTGCCCGGAAACACTTTCTGTCCCGCACCGCGGATTCTTCCGCCCGACTCTACTCTCTGGACCTTTCTTTAGACAATGCCGATGGCGCGATTTTACCCGACATGTTCGTGCGGGTCGAGATGGTCAAAAAAGAAGTACTTCAGAGTCTCTCTGTTCCGCTCTATGCCGTCGTCAACCGCAATGGCGATCAGTCGGTTTATGTGGTGGTTGGCGAATCGGCCCAGGCGCGACCGGTCATGCTGGGGCTGTTGGACGGCTGGCGCGTGGAAGTGAAGCAGGGCCTGCAGCCGGATGATCGTGTGATCATTGTGGGACATCGCAGTGTCAAAGACGGTGATCCTGTCCAGGTGATCCGCAGCGTCGAAGACCCGGAGGAGATCGTACAATGATCATTTCCGACACAGCGGTGAAAAACCGTACCAGTGTGATGGTGCTGGCCGTGATCATCCTGGTGATCGGTGTATACTGTTACAGCGCTCTGCCCAGGGAGAGCGAGCCCGATATCACCATTCCGAATGTATTTGTGTCGACCCCTTACAGGGGCGTATCGTCCGAGGACATCGAAACCACCATCACCATAAAAATCGAAAACAAACTCAAAGGGCTGGACCGGGTTAAAAAAATCCATTCCGTCAGTTCTGAAGGGGTTTCCCAGATCAACATCGAGTTTCTCCCTGGCACCGACATTGACGAGGTGCTCCAGAAGGTCAAGGACAAGGTCGATGAGGCCAAAAAAGACCTGCCGGGGGATTTGGAAGACGATCCCTCGGTATTCGAAGTCAACTTTTCCGAGCTTCCGATTGTCGTGTTTTCCTTGTCCGGTACCAGCGGTATTACCACGCTGAAGCGGATCGCCGACGACCTGGAAGAGGCGATAGAAGCCATTCCGGGTGTCCTCGAGGCGGATGTCAGCGGTGGCAGGGAGCGCGAAATCCGGATTGAGGTCGATCCGGACAAACTGGCCTACTACCGATTGCCGATCACCGCCTTTCAGAATGCCGTTTACAATGAAAACCAGAACACCTCCGGCGGTTCAATTCGGCTGGGTGACGGCCGCTATCAGCTGCGGGTCCCCGGAGAATTCGAAGCGCCCGGAGAACTCCTCAATCTGGTGATCGGTACTTTCGAAGGACGGCCGGTATATCTGAAAGACATGGCGCAGGTCACCGACGGATTCAAGGACGAGACCAGCCGGTCGCGCCTCAACGGTCGCGAAGCTGTCAATATTATGGTCAAAAAGCGTGTGGGAGAAAACATCATCGCCATCACCGATCAGATTGACACCCTCATCGAACGCGAACAAAGCGCCTGGCCAGACGGGACCCGCATCGTCAAACTCATGGACCGTGCCAAGGACGTCCGCATGATGGTCGCCGACCTGGAAAACAATATCATTTCCGGTCTTTTACTGGTGATTGTGGTTCTGTTCGTCGCGCTTGGCATTCGCAACGCCGTGCTGGTCAGTTTAGCGATTCCCTTCTCGATGCTGATCGCCTTTATGATCCTCTATGTTCTTGGAATTACACTCAACATGGTGGTTTTGTTTTCTCTGACCCTGGCTCTCGGTATGTTGGTAGACAATGCCATCGTGATCATCGAAAATGTCTACCGTTACATGGAACAGGGCGTCCCGCGTATTCAAGCGGCCATGAAAGCTACCAGCGAAGTCGCCTATCCGGTAATCGGTTCTACGCTCACCACGCTGGCGGCCTTTCTGCCCCTGATATTCTGGCCCGGCATAATGGGTGAGTTCATGAAGTATCTGCCGATTACCCTGGTGGTCACGTTGACATCCAGTCTGTTCGTGGCCCTGGTGATAAACCCGGCCCTGGCGGCTTTATTTGCGCGCGTAAAGGGCCAGCGGCCATTGCAGGCCGTCGATAAGAAAAGCGCAGCGGAGACCGTTGCAACCGGGGAAGAACCGGTAGCGGTCAAAGGCCGCCTGCTCACCGGTTATGTGGGCCTGTTGAAAAGCGGCCTTGCCCATCGCGGCGTCGTGCTTATTTCGTCTTTTGTCCTTCTGGTCATATTTATCCAGGTCTGGTTGCTGGCGGTGGGGCTCGAAAAACCCGTGGAGTTCTTTCCCAAAATCGACCCCAAGAGTTTGTATGTCAACGTTGAACCGCCTGAAGGCGCCGACCTGGAATACATCGACCGGATCGTCAAGAAAGTTGAAATGGGAGTAAACGGTGCCATTCTTCAGAACCCGGAGCTGCCCCAAAGTCTCTATGATTTCGCCTACATTTCCCGGGAACACCGGAAGGCAGGCGGGCAGACATTTAACGGTCCCAGTGATCTGGATAACATAGAACATATATACGCCAAAGCCGTTGAAAACGCCCGGGCTGCGTCGTTTGAGCCGAACCTGCCCAATCACATCGGTGTCCAGTTTCTCGATTTGAAAGACCGTCGCCGGCCATCGGCCGAAAGCGCGGAAGAGATTCGACGGCGGGTGCAGGCCATCCCGGGGGCCCGGATCACTGTGGCTGAAGAACAGGGAGGGCCACCCACAGGCGCTCCTGTCAATATCGAGATATCCGGTGACGACTTCCGCGTTCTCGGCAGCTTGGCGCGGCGCGTGGCGGAGATCGTGTCCCGTGTCCCTTTTGTAGAAGATGTTCAGGACGATTATGTGGAAGGCATTCCGGCGGTTCGTGTGCGGGTTGACCGTCAGAAGGCCGCACTTTTCGACCTGAATACCAACACGATCGGATTCGCCTTGAAAACCGCTTACAACGGGTTGGAGATTTCAACCTACCGTGAAGGTGATCAAGATTTCGATATAACCGTCACCCTCACCGATGCCGACCGACGAATGGTCGGTGTCCTGCACAAACTGATGATCCCGACACCGGTCGGCCAGCTGGTTCCACTCACCACCATTGCGCGTATCGATTACGCGGGAACCATGGGCGACATCGTGCGGATAAACCATAACCGCGTCGTTACTGTCAAAGCCAATGTTGATGAGAATCGAATTCCGGGACCGGTGGCCCGCAAGCAGGCCGAAAACCTTCTGGCGGATTTTCCCCTGCCAGCTGGCTATCGGATGGCTTTCACCGGCGAATTCGAGTTCCAGCAGGAAGCGGAAACATTTCTGACCAAAGCGTTTATGATTGCCATCTTCCTGATATTTTTGATTCTTGTGACACTTTTCAACTCTGTTGCCCAACCCCTCATCATCCTGACATCGGTCATCCTGTCTTTGGGCGGCGCTTTCGTCGGGCTCACGGTTCTGAGAGCACCTTTCGGAATTATCATGTCCGGTGTCGGTGTCATCTCTTTGGCCGGCGTCGTGGTGAACAACGCGATTGTTCTGATCGATTACACCAACAAATTGCGGCAAAGGGGGATGGCGCTTCAGGAAGCCGTGATTGCAGCGGGTGCCACGCGGCTGCGCCCCGTCCTTTTGACGGCCGTAACAACGGTTCTCGGATTGTTACCGATGGTGACTGGGGTATCCATCGACTTCCATAACATGACCATCTCTTTTATCAGCGAATCGACCCAGTGGTGGCAGAACATGGCCATCGTTGTTATCTTTGGTTTGGTGATCGCTACTTTCCTGACGCTGGTGGTCGTTCCGATCCTCTACAGTTCGCTGGAGACCATGACGCACAGCCTGATAGGGTTCTTCAGTATGAGCAGAAGGGCGCCATACACCAAGGCCGGTATTGCCATTCGCGGGCGATGAGAACCCTGCGGGAAAGACGCACAGGGCGACTGGTTCTTATTGCCGCTTGACTTTCCATCGGACATTGATTAGCTAATCTTATGGTTCCGATAGGTCATTTACTCGGGTTCGCCCACTTGTCTCTTCTATGAACCGGTGACTTCGTTATAGCAGGTCGTCCTCCATTTCTCGCTCAAACTTACTTCCCCAAAACGACCGTGCCACCGGATTTCGAAGCTTCAGGCCTGACGGGACGAAATCGGTGAATCTCCTCAGAGACCCCTTTCATTGGCAGGGGAATTGTCAGGGTAGCATGTTGGCAATTCTGCAATGAACGCCCACACACCTTCCGTTGCGCTGTGGGCCGGCACCTGCAGAATAGGCGGCCCTTAGGCGGCACCTTATTTTGCTGGATGTCGAAACGGCCGCACGGGAATTACCCCGAAACGAAGACTAAAGGAAAGGAGGCAAACATGTCCGACAGTGTTTACAAAATTATCGATCTGGTAGGAAGCAGTCCCACTTCCTGGGAAGAAGCCACGAAAAACGCAGTGGAAACCGCAGGGAAAAGTCTCAGGGATCTGCGTGTCGCTGAAGTCACCAAGCTGGATATGAAGGTTGAAAACGGGAAGGTTACAGCCTACAGGGCCCGCGTCAAGCTGTCTTTTAAATATGCCAGCGAATAGATATTTCAATGCGTTGATGAAAAAGCCTGCCCGGCGCCTTGCTGCCCGGCCAGGCTTTTTTCTGTCAGTGTTATTCTTTTATCGCTTCAGCCATCAGTTTCCCCATAAGCTTTGAAAACCGGGCAGGGTTGTCGAGTTTGCCATCTTCGCCGATGACAGCCATGTCGAGAAGCAGTTCGCTATAATCTGCAAGAACAGGATTGCTCTGATCCTTATCGTACAGGTTTTTTATCCGGTCCAAGGCTGGATGATCCGGATTGATTTCCAGTACCCTTTTGGCATGGGGCGGGTTCTGGCCTGAGGCCTTGAGGATTTTCTCCATGTAAGCACTCATATCCTGGGTGTCACCGGAAAGACAGGCCAGCGAGTCTTTCAGACGTGTGGATGGCTTAACATCTTTGATTTTGTCCTGCAGTTTCGATTTGATGAAACCAAACAGCGGGGCGTAGCTTTTTTCCTTTTCAACATCGACATCCCCCAGATCGAGGTCGCCTTTCTCGGCGCTTTTAAGCGACTTGCCATCGTATTCGGTGAGCGATTGCACGACCCACTCATCTACCGGATCGCTCATCAACAGAACTTCATATCCCTTGTCTTTCAATCGTTCGAGCAGCGGACTGTCTGCGATGGCCGCCAGGTTGCCTCCCGTCAAGTAGTAGATGTCTTTCTGCTCGGGTGGCATGCGGTCAACATATTGCTTGAGTGCTATCAATTTTCCATCTGACATGGTGGATTCATAGCGAAGCAGATCGGCCAATTTCTTGCGATTTTCTGGATCGGTGTGGATGCCCGCTTTAAAAACCTGCCCGAATTCTTTCCAAAAGGTTTCATAGCTATCGGCCGCCATCTCTTCCAAATGCTCAAAGATCTTCTTCACCAGATTGCGACGGATGTTCCTTACCAGGCGGTCCTGCTGAAGAATCTCGCGGCTGATATTGAGATTCAGGTCCGGGGCATCCACCACCCCTCTTATGAAACGAAAATACTCCGGGATCAGCTCACTGCAGTTTTCCATTATGAATACGCGTTTGCAGTACAGATGAATGCCATGTTTCATTTCCGGATTGAAGAGATCGAGGGGGGCCCGGGCGGGTATATAGAGTAGCGCTTGGTATTCGGTGGTCCCCTCGAATTTCAGATGCAGGTGAGACAACGGTGCATTCCAGTCGTGGCTGACATGCTTATAGAATTCTTCATATTCGGTGGCATCGACTTCGCGTTTGTCTCTGGACCAGATGGCATTCATGGAGTTCAGCGTTTCTTCGCTGACGACAGGGCGAGTGGTCTTTCCGATCGGTTTGCCTGAGTTGTCCTTTATCTGCTCTTCTTCCGGGATCGGTTCATCCCGTTCCACATCCATCACAATGGGGTAATTCACAAAATCAGAGTGACGCTTGACGATTTGGCGTACAGTCCACTCGTCGGTGAAATCGAGTTCGTCCTTTTCGTGCTTTTTCAGGTTCAAAATGATAGTGGTCCCGCGGGTGTCTTTTATGGTATCCTCAATTGTATAAGTGCCGTCACCGGTGGACTGCCAGCGAGTGGCGCTATTCGACCCTACCGGTCGGGAGATCAAAGTCACATCGTCGGCGACGATGAAAGCGCTATAAAACCCGACGCCAAATTGGCCGATCAGCTCCGGTGATATCATGGTTTTGTCATTGACCTGTTCGATAGCCTCTATAAATGCAGCCGTTCCACTCCTGGCAATCGTACCGATATTTTCCATGACCTCATCCCGTGACATGCCGATACCGTTGTCTGACACCGTCAGCGTATTTTTGATGCCATCGACAGAGAGCTTGATTTTATATTCGGTATCATCACCAAGGATGTCCGGTTCCATTTGGGCTTTGAATCTTAATCGGTCGATGGCGTCTGAAGCGTTAGAAATCAGCTCCCGCAGAAAAATCTCCTTGTTGGAATAGAGGGAGTTGATAATGAGGTTAAGCAATTGCTGTACCTCGGTTTTAAACTGATGAGTTTCTTTTTGGGCGACCATTATCACTCCTCGTTGTTTGATCGGTTATTCTGGAAATTTTACTGTTGCGCAGTTCGGTTTGAATTATCGAAAAGCGGTATAACAAGGACCTGTCCTGTTTTCGGGGCATATAATGCGTGCAAAATCGGTTTTGTCAACCCCGGCGAATCATGACGAGAACCTTTCTGAATTTACAACCTGACGGCTCAGTACCCGCTATGGGTATTGAAAATGATGCAGAGTGAAATTAGATTACATAGGCCGATGAAAAAGCGAAGCGATGTTGATCCATTGCCTGGATGGATCGGAACGGATGCAGGGGATAGAGAGCGATAACGCGTTGCCCCCCAGCGCACCGGATTGAGCCGAATGTGGAACGGATGTTGACATGATTGACATTGAAGAAAGCGTTACGATTGCCCGACCGGTGGAAAGGGTGTTTGCTTTCGCAACAGATTTTCAGCACAATCGGCGCTGGCAGACCGATGTTATTTTAACCGAACAGACTTCCGAGGGCCCCATGGGGGAGGGGACAACTTACCGACTGGTGAACCGTTTCATGGGCAAGCAATTCGATTCGGCGGGTGTCATATCGGAATATGTCCCCAATCAGATTTGTTCTTACCGTTTTGTGTCCGGACCGGTCGGTGGGGAGAGCAGCTTCATTTTCGAACCCGTCAACGACGGCACTCGTTTCATTACCCGCGGCTTCATCGAATTGAAAATTTTCAAAACCGTCGGATTATTGACCCGGCGCAGAGCGCGGCGGCAGGTCAGAAACGATTTGCAGACGCTCAAAAAGATTCTGGAAAATGGCGAAGGTTAAACAGTGGGTTGTTGTAACCTAAAGTGAGCGTTTCAAATTTTAAATGGAGGGGGAACTGCTTTATTTATAAGGAATTCTATCATCGTTTGATTTTAATATTTGTAACCGCTTCGGGATTGCCGATTTTACCGCATCTGCGGCGTCATATGCCGTCCCGCATAGCCGATCCCGCCGGCGGCGGGACGGAACGACATCCTCCTTGTATCTGCGGCAACCTCGACAATCGCTCAAATTAGGTGTAAATCTGTCCCTGAACCCGTTGCCGATTTCGATGCTGGATCGCCGAACACGATCGGTCGCCGGTTAACATGTGAGGTGAAACGCGCCGGCAACGTTCTTTCCTTCCGCCCGCAATCGGTTAAAGGTTTGAACGGCCTCAGTGGTGGGTTCATAAACAAGCCGGATACGCTTTGTTTTCAGTAGTTTTTGGAGGACGGCTGGTATGTGCATACCGCCGGCGTAACCGGTACCCACGACGAGCAGCTCGGGCAAAGTGGCCAGGATGTCTGAGATGTCTTCAGCCGCCAGGCGGTGGCCTTCACGGCGCCACCAGTCACCTTTGACCGAATTTCCAATGATTTTAAGATCGTGGGTGTATTTCTTTCCGGATACTATCATATGACGCCCAACAGCATACGTCTCAATGATTATTTTTGATGTCAGTGCCTTATCCATCGTTATAGTTCCCACAAATAGTAAAAGTTTGACATTTGGAAATGCAAGCGGGAAGACCCCTGCACCGGGTTTGGGGTCATTCCAATCCGTTCGCAGTGGAAATAATTTCCCAGGCCTCTTCGGCGGTATCGACGTATTGAAAAATTTTCAGATCTTGCGGACCAATATTCCCTTCATCCAAGAGGGCCTGAAAGTCGATGACCTTCTCCCAGAATGACCTCCCGAAAAGGAGAACCGGTATCGGTTTGATTTTACCCGTCTGGATCAAAGTCAGGGCTTCGAACAATTCATCCAGAGTTCCGTATCCGCCCGGAAAAGCCACCAGACCCTTGGCCCGCATTAAAAAATGCATTTTTCTAATGGCGAAATAATGAAACTGAAAACAGAGTTCGGGTGTGATATAGGGGTTCGGCATCTGCTCAAAAGGCAGGACGATATTCAGGCCGATGCTCTGGCAGCCGCATTCGTGGGCACCAAGGTTGGCTGCTTCCATAATCCCCGGCCCTCCTCCGGTGATGACCACCAGTTGGTCGCGGGGAGAGTTGGTTGACGCCAGGCTGGCCAGCCGGCGGGCCTCTTCGTAGTATCGGCTCCTCTCGAGGTCCCTGCGGGCTTGACGGAGATCCTGCATCAGCTCGGAACGCTTGCCGTTATCCTTTGCTTTCGATTCGAGAGAAACCAGCTTGGTTTCAGCTGTTGCCGGATCAGGGATTCGCGCACCCCCGAAGATGACAACGGTGGATTCGATGCCCATTTCATGCTGAACAAGTTCGGCTTTGAGCAGTTCAAGCTGCAGCCGCACGGGTCGTAATTCGTCGCGCAGCATCAGGTCGTCATCCAGAAATGCCAGTTTGTAAGATTTCGATCGGCACTGCGGGGTATCCCCGTGGAGCTTCGCGGAGACGGCATCCTCGCGGGCTGAGGGAAACACTCGTTTCTTGGGGGATTTGGGCTGCATAGTCACCTCCGGTTGAATGAGGCCTGAGATTATACGGGCATTGATGACATATTACAAGCCGTTGCTCTACCAGATTAGATTGATGGCCATGATCGAGTGTCACCAGCCGCTTGCTTTTGATTTTTTCTTGACGGCTTGATAAAGTATTTCAATTCTTGGTACTGATCGGAACAATGAGAAGAGCCCCCGTGACCGAAATTCTTCGAGAAAAGGAAAGCTGACAGATGGCTTGGATTTCAGATCCTCAGATATGGTTGGCCCTGCTTACCTTGACGACATTGGAAATCGTTCTGGGCATCGATAATATCATTTTTATCGCCATCATTGCCGGTCGATTGCCCGCCCATCAGCAGAAAAAGGGGCGCACCGTCGGACTGCTGCTGGCGATGGCCACGCGCATCGGTTTGCTCTTCTTACTAACGATCATCATGGGGCTGACGGCCCCCCTTCTAACCGTTCTTGGCCAAGAAATTTCGGGGCGGGATCTTATTCTTTTCCTGGGTGGCCTTTTTCTGCTGGGCAAGAGCACCGTGGAGATACATGCCAACCTTGAGGGTGAATCGGATCACGGTGCCGATAAAGATGCAAAAACAGCCGCCTCGTTTTTCAGTGTAATTACCCAGATCCTCCTGCTCGATATTGTATTCTCTCTTGATTCAGTCATAACAGCCATCGGGTTGGTCGATCGAATTTCCGTGATGGTGGCCGCTATCATCATTGCCGTTATATTTATGATCTTTTTGGCTGGACCGGTCAGCCGGTTTATCGAAAATCATCCCACCGTGAAGATTCTGGCCCTCAGTTTTTTGCTGCTGATCGGTGTGGCCCTCGTGGCAGAAAGTTTCGACCTGCATATTCCCAAAGGATATATTTATTTTGCCATGGCATTTTCAGTCTTTGTGGAAATGCTGAACATGAAGCTGCGTAAACGGCGGCGACCGCCGGTTAAACTTCGGCGATCGGCCTCTGAAGCCGCTGGCCAGAAGGACGGACTATCGATTCCGGCAGATTGATTCTTCAAAAACAGAAAAGGCGCCGAAGCGGCGTTTCTTCAATTTGTCATTTGTCAAATGATGGCTGACCGCGGACCCGCGCCGCTCGATTCGAATGCGGAAGAGGATACCCGACACCGCGCCTTACCAGCGCAGCAACAGTGCTCCGGCGGTCAATCCCGCACCAAAAGCGTCCAGCAGTACCGTCTGGCCCTTTTTAATACGACCGTCCCGTACGGCCTCATCCAGGGCCGACGGTATCGTGGCGGCAGAGGTGTTTCCGTACCGATCCAGATTGATCAGCACGCGTTCCATTGGAAAGGCGAGCCGGTTGACCACGGCCTCTATGATTCTCAGGTTTGCCTGGTGGGGGACGAGCCAGTCGAGGTGATCGATTGGCAGGGATTGTTTCTCTAAAGTTTTCAGTGCACATTCGGTCAACGTCCTCACGGCGACCTTGAAGATTTCCCTTCCGTTCATGTGCATTTTATGGAGGCCTTGAGCATAAATTTCGGGTGTGACTTCGAGGTTTGAACCACCGGCAGGAACGTGAAAAAGGTCACTCAGGCTGCCGTTCGAGGTTAAGTGGCTGCACAGGATGCGTCGTTTGTCAGTGGTCGGAACATTTTCCACAATGGCGGCGCCGGCACCATCACCGAACAGGATGCAGGACGTCCGGTCATTCCAGTTCGTTATCTGCGACAGGACCTCTCCACCGACAACAAGCACGGTTTTCGACTGTCCGGTCTGGACAAACTGCTGAGCCGTTACCAAACCGTAAATGAAGCCCGAACAGGCAGCGTTGACATCCATCGCCCAGGCATTGTGGGCCCCGATCTTTTTCTGGAGCCAACAGGCGGTGGACGGTAGCAGGGTGTCGGGAGAGCAGGTGGCGTAGATGATCTGATCGATGTCTTTGGCCTTCCGGCCGGCCATGCTAAGTGCCTGCCGTGCGGCTTGTGCACCGAGAGAGGAATTGGTCTCGTTTTCATCTTGAACATTGGCAATCCGCCGTTCCCGGATGCCGGTTCTTTCCACGATCCATTTATTGGTGGTATCGATACCTTGACGAACGAGCATACCCGATAATTCGGTGTTGTCGAGCCGTTTTTCCGGAAAAGCCGAACCAATTCCAGTTATTTTGGCAGCAAATGGCATGTTATCGTCTCACAATTCTTTGATCTGTATTTTTTAATTAGAACGACTATCGTACCGAAAAAAAATGTCAGTTTAACAGTGTTTGCTGAAGGACGCAACCGCCGACGTCACATCAGGGACCGACCAATGGAGAATCGCGATGGCGGTCATTACGATGCCTCCCGTAATAGGTAATACTTATTTTTGAGAAGGGCGCATTTGCAACAGAGTGATTCACTATTTTCGATAGCGGTAATAAACCCGATTTGCCTATTCGTCAACGATTTGATATTTTCCAACATTTCCATAGCGCGGCATTCATTTGCCATTATTCTTACCATTCGCAAAGTAATGAAATCAGTGGTTCTTAATATTTTAACAGGTTTCATGAGCTCATATGGCTGAATGAAACCCAAAAGGAGCTGGAAAGAAAATGACAGACCACCGCACCGCCGGTATCGATTTCACCGTCGATCGGCAAAACCTGTATCGTGAAGAAACATATACCGACATGAAAGTGGCCAACATCCGGCGATTGACACCGGTAAACACAGACGGCTCGGTCGACAAAACCCGCAAGACCGTTTTCGTGGGAGAGACTAACCTCATGACACCGGGGGGACCGTTGCCGGTGCAGGCTGTCATCGCGGCCAAACAGCTTCAGCAGGCGATCAAGCGATTCCCAGAAGCCATGCAGGCCGTCGTTGAAAAACTCGCGGAGGAGATGAAGAAGATGCAGCAGAAAGAAAACTCGTCAATTATCACGCCCTCCGAGAAAGAGTCATCGCGTATCATTGTACCCGGCAGATAGACAGCCATAGGAATTATAACCGATGAAGTTTGTCCACACCGCCGACTGGCAGATCGGTATGAAAGCCGAGGGACTGGGACAGGTTGGTGCCCGGGTGCGCGCGGAGCGGCTGGCGGCCGGCAGCCGTGTGGTCGAAGCGGCTGTTACCCGTGGCGCCGATTTCCTTATCGTAGCCGGGGATCTTTTCGAGGACAACGGCGTGGACCGCACCTTGATTCAGAAGACGGCCGATATTTTAGCACGGTTGGACCGACCGGTCTACATAATCCCCGGTAACCACGATCCCGTTGTACCCGGGTCGGTATGGGAACACCCGGCCTGGATGTCAGCAAACAATCTTCATATTCTGACCGAAAAACAACCGGTCAAAATTTCGGACGGGATCCTCTATCCGTGCCCGGTGTCTGACAAGTATTCGACCAAAGATCCGACGGACTGGATTCAAGCCAAACCGGGAAATGTTCTTCGCATTGCCATGGCGCACGGCAATGTGGAGGGGTTGCCGGAAGTCGCGGCCGATCACCCGATTCCCCGCAATGTGCCCGAACGCAGCGGGCTGACCTATTTGGCACTAGGGCACTGGCATTCCACGGTTACCTATGCCGATCCGGACGGTGTTGTGCGGACAGCCTATTGCGGGACGCCGGAACCTTCACGATTTGGAGAGCCTGACAGTGGCAATGCGCTTCTGGTGACGATTGACAGCCCGATCACCCCGCCCGATATAGAAATCTTAAAAACCGGTGGGCTCACCTGGCAGGTGATTGGAAAAGATCTGCGCCAAATCGGAGACATCGCCACCCTGCGGCAACGTATCGAATCCCTGACGGAACCGGATCGCATGCTGGTCGATCTGCGCCTGAAAGGCCTCCTGTATTCAGAAGAGTTGGGGCTGCTCAGGCATCTGCAGGACATGGTGACGGCACGATTTCTATTTGGTCGGGTGGACATTTCTGGTCTGCGACCTGCACCTGACGACGACGGTTGGATATCGGCCTTGCCATCGGGTGTGCTGCAGGATGCAGCACTACGGCTTCGGAGTACGGCTGAGGATGGGGATGAATCCAGCCGCCGGTCTCAGATCGCATCCCTGGCCCTACTGGAACTTTACGCCATGACATCAGAGGGCCTGAAATGATCTTGCGGCGTATTACTCTGTCAAACTGGCGCTGTTTTTTAAGGTCCGTTACAGTAGGGCCTTTCGAAGAGGGGATCACGGTTATTCACGGTCCGAATGGAACCGGCAAGTCGACACTCTTTGAGGCCATCAGCCGGGGATTATTGGACAGCCACACCGTGACCGGTCAGGATGTAACCGCCTTGGTTCCGTGGGGACGCGCGTTGCCTCCCCGTGTGACGGTCGAGTTTCGCCGAAATGGGGTTGGTTATCGAATTGCCAAACAGTTTTTGCAGGATAACCACTCCCGACTGGATCGACTCGAGGGCGACATCTACATACCCTTCGCGGAAGGTCGTCAGGCTGACGATACGGTTCGAACGATGCTGACCAGAAATCCGCCGGCCCGGGGACTGTCCCAACCGCGTCACTGGGGTTTGGCCCAAGTTCTCTGGGCTCCCCAAGGGAAGTTGATGCTGACCGAGTTATCCGGGGACATCGTTAACGACATCCGCTTGTCCTTGGGAGAACAGCTGTCGCATGGTGCCAGCAGCCCCGTCGAAGAGCGTATCGTTGATCTTTATCTACAGTATTTTACCAAAGGCGGTAAGCTAAAATCCGGCAGAGGGGCACCGGAACTTTCACGGATGAAAGAACAGTTGGACCAGGTCCAGCGACGACGGCAGGAGTTGTTTGAACGGCTGGAACTATATGAAGACGGATCCCGACGGGTGGAAGACATCCGAGCGCGAAGAACGCAGCTTGTCTTCGAGGCCGAGGCGCTGAAGAAGACAATCGATAGTATGCGATTACAGGCAGATGCGTATCACCAATTGAGGGTTGAAGCGGACAGGCGCAAAGAGGAAACGAGAACGGCTGAGGCGCGCTACAATCAGCTGAAACAGGCGATCGACCATATCCGGGAGAAAGAAAGGGCCCATACAGAAGCCCGATTTTTGTTAAAGACCCTTGAAGAGGACCTGGTTGCCAAAACCCGTGAAGTTTCTCAGCACCAAAGCACTGCGATAGCGGCCAGGAGAGCACTCGACGAGACGGCCAAGGGAGAAGAAAATATCAGGCGTGCCGAGCAGGAAACCCGGGACGCGGAGGACTATTTAAAGGTAAATCACACACGCGAAGAATTGGAGAAGGAGATTGAGCGGATCACTGCCGCTGCGCAGCAGGTGCAAATCCGCCAGAGGACCCGATTACAAGTCGTCGCTCCTGACCTTGCTACGCTCAGCAAGATCCGCAAGGCCATTCATGCGCGTGATCAGGCGGCGGTCCGGATCGAGTCGTCACTGATCAGCCTGGAGATTCTACCGGTGCGTGACACTGTTATTGACACCATCTCTGGTGAGCCCCACGGTGAGACCGCGGTGTTGGGCGGAGAAAAGGTGCATCTCACCGGTTCGCCGGAAGTGGTCGCGGAAGTGAAGGGGTTTGCTCGACTGCGTGCGACCGGCCCCCAAGGAGATATCCAAAACCATCAGGCCGAGTGGAACGCAGCACGTGTTCAGGTAGAAACGCTGACACGGCCGTATGGAACTGCGGATGTTGATCAACTGGAAGCCTTGGCGGAGAACGCTGCCGAGTTGGATCGGCAGTTACGGGAATCGGCCAAAGCGCTGGAAACGTTGTTGGGCCATCGAGAACTTGCTGATTTGAAACAGCAGCTGGTTGAAAAGAAAGCGATAGAAGCCGGATATTTACAGTCCCGTCCGGCCTGGTTACAAGCGCTACCGGATCCTACCAGAATGATGCGTACTGTTTCCGATCTCCGCGAGGCTCACGGAAAAAAAGTTGCCGAGGCGCATACCCATTATGCCAAAATCCAGGCCGAATGCGCCACCGCAGAGGAGCAGGCCAGAGCATTGGGCAACCGCATCGATGAAACACGCAAACTGGTGCGGCAACTTGACCGGGCTTTGGCCGGGTTAACCGAAGACGGGCGAACAATGGAAGAGAGACAGGCAGCGCTGCGCGAAATATTGATGGACCGCGAGACCGCCGGCAGTAGGTTGCAGAGCCTGGAAAAAAAACTGGGTGTATACAACGAAGATCCGCTGGCAGCACTGGAAAAACTCGAACGACAACTGATCGGCGTGCGGGAGGAATCCCGCAGTGCTCGCGATGATGAAATGACGGCGGCCGGCAGACTGGCGACATTGGCCGCCGAAGGTCCGTATTCGGCATTCTCGGCTGCCGATGAACATGTCAACCAGTTGTTAGAAGACATTGGTCGCGAAGAGATGCGGGTGGAAGCGATCCGGTTGCTCTATGAAACGGTCACCCAGTGTCGCAGCGAAGCCGTCTCTGCTGTTACGGAGCCGGTTGAAGCGCATGCAAGCCGGATACTCCAACGTATCAACGGGCCCCGCCTGGGGCGAATCCGTGTGACCGATTCGTTCGAACCCACTGAGGTCCACCCCGGCGCCATAGAGACGGGTGTAGGTTTCGAGAACCTTTCCGGGGGCGAAATGGAGCAGCTTTATTTGGCCACTCGTCTGGCCCTGGCGGAAGTATTGGCATCCAAAGAGCGCCAGATGGTGGTTATGGACGACGTTCTTACGGCCACCGACGCCGGTCGGCTGACCCGGATATTGGGTGTGCTGGAAGAATCGTCACGGCGGTTGCAGATCCTGATTCTCACCTGCCATCCCGAGCGTTACCGGGGACTGGGCGATACCCATTTCGTTGACCTTGAGGCCGTCGCCCGGGCGGGCGGTTCGGATTGAGTTTCTGGGAGCCGCGACCTTGCCGATGATTGCAGCGCAGTGGCACAAAGGATGCGTTGACTTCGACCTTCATCGATAGGCCTCCTTTCTCTACCCGATTGCCGCTGCTGTTTCTCTGATCGAATCTCGATGCTGTCATACCCGAACGGGACACGATATTATTTGACCGGGAGGAAAAGAGGTCAGACCTATTTAATATGGTTACTCCATTTGTGATTTTAACATCTGATCGAAGGTCATCTGACGATAGTTGGGAGGGACAGAGAAATCCGTTGTCGGAAGGGTTTTATTATCCATTTTGATCATTTCCGTAACCGGTTCAGGACTGTTGTCGGTGTAGACAACACTTTTGACTTCAACACCGCGCTCCATTAAGCTTAGATATTCGGCCGAATTCTCCGGCATGAATTCCGTGCCGAAAGTATTCGCGCACGCGCTGAATTTCTGCAGCAGCGGTATCAGGGGTTTGAATTCACGCAGAAGGCCGGGGTCTGTGGCCAGCCAGATGTCTTTGTAACGTTGCCCGTCAACCTGCACACTGTATTTTTTGGTTTTCAAGCCCGCAACCTTACCGCCGTCACCGCTTGAGGAAACGGTGACCTCATGGCCGGCATTGTTTTGGCCCTGTTGCATCATTTCCTCCAGCACTTTGCGTTGCTCGGCATTCAATCCCTTCATAGCCTCATCGACAAGTGATGTGGTCGCCCGGCAATAGTCTTCTACGGTGCCGGATGCATAGGATTTCTGATTGCCGTCAATGAAAATCATCTTGTTATCGGGGCCGTCTAGAATCCAGGTGACCCCCTCGGCCGAACTTTTCAGTTTTCCATTGGAAATGATACTTGTGTCGCCTTCCTTCTCTACCATAACCCAGCCGGCTTCAGCCATGGACATAAACCCCAGGAAAAACGACACGGCCATGATTTGCAGCAAACGAATGGACCTTGCCATGTGCCTCCTCTACCCATTACCGTCATTTGTTTGATCGGATGGGGTTTGAATTACCTCTTCACGGCCGGGTGTATGGGTCCGGCCACCGGGTTACGGCGGATACGACGGGGTTCTGGTCATTTCTCATGGGGTGCCTTTATCAACCGTCTCTAACTGCTGGTGCCAGACGAAACCGCCGGTGGTAACCCGACGTTCGATTTTCAATCTCGACCTGAACAATACCTTCGATGTCGTAATTGTATTTTTCGATCACCTCCTGAGAAGACAGCTCCGGACAATTCCGAACAGGGATGCGCCGCAGGTCTTTGGTGGCGGCGAGACTGGGATCGTAAGGAAAATAGATATCCCGCCAGAGCGTCAGGTCCCCCTCTGGTTGTCCCGCGTCTCCCAGGTCGCTGCATTCCAGGAACCGGAGGCGGCCGATGTTGTGCTGGGGGTGATATCGTCGGATGACCGTCAAGCGGCCGGTATCCGGATCCACCTGTTTCTCTTTCAGGAAAATGGGATCGAAAGACTTATTAGCGCCCTTTTCGCGCCACAGCCCGAAGTGGCGCGAGACGGATTCCCGTATCTGTATTTGCGTACTCGGATCTGCCTCGATGGCGAGCCCTATGGCAGGTGAAGCGTGCGGGTAAGGCGACCGTTTTACCTTGGCACCGAAAAAATGACGCAGGTGCCTTGCGACCGGAGGAAAGGCGATGGAGCCGCCCACAAGATAAACAGCAGCCAGAATCGGGCCTTCCACAGGGCGCTCCATTTGCAGCATTCTTCCCAGCAAGGTTCTTACAGCAGCCGTGGTCCGTTGAATGAGCGGCTGGCACCGTTCATAAATATGGGCTGTTTCCAGGACGACCGGAGCGGCGCCAGGAAGAACGGCACCAACATCCACGACCATCTTTTGCGTGTTGACCTTCAGTCCTTCTTTGCGTTCCCGACATTCTTCGAGAAGCCTGACCGTTTCACTTGGATTAAGGTCGCTTTTTGAGACCTCTGCGGTCTCGAGGACCATGTCGAGCACTATGGCATCAAAGTCGTCACCGCCGAGTTGAGAGATGCCTTCGTAAGCGACGACGATGTGACTATTTCCTGCAATACCGACAACAGAGGTGTCAAAGGTACCGCCACCCAGGTCATAGACCACGACGTAACGCTTTGGGCTTCGCGGGCCAAGATTTTTCAGGTAACGATTCAGGAACTCTACGGCGGCGGCCGAAGGTTCATTCAGGGCCCCCAGGACAACGAAGCCGGCCCGTCTGAAGGCTTCCAATGTGATGTACCGCTGATTGCTGTTGGCGTTGGCAGGCAGGGCTACCTTTACTTCAAGGGGGCTCTTGCGGTCAAAAACAATATTCCCGTGATTCACGATCATCCGTCGCACGTGGCGAAGAAATAAAGTCAGCAGATCCAGAATCGACATCGACAGTCCCTGACCCAGATCCACTGGATCTTCAGGGCGGAGCCGGCCGACAAGACGCTTGAGTGATCGCAGGGCGGTGACTCCCGGCCGGTTGAGTAAAGCTGTCGCTTCCCAGCCGAAACGGGGTTTACCCCGGTATACCGCAATCAGGGAAGGGATGTACTCTCTGAATTCACCATTCCAGGCAAAGGTACAGACCGGGTAGTTACCATTTTGTCGAGCGGCAACCACCGTTCGGGTCGTGCCGAAATCGATACCAAAACGTGTGTTTATTGCGTTCACTTTATATCGGGTTCGCTGTCCGGCTCCCGCTGTTATTAGGTCTTACGGGATGGCAGCAGATGAGGGTTGTTCCAATAACCGACCATATCTAACCGGCTTGGAGAATTGCCGATTAAACATGATCACTCCTGTCTCTATAACGCTTTTTTCTACCGGATTGCAACGTCTAATAATTTACTATCCATTGTTATCTGAATAATCAAGCTTGAATTTTTTTCGTATCTGCCTATGATTGTTAAGCAACTGATTTTGGAAAGCGGTCGACACCCCCGCGCGGAGGATGATTAAAAAGCAGCATGGCGCAAACGGACCACGACATACGTTCGGACGGTAAAACCCCGACACAATGACATAAGGAGGACCCGCTTGGGAAAAAACAATCTGGCCGGTAAACCGGCGCCACATTACATCTTGCTGAATGTCTCCAGGCTGGTCAGTGCCTATTACAGCCGACATCCGGATAGCGACAACCCCCGCCAGCAGGTATCCTTCGGCACATCCGGCCACCGGGGAAGCGCCTACACGAACAGTTTCAACGAAGATCACGTGCTGGCGGTGACACAGGCGATTTGTGATTACCGCAAGGCCCATCAAATCAAGGGACCACTTTTCCTTGGCATGGATACGCATGCCCTGTCGGAAGCCAGTTTTACAAGTGCGCTGGAAGTACTGGCAGCCAACAACATCGATACGATTATACAGAAAGATTTCGGATATACACCCACCCCTGTGATATCACACGCGATTTTGACGTGGAACCGGAAGCAAAGAACTGCAAGGGCGGACGGGATTGTGATCACCCCGTCTCACAACCCACCCGAGGATGGCGGATTCAAATACAATCCACCTCATGGCGGTCCGGCAGACACCACGGTGACCGCCTGGATCCAGGCGCGGGCCAACGCCAGTTTAGCCGATAAAAACCGCGCGGTAAAAAGAATGGCCTACGAGAAAGCCTTAAAGGCCGATACCACGCGAAGTTACGATTACATTGCCCCCTATGTCGATGATCTGGCAAACATTATCGACATGGACGTGATCCGTGCGGCCGACCTCAAGATTGGCGTCGACCCCATGGGTGGCGCTGCAGTGGACTTTTGGCAGCCGATCGCCGAACGCTACGGGTTGAATATTGACGTGGTCAATCCTGTGGTCGATGCGAGATTCGGGTTCATGACCGTTGACAAGGACGGCAAGATCCGGATGGACTGTTCCTCGCGATTTGCCATGGCCGGGCTGATCGCACTCAAAGACAGGTATGACATCGCCTTCGGCAACGATCCGGATTGCGACCGCCACGGTATCGTCACGCCCAGCAGTGGTCTGATGAACCCCAACCATTATCTGGCCGTGGCCATCTGGTACTTGTTTCAGAAACGGACCGGCTGGCGAACGGATGCCGCGGTGGGGAAAACCCTTGTCAGCAGCGGATTGATCGACCGGGTGTGCCATCATTTGAACCGCAGTCTTAAAGAAGTCCCCGTCGGCTTCAAGTGGTTCGTTGAGGGCTTGAGCGACGGATCCTTCGGCTTCGCCGGTGAAGAAAGTGCCGGTGCCGCTTTCCTGCGCAAAGACGGTACGGTCTGGACAACGGACAAGGATGGAATCATCATGGATTTGCTGGCCGCGGAAATTACCGCTTCATCCGGAAAGGATCCGGGGCAGCACTTTAATGATCTGACCGCTATGTTTGGCAGTCCCGTCTATGAGCGGATCGATGCCCCGGCCACAGTGGCGCAGAAACAGGTGCTTAAAAATTTGTCGCCGCAGCAGGTTACGGCAGCCACCTTGGCTGGCGATCCGATTCTTGCCAAGTTGACCAACGCTCCGGGAAACAATGCACCCATTGGCGGATTGAAGGTCGTGACCGAAAACGGTTGGTTTGCCGCCCGCCCCTCGGGTACAGAAGAGATATATAAAATTTACACTGAGAGTTTCAAGGGCCCGGAACACTTGCAGCGAATCCAGCAAGAGGCCCGTGCAATTGTGGACCAGGCCTTCGCAGCGATCGAATAACAGCATAAGTTACGGGCGATCTGGCTTTTTCTTTCTGAATATAACCGGCTTGGGTTCATAATCGCCGGCGTTGATCCGATCCCAGAACGCTTTTTCCTTCTCCATCCACTGGGAACCGAATTGTCGATTGAAAAAACTGCCGAGACGCTTGAGTGAACTCTTCAGGCTCGAGGTGTGCTGCAAGGTCAGTACATCTACCAGAAAATCGTCTATATCTGCCATTTTTTCTTTAGGAATATAGGCGCGAGCACCCATTTCAATAGATTTTTTGAAATTGTCTACCGTAAGGGCGTTGGCTGTGAGCATGACGGTCGGAAACCCCAAATGAACCGCTGCATTTAGTAGATCGAAGCCCCGGACTCCCATAATGTCGAGAATGACGGCATCATAGGTCCACGATCTCAGCATGTGAAAGCCGGTTTCGTAGTCCGTTGCTCGATCCAGAACCAAGTTTGTATAACCCGTCAGGATATCTTCCAGTGTGTCAAGGACGTCGGGTTCATCATCCACAGCCAGCAAACGCTTGCCGTCTAATATACTGCCTGCCATATTGACCACTCCTGCTGTCGACTGTGCGTGAACTGGAACAGCGTTATCTGACGGCTACCGCCGCTGTCATGTCAGGACTTTCCTCTGTTCCGGTTTTTCGATAGATTCTTCAGACCTCAGCGCAGGTATCTCGTTTTGGTCATGACATCTTTTCTTGGCACAGTCGCCAATGGTTTGTCGGGTTTTCCGATGCACACAAGGGCAATTGGCGTATTGTCCTCCGATATTTCGAGAATCTTTCTCAAAGCTCCCCGATCGAAAAGGGTAAACCACAGGCTTCCCAAACCGAGGGCATGGGCGGCCAGAAGCATATTCTGAACCGCTGCCGCACAGGCATGCTGGTAACCGACGGTCCCATCCGGTTGAAGCATGTCGACACCAGTTTTCTTTGGATCGCCCACAATCGCTATAATGACCGGCACCTTTTTTAAAAAGTCGACTGAATAGGTATCGAGCCATTTCCAGCCACTTTTTTCAACGGCCCATCGGCGGCACCGATCGGCTTCTTCATAAAGCGCCATTTTTTTCTCTTCTCCGGTGACGACGATAAACTGCCAGGGCTGGGCATTAAGGGGGGAAGGCGCCCATCCGGCGGCTTCCAACAGGCGATCGATTTCGGTTTGGTCCACCGGTTCGGTTGAAAAGACCCGGCAGCTGCGGCGTTCACGGATGGTGGTAAAGAGTTCCATTACAGGCTCCTTTCTAATCTAATAGAAAGCATCTCAAAAAAGTCTTTTCACCCGATCTGCCAGGGGCGGATAAATCTCGGCGTTGAGCCCTTGTCTCAAGTCCTCGACATACTTGAGTGTGCCTGCGGGTTGTGACCCCCATGCTGTGTTGGATCGGATGGGAAATCCCGTGCAACGGGGATCCTCGGTCTCGTTTTGATCTCGACCGAAAATCCGAATTTTGAGATAACTTCTAGAACACTTTCTCTCCCTTGGTTATCCGCCGGCGCTCATCGTCTCTGACTTCACGACGGAGTAATTTGCCGACTTTTGATTTGGGCAGCATGTCCCTGAATTCGATGTAGGAAGGAACCTTGTAAGCCGCCAGTCTTTCCCGGCACCACTTCGACAACTCTGAGCCGCCGACGCCCCGGGCATCTTCTTTTAAGACCACGATGGCCTTTATCCTTTCGCCCACCTTGGGGTCAGGGATCCCGACGACACACGCACCGATGACCGTGGGATGGTCCTGAAGAGCCGCTTCCACCTCCGAGGCCGACACGCGGTATCCTTTGTGCTTGATAATATCAGCCGATCGTTCGACATAGATAAGCTCTCCCGTGGTCTCAGCGCTGATAAAGTCCCCCATCCGGCACCATGTTTTACCGTCAAGTTCAATGTAGGCTCTGCGTGTTTCATCCGGTTTTTTGTAATATTCCTTCAACGTATAGGGGGAGGTGACCAGAAGCTCGCCACTTTGCCCCTGTGCAACCGGTTGTAACGTTTCCGGGTCGACGATCCGGCATTCCCTGCTCTTGAGAGGAAAGCCTATGGCTCTTGGGCTGGGTTCGAGACCGATCTTACTGTAAGCCACGTGCCCCACTTCGGTCGACCCATAGACCTGATAGATCGGAATGCCGCAGCGTTCGCGCCATCGTACCTTTACTTCCTCGGGGAGCACATCTCCGCCGCAATAGCAGTACTTCAGTGAACTGAGATCGTAGTGGTCGAGCCGGTCGTTTTCGAGGATCATTCGGTAAAGAGCCGGGACGCCGAGTAGCCAGCGGACGCGTTTACGATCGATGGTTTCAAGGATCGCATCCACCTGGGGCGCCGGCATCAACATGATGGTGTTGCCTTTATTTAACCCAACGGCCATGAATAATCCCAGGGCCATGATATGAAACAATGGATTTACAGCGATGTAAGTATCGTTACCCTCATGGAGGTGCTCACCGGCGACGTCATCGGTAACATCATTGACATAGGAGGTCATGCCGATGTGCGTTCCCGGTACACCTTTGGGGAAACCGGTCGTACCGCCGGTGTACAGGATATAAGACAGATCCTGTCGGGGATCGATGGCTACGGGATTTGTCAAGGGATCTGACTTAAGGAGTGAACGAAATGAGAAAACGCGTTCATTGCGTTCAACTTTACCGGAAGGGACTTTGTCCAGGAGCACACCCAGAAAGCGTTTCCAAGGTGGCAGTAGATCGGTCAAATTGGTCACGATAGCCCGCTTGATGCCTGTTGTGGAGAATGTTTCCTGGACGTAGCAGAAGTTGGTGTCCATGCAGATGACTGTTTCCGCGCCGGAGTCTTCGATCATATAGGCAATTTCGTGGGAGGTGTAAATCGGCGATACCGGTACGATAACCGCGCCGATTTTTTGGATACCCAGAAATGCAACGACCCACTGGATGGAATTGGCAATATATACCATCACGCGATCGCCATTGCCGATCCCCATGCCGACAAGCGCACCGGCGAAACATTCGCTCAATAGCCTCAGTTTCCGGTAGGAGTATTGCTCGCCGAGGTAGATGACCGCAGGACGATTCGGATACCGATCACTCATTCGGTCGAAGCGGGTAAATGTTAATTCTCTCGACAGAGTATCTGAACGATGATCGGTGTTCACTCGGGTTCCTTCCGACCGGGATTTAGGACGAATTCCAGCAGATAACGGTATTTTCAGGTTAAACGCCGAAATAAGCGGCGCGCACGTCCGGGTTGTTCATCAGTTCCTCGCGCGATCCTTCCAGGACGGCCGAGCCGTTTTCCAAGATGAAAGCGTGGTCGATTATGGGGAGGACCGGTCTGGCGTATTGCTCGGTGACGATGATGGAAATCTTGCGTTCATCCCGGATTTCCCGGGTGGCCCGCATCAGCATGACCTGCATAAGGGGGCTGAGTCCCAGCAGTGGCTCATCCAGGAGCAGGATCTTGGGCTGGGCCATCAATGCCCGACCTATGGCAAGCATTTGCTGTTCACCACCGCTGAGAAATCCACCCAGGCGACTCCTGAGTTTGGCCAAGGCCGGAAAGACCTTGAAAATGTATTCCATGGTTTCTTTGGCTTGTCTGGCGCTGGCCAGGTACCCGCCGATTTTCAGGTTTTCCAGAACGCTGCTCTCTTTAAAAATGCGCCGCCGCTCCGGACACAGAACGATGCCGAGCTTTGCCCGGCGGCTGGGTTTCATCGTTGTTATATCGCGATTGCGGTAACGGACGCTGCCGGTCAGCGTAATCCGCTCACCGCCGGCCATCTCTTCCTTTTTGCGGATATCGAGCATGATACCCGAGAGTGCGTACATGAGTGTCGATTTGCCAGCGCTGTTGGCCCCGAATACGCCAATAATGCTGTTCTCGCCGCAACGGATGCTCACGTTGTTCAGGGCCAGCATGTTCTCGTAAAAGACCATGAGGTCGGTCGCTTCAAGCATGCTTCATCACCTCTTCGACCTCTTCCGAGCCGAAATAGGCTTCGCGGACCCGCTGGTCGGCCATGACTTCCGCCGCCGATCCTTCGATCAGTTTTTCACCGAAATTGAGCACCATAACCCGGTTGGCCACTTTGAACAATTCCCGCAGTCGGTGTTCGATCATGATCAATGTTATTCCGCTCATCTGAAGTCTTTCGATCAGCGGCACCATACTGGCAATTTCACTCATGCTCAGACCGGAAAAAACCTCGTCGCAGATAATCATTTCAGGTTTGAGTGCCAGACAGCGGGCCAGTTCCATACGTTTGAGGTAGCCGGTCGGCAATGTGGACGTCAGTTTGTAGGGGACGTAAGAGTCGCGTTCAAAGCCGATTTCCTCCAGGATGTCGATGCCGACCGTGTTCCGGTCTCCGAGTCGCCCCCCCCCGCGCCAGCCGCCGGTGCGCCGCGCGCGAGGGGAGAAGAGCGGGATCACCAGGTTTTTGTAGGCTGGCAGGCTGTAGTAAGGGCGCATGATCTGGAATGTCCGGGTCACGCCCATATCGGCGATCTTGTGCGGCGGTTTGCCGGTGATGTCCCGCCCGCGAAAAAATACGCGACCGGAGGAAACCTTGATGAACCCGGTAATACAGTTGACGATCGTGGTTTTACCTGATCCGTTGGGGCCGATGATGCCCAGGATTTCCCCTTCGCCGACGTCGAAGCTAATCCGGTTGAGGGCGATAATACCACCGAAGGTTTTGGTCACCGCTTTTACTTGGAGAATCGGCTCGGTGGTCATATTTTGGTCCACCTTTCCACCTGATGGTATTTTCGTTGGCCATAGGCCATGATACCCTCGCTTCGAAAAACGATAAAAGCCAGCAGGATCAGGGAGTAAAATACGATTCGAAGGGTGCCGAAATCCCGCAGCAGTTCAGAGACAGGCACCAGAATCAGGCATCCGAGAACCGGGCCCACCAAGGTTCCGCTGCCGCCGATGACCGTTGCCGCAATCGGCAGCACCGAGAAATCGAGAGCAAAGATGGAGATGCCAGCCCACATATAGATGTGCACCAGGTAGGCACCGGCGAGACATCCCATGGCTGCGGCAATAAACACCGCCAGAGCCTTATAGTGGGTGATATTCATGGCCGAGGCCCGCACGGCCTGATCGTTGTCTTTGACCGCGCGCAAGACAAGCCCGAGGTCGGTGTTGACCAGCCGCCGGAGGGCGAAAAGGCAGACCATTAGCATGATGATGATCCCGTACTGCTCCACCCAGGCGTTCGGGAGGCTGTCGATACCCAGGATACCGTCGGTCCCGCCGAAAACGTCCAGTGCTTCTATGACCCGGGCCAGAAAAAGGGGGTACATCAATGTGATGATGGCAAAGTAAACCCCGCGCAACGGCAGGCATGGCACCAGCAATAGTGTACAAATCGCACTGCCGATCAGGGTGGCACCGGCAACGGCGAGCAGGGGCGGGAGCCCCAGTTCGGTGTTCAGAATTGCGGTCAAGTAACCGCCGATGCCCACGAAAAGCGCCCCACCCAGGGAAACCAGGCCAACGTAGTGAGCGAGAAAATCAAAGCTCAAGGCCAGCAGTGCATAGATGCAGACAATTGTAATCACCCGCTGCCAGTACATGCCGGGCATGACCAGCGGGAGAACCAGCAAACCGACGATGAGAACCATGCGCGGCATGATCAAGTATGCCAGTTCCCGCCAGGACATCAGCGCGTAAATGCCCTCGGTTCGGACCTTGATCCCGCGGTCGATTCTCTCTCTGCGTCGTTGCTGCATTTGCGTATTCAAACCCGTTCCTCCAACTCCTTCTGCTGCCCGAAAAGGCCCGAAGGCTTTAGAATGAGAGTTAGAATGATTGCCAGCAGAGCCACCACCATCTGAAAGTGGGACCCGATGTAGACCGCCGTCAAAATTTGTGCGAAACCAATGATAAAAGCGGCCAGAACCGCTCCGGCCCAGCTGCCGAGGCCGCCGACGATGCAGACGGCGATGGCCAGGATCAAGACGTTGTAGCCGGACTCCACCACGATGTTACCGAGCGGAAGGAGCAGCATTGCCGCAAAGGCTGCCAGACTTGACCCCAATCCCATGGCCACCACGGCCATAACGTCCGAGTCGATACCCAGCATAAGCGCCGCGCGTTCGTCCTGGGCCATGCCGCGCAATGCCAAACCGACGCGGGTGAAATGCGTAAACAACCATAAACAAAATACCAAAACAGCCCCGATAGCGACGGTGAGGAGCCGTTGATAATCGACCGATATGCCGGCAATAGTTGTGCTGCCGGAGATGAATACCGGTAGGGTGTATGTCATCCCTTTGAACCCGCCCCACCGCAACCCTTCGAGGATGGCCAAGGCGATGGCGTACGAAGCGATGATCTCCGAAATCTCCATACCGCGGACGCGGATCAGGAAGAATTGGTAGATCACCGCTCCGATAATTCCGGTGGCGAGCAGTGACAGGAGTATGCTGACAAAATAGTTGAGCCCCAGAGTATTGAGTGCACTCCAGGTGATAAACCCGCTGAGGATGTACAGGGCCCCATGGGCGAAGTTGGGCAGGCGACTGATCCCGTAAACCAGTGCGAAACCTAAAGCATAGAGCGCCAGTGCCACACTGTTGATTGTTCCGTAGATGAGAATGTCCATATCGGTTCGGTTCGCTTACCGGTTGAGCCTTTCAGCTCACTGATCTATAAAGTTGTCCAATTATTTAATATCTTTGATTTATTTCTTCATCCAGGGGGGCAGCAGGATCTCCCCGGTGGCAATGCTCTTGGGGTAGACCACGATCCGTTTACCGTCCTGCCATTGGAAAATGCTGCCGACGGCACCTTCCTTGGGATCGGTTGACGGAATGATTTGGTGGCTTTTGGGATCGAAACGAATCCTGCCGTAGACACCCATCATATCCGTTTTCTCGAGCGCGCTGACGACCTTGTCGGAATCGATGCTGCCGGCGCGTTCGATGGCGTCCTTCAATACATACACAGCCATATAACTGCTGGATGTTCCCAATCCTTCCGGTTCAACCCCCCACCGATCGGTATAGGCGTCGTAAAATTTCATGGTCCAGGGAGTGGCCGTTGATGGTGCATTGCCGGCATTGACCACATTGCAGAGGGTGTATTCGCCTTTTCCATCGGTCGCCTTCCAGAATCCGGGTTGCTCTGCCGCCGCAAGGGTCGAACCGAATGGCAGTGCCGGAACCTGCATGTCGTACCATTGCTTTAAAAGAATAGCGCTTTCTGGCATGTCCATCCAGATGTTGATGATATCCGTTTTCGTTTCTTTGGCTTTCAACAAACCGATCGAGAAATCGGTGGCGCCAGTGGGATAAATCTCCAGACCGGTGACGTTCCACCCTTTTTTGGTGGCAATGTCTTTGATGATGTTGGCGGCGCCGCGCGCGTGGCTGACATCCTGAGCGATGATAAACAGGTTGTTCAATCCGTATTTCTCTTTCAGTTCATTGAAATTGGCGAATATTTCTCCGACGAGATTTTTGGCTTCACCGTGAATGCGGAAGCAGTATTTATATTTGTCGTACTGTTCTGCTACCATGGCATGATATTTCGGGGTCAGCACACCGGTTGTCAGGATGGACACTTTTTTATACTTTGACAATAGCGGCATGGCCGCCAGGGCCGCCTCGGAACGAACCGGCCCCCCTATGATGAAATCGACTTTTTTATCCAGAATCAGCTTTTCGACAGCCAGCAGCGCTTCGCTGACCGGAACACCGGGCTCCAGATCCCGGGTGTCGATGGTATCCACTTTGAAAGGTCGCTTTTGACCGCCGCCGACATCGACGCCCCCGGCGGCATTGATTTCTTCCACGGCAAGCGTGACCCCCCGTTCGGCGTCCCAGCCATAGAGGAAGGCCGTCGACAGCGGGCATCCGATGACAATTGGCTTCTCTGCCCTCACCGCGCCGGTGGACAGGGTCAGTGCGACGGTCATCAGAAAAACGATCAACATGTTTAGGGGTTTGGTTTTCATGGCGCCCTCCTTTTCATCGACACTGTGTTAGGGTTATAAAGATCGCAGAGAAACGGGTCGAATCAATCGCGATCATGGCATACGGAAACGAAGACCTCGGGGAAGGTTGACACCGGTCCGATTTTTGTTGAGGATCAACCGATTGTCGCTCTGGCGGCGATAACGCGCATATTACTCCATGCAAAGGTGATGGAAGCAATCGAAAAGAGAATCTGATGCGCATTTAGATGGCATATTGCGATATGATTGTCAATTCCATTGAAGATCTGGGGAGGAACCGGGCTTGACCGATTGACGCCAATCTGGATAGATAGCCATATGGAACAGCTTACGAAAACGGCCGCCATACCGGTCCCGGCTGCGACCGTAATTCTGGGCCGACAACATCGGGAGGGGCTGCAGATTTATCTTCTCAAGCGGCATCCCCGAAGTGCCTTCATGGCCGGCATGTTTGTTTTTCCCGGGGGTATGGTCGAATCCGCGACCGACCAGGCAAGCGGCTGGCAGGAGCACGTTGACCTCGATCCTGAAGAAATCAATTCGCGGTTCGGTGGAGACCTGACCGGTCCCGAAGCCCTTGCCTATGCGGTGGCGGCGATCCGTGAGACCTTTGAAGAAGCCGGTGTTCTTTTGACCGATACGGCCATCTCATCCCGTCAAAGCCTTGAACGGATCGGTAATATGCGCCTGAGCCGCGGAATGAAAAAAGGCTGGTTTCTCCGGCAGGCAAGTGCCGAAGGCTGGATCCTGAAACTTTCGGCGCTGGCACGCTGGGCTCGCTGGATAACGCCGACGCGAATGCCCCGACGATATGATACGCGTTTTTTCCTGGCTGTTATGCCCCGAGGGCAAATCTGTCGCCCGGATAACCGTGAGGCCACCCGCGGCATCTGGATCCGCCCATCAAAAGGGTTGGCCGCAAACCTTACGGGCGATATCCCCCTGAGCCCGCCGACACTTGTCGTGTTGAACGAACTGCAGGCATTCACTTCCATAGAGGACTTATTGGCATCCGCCCGGGACCGATCCTGGGGCCCGGCATTGCTGCCGCGGCTGCTGCCGCTGAAAAATGGAGCCGTGATCATCGAGCCCTGGGACACGCAGTACCATAACGATGAGATATCCATCGATATATGCGGACTGGAAAAACAGATTTTGCCGGTGGGGGCGCAATTTTCAAGGCTTTGGTATAGTGCGGGCCTGTGGCGGCCGATAGGGGCCTGACGGCGATGCGGATCCATTTCCGGTCCCAGGTCCCTGCCGCGGCGCAAATCGAACCTGAAGCGCAAAGGTATTGATTTTATACACACAGAAGGAGGCGATATATGACTGTGCAAACGGAACTGCGCTGGAGCGAAGGGCTCCAATTCATCGGCCGGGCTGACAACGGATCGGCTGTTGTGCTCGATACTTCCGAGGGTGGCAGTGGTCCGTCACCCATGGAATTCATTCTGATGGGTGTGGCGGGATGTGCCGGAATGGATGTGGTATCGATTTTAATGAAAAGACGTTCCCCGTTCACGGGCGTATTGATAAAGGCGACCGGAGATCGGGCCGAAGACCATCCCCGGCGGTATACCCGCATACATATAGCCTTTGAGGTATACGGCCAGGGAGTCAAGCCCAAAGATGTCCAGAAGGCCATCGACTTGTCTTTGGCCAAGTATTGCAGTGCCGTAGCGTCACTAAACGCTGAAATCGATCACTCTTTTCACATCGTTGCTCAAGAGCCACCGCTTGCCCGATGATGCTCCGGGTATTTTATTGCAGTGCCCTCGTGTCTCCATCGCTGGTATTCGTAGTATAAATCACGATTGTACACAATATGTTGGACAATACATTAAATTTTGATCCCATATTATGTGGTTTACCGTTGACAAAAATAAAGGGGACGTGTATGGGAGTCTCAAAGCCAGACGGACGGGGCGGTTTCCGGTTTCAGGCTGGCGAAACGCGGCACGTTTCTCTTCACTATCCGTGATTGCTGCGCGGACCGATTGTCGATCAATTGCTTCAGCGGTTGGGTTTACTCCATGGAGATTTTGGGGCAGTTTGACGCCGCAAATTGATTCCATTGGTTAATTTTACGACACAAAGAGAGACCACTTGCCAGGCTAACTGCAATCTACCCAAAATCCACAATAACGGTTAACCACAGAGGAGGCGCACTATGATCATCAGTTTCGTCAATCAGAAGGGCGGGGTCGGCAAGTCGACGACGGCCATTAATCTCGCAGCGAGTCTGAAACGAAAAAACTACAGCCTGGTGTTAATCGATGCGGACCCACAAGGGAGCATCGTTCAGTGGCATGCAGTGGAGAATAATAACGCGTTTGAAATACTTCACCACCCTGAACCGCTTGATCAGTTAGATATAAAAGAACTTGCAGCGGACTATGACTATGTCGTGATCGATGCGCCACCGGCGATCGGTAATATCGCGAAATCGATTCTGGAAGTTTCGGATTTGGCTATCGTTCCACTGAGCCCGAGTTCTCTGGATATCTGGTCCGGCTGGGGAACCCTGGAAATGATCGAAGACGCCAAACAGACGAATCCCGATTTGGTTGTGAAACTGCTGGTAAATCGCAAGATTCCCGGCACGCGTGTTGGCCGAGATGCCAGGGAAGCGATCGAAGTTTTCGATATGGAAATATTCCAGACTGAAATGTGCCAACGGGTGGCCTTTATCGATGCGATGACCTCCGGAGTTTCGGTCATGCAATATGCACCCACCAGCAAGGCGGCAAAGGAAATTGAAAACCTCACTGAAGAAGTCATCCTCCTGACTGCTGGAGAGGAAGATGTGGAGGATGAGGAAGGGCTTCAAGCGGATGGTTGGAATTCGTTTCCGGAGCCTCGCGAGGAACAGGAAGAAACGTCACCATGGCATTTCAGGTACGACCGATAGTCATTCGTTGCTGCTGAAATCTGCTGCCAGTGGGCCTAATTTCATCCTACGCGCTACACAGTGGCTTCCATAGCTGGTGTTATCCGCGGCTATCAGTCGATGAACGACCGTCTCACCCTGGCGTGCCTTGGCCACTGCCCAGTTTAGACGTTATCTCAAATTTGGATTTTCGGTCGAGATCAATGCGGAGCCGGGGATCCAACATAGCATGTGAGTCGCAACCCGCAGGCAGACTCAAGTACGTCGAGGGCTCGAGACAAGGGCTCAAGGCCGATACTTGTCCGCCTTTGGCCAGATCGGGCGAAAAGACTTTTTAGGGATGCCTAATAGTAAAATGACCGGATAATAACTCTACCGGCATGAATAGAATACCCTGAAACATCTCCGGCCGGATTGAACGACTTAAGTTATGATAGCCGGATCAGCTGTCGATAAAGTCATGATTTCAATATAAGCAAGGAGGTCTGAGATGGCCAAAATGAAAAGAAGGCGGCTCAGTTGGAAACCTTCCGGCTCCCCCCAGGTCGTCGGCTACAAACTCTATTGGTCAGAGGGCGATGAGGTTACCTATGATTCACAATTTGCGCCACTGGGCAATGTGACAGCCGTCATACTGCCGGATGATATCGCCTCTTTCAAGCCGGGAAAAGGTTCGCTCGAAATCGGTCTCACAGCCGTCGATGAATTGGGAAATGAATCTGACATGATCACTGTTTCAGCACCCTATCAATTCAGTGTGCCTGAAACCCCGGGCGGGCTAAAAATTGAATCGGTGCCGGATTACCGTACTGCCGCACCGTTACCAAATTCAGGGACCATTCCCACGACACCTGAACCGGGTTTGCCGGAACCAGAACCGGAATCAGATCCCGGTTCTGCCAAAAATGTTTTCGCGACCGATTCATCCGTTCGACAGTTGAAAACCGTTTAAGCCAAGGGAGATACGGACCTGGCAGTCAAACCGGATGATGGCCTGCGGTTTTACCCGGGTCTGGACGCAACCCCGTCATTTCCGCCGAAAGACTCGTGTGCATTCAACAGCCCCTTCATCAATCGACACACCTTTACACATATCTGTTTATCTTGAGTGAAAGGGGCGGGCCGGGGACATGGGCGCAAAAATACGTTGCCCCGGTTACGAAGGCAGAAGACATCCCCGTATTCCGAACGGTTCAATTATATAGGCGGCCGCGAGGTTTCGGAACCGAATGAGACTGCTCGATTTGGATGTTCAGGATACAAACCAAAGGCGAAGCAGAAACTTAGTGGTATAAACGATTGGTCGACGAGCGGATCAGGTCTAATCCGGTTCGCGATACAGCGCCAATATTCCGGATCTGGCCAGTTTTTTTATTCCCATTGGCTGTAACAAGCGGATGAGGGCGTCAATTTTTTCTTGTTTACCGGTAACTTCCAGGATGTAATGTGTTACACCGGTATCGACGATTTTAGCCCTGAAAGTGTCTGCGATTCGGATTATTTCTGTCCGGCTCTTCGGTTTGGCTTCCACACAAATTATGGCCATTTCCCTTTGTACGGCTTTCTTGCCGGTCATGTCCCTGACCTTGATCACATTGATGAGCCTGCGAAGCTGTTTCATAAGCTGTTCGAGTTGATCGGGGCTCGCCGAGGTCGTGATCGTGATGCGCGACATTTCCGGGTTGGCCGTCGGGGCACCGCAGATCGTTTCAATATTGTATCCACGGCCAGCAAACAGGCCGGAAACACGTGCGGTTACCCCCGGTTCGTTTTCGACCAGCATCGTTACGATTTGCTTCTGTGCTTTCATGTTCGGCGCGTATCCCTTTCAGTGGATAAGGGTATATAGCGGTCATCGAAAAACTCATATCAGATGATTGCGAAAATCGCAAAGAGAACTGCTGCGGTGGTTGGCGCTGCCTCCGTGAATTAGCCGGTTTCAACGGGTGGATTCAATTTTTCAAAAAAATTCGGCGTTCAACGACCATCCAGTCGGTACTCTCAAATGGTTCGGATAAGACATGATGCTTTCATGGAAGACCTTATTTTCGGAGAATATCTATCCGTATCAAGGATACGAAATCGGCAAACTGTTCAAACTACTCCATGATCCTGAGATCATTTCACTGGCAGGCGGACTCCCGTCACCGGATACTTTTTTAAAAGATCAGTTCCGAAGCGTTTCAAGGCAACGACTCATTGAGCGCATCGACAGGATCATGCAGTACACGGACGTATCCGGTGAGGCTGATCTCATCGAAGCGGTTATCCAATTTCTCGAAAAGGATCATATCCAGGTTTCGGAAGAAAATGTCTTGATCACCTCGTCGGGTCAGCAGGGGCTGGACCTAACCGGTCGTTTGTTTCTCGATCCTGGTGATATCGTTCTGGTGGATCGACCGACTTTTGCAGGGGCGCTTATATCCTTTGAAATGCAGCGGCCCGTATTTGTCGGCGTAGATATTGAAAGCGACGGGTCCGACATCGACGGTTTTCGAAAGATAATCGAGAATTTGGAGAAGAATAAAAGCAAACCCAAATTCATTTATGTCGTGCCGGATTTTCAAAATCCTTCCGGCATAACGATGCAGATGGACAAGAGGATCGCGCTGCTGGATTTAAGTCATGCCCACGGTATCCCGATCCTTGAAGATAGCCCCTATCGAAATCTTCGCTATTGCGGGGAAACAATTCCGTCTTTGTTCAGTCTGGACCAACAGCGCGGCGGAAGTAACGTCATCGGGATCTACACGTTTTCAAAACTTTTTTGTCCCGGCATGCGGGTTGGATTTAACATCGCCCCAAAGAGGGTTATTGAAAAAATGACCAACATTAAAGAAGGGAGTACACTGAATACCCCCAAATACAACCAGGACCTGTGTGCGGCCTTTCTTATTGAAATGGATTGGCAGGATCACCTAGAAAAATGCCAAAATTACTACCGGGATAAACTGAACGTTCTTCTTGAAGCTATGGACACGTATATTCCAAGAGACACTGGAATTACCTGGACCAATCCGGATGGGGGCCTGTTTATCTGGGTGACGCTACCGAAACGTATCGATACCTTGAAGCTGTTTCACAAAGCCGTGGCGCACAAAGTCGCATTTGTTCCCGGCAATGTCTTTTACGCTGAAAATCCCGCTCACAACCATATGCGGATCAATTTTTCCTTCCCACCCGCGAAACACCTGGCAGTGGCGGTCAAACGGCTGGCCCGGTGCATCGCTGACCAGTTGTAGTATAAAATCCACCGGTAATAAATATCTATAAACCACCCTGCTGTCAGGGCTGCCGGGCGTCGGCCGGTGCTGACAGCAACTGTTGCGACGTGCCTTTGTTAAAGTCCACCAGCTGATCATGGGCCGCGAGGACCAATTTCTCGGTGGTTTCCCATGAGATACAGGCATCGGTGATGGAAACGCCAAATTTCAGTGCGTTGAGGTCAGCCGTAAAATCCTGTCGGCCTTCTCTAAGGTGACTTTCCAGCATCAGTCCAATGATATTATCATTTCCGTTGACACGCTGTCTAATGACATCCTGCCAGACAATTTCCTGGTCTTTATATTTTTTATGCGAATTGGCATGCGAGCAATCAACGATAATGGTTTCGGGAAGCCCCCGAGCTTGCAGCAGCTGTGTGGCTTCCCGGATGCTGGCCGAATCGTAATTTGGACGCCGGCCACCTCGCAGAACGATGTGCGTGAAGGGATTTCCTGTGGTCTTAACGATACTGGTCTGGCCATCCGGGTCAATTCCCAAAAAATTTTGGGGTGAACCGGCAGCGATCATTGCATTCAGCGCGGTGTCGAGTCCCCCATCGGTACAGTTTTTAAAACCGACCGGCATTGACAGACCACTGGCCATCTCCCGGTGTGTTTGTGACTCGGTCGTGCGGGCGCCGATGGCAGACCATGATATGAGGCCGGCGATATACTGAGGTGTGATTGGATCGAGCATCTCCGTGGCGGTGGGAAGTCCCATTTCCGTAATCTTTAGCAACAATCTGCGCGCTTCGCGCAACCCTTGCATCATGTCGCAGGACCCATCCAGACCCGGATCGTTGATCAGACCTTTCCAGCCGATATTGGTCCGGGGTTTTTCGAAATAAACCCGCATGATCAGGTAAATTGAATTTTTGACCTGGTCTTTGAGTCCGTTCAGCCTTTCTGCATATTCAAGGGCGGCTTTCTCGTCGTGAATCGAGCACGGACCGGCAATCACCAGAAGGCGCCGATCCGTTTTCCTGATGATATTCTGTATTGTTTGGCGTCCTGAAATCACAGTGTGGGCCGCTTTTTCGGTGATCGGCAGTTCCTCTTGCAAGGTCACCGGAGAAATGAGCGGGATGAACTCCTTAACATTGACATCATAAGTTTTCAATTTTTTCTCCTTTAGGAAATAGAGCCGCAAGGGTCGTCTTTACCCAAAAAAAAACCGCAGGCTTTGTCTGCCTGCGGTTTAAGTTTTTGGTGGTTTCGGTTTAACGAGGCACAGGCTGACCGTGAGTACTTAAAAAATAGTACCGATAATAAAACTGGCTGCCTGAATCCTGACTGACCATTGAGAGAATTCCTTGATTAATTTCTTTATTTTGCACAGTTCATGACACGTCGGGACAAAGATGTCAAGTCGATTTCGGGCCTTTCCGTCCGTTGTCAGTGTTGCGGCGGTTCAAGGCTGCCTTTGAGGTGTCGATGGGTTCTTTTCCTGTAAAAGCCACTTGATGACATCGCCTGGGTCTGGGGATTCAGATAGTGGGGGTGTACTCTCTGATTGAATTTCTTTTTCAGAGCTACTGGAAACGGCAGGGGAGTTATCAACGGATGAACGTTTGCCGTTGTTTTTTTCACTAACCGGTTGCGGTTGTGATACAGAATTGGTGCGGATGGGTTCTGTTCCGGGCTTGGTCAACCGCCGGCTCGGGGTAACGACCTTGACCGTAACCGCCGTCTTATGAATTCGTGTTTCCTTCTTTTTTCCCTGCTCAGTTTTTGGTGGTAGCGTGACCGTTGGTTGGTTTTTACCAACACGCGATTGTTTCTCTTCCGTTGGTCGGGCACGATTGTTTGCTCCGCTTCGCTTGTTCGGTGAGGTGTCGGGATCGGATACGGTGTCGGCAGGTTTTGGGGTCGCAGCTTTCACGGACGATGCTGGAATACCGTTTGATTGGCCGGCATCCAGAGGAACAGCCGGTATTGGTGTTTGGCCAAGGTGCTTGCCGCCGGTTGGATTGTGTGAGAGGGGAGATGGTGCCAGGCTGCTCGTGTGGCGTTGGAGCGGGAGCGCTGGCGTCGGCAGAACCTCTTTCAGTGCGGGGATGTTTTCCGATAGAAATGCGCGGCTCCAGTCAGAATAGAGCATATATCCGCTGGGCAGGAGAATCAGAAACGCCAGGGCACTGTACCAACTCATACGTCTAATGGTTTTGCGGAGAAGTGCGATGGAATCCGGCCGATATTTCAAGATATCGGGCGTTTGCCATTTGGCCTCGTCAAGCAAAAGTTCGTCAGCAAGCGGTCTTCCATGTACCAGGGGAACACGGACTCTGTCTTTGCAGGCCCGAATGATTTCAGGGGTGATCTTCGTAACGCCCTGGTTGAAACCATGCACCAGAGCGATGTCGCACATGATGTTGATTTGACGGGGAGAACCATTCGAGAAAAGGTGGATTTCATGCAGCGCAGCGTCTAAAAAGATCTTTTTTTCAGCGCCGGCCACTTTTAACCGGTGAGATATATACGTCGCGGTTTCACTTTCGGACAACAGCTCGAGATTGTAGCAAGTCGTTATCCTTTCACGCAGCGATCGGCGGTCCGGTTCCAGCAACAAGAGATTGAACTCATTTTGTCCGACCAAAAATATGTTGAGTTGTTTTGTGTGGCGGTATTCAATGTTAGAGAGAAGTCGAATTTCTTCCAATATCGATGGCGTCATGATTTGAGCTTCATCGATGATGAGCAGGGCTTTTTTGTCTTGAGAATAGAGCGTTGCTAAAAAGTGGCTCATTTCTTCGGTGAAGGACTCTCGGTTGAGCACCTTTCGACCGATGCCGAAGCTGTGGGCGACCAGAAAGAAAAACTCCTTTCGCTCCAATCCGGGGTCTGGCAGCTTGGCGACAACGACAGTCTTGCGATCGAGAAGACTGATAAGCGCGCTTATCAGCATTGATTTGCCGCTGCCTATTTCACCGGTTAATAGCAGGAGCCCCTTGTTTTCCTGCACCCCGTATTGCAATAAGGCCAGTGCTTCCTTATGTTTTCGGCCGAGCCACAGAAACCGGGGATCGGTGTTGAGCAGGAACGGTTTTTCCTTGAGTTGGAAATGGTCGAGGTACATGCAAAATACTCCGGGCGGAAATGATGCCGAAGCAGAAAAGAAATTTAGCCTACGGTTAATTCCCTGAAAAGGAGGCCGTTGGTTTCAGCTGGCCTATACCTGTGATTACATACAGCAGTCATTTTTTCGCTGACTGAATGTGTGAATAGGTGTTATTCTGGTATCATTTCTTTGATGGCATCCAATACGGGGTTGATATTGCCCGAAGCCGGCCTGGATGGTTTTCGTCTGGCAACGGCCAGATACTTTTTGACGCACTCGTATTGCTCCCATCCCTTGAGAGGGTAATTCAAATCGACGGACTTCCACTTCGGGTGTCCATTTTCCTTTAACCAGTCAAAGTTTTCATAGATGATTTTCGCCACACGGCCGACAGTGTCGCAATGATAACGTCTGAAATCATATGAGATCAGAACAGCTTTGACGGCTGCGGTGATTACGGCCATATCTTGCCAGGTGTAAGTGCCGGCCGGAATCTCAACCTGCGGGTAAAACTCAAGGATGCTTTTGTTAAGTATCGGAATCAACATCAAGTTATCTTCCGGTGCCACGTTTTCACTGAAGAGTTTTACCGGATAGCCGGCAACGTAAAACATGGCATCGATTGTACCCTCCTTGAGTTGGTCCAGAGCCTCGTCCGTACCAATGGTCACCATTTCTGCCGGTTCAAATCCAGCGACTTTGAATAGCAGTTTGGCTGTCAGGTAAGTCCCGCTTCCCTCTTTGCCGATGGCCACTTTTTTATCCGCCAAATAATCAAAGTCATTAATGTCTTTTTTGCCGAGCAAATGGATCTCTTCGTTGTAAAGTGGGAAAACCATTTTGGTTTTTTGGGCGATTCGCTTCAACACCGGATTGGTTTGAACCTGTGATACAAAGGCGAGAACATCAGACTGTACGACTCCCAACTGGGTTTCCGGTTTCTGATAGACAGAATAGATGTTTTCTACCGAGCCGTTGGAGTTGTCGACGCGAAGTTCAAAGCCGTTAGTTTCGACCAGCTGTTGAATGTTTAAGCCGAACTGATAGTATGTTCCTTTGGGCCCGCCCGTCATAATTCCCATTTGAATGGGTTCGGCGCTTAGGGCCGAGCCGGAATTGAGACCGGTTGCCAACAGGATGGTGATCAGAATGACTTTAACCGACGCGAGGTTCAATTTGATGATCCAGGTATTGCAGACGCCTTTACGCATGTCGCCCCCTTCCTCATAACATGATGTCATATGTGCTTTCGGTAACCTGACATTGAATATCGTTCAGGCACCTCCGGTATCTTCTCAGCCTTGAATTCACCAGTTGCCCTCACCCTGCATACGAAGGACCTTTTGGAAAACATGCAAATACCATACACGATCATCCGGTGGCGTTCGTTGAAAAAATGTAAATAATTAAGGAGAGTTATTGAGGTTTGGCTCCAAGTCGGTTGCTCAGAATGAAAATAATGTAACAATAATGTGAAAAATAGTTTACAGTTTCTTGGCGATAACCCCATACGGAGGAGGCGACAGTGAAGGTCAGATTGACGATATTGAGCGAAAATTCGGTGGGTGTCCCCTTTGGTGTCATTGGTGAACACGGTTTTGCGTGCTACCTGGAGACCGAGAATGGTAATTACCTGTTCGATACGGGACAGGGGTATGCTATCGTGCAAAATTCACTGGCACTCAAAAAAGATCTCCGCAACATCGAAGCAGTAATGTTAAGCCATGGCCATTACGACCACACGGGGGGGTTACCGGATGTCCTCAAAATCCGCGGATCGGTGAATGTGTATGGACATCCGGATATATTCATCGAACGGATATGGTCTTCGGAAGGGCGGACACGGTTCGTCGGCATACCCTTCAGCCGGCGGTATCTGGAATCCCTCGGGGCCACTTTTCGCTTGGGAACTGATATGGTCGCGGTGGGGGAGGGCCTATTTCTGAGTGGTGAGATACCACGGATCAACGCGTTCGAAAATGGGGATGCGAAAATGACTGCAGTTCTGCCCGGAGGAGAAAAGATCCACCCTGATCCTTTGAAGGACGATCTTTCCCTGATCGTTGATTCTGACTGCGGTTTGATCCTCGTACTTGGTTGCGCCCATGCGGGTATGATTAACATTATTGAGTACGCACTCGCGCAGATGAATCGAGACCGGATCTATGCGATTGTAGGCGGAACCCACCTGGCATTTGCAACCGAAGAGCAGTTATCCGAGACCATGAGAGTTATCGATTGCTACAATATCGAACGGATTGGCGTTTCCCATTGTACGGGGCAGTTACAGGCATCTCGGCTACAGGCCAAATTGAAAGAGCGGTTTTTCTTCGGAAGTGTCGGCTTTACCATGGATGCCTGAGCTATATGGTTCTCTCCACGACCGGGATGCGCAGATCCTGAGAGGGCATAAGTGAGGTAAGATCCACGTTGCTGTTGTACCTTCTGATGAGCCACAAGGGCAGGTCGAATTCTTCGCGGGACAGTGTCCAGATATTGTCCCCCTTCTTGATAGAATAAGATTGCACCGTGTCGATGCGATAAGCTGCAAAAAAATCTTCCGCAAGTTCCTTATGATATTCGAACCGGGTTTCCTCGAATTCTTCCTTCGTCACGCGGCGCAGGGGAATTTTTAGTTTTTGACCCAAACGAATGGGTTGTCCGTATCGCAGATTGTTAAGCCGCCGAAGGTCACGCGCTCGCACCCCAGCCCATTCTGCATAGTGCCCGAGGGTTTCCTCTATCTCGACCAGAATGATTCCAACAGGATGATTTCGATACTGAACGACGTTCTCGACTGTAAAACGTCCGATGACCATATCGGGGTCTGATTCCCGGCCTGTCAACGGTGTCAATTCTTGCCCTGCCACTGTGACTGTTGCCTGTAATACTGGAGGAACATATCGACCCGCGGTTGTCACAACTACGCCCGACACCGGCTGCGGGTCCATTTCGGTGGCTACCATTTTGCCCGATTCCAAATCAGACGCCAAAGTCTGCACAGCGCCAGTGGTTATCGATGCCTGAATAAGATTTGCAACATCCTCTTTCCTGTCGGCGGTCGCATTTTCGGAGTCCGCAAGGCCAATTGCGGGCTTAACGGGAACCGTTGGTTCAGTTTCAATGGCGTCAATTGGCGGTGCACTAAGCTGTGGTTTTATTTCCGGAATCCTTTGCGGTTCAGGTGCCGGTTTCGGCTCAGATTTGAATGGTGGTTTTTCAGTCGGGCCTGTTTTCGCCAACACAATCTGATCTTTTTGGTCTATCCGGGGTGAATTGAGGCTGGCGATTATTTGCGTCTTGTCTTCCGGTACGGGTATGCGCAGGTTCTGACCGACATAGATCCTTGCCCTGGTATCGAGATTGTTGAATACGATCAAATCTTGGAGTCTGACACCATGCAAGCGTGCTATTTTGCCGGCGGTGTCTCCACGATCCACCTGGTAAAGGCGAGAGTGCTTCTGATCAGGTTTGTAGATATCTTCAGAGACTGTGGCCATCAGACCCTTCCAATCGCGGTGCTCATCTGCCGGCAGATGCAGTCGATAACCCTTGGGCGCATATTTTTGGCCGGTGAAAACCGGTTGCCGCAAGGCAGGATTGAGCCGGTGCAACGTGTCGAGATCAAGATCCAGCTGCTGTGCAAGTTGGGGGATCGACGTGTAACCGGGTAACGTGACTTCGGTAGTTTTCGTGGGCGAATGCAGCGCCAACGCGCCGAAATAGTCTTGGTAATTGATCGCCACTTCCCGGGCCGCCAAAAATTCGGAGTAGAAATTCCTGGAGGCAAACTTGAATGTGCGGCTTTTATGTTTTTTGAAAACCGCCTCATAGTTGCCGTGCTTGTTCTGGGCCCTCAGCATGCCGGAGAGGCCGTGATTGTAAGCCGTCATGGCCAAGGGCCAACTCTTGAGCTTATCATAATTATATTTCAGCAGTCTGGCGGCAGCGTGAGTCGCGCGTATGGGGTCCCGGCGCTCGTCGATGGTGTAATTGATGGTCATGTACTGCCGACCGGTTGATCTTGTAAACTGCCAGGCACCGGCAGCGCCAAACTTGCTGTACGCAGCAGAGTTAAAGGATGATTCCACGTGGGGCAAATACGCGAGGTCTTCGGGCAGGTCGTGGTACCGGAATATTTTTCTCATCTCTTCCAGATAGGCGCCGGAACGGATGATTCCCATACGAAAGCGATCTTTCTGACCAACCTGACACCGGATTCGATGCGTGGCCTTCTGAAAATCGGCCCGTTTTGCATCTGGTCCGAACATTTCAGCTATGCGGCGCTCTTCCGGATTCGACGCCCTGGCCGCCTCTGTCTGCCCGAGCTTCTGAAGAATTAATCGGTATTTCGATTTGGCCGCCTTTATTCGGTTCCGGTTAATCTTACGACCGCTGGGTTGATCCGGATCTTTTAGGTCGATAACACTATAGATAATGTTCAAGTTCCTGCTGTCGTGGATAACACCCTTGCGGGAAGAAAATTCGGAATAAATCTTTTTCCAAAAATTAATATTGGGTTGAATGCTTTCAGAGGCGGGGAAAGGGTCGGATTGGGCGCCGAGACGGCTGCAGAGTTCCGGGTGCCAGGGCAGAACAACCACCGACAAAAACAGTATGATAAATTTCAACCGGATCATCTTTTTCTCTTTCAAATTCGGAATTTATTTTGAAAAGCTGTTGCAGGTAACAACCGGCGAGAATGCGTTGCAAACTTCCAAATTTTGCAAAAACTGGACCAGGCACGGAAATTATTATTTCTTATAAAATTCAAATTCTTATAAAATAGACCCTTCACTGTCATTGCCAAAATTGCCGTAAATTGTCAATTCCCTAACAAACTTTGTATAATCGTGGATGGAAACGAAATCGGAAAAAAGTGCGGGAGGACCTACCGATTGTCGGGCCGACAATTTTTAACGAGCGGTAATTCATTCCCCCCGGTTCAATGCGGGGGCTTACCGGATGAGCGACCCGGATGGTTCCTGCGGTGGTTTTGACACTCCCGTATTTGAATCTAAACTTATACAGTAATACATTTATACCGCTTTTCAAAAATACATTCCGAAATACGCAAGGATGGTATAAGTGGTTCTATAAAAAAAGAGTGCGTGCATATATTCCAATAAAAAGGGGGACACATGAACAATTTAAAGGAGAAAATACTGGCCAAAATGACGGAATTGACGCTGGCCTCATTTGCAACCATCACCGAGGATAACAAACCCTGGAGTCGATATATCGTCGTCAAAGCCGATGCAAATATGGACATCTGGTTTGCGACCTTCAATAAGTCGCGTAAGATCAAACAGATCGCTCGCAACCCAGAAGTTCATATCACCCTTGGCGTAACCGAACCGCAGTCGGCCGTATCGTGGCTCCAGATCCAAGGCCGTGCCGAGATCTTGGAGGACACCGAGACAAAAAAAGCGATGTGGTACGATATGCTCGAGCCGATTTTTTCGGGGCCCGATGATCCGAATTACGTGGTTTGCAAAGTAAGGCCATATCGCATAGAGTATTATTCGATGAACAAGCGCGAACCTGATGTGTGGCAGGCCTGAGGCCTTCAATAGACTATCGGTTAACGGACGAAGGATCTTCTTCTTGGCCTTACCCAGCGTTATTATCCCGAATCGGGCGATATAAAATGATGGGGCCGTAGGCCGTCACGGGCACCAATCGGTGGCGCGACACCGGAAAGGCTCGGATTGACGGGCATAGCGCGTGGAAAGGGGGGCGATATTATTTATATAGTTTCTGTATGCAGGTTTCAAAAATTCTGACGATGTTAAAAAGTGAAATCCTAAGGGACCAGTCATGGTCCGGGTACTCTGGAAATTTCGGGATTGCGTATTTATTCTTGTTTTGAGCCAGCGCCCGAAATCCGAATTCACCGATATTCCACATCAGTGTTCCATAACTCGCTGAATTCAAATCACAGGCCCAAACGGTGCGTTTGTCAGTAGCCAGAAGGTTTTTGTAGTCTTCGGAAAATATCGGCCGCTTGCCAGGACTGGCCGGATCGCCCAATTCGTCGCAACAGTATGCCAGGGCTATTCCGTACACGGCGCCGTGCATCCGTAATTGCCAGACGGCGTCTATGTCAGAACGCGGCAACGGGTAGTCCCCGGTTTCGAGACTGATCAAAGTTGATAATGCGCCGAATTCACCCACATAACGCAACAGCAGGGTGAGGGAATCTTCATCGATTGTTTGGGACCATTTTGTTAATTTGGACATCAAGCTCCCTTATCTACGGGCCGGATGGATCAAGTATTAGACCGATATTCGGGGCGGGAGGGTGGTATTCGGTCTAACACAGGAACTGATCAACCGGCTTTTTCAATATCTTCGGTGCTTGGGTGATAAAAAAACCGAGCCCCCTTTTCTTCAGGCAACCCGGCGCGCGTTTGCTATCCGGCAACCCGGCGGTCTCTGTAAGATCCGTGGCTTTCCGTCCCTGCCTCACGGCAGGTTTGGCCTTTTACGAGCATCGAAAAATGTGACAAAAAGTATACGCTGCCGGGAGCTTTTTGTCAAATCCGATGAGTCATCAGAAAGGAGAACACGCAATGGACTCAAGGGGGTTTGTTTCCTCTGACCGCGCTTATTGGAGTGCGCCTTCCTTGCGGGAATTATAAACATCCGTCGACGCTGGGTGTACCATTGCTTATCGATGACGATCAAAATTCATGCATTCATCGAATAGTATCGTGCTGAGCGCGATCTGCGAAGCATCCCTGCCTTGTTTCTATTACCGAATTTCCAACTGGTCTTTAAGGGTATTTTTTACTTCTGCAATGGATATTTCCTGTCGGTGAAATATCCCGGCAGCCAGCGCCGATTCAGCTTGGGTTTCCGTGAAGACCTGGTAGAAATGTTCGGCGCAGCCAGCACCGCTTGACGCAATGACCGGAATAGATATCGAATTCTTGACCGTATTGATCAATTCGATATCGAAACCCAGATTGGTTCCATCACGGTCAATACAGTTCAGCAGAATCTCCCCGGCGCCCAATTTTTCGCATATGCTTGCCAGGGTTACAGCATCGATGTCACGCCCCTCGCGGCCGCCGTTGATGGTGCACTGGTACCAGCAGAACCGTTCCCCTTTCGGCCCCGGCGTGGCCGGTTCGATAACCGTGTGATTGGTCTCTTCCGGAGACTGAATGTAAACCCTCCGGGGATCTATTGAAATGACCACGGCCTGATTCCCATATACGCGAGCGATGTCTTCAATGGCGCTCTTCCCGGGTTTCTGTCCGTTTTTCAGGTAGTCCTCCGCGATCATTACCGCGTCGCTCCCGATGGATACCTTGTCAGCACCCGAGCGGAAATACTCTGCGGCGACTTCGAGGGCGGTGTATTGGCGACCGTTGGTGTCTGTATAATTCCTTATCCCTCCACCGATGGTCAGGGGGACGAAGACATTGCGTGAGGTTTGTTGCAGAACCTCGAGCATTGGCATGTCCTCTAGGGGGAAGTCCCTGAATCCAGTGATGTTTAGAAAGGTAATTTCGTCAGCCCCTTCTTCGTAATAGCGTCTGGCCAGGTCGACTGGCTTTCCCAAATTGCGGACGGCACCATTTTCCCTCACGTCGTACTGATCGCCTTTGGTGACTACGAGATCACCTTGGTCGTTCGAGCGGACATCGAGGCAGGCAATGATTCTTTTGGCCAAACGCGTACGGCCGGTTGAATGGATGTTTAACTCGGTGGCCTTTGTGCCTTCCAAGAAGTTTTTCAGGATAATGAGGCCATTCCGACCGCTTTTTTCCGGATGAAACTGGGAGGCAATGACGTTTTCCTTCTGAATACTACTGACGAATCTGTAACCATAGTCGGTTGTTGTCAGTACGACCGAATCGTCCTTGGGAACAACGTGGTAAGAGTGGACAAAGTAGAATTTTTCATTACCGTTCAGCCCGTAGAAGAGCCGTGACGGTTGTTTAATGTTAACGCCGTTCCATCCGATGTGCGGCACCGACAGATCCACGTCGAATCTCACCACCGAGCCCGGAATAATTCCCAGGCCTTTGATACCGGGGGCTTCCTCGCTGGTTTCGAACAGGGCCTGGAGTCCCAGACAAATACCGAGAAACGGTCGATTCGATCCAATATAGGATATAAGGGGGGCGATGAAGCCCTTTTGGTTTAGGATCTTCATCATATTGCCGAAAGCACCCACTCCTGGAAAAACCAGCTTTTCAGCGGCCAGTATGTCCTCACCCGTCGCCACGATTTTGACCGTTTCACCCAAACTTTCGATGGCATTGACGACGCTGCGGACGTTTCCGGCGCCGTAATCAAGGAGCGTTATCATATATTATCTCCTGACGGATTGTAATATTTCCCGAATATGTCATGATTGAAACGTCGACCGAATATTTCATGAGCATTTTGAGCAGAGCAGAAAAGAGCAGAAAATTAAGCGCGTTTTGATATGAAATTCCCTTACATCGCAGCGTGCGCTTTGGTCCTATATTTGATTTAAGAATATGGGGAATTGATCGTAATTTATTCAGGGTAGCCACAATTAACATCCGGGCAGCTAAAGATCAATAGCCAAGGCGCGCGGGGCCGGTGCTACGGGATTTATGCTATGAGAAAAACATACCTAAAGTGAGCGTTTCAAATTTTAAATAGAGGGGGAACGGCTTTATTTATTATGAATTGGGCACGAGTTAATATTTCTCGAGGGACGATAACATCCTCTCATCTGGAGATTCATAGTGGCAGTTGATGCTTTCACGAGGCAGTGTGTGAGCGACACCCTTGACGGGCTGAGGGACGGATTATCACACTTTTCCGGTCCGAGCCGCACGGCCGTAATTTTTGCCATCGCACCCGAAGATTCTTTTTACATTTGCGATCCTCAAAATCTGCTTCGGGGACACGAGCCCAAGTTAACAGAACTATTTATAGACGAAACAAACTGGGGCATCGGCGAATCCATTGGCCATGACAAAAGCAAATTCAGTGACATGCTGCCTGAAAAAAACCTTGACCTGACCGGGCTCATTTCCTGGGGGGGCCGGTCAAGCTCAGTCTATCACCAGACGTGGTTTACCGAGCACCATCCGGAAATGTGTGCTATCGGCCCTACCGAGCGCTGGCTGGAACACGCGGCTTGGCGGTTTTCGCATGACATCGCCAATGAAAAGGCCCTTTATACCGGGATTTCAGGCAGTTTTTTGCGCGAGTATGCACGCCATGCCGTTCGGGACTATATCGTCGATAGGATGAATGTCGAATTGGGTTGGGACAGTCAGCTGCGGGTGTACATGATTCTGGATGCGGTTCTGGGGATCTCTCGAACGCGTGAGGAGCGCGTTATGCCGGATGGGAAGCTTATCTTTGCGGAGCGGCGACACCTGGATTCGATTGATTTTCTCGCGCGTTTTCCGGAATTGGAACAACCGCTGCTCGATAATTTTAAACATGTTCGTAAACTTCTTCAGGCGGCGGAAGATTCAGATCGAATGCTCGTTTCCGATGGCGGAAACATTGTGGGGATTTGCGGTCACACTCAAATGCCTCGTTTTTTTCTGACGGCTGATTTTAAGGGTAGTCACGGCTATCTCAACGTCAACGATGCCGGTATCTGCAGTTTTTCCGACGGCAACTTTTTGTCTACCACGCGACGGGCCAAGCTGGTTCAGTTGGAAGAGGCATTACTCGAATCCGATCTTGACCCGGCTGACAGCAGCCACCTCTTTAAAACAGTCGCCACCCTCGTTCATCATGCGGAGAAATCCAAGATCGGCTGCACGCTGGTGATAGATCTCAACCTACCGCAATTGACCATTTCGGGGCAAAGGCTGGCTCAACCGATAGACCTTCAACAGCCCCATCCGCTTGACCTCGCCAAAGCCCTTTCAAAAGTGGACGGGGCTCTTCACATCGGCCGGGATTTGTGTTTGCATGGATTCGCCTGCCTGTTGGACGGGCGAGCCATTCCAGGCGAAGACCGTGCCCGGGGGGCACGGTTCAATTCAGCATTGCGATTCACGGCCGAGCGGGAAAATATCGTCGTGGTGGTCGTATCCTCCGACCGGCCGGTATCCATAATTCAGGAAGGCATTGAAGTTAGCGCCCAGTGCCAATGGAAGCCACTGTCCAGTAGCCTGATGAGACCGATGACCCTTGCAGAGTGGATCGACTCGGAAGGCAAGCATATCGCCGTTTAGCCCCATTTGTGCTTTTTATTCAGGGCGTGGTCGCAATTACACAGTTTCGGGGCGGTTGGAATCCTCGCCGTTTTGACGAAAGGTTCAAAATGTGCCTGCGGTTGATCGCCGGTGGGGCATATTGCTGGTGTATCAGCGGACGCTATAACACGAGCGCAGTTACGGCACTTCCATAGGACTTTCTGTGAACATTTGAAGACTGCAGGAAATTGATTTTCTTAAGTCAAGGTGTATATCAAGGGTGCAACACGGCATCGCCGGTGACGGGGTATGGCAAGATTGCTCATAGGGAACCATTGGCGCTACGGTCAGATAAAGTACGGAGCACTATCTACCGGGTTCGGCGATCCCTTGCAGCCAGCGGATCGCCTCCATGGTTTGTGCGCGGTCAAAATAGGCCGTCTCGATACCGCCAAATAGGCCGAAAAGGCCGATATACGTTCGTTCCCAACCTTTGTTACCGACGATACACATGCGTTCAATGCGATCGGCGTGAATGCGGACGAAGTGGAGATTTTCAAATAGGGTTTCCGGGCTCCTCGCCGGCAACTGCGTGTCAATGGACAACAGGAGGCGAACCCTGCCACCGGCAGCGTCGATGGTTTCTTGCAGCATGCGGCTCAGAGCCCGTGTTTGGCGGTCGATCATGCGGTCGAACAGTTTGACCGTCACGATATCTCCGATTTTTTGAATCGGATTCCTGTTCATAGGGAGATCTCACTGTTACAGTGTTTTTTCAAACCAGTTCGGCATCGGTAAGCGCCTGGTTGGCTCCCGGTTTATCGACGATCTGAATGGTACTGGCCTGGGGACCCTCATCACCGTCCTCAGCCACAACATAGCGGACGCCTGTGCCGATGTCCAGCCGGCTGAATTCATCATGTAACACGCTATTACGATGAAAATAAAGCTCTCTGCCTTCTAATGTTTCTACAAAGCCATAACCTTTATCCTTAAAAAGCTTCGTGACGTAGGCCACACTTTGCTGCTGAGGGTGGGTTTTAATGACGCCTTTCTGCTGTTCCAATAGTTTCACTAATCGGCGGCGTGCCGTCTCGAACGCTTCCCGGATGACGGCTGTCAAGGGTTCAGGTGGTGAGCCGTCGGGAGATTCGCGTTTAACGACCAGCTCTCGCCCCGGGGGTATTCGCATGGCAATTCTCACACGGTAGGAATTTCCCGAGCGCTTGTTATCGTGTGGTCTTTCGACCGCCACCCGGCAACTGATCAAATTGTCGCCGAGCTTGTCAAGTATAGCGGCTTTTTCTTTAATTAGATTGTCGATTTCATCTGATTTTAAGGCATCTCGGAACGTGATTTCCAGCGGTACTCGCATCGTTTTCACCTTTCTTTGAGTTTTTGGCGATAATCATCTGTGGTGCCGATGTTCATGATCGGAGTTTTCCTCAAGGTGATGCGGTGTTGGTTGGGGGTGGGGATGATTGTGCGTACGGACGCCATGGCTAAAGTTGTTTGCATGAACGATGGGTTCACAACCGACGCCAAACCAGTTATCTAGTGCACTTAGTTCTCCAGAGCCGATGCGCTCTGGAGAACGGGCACCAAGATTGGTCATTAGACACCTCCGTTTTTTGTTTGGTTCTTGCCGGCGGGTACTTTTCTACCGCACAGGCGCTGCTGATATCTGAATGATACCCTAAGCAAGTTGTTCCTGCTTAGAATTTAATTCGTCGGCGCGTTAAATCAACATGTGAATTCGTTTGGTGCGAGATAATCCCCGCTGGCGATCATCACCGGATCTACGTGCACGAGAATACGTAAAAGGGAGCGACCCATTTTTGCTGTCAACTTGTTCACCGTCTTCGGTAGTATGCCATGTTGCGTGCCAAGATGGCTCCAGCAGTGCTTTTCTGAGCAATGGTCAAATGTTGAGAAGGAGGCGACCGGCATTGCGGGCGCCGACAATGTTTCTGGCGCAGGGCCCCAGCTGAAGTTCAGCCAGAGGGCCAGTAACGAAGATGTTATCGGACCACCTGAGATCCTTTCCGACGATCGGATAGCCGCACGTTCCGCATTTTAAACCGAAATCCCTGATAACCTGATCGATGAAGGGTCCCCCCGGGCGTTCAGGATGGAAGCCAGTTGCCAAGACAACGGCATCGGCCCGTCCAATGCCCGTATCTGTTGTCAAGCGGATACGCTGCCCATTTGTTGAAGTGTCTCGGATACAATCCTGCTGAAATTCCAGCCGGCCCGCGGCAACAGCACGACGAAATTCCTCCAGGACCTCACTGGGAGCACTGCCGCGGATACGAGCACGGTCGACTGAATTGCGGCGCTTAGCGAAATCGTTGAGCTGAAATTCCTTGAGGCACTTCGGTCCGATCCAGCAGGGATTGAAATCATACTGACTTGTCCGAAGAGGGTGCCTGGAGATCAGTCGCACTTTACCTGGCAGAATCGCAGACAGTTTTAAGGCGCTCTGTATGGCCGATATGCCGCCACCGACAACGGCCGTCACCGAGGACGTCGATGTTTTTGCGGGCCTGAAATCGAAATCGAATAGATGATTTATCCGTGCGCCGGATGTTTTCAGATTACGTGCCCATGCCGGCCAATAGGGTTGTTCTCCCAATCCGATGGCCAGTATTATGTTGCGGGCCTTCACCTGGCCTGCCGTGGTTGCGGCCGTAATCGACCGCCCGTTTCTTTCGAGGGCCAAAGCCCGACCGACAATCCGGAGAACCCCCAACCGGTTGTGCCGTATGACGTGGTCACAGTGTGTGTTGAACAGGGGCAGGGAAGGGCGATTATAGGGCGGAATAAAGGCGCCGATCGCTTCTTCCATCGAAGATTTGGCATATCGATACAGCGATAGAATCGGGAGATCGATGTTATGGGTCGCTGGCGAGCGGAGGTAATTCATTCCGCAATTGGCAGTGAACGTCTTCCAGGCCGCCAGAGGCTCTCTGTGGGGATCGAGAACCCTGACATCGTCACGGTCGACATCTAACTGGCTGACCAGCAGGTGCGACAGATACGTCCCGTGGATACCGCCGCCAATTATCAACCACTCTAGCATTTGTTTTACTCACAAGATGATCTCATGTGGTCCAGGCTAATCGAGTTTTTCGAAAAACTCTTTTTCTGCACCACATTTGGGGCAGACCCAATTGTCAGGAAGGTCTTCAAAAGCCGTTCCGATTTGAATGTTGCTCTCAGCATCACCTTCATCCGGGTCATAGATATAGCCACAGGGGCATTCCCATTTGTCCATCAGTACCACTCCTTTCCAGTCGGTTCATTTTATTCGCATAAGACCTGCACCATGGGACAGAAACGATCCCTGTCGTAATATCTATCGCTAATCACAGGCACTGGCCGCGTCAAGGGAAAATATTTTGTTTCAGCGCCGGCGATGGATTTAGAACGGCTGGGAGATACGGCTTGCCGGCATCGATCAGCACCTCACCTGGGTGAAGGTCCATGGCCGATGGCGGTTCTTGGATGATTTGCAGGAACGCTCCCGGCAACCTTCCCGAACGGCCACGGGGAAATTGTCATTACGCAGATCAACTCGAGAGATTCATGAATTGTTTGTGGACAATGTACCTTTGCGGCCCCGATGATCGAAATGACACGGGTGTTTCAGCACTGACCTCTGGTCAGGCACAACTTGAGGTACTTTTTCTCGGCGGCGCGAAAGTCTTTTTCGGAGTAATGGTTGAGGTTTTCTTTGGTGCGGAATTTTTTCCTATACTGGCGGATTAAGCGTTTTTTGCCGCTGGAATTGCTGTGATTGGCCATCTTGGTGTCACCCCCCTTTATTGATTTTCGTTCGTTTGCAGGGACGCTGTGACGATCGGAAAGAACGGGTGCCGATCAAAACCGGGTCGGTCTCAGCAGTCGGGTGAGGAGTCTTTGCGAGAATTGGTGTTCAAACCAACGGACTGTTTTCCTGATTGAGTTCTTCAGCCTGTTCATGGTCGCCCCCCTTTCAGGGTCATTTATATGATTGAAGCATTATTTGTGCCACAGTGTATTTAAATTTTATTCCAATATTTTTAAATGGTTGTTTGCGTCGACCCCAATGAGGTATCGATAAAAGTGTGAACTCCGGGCCACAGTTTTGTGAACTCGTTTTCATCATCCTTTGAACAAATCGTATGATCGTGATAATGGAAAGGCCGTCGGAAATAATCGGTATAGAGGGTCATGCCAAGGCCTGGAACGGTCATAAAACACCAATATACTCGTTTCTTAAAATAAAGGAGGCATCATGGCAGAAGGTATTGAGAAGAATATTTACTATTTCAAAGAGAAGGGTGTCGTGAATACCGATAAGGCTCTCGAGATTGCAATCGCCGGATGCGAGGAGGCCGGTGTCACAAAAATCGTTGTGGCTTCATCCACCGGTGAAACAGCTTTCAAGCTTCAAACGATGTCGAAACCGACACTTGAAATCATTGCCGTTACATACGGGGCCGGCATCAAGTACACCGATAAAGTTGAATCCTTTAATCGCAATGCTGCGGCCCTCGTTGGTAAAGATATCCGGATTGTGCGGGGGATCCATGCCTTCAGCGGTGTGGAGCGGGGGCTTGAAAATAAATACAAAAGCGGTCTTATGCCTTTGAATATTCTAGCAGATACCTTGAGGATGTTCGGGCAGGGGATGAAGGTTTGCGTTGAGATTTCTACAATGGCCGCCGAACACGGATTCATAGCCTCGGGCGACCGTGTGGTTGCCGTGGCCGGCAGCGGCAGCGGCGCGGACACGGCAGTTCTCATCAAACCCGCTTATGCGGCCAAAATCTTCGAAACCCGAATTGAGGCCATCCTCTGCATGCCTGTATGAGAGTTTCTGCATGATCCGGCATATCTGCCGTTTACCTGATCGGGAAATCGAATGAAAAGCGTTTACGACGGCGACGATAGAAGACAATTCAAACGGATTATGTTTTCAGCTGCTGATGAAATCTTTGGTGTGTTGCAACTCCCCAATGATGTCGAAGTGGCTTTCAAAATTGCCGACATTGGCGCCGGAGGCTTACGGTTTATCCCCCAGCGCGAAGAATCGGTTGGGATTCGTTCCGGAACCACGCTCTTACTTCTCCGGACCGAGGGCCAAAAACAACTGAAATTTCTCTCCGGGATAAAGCTGGTCGTCAAATGGATAATCGATGAATCCCAATTCGCACATGTCATGATCGGCTGCGAATTTGCAGCCTGTACTGAAAATCTCCGGCGCCAGATCGACGCTTTTGTTGTCGCTGAAACAAAAGAGGGCCGACAGGATTATTGAGCTGTGCGGTTATAAACCGCATGGCGTCGGGGTGCAGAGGGATATCGGCTCACGCGAATGTTTCACACCAGGCCGGTGAATTCGAACTCCAGTTTCGTTTGAAATTTTTCGATCCGTTTGAATATTTCTTTCAACATTTTCTGCTCTATACTGGTCAGTTTCTTCGGATTGATGTAATTGTCCGGAGCGCTCTTTTCATCGATCATTGCGGTCACCTGCCGGACAAATCGCAGCTGCATCAAAAAGCTGTAAGCTTTTTCGAGCTCATCATATTCTTGCGGGGTGATCACTTTCTTCAGCTGGAGGTGATTCAGCCTGTCCAGGGTGTTGGTTTCCTCAATTTTATTTTTCAATGCGTAAATACGGGCGAAATCGACGATCGGTGTCATCGCGCTTTTGATGTCCAAGGCGCTGCGGTGCTCCCCTTTGGATTCGACCACAAAATTCCGAAAAAAACCGATGGGCGGTTTGAAGTGCAAAGCGTTTTCGGTCAGGTGGCGAAAAAATCCAGACCAACCTTCAAGGGAACTTAGTAGATAACGGCGCAATTCATTTATCAGGGACGTTTCCCCATATCCGTGGCGAAAATCGAAAAAGATGCTTGCCTGGAGGAGATCTTGTGGCTCGGCCGCATGTATCCAGGCTGAAAAGTATTCCTTCCAAACCGACAGCGGTTGGCACCATTTGGGATTTTGAGCCATCACGCCTCCGGTGCAGAATGCATATCCGGCCTGATCCAATAGCTTGCAGGCGGTTTCCCCGAACTTCAGAAAATATTCACGAACGACGGGCTCATTATCTGGATCCACATCGTCAAAGATGATGGCGTTGTCCTGATCGGTTTTTAGTGTTTGCTCAAGTCGTCCTTCACTTCCCAGAATCATGAAAACAAATTTGGCCGGCGGGGGGCCCAGTGTTTCCAGGGTGAACCCAATGATCTTTTTCAGTATGGCATCTGAAACTGTGGTAATGAACCGGTTCAGATTCTGGGCTTTGGCGCCGTTGGTGATCAGGTTGCGAAGTAACTCCGGCATACGAGCATGCCGGGCGATAATCTGGTCCATGGTGTTCGCTTCCGTAATTTCCCGCAAGAGAAACAACGGGGATTGTCCCTGGGCTGAGAGCAGATCGCGGCTGGAAAGTATCCCGACGACATTTTCGCTGGCGTTTATGACAGCCAAGTGGCGAATATCCTCACGCATCATCAACAGGAGTGCCTCAAACACTAAGGCCTGGTCTGGAATCATACGGACCGGTGACGACATGATTTCAGCTACCGGGCGTTTAAAATCAAGACCTGATGCGATTACCTTGCGGGCCAAATCTCTCTCGGTTACCACGCCGACACATTTTCCGATGGCTGTTTTCAGGAATATGGAACTGATTTTTTCACGCCCCATCATTTGCGCTGCTTCCTGGATCGTCAGATCGATACTGCCGAATATGGGCTTTCGCGTATAGATGCCGGAGACCGGTTGGTTGAAAAATTGAAGCCCTTCTTCCTGGGTGCGCACGGTTTTGGCGATGATGGCAGCATAGGATTTTTCAAGCATGCGCCGGCCGAAAATATCCGTGAAGTATTCGGTAAACGCTTCGTTACGGTTGCAGATGTCAATGAATGGTTGTTTGGGCAAAAGATAGAAGTACGAATTTTCCGTTACCCGCATCGTTCGTACCGATATGCCATCATTCAAAAGCATTGAAATTCCGCCGTAGATATCCCCTTCGCCCAGTATTTCGATCATTGTCCTTTTCTTGTTGTCTTCATAGTATCGCTCCGCGGCCCCTTTCTGCAGGATATAGAGATATCCGATCCGGGTTCGGCCTTGGACGAACAGAATGGTGTCCCGCGGGTACTTAACCATGGTCAGCTGTGAAACGATCGTTTCAATTTCCTCCGCAGGTAGAAAAGAGAAGGGCATCACCCCGGACAGATAGTGTTTGGTCTGACCGGTTTCAATAATAGACGCCAAAGACGCATCAAATATGTTTTTACTGAAGTGTACCAGAAAATATTCATAGAAGGATTTGAACCGCGTGCACAGATCCTGGAAGATCTCTTTCGGAATCTTGAGACCGGTGCAGGCCTCTTCAACGATGACGGTCCGGAGCGATATGCCGCCGTTAAGCAGGATTGTTATACCCCCGAACACTTCGCCCGGCTTGATGAACCCGGTCGGGTTATCCGCATCTTCTTTTTCGTTATAAAGCGAGAGAACACCCTTTTCTACGATAAAAATGCTGTCGATAAGGGTGAGACCCTGCTCTGCATAGCGTTTCCCCACTGGATGTGATTCCTCAGCGGCTTGCGCGGCGATTTTTTCGCGAATGTCTCTCGATAACATTGAAAAATGCGGCATCTTAGAAATATAATCGAATATTTTCTTGTTCATTACCGATCCTCGCGTCAGTTACTGAAATTAATTTGAATCCTTACATATAAACTAAAACCGATCAACCCTTCAACCTGCAGACACAGGCACTACCAATTATGCCACAATCGCCGGGATGAGCAGTAGAGCGGACTGACCAATATTTCCACGGGGCTATTATCAGGGATTCCCTACCGGGGACAACGCCCCTTCCATGGTTGCGATCTGGGGCAAAAATCGGTATATAGTATAATTCAAATTCGGTGGCGTCAGTCTAACATAGAAAAGGTACTTGAAGGACAATCCCATTTATGAGATTCTATGGGCATTGATTCGGTTTTCTGACGTGTTGGTGCGTTTAGGGGCAATGAAGGTAAAGTCGGAGAACGGAAGCGATAGCATTGTATTGCCGATTCCGCCGGGGCGCAAACGCCATTCATATTCAAATCCGTAAACCTATTGAAGAAAGTGAAGACCATGAAGTTGTTGATGAAACGTATTGTGTTCGTTGGGGCTTGCTTGATGCTGTTCACTGGCCCGGTTCATGCCGCTGCCATGTACGTGACCGACATCGTCGAGATTACACTGAGGACAGGCCCGAGCCTGCAAAATAAGATTCTGACGTTTCTCCAGTCCGGTCAGCGTTTGGATATAATTCAGAAAGGTGAAGAATGGTCCCAGGTGCGAACATCGGGAGGCAGCGAAGGGTGGGTATTGACCCGCTACCTGACGCCGCAGCCCACGAGCAGGATTACACTGGAAAGACTCGAGGAAAAGTACAACAGTTTGACGGCTCAGAATGCGGCCCTTGTTAAGGAAAACAACGAGATTAAAGGTGAAAATAGAAAATTTTCAACAAATCTCAACACAACCGACAAGGATTTGAAACAGGTGCGCAGCGAATATGAGACTCTCAAGGCGGAATCGGGGGAATTTCTATCCTTGAAAGCCAAATTTGAAAAAACGTCGGCCCGGCTTCAAGAGGAGACCAACAAGGCTCAACTGCTGGAGGAACAGGTCACGAAGCTCGAAAGGAGTTATGCGATCAAGTGGTTTCTGGCTGGAGCCGGGGTTCTACTTTTTGGCTTGATTATCGGTTTCAGTCTCAAGCGGCAGCGCCGGAGACCGTCTCTTTTGTAATATCCGCAATCAGTATATTGCCGATTGCCATCTGACCTAAGAGCCTATCCGTACTTTGCTTTTCTCTGCAGCTTGCAGAATAGGCGTCATTCCGGGGGGGGCACTCCCGTCTAATCGTCGTCGTCCTCCCCGTCATCTACCGCATAATCGAAATGCGTCACCGTGAGCGATTTCGTTCCGTCCTCGCTGGTGGAAAGCCGCCCGGTGACCTGAACCTCCTCATCGATCATGTTAAGTAGTTTTTCCCCGGTCCGGTTCATTTCGACAATGTATTCTTCATCTTCAGTGGAAATCATTACACCGGAATTGTCATCATCTTCATCCAAGGGATCCACAAAACCAATTATGGTAATTTCTTCCTGCGCTGTCCTTTTCTTTTTCATCTGTTTTACCCTTATTTTAATATAATTAAGTGAATCAATATTCGAGTCAGAGCGTTTATCGTGATCGTTCCGAGATCAAAGATAACCAGCAATTAGTATGCCGCATAAAAAAAAATAATAAAACCTAAAATTTAAGCCTCAGCCGGCCACACTCTCTTGACGAAAGGCGTTCTGCCGGGCAGGGTGACCGCCATTGCTCGGCGAGCTTCATCGAATTTGAATATGGATCGATTGATTCTGTCGCCAGCAAAAAGCGGAACCGTAGGTTCCGCAACCAGACAGCCATAGACTTGACTGTCACGACTCTTGACATACAGGGCAATGCTATCCGGTTGTTCGTCGCGATATGATGTGATAGTGTTTAGACGCTGAATTGACTGTTGTTTCGGCCGGGTTGGAAAAGGAGACCGGCCGTGTCGGTCATTATGATTGGCAATTCCAGAACTGGAGGACCAATGAGAAAATCATGGATCGCCGCGTTGTTGCTTGTAATTGCACTTAACTTTCCGGCTTTTGGCGGAATTAATGTGCCCACGACCATCAGCGATGTTACCCTGTTCTCAAACCAGGCGCTCGTCACCAGGAAAGCGGGAATGGACGTCCATCAAGGGGTCAATGAAATTCAGATTTCTATCGATGCGTTCCGTATCGACACGGATTCGGTCACGGCACGGGTGTTCGGCGAGGGGGAAATCCTCAGTGTTCAATACAAAGAGTTGCCGGTCGTCGAAGCCCCTCAGGATATTATCAAGAACATCGTAAAAAAGATCGAGGCGCTGCAAAACAACCGCCAGGAGCTGGTGGACAAAAAGCGGATCCTTCAGAATAAGGCAAGTTTTCTGGGTGCGTTCCTCGACTTTTCACAAACCCAAATACCTAAGGACATCAAGACCCGGCTGCCGACTGTTGAAGATCTCGAAAATACGCTCGCTTTTCTAGATACCGGTTTCGGGAAAATATATTCGGGACTGCAGTCCCTTGACATTGAACTGAAAAAACGGGATGCCGAGATCACGGCGTTGGAAGAGGAACTGCAAGCCCGTCAGAGCGGCGCCAAAACCAAAGCCAAAGTCATCGAGATTCAATTCAATTCCGCGAAGTCGCAAAACATCAGGGTTGAAACCCAATATCTTGTCCGCAATGCCGGTTGGTCGCCCCTCTATAAAGTTTCGGTATCCTCCGGATTTGATGCCATCGACCTGACCATGTTTGCAAAGATTGTCCAGAAGTCGGGTGAAAATTGGTCATCGGCGACCCTTTCCATTTCAAACGTAATTCCCTTGAGAGGTGTTCGCCTGCCGTCTCTTTCGAGCTGGATACTCGACGCGCCGCGTCCCATGGCGCGAATTGCAGGACGGTCTGGTGTTGCCGCGCAGAAGTCAGCGCCGGCCCTGATGGTGGATGAATCGGCAGATGCGGAAGCAAGACCGGAGGAGGCGGATTTTGCCAAGACAGAAGTGCGCCAACTACCTTTGTCATTTGAGTATGTTCTACCGCAGCCGATAGACATCGAATCCCGGGACAAAGAAACGGTTCTGCCCCTCTTTACAAAAAGTTTGCAGGGCACCGTTTCGCATTTAATCGTACCGCAAAAGAGTCTGCGAACTTATCTGGTTGCCCGGATCAGAGCGGATAAGGAACTGCTGCCCGGGCCCCTCAACATTTATTTCGATGGTCGATACGTCGGTAAGACCCATCTGGCGGAGAAGCGGGCCGGGGAAAGCTTTGACCTGGCCCTTGGTGCTGATCGGGAGGTGGCCGTCAAACGGGAGAAAATTCGCGACAAGATCAAAGAGACTACCTTTTTCGGCAAGGTTGAGAGAGATACCGTTGTACGTGAGGTGGCATACAAGATAACGGTCGAGAATCTCAAGAGTATTCCGGCAGTGGTGAAGGTCGTTGACAACATCCCGGTATCACGAACAGACCGGATTGAGGTCAATGATCTTGTCATAACCCCCAAGCCCAATGAGGAGAATGTTAATGACCGCGAAGGGGTCATGCGGTGGAATTTCGATCTTGCTCCTTCCGAAAAGCGGGAAATCAATATGTCCTTCGTCGTAAGCTATCCGAAAGAATTTTTTATTCCCGATTTTTAGTAATAATTAATACAGTTGTCAGAGCGAATCCTTGTGGATAGCGGCAATTCCCATTAGCAGCCTACCGGCCCGGAAGATGATGAACATGAGAGACATTCCCAGCGTGGGTGCCAAGAATGACTGCCGCACGGATAGAGTAGGATCTCTTTGACCAGGCACCGTATGCGTGTGTTTATCTCCCGAAATTGGCAAAAGCGGAGCCGAGGACCGCGTTTCTCGCAGGCAGAACCATCCGCCGGCGACCTTATGCAAGGGAATTCGGATAAGTGCGGGTTAGCGTGTAATAATGAAATGGACCCGCCGATTTTGTTTCCAGGCGTCTTCGGAGTTACCACGGTCAACGGGACGTTCTTCCCCGTAGCTGACCGTTGTTATACGGGATGCAGCAATCCCCAATGCCATGAGATACTGTTGGGTTGTCCTGGCGCGTTGTTCTCCCAGGGCCAGGTTATATTCATTCGTTCCGCGTTCGTCGCAATGCCCTTCAATGATGATCAGAATGCCGGAGTTGTCCTTCATATATTGGGCCTTGTTGCGCAAGATTTCCTGGGCCTGAGGGTTCAGCAAGGCACTATCATAGTCAAAGTAGATATCCTCATTTTCGAATGCCTCGCGTGCTGCGGCCGCTTCACTTGGTGACAGTGCTGTCGCGTCGCCCGAACCGGTGCCGCCGAGGGACTCTTCCGAAATGCTGCCGGCTCCGCCTTCGCCGGCCTGCCGCTGAGCTTCGGATTCATAGGCTGACGATCCTGAAGGTCCCGAGCTCACGATCGGTTTGGTGCAGGCGGATACGAGTAGCGTTACGGGAATTACGATAATTAAGAAAAGTTGCATTTTTCGCATGGGAGTGACCTCCAACTATGTTGGTTGTTGACTTCAGGGCCCTGGGTGAATTGCCCAGTTGGGATGATATTCTGGCTTATATAGCACAAGCCCATTCGGTTTTCAAAATCCGAATGTAAAGTCGATACGATTTAGATTTACTCGGAGATTTTCTATAATGCACTTTGGGTCTATCGGTGTTTAATGCCGCCGGTTGACAGCACCGTTCCCGGCATAACCGGCCCCGGTACCCGAGGAAAAAAAGGTTTGGTCGGAGAACGGGTTGTCAAAAAAAACGATGAATGATACGTAAGGTCCGCGATTGTTACCTGGATTTTTTTGTGACGCTATACGAACCTGTCGTTTATCAAGCGGATCAACATGCATCATCAAACTCAGTGGCGAGCTTATCAAGATAAACTCAAACGCGAGGCCATGCTTGCCCGTTATAAAAAGAAGCTTTTCTTGGCCGGTTGGGCTGTCTTCGGTATTGTTTTGATGACTTTGGCCGGGATTTGGTTGAGTAGCCGGATTCAGCCGACCGTCACAGCTGCGCCAACAGCTGCACCAAAAGCAAAGCCACAGCCACACCTCCGTGAGCCTGAAGAGTTCTCCCACAAGAAGATTGCGACGATCCTATCGCCGGCGAATGGAAACGGGTTCAAGTTGGGTGAAGAGCTGGTAGTGGAGGATGGCGGTGTTCGCTATACGTTTAAAACGACGATAAACGCCAAACTGCAATCATACATTGATCGAATGCTCAATCGTTCCAAAACACTTCAGGCCGCGGTGGTGGTACTCAATCCCCACGACGGGAGAGTCCTGGCAATGTCCAGCCATGACAAAAATGGCAACAGTGCCAATCTATGCCTGAAGGCCGAATACCCTGCGGCCAGCTTGTTCAAAATCGTATCGGCCGCTGCAGCACTTGAAGCGGCTGGCTACACACCGGAAAAAAAACTCTATTTTAATGGCAGCCGGCACACTTTATATAAAAACCAGCTGAAGGAGCGGCGGGGACGTTACACAACCGAGACGAAATTACGCAAGGCGTTTGCCGCGTCCAACAATTCCGTTTTCGGTAAACTGGGGATCCATGTTCTTGGACCACAGGTCATGGCCGATTATGCCAGTAAATTTTATTTCAATCGACCGATCCCCTTTGACATCCCGGTGGAGATGAGCGCCACAGAAGTTCCCGAGGATGATTTTGGATTGGCTGAAATCGCTTCGGGCTTCAACAAGGAAACGAGGGTTTCCCCCCTGCATGCCGCCCTGCTGTCCTGTACGATCGTGAATAACGGTAAAATGGTGGCCCCGCGGGTAATCGACACCGTCAGGGATGACGCCCAAGCTGTCGTTTACCGAAGTCATTACCGTACGCTGGGCGCATCAATCAGTACCAAGACGGCCAATGATTTGAAATTGATGATGGAGGATACGGTCAATTATGGAACCGGTCGTAAGACTTTCCGAAAACTGCGCCGGCGTAAAATGTTCAGAAATTTTGATCTGGGAGCAAAAACCGGAACCATAAACGATGTCACGGATCAGTTCAAATTCGATTGGGTGACAGCTTTTGCTCTGCCACCGGGCGAGACCGATGGCATATGTGTCGGCATATTGGCGGTTCATGGAGAGAAACTCGGTACAAGGGCAACAGAGATGGTGCGAGCAATTATTGATTACAATTTTAGATCGTAGAACGGGCGCGAATAGCTCTGGTTGGGCACAGTGTTAAAAAACGTCCTGGTTTCCAGCAAGAAAAGGCAAAACAACAATCTGCCCAAACCTGTCAGCATACACAGGTTTCGCCATCTCCTTCCTTCCAGTCGTTGCAAGACACGTAACGATGGCACTCGGGGCAGTAAAAATAATTCGGGTAACAGTTATCCCCGCATCTACGGCATCTTCGCCCCAGATCGGGTTTTTCCCTGCTCGATATTTTTTTTAAGCCCTTCTTGACCAGGCGGTATTTTCGCCTTTCCTGAGCCAATTGTCTACGGCGCCTTTCATCCCGGCAACTCGCACGGTCGCAGTAAGCGCGGGTTGCCTGTTTGGGAGGAACTCGGAATTGTTTTCCGCAGACGCGGCAGGTTTTCCTGAGCATATCAGATCACCATATTTGCCTTTAGCAGGATCCACTTGTGCTGAATTCTGCTATAGGACACAACCGAACAATTAAAATCAATAATGTAACAGGATGAATACGGCTCGCTGGTAATGAAATTCAATGGTTCTGACGCCTAACCAGGTAAGCCTGAATATTCAACGAAACGAGCGGTCGGAGAGTTTTTATTGGAGGGTAACGCCTTGGATGACGCCTGATTTTTTCAACGGTGGCGCCTTTTCAAAATGGAGCATCCTGGGGGTAACGATTGCGCTTGAAGCAGTCAGCGTTTAGGCTCCACGACTTTTCGTTTACGTCAGGAATCTAAGGTAATCACAGGTCACAGGATTTCAATCGAAAAAAACATGGCCTTGAGAAGGAAATGGTAGGTAAAGGGAGGTCAGGTATTCGCGCTTAACAGAAAAACCCCGAATGTATTGCATCCGGGGTTTTTCTGTATACAACCAACGGCTTTCAAATCTGACGATAAGGGCCCGTGAACATTTCTTAAAAGGGCCCGAAACCTAAATTTACCCAAAATCCGGAAATCATATTCTGCACGTGCATATCAGTTGCCGCATTCTTGGCCCATCGCGGTAACGCTTACGTCGGCGACCAATCGTTATTTGGCCGGAACGTAAGGTATGTCAATTCCCCACCACTCCTGCTCGGCGGAAGATTGGGCATCTTGGGCCGTCGGGTTTTTGTAACCCGCCATGCTGAATTTCGCATGATCCAAGTTTTTATACATGGCCCTGTGTTCAAAAAATTCGGATTCCTTGGCCGTGTGTCCGCAACCCGCCAAAAACGCCAATGCCAAACCTGCAATGATCACTTTTTTCATCTTTTCCTCCTCCCTTTAAAGTTCCTTTGATTCATACTTTCCAACGGCTACCCTGAAATCCCCCGGTTTCCGATTGAAAAATTTTTCTAGCTCCTCAACATAAGCAACTTTATTGACTCGTCGGCGTTTGTCAAGGGAAATCGTGCTAAAATTTATAAGATTCCATACGACTTACGGACATATCGCTTACATCGTCGGACACCTTTCCCATGCAACATAAATACAGTGTCATACCATTGTCATCCCGGCAAATTTTGGCATGCAATGTGACGATTTTTGACGCAATAGTGCCCGTTTTACGGCTCTTGGGTAATTAACTGTCTAATAATTAATCAAAAAATTGAAAAAGGGACTGTGGCCTGATTCTTGCTTGGTTTTCTGGAGCTGATCCAAATTCATTCCAGCGTATCGTTTTAGCTGACAAGGCACTTGAAATTGGCGCCCAAAACAGATTTTCATCATAAATTTATCTTATTTCGTCGCTCACTCCTTTTATTGTATCTGAGTTGCTGGTTAATGGCCTGCGCGGCTTCGACGGAAAGACGTCATCCTGAATTCAGCGATAAAATTGAGCCGATCAAGATCCTCTGTATTCTCCCGGCGGATGTTATCATTTACGAGGAGATGCCAGATGGCCGCCTCATTCACCGTAGAGATTGGAGTCAGGCCGTCAACGAAGACGTTCAACGCACTCTCGTTAGTGAATTAATGGCCAGAGACTACCGCGTATTGACTTTTCCTCAGATTGAAATGTCCCAAAACGCCGAATTGCAAGAGATTCTCGCTCTCTATCGGGCTGTCAACAAATCGATCCAACTTCACACCTTCGGGCCAGATATATTCCCTACCAAGAAAGCGCACTTTAATTTTTCGGTTGGATCTTTAGCTGCTCTGCGAGAGAGGAATGACGCCGATGCTTTTGTATTCGTTCGCGTACTGTACAAAGTTTCGGACCAGCAGGCACGAAGCTATGTCAGTCTCGGTCTGGCGGATGGCACCGGTACGATTCTTTGGTATGGTGCCAATGGGGGCAAGCTAACTGCCGGAGAGGGTCGTTTTGACGGCACTCTGGCACTCGTTAAGAATATTCTGGCTGACTTCCCGGAGGGCAGGCTGTGAGCAGGTGGCGGCGGATGGGGGGCATTGTCCTAATTCTGTGCGGTTATTGCACCGGGGTCTGGGCTGCAGAATTGGCGTCCCTGGATTCTGAAGAGGCGGATGTCCGGGCCCTTATGGAATTGGCCTCAGAGGATCAGCAGCTTCTCGAAAACAGCGGAGTACTCTACCGCAACGAGGTACTGGAGCCATATTTGAACCGGGTCGCCGAGCGGTTGGATGCCAGGGCCGTTTCCCCACACGGTGGTTTCAGGGTAAAAATGATCAAGGATCCCCACCTGAATGCTTTCACTTATCCGGACGGCACCTGTTATATCCAAACCGGGATTCTGGCACGCCTTGAGAACGAGGCCCAGTTGGCAGCTTTGCTAGCACATGAATTGGCTCATTACGTAAAAAACCATGCCGCTAACGGTATTCGACGATTCCATCGCCGTTTAGGAAGCGAGCTTTCCCACCAGTCACTTGATCGGGACGCATCTGCATCGCGTGCTCAGATACGTCGGCGCATTGAATGTGTCTGGTCCGGTTACCATCACGAAGCCGAATATGAGGCAGATCGTGATGCATTGAAGTTCATGATCCGCGCCGGCTACGATCCCTATGAAGCCTTGCGGCTTTTCGGCCACCTGGCCGAAGAGATGTCAAGGGAAAACCTGAAAGAGCCGGTCATCTCAGGTTCGCATCCCCGGCTGCAGGCCCGTATTAAAAAATGTAAGGAATTTCTGGAAATTTTGAAGCCCCAAAACCGCAACGCATTGGATGAGATCGGGAATTACGGAGAACATATTCAAAATCTTCTGATAGAGAATATCGGTTTAGAAATCCAGGCGGGAAGATTCGAGCAGGCGCTGCAAGCCTCGGAGAGATATTTGACGTTGTGGCCCGATGATGCCCGGGGCCACTATTTGTTGGGAGAAATTTACCGTCAGCAGGACCACAACGGAACTGACGTCACCCGGGCCGAATCGTGCTTCAAGCGAGCTATCGGTCTTGACGACAGCTATCCCGAACCTTACCGAGCTCTCGGATTGCTTTACTATAAAACGGGTCTGTCGCAGCAGGCCAAGCCATACTTGGAGGCCAGCCTTACGTTGGCGCCGGATGCCCCGGAAAATGCTTACCTCCGGAAATATATCAGCCAAATCCAGCCCTGACGCCTCTAAGTGACACCCGTATGCCGGCTGGAGAGATTCAGATAAACGGTCACGAACCCGATTGCCCAAACGGTAATGATTATGAAAATGGCACTCACAATCCTTGTCTTATTCAGCCTCATCGGCGGTTGTGCTACCTGGAGCCCCGTCGACGGACGTCTGAATGCCGCGGGTTACATTGTTGATATCCCCCAAGGTTGGATGAAGTTTGATTCCGGTGGGAACATAATGATTTCGCGTGATGGGCCTTATCTTCAGTATGTTCTGTTGCAGGAACGCCGCATCGATCAAGCCTTTTATCATACCCGCAAACGCCTGACCGCCCATATGCTGCCCCAGGAAGCCGCGCAGATCATTATTGACGACCTGTCTTCTGACAGGGCTGTACAAAACTTATCCGTTTTGGAGAACACACCGGCCATAATCGACGGGCATGACGGATTCATGCTGCATTACAGCTACCGCAACCAACAGGGGCTTCTCCTAAAAACCGCTTACTATGGTTTCATTAATGAACGGGTTTACTACAGTCTCAGGTTCACCGCCCCCCAACGGTATTATTTCGAAAAAGATATCCGTACATTCGAATCCATCCTGTCAAATTTTCATCTGGTAGCCACACGTTAGTCCCCCAGGATTTGAAATAAAACTCAGGGCTGGATCCACACCGAATGACGCGACCAGCTGGGCTGTTCGCTGCTGTTGCGGCGACCGCCGCGGCCTCAGCGCGTTCAGTTTCTATCTTTGGAAAGTGCGCCGAATGGCGCTCTATCTCCGAATACGCTTTGAGGACCCGGTTGCCGTCTCACACGGTGACTCCCACAGCGGGTGCAGCGAGAGTCACCGGCATCATCACCTTTATAAACCAGTCGAGTAAATCTGTGGTCGCATTGATCACACACGAATTCAATGGATGGCATATTTTCTCCCGCTTAGCGATTGCGCATCCTGATCTTTTTAGCGATTGCCAGCGTGCATGCGCGGTTTCGTACAGTAATTATTATTTCCATTTGATTCTTTCGAATTGTCAGACCATTTCCGGCGGTAGATCTTCAAGCGTCATGCGGACACGCACCGTGCGTCGGTCTTGCACCTCAATGACCTCCACCAGAGCCCCCGGTAGGGAAATCTGGTCACCCTTTGCCGGTACCTTGCCTGTCATCGCCATGAGGAGACCTGAAATCGTGTCGACCCCGCTGGGGTCAAGGGTCAAACCGAGATTTCTATTGACGTCCTCAACAGACGTGTTTCCGGCCACCATGAATTGTTTGTCCCCTTCCTTTAGGATATCCGGCTGCTCGTTATCGAATTCGTCTTCCACTGATCCGATGATCGGTTCTAGAATATTTTCGAGAGTGACGATACCTGTTACCGAACCGTATTCATCAACCGCAAAGGCCATATGCTGGTGCGTGGCCTGGATCTGACGCAATAGGCGACGGGCCGGTATGGTTTCGGGTACAAACTGAGGTGGGCGTGTGATCGACTCCAGGTCGGAAGGTCCGTCATCCGGCAAACCGATCATATCTTTGACGTGAACCACGCCGACAACCCTGTCCATTGAGCCTTCGCATACCGGGTAGCGCGAGTGTTTGGTCTTTCGCACCAGCGCGATGGCATCTTTGGTTGAACTGCCGCTATTCAAAAAAACCACTTCTCCCCGGGGGACCATGACCCGGCGGCAGATCATTTCGTCAAAATCGAATACCGCACTGATCAGCCGATGCTCCGATCGACTCAGCTCCCCGTGAATGTGGGATTGGTGAACGAGTGCGCGGATTTCTCCCTCGCCGAGAGGAATGTCGTGTTCGGTCTGACCTTTGATTCCGACAGTGCGGAGCAGAATGGAGGTTGCGGTACTGAGCGTGGACAGCAGGGGATAAAACGAGAAGTAGAAGATTTTCAGCGGCGCTGCACACCACAGAAGGATGGTTTCCGGTTTTCTTATCGCTGCAATTTTGGGCGCCTGTTCACCCAGTACCAAGTGGGCCGCCGTAATGGAGGCGAACGCGACCGTAAAGGCCACCGCGTGGATGACCATCTCAGAAACCAACCCTACCGAGTATAGCAAGGGACGGATGAGGTGAGCCACAGCCGGTTCACCAACCCAACCCAATCCCAAGGATGCCATCGTAATACCCAACTGGCAGGCCGACAGAGAGCCTTCCAAGCGTTGAACGAGCCAACGGGCTGTGACGGCAAATGGCCGCTTGTTTCTTACCAGTTCGTCGAGACGACCGATCCGGACTTTAACCAGCGCGAATTCGGCGGCGACAAAAAAACCGTTTATGATAACGAGCAGAACCGCTATAAAAATCTTGACGGCATCATACATCCAAGGTGTCATATTGGCCATTTCCTCAGGTCGGGAACCGCTTCGAGAATTACTGATTGTCCGCGATCCAAATGTAACGTGTTGTTCATGGTCGAAATAATTAAATATTGATCTTAACCTTTTCTCCCAGAGTGTCAAGCCATCTGCTTGGATATTCTACCGATATGATCCGGTGGTTAAAATTCCGGTAGCCGACAATTCATCGACGGTATCCTCAAAGGAAGATATTTACTTCGACCCATCGGTCAGATATACTCAAATATTCGAATCGACTATCTGCCGTAGGGACTGACAACCGCGTCGAATCCGGTAAATGAAATTTCGCCCGATATAGAAAACTATGCTCCGGTTTCTGCGTTTTGCGACAGTTTTATCTGTTCAAGGGCTCTGGCCGAAAATATCATGAAAATCTTGACCGTATCCGATGTCGTCGACGCGTCATTATATCCTGGGTTCGATGCCGACCGGTTTACGGGGATTGACCTTGTTTTGGCCTGTGGCGATCTGCCGCCGGAGTACCTGACTTTTCTGGTCGACGCTCTCAAGGTTCCCCTATACTATGTGCGCGGTAATCACGATATTCGCTACGAAACCAAGCCGCCCTTAGGTGCCAGCAGGGCCCATTCGAAATTGGTGCAGTTCAGGGGCATTAAGATCTTGGGATTTGATGGCTGCCATTGGTACAACGGTGGCCCCAACCAGTATACCGAGTGGCAGATGCGGCTCAATGTCTTCCGAATGTTGCCAACGATCTGGCGCCGGGGGGGGATCGACATCATTGTGACCCATGCACCGCCTCGATTTGTGCACGATGCCGAAGATCTCTGCCACCGCGGATTTCTGGTTTTCCGATGGCTGATACGCCGTTATCGACCGCAATACTTTATTCATGGCCACATACACAACCACTTTAATGACGGATCTGAAAGAATCACCTTGATTGATTCAACCCAGGTGGTGAACACCTATGGTTTTTTCCAGATTGATATCGACGATCGTCCGTTGGCGGGGCAGATTTGACGGGTCTGCATCCGTCCAATCGAAGGTCAGAAATTTCTCGGACCAACAGCAGAAAGAGGCGGCTTTCGACAGCCGGGTGCGGGGTATCCGGACGGTGCCGATCGACCGGATAGTGGGTAGCGTTGGGCGCTATCAGGATTTCGACGACAAGTTTCGGTTGAAGCAGCATGTACCATCGGAGCGACTGCAGCGTGTCAAAGGAGCGATGCGGGAAGGCTGTCCCCTGCCACCGGTGAAGCTTTACCAGATCAAGGATGATTACTACATCATGGATGGCAACCACCGCATTGCCGCAGCCAAAGAACTTGGTCACGATGAGATTCTGGCGCACATTGTTGAATTTATTCCATCAGCCAACACCCTGCAGAACATCCTGTTTCGCGAACGGGCAGAGTTTGCCGACCGGACCGAGTTAACCAGGGAAATCGAGCTGACCGAGGTCGGGCAATATGCGATGTTGCTCAACCAGATCTCGGCCCATCAGGAATTTCTTGGGGAGGGGCATGAAAATACCGTGTCCTTTGCCGAAGCGGCCGGGGACTGGTATCGGTCCATCTATCGACCCCTTTGCATGATCATCCGGCGGGGCCGACTCATGGAATCTTTTCCCGGTCGGAGTGTCGCGGACATGTATGTTTACATTTCGACCCATCAATGGGAAATGGGACGCCAGCGGCAATATGGCAGCGGTATCGACCAGTTGATCCCCAAAAGCATGGAGGCATTTAGAAACCAAATGGCAGAAAAAAAAGACTGCGATTATCCGGAAATGCGTCGAGGGATTACGGCGTTTATTCTGATGAATGTTCAGGCCAAAAAGGAGTTTAAGGTTGTCGATAAAATATTTGAACTGGAAGAGGTGCGAGAAGTCCACTCGGTTCACGGAGATGTCGATATCCTGATAAAAATCGTTCTGAGCCGTGACCTTTTGAGTTCAGATGCCGAGATTATCTCGCAGTTTGTCCACGAGCAGATCCGCCAGTTGCCCGGTGTCATCAGTACCAAAACGCTGATACCCGGTTACTCAAAAATTAAACAACCGATACAAAACGCGACCGAGAAATTTGCAGATTGACAATTTGGTAACCACTTCAGGGCGTATTGAAAATACAAGTTGTTCACGTGAGATTCCTATAGCGGCTGTCAAATGAGCGTTCCGTTATTCGACCGTTCTTTTCACCAACCACAGATACCATCCCTGCGTATTTCGGAATTTATTTTTGAAAAGCGGAATAAAAATTCCGGGCGGTGGTATTTTCGAAACTAATCAAAACCACTGCGGGGCGTTCTTTTACGAGATGTGAAGACGGCGCCCCTTTCTATCGCTTGAAAGGGCTTTGCCCCATGGAACCTGAAAGCAAGCTTTTGCCGGTGCTAAGAGACGCCGTAAACATCATAAAAATAGTTTTATTTAAAGAACTCAAACCGTATTTGGAGGCAAAATATCCTGGGCAGGATTCGGCTGACATCGGTCGTTTGGCCGGCGCCGTGGTTAACGAATTGTTCGGTACTCCGAACAACTCGCCGCATTTTGAACAGTTTACGGCAGACAATCGCCCTTGCATTGAAACCGAAATGGACGGTCTGTCCGTTAATTTTGATAATCTGAAAATACCGCTGACAGATGCCCTGCGGATTCAATTCCTGTGCGACAATATAGAGGGCATCGACAGTGGTCCCATGCTCGCGCAAGCCGAAACGCTCGGTATCCTGTTGGTGGATCGTCCAGTGCCTCTGCCCAAGACGTTCATGGCGATGGTGCGTCGAATCGGTGTGGCCTACAACATTCTGCAATCGGCGACAAATATAGAAGAAGAAGGAGACAAAGAGGGCCGTTAGGTTGCGCACCCATAGACCGATGCCGACGACCCCCATGGTATTTAACGTTGAAACGGTGGTCATCTGGTGGCGGGTGATATACCGTCAACAATAATATTCATCGGAAATCCACCAGTTTTGCCGGGCGGACACCTAAAGTGTATAGTTTCCAGAGTAAATATAGGCATGAGTCCTCGAGGAATTTTCATTAACCGGGAGCGGAGGGAATCATCAGCGACTTCAGCGCGCAAACTCATGCATAAGGAAGCCTAAGAAAACTGATTTCATAATGATATAAAATTGTTCAGCCCAATTCACCATATGTGGTCTAAATCTAAGAGCCGGAGTTGCCGCTGTTCTTTCCCAAGGTTATCTAGTGTCCATCCGCGATAAGTGGATGGCTTTGTAAAGTGTCCAATTCATAAATGAGAATTTTTTTCGCTGGGCAAGGCCGCACAAGGGTTTGCGGCGAGGCGTACTTTACGTACGCCGCAGCCGGAAACCTGCGGAGAACGCCGCCCAGCGGAAAAAATGCCATTTATGGATGGACACTATCTAACGCATTCAGATCCCGCCATGGCGGGACCCGCTTTCGCTGCTCTGCTGATCATTCCCTCCGCGTTGGTTCAGCAGACTCCCTGAAATACCTGAGACCAATATCATAATATTGAATTCACCTCATTCTATCCTCTCCGGCTGTTTATTCAAAACATATGTAGCGATGTCTGCTATTTCACTTTCGTTTTCTGAACGGAAGATATAGCGGTATTGCCCCATGGCATCGAAATAGAGCGGTGGATTTTCGTCATACTCGACGAGTCGGTGACCATACTTCATCGTGATTTCTGCGTGGCTATGCAAGTAATCGGATCCTTTGCGCCCCAGGTAACAGACATAGTATTTTTTCCGCGCTTGAATATCTGCACCCCCGGTGGCGATCATTTGAGCATAGGCGCGGTAAAGGTCATCGTCGATGCTGTAGTTCATCATGTCCAAAATCGAGCCGCCGGGTGGACGGCCGTTGATCTCTATCGGAACATAGCCATCGTCGAGGGTGAAAAATTCAAAGTGGAAGAATTTACGACGTATGTCGAACAGGGGCACCAGTCGGCGACCGATCTTCAATAGATCCTCAGGAATCCGTTTGTTGACGTAAAAAAATGTATCCTTGCCCAAAACGTACTCCAGCACACCGTCACCGTATATCAGCGAGTTTTCAAAAATTACCTTGCCGTATGGATCTGTCAGTCCGTCGTAGGTGACAATTCGGCCGTCCACAAAAGACTCCAGCACATAGTCGCCCTCGAGTGCGGGCAGGAGGTCCAAGAGCTGCTTATCTCCATGGATTTTATAAATTCCTCCGGCGCCCACGCCTTCGTCTGGTTTTAAAATCAGTGGGTATCCTATGCTGCGGCCAAGCCGTATCCCATGATCGAAATCGGTCACGCGACCACCATCGGCAACCGTCAGTCCGTTTTGCCGGAATATTTTTTTCATGACTGATTTTTTTTTCAGCGGGTCAAGGTCTTTGGGCCGAATACCCTTGATGCCAAGTTCTTCATTAATCAGCCCTTCCAGCCTCAGCCACTGTTCGTTGTGGGATTCGACACAATCAAATCGTCCAGGGTACCCCCTGGTCGTCTTGATGGATACTAGATCGGCGAGGGCCCTTTTTACGGCTTCGAAGTCCCGAAGCTCTGTTTTTGCATACCATTTCATTGCTGCGCGCAGAGACTCGGGCATGGTGTAAAAATCAGCTTCACCCAACCCCCAGACATTGATGCCGAGCTGATCGAGCTGGACGACGAAATTGGCATAATTGGGGGGAAATTCGGGCGAAATATATAGAAAGTCCATAATGCACCTCAGCAGTTGTCAATTGTCATTTTAATAATACACGTTGTGCATTCGCTTGTCGATCAGCCGGCAGTGGTTATTTTTTTTATAGAACCATTGGGTAACGAAACCCGGAGTTTTCCCACAAGGCCAAGCTTTCGGGCGATTAAGCGAATGACCATAAGGGATAGGAGGCTGAAATGGCGGTAAAAGTTTTCATCAAAAGACACTTTAAAGAAGGTCACACTCAAGAGGCGCTCACCTTGCTCAATCAGTTCCGGCACGCGGCGATGGATCAGCCCGGACACATTTCAGGAGAAACGCTGGTAAACCATTACGATGCCCGCAGTATTACCGTTGTCTCCACATGGGAATCCCTTGACAACTGGATTCGATGGCAGGAGAGTGCCCAGCGGGTAACGACCGAGGCGAATTTGGAAGCGTTTCTCGAGCAGCCGACAAAATATGAGGTGTATGATATCGGTCGAACCTCAACTTCATAAAAATATAAAGGGTTGGGGGCATCTGTTGCCAACGCATCGAACGGTGCCAATGGGGTATCATGCGATGCGACCGATTTTCGCATGGATCGGCGCGGCTTTCCGAATGGGATACCAGCGGCCATTTTTAGCCCCGTCCCGAAAACCATGCGGCGCCTGTTGAACGGTAAGGGTCGGGTTTGTGTGCCGAAAATTGGCATCCGGCTGACCGTTTTGTGTCAGGCGGCTTTCCGCCAGGGAAAGGGCATTAATTTATAACTATTTGAAATACTAATAAATACTGTGTGCGTCACGAGTGGCATGTTAATTGCTGAATATATGGAAGCCGCTGACAATCGCGCCGGGTGATGGCCGGACCGATTCAAACGCTGCTAACAGATACTGGAGGGCATTTCATTGATTTGTGACCGCTGTTACCATACAAAAGGGTGTAAACGGACCCCGACGCCGGATGAAAGATGCGAATTCTATATCAAAGATGGCCGGATCGATCTGGATGATGATCTTGACGTCAACCCGATGGACACCTTTACTTTCGATTACGATACCCTCAAAAAGCTTTTCAAGGATACTCATGGGCTTGATTTAAAATTAAAATGAGTGTTCTCGAAAGTGGACTTCGCATTTGGCTCTCCCTCGGGTGGTTTTATACGCTAATCAACCGTTTTATTGTCGGTATGGCGAAACCGTTACCCTTAACCTGAACCTGATTTTGCTCGCCTCAGGCCAATTCATCAAAACGGCATTTCAAGTATACCCCATCTCCATCGTAGGATGTCTTTACCTTGTAGGGCAGAGTTTTGAAAAGCCGTATCATGGCCTGGTTGTGCGGTGCCGTATACGCGATCAGGCCGGCAAGGCCGTTTTCCCGTGCGGCATCAGCCAATTTTCGCATGATCCGCCGACTGAGGCCTTTATTCTGATATTTTCGATTTACGGAGAAAGCGACTTCAGCCATGTTATTGTCCATCAACAACATGCTTTCCCCCACGGCAACCACCCGACCGAAACCGAACTCTCCCACAACGGCCACAAGCGTCAAATCCTTCACATAGTCGATCTGTGATTTTGTTTCGACCTCTTTGCGGTTGAAGCTGGTCTTTTCATGAAAGAAGCGCGAGAAAATGTCCTCCTTGTGCAGGTTGTAGTAATGTTCCTGGATACGGCGTTCGTCGACTGGTTTGGCGGGACGGATGGTAATCTCCTCATCGTCGATTATAATCGTTTCTTCTATCCGTACCGGGTATATGCCCTTTGTCGCCTCTCCCAGTGACCGTTCATGCCCGATCATACCGGCTTTTTTGGCATCTTCAAACAAACGCTCCCTGAAGTCAGGGTGAGCAATTTCGATCATGGCGATGACACGCTCCTGAAGGCTTTTGCCGAAAAGATTGACAATGCCATACTCGGTGACCACGTAATGGATATCTCCCCGGGGAACGACAACGGCTGTATTCTCGAGCATGGGGACAATGTTGCTGTTTTTGCCGTCTTCCGAGGTTGAAGACAGCATCAAAATGGATTTGCCTCCCTGGGCTCGCCGCGCTCCCCTGACAAAATCGGCAATCCCGGAAACGCCGGCATAAAATGTCTGGGCGGATGCCTCGGCGGCGACTTGGCCGGTAAGATCAATGGTCTTGGCCACATTCATCGATACCATCCGGTGGTGACGTGAAATGATGAAAGGATCGTTGACATAATCCGAGGGGCGGAAATCGACGGCGGGGTTGTCATCGATGAAGTCGTAAAGGTTCCGGGTTCCGATCGCGGCCGACGCCACCAGTTTACCTTCGTTGTATCCCTTTTTACGATTGGTGATCACGCCTTTGGCGTACAGGTGCATGATGTCATCGGTCAGATACTGGGAATGGATGCCAAGGTCTTTTTTGTTGGCCAGCGCCTGGAGGGTTGCCTGGGATGCAGCATCCAGACCGATCTGCAGGGTGGATCCGTCGTCGATGAGTCTGGCGATATGCTGTCCGATGCGGGCCGCGGTTTCAGACGGGGGGCGTGGCCCCACGGCCAGAATGTCTTCTTCGTGCTCCACGATGACCTCGACGTCATTCACGTGTATGAAACTCTGGCCCAGAACCCGGGGCATCTTGGGATTGACCTGGGCGATGACAAGATCTGCCGAGCTGGCGGCGGCCAAAGTTACATCCACCGAAATGCCGAGGCTCATCCAGCCGAAATCATCAGGGGGGGTCACCTGGATCAGGGCGACGTTGATCGGCAATTTGTGAGTCTTGAACAGGCCGGGTACATCTGACATGTTCATTGGCGTAATAAAACGCATATTGCGGGCGATCGTTTCTTCTCCTCGCGCCGATCCCAGATAAATGGTTCGGACGCTGAGGCTGTGGTCCTGGGTCCGGTTGGCAATGGCTGTGAGTGATGTTGTTTCCAGACTCAGCATCCGTACAATTTCAAGACCGGATGCCCGTATGGCGGCCTCTGACAGCACACGGACCAACTCTTGGGGTTCCCCGCAAGCGGATCCGATAAAGACCCGCTGACCGGACCGGATCATTTTGATCGCTTCAACAGCGTTTTTTCGTTTTTCAATGTAATTGTCAGCCCAATACATGGAAGGGGTCACTATTAACCTCCCTAATCTTTAGTGGCGTGCACTATTCGGTGTGTCGGTCGAATTCTCTGAGTGGTTGTCATTATTATTATACTATTAAACCCTTTCCAACAAATCAAGGCCTTGAAGCCGCATCGTTCAATGTCCAGTCATATCGGGTGTCCGCGATACGATCGACCGATTCGAGCTTCTCCTGCAATCCGGGCCGGGCGTATTTTTTCAAATGGGCGATGACCCCGGCGTCATTGCCGCCAAAATCAACCTCGAACCAGTTGTAAATGCTGGAGACCGCCAATCGGCCACCCTCGATCCGGGCGCCCCGGTCATGATTGATGTATTCGCGCGCGCCCTTATCGAGCAGATCATCCGTGTTATCGCGCGTGTATGCCATCGGTTGAAGGTTTGGGCAACCGATGGAGGCACAATTAACGCCGTAGTGGATCCGGGGATCTTTCCATATCGGACGCAGTATGCGGTGCTCAATATCATCGAGGGAGATTTTCTGACTTTCGACGCTGATAAGTTGTTTGCCCCAGGGGCCATTCGAAAACAGACCCGGTGAAATGTCAATGTCTCGGATACTTTTTACCGGATAGTGATCTATGATTATCTTCACCGTCACTGCGTTGTAAAGGTTAATCCAGAAGGGTTTTTGCTCGAACCGGTGAAGTCGACTGACCGGCGTCTGTTCCAGTTTTCGGATGTATTCTTCAAGTTTGGCCCTGTCGGCCGGCGATACCTGGCCGTAACGAACCCGGTTTATTCCCCCGTTCTCCGTGAGCAAATAGGATTTCAGGAATTGATCCCAGGCGGAATGATCCGGGCGAATTTTAGAAGAAGGGTCATTCTGCAGCCAGTATTCCCAAAGGTCAGGCTTGGCTGCGGCCAGAGCCGCAGAACATAACAGCAAAAGGCCGATTGTCAGAATGGTAGTTTTACGAAGCGCCATTTGGGTCCTCCTTTTTTTGCCATATTCAACTGAGTATGTAGGATTTAGGTTAATAGGCGCGGATACGCCGCGAATGTCTTTGCGCCTGACCCGTGTGCCATGTAGATGAAGTTTTACCATGAGTGGAAAATCCGGGTTGATCATGATGCCGTCCATTCCGTCCGCCATGTCGCCCTGTAATCCGGAGACAGCGATGTAAGGCACCCGGAAGAACTGGAAAATTATGTATTCTGCTCTTGAGAGGTCGTCGCAATAACTTCCCCATGCCTTACAGCGATGGCAACTAATTTTCGGAAGAGCCGGAGAGCTCGGTTCTCTCTGGATATCTTTGGCGGAATGGATGCTCCGCAGTGAATCCAGACAGCTGCTGATGACGGTAGGGTTGAGTTTTGTTTTTACGACATGGATGGGCCTTGCAATTCCCCTTTCATATCAATTTCCCGTACCCTCACCTAACTACGAATCCGGTTGGCAGTGTTTGCCATATGCTATGACAGCTGGAAGGCTTCTCCATTCTGATATATTTCCAGGCCCGAGGTCCGGTAAATAGTGGCGGCGCCTTTACCATAAACGGTCCAGGAGCCGCGGCGTCCGTCATTCAAAATTGCGGTCTTCTCATCGACGCCGATCAACAAGAGCGCCGGCATCAGGGATTTTAGCTCCGGGGCCCAGGTCTGCCCGAAGGTGTCGTGGTGCGGCAGGAAACATGTGCCGGGTAGAAGGTCCAACCCCTTGAAGACTTTTCCGACAGAAGGAATGTAATAGTGACCACAGAGCACCATGGCACCAGCACTTGAACCGGCAACGACCGCACCCCTTTGGTAGGCTTCCAGAATCCCTTTCCAACCCCGGCTGCCGGCCAGGCTTTTCTCCAATTGGCGGGCAAAGCCGCCCAGAAGATAGATGAGGCTGGAGCGTCGGATATCGGCGACGACATCAGGCTCATCCGCCGAGGCACGGTCGATCAGCGGTAGCACCCTCACATCGCTTACTCCCAATTTTTGGAACCACAGCGTGCCATTGTTACCGGCACGCCTGTGGTTGTTATCCGGTGCCGCCGCTGCGGGAATGATACTAACACGGGTCTCTGCCCCCCCGGCCAAATCAATCGCGCGACGGTCGGGTATCTGCATGCGTCCGCTGAACTCGGCGCCTCCAGCGAGTAAGATGTACCCCATTGCTATCGTATCCTTTCTATATCTTCGGTTAGCATCGAGCGGCAATTAGGTGCTCGGTTGACAAAAATAAAGACGCGACTATTATAAACTGGAATCTAAGCACCAAAATTTGGAAAGGCTCTATTTCAATTTAACCCTTTAAATGAGAAGGAGGAATCCCCATGAGCATGATGAAAGAATTTAAAGAGTTTGCGATAAAGGGCAACGCAATGGACATGGCTGTCGGCATCATTATCGGCGCCGCATTCGGTAAAATTGTCAGTTCTCTTGTCAGTGACGTGATCATGCCGCCGATCGGAAAGTTGATGGGAAATGTCGATTTCACCAGCCTTTTTATAAATCTGGGACCGACTGCCTACGAGACCCTGGCGGAAGCCCAGAAAGCCGGTGCACCGACGCTGAACTACGGAAACTTTTTTCAAATGGTAGTGGATTTTCTCATCGTTGCCGGGGCGGTCTTCATGCTGGTGAAGGGTATCAACTCGATGAAGAAAAAGGAAGAAGAAAAACCCGCAGAACCACCCGAACCCAGTGAAGAAGTTTTGCTTCTCCGGGATATCCGCGATGCGATGAATAAGTAACGGTCAGCCTTATTCCAGGGCCAAGAGCCCGTTGGCCAGTCGATGGGAATCATCGACTGTAGCAACGGGTTTTTCGCTAATAGCGCGTATGAAAATACCCAGCCACTTATTCGTGCGCGGCGTTGATCCCGCTGCCAGGGTTTAGGCGAATGAGCTCAAACACAGAAAAACGCCGAAAAAGTGAGTTGCCGCATGCCGCAGGATTGTGGTAGAAATCTTCGAATCCTCTAATGTATAAATATATATATTTTCGTTGACTGGTCGTTCCTGTGCATGAATTGAATTTATTAATTACCGAATGCCCTTCGGCGCTATAATTTACGGTGGCACACCGAGAGCTTGATTATTCTAAACCTTTCGGCACGTTGGAAATGAATTTGGTGGACAGCTTGAAAAAACAGCGCTACATTCCCTTCCGCAAGACCGACGTAATCGAAATGTGTCTGCGCCACGATCGCTTGCCGGAGTCCCAGCAGCCGGCATTCCGTGATTTCTGCCGGGTCCTCGAAGCGTTGCTGCATTATGAATTTCATCGTGTCCTCGAAAATCTTAAAACCTGCTATGCGCCTTTCAACCCCGATGCGGACACCCTTCCCATAGAGTCGTTATCGCAAGATGAGCGCCAGGGCTTGCAGAAGGAACTGGGCCGTCAACTGACGGATCTCCTCGATGCCGCCAATTTTGAGCCGATCACCGCAGAAGGGCTGAAAGAATCCATGGCAGCGGAGTCTTTGTTTAAAATTCGGCTGGCGGTTGATTTTACGGATTTCGAGGATATTCTTTTCTTCCGGCGAGGCGAACATTTTCGCACCGAGACCCTGGTCAGTTTTTTCGGTCTCAAGAAAAAAACCATTCGGTTCGTGAATTACGATCGTGTTTTGGTTTACATCCGGTTCAAGGATCAGGACTATTTCGATACCAGAGACCGCACCGATCTCTTCTTCAAGCCGGGGTCAACCATGATCAAGCTCTTTCACAGTGTACCCCAGGCCGACCTGGAGATGCTGTTTCCCAACAGCGAAATCCGCATGAAGACTGTCGACAAATTGATTATCGGTGTTCCCGCAGCTATCAGCGGCATCATCCTCGTCTCCAAACTGGGGGCGTCTCTTTTGTTGGTTGCCGCACTCTTCTCCTTCTGGCTTGGTTTTCGAGAACACCCAGTGGACATTAATCAGCAGCACATTGTTGCCTTGGGTATCGGGCTCGGCGCCCTTGGTGGATATCTTTTTAAGCAAATCAGTAAATTCAAAAACCGGAAAATCCGTTTCATGAAAGCCTTGACCGAAAGTCTTTATTTCAAAAACTTGGACAACAATGCCGGCGTATTTCACCACTTGGTCGATGCGGCCGAGGAAGAAGAATTCAAAGAGACCTTGCTGGCGTATTATTTTCTTCTGATTGCCGGAAATAGTTTGACCCGTCAGGAGTTGGATCAAGCCATAGAGGGCTGGCTGGTAGAAAATTGGAACTGTCGGATCGATTTTGAGGTCGGTGATGCGTTGAACAAACTGAAGCGTTTCGGCCTTGTTAACACACAATCGGATCGATTGGTGTGTCTGCCCCTCGACGAGGCCCGAAAGCGCCTGGACGAAATCTGGGACAATTTCTTTGATTTCAGTCCCCAAGCGCAAGTTGCGCCTTCATCGCATTGAGCAAACGACGTTGCCCCTTTTGATCCTACCGTGAATCGGAATTATTATATACCGCTAGCATTCACAGCCGTTCAAACGGAGTAAAATTACACCGGAGGCTCGCCATGAAAAATTACGAAAAACTCGGCGTTTTTTACTTAGGCAAGGTCTTCGATCTTGCTTCGCGTACCCGGAAAGAGGAGATGACGCTCTATGATTCCAAGGATCTTTTGACCCATGCCGTTATCATCGGTATGACCGGTAGCGGCAAGACCGGACTCGGGATTGGTATGATAGAAGAGGCCCTTATAGATAATATTCCGGTCATCGCGATTGATCCCAAGGGCGATCTACCCAATCTGCTTCTCGGTTTTCCCCGGCTGCACCCTGAGGACTTTCGCCCCTGGATACAACCCGGTGATGCGGCTCGCCAAGGGCTCAGTCTTGACAAGTATGCTGAAAAAACGGCTTCTTTATGGCAAAAAGGACTGGCGGAGTGGGATCAGGACCCGGAACGGATCGCGCACTTGCACGCGGCAGCTGAAATGGCCGTATTCACGCCAGGCAGCAGCGCGGGATTGCCGGTCAATGTGCTGCGAAGTTTTGCCCCACCACCGATGGAGGTGCGCACGGATATCGATCTTTTCCGGGAGCGGATTCAATCGACAGCGACCGCACTTCTGACGCTGATGGGGATCGAGGCCGACCCGATCAGTAGCCGCGAGCACATTCTAATTTCAAACATTTTCGAGCAGTGCTGGAGTGCGGGTGACGGGCTGGACCTGGCTGGACTCATCCGCGCCATTCAGCAGCCGCCCCTGGAACGTATCGGCGTGATGGATCTGGAATCCTTTTATCCTTCTAAAGAACGTTTCCAGTTGGCTCTGCGCCTGAATAGCCTGTTGGCCGCCCCGGGCTTCGAAGCCTGGTTAACCGGTGAACAGCTGGATATCGGGCGGATGCTCTATACGGCCACGGGCAAGCCGAGGGCACTCATATTTTCTATCAACCACCTGTCCGAATCCGAGCGGATGTTCTTCACAGCATTGCTTCTCAATGAAATCCTTGCCTGGATGCGGACCCAGGCGGGAACCTCCAGCCTGCGCACGATGCTGTATATGGACGAAATTTACGGGTACTTCCCTCCGGTAAAGAACCCACCGGCCAAGGCGCCCTTGCTGACTCTTTTAAAACAGGCCCGGGCTTACGGACTCGGGGTGGTTCTTTCCACCCAGAATCCAGTTGATCTTGATTACAAGGGACTTTCAAACACCGGCACCTGGTTTATCGGAAGGTTACAGACGGAAAACGACAAAGAGCGCGTAATGGCCGGACTCGAAGGTGCGGCGGCCGGTTCGGGTTTCGATCGGCGACGCATGAGCGAGACCCTTTCAGGCCTTGGCAAGAGGGTATTTCTGCTACACAACGTGCACGATAGTGAACCCATTGTTTTCGAAACCCGCTGGGTATTGTCCTATCTCGCGGGACCGATGACGCGCGAGCAAATCAAACGGCTCACTGGGGGTATGACCGCCGCACCCTTATCGGTATCGCCGGAGAGTTCTGCCGCATCGATTGTCAAATCATCCATCGGTCCGATGCACCTTTCCCCGGCGAAAACGTCTCCAGAGTCGTCGGCTGCACCGGTCCATCCACCGGATCTGACGGTCTATTATCTACCGGCCTCCGGTGCCGGCCAGGGGGTGACTTACGTTCCGGCTGTGGGTGGATGGGCGACGGTTCATTACAGCAGCCGGCGCTACAATGTCGACCAGAGTGAGAATTTTGCGATGGCGACGCCGCTTGAGAGCGGACCGGTACCGGTTGACTGGGATCAAGCTGTGGAAATCGGGCTGGATCCTGCCGCAATCGATCGCGACCCGATTGCCGGTGCCGAGTATGCCGATCTACCGCCCATTGGCAAGAAGTCCAAAGCATATGACAAGTGGCGCAAAGATCTCACGCGATGGATTCGCCAGAGCCGGCCGCTGATCATTTATAAATCACCAAAGTTTAAAATGACCAGTTTCGCCGGTGAGGCCGAGGGTGTTTTCCGAGCGCGCCTGGCTTTGGCAGCCCGGGAACAGAGGGATGTGGAGATCGAGAAGCTGCGTCGTAAATATGCAAAGACCTATACCAGTCTCAATGACCGCCTGATGCGTGCCCAACAGGTTCTGGCGCGTGAGCAGGAACAGGCCAAAGCCAAAAAAATGGAAAGTGTGATATCCTTTGGGACCGCCATCCTCGGCGCGTTCCTCGGCCGCAAGGCGGTCAGTTCAGGTAGCGTAACCAGGATGGGCACGGCCGCTAAGTCGGCTGGTCGCTTGCGCAAAGAGCAGATGGATGTGGCCCGGGCCCAGGAGACCGTGGCCTCGGTGAACAGTCGACTATTCACGCTGGAAGAGCGCTTGCAAGTGGACATCGATGGGTTGGAAGCCACTTTCGATCCAGCCGTCGAGTCTCTGGATGAGGTGCGGGTGAACGCTCGAAACGCTGACATCAGCATAGAGGTGTTCGGCTTGCTGTGGTTGCCTTACCGCAAGAATTCCGACGGACGCATGGCGCCAGACTGGCATTGAGCCGCGGCTTCGGCACGGTTTCTTTTCAACGCCGTTGCTGCACTTGCGGATCAACGTGCGGTTGGTTCCGCCGGCCGTAAAATCCATCTGGGCCAGGAAATTTCGCTTTCGAGTTGATCACTACCAAGCGTGGCGACCCTCTGAATCTGAACGGGGCGGTGACTTTTGGCAGCATAGGCAAGGGCGGATTTACGTGGTCTTGCCCATGGCTTTGATGAATCCGTCAGCTTCAGAGATGGCCGTTTGCATTTCGCGGACAAGGGCGGCGACATTGTTTTCGACAGAGACCAGCTCGGTTTGCAGGGAGGCAATGGCCCGGGCGTTCAGGTTGTGCTTAAGATAAAGGACTTGATCGCGGAATGCCGAAAGAACCGGATCGATTTTAGATTCGGCCCGGTGCATCGAACGGATGAGCCGGTCGTACTGCCGGCGGGTCTGGACAAGTTTCTGCTGGCTGGCGTTGCGCAATTTAACATTTGTGTATTGCTTCAACTCGGCTTCCCATTCGTCAAAAAGTGCATCACCCACGTCTTCAACGGCGCCAATCCGTTTTCTAACGGCTTCAGCGCTGGATTCGCAGCGTTCGTATTCCGAGTTGAGTTGTTCGTACTTTTCTTCCAGGTTACCACCATCAAAATTGACGACCTGGCTAAACTGCGCCAAAGCTGAATTGAATTGCTCGGCTGTTTTTTGATTTTCGTCACGCGCATCCTTAACCCGATTAACAAGTATTTCGCGTTTCTGGTAACCGAATTTTTCCATCGTGTTGTAATAGGCCGACTGGCAACCTCCGGCGGTGATGGTGGCCGCTGTGGCCGCAAATAGAAGACATCGAGCCGATACCTTGTGCATATTTATTCTCCTTACCGGTTTTTTATTGCGACGATTCCTTTCGTGACTGAAGCATAACTTCTCCTAAACGTTTGGTCCCTTCGCGCAGGTTTTCACTGCTGTAGTAGACGAAACACAACCGGATAAAGTTATTGAGTCCTCCGCTGGCGGAAAAATTTTTGCCAGGCTGAAAATTGACCCAATGGGTTTTGGCCGCTTTGCGGAGGGTCTGTGCGTTCATACCTTCCGGCAACTGCATCCACATAAAGAAGCCGCCGCGGGGCTCTTTGAAGACCACCGAATCGGGAAGGTATTCGCGCATGGCTGCGACCAAATCGGTCGCCCGGTGACTGTAAACCGCGATCAAGCGCTCCAGATGGTGCTGCTGTAAACCGAGTTCAATCATGCTTTGCACGATGGCAGATGTGAAGGGGTTCATACCCCCGCCGCTTTTCAACAGAGCGCTCGCAGTCAATTGTCGGATCACGTCCGGAGCGGCTTGAATCCAGCCCAGTCTCAGCCCGGGAGCCAGGATCTTGGCGAACGATCCCACGGATATGACCTTGCCGCTTCGGTTGAAGTCTGCCATGGGCGGTGGGGGGGCATTTTGGGTATAAGAAAGCAGGTGGTATACTTCGTCGGCAATCACGTAAAATTTATATTTTTCGCTCAGCCGGTCAAGGCGTTCTCTGCGGGCTGCCGCCAGCGTGGCACCCGATGGGTTGTTAAAGGTGGGTACAATGTAAACAAAAGCGGGTGGGGTTTCAGTCAATTTTTCTTCCAGGGCATCCATGTCCAGGCCGTAATCGTCTGTTGGCAATCCGACGACGTTGAGCCGACGATCGGCAAAAAGCCGCAGGGCCAGAAAATAGGTCGGTTCCTCCACAAAAACCGTGTCTCCAGGATTCGTGAGACAGGCGCAGATAAGGTCAATGCCCCCGGTGGCACCGGAGGTGATGAACAAATGCTCCGGATCAACCGTTGACCGGTATCCGTGGGTGAGAAAACGGGCCAGGTTGTCGCGGAAGTATCCATTGCCCTGCTCTGTACCATACTGCAGAAGAGATGGGTCCCCGCGACCCAACCGATTTTCGGCCGCTTGCCTGAGATCAGCTATGGGTAGTAACGACGGATCCGGCTGGCCGACGCCGAGATCAATCATCCTGTCGGTTAGGTTGAGCTGGGTGATTTGAAAGTTCATTACATCGTCCTTATTTCAGCATGGTGAATCTGATCTTTGAAGATGATTTTATTGTTTTCGTAATTGCTTGATACGGTCCAGAGCCAGTTGGTACTCTGGAAATTCGTCCATGTAGGACGCCAGTGCTTCCCGGTAATGGGCGATCGCCAGATTGGGGTCGCCGCCACCCTCGGCCCAGAGGCCCAGGGCTGTGTTTGCCGTCAAAATATATGCCGGTTCGGAAGCCGCTTCGGTTACCAGGCTCTTAACGGAAGACATTCCCGCCAGACACTGCGCAATGGCAAGATACCATGAATCCACGGTTCGATCGACATATATGTTGAGCCGCGCCGCCGATTCTTCTTTCTGCCCGAGCATGCGCAATACAATCGGTTCCAATAATCCGATACTTAGTCGCCCACGGCTTTCATGACTCGGAACCTGAAGATATACACTGATGCGTTCAAGAGCGCTTTGCCACGCGCCGGTCATTGAATCGATAAAAATCAATGCGGCGAGGATTTCGCTGTCATTCGGTTCGATCAGATACATCTGGGCCAGAACATTGCGACGGTCTTCCAGCTTGATATCAGGGTGCGCCAGTCTCCCGGAAAGGGTTGTCAACTTCTTGTGTTTTTCTTTTACTTTTTGGCGCTCATTTTGGATTTCGTGTTCGATGGCCGCGACTTTCGCTTGGTACTTCTCGCGCTCGTTTGGTTCCTCAAATCGAGCGAACCGCTGTTCCTGGACCCTTTGCAATTCTGACAGAGACAAATATAAGATCCAGTCATCTGTGTCCGCCAGGCGGACCGCGTTTCGAAACAGATTCTCAGCGGCGGCGAGCTGCAAGCGGGCAAGACGTTTCAGGCCTATCGTGTAGTACAGCCAGCTTTTCTTTGCCGCACTCGCGCCGCCTTCTAATGCCTTTTCTTCGTCGACTTCGCCCACAAAGGTTCTTGCCAGATGTCCGTAGAATTCATAAGGAGAGCGCCAATCAAGGTTAAGGAATTCAACGAAATCGGTATTTGGGTATGAGCGGCCGCTTAACCAATCAATGATAAACAACATCAACCGCGCAGTGCCATTTTCGGGGTCTATTGAAACAGCCCGATCAAAAAGAGCTGCAGCGCCCTGTCGATCACCGCTGCAAAAATGCATCATTGCCGCTGCCATGATCAGCAAGGGATTTGAACTGCTTTTCAGCCCTTGGTCGGCCAAGGTTTGGGCCGCTGCCCATCTTTTCTGAGTTGCCAGAATTTTTACCTGCTCAATTCTTTTGTCGACGGATAAATCTAAGATACCGTTCCATTTGGCTCTTCCGGCCTTTATTTCCTTTAAAAAGGATACGGCTTTACCGATCGGCAGGACCATTCCCATGTCCGAAAGGGGCGTTGCGACCGGTATGGAAGATGCCGCCCAGTCAACAGCGACACTCGAGGCGATGCCAATGACCTTACCATTGATGTCTATGATCGGGCCGCCGCTGTTACCGCGGTAAAGCGAGGTATCAACCTGTAAAAAATTTTCGAAGGCGCGTCGAACATGCCCCGTTGTCACACTGACGTTTACATTCACCTCCTGGGTTCGGCTGCCGAGAGGGAAACCCAAGGTGAGCACCGGCAGCAGTTTGGGGATCAGCAGGGGATCCATCCGGTGGTCGAGTGGCAGCGGGTTCAGACCTTCGGGAACCGGTTGGAGTATTAGAACCCCAAAATCGTCTCCCAGGGGGGACCTTATCTGCTGCCGGGACGTTTCAGGCGCTTTGCCGACGCCCAAGATGGTGACCCGGCGTTCTCCGGTGGTGCTAAAGGCATTTTCCAGAAAGTAGATATCCTCCAGATCCTCCACCTCCGATAGCTTCGGAAGACGTTTGAACGCCCGCTGACCCTCGAACCAGACATACATCCGATATTGAAATTGAACCGGCATTTCTTGCTGGCGTAAGTTGGCAATCAGGTTGAAAAGCGTGGCGTCTTCCAACCAGGGGCAGGCGACATGGCGATTGGTGAGCATGTATCCTTCTCTATCGACCAGAAACGCGGTCCCTTCAATTCTGCGCCTGTAATAGGTTTCACCGTTATTTACCAACCGGTACTCTACGAGAACGAAGGCCACCGATGGGGCATACTGATTGGCATAGTCCAACAATGCGGCTTCACCGTCCTTTTGCTTTAAGGCCACATACAACCAGATAATGAGACCGACAGCTGTCAGCAGAACGACCGAAACGACAAGGAACCGGATCCAGTGTTTGAGGCCACGAATTTCCTGCACCGGCAATGATGGGCCGGCACTTGTCATTGCCGATCGGATATCCTTTTCCTTGATATGGGTGAGGGTGTCCGCAACCTGTGCCATTGAACGGGGCCGCAAATCCGGATCATCCGCCAGCATCAATTTCAGCAGGACTTCCGCCTCGCGTGGTAGCGACAGGTTTTCTATCATTTCCGAGTAGTCTTTGCCTTCAAGGTCTGCCGTGAGAAGCTCGACGAAGATTTTACCCAGAGACCAGATGTCGCTGCGGGCATTGAGGGGGCGATTGTTGATAATGTCGGGGTGATGTTTAAGCAGATTTTCCAACATGGGACCTGGTCGATCCATTTTCGGGTCGAGGAATCGAGAAAGTTTATAGTCGATTTTAATCTGGAGATCTTCACCCGGTTTCCGGTAGGGGATAATGTCATGCAAAATAAGATGCGGGATAATGTGGCCGATTCGGTGCAAACCTTCAAGGATCGATGCAATGCGCGCAAAGAGGCGTAATGCAGCCCGATAGTCTTTAAAGAATCCTTCGGATATCAGGTCGCTCCAGGGCTCTGCCTCAATCCATTCGCTGACCCTGTACCACAATCCATCAGCAGAATGACGAATTTCGAAATGGCGCACGAAATAGTCTTTGGGGAGTTTTTTGAGTTCTTCCAGTTCCTTTTTGAGACGAACGGCGAGCGCGGCATCGATGCCGGCGGAGGGCGTGAAAATGCGGATCATGACCGTCTCTGCGGTGCCTTCGCGCTTGGCCCGGCACAGGATGCTGGTGTAACCTTCGTGCAGGACTTCCAGGATCCGGTAGTCATCGATCATTCTGCGACCTTCGGCAACCTCACTGCCGCAGGAAGGACAGCTGGTGACTTCTTCGGCGAGAATCTGGTCGCATTTCTGGCAGAGTTTCATGGGTTTACTCCCGGGCAGTATTGAAAAGTTACATGGCCAGAGGTTGACTTGTCAAATAAAACCAGGAGTTGATAATCTTTTCAAAATGGCCATTATGATTGTAAGCTTATCGTGGTTGTAAAAAAAACGTTGCGTTATTCGAAATTTTTTCTACAGTCACGTATGCTACCCTTCCATATTTCGGAGTATATTTTTGAAAGTGGGTATAAACGGCTTTAGGGTACCAAGGACAGCAAATCAGGCCACAAGTAACTTTTCGTATACATTTCATACGGAGGACCCAATGACAATCGAAGAAGCCATAAAAACAGCCATCGATTTTGAAATCAAAATTCGTGACACATACCAGTACGCTGTGCAGCAGACGGAAGATCCGGCCGGGCAGAAGATATTTCAGACGTTGGCTGAGGATGAACAGCATCACGTAGATTATCTGAACCACAAACTCGAAGAATGGCGTACCAGCGGTAAGCTTTCAGCCACAAAGTTGGCCTCCGTCGTTCCACCGAAAGCCGTGATCGAAAAAGAGGCTGCAAAGTTGCGGACCCGCATGCAAAAAGACGATCGGGGTGTCAAGCAGCAGATGCTGAGCAAAGCGTTGAAGTTGGAAATCGAGACCAGCGAATTCTATGGGCAGATGGTCGAAAGGCTACCGGGGGAAGGGCGCCAACTGTTCAGTCGCTTTCTCGAAATTGAAAACAACCACATCGACGCCGTTCAGTTCGAAATGGACTATTACGGAAACACCGGTTACTGGTTCGGTTTCGAAGAGTTTGATATGGAAGCGGGCGAATGATGAAGAGGTTGTGACCGATGGATAACGATGTGTGGAAGACCAAACCGACGGACCGTTTCATTCTTAGATGGATCAAGATGAACCTGTCTTCACGCATCACGCCAAGATTAACGGCGTGGCGGTGGATTGCCCCCTGGCACATCACTCTTGCGTCTGCTTTCCTGGGCGTCTTGGCCGGCCTGGTGTTTGCGTTGGGTATCGCTTGGCTGGCCGGCATCATCGCGGCTGCCTCTCAGGTCATGGATGGCGTTGACGGCCAATATGCCCGATTGTCAGGACGGGTGAGTAAAAGCGGTGCTTTCTGGGATTCGGTTTTAGACCGTTACACCGACGGGGCCATGGTCATCGGTTTGGCGGTGTATCTCATCCGCCTGCCATTTCCTTTGGAACCTTGGTTGTTGATCTTCACCAGTGCTCTGGCTCTCGTGGGCAGCAACTTGATAAGTTATTCCAGCGCCCGCGCGGAGACTCTTGGCCTCGATCTGGGAAGCCCGACATTGGCCAGCAAGGGCACCCGCTCCAGTGTCATGATCCTTTGCGCTTTTTTCAGTTTCTTATGGCCGGGAATGCCGATAATTGCATTATTTTACTTGGCAATCCATCCTAACGGGGTGGTTTTATTTCGCCTGTTTAAAACTTTGAAATCATCCGTTTAACCCGGTCGCAGTTTTACAGAGGCACCGATTAAGACCTGGTTACAAGTTCCTGTATTTTCATGGACAAGTGATCGATTTTAAACGGTTTCTGAATCATGAGGCTGCACCCGTCACTCAAAAAGTCACCTTCCTGTATGTCGATCGAATATCCGCTTGCGACCAGGACTTTGACACTGGGTTTCAACTGCTTCAGGTATCGATAGGTTTCCTTGCCGCTGAGGCCGGGCATGATCATATCCAGCACAACGACGTCAATGGTGTCCACCATCTCCTTAAAAATCTCGACCGCCCGGTCCCCACTGTCGGCCGTCACTACGGAATAACCCAGTAACTTCAGGCTTTCTCGGCACACATCGCGGATCTTTTCTTCATCATCAACCAGCAATATCGTTTCACGTCCGATGATCCGTCGCGGTGATGGATTTTCCGGTTGACAGATTCTTCGTTCCGTAGCCGGTAGATGAATCATGAAGGTCGTGCCCTTGTTTCGCGTACTGCTTACCTGGATGTGACCGTCGTGGTTCTTGATGATACCGTAAGCACTGTAGAGTCCGAGACCGGATCCTTTACCAATCTTTTTGGTCGTGAAAAAGGGGTCGAAAATTCTCAACTGGGTCGCATCATCCATGCCGATTCCGGTATCTGAAACCGTGATTTTTACGTAGTTCCCCGGTGTCATGCTGGAGGAGTGGGCCAGGACACTCTTCTCTGTCAGTCGGGTATTTTCGGTGCGGACAAGCAACTCGCCGCCTTCGGGCATGGCATGGCCGGCATTGACGTATATGTTCAAAAGAACTTGTTCGATCTGAGAGGCGTCGGCTTCGATGGGAAGAACATCTGGCGCGAGTGTTTCGGTAATTTTGATCGCCTTACGGGTTCGGCCAAACAGCCGACTTTGTTTTTTTATCAGAGCGTTGACATCGGTGGGTTGAATTTCCATGGCCCCGCCCTTTACAAAGGTCAGCAGTTGGCGCGTCAGCCCGGCACCATCCTGAACATATTGTTCGATCATTTTCAGTTGATCCATAAAGGGATTGTTCGGTTCCATCTTGAACAGAACCAGTGAGACAATCCCCTGAATACCCATGAGAAGATTGTTGAAATCGTGGGCAATACCCCCGGACAGGTTACCGAGGGCCTCTATTTTTTTCGCCTGAAGCAGTTGCGTTTCCAGAATTTTCCGGAAAGTCATATCCCTTGCCACGCCATAGGTTCCAATGAGCTCCTTGCGGGTGCCGGCCCGTCGGTAAACCCCGGTAGCATTTAATTCCACTACCGCAAATTCAGGATGCTGGGCAATTCGTGATTCCCTATGTGGACCGGTTTTCAGACGCAGTTCATAACCCGATGTGGCACGCTTACCGGTTCGCCGTTCATTAAAACGCCAACAGGCTTTATCAAGGTCTTCTTCGTACATTACGGTGTCATAGGATTTGCCGACCAGATCGGTCGACCGGTATCCGAAGAGCCTTTCAGCCGCATTATTTATAAATGTAAACCGCCCGTTAGAATCTAGAGTGTAAATCATGTCCGGAGAGTTCTGTACCATGAAACGGAAACGACGCTCAGACGTGCGCAAGCGGTCTTCCATTTCCTGGTTGATCTCCTGTAACATTTTTTGTCTCAGGGCATTGTCTATTGTCTTGACGAGTTCTTCGGTTTCGAACGGTTTTTTCAAATAGTCGTAAGCCCCTTTTCGCAGAGCCTTGACAGCCGAGTCTACCGACACGTCGCCAGTCATCATGATTACCGGTGTGTCGGGGAGGCGGTTTAGAATGTGCTCCATCAGGCTGAATCCGTCGAGATCCGGTATACAGATGTCGAGAAGGAACAGGTCATAGTTTTTTTTGTCGATGGTCCGCAGGGCCAGTTCCCCGGAGGTGACAGCAGTCACCTCATAACCGCGGGGCCGTAGAAGGGCCTTTATACTTTCGCACATCCTCTTCTCATCATCGACGACAAAGACCGCGGGGTTTTCGCTCATTTATTGGCCTCATTACTGTGGTGCATCTATTGGTCTGAAACCGGCAGGGTTATCCGGAAGGTTGTCCCTTCGTCTTTATGGCTTTCGCAGTGCATGCTGCCGTTGTACCTGCTGATAATATCCTTGCTGATCGACAGGCCGAGTCCGAAGTGCTCCGGTCCTTTGGAACTCAGGCCAGGCTCGAAAAGCCGCCCAAGAACCTCTTCAGGCATGCCAGGGCCGTCGTCACGGATGATAACGACGATTCTACCGCCCGCTTTGACATTGCCGTCACCTACAAAAGCGGTTGTGATATAGATATTACCGCCGGCCGGCATGGCCTCTACCGAATTTTTCAAAAGGTTGATGAACACCTGGATCAGATTGTTCTTTTTCCCTGAAAATCGCGGCAAGCGGGGATCCGGTGAAAAATTCAAAGTGATATTAGCGTGTTCGAGAACAGAGCGCGTGAGTAGTTTCGACAAATCGTACAGAATGCTGTTGATATCCACAGGTTCATCGTCGGTATCATATTTATACTGTGATTTTGACAGTTGTGCAATGATTCCGGGAATTCTTTTGATTTCTTCTCGGATGAGCACAATTTCGTCCCTGACCCCGGAGTACTCACCAACCTTGGTGCTGAGAACGTTCAGGTAGTTTTTGACGATGCCGAGGGGATTGTTGACCTCGTGGATTACCCTACGGACGGCATCGTCTCCGACAGTTTCGAATATCTTCTCCGACGAAGATCGACCAATTTTTGAGGAAATGATCTTTTCTAGCAGATCCGCTGCCTGATCGGCAAACATGTTCAACAGATTCAACTGTTCCCAAAGAAGTGGGAATTGCGGTTCATCGATGCCGGCGCAAATGACACCGACCCATTTTTGGCGATGAATCAGTGGAAGACAAAGCATGCCCTCCGTGTCCAGCAAGTGGATCAACTGTTCATCGGCGATGGTGACCAGATCGTTCGACAGGTACCCAAAAGAATCGAAAATCTTCTTCTGCGTCAGTGCCAGCGCAGGAAGGCTTCCCCCGGGTTCGACCGCTAGCTGGACTTGGCCGATGTATGCCTCAGCCGGTCCAACCCCGGAAGGTTTTCCGATCAGCATATTACGGTCCGGATCGTAGGTGAAGAAAAAAGTCGCTGTGATGTCGAAAAGGATTTTCAGGGAACGCAGCAAATCCTTTTGTATGTTCGCCGAATCGTTTTCTGTGCCCGGGCCTTCTATGGTGAGATGCCGGATGGAGAGTTCGCGAAATTCACCGAATATACTAAAGAGGGAAGTTTCCCGTTCCTTTCCCAAAGGTTCCTGGTTTTCGAGCAGCGTGTCGACGGACAGGTCTACTTCCTTCAACAGGCTTCCGACCTGGCGATTGGTTTCATCGATTATGCGATCGATTTGATCCGGTTCCAGGCTGAAACCGAGGGATTCTATCGTCTGGTGATGGCGCGATCTTTCCCTCTGGTAGCAGATCGAATTTGCGGCATAGATGATTTTTACCAATGGAAGCCCGCCGGCAACTTCCTTGATCGGAAAATGGTGATACAAAACCGCATCAGTTACGAAGGGTTGTACTTTCAGTGACCGCAGCAGGTTCCATCCAGCCTCGCAATGATTCGTACCGATACTGTCATTTTCAGCTGGCAGGGCACTTGCGACCCTGATCGATTTTTTGAATAGCGGTTCGTAATCCTTTTTGAAGTTCATCCAGAGCAGCAGCTTGCCGACATCATGGAGCAGACCGGCGATATAGGCGTCGTCGGCAGAATCAGGCAGCAGGCGTTGGCTCAGGGAGCGGGCGAGAACAGCGCAGCGCAGCGAATGATACCAGAATTGATTGAAGTAGACATTTGTTTCCCATAGCAGGGGATTTGTCAGGGGGTTGCTCAGGCAAAAAAGGGCGACATTCTTAATGCCGCGGGCCCCCTGCCGGGCTACTGACATCTCAATAACGTCGTAGGTCGATTTTAACGGTTCCGCCGCTCCCTCCAATCGCAGGACTTTCAGCGTCAGGGCAGGGTCCATGGCTACCAGGCGAGTCAGTTCCTCAAGGGAAGGCGCCGTAGTGTTACAAAGGCGATTGAGCTTGACGAGAACCTGCGGGAGGCACGGAAGCGGAATTGCAGTATTGATTTTGTTGATTATTTTGGGCGGATTTTTCACTTGCAAAAAGTTACCACGTTTCGTCAGCAGTCCGGGAAAATCGCAGCTCAGCTCGTTCGAACCCTATCCATATTTTTGAAAACCCTATCGGTGTTCATATTAAAAATTATGAAAATACGGCCGTGTTGCCGCATTTGGATCTGTCTGATTGAACGTCCGCCATGATAACTTGAATCGACCGGTAATACCGCCCATTCAGGGATGCTGGTTTGCCGGTTGAGAAAAAATTCACATACATTCACACCTATTTTCCACAAATATGTCGCAATAAGAATAAAATGTATTGGGTGTAAAAGCGACAGAGCTCTATACAATAAACGACCTGCCAACTGTTCATTCGCGTGGCGGCCGCGGCGCTTTCATCCCCTAAAACCGTTGGTTTACGGCCTTGGGCCGGCAGGACTTCCTGGTGCCGGATCCGGGCCGTAACTGCTCTCAATAGGGTGTCGGTTTGACGGTTAATCGGCTGTTTGCCAACCGAACGATTATACACGTAACTGACTGTTCAAGCAAAAACTTTGCCAATCTCAAATCCGGATCGAATTTCTTATTTAAGAGCGAAAAAACTCCGGTATTATCGCTAAACTAGATTGCGGGGCAGAAACAGGATGCCGCAAGCGGGACCATTGCGGCCATCGACATTTGAACATTGACAGGTTTTTGAAGGGCTTTCCGGCCCGAATATCACCGAGCATCTGCCGGTATGCGTCCACCGGCGGTTGTGAACTTCCGGTGTAAGCAGTCCCGGAGGGGCCAAAGAGATAATCTCATTCCGAACCACCCTATTTTCCAGTTTCAATTTTAGCGAATTTATGAGAAATAATAAAAGTTACCAGCAGGAGAAGAACCAGAATTTTCAGGTACGAAACGCTAATAGACGATCTTCCCTCGATCCGACTTGATTTTTATAGGGAGCCCTTTACCAACACTGAAAGGATAACGTCGCCATAACATGAAGCTTACCGGAATAATAGGCCACCTATCGAGTGATCTGGCCGTTGATCTTGGCACCGCGAACACGCGCATTTACGCGAAGGACAAGGGGATCGTCCTGAACGAACCTTCGATGGTCGCAGTGGCCGTCAATGAGGAGTCACTGGACAAAGCAATTGCCTACGGGCTCGAAGCCAAAGAAATGCAGGGTAAAACTCCGGGGCACATTAAAATTGTCCGTCCCATCCGGGAAGGCGTAATAGCCGACTTCGACGCCATCGCCGCCATGTTGAAATTTTTTATCGGCAAGGTTCACAGTCGCTATAAGTTTGTCAAACCGAGGATTGCCTTCGCTGTGCCACATTCCATCACTGAAGTCGAGAAGCGCGCCATAAGGGAAACGGCTGAAATGGTGGGTGCCAGAGATACTTACCTCGTGAGTGGCCCCATCGCTACGGCTATTGGTGCCGGACTGCCTGTTACAGAAGCCATTTGCAGCCTGATCGTCGATATCGGAGCCGGTAAAACAGAGGCTGCGGCGATGTCGCTACTCGGAATCGTTCATTGCCAATCCACCAAGGCCTCGGGTGATCGGATGGATTTTGCACTCAGTCAGTTCATTAAGAACCGCTATCAGTTGCTGGTCGGAGATTTAACCGCCGAAAACATCAAGGCAAAAATTGGAAATTTCGATGCCACCGCACAATTTCCCGGGAAAATAGAAATAAAGGGGCGGGACCCGAATTCGGGAATTCCCAAGGTGGTCGAGATAGAAACAGCAGCGATCTGGGAGTCCATTGCCGGTCAGATCGACGCGGTGATCCAATTGATAAAAGCCGTATTGGAGAAGATTCCACCCGAGCTTTCGGCTGATGTCATCGACAAAGGGATCATGCTCACTGGTGGCGTGGCCATGCTCAACAATTTGAGGCAGGCACTGGGGGCCGAAATCGGCCTCAGGGTCAACATCGCCCCTGAGCCAATGTCTGCGGCCGTCCTCGGTGCCGGGTATCTGCTCGAAAGTGATGATCTCCTTCCCCGGGTCACGATCGATTAACGACCGATCCACAGGAGGCAGCGCTGATTTTCAACAAAGGTGTGAGAGACCAACCGCGGCCGCCCCTGCCGATTCCAAAGATTTGCACATCCGCGCAGATCATTGCTGGACCTCCTGTTCGTCGTTCGCTTTTTCTGTCTGGCCCGGTTTTGCCATCCCGAGGAAGCCGCACGAAAGCCTACCATCCCGGAAATTTCATAAATTCTTATCAGGACAAGAAGGCCATCACTTGCTGAAATACATGGGGTAGGAAAACCACCGTTTCCTCCGCTCTACGGTTATACCGTGCGTGTTCGAATACCAATCTCATCACGGCATACAGCCGGTGACTGATGCGGTAGAGGATGTGTTCCCAACTTGAGAACCGTTCCACCCGTGACAGGGGAAAGAAGCACCGATCATGAGAGATCATCTGCCAGGCATTGAAATAACCTGCAATGATACCTAAAATAAGCGGAACTTCGGTTGATGCCGGAAACGCATTCTTCCGACTCGGGGGCTGCAAATTTAAAAAAATACGATGCAGGACTAAGCCATGGAATTCTCTATCCCCGCTGATCTCAAAGTGGAAATCAAGCGTTTCAATGAATTCTTAAAATCAGAAGTCATATCCAACCTGGCGGCATGGAACCGGGACCGTGCGATACCCCGCCGGTTTTTTCAGCTTGCGGGTCAGGCGGGCTGGTTCGGTTTTGGATGGCGCGACGGCCGAATGGTCAAGCACTCCGGCCTGCGGGAGACCCTGATTTTAGAGCGGCTGGCAACAGTGTCACCGGGGGTGGCGGTCGCTGTCCTTATCGTGTCGGACCTGGGGCTTACGGCGCTCAAGTATTTCGGCACAGCGGAGCACAGGTCGCTCTATGGCGCGGCGGCCGTATCGGGCAACTGCCTGATCTGTTTTGGCAACACCGAAAACTTGGCGGGCAGTGATGCGGCCGGGATAAAAATGACCGCCAAGAAAACAAATGGCGGGTGGGTTCTAAACGGCGCCAAGGCCTATACGACCAACGGTAATGTCAGTGACTTTGCCGTGGTGACAGCGGTTACCGATCCTGACGCGCACCGCAGCCGTCGCATATCCATGTTTCTGGTGGACTTGAACACGGCGGGAATCAGCCGTAAAAAACTGAACAAACAGGTCTGGATACCCTCCGACCTCACGCGAATCGACTTCGAAGATGTCCATGTCTCCGAGGGTTGTTTAATGGGCAAAGAAGGCCACGGCCTGCAGCAGACGCTAACGGTTTTTACCAACAGCCGTATTCCCATTAGCGGAATCGCCCTGGGAACTGCCGCCGGGGCGTTCGACCTTGCCGTTCAGCGCGCCAGAAATCGCAAGGCGTTTGGGAAATCAATCGCCGACTTCCAAGCCAAGGCTTTCGAGATTGCGGACTATTACGCCCAAATGGAAGCGGCCCGTTTGATGGTTTACCGGGCGGCCTCGGCAATGGACAGCGGGGGTGATTTCAGGTTCGAGGCCTCGCTTGCCAAATATCTCTCTGTCAAGATCGCCAAGGAGCTTTGCCCCTGGGCGGCAGATCTCTTCGGTGCTGTATCGGTTATAAATGATCATCCGATTCACAAGTTTCCAATGGACGCCTGGGCCGTTTCCTTGGCGGAAGGCACTCAGGATGTGCAAAAACTGGTTATATTCAGGGAACTCATAAAAAATCGCCGCTACCACTCAGATTAGGCCAGTCTGCCATTTATTTGCAAGATTCATGAATATCCTACCCGAATCGTAAAATGCGGGCGATTGTTATTTTTTCCGGGGGCGTAAAGAAGGTTGACCATGATAATTGACATTGACGATATTGCCCGCCAGGTTCGCGCGAATTGCGACATTTCGGATGCACAGCATGCGGGGCTATATTCCATCTGCGGGTTGGCACTGCGGCTGAGGGATCTCTTCAAATGGGAGCACCGCCTGCCGCCCTGGGTTGAAAAGGATTCTTCCGAGATCCTGGAGTGGATTGGCACAAGGGAAGACAAGTGGGAAAAACTGGCCGACAATACACACGTGGGTCTTCAGATCAACGGCCGCACATTCGATGTGTTCGACTCCCGCGGGGTCAATACTGTGCTCGAACCCTTCAGATATTACTACGGTGCCGGCTACGCCCTTAGTCTGAAACCGACCTTTCTTCTGGCTCACATCGAAAACAAGGTGCAGGTTGAGGGGCATACCGTCTACTTTCTCGGCCAAGAACTGGCCCGTGACCTGCTGACCCTTCCGGCCATGTCTCAAGACAGTGGGATCGTTCTCCGCCGGGAAGCTGCGAGGCTCTATCTCTGGGACAAGATTTCCTACATCAAGAAATCCGGGCGGCCGGCCCTGAAGTTCGGCCTTTTTCATTGCGGGCTCGACAATCCATCTGTCAACGAATTGCGGCAAAATTTGGACAAAATACTCGAGATACAGAGCCAGACTTACATTCATCATGAAATTGGCGAGCGCGAGGACACCATCTTTAACCGTGGTACCTGGCGTGAGATCATCGCGGCCTATCCGCACACACCGGTGGAACTGTCGGCCCGGGCGGTTAAGGACCTGTTGGCCGACACGGGGCCGAAAGGCTCTCTGCAAGACATCATCCTGCGCAGGGATACTGCGGCATTGGGTTTTTACAGCGCCTTTTTCGACGGGCTGGGCAAGGAATTTTTTCCTGAATTAGCGGTCGCTTTTCAACTGTTTACAACCTCCGGCGATTGGCAGGTGATTGGGGAGGCTGTAGCCGTCGGGCGGCGAACGGCCCGGACACATGCCGAAACAATGATGGCGGTTTTCAAGGAGGGGCAAAACCGGAAGGATCCCCAATGGGCGGCCGAGGAAATCGAGAACCGTTTGCTTTGCGGCATTGTCAAACGTTAAGCTGTGATACTCCATACCACCGTTCGAGCTATAGCGTGCACTCCGTTTGCGGGGATGTGAGCCAGATCATGTAAAACAATACCTGGCCGATATCAGTCTTCCCGACGCCGAAAGTCGACTGCCAGACCGGAGATAGAACGCCCGGGAATCCAAATATCAACGCTTCCGGAAGAAAAACTGCCAGGCAGGATGCGCTCAGGGCAAGCCACGCGGAACGTTTCGCTTTTATCCGATAATATCCTGATTTGCCAATGGACGGCCTTTTGCAGAAGAGCCGAACTTGGACCGTCGGCCGCATTGTTGTCAAAAAGGAGGGATTGTGTCAATAATATGTGGGATATGTATGGGGGTTGATACCCTGCCGAATTGACCGCTTGGATTGGAGACTATGTTTTCTTTTTGCTTGGCGAGGATCTTGGGATGATTCCGATCACATCGGATATTGTCATCGATGCGAATGATATCCAGCTGGATTTCGTTCGCGCTTCCGGGCCCGGTGGCCAGAACGTCAATAAGGTCGCGACGGCTGTGCAATTGCGGTTCAATGTCAACCACGCATCTTTACCGCCAGACGTTCGGGATCGACTCGTTCGACTGGCGGGGAGCCGGATGACGCGCGATGGCATACTCATCATAAAGGCCGCCAGATTCCGAACCCAGGAAGGGAATCGTCAGGATGCTGTCGAACGACTTGTGCAGCTTGTCCGGCGTGCCGTTCGAAAACCGGTACCCCGAATCAAGACCCGCCCCAGCAGAGCATCGAAGGAGCGGCAGAAGGTTGCCAAACGGCATCGCAGTCGGATAAAGAAACTCAGACGATCACCGATCGTCTCAGAAAAGGACTAGAAGTTATCTCAAAATTAGGATTCTCGGTCGAGATCAAGGCGAGGCCGAGGATCCCCGCTGCGCGGGATTTCCCATCCGATCCAAAACAGCATGTTGGTCACAACTCGCAGGCAGTCTCAAGTATGTCGAGGACTTGAAACGAGGGCTCAACGCCGAGATTTATCCGTCTCTGGCAGATCGGGCGAAAAGACTTTTTTGAGATGCCTTCTAATCCGAGATCCCGAAAGGGGTCAGCGCAGCAAACGACCGGTGGTGACATCGTGTCTGGTCGTCGGATGACCGCCGGTGTCCACATTTTATTAAAGCGAATACCCGAAGTCGTTTGCCGTGGAATGGAAGACGGTTGCTGAAAAGAACAGAGACGTACCCATGCCTTCAGATATCGTCATACCTAAAGAAAAGGCGGTTTTCTGGCTCGATACCCACGGGTATTGGCGCAATGAAAGTGGTCGGTTCCGCCACAAAAAAATAAGCGACCATTTTCACGCCGCGATACGAAAAGACGCGGGCGGTTTTTTCCTTTATCAGGACAGGGGAGACTGCACGGAGAAAGTTTACTTTCCGTTCGAGGATACGGCGCTGTTCGTTTTTGGCGTTGCCTTGGATGATGACGTTTGCTTGACTCTTAATACGGGAGAGAATATCCTACTGGAGCCCCGGAAGTTGTTCGTACAGAATGACAGCCTGTATACCTTTCGGGGTGAGGATCGGGTTAAATTCTCGGAGAGAAGCCTGCTCAAGATTTCAGTACTGCTGGATGTCGATGCTGATGTCTATTTCATCCGGTTGAATGGTCAGAAATACAGGATCTCATCACGTTCGTCCAAAGAATAAATATCACGAGACGCGATTTCGACCTCAGGATTTTCGGTTGAGATCGCGGTGCAGCCGAGGGTCCCTGCTTTGCGGGACTTACCGCCTGATCGATACTTTCATGTCAGCAACAACTCACAGGCATACTCAGGCATGACGAGGACTTGAGACGAGGGTTTAGCGCACAGGTTCGTCCGCCTATAATGCGGATCGGGGGCGGAAAGATTTTTTTAAGACGCTCTCTAATGACATATGCGGGTCAAGGGGCGGCTGGGCAGATCAGCCAAAAAGGGGTGGAGATACACCCCACCCCTCATATTTGGATCCGTTGGCGGTGTTCACCGGGCGACCGATATCCCCGATATGCAACAGCAGTAAAACCGGTGACCCATCATTCTGCGCCGGCAGTGGTCGGGTCGAGCGGGGAACCCGGCGGAAATGGCCGCTGCGCCAGTTCTCGGTCCAGCATCAACAGGCCGGATTTGTCATTCCCGACCATTTCAAGTTGATCGGTGATCTTACCGGCGTTGGCTTCTTCTTCTACTTGTTCATCGGAGAACCATGCCAGGAGAGGCTCAGAAGCATAATCTTTCTCTTCCCGTGCAATACTGGTGAGGTCATTTATTTTACCGCTGATGAACTGTTCGTGATTCAAAGCGTCTTTGAAGGCCTCAAGAGGTGACTCCCATTTGTTTTTGAGTTGTTTGAGATCCTTCAGGACGACTTTTCCGCCCCTGTCGATGATATGCTCGAAGAATTTCATGGCATGAAGCATTTCTTCATGTGCCTGGCACCGCATCCAGTGCCCCATGCCGTCTAGGCTGATCGAATGGAAATAGGCCGCCATGGACAAATAGATGTAGTAGGACTCGAGCTCATTTTTAATTTGGTCATTAATAGCCTTGTTCAGTCTTTCGCCGATCATCTTCAATCTCCTTTCACATATTTTCTTACCGTTGAAATTTTCCTTCTGACCAGCAACCGGGCGGTTGTCTAACCTCTGTGACCCTATCCCCGCCGCGGCCGTATTGTTCTTGCCAGCTGCTCATGTCGTCAGTTCTGTGTCAGATTCAATCGCTAATCTAATCATCCCACGAGCCGTGGCAAGCTGTAATTTACGCGTGTGTCGCTCCATGGGCGGCGCCCGGTGGCAGGGATCGGTGGTACCATGAAAAAAGAACAAACATAAGAGGTTTCGCGTGTATTTCTGGTACCGAAGGCCACCGCGGACGCCAGGTTATTTATACCGCTTTTCAAACAAAGATTCCGAAATATGGTGATATAAGGGGTTGGTGAAAAAAACGCGCGAATAACGGAACGTTTCTGTGACAACCACAATAATGCGTTGGCTTGACTTGGATTTATCCGGCCTTATCGTCTCGGCAGCAGAATTCTCAGCGCCGGCCCTAAAGTGCCTTTCAAGATTCGAGAGGCTCAAAGGGCTTTTCGCCGAATAATGGTAATTGGCCAGATTACCATCTCTCTACCTTTTCAAACGGGGCGGATCGCACCGGGTGGAATACCCGGTATTTTAACTGTCGACCCAGAATGGAAACGGTCTTCCGGGCACGGTCGGTGGCTGCTGTATACAGGTTGGGATCTATTGCGTTTTTAAGGGGGCGGCCTTTTGCCGGGTCAGTCTATCTCCAAAGGGGGGAACATGTGGCAGCTGATCGATAGAATTCCGTACACACTTTTGATTCTTTTGGCCGTATTCATGCTGCTGGCGCCGTTTAGACCCATGCCGCATGTTGTGGAAAAATTGATCATGTTGAAGAATGGTACCTTGAACAAGCCTATCGATATTTTTGATCTTTTTTACCACCTGATACCCACTCTGCTGCTGACCCTTAAGATATATCGGCAGTTATCTCGCTGAAAAACGGTTTTGCTCAACAGCGGTCAAAGTCCACCGGCATCTTTTATTTTGCCGTTAGCAATAAAAGCTTCCAGGCCTTCAATGTGCCGTTCTTCTTCGGTGATTATTCTTTTCAGTTCCTTCAGGGTCTGCTCATCTTTGAGAAAAGCTTCGAGCATTTGGTAAAATATGATGGTATCTTGTTCGAACTCAATGAAGGTCTCGACCATTGCATTGACGTGGTCGAGACGACCAAAATCCACATCATCCAATGAGAAACTCTGGCCGCTCAGCAAATCGTTGAACAGTTCACGCCCCATTTCGTCAACCACCGGATTCAGGGGCGCCAGAGTGGTCATTTTTTGACGGTTTGAAAACCATTCGGCATGCTTGGCTTCCTCGTCCGCCATCCATTCCAGCAGGGAGACGAAGGCTGGATTGGAAAGATTTCGCGCGGCGCCGCGATAAGTGGCTTCGCCGTTTTTTTCCAGCATGATGGCCATGTCGAAAATTTCTTTGATCGAAAACATTCCAGTCTCCACGCATATTGAAGTTGCTGGTTGGCGGCAACGAGTATCGTCTACACCATAGCTGAAACGGTAAACGGGTTCAACAGTTGTGTTGCCGATACGCATAATTTTCTAAAGACACGGCCAGCGGGATTGACGGGTGTTGACATTGTGAAAAATCCCGTTAACTTATCGTCACCCATACAATCGTAGCGTTTTAGATTTGGAGTAGAGATGAACATTGTCTATTTAAGCCCCCATTTTCCCCCGCAGTACTTCCGGTTTTGTCAACAGTTGAACGCGTCCGGTGCTACTGTTCTCGGAATCGGTGATGCTGCATTCGATACGCTGAAACCTGAAGTCCGCTCTACGCTAACCGAGTACTACCGGGTGGAGGACATGCACGATTACGACGCCCTGGTTCGTGCCTGTGGGTTCTTTACCCACAAGTACGGTAAGATAGATCGTTTTGAATCGTTAAACGAGTATTGGCTGAGTACCGAAGCCCACATCCGGGAGGATTTCAATATATTTGGCGTAAGGGCCTGCGATATTGATGACGTTCGTCGCAAATCCCGCATGAAGGAAATCTTTCGGCATGCCGGTGTACCGGTTGCCAGGGGACGACGCGTTACATCTTTCGCTGACGCCCGTGAATTGACCGCTAAAACCGGTTTTCCGATTGTTGTCAAACCGGATGCCGGTGTTGGGGCTTTGGACACGTATCGAATTGAAAATGAAAAGGAACTGGCATCCCTTTTTTCCGCCGGCCCTGCCGCCGACCTGATAGCCGAAGAGTTTATCAGCGGTAATTTACTTTCCTTTGACGGGCTCACCGATCGTGAAGGCCACCTTGTATTCTATACCGCACATGTTTTCAGCCAGGGAATAATGGAAACGGTCAATCAGGACCATCATGTCCATTACTACTCTCTAAGACAGATTCCGGTCGAACTTGAAAAGGTCGGCAGAGCCGCTGTCACTGCCTTCGGGTTGAAAGAACGCTTTTTTCACATCGAATTCTTTAAAACAGTCGACAATGGCTATGTGGCACTTGAAATCAACATGCGACCGCCCGGCGGTTACACCACCGATATGTTCAATTACGCCAACGACATCAACATTTACCGCACCTGGGCCGAACTGGTGACGCATAACCGGTCAGCACTTGACTACAATCGTTCCTACCACTGTTGTTATGCCAGCCGGAAACAAAGGCATCCTTATCGTCATGACCATAACGCGGTAATGAACCGTTATGCGCGCTTGATGCTTGAGGTCGTTCAAGTGCCCGGAGTTTTTAGTCGTGCGTTGGGAGACATTGGTTACATATTCAGATCTCAAGATGAACAGGAGATCCTTGAGGCCGTCAGTTTCATCCAGGATCTGAAACCTGAATGAGGTAGAAAACATGCATGTGGAATACCATCGCTGGTGGAGTCCGCACCTGGGTCGGGACATGGAACTTAAAGTCTATGGCCACTGGGGTATGCCTATTATCGTTTTTCCCAGTTCACGAGGGCGCTTCTTCGATTACGAAGGCATGGGAATGATCGATGCCATTTCTCATACTATCAAAGCCGGAAAGGTCAAACTCTTCTCGGTTGACAGTGTCGACGCCGAATCCTGGTATAACTTCGATGTTTCTCCGGAAGAACGCAACGATCGACATGAGGCCTATGACCATTACATAACCGAAGAGGTTGTCCCATTTATACGCTCCCACTGCGGTTCTTCCGACCAACGGGTTATGACCAATGGATGCAGTATGGGCGCTTACCATGCCGTAAATTTTTTTTTCAAACACCCTGATGTGTTCGAAGGGGTGATCGCCTTGAGCGGGCTATACCGCCTGGATCGGCATGAATTCGGCCTGTCCGCCGCCGACCTGCCGGCCGTATATTACAATTCGCCGGTCAGCTATTTGAGCCGTCTTGATGACCAGTGGTTTCTGGACTGTTACCGAAAGCGTACGATTATCGTATGCGTCGGACAGGGGGCCTGGGAGCACGAAGCCATCGAGGACACGCGGGCGTTGGACGCCATTTTACGGGAAAAATCGGTTCCGGCCTGGATTGATTACTGGGGGTATGATGTCAATCATGACTGGCCATGGTGGTACCGGCAGATGAACCATTTTCTCGGGCAGCTCTACGAATAGGATAAAGGGACCGAATTCAATCGAACTGAAACTGCCGTGCCTACCACCCAGGTCAGAACCATGATCGTATTGATGAATTCTTCCAAAACCCTCGATACAGAGGGCCCGGTGTTGACGCGTCGGTATACGATCCCGGAGTTCATTGGCGATGCCGAGTTACTTGTATCCTCATTGCGGTCGTACGGACCCGATGCGTTGGCCGACTTGATGGGCATTAGCGAAAAACTGGCCCGACTGAATGTGGGACGCTATCAAAAATGGAAGACCCCGTTTAAGCTGAAAAATGCCAGGCAATCGCTGGCAGCCTTCAGGGGTGATGTTTTTGCCGGTATAGCGGTAGATTTATACACCCCCGAGGATTTCAAATTTGCCCAATCGCAGATTCGGATATTATCCGGTCTTTACGGTATCCTGCGACCTCTAGACCTGATCCAGCCCTATCGGTTGGAAATGGCGACCCGCCTGGCCACCTCCCGAGGAAGCACGCTCTATGAATATTGGGGAAATCAGATCACGTCGTCCCTTAAGCGTATTTTGCCTGGAGAAAAAACTGCGGTGTTGCTCAACCTGGCGTCGGTGGAATATGTAAAAACGATAAAAATGGCCGACTTGAATGCTAGTGTAATTACACCTGTATTTCAGGACATCAAAGACGGAAAACCCCGAACCGTTGTCATATATACCAAGAAAGCCAGAGGCTTGATGTGCGACGAGATCATCAGAAAACGGATTGTCGATGTCGAGGACCTGAAACGTTTTAATCGTGACGGATACCGATTCAATAACGCTCGGTCTTCGGACACGCAACTCGTTTTTGAGCGGTTAAATTAACGCCACCTGATCGCCCCGTGCTAGCGGATATATCCCCATTCTTGCAAACGCTGATAGGCATACTGAGCCTCTTTACCTTGCTGGGTCATCTTCAGGTAACGGTAATAGTGGTTTGCCGCATCGTCGCGTTTACCCATCCCTTCCCTGGCGTAACCCTTGAAAAAGGTGGTTTTGGGCGATCCGGGAAGCAGTTTGTCATATCGATCGAAATCCGAGTAGGCGGCCTCGTAGCTTTTTGTTTTTAGGCTCACAATCCCGCTGATTTGCCAGGACTGGGCCTCTCCGGGGTAGACTTTTTTGGCCCGCGAGACGTATCGTTGGGTTTGGGTCCAATCTTCCTGCAAAAACTGGCACTTGGACATCATCACCAGGGCCGTATAATCGTTGGGTGCTATTTTCAGCGCCCGGTTGAATTGGCTCTCGGCCGCTTTATATTTCTTGCCCATGAGTTCTTTCTCGCCGTTTTGCATGGCATCGATGGCGCCCTCGATCCGGCGCAGACCGGAAATGTTGTCCATGTAGCGTTCCCGATAAAACGGTTTTTTTCGATCGGATTTGTAGCGGGTCTGTACGCTTTCAACGGCCGTCTGGTAGCGTTCGGCGCTCATGGGATGGGTCGCGAACATCAGCTCGATAGCACTATGGTTGGACTTGGACTGACTGTTGAGCATGTCCATCAGGCCTACGAAACCGTCGGCACCATACCCGCTGCGCACCATATATTCCAATCCCAGTTCATCGGCTTCCCGCTCATTGTCCCTGCTGTAAGAGGCGAGCAGGGCGCCGGCGCTGATCATTCCCAATTGTGATGCCAATTGACCGGCGCCCGATCCCAGTGTTGCACCGGTGGCCACCGACAGCCCGCCGATCACGGCCTGGGTCAATGTTCCCTTGGTCATCTGCTGGGCCGTGTGGCGAGCGTTGACGTGACCGAGTTCGTGACCCATCAGAGCGGCCAGTTCAGCCTCGTTGTCAATGCTCAGAAGGATTCCGCGCGTAATGGCGATGCTTCCGCCCGGAAAGGCATAGGCATTGATGTACGTGGCGTTGACCACCTGGAAGGAATACGGCATTTGTGGTCTATGGGTCTGACCGGTCATGCGTTTGCCAGTTTGCTGGATATAGGCACCAAGTGCAGGGTCCTGGACCTTGCCGTAATCGGATGAGAACTGAACCGGTGCATAGTTTTTGTCGATTTCGATTTCTTGCTGCTCGGACATGAGCATCAACTGGGATTTTCCCGTAACCGGGTTGGTTGCGCAGCCAACCACCGCGCCGGCTGTCGCCATCGATGTGAGCCAGAGGAACTCGCGCCGTGTCAAACCATGGTTTTTTCGACCAGACTGAAATTTATTCTCCATGAAGCCTCCCTGGATCGTAGATTGACCACCGCATTAAAAAATAAATCTGCAAACAGGCTGTAGCATAGCTGAATGGACGTTGGTGATCAAAGATATTTTCACCTAAAATGAGCGTTTCAAATTTTATATGGAGGGGGAACCGTTTAATTTATAAGGAATTCTATCATAGTTTGAATATAATATTTGAAACCCATCGGGATTGCCGATCTTGCCGCATCTACGGCGTCATATGCCGTCCCGCATAGCGGACTATAGCGGAACGACATCTTCCTTGTATCTGCGGCAAACTCGACAATCGCTCAAATTAGGTTTCACCAACAGCGATTCTGGTGACCGTCTATGGTTTATACGCAAGGTATGTGAGCATCGAGGCGTTGGATGATTCTTGCAACGGCCGGAATCCTGTTGGCGGAGGCCACACCTTGTCCCGCCGTGGTGAAAAGGAATAGTTCTTGACCCCAATCATTTGAAATTATATAATAAATAACGTATTAGCCTAAAGGCAAACCACTTGAAAAAGTGGGGCGCAAAACCACCGGCCTAACTTCGAACGATCCGGACAAGGCGGCAGGGTTGCCTGGCTCATTGCCCTCCTGAGATGTTTCAGTATAACCCTGCCCTATGGGTGCCTTTCATTGAATATCGATACCTGGCCAAGACTTGCCGGAACGATTGCCCGGTGCGGTGGTGCCGCCCATGCGTTACAGCGACTATACATACGTGTGGCGGACTGTCACGGCCCGCTTTTTAGGCCGGTCGGCGGGATTGCCGATCCTAATATGCGGCTGCGGAAAGGGAGGTTTACAGCGTGATATATACTGGCCTGATTCTGATCCTGCTTGTCCTCTGTGGTGTTGTTGCAACCATCATGATGAAACGGGGTAAACTGCCGCGGTTGGCTAATGGCAACGCCGAGGCGAATCCCTATGAACGCGCCCGGAAGCTTTTATCGTCAACCAATGCGGCATTTTTTGACCTACTGGAACAAGCACTCGATGATCGTTACCGGGTTTTCGGAAATGTTTGTCTGACGGATGTTGTCGACGTTAGTCCCGATTTAAATCGGAAGCAACGGCAATCAGCGTTGAAACACCTTCCATCGAGCCGGCTTGACTTTGTCATCTGTGAAAGAGGGACGGCGTCTATAATTGGTGCCGTTATGGTCGATGAAGATAGGGCTGAACCCGGCGGTGTATGCGCGCAACAGGAGACGGCTCTTGACGCATTCCTTGCTCGCCTGGGAATTCCGGTCGCCCGGCTTTCCGGCAAGAGGGATTATAGTATCGAAGACCTCAGGATCGAGGTCTCCCGCGCACTGTTTTTAAAATGGAAAGACAGTGCGCCGGCGAGCGGGACGGAAGGTGCCGGTAAACCATCCGAGAAAAACGACACCCCATACGGTGTATGTCCGGCCTGCGGGCTGCCCTTTGTCAAACGCATCGCCCGCAAAGGGACCTATGCCGGCAAAGTTTTTTTAACGTGTTCAAACTATCCCGAATGCAAACACGTGCGGTTGATAAAAGACAATTCTGCTTTGCTGAAAGCGCAAAACCAAAAATGAAGGCCGCTACCGCCTTGATTGCGCGAAAGTCGGCCCGATGCTGATGTGTTTTGTGACCATCGCCACCGTTTAATAAAAAGGCAACGGACGCCGCCGCAAAGAGCGGTCAGTTATCAGCCGGTGGATTGTGTGCCGATCGTGCCAACTACCAAGGCCAGAACGAGTGCAGTTTCAAGGAGTATTTCATGACGATTAAGGAACACGAGTACGTTCGGCAGACCCTTGAGCGTTATACCAACTGCCCATTGGAAGAGTTTTGTGAGTTCGTGCTTATCACAAACTTCAAAGCGTACATCCAACGCTTTCATGAAAATACCGGTGGAAAATACTCCGAGGGCAACTTCCGTGTGGTTAACGACCCGGATCAGAACTGTACCATGATCGACTTCGGGATCGGCTCGCCCCAGGCCGCTCTGATAATCAACTGTCTGGCATACCTGGACAAATTGAAGGCCGTTATCATGCTCGGTATGTGCGGTGGAATCGACGACATCCTGGAATTAGGGGATTTTCTCATCCCTTCTGCAGCCATCCGGGGAGAGGGGACCAGTCGCCATTACCTGCCGGCGGAGTTTCCAGCGATTCCGGCTTCATCTGTCAATCTTTACTGTATCGGGGCCGTGCGAAAAGCCGTTTCGACCCCTCGCTGCGGAATTGTATACACGACCGACCGGCGGCTTTGGGAGTTTGACGCCGATTTTGTCGAATATCTCAGAAAACAGCGTATTCTGGCTATCGATATGGAGCTGGCGACCCTGTTTTCGGTCGCCTACCGTTACGAAGTTCCCATCGGTTCGATCATGCTGGTTTCCGATATGCCGCTGCAGAGAAGAGGGATAAAAGATCGCAGAATACAGGAGGAGGTCTATACCAATCACATGGATAGGCATCTCGAATTGGGTATCGATGCGGTAATAACCATGCAGGCTAATTGGGGCGAAGTGATGAAGCGGCTCCATAGTGAATGGTAGAAATTGATATGTTCGAAAATCGACAATATCTTTGAGGGCTTCCCTGGGTTTGAGGGAACTTTTCAGGCTCCAGACCTAATCTGGAGAAAAGCCGTCGACCACTACCAGATGGCGGCCAACTTCATAGGGGAGGTATTTTGGGCGGGACAGTTTGTTTCCAGCCGTCAATACCTCCGGTGTCTCGGTATTATCCGCCAGAATTTCCAACCTATGGTCAATCCCCTTCGCTATATTTTCTGCCAATTTTTGTATTTTTGAATGATACCGCTTTTCAAAAATAGATTCCGCAATACGGGACGTTTTTTTGACAACCACTATAACCGGTCCGACCCCCATGGGGCCGTATACCTTCCTGGAGCCCTCGGGCAGAGCCATATCCGGCAGCTCTGGTTGGCACCGGCAGCTGAATGCTTATTTTTAATATTGATATTTTGGGGCGTTTCTGTGAAAAAATAAAGGGGTTACTTTTCGCGAAAATGTGATGGCATTATTGAGTGACCTCTTCATAAGTGAGAATATCATTCCATGGACAAGGCCGCACCAGGGATTGTGGCGAGGCGTTCTGTATGTATGGTGCAGCCGGTTGCGATTAACGAATAATGAACCTTAAAGATAAACTGAATAGCGGCGAATTGATGAAGGGGCTGCTTCTGGCCCAGCTCATTATTCTGTTCCATGTTCTCATTGTCGCTGTGCTTGGGATAACGGTCCTGCTTCTGGGGGGAATTGCGCGCAACCTGGTTTGGGTTATTCTGGGTGTTGTTGTTATCACATTGATCGTCACCTATATTATATATCGTCGGGTCAAAAACCAGGGCAGCGAGTTGCTGCGCGACCTCGATCAATCCGGGGTGATGCATGGCCGTCCGCTTGAAATCAGTTTCATGGGCGGATTGATGTCTTTCAAGGTCGGCGCCTCGAATGCGCCCCCGGCACTGGAAAACAGCCGCTCCGGTCCGGTTCCGCAACTGGAAGACGCCGGTACGATCCGCAAACGGGAATTGGCAGATCTGGCCCAGTTGTTGGCCGATGATATGATATCGTTCGAAGAGTATACCAGTGCCAAACATAAGATCCTGTCCGCCAACTAACCCGGAAATTTCATCAATTGGAGGCTTTTATGGCCAAGGCATTTCGAGGTGATGCTGTAGTCAGTCTACCGCGAACCTCGAATAACGCCGGCCATGAAAGCCTCCGGTTGACCCGAAAGGTGAAATCTTTTCAGCTCTTTCATTAGATCTTGGGGAGGTACAAAGTGTCCCACGTTCATACGGTTCATAAATTTGACCAATGCCCCGATATGGCTTCCTTTTTTTCTACTCGGTGAAAAGATTTCATGAAATATTCGGGCTAAGTCGCTTCCAGCCCCGTCACATGTCATTCCTTTTACGTGAATTTATAAAATAAACGGGGCAGGGCGGCCTGACAAAAGTCGTTTGGAAAGGAAAGAGCGGATGTTGCTTGAGAATCTGGCATATACCGAAGTTGAGGAATACCTGAAAATAAAGGATATTATCCTTGTTCCGATTGGCGCGGTAGAACAACACAGTGCATACGGTCTGATTGGTACCGACTTCATCGTCGCTGAGTCAATTGCCCTTGAGGCCGGTGATCGGCTCGATATTCTGGTGGCCCCAACTGTCTCTTACGCTGTATCTCCGCACCATATGGCTTTCAAAGGCACTGTCGCCCTGAGCCCGTCGACGCTAATCAAGGTTGTCGAAGACATCGTGAAGTCTCTTGTCACTCACGGGTTCCGAAGGGTTCTTTTCGTCAACGGTCACGGGGGAAATGTTGTACCGCTTCAGACCGCATTCCAGCAGCTCAAAGACCAGAATATTCCCGGTTATTTTGAAGCGATTTCCTGGTATATGGATTCAGAGGTGAAACGTTTATGTCGTGAAGCCTTCGGTGACAATGAGGGCCTGCATGCCACCCCGAGTGAGGTGTCGATTACCAAACACCTTCGACCGGCGGCCTTTTCCGGTAAAGCCGTGGTTGAAATAGAGGTAGAGAAGCCGACGCATTACTGGCCTCTGTCGGCCACTGAGATGAAGCGTGTATTTCCTGATGGCCGCATGCACTCGGCCCCCTGGCTGGCGACGAGGGAACTGGGTGAAAAAATTGCCGCTAAAGCAGCCAGGGGGTTGGAAAAAAAGATTAAGACGATTATGGATTTAACGATACTTTAACCCGCTATATTCCACATCTTATTCAACTTATGACTGATCTTTGAGTTTGTCGACTGTTTCCAGGTCACAGACATCGAAGCTTTGTCCACAACCACCGCAAATCATCTCACACTCATCGACCTTGCGGCTTCTCCGGCGTTTTAACGGGTAGCGGCAATCCGGGCATTTGAGTGTTTCTTCGGAAGCGTTGGGTTTAGAAGGTTCCGGCATGGTAATTTCCTTTCTATTTTTTTGATATTCGTCAAATCAAATTACTAGGCTATTGGTCGTAATGATCGATATAGTATAGTGTCGCGCCGACCGGAGCAAACGACAACAACAGGATATTCAAACCTGGAACCATAAACAGCAACCCGAATCCGAGGTGGAAAGGCAGTGTTTTTAGTAAAAATTTAATTCGGACTGAAAAGGGCTCCAGCCGCCGGGCGGGAACCAGATCGGTGTTATCCCAAGAGAGAAAAATAGCCGCTATAGCCGACGCCAGGATCGTCAATGGCGGGCCTAACGGTGTTAACCAACTCAAGGCCATAATCACCAGGGTAATCAGCACCGGTAAGGTAGTCCGGGGAATTTCCTGGCGTATCAGGAAAAAAAAATGTTGAAGAAGCGGTGTTTCCGTTTGCGTTTTAAGCCCTCCAGACGCCAGCTGTTCGGTAATTCGTGACATGGCATCCATTATGACAACTGCAAACAACAACTGGGATGCCAGGTAGGAAAGGATGACGCAGACACCCGCAAGGATCAGGGACATCAGCCAGGAAACAACATGCCAGAGCCACACGAGCCAAGCGCTCTCGGGCTTAATCCAGATGAGGTTAAGAATGTCCTGATGATAATAGAGAATGGTACCGGCTGTCAGCGTGGTCAACAAAATAACCAAAACAAAGCGAATCAACCCGAGCAATAAGAGCTTCGGGCGCTTAAACGCAAACAGCATTCCACGCAGATTGTAGGTGACACCCTTGACGAAAGAGACCATATTCTTCTTCTTTTCTCTGTTGCTAACCGTGTGGACGTTCTCCTTACAATACCCTTTATACCCTATCGGCATGCGAATTCAATCCCAAATATATTCCGAAATCTGGAAGGGTGGTATAAGTGATTGTAGAAAAAATCTTTCGCATTTCGAAACGTTTTTTTTAAAATCAATATAACAGAATGTATGGGTGCATTAAGAATCCGGTCGAGAATTAAGTGTTGCTGCCCGAATTAAAATGTTTTATGTTGACCCCGAAGGGGCTGCTATACCCAATCCAATCGGTGCATATATTCAGGGGGAGGTCGCGATGAAAGTAAAAATCGACTATGATTTGTGCATGGGAGACCGAAATTGTAACAAATTGTGCCCAGAAGTCTTTCAGTACGATGAGGATCAACTGATTTCAACAATACTCGTAGACGAGGTGCCGGCGCACCTTGAAGATGTCGTCAGACAAGCTGCCATGGAATGTGCGCCCGGGGCAATTATTGTTGAAGAATAGATCGTACAAAAGCAGATTTAACAGGCTGTCGAAATATCCGGGATGGGGGGTGAGCTGACCGGAAGCGTTCGATTCTGACGTGTTACGATAGCGAGGTGAATACCGACGGGGTCACGGGTGCTGTTCGACATGAATGCTGAGACTATTAAGATACTGGCTGATGGCGTCAAAGAATATTTCAGCCCATACGAACTCGAAGACCTTTGCCGCCGGCTCGACATTAGTATCGAGTACTCCGGAACCAGCCCCGACTTGCGGCGGCTTGCCAGCGATGTGCTTGCCGATCCGCACGCTGATCCGAACAGACGCTTTTTAAAGGCCGTGCTTGGCGAATTGATAAAAAGGTGCCAGGAACAGGTCCAGAACGCAACCCGGGAAGATAATCTGTATCATCAACAGATGGGTTTGCAACTCGGTCAACTCCGTCAGTATTTGAAACAGGATAAACCGGCAGGATCAGCGCCTCCGAAAGATGTCCCGCCACACAGCGTTTCACCTCGATCGGGTATGGTCACATTTTTTGACCAGGCTCAAACAGTTGTTACAATAATGGAACCCGATCTTGGCGTTGGCACGCTGGACTGCCTGAGAACAGTGGCGCACCCCATTCGGTTGCTGACAGCAGATCCGTCTGAGGGATTCGATCGGAATTTTACCCGCGCGTTAAAGTTTTTCCGTGAACGTGGGAAGACGATTGATCTGAGGCTAAACAAGGGTATCCACGACTGCATTGTTCTCTTCAATAAGCGTTGCTGGCTGTTTCCCTGCCCGATTAAAGATGCGGCCGAATCCACGGTGAGCATGATCGAAGTCATCGACTGCCGTGAAGCGATCGCCGACATTGTCGAGCTCAACTGGCGGCAGGCGGAATTGCTTATCGTCGCTTGAATATTTCTCCATCAGGGTTCATACGAAACCAGCCTGAGGATATCAGGCTCGGTCAAATCGGAATTTTCGTAACTGCCCTTATTCAAGGCGCTCGGCAGATTGTTTTACAGCTATTCAATTCACCTTATGATCACGTTGCCGGATGTTTTTCTGCAGTATCGCTTATGCTCTGTTCAGAATGCACTTGGCCGTCCTTAACCTGCCTGTATTGTACTTCTGTGACCATCGGTATTGCGCGTGGGTGAAAATTTCGATTTATCGTCTGTCGTTGGCAGGGGTTGACGCGATCGAGCGTTGTGATAGTCTGCTTGAGAAAACCACAGGTTAGACCGCAATATCCCCCCTGACCGGACACATTACAAATGCCGTTATTGGCGGCGATTTCAATTAAAACCAGACACCGACAGATGTAGGATGGTATCCGATGGAAGATGCGAAAACACCGCGCATGACAACCTTTGGCAAGCGGGTCGTATTGGCCCTGATGGCATTCTTTCTCATATGGCCACTGACACTGGGAGCCATCTGGTTAATCTATCGGGGTTACACCATGATCGACCAAACAATGTTTCCACTCCCGAATGCTGATTTGATTGAACTCACAGCCAAGACACCCCCGGATGCTCCGGATGCTCAAAAAGGTGCGGTACTTTCTGCTGCAATGAGAAATCGCCTATCCCAGGAAATGCGCTCAACCTTCGGGTGGTCTGTCAACGACCTCTGGATTTCACCAACCCGCTGGTTGGACAATCGAGCCAATCGCCAACGGGGAACCATCTTCGCAACGCGGATGCTTCTGAACTTTTATTCTACCCACCTTTCCAAGTATGGTGCCGTGGATGCAGAAAATGAGCAACTTAAAGAAGCCAGGGAAAAACGGTTGGCCTTCACCGAGGACAGCTGGTGGTTTCCATCCACAGAGAAGGAATACCGCAAGGGAATCGCACTCATAAAGCAATATGAGGCCGATTTACTCGACGGCACGGCTATATTCAACATGCGCTCGGATGACATGTACGACCTTTTGGATTTTATCACGGGCAGGCAGTTGCTCGATCAACCACTGGGGTTACTGGTTCAAAGCAATCCCGAGGTTCCTTACTCGGACCTGGACGACCGGATCTATTACACCCAGGGGGTCATTCTGGTGCTGCGAGACCTACTGAAAACACTGTTCGTTCTATACCCCGAAATCGAGGCCAAGGGCGGGACAGATAACATTCGGGTTGCCATGAGAGAAATAGATCAAATTTGCACTTTCGACCCGGTGGTTGTCTTGAGAGGCGATCATGATTCCGTCATGGCCGATCACCGCGGCAAGATGGCACGCTACCTGATTTCAGTCAGAGAGAGACTGAACGATGTGGCCCAATCCGTCCGCCGCTGATGTCGCCCAAACCTGTTTTCCCACTCAGTTATGAGATGTTGCCGCCAAGAAATTTTAAACTGGCGTATAATGTTTTGAATTCTTCCGGTGCCACCGGCTCCCAGGGGACGGTCGGCATGAATTTAAGGGAGGATTGCACATTCGGTGCGAACACCTTTCCGGCCTGAATATCCGGTTTACGCAGGATGAATTTATACTCTGGACTCAGGTCCAGCAGGATGTCGAGCGAATCGCTCTCCTCAAGAAGTTCAACGACCAGATTGTTCTGAACCAGGCTTCCGCCTTTGAGCCAGCGTTTCCCTGTTCGCCCGGTAAAGATCTCTATGTACGCTTTTTCTAATGCCACGGCTGCGTTGCCCGCTGTAAAGAGTAAACCTTCCTCAACCCGATATTGACCGTCTTCGAATGGAATCCAATCGTTGGCTAAATTCACATCCCCTCCACTGGCAAGTATTGAAAAAGGCCATGATTCCCTGGCCGGGTGTTGACCCATTCGGTCAAAATTAATACCCGGAACCGCAGTGTACAAGTACCGATCTTTTTTTCAGATACGTATTTGGGGCGGCGGCAAACACAAAAAAGCGCAATAAATGATTGTTCTATACTGCTCAAGTATCTAAAGTTTAATAAATTTACTCATAGTGTAGAAAAGATTTCATGAAATCTTCGGGTTAGACGGTCTTGCCCGCCTCGTCATTCTCCGAATCGCGGCAGCCAGAAGGGTGAATATCGATTTTATTCTTTATATAGGCAACCATGGCCTGATGCACGGTTTCTTTTAAAACCGGATTCTTTATGGTGAGCAGCCATGATCGTCTTTTTTCGATAATTACCCATAGTAGGCTGCATACCGTCAGTCCTCCATAGAAGATAATCTGCAAGGCGGTCTCTAATTTGATCGGTATCAAGAGCGACATTAGCAGGATGGCGGATACAGCCGACCACATATGCCTTATCACGGCAGCCGATATGTCGTCCTGCCGTTTGATCGACCATAAGTAAAAGGCACCAATTTTCTCATCCCAATAGGATTTTCCGTGGTTCCGGGTTTTCATCGTCATCCCTCCCTTCTCCACAAAGTATTGACTTATAACTTAACCATGCGTCCGAATAGAGTCAAATGAGAGATTGCCACGGCCAGATATTATTGCTTATGTCAGGGGCGAGAAATAGAAGATTGCTTAAAAATAAATTAAGGTAAAACGATAAGTTAGGCTGCATTTAGACAGAACGACTTCGAAGGGTGCCTGTCGGCCAGGCTTGAAGTCAGGCAGCAATTGTGGTAGATAACCAACAAGTCAAAACAGGAACGGGTTAAAATTCATGGCGCGCGTCAAACTGATCTTGCCAAAAGAGTTTATTTATACAGTCGACATCCGTGTGCGGATCAGTGACATCAATTACGGAAACCACCTCGGAAACGACGCCGTACTGTCCTTGGTCCACGACGCCCGATTGCAGTGCCTCGAGGCGCATGGATTTTCCGAATTGGACATCGGCGGTCGCGGGTTGATGCTCACCGATGCGGTGATCGTCTACAAATCTCAGGGGTTTTACGGGGATGTGTTGACGATCAGCGTTGCTGTGGCAGACTTCAACAAATACGGTTGTGACATATTTTACAAAGTTGACCACCAAAGTACCGGTCGGGAAATCGCCCGGGCCAAAACCGGTATCGTGTTCTTCGATTACGCTGAGCAAAAAATCTCCAAAGTTCCGGACGTTTTTACAGCCGTATTCAATCCAATAGCTCCATCGGAAGGAGGAAAGATATGACCATTAACGTTACTTGGTATAGCCATGCCTGCTTTCTCATCGATACCGGTGCCGGTAAGCTTCTGACCGATCCCTTTCTGACCGGCAATCCCTTAGCGCCATTAGGCCCCGGGGATGTTGAGGCGGATTACATTCTCGTGTCCCATGGTCACGGTGATCATGTTGGTGACACGGTAGCGATTGCCAAACGCACCGGGGCTACTGTAATCGCCAATTTCGAAATCCAGAACTGGTTCGTGGGACAGGGCGTAGAAAATACGCATCCTCAACATATTGGCGGTGGTTTCGATTATCCATGGGGGCGCGTCAAGCTGACCTCAGCCCAACACGGATCGGCCCTGCCCGACGGGAGTTACGGCGGTAATCCGTGCGGGTTTCTTTTCTACATTCAGGGGAAAAAGATCTATCATGCCTGTGACACGGGTCTTTTCTACGATATGAAACTTATCGGAGAAGAAGGAATTGATCTGGCCATTTTGCCAATCGGCGACAACTTCACGATGGGCCCCGTCGACGCCTTGCGGGCCGTTAAATTAATCGAACCGGCCCAGGTGGTGCCGATTCATTACGACACTTTCGAGGTCATCAAACAAGATCCCGACCAGTGGGCCGAAAAGGTTCGCGCAGAAACGAACGCCATCGTGACTGTCATGAAACCTGGGGACACGATCGCTCTCTGAACCTGCGGAAAAAAGTGGATAAACCGCTAGACGATTTACTGCGGTAACAGTGAGGGTTAGCGATCGCCACTCCTACCGTCGCTAACCCCCAAAAGTCATTCTGCTTTCAACTGAACCATCCATTGCCTTGTGCTTTATTGACAAAATACCCCCCGTGATTACCCTCCTTTATCTGAATGTTATTCTTTACAGCCGCTGATATCACTCTTCCGTATTTTGGTATTTATTTTCTAAAAACGTTACAAATTCTGTTTTGAATGGAGATCAACACCATGAATTCAACGGCGGAACACCGGCGCCTCGAGGCGCATCGCCAACGCCGGGCCAACTGGAAAAAATGGGGGCCGTACTTGAGTGAAAGGGCTTGGGGCACGGTCAGGGAAGACTACAGCCCGGACGGCAGTGCCTGGGAATTTTTTCCCCATGCGCATGCCGCACTCAAAGCGTATCGCTGGGGGGAAGACGGTCTGGCCGGGATTTCCGACCGATACCAATACCTCTGCTTTGCCACAGCACTTTGGAACGGAAATGACCCGATACTGAAGGAGCGGCTGTTCGGAGTTACCGGCAGCCAAGGCAATCACGGCGAGGACGTCAAGGAATACTATTTCTACCTGGACAACACCCCCACCCACAGCTACATGAAAATGCTTTACAGGTACCCGCAGGCGGAATTTCCCTATAGGGACCTGGTTGAAGAAAACCAGCGCCGCGGTTTTGGCGATCTTGAGTACGAGCTGTTGGATACGGGACTCTTTGAAGAAAACCGCTATTTCGATGTATGGGTCGAATATGCCAAGGCCGGACAGGAAGATATCCTCATTCTGATCACCATAACCAATCGTGGGCCCGAAGCCGCTGCCTGCCACCTATTACCGACGCTATGGTTCCGGAACACATGGAGTTGGGGTTACACCGCAGGACCCATGGGGGATGTGCCCCAAAAGCCGAATCTCAAACAGACCGAAGGGCCTGCAGCGGTATCGACGATCGAAGCCGTCCATCCTGCCATTGAACGTTACCATTTGTATGCTGAAGGCGCCCCTCGGCTATTGTTTACTGAAAATGAAACCAACACAGAAAAACTCTATCGCAGCCCCAACGGGACGCCATATGTCAAAGATGCCTTTCATCGCTTCCTTGTGGCCGGTGAAATCGCAGCAGTCAATCCGGCCCGGACCGGTACCAAGGCTGCCGTGCTCTATGCGCTCGAACTGAATCCCCGCCAAACCCGGCACATTCGGCTCCGGCTGACGGCCAACCCGCAATCGCTGCCTTTTGAAGACTTCGACCAAACGTTTGAGCGTCGCCGGGAGGAGGCGGACGCGTTTTACACGGCTGTCCAAAAGGCAGAACTGAGCCGCGAAGAAAAACAGATTCAACGGCAGGCCCTGGCCGGCATACTCTGGTCGAAGCAGTTCTATTACTATAATGTCGAGCAGTGGCTGCTCGGCGATCCAGCCCTTCCGATCTCCGAACCTCACCAACGTCGGCGCAATATACAATGGGACCACCTCAACAACTTCGATATTGTCTCCATGCCGGACAAGTGGGAGTACCCCTGGTATGCCAGCTGGGACCTTGCTTTTCATTGCATACCCCTGGCATTGGTGGATACTGACCTGGCCAAGAGGCAGCTGGCACTGATGGCCCGCGAATGGTACATGCACCCCAACGGGCAGCTGCCGGCCTATGAATGGAGTTTCGGCGATGTCAATCCGCCCGTCCATGCCTGGGCGGCCTGGCGCGTCTACAAGATCGATGCCAAACAGAGAGGAACGGCCGACCGCCGTTTTCTGGAAAGTATATTTCACAAACTGCTGCTCAATTTTACCTGGTGGGTCAACAAGAAAGACGAGCAGGGTAAGAACGTTTTTCAGGGCGGGTTTCTCGGCCTTGACAATATCAGCGTCTTCGATCGCAGTAAACCGCTGCCGACAGGTGGTCATCTGGATCAGTCCGACGGCACAGCCTGGATGGGATTCTACTGCCTGGAAATGCTAAAAATTGCCCTTGAGTTGGCCCGGGAAGATCCGGTTTATCAGGACACAGCCTCCAAGTTCTTCGAGCACTTCCTGCGGATCGCCAATGCCATGACGGGCAACTACCGGCACGGTTTAAGCCTCTGGAACGAAGAAGACGGTTTTTTCTACGATGCCCTGCACCTGCCCGATGACCGCGTTATTCCCCTGAAAGTCCGGTCGCTGGTCGGCCTTATGCCGCTATTGGCCGCAGAAACTTTGGAGCACGACCTGGTGGAGAGTCAACCTGTCTTCAAACGCCGGATGAACTGGTTTTTTAAAAACCGCAGCTACCTCAGAGACGGGGGGCATGTCGCTTGCATACAGGCACCGGGTGCCCATGCGCGGCGACTTCTCTCGATCGTCAACCGCGATCATTTGGTGCGGTTGCTCAAACCCATGCTCGATGAGAATGAGTTTCTGTCCGAATTCGGTATCCGCTCCCTTTCAAAAATCCATAAAGACCAACCCTACAACTTTCGCGTCGATGGTCAAAATCATACCATCAGCTATCAACCGGCCGAATCGCAAAGTGGCCTTTTTGGCGGCAATTCCAACTGGCGCGGACCGGTGTGGTTTCCCATAAATTACCTGCTCATAGAGGCCCTGCAGCGGTTCAACCACTACTACGGCGAGTCGCTCAAAGTCGAGTGCCCCACGGGTTCGGGGCAGTTGATGACGCTCGGTGAAGTGGCCGCAGAACTCTCGCGGCGTCTTATCCGTTTGTTTTTGCGTAACGGTGACGGTTTGCGGCCGGTTTACGGCGGCTCAGAGGTATTCCAGCACGATCCGCATTGGCAGAATCTGATCCTTTTCAACGAGTATTTTCACGGCGACAACGGTGCCGGTCTGGGTGCCAGTCACCAGACCGGTTGGACCGGCTTAGTGGCAAAGCTGATACAGCAGTCCGGAGGATGAAGACATGCAAACGAATACGAAAAGTAAGTTACCAAAGGTTGTTATGCCCGAATGCCTGATCGCGAAAATCCTTACGGGCCAGAAAGCGCTCGTGACCGGCGCCAATTCCGGTATCGGTGAGGCCGTTGCCCTTGCGCTGGGTTCGGCCGGTGCGGATGTGGTCGTCAACTACCTGCGCGGCACAGCAGAGGCCGAACGCGTGGCCGAAAGGATTCAAAGTTGCGGCAGCCGTGCCTATGTTCATCGGGCGGACGTTTCCAGCGAGCAACACGTGCGAGAAATGTTTCAACAGATGCTTGATACCTTTGGCACCATCGATATTCTGGTCAACAATGCGGGATTGCAGCAAGACGCTCCTTTCGAGGACATGACTCTCGAACAGTGGAACCGGGTGATCGATGTCAATTTGACCGGGCAGTTTTTATGTGCCCGAGAGGCGGTGAGGGAATTCAAACGCCGTGGCGTCGTAAAGAAAACCTCCTGTTCGGCCGGCAAAATCATTTGCATCAGTTCCGTTCACGAGGTCATACCTTGGGCCGGGCACGTAAATTACGCGGCCTCCAAAGGCGGGGTCATGCTGATGATGAAGAGTATCGCCCAGGAGGTCGCTCCCTATCGGATACGGGTCAACAGTATTGCACCGGGGGCCATCCGGACCCCAATAAACACGACGGCATGGGAAACGCCGGCAGCCTATGCGGCCCTGATGGAACTCGTCCCTTACAAACGGATCGGCGAACCGGAGGATATAGCACAGGCCGCCGTATGGCTCGCTTCAGACCAATCCGATTACATCACCGGTACCAGCCTGATCGTCGACGGTGGGATGACCCTTTATCCCGGGTTTGCTGAAGGCGGTTAATTCCCACCACACCCGCATCTTTCAAGGCTTACATGCATTCATTTTAACCTCACAAGACCACAAGAGTTTACGGATTACCATTCCTCGAACAATAAGAATCCTTAAAGCAATTCCTGGTGGTGGTCCACGGGTAGTGTGCTTATTGGGGAGGGTTAAATTGATACCCGACACCGTAAACGGTATGAATGATATCTTGTTCGGGAAGACGAAGGGCGATTTTTTTACGAAGATTCTTTATATGGCTGTCGATTGTGCGATCATAGCCTTCAAATTGATATCCTTGCACCCTGTCAAGTAATTCACTGCGCGTAAAAACACGGTTGGGATTTGCCATCATTATTTTTAATAATCCAAACTCACTGGGTGTTAACTTGAGCGGTTGGCCATCAACGGTCACTTGGTGGGTTTCGTCATTTAAGGACAATGGGCCGGAGATCAGTTGTTTCATTTCCGGTGATGTGTAGGTTCGGCGCAAAACCGCTTTTACCCGAGCAATCACTTCACGCGGGCTAAACGGTTTGCAAATATAGTCATCTGCGCCCAACTCCAAACCGATAATACGATCAATCTCCTCCACTTTGGCGGTAATCATTAGAATTGGAATGTTTGAAAAATTTCTGACTTCACGACAAACCTGAGTACCGTCCTTGCCCGGTATCATAATGTCCAATAGAATCAATGCCGGTTGCTCCCGCTTAACTTTTGGAACTACCTCATCGCCGCGATCCAGGCATGTTACCGTAATATCCTGCCTGAATAAGATAATCTCGCAACAAATCGGAAATTTTAGGCTCGTCTTCTACGACGAAAATGTGTTCGTTGGCCATTAATTTCCATTCCTGCCGGAGCTAAAGACGATTTCGTTTAGAGGGAATCTGATGGTGATCAACAGGCCGCCCAATGCACTCTTGGCCGCCTGAATCTCACCGCTGTGACAAGCGACAATTTCTTTGCAAATTGATAACCCTAAGCCGCTGCCACCCGAAGAACGGCTTCTGGATTGTTCAACCCGAAAAAGCCGATCAAACAGTCGCGGTAGGGCCGACACCGGAACACCCGGACCCGAATCTTCGAAAGTGATGACCAGTTGTTTGTTAGTGCAGGCGCCACGAATCACAAGTTTCCCCGGCGAGTCAGTGTACTTCAGTGTATTTTCAAATAGATTAAAAAATAATCGGGTCAACCCGTCTGTATCCCCTGGAATTGTGTTTTTCTGCTCATCGGCGAGTTCAAGGTGAATATCTATGTTTTTCCCGCCAAAACGGTTATGGAAAGCATCGAGCGCACGCCTAAGAACCGCCAATGGATTGACCGGTTCCCTTTTGCTTTTGAGACTTTGTGTATCCGCACGAGACAATAGATGCAGATCTTCGACGAGCTTGTTTAAATGAGCGACTTCAGCCATAAGGGAGCCTACGGCCTGGTTGTCCAAAACACGCACACCATCTTGCAAGGCCTCGATTTCACCCTTGAGGATCGCTATGGGGGTTCGCAATTCGTGCGAGATATCGGTAATCCATTGTTGGCGTGAGACTTCGTATTTCTTGAGTGTTGCTGCCATATGGTTAAAATCGTCTGCCAACTGGCCCAGTTCATCTTTGGTGCGGACTTGAATCCGCGTCTCAAATTTTCTATCCGCCAATGCCCGCGTACCGTCTGTCAGCTGTTTGATGGGTGCCAGTAGATGTTTAGATAACATAAATGCCACAACGGCCGCCAGCAACAAGATACCGCTGCCTATCAGCCAGAATACTCTGGTCTGCTGTTTCAGAAACCGCTCTACTCTCGGGTGGGACAGGAGCTCTCTTTTGGGAAACCCCAACCATCCAACAATTTTTCCATCGACCGTAATTTCTCGCAGTGAATAATTATGAAAGTCGTTTTCTGTTTTCCGCCCGGCAATGTGTTGCTTATTTACATTGAAAAGATTCAGCCCCCGTCGAATGAATACTTCCGGAGGAGCGGGTGGCGTGTCCCTGATTTCTGTTTCCGGCCGATCTTTAAAAGTTGCCGGAGGATTGGGGTGTGTTTCCCGCTGGACATTATCGGGCCTATAAGCCGACCACCGTCTATCGGATCCCTTGCGTGGCAGGGTCGCTCGCAATATTTGGCGCCAAATCATGGGGTCATCTTGCAGGCGTTGCCATCCGTTGAGCTGATATTCATTGGAGAGTTCAATTGTAAGATTATCCAGCCGCTCCAGGGCTTCTTTGTGGATAAAATCGGTAAAATTGCGGGCCACGTAAAAGCGCATAATCCCAATCATCAGCACCACAACGATGATTGATGTTAATAAAAAAGCGGCAAATATTTTATAGTAAAGTTTTACTCTCATCAAATTTCCAAGATATGATATTTTGCGATTCAGTCATGTTTACACTCTGGGTATATATAACCTAGGTTGAGCGATTTATCGCCCAGGCGGGATTCACAGTTGCCAGTTAAAGTGCCAAACTGCTCTCTAACAATCGTATTACGCATCAATTGGGTTGAATTCTATGTTCCATCCAATGGGTGAAAGTGGTTAATCCAAACAATGGAGTGTAAAGTGAAAGATATCAGATTTTATAACCTTTTAACTTTGAACCCTGAACCTGGAACCGATTAGTTGAAATATAGTATACTGTGATCGTTCACACAAATAAAACCTTCATATTTCACCCTTTTCACATCGTTTCTCCACATTTTCTCCATTCTTTATTGTTAGGTTGTTTCCAGATTCTGGAAGGTCCGGAATCATTTATCCAATAAACAATTTCGGAAAGGGGAGATTATCATGAAAAAACTGCAATCGATAATAATCGTCAGTGTCGTGTTGGTCACCGGGATCGCGTTATTTGCGGTTGCCTTTGCAGCAGGGGATCAAGGTTTTAGCGGTCGTGGATTCGGTAAACACCGCGAACACAGAGGTTCAGCGCTTGCGCTATTAAGCCGGTATCAGTTTAAGAACCTCGCCACTGAGACCCTGGCTGAAATGAGTGGTCAATCGGTCGAAATGATAAACCAGAAATTCGAGAACCAGCGGCCGCGTGTTGTGATGCAGGAATTGAATATCGACCGTGAAGCCTTTCGTACCGCTATGCAGGGAAAGATCAAAGGCTTGGTTAAGCAAGCCACGGCAAATGGCAGCATTACACCTGTGCAGGAAGAAGAAATTCTGGCTAAAATTGAGGAAAAGGCTCAGCGCCGCGGGTTGTTAAAACAATTGGTTGAAAAAGGGGTTGCTGATGGAACCATCACCGAGGAGCAGGCCTTAATGCTTCAGCGCAAGCCCAAATAGTCAGATACCCGGCCACTGAAAAAATGAACGTATTCAGCGGCATACTGCCTGGCAACGGCATGGGGGGATTCATCTGCCCTCCATGCCTGCCTCCAGCTGAGAAGATATTTCGAATCAATCTTCATCCAACTCGAGGATTTTACTGATGCGATCGAGCATGGCCAGCTCGCGCTTATCCAATTTTTCGTCCGCGTTTGCAACCTGCTTGGCCATCGTGAACGCTTCGATTCGGTCTTTCTTGGTGGGCAGCAGGTGTGCCAAACCTTCGAGAGCCAGCTTCTGGTTCAACTCCAGCACCCTGGCCTGTTCTTTTATCATGACTTTGTAATGATCGGCAGCCGGTTTGTTTAAGCGGCTATTGGACTGAATGATTTTCTGAGCTGCCGCAAACTGGCGTTTGTCCAGAATGCGGTTTGCTCCAGCCACTGCGATAAAAATCCGTACCATCGCTTCTACGAATCCGCCCTCGACGGCGGCCATCTGCACCCAGGCCTTTCTGCGCTGGCGTGTTTTTTTGTCGATTTTCTTGGTTGCTGATTTTTCCTGCTCAGCCCGTTCCAGGGGGCCGCATATCCATTTCATCCAGGGCGTACCGTATAATGATTTAAACCAGAATTCCTGTGTTAGATCCCGCATGTCGCGGTAGTAATTCAGGCCGGTCTGCATAACCTCTGAAAAAACATTCTCCATGGTTAGAAACGGGTTTTCTTTTGATACCGCCTGGCGAAAGGGTTTTAGCGCTTCAGCCCAGAGTTTGATCGGCTGCATGAAAGGGTTTAAATCTGAAAATATATATCTTTCAATCCGCAGTGGATGCATCTGACGGATGGTTTCGGCGGTGGACTCCGATATACCCGATCGAACCCAGGGGCTAAGAAAGATGCGATACATGTCATCGTTAATGCGTGAAATCGTATTCGCCGGAAAAAACGCTTCTTCATCTTTTAGGCCATCGTCTAGATCCAGAATGTCGTCCATAGTTCTGGGCTCGAAGTGGATATCATAATCGTCCAGCCAGGGTTGGCTGGGACTGCCCGCCACAATCATTTCGTATAGCCCCGGAGACAGGTAATCGAGCATATCGACACTTCCGATGATGCCGCGGTGTTCCTTCCGGGCCACTTTGCCAGAGACAAATATACCCAGATGCCCGACATTTTCGTGCACCATATAAACGATGACCTGACCGTGGCTTTTGATTTCATCCACCGATCCATAGACTTTTTTGATCCAGTTCAGTGCCTGCGGGGGGGGCGTAATGTTATCTCCCCCGGAAGCAAATACGATTATTGGGTCCTTAAAATTTTTCAAATTGATGACTTTTTCGTCACCCAGGCGCAAAACGCCCTGTTCAAGTTCGTTGCCGATAAATAGACTCTCGACAATGAAGTGGATCTCTTCGGTATTCATCTTGAAAAAGCCACCCCACCACTTTTCGAATTCTAAAAATCTATTTTCTTCGGTATCGATGTTGGCAAATAGGTGGTAGAGTTTTTTCCAATAGGTGTTGGCCGGATTAAGATCCTCGAAGCCGGTCACCAGATTCGCTCCGTCGAAGTGTCCCTTGCCCAGATCGCTCCAAAAGGAGGTCAACCAGACGCCGCCGCATAGCCCGCCTTTATATCGCATGGGATTGGCGCCTTCGACGCCACCCCAATACGACAGGGGCGAGCCGTTAAAGACCATTGGACCGGTAACATCGGGACGGTCGGCACCAATCAGCGCTGCAGCCCAGCCGGCCTGACAGTTCCCGATAACGGCTGGTTTGGGAGCATCAGGGTGTCTTGATGCTGCTTCCTCGAGAAAGCGGATTTCGGCGGCATGGACATCAGCGATTGTCTGCCGCGGTTCCGGATCGATATAAAACATGACAAAGTAGACCGGATGGCCGTAGTCCAACGCCACACCGATCTGTGAATTGAGTTTTGAGCCCCCAATTCCGGGTCCATGGCCGGCACGTGGGTCGATGATAACAATGGGTCGTATCGGTAGAGCGGAATCCGCAGCTTTTGCATTTCGGGTTAATCGGCGTTCGGTCGATTTTACTGGCGCCTCTTTCTTGGATCGCCGGTCCAGGATACGAATCAGGGAATAATTCACCGGCTGCGCGAAGGTGCGCCCATCGAGTACCATTTCATAATCAAATACCAGGACGGGCGGTTGCCCGGCTTCCAGGTGCGCCAAATAATTATTGCCGCGTTTTCTTAAGACGTCCCAGAAAAGAACCGACCGTTGCGTGCGATCTGTCAGGTATTCCATAGTCGAAGACGGCCAGTGCATTATTGCTTGTGCAAATCCGGAAATTGGATTGAACCCGTTCATCTTACCTCTCTTGTGTCAGTTGCCATTTGGCAGGGTGATGCCATTTTAATGGCACCAAACAAAAACCCTTTGGCCCGGAAGGAGTGAGTATTTGATGGTGATTTGAAAGTCACCCTGAAAAACTGTCATATACACTATATCGGGCAAAATAAAGGATCAGTTTACCAAAACCGCAATGAATTTCATAGGTAAATGATATCCTTTGTTCGGATAAAGGGCGACATTCCTGTATTCTTTTTTAATCTCTTCTCTCAAGACATTATTCGATATACTGGTATGCGGTGATTGATTGCTCATGAATATTCCTTTGCGGTAAAAAAGTTCTCACCGAACATTGGTAGAAAAGCCTGTCCATCTGAGATGTAAAATGACGGTAATAAATTCACCTGGGTTCATGCTAGTCTTGCGGAGCAAATCCTCGGCTTCGGGCAACCAGAATTTCATGTCTAAAGACCGATAGAGGTCAGCAGCGCTTATGATTTCGTTGCGCGAATCTTCGTTCTTCAACCTCAAGTATAATTTTCCGGTTTCAAGATGACAGTGAGCCTGCAAGGGCCTCATTTTCAGAGTCTCGGCGAGAATTTTTGCCTGATGGAAAGTATGAACGGCCTGTTGTTCTTGATTGTTTTCAGATTGAATTTTTGCTGCGGTATAAAGCGACCAGGCACCAAAGGTACGCTCATCGGTTTCCTTGTAAATCTTCAGGGCTTTCTCCGAGATTTCGATGGCCTTATCGATTTGCCCACACATCCGGTGGGCATCGGACAGTGCCGTTATCGTATATATGGCGGGTATGAACGGTTGAATTAAAAAACGTGATCGACGGCTGGGTTAATATCGGTAACGCCTTCTACGGTTGTTTAAAAGTAAATACACGTTTCGCAGACTGCGGGCAACAAATGAAAAAATACTTTGCGATATCGGTCTCACGGTTCATTGTTATTGGCTTTTAGCAACAGATCTTAAAGCGGTGTTGAGAGTCCTCTTTACGCAGGTATGAGAGTTCTATGCATGCTTGGACAAATAAGGTACTGAAATCATTTCTAACCTGACAGGACAGCGCTAACGCTTCCAGTGCGCACATTCTTGCCGCTTCAAATACACAGAGTTACGCTAAGCACAGGCTAGATAACACGTGTCGTTATGGCAGGTACACTTGATAAACATGAAAAAAAAAAAAAAAAAAAAAAAAAAAAAAAAAAAAAAAAAAAAAAAAAAAAAAAAAAAAAAAAAAAAAAAAAAAAAAAAAAAAAAAAAAAAAAAAAAAAAAAAAAAAAAAAAAAAAAAAAAAAAAAAAAAAAAAAAAAAAAAAAAAAAAAAAAAAAAAAAAAAAAAAAAAAAAAAAAAAAAAAAAAAAAAATTCTTTTATTATGCGGTAGGAGACAATCGGGCGTTCCCCTTTACATTCGCGGCTTTTTGGGATTCTGTTTCGAAATATGGTGCAATCGAACGGTGTGTTTCCGGGCCGGCCAGAATAGCATCGGCTTCGGCGAGCGAGGCCAGCCGTGCCCCGATATTGACGGCATCACCCGTGATGCCGTAGCGGCCGTCTCGGTCGTCCCGCATGTGAGTGACAACCAAACCGGTGCTGATGCCGGTATGCATTCGCAGCTGAGTGCCGGTCCGATCCTCGAGGTCCCCACTTATATGGCGGACCAATCTGTGAATCTCCATTGTCGCACGAACGGCACCGGATGGGATCGGATCATCTTCATGTGGGCAACCGGGATTCCGAACAGGGCAAAAATCAGAACTTCGTCCCCAACGAATTGGTTGACGAATGCCTTCGTGGTGATTTCCACGATTTTTATCGCCTCTATAAGAAAGAGATTGGGGGTTGAGTGAGGTTTAGGGTTATATTTGTATGTTTGGTTGCAATGCTATCGCGTAGAAATGATAGGTTAGCATCTACATAAAACTACTAAGTGTGTGATGTGAGCTTTTTTTGATGCGACGCATGATGACCTCTTCTTTGAGTATGTTTGTATACTTATGTGTGATAAAGTGTTTGAATATGTAAGTGGTTTTGGGGATAATTTGAGTTTGTTGGATTAATTTTAGGAATTTTAAGGTTTTTAGAGTTTGTGTAAGTTGTTTTTTAGAAGTGGAAATATGTTTTTAGAATTTTGTGGTGAATTTAAGATAGATGATGGAAGTTAGATGTAGTGATTTATGGGGATAGAGATTTAGTAGGTTAGAGGTGTGTTTGGATGATAGTTTGTAAGGTATTTGGAAGTGAAAGGTTTTTTAGAGAGTGGGTATAAATGGTTTGTATGTATTTGTAATGTAAGTGAATTAATATATAAAGAACGGCTGACTTCTTCCGGATCGAGTCTTTCATTCATGGACGTGTAGCCGGAGAGGTCCGAAAATAAGATGGTGGCCTGGCAGCGCTCTCCGTCCGACTTCAGTGGGGACCCTTGATCAAAAGGCGTTTTTGGAGGAAGATTCTTCCATATCGTCGGCTCTGCAGAAGCGACGTCGCTGGATAAACCCTGTCCGCATTGGTTGCAAAATTTGCTACCATCGGGATTGACATAGCCGCATTGGGGGCAGGCAAGGTCCAATTTGATTCCGCATTGGTTGCAGAACTTAGCGCCGGCAATGTTCTCGAACTGGCATTGCATGCATTTCATCGTTATTGCCCCCGTCGGACCGGTAGATAATCATAGTTTATCCGATGGATAATTCTGCGCACGAAAAGGGCGGGAATCAAGCGAATAAATGGAAGGAGAGTTCTAAATGATCGGTTTAGCCTGGACGTATTTGATCTCGGCCGGAATTTTTGAAATCGGGTGGCCCGTGGGGTTGAAATTGGCACAGACTCCGGGGAAAACCGTCACTGGTATTGTTTTCGCTGCAATTTGCATGATCATCAGCGGTTATCTGCTCTTTCTGGCCCAGCGCCATATTCCCATGGGAACCGCTTATGCCGTATGGACGGGTATCGGCGCTGCAGGTACGTTTATTCTCGGGATTTTTCTCTATGGCGACCCTGCTGGCGCAATGCGGATTTTTTCGGTGCTGCTGATAATTTCCGGTGTCATTTTGCTGAAACTGGCGCATTGACACGGGGGCGTCTCTATCTAGTGCCCATCCACGAGTCATTAAAGGCAACACAGAGTTTCCAGTTCATAAATGAGAATTTTTTTCGCTGGGCAAGGCCGCACAAAGGTTTGCGGCGAGGCGCACTGTACGTGCGCTACAGTTGAAAACCTGCGGAGAACGCCGCCCAACGGAAAAAAGGTCATTTATGGATGGACACTATCTATGCCCAGTAGGAGTGCATATGAAAATAGAAACCTGAATAAAACGCTACAACTCTTTTGCACGCCTTGAGTTCGGGAAATTCTGCGTCGGATTTCGTCTCGGCTTGTCGGTGATCGTGCCGTTTTTCCACAGATCAGGAATTTCGGTATTAAATGGTCAACTTCAGAGGTGGGAACATTGTCACTGTCATTCATCGTTTTGAAGTAATTCGATATCAGCTTTGTCGTGAGTCCTATTAGATATTTTTTTAGATTTTATCAGGCTGTCTTTGTCGATATAATTAACCGTTTGATTACCGTAAGGTCCCTGCACGCGTTGACGCCACACCTCGGAGAAATCGAGGCCTTTTATGGGGGTCAGAATATCTATTCTGACCGGTTCGTAGCCGAGTTGGATGATGGCGTCTTGCTGGGTGAAATCTTCAATACTAAGATTGAGTGAACCAAAACCGAAATCCGTCAAGGCATTCAACAATTGTAGAGCATTTTCGCGGCTTGATTCGATCAAGGTCAATGTCTTTGGTGTAACGCGGTTTGGCATGAAAAGCCAAGGCATAGGACCCGATGATGCAATATTTGACATCATGCCTGTTTAATAATTGTAGAAAATCTTCGTAATCTTTTTCCGTCTTCACAAATGGGCATACCTTTTAATTTAAAATGTTCTTCACGTAATGTTTGTACCATTTCGATCCGCTCTGCACTTGTTTGACGCAAATAGTATTCTTTGTCGAATCTCTCAGCCTCATCGAATGTGGCGGCCTTATTTATCCATACTTTTCTATCCATAGGGCTATGCTACCATATGCGGATATAAAATGATAGATTGACTTAAAACGGCATTCATAAACCAAGGAAAGTGTATAAACGCGGTTTCGACAAGGATGATTACCGGGTGTGCAAGCGGCTGCTGAGCGTCATGCGGACGTCACTGATCGAGGTTATTTCCGAGCTGTCGGTGGTCCAGCTGCGCGGGCTGTTTTCTTACACTCGGCGCAGAGCTGACTGAAAAAATTGGGAGCTGGAACTGTTGTTTCCAGCCATAATTGGTTTCCACAATTTCTCCGACGGACAAGGTAAAGTGGGAACGATGACTTTTGTTCCGGTTTGATGTGCGAATTCGCAATCAGAATATCACCGATATTGTAACGTCCTCCGGGGTTCAAGTTTCAGGTAATTATCTTGACATCAAGGTATATAGGCTTATTGTCAGGTCATGGAAACAGCAGCTCACATACGGTTAATCTTATGGAAAACGGCCAAGGCGATCGAAAAGGCCGATCGGGCCAGTATCGCCGATACTGGTTTAATACTCAGCGATTTTACCATCATGGAAGTGCTGCTGCACCGGGGCTCGCTGCCGATCAACACCATCGGCGAGAAAGTGCTGTTGACCAGCGGGTCGATGACCGCGGCCATAAACCGCTTGGAGAAAAAGGGGTTGGTGACGCGAATCCAAGACCCCTCGGATGGGCGGTGTTTCCATGTCCACCTGACCAAGTTTGGACACAATGTCATCAAAGAAGCGTATGCGAAACATGAGAGCAACCTCGAAAAAATCGCCGCGGTCCTGACCGGTGAAGAACGAAGTGTTCTTGTCAAACTATTGAAAAAAATCGGCTATCAAGCTGAGGCAGGTCTTCCAGGCTGATATTTTTATGACTTAAAACCTTGAAATCAAGATAAATATATGAGGGACACCATGCATACAAAACAGTACATACCCGGAATTCATCACATAACCGCCGTTGCATCATCGGCGGCTGCCAACCTGGCTTTTTACGAAAAAGTCCTCGGATTACGGCTGGTCAAACAAACCGTCAATTTTGACGATCCGTACACTTATCACCTTTATTACGGTGATGCCCAGGGCACTCCGGGTACGATTTTGACCTTCTTCCCCTGGGAAAACCTGCCCCAGGGTAAACCCGGTTCCGGGATGGTGACGGCGGTGGCCTTTGCGATTCCCCGTCAATCGATTGATTTCTGGGTGAACAGAATAGATGGTGCGGGCATCGAGACGCAAACAGAGGAGCGATTCGGGGAACCGGTCCTTCGGTTCACAGACCCTCACGGGTTGCCACTCGAACTGGTCGGCGTAATGACACCACCATCGACCATATATTGGAAAGACGGTCCGGTTACTGAAACGCATGCGATCACAGGGTTCCATTCGGCCACAGCCACCTTGAATCGCCTGGAAGAGATGAAAGGACTTTTGCTGGATGTGATGGGTATGACTCTCAAGGAGCGGGAGAATAACCGCTACCGATTCAGGTTGGAAAGCCATAAGGCGCCCGGACATATCTACGATGTCGTCTTCGATCCCGAAGCTCCGGCGGGCAGGCCCGGGGGGGGCACTGTGCACCATATTGCGTTTCGTACAGAGGACGGTGAATCCCAAACGGTCTGGCAATCCCTCCTGAGGCAGTCGGGCTTCGGTGTTACCGATGTCCGCGACCGGAATTATTTCCGTTCGATTTATTTTCACTCTCCGGGTGGCGTTCTCTTCGAAATCGCCACCGATCCACCGGGATTTTCCGTGGATGAAAACTTGGAAGAGCTGGGAACCACTCTCAAGCTGCCGAATCAATACGAACACATGCGGGAGACTATCGAAAACCAGTTGCCGCCCTTGCGTTCGAGTCCTTTTCATCACGTTTTCAAGGCGCCGCAGCCGAAGGACGATGACGGCCAGACTCTCGTGACACTGCATGGGACCGGGGGAAACGAGCATGACCTTATCAGGATCGCACGAGATGTGGCCCCATCGGCGGCCATTCTCAGCCCCCGGGGGCAGGTGATGGAGAATGGCATGCCCCGTTTCTTCAAGCGATTGGCCCTTAACGTTTTCGACGAAAGAGATGTCGCACAGCGGGCCAATGAGCTGGCTGATTTTATCGTTTCGTCAGCCGGTGGATACAAACGAGATCCGGAACAACTCACGGCCCTGGGCTATTCCAATGGTGCCAACATTGCCGCAGCGATTATCCTGCTGCGACCAGAGGTGTTCGCCAGAGCCGTTCTGCTGCGACCGATGCTGCCCCTTCAGGATCCCTCCGCTCCTGATTTACAAGGTAAACAGATCCTCATTCTTAGAGGGGAGCACGATACGGTCATACCTTCCGATGGCACCGATCGGCTTGTGATGACCCTACAGGATGCCGGAGCCAATGTCAGTGTCCAATGGATCCCAGCCGGACACGAAATAACCGGCCGGGATTTGGAAGAAGTAACTTACTGGCTCACAGAAACATCCGCTCCCCGTCAGGCTATTTCCCATTCTTAATGATTCGAATATAAATCCAGGCCTTAAAAGCCTGGATTTATATTTAGGATAGGCTTACCGCTATACCCGGAAATGAGGCTGGCACGTCTGGCGATACTTGAACGGGTGCGCTGCGCAATAGACGGATTGGACATTGTTCTGTTTGGTAGAGCCATGCGAACACGAAGTGTTGACCGCTGATGATCCCTCAGGCTATAGGTGATTGCATACCGGGAAGCGGTATGATTTGTTGATGATATGGGGCTTCCGACCGATACAAGAGGGTATTGTTTCGATGGCTCATAGTGGTTGTCATAATATCGTTCCGTTATTCGACCGTTTTTTTCACCAACCACTTTAACCGCCCTTGGGTATGGCGGAACTAATTTTTGAAACGCAGCATAAGCCCCAATGGCCGTGCGGTGCGATTGTTTTTTAAATTTTCGCCGATAGATCCCGTGCACAGTCCTATCCATTCATTCAAAAGCGGAATAAACATATGACCGATACCTTTCAATTCAGACGAGACATCCGATTATTGCGTCACACCACAACTTGCAGAGAAAATTACCGCCTTCGGTGCTTAATTCTAATCGTTTTTATGACGATGATATTTTCTCTTACGCACCCAACCGCGAGTGCGTTAGCGGAGTCGGACAGCAGCGTACCCGTCGATTCAGTCGACTTCCTCACCGCATCCATGGAAGACGCCATAAAAAATGAACGTGTTCGTCTTTCCGACCTGAAAGAACGTGTCCGGCGGTTTGAACAACAGCTGGTCGCGATCAAAATGAACGTCTCCGCATACGAAACACAAAATACAGCCCACGAAAATTTGTTTCTGATCCCACATATCGATAGCAAGGACATTGAAAAGGCATTGCTGAGCAACCGGCTGGCAGTAACAGCTCTAAAAAATAGTCTAAAAGCCTATCTGGGAAAATGGGATGAAGGGTCGACGCTGGTGCAGCAGGTGAAAGATCGAATTTCTTTGGGTGAAAAGCAACTTGCCGAGATCCAGCAGACAAACTTGACGGATACCGACAAACAAAAACTGATCGATCTCAACAAAGAATTTTTATTGATCCTGGTAGGAGAAAAGGAGATTGTCGTCCGATATGCGAATACTTACCAGAGTATATTGGGCCAGATGAAAAACACTCTCACCGCGCTAGAACAGATGGGCCAAAGCTTGAAACGCTGCTGCGCGAGTGGGCTCATAAATATATATTTACACGCACCGATCTCTTTCGCGACCTTTTCAGCGAGGCTGCACGCGCCGAAATGCGACGTCTTTCCGATCAACTGGCCGATCCTTTCACGCCTTCCGGCATGAAAGCTTATTGGGAGCGAATAAAATTGAGTGGAGGTCGTCAGTGGACAGTATTCTTCGTGCTTCTGATGCTCACTATAGTGGTACAAGCAAGAGTGCGGCGGGGCCTGGAACATATCGAACCGCGGTTTGGTGGTTCGCAATGGCGCTATTGCCTTCTGGCGTTTCAACTGTTTGAGGCGCTCTTCGATTCTGGTCAGCTTGGCCCTCTTTTTCACCCTTTGTTATGCTTTCAACTGGACCCTCTTTAATATCGGACTGGCGTGGTTTCTTGCACGTTTATTTCAGTTGTTGCTGTTCAGACGATGGGGGTTGGACTATTTTAAACTCGGCCTGCATGGGCCGCCAACACCACTGCAAACCTTTGCTGTGAAAAGTCTTCAGCGTTTCATTCGAATAACATGGCCGGCGATCATTTTTATTCATGTGATTACATGGTTTGCGGGACGGGGAAGTCCGCTGGCCACTATAGCGACACTGATTATCAGCGTCTGGATCCTGTTGTGGACGGTATTTTTCTGGCGGGCCGTTCCGTCAATCGTTGCCGGCGGGGGTTCGAGACGGTCAGGCCGCACCATCGCCGAAAATACTGAATTTGCTGCGGGGGTGGAGCTTTCTGGTCAGTGTGGGGGCCTTTCTGCTTGGAATTTCAGGCTATATTATCCTTGTGGACTTTTGGATAATATTATGGATTTACACGGTCATAGCGATTCTTTGGGCTTGGATCAGTTTCCAGGCGATTCAGGAGTATCGACTTTATATACAATCACAGGGGGATGGGAGCGGACACGGCTCACCTGTCCGGCAGTAGGCCCCACCTGCGTTGGGCCTTGGTTCAAGTCATAAGGGTGGTCTGGTTTTTCGGTTTTGCAGGGCTGGTTGTTCGGATCTGGGATCGCACCGGTTATGTCTCATTGCGGCTGGCTGGTCTTTTCGATATGACGTTGCGAATCGGCAACCTGACCATCAGCCTAAAAAGTATTTCACTGGCCGTGTTTATAATTTTTCTCACTCACATGATCAATCGTATCGGCCGGAGCGTGATCGCTGAAAAAGCTCTCGAGAAGCAAACGCTGGAACGTGGACTGAAGGACTCGATCCTAACGATCACCAGTTATTTGATATGGGGGTTGGGGTTGGTACTGGCTTTGGGTACTCTCGGCGTGAATGCCACCTCACTGGCGGTTGTGTTCGGTGCCATCAGCATCGGCATCGGGTTCGGATTGCAGAACATATTCAACAACTTCATCAGCGGCCTGATCCTGCTTTTCGAACGACCGATTCAGGTCGGCGACACGTCGAGGTCAACGGTCTCTGGGCCGAGGTTAAAAAAATCAACGTCCGCGCCACGGTCGTGCAGACGTTTGACAACGCCTCGGTGATCATTCCCAATGCTGAATTTATCAGCCTGCAAGTGACCAACTGGAGTTTCAAAGATACACGGATACGCCGGAACATCGATGTGGGCGTGGCCTATGGTTCGGATATCGATTTGGTGAGGAAAACTCTTCTTGAAATTGCCGCCGAGGTCACCCAATGTTCTCAAATATCCCCGGCCGGAAGTTATTTTTATGGATCACGGGGACAGCGCCCTGATTTTTCGGCTGCGTATTTGGACCCACGTAGACAATTATTGGGCCGTACCGAGCGAGATCCGGTTTGAACTGGATAAGCGTTTCCGGGAATTGAATATCGAAATCGCCTTTCCCCAACGGGATGTGCACATTCGTAGCATTACCAAAACGCAGGCGCCCGATCCAGACTCTATCAATGCTTTGGAATAGAACCGGCTGGTACACATATTGATTGTACTTGGTATCATTTTTTAGCAAGGAGCTGCAAAACATCACTATATTTGTTAAGCAGAGAAGATAGTGGAGGGTCTCCTTTATATGCTATCTGAGAGGCAAGGCCATCCTTTGCTGTCAGGCCAGTATACTCTCTAATAAGCCTTATCCCTATTTTCGATACTTCTCTTGTCCAACCAGGGAACTCTATGGAACCAACTCTTTTATGTCTCTCTCTTTTTTATCGGTAGTCCAAACAGCGATGATCGATTTTCTATTCGAGTAATATCAATTGAATTTCCGCGAGGATTATTTAAAGAATAACCGAAACCACCTAATAATTTATTTAACTCGTAATAGGTAATTACGTAATGCCTCGTGTCGATTGTGTGTGTGTTTTTCTGAAAATACTGTGCAAGGAAACGAATCTCGCCGTCTTCAAATTTTGAGTATGGTTTAAAAGCCTTACGATCTCTAATTTCATTTGATGCGACGATTAGTGTTATTATTTCAAGTTCTTTATGCCGAGCCGTTGGCGCACGGTTGAGTTTGGCCAGGTAATATATTGCCGTTAAAAGTGCTGTTCTTTTGTTACAGCCATTAAAAGGATGGTTTTTTATAAGTCCGTAAAAAAGTGTCGCACACTTTTCATAATCAGTTTCCCAATTAGGATATCCTGAATTTCCGTTTATTTGCCTGGCAACTGCGGATGATAATAATTCCTTATCTATGGGGCCGATAGCACCGCCCCTTTTTCGCTTTCACCATTTTCTAAAAAATAGTCCACGATAGAAAAATGAGTATTAAGTACATCAGTGATGCTAATCACGCAGTCGTTAAATAAAGCGCTTTCTTCTGAAAACGCATCAACCCATCTTTTATGTTCGTCAAATAACGCTTGATTGACAATTTCCATAATCTTGCGAGCGCCAGGTTCAAATTTGGAGCGATATTTTTTCTTGCCTCATCACTGCGAAACGGACTTTTTTATTGTAGCGATCAGCTTTTCAATATCACATGGTTTTGCCAGATAGTCGAATGCCCCGTATTTCATTCCTTCCCTTGCCATCTGCTCCGACTCATGGCCGGAGAATATGATGACTTCCATTTTCGAGTACATTTTCTTAAATATTTTTAGCACTTCCAAGCCGTCCATATCCTCCATTTTCAGATCTAAAACAGCCACATCAAAATCTACTCGGCGAAGCGCCTGGATGGCTTCTGCTCCGCTGAAAGTTGTTGTGACGTCAATGTTTCGTCTTTCCAATCTTTTAGAAAGTACCTTGACGAAGCTTTTTTCATCATCTACGAGAAGAAGTTTAATCTTTCTATTTTGAATGATATTGCTTTCGTGCTTCATCACCCCCAAATCTGTCGGTGCTGATGTCGGCAGGTCCTCACCGTTTGAGTTCGTGAGGATTTTTCAATGGAAACCGGATTTCAAAACGGGTCCCCTCGCTGACGATGCTGTGTACATCGATTTCACCGCCCATTTTGTTTATAATTCCGAAACAAATGGACAAACCCAGTCCGCTTCCCTTTCCCACCGGCTTGGTGGTGAAGAATGGATCGAATATTCTATCGAGGTTGGCTTCAGGAATGCCGGGACCGTCATCTTCCACAATGACCAAAACGTGATGGGTTTCCTGTCGGCTGGTGATATCGATTTTGCCACCATCATTTTCCAAGGCATAGAGCGCATTATTGATGAGATTTAGAAGCACTTGTTGGATCTCTGTCTGAGATCCATATATGGGAAGTAAATTTTTATCCAGATGTGTATTCATGGCGACTCTGGTATAAGCTGCCATATCAGTAATCTCAACGACCTCTTCAATGAGTTCGTTTATCTGGACCTGCTCTATACTCGGTTTTGTTTTTCGGGCAAAACTCAATAGTTTATGCGTAATATCCTTACAGCGTTGTCCCTGTGTGTTAACTTGTTTCAACGCCCGCTTGAATTCTTCAAGATTTTTGCCTTGTTTAAATTCCTCTTCCTCCAGCAAATCCTCTATCCAACCCGCTTCCTGGACCATAATGGCAACAGGGTTGTTTATCTCATGCGCGATCCCGGCCGCCAATTCGCCCACGGATGCAAGTTTTCCAGTTTCGATGATCTGCCGATTCATCATTTCCTTTTCACTTTCCGCCTCTGCAAATCGGTTGATCACTTTTTGGAAAAACATGAGTATCATGACGGCAATGAGCAGCGCGCCGAAAGCAATCATCACCGCGGTAACTATCTGAGTGCGTATCAAGTCCGCAAAAGCTTCCGACTTTTCCTGGTGGTACACCAGCATCCAATCCTCGTTTTTAAGAAGGGCCGCCACATATATTAGGTTCCCCTGCTCGGAGGGACCTGTAAACTCGCCAGCGTATATCTTGTGATTTTTTTTCTTTGGCCGCTTTTATAAAATCCGAATAAGATGTTTTTCTGGGCAGCAAATCGTAATGAGGTTTTGTCTGAAATTCACCCTCCTTGTTTAGAATAAAGGCAGAGCCGGTTTTGCCAATTCGCAGGTTTTCCGCAAGAGAGTTAAAGGCTTCAAAATTGATCGTTGCCCTCAGCAGATAAGGTCTGCCCTGGTGAAAGCGTTTCACGGACACGATGAAATGGGGGCTGGACCGAAGACCAAGAAAAACATCGCTGATATAATTCTGGCTTTCGATCGCTTCAGGGAACCATTGCGCATGCGAATACTGTGCTTTTTCCAGTTTAAACCGGCCAGCATAGAACTCCTGAACTCCGTCTTCAGTAATGATTCCAAGGTCTTCAAATACATCGCCGTATGTTTTTTGAAGCAGGGACAACTTATTCTGCAGGACCGATTCATCAAGGAGGTTTGCGAAACCGCAGGAATCGGAGAGGAACTGAATGTTATTTAGCCTTTCATTCAGGAAACTATCGATGTCTTGCGCATGCTTATTCACCATCTCTTCCAGATGCGCATAAACTTTCTCATTGTATGAGATGCCGAATTGATCCAGAATGATGCCGCTAGCCAAAAGCATTGGTGTAAATGATACCAGACCGACAACCAACACGATGTTTATGACGAACGATCTGTCATACTGTTTTATTTTGGGTTTATCTTTAACCATGATAAAGTTTCAATATTATGATAAATTACTGATAATATGTTAAATTAAAAAAGACCGGTATTCTCTTTTTATTATAATGATTTTTATGCTGTATGCGCTCCCGGTGGAACCAAAGATACTGCAGTTTACAAAACAGAATTTATTAGAAATGCCTACGGTTCGTATTTTTGCAAGAGTTCCTTGCGCTCGGCTTCCTTTATCTTTTCTTCATGCTCCCTTTTCTTCTTGGTCGCATCTTCCACTTTGCTGACAAGCTCTTCAATTTCACACGGTTTCATTAGAAAATCATAAGCCCCCAGTTTCATTCCCCTAATGCCCGATTCGACCGTGGCGTGTCCGGTCAGCATAATGACCTCTATCAAGGGAGAGACCGTTTTAATTTCCTTCAACGTCTCTAGCCCGTCTTTGCCGGGCATCTTGACATCCAGGACGATAACATCAAGGTTTTGATTCGTTTTTAGTTTTTCCAGGCCTTCCTCTCCACTGAAGGCCGTAATTGTCTCAATATTTCTCTTTGCCAGTCGCTTTGCCATGGTTTCCACAAATGGAGCTTCATCGTCAACCAACATTATAAAAGGCGCTGTCATGGCTTTGCCTCCTTGTTGCCGTTTTTCTATGTTTGTTTTCATAAAGTTGCGAGTTGTTGTAAAGACAACACAGACTGAAATGCAACGTTTATGTATAATAGAACGGTCCATACTTTGCCAGAGTTTCCTGTTTCTTGGCCTCCTCTATCTTTTCTTCATGTTCCCTTTTCTTCTTGGTCGCCGCCGTCACTTTGCTGACAAGCTCTTCGATATCACACGGTTTCATTAGAAAATCATAAGCTCCCAGCTTCATTCCATCGATTGCCAATTCTATCGTGGCATGTCCGGTCAGCATAATGACTTCTATCAGAGGCGATGCCGTTTTAATTTCCCTCAGTGCCTCAAGTCCGTCCATGCCCGGCATCTTGACATCCAAGATAATGACATCAAGGGTTGGGTTCGCTTTTAGTTTTTCCAGGCCTTCCTCCCCACTGAAAGCCGTGGTGGTCTCAATATTTCTTTTCGTCAACCGCTTTACCATGGTTTCCACAAACGGGACTTCATCGTCCACCAGCATAATGAATGGCGCAGTCATGGCTATTCCTCCTTGCTGCATGCGATAAAATGAGTATTCACAGGGCACCGCATCTGCTATGTTGTCGAGCACTTGAAGTACAAAAGTACGTCTGCGCGCCCGACGCCTTGCATCTGCGGCACCCTGTAAACACTTACTATTCTGTGGTCTTTAAGCACATTCGATGTTGCAACCCTGTGAACCGATACGATAAAATTTCTGCAAAATTTAAGTAATCGCCTTTTTGATCACCGCCTGATCGTACGCTTCCAGGATATCCCTGCGCGTTAGTATGCCTAGCATTTTTAATGGATCATCCGGAGATACTACTGGGAGGATAGAAAAATCCTCTGAAGTAATTTTTTTCAGGGCCGTGTCGAGATTATCTTCAATTGTCACAGTCACCACATCCCGCGTCATGATATCCTTTACCAGCATACGACCATTTAACTTTTCATTGAATAATTTGTCATAATAATCCAGAAATGTCAGCACACCAGAAATATTTTCTTTATCGTTCACAACCACGAAATTGTTGGATCTGCTTTTGGGCAGTTTTTCGGCAAAATCTTTCAGGTTCATGGTCTCCGGAACGATCTCTACTGTGTGATACATCACATTCTTTACGGGAATTGAACTTAATACATTGACCTCGGCGCCACCCCTGATGTTTATCCCCCTTCTAATCAACTTAAAGGTATAGATCGATTCACCACACAACCGTCTTGCAACCAGGCAACTGATAATGCATGTAATCATCAGGGGAAGGATTATTTTGTAGTTACCGGTCATTTCATAAATAATCATTATCGCTTGTAAAGGGCCATGGGTGGTGGCGGCCACGACCGCCCCCATGCCAACAACAGCATAAGCGCCGGGGGAGGCCGCCACTGAAGGAAAGAAATGATGAACAACCGCCCCAAAAGCCCCTCCCGCCATGGCGCCCATAAAAAGTGACGGCGCAAAAATCCCGCCTGAACCTCCTGATCCGATCGTAATGGAGGTGGCAAGGATTTTAAACAGAACCAGAAGCGCCATGAACCACCAGGATAGCTTTATCATGAGCGCCAGATCAATAGCGCCATAACCGACACCTAAAATCTGAGGGAAAACAAGCCCCATAGTTCCAATAAGCACTCCTCCGACAACAGCCTTGAGATATTCCGGAAATTTTACCGCATCCCAAGCATCTTCGGCACGATAGAGAAATAACGTAAAACCTACAGCGACAAGGGCACATAATATGCCCAAAAGAGCATACAAAGGAAATTCTAAGGGGCTGTGCAGAATATATTCAGGCAAAATAAAGGCAGGGACGTCCCCAAGGTAATGGCGTGAAATCGCCGTGGCCGAGACGGCAGAGATAATGATAGGGCTGAAACTGGCGATTTCAAATTCGCCGAGAATGATTTCGAGGGCAAAAATGGAACCGGCAATCGGGGCATTGAAAGTGGCTGCAATTCCGGCAGCAGCGCCGCAACCGACCATGGTTCTCATTCGATTGGCTGAAACGTTGAATAATTGACCCAGTGTCGATCCGACAGCAGAGCCTATTTGAACGATAGGTCCCTCTCTTCCAACAGAACCCCCGGTTCCGATACAAACAGCAGATACCAGTGCTTTGATAAAAACGATCCGCTTTCTTATGATGCCCTGTTTAAGAGCTACAGCATACATAACTTCCGGAACGCCATGTCCCTTGGCTTCTCTTGCAAAAAAATAAACGGTAGGGCCGACAATCAGTCCGCCGATGGCAGGAATGGCGATCTTCAAATACCAGGGGATCGACCGAACCACATCAAGGAGTTCATCCGATGATCCATAAGCAACGGACTGTATAAAGTTTATAAGGTAGCGGAACCCCACGGCTCCATAACCACCAGCCACCCCTACCATAATACCGAACATGACCATAAGTGTGTGTTCATCTGAGAGCAGATCTCTGATGGTTGAACGAACGGCTGAACGTTTTGAAGCAACCTGGGCATCCATGTTTTAGGCTTTACCTCCTGGGCCGAAAGGGCCTGAAAAGTTAGTCGTGAAAAACGGTACTGACCAGGGCGATCTCATGGTTCATTAATGCTCATATTTTCAGTCGATTTTGCGGACGCCTGTTCCACCTTTGCTCTGGCGGGTTGCGGTGCGGTCACCTATCCATCTCTGCCTGCAGCAAGCTGCATGGTGCTCAGGCGCAGGCGAATAAACTCGAAAACATCTGTCAGGCGTACGATCCCCACGATATCAGAACCTTTCGTTACCAGCAGGGAATGATGTTTGCCGACGATCAGGCGGTGGATGGTCTCATTCATTGTTGCCGACACTTCGATGTATTCGCCCTCGGTGGGTTTATACATGAACGATTTAACTTTTTGTTCGTACGCTTTTTTATATAGGTTCTCCAACGGCCTATCCCAAAAATCGTATTGCTGCGAGACGGACTCTATGAATCTTTTGCTGAACCCGAAATGGTCAAGGGCACCCTTTTTGCGGCCTTTTGGTTCTTTATACTTGGGCTCCAGCGCCTGAATGATGTCATGCTGACTGAGCTTGCCAACCACGCGGTTTTCTTTATCAAGCACCAGCACTGCTCTGTGGCGGTATCGTTTCGGGTCAAACGACTCCTGGGCTTCACTCAAAGCGTTTATCGCTTCAAGGACGTTGGCGTCTTCGGAAACCGTCGCATATTCTGCAAGTGGAACCATTATGTTTTCTAAGGTAGCGCTTTCCATATAGCGTTGCCAATCATGCATCTTTTCTTCATGCGCCCGTTTCTTTTTGGTCGCCTCCTCCACCTTGCTGACAAGCTCATCAATATCACAGGGTTTGGTTAGAAATTCATACGCTCCCAGTTTCATGCCATTAATTGCAGATTCGACCGTAGCATGCCCCGTTAGCATTATGACCTCTATCAGGGGGGAAGCCTTTTTAATTTCAATCAGCGTTTCAAGGCCGTCCTTGTCTGGCATCTTAACGTCCAGAACTATGACATCGAGATTTTGATTGGTTTTGAGTTTTTCCAGGCCTTCTTCACCGCTGAAGGCCTCAATGGTCTCAATATTTCTTTTTGCCAACCGCTTGGCCATGGTTTTCACAAAAGAAACTTCATCGTCCACCAGCATAATGAATGGCGCTGTCATAATTATTTCTCCTTATTGCCGTTACCCTTTGCTATGTAATTGTGTTAGGAACGGTATTTCTGTAATAGAAGCGGGCACAAAGTACCGTTCGTGCTTCAAGTTGTCGTAAAAATCTATGATATGCAAAAGAGAATCAATAAGTAAAAATCATGAAACCCATATCGACGAGAAGACCTTGATTCGAACATCCCGAGTATCCCCATTAAAGACCGGTTGTCCGGAAGGGTTGATCCGGGCTGCGGGCGCCTCCGGAAGCATTCGATTGCCAACGGTCTCTTTTGTTCAGCCATTTACGGGCCTATTGGGCAGCACTTTGAAGTACTTGCGTCGCCTGCTCGAGAATCCCCTCCGGAAAACCGACGATGGGATAGACAACAAGAAATCCAACCGTCCAGAGCAACAGCATGGACAGTATAAAAAATCCAAAACCGTATTTCACAAAATCGATCGCTTCAAGGGCCCTCTTGTTTGTATCCGGGTAAACCCCGAGTGCAAATGTCAGTGCATTGGCAGGTGAACCCACGATAAGGAAATGGGCATACGAGGATGCCAAGGCCACGGCCATGCCGATGGCCCAAGGCTCACCGGCAACTTGGGTCATAATTCCCATGGGAACGACAATCGGTCCGATAAGTGCCACAGTCGCAGCATCAGACATAAAATTGGTGACCAGACCGGAGAAAGCCGACATGCCGACCCATAGCCCGTAACCCTGATCCATCCCTATTTTTGACAGCCCGTTCAGAAAGGTTGTCGCCAGCCACAGGGCCCCGCCGCTTTCCTTAAGCAGGGCGCCCAGGGTCAAAGCCCCGCAGTACATGAACCAAGCGTTAAAGGATATGCGTTCCAATATCTGTTCGAATTTCACGGTTTTGAACAAAATCGGCAAGACCAGGGCCAGAAGCGCTGGACCTCCCAGTCCCGTGGCTTCTCCGCCAAATATCCACAGACCCACAATCAGAAAAAGTGTGCCGGCGGTGACATACTCGGCATACTTCATCTTCCCCATTCTGCGCGTTTCCTCTTTGATATATTCTAGCCCGGGGGTAAGGTCCCGGGTCTTTATCTTTCTGCTGAACAATGTGGCCATGTATAGCAATAACATGCCGCTGCCGAGCGGCACCAGGGGCCATCCGTATTTCATCCAGCCGGAATAAGTGATCGGAATGCCGTATTCGGTAAAAAAACCCATCATGATCACATTGCGTCCACCGGCCGAAGGTGTCCCGGGCCCTCCCATATTCAGGGCGAAGCAAAGGGAAAAAAGCAGGTATTTGGCCAAGGCCGGATCATGAATGACTTTTCCCTCTGGGCTGGTGGCCTTCACCGACCCGTAATAGACTGCCATCATCACAGGCACCATGAAAGAACACATGGCCGGAGCCGACATAAATGAACCCACAATAGACATGCTGAAGCACAGCACGATCATGGGCAGCCAGAACCCCTTGGTCCATCCCAGCAACCAGACGGCCAGGCGCTTATGGAAACCGACCTCTACCACCGTCGCTCCCAGGGCAAACACCCCTAGCATGAACAACGGTGCGTCCCCCGCAAAGGTCTTTCCAATCATGTTGAAGGGGAGTAATCCGAAAAAATAAGCCATCGTAGGCATCAGGATGCCCGTCACCCCGATCGGAAGAGCCTCGATGGCAAAAAAGATGACCGCCATGGGAACAATCCCCAGGACGATCATCGTTTTTTTGGAGGCTTCTTCAACGTTATGGGCGATCTCCCAGTCGATCATCTTTTGGACATAGCCGTATTCTTCCATCACCTCGATCAGCGACTGGGGCGTTGGTACGATAAAGCCAATCAGAATAAAAACACCAACGCCAATACCGAGCCACAGTCCTTTTTTGGCGAAAATTCCGGATTTTTCCCCGTGTGTATCCATCAAAAATGCCTCCTTATGTATCCCGCTGAAATACTCTTTAAGTGTGTCTCGCCTGGTTTCGGAAACGATCTTGATTCAACGTTCGCAGGTTTTGACCGTATCGCAAATTTTAGAGAACGCATCAGACAGACGCAAGATACCGACGACCTTTTTGCCTCTGGTCACGAGCAGGGATTGATAGCGGCACACAACCAGTTGGTGTATGGCTTCATCCAGTGTGGCATTCTCTTCTATATAGACACCATCTTCGGGGGCCTCCATGAAATCACTCACATTCACTTCAAAAGCACGGCTGCAAATAAACTCCAAAGGTTCACTCCAAAGAACGTTATCTTTGAGCATAGACTTGATAAACTCAGGACTATAGCCAGAATGCGATAGCACCCCTTTAGCTTCCAGTTCTCCATACTTAGGTTCCAGGGCCATCAGGATGTCAAGCATGTCTAATTTGCCGACAACGTTTTTTTCACTGTCAAGCACCAATATTGAGCGGTGTTTATGCTTCGACGGGTCGTATGCCATTTGGGCTTTTTCCAAAGCCAGTACCGTCTCGAAAAGATTAGCCTCCTGGGGCACCGTTGCATACTCTTCGATCGGTACCATCAACTCCTTTACAATTACCGTTTTCATATCAAGTCTCCCATTAATTTATGTGCCCTTGAAATAGATACCAATCTCCTGTAACTTCCGAACCGGTTCCAACATGACCGGTTATGATGTTGACCCGGGTCGGTGCTTTTTTATGTTTATTTGGGACGATTAACGGCCTCCCTGATGCGTATGGCCAGCGAGTCGATATCCAAAGGAATCAGGAAGTCATCAAAAGCCCCCAATTCCATCGCTTCAATGGAGAGATCCATATGGTTTGCGTCGTTAATGATAAGAATCTCGGCCGCGGGCCTGATGGCTTTGATTGGGCGAATCAGTGCCAACCCTTCCCGGCCCAGTCCGTCCACTCCCAGCAGGACCGCATCGATTTTCTCTTTGGCAACGATGGTCGCAACATCGTCTTGAGGGGTGATTTTATCAACCGTAAACCCCTCCGCCTGCAGAAACTGGTAAAGATTTTTGCGAAAACGATTTTCGGCTTCAATGATCAATATGCGGATACCCATTGCCCTATTCGCCTTTTTGGTACATTAGAGTGTGTACACCAGCAAAGGGCGTGCCAATAACCAATTATTTAGTAATTACAGATTGTTTTATGAGTTGGGAGAATGAAGAGTTTAAACAGGTGGGCCGTATTGAAACAATTTAAAACATATCCAGAGACGCATATTCAATACGTTATGAAACGTTTATCGTGTCATTTTTAAATTCCAACCACGAATTAACACCAATGATCACGAACAAAAAATGTTTGCGCCGTATTGTTGAAAACAACATGCAATGACCGGATAGTTACCCGAAATAATTTAATTAAATGAGCCCTCGGGGAGTTTTCACCATCCGGTAGCGGAGGGAATACTCAGCGACTTCAGCGTGCAAACTCATGCATAAGGCAACCTAAGGAAAGAACAGATTTCATAATGATATAAAACTGTTGAGATTAGTTCACTTATTGTGATCCGAATCTGATAACCGGGGTTCCCGCTGTTCTTTCCCAAAGTTGCCTAATGCATTCGGACAGTGCACGCTTTCGCTGCTGACCACTCCCTCCGCTCTGGTTCAGCATTGGCGGGAAAAACTCCCCGACCCCTGAATTAAATATAAATAATGGGTTTGTTACAAAATTTCACCCGGCTTGAGCGTCCCTTCGATAAATCGCTCCAGGGCCGCTTCACTTGATCCGATGACTGAATCGATCACTTCGATCCTCTTCCAGATGAGATACTGGTAGTAATCATCTTCGATGCCGCTGCAGATAACAGTCTTAACACCTTCAGTAATGACGAGATGGCAAAGTTGGTCTGCCGATGCACGGGGCAGGACCACCATTCTTTTATCCCCTGAATCGGTTTTTCCGATATTGGTAACGATCAGAACTTCAGTGGCCAGATCAAATCGCGGCGCCACATCATTTTCGTGCAGAGGAATGAGAATCTTTGTGGATATCATCAGCGAATACCGTATTTTTTCATTTTGCGCCAGAGCGTGCTTCTGCCCCAGCCCAATGAAGCCGCCGCTCTGTTTTTACGTCCGCCCGTCTTGATGAGCGCCTCTATAATCATGTGCTTTTCAATTTCGCGCCAATCCCGGTGGGTAATGGGATCCGTTATACCACTACCCTCGGCGTTAAGGGCAAAACGAGAGGGCGGCTCTTGTGCAATGGCAACCATATCGACTTGGCCAGCTTCCAGCAAATAGGAGGGCAGGTGTTTGGGATTGATTTGCCGATCTGCACAGACATTTACGGCGTATTCAATTATATTTCTCAGTTCTCTGACGTTTCCCGGATATGGGTAGTTAAGCAAAATTTGTAGTGCCTTGCGTGACAGAGAGAGCTTTTTTTTGCCCAGCTTGGTTGAAAGCGTGTTTAAAAAATGATCCAGTAGCAGTTGAATGTCCCCCTGTCGATCGCGCAGAGGAGGAAGATGAAGCCGGATCACATTGAGTCTGAATAAAAGGTCTTTTCGGAACCGGTTGTCGTTGACTCTCTGCTCGAGATTGCGGTGGGTGGCCGCAATGATCCTTACGTCGGCGATAGACCCTTTGACACTGCCTATAGGAAAGATTTCTTTGTCATCCAGAAAAGTGAGCAGCTTGACCTGAAGCGAAAGTGGAAGATCGCCGATTTCGGTCAGGTAAAGCGTGCCGTTGTGTGCCTGTTGAAACCTCCCGGGTTTATTCTCTATGGCGCCGGTAAAAGAGCCCTTACGATGGCCGAACAATTCAGATTCTAAAAGGGTTTCCGGCAAAGCACCGCAATTGATTTTGACAAAAGGACCCTTGGCCCGGTTCGACGAATGATGGATCGTTTCGGCCACCATGTCCTTTCCGGTACCGGTTTCGCCGGTGATCAGGACTGATGAGTCGCTCTGAGCCAGTGAGGGAAGAATCTGGAAAATTTTTTCCATTTCCGGACTTCTGCCGATAATATTGTTGAATTTGTAGGCGTGACTGGTTGTTTCGTCGAGTTTCCGAATAAGGCTGATGTCTTCCACGGTTTCCATAAATCCAACCATTTTGCCATCAATGCCTTTTAAGGGGGTAGAGGTGATGCGGATGGGAATCAATTGGCGGTCCATGTTAATGAGATTGCCTTCGATGCATTTGGGACCGGATTGTTCATTGAGACCCAACGCCGGGCAGTTTTGAAGACAGATGTTGCTGCGCAGGACATGGGCGCAGGCGACACCGAATACCGCCTTTTGGTTGAAGCCGGTAAGGGCATTCAGGGTTTGATTCATGAAGACAATCTTTCGATCCATGCTCAGGACCGCGACGCCGATGGCGATTTCATCAAGCAATTCAAAAAAATCGATCGGAATATTGAAAAGGTCATTGATGTATGGCGGGGCCGCGGCGCGCCGACCGGTAACAACCCGAATAGAACCTTTGCTGGGCACATTGGTTTTATGGTCGGAAACTTTTTTCATCTGCAATCCATAGCACATGTATGCTATTTTGAGCTTAAGTTTGCCTATTGCATCGACAACAAACCAGGTTCTTCCAAGGTGCATTTTCGAGCATCGAAAATTCCCTTATACCGCGCTTGTATAAACCGTAATCTAAGCCGCGATCCACCGGGAATCGGGTTTACGGTACAACCATTCTATTTAATAATCCATCAAAATAAACATCGGCCATGGTTCCATAGCCTGAAGGCTGGTGTGGTTGTACACGAATTATATTCGTATCGGTTCACAGGGTTGCAACATCGAATGTGCTTAAGACCACAGAATAGTAAGCGTTTACAGGGTGCCGCAGATGCAAGGCGTCGGGCGCGCAGACGTACTTTTGTACTTCAAGTGCCCGACAACAAAGCAGATGCGGTGCCCTGTGAATGCTTACTTGTATTCATCAACGGATAAGGGTAATGAAGGCTTGACCTTGTCCACTTGTCAGATGATAGTATAACCTAAAGTGAGCTTTTCAAATTTCAAAAGTAGGGAGAGCTGTTTTATTTATTAGGTATAAAAATCTCAAGTTTATTGTTTCCATGATAAACTGGCAGCAGAAAATACCGATTCATGCAAGTATATTTCTCTTTGTCGAAAGTGGGTCAGCTCCGAGATCGGGTTGACATGTTTAATATGCGGCACCTTGAATACCATTGATTTGCCTGTATGGCGCTATGATGAGAGGATAATACCCATGTCAGTTCACCGTCAAGGTATACACGAACGGATCCAGTGGCTGCTTAACTTGGGCCGCGAACACGCCCATGAGTTTTGCACCCCGGAGGTCTTCCTTGCCCGGCAGCGCTACCTGGCCGAACACCCGACACTGGTTGCCGTCATGAAGTGCATGGACGGGCGGATCCACATTCCTTGGGCCACCCATACGCCGCTTGGCATTATTAAACCGTTCCGCAATCTGGGCGGTATCTTTGACCTTGGCTGGCCGTATCTTGGCGAGGTGCTCAATGCCACGTTTCAAAGCGCAGTGAATAATGGCCGTCGCGTGCTTCTGTTGATCACCTATCACTACTCCAAGGCTACACCACTTCGTGGTTGCGCCGGTTTCGAGTACAACCGTGATGCCGCCATCGAACACACCTACCGCATCAAGCGACAAGTCGAAGAAACCTTTGGAAAGGATCATCAGACCGTCTACCCGGTTGTGTGCGGCTTCGAGACTGACGTGGACGCATTGATCCTTCATGGTGAAAACGGTATATTGGATCTTGCTTCAGAGACGGATACCCAGGCCGACGCATTATTGCCCCGGTTGATGGCGTTGTTTCCGGACATGCCCCGCCAGGTGATGCTGGACTTCCTGCCACTGATTCAAGGCAACATCGCCCATATTGCTGAAATGCGTCAATCTGACAGAGAACTCGACATCGTACATCGCGAATGGGCCATCTGCATCGGGCGTGGCTTCGATTTTTTCCACGTCCCCAATGTTGCACTCATTATCGGTCCGTACAGCCCCGATCTCAGTGATCCCGTCCGAAAAGCGGCGACAATCATCCGCAACAATATGAGTGACGGTCGTATCCCTGACGACGGATTTCTCTTGCTGGCCTCCTCGCCATACCAGGAGATCGGCGTCGACCGTGCCCGCGCGACCCTCAAGGGCCGTTTTTTGTCCCAATTTGCAGCCGATGTAATCGAAAAGGCTTATCCTGATCTTCATCAAAAGATGGTCCCCTATACCGCAGTACTAAACTGGCGCACGCGAGACCTTGAAGTGATTTAAAGGAAAGAGAACGGCATGCCGACTTTATCCGTCTTCCACCACTTTCGTTTTCAAGATGTATTGGATATCATATTTCTTTCGTTTGTCGCCTATCATCTCTACATATGGTTTTATGAAACCAAGGCGTTTAAAGCCCTTGTGGGCCTTCTTGGACTGGGAATTATCTACAGTGTGGCGCAATCCTGGGGCCTGTTTCTAACCACTTGGGTCTTTCAAATCCTATGGCAAGTTTTAATCATACTGCTCATTATTCTCTTTCAGCCTGAAATCCGTCAGGTCCTCGAAAAGGTGAATCCCTTTTACGCCCTTGGATGGCGAAAAACCGTTGGCCGTATTCCCTGGATTGAAAGTTTCTCCAAGACCATATTCGAATTGGCATCGCAACAAGTCGGTGCCTTGGTCCTGTTCGAACGCAAAGACCGGCTGCGGGAATTTATTACCGGAGGAATTCCCTTTGAAGCCGATCCAACGCGAGAGGTTATTGTCAGCATATTCCAAAAACATTCGCCTCTGCATGATGGGGCTGTACTGATGAATAACGGTCGAGATAACCATGGCGGCAGGTTTTTTACCGCTGACTTTGCGTGAGGGGTTGGCCAAAGAATGGGGGACGCGACACCGGTCAGCGATCGGTATCACCGAACGCTGTGATGCCTGGGCGCTGGTTGTATCAGAGGAGCGCGGTCAGGTTTCGTTGGTTCGCGGGGGTGTGCTCGAACCGGTCGCGTCTCCTGAAATACTTGAGGTGAAACTCAAGGAGCTGTTGACCCCTTCAACTCCGGAATTGACCAGCAAGCTCCAAAAAGTAAAGCGTTTGTTGTTGAACCGATGGCGGGTAAAACTGGCCACCCTTGCGGTTGTCAGCGTACTATGGTTCTCTTTCGCTGGACAACAGGATGTTGAAGTGACGCTCGAGATCCCACTTTCCATGCATAATCTATCACCCCAATTGAGGGTTGACCCGGCGAATCAAAATGTAAAGGTCACGGCACGTGGGTTGCGCAAGGATATCGGCATGCTGAGTCCCAAAAATGTAAAAATCAATCTGGATCTAACCCAAGTCAGTGCCGGCAAAAAAAATTATTACCTCAATCGGCAGCAATTGTTATTACCCAATGATCGTATCGAGGTCACTAGAATCGAGCCCAACAATCTCACACTGGAAATTTTACCTAAATTAGAACCAACCAATTGAAACAAAAGCTAAACCATTCCACCACGGTTTTTCCGTTTTTCCCCAAATAGTAGATGCCGTGTTCCCTTTATTGTAAACGACTTGGAGGGCGTGTTCGAAGACAGAGTGTTATTGGATACCGCCAGCCGAAGACTCCATTCGAAGAATAACTAACCAGACCAATGCTATGAAACTTATTCTCAGCGAACTCATATTTTAATAACGAGAAAACAGGAACAGAACTTCTGGATGTTAGGAAAATTCTTCATTGCTCTGACTGCAATGGTATCCGTTTACAGCGTCTTGTTTCACTTCCTGATGATATATGAAAACAGAGAATTTAGCTGGGTTACCGGCTTTTATTGGACACTGACGGTTATGTCCACCCTTGGTTTCGGTGATATTACTTTTGCCACAGATCTTGGAAAGATGTTCTCGATTATCGTTCTGATGTCTGGAATCGTATTTCTCCTCACGATGCTTCCCTTCACTTTTATCCAGTTTTTCTATCTACCGTGGCTGGAATCCCAGGCCAAAGCCAGAGCGCCGCGGGAATTGCCCAGTGGCACCAAAGGCCATGTCATCCTTACCAGCTATGATCCGGTTACGATAAACCTGGCGGAAAAATTCCGCCAATATCATAATGATTACGTTATCGTGGTAGAAGACGTTCAACAGGCGTTGGAAATTCAGGATTTAGACTTCAGGGTGGCGGTGGGGAAACTGGGTGATACGGAGACTTACCAGCGATTGAGAACTGAGCATGCCGCGCTTGTGGTCGCCAATGTCGATGACATGATGAATACCAACATCGCCTTCACAGTTCGTGAAATTTCTCAAAAAGTTCCCATCGTTGCGAATGCTGATGTTGACGACTCCGTTGATATTCTTGAGCTGGCTGGAAGCACTTACGTATTTCAATTTACAAAAATGCTGGGACAATCTTTGGCCCGCAGGGTTATCGGTACAACCACCAGGGCAAACGTTATCGGAAAAATCGAATCATTACTGATCGCAGAAGCCCCGGCCATGAGGACGCCTCTTGTCGGCAAAACACTTCTGCAAAGTAAACTGCGAGAGATAATCGGAGTCAATGTGGTGGGCGTATGGGAACGCGGTCGATTTAACATTCCTACCGCTCAAACGCTCATCAGTCCTCATACCGTTCTTCTGCTGGCCGGATCCGGTGACCAATTCAGTGAGTATGACGAAAAGTTCGGCAGGGAAAAAAAATACCAGGCTCCGGTACTGATTTTGGGTGGCGGTCGGGTTGGCCGGGCAGCCGCAGCGGCCTTGATGGAGCGCAATATTGATTACCGAATCATTGAAAAAAAACAAAGACTCGTTGAAGACGAACGGTATATCTTCGGAAGTGCTGCCGACATCAATACACTTATGAAGGCCGGAATCAATGAGGCTCCTTCGATAATCATTACGACCCATGACGATCCGACAAATATTTACCTGACAATCTACTGCCGCAGGTTAGCTCCCAATATACAGATTATCTGTCGGGCCAATCTCGAAAGGAATATTTCAAAATTACACACGGCCGGGGCGGACTTGGTGATGTCATATGCGTCAATGGTCGCCAATACCATCATCAACTTGCTCAAACCCGGTGAATTGTTAATGCTGGCCGAAGGGTTAAACATATTTCGGGTTGCCGTGCCTTCATCTCATGTGGGCAAATCGCTTGCTGAAAGCCAGATACGCACCCAAACGGGATGCAATGTGATTGCCGTCTGCGACCCGGATACAATGTGCATCAATCCCGGTCCTTCCCATCGTTTTGGTGAGAATAATGAGCTAATTCTGATCGGCAATTCGGAAGCCGAAAGCCGATTCTTCACAATGCATTCGGGAATGAAAAAGATCAAGGCTGCAAAGGCAGAGGCATAGGAGCGAATTCAATAGAGCATTGACCATGGTGGTGTTAGATGCTTTTTCCTGTCCCGCCAAATGGGCCACAACTTCAATTTACATAGGCAATTTGCTTACCATATATACACTAGGATTATATGAAGATATTTTGTTAAGCGAACAAATATATCGCGTGGGTTTCTATATCAGGTATTTCTGGAATAAAACGGCAAATCCGAGAAAGGCAAAAAACCCCATAATATCAGTAACAGTTGTCAGAATAATGTTTGCACTCTGCGCAGGATCTATACCAACCTTTTTCATAAAGAGTGGAATTGCAGCACCGGATATCCCTGCGAAAATTAAATTTAGATAACGGGCAAGCCTTCCCTTAAGCACGATTCTGGTAATTTTTACTGATTGGTTCAACGTGGACGCCATATCATATTCCTACGGTTTTTTGGGGATGTTCGGGAGTAACGATAGCCCTTCGTCGTGCTTTGCTTCGAGATCTCCGGAATGGTAAATACCACATTTTTCCCGGTGACCGGACATCGAAATTCTAGCGATACCGCGGTGAGTTTCAGGCCACCGGGGTTCTTGTTGCCCTTCCCGTATAAGGGGATCACCCATGATCGGGTGACCGATCATCTCGAAATGGCGCCGCAGCTGGTGGCGGCGACCGGTTATCAGTCTGATGTCGATGGTGCTGGTGCCGTTAGCGGGAGAATGGGCCGTTACGGTATATTCGGTCAGCGCCGATTTCCCGTCCAGCGGTAAGTCGATTTTGCCCACCGATTGCTTTCCGTCCAAAACGCCGAGAACCTCGGCCCGATACCTTTTGATCACCCGCCGGTTTTGAAAAAGGGCCGAGAGGCGCCGGGCGGCATCCCGCGCATGCGCCACCAGAACCACACCCGGCACCTCGCGATCCAGCCGATGCACGGGATGAACGGGCCGGCGCCGTAAAAAATACGTCTCAACCGCACGCAGCAGGGCGCAGTGGTCGCCGAAATTACTGCCCTGCGTCATCATCCCCGCCGGCTTGAACCAAACGCTGTACGTTTTCCGATCCGCGAGCATATCCGCGGGTGGTGGTGTTCTGGCGAGAATATTTTCATCGTAGAAAATCTCCAGTACGTCCCCAACGGCCAAGGTGGTTGTTGCCCGCCGCAGGCGCCGGCGTTTGCCTCTGCCCTTTTTCAGCCAGACGGCGCCCTTGATCATGGCTTCCTTGATCTTGGTTTTGGAGAGACCGGTACCGGTGGCAAGAAGTTCGCTGGCCATACGAATGTCACTGGGTCCGACGATTTTTTTGAAGACAACAGGTTGCATGCTGTAAAATATTCGGGAGAGCGATTTCCCGGAATCTTCATGAAGATTCCGGGGTAGAAGCAGTGATGATAGTGGCGATTTTATTGTTCAGCCGTTCTTTGCGTGATGGGAAGATTGCCGCGCTGCGCCGTCTGGCCTGCTTCGATTCCTCTACGAAGTAATTCAGAAGGTCGATGTCATCCGACACCTTCTGCCGGCTTTTCTGGCGCTTTCAATTCTGGCCAGAGCCGCCAGGATGCCGTACATGCGAAGGCTGAGGTCGGTTATGCGCCGGAGCAAGAACTCTTTACGGAAGATTTTCTTCCCATAAAGAAACAGCCCGGCATGCACGAGGAGGTTAATTCGTCCGGGCGTTGGTGCGCGCGACCCCGACAGCCCGGTCCATATCCGCTTGATTGAAACGCAGCTGCCAGCGCATGCGCTTGAAAGCATTTTGGAGAAGGTAGATGGCTGATTTGATTTTGTTGCCGGACAGCCCTTGCAGTTCTTTGGCCAAACGGCGGATAATGAATAGGGCCGGGTAGATGGAGTGAATTTCAGTTGTGCCTTCGAAGATGGTGGTCACCCTGAAGTCTCGCATGCGCATCTCGTACGGCAGGGTCGCCAGGTAACCGGCGCCGCCGGCGACCTGGAGAGCATCATAGAGGGTGTTCCAGGCGCGGGTGGTGCCGAAAAGTTTGCTGTGGGAGCTTTCGATCGCCACGACCGCCAGAGGATCGGTGGCAAGCATACTGGCGGTAAAGGCCGTGATGGCCGAAGCGATGTAGCCGTTGACCCTGGCGTGTACCAGCATTTCCTGGATCAGTTCAAAGCGGTTGATGGGAACATTGAACTGGGTTCGAGAAGCGGTTCTTTTTTTCATGTCTGCCAGCGACTGGTCCATCATTCCCGATGAACCGGCGCCGAGGGCCAGCCGGCCGTAGTTGAGAATGGTCATCGCGATTTTAAAACCATCGCCCGGTAGACCCAGAAGGTTATCAACCGGAACCTTGACGTTATTGAATTGGATGGCCGCTGTTGAGCTGGCTTTCAGACCCATCTTGGGCATATCCTTACCGATTTTCACACCCTTCCAGCCGGTTTCCACGACAAATGCGCCCATGAAACCGGGCTCGTCCGGATTCATCTGGGCAAAAACCGTCAACCCCCCGGCATAGTTGGCATTGGTGATGTACGTCTTGCGACCGTTCAGGATGTAGTGGCGCCCATCGGCAGACAGTGTTGCCGTGGTTTCGATATTTTGTGCATCCGACCCGCGATCCGGTTCGGTCAGGGCATAGGAGAAAATCATTTCGCCGGAAGCGGCCAGAGGCAGATACTTTTTTTTCTGAGCGTCGGTTCCGAATAGTACAATGCCTTTTATGCCGATAGACAGATGCGCCAGTGCCGTAAAGCCAAGGGACATGTTCTGGGAGACAATTTCTTCGACCACTTTCAGATATTGCCACAGGTTCAGTCCCACACCGCCGAACGCAACCGGTATATTGAGACCAAAGAAGCCGATCTGTTTGAGCCGATCCATGGCCTCCGGCGGGATGACGCCTTTTTCATCCAGATACGTTGCCGGGAATTCCCTTTGAACGTCGAGGAACCGTTGGATCAGCTGCCGGGTTTTATCGTCCGGTTCGATACCCCGGAATGCCCGCAACTGGTCAACATCAAGGTGGCCGGATAAGGCTTTCAACAGGAAACTTTCGTTGTTCATGTCGCTCTCCGAATCGTCTGTAGTGGTCGATGAGGATATCATAATCAGGCGGGGATGATGTGTAAACATGGCAAAAATCTTTTGAAACCCCCCGAGATAAAAATTTTGGTTCTTCTCCGATTTCGTTGGTGTAAATTGATGCGAAGCTCATGCATGGATCCTATCGTTTTTAAATTGGCCGCCCGCTCACTTCGCTCGCTCGACAGACGCTGACAGATACAGACTTTTGCCTCCGCGACCTGCGGAGGCAAAACAAGCAGTCGCTGCGCGAGGCCATCCGCTTTTCTGCCTGAAAGGCATGCTCCTTTTACCCGGGCAAGTCGCCCGGGTAAAAAGGGTTTGTCTGCGTTATGCCAGCATGCGTCTGCGGTTAATTTTTATATTTATTTTAATAATATGATGGGCCATTTACCCATAAAAAACACCAACTTCTTTGGAGATGATCCACTTTTTATACCGTGCAGGCAATTTTAAAGCAGATTGAAAACTCCCCGGCCCCTGATTCGAATCATATGAAAAATTCTGAGTACAGCGACCGGCAGCAAGGGGATTGCGAGGTTTGTCAACCAGTGCTATACAGGCATGAGCAGGATGAATCCGAGACCAGCGTTGTTCATCCGTTCCTTTTTGATCATCCTAAAATTGTGCCAATTTAGGATAAACCAACCTGCATCAACCCGGGCGACCGGTGAGGAGGGGCATTTTCAGCCTTGAACCTTACTTTGGTTCTTTCGTCGTCCCTGAGGAGGTCACATGCCAAGGAAGAAAGCAGTGAAATCGGAACCGGTGGGGAAAAAGATCAAACTGGCAAGAACTCAGAAAAAAATCACTTACGACCAACTGGCCAACGAAACCGGCTTTGCGGTCGATTATTTGAAAGATATCGAAGTTGGAAAGGAGATTCCCCCTGTCGGCGCCCTGCTGCAGATATCCCGGGCCCTTGAACTCGATTCCGGTTTTCTGCTGCGGGATCAGCAGGCCAACCTTAAAAGCCGCATCAAGGCATTCAGCAAGCGGACGGAGAATTACGCTTATACGACCCTGACACCGGGAGCGGAGAACAAGCATTTGAAAGCCTTCAAGGTCACCGTAGACTCCCTGCAGGATCACAAAGGCGTCGGCTATCAGCATGAAGGGGAGGAGTTTGTCTATGTGCTGAGCGGTCAGATGGAAATTGTCGTCGGTGACCATGTCAATAAATTAAAGACCGGCGAATCCTTGCATTTCAATTCGGGCATTCGACACCAGATGCGCAATGTCGGCAAGAAAAAGGCGGAGTTGCTGGTCGTGTTATACGGCCCCTGATAAGACAACCTAAAATGAGCGTTTCAAATTTTAAATGGAGGGGGGAACTGCTTTATTTATAAGGAATTCTATCATCGTTTGATTTTAAAATTTGAAACCCCTTGGGATTGCCGATCTTTATCCGCCTCTGGAGGGTTGCCGCATCTACGGTGTCATATGCCGTCCCGCATAGCGGACTATAGCGGAACGACATCTTCCTTGTATCTGCGGCGACGTCACCAAAGGCGAGCAAGCCTCGACAATCGCTCAAATTAGGTACAAGTCATTTCAAAAAAATATCCGAGACCCCATCCGCCAAAGGCGGACGAGTCAAGGTGTTGCGGCCCTCTTGGGTCAGTGTCAGGGGCAAGGGCCCCCTGACATTGAAAACATACAGAATGCATGTTCCGTCTTTTCATCGGCCCGCGCCTTGTCCTTGAAGCTTCAGCTATATTTTTGAGATGCCTTGGTGTTGCTTCCCATTTCGGAATTGGACCCGCGATCGCACCATCAGCGTTTCGTGAACGGATTAAAGCCACGCAGGAGGGTCAAGTCAATGTCGATACAGTTAACCGATGAACAGTTGATGATTCAATCGATGGTCAGGGATTTTGCGCGCGAAGTCATTGCACCGACCGCTGGGGAGCGTGACAAAACAAAGGCGTTTCCCGCCGATAACCTGCGACAGCTTGCGGAACTCGGTTTCATGGGCATGATGGTACCGCCGGAATACGGGGGATCCGGAGCCGACACCATCAGCTATGTTCTGGCACTTTCGGAGGTGGCCTATGCGTGCGCATCGACGGCCGTCGTCATGTCGGTGCACAACTCCATTGTCTGCGAGAGCATCCTGCGATATGGCAATGAAGCCCAGAAAAAAGAGTGGCTTACGCGTTTGGCCACCGGTGAAATTCTCGGGGCCTTCGCGCTCACAGAGCCCCAGGCCGGATCCGATCCCGTGCGACAGAGCACCAAAGCCATCCGGGACGGTGATAGCTACATCCTGAACGGCACCAAACGTTTCATTACCACTGCCAGCAATGCCGGCCTGACAATCGTCACCACCAAGACCGACGAAGCGGCCCGACATCGAGGAATCACGGCTTTTCTTGTGCCGCAGGAGACTCCCGGGCTTTCCATCGGTCAGCTGGAGGACAAAATGGGGCTGCGGGCCTCTGATACGGCCGACCTGATTTTTGAGGACTGCCGGATACCGGTGGAGAACAGGCTCGGCAAGGAGGGGGAAGGCTTCAAGATCGCCATGACGGGTCTTGATGGCGGACGCATCGGTATTGCATCCCAATCGGTCGGGGTTGCCCAGGCAGCGCTGGATGCATCGATCGAATACATGAAACAGAGAGAGCAGTTTGGACAGGCCATATCCAAGTTTCAGGGCCTACGCTGGATCGTCGCCGACATGGCCACCGAAATTGAGGCGGCCCGTCAGTTGATGCTTTCCGCGGCGGCGATGAAAGACCGGGGTATCAATTATACCCGGCAGGCATCGATGGCCAAACTCTACGCCTCGGAAATGGTCAACCGCGTAACGGCCAAGGCCGTGCAGCTCCATGGCGGATACGGGTTTATCCGGGAGTATCCGGTTGAACGAATGTACCGGGACGCGCGTGTATTTACAATCTACGAGGGCACCTCTGAAATCCAGAGGGTGGTTATTTCCAACCACCTCTTTCAGGATAAGCGGACCCCTTGACTTCACACGCGAATGCTTTCCGGAAATAGGTACTGGCTTCTGTCAGCATCAACCATCTTTGCTGCATCGCCACATCGGCAAATCCGATGTGCAGATATTCGTTCGCATATTCTTTAAACTGATCCTGCCAGGCCAACAGGTTCTCTGCCGGGCAGTCGGAATCCACAAGAATACCATCCAATCCGGATAGCTGTTGCAGATCGGATACTTCCGGAAGTTCCGGGTGCGCCCACCAATTGACCTGCCGCTGCATATCACCACCGAAATGAACCGTTCGCTCAGGAGAAACCAGCGTAAACAGGGCGGCCCGGTTCCCGGGCTCCGAAAACAAATAACGCTGTTCGAGATCCAAAAAATGCGGCCGCTCTAACTTCATGGCGCCCAGTAGCTCCTTTGTATCCGGTAACCGTTTGGGCGCGATGAAGATGATTTCCAGGGGGGTAAACGGGTTGGCTGCCGTGAGGATTTCAAGCGCCCTTGCGGTGTAGGTCGGATCTTCCAGGTCTTCTCCGATATAGATCTGGTAGGGATGGGTTAGATGGTCAGCCAGAGTTTGCAGCCTATGAAGCGATCGCGGCGTCAGCAGGATAACCTTGGCGACATAGGTGCCGTTACCGATGGTCACATGGTGATCCGGGGACGGACGTCCTCTTGGATGGCAGGTGCCGCGCCAGGCAATGTCGAGGCCCGGCATCGGGTAGAGGCAGACGTCGAAGCGTGTCTCGGCATAGTCGAAGGCCAGGAGCAGGTCGTCGCGGGTGAATCCCGGTGTCGAAATGACAGAATAGGGAGGTTCCGGGTCGTACTGCAGGCCGAGGGCTTTGCTATTGGCTCTGAAATCGGTACCCGGCAGGACAGCCAGAGGAAAGACTTGAACGTCTGCGTGCAGACCGTTGTCGGCCACGAAATCGACCGAACGCCTGAAACCGTTAAGGTCATCGCCCGGCAGACCGGCAATCAGGTCGATTTCGGGGGTGATGTGGCGTTCTTTGAGTAGTGAAACGCCCGCCAAAAAACGTTTGAGGTCGGTGGGACGGTTCATCAGGCGCAGGGCTTCGGGGGTGGTTGACTGCAGTCCGGCTTCAAACCAGGTAAAACCCGCGGCTGCAAAAAGATCGGCCAGATGCCCTTCCAGCCGGTCGACCCTTATTTCACTGATCAGCGAAAGAACCCCGTTGTGATTGATGCCCTGTATTTTCTCGAGCAGTGTCTTGAGACCGGGTCGGGCATTAATGGTCGGATCGAGCAGGTAGAGTTCGGCTATTCCGTTTTCTGCCGCCCATCTCACGGTTTCCAGCAGCAGGTGTTCGTCCTTGAAAGTTAGGTGGTCGCGGGATTTACTGTAGTAACAGTAGCCGCAATGAAAAGGGCAGCCACGCTGAGTCTCAAGCAAGACCATGTTTTCGATTTCCGGCTCCAGCAGCCCCGCGATATAGGGGCTGGGGCTGGATCTGAAAACCGGTCCGGCACTGTTGGAAGCGGTTTTTTCAGTCCAGAGACCGGGATCCGCCATCAATCGGCGGAAGGTGGTTTCGCCTTCACCGAATGCAAGAAAATCGACTGCCGCCGATCGCACCAGCACGTTGTCAGGGGTGACTTCCGGGCCGCCAAAAATAATCCGGCACGGCAGGACCTCTTTTATCTTTTCAGCCAGAAAAAGCGAGCGCTTTAGGTTCCAGCAATAGACTGAAAATCCGACCACATCCGGTTGCCGGGCGCGTATCTGTTCCAGCAGCGCCCCATCGCCCAGGTACGATACTGTGCTTTCGGGCAACATCGTCACCTCTGCACCGGGAATATCGGACGCAGACTGCTTCAGGCAAGCGGCACCCAAAGGAATGTTGCCCGTCTGTTTGCCGTAATTCAGCTGGGGAATGGGAAGCTGCAGCAGAAGTGCGCGGGTCATTTTCACGTGTATTGCCGTGGGATCACCTCGAACCGAGGTGGTACCTTAAATCGCTCACCCGGAGGGCTTACAGGCTTGCTTGGCGTCGAAACCACCTGAGCCTTTGGCGATGCCGCTGGCGCGGAAACAGCCGGCTGACATGAGTTTTTCAACGTCGGGGCAGGCACATTCGGGGCATTTCGGGGCAGACTCCCTGGGGGACAGGGCCAGGTATTCAAAGCAATGGCAGCAGCCCTTACACTGGTATTCATAGATCGGCATGCGAATCCTCTCCAAATTCAAGTCCCATCAATGGGATGATATCCGGCGAATTAATCCGCCTCTTCGTCAAGCGTGTTTTTTAGTGGAATAATATTCATTCGAAATGCGGGTTCAAGGTTTCCAGCGGACAGGTAGACGAATCCCGGCGTTTTTTTTCCGTCCGGGTCGCTCCTTTTCGTGCGCGTCCATTTTCTCCCGCCAGCGATAGAGCGCTTCCCAGACTTGATAATAGGCATCCCGTCGCAATTCATCGCTCCCGGAAACGACATTCTTTTTCACGGAGGTATAATCCACCTGGAGCGCGCTATCTGCAAGATAGGCTGACCAGGCCTGTTTGGTAATCTTGAGTCGATAGCGGTAGGCGCGGCCCTCTCCTTTTATAATTTGACTTTCATCGCAATAGCCGCTCAATTTTTTTGCCAGGTTGCAAATATCCTCTTTGCACTGGCACCGAACCGCAAGTTCGTCACCGCGGCAATCCTTGTCCCAAACGACGGAGAAAAATCCTTCTCGGGTGAATACCCACATTTATATGTCCCCTGCTGGTAACCGAACCCGGTGGCGCTAAAATCATCCGAATAGAGATTCGTGGCCGTTGAAGAACAATACAACGCCCCCATTCCACCCGGTTGTGTCATTGCTTAGAACCGGTTAACGGTCCAACCATTCGATGTTTGGTTGAAAAATTGTCATTTTCGACTTATGCTATAGCACAAAGCATCCTGCGAAAACAATTGTAGGTTCGAAATTACGGGCAGCGCCATGATTTGCGAATCCGCGCTGAACATTCCACCAGCCCGAAACGGGCTTTTTTAATTGAAAGGAAAACATCATGATTTCAGTGAACCGCCGGCATGTGGTGGCGACCTTTATGACGGTTTACCTGCTGGTGACCGCCGGACTTGCCGTGGCGCAGAAGACACCTTCCGATAAGGTAGCGGTTGTTAATGGAACCGCCATTTCAGCGACTGACCTCGATCGGGAGGTCAAGTTGTGGTCGGAGCGAATGGCCAGCCAGGGACGCCAGTTACCCCCTGACCAGTTGCCCGCCGTTAGAAACCAGATACTTGAGAGCCTGATAAGCCAGGAACTGCTCTATCAGGCGAGTAAAAAAAATAAAATCAAGGTCGATCAGAAGATCATCGACGAACGCTATGATGCCATAAAGAAACGCTTCAAAACAGAGGAAGAATTCAAGGACGCCATTGCAAAAATGGGTGTCACCGAAGCCATTATCCGGGCACAACTCGAGAAAGGCCTGGCCATCGACGAATTGCTTAAGACCAAAATCGTCAAGGATATCGAAGTGACCGATGAGGAGAGCCGCAAATACTATGACGAGCATCTGGATCAATTCAAACAGGCTGAGCAGGTGAAGGCCAGCCATATCCTGATCAAGGTCGAGCCCACCGCCACTGACGAACAGAAAGCCGAGGCGCGCAAGAAGATCGAGACGGTTCAGGGGAAGCTTAAAAAAGGTGACGATTTTGCCGCCGTGGCCAAGGAATATTCGGAAGGACCGAGCAAGAGCCGGGGGGGCGAACTGGGATTCTTTCAACGCGGACAAATGGTCAAACCATTCGAGGATGCCGCCTTTACGATGGAGCCCGATCAGGTCAGCGACGTGGTCGAAACCAAATTCGGTTATCATATAATAAAGGTTTCAGAGAAAAAAACAGAGAGCACGGCCTCTTACAGTGAAGTCAAAGACCAGGTCCAACAGCAGTTGAAACAGCAGAAAACCCGGCAGGCGGTCGAAAAATACGTGGAAGATTTGCGGAAAAAAGCCAAGATCGAGATATTGTAGTTAGTGCCCATCTACGAACTTTTTAAGGCACTAATGAGTGTCCAATTCATAAATGTGGATTTTTTCCGTTGGGCAAGGCCGCACAAGGGTTTGCGGCGAGGCGTACTTTATGTGCGCCGCAGCCGGAAACCCGCGGAGAACGCAGCCCAGCAGAAAAAAGACCATTTATGGATGGACACTAGTTAGCGATGGCCTGCCGGCTCAAAAGGTTATCGACGATGCAGGAAGCCGCAGGGGACATACCGAGCCATGTAGAACGCCGACTCCACCATTGGGTCGCAGACGTGGTTCCATTTCGTAAGAATATCCTCTATTCCCATCAGGCTTCCGCGGTTCTTTTCCTGCTTGGGAGACGGGCCTTGGGTGACGGGAGTGCCGAAACCTGCTTGATTCTCAACAAGCGCTCCCGGAAAGTGCGACAGCCGGGAGACCTTTGTTGCCCCGGTGGCGGTATCGTCCCTTGGTTGGATCGCCACCTGGCCCGATTACTCAGAATCCGGGGGTCGCCACTGTCGCGTTGGGCCTATTGGTCCGATTGGCGCCGCCAGCGGCCGAATGACGCTTTCAACCTGGCACTTCTGTTGGCAACAGGGTTGCGGGAGAGTTTTGAAGAAATGCATCTGAATCCCCTGGGGGTCAGGTTTCTTGGGGTTCTTCCGGTGCAGCGGCTGGTCATGTTTCAAAGGGAAATACATCCCTTTGCATGCTGGATCTCTCGTCAGCGACGGTTCTATCCCAATTGGGAAGTTGAAAAGATCGTTACCATACCACTGAACCGTCTGCTGGAGCCGGCAAACTATGCCCGCTACCGTTTGGAGATTGATCTTCCGGAAAACCGTCTTCAGGGCCGCCGCAGCAGGGAAATCAGAGAATTCCCTTGTTTTCTTCACAATCAGGGCGGCTTTACCGAGAGACTCTGGGGTGCTACTTTTCGGATTACGATGAATTTTTTAAATTGGGTTTATGGATTCGAGCCGCCGAATATCGAAGATTTGGAAATCGTCGAGGGCAGACTTGACCGCAATTATGCGGCCGGCCGCGTGTGAGCGGCTCATTATAGCCGGTTTTCGCGCGGACAATTCCGTGACTTTTTTTTAAATAAACGAGCCCTCGGGGAGTTTTTACCATCCGGTAGCGGAGGGAATAATCAGCGACTTCAGCGCGCAAGCTCATGCATAAGGCAACCTAAGGAAAGAACAGATTTCATAATGGTATAAAAGTGTTGAGCTCAGTTCGCTTATTATGATCCGAATCTGATAACCGAGGTTTCCGCTGTTCTTTCCCAAAGTTGCCTAATGCATTCGGAAAGTGCACGCTTTCGCTGCTGATCACTCCCTCAGCTCTGGTTCAGCATTTGCGGGAAAAACTCCCCGACCCCTGAAATAAACTAAAGCCGCCATTGGGCGAATCGGCGGGCTCATATTTACCGCCTCCTTAACGATGGATTCTATCCCTTGGCTGGTTCCGTGGATGGATGACCTTGAAGAATTCGCGACCACACTCTTAAACCGGAAAAGACCGATTGTAAATGGCTTCAGATATCGCTGGCTCCGCCCCTAAACCCGTTCTTGCCCCCGCCAATGGATTCCAGATCGGTAAGATCGTCGCCCTGTCGATCTGCCACTTCATTCACGACGCGTATTCCAGTTTTCTGGCGCCGCTGCTGCCGTTGCTGATCGAGAAGCTTTCCCTGACCTTGACCCAAGCCGGCTTCCTGTCCACCGTCATGCAACTGCCGGCCCTCTTGAATCCATACCTCGGCACCCTGGCCGACCGCTACAGCGTTCGTTATTTCATCATTTTGGCTCCGGGTATCACAGCGGTCACGATGAGTCTAATTGGTCTGGCGCCCAGCTATGGCGTTCTGCTGCTCTTGCTGTTGATTGCCGGCATCAGTGTCGCGATATTCCATGTGCCGTCACCGGTGATGGTGGCCCGTCTGTCTGGTACGAAAAAGGGCCGGGGGATGAGCTTTTTTATGACCGGGGGAGAACTGGCACGGTCACTGGGCCCGCTGGTGGCCGTCGGTGCGGTTTCGCTGCTGGGATTGGAAGGGTTTTATCCGGTCATGATTGTGGGCGTGCTGGCCTCCCTATGGCTCTTCCTGCGGTTCAGAGACATTCCCATACGAACCGAAACTGGTCAGCCGACCTCGGTGAGGAGGACGTGGCGGGAGATGCGGCATATTCTGCGGCCCCTGTCTGCCATCCTCATTTTCCGCGGCTTCATGCATGCCTCTATCACGGCTTTTTTACCGACCTTCATTAACCTCGAGACCGGGAATCTGTGGTTGGCCGGGATTGGCCTCACCGTTTTCGAGGCCGCCGGGGTTGCCGGGGTGCTTGCCGCCGGTTCATTGAGCGATCGTTTCGGACGGCGGCGGATTCTGCTGATGTCCATGCTGGGTGCACCGGTCAGTCTGTTTCTGTTTACCGCCATAGGCGGTTGGCTCGGGTTTGCCGCATTGGTTCTGGTGGGGTTCAGCCTGCTTTCAACAACGCCTGTGATGCTGGCCCTGGTGCAGGAGCATGCCGGGAGCAGTCCGTCGGCGGCCAACGGTTTTTTCATCATGATATCCTTCATGGCCAGATCGGCCGTGGTGGTTCTGGTTGGATTTATCGCCGATCAGATCGGATTGCGCACCACCTATTTTCTGAGTGCATTCCTGGGGCTGGCGGGCATACCGTTTGTGCTCAAATTGCCCCACAAGTAATAATCACCGCAGAGGGGCCAATAGTGTGGCACGGCAAGAGGCGCTCAGCGATTTCAGTCTGGGGACTATGTCTAAAAATACGTAATGATGCACAGCATTCCATCGGGAAGGAGACGTCAATGGCCAAAGAGAAAATCAGGCGGATGAACGGGGTTATTGCCTCCGTTTTTTCCCATACCGGTTACATTTCAAAAGAGGACGCCAGGGAAATCAGCGGATTGGATGACAGCGAGTTCGACAAGGTATACGCAAAAGCGGCCGCGATCAGCCAGAAGATAATCAACACCGGGGGTAACAAGGTGGACGCGTTCATCGAGCATATTGCCAAAGAAATAGACGCCGACACGGCCCATTACGGTGGTAAAATTTTCAAATAGTTACAGAATCTTAGCGTGTTATTTTTTCTTCTTACGCCCATGGGACCGCGGCCGGTCGGCCGCGAGTGCTTTGGCTGGGATCAACCCGGTGGCACTGGCCGATACGATGTTACCGGCGACACCAGGGCCGTCCCCGGCGACGAACATGCCGCGGATTGTCGTTTCCAGCGCGCTCGTTGTCTCAATCTGGGTGGCGAAAAATTTGATCTCCGGGGCATAGAGAAGGGTTTCGGCATTGGAAACACCCGGTATAACGAGGTTGAGCTTTTCAAGGCCTTCGATGAGGTTGGTCAGAATCCTTTCCGGTAAAGCCATGGCGATATCCCCGCAGACGACATCGGTCAAACTCGGTTCGATATAGCCCTTGCGGATGCGGTTCCAAGTGCTGCGCCGCCCGCGCTTCAGATCCCCAAAACGCTGGAGAATCGGTTTGCCACCACCGATCAGCGATGCCAGGCTGCCGATGGCCTCGCCATAGGCCTGGTTATCTGTCACCGGCTCTGTGAGAACCACTTTCGACAGAAAAGCGAAATTGGTGTTCTCAGATTTTTCATGGCGGTAGGCGTGGCCGTTGACGCAGACAAAGCGGCTGTAGTTTTCTTTGGTCACGAATCCGCCTTTATTGGTGCAGAACGTGCGGGTCTGATCGTCATATTTGCTGGTTTGAATAAAAAAGGTCGGATCGTAGATGACGTTGCAGAGGTCCTGCATGATGTCGTTGTGCACCTCAACCCGCACACCGACCTCGATGCCGCGCTGCTTGATCTTGAGGCCGTGTTTTTGTGCCAGCCCGCCGATCCAGTTGGCACCCACCCGGCCAGGTGCCAGAATAACGTTATCGGCACGGTATTGCTTGCGATTGGTCACGACGCCGGCCACTCGCTGGTTTTTGACGATGATATCTTCGACCGTTTCTGATGTGTGTATAGACACCTTTCTGGATTTGATGTAATCCCGCATGGTGGCGATATGATCCGGAAGACAGTCGCTCCCCAGGTGCTTCTGTTTGATGATCAGAAGGTCAATGCCGTGCATCTTAGCCATTTTGCGGATGTTGCGGGCCTCTTCCATATCCGTTGGATAAACGGGTCCGTCCATTCCGAAACGGTTGAAAATCGACTCCGTCTCCGCGATCAAACTTTCGGCCTGGAGGCGTGGCATGAACTGGGTCAGATCGGTTTTGCCCAGTTTGTGGATATAGTTGAGTTTGCCGTCCGAAAACAGACCGGCCCCGCCGATTCCCGAAAGGATGTTGCAGGGCGTGCAGTCAAGGCACTTCTGGTTGTCTGACATCGGGCAATGGCGTTTTAGGGGGCCTTTGCCCATTTCGATCAGCAGGATATCCAGATCCGTATGCTCGCAGAGGTAATAGGCGGCGAACAACCCGGCCGGGCCGCCGCCCACGATAATCACATCGTGCTTTCGGTCCTTGCCGGTGGAAACTGCTCGGGGCATCTCATCCTCCCTTCGGTCGGGTCTTGTACCCGTTGAAACATTATACCGTCTGAAATACGGCAAGAGTGGTAAGGGTGGCTGGTGCAGAAAACGTTCGACTAACGGCACGTTTTTTTGACAACCACTATAAACGCTGTCAATAATATAGCATCTGTAGGGATTTGCCTTCAAGGATGAAAGCAGATACTGTGGCGCATGCCGAATGCTTGTGTTTCGTCATGGCCTGTCTTACCTTAGCCGAAAACAGAAAGAAAGCCTTGCCGCCGCAGGGGGAGATGATCCAATATGACCAACGGGGATTACTACAAGATCTTAGGCGTCGAAAAAGATACGCCTGTCAACAAAATAAGGGATGCCTATCGCAAATTGGCCTACCAGTACCATCCGGATCGCAACCCGGAAGATGCCGGCGCGGCCGAGACGATGAAGCAGGTCAACGAGGCCTACTCCGTGCTGTCCAATCCGGAGAAACGTCAGCAATACGATTCCCTGCGCCACCGTTTCGGTGATGCGGCCTACAGTCGCTTCAGGCAATCTTACACCGAACAGGACGTGTTCAAAAACTCGGATATCCATCAAGTATTCGAGGAAATGGCCCGGTCTTTTGGATTTAGGGGTGTCGATGAGGTTTTTCGCGATTTTTACGGTCCGGGGTATCGGGGTTTTTCTTTCACACGACCCGGATTTTTTGCCAAAGGCTTTGTTTTTACAGGTACGGGTCCAATAAAATCCCCTTATGATCTCAAGCTGCCACATGCCGGCCTACTTGGAAAGCTTGCCCGTCGGCTACTGAAAAACGTCAGTGGTGTCGAACTCCCGGAAAAAGGGAGGGATGTTCACGATACCATTCGTATCGACCCGCAACTGGCGATGACCGGCGGGCCTTACGCTTATTTCCTGCGTGAACAGTCGAAAAAACTGGTGGTAAAAATTCCATCGGGTGTGCGTGACGGTCAGAAGATCCGCCTGACCGGTATGGGGTACGGCGGAAGTGGCGGCGGCCAGACAGGTAATCTCTACCTGAAAGTTCACATCCGGCGTCCGATACTGGAAACCGTCAAGGGAAAAATTTCACGATTTATCACGCCTGATAAGCGCCTGAAATAATATTCCATTTGCAAAAGGGAACTGACGTTTTTGGTTGAGGCATTGAACAGATTGACAAACCGGTTAAAGCCATGTACGCCAGACCGGAATAGATTAGAAAGATGAGCCATAGGGGCGTTTTCATCATCTGGAAGCGGAGGGAATGATCAGCGACTTCAGCGCGCAAACTCATGCATAAGGCCGCCTAAGGAAAGAACAGATTTCATAATGATATAGAATTGTTCAGTTTAATTCACCATTTTTAGACTGAAGCTGACAGTCGGGGTTGCTGCTGTTCTTTCCCAAGGCGGCCTAAAGCATTCAGGCAGTGCTCGCTTTCGCTGCTGATCATTCCCTCCGCTCTGGGCCAGCATTAGCGGTAAAAACTCCCCAACAGCTGAGATAAATATCTGTTGTTCTCCGACCTAAGAATTTCCGCCCCCTTTGCCTATGCAACTGCAGGTCAACAATCTGACCCTCAAATACCCCGGAACCATCCATCACGTTTTCAGAGACCTTACCTTCGAGTTGAAAACGCCGGGATTCAATTCCCTCTTCGGACCATCAGGGGTCGGTAAAACCTCCCTGGCCCAAATTCTTACCGGTGACCTACCGGGCTTTTCCGGTCAAATAGCCCATCGGGGAATGACGACGTTTCTCTATTCTTACAATCTGGAACGTCTGCCGGGATGGTCCAGTGTCGGCAAGCACCTCGTAAAAGTCACTCCCTCCCATCGTCATGATCGCAGAGAAGAGCTGGTTAACGTTTTCGGAATCGAAGAATGCCTTCAACAGCGATTTGGCCAGCTTTCTCTGGGTCAGCGAAACCGCGTCAACCTTCTGCGCTATCTTTTGCAGGAATTCGATCTGCTGATCATGGACGAAAGCCTTGCCAATGTCGACGAGATCACCCGGGAAACCATTCTATTGAAAATAAAGGCCATGTTTCCGGAGACCCACTTTCTCTATATATCGCACAATGTGGTCGAGGTTGCCAAGTTTTGTAATGATATAGTGGTGTTGAGAGGGGCGGGGCGACAATCGCAGGCAACCATTGTGTCGGGGCAGGACGCCCGGTTCGGCCAGAAGATCGACCCCCACAATATGGACCGAACCATGCTGGAGATCGTCAATGCTTCTTCATAGGCGGATATACCAGTTCCTGATTATCTATCTTATGGCGGTTGGTTTTTTACTTCTGATCAAATACGGGCTCAACTTGTCTGATTATGTTGTCCCCGGACCTGGCGATATCCTGCACACTGCCGAAGCAGAGTACCGACGGTATTTTACCGATGTCATGAACACCCTGATGGTGGCGGTCCTCGGTCAAATCATTTCGATTGTCATGGCCTTTCTGGTCGGTATCACCGGCCGACAGGCGACCTGGCTGGGGTCATTCATCAAAGTGGCGGCGTACAACGTTCAGGCGTATCCGATCGTGGCCATCGCGCCGATAATCTTCATCCTTCTGGGAGACGGCCTGTTGCCACGATTGTTAATCGCCGCCATGATTTGTTATTTTCCTTTGCTGCTCTCCATCATCGGCATCATGTCAGAACCGGTTGCCGATATCGAGCATTTTTACCGGGTGACCGGCCGAATGCGCTGGCAGCTGGAAGTCAAAATTCGGGCATTCGAAAATCTGAACAAACTGACCACGGTGATTGCCGGGAGTACCACCCTGGCAATGGCCGGCACGATAGTGGCCGAGTTTATTGCTGCCAACGCCGGAATCGGATACAGTATCCGGGTGGCGCTTTACCAGAGCGACCTGGCCAAAATTCTGGTGGCACTTTTCCTGATCGGCATTACTCTTTCGGTGTATCAGGGCGTTTTGGAACTTTCCGGGGTCCTGATCCGCAAGGCCTGGACCGGAAAATAAGCCGCTTTAACAATCATTGGAACGGTGGCACGGCCAGGCATCGTTTTCAGTTTTTTCTCCGCATAATAATCATCGATAAACCCCCAACTTAGCTGGGGAGACTCCCAAAGTTTGACAATTCCAGGAGTTAACCAAAACCTGAGGCGATGATTATTATAATTCAATGACCGGTTGATTGTCCGTATAGTGGTTTTAAAAGAACGTTTTGAGCGGTTTACAAATCATTCCTCCGGCTTTGCCGGAGGTCATTGAATTACTGGAGAACTAACGCTGTGTGTCAAAGCGGGATAAAGGGAGGATCCATCAATGTCGGTTACCAAAACGAATCCACCGAAAACCGGTTGGCTTGCGATTTTTTTATTGGCCGTTCTGATCGATATCGGCAGTGCCGGGTTCGGCGCGGCAGCCGACAGCCTCACATACCGGCTGAAATGGCTTTTCAACACCAGCGTCGTGGGCGACTTATACGCTGATGTGAACCAGTTTTTCGCGGCTGAGGGGTTGCGGGTTGTCGTCAAGGAAGGCGGGCCGGAACGGGATGCCATCCGCGAACTTGAGCTGGGGCGGGCGCAGTTTGGCGTTGCCTCTGCCGACCAGGTGATCCGGGCGTTGTCCAAAGGGGCCGACGTCGTGGTCATCGCTCAGTTCTTTCAGATCAATCCCCTGCAGTGGATTTACCGGCCGGACAGAATCAAGATCGACAGCCTTGCCGATTTGAAAGGCCAGGTTCTGGGGGTGACCTTCGGCGGCAACGATGAAACCATTCTGCGGACACTGCTGGAAAGAGGCGGACTTTCGGTGGACGATGTATCCTTGTTCAGCGTGCGTTACGATTATACACCGTTTTTTCTAAAAAAAGTTAATTTCTGGCCGGTTTATCGCAATGCGCAGGCAGTCTTTCTTGGGAACAAACTGGACAAGGCCGGTGAAACTTTTGCATTTTTTAACCCGGTCGATTACGATGTGAAATTCGTCGCCAACTCCCTGGTGACCTCCGGGGAGATGATCAGAAGTCAGCCGGAAACCGTCCGGAAGTTTACCGTTGCCCTCCTGCAGGCCTGGCAATCTGCACTTAACCCGATAAATGAGAACAAGGCCGTGGAGACGCTGCGTCGCTTCGACAGGGACTCACCCGTCGCCGTCCTCAGGCAGCAATTGGAGATCACCAGAGGACTCGTTCAGCCGGATCCTGTGGTTCCCATTGGGAATGTCGATATCGATGCCTGGAAACAGACCGAACAAATCATGCTGGAACAGAACCAGCTGCTGAAAACGGTGTCCGTGCAGCGGGTGCTCAAACCCTTGCCGGTTTATTGAGGCCAAGAGCCTTTATTGCAGAGGATTTAAAAGTGAGTCAGGAGTGCCGGGTATCGGCCACCGGGGTGGGGACTGACCGGCGATTGTTGGCCGATCAATCCGCAAACTCAGCAGGATCTCTGCCCTATCTCGGAAATTTCATCAATTGGAGGCTTTTATGGCCAAGGCATTTCGAGGCGATGCTGTAGTCAGTCTACCGCGATCCTCGAATAACGCTGGCCATGGGATCCTCCGGTTGACCCGAAGGGTGCAATCTTTTCAGCTCTTTCATTAGATCTTGGGGAGGTACAAAGTTTCCCTCGGTTATCCGGTTCATGAGTTTGACCAATACCCCGATATGGCTTCTTTTTTATTGCTCGATGAAAAGATTTCATGAAACATTCGGATTAGGGCATCAATCGGCATCCGATTGGGGATATTGAAAGTAGGCGTCCGGGTTGTTATTCAGTTCATCGATCCGGTATTTGTAATAACCGACCTGGCGGCGCTTGTTATTCTGGGAACCGAATTTTTCCAACGGTGCCTGTTCCAGAGTATAGACGGCAAAGGTCAGACGCTTCCTTTCGCGCGCGATGACATCTTCCCGTTTGACTCCGGGTTGTTCCAGCTCTTGTTGCAGGCTTTCCACAATCGATTTCTCTCGCTGGACAAGGGTACCTTGTTCCTGGGGGAAGTTATCCAGATTGAGCCGTGTGCTTTCGAGGAATTCCGCTTCCGTATCGGCGCTATCTTCCGCTTTCGGCGCTGGGGCAGGGGGGGAATCGGTCGGGGGCGCTGCTGGAGGCGGTGTATTGGATGGCCGCGGCTTTTTTGCGGCGGTTTCTGCCGGATCCCGCGGTAGCTCCGTACCCTTCTTGTAATCTTCGGATAGTTCTGAAGGGCCCGTATTGCTGTAGTGCTTGACCCCCTTCTCATCGGTCCAGACGTACACGCTGTCCGCAAAGACCGGTATGTGCAGCAGAACAGACAGGGCAACCGACATGGTCATGATCTTCAGCATCGATCCTCCTTGCACTCGTGGTTCGCAACCGCCAGCAATCGTTCCTGGGGGCTTAAGTTGTAATTCAAAATTTCACCTGCTATTTTACCACAGAGCCAGGTGGCACTCAAGATAAGCCCATGCGGAGATCTCGTTTTTTCCCCGGCGACCGGTGTTGGATGCGAATCCCAGGGTGCGTATCTAAAAAAAGGATCATCTCCGAAAAGTTGGCGGTTTCTGCGGGCAAATGATTCATATGTTATTAAAACCTAATTTGAGCGATTGTCGAGGTTGCTGCAGGTACAAGGAAGATGTCGTTCCGCTATAGTCAGGCTATGCGGGACGGCATATGACGCCGTAGATGCGGCAAGATCGGCAATCCCAAGGGTTTCAAATTTTAATATCAAACGATGATAGAATTCCTTAAATATAAAGTAGTTCCCCATCTATTAAAAATTTGAAACGCTCACTTTAGGTAAAATAAATGTCTAAGTTAACCGCAGACGCACGCTGACATAACGCAGACAAACGCTTGGTGAATTCGGCGGGCAAAAAAGGAGTTTCAGCCGCCTTTGTTTTTGCGGCTGTGGTAGTCGATGATAAAATTTTTAACGACCCGGGTGACCTCTTCACGCGGTCCGACAAACTCGATTCCGGTCAAATATTTTCCGGGATTCACGGAACGGGTATGCGCCACGCGGCCCTTGGTTTCGACGATATTATTTTCAATATCGATGGACATCAAAAGGATGAAATCGGCCTCTATCGGACAGCTCGTTTCCAGGAGGGTTCCCCCTTGACTGATATCCACCGTTCGTCCCATCCCCTCCGCGGTCTGATGACCATCTTCATCGAGGCACACATAGGAGACGACATTACTGGTGGGTACGCGCGGGGTTTTTCGTTTATCTTCGTTGGACATAGGCAAAATGTCATCGGCTCGATGACCACGGGCCTTTCAAATAATATATGGAAAGAGTCGGGTCCGTTGAGGACCGCATCCGGTACTGCAGTTCCTAAGCTTGATTTTCGCATATGTCAAGAGTCAATGTAGAAATCAGTGATATTCGAAGGCGTTACAAATTCGCTGCCAAGATCTGAAAACGTATCAGGGAGGTATCCTCAGAGATGAAAGTTTCCGATGTTGCGCCACGTATTTTCGATGCCATACAGACCCGTAACGCGCTGCCTTACACAAGGCTATGCGACGCCATTACCGAAATTCTCGAGGCCTATCGAACCGGCCGGGTCATTGCGCCTGAACGCCTTGTCGTTTCCCTGCTCGGGCAGGGCACACTGCTGTTGATGCCGGCCTCAGACGAAAGGATAGCCATCACCAAGCTTGTTACGGTTCATCCCCAAAACCGGGAAAAGCAACTCCCGACTATCCAGGGCGAGGTCATCGTTTTCGAGGTGACCACCGGCAAGCGCTTGGGAATTCTTGATGGGGTCACGGTGACCGCCAGGCGAACGGCCGCCCTAAGTGCGTTGGCGGCCAGAGCCTTGGCCCCGGACCCTTCGGGGCCGCTGCTCGTCATCGGTGCCGGCACCCAGGCCCGGTCCCACCTGGAAGCTTACCGGGAGGTGTTGGCGGTCGAGAAGGCCTATATTTACTCGCGAACCCGTGCTCATGCGGAGGCTCTGGCAGACTATGGCCGCTCTCTCGGCATTCATGCCGGCGTCACCGATGATCCGGAATCGAGCGCAGCAGACGTGACACTTGTCGTTACAGCCACAAGCAGCGATTCTCCGGTATTGGATGGACGTTACTTGCGGGAAAATGCGTTTATTGCCGCGGTGGGGGCATTCACTCCTGTTATGGCCGAGCTGTCGGCGGGTCTTGTTCACCGCTGTCGTCTATTTGTCGATACGTTGGAAGGGGCTCGTGCCGAAGCCGGGGATTACATTCAGGCCAAAGTTGATTGGTCGCGGGTGCTGCCGCTGGCTGAGGCGTTGCACCATCCAGCGCCGGGCAAAGGACCGGTGATCTTCAAGAGCGTCGGACATGCCATGTTCGACCTGGCGGCGGCGCGGCTGGTATTTGCTTGAGAAGTCGGTTTTAACCTTTGAGATGCCTTCTATTCAATATCGGGGTCAAAGGCGGAACCGAAAATCCGGCGACCGATCTTTCGCTTCAGGCGAGCATCGATGGACTTGTGGGGGGCTTCCGACCAAGCCAGAGTGTGTCGGACCACCCGCGCCGGGTTCACACCGCCGTCCTTTCGGCAAATCGGACATACCGGGGGACGGTTTGCGGGTGCAATCGATGGACCCAGAACCAGAGTCAACGGGGCCAGGATATCCCCATCCCGAGTAATACCACACATCTTGATGCACCGGCAGTCCAGTTCCACCAATGCCACGCCGACGGCCGTCTGATTTTCGGATAGGATATAGCGGAACGCCAGCTCAACAGCCGGCAGCTGGCGTCGTTCATTCGTCATGCAAAGGCTCCGGTCAGCGAATAGATAGAAGGTGTGTTCTCAAGCAGGCACGCTTGTTGTTCAGACCGAGCTTTTTCCGGATATTTAGGCGATGGACCTCGACCGTTTTATTGGAGACGGTCATCAAGTCGGCGATTTCCTTCGTGGTTCGGCCTTGTTTGACGAGATTGGCAATTTCGATTTCGGTCGCGGTCAGATTGAGATGACGGGTGGACAGGCGGTGAGAGAAGGGGGAGATGATTGCATTCAGGTTTTCCTCCAAAACCGTCAGATTGTCTAAAAGTTTCCTATCCTTCGCCCGTTCTTTCACGCGCTCCAGATACGGTTTGACCGTATCGTTTATGTTAGACAAAATGGTTTTTTCAAGCTCTTTTCGGTCTTCCTCGCGCTTATTAAGCAGGACCTTCAACGCGGTATTGGTCTCCTCAAGTTCTTTTGATTTGGATTTCGACTCTTCTTCACTTTTTTTCAACCGCGCTTCGGTTTTCTTGCGTTCGGTAATGTCTCTGGCGACACCCATGAACCCTATCGGTTGACCGTTTAGATCCCGTTTCAGAGAAACCGAAACTTCTACGATACCTTTGGATCCGTCTTTTCTGATAAACTCCCAGTCAAAGGCTTTCATCGCCAATCGCGTCGAATACACGGTATTGAATACCTGGAACACGCGGTCGGCATTGAACTTGTCCATCATATCGCGATTGTTTTTGCCCCTCAGTTCGTCACGGGAATACCCGGTGATGCGCGCCATGGCATCGTTGAAAAAGATGAAATGACCGGCCAGGTCAACTTCGTAGTACCCGTCCTCGATGTTTTCAATGATCATGCGGTACTTTTCCTCGCTGTCCCGCAAGGCCTGCTCCACCCGCTTGCGCTGGGTGACGTCGCGCGCAATACCCATGAATCCCACCGGCTCGCCGGTGATCGATCTCTTCAGAGATATCGAGACCTCCAGAACGCAGCGAGAACCGTCTTTTCTGATCAATTCCCAGTCGAACGCCTTGGTTGCCAACCCGGTCTGATAGACTTTGTTAAACACTTGAAAAACCTGCATGGTGTTGTATTTGTCCATCATGTCCCGATTATTTTTACCCATCAGTTCTTTGCTGGGATAACCGGTGATACGGGCCATAGCGGCATTGAAAAAGGTGAAGTTTCCCTTTGTATCGACTTCGTAGTACCCGTCCTCGATGTTTTCGATGACCGCCCGGTTTTTCTCTTCGCTCGCGAATAACGCTGCCTCCGCGGATTGATCGAAGCCACTCGAGACCATTCTCTCGGCATAGTACAGCTGCCTGTCGGTATTCTTGTTCATCGGTTTCCCCTTCAATGTCGCCCCCTTCCTCGCTGCAGACGCGCCGCCATATATAGTGTTGTCATAATACCGTTCCGCAAGAATTTATTTTAATAGCGATATAACCCGCATATTTCAGCAAACAGACATTGATATGACGCACCCGAAGAAACTAAATGTATTCATGAACGGGGCCTGAACCTCGGTTGAGCGATTTCCCGCCCAGGCGGGATTCACGGTTCCCAGTTAAAGTTCCATAACTGGTCTCTGACAATCGTATTATGCACCCATTCGTTGGAATTCCATGTTTCATCCAAAAGGTGAAAGCGGCCAATCCAAACAATGGGTTTTAAAGTTAAAGAAATCAGTATTTTATAACCTTTGAACCCTTAACCCTGAACCTGGAACCGATTAGTTTAGGTTGATGACGCTTTTTTAAGTGAAAGCGGACCACAAAGGGAGTAGCCGTTCACAGGGTTGCAACGTCCAATGCGCATCAAGCCACCTAATTGTAAGCATTTACAGGCTGACGCAAATGCAAGGCGTCGGGCGCGCAGGACGTACTTTTGTACTTCAAGTGTCCGACAACAAAGCAGATGCGTTGCCCTGTGAATGCTTACCAAAGGGAAGATACAAGAATTCCTACAGAGGACCGGAAGGCATGTCAACAGAATTTCTGACGGAGGAATGAGACGAAACATCGCCAGTGGGCGACGGCTAACACTTGAATGGGTAAAAGTGATAATAACAGTATCCACCGGGGTCACTGTGAAAGGATTCCAAATCTGTCATACAGGATCCGATCGTGTTTTTGGACACTTCCTGATAATCGGCCCGGTGTTCTTCTTCTTTTTTACACGGCAGGCATATAGGTTGGTGGTCATACACCGATAGAATGCGTTGATCGTCTTTGCGCAGCGACTTGTTGCAGCGCGAACATGCAATGGCGCACTGGAGGTCTTTTTCCCATCGGTCGGACATCGCCTTACCTCCCTATTGTTGAGGGTATAATTATGATGATAAACGGATATATCACGCCAATAGGTATGGCACAATTCCGGCGAAAAGAAAACCAAAATCAGAAACGGAAACCGATCAGCGCTCTATGGGAAACCGTGGATGGTAGGAACGACACCACTGCGTGCGACGCGGAAATTGGGGGGATAACGTTGGATGCTGAACCGGAAGGAATGACGGTGCGCGGCGCTAGCCCGGAAATTTCATCAATTGGAGGCTTTTATGGCCAAGGCATTTCGAGGTGATGCTGTAGTCGTCTAACGCGATCCTCGAATAACGCGGGCCATGGGAGCCTCCGGTTGACCCGAAGGGTGCCATCTTTTCAGCTCTTTCATTACATGTTGGGGAGGTACAAAGTGTCCCTCGGTTATCCGGTTCATGAGTTTGACCAATACCCCGATATGGCTTCTTTTATTTTTGCTCGATGAAAAGATTTCATGAAACATTCGGGATAGGGGTGTTGTCGCCAAACGGGTTAACCCCGCGGAAGGTCACAACAATTTTTTCCGGGTAAAGCTGAGTGGCCCATGAGGTAAAGATCCACCGCCCGGGCGGCTTCTCGGCCCTCGGCGATGGCCCAGACGATGAGGGATTGTCCCCGGCGGGCATCGCCGGCGGCGAAAATGCCTGGCCTATTGGCCATAAGATTGGCGTCGGTGGCTATGGTCCCGTGGTCATCGAGGGTGAGGCCGAGTTGCGCCACGAGGGACCCGCTTTCCGGTCCGGTAAATCCCAGCGCCAGCAAAACGAGATCGGCCGGCCACTCGCGCTCACTGCCATCGATCTCGCGCATTTCGGGGCGGCTTGTGCCGGCATCGGTAAATTCGACATCGATCGTGACGATGCTGTCAATCCGGTTGTTTGCTCCCTGAAACGCCTTCGTAAGAATGCTCCAGTATCTCTGGCAGCCTTCCTCGTGGGAACTGCTGGTGCGAAGCCTGTTTGGCCAGAACGGCCAGGGTTGGTTGTCCGGGCGTTCCGCTGTGGGTTTGGGGAAGAGCTCGAAATTGGTGACCGATTTTGCTCCTTGGCGATTACACGTGCCGATGCAGTCGCTGCCGGTGTCGCCACCGCCGATGACAATCACGTTTTTCCCCCGGGCGCTAATCCGTTCAGATCCAGCGACCGTCTCCCCGGCCACAATCCGGTTCTGCTGGGTTAAAAAATCCATGGCGAACCAGACACCGTTCAATTCGCGTCCGGGAATGATCAGATCGCGCGGTTGGGTGGCGCCGCAGCAAAGCACGACAGCGTCGTATTCAATAAGGTCGCCGGCGGTGATATCGACACCGACATTTAGACCGGGTTTGAAGGCAATACCTTCATCGGCCATCAGAGCCAGGCGCCGGTCAATAATCTTTTTTTCCAGCTTAAAGTCCGGAATGCCATAGCGTAACAGTCCACCAATACGGTCGTCGCGTTCAAAGACCGTCACCGAATGCCCCGCCCGGTTCAACTGCTGCGCGCAGGCGAGGCCGGCCGGACCCGATCCGATGATCGCCACACGTTTACCTGTCCGCTCGGCCGGCGGCTCCGGCTGTATCCAGCCCTGGGCGAAAGCATGTTCGATGATTTCCTTTTCGATCTGCTCGATGGTTACCGGCAGTTCGTTGATCGTCAGGACGCAGGCTTCCTCGCACGGTGCCGGGCAGAGTCTTCCGGTAAATTCCGGGAAATTGTTGGTCAGGAGCAATTGCTTGAGTGCGTCACGCCAACGATCGCGGTAGACAAATTCATTCCAGTCCGGAATAAGGTTTCCTATCGGGCAACCGGCATGACAGGTGGGCACACCGCAATCCATGCACCGGGCCGCCTGGGACGTCAATGTTTTGCGTGGAAAAGAGCAGTAAATCTCTTTGAAATCCTTCAGGCGGTCTTCCACCGGCCGCTTGTCAGGTAATTGTCGCTTGAATTCCATGAATCCGGTTGGCTTTCCCATTATATATCCTTTAAGGCGCGCTTGTATTCGACGGGAATGACCTTGATGATTCGCGAAACAGACTGATCCCAGTCGGCGAGGATTCGAGCGGCGACGGGACTCTCCGTGTACCGGTGGTGGCTTTCGATCAGCATCCGCAGCTGCCGGCCGTCCTCGTCGTCAAGCCCGTCCAGGTCGACCATATCACGGTTGCAGCACCAAGCGGCGAATTGTCCGGATTCGTCTAAAACATAGGCGATCCCGCCACTCATGCCGGCGGCGAAATTTCGACCGGTGGGTCCCAGAACAACGACGCGACCGCCGGTCATGTATTCGCAACCATGGTCTCCGACACCTTCTACAACGGCATGCACACCGCTATTGCGCACGCAGAAACGTTCTCCGGCCACGCCGCGGACATAGGCTTCCCCACCGGTCGCACCGTAAAAGGCGACATTGCCGATGATGATATTTTCCTCGGCGGTAAAACGGATGCCCTCTGGCGGTCGGATGGTCAATTTAGCCCCGGAAAGCCCCTTGCCGAAGTAATCATTGGCATCCCCGCGGATGTGCACCGTCAGGCCGGGAGCGCCGAAGGCACAGAAACTTTGGCCCGCACTGCCACTGGCCCGAATGGTGATCGTGTCCGCAGCCAGTCCATTTACGCCGTAGCGCTGTGAAATTTGATAACTGAGCTGCGTGCCGACGGTGCGATAGGTATTCTTGATGGCCAGGTCCAGATCCACGGGTTGGCCGTGGTCAAGGGCCGGACGGCACCTCTCTATGAGATCGTTATCAAGGGATCCTTCGAGGCCATGATCTTGCTCTTGGATGCGGCAGGTGGCCGCGATCGATTCGGGTATCTCCGGGCGATAGAGAATTTTAGAAAAATCGAGCCCGCGCGCCTTCCAGTGATCGATGGCCGGTACCATTTCGAGTTTGTCGACCCGTCCGATCATTTCGGTTAACCGGCGGAATCCGAGCCGGGCCATTATTTTTCTGAGATCTTCAGCCAAGTACTGCATCAGGTTGATCAGGTGCTCCGGCTGACCGGCAAACTTCTTGCGCAGTTCCGGGTCCTGGGTCGCGATGCCGACCGGGCAGGTGTTCAGGTGGCAGACCCGCATCATGACGCAACCCAAGGCGACAAGGGCAATGGTGCCGAACCCGAATTCCTCGGCGCCGAGAAGGCAGGCAATCGCCACATCACGCGCCGTTTTCAACTGACCGTCACATTCCAGAACAACCCGGCTACGCAGGCCGTTTATCATTAGGGTTTGCTGGGTTTCTGCCAATCCCAGTTCCCAGGGCAAACCGGCGTGTCGGATCGAACTCTGGGGTGAGGCGCCGGTACCCCCTGACTCGCCGCTGATCAATATCAGATCGGCTTTGCCCTTGGCAACGCCGGCGGCCACGGTTCCCACCCCCACTTCAGACACCAGTTTGACGTTTATCCTCGCCTTGGGGTTGGCGTTTTTAAGATCGTGTATCAACTGGGCCAGGTCCTCGATGGAATAGATATCGTGATGCGGTGGCGGAGAAATCAGCCCGACGTATGGGGTCGAATGTCTGGTCTTGGCAATCCAGGGATACACCTTGAAGCCGGGCAACTGTCCCCCTTCACCCGGTTTGGCACCCTGGGCCATTTTGATCTGTAAATCCGTGGCATTGGCCAGGTAGGCACCTGTGACACCAAACCGTCCCGAAGCCACCTGTTTGATGGCACTGTTGCGCCAGTCTCCATTGGCATCGGGTTGGTAACGGTCCGGGTCTTCGCCGCCCTCACCGCTGTTGCTTTTTCCTCCGATGCGATTCATGGCAACGGCCAGCGTTTCATGGGCCTCCCGGCTGATGGAACCATAAGACATGGCGCCGGTCTTGAAGCGTTTGACGATTTCTGTCCAGGCCTCAACCTCGCCCAACGGCACCGAATCGCCTTTCTCGACGAATTCGAACAGACCACGGAGCAATCCCTCCCGGCGGTTCTGGTTGTCGATGAGTTCGCTAAAGTCGTTCCATGCCCCACGGTCTTTCTGGCGCACAGCCTGTTGCAGCCTGGCAATTGTCAGGGGCGTGTATTGGTGGGTTTCACCATCACGGCGCCATTTGTATTTACCTCCCGGGTCCAGGTGCCGGGTCGAGGGAATAACCACGTCCGGATAGGCCGATTGATGCCGCAGTTGGATTTCGCGGGTGATAAGATCGATGTCAGCCCCACCGATCCGGGAAGGGGTCCCTTTAAAATAGCGGTCGATTACCGTCGCATCAAGCCCGATACATTCGAATATTTGGGCCCCTCGGTAGCTCTGCAGGGTCGAGATACCCATTTTCGACATGACCTTTAGAATGCCCTTTTCCAGCGCCTTGATATAATTTGCGACGGCTGTCGACGCGTCGATATCATCCAGGTAACCGTTGGAGGTCATGTCTGTCAGGCATTCGTATGCCAGGTAGGGATGGACGGCACCGGCGCCGTAGCCGATGAGGCAACACAAGTGGTGAACCTCCCGGGCTTCACTGGTGTCGATGACAAGGCCGCAACGGGTGCGCAGACCGTCATTGATCAAATGGTGGTGTACCGCCGAAGTCGCCATCAGCGCCGGCAGCGGCGCCTGCTTTTCGTTGACGCCGCGATCGGAGAGTATCAGTATTGTTGTGCCGTTCGCAACGGCCGCGGCCGCATCGCGGCACAGGTCGTTCAGCCTGCGTTCGAGACCACGAACGCCTTCCGCTATGGGGAAAAGGGTCGAAAGCGTTGCCACGCTCAAATGTTTGCGGTCGATCGCCAGCAACTGTTTGTATCGTTGTCCCGAGAGGACCGGTCCCTCGAGTTTCAACTGGCGGCAGTGCTCGGGGGTTTCCTGAAAAAGATCCCGTTCCGCGCCGATGGTGGTCAATAGTGAGGTCACGAGTTCCTCACGGATGGCATCCAGCGGCGGATTGGTCACCTGGGCAAAAAGCTGTTTAAAATAATCGTAGAGGAGACGGGGTTTCTCGGATAGCACGGCCGGTGGAATGTCATCTCCCATGGAGCCGATCGGTTCCTTGGCGGCTTGCGCCATTGGCGCGAGGATCATTCGTAAATCCTCTTCGCTGTAGCCGAAAACCAGCTGGCGGTTAAGCAGGGACTCCGGTTCGGTTTCGCTTTTTTCGATGGGATCGGTGACCGGGCCCAAAGTCGTCAGGTTCTCCTTAATCCATTGACGATAGGGTTTACGGCCGCAGATCTCGCGTTTGATTTCATCGTCATCGATAATCTGGCCTTTGCCGGTATCGACCAGAAACATGCGCCCTGGCATCAGACGTCCCTTGAGGCGCACCTTTTCCGGCGGAATCTCCAGTACGCCGGTCTCCGAGGCCATGACCACCAGGTCATCGCTGGTGACAGTGTATCGCGAGGGCCGCAGTCCGTTGCGGTCCAGAACGGCACCGACGAGGGTACCATCCGTGAAGGCGATGGCTGCCGGACCGTCCCAGGGTTCCATCAGGCAGGCGTGGTACTCGTAAAACGCTTTTTTTTCGTCACTCATGGTCTGATGATTTTGCCAGGCTTCCGGAATCATCATCATTATGGCGTGGGGCAGAGAGCGGCCGGTGTGATACAGCAACTCAACCACATTGTCGAAGACCGCTGAATCGCTGGCGCCTAAAGTTGCCACAGGAAAAAGCTTGGAGATGTCATCCCCAAACAGCTCTGATTTGAACAAGGCCTGGCGCGCATTCATCCAATTGACATTGCCCTTGAGGGTGTTGATTTCGCCATTGTGGCAAATGAAACGGAACGGATGGGCCAGGTCCCAGGTTGGAAATGTATTGGTGCTGTATCGTTGATGAACTAAAGCCAGCGCACTGGTCATTTCCGTGCGGACCAGGTCGGGAAAATAGGCCGTCATCTGGTCGGCCAGAAGCATGCCCTTGTAAACCAGTGTCCGGCTGGAAAGGCTGGGGACGTGAAAAAAGGTCTCCTGTCCCGGATTCACCTGCTGGGCGAAACTCTCCATAACCTTGCGGATGATGTATAGTTTTCGTTCGAAGTGGGCGGTATCGGCAACCGCGGGACCGCGTCCGATAAATACCTGGTAGATCACCGGTTCCCGGTTGCGGGCGAGATTGCCCAGTGCGGTGCTGTCGACCGGAACCTTGCGCCAACCCAGAAAAATCTGTCCTTCTTCCCGGACGACAGCTTCGAAGCGATTCATTAGCCGTTGTCGCTGGCCGGTTTCATACGGCAGAAATACCAGGCCGCATCCATAGTGGCCTTCCGCCGGCAAGCGGATATCCAGCTCTTGGCTGCAGATTCGTAAAAATTCGTGCGGCATCTGCATGAGGATGCCTGCGCCGTCTCCAGTGGTCTCATCGCATCCGCAGGCCCCCCTGTGGGTGAGGTTCTCCAGAATCTTCAAGCCATCGCTGATGATGGCGTGGGACTTGTCGCCCTTGATATGGCAGATGAGGCCGACACCGCAGGCGTCGTGTTCGAAGCGCGGATCATACAGCCCCCTGGCGGCATGGCAAGGGTTTTTTGGATCGGTCATCATATATTATCTTTCTAATAATCATCGTTAAACCCCAGACTTTTCTGGGGAGACTCCCAAAGTTTGACTGTTACAGGAGTTAATAAATACCCGCGACGATGATTATTATAATTCTATGAACGGCCGGTTGCCCGAAGGATGGTTTTCAATGACCGCTTTGAGCGGTTCACAAGTCTTGCCGGAGGTCATTGAATTTTCGACGGGTGCAGGGACTCTTAGAGCAACCTAATTTGAGCGATTGTCGAGGTTGCCGCAGGTACAAGGAAGATGTCGTTCCGCTATAGTCAGGCTATGCGGGACGGCATATGACGCCGTAGATGCGGCAAGATCGGCAATCCCGATGGGTTTCAAATATTAAAATCAAATGATGATAGAATTCCTTATAATATAAAGCAGTTCCCCATCTATTTAAAATTTGAAACGCTCACTTTAGGAGCAAATAAGATGCCAGGATTTGTCCCCGGATTCATTTCTTTACAATACATTGATATGAAATGAAAAATGTTTTTTCTGGAATGAACCTGGCTGACGGCCTGTTCAGAATTCCGACAAATTTGTTGTTTTTGTTTTCAAATTTGTCATAACGAGGTTCCCCATCGGTGAATACCGGTCACGATCCTGCAAGATCCTCTTGCATTTTAGTGACTTCGACCGTATTCTATATGCTTTTATTCATTTTTATATCCAACACCATTGTGCGTATCGAAATAAATATCGTTTCAATGATTGCCAAGGAGAAGTCATGAGCGTTCGCGTCGCCATTACCCACCGCACCGAATACCTCTACGACCGGCCGGTTGCTTTGTCGCCCCATGTGTTCCGGCTCCGTCCGGCAGTGCATTCCCGTACACCCATAGCGGCCTATTCGCTCACGATCACGCCTGAAAAACATTTTATCAACTGGCAGCAGGACCCTTTTGGCAATTACCAGGCCCGGGTGGTCTTTCTCGAAAAAGCGCCCAAATTGACGGTGACCGTCGATCTGGTGGCCGATATGACGGTTATCAATCCCTTTGATTTCTTTCTGGACGATGCGGCCGAGCGCATACCTGTTGCCTACGACGAGCGACTGCACAAGGAACTGATGCCCTACCTCGAAATTCATGAAGACGGTCCTCTGCTGCGCGAATGGGTGGACGGCATCGACCTTTCCCCCCGCAAGACCATCGACTTTCTGGTGGACCTCAACCGGCGGCTCTGGCAGGACATTTCGTATACCATCCGTATGGAGCCGGGCGTTCAGACCTGCGAGGATACGTTGACCAAAGCGCGGGGTTCCTGCCGCGATTCTGCTTGGCTGCTGGTGCAGATACTTCGCCGGATCGGACTGGCCGCCCGTTTCGTGTCCGGGTACTTGGTTCAATTGACCGCGGATGTCAAATCCCTGGATGGCCCTTCGGGTCCGGAAAATGATTTCACGGATCTGCATGCCTGGACCGAGGTATACCTCCCCGGAGCCGGATGGATCGGGTTGGATCCGACCTCGGGGCTGTTTGCCGGGGAAGGCCACATCCCTTTGGCGTGTTCGCCGCATCCGACCGGTGCCGCCCCGGTCACAGGGGCAACCGATCCGTGCGAAGTCGAGTTCCGCTTCCGTAACGAGGTCAGACGAATTCACGAGGATCCTCGCGTCACAAAACCTTACAGCGATGATCAATGGGCGGCCATCGAAGCGCTGGGTCGCAAGGTGGATGAAGATTTGACAGCCGGGGACGTGCGCCTATCCATGGGCGGGGAGCCGACATTTGTTTCGATCGACGATATGGAAGGGGCCGAGTGGAACACCGCAGCTGACGGCCCGAAAAAGCGCGCGCTGGCCAACGATCTGGGCAATCGTCTCTTCAAGGTTTTCGCTTCGGGCGGCATCCTCCATCGCAGCCAGGGAAAATGGTACCCGGGTGAACCGTTGCCGCGTTGGCAGGTCAACTGTTTCTGGCGCACGGACGGGCGTCCGTTATGGCGCTATCCGTCCTTACTGGCAGGCATGAACGCAAAGGAAGATGCTGGGATCGAGGCTGCCGGGCGATTAATCCGTCTGCTGGCGCAACACCTGGGAATTCATGCTGGCTGTATCTGCGCGGGGTACGAGGATGTCTTCTATTATTTATGGGAAGAGGGGAAACTGCCGGTCAACATCGACCCGCTCAAAACGGATTTGAAAGACCCCGTGGAAAGGCGACAGTTGGCACACCTTTTAGAGCGGGACCTGGGACAACCAAAGGGTTATGCCCTGCCGTTGCGACCGGACCCGTCAGGAAAGGGCTGGCAGAGCAGTCGTTGGGAATTTCGCCGGGAGCAGATGTTTCTGATGCCAGGCGGTTCGCCCATGGGGCTGCGACTGCCGCTCGATTCGCTCCCCTGGGTGGCGCCGGAGAAACGCGAGATCGAAGAGGAATCTTCACCCATGGCGTCACAGCCGCCGCTGGGTAATTTCCATGCCCGGTTTGAATCCGGGCCGGAACCGATTCGCGAGCAGCAAAGACCGGCCGCACCTTCCGAATCCCAGAACCGCGATGTCATTCACACGGCTGTTTGCGTCGAACCCCGAGAGGGGTGCCTCCACGTGTTCATGCCGCCTCTGGGGCATCTGGAAGATTACCTGGAATTGCTGGCAGCCGTTGAAAAGACCGCTTCGGAACAGGCGACACCGATCGTTCTTGAAGGGTATGAACCACCGCATGATTACCGACTGAAACGGTTGCAGGTGACACCGGACCCCGGCGTGATCGAGGTGAATATCCACCCGTCATCGAGTTGGCAGGAATTGGTCGAAAACACGTCCGTGCTATACGAAGAAGCGCGTCAGGCACGGCTCGGGACTGAAAAGTTCATGCTCGATGGGCGTCACACCGGCACCGGCGGCGGCAATCACATGACCCTGGGAGGCGTGACACCGGCTGACAGCCCGATGCTGCGCCGCCCGGATTTGCTTCGGAGTCTGATAACTTACTGGCAGCATCACCCCGGATTGTCCTACCTGTTTGCCGGAATGTTTGTCGGACCGACGAGTCAGGCACCGCGGGTCGACGAGGCCCGGGACGACCAGCTCTATGAGCTGGAAATCGCTTTCCAGCAGATGCCCGACGGTGAGATCGCCCAACCCTGGTTGATTGACAGGCTGCTGCGCAACCTGCTGGTCGACCTGACCGGAAACACCCACAGGGCCGAGTTCTCCATCGACAAGCTCTACCCTCCGGAATCCGGTGGCCGCCGGCTCGGCCTGGTCGAGTTTCGCGCGTTCGATATGCCTCCCCACTGCCGCATGAGCCTGTTGCAGATGCTGCTGGTGCGGACCCTCATCGCCCGTTTTTGGAAAACACCATACCGTCATCGACTGGTGCGTTGGGGAACCGAGCTCCACGACCGGTTTATGTTACCGCACTTTGTGCGCTCGGATCTCAAAGAGGTTGTCGCCGAACTGCAAAAGGCCGGTTATCCGTTCCGGATGGATTGGCTCGATCCATTCTTCGAATTCCGTTTTCCCCATTACGGAACCGTTCAGATCGGTGACATCCATCTGGAACTGCGGATGGCGATCGAGCCCTGGCCAGTGCTGGGCGAGGAAGTGACCCGATCCGGAACGGCCCGCTTCGTGGATTCATCGGTGGAACGGCTTCAGGTCAAGGTGTCCGGTTTGACCGATGGGCGGCATGTCCTGACCTGTAACGGCCGACGGGTGCCGTTGAAAAACACCGGCACCCACGCAGAATTCGTGGCGGGTGTGCGTTACCGGGCCTGGCATCCGCCCTCTGCGCTGCACCCGACCATCGGTGTCCATTCACCGCTGGTATTCGATCTGATCGACACCTGGAACGGCCGTTCCATCGGCGGTTGTACATATCATGTCAGTCATCCCGGTGGTCTCAGCTATGATACTTTCCCCGTCAATGATTACGAAGCCGAGGGTCGCCGGATCAGCCGATTCTGGAGCCATGGCCACACGGCCGGCCCGCTGCAACCACCGCCGGATATATTGCGGATGGGTCGCTTTTATCCGCATGGGCACCCGCCGGGACCGATGAGTCCCCCATCGGAAGACCCTGCGCTGGAGTATCCGTATACATTGGATCTGAGGTTGAAACCCGATCTGATGGCCTGAATGAACTCTAAAGTGAGCGTTTCAAATTTTAATAGGTGAAAGCCTGTTTTTCTGAATACTCATGAGTAAAGTACAGATGATGCTCCCTAATTTAAGCGTTTACAACAAAGCAGATGCGGTGCCATGTGAAGGCTTACTGAGTAAAACCGGATGATGCTCCCTAACGATTCAAAACCGGTCAATCAACTGGCCGACAACGCCACCGCCGGAGCCAACGGTCTCCTGAAGGGATACGCTGCCGCTGCCGATGCGAATGACGAGATGTGGGATGTTACCGCCGATGGTGTGCGCGACAGTTGGCAGCCCTATATCAAGACTATCGGTGCGTTGGGTCTCGACACCCTTAGAACGCAGGCATCGAGAAATCACGGCGGTTGCTGCGCGAAAACGGTGTGACCTACAACGTGCACGGTGATCCGGACGGGTTGCACCGGCCCTGGGAACTGGATCCGATACCGGTGATCATTGCCAGCGATGAATGGGACTGCCTGGTGGCCGGTCTGGGCCAGCGCGCTTTGCTCATGGATCTCATATATACGGATCTCTATAACCAACGCACGCTCTTCAAAGACGGTGTTTTGCCCCCCGAGCTCGTTTACGCCCATCCCGGTTTCCTGCGGGTCTGTGACGGCATTCGTCATCCCGGGCAACGGCAGATTACGGTGTATGCCGTCGACCTTGCCCGGGGGCCGGATCGCCAGTTTCAGGTCGTCGGCGACCGGGTAGCGATCCCGTCGGGTGCCGGCTATGCATTGGAAAATCGAACGGCCATGGCGCGGGTCTTCCCGGATTTGATCCGGGACTGCCGGGTGCGCCGGCTGGCCCAGTTTTTTCGCACCTTGCGGGCGGCGCTGAGCGAGATAGCGCCCCAGCGAAAATCGAACCCTGCCATTGGCGTGCTGACCCCCGGGCCGACCAACGAAACCTATTTCGAGCATGCCTATCTGGCGGCCTACCTCGGGTTTGTACTCGTGCAGGGTGACGATTTGATGGTGCGTAACGGCTCTGTCTGGCTTAAGGCTCTGGATGGGCTCAAACCTGCTGGATGTCTTGTTGCGCCGGGTAGAAGATATCTCTCTGTGATTCTCTGGAACTGCGGTCGGATTCGCGCCATGGGGTGACCGGGCTGTTGGAGGCCATGCGTCGGCAAAAAGGTGACAGTTGTCAACCCGTTGGGCAGCGCCCTGCTCGAGAACCCCGGTCTGACGCCTTTTCTTCCGGCTGTTGCGCGACATTTTCTGGGAGAAGACTTACAACTGACGGCACCGGCGGCGTGGTGGTGCGGCACACCAGACGGCCTGGCATACGTGCTGGACCATCTTTCCGAACTGGTAGTTCGCTCTATCGACGGCCGGGTCCAGGCCTCTCCCGGCGATGACAGCGGATCCGCTGGCGATTCGACAGCCGAATGGCGGATGCGAATCCAAGCCACACCCCAATTTTACACGGGTCAGATAAAGGCCCGTTTTTCCACGGCACCGGCCTTGGCGGACGGCCGGTTGCAACCCCGCCGCGAGTTTTTCCGTACCTATCTGTCGCCGCCAACGGCAGTTACACGGCGATGCCTGGCGGGCTGGCGCTCAATGCCCCGCAAAGTGGTCACCTGCAGGGCGCTGCGACACATCAGGGTACGGCCAGCAAGGACATCTGGGTGCTGGCCTATGAGCCGCAGGAGCACGTCAGCCTGTGGTTGCAGGCCGAGCATAAGGATGAGATTCTGGAAAGCAGCAGCGTGTTGCCGAGCCGGGCGGCCGAAAATCTTTTCTGGGTGGGGCGGTATGCGGAGCGGTCAGAGGGCATTATCCGATTGTTGCGGACAGTTTTGCGCAGTACCAGTCGCGTCGATCACCTGCGGGAGTCTGCCGATATGGAGTGCTTGCAGCAGCTGCTGCAGGCACTGACCGGATTGACCGAAATATTTCCCCGCGCCGTGACGGATCCGGGTCCCCGACTACCGCTGGATCCGGAACAGGAATTGCAGACTCTTATCGGTGATTTCAATAATCCCGGCAGCCTGGCGACCACTTTGCAACACATGATACGGGCCGCTTACGCTGTTCGGCACCTCTGGTCGACCGACTCCTGGCGCGTTATCAATCGAATCGAGAAGCAGTGGAAGCAGATCGTGCACGTCGCCCCGGCACAACTTCCTGCCGTCAGCGATCTGGACCAGCTGATCATGGCGATGATGGCTTTTGCCGGCTTGAATAGCGAGAGCATGACCCGTGAACAGGGCTGGCTGCTGCTGGACATCGGCCGCCGGATTGAACGCAGCCTGGTCTTTTGCACCCTGTTACGCAAAACGCTTGTCGGGCGCCGGCAACCGGTTATCGAGCACTTACTGCTCGAGGCCGTGCTGGCGACGACCGAAAACATTATCACTTACCGCCGCCGCTTTCGCTCCCACCTGCACCTTCAGACTGTCCTGGAGCAGATCCTGCTGGACGACGCCAATCCGCGGTCGGTGATTTACCAGGTCAATCGGCTGCAAAAACATATTGCCAACCTGCCGCGACAAAGGCATTCACACGCTCTGAGCGCTGAAGAACGGATGGTACTTGGAAGTGTCCACCGCCCTCAAACTCTGTGACATGAACCGCCTGACGGAGACATCGCCGGAAACGGCGGCATACCGGAACCTGAACCGGTTTTTACTGCAATTGGTCGAATTATTGGCGCGGACTTCGGATACCCTGTCACTGGTTTACTTCAGTCATGTCCCCGTGTCACGCCAGTTGCCTGCCAGAGGGCCGGAGGCGGTAAAATGAACTATCGGATTGTTCATCTGACCCGCTACCTGTACCATGAACCGGTCAGCCGGTGTTACAACGTGGCCCGGTTGCTGCCGCGGAAATTTGCCCTATCAGGCCGTGGAAACCAGCGAACTGACCATCATCCCCGGTGAAACCGATAACCGGGAGCAGAACGATTACTTCGGCAATCGTGTCAACTACTTTTCGATCCAGCATCTGCATGACTCACTGACTGTCACGGCCACAAGCTGCGTGCGCCTTCAGCCCGATAAACGGGCCGGTGATCGAAACGGCGATCTGCCGTGGCGCCTTGTGCGCGACCGGATGCTGACCGATCGTGATCCGGACACTCTCGATGCGCGCCAGTTTTTAGTGGAATCTCCCCTGGTGCAATCGATTGCCGAGGTTTCCAACTATGCCGCCCAATCTTTTCCTGATAGCAGCGGACTCCTCGAAGGCGTTTCTGATTTGATGCATCGTATCCATAACGACTTCGAGTATGTTCCCGGATTCACCACCGTCACCACACCGTTGGGCGAACTCTTCCGGTACCGACGGGGAGTGTGTCAGGATTTCGCCCACTTTGCTATCGGATGCCTGCGGGATATGGGTTTAGCCGCCCGCTATGTCAGCGGATACATTGAAACCCTGCCGGCCGAGAGGTGTTCACGCCTGCGGGGGGCCGATGCCTCGCACGCGTGGTTTGCGGTGTTCCTTCCCGGAGCGGGATGGGTTGATTTCGACCCCACCAACGACAGCATGCCGTTCGATCAGCACATTACCGTCGCCTGGGGGCGGGATTATTCCGATGTGACACCGCTCAAGGGCATCATTTTCAGCAGCGGTAGTCATGAACTCAATGTCGCCGTGGATGTCGAACGGTTGCCAGAGTAAATCTCGGCGACCAGGGCAGGGCCTGGCTCCGGACCCGGTCGCCGCCCTGAGCACGGAGGGAATGATCAACTTCTTCATCATAGTCATAAGCAACCTACAATAGGAGCATTTTTTAGTGCAAAATAAATGGTTGCCTCCACCCGAACAATCGGTTTCGAGTCGCGGCTGAAACTCACCGCCAACGGGTCCTAAATCCGGACCAGGCCCGTCTTTAAACTATGGGATCGGAGTGTTCCCCCAGTTTCGCCACTCATTCGATGTGGGTGCATAGGTCCGGCTCAAGGTCCCGTAAGCGGTTCAGACAGTCAGCCGCCGTTCTCAACCAATCATTCGGCCTCCGGCGCGTCATTTTCATACATAGTGGTGACACGAGAGGCCATGAGGATTTAATAACAATTTAAAAGCGATATACGATATTCACTATTTTTCATCTCAAGTCCACGTCGAGGGTTACCGTCGTTCTTTTACAAGTTTTCCTAGTGCCTTCGAGCTGTGCACGCTGGCGCTACTGAACATCCCCTCCGCTGTGGTTAAGTGTTCACAGGTAAAATTCCCCGAAAACTCAGATAGGTATATCAAGAGTCCAATTCATAGTTGAGAATCTTTTTCGCTGGGCAAGGCCGCACAAGGGTCTACGGTGAGGCGTACGCTGTGTACGTCGCAGCCGAAAGCACGCGGAGAACGCCGCTCAGAGGAAAAGAGGCCATTTATGGATGGACACTACGGTAATTCAGAAGAATATGTTTGCCAGCGAGTTTCCAACGTCATTGAGTTTGGTCTGAAAGCGATCCAGATATTCATGCAGGCCCGTCTGGAAGACCTCCTTGATGTCGGCGTAGTCGAGATCGGCCCGCAGACGTCCCAATCGGCGTTCGGCGGTGTTTGATAACCGTACCGGCCAAATTGCCGGTGATGGCGTAGAGGGACGTTTCGGCACACGCCAGGCAGTATCGAATGGCACGGGGGAATTGGCTGTCAAATATTAAAAATTGGCAGACATTGTTCGGATTGATGCGATGGTATTGCTTGCGGTACATTTCCAGTCCGCTCACGGACTTGAGCACCGCGGCCCATTGGATGTTGTCATAAGGGGTGTTGACGTACTCGACCTTCGGCAGCAGAATGAAGTACTTCACATCCAGGACGCGAGACGTTTTGTCTGCCCGTTCCAGCAAGTGTCCCATGCGGGCGAAATGCCACGATTCACCGTGGGACATGGTCACCTCCATCAGCCCGGTGACGAGATGGCTGTTGAGCTTTACATCCTCGAAAAACTGGTGCGAGTGATTGAAGGCCTGGTTGTCTGCTGAGACGCATCGACGACCATCAGATAAAAGCGGTTGATCTGTTCCCACATTTCCGATGAAATGATTTCCCGCACCTGCCGCGCGTTTTCCCGTGCCGCCCGCAGGCTGGCAAGAATGGAATTGGGATATTCGAGGTCGAAGGTCAGGAACCGGATGACGTTCTCGGAGGTAGCGTCGCCGTAACGATTTCTGAAATATCTCGTGATCGCCGGTCACGGTTATCAAGGGCTCCCACTGGCCTTTGGGATCCACCGGCAGATCGAGCATCAGGTGGAGATTGACGTCGATGAAGCGGGCAACATTTTCCGCCCGCTCTATGTACCGGCACATCCAGTAGATGGCTTCCGCAACCCGGCTGAGCATATTGATTTTATCTCCTGTGTTTACTGCTGTTCCTGCCTGTTGGCTCCGGATGCGTTTTCCAGAACCCAAGTGTCCTTACTGCCACCGCCCTGGGAAGAATTGACCACCAGGGATCCCTTGCGCAGGGCCACTCGTGTGAGCCCACCGGGGAGCACGTAGATGTCCTCACCATAGAGGATGTAGGGCCTCAGATCCACATGGCGGCCTTCAAAATGGTCGTCGATAATCGTCGGGACGCGGGAGAGACTGATGGTCGGTTGGGCCATGTAGTCCCGGGGGTTGGCCTTGATCCGTTCGTGCAAAAGTACTTCCGCTCTGCCGCGCTGGCATGCGGGCCCACCAGCATACCGTAACCGCCGGATTCATTAGCCGCTTTAACCACCAGTTTGTCCAGGTTGTCCAACACGTAGGCGAGTTGCTTTTTATCCCAGCAGATGTGGGTCGGGACGTTGGGCAGAATCGGATCTTCACCGGTGTAGTAACGGATGATTTGGGGGATATAAGCGTAAATCACCTTGTCATCGGCGATACCCGTTCCCGGGGCGTTGGCCAAGGCAATCCCGCCGGATTTGTACGCTTCCATGATACCCGGAACGCCGAGCATGGAATCGGGACGGAAGACCTGCGGGTCGATGAAGTCGTCGTCGATCCGCCGGTAGATGACATCCACCCGTTGGGGGCCTTTTGTGGTGCGCTTGTAAACGGCGCCGTCCGGAACGAAGAGATCGCGTCCTTCGACCAGCTCGATCCCCATCTGTCGGGCCAGAAACGAGTGTTCGAAATAGGCTGAGTTGTATGATTCCGGGAGTCAGTACCGCTGCGCAGGGTTTCTCCCGGCTCGTTGGGGGCAATGTGATCGAGCATCTCAAGAAGGCGGTTGGGATACTCTTCAACCGGCCGGATATGGCTGTCGCTGAAAACCCTGGGGAAAGGTCCGTTTGAGAACCTGGCGGTTTTCCAGCACATAAGAGACCCCGGACGGGCAGCGCAGATTGTCCTCGAGCACGTAAAATTGACCATCGGCATCCCTTACGAGATCGGTGCCCGTGACATGGCACCAGATACCCTTGGGCGGGTTGAGACCGTCGCATTGAGCGCGATAGGATTTGCCGGAGAAAATCAAGTCATCCGGTATGATCTTGTCTTTGAGAATCCGGCGTTTGTGATAAATGTCATCGATGAACAGGTTGATGGCGATAGATCCGCTGCTTGAGCCCGGCTTCGATGGTTTCCCACTCGGCGGCCGGAATAATGCGGGGGATAATATCGATAGGGAAAATGCGTTCGGTGCCATCTTCATCACCGTAAACGTTAAAAGTTATTCCCATTTGCAGCAGCGTCGTTTCCGCCGCTTTCTGCAGCGATAGCAACTCGCCGGGGGCCAGCGATTCGATCCGGCGGGCAAGACATCGGCGCCGGGTCGGGGCTGGCCGTTATCGGTAAAAAGCTCATCGTAGAATGTTTCGGGATTGTATGAAGAAAAGTCCATCACGCGCCTTCCTGTCGATCAGTTTTGCCGATTGCCTTATTCCCCAAGTGGTGGCCAGCAACGAAGAGTGGATTGCACCTTGGCGTGTCCAATTCATAAATGAGAATTTTTCATGCTGGGCAAGACCGCACAAGGGTTTGTGGTGAGGCGTACTGATCGTACGCCGCAGCCGGAAACCTGCGGAGAACGCCGCCCAGCGAAAAAAAGGCCATTTATGGATGGACACCAAGTTAGATATAGCAAAAATCGGACCAATGGCAAGGGCTAAACCGGGGCACGAAAATATTCTATACAGTCGCCATGCGTGCGGGATTCCTGCTCAAAGATGAGAAACAGTGGCTCTCTTATTCGGATATAAAATTACAAATATGTTATCTGTTAAAGCCCTCGGGGAGTTTTCATTTACCCGGAGCGGAGGGAATCATCAGCGACTTCAGCGCGCAAACTCATGCAAAAGGCCGCCTAAGGAAAGAACAGATTTTTTTATGATAAAACTGTTCGGCCCAGTTCACCATTTGTGGTCTGAATCTGAGAGCCGGTTTTGCCGCTGTTCTTTCCCAAGGCGGCCTAACGCATTCAGGCAGTGCCCGCTTTCGCTGCTGATCATTCCCTCCGCTCTGGCTTAGCAATTACGGGAAAACTCCCCGACCCCTGAGCTATTTAAGCCGATATACCAAAAATGACATCGGTTCGCAGGGTTGCAACGCCCAATGTGCTTCAGACCACAGAATTGTAAGCGTTTACAGTGTGCCGCAGATGCAAGGTGTTGGGCGCGCAGACGTACTATTGTACTTCAAGTGCCCGACAACAAAACAGATGCGGTGCCCTGTGAAGGTTAGAGCAAAATTGTAATATTTGGAATGACCGGATGAGTACTGTTGGCCGTGTCGTGTTTTAAGACACGATATGCAGTATGCGGACGGATGACCACTTCCGTTATTTAGGCATCGAACTTTAGGTCAATAGGCCTGGACCAGGCCGCCGTCGGCAAGGACCGTCTGACCAGTGATATACGTGTTGGCTTGCGAACACAGAAAAACGGCCAGGCGCGCCATTTCCGAGGGGTTTCCATAACGCCCCAGCGGGATTTCAGCGGCGCTTTTCTTCTGCAAATCCTCAAGAGAAAGGCCCAGTTTTTCGGCCCGGATGGCCTCGAGATTCCTGAGGCGCTGGGTATCCATTTTTCCGGGACCGACCACATTGACCAGAATGTTCTCCTTTGGCCACCTCGCGCGCCAGGGATTTGGTCAGCCCGACGACTCCCAGGCGAAAGGCGTTGGAGAGGATCAAATTGTCGATAGCCTGTTTTGTTGATGACGAGGTAAAATTGACGATTCTGCCGACCCCGGCGGTGCGCATCAGCGGTAACACGGCCCGAATGCTGCGGATAAATCCGAGCAGCGTCAGTTCGAAAGCCTGCTGCCAAATGTCGTCATCGAAGACGTCGAATCCACCGGCCGGCGGGCCACCGCTGTTGTTTACCAGGGCGTAAACACTGCCGAAACGCTCAGCGGTGGCGGCAACCGCATTTTGAATGTCCTCCGATCTCGTGATATCACCGACCACGTATTCAGAGCGTCGACCTGTGACTTGCATGATTTCATCGCGGGCCTGCTTGAGTCGCTCTTCCGAGCGGGCGAATATCATCACCCGGGCGCCTTCCCGGGCAAATTCCAGGGCCGCAGCTTTACCAAGGCCGTCGCTGGCGGCCATGACCAACACCGGTTTGTCCGTCAATCCGAGATCCATTTTTTTCTCCTTTAATAACCGCTTTGAGCGGTTCACAAGCCATTCCTCCGGCTTAGCCGGTGGTCATTGAATTTGTTGTTCGGACCTTCAGATCCATTACGGGGTTAACCAGCGAGGGGAAGCCGCTGATTCGGCATGCGACGACATCGCCATCTTTTATGGCAACCGCACCCGGAGTGCCGGTGGAAATGATGTCCCCCGGCAGAAGCGTCATCACCTGCGATAGAAAGGAAACAAGAAATGCCGGGGAGAAGGTCATGTTGGCGACGGTGTTCTCCGCGTGAACCTGATCGTTTATGACCGTCGCAACGGTCAAAGCGGCCACATCGTCAATTTCATCCGGGGTGACCAGCTGCGGACCGAAGCTGAAAAAACTATCGAAACTCTTTGAGACCGCAAGGTAACGCGGATTTTGTCTCAGGATGTCTTCTGCCGTCATGTCGATAATCGTCGTAAAACCGGCCACAACCCTCTGCCACGCATCAATGGGAACATCGCGACATTTCGTGCCGATGATGACGCCGAGCTCGCCTTCCGCCGTTGTTTTCTGGGATTGCCTGGGGACCCGGATGAAATCGCCGTATCCGATGATGGTCGTATCCGGTTTCATAAAACTGCCCGGGATGCCGGTGGGTGCTTTTTCCGCGAGGTCGGCGGCGTGAGCGACGTAGTTGAGCCCGATGCCCCAGATCTTGCGGGGCCTGCGGTAAAGCGGGGCCGTCTCAACGTCCTCTTCGGGCATGGCTTCGTCTTTCATATCATCCAGAATCCGTTGCCCCCCATTGCGGTACCAGTCGCACAAATCGCCCAAGGCACTGCCCGCGATCAACGCCAAGGTGTCGATGGGCCAGGCCTTGCCTGTTTTCCGATTAAGAGTTTCTATGGAAATGGGACCGGCCGGGGTGATCAATGCTGCGATTTCATTACCATCGATTTTACAGGTGGTGATTCTCATTGTATGATGTCATTTCTCCAGCTTATAGACCTTGCTATCGATCTTGCCCTTATCAGGCTCGACATCCCTAACCATACCATTGCCATTGTTGACCCGGCTGTTTGTTTCGCCGTTTAGCTGATTTATGCTTTGCAGTTTGGCTTTGAGCTTGTCGAATTCAGATTGGATTTTGGCCGATTCGACAACCAGATCGCCATATGAATTTCGATCGGTACGGGCGGAATCTGAAGCGTTGTTTAGAAAATCATTTCGTAAAAGATCCAGCTTGATGTCCAGGCGGTCCAGTTTTTTGTTGATCAAAATGAGACCTTTTTTGATGAGATTATTGGACGCATCGGGTTTTCCCGGAAGTTGAGAGACTTGAATCGCTTCATTCTTTGGCGGCAAGTTGTCCGCGGGCCTGAGATCAACCGGTTCCCTGATTGCCGGTGAAGTAAAGTTCAAATCTTTGAGCAGATTTTGAATGACATCCTTATCGATAGTATTGAGTTCATCCGCAAAGCCGTACAGCAAGGCGGAATCGCATATGAGATTGATCGAGCGGGGAATTCCGACCGTGGAATTGTGTATCAGGGAGATGGCTTCATAAGTAAAAGGATTGATTTTTCCACCGGCCTTGCTCAATCGGTACTCGATGTATTTTTGGGTTTCCTCGAGATTGAGCCCCTTTAGATGATAATTTACGGCGATTCGTTGGCGGATTTGATTCATTCCCGGAGAATTGAGGATGGTTCTGAGTTCCGGTTGCCCGACCAGGAAAATTTGGAGGGGCATTTGGTCGTCGGCTTGAAAGTTAGACAGCATCCGCAATTCTTCGAGAGCATCTTTGGGAAGATTCTGCGCTTCATCAACGATGAGGATGGTTCGATGGTTTTCTGATTCTATGTACTTGAGGTAATTTTTGAATATGGTCAGATTCTGGGCTTTACTCGTGTCGCTGTGCTTGATCCCCAATTCGAACAAGATGTATGACAAAAGTTGATCGGCGGGAAGGTTTGTGTTCGATATGATTACAACTTCTATGTTTTGGCCGATTTGCTGGGCAACGTATTTTATTAATGTCGTTTTGCCTGACCCCACCTCGCCGGTGAGCAGAAAAATCCCGATGTTGCGTTCGATGCCGTATTCCAGGTATTTGAGTGCATTTTCATGGGTGGGGCTCAGATATAGAAAATTTGGATCGGGAATAATCTGAAACGGCTTTTCTTTGAATCCATAAAAAGATTCGTACATGTCGCTACCTTTTGTCTAATGGTTCGAACTATTGCCCCCAAACCGCATTTTTCAGTATTGGTATTTGTTTATTTTCACTTATTTCGAAAATATGAAACCCTCAACTTGGGAGTTGCTATGCTTGATACAGTATAGAGCGCTGCCGGTTTTGTAGTCAAGCCCATTTGCCGCGACTGCATTGCAGCGATACCGGCCTTTCTATTCTTTAATCGTAGCCGTTCAGAGGGTTGCAACGTCGCATTTTGCATCAAACCACCTGTTCGTGTTCGTAAGCATTTACAGGGTGCCGCAGATGCAAGGCGGCGGGCGCGCAGACGTACTTTTAAATTTAAAATCGGTTTCAATCAGCTGTGGTGAATGCCCTGCGAAGATTCTCAATATTCCGTTGCATCACATTCATAAAATCACCTCGCGCCGGAACGTTGCCGCAAGGATCAAAGACAAGGCTGTCGACCTCGAGCGTTTTGAGTTTATCCACCGACGCCCGGACAGGTTCGCCCTCCCAGATCATCCATTTTGAGGGATGCTGCTTTAAACCTCCGTTAACGCATGCAACTGACTGTCGTTTGGAACCTGGTCAGGCTCCCAATGCACACTCACGATATTCAATCCGTAACGCCTGGCAAAATAGTCGTAAACCGGATGTGACACAACCAACGGTGTTGCTTGGTTCTTGGAAACGATGGCCTGAATACCCCGATTAAGGCGCTTAAGATCCGCGGCCAGCGCCTTATAGTTGATTTGAAACGTGTCTCGCAACTCAGGTCGTTTTTGGCCCATGGTTGTGGCAATCACCTCGGCCTGCCGGGCAGCCAGATCAAAATCAAGCCAAGTGGTAAACGCAAGGGCCTCGTGCGCATGTTCGCCTGCGGCACCATGGCTGTGAGTCAGTACTTCTTCGGTCGTAATATAGCGATCTTTGAACTGCCTAGAGGTAACCACTATTGTTGATCTTGGCAGGCTAACTTTGGCCACCCATTTGGCATAACCGGCGCCGTTTAGCAAAATCAGGCCAGCCTTCTGAAAGGCCGCTATAGCAGCAAGATTTGGGTTCCAATAGGCCGGGTCCACATCTGGCGGTACCGGAAATTCCACCTTTACTTGATCGCCACCAATACGCTCGGCAAAATACTTCAAAGGGTAGCTCACGACATAGACGTTGAGCGGTCCGGTCGCCGAGCTGCAGGGTGCGGAGAAAACAATCATGAATAGAATGATTGTGCAAATCCGCCGCAAAGCCCTCATCATGGGTGTAGAAAAATGTGCTTCCGGGTAGCACGCATCACCTCCTAAATAAAGGTTTATCACTAACTAAAGTGAGCGTTTCAAATTTTAAATAGAGGGGGAACTGCATTATTTATAAGGAATTCTATCAAAGTTTGATTTTAAAATTTGAAACCCATCGGGATTACCGATCTTGCCGCATCTACGGCGTCATATGCCGTCCCGCATAGCTGACTATAGCGGAACGGCATCTTTCTTTTATCTGCGGCAACCTCAACAATCGCTCAAATAAGGTTATAAACAACATCCTCACCAAATCATTTGATATACTCCGGACCGCCACCATAATGATGCTGCAAAGTACGGCACTTGAAAAAACAATGATTAAAATTTCAGCAGCAATCAATCTTGCAATTGTCATACGGCTGCAACCAATTTTAAAAATCGTCTGAATCTCTCGCTGTCTGATCCTTAAGGAAAGGGCAAAAACGAGGATGACGGCCAGCACCGTGGCCAGGGTCACCACGGCAATTATATGAATTCAACATCTCCGGTCAAAAATAAAAAATCAAAGCAATCGTTTTTCTGCGAGCAACTCGATACCTGTAATTTTCCAGGACGCACCATCCATTATAAAGGTTACCAGAGCCTGGTACTGGTTTCGTCGATAATGCGTATGCCCGAAGTGGTTGACGGAACCGCTGACGGTCCAGGCGGCATCGGCGATAAATCCGTCATCCGTCGATATTTTTACGTGATTGACAGATAGGATGTCTACTTCATCCACATTTGCGCGCGCGCCGCCGCGATTTTCAAACTCCAGGGATTTCCGGTTTTCGAGGTAGATCTTGGGAAGCTGATCACCGGTCACACTCACCGCCAGGCGGTCGTACACCCGGCTTTCATCGCGCACATCTAAGGCCCGGTAGACATTGGTCAACAAGCCGTCGAGGATGTCGGACGCACGCTCTTTGGACGGCGCCCAATGAGAGATCCACGGCAGATTAGCGGATAGATAACGAACGGATAGAGCATGAAACCCAGGCCGAGGATGCCTACCAACAGGGGGCGCAGCAGTGCACTTCTTTTGCGTAAAAAGGATAGGCAAGCCAGAGTCAACGCCACCAAAAACAGCACGATTGATACGATGGGCAATTTCTTTTTCTTGACGGCGATTTCTTCGATGACCGGCACCCTGTAGCCACTCAGACGGCTTTTCCAGTGCCATCGATTTTCTTCCGGAGACAGGATCAGCGTGGAACCGCCGAAGGGATAGGTGCTGGTGGCTTCTACTTTCTGGACAACCTTCGAAAAAAGCCGCCAGTCGATGACGATCTTGTCGACCAGTTCCGGCGTTTCATATACCAGGGTCAGGCCGATGATGCCTTTGTCCAGGCTTTCAATCATCGGAGCGGGACGCTGGATGACCCCGGCTGCTTCTATGGTGACGAAATCGGCCCGGGCCAGGATCGGTGTCGCTGATTTTCCATCAATACTAATGGGATTGGCCTCCTGGACAACCGATAGGATCCCCTCCTTGACCGCGGCCAGAGAACTAACAGGAATGCTATCCATGCCCCGGTCGTCAACGCCTAAAAACTGGATTGCCGCCCGCGCCTGGATAAGAATTTCCTGGCGCACTTCGTAGGGTTCCACGGACAGATAGGTCATAATCGGGCTGGTGAGTTTGCGGGCCCTCTGGGGGCGCTGTCTGCCGGTTTGAGTATTCTGCGCAGCGGGGAGGGCAAAACGGGTGGCGATCTGTGTATCACCAAATGACAGCACATCGGTTTTGCTGGCGGCAACGTGTTCGTGAAAAACAGTCAGAAGCAGGGCCACGGACAACGCACCGGCGACGTAGCCGGTTAATTGTCGCCAGCGGAAACCCGCCCGGACGGCCCTAACGATCAGAAGCAAGACACCTGCAAGGGCAAAATGCCCCGCATCGATGGCCAGATTGAACATGAACAGGGCTGGGACCTTATGGTCCAGGGAGAGGGACAGGCGTGTCAGTTCGTGAGCATAGGCCAGCCCGTGGAACAACCCGTAGAAAGCAAATAGCACCAGAAAAGGTTTGCCGGACTTTTGACGGATGGCCGCCTGGGCGACAAGAAACACCAGTAAGATTCCCAGGATGTCCGCAAACAGAATATCGAAACCGGGCAGGCCCAAATCGCTCAGGATTAAAGATAGCGCCAGCCAGGCGGGAAAGAGCAGGCAAAGGGCTGCAACCAGAATCAGGTGAATCCCCTTGAAGAACAAAAGCTGCACGCCCGCCTTGAAATGTTCATCGCACACTTCCACCAAGGTGTGTTTTACGTCCATTAGCAACCGCAGAGGAACGTGGATGCCTTCCAGGGAGCGCAGAAACAATCCTTGGCGAATCGTCCCGTCCTGCCATTGAGCCGTCAGGGCGACGCCGTTGCGCATCCAGGGCAAAAGGATTTCATCTTTGGCCGTCAGGGACGCACCTTCGGTCGTGACCGTGGCCTGCACCACGATCCAGCCGGACTGGTTGATGAACTCGAGTTCCGAAACCCGGAAGCGATCGGGGAAAATCGGTGCCTTGATGGCCCACACCGGGGCCCTGCTGACATCCGCTTCCAGCAGGTAGCTATTCGCCGATTTCTGGATCAGACGGGCCTTGGTAATGCCGACGTCGTCTGCCAATGCCGCTGGCACAGATAAAAGAATTGTAGCAGTAAGGGATATGAATACAAAAAAAGTTAAACGAAAGATAGACCGTAATTTGGATTTTGGATTGCGGATTGCTGATTTGATGTATCGCTTTGCTCTGCCTTTCAAATCTGTATGTATCATTATTCCAAAATCAAAAATCGTCAATTACTTTCCTTCCACAACAACCTCCTAATTCTTTTTCATTTCATCAATCTTCCGCTGCTGGCTTTCCCGGTTTTTAACCATGAGATAATCTCTTCGTAGATAAGATTCCATTTTTTCGAAGGGCGGCAGTTCCGGTTCGCGCTTTGCCGTTACGCGTACGTAATGTATCCCGCGAAAGGATTCGATGGGGCCGCGCCACTCATTCAACGCCATGCTGAAAATAACCTGCGCAAATGGTTTACCAAATGTGGTGGCCGTGGTTTGAAAAGAAGCATTTTTTAATTTTTTGCCAATTTGTGAAAAATCACCAAAACCGGAAATATCAGATGCCGCCTCTAATTGTTTTATAAATTGTTCCGGTTTTTCCGGCTGTTTGGCGCTGGCAAATGAAAAATAGACGTGTTCGAAAGAACGTGACGGGAAAGTCAGGAAGCGCTCTTTGTTTTCCTCGTAGAACGTTCGCAGTTGAGCCACCGAAGGCTCCGGGATAACCTCGCTAAGAAGAGGTCCGCATGATGTTTAACAGTCGGTTACGAACGCGGTAGTCGTTCTTGTTCAAGCCCCGCTTGTAGGCTTCACGCAACAGGACTTCGTCTTCAATGTGGCGGTCGACGATCGATTGCCTGTCGTCGGGGGAAATCGGATTCTGGGTGATGTTCTCCTTCTGTTTGATCAAGGCATCGATAGTCTGGGTGGTCACTCGTATCGTTTCGCGATCCGGGGATTTGAAGTACCTGTAGGCAATAAATGCAACCAGGCCCAAAAGAATGAAATGCAGGGTCGGAGATTTTAATAATGATGTACTAAACGGTTTCATTTTATCCAATGTCAAACCGGTTAAGGTGACGCTGTCGAATCGTTTCTTCGCACAAAAGGGACTGCTTTTCCTCCTCGATCAATGCGAACCGAAAGCAACGACTACATGAACCGCCCGGTACGGTCCCGTATGCTGGGTGGTGTGAGAAGGCGAAGGCCGTGAGGCCCTCCCCTATCTCGATTTGATGATTGCCACGTTATACTAACAGCTGCAATTCAGAAATAAAGACGAATGCCTATTTAAACAGATAAGGCATAATGGCATGCTTCTTTTACATATTTCCACTGATATTTCCAAAAGCGACGGCAAACAGAGGAAGGGGAAGCGGTACTCCATCCCATATCAATCGGGCCAGATCGGCACCGTCAACATCGCCATCAGAGTCCAGATCACCCGGCATTGACCCGTTGAAAATAGACAGGATTTCCTGGTCTGTCAGGGCACGATTAAAAATCATCACTTCGTCGATCAGTCCGTCAAAATAATTTCTGTCATTGGCTTGACCACCGATAATCATGTCCGCCGTTGAATACGGAAGCGTCCCTCCGCTGACAGGTAGGTTTGCCACAGCGGTGCCGTTGACGTACAATTTCATGACTGCGCCGTCGTAGGTCCCCACGACGTGTGTCCATTCGGTGGAAACTGTTCCACCGATAACCGTTCCTTTGCCGAATATTTCCCAGAAGTACTGGTTGGTCCGGTGATGGGTCAGAGTCCACGATCGTGAATTCGGGAAATCCCACCAGGAGACAATGTCATCCGTACCGGCATCGGCACCGACATCGTTTTTCACCCAGGCGGCAACCGTTATCTCACCCCAGTTCTCCATTTCGAGTGGTTGAGGATCGACGAACACGCGATCGTTATCCCCGTCAAAATCGAGTGCGCCGAACCTCCACCCCTCCTCCCACAGGGCGCCGTCAATCATTCCGGAATTTCCGTTGCCTGACGAATCGGTCGCTGTGCTGCCGGTGCCGTCGTCGAAGGCGAGATAGACGATGAGGTTTTCTTCCTGTGCGATTGCAGGGGTATTGAAAGAAACCACATTGGACAGTCCTCCCCACAATCCGGCATCGTCCATCGCTTTGAGGGCGATGAAATATTCTGTATCGGGAAGAAGATTCAAAACCCACAAGGTTTCATTCGATCCTGGTGGAAGAGGTTCCATATCCTGGTCGACAATTGTTGCCGAATCGAAGTTGTTTGCATCAATAGGCGCCGTGGAATACCGAATCTCATATCCTTGGGCGGTGCCTGCGGTCCCATCATCGCCGGGGGCACTCCAAGCAAGCCTGACTGCAGTCGGGGTGACGGCGTCTGAGGCAAGATCCGTGACAGCCGAAGGGGCGATGCAATCACCTGTGAGGGCGCCAAATGCATTGAGCCTTTTTTCGCTGACTGTTTTGCCGGACAGCGTGGGGAGCGGATCGCCTGAACAGAGGATCGTTTCTTTAATCTGAAGGTGATTCAAAGATGGGTGTTCGGCCTTGAAGAGCGCCACGGCTCCCGTCACGTAAGCGGCCGACATGGAACTGCCGAACAACTTTTTGTATCCTGAAGGATCGCAGTATTTGCAGCTTCCGCTCGGTACCGTCGAGAGGATATCCACACCGGGAGCCGCCAGATCCACGGTGCTTTGGCCATAATTGGCAAAGCTTGCCAAAACATCGTTGTGGTCGGTGGCCGTCACCGCTATGATATTTTCATTGGCGTACGAAGCGGGGTACTGGGGGTCGACGTCGGTGTTGATTTGAAAATTGCCGACTGCCGCCACAAAGAGCAGCCCGGCGGCATTGGCGTCCTCGATGGCTTCGATCAGGGGGGGAGAATAGGGGTTCTCTCCCCAGGCGTCACTGATGACCCAGCTGTTGTTGAGCACGTCCGCACCCATCAGGATGGCGTATTCAATCGCCTCGATGGCCCCGGCGATGGTGCCGACATTGTTGCTGCCGATGAACTTGAGCGGCATGATTTGCACCGCTTGACTTACCCCGCTCACGCCAATACCGTTGTTGCCCACCGCACCGATGACACCGGACACGTGGGTGCCGTGGCCGTTGTCATCGGATGGGTTGCGATCGTTATTGTAAAAGTCCCAACCGTCGTAGTCGTCCACGTAACCGTTACCGTCGTCGTCGAGGCCATTGTTTGGAATCTCGTCTGTATTTTTCCACATGTTGCCGGCCAGATCCGGAGTCGTAAAGTCGACGCCGGAATCGAGTACGGCGGCCACGATACCAGGATTACCGGTTTGTATGTCCCAGGCCTCGTCGATGTGGATGTCGGCTCCCGGGGTACCACCGGTTTGACCAGTATTGTGCAATCCCCAGAGCTGATTGAATTGGGGATCGTTCGGCGGGGCCGCCTCGACCGGATGGTTCGGTTCGGTGTGATAGCGATAACCCTGTCGATTCCGTGAAACCTGGAGATATGGGCTTCGCCGATAAGGTAAAGGTGGCGGGTCGCTCGGATTTTTCCACGGCCGACCTTGCGGCCGGAGATATCCCCAAGAATCACAGGATCTGCTGATTTGAGGCTCACCAGGTAGCTGCGGGTCGGCGTGGTTTCTTGAGTCGTTCGATTGCCGATAGAGGGAAGGTACGAACCCTGCAATCAAAGCAAGGATGAGGATTATCCCAAGACCGTTTTTTAACATGAGGTCTTGCCCCGAAAGTTTAACTAATACCCCGGTCGATATAAATTGAATTAACAGTCAACGAAAAAGGCGGGGTTTTGGCCCCGCCTTTTTCGAACAAGTATCTAATATAAATCAACCCCGATGTTTTCTTCTCAATCCCACAAGGCCGAAGATTCCAGCACCCAACAACCAGACGGCACCGGGAAAAGAGCACTACGGAAATGACTGTTTCTACGTTGTTTCCAATCCTTCGGAATCACCAAATCTCTGCCACGCAAGTAGAAGTTCTTCATTGGGATCTGAACCTTCCCTGCCAATGAAATTGATTCTAGAGCGAATAATCTCCCGTTACTTCGGCAGAAAATGGGGTGACACTTTCCCACGGACCCCCAGGGTACTCAGTATTTCCTGGTCTTACACTGGTTCAAGATGACGGCACTTAAGATGCTGCCGTCATTGAAATTCAAATCACTGAGATCAATAAAAAAAGCCGAAGGTGTATTGGCATTTTCACAGATTAGGGCTAATGTTAATGACATCGATATGAACACTCCAGGCACCGGCATCGATAGGTATGTTGAGCCATCCGTCATTGTATATAAATTCTATACCTCCGCCAACGACTGCAGAACCGGTGTCTGGGTCAAACCATGTATAAGGAGGCGGAGGCGGTTCGTAGCTGATTGACCCGCTAATGGTTTCTCCCGCTAAACCGGCCTGAGGGCCTGACCGAGAAGCAACAACAAGCTTAAAATTAATAAGCAGAGCCTTACAGCTGACCCTTTCGCCTGAAGGCGCAGGCAGAAGGTTATTGAAATATACCTTATAATTCAAAAATTTCCTGTTTAGGTCGATGAAAGGGTGAATAGATTTCACCACTCTTTTCATTATGCAATCAGTGTACCTATTAATCACTTCCACGTAAAGGCTTAAAATTCAATGGGATAAAATCCGTGCAGTTTGATGGCGATGCATGTAATACGCAAAATTTTTCTTAAAAATGTGAAATTTATTCTCCAAGCTTAGGTAAAATAATACACAATATGTAGTGTCGTGCGGCGGCTGGTGTCGCTAACGACGTTGAATGATTCTTTTATAATGAAAATCTTATTATTCCTTAGGTTGCCAGCCTGGCATCAGTTTGCGCGCTGGGGTCACTGCTCATTCCCTCCGCTCCCGGTTGATGAATACTCCCCGAGTGTTCGTCTACCTGCTGTAATTAAATTCACAGAGAATGGGTAGGATGTTTCCCAGGAAAGGGAGAGTTGGGGGATCCTTCAAACCCTCAAGATATTGAAAATATGACGTTAATAATTATGGCGAAATTCGCATGGATATTGCATAAGAAAAGTTGGTCTTTAACACCCAGCGATATTTTTCCGCATCCTGGATCAATAAAATATAGGCCACCATTGTAATCCATTATTGAAGATCAATTCCGTAGCCGTCATCAATGTCATAGGCGAGCGGGAAGATGACAAAATAAAATTGGTTTTGAACTCGGAAAATGGGGAATCTAAGATAAAAACATAAGAGCGGAGCATACCTTCATGCTTTTTGTATTGAGCAAGAGGAACGCGTCAGGAACAGATGCACGTCATTAATTTTCTATCCTTTCAGAACAGCATTTAAAGCATACAACCATTTTTCGGTTTCAACGATATAACATTTCTGA
>CAWKCK010000004.1:0-305706 GCA_963848135.1 uncultured delta proteobacterium
AACTACATCTCCCATGAAGTGCCGAAAAATGGCGACGATGAGGTATCTGGCGGATTTGCCAAAACCGAACGCAGGGACAAAAAGAAAAAAGGAGATCCGCTGGAAATGTTTACGGTGGATCTCGTCAAAATGGCGGCAGACGGCAAGCTGGATCCGCTCATCGGGCGCGAGCTCGAAATGGAAAGGACGATGCAAGTCCTCTGTCGGCGGCGAAAAAACAATCCTGTTTTCGTGGGTGATCCGGGGGTCGGTAAAACAGCGATGGCCGAAGGTCTGGCACAGAAGATTAATAGCGGAAACGTCCCCGATATTCTCAATGATGTGCGCATTTACTCATTGAACATCGGGGGCATGTTGGCCGGTACCAAATTCCGCGGAGATTTCGAGCAGAGGCTGAAAGGGGTCATAAAGGCACTGCAGCGACTAAACAAAGCGATAATGTTCATTGACGAAATTCAACCGTGGTCGGTGCGGGGGCAACCAGCGGCGGTTCCATGGATGCGTCCAAATATTGAAACCGGTTCTCGCCCGGGAAATTGCTGTATCGGTTCCACAACCCATGAAGAATACAAGAATCATTTTGAAAAGGACCGGGCCCTGGCGCGCAGGTTCCAAAAAATTGAAATCAGCGAACCCCCATCCCGGAAACGATTGAAATTCTTAAAGGGCTCAAATCCCACTATGAAGACCACCATCAGGTTTCCTATACGCCGGCTGCAATCAAATCGGCAGCCGAGCTGAGCCAAAGTCACTCAACGATTATTTTCTGCCGGATAAGGCCATTGACGTCATCGATGAAGCCGGTGCAGCCCTGAACCTGCATCCGGACAGCGCGCCGAAGTACATTAACCCCGCATGATATCGAAAAGTCGTTGCGCGCATGGCCCGCATACCCACGCGCAGCGTTTCAAGCTCCGACGGTAACAAGCTCGAAAACTCGAAAACCATTTGATGACCGGGTCTTCGGCCAGGACCCAGCCATTGCCAGCCTCGCACCGCCATTAAGCGCTCGCGCGCGGGCTTGGGCCCGCCCGGAAAACCCATCGGCTCCTTTCTGCTCATGGGTCCGACCGGGGTCGGCAAGACCGAGGTGTCGCGGCAATTGGCACGAATTCTCGGGTTCAGTTCGTGCGGTTCGACATGAGCGAATATATGGAAAAACACACGGTGGCCCGGCTGATCGGTGCTCCGCCGGGATACATCGGTTTTGATCAAGGCGGGTTGCTGACCGATGGCATCCGCAGGCATCCCTTCAGCGTTCTGCTGCTGGATGAGATTGAAAAGGCCCATCCGGATCTGTTCAATATCTTGCTGCAAATGATGGACTATGCCACCTTGACGGACAATAACGGTAAAAAGGCCGATTTTCGCAATGTCATTATCATCATGACGTCGAATGCCGGGTCACGTGAGATGAGCAGCCGCTCCATCGGTTTTGGGGACAGCGACAAAGACGCCGAACATAAAGGGCAGAAGGCAATTGAGGGATTTTTTAGCCCTGAATTCAGGAACCGGCTGGATGCAACCATCTCATTTCATGCCTTGACCGTCGAAATCATGGAAAAGATCGTCGACAAGTTCATCAATGAACTGAACGAGCAGTTGGCAGCCAAGAAGGTGGTTTTGACGATCACTACTGACGTGCGTTTATGGTTGGCGAAAAAAGGTCACGATTCCACTTACGGGGCCCGACCTCTCAGCCGCCTGATCCAGTCCCAAATCAAGGACGGACTGTCCGATGAAATACTTTTTGGCCGGCTGACCAAGGGCGGCGTCATTACTGTCGATTTAAAGGATGACAAACTGGTTTTTGTCTGATCCCCTATGCAATACAGGCTACCGAGAATTTGATCGCGGCTCGATGGACCGTTGAATTTGATCCTGGTTCGACTGCTTTTGACCTTATTACTGTGTATCCGGTTCCCCGTCGCAGGCACTGATCGCCATGCCCGTATTTCTCCTTTTTGAAAACGTTGCTTTTCCGCCCGCCCATTTTGCAACCCCTGAAGGTCTGTTGGCCGTCGGTGGCGATTTGAGCCAGAAGCGGCTCCTTTCGGCCTATCGAAAAGGGATCTTTCCATGGTACGCTGATAACGAGCCGATTCTCTGGTGGTCACCTGATCCCCGCCTCGTACTTTACCCGCATGAACTCCATGTATCACGGACGCTTGACAGGGTTCTGCGCAAGAACACGTTTACGGTCACCATGGACAGCGCCTTCGAAGACGTCATCACGGCCTGCGCCAAGACACGGACCCAAAATGAAGAGGGAACCTGGATCGTCGATGACATGCAAGCGGCGTATTGCCGGTTATATGAAGCCGGCTATGCCCACTCGGTGGAATCGTGGCTGGATGGGCACCTGGTCGGCGGGCTCTATGGTGTTTCACTTGGGCGTTGTTTTTTCGGAGAATCGATGTTCTCAAACGTCAGCAATGCCTCCAGTGTCGCCCTTGTCGCATTGGCACGCTATCTCATGACCCTGTCCTTCGATCTTATTGACTGCCAGGTGACCACGGCTCATTTGATGCGGTTCGGGGCCCGGGAGATACCCCGGTCACAGTTTCTAAAAGAGCTACGAAAAGCGCTCACCTGTCCCACATTAAAAGGCCAGTGGTCGCATAAATTCCAATACGGTAAAGATCCTTCCAATTGATTTCTACCCGCGGATGACGGCATCATTGTATCTCATGGCTTGACAGAGCATCTGCGGAGACGCAATATAACCCCGCTTCACCGGTCTCTATCGAATGCCGTGAAATGCCAAGTTATACATGCAGCGATCTGAAAGGAGGTGCACATGGAAAAGGATTGCCTTTTCTGCAACATCAGCGCGGGCAAGACCGATACCCGGTTCCTGTATGAAGACGATCATCTGGTCGTTTTCAAAGACATCAATCCCCACGCCCCAGTCCACGATTTGATCGTTCCCCGACGACACATCCGCAGTATTAACGACCTGATTGACCAGGATGGAGAGATCATTTCCAGAATGATCATGGCCGGGCGTGATATAGCCGAGCAGCGAGGTATCAACGAATCCGGTTATAAATTGGTGTTCAATGTGGAATGGGGGGGCGGGCAACGTATCTTTCATTTGCATATGCACCTTATCGGCGGATGGGAGAAGGGAAAGTAAACATTTGCCGCATGTCTGCAAGCAATAACCTATCCGAAAACACCGATGGTGGTGGTATATACATCCACGTGCCTTTTTGCCTCAGAAAATGCCGTTATTGCAATTTTTATTCTGTTTCCGACGTGTCGTTGCAGCCTCGATACTTGGAGGCACTTATTAATGAGATGAAATTGACCGCCGATGTTCACGCGGGCATGGAATTTGACACACTCTATATTGGTGGCGGTACCCCGTCGGTTCTGGATGACGATTGTCTTGCCGATATTATCGCCTCGGCCCACACGATATTCGCCATAGGGCCGGGCGCCGAAGTGACCATTGAAGTTAATCCCGGGACGATCGGCCGCGACTCCTTTCGTCGATACCGTTCTTTCGGCGTCAACCGGGTCAATATCGGTGTGCAGTCCTTTCAGGAACACAACTTGAATTTTTTGGACCGGATCCACACTACCGGAGAGGCCGAGAGCGCATTGGCATGGGCACGCAACGCCGGATTCGAAAACATTGGTTTCGATTTGATTTACGGTATTCCCGGCCAGACAGTTGAAAATTGGAAACAGGATCTTGAAAGAGCCGCTGTTCACCACCAGCCAGACCATCTGTCTTGCTACACTCTTAGCTATGAACACGGAACACCGCTTGGAAGGGACCTGGCGAAAGGCAGGTTAACCCCGGCAGATGAAGATCTTGTGGCACAGCTTTACCTGACAACCGTTGAGGTGCTGCAGCGCTGCGGATATGAACAGTACGAGACATCCAATTTTGCCCGCAACCTTGCGTTTCGGTCACGCCACAACTGCAAGTACTGGTATTTTTCCCCTTACCTGGGTTTGGGGCCTTCCTCGCATTCGTTCTTACCGCCCGAACGCTCATGGAACAAAGCGGACCTCTCTGCTTATCTTGAGGATCTCGAGCACGGTCGCCGCCCGGTTGCCGGGCGGGAGGCCCTGAGCCGTGAACAGCTGATGATCGAAGCCGTCTATCTCGGTCTGCGTTTGTGTGATGGGGTTGATATTGCCGGCTTCGAAAGGCGTTTCGGGGTAAAATTCGAGACGCAATTCGAGCGACCGCTATCGGTTTACGCGCCGGCGGGCATGCTGGAGGTCATCAACGGCAGATGCCGCTTAAACCCTCGAGGCATGCTGCTGCTCGACAGCATTGCCTCTTCTTTCATCGATCGGATCTAACCGGTTTTACGCAATTTGCGTATGTCGCCAATGCGAATGGTCAAGTTCTGGGAATCGAAGTATTCGATGAGAGGAATGACATATTTACGGGTGGCACCGGTCATTTCCTTAAACTGCGGCGTGGATATCTCGCCATTGGCCGTCAGAAAGTCAATCAGGTTCTGTTGGAGTCTTTTGATGGCCGCCTTATCGAAATAAAGTTCTTCCTTTACCTTAACGAGCCTGCCGTCTTCCACCAGCAGCATGAGGACATCTTTGGCCCGCTGAGTGCCAGTGTTCAATTCCTTACGAAGTTCTTTGAAATACGGCGGTTGGAGCTTGGTTTCTTTATAGACATTGAGGATTTTGTCACGAATGCCCTCCTGGTCGGCTTCCAAAGCAACCCTGTGTGACGCCAGGTGAACGGTGTCTTCCGCAATCGCAATGACCGCCTCCTTGAGCATCTGGTTCATCAGAAGGGTAAACAACTTGGGACTTATATCCGGCGGCAGTTTTGTTTTCAGTTCCTCCTTTGGCATGCCGGCCTTCAATGGGTGGGCCTTATGATATTCTTCAAGATGTGTTTGCAAGCGCTGGCGGAGGTTTAGAAAGCCGCTGCTGTGGATGAAGATTCGGTAGTCACGGTCCACGAGCAGAATGTCTTTCTTCGACAGCAGACCCTGCAACATCTTGTCTAGGGATTTTTCCGTGATATTGGTCATCAGGATGAGATCGGCGAAAGATGCCCCCATATAGCCGGACTGGTTAATATAGTATGCTATCAGGTCATCCGGTGTTTTTTCAGGAATATCCATCAGGTCCTGAACGATGTCCGGTTTAAACCTCTTGTGCTTGGGAGGAATCGGATTGAGAACCCGGCCGCCACCGATCGTGCGAATCGGTGAGTAGCTCCTTATGACAAATCGGTCATCCTTGACCAAGGATACCGATGTGTCGAGCCGCAGTTGGACAGCGGTTTTTTCTCCTGGCGTCAATTCCTCACAGTCGAGTAGGACCAGGTTGCCCAGGATTTCGCTGGTACCGGTATGGAAACGGATTCGAGTGCGGTTTCTGATGGGTTTCTTGTTGCTGGACAGGTACTGTAGCTGGACATCGACCATGTAGCTCGGTTTTAGCGCGCCTGGAAACGCCAATACCTCCCCCCGATTTATGGCAGCCTTCTCCAAGCCCTGGAAATTTATTGCCGTGCGCTGGCCGGCTTCGGCGGCACTGACACTTTGGCTGTGAACCTGAATACCGCGCACTTTGGAGGTAATCATGGACGGATAGATCATGATCGTGTCACCGGTCTGCACGCGACCGGAGACCAGAGAACCGGTGATCACCGTACCGAACCCTTTCATCGTGAAAACGCGGTCTACCGGCAGTCGGAACAGGTTCGATTTGCTGCGCTCGGGAATTTTGGCGCAGATTTCCTCCAAGGTATGGACGAAATCCTGCAGCCCGTGCCCCTTGACCGCTGAAACCGGGACAATCGGTGTATTATCCAGAAACGTTCCGGCGGTAAAATCGCGTACATCTTCAATGGCGAGTTCCAACCACTCCTCATCCACGAGGTCGGTCTTGGTCAGGACAACGAAGCCATACTCAATACCCAGCAGGGTGCAGATTTCCATATGTTCCCGCGTCTGAGGCATAACGCCTTCATCAGCGGCAATGACCATGGCCACGATATCGATACCGGTGGCGCCGGCCACCATGTTCTTGACGAACTTCTCATGGCCGGGCACGTCCACAATGCCGACGTGCTGCCCGCTTGGCAGATCCAGTGAAGCGAATCCCAACTCGATGGTGATACCGCGTTCTTTCTCTTCTTTCAGACGATCGGTATCCGTTCCGGTGGCCGCCTTGATCAATGATGTTTTACCATGGTCTATGTGACCGGCCGTGCCAAGTATGATCTGTTTCAATGCTATAGCTCCTGATTCCGTGCGAACGGAAAGTAACCTCAGCGTTTCTTGCGGTTTCGCAGGTATTCTGCGAAGTAGGCCAATCCGACCAGGATAACCCCCAGACCGATGATTTTTGGCAACGATACCTCACCGTACCACATGCGGGTGGCAAGAACGGCGAAAACAAGGCCGAGAATGGCTCTAATGACGAATCGCTGAAACCCGATCACATTCCGTTCCTTTCAATTGGACATGAGTGTAAGGTTTCATTTATAGTCACCCAGCCCTTTATCGTCAACACTCTTTTGATTTTCCGCTTGCAATGGTATGGGTGATCTGATAGACAGGGAGGGTTTCGATATGGTGGGTGTAGCTCAGGTGGTAGAGCGCCAGGTTGTGGCCCTGGTGGTCGTGGGTTCAAGTCCCATCACTCACCCCAAAATAAAATTTTGGAAGCAAATACTTCCAAAATTTTTTAATTTCTGCGCCCGTAGCTCAGCTGGATAGAGCGCCGGACTTCGAATCCGTAGGCCGCAGGTTCGAATCCTGCCGGGCGTACCAGTGAAATCAAAATATTTTATATTTTAAGGCCCTTGCAAGGAACTCTTGTGGGGGCTTTTTCTTTGTAGCGCCGGCATAGCGACAGATTTATAGCGGTTGTCAAAAAAACGTCCCGTTATTCGATCGTATCTTTACCGTTTCAGAAACCCTTCGATCTTATCTCTATATCCCCATCGGAGGACGAGCATACCACTTTCAGCCTTTAGTCCATCTCCGAAAAGATGGTTTTGATGCCGTCGTTGAAGTTGGCATTCACCTTTTTGAGAAAGGTATTCCAGTCGCCGCCGAACTTGTAAAAAGCCATGGCTGACATCTTTTTCGTGATGATGGCATCCCTGTATGGCTGCAACGCTTCGGCGTTCAGCGTGTTCATGACGGATTCTTTTCCAAGCACCTTGATCAGGATCTCAGGGATGTAGTTCTCCAACACTTTCCAGGCCAGCGACTCATCATCCAGGATGGCGGTAATATTCTGTTCACAGATCCTTTGCAGGGCAAAAATCTGTTCACTGGTTTTTTCCGATAGATCGAACAGGGGAACCGACGGGTCCGCATCATGGATCCGGATGAGCATTGCCGTCTCTGCCCGGGCGTACTTGTCCACCAGCATCATGATATTCCCTATCAGGGACCAGCGGGTTTGTGTGTCGTGCAGCAGTTTGGCCTCATAGTCGTCTGCAAGCAGAAAGGCAGTGAGCACCTCGGCGATGGAACTGGAGAAGACGCCGCCCTTGTTGGCCGTGGTGTCCTTGATATGCTTGATATCAGTGGTTGTGGCAATGGTCCGCCTGGCGGCGTCATCGAAGAAAACGTTAGCGCCGTCGACGATGAACCTCAGTTCCTTGAACAAGGAGAGAAAATTTTTGACGTTGCCGCGGTTTACAGTGTCCTTGAAGCCGCCGCAAGGAATAAAGGCCCGGATGTCCGCTTGGCTGATGAATCGCCGGTTGTCGGGATCCGACAGGAAGGTGCGGTGGAACATGGCGCCGTCTTCGACAATCGTGCCGTCAGGCAGGGGGGCATTTTTTGCGACGAGGGGGACCATGAAACCTTGGGCACTCAGTTTCTCCACGGGGAAATGCAGTGTATTGGCCCGGGGAGAGGAATGCCGCATCAAGGCGATTTTCATAAGGGCTTTGCGGTCCAGTCCCTGGGGGTCGAACAGAATCGCTCCCCCGTCGATGACCAGACAGATTTTCCCCTTGTAGCACTGGATTTCGTTGGCTCCTAGATCGCCGTCCGGACCGCCGGTCATCATCAGGTTGAGGTCTTCTTCCTTGGCTCCATAGTGGGCGATCAAGGTCCTGAAAGCCCCCATGACGCCGGTGGTGGTCATGCCACTGGTTTCGATCTTGCCGCCGATCTTCCCGTAGATGATGTCCATGTCTGTAGTGACGGCGACGGATGTGCCATTGACCTGCAGATCCGTCCCCTTTGCTTTGCGGTCGATGAGCCCGAATAGCTCGCCGTTTTCCAGCATGCCGTAGGTGTCGTGAGGGATGCCAATGCTTTTACCCGTTGTGAGGGTTCTCCAATAACGGTACCCTCGATCTCTCGAACGGTTGGCCACCGCATCCATCAGGGGCGCGGTTCCCTCGTCGGGGCCGAAAAATATCATCTCAGGCTTTCCGTAGTACTCGACGATGCTGTCATCGTCGAGTACCAGGTCGATGATCCCTTCCGTGTAGTCGTAAAGGGCATCCATGCCGTGGCTGGCGTAGATGGCGTGGGGAACCACGACACCCTTTGATCCGCTTTCGCAGATGTCCTTGTGCTTCAGCCGCTGTGCTTTGGGGCCAAGGGCGTAGTTGAGCAGCACGGCATTGTCGATCTCAGTGGGGTAGTTGGAAGGGGAGACCCGGATCAACCGCAGCCCACCCCTGGCAATGTCCCCGGCCCGCAGATGGGTTCCGCAGGCGTAATGGCCGTTGACGAAGAAGATGCCAAAGACGAATTGGTCGAAGACCAACGGGTCGAGAATGGCATTGTCGAAGCGGAAGGCGAAAGAGCGCTTCTCGGGTTTGTAGAAGTTGGTCTTGAGGGGGCAGGAGACCAGTTTGAACATGAAACGGAAAATGTCGCAGTAAAGCCAATTATCGATGAAACGGGAAGAGATGATCTTGTTAAACTCCTTGAATTTTTCATCTAACGCTTCCGCGCTGATGCGGATCTTTACTGCCGGGTGGAAGCGCCGTTCGAAGAGATCGTAGAGGAATTTCACCAAGTCCGGGTTCTCGGTGGCCGCTTCCAGGATGGCCTTGTAGACATAGGTGGATTTGTTGGAACCGTGAATTCTTCCGGCAAAGGCATCCTTGTGGTCCTTGCTGGTCAGGCTTGCCAGAATCTCGCGATCCATGGCATTGTCGCGCTCTTTGAAGATGAACATGTGGGCAAAATCAATGGCGTTGCCGGCAAACAGCATTTCGTTGAAGGTCAACCGGCCGTTCACGTAAAGGCCCGTGATGCGGTTAATGGCAAAAGAGAGATAGGCGCACAGGTCTTGCACCAGCTCGGCCTCCTTTTTACGGGAGAGCTCCCCCCGGATGTAAAGGGAGCAGACGGATGAAGGCACAGAGGATTTGCCCCAGTAGGGTTCCCAATAGGCCCGTTTGAGCACCAGGCCGTGGTCTTCGAACATCTTCCTGAGCACCGGCAGTTGAGGCGAAGCAAAATCGCTGTTAAACATCAACCGCGTCTCTCCTGTTTCGGGCAGGTTGAAAACCTCGATCAAAGGGGTGACGGCACCCTCGGTGTCCTTGAGGAATTTCTCGTAACGCTGGCGAGTGGGCTCAGGGGTGGTCATGTAGTCCCCGGCCAGGGTGAACAGGAACCGGGAATCGGTGAAAGCCTCCCTGGGAAAATCACTGACCGTTTCGGGTCGGATAATGTAGGTGTAGTATTGGTTTGCCGCGCTATAGTAATACTCGCGGCGGTGGCCGGAGATCATGTTCTCCAGGACCGCTTCCATGTTGTCTCGGGTCTCCAGAGTGGCGATGCGGACCCTCTGGACATTGTTCTCCTGTTCCAGGTCGAAATCTATGTGGGCCACCCGTCCCACCAGGACCACCTTGCCGTTCTGAACGGTGATGCTGGTGGCGATGGAGGCCAGGATCTGCTTCAGCGAGTCCTTTTTAATATTCTCGAAAAAATAGGTGGGAAGCCCCAGGTCTTGCAACAGGATCCCCGCGGCCATGTTGATACAGTTGGCGGTCAGGAGCCCCTCGGAGGAAAGATCCACCACTGCCTCGTAAAGGATACTGGGGTTGAGTTTAACACTCTGTGCCTTGTTGATGATATCGGCGCCTTTTGAAACGGGGCCAGGGCGGTTCAATAAGCTGTCCATGACATCTCCTTTGTCCGCATTGATGGGTATTCCGGAGTGATCCGGATGACGTTGCGAGGAGAACGTGGCTGATCCCCAAGTGTCTATCAAGGTATCGGCTTAATTTTATTATGTTTTTGTCCGTGAGATCTGGCTTTCCATGCCGGACGTTTGCTCCACCGGCAATACCATGGCAATGCCGGTGCCGGGCTCGCTGAATCGCCCGGCCTCTTTGATGGCTGTAAGGAGCGGCTCTACAATCGTGTCGTTGACCAGGAAGAGAATCAGGTCCGTGCGTATGTCCAAACAAAGCCCGAAAAAAGTCTTCGCCTCGCCGGCACCGGTTCCGGAGGCGGTAATGATTGTCGCCCCGGTAGCACCGGCCTTCTTCGCCGAATCAACGACCTGGTCTGTTAGGTTCGGCTTCACCATTGCTATAATGCATTTCTGAGCCATATTAGTTTTTCCTCCTTTGTCCGACGCGCAGCAAACATTCAACAAATGTTGCAAAAAAGTATCGCATATCATTTTTTCCTGTTTCGCCGTTTCACCAGCCATTGAACTAACTGGGCGTAACCCAAGACACTGATGATCGGGAATAAACTGGCAAATGCAATCAGACCGAATCCATCCAACACCGGGCTTCGGCCGGGGACATTGGACGCCAGCCCCAAACCGAGAGCGGCCACCAGGGGAACGGTAACCGTAGATGTCGTCACCCCACCTGAATCATACGCCAACGGAATGATCATCCGCGGTGCTAAAAAGGTCTGGACGGCAACAATGACATAGCCCACCAAAATATATAAATAAAGCGGCGTTCCGGTAACAATGCGAAACGTGCCGAGTGTTATGCCAACGGCCACACCTATGGCAACCGCGATCCGCAATCCTAAGGACGATATGGCCTTGTTTGAGGCCTCTTCCGCCTTGTTGGCGACGGCAATCAGCGACGGTTCGGCGATGGTGGTGGAAAATCCGACCAAAAAGGCAAACAGGTATATCCATCCATAAGCGGACCAGATGCCATTGCCGCCGTTTTGGGCTTCTTTGACCAATTGTAGCGCCATGGTCCTGCCCACAGGGAAAAGTGCCAGATCCAGGCCTCCCAGAAAACAGGCCATGCCGACAAGCACCAGACAGAATCCGAAAATAATTCTACCAGGCCTCGGCAGGGGTCTTCTCAATACCACCATTTGGAACAACACCAGCAGTCCAATAACCGGCAACACGTCTTTGGCTGTGGCCAGCAACAATCTGATCGGGTCAAATAATAGTTCCATAAAATAGTCCTAATGGACAAACAAACCGAATACCATGACAAAGATCATCGGTGTAAGGGATGCCAGGGCAATCAACCCGAAGCCGTCCGTCAATGGGTCCCGGCCGCGAATGGTCCGGGCCAGTCCGACCCCAAGGGCTGTCACCAGCGGAACAGTGACGGTTGAGGTTGTCACCCCGCCTAAATCGTAGGCCAATCCCACGATCTCCTCCGGTGCGAACAACGTCATGATCATGATTAGAATGTAACCGCCCACGATGAGAATCGGTAACGGCCATCCCCGAAGTATCCTCAACACGCCGAGAATAATTGCGATACCGACGGATAGGGCTACGGTCAATCGGACAAGGAAAGCGTATCGAATGATGGCGGTGGGAGAATTATCGATAAGGCCGGCTTCCGCCGCGGCTCTGGCTCCTTCACGGGTCACCGCAATCAGGGCCGGTTCGGCAACGGTTGTACCGAAACCCAAGGCGAAAGAGAACACCAGCAGCCAGAGAAGGCTGCCCTTGCGTGCAAACTCTTCGGCCAACGTTTCTCCGAGGGGAAACAGGCCCATGTCTAAACCAACGACAAACAACGCTAAACCGATGATAACCAACCCCAAACCCATCAGAGTTGTAAGAAGTTCCGGAAAGGGTTGGTTCAAGACCAGAATCTGAAATAAGGCAATGACGATAACGATAGGGGCCAAATCACGGCAGGCACCCAGCAGGGCACGGCTTAACGCTTTCACTATTTGGGAGAAGAATCCGAAGTTCATAGATCCCGCTGGCGGTTGGATTATATTATGAGCCGATTATAATTCAATGCCCGTATGATTGCCCGGAATTGTATTTTCGAAAGACCGCCTTGACCGGTTTACAAACTATTCCTCCGGTTTAACCGTAGGTCATTGAATAGCGCCGATGAATATGTCCTTCTACAACAAGCTACGGATCGGTTTAGGACAATCTACCTGGACGGTGAATCCAGAATACTGTGTGCCATGTCATGTGAAGGCAAAGAATCGCAGAAACGAAGTTCATGCGAGTAATTTTTGGGGGCATATGGTGGTTTGTAAATGGTCTTTAACCTGACATTTTGGCCATAACTTCCTGGCAATAGTATCATCGTAAAGACCTGCTGGCCGGTCAGAATGCTATTCCCATTTACCAATTGGACACTGTCTTTGGGAGCGTATTGGGTACGAGCCTTTACCCTTATCTGTTTTGGCACAGTATTCCCGCTGCTGACCATTCCCATCAAAGTGGCCCGTCATCATGAAGGCATGTTTACATCTGTGTTCAAACGGTTGGCATAGGGGCCATTTGAGAAAGAACCTATCCACAAACTTCTGTCCAAATTCAATTTCCTCTCTGGGTACCATCGGTTATTGTCCTTTCAGATGTATTTCGCAGCGGAATGTGACTTAACATACAGTAATAAAAAAGTTCGGAGAAAGCACTGAGAATCGTGTAATGAGTTTCTTATTTATGCCTCTGATCACTCCGTGAAAGATTAGGACACAAGCCGCGGTTATAAGGTGGTTTTGCTGCTAACACTTTACTGATAAAATCCCGAAAGCTCGCGGCCACTGGCCCCCAATCCGTCATTTTGTTCATCTCATCCGAGGCCTGTTTCAATCGATGGTCTGATCGATATGTTATTTTGAAGGCCTCTTTTATTTGCTTACGATCATTTAAAGAAATATCCGGTCTTCGCTTTAAACCAACCACGTTAAGGGAAACCACATTATTGATACCCGCACAAGCCACAAGTGGTGGAACATGCATACTGACAAAGGTACCACCCTGAAACATGGCGTTTTCACCCACCCAGCAGAACTGATGCACGGCACCGTTCGCCGGCAAGATTGCCCCTTTGCCAATGGTACAATTGCCGGCAACCAGGGCGCCATTGACCATAATGACATTGTCGTGGATCACAGAATTGTGACCGGCGTGAGAATTGGCCAACCATATCGTATTGTTCCCGACGACTGTTTTTTTCCCCTCACCTGTGGCGCGTGAGATCGTCGTTCCTTCTCTAAAGGTATTGTTGTCACCGATTTCCAGATAGGAAACGGTTTTTGTATCAAATTTTACATCCTGGGGTTCACCACCAAGAACCGCAAAGGAGTCCACATAGTTTTCGGACCCCATTGATGTATATTTCCTTACAACAGCGTGCGGACGAATAACCGAACCCGGTCCAATTCTGACATTATCCTCTATTATCGCATAAGCACCGATGATGACATCATCTGCAAGTTCAGCCGTCGAGTGCACATCTGCCGTAGGGTGAATTTTAGCCATTGTATGCCTTTCTAAATTGAATTTATCCGCAAGAAAAGTCGATCTATTAATGCTCGGCTTATTGAGGTCACCTGTTATCATCATGGGGATGCCAGTTCAACAGGACCAAAAGGCAATCCCCGGAGCACAGAATACCTGAATTTTTTCTCAATGTACCTTTTTTACTGGTTCTGGGATCGAAATGGTTCAGGACCAGCAAGATATGAATGTGCTTTTTTGGGACCTGACTGTGACAAAAAATGCGTTTTGTGTCAATATGAATGCAGGTACAGCATGTCTTAAAAAGACTTTATGTGACGTCTATATGATCCAGACAAAATGGAGGAAATTGGATGATCGTTTTAAATGATACCGCCCTATTCAAGCAGCAAGCCTTTATCGACAATTGTTGGACGGATGCCGGTAGTGGTGAAACCATTCCGGTTTACAATCCTTCCGATGGCAACCGGCTGGGGATAGTTCCTTCGCTGAGCGCGGTCGAGATTGACAGAGCCGTGGATGCCGCGCAAGGGGTTTTTGACGACTGGCGGCGGAAAACGGCCAAGGAACGCGCGCTGCTTCTACGCCGATGGTATCAACTGATTATTGAAAATCAGGAGGATTTGGCCGTCATTATGACTGCCGAGCAGGGAAAACCACTGGCAGAGGCCAGAGGAGAGATCGCCTATGCAGCGGCTTTCATCGAATGGAATGCCGAAGAGGGGAAACGGGTCTACGGCGACGTTATTCCGACCCATCAGGTCGGTTCGCGTATCGTGGTGCTAAAAGAGCCGGTGGGGGTTTGTGCGGCCATCACGCCCTGGAATTTCCCGGCCGCAATGATCACCCGAAAGGCTGGACCGGCTCTGGCTGCCGGGTGTACCGTCGTGGTTAAACCGGCAAGCCAAACACCTTTTACGGCTCTGGCCCTGGCCGAGCTTGCCTTACGTGCCGGGCTGCCGGCCGGCGTAATCAACGTAGTGACCGGAAAGGCCGCCATCGTCGGTGAGACACTCCTCGGCAATCCCGCTGTGCGGAAAATTTCTTTTACAGGCTCTACCGAAGTTGGAAAACGGCTCATGCGTCAGAGCGCCGACTCCGTTAAGAAGATATCATTGGAATTGGGCGGCCACGCGCCGTTTATTGTTTTCGACGATGCCGATGTGGACGCGGCGGTTGAAGGTGCAATAGCCTCTAAATACCGCAACAGTGGCCAAACATGCGTGTGCGCTAATCGACTGCTCGTTCAGAGGCGTGTGCACGATGAATTTGCTCGGAAGCTTGTGGATAATGTGAAGGCACTAAAAGTGGCCGATGGTTTCGAGACTGGTGCCCAGCAGGGGCCGCTCATCGACATGGCTGCGATCGAGAAGGTCGAATCACATATCGAAAATGCTGTTTCCTCAGGTGCGCAACTGTTGACCGGTGGCCGGCGACACGCCCGAGGCGGCACCTATTTTGAACCGACCGTATTGTCCGGTGTGACGGCCGAAATGCGCATTGCCCGAGAGGAAACCTTTGGACCGGTGGCTCCGATTATCCCCTTCGATGACGAAGCCGAGGCGCTCGGGTTGGCCAACGACACGGTTTTCGGCCTGGCGGCTTATTTTTACAGCCGGGACATTGGCCGTATATGGCGTGTTTCAGAGGGGTTGGATTATGGAATCGTTGGTATCAACACCGGAATTATTTCCACCGAAGTGGCACCGTTCGGCGGCATGAAACAATCGGGTATCGGACGGGAAGGAGGAAAATACGGCATCGAAGAGTACTTAGAGATAAAGTATCTCTGCATGGCCGGGATTGAATCGTAAAAGGCGCTAAACTTTCACCCTTTAGGCAAAATGGAGGCTATCCTGGCCTATATTCTTCGCGTCTCGCGCTACCTGAAAAATACGCGATTAAGGCGGCACAAATAGATATTCGTTGTGGGCATAGCGCTGTTAACACAAAAAGTAACGGGGTTTCGTCGGCAAACGATACCCCGTTTTGTTTTGGCAGAGCGGCCCTTTCCAATCGAAAAGGGGTGTGCCTTTAATCCAAGACGCAACCACAGGAGCACTGGGCGTGCTCCATTTTGCATACGCTTTCGTGTTATTTGCCCTTCATACAGTCCCGGAGGGACGATTCACAATCCTGGTAACATTCCCTTGCTGGTCTTATACAACGAAAATTATCGAGAACCAAATATCAGTCTTGACAAAGGGGCGTGATCCTGGACGTGTGAAGAGTGCTAATCAATTACAAAGCTTGTTGCTTCACAAAAATGGGTTGGAATTTTGCCGACTGAATAAAAACTAGACCTTACGGTACATCATCGGTGTGACAACTCTTGAAACCGAAGCTGTTAATTTTTGAAAATAATGACGGACATAATGATTAACTATTTGGTAATATATAGAAATCCTGTCGCGGAGACGTTCTTTCATTTTAAGGTGGATAATTTTTTCATCAATATAGGCCCCCGCCAGGTCAAGGAAATGACTCTTTCCACAGAGCAAACTAATAATTCTGTTGAATGCTTCAGAAACAAGTGAATCCACTTGAGGGTGTGCTTTAATTTTTTGTAAAACTTCTACTGGCAGGTCGGTACCAAGCAGTTGATGGGATAATAAAAGACAGAGAAAAAGAATTCGTTGTGTTCCGCAAGTACCGGTCCGATTAATGACAGTTGGCCAATCCAAGTTGTGATGAATAACAATCAGATTTGCAATATCACTAATCTGAGAAAGTTTGTTCTTATTAACAAAGAAATCTTTTGCAAAATTAACACTGAGGATTATTAACGTGTCTTCGATTGAAAGGCCTGGTGATCGAAAGGTACTAAATTCCGTCGGTTGCTGTCGATTGAAAAGTTGTAAGAAATCTAATTCAGTATAGAGACCGTGGTAGTCGAACCTTTGATGGAGGTCGACATTAATTTGGCTGAGTTCATGCTGAAAACCGGCCTCAAATCCAAAGTCATTTATTTTATTGTAGCCGAGTCTGCTTAAAGCGTTCTGGGCGCGATAATAGTCATTCTCGTGGACGAGGAGATCAAGATCATTGAATTGCCGCAGAGCGATATTATCGTAAATCGAAATGGCCGATATGGGGCCTTTAAAAAAAATGATGGGAATTTTAAACCTCTTGAAGTACTCCGATATTCTTGAAAGTTCTCTTTCAAATACCTTATTATGTATTGTGTTTTGGTGAAACCAGTTACGAAGACGATCTAAAACATAAGTAGGTACAACTGTTGAAAAGTTTTCGGCAATATTTCTATATACAAGCGGGAGCACGCGATGCTGATCGGCTGTGTCAACAAAAAATGCCCAATCTAACGCTTCTGCAAGGAGGTTCTCTATTCGTTGTTTCTCTTTCGGGCCTATGTGGATTCGGGCCAAACTGATAATTAGGTGGATCTCAGGGCGAATAGTCTTTAAATTCTCATCTGAAAACGACATGATACCCATATCATGATACCTTTAGAAGGCCGTCACTCGTTTCGTTTATTTTCAACGAAAAATTAACTGCTGCTGTAGCTTTTTTGTCACTCATATCCGCCAATTTAGGGTTAGAATCAAATTGCGCATGCCACGAAGCGGCATAGCGACCCTTCATTGCCAATAATTCATCATGGTGACCCGATTCGACAATTTGACCTGCGTCCATTACATAAATTAAATCGGCATTCTTAGCGATGGTCAAGCGATGCGTAATGAGTATCGACGTACGCCCTGCAGCCAATTTCTGGAAGCGGTCGAACCAATCCATTTCACTCCAGGAATCTATCAAGCTCGTCGGCTCATCGAGTATCATGATTGGGGAATTTCTTAGATAGGCTCGAGCAAGCGTCAGTCGTTGTCTCTCCCCCCCGCTGATATTGCAGCCTTCGGGAAAATATTTACCTAAAAGGGTATCGTAGCCTTTCGGTAATTTTTTAATAAAATTATGGGCCCCAGCTTTTCGAGCTGCCTTTTCAATTTCAGCAGAGCTAAATTCGGAATTTAAATCGCCAATACCAATATTGTCTGCTGCTGTGGCCACGTGTACCAAAGGAAATTGAAACATGGCTGAAATCATACGACGGTAGTTAATTACCGAAAAAGACCTTATGTCGTGACCATCAACTTCGACAGAACCGGCGTCAGGATCATAGAGCCGGCAAAGCAGTTTCATCAAGGTCGTTTTTCCGGCACCATTAGCGCCAACAATGGCGACAATTTTACCTGCTGGGAAAGAGCAGGTGAAATTTTTTAGTGCCGTATTTTTACTGCCTGGATAACTAAATGTGACCTTACGGAAAGAAATTCCTTTTTTTAAACAGGATGGCGCTGAGATGGGATCTTTAGGTTCGGCAACATGGGGCTTTAATTCCAAAAACTCAAACAACCTTTCCAGGAAAAGAGTACTGTTATATACGTTTCCAATGTTCCCTATAAATGATGCCAGCAAACCCTGCCCTTTATTAAAGACCTGATAAAAAAGAGCCAAATCCCCTAAAGTCACTAGTCCTGAAAGGCCCGCCAAACCATCCAGGCCAATGCTCCGCTGGAAATCAACAAACCAAATACGCTTGCCCAAAGTCGTGAAAAACCCTGCTTCTTAATGAGGTCAAGCTTCTCCTTACGAAGGACGCTTCGAAGGTCATGATACGCTTTTTGAATATAGGGACCAAATTCGAAAAGTCTTAATTCGGCGGCAAACACATCCTCGGTTAGGACGGAATCATAATAGTCAACCCAGCGCCGATTGGTGGTTGACTGTTTCCACCAAATATGAAAGCGTCTATTTGTTCGCAAGAGTACGTAAAAGGCTGGCAAAGTACTGCCGATAAGCACAAATGGCAACCAAACACCATAGGGTATCAATAGAGCCCCCATCGATAACACAGTAATACCACTCTGAATCAGACCCCCCAAATTTTCCAGCAAAGTCAGCGGTCTGTTTTTTAGATCGTTGCTGACTTGATGCAGCCGGTCCAAACAATCAGGAATTTCGTAAAAGGACAGGTCAAAGCTAACTGATTTGGCATGAATCAAACTGCTTATATAATCTCCGGTTTGTTCAGCCTGGGCGGTACGCACCCATGTCATGGCGATCTGAAGTATGTGGGTAAGAGACAAAAGCCCCCCCATCAAGGAAGCCTGCAAGAAAACAGGTTTTATGTTTTCCCAAGATGCGCCTGTGCCGACGACGGCTACTAAACTGTCAACCAAAATACGAGTTAAGTATACAACTGCGACTGGAACAAAACCCTGAAATATAAGAAGGATAGCCCAGAAAAGAGACAAGGTTCTGTTTGCCGTCCAAATGAGCTTTAAAGTTTGAGGAAGAAAAGATAGTTGTAAGATGATTTTACTAATCATTGATTTAAAGATAATGGACATAAAATTCTTATTCTTCACGAGGATTGTCTTTTAATATTGACCTTCAATCTGACAGGCCACCTCCGGCAATATTTGCATAGATCTGGGTCTCTCTAAACGGAATACCGATGTACGGTTAACCAGTTTAGTGCACTGTTTAAAATGGTTTGAGAGGCCGAGATTTCGAAGAAATTCCGTACCGAAGCGTGCGCCATACCAATGAGGCATCAGACCCAAAAGGGCCTGCTGAGGTTGGAGCGTATTCACGGTCGTTTCGGGACCATTCTCTAAAATATAAATACTTTTGAGTGGCAGGGCTGTTTCTGAAAAACCATTAAAAAGACGATAGCTGCGTTTATCCAGTTCCGGTCGAAGCCGAGGCAAAGTGTCTGGGGAAAAACCCAAGGATTCTATGGAATCAGGCCAAAGCTTGAGATGCGGAAAGCCGGGAAGAGCGTTAACGTTACCTTCACTGATGTCAACCGCAAGGATATCATCAGCGATTAATGTGTGCCCACGTCTGTGAAGTGTCCCGGCAATAGTTGATTTGCCGGCACCTTTATCGCCAACGAAGGCTATCGCCGCGCCATTCATTGCCACGACACTTGCATGTAATACGATCGTATTTCTCCGCTGGTGAAGCAACATTGCCAGTGAGGTACCTAAAATAAAAAGACGTATGATACGCTCTTCTACCCCTTGAAATGGGTCTACAACCATTTCACAACCATTCCGAACCAAGAAGGCACCCACTCCTTCCCATGCGAGGTAAATACCATGGTCGGTCGCGTTATAATAGCTATAACATCCTGATGCTTCAGCAGGCATGTCTTCGATTATTCCTTTTCGAATAAACACATTTGCTTCGTCATCACTGGTGGTAAGTTCTGGTAAATAAAAATCTGAATATATAGTTAGGCCGTATGCCTTATACTTGTGGGAGTATTCAGATTTAGGATGAAAACGATATTTTTCTGAATAAGAATTTGCCAACATAAAGTCATCTTCCTATATATTATTTGATTGAATTGATACCGTAAGTAATTTATTCTGTTTATTCTTGCAAAACTAAGAGATCGTCCCTTAACTACCGCAAGGTGGCCTGCGTCGACCGCCATCGTTTTGTTTGCCCCCCCGGCCGTCACGAAAATCGAAGTCGCCCCAATCAAAACCTCTTGTTTGCGTAATACTTTTTACGTCTCCATGGATAGTCAATTTTGGTGTGTCATAAGTCTTTTTCATGGTCTGTCTCCTTAAAACTGAAATGGATTCAATTCAAAGCGAGTTCTACTTACGGTATCAATTCAACCAAATAATGAATCCAAAAATGCAGAACGACCGACAAGAAACCACTATACATTCACCCCAAGGACAGCAGAGCATATTTCTGGTAAAGCTCTGATTTTGAGCCACCGATTACAACAATACCATCACTTTCTGTCCAGGCATGTGCTTCAAAATTACCAAATTCATTCCGAGCAACTCCGATACGAAATGTTGCCGGAAAAGTAGAAGATTTTAGCAATACAAAGGCTGCCAAGGCTTGCGTCAGACAGGTCGCTCTTGGCACATAGCGACTCGCACTAGCCACATTAACGGCAATGTTTTTGATGTATACGTGTTTTTTCATTTTATGCTTAGCTGGCTTTGAAGGTATTTTATTTATTAAAGTCTGTACGATATGGAACGGCAAGAGCCATAAAGAAAGCCTGATAGTGCAAAGAAGAAATAATGTTTGGAGAAGGTGGTAATAGTGTGAAAAACTTTTTAATTTATTCATTAATCAATCCCTAACTTCAATGAGCCCTTTACTTGACAATTGTCGAATCAACTCATAGAGATCCTGTTCACATCGAACAAAGCCAACTTCATACTCAGAGAGGATCGCATCTCGTATATCTTCCATTGCTTTAGGTTCCTGGATTAATTCCCAAATTCGCGCGCCAACATGGTCAAGACCAAAATACATTCCAGTTTTCGGATTGAGTATTGCAACTTCGTTTGGCATTTCAGACGCGATTGGTTCTTTCGCCGCAATAATCACCGATGAATTAGAAAGGGTACTTTTTGACGACGCTGAATTCATACTTATTTCTCCCTATGCTTGTCGAATTTTGGGTACTTGGAAATACTATTCTAATATTATAGAAACGTAATGACGAAAAATTAATCAGGGTACATTCATAAGAATAGTAAAATAATGATTTTTTTAAAAAGATTATTGGTCTTATCTGCAATTAAAATGCCATTATGCCCAAACGTAATATAATGGCCTGAAATAAATATAAAATAAAATATTTTTTATGTTTAATTGGTATGGTCAGTTTTTTTATTTGTGAAAGTAATTTCACAATAATGTTAATGCTTCGATACTTTTATATGTATTTTTTAACCCACTGATGTCGTTTACTTAGAAACTTTGAATTTGCTTGTTTTTGATTGTACGAGATAGGAAGGAGAGCAGAATGAAAGTTTGTTTCAAGGGGATAAAATAGTCACATAGAGAAATACAGGTAGAAGACAATAAATGGCTGAAACAAATAAAAGGAGCATATCTTTCAAGAAAGGAAAACGAATGCGTTTTGGAATTCTGAGCTGGTTTCCACAGGCTGTATTTTGCAAATTGTTATGGCAGTCTCGCGTATTTATTTTCTATATAATTTCAAGCAAAAATTAATGCTTACGGATTCGGCCGAACGTACCGCAGCAATAACAACCCGAACAGGGTTGCCCCGCCCAGGATGCCGATGCCCCAATTGAAACTGCCAATATCACCGGAATAGCCGATCAGGGTCGGAACCATCCCGGCACCGAAGAAATAACTGAAAGGAACGGTCAACGCCACAGCCATGTTGCGATTTTTGTCTGTAGTGATACGCGACAACACGGTAAATCCCAACGGGAAGAAACAAACGCTGGTCGTGGCTTGCAAGGCCAGGCTTACCGCCAGCAAACCCAAGGGCAGGGTTGCGATGGAAAAAGTGGCGACAGCGCTAGCGGCCACGCTTGCGAACAAAGTTTTCTTCAATCCGTATCTGTCGGCTAACCAGCCGGTCAACAGGGGCATCGCAAAGGCAACGACCCGAGACACCGACATCAAATGATTAGCCTGGGTGGAATCCAACTGCCGCTCGGCTGTGAGATAGAGGGCCATGATGTTGAACAGTCCCTGATTTACGCCGATTGCAAGACTAAACAGCAGAATCATGATCCAGATGGCCGGGTTGGACAGCAAACGGCCAATGCTGGCCATACTTGGCGCCTCGCCATAGGCCCTGTCGGTTTTACCCAGCAATTGGAAGAGTATCCCGGCCAATAGTGCGGAGACACCATAAACTGCCAAGGTGAAGCGCCAGGGATGTTGATGCAAAAAAAAATCGGCCAATAACGGGGAACAGATATAGGCAAGATTGGGGGCTAACTGATGAAAGGATAGCACCTTGCCCCAATGCTGACGGTCGACCAGGGATGTCAGGGTGGCCACGCCTGATGGCAGATAAAGCCCGCCGGCGATTCCCAATACGACCAGTGTTCCTCTCAGCGACCACAGGTTGCTGGTGAACGACAACACCAGCAGACTCGTTCCAACGGCGATCGAAGACAGAACGATCTGGTGCTGTTGGCAAATACGCCCCGAGATGAAGGTGGAGCCGAAAAGGCCGCTGCCGTACCCCACGGAGACGAAAAGAAAAAGTGAACCGGCTGCCGTATGGCTCAGATTAAGCTCGTGCCCGATGTCGGGCAGAAGCGGCGCCAGGCCAAGTCGAGAGAGCATGTTGAGAAAGAAGATGAGAAAAATGAATACTATCGTCCCGGGTACACCCCGACGGGTCTCCGGCATCATTTTAATAAATGAATTGAGCGGGCTAACGACAGCGTCCTCCTGTCCATAGGATTATAGTCTATGAGAAGGAGGACGTTTTGTTTACAAAATTCATAAAATCTTCAGAGCAGCTGATATTCAAGCGTTACGTTGAGTCATCCGGGATTTGAGCGAAACAGAACTTTTCTCCTTCCTTTCAGGTACGATGAAATAAACCAGCAAACAAAATACGCTGACATATATCAAGACGGCGAATAGCGGCACCTGAACGAAATAACCAACGATGGTTTTTACCCAGAATGAAGGGATACTGCCTATCCATTCAAAGCTTTGCGTGCCGAAAAAGTCTAATAGACTTTTGGGCGACTGTGAAAATACGGCCGAAGATCCAAAGCCCAGATAGACATCAAATACATTGAACAATAAGAACCCCAGTGCAAGAAAGAACGATGTAATGGCAAACTTTGACCACATTTTAACTCACAATCTTTTTTCGTTCATGAAAGCAAGCGCAGTAATTACGGCCTCGTCGCCGCAAACGACGGAAAGAAAAATTTTCGGCTCTCACCTTCAAATGTTTACGACCTTGCGAACAAAAACCCATGAAATTTGACGTTTAAAACCAGTAGGTATAACGGAGGCCTAATGTATCCAGGCCCTCATTGGGGTCGGCCAGGTAGGCGTTAGAAACATGCACGAACAGGACCGAAACGCCGTGGTTTTTGGCAAACCTCAAACCGAGTTCAACCGGTATGCGGAAAAGAACACGGGAACCCAGAGCCTTTTTGTCATCATAACCGGGTTGCAATTCGCCATCATGCACTGCCAACCCGAGGCCGAAATTAAAAAACAAACCGGAATGGCGAGCGTACTCCCACAGCAGGCCGGAATAGAGAGTATTCGTATCACCCTGGTTGTTCAAGCTGAAGCCCAAGTTAGAGTAAAGCTTTCCAGTGAACAACGAAATGTCAGGAAATTCAAAAATCACTTCGGCATTTAGATCAAATCCCCCCTCCGAACGAGTGCGGCTCCATAAGGGGACGTCATGAGCCAGAATGCCGATTCGAAGTCCATGGAGCCATCGGGTATGACCTGTGTTCTGTATTTCTTCTGCACGTATCACCTGGGCGCTGAATACGACAAGCAAAAAAAATAAGAAGGTCGATGTCAGAAATCGATTCATGAAAAGGTTTTGAAACCGCCTATCGGCAAAGTGTAAGATCATGCCTTACGCTTGTTGTTGGATAATTTATAGATTCTGGCTTTAACATCGGAGGTGAGATCCGCAATATGCTTGGCTGGATACACGGCTGTCGGGCAGACGCGGCTGCAGGCCAATGCCCGTTTACACATGCGAACACCCCGTTCTCCATTCGATAATTTCAAAATGTCTTCCTTCCTGCGAGGCGATTTTAAGGTTTCACGATGCAACGCGGAAAGGCCGGCCGGACCGATAAAATCGCCATTTTGCTGCATAACCGGGCATGCGGATATGCAGCTGCCGCACTCGATACAGTTTTCAAAGCGGGTGAAAGAACGACCGATCAGCGGCAATGGATCGATTCCCAATGCTTTTGCGGGTTGCAGGTAAGTCCACTCTTCGGCGACATCATGGTATAAAGAATCCAGTTTCACCGCAAGGTCACCGATACGCTCGAAGCCTCTTAACGGCTCCAGCACGATGGTTGAGCTGTCGAGCATCCAGGCATTGGTGGTGCAAGCGAGTCTTTCAGAGCCGTTTATAATGATGGCGCAGGTTCCGCAAGAGGAATGATGGCAGGAGTGCCGATACATGAGGGTGCGGTCCTGCTCTATGCGGATTTTTTCAAGGCAATCGAGCACTGTCATGGATTCAGTCACGGGTAGCCTGAAATCGTGAAATGCCGGCGGGTCGATCTGGTTGGGCTTGAATCGCGAGATTTGAAACGTGATTTTTTTCATGACGCCTATTCTGTTGACCGATTAATTTTTGAAAAATCGACGATAATTGAGTAATTTGTAATCTTGCGTTCCGCAAGCAATGCGACGCCCGGTTTTGTTGCAAACCAGATCGGCGGCTTTCGCGGCCATGGCGCGCATGGTCGTGGCCTTACCGCCTAAAACGGAAATAAATCCATCCACGCCGTCTCGCACCGCGTGGTCGATGCAATCGAATGACCGTTTGATCTTGCTCGGATCCTCGTGATTATCGAAAACGATGAGCGGCCGCGAGGCACTCCAGACGGCATGGATCGGCAATTGAGCGATTTGCGGCACCATCTGTGCGCAAAGTTTTACGATTCGATGAACATGTTCCTTTTGATGCGCTATTATATCGTCGGGATCCTCGGCCAGCCAAACCGATGTCCCCAGAAGCGATAGCCCACGTTGCGGTACGATGATGTCGCCATCATCGGCTGGATGTAGGCGGTTAATAACCATATTGGTTAAACGTGCTGCTAAACTCACCATGACGCCGGGTGCCGGTTGCAAGGGAATATCAATCCCGAGCATAGCCGCCGTCTTGCGTGCCCACGGTCCGGTGGCATTAACGACAAGGTCTCCTTGCAACGCATATGTGCCCTGCGTCTTGTAATCGAAGATTTTCACACCGATGGCGCTCTTTCCGTCAGACATGATTTCCACCACTTCTGAGAAAGATCGAATATCGGCGCCATTCTCCTTGGCCGTGGCAAAAAAGTGCATGGGCAGGCGCCAGGCATCCATCGTCGCATCCGGCACCCTAACGGCCGTTTTAAGATTCGGATTCAAGTTGGGTTCGACGGCGAGGGCCTGGTCGCGGTTAAGTGGCAAGGCCGTAATACCCGCTGCTGCGCATCCTTCGAGAAACTCTTCAACAAATGCCACATCTTCGTTGCTTAAGGCCACGAAAAGGCCATCATTCTGCTCCAAAGCTTCAGGAACGATGCGCTTTAAAATCTGGTTTTCTCGCATGCATTCCCGGGCCGTTTCGCTATCATGCAAAACATAACGGGCACCACTGTGAAGTAGACCGTGGTGCCTTCCCGTCGATCCGGAAAGCAATTCGCCCTTCTCGAGCAGTGTAACCCTAAAACCGCGCAAGGTCAGATCATGGGCCAGGGCACCGCCGATGCCGCCGCCGATGATGATGATATGTTCCAATTCAGTCAATGGTCTTATGCAAGATGTTTTGGAGTTCTGTTGTCGAAAGCGTCACCGGGTTTGACTTCATGCTGCTGGCTTTTTGGGATCGGGTAATCAACTCCGGCAGGTGGTGATGCCCGAGGCCATAAGTGGACAGAGAAGGGATGTTTAATTCCCGACTCAACCCATGCAGCCATTGAACGAGTTCGGGCACTGTGGCTGAAGGTGAACCGGTAAGCCAGCGCGCCACATCCTTGAACTTCGACAGCGCTGTTGATTGAGGATTTTGCTCCTGCAATGCTTTCACATTGGCTGCAATAACATGGGGCAGCAATTTGGCACATACAGCACCGTGGGGCGCAGGGCACATACCACCCAGCGGTGCCGCAATACCATGAACGGCCCCGAGACCCGAATTGGCCAAAGCCAATCCACTGAAAAGACTGGACAGGGATAAATCGGTGCGGGCGTTCAAGTCTTCGGGATTGTGGTATGCGGGTCTGAGGGAACGGGCCGACCGCATAATCCCTTCCCGGCACACGCTTTCGGTCATCGGATTCGATCGCTTGGACACATACGCTTCGATGAGCTGAGTCAGGGCGTCCATTCCGGTTGCGGCCGTGACGGCCGGGGGGAGTGAAAGGGTCAGTACGGGGTCGACAATTGCAATGCGCGGAAACATCAGCGGGCTGCGCAGGCTGACTTTCACTTCATGATCAACTGATTTCAGTACGGCATTGCAGGTGACCTCGGCCCCCGTTCCAGCCGTGGTTGGGATGGCAATTACAGGGAGAGGGTCCTGCTGCAACGGTCGGCCTTCACCGATGACCTCCAAATAGTCGAGCACCGCACCGGGGTTGAGTGCCAGTGCCGCAATAGCTTTGGCGGTGTCGATGGCACTGCCTCCGCCGAACCCGATGATATATTCAGCAGCAACATTACGGGCCAGCGACAGGCCTTGCTCCAAAACGGAGACCGTTGGCTCGGAGTTAACACAGAAATTGCTGACGGCCCGATTTTTATTTGACAGCAGTTTCATTAGCGGTGTCACCCGCGCGCTAAAGTGACCGGTCACAACCAGTACCCGGTTTCCCAGATTGGCGACCAGTTGATCGACCGTCTCCAGTGATCCGGGGCCGAATAAAATGCGGTTTGCTGTGCTAAATTCGAAAAACATCAGACCATCCAATCGAATGTTTTTGATACCGCTTTTTTCCAGTTGCTGATACCGGATTGACGTTCGACCGTTTCCATTTCCGGCTCCCAGATTTTATCGACACTCCAGTTCTGTCTGAGTTCGTTGGTATCCGACCAGTAGCCGACGGCCAAACCAGCGGCGTAAGCAGCACCCAAGGCGGTTGTCTCGGTTACAGTGGGGCGAATCACCGGTACGTTCAATATATCCGCCTGAAACTGCATCAGAAGTTCATTGGCCACCATCCCACCGTCGACTTTTAGTTTTTTCAGTGCAACGCCGGAATCTTTGTTCATGGCCTCAACGATTTCAAATGTCTGGTAGGCACTGGCTTCGAGCACGGCGCGGGCGATATGGCCCTTATTGACAAAGCGGGTGAGGCCGGCGATGACACCGCGGGCATCCGAGCGCCAGTAAGGGGCAAACAACCCTGAAAAAGCCGGCACGATGTATGTCCCGCCATTGTTTTGGACCGTTCGGGCCAGTTCCTCAATCTCCGGGGCGGCGGCAATCAAACCGAGGTTGTCCCTCACCCATTGAACCAGGGCCCCGGCAATGGCAATAGATCCCTCGAGGCAGTAGACGGGCATTTCGCCTTTGATTTGATACCCCACTGTTGTCAAGAGACCATGAGTAGAGGGAACCGGGGTGTTACCGGTATTGAGCAATAGAAAGCATCCTGTGCCGTAAGTGTTTTTAGCTTCCCCTATATCAAAACAGGCTTGACCGACAAGGGCAGCCTGCTGGTCCCCTAAAGCCCCACACACCGGAATCGTTGAATTCAATGCGCCGTTTCTCAGTGTGTGCCCCCAGGTGTCGCGATCACTGGACGGGACAATGCGTGGGAGAACCTGTTGCGGAATACGAAGGGTTTTCAGGATTTCGTCGTCCCACTGAAGCGTCTGCAGGTTCATCATCAGGGTTCGACTGGCGTTGGTCACATCGGTAACGTGGGCCCCACCCTCTGGACCGCCGGTCAGCCACCAGATGATCCACGATTCGATGGTGCCGAACAGCGCTGTTCCTCTCTCGGCTGCGGTTTTGGCTTCGGGCACATTATCCAATATCCAGCGAATCTTCGGACCCGAGAAATACGTGGCGATCGGAAGGCCGGTTATATCCCTAAAGCGGTCCTGGCCACCCTCGGATGACAACTGCCGGCAGAGTTCATCGGTGCGGGTGCACTGCCAGACGATGGCATTGTAAAATGGGCGCCCGGTGTGCTTGTCCCAGAATACAGCTGTTTCACGTTGGTTGGTGATGCCGATGGCAGCCAAATCGTGTCCGGTTATACCGGTTTTGCCCAACGCTCCCCGAATGACGGTTTGGGTGTTGCGCCAGATTTCCATAGGGTCATGTTCCACCCAACCCGGTTGGGGGAAAATCTGATCGTGTTCCATTTGGTCCAAACCCACGATACGGCCGGTGTGGTCGAAAATGATAAATCGATTGCTCGTCGTGCCCAGGTCCAGAGCGCCGATGTATTTGGCCATGTTATGTCTCCTTATCCTCCAGTGTAAAGCAACAAGCGTGGTGCCGATCCAACCGGCTCAACGGTTTCGCAGATAGGCGTTTACTGCGGCATGAGCGGTGGCAATGGCGAGTCCTGATCCACATTTCATCCGAATCCAGTCGGCATGCGCCAAGATTGACCCTGCAATATAGAGATTCTGATATGCCGGCCGGCCTGTTGCGGTCAGTGGCTGGAAATTGTCATTGATTTCCAATCCGGCCTTATTGATGTCATGCCCTCTGGGGTCCAGCAGTCTTTCTCGATGCCATTTCGTTCTGCTCACCGGTTGAGTCACCGGTAACTCAAACAATGTTTCGCGGATACGTTTTCGATCCGCGGCCAGGCCCTGGCCGATAAACCGGCCTGTGGCCAGAATAGCCGCTTGAGCCTCGATGACCAGCTCTTTTTGATTGTCGGCGACCTTAAAGACAAAAGACCCCTTTTCATTAATTTTCACTCGGGTCAGTATCTTTTGGTAAAGCGTCTGGACACCGAGGGATGGAAGAATCTTCTCAAACGCATTTTTCAGGCGCAATCCGTTAACGGCCGGCGGAAGGGTAGGAACTTCGAATACCGGAATTCCGATTTTTTTCTGCAGATCTGCCATTACTTCCATTGTATTGTAGATACCAAAAATTGCCGGAAACCCCAACGCTTTTGCGTCTTTGAGCAAGGGCAACACCATTGCGGCCAATCGTTCGCGGGCCGCCGGGAGTTCAAGTGTCTGGGCGAGCCGTTCCGGGTAAAGCTCGGCGTTTTGGTCAGGGAGTGTGATACGGGTGATCCGTAAAGCCGGCCATTTGTTCTTCAGCACCGCTTGAATCTGTCGAGCGCTGAATCCTTTCAGCCCATCAAAATCGACGATAAGGCAGGGACGTTTGTGACGCCAGGCAATAACGCCGTTCCACATGCTGCCTGGAACAGCATAGGTTCGTTTGATACTGCCGGCCGGAGAGACAACGTCAGCATTGCGGTTCTTGTAGCAGCGGTAGGGTAGGCCAGTGGTTTTTAAAGCGGTCAGACATTCATCGAGGGCGCCCTGAATGGCCGGCTTGGACATTCGCGCGTAGGGATGTTTCGGGATAGATTTGCTGACAGCGGCAATGGCTGACCAAGGATTACGCCATAGGCGTCGTTTTTCGATCGGGTGCACCCCGAGCAGGTCGATTAGTCCGCTGGCATAAAGGATTTCACCGGGTATTCCCACCTGGACAGTGGCAATGTTGCGCTTGGCGGCGAAGAGGGCCGCAGCCATACCAGCCATGCCGGCACCGATCACTAGTAATTGACAGTTAATTTTCTCCGTTTGCGGCATTGAGCTGTTACCGTTAGTGACGTGCGCTGGTGAAAGAATGGGAGGTTAGGCATTCGGATCGAGTTCCAAACCCAGAACGCCGCAATGCATGGCCTCCTGAAGTTCGGCCTGGATGAGCGGCGTGCCCCACATCAAGGGTTTTTGCCCCCGCCAGCGGGCCTCTATGAAGTTTTTGAGTTCATCGATTCCCTGCCTATCCTGGAATACGCCTTGATCGTAAAGATACGCCATCACGCGTGTGCTGCAGAACGCTCCCTGGCAAGGCCCCTTCCCCAGGCGGCTGCGCAATCCGATCGCTTTGAGGGAAGGGTGACCATGTTGTTCGCGGATTGATTCTATGATGCTGTCGAACGCACTTTTGGGTATCATTTCGCATTCACACAGAATGATGTCTTCGGGGTTACGGTTTTTGAACCAGATGCGTGGTGACAGGCCGGGCGCGGTCCACTTTCCTGCTGTCGATTCCGGAAGAGGAACTGTTTTCGTGAGGCACGGAAGGGAAACACCGAGGCGATCACTGATGAGATCGGCTGTTTTTTCTGCCATTAATCGAAACGTGGTGAGTTTGCCCCCCGCGATCGTAATAAAATTTTCAACGCCGTCTGCAGTGTGATCAAGGAGAGCATAACCACGGCTAACACTGCGGTCATCTTCCGATGTTTGAACATTGACCAGCGGTCTTATGCCTGCATACGCCCTTATATAGCGGGTCTTGTCCAGGACTGGTATCATCGACGCGCCCTCAGAAATGATGTGATCGACTTCTTCGATGGTGGGTCGGAAATGATCGGGTGAATTAATGCGGACAGAGGTCGTGCCAAGGACCGAAACGGTTCCTCCGGGAACCAATATATCACCGTCGGCTGGCTGGCGCAGACGGTTGATAACCCGCGCGGCGAGTCGGCTCTGGGTGACAAGTAAACTACCCTTGGAATAAATCATTTCCAGACGGATGCCGGCCAGATCGGCAACTTTACCGGCCCAGGCCCCGGATGTATTTACAACCTGTTTAGCCGTAATTGTAAATTCGCGGCCAGATAGGGTATCCACCAAATGAGCGATCCTGACCTTTCGACGCCGGATATCAAAATTGACAGCCAAGGAGTGGGGTAGGAATGTGCTGCCGTGATGCTGTGCATCGGTGATGTTTTCGATAGAAAGTTTGAAGGGGTCGATGGCGGCATCGGCAACCCTATAGGCGGCGATTATTTTTGGGGATAATTCCGGTTCCAGATCCAACGCTTCTCGGACGTCGACGGATTCAGTTTGGATGCCGCAACTGGCGCACCTATCCGGAAATTCCGCCATGTACTTCTCATCATCACCTTTTACCGCAACAAACAGACCGCCGCATTCTTCGATGCAGCGTGGGGCCAGATGTTTAAGAAGTTCACCTTCCTTGCGGCATTCCTTGGCTGCCTGAGGGTCCGATACTACATATCGGGCGCCGCTGTGCAGGAGTCCGTGGTTTCCCCCGGAAGCACCGGCGTTAAAATCTCTTCTATCTACCAGTATACATTGAATGCCCCGCAGTGATAGGTCGCGAGCCAGACCTGTGCCGGTGACACCAGCGCCGATGATGAGCACCTCGGTTTTCAAAAGCTATCCCCTTCCTGAAACCTAACGAAAAACACTCATTTTAGGTTAAAGAAAACGGTAAACATTGGGTGATGCTGGAAATTGCTTTCCTTTTATTTTCACTTGCGAAAACAAATTCGCGGTGCTAATGAAATGGAATAAAAAAGATAAATTATCTTATATTCTTATTGCTTTTTTCGTAGCATAGCCGCTTAAATCTGTCACGTTATATTTTCACTATTGAATGATAGCTGCAACTAATTTCATAAATGAAAATAATTACATATTAATGGCTGACTGGAGGCGGAATGAATTCAGGATATAGCCCTTCCGATACAGCCCGTTCCGGGCCCCACCCAACTGGCGACCGGAAATCGAGTGGAACAAACGGAAAGGCCGGACAGGTTCGAGATCGACATGAAAAAATCCACGGACTGATTCAGTCCAAAGGCTATGTCACGATCGAATATTTAGCTCAAGTGTTCAACGTGACCCCCCAGACGATCCGTCGTGACATCAACACACTCAGTGAGAAGGGATCGATTAACCGTTATCACGGCGGGGCCGGGATAGCGTCCAGTACAGAAAACGTCGCTTATACGGAACGAAAAATCTTGTGCCACAAAGAGAAGATGCTTATTGCAACCATGGTGGCCCAAAGAATACCGAATAATTCATCTCTATTTATCAATATTGGAACCACTACAGAGGAAATTGCCAAAGCACTGTGCAATCACCGACGTCTCAAAATTATAACGAACAACCTCAATGTTGCCTCTATACTCAGCGGTAATGATAACTTCGAGGTCATCGTTGCCGGTGGATTGGTGAGACCGCGTGACTGCGGTATTATTGGTCCCCTGACCATCGATTTCATTCAACAGTTTCGCGTCGACTACGGCATTATCGGCATCAGCGGCATCGATCTGGATGGAACGCTGCTCGATTTCGATTACAGGGAAGTCCGTGCCTCGCGGGCCATTATCGATAATTCACGCAAAGTCTTCCTGGCTGCCGATCATACCAAGTTCGGCCGCAACGCAATGGTTCGGTTGGGCAGTATTGCCGAGATCGATGGCTTGTTTACCGATAAGACGCCGCCGCCTGTCATGTCCGATGTCTTCAAAGCCACTGAAGTTGAGCTTTACGTCGCTTCTTAGGATTGCTCGAATGCACGGCCTCGAGCTGCGGGCGCCTTGTTCTCGAGGGAACCGATTCGGCCGGTCCCGCTGTAAAGGCGATTGATAACTATATTGTTTTCTCTGTTAAATAAGAAGTCAAAATCGCTATATTTTCACTTGTGAAAATATAGGCGCAATGCTATTGCAGAACCATACTGATGATGAACTGATTGAAACACAACCGGGGTATCCTGCCTTCCCGGTAAGGACTCGCTCACGTTGACAAAGGGAAACTGCTTATGAGCTTATCCCTTGAGAGGATCGACAAGGTTGTCGGTCGCGAAATCCATTTGAAGGACATCAATCTCGAACTTGAGTCTGGGTCTCGCAATGTCATATTGGGCCGGACTCTGGCCGGCAAAACGTCGCTGTTGCGGATCATGGCCGGCATCGATCGGCCCAGCCGCGGCAGAATTCTCACCGATGACACGGATGTCACCGGTGTATCGGTGCGCAAACGCAGCATCGCCATGGTCTACCAGCAGTTTATCAACTATCCCTCCCTCACGGTGTATAAAAACATCGCATCGCCGTTAAAGATTGCCGGCGCCAAAAAAGCGGAAATCGACCGCCGGGTTCGCGAAACTGCAGAAATGCTCCATATCGAGGATCTGCTGACGCGCCTGCCCGCCGAACTTTCCGGCGGTCAGCAGCAACGTATCGCGATTGCCCGGGCATTGGTGAAAAACGCCGACCTTCTTTTAATGGATGAACCCCTGGTAAATCTGGATTACAAACTGCGCGAAGAACTGCGGATTGACCTTCAGGAAATTTTTGAACGGCGCGAGGCCATCGTTGTATACACAACTACTGAACCGGCCGAGGCGCTCATGCTGGGCGGCAATATTGTGATCATCGATGAGGGACGTATTTTACAAACCGGCCTCACATCCGATGTTTATCACAATCCCTCGACCACCAAAGTGGCTGAAGTATTCAGCGATCCACCGATTAACTACCTCGCTGGATCCGTTCAGGGCGCGAGGGCACGCCTCGCCGGCGGGATCGAGTTTGCTTTGATCGATCATATGCAGGGGCTGCCGCCCGGTCAATACACTTTCGGCGTGCGCTCCAATCACCTGTATCTCTCCCGGTCGACCGATAATGATACCGAACTGCGCGGCAAGGTGGAGTTGGCCGAAATCAACGGCTCTGAAACCTTTATTCATGTTCAATACGACCATAGCCGACTGGTGGTGCAGGAAGACGGGGTACATCACTACCGGATCGGATCGGAAATTTCCATATTTGTCAGCCCGTACCGCTTTTTCATATACGACACCGACAATAGACTGGTGGCATCCCCTTCACGGCAATTTACCCCGAATTTGCGAGCATAAGAGATTGGCATGGCCCATATACAATTAAATCAAGTCGCTCACAGCTATTTAAAAAATCCCCGGGATGAATCGGATTACGCCCTCAAGCGGATTCATGACCAGTGGGAAGACGGCGGCGCCTATGCCCTTCTCGGCCCTTCCGGTTGTGGCAAAACCACTCTGCTTAACATCATTTCCGGTTTGTTGACGCCCAGTAAAGGAAGGGTGTTTTATGACGGAACGGATGTCACCGGACTGCCGCCGGAAAAGCGCAATATCGCCCAGGTTTTTCAATTTCCCGTCCTGTATGACACCATGTCGGTATTTAATAACCTGGCGTTTCCTTTACGCAATCGGGGAATCGAAGAATCCGAAGTAAAAAAACGTGTCCTGGAAGTTGCCGAGATTCTTGACCTGGCACCGTTTCTCAATAAAAGAGCTGCCGGTCTGGCGGCAGATGCCAAGCAAAAAATTTCATTGGGAAGGGGGTTGGTTAGAAGCGATGTGGCGGCCATTTTGTTCGACGAGCCGCTGACGGTTATCGATCCCCATTTGAAGTGGAATCTCCGGCGCAAGCTCAAAGAGGTTCATGAACAACTCAAGTTGACCCTGATTTACGTTACCCACGACCAGGTGGAGGCCCTGACATTCGCCGATCAGGTCATGGTGATGTACGAAGGAGAGCTTGTCCAGACCGGCACACCCCAGGAACTTTTTGAAAACCCGAAGCATAAATTTGTCGGTTATTTTATCGGCAGTCCCGGCATGAATTTTTTACCTTGTACGCTGGACGGTAATGCTGCTCAGATCGATGGCGCCATCATCGAGTTGGATGACGAAACGGCCGCACTTGGAAACAAAATTAAGGCAAAGATGGAGATCGGCATTCGTCCCATGTTTCTGGAGTGTCACGCAACGTCCATAGAGGGCGGTATAGCGACACGGGTCAGGGCCGTGGAAGACCAGGGCAATTTCAAGATCGTTACCGTAACCCTCGCCGGCCACACCTTACGGGCCAAACTGCCCGAGGACCAGGCCGTGCCGGGAAATGAGGCCTGGTTACGATTCCCGCCTCAGTGGACCAAACTATTCGCCGATGGGCGCCTGGTGAAATAGGGGTTTACGTCCCGGGTTTGCAGGTTCAGCGCAAGTGTTGAATAAATCACGGCACGCCGGAAATGTATCCGGCAATGCTTTCGAAACAGGTGTTAGATCACTACGGCCGACCATGGGAATCTACCGATTGTAGGAGGAGCATCGCTGTGGAAAAGTGGGAAAACAATAAGGCCTGGTTTCTGGTTCTACCGGTTTTTATCATCGTCGCATTCAGTTCCATCCTTCCGATTATGACAGTAGTGAATTATTCACTGCAGGACATCTGGGGGCCGGGCCAGAGCGTATTTGTCGGCACCGAGTGGTACGAGGAAATGCTGGCCAACGAACGCCTGTACGACGCCCTGTGGCGTCAATTTTTGTTCTCCGGACTCGTGCTGTTGATCGAGATGCCGCTGGGCATACTCCTTGCCCTGGCGATGCCCAAGCGCGGTTGGGGTGTCTCTCTCTGCTTGGTGACCATATCGCTGCCGCTGCTCATTCCCTGGAATACGATCGGGACCATTTGGATTATTTTTACCCGGCCGGATATCGGTCTATTTGGTGCGGCCGTCAACCAGTTCGTCGAATTCGACCACACCGCCCGCCCGCTCGATGCCTGGATCACTTTGATGTTGATGGAGGTCTGGCATTGGACTCCGCTGGTTACCCTGCTGGCCTATGCCGGGCTGCGGGCGATCCCGGAGGCCTATTACCAGGCAGCCAGAATCGACGGCGCGTCGACCTGGTCAACATTCTGGTACATCCAGCTGCCGAAGATGCGCGGTGTACTCACCATCGCCTTTTTGCTGCGCTTCATGGATAGCTTCCTGATCTACGCCGAGCCCTTCGTGCTGACAGGCGGCGGTCCCGGTAATTCAACCACATTCCTTTCCATTTATCTGGTCAAGATTGCCCTTTTGCAATTCGATCTGGGTCCGGGCGGTGCCTTCTCGCTCATCTACTTTGTCATCGTACTGCTGTTCAGCTATATTTTTTACCAGGCACTTCAGAGAGTCGGACGGGGAGAAAAGGTATGAAGGTAAAGAAAAAAACAGTTGGTCTGGCCATATACTTCGTTCTGCTGTTGATGCCAATCTACTGGATGCTCAGCATGTCCTTGCGGACCAACGCGGACATACTCGGATACTTCGCCCTGTACCCCAAGGACATAACATTCGTAAACTACATAAAAATTTTCACGGATTCATCCTGGTATTCCGGTTATATCAATTCCATGATCTATGTCAGCATGAACACTGTCATCTCATTGGTAACGGCTCTGCCGGCGGCTTACGCTTTTTCCCGGTATCGGTTCCTGGGTGACAAGCATTTGTTTTTCTGGTTGCTCACCAACCGGATGGCGCCGGCGGCTGTTTTTGCGCTGCCCTTTTTCCAGCTGTATTCCTCCGTCGGTCTCATGGATACGCACATAGCGGTAGCGCTGGCCCATTGTCTTTTCAACGTACCCCTGGCGGTGTGGATATTGGAAGGCTTTATGTCCGGGATTCCCAAGGAAATCGATGAGACCGCCTTTATCGACGGATACAGCTATCCGCGCTTTTTTATAACGATTTTCATTCCGTTGATCAGGGCCGGGGTGGGAGTGACGGCCTTTTTCTGCTTCATGTTCAGCTGGGTCGAACTGCTGATTGCCCGCACCCTGACGGTAACGAATGCCAAGCCGATTGCGGCCATCATGACGCGAACCATCAGCGCGACCGGTCTCGACTATGGTCTTCTGGCCGCGGCCGGTATGCTGACGATCGTACCGGGTATGCTGGTGATCTGGTTCGCGCGCAATCACATGGCCAAGGGCTTCGCTCTCGGACGAGTTTAGGAGGTATAAGCATGACGCTGACCTTGGAATGGATGGAGTGGACGCTTCCGACGGCCATTTTCTTTTCCACCATATTCCTGATCCTGGTTGCCATGACCATATGGCAAGTCGTTGCGCCCTCCATTGAACGACGGGGTTTCCTGCCGATTCCCACCACACCGGGCGATCGGCTCTTTATCGGGTTGTTGGGCAGTGCCTACCTCTTTCTCGCATGGCTCGGGTTGACCGATTTCAGCCTATGGATAATGCTTGTCATTGCTATCGTCTGGATGATAGTTGTCATGCGTTGGGGTTAAGTGTTTTGCATCACATAAGTCAGTCGTAAGTCGTGCACGGCCTTCACGCTTGCGATATCAACCGGGTTACCGGCAGAATACCACCGAAGGCCCCAAGGAGGAGAGCATATGAAAAGTTTGATGCCACGCAAGAGAACCGGTTTGATGCTTATGGGGGGCATTGTTGCGGCCGTGCTCCTGTTCTGCGCTGGTTCCGCAAGTGCGGATATGGCTGCGGCAAAAAAATGGGTCGAAACGGAATTTCAACCGTCGACGTTGACAAAAGAGCAGCAGATGAAAGAAATGGAGTGGTTCATCAATGCGGCCAAACCCTTCAAGGGCATGAACATCAAAGTCGTCTCCGAGACCATTCCAACGCACGAATATGAAGCAAAGGTGCTGGCCAAGGCCTTTGAAGAGATCACCGGCATCAAGGTCTCCTTCGATCTGATTCAGGAAGGAGATGTGATCGAGAAGCTGCAAACACAGTGGGCATCCGGCAAAAACATCTATGACGCCTATATTAACGACTCCGACCTGATCGGTACCCACATGCGTTACGGGTTTGTGGTTCCCCTGGACGACTTTATGAAGGGCGAAGGCAAGGACGTGACCCTGCCCACGCTCGATGTGGACGATTTCATGGGTAAATCCTTCACCACCGGTCCAGACGGCAAGCTCTATCAGCTTCCCGATCAGCAGTTTGCCAACCTTTACTGGTTCCGTTACGATTGGTTCAAACGTCCGGACTTCAAAAAGAAGTTCAAGGAACTCTACGGCTACGAGCTGGGTGTGCCGGTCAACTGGTCGGCCTACGAGGATATCGCCCAGTTCTTCAGTGAGCATATCCAGGAAATCGACGGCAAGGCCATTTACGGTCACAACGACTACGGCAAGAAGGCCCCGGACCTGGGCTGGCGTTTTACCGATGCCTGGCTGTCGATGGCCGGTGCCGGGGACAAGGGAATTCCCAATGGCAAACCGGTTGATGAATGGGGCATCCGCGTCGAGGGCTGCCGCCCGGTAGGGGCCAGTGTGGCCCGCGGCGGCGCCGCCAACGGACCGGCAGCCAAGTACGCGCTCAGCAAGTACATGGAATGGCTCCGTAAATACGCCCCACCGGGTGCGCTGGGGATGGATTTCTACACCTACCTGCCAGTGCTGGCCAAGGGTCACGTGGCCCAGCAGATCTTCTGGTACACGGCATTCGTCTCGGCCATGGTCGAGCCGGGTCCGACGGTCAACGCCGATGGCACGCCGAAATGGCGCATGGCCCCGTCGCCCCACGGTCCCTACTGGGAAGAGGGGATGAAGCTGGGCTATCAGGATTGCGGTTCCTGGACCCTGATGAAGAGCACACCGCTGGATCGTCGCAAGGCCGCATGGCTCTTTGCGCAGTTCTGCGTGGCCAAGACCACATCGCTGAAGAAAACCCACGTGGGCCTGACGCCCATCCGAGACAGCGATATCAGGACACGCATCATTTACCGAGCGGGCACCGAAGCTCGGCGGGCTGGTCGAATTTTACCGCAGTCCGGCGCGCGTTGCCTGGACACCGACCGGAACCAATGTGCCGGATTATCCGAAGCTGGCCCAACTGTGGTGGCAAAATGTCGGCGAGGCCGTTTCCGGTGAAGTGACTGTCAGCACGGCCATGAACAATCTGGCTCGCGAACAAGATCGGGTGCTGCAGCGCATTGAACGCTCGGGTACACAGGGCGATTGCGGTCCAAAGCTAAACCCGGAAAAAGACGAGTCCTACTGGTTGAACCAACCCGGTTCGCCCAAAGCCAAGGTCAATGAGAAACCGCAAGGTGAGACCATCGATTACGACGAGCTCATCAAGGCCTGGCGCGAAGGCCGGGTAAAGTGATCACGTAAACCGGGCAGTTATAATTTTGCCGGCATCGGGCCGCGCTCAGGCTCTAAAAAACGAGCAAGACCCGGAACTCCATGCGGTTGCAAAATTATATTCATTTAGCGAATTTTGTATGCATTGGGGGGCTAAAGCAGCGACTTTAGCCCCCTGATTTATTGCCTGAATATAGCATGAAAATACAACCGATATCGCAGGTATGATTTATCCCTCATCCATAATACGCGAGGCCGGCAAGGTTACATCCGCATGACGCCAGGCTTCTTCGAATCGCGCTTCGACTGCAGCCGCTTGCTCTTTCTTGCCCTGGGCGCGAAGGCTCTGCGTGAGGCCAAATAAAGACCAGCCGTTTTCCGGGTTTTGCTGTAGATCCAGCCAGTATACGGATTCGGCTTCAGTGGGTCTGCCGGCGTCGAGCAGAACAGCACCCAGCGATTGTCGAACCGGTATATGCCAGTCCGGTGGTTCATTGTAGATCAAATTGTCTTCAAGCAATGCGCCACGATGAAGGCGGGCGATGGCCAGATCGAAGTCTCCCCGTTTCGCAGCCAGTTCTCCTGCCAGTACTTCGCTGGCGATGTCCAAAATCGCCTTGGCACCGTTTCTGGAAAAGGTGACCCGGTAGTCCGCCAGGGATTCCTGCCCGGCGATGCGCTTGAGACTGTCGAGTTCCCGGGAGGCATCATCCAGATTGCCCCGGGCAGTGAAAGCCAGACCCCGCGCGTAGTGCCAGACGCCGGTCCAGAAAGGGCTGTCTTCCGGTGGTTGAGGTTCCTGGAGAATAACATCCCATTTCCCGAAACGTGCGTAGGCAAAGAGTGGTGCCACCAGAAACTGGTGTAGCAGCGGCACATCGCGCCAGGCACCTTCCGGAATTCTGGTTGATGCCTTAACTGCGGATTCAATGGCCATTTGGCTGCGGCCTTCCATGGTTGTCGAATCCCAGAGGAAATGAATGTTGTGGGGGTAATAGGCCAGCGGGTAAACTCCTTGTGCCCGGCATTGGGTAATGTAGCCCTCGTCAGCTATAATGGCATCTTGGTTACTTTTTGAAGCATCATTGTAACGACCGACCCGGCGGAATATGTGGGACGGCATGTGGACAAGGTGCCCGGCACCCGGTGCCAACTTCCAAAGTCGTTCGGCGCCTTTTTCGGCGATCTCAGGTTGTGCATACTCCACAATGTGGATGTAAAGGTGGATGGCACCGGGGTGATTCGGGTTTTGGGCGAGAACCGTTTCGAGAACACGCATTGCTTCCACGGTTTCCGGATATGGCTGTTTATCCCGCGACCAGTAATCCCAGGGCCGCAGATCCATAACCGCTTCGGCGTAAAGCGTTGCCGCATCGAGGTCATCCGGGTTACGATCGCTCAAATCACGCATTGCCGTTGCATAGGCTCGGTCGAGTTCAGCTCGGTTGGGCATCGGTGAATTCGAGTATCTTTTTGCCAGGGCATCGATGTAGGCTTGCTCCTTTTCTGAGGCAGAATTTTTCAATGCAATCGCTTTTTGGATTAAATCATACGCTTTGGTTTCGGCATCAGGCGCCATTTCCATGTTGATATTGGGTCCGAGAATCAACGCCATACCCCAATATGCCATAGCGCTATTGGGATCGAGCCGCGCGACTTCGCGAAAAGATCGTTCCGCCTCGGCGTGATTAAAGCCATACGCCAGCATCATCCCTTGATCCATAAACAGCTGGGCGCGCTCAGATTCGGTTGTAACGGGGAATTTATGGTGGCCCAGGTTTTGAAGGCGAGGCGCCAGTTGCCCCGGCACCGTGGCTGATTGGGTGTCTTTCTGGGGATTCGTTTTTGCTTGCGCCAACCACATTTGGGCCGCCATTCCGATCGCAATAGCCACAAATGTCAGAAAAAATATATAGACGGTTTTAAACCTTAGGATTTTCATGTTCACACCTCCGGTTGCTTCTGTTTCAAAAAATGATAGGCTACCGTATTGACCTTCACGGTAGAGTTTTGACAGTTTGAAGATTTCGGATGCAGGCAGGTGGCTGAAAGAGTCCTGAGAGAACTTTTGGAAGATTAGGCCGAGACAGGTGAGCAACCGCTCAGCATGGCTGAATGGAATGAGCTGGTTGACTTTCCCCACGAAGGGGCGGTACCGCATCCACGGTTATAGAATAGTACCACTTTGTAGCAAATCAAGATACCATTGAACAAGTTAGCCTCATTCTGTTATGAGTGTTTTGTGATGCCAGCAGGGAAGGGTACCTGATCTCAGAACTTGAAAATTTATTTAAAGGTTCAGGAATATGTGTCACCAGTGATTCGGGCATGAAGCCGGTGCGGCTAATATAAAGATATGGCCATGTGATTGTGTGAAAATCTGATTCAAGGAGAATAGGTAAATGGGCGCTTTTTGCAGATACATGATGATTGCATGTTGTCTTTTTGCGGCCTTGGCCGCCGGTTGTGCCGGCCCGGAACAGTTAGAGAAACCGTCGCAAACCATACCGCCGGATGAGAGCATCCTGAGGGTCGGTGTTTCTGTGAAAGCACCGCCGCTGGTCTTCAAAGACAACCAGCAGATCGTCGGGCTCGAAGCCGATTTTGCGCGCGAACTGGCGGATTACCTCGGAAAGAAGCTGGTATTTGTCGAGTTGGAATGGAAGGACCAGATCCCAGCTCTATTGGACAACCGCATCGATATCATCATGTCCGGCATGACGATCACCGAAGAGCGCATGATGCGCATTAGCTTCTCTGATCCCTATTTTGTCAGCGGGCAAATGGCCATGATCCGCAGCGTGGATGTATTAAGATTTGTCACCATGCGGCAGGATGGACGATTCGGTTACGTCAGGCGCACAACCGGAGAGGATTTTATCAAGAAATATTTTCCCAGTGTGCCAAAGAGCGGCTTTGCCATTTCCGAAGACGGTGTCAAAGCGCTGATCGATAAAAGGATCGATGTTTTGGTTCATGATGGTCCGATAATTCTGTACCTGGCATCCAAGTATGCAGCAGAAGGCGTCACGCCAGTTTATAATGTTTTTACCGAGGAATATCTTGCTTGGGGTATCCGGCGGGAAAATGTGGAATTAAGGGAAAACGCCAACAGTTTTCTTGAATCAATCAAAAAAGACGGTCAACTGGACGCCATTATTGAGAAATGGATTCCGCTGGTTAAGAAGAGATAGTTCTTTTTGGCACCACGCGGATGGAGTATAGCCGTTCAAGTTCTGTGATCGGCAGCGTCTATTTTAATAGCGATTTTGCCACAATCGTTTTTTCGATTTCTTTCGTACCCTCATATATTTCCAGGATCTTGGCATCCCGGTAAAGCCGCTGGACTTTGTATTCATCGATGTATCCATATCCGCCATGAAGCTGAAGGGCCTCGTCGGCGCTGTCCACGGCCACTTTGCCTGAAAACCATTTGGCCATGGCCACCAACGAATGGTCGAGTTTTCCCTTGTCGGCCAAACTGGCGGCTTCGTAGTACAGATTTCTTGCGGCACGGATGCGGGTGGCCATTTCGGCCAGCTTGAACTGCGTTACCTGAAATGCGGCCAGTGGCTTGCCGAATTGGTGACGGCCCTTGGTGTGACGAATGGCTTCTTCCAGGGCCCCCCGCGCCAAACCGACCGCCTGGGCACAGACATGCAGGCGTGTGCGGTTGAAAAATTCCATTAGCTGATAGAATCCCTCGCCTGACTTACCCACCAGATTGGCCTGCGGTACCCGAACATCTTTTAGCACGAGTTCTGCGGTATCCGAGGCGCGGATGCCCAATTTGCCCTTGATCTTGACTGCTCTGAATCCCGATGTGTCGGTCGGTACGAGGATAAAGCTGTGGCGTCGATGTGGGGATTCATTGGTCGGGTCGGTTTGGCAGAACATCAGCATGTAGTTGGCGACGGTGCCGTTGGTGGCAAACATCTTTGTGCCATTGATGACCCAGGAGTCGCCGCTATTGGCGGCGGTGGTGACGGCACCGGTGACATCACAACCGGCATCCGGTTCGGTGATGGCCGTTCCCATAATGGCATCGCCGGATACCAGTCGGGGAAGCACCGTCTCTTTCTGATTTTCGGTCCCGTACAGGGAGAGCAATTCGGAACCGAAAGTTGTGGACAGAATGGCACTGCCGATACCCGGATCGACGGCCCAGAATTCCTCGTTCAGCAGGCAGTGCTCGAAAAATCCGTAACCTGCGCCGCCGTATTTTTCATCGATGAAAACCCCCACGAAGCCGAGTTCGCAGGCTTTCTTCCATAGGGTGTAATCGAAAGTTTCATTCCGGTCGAATTCCACGGCCCGATTGGGAAATTCCCCCAGTGCGAATTTGCGGGCCGCCTTAACGATGTCCTGCTGTTCTTTTGTCAGACTGAAATCCATTTTGTATTCCTCCTGCGATCGCCCCATTTCTCCCGCATCAAGTTTCTTTACGGCGTTGTTCTTCGTCCCGGATTTCGCGCCGGAGGAGTTTGCCGACTTTCGATTTGGGAAGCATGTCGCGGAACTCGATATACTGGGGGACTTTGTAGGCGGCCAGCATTTTCCGACACCACTTGATCAGCTCGTAGCCGGTGATTCCTTTGATGTCGCCTTTCAAGACGACAAAGGCCTTAATCCGCTGGCCCACATTTTCATCCGGGATGCCGACAACGCAGGCGTTGATCACCGCCGGGTGTTCCTGAATGACCGATTCGATTTCAGATGCCGAAACACGGTAGCCTTTGTGCTTGATGGTGTCGATGGTCCGGTCGACGAAATAGAGATTGCCGTCCGTATCCATGCGCATGATGTCAGCCGTGCGGTACCAGAGGCGGCCATTCAATTCGATGAATGACGAGCGGGTCTCTTCAGGTTTTTTCAAATAGGTGGTCACCATGTGGGGTGATGAGACCAGAAGTTCTCCTGGTTCCCCCGGTTTGACCGGTTCCAGCAACGTCGGATCGACGATTTTTACCTTTTTACTGGCCACGATGCGCCCGACGCTGCGCGGTGGGTTATCGGTGTCGGTGGGGCACATGGAGACGCCACCACAGGTTTCCGTGGCGCCATATCCCTGATAGATCGGTTTGCCGAATATATCCTTCCAACGATTGCCGACTTCCACTGGCAGGACGTCTCCGGCGCTGTACCAGTAGTCAACCGACTGCAGATCGTACTGGTCAAGACGGTCATGTTCCAGGATCATTCGGTAGAGGGCCGGGACGCCGATCATGGTTCGGGCTCTGAAGCGTTGGATGGCATCGAAGGTGGCATCCAAATTGATCCTGGGTTGCACCATGAGCGTCCCGCCCACCAGGAGGGTGGCCAGACTGCAGGTTTGTCCCAGGATGTGGAACAGAGGGGCGTTGCCCATGACAACGTTCTCTTCCGGCGCAAAAAGTGGCGTGCTGACCCGTATCTGTTCGAAGGCCGAAACGAGAAAAAGATCGTGGGAAAAAGGAACGCCCTTGGGAAACTTGGTGGTACCGCCGGTGTAAAGTATTTCCGCCGGGTGGTTGCCTTCGGCTGGCGGTGACTTGTCGACCGACGGTGATCGATTCGATCGGATCAGTTTTCGGAATGAATAGACATTCGATGCGTAGCTGACGGTACCACGGGGAACGACATTGAACAGGTATCCGAAACCGCGTTTCCACCAGGGGAGAAGATCGGCCATCTTGACGATGATCACACGCTGCAGCGGGGTGTCGTCGAAAACTTTACGTACATACCCATAGTTTGTGTCGGCGCATATAATGGTTTCGGCATCGCTGTCAGTGGCGATGTACTTCAGGTCATGGGGGGTGTAGATCGGTGTGATGGGAACACTGACCCCGCCCGCCCGAAGAATTCCCAGCCAAGCGACGACCCACTGGATGCTGTTGGGAATGTAAAGCATAGTTTTGCGGCCGTTGCCGGCATTCATGTCAATTAGTGCGGCAGCCAAGCGCTCTGCCATGTCCGCTACGCGTCGGTAAGTGAAGCGGTTGCCGAGGTAAATGACGGCCGTATGCGAGGCGCGAGTTTCGGCGGTCGATTTGAACGCCTGATAGATATGATTGAACTTTTGTGATTCCATACGCATTATCGCTTGTCCGCTGCATTCGTATCGTGAGAAAGACGGGGAAATAACATACGAATAGACAGACGATCGGCTAAGGCATTACACCCCGAAATAGGCCGATTTTACTTCCGGGTTGGCCATCAATTCCCGGCCGGTGTCCGTCAGGGTCAACATGCCGTTTTCGATGACATAGCCGCGGTCGATAACCGGCAGTACCGGTCGGGCAAACTGCTCGCTCAGAACGACAGTGATCCCGGCCGTGTCCCGCAGCGCAACGATGGCATTGACCACCGTCTGCTGAATCATCGGGCTCAATCCCAACAGCGGTTCATCCAGTAAAAGCAGTTCAGGGCCAACCACAAGGGCCATGCCGATGGCGAGCATTTGTTGCTCGCCACCGCTGAGAAATCCGGCTTTGCGGGATTTCAAATTCATTAAAACCGGAAACAGGTCAAAGACACGATCAATGGCAGCTTTCGTTTCCAGTTTCGTCCGCAGGTACCCGGCGATCTTCAGATTTTCCAGAACACTGCTTTCCGGGAACACCGGGTGGCGTTCCCGGGAGAGGACAATTCCCTTTTTCACGCGCTCGCTCGGTTTCAAGTTGGTGATGTTTTCTTCTTTGTATAGTATATCCCCATAGACAGTGATCCGTTCGCCACCCTTGCGGAGTTCCTTGATGCGCATGTCGATGATCAAGCCAGAGAGGGCGTTCATCAGAGTGGTTTTTCCGGCGCTGTTCGAGCCAATCACACCAATGATCTCTCCCTGTTGGACCGCCATTGAGAAATCATTGAGCGCCAGGGCGTTTTCAAAGAAAACCATGAGGTTTTTTACTTGAAGCATATTTTTCTAATGGCTGTAATTTTGAACCAGAGTCATTGATTGATCACAGAGGGGGCAGCAACTGTGTATGATGTACTATTGTTCTCAGGGCCTCTCTTCATTCCATCCCGCAACTCGCAACCCGCACCCCGTAACCCGCTCTTTACTCGCTTCCTAGATAAGCGTTTTTCACCGCCGCACTATCCATAACGTCCGCGGCGGTGCCGTCGGCGATTTTCTGACCGAAGTTGAGCACGATCACGCGATCGGCTATTCGGAAAAGCTCTTTCAGACGGTGCTCGATCATGATGATCGTTTTGCCCTCTATACGTAATTTTTCGATAATGGGCAGGATGCTGGCGACCTCGGCCAGGCTCAGGCCCGAGAAAAGCTCGTCCAGAATCACCAAGTCTGGTTGTAACGCAATGGCCTTGGCCAATTCCAGGCGTTTTAAATACCCTTGGGGTAGCACGCTGGCGACCTTATAGGCCACGCGGGCGTCCCGCTCAAAGCCGACCTCTTCCAATAAGTCGAGCGCAACCGCATCCCTGTCGCCATATTTACCCCCGACCAGTTTTTTAACCCGGGGCGAATACAAGGGTATGATCATATTTTTGTAGGCCGGCAGTTGATAGAAGGGCTTGACCATCTGAAATGTCCGGGCGATACCGATCCGCACAGTTTTGTAGGCCGGTTGCCCGGTGATGTCCTGTCCCTTGAAGAGCACCTTACCACTCGAGGGTTTGACGAAACCGGTGATCAGGTTGACGGCCGTTGTTTTTCCCGAGCCGTTAGGACCGATAATCCCAAGGAGTTCGCCCGGGGCGAGTTCGAAAGTCAAATCGCTGATGGCCTGTACTCCCCCGAAATTCTTGTGCAGACCGGTAACGTCGAGGAGAGGCGCGGTTGTCATTGATCCACCTCCACCCAGCGCTCGAACTGGTGATACTTGCGTTGAAAAAAATGAAAAATTCCTTCGGGCAGGGCGACGATAAATATCACTAAGAAAACACCGTAGAACACGATACGCAGTCCGCCGGCGCCACGCAGGAGTTCTGAAAGCGGTACCAGGATAAAAGCGCCCAGGGTGGCACCGGCCAGGGATCCGGGACCGCCGACCACAGCGGCGGCTATCGGTAATATCGAATAGTCGAGCGCGAACACGGGCATACCGACAAACATGTATACATGGGTCAAAAATGCACCGGCGAAGGCGCCGATGGCGCTCGCGATCAGCAGTGCCTGGGTTTTGTACCAGTATATGTTGATACCGGCATTGAGGACCGAGCGGTCGTTGTCGCGGATGCCCTTAAGGACCAGGCCGTAATCGGCGCTCAGCATGCGACGGAACCCGAACAGGGCCACCAGCATGGCACCGATGATCACATACAGCTCCAGCCATTTGGACGGAATTGGGGTCATTCCGGTCAGGCCTTCGGTTCCACCGAAAATGCGCGTGGCCTCAATCAATCGTACCAGCATCAGCGGCAGGATCAACGTCACCATGGAAAAATAGATCCCCCTGAGGCGTAGAACCGGCAGCAGTAGCGCCGTGCAAATCAATCCTCCGCCCACCGCAGCTATCGGTATCGTCACCACCGGTGGCATCTCCCAATAGTGGTTGAGGATGCCCGTGATGTAGGCGCCCATGCCGAAAAAGAGTGCTTGCCCCAAGGATATCATACCTGTCTGGGCCAGAATGTCCCAACTGATAGCCAGCAGGGCGAATACGGCCACCGAGAGCAGGACTTTCTGCCAGTAGGTGCCCAGCACCAGAGGCAGTAAAAGGCAAATCAAGACCGGAAGAAACCGCGGGCCGGCGAGATAGAGCATTTCGCGCCAGCCGCACAAGGCGAACACGTCGCCGGATCTGACGTTGATTCCACGGTCAATGCGTTCCTTGCGCTTGGGCACGCTCTTAAATCCTTTCTTCCAGTTCCTTTTGATCACCGAACAGTCCGGACGGTTTGACGGCGAGAACGACAAGTATGGCGGCCAGGCTGACGATCATCGTCCAATGGGAACTTACATAGGTGTCGGTGAACCGTTCGGCAAAACCGATCAGAAAACTGGCTGCCAGAACGCCCCCCGTACTGCCCAACCCGCCGATAATGCACACGGCCAGGGCTTTGATCAGCACGTCGTATCCTTCAGCGGGCGCAATGCTGCCGAGTGGGATAATTATCGTTGCGGCAAACGCGGCCATTCCGGCGCCCATGGCGACACTCAGCAGGGCAATTCGGTCAGAATCGATACCGAGCGTCAGGGCGGTGCGTTCGTCCTGGGCGATTCCGCGAAACGCCAACCCCAGCCGAGTGTGATGCGTAAACCACCAGAGCAAGAAAATGACCGCCGTGCCGATGATGACGATCAACAGGCGTTGCATATCGATGTAGACACCGGCAATGATAATGCTGTCGTCTATGAAGACCGGAAGGGTATATTCGAATCCGACAAAACCGAGGTAACGGAAGATTTCCAGTATCGCCAGCCCAATGCCAAATGTGGCGATGACTTCCGATAGTGCTTGGCCCCGAACGCGCAGCAGGACAAACCGGTACATGGCCGCTCCGACCAGCATGGTCAACAGGACGGAGAACACGGCGGCAACGGGGTAGGGCAGTCCCGCCAGATTAAGACCCATCCAAGTGGTGTAGGCTGAAAAGATATACAGTGCGCCGTAGGCAAAGTTGGCCACTCCGCTGATGCCAAAGGTCAGGTTAAACCCGATGGCCATCAATGCCAGGATAACGGAATTGATGATGGCGTAAATAACGGTACCCAGGAACATGAGTGCAGCAGTCGTCGTAAGTGTATGGGTTCAGGTTAGCGATCGTCTTCGCGCGGATTGTCCGTGGTAGGGTCAAAAGTGTGCTATCCGCGGTGGCCGTCCGTTATTCCTGGCCGGGTGTACAACCGCAAATGACAGGGCTACGGGTGTCATTTCAACGATTTGAGTCCGGCAGGCAGTGTTATTTTGCCTTCGGCGATGGATTCCGGGAACACGATGACGCGTTGCCCGCTGTCGGTCCACTGAAAAACAGCGGCCACAGCCGTTTCTGCAGGGTCAAAACCGTACACGGCTTGATGCCCTTCATCATAGCGGATACGGCCCATGACGCCGTTGCGGTCCGTTTTTTCAATAGCTGCGACAAGGGCATCGGGATCGATGCTGCCGGCACGTTCGATGGCCTCTGCCAGGATGTAGACAGATTCGTATGACGGCGCGGGACCGTGGCCGGCCTGCAGCGGTTTTTTGTAGGTCTTTTTATAAGCATCGTCGAATTTGACAGAGGCTGGAACTTTGTCGCTGGCGATGGCGCTGCCGAGTTCGAAGATGCTGTTCATGGCGCCACCGATTTTCTTGTCGAAGGTCTTCCAGGCGTCGGATCCGGCTAACGGCGAGATGAACCCGGCCATAATGGCGGGTACTTTCATTGCCTTCCACTGTTTGACCAGGATGCCACTCTGGGGCATGTCGAAAATCGGCATTATCACCTGGGCGCCACTGGCGCGGGCTTTCATCAATGCGGAAGAAAAATCGGATGTGCCGGTGGGGTAGGCCTCTTCTCCCACAACCGTCCAGCCGGCCTTGTCAAAGTACATCTTTTTCACAAACCCCGCCGTTGCCCGGGCCCAGGCCACATCCTGATACAGCACATAGACTTTGTTGAACCCGTATTCCTTGTTGATCAGCCCCATGGTTCCCGCCAGGTATTTGACCAAATGGACGGCATTCAGGCAGGTCCTGAAAATGTATTTGTATTTGTCCGGATCTTCTTTGAGCTTTTTTTCCGACCCAGGGCTCATGGCAATGGTGCCGAGCATGGGGACCTTATATTTGGCAATGATGTCCATTCCGGCCATCAATGCTTCGGAACGGAAAGGACCGATCACGATGGCGGCCGGTTTCTTTTCGAGAATGATTTTTTCAATACCGAGCAGGGCTTCCGGCACCGGCACCCCGGGCGCCGCATCGCGGATGTCGATGGCGGCGACTTGCAGGGGGCGCATCTCGCTCCCCACCTTGACCCCGCCTTTGGCATTGATCTCACTGACAGCCATTTGCACGGCCTTGTGAGACTCTTTGCCCTCCAGGAATCCCAGTGACGTGGGAACGGCGATGATGATCGGTTCTGCAGCAAAGAGATCCGCCGCGGGAGAGTGGAAACCAAAAAGCACGATGGCCAGAAAACAAATCGTTAGTCTTCTCATGTCGGGTCTCCTCGAGAGGTGCCCAAGGTCAGGCGGTTGAAATTGAATATGATTCATAATATGATGGCTATACAGCTAAAATGTAGCTATATGACTATCCGGGGGATGTCAAGCAAATTTTGATGTAACAGCGTGGTATATTAAATAGCCGGTCAGACCGGTTGGTCCCACCAGGATACCCAGGAGTTTTGGCGGGGATAACTCAGGCCGGTTTCGCCTTCGAGCGCCCGAATCCAGTCACCGAGGGCCGAGGCGTGGTGGATAATAAGGGGTGTGCTGTGATTCGGCAGAATGTCTGCAGCCAGGTTGTTAGCAGCAATCACATTTTGAATCCTGGCTTCGGATTCGGGTGTATCCCAGGGCGTCGGATGGATGAATCCATGATTACCGCCCTCGTGCCTGAGGTAGCCAAAATCATCAGGATAATCGTTTTTTAACTGCCGCATCAATTCGACAGCGGCCAGATTCGTGTCAACGCTGATCCCTTTGTTCAAATTTCGAAGGATCCTGTTGTCGAAAGATTCAAACCCGACCGAGGACAGGACGATACGCAGTCCAAACTCACGGGCCTTGCGAAGGGCCGCTCGCAAATGAGATTTCCCGCGCAGCAGCCAGTCGGCCCGCAAGGTCAAGTGGATTTCAGACAGCATCAATCGGGCCTCTGCAGTCGCGCGAAGAAGATGGGGCAGTCCGGGAAGGGGATTTTCATTGATCAGTTCAAAGGGTATCTTACGTTGCCCGGCAGTTTCGGGCAGACACCTGATCTGTGAAAGGACGGATTCAACATCGAGCGCACCCTGAAAGCCCTTGTCGATGGCCACATCGCAGAAACTGCAGCCCGCGGTTTTGGTGCGGATACTCCGGGTTCCTGGGGCGGCGAGTGCCGTTGGATAGTCGATATCGACCGCCAGAGATCGTTTAGCGTGCGGACATCCGATCTGCTGCAGCACCTGAGCGGACGAGGGCGCCAATGCTTTTAGGGATGTGCCGTCCAGCCGGAAGAGTGTGTTCCAGTCGACATGACCCAGAAATTTCCGATTCCATCGTTGCATGGAGACACTGCCAATACGACCGCCATCCTTTCGGCGAACGAACCCCGGCAGGCGCTTTCCCACGCGAGCATCAATGTTCGTTAGAAACGGCCTTATCTGTTCGGCCGGTCCTTGGAGGGCAAATGAAAATTGGTTCGAGTGGCCTTTGAAACGATGGGGGTGTTTGATGTGACCCGGCTCGCCCCTGAAGTCCGTTTCCGCTTGGGGTCCTGCCAGCAAGGTGGTGGCGCCGTCTTGTTTCAGGACTCCGGCCAAGGAGACCAGAATCGATGCTCCGCTGAGCAGGGAGAACCCGATGACGGGTCGTTGTGACCCGAAATGCCCGCCGAGGACCTCTAACAGCCTTTTCGGATCATCTTCCCTCGCAACGCCGATGACAATGCACTCATACGGGGTGGTGTCGCGTATGATCGTAGCAGCCATTTGGGGTCCCAGAAGTCCGTAAGACGCTCCGGAAGCGTAACTGGTAAGGATGACCATCTTCGGTCGGTCTTTGGCAGCAGCCATCGAATGTTTTATTGATGTCATATTTGAGAGAGTCCAACAGATCGGGTTACGACTTGCTTTACGGGCTGAAGCAGGTTATTGAAATCGTGAGCATCCGGCAACAGTTTGCTTTCTTGATTATATAACCTATTCATGAAATATGCGGGCAGATCAATAGGGGAACAGGAGTCGCCTGTGAGTGTCACCATACATCTTCACAAGACCCATCGTCAATTCGCTGATGGTTTGGCGTCGGTCGATGCAGAGGGTCAATCGGTTGGCGAGTGTCTCAAGAATCTTGTCGGGCGTTATCCGCAACTGGAGCCGCAGGTTTTCGATTCCAGCGGCAAACTTCTGCGAACAATTGAAATATATCTGAACATGGCGAGCGCCTATCCGAATGAATTGGCTAAACCGACCAGGGATGGCGACCAAATGCATATCACCCTAATGCTGGCCGGCGGCTGATCCGAATCGGCCAGCGTATCGGATCATCATAATGTATCGCGCCCAACTCCGCTGGCAACCGGTGATTGTTCTGATTGCGATTGCCATGACTTGGGGAGCCAACATGGCATTCATCAAGTTTGCCGCTCGGGATGTGGCGCCTCTTTTCATGGCTGGCCTGCGCTCCCTCGTTGCCGGGTTCGTCATATTTCTCTGGATGAGATTCCGAGGTGTCACCCTTTTTCCTAAAGCGGCTATCGTTGCTCATGGAGCGGTGGCCGGTCTGCTGTTTGGACTCGAGTTTGCCCTCATCTACCTTGGGCTTCAAAATACATCGGCATCCCGCACCTATGTTTTCGTTTATACGGCGCCTTTATTCGTTGCTTTGGGGGCACATTTTTTTCTTAAAGGCGATCGGCTCAACCGGTGGAAGGTGATGGGGCTCCTCCTGGCGTTCGCCGGCGTGGCTTTCCTGTTTCTCAGAAACATGGAGCCGTTGGCAAAAGGCATGTTGCAGGGTGACTTGATGGCCATTGGCGGCGGCGTGCTCTGGGCCGCAACCACCATTTACATCAAACGATTTCTGGTTGACAGAGCCCTGCCGTTACAAATGGTGTTCTACCAGCTGATCTTCTCGGCGCCGCTTCTTCTCGGTCTCAGTTTTTTTGCCGAGGATCCGGTTATCTCCGGGTTTTCCTTTCTAACCGGTGTCTCGCTTTTCTATCAATGTATAATCGTTGCCTCTATCTCATTTATTATCTGGTTTGAAATGGTTTACCGATATCCGGTCAGCCTCCTGCATGCTTTCACTTTTTTTGTGCCGGTATTCGGTGTATTGATAAGCGGAGCACTTATGCTCGGCGAAGTCATAACGATTCGGCTGATCCTTGCTTTAGGCATGGTCGGTGTTGGAATGGTCCTGGTAAATTACCGTCCGGCGGGGACGCCTGCAGCGGGTCGTCATTCCGTACGACGGGGGATTGGTTAAGCGACGAGGACAGAATCGATGACACCCATTATCCAAAAGGGGGATGATCATGAAATATCGTTTCCTGGGATCGTCAGGTTTGCTGGTTTCCAGAATATCCCTGGGCACTATGACCTTCGGAACGGCCGACTGGGGCTGCAGCGAAGCAGAGGCCCAGGCCATCATGAAGGCGTATATCGACGCCGGAGGCAATTTCATCGATTGTGCGGATGTCTATGCCGCAGGGCGCTCCGAGGAGGTTGTCGGCACATTTTTGAGCCAGGTGAAACGGGATGATCTTGTCATCGCCTCGAAGTGCTACTTCCCCATGGGGCAGAAACCGAATCAGTTCGGCGTATCGCGCAAACATATCATTGCCTCCTGCGAAGACAGCTTGAAGCGCTTGAAGACCGACTATATCGATCTGTACTACATCCACGGCCCCGATCCGATAACGCCCTACGAAGAAACCCTGCGTGCTCTGGACGATCTGGTGCGACAGGGAAAGGTCCGCTACATTGGGTGCAGCAACATGTTCGGCTGGCAGATGGCAAAGGCTGCCGGAGTATCGACGCGGTCCAACCTCGAGCGCCTGGTGGCGGGGCAGTACATCTATAGCCTGATTCACCGCGAACTTGAACGCGAAGTCATTCCCGCGGCCATCGACAGCGGCATCGGCCTCACCGCTTACAGTCCCCTCGGTGGTGGTCTCTTGACCGGGAAGTACAAGGGTATGACGGACCCAGCCGAGGGCACCCGGCACGCATTCCGCACCCAGGTGGATGGTCCCCGATTCTGGACTACTCAAGGTTTCAAAACCGCTGAAATACTGGAAGAGGTTGCGAAGGAAGCGGGCATACCCATGGCGAAACTGGCCATCGGTTGGCCGCTCGGCCGGAATTTTGTCAGCGCGGTTATTATCGGGGTCAGAAAACTGGACCAGCTGAATGCAAACCTCGAGGCTGCTGACTGGGATGTGCCCGTCGACATTTGGCGTACACTGGAGAAACGTACGCGACCGGCAGAGGAGTATATGAGCTGGTTTGGCAAATTCAATTATGCGCGGTTTTTCGAAGCGGCGGAATTTTACGACGAGAGGGTTGAGCTACCGTAAACCGAATTTATTACCTGAAGGATAGATTCGAGATTGCCCATGCAAAATAAGGCGTTTATCATCCGTGAAGAAATCCCCGTTGACATTCCAGCCATCCGGAATGTCAACGAGCATGCTTTCGGTCAGCCGCAGGAAGCCGGAATCGTGGATGCACTGCGCAAAAATTGTGAAAGGTTGCTATCGCTCGTCGCGGAGGTTGATGGTGTCATTATCGGGCATATACTTTTTAGCCCGGTAACCGTCGAGGATGACCTTGAGGAAGCCGTCGGTATGGGGCTCGCGCCAATGGCGGTTTTGCCTCAGCGTCAACGTGAGGGGGTCGGTTCCGCTCTGGTCGTGCGTGGCCTGGAATTGTTGAAAGTCAAGCGCTGCCCCTTTGTCGTCGTTCTCGGCCACGTGGGCTACTATCCCCGATTTGGGTTTGTGCCTGCGTCGACACTGGGACTCAAATGCCAGTGGGAAGGCGTGCCCGATGATGTTTTCATGGCCCTCGTCTTCGCCGCTAAAGAATTTGAGAACATTCGCGGTGTGGTGCGATACAGACACGAATTTGACGGGGCCATTTAGGTACTGGTATTGAAAGAGGGATTCGAATGAAACGAATAGGGATAGACCCGGCCCAAAGTTCGAGTATCATTCTAACGACCGGAACCGATGTTATGGGCTTTTTGGCATTCCTGGGGTTTGCTGTATTGTTTCAGAATTTTCTTGTTTCATAGCGCGTTTCCATCCATACTGAGTTTAAGAAAGAAGGGTGTGATTATGAAAGAAAAATTCCGAGTTCAAAGATTTTTTTCTTGGGCCGTCATTGGGCTGCAAGTTATCGTTCTGGTCGCATGTTCCAGCACCTCCAACAAATTGGCCAAAAATTATTATGAACAGGGACAGATATTTTATGAGAGAATGGAGTACGATCGTTCAATCGACAATTTCACCCAGGCCCTGGAAATCGAACCGAACGACCGCGAAAACTACAAAATCTATTTCGACCGGGGACGGGCCTATTTTAAGAGCAGGGATTATGAAAAGGCGATATATGATTACACGCGAGCTTTGGAGTTGTCCCCAAACAGCGAAACGGAATCGAGATTCATCATCTTGGAAGCCCGTGGTCACGCCTATCTGCTCAATAAGCAGTACGAGCTATCGATTAAGGATTTCTCCCACGCCCTTGCCTTGAAACCGAGGCACTCATACGCAAAATACATTTACAACAATCGTGCTTGGGATTATTACAACATGCAACAATTCGATAAAGCCATAGCCGATTTCACCAAGGCCATTTCTATCGATTCTAAATTTGATTCGGCCTATTACGGCAGGGGGCAGACCTGGTTTCAAAAAGGGGATTTGGAGCGGGCCATGTTTGATGCTAAAGAGGCCCTCCGGCTGAGCCCGGGAGTGAAAAAATATGACGATTTCCTGTTCGATGTTAAGTCATCGATAAAGACCGACAAGTAAGAAACGCCTGGGGGAGATGATGGTTCGCGGCGACTGAAAAGTAATTTCAGTCGCAGCAATATTATTAGTGCAGAACCGCTGAACTTTCAGCCCGCAATTCTTCGAATACCCTGCCTATGTATTGTCCAGTTCGTTCGTAGCCTTCCTGGGACTGATCGGAAAGTATCGACAACATTCCGTATATTTCAAGGTATTTCTGGTCCAAAGCGTCGGCACCCTCCAATATTAGATGCCAGCGGATGTCATCGTTCGCCTTTCTATGGTGCATAATTTTGACGGCACCTCGATTGGTTTCGTTGGCCGATTGCAGCAATGTCATGCCGTTGGCGTCGGACAGGTTGGAATCGCTGATGATGATGTCAAAGCCCATTAATGCGATCAGACTCGAGGCATCCTTGGCCGAATTGACCGCAAAGAGGGTGCAGCCTGTATCGATAAGCTTCAGGTGAATGTCATCCCATAAGTCATCCTGATTATGGACCAAAAGGACACGGTAGCCTTCGAATTTAAACGCGACATTCATACAGCCCTCTTTTGTTATGCATTGTATGACAAATGTATTATATATAAAAAATAGGACCGGCGTCAACACAATACGTTTATACCGCTATCAGGAATACATTCTGCAATACGGAAGGGTGGTATATGTGGTCATCAAAAAACGTTCGAATAACCGAATGTTTTTTTAATAACCACTTAAGTATATTCGGGGATTTTGAGAAAGAAGGGATTTAATGATAAACGGCAGACGCCTCGATTTAACAAAAGGAAAAGGGCCGTCTGCCGTTTAATAGACTCAGGTTACTCGGAATGTATGGCGGCTGACCTGTTTTCGGCACTGTACAGTCGCTGCGCGGCCTCTCTTTTCTTCAGAATGCTCACATCCCCGGCATTCACGAAATCTACGGCCTTGACTTCGCAGAACCTGACGCACTGTGGATCGCCGTCGCAGAGATCACACTTGATCACTTTGCGGTCGACGGTGTTAAAATTCATCGCGCCGAAAGGACACACTGACACGCAGGTACGACAGCCGATGCAAGTGGTGTAATCGACCACCACGCGTCCCAGCTCTTCGTCGTGGGATATGGCCCCAACCGGGCAACCGATCTGGCAGGGGGCGTCTTGGCACTGCTGGCAGGACATGGGAATATAAACGCCGTCGGCTTCCCACTTAACAACCCTGATCCGGCTGCGGACCGGATTGGAAATACCGTCATGTTTAACCGCACACACCAGTTCGCACAGGCGGCATCCAGTGCACTTTTCATGGTCGATCATTAGAACTTTTTCCATTTCGTTCTCCTTTCGCAATTCGACCCGCAGGGCTATAGCAGGTGGGACGGTTCGTTTTCCAGGTCGAGCCGTTTAAGAGTCTCTGGTTTCGGAACACCGTTTTCATCGAGGCCCTTGTGTGCGTAAAATTCGTCGATCATCCGGTTAAATTTCTCACGGTCGATCACGCGGCCCACCACGTCTGGGGCCCCGCGCTGGCAGGGTTCGTCGAAATAGCGGTGGTTGAGCATATCGCCTTTCTTTAAGTCGGAGCGCGAGAGTCCTTCCCTTAGATTAAAGAGGCGCTCTATCATGTTGCACCGTTCAGCGATGTCCCATATTTCGTTGGATGTCAGTTCCAGACCGGTATTGTAGTAAATCACCTTGGGCCAGTCTTCGAAGTTCGGCAGGGTCGCTCCTAGAAATACGGTGTGATACTTGCAGATTCCAAGGCAATCCACAGCCATGTAGCAGTTTTCCTGCCAGAAGACCTGCCAGGCCTTGCCGTCATAGGCGGTGTGTTCGGAGCTGAGGGGGCCGTCGTAGGGAACCGGATTGCTGTAGATTTTACGCAGGACCGGTTCGGGCAAATGATAGAGGTCGATGGCTGGGCGGCTGCGCAGATGGTCCGAACCCCTCGAGGCGGTGGCAATGTTGAGAGCCAGGGCCGGGGTGGCCCGTTCGTCCGAGTGCAGGTTGTTCATGCCCTTGACCTGTATGAGATAATCGAAGGCATTTTTCCCAATTTTTTCGGCTGCCGGAATGCCGCCGTCGGCCAGAGTGTCCCCCAGCCACCCATCGCGCATACAGATGCGGTGGATCATTTCGAGGACGACTTCATCGTTGCCGAACCTCAGGTCCAATCCTTCGGCCTGTTTGTCGGTAATAATGCCTTTCTCGCGGAGCTCCATGGCCCAGGCGATCATGCTGCCGATTTCCAGATTGTCGACACCATATTGATTCACGAGGTGGTTACCAGCAAGGACAGTCTCGGCACTGGTGCAATCCGGTAGGGAGCCAAATGCGCCTTGACTCGTATACTCGGGACCTTCGTCGTATTTACCGGCATAGGGTCCTGTCGGTATTTTGTACTGTGCGCGGCAATGCACCTGGCAGGCAAAACAGCCGGTCATGTGGTGCGGACCGATGGTCTCCTCGGCGATTTCATCGATACGTTCGGGTTCGATATCATCGGCGTATTCGCACTGGTTGTACTGGAAATTACGGGTGCGCAAGCCGCCCCAGGAGTTTGTCGCGCCCCAAATGAACGGTGTTCCGAGGGTGCCCTGGGTCTGATTGACCTTGGCGCTGGTGATCTGATCGATGAAACGTTTGTTATATTCGAGGGCCTCTATCGGGTGGGCAATCTTTATATCCAAGGTGCCCCGGGCAGCGACAGCCTTGAGATTCTTGGATCCCATGACACAGCCCATGCCCGTCCGACCGGCGGCATTTTTGATGCCGGTCATGACGTTGGCGTAGCGAACGAGGTTTTCCCCCGCCGGTCCGATGACACAACTCTTGATTTCCTCGTCACCGAGTTCCTCGCGAATACCCCACTGGGTATCGGTGGTTGTTTTACCCCACAGGTGGCCGGCATCACGGATGTCAATCCGACCGTCGTGGGCGTAGATATAGACAGGTTTTTCGGCTTTACCCGTGATCACCAGGTGATGAAATCCGGCCCAAGCCAGTTCGGGAGCAAAAAACCCGCCCATATTGGCGCTTCCCAGCAGACCCGTGAGCGGTGATTTTGCCATGATATGGGTACGGGCCGTGGCCGAGGCGCATGTGGCGGTCAGAATACCGCCGCTGATAATCAGTGCGTTACCAGGACCCAGTGGATCACAGCCCTTCTTGGTGTGATTATAAAGCAGATAGGCATCGAGACCGCGTCCGCCGAGATATTTTTTACGCACTTCCGGCGAAATAGGCTTGATGTCAACGTCGCCGGTAGAAAGGTTGATGAAGGCAATTTTCCTATTTAACGGCATTTTGACCTCCCTTCTTCTTCAGTGCATCCTGGGCCAGCTTGCGGTTGACATCCCAGACCGGGCCACGGATTCGCGGAAAATCGGGCCGAATCCAATAAACGCGGAATTCCAGGCTGCATTCTGGGCATTTGACCTGTGTCTGACCGGCTTCGGGTTGAAGACGGCCCATGCAACTCGGATTGTGGCACCTGAATTTGCCGTAAGTCCGGGTTTGGCGGAGGCTTTCGGCAGTTGACTTTTGCTCTCGTTCGATGGCCATGGCAATCTCCTTTTCGGAAGGTGAAAGCAATTTTTAAGTGTTCATCATAATGAACTAATAATTTTTATCACTTTACCAGAACCGGCATTCTTGTCAAGTTGAAAAGTGGGATATTTAATATTATAATGATTTTTATATAGGTTTTACGGTTGACAATCATCTCTGCCAAGGTATACGATAATACCAAAATAAACGTTCAGTATAGAGAACAATGACAGAGAAATACAAAGCCCCGATCGTCGGCAAAGCCTTTCAGGTCCTGCGCCTCATTTCCAGAAACCCCCGGGGAATGAAACTCAGTCACCTGGCCAGGGAGTTGGGATTCGGCAAAAGCACTGTTTTCGGCATTGCCTCGGCCCTTGAAGATGTGGGCGCGGTCATCCGTGATCACCGGACAAAGAAATACACTTTGGGAGTCACACTCTTCGAACTGGGCCGGTCGGCCTACGCACGGATCGATTTGAAAGACGTGGCCCGGCCATACCTTGAAGACCTCATGAACGACACGCGGGAATCCGTTTTTTTTGGCGTCAGAAACATTGAGCACGTAACGATCCTGGATATCGTCGAATCGAATCAGGACCTGAAGATCACATCACCTGTGGGCACGACGCTCCCAATTTTCGCCGGAGCTACCGGAAAGGTTTTTCTGGCGGCTATGACCGGTGAGAAGGCCGCGAAGATCATTCGCGACAGGGGCTTGCCCCGTTTCACGGAGCGATCGATCGTCGATCCCGCGCAATACTTAAAAGAGCTGCGTGACGTCAAGATAAACGGATTTGCCACTGACGATGAAGAATACATCTCCGGGGTTCGGGCCGTGGCGGCGCCGATCAAGGCCGCCGACCAACCCTTGTCGGCCATTTGGATCGTCGGATTCAAACCGCGTATGAGCGACGATAGAATGAAACAGCTCGTGGACCAGACCAAATCGGCGGCCGAGGCCATCAGCCGTCAGATCGATCGCAGGGGGAAGGCCTTCGAGAAAGAATAAAACATTGTATCATGCCGTTTTGCGGCGAATTGGAGATTGATTAATGCCAAGACGCGTGCTCGTAACAGAACCAAAGAATTGCAATGGTTGCCGCCTCTGCCGTCTGGTATGCTCCATGGTGAAATCAGGGGCGCGTAATCCGGCCCGGGCCCGCATCCGGATTTTACAGCTGGAAAGCGAGGAAAAATATCTGCCGGTTATCTGCCAGCATTGCCAGGATGCGCCCTGTATGGCGGTCTGTCCCCGGGAAGCGATCTACCGTGACAGTGAACTTGATCGTGTCATGGTCGACTACGAGCGGTGCATCAGCTGTCGGATGTGCAGTGCGGCCTGCCCGTTCGGGGCGATCGGTTTCGATGCGGAACGCCAAAAAGTGTTCAAGTGTGACCTTTGCGGCGGTAAGCCGCTGTGTGTGGATTATTGCTTTTCCCGTGCCCTGGATTTCCGTGAAGACTACCTGATGCCGAGTCAGCGGCTCAGAAAATCGGCTGCGCGAGCAGCTCTTGGAAAATCGGCCCGATAACAGCAACGGAGCGGAGGGAGTCTATGGCGTACTTTCGCGTAAACGATAAATGTAACGGCTGCTTGTCTTGCGTCCAGAACTGCCCGGCCACTGCTCTGGGCTACGAAGACCGGGATCAACAAAGGACGCTGCGGCACAACATGGCACTGTGTGCCCGCTGTGGGCAGTGCTGGCGTGTTTGTCCTCAAGAAGCCATCGAATTTCAGCATTTTCTGCAAGCTCCCTGGGAGGACGTTACCACACTCGATCTTGTTCGCTGCAACGTTTGCGGCGAACCGCTTTACACCGTGGAGTTCAAAAAAACAGTTGCCGATGGGGGCGGGGATGCGATTGAACCATTTTGTCCCCGACACAGACAGGAAGTAAACCAATTGGCCAAGGCCCATTTTTATCCCGGCCGATCGAATGACGAGAGGTTTTAAAATGATCGTTGGGGACAACAAACCGTTGGAAGAAATCGCGACCAGTCTGTCTGGATACAGAAAGGTAATGGTTCTTGGTTGTGGGAGCTGCGTGACGGTCTGTCTTTCCGGGGGTGATCGCGAAGCCCGTCAGTTGGCGCTCGAGTTGACCCGGAGTACCCTTTTTGGCGGATCGCCACCGATTTTTGAAACGGGCACGATTGTCAGGCAATGCGAGCGGGACTTGGTTGCCGTCCACCAAAAACTGCCGGCCGGTACAGATGCGATTTTGTCTTTGGCCTGCGGCTGCGGCGTGCAGACAGTTGGCGATGTATTCGAACCGTTGCCGGTTATACCGGCGTTGAACACAACTTTTTTCGGGGCGTCAAACGATGTGGGCATTTGGCAGGAAGTGTGTCAGGGCTGCGGAGACTGTGTCCTCTCACATACCGGTGGCATTTGTCCGGTGGCCCGTTGCGCCAAGAGTCTGTTCAACGGGCCGTGCGGAGGGTCCCAAAATGGAAGCTGCGAGATTTACGCCGATGTCCCCTGTGCCTGGGCATTGATTTACTATCGCTTGAAAAAACAAAACAAACTTCATTTGCTTCACACCGTCCGTCAGCCCCGTGACTGGCGGCCGGCCGGCGGTGCTGGGCCGCGTGTCCGCCGCCGGACCGGCGTTGGCAGCGGGGCCGGGGATAACAGAATGTAACTTGAATCTTGCAGAAAATAGCACATCTCGGGACCGGGAATTGATCAATGCTCCTTATAAAAGGCTTGAATAGATACGATTCAGGAGAGGTTGCCATCCAGCGTTTCATGCTTAATATTCTTTAAATTTAGAATCCAATTCAGTTAATACCCATCGGTAAATCCCCAAACTTTTTGGAGTGACTCCCAGAGCCCGCCAGTTACAGGAGTTACTTTTCAGGCTGTTAAGAACGTCATGAACGCCGGCAAAACAAGGCAAAATCCTACAAAAAAGCAAAGTTTATGTGCAATAAATGAGCATATTGACGAAGATTTTAACGCCGTATTGTCGAGCGTAATAGTTTGTCAACTTTGAACGGATTACAATCAATTCCTCCGGCTTTTCGGGGGGTGAAGGGGATACTCGAGCGAGGAAGAGATATGAAGAGAGACCTGATAACACGGTTGGACGAGGATGGTATTGTCTGCGCTGAAGGCTACCTGTTCGAAATGGAACGTAGAGGCTATCTGACTGCCGGAGAATTCGTTCCCGAAGTTGCTCTGGAGCATCCCGAAGCTCTCAAAGCGTTGCACAAAGATTTTCAGCATGCCGGTTCGGACGTGATCCAGGCCTTCACCTACAATGCCCACCGGGAAAAGATGCGGATTATCGACAAAGAGTACTTGCTGGAGCCCTTAAACCGGGCGGCATTGAAAATTGCCAGAGAAGTTGCCGGTGAGGTCGATGAAGGGCAGGAGCCAAGCCTGGTCGCTGGAAACATTTCCAACTCCAATATTTGGAACCCCGTAGATAAAAATAGCCATAATCAGGTCCGTGAAATGTTCGAAGAAATGGTCAACTGGTCGGCTGAGGAGGCGGTTGATTTCATTATCGGCGAAACATTCTACTTTGCGGAAGAGGCTTTCTGTGCTCTGGATATCATCAAAAAGACCGGCTTGCCGGCAGTAATCACTATTGCTCCGATGGGCGAGAATATCATGCGGGACAACTGGAAAATTGCCGATACGTGTAAGGAATTGGAGCAGAGGGGCGCTGACGTGGTCGGGATGAACTGTTTTCGGGGTCCGGTAACCATGGTGCCTTACTTAAAAGATATCCGCGATGCGGTCAGATGCCATGTGGCGGCGCTGCCGGTTCCCTACCGGACGACGCCTGAGCAGCCGACCTTTTTCAACCTCGACGACAACAAGGGTTGCAGAGTTCATTCACCCCATAATAGAAATTTTCCAACCGCCCTTGATCCGCTCTACTGCAATCGATATGAAATCCGTGATTTTGCCGAGGAAGCCTGGAAGATGAGCATACGTTATATTGGTGTATGTTGCGGTGCGGCTCCGATGCACATCCGTGAAGTTGCCGAGGCGATGGGTCGTAAACCCAAAGCGAGCCGGTACTCGGAAAACATGCAGAAACATTTCATGTACGGCAGTGATTCGCGACTTCCCGAGCACATTACCGCGTATGGCAGAAAGGCTTAACCGTTTGTTCGGAAGAGTAAATAAAAAATACTGTCAATATGTGACACTTTAATTCGTTGGTGGCGTAATTTGATGAGGTGATTTTGTGAAATGAACTGCCAATTATTGTGAAAAGTATTTCACAATTTAAACTCAATCATTTTTTGTAGATATGATTGATTCTGGAGGCAATCAAGAGTACAATACCAAAAACACGTTAGCTCGGCTCTGACGGCATATCCCTTAACTAACAATTATTACACAGTATTTTATGAATCGTTCAATACATCGCCTCATAAAGATGCCGGCCTTGGCAACGTTTAATGGGGTCACAGGGGTGAGTTGGCACGAAAAAAGAATGAAATAGTCTATTTGGGAACGGATCATGGCATTGAACCCAAGCTACCAAACCTTGAAAAAATGATAAGAAAAACACGCAAATCATCTACCAATACATTCCCCCGAGCATGTTTTTTCGGCTTGGTGGTGTTGGTGTTCATCGCAGCGACAATATCAAGCCTTTGCGTTCCTATCCCCGCTCAGGCAGCTGATGACTTTACGATTGTCGTGTTGCCAGACACCCAATACTATTCCTGGACGTATCCGGATATCTTTTTAAATCAAACCCAATGGATTGCCGGTAATCGGGGGCTCAAGAATATCGCTCATGTTGCTCATGTGGGAGACCTCGTCCAAAACGCCGGAGAACAAACCGAGTGGGAAAATGCCGACTTGGCGATGAGTGTGTTGGAGGATCCTTTCGCGACGAACCTTCCGGAGGGGATACCTTACGGCGTGTTGCCGGGCGATCATGACCAGCCGGCCATCCTGTATAACCAATTCTTCGGTATCGATCGATTCATGGGAAGAAGCTATTACGGAGGTTCGTATTCCTCGACGAAAAATGACAACAATTTTACACTCTTCAGTGCTGGCGGTATGGATTTTATCGTCGTCAATATCGCTAAGGGAGCCGGGGGCGATGTTCTCAATTGGGCGAACGCGCTTTTGAAAAAATGGTCTGTCCGACGGGCTATCGTCGTTACACACATACTACTGCATGCAGGTGATCCGGCAGATTTTACTTCCTCAGGACTCGTCATATTCAACGCCTTGAAAAATAACCCCAATCTGTTTCTCATGCTGGGCGGTCACAATGGCACAGAAGGCATGCGGACGGATGTCATCGGCGGCAACACCATATACTCGCTGCTCTCGAACTATCAGATTCTTCCCAATGGCGGAAACGGTTGGCTTCGATATATGACATTTTCTCCGTCGTTTAATGAGATTACTTTTACAACATATTCTACTCTGCTCGACTTGTATGGCGACGATCCCGTCATGGGGACAACGACGACGTCCCAGGAATTTGCCTTGTTTTACGATATGAGCGACAGGCCCTCAGCCCCCCCATCTGCGCCAACGGGATTAAATGCGTTAGCCAATTCGTTTTCACAGATAGACGTGAGTTGGACGGATACATCCACCAATGAAGCCGGTTTTGAAATTGAGTGGTCATTTAACGGGGGTAGCACCTTTGATCTGCTGGCCGTTATTGCCCCGAAGACGTCCACCTATTCACATGCAAACCTGATGGAAGGTACGGAATATTGCTACCGGGTTCGCGCCATTAACGCAGCCGGCGCATCCGCGTATACATCCGTTGATTGTGAAACGACCATGACCGGGCCGACGATCGTGACTTACAGGCAGGGTGTCGATGCATATTTTGATAACGTGGATACAAATATTTTGGGTTCCGAGTCCGGACAAGCCCATGGTAACGACTTGTTGGCTGGCTGGGATAGTGATTTCCCGGGGACCACCGGGCAGCCGAAGTTCGGATTGGTCCGTTTCGACAACATATTCGGACAAGTCTCCGGACAGATACCGGCCGGAGCGACTATCCAGTCGGCCACCCTCCGCTATGTGGTGGCTGATGTTGGCGATGATGCCAACGTCAACGAAGTGACAGTGGATTGGGAGGAAACTGTGACTTTCAATGATTTTGGAACTACTGCGGGCGTTCAGACTGGTGATTACGGGACCTTTGTCGACACGGCCACTGGATCAGCTACCGGTGCTTATGTTATCGATGTCACGACCAGCCTGGCGGCTTGGGTCGATAATCCTTCGGCGAACCGCGGTTGGATCTTCCGACCGACGGGGACGAACGGTGTTGATTTCAAGACAAGTGAATCCTCCGCTATTGGAGACAGGCCCCTATTAACAGTGGCATATTTCCCGCCACCAACAGGCGTTCCGACCGCTCCTTCCGCCCCTATCGATCTGAGCGCAATTCCCGTTTCTTTTTCTCAGATTGACCTAACTTGGACCGACACCGCGGACAATGAGGCCGGTTTCAAGATCGAATGGTCCGACGACGGTGGTACATCCTTTGCGTTGCTTGCGACTACCCCCGTCAATTCTCAAAGCTATAGCCATGCGGGCCTGATGCCTGACTCTGAGTATTGTTATCGGGTACGGGCAATAAACGCGGCGGGTGAATCGGCAAATACTGTCGTTCAGTGTGCAACAACCGGGCGAGATACAAACCTTCCTACCGCCCCGACCAATATCAAGACCGATGCCATATCATATTCAGAAGTTGACATCAGTTGGATTGACACTGCGGACAATGAGTCCGGCTTTCAGATCGAATGGTCCATTGACGGCGGTTTAACCTTTGCACCCCTTGTCACTGTGTCTGCCAATACTAAAAATTACATCCATTTAGGACTATCACCGGAAACAGAATACTGTTACCGGGTTCGGGCGATTAACGTGGATGGCGAATCGGCATATACAGCGGTTCAATGCGCAACAACCTGGGCGAACAATGTGACGATTAGCCCAGGTTCGTCCGCTACACAAAACGGCGGTGGTGGTGGTGGCGGCGGCGGTTGTTTTATCCAGACATCATTGAACTGATTTGAGGGGAAGGGCATAGGCCCTTTCCCTCCCGATTTTTTGAACCCCTTACACTCTTTACCCGAACGACGAAGGCAATTTCCCTCCATTAGTTAGAATCATAAGTTCTGTTTACATTTGTTTAATTAAGAATTTCACGCCATAGCGTTAGGTTGCATATTGCGGCTTCTCCAAAGGTGCACAAAACTTTCTATGTTGTTTTGCCGTATGGGGCCTGGCGATTCATCCGATCTTCAGCACCAGTGCCCCGGCCGTGTCGCCTGCCGCACATCCGGAAAAGAGCATGTATCCACCGCCCTTCATGACCGTCTCCTCGATACCTTCGATAATCAACCGAGCGGCTGTGGGCGCCTGGGGGTGTCCGAATATCAACGAGCTGCCGAAATTGTTGAAACCGTTGACATCGATGTTCATTTGAGCGGCCATGTAGATATCATTGGCAGCAAAAGGGTTATGGGTTTTAATGACGTTCGTGTCGGCTATACCGATACCGGCTTTGTCCAGCGCCATCTGGGCCGCCGGGACCACCGCCATGGCCATATGTGCCTTCTTGGTGCGGTGGTACCCATAAGAAATCACTTGTATTTCAGCGTTTTTATTGGTGCTCAGCTCGCGTGCTTTTTCACGCGTTGTCACCACCACTGCACAATTGCCGTCTGCCGGATGCGTCTGGGAGCCGAAGGTAATCGTACCGTTCGGCAGCACCGGACGCAGACCGGCCAAACCCTCGGCCGTCGTTTCCATGACGCCCTCGTCAGCCGCGACGGTCAGCGTCTTTTTGCGGGAAACTTTTACTTCGATCGGGAACATGTAGCGTTTCTGAAAGGCCCGATCATCCGCCAGGGCATCTTTGTATTGCTCGTAGCGACGCAGGGCCACGGCATCACACTGTTCCCGGGTGATGGTGGCTTCTTTGGCAACATTTTCGGCGGTTTGAACCATCGAGGTGCCACCCCACGGATCAAAGCCGAAGTGGTCCATAACCCAGTTCTCGGAGATCACTTGGCCACCGGGACCCGCCGGATTGGGCCAAATGGTATGGGGCCCGTTGGAGCAACGGTCTACGGCCAGGGTGTAACAATTTTCGTAAAGGCCGGTTTCGATGCCCACGGCGGCTTGAAAGATACCGGTGGTTGAAGTGGAACAGGCCTGGCTGATTAAAAGACCAGGTGTGGCGTCAGCACCGATCAGCGCCGAGGCCCAAGGGCCGCCATAAAACATCTTCGGTTGGCCGACAGTGACGCCCAGAATCAGGTAATCGAACATCTTGGCATCCCACTCTTGAGCCGCCAGCCAGCGCTGTGAGGTTTCAGCCCCCAGGGTAATGGCATTCACATTGGCCAGCGTTCCTTGCCAGCGAGCAAACGGCGTACTGTAATAGCCGCCGTACGGAATATAGGCTTTGGTCAACATCAATAAAGTCCTCCACAATAAAGGGTCATTGTTACACGATAGTGCGAATCAATACGCATCCTCGAATTGTCTATAGCACTATTCGGCTGATAATTATTCTTCTATTTTTTTTCTTTTTTTACGTTTTGGCCGAACTTTTCCCGGAGCTTTCGGTGAAGAATCTTGCCGGTCGGGGTCCGCGGCATTTCGTCCGACTCGATGAATACCACTTCCTTGGGCCGCTTGAATCCGGCCAGTTTGTCTTTGCAACAATCCCGAATAACATCGTCGTTGATATCTTCTTCACTAAAACCCGGCTTGGGCACGACAACGGCAATAACCTTTTCGCCCCATTTTTCGTCTGGAAGACCGATACAGGCGCAGTCGAATACGCATTCGTGACTGCCGACAATCTCCTCAACCTCGCTGGGATAGACATGCTCGCCGCCGGTGATGATCATGTTGTCTTTGCGATCGACAATTTCGAAAAAACCGTCTTCATCACGCCGGGCCATGTCGCCGGCCGAAAACCATCCGTCGCGAAACGACGCTGCGGTATTTTCAGGTAGCTTGTAGTACTCTTTGAACAACATCGGACCGCGGGAGAATAGTTCGCCGACTTGGCCAACCCCGACTTCTTTGTCGTTTTCATCGAATAATTTGACGAAATCGGTTCCCAGGCTTTCGAAACCGATGGAACCCAATTTTGTCATCTGAAACTCCGGCTTGAGAACGGTGACGATACCGGCTTCTGTCGATCCGTAACCTTCGTACAGTTCCACACCGGGAAAGAATTCCATAATGGCCAGCTTCATTGCTTTGCGTACCGGTGCCGAAGAACAAAGAAGTTTGCGGATTGAGCTGACGTCGTATCTTCGTGCCTCTCCGGGGGCGTTCAGAATCAGGTTGTAGTGGGTTGGAATCAGGGAGATAAAAGTGATTTTTTCCTGCTCGACAATCTCCAAAATTTCTTCTGCCTTGAATGACTGTGCCGGGTGAATATATACCGAGGCACCGATGTAAGTGAAGGTGAAGGTGAAGAATGTGGAGTTGATGTGGCACAGCGGCATGACATTCAGGCAGATGTCGTGCTCGTTGAAACCAAAATCGACGGCGTTGATCAGGTAAAATGCCACATGGGAGGCATGCGTCCGCACCACGCCTTTCGGTTTTCCGGTGGTACCGGACGTGTAAATAAGAATCCAAGTATCTTCAGGGTCAACCGCAGATAACGGTTCGCTGTCCGGCGCATTGGCGATAATCTCTTCATAAAGGTGGTAACCAGACTCTCCCTCACCGACAACGATGTAGTTCTGCGGGGGAATATTTTTAAGACCGGACCGTATCGGTGCCACTGTGCCGGTGAACTGGTCGTGCACCACGAGCGCTTTGGCATCGGAATTACCGAGGATGTATTCAACATCAGCGCTGACCAGGCGGAAATTAATCGGAACGATGACAAGGCCGGTTTTAGCCGTTGCCAGATACATTTCAATAATTTCGATACTGTTTTCCAGCAATACCGCTACTTTATCGCCCTTGGAAAGCCCCAGGGCAAGCAGGCTATGGGCCAGCTGGTTGACGCGCCGATTCGTTTCAGGATAGGTGAAGCGTCGTCGACGATCTTGCAGGCATACCGTTTCGGGAAACTTCTTGGCGTTGACTTTCAGATTTTGCCCCAGATTCATCCAACAGGATGACATTTCCACCTCCATTGAAAAGCTCAAAACTGAAGGCTGAAAGCGATAGGTTCCGTTGCCTCACACGTCTCCGCTTTGCGCTTTCAGGCTACAATCGTATTCTTGCATCGACCACCACAGCGGCATTTTCAAAAGCCATGACTGGGTTCAGGTCCATCTCTTGAATGGCCGGAAGGTCGGAAACCAGTTGAGAGAGGCGCAGGATAATTTCCGCCAAGCTGCCGCGGTCAACGCCTTTTTGAGCTCTATAACCTTTTAAAAACGCTGAGCCTTTTATCGACGTGAGCATTTCCTGGGCTTCGGCATCAGTCACGGGTGTCAGATTGAAAACGACGTCTTTGAGAACCTCGACATAGATTCCTCCCAAGCCGAACATAATCATATGCCCCAGATCGGCTTCCGCCTTGGCGCCCATGATCACCTCCAAGCCGCCGGGGAGATATTTTTGAACCAGGAATTGCAAACTATTGACGGCGAGTTTTTTCTGCATTTGCTCTACGGCCAACTGCACCGCCTGGCCGTCTGCGAGATTTACGGCGACGGCGCCCATATCGCTTTTGTGCACGATATTGGCGGCATCGGCTTTAACCACAACCGGGAAACCGATACTCTCGGCGGCTTTGACTGCCTCGGCAGGATTGGCGGCCATTTTCCAGCCGGCCACAGGAATACCGTAAGCGTCCAGAATTCCATAGACGTCATCAGCCGACAGGTTTTTACGGCCAGCCTCTGCAGCCTTGGCTAAAATGTTTTCTCCCTTGTGCTTGTCTACATCTCCAAAGGTTTTCGCTTCGCCGATCTCACGGCTGCGGATTTTGTGATAGCGAACCAGGGCCGCCATGGCCCGTGCCGCCTCTCCTGGCAGACTGAAGCAGGGGACCCCGCCGTCTTGCAGAATCTTTACGACGTTGGCCCATTGGTGCCGGTCGGTCATCAAATTGCATACGATCGGTTTTCGGCCTTGCCGGCTCACATCGACGATTTGCCGAGCGATACTCTCGTTGTCGACGAAGAAGGGCGTAACAAAGTTGACGAACACACAGTCGAAAGCATCGTCCGCCATCATGGCATCCATACACGCTCTATAATGGGCTGCGGTGCCGGTGGCCAGGACATCGATCGGATTTTTGACCGAGGCTTCCGGGTAGAGGGTTTCTTTAAGAAGCATTTCGGTTTTTTCTGATAGGGGTGGCAGTCGGCAGCCGGCGTCCACAAGAATGTCAGTCGCAATCACCGCCGGTCCTCCGGTGTTGGTAATGATGCCGACGCGATTTCCCTTCGGAATCGGCTGGGTCGCAAAAGCGGCCGCCGCCTGAATCAATTCGCCTTCATCCATAAACACCACCACGCCGGCCTTCTTGAAGATCAGGTCGGTGGCCAGATCCTCCTTTGCCAGTCCTCCGGTGTGGGATGCGGCGGCTTTGGCGCCTTCCCGAGTTCGTCCGGCCTTCATTGCCAGGATCGGCTTTGCGGCAGTGACCTTCCGCACCGTTTGCAGGAAGTTGGCCGGATCCCTCAGTCCTTCCACATAAGTAACGATGACGCGCGTTCCCTCGTCCTGTCCCAGGTAGTCGATAATTTCGGGGATGGTGACGTCGCAGGCATTGCCGTTGGAGGCGTAGATTCGCGTGCCGACGCCCATGGCGGCAAAGCCCTGGTGGATGACTTCGGCGACCCCACCGCTGAGGGCGACGATAGAAATGAAGCCTGGTTCCGGCTTGGTGAAAGTGAAGTTGCAGTAGGCCCTGATATCGGGGTCAGAGTTAATGACTCCCTGGCAATTGGGGCCGAATATGCGGATACCGTATTGGGCCGCTCGGGCCAGAAAATCCTTTTCGATGGCTTCGCCCTCGGCACCGGTTTCCGAGAAACCGCCGGAATTGATGATAATATGTTTGACCCCTTTTTTTCCGCAGTCCTCAACGGCCTGTGGGACGAATTTCGCCGGTATGACCATGTGAACAACATCGATGTTATCCGGGCAATCCGTGATCGATTTGTAGGCCTTGATTCCTCTTATTTCATCCGCTTTGGGATTGATAGGATAGATCGTGCCTTTGAATCCGAAATCGATCAGGTTTTTGATCACGCGATTGCCAATGGAGAGTTCCTTGCTCGAGGCGCCGATAACGGCGACTTTTTTAGGCCTGAACAATGCGTCTAGCATTTTCTGCTCTCCTTGCGATGGGTGTTTTTGTTTTAGTCGACCTTATATTTTACACGTTAAAAATTCAGTTTATGTTTTTCTTTCTTCGAGTTGTTCAATAAAGGCTTCGACGTTGGTCTTGGTCTGCTCGTCGGACACCAGTCGCATGTCATTGAGATCGCCGTTGATAATCAGGCTCGGGATTCCGGTGATCTTTTCCATTCTCTGGGGCATGCCATAGCGGCAGTTGGAATTGTTGGGGCACGTTTTGGCATCGTGGTAAATGATACCGTCCACCTTGAAGAAATCGAGCATGTTTTTAATGTATTTTTCCTTGGTCTCGTCGGCACGAACAATAAACAGCTCGGTGTACGCGCGGGCCATGCTCGTAAACGGATCGTCCGGATCGAAAGCACTGAAAATCCAGCTGTTGCAGTAGGTGGAGGCCAGAACACACGTTTGCAGTTCGGCGAACATTTTTGAGTGCGTACTGAGGCGACCCCAAACCGGCATGCCTTCCCAATAGATTCGAAAACGTTCGCCCTCCACGGCAGCTTCACCGGCCGTGATGCGGTCTTTCAGTTCGGCCAGCAGCAGCTGATAGTAATCCACCGCCGCCGGGGTGCCCCGCAATACAACCGCCGGCCCCATGTGAATGGTCCCATCGTAAAATGTCAGGGGTGAGGGCAGGGAGGCCGCGGTGTCGAGGACTTCCTTCCAGAGATTGGAGCACTGCCGGGAAAGGGTTAGGACCCGTTTCAATTCTTCGGGATCGAATTTATTGCCTGATATTTCCTCCAGAGGGGCGATGAGGGCCTCCATCTGCCGGGCAATCGATTGCACGTGCTTGTCTAAAACATCCCCGACGCCACGGTGGGTATGGATACCCAGCAAGGGTACATTGAATTCCCTTGCGTACCATGCGAACCAGTCTTGAACATCACGGCACTGGTTGGTGTTGTATACCAAAACGTCCGGTTTGGGGACTTCCTCGATTCCTGGATAGGCTTTGGCGAGGGGGGTAACGCCTTTCAGATAGGCGCCGACATCGGCTGTCAGATAGGAGCAGATATCTGGAGAATATCCCATAGCATTCGCCGTCGGAATCATATCCGTTGCCATCCGCGATGCGCCGAGCATTGCCCCATGGTTTTCTGGAAAGTGGACCAGGAATCCCATGGCGCGCAGGATTTCGGCTGGTCCCACGCTCGTACACCAGGCGATCTTCCTTTTGCGGGTCTTTGCGGCGTCATTCAACTCGTAAAAGTATTCGGCCATAATACGCCCCATCTCTCTGGAGGCCTTGATTGGTTTGCGTAAGACTTTTTTTTCTTCAGCCATATCGTATTCCTTTCAATTGGCCCGTTGGGCCGGTTTTGCCCGTTTAGCCGGTTGGGTCAGTTGATTCTGTTTGGTCGTTTAGACAAGTGCCCCTCCATGACTTCATTAAAGACACGAATCAGTTTCCGATTCAGAAATATGCAGTTTTCCGTAAGTTCAAAGGAAATCGGCGGCATTTCGCGGCCTCATTATACGGTAAGTTGAACAGGCGATTCCTCAAGTCAGTCTCCCCGAATTTGTATTTCAACCTGACCCCCGTCTGTAACCACCCTCGGCGTAACGGACTCAACTGGCTCAACCGGCGCAACCGATTATTCCATTGCGTATAATGCCGCTCCGATCGCCCCGGTCAATTGCGGGTGGTCCGGTACCAGAATTTTTTGTCCCGCAATCTCAGCGGTCATCGTCACCAGGTAGGGGTTGTGTTCGACGACCCCCCCGGTCATGACGATGTTTTCGGTCAAAGAATCCATTTCCAGCACTCTTTTAATCACGGAGTAGAAGACGCCTTTGACGATGTCGGTCACCCGTTTGCCATGTCGGATGTTTTCGAGAACTTCGGTGGCGGAAAAAACAGTACAAAAACTGCCGAGTTTGACCATGTTTTCTGACTGTTGCGCCAGTCCATCCATCTGTTCCAACGGTATGTCCAATCGCGTGGCCATTTCCTCCAAGAAGGCACCGGTACCGGCAGCGCATTTGCGGTTCATTTTGAAGCTGGTCCGGCGTCCCTGGGCATCGAGTTTTACAACTTTATTGTCTTGTCCGCCGATATCGATGATCGTAATCGATTGGGGATAATAGAGATAGCATCCCTTCGCGTGACAGCCGATTTCGGTGCGGCTGTCATCGGCATAGGCAACGTTTTTGCGGCCGTAACCGGTGGATACCGATTTCGCGACCGCTTCGCGAGTCGCGCCGGCCATATCGAGGGCAAGATTCAAACAGGTTTGGGCCGTGGCGGTGAAATCGATGCCGGATTTTTTTACAGCGAATCCGAGAAGGCTCTTTTCGGAATCGAGCACGGCGACTTTTGTACGCGAAGAACCGACATCGGTGCCTACATAGAGTTTTTGTACGGTCATATCGACTGGCTGCATCAGAATCCAGATTCGAGCCCTTTAACCAGCGCCCGCAGGGTGATGTTGAATGGCGTTTCGATACCGGCCTGTGCCCCATAGGCGACAAACTTGCCGTTGATAAAATCGACTTCCGTTCGGCGATGGGCCTCGATGTCCATAAGCATCGAGGGTTTATGGTCGCCGGCCTTGCTCATATATTCGATGCCATGGGGATAGAAATTCCACCCCAGCTCTATTTCGTTGGCGCGTGCGACCTTGACGCATTCTTTTATGAGAGAGTCGACTATCTGAAATACAATCGGATCGGTCATGGCTTGAGCCATGGTCAACCCGGTTACGGCGCAGACGGGGTTCATACAGGCATTCAGGATCGCTTTGCGCCAGACCATCGAAATGATTTGGTCGGTATGCTCTGTGATCAAATCGCATCGGGTCAGCACCTTTGCGATGGCAGCCGCAGCCGGTCCCGATCCGGGAGCCAGTTCCTGGAGATAGTGCGGTGGATGGTGAAACGGCATTCGGACGTGCGCCGGGCCTGCGAGGCCGCAACCATAGTTGACCACCGCTCTCAGCACCGGTTCGTCACCCAGTGCTTCGGCAAAAACCAGTTCGGTATCGATACCGTTCTGCCAGCTGACAATATACTGGCCTGGCCGATGAAATCCCTCGATGGCCGATGCGATCAGAGCATTTGCGTTAGCCTTTACAGTAATGAAGATGACATCCGGCGGGTCGTTAGCGAGATCGTCGATATTGGTGGTCACTCGGGTAACGGGTTGTCGGAGAGTTTCGGCACCTTCTATGATGATCCCCGGATCGAGTGCCGGCTTGAGAAGGTCAGGGATGACATCGCACAGGGTGACCTCGTTTCCCTTGCTGGCCAGGAAGGCGGCCACGATGCAACCAACGGGTCCAGCCCCCACAACAGCGAACTTCTGCGGATGAAAATCGGCATGTTCAACCATGAGTCTCTCCCCCCTTTTTGTGTAGAAATGGTTTCAAAACCCCATCTAACACCCAACTGCGGTGTTGTGGGCCTCTTCAAAATACTTACATACGCCCATGTATGCTGCATTTTTTCGTTGGCCCACGCCTTGTTCTTGAGCGTGATTTAAGGTTTTCAAACCACTTCTCGGTGGCATTCAGGCGGTCATCCAGGGCAATGGCATCGCTTCTGGAACGTCGAGTTCAACTGGAGAAGAATGCCTAAATCTAATTGTTAATCTAATTATCACCCTTCGACTCGTGTGCAATCCATGTGCGATTAGACTCCAGCAGTGGAAGAGTTTCACCGCAATTGTTTGGGCCTCTCATCTATAACGCGCAGCGCTTTTCCTTCACTGCGAGCGATGGCTTTCGGCTCTACGAGTTCGATTTCGACACCGATGCCCATCATCCCCTTGATGTGCGCGGCAATTTTACCCTCGACTTCATGACGTTTCTCCTTCCCGCCCTGATAAACTTCCTTGCGGCCTTCCACCTGGACGACCAGCTGGTCCAGGTACCCTTTCTTGCGCACTATCAGTCGATATTGGGGTTCAACCTCTTCAATCTCGAGCAGCAGGGCCTCGACCTGAGAGGGGAAAACATTCACACCACTAATAATCAGCATGTCATCGGTTCGGCCGGATACTTTTTCCATTTTGACGAAGGTTCTTCCACAGACGCATTTCTCGCGCCACAGGCGCGTAATATCCTTGGTCCGATAGCGGATCATCGGCATGGCACGGCGTTGCAGGGAAGTAAAAATGAGTTCGCCTTTTTCTCCCAGCGGCAGCGGTTCAAAGGTCTGAGGATCGACAACCTCGGCCAGGAAATGGTCTTCATTGATGTGCAAACCGTTTTGAGCCTCGCAGTCGAAGGCCACACCGGGACCGCACAGTTCGGTCAGGCCATAGGCCTCATGGGCCTTCATGCCTGTCCGCTCTTCGATTTCCTGTCGCATCGGGATCGTCCAGGGTTCGGCCCCGAAAACGCCGACCCGTAGCGAAAGATTCCGAAAGTCGACTTTCATTTCAGCGGCCCGTTCGGCGATGGTTAGGGCATAGGAGGGGGTGCAGAAGAGAACTGTCGAGCCGAAGTCTTTTATGATGGTGATTTGGCGTTCGGTCAAACCGGCACTGGTTGGGATGACCGTGCTGCCGAGGCGGGACGCCCCCTGATGAAAACCCAAACCACCAGTGAACAAACCATGACCGTAAGCATTTTGAACGATATCTTCCTTTCTGATGCCGGCGGCCCAGAGATTTCTGGCCATGCACTCTATCCATTGATCCAGGTCTTCGGCAGTGTAAGGCCCGGTGATCGGTTTGCCGGTGGTGCCCGATGATGCATGCACCCGCACAACCTCTTTGAGCGGGACGGCACAGAGTCCGAAAGGATAATTGTCCCGGAGGTCATTTTTCTGTGTCATCGGCAGTTTGGCGGCATCTTCCAGCCCCGTAATACTTTCAGCCGTGATACCCATTTCTTCGAATTTATTGCGGTAGAAGGGGACCCTTTCGGCGACCCAGGCAACGGTTTCCCTGAGTTTTGCCACCTGAAATTTCTGGAGTTTTTCCACCGGCATGCATTCAAAATCATCGTTCCAGGGCATTACGCTCCTCCTTTTCTAACGGCTGTTGGGCTGTCTCCTCAACCACCAGGCAGCAGCACCAAGAGTGAATAGGGTTCTATAGCTCGATCAATGGTTGATCATAGTCGGAAAGGCCCTTTCCGCGGCACTCCGATCGGAAGCGTGATCAGTTCACCGCGGCGGCCGTGCTGTAGCCGAAGTCGAAGGCCGCCAGGTTGGCTGATAGAAATGCCGGCTTTGTTTTGCGTTTCATGGCTTCCTTGACCTGTTCGGACGTGAGGGGTAGCACGCCGGTTTGAATCAGGGCGCCCAGGAGAACCATGTTGACTGACAGGGGATTTCCGGCATCCTGAGCCAGCTTGGCCGCGTTGAAAGCAATAAGTTTGGCCGTTTTAGATCGGATCAGGTTCTGCAGCTGTTTCAAGTCCGGATAGACGCCCTTTCCGATATTCACGGTAAACGGCATCAATGGTGCCAGGTTGGTAATCACTACCGTGCCGGCGTTGCATTTGCAGAGGGCACGCAGGGTTTCCGCCGGTTCGAAACCCACTAATATGTCGGCCTCACCATCGGCGATGATGGTACTCCTGGCCTCTCCGAAGATAAGGGCGGATTCCACCACGCCGCCTCTCTGGGCCATACCGTGTATTTCGCTCATCTGCAATGGCATATCGGCCATCAGGGCGGCCTCTCCCAGCACACTTGAGGCCAGGAGATTCCCCTGACCGCCGACAGCGACAATGATCAGTCGTTTGGTATCCATAAAGATCTTCCTTCGATAAAAAAATGTGATTCGGTAACGAAGTCTATGCTGTGGCCTTTTTTTTCTTTAGAGGTAAAATGGCATTCTCCGGACAGATCTGTGCGCAGACAGCGCACCCGGTGCATAGATTCGGGTCGATTTTTATCCGTTCGTTCCAGACATAGAAAGCCGGGCAGGCAAGGTAGTCCATGCAATCCCGGTGATCTTTGCACTTGGCGGTCACCTCGAAAGGTTTTCGACGTGGAAGTTTGAGCCCCTGAGCATACAGGGCACATATTTCCTCTGAAATAATGACCGAAACGCCTTTGAATTCGATGGCCTCTCGGATCGCATCGATGCTTTTCTTGACCTTGTATGGTTTGATCGTCGTGACATGGGGAACTCCAACGGCTCGCACGACAGCCTCTATTGAGACCCTGCCGAATCCGTCCATGCCGATCTGTTGCATGTCCACGCCGGGGTGGGGTTGATGACCGGTCATGGCCGTGGTGCCGTTATCGAGGATGACAAGGGTGAAGTTGTGATTATTGAAAACGGCGTTGATGAGACCGGGAATGCCCGAATGAAAAAAGGTCGAGTCGCCGATAAATGCGATCACTTTTTTATCGGTCACCTTCGAAAACCCGCCGGAGGTACCTACCGAAGACCCCATGCAAATCAAAAAATCGGCCGAGGACAGCGGCGGCAGCAACCCGAGTGTGTAACAGCCGATGTCAGTGGGATAAATGGTTTCCATCCCCTCGGCGGCTTTACGGACCTCGTAGAACGTGGCGCGGTGAGAACACCCGGCGCAGAGGGTCGGCGGGCGCTGGGGGATTTCCGGTACATCGGAGAGGTCCGGTACCGCCTTGGCGTCATTTCTCACGCCGAAGAATGCGGCGATATTGGCTCTGACCTGGGCGGGATTGTATTCATAGAGACGCGAGAACAGATCGGGCGCCTTACCCTTGATACTCAACGTCAGTCGGGCTTCCTGGGCCAGGGCTTTGAGTGACTCCTCCAGATATGGTTCACCTTCTTCGACCACCAGAACTTTTTCGCATTGCCCTAAAAATCCTTTGATGAGAGCCGGGGGAAGGGGATGCGAAAAACCGATGCGAAGAACGCACACCTGCGCTTCTATCTGTAATTCTTTTACTGCATCTTCGACATAATTGAAGCTGACGCCGTTGCAGACGATCCCCCATTTTCCGTTGCCTTCGACGATATTGTAAACGGAGGTCTCAGCCATATCCCGGGCCGCATCGAAATTTTTAAGCAGCTTGACGTGCAGGTTGCGGGATACTGCCGGAACTGTCACCAGGTTCATGGGATCCTTCTTAAAGTCGCCTTTTGTGACCGGTTGCTTTATTTTGCCCAACGCGACGACACCACTGGAGTGGTTGATTCGGGTAGTGGTTCGGAACAGCACTGGCTCCTGCAGTTTTTCCGAGAGATCGAAGGCATAGGCCACCATCTCTTTGGCCTCCTGCACCGAAGAGGGCTCGAGCATGGGGAGGCCCGATAGCTTGGCATAGTACCGATTGTCCTGTTCGTTCTGGCTGGAAAACATGAAAGGGTCGTCGGCCGACAGGATTACCATGCCACCCTTCACGCCCACATAGGCCAGGGTCATCAGGGCATCGGCAGCGACGTTCACACCGACGTGTTTCATGACGCACATCGAGCGGACACCCGCGTTGGCCGCTGCCGCAGAGACTTCCATGGCCACTTTTTCGTTGGTACTGTATTCGAAATACAAATCGCTTTCCTGCGACATTTGGAAAAAATTGAGCGAGAGTTCCGAAGAGGGTGTGCCGGGATATGTGCTGGCAAACGCGACCCCAGCTTCTATGGCACCCCGGGCGATAGCCTCGTTGCCCAGCAGAAGCATTTTTTCACCCGGTTTATCAGTGAGTAGTTTATGCATAGCAGCTACCTTTTTATGGGTCAGTTTATGGGTCAATGGCTTAAGGAATCAATACCGGTCGCTCCTTGATCTGGTGGCTGTGAACCATTTCGAATACCGCATTGATTTCGGATAGAGGGAATGTTTTGACAAAAGGCCCGATTTTGACTTTGCCCTCCAGGACCAGATCGAGAACCGGTTGGTAGTATTTCGGTTGGCAACCCCAGTTCCCGCGGGCTGTGGCGTGGAAGGCCATCAGATTCGACAACCGGATGTCCACGGTGTCCATTGTGAAACCGACCACTGCCAGAGAAGCACCGAACGTCAGAAGACCGAACGCCGTTTTTTGCCCGGCGGCAGTTCCTGAAGTCTCGAAAATTTTCCATTCGGTGCGGCGCCGGCCCTGATCCTTGACGAATCCAGAGACGGCTTTGCGCAGATCCTTGAAGGGGATCTCCTTTGCATTGAAGGTTTTGTCGACGTAAGGGGCAAGGGCCTCCAGTTTGTCGGCGTCGATGTCGATCGCTACAACGGCGGCGCCAAAACTCTTTGCGATTTGAGCACCAAAGCCGCCAACACCGCCAACGCCGATAAAAATGGCGGTGTCTTCGGCACTGAGTCCCGATTCCACCACGGCTTGGTAGGGGGTCGTAATCGCATCGGCAATGACGGACAATTCGGCCAGGGAGACACCGGAGCCGCCCGTCGGCGTGCCGTTCGCTTCCGTCGGTACCGCGCACAACTGGGCCGCCGGAACAACGATGTGGGAAGCAAAACCACCCTGGATGTCGTTTCCCGGCATTTTTTGAACGGCGCAGATATTATCGAGGCCGCGTCGGCAGACATCACACGTACCGCAAGGCATGACGGCCGGTACAATGACGGCTTTCCCTTTATAATTTTCGGTTCCTGGACCGCAGGCTTCGACAATCCCGCTGATTTCATGGCCCAATGTCAGCGGCAGCGGTGATTTGGTGCGCACCCCATCGTAGTAAAACCCCAGGTCGGTGTGACACACGCCGCAGCCGATTACGCGCAGTAGGACCTCGCCGTCGCCTGGCTGCGGCAAAGAGCTTTCGACGCACTCAAGCGGTTTTTGCAGGGCAACCATTTGCCAGGATGTCATCGCCATATGTCATTCTCCTTGTTTTGATTTGCGTTTCTCGACTTCATGGGCTTCGATGATTTGATCGCGTGAAACCGTCTCAATCCGGATTCAGGCGCCTTTGAACTCAGGGCGTCGGCGTCCTACCGATGACAGACCCTCGAGGGCGTCGGCCGTGGAAAAGATATCCTGCAATTGTTCCAGTTCGATCTCGACCGCTTCGGTCATCGGTTTGCCGACTTGCCGATCGATGATGGCATTGGCCGCTTTCAGCGCCAGCGGTGCCTTGAAACTGATGATTTTAGCCGTTTTAGCAGCCAGTGCGTCATCGACTCCTTCAGGCGGTTTTCCTGATAACAGACGCGTCACGTTCGCGGGAGATCCCAAAGTAGCCAGTGCTTCAAAGCGTGCGGGAATATCGCGCCGGAAATACTTGTCCGGTTTCCCTTGCGCGATAAAATCCTCGAGGGCCGCATCGATTTCGATTGGTGCGACAAGGCGGGTGATGATGCCAAGGGCATGGGCGTTTTCTGCGCTGATCGGCATACCGGTGAAGACGTAGTATTTGGCCAGCTCCGGTCCCACGTGACGGGCGAGTCGCAACATACCGCCCAGACCGGGGTAGATGCCGATACCGGTTTCAGGAAATCCCATCGAGCCGGCCGGGGTGGCGACGATCGCCTGGCAGGCCAAGGCCAATTCACTGCCGCCGCCAAGGGAGAGACCGTCCAGCAGAGCGATCGTCAGTTTGGGGCAATTTTCGATCTGCAGCAGAAGTTCGTGTCCTTTGCGGGTAAAGTCGACGATTTCGGGGATCTTGCCGGACTTGATCTTGTTGACGAAATAGCGGATGTCGGCGCCGGCCACAAAAGCCTTGCCGGCACCCTGGAGAACGATCGCTTTGACAACCGGATTCGACTCGGCTTCTGTAAACCTCGCCGTCAGTTGAGCCACCACCGCTTCGTTGAGTGAGTTCATGGCCTCAGGACGGTTGAGTGTAATGTTGGCAATGCCGTTCTTGATGGCCAGGTCGACGTAGCTGAAAGAAAAGGGTTCACCGGTGGTTTTTTGCCGCGAAAGGATTGCCGGCATTTTGAAATCCGGGTACTTGCGCACAACGGTATCGACCGCCGCGTAGGTGGCGTCGATGCCGATCTTGTTCATGATTTCGAAAGGGCCCATGATCCAGCGCAGCCCGATTTTAGCACCGCGATCGGTATCCTCGATCGAAGCCACACCCTCATCGACCAAGGCGGCGGCCACACCGAGGCAAACGCCGTAGAATCGTTCGATTACCGGTTGAAGTTTCGATTCGTCGACATCACCGTCGAGATTCCAGTTCACCCCTTTTTCTTTTTGAGATTTCAGCAGTTCACAGGGGGCATAGAACGGGCCCAGTTCTTCGCCGAGGGTCGTCGCCGCGTGCACGGCGATCGGGATACCGGTCACGTTCATCAACATGAAAGGTCCCATGCCGATTTTGAAGGCCTTTTTGGCGGCCTCTTCGATGGTCGGAATATCAGCCAGATTTTCCTCGAGCATTCGGGCCGCTTCGTTCAGGAAAGGGACGAAAAAACGGTTGACCGCAAAGCCGGGTGCGTCTTTGACGACAATGGCGGTCTTGCCATGCAGTTTGGCGGCCAGGAGGGACTTTTCGAGGGTGATCTGGCTCGTTTTTTCGTAAGGGATGACTTCGAGCAGGCGATTTTTGGCCGGGTGGTAGAAGTAATGCAAGCCGATGAAGCGGTCGGGCCGGTTTGTTTGGTCGGCAAAGTCGCGAACGTAGAAACTTGAGGTGTTGGTTGCCAGGATCGTCTTTTCGTCACAAGCTTGGTCAAGCTTTCTGAATAGGTCGGATTTGACGTTTTTGTCTTCGAAAACGGCCTCAATGACCAGATCTGCATCCGCTACTGCAGCGTAATCGGTGGCTCCCGTCACGCGAGAAAGAATATCGTCGACTTGTCCCGGCGTAAAAATTTTTCGCTCGACACCTTCCTTGAGCATCTTTTCAATCGTATCCATGCCGCGCTGGACAAATTCGTCTTTCATGTCCACCATGACAACCTGAATGCCCTCTTGGGCGAACTTCTGAGCGATGCCGCTGCCCATATTACCGGCACCGATCACGCCGACTTTATTGATCTGTGACATTTGGCCTCCTCTGTCGTTTTCAGCGATCCGTGTTCGTATAGCGGGTTACGATTGACTTGAAGACATCTCAAAAAGTCTTTTCACCCGATATCGGTGTTGAGTCCTTTTACTTGTTTCTCCACTCCGGGCGGCGTTTTTCTTCGAAGCTGCGAATGCCTTCCAGCGTATCCTCGGTTTTCATCAGCTCGTTGAGGAAAAGGTCGCTGACCCCTTCAAGCGCATCGGTAAAACTGAGCCCAAGATGCTTTTTCACCGCGCGTTTGTTAAGGCGGATGATCAACGGGCTGGAGGTTCGGATTTCACTGATGAGCTGATCGACGGTTTCGGTCAGTTTGTCGTCTGCGGCGACATAAGCCACGAACCCCATCTGTTGGGCCTCTTCGGCACTATAGCGCTTTCCCGTGGTGCAGACCTCGATGGCTCTGGTAGGACCGACAAGTTGCGGGAGGCGCACCGCCGCATACGGCGGAAAGAAGCCGAGTTTGATTTCCGGTTGACCGAAGGTGGCTGACTTTGCAGCGACGACGATATCACAGGCAATGGCCACTTCCATGCCACCACCCAGGCAGGCACCCTGTACTCCGGCGATGACGGGTACGTCGATGTTCTCGATGCTTTTGAAGATGCCGTTGAATGCGGCAATCATGTCAGGCGCCATTTCCGGTTTGTGGTCGGCGACTTCCACGCCGGCACACCAACTAGGCCCCTCGCCGAGGATCACAATGCATTTGAGGGTGGTGTCGGTCTGCAGCATGTCGAGTTCAGTGGTGAATTCTGCCATCATGTCGATGTTGAGAACGTTATGCTTGGGACGGTCGAAGGTGATGCGGGCGATGCCGTCAGATTTTTTAACCTTCAAATACTCATAAGTCGTCATTGCTAATCATCCTTTTTTCTTAATTTGGACAACGGCGGGAGCAAATGGTGTGGCAGCCACAACGGGAACCTGCCGCCTCTACGCCTTGAACGCCTGGGGCCTATGCTTTTTTAAACACGTAATTCAACTGTCCGTTGGGCAAGGCGTTTGCGGTGGTGACCATTTCCATACCCACATTCAATTCACTTTCCTTTAAACCGGTGTCAATCCTTCCGAACACCTTAAAATCGCCGTAATCGAGCAGGGCAATACAGTAAGGCACATCGTCCTGGAATCCGACCGGAGCAAACTCCAGCCGGCTGTAAGTGACCAGGCGGCCCTTACCGTTAATCTCGAACCATTCCATATTACCCGTCAGACACTGGTAGCAGTCGGCCCGCGGAGGGAAGAATACCAGACCGCAGTCCTTGCAGCGGGTTCCGGTCACCTTGCCTTCCTCCAAGTGGCCGATAAAGTCGTTTACCTTTGTAATACCGGTAAAGCTCACCGTTCCGAATTTATTGAAGCGGTCGTCCACCTCTTTCACTTTACTCATGACGCCCTCCCGAGAATGGTCACGTTGCCGTAGAGGCCAACGCCGCCGATGTTGTGAATCAGTCCAATGGCAGGATCCTTGACTTGAATGTCACCGGCCTCGTCCCTGAGCTGCAGGACAATCGTTCGAATCTGAGAGCCACCGGTGGCGCCGATCGGATGCCCTTTTGACAACAATCCGCCGTCGACATTGACCGGTATGCTACCTTCCTTGTAAGTTTCTTTACCGCGAATCAGATCCTTGCCTTCTCCGGGTTTTGCAAAACCCAGATTCTCATAAGCCATCATCTCGGCAATAGTGAAGCAGTCGTGGACCTCGGCCACATCGACCTGCTTGGGACCAATGCCAGCCATTTCGTAGGCCTGCTGAGCAGCCTCACGCGCTGCGGAAAGACCCGTAAAAAGGTCTCTACCGGCCAGGTTGACACTGGCCGTTGCCGCGCCGGTTCCAAGGATCCAGACTGGTTTTTTGCAGAATGTCTTGGCTTTTTCCTCGTTGGCCACGATGATGCATGAACTGCCGTCGGCATTGGCACAGCAATCCCCAACGCGCAGGGGGCTGGCAACCGGCCCAGACATGCGGTTGTTCGGGTCGGACAGCATGCCGGTGGTTACCGGCTTGCGGTAAACCGCACGATCGTTCAGTTGACCATAAGTGGCGGCTTTCTCACGGATCAGCGCCAAATCTTCCAGGGCCGTTCCAAAGGCGTCCATATGGGCCCGGGCATACATGGCATAATACGCCGGCATCATGGTACCGAAGGGGCTTTCCCACTGAATGTCGGCGCCGCGGCCCATGCGTTCCTGGGATTCTGAAGAGGAGATTTCGGACATCTTTTGAAAACCGATCACGGCCACGACGCTGTGAAGGCCCGATTTTACAAGGGAATAGGCCATTCGCAGCCCGGTGCTGCTCGACGAACACAGGCTTTCCACATAAAAAGTCGGCTGAGGGTTTAGGCCGAGGTACTCTGCCAGAACCCCGGCCGGTGACCGCTGTTTGTCGTATTCAGGCGCTGAGCAAACCACCGATGCATCGATGTCGGCGGCCGTAATACCGGCATCGTTGACGGCCTCCTTGAAGCCTTCGAATACCAACTCTCTAATAGAACCCGGATATTGCCGGACGAAGGTGCTTTGTCCGACACCGATAATGGCTGCTTTTTCCATGATGTTGTCCGTCCTTTATTTAAAGATTCAGCAAGTCATCAAATATACTGACCGCCGTCGACCTTGATGATTTCACCGGTGATATGCCGGGCCTTGTCGGATGCCAGGAAGGCGACGACATTGGCCAGATCCTCCGGAAGACCCACCCGTTTGAGAACGATTTCGGCCATGGCCATATCGATGATCTTGTCGCGGGCCTCCGAATCCCTGAGCATGGCGGTTTCGATCAGCCCCGGTGCCACCGCATTGACGTTCACGCCGAATGCGCCCAGTTCCTTGGCCAGGGCTTTTGTCAATCCAATGATGCCGGCCTTCGAGGCTGAATAGTTCATCTGGCCGAATTTACCGCGCAGACCGTTGATTGAAGTGATATTGATGACCTTGCCGTACTTTTGATCTTTGAAGATCGGCGCCGAGTGGCGGATAAAGTTAAAGTATCCCTTTAGGTTGACTTCGAGGACCCGGTCCCATTGCTCTTCGGTCATTTTCCAGGACACGCCATCCCAGTTCATTCCGGCGTTGTTGACCAGAATCTGAAGGCTGCCGAAGGCGTCCATAGCGGCCTGAACCGTGGCGGCGGCTTCGGTAAAAGAAGAGATGTCGCATTTGACAGGCAGGGCTTTGCGCCCCAACGCCTGAATGTCATCGGCATATTGGTGGGCGTCCTCTTCGTGGCTGCGGTAGGTCAGGCACACGTTGGCGCCCTCACGGGCGAGTTCAAGGGCAATCGCTGCTCCGATGCCTTGAGATCCGCCGGTTACGATTGCATTTTTTCCTTCAAGAAGCATATGGATCTCCTCTTTTCAGTCCTGCGGTTTGCCGAGTACAGCCGCCATGAATTCAACGTCAAAGGCGTCGCTGTTGGCCATCCGTCGTCTGTACTCGATGAAATCGATGGTGTCTTTTCCGGTGATCTTCTTGGTGTTGAACGCATTGAAGCCCAGGTAGGCTTCGGTGTTCATGTTGGCCGCCAACCAGTGGCGATTGATCACCTTGGCCTGATCCCAGAAAAATTTCTTTTTAAGCCGGATGCCCTCAACACTCTTGATGAGGCAGCCGGGGAACAAGTTGGTATATGTCCAAAGGATTTTGTCGACCTCGGCATCCAGCCGATCGAAATCGGTCTGAGCGGTTTTGACGATCTCGCGCGCTTTTTTGGCCTCATCACCGGATTTGAATTCTCCGTAAACGATTTCACCGTCATCGACGTAACTCCCGGTGATAACCGCCGGGTTGCGGAGCCATCCGCTATCCTGTTTGATGACCGGTACGCATTTTGAGATCAGCCCAAGCCGCTGCATTTTGTAGGCGCTCCACATTTCGCAGGAGACGCAGTTCCACATGGCCAGTTCCATGGGGAGCATCCAGGGCAGAAAATCAGAGCTACCGCCGTCTGGTGCCGACCCATGACGCGGGCCGGCCTGCCCGAAGATGGCCAGATCGCTCGATATGGTGGTATCGCATGCCATGCCAATCTCCTGGCCCCCGGCGACGCGCATGCCGTTGACGCGACAAATGGTCGGTTTTTTACAGGAGAGGATGCTGTCGACCATTGCATTGAACAAATCCATGTAGACGCCATACTCGTTGGGTCTTCCGGCATAATACTCGGCATATTCTTTGGTATTACCGCCGGTGCAAAACGCCTTGTCGCCCATACCGGTGAAGACGGCGGCGACGACAGAATTGTCGGCCGAGGCCCGCTGAAAACCGGCGATGACGCCTTTGACCATCTCGGTCGTATAAGAATTGTATTGTCGGGGATTGTTGAGGGTGATCCAGGCGGAATGCATGCCGTCGATGGGATGGCCCTTTGGGTCTCGAATCGGCTTTTTTTCAAATATGACTCCTGGCGCTTGATCGGTAAAATGTTCATCGCCCCAGAGGTAGTGGTTTTTGATACCGGACTCTCTTGGTAACCATTTTAGATCGGCCATAGCGCATCTCCTTAATTTCTAAATGACGTTCAATTCTTGATATATTGTTATATTATAGCTATATATTAGCTACATTTGGGTGAAGTCAAGAAAAAAATAGCCCGAATCGGCCCTTTGAGGCGCTTTTGAAAACCCGCGGGTGGCCAAAGGAACGAGCAGCGATAACAATCCGGAATCGCGGCGGTTTACCGCCGTTAATTTTCCTGCCTGATGTAACTGGGGCGATCCGTAGCGGCCTTGACAATTGACCAACGGTCCTGTTAGGGGGCAAACGGTACCGACGGGAAACCCGGCAGGTTTAAGGCTATCCTGCGATTTTAGGCGTCGTACACGACCGCTTGTGAGACGTCAATGGTTTGCGGGTTATCCGGCGGTGTTCAATGGCGCCAGATAAACTCATATCCTTGAGGAGGAGAAGCCTTGCGTTACCCCAAAGAAATCGTGCTCAAAGACAAAACCGAAGCCACCATTCGTCCCCTCGAAAAAGAAGACGGGGTGAGGTTGAGTGGATTTTACGCTCAGATTCCGGAAAAAGATCGGTGGTACATGCGTCACGATGTCGGCAATCCTGACGTTGTACGCAAAATGATCGCCGCAATCGGAAAGGGAAACGTACTTTCGACGATTGCGACAGTAGACGAAAAAATTGTGGCCCATTCCAGCTTACTGATGCGCGGATTCGGATCTACGTGCCATGTGGGAAGGCTCCGCATTGCCGTGTTGCCGGTTCTGAGGCACAAGCGATTGGGAACCTGGATGCTGCTGGATCTCATCCAACTGGGAATGGATAATGGACTGGATGATATTCGGGCGGATTTTGTCGTAGGGGTGGAGGACGCGGCGATCGAATCGGCGCGCAAACTCGATTTTTTCAAAGTTGCGGTACTACCGGAATATGTGAAAAGTCCGCGGGGGACGCGGTACGATTTGCAGGTCATGATCAAACGGTTGCACCGGAACTGGAGCGATTTTTAAATTTTAATTCCCAACTATTTGTCGGTGCGCAAAGACCATAGCGCTATCACTTTAGCAGCGGCGGTTTTCCAAAAATAGAACAATGAAATCAAAGGACATTTTTCGACCAAATGAAAGTCAACGCGCCCTGTACCTCGGGGATGCGGCGATCCGGTCTTTCTGCACACCCGATGAAATCCGTCAGTATGATTTCAGATCTCGATTTGGTTCCCATGCCCATTACCGCTCACTCTATACCCGCCGGCTCAGCCTCGAGAACAACGCTGCCCAGACCGATGCCAACGTTACTCTGGCTCTTTTGGATAACCGTCATATCATCGGGTTTGGCGTTCTGGCCTACCCGGAAGCGGATGAACGCTGGGCCCAGCTCGAACCCCAAGTCATGATGGAAGTCAAGGCCATTGAGGTCAGTTCCGCTTGGCGGTCGAAAGGTTTAGGGAAAAAGATTCTTGGATTATTGATCGATCATCCCCTTATTGAAGATAAAATTGTCTATATGGTGGGGTATTCATGGACGTGGGACCTTGACGGTACCAGGAAAACAGCCCAGCAGTACCGGAGCATGCTAATCCGCCTATTCGACTCGTTCGGTTTTATAGAGTATCAGACCAATGAGTCGAACATTTGTCTCAAACCGGAGAATGTCTTTATGGGGCGTGTGGGCAAGAAAGTATCGCCGGATGTGCAAAACGCTTTCAAATGGCTTCGGTTCGGGATTCGTCCCTGATCGGCTCGCTGACAATTTCATTTATTAGGGTTGCCAGTTTTTTCGAGTCGTGTCGCACGATTCCAGCCGTGCTTTCCAGTAGATCGCGTGCGTAAACCACTCTGTCCTTCCACCAGCCGTCCAGGTCGTCTATCCCGACAAACTCGGCCTTCTGCTTACGGTAACGCTTCTGCAGTTCGGTGCTCGGTTTGCATTTGTTGTAGATGATTCCGTCGAGTTTCCGCTCAATGGAATCTTCCAGGGTTTTCACGAAGTCGCGCCCGGCAAACTGGTGGGTTTCACCGAATTTGGTCATAATGTTGAGCACGTAAAGTACGCGCGCTTTGGTTTTTAGCAGGCCTTCCTTTACGCCCGGTACAATCAGGCTCGCCATGATACTGGTGAAAAGATCCCCGGGTCCGATAATTATTGTATTGGCATTACGTATGGCCTCTAACACCGGTGGATAAACAGTGATGGCGTCGCTGTGATGCGGGACGAGAAAAACGTCACGGATTTTTTCACGCTGGGTGCCGCGGGGCATGTCGATGGCGGTTTCACCGTAAATTCGCGTGCCATCGGTCAGCTCCGCTACCAGTGTGGCCTTGTCAATGGTGACCGGAAGGATGCGGCCGCGGACTTCCAAAATTTCCGCCAGCGCCTGAATTCCGGAGGGAAAGCTGCCGGTGTAACGCGACAGCATTGTCATGAGCATGTTGCCGGCGTTGTGTCCTCGTAAACGACGATCACCGGTGAAGCGCTTCAGGAATATCGTGCGGGCAATTTCACGATGGGGGGAGAGGGCCAGGATACATTTAAGGACATCGCCTGGTGGCAGGATTCCCAGCTCGTCCCGCAAGCGGCCGGTGCTGCCGCCGCTGTCGACCATGGAGACAACCGCCGTGATGTCCACCGATTCGAGTTCCCGCAAACCGGCAAGCAGGGCGTACTGACCGCTACCGCCGCCTATTGTCAGGATTTTGTACATTAGACTATCCGCGATGATTCATAAATCGTTATCCCAAAGCTGGGGGCCGTCCATGGGAAGTCGGTCGAGGCGGATTAGTCTACCGCCAGTTCTTTCTTAAGCCAGTTTTTCAGTTCGCCTTCAAGGGCATAGACCCCTTTCAACTCGCAGACCGGCCGCTGGTATTGATTCGGAACTTCAAACTTTGCCAGTTCCACGGCTTCATCGGAATTGCGGCGGATGAGATAGATGTAATAGGGCTTTGACCAGCAGTTGACAACAAAATAATGTGAGAAGTCATTCTTGGAGCGGATCACGTAGCCGTCTCCGCGGGCCCAGTTGTTACCCCACTCCAGGTATAGACGAATCGCTTCTTCAGGGGTCATGTCCCAATTGATGATGTCGACCAGATCTCTGTCCTGCTTGAGTTCCTCGAGGGTCAGCATGGAAAGTCTCCTGTGTTAAGGCTTGATTGTTGCCGATCAAGCGGCGAAAAACCGGATGTTGGCTGATGTTCTGCCGCTGCGAAGTAAAATTTTACGTTAACATGCGTCGTTCCGATTAAAAAGTCAAGAATCGACCGTGCTCTGAATCAAGGCGATAACCGATGCCGGTCATCTATATAATCGTTACCGTAGTTTACTTCCCCAAAATATACTGATGGTTGAAAAATAGGTTGATCGAATTAGAAGAATGTTGTAACAGAAGAATAGTAGACATATAAACAATTATCAACACAAGGGACCACAGATGAGAAAAATTGCAGTGGCAATGGCCAAGGGCGGCGTCGGTAAGACCACAACCGCCGTAAATCTGGCCTTCGGTTTAGCGCGCCAGGGCTTCAAAGTTCTCCTGGTTGACGCTGATACCCAGGGGCAGGCCGCGAAGTTTCTGGGAGTCAATCCCACTTTGGGACTTTATGAATTCGTTACGGGTCGTGATGAGAGCGGGCAGACCATTTCGAAAAAAGATACCCTTTATCCCTGCCGTAACAACCTCTGGCTGCTCGGCGGCGGCATTAAACTGGTGGAGTTGAAACACTGGCTTGGAGAACAACCACGATCGGTAAGGCAGATTATTCTCGCTAATGCAATGGTACCCAAAGACGGAACCCTTGACTACCTCATCTTCGATTGCTCTCCGGGGTGGGATGTTCTGAGCGTCAATATATTAATGTCCGTTTCAGAAGTCCTATGCCCAGTGGCATTACAGGGCCCAGCCATGGAGGGTCTGAAAACCTTTTTCGGCTATCTGATGTCTGCTCAACGATTGAACCTGGAACTGCAGTTGAAGTATGTTCTGCCAACCATGTTCGATCAGCGGACCCGTCACAGCTTCGATATTCTACGGCAACTCAAGCGATTGTTTCACAAACAGATCTGTCATCCGATCCGTTATAATGTTCGACTTCCGGAATCGGCGATGAAAGGCAAGTCGATTTTCGAATACCGTAGCAGCGCCGGTAGTGCTGCAGATTACGACAAACTGTTACTAAGGGTGCAAAACGATGGCTAAAAGGACGAAGAAATCCCCCGATTTTTTTGAGGACAATCCCTTCGATCCTGTCAGCGCTGCAACCGGAACCGCTCCAAAGGCACGCTCGGGTTCGGCCGGAAAGGATTCCAAGCCGCCAAAACGCAAAGTGGGATTCTACCTGTCGGCAAACGTATTGGAGCGGTTTAATCGCAGTTTTTACGAATTGAAGCTGCAGGGACAGTCGATTGAAAACAAATCCGCTTTGCTCGAAGTCGTTCTCGATTTTGCCTTGGACGATATCGATCGTGCTGAAGAGAGCTGTATTCTCAGAAGCATTGAAAAGAGATAATCGCCCGTATGAACTCTGCCGGAGAGCTCATTTCAAAGCAAGAGTACTATTGAGACCTTCGGCGAAATTTTCAAGATATATGCCGGCGATAAATCCCTTGACTAATTGGTACATCCGCCCTAAAAGCGGGAGACGTTGTGAAAAACAAGGTGATTTCAGCCCATTGGCCTTTTGACATCTGGATGGCGACGTGTTCCGAAGTCGTTAATTGTGATTCTGAACAAGAATAAGGAGGATGATATGGAGATCAAAAAGGTTCTGCTATCGGAAGACGAGATGCCGAGGCAGTGGTACAATATCCTGGCGGATATCAAAATGAACCCGCCTCTGGGACCGGACGGCAACCCGATAAGCCCCGATCAACTGGCCCCGGTATTTCCGATGAACCTGATTGAGCAGGAGGTCAGTGACCAGCGTTGGATCGACATCCCTGAAGAGGTTCAAAGTATTTATCGCATCTGGCGGCCGTCACCCCTTGTCCGTGCACTCACTTTGGAAAAGGCCCTTGGAACACCGGCCCGTATATATTTCAAATATGAAGGCGTAAGTCCTCCCGGCAGTCACAAACCAAACACGGCCGTGCCGCAGGCTTACTACAACAAAGTCGCCGGCATCAAACGCCTGACCACCGAAACCGGAGCTGGCCAGTGGGGCAGTGCCTTGGCATTCGCCTGCGCGCAATTCGGCTTGGGCTGCAAGGTTTTCATGGTCCGGGTCAGTTTTGATCAAAAACCATACCGCAAATCGATGATGACCGCCTGGGGTGCGGAATGTGTTGCCAGTCCCAGCACCGCCACCAAAGCCGGTCGCGATTGGCTCGAGTGTGATCCTGATACGCCGGGAAGCCTTGGGATCGCCATCAGTGAGGCGGTCGAGGCCGCTGTCAGCGATACATCCGGCGAGACGCGGTACTCATTAGGAAGCGTTTTAAATCACGTAATGCTGCACCAGACCGTAATCGGCCTGGAGGCCAAGAAGCAGTTCGAAAAGATCGGCGAATATCCAGATATCATCATCGGCTGTGCCGGCGGCGGCAGCAATTTTGCCGGTATCGCCTATCCTTTTGTGTATGATAAATTCAACGGCAAAGATATCGCCATCTACCCGGTCGAACCGGCCGCTTGTCCGACACTGACCCGGGCGCCCTTTGCCTACGATCATGGCGACACCGCCGGCTACACGCCGCTTCTACCCATGCACAGTCTCGGTCACACCTTCGTGCCGGCCCCGATTCATGCCGGCGGTCTGCGTTATCACGGAATGGCGCCGACGGTGAGCCAACTGGTGGATGAAGGCATTCTCGAACCTAAGGCCGTCGAGCAACTGGCAGCCTTCGAAGCCGGTGTTCTTCTGGCCCGTACTGAGGGGATCATTCCCGCACCGGAGACCAACCACGCGTTGGCTTGCGTGGTCGATGAAGCCAAAAAGGCCAAAGAGGAAGGCAAAGAGAAAGTCATCCTATTCAACTGGAGCGGTCACGGCCTGATCGACCTGGGCTCCTACGATAAATACTTTTCCGGGGAGCTGCAGGACTTGTCGCTCAGTCAGGAAGAGCAGGACAGATATACCAGTATTCTGGCCGAGTATCCGAAGCCTCAGCATATCAAAAGCCGATAGATTTATGACACAGCCGGACCGATGATGAGCAAAGCAACAAAACAACTCGTGCGACGGTGCCCCCGACTCGGGGGCCCGGTCGATTTTTTCTATTGTAAAACCTGTGAGCCACAACGGCATCCCTGCCGGAAAATAATCGATTGCTGGTGGGAAACCTTCGACGTCCAGCGCTATCTCCAGGACCACCTGGCGCCAGAAATTTTGCAACAGCTCACTCGCCAGGAAACGGAGCCGAAGATCAGCCAACTTGTAAAGATCATGGACCGGACTCAAAAACGTTTGGCCAAGCCCTGACACGAAAAAAAAATCATCGGTAATCACTTCATCCGGACCTCGGACCCTCACGTCATGCGTGAAGCATGAAGCCACCGCCTGAAAAATACCTCAGACCGACGGCCATTCTGGACTGCGACCACCCGGCGGTCATCCATTTTGCGGACCGTATCGCGGGAAAAGCCGAAAATGATCCGGTCAAGACCGCTGTGCGGCTCTATTATGCGGTCCGGGACGGTATCCGCTACGATCCTTACGTCCCTTTTCATCGACCCTCCCACTACCGTGCCAGTAATATATTAAAATGGCGCCGGGGCTACTGCGTCGGCAAAGCCGCGCTGCTCTGTGCCGCTGCCCGGGCGCGAAGAATCCCCTGCCGTCTTGGATTCGCAACGGTTTGCAACCACCTGGCATCCGAAAAGCTGATCGCCTACATCGGTTCGGATCGTTTCGTCTACCATGGCTATGTGGAATTCTGGCTGAACCGCTGCTGGGTGAAAGCCACCCCGGCCTTCAATGCCGAACTCTGTGATTTGCACCGCGTGGACCCGCTCGATTTCGATGGGCATTCGCATGCCATCTATCAGTCCTATAATCGTGATAACAAACGCTATATCGAATATCTGGCCGATCACGGAACATACGCCGATGTGCCTGTTGCGGCGATAGTGAGTGCCTGGAAGGTGGCATACGGCGTCCGCAAGGTACAGGGGTGGATCGATAGGAACCGGTCTCGGGAGGGCGGTCCACGGTTTTCAGTCCGTGATTTTTACCGGGAACCGCCTATGAAATCTTGACGGGTTTGGGGCGGGTTGGTGCCGTTAAGGGACAATTGAGGACTTCGGCAAAGATGCATATGCTAAACCGAACCGTTCAAAAATCGTATTTAACACTAAGAAATATTTAATTATTATAATAAAACCGGTCAGGTGCGACGACGGCAGGATGGAACCATTGATCCGCTGGATCAAATCGATTTTGAGGGATCCGTTCCTGAAATTTCCGCCTCGCGCATGCAGCGGGGACAGAGGCCTTCGAACTCCAGGCGATGGCCAATGATGGTATAGACGGTTGTCCCGTAGAGTTCATCCTCGATTTCCCGCAACGGGGCGATCGGGGCGTTATCCACCCGTCCGCATTGCAGGCAGCGGACGTGGTAATGTTTTTTTGGATCCCAGTCAAAGCGTTTGATATCCCCCCCGAGTTCAAGTTTCTGAATTTCCCCCAACTCCGACAGAATTTCCAGGTTGCGGTAGACCGTTCCGAGACTGATTCGTGGCAGCCGCTTGCGAACCATTTCATAGACTTCGTCGGCACTCGGGTGTACTTTGGCTCGTCGAATTTCCTCGAGGATCACTTCACGTTGACGCGTCATTCGATAGGTAATGGTTTTGGGAGCGGTGTTGGTGGTGGATTTTCCTCCCGGGCTGGCCGGTTTATTTTTAGCTGCCATAGTCATTTACCGGTATCGGTGATCGTATAAGGCTTCGTCAATATGAGTGGTTACTGATAACAATAACCGTCGATCTCGTCAAGAAAGCCATCGGTAAACACCACGAAAAATACAAAAAAATGGCCGGCGGTCGAGAAATGTCCAATTTCGGTTCGATTCGATATAAAGGCATCCATCTTTTTGGTTGAAATTAAAGATTTCTTTCAACGTCCTGTTGTTCGGTGAAATTTAGGCATTTCTGGATGGTTTTCTTGACTTGATCGGGCGAGGGCAGGTGAAAACAGATTGACAAGATGATTAATTTTATAATAGAATATCAGCTATTTATAAATTCGGTGACCGACCATGGCCAGTGTCGCGATATCGAATTATTATCACTACTTGACTCACTTGAAGGGACCTGATCTTGATAAACGGCGTTGAGAACGACAATACCCAGAGAATTCAGTTCGAGAAACCGGATCTTGTTGAAATGACAAAGACTTACACGGTTGTAGACTTGCATTTTCACAGCCGCTACTCCGACGGTTCAAATTCAGTCGCAGAAATCATCCGCTATGCCCGAGATTTGAATATCGGTGTTGCCATCACCGACCATAACGCTATCGAAGGGGCAGTCAGACTCGATACCTGCAAAGATGTACTGAGCATTCCGGGCATTGAAGTCACTTCCGTAGAAGGGGCTCACATTCTAGTGTATTTTTATGAGATCGAGAGTCTGAAGCGCTTCTACTACGAAGATATAAAGTCCTTCATGGGCAGTGACATCATGAGTTCAACATCCCTCAAGATGGAAGAGATCATTGCGCGGGCCAGAAAATATCACACGGTCATCATCTTTCCCCATCCTAATTGTGCTGTATACACCGGGATTTGCAATCCTTATTTTTCCCAGGAGCGACAGCAAAAATTATTTCACTTGGCTGATGGGGTGGAAGTGATCAATTCCGGCAACCTGAAAAAGCAAAATCTCAAATGCGCCCTGTTGGGATTCAATCTCAACAAAGCCATTACTGGTGGCAGCGACGGGCACCTGCTTAAGCACATGGGAAAAGTGGTTTCCTACGCTGACTGCCATCCCAATCGTCAGGCATTTCTCGATGCAGTCAAACAGAAAAAAAATAAAGTGATCGGCAAGGAAGTAAATATTCTCCGGAAGATGACCGCCAACGGTTACAAGCTCCGATCGAATTTTCGCAATGGGACCGATTTATTCAGTAAAAATTGTCATTTCGGATATACTCTCGTCCATACCCAATCCCAAAAACTGCAGGAAAACCTGCGCCGCAGCCTCAACGGTAAATTTCGGCAGCGCTTGAAGGCAAAGATGTATCGATACGATTTTTAATCTCTTCCACTTCCACCCCACCCAATCTTTTGACGAATAAATGAACGGCTGGAGAAATGTCAAACCGTCCAGCCGTCCGGCTTTCATTTAAAAAGCACAGGAAAATTTTGTATTGACCTGCTTCGTCGGATTCGTGTAGTTACAAAATATAACGTGTGTGATCAGCAATGACGCGGTTTTTGGTTCGTTCGTGCGGACATTCTCCTGTCAGCTGAGTGTCCGGGGAGCGGTAATGGACTGTCAAAATTGCCGCTGAAAAGAGATTCAACTCAATTTATTAAGGAGGAGAGCAGATGAAGGGATTCAAACTGATCGTGGTGATTGCAATAGTTGGGGTTCTTCTATCCGGGAGTGTCGTCTTTGCCGGCACCCTTGCGGATGTCAAAGCCAAGGGGTTTATTGCGGTGGGCGTCAATGAAGGCTTGTTCGGCTTTTCGAAACCCGATGAAAAGGGCGTTTGGCGCGGGCTGGATGTCGATACCGCCCGGGCGATTTCGGTGGCGGTTTTCGGTGATCCGAACAAGATCAAGTTCATCCCCCTTACGGCCAAAACAAGGTTCACGGCGCTGCAGTCCGGGGAAATCGACGTACTTACCCGCAACGCGACCCAGACGCTTAGCCGCGAATCCTCCCTGGGTTTAAACTTCGCGCATGTGAATTATTACGACGGTCAGGGCTTCCTCGTGCCGAAGAAACTCGGTGTTAAAGACGCCAAGGAACTGGATGGTGCGACGGTTTGTGTTTTACCTGGAACCACGACGGAGCTCAATGTTGCCGATTTTTTCAGGGCCAACAAAATGACGATGAAGCCGGTCGTCATCGAAAGCACGCCGGAGTTGGCCAAGGCTTTTTTCGCTGGTCGTTGTGACACTTTGACATCCGATGCGTCCCAGTTGGCCAGCACCCGCTCGGTAGCTCCCAACCCGGATGACTATGTCCTTTTGCCCACAATCATTTCCCGAGAACCATTGGCTCCGGCCGTTCGCCATGGTGACGACCAGTGGCTCGACATTGTTAATTTTGCGACAATGGCGATGATCGAAGCCGAATTTCTGGGTGTTAGCTCCAAAAATGTGGACGAAATGATGAAGAGCGACAACCCGCAGATTCAACGCTTTCTCGGCGCGAATCCGGGAAACGGCGAGGCCCTGGGATTGGACGAGAAGTGGGCCTATAATATCGTCAAGATGGTCGGAAACTACGGCGAGGTTTTCGAGCGCAATGTCGGCATCAACACCCCCCTCAAGCTCGAACGCGGGTTGAACGCGTTGTGGACGAACGGTGGTCTGATGTACACCCCACCGTTCAAATAATCGATTGAACCGTTCATTAATGAAAAGTGCTCTAAACAAGCCGTTAGGCCGCCGATTTCCCATTCGCCGGCTTAACGGCTTGGGTCATTTATTGTGCTTGCGTTTATCCACCAAGGGTGAAATATCCTTTCTGCAGAAACGCGATAGCGCCAGCCGTACCCTGCCCAATGCTTCCGGTTGGGAATTGAGTCCAGGACGCCTTTGCAAGGTGCTGAAACCCTAAACGAGTTTGATTCCAACAGCCTGATGTCGCCAACAAAAGATCACCGCAGCAGCAACGTGACCCCATCCAAAACCACCTTCTGGTACGACCCCAAGTTTCGCGCGGTCTTGTATCAGATCGGTGTCCTGGTGACGGTCGGTCTGCTGGGGTATTATTTGATAACAAACACCGTGACGAACCTGGAAAAACAGTCCATCGCCACGGGATTCGGCTTTCTGGAGAAACAGTCGTCGTTTGAAATCGGGGAATCCCTCATTCCCTATTCAGCGGCCGACACCTATTTTCGGGCGCTGCTGGTTGGTGCACTCAACACACTTCTGGTGGCTTTGATCGGAATCATTCTCACCATCATCCTCGGCACATTCCTCGGTATCGCGCGGCTTTCGACAAACTGGCTGGTATCAAAACTCGCCTCAATTTACATCGAGGTTTTTCAGGATATCCCCATTCTGCTGCAGCTGTTCTTCTGGTATGCTTTATTCTATGAAATTCTGCCGCAGCCGCGGCAAGCCCTTAAACTTTTCAATGGTGTCTTTCTGTGCAACCGGGGCTTGATTTTCGGTATACCCGAGGCGGATCCGGCCTATAGATACATGGCGGTCGCATTTCTGATCGGATGTAGCCTTATTTATTTATTGCGGCGCTGGGCCCGCAAACGTCAGGATGAAACCGGCCAGGCATTTCCCGTCATTCGGGTCTCCCTCGGGATAATGATCGGCCTGCCGCTGATCACATGGTGGCTCGCCGGTGCACCGACGGCGATGGATGTGCCGGTATTAAAGGGGTTCAATTACCAAGGCGGCATCACCGTCAGCCCCGAATTCACGGCTTTATTGCTGGGACTCGTCCTATACACAGCCGCCTTTGTGGCCGAAGTTGTGCGCGCCGGCATTCAATCCGTCAGCAAGGGACAGACAGAGGCCGCGGTGTCGATCGGCCTGAGACCCGGACAAGTGTTGAACCTGGTGATCTTGCCCCAGGCACTGCGGGTCATTATCCCGCCCCTGACCAGTCAGATGCTCAATCTGACAAAGAACAGCTCCCTGGCCGTCGCTATCGGCTATCCCGATTTCGTGTCCGTTTCGGGTACCACCATCAACCAGACCGGCCAGGCCATCGAGGGGGTTGCGATGATAATGATGATATATCTTATTTTCAGCTTGACGACCTCGGCCTTCATGAACTGGTACAACAAGAAAATGAAACTTGTCGAGCGCTAGGCGGAATCCAGTAATGGCAGACACGCGCCAGGACATACATCCGGTTGAAGAAGTCAAACCGCCGCGGACGCAGGTCGGAATCATCGGCTGGTTGCGGACAAACCTATTCAGCACCTGGTACAATTCACTGCTGACGGTGGTCATCCTTTACGTCCTCTGGCTAACGATTCCGCCCTTTATCCGCTGGGCTTTCATCGACAGCCTGTGGATGTCGACGGGCAAAGAGTGCCAGGCCGCCGATGGGGCCTGCTGGTCGGTCATACCGGCCAATATCCGCTTTATCATGTTCGGTTTTTATCCTTACGACATTCAATGGCGGCCGGCGACCGCGGTCGTCATGCTGGTGAGCCTGCTCATCTTCAGCCAGTATCGCTGCAACTGGAAGAAGTCCTTGCTCTATATCTGGATCGCCGGCCTGGTCTGCATGGGCGTGCTCATGCGCGGCGGGGTCCTGGGCTTGGCCGCGGTGGAGAGCACAAAGTGGGGCGGGCTGCCGCTGACCCTTTTGCTCTCGGTATTCGGCCTGACGGCTGCTTATCCCCTCGGTATCCTCCTGGCTTTAGGGCGCCAGTCGAAGCTGCCGGCCATCAAAAGCCTCTGCGTCGCTTATATCGAGCTGATTCGGGGCGTTCCTCTGATCAGCCTCCTGTTCATGTCGTCGGTCGTCTTTCCCTTGTTTTTACCGGAAGGCGTTACGGTAAACAATATTCTACGGGCCCAGGTCGCCATCATTTTGTTCACCGCCGCCTATATCGCCGAGGTGGTGCGCGGTGGTTTACAGGGCATGTCCGCTGGACAGTATGAAGCCGCAGAATCTTTGGGGTTGAATTACTACCAAACCATGCGTTTAATCATATTGCCCCAGGCGCTCAAGATCGTCATTCCGCCCTCGGTAAGTATCCTTATTTCAGCTTTCAAAGATACCTCACTGGTGGTGATTATCGCTCTCTACGATCTGCTGAAAACCACCCAATCCATTCTTGGTGATCCCCGTTGGATGGGATTTTCAGCGGAGGCGTATATTTTTATCGCTATCATCTATTTCGTGTGCTGCTTCTACATGTCCAACTTCAGTCGCAAGCTGGAACGCGATCTCGACACGGGGCTGTAGGCGACACAGGAACCAGTATATTACACACTCGGGATGTTTAAAGTCATGAATGAGACAAAACCGGCCCAGAACGATCGTCTTCACGCCAATGACACCATCATCGAAATCATTGGAATGCACAAGTGGTTCGACGAATTCCACGTGCTCAAGGATATCAACCTTAAAGTCGCCCGCAAGGAGCGCATTGTTATCTGCGGGCCGTCCGGATCGGGGAAATCGACCCTGATCCGTTGCATCAATCGCTTGGAGGAGCACCAGAAGGGTCAGATAATCGTCGACGGAACCGAATTGACCAACAACATAAAAAATATTGAAAAGATCCGCGCCGAAGTCGGAATGGTTTTCCAGCACTTCAACCTGTTTCCTCACCTGACGATTGTTGAAAACCTGGCGCTGGGGCCGATCTGGGTGCGCAAAGTCCCGCGTAAAGAAGCCGAGGAAGCGGCAATGCACTACCTCGAAAAGGTTCAAATTGCCGAACAGGCTCAAAAATATCCGGGTCAGCTTTCCGGTGGACAGCAACAACGGGTTGCGATTGCCCGCAGCCTCTGCATGGCCCCGAAGGTGATGCTGTTCGATGAGCCCACCTCCGCCCTCGATCCTGAAATGATCAAGGAGGTTCTGGATGTTATGATCGACCTGGCCCAGGAGGGGATGACGATGATTGTGGTTACCCACGAAATGGGTTTTGCAAAGAGTGTTGCCCACCGTGTTCTGTTCATGGACTACGGGCAGATCGTAGAAGCCAACACGCCCGATGAATTTTTCGACAATCCGCAACACGAGCGCACGAAACTCTTTCTCAGTCAAATTCTACATTAATGAAACCGATAGTCGCCATTGTAGGGCGTCCCAATGTGGGCAAATCGACCCTTTTTAACCGTGTGACCCGGTCCAGGGACGCTCTGGTCGATAACGCCCCCGGCGTGACCCGTGATCGCCATTTTGGCACTGCCCGTTGGGATGAAATCGAATTTAGTCTGGTAGACACTGGTGGGATGGCCGGTGCGGACGAATTTTCCCTGCGCATTGCATCCCAGGTTCACCTTGCCATCGAAGAGGCCGATGCCATCATCTTTATGATGGACAGCAGGGAAGGGCTTTCGCCCTTCGATCATGAGATTGCTTCACTTCTGAGACCTGTCGACAAACCGGTTTTCTATGCGGTTAACAAAATTGACGGCCCTGAGCAAGAAGATCGGCTTTTTGATTTTTACAGCCTCGGGACTGACAAGCTCTACCCCTTGTCAGCCGAGCATCGTTATGGACTGAACGATCTTTTCGACGATCTGGTGAAAACGCTGCCCATATTTCAGCCGCCAACAGATACGGATGACGACCTGGAAACCATCCGGCTTGCGGTCATTGGTCGTCCGAATGTGGGCAAATCTTCGCTTATCAATAATATTCTTGGAGAAGAGCGCCTGTTGGTCAGTGACATTCCGGGCACCACTAGAGACGCCGTGGACACTTTATGTCGATTCGATGATAAACTTTACCTCCTGATCGATACTGCCGGTATTCGGCGAAAGGGTAAAGTGTCCCAGAAAATCGAAAAGTTTTCGGTCATAAAAGCGCTTCGCAGCCTGGAACGCTGCGATGTGGCCCTGGTGATAATCGATGCCCATGAAGGCATAACCGACCAGGATATAACGATAGCCGGCTACGCCCATGATCGTGGGTGTGGGTGTGTTTTCCTCCTGAACAAATGGGATTTGATTAAAAAGGATCGCAACACCCATCGGCAGTACACCCAGGCCTTAGAGGATAAGGCCAAATTTCTGAGCTTTGCTCCCGTATTGACCGTTTCTGCATTGACGGGGCAGAGAGTTTCCAAGATTTATGGAATGGTGGAGGCTGTATATCGACAATACTGTACACGGGTCGGCACCGGCAGGCTGAACAAAGTCTTCGAGGAGGCTGTCGATCACAATTCCCCTTCTTTGCATCGCGGGCGACGAATCAAATTTTTCTACGCCACGCAGATTTCGATTAAACCCCCGACGTTCGTCTGTTTCGTCAATTACCCGGATGCCGTGCATTTCTCTTACCATCGGTATCTGGTGAACTGCCTGCGCAGGGAACTCGGGCTCGACAATACCCCGATACGGCTGTATTTTCGTATACGAAAGCGGCGGAAGTCGATCAGCCGGAAACCAAAACATTGAAGTCTTAAAGAGCTTCAACTTCATGACCGATCTTTTTGAGTACCACGCCCGCAAGAATTTCAATCCGACCCGCCCGCTTGCCGAACGTATGCGCCCGCGCAATTTGTCCGAATTCGTCGGGCAGAATCATCTTGTCGGTGAAGGTGCGGTCATCCGCCGTGCCATCGAGCAAGACCTTATCTTCTCTATGATCCTGTGGGGGCCTCCCGGATGCGGTAAAACGACCCTGGCCCGCATGGTCGCCAGTGAGACGAAATCCCATTTTACCCAGTTCTCCGCTGTGCTTTCAGGCGTCAAAGAAATTCGTTCGGTAATCGACGACGCCCGAAAACAGCTCTCCTTGCACCGCAAGAAAACCATTCTTTTCGTGGATGAGATTCACCGTTTCAACAAAGCCCAGCAGGATGCATTTTTGCACCAGGTTGAAAGCGGTTTGATTACCCTCATCGGCGCGACTACCGAGAACCCTTCCTTCGAAGTGATTGCCCCTTTGCTGTCGCGTTGCCGGGTGCTTACTCTGAAACTTTTGACGGGCGATGAGATCGGCGCCATTCTGAAGCGGGCGTTGGAGGATGAAGATAGGGGAATTGGCAATCGCGGGATTGAGTTGGTTCCGGAGGCGTTGACCTATCTGATGGACATTGCGGACGGGGATGCACGGGCGGCGTTGAATGGACTCGATATCGCCGCGGCGCTCATGACCGGAGACGGCCAGACGACCGGTCCGATTACCTTGTCGGATGTCGAGCGGGCGGTGCAGAAGAAAGCCCTGATGTACGATAAGGGGGGGGAAGAACATTATAATATTATTTCCGCTCTTCACAAAAGTTTGCGCGGCAGCGATCCTGACGCGGCATTGTATTGGCTCACACGGATGCTCGAGGCAGGGGAAGACCCCCTTTATATTGCCCGTCGTATGGTTCGTTTCGCTTCCGAAGATGTGGGGAACGCGGATCCGCAAGCCCTTGGCATCGCCCTCGATGCCATGGAAGCCTTTAAATTTATCGGACGGCCGGAGGGGGATCTGGCTTTGGCGCAGGCGGCAGTCTATCTAGCGACTGCCCCCAAAAGCAACAGCCTGTATGCCGCTCACAAAGCGGTGGTATCCGATATCCGTGCTACCGGCTCGCAGCCAGTGCCGCTCCATATTCGCAACGCGCCGACGCGGCTGATGAAAGATCTCGGTTATTCGAAGGGATACAAATACGCTCACGATTACCCGGAAGCCCATGTGTCACAGACCTACTTGCCGGACACGCTTAAGGGGCGTCGATATTACCGTCCCACCGGCAGAGGATATGAAAAAATTATTGCGGAGCGCCTCGATCGATGGCATCGATCGATAAATCCGGGTGATCGCAAGAAATAAACCCTTAAACATGATCAATCCCTGTCGCTTGGCCACAGGGCACAATCATGGATTTGGATGAACACTAACAACCGTGTGAAGTGATAGCGAACCGCTCCTGACGGACATTATCGGCGGGAGTGTGCGGCGAATCCGGCCCAAACGAACGCTCCTCGAATGTGACATCTCCCGAATCGGTGATCAAAAGGACAGAAGAAGATCTGGTGCCATAGGTGGGACTGGTGATGAACAGCGGCGACAGAAGTCGTTCCCAATCGCGTCCGACGCCTGTGTCAGGGAGTTGATCATCCGGTGCAAGTGCACGGTCCGACAATACGCCGAACAGATCATCGATACTCCAAGCGTCTTCTCGGGTCAGTATTTTTTTCAGGTGGTATTTGCCCCTGACGAGCTTGGGCCAAGCGGTATTAAGCAAGTGATTGCTCAGACCGTAGAGCCCGGGGCGGAGCGCGGCCATCCCGTCACCCCGGTTGGAGTAATACCGGAGCGTTTCTTGGTCGCCAACCAGCAGATTGAATCCGTTATACCCTTGGCCGGTCTTATGCACCGTTTCGAGATAGCTTTGAGGCGCTTCGGTGCCTTTAAGGTAACGGCTGATCAACAGACCGCGGGAGGGCGCCTGAGGGTTTTGATTGGCAGGGTCCCGATAGTTGGTCAAGGCCGCAATGCGTCCGCAGCGCGACACACCGAGCCAGGTGCCGCTCCCTTTCATATCTCGTCCCGCGTATACATTTGGGGCTTCTTGCCAGGCGGCCAGCGGTAGGGTCGGGCGGTCGTAGAACTCATCCCGGTTGGCGATGAGAATCAAGCGGTAACCGGGATGCTCTTTATACGAAAAAAGAATCAGACACATGGTATCACCATTGACCGTCACCCGTTGGTGTGATAGTGGCAATCGGGTTCCTTCGCATTTAATTTGATAAAATAATCAACATTTTAATTAAAATCAACGCTAGGAGGATAGTGCGATGAGAGAGGCTGTAATTGTCAGCGGGGCGAGAACGGCGATCGGTAATTTCGGCGGTGGTCTGCAGTCGGTGCCGGTGGTCGACCTGGGTGCGCTCGTAATAAAAAATGTACTTCAAAAAATCGGTTTGAGACCGGTTGCGAGCTCGCAAATGGCGGCGAACGCTCCGGATAAATTGGAGGGCGGTGCCTTAACGGCGCTCGAAGCCAAATACCATGATTGGCAAGACGCGGCAGTTCCTGTAACCGTCGATGAAGTCGTCATGGGAAATGTGCTCCAGACAGGCCAAGGACAAAACCCCGCCCGGCAGGCGATGATCCGCGCCGGCCTGCCTAAAGAGACGCCGGCCTATTCGATTAACAAAGTCTGCGGTTCCGGCCTCAAGTCGATTGCCTTGGGTGCGGGGGCCATCATGACCGGGCAGGCCGATGTCGTTGTTGCCGGTGGTCAGGAAAATATGAGCCAGGTACCGATGTCTCTTCCTAAAGGTCGTTGGGGGTATCGTATGGAACTGAGTGGCGTCGGTCAAATTCACGACCTGATGGTTTTTGACGGGCTTTATGAGATCTTTTACGGGTATCACATGGGAGTGACGGCTGAAAACATTGCCGATCTTTATCGTATTGAACGCCGGGAGCAAGACGAATTGAGCGTGCTGAGCCATACCCGAGCACGCAGGGCGATAACGGAAGGATTGTTCGAGGAGGAAATTGTGCCTGTCGTTATCAAGTCGCGCAAAGGCGAGTCCATATTCGAGGTCGATGAGAGACCGATGGACACTGATATTGAGAAAATGGCCAAACTACGGCCGGTGTTCAAAACAGATGGATCCGTCACCGCCGGGAACGCCTCTGGTATCAATGATGCGGCAGCCGCCGTATTGATGATGAGCGCTGAAAAAGCCGAGGAATTGGGTCTCGAACCGTTCCTGCGAATCAAAGGGGTTGCAGCGGGCGGTCTCGACCCGGCCTTTATGGGATTGGGACCGGTGCCGGCCATCCGCAAAGTGCTGAAATCCACTGGTATGGTATTGAGCGACATTGACATGATCGAGCTGAACGAAGCCTTTGCCGCCCAGGCCATCGGGTGCATGCGTGATCTGGGAATCGAAATTGACCGCCCGAATGAACTGGGAAGCGGTATTTCGCTCGGGCATCCCATTGGCTGTACCGGCACTCGTCAGGTCGTGACCGCGATGCACCACATGAAACGCAACGGGTACGGCACGGGTTTGATCAGCATGTGTATCGGCGGCGGTATGGGCATGGCGATGATCGTTGAGCGTTAACTATTTGAGCCCTCGGGGAGTTTTCACCATCCGGTAGCGGAGGGAATAATCAGCGACTTCAGCGCGCAAACTCATGCATAAGGCAACCTAAGGAAAGAACAGATTTCATAATGATATAAAACTGTTGAAATCAGTTCACTTATTGTGACCCGAATCTGATAACCGGAGTTCCCGCTGTTCTTTCCCAAAGTTGCCTAATGCATTCGGACAGTGCGCGATTTCGCTGCTGATCACTCCCTCCGCTCTGGTTCAGCATTTGCGGGAAAAACTCCCCGACCCCTGAACTATTTGAACAGTCGCGGACTTTCCGTAACACCCGGATAGGAAGGGGTATTCAGCGACTTTAGCGCGCAAACTCGCGTATAAAGCAGTATAAAGAAAGAACGGAATTCCATTGAAATATTTAGCGTTCATTCAGACCATTTTTCTCTTTACACACCCATGGCTTACTGGTATAAGTCACGAAAAAAATGGTCAATTCGGTAACAACGCGATGGAAGAACCGTTACCGTTCGGAGAGGGGGTCAGAGGAGCATGAGCATACCCAGGAAGTTGGGCATATTGATTTTCTTCGGAGTACCGGCCATTATCGGTGGTGGGATCGTCTATGCCATATTTCATGATCTCACAGCCATATTTATTTACCAAGCCATTCTTCTGCTCGGAGCCGGAGCGTTTGTCGCCAGATAGACGCCTGCGTCACTCATCTTTCAGCTCATCGCACACGATAAAGCACAGGCCACGGCTGCCCCTGAATTTTCGGAACCTTTGGGGCGACGTGGATTTTTTATGCTCGGATGGCTGCTGTGGCCGTTTCGAAAACGTATTGGCTGCAACTGTTACCGGGGCATTCCGTCTGCTCTGCCAGCGCCTGAACAAAAACTGCCGCCGGTAATGGCATCACGGGATGCCTGCTTCATTTAAATTGACATAAAATCAAGGTGGGAAATGATACCAACTGAAAATTCGCCTATGGTTAGCATAGAAAGTGAGATGCGAAAATCGTATCTCGACTATGCCATGAGTGTCATTATCGGCCGAGCGCTGCCTGACATTCGCGATGGCCTGAAACCAGTGCATCGACGCGTGCTTTTCGCCATGCGGGAACTCAGGAACGACTGGAACAAACCTTACAAGAAGTCGGCGCGTATCGTCGGTGATGTCATCGGTAAATACCATCCGCATGGCGACACGGCGGTATATGACACCATCGTTCGTATGGCTCAGGACTTTTCGCTCCGCTATCCGATGGTGGACGGTCAGGGCAATTTCGGATCCATTGACGGTGACCCGGCGGCTGCCATGCGGTACACCGAGATCCGGATGACGCGCTTGGCGCATGAAATGCTGGCGGATCTTGATAAAGAAACTGTCGATTTCGTTCCAAACTACGATGAGTCCATGACCGAGCCTTCAGTCATGCCGGCCAAGATACCGTCTCTTCTCATCAATGGTTCGTCGGGAATCGCCGTGGGTATGGCCACGAATATTCCCCCCCATAATTTAAACGAAGTTTGCGAGGCGGTAAAAGCCCTGGTGGATAACCCGCAGCTTGAATGGCACGATTTGATAAAATATATACCGGGTCCTGATTTTCCCACCGGCGGCATCATTTACGGTACGACCGGAATCGAAGAGGCCTACAGTACCGGCCGAGGCATCATTCGGATGCGGGGGAGGGTGATGGTCGAAATAGACCAGCGAACCCAGGCCGAAACGGTTGTTATCACTGAGCTTCCTTTCCAGGTCAACAAAGCCCGGCTCATCGAGAAAATTGCCGATCTTGTAAAAAATAAACAGATCGAAGGGTTGCGTTTTGTCAGAGACGAATCGGACCGCGATGGAATGCGCATCGCCATGGGTTTGAAAAAAGACCAGATTGCCGGGGTGATCATCAATCAGCTCTATAAACATACCCGCCTCGAGAGCAGTTTCGGCGTTATTTTCCTTTCCGTTGTTCAAGGGCGTCCGGAGTTGTTGCCCCTGAAAGAGATCCTCGAGCACTTTATTTATCATCGTAAAGAGATCATCGTTCGGCGGACACGTTACGACTTGCGAAAAGCGGAGGAGCGTGCTCATATCCTCGAAGGCTTGAAGATCGCGCTTGACAACCTGGACGACGTCGTGGCGTTGATAAGAAGCTCTCGATCACCGGACGAAGCCCGCAGTCGGCTCATGGAGAATTACGCTCTCACAATCATTCAGGCCAAGGCCATTCTGGACATGCGGCTGCAGCGGTTGACAGGGCTCGAGCGGGAAAAGATCATCGAAGAGTATCAAAACGTGCTCAAAGATATTGCCGGTTTCAAGGAGATTCTGGGAAGTAATCAGTTGGTCCTGAACATCGTCAAGGAAGAAATCTCGGAAATCCAGGCCGAATTCGCCGATGAACGCCGTTCGGAGATTGTTCATGACACGAAGGAGATCAACATAGAAGATATGATTGTCGAAGAGGATATGGTGGTCACCATTTCCCACGAAGGATATATTAAGCGCAACCCGATCACCTTATACCAGAATCAGCGCCGCGGTGGTAAGGGCAAGACCGCCATGGGTACCAAAGAAAAGGATTTTGTACAACATCTATTCGTGGCCTCCACGCACCATACATTTATGTTTTTTACAAACCAGGGCCGGGTCTACTGGCGTAAGGTGTATGAAATTCCCCAGGCCGGGAGAACGAGTCGCGGTAAGGCCGTCGTTAATTTGTTGAATCTGGCGCCCGAAGAAAAGATGACCACGGTACTGGCAGTCCCGGCTTTCGAGCCGGGGGCCTATATACTGATGGCGACCCGCAATGGCCTTGTTAAAAAGACGGATTTGATGGCTTTCAGCAGGCCCAGAGTCGGCGGCATCATTGCTATCAATCTGCGTTCCGGCGATGAACTGATCGAAGCCAGGCTGACCGATGGAACCTACAATGTGTTTCTTGGTTCAGCCACGGGTAAATCGATTCGATTCCATGAATCAAATGTCAGGCCCTCGGGTCGCGTATCCCAGGGGGTACGGGGTATGAATCTTGCCAAAGGCCATCGAATTGTCGGTATGGAGGTGCTGAGCCACGGGCAGACACTTTTTACAGTCACCGAAAACGGATTTGGCAAGCGAACCTCCATCGATGAGTACCCCCTTCACAAGCGCGGTGGCAAAGGTGTGATCACAATAAAAACCAGCGAGCGCAACGGGCAGGTCGTCGCGATCTTACTGGTCGATGAAGAAGACGATGTCATGCTTATGACCAATGGGGGAAAACTTATCCGTATCCCGGTAAAAGGGGTATCGGTTATCAGCCGCAACACTCAGGGCGTCACGCTGATCGATACCGATGATGATGAGAAAGTTGTCGATGCGGCGCGTCTCCAAGAGGACTAAATTGCAGTGTGGCGATTGGGTCAGGAGCGGACCGGCGACGTTCATTTGGAGTGAATGACGATGAATACGACTGAAAAAACTCTTGAAAAGATGAAAATCGGGGTGGTGGGCGCCGGGAGCTGGGGTACGGCGCTGGCCAACCTGCTGGCCCTGAAAGGTTATTCCATCGATTTATGGGTATTCGAAGACGATGTCATTGCCCAAATAAGAGAACACCGGGAAAATAAGATTTTTCTGCCAGGCATATCACTGGCGCGGAACATTGAACCCCACGCTGATATCAAAGCGGTCGCTGCCGAAAAGGATCTTTTGCTCGTTGTCGTTCCATCGCACGTCATGCGCGAGACAACGGCGCACATCCGGGATAATATCGGCGGGAATACGATCGTTGTTACAGCTTCGAAGGGGATTGAAAACCAAACGCATTTAACGATGACAGGGGTGTTGCGTCAAACCTTGCCAGAAATTCCCGAAAACCAACTGGCCGTTCTATCAGGTCCCAGTTTTGCGCGTGAGGTGGCGCAGAATTTTCCCACAGCCGTGACTGTCGCGGCAACGGATCTCGAAGTGGCCGGTTTCGTCCAAAAGGTATTCGCCACGCCGCACTTCCGCGTTTACACCAACGATGATGTATTGGGCGTGGAACTGGGGGGTGCGGTGAAAAACGTCATTGCTATCGCGGCCGGTGTTGTCGACGGGTTGGGACTGGGATTGAACACCCGGGCGGCCCTCATCACCCGTGGGCAGACTGAAATACGGCGGCTGGGTGTCGCTCTGGGCGCAAAGCCGCGCACTTTTACCGGGCTTGCGGGAATCGGTGACCTGATCCTGACGTGCACCGGAACACTCAGTCGAAATCATACCCTGGGGCAAAAAATAGGGCAGGGTATGAAACTCAAAGATATCCTGGCCGATATGCGCATGGTTGCCGAAGGGGTGAAAACGGCCCGATCGGTCTACAATCTGTCACAGAAAATCAACGTTGAAATGCCCATCTGTGAGGAAATGTATCACATACTGTACGAAGACATCGCACCTGAGGATGCCCTTCAACGACTCATGACCCGGGAGTTGAAGTATGAGTTGGATGAAGAATGACGGCTGCCTTAACTGTCAAATAAATCCTAAAGTGAGCGTTTCACATTTTAAATGCGCAATAGCATCATATCTCGCGCTGAGCATGACCTCCATGGCGTAAGTATTTCTGGCACCTGCTAAATCCAGGGAGCACCCATTGACTGGCAACCGCAAGCACAAAGGCGCTGGACATCGGCAGAGGCTGAGGGATAAATTCCTATCTTCGGGCCTGAAAGGATTTCACGATTACGAGGTGATCGAATTGCTTTTGACCTTGGGAACCCCGCGGAAGGACTGCAAGGATGCGGCCAAAGCGGCCATGAAGTATTTCCGGAGTTTCCAGGGAGTGATCGAGGCATCAGCCGAAGAACTTTGCCGGATTGACGGTGTCGGACCCAGAAACCTGATCGGAATCAAGCTGGTTAAGGCCGTTGCCGACCGCTACATGGCCAGAAAGCTCGAAAACCAAAACCCGCTCAACAACTCCCGCGACCTCTTCGATTTCCTGTACCACAGTATGCGCGACAAACAGCGAGAGCATTTCAGGGTTATCTATCTGGATGCCAAGAACCGAGTGATCACCACGGAAACGCTTTTCAAAGGAACCCTGACGGCCAGCTCGGTCTATCCCCGTGAAGTCGTGCGCTCCGCTCTCAAGCATCAAGCGGCAGCCCTGATCTTTGCACACAACCATCCTTCCGGGGATCCGCAACCGTCGCCCGATGATATTGCCGTTACCCGGCAACTGGTTTTTGCCTGTCGGATAATGGCCATCACAGTGCACGAGCATCTGGTGATCGGCAACAACCGCTACTTCAGTTTTGCGGATCAGGGCTATGTGGCGCGCTTTAACAGCGATTTTGACCGGCAAACCCACTGAAACATGATTTCCTTTTTACTTGCCATGACACCGGGCATGGATTAACTTTTAATTCCGCAGATTACCTGTTCCGCCATGATAGGTGACTTTATGCGACACCTGCGCTCGATACCGTTGCCGATCCGATAACCATCCAAGATGGGGACGTGGATAAACGCCATGTTTGTGCAATAGCTGCCCAAGGTTAATGAAATTATGTGGAATCCCGATCCTAAGCACCGAAAGCCAGAATACCCCTATTGTTTCGGCAAATTGAACACGGTCTTTCCGTTGGGTGACGACGGTCTACGGCATACACCCGAATCCTGCATGGTTTGCCGTTACAAAACCGAGTGCCTGCGGGAAGCGCTGAAAAAAACCGATGGAATCAAGGTGCGCGAGGAAAAATTGGATCGCGCATATACCGCCGGAATGGTCGGTTTTCTGGAAAGATGGTCCCGGAAAAAAGAGTTGTACCGGCAGAAACAGCAGAGGGAAAAGTCCGCTGACGAGGAAAAGGGGGAATCATGAAGACGATAAAAGACATAGATATCAAGAACAAGCGGGTGCTTATGCGGGTCGATTTCAATGTTCCTTTGGATGACCGCCAAACCATAACAGATGACTCGCGCATCCGGGCCGCTTTACCGACAATCATTTACGCCTGCGAACAAGGCGCCAGGTTGATTATTGCCAGTCATTTAGGACGACCAAAGGGGAAGCCAGCACCGGAGTTCAGCCTGGCTCCAGTAGCGGCTCGCCTGGGCGAACTTCTCGATACGGAGGTGGAATTGGCCCCCGATTGCATCGGCGCTGCGGCGCAAGCGGTCGTCGACCGAATCAGACCTGGCGGGGTCGCTCTTCTGGAAAACTTACGGTTCCATGCGGCAGAGCAGGAAAATGATGCCAATTTCGCCAAATCCCTGGCGGTGCTGTGTGATGTTTACATCAACGATGCGTTTGCGGTTTGCCATCGCGCCAATGCATCTGTCGTTGCCGTAACCGAATTTGCGCCTGTTTCCGGTGCCGGGCTTCTACTTGAAAAGGAGATGTCCTATTTTAAGAAAGCCCTGGCTGATCCCCGCCGTCCCCTTGCAGCTGTCGTCGGGGGCGCGAAAGTGTCAAGCAAACTTGCTGCGCTTCACAACATGTTGCAGCATGTCGACACGGTCATCGTTGGTGGTGCCATGGCAAACACCTTTCTGAAAAGTCTGGGAATAACCGTCGGCCGATCAAAGGTGGAAGGCGACCTGGTGGCTGCCGCCGGAGATGTTCTCACGACGGCCAAAGAAAAGGGCATCCGTTTTTACCTGCCGGTCGACCTTGTGGTGGCACCTGAATTGACGGCCCAAACGCCGACCAAAATCGTTACAATCCATGAAATTCCCACTGAATGGATGGCGCTCGATATCGGCCCGGCGACCGCATTGCTTTACCGCGAGGCGCTGCAGGATGCACGTACCATTATCTGGAACGGTCCGATGGGCGTGTTCGAAATTGATGCCTTCAGCCGTGGAACCACTGCCATGGCCGGAAACATTGCAGCGGCCCATGCGCTTACGATCGTGGGCGGTGGTGACACGGACGCTGCTGTTCACATGGCCGGGGTGACGGATAGAATCTCCTTCATATCGACCGGAGGGGGCGCATTCCTCATGCTTCTGGAAGGAAAAACACTGCCCGCCATCGCGGCATTGAACGCTGCGGCATAACAAAAACCTCATATGTCGATTCAAGAATCACAAAAAGAGGATACCCCTTTAGATAACGGCAGCGCCGACCGCAAACACTTCAGCCGGAACCACTGGTTACTGATGGCTGTCCTCGTCTGCGGCGTCCTGATTTTGGCTATCGTTTTCCGTGAATCGCTGACGCAACACTTTAGAACACTATATAACCTTGTGACGGATCGGGACAAGGTTTCGGCCTTGATTTCTGCCAGCGGTATTTATGCCCCGCTCGTATTTATCTCCCTGCAGGTATTACAGGTTATCTTTGCGCCGGTTCCCGGAGAGGCCACCGGTTTTATCGGCGGCTACATTTTCGGTGCCGGTAAGGGGTTCCTTTTCTCGACGATCGGGCTTATCCATTGGCTCCCTCATCAACTTAATAATCGGGCGATTCCTTGGGAAACGGTTCATTCGACGGCATGTACCTGTCAAATACCTGGTGCGTTTCGACACTTTTCTCAGGCACCAAGGCGTCATTGTCATTTTTATATTTTTCGTCCTGCCGGGGTTTCCAAAAGACTATCTCTGTCTTTTTTTGGGGTTGAGTAATCTGCCGATCAAATTACTCTTGTTGCTGGCGACTATCGGAAGACTCCCCGGAACTCTGATGCTCAGTCTTCAGGGCGCCTTTCTGTTTGAAAAGAATTACGGATTGCTGGCCGTTATGGCCGGAGCTTCCCTGATCATTGTACTCCTGGCCTACCGTTATCGAGATGGTCTGTATCGCTGGATTGAAAAATTCAATCAAAACGATCCCGGATAGGGGTGGTGAGGCCGATCATGGCGAAAAAGACCCAAAAAATTCTTTGGGTTGTATAAAGTATATGTTATAATTATAGCTACTTTTGTTGCATAGTATTCATCGGGTGGCATGGTTACTAAATGCAGGTTGATGATGGGGGAAAACGGTGACATTCTGGCGCGTAAGAGAAGAATTGAGCAAAGCGGATCGTTTGAGGCGATCCTATTACGAACTGTTGCGGGACGAACTCGATCATTTCCTCCTGAAGCATGCCCTGATTGATTCCTATTTCAACTTTATTCAGAACGGAGCTGAGTATCCTTTTGTCGAAAAACGCGAACTCAAGCCCAGAGCCAGAATTCCGGACGTCGAATACGAGAACCACAACGCGTTTCTGTTAATATTCATCGAAGACACCCTGCCGGAAGTACATAAGAAATACATCCGCTTTTTTGATGTCAATCGGACCACCAAGACCAACCTGCTCCAGTCAAAGAAACTACCGCTTATCGATGGAATTGACATAAAGCATAAAAATCTTGAGTCGGTCCATTTTTATAACTTTCTGAAAATATTGCTACCCGTCGATTACGCTCTCCTGATCCAGAGAAATCCGGCAACCAAGTCAAAAAACCGCTACAGCCTGACCCACTATCATGTCCGAATCGACTGGCCGATTGCCGATGCTGCGGAAGACATGGCACGTCATCTGAGATATATATCCAAAGATATTTATGAAAAGGGAGACAAGTACGCCGAAGATATCCAGAAAAAATATTTTGAATACTACTGTTTGCCGGTAATGGCCGGCGGCAGGCGAACAGCCGCTATCGTGGCCGCCCAATATCTGAAACGGATTCCCTGTATTTCGACTGTGTACGCCGGCAGCAGTGAAAGTCGGTCATTGATTCGTATTTCCGAGAGGGGGGTGTCCAAAGCCATCTTGATGAAATTCAGCGAGAAGGAAATCCAACAGATTGCGCAGGAAAACAATCTTACCATGCGGGCCTTAAAAAAGAATTACGTGGTGGTTAACAACGGGAAGGGTAAGGACTGCGTGTGCATATTTCAGGCGACTTACGACTATACCATTCACTCCCGCCCGCCGGAAGAGGGCAAGCTGAGGGATATGAAATTCGACTTGGCGTGGCAGACGGTCGGCGGGCAGCATATCCTGCCGCTTCCGGGGGTGTGGAAATACCCACCGCTACCGATCAATGTGATATATTCCTGAATCAGTCTATCAGGGTGTCGAAAAACGTCATGAGCGCCGGCAAGACAAGGCAAAATCCGACCAAAAAGCGGAGTTAATTTGCAATAAATGGGTATTTTGAGAAGGATTTTAACGTCGTATCGTCAAGCGCAATCGTTTTTCGACAGCCTGCTGCTAAACCAAGTCCTTCATCATGGCGGTTTCATCGCAATCGGGAAATTTTACGCAGGTAATGCAATCCGACCAGATCTTTAATGGCAGTTCCGATCTCTCAATTTTACGAAAGCCGAATTTTAGAAAGAACCCCGGTTCATACGTGAGCGTGAACAATTGGCGTGTTTTAAAATTCTCTGCTTCGGCAACAACGGCCGTCGTAAGAGCGCGGCCGATGCCTCTTCCGCAGCAGTCCGGGTTAACGGCCAGGGACCTGATCTCTGCCAGGTCTTCCCAGCAGAATTGCAGTGCGCAGCATCCCACCACCCGTTTTTTTCCATGATCCACGTAAACAAAAAAGTCTCTGACGTGATCGTAGAGTTGACTTAGAGGGCGAGCCAGCAGCGTGCCCTGGTTGCCGTGGTACTGCAACAGCTTGTGGATGGCTTTGACATCCTGAATTGTTGCTTTACGGATCATCTTCGATACACACTTTTCCTTCATGCAAGATTCAGATTTTAGTCCGTGTTTTCGGGTTTATACCGATTTTAAAAATTCCGACCTACCGGAGCGTGAGATAAGCGATTGTAGGAATGAACGGCCGGATAGCGGAACGTGTGTTTCTACAACCGCCATAAATTCACCCCAGTTTGCTATCATATCTGCTCTTATTTTGGCAACCATTTCAGATGCTGTTTCCTTGTACCCGGCTTTCTCCGCATCGATATGGTAATTCGTATTACCTTAAAGGCTCCTGTCGTGTAATTCCTGCCGGCTTTAATTTGCGATTCGAGGGGTATTACAACATGCCGTTTGGAATGAAGGATGAAATAAAAAAAATATAAAAAAATATAAAAAACAATAAGTTATATTGATAGAAGGCGGCAGTCGACATACAATTTGGCTCGATTTGAACGGCCAAATCCGCCGCCGCTTTTCCCATGGCACCGTACTTGCTCTATTGCACCGGGAATAATCACCCCAACAGAGGAGCAATGGCGATGTCATCTCTTAAATTTAATGTTCAATCGCCCAAATTCTTCAGGGTTGCCATAACTTTTTCGCTGCTTGTTTTGTCATCTATCCTCGTCGGACATGTCCATGCCGAAGAAGTGACACTGGCATGGGATGGAAACACGGAAGCCGGAAACGAAATTAGCGGCTATCGTGTGTATTTTGGTACTGATGGATCGACATTCCCGAATCAGGGTTGCGATGTGATCGGCACAACCTGCGCCGTATCGGGCTTGACACCCGGCCAAACGTACCATTTTGTTGCCACGTCATACAATAACAACGGAGAGAGTGATCATTCCGACCCGCCAATAAGTTATACGGTACCTGCGGGTACGTCTAGCTACACGATCTTTGCTTCTGCCAGTGCCAACGGAAGTATTTCTCCGTCCGGCGCGATTACTGTCAGCGGCGGCGGTAGCCAGAGCTTCTCGATTCAACCGAACGGCGGCCATCATGTTGATGATGTCATTGTTGACGGTAAATCTATTGGGGCCGTTTCCTCGCACTCTTTCAACATTGTCTCCAGCAATCATACGATCGAGGCCCGTTTTGCTGCCGATGAAAACTCGTATGAAATTTCGGCTTCAGCGGGCAACGGCGGAAGTATTTCACCGGCAGGCACGGTGCCCGTAGACCATGGCGGCAGCCAGGCATTCACCATCACCGCAGGCAGTGGTTATCAGATCGCCGATGTCAGGGTTGATGGTGTTTCCGTGGGAACCGCTTCAACGTACACGTTCAATAATGTTTTTTCCGATTACGCAATTTCGGTTTTCTTTGAGCCTGTATCGAATTCGCCGCTAACACCCAATCAGACACCGGACCCGCCGGCACTCATGTTACCGGACAACGGTGTCGACGAAATCGCATTGACTCCTCTGCTTGAAATTTCAGGTTTTTCGGACCCGGACTCCGGTGATATTCACGGTGCCACCCGGTGGCAAATTGCGGCTGACAGCGGCTTTAATCACCTCATTCTCGATATTGTCTGCGATATGGAAACGATCAACAGCTACTTGCTCAGTCTCAAAGTTCCCCAAGGCACCTTTACGGGAAAGCAAACGTATTACTGGCGGGCCATGGTAAAAGATGCCCGTGCCAGCAATGCCAAATGGTCCGATTGGTCGGTATCGTACAGTTTTACCACTGCTGCTGAGGAGTATGCCGACATCAACGCCAACGGCGTGCCGGATGAATTCGAGCCACTAACCTCTGACCTTGACGACGACGGCCAGAATGACAACGATCAGCCCCTGATGCGGGTCCTGAAAATGAATACCGGTGCGTCGCTGCTCGGGCTCAAGGCTTTGGAAGGTGTCAGTGGGATTAACCGTTTCACGCAGATCGATCCTGCCAGCATATTCGACTTGCCCCGTCCGGTCTTGCCCTACGGGCTGATGAGTTTGAATGTGCTTCTGGATCAAATCGGCGGAACGGCAAGGTTCGAACTCTTTTTGCCTGAATCTTCTGATGCATCGGCCCGTTGGTTTAAGTATGACCCGATAAACGGATGGTATGAGTTTCCGGTACAGAACATGTCGGGGAAATTCATTCTGGAAATCGTTGACGGTGGCTTCGGTGATGCCGATGGTGTGGCCAACGGTATTATCGTTGATCCCATCGGTATTTCGGATTCAGCAGCTGTAACCGAAGTTGCCGATATTGACACGGGGGCATCAGAGAGCACGATGGAAGAGTTGTTGAATTCTTGTTTCATCGTGTCAACCCGCAACCGTTCAACCGTGTCCTCGGATTCATGTGGGATTTACGTTCAGCGACTCGGCGTGTGGTCTATACTGTATGGCTTTTTGATTCTTGGTTTGGCCGGTGTTTTAATTCGAAAAGCCGATCGAAGGGCGGCGCGCGGCAGGCAGTAAGTTCCCGGAATTGTGAGTTATACTGCTGTTTAAATATAGATTCCGAAATACGTTAGGGTGGCATAAGTGGTAGGAAATGCGTTCGATTAACGGGACGTTTCTCGGACAACCACCCTATCTCCAAAAGCGGCAATGCGTATTGAGCTAAGGCGCACGCACCGGTTCCGTTCCTTTTTTGAACATGGCCGTCACGGCACCCGGCCCTTCGGCCGCCATCGTTCGGCCACTGACCGGATCAAAGCTTACCCGGACGACATTATCGGGAATATCGAAATAATCAACCGCTTGATCTGCCAGGACCTCTTTCATATACCCCAGCCATATGGGGAGTGCTGCCCGGGCGCCGGTTTCACGGTCGCCGAGTGACCCGCCCCGATCCTTACCCACCCATACACCGGCGGCAATCGATGGTGAAAATCCGATAAAAAGAGCATCCCTGTATTCATCTGTCGTGCCGGTTTTTCCGGCCAGGGGATGCTTCAGGGCAGCCGCCTGTTTTCCGGTTCCTTCCTGGATGACACCGACTAACATATCGGCCGTTATGGCCGCAGCGGTACGCGACATAACCACCCTTTTTTGGGGTTTGGCACGATAGATCATCCGGCCTTTTGAATCCTGAATTTCGATGATCCCCCAGGGGTTGACCCATTCGCCATGATTGGCAAAGACGGCGTAGGTCGCCGTTAGTTGCAACAAACCGATACCGGAAGATCCGAGCGCCAGGGTAAGATTGGCAGCCAAGGGACTGGAGATTCCGAGTGTTTGGGCAAAATTGACGACCGCAGAAGGACCGAGTTTTTCAACCAGGCGCACAGCCGGTATGTTCTTCGAGTGTGTCAGGGCATGTCTGAGTGTGATTTCTCCATCGTAGGAGTGCGAGAAGTTTTCCGGCTGCCAATCCTGATCCGCGTTTGCGCCCCTGAAGGCGACCGGTGCGTCAAGGATCAGGTGGCTCTGCGAAAAACCCTGTTCGATGGCCAGGGCATATACGAGAGGCTTAAAGGCTGAGCCTGGCTGCCTCCGCGCGTCGACAGCGCGATTGAAGGGGCTGGCGACAAAATCTCTTCCTCCCACCATGGCCAGTATACTTCCGTCATCGATACGAAGAGACAAGAGGGAACCCTGAAGATCACTGCTATCGATACCCTTATCCACCATTCGATTTTCGACGGCGGTGATACCGTCGGCAAACGCTGTTTCGGCTGCCAATTGATCCCGAAACGAAAGCGTTGTGAATACTGTCAGCCCTTCCTTGTAAAGTTGTCCCGGTCCGACGATTTCCTCGAGTTGCTTGCGGACATACTCCACGAAGTAGGGTGCCTTTAACGAATCTGTCGATTTGACGGACGTCGTCAAGGGCTCGTGCACGGTTGCGGCATAGTCACCAGAGGAGATAAACCCGGTATCAACCATCTGTTTCAGAACGATATTACGGCGTTTTACAGCCAGACTGGGGTTGACCAGGGGCGTGTAGCGAGAAGGAGATTTTGGCATACCGGCAATCAGGGCGCATTCGGCCAGGGTCAGTTCATTTAACGATTTGCCGAAAAATATCTCGGCCGCCGAATCGACACCGTAGGCACCACTGCCGAAATAGACCTGGTTGAGATAAAAGGTCAGAATCTCGTCCTTGGTGTAGCGTCGTTCCAATTGAAATGCCAGAATGGCTTCCTTGACTTTGCGGACCAATGTTTTTCGCGGTGTCAAAAAAAGGGTTTTGGCCAGCTGCTGCGTGATCGTACTGGCCCCTTCTACGAATTTTCCGGCCAAGATGTCCTTAACAATGGCGCGGGTGATGGCTTTCAGATTGACGCCGCTGTGGCTGTAGAATTGGCGGTCTTCGGTGGAGATAAGAGCGTTTTTAATATGCACGGGGATGGCATCGAGCGGCACCGGGTTTCGTTTCTCTCGATAAAGTTCCGCCAGGATTTCCTTGTCGGAGGAGTAGAGTCGCGTGACGGCAGACGGCTGGAAGGATTCCAGCGACCGTATCTGCGGCAGGTCCCGGGTGAACCCGAATATCATTCCAACCGCCACACCGCAAAGTATTCCGCCCAATACGGTCAGGATGATCCATACCTTGATTTTATTGAATCGGAAAGTCACGGTCGTCTGAGAGAGGGAGTAATAGCCGCAATATAAGAAATATTGTTAAACTCTATTGAAAATAATTTATAAAATATCCGGGGTACTCATCGGATAATAATCATCGGGCATTCGCCCGATTGTGTCGGAAGTCATCGAATGCATCGTATCGGAGATGCCGACGTTTTGCAACCGGCGTCCGGAATCGGTGGAAGAAAAGTCTTAAGCAGATCGTTTAGGACGACCTAAAAGACCGTTTGTAAAATAGTGAGCTGTGCTGCGGATTTACCGGAATCAAGCCAGGGATGGCTTGAGCACGCGGTTCAGCGCCTGGCCAAGTTCATTGAGACTGTAAGGTTTCACTACCACATCGCAGAAACCGTACTTGACGAAGTTGTTCATTACCGGGCTGTTGGAATAGCCGCTGGACACGATGGTTTTTACGTGCGGGTCGATTTCGAGCAATTGTTGAACGGCTTCCTCTCCTCCCATGCCGCCGCGGACCGTTAGATCGAGAATGACAGCATCAAAAGGGGACTCGGATGTCATGGCTTTCCGGTAGCGTTCCACAGCTTCGCTGCCGCTGAAGGCAAATTCGGCCTCATAGCCGAGCCGGGCCAATATACGTCCGGCCATCTTGGTGATCATCTCCTCGTCATCCATAACGAGAATCCGGCCGCACCCAGACACCAGCGTAGCAGCACTGCATCGGCTGCTTTGCTCAGGGGCGCAGACAATGTTGGGGTTCTCGGATGCGCGCAAGTAGATGTGGACCACGGTTCCTTCACCGACGGCCGACTCGATTTCCATGATCCCGTCATGTTTTTGGATGATGGAATAGCAAATGGACAACCCCAAACCGGTGCCCTTTTGATGACCCCGCTCTTTGGTTGAAAAATACGGGTCATAGATTTTTTCCAGGTGTTCTGGGGGAATACCGGTTCCTCGATCTCGGATGGAAATCTTGACCCAGGGGTCGGTGGCATTTCCATTTTCTCCGTCAATATTTTGAATGTTTTGGGCTGTAACAGTGATTATTCCACCTCTTGGCATGGCCTCACGTGCATTCATCACCAGATTGTGTAAGGCCTGGCTGACCTGGGTCTTGTCGATGTCGACCAGCGCGATACAGTCAGGGATGTCAAACCGGCATTTGATGTTTGACCCGCTCAGGGAAAATTCAGTCACGATACGCAGAAGTGCCGCCATATCGGCGGTTTCCTTGATGGGTGAACCTCCTTTTGAAAATGTGATTAATTTCTGGGTCAAGGACTTGGCCACCATCGAGGCTTCCTGGGCTTCGTTCAACAGCCTGTATATGACGTCTTCAGAGTCGATGTAGGATTGAATCAGCGAAATGTTGCCAATGATGACGGTCAATAAATTGTTGTAATCATGAGCGATACCTCCGGATAAAGCCGCTATGGATTCCAGGTGACGGGCCTTTTGCAATTCGTCTTCTGTCTTGAGCCTGCCCGTTTGATCGGTCACGAGAAAAATTGCTGCCGGCCGGCCTTGGCGGGTGATACGAGCGGCATTTATCGAAACCGGTAACTTTTGACCGTTTGGGTGACTCAGTTCTGCCGGCCAGTTTTCAACTGATTGACCCGGATCGGATTGTAGGTTTTCTGCGAGACGGCCAATATCCTCTGACATCATGTCACTGATTGCCGAGATTGACCGCCCAACCATCCCATCTATTGTGTCGTCGCACATAACAGCCAGACGCTGATTTACCTCCACGATGGTTGTATTTTGAACGATCAACACTCCATCGCGGCAAAGATCGATGAATTGCCTCAGTTCGACCGGTGATTCAAGTGGTGAATGGCCGATTGCCCCGATTGAAGACACCTTTTGCTTCTCTCCAGCGGGTTGTTCTTGATCTGCCGTGGTGATGATTTCGTGACCCATAAAAAATATCCCTAATCGCATTTTTCAAGTTTGCCCCAACCGGTCACCGGTGCGGGCATGAAGCGTATCTTCATGCCAACAATGCAGAAATCGTACCAACTGTCATGATCTGTTTGAGCCGGCAGTAATGATTTGGTCGCTTACCAATCTGAGCGATCGGCCATTTGGTCGTTCTGCCCATTGGTTGCGCGAAGGCGGGGCCTGTGTCTTTTCTGTTTGGAAAAATATGCCAACCGACAATGTCGCTTTTCTTTTGCAACTGTTCGTATCTTCAGCGTTGCAGTTCTGTGTATTAAGCGACGATAACCAATTGATTATTGTCAAAATGTTGACACCGAATCTCCACGTATCGATCCAAAAGCCCGTCTTGGTGGGATTCTAAGGCTTGCAAACCCGTGAATACAGGCTGGTTACGGGTTGAAGGTGTTTGAACGTGTGGGTGTGGCACATTTAATGCAATATCAGCGGCTGAGCCCTATATTCATTATACTTATTTGATAGGCTAAAAAAGGGCGCCCTAAATCGAATCAGGCCGAAACATCAGCGGCCAAATAGAATAGGGTGCCGGCAGGAGACTGAAAATGTTTATGGATCCAAAATCAGGCGACTATCTGGCCTGGTTTTTCTGCACAAGAGAGCAGACGCGTGGCCAAATGGCGCATTTCTCGCGCCAGGGATGTCGGCATGAACATCATTTACGCTCGAGCCATGAGGATGCAGCGGTACCTCCTGAGGACTTCGAAACAGTTTCGCAGTATCCTATTACTGATCCGTTGGAACACAGGAGAGATATTGTCGATCTTATTAAAAGGGCCAGAGCCCGAACTGATCGAACCCTTGCCCTCATGCGACGAGACAAGGGACAAGATGCAAACGAGACTGACGCGGAGCGTAATCCGCTTGAAACCTTCATTGGTGGATTTGCCCACCATTTTAATAACATATTCATGGCGATTCAGTGCAATGTATCGTTGATTATGTCCGCCCGGGGCGGCGAACACCGCCATCAGCGACGGTTAAAGCGAATTGAAAAGCTCGTTTCGAGCGAATCCATGCTGACCAATGATCTGCTCGGGATCGTGATTGAGAAGGGCTGCCACATAGACCAGAAACTACAGGCCCATCTGTTGGACGAGATTGTCGCCATCGCCGACACGCTGATCATGCGCCAGGCGTTCTGCAGTTTGGACGACACCCTTTCAGCGAACCCGGAGTTGCCGCGGGTGGCGCTGAAACGGCTATCTTCAGGCCTGGCCGGTATTCTGCACCGGTTGATCAATGAAATATACGAACACACAGCCTTTATGATCGCAGACAACAGTGCCGATGTGGTGGAAAACGTCCGGCTGCATAAGATGATGGAAGCCGTTGCGCGCGGGCGCAAATTACTGCGAGACCTTACTGGAAGTGCCATTGGCGGCAAGGCTTCCGGCGAGCGGGTTGACTTAAAGACCATGACCGAAATCCTAATGGGCACATGTTTCCAGGGGCGTGACAACATTCGGTGCCATTTGGATATCAAATCCGATATGTGCGCTGTCCAGGTGGGTCGATTCCAGGTGGGAGTCATTCTGCAGAAGCTGTATGACAATGCGGTGGCGGCGATGCCGCAAGGTGGGGAGATTTTCCTGACAATCGAAAATCACCAGTCAATGTCTAAAACCGGTCATGACCACTATGTCAGGCTGACAATCAGAGATACAGGGGTGGGCATGGCGCCGGATGTCGTCGCAAGAATCTTCGACCCATTTTTTACCGGAACATCTCCACGCAAAGGCAATGGCCTGGGGCTCACTGCTGTGGATGGTCTGTTGCAATCCGCCGGCGGCAGCATCAGCGTGGAATCCAAACCAGGGAAAGGGACGGTTTTTACGATAGATTTACCTGTTGCGGGAGTTGATCCTGTGAACTGGAGGTCAAGATACAGCAATCAGACTGCAGAAATGAGACGTTCAGCAGAAAACCAATTGCGCTAAATTCAGCTCCGGATGCCATCAACGCTGCAAAAAGTATGGATCAATAAACCCTTGAAAACCCGTTGAATTGATCGAAATCCGGGTTCATTTTCAGGCCGAATTCGTCCTTACCATTAAATCGAAACTCAATGTGTGAGGGGTCGATCGTTCCATCGGCCGTCGCGTTCTGTTGAATCTTAAAATAGACCGTGGCGGTCATTTCTTCTGCATCATAGTAACATTGACCGGTAAAGGGGGAACGTGAACCTCGGTATCCGGTACAGGAAGACCGAAATTATAAGCGGTTCCGGGGCCAATACCTGAGGACCGGCCAATCTGCCAGTTCATAATATTTTCCACCTCGGAACTCTCCATCTCTTTGTCGAATTGAAATTTCATGGTGAAGGTTTTCGAAGCTTCCGCGGTCTGCAGATAGGTATCAAGAGAAGAGACAGGGGTCTTGATCGGCATCCAGTAGTTGAAAGAGCTTGTGGCATAGGCAAACATCATTTTCGGCGGATCGACCTCGTATATGTAGCTGCTGAGCGTGTCGGCCAGCTCCGGTGCCTCAGCCACAGATCTTTCACAATTTCCATGGCCTCTTCGATTTGGCCTGAGTCCGGCATAGGCATAACCCATCTCAGCATAGGCATCATAGAACCTGTCATCAATGCGATGGCGGCTTTGAATTGTGTGATGGCTTCCTCGTAGCGGCCTTGTTTGCTGTAATTGAGACCCAACCCAAAGCGACCGTTAGGTTTGAGGGGCTCCATTCGCATCACTTTATTGAACTGAATGTCAGCATCCGTATAGCGTCCCAGTATTCATATATGCCTGCCCCAGGGCGAAAGTGTTTCCTGAACTGGGGTTCAGATTGACAGCCTTCTCGTATTCTTGGTGGCATGCCTCTGAAAAGTTGTTCTGAAAAATAGAGATTACCGAGTTTAATATGGATGTCGTCGCGGTAGGGATTGAGTCGTAACGCTGTTTTATAGGCTTTCATGGCATTCTTGGTGTCATCAAGTGCAAGATAAGCATCGGCCATGTAATGGCGGCATCAATGGAGTTAGGAAGTTTGGGGGCCAACCCGATGGCGCGTTGGAATTCTTTTATAGCTCCTTTGAAGTCCTTGCGCATGTAAAGATCGATGCCCCGGGTTAGGGCGGTGTTGCTCAAGCTTTCCAACTGCGCCGGTTGTTGTAAGGTGGACGAGAAGATGTCCGTGTTAATCGCGCTGTTGCCAAGGAGCATGATATAATTCGACTACTCGCCATCTACGGGAGAACCTCTCAAACCTGCGGCGAGATTCTCGTTGATTTTAATGACGATATTGAGTTTATCCGACGAAGGAGACGCCATGGTTTCGAAAATTCGGCGGTCGATAAACGCGCTCAATCGCAGAATATCGCTTCGCAGCCTTTTCGGAAGCGGATGGTCGTCGTTTGCCAACTCTGCTTGGAAAATGCTCCAGATGCGTTGGTTGTACTTGAGAGCTTCCTCAAGTCTTCGTTGGTGATCATCGATCTCCCAATTATTCTGGCACTCTCTTAGCTTCCGGGCCGCTTTTGTGAGAACCACCGCTTCAATTCCCCGTCCCGGTATGGTCATGTTGTTGACGGATTCATAGCTGCTCAAGGGGTCACTGTACATAACCGGTTGTCTCCTTTTCATAAGCGATAAGTTCGGCGGCCAGTTTAAGCGCCTGGTAATATTTTCCGTTCAAAATATTTTCGTTGATTTGATCAATTAAACCCGTGAGTCTGGGCACTGCCTTGAGAAGGGGCCGGACCAGCTTCCAGTAGCTCTCGTGGTGGGTCGGCAGGTTTTCGGTGTCGATGTACATGAGTTGGATAACAAAATAGATTCGGGAGCAAGGCGTGTCAGCATCTTTTTCGCTGAGAATGTCTTTTTCTCTCAGAACCGGGGCATTGTTTTCGACAAGCAGGTCCGATGTTTGGCGGCCGACATTTTTAACGACTGCACCGCCAATTAGAATTCGTTCGCCAGGTTTTAAAGATATTTTCAGCGCCATTGGATATTTGCAGGATTCAAATTTGTTCCTGTGTATTGTCAAGAAGTTTTGAAACTGTTCAGATCGGATTGAATTGGGTGTCTGGAGGGAGATTAATTCTCCCTCCAGGTATTAGGTGTAGCGAAGTACAATATTGTTCTAATTAGCTTAGAACAGTCTCAGAACCGACTGAGCTGCCTGGGAAGCCAAGCTCAGGGAAGTGGTACCCAAAGCTTGACGTGTTTGAAGCATCAGCATATTGGCGCCTTCTTCGTTCATATCGGCATCGTGAGTTTGGCTGCTCCGTCCTCTAGCGTATTAATCATTTTCTCGTGAAATCTTGACGAGCAGTAATAACACTCATGTTGTTAGATAGCTTTTTGGCATTGTACGCATTCAGATGTCGCTGCATCCAAAATGCGATATCGGCTCCAATATCGCCAGTAGCAACGGACCAATCAGTCGCGTCTACGATATCAAGTCCTGTACCGTCGGTTGGCCCGGGCATCTGGTCATTAGCGTAAGCGTAGATGCCTGTAATGGTGAATTTCCTAAGACCTTCCGCATCGAATTTAACTGCCAAAGTCCCTTCGGTAAAAAATTTACGCCTTTGTATCCAGAATCCACGGCTAGAAAATCAATTTGATCCATAACTTCATTATATTGCGTTCCTAATGTTGCAGCATCGGTGTAACCGGATGACAAAGCAGTCTGTGCAAGTGATTTAGCCTGAGCGATAAGATTCGTCATACCTTCGATGCCATTGTTGGCGGCTTTAACGGTTTGAATGGCCTCAGACATACCATCTTTGCGAACGCCAAATCACTGGCGCGAGTCCGGTGTTCATGGGCCGCAAAAAAATTCAGCGGATCGTCGAGAGCTGTATTGACCTTCAGGCCTGTCGATAAGCGATTCTGGGTAATTTCCATGTCTTTGGACGTTTTTTGCAGACTAAAGAGGTTGGCTCGCATGCCTGCAGTTAAATTAATTGTACTAAGTGCCATAATTTTGTCTCCTTTTCTAGGTATTGGTTGTACCAGCTTTCTGCTGATATTGGTTTTGCCGCTGAATGCGACGCTCTTTTCAGGGCATTCAATGGCCAGGTTCGGTTGAGGCCTCCGTTTCGGACCGTTATCCTGCCTTCACAGTCCATTATCGGGTGCTGCCGGGCAAACTTGAGCGGAATTTTTTTATAAATTGCCTTGGAGGTAACAACGGCAGTTTAATTCGACTGAAAGTTGTGTCCGGCTCTAAGAGAGCGGAAGGGATAAAACGCAAGATGCCGGTTAGGCATTTTAAAAAATATTGTGTTAATAGAATTAGTTACAATGGATGGCCGCGGGTCGACCACGTTCAAATATTAAATGTCTGGACGAATGATATACAATGTATTATAATCGGCGTGCGAAATTAAGGTAATCGGTTAGATTATTGAATTAAAATTTTATCCGGTCGAAAATTTCAGGTATTATACCGCTTTTCAAAAATGAATTACGAAACACGGAAGGTTGGTATAAGTGGTTGTAGAAGAAAACGTCCGCATAAAGGAACGTTTTTTGACAACCACTATATAAAAGGACTTAATACGATTGTGGTTCCCACCCAAGAATGGAAAACGATACGCTTACGAAGGATGCTGATTTGTTGAATCTCGCCGTTGATGATGACCAAGCCGTTGATACTGAGAAAATTGCGTGTCCACTCCCAACAGACGGAAATGCTCAAAGACCGGCAGGATTCCTGGATATTATCGGCGGCAGTTCGGCCATGTGTGCGGTATTTAACCTGATCCGAAAAGTGGCGGATTCGGAAAGCACCATTCTTATTACCGGCGAAACCGGAACCGGTAAGGGACTCGTGGCCAAAGCCCTTCACTGCTGTTCCCGCCGCAAGGACAAGCCTTTTGTGGCCATCAACTGCGGTGCTATTCCCGAAAATTTGCTCGAAAGTGAGCTGTTCGGGCATGTCAAAGGGGCATTTACCGGTGCCACGGCAAATAAGATCGGAAAATTTGAACGGGCTCACGGGGGCACGATATTTTTAGATGAAATCGGTGATATGAGCCCGGAACTTCAAGTAAAGCTTTTAAAAGTTCTCGAGGAGGGTGAGTTCGAGGCGGTCGGTGGGAACAGAACAATCAAGGTTGATGTCCGCATCATTGCCGCCACCCACAGAAACCTCGACGAAGAGGTGCAGAACGGGTGTTTCAGGGAGGATCTATTTTACCGGTTATTTGTCATACCGGTCCGGCTCCCGGCTTTGCGGCACCGCAAAGGGGACATCTCACTTCTGATGAACCACTTTTTAAAACAGTCCAACAATAAGAATAACCGTCAGGTCGAAGGCGTGGCGGACGAGGTTGGACGCATACTGATGAACCATTCTTGGCCGGGGAATGTCCGGGAACTGAAGAATCTGATCGAGCGGATCGTTGTCCTTAGAGGTGAGGGCCGAATTTCCGTCAGGGATCTTCCCGCCAACCTGATTAATGCGTCATCATCAAATCCGACGCCCACTATCGAGATCACTGATGAAGGCATCTCTTTGAGCAACGCTGTCACTGATTTTGAAAAAGCGCTCATTATTCAGTCGCTCGAGAAGACCAACTGGGTCAAGAACCAGGCGGCTAAACTCCTGCAACTCAACCGCACGACGCTCGTCGAAAAAATCAAGCGCCATCAACTCCAGCCTGAGTAATTCTCACTTACACCCAAATTGAGCGTTTTATATTTTCGAAATTCCGATGGGCAGAAGTCCTTATTTCTATTGTTTATTCTCATATTTCGAAAATATAAAACGCTCAACTTGGGTTACATTAAAGTTTCCATGAAACATTCAGTCGTTTAAAAGACGCAACTTTCTGAATATATAATTAAAAAACGAGTTTTCATTGTTTTTGAGCCCGAACCGTCATCCTGCCCGTCGAGCGCTTATCATCTTCCCGAAGCCGGCGGTGAGTGGTGTCAAAGCCCTGACGGAATTATCGACTATTTTTGACGACCTGGTCGATCAGTTGCGAGAATTTCTGGCACGGCCGCTTTATTTTTTCCTCTTTTTCGACACAGCAAACAATCCCTGTAACTACCGACAAGGTTGCAGATTCATACGCTGCGGGCGTTTCAAATCGTCAGCCGGGTAACGGCACTTTCATTCCCGGAATAGGTTTGATTACAAAAGCTTAGATGGCATGATAATTGAAATCGACCTATGTCTGTCGCCATATCTCACGGGGAAAGACCCGTCGGTGCAAGTTTTCATTATAAGATTTCGCTCGGGGTGGGGGAGAACTCCGCTCTGATCACGCTGGGTGGTTTTGCTGAATGCAGACACATAAAGTACTGGTCGTTGAAGATGATCCCGGCGTTCGGGACATGCTGTCGCAAACGCTCGATCGCAGTGGTTATGATGTTCAGAGCGCCGTCGATGGCTCTGATGCTCTCAACAAGATCAGGGACAACCGGTTCAGCCTGGTAATCACTGATGTCCGCTTGCCAAAGGTAAACGGCCTGCAACTTCTCGGTGAAATCAAACAGTCCACACCCCAGGTGCCAGTTATCGTCATCACGGGTTTTGGGTCCGTCCAGAACGCGGTGGAGGCTATGCAGGTGGGTGCCAGCGACTACCTGCTCAAACCTTTTTCAACAGAAGCCCTTCAGGCGGCTATTAACCGGGCAGGGATTGCACCGAAGGAAGGTGTTCAGGTGCTGCCGGATCGCCAACGACACCTGATCGATCGGCGGATCGTCACCCGGGATCAGCCATTTCTTGAGGTCTTGAAAGTCGCTGAAAACGTCGCCCACAGCACTGCCAGCGTTCTCGTTCAGGGAGAGAGCGGAACCGGTAAGGAACTTCTGGCCCGATTCATCCACGAACGCGGTGGCCGCAAGGAAGAGCCCTATGTGGCTGTCAATTGTGCCGCCCTGCCGGATACCCTGGCCGAAAGCGAGCTTTTCGGCCACGAAAAAGGGGCCTTCACTGGCGCGGTTCAGCGGAAGACCGGTAAATTCGAAGCCGCGGGCCGCGGAACAATCGTTCTGGATGAAATCAGTGAAATGTCGCTGCCTCTGCAGGCCAAACTCCTGAGGGTTCTGCAAGAACGACAAGTCGAACGAATTGGCGGTAACCGGCCGGTGACCGTCGATGCCAGGGTGGTCGCCATCAGCAATGTCGATCTCAAGGCGTCCGTGGAGTCGGGGCAATTCAGGAAAGACCTTTTTTACCGGGTCAATGTCGTACCGCTGCGGGTTCCCCCCCTGCGTGAACGCAGAGAGGACATCCTGCTCCTTGCCCGTCATTTTTGTGAATCATTCTGCCACGCGAACAACAAAGGTTTGATGTCAATTTCCCCATCGGCTGAAGAGCAACTGCAGCAATATGGCTGGCCGGGAAATATTCGTGAACTTGAAAATGCCATGGAGCGGGCGGTTCTGATCAGTGCCGACAGCGAAATCGGACCGGAAGATTTGATTCTCGATGGTGAAGGTTTAGGCCCCGGGTCGTCGGACGACGCGTCCATCAACGCTGGGGTGACCGTTAGGGAAATGGAACGCAAACTGATCATGGCCACGATGGAAAACGTCAATGCGAACCGGTCCCAGGCGGCTGAGATGCTCGGGATCAGCATACGCACTTTGCGAAACAAACTTAAGGAGTATCGGGAAACGCATTGAACCCTGACCGGGAACTTTTTGAAAGGGCGAGATAGCGAAATTCCCTGGTATGAAAGTTGCTTAAAATTAGGCGTTCAGATGCAAGGAGGAATAACAATGGAAGCCCAAAAACTGTTTGGTGGAACCATAAAGGTCGTGGAAAGGGCCCTTGATGTGCGCGCCAAGAACCATTCGGTCATTGTTTCCAACATCTCCAATGCCGACACCCCGAATTACAAGTCGTTTCACCTCCAGGTCGACAAGGCGATGGAAAAATTTGCCGCCCATTCGAATCGGTTGAATCTGCGCTGCACCCAGCCGGCGCATCTTCCTTTTCAGGCGGGACCGCAATTTCGGCAAAACATAGTGGTGGACGATAGCAAGTCTTTCACTCTTCGCGGTGACGGCAATACGGTCGACATGGACAGGGAGATGGCGGATCTCGGGGAAAACAGCCTCCTTTACAATACTGCTGCCCAAATTATCCAGAAAAAATTTCAGACACTTAAATCCGCCATACAAGGCGGCAACGGAGGGAGCTAATTATGGATTTTTTTAAGGCTCTGCACACCAGCTCCACCGGTTTGTCTGCGCAACGTCTGCGGATGAACCTAATTTCCAGTAACCTTGCCAACATCAACACCACCCGTACGCCTCAGGGCGGGCCATACAGACGCAAAGAGGCAGTTTTCGAGGCCGTCCCGGCCGATCGTTCCTTTAAGGACGCTCTGGCCATGGCCCGAACGGGTCAAATCGCCGAGGTCAAGGTTGCGGGAATCGTTGAGGACCCGGTCCCATTTAAACAGAAATACGATCCGCACCATCCGGACGCCGATGGCCAAGGGTATGTAACCGTACCCAACATAAATCTGATGGAAGAAATGGTTAACATGATATCGGCCACCCGCAGCTACGAAGCCAATGTCACCGCCATTAAGGCCGCCAAGAGTATGGCCCTTAAAGCGCTCGACATTGGACGCTAGCCGTGAATCACTTATTCGATCAAACGTGGATGGACCCCAAAAATGAAAACGACGCCCTTAGGTAACGGCCCTCAATTTCAATCCCTATCTCCTGAAAATCAGCTGCAACGCTCGGATGGCGAGGATCCGTCGTTCGGCGAAACCATGTTGCAGGCTATCGATTCCGTTAACCGGCTTCAAAATGAAGCTGACGACGACATTCAGGCGCTTGCTACCGGCGAAAAAAGGGATCTGCACCAAACCATGATTTCTATGGAAAAAGCCGGGATTTCGTTTCAGTTGATGATGCAGGTGCGCAACAAGATCGTTGCCGCCTATCAAGAAATTATGCGGATGCAGATTTAAGAAGGAGAGCGCTAAATGGCACTGAACGAAGCTGGCGGTCAAATCAGAAACCTGTTGGCGACCCTCAGCCCGGCCAAGAAAATTACCCTGGCCGGCCTGATCATCGGGACTGTTGCCGGGTTCATCCTGTTGATGACCTGGACGGGCAGGTTGGAATACCGCAGTCTGTATAGCGGCCTGGCACCCGAGGATGCCGGGGAGGTCCTCACCTACCTTAAAGCGCAGAAAATACCATACCGGATTTCGGAAAACGGCACCGGTATCCAGGTTCCGCATGACAAGGTTCACGAAAGCCGCATGGCATTGGCCTCCCAGGGACTGCCCCAGGGGGGAGGGATCGGTTTCGAGGTTTTCGACAACACCAAGCTCGGGATGACCGAGTTCGTTCAAAACGTGAATTATCAACGTGCCCTTCAAGGTGAGCTTTCTCGCACCATCAACCGCATTGCCGAAGTGGAGAGTTCCCGGGTTCATATCGTCATGCCGGAAAAATCGCTGTTCATCGAACAGGAAGAACCGGCGACGGCATCAGTGGTGGTCAAGTTGCGGCGGGGCCAGTGGTTGAACCAGGAACAGGTGAAGGGAATCGTTCATCTGGTATCCTCAAGCGTCTCACGGCTCAAGCCGGACAATGTCACCGTGGTCGATACTTCGGGCAAAATGCTGGCAGGCTTTTCGGACCGCTCGGAAGTGACCCGGCTCAGTTCGGACCAGCTTGAATACCAGGCCAACTTGGAACGTAACCTAGAGACGCGAATCAAATCGATGCTGGAAAAGGCACTCGGCCGCGACAAAGCCATTGTTCGGCTATCCGCCTCTCTCGATTTCACTCAGCAGGAAATGACCGAAGAGCGCTATTATCCGGAAAATAGGGTGGTTCGCAGCGAGCAGGTGTTGCAGGAAAAGTCGGGGCAGCCGTCTTCGATACCGGCCGGAATTCCCGGGGTGCGCTCCAATATTGCCAATACTCCATCCTCGGTCACCGATGGCGTTTCTGAGTTCCAAAAAAACGATCGCACGGTCAATTACGAGATCGGCAAGCGCACCAGCCGCACCATCGAACCGATGTCTCGCATCAAAAGGATCTCGGTAGCCGTGGTTGTGGATGGGACCTACCTGTCGCAGCAGAAAAAAGGCAGTACGCCCGAATCGACGTATCAGGCGAGATCCGACGAAGAAATGGCACAGCTGGACAAAATTATCAAGAGTGCCATAAATTTCGATGCCGATCGGGGAGATGTGGTTGAAGTGGTCAACATTCCCTTTCAGGTCGACAAGGTACCCGGTCTTCCTGAGAAAGAAGCGCCGCCGGGCTGGGCCGAACGTTTGCGGCCTTTCACGGAACCGGTAAAATACACTTTGCTGGGGATTTTCCTCCTGTTTTCATTCCTCTTCGTCGTCAGACCGATTATCAAATGGTTGACAGCCGGAGGTTCCGGCGATGTAGGGATGCTGCACCAGTTGCCCAAAACCGTTGGTGAACTCGAACGTGAAATCGGTGGCGCTATCGGGAGCATGCCGTATCGCGACGAACTCAATCGGTTGTTGACCACCGACAGTGAAGTATCTTCGGACGTGATGCGGGATTGGATGAAAGAAACTTAGCCTACATTTATCATTAATTTAGTACATCGCCATTGAAATTTACAGTGCAGAGGAAAGCTCAAAAAACGTCATAGAGATGAATCAAAAGGCCACTATTCAATTGTATGCATCGTGGCCGCAAAGCAGGATGCAACGGAGATGGAGACAACAAGAAGCATGGATCCAAGAAATCTGCCCGGTTCACTTAAAGCCGCCATCCTGATCCAGGCTCTCGGTAAGGAGGCCTCACAAAAAATCATCAGTGGGTTGAGCGAGGGGGAGCGGAGAATGGTGCATGAGCACCTGAATCAGATGGGTCCGGTATCGCCGGTTCTGGTCGAAAACGTCGCCAAAGAATTTTCTGATAAAATAAAACAAATGCACACCAAACGCCTGGGACAGGGCAGTGGGCCGCATTCTAAGGCTCATTCGCCGGACGGGTCGGATCCCTCGGGCGACAGTTCGAATCTCAAGGCGATTTTATCATTAGAACCGGAACAACTCTATGATCTGATCAAGGAGGAACATCCCCAAACCGTCGCCATCGTTCTGGTCCATTTGGATACCGCCGTGGCCAGTGACATTATGTCGAGAATGCCCGACGAGACCAAGACCGAAGTTGCCGTGCGGATTGCCAATCTGGATCGGGTGAGTTCCGGCATGGTCGAAGAGATCAACTGCGTGTTCGAGGAAATCCTCAAAACCAAGGGAACGTCCGTTACGCGGGTGACCGGCGGGGTCGCCCGTCTGGCTGAAATCCTCAATCAGACGGATGAGCACTCCAGTCAGCACATCATGAACGAGATTGAGGGCAACAATCCCGACTTGGCCGACCAGGTCAAACAGATGATGTTCGTTTTCGAAGACCTGGATATGGTTGACGATCGCGGGTTTCAGAAATTGCTGCGCAAAATCGAGACGGTGGAACTGGCGACGGCCCTCAAGGCGGCCTCGGACGAAATTAAAAACAAGGTTTTTCGAAATATGTCAGGCCGTGCCGGGGATATGCTGCAGGAAGAAATCGACAATCTGGGGCCGGTGCGAATGAAGGACGTCACCGATGCGCAACAGAAAATAACGATGATCGTGCAGGACATGGAGGCCAAGGGAGAAGTGATCATTAGTGGCCGAAGAGGGGAAGAATTTGTCGGGTAAAGCTGCCGAAGGAAAACAGGCGTGCCGCGAGAACGCTTTTCAGTTGCACTATTTTCCAGAAATCCCGCTGCATCCGAAAGAAAATCGACAGGTCGTCTCCGCCAGCCCCGTGCGCGACCTGGGGCCTCGGTTTGTACGTGACGGTGCGTGTAAGACCTCACAGATGCCCGGTGGGCGGCCTGGAACGAGTGATGGACACCAAAAGCACACTTCTTCAGCCAAAACGATCGAGGACATCGAGACCGAGGCTTACATTCGCGGTTTCAACAAGGGCGAAAAGGCTGGATTTGAGGCTGCCGGGGATAAAATCGTGTCGTTTCAGGCGATGTTGACCGACGCCATCGAAGAACTGGCCCGAATCCAAAAACAGATCCGTCACGACACTGAAAAGGAAGTCGTCGAGTTGGCCTTGGCGGTGGCCGAACGGATCGTGCGGCAGGAGCTGATGTCGAACAGGGCCTCCATCGTCAATGTGGTTCAGGAGGCGTTGCAAAAGGTCGAACACCAGCAGGCCGTTGTGCTCAAGATGAATCCGGCGGACATGCAGTTTTTAGATCCTTCGCAGCTGCCGTTTACAGACACTGCCGGTCAATCGAACAATATCCGTATCCGGATCGAAGCCGACGAAACCATCACCAGAGGAGGCTGTTTCATAGAAACCGAAAGTGGTGATGTTGATGCGCGGATTGAGACCCAAATCGATATCATCAAGGCGGCTTTCCTCGAAAAATTGGGGTAAAGCGTCTTCGTCCGATAACCGGCATAGTTAACGGAACACTATTCTGACAACCGCTGTAAAAGATCGCTTTATTCGCTTCACAGGCGATTGCGCCGGCCTTGCCGGATGACAGGGATTCGGCGTATTTTTTGCCGGTATTCTCAAAAAAATAGGATAAGAGGCATTCCTATTCGAAAGGAAGATTCTTTCTGAATCCATCCGCACTCGATATTCGAAAATACAGTCAATGTCTGGATGAGTGCTGTCTGACACAAGCCAGGGGAAAGGTGACCAACGTCATCGGGCTGATTGTTGAGTCCTGTGGACCGGCGGCACGGCTCGGAACCGTGTGCGACATTCATCCCAAAGGTGCCGTGCGCGCGATTGCCGCCGAGGTTCTCGGTTTTCGAGACAACAGGGTTCTGCTGATGCCACTCGAGGAAATGCGTGGCATTGGTCCCGGCTGTCTGGTAACGGCCCGACAGGACAGAGCGGTAGTCCCTGTTGGCAGAGCTTTGCTCGGGCGGGTTGTCGACGGCCTCGGCCAACCGATCGATAACAAAGGGCCGATCGCGTCGGAAGATCAATATTCTATTTATGCCGATTCTCTGAATCCCTTGAAACGGACGCGCATCCGTGAGCCCTTGGACATCGGGGTCAGGGCCATCAACGGCCTGTTGACCATCGGTTGCGGGCAGCGTATGGGCATCTTTGCCGGCTCGGGGGTCGGGAAAAGTATTTTGTTGGGGATGATGGCCCGCAACACCGCCGCTGATGTCAATGTGATCGCCCTGATTGGCGAGCGGGGACGGGAAGTCAACGAGTTCATTGAAAAAGAGCTCGGTGAGGAAGGCCTGAAACGGTCCGTTATCGTCGTGGCCACGTCCGACCATTTGCCCCTGATCCGTTTGCGGGGAGCCTACATTGCCACCACCATTGCCGAGTATTTCCGGGATCAGGGTCATGACGTGCTCTTGATGATGGATTCTGTTACCCGGTTCGCGATGGCACAGCGTGAAATCGGCCTGGCATTGGGTGAACCGCCGACAACAAAAGGCTATACTCCCTCGGTGTTCACGCTGTTGCCGCGTCTGCTGGAACGGGCGGGTACATCTGGAGGTCGGGGAACCATCACCGGTCTCTACACGGTTCTTGTCGAAGGAGATGATACCAACGAGCCGATCGCAGATGCCCTGCGCGCGATCCTCGACGGCCATATCTGTCTGTCGCGTGACCTGGCCATGCAGAACCATTACCCGGCCATAGATGTGCTGGCAAGCATCAGCCGGGTTATGGATGATGTGGTTCATCCCGCGCAGCTGGAATCGGCCCGGGTCTTCAAATCACTCCTTGCCACCTACAAAAAAGCCGAAGATCTGATCAATATCGGCGCTTATGTTTCCGGAAGCAACCCCAAGATCGACCTGGCGATCCGTATGATCGACCCCATCAATACCTATCTGAATCAGAGCGTGGCGGAGCGGGTGCTATTTGAGGAAAGTGTGCTGCAACTCGAAAATCTGGTGACAGAAGCGAGTTCTGTCTCAGTCGACAAAAAGATAAACCAAGCATGACATTCGGATCTCGGATTTTGTAGCCGTTCACAGGGTTGCAACGTCCAAAGCGCATCAAACCACCTATTTGTAAGCATTTACAGGCTGACGCAAATGCAAGGCGTCAGGCGCGCAGACGTACTTTTGTACTTCAAGTGTCCGACAACAAAGCAGATGCGTTGCCCTGTGAATGCTTACCGGATTTTAATCAGCCGCCATGCCTAAGTTCAAACTCGAATCTATCCTGCAGCATCGCAAACACCTCGAAGATATCTTTCAGCGTGAAATGGCTGACACCCTTCAAGCCCTGGCAGCAGAAAAAAAATCCCTGAATCGGATGCGGAAAGCACGCGCTCATATTCAACACGATTTAGAACAGAGACTGAAAAACGATATCAGCGTCACCGATATGCGCCATTTTCACAAGTATCTGGACCGGCTGGCGCTCGAAATAAGAGAACAAGGGGCAAAAGTCGCCGACGCTGAAAGGAAACTCGAGCAGAAAAGAATGGCGCTGACCGAAGCGGTAAAGAGCCGCAAGATCATCGACAAGTTAAAAGACAAACAACTCGCCGCCGAAACGGAACGGTTGCAGAAACACGAACAAAGTTTCATGAACGAAGTTGCCATCAACCGTCACTTGCGCTTCCGCGAGTGATCGAGTCCGCTTTATTCTATCTCTTCCATACCAATTAGTTTCACTCGACTGACAAAACTGACCTGACTGCCTGACGGACATCACCGTTGCTCGGAAAACTTTGCCGGACCGGGTAAAAATTACCGCTTCCGGACATAAATTGATTCTTTCGGAGCGCCATCCATGGCAATGGGCCTTGATTGGTGTTTGTTACGTTGTACAGGAAAAACCAATGATTACGAATCGATAGAATACGAATGCCGCTGGCGGTATTAAAAAACGCTTGCCGTCTATTTGGATGGCATATTCCCTGCAGATAGTTTCCAGCATCATAACCGATAAGTGCCTTCAGGATAATACACATGCAACTCGATCTTACCGTACTGCAAAATATTGGTTCCGAATTCTCTTCCGCGGCCGGCGGCAGCCCACAGGGGCGTCGCGCTGCCGGCCAAAAGTTAAATCCCTCGGACAAAGCGACGAACGCGAACGACTTCCGGTCGAACCTGGAACGTGCCGGCAGGCATCGGGAAACGGTTTCTCAAAAGAAGAATGAATGTGACGCTTCCACAGCGCAGACAGAGAACCGGTCCCGCACAAGGGTGAATAGCAATAACGCCCCACAAATCAAAGGAGAGCCGGCATCCGTTGACAGCAGCACTCCTCAGGCTCCGGAAGAGGAAAAAATCAAGACAATCGAAGATGAAAACCTTATCGCGCTGGTTCCCATTGTAACCGACACTGTCGATCCCGCCATCGATACTGCGGGTGAGACCAAAGTAATCGATTTCGGCCAGCCGACCGAGACACCGCCGGAAATGTCTTCAGCAGGCGCGAAAGACGTCATTTCCGATCTTCCGATCGAAGTGCTTTCTGGGGTTCTTCCAAATGTCGGACAAAATAACGGCACCCCTGAGCATCACGTTGCAGCGGTCGAATCAGATTCATCGGTCTCAGGAGGCATCGCTCACGGGCCGGGCGGATCCATGGCGTTTGAGGGAGAAAATATCAGCAATGCGGCGGCATCCGCAGATCATATAAAAGAGGCGCCAGGGGGGATGGATTCTGCCAATACCGGCAAATCATTCCGGACAACCGCTGACTTCATGATTGATTCGAAAGCCTCGGGGGCGATATCCGATCAACCGGATATTCAGCTGTCGGGCAAATCTTTATCTGAACCCCAGATAATTGTAGCAAAGAGTGATCATTCTTCTGAGGTTTCAGAGCACACGCCAGAGATCGCCGCAGGAAAGGCATTGGCGCAAGAGCAGGCAGGCAGCGAACGTCAATCGCCTGAAAATGCGAAAACTGCAGGGATAGTTGCACCGATATCCGAGAAGGCAACCGTTGATGAAGGCCCGCACCGCAAGGTCTTCATGAACGAGTCCATGGGAAGGACTGAAGCCGATAAGGCTTCCCGCCTGGTCGTTGATACTGAACACAGCTCCCGGTCGCATCAGAATTCAGTCGCACCCAACGATTCCAACGGATCCCAGGATGGTTCCAGTGCTTCCGCCCCTAAAACCGGCTCCGATGGCGATCAAAGCATCAAAATAAACGACTTCGTTTCTTCGTCTCAGCGCCCTGTAGCTGGTGATGGTACGACACCCGTCATTGCGGATAATCTCGATTCCCGACCGAGCGCACCGAAAACGGATGTCTTGAATCAGATTGTCGATCGGGCTGTTTTCAAGCTGAGTAACGGGCAGTCGGAGGTACGGATCGATCTCAAACCGGATTTTCTGGGTCCTGTGAGGCTCCAGATTGTTACGGAAAGCCACCAGGTGAGTCTACGGATTCTGGCGGAGTCCCATGCGGTCAAAGGGATTATTGAGGGCAATCTCGGTCAGTTGAAAAATGACCTTCAGACGCAGGGGTTGAAAGTTGATGAAATAGACGTGTCGGTAGCCAAGGATTTTAATGACAGTGACCGGCGTTCAAATTCGGCCGCTTACGGGGAAAACGGCAGACGAGGGTTCGCATTTAAAGGCCAGAACCATCAGCGGAACGAGAGCCCCGATAGTCGTCCATTACCGAACCGGCTGAATAGTCGGGCCGGCGGCATTGATTATTTTGCCTGAACGGCGGGATAGGCACTGCCAAATGATCTGGCATGCAAGCGATGAGTACAATCCACTTCATTCACGAGTCACAAGCGCCCATTGGCAAGATATTGATTGAATTTTCTGGATAAAGGATTGAAGACTTATGACGATAGCAGCCATTGAACCCATCGGTGTTTCAAACAGCCAGAAAACCACTTCCGCCAACGATGCCATCATGGGCAAAGATGATTTTCTGAACCTGCTGGTCGCTCAGTTGCAGCACCAGGATCCGTTGAATCCCCTGGAGGGCACTGAATTTACCGCCCAACTGGCCCAGTTTACTTCACTGGAACAGCTTAACAACATCAATAGCAACCTGGAATCACTTCAAGACTACCAGGCATCGATAAAAAACGGCCAGGCCCTGGATCTGATCGGAAAAACCGTTGAAGCACCGGGAAACACGATGGCCCTGAGTGACGGCAGCCCGGCCGCCTTTACCTTCGATCTGGCTCAGGACGCCGATTATGTGGCGGTCAATATCTATGGACCGGCGGGCAACTATGTCCGCACGATTGAATCCGGACTGACATCTGCGGGTCGGCACTCACAGGCCTGGGACGGAAAAGACCAGCAGGGAACCCTCCTGCCGAACGGGCCATACACCTATGAGGTTCTGGCAACGGCCCGCAGTGGTGACGCGGTAACGGCGACGCCCTATATCAGTTCCCGGGTTACCGGGGTCAATTTCGTCAGCAAGACTCCCCAGATCCTGGCGGGTGACTATCGAATTTCATTGGACGATGTCAGACAAGTAACCGCAGATAGGCTATCGCCGGCCGAAGAGAAGTAAACGCAACGAATCATTGCAATGTTGATGGCATTGTAACCTCAACTCGTCAGAATTATTAAGTAAAAAATAAACATAGGAGGTCAATTCACATGATTGGTTCACTATTTGCCGGAATTTCCGGACTCAACGCAAATGCCACGGCCATGACCGTCGTGGGCGACAACATCGCCAATGTCAACACCACGGCTTTTAAATCCAATCGTTCGTCGTTTGCCAATATCCTGAGCCAGTCACTCGGCGGCTCCGGCGGCAACGATATCGGTCGCGGCGTAGATTTCTGGGGGACAGCCCCTGTGTGGAGCCAGGGCTCCCTCGAGAACACCAGCAGCCCGACAGATCTGGCCATCAACGGTCGCGGTTTTTTCACTCTCAATGACGACAACGGGGGCAGATTTTACTCCCGCGCCGGCGAATTCACTTTTGACCGCAACGGGGACCTGCGCAACCCTGACAGTTTGATCGTCCAGGGCTATCCGGTTACCGGTGTCGCTCCGGACGGATCTTTGTCTCTGGGCAGCTTGAGCGATATTTCGGTGCCGGGCGGATCTATTACCCCGCCGCTGGCGTCCACCGAACTCAATGCAGATATTAATCTCGATGCCGGAGCGGCATTGGGCGACATTTTTACATCGGCCGTGACGATCTACGACTCCCTCGGCAACAACATCCCGGTCACGCTCACATTTACCAACACCGGCGTTGGCGCATGGGACGTTGGGGGATCGTTACCGGCATCCGCCGGAACCGGTGTCACCCTCAACGGTGGTGCGACCACCCCCATATCCTTCGATGCTTCGGGCCAGTTGCTCGTTCCGGGTGCCAATGTCACCATGGCCATGACCCTGACGAACGGCGCTGCCAGTCCGCAGAATGTCAACTGGAATCTGTACGATGCCGCTGGTTTGAATAACGGCGACCTGACCGGTTACGCGTCACCGTCCAGTACCACGTTCTTGGGCCAGAACGGTTATCCGGCCGGTTCACTCCGGGGCCTAAACTTCGACGAGTCCGGCGTTTTGACAGGCGCTTATAGCAACGGGCAGCTGACGCCGCTGTTCCAGCTGGCCCTGGCCGAATTTCCCAGCTACCACGGATTGTCCAAAATGGGGCACAACCTGTACGCTGAATCCCTCGAATCTGGGCAGGCGTTACCGGGCATACCCGGTAGTGGATCCCTCGGCAGCATCAGCCCCAGTGCGATCGAGATGTCCAATGTCGATCTGGCCCAGGAATTCGTTAAAATGATCACGACGCAACGGGCGTTTCAGGCCAATTCGCGCGTGATCACCACCAGCGACGAGATTCTCACCGAGCTGATCAACATCAAGCGATAGTCTCGCGGATAGATTCTCTGGCCTGCATGGCCGTGTCGTCCCGCCGAAAGGCCGGCGGTTTGGAACTGGCGTCCCCAGCGCGCCGGTTCGAACCACCGGCCTTCTTTTTTAGGTATTAGTAAAACAGTTGAAGCCACCCAATATCCGCTGACGGGGCCGGCAGCGCCTCTTCTGAATCACTCCCTGCAAAGTACGTCATGAAATAATTGGGACAGACGTCAAAGACTTGACAATCTCCCCCATTAATTGACGGCAACTCACCGTTTCCAGGTCACGAACACAGATCTTTTACCGGCACTTATCCGCGACCGTGTGATTCTTTCCCGCCGCAGTGGGAGAGGCCGGCCCCTTCCGCGCTAAACGCCGATCCTGTAGTGTCTGTCACTTTTGGGTGGCACAATCCTTGCTTCAGATCGAGTGAGATTTCGTTTCGGCTATTCAATTTTGACGTAAGGGATCTATCCCGGAAATGTCATGACAAATCCGGGTACAAGTAATGGAGGATGAAGACGATCATGTCGAACAAGTTTATGATTATCCTTATCATCGTTTTCGTGCTGCTCCTGGGCATGATGGGTACCGGGTTCTTTTTTATGTGGAACAAACTCAATGCCGTCAACGCCCAGCAGGTTGAATCGGAGCAGGGCAATGGCACACCCATTGCGGAACCGCCGAAGATCGGACCGCTCCATCCTTTGGATACCTTTATTGTCAATCTGGCCGATGAAGGCGGCAACCGTTATCTGAGGACGACAATGAACCTGGAGTTGAAGGATGAGGAGAGTAACGGGATGCTCCAGGAGCGTCTGCCCATGATTCGCAACAGCATCTTGATGATCCTGCCCACGAAAAAATACGATGACATTTCGACAATCGAGGGGAAAACCGCACTACGGGATGAAATGGTGTCGAAGTTGAATGCCTTTCTGGCCCCGGGAAGCATCACCAATATTTATTTCACCGAATTCGTGATTCAGTAGAAAAGAAATATAGATGGCCGACCAAATTCTCTCTCAAGAAGAAATCGATGCCCTTTTATCCGCCATGGACAAAGGTGAAGTCGATCTCAACCAGGATGTCAAGGGTCCTCCCGTGATTCAGGAATACAGCCTGACATCCCAGAGTGCTGCGCTGCGGGCCCAATATTTTGCACTCGATGAAGTCTACGACCGGTTTGGGAACACGCTGAGCCGGTTCATGTCGAACACTTTACAACGACCCATCGAGATCGAGCTCGTTTCTACCGAAACGCTAAAATACAACGACTTTATCAGCTCGTTTCCGACACCGACGAGCTTGAACATTTTTACCATGGACCCGCTTATCGGTTCGGCGTTGTTGGCTGTCGAGCCGGATCTCGTATTTTCATTGATCGACTGCATGTTCGGCGGGCCGGGCAAACCACTGGAAAGAATTAGAGAGTTTACGCTGATCGAACAGCGGATGATGAAGAAATTTGCCGGCGAAGTCTTATCCCGGCTGGAGGAAGCCTGGTCAGCGGTTCATAAAGTCAAGATCCATCTGAGAAAAACTGAAACCAAACCGGAATACGTCCATCTGTTAACTCCCAATGAATCCGCAATGATCATTGTTTTCGGTGTCAAGGGCGAGGCCTTTTCCGGCAACATCCATCTGTGCATTTCGCAGTTGATGCTCGAGCCGATTAAAGAGAAACTTTCCACTACGTGCAGGCCTGAGAAAGAATCTCAATCCAGTTGGTACGGCCAGTTGAAGGAATTGATAAAGGATACGCCGGTCAATGTCATTGCCGAGCTCGGACGCACGGTCCGTACTGTGGGGGAGGTCCTCAAGTTGCAGGTGGATGACGTATTACACTTGCCCAGTGGGCCTAAGGACGAGGTCGTTTTGAAAGTTGGCGGTGTGCCAAAGTACTTTGGTTTTCCGGGTGTCATCAAAGGAAACCGGGCGGTCGAAATTATATAAGGCCTCAATTAGTGCCCCTATCAGGATAGGAAAACGGATTATGGCAGACACGAAACCTCAGACAGAAGAGCAGCCGGTTGCTGATAGCGGGGCCGCACACGCCGCGCCAATTCCCAATTCGGGCACCGAACGAGCGTGAGGCGGCGGTACCGGGCATGGAATTTATACTCGATATACCGCTGGAGATAACTGTTGAACTCGGTCGGACCCAGATGGTCATCAACGATCTGTTGCGGCTCGGTCAGGGGTCGGTGATCGAGCTGTCGAAGTTGGCCGGTGAAACACTTGAGATTCGGGCCAATCAGCGGCTGATTGCCAAGGGGGAAGTCGTGGTGGTCAATGATAAATACGGCGTCCGGCTAACCGAAGTCGTCAGCCATGCCGAGCGGGTGGAGAAATTGAAATGAACGCCCAGCCCGAGATGTTGCCGTCACTACTGAAGATGATCGCATCCCTGGGAATTGTCCTCGGCGGCCTGCTGCTGACCCTTTGGCTCGTCAGGCGCTTTGTCCAGTCCCGGTCGGGTCGGTTCAACGGTCAACTGATACGGGTGTTGGCGAGCAGCACGGTCGGCCTGAAAAAGAACATTGCCCTGGTGGAAGTGCCCGGCCAGGTTCTGGTTTTAGGAATGACCGGCGATCGGATCAGCCTGTTGACGAAAATCGAAGATCCGGAAAGCATCCGCCAGATTCGCGGAGACCTATTGGCCAAACCGGCTATCCCTTTTGCAGAGCACCTGAATTTTTTTTCTTCCAAGTTCAAAGGCAGTCATGATGGTCGTTAGGCCGCGCCATTCCGGCAGCCCTGGCGTCCTGGCGACTCTATTGGCGGCGGGCTTAGTGATGGCCGGCATCGGGTTGTTTTGCCCATCGGCGGGTTGGGCAGAGTCACCGGCCGGATCCCCTCTATTGAGCATTGATCTCAACCAGTCATCTGAAACCGGCGACATGTCGGTGGTGTTGCAGGTCTTTCTGCTTCTGACCGTTCTTTCGATCGCCCCGGCGATTCTGATCATGGTGACCTCCTTTACCCGGATTGCCATCGTTTTGTCGGTTTTGCGACGGGCCATCGGCACCCAGACCATGCCGCCCAATCAGGTGATCCTGGGGCTGTCTCTTTTTCTGACTTTTTTTATCATGAGCCCGGTGTGGGAAAGAGTGAACCAGGATGCCGTGCAGCCGTATCTGGAAAAACAAATAAACCAGCAACAGGCCCTCGAAAAGGCTTTGACACCGCTCCGCTCCTTTATGATCAAACAGACCCGCGAAAAGGACCTGGCATTGCTGGTGGAAATTTCAAAGTCTTCCCGACCCAAAAATATCGAAGAGGTGGCCACAACCGTACTGATCCCGGCCTTCATTCTGAGCGAACTGAAAACGGCATTTCAGATTTCCTTCATGCTCTACGTTCCGTTCCTGGTGATCGACATGGTGGTGGCCAGTGTTTTGTTGTCCATGGGTATGATGATGCTTCCGCCAATCATGATTTCATTGCCCTTCAAGCTGATGCTCTTCGTGCTGGCCGATGGCTGGTACCTGATAGTCGGTTCGCTGGTGAAGAGTTTCGGATAAGGAGACGATATGACGCCGGAATATGTAACCGGGTTTTTCCTGGAAGCGATCAAGACCGCCATCATCCTAGCGGCCCCGATTCTGCTGGCGGGGCTGGTCGTCGGCATAATTGATCAGTGTCATCCAGGCCGCCACCTCGATAAACGAGATGACCATGACGTTTATTCCCAAAATGCTGGCAGTGGCGATTGCACTGCTCATTTTTTTCCCCTGGATGCTGCAGGTAATGATCGAATACACTCAGAACCTATTGACCAATTTACCCACTGTGATCCGCTGAAAAAGATAACATGAAGACGATGTAGATGACGACCCTTACCATACCTCTCCAGCAGTTGCAGGCCTTCTTTATTGTCTTCGTGCGTGTGGCGGCCATTGTCGCCAGCATGCCGGTATTCAGCAGCCGCAACATCCCAGTCTTACTGAAAGCCGGTCTGGTGTTGTCGGTCAGTGTCCTTGTTTTTCCACGGTTGTCGATCGGGGGGAATCCGTACCAACTCGAGCCCGTTGTCTTTTGGCATCGGACTGGCGGGAGAGGTAATGTTGGGGGTGGCCATCGGGTTGGTGGCCCAGATGGTTTTTGCCGGTGTGCAGCTGGCCGGGGAACTCGCCGGTTACCAGATGGGGCTTGCCATCGCCAATGTGATCGACCCGGATTCAAGTGCCCAGATCCCCATGATCTCCCAACTGTATCAGATCTTTGCCGTTCTCATTTTCGTAACGGTCAATGCCCATTACTGGTGCCTGGGAGCACTGATGGAAAGCTTTCAACTCGTGCCGCCGTTCAGCTTTCACTTGCACAACTCCATTGTGGAGCAACTGATCCGGCTCGGCGGGGATGTTTTCACCATCGGCGTCAAGGTCGGCGCGCCGGTCATCGTCGTACTGATGTTGACCAGCGTCTCTTTCGGGTTGATTGCCCGCACTGTGCCTCAAATGAACATATTCATCGTTGCCATTCCGCTGAAAATAATTGTCGGTTTGCTTTTCGTGCTCTTCAGCCTGCCGTATTTTTCGGCCTATTTGCAGCAACTGTTCAGAGTAATGGGAGAGAGTATTATGCGGCTACTGTCAGCAACACTCTAGCCCGAATATTTCATGAAATCTTTTCGCCACAATGAGTAAATTTTAGATACATGACATGAAATGGACGTATTTTGGTCAAATTTCAATATTCAACTTATGAATTTTAGAGAAAAGCCGAAAAGTTTTCACCCCTTGGACGCTCCCTGAGGCATCCATTGGCTGCGTTATCCTGCATAGCTGGATTTCTCGCCTATTTATATGTAATTCGGTGAGTCGTCAGGGACTTGCAGTAGGTATACTACGGCGGCACCCTTGAGTGCCTTGCCATTGAATCCCTCAGGGACGTGAAATGTCCGGACTATCGCCGCACCGGGCCTACCCGATTCAGACGATTCATTTTTGATAGGGAATAGATCTCGATGGCCGATCGACCCAACCAGGACCGAACAGAAAAGGCGACGCCTAAGCGGCGGCAGGACGCGCGCAAAAAAGGGCAGGTCGCTCAGAGTCGCGAAATACCTTCGGTGATGATCCTGATGATGTCCCTGGGAGTTTTCTTTTTCGGCGGTGGGTGGATGTTCTGGAACCTTTCCGGATATATGGCAGAAGCCCTGAGAGGCGCGGCCTTATTTCAATTGGCCGATGTCGACAGTGCCGGGATTTTTCTGGTCGATACCTTTCGGATTACCTTCAAGATACTTTCGCCATTGATGCTGGTGGTTTTCGTGGCCGGATTGGCCGGCAATGTTGCCCAGTTCGGTTTTCTGTTCAGCTCTGAAGCCCTGGCTCCCAAGTGGAACAAGTTGAACCCGGTCAGTGGTTTCAAGCGGGTGATTTCGCTGCGCTCCCTGGTCGAGCTGGTCAAATCGGTGACCAAAATTCTCTTTGTTGCCGCAATCGCCTATCTACTGCTCCGAAAAGAGCTCGATTTGATTCCGTCACTGACACAGCAGAGTGTCGGATACATCCTGTCTTTTGTCGCCCGGGTGGCGTTTAAAATCTGCCTGAACGTGAGCCTGGCCTTGGGTGTATTGGCCATCATAGACTATGCCTATCAGCGCTGGGAACACGAGAAAGGCTTGAAAATGACCAAGCAGGAGGTCAAGGACGAGTTCAAGCAGACCGAGGGTGACCCGAAGGTCAAATCACGGATCCGAAGTATCCAGTTGGAAACCGCCAGGCAACGGATGATGGAGGCGGTTCCGATGGCCGACGTGGTCATTACCAACCCGACCCATCTGGCCGTGGCGATCCGTTTCGATGCCGCTGCCATGTTGGCCCCCCAGGTGGTTGCCAAGGGCGCCGGGTACGTTGCCGAACGAATCAAGCAGGTTGCGTCCGAGCACGATGTACCGCGGGTTGAAGACAAACCGTTGGCGCGCACCCTTTTTAAGATCGTCGATATCGGCGATACCATTCCTGTCGACCTCTACAAAGCGGTCGCCGAAGTGCTGGCCTATGTCTATCGCCTGCGAGGCATGCGGCCGAACATTTCACGCCCCTGAGGCATCCATTGGCGGCGTTATCAAGGGCTTGCAGTAGGTTTACTACGGCTGCACCCTTGAGTGCCTTGCCAATGAATCCCACAGGGGCGTGAAATAGCCGGATGCACTGACCTAACCGCGCCCCGGCTCAACCGGCTCAACCGGCTCAACGAGCTCAACCGACTCAACTGACCCAACTGGCCACTATCCAGAAGATTTCCTGAGTTTTTTGGATAGTGTCAAAGATTCCGCACGCGAGTGTCAATGTTTCATCATTTTGACGTCATTTGGATGCGGCTTCGAAAATGGCCGCTTCGGGTACAAGACAAAATCGGTTCCCGTTTTCCGCGGCATTCTGCCCGTGGCGTCGGCTGCCATGTTAGCCAGCGAATAGACCGACTGTTAGGCATGAAAAGTGCAATGTTTCCTGCAATGTCATAGCGACAGCTATCTGCCTGACACGATTGACCCGTTCAACTCACTGCTGAAAAAACGCGACACTATTGAAGTAGAGTCAAATAACCATGGAGCTCGTTAAGGAAACAAACTACGCTGGACCCGTACCGCTTATATCTAAAAACAGCGACGTGTTCATGGCTGTTGCCGTGGTGGGGATCCTGGTGTTCATGGTTATTCCGCTGCCGGCGATGATTCTCGATCTGCTTCTGGCCTTCAACATCACCTGTTCCCTGGTCATTCTGCTGGCCGGAATGTACATTTTGAGACCACTCGAACTTTCCTCCTTCCCATCGATACTTCTGCTGGCCACACTTTTTCGTCTATCGCTGAACGTTGCCTCCACCCGCATCATCCTTCTCAACGGACACGAAGGGGTCACGGCGGCCGGTAAAGTCATCAAGGCCTTCGGCGGTTTCGTGGTCGGTGGCAATTATGTTGTCGGCATTATCGTCTTTCTAATCCTTGTTATCATCAATTTCATGGTGATCACCAAGGGTGCCGGCCGTATCGCCGAAGTGGCCGCCCGTTTTACGTTGGATGCCATGCCCGGCAAGCAGATGAGCATCGACGCGGACTTGAACGCTGGCATTATCAACGAGGAAGAGGCCAAGACCAGAAGGGAACTGATTTCCAGGGAAGCCGAATACTATGGCGCCATGGACGGTGCCAACAAGTTCGTGCGTGGTGATGCGATCGCCGGTATCGTCATCACTTTGATCAACATCCTGGGGGGGTTGGCCATCGGGGTATTGCAGAACGGGATGAGTTTTTCCCATGCCGCCGAGAATTATACGCTTCTCACCGTCGGCGACGGACTGGTCACCCAGATTCCGGCACTGGTTATTTCGACTGCGGCCGGTCTTATTGTCAGCCGGGCCGGATCTGAATCGAGCCTCGGAAAGGAAATAACGTCCCAGGTCCTGGTACAGCCCAGAGCGATCGGTCTTGCCGCGGCGGTGATTTTCGGTTTCGGTCTTGTGCCGGGTCTTCCGACAATACCTTTCGTGATCCTGGCGCTGTCAGCCGCCGGGCTGGCCCTGACTGTTTACCAGGCGGGCAAGAAGAGCGAACAGGAGGCCGAAGACACCGAATTGGCGGAAACCGAATCGCTACCCGCCAGTCGGTTGGAGAATCTATTGCCCTTGGATATCTTGGCCCTGGAGGTCGGCTACGGCCTGATACCCCTGGTGGATACCGAGCAGAACGGTGAATTGCTCGAGCGCATCAAGACGATCCGGCGCCAGTTCGCCCAGGAACTCGGCATCGTGGTCGCACCGATCCATATACAGGACAACATTCGCCTGAAGCCAGGGGAGTATAGCATCTTGTTGAAAGGCAACGAGGTCACCCGCGGCGAACTCATGGTCAACAACTACCTGGCCATGGATCCCGGCACAGTGGAAAAGAAGGTTGACGGGGTGGAAACCAAGGAACCGACCTACGGTCTGCCGGCCCTGTGGATCAAAGAAGAAGCCAAAGAGAGGGCGATCGCCAACGGTTATACGGTGGTGAATTCGGCGACCGTAATGACCACCCACCTTTCAGATGTCATCCGCCGGCACGCCCATGAACTATTGGGGCGGCAGGAGGTGCAGGAACTCCTCGAAAACATCAAGGATACCCACCCCAAAGTGGTCGAGGAGCTGGTACCCAATCTGTTGCCTCTGGGAGCGGTCGTAAAAGTGCTGCAGAATCTTCTGAGGGAGCAGATTCCGGTTCGGGATCTCTTGGCGATTCTGGAGACCTTGGCCGATTGGGCGCCCATGACCAAGGATACAGACATACTGACCGAATACGTCAGACAGGCATTGGCCCGGACGATTACCCGCATGCATCAGCTGGATACCGGCGACATTGCGATAATCAATCTGGGACAGGGCCTGGAGAACACCCTGGCCGAAGGGATGAAAAAAGCCGAGCACGGGCATTACCTGATTCTCAGCCCCTCGGTTATCGAAAGGATTGTCCGTCTACTGGCAGCCCAGGTGGAAAAGTTCTATCCGCTCAACACCCGTCCGATCGTCCTGTGTTCGGCACATGTCCGGCCCTATTTCAAGCGGTTGATGGACCGGTATATTGCCGACCTGACGGTCCTTTCATATGACGAATTGCTGCCGAACATCAAACTCCGGTCCCTGGGGACTGTGGAACTGAAAGATGCAGATTAAACGTTTTCAGGCCGCGACGATGGCCGATGCGCTGGAACGCGTCAAAAGTGAACTGGGGCCCGAAGCCGTTATTCTCTCAGCGTGCAGTCAAAAAAATGGCAAAGGGTTATTCGCACCGTTCAAAAAGACCGCTGTTGAGGTGACCGCAGCCGGCAACGGCCCGCTTCCGCCGTCGGAATCCAACCGGTCGCAAGCCGAATCAGAAAATGTCACCTTAACCCGCAGATCGTATCCGGCAATTGCCCGACGGCGGTCGCGGCCAAGATTGACTGAAAGAATTTCGTACAGCACGCCCCACAAAACTGTTCGAACCCCTGACGATCGAATACCCCCTGATCGGTTGGCCGCCCGTCAAGGGGAAGGCGAGCCGAACGGGGCGAGTTATCATTGGCTCTACCGGCGGTTAGTGGATCAAGGGGTTGAGGACGCATATGCCCGGGAGATGATGACCGCGGCCCGGCTGGTCGCAGGTCCTGTTGACCAGGAGCCCGCAAGCCCTTCCGCCCCGCTCGGCGGCATTCTCGAGAAAATGGGCATTAGCGCCCAACCACCGGACATCGAAGGCGATGAACCCCGATGCATTGCCGTGGTCGGTGCCACCGGCGTTGGTAAAACTACGGCGATATCCAAACTGGCAGCGGCATATACCTTGGATGAAAACCAGCGTGTCGCACTGATATCACTGGACAATATCCGTGTGGCCGCATCGGATCAGCTTCAGGTATTTACCGATATTATCGGGGTTCCAATGGAAACGGTTGCTGACACAACCGCGCTCGAAAGCGCGTTGGATAAATTCCGGCAACACGACCTGATCCTGATCGACACGCCTGGACTGTGTTTTCGCAATGCCGATCAGGTAAACGTCCTGGCCGATTGGTTTGATACCATCGGACAATTGGAGGTACACTTCCTCATGAGCGCGACGAACCGTTTGCGCGACAATCTGCACCTGTATGACCGCCTGGCCGGCATTCGCATTGACCGGTTGATGTTCTCCAAGATCGACGAAACGGTGTACTTTGGCGATATCCTCAACGCGCTGCTGCGGCTTCAGCTGCCGATCTCATTTTTCTTCGACGGGGCGGCGGGGCCGGATGGTGTCAAGAAGGCGGACCTGGATGTTCTGACAGATTTATTGACCGCCGAGGTGAACCCTGACAGCCGCCGATATGAACCGGGGAGCGATCGAGGCAGTCGGTCCGTCCAACCGGTACCCATGCGATGGCTACCGCTGCCAGATGAAATCGAAGAATTCTCCGATTTGGAAGACTCGACAGGCGGCGATCAGATCCAAACAGACCGAGGCAGGAACCCATCGAGATTCTTTCGTTTCAACGGGAAAAATAAAAGGTACACAACCGCATGAACGACAATGATTCGTCAACCAATGTCATCCAGATTACCAAGAGAATTGGAGAAAAACGCGTGATGGCAGAAACGGCAATTCAAAACAGTGCGGAATCCGCAACCCGTGTTATCGCTATTACCAGCGGTAAGGGTGGTGTCGGTAAAACCAACATCGTGGCGAACCTCGGCCACACCCTGTCCAGCTTGGGCAAGAAGGTGCTTATCCTCGATGCTGACTGGGGTTTGGGTAACCTCGATGTACTGCTTGGTCTGGCTCCCAAATACAACCTTTCACACGTGATTGCAGGGGAGAAAAGTATTCCCGAAGTCATCGTCAACGGCCCCGGGGACATGAAAATACTTCCGGCATCTTCAGGTATTCAGGAGTTGACCAGTCTGACCTTCGATCAGAAAGTCAGGGTCTTGACCCAGCTCGATCTACTGGTCGATTCGGTCGATATTCTGCTTATCGACACCGCTGCCGGCATTTCCACAAATGTCATGGATTTTAACGTGACCGCCCAGGAAATCATGGTCGTCGTATCGCCCGAACCGACGTCGTTGACCGACGCCTATGCCCTCATGAAGGTCCTGTCTGTAAAATATGGGGCCAAGAGCTGCAAGCTGCTTGTCAACCAGGCCGGCAGCGTGCAGGAGGCGCTCGATATTTATCGCCAGCTCGATATGGTGGTCAAGAAATTCCTCGACATTTCCACCGAGTATGTCGGCTGTGTTCTTTACGACGACAAAGTGCGGCAGGGGGTCAGGCGACAGAAAATCGTGACCGAAACGTATCCGGGATGCAAGGCCAGCCGTTGCTTTGCCGCTCTTGCCAAGCGTATAGCCAGCATGCCGGTATCAAAAATGCCGTGTGGAGATTCTAATTTCTTCTGGGACCATTTGAACAAGAACAAACTGGCTTAGCCCGAATATTTCATGAATATTATCGTTTTGAAACTGGATGTGGAGATACGACCTTATGAAACTCGCTGAAATGCGCACACCGGTGTCAAATGAACACCCGCTGCCGTCGCGAGAACAATTGATCCTCAAATACCTGCCGTATGTCAAACGGATCGTTAACAGGATCGCCATTCATTTACCGCCGAACGTTGACACCGAAGATTTGATGAATGTGGGTGTGATCGGCTTGATCCAGGCGATAGACCGCTACGACGACAGCCGTGACAACAAATTTACGACATATGCGGCCTTTCGGATTCGGGGTGCGGTTCTCAGTGAACTGCGCTCACGGGACTATCTCTCCCGGTCGAATCGTAAGAAAATCCGCGAGCTCGATAGAATGGTCCTGAAGCTGGAGCAGAAACTTGACCGCGAAGTCGAAGACGATGAGGTCGCTGCGGCAATGGATATCGATCTGGAAGAACTATACCAGATCAAACAGATGTCGAGCATTTCGTTTATCAGTTTCGAAGAGTTGGGATATACTACCGCACGTGACAAACAAAAGCTCGCCCGGGGTCTGATGGAGAACAGTGAAGACATCCTGGCCCGGGCCGGTATGAAGGAGCTGCAGTCGGCGCTGGCGGAGGCGATTGACGAGCTGCCCGAAAAGGAGAAGCTCGTTCTTTCTTTGTACTACACCGATGAATTGACGATGAAAGAGACCGGTGAGGTCATCGGGGTTACCGAATCGAGGGTCTCTCAGCTTCACTCTCAAGCGATCATCCGACTCCGTTCCAAGCTGAGAAAGAAAAAATTGATCGATAGTTGAACCATTGTGACATACCCACTCGGCCGCCCTGAAGAACACCCGGTCCTCGCATTGGCGTAAACCGTTCTCGAGGTGTCCGGTCATGGTCGAGAAAATACATACCAGAAATCAGTGGGCCAGAATTTCGTCTGCAACCGCCGTTAAAAAGGTGAAAAAGCGCCGGGCCAATGACGGTAAAAAAGACTTTTTCAAGAATTTTGATAAGAGATACGCTGCCAAGGGAGAAAAAGAATCCGATGGAATGCAATCAGTCGAAGAAGATCAGAAGCAAACTCATGGAGTTGAATCTTCCGAAGGCGCCCAAGAAAAAAGGGCAAAGGGGCTGCGGAAGAAAGGCCTGGGAGACAGTATCGACATCCATATCTGAGCTTGAGGTGAGACCATGTCAGCGCTGATACAGCGGTTTTTAGATTCCGAACTCATCCATTCGATCCAGAAGTTTACCGGCGTGGCTTGGGTGCATATCTCGTCACTGGCAAACGAGACGGCGCAATCGGGACCAATCCTCGATCTAGCTGGCATCACCCTGTGCGCAATGATCATCGTCTATCTGGTGGTCAACCGTATCAAGTACCGCCAGTTTCTCCTGGACGATCGGCTGGTATCCAATTTCCGATCCGACTTTTCGGCTGAAGTCATTACCCGGATGATCGGGCAGCAGACCGAAAACTCTTTTGCCGCCATTGTCCGGGCGATCTACAACGAGCGTGAGCGGTTGCAGAACTGGGCCCAGGAGAGCCTGCTTGCGGCTGGAGAGACGCTATTCGTATCTGAAAGTCCGTGCAGTCAAGAGGCTCCGGCCACGAACGACCTTACCGACGCAGAATCGGCCGCCATCCGCTACCAGGAGATCGCCAAACTCGCAGCCGCCGGAATGGGGGTAAACGAAATCGCCAGCGTCGTCAAACGACCGCAGGCTGAAATCGATCTTTGCCTTAGCCTGGAACGACGGCGGGTGGTCAATGGAGATGACGCCCCAGCGGAAAATATTGCATCCCGAGGCAAAAATTTCCGTTTGATTTCGGGAAACCGGGTCAACAGCCAGGCTTAGCCGACCGGCGAAAGACGGCCGAATGTGGTTTTTATTGAAAAAATACACCAAATATCAGCCAGGGCGGCAATTATCGATGAAGATAAGCGAAGAGTCTTGTCAATCTCAGCATGGGAATATCGTGGTATGTCTCTTGCAGAATAAAAATATGAAAAGATCAACCTCCACAAAATTAAACAGGAGAAACCGATGAGCGGTTCGATCTACATGGCCACTTCCGGCGCGATTTACTGCGAGCAGCGGCTGGATATTCTTTCCAACAATTTGGCCAATATCAACACCACGGGTTTCAAAGAAGAAAAACCCTATTTCCGCGTAACCGAGGCACCGCCGGAGGTGACGGAGGGGTTGCTGGAAAACACTCTATCGGGCGAAGAACCGACATCACCATTGTGGCAGGTACTGGAAAGTCAGACCGTATTTACTCAGGGGGGCTTGCGGGCTACCGGTAGCCCCCTCGATGTGGCGCTGGACGGCAAGGGATTTTTCAGCATTCAGACGCCTGAAGGGGTGCGCTACACCCGTAACGGCAGTTTCACCCGCAACGCAGATGGTGAGCTCACGACCCACGAGGGTTTGCCGGTTCTCGGTGAAAGCGGCCCGATACAAATCGACGAAGGCAGTCGTATCACTGTCGGTGAAGGTGGCAACATATCGGTGAACGGTGTCCAGGTCGGAACGCTGCGCATTGTCGCGTTCGATCAGCCCAGTCAGCTGGTGCGGCTCAGCAACGGCCTCTTTGCCCCGCCGGATCTCGGGGCCCAGGAAACCACACCGGATAACGTCAAGGTTCACCAGGGACACTTGGAACTGTCTAATGTTGAGGCCGTGCGGACGATGACAGAGATCATCGAAGTGCTCAGGGGCTACGAATCATATCAAAAAGTGATTCAGCAAATCGATGAGACGCAGGCCAAGGCGATAAATGATGTGGGGCAGGTTTAGGTTGAGCGGTTTCCCGCTCAGGCGGGATTAACGGTTCCCGGTTGAAGGACAGTTACCATTGATTTTTCATATGAAACGTAACGGCACCGGACCCAATAGAGAGGTCATCTTGAGAGGCACTATCCGAAGTATTAAGGCATTAAGAAATGCCAAATGCCAAGCACCAAATTCCAATGAAATCCCAAATGACAATATCCAATGACCCAGGAAGTCATGTCATTTTGAAAATTAGTCATTGTGATTTGTTTGATATTTGTAATTTGCGATTTGGAATTTTTCACGGAAACTTAATCGTTTCCACTTCGCTTAAACCGGATGCTTGCGGTCAGAGGCAACCCTGAACCCGCCAAATGCGGGTAAGCCTTGGACCCTGAACCTTCATGGGAGGTCATATGATCAGAAGTTTATGGACGGCCGCAACGGGTATGCAGGCCCAGACACTCAATATCGATGTGATTTCCAACAATCTTGCCAATGTCAGCACCTCGGGTTTCAAAAAGAGCCGCGCGGAATTTCAGGATCTTCTCTATGAGACCCTGCGTCCTGCGGGGGTGGCGTCTTCGGAGACATCCGAGGTGCCGGTCGGCATCCAGGTGGGGCACGGCACCCGGCCGTCGGCGGTTAACCGGATTTTTATCCAGGGCGATTTTCAGCAAACCAAAAACGAGCTCGATCTGGCCATCGAAGGTGACGGTTTTTACCAGATCATCCAGGCCAACGGCGATACCGCCTACACCCGTGACGGCAGTTTCAAGCTCGACAACCAGAGGCGCATTGTCAACTCCGACGGCTTTCTGCTCGAACCGGAAATAACGGTACCGAACAACACCATCGCCATATCGATTGCCATCGATGGCACCGTTTCCGTGCTGCAGTCCGGCCAAGCCGAGCCGACGGAAATCGGTACGATCCAACTGGCGCGCTTCGTGAACCCGGCCGGACTGCACAGCATCGGTCGAAATCTTTATATACCCACCGCTGCTTCCGGTGACGAGATTCTCGGAACCGCGGGGGAAGACGGTTTCGGGACCATCGCCCAAGGGTACCTGGAAGGCTCAAACGTGAGCGTGGTGGAAGAGATGGTCAACATGATTGTCGCCCAGCGTGCCTATGAAACCAACAGCAAAGTCATTCAGGCTTCCGACGAGATGTTGCAAATGGCCAATAACGTTGTGAGATAAGGATATGATGAACCGCACTATTGAACGAAACCGATTCGCCCGGGTATTTCACAAAACCAGAGCCACCCTGAAACGTTTTCATGAAACCCTGAGGTTAGGGAGGTGGAATTTTTCATTGTCGGCAGTGGCGACTGCAGCCCTGGTTCTCATTCTTTTCAGCTATGCTGATGTGGTCCCGGCTGCTGAAACCTCGATTCGGCTTGTGGAAAAAGCCGTGGTTGAGGGCCCTGAAATTCATTTAAGGGATATTGGCCGGATCAGCAGCGCCGACCCCCGCTTGGGACAGAAACTCGACGATCTGGTTGTCGCCAAAGCCCCGCAGCCGGGTCAATCGCGTCATATTAGCTCGGATTACCTGCGATTGCGTTTAAAGCAGATGGATCTGGCGCCGGAGACAATCGTATTGACCGGATCAGATCAGGTCCAGGTGTCAAGGGATAGCATCGAGGTCAGCGAAAAAGAGATCGCAAAAATCGTCGATGATTTTATACGCACAAATCGGATCTGGGGCGATGCTGCAGTCACAGTAAAAAATCTTCAAGTCAGTGCCGACCGGGCGCTGCCGAAGGGGAGCACCACTTACCGGATTGTGCCGCCTGACCACATGCGCTCACTGTCGACGCTGCCATTGGCCATCGTTTTCGATGTTGACGGCAGTTTTCAAAAAACCATCCGGGCCAATGTGAAAATCGAGGCCATGGCCCCTGTGGTCATCACGGCAAAGCCCATTGGGCGTCTGAAACCGATTACAGAAGATGACCTCAAAATACAAGTGACCGACCTGGCCGGTTTGCCCACGGGTGTCATCACAGAAATCGATGACATCATCGGCAAGCGCGCGCGGCGTAATATTCAGGCCGGCGAATTTCTGCGGTCCGATTTGATCGAAATGCCGCCTCTGGTTAAGCGCGGGGACATGGTGGTGATCGTGGCAGAAACTGAAGGCCTTAAAGTGACGGCTATTGGCGAAGTGAAGTCAGCCGGTCGTCTCGGAGAGCGGGTCAAAGTCGTCAACCTCGATTCTGACAAGCGTCTTTCCGCCCGGGTACTGGACAACAAGACCGTCAAAGTAGAGTTTTAGATTTGAATTCACTGCTGCACTCTGCTGCAAGAAATTCAAATATTGGTGGATAGAAAGGGGAACGAGATGAGACCTATTGAAAATATAAATACCCTGGCGACAGTTCTTTCAGTTGTGATCGCCGTGGGCATGATCGGGTGTTCAGCCGGATCCCCGAATGTCTTCAAAAATAATGCTTCCGCACAGGCGACGGTGCAACCGTCGGTGCCCGCACCCCAAACGGTTGCAGTGAGACCGCCGCAGGAAGAGAACGGGTCTCTGTGGCGAGACGATGGGGTGTTCAGCGACATGTTCGATTTGCCCAAGGCACGCCAGGTGGGCGACATCGTCACCATCAAAGTCGTCGAGTCATCCAAGGCCACCAATCGCGCCAACACCCTGACCGAGCGAGATTCGAGTCTCTCGGCCCGAATCGACGCTTTTCTGGGGCTTGAAAAGCAATACCTCGATCCCAACAATCCCGGTTTCCAAGCCGGCCGCAATTTCAATCCCTTCGGGGAGATCAAGGGTGGCATGGAATCCAAATTCGACGGTAGCGGCGCAACCAGCCGCAGTGGTGATCTGACCGCCTATATTACAGCCAGAGTCACCGAAGTGCTGCCATACGGTAACATGAAGATTGAAGGCTCCCGGCAAATCGAGGTCAACAACGAGAAGCAATACATCACCCTTTCGGGTGTTATCCGTACCCGGGATATCAAGGCCGATAACATAATTCTGTCTACATATATGTCAGATGCGCGGATTACTTACTCCGGTATGGGTGTTGTCGATCAGCGTCAGCGGCCGGGTTGGTTTGCCAATCTGATGAACCAGATTTGGCCGTTTTAACGTGGAAATTATTTCAATTTTCCACATATAAAAAGGCAATTGCGCTACCTGCGAACGTTTCCGGGAGATGATGCTGGCGGGGCATCGGTCTTCGAAACCGAAGGGAGAAATTATCAAAACCATCAGTAAGTTAACGATCTTTTTGTTCGCCTTTTGCCTGATGCTAATCTGGCAGACACCGGTTCAGGCGGTGCGCATCAAGGATCTGGTGGATATCAAGGGGGCTCGCCGCAACCAACTCGTCGGATACGGATTGGTGGTCGGTCTCTTCGGTACGGGCGACGGCAAAAATTCCGTTTTTACTTCCCAATCCCTGGCAGCACTTCTGGATAAAATGGGTGTTACGGTCGATCCGGAGCAGCTCAAAGGCGACAATGTGGCCGCCGTTATGGTCACGGCCGACTTGCCGCCCTTTGCAAGGGTCGGCAGCGAGATCGACGTACTGGTGAGTTCGATTGGCGGCGCCGAGAGCTTACAGGGCGGCACCTTATTGTTGACCCCCTTACGTGGGGCAGACAACCAGGTATACGCCGTTGCTCAGGGACCGGTCAGCACCGGCAGTTATGCCTACAGGGGTGCTTCCGCCGGTGTGGCCAAGAACTTTCCCACCGTTGGCCGCGTGGTTGATGGTGCCCTGGTGGAAAGGGAAATCTCTGCCTCCATAGCGTTCAACCAGAAGGAACGGCTAAGCCTGGCTCTGCGGGCACCTGATTTTACTACTGCATCGCGGATGGCGGCAGCAATCAACATGGCCGTATTCAACGGCACGGCATCGACGCCTGATGGCGGAACGGTTAATGTCATCATTCCCAACACGTATCAGGACAACGTTGTTGCTTTCGTCTCCATGATCGAAAGACTGGAGGTGACCCCGGACGTGGAATCGAAAGTGATTATCAATGAACGCACCGGTACGGTTGTCATGGGTGAATCTGTAAGGATCAATAAAGTGGCCATTGCTCACGGAAACTTGAGCATTCAGATCAGCCAGATAAACAACGTTTCGCAGCCGCTGCCTTTTTCTGATGGCCGGACGGTGAGCTCGCCCGAAACGAACTTGACAGTCCAGGAGGGTCAAAGCCCAATATTTCTGGTGGATCCGGGGGTCAGCATTGGTGATGTGGTGCGGGCGCTGAATGCTCTCGGTGTTTCTCCCCGCGATTTGATTGCCATCTTTCAAGCCCTAAAGGCCGCCGGTGCTTTGCAGGCCAAGCTGGAAATAATCTAATGTCCATCCTTAAACGAAAAAAATCCTCATTTATGAATTGGACATTACAGAGTGTGATCAAACCTTTGAAAATGGTAACTATCTAATGACCGATATTAACTTTCTCATGGGAGCTGTAAGGCAGGGTTCTTTCGCAGGGCAAATGCGCCCATCTGCTGCCAAAACAAATGGCGTGTCCGATGAAAGCAACCAGCAGGCCAGGCAAGCCTGTGCCGAATTCGAAGCACTGTTTATCAATATGATGCTCAAGGAGTTGCGGGCCACGGTCAACAAATCCGGTTTTATGGACGGCGGTAAGGCCGAGGAGCTTTACACCGGCCTGATGGATACCCAAATCTCCCGCGACCTGGCGGACCAGGGCGGCATCGGGCTCGCGGAAATGCTCTCCCGGCAAATGGCGGAGAAAAACGAGGCCCGGCAGCCGGCGCCCGACGAAAAACCCGTTGCCGGTGCGCCAAAAAACGGGCAGGTACACAAAGTAGAAAAATAATCATTCCGCAAACAACGATTAGGACAACAATCATTTGCAAAAATGTATAGTGCCGCAGGCCGAGTGGTTTTCATTTGCCGCCCTTCTCAGCGGCAAATGAAAAGAGGCCTATTTCTCTGCGTTCCCTGAACCTCGAGTGAAGCGGGCGATTAGATTATCAATATTTATCAGATATTGTCCTTAGATAGGACCAGAGACGGACATCGAACCTAAAGTTTATGCGGATTTGAGCCGATAACCCGAGTGAATCGCCGGCACTTTAACCGGTAGAATGTAATACAATATTGGAAAAGAATCATGGAAATAAGAGACAAACAAGCAACCACCGGCATGCTCCCTTATATAAATTCGGTGAACGAATCCAGAACGGCAGAGAGAAAGGCGGCGCGGGAGTTGTCGGACAATACGGACAAGGACAAGGTTATTCTGTCGCCTGGTGCCCGGGAGGTGCAGGAGGCCTTGCGCCGGGTTGCCGACGAACCCGACATTCGAACCGAAAAAGTGTCTGCTCTCAAAGAACAGGTCCAGAGCGGGGTGTATCATTTTGACGGCCGCAAAATTGCCATGAAAATGATAACAGAACACCTAATCGACCAAGTGCTTTAAGTTACGGCACCGATGGGCAGCTCTTCATTAATAATCATTTGAGGGGAAATTATTCGAATTCTACCGTGCGAAAAAATCTCTGTGATCTCAGTGGCCATAGTGATCATGAATTAATTCGAATGGAAACGGGTAGTAAGCGCATTATTTAATAAAATCCACAATGCTTCATTGTATGGGGACCATCCCATTGAATAAAGACTATCATGAAATATTCGATCGCCTGCTTCTATCAATTGAAGAGGCCGATCATCTCTATGGTTCACTTCTGGATGCGCTCGAGCATGAGAAAGCCGCGTTGGCATCTGCCAATCTGCCCGAATTTATGATCGCCAGCGAACAGAAAGAGACCATACTCAACCATCTGCAGGAATTGGAATATCGGCGGAGGCGTCAGACCGCCCAATTGGGTGATGCCTTGGGACTGGCGAGCGGTGAAGTGACGCTCCGACGCCTGACCCGCTACCTCGAGGGAAAAGACGCCGCGAAACTACTCACCAGCGGTGAGAAACTGGCCAAAACCCTGGCGCGCATCCGTGAGTCGAATCGGATCAACCGACGGTTGATCCGTGGCTCTTTAGGTTTTGTCAGGGATTCTCTCCAGATGCTTCAGAATCTTAAACGACCGTCTTCGACGTACCACAGAAACGGTCAAATGACACATGGCACCTGCAGAGGAACGATTCTGGCTGGGGAAATTTAATTTTCACAACAAGTTAGGTTTTTATCATGCCAAATATTATCGGCCTCCTCGATCTCGGTAGAAACGCGCTCTTGACTCACCAGCGGGCGATTCACACCACGGGCCACAATATCGCCAATGTCAACACACCCGGGTATACCCGTCAACGGGTCAATTTGGCAGCCAATGCACCGATGGATTTTTCGCCGGGTCAAATGGGCAACGGTGTTGTCCCAACAGAGGTGCAAAGGATTTACGATCGTTATGTCACCGATCAGATTAACGCCGAGCAGCACGAACTTGGCCGTTGGGAGACCCAGCGAAGTGCTATGGAAAGGGTCGAGCTCTCCTTCGACGAAACAGCCGGTTTCAGTTTGAATTTTGCAATGACCGAATTTTGGAATGCTTGGCAGGATCTTTCAAACAATCCGGAAGGACATGCCGAACGGGTGTCCTTGATATCCAAAAGTGACGCCATGGCAACAGCATTCAATCATATTTCGAAAGATTTGCAGCAGCAACAGCGCGATATCGATTCCGGGATTCAGGTCACCGTCGGAGAAATCAACGCCCTATCGGCGGAGATCGCTCAACTCAACCAGAAAATCAGTGAAGTCGAAACCGGCGGACAGAACGCCAATGACCTGCGCGACCGTAGAGATCTTGTTGGTGAACCATATTTCCGAGATGATCGATGTCAACGCATACGAAGACGGCCAGGGGAGAGTAAGTGTATCTGTCGCCGACGGGCGGCCGCTGGTTGAGGGCCCCCACGTGTGGAATCTGGCAACCCAGCCCAATGCCACCGGGCATCTTGACGTCGTCTGGACCGATTCGAGCGGCAGCACGGTCGATATTTCCGCAAACATCCGCGGAGGGAAACTGAAAGGCTGGCTCGAGGTGCGCGATGTTGTTATTCCGGACTATCTCACGCGACTTGACGCATTGGCCAATGGTATTATCACGGAGGTCAACAACCTTCACACCGGTGGTTTTGACCTGAGTGCCATTGCCGGTGAAGCCTTTTTTACCGGCACCACCGCATTTGATATTGGCGTTAACGCCAACATAGTGTCCGATCCCAATCGTATAGCCGCGTCTTCGACCGCCGCCGGCGTGCCTGGTGACAATTCCAATGCTATCAATATCGCCGCTCTGCAGTATGCGGCCATAATGGGCGGCGGTACGGCGACATACGATGATTATTATCGGTCCCTGGTCACCGATGTTGGTAACCAGGTCCAATCTGCCGGCAGCTACGCCGATCATCAGGCGGTCATGGTAACGAGCTTGGAGAATTATCGCGAATCGATTTCAGGCGTGTCGTTGGACGAGGAAATGCTCAACCTGATCAAGTTCCAGCACGCTTACGATGCAGCGGCAAAACTGGTGTCGACCGTGGATGAGATGATCGACACGGTCATGAATATGACCCGGTGATGGCGTTCGATTAAGTTCAATATCTGCGTTGCTGCTCATTTCGCTGTCGTTGCAGCGTACAGGTAGTACGCTTCACGACGCGGCATTCGCGCGCCTTGATCTTGAAATTAATAGAACGCCATCCCAGATATTTATAGTTGATAACATTATTCTGTTTCTTACTGGCCCAATCGGCATAACCGGTAACGGGCTAACTGACAAGACACCACGCAGAAATCAATCAAATTACTGAAGGACAAGGTGCTAAAACAGGCATTACTTACAGGATAAAAAGAGATTTTGAATTAATTAAAAGGAATATAATTAGTTATGGCGAAGCAGGAAGGCTAAGTTCAAGGCGCCGTGAGTCCTGCCGAATGAGGTGTACATGATTGTACACCGCAATGGGAGCAGGATGAAATGCAACGCAGAAATTAACCTTCCTGCTTCGCCATAAGGAGTGATTATGCGAATATCGAGCCGAATGATGACCACCAACGTCGCCACCAACCTGTTCCGGCAGGCCGGGGAAATACTCGGGGCCCAGAAGAGGGTGGCCTCGGGCAAGCGCATACAGCGGATATCGGACGATCCGATTGCCATGGCGAAAGTGCTCGATTACCGGCGCACTCTGGCGACGATAGAGCAGTATCAGCAGAATGTCGACCGGGGAAAGATGCGCCTGGAAATGAGCGAGACCATCTTGAACAACGCGTCGGAACTGGTCAATTCCGCATTCAACATCGCTGTGGAAGCCGCCACCGGCCCCCTGGACACACGGCCGGTCCTGGCCGATGAGGTGCAGAACATCCGCCTTCAACTGACTCAGTTGGCCAACAGCAAACTGGGGGATTCGCACCTGTACGCCGGTCATAAAACCGATATTGCTCCTTATTCACACAGTTTTGAGATTACCGGCGGTGGGCCCGGTGATGTTGTCTTCGGCCTGGCGGCGGATGCCACCGATGTTACCATCGAGATCCGCAATGCCGCCGGTGCTGTCGTGCGAAGCCTATCAATGGGCGACGGGGTCAGCCCCGGCAGCGGCGGTGCTGCCGGAACCAATACGGTTGCCTGGGACGGACTCGATAGTGGCGGAGCGGCGCTGGCCGACGGCATTTACAGCTTCACGGTTACCGCTAGTGACGCCGGTGTCGGTGTTGTGGACTATGCAACGTACAATGGGGATACCGGTGACATACGCCTGGTCGTCGGCGACCAGATGAGCGTTATTATCAATGCCGACGGAGAAGAGACATTCGGAGACCTGTTCTTGCGGCTCAGCCAGCTTCAGCAGGCCCTGCAGAATCCGGACCCGGTTGCCGGCACGGCCCAGGCCAGTGCTGTTGTCAATCCACTCGATCAGGCCGCCAAGCGGCTCGAGAACATCCGGTCCGAAGGTGCAGTGATGTTCAAACACCTGGAATTGACGGAAGACCGTTATGCGGCCTTCAAGCTGAAAAATGAAGATATGCTCGAGAAGACAGAAAATGTCGATATGGCCACGGCCATCGTCGAGCTTCAGACACTGCAGACGGCCTATGAGACCAGCTTGGCCACGGCAGCAAGGGTGTTGCAGCCGACGCTGCTCGATTTCTTAAGATGATATCCGTCAAGCAACGGTATCTTTAGATCACAGGCCTGTGTTCTCGGGTTTTTGCAATCCTCGACGTAGCAATTGCTACGCCTCCGGTTGTAAGAACCCTGCGGCCTTCACCTGAACCGAAATCCACCCTTTCCTGACGGATATTATATTGAAAACATTGATGAACAATAGGGCGTCAAAAAATACGATGAACACCGGCTCGACATTTGTGAAATCGATGAAAAGGCGCTGTTTAAATGTAAAAAAAGAGAACTTTGAGTCGAATTTTATAATGGCAATATTGTTTGGAATTCTTAAAATTCATCTTCGGAGAATGATGCAGACAATCGTCATGTCAGTCTTTCTTCTCTTTTTCTTGTCAACCGTCGGGCATTGCCTGCGCAGTGAAGAACTCATCCGTCTTAAAAAAGCCGGCCTTCACGATGACACCATCCAACTCCTCATTCAGGAAAAGTCGATCGAAACCGGCGCCTTCACGGTGGAAGAGATCCTGTCTCTGAAGCAGGCTGGTTTTTCGGAGACGACCCTGAGGATGCTCATTGCAGAGAATTCGTTCTTGAAGGACCGCCAGCCCGTCGTGTACGGCGAGAACCTGCACACCGTCAAATTTACGACGATCAACGATGTCATCCGGCTCAAGGAAGCCGGCCTGAGCGACGAGGTCATTCAGGCCATTCTGCTTGTGGTGCAGGATGGATACTCGGGCGACCGCCAGCGCGCCTGGGATATGCTCAACTCAATGGGCATCTGGGTCGATAAACGGGGTTTCCGCCCGCGCCCCGATCCCTTGGATTAACACGCTCTTACACCCAGGTTAAATGAATTCACCCACCGCAGTGACACTCAGGACGCGGAGAGGTATATTTTTTCTTCAAATCGGGAGACCCCAGTTGAATTGACTTTGTATTCCACGGGGCGGGCGATGAATTGCTAAAATTTCTGTCCAATTTCTGAGGGTCCCTTTTAGCTCAATCGCCGTCTCCCGATTGCGCAAAATTAACATACACCACTGTGTCCTCTGTGCCTCAAGCGCAGCGGGTGGTGAAATAATTATATCTATTTCTTACCACACGTATGTGACTCATCACGGACTAAGATTGAACTACATCGACTGCCATAAATGCACCCACTATTTTGTCACATGGGATGAATCGCTACCCCACGGATGCCGGGCCATGGGTTTCAAAAGCCGTCGGTTTCCCTCGGCCCTTGTTCGCAGCTGCGCGAACGGGAAAGATTGCCGTTTGTATACCGGGCGGCAAAATTTGCCGCATTCGCCCAGAAAATCCCGCCAGTCTTGAACGCTATATTTCAGAACGAATTGATATTATACATTTTAATAAAAACAGCGAATTGAGCACGCTATTTGCAGTATTCAAAGAAGCGATTCGAGAGTATACTCAACGCTCTCAACTGTATTTAAGCGCCGAGGCTGAGTAGTATTTTCGGCCTTAAAATGAACTATTTGCGAGAGGGCGGTGAACTTTTTTCATTCCAAAACAGATCAACCCGGAGAAACCAAATCATGAAAATCAATGACCTCCATCACATTCAACCCAAACAATCCGACTTGAAGGGCCGAGGTGACACATCCGACCCCAAGACGGGTTTCAGTGCGATTCTAAAGGAAACGGTCGGAAAGACGGACGGCGCCGGTAACACATCGAAAACCAGCGCAGTTGTCCATCCCTTTGCGACAATGCCCATCAATCCGATATCCTTGCCGGCTTTAGATCAGACCGTTCCATTGATCGATCGCATCGACCGGTTTGTGGATCTTCTGGACGACTACCGGCAGAAACTGGCGGATCCGCGAGCCTCTCTCAAGACCATCCAACCCTTGATTGACAATATCGCAGCTGCCAAGGAAGGCCTGGCTCCGGAACTTGACGGTTTGGGGGATGGAAACGCGCTAAAAGAAGTGCTTAACTCTTCACTGGTGACTGCCACCACGGAAATCATGCACTTCAACCGTGGCGATTATGTCGAATAATTTAATTTTAGCCCTTTCGTTCAGAACTGGATAAAATTAAATGTTGGGGCGAATTCTCTTCCTCAAGTACTTCCTCTGATACATATAGATAAACTCGGTCAAGGCCTTGATCTGTGACGGGTCGACCTCGGTAAATTCGAGGCCGCAACAGGTGCGACTCTTCGAGCTGCCATGATCGAACCGGACGATGGTGGCTTTTTTGATCCTGATCCGGGTTTCCGATGATTCCAGCGGAAACGTAAGCTCCACGTCTTCTATGACATCACCCACCTGGAATGGGCTCTCCGTACGATTCCCGTCTTGGAAACAGACCAGAGCGATCAGCGCGCCACCGACACTGACATCGACCACTTTTTCCTGGCATTCGGATTGGTCGAAATTGAATTCAACCATGGTACCGTTCGGTGCTTCGAGGCGGAAGTATTTACGGCGTTGTTTGCGGGTAAGGTGTTGAGGGAAGGGGATGCTGAGTTGATCGCGATAGATTTCGCCACCGGTGGATGAAAACATATACGGAATGCCGTCGGTGCCGGTGAATTCATAATCGATCGACCAGGCTTTGGCGCCAGCAGCTGCCTCTACAAAGCCGTCTGGGTAACCGAGCAGAAAATGGAGGCGGCCCAGTTTTCTGCGGAGACCGGTCATCACCGTCAATTGTTCATATCGCGTCCCTGTCAGGTGCATATTGATCAGGATTTTTGATTGAATCAGGGACTCGAAGATTTTTCTGACCGAACTGTCTGTAATCCTATCGAAATCCATGCAAGTATTTTACCAAGCAAGCGCAAATTTTGCAACCTGTAGTTGATAATAATCATCGGTAAACCCCCTGTTTTGCTGGGGAGGCTGGCAAAGTTTGACGGTACCAGGAGTTAAATAAAAATTGAGACGATGATCTCTCTAATAATAGAAATATTAAAAACAGATAGAAAGCTGGTGTTCATGGGGCAGACGAAGCCTAACAGTAGATCGTTTACAACCGGAAAGGACGAATGAGATATTCCTTTAAAAAAACAACATTCAATGACCGCGGCGGGTTGCCTGAAATAATGGTTTTAAAAGACCGCTTTGAGCGGTTTATAAAACTTCCTCCGGATTTGCCGGAGGTCATTGAATCTGCCATCGATCATTGCCCCAGTAGATAAACAAAAGAGTGCCATGACGACGGGCGGACCAATCGAATATGACTTGGGAATTCGATAGCGTCGACGACTAAATCGGCGGGAGGCTTAAATAATCGAGCCCTCGGGGAGTTTTCACCATCCGGTAGCGGAGGGAATAATCAGCGACTTCAGCGCGCAAACTCATTCATAAGGCAACCTAAGTAAAGAACAGATTTCATAATGATATAAAACCGTTGAGATCAATTCGCCTATTATGATCCGAATCTGATAACCGGGATTGTCGCTGTCCTTTCCCAAAGTTGCCTAATGCAATCAGGCAGTGCCCGCTTTCGCTGCTGATCACTCCCTCCGCTCTGGGTCATCATTTGCGGGAAAAACTCCCCGACCCCTGAAAAAATCGTACGATATACGCACCCGAGTTTAATTTTTCGTTGGGTTTGCCGTCTGGAAATCGCTGGAAAAGGCGCCGATCACTTCCTTTATCCGGGTTCGGATATCGCCGATATAGCCGTGAGCGGCAATGGAATCATACCAGGTCGGCGCCTGGTAGCTGTTGGAATTGTCCGTGCGGGCCAGATAGACGTCCTGAATGAGGTAGAGATTGATCGCAAACGAGTAGAACTTCCAGTTTTCCTGCACCTTGGTCCCCCTCACCCGCACCAGCAGTTTGGGCTGTCCGATAGTGCTGCGACACTCTTTTTCAGTCAGGAGGCGAACACCGGCTTCCTGGAGTTGTGACACGATATCTGATTTTATTTGATTGTGGGCCAGACCATCTCTCACCAAGGTCGGGGTGATCTCCAGATTGACCCACACACCCGGTAAAGCCCTAAGCGTTGAATTTTGGCCCGCAGCGGGTAGCGTTGTAAAAATAATGGCAAGGCTGAGACAGATCCTGGATAGAATGCTTTTTGCAGGCATACACCCCTCCATTTTACCAGACGATTCATGAAAGGTGCCAAACCTCAAATCCGAAGGTCCAGTCGGCATTGATCGTGCTTAGAGTCAAAAGCGCTGATGTTAAGTCTTACATAATTTGAGCGATTGTCGAGGCTTGCTCGCCTTTGGTGACGTTGCCGCAGGTACAAGGAAGATGTCGTTCCGTAATAGTCAGCTATGCGGGACGGCATATGACGCCGTAGATGCGGCAACCCTCCAGAGGCGGATAAAGATCGGCAATCCCAAGGGTTTCAAATTTTAAAATCAAACGATGATAGAATTCCTTATAAATAAAGAAGTTTCCCCTCTATTTAAAATTTGAAATGCTCACTTTAGATCTTACTTATACCTGAAATCACGCCATCGAACAAGAGGCGGATCCCTTGGCGGCGGCCTTATCGACCCATTGACTCGAAGGCATCTCGAAAAAGCCTTTTCGCCCGATAGCGGCATGCTGATTCGTTTACGATCCAATATTTTGACGCTTTCGATCCGTTCCGGCGGTCGACGAGTATTCTCTTACACGCTGCAACTGTATTATATATCGTAAATTCATTCGATTAAAAACCTGGCATTCTATTTGCTTAACTTTTCCCTGGATCTTGAGAATAAAAATTCTTCGTGGCCATTAGCCGTATAAAAACAACATTCAATGTCCGGTTTGTTGCCCTGAATTATGGTTTTAACCGACTGCTTTGAGCGGTTCACAAGCCATTCCTCTATCTTGGCCGGAGGTTATTGAATTTTGCAGGAGTATATTAGAATGCACGACCATAAAGAGGAGATACTGTGCGACAGTGCCGTGCTCGAAGATGTGCTGGACAGCTCGGATATCGGCCTGATCATACTCGATGCGCATCAGGTGGTTGTGTGGGTCAATCGCGCCTTTGAAAGCTTTGTCGGAATAGATAGGGAAGAGATGATCGGGGAGGATCACCGTCAGCTCTTTACTTATCGGTTCCGCGATGTTTTCGAGGATTCTATGGCTGTCGTGCGACAGGTTGACACCTCTGATTGTGATACCGACGTCGATAGCGATGAGACGTATGAGTGCCATGTTCTGCCCGCGGGCGGGCGCAAGGAGCGATGGCTCGAACACCGCAGCCGGCCGATTGCTACCGGTGTTTATGCCGGCGGGCGTCTCGAGCATTACAGCGACATTAGCGACCGCAAGATTATGGAAGCGGTGGGACGGCAGCTGAGCCTGCAGCTTCAGCACGCCCAGAAAATGGAGTCTGTCGGAACTCTCGCCGGTGGCATTGCCCACGATTTCAACAATCTTTTACAGGCCATATCCGGCTATGCCCAACTCATGCTCATGGATAAGGAGGCCGAGCACCCGGATTGGCAGATGCTCAGGGAAGTGGAACATGCCGCCGGTCGCGCCAGCGAGTTGACCCGGCAGCTTCTGGCCTTCAGCCGGCAGGTCGACAGCTGCCTGCAACCGACCCATCTCAACAGTTGCATCGAACACGTCAAGAAAATCCTGGAGCGTACCATTCCGCCCATGATCGCGATCGAGGTTGCGCCGACCGAGGACCTCGCACTGATCAATGCGGATATCGGCCAGATCGAACAGGTGCTCATGAACCTGGGGATCAACGCCCGGCAGGCCATGCCCAATGGCGGAAAAATGACCTTTGCCACCCGCAATGTTCATCTGGGGCATTCGGATTGTGCCTTCCTCGCCGACGTGTCGCCCGGAGACTATGTGCAGCTGTCGGTCAGCGACACGGGGTTGGGTATGGATTCAGAAATCCGCGAGCGTGTTTTCGAGCCGTTTTTCACCACGCGTGAGGTTGGTGAAGGCACCGGGCTGGGGCTTTCCATGGTGTACGGCATCGTCAAAAATCACGGTGGTCACCTCCAATGTGCCAGTGATCCGGGACGTGGGACGACATTCACGCTTTATTTCCCGGTAAAAGCCGACGAAGAGAAAAAGGTGCCCCAGCAGAACGAGGAGCGGTATTCTGCGCAGCGCGGCAGCGAAACCGTTTTGATTGCCGATGACGATGCATCGGTTTTGAACCTGAGTCGCGACATCCTGGAGCGTTACGGGTATCGGACAATCGTCGCTGACAGCGGTGAAGCGGTGATAGACATCTGCGGCACGAACACTTGCCGCACCGACCGTATCGATCTGATCCTTTTGGATCTCAACATGCCCGGTATGGGCGGGGAAAAATGTTTGGCGGAAGTATTGCAGCTGACGTGCGCACCGCGGATCCTCGTTGCCAGCGGTCATCCCCCGGACGACAGCCTGCGCCAGCGACTGCAGGCCGTTGGGGGGGGGTATGTCGCCAAACCCTTTACTGTCAGTACACTGCTGCAGAAGGTCCGCGATGTGCTCGATGGGAAGTACGGTTGATTAATAGGGTGTTGAGAAACGTCATGAGCGCCAGCCTTTCCGTCGGTTCGTCCAGCAGCAACAGCCCGGGATCGGTCATCAGGGCCCGGTCGATAGCTATCATTTTCTGTTCCCCACCGTTGAGCAGACCCCCCTTGCACAGGCGATAATCACCCAACGACGGAAAAATCTCGAACACCCGGTTTTTATCCCAGCCGGTGTCATGATCGTGTGCCTGGATGAAACGCAACGGTGGATGAATAAATACGATTCATTGTTTTTAGACTCGGAAAAGTGCCTGTTGGAAATCGGGGCTGCATCATTGTGCGTCGGCGACTTGATTTGACTGTTTATTCAGGTTAATAAGCGAAGTCGAAGGAATTAGAGTTGATCTTAATCCTCCACTTCTGGTTAAGTATTAGGAAAGGTTCAACCGAAAAGTGTGGATCGCAGTGGTAAGGTGCTGGTGGTAGTTCGATTCATGCCGGAGACTATTTTTCACTTTTAAGCGCTGCTGAAACAAATGTATGAAATATGCGGGATAGCGAGGAGCTTACGTTGACCTATACCACTATTGATGGCAACCATATCGATGACTTGCGATCGATGGTCGTTTCGGATCGAATCAGCACTGGTGACTCGATTCTTGACCTGCACGCTCGGGATCAGTCCCGGCACCCGCCTTGCCGACCGGAGGTGGTGATCTGGCCGGTGGATCGCAAAGAGGTCTCCCATATCCTGGAGTATGCGAACTGGCATCGTATCCCGGTCACCGGTTGGGGGTCGGGGTCGAGTCTCGAAGGGAATCCGATCCCGGTCTGCCGGGGTCTGGTGGTTGATTTTACGCGAATGAACCGCGTTATCGACATTCGCGCCGAAGACTTCCAAGTCGATGTGGAACCCGGTGTGGTGTATCAGGACCTCAACGTTGCGTTGCGGCACAGTGGGTTGTTCTTCCCGCCGGATCCGGGAGCCAGAGCCACCATCGGCGGCATCGTGGGCAACAATGCCAGCGGCACCCGCACGGTGCACTACGGATCGGCGCGCGATTACGTTCAACGGTTGGTCGTGGCACTGGCAGACGGCGAAATCATCGAGATCGGTACCCGGGCGGCCAAGACGTCGTCCGGGTACGATATGGTGAACCTCTTCGTCGGCGCCGAGGGAACCCTGGGATTGGTGGTCGAGGCGACTCTACGGCTGGTGGGCCTGCCGGAAACCCTATCGGCGGCTGTGGTGACCTTCCCGGATGTGACGGCCGCTGCAAAAGCGGTCTACGAGGTCATTCGCGGCGGGCTCGACCCGGCGGCCCTGGAACTTTTGGGCAGCGAGTGCATCGCGCTGATCAACCGCGAAAAAAACCTCGGGCTGGGGTTGGCACCGACCTTGTTTTTCGAGTTTCACGGTGCCACCGAGAACCAGCTGAACGAAACCATGGCGATCGTCGAGGAGATCTGCCGGGAGCAGGGCGGCACCGATTTCCGCTTCGGTCTCGGTCGAGACGACTGGCAGCGATTGTTCGGTGCCCGGCATGAGATGGGCGAGATGATCGTGCGCAACCATCCCGGCTGCGGTATATACGTCATCGATGTGGCCGTGCCGATGACGGCCTATCCGAACTTGATTGCAGCGGCCAAAACGGAGGTCGTGCAAACCGGGCTGACGGGCTATATCTTCAGCCATGCCGGAGACGGAAATCTGCACCTGAACCTGGTCGGGCCGAATAATGACACCGCGGCATGGTCGCACATCAAGGCTATTTCCGGCCGGATGGTCGCCCGGGCCCTGGCTGCCGGCGGAACGGCTACCGGTGAGCACGGGGTCGGTATCGGCAAACGGGCCTTCATGGCGGCCGAGCACGGCCGCAGCCTGGACTGGATGCGGCGAATCAAAAAACTTTTCGATCCCAACGGAATTCTCAACCCGGGAAAGATATTTCCGGAGTGAGGGTGAGCGGATGCGCCGGTTGAACGGGTTGAGTCAGTTGAGGATCCCTGAACCGGTTTGGGTAGGCGAATATGGGTATGAACCACGACAAACTGTTTATTCAAAATATTCGCTCGGCTCTGGGGTACGACCCGGGTCGCCGGCGGCCCTGGACCGCCCTGGGTCGCTGCCAGAGGTCCAATACGACGATTGTTAAGCGGGATCAGAAAGATCGTCTGGCCCTCCTTGAGACCTTGCAAGAGCGATCCAGGATCAACGGCATACCGGTGACTGTTTGTTCGAACCCGGCCATGGCGGCCAGCGCCGTCACCGGGATCGTCAGTCAGAACCTGCCGGAAGAGGGAGGGACTGCCCATGTGATGGCCTGGCGGCATGCGGTGATCGACGGCCTCGAACTCGAGATGGCCCTGGCGGCCGTGGCGCCGCAGATCACCGTATGTGTTGCGGATAACGAGGAGCAGGGATTGCGCGAATCGGATCGCCAGCGGGCCAAGGATCTGGCGGCGACGGCCATCTGCGGCATCACGTCGGCCGACTGGTGCCTGGCGGAGACGGCCACTCTCGTGATGCGGACCCGTCCCGGGCAGGGGCGGGCGGTGTCACTCCTCCCGCCGGTCCACATTGCGGTGATACCCCTGTCCGCGTTGATCAGCGGTTTGGCGGAACTGTATTCAATGTTGGGTAGCGATAAAGAGACCGACTATCACGGGTTGACCAACTGCATGACCTTTGTATCCGGGCGGAGCACCACCCGGGACATCGAAAGTGTGGCCGTCCCCGGCGCCCATGGCCCCAAGGCGGTGCACATCGTGGTGATTACTGGGTAACAATCCATATTGAAACGGACGTCAAACAGGATACTTTGTCAGGGATCTTGCCCGGGTCTATATAGAAAGTGCAACCTAAAGTGAGCGTTTCAAATTTTAGATGAAGGGTTGCCGCATCTACGGCTTCATATGCCGCCCCCATAGCTGATCCCGCCGGCGGCGGGACGGAACGACATCTCCTTGTATCTGCGGCAACGTCACCAAAGGCGAGCAAGCCTCGACAATCGATCAAATTAGGTGGAAACTTATTTGAATTCTTTTTAAGATGCTGCTAAAATTAACAATTCTGTTCAATGAGTTTTAGACTTTTCTGTTCGGTATTACGTTACGTATCCTTTCAGTGATCGTTGGGATATGCTGGTTATATAAAAGTTGTTTTATTAAGACAAGTTACGCTATCTTACCCATGTAAGGCAGGCAGCGGAGCTGTCTGTTTCCCCTGATTTCCTGGCATTGCCGCAACGTTTCAAATCCTTTCAATATCCTCTTTCCTTCTAACCGAACAAGTCCAATAAAACAGGATAACGAGATGTTATCTTTTTTTTGGCGCTGTCGTTACATCATGATGTAACCAAATGTTATCATTGAGGTCAAAATGGTCCGTACCCAAGTTCAAATCCATTCCGAGCAGCTGAAATGGCTGAAACATCACGCTTTGGGCAAGGGCGTGTCAATGGCCCAGCTCATCCGCGAGAGCATCGATCTCTATCGGTCCCACCTCGAGAAGGCCCGGATGATGCACCATCAGAAGAAAAAGGCCCTTACAGCGGTAGGCAGTTTCTCATCGAAAGCCGAGCCATAGGCCGGACTTTCGCCAAGTAGAGCTTTTCATTTAGGCGCATTTGGATTTTGGTCATTCGATATTGTTTCGGGTTTCGAAATTCGTACTTCAAATGCTTGATATCAAAGCCGTAACCCTGTGGAGAACATCGGCCATCAGAATAAAGGCCGTTTAGCCCGAATATTTCATGAAATCTTTTCTACACTATGAGTATATGAAATTTTAGATACTTGAACTGAAATTGAAGCATAATAGTCAGGGTACAGTTTGCAACTTATGATATTTAGAGAAAATTAGAAAAGATTTCATGAAACATCCGGGTTAAGGAGGGTGCTCGCTAACAATTCCATGCTGAGCGAATACATATTCGTCGACACATCGGCCTTCTACGCACTACTGGACCGATCCGATCAATTTCATTCTCCGGCCAAGGCGGTCTGGCCGGCCCTGCTGGAAGACGGCATCACCCTGGTGACCACGAACTACGTGGTTTCCGAGACAGTGACCGTGCTCCAGTACCGGATCGGGTTCGAAGCCGCTAGTCTTTGGTACAAAGATATTTTCGGAATTTTAACGGTTCGCTGGGTCGATGAAGACACTCACCGGCTGGCCTGTGAGCTGTGGATGAATCTGGGCCGCCAACATTACAGCCTGGTGGACTGTGTCAGCTATATCACCATGAATCAGAACCGGATCGAAAAAGCGTTCTGTTTCAAGGAGAACTACGCGGCCCAGGGTTTTGAACTCCTGCCGCCACTGTGAACCCGGTTTGCCCCTCCCGTCGGGCTCGAGCGATTTAGGGAAGCGGGCGTGAGATCCCAAATTTTTCCCTTTGACCTTTTCCCTTTCAGCTTTGAGCTTTGAGCTCCATATCGCTTTGAGCCTTGACCCCTTGAACCCTCGAGGATTAATCAAACAAATCCAACCAATCAAAATTTTCCAATGAAATTCTCGATAGGGACGAGCGTAGCGGATTTCATCGGAACCAATACAACCAATTAAACTAATCAAACCAATAAAACTAATTAAACCAAACCAACCAATCCAACGGATACTATAATGATGAAAAAAACCATCCACCTCATCGCCGCCGCACGGCCCAACTTCATGAAGATCGCCCCTCTTTATCATGCACTCAAGGAACGGGACTGGGCCGAACCGGAGATCGTCCACACCGGGCAGCACTACGACATCAACATGTCGGATGCGTTTTTCAAGGACCTGTTGCTGCCGGAACCGCACCACCACCTCGGCGTTGGCAGCGGCTCGCACGCCGAGCAGACCGGCCGCGTGATGATGGCCTACGAAAAGCTGATTTCAGAAAAACAGCCCGACATGGTGGTTGTGGTCGGCGATGTCAACTCCACGGTGGCCTGCACCCTGGCGGCCGTCAAGATGAACGGTAGCCGGCCCCTGGTGGCCCATCTGGAAGCCGGTTTGCGCTCGTTTGACCGTACCATGCCTGAAGAGATCAACCGCATTGTCACCGATTCCATCGCCGACATCCTCTGGACCCCTTCGCCCGACGGTGACGAGAACCTGTTGAAAGAGGGCATCCCGGCAGAGAAGATCGAGCGGGTCGGCAACATCATGATCGATTCGCTGGAAATGATGCGGGCGCGTATCGGGCGTGAAAATGCCATGTCAACATACGGCGTCGATACGGCCGGCTACGGATTGGTCACCCTGCACAGGCCGGCGAACGTCGATGACAGGCATAAACTTGCCGAACTCTGCCAGGCCCTGGTGCGCGTTTCTGAAACCCTCCCGCTGGTTTTCCCTGTTCATCCGCGCACACGTAAAAACCTGGCGACGTACGACCTGCTGGCGGTTCTGGAGCGTGCCCCCGGTATACACCTGGAAGAGCCCATCGGTTACGTGACATTCATGAACCTGGTTTTCAACTGCCGTATGGTGATCACCGACTCCGGGGGCATCCAGGAAGAATCGACCTACCTCGGCATCCCTTGCCTGACGCTGAGACCCAACACCGAACGCCCGATTACTATTACCGAAGGCACCAACCGCCTGTGCACGGTGGCGGTGCTTGCGGCGTGTGTGATGGACATCATGCACGCAGAAGGAGAGAGGCCCCGCAAACCGGACCTGTGGGATGGACGAACCGCGGGGCGTGTGGCCGGGTCGATTCAGCGGCGACTGGGGGTTTAGGAATTAGGGGATTCAGGAATTGAAGAATTTGAGAATTCAATAATTGGAGATTTGGGGAATTCATAAAAGTGATCTAAAATTTGAAGTGCCTAAAGTGAACTAAAGTGTATAAACACAAGCGAAGCGGATTTCACCGGGACGATCCTAATGCTTCCTATACCTGCAACCCGCAACTCGCAACCCGTAACCCGCAACTCGTAACCCGCAACTCGTAACCCGCAACCCGTAACTCGTAACCCGCAACCCGCAACCCGTAACCCGCAACTTCTATTTGCCCTTAAAGGGTGATCGGTTTGTGCGAACATATCTCTACAGGATCTGTGGTCAATGTGACAGACATAAAATGACTAAAAAATGGAGGAAACTTGAAGAAAACCAAACTGAAACCTGCTGCAAGAACACAGTCGAAACCGAACAGCGAACCCACCGTTTCCACCTGTCCCAAGGGCGAAGAATTCCTGCTGCCTCTGCCCGATGACTATCCAAAGGAGTTCAAACGCCTTAAGCGGATCGTCAAAGAACAGCGCCTCAAGGGCCGCGAAATCGTGGTGGTCATGGGTGTGGGGTTCGTCGGGGCCGTGATGGCCGGGGTGGTGGCCGACTCGACGTCTAAAAAAGGATCCATTGAAAAGTTTGTCATCGGAATGCAGCGGCCGTCGGCAAGATCCTACTGGAAGATTCCTTACCTGAACCGCGGCATCGCGCCGGTCGAGGCCGAAGATCCGGAAGTGGCGCCCTTGATCCGGCGCTGCGTCAAGGACAAAAAGAACCTGATCGCCACGTATACCTATGATGTCCTTAGCCTGGCCGATGTGGTCATCGTCGATGTCCAATGCGACTACCACAAGGAAACCTTCGGGGATGTCCGCCAGGGGCACGCCGATATCGCGGCTCTGGAAGAGTGCCTCAAGATCATCGGCGAAAAAATCGATCCCGGCTGCCTGGTTCTGATCGAAACCACGGTACCGCCCGGCACCACCGAATATGTGGCCTATCCGATCATCAGGAAAGAGTTCGAGAAGCGCGGCCTGATCGACAATGAACCGCTTCTGTCGCACTCTTTCGAGCGCGTTATGCCGGGCCGCAATTATGTGGCCTCTATCAGGGATTTCTGGCGCGTGTGTAGCGGCATCAATGCCGACGCCCGCGAGCGGGTCGTGGCCTTTCTGTCGGATGTGCTCAATGTCGAGAAATTTCCACTCACCGTTCTCGATCGGCCGCTTGAGAGTGAGACCTGCAAGATCGTCGAGAACTCTTTCCGCGCGTCTATCCTGGCCTTCATGGACGAGTGGAGCCTGTTTTCGGAACGAAACGGTGTCGACCTGATCAAGGTGATGCAGGCCATCAAGGTGCGGCCGACCCATTCCAATCTGATTTTCCCGGGGCCGGGTATCGGCGGGTACTGTTTGCCCAAGGACGGCGGGCTTGGATTCTGGTCCTACCACACCCTGATGGGTTTCGAAGACAGCATCTTCAAAATCACGCCGACCTCCATCGACATCAACGACACCCGCGCCCTGCGTGTGGCCCAGCTGACCCGCGATGCCCTGCGCAACATGGGTAAGATCGTGGCGGCCTCGAACATCTCACTTCTCGGCGCGTCTTACCGCGAGGACGTGGGCGACACCCGCTACAGCGGTTCGGAGATCATCGTGCGCAAGCTCACTGAAATGGGCGGCGAACTGGTCGTGCACGATCCGTATGTCAGACACTGGTGGGAGTTTGAAAAACAGGACACCTATCCCTCGGCCAGCCACTCGTGGAAGCGCTTTTTCCGCAACCAGGAGAAGCTGGTCGAATTGAAGATGCAGAAGAATATCAAATCCACGCTCAAGGGTGCGGATGCGGTCATTCTGGCCGTTCGTCACCAGGAGTATTTGGCTCTCGACCCCGATGCGGTGGTGGAGATGATCGGTCGGCCGGCGGCGATCATCGATTGCTTCGGCATTTTGGACGATACGAAAATCCGCCGCTATTTCGAACTGGGCTGCGAAGTCAAAGGTCTCGGCAGGGGGCATGTCAAGCGAATCAAGGATGAGGTCCGCTCCGATTCGCAGGTATCGCCGCGGCGGGCATAGCCCGCATTTTTCATGAATATTTTTTAGCATTTTTGATCCGATTGTTGGGGTGCAAAATGCACTCCGAAACTTACCAACAGAATATTCTTTGACCAGTTGATATTATGTCTTTTTGCAGATCTGCTGAAAAATATTCATGAAAGATGCGGGATAGCGGTCTTGGTGACGGCGGAACAGGGGCCGGAGCGGTTGCGTTTTTTGTGGATATATCGGGTCCATGGCCTTCGGCACCCGTTCAGAAAATCTTTACTTCGGATCGGCATCATCGCAGCGACAGTTCTCAACCTGTGCATCCCGGAATCTTTCGCGGATTACAAAAAAGACATCGGGTATACGGCGCTGAGAGCCGAGCAGGGATCGAGTCTTCCGGACGGCAGCAAAAGCCCGCCGGTGACCCAAACCGAAGCGGCAACGGCGATCGATCATGATGGAAATGATCAAACCGACCCCATCAAGGTGTGGATGCCAAACCCCGGTCACTCTGAATTCAAGGGTAAAAAGATCTTCAACCGGTCCGGATCGCTGCCGTATTATTCCGGGCACGCTACAGGCACGGGGTATCTGTTCTACGGTAGAAAAAGGTCGATGGCACCCGGGATAAAATCCGTTGAAAGCTACCGCGCCAGCCATTGGTTGGGGCCGGGTTTTCTAAGAAGCGACAGTCCCTACAAACCTAACACCAGCCCCAGTCGCGTTGGCAATCACAGCTGGGTCGCTTCGATAAACGGAAACAATCCGGCGGTCTTGAGAAGAATCGACTGGGTGGTGGCGACCGATGAAACCACCCAGGTTGTCGGGCCCTGTCGTCCGAACAACCCCCTGCTGGGCAGCGCTTTCAACACGATCGCTGTTGGCCAGGCCGGCGGTGAAAACGGAAATGGTACTGCCGCGGTGGATAGTGTCTACACCCCGGGGCGCACCTGTCCCCAGCTGGTCGCCCCCCGAAAGACCGCCAGCGCCGCCGCACCGGTGGTGGCGGCCGCAGCGACACTGCTGATCGAGTTGGGCCATGAGCGGCCCGCACTCTCCACGGACCCGGTCGCGCAGCATACCGCCGATCGAAACGGCCAAACGGTTTACAACGCCGAAAGATCCGAAGTCATAAAAGCAGCCTTACTGGCAGGGGCTGACCGTGTGACCCGCAATACGGAAGTCATCGGTAACACTGCGATCGATATTGTGGATTATCGCGCCATACCCGCACACCAGGCGGTCAATGGGTTGGACCGGCGCTACGGTGCCGGACAGGTCAATATCAAAAACAGCTACCATATCCTTGCCGGCGGCGAAACAAACTCCACGGAAGATATGCCCGGGACCGGCGGCGTTATCGGACCGCACGGCTTTGATTATGATCCGACGTTCGGCGGTGCGGACGGCAGCAATGCTCTTGCATCCTATTTCTTCACTGTTTATAAGAATTCACGACACCTGTGGGCCGCACTGGTGTGGAACATCGTCATCGATGCGGGTGCCGGCCCGTATTTTGTCGGCACTCCGACATTATACAATCTCGATCTCTTTCTATACGATGTCACTGGCTCCGGCGAACCCCGTCAGATTGCCGTATCCGTCTCTTCAGCCGATAATACCGAGAATTTGTGGGTCAAGCTCGACCAAGACCACCGCTATATGATCCAGGTCAAGCCCGGCGCCGGGCAGGGGACTTTTAAATGGGACTACGCCCTGGCATGGCGGATCGGGAGGCAGGGGGAGTAGGGAAGGGAATAATTCAGGAATTCAGGAATTGAGGGATAGAAAGGGATGTTATAATTGTTTCATTGGTTCAATTGGTTGCATTGGTTTTATTTGTTAGAAACCGAACTGCAGCTCAACGCTCAAGCTCAAAGCTGAATGCAATATAATAGCTTTGGAGGCTGGAGGCAACACGGAACACGAGGCCCATAAACCCGTAACTCGCAACTCGTAACCCGCAACCCCAACCTCAAAGCTCAAAGCTGAAAGCTCAAAGGGAAACACGAATCACGGCTCCAAGCTGAAAAGTTATCTCACACTCGCTCCTCGAGAGTCTCTCGAGGCACCCTAGTTAAATTAACTATCGGTGTCTGCATGGCAGAATTTAACGGGGCAGGCAGAGAACGCCGAAAAACTGGTTTTTTTCATTAAGCGGTAGACACCGATTTCAGCTTTTCCCGGCTCTTACAGAGCCCACAGTGATAGGGTATATCAAAACACAAATGCCTGAGCAAGACGACAACCCCACTCGCTATTTTTCGTTTTCCTACCCGGGAGGGTCGACGGATTTTCCTTTGCGAATGTCCGCAAAGGAAAAAATTGATGTTGTCTGTGTCAATCTGTGTGGGTCTGTGGCTAATATATCTCTGAGTTCTCCGTGCTCGAACGCAGCGGGTGTAAAATATAATCTTTCAGCTTTGAGCTTTGACCTCATTTTGCGTTCCAAACGATCTAAACGTTATTTTCACCCTTTTCCAATTTTAGATCACATACAACTTTAGCCACTTCAAATACTTTAGCTCACTTCAGTCATTTCATGGATAGGAATGGATTATGAAAAGAGCCTTAATTACCGGCATCACCGGGCAAGACGGTGCGTATCTGGCCGACTTTCTATTGAAAAAAGGTTATGAAGTCCACGGCATCAAACGGCGTGCGTCTTCCTTCAACACCGACCGGATCGACCATCTTTACCAGGACCCTCATGATGTTGACCTACGCTTTTTCCTGCACTACGGCGATCTCACCGACTCGACCAACCTGATCCGCATTGTACAGGAGGTCCAGCCGGACGAGATTTATAACCTGGCGGCCCAGAGCCATGTCCAGGTTTCCTTTGAAAGCCCGGAGTACACGGCCAATTCGGATGCCCTTGGGACCCTGAGGCTACTGGAGGCTATCCGTATCCTGGGGCTGGAGCGGAAAACCCGCTTCTACCAGGCCTCGACAAGTGAGATGTACGGCAAGGTTCGGGAAATTCCCCAGACCGAGAAAACACCGTTCTACCCCCGCAGCCCGTATGGGGTGGCCAAGGTCTACGGCTACTGGATTACGGTCAACTACCGCGAGGCTTACAATCTTTTTGCTTGCAACGGGATTCTTTTCAATCACGAATCGCCCATAAGAGGCGAGACCTTTGTCACACGCAAGATCACCCGGGCCGTGGCCCGCATCAAGTTGGGGCTGCAGGAGAAACTCTACCTGGGCAACCTCGATTCAAAGCGCGATTGGGGATATGCCGGTGACTATGTCAAGGCCATGTGGCTGATGCTCCAGCAGGAGCAGCCCGAGGATTATGTGATTGCGACTGGCGAGACCCACACGGTGCGTGAATTCATTGAAAAAGCATTTGCCAAAGTGTCCATGCCCATCGCCTGGGAAGGGGAGGGCATCGCCGAAGTCGGTCGCAACCCGGAGAACGGCCAGGAACTGGTGCATGTGGACCCACGCTACTTCAGACCCACGGAGGTCGATTCCCTTCTTGGCGATCCGACCAAGGCCAGGCAAAAACTCGGCTGGGAGTCGAAACTATCCTTTGATAAGCTGGTCGAAATAATGGTGGAGGAAGATCTGAACCAGGCCGATCGGGACCATCTCGTTAAATGCGAGGGATTTGCGGTTTACGACCGATTTGAATAGAGGTGGATTCCGCTGCGTTTCAAAAAATCGAACACCATTTTATCGATCTAAACAATCCAAACGCGCTAAACGAGACTAAACGAATCAACCTCTGATATACGTCGCCAAATCCTTCGATCAAGTTTTAGAACTTGGGTATTCCCACAGGAAGTTTGATATGCACTAAATCATGATCGCCCTCAAATCCCTAAACCAACAAATTCAAAAGTTCTCCTACGTCTGGATCTGGCTTATTCTAGTGCTTGTCGTGCCCATCAACGTTTTCGCCATCTGCACTGGCGACTTCGACGCTGACAGTGATGTGGACGGCAGCAACCTGCATGAACTCGTCTCGGGTAAAAAGGGAATAAGAGCGTCCTTCTTTGCGGCTGATTTCGGGCGTGTGAATTGCCCGCCGTTGCCTGCTGCGCCATTGAATCAATTTAATATTGGAGATTCTATCGGTGAGGGGGAAGCGGTCTACAACGATATCTTTATCCTGCATCATGAGGCGGTCTGGTCGACCGGCTATGAATTCGGAGACATCGTTTACAGCCTGAACGAACGTTTCGAGGATATTGATCCGATGGGTTACTTTGAAAATGATGCCTTTGAGGACGGTATTCTCAATCAGGCTGTGAGCGGTGCTGAGATGGCCGCATTTGCAACCCAAGCGAATGCAGTAGTGGCAGCTACTGCAGCCACACCATCAGAGACTGCCGGCATGATATCCGTGCTGCTTGGCAATAATGATGTTTGCTCGGCCTCCAGCATTCAGGCATTGCAAAGCGATGCCAGTAAAAACCTGTTCGAGCAAGAATACCGAGCGGGTTTGGATGCACTGGCCGCTTCCCAGGCCACCCGTAACGCATATGTTTCCGTGTCGAGCATTCCTGCCATCTACTGGCTCTGGAATGCCAAGCGCGAAAACTTTTGGTGCCGTGTTTTCGTATGGCCATCCGTGCCCTGCGAGATCCTCCTCGATAGTCCGGTCAATGATTGCGGAGCTGGAAATTCACATCTCGATCCCGATACCATACACCCAGACGATGGCCCAAACTGTATTCGTCGCAAAGAATTTCACGCCGCCATCCGGGACAGATATAATTCGGTTCTTTCTGATGTATTGTTGGAATACAAAACAGACGGTCGACTGCCAAACGCCTACTTTGTCGATATCTTCGACATTCAATTCGATGACACTCATGTGAACAGCGGTGATTGCTTCCACCCAAGTATTATCGGTCATGAGATGCTCGCCCGTGAAGAGTGGTGCCGATCACCCTGGAGTGCAACAGATCTGAACTGTGGGAATTGATATATCAACCTTTTCACCGCCCGCTTCAGTCGAGAAACAATAAATTGTTTTGTTCATTTCAATGGTTCGATTGGTTTTATTGGTTCCGTTTGTTAGACTGTTGAAGCCATTTAATCTAACGATTTTCCATAATTCTCAAAATTATATTTTATCCCTGGATTCCATAATTCGCAATTTCGTGGATTTTTAACTATAGTTAATTTACCCAGAGCGGCGCAACGCCGCGTTTCATAAAATCGTATAACGATTTTATTTATATATTTATGGGCGTCCACAAGAACACAAATTAAATTTTCCCATTGAAATTCTCGATAGTCACGAGCATAGCGGAATTCATTGGGACTAATTGATCTAATAATACGGCTTTTAATGCAGCCTTTCTGTTTCTAACAAATAAAACCAATGCAACCAATAGAACCAGTAAAACTGTAGTTACTACCAATGAAACAAATAAAACTGTCTTTTTCATCCCTCAATTTCTGAATCGGATTATATATCTTAAGATTGTTAAAGAAAAGGAACGCAGGCTTTTAGAATGACTTATGCCAATATATCAATACCCGTCCCTGAATTCCTTAATAATAAAATCCGTGGTAGAAAACTCAATTAATACAAGGTTAGTGAGGTTAAAATGAAACAACTTAAGCGCATAACCGTTGATCCACAAGTTATGGGCGGCAAACCATGCATCAGAAAAATGCGCGTCACGGTAGGTACTATTGTCGGCTTGATCGGAACCGGTAGGACTTTGGAAGAGGTTCTCAAAGAATATCCTTATTTGGAACGAGAGGATATTCTCGAGGCTCTTTCTTATGCTGCTTGGCGTGCTGAGGAAGTAGAGGTTCCGCTCGCGTCATGATCAAGATTATCATCGACATGAACCTGCCGCCTAGCTTGGTGTCAATATTGAAAAATGAAGGCTGGGAAACATTGCATTGGTCCTCAATTGGGGATCCAGGGGCAACCGATTCGGAGATTATGCGATACGCAAAGAAGGGCGGTTATATGGTAATAACGCATGATCTTGACTTTGGAGCTATTCTTGCTGCAACGGGATGGAAAACACCCAGTGTTATCCAGATTCGAACGCAGGATGTATTTCCGGAGGCTATTGGGAAGATGATTATTGCCACCATTCACCAATTCTCAAATGAGATCAAGAAAGGAGCCCTGATATCCGTTGATGAAAGCCGGTCTCGGGCTCGTATCCTACCGATACCATAGTAATTACTAATTATCGATTCATGAGCTACAACGTCCAGACACAGCGGGATTACATAAATCGATAGCTTCTTCGTCGACTCTGGCGCATTTAATCCCTAACTCCCTGAATACCGTAATTCCATAATTTTGTTTTGCCCTTTGAGCTTAAGCGTTGAGCTGCAGTTCGGTTTCTAACAAATTAAACCAATGCAACCAACAGAACCAGTAAAACTGTAGTTACTACCAATAGAGCCAATGAAACTGTAGTTCCTACCAATCAAACAAATTAAACTGTTTTTTTAATCCCTAAATTCGTAGTTGACGATTTATTCATATTTTCATGGATGTTCCCCAAACCACGAAAAAAATGAAGTAAGCCAATGAATCCCATAGAAAAAAATATAGTCGACGTTTTCAAAACGTTGCTGAATAGAAAGCTTAAGGTTTCTGAGCTCGTCCTATTTGGCTCAAGGGCCAGAGGCGATGCAGACCCGGATTCCGATCTCGATGTACTGGTAATTGTTGATGACCTTTCCCCCGAATTTGAGGAATATATAAGTGACTGTGCCTGGGAGGCAGGATTTGAATACGGTATTGTGATTGTTCCGGTTGTTTTTTCACGTAATGAATGGGAAAATGGTCCGGAACGATACTCCTTGTTAGCTGAAGCGATAAAGTCGGAAGGTGTTATATTGTGAAACCTAAAGACATCGAAATACTAATTAAACATCGTCTGGAGCAGGCCCAGGAGGCATTAGGCGACGCGAAATATTTGATCGATGGCAATCGCAGTCCTCAGAGTATTGTCAATAGGTCATATTATGCGATGTTCTATGCTGCTCTCGCACTTCTCCAAAAGATTTCTAAGGCTCCTTCTAAGCATGCTGGAGTGATAAGTCTATTCGACAAAGAATTCGTAATGAAGGGCATCTTTGACAAATCCCTATCAAAAGATTTTCACAGGGCATTTGAACTTCGTCAATCAGTCGATTATAAAATCATCAAACCTATTACTGCCGAAAAAGCCAATGAAATTTGGCAAAAAGCTGTGAAATTTGTTGAGGCACTTGAGGTTTATCTTATCAAAAACTGAGCTGCCCCGTCCCGCCGCGGCGGGGTTACATAAAATCGCGTACGATTTTATCCCGATATAAAGTTAAAAAGTTGAGAACGTCCCCGAAAGCCCTTGTTATCGGCCCCGTCCCGCCATGGCGGGATTAAAGAAAGTCGAGAACGATTTTGTTGAAGATAAGTTTTATTTAATTCTATAAAGAAGTTTAAATGTTGAGAACGTCCCCAAAACCCCAAAACCCCTGGTGATTTAAAATGACTATAAGAGCAAACATATCTAATGAGGTTTTATTCAAAATCAAAGGTCTCAAGGAAGAGTTGGCAGATCGGTACTCAGTTCTTAGCATCGGTGTATTTGGGTCGGCGGTAAAAGGGCGCTACAGTAAGGAAAGCGATGTCGACATTTTGGTTGAATTGAATGATCCGACTTTTGATCATTACATGGAGCTTAAATTCCGATTGGAGGAAATATTAGGGCGTGATGTGGACTTGGTTCTTAAGGATTCGCTCAAACCCAGATTGAGGACGGTTATTGAAAAAGAGGTTCGCTATGTCTAGAGATTATCGCCTCTACTTGGACGATATCATAGAAGCAATCAGGAGAATCAAGGAATTTACAGATAGCGTGGACTTTAATACCTTCAAGCAGGATTTAAAAACGCAGGATGCGGTCGTTCGTAATCTAGAGATAATTGGCGAGGCTTCTGGAAGACTACCAGAAATGGTTCGTCAGTCAGCCCCAGAAATTGAATGGCGAAAAATAGTTGGTATACGAAATATTCTTGCACACGAATATTTTGGTATTAGCTTGCCGATCGTCTGGGATATCGTACAAAATAAGCTGGATGAGTTGGCCGAGGTATGTATACATCTTGTTTCAGAATTCAATGATAATGATTCTAAAGAGTAACCCGAAGGGTCGACTGATTATCCTTTGCGAATGTCCGCAAAGGATAAAACGGTGTTGTCTGTGTGGGTCTGTGGCCAAAAAGAAATCTAATCAAACAATTTTCCATTAACGAATCACGATTAACAAAAACTAAATTCCTTAATTCCCCAATCAGAGACTATTTTCATATTTCTATTTAAGTTGGAAAGTAATAGAGAATGCATACAGACATCCTAAATGAAACTAAACGAAGGAAACTGGCAGATTTCTGCCAAAAAAATCATATTGTCAAGCTTTCCATCTTTGGTTCTACCGTCCGGGGAGAATCAACTGCGCAAAGCGATATCGATCTGCTGGTTGAGTTCAGACCAGGGCACACCCCCGGCTTGATCACATTGGCTGGAATGGAAATTGAGCTGTCAACCATCATGGGTAAAAAAGTGGACTTGCGAACAGCTCAGGATCTAAGCACCTACTTCAGACATGATGTGCTTGCAGAAGCAAAGGCCGCCTATGTTGAAACATGATTTGATCAGGCTGTTGCATATGCGCGATGCTGTTGAGGAGGCGATGTCATTCGTGCAAGAATCTCGACCAGGATCGAAAGCTCGTATTGGCACTGATGAAGGACATTGAAATCGTTGGAGAGGCTGCAAGCCGTATCTCAAAAGAGACTCAGCTTAATATCCCAGAGATACCATGGGCAAATATCGTCGGGATGCGAAACCGCCTCATTCATGCCTATTTTGATATCAATTTAGATATTCTGTGGCAAACTGTAAACAGAGATCTGCCGGAATTGTCCAAGAAGTTAGCGAAGGCTATTGCAGACCACGAAAAGTAATCGCTTACGTAAATTTACGATTCGTTCAAATTTTTTATGAAAACAAGATAAAATTGAGCGAGGTATCTGGATAGGGTAGAGAAAAATGAATTTGGACAGGGGGGGAAGGGGGGAAGCAGAAGCGTGTGTGAAGCGCGGGGGAGGTTTATCACCCCTGGGCGCACCTATCGACCTTACACGGTGGCAACCTTGAGGATCTTTAGCCCCTTTCTGATATTATATGCAGCCTGACGGCACCAGACATCGAATTTATTTTTGGTAGTCGTTGTAAATCTTGCTCTTTTAGCCTGATCGTGCAGATGGCTGATGCCGAAGTATTGCTCAACAATGTAGCGAACCTTTGAGATTGGATTTATTGCGTTCAATTTCAATATTCAGTAAGCTTGGCAGTGGTGGAATCTTTTCGCATGATGCCATCGGCGATTTTGTTTGTGGACAAGAAATTTCGATTGGGATGACCAGCATAGCCTTTATCGGCATAGACCTTTTTAATGTTTTGTTTGGTATGACGACTAAAAACCGTACAGTAAGACAGGTAGTTGGTATCATTAACCGAGGCCGGTGTAATAGTAGTGGCCAGGATAAAGCCGTGATTGGTATCAACGGCGGCATGTTCTTTAAGACCAAAGTGGGGGACATCGTTTTTGACAGTCCAGTTTGACTCCAGGTCCCGGCAGAACTTGAGCGGCTTGCCATTTTTATCGAGCTTTACCTTCAGGAGTATTTCTTTTGTCTCTATGTTTTTTAAGATCATCATTGCTGAGAGGCTGGCTGGCGGATTGCACCAGGCGGGCATCAACGGCAATGCCCTCGTTGATGGTCAGACCCTGTCCTTCAAACTGGCGCAGGATTTCGGAGTTGAGTTGATCCATGGCATCTTTGGACAAACGAGATCTAAAGCGAGAGAAGGTGGAATGATCCGGCGAGGGTTTATCCAAGGGCAGTTGCAGGAACTTTTTAAAGGACAGCCGATCGTTGATCTGGTTTTCCAGTTCGGGATCGGAGTTAATGCGGAACCACTTTTGCAGCATGAGGCATTTAAAAAGCAACAGAGGCGGGTAGGCATCGGCGCCTTCAGCGCTGGTGCCGACAGTGTAATGGCTCATTAAGACGGATTGGATTCTGTCCCAATTCAAGGGAACTGTTAAGTTTATCCATGAGTTTGAGGCTGCGGTTATGTTTGAGAGAGTTTGCCAGAGCAAAGTCGGCGAATCCGAGATTCTTTTTCATCTTTTTATAGCCCATATGATTCCTCCAAGTGGTTGATATTTACAGGATTTATGGCATAAAATAGATGAAAAAACAAGTTAAAACAGATAGATATGATAATTAATGAGTTATTTTTTGGAGAATAATTCAAGGAGAAAGGCTGGGTTTAAGAGTTTTGCTGAGTTATGCAAAGGTCTCAATCGGTAGCATATTTGTACGCCACAGGTGCATCTTTGACCTTTTAGCCTTGAGCCCTTTTGGAGCGGCGAAGCTGCGTTTCATAAAATCGTTCAACGATTTTATTCAACCAATAGAACCAGTGAAACTGTTTTTTCCATTTTAGCTCACTTCAGCCACTTTATCTCACCATGCCTTCTCCGCAAATGATCCAAAGACTACCGGTAAAAGGCACCAACGGCGCGATCGATCTTATCGAGATAGACGCCATATTTTACCTTGAATCCGCTGAAGGTGATACGCTGATTCGAACCGGGCGCAAGAAACCCTACCGTTCGGTGCAGCGCCTGCATGACCTGGCCAAAAAGCTGCCGGCACCGGTTTTCGTGCAATGCCACCGGGAATACATCGTCAATCTAAACCGTGTCAGGGCACTGACGCCACGGGGAAGCAGAGACTACGACCTCCGTCTCGATCCGCCGGTCAATCGCCGCATCCCGATTGCCAGGCAGCGCTTGGAAAAAGTCCGCGCCATCCTTGGGCTGTAGACAATGACTACCATTATTACGACTTGCCCACTGTTTGACCATCCAGGCTGGAAAACGACGTCTCACGGCTCAGACAGGACAGGGTAAGCCGGAAAACGACAAGTCTGTTAAACCCGGAAATTTCATCGATTGGAGGTTTTTTTGGCCAATCGCACACCTTCGATCAAATGATCAGATTTGTGATACCGCATCGCGGAAGGCATTTCGAGGTGATGCTTTAGTCAGTCTACCGCGATCCTCGAATAATACTGGCCATGTAAGCCTCCGGTTGACCCGAAGAATGACATCTTTTCAGCTCTTTCAATAGATCTTGCGGAGGTACAAAGTGACCCTCGGTTGTCTTTACGCTATCAAAATTCTACTTGATATTTGGAATAGGTTGAATTAGAATCTTACCAGTAAGAATATTATAACTGGGAGTCTGTAATGAAAAGTTTAGCGACAACCAAGATGTCCTCCAAGGGGCAGGTGGTTATTCCGGAGAACATCCGAAAACGATTGAAATTGACGGCCGGTTCTCGGTTCGTCGTCGTAGGGAAGGATGACGTAATCATCTTAAAGACGATAGAGCCACCCTCGATGCAGGAGTTTAATGGATTGATAAAAGAAGTGCGGCAAAAAGCTAAAAAGGCCGGTTTAAAGCGAAATGACATTTCTGAGGCTGTTTCCCAGGCGCGGCAGCGAAGCAAGTGAGGGTCGTCTGATCACAGAAATTTCACCAATTGGAGGATTTCATGGCCAAGGCACTTCAAAACGAAGCTGTAGTTCATCTACCGCTAGTTTTGGATAACGCAGGCAATGATAGCCTCCGGCTGGCCTGAAAGGTGAAATCTTTTCAGATCTTTTTAATTCCTGGTGACACTATGATAGGAATTATTAATGGATAAGCCAAATTATTCAAAAATACTCCTGCCCATTTTCTTTATAGTAATTTCTGAAATGATTTCATGAAAATTTTGGGAATGATGCGAATGTGTTTGTCTCGGGAATATTTTTCAGCGGTCCGCCTTTCAAAATATTGGAAGCATGGCGCGATGGACGATTGGAGGTGGTGGTTTCACCGGAAATACTTGAAGAGTATTATCGAGTTGGCGAAATCTTGAGCAACCGCTATCCAGACGTGGATGTCACACCCGTTTTGGAATTTATTACGATAAATGCAGAGATAGTTTCACCAACAACTCTCGAGGAGCCCATTTGCGCTGATCCGGATGACGACAAATTTTTTACGTGCGCCATTGAAGGACGCTGCTCCATTATTATCAGTGGTGATAAACACTTGCTCGACAAATCTGGTTACGCTAAGGTCAGCGTGCAGAGACCACGCGATTTTATGGATAAATTTTTGGTAAGAGTTTGAGAAAAGGGTGCACAAAGCGGTATCGTCCCGCAACGGCGGGACTACATAAAATCGCTCAGCGATTTTATTCAGCCAATAGAACCAATAAAACTGTAGTTCCTACCAATCAAACCAATTGAACCAATAAAACAAATAAAATAGCCTTTTCTATTCCTTAATTCGCTATCCACATGATTGTAAATATCATAACTGTTTGTAATCGATTATAGAAATGAACGTTTGACAGGGGAATACAAGATGTCCCCAAAGTCTCTAATGATCGAAACGATGGAATATTGTAATTAATGAAAACGACACAATATTTTGAATACATGAAAAAAAGATCGGATCGGGTTTATATTAAGGATAAATGGATAACATTTGTTGTTGATAATCCGATAAAAACTGAAATCCAATCGGATGGAAGAATTAGAAAATGGGCTAAAATAGAAGAGGTTAATAAATATCTCAGGGTGATTTTGTTAGAAGATAGCGAAACAGTGCATAATGCCTTTTTTGATCGCTCCTTTAAGGAGGAATAACAATGAAAGTAAAATATTTTCCAGATACAGATACCGCTCACGTTGAATTTACGACCGGCGAAGTTCGGGAGACGAAAGAAATAAGCGAAAATATTTATGTGGACATAGATGAATTTGGTAACTTAGTGAGCATGACAATCGAGCACGCAAAAGCTAATGCAGGATTGTGGGAATTCTCTTATCAAGATATGACTCCCCAAGCGATGTGAGACCGGAATTCGATTCTATCGTAATACTGGATGCTAAAAAGCGGATCCATAAACCAACCCATGTTATTTACCAGCTTGAGGAAAAAGATGCCGCATCAGCATAATAGCGGTTCTTGAAAGATTCAGCAGCTTGAATTGATTCACCCGAAGGGTCGGCTGATTATCCTTTGCGAATGTCCGCAAAGGAAAAGTATCTTTGGTCTGTGTCTGTCTGTAAGAATCTGTGTCCATAATATCGTTTGCCTTTGAGCTTTGAGCTTTCAGCCTTGAGCTCACTTCCTATTGTCTGTGCCTGCCCGGTCCGCTCGTAGGTCCGGAAGATCGTACTGGGGTTAAATTCTGCAATGCAGACCCCTACGGGGATTTAACTGGGTAAATCTGTGGCTAATAATTCCATAATTTTGTTTTGCCCTTTGAGCTTCATATCAGCGACAACGCCGGTTACATAAAATCGCGTACGATTTTATCCCGATATAAAGTTTAAAAGTTGAGAACGTCCCCAAAAGCTCTGAATTCGAAATTGACGATTTGTTCATATTTTTATGGATGTTCCCAAGATCCCCAATCTGTTCAACAGGAGGAAAACGTGAAATATCGTGTATTAATCGAACAAGATGAAGATGGCATGTTTGTAGCCGAAGTACCAGCTTTGCCTGGATGTGTTTCTCAAGGTAAAACACGAAACGAGGCGGTGCTGAATATTCAAGAAGCCATTGCTGTATATTTGGAAAGCTTAAAAGCTCATAATGAACCAATTCCCCCTTCTATTAACGAGGAAGTGGTAGAGGTTTCAGTGTGAGCAACCTACCTCAAGTTTCTGGTCGTAAAGTCGTTAACCCGAATATTTCATGAAATCTTTTCGCCACTATGAGTAAGTTAATTTAATTTTAGATACTTGACATGAAATGGACGTATTTTGGTTAGAGTACAATTTGCAACTTATGAATTTTAGAGAAAAGCCGAAAAGTTTTCACCTCTTGGGCACTCCCTGAGGCATCCATTGGCTGCGTTATCAAAAGCTTGCAGTAGGTTGACTACGGCGGCACCCTTGAGTGCCTTGCCATTGAATCCCTCAGGGACGTGAAATGTCCGGGTTAAGGTATTACTGCAAATTGGTTATGAAAAAGATAGGCAAAAGGGAAGCCATATCGTCATGCGGCAAGTATCATATCCCCATAGGCGTATCGTAGTTCCAGATCATAAGGAGGTGGCGAAGGGAACGCTACGAGCAATCATTCGATACGCAGGTCTATCAGTAGAGGGATTTACAAAATTACTATAAACTATCACCAGCCAGACATTGATTGTCATTACTTTGACCTTTCAGCTTTGAGCCCTCTATACAATCCAAGTGCTCTAAACAGGACAAAACGGATAGACCAAGGAGTATAGAAACTTATAATTTATTGGGCGTCCCCGAAAACACAATAAGGAATAAAATAATGCGTAATTTTACGGCCATCATCGAAAAGTGCTCGGATACGGGTCTATATGTTGGTTTTGTGCCAGGTTTCCCCGGTGCTCATTCACAGGGCGAAACACTAGATGAACTAAACGAAAATCTTAAAGAGGTAATTTCTTTGTTACTAGAAGACGGTGAACCAAGATTGGAAGCCGAATTCATCGGGACTCAAAATGTGGTGGTGGCCTGAACATGGGAAGCATCCCGGTTCCTAAACAAAAGATGTGGCCGCTATTCTGGTGAGACTCGGCTTTGAGGAGGTCAGGCAGAGAGGCTCTCACAAACAGTTTCGTCACCCGGATGGGCGTTTTACAACATTGCCCTACCATGCGAACAGAGATATTTCCCCCATCTTATTGCGTCAGATAGCCAAAGACATCAACCTGACTATTGAAGAGTTCATAAGCAATCGTTGATCAACCCAAAGCTACAACTAAGCGCCGTAGGCGGAGCGGTTTTCATTGAGCGCCTTCTCCCGCTCGATGAAAAAATAATAACCCTCCGCGTTCTCCGCGCCTCGAGCGAAGCGGGTGGTGAAATCTCGTTAATCTTTCAGCTTTGAACTTTGAGCTCATATCCGCCTTGCCCCCTTTTTTTCCGGGCTCAACGGGCCCAACCGGCTAAATTTATCCTGTTAAATTCACGATAGTGAAAAGCGAAGCTTATTTAACGGGACAGGCTTAACCGGCCCCCTTTGTAGGGCCAAATAGGAAACTTATAATTTAATGGGCGTTATATATTGAAATAACTAAAGAATATACTGCCACGAGTAGTAAAAAGAAAAGTAATTATCGCCTTGAAAAAAAGATAACCTCCTAATAGCATAAAAGTCAGCAAAACTTAAACATCTGCCAAAAGGAGGTTATCGTGAAGCATGACAACGTTACCAAGTACGTCGAGTTCTGTCAATTCCGACAAGAGATCCGAGGATCGACAGAGCATGTCATCGTCGGCATCGATGTGGCAAAGGATCGCCACCACGCTTTTTTCGGTACCGCTATGGGCCGAACACTGCTCAAAAGACTGCTCTTTGACAACACCGCAGCAGGCTTCGCCAAGTTGCTGGAGCGCGTCGACCAGCTTAAGGCCCGCTATGGTCTGAGCAAGGCCGCCTTTGCATTGGAGCCGACGGGTAACTACCATAAACCACTGGCCCACTGGCTTTTGGAGCAAGGACAACTGCTGGTGCTGGTCTCCAACCATGCCATTGCCGAGAACCGCCAGACATTGGACGGCCGGTGGGATAAGAACGACACCAAAGACAGTGCCAATGTGGCTGACTTGGTCTCCCAGGGCAAGTGCCAGTTCTTTGAAAAACCGGCTGCGGACCTGTTGGAATTGCGCACGTTGCTGTCGCTGCGCAAGCGACTCAAGAAGCAAGAGCATGCGATTCGCATGCAGATCCGCAATGGGTTGGTGGCCAGGCACTTTCCGGAACTGGACCGGCACTGGGGAAGCTGTCTGACCGAGAACTTGGCAATCGTGCGCTGGTGTCTGGATCCGCGCACAATAGCGGCTATGGCCTTTTAACGATTTTCTGCGCCTGGTTACCACCCGTGATCGTGGTCTGCGGCAGCTAAAACGGTTGCGGACAATCCATGAGTTGGCCGCAAGTTCGATCGGCTGCCCGGTGAATGAAGCCACAGTATTTGAGGCCCAAACACTGGTGGAGCGCTTCTATGATCTGCGAGAGCGTATCGAACAAACCGAGGCGCAAATAGAGTCGATTTGCCGGCGTTTTGCCGCATACCGGTGGTTGCGGACGATACCCGGATTTGGCCCTTACGTCTGCTCGCAGGTGTTGGCAAAAATCGGAGACCCCCACCGATTCAAGGGGCGCAAACAACTGATCCGGCTGGCTGGTTTTGATCTGAACGCCAAGCGGAGCGGCAAACGCAGCCGGACGGCTGTGCCGGTGATCTCCAAACGCGGCAATAGTGATCTGAGATATGCGCTGTATCAGGCGGCGCTGATCGCTTCAATTCAAGACACCGGCTTCCGCGCACTGTACACCGGCTATTTGAAAGGCCGTGAAAAGGAGCGGGGCATCCGAACCAAAATGCGGGTCAAGCTGGCTGCCAAGATGCTGGTCATCGCTTGGACGATAATGAGAACTGAAACTGGTTTTAATCCGAGCATGCTCGGAGTCTGAGGGTAGAGCCCGCAAACAAATCGTGTATCGGCGAGAGAGCCCGTGAATAGGCGTAGGAGCGAAACAACTCCGGGAGGGACAATTCCAGGGCCTCTCACTGAACTCTAAGCCTGGATAAGGAATGCTTGAGGCCGACACCAACGGTTCGGATCTCGGATAAACGTAACGCTGAGGCGCAGAGTTCGCCGGCAGCTTCATGTAAGCCTGCCGAAGGGAGAGAAAACTCGTCGAAAAAGTGAGAGCTTTGAAAATTTGGTTAGATTACCGATTTTATGATTTCTGTCAAATTTTTTACTAAAGTGAGATAAAATTCAGTCTGATATTAGAATTTGTTCATGAAAATTACGTTTTTTCTGGCATTAAATAGGTGTTACAAGATCGTTTTCAAGCTGGCCCACAGGTTTTATCCACCCCCGGGCGCACCTATCCACCTTATACGGTAGCGACCTTCCGGATCTTTAATCCCTTGCGGATATTATAGGCCGCCTGGCGACACCAAGCATCGAAATTGTTTTTTGCGATGGTAGTAAATCTTGCTCTTTTAGCTCCATCGTGCAGGTGACTGATTCCGAAGTATTGTTCAACGATATATCTGACTTTTGAAATTTTTGTGTTTCGCTCTATTTCATATTCAGTGATTTTGGCTGTGGTCGAGTCTTTTCGCATAATCCCATCGGCGATTTCATTAAGGGCCAGGAAATCCCGGTTGGGCTGACCAGCATATCCTTTGTCGGCATAAACCTTTTCGATAGGTTGTTTGGTGTGGCGGCTGAAAACGGTACAATAGGGCAGGTAATTGGTATCATGCACGGAAGCCGGGGTCATGGTGGTGGCCAGAATAAAGCCATGTTTGGTATCAACGGAGGCATGTTCTTTAAGGCCGAAGTGGGGTTCATCGTTTTGCACGACCCAATTGGATTCGAGGTCTCTTGAGAACTTGCGAATATTGCCATTTTTATCGAGTTTACCTTCAGGAGTATTTCGTTGTTCTCTAACTTCTTTAAGTTGATCATTACTGAGGGGACGGCTGGCGGATTTAACGAGCCTGGCATCGACAGCAACGCCCTCGTTGATAGTGAGCCCCTGACCTTCAAACTGACGCAGGATCTCGGAGTTAAGCTGATCCATAGCTTGTTTGGACAATCGGGATCTGAAGCGTGAGAAAGTGGAGTGGTCCGGAGAGGGTTTGCTCAAGGGCAGACCGAGGAACTTTTTAAACGACAGCCGGTCGTTCACCCGGTGAAATTGTTTGAGGATTAATGTATTACACATATGTTCTGCATAGTGAGAAGGATGGCCAGCTATATGTAGGCTTCACAAAGGACCTCAAACAAAGATTTGATCTGCATAACAAAGGGCGGATTGAATCAACAAAAGATAGACGGCCATTGAAACTGATCTATTACGAAGCTTGTACAGATAGAGAAGATGCTACTAAGCGTGAAAAACACCTAAAGACACACTACGGGCGAATGTATCTAAAGAAACGACTCAAATCTTATTTCACTGGGTAAATCTGGTTTTCCAGTTCGGGATCGGAGTTGATGCGGAACCACTTCTGGAGCATCAGGCATTTAAAGAGCAGCAGAGGCGGATAGGCATCGGCGCCTTCACCACTGGTGCCGACCGTGTAATTGCTCATCAAGACCGTATTGATTCTATCCCAATCGATGGAATCAGCGATTTTTTCCATGAGTTTGAGACTGCGGTTGTGTTTGAGGGAACTGGCGAGAGCGAAATCTGCGAATCCTAAATTATTCTTCATCTTTTTATAGCCCATATTATCCTCCGAGTAGTGATAATTGAAGGATATATGGCATAAAATAGATAAAATTACAAGTTAAAACAGATAGATATAATAATACAGAGGAATTTTTCTGAAGAATATTCAATCAGAAAGGCTGGGATTTAGGACGCTTTCCTGAGGTTATGCAAAGGTCTCGTAACGATCAAGTCAGGGCTCATTTACAAGCGAGTTTATCCGCCGAATTCCTTAACCAAAAACGTAGAAGATAAGTGCGTCCATTTGATTACAAATATTATAACAAGTTGTAATCAATATAAAAAAGTAAAAGCTTGACAGGGGGAATACAGGATGTCCCCAAAAACTCTATCTCCTTTTATTTCATTTCTATCTTTAATGAGCTGTCGGAGTATTGAATGAAGCTAGCGCTTGTGCTTTTGATTGTTTTTTTCAATTACAGAATGTTTTATTTGTTTCCCTGGGCCCATCAAGTAGGAAGCTTCAACACAATGGATTTATCTATTTTTATGATCGGCCTGTGGTTCTTTTATATACTACTTTTTAAAAGAAGATTGCTCAAAAACCCATATTCAGCCTTAATTATATTTCTCCTGTTCTTCGTTGGTATGCACATCCCATTTGCTGTGATGAAATTTGGTGTTTCATATATAGATGCAATTATCGCCAGCCGCGCTTTTCTGTTGTATCTAAGTTATTTCATTTTTCTAGATATATTTACAAATGATGAAGCAATTCATCGCTTCTTGAAATGGATGATGATATTCGGGATTTTCTCCATTTTACTGGGAATTACGAACTATATTGGTCCAGAAATTCTCCATCATAGTACGGCAACCGAGGAAGGCGCGAAGATGCGCGGGGGAATAGTGAGGATTTATTTTCCAGCGTATTGGCTTATAGTTTATGCATCATTATATAGTTTTACCTTGTTTATAACATCAGACCGTATCAAACGCTTTCCTCTGTTATTCTTCATAATTTCGATAATGGCTATTATTTTCCGTCAGACAAGAGTAATTATAGGAACCTATGGAATAATTGCATGCTTCAATATCATCAGGCGAATGTCAAGCCCACAGGCCAAGTTTCTGATTTTTTCAGGATTCTTTGTATTCACCGGTGTTCTGATGAACCTCGATAAGTTCGAATTCCTTAAGTCCAATGTAGAAAAAACTAAGATAGAATTGACCGAATCCTCCGGCAGTTGGGGAGGTCGCGTCGACCAGCTCAAAACCACTTGGGAAATATTTCAGGAAGGCCCCCTTTTTGGAGTTGGTAGTTCTGCGTTGCGCTCGAACGTGGAGGCGTATGCCAGCATGCCACATTACAAAGTCAAAAGAATTATGAGATACTCGATTCAGAGTGATCTCGGCTATCCTATATGGTTGAAAAATTTTGGACTTATTGGCGCCCTTTATCTCTTTCTATTGGCCTTGATTCTTTACAAGGATTTAAGACTTTTGAAGCGAAACGGCCAAAATCCTGAAATTACGACCTTTATTGGGAACTATATATTTTTTATACTCATTAGCTTTTTCACCGTTAACTATTTGGGGCAAGGTGAAGGTATCATCCTATTCAGTTCTATTTTGGCTATGATTCAGTCCTCCACTAATAATGCTAGGAAAGAAGGTTTGCATGACCACCCAAGCAAGCCCTCATAGGGGTTGGGATTTCAAAAACAGTTAGTCATTTAAGCATATCCAAGATTTGACATCCCAATATATATCTTTACGGCCATGTTTTACAAAAAAATACTCAATCGATTTGAAAACGACCATCATATGGTCGCTATATTAAAAGGAACATCGATTTCATTGCCATTAAAAATAACTGGCACCTTACTGACCTTTTTTTTTAATTTATGTTTGGCGAGGTTGATAGGCGCTACAGGAGCTGGTTTGTTTTTTCTTGCCTTGACTGTTGCAACCATAGCTTCGGTTTTTGGTCGTATGGGTTTGGATAATGCCATGCTTAAGTACGCTGCAGTGGGAGCTTCCGAGGGCGACTGGACAAGCGTTAATGGTATATACAGGCAAGGCATGGTAACTGCGATGGCCGCTTCCACGGTGGCGTTTGTTATTATTATATTGGGTGCACCGATTATCGCCGAGACAATTTTTAGTAAACCCGATTTGGTGAATCCTTTGCGATGGATGGCTTTTTCCATTATGCCTATGTCTTTATACCTACTTCACGCTGTCATGCTGCGATCAATCATGAAAATTACTTCCGGAGTGTTCATACTTGCTTCATCTGTTCCGCTTTTTAGTCTGTTGCTCGCCTTTCCACTATGCAGCCTATATAATGTTCAAGGGGCCGTTATAGCACACGCAATATCATGCAATATTACTTTAGCAATTGGTTTCTATCTTTGGCGCAAGTATACTTTTCAGTCTCGGAATGTCCAGCCCTCCTTTGATTACAAGCTGCTTATGGTTACAAGCATGCCTCTTTTTCTTGTTCAGTCAAACCATCTGATCATGAACTGGATGTCGACATTCTTTCTGGGAATTTTTGCAAGCACAGAAGACGTAGGAATATACCGGATTGCCGAGCGCACATCTGTATTGCTTTCTTTTTTCCTTGTGGCCGTGAACAGCATGGCCGGTCCTAAATTCGCTGCGCTGTATAACAGAGGTGATTTAAAGTCCTTTGCAAGCGTTGTTCAAGGTTCCGCCATGTTGGCTGCAGTTATTGCCGCGCCATTGTTTCTTTTGTTTCTTTTGGCACCAGAATTCATCATGCGCATCTTTGGAGAAGAATTTACACGTGGCAGCGGAGCTTTGATTATTATAGCAATCGGACAGTATATAAACGTTGCAGTGGGTCCAGTAGGATTTGCGCTTATCATGAGCGGAAACGAAAAGAGCATGCGCAATGCAGTATTCACTGGAGCCGCCATCAATATCGGACTGAACATGGTTTTGACGCCCCTTTACGGCATATACGGCGCGGCCATAGCCGCGTCTACCGGAATTGCAGCCATGAATATTTTGTGCATGGTTATGGTGTGGAATCGTTTAGGTATCTGGTCGCTTCCAGTAGGCAAAGCCATTGTAAGTAGGCTTTCAAAACCAAAAACTCCTGACACATTGAACTCATAAGGCTATATTCATGCTTTTCCCTAATGCTGTCATAGCTGGTTTTCCAAAGTGCGGGACAACCTCGTTATTTTCCTATCTTGCCCATCATCCGCAGGTATGCGCGTCTTCTGTAAAAGAGACTTACTACCTAATGGATGAGGGGCATCCACTATTCAATGAACGGTGTAATTATGTAGTTCAGGGCATGGAGGGTTACGCTGCATTTTTTGCAAGCTGTAAAGATTCTGAAAGAATATTACTCGAAGCAACTCCCGATTATTTCTATCAAAAAACGGCCTTAGATGTATTGTCACTAATAAATCCACGACCACTTGTGGTATTTATTTTACGTGATCCTGCTAAACGTGCATATTCTCTGTTTAAATTCGCTCAAAATAACTTAGGCTTGTTGAATAAAAACTACTCCTTTTCGCAATACATTAACGATATTAGAAACAACAATAATGGCTTTTTTAAATATCGACCCATTTTGCGCAACGTAATAGAGCATGGTAAATATGTTGAGTATGTTGATAATTGGGCTGATCGTGTGGGAAAAGATAAAGTCAGAATTTTCCTGTTCGAAGATTTAGTTAGAGACCCTCACGCTTTTATGCAAAAAGTGTCACAACACCTTGGCATAAATGAAGCTTTTTATGAGTCATTCGTTTATAATATTAGTAATCCGTCAATAAATGTAAAATTTCCCAAAGTGCAATTTATTAAGAATAGAATCAATAAGTTAACGGTTCTGAATATCTTTCGCGGAGCTCTTAAATCCTTGTATTATTCACTAAACGTCCAAAGGAATCATACGAAACTTACCCCAAATGATACAGTTACTATCGCGCGATTACGCAAATTGTTCGATCCATATAATAAAAGAATCAGTGAAGTTTACAATGTAGAAATTTCACATTGGGAATAAAAAAGTTTGATGGAATGAAATTCATAACTTAAGTCGTCAAGAGCCTGGTGCGGTCGCTCAGAGTCGTAAAACGCAAACCAGTTTCCCAGTCCGGCTCGAAGATCCGTTCCGTTCTCAAACGACCAAAGATAGAGGTAATGGTACTTGAGCGTCCACCACAGACGCTCAATGAAGATATTGTCCTGAACACGGCCACGGGCCCATACTGATGGCAATGCCACGTGATTCAAGCAGACCGGTAAACCCGCTGCTGGTAAACTGGGCCCCTTGATCAGTTTCTGTCAAATTTTTTAAGAAAGCGAGATTAAATTCAGCCTGATTCCAGTATTTGTTGATGAGAATTTCGTTCTTTCAGGCATTAAATCGGAGTTGCAAGATCGTTTTCAAGGTGGCCCAGGCCTTTCATTTACCCCCGGGCGCACTTATCCACCCTATACGGTAGCAATCTTCAGGGTTTTTAACTCCTCCCGGATATTATAGGCAGCCTGACGACACCAGCGATCAAAATTGTTCTCAGCGATAATACCTATGAAATTCGGTAAAATTTCATAGCGGGGCACTTGTTAGTTGAATCCGCGCTGAAAAATACAGTAAGATATAATCATTTAAGGGGAATTTTTCTGGAGAACATTCAATCAGAAAGGTTGGGATTTAGGACGCTTTTCTGAGGGTATGCAAAGGTCTCTCCTTTCATGGGAGATAACTCAGAGCTTTGCACATTGTTCGTTTTTTATTGACCACTACATGCCAATTCGGAAAATGCTTAATATTTAAACCGTTTGCTAACATTGGCGGTTGTCTCAAAGTTAAATTTGAAGGGCGATACAGAGTAGGGGCTTATTGCGTCTTCTGGGGCTAAGGGGAAATAGCTTTTTGGGTTAAAATCTTATTGTGCTGAATTTTGCGTTTTTGGCTGAAACGAATCAATTTTAATCGGTAAAAATGTCATTATTGCTGCAATGATTTCCATACGCGATACCAACCATAATATCTCTGACTACTCCGTTCCTATGTAAAAGCAGGGTTTCGTCAAATTTCCGGTGGAAGTAAGAGGCCGATGCTTGGATTGGACATGGTGCGACAGATATTTAGTGGTGTAACCATTGGTAAAGGCGCCGTAATCGCAGCAAGGAAGATGGTAACCAAGAATGTGTCGGATATCACAGTAGTTGGTGGTGTGCCAGCTAAAGTTCTTTCCGACCGTAAATCATCCTGAAATTTGGCGAATAATATGAATATAGTTTTTCACATCGGTTTGCATAAAACCGCAACTACCTGGTTTCAGAAGGTATTCTACCCATTTCATAAACAGCTTCATAACATTATCGACTCTTCAGCACCCTGGAATGATCCCATAATGTGTGCTTTGATTAAGACGCAAGAAAGCCGATTTAATGCATCCGAATGGCGAGATGTTGTAGAATCATCTGTTGCTAATCGAAATGTCAGTGAAGGCGACGTTGTCGTTATCTCTGCCGAACGGCTTTCCGGTCATCCGGCTTCTGGCGGTGCAGACAGGTTTCTCATCGCGCGTCGCATTCATCAGGCATTTCCGAGCGCAAAGATTTTCTGTGCATTACGAAATCAAGTGGAAATGATTGATGATATATATAGAACAATGCTGTTAGAAGGTTATTCGGGATCTATCGAACAATTAATAAGGGATGATTCATGGAAAACAGCATCACCCCGATGGTCTTTTTTTGATTATTTGCCTCTTTATGAGGTATATACGTCAACCTTTGGCGTAAATAACTGTTATTTTAACTGCTTCGAGCACATGCGTATTGATCCTATTGACTACTTGTCGCGACTATGTCATTTCTTATCCATTGAAGTTGACCTCCCTCCTTCTGAAACAATACATAGGAAAATAAATACTGGATTGCCAAAAGCAGGTAACGGATTTCTCAGGCGTATCAATTCTTTTCGGAGGACAGAGTACCATCCCAACCCACCGGTTGTATTGCCCGACAGTATTTATTCACTCTTTAAGTATATTTTTGGATTTTTACCACAACGAGCAAGCGTTCTATCAGATTCACAAATGATGACCATTCGAAAGCTGTATGCCGAGTCCAATGCCAAGTTAGCAGAGAAAATTGGAGGCGATATGAAGGGATACCTTTTAAAATACTGCTTATGACCCTGCTCAGCATTTGCGTTATCACAATCCAATGTCAATACCTATTCGGTAAATTAATTAAATAGATTATGACAGCTCATTGCCCTTCATTTTTTGTCATTGGTGCCCAAAAGGCTGGCACATCGACTTTGCATGCTCGATTAGCCCTGGAGCCACACCTGTGCTTACCGAAGATCAAGGAAACACATTACTTCTCGGATAACGCACGTTATAGAAAGGGACTCTATTGGTACCTGAATTGGTTTGACTGCAGGCCCGGGTCTATAAGTGGAGAAGTTGATCCTGAATATTTATTTTTTAATGAGGTTCCCGAGCGCATCAAAAAGGTGACATCCAACCCAAAATTTATTTGTATTTTTCGACATCCTATTGACAGGGCATTTTCACATTACCAAATGACAAAACGACGCGGATATGAGGACTTATCCTTTGAGGATGCCTTAGCTGCAGAGGATGAGCGTATATCAGGAGAGAATCGTTTTTTTGCACTAACTCACTTCAGTTATATGCGCCGCAGCCTTTATGCAGAACAAGTCTTGCGCTACATGCGAGTTTTTCCTGAATCACAATTCTTATTCTTGACTTTTGATGAGTTAGTTGCAGACAATTCAAAACTAGCCACTTATGCACGTATATGCAAATTTTTGGGCATTGAAAGCGTATTGTCTGAAAAGGATTTTAATAAACGCATTAACCCTTCAGCTATACCTAAATTTACTTTCATTCGAGATTTAATATACGGTAATGGTATATTGAAGCACAAGGCAAGGCCTATAATTAGATTCATAGTTCCAAATGAAGATTTGCGGTTAAAAATTGCCATGACCGTTGACAATCTTAATCTCAAACCGATTAAACATACAAAAAAAGCCGAAAGAAATAATTGTTACCAAAGCATTAAAAAATTATCCAACGAAGAAACAAAAAAAATAATGAAATTGACAAGATTGGATCTATGCAGCTGGATTCTCGAAGATTCATAATTATGAAATTCTACTTGTTTTTCACAACATGTGTTTTGACATTGTTCTTTTGCTTGAATGCTTTTTGCAGTGAGGTACCACCCAATTGGCCATGGCACGGAATTGTTATGACATCAGCTACAGCAGATCATAGCGATGTGTCAAAAATAAAATCTATGGTAAACGCTAACTTTCTATCGTTGCATATCAAGCCACGCTTTAGGGCTAAACGTGAAAATATTGATTACCGACTTGCTCTGGATAGAGAATTGGTTTGGGCTGATGAAATTCTTGATCAATGCAAACTTAATGGCATAACCGCCATGATTGTGGTGTACCAGTTCCCTATGAACCCCAATTTAAATTTAAAACAGAATTCTCCAGCTTTTTGGAATAACGTTAAATATCTTGATGAGGTTATCAACGTAGCTAAGATAGTATCGTCGCGATACGCTGACAGGGGTACAGAGCTTACTGGTTATCATTTTCTCAGCGAGCCCTTGGTTAAGGAAGGTAGCAAAAATAGGATTCCCGAACAATGGGCTAACTTATTGGATAGTATCATTAAAACTCTACGAAAACAGGATAAGGATTGCTGGATTGCTGTTACACCAGGTCCTGGTGGTATACCAGTCGGATATAAATCATTTGTCAAGCTGCCCTACATGCGTGTTATATACAATTTTCATATGTACCAACCGCATGCTTTCACACATCAAGGAGTAGGTAAGTTTCCTTTAGGGCAAAAGTATCCAGGAATGATAAAACTACATTATTGGGACAAAAAACGTCTGAATGATGCTCTTAACGTTGTTAAAATATTTCAAAAAAAGTATGATGTGCCCATTTTTGTCGGAGAGTTCAGCGCTGTTAGGTGGGCTGAAGGTGGAGAGCAATATATCCTTGATCTCGTTTCTATATTTTCCAAGAACGAATGGGGGTGGGCATATCATGCTTACAGCGGATCACATGTCTGGAACCCTCATTACGACACTATCTATGCACCAAATATAAGGGCAGACATAGACAAACATTACGTGGGTACAAACTCCGTTCGTTGGGAAACCTTAAAGCAGGCCTTTAAACCATGAACAACTTTGCGGGTGAATTGTGTAGTTGCTCGCGAAGCCCAAATTACTTTAATTGATTAATAAAACGAACCTCTTTGCTATGGATCCAACTGCTTGAAATTATTTCTATCCCCAATTTTTCCATTTCGTCTTTTCGATGTAATAGCATTAACCTGTTAATTTTCTCTAAAAACTTCACTATTATTCATATTTTCATCTTTAAGAGTTTTTTAAAATTATGGTTCATATTTACCCAACGTTATCAATCGTTATAGTGAACTTTAACGGTGTAAAATTTTTGCGTTACTGCCTTGACTCTATCACTAAAAATTTATCAATTTCTTATGAAGTTATTATTGTAGATAATTATTCGTCAGATAATAGTATTAACGTCATAAAAAATGAATACGATTGGGTTCGATTGTTTGAGCTCAATACTAATATAGGATTCTCTAAAGGGAATAATTTTGGTGTAAAAAGAGCCAGAGGCTCTGTAATTTTGCTTTTAAACAATGACACCATACTTAGAACCGATGTAGTAGCTGCAATAAATTTACTACAGAATGATCAGAAAGTTGGGCTCATTGGTGCAAAGATGGTTGGCGCTCATGGAGAATATCGACATTCAGCTGGTCGCTTCCCACGGCCTCAAAGAATATTAATGATATCTAAAATGCTCGAAAGAAGAGAATATTTTAGAAAAGGCAATTTCCCTACGCGCCCATTTGAAAAAGGTTATCCAGTAGATTTTGTAGAAGGCTCTTTTATGTTGATCAGAAAATCACTTTGGAATAAAATTGGCGGCTTTGATGAAAGCTTTTTTTTGTATGGGGAGGATGTTGATCTCTGCTATCGAATAAAGAAGGCGGGATTTGATATAATTTATTATCCAAATGTTGAATATATACATTTTAGTGGATTTAAACCAAAACGCGATCTATTCATTGTTCAAGGTATTATCATTTTCCACAAAAAATGGTCACCTAAAATTATTTTATATAGTGTGTATTTGATTCTTATTATTCGCTCGATTTTAAAATTAATACTTGCCAAATCAATAAATGCTAAAAATAAGAGCCGTGATAATAAGACAATTGCTACGACAAGTGCAAATTCTATATATCTTATATATAAAAATCTCTTAAACTTTAAATCATGAAATACATATTGTTGATTCACCAATCTGCTGATTTGTATGGCTCTGACAAACATATTCTTCACTTGATAGATAATGTCAATAAGGACAAGTTTCAATTCATTGTAGTTTTACCTTATAAAGGGCAACTATATACTGAAATACAAAAACGAAAAATAGAAGTCCATGTTATACCCTTACTTCGACTGTCACGAGCTACAGTTAAACCGAAAAACCTTTTTCGGTTACCAATAGAGACTGTAGCTTCTATAAAAGCCATTACTAGAGCAGTAAACAATAGAGATATTTATTTAGTTCATTCAAATACTTTATCCGTACTTCCTGGAGCAATCTGGTCATTTAACAAAAAGATACATCACATATGGAATGTCCATGAAATGATTGTAAACCCTCAATGGGCGAAAATTACATTTCCATTATTGTTAAAATTCTTTTCGGACGGAATTATATGTAACTCTAAGGCAACATGTGATCTATTAATATCGAAAGTTCCCTCACTCTCTAAAAAATCTTTTGTAGTTCTTAATGGCCTTGATCGCAAATACAGTGTCAAACGAAAATTAGTCAAAAATTTTCGCGAACAGCTAAATGTCTGCGGTGGTGATATTCTAATAAGTTTAGTTGGTAGGATCAATCGCTGGAAAGGGCAATTGCTTTTACTAAATGCCGCAGAGAAACTGTACAATAATGGATTGCACAATTTACACTATTTATTCGTGGGCAGCCCACCAGTCGGACAAGATCATTTTCTTGAAACTCTAAAGGATAAAATAAATCAGTTACCTTTTAAAAACAAAATTCACATTCTCGGTTTTCAAAATGATATTTGGAAAATTTGGGATGCTACCGATATTGCAGTTGTACCATCAATCGAACCTGAACCTTTTGGTTTTGTCGCGCTTGAAGCTATGCTTTCAGAAAAACCTGTTATCGCAGCAGCTCATGGAGGATTAAAAGAAATTGTCGTACATCAAGAAACCGGGCTACTCTTTCGTCCAAATGATGCCGACAGCTTGGCAAAGTCTATTTCTTATCTCTCACAAGACCCTTTTAGGCGTCGTGAATATGCCAAATCAGGAAAGAAAAGGGCCGAAGAATATTTTTCTTTGAGAAAGTATATTTCTAAATACGAGTCTATTTATGACATGGTATATAATTCATAGGCATTTTACATAGGCGTATTATTTACTTTTAAAAATATGAAAAGATAGTTACAAAATGAAAAACGAAAATAATAATAAAAAGATTGCCATAATCGGGACAGTCGGCGTTCCTTCGAATTATGGTGGCTTCGAAACTTTAGTAGAAAATATCGTCGAACAACTCAGCGCAAGTTTTCAAACCACAGTATATTGTAGCGCAAAGCGTTTCCCTGAAAAAATATATACCTATAAGGGGGCACAACTAGTATATCTTCCTTTAGACGCAAATGGTTTGCAAAGTATCGTTTATGATATACTCTCAATATTATTGTCTTTAAAGAGAAATGATATTTTCTTAATTTTCGGTGTTTCCGGTTGTATCATACTTCCAATCATTAAAATTTTTACAAGGAAAACTTTTATTGTTCATATAGATGGACTTGAATGGAAACGTAATAAATGGAAATTTTTCGCTAAAGCAATCTTACGCTTGTCAGAAAAATGTGGAGTAACTTTCTCTGATGCTGTTATTGCAGATAATATTGCTATTAAAAGATATATCCAAAAACAGTATCATAAAAAAAGCGAGTTTATTGCCTATGGCGGTGATCATACAAATAAAATTACGCTTGAAAAAAGTATAGTTAAAGCGTACCAATTGCCAAATACGGCATACGCTTTCTTTGTTTGCCGAATAGAGCCAGAGAATAATTGCCATTTGATATTAGAAGCTTTTTCAACTGGCAATTTACCACTTGTTGCCATTGGAAACTGGGACAATTCAAAATATGGTCGTAATCTTAAAAAACGTTACATAAAATATGACAATCTGCATCTATTAGATGCTATTTACGATCTTACAGTTTTAGATTCAATTCGATCCAATTGTATTATTTACATTCACGGCCATGCCGCAGGAGGTACTAACCCTTCACTTGTCGAGGCCATGTCGCTTGGATTAGCCATTGCCGCATATAGAGTAGATTACAATATAGAGACGACTCAGGGAAAGGCTCTTTTCTTTCAAAACAAACACGAACTAATTAACATTATTAAAAATATAAATTCTATTGACTTAGATAAAATAGGAAATGACCTACGTAATTTGTCCGAGGAAAAATACAAATGGAAAATTATAGCTCAAAAATATGAAGAACTCGCTTATGTGTTTTATTGAAGAAAGACACTTCATTTATATTCTAACCTTATTCAGTGATCTGTGTAAGTGATATTAAAATGAAAACCGCATTAATATACTCAATCGATAAATATTCTAAAGTAATCATCTATATGATTGTATTAACTGGCATATACTATTCTGCTTATAGCTTCATGTTAAAATGGTGGGAAAAGGAAGATTTCAATTATTGCTATCTTATACCGTTTATTGTGATTTATTTGATATGGGAAAAACGTAAGGAATTTGAAACCACAGAAATTTCTCATTCTTGGATAGGTTTTTTTCCACTCGTTTTTGGAATTATGCTATATTTTTTAGGAGAATTAGGTGGTGAATACTATACGCTTTATTTTTCTTCATGGTTGATATTCATCGGCCTCTGCTGGATACATCTCGGTTGGGAAAAACTTAAAATTATCTGGTTCCCTGTTGTTTTCATCCTGGCTATGTTTCCTCCGCCAAACGCGATTAACCATCCTTTGACTCTTAAGTTCAAACTGTTATCCTCAAAAATTGGTGTGGCTATCATCCAGGCATATGGCCTTTCCGCCTACCGGGAAGGCAATGTTATAGATCTGGGATTCACTCAACTGCAGGTGGTGGATGCTTGCAGCGGACTGAGGTTTCTGTATCCCTTGATTATCATGGCCCTGCTTTTGGCCTATTTTTACAGGGGCAGCTTTTGGAAAAGGGCCATCCTCGTCATATCCGCCGTGCCGATCACAATCATCACGAATTCATTCAGGATTGCCATGACCGGCATTCTTTATAAACATTTTGGGGCCGCTGCGGCCGAAGGGTTTTTTCACGGGTTTTCCGGGATGGTTTATTTTCATGTTCGCGTTGGCGATATTGTTGCTGGAAATGTGGATTATTAGTGGGTTTCGGTCGATTTTTGGGATTAAATTGGACGCAGAGGATAAGTATAATTCAGGGATTGAGGAATTGAGGGATTCAGGAATTGAAAAGCTTGAGGGGCAAAGTGAGAAAGAGCTGAAAAGCAATATTTTAGCCACAGACGCACACAGACACGCACAGACAAAAGAAAGAGATATTTTCCCGGACGACGCTGTCCGGGAAAAACCTTCTGCTGCTTCGCAGTTAAAAGATATTCATTCCGATAACGCCATTGACTCACTCGATGGGGAATACCCCGCAACCCGCAACTCGCAACTCGCAACACGAAGCCCCCAAACACAGGAACCCGCAACCCGCAACCCGCAACCCGTAACTCCATGGCTGAAAGCCATTCTCCAGCCACCCCAATTCATTGTAGCTGTACTACTGCTGGGAGCCACCCTGGTTTTGGCGCAGGGAGTGGAGTTCCGGGAAAAGATTCCTATGAGCCGATCATTTTCAGAGTTTCCGTTGCAGGTGGGGGAGTGGACGGGAAAGCGCGACGTGCTGGAGCTCAAATTTATCGAAGAGCTCGATTTCAAGGATTATATTATTGTGGATTACAGGGACAAAGCCGGAAAGGCTGTGAATTTTTACACGGCCTATTATGATACTCAGCGCAAGGGCGAGTCGATCCATTCACCGGAAACCTGTCTGCCCGGCGGCGGCTGGGAGTTTAAAAGAGCCGGCCGCACCACTGTGCCGATGAATCCATCTGACATGACGATCAACCGTGCCTTCATCGTGCAGGGGGCCGCCAAACAGTTGACCTATTACTGGTTTCCTTTAAGGGATCGTATCGCCACCAATCTCTGGGAGGTCAAGGCCTACAATTTCTGGGACGCGCTCACGCGCCAAAGAACCGATGGGGCGCTGGTGCGCCTGGTGACCCCGGTGTACAAAGATGAAAATGTGGCGGATGCGGATGAGCGGTTGGCGGCGTTCACGCGGGAGATTGTGCCGGTGTTAAAAGAATTTTTACCAAGGTAAAATGAAAAATTGAGGGATTGAAGGATTTAAGAATTCAGGGATTGAAGGATTGAAGAATTAAGGGATTGAGGGTAAAGCAAATTCAGGAATTGAGGGATTAAGGGATTGAAGGATTGAAGGATATAGGGATTAGTGAATTATAAAAAATTTGAAGAGCTGCCGGTTTGGAATCTAGCAAGAGAGTTATGGGCGGTGGTCCCCAAAAACTGGACAATGTGTTAAACTCTGAGTCAGTCCAAACAAGAAAGGAACTGACAAATGGGCAAAAAGCGAAAAAAGTACAGTTCAGAGTTCAAAGCCAAGGTTGCGTTGGCCGCGTTAAAGAACGAAGAAACCACCGCAGAGCTGGCTCAGCGCTTCGGCGTGCATCCCACAATGATCAGCGGTTGGAAACGCTCATTGCTTGAAGGCGCCGCCGAGATTTTCGATAAGGGCCAAGGCTCCCGAAAGCAAACCGATGAAAAGATCGATGAGCTTCATCGGCAAATCGGCAAGCTGAAGGTGGAAAACGATTTTTTATCACGAAAGCTCGACTTCTAAGTGTCAAGGAGCGGCGTCAAATGATCGATGCTAATGACCAGAAGTTGAGCGCGTCCAGACAGTGCGGGATATTGAACCTGAATCGCTCCACCTACTACTACAAAAAGAAACCAATTAAGCCCGAAGATCTGAAGCTGATGCGCCTGATCGATGAGCAGTATCTAAAGACACCCAGTTGGGGCAGTCGCTCGATGCGAAACCATCTTCGCCGAATGGGCTATAAAATCAACCGTAAACGGGTTCAGCGGCTGATGCGGCTAATGGGCCTTGAGGCAATTTATCCGAAACCAAAAACCAGCCGACCGCATCCGGCCCATAAAGTCTACCCCTACTTGCTACGAAACACGGTGGTTGACCATCCCAACCAGGTGTGGACAACCGACATCACCTACATTCCGATGAACCGTGGCTTTATGTATCTTATTGCCGTCATGGACTGGTACAGTCGCAAAGTTTTATCCTGGCGGGTATCCAATACCCTGGATACCGATTTTTGTATCGAGGCCGTAGAAGAGGCCATCAGTCGCCACGGTACGCCAGAAATATTTAATACCGATCAAGGCGCTCAATTTACCAGTGCCGGTTTTACAAATTTACTCAAGTCGCACAATGTGCGGATCAGCATGGATGGCCGCGGCCGTGTCCAGGACAATATTTTCATTGAACGACTGTGGTGGACGCTCAAGTACCAGTATGTTTACCTGTGGTCTTTTAACAACGGTTCCGAGCTTCGGCAGGGCCTTGGCCAGTGGTTTGGGTTTTACAACGCTGAGCGGTCCCATCAGGCGCTTGACAACTTGACCCCGGATGAGGTTTACTTCGGTCTTCCCCATCCGTTTGCCGAGGCTGCTTGAGGCCTCGCTCCCACTACGCCCGACTCAGAGCTTAACTCTAAGCTCAGGCTGTCCAAGTGATTGGGTCCACCGCCATGTCGTGGAGTGTATCAATTAGTTTCAGAGACCAAACTGAGGAAAGATTTCAGCCTGCGAGATCAAATTTTGCGGGCAGCTGGTTCGGTAATGGATAATGCTCGCCCAGTTAAATAGCTTGTTTTCAATGTACTACACTTATATTCTACATAGCCAACAGGATATGAATTTTTACGTTGGGTTTACAAAGAACCTCAAGCTAAGATTTGAGCAGCATGAGAAGGGTCTGGTGGAGTCGACGAAGCACCGGAGGCCACTCAAGCTAATCTATTACGAAGCGTGTGTAGTTGAAAAAGATGCTTTAAAGCGAGAAAAATACTTAAAAACATACCATGGAAGAATGTTCATTAAGAGAAGACTCAAATCTTATTTAACGGGGTAAACGTATGGATTTGATGACGGTTCGCCAAGGGAATTCATAAGATTCTTGGGCTACTCGCAAAGATCATGTGGCGAAATACAATCTCAATTATACAGGGCAATTGATTGTCACTACATTACGAAGGATCAGTTCGATTCCGTTTATACCTTGTCGGCTGAATGCAGGAAACAAATAAAGGGCTTCAGAAAATATCTTCGAAACTACAGTTCAAACCAAAATTCCTAAATTCCTAAATCCGCAATACATAAATTTAATTACTAAAACATGATCTACTTCTCCACTCTTCTTTTAGCGATGTTCATTACCATTGCGCTGATACCGATTTTAAAGCGGTATGCGGTATTCTTGCACGTTGTCGACATGCCCGGCGAACGTAAAGTTCACAACACACCGGTGCCAAAGGTGGGCGGCATCGCGATGGGTTTAGGTGCATTGGTGCCAGTGTTGATATACGTTTATGGCGACAAATCGGTGTTGTCGATTCTGCTGGGAACGGCCATAATTATCGCCTTTGGCGTGCTGGACGATGCCAAGGAGCTGGGGTATAAGGCCAAGTTCTTTGGTCAAGTGGGCGCGGCTTTGGTGGTGGTGTTCTTCGGCGGGGTGAAGATCTGCTGCCTGGGCAACCTCTTACCTGGAGAGATGGTTCTGCCCGACTGGTTGGCCGTAACCTTGACGATAATTGTGATCGTGGGCGTCACCAATGCTGTCAACCTGGCTGACGGCCTCGACGGTCTCGCCGGGGGGTTGATGCTGCTCAGTTTCCTTTGCATCAGTTTCATGGCTTACAAGATCGGGTACATGTCCATTGCTCTTCTATCGGCCGCCACGGTGGGCGCCATTTTCGGCTTCCTGCGTTTCAACACCTATCCGGCGACCATTTTCATGGGTGATGCCGGCAGCCAGCTCCTTGGGTTCCTGGCCATCACCATGGCGATAGCGATTACCCACGGTAACAGTCCCTACAACGTCCTATTTCCACTTATCCTGCTTGGTTTGCCCATTCTTGATACGCTTTGGGTTATGATCGAAAGAATAAAGAAAGGTAAATCGCCTTTTGTGGCCGACAAGAATCACCTGCATCACAAGCTACTGAATCTGGGCCTTTACCATACAGAAGCGGTCTTTACCCTCTACGTTCTGCAGGCAGCGCTGGTGACGACCGCATTTCTGCAACGCTTTTATCCTGAATCGACGGCGTTGGTCGTATATTTAGTGTTTTCAGTCGGTATGTTTGTCATTCTTGGTGCCGCAGAAAAACGCGGCTGGCGCTTGGAACGCCCCGGTATCATTGACCGGATGATCAAAGACCGGCTCAAAATTTACATCAGAGAGCGATATGTCGGGATTAAGCTGTCCCAAAGCGTCATAGAGATCGGTTTCCCGCTCTTATTGATAGTCAACTGTGCCCTGACTGGACGATGTCGCTATTGCCATGGCAGATGTAGCGGCTGCATTGGTCCTGATGATTTTTGGGATCAGCCTGTATCGGCCGACCAAACTCGGCTGGCGTGTTGCGAATGACGGTTTACTTTTTCCTGCCCCTGATCATTTATTATGGTGAGGTAAACCGGTTGTCGTGGATCCCGGAATGAATTTATGCGTTGGTTCAACTTGAACTTCGTGGTGCTGGTTTTCTTTGCGGTGATGACCCTTAAACTGACCCGGCGCAGGGAAGGGTTCAAGCTCAAACCGATCGATTTTATCATCCTTTTCGTGGCCATCGTGGTGCCCAACCTGCCGGACACAGCCGTTAACAGCTACCACGCCGGACCGTTGGCAACAAAGATCGTCGTTTTTTTCTTCACTTTCGAGGTGCTTGTGGGTGAGTTGCGCGGCGCGATGGGACGCCTGGGGGCCGCAATCGCCTTTGCCATGGTGGTGGTGGTGGTGAAGGGGGTTATATGAATAAAATTTAGGAATTGAGGGATTCAGGAATTCAGGAATTGAGGGATTGAAAATAAGGGTTCAGGGAGTCGAGGAATCGAGAGTGAAATCTGTGGTTGAATTGGTTTTGTTGGTTACATTGGTTTGATTAGTTTTATTGGTTAAATAGAATCACTTGCGATTTTATATAACGTGGCGTTGCCGCTTAATTCAGGTTCATGACGAGCTTCAATCCCTTCTCGACCTCAACCATTTTTTCTTTCGGCAGGGTGCCTATTTTTTCTTTGATGCTGGATTTGTCGACCGACTTGATTTGGGTGACGTTGACGACACATTGACGCGGCAGGTTGGCTTCACCCCTTTTCAGCAAAACATTGCCGGGAAGATCTCCGAACTTCAGGGTCGAGGTAATGGCCAACATGATGACCGTGTTTATCTTGCTGTCATTTAATACATCACTCTGAATGACAAGCCCCGGTCTTCTCCCCAGCGGTTCAGAAGATTTGCCGGGCGAAAAATCGACCCAGTAAATCGACCCTTTGCGAATTACCATTCCTGCCCCGTGTTACTGCCTGAACCTTCGAGCCATGAAGCGGTATCCAACTGTTCTTTCACGATGGTCTCATCGGAAAATACCTGATCGTAGGCTTGCTTGATCTGCCGGCTTCTTTCATCGATTATTATTTGGCGCAGAAGCAGGGTAATGAATTTGCTCCGGGACAGACCCTGTTCACTTCGAATGTCGTCAATGGTGCAGAGAAGGTCGGATGGGATTGAAATAGCAACTTTTTTAGTATGCATGAAATTGAATACCTATTAGTATGATAAATTGGTATTCATATTTTAGCTACCTACTTATCGGGTTGTCAATGAGTAATGAGATTGAGGAATTGAGGAATAGAAAGGGCTGTTATAATTGTTACATTGGTTTGAATTGGTTTTATTGGTTAAATAGAATTCACTTGCGGTTTTATATACCGGTAGACATCGGTGCGGTAATAGTTAACATAAGTTTTTTCGAAGCCAGAAAATCCCGCGGCGCGGGACCAAGTCTGTGAATGTCCGTGTGCGTCTGTGGCTGAAAGGTTTTTTTAATTGGCCACGGACACACACAGACGAACACAGACAAGAGATAATTTTCCTTTGCGGACAGTCGCAAAGGAAAATCAGTCAGCCCTTCGGGCAAATAAAGCAAATCCTATCGGTTGTACGATTGCGAGCAGGTCGCCGAATCCACTCATTTGTGACGAACATGGAAAATCCCGCGCAGCGGGTGGCCTGTTTTGGCCGGTCATGTCGACCGGGCAAAGTCTGTGCGGGTCCGTGTGGGTCTGTGGTTAACAAGGGGTTTTGAAATGCAATGGAATTGGATTAGCCGCAGACGGACGCAGACGGGCACAGACAAGAGATTATTTGTCTCGGCCGACCTGGCCGAGACAAGGCGTCTGGCGCTGCGCGTAGCTAATGGTTTTAGAGCACTTGCACCAATCGACGAATATCCACATTTGTTAATATCATCGATCATCGATAATTAAAGGAAAGGATTGCTCGCCCGCAGGGCTTGCCAGTTTGGCACAGACAGGTCGTCCGGACCAAAGTCTGTGAGTGTCCGCGTGTGTCTGCGGTAAATTATGTGGTTTGATGAAGTTTGATCGGTTACGTCTCAAAAGGCGGTCAGAAAGACGTAGATTCTTGGTTTTCCAATAGTAAGGACTTATTATTATGGACATAATATTTTCACGACACGCCAAGAGACGTATGGCCCTGTATGAGATCGATGTCCCTGATGTGAAACTCGCTATCGAAAGAGGGGAGAAGCAGATTCAGCCAGATGGGAAAATATGTTTTACCATTACATTGGAAAAACTCAAATATCCTTTGAAAGTTGTGACCTTTGAAGAGGCGGAAACTTATGTTATCATTACGGCTTATCCTCTCAAAAGAATGGGGTAAAACGATGAAAATCAGTTACGATAAAAAGGTAGACGCTGTTTATTTAAAATTGCTTGAATTGAAACCTGACGGTGTTATCGAAGTCGCCGAGGGCATAAATATCGATGTCACTGCGGATGGAAAAATTGTCGGAATTGAATTCTTGGATGCAACCCATAAAATATCCATCGACAGTTTGCTGACATACGAAATCGAGCCTGGAAGCATCAGTGAATTGGCGCATTAGAAATGAGCTAACAGATAGATCGTACCATTAAATTAACCGCAGACGGACGCAGACGAGCGCAGACAAGAGATTATTTGTCTCGGCCGACCTGGCCGAGACAAAGATGTCATGCGCTTCGCGCAGTTTTGAGCTGCCGGGTACTCGCACAAGTCAATGAATTTGAGCATTAGTGAACCATCACCGATCATCGTTAGATCTACAAAAGAATTTATCGCCTGCAGGGCTGGCCAATTTGGGCCGGACAGGTCGTCCGGGCTAAAGTCTGCGTGAGTCTGCGTGGGTCTGTGGCTAAATATCATTTTATTGAATTTTAAAGGATCCGCTTCGTCTTGTCATTCCTGCGCGAACAACTGACGAACCAAGGTATCTTCTGGTCGGCAAGATTTCCGAGAGACACTGGTCGGCGGTCTTCACATATCGTGGTGAAGCCATTCGAATCATATCTGTGCGGAGATCCCGCAAAGAGGAGGTGGAACTTTATGAAGGCTAAAGAACTGGACAAAAAATTCGACTCCGGGAAAAGTATTTTAAAAGATTTGGACTTGGAAAACGCTGTCAGGCCCGGACAAGAGCATAAAAGAGTTAACGTAGACTTTCCGGCATGGATGGTTTCGCGCTTAGACAAAGAAGCTAAACGTCTGGGTGTGCCCAGGCAATCATTAATAAAAATTTGGATCGCCGAAAAGCTGCAAGAGTTCTAACAAAACATTGCAATGTAATATTAGCCACAGACACACACAGACGAACACAGACAAGGGCTTTTTTTTTCCCTTGCGGACGATCGCAAAGGAAAACCAGTCAGCCCTTCGGGCAGATTAAGCAAATCCTATCGGTTGTAGGATTGCGAGCAGGCCGCCGAATCCACTCATTTATGACGAACATGGAAAATCCCGCGCAGCGGGTGGCCTGTTTTGGCCGGTCATGTCGACCGGGCAAAAGTCTGTGCGGGTCCGTTTGCGTCTGTGGTTAATAAAGGGTTTTGATGTTTTTTGAACGGCCGCCCCACACGGCCGGTCAGAAGAAAATATTTTCTCCACTAACGCTGTGACTCTGCGGTGGATAAGCTTCTCAAGACCAGTTCAGGACCAGCTTTCTCTGGTTTCGGGCACAGTCTGTCAGATATGAATTGATCAGCGTTTGATACGGTATGCCTGTTGCTTCGGACATCTCCTTAAAGTATTCGATGACCTCGATACCCAACCGCATGGTCACCTGTTTTTTCAGACTCGCAGAATAAGGGTTCTTTTTGCCGGTCATTTTTGAAAAATTATATTCTTTTCTCATTGCCTATCGCCCCCATAGTAGTGGGTTTCCTTTTTAGTTGCCTTACGAGCAGATATGATACGAATGGTTGATTCGTCTTCACGATAGCAGTAGCAGACGACCAGGATTCTTATCCCGAATATTTCATGAAATCTTTTCTGCACTCGATTTTTGGTTTTGTTAGATTCGGCCTTGCTGGAATCCCATTCGAATCTGATGTGCGTCATAAATATATTATAATTACATTGTAATTTATAATGTCAACATATAATTTATTTTAGACGGACGCTGCCGTAGGATATTTTTTACCGTCGACGACGCTGTCGACGGTAAACCAGTCAGCCCTTCGGGCAGATTGTTCATGTTTCATCGAATGTATTGTTACGGGCAGTTCGTCAAACCGATTCAGTACGACAGTAAACAAGGAAAGCTCCGCGGAGCGGATGACCTGTTTTGGCCGGTCGGGTCAACCGGGCAAAAGTCTGTGAATGTCCGTGTGGGTCTGTGGCTAATGAATGGCTTTAATGGCTTTTGAGCGGTCGCCTGCCAGGAAAGTGGCTGCATGACATTTCTGAAAGGCGGGGCCCTAACCAAAATCCTCTAAAAATATTCATGAAGGTGTATTTTCACTTTCCCTGAATCCTTATCGGAAAGCCTCCCGATTTTTTTTAGAAGCAATCGGTTATCCAGGGTAAAGAGTTTGAGCCTGACCTGGCACGGTAAATTTAATCCAGCCGCAGTATATTCCTGGATTTCAGAATCACCGGGCCACGGACGGTGACCTCTGGTTGTTATCATTGCAAGGACGGTATGCCCGCTCCCGTTGAATGTTTTATTGCTGAGCACAAGGGCTGGACGCCTTTTGGCATCCGGTTTATCTGTAAACGGAAAGGGAACGGTCACGACATCCCATTGGTTACAAATCATTGAAAGCCTCTTCATCGTCCGGACTGCTCCACTCTTCGAGTGTTTCCGAAACAGCTGAATGGAAGGCAGAATCAAACGGTGTGATGCGGCTGAGCTTAATGGATTGGCCCTGTATTTCATAAGCGATAAGATCACCCGGTTGTATGCCCAGGGCCTTTCTGATCTCCAAAGGGATGGTGACCTGGCCTTTGGCCGAAAGTTTGCTGACATGCATCGTTGATTCTCCTTGAGTGAGGAACGCTGAAAAAAAATATCAAACGTAAAGAATTGTGTCAAGTTGGAATTCTTTACCAAGGATGAAAGTCAAATTAAAGGATTAAGGGACTGAGGGATTGAAAATAAAGGGTTCAAGGATTCAAGGGGACGAGGAAAAAAAGGCTGAAAGCAAGGGAGAGCTGAAATCCTGATAGACCTCAAAGGTCAAAGCTGAAAGCAGATCTCACACCCGCTCCCGGTGGTCGCTTGAGGCACAGGGGGCACAGAGGGTTTTATGAGTGGTTATGTTTTCCGCTGAGACGCCGGAAAACATAAAACTGCACGCCCTTAAAGAGATTTCAGAAACTGTTTTGGGGTTAGAATACTTATGTTGTTGTAGTTCCCGAGTGAGAGCAGGTGACGGTCGCCGGATATTATGAATTGGGCATTTGCGGTAGCAGCGCATGCAAAGAACTTATCATCTGCAGGGTCTTCCGCTACAATTTTTGGAACATTTTGATCGATGTCGACCGAGCTGAAATAGAGGAGGATTTCAACATGCAGGAGATAGTCGATGTCCTCTACCGCTAGTTTGAATTTCGGGTATGCCAGGACGCGGATATATTCATTTATGATATCTGCGGAGGCAAAGGGCTGAATGCGCCTTTTCTGCCACAAAGATACAATTTCGCCCGGGACTCCGGAAAACAGCAAACCGGACACGACGACATTGGTGTCGATGACGACCCGAGCTACTTTTTTCTTGCCCACTTGACGGCTTCTTTCACACTGTTGGCATTCAACCCCATCGCCTTCAGCTTGGATCGGATCTGGCCCAGATCGGTGCCATATACCTTTAACGGCTTCAGCAAAACAACACCCTCATTGAGTTCCACATCGAAATATTCAACATCCGGTAATTGTTCGATGATTTTTTTGGGGATAGTGATCTGATTTTTTGCGGTAATTTTGGCAAGCATTTCCGATTTCCTTACTTTCTGGTTTTCTTTATGCCTTACTTTATTGGTTTTTGCGAGTGTTGTCAATTGGGGGATTCAGTAATTAAGGAATAGAGAAGCTCAAGGCTGAAAGGTCAATGCTGAAAGCAGATCTCACACCCGCTCCCGGTGGTCGCTCGAGCTTGCTATATTCCAGTAAGCCTTGAGCATGAACAAAAAAGGCTATACTCATTTTGATGCCAGTTACATGCAAGTTGGTTGGTAATCTGGGATCAAAAGAGGAGCATAGCCATGAATACTAAATCGCAAAAAGTTAAAAGGGTCAATAGGCAAACAATGATCGTTAGTCTGGATATCGGTAAAGGGTCTCATTTTGGATATTTCCGTGCCCCCAATGGGAAAGAAGAAAAACCTTTTGAAGTTACCAATTGCCGGTACGGTTTTGACCAATTTTGGAAGAAGCTGTGTCGGTTTAAAAAAGCCCATCGCTTGAGTCAGGTTCTGGTTGGCTTTGAGTCCACAGGGCCTTACGCCGAGCCGCTGCTGCACTTTTTGAGGCAGAAGCCGGTGCAGCTGGTGCAAATCAACCCGATGCACAGTAAGCGTGTGAAGGAACTTACCGGTAATTCTCCGAACAAGACCGATCGTAAAGACCCGCGAGTCATTGCCGATGTGATGATGCTCGGTCATTCTTTGACGGTGGTGGTTCCGGAAGGAGCGGCGGCCGAGCTGCGGCGGCTGACCCAGGCCAGAGAGCGCGCCATCAAAGAACGCACGGCCATACTCAATCAGTTGCAGCATCTTGTGTTTGTCGTTTTCCCAGAGTTTTTGAAGGTGATCAAAACCGTTTCTTGTAAAACCGGCTTGTATCTGATCAGGCATTGCCCTGCGCCGGGCGCCGTGTTGACTCTGGGCCTGGAGCAGTTGAGCCGGGACATGAGGCGTGTGAGCCGTGGCAGGATGGACCATCAACGGGCCAGGCAGCTGTTTCAGGCGGCAAAATCCTCGGTCGGAGTCACCGAAGGCCGCCAGAGCATTGTCTCGGAGATTGGCTACCTTGTGGATCAGATCGAAAGGATCAATGCGTTTGTCGATCACCTGGAAGGCCGCATGAGAAGCTATTTGGAGCAAATCCCATACAGTCCGTATCTTCTTTCGATGCGAGGTATCGGCCTGATCACCGTTGCCGGCTTGATCGGTGAGGTGGGAGACTTTCGTCAATTTTCCACGCTCCCTGAGATCACCAAACTGGCTGGTCTGGATTTGTTTGAGGTCAGTTCCGGCAAGCACCGCGGGCGACACCACATTTCCAAACGCGGACGACCGTTGATGCGCAAACTGTTGTATTTTGGCGCCATCAATACCGTTAAGTCCAATGGGATTATGCATGTGCCTTACAACCGAATGATTGAGCGTGGAATGCCCAAAATCAAAGCTCTGGTGGCGATTTCGCGCAAACTGCTGGCGGTGATGTTTGCATTGGCCCGTGATGGCTCGATATATATCGAAGATTACAATACCCATCGTTGTCAACTAGCAGCTTGATGTGAAAGCGGGGAGATTTTCATCTGCGCCATTAAGGCGATTTTTTCGACCTTCAGCTCGAGCATTCAAAACTCCCCGCTGTCACCAATTCCCGATGAAGCAAGATCAGAGCCGTTGGCGGACTCTCAAATACCAGGGTTGGAAATGGTGACCTCATTATAAGCAAAAACTATTTTAAGTTCTTGACTACAATAAACCAGGCACAGGGGGCACAGAGGGTTTTATGAGTGGTTATGTTTTCCGCTGAGACGCCGGAAAACATAAAACTGCACGCCCTTCGGGCATTAAGGCGGGTTTTTGAGTAGCCGCCTCTCACAGGGCCGGTTACACTTTTTTCTCTACGAACTCTGTGTGCTCTGCGAGAGCTGAAAAAAGGTGTTGAGATTGTTAGAAGAAATATTAAATAATTTGATTATTAGAATTGTTTAGGAAAGTTATAAGAGCAGAGAAACTTTCATTGCGTTCTCAAATCGGCCGTAGTTGGTGTGTCCTGTTCAGAGGTTCACAATCAAAAGGAGGGTATGTTATGGCGAAACGCTGTCTTGTTCTCTGTCTGGTCGTTGGCTGGATCGTCGCCGTCCCGGGCTTAGCCGCTGCATATAATGCTACCGGCATTTGGGACTTTTCAGAACACACTTTCTGGAACTCTTGTGAAGAGCCGAATCCGCCAGCGGAATCGGGGTCATTCATTTTTATGCAAAATGGAAACAGCGCCACCATCATAAAACAAGGTCGAACGCTTACTGGATCGGTCAGTGGTTCACTATACACTTTTTATGACACCAAATTTGAAGATGGTGGGACGACTCAGATAACCATATTGATACCTCTTGTTTCGCCAACCAGTGCTGAGATCACGGTGCAGTGGGAATGGAGCGATGGAGTAGACCCTTGTGCGGGAGGGAATAATGCTACCATCGCCAAACAGACTCAGATTTCCCCGGTGTATGACATAACAGGCACGTGGGAATATTCAGAATCAGGACATTGGAACAGTTGCGGTGATCCGGTTGAAAGCCCGACCACCGATACGTTGACCTTAATCCAGAACGATAATCTTGTATCCGGCACTTCAGCAAGTGGCACTATCTATACAGGCTTTCTCAACGGTTCGACCTACACGGCCGTTAGCACTTATCCGGAAGATGGCGGCACCACCTCTGAGGTCAAAACGATAAACATGAGTTCAAAGAGCGCCGGTGGCGGAAGTTGTCAATGGATTTGGAATGACATTTTTGAATCCTGCGCCGGTGGGTACAATGAGACAATTTCAAAAGTGGTATCGACCGTCAATGTAATGCCGGCGATAAACGCCCTTCTGCTTAACGAGTGATTCATTTAAGATTTTCGATTTTTTCAAATAATCACTACTTGATTACCGCAACACGATAATTTCACTATTCGGATCAAACGCGGGCTGCAATAGTCTCGCCCGATGGTCCTGGTCTGGATCCTCTGTGTAACCCGAGTCTCGCGGGAGATGAATTAAAGCTTCCTCTTAGGACCTGATAACTTGCATTTAGTGAAAAGACCCGCGAGATTGCCTTTACCCTCTCAGCCCGGAAATTTCATGAAATCCTTTCAGCGCTCTCATTAGTTTTCGGGGAGGGACAAAGTGACCGTAGGTTATGCAGTTCATAAGTTTAACCAGTGCCCCAATATGACTTATTTTTGGCAACTCGGTGAAAAGATCTCATGAAATATTCGGGATAGGGTTGTGGAAGCTCAGGGTCGGCCAGTATCGTATCATTTATAAAATCGACGACAACGACAAAATTGTCGATATTGTTGTCGTCAGACATCGACGTGATGTTTACCGATAGTTGTCATTTCTACCTCAATCATGAGGTTTTATTTCCTATCGGTATCTCCCGATAGGGAATAAGCTGTATCCTCATTAAAAATCACAAACCTTGTTGTATATATCCAATTAATATGGTAGTTTATCTCTGGGGTTGTTCGCCTGGTTGTCACCGGCGTCACCCGTTGAATTCCCGTGGGGACTGCAAAGCGGCATTCAACAAAGCGATCCCGGGTGAGAAAAAAATCAAAAAGAAATTGATAAGTTATACCCATTTAACCCGAATATTTCATGAAACATTCGGGTTAGATTCTTACAAAAACTTATAAGCATTGAATTTCATGTCAGGCATATTTATACCTAATTTGAGCGATTTTTGACTCGTGCTGCACCAATCTATTGCCCATCAAGGGCCTGTGCCAATCCTCGACATAGCCATGGATATGCCTGCGGTTGGCGCAGGCCCTTGATGAACAAGATCTCAGCACATCGCTTCCTCAAAAATCGCTCAACTCAGGTTATAGAAAGGTTAGCTTCTCAATGAAAAATAGATCCGTCGTCATCCTGATGATTACTCTGTTATCCCTGTCATTCACGCTTGCTTGCGACGGGCCCGAAGAAAAAAAGATGAAGTTCTTCGATAAAGGCAAGACGTTCTATGAGGAGGGGGACTACGTCAAGGCCCGGCTGGAGTTGAAAAACGCCGTTCAAATCGACCCCAAATTCGCCCAGGGTTACTATTACATCGGGCTTGTGGAAATGAAGGAGCAAAACTATCGACAGGCTTTCGGCAATTTTTCCAAGGCCGTGGAACTCGACCCAAAGATTTTCGATGCCCAATTGGAGATGGGCCGGTTGTACATGGCGGGCCGGGCACAGGACAAGGCACTCGAGAAAGCGGAACTGGTGCTTGCGGCCGAACCGGAGAATGTGAAAGCCGCGCTTTTGAAGGCCTCGGTATTGCTGCGCGAGAAAAAAGAAACCGAAGCCAGCCAAATTCTCGACGATCTGCTCGGCAAGGGTGTGACCGAACCGGATGTCTATCTGCTGCTGGCCCTCATTGCCGCCCAACAGAACGACGCCTCGGGTGCGGTGAGCATTCTGGAGAAAGGATTGACGGCCAACCCGAACGCGGTCAATATTCACATCTTTCTGGCCCGGGTCTATGCAGGTGCTAAAAACTACAGTGAGGCCGAGGCGGCCATGCAGAAGGTTATCGCCATCGCGCCCGACGATGTAAGCCATCGGTTCACTCTGGCAACGCTGCTTTGGCAGTCGGATCAAAGAGCCAAGGCCGACAAGGTGATCGCAGATATTATCAGCGCCGACCCGCAAAATGAAGAGAATTTAATCAATGCCGCCCGTTTCTACCTCGCCCAGGAACAGGTCGAAAGCGCGGAAAAACTTTTACAGAAAGGCATCAAGGCGACCCCGACAAGTTATCAATTGCGCTTCGCGTTGGCCGAGATTTACATGAATCGCAACCAGCCGGATGCGGCCGAGAAGACACTGAGAGAGAGCTTGACTCTGGGAAAAGAGCCCGACAGCCCCAATATGTTAAAGGCGAAAACATTGCTGGCGCGGACGCTTTTGGCCAAAGGGGAGGTGGCCGCCGCCGAGGCTCTCGTGGACGAGGTCATCGAGGCCAACCCCAAGAATGTGGATGCCCATTTCATCAAAGGCCGGCTGTACATGCTGCGTAAAGACGGCGAGGCGGCCGTGGCCGAGTTTCGGACCGTGATCACCGAGAAGCCGGAACTCGAGGCCGGGTACTTGAACCTGGCCGAAGCCCACTTGCTGAACAAGCAGAACCAGCTGGCTCTCGACACCTTGCGCAGTGCGGTCAGTGCGCTTCCGGAATCGAAGAACCTGCTCCGGGCCCTCGCCCAGGTATACGCGGCGCAGAAGAATTATGGTGAGGCCGAAAAGCAGCTCAACCGCATCTTAGAAATCGATCCCCAGGACATTGGTGTATACGCCAACCTGGGGGACCTGTATGCCTACACCGGTAAGACCGGGGATGCTGAAAACACCTACCGTAAAATTATCCAGCAGGCACCGGATAAAGCTCTTGGCTATATCAAACTGAGCCGGTTCTACCTCAAGGAGAAGCAACCGGACAAGGCCCTGGCCGTGTTGGAGGGGGCCTATCAGAATAACCCGCAATCGGCCCAGATCCTTTCCAGCCTCGTTCAAACCTACATCGGCAACAAACAATTTGACAAGGCCGTCGCTGTTTGCCAGACGCAAGTGGACCAAAATCCGAAAGACGCCTTTTCCTACAACCTTCTGGGTGCAGTATACACCGCCAACAAAGACTTTCCTGAAGCTGAAAAAGCCTTGACCAGAGCGACAGAATTGCGACCCCTCTGGCCGGCGCCTTACAACAATCTGGCGCGGATCTACCTGGCCCAGGGAAAGACGGCCGAAGCCGTTGCCAAATTCGAAGATGCCCTGGCGGCCAATCCTCAAAACGCCGGGGCATACCTGGCGCTCGGCTCGATTTACGAACAGAAAAACGACAGCCCCAATGCCATTAAGGTTTACGAAAGGGCTCTCGAGGTTCATCCGAGCATGTGGGCTGCCGCCAACAACCTGGCTTTTCTCCTCGGCGAATCGTCCGGCGATCCGAAAACCTTGGAGCACGCCTTGTCCCTGGCCCGCAAGGCCAACGACCTGAGGCCGAACGAGCCCCTGGTGCTGGACACCCTGGCCTGGATTCAGTACAAGCGCGGCGAAATGACCGAGGCCCGTCAGAATCTAACGGCGGCATTGGACCAAGCGCCTGAAAATCCCGTGTTCAACTATCACATGGGGGTAATACTATACGAGAATGGTAACACCGTGGAAGCCAAACAAAAACTGGAGACCGCTTTGGCCGGCAAACAGACTTTTGCCGGGCGGGATAAGGCTGAAAAACTGCTGAAGCAACTTGGGAATTAGGGAGTGGGGCATTCAGGAATTAAGGGATTAAGGATTAAGGAATTATAGGAAGACACTCGAACCCTTGCGTCCCTGATCCCTGATAAGAAAACTATCTAAATGTTCAAAATTTATCCTGTGAAATTCTCAAAAGATACGAGCGAAGCGGATTTCACCGGGACGATCTCAACGATCAACGTTGGAAGTGCCTGAAGTTAAAATAGGGGACACGGATTCACGCAGACGGGCGCGGATGGGGAAAGAGCTCGAAGCTCAAGGCAACAGAAGCACGTTGGCGGTTGGAGGGTTGAGGTCGGGGGCAACCCGTAACACGCAACTCGTAACGCGCAACCCGTAATCTCAAGGGGATAAGGATTTGGAAATAGAGAATTAGGGGATATCTCACACCCGCTCCCGCTGGTCGCTCGAGCGCGTTGGGGGCGCAGAGATAATTTTTGGCGTTGAACGGGTCATCACCATATAGGTGTCGTCCGTTATCGGAATAGTTCCTCAATAGTCTGCTATAGTTCAAGCACTTGTTTCATAAAATTTACGAAGGAAATTTTATTCAGGAAAGGAATGAAGATGACGACATTTAAGGGGAAACTGCTATTTGTCCTGGTTGTTTGCCTGACGGTGGTAGCGGCGACGGCTGGAGCGGCTGACACGACCGCACAGGCACTGGGACAGGATTACATCATCGGGCCCGGTGACGTATTAGAGATATCGGTGTGGAAGGAAGAAGCCCTGACCAAACTGGTAACCGTATTGCCTGACGGCAAAATCGCCTTTCCGCTGATTGGCGAGGCGGTAGCCGACGGCTGGACGGTTGCGCAGCTGAAAAAAGAAATCGAATCCCGGCTGGCCCGCTTCGTTCCGGATCCGGTACTGTCGATAAGCGTTTATCAGATGAACAGCTTAATGGTCTACGTGGTGGGAAAAGTAAACAGGCCCGGCCGATTTGAACTCAACACCAACATCGACGTTTTACAGGCCTTGTCTCTTGCTGGCGGACTTAACAGTTTCGCCAAGCGCGGACAGATAAAGGTCTTCCGCAAAAAAGACGGTAATACCAAGATCTTCGATTTCGATTACGATGATGTGACCGAAGGGAAGAAACTGGAACAGAACATTCAGCTGGTGAGAGGGGATGTGGTTGTCGTACCCTAATAAAATCGCTCGCGATTTTATATAACGCGGCGGTGCCGCTAAAAGTAAGGTCAAAGGAAGGGAAGGGAATATTCAGGAATTGAGGGATTAGGGGATTTATCTCACACCCGCTCCCGTTGGTCGCTTGAGTGCGCCGAGGGCGCAGAGATATATGGGCCACAGACCCACGCAGACAAACACAGACGTTAGATAAATTTTCCTTTGCGCGCATTCACAAAGGAGAAACAGTCAACCCTGCAGGTGAAAAAACAAAAAAGACGGGTTTTTATCCCGCACAGCGAGTGGCCTGTTTTGGCCGGTCAATTTATCCTGAGCTTTGTCGAAGGAGTCGACCGGGCATAAAATCTGTGCTGATCCGTGTGTGTCCGAGGCTGAAGGGTTGGGCCCCAATTACAAACTTAAGAGCTTTGCTTACTCAGCGTGCTCTGTGAGAGACAGGAAGAGGCTCAAAGGTCAAAGCTGAAAGGTCAAAGATGAAAGATTAATAGTTCAAAGTGCCTAAAGTGAACTAAAGTTTGAAAATAGGGCACAGATTTGCGCAGATAGATACAGACAAAAGAAAGTGAGCTCAAAGCTGAAAGGTCAAAGCAATAGAAGCACGTTGGAGGTTAGAGGGTTGAGGTTGGAGGCAACCCGTAACACGCAACTCGTAACCCGCAACCCGTACTCTCAAAGCTGAAAGAAGAATAAATGATAGCATTCGGATTACACCAGTTGATGGCGATCGGAGGCTGCATGCGGATGGCAACTAAAAAAATCTTCATCGGGCTGACGTTACTCTCCCTAGTTTTTGGCCGGCTAGCCAAGCCTTTGCCGACAGGCGGGAACTCGACGTTTTTCTTGGGGCCAGGGGGGAATACAACGACAACATCTTTTTCACCGCTGAAGACACGGTCGACGATTTCATCACGACGCTCTCCGGTGGGCTCAAATTTCTTAATCAGACCGAGAGGACCGATCTTTACTTGTCAGGGATCGTGGAGCGGCTGATCTATGCCGACGAAAAAGACCTCGATAGCTGGGACCAGTACTACAAAGGCCGCTTCGGTTACAAGTTCACGGAACGGTTCGGCGCCAGGATTGACGCCGCCTACTCGAAAGACTCCCGGCCGGACCGTGATGTGGCCGCTTCCGGCCTGATCCTGAGTACAGTTCCCCGCCAGATCCAAAACTACGGGGCGGAGGTGGACTATGCTTTTACCGAGATCACCGCCTCGAACCTTTACTACCGGTACACCCGCCAGGATTTTGAACCGCGAGAGTTCGATGCATCTTTTCCCGATTACCGCGCCCACCGAGCCGGGCTGGGGTTTGTCCACCGGCTCGATCGATATCTGGCAAACACTGCAGGTCGACTCAATTTCGGCTACAATTATTTCAAATACCCGGAAACCGGCACGGAGACCAAGGTGGTTATCGGCACCGTGGGGCTGGAATATGATCTAACCGAAAAATGGCAGCTGCTCATCGATGTCGGGCCGAATTACTATGATACGGAATTCAATGTATTGGGCCGCCAATTCAAATACAGCGCCTGGGGCGGGACCGGCACGTTAAAGATCGGTTACACGGGTGAATACGTCGGTTCCAACTTGACCATTTATTACGGCATCGAGCCGGCCAGCGGCCGGGACGGGTCTGCCCAGCGTACATCCGGGATATTCGACATCTTCTACCGCTTTGCTGAGCGCGGCAGGACGGGGTTTGCAACCGGGTATTACATCAACAAAGCCAATTCAGGAGAACTGGCCATTCTTCCCCTCGATGAGCATACGTTTAACATCAGACCCTGGTTGCGCTTCGACATCATCTTCGACAAACTTTACCTGGAAGCCTCCTACACTTACTCCCGTGTTGACGACCGAATCCGCGACAATGACCGGAGCCGCAATTTGGTTTGGCTGCAGTTAGGGTTTGATTGGCCGATTTTAGAATAAAAATATAAATTTTTAAGTAAAAAATTTATATAAGGAGATATAATGGAACCGAACGAAATGGCGATGGACGACTATGTCGGTATCTTGAAACGACGTAAGTGGAGCCTGATACTGCCGATGATTATCGTCTTTCTGGCGGCAGCGGCTGTCGCCCTGCTGCTGCCACCGGTTTACAAGTCAACGGCGACGATCCTGATCGAGCAACAGGAAATCCCGGCCGAATTCGTGATGGCGTCGGTCACGAGTTATGCCGAGCAGCGATTGCAGTCGATTAACCAGCGGATCATGAGCTCTACCCGTCTCTTGGAGATTATCAACCGTTTCGGTCTTTATGCGTCACTGCGCGACAAGTGGACCACCGAAGAGATTGTGAACAAAATGCGTGAAGACACATTGATGGAACCGATCAGCGCCGAGGTGATTGACCGGCGCAGCGGTCGGCCTGCAGAGGCTACAATTGCCTTTACGCTTTCCTACGAAGGCCAGGAAACACCTCAGAAGGTTCAGCAGGTGGCTAATGTGTTGACCTCACTGTTTCTCGACGAGAACCTTCAAGTGCGGGCGCGGCAGACCCGGGAAACCAGTGAATTCCTGGAAGATGAATTGAAAAGGGTCAGAGCCGATCTAGATGAGGACGAATCCCGTTTGGCCGCTTTCAAGGAAAAAAACATCAACACCCTGCCCGAATTGATGCAGGTGAACTTGCAGACTCTAAATAATCTTGAACGCAATATCGAACTCCTTCAGGAACAGCTCCGCAGCCAGAAGGAACGCGAAGGTCGACTCCAGGGGGAATTGGCCAACGTGTCGCCGGAACTGGAGGCTGCTCAAAAAGACCGAGTACGCCTGGAGGAACTAAAAGTCGAGCTCGTTTACTTGAAGAGCCGATTTACCGACGAGTATCCGGATGTGCGCAAGGCCGAAGCGGAAATTGCCAAGCTCCAACGTCAACTGGACAACGGCCGTAGCGGTTCAGGAAAGACCAAACCGGACAACCCGGCTTACATCACCATGGCCTCCCAGCTTTCGAGTACCCGGGCAGAAATCAGATCGATCCAGACACAGATCCGAAACATGAACACCAAGGCTGAAACCTATCGACGATATATCGAGACAACACCCAAGGTCGAGGAAACTTACAATGCCCTTCTGTCCGAGCGCGACAACACCAAGGCCAAACACGACGATTTGATGCAGAAGCTGATGGAGGCCCGTGTATCCCAGGGACTGGAAACCGAGCAGAAGGGTGAACGATTTACCTTGATCGATCCAGCCCGATTGCCCGAGAAACCCTTCAAGCCCAACCGGTTGGCGATCCTTCTCATCGGTGTGGTTTTGGGCATCGGCGCCGGGGTCGGTTTTGCTGCTCTGCGGGAGTTCAGTGACACATCGATCCGCAGCATCGAACATCTGAGCAAAGCCACCGCTTATCCGGTTCTGGCCACCATTCCATTGATCGTGACGGCCGCGGATACGGCGCGGCAAAGAGTGAAAAAATTTGCCTGGGTGGCCGGGATCGTTCTATTGGTGATTGGCAGTGTCACTGTTTTTCACTTCCAGGTCATGGATTTGAATGTTTTTTGGGCCAAGTTGATGCGCAAGATGGCCATATAAAAATGACTTTGTAAAAAGCCCAATTTCAGTGTTGCGCATCATCTCACATCCCCTGCGGCGTACCTTGAGTACGCCTCGTATCGTAAGAATCGCGCGCCTTGAACTTGAACTTTTTACTTTGTCATTCAGTTCGATATGAAGCTATTTTAGAAAGAAAATTGCGAAGGGATACCGATGAAATTACAAAAGGCGATCGACAAAGCCAGAATGAAGCCGACAACATCCTTGTCGGGGGAACCCGTTAAGGCCATAAAAGCGCGGCCGGTTGTCAAGCCGGAAGAGAAGGGAAAACCGCCGGTGTATAGCGATTCGGCAGCGGTTTCGCTCAATGAGGCGCTTGTCCAGGAGAACCGCTGTGTCTGCCTGTCGCCCGATGCACCCGAACTCGATTTTTACAAGGTCCTGCGGACACAGATTGTGCACCGCAGCAAGGAAAAGGGATGGAATACCATCATGGTCACCAGTACCCGGCCTGGCGAGGGCAAGACTTTGACATCGATCAACCTGGCCCTGACCTTTGCCAAGGCATACGGGCAGACCGTTTTGCTGGTCGATTGCGATTTGCGCCAGCAGAAAATCCACACCTATCTTGGGCTCAACAGTGACAAGGGGATTGCCGACTACCTTCTGAACGACCGTCCACTCAAAGACCTCATCCTGTGGCCGAAGGTGGAGAAACTGACCCTGATCTCCGGTGGGGACACCATAATCGAGAGTGCGGAGTTGCTTGGATCACAGCGCATGAAAGATCTGGTGGCGGAGATGAAGAGCCGTTACAGCGATCGTTATGTGATTTTCGATTCGCCGCCGCTTCTCAGTGGAGCCGATGCCCTGACTTTTTCGCAGCTGGTCGACGCCGTAATCATGGTGGTCGAGGAGGGCAAAACACCGTTAAAAGAAATCGAAAAAGCCGTGGAACTCATTCCCAAAGAAAAATTCATGGGTTTTGTACTCAACAAGTCGCATATATCCAAAAAAGGATATTATTATCATAACTACTATAAGGGAGACGCAAAATAGGTAAGCATTCACAGGGCACCGCATCTGCTTTGTTGTCGGGCACTTGAAGTACAAAAGTACGTCTGCGCGCCCGACGCCTTGCATCTGCGGCACCCTGTAAACGCTTACTATTCTGTGGTCTTAAGCACATTCGATGTTGCAACCCTGTGACCCCATACCAAAATAGATATAGTGGTTGTCAAAAAAACGAACTATTTTTCGAACGGTTTTTTCTACAACCACTGATTCCCCCCTTTTATTATTTGAGTTTGGATAGAGCGGAATGCGACATCCACCCCTGAAAAGCATTTCGATAAGATAACCGGCCGAAGAGCCGGGCACAGAACCTGATAAAAATGGCATTTCACCGTAACAAATTGGTGAGATGCCATTTTTTTTGGCGGCATTTAAACCCAAACAGCCTTCGACATTCTATGATTGGGGTACCCCGTTTGAGATTTTAGGATCGTCTCCAATAAAGTTGGTGGTTTTTGCGGACAAATAATTCATATCTTATTGAGATAAATATATAAATTAACCGCAGACGCACGCTGACATAACACAGAAAAACCCTTTTACCCGGGCGACTTTCCCGGGTAAAAAGGGCATGCCTCTCAGGCAGAAAATCAGATGGCCTCGCGCAGCGACTGCTTGTTTTGCCTCCGCAGGTCGCGGAGGCAAAAGTCTGTGTCTGTCAGCGTCTGTCGAGCGAGCGAAGTGAGCGGGTGGCCAATATAAAAACGCTATGATCCATGCATGAGCTTCGCATCAATTTACACCAACTAATCCTCCAGCTTCATTTACGGATATTGACTTCATGAAATCTACGTCGTCATTCGTTAAACGGCAGTTTCATTACTTTTAACTACAAAGTTATACATTAATAATAAAAACAAGTATTTGACAAGTATTTATTTCTAAAAGTTATTGACAATTTCATTGCTGTCAGCATAGGGGTTAAGACATCTTTCTTCTGATTCCGGGAATGCTGACATTCTAATTGTTGTTCTGTATACAGACGTGTGGATAACTCTCGATTTCGGCGGCTCTCACGATGCAGCAGACAAAGGATCATCGACTTCAGTCCTATACGGTTGATTTAAACCGGTTAGCGGTTGCCTTAATCGGCGTAACGCTAACCGGTTTTTAATTTAAGGACCATCTCCAAAAAAGTTGGTGTTTTTTGCGGGTTTATTATTCATATCTTATTAAGATAAAAGTATTAATTAACCGCAGACGCACGCAGACGTAAACGCAGACAAAACCTTTTACCCGGGCGACTTACCCGGGTAAAAGGTGCATGCCTTTCAGGCAGAAAATCAGATGGCCTCGCGCAGCGACTGCTTGTTTTGCCTCCGCAGGTCGCGGAGGCAAAAGTCTGTGTCCGTCAGCGTCTGTCGAGCGAGCGAAGTGAGCGGGTGGCCAATTTAAGAACGCTATGATCCATGCATGAGCTTTGCATCAATTTACACCAACTAAATCGGAGAAGAACCTAATTTAATAAGGTGTTGAAAAAAGTCATAAGCGCCAGCAAAACAAGGCAAAATCCGACAAAAAAGCGGGGTTTAAGTGTGATAAATGAGCATTTTCGCTGAAGCGGAGGTAGGGTCCGGTTCAGCCATTATCGCCGTATTGTCAAGCGCAATCGTTTTTCAACTGCCTGTTAAACGTAGCAGAATAGCTTTTCGACTGCCTGTTAAGCAATTCTGAGAACCACAGAGGAAAGAGTGATGTTTAGAAAGGGTACACCCTGGGTTGCCATTTTTTATACCATTCTCCTCGCTTCTTCACTTTTCTACATAAATCCCTCCAATTCCGACAATTTCGATATATCTGAACCACTGCCGGGCACTGATGGTAGCTTTCCAAACGGTGGCACTGTCGTGTTATCGGGTGCATCGACAGCACCGAACCCATGTGCGGCTGACTTTAAGCGCGATGGCGATGTCGATGGAGCGGACTTGGCCATTTTCGCCTTCAGCCTGGCGACCAATTGCTTCACTGGGCCCGATTGCGGTGGTGATTTCGATTCAGACGGCGATATCGACACGTCCGATTTTAACGTCTTTTTTTCCAGCTATGGTAAATCTGACTGTCCTCCGGGGGCTCCCGAGGACCTCGAACTTGGTTTGCTTTTTAATGAACAAAATGGCGGAGGCGGCCTTGTCGCTGAAACCGTGAGAATCATTAACGGAAATGCTCTCGAGAAACGGACAGACATCAACTTTGCATCCCCCAACAGCAGAGGGCTTTCTTTCGCAGCTGTTTACAATAGCCGATCGAATTCTCTCGGGTCTTCGGGCTACGGGTGGCATCACTCTTATTCGCTTGCGCTTGAGTCGAATTTTAACTTTTTGGGGCAGTTTTACCTCAAGGTTGTCGATGAGTCCGGGCGGGCGGCTTATTTTATCGAAGACTCCCCAGGGTCATACAAAGGCGCGTTCAACGAAAAGACGCGCATCGAATTCATTCCTGATGAATATATATGGTACCGCCTGGACGGCACCCAGTGCGGATTTTCTGCCGATGGGCGACTGATCTGGCTCGCTGACGAAAAAGGCAACCGTCTGAATCTATCGTATGACTCCGGGGATTTGCTCGAAACGGTAACAGACACTGCCAGTGGGCGTGTTCTGACGTTCAGTTACAATGCCGAGGGTTTGATTGCCGAACTCATCGGTCCGGTGACAGATGGTGTGGCTGACGGGGTTTGGGCCCGCTTTGATTACGATGGTGATTCGAACCTGATTAGCGTTACCTATGCCGACGGATCCGGTATTGAATACGCCTATGCCGATGTCAACGATCCACATAACCTCACCGAGAAACGCAACACGGCCGGTCATCTGATTTCCACCTGGGGCTATGATGATCAGGATCGCTGTATCGCCAACTTCAGCCGCTTCGGCAAAGAGGTGACTCTTGCCTATCCCGATGACACCCATGTGGCGGTGACCGATGCTTACGGGATTCTGAGAACCTATACAATCGGCGATGTTGGCGGCAGAAGGCGCCTTTTTGCCATGGCAGGCCCTGCCTTGCCCCCTTACAGCAGGGAGAATGCCGTTCGCTGGGAATATGATTCGCAATTGAATCTCGCTGAAGTCGAATACGGTGGCGGGACCGTGCGTCAGTTCCGGGCGTACGACCAACGGGGTAATCCGGGAGCGATCATTTGGGCGGCCGGTACATCGGTGGAACGCACGATTAACTACACCTATCACCCGGAAATGAACTCTTTTCTCAGCCGAAACGAAACAAGTGTGCTCGGGGAAGGGGACAAGGAAATCGTATGGGACTACGATGATGACGGCAATAACATACCCAACGAAAACCCGGCTCGAACGGTTACACGTATCATAGAAAAAGGCTTTACCCATGACGGGAACGGTAATGTCGTTTCTTTCGAATATGTCACGGCTTTGACTTACAATTCGGCGGGACAGCTGCTCGGTATCGATGGGCCAAGGCCTGGACCGGGCGATACGATGACTTTTTCATACCATATCGACAGCGGCAATCTCCTATCAATCAACCAGCCGCTTATCGGCGCGACCATGTATTCGAATTACGATACCGCCGGGCAGGTAGGAACAATCACCGATGTCAACGGCCAGGCTGATCATTTCGTCTACGATGGCCGTGGACGAACGATCACCGTAATACATGAAACGGATAGCAGCACCAACCGGGTGGTCTTCAACACGGGCGGCCAGCCCTATTTATTCACCGATGAGGATGGCGTCAGCCGCGAATTCGAGTACGATGCTATATATGGTCGCCTGACGCGGAAATTCGATATGGACGATAATTTTATCGCCTATACTTACGATACTCAGGGCAACCTCATCGAGCAGGGAAAACACGATGCCTCCGGAGCGCGCACTTCCCGTAAACGATGGAACTATCAGCATCCGGGCTTTCCGGGGCGACTTTGGAAGGAAATCAAATCCGACGACAGTTTCACCGAATACACTTACGATGATGCCGGCAACGTGACTGCAGTCAAAGATCCGGAAAACCACACGACTTTATACGCTTACGATGCATTGGGACGAATGACCGATATATTCAGACCGGACAACTCTTCTGTCGGATATGGATTCGATGCCCATGGCAATCTGAACGCCTTTGTCGATGGTATTGGCTCTGTAACGACATTTATATACGACGACATGGGACGGGTGGTGACGTATGCCTCACCGGATACTGGTGTAACGTCCTACGTCTATGACGCGGCTGGCAACTTGATCCAAAAAACCGATGCCAAGGGCATCATTGTGCAATACGCGTATGACGAACTCAATCGACTGGTCACTGCCAGCTTCCCGGATGCTGCCCAGAATATCAATTACTCTTATGATGCCGATCTTTTTGGCGCAGGGCGGCTCACCGGGATAGTGGATGAATCCGGCAACACTACTTTCGAATACGACAATCGGGGGCGTCTGGTCGCGAAGAGCAGCACCGTTGAAAACGTCCCTTATCCATTGAATCGCACTTTTTCGCCCGGCGGCAGGCTGCTTGCAATGGTGTATCCCTCCGGCAGAAGAATCGATATCGCTCACTATCCTAACGGTCGCGCTCAAAGTGTTTCAACGACACTCGACGGGTCGACGGTCGCACTGGTCGACAATCTCGTTTACCAACCCTTCGGCCGGCCTCGGTCTTTGACAAGCGGATCTGGCGGAACAGTGAATACACATTCCGGCGACTGCGAATGTATGACTGTTTCCAACCCCGGAACACCGATGGAGAAGGTTTATACCTACGATGCCAATCGTAACCTCAAATCTATTAGAGGGACAAGCACGCCCTGGGTCGACCAGGACTATACTTACGATGCTCTGGGGCGCTTGATCGGCACTGTCGGCCCCTACGGGACGTACAATTACACCTATGACGACGCCGGCAACCGGTTAACCAAATCGGCAAACAACTTGCTCGAAACCTATACCTATGTTCCGGGCACGAACCAGCTCAGCTCCCGTGTCAATGACGAAAATACCACCAGCTATGGTTACGACGCCAACGGTAACCTGACGGTTGCCGGCAGTTCTACGCTGTTTTACAACCAGAACAATCGATTGATTCGCGTGGACGAGGAGTCGACAACCAAGGGTGAATACGTGTATAATGCACTAGGACAACGAATTTCAAAGTCACAGGGCGAGACGGTGACCGTATTCCACTATGACTTTGACGGCAACATCATCGCAGAGGGCGAGCCGGACGGCACCATCGATTGGGATTACCTTTACATAGGCGGCAGCCGCACGGCAATGGTGGATAATAGCAGCGGGACTTTTTATTATTATTTAAATGATCATTTGGGGACACCCCTGATGATCACCAATGCCACTAATACGATTGTATGGGAAGCGACAAACAAGCCCTTCGGTGAAGCGACGGTAAACCCGAAATCCACACCGCAGAACAATTTCAGGTTTCCCGGCCAGTATTATGACCAGGAGACAGGACTGCACTATAATTATCATCGGTACTATGATCCGAAGATTGGGAGGTATCTCAGGGCGGATCCGGTTGGGTTGGCGGGAGGGATGAATTTATTTGCCTATGTGAAAAATAATCCGATTAATAATTATGATCTTTTGGGGCTTATAGTTCAGATCCATTCGAGAAGTGTTATTGGAACGAAAGGCGCAGGGGCCCATACCTATATTAGAATTACAGACAGAGTTGGAAATACAACTACATATGGTAGTTACCAAAACAAATATGATTTAAATGTAGTAAGAAAAAACCATCCAACTGACCACGGACCCGAACGGTTGCCTGTAACAAGTTCAATCACTGTTCCTCCTCCAGCAGGAATGACATCTTACGAATGGGACGAAGCAGTTATTCTCGCTGCTGAAAATAGACGAATGACCCAAATACAATTATACAAAATCTTCGGTGGAGATGGTGGTGATATAAGCGGTAATTGCCACACAACTACGAGAGGCATAATCAGAGATGCTGGTGGTTTTATCCCACCAGATTTTGATCCTCCTGGTTTGAATCCGGGCCTTTATCCTAACCAAAAAACCTTTTTAGATCAGGGGCTGTTAGATTATTGGTAGACAATTAACTTTTGTTAGATATGGAACTCCCCGCGGTTTGCCGCGGGGAGTTTTGACCCTAATACAGATCAAATTTGCAATTTAACGGTAACTTATTTGCTATTTTTAATTGCTACAGTAGTCATAGGAATTTTGTTATGAGAAATGTTCTTGCCTGTATAGCTGTTGTCGTTCTAAGTTTTATAGTATCTCAATTTCATATGATATATACTGCAGATCAAGTGGCAAAATTGTTCGGCTATGTGATCTCATTAGGTTTTCTTCCTTTATTATTTGGTGGATTAATTGGGTGCATAGCGGTTTTTCTTATGCATGACAGGCTATTACAAGGACTAAAAGTGAATTGGTATATACCTGTCATTGGTTCTATGGCTTCGTTAATACCTATAGCATATGTCCTATGGTTAATGGCACAACCCGAGCACTAAATCTAATTACCAAAGGTGAAAAGTAAACTATGGATAATTTATAGAGAACATGGACTATCCTATTTATTTTTGAAATTATAAGAAAAATAAAACAAACGAGAATGTGTACAACAAATACTGGTAATTTATAAATCTATGATACTTGCAGTACTTTGCAAAATCTTTCGGTCTCTGTTTTTTTTGAGCTACTTTTTAAAGTTTTATTCAATAAGGTTTTTTGGACTCTTTGTTTCGTGTAGTTTCATCATTCTTAATTGTAACTCATTTGCTATAGCCCAAAATAATTCCTGCGACACCCCACCCTGCACCATAGCCGGCAACGCAGAGTATAAAAAAAATTGGCAATTCTATTGGCTTCCGAGTAACCCACAGACCATCGGGCGAAGCAGCGAAGCAACGGTCGGCGTATTTGGCGGATATCCGCCTTTTACGTGGACGGTCAGCGGCAATGGTTTTTCTCTGGCAGATGAGGAGACCAGCGAGCGGAACAATGTGCTCATTTCCAATTCTACTGCCTGCGGATCTGCATCAATTACTGTTACAGACGCCAATGGATATACGACCACAGGCTCGCTGAGATGTTCGGCAGGAAAATGGAGTAGTTTAAAACCCGGTTGCGTATTTGGCGGTGTCGATGAGTATGTGTATGAAGGCGGTGCGGAATTTCTTCACAATGGACCGCTATGGATATTTATAGCAGGAAAATATAAACAGTGGCAAACCATAGGGATGACAGAACCCGGTGACTGTGGTCAAACCTGCGATAGGTGTCCGGAGCATTGTGCCTTAAAGGAAAGCGAATCTATTTTATATCAGTGCTCACCTTGTTTAGACAACACCTCGATCGTCCCCTGCCGTATAAGTCAAATTTTGGGGAAATGTTGCACGATATTCAAAGTCGATTACAATGAGTGGGTGTGCAATTAAATGGCGCGTAGTAGTTTTTGCGCGTGAAATATGTGATCAAATGGTGGGATTATGTTTTGGTAAATTAATCTTGGCCTTTGGCATTTTTTTGCTCTGCCACAATTGAAAATGGTTTCTCCCGGCGAAGAGGCTTGACCGTCTTGTCCGCTTCTGGCGGCCCCTCAACCGTATGATTATTGTTGGCGACGTCTTTTTGCAGGATTTCATATTTGGATTTCAGTTGGGCAAAGGCCATGAGAAGCTTGTCGCTACGGAGGCGCTCTTTGGCGAGCATCACCCTGACCGTATCCCGTAACTCTTTAGTGTATTCTTCGACACGCCTTTCAAGCGTTTCAACTTGTTTCTCCAACTCACGCTGACCGCTTTGTTTGACTGCAGGCACGGGATTGGACGGTGTTTCTGTTTTTCTGTAAGAATAGGCCTCCTTTGGTTCTTCGTATTCATCTTGAAACCATCGGTCGACCCCCAAACCCGTATCGCCCGTATCAGCCTTGATTTCTTCCAGCACCTGAGTGCCGATAATCGGAATTTCGTCTGCAAATCCATAGACCAGGGCGGCGTGGCACAGAATATTGATTGCCCGAGGGATACCGTTGGTCATCCGGTGAATGATATTAACAGCCCCGACTGTGAATAGATCGGGGTTTCCGTCAACTGTATCCAATCGGTGGGATATGTATTGCCCGGTTTCTTCCCGGTTGAACGGTTTCAAGTGGTAGTTGATGGCGATGCGCTGCGTCATGGATTCCATGGCCGGCGTGTTCAGCTTGGCTTTCAGTTCCGGTTGGCCGACCAGCATGATCTGCAACAGCATCTTGTTGCCATCCTGAAGGTTTGACAATAACCGGATTTCTTCTAAAGCGTCTAAGGACAGGCTTTGGCCTTCATCGATGATAAGCAGGGGGCGTTTGCCCTTGCTGCGCATGTCCATAAGAAAATTGGTCAGCGCCTTGATAATACTGGCCTTACTGTCTTTTTCGGGACTGAGCCCAAACTCTTCCAGAATGAGAGACAACAGTTGGTCTGCAGTGACGTTGGTGTTGAATACCACTGCGACGTTGAATTCATCGTCGAGGTTTCTCAACATGTGGCGAATGATGGTCGTTTTACCGGTTCCGATTTCGCCGGTGAAGAGGATCAGACCCGAGTCGTCCATCAGGCCGAAATCGAGACTGGAGACGGCATTTTTGTGCTGGCGGCTGAGATAAAGAAAATCGGGATCGGGTGCCAGGTTGAAAGGTTTTTCTGTAAATTCGAAAAATTCTTCGTACATATCAATACCGTTTTAGAGTGATTTGTAAATATCTAAATTTACATAATTTATAAAATATTAAGCCTAAATGTCAAGGAATATGATTCACCAGCTGCACGGGTACCATAGGTCGAACTATAGTCCGCACATTTCATAAAAACCTAATTTGGGCGATTGTCGAGGCTTGCTCGCCGTTGGTGACGTTGCCGCAGATACAAGGAAGATGTCGTTCCGCTACATTCAGCTATGCGGGATGGCATATGACGCCATATATGCGGCAACCCTCCAGAGGCGGATAAAGATCGGCAATCCCGGTGGGGTTCAAATTTTGGTTCTTCTCCGATTTAGATGTTGTATATTGATGCGAAGCTTATGCATGAATCATAGCGTTTTTAAATTGGCCGCCCGCTCACTCCGCTCGCTCGACAGACGCTGACGGACACAGACTTTTGCCTCCGCGACCTGCGGAGGCAAAACAAGCAGTCGCTACGCGAGGCCATCCGCTTTTGTGCCTGAAAGGCATGCACCTTTTACCCGGGCAAGTCGCCCGGGTAAAAAGGGTTTGTCTGCGTTATGTCTGCGTGCGTCTGCGGTTAATTTATACTTTTATTTTAATAAGATATGAATAATGTACCCGCAAAAAACACCAACTTTTTTGGAGATAATCCCAAATTTTAAAATCAAACGATAAAAGAATTCCTTATAAATAAAGCAGTTTTCCCTCCATTCAAAATTTGAAACGCTCACTTTAGGAAAAAGTAAAACGCACTTATCGGCTGCAAGACCTGACACCGCACCCCTGAAGTTGATAAAATTCGGTAAGCTTGAAATTCATTCAAAATGGTTTTAGCTTACACTGTAGACTTTTATGGGAAAGACAATCTCCACTATCGATTCAGTCTTGTCGTGGCATGAACATCCATGCTGGGACAAACCCGTTAAGGCAGGGAATAAAGATCGCCAAGGTGACAGGCTTCGAGATTAATACCCGAATGTTTCATGAAATCTTTTCATCGAGCAATAATAAAAGAAGCCATATCGGGGTATTGGTCAAACTCATGAACCGGATAACCGAGGGACACATTGTACCTCCCCAACATGTAATGAAAGAGCTAAAAAGATTGCTCCCTTCGGGCCAACCGGAGGCTCCCATGGCCGGCGTTATTCGAGGATCGCGGTAGATTGACTACAGCATTACCTCGAAATGCCTTGGACATAAAAGCCTCCAATTGATGAAATCTCCGGGCTAAAGAGGACAACATGATCGCCTATTTCGTGCATAACCAAAAGGAACAAAGCGACACCATTGTTTTGCCGGATCTGGGGTGCAGCGTGCCGGTGGATGAATCGGGTGTCAAAAATTTCATCGCCGTGAATCCTGATTTCCAGGGGCTGTCTGGAGATGCCTGTGGGCACATGAAGCCGGAAGATTATGGGACTATCGTGGCCACCCGCGACGAATGCGGCGATGTGAATGTAATTAAAAAGGCTTTGTGGCAAGATCGCCTGAATCATCATCTCGGCGGCGGGCGATAACGAATGGTCGGGTCGAGCCCAATCCGGTTCGATAGATCAACAACTTCGTTATCGAAATATTAATCATCGGTAAATCCCCAGCTTTTCCGGGGCGAATGCCAAAGCTTGACAGTTCCGGGAGTTAACAGCGACCGGAGATGATGGTTATTATATAATTCAATAACCGGTTGGTTATCCGGAATAACAGTTATAAAAGTCCACTTTGAGCGGTTCACAAACTATTTCCCAAGTTGAGCGTTTCATATTCTAGAAATATGAAAATTAATAATAATAAGGAATTCTGCCCATCGGAATTTCGGAAAAATAAAACCCTGAAATTTGAATTTTGTGTTTTTTGGGTAATTATTTCATATGTTATAGCACAATAACAGAGCCTGTATACAGTTGAACAGTGACGCACGCACTATTGGCCCTTTTTAGGCTTTGTCTGCCCGTAATATCCGCCTCAGGCGGGTCACCGCATCTGCGGCGTCAAATGCCGTCCCGCATAGTCCACTATAGCGGAACAAGATTTTCCTTGTACCTGCGGCAAACTTGAAAATCGCTCAATTTGGGTATTTAATAGATGATCATGAAACCATTTACTTTCATATGCACCTTAGGCTGGATCGCCGCGAGTGTGCCGGTTGTATTTGCAGACATCTATGTTTGGACGGATTCGAATGGGGTAAAGAATTTCACCAACTATGCACCGCCTGACACGGCGGTCGTTTTTATGGAAACCCCTGAAATTGAGGCAGGGATCCCGGTGGCAGAAACGGCTGCAGAGATAGCGCGCAATGCTTCCGAACCCTTGCCATCGGAATTGTTGCGGAATTCTCAGGAAGAGATCGAGGCGTTGACAGAACAGGTAGAAGGGTTGCGAAAAGAGCTGCGAGAAGCCCTGGAACCGGTTCCAGAGCAACCACCGCTCGATGAAACCGTGGTGACTGAGTCAACGGAGCGGATCGGATACCGAACCTCGATCGGATATGGTTATTATCCCGGATACGATCCATATGGCTATCTCTGGTACCGCAAGTTCAAAAAGCATCACCGGCGACCGGGTTACGGCCACGGCGGGCACAAAAAGGCGGTACCCTATAAACATCGGGTAACACTTCACGGGTACAGCGGTAAAAAGATTGGTCAGCGTGGTGTTAGAACCGGCAGGGGGCATTCCGGATTTCAAAAGTCAGGCAGCATCAGGCATCGTTCCCATGCGGGTGGATCCCGCAGGCATAGCGCTTCTCGGGTAGGACACCGGGGCGGTATGCCGTCGAGACGCTAATCTGGATATTTCACGCCCCTGAGGGATTCATTGGTAAGGCACTCAAGGGTGCAGCCGTAGTTATACCTACTGCAACCCCTTGTTAACGCGGCCAATGGATGCCTCAGGGTGTGCCCAAAGGGTGAAATCTTTTGGATTTTTTTCTAAATATCATAAGTTGCAAATTGTACCCTGAAGGTTATGTTTCAATGTCAGTTCAAGTATATAGAATTCTACAATTTTACTAGTAGTATAGAACAGACTTCATGAAATATTCAGGCTAATAATCCCCGGCATTCTCCTCCACCAAAAAGACTTTTCGCCCGATCCACCAGAGCCGGACGAGTTTCTTCGTTGCGCCCCCGTTTCAAGCCCTCGACAGACTTGAGTCTGCCTGCGGGTGCAGTCCATATGCAGTGTTGAAGCGGATGTAAAATCCGCGCAGCGGGGATCCTTGGTCTGCCTTGATCTCGACCGAAAATCCTAAGTTTGAGATGCTGGGTTATCCAGAATACGGCGAATCATCTTGGACACTTTGTACATATCGAACGGTTTCTGAATAAATTCACTACAGCCCATTGCAAGCATCTCCGTTGCGATGTCGTCCATGCTGTAGCCACTCGATACGAGCACCTTCACCTCGGGCTCGATCTTCTGCAGTTTCTGATATGTTTGGCGCCCATCCATACCGGGCATGATCATGTCCAGAATGACCAGTGCAATATTTTGCGACTTTTCGCCATAAATACCGACGGCTTCCTCACCGCTTCGAGCGGTTAGCACCGTGTATCCCATGTCATTGAGCATTGCCTTGCAAGCCTCCAGGATGTAGTGCTCGTCATCGATGATCAATATGGTTTCAGAGCCCCAGTAGATGCTTTCGTCTGTTTCTTCTTCCGAATGCAGCGGTTTTTCAGTGGCCGGCAGATAGATAAAAAATGTCGTTCCCACCATCGGCCGGCTTGCAAAATCTATGATTCCCGAATGGTTGTTGACGATACCGAACGCCGATGCCAATCCCAGGCCGGTTCCACTGCCGATGGTCTTGGTGGTAAAAAATGGTTCAAAAACGTGGGCCTGAACATCCTGGGCTATTCCTATACCGGTGTCCTTTACAGAGATCTTGACATAGCGACCGGACGTTACTTTGTACGGTTGAACAAACTCTTTATCCAAATAAACGTTACTGGTTTGCAGATGCAGGACGCCTTTTTGAGCCATGGCCTGGTAACCATTCAGGTACACGTTGACGAGAACCTGTTCGATCTGGATTCTATCAACGTCGACGACCCAGATATCCTCCTGGTATGATGCGACAATTTGAACTTCCTTGCGGGTGCGGCCGAACATTTCGGCCGTTTTTCTGACCAAATCGTTCAAGTTCGTTGGTTTGACCATATATTTACCGCCGCGGGCATATCCAAGAAGCTGCCGTGTCAGGTTAGCACCACTTTGAACGCAGCGTTCGATGCTCCTGACATTTTCGATGTTCGGATTTGCCGTATCGAGAGCCGAGAGCATGAGGCTCGCGTTGCCCTGGATGCCCATAAGCAGGTTGTTGAAGTCATGGGCGATACCGCCGGCCAAACGTCCCAGGGCTTCGAGGCGCTGGGTCCTGTGGAGATGCTCGGTCAGCCGCCGGCGCTCTTTCTTGTCTTTCAAGCGCCGCGTGACATCACGGCCGATTCCGCGATAACCGCAGGGGAGGCCTGTAGCATCATGAATCAGCGAGGCAGACAGTTCGATGAACCGCTTGCCCCCGTCCTTGTTGATGATCTCAACCTCTATGGCTCTGCGGGGCTTTCCGGTTTGGTAAATGTCGGCAAAGATCCTGAGAATCCGCTGAGCGGTATGCGGGCGGGTGAATCGGCGGATATTCATGCCCAGCAATTCACTTCCGGGCAGTCCAAGAGCGCGGGTTGTCGCATGGTTGTAGAATGTGAATTTACCTTTCAGATCGGTTTCGAAATAACCTTCCTCGATGCTCTCCAGTATGTTTCTGTATTTTTCTTCTTTTTCCCGCAATTCGGCTTCGGTGCCGAGGCGTTGCTCTACTTCGTGTTGTAATTCGATATTGACTTTCTCCAGGTCGGCTGTCCGCTCCAGCACGAGTTCTTCCAATCGGGTGCGATATTCTTTCAATTCGGCTTCGGCTGTTTTGCGGGCTGTGGTGTTACGCATTGAACCGATAATTTTTTCCGGTTTTCCGCGTTCATCTTTTTTGAGCATCGCATTCACCGAGTAGTAAACCGGTTCTCCGCGATTGTCCTTCAATACGATTTCGTAGTCGGTCACACTCTCCTGGGAGAGGAGAGTGTCGATGAATATTTTCCGCGAATCGGGATCGTTATAGAAGCGATTGACATTGGAGCCGATTAGACGGTCTCTCTTGAGCTCTGAGATTTTTTCGATGGACGGGCTGATTTCTAAAACGGTGCCGTCCATGGCGGTTTCATAATAAGCGTCCTGAATATTTTCAAAGATACCGATGTATTTTTCCTGGGTGTCTCGGATGGCGGTCTTCATGCGTGCGAAAGCATCTCCGGTTTCGCTTATCTCTTTGTAGCGGGATTTCAGCTGGAACTGAGTCGTCAGATCGTTGTTCTTTACAGCGAGGGCGGCTTTCTCCAAATCGGCCATGGGGCGCAGGATGGTGCGGGCCAGGAGAAGTGCCATCAATGTCGCGAAAACCGACAGGGCCAGGGTTAAAAGGATATTGTCGCGCCGGTTTTTCTTGAGGGTGCCGAGGTAGTCGTCTTCGGGCAAGTGAACGGCGATGATCCAGGGCCAGTTGGAAAAAGAGAACGGCGTCAACATCGCGTGATGGTATTCCCCGTTGTGTTTGAAGCGTGCAAATTGGGATTTCTTCATATGGTAGCGTCCATCGGGCCCGGCCTTCATGTCCATTGCTGAGAAGGCTTTGCGGCTGAGGACATCGTCCAATTCCTCTATCTTTGCGAGACGGTAACCGTCTGAAGGACCGTTGCCGGTCGTTTTAATTTTTTCAAGATCCGGGAAGGCAACGACATCGCCATTGTTGTTGATCATGAAAGCGCGGCCATGTTTGCCGATGTTCATGTTGCCGATAAATCGCGATAACTGGTCGATCTCGATATCCACCCCGATGACCCCCTGGAGCGTGCCCCCGTCATCGTATGTGGGGCCGGCAATGGTGATGCCGGGTTTTTGGGACGTATAAAAAATATACGGATCGGTCCAGACGATCTGGCGTTGAGCATCGGCGCTCTTATACCACGGTCGGTTACGGGGATCGAAATCGTCTTGAGTGTCGTACGTTTTGGCAATGACGTTCAAATGCTCATCGCGCCATATGAGCCGTGTGCTGTGCGTGTCGTTTTTGTGTTGTATGATTTTGGTTCGAAATGCCGCACCCGGTTTCTGCGTGTCACGGCTGACATAGAAAAAGTCGCCATCCGGTTGTCCAAGGTAAATGCCGGCAAAGTGGTGGTAAATCGCAAGTTGGTCCAGAAAGTAACGCTCCAGACTGTCGAAACTTTCCTCGTTAATACCGACAACATTGGCGCTGACCAATCGGCGGGTAAGGGTGGCGGCGGCATGGGCATGGGCCAGGTGATTTTGGGACTGCTCCATCGCCAGGTCGGCGATATTTTCCATGATATCCATGGCATGTTGATTCAAGACTTTTTCGGAAGAGATGTAGGTCGAGGTTGTCGTTGTCAGATATGTTCCCCAGATCAAGACGAGAAAGCCGACAATCAGGGCCCAGCGGATGGATAGCTTCATGAGTCCGTCCCCATTCATTAAACTTGATACACTCCTGCGCAGAATACCGGAACCGTATCAAGTCTATTGGCAAGCCCCCCGGTTTGTCCATAGTTAGTTTCCGTCCTAAAATGGTCTTTCTCCCCAATTTCGGCGACAATCACCCTGAAGGCGGACACGCCGTCAGAATTGTTTCTGAGAAAAACGAAAGCATGTCTCCGCATAATTACTTGATTTAATTTAACTTGCAGGAAATGACGCCTTTCTGGATCGGAAACCGGTCAATCCAGAGATGGCGCCTATTCAGTCCTTGCTGGGGTGGGGTAGGTTGCGGGGTTGCGCGAGGGTCCACCGCGCGAAACGGTTCAGAACGATGCCGACCGCACAGCACAAAACGATCCAGCCATCTTTGAAGCCCTCAAAGAGAAGCGAATGAACGATATCGGACCATCCGGCATGGCCTTGAGACCAATGAACTTCGAACGGCCAGAAAAATGAGACGGAGGATTCCGTTAAAAATGCATCGGCAAACACGTGCGATAAAAGGAGCATGACCGACAACCGGTAACTGAGGCCCTGGATGCCCAACCAGCGGCGAGCAACGAAATATGCCACGAATCCGGCAGTAAAAGCAAATACGAGACTATGGGTCGGTCCGCGGTGAAACGCGTTCCCGTTCCACTTGAGCACTAAACCGATTATGACGTCTATATCAGGCAGGTTGGCAAGGATGGCGATGAAAAGGAAGCGTTTCCAGCGGCGGAAAGCCGAATCTCCGACGCCGGTTTCATATGTAATCAAGCCAATGGCGGTATGTCCGAGAGGCAAAGGCATAGTGGTCCTCACTTATATGTTGGGTGGAAACGATGGTAAACGTTACCAGGGCGCCACCTTTGGTTTTTAGATTCATTCGCAATTTGAATTCTTCCGAAAAAACCGGGGCAATGGCCTTTGGCCAGCTCAAAGCGGTCTTTTGTTACCATTGTCGAGATATGTGGAGAAAGCAGATTCCATGCCATAATTGCTGTTTGATGAAAGGCGCTATTTTTTACAAGTATCTCAGGTGGATCTTACTAGTGACGTGGTCGCTTACATTGGTAGGGATGTCGTAAATTGTGTAATTAATTTCCTAATTTGATGACGTTTTCCTCTCAACCTGGGTATAAAAAAGCGTAAGGAAATCCCAAGTTGTTGATAGTTATCAATTCTTGCGGCGCCTTACGGTTGGCCGATTCCTTACGCTCATTTTCCTGGTAGCACTGTCGAGCATTGGCGTCAATAGCAACCTGGGTTATCAGGCTTGTGAAAAACAATGCGCTTAATTAGACGGCGTTAATGGCTGAACCGGGGGTCTTACCCCCGCTTCGGCGAAAATGCTCATTTATCAATCATAAACGCCGCTTTTCAGTCGGATTTTTCCTTGTCTTGCCGGCACTTATGCCGTTATTCAATACCCTTGCTGCTAAATCACGGACAATGGCTCTTGCTCGAAAAATTTAAAAATCTTATAATTATAATCGAATCTGGATACAGGGCTGAATCGATAACACTGACGCTGAACCGAAACTGCATTGCCGGGCACCGATGGGGGTAACGGTATTGAAATCGGTCGGCTGATTCCGCGATGTGGGGTTGCGCATGTTGAATGCCAGATCGAGACTCATCATTGTGCGTGTGGGAAATACGATTACCTTCAGCAGTTTGAAAACGATCGGTGATGGAATCCTGGAAACATTTCACGGCATGATCGAGGCGGTAGAGTTGGCGCACCACAATGCCCCGACGATGGACAGCATCGATGCCGAACTCCTGACCATGATCCTGCATGACGAGTACGGCGGGCACACGCTCGGTATCACCGATGCGGATTTAAGAACCGAGGACGACGACGAGTTTTACAATTCGATTTTTGGCGGTAAAAACACCAAGAATGATGTGGCTGTTGTATCCACCAATAAATTGAGCCCGAAAAACATCAACACTAGAGGCGAATACGAGCTGTTCATCCAGCGGACACTGAAGGTATCCCTGCATGAAGTCGGTCACAATTTCGGATTGGCCGACCATCCTTCCTTCCGCACCGCATCCAACGGGGCGCTTTGTCCCATGAGTCGCGGCGAGCAAAACAAGTTCGGTACTATCGGATATGTTCTGGCTGTGATAGATGGTCGCGGGAAGAATTTCTGTGACGAGTGCTGCCACTTTTTAAGCCAAATCTATGGTTTCCGGGATACTGGCAGTCGACCGGTAAACGCTGGACCGGACCATCCTTCATCGAAATCATAAGGTTCAAAATCCGGGGCAATGGTTCGTGGAAACCGTGTCCGAACGGGGCCGGGAAGGGTTATCGTTGCAATTCCGGCAAGATCAGCGTTAAACGATAGGTGAAGATTTTAACAAGATCGTTTATATAAACTGATGTGCTCGCACTGCCTCACAGGAGGTCTTTGCGCATAATTCTGCTTTTAGGGTCTCTGTATAACTCCACTCCGAAACCTACTTTGTTTTTCCATACGATTTGACCCTTGCGCTTTTCTTTTCCATTGTTTGAGTAGGGAAGCGCCACCGTAATGATATCACCGACGGCCAAGCGGGCAGCTGATTTGATGTAAATGCCATGCTGACTGAAATCCCTGAGTTCTCCCTGGTAGAATTGCTTGGGGGTGGCAAAAAACACGTAACGAACATAGGCATGCCGTTCATTTTGGCGTCTGTCGATATTGGTATTGTTCTGGGCTGCATGCATGGCGTGATTTTCCTTATTTGCGAGTCAGTTCCACATGATTTTATGCGATGGGCCGTTTGCCAATGCTGGGCGATGCCTAAATGAAAAGCAATAATTATGCCTGATATAATAATTATAAAAACACTAAAATAACAGCTATATGCAAGGCCATCGCGGATGGGATACCAAATGTTTGTGAACTGTTTTTCACAGAATCTGGTAATCAATTCGCTTGTCGTAATATGGTGCGACCTAACCCAAATATTTCATGAAATCTATTCGCCGCTATGAGTAAACTAATTTAATTTTAGATACATGACACGAAATGGACGTATTTTGGCCAGAGTACAATTTGCAGCTTATGAATTTTAGAGAAAAGCCGAAAAGTTTTCACCCCTTGGGCGCTCCCTGAGGCATCCATTGGCTGCGTTATCCTGCATAGCTGGATTTCTCGCCTATTTATATGTAATTCGGTGAGTCGTCAGGGGCTTGCAGTAGGTATACTACGGCGGCACCCTTGAGTGCCTTGCCATTGAATCCCTCAGGGACGTGAAATGTCCGGGCTAACAAACGAACCCGTGCGACCCGATAGATAAAAGGGTCAGTTTGACAATAGGGAGATCGAGGGGGTGAGGGGGGAAAACTGTGTTTAACCCCAGTTGAGCGTTTCATATTTTTGAAATATGAAAATCAACATTAAAAATAAGGAATTCTGCCCATCGGAATTTCGCAAATATAAAACCGGGATTTCCAATTTTTATCCGCCTCAGGCGGGTCATCGCATCTACGACGTCAAATGACGTCCCGCATAGTTCACTATAGCGGAACGCCATTTTCCTTGTACCTGCAGCAAACTTGAAAATCGCTCAATTTGGGTTTTAGTCAAAGCGTTGGCTAAATATACCCATGCCTGGACCCGGCACATCTGACAATCGAATCCAACGTATCGTTTCGATAGCATGACATTACCGGCGTGTCTTCCACATTGGGCGTTCTTTTCAAGCGTTGAAGGCTTTCGATGGTGGCCTCGATGACCTCTTCCTCAAGGTTGAAACGGCTGGCGAATTCTTGTACCGAGTGTTTACCCCACTCGGTCATGATAATTTCAACCTGTTCTACGGTCGGCAGTTTCTTTCCATTAATAGTGTTCATAGAGTATAAGTCATTTCAAAATTAGGCTTTTTGTTCGAGATTGGGGGAGTTTGGGCACAGTTGAAGGAGCCACTATACTCATTAACCAGGCTTTGGTGAGGTTATACCTAACTTTTTCTTAATCTCAAACCACAAGTGTGAGATTGATTCGTAATTTAATAATTTTTCAGCGATGGCAGCGATGATTATTAATCCAAAGCCTATAAATAACAAAGATATCGGAGTAGACATTTTAAACCCATTAATTTCAGACGGATAGAGAATCTCAATTTGTAAGATAATCGTGTCGAATTAGGAGATGTCTATAATTGTATTGCGTATATATAAGTAATTGCAATAGAAAAATACAATGCAATAACAGTTTGTTATACATGTCTACATCTTGTGTTGCAGTAAAAAGTTAGTCGTTTATATAGTGGTTCTGAACTTTAACAGGGTGTTGCAAAACGTCATGAGCGCCGGCAAGAAAAGGCAAGATCCGACGAATAAGCGGAGTTTATGTGAGATAAATGAGCATTTTCTCTGAAGCGGGGGTAGGGCCCCCCGGTTCAGCCATTTACGCCGTATTGTCAAGAGCAATCGTTTTTACCAGCCTGTTAATACAGATTGTAACAGATGGAACTTAAGAATAAAAATGGGCAACTGAAACATGGAAACTCAAAAAACAAAAAAGGCGACCCGTTGGCCTGACGGATCGCCCGATATATGGGAAGCGCGGCGCAAAGCGCTTATAAACTATCATAAGCCTCCCATGAAATATGTCAATTTAGATATTGAAGGTTTAAGAAGATCAAACACTAATGTGGGGAACCTCCTAATTCTGGATGTATTACCAGATCGTCTTTAATTCCCTTGCGGGTCTCTTCAGCATAACCAGGAGGAGTATCGGGAGTTTTAATTATTTTTTTTGCAATGGTAGCAATGAACAATAATCCTATCCCCAGCAACAGCAGCATTAAAGGTTCCGACATTTAAAAGAATCCTCTTAATATTTTATATTTAGGTACGATAAAGAGGGCGCAGTATAACATACAATGTATTACTATGTAAACAAATTCGTTATTCGAAGCAACAGGAACAATCGCAGCAATAAACGGGCGCTGATTCTTATCTTGACAAACAACATATTAATGCATCTAAAGTATGCATACAAGAACGAGAAAGGATCAGAACATGGCGACAGAACGAATCACTGTAACAGTTAACAAGGATGTGGCTGAAGAGTGCCGAAGATTGGCTGAGGAGGAAGAGCGCTCCTTGAGCAATTGGATATCAAGGGTGTTATCGGAAAAGGTCAAGGACTCCAAGAAAGGGAAACGGTAACATGGCACTTTATCATTTTTGCGGCGGCGTTGGGGATGATCGTGGTAATTTCACCTTGAAGCTTGAAGGCGATGTCACCCTAACGATGAAGCTTGAGAATAAAAATGGGCATCCGGTTTCGATCTGTGCAGCTTGCCAGCGACGGAGTTCATGACTTTGTGTTTACCTATAAAGGCAAGCCGATAAAAGGGCAGGGCGGTGTCAAACGGTCTTTCAAATAAGCCTGTAAGGAAGCAGGGCTTGTGTATGGAGATTCCGAGAAAGGTATCATCCTTAAGGACTTTCGGCGAAGCGCCAAAACCAACATGGTTGCAGCTGGCTTAAAGAAGGAATACCGCGACAAGATATTAGGTCACTCATTGAAGGGCATGGATCGGCATTATATCGTTCCGAGCGAAAAACAACTTACCGATGCAATGAGTCAATACACCGAATGGTTGAACTCTCAGGTCAACACTGTTTTGGAAAATGTTGACCATCTTGTTGACCAAGCGACCCAAAAAGGGTTGGCGGGGTTAGCTAAGTCCTTGATATTGTTGGTGCCCCCGGTAGGAATTGAACCTACGGCACCAGGATTAGGAATCCTGTGCTCTATCCACTGAGCTACGGGGGCAGGGCGTGTAATGCAAGATACAGTAACCTAAGTTGAGCGTTTCATATTTTCGAAATATGAAAATCAACACTAAAAATAAGGAATTCTGCCCATTAGAATTTCGAAAATATAAAACCCATCGGGCCTTCCAATTCCACCGCATCTACGGCGTCAAATGCCGTCCCGCATAGTTCACTATAGCGGTAACGACATTTTCCTTGTTCCTGCGGCAAACTTGAAAATCGCTCAATTTGGGAGTAAATATCTCAACAGAGCACGACTGGCATTGTTCTCGTGCCAGGCAGCAGAAATGATCTGTCGATTTACACCAATACCGGTCTCTTTGCAAGTGGGATTCATGCCTCTTATTTTGGCTGTTGACACCGCTCCAGCAATCTGAAATTAATTTGTCTGCTGCATAAAGCTGGATACCTGTCACCTTATTGAACGCCAAATGTATCTATAGAAACCAACCATTCTGGGTGGACAATGAAGATCAATAGAATACTTGTTTTCCTTTCTGCTGCACTTATCCTTACGAGTTCGGTCGCTTTGTGGGCCGATGAGCTCACCAAAAGAGTCGATTTTGTGTCTAAACGACTGGGATGCGAATTTCCGTACATGGTGGCAGAAGATTCGGAAACAGGGAGGTTCTATGCTGAAACCAGGCTAAGGAATCCCCAAAGACTCAAGCTCCAGGGATTCCCGGATGCTCAGAGTGGTAATTTCGTGTCAATTCGGGAGTCTCTTCCCGGAGAATATGGTGTTAAAGTTGTTGCAAAGCATCGTATGCTCGACGGGGCACAGGAAAAGCTCTTCGTTATGGAATACAATTCGGCCATTCAGAGCCCTGCTGATATTATTGCCTCCGGTATTATCATTAAGGGTGTCATCACGAATTTTACGGATATAAAAGACAAATTTTCTGCATCGACCTATTTACAATTGGTGGAAATATCTTCCGGCTCCCAAGGCAAAGAAATTATCGTTGACGGATTTTTAAACTTGGAATCAAATCTGCCCAAAATGTCTGTTTCTCCGAACGGATCGTTTGAAATGAGAACCACCAACATTAAACCCGGCAGCTATTGGCTTTATTTGCAGAATTTCAAACCTGCCACCCCAGCGAATCCCCCCTTCGAAGCCATTTTGGCCAAAGGCGAAAACTTTTTTCAAATATTCATCACTGACGACGTCAACTCACTGATATTCGATTGTGGTAACTTGGCAGTAAAACCAATCTGACCGGCCGTAAAAAAGACGATCTGTCCCCCAAATCCAATCCACGCTTTTGATGAAGATTTTTCAGCGTCAAGTCAATTCGACAATCAGCAGTGGGGGACTTTGACCGCCTGTAGTAGAAAAAGCGCAGGCATATTATGCCGTCAATTCCTCTAATCGCTTTTTGGCTGTTTCGATTACTTCGGGATCTTGGTCGTTTTCGATAACTCGCTGAATAACACCCTTGTCACTCTCATTCATCAGAGCTTTTTTGCGTACTTCCGGATTCGAATGGGCAAGTTTTGGTAGGAATAAATCTCTGAATGCCATTTTGTTCCTCCTTTCTCTGTTTGACCCGTAAGTTTCATGAAATATTTTCAGCAAGTTGGTGAAACATCCGGGTAAGGGTTTCAGAAATACGGATAGCCCAAAAGGCCAAGATCGGAGAGATCAACGCCTGGCTGCGCCCTGTCAAAGGCAGCGTGCTCTCTCCCCGATTCATCGAAATTCTGGGAATGGATTTTCGATAGAGAATTTTGGGAGGGCACGTAAGTGCAGTTGCAGCGTTGGAACCGGAGGGGTCGTTCAGGATTGACAACCAGTTAATCTGGTGCGTGCTCAGTCGAGTCGTTCAGTGGGGTTCCGCTGCGGCATCGACATCTTAGGGCGCTTGTATTTTTGTTACCACAAACCGATACGCTAATTCCTCCTTTCGAAATGATTATAACTTGTTACCATGATTGCGGTCGTATTTCAAGTCCGCCGATCGAAATCTGTTCGCCAAAATCGTTCGATGTTGCATGCGGACAATTGAAAAAATGGAGATATTCATTTGAATATTAGGTATTTATTTGAACACTGCTTACTTGTGTGATATAAAAACCGATAGCATTCGAAAAGTTTGGCCTTGTCGGCGAGATAGAGGTCGGCAGCGTGTCTATCGACCGCTGACTGCCTTTCATTTTTTATTGGACCCCAATACTTATTAAACTACAACGGAGGAGAGCCCCATATGCACTTACGGAAGCGTGTGCTGGTTACCGGTGGCGCAGGATTTCTCGGTTCATTTCTGTGTGAACGATTGCTCGGGGAAAATTGTGACGTCATATGTGTCGACAATTTTTACACCGGCACCAAACGCAACATCGTCCACCTCCTCGACAATCCTTATTTTGAGCTTCAGCGTCACGACATTACTTTTCCGCTATATCTCGAAGTGGACGAAATATACAATTTGGCCTGCCCGGCATCGCCGATCCACTACCAGAATGACCCGGTGCAGACGACGAAAGTCAATGTCCACGGAGCGATCAACATGCTCGGTCTCGCCAAACGGGTGAAAGCCAAAATCCTTCAGGCGTCGACCTCCGAGGTTTACGGCGATCCAACGGTTCATCCCCAGCGTGAAGACTACCGGGGTAATGTCAACTGCATCGGTCCCAGATCCTGCTATGATGAGGGCAAGCGCTGTGCAGAAACCCTCTTTTTCGACTACCACCGCCAGCATGACATCAAGATCAAGGTGGCCCGGATATTTAACACTTACGGGCCACGCATGCACCCCAACGACGGTCGTGTCGTCAGTAATTTTATCGTCCAGGCGCTCTCCAAGCGGGATATTACCGTCTATGGTGATGGTCGACAGACCCGGTCATTCTGCTACGTGGACGATCTGATCGATGGACTCGTCCGGTTGATGAACAGTCCGGATGATTTCACTGGACCGGTAAACATCGGCAACCCAGGAGAGTTCACTATTCTCGAATTGGCTGAAAAAATCATCGAAATGACCGGGTCATCATCCAAAATCGTCTTTAAACCATTGCCGCAGGATGACCCCCTGCAACGCAAACCGGATATTCGGCTTGCCAAAGAAGAACTGGGGTGGATGCCTTCGGCGGGGCTTGATTCAGGCTTGCCCCGCACGATTGACTATTTTAAGAAAATCATTCAAAGCTGAACCGAACGAAACGAACTGAATCAAGTATCCAATAGACAATTCGTATGCCGGAACACCACACCAATCAAAACATAATAGAGAATCTGCCCCTTCAAAGCCGAATATACATCGCCGGTCATCGCGGTATGGTCGGATCGGCCATATATCGTCATCTGGCAACCGCCGGATATGCCAACCTTGTTGTTCGAACCCGCAAAGAACTCGATCTTTTGAATCAGAAGGCGGTCCAGGTTTTTTTTGCCGAAACCCCTATCGATGTCGTTATCCTGGCCGCGGCAAAGGTCGGGGGGATATACGCCAACAACATCTATCCGGCCGAATTTATTTATCAAAACCTTATGATCGAGGCCAACGTCATTCATGCGGCTTTCCAGGCCGGTGTCCGGCGGCTCCTGTTTTTGGGCAGTTCCTGCATTTATCCGAAACATGCGCGGCAGCCGATCACGGAAGAAGAACTCCTCACCGGCCGGCTCGAGCCCACCAACGAGCCCTATGCCATAGCGAAAATCACCGGTGTCAAACTTTGTGAGAGCTACAACCGGCAATACGGAACGAATTACCGGGCTATTATGCCCACCAACCTTTACGGTCCGAACGATAATTTCGATCTCCAGAGCTCCCATGTCTTGCCGGCCCTTATCCGCAAATTTCATCTTGCGAAACTGGCTTCCAAAGGTGATCGAGAGGGTATTGCCCAGGATGAGGCCCTATTCGGCACCCTGCCTGACGACATTCGTACCGGCTTGAAGGGTCCTGGCGGACCGCTTATTCGACTCTGGGGCAGCGGAACCCCCCGGCGTGAATTCCTGCATGTCGAAGACCTTGCGGCGGCCTGTATTCTTGTCCTGGGGATCACGCAAGACCGTTACCGAAAGGTATCCGAAAGCATTAACCCGGAGGAAGGGAATTCAAAAGGAATTGGTAAAAAGCAGGAGATGATTGCCGCAAGTGTTTCCCACCTCAATGTCGGCGTCGGTTCCGACGTGACCATTCGTGAGTTGGCCGAAATAGTGAAAAATGTTGTCGGCTATACCGGTGAGATACAGTGGGACCGGTCGAAACCCGATGGAACACCACGCAAGCTGCTGGATGTGTCGCGGATCAAGAGCATTGGTTGGGGCCCGGGAATTTCACTCGAAGAAGGAATTCATCGGACCTACCGGTGGTATCTCGAAAAGAACGTATCAGCGGATGAGTGATTTTCTAAACCTGCCATCTTTTGTGGTTGACCCGGAGAGGTTCTACCGATCCGGGGTCATGCGGCGAGCCCAATTAAAGTTGAAATTCGAATCTCGAAATCCGAAACAAATACGAATCCCGAAAGTTCAAATGCCCAAAATATGAAAAACAAATATACTTCAGAATTTTTGGTATGACCGCTGGGAGGTTTGACGTGCACCCCATCCATCTATATATTCAACAGGGTGTTGAAAAACGTTTCGTGCGCCGGCAAGTGGTAATTCTTCACGCAAAGTGCCATGGAATATGAAAACTATAAAGTCGAAATAAATTATACACGTAATGATTGATACACTGAAAGAAAAGAGCATTATTCTGGGGGTAAGCGGCGGGATTGCGGCCTACAAGAGCGTTGAACTGTTGCGGTTGCTGACCAAGCAAGGCGCTCTGGTCAGGGTTGTCATGACCCGTAATGCCGGCCATTTTGTCGGATGGATGACGTTTCAGGCTCTGTCCGGATATCCGGTTTGTAACGATCTTTTCGACAAAGGTGACGAGGGGTCTTTCAAGCATATCGATTGGGCCACCGAAGCCGATGCTGTGGTGATTGCACCGGCCACGGCCAATACGATCGGAAAATTGGCGCACGGTATCGCCGACGATGCACTGAGCACGATGATGACGGTGGTCAGCGCCCCTGTGCTCCTGTGCCCTTCCATGAACACCAACATGTACCAGAACAAGGCTGTTCAGCGGAATCTGGAGATTCTGCGTAAGGACGGCATGGGTATCCTGGCGCCGGGTTCAGGGGAGCTGGCTTGTGGAACTGTGGGCCCCGGCCGATTGCCGGAACCGGAGGTGATTCTCGATCGTCTCATCAGCTTTTTGACCCCAAAGGATTTGGCTCGCAAAAAAGTGTTGGTGACGGCCGGGGCGACGCAAGAACCGATTGACCCCGTGCGATTCATCAGCAATCCATCCAGTGGCAAAATGGGATATGCCGTGGCCTGCGCGGCTGAACACCGCGGTGCAGATGTTACACTGGTATCCGGACCGACGCACCTGGCGCCACCCGTCAATGTCGATACGATCAGAATTGGGACGGCTGAGGAAATGGCCGTTGCGGTGCTCGAGAACGCCAATCTATATGACGTCATCATAAAAACCGCGGCAGTTTCGGATTACCGGCCCCAGACGGCTGCCGAAAATAAGATCAAAAAGGATCAGAACACGCTGACTCTTCAGTTGGGCAAGACCGTTGACATTCTCAAAGAGTTGGGGCGGCGAAAAACGGATCAGATTTTGGTGGGGTTTGCCGCCGAAACCGAGAATCTTGACAAATATGCTGCCAAAAAACTGGCTGAAAAGAATCTGGATATCATTGCCGGTAACCTTATCGGTCATCCTGATTCAGGGTTCCAGTGCGATACCAACAAGGTGACGTTATATTACGAGGATGGGGCCCGGGAGGACCTTGCGGTCATGGAAAAAGAAACCATCGCCCACATTCTCCTCGACCGGGTGGTCGACCGGTTGAGAACCCGGGGGAACAAATCGGCGCAATCATGAATAAACGGCAGGCGGTGCTCTCCGCCATAGACGACATTGAATGCTCGCTTCGCCGACTGGGCCGTATGGGATGGCAGGGGTTCGACTGCTCCCAACCGTGTCTTGACACGCTGGAAAGCTGGGGGACAGTGCTGCTGGCCAAGGGGGCGAAAGACAATGAAACCCTCGAAGATATCCGCCACGATTTAGGAGGCTGCCTCCGCTGCAAACTATCCTCGGGCCGCAAGAACATCGTATTCGGTTCGGGAAGTTCCCAGGCGCGTCTGGTTTTTGTGGGAGAGGGACCCGGCTACGATGAAGACCTGCAGGGAGAACCCTTCGTAGGAGCCGCCGGGCAACTGCTGACAAAAATCATTCAGGCGATGGGACTTACCCGGGAGACCGTTTATATTTGCAACATTATCAAGTGCCGGCCCCCTGGGAACCGCAATCCGGAACCGGACGAAATTTCTGCCTGCGCACCGTTTCTGAAACGCCAACTGCAGACCCTCTCGCCTGACTACATCTGTGCTCTGGGGACCTTTGCCGCGCGAACGCTGCTCGAAACGACCGTGCCGATATCCCGGCTTCGGGGGCGCTTTTTTGATTACATGGGATCCCGCTTGATCCCCACCTATCACCCGGCGTATCTTCTGCGCAACCCGGAGAAGAAACGCGACGTCTGGCAGGACATGCAGATCCTTATGCGGGCCATGGAATTGCCGCTTCCCACTGGGCAAAGAGGTTAGCCCGCATATATCATGAATATTTTTCATTATAGAAAAAATTCATACCATTCCCAACCATATCCTATTTGAGGCGGCCATGCTTTCGCGATATCGAATCCGTTCAATCGTTGCTTTGATTGGCTTTCTGATCATCATGCTGGACCCTGTCACCGGGATCGCTGCAGATGAATCCGCGGATAAGGATATTTATGTCATGACGATCAGCGATGCGATCGGTCCCGGTGTCGCTGAGTATATAACCAGCAGTATTACGCGAGCCAATGACCGCGGAGCCGGCGTCCTGGTCATCCAACTGGACACGCCCGGCGGTCTGGCTGAATCAATGCGCAGTATCGTCAAAGCCATCCTGGCCAGCAAAGTGCCGGTCGTTGTTTACGTATCCCCCGGCGGGGCCCGGGCCGCCTCAGCCGGGGTCATGATAACCATGGCGGCCGATATCGCCGCTATGGCACCGGGGACCAACATCGGCGCCGCACATCCGGTGGGAACCGGTGGTCAGGAAATCAACAAAACCATGTCGGAAAAGGTCGTTAACGACATGGTGGCCCAGGCCAGAAGTGTTGCCGAACAGCGGGGTCGAAATGCCGACTGGGTTGAAAAGGCGATCAGGGAGAGTGTCTCCGCCACGGAAACCGAGGCCCTCAAAGAGAACATTATTGATCTCATCGCAAAGGACCTCGAGGATCTGATCCGGCAACTCGACGGCCGCAAGGTCAAGGAGAAGGGGCAATTGAAGCTGGCGGGTGCAGCGCGGGTGGTTATCAAGGAAAATCTGCGGACAAAAATTCTCAAGACCATCAGCGATCCCAATATTGCTTATATCCTCCTGATGATCGGCCTGGCGGGGCTTTATTTCGAGTTGTCTCACCCCGGGGCCATTTTTCCCGGGGTTATCGGGGGCATCAGCATTATCCTGGCTTTTTTTGCCCTTCAGGCGCTGCCAATAAACTATGCCGGTATCCTGCTTATACTGCTGGCGATCGTCTTTTTTATCCTGGAGATGAAGATCGCCAGTTATGGTTTGTTAAGTATCGCCGGGATCGTTTCACTGGTTCTGGGATCGCTGATGCTGTTCGATTCGAGCGGTCCGGGAATGACACTATCCTGGACGGTCATCGGCCCGACGATCGCCATGATCTCAGGATTTTTCGTGGTGGTTGCCGGATTGGTCTTTCGCTCCCAGGTTTCGAAGCCCCGAACCGGTGCCGGCGGCCTGGTCAGTGAAATCGGTGTCGTCAAACAGGCACTGACACCGGAAGGAAAGGTTTTCGTACACGGGGAATTATGGAATGCGATCGCTAATGAAACCATCGCGCAAGGGGCCAAGGTCAGGGTGATCAGGGTCAAGAACCTTGTCATTGAAGTCGAGCCGGTGGATGCTTAAGAATGATCCGTTCCCGGTGCGATTGAATCTTCACTCCTTTAGCCCGGATGTTTCATGAAATATTCGAGTTAGTGGGCGGGGCGGCATCAGTTGGCCCCTTTGAAAGGACCAAAAGCAATATTCGATCAGGATGTCTAAAAGGAGGACGTCATGTTATATCCAACAATCGCCATCATCGTCCTTGTGGTTTTTTTCCTATCGGCCGCATTGCGCATTTTGAACGAGTACGAGCGCGGGGTCGTTTTTCGTCTCGGCCGAGTGCTTGGCGCCAAGGGGCCGGGTCTGATCATCCTTATTCCGGTCATCGACAAGATGACCAAAGTCAGTTTGCGGCTGGTGGCAATGGATGTCGATCCCCAGGATGTCATTACGCGAGACAACGTCTCCGTGAAAGTCAACGCCGTCATCTATTTCAGGGTGATCGATACGGTCAAGGCCATCGTGGAAGTTGAAAATTACAGTTACGCGATGTCGCAGCTGGCCCAGACCACCATCCGGAGTGTCTGCGGTCAGGCGGAATTGGACGACCTGCTGGCCGAGAGGGATAAAATCAACTCCGAGCTGCAGGAAATTCTCGACACCCACACAGACCCGTGGGGGATCAAAGTCGCCACGGTCGAGTTGAAGCATATCGATCTGCCCCAGGAAATGCAAAGAGCCATGGCCCGTCAGGCCGAGGCCGAACGCGAACGACGGGCCAAGATCATCAATGCCGAGGGAGAATTTCAGGCCGCAACCCAGTTGGCCGATGCGTCGCTGATCATCGAACAGCATCCCACGGCGCTTCAGCTCCGGTACCTGCAAACCGTCAACGAGATGTCGGCTGAAAACAATACGACGACCATTTTTCCGATTCCCATCGAAATGTTTAAACCTTTTATCAAAAGCTTTGAGACCCCATCCAGCGTAAACCAAGACCCCCGGAGAAACCGGGGCCAGCGGTGGAGAAGGCTTCGGAGCCACCCACAGAATCTCAGGATTAGCCTGGTCATTTGAACCGTTAGTATAGCGGAACGACATTTTCCTTGTACCTGCGGCAAACTTCAAAATCGCTCAATTTGGGTATGAAATAGGCCCGAAATATGCGGGTAAATGGGATTCATTATTGACAGGCTCAAATCGAATAGTTTATCTTACCCAATTTAACCACAGGGGCGCACGGGCGTAAAATAGCGTGTGTAAAACAGTATCCGGGGGCAGGGGCCCCCTGGCACTGACTGGGGAGGGTCCCAACACCGTGACGTGTCCGCCTTTGGCGGATTGGGGTTAAGGCTAATTTTTTGCCCTTCTCGTCGCGTCAACGAAAGGAGAATTGACAGTAATGGCAAGTAAAAAAAAGGCGGTAAAAGAAAAACCTCTCGATAAAATGACGGCCAAAGAACTCCGGGAGGTTGCCGCAGATATCCCCGAAATCATCGGCGTGCACGGAATGAACAAGGAAGAATTGCTATCCGGCATTAAGGAAGCGCGGGGCATTGCCGTCGACAAATCCAGTAAGAAAAAGAAAAGCGGTGAACTGCGAGAGCTAAAAAAGAAGATCAAAGCCCTCAAGGTCAAACGCCAGGCGGCATTGGAAACCAGCGATAGAAAAATGGCTACGATTTACCGGCGTCGTATTTCCAGACTGAAGAAAAGAACCCACAGAGCGGCCTGATTGGGTGCTGACCGTCAGTGATACTTTAACGATTGTGTACCAAGATACCGACAATCAGCCGATCCCATCCGAACCATGATCGATCCATCAACGATTGCATTCGATATCGACGGCGTGGTTGCCGATACCATGACCCTATTTCTGGATATTGCCCGGCAGGATTACCGGGTTAACGGGGTTCGGTACGAGGATATGACGTGTTATTCGTTGGAGGATTGTCTCGATATGGACCCGGTATTAATCGGGACCATCCTCGAACGGATCATGAATGGCGATTATACGACTCCCCTGCATGCGTTCGAAGGATCCGGGCAGGTATTGGCTCGGATTGCACCGTACCGAATACCGCTTCTGTTTGTTACCGCCAGGCCGCATCCAGGCCCTATTTCAGCATGGATGGAGGCCTTGGTACCTGTAAGACCGGCGTCCCTTCAGGTGGTGGCCACAGGTTCCTTCGAAACCAAGGCAGAGGTTCTTCTGAACAAAGGCATGCGCTTTTTCGTGGAAGACCGTCTGGAAACTTGTTATCAACTCAAGGCGGTCGGTATTGAACCCATACTCTATAAGCAACCCTGGAACCGCGAAAAACACCCTTTTATCGAAGTCGGTGGCTGGGGTGACCTTGATGCTTTGATCACGTTTTAACGGTAGATGGCTGCTGCATAAGTTTTAGATGTTTGAAACGTTCAATCGTTCACCAACCGAGCGCAGACCCATGGCACAGCTCCCTACCCATGAGGCAATCAAAACATTCATCGAGGTGTTGCTCGCCGAAAAAGGGTATTCGGCCAACACTGCCAGGGCCTACAGCCGAGATCTTAAGGCGTTTTACGGTTTTGTTGCCGCTGCCGGGGACGATGCCAACCGTCACCTAACAGCTGGGGGTGACTTGGCGCCGATCCGTGACGTTGACCCGCTGACGATCAGAAAGTACCTGGGGCATCTTCATAAACACAACAAGAAATCGACCATTGCAAGGAAGCTTTCGGCGTTGAGGTCTTTTTACCGCTATCTTCTCAAGCGGGGGATTGTGCAGGAAAACCCCACCGACATGATTCTCACGCCCAAGCAGGAACACCCGATCCCGCATTACCTTTCAGTGGACGACATGTTTCAGCTGCTTGATTCGATTCAAACCGGTGATATTTTCGGGCTTCGCAATCGGGCCATTTTTGAGACTTTCTATTCCTGTGGATTGCGTGTATCCGAAGTGGCCGGGCTTGATGTGTTCGACGTGGATGCCAATGCCTGTCTGATTCGCGTGTTCGGCAAAGGGTCCAAAGAGCGGATCGTACCGATCGGCCAAAAAGCCCTGAATGCCATCAGCGCTTACCGGCAGCGGCTGGCGCTTGAAACCGGCATCGCTGCGGCAACGGACGGAGCGATGTTCTTGAACAAATACAATCGAAGATTGAGTACGCGATCCATCGCCCGAATTCTCGATAAGATTGTCAGGGATTGCAGTCTCCTGGTGCCGGTGTCGCCCCACGTGCTTCGCCACACCTTCGCCACGCATATGCTCGATGCCGGCGCTGACCTGCGGGCTGTTCAGGAGCTGCTGGGCCACAAGAGCTTGTCGACCACCCAGAAGTATACCCATGTCAGTATCGACCGGCTGATGGAAACTTACGACAAGGCGCATCCTCGCAAGTAGTAAAGCGCACCGTATTACGGACAACCGTGAAAGAAATTAGCGATTGACGGGCAATCGGCAGATTGCCGGAGATAGGGTAATGAAAATACGCGGAACGACGATTATAGGGATTAGACATAAAGGGCGGACAGTTGTTGCCGGAGACGGGCAGGTGACGCTGCAAAGTTCGATTATCAAACACCATGCCCGCAAGGTCCGCCGTATTTACAACGACAAGATTATCGTCGGGTTTGCCGGATCCACGGCCGATGCCATGAATTTGTCGGAACAGCTGGAGGGTAAGCTGGAGCGCTATAACGGCAACCTGATGCGATCAGCGGTGGAACTCGCCCGCGAATGGCGCACCGATAAATATCTCCGGCGTCTCGAGGCTCTAATGATCGCCGTAGACGAGAGCCGGATGTTTCTCCTTTCAGGCAGCGGTGATGTGATCGAACCGGATGAGGGCATCATCGGAATCGGCTCCGGCGGGCTCATTGCCCAGTCTGCCGCCACGGCCCTGATGGCCCACACCGATCTGGACGCCCGGACCGTCGCCGAAGAAGCGATGAAGATCGCCGCCTCGATCTGTATCTATACGAACCGGCAGATGACCCTCGAGGAGCTCTGAGATGCAACTCAAACCTACGGAAATTGTCGCGGAACTCGACAAGTATATTATCGGTCAGGGTAAGGCCAAACGTTCGATGGCCATCGCGCTGCGCAACAGATGGCGCCGTCAGCAAGTCCCGGAAGATCTCCGGGATGAGATCATACCCAAAAACATCATCCTGATTGGGCCGACCGGGGTTGGCAAAACTGAAATTTCCAGGCGGCTTTCCCGCTTTAGCGATTCGCCGTTCATAAAGGTGGAAGCCTCAAAGTTCACCGAGGTCGGCTACGTGGGGCGCGATGTCGAATCGATGGTCAGAGACCTTTTGGAAGTGACCGTCACTACAGGTAAGGCCGAGGAGGGCAAGCTCGTCCAGGAGAAAGCCCGGCGGAATGCAGAGGAACGGATGCTCGATCTCTTGCTGCCCCGCGGTGGCCAACCGGAGGGCGGCATCAGGGCCGTCCCGCCCGATCAAAAGGCAGGGGATCCGGTGGTTGTAGCCGAAACTGCTTTGCGGACCCGTGAGAAACTGCGTAAAATGCTTCGTGACGGGCGCTTGAACGATCGTTACGTCGATCTGGATGTCACCGATCGCTCCATGCCGATGGTTGAGGTCTTCTCCAACATCGGCATGGAGGAGCTGGGTATCAACTTCAGGGATATGCTCGGCGGGCTGCTGCCCAAGGGGACCAAACGGCGCAAGGCCAAAGTGGCGGAAGCCATGAAAATTCTGACCCAGGAGGAAGCGCAGAGCCTGGTCGACATGGAAAAGGTCGTCCGCAACGCAATTGAAAAGGTCGAGCAGTCCGGCATAATTTTTCTGGATGAGATCGATAAAATCGCCGGGCGTAATAGTTCGCACGGGCCGGATGTCTCCCGGGAGGGGGTCCAGCGCGATTTGCTGCCCATTGTCGAAGGCAGTACCGTAACGACCAAATATGGCCCGGTGAAAACGGACCACATTCTTTTTATTGCTTCCGGCGCTTTTCACACCGCCAAGCCATCGGATCTGATCCCCGAATTACAGGGCCGTTTCCCGATCCGGGTCGAACTCGACTCCCTGGGGCAAAAGGAATTTTACCGGATATTGACCGAACCTAAAAATGCGCTTCTGCTTCAGTACATCGCATTGCTTAGAACCGACGGGGTCGCCATCAGTTTCGACGATGAGGCCGTCAAGGAAATCGCTAAGATTGCCGAGGAAGTGAATAACAACACCGAGAACATCGGTGCCCGCCGTCTGCATACACTGATGGAATATTTGCTCGAAGATATATTGTTTGAAGCACCCGATATTGAGCAGAAAGAGCTTGAGATCGACAGGGATTTTGTGGTGACCAAGCTGACCGCGGTCAAAGACGACGAAGATCTCAGCCGGTACATACTGTAATCTATATGATCCTAAACAAATTAGGATCGGTTTTCATATATTTGATTGCCCAAACACAAAACTCGCAACCCGTAACTCGCAACCCGTAACTCGCAACCCGTAACTCGCAACCCGTAACTCGCAACCCGTAACTCGCAACCCGTAACTCGCAACCCGTAACTCGCAACCCGTAACTCGTAACCCGTAACTCGCAACCCGTAACCCGCAACCCGGTTTACCAAAATGAACGAAAACGTTGCCAGTATTCTTATCGAAGCCCTGCCGTATATCCGGCGATTCTCCGGAATGACCGTCGTCATCAAGTACGGCGGCCATGCCATGGTGGATGAACAGCTCAAGGAGGATTTCGCCCGGGATGTTACATTGCTGAAGTTCATCGGGCTCAATCCGGTGGTGGTCCATGGTGGTGGCCCCCAGATCAACTCCGTGCTTCAGCAAATGGGGATTCAGTCGACATTCTTCAAGGGCATGCGGCTGACGGACACCCCGACCATGGATGTCGTGGAGATGGTCCTCGGCGGCAAGGTCAACAAGGCCATCGTGGCGCAGATCAATCACCAGGGCGGGAAAGCCGTCGGGCTGTCCGGCAAGGATGGTGGTCTGATCCAGGCCAAAAAGATGCACATCGTCTTCCAAAACGGCGACAACAAACCCCCGGAGATCATCGATCCCGGGCATGTCGGCGAGGTGACCCGGATCAACCCGGATGTGATAAACACTTTGACACAACGGGGATTCATTCCGATCATTGCGCCTGTCGGGGTGGGGGAGAGTGGAGAGACGTACAACATCAACGCCGACCTGGTGGCCTGCAGGATTGCTGTGGCCCTCTCGGCCGGCCGGCTCATTTATCTCACCGACGTCGACGGTGTCCTTGATGCGAACGGCCAGCTGATTTCCTCGATCGAAGCCGACACCATCCGTCGGCTCATCGAGGAAGAGATCATATCCGGTGGAATGATTCCTAAGATTAATTATGCTCTTGAAGCATTGACGCAAGGCGTTGAAAAAGTGCCCATCATCAACGGCAAGAGGCGCCATGCGCTTTTACTGGAACTGTTTACCGACAAGGGGATCGGGACGGAAGTGACGTTGTAGGATTCGGGCCGGAGGTGAGGATATGTCCAGCGAGATAATCAAAAAAGCCGATAATTTTATCGCCCAGACGTATAAACGCTTCCCGGTGGTTTTGACCAGAGGTCAAGGCTGTACGGTTTGGGATGAGTCCGGTACGCCGTACCTCGATTTTGTGGCTGGCATTGCCGTTTGCAATCTGGGGCATGCCCATCCGGATGTGACCCGTGCCGTTACCCGGCAGGCGGATACCCTTGTGCATGTCTCAAATCTTTATTACACCGCTCCCCAGGCCGAAGTGGCCGAACTTTTGGTTGCCAACAGTTTCGCGGACAGGGTTTTCTTCTGTAACAGTGGAGCCGAGGCCAATGAAGCCGCCATCAAGCTGGCGCGCATATACTTCAAAGAAAAGTGCGATCCGGATCGATTCCGGGTGATAGCCATGGAGAAGTCTTTTCATGGGCGGACAATGGCGACGCTGTCGGCGACCGGGCAGCATAAAATCCGCAAAGGCTTCGACCCTGTGCTGGAAGGGTTCGATTTCGTTCCCTTCAACGATATCGGTGCGCTCAAGAGCAAAATCGATGACACCACCGCAGCGGTACTACTCGAGCCGGTTCAGGGAGAAGGCGGCATCTGTTGCCCGACGCCCGGATTTCTGGCGAAAGTCAGAGAACTGTGTGACCAGACCGGAACCCTGCTCGTTTTCGATGAAATACAAACCGGCATGGGACGAACGGGTAGGCTTTTCGCTTACGAAAACGAAGGGGTCGAACCGGACATCATGACACTGGCCAAAGCGCTGGCCAACGGACTACCCATGGGGGCGATGCTGGCCCGGGAGCATGTGGCCGCAGCCTTTGGACCGGGATCCCATGCCACCACTTTCGGCGGTACGCCGCTTGTGACGGCCGCGTCTCTTGCCGTTTTACGGTTAATGTTGGATGACGATATTGCGGGAAAATGTCGCCGCACCGGCGCATACTTTCGTGAAAGGCTGTTGCAGCTCAAAGAGAACCATCCGCTCATCGAGGATGTGCGCGGCATCGGACTGCTGCTGGGGATAAAACTCGCCGAAGAGGGCGAACCGATCGTTTTGGAATGCCTGCAGAAAGGCTTTCTCGTCAATTGCGTTCAGGGCAATATTTTGCGGTTCGTTCCGCCGCTGATCGTCACCCCGGCCGAGATCGACCGGTTGATCAGTTGCCTGGACGCGCTGCTCAGCCGTCATTCCGGTAAATAATTTGTGCCCACCTGTCAATAAGGTGAATAGAGGCCATTTATGAATGGACACTATTTGGTGAAGGAGACTTACGGTGACAGAAAAAATCAACAAGGTTGTGCTGGCGTATTCCGGAGGTTTGGACACCTCCGTCATTCTTAAATGGCTGATCGAGACCTATCATTGTGAGGTTGTCACCTTCTCGGCTGATATCGGCCAGGAAGATGATTTCAAAGAGATCCGTGAAAACGCCCGCAACACGGGTGCTTCAAAAGTCTATATCGAAGATTTGAAGGAATCATTCGTGCGGGATTACGTGTTTCCGGCTTTCCGGGGCAATGCCATTTACGAAGGCCAGTACCTTCTCGGGACTTCTCTGGCCCGGCCGCTGATTGCCAAACGCCAGGTTGAAATCGCCAAATTAGAAAAAGCCGATGCGGTCAGTCATGGTTCCACGGGCAAAGGGAATGACCAGGTGCGTTTCGAATTGGGTTATCTGGCACATGAGCCGCATATCAAGATTATCGCTCCCTGGCGTGAATGGGACCTGAATTCGCGCACGGCATTGATGGATTTTGCCCGCAAACATGGGATCAAGGTGCCCACCACCCACGAAAAGCCTTACAGCACGGATTCAAACCTGCTGCACATCAGCTACGAAGGTGGTGTGCTGGAGGATCCGTGGGTGGCTCCGCCGGAAGACATTTTCACCCTCACGGCGTCACCCCGGCATTCGCCCGACACGCCCGAGGTCATCGAGGTCACCTTCCAAGCCGGGAACCCGGTGGCCGTTAACGGCAACACGCTCGGGCCGGCCGATCTGTTGACCAAACTTAACCGCCTGGGCGGACGGCACGGCATCGGCCGGGTCGATATTGTCGAAAACCGGTTCGTGGGCATGAAATCCCGGGGAGTCTATGAGACTCCAGGAGGAACCATTCTGCGCGCGGCCCACATGGCCATCGAATCGATCACCATGGATCGCGAGGTCATGCACCTCAGGGATTCATTGATACCAAAGTATGCCGAACTGATTTACAATGGCTTCTGGTTTTCGCCGGAAATGGATGTTCTGCAGAAGCTGATCGACGAAACTCAGAAAAATGTCAGCGGTGTCGTTCGACTCGAACTCTTCAAAGGATGTTGTGTCGTTCTCGGCCGAAAATCCGATGAATCAATTTACAGCGTCGATTTTGCCACTTTTGAAGACGACACGGTTTACAGCCAGAAAGATGCTGAGGGCTTTATCCGGCTCAACGCGCTACGCCTGCGAATTCAAAATCTGCTTCGGTCGGGCCGAAAATAGTTAGTGCTTATCCATTAATGGCCTTTTTTCCGTTGGGTCCCGCATGGCTGGATTCTCCGCAGGTTTTCAGCTGCGACGCACGTACAGTGCGCCTCGCCGCAAACCTTTGTGCGGCCCCCGTTCAAAAGCAGCTGGATTTCGTGTCGATCTGAGAGCATAAATGTACTCAACTTTCCCAGCGATAAAAATTCTTATTTTCGAATTGGACACTCAATCGTGACTTCCATATCGAGGATGGGTGAAAATTAAACAAAAACATTAATATAAACAATAAAAAATATAGAAAATATTATTAAAAAATATAAACTTTCAGAGGACGTTATGGCAGAAAAAACCTGGGGCGGAAGATTCACCGAGAAAACCGATCATCGGGTCGAAGCTTTTACGGCTTCGGTCGACTTCGACAAACGTCTCTACCCCTATGATATCGAGGGCAGCATTGCCCATTGCCGCATGCTCGCAAAAACCGGAATCATATCGGAAGATGAGGCGGCCACCCTGGTCCAGGGTCTCGGCAAGATCATGCGGGAACTCGATCGCGGCGAGTTTGTTTTCGACCAGAGTATGGAAGACATTCACATGCATATCGAAACCCGCCTGGTGGAAGATCTCGGCAAGGTCGCACTCAAGCTGCACACGGCCCGGAGCCGGAACGACCAGGTGGCACTGGATGTGCGCATGTTCCTGCGCGATGCGACGGTCACCGTCATTGGTCGCCTGCACGGCATTCGCGCCGCTTTTGTCGATTTGGCCGCGGCGAACAGCGACGTCGCTATGCCGGGATACACCCACATGCAACGCGCTCAACCGGTGCTCTTTGCGCATCATCTGATGGCCTATTACGAAATGTTCAGCCGGGATGAAGAACGCTTCAAGGATTGCCTGAAGCGGATTGACGTCATGCCACTGGGTACGGCGGCTCTGGCCGGTACCACCTATCCCATCGATCGGCACTACACCGCCGAACTGCTCAATTTCCCCAGGATTTCCACCAACAGCATTGACGCTGTTTCCGACCGGGATTTTATAATGGAATTCCTTGCCGCGGCCAGTATCTGCATGGTTCATCTGAGCCGGCTCTCAGAGGAGATGATTCTCTGGTCCACATCGGAATTCAGCTTCATCGAATTGCCGGATGCCTTTGCCACCGGCAGCAGCATCATGCCGCAGAAAAAAAACCCTGACGTTGCCGAACTCGTCCGCGGAAAATCCGGCCGCGTTTTCGGCAGCCTGATCGGTCTGCTGACTATCATGAAGGGCTTGCCCCTGGCCTATAACCGTGACTTGCAGGAAGACAAGGAGATGCTCTTCGACAGTGTCGATACACTTCACGCCTGCCTTGAAATCTACACACTGATGTTGCCGAAGTTAACTATTAAACAAGAGGCCATGCGTGCCGCCACCTCACATGGTTTCCTGAATGCCACCGATTTCGCCGATTACCTGGTTGGCAAAGGGATGCCGTTCCGCAATGCGCATCACACCGTGGGGCAGGCGGTGAGTTTCGCTCTGGAAAACAATAAAGAGATACACGATTTAACGCTGGAAGAACTCAAAACTTTTTCCAACTTGATCCAGGAAGATGTGTTCGACATTCTGTCCACTGCGGCGATGATCGATCGCCGCACATCCGCAGGGGGCACGGCGACCGCAAATGTTCTTGCCGCTATTAACGACGCCCGCAAGGCACTCGAAGAGTCATCGCCGTAAAGTCCGGGTCATGTGAAATGGCTGACCTCAAATGAAGGGGACCTTTTTTACACCCATCTACGAGTCGTTAAAGGTGTTACAGGGTGGTCTTATTCATTTAAAATTAGGGGTTCTTCTCTGATTTAGTTAGTGTAAATTGATGCGAATCTCATGCATGGATCATAGCGTAGTTAAATTGGCCGCCCGCTCACTTCGCTCGCTCGACAGACGCTGACGGACACAGACTTTTGCCTCCGCGACCTGCGGAGAGCAAAACAAGTAGTCGCTGCGCGAGGCCATCTGCTTTTCTGCCTGAAAGGCATGCTCCTTTTAGCCGGGCAAGTCGCCCGGGTAAAAAGGGTTTATCTGCGCTATGTCAGCGTGCGTCTGCGGTTAATTTATACATTTATTTTAATAAGATATGAGTCATTTACCCGCAAAATCCACCAACTTTATTGGAGATGATCCGAATTAGGATACCAGGTCCAGTGAGCGGGGTCATGTTTCAGTGGTTATGCCGTATAAGACGGAAGCATTTTAAAATTCTAATATTGAATATCGAAAACCGAAACAAAGCCGATATCCAAATGGGCCAATGACAGAAACAAACCCACCACTATAGTGCTCATGGAACTGAAAGTAGGGCTGATCGGTCAGGCTTATTCGTATTTTGGTCATTAGGTATTGTTTCGGGTATCGGATTTCTTGCTTCGAATTTGTAAAATCAAAAATGAATGTTGCCGATTGGGGCCTCCCATTGAAACGAGTATCTATTAACTATTGGCCGGCCATATTGCTCGCATTTTTGGTTATCGGTCTCATGCCCGGCTGCGGGAAAAAAGGACCGCCAGTGCCGCCGAAAAAATATCGGTTGCCGCCAGTATCCGATTTAACCTACCGTGTTGACGGTCAAAATCTCGCCCTGGCATGGACGGTTCCCGATGCCACTGGTGCCGGAAAATCCGCCACTGATGGGTGCGTGGTTTACCGTGCCAGGCAAGCGCTACTGGAATCGGAATGTACCGGTTGCCCGGTGCCATTTGTTTCGATTGCGGAAATACCGGTGGCGAAAAGTTCAACCAGTGCAAGTCAGCAAACAGCGTTGACTTACACTGAAACCTTGATACCGGGGTTCGCCTATACCTATAAAGTGGTCTGTTTCACGCGGGATGGCGGGCCAGGCGAAGATTCGAACGTCGTGAATTTTACTTTCTAATGTGTGCAAAATTTTTAAAAAGTGAAACAAAAGCGTGATCTGAGGCGGCAAGAGAATAAACAGGACACCAGTAGATAGAACAGGATTCCATCCGGGAGAATACGATGCACCATTTTCACTATCAACAGAACGAGCTCTACTGTGAGGATATACCGGTGCGGCAAATCGCCCAGGAGGTCGGCACGCCGTTCTATTTGTACAGCCACGCGACTCTTGTGAGACACTTTCAAGCCTTCGATAGTGCCTTCGAAGGCGCCGATCGACTGGTGTGCTATTCGGCCAAGGCCAACGCCAGTCAGGCGATCCTTAAGCTTCTCAACCGGTTGGGAAGCGGACTCGATATCGTTTCCGGCGGCGAGCTCTATCGCGGGTTAAAGGCCGGTATGGCCCCCGGAAAGATCGTCTATTCGGGGGTCGGCAAACGCGTAGACGAAATCGATTTGGCCCTGCAAACCGGCATCTTGATGTTCAACATCGAATCCCTCGATGAACTGGAATTAATCGACCGCCGGGCCGGCGCATTGAAGACCAAAGCACCCATCGCCATCCGCGTCAATCCCGATGTCGATCCCAAGACCCATCCCTATATTTCAACCGGACTCAGAAAAAACAAATTCGGCATCGACATCGCCACGGCCCTGACCGCTTACCGGTCCGCCCGAAAGCTCGAAAATGTATCCATAATCGGTATTGACTGTCACATCGGTTCGCAGATCACCGATGTACAGCCTTTCAAAGACGCCCTTGAGAGCCTTAAAACGCTGATGCAGGAATTGTCCGCAACGGGCATCGACATCCGCTATGTGGACATGGGGGGTGGCCTGGGCATTACCTATGACCGGGAGGCACCCCCCGATCCGGCCGAATATGCCCGGGCGATCGTTTCTTCGCTTGGCAACATGCCGGTGACGCTGATTCTCGAGCCGGGACGGGTCATCGTCGGCAATGCCGGTATTCTTGTCACCCGGACCCTTTATCGCAAAACAGGCAGTGTTAAGAATTTCGTGATAGTCGATGCCGGTATGAACGACCTGCTGCGACCGACGCTCTATAGTGCATTTCATGCCGTGCAGCCGGTGGTTTTGGGCAGTGATAAAAAACTCACCGTCGATGTGGTCGGCCCGATCTGTGAAACCGGCGATTTTCTCGCTCAGGACCGTGAATTGCCGGATGTCGCTAATGGAGAACTCCTGGCTGTTATGAGCACTGGTGCCTATGGGTTCAGCATGTCTTCCAATTACTGTTCCCGGCCCAGAGTGGCAGAAGTGATGGTAAATGGTGACCGGTTCGATGTCATCAGAAAGCGTCAGGAATACGCGGATTTGGTGGCAGGTGAAAATGTGCCTCCGTATCTATGATTGTTACCCTCCCTGAAATCTCTTAGTGGATATGGATACGATGAAAAAAATTCCCTTCTTTAAAATGAGTGGCAGCGGCAACGATTTTATCATTATCGACAACCGCGAGCCGATTGTTGAAGAGGCATCGTTGAACCGTTTCATTGTCAATGTTTGCCGGAGAAAGCTGTCCGCCGGTGCGGACGGCCTGATATTGATAGAGCCGTCCGAGACCGCCGACTTCAGATGGCGATTTTTCAACTCGGACGGCAGCCGGGCCGAGATGTGCGGCAATGGGGCCCGCTGCGCCGCTCGCTACGCTTTTGTCAATGGAATCACTGCAAAACAGCTCAATTTCCAGACCGATGTCGGCCTTGTTGCGGCTGAAATCATCGATGAGCGCGTCAAGGTGAAGATGACCGATCCATCCGATATTACCCCGGATATTACCATAGATTTGGACGCCGGAGACCGTTCAATGGCGGCGGTGAATACCGGAGTCCCCCACGTTGTCCTGGTCGAAACGGACATTGAAGCCATCGATGCCCATGGCCTGGGCCGTGAAATTCGCCGCCACGCCGCTTTCGCACCGGCCGGCACCAATGTCAATTTCATCACGGAACCGGTGGATGACACCATAGCGATCCGGACCTATGAGCGCGGTGTGGAGGACGAAACCCTGGCCTGCGGAACCGGAGCGGTCGCTGCGGCACTTGTCACCGCTGCCGGCCACGATAACGACGGACCGATTCACGTAAAAACACGCAGCGGTATCCTGTTGACAGTTCACTTTTCACGTCAGGAAAACGGATTTAAAGACGTCTATCTCGAAGGAGATGCACGTATTATTTATAGCGGGGAGATGTGGGCAGAGGCCTACCAGACTTGAGCGAATGCCGATCTTAACGCATCTACGGCGTCAGATGCCGTCCCGCATAGTCCACTATAGCGGAACGGCACCTTCCTTGTAGCTGCATCAAGCTCGACAATCGCTCAAGCCAGGTGTCTCAAAGATAAATTAATCGTTCTGTTAAAATTATAGAACGATGGATTTGAGGCTTTTTACATCTCGATTTTTTGGAAGCAAACCATATGGCAACTGAAGGTTGGGTTAAAAATCCAACTGAGTCTTGGGTCTGACATCATTGTCAATTAACACTCACACGGCCATCATCTCCATCGGCTCCAACTTGGGGGATAAGCTCGAGAACTGCCGCCGGGCGATTTCAGAATTGAATCGGCTCGACCGCACGGAGGTCGACGCCCGTTCGCGGTTCTACAAAACCGCTCCGGTCGATTTTCTCGACCAGGATTGGTTTGTGAACGCTGTAGTGAGAATCGATACGCGCTTGACACCCCGGGAACTGCTCGAAGCGCTGCAGGATATTCAGCACCGTGCCGGTCGGGAGCATGATCCGGTCCGTTTCGGACCGCGCATCATCGATCTGGATGTCATCTTTTATGATGACGACATTATCGACACCCCTGAGCTTGTGGTTCCTCACCCGCGCATGCACAAAAGACGCTTTGTCCTGCAACCAATTTGTGATATAGATCCCGCAATCGTGCATCCGGTGTTCCGAAAAGACGTCCAATCCCTATTAAATCAACTGACCGACAAGGCCCAGAGCGTGGAAGTTCTATGCTGAGACTGTTGATCATTGCCGGCCTGGTATATTTTCTCTATCGGGCGCTAAGCTCGCGGTTATTAAAGCACAGACCGCCGTCGGACGGATCAGTGGCCGACAAAAATGCGGTTGCCGTTGACGACATCATGGTCAAGGATCCCCAGTGCGATGTCTATTTTCCCAAAAGAAAAGCCGTGCGGGTAACGACCGACGGGCAGGATCTCTATTTTTGCAGTAGAGAATGCCGGGATAAATACATGCTCGAAAATAATGAGAATTGATCTTTCCAGAGGCTGAAGTCAACGATATACAGGAAATAACGAGAATATAACCTGAACGGAAGGAAGTGCCAGAATGAAATTTTTTATCGACACGGCAAACATAAACGAAATCAAGGAGGCCAATAGCATGGGAATGGTGGATGGCGTCACCACCAATCCTTCGCTGGTTGCCAAAGAAGGGCGCGAATTCGAAGGCCTCATCAAGGAGATCTGCGAAATTGTCGATGGGCCGGTGAGTGCCGAGGTGATCAGCACCGACACCGAGGGGATGCTTTCCGAAGGCCGTAAACTGGCCAAAATTCACAAGAATGTCGTCGTCAAGATACCGATGACGGTGGACGGCCTCAAAGCCGTGCGCCAGTTGGCGGAAGAGGACATCCGTACCAACGTGACCCTGGTTTTTTCACCTCTGCAGGCCCTGATGGCCGCTAAAGCCGGTGCGTCATATGTCAGCCCTTTCGTTGGGCGGCTGGATGACGTGTCCCATGACGGCATGGTTCTGGTGGACCAGATCGCCGAAATCTACAGCAACTATGCCTATGACACGGAAATTATCGTGGCCAGTGTCCGCAACCCGTTGCATGTGCTCGAATCGACTTTGATCGGTGCCGATATTGCCACGCTGCCCTTTAACGTTCTGAAAAAATTGGCGGCACACCCATTGACGGACAAAGGCCTGAAAGCTTTCCTGGACGACTGGAACAACGCCCAGAAGTAGGAACTTTTCAGGTTGGGTTTATTGAAGATGCAGGGGCGCAGCATGTCAAAGGATGATAAGCTCAAACGGTTTCTACGCAACCCGAACAACCTGACGCTTTTTCGGATCATCTCCGTGCCGGTCATCGTGTTGCTGATGATTTACCCCAACCGTTTGTTCACCGCCATAGCGGCCTTGTTGTTCAGCGCAGCGGCCATAACCGATTACCTCGACGGCTACCTGGCGCGTCAGCATGGTCTCGAAACGACCTTGGGTAAGGTCATGGATCCGGTGGCGGACAAGCTGCTGGTGTCCTCGGCTTTCATCATGATAACGTCCCACGGATGGATACCGGCCTGGATGGTGTGCATCATCGTCGGCCGTGAGTTGGCCGTGACGGGATTGCGCAACATCGTTGCCGGGGAAGGGCAGGACGTATCGGCGTCCTGGCTGGGAAAATACAAGACCGGCTTTCAAATTGCGGCCATCATCCCCCTGCTGTTTCACTATCCGTATTTTGGGGTCAACCTGCACGCCATCGGGTATTTTTTCCTGATCGGCGCCCTTGTTTTCACCATCTGGTCCGGGGCCGACTATTTTTTTCGCTATCGTAAATTGCTCGATCTTTGACACGGCTTTTTCAATATCCGAGTTGAGCTTTTTTGTTGACAAAGGGGTCAATTACCGTTAGAAAATAGCCCCACATTGAGCGGGAATAACTCAGTGGTAGAGTGCGACCTTGCCAAGGTCGAAGTCGCGGGTTCAAATCCCGTTTCCCGCTCCATTTTTTTTGGGGCGGCATAGCCAAGTGGTAAGGCAGAGGTCTGCAAAACCTCCATTCCCCGGTTCGAATCCGGGTGCCGCCTCCATAATGATATCAAAGGCTTGCAAGGATAACAGCGACTTGCAAGCCTTTTTTAATGTATTGTTTTAGCGGAGAACGCCCCACAGTTGGCAAAAGGTCATTTATGGATGGGGACAAACTTCTTAATCATATTCATATTAATGTGGCATAAAAACCCAAGGGTGAATATTAGCATTTTTTATTCGATCGTTAAGGGTCAATATTTACATCGCTCCACAATCTTTCGGTAGATTGTTGACCGGGCGCCGCCACCAACAACTGACAATCGAAACAGATTTTGAGTCCCTTTTCTATCTTTGGGCTTTTCCAGGGTAATACATTCGCTCGTCTTTATCCCCCCTATCAATTTCATAGTTTTCAATGAGTTCATAGATTTGTTCAAGAATGGCCTTGTTGAAGGGTCGTTAATGCTCCACTCAAAGATGTTTAATTCATCTTTGAGTGGTTGGGAATACTTAAATTTCATTATATTGCGCTGCCGGGTTCTTAAAGGCCGCCCCGTCAGTGGATGTCTGACCCAGCGCGGACTCTGGGGTGTTACATATAATTTACCGAATTTTCTCAGCAGACAAACTGTGGCATTACGCACACGATGAAAAACCCGATTATTGACAGCCGCTGCTGATTCGTTTACATGTGCTATCTACCGCTATGGTCGTCACATATGAACGGCATGCTCATACCCCATTCATCGGACATACAAAAAGGAGGCACGTAATGGTTGACACGCAAATTCTTGCTGCGAAAAGGATTTTGGTCGTCGATGATGAGCCCGACATTTTGGAAAGTGTTGAGGAAGTTCTCAGCATGTGTACAGTCGAAACCGCATCCGAATATGGGGCAGCGAGTAAACTCCTGAACGAAGAGACATATGACATTGTTGTTCTCGATATCATGGGAGTGAAAGGCTATGAGCTACTGGATATCGCCAATGAAAAAGAGGTCCCTGCCGTTATGCTCACGGCTCACGCGCTGAGCGCGGACAATTTCGCCGAATCGATGAAAAAGGGCGCACATGCCTATTTACCAAAAGACAAGCTTTTCGAGATCGATGTGTTCCTTGCAGAGATTCTTGAGGAGGGCAATAATAAGGCGGGATTGCTGGGGAAGTGGTTTAACCGACTTAAAGGCTATTATGAAAACAAATTTGGGCCTGGATGGCTTGAGGAGTATAAAGGGTCGTGGCAATAATAGATAACGTTCCAAAAATTGACGTCCGACCCGGATTCTGGTAAACTATAGACCATAATAGAAAATTTTGATTTTAACATGCTAATGCCAAACTCCGAGTGATCGGGGGACGGAAAACCACGGGTCTCAAACGAGACAGCCGGGTTGCCAGGTTTTATAAATGACAAGCCGAGCTGCCGCAATGGGGCTCGGCTTTCTGTTTAGCGGGGATACATATGAAAACAGCAACTCGTCCGATGAATATCGACCTGGCGGACAGAAGAAGGTTTCCGCGGGTCAACACTGATAATCCGATTACTTATGCGTTGATCAATGAGAAAGGCTCCAACATTGGGCAGGGGATCGGACGCGCCATCAATGTCAGCCAGTCAGGCATCCTGCTGGAAACCTATGAATATATCGGATCAAAGTACCTCTTCCTGGTTTCAACCGATATCGAGGACAAATTGGTCGAAATCGTGGGTAAAGTGGTTTTTTCCAGAGAGATCTCCAAAAGCGTTTTCAACTCAGGGGTTCACTTTATGGGAGAGCATGAGGATAATGTGAAATTCAGAAGAGAGTTGATAAGGGTTTTTCACCGAAAGATCGTCCTCGGCCTGCCCAACTGATGCTTATTTCCTGACATCCCGCCGACAGCTTCGAATTTGAGATATCAAGGCCGGAATCGCCTACAAAAACCTTACGAGATACTTCTTGAAAGCCCCGCCCTTTTGGTGGGGATACTCATCTTATGTCGGCCGAACGCCGACAAACCCCTCCTTTACCTCTGTAGCATTCAGCCCGGATATTTTATGAAATCTTTTCTTCTTTTTTCTAAATATCCTAAGTTGCTAACTGCAGCCTGACTATTATGCTTCAATTTCAGTTCAAGTATCTAAAATTTCCTGAATTTACTCATAGTGTAGAAAAGATTTCATAAAATATTCGGGTAGAGTCGGAAGTTGCCTATCCCTGAGATGGGTTCTACTGGATTTGCGACAGGATCGAATCCGCTTGATGGATAAGCAGATCGGCTTGTGTGTCGTCGAGTATTTGTGTTCTTTGATTATTGACCTCTTGAATAAACGCCCTCAAGTGGTGAACGGTCAAGACGTCGATTTTCTCATTGAGATAATCAAGGGCAAACAGAACCCGATCGAGTTTTATATCCACAGAATTGGATATTGAGGCCTGGTTGTTTATCGAAATAACGGATTGGAGCAGATTCTTGATCATGTACTCGGGATGAAAATCCAGCATGTTTCGCCCTCCTTCCATCGGGAAGTTTTACAACATCCATAATATTCTGTAAGAATCAGGTTCGGTGTTGTCGTCACGCGAATCCTAAAGCAGATGGGATTTCCTTGTAGTGTGGTGACAAGCAAGCGATGTGCCAGTTTTTTAAGTTTCTTTAAGTATTCTGAATTAATAATAAAATGACGATACTGGCAAATTTATCAAAGAAAAAATTATGAAAAAAAGTACAGAATTTGGATAATATTTTCTACCTAATTTGAGCGATTGTCGAGGTTGCCGCAGCTACAAGGAAGATGTCGTTCCGTCCCGCCGTTGGCGGGATCAGCTATGCGGGACGGCATATGACACTGTAGATTCGGCAACCCTCCAGAGGCGGATAAAGATCGGCAATCCCGACGGGTTTCAAATTTTAAAATCAAACGATGATAGAATTCCTTAAAACTAAAATAGTTCCCCCTCCATTTAAAATTTGAAACGCTCATTTTAGGTTTTACTCGTATGGAGTTAAATGTTGAGGAAACACAATATTGAAGGTGCCAACGAAGTAGTCATTCGCTTGAGAGTTCTGACAACTATCTTTGCATGTGTTGGCTTATCTGCTCACGACTTCCACTCATAGGCGATTAACTATGAAAATAATAAGAATGAAATAACAGCCTATTACCCGTTTCTCCGGCTATATTTGATCACATTATTCATTTCTGGCACCGATTCTGCTATTTTTTATTCTATTTGAGGTTCAGCGTTTCGTTTGACAGCCCTCGAAGATTCAAAATCAAAATTTGAGCGATTGTCGAGGTTGCCGCAGCTACAAGGAAGGTCTCATTCCGTCCCGCCGATGGCGGGATCAGCTATGCGGGATGGCATATGGCGCCGTAGATGCGGCAACTCTCCAGAGGCGGATAAAGATCGGCAGCCCCGATGGGTTTCAAATTTTAAGATCAAACTTAAAAGAATTTTTTACATATAAAGCAGTTCCTCATCCATTTAAAATTTTAAACGCTCATTTTGGGAAAATATATCACAACACTGTGGTCATATTTTTTTGGGAGAGCACTCTGAAAGGAATCTATAGAATTTTCGGGTGAGCAGGTGGGAGGTAGAACGATGACGGATAGCCTGAGGGGAATAAAAATTTTGATTGTCGATGATGAGCCGGATGTTTTGGAAGTGCTCAGCGAATTGTTAAGCCAGTGCATCATAGACAGTGCCGATAGTTATGATACTGCCAAACAATTGCTTGCCGAGAAAACATACGCGGCTGCGATCCTGGATATTATGGGCGTAAACGGATATGATCTGCTCGAATTATGCCGGCAAAAACAAATCCCGGCGATCATGCTGACAGCGCATGCCTTGAGCCCCGGGAACTTGGTGGCCTCCATCAATAAAGGGGCCTATGCATATATACCGAAAGACGATATGATTAATATCGACAGACATCTTGCCGAAGTCATTGCAAGCGGGGGTGAAACCGCCTCCGGATCACAACATTGGTTCAAGAAACTGGCGCCGGTTTTCGACAAGAAGTTCGGTCCGGATTGGAAAATTAGAAACAAAGAGTTTTTAAAAGAGTTCAATCTCGGGCACACAATAAACGATCTGTAAAGGCTCTTATAGCGGTTTTGTAAGGATCAAAATCTTTACTTATCCGGGGGAGTACCCGGAGAAGGGATCAACGCTGTGAGGAAATGCGGTGAACCGAACAAATTTGCGCATCCAATATCGAAATCCGAAACAAGAATGACACCCGAATAATCATATTCGGTTTTTGTTTGTGTACAGCCGGTTCCCGAAATGGTAAAAATACGAATAAATCTATCAAATTGCGCCCATGGTAGACCCCTGAAACCTGAGCACGTAGATTTCACGAAATGTGAGGACGATTGTATTCGAAACGGTTGTGGAGGTAGCTGACACCATGCTGAATCTCGAAAAGGTCAAAATGGACTACTGCAAGGAGCAAATAAGAAACGCATATACACGCAATTACAGTGACATGGAACGGGAACTTGGCAATGTCATTGTCTGGTCATCACACCTGGCCCTTGAAATTATTGCCAATTCCGACGCCCTGTATCACAACGTCGAACACACAGTCATGGTCGCGCTGGCGGGTCAGACCATACTGGAAGGCAAGCACCTGTCTGAGGGTGGCGTTGCTCCCCGGGATTGGGCCAATTTCATGATCGCGCTTCTGTGCCACGATATCGGTTACGTGAAGGGAATATGTAAGGGCGATGAAAAAGATACGATTGCCACCGGTGTTGACGACAACAGGGTCACCCTCGAACCGGGTAGGACGGATGCCTCCCTGGCGCCGTATCACGTTGACCGGAGCAAACAGTTCGTGCGCGAAAGATTCGGTAGTGAAATGCTGGCAAACGGCCTTATCGATGCGGGATTAATCGCAGATTACATCGAAATGACCCGTTTTCCGGTACCGGATGATGATTTTTACAAGGATACCAAGGGTTATCCCGGATTGGCACGCGCGGCGGACTTCATCGGTCAACTGGGAGATCCGTATCGTATTCAGAAGTGCTCAGCGCTATTTTTCGAATTCGAAGAACTTTGTCTCAATCAATTGCTCGGATACGAGACGCCCGGGGACCTGCGTGAGAGCAATGCTAATTTTTACTGGGAGCATGTGAACAATTACATACAAGAAGCGATTCGTTATTTGCGTGTCACCCAAGACGGAAAGCAGTGGATCGCCAATTTGCAAGCCAATGTCTTCGGTGCGGAACACGGCTGCAGCATGGGGCCGTTTGGAGCCAGAGAAAACTAGTTACCGTCCATTAATAACCTTTTCTGCAATTTCGACTTCAATCGGCGGAATCTTTTGTACAGAATATGAGAGCAAGCCTCCGCGCAATTTGTTGATTACCTTGAACTTGAATCGCACATTCCGGATCAGAAAATGATCCGCGCTTTCTATAGAACCGCGAATAACGATTGTTGGAAGAAGCTATTATTCGGTTATCCCTTAAAAATCCGCAGGATTGCGGATTTTTGCTTTCCGGCGTCTCAGCGGAAAGCAAAATAACTCTCTGCGGACTCTGTGACTCTGTGGTGAAAAAAAGGATGTTAAATTAAGTCTTATGGGGAAAGCGGATGGTAAAGGTGCTTCCGCCGCTGGCGAGGCACTCCTTGGGTGATGAGACAAACCGGCATTCCTCTATCTTGCCGGGGCAGCAATCTTCATCCCGGGGAATATGAGGGCAGCGTTTGCTGGAAAACGTTACCTCGAATCCCAACCGTTTTGAAAACGATTTGATTCTCAACAGGTCCGCCCCCGTGCCGCCGGCATTAAAGGCATACGGCATCTTTGACGTGTATAGCTCGGTGGGCTGGGTGTGGAAAAACCCACTGAAAATCATTTCCTGATTCGTGGGCGAGATTCCCACGCCATGATCTGTGATGGTTACAAGCGTCTCTTTTTCACCCTGCTTAACGCTGACCTCCACCATCCCATCATCGGGCGTGTTTTCAATGGCGTTTCTCAAGAGACCGGTACAGACTTTATCGAGGACGCCGCGGTCGATGCGCAGTTCGGCATCTTCGTCAAAATCCTGAATGACGCACAGTTTACGGTTGCTCATGCCTTCTTTAGCGCGTTCGCATATTCTCTGCAGAAAAGGGGTCAGTTGAAGCGCATCACCTTGCAAAGCCTGCCATTTTTCCAGGGACTGCAGCCGCTTCATCAGTTCGGCCATGGCTTCCGGGTTTGAATCACTCTTTTCATCGATGATCTCTTCGAGTAGATTCAAAGCGACCCGACACGCATCGGGCGTGCAATCATTTCCGACCTTCTGGCATTGCAGGATATCGTCGATCTGTTCCTGCAGAGCTTGCAGCCGTTTGACGTTACGCTCGCCCCTTACCAGAGTCTTTTCAAGGCCATCGAAGTCGCCGGCGGCAGCCTTCCCTTTGATAAGGTGCAATACACCGCTTAGAATCGATAACGGTGTTTTTATTTCGTGAGACAGGTGATTGATCACCCTCTCTTTGGCTTTATCCAGCGCTTTGAGGTTTTCATACAAACGTGCGTTTTCCAGTGCGATGGTGACATAATAGGAAGCAGCGGTCAGCAGTTCCAGGTCGCTGTCAGTGAATTCGCCATTTTTTTTGTTCAATGTTTGCAGCGTGCCGATACACTCACGATTGCGATTGATTAGTGGTGTGCACAGGATGTTGCGCGTTTTAAATCCGGTTTTCTTGTCGACACCGGGAAAGAAGCGCGTATCATTGTATGGATCGTTGATGATCTGGGCGGTTTGCGAGCAGAAAACCCATCCGGCAATTCCGCAGTGGGGAGATATGCGAACCGCATTGTTTTTCAGATCGGTGGATGCCAACGAACACAACTGCTCGCTTACTGAATCATAGAGAAAGACCGAAGCCCGTTCGCTGTTCATGATCTGAGTGGTCTGTTCCATGATCAGTCCAAACAGATTATCCAGATTCATTTCAGAAGTGACGATTTGTCCCAACTCGCAGATCATTTTGTATCGTTCAGTCAGGGTGTCGGATGGGAAACGAGCCATTGCATCCATTTTTCCACCTTAGTTCGATCATGGGGTTATCGAGTTGAAGCCTTTCGAACGATAATAACATTCCGGCGAAAATGTGGATCAGAGGAAACCAGGTCGAACGAAAGCAGATCAGAATATTCAACGTGAGCATAGTCGTCCGCTACCGGCATCCGGTCCGAACGAGGGCAGGGCAGAAACCAGCCCAGAAATTTCATGAGATCTTATCCACTCTTTCATCAGATCTTGGCGAGGTACAAATTGTCCCTCGCTTATACGGTTCATGAGTTTGACCAGTGCCCCGATATAGCGCCTTTTTGGCCGATCGATGAAAAGATTTCATGCGCGGATGAAAGATGCGGACGATTGCGCGCTGCTGATGATCCTGTTCTAAATAAGCAAAAGGGTTCACCTTGTCAAAGGAAATATCAGTGCTAACCCGGACATTTCACGTCCCTGAGGGATTCAATGGCAAGGCACTCAAGGGTGCCGCCGTAGTATACCTACTGCAAGTCCCTGACGACTCACCGAATTACATATAAATAGGCGAGAAATCCAGCTATGCAGGATAACGCAGCCAATGGATGCCACAGGGAGCGTCCAAGGGGTGAAAACTTTTCAGCTTTTCTCTAAAATTCATAAGTTGCAAATTGTACTCTGACCAAAATACGTCCATTTCATGTCATGTATCTAAAATTAAATTAATTTACTCATTGTGGCGAAAAGATTTCATGAAATATTCGGGCTAAAGCGCGAACCGATTTACTCTTATGTCTGAAAACAGGCAGCTTATACCTATACAGGTCGCCCGATAAAAATTATTTGCGAATTGTCTGCGGCAAAAATGATTCCATTTTCGAAGAAATCACAAATTGTTAATTCTTGACAACAGGTTATCATCATTTTACTAACTATAGAAGCCAAAGTCTAAAATTCAGGATCATCTCCAAAAAAGTTGGTGGTTTTTGCGGGTAAATTATTCATTATATTATTAGAACAAAAACATAAATTAGCCGCAGACACACGCAGACATAACGCAGACAAACCCTTCATACCCGGGCGACTTGCCCGGGTAAAATATGCATGCCTTTCAGGCAGAAAAGCAGATGGCCTCGCGCATCGACTGCTTGTTTTGCCTCCGCAGGTCGCGGAGGCAAAAGTCTGTGTCCGTCAGCGTCTGTCGAGCGAGTGAAGAGAGCGGGCGGCCAATTTAAAAACGCTGTGATTCATGCTTGAGCTTCGCATCAATTTACACCAACTAAATCGGAGAAGAACCAAAATCCAAAATCCGAATCACAAATCACGTTTCCAGAATCGTTTTTACGATCATGAAAGAATAAAGATAAGGGGAGGGCAATAATGAGATCAATCAAAATATTTTTTTTGTTTTTCCTATTAGCTGCTGGCATTCGGTTGTTCTACCGTCTATGATGTCCAGTTTGATTATGACCAGAAAACAGAATTTTCGAACTTTAAAACCTATAACTGGTTACCGGTTCCTGAAAAAGCGGACATTGATAGCCTTGACGTTATGCGCGTCCAAAAAGCAGTCAATGCCGAAATGCAAGCCAAAGGCCTGAAATTGGCATCTGAGAATCCGGACTTTTTAATTGCTGAACATTTAGGAAAAAAGGATAAGGTAAGTGTCAGGAATTGGGGCTATGATTATGGCCCATACGCAGGATACTGGGGGGGATATTGGGGACCTGGGGGAGTGTCGACCTTTCAATATGAAGAAGGATCGCTCATTTTGGATTTCGTCAATCCGAAAACGAAAAGTATGATTTGGCGTGGCTCGGCTAAGGCCGAAGTTGATGATGCCAGAACACCGGAAAAACGGGAAGAGCTAATAACTGAAGCCGTGCAGAAGATTTTGAAGAATTTTCCGCCGCCGGTTTCGAAATAAGCTAAGCACCGGTTTTTTGAATATAAGGAATTACCATTCCATCGGGACTAATAATCATCGATAAACCCCCAGCTTTGGTGGGGAGACTCCCAAAGTTTGACAATTCCAGGAGTTAACCAAAACCTGAGGCGATGATTATTATGAAAAAATAAAAACAGATAGAGATCTGTTGTTGATGGAGCAGATACAGCGTAGTAAAAAAGAGTTTAATTGCGGCAAGGTCGATAATTCATTCCTACAAAAAATTACATTCAATGACCGGTTGATTGTCTGAAATAGTGGTTTTAAAAGACCGCTTTGAGCGGTTCACAAATCATTCCTCCGGCTTTGCCAGAGGTTATTGAATTCTGAAATCCAAAATAAAAAACGCCTTCATTACACTGGTTGGTGAATGCGGCGCTTTTCAGATATTGAAGAGTTGAATTTACTGTCTGTTAGATCAGGTCATATCGAACCATTTCACCCTTCGAAGCTTTCTTGTTAAAAATTGTTAGAATCCATCTCAAAATGAGGATTTTGGTTCAAGGTCAAGGCGGATCCGAGATTCCCCGCTCTGCGGGATTTCCCTCCTGATCGATTCTCCATTGTGGGTCACAACCCGCAGGCATGTAGAAATTGATGTGTTTCCGATCCAGAAATGAGCAATTTATTGCAAGTTCAAGGAAATCGGCGGCATCGAGCGGAGGCGTACTTTCGTATGCCGCACAAACAGATTACGACCGATTGAATGACTTCTGCATTAGTTTTGAAGCCTTAAATTAAACGGTTTTTGTGAGGTCGATTTCGAAACATCTCACTCTTTAATTTCCAATGGCAAAAAAATAGGAGAATCCATCTCAAAAGGAGAATTTTGGCTCAAGGCCAAGGCGGATTCGAGTTTTAACCCGCAGGCATACTGTAGTATGTCGAGGATTTAAAACTCGGCCCAACACGGGTATTGGGCTAAAAGACTTCTTTTGAGGTGGATTCTCATCTATTTGCGACGCTCCCTGAAAGCCCCATCCCACTCCCCCTTCGGCGGTTCTCTCTGGTAAATCCGGCAGCGTATGCCCATCGTTTGAAATGATTTATCTTTGGGGTACAATTTCTGGCCGGATTTGAAAATTTCGATGGCCTCCGCCCACTTCTGTGCTTGATAGGCCTCAAAACCATCTTCGTAGATCTGCAATCGACGTTCTTTTTCTTCCGAGAATACGATTCCGGCTTTACCCATGAGTTCATAAACGCGAACGGGCTTTTCTTTGCCTTTTACTCTCACATAGTCCATTTTTCTGAGGCGGAAATGCCCTTCCACCAGATCAGCCGTATTTTCTCCGATTAAAATTTCGGAACCGTACTGTTTGTTTAGGCCTTCAAGCCGGGAACCCAAGTTGACATCATCACCGAGTGCGCCATAAGAAAACCGATATTTGGATCCTATGTTACCCACAAGCATATTGCCGGAATTAACCCCGGTTCGTGCCGTCAATTGCGGCCGGTCCAAATCAGCCCAGATTCGTCTCAATTTCTGCAATTTATCTTGCATCGCCAGGGCTGTTAAGCAGGCTCTTTGAGCGTGATCCTCCTGGATCAAGGGCGCTCCGAATATCGCCATCAGCTCATCGCCGACATATTCCTTGAGCAGCCCTTCGAATTCAAACACATGCTCGGTCATTTCGCTAAAATATTCTCCCAAAATATTGATCATTGCATTGGGAGTGTAGATTTCAGAGTAAGATGTGAAGCCGGCCAGGTCACAGAAAAGAACGGTAATGGACCTGACCTCGCCCCCCAGCTTCAATTGATCGGGATGGTCGAGCATCTGATTGATAACCCGTTTGGATGCATAGCGACCAAAGGCTGATTTGATTTCTTTGCGCTGACGTTCTTCGGTAAAATAACGAAATACCGTTATCGCGACATAGCTGATGAACAAGACCAATAAAGGGTAAACCATATTCAGCCAAATGCCGGATGCGGAAAAAAGCCAACTGTTTGTGACGATGTAAATCCCAAAAAGTGACAGTGCGAATAGCGCTCCCTTGAGTGCATTGAGATGGGGTAAAACCATGCCAACCACAATACCCATGGCAATGATGGCAACCAAATTAAAGATATCGGCTCTTTTGGGAATATTTAAATAACTTTGGCTGAGGATGTTTTCGGCAATATTGGCATGGACTTCCAGCCCCGGATGAACGGTGGTGAAAGGCGTGTTCCTCGAATCGTAAATGCCTTCGGCTGTCGCTCCCACCAAGACGATGGCATCATTAAAGGTGCCTCTGGGAACCTTGCCTTGCAGAATATTGGTGATGGAATAATGCGGAAAGGTTTTCGGTGGACCCAGGTAATTGATGAGCATGCGGCCGTGAGAGTCAGTGGGGATAAATCTCTCCCCCATGTGGATTCCTTCGACACCATTAATTTCCACCTGTACGACCAGCTGGGGTTGGTCCAGATAATTCCAGACAGACTGTAGGGCCAGGGGCGGGAAAATGTCACCACCGCATTGGATCACCATGGGTGCCCAGCGGAGCACGCCGTCATAGTCCGGTATCGTATTGAACCAGCCGGCATAGGGGGTGGCCTGGCTGAGCAGCTCGAGGTTGCTCTCCGGTGCGTACGCCTTCAGATAGGGTGGCTCGGCCGGTTCTTGCCCCTCGGAAATAACAAAGGGATACTTTGATGGTTCAATCCTCTTCAACTGGTTTATCATCGCGTCGGGCGAAATCTGGTAATCTGCCCCCGGTTGACTGGTATGGAAGAAATAGCCCAGCACGATGGTGGCCGATGAATTCCGAATGGCCGTGGCCAAGGCCAAGTCGTAGTCGGCATCTTTCTTGATCGTTTGCAAATACTGCGACACATCGGCATTCGAGGCGCCCGTCATTTCCAACTTGTTTTCGATCTCATCGATGATCTGCATGCTGGAGTTCTCATCCGGCTCCAGGAAACCGATATCAAATCCAATGACCTTGGCCCCATCTGATGAGAGAGTGTCGATAAGCTGAGCGAATTTCGCTCGCGGCCACGGCCAGCGCCCTTCAACGTCCAGGCTCTTTTCATCGATCACGGCCAAAACGATAGGGTAGGTCGGTTTCCGCAATTTACGGGATAGAAAGCGAAGATCGTATGCCTTGAGCTCGATGAATTCCAATATCGGCACACCGGTAAAAAATAGTGCGATCACCAGCAGGATACTGCTGAGGGTAATCGAAAAAGGATTGATCGTTATGAAACGGGTGAGAAAAATTTTCATTATTGGGGTCTGTAGAAAAAAGAAAGTATTATGGAAACTCTACCTGGAAGTCATACATATTGTGCATAGATCACATGTTTGCTCTTCTTGATTCCCCAAAATTTTGGGTCCTCTCTATCACCGACTCTTTCGAATTTTGGGCAATAGCAAGAACATTTTGAGCACCGTGTTTCCATGGTTGTCGGGTAAAATTCAACATGCGTGTTTTGCTGTCGTAAAGTGCGATTTCATAGCCACGTTCGTAAAGCCAATCAATGATTTCGTGCGTTTGCATCCCGTAACGTTTCGAATAGCCTGCTAACTCAAGCTGCCAAACAGGAGGGTTCGATTGAGATAGTAGGCGTTCTGCACCTTTAAGCGCCAAAGGTTCTGCACCTTCGATATCCATCTTTCCCATTGCATAATGGCGTTCTACAATTTGGTCTAATACGACACAAGGCACACTTATTTTGGAAGATTCAAATCGAGAGTCAGAAACTATCCTGCTGCAAGTGTCTTCATTCAAAGCCATAAACTCTATCATTCCAGGTTCTGAACCTACAGCGGAAGCGTGTACATGAACCCACGATAGCCTGTTTAATGCGATGTTTTCTTTCAACCTTTTTAAAGCTTTAGGATCAGGTTCGAAAGAGTCAACAGAACCATTGCCACCGACGAGAGAAGCGGCAAGCAGCGTATACACGCCAACGTTTGCACCAATATCGATAAATGCATCCCCTGGCTTTAAGTAATGTGTTATGAACTGCATCTCGTGGTAATCAGGATATCCGTTAAAGTATAAAACTGCAGAGGCACTGCGGCTATCAGGGTAAATTCTTAATATCATGTTAAACACGGAGATATCGAGAGGTTGCCGAATCAGGCGTTTATATATCTGCCAATTTGCAGCTTTATATAAAGATTTTAGGCGATTACCTTGGTTAGCAGGATGAATCCATAGATCTTTGATCAGGGATGAGTTTGAAGACATCAGGTTTTCTTTTAATTCAACTTAGAGTATGGGGCATTTTTATTACACGAGAATTGAAGACTAACATCGAATCTTTTTTATCATGTTTCGTGATTTCTTATTATCTCGCTTTATGCAGCGGGGCAAAGGCAGCTATGAGACCTCAATTACGAGAAATACCAGGCGCTCTTATGTTACTTTTGTTGAAACATTCTGTTTGAAACTTTGATCCATTTCTCCCTAACTTCGGTAAGTAAAAACGTAATCAGGTTTATTACTAAAACCGAGAAGCCAGGCGTAGAGTTCAGCCATCATCGATGTTGCCGATTTCCAAGAGTAGCTTTCCGCCATCCATTTGCGCCCTTGAAGACCCATTCTGTCAAGTTCCTCCTTCGGAAGGCTCAAGGAGTGTCGCAGGGCATTGGTCAGCGCGATCTCGCCAGGTGGTATGCACCATCCGCTCTCACGCTGTTTAAGGTCCGTCCATGGCGTTTCGGTCGTGGTAATCACAGGCGTGCCGTGGGCCATTGCCTCGGCTATCGCAATACCGAAATTCTCGGAAAAGGTGGGAAGAACGAAAAGACGTGCACTGGCAAGCATCTTCTGCTTATCTTCTCCCAAAACTTCGCCTCGGAAATTAATGCGCTTCGCACCCAGCTCATCGACAAGTGAAATCATCTTTCGTCCGTAGTGATCCGTCACTTTCCCCGCAATATGCAATTCCCACTCGGGGAAGGCGCTCTGGATTGCACGCCAGGCCGGTATGAGAATGTGCACACCCTTTTTTTCATGTATCCGGCTGAGAAAAACGACTCTGTTCCGTTTATTCCGATTTTTTGAAATATCAGGAATATCGACGCCATTAGGGATAATTGCCACCGGCTGCTTGAAATTCAAGCGGCGGATGTCTTCAAGTTCAGAATTTGCTGTCGCATGAAAGCAGTCAACCCGTTGTAAGGCAGGTTTTTGAATCAGACGCCAGACTGGTCGCTTAATCGCTGATCTGTAATTCCAGGCCCATGGTGAAAACATGCCTCTTGGGCTCCAGACAACTTTAGCTTTCGAATGCTTACTGAGTGCATGGGGGAAAAGGTTCGAAAAACGCCATACGCCATGGCCGTGCATGATGCAGGGCGTTTTGGCGCGGTGCCGTATTGTTTTTAAAGCATAGAGAGGCGGGAGTCCCACGCGGCCAAGCAAGCCATTATATATTTCTAGTGATGAGGCATGTTGCCATACTTCCGGTTGGTTGCCTAAGGCCATCACTGTGACAGGATTTTCCTGATTCGATAGATGGTGCGAAAGGTGACCTACGGAATGCGTTGGCCCCGAAGATGAGCTATCAACGCTTTGCAGTAATTGGTAAATCTTCATTATTCCGCTTTTCGGTGAGAAGCTTTAAGGCCTGACTTTGATTGCGATAGCGCTTTGATAAGTGTACCGGTTACCCAAAATGGGGGTCAGAAACATAGCGCATAAAAAGGCAGAGGGCATCGTTACGCCAGTGAGCCCAAATTTAAAATTTCAATCGTCAAGAGTACGATCCTGAGCAATGCTACTTTATTCTGCCCATAAGGATTCGGCCAGTGAATCCGTCTGCATAAGATCATATTATGCTTCGTTGAAAGGGTCATCTATTGGCCGTTCTCCAGAACGGTTTTAATCACTTGGCTAACCCTTCGCTGAAAGTTCGATTTTGAGAAAAATGCCAAACCAGGCGGTATCCGCCTATCGGATCGCAACGCACTCTTAATGCCATTTATTATATCCTCTTTGTTCGAGGGGTCCACAAGTGTGCCAAGCTTGCCATCCCGCAACGCCTCTCTTCCACCGTCGAGTTTGCTGGCAACAACTGGTATTCCACAAGACATGGCCTCCAGAAATACAATTCCAAAACCCTCGCCTTGACTTGGCATCACATAAACATCCGCTAAACGATAGTGGTCAACCTTTTCATTTTCATCGATCATTCCTGCGAAGACAACCTGGTCTGAAACGCCAAGGTCATGGGCTTTTTCTGCGAGTCGGGCTCTGTCTGGGCCATCTCCCCCCAAAAGATATATCAAGTTTGGTATTTTCCTATTCAATAGAGGCAAAACCTCAATAATTTCATCGTAACCCTTTTTGCGGTCCGGCCCAGGCATGCGACCAAGGGACATCAATACACATTTGCCCTGCAAACCATAACGTTTAACCAGTGTTGGATTCTTGGGTCCTGGCGTGAAGCTTTCTAAATCCACACAAACCGGAAGAATAATTGATTTTCCATGGTTAAAGGCTGACCAGCCGCAGAAACGGTCAATTGTCGTTTGACTGATTGAAACCACATAATCGACTTTTGAGGCGAAGTAATTCACTATGTGGTTTTTTGTCGGGGTCCACGCATCGATGCCATAAATTATCATAACCAATTTCATCTGCAGAAGCTTTGACAGCGGCCAGGCAATTGGCAGTAGATTGATATGCCCGCAAATTAAGACGTCAAAGCGGGAATCCATGAATAATGATATTAGCAGATTTTTAATGTAATTGGGTATTGTCGTGATACCCTTGTCAATGAATCGAATTTTGTCTGGTATTTCCTCTTTGATGGCGTAAGTGACGAGTCGCGGGAATACTAAAGCTTCTTCGCAATTGGTGGCAATGCTCATGGCTTCGAGAAGGTCTCTATTGAATCGAGAAATGCCTCCATGCCCGCCATAGGCATCTGTTAGTAAAACCAGAATACGCCCTGTGGATTTTTTGTCAGTCAATTTCGGGCCAACAGCAAACGGATTCAATGATGTTATCTAAGATCATTATTCGAGTCACGATGTATCCGCGATTTTTCCTTCATCTGCTGATGCGTAAATTGGAAAAGCTCTTTGAGCCAGTATACCCAACGCTTAACATACGATAATGGCAACAGCCACGGCTTCTTCGGCGGATAAGCGACGCGAACATAGGCTGGATCAGGGAAAACAAGCTGTAGTAAAAAGGTGAACTTTTTTGGAACCTTACGAATAGACTCTATATATCCGCGAACGCGAATATTGGATGTATTTCTTCCGATCGCATAGTTTAATTCCAGCATTTCAGCAGCATCTGTTTTAAAATTTGACAAAAATTTCAAGAAATCGTCAGGTATTTGCACGTTAAACCAAAGTTGTGCTGCTTTCAGTGCATGTTGAACGACCACACTCGTTTTCGATTCATCGAATTTACTTTCTAAGTATGGCCATCCGTTCATTTCATTCAACTTTTTCGTCAAATAGGCAATGTCAGCAATCCAAATCAGCCTTACGTTTTCATTATGGTTTAAAGTCAGATGAACGGCCGAATGGATTAATGCATCGACAGGGTTAAGAGTGTTAAAAGAAATGCCCGTTACTTTCACTGGTTCTGCTTGATCAAAGACATCAGCTGCCCAGTCATTACGCCCGATGCCATAATAGTCGAGAAGGTTCCAGTGTAGATCCAATGTTAACGGTCTTTGTCGACTCTCTTTATGAAAAAAATCCTCCGCTTTACAAATATCTTTGAAATGTTCAAACCTGTTAAATCTGGTACGGTAGCCGAGTTTATACAATAATTTTCGAGCCAGGAGGAATTTCTGAGGCTTAACCAGGATGTCAATATCGCCAAACGGCCTTGCAGCAAAGTCAGGATAAACGGCCCATGCCAATGCCAATCCTTTTAGAACAATCACCTCAACATCCGCTTGAGAAAAAGCTTCCAAGACTTCACGTAGTTGTCTCAGGTAAATCTGGTAGGCAAGGTTGTTTTTCAGGAATGTTTCCTTGAACTTTTTTTTTATATTTACTGACGGCTGGCAAGATACAGGTAATTGCGCTATCTTTGTGTATAAAAGCGGAATCAATCCATGTCTGCTTAGCTCTGAAATTAAAAAAGCCCATTCATTTTCAGATGTAATGGGGAAGGGAAGGGGGTTATCATCTCTGAGTATAGTTAGAAAGTACGAAAATAAGGGCTTTGATACATCAAGAAGGGGCCGTTGAGAGTCCTCTAAAAGCTTAAAATCTTTGTGGAAAGATTTTATATTTAATATTAAATCGTTGTTCATGAGGTGCATAAAAATATTTTGTGAATATTTTTCAGTAGGACTGAAAAATCTGTACTATCGATAGTGTTGTGCCTGCTTGTTGAAATAGAAGGCATACTTCCCATCGAGATTCACCAATTCCCCATGGCTACCGCCTTCAATGATTCTGCCCTTTTCAAGGACAAAGATACGATCAGCCATCCTTACAGTGGAAAAACGATGGCTGATCAGTACAGCCGAGCGCCCATTTAACAGTTGCCGGAAATTTTGGAATACGTCATATTCGGCTTTGGCATCCAATGAACTTGTCGGCTCATCCAACACAATCATTTGGGCATCTCTTAGGAATGCCCTCGCCAGCGCGATTTTTTGCCATTCTCCTATGCTGAGTTCTTCTCCATCTTCGAACCACTTGCCCAGGGTGGTGTCGTAACCCTTTGGCAGCTTCTCGATCAGCTCAGCTGCGCCAGCATGTCGTGCCGCACTTTCAATATATTCAGAATTTAAAGGAAGTTTGGTATTCCCAAACCAGATATTTTCACGGGCGGTCAAATGATATTTGGCGTAGTCTTGGAAAATAGCGCTTATTTCGTTTCGTAAAGACGTTAAGTTGTATTGACGCAGGTCAGTACCATCCAAAGTTATTATTCCATCGTTGGGGTCATATAGCCGACAGAGAAGTTTTGCTAACGTGGTTTTGCCGGAACCGTTTTCGCCGACCAGAGCGATGACCTCACCAGGATGAATGTTTAGGGAGATGTTACTCAAAGCATTTTCGCTACCCATGGGATATTTGAAACTCACATCATCAACAATGAAACCACTAAGAATTGGTCGAGGGAACTTCGTAGGATGGATCGGAGTTTTGACTTTTGTCTGAAGTTTCAGCAACTCGTCCAAGTTAGTTAAAAACAGATTGTTTTCGTATAATTCGGCCATACCACCCAGGGTTCCCTGGAAATAGTTCAATGCTCGTTGAAAAGCCTGAAAATACATGACCATATCACCGATCGTAATCATGCCGTTGAGCGTCCGATAAATTATAAACCCCAAGGATCCAAATAGACCGATGATGCTAAAGCTTTCGGCAAAAAGCTCCGCACCCACACGTTTCCGGGAAAGATTTAATTTCTCTAATCGCAATTGATTCCGCAAATGCATAAATCGAGGTTTAAACACTGTCCCCAAGTTAAATAGGCGGATTTCTTTGGCATGGGTTTCACCGGTGAGCAGCCAATTGTAATAATCGGTTTTACGCTGCATGGAGGTTCGATCACGCTGCCACCCGAAAATTTTTTCAGAATATTTCAGTCGCACGATCAGGCTTGGTACTGCCACAATGATCAGGATGAATACGATACCCCAGTGGAATGCCATCAACAAGCCTGTCAAGGCCAATAGTGAGACGGCGTTTTGTCCTAATCGAAGCCAACTATTTATTATCATCGACGGGCGATATGGACCTTCTTTTTGGGCCCGATGAAGCGTGTCGAAATATTTCGGGTTTTCATAATATTCCAGATCTAATTCTGCCGATTTTTCGTGTAGAATACTATACACATGGTCGGTGACCTTCAGCGTTTGAGCCTCACCTACAAATGCGCTGAGATGACGACAAACCGCGTTTAATAAAGCCGCACCGGCGGCCAGACCAATGAGAACCGGAATGCTGATCGAACTGGCAGCGCTTTCCTGCACACCAAGAGATACCGCCACCGCATCGAGTATCAACTTGATGATATATAGGTTCAAAAGAGGGAGTACCCCCAAAAAAACAAGCAGGGCAAGATTTGCGAAAAACAAACCGGGCCCTGCTTGCCACAATAATTTAAAAGCTTGTTTGAATCGTAGCGCCGTTTTTAGTTTATTCAGTATAGATGGCCCCTCCATTATTTCTTGGAGTCCAGTGTTGCTTTGCGTGCCTTTGCAATTTGACAGAAGTATTCCACAGGCGCATCGGGTTCGCCTGTTTCCAAGAAAGCATGTGCCGGGCACCAGTAACAGAGGTCGATGAGCTCGCAATTTCCACAATTATCGATATAATCGTTTCGTTTTGCACGTAATTTGCGAATTTTGGGGATAAAGTGATTCCATGCTTCCTGTGAGGCTCCCGCGTCTAAGATCAAATATGTAGAGAGCTGATTGTGAAAGCTCGAGCATATCCGAAAACTGCCATCAGAGCCCACTGAAAAATTTTTATCTCCGGCATTGCATTGAAAGAGCAGATTTCCGCAGTCCTTAACACCTTTCCGCATTTTGGCCGTATCGCATTTTTTCCTGAGTGACGCCCATCTCTGCGGGTCCGTCTGCTCCAGTGCGATGATTTCATCCGCAGTGAGTCTCTCGGACTCAATTTGCTTGTTCTTCACAGAATCCCGATCATACCGAAAATGCAGAAACGGGTCAAAGCGGTAAAAATCTTTCGTGAGTTTCCTGCAAAATATATCGATTTCTTTCAATTCCGCAAGGTTTGAACGCAGAGCCATAGCTTTCAGGCGAACTTTGATGTCACTTTGTAACAATTTACCCAAGCCATTTTGGAAGCTGTGGAAAAGGCTTGGCCGGCGTGTAACTCGCCCGTACGTTTTTTCGGTAACGCCATACACAGTCACTTCGATGTCCCTTGGCGGATATTTTTTAAACAATTTTATGTGGTTGTCCGATATCAAAGTCGCATTTGTAAATACGGATACCAGCAAACCTGCTTTTTTCAATGCGATGTAAATTTCCTCGAAATCCTCTCGCAGCAGAGGCTCGCCGCCCGAGATCAAACACCACAGTGAACCTAAAGATACGGCTTCCTGGGCTAATTCGCTTATTTCGTCCAGAGTCAATTCATTGTTCCGTGCTTCAACATCGTTTTCCGGAAGATTGATATAGCAGTGCCGGCAGTTATTGTTGCACCGGGCGGTTATTTCGATATCAAATGAAAAGGGAATCCGGCGGTTACTGGTTTTATCCCACAAACCAAAATCAGATAATTCGCGATGTGATACAAAAGAATCTTTCATAGTTGTTTATATTGCTGTAAAATTATGAGATTCTCCACCAATTTGTAGACCCTTAGATTATGGTCTACGAATTATCCGTGTTGTTTGCGGCCAAAATTTGTTTCTTGTATTAGTGCTCCAAATATTGAAATAGTTTGACCAAAGGAAGGAACAAATTGTGACGCGTTAGAAATGAAATGAAGACCCTCTCGAAGCCCAAGCCGAAACGATTATTTTTCCCGTATCGCTCGACATTGCTCGTGATACCTAAAACTTGATTTGCGGCTACATTGTCTATGGCAGTTTTTACGTTATCTGCTTTGATGGAATAAAAGTTTCCATTCGCTATAATTATGCGATGAACTAAAAGCCTCTTCGTCGTCGGATGCACATAAGCAACGACTTCGCCAACTTTGGGTTTTCTGTCTTTCAGAGAAGAAATCGTCAGGATATCGCCATCCTTGATCAAAGGCGACATACTGCGCCCTGCTGCACGAAATCGAAAAGGTTTACCTTTTTCAAGAACGGCACTCAGCAGTGTGACCAAAGCATTATTGGAAAGACAAATCCCACTGGAATTTCAATGATTGAAACCGGTCTCATTAGCTGTCAATTTCAACAACGATTCCCCGTTTCGAAAGTTCCCGGACGAATCCGAGGACATCGATTTCAATATTCTCTTTGGAATTTTCGTACTCGGCTGATATATCTGCAATGATATCTTTAAGGCTTTTGTTGCCATCAAGCTTGTCCCATATAGCTTCACCGGTGGCGTTCAATGTAAATAGCTCATCTTCCATGTCGCCTATGCCTGAGACAAGCGGTACAATAATAATTTCACCCTCTATCTTGCGGGCAACGACATCCTCGGAAACTTTGTACACTTTTTCAAGGCCAGAATTGATTTCCAAGTTAATCCTCCCTGGATATACCTGATATGAATTCCGAAACGGCGCATTTGAATTTATACAAATGATATATTCCCAAGTGTTTGTAACGATTCTGCAATTCGGTAAAATATTGAAACAGGAAATTGGGGGGGGGAATTACTTTATCGTTAAGGGATGGTCCGGCCTTCGGGATGGTCAATTTCGATCAACTCTAAATTGGTGGGCACTAATCGGGTTCATTCAAGTTGGTAATCATAAAGGGGCAAGGGGAAAAACCTCTACCAACAATTTAGGGTAGAGGGCGGTGGGCTGTGTTTTATCGATACCCCAGAGGTTTCAACTCGTTACAAATGCCGAACAAGGCTGTGGATCCGGAGGCTCTGAAAAATAGCCGCAACCTGTTAACCACCCTGTCGGTCCGCTTGCATCACCAAATAGCTTGCAGAAGAACAATACACTTTCTTCCGGTTTACCGCGGATTAATACGATTAATTTTGGTTTTTCCCATTCTTTTTTCATTATCATACTCCTATAGTTTCAAGATCTAAAAGATGTGTTACTTAGCGGCCATTTAAATTACTCGATAAGCAAATATCGTATTCGCTAACGATCTGTCAGTGGATTATTAGCGGCGAATTTCTTGACCCTGTCATCTCCATTATCAATCTCCCAGGCTAAATGTTTTGATGCACAGATATTGCATCCTCTGATGATCTAATATTAGCAGCCTGTTGCTTGACTCTGTCATTACCATCATCAACCTCCCAGGCGTTTTCATCATTTCCGATTAGCCCGAGATATATAGCTTTGGCATGCGCAGCTTTGCACAAGTACTCTATTGGTGTATCCAAGGTGCCGTTTTCTATCCATGATTTTCCGGGGCATTGTTCACAGAGTCCTTTTAGGAAACAACGTGCACACTTCGCCAGGTATTCAGGGTTGACGGCATCACGGGCTCGAATATCACGCGCAAAATCGACAACGGCCTCCCGCAGGTTCCCGGTACTCACATTATAGACGGTTTCAGGGTGTCGGAGCAACAAGCAAAGCTGAAAACGGCCATATGCGTCAACCGAACCGTTTTGCACGCCGGCACCGCAAGTGAAGAGGCGGTTTCCACCAGTCTTCATGAATTTTGAGCAAAACTGGTTCATAGCTCTTGAAAATTCGGCTTGATTCCTGGTTAAGAACGTTAATGTATCTTCAGGTGCCAAACGCAATTGTTTAATTTGTGAATTCTTTGTTTCTGAATCTCGTCGACATCTTAGATTGAGTGAAAGTGTATATGATGGCTTTTGAATTTCCTCGGGTAAAGAAGAAACCCAACTTTCAAATGCATCAATTTCTTGGATTGAAGACGGTAATAAAACATTTTTTATTCCAAAAGGGACCTTATAATCCAGCAAGAGTCGGATTCCGAGATAGGCAGCCTCGTATGAGCCCGGCGCCCGGCTAACCGCCTCATAAGTGCCTTTTTGTAAACCATAATTAGAGATTTCAATTTTTTCCAGCGGTGGTAATTTGGCAAAAAGAGCGGCCAGACGGGGTGTGATCAATGTGGCGTTCGTGGACAGAATTACCTTTATGCCGCACCTTCTAGTGTGGACGTAAATTTCCTCAAAGTCTTCTCTTAGCAGAGGCTCGCCTCCCGTAAATTTGACAGTTAAACATCCTAAGGCCGCCGCCTCATCAATAATTTTTTTTAATTCATGAGTCCCCAGTTCCCCCTTTTTATATATCTTCATCATCTGCCGGTTGGTTGATATAACAATGGATGCAATCATTGTTACAGCGTTCCGTCAGTTCAATGTCGAGTTTTGTTAAAAGAGGTTTACGGGTTTTCCATAATCCAGACTGGCCTGCTTTTATTTTTTCGAAATATGAATTGATTCTTTTCATTCAATTTTTATTCTTAAAAAGCCAGATATTTTCCCCGGGCAGAGAAGACTGTTTGTGAAAAGTCTGTGTGCGCCTGTAGCCTATATATGGTTTTAATATTATGAAATTATTGATTTAAAAGTAAACTTTTAAATTGTTTGATTATTTTACCGCTTTTGTCAAAACTCATTTCATAGCAGGGGACCTCCTGCGCCGTTTGTTCAATAAGGCTTATCATCGATTCCCACCAGGAAGCCGTCACAAATGGCTTTATCAAGCACGATAACAGGTTTTTGAAAATTTCTTTTTTATCTTCGATTCGGGTGATTCGATTCTCTACAGCCTTGTTTAGAAATAAGATATGTTTCAACCCGGTCGATTCGGTGACACGTCAGTCACATCACCATGACTCCAAGTTCCATGAATCTTTAGCCCTTCTTTCCAACTGCGGACGATAACCCGATCATCGGAAAGAATTATTGCCTCGTTTTTTATCATTTTGGCGATTGTCGATTTTCCAGCCGTCGAATGGCCCACAAATAACAGTCCTTGATTGTCAATAATAGCGCCGCATGAATGCAGATAACAACCATGCCTTGGGGCTAATGTTTGGGCAATTAAGAGCTGATCTGTCGGGAAAAGAGTTAGGGCGCCTAAATTACCTCTTTGGAAAGCGTCTTCACTCGGGTTGTATATCTCGGCTTGGCTGTAATCGTGGTTGAAAATCGCTACGCGATGATAATCGTTGTTTTCTCCATTGGTTGAATCCCGAGATAAATCCATGAATCGCTGTTTCGGTAAATCGCCCAGGGCGGTTTGCAGTAGACTCGCTGGCCCAATTCCCATTTGCCGACATCCGGTAAGCAGAAATGATGGCGGATGGTAATCGTATCATCTCCGGGGCCCTCCACTTCAAAGAGTTTGAATTTAGGTTGGAATGTCGTGTCTTGTATTGGGAGGTCGGATATTACCTGAAAGGTAATCCCACCGCACTGATAGTAACGACAGCGGCTCATCGCATGTGCTCCGAGATAATAAGATTAAGGAAATTGGACTGCTTTATGCAGTGTAGTTTCTGAGAAGTTTCCCCAAACCGATCGACAATAGCTTGGGCTGGCGGAGGCAGAGATGAAAAATGAGCTTAATGCTTTCGTCACGGGTATAAGTGCTTAAAATTTTAAGGATTGAGGGCTTCAGATGATCGAATAATTCGACGTAGTCGTTTTGAGTAAAACTATTTAGGGATTTTCTAATAATCCAATGCAGTTTGAGCTCGCTGCGTAATTTAGTCAGGTTTTCCTGATCATTCTTACCTAGAATATGGTCGACCACGGATAGGGCACCGCGAATCCGGTAACGACACCCCCAACAGTTGATGATTTCACATGACCAGCAGCGTCGCCGACTAGGTAGACATCTCCCTTCCCGATTCGGCGGTGAATAGGTACCCAGCGATGGTAAATAGGCGTCAGTGCACTTTGGAACGAAGGAGGGTTTCAAACCTTTTCTCCTCATGAACTGCTCAAGCGAATGACGGCCTCTCTGCATGTCTTCTGCAATCAGTCCGAGAACCCCTTCGGATGACGAATGGGGAATCAGCCAGTAAAAATATGGCGTATCCTCAGGTAAAAACCAAACCCGAGAGGTATCCGATGGCATATCTGAAGGAAGTTTAACCACTGCCTGGATCAATGGTGCGGTTTTCTGACGCGGCCATCCGCCAAATTTTGCCACGTTGCTGAAAGCACCATCCGCACCAATGAGAATATGTGTCGACGCTTCTTTTGCATTTGCAAAGCCATTGTTGGTTACTCGAAACTTCAGGCGGGTTCCATTGGGTTTGAAATCAAGGAAGCGTTGGTCTGAATGAATTTTGGCGCCATTTACCCTGGCCCTATCGGCAAGTTCATTCAGCAGTTTGGTACGTTCAATGACTAAATCCGGTTTGGGCAAGGATACTTTAGCCATACGACCGTTGGCGAAAAGTTCAAAACAGTTAATCTTGTTTAGCACCGTATCTTCGTTTAGGGAGCCAATCAATTTAGACAACTCGTGAGTGACAATCAATGTTCGTGGCTGTGTGGCTAAATTCTTTGACGCCTCAAAAATGCTGACATCCAAACCTTTTCGGCCAGAAGGGCTGCGGCTAAAAGACCTGCCGCCGACCCGCCGATTACCGCAACATCTTTTATTATATAAAATTCCCTAAAATTGAAATAGCTTTGCTAAGAAATAAAGAACCTCTTTTATAGGCGAGAAGCAATAATAAGTTAATAATATTTATTTGTCAATAAATACGAATAGTTGGTCTGTTATTTTTTATTAATTGATCTCTTATTTAGGTGCTTCTCCAATTTAGTTGGTATGAATCTCCCCCGAATCAGTGGACACCGAGTTAAGCCGCAAGAGAGAAAGTTACGTATTCCTGCGGCGTTGCATATCCGAGTGCCGAGTGACGCCTTTTTCGGTTGTAGAAGATTTCTATGTAATCAAAATAGGCTGTTGGTTGCCTGAGACCTGCTCAGGTACCGGTGATGGTTCACCCATTCGGTTTTGAGCAGACGAAAAAAGCTTTCCGCAACAGCATTGTCGTAACAGTTTCCTTTGCGGCTCATACTGCAAGTAATGGCATGCTTGGAAAGGAGTTTTATGATAATCGCCGGAAGCGTATTGACTGCCCCGATCCGAGTGGTGAATCAAGCCCTGTGCAGGAGTTCGAAGGCCAAGAGCCATCTGCAGTGCATCGATCGCCAATTGGCGGGTCATCCGAGATGAAGTTGCCCAACCGACGATCTCGCGGTTGAACAGATCCAGCAGCACGGCCAGATATAGCCATCCTTTCTCGGTATGGATGTAGGTAATATCGCTAACCCAAGTACGGTCAGGAGCATCCACAGTGAAATCCTGATTCAGCAGGTTTGGCGCTAACGGCAGGTTGTGCCGGGAATTGGTCGTCGCTTTGAATTTCTTTTTGGTCCGAGACCGGATACCGGCTTCACGCATGATTCGGGCGACACGGTTTTTACCGCATCGCACGCCATCATCGATAAGATCCCGGTGAATCTTGGGTGATCCGTAGATACCGTGACTGGCGGCATGAAAGACGCGGATCTTGTCTTCCAGAGCTCGGTTCTCAAGACTTCGACGGCTCTCGGGACGCTTCAACCAGGTATAATAACCAGAGCGGGAGACTTTGAGCAGCGTGCACATGCGGCCTACCTTGAACGTCTCCCGGTGGGCAGAGATGAAACGAAATTTCATTCTGATCCTCCGCAAAGTAGGCCAGCGCTTTTTTTAAGATAGCACGCTCTTCGGTAACATGCTCCAATTTCCGCTGGAAATGGCGCAGATTCTTGGTCGTCAGTTTTAAGTTTCCATTGCCGGGAAATGCGTTTTGTGGATCATTGGCCAGCTGTCTTCTGCAGCGGCGCAGAATGCTGTATTCGATACCAAGATTACGGGAAGCTTCGGCAATGCTGTAACCCTTTGTCGATGATTAACGACACGGCTTCCAGTTTGAATTCTCGGCTGTAGCTCTTTCTGAGTTTCTTTGACATTGGAACACCTCCTGTTGCCAATATAACTCGGGCTTTTTGAGGTGTATACTAAATTGGAGTAAATCCAGTACCAATTGGTGGTTTGTAAATCAGGTCAACGATTTAATGATAGAATTTTTGTATTAGCCACCCGTTCACTTCGTTCACTCGACAGACGCTGACAGACACAGAACTTTTACCTCCGCGACTTGCGGAGGCAAAAACAGCCATCGCTACGCGAAAAAAGCCGTCTTTTTTGTCTAAAAGGCAAGCGGGTTTTGTCTATGCAGTTCGCCTGGGGAAAAACTATTGTTCGTGTAAGTCTGTGGCTATAAAAGTTATTGTTTCGAATAGTTCTGGATTAGCTACTCATAAATTACATCCACTATTTTGGAGGTGATCCCTAATTAAAATTTCTCATCCCTTGATTCCCACCTACCCCTGAAGCTTATCCAGAATGAAAGCGCAATCAGGTGTATATCCAGGCAAAGAGAGTGCTTGTTAATATAAAGAAGATCGTATTTAAATTTCCGACGAGGTGAGGAATTTTTAGGTATGTAAACTGTAGCCAAACCGGTCAGGCCTGGGCGAGCCTTCAGTCGATCCCAAAATCCTCTTATTTCCTCATAGTTCACACGATTACCTTTTTTATCGGTTAAGATTTCGCCCACAGCGAGCGATCTGGGGCCGACAAAACTCATGTCACCGACCAGGATATTTAGCACCTCGGCAATTCGTCCAATCCCATGGTTCTCAGTAATCGGCCTACTTTCGTAATGCGAGCGTCTTTTTCCTAACTTTAACAATGCCATATTTTTTTTCGGCATCAGGCACCATGGTTCTAAATTTGTAAACACCAAAACGCTTCCCGTTCCTGCCCCACCGCTTTTGACGGAAAACGGCCCGCCGTCTTCGAGTTTTATTGCCATTGAAATTGGTAAAACCACCGGCAAAGACATCCCCAACATCAACATAGATAAGGCTATGTCCAGGATGCGTTTAAGGGTAGGCTCCTGGTAATTCATTTAAATTTTGGGTCCTCCACAATCGTATTGGAGACGAGGGTCCCAGGATTCATGCGCTTTTGCACTCCGAACGAGAGAAAGCGAGCCCCGTGAGCGGGAACCAAAAGCAGGCGGTTAAAGCAGTCTTTGGTCAACCTGGACGCTAATTTGCCTGAAGGGCAGACTTGGTTATCCCGGGCAGGTCGCCCGGGCTAATAATATTATCTGTGAACTGTCTGTGTATGTCCGCGGCCAATAAGATTTTTTTTTTCCCCTATCGGTTGTGCCTTTCGACTTTGTGAAATAATTCGCGGTTACAGCAGTCATTGGTCAAACTAAATCGTTAATTTGCCTGAAATGCAGACTGGTTTATCCCGGGCAGGTCGCCCGGGCTAATAATAATATCTGTGAATTGTCTGTGTATGTCCGCGGCCAATAAAATTCTTTTTTGTCCTTATCAGTTGTGCCTTCCGATTTTGTGTAAAAGGTCCCTATATCGCAGGATTATTTTATCCTTGGCGTAGTTCGTCACAACATACTCAGGGCCGTTTTTCCCGAGCCTGTCGAGTTCATCCGGGTCGCTTTGCATCCGAACGATCGCATCTGCCAGGGCAGGGGGGTCTTCAGGAGGGTACCAGTTACACCGCAGTCTCCTTCTTTGATTAGACGAGCAATTTCTGAATCTGCTGGTACTGACGCAATAAGATAATTAATCGCTTGCTCATGCTGTTAGCGTCACGTTTTGCTGGGAACATATCGAACTGGCCGAAAGTCTGTCCGGTCGAGGGTGACCACGGAAACGTCGGCAGCAGCTAACATTTCAGGCAGGATCTGTGCGGGTTGTG
>CAWKCK010000005.1:0-704868 GCA_963848135.1 uncultured delta proteobacterium
TTTATCGAGGCCCTCTTATTACGAATATGGATAGCCATATCCTATTTGCAAAACACACTTTCCCTTCAATTATTCTTCTTCACCCAACCGCATAATAGTGTCAATTTCATCGACGATCGAGCGGTTGAGCAACTCCAACCCGCTAAAATCGGCATTACTGATAAGTTGTTTGAATGCACTGTTGAGTAAATTGCGGCTGCTGGCAAATCGCACGATGACTTGAAAGAGGACAAAAGAGAGCAGCCAAACCATAACAATACTGACGCCCGCATGCAGAAAGTACCCTGATGGCAGCGTTTTCTGAAGCAGAAAACTCGTTACGCTTTTGTACGTAAAGAGCGCCATGACCGCCAGTGAGGGCAAGTTGAACAAAAACTGAAGTAAAAAGCCCGAAACCGCTGTCACCCTTCGTTCCATAACCGACGCCAATGTCGATTTCCAGACGGACGACAACCGTTCCAACAGTTCTTTTTCCTCCGGCATTGCGGCGACGATACTACGCACCCGGTTGTCGAACCCCAAGCGGGTCAGCTTTGCGGCGATATCGGGCCAAGCCTGCTGGATTGTGTAGCGGTATTTGAGCATTGCCGGTGCCATATCACCGCCGGTCGTGGCCTCTTCGACCGCACTGCGGGTTTTACGGTACCGCACGAGAGATGAAAGCAGCCCCCAGATCTGCAAGAGTGGGTTTCCAAAACGCAGGGTGGCCACCATGCCAGCTCCAGCCATAAGAAACCGGGCCCACAGGGCCACAAGCCACCCGATCGGTCCCCACCAGCGGCCAGCGAGATTCTGGTAAAAAAGGGCCTGAATACCGGTCAGCATTTCAGTTCCGGTTTCTTTGAGAGTTGTCGTCGCCGCCAGCGTTGCCCGGTGCTCCAGTTCGACAATATTCTGCCTGGCCGCCACCAATCCTTCTCCCATGCCGGCAACACTCTGGTGGGCGGATCTGCGGACCAGGTTGACAAGGTGCTCTGCCCGTTGCATGCGCGCATCGACAAAGCGACCACCGCGTGAAAGGTTGCCCAGGATCAGCTCGCGCAGTTGCGGATACTGATCGTATGCGTGCAGGGGACTTTCCCCTTCCGGCCACTGCGGGTCTTTGAGGTGGCTACGGGCGCTGGTACAGAAGATGCTGTCAACGGGTCTGCGCCAAGAGGCTTCAAGATGTTCCTTTAGATCCGGCAGGATTGTGTCCGTCAACTCATCTTGCGGCAGACGGTCGCAGCGGTTAAGCACCACGTAGAGCGAAGTGCCGGGAAACAGATCGACGAATGGTTTCAGGAAAACGATCGTGTCCCGGCGCTTCGGATTTTCGGCATTCAGCACACATACCAATACGTCGGTCAACGCAATCGTTTTCTCGAGTATGGGATGAAACACTTCACTTTCAGTGCTATCCATATCAGGCGTGTCGATCAGGATGACCTGGTCCAGGCCTTCGGCGGCCGGATGCGGGAACACCTTTACGGTATCCGGCCCGAGATCATTGAGCAATAAATCGGCATCTCCCCGTGTCTGGCAGAAAACGACCACCTCTCGCGTTGTCGGGCGATCATCGCCGGCCCTGGAAAGCCGGTCGTTACCCGATAGAGCGTTCAGCAGGGTCGATTTTCCCGCGCCGCTGGGTCCAATCAAAGTGACCACAAGTTTACGGTCCAGCCTTTCGGTCAACTTATCTAATAGGTCGGTGGCGGCACGACACTCCGACTGCAGTGCATGCGCCGGGCGCCATCGTGACGCTGCACCCGCTTGCTCCTGAATCCTTAGAATGGCCTCCCGGAAGATCGACATCTGCCTGCGGGCCTTTAGCTGGTTCTCGTCGAAAGAATTATTCACTCGTCACCTCATCCGCAAATCTCGTCTTGATTGTTTCCACGCGTGTGACCTCATGCTGGTTGCATTCTCTCCCCGAGCAACCTGAGCATGGCGTAATCTCTTCACCAAGAACGGGGGAAGAGAGAAATCAGCTGATCGAAGCCAACGTTTCTTCGACCGCAAGGGTAAGTTTAGCGGCATCTGCCGCCGTATTCTCCATCTGACGGATCACTTCTCCGGCAATCGTCTCTTCGAACACCTGTTTGACAATATGGGCCCGGTTTTCGATCCACCGCTTGACCACCGGTTCCAACATGTCGGATAGATCCTTACGACCGGTCTCATCGATTCCGGCTGAAGCCGGAATCGTAACCAGGGCCCACAGGTCGTGCATCCCGAACAATCCATGCAGTTTGGCGTAAATACCGCTGCCGCCCACCGGGTCGCCGGTGGTAAGAATGTAGGCGATACCGAGAGTTGCCGGCAGAACATTCAGTGAAGCGAAAAAAGATTCCCGGGTTTTTTGCAGGAAATTCATCCGTCGGCGAAATTCGCCGACCAGATTAATCAATTCCTGGTTCAGCGCTGTATCCTCCGATATGTCCAGTACATCTTTAGCGGCAGCAATGACCCGTTGAGCGGTATCCGTCCAGGGTCGCCGGTCAAGATCATGACGAATTTTTTTTGAACATACCGGAGCGGCAGCATGAACAGTGACCGTACCGGTTGCAGAGGCGATGTGGCGGGAGGGAAGTTCCTTTTCGCTCAGATCGCGCTGAAGGCGAATGCGGTCGACGAGAGTGATCAAGCGCACTCCTATCGCATCCTTTGCAATGGTCTCGACGATGATCTCTTCCGCTAAAAGACTGTCCCGCAGTTCTGCAGCCGAACCCAGAAGATCGGACTTTATCCGCTCAAGAGGGTCAACCGTTCCGGCAGTTCCGCTTTTTTCGCCGGCATCGCCGTCCACCGACGGCTTCACGAGGGAAAGGATAATCCTGGCCGGTTTGCCGATCAAATTGCCAACACCGCGAAAAAACTTCAAGTGTGGTGGACTCGTCTCGAGCCAGATGTCATTCAACCGTCGCATGATGCTTTTGAGTGGGAACGACACCAGCGATTGCTGCACAGCGCGTCCAAGGGTCAAATGCAATGCGCCAGTATAGAGGTCGATTTCATCCCGAACGGTTTTTGATTCCGTGACAACCTGGCCGACGTGCTGGACGAAGGCTTCCAGCATTGTCTGAATCTGCCGTTCCCTGATCTGCCGCGGATCCAGATCTGCGAGCAAGTTCATAATATCTGGTTCCCCGGCCGGCACCGGCCGTAGACGCATGAGCGCTTCCCCCGCAGCCACCGCATCACTGGTGTCGGTCCGGTAGCAACCGATGAGATAATCGCCTCTTGCCGCACCATACAGGTTGGTGGCCGTCGTTTCGAGATGGGCTCGAACTTGCTGGTCGTCGAGGGTGCGGGAACAGTTGTAGACCAGAATGCAACGGCGCATGCCCGCCTCGGTCAGGATGTGACGCATGAATCGGGTGTTCTCAAGGTTGTTGTAGGTGGTGTTGGTAACGATATAAATAAGTACATTACAGGCCTCGAGCACCTCCCGGGCTACATCCCGATTGACGAAACGATCGTCCGATCCGGTATCGAAGTCAGGCGTGTCCATCAGTATCTGACCCTTGGGGGTATCTTCATGAACGGTCACCAACGGCGGGCCGGGAGTCATCAGGTCCATTGGATCCTGCACTGGAGAGGGCGTCTGCCCGAAGGGGTCGAATAGGTTGGAAAGGATACTTTTATGCTCGATCATTTGGGGATTAATAGCAATCAGTACCCGCCGGGTGCTGCCCGCATTTCCGCGCACCGGTGAGACCCTCTCATTCAGCAGGGAATTGAAGAGTGTCGACTTGCCCGCGTTGGCCCCACCGCAGATGGCCACCATCAGGGGCAGGTTTGGGTCGACCAAGGGTAACAGACGTGCATCGAGATTCTTCCAAACCTCGCCTGAAACCGCATCCTCGATGTGGAGCATGTCCACCAGAGCGGGCACAATTTCCCGCAAGCGAAACAGTGGTTTTCTGTATTGGTCAAATGAGGTCATGGGGCCCAATTCGTTGAATACCCTAATCAAGCAGTCAGAAATCCTTGCGCACGGAGGCAATGCTACCGCCTAAACGAGTGGCAGCATTTCAATTGTATTTCAGCTTTGATCTATCCTGCTTATTTAACAAACGGCAATTAACATCATCTCGTGCCGATTTCATGTTTACTTTCAGATCGGCGTATGGTCGATTTGATTATGTTGCCGTGAAGTTAAGCACTCATTGCCCTCAGACAATACCTTTATCTACCATAGCGTCAATCTCAATTGTTGAATACCCCAGTTCCGATAATATGTCACGCGTGTTCTCCCCGAAACCCGGTGCCGGGGTGCGGAGGCTTCCGGGGGTATCGCTCAGCTTGATCGGTGTCCCCAGAAGAGAGGTTTGGCCCCCTTGCCCGTCACTCAGATCGACGACCATCTCGCGTTCGCGGAAGTGTCTCGCCTGCAAAACTTCTTCCAGCGTTTTTACCGGTGCCCAACAGGCATCGACATCCGCAAGAAGTTCTTCCCATTGCGCCAGAGTTTTTGTCTTGATAGTGCGCCGCATGAAACGTATTATTTCTTCCCTTCGATGGTCGTCGTACTGAAGAGTGGAATACTTCCGGGCACCGAAAAGATCACAGATTCGCTGCCAGAATTTACTCTCAACCGCGCCGATGCTCAGAAAACGCCCGTCCCGAGTCTCGTAAGTGTTGTAGCAGGCATAGCGATGCGAGAAACGCATGTCGGCTCGCCGGGGCGCAGTACCGTCGAGCTGTTGGAAATGCAGCACGAGGGAAAGCAGACTGACAGACCCGTCGGTCATGGAGATATCGACGTACTGCCCCTGGCCGGTTTTCTCACGGGATAACAGTGCCAGCAATATGCCGGCCACTGCATTTAGTCCCCCTCCGGCCATGTCGGCAACTTGTATGCCCGGGATGGTGGGCGGGCGGTCAGGCTCTCCAATCAACTCGAGTACGCCGGAATGCGCCAGATAATTGACGTCGTGCCCGGCCTTGTCTCTCAGCGGTCCGGTTTGTCCGTAACCACTGACGGCACAATAAACGATTCCGGGGTTGAAACCTCGTATTGTTTCGTAGTCCACGCCAAGCCGCTGCACGACCCCTGGACGAAATCCTTCCAGAACCACATCCGCCATCTGCGCCAACCGGTAAAAAATGGATCGACCTTCGGCAGTCTTCAGGTTGAGAGTCATGTGCTGCTTGTTGCGATTGACCGTCGCCAGAAGGAAATCATCGGTTTTATAACGCCGGTCTTCAATCGCAATCACCCGCGCGCCGTGATCGGCAAGAATCATGGAGCAATAGGGCCCGGGAAGCAGGCGGGAAAGATCGAGGACAGTTATGCCGGATAATGCGCCGCGGTTTGGCTGCATGTTAACCTCTATCATATTAAATATGGAGGCAAGGCTTGACACCACGTTCTTGGAGACGGCTGCGGGTCCTTAACGCCCGCACCGGTCACTTCCCCTTGAAGCGCGGTTTGCGTTTTTCACTAAAAGCGCTGATCGCCTCGAACAAGTCTTCCGAGTGAAGCAGGGCGGCATTCTTCTGGGCGGTATAGCGTAAACCGGCATCGATGCTGACATCACGGCTGTAGTTGATCACATCCTTGACCCCTTGAACGGTCAACGGCGGATTGTCCGCGATTTGACGTGCCAGTGCTTCGGCTTCATCGTATAGATGCGTTCGCCCATCGCACACCCTGGTGACGAGCCCCATAGCATACGCCTCAGGAGCAGCAAAATCCCGTCCGGTGAGCGCCAATTCCCGGCAGTGGCCGTCCCCGATGATCCGCGGTAACCGTTGCAAGGTCCCCAGATCGGCGACTATCCCCATGCGGGTCTCCCGGATGCTGAACAGAGATGATTTCTCCGCCAAACGGATATCGCAAGCGCAGACCATATCAACCCCTCCGCCGATGCAGTATCCGTGAACGGCCGCGATGACCGGTTTGCAGCAATCTTCAATCGCTTGAATGCCCTCTTGAAGCTCCCGGACTTTTCGCCACAGGCCCTCACGATCATCCGCTGCGCCGCCTCCAATAATTGACGTGGCCGCCGCCAGGTCGGTGCCGGCCGTGAAATTTCTCCCGGCGGCCTTAATGATCACCACCCGCGTACCCGGGTCGGTGGCGAAGTGCTTGAAATGTAGCGTCAAACCTTTAAAGAAATCAAAATCCATTGCGTTGTGTTTTTTCGGCCGGTTGATGGTCAGCCATGCAATGTCATCTTTATTTTCGACAAGAAAAAAATCGCCTTGTGCCATGTTTCCTCTCCATACGAAAAATGTAAGGCTCCCTCCAAAACCGAACCGATGTGACCTGTTATTGATTCACACGGCTGCCAGCATCGCCAAAAATCCGCTTAGAAGCAATATAGATGGGCTCGTTGACAGTGTCAAACAAAGTCCATCCATGCATGATTCGGGTTTTGACTTCCTCAATCGGTTCGATTATGGTGCAAAGTTCTGAACTTGAGAATATCACAAAAAGGAGGCTGAAAAGTGCAGAAGAATCAGGCTCATACAGACCCTGCACCACGCGAGTCTTTGACCGGTGTTGCCTGCGCCGTCAGTGCTTTTCTGATCTGGGGGCTGAGTCCGATTTACTTCAAGGCCTTGCGCACGGTACCCCCCTTTGAAATCCTGATGCACCGCATGGTATGGTCCTTTTTGTTCCTTCTGCCACTGGTTGTGTTTACCAGGCGTCGCAAGGAATTCAAAACGGCGCTCACCTCCCGTCGAACCATCCTGATCCTACTGGCGACAACGCTATTGGTTTCCGGCAACTGGTTCGTTTTCATCTGGGCCATCAACAACGACCTGATCCTTCAGACCAGCCTGGGGTATTACATCAACCCATTGATCAATGTGGTTCTGGGATTGGTGTTTCTGAAAGAACGGCTGCGCCCGGCCCAGATTGTGGCGGTCAGTCTGGCGACCATCGGTGTCCTCTACCTGACCATTGAAATCGGTCGCCCCCCCTGGATCTCACTGTTTCTGGCGTTCTCTTTCGGATTTTACGGCCTCATACGCAAAGTGGCGGCAGTCAATGCCCTGGTGGGACTGACTATTGAAACACTACTGCTGTCAATTCCGGCGGTGATCTATCTCATTTACACGTATGTGCAGGGCGGCGGTGCGTTTCTCCGCGGTGACACACGGATCGATCTTCTGCTTCTCGCGGCCGCTCTGTTTACGGCCCTGCCCCTGCTGCTGTTTACGGTCGGGGCCCGCCAGATTCACTTTTCGACAATTGGGATCCTGCAATACATCGCGCCGAGCTGTACGTTTCTTTTGGCTGTCCTTGCTTACGGTGAGCCGTTTCGTTCAGCCCAGCTGCTGACCTTCCTGCTGATATGGTCCGCCCTTCTCATTTATACCATCGACTCGTTCGTTTACTATCGGCAGTACCGGGCAAAGTCGAATTGAAAATTTTTCTATCGATTTTCGGGGGTGATTCGTTATTTGTGCAAGCTATCCCTGCGCGTGTAAGACCCCTGAATAGCAGCAGCTAAGAGCGGTATACCTTCGGGCGGCGGTGGGGTAAAAAGTAGCGCATCCGATGCTGCCTTACGCTGTCCAGAAGCGCAGCCTCCAGGTCGGCCAGCAGAAGCCCCTCTCTGTTTGTGACATATTGCTGCACGACGTTACCGTCAGGCCCGACAACCACCGCAACACCAGGAAACTCGAGTCCGTATCCGTTAGTCCCCACCTGATTGCAGGCGGCGACATACACGCCGTTGTCGAAGGCGCGTGCCGTCAGATGACGCAACCATGAGGCCAGTTTTTCCTTTGCAGTTCCTCTTGGCGAAGCATGCGGAATGACGATCAGGTCGCACCCTTCCAGGGCCATGCGGGTGGAGAGTTCCGGGAAATGGGCATCATAACACAGCTGTATACCTGCCGTCACTTCCCGAAGAGAATGGAGGGGAACATGGCTGCCCGGGGTGAACAGTGCCTGCTCCGGTGGTGCTATGTGCAGCTTTCGGTAGACACCTGCCAAACCTTGGGGGGTGACGACCAGGTGCGTGGCAAACACCCGCCCCTGATGATCCGATTCCGCCAGTCCGGCCAGAATTACCAGCGATAACGCCCGGGCAATCTCGACAAGCTTCTCCGTCTCGGGCCCGGGCACAGGCAGGGCCGTTTGGGCCAGAACCTTGCCGGATACGTAGCCGGTGACGTTCAACTCCGGAAAACAGATCATCTCCGCGCCCTGCAGGGCCGCCATTTCCGACCATTTGGCGACCTTCTCCAGATTTTCTTCTATGGATGCCACGGGACAATTGACGACCGCGAGGGCTATACGGATATTGCGCATGGTAAACCGATACGTTTTGCAGGGGTTGATTTGGCGTTATTCACGGATCGAGTGCAACGTCAGCTTTCTTTTGAATCTAAAATTCCCGATGGCAGCCAGCGGAAATTTCAGATTTACAGGTCGAACTTGGCCTTGATCTTGAAAACCCTGGTTGCCGGCATATTCAGGATTTCGCCAACACCGGTCTGTCGGGAAATCTGCGCGAGGTTGGCCACGATTTCCGCCATGGACGGCGCGATAAATGTAAACCAGATATTCACCTCATGGTCGCGCTGATAATTGTGGGTCACACCGTTGTAGCGATTAACCACGGCTGCAAATTGGTCGATGGCGTCCTCGGGGACCCTGGCGGCACAGAGGGTGCTGACAAATCCAACTTTTTCGGGTACAAAATTACCGCCGATCCGGCGAATGACATCTTTTTCCTTTAGTTTCCTGATCCGATCGATGACGTCGTCCTCGGTCAACCCCAGATCTTCTGCAATCGTCTTGTAGGGCCGCAAAGTAATCGGAAATCGTGTTTGTATCCGATTCAGTATCCGTCTGTCGGTATCGTCAAGAATCATGAAATCCAAACCTCTTTGTTTTTCCCAAATTGAGCGATTTTCAAGTTTGCCGCAAGTACTAGGAAAATGTCGTTCCGCTATAGTGAACTATGCGGGACGGCATTGGACGCCGTAGATGCGGTGAAATTGGAAATCCTGTAGGGTTTTATATTTTCGAAATTCCGATGGGCAGAATTCCTTATTTTTATTCTTCATTTTCATATTTCGAAAATATGAAACGCTCAACTTGGGTTTTAATAGGCATCGAAACCAGAGTTCAGCCACCTGACATCAGATTAACATGCAGCTTCCGCGTCCTGGGTCCGTCGAATTCACAGAAAAATATGCCTTGCCACGTCCCCAATACCAGGCGTCCCTTTTCTACCATGACCAATTCCGAAGATCCGACCAGCGTGGTTTTGATATGGGCGGCGGAGTTGCCTTCCAGGTGACGGTAGTTTGCGTCCCATGGGACGATCTCGTTCAAGACCTTGAGGATGTCGCCTCTGACGCTGGGATCGGCGCTTTCATTGATGGTCACTGCAGCGGTGGTATGCGGGACATAGAGCATGCAAAAACCGGTGTCAAATCCGGTAGATGCGACCGCTTCGCGGACCTTTTGGGTGACGTCAATGAATTCTGTTCTGGCGCTGGTATCGACGGTTAAAACGACCATGGCACCTCCTTAATGCAGAAAAGGCCCTGCACGACATGCAGAGCCTTTTCCCTTGGAAATCGTCGGGTCTTAATCCTTTGAATCGGATTAGACACAGCCGGTCGGTTTTGGAAGACCAGCCATTTTACAGGCTCCCTTACCCGGTCCGGAGGGAAACAGTTCGTAGATATGTTTCAACTTGAAGCCGGTAACTTTGGAAAGAACTCGAACCATCGGGGCAATACCATTCTTTTCATAGTATTCGCGAAGGACCTTGATCACTTTCTGGTGCTCTTCGTTCAGTTCGTCGATACCTTCCTCTTTCTTGACCCACTGGACCCATTCTTGACTCCAGTTCGTGTAAGAATCGATGAACCCGTCTTCGTCTACAGAAAAAGATTTCCCCATGAATTCAACTGTTGGCATACAATGACCTCCTTTAAAAAATTTAATTATCCCTATGGCTTATCGCCAGTCCGCCTGTTGAAATATTTAAAGGTGTTTTATTAACGTATTGCCCCCCCAATGTCAACCTTAAAAAGACAGGTTTTCCATTGACCGTGCAACCTCCCGGTAAGAGCAACATATCGAAATTTCCATAAGTAGGAGATCCGGATGCGATTGGATGGTCAATACTCTTTGGGCATATGATTGAGCTGCTCAAGCGTGAATACGGGTCCGTCCTTGCACACGAAATCCTTGCCGATATTGCAGCGACCGCAAATCCCGATACCACACTTCATCCGGTTCTCCAGCGACATGATGATATGGTCGTTCGCGTAGCCGAGGGTTTCCAGAACCGGTTGGGTGAACTTTATCATTATCGGGGGGCCGCAAACGATCGCGTAAATATCGCCATCGGCCGGCGGCGCTTTCTTTTCGGTAATCATCGGCACGAAGCCGGTATTGTATTTCCAGTCCGGGTCATCGGCGGCATCCACGGTAATGTGCATGTGGATGTCGGAGCGTCTCTCCCACTCTGCCAGTTCATCCCGGTAGAGAAGCATTCCCGGCGTCCGGGCACCGTAAACGACATGTATGTCTTTGAATTTCGGCCGGTTGTCGGGATCGAGCATGTAGATAATCGAGGACCGAAGGGTCGTAAAGGCGAAGCCACCGCCAACGATCAGAATACTTTTACCTTCCATGGTCTCCCAGGGATACCAGTTTCCCAGCGGCCCCCGAACCCCCATGATATCGCCCACCTTCATGTTGTGCAGAGCGGAGGAGACCAAACCGACCTTGTTGACCGTGAAAAGCAGGAAACCCGCTTCAGTGGGTGAAGAGGCAATCCCAATCGGTATTTCACCCTTACCGGCGATGGACAGTTCAGCGAATTGGCCAGCCTTGTAGTCAAACTTCTTTTGATCCTCAGGATTTACGAAAACCAGTTTGAAGGTTTTCAGGTTCCGGTCTTCGGTTTCGGTGGTGATTTGATCGATGCGGACCGGATACGGTAAATATGGATTCAGCACGAAATATCCTCCTCTATCGTCACTTGACTTCGCAGACAGCCGCCTCACCATGATTGTTCATCAATTCGCACACCCTGCGTATATCTATGTTTACCGGGCACAAACGAACGCAGCGACCGCATCCCACGCACTGGATGCCCTCATCGTATTTGTCCACGTAATACTTGAGTTTGTGCATGAACCGTTGCCGAACCCTATGGAGTTTGGTTCCGCGGGGATTGTGGCCCGATCCGTGCTGGGTAAACAAGGGATACATGCAGCTGTCCCAATTCCGCATACGTTGGCCCTTTTTGCCGCGGTTTTCATCTTGGATGTCAAAGCACCAGCAAGTGGGGCAAACGAAGGTGCAGGTACCGCAATTGATACATGAAAAGGATACGTCCTCCCAAAACGACGCTTCGTAAAGCGCGATAGTTTCCTGGTCTTTGAGTCGATCCGTGGCGACCCGGGAGACAATCTTATCTTCGGCGAACTTTTTGAGCGCGTCAATTTGCTCGATCGCCTCGGGAATGGCGGTGTCCCATCCAGCGGCGGCAGCCAATTTTTCACCCTTTTCAGTAAGGATTTTCGCCAGCCAGGCTTCGCCGGTGTCCACCAAAAGGACGTCCAGACCTTCTTCGTGAAACGGACCACATCCGGCAGTGGTGCAGAAACAGGAACTGCAGGGCTCATTGCAGGCATAACCGATAAAGGTCGTGGCATCAAAAGCCTTGAGCCAATACGGATCCTTGTATTCGGGTGTGGCAAAATTCTTGCCGACCAATAAATAGGCCTTGACATCACAGGGACGGATACCGAACACCGCTCGAGGAGCATAATTCTGGGTCACCTCTTTTACGATATGGTGGTCTTCGCGCGTCTCATCCAGACTGTATTCAAACATTACTTCCGACTGAGGATAAATAAGGGATTTCGGAGACATTCGCGTGTTCAAGTAATCGAAATCCGGCGCCACGCCATCCAAGAGCTCGCAGAAGCTGTAATACTTATCTTCCTTAACTGGTACGAAGACGCGGTAGTCTTTGCGAAGTTTGTCCAGATCGGCGACCAGTTTCTTCTTTTCGATAGTGATAATTCTCATGGACTCAACCTTCGGCGTAGAATGGTTAGGGCTTGACTGTTGAAATGCAGCAAACCCAGCGAACCAAGCACTTGTCTATTTAATGAATTCATCCGGATCGTTCGGCCGGTAAAAGTCGAGGGCCGGACGGTTGTCCAGAGTCATACCGGCTTCCCAATCGAACAGTTCCAGGCAGTCTTTTTCCAATTTCTTGGTGAACTGCCGCATCGGGATACCGACCGGGCAGGCCCGCTCACAGGCACCACAGTCCGTACAACGACCGGCGCAATGGTAGGCCCTTAGAAAATGGAACGTACGGATGTCGATCGGATCCTGGCTTTTCCCGACCCACTGGGGACGATGCTCATCGACAAAGCAGGTCGGGCAATAACATAGCGGGCAGGCATTGCGACAAGCGTAGCACCGTATGCAGGCGTCCAGAATCCCTTCGAAGAAAGCCCACTTCCCTTCAGGCGCCAAGCTTTCAATACGGCGCACATCCGCATAGCGGTCCACATCCTTTTGTTCCTCCAAGGGTTCGGCGACCATTTCATCGAAAATGACGGGATTACGATGGATGCAAATGGTGCAGTTTTCCTGCAGGACATCGGTCCGGCTAAAAGTTTTTTCACCGCCGAGCCCCGTGACGATGACCTGGTCGCCATCTTCTCGAACCGCGGCGATTTCAGTTCCATAGACTGCAGATATTCGGCGTCGGTCAATCATCCCCAGGCAGGGCACCCCAATGATATAGAGTTGTTCGCGTTTAATTTTGTTCTCGAGGATGTGGGTGACGATATTGCGAGAATCGCAACCCTTGGCGACTATGCCGATCTTCTCTTTGCGGTCGCTCAGATAATTAACCAGATTGATGCCGCAATTACCGTCCCAAACAAACTGTTTGACTTCTGTCGGTGTCTTGGCAAAGCACGGCTCGTTCATCATCGGCACAGACCCCTTCCGAAAGCCGATGACCATCTCCACCGTGCAGTTTTTCAGGATCTTTTCTGAAATCTCTTTGATCTTGGTGATATATGACATGCTAAGCTACCTTGCTCTCAGTTTTGACGAACGTTCGGTTCGGTCCCAATGCCTTGACCGTTGCGGTGACTTCATTGACGACCTCGACAAACTTGGTGGACTCGGCGGACGAAACCCATGAAAACTGCAGTCTGCCAGGATCGATCCCCATATGTTCCATCAGGTTCTGGAACAAGGCGAATTTTCTGCGGGCGTAGTAATTACCTTCCAGGTAATGGCATTCGCCGGGATGTCACCCGGATACCCATACGCCGTCGGCACCTTCGCGCAAGGCAGCCAGAAAGAATTTCGGGCTCATCCGACCGGTGCAGGGAATCCGGATGACCCGGATATTGGGCGGATATTCCATCCGGCCGACACCGGCCAGATCCGCCGCACCGTAACTGCACCAGTTGCACAGGAAGGCGGCAATTTTTGGTTCCCATTCTGACATGAACAACTCCTTTTTGTATCCTGTTATCCCACTTCTTCACCGAAAGAAAAGATCTGGGCAAATATCTGGTTGTTGTCAAAACCTTTCAGATGGATGGCTCCCGACCGGCAGGAGGCCACACACAGGCCGCACCCTTTGCAAAGCACCGGGTTTATTTCTGCCTTGCCGGCCTGTGGTCCGGATTCAGTAAAAATCGGTGCCGAATAGGGACAGATGGAGACGCACACGCCACAGCGGCTGCACATAAAAGGATCGGTCCTGGCCACGGCCCCGCTGGTGAATATCGATTTGCGGGCCAGTAGCGTCACGGCCCTGGAGGCGGCGGCTTGAGCTTGCGCTATGGCCTCATCGATCGGTTTGGGATAATGGGCCAGTCCACACAGAAATACCCCGTCGGTGGCGAACTCCGAGGGACCCAGTTTGGCATGGCGCTCCACAAAAAACCCGTCAGCGTTCAGCGGTACCTTGAGAAAAGCAGCCAGTTGCTCGTCCTTGTTCGGCAGGATTGCTGTTGCCAATGTCAGCAGATCGGCTTCCAATTCAATGGGTCGGCCGAGGATATGATCGGTCACCTTAACCACAACCTTGCCGTCACCAAGCTCGACCTGGGGTTTGTCGTCAAGGCTGAAACGGATGAAGATGACGCCGGCCTCGCGGGCCTCCTTGTAGATCCGTTCCCGTTCTCCATAAGTACGCACATCACGGCAGAGAACAAAAACGTCCATGTCCGGTTTCATGCGTTTGAGCGTCAGGGCGTTATCCACTGAATGGGTGCAACACACGCGCGAACAATAGGGCCGGTGGGGTTCGCGGGAGCCCACACATTGGATGAAAACGGCCGTATCGATATTCTTCAAAGAAGGATCGTTGGCTATCAACCTGCGGTCAAGTTCAAGGCTGGTGACGATTCGGGGGTCGTCTCCATAGTGATACTCATCCGGCTCGAGTGCCGATCCGCCGGTGGCAATGATCACCACCCCGTGTTCGAGTTCCTCTTCCTGGCCGTCAGTGGTCAATGTTGTCTTGAAATTGCCCACAAAACCGTCCACCTTGTCGATGGTGGCGTTTAGATGGATATTGACGTTTTCGTCGTTTCCCATCTCTGAAATCAGGGTGTTCAGCTTTTCCTGGATATCTTCGCCTTTGGCGGTGCGATAAAGATTGCGGGCCTGACCGCCCAATTTGTCTCCACGTTCGATGATGTGGCTTTCGTAGCCCTGGCGGGCCAGGCTGCGGGCCGCAGCCATGCCGGATATACCGCCGCCGATTACCATGGCGGTCTGGTTGACCTGCAATTCGGCCTCCTCAAGGGGTTCGGTAAGGGCGACCTTGGATACGGCCATCCGCACCAGATCTTTGGCTTTCTGGGTGGCCAAATCAGGTGTATTCTTATGGACCCAGGAGTCGTGGTTGCGGATATTGGCCATTTCAAACAGATACTTGTTCAATCCGGCATTGATGAGGGTTTCCTGAAACAGAGGCTCGTGAGTCTTTGGCGTGCAGGCCGCCACGACCACACGATTCAGATTTTTGTCTTTGATAATCTTTGAAATCGTTTCCTGGGTATCCTGACTGCAGGAGTAAAGGTTATCGGTGGCGTAGTCGACAAAAGGTAGGGTCGCAGCATACTCAGCCACGGCCGGCACGTCGACGACTCCGGCAATGTTGATTCCGCAACGGCAGACAAACACCCCGACCCGGGGTCGCTCACCGCTGATATTGGTTTCCGGTACGATTTCGGCGGTCTTGGTCAGGGTATTGCGGGCCTCGGCAAGGACTTCGCCCGCCGCTGCCGCCGCGGCACTGGCATCGATCACGGCCTGGGGTATGTCCTTGGGGCTCTGAAACGCCCCGCAGGCGAATATCCCATCGCGGGATGTGGCCACCGGTGCAAAAGAGGCCGTGCTGCAGAAGTTGCCGGTCGTCAACTTAAGCCCGAGACGTTTGGCCAGATCGATAACCTGGGGGGAAGTTTCCATTCCGACCGATAGAACGATCAGGTCAAACACTTCGGATGTTATCTCACCGGCCTCATCGACATACCGAACTTCCAGGTCATCGGTGTCGGCCACAGGGTCGATGGAGTGCACCCGGCTGCGAATGAAACGAACGCCGCTTTTTTCCCGGGCGCTGTTGTAAAAGCGCTCGAATTCCTTACCGTGTGTGCGCATGTCCATGTAAAAGATGGCACAGTCCAAGTGATCGCCGATGTGCTCCTTGGCAATGACCGCCTCTTTGATGGCGTACATGCAGCAGACCGATGAGCAGTGCGCGTTGTCGCAACGATTGATATCGCGGGAGCCGACGCATTGAAACCAGGCGATTTTTTTCGGTTCGCGATGGTCTTTCGATTGGCGCGTGACATGCCCCAGTGTCGGACCGGAGGCCGAGAGCATACGCTCGAACTCCAGCGAGGTCATCACATTGGGAAGGTTGGCGTAATTGTAGTTATCGAACTTGGACGGATCGAATGGCTGGTATCCCGGGGCCAAAACCACGGAACCGACCTGAAGGCTGGACTTTTTTTCCTTTTGATCAAAATCGACCGCACCGACAGGGCAGATTTTTTTACAGGCACCACATTTTCCCTTTTGAAGGTAAATGCAGCTGTCGCCATCGATGCAGTATTTCAATGGCACCGCCTGAGCGTATTCGACATAGGCTGATCGCCTTTTCGACATCCCGGCATTATACGTATCGACGATTTTCTTGGGGCATTTCTCCGCGCAAGCGCCGCAGCCGATACAAACAGTTTCGTCTATGTAGCGGGGGTGCTCGATGATTTCAACCTCGAAATTACCGACCTCACCCTTGATGTCTTTGACTTCGCTGAGTGTCCTCAACTCGATGTTCAGATGCCGGCCGACCTCGACCAGTTTCGGTGAGATAATTCACATCGCGCAGTCGTTAGTGGGAAACGTTTTATCGAGTTGCGCCATGACACCGCCGATAGAGGGCCCTCTTTCCACCAGAAACACATAGTAACCTGAGTCGGCCAGATCCAACGCGGCTTGCATACCGGCGATACCCCCACCGACAACCATTACGGATCCGATGACATCTTTTGGCATTCTTCGCTCTCCTGTATGTTAGGTACCCCGGCCGGAAAGACTCTGCCGCTGTGCCCGCAGCAGTCGCCGGGATGATGATTATCTGACCCTGATGTATATGCGATTGCGATCAGAAAAAGAAATGGTATTCATAACGGCTCAGCTTACCCTTGTCAACCCAATTCGGGTCCGAAATATAGCTTTTTTATAGAGCCAATTCCGAGTTTTAATATTAAATTACAGTTAGTTATGAATTATCAAACAATGTCGGGCGGTTATGGGATATATCCAATAACCTGGTCGGTACGTATTGCATTTTTGTTTATGATCCGTTATAGGATAAAATTTAGCAAGGTTTTGTGCGTTCTTGAAGCGGCTCAATCGATCTAACATGGACATTTCATGAAATCTATTCTTCTTTTCTCTAAATATCATAAGTTGCTAACTGTATCCTGATTATAATGCTTCATTTTCAGTTCAAGTATCTAAAATTTAATAAATTTACTCATAGTATAGAAAAGATTTCATGAAATATTCGGGCTAAGGAGAGGGGGGCGTATGGTCGATGCGACGATCTGGGATTGGGAACCTGGTGAAAAACGGATTCCGTTCGGCGAATGGTCGGAAAAATACCGGTGGGTGGAAGAGCCGCACGTAAGCCCCGACGGGGAAAAAATTGCTGCTATTGTCAACATCGACGAGGGCCAGTTCGATGTTTGCGTAAACGGGGAAATATGGGGGGGAGAATTCGAAAAAGCCTGGCACCTGAGGTTCACGCCATCCGGCCGTCTGGCCGCCATTGTTTCGGAAATGGGTGAATGGACCGTGGCGGTGAACGGGTCCGTGTGGGAGAACAAATTCAGCTACGCTTGGAATCCCATCTACAGTCAAGATGGGGAAAGCATAGCGGTTGCCTTCCAGCAGGACATGAAATACGGCATAGCCCTGAACGATACACCCTGGGAGGTGTTGTACGACAATATCACCTATTTCGCCTTGAGCCCAGACGGTAAACAGACGGCTGGCGCTGTCCAGGTAGCAGCCGCCGATTCCGGTGAGGTGCACAAATTCCAGCAGGGTACATTTTCCGCAGCGCTGGACGGCACGGCCTGGGAAAACACCTTCGTGAACGTCTGGAACATGGCCATCAGCCCTGATGGCAAAAACCTGGCGGCCGAAGTGCGCGTCAACCTCTACGAATACACGATCGCCGTAAACGGTAAAACCTGGGACAAATGTTACGGTAGTGTCTGGGAGCCCATCTTTCATCCGCAGAAGCAATCCGTCATCGCTCCGGTTCGGATCGAAGGCAAATGGACCCTGGCAGAGAACGGCCAGATCGTATGGGATCGCCGGTTCGTTCAAGTATGGAATCAACTCTTCAGTCGCGACGGAAGCAAACTGGCAGCGGTCGTAGCTCCAAAGTACGGGCTGTGGACAGTGGCCGTGGACGGCACACCCTGGTCGCTGACATTCAACGAACTGGTCATTGATCCGGTGTTCAGCCCGACCGGTCATCGGATCGCGGCAATCGGAAAAACCGACGGTAAATGGATCATAACCGTTGACGGAACGGCTTGGAAAAGCCGCTTCGACATGGCCTGGAAACCCATTTTCAGCCCGGACAACCGCTATTTGGCCGCAAAGGTAGAAAAAGATGGGAAATACACCATTGCCGTCAACGACAAGCTCTGGTCGCATAAATGCGATGCCATTTGGGACCCGGTGTTCAGCCCGGACAGCCGCAAAATCCTGCTGAAATCGCTCGAAGATGGTATCTATATTCGCCGTGTTTTACCAGTAACTGATGTGGCAAGTTGAGAGGGGGGAACCATGCACGAGGTCTACAACTTTGTTAGCGGTCCTCTGGCCTGGCTGGCGTTCATCCTGTTTTTCGGCGGCTGCCTTTACCGGTTGATCGGGCTAATTAAACTGGTGAAAGACAAGGAGCCCTTCATCTTCACCTACATGAGCTGGCACTACAGCCTGCGCTCCATTTTTCATTGGTTGATACCATTTGGCACCGTCAACTGGCGCCGCCATCCGGTGTTGACCATTGTCACTTTCGCCTTTCACATCTGCCTTGTCATCACTCCGGTCTTCCTCCTCTCTCATATAATCCTCTGGGAAGAAGCTTTCGACATTAGCTGGTGGTCACTGTCTGACGTCTGGGCAGATGTTATGACTCTGGTCGTGATTGGAGGATGTATCTTTTTCCTTGTTCGCCGGTTAAAGCTGCCGGAAGTCAAATACGTGACCTCCACTTCTGACTTCGTGATTCTGTTGATAGTGGCGGCACCCTTCATCACCGGATTCTTGGCCTATCACCAATGGTTCAACTACCCCCTGGTCATGATTCTGCATGTAGTCACGGGAGAAATAATGCTGGTGGCCATACCATTCACCCGGCTCAGCCACATGATCTTTTCACCACTTACACGGGCCTACATGGGTTCAGAATTCGGTAAGGTGAGACATGCCAAGGATTGGTAACTTTCATTATCGACACAACCCGGTTCATAGAGCGAAATCGGACAGGAGAGTCTATTATGACCGAACCTGCTAAGGAAAAAGAAAATGTAAAAAAGGTCCTCGACCAAGGCATCGAAGTGGGCGCTTCACGACTGACATTGGAACAGATCGAAAATGTAATAAACAGTGTGATCAAAGGCGAAACCGGTGCGCGTCTAAAAACCTATGTCGAAACCTGCATCCATTGCGGACTGTGTTCCGAAGCCTGCCACTACTATCTTTCGCATGACAATGACCCCAGCTTCTCACCCGTAGGCAAAGTCAAGCAGACCATATGGGAAATGCTCAAGAAAAAAGGCCGGGTCGATCCAGAGTTCATCAAACGGGCGGCAGAGATTGCCCATACCGAATGCAACCTTTGTAAACGTTGTGCCCAGTATTGTCCTTTCGGCATCGACATCGCTTATCTCATGACCGTTGTTCGGCGTATCATTCACCGTCTCGGGGTCACACCCCTGTATATCCAGGACACAGCCCACAGCCATTCGGTAACGATGAATCAGATGTGGGTTAAAGGAGACGAATGGCCGGACACCCTTCAGTGGCAGGAAGAAGAGGCTCAGGCGGAGATCCCTACCCTCAGGATCCCCCTGGAAAAGGAGGGTGCCGACATCATGTACTCGGTGATTGCACCCGAACCCAAATTCCAGGCCCAACTGATCTACCAGGCCGCCGTCATTATGGACACCGCCGGTATCAACTGGACCATGCCGGCCACCATGGGGTGGGACAACAGTGACATGGCCATGTTCACCGGCGACAATGAACTGATGGGTCGACTCAAACGCACCCACTTCGAAACCGCCTTCCGATTGAAGGTCAAAAAAATCGTCATGGGCGAGTGTGGCCATGCCTTCCGGTCGGTCTACGACATGGGCAACCGCTGGCTGGGATGGAAGATGCCGCCGATACCGATCGTCCATGCCATTGAGTTCTATTACCAGCTGCTCAAGGAAGGCCGGATTAAAATTGTGAAAAAATCTGATCAACCCGTGACCCTTCATGACCCCTGCAATGTCGTGAGGGGTGGTGGCTTGCACGAAATGGCGCGCTACGTGGCCCACGCCCTGTGCGAGAACGTTGTTGAAATGACCCCGAACCGGGAACACAACTACTGCTGCTGCGCCGGTGGCGGTGTCATCAACTGCGGCCCGCCCTACAAAATGAAGCGTATCGAAGGCAATCGCATCAAGGCCGAGCAATTGTTTGCCGCCAAAGCCCGGGGGGCGAAAATTCTGGTCGCCCCCTGCCACAATTGCCACAGTGGACTGCATGACATCGTGCATCACTACGGCATCGGTCTGGATATCAAATTTTTCGGTGATTTGATTTACGAACTCATGGAAAAACCGGGAGCTGTGGAAGCTTGAACGGTAAGGAGAAAAAAATGAACAAGACCGCCCCCTTGATCCTCGCCTTTCTGCTGGTCTTCCTGTCGGCCGTCATGGTGGCACATTCGCAGGACGACATGACACATGTCGACAACAGCGTTTACACCAAGCCTCAGCGCCCACCTTCGGTATTCAACCATCAAGAGCACGACGAGATGGCGGGAATTGAGGAGTGTAATGAATGTCACCATATTTACGAGGACGGCAAAAAACTGGAAGATGAATCTTCTGAAGACCAGAGATGCTCGGAATGCCATGACTTCAAGAATTCAGGCAACACCCCGAATCTGACGAGAGCATTTCACACAAATTGCAAGGGCTGTCATCTGCAGCAACAAAAAGGTCCGATCATGTGCGGTGAATGCCATGAGAGAGGTTAAATCCTGCATGTGGTTTGCCACAAAAGAACTGAGATCGTGGAGAAAACCCGGACCATCGATCACGATCCGGTTATCGTAAAATTTTTCAAAACGCCTTCAAACACAGCGGTCATTCGACTTGCAATGCGACCAGCTCGCCATAAGGGCTCGATGTGGTCAGAATGGGGCGGCTCGACCTGCCGATGCCGGGTGGATGAATTTGGTTGACGCAACGCCAAAACAGAAACTAATCGTCATTTGCGGACCGACCGGCATCGGTAAAACCGCCGCCGCCATTGCCGTGGCCGAGACCTTCGCCGGCGAAATCATCAACGCCGACTCGATGCAGGTCTATCGATCGATGACCATCGGCACCGCCAAACCGACTGCAGAGGAACGGGCCCGAATCCCCCACTACATGGTCGACATCATCCGCCCGGAGGAAAATTTCGACGCCGTCCGGTTCTCTATTGAGGCCCGCAAGATTGCCCGCGAACTCGACCGCCGGGGGGTGCTTGCAATCGTCTCCGGCGGAACCGGTCTCTACATCAAGGCGATGCTCTACGGTCTGTTTCGGTCAGAACCGCCGGATCCATCCATCCGCCAGCAACTCCGAGCTGAAGCGGCGGCCGTCGGTTCTGAAGTCATGCACCGACGGCTCAGTGTAGTCGATGCCGAAGCCGCCGCACGCATTCACGTCAACGATACTTTCCGCATTATCCGGGCTTTGGAGACGGTCGTTGCCACGGGTCAACCAATCAGCGAATACCATCGCCGCCACGGCTTCAGAGACTCTCCGTTCGTAACCCTGAAAATCGGTCTCGACATGGAGCGCCAACGACTTTACGAACGCATTAACCGCCGGGTCGAGACCATGATCGCCGCCGGTTTGGTGTTGGAAGTCCGGACGCTTCTCGGAGAAGGCGTCGGTGAAGGAACAAAAGCGATGCGGTCACTGGGCTACCGGCACATGGCCGCTTTCTTGCAAGGCCGCCTGACCTGGGATGAAGCCGTGCGTACCATGAAACGCGACACCCGCCGGTTTGCCAAACGTCAGCTCTCCTGGTTCAGGACCGACAGGGAAATCGTCTGGTGTTCGCCGGATGATATTGAGGCCTCATACCCTATGATCGAAAAATTCCTGGGCCACGACAGCTCATATCCTTAAATCGTCTGTAAAGCCCGTAATTCCATTACCGAATTTAAAACCCTATTTCCCCTGTATCTTGCCTAAATAACACTTAATATAACGAATGCGGTCATTGACACGCAATTGTCGCGTTGGTATACACGGCTAAGCGATAAGTCGGCTCCTCTCTTTACAGATGATGCCCGGAAGATCGAAGCAAACGAAAAGGTTGGAGAGGCGCGAGGAGAAGGCCATGTTCAGTAAACACAGCAGCGAAGGCTATCGGTCGACGATAAAAGGGATCAGACAAAAAACGCTCGTTTATGGTCAAAATATGTTGATGTCCGAATTGAGGCTGTCAAAAGGGACTCGCATTCCCACTCACGACCACCCCCATGAGCAGACCGGCTATCTGGTAACCGGAAAAACCCGGTTGTTCATAGACGACCAAGTTTATGACTGCAGCCCGGGGGACAGTTGGTGCATTCCGGGCAACGCGAAACACGGAACCTTTGCCATCAAAGATTCAGTGGTCATTGAAATTTTCTCGCCGGTACGGGAAGATCTTCACCCCGACACCGAGTACTCACCGTTTATTCAATCGTGGAACAGATGATCATATCGCGAAGGGCCCTGATTCATCCGATCGTGTTCTTGACGATTCCAATCAACTTCTCCGGATCAAAGGGCTTGGCGATGAAAGCGATGGCGTCCTTGATGGCATGATCTCCGTCGATACCGCTGATGACGATGACAGGGATGTCTCTCAAATCTTTATCCTTCCTGAGTTTGCGATAAAATCGCGGGCCCCATTCATCCGGCAGCTGCAGGTCCAGGGTGATCAGGTCCGGCTTTTCCTGTCTCACCAAGTCAAGGGCTTCGGAAGTATTGAATGCGGTGCAGGTGGCGTAACCGTTGTCGCTGAAAACGGCCTGAAGATAGCTAACCACCGTGGGGTCGTCGTCGATGATCATTATTTTTTTCGGCATCTTGGATCCCTCCTTCCGTATCCTCTTTAGTCCTTTCATAATCTATCGGCCTCTCGCGGTCAACAACATCCCTTTCGGGTGGGATCAATAATGCGCCGATGCCGCCCGGTTCTCCTTCGAAACCCGCGTCGTTCTGGCGGTTCCGGGCCTTACATCAAAGTGATGCTCTACGGCCTGTTCCGGACCGCCCCTCCAGATCCGGCGATCCGGCAGAAACTCAAGGCCGAAGCGGATGCCATCGGTTCGGCGGCCTTGCATCGGCGTCTGCAGGGTATCGACCCCGAAGCGGCCGCACGCATCCATAGCCAGGATACCTTCCGCATTGTTCGGGCGTATGAAACAATCGCCGCCACCGGAAAACCGATCACCGATCACCACCGTCGGCACGGATTTCGGGTCACCCTTCAGGGCTCTCAAAATCGGCCTCGAGATGGACCGTAAACGGCTCTGTGAACGGATCAACAGCCGGGTGGGTGCCATGATCGCTGCCGGCTTGGTGGAAGAAGTCAGGGAACTTCTCGGAAAAGGCATTGACGGGGGGACGAAGGCGATGCGGGCATTGGGCTATCGGCACATGGTCGATTTTCTGTCTGGTCGTCTCCCATGGGAAGAGGCTGTGCGCATCATGAAACGCGACACGCGCCGCTTTGCTAAACGTCAGCTGTCCTGGTTCCGGGCGGACAAGGAAATCGTGTGGTGCACGCCGGAGAACATCAACACCTTGTATCCAATGATTGAAAACTTTCTGGCTTTCGACGGACCCCAACGCCAAAACACTGCCAGACGCTGAAGTGCAGTCCCCTAACCCGGATGTTTCACGCCCCTGAGGGATTCATTGGCAAGGCACTCAAGGGTGCCGCCGTAGTATACCTACTGCTAGCCCTTGATAACGGTGCCAATGTATGCCTCAAGGAACGCCCAAGGGGTGAAAACTTTTCTAATTTTCTCTAAATATCATAAGTTGCTAACTGTACCATGACTATTATGCTCCCAATTCAGTTCAAGTATCTAAAATTTAATAATTTACTCATAGTGTAGAAAAGATTTCATGAAATATTCGGGCTAAGCAGTCTGCCTTCAATACTATAAGCTGACCTCAAAATTAGGATTTTCGAACGAGATCAAGGCGAGACCGAGGATGAACCCGCACAGGCATACTCACGTATGTCGAGGACTTGAGACCAGGGTTCAACGCCGATACTTGTCCGCCTCTGGCAGATCGGGTGAAAGAAATTTTTTAGACAGCTTCTAATTGTCGCCGCAAGTCCTGGCCCCAGAATTTCATAAATTCTTTTGCGATGATTATTATTCTACTTTTTCTTTACACCCCTCTCGGGTTTCCAGACAACTTCATACAAATCATTGCGCCGGTTTCTGATATTTTGAACACTCCCCTGCTGCCGCAATTCTTTCAGCAAATCGAGATCCAGATCCACCATCAGTGTCATCTCGGTGTTCGGTGTGGCCTCTGCCGCAATCGCATCGTGCGGGAAAGCGAAATCCGACGGTGTAAATACGGCCGACTGCGAGTACTGAATATCCATGTTCTCAACCTTTGGCAAATTTCCAACACTCCCAGAAATCGCCACGTAACACTCATTTTCGATGGCGCGGGCTTGGGCGCATCGCCTGATCCTGAGGTAGGCGTTTTTGGTATCTGTCAAAAAGGGAACAAATAGTATAGTCATTCCCTTATCCACCAGGTTCCGAGCCAGTTCCGGAAATTCGACGTCGTAGCAGATGAGAATACCAATTTTTCCAATATCGGTATCAAATATTCGATTCTCATCTCCACCCTTCAAACCCCAATATTGGGCTTCATCTGGCGTAATGTGTATCTTATGCTGCGCACCCCAGGTACCGTCCCTTCGGCACAAATAAGATACATTGTACAAAGAATCATTCTTCAAAAGCGGAATACTGCCGGCAATAATATTGGTATTATATGAAAGAGCCATGTTTACGAAGGCCGCGCGGATTTCATCCGAATAATCTGAGAGAGATCGCATCGCTTCCGCCGGATTTTCCTGATTGAAATTTTTCAACAGCGGCGCATTGAACAACTCGGGGAATAGGACAAGATCTGACTTATACCCCGCCACGGCATCGACAAAAAACTCGGCCTGATGCAAAAATTCTTCAACGTTATTAAAAGCACGCATCTGCCATTGAACCACACCGATGCGCGGATAGGCTTTCCGACCACCGAATAGTTTTTTCCGTTTCTCGTAGTAAACATTGTTCCACTCCATTAAAACCCCGTACGAATTGGATTTGGAATCTTCGGGGATATAATTTTTTAATATTTTCTTGATGTGAAAATCATTGGAAAGCTGGAACGACAGTACCTGATCGTAGATTTCATTGGCCTTGACTTTTTGAATGTAAGCAGAGGGCGAGAGCGTATCGGCGTATTCCTCATATCCGGGAATGCGACCGCCAAATATGATGCTCTTTAAATTCAGCGTCTCGCATAATTCCTTACGGGCGTCATACAAACGCCTTCCTAAACGTAGACCCCGGTAGGCTGGATCTACAAAAACATCGATACCATACAACGCATTACCATCAGGATCATGCCCTGTCATTTTACCGCCATCTATTAAGTCATCGTATGAGTGCCGGTTCTCAAATTCTTCCGCGTTGACAATCATGGCATGTGCCGCGGCGACGACATTGCCTTTGTCTTCGATACACATTTGGCCTTCCGGAAAACAATCGATCAGGGTATCGTATTCTCTTAATTTCCATGCGCCACCCATTTCCGAATATACGTGATCCATAATTCTTTTGATGTGGGGGAAATCTTCGCGAGTCAACCCTCTGAGTATCAGTTTGAATTTTGTTTCTTCAGTATTACTCATAAATGCCTCTCAGTTTATATTTAAGGTCCCAAATCAGTCAGGGTGGATGATGGACTCACGATTTGGCAGTAGCCATCAACTCTTTGAGACGGCGCTCAGCTTCTGCACCCGTCAACACTCTGGCCTGGTGCATATGGGCACCCGGGTCCTCGTCCGCCAATAGAACGAGTTCAAACTGTTGCGGCCGGATCTCAAGGTAGTAAAAAACGATGTCATCCGCGCTGAGCGTCTCGTGGCCGGCACGCTCAGTAAGCGTAAAGTAAATACCGCCCTTCCCGTTTAACGTTCGGTAATGAACCTCGGTGCAGACTTGCCGGGAGGCATCGGCAAAATCGAAGAAAAAATCGTATTCATCACCGATGTACGAGAATACGCCTGCTAAAAATTGGGTTCTTTCTGCGTTATTTAATTTTGGGCGAAGAACCAGCAAGCGGTTAATGTGGGTGTCCATAATTTTTTCCAGGTTGTTGAAGATAACGCCTTCTGATACCGCCTCAATGATATCGGCATTCTCCCCTCCGGGAAGAAATTCCTGGGCTATATGAAGGTCGAAACGCTTACGTTCGGGCTCGGCCACAATTGGCAGGCTGTCTGTTTTTAAGCCGGCCGTTACACGCTGGGCGGGAGAGCCCACATAGGTGATCCCGTGTTTAAACATTCCAGGGATAAAGACGTCGCTGATATATCCAGCGGTAAACGTTAAAATAATGTCACCGGGTTGCAGAAGATCGTAAACATGCCTTTTTTGAGCCGCACTAAATCGTATAAGGTGTGCGTTGGGGCTTTTCAACCGGCTGATGTCTTTAAAAAGAAGTGAACGGACAGCATACCGTAAATTACCATATGTCTGTGAAGCGTCCCGGGCCAATTCTGCGGCCCGGGTGTGTGAGAAGTAATTCTCAGTCCTGGCCATAGCGCCGGCTTGCGCATTCAGTGTGCGTTGTGTCTGCTGCATCGCTCCCGAATATAGAATCGGAATCTGCCCCAACAGATTTGCATAAACCGGATCTTCGTTACCGAGTTCGACCAACATCGACTGAGGATCGGCGACATCTTCCGAGTACAACATCCAGGCAGCCGCCAGCCTATGAGCGTTGTCCTTGGATGTTACATTGCGGCGAAGACGGTCATAGGTCCCCTGGGGAATTTCCGAACGGAAAAATGGTTCATTCAGTTTGGCGATGGCAACGGGGTCATCCGTAAATTCGGCGACTAAGAATGACGTATGGAAAGCCAACAAAAACTCGGCATACAGCACGAGAGCATGGGCCTTTATCCCGGTTTCGTCATCGGTGAAACGGGCTTGTGGCCCCCCGTAACTGTTGATGATATCCCACAAAGTGGTATGGCCGACAACGAATCGGAAGTAGAAGCGTTCGATCTGGTTGTTTTCTTCGGTGACAAAATAACCACGCTTGGCCCAACCTCCGCGTTGATGAAGCGCGATGAATTCGGATCGAGTGTTCTCCAGCTGATCGGCGACAGTGCGCAGTGTCCGTTGATCGGATTCGACTTTGCGCTTGGCCTGCACTGGTGACATGGACGACAAAGAGGATTGAACTCCTGATTTGGTCGTTGCGCAGGCGGTGAGAAGCAGTATGGCGAGCAGACCGACTGCAGAAAGCCAGTGGACGGCCCGTTCATTTCGCCGGCGCATGTTGGTAACGACAACTTGCATTGGAAATCGCCTTTCGCTACGCAGGTGTAGATGACAACCTGGCTAATTTTTGAATGGCAAAAATGTTTTGATTCAAACCCCGGTGATCGATGGCACCAAATGAACTCCAGTTTGCTAATAAAATCTGTCACGGCCTCTTTGGGTTGTATATGAGCCCACTTATAGGCTGAGCCTCTGACTTTAGCTTGGTAAAATACTGGAAAATTGACCGATAATCAAGGCTCCTAAACGGTATTGAAATAATCGTTAAGGATGAGGTCAGGCGCCCCAAATCTGTTAGGCGATAGCCAAGCCGGGCGTCACGGTAGGTATGGTTTTGATAGCAACCATGGTCGGACAGCTATCAGCCGTTGGATTTCCTATATATAGCCAGACGGTATCGTTATAATACACTAAATTTAAATAGTTACGAGACTGGCAAGCTATTTTTACCAATGTGCCACACCGTGGTATTGACGAATGTGTTGCTATTAGGTTATGCGTTTCTTGGGGTTATCTCAATCGGTACCGACTTCAGCGTTACCTAACGCCTGATGCTCTCGTAACCACACCGGTATAATTTACATTTTCCTCATCCATTTCTCACGGTCATTATTCAATCCCCTTTATACCTTAATTAAAAACCTTGGTACCTCTAAGTCGGCTATATTCATGTAGCTGCTCGTCATTCTCATTATTAAAAGGGGGTGATGCCTCAATATACACAAAACTCTTAAATAAATAGAAATCATTGAAAAAAGAAAAGCCATGTCTCTGTATCGAATTTGTTCTGTTACTACTGCTATTATTTTATTTTTTGGTTTCGTAGCAATCGATTGTGCAGTGGCTGGAGAAAAGGTAAAGATAAAGGCATCCGGTACAAGCATTAATACCAAGTGGCACGAAATAGAAGTCGGTGACGCAGATGGACATGTAATTGCTGTATTTCAGAATACACAAGCTTGGACTAATGATACAAATGGAGAAAAAATGACGGCCTATAGTAGGGGCACCATGGACCTCCATAAAAATACCGGGCAAGCTACTATGGAAGGTTATAGTATAATGACTTATCCTAGTGGCGATAAACGGTACGCAAGTTTTGAGGGTAAAATTGTGAGTAAGGGTAAATGGCAAGGGACATTTACTGACATAGATGGTACAGGCAAATTTAAAGGATGTGCAGGGGGAGGCACCTGGGAATCCGAAAGTCTGGGGCCTGGAATATCTCAAATCGTAGCCGAAAGAGAGAGGACTTTCCAATAAAAATTGATTGGATTACAAAGTTAACGGCAGGGTTATAATTGGCGCTGCCGTTTTCATCAAAATCTTAAAATGATGTTTCCACTAATAATTCAGTATTCAACTTCGTTTACACGTTTCTGACATCTACCAGAGAGAGGAAACAGATGAAAAGGATTTCATTTGTAATCTTCGTTTTATCCGCTTTCCTGCTGTTCAATTCATGCGATACTCCAATGAATAAATACAGTGCGAAAAATGAGGAAGAAAAAAAGATAATCGCACTGTTAAATACTTATTGCAATGCACGGAATAGTGCAGATTTGGCTAAGCTGCAATCAACCTTCCATGATGATGGAATATACATATCAGGACGTGGAGGGCAATTCACAAAAGACAAGATTCTAGAGACAAATCCTCAAGATTGGTTGGATAATAAGGTTGATCTATATAATCCCGATTTTAAGGTTATGGGTAATGAAGCAAAGGTTACAATGACTGCAAAGTATGGTTCATTCAAAACAAATCAAATCTATACATTGGTAAAGGAAAGTGACAACTGGCTTATTATGAAGGTGGAGTAATTCAGGCAAGTGCTGAGTTATACTTTTAATCATTAGAAAGGGAGGTTCACTATGATTCAGTGGATAATAATTCTACTTCTCACGATATTACTGTTTGCCCCCGCGTCTCAGGCCGCTGATCCCTTTGAAGCCAACGCCTGCCGGTCGGGGACGATGACAGTCGTTCAGGGTAGTAAGGAACTTATGATATTGGGAGTAGAGTTAAAAGGGATTCTCAATAGCAACACGGAAATGCTAAATAATACCTCTGAAATTTGTGTGGGCATATTCAAAAAAATGGGCGAAGAAGTTACTCAAATGGGGTATTGCAAATATTTATACCCCAATGGCGATATTAACGTTGTAGAATGGGACGGAAGTAGAAATGAGGGTAAATGGAATTATTTATTAGGTACCGGTAAATGGGAAAACATAAAGGGCGGTGGAACTTGGAAAAATCTCCAACGCGCCAAATCTATTGCCGATGGAACTTTTCAAAACTGTATTATGTTGAATGGAACTTATGAATTACCGAAATAGTTCGTTATAAATTTTATGGGTTAAAATACGAACAAAGTTTCTCGGAATAAAAGGCAGACTCAGATAATAATAACTCTGCCTTTTTCTATCTGCTATGTTCCAGCATCTATCAACCGACGGATTTCCTAAATATATCAAGGGCGTAACACAACTAATCGCCTCTTAAAAGAGTTTATCATAGGTTGGCAAGGCTGCAAAACCTTCCGGTTAAAATCGTCCGGCATCGGATGGCCCGAAAATTATCTCAGATTGTGATCGCATTTTCGCCCCTGATTAGGACAACCTTGTGGATATCCTTTAGATTGCCGAACCGTATCGCAACAATTGACACGATTTCCGATAGTTGGTTTAGTGGCTAAGATATTTTATTTTTGATTGTTAGCCTCCCTATTAATTAATTACCAGTTACTCTCTATTTCGCCCGATTGACCCTTCATGATAATTATTTTTGCGAATTATGCGTATTTTCCGTATAATTGTCATAATCAGTGCAAAAAACGTCTAATTCGGAAAATAATTTTAAATTTTTATTTTTGTAGAAACTTTAATCTATTTGTTATTTAATGTATTTCCGTTTGGTTAGGATATTTGGGGGGAGGGAATGGTTGGTTCACAGTTTAATTTTGCTGGATAAGGGATTTAACGATTCCGGTGTCAAAGACTGGTAGCCGCATAATATACAATATAGAGAATAGAAAACAAAGGGGATACTAAGTTGCCACCAAATAATTATGTTCTCATCGATTTCGAAAATGTTCAACCTAAGAATATTGAAATATTAAAAAAACATCCTTTCAAAATCTTTGTTTTTGTTGGAGAGAACCAGGTCAGAATTTCATTTGAAATTGCAAATGCACTACAAGAATTTGTTAGTGAAGCAAAATATATTAAAATTTCAGGTAACGGAAAGAACTCATTAGATTTTCATATTGCATTTTATATCGGCCAATTGTCACTTCAAGATCCAAAAGGCTATTTCCATATTGTCTCTAAAGACACTGGATTCGACCCACTTGTTAAGCATTTGCGAATAAGTAAAATCAAAGTAAATCGGGTAAATGATTTGGCAGAAATACCTATTCTTCGTATTTCTAATACAACAGATAAGGACGAAACAATAAATACAATAGTAAAAAATCTTGCAGGTCGGGGGCAATCGAGACCGAGAAAAGTAAAGACACTGTCTAATACAATCAATTCATTATTCACTATCAAACTAGAAGAAAATGAATTAATGAAGGTAATTAAAACACTTCAAACCAAGAAATATATACATCTTAACCAAGAAAACGTTTCATACAATTTACCAAAAAATCTCTAACCAGCCGTTTCACTCAATATTTTGCACTACGCGCAAATTCGCAAATAAACTTATAGTTAAAACTACTGCTATATTTCTTGCGTTTTTATCTGGTCGATTTGCTTTAGATAGTCACACCGTATCGTCACAAATGATGCGTTTTCAGATAGTTGGACTAATGGCAAGGTACCTTCAATCAAGTCCACCGACTTTATCCACCGATAAAATACAACCAAAAATATTACAATGTGATATAGCTATCTGAGGTAATATTATTTTTATTGACATTGTTGCTCCCAAAAAATAACTAATACGGATACATCTTCATTCGCGACTGATGCTCATTTTCTAACAGGCTTCTATTATGAAATATCTCTAATCAAGCTGACCCCATCTGGTATTAGTTCTCTTAATATTCTAAATCCTGATTACAATTTTCGGCAAACACGATAAAAGGCAAATTTTCGTCTGGGGGAAGATGGAAAAAACAGATTGTTTTAAATATACAATCTACTTGCATTTAACGGTTGACTGATTCTTAAAAGAGGAAAAAAGGGGGGGTATGAAGGTAGCAAAAAGAAATAGTTTCTTATTCTATTCTACAATTATATTATCATTACTTCTCTTAAATGGACACTATTTAAGTGCAAAGGCAGATATAGTCGTGACGCTTGATAGAAGTAGCGATCGTGGGCCTGTGACCTGTGCAACATCTATCGATCCGGTTGAGCAAAGTTACATTTTAATAGAGGTACCCAATGCCATTGCCTCTCTTGTTCTATTTGTCGGAGGGAACGGCAGACTATTCATCAATAATATGCAACTTGGTATTAATATAAATAATTTTCTCTCTCGCAGCCGACATTTGTTTGCCTCATTCAACTTCAATGTTGTAGTTATTGATGCAGCAACAGATTTTCTTAGCTGTCAGTATGGGCTCAGCGGTTGGCGCCTGAGCCCAGAACATGTTAGTGATATAAATGCGGTAATACAAGATCTGCGTGGGCGTTATAACGAACTACCCATTTGGGTGGTTGGTACGAGTCGGGGATCTGTATCTGCAGCACAAGCCGCAGCCGCTTTGTCACCCGAATCAGGCGGTCCCGATGGGCTGGTGTTAACATCTAGTGCAACAATAGGGAGCACGGAACCGTACCATTTATCTGTTTTCGATGTTGATTTAAAAAATATAACAGTCCCTACTTTGATTACTACACACAAGCAAGATAAATGTTGGGTAACACCACCTGAGGATACAAAAGTAATTAAGGGCCGCCTTGTTTCTGCACCAAAAGTGGGTACCCATAAATATAATGGAGGTTTCGAACCAATATCAGACCCATGCCAAGCATTATCGTGTCATGGATATTTCGGAATAGAGCCGAAGGTGGTTAAAGATATTGCAGAGTGGATTGAAAAGCAGGTCGGTAAAAGAGCTAAATGATACATTAACCAATTCAAGGAAGCGTCAGGCAGCGTCAAAACAGGCGTTGCCTTTTTATAAACAATAGTATCATGTTTATGGTTATTATAATCTGTAAAATTTAGTATCTAAAATTACCAATAATAATTTATTCCTCCAAAATGCAGATTATTCCGACGAAACTGTAATCAGCCCAGAGTAAATGTATCTGCTATAACTTTTGAACTATCACCAAGGATGATTTTCTCGAGACAGCCGGATCATATCTTTCTAAAATCCCCGGGAACCGAAAATCCAGTTACTGGCAAGCTATTTGGAGTCAAACCTTTTTATTGGGGATTAATCGATGAAATCATCTAAAATATCCTTGCTATATTTGGTAGCCATTCTATGGCTATTGTCACTGCATGCTTGCGCAGGTGGATCAAATAATAAAAATACCCAACCGGAAAAAATTTACCCGATAGAGGAAAGGAGTATTATACAAGATGTTGAAACAATCCAATTAGCAACCATCGATTCTATCCCGATGAGGGCCCCAATAAAAAATAATTACGATAATATTATTTTCAGAAGTTTCGAGTGTAGCGAACAGTTTAAGAAAGATTATCCAGATGCGCGAAAGAATTGTAAGGAATCTATAATTTCAAAATTGAAAAATAAGAAAAATTATCTATCTGTAACTGATAATATAGAAAAGCCAATTCCAGGAAAAAGTTTATTTATAGACATGAAGATTATTGACATGCGAATAGTGACTGAATCAGCACGGGCTCTGGGAATTTATATGGCTGGAGCTTCTTATATGGATGTTTTGCTTAAATATGGGATGCTGATACCAACCAAATTATGCATAAAAAGCATCTATACACATATAGTAACCCATTTGGTTCATATTGGTCAGGCGGAGCATCTGACCGGAATCTACCATCTGATTTCGGAGTACTCATCGGAGAATATATTTTTAGACTTGTACCCGGAACACAATAAATCAAATGCTCTATCTGCTATAGTTCCAAAGATATCATCCAGCTTGATACCATTAATATAGCCATACCATATCGTCAGTTTCTATTTAATTTCTTTAGGTTATGGTATTGGCAAGGAATATTTAGTTGCCTGTCACGTTGATGCATTGACAACTTGTTTCTTGCCAAATAGTAGTAATCAAATTGAGTTTTCAAAACCCTAAAAGACATAGAAAGGAGTGAAAAATGAAAAAATTAACTAATGTGGTGCTTATAGTTATTTTTGTTTTAATCATTGCTCCTGGACTCTCCGCAGCTAAAGAAGAGACGGTCATAATCAGGGAGGGTTTTACTGTTCCAGATGGTAAGAGGCTTCTGATTGATGATATAACTGTTATGTGCAACCTTCTTATACCAACGTTTTTTAACTGGCCAAATCCGGCTGTTCAAATGTTATCTGGATCTTCTACTCCAATTTTGAGAATAACATACCCCAACGATAAGTGTCCTGAAAATATTACCGGGGAGGATGAGCCACATTGTCCATTCCAAGATCATTCTCTTGGTGTTGGTTCAAATTATTCCGCAATAGCACAACATCCAGATGGAAGAAATGCAATTAGCATTTATGCAGGCCGCCAAACGTCAATTATTGCCGACGAAGGAGCAATTCTTTATGGATTGTGTCCAGTAAATCGTGCCGATGTATTAGTGGGAGCTGAATTGATCTCCGTGGGGATCGGTCGTCTAATAAAAATGCCATAGTTTCTGTTATGGCCGATAAAAAGCTTAGTCAGAAATAGCTCTACATTTTCATTTCTGCAATTAAGCGAAATTTTAGTAACTCGGAAACCAAGAAGGCCGACTTCAACATATGGTAGTTGGACTTTTTCGCTTTTGATTGTGATAAGATCAATGTATCGTGGAAAAAACAGTCATGGCGAAATTCAAGCCTGCTGCTATGAACTTTGAGCTATCTCTGGTCGATCTGCTTGAGATAGCCAACCGGTATCTAACGAATAGAGGGGTGAAGCCAACCAAGGGATTCACCCCTTTCGTTTAGCAATATAGGTTTTCAATCCACCTCATCGCCTCTGTATCACTGATTGTTCCAAGATACCGCTGAGTGGTTGCAAGATTTGCGTGACGGAGAATGACCTTGCTCACGATTTCGATTGGCGCTCCGGATCGAGAGGCATAAGTAGCCGAATGCCGCCTCAGGTCATGGGGTCTCAAATGGATACCGACCATCTTTCCCGCTTTTTTTACAACCAGCCTGGCCGCTGTATAGGTAATCGGAAAAATGCGATCATCTGGCCTGTTATAAGTCTTAATGGCATAGTCACGAAGCCTGGCAGCCACTTTCTGCGGGATGAACACAATCTCATGCTCTTTACCGCTTTTCGGTTCTCGCAGGATCAGCTTTCGATCCTGGATGTCATTCACTCTGAGTTTTAACACTTCACCGATTCGCATCCCGCCACGGGCCATCAGTTCAAGCATCAAACGATTACGAATTTTGGTGGTTCGGAAAATGATTTCATCAACGGTCTCTTTTTCGATGATTTTCCATCTTGATACCACCCTTTCCCGATAAAGCTTTCGGATCATGGGTGTGTCACACGGATTGCCTATGTCGGGGTCGACGTTATTGCGGAAAAAATTGAAAAAGGCGGACAGGTGGGAATAACGGACTCGCTTTGTGTAGGGCTTGTTACCGTTGGTAAAGCTGTTAAGAAAGGAAAGGACATCATCTGGTGTAACCTGGGCAATCTCGACCTCACCGAACTCATGACAGAAACGGTCAATAACTGACCAGTAGGACCGCACAGTATTTTTTTTTCGAGTGGGTCTTGTGGTAATCGATCCAGATTTTTGCGGCTTTTGTGACTTTCATGGTTTACCCCCTTTGGTTATTGATGTTTGACATTCGGGGAAATCCCGAGGTAAACTGATGATAGCCAGATCGTATAAGCAGTTTCAACGGTATTTTCGATAGTTACAAGACTGGCAAGCTAGTTTTAACGAGGTGCCACATAGTGGCAATTGACAACATTATCCATATATGAAAATCAATGATCAAGCGAAAGCTCATTCTGAATCTCCGCTGGATGTTCCATACGTTATCAAACTTTTCACCTGACTATTCGTCTCCTCTTCATCAACTCCTGGCAATTAAATTCTATACCTAAATAACCAATAGTAACCGGCAACCTAAAACCATCAAGAGGAGGTTTCGTGATAGGGTTTGTCGATAACCCAATATGCCAAATTGCCTAAGGGGATGGTTTCGTTTTTTTTATTCTTTGCGGAAACAGGTTCTTCTTGTTGGCCAAGAACCTGATGGCCAATGCAGACGCATTTAACAGTACAACGGCTACAGGATTAAGGAAATAATGACTTAAGCGTTCGAGTAAGGCAATGAAAGTAAATTGCTGTGCGCAGGTCATACCGCTGTGAGGTCCAATTCTTCTTTTAGGGGGATCATCCATGAAACGGAACAACATTTTTACCTTAATTTTTGTGAGCCTCTGTTTTCTACTTTTTGCTACAGCATCATATTCAAAACTGGCGTCAAACGAAGACCTGTGGGAAGGATCGACAATAATAGATCAAAGTGGCGATTTTAATGCGTGGCCTGTCGAGAACATATTCGGTCCTAGCGCCACCCTATTTAGGGATTATCAGGATGCCGGATTTCAACACTATGTTGTTTGGAAGACGCTGATACCAGTATCACTTGATTCTATCAATTTGATCGCATGGCACGATTGGGGAGTGGATCCTCATGGAGATAATCGTGATAGGAATTACCGGGGATTTTCAGAGTTCAGACTCTACTATGCCAATTCATACGAAAAGAGTTACACTGATTGGAAGCAAATAATTACGACGACAACAAACAACCCCTACGGTGGAGGCACGAACTACAGTGGTAAGAATTGGCTCGAATATGAGGCAACTTTTTCACCCATCACAGGACAATATTTTAAAGCCGTGTTTGTTCAGGCCGGTGATGGATCGGATCATTACAATGATTCACAAGGACCAAGAGTTATTGAGTTGGATGGTTACTATAATTACCCCAAATTAGCAATATTGTGGAATTTATGGCATGAGACTGACTCTCCAAATCATTTGACCGAGGTCGTGGATTTTGGCTATGTCGGATGGGATAAATCGGGAGAATCAAAGGCTGACGCTTTGGTAGTCCTGGGTAATATAGGTTCAAAAGATCTTGAAATTGGCGAAATAGATTTGAGTTGTAACGAAGGGTCATCATACTTTGAAACTACCGTAGATTGTAAAAACAAATTAATTTCTCCCGGTAAAACGTGCTTTTTTTTAGCTACATATCGACCGGAAAAAGGTGGATTGCATTCATGCATATTGTATATTGAGTCTAATGACCCACAATACCCTAAGAAGCAAATACAATTTAGAGGACGTTCAATTCCTCCAGGTCAGTGGTTTCTCGAACTTCTTTTAGATTAGAGAGACGATAATTAACAGAGGTCTCTTAGTATGTTAAAATGTAAATTCAATCTTACATGACAAAACATGAGGTCGAGTGAATACTGACAAACTACAAATACCGTCTGTACTAATAACGTCAGCGGAAAACTCAAGTGAGCTTCCCACGTTATCCAATGAATCGAAAATAAGCCTAATTGACGATAGCTGCTATGACCATTGAGTTATCATCTGGTCGATTTGATTGAGATAGCCGGATCGTATCGTCACAGATTGTTTAATTTCTGATATTTATGCCTTTGGCAAGCAAGTCAGATTTTGGATAAGGCTTAAATTGTTGTGCTTTCATTTTTACGTATTTGCACTATTGCGGTTATTCAGATACTGGTACGGAAAAACATTTTACGCTGTAAAGTTTTAAACATACAAAAGGATTCGCAGATTGTGAAAAGTATTACATAATGTTACACAATATGCCCTCAATTTTTTACATCTACCTTGTGGCATATGCTCAACTTGCTGAATTTATTTTCAATTAATCTGCTTATATTACTTTATTATTGCACGTTTTTTGCATCTTTAATCGCGTGGAAAGCAAATCTTACCGAAAGGTAAGGACAGAAAGCCACGGGTCTTGAATCCAACTGCTGATTCCGGTTTCTCAACACCTCCTATTGTCAAGATAGCCGTGTTGCCGCTTGTGACTTCGTTAGAGTCAGATGAAGATGACCCGGCTATTTTTGTTTGATACTCTCCCGGTAGCTGAATGCCTGTACACCTTTTTGACCTGTTCTCGAAATACTGAATTAACAACCTTTCTGGTTTAGGTATCAAGCCAACATCCAGTCTCGTTAGTTCTTCGCCCGTCGCGAAACTGAGTTAGCCTTTTTTATGTTTTATAGCCGAGAAGCTAGGAGGTAAACCATGCGATTCAGTGCAAAATTTTTTTGGACAGTGATGGCCGTGTCATTGATTATGGTTATTTCCACTGGACATGAAATACTCGCCGGTACATGCCAGGTTCAAAAAATAGCGGCTGCCGGGAACTATGACCCCCAATATTTGACCAATGTCAACGATATACTGTTTTTCAGCGCTGATGACAGTGTGCACAATAGAGAGTTGTGGAAAAGCGACGGCACCGAGGTCGGCACCGTCATGGTCAAGGACATTTATTCCGTGAATACGAAGGCAATCCTCTGTCGGTAGCTATCCTACCAAGCTGACCAACGTGAACGGCACACTTTTTTTCAGTGCCGGACAGATTAGCGGGGGACCACATAACCCGATACGTGAGTTATGGAAAAGCGACGGCACCGAAGCCGGCACGGTCATGGTCAAAGACCTAAATGGCATGGATCCGGGAGCTCCGGATTGGCTGATCAATGTCAACGGGACGCTATTCTTCACGGCCAGCGATATCGGAGAGGAAGGATCTGAACTGTGGAAAAGCGATGGCACCGAGGCCGGCACGGTCATGGTCAAGGATATCAACGAGACAGTGCGCCCTGGATTCCCTGACGATAGCAGCAACCCAATGCACCTGACGGCAGTGGGCAATCTGCTTTTTTTCACTGCCGATGACGGGGAACATGGGCGGGAATTATGGAAAAGCGACGGCACCGAAGACGGCACCGTCATGGTTGAAGATATCTGGGCATTGACGATAAGCAGTGATCCCGTCGGGTTGACCCACCACCAGCTGATTGTGGCATTCAGCGCCGATGATGGCCTATCAGGCCGCGAGCTTTGGGGCAGTGCTCTTGGGTTTGGGGCCTATCAAATCAAGGACATAAGAACGGTTTTTGGTAATCCCCAGCTCAGCAGCAACCCTGAATTTCTCACTTCCATCGGTAGCACCCTCTTTTTTGCCGCCACTGCCGCGGATGGGACCGCCAGAGAACTGTGGAAAAGTGACGGTACAGAGGCGGGTACGGTCCTGGTAAAAGACATCAACCCGCTTGCGGATAGTTCGCCGCAAGACCTTATAAATGTGAATGGTACGCTTTATTTTTCCGCCGATGACGGAGTAAATGGCCGTGAACTATGGAAAAGCAATGGCACAGCGGCAGGCACTGTCATGGTCAAAAACATCAATCCGCTGGGAGATAGCTTGCCGGAAGGCTTTACATATGTGAACAACAAGCTCTACTTTTCTGCCGATGACGGAATTAACGGCCGCGAACTATGGACAAGTGACGGCTCGACGTCGGGCACCATAATGGTAGAGGATATCCAGCCGCTCGCAGGGGCTGGCAGCGATCCGGAATGGTTAACAAACGTGAACGGCACGCTCTATTTTAGCGCTTCGGGCGGGCTTTGGAAATGCTATGAAAAGGAGGAGGATTTTCCCTGGGAACTCTTTCTCCCTGCAATCACTAAGAAACGCGGAAAGTGACGGAGAAACCGAGGCTGCTTTATTACCGGACTAGTCATAGACCAACTCTTCATTTTAGCTGTCATATGTAATTTTGGCGATCCAAGTCACCGATTCAGGGGGGCCTTCAGAGGATGAACAGCAGGGAGATCTTACTTTCATTACCGAAGGTGTTGGACATGAAGGATAAAGGGATAACAGCTATAGGCTTGGCGATTCCCATTCTGGCATTTATTTTAATGCTTGCTTTTCCACAGGTTGTCATAGGCGCTGCTCCAAATGAGAACCTCACACCAATATATATGTTGCTGCTTGAAAGTGGCTGTCAATCAGTTGCCATCTCTCTAGTAAAGGACATCAATGGTTACGGAAGTTCTGTCCCAGAATATTTAACCAACATCAATAGTTTTCTGTATTATAGTGCAATGGACGGTGTTTACGGTGATTATCTGTGGAAATCGGACGGCTCCTCTTCCGGCACTAAGATGGTCAAAGACATCAATAGTGTTGAAGGTTCTAAACCGGAGAACTTAACCAACATTAACGGCACTCTGTTTTTCAGCGCATTTGATGGAGTCAACGGACGGGAGCTATGGAAATCGAACGGCACTCATGCAGGCACTCAGATGGTGAAAAACATAAATACCGGTGGTAATTCTTTCCTTTATTCACTCACAAACGTTAATGGCTCCCTATTTTTCAGTGCTACAGAAGGCGTCCATGGAAGAGAACTATGGAAATCCGATGGCACCTCCGCGGGTACCCAATTGGTTAGGGATATCAATAGCAGCGGAGATTCTTACCCGTCTGGTTTAACGAATATCAATGGCACGCTTTATTTTAGTGCAGATGATGGGGTCAACGGAAAGGAATTATGGAAAGCAGAATGTCGATGATAGCATCTTGAAGAAGTTAGCATCGTTAAGAGCTTTCAGTCGTATCGTGGATGATGTGGCAGTCTATAGTGCTCCAATGTGGCGACTTAATTTGCCACCCAAAACTTGCTTCATAATATCTGTATAAAATTAAGCCTCTGAAAAATACATATACTGTAAACAAATAATAAGGTGTGACCGATTGCCGCTTGCTGCTATATAGAGCAACTATAAGTATTTCTCAAATGCTCATCATTGCCACATCATACTTTCACCGATGATATAATTTTTGACGTTTGGCATAGTGGCAATAAAGCACACGAATTAGTGAGGGTCGATTTCGTGGGATAGCCATAACGTACCTGCCTGGTCATTAAGATTTTGACCACTGGCTCGAAGCCTATCTATTCCATGAATTGACATGGGTCGTTCCAGTTTCTGTAAGATACAAGCACAAGATTAATCTGGGCACGGTGAAATAGATTCAACTCAGATACCGGTTAGGATTGGCACTTGACCCCCATGGCAACTCCATTCTATTGATAGATATTAGCGTTTGTTCGCATTCCTCTTCCTTTTCTGATAGTACAGCGGTAATTACGAAAATCTCAAATTGCCACCCCTTCTTGATTGTTGGATCGGCTTGTGTAGGCTCCAGACCCTAATTAATCTGACAGTGAAATGATTGATAACAGGATACTGATTTTTTTTAAAACCACACTTGATGTAACCGTAGAAAGTGAAAAAACCTTCTTTCATTTAATTCCTGCCAATGTGGGAATCAGTATGATCAAAACGGTTATAAACGATCTCTCGCCTGTGTGAAAATGGCAATATTGGTATCTCTTTAGGAGTTTATTATGCTTTTCTTCACAAGGAGGAATGCAATGAGGACAATCAAAATTTTACAAATGGCTATGTTAATTGTTCTTTTTATCATGCTGGGCTTATCATACGCGCAGGACGACTATAAGGGATGCAGTGACCATCCAATGTTTTCCAGAATACAGAACTTTTATATCTCCAGCTGCCAGGAAGTTGAATACGATTCTCACAATTTTTACGATGAAAAGGGTAAAAAGCAAGTCATCGAAGGTCATAAATGGCGGATAAGTTACAAAATTAAAAAAGGTAGTGCGCCAGCGGGTGTGCTTAAAATTAAGAAAAACTATATCAATGCAGTCAAGAAAATCGGTGGCCATGTTCTTAAAGAAGGCGGACATTGCTTCATGAAAGTTGACCAAGCAGGCAGGGAAACATGGGTTGAACTGAATACCGCAACGACTACTACCGGAGATAACTACAGTCTAATCATTGTTCAAACCGCTGTTATGGAGCAAGAGGTGATAGCGGACCCCGATGCCATGGCAAGTGATATTAACGCAACTGGGCATTTCACGGTTTACGGGATTTATTTTGACCATGACAGCGATGCTGTTAAATCAGAGTCTGAACCGGCCCTTAAATTGATCGCAAAAATGCTGAAGGCGAACGAGAACCTTAATGTTTATGTGGTTGGTCATACCGACACTACCGGCGAGCCAGCATACAATATGGAGTTATCCCGTAAACGCGCTCAAGCAGTAGCAGATCAATTGGTTAAGATATACAGTATCTCTCCGAAGCGTCTCAAGGCGGAAGGCATTGGCTCTTTATCGCCAATTAGCACGAACCGGACAGAGGAAGGGAAAAAGCTTAATCGGAGAGTGGAGTTGGTGGAGATGGGAAGCCAGAATACAGTACAAGCTTTTATTACACCGCCTGTGCAGAAACATACCACTGGAGGTCAACCAAGTAGTGAGTTTGAGGCCCTGCTGGATGCCGCAGTAGTATCTTACAAGGAGGGGGACAGGGTTGAAGCGGTTGATAATTTAAAAAAGGGGGTTTTATCCATATGGGATGAGGTGCCCTTGACCATAAAAAATGTAAGACTTGTTGAAGATATGAAGACCTATGAAACCAGAAAGAACAGTACCTTTGGTTCGGGAGAAAAGATGTATTTCATTGCGCATCTTGTCGGCTACAAAATGAAGCCGGTTGGAGATTCCTATTCTATTAACATTACGACGGATGTTTATTTCCTTCGAGAAGGTGAAATACTAGCCGGTCAGCAGAATTTTGGGAAGTTTGAACTCATTTCACCCATTCAGAAAACGGACTTCCAGCTTGAGTTGACCTACTGGCTTACCGATGCACCGTCGGGCGATTATGACGTGCAGACGGTGGTTCACGATCAGAATTCTGGTCAAAGCACGAAGTTTACAACGCAAGTTAAAATGAGATGATGTGCTATTTTCATCTAACTTCAATATAGGAGGTAGCCCGATGCTGTTAAAACAGGCACTAATTGCCGTTTTTCCCGGTTTCCTTTGTGGTGGAATGGATGTGCAGGATGTTGACCAATATGCCGGATGTTGCCCCGTCCATGCATATGAATCGGACCGTAGCTCGATATGAGGATGGTTATGATGTCGTTCTTAGAGATGCGCCGGCGGTCATAGTCGCCCACGCCCATAAAGAAAATCGTGTGGCATCAGCAGCCTGTAACACCACACAGACTTACTTGGAATTGGCCTCAACCACCCTGGGAATGGGGGCCTGTTGGGCAGGCTATTTTAATGCGACTGCAACTACTTTTCCGCCTATGAAAAAGGCCTTAGTCCTGCCCGAAGATCACAAGGCATTTGGTTCCATGATGGTTGGATATCCAAAGTATCGATATCAACGCATGCCAATCCGGAATGTACCTAGAATCACGTGGCGACTATAAAAAGAGAAAAGCAGCTCGTTGGATTACATATTATAGCCAGATCGTATATACAGTATTAATGCTATTTTAGATAGTTACGAAACTGGCACCCATTAAAAGGCTTCCGTCAACAAAAAACACCACGCCATCGCAAAGGGGGTATATTTTTTTGCAGGAACAAAATTCAGTTCGACGTTCGTCCTATTTTTTTTACCTGCTCCCGAAATTTATTTTTGTTTTCTGTGCAGCGTCACTTAATCTGCTAACAGGCACCCATCAGGATCAAGGCCAAAGAGAGAATATCTAAAGCCCCTGGTCCGTAATCGGACCCCAGAAAAAGATCGGTACCTTGTCAAAGCCAATTGGGTTGTCACAAGAGATAGGGCTCCTTTCGGGCCAGCCATTGCGAGCTTATGACAAGGGCAGATCGAAAAAGCGGACACCCGCCTGAATCTATATTGTAGGGAGTGCAGCGGTGGCCAACCAAGCAATAGGGATTTTAACCACCAATAGCAAAGGATCACCGCTGCAGTCCCAAACTATTGCGCAAGAAGCTTTTCACGAAAGGGAACCTGATCTCTCATGATATAGTAGCAGATGGCGGGCCAGTTTGTTGCCCAGCGCTTTGGTTGCCAGACTTGTATTGGCCTGAGCAACCTTGCGGTTATAGTATCGTCTAAACTGTTCATTATACCGACGGCCCAATTGAGCGGCTTCAGTGAGGGCCCAGCTCAGGTAGCGATTGCCGTTTTTACGATTGCCACACCCCTTGCTTTTTCCGTCGGACAACCGCTTGGATGGCACGCACCGACAGTAGGAAGCAAAATTGCCGACCTTTGGAAAACGATTGATGTCACCCACTTCCAGCATGATAGTCATAGCCAGAATGTTACCGATACCGGGTATTGTCAGCAATTGCCTGAACCCTTTTTTGAGTTTTACTCTTTCTATTATTGCTTTCTCTATACTTTTGATCTTCTGCTTGAGAAAATTTATTGTATCCAAACTGGTTTGAGCAGAGAAAATCAGGTACTCTTCTTTTAGCCACCTTTCCAATGCTTCGACGTTCATCTTTCGGATGTCACTGGTGCTTATTTTTACTGCACAGCATCTTTGAATGAACGATTGCAGGCTCAAGATGTTCGCGGTCTTGTGCCGGACTAAAAACATCCGTTTGCGTGCCAGGTCCCGCACCGGGCGATGTTGCTTTGGGTAAATGTAGCCTTCGGGCAAAATACCGAGTATGAGAAGTTGGGCCAGAAAAAAGGCGTCATGCTGATCGTCACTGTACTTTAGCCCTTCGTATTGTTTGATTGCCGACGGGTTGGCCAAGTGTGCAGAGCCATATCCCGCATCCATGAGGCCATCTACGAGCCAGTACCAGTTGTAGGTGGACTCTACAACAAATCCCTTTAATCGTTTTTTGAAGGGTTCTAACGTGTGAAGAATCTGGTCAAGGTCATTGGCCAAACGCTTTTTGAAAACACGGTTCAATGCATCGTCTATGATTCCGATGTAGGTATTTCTTTAATGAAGATCCAGACCAGCGTACAGTTCCATAGGGCACCTCCTACGTTATAGGGTTATGGTTGGGATCAACCCTTTATAACGAATCGCTGTGTCCTTTGCGAACGGGAGGTGCCTTTTAGATGATTATCAAGATATTATTACCAATGTGATACGCTGTGGTATTGACGTTTGAATTACTATTGGGTTATGCGCTTCTTTGGGGACATTTTAATCGATACCGTCTTAAACCATACCAAATGCCTGTTGCTCTCGTCATCGCTATTACCCAATTCTTTCGAACCCATCCATTTCTTACGGTCATTGATCGTTCCCATTTCTATCTCAATAACACCATTAAATCCTTGAATTTCGTTTTTGGCTCGTTGCTATTCACATATCTGGGCAATATCTATCAAGGGGGGAAGATGAGTAAAAATTGGATGTTGATCGCAATCGTTTTCATCGTATCATTGGTGGTGTTCACAGCCCCGCTTGTAAACCACCAGGCCGCAGCCCAGGAATGGAACTGGCAGAACCCTTTGCCCCAGGGTAACCGCCTCAATGGGATTTGGGGAAGCTCGACCAGCAATGTCTTTGCCGTTGGCGAAGGTGGCACTATAATCCGTTACAACGGTACCAGTTGGGGTAGTATGACTACCACTACCACCTCAGCAGACCTCTATGGTGTTTGGGGAAGCTCGGCCAACAATATCTTTGCTGTGGGTCAAGGCGGCACCATCATCCGCTACAACGGCAACAGCTGGACTTCCATGGCCAGCGGCAGCTCACAGAACCTAACTGATATCTGGGGAAGCTCGGCCAATAATGCCATTGCTGTCGGCCTTAACGGCACCATCCTGCGCTATGACGGCAGCAGCTGGACCACCATGCCCAGCGGCATATTAGAAGATCTCAATGGTGTCTGGGGAACATCAAGCAGCGATGTCTTTGCCGTCGGCGAAAAAGGCACCGTCATTCATTATGACGGCATTAGTTGGAACACCATGACAGCTACCGGCACCTCAGAAAACCTCTTCGGCGTTTGGGGAAGCTCGGGCAGCAATGTCTTTGTTGTCGGTGGTAACGGAGCCGTCATCCGCTATGACGGCTCCAGCTGGAGCCCCATGAGCGGTATTCCCGATTATGTCGGTCTTTACGGGGGGATTTGGGGTAGCTCAGGGAGTGATGTTTATACTGCAGGATATTCCGGCCACATCTTCCACTACGACGGCCAGACCTGGACCTCAGTGGGCTACCTGGGCACATCAAACTATTTCTATGGAATCTGGGGAACTTCCGCCAGTGATGTTGCTGCCGTTGGTACGGGTGGGGCTATCTACCACTACGACGGCAGCAGCTGGAGCCCCACGAGCACTGGCGATACCCTCTATTATCTGGGAGGTGTCTGGGGAAGCTCGGATAACAACGTATTTGCCGTTGGCCGTAGCGGCACTCTCTTCCAATATGACGGCAGCAGTTGGAGCTCAACAAGGATTGTCACCAGGTATTTCGATGGCATCTGGGGAAGCTCTGCCAGCGACGTTTTTGCCGTGGGACAACTCGGCACCGTCGTGCACTACAACGGCTCCAGTTGGGAAAATATGACAGGCACCGGCACTGCAGAGTGGCTCAAGGGCATCTGGGGGAGCTCTGCCAGCGATGTCTTTGCCGTGGGACGAGGCGGCACCATTCTTCACTACGACGGCGGTAGCTGGAGCCTCATGACCAGCGGCACGTCCAATTCCCTCAACGGCATCTGGGGAAGCTCGGGCAGCAATGTCTTTGCCGTGGGCTGGAACGGTACCATTCTGCACTACGACGGCAGCAGCTGGAGCCCCATGGCCAGCGGCACGTCCGATTACCTCAGCGGCATCTGGGGGAGCTCTGCCAGCGACGTCTTTGCTGTGGGGGGAAACGGCACCGTCCTTCACTACGACGGCAGCAGCTGGAGCCCCATGACCAGCGGCACGTCCAATGCATTCAACGGCGTTTGGGGAAGCTCGGGCAGGAATGTCTTTGCTGTGGGGGTGAGCGGCGCCATCATTCGCTACAACGGAAGCAGCTGGAGCCCCATGACCAGCGGCGCCTCCAATACGCTCCGTGGTATCTGGGGAAGCTCTGTGGGCGACGTCTTTGTTGTGGGCGACTATGGAACCATCCTTCATTTCGAGGTGCTTCCAAACCACGTTAACTGGCTGTTTTTGCTGCTCTTGTATGAGTGATGAGGAGTGTATTGCTTTGAATAGATTCACATTTTGATCGTGAATTGCAGTAGATCGTGTTTATCTCTGAATGTTCAATTCACAAATCCGGATTGATCCCACAAATTTCCTGTGTAGTTGCCTCCGTTAACATCGGGCCGTGGGCACCTGGACTGAGCGAAGGTGGTTCGCCTATACCTATAATATCTCAGTTTTTAAACATCCAGAATAATTTATGGTACGTTATCTGTCATAATTTGTCATCTAAAAAGTACAGATAATGTACACTCGTTAATGGGAACACTCGCGCAGTATATCAACCATACATCGTTAACGGAAGCTTGGTCTGATATATTTTGATATCTACATTTTTTCAAATGGTTAAGAAAATTTCTATGATCCCACATCTATCACCCTGCGGATTTCCTGAATATATCCAGACGGTATCGTTATAATAGACGAAAATTTAGATAGTTATGAGAATGGCAAGCTGTACGACATAAAACCTATTATTTCTATTAATAATGGTTAGTTATAGAACATTCAATGTATTGGTTTTTGCCCTTTGTCAAGAGTTTTTTCACCGTCACCGGTGTGGCGTTGAAGCACCTTGTTCATGGCGCTATAGTAATCACGTCGAACCTTCGGGTTGGAGACCCGACAATACCGCTGCGTGGTTTTTATGCGCGTGTGGCCCAGCAGATCCTGGATGGTAACCAGGTCGGCATCGGCGTTGAGCATCTGCGTGGCCATCGTATGACGTAGTTGATGGCAACAGACTCTCAGGCCTGCTTTCTTGGCATAATACTGCATACGGTGCTGAATGCCGCGAACCTTCAGAGGTTGGCCTCTAAAACGGCCTTTTTCCACCAGGAAGAGTTTTCTTACTCTCGAATGCGGTCTGGTCTTGAGATAAGCCACAAGTGCGAGATAGGCGTCCTTGCTCAAATAGACCACACGGTCTTTTAGCCCCTTGCCCTGGTAGACAAACACTTGATACCGCGGCAGGTCCAAGGCACTCAGAGTGAGATTGGTTACCTCTTCGACCCGGAGTCCGCAGCGCAGCATCAGCTTGAAGATGGCCCGGTCTCTGGGATTGTCGATGACCGCAAAGAGCGCAGAGATCTCTTCATCCCGCAGGTAGCGCGGCAGTGGCCTGGAGAGCCTTAAGGTATACCCGCGCTTGACCGGATTGCTCATTACAACCTCCTCTTCGTTGATCAGGTAATCATAAAAGCTGCGGATGCTGTCCAGGTAGCAATTGACGGTCTTGGGTTTCAAACGCTTGCTGCGCAGATAATCGATGAAGCCCAATAGTTTCTTGTGGGTGACAGCCTCCACGTGCATATCCAGCCAGACGACAAACTGCTTCAGGGTGCTCATATAGGTTCGCAGCGTATGGGCGGAGTAATTGCGTCGCTTTAAGAACCTACGGTAGTTGATAATCGAGTTGGTAATGTCCATGGAGTTCTCCCTTTTCGACGATGGCCATGGCTTTGTAGTATTGTTCCCGGCGCGTGTTGTCGGTCAGCCGGGCATAGCGGCGGGTCATTTCGATGCAGCTGTGCCCGAGAAGCTCCTGCAAACACTGCAGCGGCATACCGGCGTTGAGCAGCTCTGTGGCGAAGGTGTGCCGCAGGCAGTGCAGGGTATATCCCTTGTGGGCCAGTCCGGATTTTTGCAGATAGGCGTTGAAGATTAGGCGGGCAGCCGCATAACCCAGGGCTCGCCCGCAGTTGCCGTAGAAGATGAACCCGCTTTGTCTTCTCCTGGTGTTCAGCCATTTTATTAGAGCGCTTCGGGCATCATCGCTCAAATAGACAACGCGTCCGACCCGGTTCTTTTGTGCTTCTATGATTTGTATAATATTTTCCCGCAGGTTGAGATCTTCCACTTTGGTGCCGAGCAGCTCGCCGATGCGCATCCCGGTTCGCAACAATGTCAATACCAGGGCGCGATCACGCGGTTTTTTGACTACGGCCAACAGCTGCTTGATATGATCCGGATCAATGGCCCGCGGCAGGGCATCGGGAACTTTAATGCGCAGTTTGCGCTTGAGCAGATCCGGGTGAAGCACATCGCGATCGATCAAAAAGTTGATAAAGGCATACAGGCAGCGCAACTGAGTGCTGACCGTATTGGGTGAAAGCCCGCGGTCTTGCTCATGTTCAACGAATTCGGCGATGTGCTCGCGGTTGATGGCTTGCAGTTGATCGATGCCGCTGTCTTTGAGAAAACGTAAAAAACCGGTAATGTTGCCACCGTTGGATCGGATCGTGTTGTGTCGGCAATTGCGTCGATGCTGATCGCGCAAATATGCCTCGACATGCTCCGCAGCCAAGAGATCCTGCACGGTGATTTTGCGTAGGATTCGGTCAATAAGAGGATTGAAAGTGAAGGGATTTCGATCGAAATTGGAACGGATCGAGGGTGAACGCGTTGATTGGTCCTTGCCCGTCCGATACCTTTTGCGTTGATCGGTCTGGGTTTCTGCGGAAACGTGTTCGAGGTTCATCACTGCCTCCTTTCGTTTTTTGCAGAAATAACAGGCAGATAATGACCTCTGTAACGCTTTCAGTCAATTACCTTTTTATGTCGTACAGTGGCAAGATAACCATACCTTTCTTGTAGCCGTCCTCTAACCCTCAAACAAACATCCTGACCTTATTAACTTAACTTTTGTAGAATTTAAACTCCATGTTAAATTAGACAGGTGATACTGATTTTGATATAGTATAATAAAAATTGAAATGCAGTTTCAATCCAGAACAAAGCTAAACCTGTCGTGAGGCAGAGACAGAAAACCACGGACCTGTTAGCAGGCAGCCGGGTTACCACGGAATAATATTGGAAGCCGAGTTGCCGCATTGGTAACTCGGCTTTTATTTAATGGCGGGAATGGTTGAAAAGAATCGAGATTGCTCAAATAGTATCTCAAAAATTAGATGCCGGACTTTTCGATGAACAAAGCTTCAGTCGATCGTAACGGAAACCGGGATGTTGCCTATCCGAGTGATAGCGTATTTTTACTCATGGTCACCTGCATCTTCGTTAGAAGAAGAAGGTGTTAATAAAATAAAATGAAAAAAAATAAAGGCAAACCACACAGCTTTAAGAAACTACGAAGGCAGGCTGAGAAACGACTGCTTGAAAGAGATACCGATCTGTCAAATTTGACCTTAAAGGATATAAATGCGCTGATCCACGAATTGGAGGTGCATCAGATTGAATTGGAAATGCAAAACGAAGAGTTGCGACGAGCACAGATGGACCTGGAAGCAGCACGGGACAAGTATACTGATTTATATGAATTTGCGCCTGTTGGATATTTTAGCATTGATGATAAGGGGTTGATTTTAGATGCGAACCTTAATGGTGCAACGATGCTTGGTATAGAAAGAGGAAAACTGCCAGGTCGATTCTTCACACAGTTTATTACCAGGGATGATCAGGATGTTTTTTACTTTCACAAACAAAAACTTTTTAAAACGATAACGAAACAATTCTGTGAGCTAAGAATAACGAAAAAAGACGGAACTGAATTTTATGCTCAGGTAGAAAGCAGCCCCGTCATTGACGAGGCCGGAAATTGCAGTTCGTTACGTTTTTCACTAAGCGATATCACAGAGCGCAAGCAAGCAGAGCTGGCACTCATTGCAAGCAAATCAGAGATAGAGTCCATTGTTAAAACAGTGCCGGACATTATCTATCGATTAGACCAGCATGGCCGCCTAACTTTTGTGAGTGATTCAGTGAAACGATATGGATACCTACCAGAAGAACTTATAGGCACAAACGTCATGAAAATCGTTTATCCCGAGGACAGAACAAAGACAATTCGCAGAATCAAGGAGAGACGCACAGGAGTTAGGAGAAAAAAATCATTTGAGGCAAGACTTATAAGCAAAAATCGAACGACGGTCTCTTTTGAGGTTTTCATGATCTCGGCAGAAGGACTGTATTCACCTGCAAAGTTTGGGTTGGGTGAATTTCTTGGAACCCAAGGCATCGCCAGGGACATAACCGCGCTTAAACAGGCTGAAGATGAACGCGAAAAGCTCATCACAAAATTACAAGAGGCTTTTGACAATATTAAAACGCTGAAGGGGCTACTGCCCATTTGTGCTAATTGTAATAAAATTCGGGATGATAAAGGGTATTGGAATCAAATCGAATCCTACATCAGGGACCACTCCGATGCAGAATTCAGTCATAGCATTTGCCCTGTCTGTGCCGAGAAATTATATGGTTATTTGAAAGAATAGAATTATTAAGGGTATATATCCTGATAACGGTGTAACACGGGCGGGTAAACTTATGGCAGAGGTAAAACTTGTGGTACCTCAAATCATATCACGTATTAGTTGAAAGTCGCGCCGGCTGCTATCTAAGGCAAATTTAACCACCATTGAAAAGCCACTGATAGCCAGATAATATATTTTAAAATTTGTTAGATTTTAATATAAGTCCTGTTTTATTACTAACCCAAGATACTTAAACCTAAAGTGAGCGTTTCATATTTTAAATGGAGGGGGAACTGCTTCGTTTATAAGGAATCCTATCAAAGTTTGATTTTAAAATTTGAAACCCTTTGGGATTGCCGATCTTGCCGCATCTACGGTGTCATATGCCGTTCCGCATAGCTGACTATTGCGGAACGACACCTTCCTTGTAGCTGCGGCAACCTCGACAATCGCTCAAATTAGGTGAAATTTAGTTATATCGTAATATCGTGTTGACAATAAGATTCATTTAACATTAAAAATGTTCTCAGTTCCGCTGTGAAATCTCATCACTTATTCTGTTCGCACGCCCCTCCATCTGAGTTCAAGCTGCAGTCCGACATTTGGATCAAAATATTCGTAAGCATTCACAGGGTACCGCATCTGCTTTGTTGTCGGGCACTTGAAGTACAACAGTACGTCTGCGCGCCTGACGCCTTGCGTCCGCGGCACCCTGTAAACGCTTACAATTCTGTGGTCTGAAGTCCATTGGCCGTTAGCAACCCTGTGAACCGATACCAATATTCCAAAAACTTCTTATAGCTGCGGTATGAGCAAAAGGTAACTATTGCCATTAAGTCAAAAAAGGAGGCGACATGAGTGAACCCATTCAATTAGACAAAGTTTTTCAAATTATCATGAAACGCATGATGGAAACCGGTCAGGCACCCCATTACACAGAAATTGCAGCCAAATTGGCGGTGCCGGTAGAGGAGGGACGTAAAGTATTGCATGAGCTGTATTCACCTGGATTTCCAGGCTGGTTGTTTCCCAATACCGACGACATTGTTTCATTCCCGCCGTTCAGCAACCTTCCGACTCAATACCGGATCACTATCGACGGCCAACAAAAATGGTTCGGTCAGTGAGGATTCGAATCGCTGGCGGTCAGCTGGCTTTTTCCAGGTAAGACAGTCAAGATTGAAGCTCCCTGCCTGGATTGCGGCTCTAAGATCAAAGTTGAAATTAAAGATGGATCGATTCAGAACGCTGAACCGGAGAAATTAATCGGATATACTTCCGTTCCTTTTCGGGATTGGTTCAATAACCTGCCTTATGCCTGAAGTACCATGAATCTCTTCCGGTCGGAAGAGCATGCAAGAAATTGGAATGGTTTTAAGGCAGGTACAGAAGACGGAATGAATAAGGTTTCTGATATCGCTGGACTATTTTCAGGTAATCTTTTTGCAAGACGATTAGACGCAGACTACGTCTCACATATGCAGGAGTATATGATGGAGTTATTTGGGGAAGTGAAAAAGATGGGTTCTTTTTGGCATCCACCTGAGTAGTATACAATTGGCATTACCCAATTTAGTGGACAAATACAAAAAGGGCATAGAGGAATAACTCTCTAAGCCCTTTTATGTATCCAACCCTGATTCAAATCTTCATCGCGAAAAGCGTCCGTTGCCAAGCGAAGATTCAATGACCACCGGCACAGCCGGAGGAATGACCTGATGACTGCTCAAGGTGGTCTTTTAAATACTTTAGCTCGGGCAACCAGCCAGCCATTGAATTATAATATTCATCGTCTCTGGTAGTCGTTAATTCCTGAAGCCGTCAACATTGCCGGTCTCCCCAGAATACCTGCGGTATTTAGCTGTGATTATTATGATTTGCTACGCCCGCCGACGCTCTTTTAGCTCTTTTCGGCGAAAGCCAGGCAAAAGCCCCTTCCTGGGATCGTCCCTCGGTTTTGCGATTGGGGGCTTTCGACCGACCCCTAAATGGCGGCCGTTTTGCTGAGTGATTGACCTTTCTGCTGGCTGATGCCGAAGGGACATCATAATTGAAATCCGTCAGGGTGCGCTGCTCCACGCGACCGCCGATGGCCTTATTGATGGCCTTCACCATCCGGGTGTCCTCTGCGGTGATAAGGGTAAATGCCTGTCCGCTGCACTCGGCCCGGCCGGTACGCCCGATGCGGTGAATATAGGCCTCGGGAGTGGCCGGAATATCGTAATTGATGACATGGGAAATATTGAGGACGTCAATGCCGCGGGCCGCAATATCCGTAGCCACAAGGATTTGAAATTTCCCGGAACGAAAACTTTCCAGCGCTGCCTGACGCCGCCCCTGGGACAGGTTGCCCTGCAGTGAGGTCGAGCGGTAGCCGGCCCGTGCCAGTTTCTCGCCCAGATTCTTGGCACGATGCTTGGTGCGGGTAAACACCAGGACCGACCCGGTTCGGGTATGCCCCAGCAGTTTTATCAATAGAGCTGTCTTCAAATGCGGGGCCACCGGAAACAAGGCATGGCTGACGGTCTCCGCCGGTGCGGTCATTCCGATCTGTACTGTCATCGGGTTGTGCAAAATATCATTGGCCAGATTGCGGATATCTTTCGGCATGGTGGCCGAAAAGAGCAGGGTCTGGCGATTTTTTGAAGGAACGTGGGTTAAAATACGGCGAATGTCGGGTAAAAACCCCATATCGAACATCTGATCGGCTTCGTCTATCACCAACACTTCCAGCCGCGAAAGATCAATTGTCCGTCGATTAATGTGATCCAGCAAACGGCCGGGACATCCCACTACAATTTCGGCACGCTTGAGAGCCTGGATCTGGGGATTGATCCCCACGCCGCCATAAACCGCGACGCTGCGCAATCGGGTTTGGCGTCCCAGGACCTTGATGGCCCCATGGATCTGTTCGGCCAATTCGCGGGTAGGAGCGATGATCAGTGCACCGACCCGGCCGCGCGGCCCATTGATAAGCCGATTGAGAATGGGCAAGGCAAAAGCGGCTGTTTTTCCCGTACCGGTCTGGGCCAACCCCATTACATCACGGCCCTTCATGACCTTTGGAATGGCTTGCGCCTGAATGGGTGTGGGCGTGACAAAACCCGCTTCCTTTGCGCCTTTGGCAACTGCGGGGTGAAACGAAAAAGTATCAAAATTCATTAAATAAATTCCTTAAAGAAGATCAATGTCATTGATCTCGGACTAAATCTGTACGGAATCAGCGTTCCCGTGCTCCTGCGTGAGAACGGCTCCGCACTCATTAAACAGGTCCGCCCGCGGAACTATTCCGGAGCGTATTCTCTCTTTGTTTGTATTCTGGGAATTTCGCGGTAGGAGCTTCCAGGGGCATCCATGTATATTGGATGGAATGCCCCGTTCCAGAAGATAATCAGAAGGTTAGCTTACAGTGACATTAGCGGCGGCAAGCCCTTTTGGGCCTTGCTCGATGTCAAAAGTCACCCGGTCGCCTTCGCTCAGGCTTTTAAAACCGCTGGCGTTTATTCCTGAATGATGAACAAACACATCCGGTCCGCCGTCCTGTTCGATGAAACCGAAACCTTTTTGGTCGTTAAACCATTTTACGGTACCATTGGCCATGATAACATCCTCCTTTCTTAAAAGTATTCAAAATCTTAAACTGGAGGATGCTTCAATGAGGTACAGAAATATTCCTACAGAAAAAAATCGCCCCTCCGATTCTCTGATGTTGGGGGCCACGTTGAATGGCGCATAATAAACCAATTTTAGCCAAATGCAAGCGAATTGTTGACATTAAAAAATATTTTAGCTTGTTACCCGTTCACCGCGATCTAACCCCTTTTTAGCCGGAATACAAAATTCAGGCCCCATTATCTCAGGTTGACCCGCGGCACACGGGCGGTAATAGCGGAAGTGACCTCGTAGTTAATGGTGCCCAAGAGGCCCGCAATCTCGTCGGTTGTAACGGATTCGGTTCCCTGTCGGCCGATAATCACCACCTCGTCCTCGAGGTGGACATCGGGAACATGTCCAACGTCGAGCATCGTCAGATCCATGCATACCCTGCCGACAATCGGCGCCCGGACACCGTTGACCAACATGGATCCCCGATTGGAAAGACGACGGTTGTATCCATCGGCGTAACCGACAGGTATCGTCGCGATGGTGGTCGGCTTTTCAGTGGTGTGGGTCATACCGTAGCTGACGGCAAATCCGACGGGAACCGTTTTCAGGTGGATAATCCGTGCCTTCAGACTCATGGCCGGCGCGAGGGCAATTTTGCCTTGGTCGACCTCATCGGAAGGATAAAGCCCGTAGAGGGAGATACCGGCCCGAACCATGTCCAGGTGCGTGTGGGGCATATCGATGATGGCGCCGCTGTTGGCGGCATGCCGAACCGGGATCTCTAATCCGGCGCGTTCCAGACGATCAAGGAAATCAAGGTATACGGTGAATTGCTGTTCGGCATATGTCTTGTCGGCACTGTCGGCGCTGGCAAAATGAGTAAAAATCCCTTCCAGTTCCACCCCCCGCAGCCTGGCAATCTCTAACGAATCCTTTACAGCTGTTCCGGTTACGTCCATCCCCGGTGGCGCGTACCGTCGGGCATCGGGCAAAAGTCCCAGACGCCCCATACCACTGTCGATCTTCAGATGAACTTTTAGGCGCCCACCCGTCTTGCCGATCTGCTCGGCGTAAGCCCTGGCGGTTTCGATGGCATAGACCGTCTGCGTGATATCATATCGAACAAGCGTGGCGACGGAATCGGGTGATGTGTAACCGAGGACCAGAATCGGCGCCGAGAGGCCAGCTTCGCGCAGCATGGTTGCTTCAGGAAGCCGGGCGACACCCAGGGCCTCGGCGCCGCTCTCGATCGCCCGACGCGCGACTGCCACCAGTCCATGACCATACGCATTGGCCTTTACGGCGACCAGAAGCCGCGCCTCGGGGCGGGTAATGCGCCTCAATTCCCGCACATTTGCGGCGATTGCCGCCAAGTCTATTTCAGCCCAGATTAGAGGCGTGTCTGTCACAGGACTTCTTTCCGCTCGTACTTGTCAATCCATTGGCCGTCTGTATAACCAGACGAGTTAATCCAACAACGCCCTATCGGCAGCCATCATACGAACCGTTTAGCCCGAACATTTCATGAAATCTTTTAACCGAGCGGTCAAAAGGAAGCTATGTCGGGACGTTGGCCAAACTCATGAACCGTATAACCCTGGGGCACTTTGTACCTCCCCAAGATTTTATGAAAAAGCTGCAAAGATTTCACCCTTTGGGTCAACCGGGGGTTCTCGTGGTCACGCTATAGCGAGATTATTCGAGGATCGCGGTAGACTGACTACAGCATCACCTCGAAATGCCTTGGCCACAATAGCCTCCAATTGATGAAAATTCCGGGCTATATGAGCGCATCGACCGCTTCATATTTCATTCCAAAGGCGTCAGCAACTCCTTTGTAGGTTACCTTGCCGCGCACGACGTTGGCACCGCATTTGATTTCCGGGTTACTGTCAAAAGCCTTTTTCCAGCCCTTGTTAGCGATTTCGACCGCATACGGAAGCGTTGCATTGGTCAATGCGACGGTCGAGGTTTTAGGCACCGCTCCGGGCATGTTGGCCACACAGTAATGGACCACCCCGTTGACGACATAGGTCGGATTGCCGTGGGTGGTCGCTTTCGATGTTTCGAAACAACCACCCTGGTCAATGGCAACATCCACCAACACCGAACCTTTCTTCATTGTCTTCAACATGTCACGGGTTATCAATTTGGGTGCCTTGGCCCCGGGGATGAGAACGGCCCCGACCACCACATCGGCCTCACGGATAAGATCGCGGACGGTAAGCGGGCTCGACATCAGGGGAATACAATTGCTGGGCATGACATCACTCAGGTAACGCAAACGGCGGAGATCCATGTCGAGGATATACACCCTGGCCCCCAGCCCGCATGCCATCTTGGCCGCATTGATTCCCACGACGCCGCCACCGATAATCACCACGGTCCCGGGATCCACCCCCGGAACACCACCCAGCAATACTCCGGCACCACCCCTGCTCATTTCCAGGTACATCGCCCCCTGCTGGATGGCCATGCGTCCCGCCACTTCGCTCATGGGGGTCAGGAGCGGTAGCGATCCATCGGATTTCTGAATGGTTTCGTAAGCAATGTTGATGCTGCGCCGCTTCTTCAATATCTGCGTCAATTCCTTGGCAGCGGCCAGATGGAGGTAAGTGAATACGATCTGGTCCTCCCGGATCAGGTCGTATTCTGGTGGAAGCGGCTCTTTGACGTGCATGACCATCTCCGCTTTGGCGAAGACTTCCCGAGGAGACTTCGCGATTTTGGCACCGGCGTTGCGGTAATCCGTATTGTTGAACCCGCTGCCGATCCCGGCATCCTTTTCCACCAGGACAGTGTGCCCGTGCTGCTTCATCACCTCTACACCGGCCGGGGTCATGGACACCCGGTTCTCTTCCGCTTTAATCTCCTTTAGGATTCCAACAATCATGTTTCCCCCCATCCGTTGGGCCCTTCGCCCGTTATCAAGTTGAATGGATTACCCACAGGTCCGTTTGACCGTTGTCGCACTCAAATATCCAACCGGCTAAACCGGCTGACGGACCTAACCGGCCGCCCCTAGGCAGCCTATAGCATTTCGATGGCACACGCCATGGCCACCCCGCCACCACCGCACAGGGTCGCCAGACCGAGAGTTTTGCCCCTTTGCTGCAGGGCATGTATAAGAGTCACCATGATTCGGGCGCCTGTTGCACCGACCGGATGCCCCAGACCGATACCGGAACCGTTGATATTGGTAATTTCACGTTTCAAACCCAGTTCTCTTTCAACGGCAATGTACTGGGCCGCGAAAGCCTCATTCACTTCGATCAGCTCGAAGTCATCGATTTTCAAACCGCTCCTGCCGAGCAGATCTTTCACCGCCGGTACGGGTGATAAACCCATGATCGACGGGTGGCAGGCCCCTTTGCCTGACGGCTTTGATTCTGGCTATGGGCCGTATGTTCAAGTCCATGGCCTTGCTGCGCGACATGATCACCAACCCGGCTGAACCGTCGTTGATGCCGCTGGCGTTGCCAACGGTGACCTTACCGATGTCAGGCACAAAGACCGGCGGCAGCCTTTTCAGATCCGCCATGGTCAATCCGGGCCGGAAATGCTCATCGTGGGCAAATACGACCGCCCTTCCCTCCTTTTTATGCAACCGCATCGGAACGATTTCGGCATCGAAAGATCCGTCACTGTTCGCCCGCTCGGCATTGTTCTGGCTCCTCAGGGCGACCTCATCCATTTCTTCACGACTGATATCAAAATGCTGGGCAAGAAATTCTGCGGTGTGTCCCATGAGGTAGGGTTTACCCTTGAAGTAGCTAAGCGGCGGCTTGTCTGCATCCACCGGCCCGTCCTCCGGATGGGGGATGATGTGAGATCCGCAATGGAGGGCATGGATCATGGCATCGACGAACACCTGATCCTGCAGGCGGCATCCCCAGCGTGCCGATGGGACTTCGTATGGGACACCGGACATGTGTTCGACACCACCGGCCAGTATGATACCGGCCATTTCTGATTGAATCATGGCCATCCCGGAAACGACAGCCTCCATCCCGGAGATGCACACCCGGTTGATGGTCACGGCCGGAACAGTGTCTGGTATTCCGGCCAGTAAGGCCCCGACCCGGGAAACGTTCAATGCATCGGTCGGCTCCATGCAGCAACCGTAACGGATATCGTCAATCAAGGCCGGTTCGATTCCGGCCCGTTCGACGGCCGCTGTCATGGTCACGCTGGCAATTCTGGCGGCATTGCTGTCGCGAAGTGTTCCTCCGAAGGCACCGATGGCGGTCCGGCAGGCCGATGCGATCACCACCTCTTCCATGGCTGTCTCCTCTGATCCGCGGCAGCGGTTACCGCGACACTGATGCCCCTGTCAAGGATGCTGCGTCCAACTTAAGAGCAAATTGCACATGGCGGGCAATTTAGCGTATCCTATGAAAATCGATCAGATCTTGTCAAGAAATTGCCGCTCCATCTCGGCAAGACGATCTTGACAAATATTTTATCGGCGATTTAAATAATTGAGGTGCAGGGATCATTTAAACAAAGTATAACGCATTAATATACCGTATTCTGCATTTCATCTTCTACACTGGGGAGGCCGAGGATGGCAGAGAAAAAGTGGGTTTATCTCTTTGAAGAAGTCGAACAGGTTCAGGAATATGTCTGCGGCGAATGGGAGAACGTCCGCGGACTGTTGGGTGGTAAAGGTGCAAATCTGGCAGAAATGGCACGGCTGGGAATCCCGGTACCTCCCGGATTTACGGTCACCACCGAGGCCTGCAATGCTTACCTCGCCGGTGGAGGCACCCTGCCGGAAGGAATGTGGGAACAAGAAATCGCGGCCCTGCACAGGATTGAAGCGGCAACCGGCAAAACATTCGGCGATCTCAAGATCCCTCTGTTAGTCTCTTGTCGTTCCGGGGCCAGGTACTCCATGCCCGGAATGATGGACACGGTTCTCAATATCGGTCTGAACGATAATACGGCCAAGGGGTTGGCCGCCCTGACCGGTGACGAAAGATTCGCCTACGATGCCTATCGGCGACTGATCCAAATGTTCGGCACTGTCGTTATGGGCGTGCCCGACGATGTCTATGAAGAGGTGCTCACCACTGCACGCGAAAAAGCGGGCGTCAAGACCGATTCGGATCTGAATGCCGAGCAGTGGCGTGTCATTACCCAGGAATTTAAGGACATTTACCGACACCATACCCATCATGATTTTCCCACAGATCCTTTCGAGCAATTGAAATTGGCCACCGAAGCGGTATTTAAGAGCTGGAACGGCAAGCGGGCCATCGATTATCGCAAGGCCGCCGGTATTCCGCACGATCTGGGAACGGCGGTCAGCATTGTGACCATGGTTTTCGGCAATATGGGCGACGACTGCGCCACCGGAGTGGCCATGACCCGCAATGGCTCTAACGGCGAAAAGCATCTCGAAGGCGATTATCTCACCAACGCCCAAGGCGAGGACGTTGTCGCCGGCATCCGCCTGACAAAAGATCTCAAAGAACTGATATCGGAAATGCCGTCGGCCTACGCAGAATTCGAGCAGATTGTCCAAAGACTCGAGCGCCACTATCGCGATATGCAGGACGTCGAATTCACGATCGAGCGCGGAAAACTCTGGATGCTTCAAACGCGTGATGGGAAACGCACGGCTCAAGCTGCCGTCCGCATTGCGGTCGACATGGCCGAGGAAGGGTTGATCTCCCAGGAGGAAGCAGTTTTAAGAGTTTCTCCGGAGCAGGTCGATTTTTTCATGCATCCGCAGTTCGACATCCAGGCCACCCGATCCGCCCGCAACCAGGGGGGCCTGTTGGCCAGCGGACTCAATGTGTCACCGGGTGCCGCCTGCGGAATCGTGGCATTCGACGCCGACCTGGCAGAGTCCTGGGCCAAAAAGAACAGCAACCCGGTCATCATGGTGAGGCCGGAAACCAAGCCGGATGATGTCCACGGAATGCTGGCAGCATGCGGAATTTTGACGAGCCGCGGCGGCCGAACCAGCCACGCCGCTCTTGTGGCCCGCCAATTCGGCAAACCTGCCGTGGTTGGGGTTTCCAGCCTGAATATCGATATCGGCAAGCGCCGGATGAGCGTTGGAGAGGTCGTCGTTCAAGAAGGCGACTGGATATCTGTCGACGGCACATCCGGTGAGGTCTTTTTGGGACAAATTGCGACGACGGTGCCGGACATCAAGGACCCATGGCTGCTGAAACTACTCGCATGGGCCGATAAATTTCGCCGACTGGGTGTGTGGGCCAATGCCGACTATCCCCGCGATGCCGTGAGGGCCCGCGAATACGGCGCCGAGGGTATCGGATTGTGTCGAACCGAACACATGTTTTTCGAGGCCGAAAGACTCCCGATCGTGCAGAAGATGATCATGTCCGACCGACGTGTCGATCAAAGTGAAGCCTTAGAGGCTCTGCTGCCTTTTCAACGGGAAGATTTTGCCGGTCTGTTCCGGGCCATGGACGGGCTGCCGGTTATTATCCGCCTGATCGATCCGCCCCTGCACGAGTTCCTGCCCAGTCATGTCAATCTGCTGCGCGAATTGGCCGATTTGAAAATCCGCCTGCATCACGCCGCCACCCTGAGCGATATCGACGAATTGCTATTAGAGGTCCAGACCAAGGAACGGATTCTCAGGCGGGTGGAAAGCCTGCAGGAAGCCAACCCGATGCTCGGCATGCGCGGTGTTCGTCTCGGCATTCACATTCCCGAGTTGACGACCATGCAGGTCCGGGCGATATTCGAAGCCGCCTGTGAGGTGGCCAAAGACGGTGTTGACGTCCATCCGGAGGTCATGATCCCTCTCACAAGCCACGTAAATGAGCTCAAAATTCAGCGAGAAATTCTGGAAGGCGAAGCCCGTAAAGTCATGGATGAGCAGGGTATGGTCATCGATTACAAGTTCGGCACGATGATCGAGATTCCGAGGGCCGCCCTGACGGCCGACCAGATCGCTCACCAGGCGGAGTTTTTCTCTTTCGGCACTAACGACCTCACCCAGACAACCTTCGGCATATCACGTGACGATGCCGAGGCGGGATTTCTGATCGAATATATGGAAAGAGGCATCCTTAACGACAATCCGTTCGCCACGATCGACAAAGATGGTGTCGGCGCCCTGATGGCCATGGCCGTCCAAAAAGGACGCAGCGTTAAACCGGATCTGGAATGCGGTATTTGCGGAGAGCACGGCGGGGACCCCAAATCGATTCGCGTGTGCCATGAACTCGGGCTGACCTATGTGTCCTGCTCACCCTTTCGGGTACCGATCGCCCGCCTGGCAGCCTCACACGCAGCACTGGAAGCCAAGAAAAAGGAAAAAGGGAAGTAAAGACTCCGGAGATCAAAAGGCCTTTTCACCGGCACGGCGCCGGCCCTCCTCCTTTTCCCGGCGGTCCTTTTCTTCCAAAGAAACCAGTTCGTCGATATTATCGGCAAAGTAGATCATGATTCGATACTCATTGTCATCGCGACGCGTGGGGGCGATAGTGGCCAAAAGAACGTCTTTTTTATCCCGCCAATACATGGCCTGGCCGGTCTCTTCTTGCGGCAGATCGATTTTCATCGGCTTCCCGAATTTATCTTCGAGGGTACGCAAAATATCGGATATATCTCTGCTCGCGTTAATATGAATAAAGAGCGGCCGTTCGGTATGATTTGAGAAAACCAATTCGACATAGTAGAATGGAAGGTTTTTATTTCGCGCATAACGGTACATGAGCTTGACGGTGTTGTGCTCCACCCGCTCGCCCGGGGGTGTATTCAAACGAAGGTTCAGCTGGTAAAGATCGGGGAAATGTTTTTCGAGAAAGCCTTCCCCGTTGACCTCCAAGTCGATGATGTTGCGGTATGAAATGGCATCGGAACCGAGGCTATTTTTCAAACGCTCGCGCAACGCTTCCGTATACGGTGTTGTCGCACCGACATCGAGAAATGCGAAACCCTCTGTCTGGGTCGGCGATTGAGGCACAGCCTGCTCTTCACCCGAACAGCCGGCCACAAGGGTGGCAAACAGCCCGATGAGGCCAAAAAATAGGTTTCGAAAGGCACGTGTGTTTTTTCTGAATAGGCGCATACGATATGATAATCATCCTCTCAGGTATCTGTTAGCTTCCAGAGCTGTCTAACTTTGAAAGCCTCCGCATCAAGGCTGGGGGGTTACCGATGGTTATTGATCTCGAAAACCTCATCCCGGCAGTGTCGGTTCCCGCGAGTTTCTGCCGGAAATATTAGACCTAATTTGAGCGATTGTCGAGGTTGCCGCAGATACAAGGAAGATGTCGTTCCGCTATAGTCAGCTATGCGGGATGGTATATGACACCGTAGATGCGGCAAGATCGGCAATCCCAAAGGGTTTCAAATTTTAAAATCAAACGATGATAGAATTCCCTATATATAAAGCAGTTCCCCCTCCTTTAAAATTTGAAACGCTCACTTTAGGTTAGATAATGCCTGAATGCATGTCAATAGTACAGGTAGTGATGACAATATGGATTCAAAAGAAGCGATTCTCACATTTTCACAAAGTGAAAAGGTAAAGGCCGGTATCATCTGGGTAACGCAAGCGCTCGAATTCCTCATCCGGCTCCCGGAGAAAAACCGGCGCAGCGCCGAACGGATGGCGCATGTTTTTATCGGAATGATCCTGCATGATGTTCATCTGGCCGGCCGGTTGGCGACGGATCCGAAGTGGCACGAGGTGGAAAAGAACGTCGACCTGGCCCTTGTCATGCTCGATTCCGGTGTGCCCTCCGAAGCCGGGTACCATCTAACGAGGGCCTTGAGTTGTGTCACCGATATCGGCCAGCGGTCTATGAGTTACCTGAAGAAGCACGGGCTTCTCTAATCGGACCCGGCGCTCATCGTTGCGCCTGAATATGTCCCTCTGGTTCCGCATGCCGCGGGCATCCCGGCCGGAAGGAGACGAACCGGCGCGAGGGGCATTTCTCTGGCCGCATCGGTCACAGGACCTCCCGGCGTTGGAGATCCTCTATGTGAAAGGGGAACTCGGAACGGGACCGATCTTCAATATAACGTGCCAATGTCTTTTCGATTACCGGAAATGCCAAATCCGCCCACGGAATCTCGTCTACCCCAAAGAGCCGGACTTCCAAGCTTTCCGGACCGGGCTTGAAATCCAGATCGGACAGGCACCCCCTGAACATAAGGTATATCTGATTGACATAGCAGATATTGTAGAGACCGTAAGGAACCATCCCGTGAATCGTAGCTCCGGCCTCTTCGTGGGTTTCCCGCCTGGCCCCCTCCGCTACGGTTTCTCCGTTTTCCAGATAGCCGGCCGGAAGGGTCCACAGCCCGTATCGTGGTTCGATCGCCCGCCGGCAGAAAAGGATCTTATCCTGCCACTCGGGAATGCAACCGACAACGACCCTGGGATTCTGGTAGTGAATCGTGCGGCAGGAACGACAAGTGTATCGTGGGCGATCATCTCCAGGGGGTATAACCAGGGTAACAGCGGAACCACATCGGCTACAATACTTCATTCCAGTTGTCCTTCCACATTTGAACGCCAACACAGCAAAGTCAGCATAACGTCAACGCGGATTCAAAAGGATATAGTCCGCATCCTTAATGTTGACGGTTGTCTTGTCGATGCTGCCGGGAGTCTCCGGGAGAATGACGGTGATCGGAAGGTCCGTTCGGCTGTGGATCTGGCTTGGAATCGCTTGTTTGCGGACATGACCGGTGCCGGCCAGGATCACCATCGTGGTATCCGGATTTTTCAACAGGTAATCCACAGCGGTGACCGCCATCACAGTATCCCAGACCATTTGGGCTTCGCAGAAGTAAATGAAATTCAAATTGCCGTGGGTATGGCCGCCAAAGGCTTCACGGATAAATTCCATGTACTCCTTATCCACGCGACAGGAGACATTACCCAAGGTCCCCCGCTGCTCATCCGACAGGGATTGGTAACCCATCCGGGCAACCTGCCGGGTAATGTCGCTGGGTACATTTAACCCTATTACCGGAATATCATTGTCCCGGGCATAAACCAGGATCGGCCTGTAAAAGGAATAGGAAAAGGTCCAGTTGTTGTCGTAAACTTTTTCGAATGCATCTTCATCGAGTTTTCCTGATACCCACCCATCGAGATCAGGCTGGCTGTCACGCCGAAACATTTCCATGCCGATTGCCACATTTACACCGGCCTCGTGAAGCATACGGATCACTTGCAGCTGTGCCCGGTGGTGACGCTCATTGGTGTGGTGTTCGCCCACCAAAACGAGGCGGTCTTTTTTCAGTTGGCCAATAACCTCGTTGTCGGTGCGTTCCGTCTGGCTGTTCACGTCGAAAAACCGCTGGTTGATGGTCTTTTCACTGGCGGTACAGCCGCCGGCAAGCAGGAAGATTGTGATGATCGCAAAAACGATTTTTCTATTCATCGGTGATCAACTTTCTCCAATTTGGGTACATGTATGTGAAAATTAAAAACACCACATAAATACGGAGATTCACCTGCTGAACGCTCCTGTCATTCATCGGAACTGAACCGATAAATCAAGGGGGATTTTTCGATGGGCCAGATACCTTTGATCCGATTTCGGCCGCCGCTAAATGACAGATAACTGTATTTGCCGTAATGGGTAATTTTACGCGCCACCGCCTCCGCATAACGCACAGACAGCGGCAGAAAAAGTGCCGCTACCCGCCCGCGGGCGGAGGGATGATCGAACACGCCGAAAAACGCATCGGACGGATTGTCATAAACCTGTTCGCTAAAGATGAAGCTCTTATCGGTGAAGTCTAACTTACGTTCACGGGCAACACGGCTCAGGAGTTGTTCGGTTGTCGCAGTATATCCGATCAACAACAGGTCATTGGATCCGAGTGCGTCCGGTGTCACCTGTTTCTCTGGCACAACCCGGTATTTATCAAGGCCCAGAGATTGCACCATTGTGTTCGCTACCGCTTGAAAATCTTTTCCGACACCATCAGCCACAACCACGAGAACAGAGTCGGCCCCCTTCAATGTATTGATCGAAGATGGAATTTCAGAAGGATCGAGCCTTCTGAAAAAATTGACATCCGGATCGACCACTAAAGAAGTGGGCGACTGGACGCTCTCGATTTCGAATACGTCCGTGGCTTCTGACGACACCAGGGATACCTTATGACGAACCTCTTCTGCCGCGGACATCAAAGCAATCTCGACCTCGGCCGCGAAGTCGGGTGGATCCTGAACCAGCTCTGCTTTAATACGCCACTTGCCGTTCTTCCGTCCGGTGGTGACGTTAGCCAGAACCAGTCGGGGCGCACCGTCGCGATTGATCCACTGATCGAAGAATTCTTTCAAATCGGTTCCACTGCGCCTTTCGAAACTTTGGCGGAGCTGGCGCCATGAAACGCGTTGGAACAGATGGTCCCGGTAGATATCGCGCAGGCTGCCCCAGAAGATATCTTCGCCCAATTTCCGGCGCAGCATATGAAAGACCATGGCACATTTATCGTAACCGATGGTTTTTGTCAGAGGGCTGCTGCGGCTTTGAAACTGGCTGATGGGAAAGTCGTTACCGGGATTCACGAGTGTGGCGTAATTCCGCAAGATCTGCTGCCGATATTCGCGGGCAGCCGCCGATGATTTCCGCTCCTTGTAAAGGTAGTCGGCCACGTATGTGGTCAGACCTTCGGACCAGTTGCCACCGCTGCCGTCGACATAAACGCCGTTCCCCCACCAACAGTGGGCGATTTCGTGCCCGAGGCTGGTATCGATGATAAACGGCAATCGCAGCACCCGGCTGCCCAGCAGCGTGTATGAAGGAAAACCAAAGCCAGTCGGAAAGAAGTTTTCCACCACAGCGAATTTTTCGAATGGGTAAGGACCGAAAAGGTCCTCATAAAGGCGAAGGTACCGAGCAGTGGCCTCGAGATATGGATCGGAGAGATCAGCGCTATCAGGAAGAAAATACGTTGCTGCGGTCAGTCTGCCAATGGTTCTTTCCTTGACGAGATAACGGGCCGCTGAAAGCGATAGGCCGCGCACGGGGTAGTTGATCTCCCAGGTAGATACGGTTTTGTTCCCATCGGTCAAATGTCCCAGACTTCTCCCGGCAGTCACTGCAATCGTTCCGGCCGGGGCCTCGACCTGCAAGCGGTAGGTTGTGCTGTCGGCATCGATCTGCGGATACCAGCCGGCACCATCCAGCAATAACGTTCCCACCGGTGAGATGGTTCCGCTGACCCCGTAACCGGGATTGTCGGCATTGACCGGCATGACAGGCACAGGATCGTCAAAACGCACGAAATAGGTTACCGTAAATTTGAGGGCCGCCTTTTGCGTTTCTTCGGGGAACTGCGGACGAAGCAACGTGTTTTTGAATTCGAACGGAACTTCTTGGCCATTCATCTCGATTCTTACTGCAGTGGCATGCCGATTAATATGCAAAAGCGGACCAGCTACTGGCGCTGGCCGGATCAAAATGGTATCGACACCGCGGAGTTGATGGTTCACCGGATCGAGCACGATCCGCATGTCGTGGTGAACGTTAAAAGCATCGGCCGATGACACAAAAAACACTGCCAGAAATATGAGCAGTATTGATATCTGTTTCACTTTTCGATTTTTCATTTGAAAGTAAGCAATTGGTACCGGCTTTCGAGAACCCTGTGATCAAAGTTAGCTAAAAAACTAAGACGGGAACCGGGAATGTCAAAATTGCGGTGCGTTCCTATGATGAAGATTTTTCCGGCACTTCCTTGACATTGGGCGTAAGAGCAAAATAATTTATGCATAAACGTTTGGAAGAATCCTCGCCTGTTTCACGCGGACAATTGGGTTTGCAACCGCAAGAATTATATAGATAGATGGTTGAAAAATGGAAATCAAATTCTGCCCCGCCTGTGGCAACGGGCTTACAAATCAAACGATTGGAGCCAAAAAACGCCTGTATTGCCAGTGGTGCCGGCGGATACAATACCGTAACCCGATTGTCGGCGTGGCAGTCCTGATCGTCCGGGACAGCCGCATTCTTCTGGTCGAACGCAACGGCTCCTATGCTGGAGCATGGTGCATTCCCTGCGGGTATGTCGAGTGGAATGAAGAAGTCCGCCAGGCTGCCAGCAGGGAACTTAAAGAAGAGACCGGATTGGAGGCTGAAATTGGCCCCGCTTTTGCGGTGCATTCCAACTTCCATGATAAGGATAACCAGACCGTGGGAATCTGGTTTTGGGGCAAACCGATCGGGGGCAAATTGACGCCCGGCTCGGACGCCGCCGATACCGGATATTTTCCCATTGACAACCTGCCGAAGCCGATGGCATTTCCGACCGATCTTCTGGTTTGCCGTCAGTTAGAAGAGCACATCGCGATGAATTTGATCGATGATCGGCGAATAGGGATTTTTACAAAACCCCGCCGGGAGGAATAATGACAAAAAAATCGGATTATCTTAATGGTATGATCAAAAAATCGACACTTTACGGCGTGGCGGTCCTCTGTCTCGCTGCCGGTTTTTTAGGGGGTGTTGTCTTCAGCATTTACAAGTCGAGCAGTGCACCGGCCCAATCGCAGGCGCCGGTTCAAACCGAAGCCGGCGACCGCAGCCGAGAACTGGAAGCCTTGACAAAGGAAACCGCCCAGAATCCGACCAACGTGACCGCCTGGATAGAACTTGGCAATCTCTATTTTGATACCGGCCAATTTGACAAATCCATCTGGGCCTACAAAAAATCTTTGGACATCGATCCGAATAACGCGAATGTCTGGACCGACATGGGCGTCATGTACCGACGCAGTGATCAACCACAGGAGGCAATCAAGGCCTTCGACGCGGCGATCCGGGTCGATCCCAAACACGAAATCGCCCGTTTCAACAAGGGTATCGTTCTGCTGCACGATCTCAACCAACCGGAAGACGGCATCAAGGCATGGGAAGAACTCATGGAAGTCAATCCCTTGGCCATGGCCCCGAACGGAAAATCGGTTGACGAGTTGGTGGCCATCTACAAGAAAAACCTAAAGGACGCAAAATGAGCGCCAACAGGACCAACCACGTTATCATGACAAGCTGTCTGGTGCTGTCGTTGGTGGTTGCCTTGATACTGTCGGCCTGCAATAGCGGCACGGAAGAAAACCACACCGAGAAGCAGAAAAGGCGCCCCCTGATTGAGATCAAAAACACGGATGAATTCCGGCGAATCGTATCGGCAGCCGGGGATCGCCTGCTGATTTTTGACTTTTATGCGAACTGGTGCCTGCCTTGCAAAGAGCTGGAACCGATCCTTGAAGCCGTTGCCTGGCAAAAAAGGGATGTGGTCGACATCTACCGGATCAATTATGACGAAAATAACTCTCTGGCAGAACGAGTGGGGGTTCGTGGTATCCCTTTTGTCGCCTTTATCAAGAACCAGACCCTAGTTTACAGCCTCATGGGTCTGCGTCCGCAAAAAGCCTACCTTGAAGCCATCAGCAGTTTTACCCGTCCAGGTGAGTCGTCCGATTCGAAAGCCACAAACGGCGGCGTTCGTCTGCAACTAAACGGGCCGCCAGCCTCTCAACCCCCAGAATAAGAAGGCCAAACCCAGCCCGCTGATCAGCGCCGAGGTGATAGCGGTTGCCGTTATCCCTCCGGCCAACCACACCGGACCGCCGATCAACGCCCCGACGACCCGCCCAAGCCCGGCCGCCGCTAAAAGAATGGACATCATGGTGGCCCGTTGTGTCGGGACCAATTCTGTGGATAGGGACAGGAAACAAACCATGGTGAATTCAAAAACCAGAAAAACGATAAATAGACCGGCCAGCGCCCCGGACAAATTCAGTCCCACAAATGGCAGGATCAGATAACCAAGCATTGAAGCGATCACCCCTCCCCCCACAGCCAATTTCAGACCGATCCTGTCCGCCAGGGCGGCGGTTATGAACTCTCCCAGAAGTTCGGCCAGGCCGATCATTCCTGTTCCCAGACCCAATGCGACGATACTTAGGGAAAACGAATCTACAAGCCAAACGCCGTAAACCACAAACAGGTTGTCATTGGCGATACTGATAAAAAACCCGAATCCCAGCGCACCGAATGCCTCCCGGCGTCTCAGGACCCGGCGCCAGGCTGCCCACATATTGCCGGTTGATCGGTTATCGGTGGTTTTTGAATGGTTGCGGTCGATCGTCAGTGTCAAGGCCAGAAACCCGACCAGACCGCCGGCCGCGAGGGCAAAAAAGGGTGACCGCCATCCGAAACGATCGATCAACAAACCGATCAGGGGGATTCCGATAAGGGTGCTGCCGGCCCAGCTGAATTCCAGAACACCGATGATCAATCCCCGGCGTTCGAAGGGAATACGTTCACCGGCATAGGCCTGGATCGATGGGTCAAAAATATTTTTCCCCAGTCCGGCCAGAAACAAACTAACCATCACCACTCCGTAATACGGAAGAAATCCGGAAGTCAGCATACCCGCCACAAGCATCCCCATTGCAGCCAGCATCATCAATCGATAGCCGAAACGATCCGCCAACGGACCGAAAAGCATGCCGACCAAACCGGTGGCCTGGTTAACGGCAATCAATGATGTCACCGCGGTCAAAGGAACATCCAGACCCCGGCTGAGAACCGGTGCGAACGGATAAACAAATCGCCGGGCCGTATTCAAAAGCAGGCGACACAAACTTGCAGCAATTATGCTGCTGATCATTCTATGGCCGGTTTTTTCAGAATATCCGGCAGTCAATTTATTAAAAGATGGGGGCATGGTCAGTACCTTATGATCATGTTATCCGACGAGGAACAGGGAGCATTCCCTGGTTCTCTGTCACAAGTATTTTTAACATCCGGAAACTATCAATCTTCGTGATTTTCCCCAGCAACGTTTAGGGTTTAGCGATGATTGTCACGTCGGCCGCTATGGCCAACTCGCCCGCGGATACTGCGATTGAAACCCGGGTCTCGGTTGACATCTATAGACCAGTCCTTAAGTTTTTCGCTACGCTCTGGAATAAATTATTCCGGCGTTACCACCACCTGTGTCGTTTGAATCATCGCGTGTTGTCGACTGGAAAGCGGAGGAAACAATGGCGACTTCAGTGACTGATCACGCAGACCCAGGAAAGCGTCTCAAGAGTCGGTATCAAAGATATCGATTATAGTAAGCATAAATGAAATTGCGGGACAGTATCCAGGCAATTCGATTCACAGGAGGTGACCCATGGTAAAATCCCCTAAAAAAAGTGCCGCCCGCTGCTGCGCACTCGAGAAACAGCATCTAGCGGAAGAAATTAAAAAGTGTGATTTTTGCTCCGAAAGTTACGCGGATCTTCATCAATGTTATCGCAACGCTGCACGCTCCAGCGGCGAGCGAGCAAAGTCTTGCCTATTGGGGTAATAATAATGTGAATAGAGAAATTTAATCGTAAACGCCTTAACAATCATAGCGCCCGGCGTCTCCCGGGCGCTTTAAGTTTAATTGATCGAATTCCGGGGACCATGCAGTTACGGGAAAAAGTGCAAAGAAAGATTGAGATCCCGACCGCTATCTGCTAAAAGTATCTACTTAATCACACCGACATCATCATAAAAAACATCACACAGAAAAATACTTATGAAAAAATACACTTTCTATGGCAACGTCCTATATCCTCTGATCGTTCTGACGCTTTTGTTACAGCCGGTAAATGTTTACGCTTCGTCAGACATGGAAAAGCGGCCCCTCGATAAAGCCCTTAACGCCGAATTGACCTACCTGCTCACATTTGTCGGTGCCGAGGCGGTTGATCCGGGGTCGTTTTCGGTGGAAAGAATTTCTGCCCTTCTGAAATTTGTCGTTAAACCGAAAAATGAGGATGTACTTTATTATGCCAAAGAGATCAATGGCGCCGCCTCGGCTTATCATGAAATCGACATAAAGGGGGAAATCGAGCAAATCCTGCGCTTGACGTACAATCCGGACATTCCTTCCGTTATCACGATGCCGTCGACCCTGCGTTTGTCTCATTGGGAAAAAATAGACACCCCTGACAATGAGCTGCCAAAGTTTTGGGAGCGTCTTCCGGATTTGGACGCCCCTTTGGTCATTACCGGCATCGAACATATGGTCAATTCACCGGATCACAGTTCGGGCGCATATTTTGAATACGATCTTTACCGCACGCTGATCGTGATGAAGCACCAGGGGCGCAAGGTATTGATCAGCATTTCCAAACAGAAAGACGTTTCCGATGTCGGTAAAAAGGGCATCGTTATCGGGCCGGATAAAAACTGGGATTACATCTATACCGATGTCCCCGGTGTGAACAAAGCCGGTTTCGGCTGGGTTAAATCTTATATGTACGATTCCTATTCGGTCTCGTTTTACAGCGAAATGGAAACCGACAGCCCGACTGTACGGTTTAGTGGCTTTAAATGGGTAAACGCCGGTTTTGCAGGAATCAATCTGGCCCGATCAATAAATATTCACACCGGCATGGTCCGCTTTTCAAGAGGATTCAAGGAAATACTCGAAAATCCCCGCATTGCGAATACACCAGCCATCGCAAAGGCCTGGCAAACGGTTAAAAACCTTCCGGATCAGAACCTGAGGCAAATCACCCGGGATCATTTGGCAGAACTCGAAGAAAAATGCACCACCAACGGATTGATGTCCGACAAACAGGTGGCGTCATTGTTCGTCGACCAGCAGTATTTGAACACTCTCAATCGTGAGGAAATGCAGGTTCTCATTATCCTGGAGCATCTGAAACATATCCTGAACGACTCGGAAACTCCGAAGCTCTCCTATCTTCCGACTGACCTGAAACTGCCACACGGTATAGAAAAATAATTCCGGGCTCGGGGTATTTCTATTGATCGTATTCCGCTTGAAAGAGGGAATCATAAATGGACCCGAGACCGACCGTCATTGTTACCGGTGCTTCACGGGGCATCGGTGCCGCTGTTGCCCGATGGCTTGGCTCAAAAGAAACGAATATAGCCATCGTCGCACGGTCTGAAAATGCCCTCCAGAACATCGCCTTAGAAATCCATGAGTTAGGCGGTACCGTTCTTGTTATTGCTGCAGATGTTGCCGATCCGGCCGCCTGCCGCAGCATCGTGAAACAAACACTCGACCGTTTTCAGGGTCTCAACGGACTTGTCAACAATGCCGGTATCCTGAAACCGATGGAAACTGTCGCCCATGCCCGTGCCGAGGACTGGCGTTACAATATCGCGGTTAACCTGCTCGGTCCGACCTACCTGAGCATGGCTGCCCTCCCGACGCTGAGGCGCAGCTGCGGTCGCATCATCAACATCAGCAGCGGTGCCGCTCACCACGTTATTGCCGCCGCCAGCGCCTACTGTGCCGCCAAGGCTGGGTTAAATCAATTTACGCGCGTGTTGGCAGCCGAAGAAAAGGCACTGACGATCATTGCCGTGCGTCCCGGCGTGGTGGACACTCAGATGCAGAAACTTCTCCGAGAGCTGGGCCCAGAAAAAATGCCGCCGGAACAAGCGGAATACTATTTAAACCTGAAAGCCACCGGCCGACTGGAACCGGCGGCAGTGCCGGCCCGATCGATCGCTTGGATGGTGCTGCACGCTCCCCGAGAATGGAGTGGTGCTTTCATGAGTTACGACGAACCGCAAATCAGCGCACCAGCATTGGCGTTTTTCGGTAATCATAACGACTGAAACCGGTCGACAGCTGTGGGGGTCAAAGGCGGTAGAATAAATATCTTCGAGATCGCCTCGAATCGATGTCACTGAGGGCCAATGGTCCGAATATTGCCGATATAAGATCCATCATCCACGTCTAACTTCGAGGGTTGATATGAACGATATTACCCGCAAGATTTTGGACCGCCTGGCGGAATTAAATCAAATTCCGCGCTGCTCGAAGCAGGAGGCACAAACTGCTGCCTGGCTTTCCCGTTGGGCAACGAATCTTAATTTTAAGATTCGCAGCGACGACGCCGGAAACCTATGCATTAAGGTGCCCGCCGCTGAAGGGTATGAAACAAGACCCAGTATCATCATCCAAGGGCATATGGATATGGTGTGTGAGAAGACACCGACTTCAAAGCACAATTTTGCCAAAGACGCGGTTCGGCTGGTCCACCAAGGCGACTGGGTAACCGCCGATGAAACGACACTGGGCGCCGACAACGGCATTGCCCTGGCCATGGCCATGGTGCTCGCGGAAGATCCGCCCTGCGCGCATCCGCCCCTCGAATTATTGTTTACCGTGGACGAAGAATCGGGTCTAATCGGCGCAAAGGCCCTCGATCCTGACTTGATTGATGGCCGGATTCTGCTGAACCTCGATTCTGAAGACGAGGGTATTTTCACCGTCGGATGCGCCGGCGGTCAGGAGACACGCATTCACCTCCCGGTCAAACGCGAAGCCTTGCCGTCAGGACAACAACTCTGCGATCTGACGGTCAGCGGACTGCGAGGCGGACACTCGGGCATCGATATTCACAAACCGCGAGCCAGCGCCAATCGGCTTATGGCCCGCACGTTGGCAGCAATAGCGGCCACTGCCGGGATTCGGATGGTCTCGATGAAAGGCGGGACCGTGCATAATGCCATCGCCAGAGACGCCGTCTGCAGATTCAGCGCGAAACGGCATGAGCAGGCCACACTCCAACAAGTCATCGATACCTGTAAAGTCACCTATACAAACGAGCTGGGTGCCGGCGATCCGTCCCTTGATCTGTTTCTGGAACCATGTGACCCATCGTCCGCCAGTGTCACTGCCATGGGTGAATCTGATACCCAACAGGCCATTCGCCTACTGACGGCCCTGCCCCACGGTGTCGCCCGCATGTCGATCGAAATAGAGGGATTGGTGGAAACATCCAACAATCTTGCCACGCTGGACTTTCCACCGTCACAACAGGGCCTGACCCTATTGTCGAGTCAGCGCAGTGCGGTTATGTCGAGGCTCTCCGAGCTTACCCTTTGCATCGAATCTATCGCCGGTCTGGCCGGCGCGACGACCTCGAATGAAAACAGCTACCCGGCCTGGGAGCCTAACATGTCCTCGCCGCTACTCGAACGCTGCAAGCGTGTCTATAAAAACCAGTTCGGAAAAAGCCCCGAAGTCAAAGCGATCCATGCCGGCCTGGAGTGCGGCCTGATTGGGGCCAAAAAGGAAGGGATGGACATGATTTCTTTTGGCCCGACGATCCGCTTTCCACACTCGCCAGGTGAAAAACTTTTTGTCCCCTCGATCGCCAGGGTTTGGATGTTTCTGATTCGACTCCTCGAATCTTTTACGGTCTGAATCGAATGGCATAGGTTTTATATTGCGGCACTTTCTCGCCGACCAGCTCCAATTTCCTGAATATGAGCAGCCGTATAAATTCATGCGTTAGCAGAAAACCAGGTGCTGGTTAGACACCAACTAGCACCCGAAACAAACCCGGAAGGCGCCTAAATCCATTCTAATTCAGCAATCAAAAAGTCAGCCAGACGATATCCCGGGAAATCCACAACCGGTTCTCCAGCCTTCAATCCATCGATCATCGCTACCTTATCGAATTTGAACTGCAAAATTTTACTGATGATCCTGCCGATCCGATCCTCCGGCAATTCGCAATAAACATTTTCAGCATAGGCGGTATATTTGTTCAGAAGTTCCATTCGATCGAGACAGTCCATTTGATTGATCTTTCGAATCAGAACTTTTTTCAATGCGGATTGCAAAGCGATTCCTCCTGATATGGTGGTTCTTTCTATGCCTTAGAAACCGTCGCTCTTTACAAGCGGCTTGAACCTGTTTGTTTCAAGAGGTATGCCAGACCATACAAATACAAATTTTGTATTATTTACAGTATTTTAAATATTTATTGAGTTGTGCGGGGGAGCAGACTTCAGTATTTATATGAGTGATATGGCACAAAAATTTGAGGTTTTTACCCCAATTGTTGGAAAAAGGGGGGACTGAATAGAGGCGAAGGGCGGTTTGGTAATTTGACAAATAGTTAAGGTTTCAATCGGATTTCAGGATGAACTGAAGAATCTGATATAAAGGGCGATGGAAAGATGCGCAATCATCCAAATCCAGCCGATACACGCTAAAATAAACAACCACCAGAATCTTCGGGGTGTCCGGTAAATGAATCGCAAGAATAGCCCCATACCCATCGGCATGTGGGGAATCCGTCTGTCCCAGACCTTTTCGGACCTTCTTTCCGGACCATGGTAAGATTTCGTATTTACTGGTTTAACTGACTCGCTTCCGTCAATCATCGACCGTGTCCCCGCTTCATTTAAGCAACAGCGTCAAAAAGATCCCCAAACATCGTCTACGGCAGAATAGACCAATCGATTCAGCTGCGCTGAATCGATTATTTAAGAGACACAAATTTTATTATTTATCATATTTTCATCCTTTTTTCCAGCCTGTTTGTTCTTACATGACCGCAGATCAATATAGACAGGCCGATTGCGCGACACTGTTAATTGGATGCGTGAGATTTGCAGACCGAACCGTTTCATGCTAAAATTTTCATCCAAAACAAATTCAACCGGGTAATGTAAATGGTCATAATCGCCGGCAAGACAGGACTATATCTTATGGAAAGGCAGAGTTGATGAGTATTAAATAACTTTTTCAAAAATGATTTTATTACCATATTGTTAAGCACAATCGTTTGCAACAGCCTTTTATATCGCCCTGTTTCTCAATCTACTTTTGCTCTGGAAAAAATCGATGCTTAAAAAAAGAACCCTCGGTGTCCTTGCCCTCACTTTCCTGCTCTTTTTTGCCACCGCAGCCCATGCTGACTTCGAGTCACAGGTCATCGAGCTTGTCAACGCCGAGCGGGCGGCCAACAATCTGCCGCCTCTCCAATACAACGAGGAATTGACTGTTGCGGCGCGATTGCACTCCCAGGACATGGGGGATAACAACTACTTCAGCCACACCAGCCAGGATGGCCGCGCATTTAACGAGCGTATTCTCGAAGCCGGCTATGACTACGCCGCTGGCGGCGAGAACATCGCCGCCGGGTACTCGACCCCAGAGGCTGTGGTCGCTGGATGGATGGACAGCGATGGACACCGTGCGAATATACTAAGTCCCGATTATTGTGACATCGGCGTCGGCTATGCCACCGTGACTGGAAGTCAATATTATCACTACTGGACCCAGGATTTTGGTCGCCGCAGCGGCGTGACCCAATGTCCCTTGCCGGTTGCCACTGCCCCCGGGACATCAACAGCGCCCCTCACCCAATCGAAGGGTGGAGGTGGCGGTGGTTGCTTCATCGTATCAACCGACCCAAACGTCAGCCAAATGACTTTACAATTCCGCGTTTTAATGATTGGATTCCTATCGTTCTTAGTCGCTTTTTTCCTCGGTTTGTTGAACAATAAAAACGCCTGAATGGCTGACACAAACAATGGACAATCACCATTCCGCAGTCCATGTCCGATCTGGACGGGATCATCACGGCGGCCACGTGCGTCATTACCAAACCCCGTGACCGTCAATCTTCCTGAATTTGTGGTTGACAATTTTGCTTTTGGCTTCCAATTTATAAGGACGCCAATATATACACCCCTATCCCAAACTTTTCATGGCTATTTTTTATCCAAAGGATGTACCGCCGGCGACCTTTATCAGGGTGTTGAAAATCGTCATGAGCGCCGGCAAGACAAGGCAAAATCCGACACTAAAGCGGAGTTTATGTGTGATAAATGAGCATTTTCGCTGAAACGGGGGCAGGGCCCCGCGGTTCAGCCATTAACGCCGCATTGTCAAGCGCAATAGTTTTTCATCAGCCTTTTAAGACGTTATCGGCCAATTGCGGTACCAAAGGTCAGCGGCGCTCCAGAATACCCCGTTTTTCGGGATAACACACCTAATTTTATTCGCTTAATGTGCGCGCCTTTCAAACGACCGGAGGCAATTCGTGAAAAATACGGGATAGCCCAATTGATTGACGGCGAAAAAACCTCTCGTTAACTTCAATAATCCTGGAAAGGGGAATTAAGAAATGGTTGATTTGGCAACAGAATACATTGGCATGAAATTGAAGAACCCAATTATTGCCGGCAGTTCAGGCTTGAGCGGATCGGTGAAAGGTGTAGTGGAGCTCGCAGAAGGCGGCGCCGCCGCCGTGGTCTTGAAGTCTATATTTGAAGAAGAAATCATGCTTGAATACGAAGATATCATGCGGGAAGCCAGTGACGAAGGTGTAAATCTCGATCAATTTGACTACTTTGACTTAGACCTAAAAAGCAACCGGATCAAAAAATACACGGATTTGATTTCAGAAAGCAAAAAAATCGTCTCGATTCCCGTCATTGCAAGCATCAATTGCGTTTTTTCGCATGAATGGACGTCATTCGCCAAGCAATTACAGGATGCCGGTGCCGATGCCTTGGAGTTGAATATGTTTTTTTTACCCTCGGATTTCGATCGCACGGTGGAAGAAAAGGAACAAGCTTATTTTCAAATAATTGAGAAAGTCCAGAAAGAAATCTCAATTCCAATCGCATTGAAAATAAGCCACTACTTCTCCAATCTGGGACCGATGATCCAACAACTTTCCGCGACCGGCATCTCCGGGTTGGTCTTGTTCAACCGGTTCTACAGCCCGGATTTCGACATCGATAAGTTCGAAGTCATATCCTCCAATGTTTTCAGCAAACCTTCGGACCTTTCGATTTCCCTGCGATGGATCGCGATTATGGCCCAACGGGTCAATTGCGATCTGGCCGCTTCGACAGGTGTTCACGATGGCATTGCCCTCATCAAACAGATCTTGGCCGGTGCCAATGCCGTCCAGGTGGTTTCCACCCTCTACCAGAACGGCAAGGGGCAGATTGGAAAAATGCTCGAAACCCTGGAAGGATGGATGGAGCAAAAAAATTTCAACAGTCTGAGTGATTTCAGGGGCAAGATGAGCCAGGCCAAAAGCAGCGACCCGGCCGCCTATGAGCGCATGCAGTTCATGAAGCACTTTGGCAGTGTCCACTGACAATGATACGAAGATCACTATACCGGTGAGTATTGCCTATCGGAAGATATCGGTTACATTTTACCGATATACTGCCCCCGGTAATCAATCGTCGTGAGCGGATCGGTGCCGGAGGCGACTGTGGCGTTAACCACCTGACCGATGAAAATGGTATGGTTGCCGGGCGCGATGCTCGTGTTAATTTCGCACTCGAAACAGGCGGCACAATCGGGCAAAATCGGGCAACCGGTCAATCCAGGTTGCCAGTTTGTCCCGGAGAACTTTAATTCGGGATCAGATCCCATGAATTTCGAAACCAGTTCCCGCTGGCCTTTCCCGAGCACGTGCAAAGCAAAACAGCCGCTGTCTTTGACGAGTCGATGGGAAAATCGGTTTTTGTGAACAGCCACGGCAATCAATGGCGGCGCGAAGGATACCTGAGACACCCAGGAAGCGATCATGCCATTTATCCGGCTCTCGAGAGCCGTGGTTAGAATATAAATGCCGTAAGTCATCGATCCAAATGCATGCAGCCATTCCGTGTTCATTCGACACCTGCCTTGGGTAACCGTTTCAAGATGTTGGTGACCATCCCCAATCTTCTACCTAATTTGAGCGATTGTCGAGGTTGCCGCAGATACAAGGAAGATGCCATTCCGCTATAGTCAGCTATGCGGAATGGCATATGACGCCGTAGGTGCGGCAAGATCGGCAATCCTGAAGGGTTTCAAATTTTAAATTTAAAATTTGAAACGCTCACTTTAGGTTCTATTTTCATTACCCGATATTTGACTATCCGTAAAGCATCAAATTCGAATTTAGCGTCAGACACCATTGCGGTTAAGAGCATTACAATGACACAAGCGAACTACGATATTCTTCCCGGGAGCCGTTTCTGCGCCAAGAGAAGCGTCTATTTTTGTTGCTTTCGCAACGCCCGACCGTTATGATATCCGCCAAACGAACACCCCTATCCTCATCCATGGGGCAGCCGGCCATGACACGAGAAGTTATCTCAAAATCAGGATTTTCGGTCGATATCAAGGCCAGGCCGAGGATCCCCGCTACGCGGGATTTCCCATCCGATCCAACACAGTATGTGGGTCACAACCCGCAGACAGACTCAAGTATTTAGAGGGCTTGAGACTAAGGTTCAACGCCGATGCCGGGTGAAATGACTTTCTTCGATGGCTTCTATTAGAAACCCGGAAGGCCAAATATACCCACCACCGCATGCCTCAGGAGGTCCCATGCACACCGATATGCCATCCGTCACTTACCTTCCGGAACGATTGATTGAAGACATTCGGCACCACATTATGTCCTACATGGGTAACGACTTCATGCCTCCACGCAAAGACACCTATTATCACGGGCTCTCCTTGAGCATTCGGGACCGACTTATCGAACGGTGGCTGAAAACACAAAGAGCGGTCAATGACCAACGCGCCAAACGGGTCTATTACCTGTCCATGGAGTTTTTGCCCGGTCGCTTTTTGATCAACAATATTCTGAAACTGGGCATGCAGGATATCTGCCGGCAAACCCTTGAAAGTGTCGGTCTGGATCTGGAAGAAATCGAGGAAGAAGAATGGGATCCCGGGCTGGGTAACGGGGGTCTCGGGCGGCTGGCGTCCTGTTTTCTCGATTCCATGGCAACCTTGGGAATACCCGGATACGGCTGCGGCATCCGTTATGACTACGGCATTTTCTACCAGGAAATTGTGGACGGATACCAGGTTGAGAGTGCCGACAGTTGGATCAGAACCGGCAGCCCATGGGAAATCAAACGACCGGGTTACTTGTACAAGGTTCAGTTCTACGGACGAACGGAATCTTACACCGACGATCGCGGCACAACACGTTACCACTGGGTGGACACCGACAATGTCATGGCCATGGCCTGTGATTTTCTGATCCCCGGCCACGGTAATCGGAATTCCAACAATATGCGGGTGTGGCAGGCCATGTCCAGCCGTGAATTCAACCTCCAGGAATTCAATGAGGGCGACTACATCGGTGCAGTGGAATCAAAGGTTCTCAGTGAAACCATTTCCAAAGTGCTCTATCCGCGTGATGAGAGTTTTGCCGGTAAAGAATTGCGGCTCAAGCAGCAGTATTTTTTCGTGTCGGCGACGTTTCAAGACATCATTCGGCGTTTCAAGCGATTATATTCCGATTTCAACGAGTTGCCGGAAGCCGTGGCCATCCAACTCAACGACACCCACCCGAGCATCGGCATTCCCGAATTGATGAGGATCCTGCTGGACGAAGAAGGATTGGATTGGAATTCGGCCTGGAATATCGGCATCCAGTGTTTTGCCTATACGAACCACACCGTCATGCCAGAAGCCTTGGAAACCTGGCCGGTGGACCTTCTGGACCGGGTCCTGCCGCGGCACATGGCGATCATCACTGAAATCGACCGACGGTTTACGGACGAGATCGAAACTCGACATCCCGGTGATAGCGAATCCCAAACACGTATGGCTATCATCAAGGATGGCACCGTCAGAATGGCCCACTTGGCAATCGTCGGCAGCCACTCGGTCAACGGGGTCTCCAAGCTGCATTCCCGCATCATCAAGGATCATCTTTTCAAGGACTTCGATGCATACTATCCAGGAAAATTCAAGAACATCACCAATGGCATCACCCCCCGCCGGTGGCTTCTGCAGGCCAATCCGGCCCTTACGGACCTCATTACCTCGCGTATCGGCAACGACTGGATTTATGACCTCGATCGCCTGAACGAATTGGTGCCGCTGACCGAAGATGATGCGTTTGTAAGAAAATGGATCGAAGTCAAGCGGATCAACAAGCAGCGTCTGGTTGACTACATTCAGCGGAAAGTCGGCCTGGCCGTTGCCATTGATACACTCTTTGACGCTCAAGTCAAACGGATCCATGAATACAAGCGTCAGCTGCTGAATGTCCTCCATGTGATAACCCTTTACAATCGCCTGAAGACCCAAACGTCCGGCAGCCCGGTCCCCCGGACGATCATCTTCGGTGGTAAAGCGGCTCCAGGGTATTTTCTGGCCAAACTGATCATCAAATTGATCAACGCCGTGGCCCAGGTTGCTAACAATGATGATAGCGTTTCTGAGTCCCTTAAAGTCATTTTTCTCCCGAACTATTGCGTGTCCCAAGCGGAGAAAATCATCCCGGCAGCCGACTTGTCCGAACAGATTTCCACTGCCGGCATGGAGGCCTCTGGAACCGGCAACATGAAATTCGCCCTCAACGGCGCCCTGACCATCGGAACTCTGGATGGCGCCAATGTGGAAATTATGGAAGCGGTCGGCTCGGAAAATATTTTCATCTTCGGACTGCGGACAGAAGAGGTGGTCGCTTTACGCGACAGTGGATACACGCCCCGAAGCTATTATGAAAGGGACGTCGAGCTGAAAACTGCACTGGATATGATTGCCGGCGGTGCCTTCTCGCCGCAGCAACCCGACCTTTTCACACCCATCATTGATTCTCTGCTGAATCAGGGCGATAAGTACATGGTACTGGCCGACTATCGCGCCTACATCGAAACCCAGGAACGCGTCAGCCGGCTATATCACCAGCCCGAGGAATGGGCCCGCAAGGCGATCCTCAACACCGCCCGCATGGGCAAATTTTCGAGTGACCGTGCCGTGAAGGAGTATGCAGAGAGGATCTGGAAAGTGAAACCGGTTAATGTGTAATCACCGTCTAAGGCGTCTGACTTAACCTGAAATCGTTTTACAAACACCGCTATGAAAGGAGCCGGATTTTGGGCACCCAAATCACAGTGCAAGTTAATCAGGCAGGCCCCTCGGCCTCCGAGGGGCTTTCAAGAACCCACAGAATTCGCATGGACCGCCCTGAAGCCAAAGGGGGTGAAAATCGAGGGCCGATGGGGGGTGAGGTATTGCTGATGAGTCTGGGCGGGTGTTTCATGAGCAATCTTCTGGCTGCAGCGGCCGCCCGCAATACCGACATCACCAACGTTCAGCTGTCCATCAGCGGCAATCTGGAAAATTCTCCCCCGCGTTATTCGGCGGTAGAGGTTTCCGTATCCGCGCAATACGCTGCAAGGGAGGAAATGGAAAAATTAATTACCATTGCCGAACGTGGCTGTATTGTCGCCAACACCCTGAAAGAAGCCGTAGACTTGAAGATACAGCTGAAATAAAAAGTGGAAATTGATCGGCGGCGGGTAACTAAGGATCCAATCGGGCGCTGACTTCGCGCACCAACTGCTGATGGCGTTGATTCTGCGGATCAGCGTCCAGGGCCTGTTTACCCCAGTCGGCGGCGTTCTCCCAGTCTTCCAACTGCCGATAGTTTTCGGCAATGGCAAAAAGCAGGTCCTTTCGTGGCGCCCTCCGCAGCCGGTCCGGGACTTTGAGCAGCTTAACGAAATCGGATATGGCCAAATGGTGCTGCCGGGTTACGGTGTAGCAACTTCCGCGGCCGATCAGACTCTCTTCATCGTTCGGGTCAACAGCCAACGCACGGCAATAATGCATGATGGCGGTATCGATCCGGTTTTCTATCTCGCTTATTTTCCCCAAATAAAAATGAGGATTGTCCCCATCCGGATGCCGGTAGGCGGGATCGCGCTCAATGACTTGCTCCATTGCGCGAACGGTGCCCACCCCATCAGGCATGTTGAAGCACTTCCGTCCCTGTTCGAACCACTCGCCAGCCGTCTGTGGTAATTGTTTTTCGGACATACCAATTCCTTATGAATTATTTCTAAAAAGAGCCAATGGCATCCCATAATTGAAACACAAGTGATCCGTCTTTTCAACTACAAGAATGTGTGCCTGCGGTGCAGGCACTTACCAATGCCACTATAGTGGCACGTTTTCGATGGTAATAGCCAGAATTCGATTCGTTTATCTTCCGTTTGAGGTTGAAAAACTGATCCGGCGTGCATAGCCTGATACAGACGGCAAATAACCGCCCCTTTTAGAATCTATGCTTATCATTGTTTTATACAAGCGAAGTTTTCATACGGGTGTCTGGCCTGGCCAGAAGGCCTTAGCGACAAGAAAAGAGATTCACTATGAGAATAATCGTTATCGGCGTGTATGTTAATAATGAGTAAACCCGTAACTGCCCTTTCCCGGAGGGCGGTCACCATTCCTTTAGCCCGAACGTTCCTCCCCCGGGCCAGGAGGTGTCATGACTTTGAATGAATTTCTCGGAAGCATCGGAGATGCACACCCATCTCCTCAATTAACCGAAACCCTGATATCTCTCTGGTGGGATAAAAAAGGTGATTGGGATAAGGCGCACGCGATTGCCCAATCCATCTCGACCGTTCAGGGTAGCGCCGTACATGCTTACCTGCATCGCAAGGAAGGGGTCCTCTGGAATGCCGACTACTGGTATTCCAGGGCCGGCAGAGACAGGCCGGACATGTCGATAGACGAAGAGTGGCAAGAGCTTGCCGAAGAAATGCTTGCCATGTCTGAGGCGTGACGCGAAAGCATGCACCGAAGTATTGTCAGCGGTCATCGCTTCTGTGGCTCGCCAACATAGGGTAACGGCGACGACGTATGCGGACGCTGGATTTTCATTTTGAATGCATCGATAAAATGCTGCTGCCAATTGTAGTAGTATCCGTGTGAGTTGTCGCCTGCGCTCTGCTTGTGTCGGGAGAGATCGAACTGGTAACGGTTGGCCCTGATGAACAACTTGAATTTATCTTCCACCATAATGCGAAGTTTTCGATTAAGGCTGTCATATACCGTATCGTCCACATCGTTAAAGTCAAAAAATAACGCCAATTTTCGTGTGAGATTCTGGTCTACGTTTTCCGGAATTGACTGCTGCGCAATGGCTTCCATGAGACGATTGGCGATGGTCACGATGCCGGCCATAATTCGGTTTTTCGTTTGCGCCAATTGCCCCTTGCCCCAGTAGATCCGGTTGCGGTCCATACTGAGTTCGCATTTTTCTTCACCGACCAGGTTAAGGCGCCCTACGATGTAATTTCTGGCATTTTCCGGTAACAGGTGGTCAACCTGGGTGATGAAAATACCGTCCTGGAATATTGAAATCCCGCCCCGGGAGGATTCAAGATCGTAAATGTATTCGGAGTTTTCAATGACACGCAGCAGCAAATATCCCCGAGAGCTGTGATAGTCAAGTTTTGCCGTGAATTTTGTCCCCCAGCGAATTTCTTCAGCGTAATCCATCGGCTCCTGGCCCAATAGCATCGGCGACCCGTTCTCGTCGGTAACCTTTACGGCAATCGGTAGGAACCGAACGTTGGTTTTCAAGTACCCCAGATATTCCAGGCTCCGGCTATATCGCTTGCTGTTCTCTTTCAGAACGACCGTCACTTCAGTTCCTACCGGCATCTCTTCGCGTAAGAAACGAACATCAAAGTAGTCGTCTATATTCGTGATTGTAACGACAAAACCGTCCTCTCCGGATTTACGAGTCTTGACGACCACTTTTTCGGCCACCAGAAAGCACGAAAGAAATCCGATTCCAAATCGGCTGATGAAGCTGAACTGAATATCGGCATCTCGGTCGATACGGATAATTTCGTCCGACTGATAAAATGAAAGACCGATATTGAGAAAATATTTTTCGATCCACTGCTTACTCATTCCGATGCCGTTGTCACGGACCTTAATCGCGCTGATGTCCGGGTTAAAATCAACACTGATTGCCGGAGTGACATCGGACTCGAAGAGTTTGCGCATATTGCAGGCGTCGACGGCATTTTGAATCAACTCCCTCAAGAAAACACGCCGGTCTGAGTAGAGCGTGTTTCCCATGAAGAGCTGAAGGGCAGAGGACGTGTCGACACTGAACTTGAGATCGATCGGTTGGTAACCTGTGGGCGAAATCTCAAAATGCACTGTGGTGAATAGAAAGCGGGGTCTCACGAGACGGTTCAAACCGGACAGGAGCCGTTGGAGGCTACGTTCGTAACGTTTTAGAGCCCGGTGGACTTCTGCTTCACTGCATTGGAGACTCACCCTGACGGCCGCTTGAAGGTGCGGGTGGGGCCCGACTGAAGTCACTTTGAAATAGTCAGCCAAACGTTCGCGGTTGAAATTTGCCATGGGGGGCAAGAGGCATAGGATCTGCTCTCGTACAGCCGAGGTGTCCAGGATGAATGCGGCGGCCAGACGCAAGCAGGCGGCTATGAACTGAACATGCACACGAATACCGCTTTGATAAGATACCGTTGGCGGTAATGTTTCGCTGATGTTTTCGACTACCACCCCCTGGGTAATAAGACCGATAATCTCCGCCTGCCGGTTGTCGACGCGGTGGACAGAAGACCCGCGGGCCTGGATTTTCTCGGACGATGGCCCGTCATTTTCTAATTCCTCCTGGCCCTCACCCCTAAAGCCAGTTTTGGCGTCGCCTTCCTGCCAGTAGTTGAGATCATATGCGGCAGCATAGAGGAAGAAAATATCCCAACGATTGGCTATCAAATCCCGTTTCTGTTCTTCATCCAGCAACCACGACTCGAGAATATTGATAATTCGGTCACCCAACCCGTCATTCGTATGGAGTTGGGAGGACAAAGGCGTTCCGGTTTCGTAAGCAATCAATCCTGAATTAATCTGAGCCAAACTGGCTTTTTGTTTTGCATCCAGCTGGTGGTAAAGCGAAAAAGATCCATTGTCCATTAGGTTGTCCTTATTGCCTGCTGATCGTTATCGTCACTGCCGTTAGCGGTTAAGTTTACTCGCGCCATTTATTTTGAGGGTTAAAACCGTATTGGGTGAATATAGTCACCACGGGTCGGTATTCAATAGATGGCCTAAGGTATAGATTCCCCCCAGGTAATTTGAAACCCTGCCGTCACTCTTCGTTTCGGTTTTTCGCCAACGGCAGGAAATACTTGCCCTTGATTGCTTCTGATCATATCTTTAACGGTAAGCATTCACAGGGCACCGCATCTGCTTTGTTGTCGGGCACTTGAATCCAGTATGTCGAGGAGTTGAGACGAGGGCTCAACGCGGATATCGGGATAAAAGATTTTCTTGAGACAGCTTCTTGGTATTTCTGCGAGATGCAAGAAAAGAGTTCAACATGCTGACTAAAATAGTTTCCGGGGGCCAGACCGGTGCCGATAGGGCGGCTTTCGATGTGGCTATCCACTTGGGACTCCCCCATGGCGGGTGGGTTCCCCGTGGCCGACTCGCGGAGGACGGAGAAATACCCGCTCACTATCAGCTCAAGGAAATGCCGACCGACAGTTATCCGGCACGGACCAAAGCCAACGTGGCGGACTCCGATGGCACCTTGATCCTGACCCACGGCAGGCTCAAGGGTGGATCGAAATTGACGCGCGACTATGCCGCCACCTTAGGTAAGCCATGTCTGCACATCGACCTTAACGATACTGGTGGTGATAAAGCATTGTATTTAATGGTAAACTGGATGACAGACACCGTTATCAAGGTTCTGAATGTTGCCGGAACACGGGCCAGCGAAGACCCGTTGATCTATGACAAAGTCTTCGAGATTCTGAATAACGCTGTGCTGCTCCTTAATGTTCGCACCCAACGCCGACTTTCGGATCGGCCGCAATCGCTTGCAGAGGCCGTCGAGCAACTCAGCGCCAGTCTTTCATTCAAAGACAAAACCACGCTCGGAAATTTGGATGCCGAAGACCTGATCACATATCGGCCCGCACTTCTCGTGCGCCTGCGGGATGAATTCGGCCTTTGGGATGAAAACGGTGCTCTGTTGGCGTCTTGCCGATCGGTCGCCAGCGATCCCCTCCTTCATCAGGATCAAGCGGCAGTCCTGATTCTCGAGAGGCTCTGGAAGCACCTGAGACAGACGCACAAACTGCGCCTGGTGAAATGATACCGGCAACGCGACGATTGACATCTCACCAATAGCCGCCACCGAAAACCTGGTAATATTTTTTGTTTGATTTCAACTTGAGCTGGGGTATGGTCACCCGATAGATCCGACTGGTCTCATGGAGGGCTATTATCTATCCCGTATAGTGCTTTCCATCCTTCAAACCGAAATGTTGGCCCGCTAATAACATTGGAGATGAAGTTTCATGAACGAAGGTGAATTTCAAAAAGTTACCCAATCATCGGAGCAGATGTATGGCCCCAAGGGAATTATATTCTGTGGTTTCTCCGCCGCGGAACACGAACCGCTGGTCAACGCCTTGACTCAAATCGGCTTTGGCGATCGGCCGCTCATCTTTGCCACCCATGCAGATATCGAGAAAAACATCACCGATGTGCTTGCATCCGCTGACCGGTCAGGGATGGGAGAATCGGCAGAGATGCCGCGAGCGACTATCATGTCCGGATGCACACAAATGGAAGTTCACACCCTTATGACCGCTTTTAAAGAAGCCGGATTTCCCCGACAGCTCTGGGCCACAATGACCCCGATATCGGAGGGGTGGCAACTGGGGGCTCTGCTAAAAGAACTGGTAAAAGAGGACGCCGCTTTCCGAAAAAGGGAAAACGATAAACCCGGAAACTGACCCTCTTGGCATCGCGGTAACGACTTGACCTATGGAATATTCATATGATAATGGTCTAAAATAATTATAAAAGATAACCGATACGATGAGGTTGCCATGATCTGAAGGTCTTCGCCCCGTTCTCTATCAGAGTACGGGGCTTTTTAATTGATAACCCCTTATAAGGTCAACTAAAAATGCCGGATCAACTCAACCTTTTTCCATCCGAATTTACCGATCGAACGGAAAAACCTTCCGAGAGCACAATCGATGATCGCCCGGTCGATCTGCTGCCTGTGGACGAAGTTTTTGAAGCCGGCAGCAGCAGCCGTCACCCTGCAGATTATCTGGCCCTCCTCGATTTCATCCACCGATTTCCCCGTTACTCTCCGTTGAATACCTTTCTGCTGTATACCCAGAACCCCTCAGCGACACTGGTGGCAACGGCGGCGACATGGTTGAAAATGTTTAACCGTCGTCCCAAAAGTAGCGCTCGCCCCCTGATCATACTCGCTCCGATGTCACCGGTCGTGTTCGTCTATGATGTCGCAGAAACAGAAGGTGATCCCGTCCAGGTGAATTTATTGAAGACGGCGGAACTGAAAAGCACTCTGAGCAACAAGGTGTATGAACACACAATTGCCAATAGCGCCCTGCACGGCATAGAAGTCCGGGAAGTCCCCCGGCGCGATCGACAACCCGCATCAGTCATGCAGCTTACCGGCAGAATAAGGGAAACACACCACGGCCTCGATATTTCCCCGGCAGCAAGTTACCTGATACTTATCGACCAGGCAAAAAGTATCGAAAACCGATATGCTTCCCTTGTAAATGATTTGGGTCGAATTTTCTGCGGATATCTCGGCATCGATCGTCAGGCCTGGTGGTCAGATCGGAGAGAGTTCAGCACGGCCAGCGAAGCCCTGGAGGCGGAATCGATCACCTACCTCGTCTGCGGCCGCAAGGGGTTAAAAGACATCATCGCGACCGGTGTGACCGCATGTGACAATTGGAATCAGCCTCTGCCCCGAATCAGTCTGCACACCATTTTGCAGGTTGTCGGATACATCGAGGAAATGGGCAAGTCACTCTGGAAAGCGCCGAAAAAGAAAAGCCGATACAAATAGTTGTCCGCGAAACTATCGCGCCGGTATCTTTACGGCCTGAACCGATCTGTGATAGAATGTGGTCATGCCCGAATTCAATGCCCTCCGGTAAAACCGAGGGGATACCTTGTGTAACGCTCCATACGGTCTTTATGAAACCTAAAGTGAGCGTTTCAAATTTTAAATGGAATGGGAACAGGAATATTTCCAATGGCTTTTGTTGCCTGCGTCTGGTCAGACATGAGCGCTGTTATTGCGAAAAGTAGAATCCGAATCATCTATCACTGGAGCCTTTTCAGCCTGATAGGGGTTCTCTTTGTCGCTGCCTGCACCCAGAACCGGTATGTTCCTGCTGACGCCCCGCACGCGCCCGATTCACCTCCAGCCGCCGCATCAGACAATCTGCACACAGCGGTACCGCCTCAAGGTAAATTTGACGGTACTAATGACACCGGCAGACCGCAAGAAGAACTGGATGGTGCTGATGATGCGGCCACTAAAGACATGCTTCGCAGGGAATACAGCCGCTGGCTGGGCACCAGGCACCGCCTGGGAGGAAATGATGGTAATGGTATCGATTGCTCGGCTTTCGTCCAGGCCGTTTATCGCAAGGTTTTCAGGATTGACCTTCCACGCACCACGCGTGGGCAGGTGAGGCAAGGCAAACCGGTGGCATATCATGATATGCGTGTCGGCGATCTCGTTTTTTTTAAACCCCCCGACTACCCCCGCCATGTCGGAATTTATCTGGGTGACAGTCAATTCGTCCACGCATCCAAAACCAGCGGCGTAACGATCTCACCCATCGACCGTTATTACTGGCAACCGCATTTCTGGACGGCGAGACGCCTACTTACCGACTGATAAATCCCCGTTCAATCTGAATATCATCTGAGGCTCGGATATATGTTCAATTCAAGAAGGCTCCTTTTGGCAGCAATTTGTGCGGCCGTTATCCTAAACGCTTGTGCGGTAACGGGCCCGGTGAACATGGAGCAGGAGAGCGACCGATGGACCAGTTCAGACCCGCTGAGCATGCCCTATTCCGTCCGCTGGAATCATTACAACAAAAACAACCTCGCACCAAACCCCTCTTTCGAAGACGGCACGGTTATTGCCGGTGGATCGGGGTCGACGGTCACCATCACGGGGTGGAAAATTATCGGCCGTAACGTTGAATGGGTCGACAAGAAATCCGCGCAGTATGCTTCCGATGAGGTCAACGACGGCCGGTATGCAGTCAAAATTACCAGGGATAATGCCGGTGAACTGGACGAGGCGGAAGGGATCATCAGCGATTTTATCCCGGTAATCCCCGGAAACTACGCTTTTACTTACGATGTCAAAATTCAAAATCTATCGACCAGCAGACGCCGACTCGGCCAACGGCTGAACGACACTTTCGTGGTGAAGACCCTATTCTATGATTACAACAGAAAACCGATCCCCCCGGCGCGCCTGAATCCCGTCTCCGGAACGCTTATAGACAACGCGGACAAAAGCTATTCCTTTGCCAACTATTGGTCCGTCGAAAAGTTCCCATGGGGAACCGTCAGAGGGCGAACCTATAATTATCCGTTTTCCGAAGGTGATCTGCCCGACAGGGCCCGCTATGTGCGTCTCTTTTTCGGGCTCAAGGGCAACGGTACGCTGTGGCTGGACAATGTCGACTATCGATATGCAAAGTGGAATTTCACGGTTCTGGAGCGCATGGAACCGTATTTCGGCAAACACCTCGCACCCGAACAGCGGCTGATTCCCACTCCGAAACAGATTACCCGAATGCCTGACGTCACCTATTGGGATGCCAGCCTGCCGACATCGCGACCACCGATGATTCTCCTCCCGCCCAATCCGGCACCGGCCGAGCGCACCGCTGCAATCATGCTGAAAAACAGAATCAGCGGCATAATGAAAAGGCTATCGCCCCAGGATCGGTCCCCTAATCTTGATATTCAAATCGCCGGCAGCGATTACTCCCTTAGCGATGTTGGCAACGCAAAATTGGTTTTCAGCATCGGCAAAAATGGACTCTACAACACCCGCCGACCCGGCCGTCACGCCTTTCTCGAGCCGTCTTTGGGCCGCAACCCTCAGGGCTATTTCATTGTGTCCGAGCAAATCGGAAGTACGCTGGTTGTTTATCTTGTCGGCGCATCACCCGTAGGGTCCTATTATGCCGCGACAACAGCTGTGCAACTATTCAAAGATAATGAATGGTCCTATCACAATGTCACCGTCGCCGATTTTCCGGATTATTCAGGCCGCTCCTACACTTTCAGAGCCTGGCGGACAGATTCAGAACTCCGCCAGGATCTTGACGCCGTCGAGCGGATGAGCCGTCTCAAACTGAACAAAGTGTACGCCGGTAACAATCGCAAAGGGAAAAATTGGTATCACCCCGATCCCCTCTTTCGACGCGGTTTACAGGCGGCCGGCCGCGCTTGCCGCGAAAACGGGGTCATGACCCTGGCGCTAATGGTTAACCCCTATTCACATCTTCCATTCGAACCATCCGTCGATCATCTTGACCCTGAGTCACGGCGTGTATGGGTCCATGGCGACCCGCAAAGCGTCGCCATGCTACAAAATGTGTTTGAAATCGGGTTGGCGGCCGGGGCCGGAACAATCATGCTCCATGCCGATGATCACGTACCGCACAAGGGGAAAAACCCAAAGATCTACAGCCTATACACCAAAGAGGACGAGAACCGGTTCATTAATCTTCAAAACGCCCAGGCGCATGTCATCAACCGTCTCAAACAGTGGATTGACGCGAATTATCCGGGAACAAGATTCGAATTCTGCCCGCCGTGGTACACAAACGAATTCATCGACCGCAGTGAGGGCCGGGCCGAAGTGTACTTCAGTGAGTTGATCGATCAAATCCCGCCCGAGGTCGCGATCGTGTGGACAGGACCGACCGTCAGGTCGTTATCCATAGACACCGCCGACCTGAATCGGTTCGCATCTCTCATCCAGCGGTGGCCCATGCTCTGGGACAACACCCTGTACGCTCGAAATATTGAATCCCGGCGGTACGGCGGCTACACAAGCCACTATCCGGGCAAAGTCAGGATGTGCAACCTCTTTGAACCGTATGACACTTATAAGCCCAAGGATTTTCATAACACCGACGACGGCGGCCATCTTTTCATCAATGGCGATGCTTTCAGCGAAATCTATAAAATAAAATTCGCAACGGTTGCCGACTATGAATGGAACACCGCGGCCTATGATCCGGAACTATCCCTGTGGAAAATCCTGACCACCACCTATGGCCCGGAATGCGCGAAGGAACTCTTGTATTTCAATGACGCCTATTACGCTCTCTACGATATGTGTCTGCGTATGGAATACATGGGCGTCAGTCAAACAGCGCTGAAAAGTGGGGCGATCTCTCTCGGGGAACTGACCCGCCGTCTGCAGCGAATATCGACGCTACTGACAGCGGCGCATCCGCTTCCGAAAGAGTTGGCGGCCATGCGGGACAAACAGGCAAAGAGGTTTCAGAAATTGTCCCGAAATATGCCCTTGTAAAATTCGGACCAGTGACCATATTAAAAGACAATTTCTTATTGGAGACGGAGAACAACGCTGTATGAGATTTCTTTTGTACAACATCCGCTATGGGGCCGGAATCGGAAAGCGATTTCACCTTCCGGTACCTTACAGCGGCTATTTCAAACCGACAAATGGCCACTTCCAAAAAATTCTGGATTTCGTCAGAATAATCAAACCAGACATCATCGGATTAATTGAGGTCGACTTCGGTTCATACCGGGTGAGGCGATACAATCAGGCGGATGTCATCGCCCAGTCACTGAACCTCCAGGCGATCTACCAATCCAAATATGACGAAACATCGATGGCACGCAAGGTGCCGCTGTTGAACAAACAGGGCAACGCCGTTTTAACCAACCAACCGATTATCAACCGCCGCTTTCATTTTCTCCGTGACGGTGTCAAACGCCTGGTTATTGAAGTTGAACTGCCGGAAGCCACGATTTTCCTGGTACACCTGTCTCTCAAATTTCGCCACCGCCAATATCAGCTCAACGACCTGAACGATCTGATCACCGGTTGCAACAAACCGGTCATCCTTGCCGGCGACTTCAATGCCTTTCGGGGCGATCGCGAATTGCAACTGTTTTTGGCTGCCAGCGGGTTGGTCAGCGCCAATGACCAGGGCAAGTCGTCATATCCAAGCCGTAACCCCTTCATGGAACTCGATTATATCTTCCACAGCCCGGCTATTCAATCCAACGGATTCCAGATCCCGACCGTTATGCTCTCCGACCATGCCCCGCTGCTATGGGACTTCGATGTTCAAGGCAAACGGGCAGCGGCGTAGCCATCCCGCGCTCACTGTTTCAATTGCCCCGCGACTCGACCAACCGTAAAAGTTGATGGCCTCCCTGAGCGGACAAACCCAAACCGTCCAGATCGGCCTTGAGCCGGGCAGCGGTGCCGTAGCCGCCGAGATACCCATTCACCCGCGCCGCGGCGGTTGAGTTGGTAATGTCTTCAAAAGCGGGGTAAATCCTTGCAAACTCCTGCATCAGGCCTCTTTCCCGTTGGAGTCGATATTTCTGGTGATAATTCTCAGCCAGAGTGAAGCCTGAAAACGGCAGAATTTCCGTATGGATCTTTTTGCCGATGGTGGACGATTCGCGGTCTCTGCTCGCCAAAGCCAGTTTCTTCTGCTCATCATCGTGGTAGAAGACCGCCGCCATGTATTGCCGGGACCAGGCCTTTGATGACGGCTCATGGCTTTTCCAGAACAGATCCAGCAGGTTTTCATAGGAAATCCGGGTGGAATCGTAATCGATCTGGATGGTTTCGGTGTGATCCCCCAGACTTTGATACGTGGGAGACGACTTGGTCCCCCCGGCATACCCCACCCGGGTTCTTATAACGCCTTCGATGCTCCCGAACCGGGAGTCGGGTCCCCAAAATCACCCCAGGGCAAAGGATGCCGTTTCGATATGGGCCGATTCGACCAAATCGACCGGTGGGATCAGCGCCCGCGGTTGTTTGGCCGCATCAGCGGCTGCGCCCGTTCGGTTGCCATTGATGTTATCCATTTTTATAGCCTCTCTATTGTCAGACACCTCGCAACCTGAAAATACCAGCAGGACGAATACAAAGAGCATGCACAGCGGCCGCAGCCGTCCGCAGGGGCAGCCCCACAGTTCAACCGCAGTCTTTACCGTTGCGGCCCGGGTAGCCATAGCCGCGTGCAGTGGTGTCTTGTCAGTTGTCATCGTTAGATCGCGCCATCAGTCAACGAAACCCAACTTTCTCAGACAGTTACCGGTGGTACGGCCGCAATGGCCGCAACGCCGGTGGGCAAATCGATTCAACCTTCACATTCCTCATCTCGATCACCCGACCCTCCTGATTTGGCGGGCCCCTCGTTAGAAAGGGAAGCGCGTAATAAAACCCGTTTATGATCGATGTCTAAGCATGTTTTCGAGTATGTAATCTTATTTATAATCTTTCCATCTCTAAAGTGAATCACGTCGACCCCGCGTCGACGCTCCCTGCCGCCATCAAATCCCCTCTCGTGCGAGGGCCACTCCAGCGCCCAGCGATAAAGGGCCTTCTGGGTCGTTTCGTCGATAAAGGTTTCCTCTTCTATGAACTTAAAATCGCCGTGGTTTGCGAACCAGGATTCCCAGGCCCTGCGCAATGCCTCTTTACCTTTGACCCGTCCACCGGTCCAGTTCTCGAAAAAAACGTCATTATGGAACAGTTGCATGACGGCGTCCAGGTCATGGTCGTTCCATGCCCGGTACCATTCATTGAGGATCTCTTGGATATCTTCTCTGATAAGTTTCACGGTCGTGCTCACTTTTATTGTTTGTCGCAGGAAATCCCGATTCCTTTCATAACTTACTGATAGGCGAAACCGGGTCGCGATATCCCCTTTCGCATCTAACAGAGTTTTGCAGCAGAACCTTACAACTCCGACCGCACAAGGTTTGCACCGGCGGCAAGGCTCTGCAGCTTCCCCAAAGCAATCGCATAGGGAATGGGTGCCATCCCGCAGTTTGTGCAGGGATAGAGACGTTCCGCATCCACATATGGCAGCGCGGCACGGATGGTGGCCGCCACTTGTTCGGGTGTCTCCACCCCGTCTGCCGTCACGGCCACCGACCCCACCAGCACGTCTTTGTCTTTCAGCATCAAAATACCTCCTTTGGGGTGGATGATCTATTTATCTACGGTATCCTAACTCTGTGATGGAAGCGGGCGAGCGCTATTTTTCGATTTGCAAGCCGTTATCGACAAGCCGACGCCCCCCGGTTAGCGACCGGGAACGATAATCCGCGAGTCGTTTTGGCGGCCACCTTGCTGCTGTTGCTGCTGCATTTTCTTGATTTTCTCTACGACCTCGGCTAAGGCAAGCTGCATAGCGGCCGGAAACTTATCCAGCGCTTCTTCAATCGTGCCGGCATCCAATTCAGATTGAATGGGAAGGGGCCCCTCCGGCGACATGAGTTGTGTCTGGCCGATAAAGATCGTTTGGCGGGCAGGATCCTCCGTTCCGTCCGGTTTCACCGGAACGAGGCGCCGGATTGAAGCAACCTTCAAATCGGTAATTGATTCTTCACGGTAAAGATTGTTCTTATTAACGGTAAAATCGATTTCGTCCACTCTTCTCTGATCACTCATTATTTACCTCAGATGGATAGGGTTAAATGCGGATTGCAAAATAATCACGATACAAAAAAAACCAAGTATGGTTATTGGCACAAATTTTTGACATTTGATGCAACCGTACTGATAATCTATTGCGATTTCAACTATCGATTCGATTTTAAAAGTAGAAAAGGAGATTCGACATGGTCAAATTTGAAACCAGCATGGGCGATATTTTTCTGGAACTGGATGAGGACAAAGCCCCAAAGACTGTCGCCAACTTCCTCGAATATGTGTCCACCGGACATTATGAAGGCACCATCTTTCATCGTGTTATCGATGGGTTTATGATTCAGGGCGGTGGTATGAGCGCCGATATGAAAGAAAAACCGACCCAGCCACCGATAGAAAATGAAGCCGACAACGGACTTAAAAATGACGCCTACGCGGTGGCCATGGCCCGCACCGCCGATCCTCACAGTGCCACCGCGCAATTTTTTATCAATGTCAAAAACAACGATTTTTTGAACCACACGGGCAAGAACCCCCAGGGGTGGGGCTATACCGTCTTCGGCAAAGTGGCCAAAGGACACGGTGTCGTCAACAAGATCAAGGCCGTCTCAACCGGTCGCAGCGGCATGCACGATGACGTCCCCAAGGAGCCGGTGGTCATCAACAAGGTCGAGGTGGTAACGCCCTGACCGGCCGGCCGACAAGCCAATAAGGCCCGAGTGTCAATGACGTTGCCGGACGATTTGACCTAATTTGAGCGATTGTCAAGGTTGCCGCAGATACAAGGCTTGCGACTGGGCTTGTAAAGGCCAACATTTTTCGAAGGCACGCCATGTCCGTGTGGAGAACGCCTCATCGCAGCGCTTGGCGGATTCGTTCATCAATTCGTCTTTCTATATCACGTTCAACAGGCTCTGCTGTCACGCGCCGACCAGAGATTTTTTTTTGGTCCTTGACAACTGCCAAATTATTGTTTCTAAACAGCCGATGACCGATTGGCTTGCGATCATAATTCTTGGAATCATCGAAGGGATCACCGAGTTTCTGCCCATCTCTTCCACCGCCCATCTTCTCATTGCCGAGCGATGGCTTCCCCGTCAAAGCGATTTGTTCAATATCGTCATACAGAGCGGGGCCGTGATTGCCGTATTGCCGCTCTTTCCCGAACGGCTGCATCAGTTTGTCTTCGGCTGGCGTGAGAAAGCCACCCGGGATTACGCGTTAAAAATCCTCCTTGCCTTTGTCATCACAGGCATCGGTGGCCTGCTTCTGGACAGGGCCGGTTTTGAGTTACCGGAAGAACTGTGGCCGATCGCCTGGGCGCTCCTGGTGGGCGGTGTCGGTTTTCTACTCATCGAAATGTGGTTGCGCGGACGACAGCAACGGGATTCGATTACTTGGACGATTGCCGTCGTTGTCGGTGTCGGCCAACTTGTTGCAGCGGTGTTCCCTGGAACCTCACGTTCGGGTGCGACCATCCTGCTGATGCTGATGCTCGGAATGAGCCGGCCGGCCGCGACCGAGTTCTCCTTTCTCGTCGGTATTCCCACGATGCTCGCCGCCGGTGGGCTCAAGATTTACCGGGCGCTGTATCATCCTCCAGTCGGTGCCGCTCCAGAACAATGGGGCATGGTTATCCTCGGTTTCCTGGTTTCCGCAGTGGTGTCATTCATCGCCGTAAAGTGGCTTCTGACCTATGTCAGGAGTCATACCTTTTCCATCTTCGGATGGTATCGCATCATCCTTGCAGTGCTGATATTTATCATTTTAATTGTTCGTTGAGTCACAGCGATAGGCAAGCGGCATGGTCCGGACCATCTTTTGGTTGGTCGGCCACTTAAATGCTTCTGTTTTCCCAAACACATTTCTTGGTGAAAAAGAGATTTGGTTACCATGCAACCGTAAAATATCGAGTAAGATTCACAATTTTCATCTCAGGCAAACGGGCATTAACAAGGACAAGACGATGAAAACGGTTACCGCAGCATTATTGATCCTACTGTCGGCCATACCGGCTGTTGCCGTCAATGTCGAAACACTTATTGCACCGGTGTCTGAACCGCTGCAAGCCGGACAAAATGTAACGATCGGTGTCTATATTCACAACTTGGGCGAAGAATCGGTCGTCATGAGTTTGCCCGATCGCGTGACCTGCCTGATCAAATCCGGAAGCAAATCTGAACAGGTCACGGCATATGCCGAAGATCTCCTGCCAGAAGGATCTGTAACAATCGCTACGATGAGTTTCTTGAAAATCCGATACGTCCTTTTCGTTCCAGAAGGTTTTTCCGGACCGGTCCGTCTGGAATTTCCGGCTTTCGAGGGCGCATCGGTCCTACTGGCGGTAAGTGAAGCGCCTCTGCGCCATGTGGCGAAGGAAACTGCCGGGACTGCTGAAAACGAATCGGACATATTGCCCACCCTGAATGAAATCCAGTTGCTTTATCAGCCCTACCTCGTCAACTTATGGGCATACAACCCCATGTATTTTCTGGTCGGTACCGATCCGAAAAACAGTAAGTTCCAGGTCAGTTTCAAATACCGGTTCTTCAATCCTGAAGGTTCTCTGGCTGAAAAACTGCCCTGGATCTCCGGATTGCACTTCGCCTACACCCAGACCTCTTTCTGGGATTTGAAGTCGGATTCTCAACCGTTCGAAGACACCAGCTACAAACCTGAATTCTTCCTGGTTACGCCGAACATAAGAACGTCAATTCCGGGAAGCAAAGGCTTCTTTCTCCAATCTGGTTTCCAGCACGAATCCAACGGCCGGGGCGGGGATCTGTCACGGAGTACGAATTTTCTGTACCTCAAACCGATGTTCATCTTTTACGACAAGGCAACCCAGCTCGGCCTGTATGCCGCCCCCAAGGTCTGGGCCTACGTGGCCAACAGCGATGATACGAATCCGGACCTGAGCGACTACAGGGGCTATTTCGACCTGGAATTAAAGTTCGGTAAAGCCGACAGTTTCGTTTTGGATTCCCACCTCGGCTGGGCCAAAAAAGGTGGATCGCTGCAGCTGGACCTCACCTATCCACTGGACAAACTGTTCTTCGACAACTTCGATCTCTATTTCCAGGTCCAGTATGTCAACGCGCTCGCGGAAAGTCTGTTGGACTACAGACAGCGGACCCGCGCCTTTCGTCTCGGTTTTGCTTTGATCAGGTAGAAAGAGGTGGTTGTGAACGCAAACGATATTCATGCGGTCGTCAGCATTCTGAAAGCGGAGGTCACTCAGTGGCAGGTCCCGGTGGTGGGACACTATGCTGACTCTCCCTTCACTGTGCTCATATCGTGTATTCTGTCACTGCGAACCCAGGACAAGACCACCCACGCAGCCAGTGAACGGTTGTTTCAGATGGCCCGGGATCCGCAAACAATGGCCGATCTTCCCACTGCCACCATCGAGGAAACGATATATCCGGTGGGTTTTTACAGAACCAAAGCCGTAAACATCAAAGAAATCTGCCGCATTCTCCTGTCCGCATACGATGGGCAGGTCCCTGACGATTTGAATGAACTGCTCAAGCTGCCCGGTGTGGGTCGTAAAACCGCGAATCTGGTCATTACCATCGGCTACGGCAAACCTGGCATTTGCGTCGACACCCATGTCCACCGCATCACAAACCGCTGGGGATATGTCAGTACCAAGACAGCGGAAAAGACGGAGATGGCCCTGCGTCAAAAACTTCCCCGGCGGTATTGGCTGGTCATCAACGACCTTCTGGTGGCCTACGGTCAAAACCTCTGCAAACCCATTTCCCCGTTTTGCAGCCGGTGTCGCCTGCGGCGGTACTGTGCCCAAAAGGGTGTCAAGCACTCAAGGTAGCCGTCCGGTTGAAATCAATATAAGAATTATCAACACCTAATTTGAGCGATTGTCGAGGTTGCCGCAGCTACAAGGAAGATGTCGTTCCGCTATAGTCAGCTATGCGGGACGGCATATGACGCGGTAGGTGCGGCAAGATCGGCAATCCCGAAGCGGTTTCAAATTTTAAATTTAATATTTGAAACGCTCATTTTAGGATCAACTTAATTTTCAAAGGACAACAGGATGATTGATATTGTAAAACGTTTCTTCGGCGGTTTGTCTGCTGAAGCTTCTTCACCGGAAAACGTTACCCCTCAACACGACGCCCGGGTAGCTGTCTGCGCATTACTGCTCGAGATGGCAAAAATCGACGAAACCTTCACCAGCGCTGAAATGTCACAGATCATTTCGATTCTGAAGGATAAATACGGGCTATTGGTCGAAGATGCCGAGGCCCTGATATCAGCCGCCGAACAGGAGCTTGATGGAAGCATCGACTACTGGCAATTTGCCCGCCTGATCAATGCTAACTACTCTACCGAAGAAAAGATCGACATCATTGAAATGCTGTGGCGGATTGTCTTCGTCGACGGTAATATGGACAAGTACGAAAACCACCTGATGCACAAACTGGCCGACCTGTTAAGGCTGACCCATCAACAACTGATCGATGCAAAAATCAAAGTCCTTCGCTCAAAGTAGATCGTCCTCATTTTTCCTGCCCAACCGCATCGGCGATCGGAATGAATTCCGGGGACAGCGAAAACCCATGTGTCACGATGCTACCAGCTTTACTGAGTTAGCCCGGAAATTTCATGCAATCTTTTCACCGACAAGCCAAAAAGATAAGTATCGGGACATTGGCCAAACTCACAAACCATATATCCGAGGGTCGCTTTGTACCTCTCCAAAACCGAATGAAAGAGCTGAAAAGATTTCATGAAATTTCCGGGATAGGGAGAGACTTGACAATCGATCAGCTGAAATTAGTCTAGGATGGTCAGTACGGCAAGTATTTCGTTACAGCAAAAATTCACCCCAAGGACAGTGTACTTCGATCAGGAGGTAAAAAAATGAAAGTTCTCGTCGTATTTTATTCAACTTACGGACATGTCTATCAGATGGCCAACGCTGTTGCCGAAGGCGCGCAAGAAATTTCCGGCGCAACGGTAGAGCTGAGGCGGGTCCCGGAAACGTTGCCGAGTGAAGTGCTTGAAAAAATGGGTGCCGTTGAGGCACAAAAAGTTTTTACTCATATACCTGTGTGCACAGTAGATGAACTGGCATCGGCCGATGCGATCATATTCGGGACACCGACCCGATTCGGTAACATGTGCGGGCAGATGCGGCAGTTTCTGGATGCGACCGGCCAACTCTGGATGGAAGGAAAACTTGTGGGCAAAGTCGGCAGCGTCTTCGCCAGTACGGCCACCCAGCACGGCGGGCAAGAGGCTACCCTGCTGTCCTTTCACATAAGTCTGCTGCATCAGGGAATGGTTGTGGTGGGACTACCGTATGCGTTTCAGGGTCAGATGCGCAATGATGAGATCACCGGCGGTTCCCCTTACGGTGCAACGACCATCGCCGGTACTCAGGGGGAACGGACACCCACCGAAAATGAATTGGCTGGGGCACGGTTCCAGGGAAAGCATGTCGCCGCGATAGCCGCCAAGTTGGCCGGGTAACGGCTAACGCCGTCAATTTCGCGCCGGCGGCGAGATTGACACCGAATCTGCAGGAAGCATGCTGGTTTTCATTTTCTGGGGGCCGGGCGTTATTTTAAGATCCGATCGGTCATCCCGCCCTGGCGGGGCATCGCTGCTTCGTAGCTCCGGAATATGGTACTGGGGTCAGCGGCAAATGAAAATTTTTAAAAACTCAGTGTCCTCTGCGACTGCGGTGAATACCTTCCAGCTGAAAAAGGCCATTTACGGCTGGGCAATAATCACTTTCCGGCCCCTTTACTCTTCATTATACTCAGCATGGTGTCATCGACCTTGGCCATGCCGATTTCGCTGATCCGACTCAGGTTCTGAATGGTTTCCTCGGCGGTCCGGCCAACAAAGCCCTCCGCCTCGGTAATGCCGTGGTTGTTCAGAGCCATGTATGCCGAGCGGATACCCGCATCGGTAGAGCTGACGACTTTCAGTGCGCAGCCGCCCTTGGCACCGTCGCAAAGCATGCCGCCCAAATCGCTGATCAAATTATTGACGGCAAAAGTGATCTTTGCCATGTCGTTGCCTTTACGCTGATACACAATGGCGACGGCAGCACCGACACCGGCGGCAATGGAGCAGCCGCAAAGCGGTGACAGATCTCCCGTAAAACACTTGATGTAACTGTTCATCAGGTGGGAAAGTGCGATGCTGCGCAAAATCTTTTTCTCGGATATTTTTACGTGCTTGCCGACGATGTAGGGGACCAGGATCGCCACGATTCCCTGGTTTCCACTGCCGCCGCTGGACATGACCGGCAGGCTCATTCCCGCCATGCGGGCATCTGAAGCAGACGCGACAAGGATCTTGCACGATGTAAAAATGTCATCGTGAAGATAGCCCTTTTTGACCAGGTCGGTGAGGTAGTAACCAACTTTTTTTATCTTTCGCCCCTCTTCTGATATTTTCAAATTCATTTCGACGCCACGCTTGATGTAGGTGTAATCAGCGGCCTCCATATCCTCAGCGAGGGTAATCAGGTCATCGATTTTCAACTTGATCAACCTCTTTTTGTAGGGTTGGACGGTTTTGGGCCCGGTCACCCGGTCTCTTTTGATGACGGCCCGCCCGTTTTTTTCCAGCAGCACCAGGTGGGTATGCCCGTGAGCCAGTACCGCCCGCGCATTATCCTTGCCGGATGTTACACGAACATCGACGTGCAGATCGGTTTTGGTGGCGTCATAGGTGATTGTCGCTCTGCCGGCTTGGATCATCTCCGCGGCGCGTGGGATCATGTCTTTTTTGACCCCTTCAAGGATCTCCATCTTCAGATCGGGTTGCCGAACATAAGCGCCGAGAACACCGGCGATTAAATTGCCTTTCTGGCCGTTCGTGTTGGGCACGGTTACGGCAAGCCCGTTTTTGTAAACCCCCGGATCGACGCATATCGTCACCGAGTCGATTTCACCGCTGATTTCCCTGGCGGCGACGCTTGCTGCATAGGCCACCGCAATCGGCTCGGTACAGCCCAGGGCTGGAAAGACTTCGTTATTCAGCACTTCCTTGAGAATGTTCACTGTTTACTTCGTCTCCTATCGAACGGCGCCGTCATCTATCCGAATATTACCCTTGCCCGCATTTTTAGTGATTCATATCTTATTAATGTAAATTCATAAATTAACCGCAAACGCACGCTGACATAACGCAGACAATCCCTTTTTACCCGGGCGACATGCCCGGGCAAAAGATGCATGCCTTTCAGGCAGAAAAGCAGATGGCCTCGCGCAGCGACTGCTTGTTTTGCCTCCGCAGGTCGCGGAGGCAAAAAGTCTGTGGCCGTCAGCGTCTGTCGAGCGAACAAAGTGAGCGGGCGGCCAATTTAAAAACGCTATGATCCATGCATGAGCTTCGCATCAATTTACACCAACTAAATCGGAGAAGAACTAAAATTTTCATAAAAAGTGCGGGTTAAACATCGATCAAGCGGCCTTGATGGTTTTCATTCGTATTGCCCGATGCCTGTGGCGCTGCGGGGCCGAGAGTTCGGCCTTTCTCAAGCGTACCGCCTTAGGGGTAACCTCCACCAATTCATCTTCACGAATGAAACTGATGGCCTGTTCCAGCGTCAGGGATTTAATGGGTGAAAGGATAACGTTCTCGTCTTTCCCGGCCGCCCGCATGTTCGACAGCTTTTTCTCCTTACAGGGGTTGACGTCGATATCTTCACTGCGGTTGTGCTCGCCGACAATCATTCCTTCATAGACCGGTTCGCCCGGTAAAACAAAGAGCCGGCCTCTTGGTTCCAGGTTGAACAGCGCATAGGGTACGGCATTGCCTCTGCGATCGGCCACGATCGATCCGCTGAATCGACTGGGGCAATCTCCCCTGAAAACATCGTAGCCATCAAATAGGGCATGCATGATTCCGGTACCGCGGGTGTCAGTCAGAAACTCGTCGCGGTATCCGATCAAGGCACGGGAGGGTACCGAAAATTCGATTCGCACACGGCCTTTTCCGTTGTTGACGAGCTTGATCATCCGGCCTTTGCGAAGTGATAGTTTTTCCGTCACCACGCCGAGAAAGCGGTCCTCACAATCGACCAGGAGCCGTTCGATGGGCTCCAGCTTTGACCCGTTCTTGTTTCGGTAGATAACCTCGGGTCGGCCTACGCAGAATTCATAGCCTTCCCGACGCATGGTCTCAATCAGAATTGCCAACTGGAATTCTCCACGGCCTTTGACCATGGTGCTGTCCCTGTCCGGTCCCTTTTCCACCTGAATGGCCACGTTGCTCAAGGCTTCTTTCAACAGGCGGTCACGGATCCGCCCCGCCTGGACGTATTTTCCATCACTGCCGCCAAGGGGTGAATTGTTGATCGTAAACTTCATGGATACCGTGGGTTCGTCGACGCTTATGCGCGGTAGCGCCTGCGGGGCTTCCCGGGTGCATATGGTATCTCCGATATTAACGTCATCGATGCCGGCCAGTACCACGATATCGCCGGGTTGAACCTCATTGTTGACATCCCGGAGTTTCATGCCCTCGTATACCTGAAGCTTTGACACCTTCAACGGAATATCGGCGCCGGACGCACCGATGCACACCAGGCTGTCTCTCGATTGGGCCGTGCCGTTGGCTATTTTCCCGACGGCCAAACGCCCCAGATAGTCGGAATATCCGAGATCAGATACCAGCATTTGAAATGGTGCCTGGGGATCGTAAGACGGTGCAGGAATTTTTTCGAGGATCGTGTCCAGCAGGACATACAAATTATCGGCGTGATCATCCAAGGTTCTCTGGGCAATCCCGTCCCGACCGACAGCGTATAGCAGTGGAAATTCGAGTTGCTCGTCGGTGGCGTTCAGATCGATCATAAGATCGTAAATTTCGTCCAGCACCGCATCAGGCCGTGCGTCCTGGCGGTCGATCTTATTGATAACCACGATGATTCTCAGGTCAGCCTCGAGCGCTTTTTTCAGAACAAAGCGGGTCTGGGGTAGCGGTCCTTCGGAGGCATCGACAAGAAGAATCGCCCCGTCGGCCATGGACAGGGCCCGCTCCACCTCCCCGCCAAAGTCCGCGTGGCCGGGGGTATCGACGATGTTGATCCGAACCCCTTTCCACAAAACCGAACAATTCTTGGCAGCAATGGTGATACCACGCTCCCTCTCCAGATCCATGGTATCCATGAGGCGTTCATCGGTTTCCTGGTTTTCTCTGAAAAGGCCGCTTTGGCGGAAGATAGCATCCACGAGGGTGGTTTTACCGTGGTCGACGTGAGCAATGATGGCAATGTTTCTCAAACTTTCGTTTGCAAGTGTTTGCGGCATATGGATTGAGCTCCGGTACTTTAAAGAAATAAATTATCCCCGCCGCAAGCAGCGGGGATAATTTAATTTCGAATTGCGGTATAATTTTTGTCTTCAGAATGTTCCGGGTTGGTAACAGACGCCAGAGAGATGATGGTCGAAGTGGCGCGGGTCAAAGGGCCTTCACGTTCGAAGCCTTTTCCCCACGCGGGGTTGTTAGGACCTCAAAAGACACGCGATCGGATTTTCGAAGGCCGAAATGCCCCTCGAAGGTTACGTTTGATTTGTGAAAAAAAATTTCTTTCCCGTCGTCGGACTCAATGAAACCGTATCCCTTGTCCTCACTGTACCATTTGATTCTACCTTCTGGCATATTGAGACCCTTTCTTACAAATAAAAATGTACATATTTCAGGAGATCATCATGGGGCGAAATTAGTAGAATAGCTCATCAAGATGTGACAAAAAAGTCCCCCAAAAGTCCCAACATGTACACAGGAAAAATGAGCAAATACAATCTGAAATTATTCAAAGATCCGATGAATGATCCAATCCCGGCAACCGATTGCAAAATTCCCGCGTCCCGTGAATCCTCAATATATTATCCATGGTTTGCGGCATGTCAATTTCTTTACCGTCTGAAGATTATTGTATATCCGAACGTTGTCTCAATGTCAAACAGCCGCTTGCGGCCGCCCGGGGTAACCAGCTGATTCCTGCCAATTATGTCCTTGACACAGAGGCAGGCGATCTGTACGAAATTCAATCAACGGAAACTAACTATTGTCCATCCGCGAAAAATAGATGGTACGATTGAGTGCCCAATTCACAGCTTAACCCAAGTTGAGCGATTTTCAAGTTTGCCGCAGGTACAAGGAAAATATCGTTCCGCTATAGTGAACTATGCGGGACGTCATTTGACGCTGAAATTGCGGAAAATGAAGGAATTGAACGTGTAGCTAACTCATGTTTATGCCCCAGAGGCGATTCCACCAACTTGTATGCCTCAGGCGGGGGTGACTTCGAAATTGCGAAAAGGGCCATTTATGGACGGATACTAATACCAGCCCCCAGGAGTCCCAAATGCTTAACGAACCTTACGCTTCGCTGCACCGCCGGCTTGCCGATGTCATCCCGGCAGCCAAATTGATCTCTGACCCCCTGCGAACTTTGGCATACGGCACGGATGCCAGTTTTTATCGCCTCACCCCCAAACTCATCGTTAAGGTCGAAAACGAAGCCGAAACGATTGCAACCCTCGCGGCCTGTCGCGCCCTAAAAATCGCCGCCACTTTCCGCGCGGCGGGGACCAGCCTTTCCGGTCAGGCACTGAGCGATTCGGTTCTGATTGTTCTCGGTCCCGATGGCTGGCGCCATTGCCGCATCAGCCCGAACCGCGACAGCATAACGCTCGGGCCGGGAATCCTGGGTGCCGAAGCCAACCGCGCACTGTCCCCATACGAAAAAAAGATCGGACCTGACCCGGCATCCATAAATTCTGCCAAGATCGGCGGCATCGTTTCCAACAATGCCTGTGGGATGGCCAGCGGTGTGGCCGGCAACAGTATGGGGACCGTTTCGGGTATGCGCATCATTTTCACGGACGGTACAGTCTTGGACACACGGGATGAAAACAGCCGCAAGGCTTTCCTTAAAAATCGCCGCAAATTGGTCGGGCAAATCACCGCTCTGTCGCAGAGGATCAAATCTGAACCGGAAACAGTCGCCCGGATCCGACGGAAATACCAGATAAAGAATACCACCGGTTACAGCGTCAATGCGCTGATCGACTTCGATGATCCGATTGATATCATTCAGCACCTTATCATCGGTTCGGAAGGGACTTTGGGGTTTATTTCCGAAGTCACCTTCCGCACCCTGGACGAACCGGCGCATAAAGCTACCAGCCTGATGCTCTTTCCGGATATCGCAAGAGCCTGCGAGGCGGTCTGGCTGTTAAAAGATTGCCAGGTGAGTGCTGCCGAACTTATGGACCGTGAGGCGCTCCGTTCGGTCGAGGACAAGCCCGGGATGCCGCCCTACATGAAAACGCTTGGCGAATCAGTGACGGCGCTTCTGGTTGAAACCGCCGCCGCCGGACCCGACGCGTTGCAGCGACAGATCGAAGACATCCGGAAACGATTCGACCGATTTGCCATGGACCGCGAATTCGCGTTCTCGACCGACCCCGACCAGGCGGCAGCCCTGTGGAACATCCGTAAAGGCCTGTTCCCGTCGGCCTGCATCGGACGCAAAAAAGGCACGACGGTTATCATCGAAGACATCGCCGTTCCGATCGAACACTTGCGGAACTGCCTGCTTGAACTGCAGGACCTTTTCAAGAAGTACGCCTATGAGGACACGATTATCTGGGGCCACGTATTCGACGGCAATGTCCACTTTGTACTGGCAATCGATTTCGAGGACCCCGGAGAAGTAACGAAATACAAAGCCTTCATGGATGAGATCGTCGAACTGGTGGTGGACCAATACGACGGATCGTTAAAGGCCGAACACGGCACCGGCAGGAACATGGCCCCATTCGTCAGGCGTGAATGGGGTGATCGGATTTACGCGGCCATGCAGGAGATCAAGAAGATCTTCGATCCGGATAACATGCTCAATCCCGGTGTCATTATCAATGCTGACCCCGAGGCGCACATCAAAAATTTCAAACCGATGCCCGTCGCTCACGACCTGGTCGATACCTGCATCGAATGTGGCTTCTGTGAACGCAACTGCATGTCCCACGATTTTACCTTGTCAGCGCGTCAGCGCATTGTCATTTACCGGGAGATGGCACGGTTGAAACGGTCGGGGAAGGATGGCGAAAGGCTGTCGCAGCTGAGGCGGTCTTTCGACTATTACGGTGACCGAACCTGCGCTGCGGACGGGCTGTGCGCCCTCACCTGTCCGGTGGAGATCGATACGGGAGCCCTCGTCAAGGCGTTCAGACAGGACCATCTGACCCCATCAGCCAACCGGATTGGGACCATCCTGGCCGACCGAATGCTCCTGCTTACGGCCGTGGGCCGGTTCGGCCTCGGCCTGACCGACAAGCTCCATTCTCTTATCGGGACCGCGAGGATGACAAAAATAGCGGCGGCTGCCCGGCGTCTTTCCCGGGACCGGCTCCCCCTCTGGACGGCGGCCATGCCGAAAGCGGCCGCAAAAACGGCACCCCGGCCGGTGGTTCGAAAAGGGCGCGATAAAATCGTTTATTTTCCGGCCTGTATCAACCGGACAATGGGTCCTGCAAGGTCTGGGGAAGCGCAGTCGCTGCCCCGCATTACAGAAAACCTGCTGCGGAAAGCCGGTTACGAGGCCATCTATCCCGAACAGATGAATGGGCTATGCTGCGGTATGCCGTTTGCCAGTAATGGGATGTCCACCACCGCATCGAAAAAAGCGTCGGAACTCGGCCGGGCCCTGATGAGCGCATCGGATAACGGGCGCATACCGATCCTCTGCGACATGAGCCCCTGCCTCTACCATATGAAACAAACCCAGGACAACCGACTGCATTTATACGACCCGGTTCGCTTTGCCCTGACGCATCTGGTCGATCGGCTTGTTTTTGAAAAATTACCCGAAACCATCGCCATTCACTCTGTCTGTAGTGCCAAGAAAATGGGGCTTGAAGCCGATTTCAAGCAATTGGCTGAGATGTGTGCCGCCAAGGTGATCGTGCCGGATATCACCTGCTGCGGTTTTGCCGGCGACAAGGGTTTTACGGTGCCGGAATTGAATGCCTTCGGTCTGCGACGACTCAAAGAACAGCTTCCGACAGAAGTGAAAGGGGGATACGCCACCAGCCGAACGTGCGAAATCGGGCTGAGTTCGCACAGCGGTATAGATTATCGGTCGATCTTCTACCTGGTGGATCGCTGCACCCGCCCCGTATGATGGCAGGAGTATTCGGCAGCCGCCCCGGAGTTGGAGACATAATAATACCTAAAATGAGCGTTTCAAATTTTAAATTTAAAATTTGAAACGCATCGGGATTACCGATCTTTATCCGCCTCTTGAGGGTTGCCGCATCTACGGTGTCATTTGCCGTCCCGCATAGCTGATCCCGCCGGCGGCGGGACGGAACGACATCTTCCTTGTATCTGCGGCAATCTCGACAATCGCTCAAATTAGGTAATACATTTAGCGACGCGTGGATGAACAATCGTTAGGTGCACCGATCAGTGGATAAAACCCTGTGCCAGGGAAAGCTCGTAATTCAGGGTGTACAGCATTTCGACAATGGCATACTGGAACTGGTGTCCCGGTAACATCACGGCGTTATCGTCGCGGTCTTCACTCGACCCCTTGAGCATAAAATCGAGACACTCGGGGCAGGTGACATTGTTATCGGCAAACAGGATAAGATTACCGTCAAATACATGCCTTCGAAAATTGTTTTCGTTGGCAAGGTGGTTGCAAACACGCCACGGTTTTGATTGAGCGGGTAATTGGCCGTACACCCTGCCGGGGGCGTCGATACGGCGGTTTAGATTGTAAAACGGCTCAAAAATCTGCTGTTGCAATTCGTTGTTGGTCAAAGCGGATGACGCCAATTCCATTTTCAGAAAAGCCGGTTCGCCGTCCCTCATATTTTCTTCGTTACAATCGTGACAGAAGACGTGACTGTCGAAAACCACGAAGTAGTGATGTTTGGTGTAGTAAGAAATAAATTTCTCGGGCGTATCGAGGTGATTGCAAATCAACCACGTTTTGATGCCGTCAGGATCACAACCGGATAACCGATTCTTCGTCCCTGTGTTAGAAACAATCAGGCTCTTTCCCGGGTCACAAAAAAATGGCCTGCCTGTCGGAAAGGCACCCGCAACAGGTGTATGACCATCCAGTTTTATGATGCAGTGAACCGATCGATCGACAAATGCACCCATTCAACATCCTCCGCGTTCGTTTATGCCGATTCTCAAAAATAAATTCCGAAATATGGAATGGTGGTAGAAATGGTTGTAGAAAATAACGTTCGTGTAGCGGAACGTTATTTTGACAACCACACTATCGTCTGCCGGCAGCACCCTGATATTTGACGGGCCGGCTGGCGGCATTTTCCAGCCAATGGCACATGAACGAAAAAAGCCGGGCCACCTTGAAGAAGGCAACCCGGCTTAGCGACTGGTTTCCCCAGGCAACCCGGCTGTCTTCTAAAGACCCGTGGCTTTCCGTCCTCCGATCGCTCGGAGTTTGGCTTTTCTGACGGTTAAGTGTGGAGCTTATATTTTATCGAAACCCGGCGGATTTGTCAAAAAAACGATCGATTAAAATCCCTGGGCGGCATCGCTGGACTGCTGGCTGATGTCCTCGACCCTGTCCTCGGGTGTCGACGCGGCCTCGGATTCGGTATCCTGGGTGCCGAGAAGATTGCCCTCCTCATCGATCAGCAGCGGTACCGCGAACCGGACATCGAACTCGATCTTATATGCGATCTGTCCGTCGTGGACAACGATGTCGCCATTTTTGAAATCCAGAGAATGGATATCTTTTACACCATAAAGATCGGCACATATTTCCCGGACGCGATCAAGATTGATGTTCGCTTTTAACCTATCGAACAATTCTTTTTTGGCAGTTGCAACAATGTCGTTACTGATCGTCACTTTGGCCATGCTGGGTTCCTCCTTCCATGTGATTAAATGTTGAATTTGCGCTTCATGATCTCATCAGCCAGTGCAATGTAACTTTTGGCACCTACCGAGAAGATATCCTGAACAACTAACGGTCTTTCGTAAACCGGGGATTCCCGCAATTGCTCATTCCGCGGTATTTGCGTCTCGAAAACACGCCCCCCCATGCGTCGACGGGCACTGCGGACAATCACGCGCGCGAGCCTGGCATCCTCTTCAACCATCGTGAAAAGAATCCCCGCCAACTGCAGGGGGAGTCGATAGGCATTCTTGACTGTGACCAGCATCTGCATGGTCTGTTTCAGACTGCGGTATGCAAGGTATTCGCACTGGATGGGAATCAATACACTGTCGGCGGCCGCCAACGCACTCAGGGTCAGCATACCGAAGGCGGCCGGCGTGTCGAGAATGATGTAATCGAAATACCAGCTGTCCTCCATCAAGAAGTTTTTTAACATCCTCTCCGCACCGGGCGCCGTTGACAGATTGGCCGCCTGATGGGTGCGTCCGAACGGAGCCGGTATGACCTGCAGGTAGTAGACACAGCTCTGGGCCATGATTTTGCTTAAAGACGCTCGCCCAAGCAATCCGTCTTCAAGGGTCAAGGCGATTTTTTTTTTATATATCCCCGAAATGGATGTCGCACTCCCCTGCGGGTCGCAGTCCACCAGCAAGGTCCGCTTGCCGGCGAGGGCCAGAGCTGCAGCCAGATTCACGGCGGTGATCGTTTTCCCGACACCACCCTTCTGGCTGACGATAGAAATGGTTTCTCCCATAATCAGCTCAACGGACCGATTGACATCGACATTGACGGTATAAATCGAACGGGCGGCGGAGGGTAACGGATACCGTGTGTGCCACAGGGGTTACCCTTGCCGACTGGATGACGTGAGTGCTTCCCCAATCCTGCCTATAAAAGCCAATATATTTTGTATGTCAAGTATTAATTCATACAATATATTGTATTTACAACGCTATACATACCGGATAGCCCCACGTCCACCAGTCGTTAGCGATAAAAATAACATGCGGTTAGCGGTGACTTTTCTTTCGAATGTGAATCGAAAGCGTATCAAGAGCCTTGAAATCTTTTCAGATCCCCATTATAGAAGGTCCTTGAGGTTTTCTTCGTTCGAATATTGGAACGGCTTTTTAACAGCCAATATAAAGGTAACAAGGAGAAGCTCCATGCGCTGGAAACAGTTTTTCACTCCCGTTAAATCGATGGATGCCGTGCAGGCGAAAAATTACCTCGCGGATAAACCGTCCGATGCTTACACAATCCTGGATGTGAGACAGCCTGGAGAATACGAAACCGGCCACATCCCCGGGGCCAAACTGATCCCTTTACCGGATCTAAACGACAGGATGGCCGAAATCGACACCAGCAAACCGACGATCGTCTACTGAGCGTCAGGCGGACGCAGCCGGGTCGCTGCACAGATGTTGGCTGGAAAAGGATCTGGCGAAGTGTTTAACCTGTCCGGTGGCTTCAAAGCCTGGAAGAGTGACCGCGCCATCGGCCCGGAAGACCAGGGACTCGACCTATTTTCGGGCAAAGAGTCACCGGCGGAAGCGCTTATTGTCGCCTATTCCATGGAGGACGGATTGCGGGAGTACTACCTGACGATGATTCCCTGGGTAGCCAACCGGGAGGCCCGCGAGCTCTTTGAGAAACTTGCCGCCATCGAGGCCAAGCACCAGGCGCGAATTCTGGACGAATATCGAAACATAACCGGCACCGAAGTCGATCGCGAACAATTTGTAGAAGCAAAAGTCGTTCCCGCGGTGGAAGGCGGACTGACCACCGAAGAATACGTACGCCTTTACAAGCCCGACCTGGAATCGGTGACGGAAATCATCGGCCTGGCCATGGCCATAGAAGCCCAGGCGCTGGATCTCTACCAACGGGCGGCGGATAGAAGCGATAACGACGAAAGCAAAAAGGTTCTGATGCAGATTGCCGATGAGGAACACTCGCATCTGGCCCAACTCGGAAAGTTGTTCGAAAGCATCTAACCCGAATATTTCATGAAATCTTTTCACCGAGTAGAAAAAAAGGAAGCCATATCGGGGCATTGGTCAAATTTATGAACCGTATAAACCTGGGACACTTTGTACCTCCCCAAGATCTAATGAAAGAGCTGAAAAGATTTCACCCTTCGAGTCAACCGGAGGCTCTCATAGCCGGCGTTATTCGAGGTTCGCGGTAGACTGACTACAGCATCACCTCGAAATGCCTTGGCCATAAAAGTCTCCAATTGATGAAATTTCCGGGATAACAGGCTGTTGACCATGAAAAAACATCTGGTTCTGGCCGGCGGCGGCCACGCGCACATGATGACCCTGGCCAACCTTAACCGGTTCGTGGCGCAAGGCCACCGGGTGACGGTGATTCAGCCGTCAGCGCATCATTACTACTCCGGCATGGGACCGGGAATGCTCGGAAAGACATACGCCCCTGAGGAAATTCGATTCGCCACCCGCCACGTGGTGGAAAAACAGGGGGGTACATTCGTGTTAGGAAAGGTCGACCGGGTTGAACCGGAGAATCGGAACTTGCACCTGGAATCCGGAGAAACCGTATCATACGATGTTATTTCTTTTAATGTCGGCAGCTATGTACCCCGGAACCACGGCGACAACTCCGATGGCGATATCTTCACCGTCAAACCGATCGAAAAACTTCTCTTGGCCCAAAAGCGTATTCTCGAGCTTGTGGGCCGAAAAAAGATAACCATCGGTATCGTCGGCGGCGGACCGTCGGCAGTCGAAATTGCCGGAAACATCTGGCAATTGGCCGGAAAATCCGCTGGTCTCCCACCCACCATCCGTATCTATACCAGCTCAACACTCATGCCAAACCATCCCAGCGGTGTGCGCCGCAAGATTGCCGCTTCGCTCGGCAGCCGCGGCATAACCATAGCGGAAAACAGCGCTGTTCAACAAATCGCTCCCGGACGGATCAATCTCGCTACTGGCGACGTTCACGAAGTCGATATTATTTTCGTCGCCGTGGGGGTCCGGCCATCGGCCGTATTCGAGACCTCCGGACTCCCGACCGGCCCGGACGGGGGTCTCGAAGTGAATCAATATCTTCAATGCGCGACCCACCCTGAAATGTTCGGCGGCGGTGACTGTATTCATTTCAAAGACCACCCGCTGGATAAGGTCGGTGTTTACGCCGTGCGCCAGAACCCGATTCTTCTCCACAACCTTCTGGCGTTTATGGACGGCACGCCCCTGCAGCCGTTTGCGCCCGGCGGCGACTACCTGCTGATTTTTAATTTGGGCGGCGGAACTGGGGTGCTCCGGAAAAAATGGATCTTGTTCGGTGGGCGGCTTGCTTTCGTCATAAAAGATGCCATCGACCGTCGATTCATGCGCAAATTTCAGGCCATAGAATAATCTCTTCGAGTGAAAGCCAGAGGTATGGAATGATTTTAGGTCGTGTTTTTCAGCCGGACAAATCCATATCGGCAGGTGAGGTTCGTACGATCGTCAAGGACAAAAGAGCAGCAAAATATTGTCTTCTCGATGTCCTGATTTCGGCATTTGAACAGATCTTCGGGGTGAAGACGTCCTGATGAGCGCCGTCCGAGGTCTCCGGACGGAAGGTCACGCCAACGTCGTCAGGTAGGCGTCGCGGGTGAGCCACAATTCCTCCATCCGATACATGTGCCAGTAGTCGTGCATCAGAATGTGCCGGACCAGGATGGTGAATGAATACTGCTCGTACTCCGGGTGGATACCGATTTTTTGCCAAGCGCCCTCATCGGCTTTGCCAATCACCGCGAGTTGGGCGTCCCGGGAGCGTGCAAAGGATTCGAGGGCATCGGCCGCTTCCATCTCCGGCGGCTGATCGTCTTCTTCATTGTCGGCTGGCACATAGGGAATGAAAGCGGGTCGATCCTCATCTATAAACCGCTGCAGACGCTCTAAAAGCATCGGTTGGACATGCGCCAGATGGCTTGTGTGCTCGGCAATGGTCCAGAACCCGTCACCCCGGCGCTGATGTCTTTTTTCTTCCGGAACGGACTGCACAAAATCCATAAGAACCCGGGGGGCGTGTTTGAGTCCCGCAATCAAATCAGTCATGTCAGGCATAGTAACCTCTTCTAATACCCAAGTTGTCCTCTGTACAGAGATAACGTGATCGACGTTCGCTACGACGCCGTCGATAGTCATGATGCCGATCATAGCGGCGCACTGTTACATGATATAACGTGCGGCGGCAAATGCGACACTGTGTTACTTAACCCAGAAAAATTGGGTGATTTCACCCATCTCCACGGTTTCAAGTCGGGCCTCCCTGGCGCTTCGCACTCCTAACCTCCTGTAAATTAATACATAAATAAAACCCCATACCATTGGCACCAATCTTGAAAAGATTTCCTTCAAGATTGGGGGTCAACGGCTGTGGAGGATCAAATTGATTTGCACCAAATGTTATCATCACAAGTCTTGCCAGCGTAAACCCAATGGGGATGGCCGCTGCAGCTATTACCTCAAGAACGGTTCGGTAAAACTCGACAATAATTTTTCAATGGATGTCAATCCAATGGATTTTGATGATGCCGACCCAAAGTAAGTGCCGGAAAGGAATGGCCGATACCCGTGAATAAGGAGATTCATATGACCAAGGTTGATGAGTTGATTAACATTCTGTCCCATCATGACCACGCAAAGGCATTCACCAAAGCCAAGTCAAAAAGGGTCTGTATCATCTGCGGGCAGAAAGCCCAGCGCTTCAAAACAGTCATGGCTCAATTCGAGTACAATAATTCCGCCATTTGCCAAAGTTGCCAGACGGAGTACCTGGCATGATACGCGCCACTACAAACGAAAAGGGGTTTACGCTGATAGAGCTTCTGGCCGCTATGGTTATCCTATCGGTTCTGATATCGGTCGGCTTCAAGAAAGTAGACACGATATCCAGCGCAACCGAACAGAACATGCTCACCCAGGGCATCATGGAGCTGAATACCCGCGAATCCTTGACGTGGTTTCAGGTCAAGTTGAGTCATCCGGGGTATGGCGGCGATGAGATTCTGTGGACAGGTTTAAATACCAATCTCAGTTCGGGTTATATTTGGGAGGTGGCACCCACGCGATCCGGCGGAACACTTAAATTCGGTAGTCAGACATCACCTCTCATCCGAACGTATTCAGCGAATGATCGGCCAGGCCAATGGTCACTTTAGCCCGCACATTTCATGAAATTTCCGGGTTATAGGTATAAATAATGGTCAAATTTCTCTCTATATTCCTCGGAATCCGGGCAGCAATATCGATAACTCCATTCCGGGCTATTTTGTGTGAAATTGATTCCGATGGAATTTCGATGGATGTTGTTGACGATACCATCCTTGGAAATAAATGAACCGACGGGGTCACTACAGTAAATTTTAATCAAAACTTTTTGGCCCACCTGGAACAACTCCGGATAGTCTGCTTCAACACGAACACCCGAAACCGAGACATCTTCGATCAGGACAGACAATCCTGACAGAATTTCGGACAAATCCTCAATAATCACATGTCCTTTTGACCGAAAAACCGATCGTGAATATTGTCGTCTTTCCAAAAGTGCTTTGAAAATTTCACCACAGCGGCATTTAATTTTCAACCAAACCCCCTCGGATCTGTTCACACACTTGTCGGTATCAATGGCCTTCTGAAAATCACATCGCGGACATTTGATAACGACCTTACTATTCTGGCCCGGATCTGCCATTCAAATCCCCATCTGCACAATATCCATTAATTGTTATGGATGTTATCTGTGACGTTTTCGTGTTAATATTGACCTGGTTCTAAATTTCTAACGGCTGTCTTTTTTACCATTGACACCCGCAATCGACAATCATTTTTCGACTTTCAGATGCATAATTTCTGATAATATGACCTAATTTGGGCGATTGTCGAGGTTGCCGCAGATACAAGGAAGATGTCGTTCCGTTATAGTCGGCTATGCGGGACGGCATAAGACGCCGTAGATGCGGCAAGATCGGCAATCCCGAAGCGGTTTCAAATTTTAAATTTAAAATTTGAAACGCTCACTTCAGGTAAGAATATGAATCTAATAATCAAAGCCCTCGTATTCATTTGGCTGACCAGTATCTGCATGCCGATTATGGACAGCCAGGCGGAAACGGTGACCATAAGGGTCGGGACCTACGACAATATACCGTTATCTTTCCAGGAGCCCGATCAGAAGGTCAAAGGATTTCTGGTCGACATCCTGGATCATATTGCCGCAAAAGAGGGATGGAAAATAATATATGAGCATGCCTCCTGGACAGCGTGCCTCAAGAAGCTTGAAAGCGGCGAAATCGATCTTCTGGGAGGAATTGCCTATACCCAGGAGCGCGATAAAAAATTCGATTACACCTATGAAAGTGTTCTGACGGAATGGGGCCAGGTGTATGTTAAAGCCGGTTCGCACATTGAATCGATCTTGGACCTGAGGAACAAAAAAATTGCCGTCTTGATGGACGATCAACACTTTTTCTACCTTAAGAACCAGATGCGTCAATTTGGTCTGGAAAGCCGGTTCATCGAATCGTTTAGTTACGAAGATGTATTGGGTCTTGTCGACATCGGCAAGTGCGATGCCGGCCTTGTAAGCCATTTTTTCGGTTTCATCAATGCCGAGAAATATAAGATTAAAAAATCGTCCATCGTTTTGAGTCCTCAACGACTGTACTGGGCATCCCTGCAAGGAAAATTATCCCCTCTTCTCAATCAACTCGACCTGAACCTGCGCCGGTTGAAAACCGATGAAAACAGCTACTACCACCGCAGTATTCAAAAATGGTTCGGCAGAGCCGATAAAAATTTTATGACCGAACAGGTACGGTGGGTATTGATTGCGATGAGTTCCGTACTTCTCATGGCCATCGGGATTATCGTCCTGTTTAAATCTCAGGTCAAAAATCGCACGATTGAATTGCACAAGAAGAATCAGGCGTTGACGCAGGAAATCGAAAACAGGAAAAAGGGCGAAAAGGAGCGGGCCGCACTGGAAGCGAAACTTCAGCGGGCTGAAAAGATGGAAGCCATCGGTACACTGGCCTCCGGGGTGGCACACGACTTGAACAATATACTATCAGGAATCGTCAGCTACCCTGATTTGCTGATGATGGATTTATCGCCAAACAGTTCTTTGTATCCTCCGCTGCAAACCATCAAGGACTCGGGTGAAAAAGCGGCACGCATTGTCCAGGACTTGCTGACACTGGCAAGAAGAGGGGTTTCCAATACGACACCGATTAAATTGAATGATGTCATATCGTCCTATTTAGAAAGCCCCGAATTCAAAAAACTGCATTCCTTCCATCCCCGCATCAGGATCGAAACCATCCTGTCGCCAGACGTGCGCAATATCAAAGGGTCGGCGATTCATATCGCAAAAACCATCATGAATCTGGTGTCCAATGCCGCCGAAGCCATGCCCGACGGCGGGCAGTTAACCATTCGAACAGAAAACCAGTATCTTGACACACCCATCAGCGGCTATGATGACATCGCAGAGGGTAACTACGTGGTGCTGTCGGTTTCCGACGAGGGCATCGGAATCACCGCGGCCGACCAGGAACGGATCTTCGAACCCTTTTTTACCAAAAAACAGATGGGGCGCAGCGGGACCGGTCTGGGAATGACCGTGGTCTGGGGGACGTTAAAAGACCATAACGGATACATAGATGTTCAAAGCACGGTGGGATCGGGAACGACATTTAACCTCTACTTCCCCATTACCAAAGAGGAACTTATAGCAGATAGTTTGAAAATCGAAATCGAGGATATCAGAGGCAACGGGCAGCGTGTCATGGTCGTGGATGATGTGCGTGAACAGCGGGAAATTACATCGTTCATGCTCAACAAACTCGGCTACGAGGTTTCGGTCGCTTCCAGTGGTGAGGACGCCATTCAACTCGTGAGCCAAAACAATGTTGATCTGATGGTTCTCGATATGATCATGGATCCTGGAATAGACGGCCTGGAAACCTTTAAACGACTCCTTGAGATCCAGCCCGGCATCAAGGCGGTCATCGCCTCCGGCTTTTCAGAAACGCAGCGAGTTCATGACGCCCAGTCCTTGGGTGCTGGCACCTATTTGAAAAAACCTTATACCATCGAGCAGATCGGATTGGCGCTTAAGGCGGAATTTGAAACCTGATCGAAAGAATACAAAAAATTCGCCGCCATAAGAAAAGGGCCCGGAATTCGATCCGGGCCCTTCTTTTATCCTTTTGGTGATCCCAGGGGGATTCGAACCCCCGCTACCGGCGTGAGAGGCCGTATAAACGAATCGATCAAAAGCATGAAATCATTACAAATAAACGCAATATCAATATGTTGAATGATTTTTTGAAAAAACCTGAGCGTACCTGAAAGTACCTCAAAATACCTATCTGAAGATGGTGCCTACTTCCTGTGTACTTCCATAAACTATTGCTTATCAAACACCGTTAATCTTCTTCCTCAATTTCCCCGAGACTTTAAACGTAACAACCCTTCTGGGTCTCAAAATCATCTCCTCGCCGGTCTCTGGGTTTCTGCCTTTGCGTTCCTTTTTTTCATTCACGCAGAATTTACCAAACCCGCTGACAAGGACGTCCTCCCCGGATGCCAGTGCCGTTTTGATGATTTCAAGAAGCCGCTCGACCAGTTCGGTGCTCTTTTTTTGAGGGAATCCGATATCCTGATGGACCGATTCGATGATGTCCGCTTTTGTGAGGGCCATTGTTGGTATCCCTTGAGGATGATTGCGTAGAATTTGTTGATATTGTTCAGGATACTGAATCTGGGGAAAATTGTCAATTAATTTAGAATGTTCTGCGTCGTGTTTGCTTAGTCTATTGCTCCCTTATTAGAAATGGGATTTTCTTAATGGTCAGCAGGAAGCTGCAATGCCCTATAAAGTGGTAGTCCACATTAACAATCTGGGGCTTGCGATAGATGGGTTGTGCTGGTATCTACATGTAATCTAAATAAATTTTGCTATTTGCCAAGTATTATTACCGCTTAGAGACTTGGGGCATAGTCTGGTTTGATAACGATTAAGCTCAGCTTACGTTTGATAGAAATCTGTTTCTAATTATGGAGACCAACTCCCTGGCTGTTCATAATTAGAAAATGTTCTGTCATAGGATGATGATTGACTGCCGTAATTTAGCGTACCACCCAACCGTGTCGGCCCTGTTTCCCAAATATAACTAGTACTGAGATTGGTATCTAACTCTGTCCACAAATTCTCATCGTTTTTGTATCCAGAATGACTCAGTTTGACCTGAAACCATGTCAAGGATTCACGTGTATTCAACTCCACAATACCTATGGTCAACATGTTCTGCTCGGACACACTTGTAACTGCCACCGCTTTTTTGAATGAAATGGATATCATTATAGAGAGAATGATCATAGTGGCGACCAATTCTATCAAGGTAAAACCTTTTTCATTCTTGGTGGCTTTCATCATGACAAGTACTCCGTTTGACAACACTGGCAAATGGCAGAATTGTTGTACTTAAATTTCGCAAGTGGAGATTTAAATTTTTCGGCTTTCTGATCACAAATGATGCATGCCTTTCTGGACTTTGCCCTTGTATATGCCTGACCGTGATCTCGCTTAGAAAGAATACTTATCAGTTCATCAATCTTTGCCATTTGTAGCTTCCTTCCTCACTGGAGTCGTTCAACTGATTGCCTAATTTCTCCAACGTCTATTTCACTTGTATCCATTGGGTTCACGTTCACATCAAAGTCATTATCCAATCTAACCTTGCCTTTCTTTAGGTAATACCCGCAGCGGCCATCTATAGATGGTTTTCGATAGCAAGAATTTAGATAGTAGCATTTGGTGCAGATCAAAATATCCTCCACATAAATCGGATACAAAACTTTATCTGATACAACTCAAGATTGATGCCGAAAGTATAAAATACATAAATACGTTTGTATAACAATAGGTTAACTGGTGGGTAAGGTGTCTTTGAGGTTTTGATTGGAGGCGATTATGGGTGAAATGCCTCAGAGTATTGTGTCACGTACCACACCGTAGCTTTTCCAAAAAAATAAGTATGTATAGTTTTGTCTGAATAACTTGATCGCCTGTATTTTGAAAAATCCTCAACATTTTGGGTAGAGCATTTCGACAATTACTACATATTGTGCCACCATTTTTAACAGTTGACAGATGATTACTTAAATATGACAATACTCAAAAAGTAGATGAACATTGTATTTGAATTTACAATGGGTTATCTTTCTAAATTACTTTTCTTTCAGTTCATTCACAATTTAGATTTCCAGTTCAAAAGCCTGGTGCAGGGTAGTTCTTTCGAGTAACCGCCAACTTAGGAACAATCATGCCTATCCCAGCTATTGATAACAGTGATAGACGACAAAGTAATGATAGACGTCAATTCTCCTATTTGATCCATATCCCTGAAAGAAGATCAGGGAAAGACCGAAGAAGTGGAAAAGATCGAAGGATGGATTTGACACTAAAGGAAAAAATTAGAAGAGAGAGAATGAGGAGATTTCATTCAAACATCTGATAGATTGTTTAAATTAAGCGAAAAGAAAGGCAGGGCCTTGCGACCTGCCTTTTTATTTTAGCCTTTCCAAACACATTCGAGCTTAATGCATCGGGGGATGATACAAAAATACTCATGCTTTTGGTTTGTGTTACTGTAAAAATACACCGCATCCCTCGTTACTATAGCTTTGAACACCACGGGATTTTCAAGGTAATCTAAGCTCTTAGCAAACATCTTGGCGGTATTGAGATCAGAGGTCCATGATACACCCGCTATGCTCATTGCTGTCCCTTTACCAGCGACACCCCTGTATAACGTGAAATTTTCCCCATCCGGTATCGGATCGCCCTCGGCTTCAAGTGACGTTCTGTCTGCCATTGTAAGTAATAAATGGAGTGTGTCGAGTGATATATGATGAAGGTTTATAGGGGGCATCGTCAATTGTGTGATTCATAGACATCGTTTCAATTGAATGTTATGAATCTTGCACTATGGAATCCAATATCAAAGCCAGGCTCATATGGGTGAAGCTTTACGAGCAAACAGGTAATGCAGGGTTAGTTTGTAGACGCTGTGGAATTTCCAGGCCAACACTCAGGAAGTGGCATAGACGTTACAGTGAGCAAGGAATTGACGGTTTACAAGACCAAAGTCGCAAGCCTAACCATAGCCCTAATAAAAAGATCACAGATCAACATGAGAACATTATTCTTGATCTTAGAATAAAGCGGAAGTTGGGAGCCAGGCGTATTCAAAATGAGTTGCTTCGACACCACCAAATAGCTTTCTCTCTTGCAACAATACATAAAGTTCTTACACGCAATAACGCTGGGCCACTAAAGCGATTACGACGCAAAAAAGTATATAAACGCTACCAGAGGCCGATCCCAGGTGACAGAGTACAAATTGACACCATGAAAGTCGCACCCGGGATATATCAGTATACTGCGATTGATGATTGTACCAGTTACCGAGTATTAGGCCTCTATAAACGCCGTACAGCTGCAAATACGCTTGTTTTTATCGAGCGGGTTATGGAGGAGATGCCGTTTCCAATCCAGCGTTTTCAAACAGATCGGGGTGGTGAATTTTTTGCAATAAAAGTTCAAAAATATTTGTTGAAACAATCCATAAAATTCAGGCCCATCAAGCCAGCAAGCCCCCACTTAAACGGTAAGGTCGAAAGGTCACAAAAGACAGACATTGACGAATTTTATTCAATTGTTGATCTTAAAGCATCAGACTTAGATCGACAATTGGAGGAATGGCAATTTTTCTATAATTGGCACCGTCCACACAGTTCCTTAAAGGGGGCTTCGCCTATAGATAAAATATGTGATCTGGTGGAGAAAACTCCTTATTGGGATGAAGTCTATGATAATTTTGATTCAAACAAAGAAGGCATTCAGGAACAAAATTACCGTTTGGAAATGAAGTTAAAACAGTTGAAACGATGTCTATGAATCACACACGTCAATGCATACGCAAGCGCCTTCTCGTACATACCGAACTCTTGAAGCTTCACCCAGTTATCAACCATAAACGGTATCTGATACGTGAACCCGCATTCCATCATAGCGAACATAATGTCACCTGCCTCTATAGCCTCAAGTAAAGTTATTCGGTGATGATCAACCGTTAAATGAGGACGAAACTTTTGCCAGAATCTAAGTTTGACGGGATCTTCTAACGGTATTGCGCTGTAGTCCCATCCCATTTATTACTTTGCCTCTCAATTCAAATTTGGATCGCTTGCCATCTCTCGATCGTTTACTAGTACATAGCAGTTGAAAAAGAATAGCACCATGTTTGTAAGTTAAAAACACCTCATCAATCAGCGTTGCGATTTTTCCTGCTGTTGCTTCACCACCGGCGGTGGATCACAAATGTAGCAACACCAACGCCCGATTTCTGGTTTCCGCCAAAAACCCTCTTCACCCTTCCCTACCGGCAGTTCTTTCTTGCCTGCACATTCATATATCCCTGACCCGATTTTTTTCAGCCAGGGAACCTGGGCAACCCGTCGTCTGCGGTCAAAATTCCAAATTACATTTCGCATTTCAGGTGAAATCGGATCTGCAGTTCCGGTCATTCCATCAGCCCGACCTTCCGGCTCTCAAAATCAACGTTAATCTTCTTAAGAGTCTCTTTTTATCTGTGGATAATTTTTCTAAAACAAGCGAACAGCAGAAACATCGCATTGCATACTAAAATAACGTTTGCATATTGATTTATGGTTTCCTCTTTTCCTTTAACAAGATTACGAACATCTTCATATGGCACTAAAACTTTATTTTCATGTATCAATTCCCAAATATAATATTGTTTCCCAGTTAAAAGTTCCCCCCTATTCAACTTATTCCTTTCGGCGAGCACCTCGACTCGGTCCTCCAAATGGATGCGCTTCATACCTGGCCATACTTTACCGTAATAGGACGAATAATGGTGTGTTCCGCGCTCTGATTCGATTTTGAAGTAAGTCGACTTACCTTGACCACCAAGTTTCAGTTTTTTGACAACGCCATTTACAAATATCAAATTATTTTTTGAAGGGTGCTGAGCCCCATAAAGAAAGATCCCCTTGGCGGCCAGTGCAAAAATAAAAATATATCCTGCCGTCGATAACAGTGTCGGTTTTTTGAAACGATTTACGATAAACTTCATGAAATGAGATTTCCCAATGAATCCAATCCCCTACATCTCGTATTTTTTAACGTGCTGTTGAACTTGCAAATCAAGCCAATTGAATCTGATAATGAATATCATTAGGAGTACGGCGATTTTGTTGACACAATTACCATTGATCCTTTTCTGGGGCGCGAAATTTGACATGCTTTTCGGTTTCAACCGCATGGATTCAGAGTTTGCAGTATTACTCTTGTTTTTTGTATCGGTTCCTATTCTTAACATGTGTGGGCTTATCGCAGAAATAATTCAATCAATTAAGTTATAAGGTCGCCTTAAAATAACAGCAAACATTTCGAAACCGATTATTGCACTTTTCTATTTATTTGAGTCCATTGCCGTGGACCTCTATATTGCATCACACGCGAAAACTTGACTTGATTCATTATCGTTTTAAGCCAACAGCAATGCGACGATTCAGGCTTCCGACAGACGAATCCACAGGAATATGAAAAAAACTGGCAAGTTTTCCTTCGGTAATCAAAACATTAGCTTTTAAATGAGGTTCTTCTCCGGTTTAGTTGAATTTCCCCCGAATCAGTAGACACCGAGTTAAGCCGCAAGGGAGAAAGTTTCGTATTCCTGTGGCGTTGCATATCCGAGTGCAGAGTGACGCCTTTTTCGGTTGTAGAAGATTTCTATGTAATAGAACAGGCTGTGGGTTGCTTGTGACCTGCTGAGGTACCGGTGATGGTTCACCCATTCGGTTTTGAGCAGACGAAAGAAGCTTTCCGCAACAGCGTTGTCATAACAGTTTCCCTTGCGGCTCATACTGCAAGTAATGCCATGCTTGGAAAGGATTTTCTGATAATCGCCGGAAGCGTACTGACTGCCCCGATCCGAGTGGTGAATCAAGCCCTTTGCAGGAGTTCGACGGCCAAGCGCCATCTGCAGTGCATCAATCGCCAGTTGGCGGGTCATCCGGGATGAGGTTGCCCAACCGACGATCTCGCGGTTGAACAGATCGAGTAGCACGGCCAGATACATCCATCCTTTCTCGGTATGGATGTAGGTGATATCGCCAACCCAAGTACGATCAGGAGCATCAACAGTGAAATCCTGGTTCAGCAGGTTTGGCGCTACCGGCAGGTTGTGCCGGGAGTTGGTCGTCGCTTTGAATTTCTTTTTGGCCCGAGACCGGATACCGGCTTCACGCATGATTCGGGCGACACGGTTTTTACCGCATCGCACGCCATCATCGATAAGATCCCGGTGAATCTTGGGTGATCCATAGATGCCGTGACTGGCGGCATGAAAGACGCGGATTTTGTCCTCCAGAGTCCGGTTTTCAAGACTTCGACGGCTCTCTGGACGCTCCAGCCAGGCATAATAACCGGAGCGGGAGACTTTGAGTAGCGTGCACATGCGGCCTACCTTGAACGTCTCCCGGTGAGCAGATATGAATCGAAATTTCATTTCTGATCCTCCGCAAAGTAGGCCAGTGCTTTTTTTAAGATATCACGCTCTTCGGTAACACGCTCCAATTTACGCTGGAGTTGCCGTAGTTCCTGATCGGCAGTTTTAAGTTGTCCCTTACCGGGAAATGCGTTTTGGGGGTCATCCGCCAACTGATTTTTCCAGCGGCGCAGGATGCTGTAATCGATGCCCAGATTCCGGGAGGCTTCGGCGATGCTGTATCCTTTTTCGGTGATCAGCGCCACGGCTTCCCGCTTGAATTCTCGGCTGTAAGTCTTTCTTTGTTTCTTTGACATTGGAACACCTCCTGTTGCCCATATACATTGGGCTTTTTGAGGTGTCCACTAAATTGGGGTAAATCCAACCTGCGGCTCATTCGCAACCGCATAGCCGAGGTATGTGAAACCCAATCGCCGTTTAAAGGCGAAATCGAAGTCGATGAATCATACTTCGGTGGTAAACGCATCAAGGGCAAACGCGGCCGCGGTGCTTTTAAGAAAACCCCTGTGTTTGGTATTTTCAAACGTGGCGGCAAAGTCTACACTGAAATCGTTCCAGATTGCGCTAAAGCCACTTTGCAAGGCATTATCAGGGGACGCGTCGACCCCGATAGCGTTATCCATTCAGATCGCTGGCGCGGTTACAACGGACTGGTTGACCTGGGTTACAAAAAGCATTACCGCGTCAGCCATGGTACCAACCAATTTGCCAAGGGGCACAGTCACATCAATGGTATTGAATCCTTCTGGGCATATGCCAAACACCGTTTGATGAAGTTCCATGGCATTGCTGAATCGACTTTCTACCTACATCTGAAAGAATGCGAATTTAGATTCAATAACCGTAACAAAAATATTTACTTATTATTGCTTAAAATGTTTAGAAATAGGCCTCTGTTCTAGTCGAGTCCCTTATTTTAATAAGATAGGAATCATTTGCCAGCAAAAACCATCAACTTTATTGGAGATGATCCTTAAATGACAGTTCCACGAAAATACCAATGGTGTTAACACAATTGTTGAACCACACTATATTTCGGTAGTCACAACAAGGGGGCTGAGTCCTTTAAAGACTCGACCAATGACCTGCGTCTTCCTTCTTCGATGCGCATCTTTTTATTATTACCGATCGGGATCCAAAATTCAAAGTGCCGCCATTTATATCCGGCGGTGTATTCCATGAATACCTCTCACCTAAATTCAAATCCATCGCGTTCCATACTTCTTCATCATTCTGGTATCCATGAGGTTCAAGCTTAATTTTTGTCCATGTCAATTTCTCTCTGGCATTGAGTTCGGCCAAGCCCTGAATTAAAGCATTTTGCTCGGCTGTGTAAGAGATGGCGACAACCTTTTTAACGGTAAGGGCTGTAACTAAACCGAGGATGGCTATAACCGCAATCAGTTCGATAAGCGTGAAACCCTTTGAATTCGAAGTGTTTAAGTTTGCAAAAAACATTGATTGTCAGCTACCTAAGATTAAATATTTCGTTACACATAGTTTGAATTCCGAGTGTATTACCATTGCAATGCAATAAGCATACCTGATAAAATTATCGTTAAGAATGAAGATAATTATTTTCTGACTTCCTATACCTGATTGGATTTCTTGAAGCCGTTTTGAACAAATGTTGGGTATGTTACTCAAGAACAGTCACATATAATATGCGATTAAACCACTATATTTTATAATAGTTATGAAATTGTTGCCCTTTTAGTCACAATCGCTTCTCTTCGCGTAATTTATTCTTCCAAAAAGTTTTTTTTTTACCGTTTCGATCCATACAGGCAATTCAATGCTGTTCAGGCGCGATTAAAGTGGGAAGAAATATTCTTAATATATAAAACTATATTCACAAGGATATTAACTTCATTTTACATGATTTAATGCGATTGCATTTATACCGAGGTCATCGCATTGTTTTCTCCATGTTTTTCAGCGGCTTACAGAATTCGTGCATTTCTTGCACAGATCTTGCTTTAAAGACATTTAGAATATCTTTATATCGTTCGATTTGGCTACAAGCATGAACAAAATAAAGATCATCCGTCAAGACGGGGCACGGACCAATGTAAAAACGCTGTATGAATTTAATCCATGGCCTGAAACATCGCCATGTGGCGGTAGAAGTGAAATAGGCTGGATGCATATCAATCGAACAAACCTGGTTTGGTGAGGAAAGCAGTAAAATTGAAGACAATAAGAATCACTTTAGTTTCTATTATTTTGGTCTCCGGATTTTTCGCAATTTCATGCAGTATGAAAAATACGCCAGTTAGGCATGTTACAAAGGTCATTCCCCCAAGTGAAAGCAGTATTAACGAACAAGCATTACATCAAGGTCAGAATACCGAGTTGACAGACAGCGCGATCGTCGAAGAGTTGAACAGGCTATTGAATGAACGAAAATATCTTGAGCTATTGTCTTCGTCGGCCAGATATATTCAGGCGACAGATTCATCTAAAACACATTCATACATTTATGAAGGGCTCAGCAGGGCGTGTTTTGCGAACCGAGAAGTCGAGAATGCACTGTTTTTTTTAATACTCGCTTTCGAAAACTGTGAACGCACCGAAAGAGATCAATTTTTCGATCGGAATGAAGGCTATTTAAGTAACGTCGAACTTGAAACGATCTTATTTTCTCTTTCCCAGGCCGCTGACAAGGAGGCCAAGGGTGACTTGCTCTATCAGTTTGCCCGAAAGAAATATGATAACGAAAAATATGCCGAAGCGAAACAATTGCTGGCCGAATTTATCAAGATTACACCACAGCATGAGAAAACAACTTTAGCTGAGAATATGCTCACGGATATCGATGCGATAACCGGAGTTGACCTGAGGCATATTGGATGCTTGCTGCCTTTAAGCGGTCCCTATAAGGCCTATGGTAATAAAGCCCTTAACGGGCTCATGTACGCCGTCAATGAGTTCAACAAACAGAATCCAGACACCCGTTTTGAATTAACAGTCATGGACACAGGTTCTGAACACCGGCCGGTTTCACAACTTGTGGCCGAACTCGATGATAAGCGTGTGGCTTTGATTATCGGACCGCTTCTTAAGAGCCAAGAGGCTGCGGTGGAGGCACAGAAAAGAAACATACCGATCATTACGCTCACCCAAAAAGAGGGTATTTGTAATACCGGAGATTATGTTTTCCGACACTTTATCACGGCACGTATGCAGGTAGAGGCAATTTTGGCCTCCGCTTCGTATGATTTCGATATCAAAAGTTTCGCCGTACTTTACCCAGATGAGCCCTACGGCAGAATGTTTGCAGAGCTTTTCACAACTGCAGCTCCCCGTCATGGTGTGAAAATAAACCAGATCAGAGCATACGAAACCGGACAAACTGACTTCGGGGATCAAATTCGAGGCATGGTTCGTTACAAAGAGAAAATTAACGATCCTGGTGTAAAAACACGTAACGCCAATCGGCATGTAGAACAGGAAGTGATCAAGGACTTTGACGCATTGTTTATTCCCGATTCACCCCAAATTGTCAGTATGATCGCGCCGCAGTTGGATTTTCACGATGTCAACGGGGTCCTTCTCTTCGGCACAAACCTTTGGCACTCTGATGAGTTGATTTTGCAAGCCGGAAAATATGTTCAGGAAGCGGTTGTACCGGACATATTTTTTAGAAACAGCTCTGGCGCGGCTGTGAAACGATTTGTTTCTGATTTTCAATCACAATTTAATGAACCGCCAGGGTTCATGGAGGCCGTCGCTTACGATACGACCAACATGGCCTTCCAAGCGCTATTAGTGCCGAGACTGGCTTCTCGAGAACATGTGAAGACTTCATTGCACAATATGACATCTTTTATTGGAATAACTGGCCGAACAATATTCGACATTGCCGGAGAATCTCAGAAAGACCTCTATTTATTGCAAATTATTGGAGATCGCTTTGTCGAGATGGAAAAGACCGGCCGCATTTATTCGTATATGCAGCTTTGAACAACAATTATTAACACCAATGTAAAATAACTTTATTGAAAACTGACAGGACAATATTTGGAGGAGAAATGAAAGTATCTTTGGCCGTAAAATTAAATTCATCCGAACTGGTTGATATGCCTTTCATACCGCAAGCGCCAGACCGTCTTGACGACCTCGATATCCCGCGTTCACTATTAGAGGATTTAATTTTACGGCATGCTTTTACAAAGGCCGTAACAAATCTCAGAAGTTTGAATAAAGCGCTTAAAATACCCATTTTCTATTCTGATGGATTTATTTCAACAAATGCGCCAGCGCCAATTGTTTGAGATCGTCGGAATGGAGGGAAACGATTATAATTTCACCCTTTCTGACAAGGGACGGGGGTTCGCTGAAAAAAGGTTTTATACCTGCCAGTATGCCGGACCGGCGCCTGTGCCCGTAAAAAGTTACTTTACGGCAGTTCGTCAACAAAAAGGAGAGCTTTCAATATATAAGGACTATCTGCGAAGATCATTCAAAGATCTGGTCTTAACTGATCGTTTTTTAGATCAGCTCGGACCGGCTCTCGTTTCCCAAAAGTCAATTTTCCTTTACGGCCCAACAGGCAGCGGAAAAACAAGCATCGCCGCGAACTTGGACAGGATCTTTGATGACACCGTATTTATTCCCTATGCACTCGAGTATGACGGTCAGATTATCGTGTTGTACGACCCCCTTGTGCATCAAAAAGTTGAATTTTCCGATTTTGTTTATGACAAACGTTGGGTGCCGTGCCGACGGCCGTGCCTCATTACCGGCGGTGAATTGGAGCCTAAAATGCTGGAGTTGCAGATCGAGGAAAGAACACAGGTATATACAGCGCCGATTCAACTGCGCGCAAACAACGGCATTCTGGTCATCGATGACTTCGGTAGGCAGTCGATGCCTCCGCATTATCTCCTGAATCGCTGGATTGTTCCGCTTGACCGAAGGGTCGATTACCTGTCTTTGCGGTATGGTGCGAAATTCGAAATACCTTTTGAAATGGTGGTTGTCTTTTCAACCAATCTCGATCCGAATAGTCTGGCTGATGAAGCTTTCCTAAGGAGGATACAGAACAAAATATTCGTCGAGGCCGTGGATCCGGATACATTCACCGAAATCTTCGACAGAATCGTTGCTAAAAAACATCTCCAGGCAGAAACAGCTTCTTCTCAGCTATTGATAGAATATTGTAAAAAATACGGCCCTGGCGAACTTCGGGCATGTTACCCGGGTGATATCATCGATATCGTTACATCAATTGCAGGATATGAAGGAGAATCTGGTAAAAATCGATAGTCAAAACCTGAAAAGAGCGGTCGACCTGTACTTTACAAAACCGCAAAGTTCTGACTCAGAAACATTAATTGGCACAATCATTGATCTAAACGTTTCTATCAACTATTTATAGGGTGAAATCGGTGTTATTCGAGTATACAAAATTATTAGGTGCAGAATTCTCGCCTCTCTCATTCGAGTTTATCGCGCATGTGAGCCTTCTTCTTTTCGGTGGCGTTTTTTTAGCATTAGTAGGTTATCGTGTTAAAGGTATTCTCGGATCAGTATTCTTCAGCTTGGTAGGCGCAGCAGCCTTTCTGTACCAAAACGGGCTCCTGCGTTTTTGATCGAGGATGGTATATTCATCAGACGCTTTTAGTATTGGCTTCGTTATTTTCTTTTTAGCCCTTATTTTAAATATAATTTTTACGCAGAGTTTTATTGCGTTCAAAAATTTTAAATCAACGGTACCACCGAATAACACTCTTCTCAAAATCGATCTCATACCGTAAATTTCTCAAAAAGTTCATACCCAATAGCCCGTCATAATCTGCGTTTCTGTCGATTTGATCGATGATACTGGCAAAAATATCCTTTTTCCTATTTGGTCCCACTGAAACATCATCGAGTCTCGCGATATCGGCAGCAATTAATTGTCCGCCAGCCAGCTGCAACGTTGGTTTTTTGCGTGTTTTTAATTTTTAGTTTTTCAGCGATATTTCGGTGTAATGTCACAATAGAAGCGCCGGTATCGAGCAACAGGGTGCGTCGTAGGTTTTCCCGCATAACAATCGTAACAGGCACCAATACCCGGTTTCCATCGATTGCAACTGCTGTTTCAAATTTTTTAGAATTTTTCCGCTTGTTTTTTATTAAACGCATCGAATTTCGTTTTCAAGTGACTCCTTTTCTTCCCGTATCGATATAATATTTTTTCTTCTCAGTTAAAATAAATTGAGCCGTTATGATCGATTCCGCTCTTGTATTCACCGTTCTCCCCGATGTTAAAATATTTAAGATCTTGAGAGTCGATATACCAGCCGCCGTCATTGTCTGTCTGAAAATAGATTCCGCCTTCATCCTTTCCAATATAATAGGTTCCTCCTGAAAAACATACCGTGGACAAACAAATATAGAATAGAATTCCTAAACAGAACCTGGCTGAATTTAGTTTCATATATCGTCCTTTTTTCATGTTTTCATTACACTGTTAATTGATTTTTACAGCAGAAACCTAATTTCTGCATTGTCATCTTTGTACCAAGAGCCTGAACTTTTAAATCTTTCAATAATTATGCCAACTTATGATAAGATCGTAAATTCGAAAAGTTAATCGTGCAACTTGTGATTTTACCGCATGAATTACCTATTTAGCCGATATTTTCAAGCTCAGCCAAATTACCTTTATCAAGATAGAATGAACCATATCTCGATGGTAACAAAATATTGTGAAAAGTTTTTTACTTTTTGAGAAAAATGTTTTTCTTTTTCATTTATATTTTCTTCTTAAACGATAAGCGCCAGTATTTCAACAATATTACCTTCGTAAAATTCCTCTTTATCCTTACATCTTTTTTTCTCATCCGAAATAGCATACAAATCCGATCAAATAATATTTCCATGTTTTTATAGTTACTTAGAGCTTTTCATTTTTCTATACTGTCTGTACAGAAAAACAAAAATACTTTTGTAAGAATAAAGTACTTCTTTTTAAACTAAAATATCTTTTTGTTATTAATTTGGCACAGGTGATGCAAATAACAGAAGCAACGAAGCCGTTTTTGGCAGAAAGGAGGTGAGTAAGCGTTAACCACAGTTTAATGTAATTTGTTATTTTCTTTTACCCGTATCACGAATCTAAAATCAAAAAAGAAGGAGAACACGAAACATGAAAAAGCTGATCAATTTTTTTAAGGATGATGAAGGCGCCACGATGCCGGAATACGCGTTGATGATTTCGCTTATTGCTGTTGTATGTATCGTTGCTGTTACGGCTGTTGGGACTAAGGTCCAAGGCAATTTTCACAGCGGTAAGCGATGCGCTCACTCGACTCGTAATATATTAGCACAATTAGAGTGAGAAGATGGTGTTTACTGCGAAAGAGTTCTTCTCACTCTAATTAATAAAAACTATCAATATTTTATTATATAGATAAGAATCTGTTGGTGATATTTAGAATGAATTTATTTATACTCTTTAGCATAATCATCTTAATTTCTTTATCGTCGGTATACGATATTAAATATCGACGTATTCCAAATTTTATAACTTTTCCTGCAATATTGATTGGAATCTTCTATCATAGTTACAATTCTCGGTTTCGATGGGTTTCGGTTTAGCTTATTAGGAACTTTACTGGAATCGGCCTCTTAATAATTCCTTACTTTTTAGGAAAAATGGGCGCCGGTGATGCCAAATTACTCGGAGCTGTTGGATCTTTTATTGGTGCTAAGAGTGTCTTCATATCATTTCTATTCACTGCCGTAGCCGGTGGTATATATGCTTTTTTTAATCATTATTATATAAAAATAAATTCAACAGGTTTTTTAACAAATTATACTATAGCGGTGTCAACCTGATTGTACCCAAGAAATTGTATCTTTTGAGAATGAAGAAGATATCCGTCAAAGGCCCAAGACTTTGTTACGGATTAGCTATTGCTGCCGGGACCGGAATTTATATGATTTGTGCGGTAGCCGGAATCGAAATTTTACCTTTATAACGGGAGGTCAAAATGAAATCATTGAAAACTTTTTTACCTATCGCACTTTCCCTGGTCATTGCGGCCGGCGGTAGTTTTGCACTGTACAAGTGGATTCAGAGTAAACAAGGGACCGGAAAAGAAATCGTCCAGGTACAAGCGGAGGCATCACCGGTCATTGTTGCTGCCGGCGATCTTTCCTGGGGGAGCAAATTGAAACCCGAAATGCTGAAAACTACCCCCTATTTAAAGGAAAGCCTTCCTGCAGGTCATTTTACCAAACTCGCTGATATTACCGGCCGCGTCCTCATCAGTCCGGTAAGAGCCAATGAACCGATCACCGAACACAAATTGGCCCCAAACAGCATTGAAACCGGCGGCGTCTCGGCGGTATTGAAACCTGGTAAACGGGCCATTGCTGTCAAGGGTGACAAAGTCATCGGCATCTCAGGATTTATCAATCCAGGAAACCGCGTCGATATTCTTGTCACCATTGAAGACCCAAAAAAGAAGGAAGAGAAAACAAAAACCATACTGGAAAATATCCTTGTTTTAGCCACCGGCACCCAGATCCAGGAAAACGAAAAAGGAGAACCGTCTCCGGTTGACGTTTACACGCTCGAGGTGGATCCGGAAGATGGTGAAAGGCTCGCCTTGGCTGCGGCTGAAGGGCGGGTGCAACTGGCTCTCAGGTCAATCTTAGATACAGAGACCGTTTTAACCACCGGTGTGACGATTCCGAAAATGCTGGCCGCTTTCAGCTATGCTGAAGAAAAACCAAAACCGGCTGTTACTCAGAAAAAGCGTCCGACAAACCGGCGATGGATTCCCCGCAATACGGTCACCGTTGATATCATTAAAGGAACCGATACAAGCCAAAAGAAATTTTCACAGTAAGCGTCAGACAGGAGGGATAGCTGCTATGGCAACGATTAAACGAAACATTCTCATAAAATCGATCCCCATTGCTTGGGCTCTGTGGATGCTCGTCGGCGCCGGAATGTCCTCCGCTGGCACGCACACCGTTCCACTCGAAGCCAAGCGGGTCGAAATCTTTTCAGGCAAGTCGATTATCCTTCAAAGCGACCTGCCGATTAAAAGAATATCGATTGCGAATCCGGAAATTGCCGACTTTCTACTGTTGTCTTCCAAGCAGGTCTACCTTACGGGGAAGACCGCCGGCGCTACCAATCTGACCCTTTGGCAGAACGATTCCATTTTGGCCATTTATGACCTCGAGGTGGTTTACGACATCACCGGATTAAAGCAACGAATGAATCAGGTTCTGCCGGAAGAAAAAGAGCTTCAGGTTCTGGCGACAAACGATTCAGTCACCCTCGCCGGTAAAGTCACCAGCTCTGCCAGCCTCTCCCAGGCGGTCAACCTCGCCGAGGCATACGCGCCGGAGGGCAAAGTTCAGAATCTTGTCGAGGTCGGTGGAGTGCACCAGGTCATGCTCGAAGTCAGGGTCTCCGAAATCTCGCGCAGCTTGACCCGGCGGCTCGGCATCAACCTTTTCTACAATCGGGGCGGTGAATTCGGTGTGAGCACCCTGGGAGGGCTCGCCGATTTAGTGGTGCCAAGAAAGGCCGAACTGCTTACCGGTCCTCTTGGGTGGCAGGTCTCGCAGGCCGTCAACGCCTTCTTCCGCTTCAACAGTGGGTCTTCCACTTGGACCGGTCTTATCGATGCCTTGCGAGAAGATGGCCTGGTTAAGGTCCTGGCCGAACCCACACTGATTACGTTGAGTGGTAAACAGGCCACTTTCCTCGCCGGCGGTGAATTTCCAATTCCTGTTCCCCAGGGACTCGGTACTGTCGCCATCGATTATAAGGAGTTTGGCGTTGGGTTGGTCTTTACGCCCACAGTACTCAGTAAAGACAAAATCAGCATCGATGTCAGCCCCGAGGTATCGGAACTCGATTTCACGACGGCAGTTTTGCTCGAAGGGTTTGTCGTACCCGGACTTCGCACGCGGCGAACATCCACCACGATCGAGTTGGCAGATGGGCAGAGTTTTGCTATTGCTGGCCTTCTCAGAGACAGCGTCAGATCCGTGGTTCAGAAATACCCTCTTCTCGGTGAAATTCCGATTCTCGGAGCGCTTTTTCAGAGCAAACAATTCCAAAAAGAAGAGTCTGAACTGGTCATCATCGTGACACCCCACCTGGTGAAACCACTCGATGTGGCCAAACAATCGCTGCCCACGGATTCGTACACCGATCCCAACGATGCGGAATTTTACTTTGGCGGCATGCTCGAGGGCAAAAACAACAATGCGGCCCAGGAGACCGGATCGCTTGATGGAGAATTCGGACATGAACTTCCTGAATAAAATGAAGAATAACAAAACAATACAATCGACTCACAAACGGCAAAAACAGGAGAGAACAATGTCTGGAAAATCATACCTCATAATGGTTGCACTGGTGGCCCTGCTTGTCTTCCGGCTGCACGCGTCAACTCTATCACGATGGCGGTTCACCGTCTGGACAAAAACTGGGGCCGTCCCTATGAAGAGCAGAAATACAGCCAGATTATCGACCACGAGGCCGGAAAGAATCTTGATCCTGTGATTGGCATGGACGGTAAAGCGGCGGTCAACACGGTTGAACGCTACCAGAAATCGTTCAAAGAAACACAGAAGAACGAAGGTCATTAAATTGGAAACTTCAATACCATTATCAATACAGGAGGGCAGCCGTGAAAAGGCTGGTTGAAAATGTAAAAAATCAAAATGGTGCTGCGCTGGTCGAGTTTGCCATCGTCTTGCCGCTGCTGCTGGTGCTTGTGTTCGGCATGATCGAGTTCAGCGTCATGTTTTATGACAAAGCGGTGATTACCAATGCCAGTCGTGAAGGCGCACGGGCCGGCATTGTCTATGATTTCCCCAATCGAATCTCGGCGGGTGAAATCACCAGCACGGTGAGCACCTATTGCAGCGGACGGCTGATTACTTTCGGCAGTACGAGCCAGGAAACGACAGCTGTTAGTGGTACGTGCGTCAATGCCGGTGATACCATAACTGTAACCGTGACCTACCCGTATGACTATCTTGTGCTGCCAAATCTCATCCAAACGCTAACCGGTCCCGTAAATTTATCGGCAGCGACTGTCATGCGTTGCGAATAAATAATAATATAAGTGAATACCATGAATAGATTATTTACCAGACAGTTTCTAAAAAACCAAAGTGGTGCCACCATGGTATTCGTGGCCATCTGTATTTTTATGTTGGTCGCTTTCACAGCGTTGGCTGTCGACCTTGGGCACCTTTTCGTTGCTCACAATGAGCTTCAAAACGCTGCAGACGCTGGAGCTCTTTCAGGTGCCCGATTTCTTTACATCAATAGCGGGCAAACAATAAATGTCAATGCCAATCAGGAAGCCTATGATGCCGCAGTCGCTAACATGAGTGAGAGTGTACCAGCGGAGGTAATAGACCCTCTCACCAATCAAAATGACGTTCAACGCGGACATTGGAGTTTTGGGATTGGAAACCTTGCGCGCGGGTTCTATCAGAGTGACAACACCACCCCGGTAAATCTATATAATGTATCGACCGAACAACTCGATGAAGATCCAGACCATATCAATGCCGTCAAAGTTATCGCAAGAAGGGAGCAAAGCGAAATTGCCTCATATTTTGCCCAAGATATTTCGGATACCAGGGATTTAAACAAAGCGCCGAAGCCGTCGCTTATATCGGCTTTGCCGGTACGCTGATGCCGACCGAGGCGGATCAGCCGATCGCTATATGCAAGCAATCAATTACAGATGCAAATGGTGTTTACAGCGGCTGCAATATCGGGCGGATGCTCAACAGTGGGTCAAATGACGCAACCCACAACACCGCAGGGTGGACCAATTTTTCTCAACCCTGTGACACGGCCAATGCCTCCGAGATGCGAGGGCTCATTTGTGCCGGTGGTAATCCTTCACCGGTTACGTATGGTGAAGGTATCGGGTGCCACCGGGGGCGTACAGGATAATGTTTTTCGGAGCCTGCGAGACTGTTGGATAGCAAGCGCCCCAAGCCACAATGCCGTTGATGGTTTGCCCAATCAACCCTGGCCACTCACTTTACCCGTCGTCGACTGTCCCGGAAATAATGTGTCGAATTGCGCCACACTCCTTGGGGCTGTGACGGTGCAGGTGGTTTTTATGTCACCGGAGGGAGGAACCCCTGATTGGGATGACGCCCCCAGAGAAATGACCAACGTCTCGGGTAAAGTCAATTGGCCAACCGCGGCACAACTCGCCGCAATACCGGATTTTGCTACCAATGGGCAGGCACGCTGGACAAGCTTCGTCAACCACTTTGAATTGAAGAACGTGGACGATCTCTATGCTGATTATGCGAAGAAATCTATGTACTTTTTACCCACTTGTGAACCTCAGGAACCTGCTGGGCTTAGCGGTGGAGAGAATTTCGGCATTCTGGCCAAAATTCCGGTACTCGTGGATTAACCACTAATGCGATTTTAATAAGGTATAATCATGTCATCAGAAACACGCTGCCTGATAAAATTGAGTTCAAAAAATGTGGGCATGGCAAAGAAATTGGCCGAAATCATTCTATCGGTTGGGGGGTTCGAAATTCAAAAGGCTGCAGACTCACGCAGGCCTGAACTGCTCATCCACGACCTCAACGGGCAACCTGGTGAAGAGTTGGACACGATTCAAATGCTGCTCGAGACACAACGGGTGGACCACGTCTTCTTGACCGGCGAATCCCCTGATGCGGATGTTCTCATGAAATCCATGCGGATCGGGGTCAAAGAATTCTTTTCCCAGCCGATCAATGAGCTCGAAGTCAAAAACGCCCTCCAGCGCTTTCGGGAAACTCACCGGGAAAATGACAAGTCCAAAACGAATAAAAAAGGGCAGGTCATTGGCGTATTCGGCTGTAAAGGCGGTGTCGGTACAACCACGGTGGCCGTGAATCTGGCAACATCGTTCACCCGTAACGATACTGAAGTTACGTCAGCACTTCTCGACATGAACATGGTTTTTGGTGAAATTCCGCTGTTCCTCGAAATGTCTCCAAAATTTCACTGGGGAGAGATTACAAAAAATACCGGCCGACTGGATGACATTTTTCTATCGAACATTCTCGAAAAACACCCGAGCGGTGTCAGTGTGCTCTCCTCACCCGCACATTTGAATGGTCACATCGAACCTAACCCGGCTGTAATGACAAAGCTTCTTGGCCTGATGCGGCAGATGTTCGATCACATCATCATCGACGTGGGCCAATCCACCAATGATACAGCTCTGAAAGTTTTTGAAGCGGCGGACGCCATTCTCCTGGTGACAACACCCAGCCTGCCCTGCCTGACGAATACGAGTAAGCTGATAACATCTCTAAAAAGTATGGGATATTTCCATGAGCAACGGTTAAAGGTCGTCCTGAACCGATACATAAAAAAAGGCGACATTTCGCTCAAGGATGCGGAGACCGGCATTGGGCGGGAAGTGTTCTGGACGATACCCAATGATTTTCGGACAACCATGGCGGCCATTAACAATGGTAAACCCTTGTCCGGCATCGCCCCTAAAGCAGCGATCACCAAAAACTTTCTTGAACTGGCTGAGGCATTCACCAAGTCAAGCGAGGAGAAACCGCATAAAAAATGGCGTCTGTTTGGGCGCTGAACGAGCCTCGATCCGGAGGATGGCTTTAGACAATAACAACCGGGACCGAGGAAAAGAATGGACTAATCAAAACATTTAAACAGAGAGGAGAGCCGCTTTGTTGAACGATAATTTACTCACAAACACCGATCCCCAAGCGCCACCCGTCAACACTATGCCTGACGAATATTTTAATTTAAAGGCCCGCATTCACGACCGCCTGCTGGACATCATCGATCTTTCGGTCATAGACAAGCTCGATCCGGAGGACCTGGGCTTTCAGATTCGTAAGGTGGTGGAACGGATTCTCAAGGAAGAATCCTTCTCCTTGCCGCTCAATCTAAACGAGAGGGAGAAGATATTTACCGAAATCCTTGACGAGGTCTTAGGCTACGGACCGCTCGAACCCCTTTTACATGACCACGCTGTATCGGATATCCTGGTCAATACCTACAAGGATATCTATGTCGAAAGGGCCGGAAAGATCGAAGCGACCGATGCTCGCTTCAAGGATGACGAACACCTCATGCGAATCATCGACAAGATTGTCTCTTCGGTGGGGCGGCGGATCGATGAATCCTCCCCCATGGTGGATGCCAGGCTGCCGGACGGATCCCGTGTGAATGCCATCATCCCTCCGCTGGCTTTGGACGGGCCGATTCTCTCCATCCGGCGGTTTGCGGTCAACCCCTTGGAGCTTGACGATCTGATCGGCTTCCAAACCCTGACACCCGAAATCGCCGGCCTTCTCAAGGGAATTGTCAAGTCCCGCTTGAATGTGGTCATTTCCGGTGGGACCGGCAGCGGTAAAACCACCCTCTTGAATGTGTTGTCGCGGTTTATACCGGGCGACGAGCGCATCATTACCATTGAAGATGCCGCCGAACTGCAGATGAAGCAGGACCACGTTGTCCGGCTCGAAACCCGTCCACCTAATATTGAAGGCAAGGGAGAAGTCGTGCAACGCGACCTTGTGAGAAACAGCCTTCGGATGCGGCCCGATCGCATCATCGTCGGGTGAAGTTCGCGGCAAGGAAGCTTTCGACATGCTCCAGGCGATGAACACCGGTCACGATGGGTCATTGACAACCATCCACGCCAACTCTGCCCGCGATGCGCTGATGCGGCTTGAAACCATGGTGGCCATGGCCAGCATGGACATCCCCAGTGAATTTTTGCGAAAGTTCATTGCTTCGGCCATAAATGTCATCATTCAGGTATCGCGCATGGTCGACGGCAGGAGGAAGCTCATCAGCCTGCAAGAAATTACCGGGATGGAAGGCAACGTCATCACCATGCAGGAAATATTTTCATTCCAGCAAACGCGCCTCGATTCTAACCGTCAGGTCAAAGGCATTTTTAAATTTCAAGGGGTCCGGCCGAAATTTATCGAGAAGTTCAAAGTCTCCGGTATCGATGTCCCGCCGGACCTGTTCGACCCCAACCGAACTGTCGAAATATAGAACAAGGGGAAACATCATGGAATACATACTCGCCGGAATAACCATTTTTATCATAACGATCAGCATTGTTGAGCTTTTGTTATATGCCTACCAAAACTCCCAGGCAGCCAAACGCACCCGCATAAGGAAACGGTTTGGAAAATATGTTTTTATCGAAAGCGAGGGCCCAGAGACGGATATTGTCAAGAAAAGAGTCCTCAGCGATGTGCCGTTCTTCAATTCGTTATTGAATCACATGCCGTTTTTCCTCCGAATGGACCAACTGATCGCACAGGCAAATGCCAAATCCAGAGCTGGATTTTACATCCTGCTGATGCTGGTTCTCTGGGCTGCTGGATTCGCAACCGTGCATGCTTTCACCAGAAATGTAATGATTTCAATGGTGGTTGGATTCCTACTGGCCCCCATCCCGATACTGTTTCTTCTTAAAATGAAGAAAAAACGTATCGAACGGTTCAAAAAACAGCTCCCCGATGGGCTGGACTTGATCGCCCGGGCCCTGCGAGCCGGCCACTCCTTTACTGGTGCTATGAAACTTGCCGTTGAGGAATTTGACGATCCGCTGGGTCCCGAATTCGAGGAGACGCTCAATGAGATCAATTTCGGTGTCAGCGTACCGATCGCTCTCAAGAATCTCGCGGACAGATTCGACTTCGAAGAAATCCAATATTTTGTAACCGGAGTGACGTTACAGCGTGAAACCGGCGGTAACCTGGCAGAACTCGTTGAAGCACTTGCCAAACTTATCCGGGAACGCTTTGTTTTCGAAGGCAAGGTTCGAGTACTCACAGCCGAGAGCCGCATTTCGGCAGTAGTCTTGGTGGTCCTGCCATTTCTAATTGCCGGTTTTATCTGGTTAAATAGCCCAAATTTTTTAAAACCCCTTCTCACTGAATCCGTGGGTCACCTGATGATTGTACTGGCCATCGTCATGATGACCGCCGGTATCATCGTCATGAAACGCATGGTCAATGTGAAGGTCTGATAATTCAGGAGATAACAGATGATTACAGCAAACATGCCCTGGTTGATCATTTCGGCTCTTTTTCTTTCCCTGGCCCTCTTCTGTATCGGTGTCTCCCAATATATCATCGGCCGCATGAAACGTAACACCATGGTCGAAAAGATCCGCAGCGGGGCCAGCACCGGAGAGCTTTCATGGGGACGCCCACAGTTGTCGGTCTTAAAATCCAGGAAGAACGGATTTTTCCTGAACCTGTTCCGGAGGTTGGGAAAATCTGCAGAGTCAAGAGACAAGCACGATACAACCAACTCACGCCTCCGCTTTTTGCGTGCAGGTATTCGTCATGAATCTGCTCTCTCAATTTTTTGGGGTTCGAAAATTTTCCTTTTACTGTTCACGACGGCCACATTCATCGTGTTGAGGCTTCTGGTCTTCAAACTGACCAGCTACCCGATGACCGTGATGATCGCTGTGTTTGCCGCCCTTCTGGGTTTTTATCTGCCCAACATATGGTTGCGGCAAAAGACTGACAAACGTAGGGAGAATATCCTGAATGCTCTGCCGGACGCCCTGGACCTTCTGGTCATTTGTGTCGAAGCCGGTATGGGTCTCGACAGCGCCATCAACCGCGTGGCGAAAGACTCCCAAGACGGCAGCCCGGAACTGAGTGACGAGTTGCACTTCATGACTTTAGAACTCAGAGCAGGAAAGTCTCGGCGGGATGCCCTCAGAAATCTCGCATTGCGGATCAATCTGGATGAGGTCAAGAGTCTGGTCACCCTGCTGATCGAAACCGAAAAATTCGGCACCAGTATGGCCGAAGCCTTACGAGTCTATTCGGATTCGTACCGAACCCAACGCCAACAGAGGGCCGAGGAAGTGGCGGCGAAATTGCCGGTTAAACTACTAATCCCTCTGGGATTGTTTATATTCCCAGCGCTTTTCGTTGTCATATTGGGACCGGCATTCATCAGTATCTACAGGGCCTTGGGGATAAATTAGAGCTACCAAGACAGGCGACGGAGATATGCAAATGGTAAACAATAACATCGTAACTATAAAAGGACGAACAACCCATGCGCTTATCATTTTAATGATATTGGTGCTGCTGACAGGCTGCGCCGGGCCAAAGGGTTTCCGCATGGAATTTGAGAGCGGGAAGAGCAACGACCTTCAAAAAATGAGAGAACTGGGTGCGGCTCAAGCCAGCACGCCGCTCCCCGGCGAGGACCTGCCTGAAATTACAGGCAATGAGTACGAGCAGCTCGGCGATGCCTTGCTGAGCAAGAGAAACTATTACCTTGCCTACGTTCACTACGAGAAAGCGTTGAAACTCGAACCGGGGAACAACCGAATCGAGTACAAAAAGGGGCTTGCGCTTCTGCTCGGAGACAAACACGACGACTCTATCGAGCAGTTCCAAACAGTGATTAAGAAAGACCCCAATTTCGCAAAAGCCTACGAAGGTATCGGAAAAGCCTATTTCGCAAAAAGAGAGTATCCGAAAGCTGAAAGATACCTACACCACGCCGTTAAACTGGACCCCACGCTGTGGAAATCTCACACTTACATCGCCTCCATTCACGAGCAACGCAAGGACTACAAATCTGCCATTGCCGCTTATCAGCTTGCCCTCGATTCTTCGCCGAATAAAGGCATGATCTATAACAACATCGGCTATGCCTATTTACTAAAGGGCGATTACCACCGTGCCGTATTTGGATTTAAAAAGGCACTTGCTCACAGATACACAAATGAAAAAGTATACAACAATCTCGGGATGGCATTGGCGAACCTCGAAAAATATGATGAGGCTTTGCAAGCATTCATAAAAAGCGGTAGCGAAGCCCAGGCATTCAACAACCTCGGTTGTATTCTCTTGAGTAAAGGCAAGCTCGACAAGGCCATTATTTGTTTTGAAAAAGCGATTGAGCTCGATCCAAAATTCTATGCAGTAGCGGGTGAGAATTTAACCAAGGCCAGAACGCTGAGCCACGGATCGGTTTTAAAGTAGAGGTCAGTTATGAGAAGAAAACAGGAAAAATCCATACCCACAGTATTTATCTGTTCAATCATCGCTGGAGTTGTTCTTTTGACAGGCTGCTACTTAAAACAAAAACCGCCCGGATCCTTAACGGCAAATCAGAATGTCAATGGACCACAGAAAGTTCTGAGAAACCACTGGGACCAGTTTTTTTCAGAGGTAAAAAAAGTCGATAGCCGAGCGAAAGCACACTACGATATGGGGGTGTATTTCCAGAAGAAGAAGAAACAACATTTTGCATTACAAGAATTTCAAAAGGCCATTCAGTTTAACCCGACCGATGCAAAAACATACAATGCGATGGGTATTTCGTACGACAAATCGGGTGACTACGAACAGGCCATCCAATGTTACGAAATGGCCATAAAACTAAATCCGGAAATGGCATCTGCCTACAATAATTTGGGATACTCAAAAATGCTTAAGGGTGATCCGGAAGGCGCGATCGTTGCGTATCAGAAAGCAATTGAATTAGACGACACGAATCCAAGATATCGCAACAATCTCGGGTCACTGTATGCGAAAAGCGGTAGAGTCGAGCAAGCCAGGGAGCAGTTTGAAGTTAAGGATGACCCGTCGGCAGCGGATCGAAAACTGGACCGGCTTCTCGGGAAATCGGCTGATAATGAGACACCGCAGAAACGTACAGTACTTTCAGATATATTTGAGACAAAACCCGAAAATGTTACAAATATCGAACCTCAGAACGACAACACACGGCATGTCGGACAATTGAAAACTCTTGAGGTCAACGCCGATGCCAACAGTAACATTGAAGCTGATGACCCCGATCGCCGGGATATTAGCGAGCCTGATGATAGTGTTGTTGTTATCGTTTACGACAACGAACTAGTTCAACCTGAGGTCAGCGACAGTGACAGGAATCCCTCTGTTGTTGCTGAAATTCATGAAGAAAGAGGTACTTTCGAAAATGACATTGAAAGCAAGTACCCAGAGCCGATACCTGAAAGGCAGGACACAGATGATAGTGCCGAGGTCGCGTTGTATGCGGTGAATATTACCACTAAGACTCAGATTCTTCCCCTCTACGAATATGAACAAAATAAAAAAATAGAAGAAAATGAAGTCTTAGAGGAATTACCGAGAGAAACAGCGACTCAGCCGGATGTTGTTGAAGTGGTTTTTCGCAATGAACAAAAACCCACTGCTGATATCGAAAAAAAGACGACTACAAAAAGAACCGCTCAAACCACAAAAGGAAACAAGGCCCATAGGCCCCGGGAGAACCAACTTTCTTATGAGAGCATAAGAATAATTGAAGTTGAATCACCCAGAGAATCGAACAGCCAATTATTGTTGGCTGGCCTAAAACTTGTGGACAAGTCGGAACAGAACGCGAAAGCCGATATCGAAGTTTCCAACGGAAATGGAACTCGAGGGGCTGCACGCCGCCTGGCGACCGATTTAAACGCTAAGGGATTTAAGGTATCTAAAGTTTCTAACGCCAGGTCCTTTGACCATCTGTCAACAAAGGTGCTCTATCGAACTGAAAATATGGACTTTGTATTTCCCTTGTTGAACGAGTTGCCGCTGTTGGTAGAAGATTCTGACCTCATCGAAAATGGAAATATGAAAACGAGCATCCGCATAATTATCGGTAAAGACTTTGCCGGTATTCGCTAAGCGCACACCATAATCTTATTTCAAACTGTGGATATCATTTATTTTACTTTGAAGGTGGTGAATAGTGAAAGACCGTATGCAACCAGGTTTGTTTGTCGATTATTATGAAGATCTTCAAATAAGCCCAAATGCCGACCAGGAAACCATCGAACGCATTTATCGACTTCTGGCCAAACGATACCATCCGGACAACCATCTCACCGGAAATCTTGACAAGTTTGATATTATTACAAAGGCATTCAAAGTTTTGTCCGATCCGGAAAAACGCGCTGCCTACGACACCGGCTACGGCGACAATAAAAATGAACTCTGGAAGAAGTTGGCCGGGAAACCGCCAACAGACGAATATGAAAATGACAAACACATCCGAAAATCCGTCCTTTCAATACTGTACGTTGAACGACGCAAAAACGTATTTAACTCCGGCATCGGCCTGTGGCACCTCGAGAAACTGCTGGAGTGGCCCGAAAAAGTCCTTGAATTTCACATCTGGTATTTGAAAGAGAAAGGCTGGCTCGAAAGGACAGACACCGGCGGATTTGCCATAACAGCAAATGGCGTGGATGAAATAGAGAATGACGGCCTCATAATAAGAAAAGACCGTTTGCTATCCCAATCGACTGAAACGTCGGAAAAAATCGAATCTCTCACCCTTATAGAAAAATCTGCATGACAACGAATTCATAAAAATTTAGATCAGTATCAGAGACTTCACGTTCTGAAGCATTGAGGAGGTGATGTGCTTAGCAATGGCTATGGTGATGGATTATTACACAGTATATCAATAGATGGAATTTCGTTTTTTGTCTGTAAATATTTTGAATACGATTTTATCGAAATTTGTTTTTGTGATCAGTTTGAAAAAGCTATTAAAATAAATGGTAAGATAGTTTACTGTAATCGTATGTCGTCAGGTCACTATCTCACTGGGGTAAAATTGCTTGGTTCAAGTGCAGAAAATACTGCGTTTCAAAACTATATTTTAGACCGATACGATGATTTTCAGACGACTATGGAAGTTGATATTGTTGGTTATTTGTCTCAATAGTGTATCTTCGGATTGATAGGCAATTCAGTTGGGATAAATATCCAAATCTTTCATCTTATATAACAATGCCGGATAACTTACATTTAAAATCTTGGTTGCTTTTTTGCGATTCCAACCGGTTTTATTTAAAACATGTAAGATAACCTGCCTCTCTGCTTTATCAACCGCAACTTTTCCTATTTCTTTTAAAGCTAATTTATTCTCGGATGCAAATTCTTCTATTTGTTGATTTCCCCAAATATTATCGTATTCAACCTCATTGTAACCCGTTATTCTCTTATATGTGGGTTCATCCATCAGATTTTCCTTTTGACGTCTCAAGCACCCAATCGTTTCTTCGGTGCAACCAAAAACAACGATTCTTTTGATAATATTTTGCAACTCTCTGACATTTCCAGGCCAGCTATATTCTACCATCATCTCCATTACATTATCGGTAATTTCATTCGAAACGCTTTTATTCCGATTGAGTTGATTTCTATACATATTAAAATAATGCTTTATGAGCAATGGTATGTCCTCTGGCCGCTCCCGTAACGGTTGAACATGAATATTTATGGTATTCAGTCTGTAGAATAAATCCGTCCGGAAATTTTTTTTCTGGATTTCACCTTCGAGATCCTTATTGGTCGCTGCTATTATCCAGGCATCCGATTTAATTTCTCGTTCTGATCCGAGAGGACTGAAAGTTCCATCTTGCAGTACGCGCAGAAGTTTTGACTGCAGGTAAAATGACATGTCTCCAATTTCATCCAAGAAAAGGGTGCCATTGTTAGCGAGATGAAATTTTCCTCGACGTTTTTGATTTGCGCCGGTGAAAGCCCCTCGTTCGTAGCCAAAAAGTTCACTCTCCATCAATGTGTCAGGAAGAGCCGCACAGTTTACCTTTACGAAGGGATTGTCTTTTCGGTCTGACTGTTCATAAAGGCTCCGTGCCACAAGCTCCTTTCCCGTACCGGTTTCGCCCGTAATAAGGACGGTAAGACCCGTATCCGCAACTCTTTCTACAAGCTCCCGGATGTTTTGAATCTTTTCATTTATCCCAATAATGTTTGTGTAACTCTCATCTGGCATGGCCTTCACCTAAATACTCTTTTTAATAAAATATAGCCAAGGAACGTCTTTTATTAGTAAAGATTTGCAAAAGACAGGCCAAGAATGTTTACCTCTTATTTATATGTAATTACAAAACGTTAGGGGTTCAATCGTATTCCCAAATGTCCAAGTTCACAACAATTGGGTTAAATGACACAAATTTTTGTGTTAAAGGGCACACCAATGACCGAGCTCACTGGAAGCGAAACACCATAAAGAAGTGCTCAGCTAAACCTCCACGATTGAAAATTGAAATTGATGTTGATGAAAGCACAAGAAAAACATGAGGAAATCGGCATTAGTATAGTAACGCATTGCCCATTTATACAGGCATGTGACAGTCAAATCTTAAAAAATCATCAAATCAAAAATAGAAAAGGCAAGCCATCTTTCAGGTTTGCCTTTCTATTTGGTGGTTTCCCGCTGAGCAGTTTTGCTGATGAGATTCACTTGCACCCGAGAAACCTTATCCGACTGACCCCGAAAACCCTCTTTTTCAAATTGTAACCCTCGTGTCAGCTTTTTTCAAAATTACGAAGGTTCTTATCATGTATGTTGTTGTGGTTAGGAGACGTTCGGACGTTGCTCTCTATAAAAGCAATCTATGTGCCAAAACTTAAAAAATCACATAAAAAATATAAATACAATGAGTTACAGCTTAATATCAGATTATTACTACCAATGAAGTGTAAAATTATTTCAACAAAAATAAAAATCATTTACACAAATTATTGAAAATCAGCTAAAAATTCATAAAAAGTCATTCTCATTAGCGGAACACAAGTCAGCGAAACAGTAATATCCTCGATATTCATAGTTTTATGGTCCATTTAATGAGCACTTATTTTAAAATGTCCCATCTTCCCTGCGCCGGTCTGTCGTGCGCCGTTCTGGTATGTGAACTTCATAATCGTATTCTCGCCGGTCAGCACCTACCCGGCGTTCTGAGGTGATCGACCTGCTACACACGGCGCAGATACTATAATTTTTCTCACCAATCAGTGGGTATGCCTTGCCTAAATCCATGTTCTTCCAACCGCCAATCTGATCAAGCAATGGTCCAACGCAATCCGAGCATAAGACGAGATCCGGTAAGCCTTCAAAGCCCACAAATTTTACACCACACAGAAATCTTTCGGTCATTATTCACTCCCCCATATTCTTTGCACCAAATTTTAATTGACAGCTGTTATAAGCTAGACAGAAACGCGTCTTCGCGTGCGGTTCAATAAATACTCGGGTTGCCGTTCGGATATTCCATCTACAATCTGGCAGATCACAGTAGCTACAAAAATACGAAAGTATAGCTAACAACAAGAGTCAGTCAGCGATATCTAACTTCATCGAGAATACCCCCTTTTATCAGAGAGCATAAAAGTATTGATTGGAAAGAAATAACAGGACTCCGGGACTGCTGGTCCCTTTTTCTGCTACTTGTCCGATTCCATAGGCTTCTATATTATTCAGACCGAATAGCGCTATCCTGTGCTTGTGCTTGGAGGTTATCACAGAATTGGTCAAAATGTAGAAACATGCAGTGGTCATCGTAAGATGACTTGTCATAATACTGACAGTTTTTTTGCATCTTTTTTTCTACGGCATTGCAAACAGAAATTACATTTGTTTCACAAAAGTTTACTCTGGGGCTCTGCATGATATTCATCCCCTTTCACACAATCATTTGAGTAAATGATCTTCCCATCTTTACCAACAATGGATAATGCGTACTTTTCACAGTTTAATCGCTTCCACGTTTTTTTAAGTTATGCCTGTCTTCTTCTCTTCACCTAAGAATGTAATCAAAAAGCATACCAACAGTTACCATTTAACAATATTGTGCGTAATTACTGTTGGTTATTTAAATATATTGTTTAATAACAAACCGATATTGAGTCAGAATTGTGAAATCTATCAATAAATTTATTAAATCTTTTTCATAGAGTATTTGTTGAATATTTTTCTTGGTTAGGGGGTAATTCGAGGAGCATTCACAGATGTGGCCTTCAATTGTTAGTATTTTAAGAATATTTTCAGTATCGACTCGGAGTGTGTATTACGTAAATAGAATACACAAAGGGGTAGGATTTTAAACCTCGGCTATGTTTACGAAATAGCTGATTTATCTGAATAGCATTTAATAAGCTGAAACAAATCAACTGCCCTGAATGTGCGGATATATTTTGGAGAACGGTAAAACAGTAAGTAACGACAGCCATCTAAATCAACTCTCACCTTTATCAAAACGGTTTCGATAACCATACCTTATAGCAACCCATCAACGGCCTTTTCAATTGAATTCAACCTTCTTAAAATCGCTCAAAACCGTATCCCAAACCTTCTGAGACCTTCCCTGCCGGTCGTACGCTTTTGCCTGCACCATCATTATCCATAATCCGTTTTTTTAGGCATGAAAATTGGGAACCCCGTCATCTGGGGTTAAAATGCTAAATGGGAAACGGAATTTGGGTGAAAACGGATCTGCAGTTCTATTTCCCAAACCTATTCAAAGCTTAAGCAAACATCTCGCCTAATGGACATGTGATACCTGTTCTGATATAATCAACCATCGAATAATGAAAAGGCCAAATCTGTCGTGAGACAGAGACGGAAAGCCACGGACCTGTATACAGGTAGCCGGGTTGCCAGGAGATAAGAATGGAAACCGAGTCGCCGTACTGGTGGCTCGGTTTTGTTGATTAAGGAGGTACAGATGGAAAGAAATCGTATCATTAGCTTAATATTCTTGATGATGGTGCTTTATGCCCTGACAGCTATTATAGGGTGTGGCACCAGTGGAGGAGCTGGTGTGAAATGGGGAGGAGGCAAAGATGTCGTTTATGACGAGCCTACAGCTGCCAAAAAAGGACCTCCACCTTGGGCACCGGCTCACGGGCATCGGAAAAAATACCAGTATCGGTATTACCCGGACAGTTCCGTATATTATGATACCGGTCGGAACCTGTATTTTTATATCGAGACCGATAACTGGACTGTAGCTGCTTCACTGCCGAACCATCTATATGCAGACCTTGGTGGTTACGTTGTCGTTGATATGACCACTGATAAACCGTATAAATATCACACTGAGCATAAGAAAAAATATCCACCGGGGCAGGCCAAAAAGAATAAATCAAACAAATGGGCCCATAAGGAAATGAAATAAATACGTAAGTCTGAATATGTCGTTAACAATTAATGGAATTATCGTAATCTATTGATATTGGGGGTTAAAATAGAAAAATGGAAATCACATCAAACAAATATCTCAGCTTGATATTATCGATAGTGTGCATCCTTGGTCTGATTTCGTGTGGCGGAGGAGGTGGTGGCTCGAGCAGTGGTGGAATTGTTGAAACCGGTACAGCCTCCGTGGCACTTGTGGACTCTGCATCAGAGGACTATGCAGCCGTTTACGTTACCATCCGTGACATACAGTTTCATCTTGGTGGTAATGAGAATAGTTCTAAAAGCTGGAGATCCATACAACAGGGTATCGATTATCCAGTGACGGTCAATCTCCTTGAGCTTGTAAATGGGGTACGTTTGGATCTTGGTATCGTTGAGCTGCCAGCCGGACACCATACACAAATGAGATTGATACTCGATGAATTACCTGAACAGGGAACAATAAATATATTGAGTCAAGCGCATCCTTTCGCCAACTACGTTATCATCGACAAAGATCCCAATGACGCTATTGACCCTGAAAGCCACGAACTGAAGGTTCCAAGTGGAGATAAGACCGGTGTCAAAATTGTCGGGGGCTACTTTATATCTGCAAATCAAACCACAGAGTTGATCTTGGATTTTGATGCATGTCGATCTGTCGTTCAGGCTGGTAGCAGCGGACAATGGCATTTAAAGCCGACCATAAAGTTAGGTGAGCAGGAAGAATACTCGATTATCAAGGGTAAAGTCTCTGATCTGTCAGGTGAAATTGAGGGTGTTCTTGTAACAGCGCAGCAATATGAGTCCGGTGCTACTGATGATAAGGATAAGGTTATTGTTACAGCATCAACTTTGACTGATATCAACGGTGATTACAGCCTGTTTGTTGAACCGGGAGTTCATAACATCGTTGCTTTTATGGATGGATATTCCCCCGGTGTAGATAGAGTCGAAGTCGTGGCAGGAGGGGCACTTAATTTAGTTGATTTTAACCTTATGGGCCCTGCAACCAGCAAAACAGTCTCAGGTAAAGTGATAATCCCTACAAATGGATCTGAATTACAGTATGCAACCTTGAGTTTTCGTCAGAAAGTTGATGTTGTGACATGCACAGAATGTGTTGCTGGGGAGATGATTGAGATAAAAACGATTAACGTTGCAAATGGTAATGGAAACGATACTGACTATAACGTTTCACTACCTGTTGGCATCTATCAGTTGGTTTCATCTACATTTGGTTTTACTACATTATCCAGCGAGATAGATCTTGTAGTCGGACCAAATCCTTATAGTGAGGATGTCGATTTCAGGTAGAATCATTTGCTATTGATGAAAGGGCAGATTCATTTTGGGTTCTACCCTTTTGTTAACGCATCTGTATTCCCATTTTAAAAATTACATTTTACAATTCCAAGGGATAGCAAATGGATCTGGACGACATCAGGATGAGGGTAAACAAGCTGAAAGAAGCTCAAGAGAATGAACAGAAAGATGTAAAAACTATGGAGTTGTTCTTGCTCTGGGACTTCGTATAAAGCATTGCTGAAAATGGCATTGAAGGGCACAAAAAAATTGCAGATTATTTGGTGTCCAGTAGTATAAAGTCAGTTGCCCTAAGAGACTTGATAAATAGTCATCTTAGTTGTAGTAATTCTCATTAGGGTCTAAATCCCCGAGCTTGCTGCGATATAATTGTCAAAACTATGTGAATCGCCCGGTACGGTCCCGTAAGCCGGGTGGTGTGAGAGGGCGGAGGTCGTGAGATCTCCCCCTATCTCGATTTTTTATCCACTCCGATTATATTCATCTTTCTACACGTAAACTTGCCACTACCCGGAGCGACGACGATTCCAAGGCACCCCCCACATATAGTGGTCAATTGAAGTGGCTCTCGGGTAATGATTACATATCAATAAACTGAAAATCCGTAAGAGTTAAAAATGGAACTGATATATCTTCAGACTGTCGGATAGGGTTAGAGCTTGGATTTTATTCTGTCAGATTTAATCTGAATATTTTACAACTTGATACTCGGCCGACTTATTCAGACAATTTAGATAAACACTGAATGGTCATACGAATCTGGTCGCTCTGCTTAATTTCATTTATTGTTTCATCAATCCAAGAATGCTGCGACCAATTAAGGATACATATATTTTGATCATCCTCAATGCCAACTGTCGATGATCCTGGCCCATCGGCTATATATTTTTCATTAATGGACCAACCCTGCAAACTTTTAAACGAATTAAATTTCTGGCGCACTACCTCCCCTGTTACCATTGATTCGTCAGCTTCAAATATAACCTCACACCCATCCCTTTGTTTTCCGTCCCACGATGAAACAAATCCATTGGTGTTTACCGTCAATTCGTTATGAGGCAGTTTTGATAATTTAGAGTAAAAAAGCCGACAAGCTGAATCGTCACCTTGCACACTATTCCAATTCAGAATAATCAAACCGATAAGCAGAATGGATTTATTAATCATGGCTCCTGAATGAGAATGTTATAGATGGGGCTTTGAAATATCTTGCAAAATCACATTGTGGATATGGGTACACATATAGCCATAATTGTATAGTTAGGATCTTGGAAACTGGATCTTATCTAAAAATGTGTTTCAGAATAAACCATAATCTTTAAAATCGAATAGGAAGGTGAGTGGAAAAAAAAAGATTGGAATTGTTGGGTATCATTAAACACTTCAAAAATTTAGGGACTCACAAACTTATGTAAGTCCCTGATTTTATTGATGGTGATCCCAGGGGGATTCGAACCCCCGCTACCGGCGTGAGAGGCCGGCGTCCTAACCACTAGACGATGGGACCACAATCTATACAGATAATCTGGTTTTAATAGATAAGTTGCACCCTAAAGTCAATCGGATTCTATTCCCATCCCGATTGAGGGTCGCTCTGTTTCTATTTTTCTGACTTTTTCCCCTGACGGATGCCGACCAAGAAATAGGGGATGAAACCGACAAACGGAATCGAGGCAACGATCCACCAGAGCACTTTTTTGGGGTTGGATTCGAAGTCGCGCTGGGCGACATCGACAACGGCCCAGATCGTCAGAAGGAAAAAAGGCACGCACAGGCCGAGGAATATGGCAATTAATTTCAGGTTCATTATCACGTTTTCAATATTTCGGTGACATTTAATATCGCGTCGACATAGGGGTCACTGTGATTGTAATGATAGATGACTTTGGCCGCTTTTTTCCGCGCGATGCCCGGATACCAGCCGTGCTGTTTCAGATAAAAAGCGATGCTGGCAATGGCATCTTCATCGTCGAACAGATTGATCTTGCCGTCGTTATTGCCGTCTTTGGCCAGTTGATCGATATTGCTGGGCATAAACTGGGAGATGCCCATGGCACCGGCGAACGACCCGTTCAACACAACGGGATCGAAACCCTCGTTGGTGGTGTGGCGAAGATAGGCCTTCAATTCCCTGTAAGACCAGCCGGATTTCTTGGCCGCCTTCTGATCAAAAACCTTGCGGGTCAGCCCCGGTGTATTTTTTACCTCGGGCCACAACAGATTCCTTACTTTGGGATCGGAGAGGGCCGCCATGGTTGAAAGGGTGTTCAGAACCGACCGGTTCCCTGTCAACGTCCCCAGCTGGGTTTCAACCAGTATAATGGCCGTAATCACTTCGCGATCAACGCCGTAAACCATTTCCGTCTGGTCGAAGGCCGTCTTGTGGCGCTGCATGTATTCTCTGGCCTTGTCGATATGAATCCGATCCGTGTAACGGCCGTAGTTGACCTTGGATTCACGGTGGACAAAATACGCCGATATCCCCTTGGTTTCGAACTTGACCTCCGGCCGGGCATACAACTGGCGGATAAAGGTTTCATCGAAACCGTCGTCAATGAGCCTCTGCTCTAACGAGCCGTAATATTCCCCCTTGTCGTCAGTGCCGGTCGCAAGTGCGGCTGAGACCGCAACGGTTAAAAAACCCAACATCGTTATTGCCATCAAGCGTCGTCCCGCATTAATCCTTTTCATTTCCCTCCATCCATAACAGATCCGCTGTTTTTCATCCAAAGCGCATTATATGCGTATGATATACCGGTTGCACCCGCTGTATCGAAGTGCTAAAAGTTTATAATTTAACATAATCAGAAGGATTTTTAAACCGTGAAAAAGACGGCCAAGACAATATTTGTCTGCCAGTCATGCGGATATCAGGCGCCCAAATGGATGGGAAAATGTCCTGACTGCGGCAGCTGGGACGCTTTCACCGAGGAACGCCAACAGCCGCTGTCGCCACTCGGCAAGAGCCGGTCGCTGGCAGCGACCGCGGCCGAACCGGTGCCCATAGACGCCATCGAAATCGAATCCGAATACAGATGGCTCACCGGGATCGACGAGTTCGACCGCGTTCTCGGCGGGGGAGTTGTCCCCGGCACCCTGGTGTTGATCGGCGGGGATCCCGGTATCGGAAAATCCACGCTCATGCTCCAGGCCCTCCATGGCCTGGCCGTCAACGGTCACCGGGTGCTCTATGTGTCCGGCGAGGAGTCGATCCGCCAGATCCGCATCCGCAGCAAACGGCTGGGGACCGTTTCGCCCCAGTTGCTGGTTGCCGCCGAAGTGGAACTGGAGAGCATCCTGCAGATGGTGGTCAAGGTGAAACCGACGGTCGTGGTTGTTGATTCGATCCAGACCATGTTCAACAGCGAGCTGACATCGGCACCCGGAAGCATCTCCCAGGTCAGAGAGTCGACGGTCCGCCTGATGCTCACCGCCAAACGCAGCGGTATTCCCTTTTTCCTGGTCGGCCACGTAACCAAGGAAGGGGCCATTGCCGGACCGAAGCTTCTCGAACACATGGTGGACACGGTGCTCTATTTCGAGGGCGACCGGAACCATGTCTTCCGGATACTACGCGCCGTCAAAAACCGCTTCGGATCCACCAACGAAATCGGCGTTTTCGAAATGAAGGGCCGGGGTTTGGAAGAAGTCGGCAACCCGTCGGCCGTTTTTCTCGCCGAGCGCCCGACTGATGCCCCCGGTTCGGTCGTAACGGCCAGCCTGGAGGGCACCCGGCCGATTCTGGTCGAAATCCAGGCCCTGGCCAGCAGCAGCAGTTTCGGAACATCCCGGCGGACCATCCTCGGGCTGGACCAGAGTCGCGTATCGTTGCTGGTGGCGGTCATGGAGAAGAAGCTCGGCATGCATCTGCTGGGACACGATATATTCATGAACGTCGCCGGCGGTGTTAAAATAGACGAACCGGCCGTCGACCTGGGCATTGTCGCTGCCGTGGCATCGAGCTTTTTGGACAAATCGATTCCCGACAGTACGATAGTTCTCGGCGAAGTGGGGCTGACAGGCGAAGTGCGCGGTATCGGACAGATCGAAACCCGGATTACCGAAGCGAAGAAAATGGGATTTACGCACTGTCTTCTACCCCGGAGCAACCACAAGCGTCTGACTAATATCGGCGGGATGACCTTGTCCGGTATTCGCAACATCGCCGAGGGAATCGAGACGCTATTCTAGAACTCATCTCAAAAATATTCTAAGCGCCCATGGCGGTGTTACGAAACGGCTCAAAGTGCTCACATACTTCATGTATGCTCCGCTTTTTCGCCGATTCGTGCCTTGCCATGAACTCTAATCCTTATTTTTGAAATAAGTTCTAACTCGTGTCCATCCATAAATGGCCTTTTTTTCGCTGTATCCCGCCACGACGGGATACGGCCTTGCTCAGCGGAAAAAATTCTCATTTCTGAATTGGACACTTAACGATGCCATTACATATTCGTGGAGGGTGTTAACCGATGGAACGTCACTCCCCGGAGATTGGGAAGACCCCACCTTTTTTCTAAAGGGGGTCTACTCGGCAGGAGGTGGCGTGGGCGTTGCATTGATCTTGACGGGAATCGGCCAATAATATTATAGGGAAATATTTTTCTATGAAACGGCCCGCGACCAAACGCAACCGATGGGATGATCATTACACGGAACGCGCCCGCAAGGAAAAGTATCCGGCCCGCTCCGTATTCAAGCTGCAGGAAATGCAGCGCAAGTTTCGCCTGCTCAAAAAGGGCAACCGGGTTCTCGATCTGGGTTGTGCGCCCGGTTCATGGCTGCTGTATGCTGCGCAGATGATCGGACCCCGCGGAACGGTCGTCGGCGTCGATTTGCAGCCGGTCACCATTCGGCTGCCGGAAAATGTCAGCGTTCATACCGGTGATATACTTTCTCCGGGTGAGGCCCTGCTGGCGAATATCGGCCAAGGCTATCATGCCGTATTGAGCGACATGGCCCCGGCAACCACCGGTCAGAAGGCGGCCAATGCGGCACGCTCCTACAATCTCTGCCGGGCGGCACTGGATGTGGCTGTCCGCTCGTTGCTACCCGGCGGCCTTTTTGTTAGCAAGATATTTCAGGGTGCGGAATTTGAGACCTATCGCAATGAGGTCAGCAATGTCTTCGATAAGTTAAAAATCTTTAAACCCCAAAGCAGCCGCAAGGCCAGCAGGGAAATATTTATCATCGCAATCGGAAGACGATAGGAGGAAACCATGTCAGGCCATAGTAAATGGTCCACCATCAAACATAAAAAAGCGGCCAGCGACGCCAAAAGGGGAAAGATTTTCACCAAGCTCATCAAGGAAATCACTGTGGCTGCGCGTATAGGCGGCGGTGACCTGAACGCGAATCCCCGTCTACGCAGTGCCATACAAGCCGCTAAAAGCGAGAACATGCCCAAAGACAATATCGATCGGGCAGTCAAGAAAGGCACCGGGGAACTCGAGGGCGTCAGTTACGATGAGAGCATCTACGAAGGCTACGGTCCCGGCGGCGCCGCGGTCCTGATCGACTCGCTGACAGACAACAAAAACCGGGCCGTATCTGAAATTCGATTCATTTTCAACAAAAACGGCGGCAGTATGGGAGAAAACGGCTGTGTGGCCTGGATGTTCGATAAAAAAGGATACATCGTGGTGGAGCGTTCGGCGACAGACGAAGACACATTGATGGAGGTCGCCCTGGAGGCCGGTGCCGAAGATGTTCGCGAGGATAACAGCAACTTCGAAGTCATTACCGCACCCGAAGATTTCGAGGACGTGATGGCCGCCATCGAGAAGGCCGACATTGCCACGATCGAAGGCGAGGTCACCATGTTGCCGCAGTCAACGACAAACCTCACCGGAAAGGAAGCAGAGCAGATGATCCGGCTAATGGACATGCTGGAGGACTGTGAAGACGTTCAGAAGGTCTATACCAATGCCGATATTCCGGAAGACCTGGTATAGACCAGGCAATGCCGGCCAGCGCATCTATTTTCATTCCTATCACTTCGACAGATCCAACATTTTTTGCACCGCCTTCAATGCCGGTTGGCGTATATCTTCCGGAACCTTTACTTCCCCTGTCATGTCTTCCAGGCTTCGGGCCACATCATCCAGCGAAATCTTCTTCATGTTCGGGCACACCATTTTTTCCGAGGCCGGGTAAAACGCTTTGCCTGGATTGTCCTTTTTCATGGGATACAACAAACCGGATTCGGTTCCAACGATAAATTCCCCATGGCTCGATTCCCGCACGTAACGCAGCATTCCGGACGTGCTCGCAACGGCATCTGCCAGCGCCAACACCTCCGGCCGGCACTCGGGATGGGCGATAAAAACGGCCCCTGGATGCTTCTCTCTGGCCGTCTTTACATCTCCAGGGGTCAAACGATCGTGGGTGGGGCAATAGCCTTCCCATATCTGAATTTTCTTGTTCGTCTGGGAGGCCGCATACAGGGCAAGGTTCCGGTCTGGCGTCATGAGAATTTCATCTTCGGGCAGGCTGTTGACAACCCGCACGACGTTGGCCGACGTGCAGCAAATCGTCGAAAGGGCTTTAACTGCTGCGGTCGAATTCACATAGGTAACCACCGGCATCGGCGTTAGCTTGGTCAGTTTTGCTGCGAGTGAATCCGGGTCGACCATATCGGCCATGGGGCATCCCGCATCATGCCGGGGAAGAAGAACGGTTTTTCCGGGTGAGATGATCGAGGCGGTTTCGGCCATGAAGTGGACACCGCAAAATACGATGACCTCCGCATCGGTCTGGGACGCCTTGATGCTCAGTTCGAGTGAATCGCCGCAGAGGTCGGCCAGTTCCTGAATCTCCGGCGGCTGATAGTTGTGGGCCAGAATAACGGCCCGGCGATCTGCGACCAACCCTCTGATTTTTTGCCTGATATCTGTCATCTTGAGATAGTTTCTATTCATCCATGGTCACCACATCGGTGCCCTCCGGGATGGTAAAGGTGAAAAGCGATAAGTCCGGTATCTCATCGAGACGCGCATTCAACAGAGTGATGCGGGTTTCATCGCCATAGGCGTTGTAGGTTACCACCTGGTGGACAGCATATGAATCCTTGGCCACCAGCAGCAGGATCTCGGCAACATCGGCCGATTTGTCGAGCGGAACGAGTTTGAGGACATGATACTGGTCATCGTCTGAAGACACCTTGGATATCTCGAACTTTCGGCGCAGCACCCTGATATCGGCCAGAAACCCGGCGCCCTTGCCGCCGGCCAGAAAAGCCGGTGCCTTGCCGAGAATCACCTGGTTGTCCTGCGGGCGGTAAATCCAAAGTCGATCGGCGTTGGTAATGATGAGTTGGGGATCGGGGGTTTCGTACTCCCAACGCATCATCTCGGGTTTCCGAACGTATATCTTCCCCTTGGCCTCATCGGCGATATCCATGGCCTTGATGGTGGAGATCTGGCGGAAATCGGCCGTAAAACCAGCCACATCATAGCGGCGTTCGATCTGTTCGATGAGCATTTCCAGGCTGTCTGCCGCACCGGCGGCATCTACCGTCGTGACGGCCACCCGGTATGCCCCGGCCAGGACGAGCACCAACACGACACTACGAATCACCCATTTCATCTGATTCTCCTTCTCACAAAATTTGAATCTCCCCTGCCTTGCGGCGTGCTGTGGAATCGAACATCCGGGGCAGAGACGGTCAAGTCAATCCATTTCGAACGCTCTTTTTACGCGATAATGCTTTGTTTGTAAACAGCGACGACGTATGGCTTCGGCAATAAGATTGTTGGTGCTTAAAAGGGAATATTCACCGCAGAGGCGCAAAGAGCGCAGAGTTTACTTTCCTTCATGTTTTCCGCTGACCCCGGTACCATCTTCCGGAGCTACGAGGCCTGAACGTCCCGCATTAGCGGGATGACCGGTCGGTCATGAGGATCTATTGCCGGCCTCAGGAAAACATAAAAAGCTATAAAACGCGCCTTAACAGATCTCTGAGATCCTCGGCTGATTGGAGAGCGAACCCGGGGCCATCCTGGACCTCGGGAGCTACCACGGCAACCTTTCCAAATACCGAAAGGCTGATGTGTTCAATGAGGGCAAGTTTCATCTGCAATTCGTGTTTCGGCAAGTGGGCGGCACGCTCACCGCGCATCATCAGCGTTTCGATATTGTCTTGCTTCAGCCGCTCTTCGAACAGCAGGGTTTTCTGGAGCTGTATCAGGCAGGCCTGACGTCTTTTGGTCAATTCATCGAATACTTCCGTGTCGTCTTCAATGTCTTCCAACATGTCCAGCATGAAATCGAGGCAGGCAAAGAACTGTCCGTCCGAACCCATCCCTTCGAAAAAATCAGTCAGAAACCGCACTTTGTTTTCACCAAAGTTTTTGCGGATGTTGCGCAGTTTCACTTTGACGGCCGTGCGTTTCAAAGGGGCAATATGTAACGCAAGAGAATCCAATAGTTTGGCGTTTATCCGCCGGGTCAGATTGAGGCGATGCAGGAAGGTGCCGATCACGTCCCCGGGAAAGTCGAGTGTGAGTGTGCCGCGTCCGTCTGGAAACAGGAGCTTCGTCCGCAGTTGGCGCCCTGACAATTCGTCAATCACGGCAGCGATATCCTGGCGGCTGAAAACGCCATCTCCCAGGGTGTCTTCAATCTCTTGCTGAATCGTTTCGTCAGGGAAGAAAATAAGTTCCAGCAGACCGTCCCGATCCGGGTTGGCGTTATCGCCGATGATTTGCTTCAGATCGATGATGGATGGGCAGGAAAATACCGCATCGATATAGTCGACGAGTCTACCGTCGGCTTCGAGTCCGTTCCGAAGAAGATGGCAGACCGATTCTACCAGCAGGCGACAGTTATCTTTCATATCGATTTCATCAGAGATAGTGGGCCAACTTCATCATCAATTGATGCTTCTGCATCCCGCCCGGCAGGCTCTCCTTTAGTTCGCCATTGTCAAAAATGAACAGGTAAGGCACGCTGAGGATGTTAAAGCGAGCGGCAATCTGCTGATTGGTGTCGATATTGACCTTCCCGACCCGGATCTTGCCTTTGGACTCTCTGGCAAAATCATCGATAATGGGAGCGACGGCACCGCAGGTCGGGCACCAGGGGGCCCAGCAAAATAGAAGAACCGGCAGTGGCGATGCCATGACCGTGCTTTCAAAATTGGAATCGGTCACCATGACCGGCTGAGGAATGAAGAGTTCGGCGGTGGCCAGAGCCGATCCGCATTTACCGCATTTGGCACCCGCATCGATCTTGTGACCCGGCACCCGGTTGCGCGTTTTGCATTCGCTACAGCGGACGGTGTAGCTGACGGATGCGTCCCCGGCTGCGGAAGAGGGCTGCATAAGGGCATGGCATTTACCACACCGGGCAGTGGTTTCGGCTTTATCGGCCGGGATCTTGTTTCGCATGCCGCATGTGGGACACCGTCGAATGAGGGACGTGGAATCGTTCATTTTCTGTCCTTGCGCTCAGTGAAATTTCGTAAGCATTCACAGGGTAACGCATCTGCCTAGTTGTCGAACACTTGAAGTACAAAAGTACGTCTGCGCGCCCGACGCCTTGCATCTGCGTCACCCCGCAAATGCTTACAAATAGGTGGCTTGATGCACATCGGACGGTGCAACCCTGTGAACAACTACAAAAGTTCTAACAATATAAGGCCTGTTGGCCGCGAGTAAAGCGCGAACCGTTCATCTGTCGATGACACCATGGCGACAAAACAGGATTCCGGTATCACCCGTCATCGCCCGGCATTGTTTTTCTTTCGCAACCGCCTGGCAAAATTTCCTTGAAATATTCGGGTTAACCCGAATATTTCACGTCCCTGAGGGATTCAATGGCAAGGCACTCAAGGGTACCGCCGTAGTCAACCTACTGCAAGCCCTTGACGACTCACCGAATTACATATAAATAGGCGAGAAATCCAGCAATGCAGGATAACGCAGCCAATGGATGCCTCAGGGAGCGCCCAAAAGGTGAAAACTTTTCGGCTTTTCTCTAAAATTCATAAGTTGCAAATTGTACTTTGACCCAAATACGTCCATTACATGTCAAGTAGCTAAAACCTAAAGTGAGCGTTTCAAATATTAAATGGAGGGGGAACTGCTTTATTTATAAGGAATCCTATCAAAGTTTGATTTTAAAATTTGAAACCCGTCGGGATTGCCTATCTTGCCACATCTACAGCGTCATATGCCGTCCCGCATAGCCGACTATAGCGGAACGACATCTTCCTTGTAGCTGCGGCACCTCGACAATCGCTCAAATTAGGTAAAATTAAATTAATTTATTCATAGTTGCGAAAAGATTTCATGAAATATCCGGGTTAGTCGGTTGCATCGGTTGCTCCATACTTTTTCAACTTCTTGTGCAAGGTTTTCCGGGTGATGCCGAGGCGCCGAGCGGCTTCGCTTTTGTTACCCCCAGCCATATCAAGGGTCTTGAGGATGGCGGCCTGTTCGACCGCCGCCAACGATTCCGGAATCCCAGCTTCCGCAGCATAGCCGTCTGCCGATGGCGGTGGCTGTTCACCGGACAACCGCAAGTCAGGCGCGTCCAGAAGTTGACCCCGGGCCAATACAACCCCTCTTTCGACGGCGTTCATCAATTCCCTCACGTTTCCCGGCCATTCATGCCTCAACATCGCATCCAGCGCCTGGGGTGTGAAGCCTTCGAGCATCTTGTTGTTTTTAGCGGCGAACATTTCCAGGAAATGCTGGGCCAGCAAGGGAATATCGTCCTTTCTGCTGCGCAGCGGCGGCAAGGTCAGCCCGACCACATTCAGCCGGTAATACAGATCCTCCCTAAATTCCCCCTCTTGGAGCAGATCTTCCAGGTTCTTGTTGGTGGCGCAGATCACCCGGACATCCACCGGCAGCGGCACTTCGCCCCCGACCCGAATCACCTCCCGCTCTTGCAGAACCCGCAGCAATTTGACCTGCATGGTGACCGACATCTCGCTGACCTCGTCAAGAAAGAGGCTGCCGGCATCGGCCTGTAAAAAACAGCCCTCTTTTCTGCGCTCGGCACCGGTAAAGGCGCCCTTCTCATGTCCAAACAGTTCCGATTCGAGTAGGGTCTCGGTCAATGCGGCACAGTTGATCTTGACGAAGGGGCCGTCCTTTCGGTGACTGTTAAAGTGGAGCGCGCCGGCAATCAGTTCCTTGCCCGTTCCGGATTCGCCTGTAATCAGCACGGTGGCCTCGGACGGCGCCACCTGGGCCACGGACTCCAGCAGCCGGACCATGGAGGGGCTCCTCCCAATGATGTTGCGCCGGTCGAAGTGTTTTCCAAGGGTTTCCTTCAACATGCGGTTCTCGGCCTTCAGCTGAATGTGTTCGACGGCCCGGCCGATGATGAGTTTCAGCTTGTCGAAATCGAGCGGCTTGGTCAGGTAATCGTAAGCGCCTTTCTTCAGAGCCTCCACGGCGGTCTCAACCGAAGAAAAGGCGGTCATGATGATAATTGGAATGGCCGGATTGTAATCTTTTATTCTCTCGAGTGCTTCGAGACCGGACACTTTCAGCATCCGCACATCCATGAGAATCAGGTCGTAATATCTTTCCTGTACACTTTCGACAGCCGTTTGACCGTCGTCGGCGTCAAACACCGTGTAACCCCATTGAGTCAAAAGGGTTCGCAGCATGGTGCGGTGGGCGGCATCATCATCGACCACAAGAATAGGGTGTCCTGCACTCATCGAACGTCTTTCTGCCCGGTAAGTGGAACCCGGACGGTGAAGGTTGTCCCCTGCCCGGCACGGCTCGCCACATCGATTCTGCCACCGTGGGCATCGGCGATATTGTGGGCGATCGCCAGTCCCAGGCCGGTTCCGGTTGATTTGGTCGTGTAGTAAGGGTCGAAAACTTTGGATAAATCCTGTGCGGAAATGCCATGACCGGTGTCGGACACGCGGATGAGGATCCAACGCCCCTCATCGTCCCTATCCGCTTCAACGGTCAGACAGCCGCCGGATTCCATGGCCTCCAATGCATTCAGAAACAGATTCAACAGGACCTGGTTGATCCGGTCCGTGTCAAGAAAGGCGTCGCGCAGTCTCTCGGCGGCATGCCATTCTATGTGAATATTCTTCTCATCCGCCTGGGCTTCCACCAGTTTAAGAGCATCTGCGATCAACCGTTGAACCGAAACCTTTTTCGGAATGATTTTAATTGGCCGGGCAAAATCGAGCAGCTGGCCGATCACCCGGTTGAGGCGATCGACCTCTTGAATCATGATCCCGGCGATCTGCTGATCCTCTGGTTTATCTCGGTGGCGCTCCTTGAAATAGGTAGCGAACCCTTTGATGGAGCTGAGGGGGTTGCGGACCTCGTGCGCCACCCCGGCGGCCAGGCGTCCCACGGACGCCAGGCGCTGGTTACGAAGAATTTCTTTACGAAGCGCGTGGACCTCCCGCAGATCCTTGAGAAGCAGTACAAATCCGAGAAAACGTTTTTCGCCGTCAAACAATGGGCTGGCGCTGAATGACAGGGGCAGCCGATCTGCGCCTTTAATGCGACATTCTATTTCTCTCTCGATCACATTGCCGGTTGGTGACAAACTTTCAATCTCACTGAAGATTTCGCCCGGCAACACATCCGCGGCGGCATGTCCAATGACCCGATCCGGTGCAAAACCGAGGATTGACTGCGCCACCGGGTTGAACGAAGCGATTTTGTGCCGGTCATCGAGGGCAATCAGCCCGATGGGCATATGTTCCACCAGGTTGTCCGAAAAAGCCTTTATTCGGTCCAACGACGCCCGGGTGGATCGGTAACCCTGGGTCATGAAAAGCAGCAATATGCCGGACACGCACACAAACAACAAAACAACCGCCATCACGATCGTGTGGCGGGAATCGCTCAGTTGAGCAGCAAGAATAGCGGCATTGTCGAGCCCCACAAATATGAACTGCGGTTCCTGGGCGTTGCGTTGATCCATCGGAAACGCCGGCATCATGTGCGCTGGCGCCCCCTTCCTGCCCGGCACCCGCCCCCAGGGGGATCCGGGATCGAATCGTCGATACACCTCAAAGGACTCGCGCCCGTCATCTGAATTTACCCGCCGCCATTGTACCGATGTTGTTTGGGATATCTGTTCGAAATCGAGGTCGCGACCGTGTGTCTTACCGACTTGGGTGAGGTCGCTGTGGGCAAAGATGACTCCGTTGGCATCGGTAACCATTAGGTAGATGATGTCAGGTTGTTGTGCCGTTTCAGACAGCAGGTGCTGCAGTTTGAAACCACCCATCATGTGGCCCATCATTCCGGTTCGGGCCCCGGCCTCGAAAGAACGGATCAACGCTGCGCCTTCTTCCACGAGTAACCGGACGGTGTTCTCCTTTTGCCGATTTATGTTCTCAACGGTCAGAACGATAAAAACCGGAATCAGTATGAGAACCGTTCCAATGAAGATCCAAACCGGCACGCCGGTCCAGAGCCGGTTAATTTTTTTTGACTTTTGCATGGATCGTATGCGAAGCAAAACTGGTGCCAACCACAGAAATCGATTCGCCCACACGTAGCATGAAAATTATCAAGCCGGGTTCATCAACATTCCAGGACCTAATTTGAGGGTTTCATATTTTCGAAATATGAAACCCTCAAATTGGGTGTTAATGAATAAGTATAGGGACGCTGGGACGTTTTGGCAACCGAGTTGTGTAACCTTTTTACCCGCAACGAGAAAGGATAAGGCCCATAACTGTATATTTTTTACTCACACTGGTGAAAATTGCCACGGAGGTTAATGGTAATGGAGGGCGCGGCCCTAATCGAGGAGATTCTTAATGGCCAGGAAGGTCAAAAATAGCGAAGTAACCAGGCCGATGATACCGAAGAACGTCGGTCGCCGGAATACGAGGGCATCCACGCTCTCAAAGGGGCGATCCAGTTTATCCCATAGCGGTTTGGTCGCAAACCAGGTGTCCACCCTCTTTTCGATCTGCCGCATTTGCTCGGGGCTGAACAACAAGATCGATCCGATCAGCATGCCAATCACACCGGCAATCTTGCCGATCAGGGCCATGGTGCTGAAAAGGATCTCATCGGTGGTATTGAATTTTCCGTCAGCGAAAAAAACTTTCAGGAAGCCTTCAACATCGAGGCGATAGAATAAAAACACCAGAATAAACGCCGAGGAGACAATCAGGCAGACCCCGGAAATGATGTTGTGGCGGTAAAACAGGTTTTCGGTCGGAATATCTCTATCGATGAAATGGGTGATTTTTGACTCAATGTCCACCGAACGGTTCAAAATCATGCCGGTTTTTTTTAGCCTCTGCGGCACAAGTAGCAACAGCAGAGACAGGAACACACCGAGAACACCGACGACCAGTGTAAAAATCTCGATCGCCTGAAGGAAAATTTCTCCGAAAAACTTTTCCATCCACCTGTCTCCTGATTGTCTTCGATGCCGCTGAGCCTTTAATTAATCCCTTATACCTTCCCGCTGAGTCAGGCGGGATGATCCAAGCTATGCGATGCGGATAGCTGAGTGAGCATAAACCGCCCGCTGCGCTCGAGAAGCAAAAATCGCAGAGAATGTATTACTCTTCCTTTGCCGTTGAGAGGACGGCAAAGGAAAAGCTTTCAGCTTTGATAGACAAACAAGCCACTTATGTGGCTATCTTATTGACAGTAGCAAGTTGAAGCCTCTAAAGGCTGATGATTTTTGCTTTCCGCCCTCTCAGCGGAAAGCAAAAAATTAAACAGGTTCTCAGCGTACTCAGCGTCTCTGCGGTGAAAATGAATATCAAAACGGCCCCCTTTTAGGGGTGGTATCTGACTAAAGGCATGGCCGGGGCGGTTTCCCCGACAGCGAAAAATGGGTAATTCGTGTCGCGTATTATACAGGGGAACCCGCGCGCTCGCAAGGTGTTTCCCCAATCACCAGGCAGCGCTTCTGCCTGGCGGCGGAGAAAGAGTTTGGTTCGCAGATCTTAAACTCAATTCCTGGTAAACAAATCAAACGATCTTGTTTGAATCCCCTACTTGACACTTTTCGACTGGGTTCACTATACAGGGTCCAGAAACGTTGCTCTATGTATCGTGGTTATTAAAAAATCCGTTATGTGAACGTTTTTTTAAGCCTCCAAATAGACACGAAAACCCGCTGCTTTTTTTGCGAGGGCCACGCAAAGGTTTCCGGTGCCACGGACTTGTCGTTCACCGCAGTCGGAAACCTTCGGATAATCCGGCGGGACCCAGCGTAAAGAAGACCATTAATGGATGGCTAACGCGTGTCCGTCCAGAAATGGTAGATTTGGGCCCCGGCCAAGGCCGCAGCGATTTTGTAACCGCAGGCGTAGCGGCGCTACGTCGAGAATTACAAGGAGCGAGAACATCGGCCCGGGCCGAAAGATGCCTTTCATGGACGGACACTAACCAATACTACCGGCGAAAGGACAAAATGATGAGAAGCCCCATAGTCACTTACTGGAAGATCCGTCTGGAAGCGCTAAAGAAGGCGTTGGAAGCGAACAATTTCGACGCGTATGTGTGCGGAAATACCGCCGAGGCCAAGAAGCTGGTCTTAGAAACAATTCTTTCGGCGCTAAAGCCCGCCAGCATATCCTGGGGTGGCTCGATGACCTTCTCTGCCGTCGGTCTCTATGATGCCCTCAAGGCCCGCCCGGACATTGAGGTTCTCGATACGTTCGACAAAACGATTCCGGTGGAAGAGATGCTGGAACGCCGGCGTCGGTCTCTGCTGGTGGATCTTTTTTTCAGCGGAACCAATGCCGTTACCGAAACCGGTCAACTCGTCAATCTCGATATGATCGGCAACCGGATCGGTGGAATAACGTTCGGACCCAAGCATGTGGTGGTCCTGGTCGGTCGCAACAAGATCGTCTCCGATCTTGAGGAAGCCTTCTATCGCATTAAAAACTATGCGGCACCGGTCAATGCCATGCGATTGGAAAAAAATACACCCTGCCGCAAAACCTCTATCTGTGATGAATGCAAAAGCCCAGATCGGATCTGCAACACATGGACCATCACCGAAAAATCTTTCCCAAAAGGTCGGATCAAGGTGGTTCTGATCAATGAGGACCTGGGGTTCTAAAGGTGTAGATTGATGCGAAGCTCATGCATGGATCATAGCGTTTCTGAATTGGCCGCCCGCTCACTTCGCTCGCTCGACAGACACTGACGGACACAGACTTTTGCCTCCGCGACCTGCGGAGGCAAAACAAGCAGTCGCTGCGCGAGGCCATCTGCTTTTCTGCCTGAAAGGCATACATATTATACCCGGGCAAGTCGCCCGGGTATAAAGGGTTTGTCTGCGTTATGTCAGCGTGTGTCTGCGGCTAATTTATGTGTTTATTCTAATAATATTATGAATCATTTACCCGCAAAAACCACAAACTTTTTTGGAGATGATCCAAAAATGATAGTGCTTGGCGATACGGTATTCACTCCGATTTTCAACACCCGGCTAAATCTTTGATGCGTCGCATTCGCGCTGTTTGCATGGCAGTTGCCTGCGCGCCGCTGTCATCGGTTATTCCAAGCATTGTGACCGGCATCACCGGTCGCCTTTTTGCTTGACATGTGCTTCGCCAGTCCTTAATCATTTCTATCGTACGCTTTGAAGCGTGGGGTGGCCGCCGGGCCTGAGATCATACCCTCCGAACCTGACCTGGGTAATACCAGCGTAGGGAAACGTCGCTGAATGCCTGTCCTCGGACCCGATCTTTTCTGCCGTTTCCCCATGGGAAACGGCTCTTTTTTTGTAAGCATTCACAGGGCACCGCATCTGCTATGTTGTCGGGCACTTGAAGTACAAAAGTACGTCTGCGCGCCCGCCGCCTTGCATCTGCGACACCCTGTAAACGCTTACAATTTTAGGGTCTGAAGCACATTGGACGTTGCAATCCTGTGAACCGATACCTTTTTATATAGGTATCGACTTCACGGCTCGTTAAATGGTTGCTGGCGCACACCCACAGCACATAGAATTACCCGAATCAAAAAGGACATGACAGGAGTCGTAACATGCAAAAATTACCGCAACAGGCTGCACGTAACCTGGCAGAGATCCGAAATCAGAAACCACTGGTCCACAACATCACCAACCTGGTGGTCATGAATTATACGGCCAATGCACTGCTGGCCATGGGGGCCTCACCAGTTATGGCTCATGCCATCAGCGAGGTTGAGGAAATGGTCTCTTTCGCCGGGGCGCTGGTATTAAACATCGGCACTCTGACCGAAGACTGGGTTGAATCGATGCTCGTCGCCGGGAAAAAAGCGACCGCATTGGGCACTCCGGTTGTTCTCGACCCGGTCGGTTCCGGCGCAACCAGCTTGCGAACGGCATCGGCTAAAAAAATCCTGTCGCAGGTCGGCGTGGGTGTTCTCAGGGGTAACGCCTCTGAAATTCTTTCTCTGCGGCATGCCGACTCTCGTACGAAAGGCGTCGATTCGATCCATGGTGTGGACGATGCCGCCCTGGCAGCCGGCATCCTGGCGGTCGAGCTGGCCACAACCCTGGCCATAACCGGACCTGTCGACCTCGTCACCAATGGTGTTGAGACAATTCGAATCGCCAACGGCCACCCGTTAATGGCCTTTGTTACCGGCACGGGTTGCACGGCTACCGCAACGATCGGCGCTTTTTCGGCGGTCGATCCAAACCCGCTTAGCGCCGCAGCCACGGCCCTGGCCTACTTTGGAGTAGCCGGAGAAGTGGCGGCAGAGAGTGCCAACGCACCGGGCAGCTTCATGATCAAGCTACTGGATGCCCTCTACACGATAACACCGGAAGAGTTGCAGCACCGCTGCCGATTCGACAGCAGGTAATCGCGTCATTGCGTCCGCTTCCCAACGGACAGACGAATCAGCAGGGGACGCATTCACCACCGGGAACGTTCCGCCATGAAACCGGGAGCCATCGATTACAGTCTTTATTTAGTGACAGACAGAAGCCTTTCCCGCGGCCGATCCACCCGTGACATTGTTGAATCGGCCATCCGTGGCGGTATCACCTGTGTGCAGCTCAGGGAAAAAACAGCCACCACACGAGAGTTCATCCATGAGGCCCAGAAGATAAAGGATCTATTGGCAACTTACCATATTCCCCTCATCATAAATGATCGACTGGATGTGGCCCTGGCCGTTGAGGCCGACGGTATTCACCTGGGACAAAAAGACATGCCTCTTCGGATGGCCAGGACCATTTCAGGCGGTCGGATGCTCATCGGCATATCGGTCGAATCCGTCGAAGATGCCGTGGCGGCGGATAAGGACGGGGCGGACTATCTCGGTGTCAGCCCTATCTATGCCACACCCACCAAGACCGACACGGCACTGGCCCTCGGTTTGGAGGGCCTGGCGGAAATCCGTCGGTTCGTGAAGCGCCCGTTGGTCGCCATCGGCGGCTTGAATCGGGACAATGCCGCTTCCGCCATCCGTAGCGGTGCCGACGGTGTGGCAGTGGTATCGGCCCTTGTCGCCGCCGAGGATCCCGAACGGGCAGCCCGAGAGCTGATGCACGTCATTCAAAAGGCCAGAAATAGATGCGTCTGAAAGATATCGGAGAGTTCGGTTTTATCGACCGTATCAGTCAGGGATGTTTGATCCGGCCCAAGGGGATCGTCAAGGCCATCGGTGACGACGCCGCCGCCTTCCGGACCGCGGCCGACCACCTGACGCTGGTGACCACCGACCTTCTGGTGGAAGGCGTCCACTTCCTGCGGGACGCCACCAGTGGCTTCAATCTCGGGTATAAGGCCCTGGCCGTCAACCTGAGCGACATCGCCGCCATGGGGGGGACAGCCTGTAACGCGTTTGTCAGCATCGCCATTCCGGATGACGTCGCTCTCACCGAACTTGAAGACATCTACCGGGGCATGAAATCTCTGGCCGCCCCATATGACGTCAATATACTCGGCGGTGATACAACCCGCTCCACCCGTGATCTGATCATCAATATCACTGTCACCGGCATGGTCTTGGAAAGTGAAGTCCTTTACCGTGATAGTGCCAAGGCCGGAGACGTAATTTTATCAGACGGATTTCTCGGAGACAGCCGGGCGGGGCTCCACCTGCTCCTGAACCGGATCGAGGCCGACAAGCCCTACCTCGAAGCCCTTCTGAATGCCCACCTTCTTCCGCGCCCCCGTCTGCACGAGGGCCGCTTCATGGCCCGCCGGTCAGGAATCCATGCTGCCATAGATGTCAGCGACGGGCTTAGTTCCGACCTCGGACACATCCTGCGCCAAAGCAAGGTGGGCGCACGTCTTTTCGGTGACCGGATTCCGCTCTCACCCGCCCTGAAGCAATTCTGTCGTCACCTCGGATTCGATCCGATCGACCATGCTCTGGCCGGAGGAGAAGATTACGCGCTTCTGGTGACGGTCGATCCGGATGAAGCCGAAGGACTCATCAAAGATTTCAACGAAACTTTTCACCGCCCGCTTTTCCGCATCGGTGAAATAACCGCGGCGAAAACCTTCGAGTTGCTTGAATCCGGCGGCAAGACACTGAACATCGCTCCCACGGGTTGGGATCACTTCAAAAAGGAGTCATGAATCATGCCAGCGGATAAGAATGGTGAGGTGGCCCTGCGCAATTACACGAGAGTGTTGACCATTGCCGGTTCGGACAGTGGCGGCGGGGCGGGGATCCAGGCCGATCTCAAAACATTTTCGGCCCTGGGCTGCTATGGAATGTCAGTCATTACCGCGTTGACCGCTCAAAATACGATGGGAGTGACGGGTATCCATGCCGTGCCGCCCGCATTTGCCGCCCAACAGATGGCGGCGGTCATCGGCGACATTGGTGTCGATGCCGTTAAAATCGGCATGCTCTACTCTGCTGAACTGATCGAATCGGTCGCCGCAAGCCTGAAACAGCACGGTGTGACCACCATCGTTCTCGATCCGGTCATGGTTGCCCAGAGCGGTGATAATTTGTTGCAGGAAGAGGCTGTTGTGGCTCTCAAAAAGGCCCTGGTTCCCATGGCAACCGTTGTAACACCGAACCTACCGGAGGCAGAAGTCTTACTGGGACGTAAAATCGACGGATTAGATGGCATGCGAACGGCCGCCAGGGATTTGTCGAAACTGGGCTGCCGCAGCGTTCTCATCAAGGGGGGCCACATGCACACTTCGGAAAGCAGCGATGTGTTGTTTATCAACGGTGAAAACCGCATCGTGGTCATGCCGGATCGGCGCGTGCAAACCCCCAATACCCACGGCACCGGGTGCACGTTGTCTTCCGCTATCGCCGCTCACCTGGCCAAAGGCCTTGGTATCGAAGCGGCCGCTCAAAGGGCCAAACAGTACATTGCCGATGCGATCCGGGCCGGGGCAGTCTATCGAATCGGACAGGGCAGCGGACCGGTGCACCACTTTCATGAGTTCTGGGAATAAGACGGGGATGACTTTCACATAAAGGATCGGAGAGTTTCTGGCGGATTTCCTTTGCGATTGCCCATCCGCAAAAATAGACGGCACGATTGAGTGTCCAATTCATAAATGAGAATTTATTTCGCTGGGCAAATGGACACTAGTGAGGGCGGAAGTAGCGCTCAGCAGCAGGCCGCCGAATGTTTACCTTTGATCCAGGTCTGAATGATGTAGGCAGCGCATCCAACTCCCGGGGAGACACGAATCGCCGCAACCGGACAATTGTTGGCGCAAGCGCCACACTCCATACAACCATCGACGTCGGCCACAAGAGCCTTGCGCCCTTCCAGCACCAGAACGCCATGTGGACAAACCGCCGTGCACATACCGCATCCCACGCAGGCATCTGCGTCGTAGGACAGGGTGACAACGTCAGGAAGATACCTGAATGTTTTCATCTCATTTCCTTTCATGGACGGTCGTGACCCGAATGTATCCCACCGTAAACGGGTCCGATAGTCACGCGAAAGCCGACACCACCCAGATGGTTGCGGCACAAAGTAAGGCGGCCCCCTGCCAGGGAATCGCCTGGCGCATCTCCTTTTCGACACCCGAAGGTGAGGTAAAGGGTGTCGCTCCCGTGAAGTTCATGGCCAGAATCGAACTGAAAGCCCCCGTACAGATCAACAGGGCCAAAAGCTCCCATCCGTTGGCGTAGCGCCAACCGGCCGCTGCCAGCATCACCCCTGATATTCCCCCGGTAAGGAGGCCTTTCAAGGCAAACGTCCGCGCAGGCAGCCAAGGCAGAAGTAGCGGTACGGAAATCGCGCCACCGATGATCCCGGCCGCGCAGGCCGCTGCGAGCATCAACCCTCTGTACCAGGCGCCGTTAAAAGAAAATCCGCCCGGTCCGATTCCGGAGAGGATGAATCCGGCGACCAACACCCAAACCAGGTATTTGGGGATCACGGCAAGTTCCACCGGGATCAGGACAAATCGCTCCCACAGGGAAAACGTCACCTGACGCATACCGGCATCGGCATCGAAACCGGACGCCAGAAATCGCTTGAGATCTTTCGCTCTGACGGGGCCCCACATGATCTCGAATCCACACGCTTTTTTTACATGGTGGGCAGCGACACCGGTGGCCGCCAGCTGGGGCAATACCAGCCGCCGGTGGCTGACAAGCCGCTCCAAACCAGCATTCTTGACGCAACGCACCACCTCGGCGGTGGAGAATGTCCCCTTGCCGGCAGCACACCAGACGTTGATGCCACGTGTGTCGAGCACCAGGATCCAGGCGTCGATGGCACTCAATTCTCGCCGCAATATGTCGAAGGAGAGCTTGTAGTTGGCCGTGACCAAAACCGGTGAGTTTTCTCCGGGGGTACCGGTACAATACAACCCGGGAGCAACCAGATAGCGGTTGCGTCCGATGCCGCAGCGGACTTTGACACTGGCAAGAACATCGGCAGTGTCAAGAACAGTTCTGACCCGTGGAACTTCGCCCACAGATGTCCTTTGGAATTCAGAAACAAAATGGCATAATCGGTATCCCGGTCGCTCATAGGGGCTACAGGGCGGACCAGCGGGTGGACCGCAACATACGGCTTCTCCTTGAGCATCTTGGGCGGCCGCAACCAAATCCGAATCTGCACCTGCAGATGCGGATTTGTCTCAGCAGCTTTTGGATAGCGTCTCGGTCTGGCCGTCGATGTAAGATTCAGCTGAAAGGGCTTTGGCGCGATGGCCTGCTTCCTTCATGACTTCGATCTTTCTGCCTCCGATACTATCGCATAACCATAAAGAATGGTCCGGCGGTGGTTCTGCCCGACATCAAAAGTGGTCAATAATACTGTCTGGTGACACCATATGTGTGTGGTGGTGATTATGCAAGGGGGTTTTATTCTGTTTTTCAAAAACAGATTCGGATATACAGACGGGTGCTATAAGTGTTTGGTGAATAAACGGTCAAATAAAAAAACTTTTTTCTACAACCACGCTATGCTCTGGAGTCCATAAATCACTTTTTTCTGGACTTGATTTCCAGGTCATCGCCGGAATAGCCAAAAGCGGTCAGAATGGAGTGGGCGACCTTGACGGTGTCTTCTGGGCTCAGGTGGGTTTCAACGAGGATATTGGTGCCTTCGATATTGACCGGAAGACGCAATTCATCGGGGTCTTCTCTAAAGTAATACTTGTTGTCGACTGAATGCCAAAGCAGTCTCTCGACGTCCTGGTTGTGCTTGTTAATCAATACTTCACACAGTTTAAGAAGAAATTCGTCCCAGGCTTCCACCTTGAAAACATCATCGGCGAAGGTAAACGCAGTGATATCCTGCCCCTTGTAGGTTCGCGGATGCGGAAATGACGCCTTTTCCTGTTCGGTGGCTTCTTCGATGGCGCCGGCTTTGTCGAGTTCTGTCAAAAACTCGGTGATCATGTCTTTATCGGGCTTGTAGCCGCACAACTTTTCGACCGTATCACGAAACAAATTAACCAGTGTTTCGTGGGGCCCTGAAATAATCTGGTTCCAGGCCTTTCCCATAGATTTTTGAATGAGCTTGCGTTGGCGTTTGGTCTGAATCGATTCGGCGATCTTTAGGGCCTTGCCCTTGGCCACATTGTCCTTTTCAAGCAGTTCGATGAGTCGGGTTGCCACTTCCTTGGGCGGTTGTTTCAGAAGATCGAAGGCACAAAACCTTTTCTGCTCGAACGCCCCTTCACTAAAGGACAGGTAGAACCACCACTTAACCCCGTCGGTCAATACGGCCAACTTCGCACCTTCATTGAGAGCCGAGCCGAGCAGATCTTTCTGGCAACGTTTGAGATCGTCACCGACTTTTTCCACGCCAATGAAGACGGCATCGATATTGTTCGTTCGCAATGCAAAATCGATAAGAGATGATTTTACGGAGTGGTCCGGTTTGACTTCATCGACGTCGAAAATATCCCATCCCAGAAGAGACAACAACCGGATGACGATGGCCTGCTTTGTGGAGGCCTTGTCGAACGTGCTAAGTCGTTTGTTCGCTCTCAGCGTCTCGAAAAAGGCGATAATTTGTTTTTCCATGTACGTATTTTATTCAAATTTCCTTAAAAATTCAAGCAGTTTTTAAATACAAGCACCATTCTGGCGATCAACCTCGTTTAAGGCAGATGCGGACATCCGGTGGGAGCAAAACTGATTACCCCTGCATCCGATAGAAAATGGCGGTGACAACAGCATACCCCAGGACGGCGATGGTCAGGCTGACGCACAAACCGGCCAGAAGCCTGTGGACCTGGGTTTCGCGCTTTTTTTCCTGATAGCCCAATAGCGCACCGAGTAACACACCGGCAATGCCGCCGCCGATATGTCCCCAGTTGTTGATACCCGGTATCAGGAGGCCGAATATGAACAGCCCGATCGCCCACGAACCGACCTGGCGGTAAATCGCCTGACCGTAAACCCCGCCGCGACTCTTGCCGTAATACAGAATGGCCCCAATCAGGCTGCAAATCGCTGCCGAGGCGCCGATCGTATAAGCGATACCGGCAAGGTAAGACACCAGGAAACCGGCCGTCCCCCCGGCGGTGTAGATGATGAACATCCGGTAGGTACCGAATTCTCTCACAGTCAGTGAAGCGAGTTGCGTAAAAGCGGCCATGTTGAAAAAAATGTGCAGAATGCCGCCGTGTAAATAATTGGCTGACAGCAGGCTCCACCACCGCCCGAAGCGGTCAATGGGAATGGTTCCGGTCATTCCAAGCAATATCAGACTGCCGTTGTCTGGTGACAGAAATGCCAACGGATTCATGGACAATCCGATGCGACTGGAACTGAACAATAGGGAAAGGAGGAAGAAGCCGACGTTGACCACCACCACACTGCGAATAAGGCGATCCGAATGTTTCAGACCGATGGCACTCGAAAAACGGTTCCAGAAAGAAGCCGGTCGCTTGATACCACAATAGGGGCATTGGGATTCGCTCCGGCTGATAAGTCTCCCGCAGTTGGGGCACAGTATCGACTGTCGTTGGTTGGTGTCCACGCGTTATCCTGATGAAAGGTATTCAATGAGACCTCCGGCAAAGCTGTGGGAATGGTTTGTGAACCACTCAAGGCGGTCATACAAACCATTATTTCGGGTGGCCAGCCGGTCATTGATTAATGAATATTCTACGGTACTCCCTCATCCGGCATGCCGTCACACCGGAGGTTGCCCTGTCGGGTCATGGGGCCGCAAAACAAAGGGGTGGCCGCTGGACCACCCCTATTTGAGGCTGAATAAATTGAAAAAAGAGTGTACTGAAACAGAAACTACAAATGTCGCGGTCAAGCAAACCGTAAACCCATTCGATTGCCACTCCGATGCGGTTGGATCGCCTTGCCGCCTTTTAATAAATCGCCCCTCCCGAATCTATTTGGGATGGCACTCGATACAGCCCAAGGGGCCGGTCGCAGGCAGTGGGTCGTTCAGTACCTGGTAAGATTTTGCAATGGCAAGGTTCTTGGCGCGGATTTCCTTGTGGCACCCGATACAGGACTTGTGGAAGGCATATTTAAAGTACTTGATCGACACGTCGGAGTACGAGAGGTAACCTTCGGATGTTTTCGGTGCGCTGGTTTGATCGTGGCAACCACTGGTCATGCAACCTTGAATCTTCTCTTCCCCCTCCCATGTGTGGTGGCACTGGCGGCAATCGCTTGCAAAATGCCGTGCATGGGGAAATTCGACCGCGCTCTTTGTCGGGCTGACCCCTTCCGGCGGACTGAGCGTTATCACGCCCATGGGTACGCACATATCTTCTGCAGCGTCCTGCCCGAAAACATTGAGAGTCAATCCGAACATGATAACCAACACCGCGCACAACAACCCCATTGCTTTGGCCTGCATTGTCAATCCCCCTTTGGTTCGTGATACTCCACCAATCAATCGAATTATGCGTTACTGAAAGGTAATTGAAACCCAAGTTGAGCGTTTCATATTTTCGAAATTCCGATGAGCAGAATGCCTTATATTTAGTGTTTATTTTCATATTTCGAAAATATGAAACGCTCAACGTGGGTGATACTCACCCGATTTGTGTGCTGTATGAATGCAATAGAATAGGAAAAATTTCAACCATAAAATTGGATTTCAGTTCACAAAAACCGTTCTATCCTTGCTGATCAGCGCCGGCATTACTATAGGTTTGACAGGCAGAACCGTTTTTACTAATAATGGTTTCTTCGGCTGAATTATCGTAGCATGTGGGTTCAGCCCCTTATCCAACAACCGGACCCGGTAGCTCCCGGGTCGACCCTCCCAAATCTGAGGCCGGTTTCGACCCGGTGCCGCTGCGCGTCTGATGACCACAGGCCTCCCCGACCGCCATTCGCCATTTTGAATGGAACGAGAGCACCATGACGATAAATGTTAAAACGCCAGTGAAACTACCGATGACCGAAAAGCTGATGAGTTTGGGAATTCTTTCGGTACTGGCCCTAATTGCTGTCGGTATTTTTATCGTTCAATCCGAATTCAACCCCGCTGTTGTCCAGCTGTATTCAGAACCCCTATTGAACGGCCAGTCCCTCCCGGCTTCCCCGGTACCGACACCGGCGGCAATAATGCCACTGCCCAAAGGGTTTTCGGTAATGACGCCAGCTGAAACCTTTGAACCCCGAACGCTGTCGGACAAGATCAACGGCAAGGCGGAACTATATTTATCTGCGGGCTTCAAGCGGTTGCAAAGCCAGCGGTTCGCGGATGATTCGGCATCCGATCGTTGGTTCGAAATCTTCGTCTTTGACATGGCCACTCAAGACAACGCCTTTGCCGTCTACAGTTCACAGCAACGCGAAGATGCCGTGCCGGTAGATCTCGGGCCCTATGCGTACACAACGGCCAATGCTCTTTTCTGGGTCCATGGCCCATATTACCTGGAGTTGATTGCATCGCAAGATTCGGACGACGCCCGCGAAAGCATGTTGCAAATCGCGAAAAACTTTAATCAAATCACAGCAGTGGACACCCGAAAGGTTAAGGAAACGGATCTTTTCCCTCCCCATGACCTCGACCGAAAAAGTATTACCCTCATACCCACCGATGCTTTTGGGATGGCGAACTTCGATCGGGTGCTGGTGGCCGATTACACGACCGGGGGAATCCTGCTGAGCGCCTTTGTTTCGAACCGCGAATCCCCGGCGGCGGCCACACGGCTGGCCGAAAGCTACCGGCAGTTCTTGGTCGCATTTGGTGGCAAAGAAACCGAAGCCGAGGGACTCTTCATCGTGGAAATCTTGGATGCATACGAGATCATCTTTACCCACGGTCCTTATATCGCCGGAATTCACGAGGCCACCGACCGGGACCGGGCCATGGAACTTGCCCGGTCTTTAATGGGCAGCATAGAGGACGCCATTGGCAGACAGAAAACCACCCCCCAATAGGGTTGACGGCGGCATGAAACGGCGCGACTTCCTGATCCGCAGCGCCAAAGCCGGTCTCACGATACTCGCCGCCGGCGGGCTGGCCAGCCGGTTCCATGACCGCCGTGGGCCACAACCGGCGGGAACCGCAACGTCCGCCGGTGTGCGTCTGGCTGATTTCTCCATCCCGGGCCTGAGTCCCCGATTGGGGATCGCCAGAGGCGAGGATCGCGCCGAAACAGTGAGCAAGGCCTTGAAGGCTGTCGGCGGTATCGAGACGTTTGTCAAACCCGGTGACCGTGTATTGCTGAAAGTAAATGCCGCCTTTGCCTCACCACCGGTTCTGTCCGCCACCACCCATCCACATTTGGCGGCGGAAATGGTCCGGCTATGCTTTAAAGCCGGCGCAGCGGCAGTCACTGTAACCGACAATCCGATCAACGATCCGGCGAGTTGTTTCTCGCTGACCGGTATCGCTCGCGCCGTTGAATCGGCTGGCGGTAAAATCGTGTTGCCCCAGGAGAAGTACTTCAAGCCGATCACCGTTCCCGGTGCGCGCCTGATCCGTAACTGGCCGCTGTTGTTCGAACCGTTCAAGTCTGTCAACAAACTGATCGGCATGGCTCCGGTCAAAGACCATCATCGCAGCGGGGCTTCCCTAACAATGAAGAATTGGTACGGCCTGCTCGGTGGACGGCGCAATATTTTCCACCAGGATATCAACACCATTATCACGGAACTGGCCCTGATGGTGAAACCGACCCTGGTTATTCTCGACGGTACCGTCTCGATGGTGACCAACGGTCCCACCGGTGGTTCTTTGTCGGATCTGAAAGAAACCCGCACCATGATCGTCAGCACGGATCAGGTTGCCGCGGACGCCTATGGCGCAACACTCATCGGAAAGTCACCGGCAGACCTGCCGTTCATTGCAATGGCAGCCGAAGCGGGTGCCGGCAACACCGATGTCAAGGCCCTCGATCCGGTCATCGTGCCTGAAGCCTAACAAAAGAAAAACTAAAAACCAGCGGTAAATCGGGTAACCCGCAGGATATTTGATATGAGAATTCGCACGACCCGACGCATCTCCCAAGTTTTCTTCGGTTTGCTTTTTCTCTGGTTCTGCGCGGCCACGACCCTGGGAGACGCCTGGTGGCAGTTGCGCGGCTGGCCGGTGAACTGGTTCCTGGAGCTGGATCCCCTGGTGGGGCTGGCAACCCTGCTGACCACCGGCACCTTGTATGCCGGCCTGGTATGGGGCCTGGTGACGATCATATTGACCGTTCTACTGGGTCGTTTTTTCTGTGGATGGATCTGCCCCTTCGGCACGTTGCATCAGGCCGTGGGATGGCTGGGACGGCATCGCAAACCGGCGCCGGAACAGGCCCGGATGAACCGGCCCACCCGCTGGCAGTCCGTCAAATACTGGATTCTGACCTTCCTGCTGGCGGCGGCCGCAGCCGATCTGCTCCAATCACTTGCCGCGCCGTCGCAGAGTGTCCCCTATCTTATGGGAACGCTTGCCGCTCTGGTCATCGCAGCCGCGCTGGCACACACGATTGTCCCCCGACCGGCCAAACCCTGGTTTACGGCCTTTGTGACGATTGCCGGACTTTGGACTGCGACCGCTTTTTTGGCCGAGGATTCGCAATGGCCGACGGCCTCGCTGCAGATCGGGCTGCTCGACCCTCTGTCGCTCCTCCATCGCTCGGTCAACCTGGCCTTGTTGCCCCTGGTGGACGATTCTCCCATCGGATTAACCGGAACCGAACGTTGGTACGATGGCGCCTGGCTGATCGGAGTTATTTTCCTTACCGCTGTAGGACTAAACCTGAGAGTTCCCCGGTTCTACTGTCGCTTCATCTGCCCGTTGGGCGCCCTGTTCGCTCTTGCAGCGCGGAACGCATTGTGGCGTATCGGAAAAAAAGAGGCCGAATGCATCGACTGCCGTGTATGTGAAAAAAACTGCGAGGGCGCCTGTGCGCCTGCCTCCACTATCCGCGTTCATGAATGTGTCCTGTGCATGAATTGTCGCCAGGAATGCCAGCACGGCTTGATCGAATATGGTCCGCACCGTTCGGTTGCGGGTGAAATCGACGCCCCGGAATTCAGCCGGCGACAGTTTGTCGTATCCACTCTGTCGGGACTCGCTGCCGTGCCACTGCTGCGCCTGACCGGTCATTTGGCGAGCAATTGGAACCCACACCTGGTGCGGCCGCCAGGCGCACTGGTCGAATCGGAATTTCTGGACCGTTGTATAAAATGCGGTCAGTGCATGCGCATCTGCCCCACGAACGTCATTCATCCGGCCGCATGGGAAGCCGGAGTGGAAGGCCTATGGACGCCAATGCTGAACTTTAGGATCGGTACCAGCGGTTGCCAATTCAAGTGTGTCGCCTGCGGTAACATCTGCCCCACGGCGGCCATTCGCCCCATAACCCTCGATGAACGCTTGGGACGAAACCGCTTTAGCGAAGCCGGTCCGATCCGTACCGGTATGGCCTTCGTTGACAGGGGGCGCTGCCTGCCATGGGCCATGGACGTTCCCTGCATCGTGTGCCAGGAGAACTGCCCCGTGAGTCCCAAGGCGATCGTAACCCGGACCGTGTTTTCGATCGTGGCCACTGGCGAACCCTTGATTGTCGCAGAGGCCGACTTTCAAAATATCTTATTCCGATCGGAACTCCTGGTACCCGGCCGGTTGGCAACCGGTGACTATTATTGCCGCGAAGTAAAGGGAAACGGCTCGGAACCGCTTCGCATCTTAAGCAATCAGGCCGACGGACTGACCGTGGCCGCCGAAGGCTCCTGGAAACAACCACCGCCTGCGGGCAGCCGTCTGGAAATACTGATACGACTTCAGCAACCATATATAAGACCTGAGCAGTGTATCGGCTGCGGCGTTTGCGAGCACGAATGCCCCGTCCGCGGCCGGCGGGCCATCCGGGTAACCGCGGAAAACGAAAGCCGAAATCCCGATCATGCCATGATTTTGGAGACCTAATTAGTGTCCGTCCATAAATGGCCCTTTTTCCCCTGGGCGGCGTTCTCCGCGGGTTTTGATCCTCAACGTAGACACGCTACGCCTGCGGTCAAAACCCTTGTGCGGCCTTGCCCAGAGAAAAAATTACTCATTTATGAATCGGACACTTACACATGTGCCCATTGATTTTATCAACAATCGTGGATGGGTACTAATTAAACTCTCAAAGAAGGACGGATATCATGTCTCAAAAAAAACATCACCCTTGCACCCGCAGATCGTTTCTCAAGACCGCCGGTTCCGTCGGTCTGGGATCACTCGTGGCCGCTTATGGACAAAACGCGGCGGCATCCACAAAACCGGCTGTTCCGGTTGATTCGGCGACGACTGTGCCCATGCGCCCCTTTGGGAAAACCGGTGAAATGGTGCCGATTTTATCCCTGGGCGGCATGTTTGACATCCCGAATAACCAGTTATTGCTCAAGCAGGCTGTCAAGTGGGGGGTCACCCACTGGGACACGGCCAACTCTTACGGAGGGGGACGTAGTGAAAAGGGGATCGGGAAATATTTTGGCCGTTATCCGGAAGATCGGAAAAAGATCTTTCTGGTGACCAAATCCGGCGCCTGGACCGTAAAAGGGATGACGGACCACCTGGAAAAGTCCCTTGAAAGAATGCAGACCGAATATGTCGATCTGTTTTTCGTCCACGGTATCAGCAGCATACGGGAAATGGATAACGAAAAAAAAAATTGGGGACAAAAGGTTAAATCCGAGGGGAAAATCCGCTACTTCGGCTTCAGCACCCACAGCAATATGGAGGAATGCCTTCTGGAAGCAGCCAAGCTCGGATGGATCGATGCCATCATGATGACCTATAACTACCGCTTGATGCATTCGGACAGAATGCAAGCTGCCGTGGATGCATGCACGCAGGCGGGCATCGGTCTCACGGCCATGAAAACCCAGGGTGGTGGACCCATAAAGACTGAAACCGAAACGGAGATGAAGCTGGCCGGCCGGTTCCTGGAGAAAGGGTATACAGACGGCCAGGCCAAGCTAAAGGCCGTCTGGGAAAACCCGCTCATCGCCACCATCTGTTCCCAGATGCCGAATTTGACGCTGCTGATGAGTAACGTGGCGGCAGCAGTGAACAAGACCCGCATCAGCGCCCGTGACAAGCAATTACTGCGCCAATATGCCCGTGAGACCCAGTCGGATTATTGTGCCGGTTGCACCGGTATCTGCGAACCGGCAATTGCCCACCAGGTGCCGATCGGTGACGTCATGCGCTGCCTGATGTACTGCCGCAGCTATGCCGAACTCAAACAGGCGCAAGGCGTATTCCGGGACATACCGGCCGCGACCCGCAAGCGGTTGACCCAGCTCGATTACTCGGTGGCAGAACGCCTTTGTCCCCGCAAGCTTTCCATCGGCGAGCTTATGCATCAGGCAGTTCTGGAACTGAGTTAGTTTCCGTCCATAAATGGCCCTTTTCCGCAATTTCGGCGTCAATCGGCGGATTCGCTTGTGCGGCCTACGCAAGTGCGCCTCCGCGCAATTCTCTGATTTCCTTGAACTTGCAGAAAGTTGCACATTTCTGGATTGGAAACTGATCAGTGCTCTATATTAAACCGTGGATGGGCGCGAGTTAGCCCGCAGACTTCAACCTAATCTGCGCGATGTCTGGAGAGTGATATGTCAGTGAAAATTGTCTATATGACGACCGGCAACCTTGATGAGGCCCGCCGTATCGGCCGGTCGCTGCTCGAAGCCCGACTGGCGGCCTGTGTCAACATTATCGACAATATGAAATCGATCTTCAGGTGGGAGGGCGCCATCGAGGAAGCCGAAGAAGTCGTTATGATTGCAAAAACGACGGACACCCGAATACCGGCATTGATTGAGCACGTGCGGGCGAACCACAGTTACGACTGCCCTTGCATAGTGAGCCTGCCGGTGGAAAACGGCCATCAACCGTTTTTGGACTGGGTCACCGCTGAGGTGGAAGGATTGAAGTGACCCTGGACGGAATGCCGCATTTATCGACCGCCGAATCCAGACCGCACGGCAGATCGAAGGTCTGACCAATCCGCAGGATATCGTCATCATCGCTGAATGATGAGTGATTTAAGGCTTTCATTTTGTCCGCTGCTGTGCTTTGATCCCGCCGCAGCCATAAAAGACCGGTTCCAACCTTTGAATCTGACTGTCTTTACTCCATGAAATAAATGATTATTATGGGCCTGTTTCAAGCGCAACCAATAAAGGAGGCACGTTCATGTACAACAAAGTCGTGATGGATCATTTTAGAAACCCAAGGAACGTCGGCGTGATTGAAAATCCAGACGGTGTCGGCGAAGTCGGCAATCCCCTGTGCGGTGACATGATGACAATCTACCTGAAGATCGATAACGAGAACATCGATGACATCAAGTTTCAAACCTTCGGGTGTGGATCGGCCATTGCCGTTTCGAGTATGCTCACCGAGATCGCCAAGGGCAAGAGTTTGGAAGACGCCAAAAAAATCACCAACAAAGATGTGGCCAAAGCACTCGAAGGCCTGCCGAAGAATAAGCTTCACTGTTCGAATCTGGGCGCGGATGCACTGCAAATGGCAATCAAGGACTACGAAGACCGCAAGGCCGGTATAAAACGACCGGAATTGATCCGGATCGATACGCACGAGCACTCTCACGGCGAACAGTGCTACTGCCCCTATTGCGATATCGAATTGGAAGGTGGCACAACTTTTTGCGATGCCTGCCAGAGCAGCTTAGAAGAAGAACACTAAATAGACTGGAGAATTTGGACCGATGAAAATCATCAACCTGGATCACATATCTTCCAAGCCGCTGCTGGCCGAAGTGAAAGCAGCCATGATCGAAGCCATAAACAAAGACTATCACAATCCCTCCAGTCAGCATAAAAGCGGAGAGGTGGCAGCCGAGGCCCTCGATCATGCCCGGCAGTCGGTTGCCAGCCTGATCAATGCGGCTCTGCCCAAGGAGGTGGTATTCAACTCCGGTGGCACCGAGTCGGTCAATCATGCCATCAAAGGCGTGGCCATGGCCAATGCCGAAAAAGGCAAGCATATCGTCACCTCGAACATCGAGCACAATGCCGTTATCAGGAGTCTTCGCCGGCTCAAATCGATGGGGTATAAGATGACCTCGGTATCCGTGGACGAGAAGGGTCGCGTCAATCCACAGGAAGTGGCTGAGGCCATCACTGACGAAACGATCCTGGTCTCGATCATGCACAGCAACAACGAAACCGGGACCATTCAGCCCATCGAGGAAATCGGTGCCATCACCCGCCAAAAGAAGGTGATCTTTCACACCGATGCCGTCGATTCCGTCGGCGTGGTTCCGATCGATGTCCAGAAAATGGGTGTCGATCTGCTCAGCTTTGCCGCCAACAACTTTTACGGTCCCACCGGTGTTGGTGGGCTGTACGTCCGTCGCGGCACGCGTATTTTCCCCCTGATCGACGGCGGTGTCCAGGAAGGCAACAAGCGGGCCGGGACCGAGAACCTGCTCGGCATCATCGGCGCGGGTGTCGCCGCCGATGTCACCCTCCGTAACCTCGATCAATGGTACAACCACTACAAAACGCTCACGACCAAACTGCTGAATGACCTGCCCGAGTACATAAGCGATTACATCATCAACACCCATCCCGAACACAGCCTTCCCAACATGGTTTCGATGTCAGTGCAATACATCGAGGGTGAAAGTGTCATGCTGATGCTTGATGACGACGACATTGCCGTATCCACGCGCTCGGCCTGTGCCACCGGTTCCCTGCGGGCATCCCACGTCCTGATTTCCCTGGGCCTCAGTCATGCAGACGCCCAGGGGACTCTGGTGCTGTCCTTCGGTAAAGACAACACCGAGGAAGATGTGACGGCATTTCTGCTCGCACTGAAAAACGTGGTCACAACGCTGCGTGACATCTCACCGCTCTACCAGAAAGTTGCACGAGGATAACTGACCGTGCCGTTGAACAGCATAAATCCGCCGCAACACTGCTTGTCTCTCCACCAGGCAGACTGGGCGCTTGTCCGAACTCTGGAGCCCCAACTCGTGGCCATGGGCCTGCGAGATTTATACCGCTTTTCAAAAATAGATTCTGATAAACAGAAGGATGGTATAAGTGGTTGGTGAAAAGAACGGTCGAATAACGGAACGTTCTTTTGACAACCACTATATCAACCGTCCGGTAGTAGAAGTTCCTACCGTTTCATCGTTATCCCATTGTCATTGTTACGATCAACTGAGAAGGAATGCCGAGGACGTCAAAGCAAACGCACGGTGGGAATAATCAGGGGTTTCCCATGCAGACGGTTTTGATGATCGGTTCGAAATCGGGCCGAATGTCGACAAGATCCTTTAGGCGACGCTTGTCGAAAATGGTTTCCAATGTCGGCGGTTGAAGCTTGATATCAACTTCCTTGGCGACCGATTCTACCGTCACCGAAAGCGCATAAAGGGTCATTTTTTCGAACATGTCATTTTCCTGGATATCGATACTGTCCCCTTCCAGGTGACGCAAAATTTCCGAGACGCATGTAGACAGAACCGGGTCGGCAGTAAATTTGGCCTTGCGACAATGTCCCGCTTCGAAATTCGCATCCAGAAAATCATCGACCATCTTCTGAATTCGGATCAGCCATTCAGAACTGAGATTCTGGGGCAGAACCGCTTGGGGGCCTTTCGACAAGACTTCGTTGCTAAATTTTGATAGTAGCATGGGCATATTCCTGTAATCTGGCGGAGCCGGTCATCTGACCGTTTCGTGACCCTCACTTAGTAGCTGTTGAAAAACAATTGCGCTTGACAATACGGCGTTAATGGCTGAATCGCGGGGCCCTACCCCCGCTTCAGCGAAGTCGAGGACTTGAAGCGAGGAGCCAACGTAGAGATTGGGCTAAAAAACTTTTTTGAGATGACTTCTAATGAATTGGCCACTTATTTAGTGGGAAAGACCAATCGGTCCAGAATCAGACCGTAAAATCGGTCACTACCCTCAGAAACAAAGAGCCAGCCGATATGGACCAGGCATGCACGGCAGACGGCAACTTTCCAACGATATCCTCTAAACCAGGTGAATTCTCCCGTGCCCGGGCCGGCAGTGCCGCATCCATCGGCTCTTCGAAAACACCCGATATCATATACGATCCCGTGAGGGTTGGCAAAGGTGTGGTGATAAGTGCCGTCCTTCTCGGTCCGCTCATCCGGATGCGTTACGGCATGACCGCATTGGCGGCAGAGGATCAACTTCTCTTCCCGCTCTGCTGTTTCATGCCCAACCGCCTCTTCCGGACGCCCGACCGGCATACCCGGCGCCGGCTTATCGCCCGGCAGGCGAAACCAATAGAGGATACCGCTGTCGGTCGCGTTCATAACCGGTGCCTTCCATGGGTACCCGACCGCACCGTCCAGCACCCGTTTTGAGAGCGCTTTACATGCGATTCAACATCATTATATTCAAACCCAACCAAACAGAAAATCGAATCAAATAAAACGGTGACACGGATGAATAAACGTATCGTCCAGTTAGTTTTGGCATTGATTTTTCTCTTCAGCCAAACGGCCTTGGCCCCGGCCGAGGATCTCGACAACCGTTTCAATGAAATTGTCAGCCGACTTTATCTAAACCATAGAAGCCTGTCCGTCGTCTACAACAAATTGCATGACGCCGCGCTCGAAGCCGTCAACGGATCCGACCAGCAGCTCGCCGCCATACAAAAAACCTATCTATTTGTTAGCGAAGCCAACCTCGTGTGCCTCTCCCAGTGGGAGCTGCTTTCAATTATCGGATACATCAAAGACAGCCATCTGGCCGACTATTACACGCTGCGAGTCAAGGGCCTGGATCGGGCTACTTTCGAATCACGGGATCGGCTTGTTTCCCTGAAACTATATTCCGCTGACATCGAAAACCCGGAACCGCGCGAGCTGATCGAAGAGGCCGTCGGCCTCATCGAGGCCAACATCTACATGTTTGAACAATTGGCAGACATTCTCAAACCCCTGGCCAACCCACCCAATCCTTTCACTCGCAGCCTGAAAAACTCCTGACCCACACGTCAGCCGAGTATTACCATTCGTTTGAACGAAAAAGATCAACGCGAATGGGGAAATGTCAGGCTAAACATCGAGAGCCGACAACCCCAAGGCCTTACGTTTGTTTTCGATGCGCCGCCGAATCAACACAGCCGATTTTTCCGGATCCGGCTCCACCGCAAAGGTGGCGCCAACCGCGTCCTCGAGCCCCTCGGTCAGCAGCTTCACAACATTCATGCTTCCGGCAATGGGGGGCATGGGCCCCAGAACCGTGTATACCCCCGAGGCGACAAAATAGGCGCCGATGGATACGGCCTTTTCCGAGTACCACTCGGGAGCAGCACCGGCCAGGGGTAGATCACTGATGTCTGCCTCCAATGCGTTTGCCAGGGCCGCCGCCACCATCAATATCCTGACATTGTCAACGCAACTGCCCATATGCAGAACGGGCGGTACGCCCAATGCCTTGCAGATTTCCTTTAAACCCGGTCCGGCAGATTCCGCCGCTTCGGCAATTTTGAAACCCGCCTTGGCGGTCGCAATCGCCGCGCAGCCGGTATCGACCACAAGAATGTCGTTTTCGATCAGGCGCCGGGTAAGAGTGACGTGACCGTAGTCTTGCTTTATTTTCGGGTTGTTACACCCGACAATTCCCACAACTCCCCGAATTTTTCCCGCTTTAATCGCGTCTATCAGGGGATCGAGCGTGCCCCCTAAAGCCCCAACGATCGATTCCACCGAGAAACCACCCACGGCGGCGACACTTTCCACCGGAATATAGACCTTGCCACGCCGGCTGTAGTTCTCGACCGCTTCCCGGACCAACTCCTTGGCCAAACCGGCGGCGTTGTCCGGATGAAACTCCCGGTGCGTCATCCCTGGGAATCGCGCCTTGTCGCTGGTGCTGATCATACGGGTGTGGTAGCAGGCGCCGATGTTGCCAAGTGACGGCATGATGCATTGGTAGTCGACCAGCATCATTTCCACGGCACCGGTCGACAAGACCAGTTCAGTTGTCAGGTGGTTACCTGCCATTTTTACACCGTGCCGCATCAACAACTCGTTTCCGGTGCAGCAAACCCCGGTCAGGTTGATTCCGCCGGCACCCTGAGTTTTTGCCAATTTGATCAATTCAGGGTCCTCGCAGGCGTGCAGGATCATCTCCGAAACCACCGGATTGTGTCCGTGGACGACGATGTTGACCATATTATCCTTGAGTACACCGAGGTTGAAACCGGTAGGACGCGGACGGGGCGTACCGAAGAGAATATCCGAAATATCGGTAGCGATCATGGAACCGCCCCATCCATCCGACAGGGCATTGCGCAAACTATGGAGCATAAGGCTTTGCCAATCGTTGTCGACGCCCATGTGCGTGCGATGCATCATCTCGGACGTTTCGCGATCGATGCCCCGGGGAGTGATGCCGAGTTTTTCCCAGATTTCGCGCCTCTTTTTGGGTGCACGTCCGACGGGTGTGATACATTTTTTGCGGGTACCGAAGTCTTCCTGCATGGCATCGGCCAGGTCCGTAGCAATAGCACGGGCATTCCTGCCGTCGGTTTCAATACCGTATTCCGCCGCTACAGCCCTCAGCTTGTCCTCGTCTCGAATCTGGTAGCCGGAATCGCCACCTTTACCGACTTCGGCCAGTACATCGATCAGGTCGCGACCATGATCCGAATGCGAAGCCGCACCGGCGGCAATCATACGTCCCAGGTTGCGGGCCACGATAATATCGGCATCCGCGCCGCAGACACCTCTCTGGGGGCCTTCGCCGAACGGGTCTACCCGACAGGGACCCATGACGCAGTTGCGACAACTCAACCCCATATCGCAAAAGCCGCATTGAGGCTGCTGGGCCTGCAAACGGTCCCAGACCGTTTCGATCTGATCGCTCTGGGCCTTTTTGAGCATCAATTGCCCGTCTTCAGTGATGGTTTGATTTTCATGTTTCATCAGCATAACGACCTCCCTCGGTATCGTATTCCTCTTAACTGAAATGATTTATATTTAATTTTGGTCGGCATTTGTTTGGAACGCCGGATCGCCCGTCGCATGATGAGAAAACCGGCCTCACCGATTCAGGTCTGTAATTCTTGCGTTGCGAAGCTCGACCTGGGCTTTCTTGACCGCATTTAGCAGGGCAATACCCGCTGGTTGTGTTTCTTTTTCCATGCCGGCGAATACACTGCGGGTCACTGCATCCGTCTTGCGTTTCATCGCCAACGATGGTTCCTCGAAAGTCAGGGCTCCGGATTTACATGCCTCGACACAGGCTGGCACCTGGTTGCTTTCCTGCCGGACGATGCAATTGTCGCATTTCACTGCCACCGTCTTTCCTGGCGGTGCAAAGGTGTCCACGTGGTAGCGGACCACTCCGAAGGGACAGACCATGGCGCAGGATGCGCAGTTGATGCACTTGTCAGGATCGATAAGAACCGTGTCGAATTTTCCATCTCTGAAAATGGCGCCGGGCAGGCAAGCCATCATGCAGGGTGCCGGGTTACAGTGCCGGCAACGATTGGGAAATCCCTCTCCGATAAGACCGGCCCCCACGTGAACCCGGGACTTGGGCAGCGGCGTCTCCATAATCGCCGTATAGAGCTGCCCGGTGCGGGAATGCGCGGTGGCACAGGCTGGCATGCACTGCATGCAGCCGACACACCGTTCCGGGTGAACCACGACTTGTTTCATAGATCCTCCTTTAACGGCAAAGATTAAAAGATAAACAAGGGTTATCGAACGACGAGCGACGAGCGCCATAGCAGGCGGCCGTAGTTGAGCCCCGGCTCCACCAGGGCCTCGCGGGGAATCGTCAAGGGGGTCCGACTCTGGATGGCCGACAGCAGCACACCGCCCTGCTCGACATCGTTGACCATCACCATGCCGACCAAGGCGTCGCCCTGGAAAACGAGTTTGCGGTAAATCTTCCGCCGTGGGCTCTTGTATACCACGGTTCTGTAAAGCGCGTCCGGCGGCGGGTTAACAACCCCACCGGCCATGATGTCAATGTCGAAAATACGGATGACATTCCGACTGAGACTCCCCCGGTAATCCACGGACCTGCCGGCCATGTTCATCCCGGCTATACGGCCCTGGCTCACAGCCTCAGGCCATATGGCGTTGACCCATGGCGTATTGCGGGCGATGTCCACATACTCGGCGACATCCCCGGCGGCAAATATCCCCGACACACTGGTTTCCATATGTGCATCCACGACAACGCCCAGATCGATATTGATCCTGTCGCGGGGAACAAAGGACAGCGCCGGCAGCACACCTTTACCGATGACCACCATATCGCAAGGCAGCCGACTGCCGTCAGAAAGTTGTGCCGCCTTTACAGCGCCGTTGCCATCGAACGCCTGTACCTCTATACCGACCCTCACGTCGAGGCCGTGGCGCACGAGTTCGTCACGGATCATCATCCCCGCTTCACGGTCCACCTGCATGGAAAGCGGATAGCCCGATCGAATCAGCATAGTCACCTCTAAACCGCGCCGCAACAACCCATAGGCAGCTTTAAACCCCACCAGACCGCCGCCGAGAACCAACGCCCGGTGCGCGCCGTTGAGGCCATCGATCATGGTACACACATGGGCTTGCGTGCGCATGTAGGATATGTTCCCAAGACTCAGCCCATCGGCTTTAATGGGACGTGGATCGGCACCGGTGGCAATCAGAAGCTTGTCGAACCCGTAGTTCGCCCCCCCCGTGGAGACCGTTCGGTTGACAATATCGATACCTGTCACACGGCTGCCGAGGACCGGTTGTATTTTTAATTCATCGTAGAAATCGGATGAACGAATTGCCAACTTATTGGAACCGATGGAGCCCTCGAGTAGCAGGCTGATCATGGGCCGGGAATACGGTGGAAAGGTCTCATCCCCAATCATGGTGATGTCACCTGCGGGGTCCAGTTGGCGCACGGTCTCTGCAGCGGTTACACCGGCAACGCCGTTTCCGAGAATGAGGTATTTCATCTTGACCTCCAATTAACATGTATGTGGTCACGAATGGACACATTGGTTCAGAAGAGGATTCCGGGCATCAGTTGCTTAAAGAAGGGGATCCGTTGGCATAGATCCGGATGCGGATACAGTCGTTTTCGGGAAAGAAATTTGAGCTGCATTTGCCCCCCTGTACCGCTTACAGGATCGTTCGGGTGATTGGAGAACACAGCGCAGATGGAAAAATAAATACCGGCTCGAGCTGGTGATGTCAAGCAGGACTGGGGAATAATTATGCACAGGACGCCGCCGCCAAATGCACCCAACCGGGTAATTTGCCGATGGGTTCAGCCAGGGCAGTAACTGAAAGCCCATGGTCACGGAACAGCCAGCACGATCTTGCCGAAATGGTGACTGCTTTCCATTTCCCGGTGAGCGTCCGCTGCCGCTTCAAGAGGGTAAACCCGGTGAATCAGCGGCTCGATATGGCGGTCGATGATGAACGGCATGACCCGGTCCCTGAAGGTTGCCGTGATCCGGGCCTTTTCGGCAACGCTGCGGGCGCGGATGACCGAGCCGATGATCCGCTGACGCTTGACCATCAGGTGGGCCAGGTTGACCGGGGCCACACCGCCGCTGGTCACACCGATAATCACCAGTCGCCCCTCCAAGGCCAGCGCCTTCAAATTGGGCGCCAGGTAATCGGCGCCGATATGGTCGAGGATCAGGTCTGCGCCGCGGTTTTCGGTAAATGTTCGAACTTCGGTCGCAAAATCCTCATTTTGGTAGTCGACCACCCGGTCCACCCCCAGGGCCGCAACCCGTTCGATTTTTCCGGGGGAAGCCGTCACGATGAGGGTCGCATTTGGCGTCAGGGATCGACAAAGCTGAATGGCCGCCGTATTGACGCCACCTCCGCCGCCGTGAAGAAGGGCGGTTTCACCGGGTTGCAGGTCACCGATAAGATAAATATTTAAAAATGCCGTAATGGTGGTTTCACTGATGCAGGCCGCTTCGGTATAATCCATTCCTTCCGGTATGGGTATCAGGTGGCTGTCATAAACCAGGGCATATTCGGCATAACCACCACCGGCCACAAGGCCCATGACCCGATCTCCCGGATTCCAATCGTCCACACCGGGTCCGAGAATGTCCACGACACCGGCCACTTCCAAACCAAGAATTTGCGATTCCCCCCTGGGCGGCGGATAGTTACCCTGGCGCTGAATGATATCGGCCCGGTTCACCGATGTGGCCATTACCCGGACCCTTACCTGATTCGGACCCGGTACGGGCCTGTCGACGTCTGCGATCTGCATCATTTCCGGCCCGCCAAAGGTTTCCAATACAACGGCTTTCATTCTTTCCCTTCTCCTTTTTTTTCGGCTTTTCAGTTGATTCGCAGGTTTGGGATGACTGTTTGGCTTAGCATTACAGCGGCTGCCACTCCGCATCCATGTTCCCGATGACGGCAGTCACCGTTTTTACAAACCGGTCCATCAAGGGGGATCCGGCCGGCAAAGGCCGGCGTTTGAGATCCCCAAAAAAATTGCGGCGCAACCCGGCTGAGATCTCGAGTTGGACGCCCATGGCGAGACGGCCGCGGTTGCAGATGTTGAGCCGACTCAACCCGGGATATTGCGACGATCTTCCGGTTATAAAACCAACGGATTCGAGCATTTTCCCAACCTGCCTGGCAAGCCGGTGGTATCGGCCACCGAGAAAAACGATCGGCTCGGGATCCCCGCACCCATGGATAGAAAAAATGATGGCGGTCCTGGCAACAAGATCGTTACCCTGGGGTTCGTCAAACAGGTGGCTGGTGATGTGCAGGGCGGCATTGCCGCAAGGTTTTATCCCGCTGAAGGTGTAAAGACTGTGGCGACATCCGGCCACCGCTTCGGCAATTTCGGTTGTTCCCGGTTCAATTTCGCCGCCGTGAATCGCGACAACCCCAATGCCCGTGGACCCGCGTCGACAGCGGATTCGGTAGTCGATGCCTTCCTCTTCACGGGCCACTAGCTCACTGAATGATCGATAGGTAGACATTTTCCTCCCGAAGATCCGGATCCTTCCGAGGGGGCGGGTGGCCGGGATTCAATTTTTAGCAGGGATTGTCCGCTAGCTTAGCGGTTGAAAATGATCATCCCCCCACAAATGAGCGTCATGCCGATTATGTGAAAGATCTCCACAGATTCACCAAGCCAAACAATGGCCAGAATCGATGCGAAAACAGGGATCAGGTTGATGAATAACCCGGCCCGGTTGGCACCGAGCACGGCGACGCCATGATTCCAGCACAGATAAGCGATGATCGACGGAAATACCGCAACATATAGGATGCTCGACACGATATGGACATCGAGGGCTTTGGGCGTGCTATCGGCAGCCTGCCAAAGGTACATCGGCAGTAAAAAGAAGACCCCGATGCCGAAAGTATAAATCAGAAAACTCATCGGGTGGATCTGTGGCCGCCACCGCAGGAAAGCCGAGTAAAGGGCATAGATGACAACCGCTACCAGCATCAGGATATCGCCTTCGGCAAAGTCCAGTTTGAAAAAAGTAGAAAAATCACCCCGCAGAACCACCAGGCCGGCACCCAAAACACACATGACAACACCAAACAGTTGACGCTTGGTGACGGTCTCCTTGAAGGCGATCAGGGAAATAACGATGATCACGGCCGGCATTGCGGTTTGAATCAGTGCGCCGTTAATGGCCGTGGTCGTGTGCACTGCCGCGTACAGCATCGTATTGAAAGTGGTCACACCGGTCAGAGACAAGAACAGCACTATCTTCCAGTGTCTGACAACCTCGCGCCAGTCCGTGACCGCATACCGCCACGCAAACGGAAGCAAAATAGAAAAGGCGATGGTCCAACGCCAGAAAGCCAGGCTGACAGGTGCAATCATGTCGATCACCCCGCGTGCCAGAACAATGTTGCCGGCCCAGCACAGTGGGGCGACCGCCAGGATAAGGTACGGAACGGCACCGGTACCCGACCCCGATACCCTTTTTGCAAAGTGTAAAATCATTCCAAATCTTATAAAGTTGTTCAGATCAGAATCAGATGAAGGGATAGTCTCCAATTTTTTTATCTGAGGAATATCGCTTTCTCGGGACAGATCTCCTGACAGCAAAAGCAGGCGATGCAAGTTTCGGTGGCGACTTCCGGCAAGTCGACCGGCAGGGTCAAGGCCGCAACAGGGCACTGTTCGACACAGGTACCGCACCCCGTACACCGGTCCGGGTCCACCTGGGGCTTGAGGCGTGTACGGCTGCAAATCAAGTCCTGGACGGCCGCATTGCCGGCGATGGCTTCGCCACCCAAAGGCGGAAGTTTGAAGTCGGTAAGTGGCATGAATTCACCGGTGACCTCGATCGTGTCTTCGTCGTAATCGCCCAGACCGACGTCGCGGGCCTTTTGAAGGAACCGTAATCGACCCGGCACGATACCCATCATTCTTGCGATTGTAGCATCCAAAGCCACGGCGTTATCCGAAGCCAGTATCAATCCGATATCTCTTAAGTCCGGCGATGCCGGGCCGTTACCCTCCATTCCGAGAACGGCATCGACGATGAAAAGCTCCGGCACCCTGAGCCGGAACACGTCCACGACCAATTCGTGGAAACGTCGCGGGGTTCCGGCGGCTCTGTGCAGCTGGGCCTTCTGGGCGCCAGGCAAAAAGCCATAGCTGTTTTTGATGGCGCCGGTCATGACCGTCAAGCCGTGGGTTTTGAATTTTGGTAAACTGATGATGATATCGGCATCCAGCACTGCCTGAGACAAGCTGACCGTGGTCATGAATTCGGCATTGAAGGCAACTTTCCGAGACTCGTTGCCGATGTTCCGGTAATAGCCCTTGGCCGCATCCAGAAGACCGGTCGTTCTGAAGCTCTGTTCATTGGCACCGTAACTGAACAAACCGGGGTTATCTCCGACAATGATTTCAGCCGGTTTCATCTTTTCTACTTCTTCAACGACTGCCCGCAGTACGGATGGGTGGGTGACGATGCCCTCCGCGGCCTTGGATTCCCGCAGGACATTGGGCTTTATCAAAACCTTTTTCCCGACCGCGTTAACCGGAAAAAGTTTAAAGACCTGTGCCACGGATAGGTGGACATTATCGTAATTTGCCGGCTGAATCATGACCTTGTGCATTCTCTTCTCCTGAATTCTAAATGGGTATGATCAGAGGGCTTTTTCGGTCGGCTTTTCGGACGCTGGTGATATGCCGGCCATAAGCGGTCCGATACGCGTTATGCCGTCCTCATCGTCACCGTCGATAACATCCATGATTCGACCGCCGAATAGCACCGCAATACGGTCTGACAGGGATAGCGCCTCATTTAGATCTCCGGTAACCAGAAGGATGCCGGCCCGTTCCCGTGCTTTAAGCAAAACCTGCCAGATATCCTCGGTGGCACCGATATCGAGGCCCTGGGTGGGTTGCTCGGCAACGATCAGGCGGGGTCGACGGAAGAATTCCCTTGCCAGCACCATTTTTTGGAGATTACCACCGGACAGATGCCGTGCCAATGCCAAAGGCTGAGGGGGCTGGACATCGAATTCCGATATCAATTCCCCGGTTTTTCTTTGGGCCTTGCGGTTCAGCAACCAAGGCCCCCGTGAAAATCCCTGGCGGGTGGTGAGCAGGAAATTCTCCACCAGATTTAAATCGAGGCAGGTGGCCAACCCCCGGCGGTCCTCGGGAATGTAAATCAGGTTGCCGTCCCAGCTGTGACGCGCGTAAAACTGTTCCCAGGGTTTTCCGAGAATATTAACCGTGCCGATTGCCGGCCGCAGTAACCCGCATATGATCTCCACCAGAGATTTTTGACCATTGCCCGCCACACCCACAACACCAAGGATCTCTCCCTGACGCACCTGCAGGTCGATGTTTTCGAGACCATTGCCACTCAAGCCATTGATTCGCAATACCATCTGGCGAGCCTCAACCGGCGTCTTTTTCACCTGAAGCACAACTTCCCGGCCGACCATTCTCATCGCCAGTTCCGCCTTTGAATTGACGTCCCCGGCTGCCATTTCCGCCACCACCGAGCCCTTGCGAAGGATGGCGATGTCATCGGCCAGGGCCATGACTTCATCGAGTTTGTGACTGATAAAAACGAGGGCTTTTCCCTGGGCCGCCATCTGCCGCAGGGCATCGAACAATTGCTCGATTTCAGGTGGCGTGAGCACAGCGGTGGGTTCGTCAAAAATCAGGACGCGGCTCTGGCGGTAGAGCAACTTCAATATCTCCACCCGCTGCCGCTCCCCCATGGACAGTTTGGAAACGCGGGCCGATGGATCAATCTCCAGACGGTATCGCCGCGAAAGATCCGCGACCTGCTGCAGCATCTTTTTGGGAGACAACCAGATGCCTTCTGATTGCCCCAGGAACACGTTTTCGGCAACGGTCATCGCCTCGATCAGCATAAAGTGCTGATACACCATACCAATCCCGATACTATGGGCTGTCTGGGTGGTGTGGTTCGACGTCTCGGTTCCGTCGATCAGGATGCGGCCGCTGTCAGGCTTAAGCCGTCCGGACAAAATGCTCATCAATGTGCTCTTACCGGCACCGTTCTCCCCCAGCAATGCCTTGATCCGCCCATTATGGATATCGAGGGTGATATCCCGGTTGGCCTTGACCGGCCCGAAGGCCTTGCTGATGTGTTCCAATCTGATGAACGGCGGAGAAGGGGGATTCATGTCGATGATCACTCTCTGTTGACGAGAGGTTGAATGAACTGGGGTTCGGCGTCCCAGGGAAACAGGATCCAGGTGTCCTGGCTGACTTCGGTGATGAACGTGTCCACCAAAGGCCGTCCCTGGGGCTTGGCGTATACAGTGGCAAAGTGGGCTTTGGGCAGCATATCCCGAACGGTCTGGGCCGTTTTGCCGGTATCGACCAGATCGTCGATCAGCAACCAGCCGTCACCATCCATGTCGAGTGGCTTGAGCACCTCCACTTCACCTTTGTGGTTCTGCCATTCGTAACTGCTGACGCACACCGTATCGACCAGGCGGATATCGAGTTCGCGGGCCACAATTGCCGCCGGCACCAATCCCCCCCGGGTTATGGCGATGATCCCTTTAAAATAATTATGCCCCAGTAACCGCCAGGCCAAGGCCCTGGAATCCCTGTGAAGCTGTCCCCAGGATACGGGAAACGTCCTTTTATAATCCACTTTCGCATCTTTCATGTGTCAAACTCCGCTAATAGGATACGGGGCGCCGCAATGGTCTTTGCGTCGGTTAGAATTCAGCGCTGAATCTTCGCATGAATCCCTGAGTCCCGTGGTGGCAATGTCTCGTCGAAAGACCGGAACGTTTGGCCTAAACACCGTTCGCACCGTCCAATCGGTTGCAATCCATAGAGCCCACCTGTATCACAAGATTTCGGGCGTTAGTCGGCCGGCTCGATATTGATCCCCAATGCAGCAGGCGCTTCATCGCCCCGCCCTTTCCAGGAGGAAAAGACCAACACGCCGATCGTCAGGGCATAGGGCAGCATCAGCAACAGCGATGAAGGCAGGTGTGTTCCGCTGGCCTGCAGCCGAAACTGAAAGGCCATCACACCACCGAAAAGATAGGCCCCCAGCAACGCCCGCCAGGGTTGCCAGAAAGAAAATATCACCAGCGCAACGGCAATCCAGCCGCGGCCAGCCGTTAGGCCGTTGGTCCACAAGTGCGTATACGCCAGTGACAGATAGGCCCCGCCAAATCCCATCAACCACCCCCCGGCCAAAACCCCGAACCAGCGGTAATACCTGACGCGCAGACCGGCTGCCAGCGCCGCGTCGGGGTATTCACCTACCGATCGTAACCCGAGGCCCCAGCGAGTATAACGTAAAAACACCCACAGTAATGGCGGGACCAAGTAAGCCGCGTACACCAGGAGGTCGTGGTTAAACAAAATCGGCCCGACAAAAGGAATCTCGGAAAGCAGGGGCAACGCAAACGGTTTGAATCCCGGTGCCGCCTGCCCGATATAGGGTGTGCCCAGATAATTGGCCAGACCGGCGCCCAGGATCGTCAGCGCCAGACCCGATACCACCTGATTGCCTTGAAATCCAAGGCACACCAGACCATGGATGCCGGCGAAAAGGGCACCGAAAAGCCCTCCGGCCAGAAAACCACACACCGGGCTGCCCGTGAACATGGCGGTTAAAAAGGCCGCCAGAGCGCCGACGAGCATGATCCCCTCGACGCCCAGATTCAAGATGCCCGACCGCTCGGTGAGGATTTCCCCTAACGTGGCGTACAAAATCGGTGTGCCAGATTGAATGGCTGCCGCAAGCAGGGGTACGAGAAAATCCGCGTTCATAGTCCCCTCCTGACTTCGACGCGGTAACGAACGATGAACCCGCTGGCCAGAACAGTCAGAAGGATAAGACCTTCCATGATTTCCCCGAAAGCGGCCGGGACCTGTAAATCGAGCTGCAGGGATTCCAGGCCGACCCGCAGTCCCGCCAGGAGAAACGACGCCACAGCGATAGATAGCGGGTTCAGGCGGGCCAGCCACGCCACCACAATGGCCGTGTAACCATAGCCAACCATGATGCTCGGCTGCAGGCGGTTCAAATTGGCGGATGCCTCCAGAAAACCGGCCCAGCCTGCCAGCATCCCGCTCAAGACCATCACCAGGATCACCAGCCGTTGATAAGGCAACCGAGCATATCGCGCCGCTCGAGGATTTTCGCCGCTGGCTTTGAGTTCGAATCCCAGTCGAGTGAAGCGGAAGAAAATCCACACCCCCAATCCGGCAGCCAAGCAGACTAAGATTCCCCAATTTAAACGGGTCGTTCCGATCAAACCCACCACCGCTCCTTCGGTAAACTCCCTGGTCATGGGAAAACCAAAGCTGGTCGGATCTTTCCAAGGGCCGTAAACCAGGTAGTCCAGGAAAAGGATGGCGATGTAATTTAGCATCAGAGAGACGATAATCTCGTTGGACCGCATCCGGACTTTCAGGATTGCCGGTACAAAGCCCCATAAGCCACCGGCAAATGAGGCCCCAATCAACATGGCCGGCAAAAGAACATACCAGGGCATGTCCGGAAATCTCAGCGCCACCCATGTGGCCCCGACCGCACCCAGTGCAAATTGTCCTTCGGCACCGATATTCCAAACCTGCAAACGGAAGGCGATGGCCACACCCAGCGAACACAGGAAAATCGGCACGGATTTGATCAGGCAATCCTCAAGGGCCCAGGCGGAGAAGAAGGCACTTTTGACCAGCAGGTTCATGGCATTCAAGGCCGGTCGGCCTTGAACCGCCAACAGCAGACCGCAGATGCCCATCGAAAAAGCAACCGCCGCCAGAAAAACAAGAAAGGAGCCCCAACCGAGAGGCTCCCGCCTTTTATGCACGCGCAACCCAACCATCGCAAAGCCCTTGCAGCGCCAGGAGTTGTTATCGCCTGATCCATTCTTTCTGGCTCGAGATCGCAACCATTCCGATCAATGAACCCGGAAGGACATTCGCCCTGTCAGAGCAGGCGCTTATTCCAGGGTACCGACAACACCCTGAACGAAATACTTCATGTTCAGGAGTTCTTCGTCCGTTGCGACCTTGCCCTCCGGAACCTGAACATTGCCCCCTTGATCTTTGACTGGCCCGGCGAAAAGCGGTGCCGAGCCATCGATGATGGCCGCTTTTTTGGCATTCACCCTGGCGCGGACATCCTCGGGCACCATGGCGCCGAAAGGCGCGAGATCCACCATGCCCTCTTTCATCCCCCACCAGACCGAAGCGCTTTTCCAGGTGCCGTCTCGGACCTGTTCGACGGTCTGGGTATAAAAGGGTGCCCAGTTCCAGACCGGGGCGGTGAGTTGGGCCTTGGGGGCAAACTTCGACATGTCGGTATTGTAGCCGATGGAATACACCCCCTTGTCCTGAGCAGCCTCCTGGGGACCGGGAGAGTCCTGGTGCTGGGCGATCACATCGGCACCGACATCCAACAGGCTTTTGGCGGCCTCCTTTTCAGTGGCCGGGTCATACCATGTTTTGGTCCAGACGACGCGTACCTGGACCTTGGGGTTGACCTCCTGAGCGCCCAGGGTGAAGGCATTGATTCCGCGGATTACCTCGGGAATGGGGAATGCCGCCACGTACCCAAGGATGTTCGATTGGGTCATGGCACCGGCCACCATTCCGGAAAGGTAGCGCGCCTGGTACATTCGGCCGAAGTAATTGCCCATATTGGGGGCCAATTTGAAACCGGAGCAATGTTCGAATACCACATCCGGGAACTGTTTGGCCACTTTCAACATGGAATCCATGTAGCCGAAACTGGTGGCAAAGATGACCTTGTAGCCTTTGCGGGCCATGTTGAGAATGACCCGTTCCGAGTCCGGTCCTTCGGACACCGCTTCGACATAGGATGTGGAAACACCCGCCATGTCTTCGACCGCCAGGCGCCCCTGGTCATGGGCAAAAGACCAGCCGGCATCCCCGATGGGGGAGACATAGATAAAGCCCACCTTCATGTCTTCCCCGGCGGCAAAACCCAGAGAACTGCAAAAAACCAGTGACAATAATACGATGGTTAATTTGCGCACGCTCGATCCTCCCTTTCGTTAATTGATTGCCCTATTTCGTGTTTTATACCGCATTTTAAAAATACATTCCGAAATGAGGATTTTGGGCTGACGTTCTTTAAGCGGCAGCTCGCACAGAAATGTTATCTTTCGGAACCCGCCACAGGGCCGCAATTGTTCCCGTGGCGAATTTGGCTACTATTTCACCGAAGATGATGGCCACCAGCATCCCCGGATTGAAAACACCGGCAAAGGCAATCACATTGAACAGCAGACTGTCCAGAGGAATGCTGATCAGGTTGGAGCCGATCACCCGCTGAATCCAAGATCGGCGCAGGAGCTTCTGGTAAATCTCCGTATCCGCAGTCTCACTAAGAACGATGGCAATGAATGATGCGGCAATAATCCGCCACTCGACGCCGAGGAAGAGAGACTCCAAAACCATCCCGACCGCCGCGAAGAAGATCATAAGGTAGACCGGTTTGCGGCCGTAGCGGTGGACACGGTCGCGTTGCGTAAAGGTGACGCCGAAAACCAGCGTCCCCACGGATACCATGCCAAAGACCGGCAAGGGTATGAACCAGGTTGCCGTATAGTTGGCGATTAACACGGCGAGTATGTATATTGCCATCGACAGGACCATCAGGGTGCTCCGGCAGGGGATCCAAATTCAAAAAAAGATACGTTTTACTCTGGCGTCATAACGGATCGCACTGAAAAAAGCAATTTCTCTATTGTAATTCCAGCGTTTACTTCTCTTTCCAGTCCGGCTTTCGTCTTTCAAGAAAGGCTGTGACCCCCTCTTTGGCATCTTCAGTGGAACACAGCCGTGCAAACGCCTCGTTCATGTAGTCGAATTGGTGATTATAGTCCATATCGGCAACAGCGTAAAAGGCCTGTTTGGCGATCTGCATGGCCACCGGACTCTTTTTGGCAAGGCGAGCCGCCCATCTCCGGGTTTCCCCGTCCAGGTCGTCCGCGGAAACGACCTTGTTCACCAGTCCCATCCCGAGGGCATCCTTGGCTTTTACCAGTTCACCGAAAAAGAGCATTTCGAGCGCGCGCTTGCGTCCCACCGAACGCGATACCGGTATGACCGGGCCGACACAGTTCAGGCCGACATTGATCGCCGTCAGACCGATCCGCGCGTTTTCGGCGGCGACAGCCAAGTCGGCAGCAGCGACCAAACCGGCACCATTGGCCGCTGCAACGCCATGAACCTGCGCGATGACCGGTTTGCGCATCTGGCTGATTGTCAACAGAGGCTTTTCCATGAGCTCGACCCAGGCACGATATTCCATGGTCGTTTTGTCGAAATATTCTTTGATATCGATGCCGGCGCAGAAGGCCTTACCCTCCCCTTTGAGGACAATAACACGCACGCGTGTTTCCCGGTCCAGCTTGGCAAACACATCAATCAGTTCGTGGACCAAGGGAGTGTTGAAGGTGTTAAGTTGCTCCGGTCGATTGAGTGTGACCGCGGCAACAAAATCATCGCCGATGTCGACCAATAGATTGTCATAGTTCATCATCCTCTCCTTTTACCTATGCATTACAGTTAGTTGTACCTAAAGTGAGCGTTTCAAATTTTAAATGAAGGGGGAACTGCTTTATTTTTAAGGAATTCTATCATCGTTTGATTTTAAATTTGAAACCCATCGGGATTGCCGACGGCATTGTTCCGTACCTACCCGAAGACGCTTCAAAGGTAAACCCCATTTCGCTGATTCCGATTGAGAGCGTCACCCGGCGGCTGCAACTATGGTCTCTGCCATTTCCCGGAGTTTGGTTGTCTTTGCCACGGGCACCGTCAAAGTTATGATCGGCGAATGATCGCCCCCTGGGGTGGTGCACCGGAATGCCGCTTGATGAACGCACCGGGTGCAGACCACGCAGAGTATGCACAGCGCACAGTCGCGGACTGGGTTATTTTACCCCAGTCAACTGGGTTAAACCACCCTATCGCCCGCGAACTGCCAGGCCACCACCGGATCCAATATTAGAGACAAATATCTATAATTAATAAGTTTATTTAACAGGTGATGAATTTGGCACGCTCTGTGATTAGGCAGAGTAAGCATTCAATCTGAACAATCCAAAGATACCCAGAAGGACGGCGTGAAGATGGGAAAAATTGATTATTATCGAAATCTGGCCGGTTTCAATATTCTCGTGGTAGAAAACGATACTTTTATTTGCGACGCCCTGGTAAACGTTTTCAGAAGTTTAGACTGTTCTGTGGTTGTAACGGATTCAGTGCTGCATGGTATCAAATGCCTGAACGGTGACAACTACGACATCATCATCAGCGATATGGCGCTACCCACTGCGGTCGGCCTGGAATTTTTCAATTATTTTTTGTCTCTGTGTCCTCAGGCACTAAAAATCCTCATCACCGGCAAGGGCGAAATCGATCCTCTAAAGACCACCCCGGGTCCCAGGGTGGATGAAATCGTCGAGAAACCGTTCCCCGTTAATAAACTGCTCGATCGGATCGTAACCAACTTTAACGAATACCTCTGACAACAGCGTTTAACGATACCCTCTCGCGTAACCGGCAAACCCTGCCTTGAAACATCCCTCATTCGTGCACAACTTTCTTCGTAAACCTTTTGCGAGATTCAAACGTCATAGTGAACAGACTCCGACCCATACTCGTCGGGTCAAATCGAGCAGGGAGGTTAGAATGAAAAAACTCGCCGGTACAGCTCTATCTATATTCATTGCGCTCACGCTTATACTGGTTGCACCACCATCCAGTTCTGCCGGAGGACGCTCTCATGGCTACGCTGGTGGTAAAACCGGCGGAGGGCATGGCTACAGGGGCGGTTACGGCTACCGTGGAAATCGCGGAGGGCATAATGGCTACAGGGGCGGTTACGGCTACCGTGGAAATCACGGCTACAAACGAGTGCATGGCCGCTGGGGCTATTACCGTCGGCCATGGGGCCCCCGATGGGGGGTTAATTTTAGCTGGGGCGGCCCCCTATGGTGGGGTCCGGGGTTTGCGCCGTACGGTTTTTTCGCGCCACCGCCTGTCGTCGTTCAGCAGCAGCCTCCCGTGATTGTCCAACCGGAGCCTCAGCAGACCGATTACTGGTATTACTGCCAGAATCCCCAAGGATATTATCCCTATATCAAAAGTTGCCCCGGCGGATGGATGCGCGTGGTGCCCGAGACGACACCGCCCAATCCTTAAAGGAGATTTGTAAAAATGATCCGGAGCCGAACATACATATTGGGCTTGATCGTCCTGACATTGAACGCCTGCGCCACGATACCGAACGGTCCGAGTGTCATGGTTTTGCCCCATCCGGGAAAGTCCTTTGCGGTCTTCCAATCCGAGGACCTGTCTTGCCGGAATTGGGCAGCGCTACAGACGGGTCTCACACCGGGTGATGCCGTCAATCGTAATCTGGTTAGCGGAGCGGCGATCGGAACACTGATGGGCGCCGGTCTGGGAGCCGCAATCGGCGCTGTCTCCGGCAACCCTGGCGCCGGAGCCGCCATCGGCGCCGGTTCCGGTCTCATCGGGGGTACGGCTGCAGCAAGCGGCCCGGCTTATGCCAGCGGTTGGGAATTCCAGCGACGTTACGACATCGCCTATCAGCAGTGTATGTATGCGAAGGGAAACCAATTGCCGGGAGCCATGCGCGCTTCACGACGATCATATGTACCGCCGCCACCGCCACCGGGCTACTCCAGCACCCCGTCTTATCCGCCGCCCGGCACCCCGCCGCCACCACCGCCGTATCCCCAGTAACCGCGCCCTGTAAACCAAAATAGTAGAACCTAAAGTGAGCGTTTCAAATTTTTAAATCGAACTATGATAGAATTCCTTACATATAAATCAGCTCCGCCTTCATTTAAAATTTGAAACGCTCACTTTAGTTAGAACACTGTTTCTGTGGTCGCAGCAATGGCGTCCGCCGAGTACCAAGAGCCGGAGACGGCACTTTTTCTCTCCGCATTCAACCTGCCGGCAATGAGGTCGTGGCGCTTCCGCAGGAGAGAAGGAAGTGTAGCGATCACTTCCCGCTATCTACCTCCCCCCCTATTTGAAAAGAACCCGCCATTCTTGACACCCCGCACGCTTTGAGACATAGTCCGAGAACGTCTTTTCCTCGCAAGGTGCCGTCATGGTGACTCGGAATGTGAAAATCAGATCCCATGTGATCCCGGTTCGGATTCTGTTGCCGGTCGTGATGACCGTTGCCCTGTTCGTGGGGACCATTTTTCTGCTCATCCTGCCGATTCTGGAGAATCGGATGATGACCGACAAACGGGAGATGATCCGTGAATTGACCGAATCCGCCTGGAGCGTTCTCGATTCTTTCAGGGAAAAGGAAATCACGGGTCAGTTGCCGGGCAATCAGGCCCGTTTGCAGGCGATTGAGGCACTGCGGGCGCTGCGGTACGGACCTGAAAAAAAAGACTATTTCTGGGTCAACGACATGCACCCGTACTTGATCATGCATCCGTATCGTCCCGACCTGGAAGGCAAAGACATTTCGGACTTTGCCGATCCCAACGGCAAAAAGCTCTTCGTTGAATTCGTCAAAGCGGTCGAGTCCGCGGGGGCCGGTTATGTGGATTATCAGTGGCAGTGGAAAGACGATCCCCTGCGGATTGTCCCCAAGATATCCTATGTCAAACGCTTCGAACCCTGGGACTGGATCGTTGGCACCGGCATCTATGTCGAAGACGTCCGCAACGAAATCGCAACCATTACCCGCCGGTTGACATATATTTGCCTGGCGATCCTGCTGTTGATCGTCGGCCTGTCCGGTTACACGGTCTGGCAAAGCACCGTCAGTGAACGCCGACGGCGCCTGGCCGACACGGCGTTGCGGGAAAGCGAGGAAAAATACAGGTTGCTGGCCGAAACCGCCCATGAATTCATTCTCGCATTCGAGCCGGACGGACGGATTTCGTATGCCAACAGCGCCTGGCTGGAGTCCAGCGGATTCGATCCGGTCGCCATTCGAAAGATGAATATGGCGGATATTCTGCCGCTCGACGAACAGGCAGCATTCGAAGAACGCCTGGAAAAACTGCTGGCCGGAGACACGAACCCGCCCCTGTATGCATCGCATTTCCTGCTGAGAAACGGGTCCCGCATCCCGATCGAGGCCACCCTGGCCGCATTGCGGGAGGGTCCAGAGATACATCGAATTTTCATCACGGCCCGGGATGTCACCGAGAAAAAGAAAGCCGAAGACCAGGCCCGAATGCACCGGGAGCAGCTGTATCAGGCCGATAAATTGGCGACACTGGGAACACTGGTTTCCGGTGTCGCGCACGAGATCAACAACCCGGTCACTTTTGTCATGCTCAATGCGCCCATACTCAAGCAGGCCTGGCAGGCGGTGCTCCCCATCCTGGACGAACACCAGAAAAACCATGGCGATTTCAGAGTGGGTCGGATGGACTACTCCCGGCTGCGCGAGAGGCTTCCCTTGCTGGTGGGCAATATTATCGAAGGTGCCGAGCGGGTCAAAGCCATCGTGGGAGAACTCAAGGATTTTGCCCGCCAGGGTTCGGGTGATATGACGGCGGCCGTCGACATCAATCACACCGTCGCCAAGGCGGTCGGCCTCGTTGGCAACTTGATCAAAAAGAGCACCCACCATTTTGAAACAAATTATGCGGAGGCGCTTCCCCCCGTGACCGGCAACCCTCGCAAGATTGAACAGGTGGTGATCAATTTAATCGTCAATGCCTGTGAGTCGCTGCCCGATCCAGGGAGGACTGTGCAGATTGCGACGACCTACGATGTCGATAGCGCCAGCGTCATTATCGACGTGCGCGACGAGGGCAGCGGTATGCCACCGAAAGTACTTCAACGAATCCGAGACCCCTTTTTCACCACCAAACGCGAATCCGGCGGAACCGGACTCGGGCTGGCGATTGTCGACCGAATCGTCGACGATCACAAGGGCCAGTTGGCTTTCAGCTCGGTCGTGAACCAGGGAACAACGGTTCGGGTCAGCCTGCCGGCGACCAATCCATCTGTTAACGAGCAGGAAACGACATCATGAGCACTCCCCGGCCTACCCAACCGATCCTCATCGTGGATGATGAAGCCGCCATATTGCTGGCCATCGACACGGCCTTGCAAATGGCCGGGTTCAGCAACACCCTGACCTGTCAGGACAGCCGCCAGATCGTTGATCTCATGGCTAAACATAAGGTGGAAGTTCTCCTGCTCGATTTAACGATGCCCCACATCGACGGCCATAAATTGCTGGATCAGGTGAGCCGGGAATTCCCGGAAGTTCCAGTGGTGATCGTCACCGGGGCAGTGGATGTCGATACGGCAGTTTTATGCATGAAATCAGGTGCTTTTGACTATGTCATCAAGCCTGTTGAAGTCGACCGCCTGGTATCGGCCGTCAACCGGGCGGTATCGTTCAGGGAACTGAAACGAGAAAACTTTGCCCTGAAGCAGCACATTCTCAACGACACGCTGGAACGACCGGATGCCTTCACCGACATCATCACCAACAATAAAAAGATGCTGTCCATTTTCCAGTATATCGAATCGATCGCTCAGACGTCACAGCCGGTGTTGATACGGGGTGAAACCGGGGTGGGCAAGGAACTCATTGCCCGGACCCTGCATACCCTCAGCGGTTTAAAAGGATCATTCGTCGCAATCAATGTCGCCGGACTCGATGACAACGTTTTCTCCGACACCCTGTTCGGTCATCTTCGGGGCGCCTTCACCGGTGCAGAAAGGGACCGGAGGGGGCTCATCGAACAGGCTGCCGGTGGAACCCTGTTTCTCGACGAAATTGGCGATCTGAGTCCGGCCTCGCAGGTGAAACTGCTCCGATTACTGCAGGAGAGCGAGTACTTCCCCCTGGGACAGGATGTGGCCACACTATCGGATGCCCGCATCGTGGCCTCGTCCAATGTCGATCTGTGGGAACGTCAAAAAGCCGGCCTGTTCCGCAAGGATTTGAATTACCGTCTGCGAACCCATCGGATTTACATACCACCGCTGCGGGACCGGAAAGACGACCTCCCGCTCCTGCTCGACCATTTTCTAAGTAAAGCCGCCGCCGAGCTGAATCGCAAGAAGCCGACGGTACCCAAAGAACTTTTCACGCTGCTCCGAACCCACTCCTTTCCCGGAAATGTCCGCGAGTTGCAGACCCTTGTTTTCGACGCCGTCAGCCAGCACAAGGGCGGCATCCTCTCTTTGAATGTGTTCAAGGGCCACATCAAACTTCACCTGTCACGGGAAAATCCCGCACCTGAGGCCACCGGCGAAACCCCGGAGGAGCGACCGGAGCGAATCGGTTTCCCTGAGGACTTGCCGACCATCAAGCAGGCCACACGCCAACTGGTCTCCGAAGCCCTCAAACGGGCCGGGGGTAATCAGTCGATTGCCGCCGGTATGCTGGGAATTACGCAACAGGCCTTGAGCAAACGGATTAAAAAGATGAAAGCATAATTGCTGCCGTGCGGCAATGCTGTGTGACCCCCTTTATTCTGATGGCCGATTTCCATCGGGCGCGGTGCTATTCGTGGTAAATCGTTATAAAACCACTATCCGCAGCGGTCTCAATCGGGACCTATCCATTGAAACCGAAGAACACCCACAACGCAGGTTGTATCCACAACCTGCGTTGTAATCGTATCGGATCACCGTTTCCGCCTTGTTCGGTCATACGCCCTCGCTGTTTACAACCAAAGTTGTAACCAAAAGAACACGCCATCCTCGCAATACAAATAGAAATATTGCAATATTTACAGATAGATAAATTAATGTCGAATTATTGGCATTACTTTTGCTCTGCTAACAAGCGAAACAATATTCGATTCTTAGTAACGGTTCAAATAATGAATAAAATTCACTGAATATTGTTTATTATTTATTCACCATTTAATTTTCATCACATTCAGGAGAGGGGTCACGCATGGAGAAGATCAAGAACCGCGGCAAGCAGGTCGTTATGGCCGGATTGGGCATCAATCTCGCCCTCGGAATCCTTTATACATGGAGCATATTCAAACTCGAGATCAAAGAATCGATTCTTGCCGGAGACGGCCGCTTCAATTGGGACATGGCCTCTCTGAACGATCCGTTCGCGGTGTGCTGCCTGATGTTCACACTCGGCATGCTGGCTGCCGGTCGACTCCAGGACAAAGTCAATCCGCGGTTGACGGCCATTTTCGGTGGCCTTCTCACCGGTGCCGGATTATTGGCCTCTTCCCAAAGCACGATTCTGGCCAACTGGATTCTCGGGTTCGGTGTCCTGACCGGTCTGGGTCTCGGGTTCGGTTATGCGTCTGCCACCCCTCCGGCCATCAAATGGTTTCCGGCGTCCAAAACTGGGATGATCGCCGGTATCGTGGTCGCCGGTTTTGGTCTGGCATCGGTCTATATTGCGCCGCTGGCAAATTTCCTGATGTCAAAGTACGGTATCAGCCAAGCCATGCTGATCTTCGGCGTGGCCTTTTTGGTCGTTGTCTGCGGACTGGCCATGCTGCTCGTCAATCCGCCCGAAGGTTACAAGCCTGAAGAAAAGGAACAGAAGAAGGTAACCACCCTGCGTTCGGCGACAAAGACAGAAGAGTTTCCCCCAAGCGAGGTCATCAAGACCAACACCTTCTACAAGCTCTGGTTCATGTTCTTCGTCGCTTCCGGTGCCGGATTGATCATCATCGGCAGCGTAGCCGGAATGGCCAAACAGAGCATGGGCCATTTGGCCTGGGTCGTGGTGGCCCTGCTCGCCATCGGCAATGCCAGCGGTCGCGTTGTGGCCGGTATCTTGTCCGATAAAATCGGTCGTACCCGTACCCTTTTCACCATGCTGACATTTCAGGGTCTGGTCATCACTTCATTGATATTTTTGGGTGAGGGCCAGGCCTTTCTACTGGTTCTGGCAGCAACATTGATCGGTTTCAATTACGGCACCAACCTGTCCCTGTTTCCCTCAGCCACCAAGGATTGTTTCGGTTTGAAAAACTTTGGCATGAACTATGGCCTGGTTTTTACGGCATGGGGTATTGGTGGATTCATATTTCCGCGGGTGTCTCAAATGATCGTCGCAAAGACAGGCTCCCCCGAAGCCGCTTACATCATGGCTGCCTTCCTGCTGTTTATCAGCGCCGGAATGACCTTTTTCACCAAAGCACCGAAAAGCCTGCGCTCGAAGGCCAAAATTATCACCGCCCTGGAACCCGGCAAACTTTACAATGGGTATTTCATTTACCAACCCGGTTTTGTTTCCGAAACGGTTGATGAAGTCGCCAAAGACGAAGCCGCCGCCTCTAAAACGATCATCAAGCGGCTGCCGAATTTCTTTCTCAACCGTAAAACCGGATAAAAAAGGGTCTGTTTCCAGCAATGCCGGGCAATCTCGCAAGCTGAAAGGGAGATTGCCCGGCATGTGTTGAAAGAAAACCATGTCCCAATCCGCCAAGCAGGACTCTGCAGATTGTCCGCAGTCTATTTGGCAGTGCGTTTCAACCAGAAATCGAATGATCGTCCGGGTACGAATATATCCAGCCCCACGGACGGATCTCCCAGGGCGTTCTTGACAATGTGCGGCTCGTTCCCGGGTATGTAAACCGCGTCACCTTCATCGAGAACCACCTCGCCCTCCTCGTCGGTCACGATTGTCAGTTGACCTTTCAGTACAACCAGAACTTGGGCATTCGGGTGACCGTGGCGGGGTGAGGCATGGTGTGGCGGTTTGACGAAATGCTCGATGGAAATGTCTTTTTCGTTGCACAGACTCACCCGCTTCCAAGCGGGTTCGGGTTCATAGTTCTCCGCAGTATTGAATCGGATCACTTTCATTGTTCGGACTCCTTCCCTTTATGAATTCCACAAACTTTTCCCTTAGCGGGCTGGACGGCACAGGGGCATGCGCTTTGTGGTTACCGCAGCCGAGAACCCGCGCAGAACACCACCCCGTGTAAAAAAGCATCACGTCCGGATGATTATGCGCTAATTATCAGGAAACCGAAGTCCATATATCTGGCGGACTTCGTTCCGGTCGAAGGTAAAAAGTGTGCTGCAGTTATGACAACGCATCTCGAGCGGAAAAGGTCCATTTTCGCGTATGTCGGTCAGGTCTTCAAACGGCAGCATCAGCAGCAGATTACGCACTTTCTCTTTATTGCAGTGACACATGAACTCTACCCGGCGCTCGGCGAGAACCCGAGGGGTGTAGTCCCAAAATTCGACTTGAAGCAGCTGTGCGGGGCGGTTGCCGGCGTCAATGGCCATGCCGAGAGATGGAAATTGAGCAACTTTCGCTTCCAATTCGGCGACAATCGCATCGTCTGCTCCGGGCATGGTCTGAATGAACAGACCGCCGGCGCCGACAACCCGACCGTCACGATCGAACTGGATGCTCAGGTTGAAGGCCGAGGGTATCTGTTCGGACGTCAGACAATAGTGCGCCAGGTCCTTGGCGATATTGCCGTAGTGAAGCGCGACCCTGCCGGTAAAAGGCTGTTTGGCCTTCTCGAGGTATCGTGTTACGGATAGTAAACCGGCACCGAAAAAAGGTGCCAGATCGAAGCTTCCCATCGGCTTTTCGATTGGAATCGGCACGCTTTTCAGGTAGCCGCGAACCTCCCCAAATGCGTTGGCATCGACCACCAGGCCCTTGATCGGTCCGCTACAGTCAATCTGCAGGCAGATCCGGTCATCACCTTTCATACCGGCCGTCATCAATACCGCTCCCAGATAAGCCCGACCGAGTACGAGGGTTTCAAAAATACCGAGCGCATGGTTGGCGCGCATTTCATTAACCATGCGGGTGCCGTTGACAACGACCCCGCGCACCGTATCGTCGGCCAATGTAAAATGGGTCAAACGGTCGTTGGCCCCGGCGAGCAGCAGCGCTTTCCGATCGTCGCCATAGATGTTTTTTTTGAACATGGTTTACTTTTCGAGTTTGTCGATACGGTCCTTCTGGTGACTGATCCGACTTTTCCAGGCAGCATCCTGCATGAGGTGAATTCCGGCCAAACGGTTGAATTCACGCGCCTGCTGCGCATTATTCTTAATCAGCCAGGCTTCGGCCAGGTAGTAATAATTCTGCCCACTGCTCGAATCGAGAGCCACCGATCGCTCCAGAATGCGGATGGCCGCATCCGGTTCTCCGCGGGTCAGATGCTGCCGCCCTTGTCGCACCATTGCCGCGGCTGCGCGAACGTGGGCATTGTGGGTTTCCGGTACCGAAGTCGTCGGCTGTTTGTCGGTCGGTGCGGGAACGGGTTTTGGCGCTGGTTGGGTCACGCGAACATCAGTCTTCTCCATGCAACCCAGAAGTACCAGTACGACCAGAATGCCGAAGAACATCAGTAAACGGTTATTTTCTCGGTGCGATAAGTCCTTTGAGTCCATCGATAATCACCTTAAAAGGCCCTTGCGCCGGGTGGATCGGACATGGCCGATCAGGCTGCTTTTCTGTCAAAAAGACTTCCTCAACGGGTCGCGGACAGGTACGACCCTTGGCCAGCAGACCGGATTCACTGCACACCGTTAGCCGGACAACACCTTCGGGCATTCTGAAATCCGCTCCCGTAAAGTAGTCGGGAATCGAGGTCATAAAATCCGCCCATATCGGCAGGGCAGCCTTGGAACCGGAAGCATCGATCGCATCGCCATTGTCGAATCCGACCCAGACCAGTGCCAGGATATCCGGCGTGTACCCGACAAACCAGGCGTCACGGAAATTATTGGTGGTGCCGGTTTTACCGGCAATTGATCCCGGAAGATTCCATGCTCCAAGCGCCCGGGCGGTGCCTTCGGTCACCACACTTCTGAGCATATCCGTTACGATATATGCTTTGGCCGGCGTGATCAAGTTCTCAATATTGAGATGGCGCTGATTGAGTATCTGGCCGTGATCATCGGTGACATCCCGAAGAGACAGCGGATAAGGCAGCACCCCGTCACCCGCGAAGGCACAGTAGGCCCGGGCCAGTTCGATGGGAACTACTTCGAAGGCACCCAGCGCCAGGGATGGATACGGTCGGATCGGGGTTGAAAAATGAAATCGCGCCACCTGCGTCACGATCGATTCCAGACCCACCCGCATGGCCATATCCACAGTCGCCCGGTTATTCGACGTCGCCAGTGCCGTACGCATGCTGACATCAATTTCGGCATCTTCAGAAAAATTTTCGGGGGTCCACGGTTTATCGTCTATCAGGTAGGTTTGGGGACCACTCGACAAGCGGGAAACCGGTGTCATGGTATCCAAAGCCGCCAGATAGACAAAGGGTTTGAAGGCACTACCAGGCTGCCGTCGGCTCTGAACGACCCGGTTGTATTGGCTCGTATTGTAATCTCTGCCACCAACCATGGCCAGAATAAAACCGGTCTTGGGCTGTAAAACGACCACCGCCCCCTGCAACTGGCGTGAAGGATCGGGTCTTTTCAGCGACGGCAAGGTTTGCTCCAGCCGGTTCAATCCGCGGACGAGGGCCTGTTCGGCAGCGCTCTGCACCCGGGTGTCGAGCGTCGTAAATATCGAGAGACCCAGTCGGGTGAGGTCATCCGGGGAATAGAGTGCCTCGAGCTGTTGGGAAAGGTAATCCAAAAAATAGGGCGCCTTTTTGACAGAGAAACTCTCCCCGACGGCAAGCACAGGTTGTGATCGGGCCGTATCGCGCTCTTCAACGTTGATCCAGCCTTTGGCCTGCATCGCTTTGAGTACGTCATCCCGCCGCTGACGGCAGCGGTCGATATGGCTATAGGGTGAATAGCGCCCCGGGGCCCGGATCAATCCGGCAATCGTCGCTGCTTCGGCCAGCGATATTCGCTCGACACTCTTTCCGAAATAAAAAGTGGTCGCCTCACCGACGCCGTTGATGGCCACCGATCCACTCTGACCGAGGTAAATATCGTTCAAATAGATTTCAAGGATCTGGTCTTTCTCGTACATCCATTCGATGATCACCGACATCATCAGTTCATTGAGTTTTCTGCTGAATGTCCTTTCAGGGGTTAAAAAGAAATTCTTTGCCAGTTGCTGGGTAATCGTCGAGCCTCCTTGTCTGATTTCGCCGTATCGCAAATTGACGTACAGGGCTCTGAGAATGCCAACGGGATCGAATCCGTGGTGATCGTAGAACCGGCCGTCTTCGGCGGCAAGGACCGCGTAAATGAATTCGCTGGGCACCTGGCGGATGGAAACAAGCTGGCGGCGTTGTCGTTCCGGGCCGTAGAATTGGCCAATTTCCTCTGGCTCCAGTTCCAGGATCGGCAGCGGGTTCCGGTTGTCGACCCGCTCGATGGATTTTATGACCTGTCGGTCAAAACGAATCCGGACGAGATCGCCCGGCCGACTCAGATTCGGTAGGGAAAAATCGTTCAAATATATCTCCGCCGAAGCCGCGGCAAACCGTACCTCACCTTTTTTCTGCGGCCGGGCGCTGACAGTCCTGTATCGCAGACGGGATAGTTTCTCGCGCAGGTGATCCGGCCCGAACCGTTGCCCGGGATACAGCAGCGTCGTGTCTGAATAGACCGTGGACGGAATACGCCAGAGACGGGAGGAAAATCGCTTTTCAATCCGGGCAGACAAATGCCAGCCGTAAACGAGGACAGCGCCGATGGCGACTGCCAGAAAAATACACACCGACTTGAATAGTTTGTTCATCACGCACCACACAAAACATAGGGTTGATTAACCTTTGGAACGGCGATTATACAGACAGATCCGATGCGATGGAAGGGTTATTCGCCCGGTACGCAAACGACTGCAGGAAGATTGTCGCCACGCACGGCAATTTTTTTGAATGTCAGCCTTCAGAGCCTGGATCCCATAGAAGGGCAGCAGTCGTCCCACCGCAAGCCTCGTTTATCCGTTGGCCTTGATAGGGGTCGAATCCAGCGCTGTTGGCATAACTATATGGTATGAATAGTAAAATTGTCGAATGGGCAACCATAACCCATCACGGGAGGGGGTGAAGCGGTCGTCTTTGCATGCCCGGTGCCGTTGCGTAAATACGGTACTTCGGGTGAGAGGTCATCGGAGCAGGGATTGGAAACCGAAAGAATTTAGTGTTCCGAGTCTTCGCGATCAAACGTTGCGTCGGTGTTCTCGGAACCGTCATCGAAATCACTCCAAGGGATTGATTTCTTGAACTCTTTCTCCACCAAATCTTCCCAATTGTAGCCGGGTCTGTATTCTTCGTGCACGACAGCGAACCTTTCTCTGTTTACGATTCGGCGGCCCGGGTAACGCCTTAAGGAACACTAAAAGTATAACTCCCCGGGTGGCATACCACAGGGAGTTATAAAAGATGATGATATAAAGGATGTTTCAGGTAACGCTCGTGTTAATTAAAAATGCCTAAGTTAACTTACTTGAATTCTATAAGATTTGAAAGATGACTACCCTACCTAAAAAATCTCCTCGTCGTTTTATGTTAATAAGTAATGTTAACTCGCCAACAAAATTTTTTCCGGATTTGTGTGATCGTATCCCTGAAACATCCCTTATACGCCTGGTTGAGGGCCCATCCAATTTACCCCCGGTTTTGCCGTAAATCCTGTGTGTCGGCATGCCCGCTTGGTCCATCGGCAGCAGCGCAAGAGTCGAAAGAGAAGGAGGAGGAAGACGACCGCGTTTGGGTCCCGGATAACCTAAATTTCTATCCGCATCCCGGCATACCGAGAATAGCTGATACAAGTTTTATGCCAGCACGCCGAGATGTAAAATTTTCTTTTTTTTCGAATACTTAAAAATCCCAACCCCGGTCTTTCCATACATTTTTTGACAAAATACAGTCAAATTCCTGACAAAATACGTCAGCCGGTCTCTTTACTGCCACCCGGTCGGATCAAACCCACTGCAATGCTTCTGAAAGGCACGTTTCCGTCAGAATCCGCCGTTTGCCCAGGCGCAGGTACACAGCGCGACCGACCGTGGCCAGGCGACGCAGCTCCGTAATAAGCACGCGCAGCCGGTCATACGACCACATATCGAGACATCGCTGCCTCGCGAGACCGCCCCGGTGACAATGCGGTGGAACGGGTGGCGCATCGCATTTTGGCGTCTCAAACCGGCCGACGACCTGCCCGCCACTGATAACGAGCCCGATAATCGTCTTTTGCCGTGAGCCCCACGTCAGAGACGACTCACTCAGAAGTGCCAACCATCGGGCCCGGCGGAGCATCCAGGCGCATTGACCCAGTAAGGATTCTATCCGACCGGCCACATCTTCGGCCGTCCACAGGTCATCGGCAGCACCGGTCTGTGTTTCTTCTTTGCTGTCGTCTATCGATTCCTTCCCGTTTTCAAGCGCCGCTCTAGTCAGGCGCCGCTTCATGTCACCGATGGCAAGTAACGTTCGCCAGATCGGCTTGGATTGAATGGCTGTCGCATGACGATCCATGAACAGTCCGATTCCGCCCAGCAGGCAGGCTTTATCCGGGCAAAAACGCTCCGGCAAGTCGAGCAGCACTGCCGAATCCTTGACTGCGGGTTCAGAAAACGATCCTGACGGTTCCGCCAGGATATTACCGATGGCATGCAAGGCTTTGAAAAGGCCCCGATGCGGCACGGGTCCGAACCTATGCTGCCGATCCGGTACATGCGAATAATTCTTGAAGTCGGGGGACATGAACCAAGTGTGGCGGTTGTCGGCCTGCAGAGCAATGTTGTACGGCGGACGGAATCTCTTGATTTCTTCGGTTTCCAAAAGGGCGGCCTCCAGGGCCGATCCGGTGGGTGTTATTTTTACGTCGGCCGCCTGGGTAAGCATCTCCAGTGATTTCTCCGAATGACAACCGGTTTTACGAAAATGGCTGTTTACCCGCTGGCGGAGATGCGTTGCCTTACCGATATAAAGTAAATCTCCATTGGATCTGACGAAACGGTACACCCCGGGTTCTTCCGGCAGGTTACGCCGAATGGTAGAGGGCATTGGATATCGGCGAACAGCGGTCGGTACCGGTGTCCGAGCCAGCCAGTTTTTCAATTCCGAAAGGGTGTGAATTCCGAGAGACCGATTGAGGAGAGTGACCAGCTGACGCCAGATAACGGCTGTGGCGATGGCATGGGCGGCGGAACGCCGACGAGGTGTAACCGTGTGCCCAAAGTATCCGGCCAAGGCTCGCAGGCCTTTACGGGGAAGTTCGGGCAGCAGGCGCCTGGCAATTTCATGACTGCAGATGATATCGAACGGAAATATTGATGCAGCACCCTGCAATTCGTAGAGATGCCGCAAAAAAGGCTCTTCAAAGCGTGAAAAATGAATGACCAGCGGGCACCGCTGCAATTGGTTGGCGCCGACGACAGAACGGGCCGTTTCGTTCAACCGGCGCCACACGGCGTCAGTCGACCACCCATCAATTATATCGGCTTGCGTTAATCCGGTCAGGCGCACGACAGGCGGTGGAATCGTACCACCTGAAGGCAATCGAACCCGGCAGCTAAAAACCGACGACCAATCGGATACGCCGGCAATCACGGCCGATGTCCGGATCCATCCGATTTCAATCAGACTGGCGCATTCCGGACGGCTCCCGGTGGTCTGGCAATCGAGGATCAATACCTCGAGAGTCTTAAGCGGCGAATGGATCCCCATGCCTGCAGGAACGGTATTTGGGGTCACGAGTGAAGGCACCTGTTAATTTAGGTACAACGGGATCCGAAAACGACAGGAAATTCCGGGAGTATTCTTGATGGCTTCGACCGAAAATCACCGACGGTGAGGCGCTCGTCGATTTATTCGATTTTCAACTTTCTGGCGAAAGAGGCCGCTTCCAGACCTGCCACGCAGCCTTCACCCACGGCTTTGGCCATCTGCCACGGTGGTCCGCAGATGTCACCGGCGGCGAAGACGCCCGGAACACTGGTGTTCTGTTTTTTGTCGGTATGAATATATTTGGCATCATCATCCAAACGGATTCCAAATTCAGCAGCAAGTTCCATAACCCCCTTGGCTCCCAGTTCGATGAAAACACCACTGACAGGAATTGGCGTGCCATCTTTCAACACGATGCCGGTCACTTCCTTGCCTCCGTCTATTCTCTCGACGGCCGCGCCCTGATGAATGATGATATCGCTTTGCTCGATTTCTTCCCTCAGGGAATCAATCACCTGTAACTGTTTGCAGACCAGGTGAACCTTACGGGCGGTGCTCGTCAGCGTCACGGCGCCGCTGGCCGCCGCACTCTCACCCCCGATAACCGCCACGTCCTGGTCACGGAAAAAATTGGCATCGCACTCGACGCAGTAACTGACCCCCTTGCCGAGAAAATCCGTTTCTCCGGGAACACCCAGCTTGTTGCGGGTGGAGCCTGTGGCGATAATCAGGCTTTTACAGCGGATGCTTTGCCGGCTTTCGGTCGTCAGGCTGAACAATTGGCCGTCCGGGGTGACCTTCAAAATATCTTCGTCGACGATTTGCGCACCGAATTGAACGGCCTGCTCCCGGCCAATGCGCAGCATATCCTCCCCGGCCACGCTGAAGAGGCAGCAGAAATTTTCGACATGGGCGTGAAAAAGACTGCTCTTGACCTGCTTACCGAACATGACAACCGAGGCCTTTCGACGGGCGGCGTGAATGGCGGCCTGTAGTCCGGCCGGTCCTGTACCGAGGATAACCACATCAATGATTTCTTTTGGCTGCATTTGTTATCTCCCAACCCGGCGGACATAATATTAAACATCAGTTTTCAGAGGCCAATCCGTTCCAGGCGATGCTATTGCCCTATTACGGCAATTTATTATTGATAAGCGGTATGATCGCTTCTCTTTGTCTCGAAGGACAAAATTTTCAAATATGCGATAATCGACGGTCCGGTAACGACCGCGGATCCGTTCTCTGACATCATCTTGCACCGGACCGACAGGGCTGTCAAGCGTTGTTGCCCAGATGCTCGATTTCAACCCGAAAGCAGAGCGCACCCAGTGATCGGCCCCGCGCAAAGATCACTATATTCTTGAATTTGAACAATTTTCGAGGCCATGACGTGAACATGACGCTTTCAGTTCCTCTGTGCTCTTGAATTCGGTGTTTTCAGCATTACACTATTGACTATGGTTAATTGCGTGAGGCCGACATGTTTGACCGGTGCACCAAAGCTGATCAAACCGACCTCACCTGAACACGTTGGCGCCATGAAGTATTCCGACCGAACGCAGCGTGTCGATATATACCACCGAAAGGAGATGAAGCCGTATGGCCAAAGATAAATTCAAAGTAACACCGGATGTTTGTACATATCTGAGCGAAGACGAACACACCCTGAACATTGAAGTTTCCGTGCCGGGTGTCAACAAAGGCGATATCCGCCTGCAACTGCTCGATGACAGTTTTAACCTGACAGCCCCGGGAAAGGATGTCGAATACGTCACCGCTTCAGCGTTCTGCTGCCCGGTTAAGGCCACTGAGGCCAAGGCAAAATATGAAAACGGCTGCCTTAAGATCTCGGTGCCTTTCAAAAATCCGTTCGAGAACGCAGTGCAAGTTACAATCGGTTGACGGCACCCAACACCGGGAAATTAATAATCACGACCCCAAAGACAATGCCTCACAGGAAGTCGTCGGGAACCAGAATACAGAAAGCAGGGTCTTTCAAGACCCTGCTTTGCATTTGCACCCCAATTCATGCAACCGCATGAGCACGGGTTGCATCTTCCCACATTCCATTCAGATTCAAAGCGCCCGGTGGAAGGTCTTTGGAATCGTCACTTTCAATCGGATATGGCGCCTCTAACCCAGACATTTCATGTCAAGTATCTAAAATTAAATTAATTTACTCATAGTGGCGAAAAAGATTTTATGAAATATTCGGGCTAATAAACCAACACCCGGTCAAGCGCTGCCACCTTTGAGACCAAGTGCATCGGCAACGTCGCGCATACCCATGATCGTGTCCGTTATGAGCTCGCTCACTTCAACGCCCAGCATCTGAGCCCCTTTTTCAATAATTGTCCGATCGACACCGGCGGCAAACCGCTTGTCCTTCCATTTTTTCTTGACTGACTTGGCCTTGAGGTCCATCAGGCTCCGTGATGGCCGGACAAGGGCGGTCGTGACGACCAGGCCGGTCAGTTCATCTATGGCAAAAAGGACTTTTTCCATTTCAGTTTGTGGTTCCACATCCGTACATATACCCCAACCGTGACTCACCACCGCACGGATATATTCTTCGGGCCAGTTTCGGTCCTTAAGAATTTCTTCGGTCTTACGGCAGTGCTGGTCGGGATACATTTCGTAATCCAAATCATGGATCAGGCCAACAATCCCCCATTTTTCTTCATCCTCATCGCGTTTGTGCGCCATGTATCGCATGACGCCCTCAACGGCTAAGGCATGTTTGATCAGGCTCTCATTCCGGTTGTACGTCTTCAGCAACGTTAAGGCATCGTCACGTGTCGGCACATTCGGTTCATTCATATGTTACCTCCTTAAAGTCAGAAACTTCTCGATCTTGTGCCCGGCGGAAGCGTCCTGACGGCATTACCGCCTATCCCCCTCCCCGGGCAGAAACGGCCACAGCTCTTTCAATCCCATGGATCCGGCGGACACGATTATTTTGGGTGAGTATCGGCCGTACTGAATAATTTTTGCCATTTTATCATCGCAGCCCGCCGCAGAAAGACGGCCGCTCACCCAAAGGACCCGCGGGAACAAAAGCGCGTTGATGAAAGGCAGATCCTCGTCTCGACAAAAACTGCTCCCACGGCCATCGTCGATAATGATAAAATCGGCCCATCCGTCTTTTAAACATTCGATGGTCTCCCGTTCTCCCGGGTCAAGAAGAAAGAGACGTTTGTCTTTCGATAACTGCCACGCCGCGCGCCTGCCGCTGGAGACGATAGTGACTGCCGCTCGGCGGGCCACATCTCTGAAGAACGCCGCCCCGGGGTATCCACTGTGCGTAACCTCCCAAAGGACCGTCGCCGTCATCAGCACACGGTAGGTCTGAACCAGCCGTCCGAACAATCCGGCTTTGAATAGTATAATGGCTGAAGAGGCGTCAACAATCGCCCGTTTTCGATCTATGCCTGTATTCTGAAGAGTGTCCATGCCATATGGGCAATAAAGTAATCATTGCTGCACTATTTTATCAAGAACCTAATTTGAGCGATTGTCGAGATTGCCGCAGATACAAGGAAGATGTCGTTCCGTCCCGCCGCCGGCGGGATCAGCTATGCGGGACGGCATATGACGCCGTGGATGCGGCAACCCTCCAGAGGTGGATAAAGATCGGCAATCCCAATGGGTTTCAAATTTTAAAATCAAAGGATGATAGAATTCATTAAATACAAAGCCGTTCACCCTCCATTAATAATTTGAAACGCTCACTTTAGGAAGAAGTTGTTGCATAAGTGCGGGGGGACCCCGATTGAATCACGCTCAGTAAATTTCGAGCATATAGGCACGGAATAGAGAAACAGGGGATGGGAGAAAAAATTGGCCCCTGGAGTTCGCGGGACTCCAGGGGCACTTAAAGGAGGAGTCACTCCGAGGTTCACCAGGCCCCGGAGCGTGTCTGATGAAGTTGCCAACACCGGATTGGGTGGTAGCAGCTTGAATTCAGAGTATACAAGTTCCATGCCAATATCATCCAAAATTTAAACTTTCAACATGCTGATATTATTTGCTTTTATTAAAGGTCGGCAAAATAGCTCCCAAATTTGCCAAAACACGTCAACACTCCTGACCAAATTTGTCACCGGCGGATCTAAAATAGCCATCCGGCGGTATCCGAATATAGATGTTTGGACGCCTCCGCGTGGCCCGTGGATCGATTGTGTTTTTTCCTTTTAATTCATCCCGCGATTATGTAAAAATAAAAGGGTCACAATGCCCTTCGCCTGAATATTTTGATGAAAAAACCGGATGAGATCGATCGTCGGTCCCAAATAACTTTGCCTCAGGCGTATGGAAGGGATCGAGGGAGGGGGAAAACGTCGCTAAAATGAACATGGCAAGTGCGATTGTAATGGCCGGCTACAATAACAAGTGGGCCGTCAAGAAATATGCCAAAATCATCGCCGAACACTATGGTGAGACATTTATCGAAACCGGATACAAGCCGTTGAGGGAATTCGAGGTCATCGAGAACGGTCAATCGGTCAAGAAACCACTGATTCAATTCACCCTGGAACAGCTCTTCCAATGCAATCGCATCGGGGACATCACCATCGTCGGTCATCAAATGCTGCTGGAGCAGCGTCTTAACGATTTTCTCACCCAGTCTGGCCGGCCATATCGAATTATCAACCAGAACTCCCGTATCCCAGCTGATGTGATCAAGGCGTTTCACATTCGGCCCCGCAAGGTTAAACACAACTCCATCGCTGGAAATATGATCAAGGGCTACGCGGCCAGCACCGCTGGAGAAGAGAAACGGCACGCTTTGTTCGTGGCATCGGACTCACCATTGACCACCAGCTCTTTTATGGATTACTTCCTCGATCTGGCCGATAACTTTGCAACGGGGAATACGATTATTCTCCCCGCGGTGTTAATCGACGGTGCCACGGACAATTTTGGGCGATACCCGATGAAACTCATTAACGACTCGGATTTCCAACTGTCGGATAAAACCGATGCCCACGGCCGCCAGGGATTCCGCCTCTCTTCCCTGATGTATGCCAACCCATACGGATTCGACATCAACACCGCCAATACCGCTTACAATCTGCGCAAATGCCTGAACCCCAAAGTGCAGCTAAAATTGTTCAGGATCACGCGCCATCTGGGATATAAAAATTTCTACTCCAAGCATTTTATCCAGAAGGACCTGAGCTTGAAAGAAGTCGAAAATATTACCTCAGCTTTTTTCGACGGTCGTCTGAAGATCATTCCGGTTCAGGAGGTGGTTTCGAGCTACGATTATGACGGTACGGACGATGAATACCGTCGGTTGGCAGAAATTCTTCGAAAAGGCTGAAGGGACTGATTTGCGTCCCGGAACAAGACAGCGGGCGACAATCCGCTGTCATTGTCAATGCAGTTCTTCTCGGATGCAAAGTTGCAGTTTCAGGGCATGCTTTTGCTCCTCGGCAATGATCCTCTCCAGGTCGTCCTGCGCTTCCCTGTCTTCCACAAATGGCCGCAGCATTTTAAAGAACTGGACCTTGTCCTTTTCGAATTCAATCGTGACCTTGAGCATTTGCATGTCTTTTTGAATGCCCGAAACATCGGCATTCTCCAACGAAAAACTCAAACCTCCGATAGTCTCCAATAAGATCTCACGGCCGACCTCGGCGATCTGCGGGTCTCCTTCCATATTCTCGGCTTTTCTTCGCAATGCCGAAAACCATTCCACATGCCGGGCTTCTTCATCAACGAGCCACGCGAGCATAGTTCGCAAATCTTCGTTTGTGGCCCGAGTCAATGCCATGCGGTAGATTTTTTCTGCATTTTTGTCGATCTGAATGGCGATTTCAAATAAGTCTTCACTGGTAAACACAACATCCTCCGGAATCACTGGAATCAGTCTGTTAGAATCCTATCGCCCCGATATCTCGCGGGTGGCAGGCGTCAATTTGCAAGGTAATAAGAAAAATTCGGGGTCGAAGCGTAATAGGGGTTGTCAAAAGATCGTTCCGTTATTCGACCGTTTTTTTTACCAATCCCTTATACCTTCCTTGCGTATTGCGGAATTTATTTTTGAAAAGCGGTATAACCGGCGAAATTTCGCATCTTTCCTGATTGGATCTGCAAAACCAGATTGTCGATCATCCTGCCGACAATTTCCTCCGCCCGTCTGAGATCTTTCTCGGAGCCGAAACTGGACCCAAGCTCCCGAAAAATAACATCGTATGGCGATGGCTTGGCAGTGCCGTGCGGATAGGCCGTATCCGTTTTGGTGTAAATATGATCGTCGAACACATAGTTGCAGGGCCCCAGATCGGTATGTCTCCGATAGGGCCAATCGATCTTCAGCTGCGAAAATTTCCGCAGCAACCGCCGGCATGTTCTCCACTGAAGTATGTCTTCTGCTGTTACCGGGGCCTCCAGGCGATGTTCCAAACCGATGAAAAACGCTTCCAGCAAACTGGCCTCGGTAACGATCAATCCGTATTCGTACCAATTGTCGGCGGTCTCCCGCACAATTGTCTTGACCGAAGGGGAAAGCCGATGGTGGGTCGGACAGAAGTACACTCGGCATGCCATGCCGCCGTAATAGCTGAGCCCACGATAATCGATGCCGTCATTTCCCGCCGCCAAAGGATGCAGTAGGCAGCCGACCCGCGCGAGCTGTTGGCCAACAAACCCCACAAAAGGGCAATGGTGAAATTCAGGAAAAGGGACGCGCCCGCGCTGATCTTCCAATGTCTTGCGCCCGAAAGCCACGATCGCGTCCGCCTCGCGGGGTATCGAAGCAAATCTCTGTGTGCGACCGGTTAACATCGCCTCCAAGGCGGAACGCGATACATCCGCCACGTTGTATAACCCGCAGCAGGCCGCGCAAGACACCCGTTCATTGAATTGACACAGGTAAACGCCGCCGGGTGCCAACGGTCCCGGTAGCGGCATGGTCTCGTTGCCTTTGCGCCGTTCCGTATTTTCACTCATCTCTATCCTGCATATTTACGAATGATTTTCCGCAAGGCTGAAAATAAGATTAAATTCCAACGGATAAAATATATTTGCGGATTAATTTTGATGATAACCGGATATCAGCGTCGCAAAGCCAGGCACAGACCGTCCTTTTCCGGAGAATGCGCCGGTAAAAATGAGAACAGGTGCACGGTGGCCCATTCGGGAGCGGCAAAAATCAATTGATTGAACGGTTGGGCGGCTTCGAACCCCACATTGTCGGCAACCAGCAATCCGCCTTTGCGCAATAATCGTCGGCAGTCGGGCAAAACCTTTCCATAATCGGATTTTTCGATATCCAAAAAAATCAGGTCAAAACGGTCTTCCATCGTCTGCAGTATCCCAACGGCGTCACCGGTTCTCACCTCGGTTACTGTTGCCAAACCGGCCTGGCGGAAATTGGCCTTGGCCCTTCCGGCCATTTCGGGATCGTTTTCTATGGTTACCATACGACCGCTATTGGGATCGAGGGCCCGGCCGAGATAGATGGCCGAATATCCGGTGGCCGTTCCCAGTTCCAAGATTGCGGCAGCGTTGATGGAACAGGCCAGGATAAATAGAAGTTCTCCCACCACCGGTCCGATGATAGGAATATTTTCTCGATCGGCTTCGGCTTCCAGCGCTTTCAACAGCGGGTCACGCTCGGGAATGAACTGCCGGAAGTACGACTCGGGATTCTCCACCATAGCTGCCATAGCTTCCTCTCTGACGGCCTAATCTTATTCAGGCAAAATTTTATATTCAGTTGTGATGTCAGCAACGCCGCGCACGGTCGCCGCTACCGAGCAGTATTTCTCTTCGGAAAGTTGAATCGCCTTCTGAACGGCCTTTTCCGTCAACCCCTTGCCACCGATGCGGAAGGTCAATTTTATCTTGCGGTAGGCCCAGGGCGGCTCGGGATCGTGCTCACCGGTGGTTAAAATCTCGAGACTGCTGGGAGGCTGCCGTTTTTTTGTCAGAATTTCGACCACATCGACGGCCGTGCACGCTGACAAGGCAATGAGCAACATTTGCGACGGCCGCATGCCGTTCGGGTCATTCTCTCCGGACAGTACAACCGCATGCTTATTTTCATCCATCCCCACGAATTGTTGCCCGGTTACCCAGCGTATGGTGGTACTCGGCATTTAACATCTCCTTTCGAATGGGTTTAAAACAGGTGTCAATTGAGCGGTTCTGCGATCCCCACTCCGAGCTCATCAGGCCAGAGCATGCCGGATCACCCGATAACGGGCAAAAATCTGGCCACTACCCAAGTGTTTGAAATCAATCAGTTCGAGCAGGATCGACACCGGCTCGGCAAAAAGAGAAAGGCCCTTCCCGAAGACCCGGGGGACATAAGTCACGTGAATCTCGTCGATCAGATCATCCCGCGCAAAAAGTGTGTTGATTTGCGATCCTCCGGCCAGAACAACCGTTTCGTAGCCTTCCCTTCGCAATTCCGAGAGCACCTCCCGCGGATGTTTGGATGTGAACACCAGGTCCTCGCGGCTGGACACTCGGCTTTTGTCGCGACTGAGCACAATATTCTTGCGCCCCGGAAGTGGTTTGCCGATGGTATCGTATGTTTTGGACCCCATGATCAATACACCCGCCTTGAGGGTAGTATTTTTGAACAAGCGTTTGTCTTCCGAACCGGTCCAGTCCGGAAAATCTTCTGGCCCGCGGGCTATCTTGCCATCAACCGTGAGTGCCATTAACAGAACAACCTTCATTTCACTGAAACTCCATGCCGTTTGCACTGATTTTTAAAAACAAAGTCCGAAAAACGCAAGGGTCGTATGAGTGATTGGCGAACAAAACGGTCGGATAACGGAACGTTTACAACCACCATAACCCCGTCTGCAACGCCGAAAGAAGGTTATGAAATGCCCTGAAATTAAAATTTCATCAATTCATCCTGGCCCACGATTACCGGCATGTATCCGAAGATGGCATTCAGATGGTGCAGAAAGGCATGGTGCCCTTCGGTCTGCCATATCTGCCGAACCTCATCGTCAATATCGCGATACTGCTCTATTAAATTATCGATGGAGGCAACGCCCGTCGACAACTGACGTCGATCGACTTCGGCCGCGACCATCTCGAGCCACGTCTTACTGACGCCCATGATGAAATATGGCCAGGTGTTTCGAGTAATGGGGGACCAGCTCTGATCACTCGTATCCCCGATGCCGGTTTTGGTAATCTGCCCGTTACCATCGACGGAAACCCGCCGAATATTGCCCGACTGTAGAAGGTCCTCTACCAAAGAATCGTTCTGAACGGCAGCGATGACTCCCTGTGCGGAAACAGAATCAGCATAAAAAATAAAACTGAGACGATGCCCGGCCTTGTCACGGGCGGCTCTGCGGTGAAAACGCCACAGGGGAATCTGATCATGGTAACGCTCAAGAATCGGAGCGACAACCCGGTGTGCGATCAAAGCATCCATGTGCCATGCAGCTGCGCCCCCCTCCGGCCAATCGTGCTGAAACCTTACCGACCGCCAACCCATGGCCGTATTATTTTGCAGCGGTTCCCGGACAATGGCCGTGGATGTTCCTTGGGGAGTCATCCCGGCACACCCGGCAATGATGATCACTCCCAGGGCAATTGTCACCCAACCGATTCGGTTCGTCACCACATTGTCCAAAATTCCCTCAATATTATTCGGCGGCTTAATATTGGTGATAAGCCACCCCTGTCGGATTCTTAAATTTCGGGCCTAATTGAGATCGAACACCAGTCTCCATTGCTCGGAGCCCTTGCGTACCGCTACTTCTTCCTTTTCGATCTTTACGATCACATACCCTTCTAAAGATGCCCCTTCTCTGACGATATTCCCGTTGATGACCGCCAGACGATCGCCGGCTGCCGGTGCCCATGATATGGCTTGCAGCTTCAGTTCGGACGTCAAGATCGGGAGACTGGTCGTTGCGGGCACACTCGGCTTAGCGGTTTTCTTTTCTTCCGACGATGGCTTTCGGACAGGTGGTGCCGGTTTTTTTTTCACCGTCGGCGATGGCGCGGGCTTGGCAACAGGTGCGGCTGGTGTCGCCTGACGATCGGGTTGTGGCGCGGCGGTTTTGGACGGCTTTTTGGCCGGTAGGCGTGCCGGCGGTGTGGCCGTTGGTTTGGGAGCGGATGAAGTCTGATCCGGTTTGCTTATCGGTCGTGTCACGGCAACGGTTGTCTCGGTGCGGCTTTCAGGGGCCGGTTTGCTGAAGTAAAGGAAAAGGCCCCCGGCGGCAGCCACGACCGCTACAGCCAGCAGTCCCCATAATACGGCCGTAGATCGTCCGGCGCTGATATCCCAGCGACGGATACCCTTTCGGGATCTCGACCCGGACGGCCAGATGACCGACCGGCGTTTTCGGGGAAGCTCATCGTCGAGTTTCTTGAGGGCTTTTAAGATGGAGCTCACGGTGTCCAATTCCTTAAAATTCGCATCGCGGCGCAAGTAATTTTCGGAAAGGTCCGGGTATGCGGCCGTTTCCGAACCCCTTCATACCAACGCCTAATCTCTATTGTCGTTTCGCCACCTCGCGCCGGATATGGGGGATATTCAGCGCCTGATTTTCATTGAACAACAGGATTTTGGTTAACGGCCCGACGATTCCGTCGGGTGGGAGTCCGTTTTTTTCCTGTAGATGCTGCACGGCCCATTCGGTCTGATCGTCATAGTCGGGGCCGGTGTCGACCTGGGAAAAACCGATTTCCCGGAGATATTTCTTGAGCCTGACAACCGATGCATCGGGCTGCCCACCCCGAATTTTATCATCTTCGTCCAAGTGGTTTCGCCACGGTATATATACCGGGCCATGACAACTGGCCGTCAACTCATCCTCCGGCACGGTGATGTCCGCGTTTCTGCCTGGCCGGCCGAGGGTCACCTCCTGATCATCGATGGCAGTTAAGGTCAGAAAACCTGGTGGGGAATCACGCGATATTCTCACGGCAATGACGGCCGGTAGATTCAAACTGGTGAGAAGTCCGAAATTGCATTCCGTTTTGAGCAATGAAAAGCCGTTCTGTTCGGCCGCCATTTTGAAAAAAGCATCGTCATCGGTCTCATCATCGAGGAGCGGGTCGAGGACGGTCTCAATGCCCCAAAGCTCCAGCACCGAGGTCATGGCGATGTGCCTGGCCGATCTGACATCCATCTCTACCAGAAAACGCGACAAGGCTTCTGACTCCGTGCGTTGCGGTGATTCGAATGTTTGCGCGGGCGCTGCCGGCATCTGATCCTGCTGGACGGTCACCAACTGGCTTTCCTCCCGAGGAAAAACCTTGGATATGGCCGTCCCCAATATGCGTTCTGCAAACTGTTGGGTGCCGGCGGTTCCCTGTTTGTAAAACCAAAGCATGAGAATAGCAAAGCAAACCAAGGCCAGCACAGTCAGCGGTAGTTTGAACCCTTTCTTTTTACGGCGCGCCGCAGCGCGACCGGCATCGAGTTCTCGGATGGCCGCCCGCACGTCACCGCCGGTTATCTTTCTGCGATTTCGACTGTAAGCCGTCAGCAGGGACCGGTCACAAACAATATTGATCAGGCGAGGGACGCCCTTGGAATAGCGGTAAATTAGGCGGACAGCGCTGCCGCTGAACGGTACTTGGCTCTTGGCGGAGGCAACATGAATGCGGTGCTCGATATATTCCCTGACTTCCCTGATGGTCAATGGCGATAACTGGCAGCTGAGCGTGATGCGCTGGGCCAACTGCCGAAGGTCGTACGAATCGAGAAGTTCCCCCAGTTCCGGTTGCCCGACCAGGATGATCTGCAGCAATTTGGAACGGCTGGTCTCCAGGTTTGAGAGCAGCCGCAACTGTTCCAGTACGTTTCGAGATAGATTCTGGGCCTCATCCACCAACAACACCACCCGTCTTCCTTCGGCTTTCATCCGGATTAGGTAGACGTTGAGCGCATCGATGAGGTTTTTAATATCGTTTGATTGGCAACGGATTCCGAGTTCATCCGCAATCGTTTTGAGCAGCTGCTTGGGACCGAGCCGGGGGTTGAATATATAGGCAACCTCGGTTCCCTCATCCAGATTTTCAAGGAAAACGCGGCATAGCGTGGTTTTCCCGGTACCCACCTCCCCAGTGATCTCCACGAACCCGTCTCCCTCGGAGATGGCATAGCTCAGGTGCGCCATCGCCTCCTCGTGGCTGCGGCTCACATAATAATACTCGGGGTTGGGAACCAGTTTGAAGGGTCTCTCCCGAAAAGAGAAAAATTTCTTATACATCCCGATTCTTTCCGGTAAAGGTACCAGGCCGGGTGCGCCGATCGCAGCCGGCAATCAAAATTCTGCTCATAGGAAAATATTTATAATAAAAACAATTAAATGTGTCAAGTAGAGCTGAAAGTGATCCTCAATGTCGATCAGGAGAACCCATACATTTTCTATTTCTATTCAAAAGCGTCCGGAAACAACTCAAGCTGGTCGACCTGACCGCTATCAAAGTTCTCGATGAACAGTTCGACGGTTTTTTTCAGTGCCTCGACACGCTCCCGGTTGGCCAGTTTCCAGGAATAGATTTCGCGATGGAGTTGGCGGCTGTCATCGGCCAGGGCCTCGATCACTTGGCGTTTGGCCGGTTCCCAAAGTAGATGCGCCTCTTCGCCTGGCAGGCCCAACCTTTTAAATTGCCAATTACAGTTGCGCTCCCACCATGGTGAAGGCTCAGTACCATTCGTAACGCTGCCTTCGAAGTAGAACAGGGTCCATTCGAGTTGTTTGGGTTTGATATGCAGGTCTCGGGCCACGTCCTTCAGCACGCGTTTGCCCTGGGGTGTATGCATGTCCAATGCGACCCAGTAAGGAAATGATTTTTCGGCACTGGTCGTCGCCACCGACATGGTGACGGTGGGAATGTCCATAATAGACAGGTAAGCTGCCGCCTGGATCACCGCCCGATCGAGAGGTCTTCCGGCGTTTTTATATCTCATGGCGTTGACCCAAAGGGGGCGCCCTTCGTTATCGTCCAGGTTCCGCTCCAACCAGGTCCAGAAATCTTCCGGGCGACTAATGGCATTGGCCACGATCTTTATATGGCGGTCGTCCGGATTGCCGCCGATCGTCGATGCATCTCCCTCGTACAGTCGGTGGGCCAGATATCCGAGGCCGGCGGCGTCCCTGTTCTTGTTCGATAAAGCGACCTTAATCAAGGCGGCCACTTTGCTGTGAAAGTGGCGGTTGAAAATAAGATCTTGTCCCAGAGGCCAGCACTCTTCGAAGGTGATAAGCGCTGTCCGGTTTCGAAACCAGTTTTTCTCCCTGAAGCTCAGGCTCTGAATCAACGCACTGACGATGTAAACCAAATCGACATTTCCGCGCCGAACTGCCTTCTGAAGCAGGGAACGAAAGCGGGCATCGATGTCGGTACCACGATTGTCGAATATTGTCATGTCTATCCCGAATATTTTGTCGCATTCGTTCACCGGCAAGCCGTGTCATCCGCAGGACGCGGAAAGGACCGTCGAATCTTGCAAGGCGTGAATGCGGGATAGCGTAGCGACGGCAACCGCAAAATTTTGCATTACCCTCTTATATGGAAAACCAACAACCCCACGGTTTGGTATTCGTTCGAGAGCGAAAGGCTTTACAGCGTCATACCGCCGTCAATAATCAGCACCTGCCCGGTCATGAAACGGCTTTCATCGGATCCTAAAAAAATGCAGGCATCTGCGACTTCATCCGCAGTGCCCAATCGTTTCATACGGTGTCGGCTGATAAAGGCATTCCGCAGCGCGGCGGAGTCTGACGCCGCGGCGATGCGCGACGCCAGACCCGGGGTTTCGATGGCACCGGGACAGACGGCGTTGACCCGAATTCCCTGATCGACATAGTCGATGGCAACTGATTTTGTAAAACCGATGAGCGCCGCTTTGGTGGTGCTGTATGCCAGGCGAGCGGGAGCACTGGTAATGCTGGAAAGAACCGAGGCGATGTTGATGATGACACCGGCGCCCTTGGTGCACATGGACGGAAGAAATGCCCGGGTCATGTGAAACGCTCCCCGGATATTGACATCCACCGAACGTTCCAGTTCTGCCGGCGTGCAGTCCAGAATTGTCCCCGAAGCCACGTATCCGGCGCAGTTAACCAAAATGTCAATGATCCCGATCTCTTCGGCCGCCGCATGGATGTCTTCAGGCCGGGTAACATCCAATTGCCGTATTCGGACCGATGGCGTGTCTTGCAGTTGCTTCAGCGGCGGCAGGCTCCGGCTTGTGGCCCAAACCTGACATCCCTCCCGGGCGAAACCGAGCGCAACAGCGCGACCGATTCCCTGCCCGGAACCCGTAACAACCGCGGATTTACCATCTAAACGTCCTGTCATGTTCGTACCCTAAATAATGCGCTCAATTCGACATCTTACAGAAATATGAAACGCGCTGTTTAGATTTATTTATGCAACTCTCTGGGCGATTGTCAAGTCGATGATCGCGCATGGAAACGGGCCGTTTTAGCTGTAAATCCGTACCTATTTGGGTGTGTGGGCGGCAGGTCCCTTGGACGGCCAAAACGACCGGGATGTTCATCGAGGGACGTCGCGCCCCGAAGAACCAAGCAAATCAGAATTCCACTGGAGCACAAGGAGAAGGGGGTTGAACGGGAAAGCGAATCCACGAAGACCGCTTTCCCGATTAATATCGTGCGGATGTCAACCAGAGGACATCGAAGGCTCCGAATCCGAATCTTCGGCACGGCACAGAAAACGCGTAAAGCATTCCCATTGATTGCAGTAAACCACCGCGGTTCCAGAGCATTCGGTTCGGCTCAAGCGCTTCGAAGCGCTTTCTTTTTTGTCTATGCCCTCGGAACGACCAGACTTATATATATCTCTTTTTACTATTTTTTTTGTCTTTTTCATCGATCTTCTCGGATTTCAATTCTGTTGAGAAAAACCCCATTGGGGGTATATTGGGAAGCAAGCATTATCGGCCCTAACAGGCTGTTGCAAAACGATTGCGCCCGGCAATACGGCAATAAAGGCTGAACCCGCGGGGCCCTACCCACGCTTCAGCGAAAATGCTCATTCAGTATAGCGGCTTTCCGGCTTAGTCGAAGCCAACCGTCCCCCCTTACACATTTCGTATTTTCCTTCTTGCCGGCGGTCACCGACCGGAAATCTGCACGTTCGCTCCCAGGCGGATTTCCATCCGACGGACCGCCCAGGATACAATAAGAATTAGAACCAGGTATTCAAGTACCAGAACAGAGTATATTTCCAACGGCCGGTAAACCGTGACTGTCAGTTCGTTGGCTTTCCGGGTCAACTCCTGAAGCCCGATTACAGAAACCAGTGAAGACATCTTGAGCATATAGACAAATTGGTTTCCCAATGGGGGGAGAATTCGACGGATGGCTTGGGGTAGAATTATGAGGCGTAATTTGAGGAAGTATGATAGACCCAGAGCATCGGCCGCCTCTATCTGGCCTTTTTCGATGGACTGTATCCCACCGCGGAAGATCTCTGCTTCGAAAGCGCTGTCGCATAAAGACAACGCCAGGATACCGGCCGCAAAAGGGGCCAGAGAAATGCCGAGAACAACCGGCAGTCCATAGTATACCCACAGAATCATAACCAGGGTCGGTACGGATCGAAATGTTTCGACGTAGAGTCGATTTAGAGCCCGTAACAGCCGGTTTTTTGCGAGTCCCGGCAGGGCGACCAGAAGCCCCGCACCGACAGAAAGGACAATCGACACCGCTGCCAATCCGACCGTCATCCATACCCCCTCGAGCAGGAACATCAGGTTGACGCTCCCTTGGGTCGTGGTCGGCAGCACTTCGTACCAGCCCCAATTGTATTCGACGTTGCTGCAACCATCGGTGGTCAGCACCATTACGAATCCGACCACCGCCGCGAGCCATCCGTTGAATCGGCACATACGGGTTCCTTTTCTTTCCTTGTTCCTTTCACCGATTCCTGTTTCGCAATGGCCCGCGCATCGCTATTATCATTGCAATGTCGATCGGGGGTAAAGTCTGCGGAGGTCAATCAAGCATCTGCCACTTGATCTGGAGCCGGTCGAAAAATCCTTCGTTTTCTTTGATGGTGATCCAGTGGTTCAGGTAATTAAGCCACACGACATCGTCCTGTTGAACGATAAACGCCAGATCGGCGGGCTTGCGCGGACTCGAAACCGGCACTACGGCCAGTTCGGGATGCGTTTGGACCAACCGCGAGGCTTCCAGGTTGCTGGTCACCGAAACCATGGCCCTGCCGGACAGGACTTCCTGGTAATCGCGTGCCGGAGATTCGATGGCGCGGATCGTTGCGTTGGGAAAAAACTCTTTGGCCTGCTGTTCATGACTCGTGCCGAGGGTGACGGCAACGATAACATCCGGTTTGTCGATGTCCGCCCATTCATTGAACCTCACCAGGTTGGATTTCAGGGTGATGGGGACGGTATTCACCTGGTAATAAGACTGGGTAAAACCAACTGTCCGAATCCGAGAAGCAGTGATAGAAGCGCTGGTGCTGATATCGTATTTATCGGCAACGATGCCGTTGATTAGCGTTTTCCAGTCCGTTGGAACGAAAGCGATTTTTACGCCCATATCATCGGCGAGTGCCGTCATTACATCGATGTCGAATCCTTTGTAGCTATTTGTGGCCGGGTCTTTAACCGACATGGGGTTCCAGTCACCGGTGGTGCCGGCCCGCAGGAGTCCGGCTTCGAGAATTTTGTGCAACCGTGACCGGCTTTGGGCCTCGGCGGCGCCAACGGCGAGGGCCAGCAGAACCATCAGTGACAAAGCCGTACGAATTTTCATGGATTCGCCTCCTTCGGGCAGTAGTGATCATTATTTTCACGTCATTCCATATCGGCGGAAGGACAAAGGGCAGTGTCGACAGAGAAAATAACAAAATAAAATCAGATTGTTTCTTGTCAACCGCAACGGCCGATGGATCTTTGTATCGCCCTGTTTGCACACAAAATGATCGGCAGACTTGCTCAAGAATAATATCCTCATATATATTAGACACTATAAATACTATTGACCCTTGGAAAAGGGGCACAATCGGACACCGGCCAAAAGGGCTGGGAAAAGATTGTCCCGTATCCTGCTTCAGCGAACCGGGATCACGAAATGCCGAGCCAACCAGTCCCAAGCGACGGGATCAATAATACTATAACCAGAAAGCCCGCGCGGCTTATCCTGGCAATTGTCCTCGTGCTTGTCAGTTGCCTGGCAGCACTGCTACTGGCAAGCGCGTATGTGTACCGACACCCTTCTATCGCCATTCCCTTGGTTACCAAAAGCATTGTCGCCATTACCGGTCTGGAGGTCACGGTCGAAGAAATGTCCTACGGCCTCGCCCCCCTTCACCTGCATGCCCACCGTATCGTCGTGTCTCCGACAAAAGGCAGGTACGATTTCAAACTGAAATTCAGATCGATTGATGCACAGGCCCGGATGACCGGGCCCTTCGGCCGCCGCACCCTCACTGTCGAGCATTTGCGGATCGAGGGTTTCGACGGGTCGCTCTCGTCAGCCGGTCGGTTAGCGGAACTTCTCAGTGCAATGGTCGCAACGGGTCCGCCGTCCCGTATCGGACGCCTGGCACGACTCCTGGTTCGTTATTTGCTCTTCTCCGACATCACGTGGTCCGGCGCGGAGATGGTTGACGGCCGGGTGATGCTCACGGACGAAGCGTGGCAAATGACATCCGCGGGAATCGATGTAAAAATGACGCCTCAGGAGGGAATCGACATCCGCGGGCAGTCCCTCGAAGGACATTACGGCCATCAATCCCGCTTCGCAGCATCCGGTTACCAGCTTCACCTCGACCCCGAAGATCCCGCGGTAATAGGCGTCATGGCCGGTCGGCTGCACATTTCCGGCAGCTTCTTTCAAACCCCGCGCTTGGTGTGGCGGGACGGTTCTGTCACAGCTGAAATGATCTACCATGCCGGCCGGAGTGAAATTTCGCTGTCATCCATTAATCTGGAGGGGCACGCGGTACCGCTCATTGTTTCACCAGCGGCAAATCTGCCGAGCCGCAAGGTGTCCTTTACCACCCACGGTATTTGGCGAGTATCGGAAAAGGCCGTCGAACTGCCCGAGTGGTCCCTGACTGCCACGGATCTTTTGGTGGCTTCCGGCCGTGCCAGGATTGACACAACCCCACCGTATCTTTTGCAGCTTGATCTCATGGATAGCCGGTTGGAGAACCGTGAGCTCGTTGACCTGTATGGCGCTGTCATGGACGGACCCCACCTGCCGTTGAACGTTTCCGGTGTCATTAAGGCCACGGGACATGCCGCCGGACCCCTTAACGGCACAATTAACTCATGGCAAGGAGACCTGAGGCTGACCCTGAAAAAGGTCCCCCTCGTTTACGGGGAATCCGGTATGCGCCTGACAACCGATCTGTCCGGAAATATCATCGCAACCGGACATCTCTTCGATCCGCAATTGAAAATCGACCTCGATGCTGAAGCATTCGGATTCAACGGCTCCGGTGTATCGCTGACCGGATTTCGACCAAGCTTGAGTGCCGCCGGCCGCTTCCCTGTCCTGGAAGTCGCCCTGCGCACGCGTGGTGTCGGCGCCCTGATGAAGAGGGGCGATATCCGCATCGAGCAGGTCAAGGTCGAATGGGACAAGGGCCGGATAGATTTGCAGTCCTTTGATTTGTCACTCCCCCGCATCACCCTGTCCACGGGAACGCTGAAGAATATCACTGCTTCTTTGACGGGCAATCCTGGCCAAACCTTACTAAAAGTTAAAGGTCGCAAAAGCGGCTTCACCCATACCGCCGCTTCGCTGGGGTTCCTGCCGGCCGGCTGGAATTTCCAGACCGAAGATACCCTTGATCTGACGGTCGAGTGGCAGTCTGGAAATCCAGTATCACTGAACGGCAGGATGGATTTGACGGATTTTCGGTTCTCCAGTCCGGATGAAAACCGCATCGGCGAGACCATACAGGCCAGGGTCGATACAACAGCCCGGTACAGTGTCAAAAGCGGCATCATCCGTACGGAAATGAATTTTTCGGCCGCTGGCGGGGAAGTCCTTTGGGGCCGATACTACTTCGATCTCGGCGTATACCCCCTTGCTGCAACGGGAATAATGGCTTTCGATACCACCCGGCGCCAACTGACGATCGACCGTCTGACAGCCTCACTGAAGGAAATGGTGGCGTTGAATGTTGCCGGTTCGGTGCAATCGACAGCCCGGCGCACCAGCGTTGACCTGATTGTCAAAATGGCAGAGACGAACGCGCGCAACCTGTATCGTCACCTGGTGGCCGAACCTTATAAATTCGACCGGCCATCCCTGAGCGAAGTGGAGATCGACGGGCGCATCAACGCTGAAGCGGCATTGTCCGGTAATATAAACGACCTTCACGCCCAGGGGCGCGCCTACTGGAAGAAAGGCCGCATCGACCAGGGAAACGGTTCCTTGATCCTTGCCGGAATCGATCTCGACCTACCTCTCTGGTTTGAGGCAATCCCGGGGAAAAAGGCCGGATCTTCCCGCCAGGGGCACCTAACCGTAGCGGATATGAAACTGCCCCGTCTTGGTCAGCAACCCCTGCGGCTCGAATTCGAAGTCGGCCCCAATCGCATGGCAATCCCGCGCACAACGGTTCTTAACGCATTCTCGGGCCAGGTCGTGGTCGGGCCGGTGGCTGCGAGCAATCTTTACACCAATCGCATGGCATTGGAAACCGATCTTACCTTCAGAAACATCGACATCGACACCCTGCTCAAGGAGGTCTGGCCGCAAATAAAGGGGGGAACACTGACCGGGCGACTCGATTCTGTTCGGCTGGAAGGCCGCCGGCTTTTGTCAAACGGTCAGTTGACCACCCGTATTTTCGGCGGCAGCATCGATATCATCGATCCGGGTATATCCGGGCTGATGACGTCCGTTCCGGTACTCAAATTCTCCAGCCAAATCAACGACCTTGATCTGGAGCAGATGACGGCCGGTACCGGCTTTGGAAAAATCAGGGGCATTCTTCAAGGATCCGTGGAAGGCCTGGAGATCGTCGATGGTCAGCCCCAGCGGTTTGCCCTGAGACTGGAAACGGTGGAAAAAAAGGGCGTTCCGCAGAAAATCAACATCCGCGCCGTAGATAACATCGCCCGCCTCGGTGGCGGTGGCAGCCCGTTCATGGGAATGGCAGGATCGTTTGCCAAAATCTTCAGGGACTTTCCCTACCAAAAAATCGGTATTGCCGCGCGGCTGGAAAACGATATTTTCCGCGTCAACGGAACCATAAAAGAGAACGGTACCGAGTACCTGGTCAAAAAAGGTGGTTTTTCAGGGGTTAATGTAGTAAATTTGAATCCAGACAATCGGATCAGTTTCAAAGACATGATCAAACGGATCAAACGAATTTCAGGCTCCCAGGGAGGGCCGGTGATCCGCTGATTCGAGGAGGTGCTCATGAAATCGAACAGCCGTGTATTTCGGGTCGTATTCTTTGTTGTACTCCTTTTCGTCGGGGCATGCGTAACGATCAACATATATTTTCCGGCCGAAAAAGTCGAATCGGTGGCTGGTGAGATTGTGGATGACATACGCGGCCCTCGGCCGGAAAACCCGCCGGAATCGGAACAGAAACGGCAGGGATTTTTCCGGGGCCGGTCGCTTCTGGCAGGCCTGCTTCCAGTTGCCTGGGCCCAGGAAGCGACAACGGTGTCAAACCCCGCGATCCGGGAACTGAAGGATCGGATGAAAACCCGCTATGGATTACTCAAACCCTGGTTTGCCAAGGGGGTCTTGAAAGAGGGCAACGACGGTTTTGTCGCCATCGTCCAAGCCAATAACCTGGGATTGAAGGACAAGGGGGCGGTTCGGAATCTGGTCACCGCTGAAAACAATGACCGCCAGAGCCTTTACCGGGAAGTCGCTAAAGCCTTGAACATCGACCCCAGTCAGACCGGACGGATTGCGGAAATTTTTGCCAAGGAATGGCAGAAGTCTCTCTAAAACCAACCGGCTGAATTCAAAAGAAAAGGTACCCGCACCCGCTAGTCCGCATGAATCTGAGGCGGCCGGTTACCGGCTGCAAGGGACGGTTGAATATCTCACGGCGGATCGCGTCCCTGTTTCTTTCGCGCGTTTGTTTCACCGATCATTTATGCCACCCTTCCGTAATTCGATAATTGTTTCCCAAATTGAGCGTTTCATATTTTCGCAATATGAAAATGAACAATAAAAATAAGGAATTTTCCCCATCAGAATTTCGAAAATATAAAACGCTCAATTTGGGGTTTTAGAAATACGGCCTAAAAAAACTCGCCGGCTTTTCGCTCATGCAAGCGGAGCGTCTCATGAGCCTGACATTTCGCATCCTTCTTGCCGCCCTGGTGCTGTTGCTCGATCTGGTGGTCTTTTTCTTTCCGATAACGGCTGTCTTTATCGCCTATGTCATCATATTCAATCCGCCGTGGTTCAAAGAATTCATTCGGCGGCTCGATAAACCGGACGACATGAACCCATAATGGCCGACGCCCCGGTCGGCGCCCACAAATCAACACCGTATAGAATACACCGGAGAGTCGGCCACCATTGCAATGCTTGCGAAAATAGTCAAAAATAATTAGACTGCCGGTGTTCATGTTTTGAAACGATCGTCACTCACAGGGCCCGAGACTTTAATGGGCCGGAGCCTTGGACACCATCACCGACAGAAGTGCACCATGTACAGACAACTTTTTGGATTCAGAAAGAATCCGTTCAGGCAGTCGCCCGATCCGGCGTACCTTTTTCTGGGCCGACACCACGAAGAGGCCATGGCCCATCTCACCTATGCCGTCATGAAGGGTGAAGGCTTCAGCGTCATCACAGGTATGTCGGGCGTTGGAAAGACCACGATTTGCCGGTCATTTCTGGAACAACTCGAGGATGATGTTCAGGCCGCATACATATACGATGCCGGAGGCCTCAGCCCGCTGAAATTGCTCAGTCGCATCAATACCGCGCTCCAAATCCCTGCAAACTTCAACAATATCAAGGATCTGACCGATTCGCTGAATGACTTTCTCATCCTAAAAACCCGCGCGCGACAAAAGGTGGCCCTTTTCATCGATGATGCTCACATCCTCTCTAATGACGTGCTTGAACAGATCCGGCTCCTCTCGAACCTGGAGACCACACGCCACAAACTGCTCCAGATCATCCTAATCGGCCGGCCTGAACTATCGGATCGGTTGGCCTCCCGCGAACTCAGACAAATCGGGCAGCGGGTTTCGGTCAACTGGCACATCAACCCGCTGAGCTACGAAGAGACCCTCGCCTACGTCCAGCACCGGATATCGGTTTCCTCCAGCGGACCACCGGTGCGGTTCGATCAATCTGCCGTTCGCCCTTTGTACCGATTTACAGATGGTATTCCGCGCCGCATCAACTCGGCCTGTGATCGCATGCTCAAAGAAGCCTATGACCGTCGGGAAAGAATCATCGACGAAAAAATTGCGAAAAGTGCTCTGCAGAAATTGACCGATCGCCGGGAAATCCGGCCGGAAAGGATGAACCGGTGGTCATTGCTTTTTCTGGGCGCAGCGGCTTGCCTGGCACTGATCGCGGTCATTGGTGGTGCCTATGTCATTAATAAGGGTCGGTTGGAAATACCCACAGCCGTCGTCATCGCCAAAACGATCGATCCGCCACCGGATACACCACCAGATACAGCAGCACCACAGGAAGCCGAACCCGCGGCAACCGAAACGAAGACTTCGGTCCCCGGGGACACTCTGCCAATTGAAGCACAGGCCAAAGCGGTCCCCGAAGAGACATCCATTGTCCCGGATGTTCCCGCACCCGCCGTCCCGGAAGCCGAGGATACCGCCGTCACGGACGAACCGCCGCTCCGGTTAACCCACTCGGTTCAGGTCGGCGCCTTTCTTGAAGAGTCCAATGCGCACAAACGGTCGCAGGACTTGAAAAAAAGCGGGTACCTCCCCCGCATCTTCACCGTCACCGGCCCCGGTGGCCGCAACTGGTTTAGCGTGCGCATCGGTGATTACCCCTCGCTTGAGCAGGCCCGGCAGGAAGCCGAAAAATTCACCGCAATTGAAAACAAGCCGACAGCCGTGCGGCCCTATAACGCGTTTTGATATCGATATGAGTGATTTCGAAGTCCTGGTCATCGGGCGCAGTTGTCTGGATGTTATTGCCGTCCTGAACCGATTCCCGCATGAAAACCAGAAGGCCCCCCTCGAATTCAAGTTCACCGAAGGCGGAGGCCAGGGTGGAACGGCCGCATGCTGCATCACCCGCCTGGGTGGCCGCGTCATCTACGTTGGCAAGCTGGGCGACGATGAGGAGGGGCGCTTCTGCCACCAGCGGCTGAAAGATTTTGGCGTCGACACGCACCGGGTCGAGATCATTACCGGCGGGCGAACGCCTGTGGCGTATGTCTTTGTTTCCCAACCCAGCGGCCGCCGAACCATCATCTACGAACCCAGCCGGTTGCCGCCGGTTGACCTCTCACCTGAACTGGAAGAATTGATCTGCAGAGCACCGGTGGTCCTTCTCGACCCGGAGGTGACCTATCTGGGCCCGGATTTGGGTCGTCTGAAAACCGATGAGACCATGATCGTCTACGATGCCGAACGCTGGCGGGACGGTTTGCCGGACATCATGGCGCTGGCCGACTTCTTCATACCGTGCGCGGATTTTCTGGAATCACCTGAGCTGGGTTTCGGCGGATTGTCTTTCGCAGAAAAATTAACCGCCCTGAAGGCAATGATCAAAGGGCGCTTGATCGTCACCCGGGGGAAAGACGGTGCCTATTATTTTTCCGGAAGTGCCATCCGGCACATCCCCGTACCGGAATCCGCCGTAGCTGCCGCCGTCGACACCATCGGCGCCGGCGACAATTTTCATGCCGCTTTTGCCCTGGCTGTCAGCCGGGGGTTGAACCTGCACAGTGCCGTGCGTATCGCCGTCGCGGTGGCATCGCTGTCGTGCCGTGAATACGGCGGTCGCAACGGTGTGCCGGGGTGGGAGGAAGCCGCCGATCTTGCTGAACAGCTATGAGCCATTATTTCGGACAACCAGCCGGTCATTGAATAACGCGGGTCATCAGACCGAATCATCCGTATGAACCAAGGGTTTTTCCGTTGGGTTCGCAGAGTTAAACCCGGGCTAGAGCGCTATACGGGAAATCGAGACCTCTCCGCCAAAGCATACCGCCACGTCGCGCCCAGGCTCCCACGGCCGTTCGTGAATTGTACCCGCGTAAGTAAAAATGTCGTTGTCCCGGTTGTAGGTGTAACGATGGGGATTGGTATCCGGTTCGCAGAAGCGGTGCCTGATGCGGGAAAGACGATCCAGCGGGTGCGGTAGGTTGACGTTCCAGTAGCAACCGGCGGGCAGGTTCCGATCGAGAAGCATCCTCACGATCTCACCGGCCCAGCGCCCCGTGAGCTCCCAGTCGATCCGGCAGTCCCGGGCGATGTATTGTGAAACCGCCATGCCCCGGTAGCCCAGAATGGCGGCCTCACGCGCCGCAGCCACCGTGCCCGACTGATAGATGTCCGACCCGAGGTTGGCACCGGGATTTATTCCGGCAATCACCCAAGCCGCATCCGGTACGATCATTTTGATGGCCAATCGGACGCAGTCAGCCGGCGTACCACCGACGCTGTAGAAATTCTCGGCCCGGCGTTTTATCGTGATGGGCGCATGGGTCGTCACCTGGTGGCCGACACCCGATTGGGCCGTCTCCGGTGCCATGATCACCGGATCGGCATACGCCTGAACCGCAGCCAGCAGGGCCTCGAGACCCGGTGTGTCAAAACCATCATCGTTTGTCAGCACGATTTTCAATCTTTTTCGCCTCTCCCGGTCCCCACGGCCATGTCGTTTGAATCCAACACGCGGCCGATATAGGTTGCAATTTCTTCCGAACCGTTGCTTCCCCGCCGCTGCCGGCGTGGCCTGGACAGCAGTTGGGGAAGCTTTTCCACCCAGCGACCCGAATTGAAATCTTCTTCTTCGATGGCGACACCGTCGATATATCGGTCGATAAAATCGACCAGTCCCGCAGATTCCGGATAGTGTTTTCGGGCCGCATATCCAAAGGGCACACCGGCCGAATACACTTCGGCAATCGTGCTGTAGCCGGCCTTGCCGATAACGACGTCGCTGGCATTGACCAGGTCGGGATGGAAAAAGTCAGAATGATGCGGCAGCAGGACCAAATTATCCCGGAATGCCGTCGCGCGGCTGCTGCCCGGTAAAATGAAACAAGCGTCCCGAAACGCCGCCAGGCGGTCCAAAAAAAGACATCTACCGGGGATTCCGCCGGTTGTGACCAGAACCATTTTCTGCGAAACCGGTATGCGGAGACGGCGCCGGATTTCCGCCCTTTCGGTTCTGAACCTGCGACTGATCGGGCCCACGATCGGGCCGACCTTTCTCCCGAAGCACACCGGTTCGGTTTGAATGTGATGGTCGGCGGCGGCGAAAATCCGGTGAAGATAGTCGATGTGGGCTTCCATTGTGGTCGCCATCGACGGGTACCCGCCGTAGATCATGTCCCAGGTGAAATTTTCGATCAGCACCGTCGGTATACCGCAGTGGCGCCCGACGGCGATACCCAAGGGCGCAATGTCGCACAGGATCACTTCACACCGGTTCCTTGTCACCGTGCGAGAGAGATCCGAAACCAGATCCGGATCGAAGGGCAGAAAGGTGTTCAGTCTTTCCAGTGTCAGGTCCAGGTCTTCCAGGAAGGCCGATATTTGGACCAGGCCAATATCGCTTGTTACCGGATACAGGGTGTAGGGTACCGAAAGGGAGTCTGCGAAAAACTGCGGCGGTACTGTCGTGAATATGTCGAAGTGGCAGGAGGGACGAAGACTCCCGAGTGTTTCCATGACAGCGCTGGCGCGTGCGGCGTGTCCGAAGCCGTGGGGCGAAATGAAACAGGCGATTCTGTGATGTTCCGCCGGCCGCCGCCCCGCATTCATTAAAGCGCTGCCGGTGCGAATGTCTTCTCGAACCAGCAAGGGGGTTTGGCCTCTGGGCCGTCCATACCTTCGGCTTCGAAACAGGCGATCGCGAGTTGAAAGGTATGGTAGTCCACGTCGAAACCGCCCCAGCCCAGGTAACGGAGCCGTTGGTTGACCTGGGCGTGGCTCATCCCAGGGTTGTTGAGGATGGCGCCCGCCAGACTTCTGATAAAGCCGGGAATGTTGCGGGCATCGATTCCCTGCTCTTCCAGGCGGTGTAACAATATCTGTTTAATCGGCTGCATCGGGCTCCTCTCACCGTGATTTGGTCACTGCAACATCTTGAAGATATCAAGGACATATGGTGGGGTCAAGAAAAATATACCACTAGATATAGTAGGAAGTCCCGTCTACTCGAGCGTGGTTTTATCGATTGCCGATCGCGCCACACGATACATAGCGACCAGGCTGACATGCTCCAATCATTTTATTTTTTCGTTGTAAATTGAAAGCATGAATAGGGTGGCCAGAGGCTGCGTGAACAGGGCACCGACAAAAAAGGATGACCCGATCGCCAGAATCCCGAGATAAATGGCGACCGTAACCAGGTGAAAGCCAAAACCGCTGTCGACCCCCATGCCGTATGAAGTTTTGACCGCCTCCGGCAAAAGAAGACGCCGGTCTGTCATCAATGGCAACAGGTAAAGGCAGGCAAAGGTGACGAGAAAGGCAATCACGAAGCCGGGCAACACAACGAATATGAGCCCGATGACGATGGCCAGGGTCACCAGGATCGAAAACCCGGTCAAGGGCAGGAAGAGGCTGAGCTCGGAAAATAGGTCCTTGATGCTGGGGGTCCTCCCCTCTCGCATCATCCGCAACAATGACTGGGAATACCCGGCGAGGGTCACAGGCACCAGGATACCGAAAGACAGAAACCATATACAGAACATCACAAGGGTGATCACGATCAGCGACGTGATAAACTCGAGGGTTAAATCCCAGGCGTTTTCGATATGGGTTTTAAAATCCATGGCTGCCGGCCTTCTATTCAGCCCCACGCGTTATTGCGTGTAGCTGCACACAGAATACCCGTCTGCCCATCGGGGCGGGGCAATACATTGGGGTAGGTTTCCCCCAAAATAAAACGAAAGAAAATATATATTGAAATATTGGATAGTTGTCAAGCAAAACCCGAGAAAAACCTGGGCATCCTATTAAAATTTACTGTCTGCTGCAACCGGCAATATAGCGTGTAAAAAGGACGGAAACGAATTAGTATTGACACCCGTACAGGAATTGTTACTATGCGGCATCTATCGAAGATTATAACAATTTCCGTCTATGCCCCCTGAAAGGGGGTTTTTTACAGCCGTGGGAACATGAAATTCCGGCCGCCCGAAAATTCGCCCGCCAGCTATGGGTCGAATCCCGACGCACGACCGCATTCACAAGTGACAATGCACCCGCTCAATTCCAGCCGAATCCGTATGGGTCTTGCCGCTGGTAGCGGTCTGATGCTCACGGGTGCGTTCCCTGATATCGACATCGGTTGGCTGGCGTGGGTCGCCATCGTACCCCTGCTGGTGGCGGCTCGCAACGTCCCCTGGAAATGGGGTTTCGGGCTCGGATTTCTGGCCGGTATGGTTCACTACCTCTCGTTGATATACTGGGTCGCCTACACGATGCGGACTTACGGGCACCTTCCCTGGACGGTGTGCATCTCGATCCTGGTGCTTCTGGCCGCCTTTCTTGCGCTCTATTTCGGCGCGTTTTGCGTTTTGATCTGCCTTCTGCGCCCGAAGCCGGCCCTCGCGCTCATTACGGCGCCTGTCCTGTGGGTGGCCCTGGAATATCTACGCTCGTTCTTTCTGAGTGGATTTCCATGGGAACTGCTTGGATACTCCCAGTACAGGGTATTGCATCTGATTCAGATTTCAGATACTCTGGGCCCGTTCGGTGTTTCTTTTCTCATCCTGTTCGCCAACACGGCCCTTTTCTTTCTGCTGCTTCGCATCCTGAAACTCGACTGGTACGATACCGCGATATCCGGGCGGTTTGCGATCACAGCCGTTTGCCTGGTCGTTTTTCTCACGGGTGCCGTCTGGACCTACGGCGAAAGGCGCCTGGTGGATGTCGACCAAATGAGCGCAACCGCACCCTCGATTCGGGCCGCTGTTGTTCAAGGCAATATCGAACAGGTACTCAAATGGGATCCGGCCTTTCAGGAAGCCACGATTGACAAGTACCTGCAGTTGTCACAAAGGGTTGCTGGCGCCCAACCGGATCTCATTGTGTGGCCTGAAACCGCGCTGCCGTTCCATTTTATGTATGATGGTCCCCTGTCCGACAAAGTTCGCGAAGGCATCCGCCAGATCGGAACCTATTTTCTCGTCGGCAGTCCATCATTCGATCGCGGCACTGAAAGGGTCGATTACTATAACAGTGCCTATTTGATCGATCCGCTGGGGAACGCACTGGGAAAATACGATAAAACGCACCTGGTCCCCTTCGGCGAATATGTTCCTTTGAAAAAATGGCTACCTTTCTTAGGAAAACTGGTGGCCCAGGTCGGCGACTTCAGCCGGGGAAATACCGGCGATACCATTGACTGGCATAGCGGTAGACTGGGTGTGTTTATATGCTATGAAGCGATTTTTCCGTATATTACACGGGCCATGGTCGCAAACGGTGCGACCCTGCTCGTCAATATCACCAACGATGCGTGGTACGGACGAAGCAGCGCCCCGTACCAGCATTTTTCAATCGCCCTTTTCAGGGCGGTCGAAAACAGACGCGCCCTGATTCGCTCGGCCAACACCGGGATCAGCGGATTCGTCGATCCGGCCGGCCGGATCCTTGATCCGACGACATTGTTCACCGATGCAGCCATTGTCCACAGGGTACCGCTGATCTCCCGGCTTTCTTTTTATACGCGCTTCGGAGATCTTTTTGCTGGCGCATGCCTGGCTGTGACAGCGGCCGCAATATTCGGGTATCTGATCGCCCTTTTCAAAACCATGAGAAGTAAATAATCTTAATCATTTTTTCGGGAGGGATGTCACCATGTCAGTTGAACTGAAACAAAGAATAAAAGAACTTGGCCAGAAACTCGAACAGCTGCGAGGTTATCTTTGACCTGGCGACCAAAGAAAAGCGCTTGCAGGAAATCGAGAAACTGATTGCAAAGGAGGGCTTCTGGGACAATCCTGAAGAAACCAAAGGCATAATGAAAGAACGGACCCGGGTGTCCAACCAGATCGAACGGTTTACCAAGTTAACCGTGGAACTCGAAGAAAGTGACATCCTGCTCGACCTGGCGGTTGAAGAGTCCGACCCCAAGGCCCTCGAAGAGACCACCCGTCAAATCGAGTCACTGGAATCGAAAATTCAACAGCTCTCTCTCGACCTGATGCTCGACGGTGACGACGATGACAGCAATGCCATCATTTCCATCAACGCCGGTGCCGGCGGCACCGAAGCTCAGGATTGGGCCGAAATGCTTTACCGGATGTACCTGCGCTGGATCGAGCGCAAGGGATACGCATTCGAAGTTATCGATTACCAACCGGGGGAAGAAGCCGGCATTAAGAGTGTGACTTTCACGGCCAACGGAGAATATGCCTTTGGTTACCTCAAGAGCGAGATCGGCGTCCATCGACTGGTCAGGATATCGCCCTTCAATGCCAGCGGCAAGCGCCACACGTCTTTCGCTTCCGTGTTCGTCTACCCTGAATTGGACAACGAAATCGTCATCGACATCGAGGATAAGGATTTGCGTGTCGACACCTTCAGGGCCAGCGGTGCCGGCGGCCAGCATGTCAACAAGACCAGCAGTGCCGTCCGCCTCACCCATCTTCCCACGGGTATTGCGGTCCAGTGTCAGCAGGAAAAGTCCCAACACCGCAATAGAGAAATGGCGATGAAGGTTCTACGGGCACGATTATACCAGGTCGAGAAAGACAAACAGGAAGAAAAAATGCGCGAAATTCACGATACCAAGGACGACATCGCCTGGGGCAGTCAGATCCGCTCTTACGTACTGCATCCCTACCAGTTGGCCAAGGATCACCGGACCAAAATCGAAATCGGAAACGTGAACAGCGTTCTGGACGGCGCCATCGATCCTTTCATCGAAGGCGTACTGCTGGCAAAGCAATCCCGGTAGACTGTATATGTCGACGAACAGAGGCTTTTATGCGCAATGCGCACCGAACAGGTTTCTTCCTGACCGCACCCCGACCAAATCGAATCAATTCTATGCGGTTAGGCATACAGAGCGAGAAGCCATGAACCCGTGCGATCTCATTGATAATCACTACAAAGCCAATCCTGAGGCCCGCCGCCTTCTGAAAGCGCACGGCAGATTGGTCGCGGACAAGGCTCTCCAGATCGCGGCACGGGTGCCCCACCTTGCCCCGGATGTGGTGTTTATCGAAGAGGCGGCTCTGTTGCACGACGTCGGAATTATTTTCACCAACGCCCCTGCCCTGGGCTGCCATGGTGACCACCCGTATATCTGTCACGGCATTCTGGGGCGGACGCTATTGGAAGAAGATGGCCTGATGCGGCATGCATTGGTGTGCGAACGCCATGTCGGAGTGGGCATCAGCATTGAAGACATCCGACGCCAGCACCTGCCCTTGCCGGAGCGGAACATGCAGCCGCTTTCCATCGAAGAACAAATTATCGGCTATGCCGACAAGTTCTTCTCCAAAAACGGCAACGGTACGCAAGAAGAGAAAACAGTTGCGAATATCCTTGAAAACCTCGCGCCCTTCGGAGCAGACAAGGTGCAGCGGTTCAAAAATTGGGTATCCCTGTTTGAGGGCCGCTGACGCGCCGATATCACCGAATTGATCGGATAACTCAATCAAAAATAGGAGACAAAGAATGAACGTTACTGCCGTGCGACAAACAATTTTTGCGACTCTGCTCGCTTTTCTGACCCTTTCCTGCGGAGGCACGTATATTACAGAATCCTCGATCGATCGGAACCGTATTGGTAAACCCGTGTCAGACATTCTGGTCATCGTGGTGGCGGACAAACCAGAAAACCGAGCAGCTTTCGAACGCAAATTTGTCGCACAGCTTAAAGCGGCAGGCGTCGAAGCGGTATCAAGTACGGAAGCCATTTCCATGCCGCCAAATTTGAAGCTTGAAAAAGACGTCATATTGGAAGCGGTCGCAAAGTATGAAAGCGATGCCGTCATCGTCACTTTCCTGTCCGGTATAGAGGAAAAAGACACCAATGTTAACACCGGTCGCGTATACCAGGGATATTACGATTATTACGGTTACGCCTACGGTCGTGTCTACGACACGGGTTTCTACCGAGGCGTAACTACCGTTAAATTGCGAACCAATCTCTATGATGTGAAAACCGAAAAATTGATCTGGTCAGGGGAATCGAAATCCACGGATGTCGGTTCAGTTGGGCAACTCACCGACGAGGTGATACCGCTGATTGTCGCTGAACTGCAGAAGAACAAACTGATCGCACCGAAAAAATAGTCCTGAATTGATATAAGATGAGACTCCTCGACGATTGTAAACAAGGGAAAATTCAGAGCCGCAACATCGACATTGCGTCCTACGAATGCGGCGACGAACATATTGTCGTCTGTGGCGAACTGCATGACCGACGGCTGGTTCCCACCGTCACCCTCGAAGGCAAACCGCGACCCGCCGCTTCGGTGCACCATATGCGCATCTGCATGAAAGTGTCGATCCAATCGCTTACTATCGAGGATATCGAAGCCGAACTGCCTGAAATCCCCCACAAAGAATGTGCAGAGATGTATCGCACCTTGGAAGGGATCAAGGGCTTGACCCTTTCCCCGGGATTTACACGCAAGGTTAAGACGCAGTTGGGCGGGCGCAAAGGGTGTATCCACCTAACGACTCTGCTGCTGGCAATGGCGCCGGCAGCACTGCAGGGCTTCTGGGTACACAACGATCGCAAACCGGAGCGCCGCCGCGTGTCAAAGGAGCTCATAGAACGGTATCTGATCGATACCTGCAGAGTCTGGCGCCAAGATGGGCCGCTGGTCAAAAAGATCGCGGCAGCTGCCGGCATCAGTCTCGATGACCACGATGGGGGCCACCGGAAAAACAACGAATAACCCTCTCCTGCCGGTGACCATTTCCCTCACTGGTCCAATCTCCGCCGATTCTTTTCAACACTGCCGGATATTGTCGTGATACTCTTGCAGTGGCCGCACCTTGGGAGCGCCCTCCCGTCGGGCGTCAATACCTTTGGCCGCCGCGATGGCTGCAGCCGTCGTTGTGATGTAGGGGATCTTGTATTTGATGGCGGCCTTGCGGACTTCCGAACTGTCGTGGGTGCTCCGGCGTCCGCTCGGCGTGTTGACCAGCAGCTGAACTTCGTCGTTCTTGATGGCATCGACCAGATCCGGCCGCCCCTGACCCAGTTTTTGAACCTGCTCGGCCTCGATCCCTTTTTGCTTGAGAAACTCGTGGGTTCCCTTGGTGGCCTTAATGCGGAATCCCATGTCCCTGAAAAGCCTCACGGGCTCGAGGGCGGCCGTCTTGTCGCGATCGGCAATGGTGAAAAGAACCGTGCCTTCCAGGGGCAGGGTGATCTGAGTAGCTTCCTGGGCCTTGAAAAAGGCCCGTCCATACGAGTGCGAAATCCCCAGTACCTCGCCGGTGGAGCGCATTTCAGGCCCCAGGACGGGATCGACTTCCGGGAACATGTTGAAGGGGAAAACCGCTTCTTTGACACCGTAGTGTTGGACGATGCGGTGCTGCAGATTCAGATCCGCCAGTTTTTTGCCCAGCATCACCTGAGTGGCCAGCCGGGCCATGGAAATGCCGCACACCTTGGAGACGATCGGCACAGTTCGCGAAGCCCGCGGGTTGGCTTCGAGCACGTAAACGGTGTTGTCGAATATGGCATACTGCACGTTCATCAAGCCGACGACATTCAACGCCACGGCAATTTTACGGGTATAGTCACTGATGGTTTCGATGTGTTGGGCCGAGAGACTGATCGGCGGAATCACGCAGGCCGAATCGCCGGAGTGAATGCCGGCCAACTCTATGTGCTCCATCACGGCCGGTACGAAGGCATCGGTACCGTCGGCGATGGCGTCCGCTTCGGCTTCGATGGCGTTGTCGAGAAACCGATCGATCAAAATCGGCCGCTCCGGAGAAATCTCCACCGCAGCCCTCAGGTACTGCTGTAGCATCTCGTCGTCCTGAACCACTTCCATTCCCCGACCACCCAGCACGTATGACGGCCGGACAATCAGGGGATAACCGATCTTGTGAGCAATCTCCATCGCCTCCGCCATGTTGCCGGCCATGCCCGACTCCGGTTGCGGGATGCCCAATTCGCGCATGATATGGCGGAAGCGGTCACGGTCCTCGGCCAGATCGATGGTATCCGGCGAGGTGCCCAGAATGGTGACGCCCGCTGCGGCCAACTCGCCCGCGATATTGAGGGGGGTCTGTCCGCCGAACTGGACAATGACGCCTTCGGGCTTTTCTTTTTCATATATGCTCAGCACGTCCTCCACCGTCAACGGTTCGAAGTAGAGCTTGTCCGAGGTGTCGTAGTCTGTGGAAACAGTTTCGGGATTGCAGTTGACCATGATGGATTCGAAGGCTGCATCCCGGATGGCGAGAGCAGCATGCACGCAGCAGTAGTCGAACTCGATGCCCTGGCCAATGCGGTTGGGCCCGCCCCCCAGTACCATGATCTTGCGTTGGTCGCTGACTCCAACCCGGTCAGACCCGTTATAGGTCGAGTAATAATAAGCGGCATTCTCCACCCCGCTCACCGGCACCGCCTCCCAGGCCTCCACCACGCCCAAAGCTTGACGTTGCCCTCGGATATCGGCTTCCGGGCAAGAGAGCAACTGCGCCAGGTAACGGTCGGCAAACCCGTCCTTCTTGGCTCGCTTCAGCAGCTCGTCCGGCAGTCGGCCGCCTTTGTGGTTCAGGATATCCTCTTCGAGTTCCACCAGCTCCTTCATCTGTTCGATGAACCACGACTTGATGTGAGTGATCCGGTGGAGCTCCTGAATATCGGCGCCCTTGCGCAGTGCCTCGTACATCTGGAACTGGCGATCGCTGCTGGGGGTGCCCAGGGCACTGAAAAGTTTTTCCAGGGACATATCATGAAAATTTTTGACAAATCCCAATCCGTAACGGTTGTTTTCCAGGCTGCGGATGGCCTTCTGAAAGGCTTCTTTATAGTTTTTGCCGATGCTCATCACCTCACCCACGGCCCGCATCTGGGTGCCGAGCACGTCCGCCACACCTTCGAATTTTTCAAAAGCCCAGCGCGCGAACTTCACCACGACGTAATCGCCCGAGGGAGTGTACTTTTCGAGTGTCCCATCCCTCCAGTACGGGATTTCGTCCATGGTCAGACCGCCGGCGAGCAAAGAGGACACCCGCGCAATGGGAAAACCGGTCGCTTTGGACGCCAGAGCCGAAGACCGGGACGTGCGGGGGTTGATCTCGATCACGACCACCCGCCCGGTCTCGGGATGGTGGGCAAACTGAATATTGGTGCCGCCGATAACCTGAATAGCCTCCACGATGGCGTAAGAGTACTGCTGAAGCCGCTGCTGAAGACCGGGGTCGATGGTGAGCATGGGCGCCGTGCAGTAACTGTCGCCAGTGTGAATGCCCATGGCGTCGACGTTCTCGATGAAACAGACGGTGATCATCTGATTTTTAGCGTCTCGAACCACCTCCAGTTCGAGCTCTTCCCAGCCCAACACCGACTCTTCCACCAGCACCTGGTGAACCAGGCTGGCCGCCAGTCCACGGGAAGCAACCACACGCAGTTCTTCCAGGTTGTATACCAGCCCTCCACCAGTTCCCCCCATGGTGTAAGCCGGCCGGATCACCACTGGATAGCCGAGCTCTTCGGCCACCTTCTCGGCTTCCGCCACGTTCTCGACCGTCCGGCTGCGCGGCATCTCGATGTTCAACCGTTGCATTGTTTTCTTGAACGCCAACCGGTCTTCGCCGCGTTCGATGGCGTCCACACCGACGCCGATGACCTTCACACCGTAGGTGTCGAGAACCCCGGCACGGTGAAGCGCTGCCGAGAGGTTCAGGCCGGTCTGCCCGCCCAGGTTCGGCAGCAGAGCGTCGGGTCGCTCGCGCTCGATGATCTCAGTGAGCACTTTCAGATTAAGCGGTTCGATATAGGTGACGTCTGCCATGCCGGGATCGGTCATGATAGTGGCCGGATTGGAATTGACCAGTACGACCTTGTAGCCGAGGGAACGCAGAGCCTTGCAGGCCTGGGTGCCGGAGTAGTCAAATTCACAGGCCTGTCCGATAATGATCGGGCCCGAACTAATGATCAGTATTTTCTCGATGTCGTCTCTTCTGGGCATCTGCCCTCCTCTCGCTGGAGTTGAAATAGGCTGGCGGCTTCTGGGTTTTGGATGCTGTCCGACTGAAAGGTCGGCTTTTTCTAAGATCCTTCCTTTACAAACTCGATTCACCTGTACTAAAGAAAAATTTCTATTTTAAGTAAGAATTAAAATCAAGACATCATTGAGGAGCGCATCATGGGTGGGTTGTTCGGCGTGGCGTCATCATCGGATTGTGTGACCGATCTCTTTTACGGAACCGATTATCATTTCCATCTGGGGACTCGCCGCGGCGGCATGGCAGTCAAGAACTCGCATGGAATCAGACGGTCGATTCACAGCATCGAAAACAACTACTTTCGCGCCAAGTTCGAGGCTGACCTGAACAAGTTCGATGGCAACCAGGGAATCGGTGTCATCAGTGACTACGACGCCCAACCGCTGGTGATCGGTTCGCATCTGGGCACATTCGCCATAGTCACCGTGGGACGGATCAACAACATGGCCGAGTTGGAAACCCACGCCTTCAGCCGCCGCCGCTATTTCACCGAAACCTCCGGCGGCGTGACCAATCCTACCGAAATGGTGGCCATGCTGATCTGCGAAAAAGAGTCCTTCGAAGCCGGCATCCGCTATGCCCAGGAGGTTATCAAGGGCTCCTGCACGATGCTGCTGCTCACCGAAAAAGGCCTCTATGTCGCCCGGGACCGGCTGGGACGCACCCCGCTTGTTATCGGGAGGAAAGCCGGTGCTTTCGCAGCTGCCTCCGAATCCTGCGCCTTTCCCAACCTGGGCTACGAAATCGAGCGGTTTTTAGGACCGGGTGAGGCTGTATTTCTGACCCCGGAGGGATATGAACAGGTCCTTCCTCCCGGTGACCGGATGCAAATCTGCGCTTTTCTCTGGGTGTACTACGGTTATCCGGCTTCAGAATACGAAGAAATCAATGTCGAGTATGTCCGCAACCGCTGCGGGGCGGCCTTGGCACGGCGGGATCAGACAGCCATAGACTGCGTTGCCGGCATTCCCGACTCGGGTATCGGCCATGCCATCGGCTACGCCAGCGAAAGAAAGATCCCCTACGTGAGGCCGTTCGTCAAATACACACCCACCTGGCCACGCAGCTTCATGCCCCAGAATCAGGCTCTGAGGGATCTTGTGGCTAAAATGAAACTGATCCCGATCCGGCGGCTGATCGAGAACAAACGAATCCTTTTCTGTGAAGACTCCATCGTTCGGGGTACCCAACTCAAAGACAACATCCAATCCCTCTTCGACTGTGGCGCCCAGGAAGTCCACATGCGGCCGGCGTGTCCGACGCTGATCTTCTCCTGCGATTTCCTCAACTTCTCGACTTCCCGATCCACCCTCGATTTGGCCGGACGGAAGGTCATCCACGAGCTCGAGGGCGGGAAGGAAGACAATCTCAACGCGTATGCCGTACCCGAATCTGAAAAGAACCTGGCCATGGTCGAAGGTATTCGTCAGCGCCTGCGGCTGACCACGCTCAAATACCAGCGCCTGGATGATCTCATAGCGGCCATCGGACTGCCCCGCGAAAAGCTATGCACCCACTGTTGGGACCGATCGAGCCATTTTTAATTCATTCCTTTCAGCTGCAAGCCGGCAAGGCAATGCGCAGTGGTAAGCGATGCGAAATTCATATGGGACACCGTCGACATCGGAAACTTGGTCGCCGCTGTTTTATGCCGTTTTTTAAAAATCATTTTCCAGCACGATACGATGGCTGGGTTTGCCGGCGCGCAGCTTTTCCAAGGCGTCATTGACCTTGGACATCGGAAAGGCTTCGGTCACCGGTTCGATGCCGTGCCGCGCGGCAAATTCGAGCATCGAAACCATGGTGGCGGGACTGCCCAGGGGTGATGCGCCGATCGATCTCTGTCCGATAATCATCGGGAAAACGGTTGCTTCGACGGAGGGGGCTGCCCCGACAATATGCAATTTTCCTTTGGGACGCAATGTGGAGATGTAAGCGTCCCAATCCAGTGCCACGTTGACCGTTACCAGAACCATGTCGAAATAGCCGGCAAGCTTTTCGAGCGCTTTTGAATCGCTGGTGCTCACGAAATTGTGGGCACCGAGATTGTGCGCTGCGGTTTCCTTGTCGGGACTCGTCGAGAAAGCCGTCACTTCACATCCCCAGGCCTTCAGAAACCTCAGGGCCATGTGCCCCAACCCGCCGATACCGACCACACCCACCCGGTCGGTGGGCTGGATATTGTTTTGGACGATCGGATTGAAAACGGTTATTCCCCCGCAAAAAAGGGGCCCGGCGGTATTGACATTCGTTCCGTTGGGAAGGGGAATCACCCACCCCTTGTGGGCCCGGACCCTGTCGGCAAAGCCACCGTGTCGGCCCACAATGGTTCCTATGGCATCGGGGCAGAGATTGTGATTGCCGGACAGACACTGTTGGCAGGTCATGCACGATTGTGCGAACCACCCCAGCCCGACGCGTTGGCCGGGTGTCAAGTGGGTCACCCCTTCACCGACTGCCCGGATCGTTCCGGCGATTTCATGTCCGGGTACGAACGGATACTCGGTTATCTCCCAATGGTTGTCGAGCATGCTCAGGTCGCTGTGGCAGATGCCGCAGCTCGATACATCGATGTCGACCTGGTCGTAACCGATTTCATTTAGTTCATATTCGAAAGGCGCTACGGGCTCTCCGGGTGCCTTCGTGGCGTATGCTTTTACGATCATAGCGGTTCTCCTGTATAAGTGGTTTAAAAACGAAATGTATTTTTTTACCTGTGTATGACAACCTAATGCTCCTCGATACGGATGCAAGTTTTGCGGGAGAACCGGCCTTTACGCCATCAATCGGCCAGAGCATTGGACCTGTAAAGATCTCAAAAAGTCAAACCACCCATCGAAAGTGACCTCCGTCGATGAAAAAGAGCTACGTTCATGGTTACGCGGCAAGAGAAAACATTCGCTTGCAAGATCAGGCGTTAACGCTTGTCGAACTACTGCACAACGATACCTTCTATCCGGCGGGCAACCGCGTCCTTGAAGCCGGCTGCGGCGTGGGCGCGCAGACAGTTACCCTGGCCGGAAAGAGTCCGGATGCAAAGATCACCGCGGTCGATATTTCGGCCGCTTCCGTCTCTGAGGCCAAAGGCAGGGTGGAAGCGGCCGGATTTTCAAATGTTCGCTTTCATCAGGGAGATATTTTCAAGTTGCCGTTTCGGCCGGAATCATTCGATCACATCTTCGTGTGTTTTGTCCTCGAACATCTACCACAGCCAATCGAGGCTTTATTGGCACTGAAGAAGCTGCTCAAAGCCAGCGGCACCATCACCGTTATCGAAGGCGATCACGGTTCGACCTATTTTTATCCGGATAGCCCTGCCGCCCATCAAGCAATACGATGCCAGGTCGAGCTGCAAAAACAGAGCGGCGGCAATGCCAATATCGGCAGAGAGCTTTATCCGCTCTTAGACAAAGCCGGATTCGTTTCGATAAACGTGTCTCCACGGATGGTCTATGTCGATTCCAGTAAACCGGATATGGTTGAAGGCTTTACAAAGAATACGTTTACGGCCATGATCGAAGGCGTTCGGAAGACGGCGATTGCGGCGGGCATGATCGAACCGGACGTCTTCGATGAAGGTGTCAAAGGGCTGTCTCGAACCTGTGAATCGGATGGTGTTTTTTGCTACACATTTTTCAAAGCCGTTGCCGGGAAAACTTAACCCACTTATTTCGATGCATACGACAACTCAATATATCGTGCTCATTTTACTGTGGACCGCCTGGTGCACATTACACAGCGCTCTTATCAGTTCTTCGATTACCCTCGCTTTCCGCAATCGGTATCCCGAAGGCCTACGTTACCACCGAATCGTTTATAACATCGTTGCAATCGTTACACTTGCACCGGTTCTTCTTTACAGTTTTTCCATCCGCGGTCCGATGGTATTTTCCTGGCAGGGTCCGTGGCGGTTCGTCCAGGTTGCCCTAGCAATCTCAGCATTATTCTTTTTGATCGCCGGCAGTCGGCGTTACGATCTTTTTCAGTTCCTGGGTTTTCGACAATTAAAAGGCGCAGAAGCCTGCAGCGTGTTGACGGATGACTGCTCATTTGACACTTCCGGGATCTTGAGTGTGGTCCGCCATCCATGGTACACCGGAGGTATCTTCATCATATGGACACGTCCCCTGGATCTGGGCGCTATCCTGACCAACGTTGTTATCACCGGATATTTTATCGTGGGGGCACACCTCGAGGAGCGGAAATTGGAAAGACAATTCGGGCAAGAGTATATTGATTACCAAAAACGGGTCTCGATGTTTTTACCGTTCAAGTGGATGGCCAGCCAATTTCAGAAAAACGCCTGAAGACATCGAACCCTGACATCAGCAAGCACGGAAAACCCTGATCAAATGAGAGGCCTACAAAATGGATATACCCACTATCGACGGTGCATGGATCACGGCTGTTATTGAAAACATTGTTGCGACATCGGACAAAAACACGTTAAATCTGCCGACCGGCGAGAAGGCTTTCGATACGCCTCTGGTCGGTTATGCCAACGGCTCTGACCCGCTTTTTGAGCAATATGTGGCCCACATCGGCGATTTTTATCTGACACCGCTCGAAATTTTTGAAAAAGCCTATCCGCAAGAGACCGCCATTGACTCCGAGGAACTGACAGTTATCAGTTGGGTGCTCCCTTCCACGACCCGCACCCGCGAGGAACAGGCCGCGGCAGTCAAACGGCCGGGTGAACGCTGGATAATGGTTCGCCACTACGGCGAGCTGTTCAACGAATCGTTGCGCCGTTCTCTCGTCGCCCAGCTATCAGAAGTAGGCGTTCAGGCTGTGGCTCCGATGCTCGAAGATTTCTGGCGCCAATTCGAAATGGGACCGTATGCGCCGTGTTCCAACTGGTCGGAAAGGCATGCCGCCTATGCCGCGGGACTCGGGACTTTCGGACTCTGCGACGGACTCATCACGCCGGTGGGAAAAGCCATGCGGACAGGTTCGGTAATAGCCCGTATAACGATCCCTCCGAGCCGACGTCCCTACACCGACCATCACGCCTACTGCCTTTTCTATTCTCACGGCACTTGCGGCAAATGCATCCCGCGATGTCCGGTCAACGCCATCAGTGAGTCCGGACACGACAAGCAGATATGTAAGCAATTTACCTTGAATAAAATGAAGGCATACGCTCTCGACACATATGGGATTGCTGTTTCCGGTTGCGGAATTTGCCAGGCGGGAATTCCATGCACGACACACATCCCGCAACCAGATGAAGGCTAAAAAAACAACCCCCCTCCGGGGATTTCTTAAATATCCCAACGCCAGGAGTAGACTCCAATGGGCCTAAACGCAGAAAAACGCAAAACCCTCGATGCGATCATACAGGCAAAGGGCTATACCGACTACAAGTGGGCTGATCCAAAAAACATCGTCGTGTCCCAGTGGGTACGAATGAAATGCAAATTCGGGTGCAGCGAATACGGCCGGGGCGGTGCCTGCCCGCCCGAAACCCCGCCGGTAAACGAGTGCCGCCAATTTTTCAACGATTACAGCGATGCCGTGATCCTGCATTTTGAAGGCATCATGGACAAACCCGAAGATCGCCATAACTGGTCAAACTGGAACGGGAAGTCTTCCTGAACGGTTACGAACGGGCGTTTGTCCTGTTTATGGACTCCTGCTGCTTTTGCAAGGAATGCAGCGGAGACCGGAGGACCTGCAGCGAACCGCGGATGGCCAGGCCCGCTCCGGAAGCCATGGCGGTCGACGTCTATTCGACCGTCCGTCGATTCGGTTTTAGCATCAACGTGCGCACCGACTACGAGCAGAAGATGGATCGCTTTGCGTTCCTGATGGTGCACTAGTTACATTTTCCTCAATGAGTATTTTTTCGAATTTCTAAAGGTGGGGCATATGGCGACATTCAAGATAGAAGGGGATTACATCGAGTTGATAAAATTGCTAAAAGTCACGGGATTGTGCAGCACCGGCGGAATGGCCAAGGTCGTGACGGCCGAAGGACGCGTAAAAGTCGACAACCAAACGGAACGCCGAAAGAGATGTAAGATAAAAAAGGGCCAAACCGTCGCGTTTGAAGGGAACATCATCGAGGTGACATAACCCGGATAGGCAATGAAGTTGGTGGAGACAGGGCAGGCTGTGATACGTTTTCCCGGGTTCTGAAATAATATTAACAATCACTGTATCGGCACGGATCCCCCTGGGATTCAGTCTTCCGAATGTTGATCTCTCAGGACGCGTTTAAGAATTTTTCCCGTCGCACTTTTGGGTAGTTCTTCGACAAATAACATCGATCTGGGGACCTTGTAGTTGGCCATTTTTTCCCGGCAGAAAGCGACCATCTCTTCTTCTGTGCATGTATCTCCCGCTTTTAGCACGACCGCCGCTTTGACGCTTTCCCCCTTTTCCGGATCGGGTACACCGAAGACGGCAACCTCCTTTATGGCGGGGTGGCGATAGAGAGACTGCTCCACTTCTGCCGGCCACACCTTGAAACCGGCCACATTGATCATATCCTTGACGCGGTCAACGATGAAAATATACCCTTCGTCGTCCATCGTCCCGGTGTCTCCTGAATGCAGCCACCCCTTCCGCAGGGCCCTGGCGGTTTCCTCGGGACGATTCCAGTAGCCGCTCATGACGCCCGGCCCCTTGATGCAGATCTCACCCCACTCTCCGAGAGGCACCTCGTTGTCTTCTTCATCCAGTATTTTGACTTCGAAATTTTCCACCGGCGTTCCAACACTACCGAACTTATGCCGAAAATCATGATTGTAAGCGGCAAAGGGAGAGCACTCGGTTAGCCCGTAGCCCTCGTAGACGGATCGCCCGAAACGCTCGGTCCATTGGGCCGAGATTTCCCTTGGCATGGTTGCGGCGGCTGAAAATTCATAGCGCAGCGATGACAGGTCATATTTAGACAGGTCCATATTCAGCAGGCTGATGTATATGGTCGGAACGGCAAAAAACAGGGTGACCTTATCCCTGGCAATGGAATCGAGCACAATGTCCGGAACGAAACGCCGATACAGTATCAGGGTCGTGCAGGCGTTGAACGCGGCGTTCATGATAAAATTTTGTCCGAAGACGTGAAACAGTGGGAGAAAAAGAGGCAGGCGGTCGTCGCGTCTGTAGCCGGCGTGGTGGGTAGTGGCCCAGACATTGGATACCACATTGCCGTGGGTCAGGGTCGCGCCTTTAGGGAATCCAGTGGTCCCGGAAGTATACAGGAGCACCGCCGGGTCCTCCGGGTTCATCTCTGCGCACCGACCGTCGGTTGAACCCGCCTGGGCCCAATCTTCCAAGGTTGGATTTCCCTGGGAATCTCCCTCGCACACTAAGACATTCGCTACCGTGGGGCAGTCGTCCGGTCGGACATTGGGCAGCAATTCACTCACCGTGCAGAGCAGAGCCGACCCCGAGTCGTTCAGAAGGTATTTCAGTTCGTCCGCCTTGAGCATAGGGTTGACCGATACAGCGATCGCCCCAATCTTTACCGCAGCCAGATAACAGATAACAAAGGCCGGTATGTTGGGAAGATACAGTGCCACCCGGTCACTTTTCTTGATGCCATGTGCCGCAAAAGCGTTTGCCAGTCGGTTGGCCGTCTGATTGAGTTCCCTGTAAGAGATCTGCTCGCCCTCGAAAAGGATCGCGTTTTTTTCCGGGAAAAATATGGCCGCCCGTTCGACATTCTGCGCAATGTTCATGGAACGCCTCCCTTCACTAACCTGAGAATCTAACCAAGGTGAAATTGATCGCTACCGTATGATAATCGGCACGATGTCGCAAGGATCATGCATTTTTGGACACAGTCACATTTTGTTAACACAAAATCTCATTCTTCGTAAACGAGATAAACAGGTAAATTCGATGACCTCCGACAAAGCCGGAAGAATGGCATGTGAACCGCTCAAAGCGGTCATTGACCACCATTCACTCGGGCAACAGGTCAGTAATTGAATCATAATAATCATCGTCGCGGGTAATCTTTAACTCCTGGATCTGTCAAACTTTGGGGGTCTCACCAGAAAAGCTGGGGATTTAACAATGATTATTATTGACATCGAACCGAATCATTAAAATTCTATAAAGATTACGGCATAAATCGACATTCACTCGAAAAGGTACGGTTCGAAACACCGAAATCTTCTGAATACTTAGATACTCTTTAAGCGCTGGCCGGTTTCTATAAAATAATTCATCGATTTTTCCCAAAATTTCATGGCCTCGACAAACGCCTCCTCGGTAAAGCCGTCGATGAAATCGTTGCCCGCGGAGGTTATACCGGTATACACATAGCAAATATGGACGAAGGAACTGTTGTCATCCCTGGGTTTGACGGAAATCTTCAACAGGCATGTTCGGGAACCGGGAGTAAAACGGACAAAATCGACTGAAAGGGTTTCTGTGTCGTGACGCGTGACGACCCACACCGTATCCTCTTCTCCCTCGTGCGCGGTGCGAAATACGGCCCCCTCTTCGACAAAACCCGACCCGGAATAAATCATGCTGAACCGCCAACCGTCGAGCCAATCGGCTTCCCGCACCGGACAAAGCAGCGGAAACACTTTTTCCGGGCGGGCATGGATCGTCTGGCGGTATTCTCTGATTAGTCTTCGGGGCTCAAAACGCCTGGATTTCATATTGGTTCTCCTACACTCCGGACCGGTTCGGACATGATCATGCCGACCCCACAACATGGATGATATGACTATCGACTTTAATAATTATACCCTAATTCATATCGATACAATTCAAAACTTGATTTTGCCGGATTTCAAGCAGATGATGATGCTTCCATTGCTGAAGCAAATAATTCCTTTCCATATTCTGATGCATATCAAAGGAGCGCAGAATGAGTTTCATCGATTACCTTCGAATTTATGCTGATTCTGATGGCCGTAGTCATTTCGAAAATTTAGACATTGAACTCAAACAGAATGATTACGCGCCACCCGCAACCCCGCTAAACGCGTCTTCTCTCGAGTCCGCTGAGGCATCAATATTCCTCGAACTACCGGTGGGCTGGTATGGAGACTGGCACCCGACACCCGTACGTCAGTGGTTAATATTAATGACAGGAGAATGTGAATTCGAGGTGAGTGATGGTGAGCGTTGCCGGCGCACGGCAGGAGATGTCGTCATGCTGGATGACACCATCGGGAAAGGCCATCGCACACGCGTAATCGGAGATACACCGATGCGGATAACGGCCATACATTTCGTTTAAGGTGATTATTGTTGGCAGTGTGAATTTTACATTTTCATTCATAAATAAGGATGTATGAACATATGCAATTATTACAGAGGATATGCAAAACTGTCTGTCTGCCGGTCCTTTTTCTGACGCTGTTCGCTACCGATGGAACCAGCGCGGAGGTCGTTTATAAGGACAGGCACCTCGTGCGGTATGACAGCGGTGTGGTCTACGACACTGAATTGGGTTTCGAATGGTATACCGGACCGGATCAAAGTACGAGTTGGGAGCAAGCCAAAAACTGGGTAGACGGTCTCGATAAATTCGGCGGTGGCTGGCGCATGCCGACCAAAAGAGAGTTGAAGACACTCTACCACATCGGCGACGGCGTGAATAATATCACGTATCTATTGTATACTTCGGGGTATTGGATATGGGCCGGCCACACAAAAGATTCATCAGCCCGGTGGATTTTCAGCTTTAGTTATGGTGGCGAAGGCTGGAATGGCCCGCCACCGGCCGACGGTGGGCGCGCCTTGGCTGTGCGCACACGAAAAAACTATTAGAGATGGTTTCAAAACGCCATCTAACACCCAACCACGTATCAGGGGATATAGAAAGGAGGAATATTTCAATGCCTGAAGTTCGAAATATCCGCAAAGTTTTCAAGAGCAAGCCGACGCTCGAAGGTGCCGGAGTTCATTTGAAAAGGGTTTTCGGATTCAGTGAAGTGCCCCTGTTCGATCCTTTTCTGCTGCTCGATGATTTCGGCTCCGATAATCCCGATCACTATCTTAAAGGGTTCCCATGGCATCCACATCGCGGAATCGAAACGATCACCTATGTTCTCAACGGTAACGTCGAGCACGGTGACAGTCTTGGAAACAAAGGGACCATCAGCACCGGGGATGTCCAGTGGATGACTGCCGGCAGTGGTATCGTCCACCAGGAAATGCCAAAAGGTGATAAAAGCGGAAAACTGCACGGTTTTCAGCTGTGGGCCAATTTACCAGCCAGCCAGAAGATGATGGCCCCCCGGTACCGTGACATTACCAGCGATCAAATACCAAACGTCAAGCTATCCAATGGCACGACCATCAAAATCATTTCCGGTGACGTATCCGGCACTATAGGTCCGGTACAGGATATCGTCATAGAGCCTGAATATATCGATGTCGCGGTTCCCGCAAATTCAGAGTTCAGGCACACCACGAAACCAGGCCATACGGTCTTGGCCTATATAACCGATGGCCAGGGATACTTTTGCAAAGAGGCGAATAGTTTTACTTACGAATTGGAAGGGCGGAATAATGTTGATTTTCAGCGCGATCCTTTCTTCAGCGGCGAAACGATCGTACTTTTCGATGACGGGGACGAAATTGTTGTGTTTACCGAATCGCACAGTGTGAGATTCCTGCTAATCTCCGGCAAGCCCATTGGGGAACCCGTCGCCTGGTATGGACCCATAGTTATGAATACGAACGAAGAGTTAGAAATCGCTTTCGAGGAGTATAAGCAGGGCACTTTTTTAAAATAGAAAAGATTTTAACGCCGTATTGTCAAGCGCAATCGTTTTTCAACGGCCTGCTATACCTTACACCAGGCAAAGGAGGAATTTACCATGAAGAAAATATCCATTCTGTTGACCCTGGCGGCATTTCTGTTCTGTGTCGGCAATGCCATGGCCGCCACGGACATCAAGCTCGGTGTGGTGACCAAACCGGGCTCGGCCCAAAACATCGCTGCTGAAAAATTCAAAGAACTCATTGAACAGCGCTCCAATGGTGATATCAAGGTCCAGATTTTTCATTCGGCCTCGCTGGGAAACGAAACTGAAATCCTCCAGCAGGTGCAAATGAATTCCATTCAGATGGCCATTGTCACCGGCGGGCCCTTCGACACATTTGATCCCATGGCCCGGGTGGTGAACTACCCGTTCCTGTTCAAAAACTATGCGCAGGTGGACGAAGTCCTGGACGGACCACTGGGGGCCGAGCTGTTGAAGAGCCTCGAAAGTTCGGGATTCAAGGGGCTATGCTTTTCGGAAAACGGTTTTCGGAATCTCACCAACAACAAACGGGCGGTAAAAAATGCCGATGATCTAAGTGGACTTAAAATCAGGACCATGGCCTCAGCGATCCACAAAACCATCTGGCAGTCTTTAGGCGCTAACCCGACACCCATGCCCTGGCCGATCTATACTGAACTGGAACAGGGGGTCATTGACGGTCAGGAGAATCCCTTGTGGGTCATGGAAGTGTACAAATTTTATGAAATCCAGAAATACATGACCCTCACCCGTCATGTTTATTCCTACCACATTGACGTGGCATCACTGATCTGGTGGAATACCCTGGACGCCAAAAGCCAGGAAATGATCCAAAAGGCAATGTATGACGCCGCTGTTTACCAGCGAGAGGACAATCGATCCAAAAATGAGGCCCGGTTGAAGTTACTTAAGGAAAAAGGCATGCAGGTCGAAGAAAATCCCGATATAATGACCTTTCGCGTAAAAGTGGCCGATATCCAAAAAATGGATTTGTACGCAGACCCCAAAGTTCAGTCCCTGCTTATTAAAATATTGGACGCCACCAAGTAGAAAAGTAAAGCGCAAAGGAGGTAGCGTGTCTGCTCTTGAGAAATTGAGCGCGACCGTAAACGGCTGGATAGAATACTCGCTTTTTGGACTCGGTATGTCCATGACCGTCATTGTCGCCGTTCAGGTCTTCTTCCGTTATGGGTTGAATCAATCCCTGTTTTGGTCGGAAGAACTGGCGCGCTATCTCCTGGTCTGGCTATCCTTCCTGGGGGCATCGGTGGCCTATCGCCGCAAGGCTCATCCCGGTATCGATCTATTGCAAGCCAAAATGCCGGCCCCACTGCAAAGAGTTTCGGCCATCACCGTTCACCTCGCGTCGCTGGCCCTGTTCACCGTCATGATCGTTTATGGGTACCGGTTTGCCTATTTTGTTCGACTCCAAATTTCACCGGCTCTTTATCTGCCCAAATGGGTCGTTTTCAGCATCATCCCCATCAGCGGGTGCATTCTAATGATTCACGGTTTCAACTTCTTGCTGCAAGAAGTAACCAGGGCGCACAGTGACCATTGAAATTTTGATATTATCGCTGCTGATCTTTTTTGCGCTGAATACCCCCATCGCCATCGCCATCGGGGTCGCATCGCTGCTGGGAATTTTGGTTCAGGGTAACTTCCCCCTCATGATGGTTGTCCAGAAAATGTTTGGGGGGATGGATTCTTTTCATCTGATGGCGGTTCCCCTGTTCATGTTTACCGGGGTCATCATGGAAGCCGGCGGTATCAGCCGCCGCATTATCGATTTCGCCAATGCGCTCGTCGGATGGCTGCCTGGGGGATTGGCAGCGGTAACCGTAGTATCAGCAATGTTTTTCGCGGGTATATCGGGCTCTGCCGCGGCCGATGCCGCCGCAGTGGGCGCCATCCTGATACCGGCGATGAAAAAATCCGGCTACGATTCCGATTTTGCCGCCGCGGTTCAGGCCTCGGGGGGCTCCATCGGGGTCATTATTCCCCCCTCCATTCCAATGATTATCTTCGGATTTCTTACCGGTGCCTCTATCGGCCAGCTTTTCGCCGGCGGGATATTGCCCGGAATTTTAATCGGTGTCTCGTTGATCATTGTTTCAACGATCATTTCCCGCAAAAAAGGATATGCAGCCACGACGGTTTTCACCATGGAAGAAACCTGGCGCACGTTTAAAAGAGCGATTCTGGCTCTTGGCGCGCCAGTAATCATCCTGGGCGGCATCCTTTTTGGTATATTCACGGCCACCGAATCGGCCGCAGTCGCGGTTGTTTATGCACTGACAGTCGGCATGCTGGTTTACCGCAAAATAAGGTTGAGAGATCTCTTTCCGCTTTTCAGAGATGGAGCGATCACCTCTGCAATTGTCATGTTTATCATTGCGACAGCATCGGTATTCAGCTGGATCGCCGCCATAGAGAATATCCCTGCCCGCCTGGCCGGATCCCTGCTTGGCCTGACGAACGATCCGGTCGTGCTGCTATTGCTGATCAACCTCATTCTTCTGATTGCCGGCACTTTTGTGGAAACCACCGCCTCACTGATTCTGCTGGTCCCGATGATTACGGCCATGCTTCCGTCCTTAGGCGTGGATATCGTTCAACTGGGTGTGATCGTTGTCACGAACCTGGCCATCGGCATGCTCACACCACCGATGGGAATCTGTCTGATCGTTTCCTGCTCGATCTCCGGAGACAGCATTGCGGCTATCAGCCGCAGAATTCTTCCATTTTTGGCAGTCCTGTTGATAGACCTGTTGATCATCACTTTTTATTCGCCGCTGACCATGTGGCTGGCCAGAATGGTGGCGAAGTAATACCAGAATATTGCATGGAGGAGTGGCATGAAAATCGCTGTCGTGGGTGCAGGCGCTATGGGCAGTCTGTTCGGGGCCTTACTGGCTGAAGCCGGCAACGATGTTTGGCTCTGTGACGTCTGGCAGGATCATATGCAGGCCATAAACAACAATGGATTGAGCATTGACCGCGAAGGCAAGAGCCGCAACGTGCACCTCTTGGCAACTCTTGATCCTACACAAATCGATCCGGCAGATCTCGTGATCATATTCGTAAAATCAACCCAGACACAATCTGCCGCTGAGACGGCCCAATATCTCGTTGGCTCCGGCGGAGCGGTCCTGACTCTGCAAAACGGGATGGGCAATGCCGATGCCATCGCAGAGGTCATTGCGCCGGAAGGGATATTGGCGGGGACCACTTCCCATGGCGCCACAATGCTCGGTCCGGGAATAATTCGCCATGCCGGTGTCGGACCAACAACGCTGGGTGCATGGAAAAATACCGAGCAGGGACACCGGCTCGCAAGGCGGTTTGCGGATACCTTCAATACGGCCGGGATTGAAACTGAAGCCGTTGAAGATGTCCGCTGCGTGATTTGGAACAAGCTATTGATTAACATCGGCATCAATGCCATCACCGCTTTAACCGCCATTAAAAACGGCCGGATACTCGACCTTGAAAGTACTAAAGAATTGTGCCGCATCGCGGTTGAAGAAGCGATGAGGGTCGCCCGTGCCCTAAATATACCCATTCGAGATGATGCCGTGGACGTCGTCTTCAAAGTGGCCGAAGCCACCGCCGCCAATCGCTCCTCCATGGGCCAGGATGTGGACAGCAAACGGCCGACGGAAATCGAGGCCATCAACGGATTCATCGTGCGCGAATCAAAAAGGCTGGGCCTCGACGCACCGGTTAACTTTACATTGACGGCCTTGATCGAGACACTGCAATACCACTACTAGCCTGAATATTTCATGAAATCTGTTCTATACTATGAGTAAATTTTTAGAATTCTATATACTTGAACCTAATTTGAGCGATTTTTGACTCGCGCTGCACCCTTGAGTGCCTTGCCAATGAATCCCTAAAGGACGTGAAATATCCAGAATAGATGGCAGCGAACACCATCCAGAATACAGTAAAGGAAAATACGGATGAGTAATAAAAAAGTGACGGTACTCGATGTACAGCAGGCAAAGAAGGAAAATCGCAAACTGACCATGCTGACCGCATATGACTATCCCCTCGGTCTTATGGCGGCGGAATCCGGGGTGGATATCGTTCTGGTCGGCGACTCCCTGGGCATGGTGGTGATGGGATTGGAAGGAACCGTAGCCGTGACCATGGAGGACATGATCCATCACATCAAAGCCGTCGTCAGGGGGTGCAAGGGGCCATTGATTATTGGCGACATGCCCTTCATGAGTTACAACACCTCTATCCGCGAGGCGATTATTAATGCCGGCCGGTTGATGAAAGAAGGAGGTTGTGATGCCGTCAAGCTGGAAGGTGGGATCGATTTCGCCCCGACGATCGGGACAATCGTCAAAGCCGGTATCCCGGTGCAAGGCCACATCGGCCTGACACCTCAAACGGCAAGTGCACTGGGCGGTTTCAAGATGCAGGGCAAGGATGCCGCGGCCGCCAAGCGGATCATAGATGATGCCAGGGCCCTGGAAGATGCCGGTGTGTTTTCAATTATTTTGGAAGCCGTACCTGCACCTCTGGGAAAGCTGGTAGCAAACGCTGTCAAAGCGCCGATCATCGGTATCGGTGCCGGCCCGGATGTGGATGGACAGGTGCTGGTCTTTCATGATGTTGTCGGCCTTTTCGACCGGTTCGTACCCAAGTTTGTCAAGCAATACACCAACGTCAGAAAAATAATCATCGAAGCGCTTAAAGAATACAACCGCGATGTCCTGGAAGGAAATTTCCCCGGCCCGGAGCACTCTTTCAAAATGGCCGATGAAACCCTGGCTGAGCTTAAGAAAATAATCGAGTGAAGGGTTCAAAAGTATCCCAGTTTCTGGCATATAAATATAAAAGGTAGCAGCAAATTGCTGCTACCTTTCTCATGCAGAGAGATTCTAACCGGGGATGGATACAGGCGCGGCTTGACCGATTTCTTCCATGGTCTCTTCGTATTTGCTGCGCATGTCAACGTTACCCTTGTCGATTTCGCTTTTCATCGGGCTCCAGTCGGAAGGACACTCAACTTTCAGTTGTTCGAGCCGCCCGGATAATTCTTCGACAATCATATGAAGATCTTCTATCTTCGGCATGATTTTCTCCCTTTCAGAAGTACCAAGCTTGTCGAATTTTCGCCAGGCATCATAAATTTTTGCCTTCCACGCGGTCAATTCTATTTCCATACTTGAACAAAAATCTTTAACGTCCATGAGTCCCTCCTTTGCAGGTTATGGTTATTGGCAGCAGCACTCAAATCCCGCAAGTACAGAACCTGGGTCGCCGCCGAAATCTTAAGAACGATCAAATCAGACAGCTATAAGCTATAACAGTTATACAAAATTACAATAAGGGTTATACTGGGTTAAAATGGTAGCATTAGCCTACCACAATGAGGCGATTGGATAATTCGAATTCACGTTGAAATCATCGAGTGCACACTGTCAGCTGCTGACACACTCAAAAATACCATATCCGCAGATCATACTGCTTTTATTGATATAAATGTACGGTATGTATCTTCACCATAAGTGGTTTCAAAACCTTATATTACGCCCAAGAGCTAGGCGTGGGTCGACGAAAAAAAGCAGCATGCTCGTATGTAAGTATTTCGAGGCGGCCCACAACACCGTAATTGGGTGTTAGATGGGGTTTTTAAACCACTTCTAATCTCACAGGCAACGCTTCATTCTCTATGTTAAAATTCTGACGAAACGAGCGGCAGGCGTAGTACCTGCCGCTCGCCGAATTAACAGGATTCAACACTAAGAGTTGTTATTCATTCCGTGGATGTCCAGGAAGTTTGACCATTCATCACTACTGATCATACCATCATTATCTTCATCGATCAGATCGTATCCTCCGCGTAAATTCTTCAATTGGACGGCAATGAATTCTTCGAAGGATAATGAACCGTCCTCATTGGCGTCCATCTCAGTCATATCCCATGACGACATCATACTGCCATGACCGTAATGATTATAACCGGCGAAGGCCACTGAAGTTATCAGTAAAGCAGAAAGCAGTACAGCGATGTTTATTGTGGTTTTCATTTTATTTCTCCCTTTAGAGTTGTTACTTTGATTTTCAAACCGTTTATCGGTTTGATGGCACCCCTTAGATCTTACGATCATTGAATCTGCAGGGTGAACACTTTCAGAATAACGAGCGAGATTTCACTAGACTTTATCTCATAATTATTATTTTCGGTCGAGAGCAAGGCGAGACCGAGGATTTCCGCTGCGCGGGATTTCCCACACAATCCAACTCAGCGTGAAGATTACAATCCGTAGCAATACATGATGTTGTCGAGGTCTTGATAAAACGGCTCACCGTCGTAACTTGTCCGCCTCCGGCTGATCAGGCGAATATAGTTTTTTTAGATGTCTTCTAAATTAAAGTGAAACGTTTAATGTAATGCCTCAAGCTCGAGCCTGAACTCATCCGCATTTGCAATGAACTTGACGCCGGTTGACTTGATCCTTTTTTTAAGAACGAATGTACCGTATCCGCCAACAAAAACCCTCGCGTATTTGGCGCAATAATTTTTGACCTTCCGCACTTCGCGGATGACCAATGCGTCATCTATCCTGTGTCCGATACTCAGAGCTATCGCTTTAGAATTTGTTTTTTGAGCTGCAGCCGCGATTTCTTCTGCGGGAAGATTCGGACCAAAGTACAGCGGCCGCCACCCGGATTCTGCTGCCATTAAGGCGACAGCCAGAGCGCCGGTTTCATGCCACTGTCCCACGGGCGCGGCAACTATGAGTCGGGGCGCAGACTCTGCCAGAAACACTGCCCGCAGCATCTCGAGCAATAGGGAACGTGTAACAAGTGACGCCATGCGTTCATGGATGATTTTCAAATCGCCCGATGCCCACAGTTCTCCTACCTTAGTTAATAAAGGTTTAACCACAGAGTGCAAGAATTTGGACCGGGATAATCCCACCGCGGCTTGCTCCAGTACACTTTCGAGGCCGCCCTGATCCAGTCTGCGTATGCGTTCGAGGGCAACGAAAATTATTTCCTCTATATCACCATCTCCTCGACCTCCAAATTTTGCAGAAATCGGCTCAGTGTTTAACGATAGGGCTCTGTCGTTGAGACTGGCCAGTTGTTCATCTTTCATCGTCGCGACTTGTGAAATAGAATGACCGGATTGGACAGCAGCCTTCAGAAGCTGCAAACGACGAATATCGTCATAAGAATAACACCGTCGGTTTGATTCCGAACGACCAGGACACACGGCCGAATACCGTTGTTCCCAAGACCGCAGGATGTGCGGTTTTAGGCCGGTTATTTTGGCAGCAAAACGGATAGCATACTGTTCTTTTTCTTTCATGAGCGGGAATATAGGATATAAATTTGACATTGTCAACGTTATGTTTAAATTGGATTTAATTTAATTTAAATTTTAATTAATTTTATCATCATCAAAAAGACATTTATTGAACATTAAGTGACTTGCCGCTCACCTTTTAACCGAGTGACAGGAGGAAATAATGAAGACGAAACCAGAAATGACAAGCGAAAAAGGCCCCGCCGGAGTCAGAAGTGATATAGGAACCGGCTTGAATGACCTTTACATTTTACCCATTCGTAACATGGTAGCGTTTCCTCATCTCAGACTACCCATTGTCGTCACAGCTCAATCGGTGGACATCTACGGTGATGCCCTCAGCAAGGAAGGGTTAATCGGTTTAGTGGCATTAAAAGATGAAAGCGTTGATGACCCCATGCCCGAGCATGTGTTCGATACAGGGACGATTGCTCAGGTCCTGCATTCAAAAAAATCGCCAGACGGCACGATGATGTTGGTGGTCAATGGCCAGAGTCGATTCAGGGTTTTGGATTGGTTGTCCGAATCTCCTCCGCTGCGGGCCCGGGTGACCGCGGCCCCCGAGGTCATTGAGGCCGACCTGGAGCAGGATGCGTTACTGCGACATGTCCGTCAGTTAGCGCAATCCGTTATTTCCTTGTCACCTCAAATTCCGGATGAAATTTCAGAGGTTTTGGAGCAACTTACAGACCCCCTGCAATTGGTATATGTACTGGCGCTTAACGTAACATCGGATGTGACATGGCGGCAGAACGTTTTGGAAATGGATAGCACCAAGGAAAAGCTCAGAGCCATTGCATCCTTCCTGACGCGGGAGAAGGAGGTGCTGGCCATTGGTGACCAAATTCAAACCGAAGCCCGCGAGAGTATAGACAAATCGCAGCGTCAATACTATCTGCGTCAGCAGCTCAAGGCCATCCAAAAGGAGCTAGGTGAGACTGATGAGCAAGCTACAGAGGCCGATCTATATACCGATCGGATAGAAAATTCGGAAATGACGGATGAAGCCCGCCAGCAGGCCAGACGAGAACTGGAGCGTTTTTCCCAAATGTCACCGCAGTCTCCTGAACATTCGCTCGTAAAGACCTATTTGGACTGGCTCCTGGAGTTGCCTTGGGAAAACACGAGTGATGAATCAAGCGACATAACCAAAGCAAGCGGCATCCTGGACGCTGACCATTATGGCCTTAGTGACGTAAAGGAACGTCTGATTGAATTTCTGGCGGTGCGTGAATTGGCAAAAAAGCGAAAAGTCAGCGGCCATGATAAGAACTTATCCGATACGGCATCGGGGGTTATTCTTTGTTTGGCCGGCCCCCCGGGTGTTGGCAAGACAAGCCTGGGACGGAGCGTGGCACTTGCTTTGGGCCGCAGCTTCACACGCATGAGCTTAGGAGGTATGCGAGATGAGGCTGAAATCCGTGGCCATCGACGAACTTACATCGGAGCGATGCCCGGCCGCATCATTCAGGCCATCAAGCGTGCCGGAACGCGCAATCCGGTATTTATGCTCGATGAAATTGACAAGGTGGGTCAAGATTGGCGCGGCAATCCGAGCAGTGCACTTCTGGAGGTGTTGGATCCGGCCCAAAACAATACGTTCCGCGATCATTACCTGGATGTCGATTTTGATCTGAGCCAGGTCATATTCATTGCAACGGCCAACCAACTCGGCACCATTCCGCCGCCACTTCGCGACAGAATGGAAATCATTCAAATAGACGGTTATACCGAACTCGAGAAAGTACAGATCGCTAAACGGCACCTCATTCCCCGTCAGCTAAAGTCTCATAGTCTGAAAGAAGATGAGGTGACCTTCATGGATGATGCTGTGAGCAAGATCGTTCGGGACTACACGCGCGAGGCTGGCGTTCGGAACCTGGAACGCCAGATAGCCGCCGTGTGTCGAAAAGGAATCGTGAAGCTTACCGGAAATGGATGGTCTCATGTTGTCATCACCCCAGAGCTTGTCCGTGAGTACCTGAGAAAGGAAATGTTCGAATCCGAACGCGCCGAACCCATTGAAATCCCGGGGATCGCCAACGGTCTCGCCGTAACACCGGTAGGCGGCGAAATTCTGACCATTGAGGCCACGCGCATGTCCGGCAAGGGCAGACTCACGCTGACCGGACAGCTGGGGGACGTCATGAAGGAAAGCGCCCAGATTGCACTCAGCTACGTGCGATCACAGGCGCCTGTTTTGCGGATCGATTCGACAATATTCGATAGTACGGACGTTCACCTGCATGTGCCGGCCGGAGCTCTGCCCAAAGACGGCCCATCTGCCGGTGTTGCCATGGTGTCGGCGCTGGTCAGCTTGTTCAGTAACCAAGCTGTCAAAAGCCAGGTGGGAATCACCGGGGAGATCACCCTCCGTGGCCGCGTCCTGCCCGTCGGTGGAATCAAGATGAAAGTGCTGGCTGCACACCGGGCCGGCTTAACGACAGTGATCCTGCCCAAGCGAAACGAGCGTGATTTGGACGACATTCCTGATGAGGTTCGTCAGGCCATGCACTTTGTATTGGTCGATCACATTGACGAGGCCATGGCAACCGCCTTTGAACAGGGTCCTGGCGGCCACCTCGACATGCATTGTGGATCCATCGATTGTTTTACGAACGACGCGTCCCTGGTACATGCCAACTGCCAGAGCGCAGGCCCGGGGGTTGTTCAGTGAAAAATATGATATCGCCTCTTTGACCAAAATTAACGAATGGGTACCGGATGCGCCTGTGCCATTAAGCCTGGAAGAACGGGGCAAATCGTCCACCCATGTGAGGATTAAAATGAAAAAACAGCATAAATTTTCAATATGGTACGCAATTATAGGGGTCTGGTTGGTTCTTTTGCTTCATAATATGATCGCTTCGGCTTTGGTTGTTAAGACAATACCTTACAGCGAATTTAACAGCCTGGTTAAAGACGGCCGTGTATCTGAGATCTCCATTTCTGCGAATCAGATTCAAGGTCGAATGTTTGCGCCGGATGGCGACACCGAGAAAGGCACTCTGTTTAGAACGGTGAGGGTTGACCCGGATATATCCGCCTTTTTGGAGGAAAACAATATCCCTTTTGCTGGCCAAATCGAGTCGAACTTTCTGGGTAATCTGGTTTCGTGGGTCTTCCCCGTGTTTCTGTTCTTCGGCATTTGGTTTTTCATGATGCGTCGCTTCCAGCAACAGTCAGGGGTCATGTCCCTTGGAAAAAACAAGGCCAAGATTTATGTGGAAGATGACGTAAAGGCAAGTTTCAGCGATGCCGCCGGTGTGGATGAGGCCAAGGAAGAGCTCAATGAAGTCATCGAGTTTCTGAAAGAACCGGAGCGTTTTACCAGGGTGGGCGGCCAGATACCGCGCGGCATTTTACTCGTTGGGCCTCCAGGGACCGGAAAAACGCTGCTGGCCAAAGCGGTTGCCGGTGAAAGCAATGTCCCCTTCTTCAGTCTGAGTGGCTCGGAGTTTGTTGAAATGTTTGTCGGTCTTGGCGCAGCGCGGGTTCGTGACCTCTTCAAACAGGCGAAAGAAAAGGCACCCTGTATCATCTTTATCGACGAACTTGATGCTTTGGGGAAAGCCCGCGGTTTCGCCGCCGCAGGAGGACATGACGAGAGGGAACAGACCTTGAACCAGCTTCTGGTGGAGTTGGACGGTTTCGATCCTAATGTGGGCGTAATCCTAATGGCTGCCACCAATCGCCCGGAGATCCTTGACCCGGCCCTGCTGAGGCCCGGACGGTTTGACCGCCAGGTGCTGGTGGACAGGCCGGACAAGATTGGCCGCAAAGACATTCTGCGGATTTATCTGGATAAAGTCGAAACTGTCGAAGAGATCGACGTTGATAAGGTCGCTGCGATGACCCCCGGCATGGTAGGCGCCGACTTGGCAAACCTGGTCAACGAGGCGGCTCTGCTCGCTGTGAGGCGCGACAAGAAAGGTATCAGCCTGTCAGAAATAGAGGAAGCCGTCGAGCGGGTTGTCGCCGGACTTGAAAAAAAGAACCGTTTGATCAATCCCGAGGAAAAACAGATCGTTGCCCATCACGAATTGGGACATGCTCTTGTGGCAATGGCACTGCCTGGAACCGATCCAGTTCAGAAAATATCCATCATACCCAGAGGGATAGCAGCGTTAGGGTATACCATGCAGGTGCCGACCGAAGACCGTTTTCTGATGCGCAAAACGGAACTGCAAAATCGCATCGCCACACTACTTGGCGGTCGTGCTGCAGAAGAAATAATTTTCAACGATGTCTCCACGGGCGCCCATAATGATCTTTCCCGGGCCACCGACATCGCACGCAGTATGATCAAAGAATACGGTATGAGCCGTCGCCTTGGCAGAGTCTATTTTGCGCACAGAAATCAAGGGCAATTCCTCTATGCAAATCAGGAGTTCGGTGGCGAATACAGCGAAGCAACGGCCAGGATGATAGATGAAGAGGTAAAGCGCATCATCGATGAGCAATATGAGGTGGCCCTGGGCATCTTGAAAGCGAACCGGAAGCTCCTGGAGACGGTGGCAGTAACTCTCATCGATAAAGAAATTATCGATGGCGAAGGACTTTATGCGCTTTCTCAAGCCGTTGAAAAAAACATATCCTCTATAGTGGGCAAAGATAGGATGGCAGAGGATGATTCTCTCGCAGCCTGAATTCTCTGCCTGAGTCGATAGAGGGCACCGGCGACACGTCGTTTTTGGTATCGGTTTACAGGCTTGCAACGTCCAATATGCTTAAGACGTTAGAATTGTAAGCGTTAACAGGGTGCCACGGATGCAAGGCGTCGGGCGCGCAAACATACTTTTGACCGTTAAGCGCCCGAAAAAAACAGATACGGTGCCATACGAATGCTTACCGCCGTTGTAACTTCTTCGAAAGATGTGTCTTCTTGAGGGTAAAACGGGGAAAGAGTAATCGATGCCCATTAAACATGAAGAATCATCTGCAAAACCCTTTTATAGGCGACTCATACCGAGGGTCGCCCATTTTATCGGATTCGGTGTCGATGGTCCTGCAGTGGTCGCAGTGACGGCAAATTTCGTGCTCAGAAAGTCGTTTCTGGTATTAAAGGCTATTTAGGTCCTGCCATTTGACATTACGAAATATTGTCTATTTTTTGTCTATATATGCAGTAAGTATCGCCACAAATAAAAGGAGCGATGATGAAAAAAATATTGATAAAATTGATTGCCATGGGATCTCCGCTGGCTATGGGACTCGAGCACGTTGTCACCAGAGGACGCGAGAAGGAGACCGAACAATTTTTCGGTGTTTCACGCAAGCTCAACTGAACTCGCAAGGCGAAATCATTTCACTGAAAATACAGCGAGTAGAGCCGGCAGTAACAATGTAAGCCGCCGAAGTTACCGATTGTGCCGACAGGCACAACGACGAGCGGGGAAAATCCGATTTCCGGCGATTCCGCCGCCTGTCGCAACACATCAGGAGGTATTGTATGCCATCCTTTGTTATCGCTGAAAAATGCGATGGATGCAAAGGTGGGGACAAGACCGCATGTATGTACATTTGTCCGAATGACCTTATGGTCTTGGACCCCAACGAGATGAAGGCTTATAACCAAGAGCCGGATCAATGTTGGGAGTGCTTTTCATGCGTCAAGATTTGCCCCACCCAGGCAATTGAGGTGAGAGGTTATGCGGACTTTGTGCCCCTTGGAAGCAGCATCATGCCGATGCTGGGAACCGAGGACGTTATGTGGACCTGTAAGTTTAGAAACGGGGTCATAAAGCGTTTCAAGTTTCCCATTCGTACCACAGCCGAGGGGGCAGCAAATGCCTATGTGGACCTTAAGGGGAAGGATCTGGAAAACGGCCTCCTCAGCACGGAAGAAGCTGACGGAAAGTCTATTCCTCGCCCCCAAACGGTCTGATATCTCAGTTGCCGTTTGAAATTAACCTCCTAATTTAACCGGCGGAGCGATGCGCTTCGGCGCTCTGCTCCGCCTTTTTGTTCATAGGTACCAGATTCAGAAACATTGACGCATCCGCCAGGCGAGCGGTACAGATCATAAAACCGGGAACAGTCGTCATACCCGCGCAGTGAACCCGCCCTCAACGATTTCGCTTCCACATCCAAATTGTCGCGACAAAAGATGCAATCAGGCAAAGCAACAAAAACCAAATTTCAGTCATTTTTCCTCCTTTTAAAATGGGGTCCTTTCAGACCTGCAGATATTTAGAAAATTTCGCGTCAGTGTCAAGACATTCTGATGATAGGATGAAAATCTTTGACATTTTGCCTCTCGAATAATTGACAAACTAGACGAATGTCTTATATTTGTCTATTATTTGAGGATGAGGTTCAAACATAAACAGTGCACTTGAGCGCGTTAAGTAAACACTTAGGAGGTTGGCATGGATAACCTAGACCATAATAAAGAAAAATTTGCAGATGCGATGTCGAATCTATTGAGAGATGATCTCGGTATGAGCATTGAGCTGTTGAACGAAATTATCGATACAGAACCCGGCGATAAACTGGCCTTGCTGGCTCGAGGGGCGATTTACATGAAGAGAGGCGAAACGGATAATTCCATCAGCGATTTCAGTCGTGCCATAGAATTAGATGGCAACTACGCAAAAGCCTATCACCTGAGAGGTCTCGCCCGGGAAACGGCCGGCGACGATGACAGCGCTTTGAAAGACTTTGACCAGGCGATCGATATCGATCCGGAATACGGCGCAGCCTACTACAGCCGAGCCACGTTGTTCACCAAATTGGGCCAGGAAGATTCTGCAGTAGAAGATATGCGAATAATTTCTCACCTGACCAATCGCAACATCGAGCATTTCGCCAATGAAAACAACGTATGGCGCTCCCGGCATTTGCAAGTGGAAAATATATCGGAAAACGAAATGAACCGCTGATCGTTGAATCGTCGGCTGAATTAAGAAAGGAGGAACCCTCTTATGGATTTTAACTCGAGTGAAATTATTACGCTAAACTTGATCAAGCAGGCGGTCGAATCGGAAGGATGTCACCTTACCGATGTAGATCTTGAAAATTTACAGGTCAAAGTCGATGGTCCTGATGAAGTTGTTGGCGACTGCGCCAGAGCCGTAGCGGAAATTCTTCAATAGCATCGGCCGCCGTAAATAGGATAATAGACTGATAAGGTTTAGATATCAAAATAATTCCTTCCTGCAACGACTAAATCCAAAACTCCTTTTTCAAATTGGGGTATGAGGTTTATGCCAACATCTGTCTGTCCTTCAGAATGGAGATGACGGCTATAAATTTTCGTTATCAATGATGCGTCATACAATTAAGAGGGAAGCTGGAAATAAGTCTGGCATAATGATTGATTCAACTAAATAGAAATTACAGTGGATAAGCACATGAAAGCAATCGGCTATCGCCATTCCTTACCCGTTACTGAAGCAAACGCCTTGGAAAATATTACGTTACCCGTGCCTGAAGCCAGCGGTCACGACCTGTTAATCGAGGTCAAGGCCGTCTCGGTCAACCCGGTTGACTATAAAGTCCGTCAAAACATGGCGCCTGAAAACGGCGAATACAAAGTGCTGGGCTGGGACGCCGTCGGTGTGGTTAAGGCCGCCGGCGAAGCGGTGACCAAATTTAAAGTCGGCGATAAGGTCTGGTATGCCGGTGACCTGACACGCTCGGGCAGTAACGCCGAGTATCAGTTGGTCGATGAACGCATTGTCGGAAATAGGCCTGAAAGCCTGTCGTTTGCCGAAGCTGCCGCAATGCCGTTGACCTCGATTACCGCGTGGGAGATGTTGTTCGACCGCCTGCAAATCCCGACTGACACAACGGAAATCCCGAAAACGGTACTCGTTATCGGTGCAGCGGGTGGTGTCGGCTCGATTATGGTGCAGTTGTTGCGCCGTCTCACCGGCGTAACGATCATCGGCACGGCTTCGCGCGAGGAAAGCGTGAAATGGCTCAACGAATTGGGCACGCACCATATCATCAACCACCGCGAACCGCTTTCCAAGGGCTTAAAAGCCATCGATATTCCCGCGGTGAATTATGTGATCAGCCTGAATAATACCGAAGACCACTACGGGGAAATCGTGAAAAGTCTTGCTCCACAAGGGCATTTCGGTCTGATTGACGACCCTGCACAACTGGACGCCATGCCGCTGAAACTCAAATGTGTTGCGCTGCACTGGGAGATGATGTTCACCCGTTCCATGTTCAAAACGCCTGATATGGTTGAGCAGCACATTCTATTGAATGAAGTCGCCGGTTTAATCGACAATGGGCAGATTAAAACCACCGTCGCGCACCATTTGGGCACGATCAACGCCGAAAACTTAATTAAAGCCCACGCGATGCTGGAATCACAGCAAGCGCACGGCAAGATTGTTCTGGAAGGGTTTTAAATTAGCACGGCAAGCACCCTGAATCGCTCTGGCATGGCATACGCCGTGACAGGGTGATAATTTTTAGTCGTAACAACCTATCTCGTCAGTCCTAAAAGCGGTCGTCAATCGGAGGTCGTCTTCATTACTCAGAAGGTGGCTGACCGCCTCAAACTCCATATCCAACGAATAGATTACGAACCGGATGATCGAATTTTCCTGATTCAATACACCGTTGCGAAGAATTTCGTGAGGCTGGCCGGGTGGCCGGCGCCGAATTGCGTCCACATGATCCAAGGATGTTTGGGGCATCATCATCCAGTCTTCCCCAAGGGCTTCCCTGGAAGATGATGCCTATATCATTTCACGCCGAATCGGAATTACCTATTTGGGTCCTCCACTCGAAGTGGGGGGTCTTAGTTCGATACTAAAACTTCTCTTGCACACGCTTTGGCGTTTGCCACGTCTTCTTCGTTGGGGTGCCCGGTCATCTGTTTGACCATATCCGCCCACTGCTCATCATTTAAACTAAGTTTCTTCTGGACTGCTTCGTGCAAGGATTCGGTCAGAGCGCCCTGGCAGTCAAAACAGCCCTTGTATTCAATGCCTTTTTCCTTGCATGCGGCTTTTATTGGTTCTGTAAATCCATCCATGTCCTGATCCGGATAGGCTGGGGCGAAATGGGTAATGAAACCAGCCATTTTTTGGCCCGAACCTGCCTGAATATTCGTTAAGAACTCTTTGACCGGTGCAACCAGATTGGCGGAATGGAGGGGTGAACCGATGAAGATGACATCATATCCAGCAAAATCTTCAGCTCCGACGTCCTCAAGCTTTTTCAAATCAACCTCATTCGCTTGGGATGCCTCTTCCCAGATGGCTTTAGCGATCTTTTCTGTGTTTCCACTCTGGCTAAAATAAGTAACTAATACTTTCATGATGTAACCTCCCTTTATTTATTCTACGATTACTAATAGACCGCTGTATTCAAAAACAGCTTTGCTTAAGTGGTCCGTGTCGCTGATTTTATATAGCGGCCGGGTATAGCGATAATTCGAAACTGCATTTACGCACCCTAAATGAAAACTTTTATAATGATCTGTGATTTAGTCACTCTTATTGTAAGCGCTCGCCGATTAAACGACCGATTCGTTTTGCTTCTTCCCATACTTCTTTTTGATCCTCAACCCGTGTGTATGCATAATCGGATGTCTTGGCATCCGGACCGTACATTTGCCGAAAGCCACTCTGTACACAGGTCTCCCCTTCGCCGCAGTAGATACAGGGCACGTTTCCTTGAACTGTTAATTGCCCCACCAGTTCCATGTGTTCGTAATCCCTGATCTCCGTCGCTAAAGACATATTAATGGCATCCATCGCCTTGGGGTCCTTGCCAGTTAAAACCGTTGCGCACAGCTTTCCTTTGAGCAAGTTTTTCCGATGCCTGAAAGACCAGAATCTTTCAAGAAGGGCCTTGGTGAAACCATCGATTTGACCATAAGGAGGATAGGCACCGATAATCAAGGCCTTAGCGGTTTTGATTTTTACGGCAAGTTCTTGAAAATCGTCTTTAACCTTGCAGATATTGTCAGGCACGCATTTTTTACAGGCAAAACAGGGCCTGACATTAATCCGGCTGAGTTTTACAAATTCGGATTCAAGTCCGGTTGCATCCAGAATGGTGCCTACCAGTCGATCTGTATTGCTGTCTTTAATTGGGCTTCCCGATATACCCAATACTGCTACACTCATGTGATTCTCCTTTTATTTCAACTAATATTACTCATGACCGTTAGGCATCAGACACACACGCCTTTATGGCGAATAACCTGAAAAATAGACCAAAAGGCCGGGTGGGTAGGCCCCGGCCTTATTTTATCAGCCCAATTTTTTCAAGACTTCTACAATTTCCGACGGTTCCGGACGGTGGGTGTAGTCGGGGTTGGCCTCGGCACTGACCACATTCCCCTTTTGGTCTAAAACAAACCGGCCCGGCATAGGCAGGAACCGCTTATCGTTGCCATTGAATCTGACCAAGTCTATTCCGAATTGACTGTACAGTTCGACCAGGTCGTCCGGCAGCTTATAGGTCAGACCGAATTGTGAGGCCAGCTGATTGTCTTCATCCCTTAAAAGTGGGAAGGTCAAATTGTGGTTTTTAACCATCAATTTAGAGTATTTTTCAAGCTGGGGCGAGATGACCACCAGTGAAGCGCCCTGGGCCTTGATGTCTGCCACTGTTTCTTGCAGAGCTTCCAGATCCATATTGCAGTAAGGTCACCATTGCCCCCGGTAAAAGCTGATAACCACAGGCCCCTGGGCCAGCAAGCCCTTAAGCTCCACCAGGTCCCCGTTTTCATCTGGCAAAGAAAATTCTGGCGCAGACTCCCCGACCTTTAAGACCTTGTCAAGAATCCCTGAATTTTTAAGATCTTTCGTGAACCTTTGTATGACTTCCACCGCTTCCGGAGGGGCTTTTTCCAAAAAACTTTTTTTGTATTCATCCAATTTGTCCTGCAATCCCATTACCCGACCTCCTTTTTTAAGGTATTAACTCGAATTATGCGGCTAGTGCCGCGATTTCAGTGTTTCAAGCCGGAGATCCTGCTGAGTTTGACGAACTCTGAAGTTATATCGCTATTTTTAAAAACGGCATGAATTAAACGGTCCGTATTGTTGATTTTGTTAGGCTTCACTACCCCTTCGGTAGCAATCATTCCAGGGTGAACACTTAGAACGCTAACGACAAAACTCACTGGTGGCAATGGGCACAACGGAATCGGCGCTCCGGTGGAGGCCCACAAGTCGCATCAGGCTTATTCATCGTAAAAATGGTTCGCAGTAAATTACGGCAACAGTCATCTTGAAGATCCGTTTTAAGGCCTAAACTTTATTTGTGTGGGCAATTTGGCTGACGAAGTTGTGTTAACGTACCATAATTCTACCTAAAGTGAGCATTTCAAATATTAAATGGAGGGGGAACTGCTTTATTTATAAGGAATTCTATCAAAGTTTGATTTTAAAATTTGAAACCGCTTCGGGATTGCCGATCTTTATCCGCCCCTGGAGGGTTGCCGCATCTACGGCGTCATATGCCATCCCGCATAGCCGACTATAGCGGAACGACATCTTCCTTGTATCTGCGGCAACCTCGACAATCGCTCAAATTAGGTTCTATCCGGATTAACGGCTATTTCAGAAGCTTTGGCAACTCCATAAGGGTTTTGATTTCAACATCTGGTTGCCCCGGAAGCCGTTCTTCACTCTGACCAAACCGATTCACCCATGCCACGTTGAATCCAAAAGCGGATGCACCTGAAGCATCCCACGCGTTGGATGACTGAAATACGATTTCTTCAGACCTGACTTTCAAGCCATCAACGGCAATCTGGTATACTCGAAAATCGGGCTTGAATATGCCCACATCCTCAACAGAAAAGTTCTTTTCGATCAAATCGTCAATCTCTGAGTTTTTCACTGCAGCGTCAAGCATGGCCGGTGTGCCGTTCGACAAAATGGCAAGCTTGAAACCACGGCTTTTCAGGATTGTAAGTACCTCTGGCACTTCTGGATAGCAATCCAGTTTAAGGTAAGCCTCCATGAGGTCCCTATGCAAGTCAGAATTTTTGATGCCATGCATATCAAAGGCAAAATCCAGTGCATCCATTGTGACTTTCCAAAAATCGGCATGATGCCCCATCAGGCTGCGAAGCCAGGTGTATTCCAATTGCTTAGTACGCCACAGATTAGACACCTGATCAGCGAGATCACCCAGTCGATGCCGAAGTTTTCCGACGGCTGAATGGACATCGAAGAGCGTTCCGTAAGCGTCGAACACACACGCTTTTATTCCACCAATGGTGTTGTTTATAGACATAAGGCCCTCCATTATCACTGCGCTTGGTAAAATTACCCTTTAAAACAGAGTGCTAGAAGCAAGCTCTGTTTCAACCATTGAAAAATTCATAAGCATCTGAATATTATGGAAGTGGTGCTTTCAGATGCTCATGATGTTGGAGCCAGTAGCACCAATCTTTTCTTTCTTTCTTTTGTTCCTCTTACATCATCATTTGCATCTGAGGTTGCATTCAAATCTCCTTTGCTGATCATTAGTGAAGTTATTGTTACTGTATGTTTTTTGTGGCAAATTTTCTGTAGCACCTGTTACATGATTAAAAATAAATGAGGAGATTTAGAGGAAATGTGGATGGAAAAGGCTACGATATTTGTTAATGGGATTACCCGAATGAATTACAACAGCCGATTTGTTTAGATGGGAGAGTTATTTACGCTGTTTTCAACGTAGGCAGGATGAGCCGCCTGTCCTCATGGATAATTTTACCCGCTGCTTTATCAGATTTGATTTTCACCCTTTTGTTCCTTCTATATATTATCGAAAAAGGTTTGTCTGTAGCAACTGATACAATAATCATAACGTATCAATATATTGTGGCCAGCCTGATTACCTCAAACATACAGATAACATATCAGTCTTTTGAGATATCGCGAAATTCTGAAGGGTGGTGATGTATTGAGAATACATGGATTTTGTTAATTTTACAGATATGAAGGAATATCACACCATTTTTCAGACTGTGGATTACGCAATAACAAATATACTAAAAATTCGCTGTACAAAAACTTTGCCTTCCGTGCCTCTATACGATATCTGACAAAACTCCAGATGTTCAGATATTCTTTCGAAATTTACAGTCGCGGGCCATCCCAGTTTTCAACCTTCGGACAATAGTAGTTTTTTGCTGCCATTTTAACCAGATTTGTTCCCCATTGCACATCTGTCATCCTGCAATATTTTATTGATAAGTCGGAGAAACTGTAAAACTAAATACAAACGGAGGTCACACCATGGCAGAAAATAAAGCCCAGGATTATTTCGATGATAGCGATGAAGGTCACGTTGATGTGCGCGAGAAAAACTTCGAATGCGAAAAGCCTGACAAAAATCTCGGTTGTGATTTGGGCATTGACGTTCAGGGGTAAACCAGCCGCAGGAGGGTTTATGAACGGTACGATCATCTCCAACGCATAAGGTTTAACCTAAACGACAACGGGAGATTTGCTAGTATAATCAATAAAAACATTAGAACCACTTATCTGAAAATCTAAAAAAGGCAGGGCCTCCTACGAGGCTCTGCCTTTTTTTGGAACCCTTTTCAAGTTCCTCTCTCACCACACCGCTTCGTGGGGCTTTTTACAAAACAGCAAGGGCGGAGTAATCGGCACTTGTTACCGATCTTAACCGCCCCAGCTAATTCGCGAAGACTAAACAGACTCGCTAAGTTTTTTCCCAGCCTTGAACTTTACAACATTCTTGGCCTTGATCTTGATGGATTCGCCGGTCTGCGGATTGCGCCCCTTGCGCGCTTTGCGGCGTGTTTTCTGGAAGGTGCCAAAACCCACCAGCGTTAATTTGCCGTCTTTCTTTTTCAGTGCCTTGGTGACTCCGTCCATAAAAGAATCAAGGGCACTGCCCGCTGCCACTTTAGAAATCCCTGCATCCGCTGCCATTTTGTCGATCAATTCTGCCTTTGTCATCTGTTTCCTCCCTTTGTTTGTGTTTTATACAGCCCATTTGAAACAGGTCAAATACATGATTGTCGCTACGTTGTCAATACGGGAACCAACTGCAGCCAAGAAAAAACGCGATCTGCGACTGATTACAGAACCTATTTCCGGGTTCCGATAGCGGGAACAGGTGCTAAAACACAGGGCGGGCAGCCATAGAAAAGAAAAACCTGCGGGATCCAGGGGTCTTACAGTGGGTATGACGTGGTTCTCCGAAGTTCTGAATGTGGGTGACGGGTTGTAGTCCGCCCGTTCAAGAGACTTCATGGGCGCGGCTGGAATCGGGTACCGCAAGGCCTAAATTCTGATACCTTGAAATGGCGGTCAAATAGGGTAAATGGGCGAATGCATTTTCGCCGAAGTCAGAACGACTTAAAAATGCAAATAGATTATCTTTTCAAAATATTATACGGTTCTCACCGCAAACCAATATCAATTCGGATTCCTTACCAGTACACGCAAGGGTCATATTGAGGCTTTTTCCCATCTCGGCGGCAAGAGCGGTCGGGCGTGACTTACTGATCATAATCGGCAAATGCGCTCTGGCGGTTTTTTGGACCAATTCAAAACTTATCCTTGAAGATAGAATCACGATGGCGGCCTCGTTCAGCTTCTTATTCATAAAGACTTTTCCTATTGCCTTATCAAGCGCATTATGCCGTCCAACATCCTCGGCAAAAGAAATAATCTTCAATTGATGATCAAATATCATAGCCGCGTGTGAGCCCCTTGTTTTCTGATAGTATTTCTGGTTTTCGGGAAGCTTGTTGATGCAATCGAAAATGCGGTCGATTTCAACCCGAAAGCCACTATCGACCGGAGTTAAGATCTGATAAAGATCCTTAACCATCTCCTTGCCGCAAATACCGCAACTGGTCTGGCTGACAAAGCCCCTTCTCTCGAGTAGATCATGAATTTTTTCACGCCTTTCGGATGCGAGCCTGATATCGATGACATTGGGATCCAGATCTTCACAATAACCTATCGTAACAAAATCATCTGGAGAGTCCGCAATACCCTCCCCTAGACAAAATCCTGCCGCGTGAAACAATTCCTCCCCGGGTGTTCGCATTACCACGGAATAAGGCTTTCCATCGATACGGATCAAAAGGGGCTCCTCGCCAATCAATTCGTGAGAGCTGGTCCGGCAAACCCCTCCTTCACACCGAATCACCTGATAAGATCCTGTATCCGTGCCTTCATTCATTTCTTATGGTTCCATTAACACCCTGTTAAACGTGAGCTGTGCCGGTTTTAACTGATTGTCGTCATATGTATGGTATGCAATCGAATAAACAAATTGCGTTGGCCTTCCCCCAAAGAACTAGTCCAAATCTAGCTTCGAACTGCACTGATTACATTTTACTGCTCCCCGGAAGACTTTATTGCCGCATTGCGGGCAAATGTATCGGGCCTCTTCATCTTGGACCCAGTTTTCCGTGCCGACTTCGCGCCAATGGGGAATAGCCCGCAAAATAACCTTTTTACCGACAGCCATTGGAAAGTTATCGATATACTGACAGGGAAAATCGTCGCATTGATGGCATCCGGTATAGCCCTTCTCTTTTGTACAGGCTCTGATATCACAGTGCTGACAGTGTATAAAAGGTTCGCCAGATAGGCAGCCACGGCAGCGGATACCTTCTATTGTCAGATGCTCACTATTCGGAAGAACACCCTTACCGGAAACTTTTCCCATGTAAAGTCCCAGCAACCGCTCCTTGAATTTATGATTATTATCGCGATGGGCGATATAAATGGCGCAAACTCCGCAATAAAGACCACAAGGAGAGACAAAATCTGGATTTATTTTCACAATTTTAATCCTCCGTGATTTTTAATTCTCTTAAATTGCGACAATTGAACGAACGAGACCTTCTGATTTCCTCCCCAATATTTATTCCACTGACGGCGGTTCGGAAGAAAGTGCGGGGGCAATGAGCGATTTGGTTAAAACGTAAGCTGCTTGCAGGGCCTCTGTGGGGCACAGCGGAAAACATTCCTTGCAGTCCCAGCATTCTTTAGAAGCAATTTCCGGGATGAAACTGATCTCTTTCCTTATTCCCCTGTCGACAAATCCAACGGCATTCTTTTTCTTGATCTCGGCGCAGTATCTCACACATAGACCACAATGAATGCAAAATGAAGCCTCTTTTTCAAAGCGGTCTTTGTCTGCGCCATACTCTTGACCCAATTCCTGCAGCTCAGGAGAATCAGGGGCATGTGCCAGCAGAAGTTCCAAGATCATTTTACGAATTTTATCTATCGTCGCGGATCTGGTTCTGACCACCAAATTTTCTGCTACCGGATAAATGCAAGAAACAACGCGCTTGGTCCAACCGTTAACCTCTACTTCTACAATGCAAATCCGGCAACCCCCAAAAGGTTCCAAATCCTTGTGGTGACATAATGTGGGTATCGATATGCCTGCATTTTGGGCGGCCTCCAGGACGGTCATCCCTTCGTCTGCAGGGACTTCTTTTCCATCAATCTGTAGAAGGATCTCACTCATTTGCTTTGCTCTTTCTGGTTATGATTCTTTCTTCTTCAGGAATAGGAGATGGAACAGGTTCTCCTGAAATCTTCGTCACCGCACTAAATCGAGAGGGACAAACTTCAAAGCAGGTTCCGCACTTTGTGCATTTCTCCTGGTCAATGACATGGATCTTCTTCTTGCCACCGTCAACCGCACCGGCCGGGCACTTCTTTTTGCAAATCATACAGGCCTGGCACTTAGCCGGATCAACATAAAACGCTATCAGTTGCTTACAGGATAAAGCCGGGCATCTCTTCTCCAGGATATGCGCCTCATACTCTTCTCTGAAATAGCGCACCGTACTGAGAAACGGATTCGGGGCACTCGTCCCTAACGCGCAAAGCGAGGCCTCCTTTGCCACTTCGGACAGCTCTTCCAGGAGCTTGATGTCGCCCTCTTTTCCCTTTCCTTCGGTGATTTTCGTGAGAATCTTTAGCATCTGTCCGAGGCCTTCACGACACGGTACACATTTACCGCAGGATTCATCCGTGAGAAAGTCAATGAAGTACCTGGCGACATCAACCATGCAGGTATCTTCATCCATTACAATCATCCCACCTGACCCCATCATAGAACCGGCCTCGGTGAGTTCATCAAAACCAACTTCCAAATCTAACAAATCACCTGGGATACATCCGCCGGACGGCCCCCCGGTTTGAACCGCTTTGAACTTCTTGCCTCCGGGAATCCCACCACCAATTTTGTAAATAATATCTTTCAGGCTCATGCCCATGGGTACTTCCACAAGGCCGGTATTGGTTATTTTACCGACCAGGGAAAAAATCTTCGTGCCCTTGCTTCCGTCCGTTCCAAATTGGGTGAACCAATCAGCGCCTTTATTGATGATAAGCGGCACATTGGCCCAGGTCTCAACATTATTTAAAACGCTGGGCATCCCCCAGAGGCCTTTGATGTTGGAGCGGATATACTTTGGCCGGGGCTCCCCAACCCTGCCTTCCAATGCCGTCATCAGGGCCGTCGATTCACCACAGACAAAAGCGCCGGCGCCCCGATGCACTTGAACAGTGAAATCAAAACCTGATCCGAGGATGTTTTTTCCCAGTAAACCATGCTCCTCAGCCATCTTGATAGCGATGTTAACATTTTCCACGGCCAGGGGGTATTCCTGTCGAACGTAAATATAGCCCTCGTGGGAGCCGATGGCATAAGCGCCGATAGTCAACCCCTCGAGGATGGAGTGAGGATTGCCCTCGAGAAGGCTCCGGTCCATATAAGCCCCGGGGTCACCCTCATCGGCATTGACGATCACGTATTTTGTCTCTTCCGGAGCATTGCGGGTCCCCTCCCATTTTCTCCCCGCGGGAAAGCCGCCGCCGCCTCTCCCTCTCAGGTTGGATTTTTTGACTTCCTCCAATACCTGCTCCGCGGACATCCCTGAAAGTGCTTTGGCTAAAGCGGAATAACCGCCAATGGCCAAGTAATCATCGATGCTCTTGGGGTCAATACTGCCGTTAGAGCCGAAAACAAGTCGCTCCTGGTTCTTGTAGAAAGGAATTTCAGATTCATGAATGATCTTTTCATTGGTATCGGGGTCGCTATAGAGCAAACGCTCGATGACCTTCTTCTCTTTTATCGTTTTAGATACAATTTCTGGAACATCTTCGGGCGCGATTTGAAAATAGCAGATTTCCTCAGGGTGAATGACAATAATGGGACCCCGTTCACAAAAGCCGTGGCAACCGGTCTTCCTGATATCGACCTTATCCACTAAGCCCTGTTTTTTTACCTCTTCTTCAATGCTTTCAGCGACCTTTCCACTGCCCGTAGCATGGCAAGCGGATCCTGAACAAAGCGTAATACAGGGTTTCTCCGGATCTCTTTTCGATAAGATATTCTTCCTGAATTTTTCAAGATCAGCTGGTGAATCTATCCGCGGCATAATTTTATCCTACTCGTAATTTTTTAACACATCTGCTGTCGCGCCCGGCGCCATCTTTCCGTGCGTCTTCCCATCAATTTCCATCACCGGTCCTAAAGCACAGCAGCCAAGGCAATTCACTGTCTCCAGGCTGAATTTCAAATCCAGGTCTGTTTCGCCAGGTTTAATACCGGTCACATCTTGCACCGTGTCCAGGATGCGCGTTGCACCGCGAACATGGCAGGCAGTACCCACACAAAGATGAATTTCATGACGCCCTTTCGGAACGAGGCTAAATGCCTTATAAAAGGTCGCGATATGCTGTATCTGGGTTAAGGGAACCTGCAATTTCTCGCTAACCCTCTCTAAGGCCTTCTTAGGCAGCCAATGATTTTCACTCTGGATCTCCAGCAATACCTGTATCAGTGAACTGGCTTCGCTCTGATGATTGTCGATAATCTGATCAATTCTGTCATTCTCCATATCCGCTATCCCAATCTTCTTCATTTTCCCAAGTTACAGCACGCTCTTTCGCTTCAGGCCAAAGCGAAGCGTTTCAGATTTTCATCGTATCTGACCAATCCGTGCCTTGATGAGCTGTTCATGTGCCGCGATACTTCGGACGGGTTCAGACCTAAAACCTCAGATATTTCTCCAGTTGAAAGGGGTTTTTCACGCAAGAGTAACATGATTTGACTGATTGCCAATTTATCAATGACCAATGCATTAATTAACCGATTGACCTCATCGCTGCTGAAAAATTCTTCATACGCATCTTCCGATTTGACAGGTACCCTCAACCGTTCCCTTTCCACCAACTTTAGGTAAGGAATTAAATTCGTAACCGCCTCGAGATTGACTTTTAATCCTTTCGCGTCGATTCCTTCGCTTTTTCCCAGAGGCCCTATTCCGTCCACCTTTTTGCAAAAAGCGTTTATCATTTCGGCAAGTAGGATGCCATCACCGGAGGACAAAAACTCGATCGATAACCTTTCCGGGTTCAACCCGATGTGTTGCATTATCTTTCTGCACAGAAGCACATTGCTCAGGGCATCGTAATTCCCATGGGTAATATAATTGCACTCATTCAGACGGCAACCGCCAATAAAAACCCCGTCTATTCCATTTGAGAAGGCTCTGAGCACAAATTCCAGGTCGACTCTACCGGAACACATGACGCGGATAAGCCTGATGTCAGTTGCATATTGTAGTCTGGAAACTCCAGCCATGTCAGCAGCACCGTAGGCTCACCAATGGCATACAAAACCCAGTACTTTCGGTTTAAATGGAAGACCTGTTGTCATTCGTGCTCAACTCCTTAAATTATTGGTTGATCGCTTCCTCTTGAAAAGCCGTGTCAATCTGACTCAAGAGCTCTTCATCGGTAAAGTGTTTTAAAAAAACCGCATTTGTGGGGCACTTTGCGCAACAGAGTCCGTCACCTTTACACAGAACGGGATTGACCCAGGCTTTTCTGCCCTGGGGTGTCTCGCGGAACTCAATCGCCCCATACGTGCAGGCGGTAATACAAGCCCCACACGATACACAATCGTTCTCTTTAACCTCGCAAACAGAACCGGAGACGGTGACGGTATTATTTGAGAGAAGGGTTAACGCGCGGCTGGCAGCCCCATAAGCCTGGTTGATCGCCTCGGGAATATGCTTGGGATAGTGAGCTGTTCCACACAGAAAAACGCCGTCCGCGGCAAAATCGACAGGTCGTAATTTGACATGGGCTTCTTTGAAAAAATTATCCGCTCCCAACGAAACCTTGAAAAATTGAGATATTTTTTTGTTGCCCGCAGAGGGAATAACGGCGGCAGCCAGAACGAGGTAATCGGCATCTATCGCCAGCTTCTGACCGAGAATGGGATCGGTTGCGGCAACCCTTAAAACAGGCCGACCCTCTACCGTAGCCATTTCTATGCTGGGTTTATCTCCAGGCTCATATTGAATGAACTTTACATCTTTATCAGACGCTTGCCGGTAATAATCCTCAATAAACCCATAGGTTCTTATATCCCGAAATAGAATGTAGATATCCATCTCGGGGTTTAACTCTTTCAGTTTCAGTGCGTTCTTTATCGAATGACTGCAACACACCCGGCTACAGTAATTTCTGTCTTCATTTCTGCAGCCGATGCATTGGATCATCACGAGACTCTGGGCGTTTATGACCTTGTCATCCGCTTTGGCGATTTTCTCCCCCAACTCTATATTGGTCATTACCCTGTCGTCATCACCGTACATGTATTCCGTGGGTTTATATTCATCGGCACCTACAGCGATGACGGTTGCACCATGTTTTATCTCAGTGCCCCCTCGTTCAGAGGTTACTTTGGTTAAGAAATTTCCAACATAACCGGTGGCCTCCCGGATGACGGCATCCGTATATACGTGTATTAACTGGTGCTGATAAACCTTGCGCTCCAGATCATGCAGATAGGCCTGAACATCCATCCCATCAAGCGTGGAATAGATTCTTCTCGCCATTCCTCCCAGTTCTGTATCCTTTTCCAGCAGGTACACCTCATGGCCCTGTTTGGCGATGGAGAGAGCACAATTCATGCCGGCGATACCGCCACCAACCACCAACGCCGCCTTGTTTACCGGCAGATCGATCTCCTGTAATGGCTCCAGACAGCAGGCCCGGGCGACCGACATCCGCGTGATATCCTTTGCCTTATCGGTGGCATTTTCCTTTTCCCGCGCGTGGACCCAGGAACAATGTTCCCTGATATTTGCCATTTCAAAGAAATACGGGTTGATTCCGGCCTCCCGAAGCGTATCCCGAAATAACGGTTCAAGTGTCCGCGGAGAACAAGCAGCAACAACGACCCGATTGAGTCCCTTTTCCCGAATCTTCTCCGTTATTGACTCGGCAGAGTCAGTCGCACATGAAAACAGTTGTTCTGTGGCGTAAACGACGTTATCCAGGGTCTTGGAATATTCAACGACGGAAGGCACATCGACCACCCTTCCGATATTTGCACCGCAATGACACACAAAAACACCGACCCTGGGTTCTTCTTCCGCGACATCCTTTTCCGATGGATATACCCTTTCTTTGGACAGCTTCCCGCGCCGGTAGTCAAGGAATTCACCGCATTGGGCCCCAGCGCCGCTGGCGGTAATTACCGACTCGGGGATATCCAAAGGACCCTGGAAGGCACCGCTGACAAAAATTCCCGGACGAGAAGTCTCAATGGGGTTCGCAGATTTGGTTTTGCAGAATCCGTGTGAATTAAGCATGATACCATACATATCAGCCAATTTTTCCGCTTCAGCCGGAGGGTTCAGCCCTACGGATAATACCACCAGATCGAACTCCTCTTCCTTCACGCCGTCCGCGCTCGTTGCGTATCGTATGGTAACATTGCCGCTTTCCGGGATTTCTTTTCCTATGGACACGTAGCTTCTGATAAATCGAACCCCGTCAAGGTTCTCTGCTCTCTGATAGAATAGTTCGAAATCCTTGCCATAGGAACGAATATCGTTATGGAATACCGTACACTCGGCCGCGGCATCATGATCTTTTGTCAAAATCACCTGCTTCTGAGTATAGGTGCAGCATACGGCTGAACAATAGCTGTTATCCCCGGGGGTAACCCGCCGGGAACCGACGCATTGAATCCAGGCGATTTTATGGGGATGCTTCTTATCGGAAGGGCGCAATATCTCGCCTTCATGCGGCCCTGTGGCGCACAGAAGCCTTTCGAAATCAAGGCTGGTGACTACGTTCTCAATCTTACCGTAGCCATAGTCGCCCCTCAACTTTGGGTCAAAAGGCTCATATCCCGGAGACAGTACAATCGCTGCGACTTTTACTTCGACCTTCTCCGGTTCCTGCTGAAAATCTATCGCCTCGTTCTTGCAGACACCTTCACAAATACGGCATTTTTTCTGTTCTAGATAAATGCAGCTTTGTTCTATGTAGGTGACAAGGGGAACGGCCTGAGAAAAGTATATATGGATGGCTTTATTCGCCGATAAATCCTGATTGTATGGATCAGGGACCTCTACCGGGCAGTATTCTACACAGGTAGCACAGCCTGTACATCTGTCTTCAATGACGTATCTGGGTTTTTTATTCAATGTGACCTTGAAGTCTCCTGCTTCACCTTCGACAGCGTCAACTTCAGTATAGGTCAAAACCTCTATATTGGGATGCCGGCCGACCTCGACCAGTTTGGGCGAGAGTATTCACATCGAACAGTCATTGGTGGGATAGGTCTTGTCCAGCTGGGCCATATGCCCGCCAATGGCAGGTGCTTTCTCAACCAGATAAACCTTATAACCCGAACCGGCAAGATCGAGAGACGCCTGAATGCCGCTGATCCCTCCACCGACAACCATCACATCTCCAAAATTGCTGGCTGCAAAACTTTTCCGAAGTTGTTGAACTTTTTCCTCTCGCACTGGTTCTTTTTCCACTTTCTATCACCTCATTCGGTTTCGTAGGTCAGCTTGCGCGCTAATTCCAAATTGCGAAGAATATGCTTATAAAATTCGCAGGCTAAATCACTTCCGCGATAATCTCCGTGATGTCCTTAACCTCCAGGCTTTCACTATCCTCGAGGGTCAATCTGCTTTCCTCAAAATGGGCTATGCAATATGGGCAGGAAGTCACCAACACCTCCGCCCCGACGCTCACCGCTTGTTCGATTCTGAAATCAGAGAATCTTTCACCCTTAAGCGTTTCCATCCAGATCCGGCCGCCGCCGCCGCCGCAACACAGACTATCTGCCCGCGACTCAGGCATCTCATGCAATTCTAAACCGGGTATCTTCGTTAACGCCTTTCGGGGTTCGTCAAATATACCATTATGTCGCCCCAGGTAACAGGGATCATGATAAGTCACTTTTTTCCCATACTCCTTGGTGAACGCAAGCCTGCCCTCATCGATAAGCTCGGATAAATATTGAGTGATATGCACCACCTCAAAGTTTACCATAAATTCGGAATACTCGTTTTTAAAAGTATGGTAGCAATGAGGAGAAGAAACGAGGATTCTCTTAACCCCATTATCGATGAAGGTTTTGATGTTTTCTTTTGCCAGACGTTTAAATAATTCCTCATCGCCCGTTTTGCGGATGCTTTCGCCGCAGCAATTCTCCTTGGTACCCAATATTCCGTAATCCAAGCCTACTTTGTTAAGGATAGTGGCTGTAGCAACCGCTACTTTTTTTAATCGCGGGTCATAGCTGAGATAGCAACCGGGGAAATACAACAGTTCCATCTCTTCGGTGAAGGTTTTGACAGACAGACCTTCGGCCCACTTTGCCCGATCCTCCCGTTTTTCATTCAGTGGGTTCCCTTCGCCGGTGAGACTTGCGCTGATGGCGCGGACAGGATTGGCGGAAGCAGGAAAAACCCCGTATTCCGTGGCAATCCTGCGTAAAGATAACCCGGAGTCTATCTGCTTTACGTCCCTGGGACACTTCTGGGGACAGATACCGCAGGTCGTACAACGCCATATATCGTCACTTTCGATATCCGTCATACCGAACGTTGCTTCTCGGACGATCTTGCGCATACTGAAGGTTCTGACCCTGTTCCACGGGCAGACAACATCGCAGAGTCCGCATTGATAGCATCGCTTGAAGGCTTCGCCGCCGTTGGCTTTTATGACGTCTACGATCTCTTTATAGTCGGCTACGTTCTCCACTGTCTTTATTAATCCTCGTAGTGTATTTTATCTATTCAGTCCTTCTTTGACATTCGGGCGACGGCATCCAATATCTTCTGCAATCCATATTTGTCTGCCAGCGACTCCAATCCAATCTCCAACTCCTCCGGCTTTTCTTCTTCTTCAACTTCCTCTTCTCTTTCTTCTAAAATCAGGGCATCGGTTAGGCACCACTTTACACACAGGGGCTCTTCTTCGCCTTCACACATATCGCATTTTACTGGGAGACCGGAGTCGGGTTCTTTGAACTCTTCCCTGGAAGGGCAAGAGGCTCTGCAGAAAGCACACTCGTCGTATTCCTTTCCGTCAATCGTGTATTTGTCTCTGCCGGCACATTCGGCCGGGGCATAATCACCGGCGAATACCGGAACATATACATCCCTGATGGGATCACGAATCAACCGAATCCGCGCTCTGGCCGGATTGTTGCTGCTATATTTTGGCTCGGCGTGAAAGGCGGAGCAGATGAGCTCGCACGACCTGCAACCATTGCACTTATCAAGATCAATTCTTATTGTTTTAACAATTTTTTTCTTTTTCTCACCCGTCACGGTAGTACCCCTTTCGATTTATTCCTAAACTTTTTCCGTAGAGGTCTCTTGGGAAGGAGCATTCTCGCTGTCGGTCAAGATCCCCCTTTTCACGAAGTCTTCGCTCACATATTCCAATTCCAATTCCTGCAGGGTCTCTTTCGTGGGAATCCCATCGTTATTCCACCCTTTGAAATTGTAGTAAGTATCCAGGAGTTCCTTTTCGAGTTCGGGAAATCTTTTCTTCCAATGGTCCTCAGGTGGCTTTTCATCTGTTCTCCGTAAGCCCCTTCTGATATTGAAAGCTCTGACTAACGTTCGGTATCTCTTGGCGGCTTGTGATAATTTAGCTTCATCCATATCTATCCCGGCTCCTGCTGACATTAATTTCGGGATATTGTGTATGTGATACGGGGGCTTTATATGAAATGATGACAAACCGGTGCACATGCCAAGGGCGTCATCGATGTAGTGCATCCGCTCTTGCCAGTCGACGATATCACATGTCATTTCAACAGTCGGGTAATAGGGCATCGAGTTTTCTCCGCGGGGTTCCCAGTCCAAAAAATATTGCTTGAACCTGTCATCCGGAACCTGGAACCAGTCCTCTACAAATTTTTCTCTGTGCTCCCTCTTTGGAAAAGGTGCCTGGGGGAACTGCCCCTCAATTTGAGTAATGTTCATCTTTTCGCCGGTACAGTACATCAGGAAATAGATCGGATTGAGCATCGACAGCTTGAGCGGCAGCTGCTCGTGCTTTTTAATGTTATTATGCGCAAATGCATCTGCGCCCTTACCGATCTGTTGGGCCGCCCAATGTGTTCCGTTGGCCAGTACATCCCCAATGCCTTCCCGCCGAACAATCCGGTCAAGCAGCCAGTAAAATCTTTCCTCGTTTTCGCTTGGCATTCCCGCCATGTCATCGTCGGTTAAAATCCCGTTTTCATAAAGTTCGAGGGCGAAGGCCATCACTTGCGGGGTTGAGTAACCGTCCAGGCCATACTCCGTGGCACGCTGAGCAATTCTCAGACCAAAATCCAGATTCGACATGGCCGCCATGGTATACGTCAGTTTCGAGAAGCATTTCATCATATAGGTCGGCTGGCCCGGCGGCGTTATGGTTGCCCCGCATTCCATTGGGCAGTTATAGCAACTGATCAGTCGCGTCCGCATCGTGTTCAGCGTCTCCCTCCATTCTTCAGCGACCTCTGGGGTCCAATATCCTTTTCTGCGGTGACGGGCATTTCCCCAGGAAAAATTTTCAGTGTGCCACCTCTCATCGTGAATGGCCATCTCTTGCGGAGATCCGAGCACGGCGAGGATGGGGATGACCCCCGGAATGGGATTATCTTCGCGAAATTTTATGTATTCTATAACTTCATAGCAAAGTTGCATGAATTCTGCCGGTCGGGCGACATTGATGTCATTGGTCCCCCGTACAACGATCGCCTTCAGTCCTTTGTCGCCCATGACAGCACCGATTCCACCGCGGCTGGCACTGGATCTGCCCTGCTCGATAGAAGCATAGTAAACCCTATTTTCACCGGCCAGGCCGATAGCCGCCACCTGAGATTTCGGTTGCTTTAACTCCTTTCGAATAAGCTCTGCAGTTTCATTGGCGCCTTTTCCCTTCAGATGTGACGCATCGCGTATCTCGACCTTGTCATTGTGTATCCACAAATAAACCAGATCAGGGGACTTTCCGCGAATGATCACCTTGTCATAGCCAGCATACTTCAATTCCGGTGCAAAGAATCCCCCCATCATTGAAAATGCCATTAACAGCGTCTGGGGAGAAATGGTGCTAACAATGGTTCGATTACAACCGGTGGCTGGCGTGCCGCACAAAAGACCGGCGGCAAATATCAGCAGGTTTTCAGGCGAAAAAGGCTCAACTTCAGGGGGAACCCTGTCCCATAATATCTTGGTGCTCGTCCCCAGGCCTCCCAGATAAAGCTCCGTGTCACGAGGGTCCGTGTGCACCCGTTCAATGTTTCCCCGGGTCAGATCCACTTCCAGGTTAACCCCTGTCTCTGCGTACCTCATTTTTTTTCCCTTCTAGATTATCTGAATCCGTGACATATTTTTTAATTCATCGCGGGTCACAGGCACTGAACCCAAGCGGCCTTACCCGCCAGATGACGGTTAATGCGCAAGACGTGATTACAAAGTAGCTATATTGTAATTATACGTCAAGGAAAAATTGTATGTCTGTCGATATGACATAACAGCCAAATATTATTTCGAAAAAGAAAGAATATCCACCGTCTTCACCGTTCAGTCGCTATGAAGTCATGGATAGAAATAGTACCTCTCCGAATCATTGATGGCCGATTTTCGTAATATGATCGATTTCAAGGGCATCCCGCTTTCCATCAGTCGGTGCGAATGATTTTGACGTGCTTGCCCACCCAACTCGGCGGCAGATAGACCCTGCCGCTGTTTCCATTTGATTTAACGACCTTTTCGATCAGCTCTTCCCCAAAGACCCTGAACTTGGCCTTGGGGGGGCTGCCGGGATTTACCTGTTTTGCACTGACCTTTTTCAGCCCCATTTTTCCAATTAAGCGACCATATCCACCCCTATCCGGCGGAAAACGCTGACTCTCTTTTGGTCCAGGACCATCGGTATTCCCGATAGGCATCAGCCGAATTCCCGAGGCTGGCAGGTAGAATAGTTAAGTTTATGTAATTGTTTATCATTTTTCTGTAAATCCGCCTGGATCGTAAAGGAAACTCGTTGCATCAACAGCTATAAAGTAACTACAATTTAGCTACAAAAAGTCATAGGAGTTCGCCCGGAATTTGTCAAGAGAAAAAACTCAGCAGACCGAAGATGAAAATTGCGGGGGTCGATGATAACTCTTTAAAGTGCTCAGGCCAGAATTACGGTGGAATTTTACTTTTAGAACGGAAGGGGCATGAGAGAATCGGACACAAGATTTGTAAATTGTGTGATATGATATGGATGCAAAACGTTCAATTTTATATGTTGGTATAATTGTTCAGAACGTTCTTACTTATTATTTCCAAAGAAAGAAGTGTGACCCGATGATACCGAAATCTTTTTATACGCCATACACTATCTGCGGCGTCCTTTTATTTCTCATGATCGGGCTACTCGTCGGCTGTGGGTCCAGTGATTCAGGGTTTGTCCCGGTGGCCACCTCAACAACGCCGATCCTCTTTTCTGATGACTGGCCGGAAGCCGGTACGGTTGAAAGACTTTGCAGCGTGCCGGTCGCGGCACAAGCCATGGACAGCACTTTCCCTGATCAGGTTGTGGGCAGCGGATCCCCGGGGAGTTGCACCAGCGCAGCATTCGTAGCGGCGGTGGCAGCCGGAGGTGTGATCACCTTTGACTGCGGCCCGGATCCGGTCACCATCACCCTCATGGAAACCGCCAAAGTATATAATGATACCGGTCCGGAGATCGTCATCGATGGCGGTGGTTTGGTCACCCTAAGCGGCGCCAGTCAGCGGCGAATTTTGTATATGAACACATGTGATCCAGATCTGACCTGGACCACCCCGCACTGCCAGGACCAGGATCATCCCCGACTAACGCTGCAGAACCTGACCTTTGTGAACGGTTATACCTCCGGTGCCGACCCCAATGGTGGCGGGGCGATCTTCGTGCGCGGCGGGCGCTTCAAGATCGTTAACTGCCGCTTTTTCAATAATCGTTGCGATGATGAGGGCCCGGACGTGGGCGGTGCGGCTGTGCGCGTACTCAGCCAATATGACAACCAGCCTGTCTATGTGGTCGAATCAACTTTCGGCGGTCGCGATGATCTGGGTAATATCGGTGCCAACGGCGGCGCCCTGAGCAGCATTGGGGTCTCTTTCACTGTAATCAACTGCGTCATGAGCCACAACCAGGCCATCGGATATGGCGCAAATCCGGCCCGTCCCGGAACTCCCGGTGGCGGTAGCGGCGGGGCCATTTACAACGACGGCAACACTTTCACCCTCGAGTTGTGCGGCAGCACTCTGACGGAAAACACGGCCAACGAAGGTGGCGGGGCGATCTTTTTCGTGAGCAACGACCTTAGTGGCAACCTCCACATCGATCGATCCCTTCTAAGCAACAACCCCAGCCTTGGCTTTGAGAACGACCCTGGTATTTTTGTCCTGGCGGGCGAGATCGAATATATCGATTCGGTGATCGAATAGCAGCATGGACAATTTTGGCCCAAGCTTTTACAGGTGTAACCTTGTTCGATCATCAGATTGACTGCAAGCGAGAAGGCTTAACCGACTGTTGGAATACTATTGCGCTTGACAATAGGGCGCTAATGGCTGAGCCGCGGAACCCTATCCCCGCTTCAGCGAAAATGCTCATTTATCACACACAAACTCCGCTTTTTCGTCGGATTTTGCCTTGTCTTTCCCTCGCTCATGACGTTTTTCAACACCCTGTTAAGGAGCAGGCCTGCATATAGAATCGCTGAATAAATTTCAAACCTGCACGCCGCCAACCGGCTACCTGCCTTATTGCAACCCCAACAACCCTTCCCGGATTTTCTTGTCAGCCTTCTCGCCCACATTATAGCGATAGTACATCTGCGCGAAGGTTTTTCCCGGGATGGTGCCCTTGACTTCCCCTTGGTAGGTGAGCGTCAGGCCCTTACCCGGCACGTAGACCGACTCGGAGGTCAGTCCCGGCTGCATGTCCTTGTCCAGCCAGGAAGCGTACTTTTCGATATCCGCCCGGTTGGCATCCACCAGGTCCTTGGTGTTGTTCTCTTCCATGAGTTCGATAAACCCTTCACTGATTTTCTTGGCAGTAGCCTTGCTGGTCAGGTAGTGGGTGCGCATGTATTTAACTTGCTCGGATTCGATGACTTCATTTGGATCTTTGGTTGGGTTTTCAAGGTAAAGGCCTACCGCGTATACCTTTACGAACCCGAGTTTTTTGAGGTAGGATACTCCGTTGAGTTTCAAGGTCTTGCCCGCGATGGTGATCTCCGTGGGATATTTCACGCCCAACACGTCCACCTCGTCGGCGAATCCAATACTGGCACCAACAAACAGGAACACCACGGCCAATAACCAAGCAAGCCGGTTTCTGGTCATTCTTCACTCCTTTCGATCGTCTGTGATTTTCCTAGATTTCTAGATCCTGAGTTGAGCAATTTTTAAGGAAGCGATGTGCTGAGTTCTTGTTCATCAAGGGCCTGCGCCAACCGCAGGCATACCCATGGCTATGTCGAGGATTGGCACAGGCTCTTGATGGACAATAGATGGGTGCAGCGCGAGTCAAAAATCGCTCAAATTAGGTATATATAACATTCACTATTTAAAACACTCAATAGGTAATCTCACCAAAAGTGCAAAAAGGGTGCTCATTCAGGAAGAGTGGATAGTTCAATTAATAGGCTGCTGAAAAACGGTTCGCTTGATAATACGGCGTTACAATCCTCCTCAAAATGCTCATTTATCAAACAGAAACTCCGTTTTTTCGTCGGATTTTGCCTTGTCTTACCCTGGCTCATGACTTTTTTCAACACCCGGTCAAGTGCCCCATTGATAAATGAGAATTTATTCGCTTAAGTACACCACGATACTCACAATCATTTGATGAGTTCGACAAATCCCAGCACAGGAATGGCTTTTCCGTTTCTTTGCAGTTCGCCTTCCACGACCGCCATAGCAAAACCGCCGACAATCCAGTTGCCCTGATTCTTCCGGCTGACCTGACGTAAGGTGAGCTGGCCTGGTGTTCTGCCTTCTGACCCCTTGAGCTTTACCTCGATATTCCAGCGCTGTGGCCAACGAAAGAAACCAAAATTAAAGGCCTTCTCAAAAGCCTTGAACCGGGTAGTGTAAATCTCCCCCTGCCAGTCGTTAGCTGTAATAAAGCCCTTGGAGCGGTGATCACCGCCTTCCCCTTCGCTGCGCAAATAAAGGTCTTGCCATGTAACGGGTGCGCCCAGGTCAAGCGCAAGGTAAAACCCCTGAAAATTGTCCCAGGTATCGGTATAGGTGCGGGTCAGGCGGTTCCAGTTGTGGTGAACCAGTCCCTCGTAAATCACCCGACCGCTGATCTCTCTGCCTTTCCAATAAAGTTCTGCCTTAGCGGCGCCCCAATTCTGGATTCGTTCCCCATCGGATTCGCGCAACTGGATAAAAAGTGGTTCTATTTTTAGAGACAGGAAGTTTTCATTGCTGCCTATGGTCAATCCGGTTTCAGCATGCCCCCTAAAGCTAAAATGGGGAGAATCCGGGATTTGATCCAGGGTACCATGGATGTTATTATAATCACCCATCCCAATCAATTTTACCCAACCTGACCTTTGATCGTATAGCACACCGAAATGTTCTGCCTGGTAATCAGGCCCATCCACACCACGGTTATTGTCGAGGGCAAATGCGACGAAGCCGGTGGCATCACGCCCCACGAATGAGAAGTAGTCAGAATAGTAAGAGAGTTTTGCTTCAGCAAATGTATTAATTGGTATCGGGCAGAGAAACAGAATGACCAGATACCAGGCTCGCAAACTCCCGCGCGCTCTTCTGTGAAAAGTGAGTCCTTGTTGTCTCATGTGGTTTAGCCTGGAAATTTCATCAATTGCAGGCTTTTATGGCCAAGGCATTTCGAGGTGATGCTGTAACCAGTCTACTGCGATCCTCGAATAACGCCGGCCACAGGAGCCTCCGGTTGACCCGAAGGGTGAAATCTTTTCAGCACTTTCATTAGATCTTAAGGAGGTACAAAGTGTCCCTCTGTTATCCGGTTCATGAGTTTGCCCAATGCCCCGATATGGCTTCTTTTTTCTGCCCGGTGAAAAGATTTCATGAAATATTCGGGATAGGCGATGCGGTACCTCAAACGTTATGGCTAAACGGATCGATACCAATAAGGATTACATGGCTGCTTTTCGAGCGATGTCAAGCCAACTATTCCACTTCACGATATTTTTTTCGATCCAGTCTCTGGCGTGACGCTCTATGTCTTTTTGCGATTTTTCGCCGTTTTGCATTTTGGCATTCTGCTCATTGATATCGGCCAGCGACAGAGTGAATACTTCGAAAAAAGTTTTGGCCGCCGGATTTTCGGCGAGAAACTTTTTGTTAGCGACGATCTGGATGTCGGCAACCACAAATCCAAGCTTAACTGGATCACTTACTGCGCCCTCAACGCCTGAAACCGTCATTCGGTCGACGGCTTCCATTTCGACGGGCCGGGCCTTGATTTCGGGAACGTTGATCCACATCACATCTTTACCCGGTTTTAATTTATAAATGGTCCAATTAGGCGCCCAGGTGAAGAAGAAAACCGGTTTCCCGATTTTGTATCTAGCCAAGGCGTCGGCCATTCCGGCGGTGTAACCGGCCTTTATCGGATTGATGTGGTCTTTCATACCGTACACATCAAGATGGTATGTTATGGTGGTCTCGCAACCCCATCCAGGCGGACAGGCGACCAGGTCGGCCTTGCCATCTTTATTGCTGTCAAAAGCCGCCTTAACTTCCGGGCGTTTGAAGTCCTCGAGTGACTGGATATTGAATTTTTCGACCTCCCGTTTGGAAACCAAATAGCCCTGCAGCCCCCCGGACTTGACCACGTAACCGATCATTTCCCCTTTTTCGGCAAAGTCCTTTGGCATGTGCTCCTTGTGCATCGGAAACCAGCCATTGGTCCAGTAGTCGACATCACCGAGTGAAACCGCCAGGTAAAAAAGGGAATTCTGTAGCTCCTTCGGACTTTTCACCTTGTAACCGAGTTCCTTCAAACCGGCGCGAACCAAAGCCTCCTGGAAGTAACCTGTATTCCAAGTGGCGCGTGCGGGCTGCACACTGACATTCTCTCCCGGTTTTTGTTGATCAGCCAAAGCCGGTAACGTCAGCAAGATCATAAGCAGGATGAATAGATTTTTTTTCATACAATCCTCCTCTGCATGCACGGAAGTGAACAATAGGCGTCACATCCTCGTGCGTAGATTGCTGTAATCCACCTGACCGACGTCGTAACAATTACCGCATCACGTCGATAGGGATTGATATGTGATACGGTTGCCCTTCGCTGATGGCTTTGAATAGGATACCCGACGTCAACAGCCGGGGCATTCATTTATTATTTTCCAACAGGTCATTGTTGATTTTGAATATTGCTTCAGGAAACGGTAGAGTTTAAAATTAACTATATTGCGGTTGCACCGGCAGAGACCGGTTTAAGAGAGGAACTGGTTATCCCGGCCAGTTTGCTGCGATGAGGTATTCATGCATAATTCTTTTCGCCATTCCCTGCTCCCACTCAGCGGACTTGGTCAACGTTGATCTCATGCCGCCATTCCAGGGATACCTCACCCAAACGGATGCACCCGAAAAGCTGAAAAAAGCGGTCTGCGTCACTTTTGTGTAGTTGCCCGCCGGACTCAGTTGAATGGTTCCGTAGTGGAATTCATGTCGACAGTCTTTGGCGTTCAACAGTTTAAACTCCAGACGGTAGTGATCCGCATGTATGGTGGTTTGCCACAAAAACCGTAATTGGGGTGCCGAAGCGTAGCGATTTTCAGTGACAACTCTTTTGTCTGCGGCGAGGATAAATCGGTGTTCTACAAGTTGGTTATTGGAGAGCAGGAAATCATTTTCGAAATCGGTTTTGAAGCGCCAGAGGGCATTTATTGGTGTTGCGACATAGTATTGAAGCCTGTATCCATATCCGCCTTTTTCATCTGGGGAAACTCTGGCCACAGAGATTTCCTCATTCGTCGGAAGACTTTCAGCGTATGCGTCGCCGGTGGCGGAGGCAACAAACAAGAGTGCTGCCGTGGAAACCAGCAGAGTAATAAGGTCGAAGAATGTCGGCATCGGTAGATGAATCGCATCAGTATGTCTTTTTTGTGATTTCATCATGATCGTTCTTCGATTCCAAGGTGGTATATTGCTTTCGCTGGCTTGATTCATATTGGTAATCTAAACAATATTTAGACAATGTCAAACTTTACGGCAAAACCTCCCAAAAAATATCTATGCATCTATCTTTTATTAAAGGAAATTTTCGTTTAATATGGTTAACAGTTTATCATAAACAAATACTTGACATTCATAACAAGTCAGACTATTTTTCCGATATGGAAGATAGAGGACTATATACGATCCGATTGGTTTCAGAACGCACAGGTTTGTCGCCGCATGTCATTCGCGCTTGGGAAAAACGTTATCAGGCGGTTGTTCCCCAACGGTCGTCGACAAATCGTCGGCTTTATTTCGATCATGACGTTCAGCGATTGCAGATCCTCAAGCAAATGACGGATGCCGGTTATACGATATCACGTGTTGCAAAATTGAATTCGGACGAACTTCGGGAATTGGCCCAAAAAGAAGCTTCGAATTTTCCTCGAGCGTCGATGAGCAGAGGCCGATCAAAGCGACAACCCGCAGCAGACAAATACTACAATGACGGTTTGACTGCCGTAGTCAACCTCGATCCGAACGGCTTGGAGAGTACCCTCGATCAAGCAGCCATCGAACTGACGCGACTAACACTCTTGAGAGACGTTGTCATTCCGTTGTTCGAAGAGATTGGTTATTTATGGCGAAACGGTAACTTGAAAATCATCAATGAACATATGGCCACTTCGGTGACACGAACCTTCTTACTGAATTTATTGAGAGCGACGGAGATATCCGACTCAGCACCGAAAATCGTCATCGCCACAACCGTGGGGCAATGGCATGACATGGGCGCACTAACCGTGGCTTTGACGGCTGCGGAATACGGCTGGCACCCGCTCTATTTCGGCCCCAATTTACCCGCTGAGGAAATTGCAGCAGCGGTTAAACTTAGCAGCGCCAGTGCCGTGGCTATCAGCATCACCCATCTGTTGGACCAGCACCCACTATCAGGCGAACTGCGCAAGCTGCGCCGGTATGTGGGCAACGGTGTGGCTTTATTTATAGGGGGACAATCTGCCGTTGATAACGCGCATATTGCAGATGAGGTCAATGCAAAATACATTGCAAATTTCGAACAGTTGATCGAAGAACTCAATTCGGTCCTTACCGATAACGTTGCGTGATCCTCGAATCCCAATCCTCCCGAGCCAGAGCCCTGAGACCCTTTTTAGCTCTCGAGAGCAGAGATTAAGATAGAACCAAAAGTACCATTGGTCCCCTATAAAAAGGCCAGTCAAGAATCGACACTGGTTGATATGACAACAAACAATCGAGGAGGACACCATGCTGCCGGAACTATCCGGTATGTGGGATAAACTGGAAGACCGTCGCCGGGACATGCTCGCCAGAATCGATCGACTATCCCCTGAACAAGTGCAGTTCCAATTGCAACCCGATCGTTGGTCAATCTTGCAAGTTCTGCAGCACGTGGTCAGGGGTGAAGCGGGTATGCGCCGTTCCGAGGCCGAACTGCGAATCAACCCTCTGCGCGACATTCTGCAGCCGGGGCAGATGGTTCAGGTGGTCAAGGAAATTTTGGAAAAAGATGTACCGGTGGATGTTCCCGACCCCTCCATGGCGCCAGACGGGAAAGTGACTCTCAATGACCTGCGAACCACCTGGCAAAAGGAGCGCCGGGCCATGGCCATACTTCTCGAAACGGTGACCACGGAAAACCGGGAGCGTGTCATGTTCAGCCATTTGGCTGCCGGTCCCATGACGGCCTTGCAAATGCTTGAAATCGCCGTGGCCCACCTCGACACCCACCGCCGCCAGATCGACCGCATCTGCAAAGAGTTGCCTGCATGATCCCCATCCTTACCGACATTCTTTCGGCGATTAGAATTGATCATTCCCGCTATCGTCTTCACAAATGGATTTTGTAGCTTGGGTTTAGAATAATCAAAGGTTAAGAAAATTCAGGAATTCTTCCTTTTACTTTCTTTTTCCGGTTAAAATAATAATACACGCCGACACCGCAACCGATAGTGATAAGGCCTGCCAATGCCGGAACAGGCCGGCTTCGAACAGAAAAATAGATAATCCACATGTTCCCCAGAATAAACAATATGGGGGTCAGCGGGTAGCCAAAAGTCTGGTAAGTATCAGAGGACGGTCGCTTGATCCTGAACACCATCAAACCGATTACGGTGAGCATGGCAAACAGAGAAAGGGTGAAGCCGATATAGATGAGCAGTTTATTGTATGAAGCGGAAAGAATCATAACGATGGCAATGGCGGCCTGCAAAAAAATGGAGTAGGCTGGCGTATGATGGCTTTTACTCACTTTTGCGAAACGCCTGAAAAAAACCCCATCTTTAGACATGGCGTAATACACGCGCGGACCAGCCATAATCATGGCGCTTAAAACGGAAAGCAGGCCGATGGCGATGGCACCACTGAAATAATGGCCCACCTGCTTCCCAAACAAAGCGGTGGCTGCTTTGGCACCGACATCGATGGCACCGCTCATCTGCGCAGCAGGCAACGCATAGATGTAAACCACATTCAGCAATAAGTAGAGCCCAGCGACAAGAAATGCGCCAGTGAAAAGAGAAAGCGGGATATTCTTCTCAGGATGCTTGATTTCACCGCCCAAATATGCCGCGGCATTCCAGCCACTGTATGCAAAAGAGATAAATATCAGGCCGATTGCAAACTTATCCTGAAACACAATACTCAAATCAATGCCCTGGCCGAAGTTAACGGTTGAGCCGTTGGATGAAAAGAGGCCGAAACCGATGAAAACGACGATGATACTCACCTTCAGAAGTGTCAGTAGATTTTGGACCCGGCTTCCGATCTTGAGACTGTGGTAGTGAAGCAAAGAGAGGAGAATGACAACTGCGATGGCTGTAAAGGTGACGGGCGAGAACGTGATGAGGTTAATCCCGAAAAAGGGAATCACCACTTGGGGTTCGACAGGCACGGATATCGCCCGGAAAAAATAGGTGGCAAAGGCGACCGCCGCCGCCGCAATGGGGGCAGAAAAACCCACGATGAGCGATATCCAGCCGGAGAGAAACGCGGTCAATTTGCCGAAGGCTTCCCGCAAATAAACGTATTCCCCGCCTGCATGGGGAAAACGCGCCCCCAGCTCTCCGTAGCACAGCGCGCCGCATAGAGCGAAGAGGCCACCCACGAACCAGCAGAGGAGCATGGTCAAAGGATTGACCAGTTCGGCGATAATGAAACCAGATGTGGTGAAGATTCCGGTCCCCACCATGTTGGCCACCACAAGCGTGGTGGCGGAGAAATAACCAATTTCTCGTTTCAGCGTATTGTTGTTCAGGCTGTTTTTCATCGATCATCGCCACCCAAAGTCAATTGCGGCTGTCAAACGGCGCCAGGCTTCCTCTTCTGCCTTTTATCGTGCCGGAACGGATGCATGCATGATGCGAAAACCGCTTGAGCAAGGCCCATCAAGTTTTCCGTCACTCCGCGTCAAGTACCTCTTTTCCATTTCTTGGGGACCGATGTCGGACAGAACGCTCAATCCCCGTTGTTTGACGTATGGTACGCTATCCCCTTCGGGTATGCCGAAGATAAAGGGTTCGCCTTTGTACGCTACCCAAAAAGTCAAACTGCGCACATCCTTATATTTTGAAAAATCACCCTGAATAACCGCCAGCGGCATGTAGTCGAACACGACCGAACTTCCCGGTGCGGACTGAGAACTGACGAATTTTAATGTACTGTCCACGGCTTCTGCGGAAATGTACATGGTGACGCCTTCCCAAATGAACAGCGTTTTCAGATTTGAATCGTAGCCCGCTTTTCTTAGCTCGCCCGGGATGGTCTGAGTGTTGAAATCGATTGGCACATAGGCCACATAATCTGGAACTTCGCCAAGCACCTGCTTTAGTCGTCTTTTCTTCTCTATAACCATTTCCGGCAGTTCGATTTCAAAAAACTTCACGGTCGGCATGGCCTTGCGGAAACGATAGGCCCGGCTGTCGTAACCGGCCCCTAAATTCACGACCTGGGCAATGCCATCCGCAGCAGCCTCATGCAGTATCGCATCGATGTGCTTTGTGCGGGCATTGACATAATGCGCCGTTGTGACCCGAAACGTTTTGACAATTTTCTGATAGGCGTCGAAATCATCAGCCATCAGGGAATAATGCCAGTAATCCGGATGCACCATGCCCATGGCCATGTGGTCGTCGTTACGGACTTTTTCATCCGGATGCTGGCTAAAAATGGCACGAGTCGCGGTCACGGCTTCGGCGGTTATGGAAAGACTTCCTGGTTCGACTGCCGGAGCAGCCTGAACCCAGAGGATCACGGTCAGAAAAAGCACCCCAAGTCGAGCGACACACTGAAGCGGTTTGTACGAAGCATGATCGGATTGCATGGATGATACCTCCTTGTCTGTCTTACCCGGAGACTTCATGAAATATGTTCAGGGTAAAGTTGTTTCAGGTCTCGTTCGTTTAAGGTGAACCGTTTAAAACATTACTGATCCACCCTGGCGTGCATAACACGCACAAATGCCGTGGGAGTACCATCGATGCTGCCGTCACTTCGCACCAAATATTCTTTGGCGAGCTCTTTGGGTCCCAAATCAGAGATAACTTTAAGGCCGCGTTGGGTCACAAATTCGTGAGAATGGCCCTCAGCAATGCCGAACTTCAAGGGTTCACCATTGGCAGATAGCCGAACAGCCATGAAACGGGCGCCCCGATATTTGCTGTAATCACCCTGCACCACCTCATCGCAGATATAGTCGAAAACCACTTCGCTTCCGGAAGCGGCATGCTTGACGATGGATCGCAGGGTGCGGTCTACGACTTCTCTGTCCGTATACGGGGTGGCCCCCTCCCATATAAACAGGGTTTTCTTATTTTCATCATAACCGGCACGTTTTAGTGAATCGAAAATATATTGGGAGCGACAATCGACCGGGATATAGGTCACCCTCGCAGGCAGCTCTCCAAATTCGGCTTTAACCATTTTTATTTTGCGGCTCAGAGTGGCGGGTTGATCCAACTCGAAAAAACGCACATTCGGTAACAGTTTCCCGAAGCGGTATGGGCGGCTGTCAAACCCGGCACCGATATTAACCACTTGCTCCAGATTTTTCGCAGCAATTTTCTGTAAAATATTGTCAATGTGCCAGGTCATCGCATTCGCTGTGTAATACCGGCTCCCACGGTAGAACTTTATAAACGCCCTGGACTTTTTATAGTCTTTGACCAACGGGCCAAAGAACCAAAAATTAGGAGTGAGAAACTTTTCGGCCAGATAGTCGGGGTTACGGACCTTTTCATCGGGATCCATGGCTGCAATAGCGCGCATGCCGGTTTGCATTTCGGCGACCACGGAAACTTCCCCCGGCTTGAGCGCCTGGCTGGAGGGAATGCTTACAGCCAAAACCAGGACCGTAGAGACGACGCAAAAAATGAGAAGGGGATTGGGGCGGTGAGGGCGATTCACTTTCATGGGCCATACCTCCTTTTTATGGGTGTTTAACCTAAAATGCCCTAATTCTTCGATTTACTCGACGCCAACGGTGGTTATTATGGGCAACGCTCATTTCCGGGTAGGGGATACCGATTGTCAAGAAATGACAGGCTTACAAAACCCATATGGAGGATATAAATACCCTTTTGTACTTTTGTCAAGCATAAAAATACGTCTAATGGTACAATTGGATTGTTTGTAGCGGAGTCAAAAGGTAATGGGGGAGCTACCCTGCTACGGGTGAGTCACGGGTCGAGGGGCACCATATGCTTTGAGAAATATTTTCAGTAATGAGAATGGAGGCGGCACCCGGAGTCGAACCAGGGGATCACGGCTTTGCGAGCCGCTGCCTTATCACTTGGCTATGCCGCCATACTGGAAAGGATTGGGACTGGGTATGGTCATATTGCGGGTGATTACCGAGAATCCACCTTACTAAATTGAGATTGTTTTGCAAACATTTTTCGATTTAGCGTCACTATTTTCAATAGCGAATGTTCCTTTGATCAGTCGGTGCATGAAAGCACAATAACAATCGTAGCGTCTTTTCCTGTTTATTATGATCCTTCGAACTTCAGTCACCAGTGCCTAATTTCTTTGAGCGTTGAACCCTTGTCTTGGAACCAAGCTGAATACCTGCATATGCATGTTCCGCTACGGGCATTCAACCGGGCAGGCCCGTAACTCGTATCCCCCGACGGCCAACCCGGGACCCTGAACTCAGAACCCGAACCACCAAACACTAAACACCATTTCTTAATCCCTCAATTCCTCAATCTCCAAATCTCCATTCCTTTCAGCTTTCGCATAGCGCGAAATGCCTTACCCAAACTCGTAATGCGCAACTCGCAACTCCTTTTTTATTCCTTTCAGCTTTGAACTTTGAGCTACTATAACCCGTACCCTGCAACCAGAAACACCGTCCGCTTCTATCCCTTCTTATCACCGCGGCTTCTTTTCACCACCGGGTCGGTAGGTCTCACACTTGATGCCGTATTTATCATACACTTTCTCTTCAGCACGGGGGTCGATCTGAAGAACCACCTTCGATGTTCGCCGCATGGGAATGAAATGGACCTGTTCGGATGCCGGCACTATCTCAAGTGCCTCCCTCTTCCGCAGGACATAGGCCAAAAAAGCATACCCTCCGCTGACCACCAGGCTGTATACAAAAAAGCCGGACGGCTCATTGACAAAGGCCATGGCACTGGTTGCCGCGATCGGGCCGATGCTGGCACCGATGCCGTAAACAATCAACAGAACCGAACTGACGGCAATAACGTCCTTGGGCTCGAACACATCGTGAGCGCGGGCCACGGAGACCGGATAGACCGTAAAAATGAGCCCCCCGTAAATGCCCGTAACGATAAGGAATAGAAGGTATGCGTCCTTCGCAATGACCATCATGACGATACTGACCGCGGCAATGGCAAGGCCCAGAACCGATAGCACCCGGGTTCGATCGAAGCGGTCGGAAAGCTTGCCTATCGGCCACTGCAGAACCAGGCCGCCGATGATGGCGGCGGTCATGAACCATGAAATTTCGGTGACAGTCAGGCCGGCTCGTGTGCCGAACACCGGACCGATGGAATGAAACGCACTGTTCAACAGGCCGGAAGCGAAGCAACCCATCATACCGATGGGCGCCTTCCGAATCAACGCAAGTATACTGAATCGTTCGAGTTTATGCAATTCGGGGTGAATGGAATGGGTCACCGATACCGGCACCATGCTCAAAGCAAGGAAAATGCCGACAATGAAAAAGAGCTCATGGCCGAGCACATTGCCCACGTTGAGCAGCTGTTGACCCATCGCCATCCCCAAGTAAGTCAACAGCATGTAAACCGCCAGGACACGTCCACGGGAACAGGGTTCGGTACTTTCGTTCAACCAGCTTTCAATAACCGTGTAAAGCCCCATGGTGGAGATGCCGGCCAGAAACCGGTATACCGCCCAGACCGCTGGGGAAAAGAAAAGGCCGTGCAGCAGCGCGATAGCCGTGACGACGGCAGCAAATGTCGCGAACGCGCGAATATGTCCCACCCGCTCCACCAAACGATGGCAAAACAGACCGCCCACAACCAAGCCGAAGAAGTATAACGCCATGATCAATCCGGTGAGTTGAACCGGCACGTTCTCGAGGGTTAACCGGAGGCTCAGGGTTGTATTCAACAAACCGATACCGGTCGTCAACAGCAGGACGGCGGCAAAAATGGCGGGAAATGAAAACAAGGTCGCAGCCATTGTGTCTTTCCACGTAACGTGTTTTCCGATCAGACAAATAAAAACGACGCAATCTGCCAGATTTTGCTTCCCTTTGCAATCCCAAAATAATTTACCCCTATGCCCCTATTTTATCACATGTTGCCTGAAATCCTCACCTTTTAATCGCCATCCACAACCCGTAATTCGCAACCCGAATCCTTGCATCCCAAACACAAATTACAAAACACCAAATAAATACCAAATACCAAACACTTTCTATTCACATTTGACCTTTCAGCTTTGACCTTTGAGCTCATTTCCCGTTTCCCGCAACCTTTGCCCCGCCTGCCCCTTAACTCCGGGAGATGGTACCGGGGTTGAATTCCCGAAGGCAAGACGCGCAGTGGCATTCAACCGTGGCGGAACCCTGAACCCAGAACCAGAAACACCAACCACCAAATCCTATCCCCTATTATTGCTCCTCATCACAGATGTTGTTATAGTCCATTCAAGCGCAGATGAAGACCGCCATTAAAAACATCGTTACCAGCGGGTGTCGCGACGCTCTGATTTTGGCCATGGTCAGCTACGCCCGCAGTGCGGTTTTGACCGATTTTTTCTTCGAAAACGGCAATGGATTGTTACCGTTTCGTTTTGTCCAACCCGGCTGTGGATGTGTGCATGATGGGCGCGAGAGATACCGATCAGATGCGTGAAAATCTGAAGGTGCTTGACAGCGGACCCCTGAACGAAGAAAAACTTGAAGCGATGCACAGGAAAGAGAGGATTACCTGCTGACGAAAATCTTGGGGAATAACGATATGAAACCAAATTTGACCACCAAGGCCCAGATATTATGGGATGCCATTCCCGGCGATGTCCGCCTCAGAATTTTAAACAATGTATGGTGCGCGAACTGCTCTCAAGTCACCGGTATCGGCAACATCTCGGGCAAAGTTGAAAAGGGCGACCTGATCCTGCGCGGCGTGTGCACCCGCTGCGGCGGAGACGTCGCCCGGCTCATCGAAAACGATTAATTTATACCTAATTTGAGCAATTGTTGAGGTTGCTGCAGATACAAGGAAGATGTCGTTCCGTCCCGCCGCTGGTGGGATCGGCTATGCGGGACGGCATATGACGCCGTAGATGCGGTAAGATCGACAATCCCAAGGGTTTCAGATTTTAAAATCAAACGATGATAGAATTCCTTAAATATAAAGCAGTTCCCCCTCCATTTAAAATTTGAAACGCTCACTTTAGGTTATATATTTCAAGAACCTTGAACGGAACCATATTGGCTGGAGTATAAAAACATTCTGATCAATGTCGGTGAAATTTAGATTTATTTTCCCTACTGCATAACATCCACGGCTCTTTGCCCTCTCACCCCTGTTTTATGGTGGAAGCCACTCTCCCACCGTTGACGCGAACTCTCCGGTCGCGCCCCTACCGCCCCAACTCCTCTTCCAAAGCTTGACGGAGAGCGGCTGCAACCGTATCCATTTCCTGCTCGGTGATGATAAAAGGCGGGGCCACCACCAGCCCGTCGCCGTCGGCTCCGGCCAGGGCCAGGGACTTATAGAGTATCACGCCCTGCCCGAACAGGTGATCCCACATCCGCTCGGCCACTCTTTGTGCTCTCGGGAAAGGGGCCAGGGTTTTCTTGTCCGCCACCAATTCGATCCCCCACATCATGCCCAATCCACGGATGTCGCCCACAAAGGGCGAATCACCGAGCGCTTCGGACAATTTGCCTCCCAGCAACGGGCCCATGGCCGCAACTCTCTCCACCAACCCCTCACGCTCCAGAATGCCGATAGCCGCCAGCCCGGCGGCAGCGCACACCGGATGATGAGAGAAAGTGCCGCCATGCATGAAGCCGCCCTTCTCGGCCACTGTCCGGTACAACTCTTCCTTCACGCCCACGGCCGAAAGGGGCAATGCCCCGCCGGAAAGGCCTTTGCCCATGGTGACGATATCTGGCACAACCGCATAGTGCTCGCTGGCAAACCACTTGCCGGTACGCCCCATGCCACTCATCACCTCGTCCTGGATCAGAAGGACACCGTGGCGGTCGCAGATCTCCCGCACGAGCGGCCAATAACCGGGCGGAGGTGGATACACCGCCAGGGAAGCCCCGCTCACTGTCTCGCCGATAAAAGCCGAAACACTTTTGGGGCCCTGGTCGAGAATGACTTCATCCAGGGCCACGGCGCAGCGCAGCCTGCAAGTGGACGGTTCCAGGCCGTAAGAACACCGCAGGCAATAAGGCGGCGGAATGTGCATGGCGTCCAGAAATGTCGGCAAAAAAGGCGCCCGGAAGCTGGTGCGACCGGTGGCCGCAAGGGCACCCAGGGTCAGGCCGTGATAAGACCGCCAGCGGGAAATCAGCTTGTGCCGGCTTTCCTGCCCCCTGGCCACATGAACCTGGCGGGCGAGCTTGATGGCGGTTTCCACCGCCTCGGAACCGCTGGTCATGAAATAAAAGCGGCTGATGCCGTGTGGTGCATGTTCGGCCAGTTTGTCGGCCAACGCCTCCACCGCATCGCTGGAGAACATGGTCGGATGAAAGTAATACCCGCGCCGCAGCTGTTCGGCCACTGCCCGGGCAATCTCTTCCCTGCCATGCCCCAGATTCACCACCACCGCACCGCCGCTGGCATCCAGGTAGCGCCGACCCTCCCCGTCCATGATAAAAGCCCCTTGCCCTTCTTTGGCGACGGGCAGGTCCTTTGATAGAACACGGTGAAAAACATGACCGGTCATGCCGTTTCTCCTTTAACGGTGTTGAGTTGCAGTATTTGCCGGGCTTCGTTCGGGGCGGCCACCTCCCGCCCTAATATTCGGCTGATCTGGACGATGCGCTCCACCAGCATCGGGTTGGTGGCCAGCTCACCCTTGCGGAAGTAAATATTGTCTTCCAGGCCCACGCGCACGTGACCGCCCATCAAAATGGCGTGCACCGCCATAGGCAATTGGGCCGCGGCCACCCCGCTGACACTCCAGGTGGATCCCTTTGGCAAACATCCCACCAAATGGACCAGATGTTCGATGCGGGCCGGCATGGCTCCTTTGAGTCCCATCACGAAGTTGAAGTGCAGGGGTGCAGGTACGACGCCCTTCTCGAACAGGGCGATGCCGTTGAACAGCATGGCCAGATCGAAGACTTCGATCTCCGGCTTGATGGCGAGCCGCTGCATTTCTTTTGCCAAGCCGTCAATCAAATCGGGCGGGTTCACATAAGCGGAATTGGGGAAGTTGACACTGCCGGTGGTCAGGGACGCCATTTCACCGCCCACAGATAGCCGATTGTGCCGACTTTCATAGCTCACACCCGCCCGGCCGCCGGTGGATATCTGCAATATCAATTCGGTTCGTCCCTTCAAGGCGTTGACCACCTCGGCGAACCGTGCCGGATCATCGGAAGGATTCTCCTGCTCATCCCGTGTGTGGATGTGCAATATGGAGGCTCCGGCCTGTTCGCAGCTCAAGGCGTCCGCCACGATCTCTTCCGTGGTCACCGGAACGTGAGGGGTGTGCTCTTTTTTGGGCACCGAACCGGTGGGGGCTACGGTAATAATCAGTTTGTCTTTCATCGCTCGCTCATTTCTTTACTGTTTCCTGACAACGAATGATTGATGGCACGAGTAGGTATTCATTTCATATATGAAAAGTTTTTTATGGGGCTAGTTTGCAACCGGAGGTCTACGCAGAAAGCCAGCCAGCGGAACCAAAGCCACTTTTAAATAGGAACGAAGTTAACCTCAGACGTTTTCTATCGTACCCAAAGCCCGTTGAATCTTTGCGGCCGTCTTCACCGCCAAAGGGGCCAGATGCTGTTCCAACTCCTCCCGACTCACCCGCTTGGTGGGCACGGCGATGTTCAAGGCAGCCATGGCATGACCGTCGGAATCCATGATCGGGGCCGACACGCTGCGCAGTCCCACAGATAGCTCCTCGTCGTTCAAAGCATACCCTTGACTTCTTACCCGGGCCAACTCCTGGCGGAATCCCTTCTCATCGTTGATGGTGCGGTGAGTCAGGGAGGAGAACTCGTAACCGTTTAAAATTCGATCCAACTCTTCTTGATCGAGGAAAGCCAGAAGCGATTTGCCCATCGAGGTGCAGTGCAGGGGCAGACGCGAACCGAGTTGCAAATCGAAGGGGAGAATACGGCCGGTGTTGTTGATGCGCACGAGATACATCAACTCGTTGCCTTGCAGCACGGAGAGGTTCACCGTTTCCCCGGTTTTTTCAGCCAACCGTTCCAGATAGTGCTGGGCCACTTGGCGCCAGCTCAGATTGTTCATGGAGGCATATCCCAGAGACAGCATTTTCGGTGTGAGGTGGAAACGGCGTTGCCGATCCCGCCGCACATACCCCAGTTCAGCGAAAGTGTAGCAGATGCGGGTAACGGTGGCGTTGTTGGATTTGGACCTGCGGGAAAGCTCGACAAGTCCCAGGGGCTCATCTGAATTGGCCAGGGTGTGCAGGACTTGCATACCCTTGGCAAGAGACTTTAAAAAATAGCGTGAATTATCCCCAGTCACCGATTCTCCCACTTCCCACAGGATTTACGCATAGCGAAAATATAGTTTGCTATGCGACATTAATAAAATGAGTCGGCAGCTCCTGTCAATAGCAAAGACACCTCGCATTTGAAGCGATTCTACAATTAGGATTTTGGTTCAAGGTCAGTGCGGAATCGTATATTGTGCGCCTTGATAAACAGCAGCGGGGGCATCCTCGGCCATCGCGCAGAAAAAAGGATAATAAATGGACATTCACGACTCACCATGAAAAGAGTTGATAAATTGAGCCTCTAATTACACATTGCTCGTGAAATCAAATATAAATAACCTGTCTTTTTTTTACGATCATTAAATTTGCGGGTTAGGATTGTATTATGACACCAATAACTCAGAGCCTGATTCAGTTAAATGTCGCCGTAATATTGCTCGGCGGCACGACGCTTTTCGCTAAATTAATCAGCCTTCCGGCCCAAACCATTACCCTCTATCGCGCCGTCATTGGTTTTGTTGCCCTGGCCCTTTTTATCCGTCTGAGTAAAACCGGTTTTCGTTTGAAAAACGGAAGAGAATATATATTGATGAGTATCGTTGGCATTCTGCTCGGTCTGCACTGGGTCACTTTTTTCCATGCGATACAGATATCGTCCGTCGCAGTAGGTATCTTATCCCTGTACACTTTCCCGGTCATCACTTCCTTTATGGAGCCGCTGATGGACAGGCAAACGATCCGGATCGCGAGCATTGCCAAGGCGCTGATTATCTTCATTGGCATATCGTTGATGGTCTCCGAGTACGAGATATCGAACCGGGTCATGGCGGGGGTCATCTGGGGCGTTTTATCCGCTGTCGTCTTTTCTCTGCGCAATATCCTGGTTCGTAAAAAACTCGCGCATATCCCCGGCACAGTCGCCATGGCCTATCAGCTTTTTGTAATGGTCTTTATGCTGCTTCCCTTCTCTTCGTTTTCCTGGAATCTATATGCAGATCATCGTTTGATTTTATTGATCGTGCTCGGCATATTGTTTACCGCCGTTCCGCATGTGCTCATGGTCTTGAGCTTCCGGAACCTGACAGTGACCACCGCCAGTCTTATCATGTGTCTGCACCCTTTTTATGCCATTGTATTTGCAGTTTTCGTACTGGCCGAGTTTCCCGATACCAGTGTTGTGGCCGGCGGCATAATTGTCGTCAGCGTTGCAATATATGAGGCGGTAAGGGTCAGCTTAAAAAGAAATATGGGTAGATTTAATCAATGACACTGCTGTCCGGTTAAGATTTTTTGTATAGCATTTAACCATATGAAATAACGTTAAATAATGGCTAAAATCGGTGTTATCGACTTGAATTCGAGTTAGCCGGGTTGATACGTACCCTCCGAGTATCTGAAAGGAGGGTCGAGCCCATGTACGAAGGACAAACTGTCTTTTCACAGATCATCGATTTTATGCCCAAGTACAAATTCCGGCAGTGTGTCAAACGCTATAACGGTAATTATCGAACGCGTTCTTTCTCATGTTACGATCAGTTTTTGTGCATGGCCTTCGCTCAGTTGACATACCGCGAAAGTCTTCGCGATATCCAATGCTGTCTGCGAGCCCTGCAGGACAAGCTTTATCACATGGGCATTCGCAGCAAAGTCTCAAAAAGCACATTAGCAGATGCGAATGAAAAACGTGACTGGCGCATTTACAGAGACTTTGCCAAAATTCTGATCGATGAAGCCCGCAGACTCTATGCCGGTGAAGATTTTGGTCTGCAATTGCAAGAGACCATCTATGCTTTGGATGCGACCATCATAGATCTATGTCTTTCCGTATTCCCATGGGCGCAATTTCGGAAAACAAAAGCGGCAATCAAGTTACATACCCTGCTTGACTTGCGCGGCAATATTCCCTCTATGATTGCCATTACCGATGGCAAGGTGCATGAGGTAAACATCCTTGACCGGCTGGAGGCTGAAATCGGTTCGATTTATATCATGGATCGCGGCTATCTGGATTTTAAAAGGCTCTATACGCTCCATCAGGTGCCGGCCTTCTTCATCATTCGTTCAAAATCGAACCTGGCCTTCCGTCGCATTTACTCGCGGCCGATCGATAAAAGCTGCGGTCTGCGCTGTGACCAAATCATTGTGTTGGCCAATTACTACGCCAAAAAAGATTATCCGGAGCAGATCAGGCGAATCAAATACCACGATGCGCTTACCGACAACCGGTTGACTTTTTTGACCAATCACTTTCGCCTTCCGGCGATAACGATTGCCGATCTTTACAAGTGCCGATGGCAAGTGGAATTGTTCTTCAAGTGGATCAAACAGCATCTGCGAATTAAAAAGTTCTATGGTACGTCTGAAAATGCCGTAAAAACCCAAATCTGGATTGCCATCAGTGTCTATGTGCTGGTTGCCATTATGAAAAAAAAGATGAAAATCGACCTGAGCCTCTACACAATGTTACAGATTTTTAGCATCACTCTTTTCGAGAAAATCCCCATTTTACAAACGCTCACAGAGACCAATTACAAAAACAAAATGACTAGCAACTGTATCCAATTGAAATTATTCGATAGTTAACCGGACACTAATGAATCAATGATATTTCTAACAACCAGGATTGCATACTACTTAATATCGCGACAATAACTCTTTGAATGTATTTATTACGATTTATTTGCTTACACCTCATTATTTTTGCAAAACACAGCAGCTTTGCAAAAGAACCGGGTTTTGTTGCCCGAAGGGCAGGGATTATTAACTTTCTGCCCTCTCAGCAGAAAGTTAAAAGAAATACTCCTCAGCGATCTCTGCGGCTCGAGCGAAGCGGGCGGTAAAGTCATTGCTAAGAAATGGTGATAAATTCATAGAATTAAAAGGAGGAGCAAATTTTTCCGGATGTCAGTGAAATAAGAAAGGCACGTAAGAAGTACAACTGGAAAATGTCCCAAAGTGGCATTAAAACGTATCGAGAATTGAGTGACCTTGAAGAAAGTGCGCTGAAGGGCGGTGCTCTGGCTCAAAAATACAAAGAACTGATTGCCCTGGGGATCAGTATCAGTAACAGCTGTTATGGCTGAATCGAGTATCACGTCAGCAGTGCTGTTGACCTGGGGGTGAATCGCAAAGAGATTCTGGAAACTACAGCCGTCGCCTTGGCGCTAAGTGGCAGTCTGGCCGATTGGCCGGCACGATTTGTTTTCAAAGTTCTGGATGAACTGGAAGTTCAGAAAGAAAATAAATAGAGCATAGGTTTTTTTTATATGTAAATAGCAGGATTTGATCTTTCACATGCAATTGGAAGATCCGATCTCTCCAGACAATCCCATTAATTGTCATCCGTGTAATGAATACAGATACATTGATCTTATCTTGAGAAAATTGAAAAAGGCCAACTACCATTGTAGTCGGTCTTCTTGGTTTCGGAGTTACTAAAAGTTTCGCTTAATAGCTGGTAAAAAAACTATTGCCAACATTTTATGGCCACATATAGTGGTTGTTTGAAAAATTAAAAAGTGCGGCATTGAAATTGCATCTGTAAGAAGGCCATAACTAGTATCAAATCATTCCAGCGGATTCGCAAAGCTCGCTGCTGACTTCGTCGTTCAAGGTCGAGTTCATATAATGTTGGGATGGTGGCAATTCCTGTTTTTTATGATCAAACAATTTTTAGACTCCGCATCTCCTGTGCGACGTGGAATACATAGAAAATAGGGTATTCAATTATTTGATAATTAAAGGTTATGAAATTTGCTGTGATACTTTCGTAAGGAACAATAAGGATCAAAAGGCTTAATGCATTGGAAGACAATAACTTTACTTTTAACATGGAAATGTCTTATAGACGCAGCCGCCATATCATGTGGCGTGTCACTCAACTGATATTCCTGGCGTTGGCGGCTGATGTTGCCGTTCTCCTTGTAGAGTTTGCAGTAGGACTTGATCCATTCATGGATTTCCAGCAACGCCCAGTTCTCTATCTGTATATTCTCGTGGGAACAATCGTGGTATTCGGCGTCTTTGGGGCTGTCTTGGGCTCTCGCGAGGCACAGTTGGAGGAGATGGCGCTTAGAGATTCCCTCACTGGATTGCTCAACTCCCGATATCTACATGCGCGCCTGCGTGAAGAACTTGCGTCTGCCAAAAGGCATGATAGGCCTACCTCGTTCGTGTTGTTCGATATCGACCATTTCAAGAAGATTAATAATGAATATGGACATCCTGTTGGCGACCATGTGCTTAAACTCATAGGCAAGACTATGCTGTCACCGAGCCGTACAGGAGAGATCGCTGCCAGGGTAGGAGGTGAAGAGTTCGCGCTACTCTTGCCGAGCACTTCAGTTCGTGAAGCAGCAGTTGCGGTTGAACGCTTTCGCGAAGCAATAGGCCAGGGAGCGGTGAGCATCCACAACGGGAAACGAATCAAGGTGACCGTTTCCGCCGGTTTGGCATGTGTCACCGATGATCCTCAAGACGCAGACTATCTTTACTCTCTCGCGGATTCGGCGCTCTATCAGGCAAAAAAGCAAGGACGTGACAGGATGATCATCGGGACACCGAATCATCGGTTGCCAATCAGACCAGATATCAGGGATGTCAACCCCAGCGTTGCATAAAATCTGATAATTTTACTACCATTTGATCACGCTGTTTTTTGCAACACATCGAGAAAATGTAGAAGATTTTGGCGGACGGCATGATTGGCACTCATTGTTAGGGTCAATTCACCCTGAGGCCGGGTGAAACGACCGGCTCTTTGAATGATCCGATGGCGCAGGGTGTCTAACTTTTCAAATGCCCATGCCGCCGGACGTATCGGCAGCGCGCGAGTCATAGCACCAGCCGCTGCCACCATCTGCACCTCACGGGAAAGGTTATGCGCCATCATTGCACACAGGGTAAACAGCTGGTTGCCGGCAAGCCTTTTGGAAGGGATCACATCCAATACCGCATCATTTTTGGCATCGCCAAAGATCCTTTCCTGAGATCCACGGCCATTGTGGAACAAGACGACGCTTTTGGCAGATTCGGTCTTATTGGTCACGATGACCTTGTAATCGAAATCAAAATCACGGGGCTCAAACAGGTGTAATTGGAGCATGCCTTTTCGCTGTTGCTTGGTTCTCTTACGTGTAAAAATAAATCGATAGCCCCTTTCCCAGGACTTGGGTTTCCACGCGGTTTCAAAATAGGACCACTGGCTGTCGATTCTGCGCCAGCGTTTTCTGCTTTCGACCATCTCTTTGAGTTGGGTCAGCCTTTCGAAAGGGACCGAAGCGGAAAACTTTACATGATTGCTGTTAAATATTGACAAGATGTGCTGGCTGAAAAAAGCTGCGTCCGTGCGTGACTCCAATACGGCGTCAGGTAACTGTGCTTTCGCTTCTGATAAACAGCTAAGCATGAATTGGCCAGCACCATTGGAATCATGCACATTGCCGGGGCGGTGGTGAAGGTCGAAGAATTGTCCAGTTTGTGCCACAGTACAAAACAGCGGGTAGTAACTCCGAGCCCCTTTGCTAACCTTGTTAAAACCCACGGCACTACCTTCAGCGTGTCCTTTGGTGGATTGGACAGAGCCATCAAAGTCCAGGGTTAGTCGGGGTAGATGTTCGCGTTGAAGTCCTTCAATGACCATTGAACGGGACAATAGTCGCACATTTTCGACAGCATCAGTTTTCATCTGGGACAGTGCTCTGGAGATGGTGGAAACATCGGGAAGCTTTCGCAAGCCCATTAAGCGCAGCACAATTGGATCATCTCGATAGTAATCGATCTCCCGCAGTCGTCGGAACCCGATAAGCAGGTGAATAATGATCAGCATCACAATCAGGTGACGGCCGAAGATCGGTGAAGCCGTCAAATGTCCAAAACATTTTTTCAGGCGAGCCTTCAGGTTGATCCGCTTGAATAGAAGTTGAAAAATGAGCAGGCCTGAAAAAGATGTGAGTTGTTGGTCTTCGAAACGGAGCATCGGGATTTTATGGAATTTTGCCGTAATTTGTGCTTTACTGGATTTCACTTGCGGTGGCCTCCTGGATCGGGGTGATTGTTTGGTAGACAATCTGTTTATACCCTTATTCCAAAGGCTACCGCAAGCTTTTGACTTCTCATTGTCTCACTTTTTAATGCAACTATAGGGTCAACACAAGTAAAGAAATGACCTAAAAATAATCGGTTTCCTCTTCCATGGGGCAAGCTATGCATAAATAATTTTTGAACATAAAAATCAGGAACTCTGTAGGTCCACAAGATCCACAATATTCCGCTGAGTACTTACGTGGATCTCTTGGGGGCCGCCCCATGGGATCTTTGGGTGGTGTTGACCAACGATGACAGGCTCTGTCCGTTTCCATTGTTCGCTCATGAATTCCATCTTGATTATACCGCATAATCAAGATGTTATGCATAGCTTTATTTTCAATTTCTACAAGTAGTTTCGCTCGTCCTGTTTTATTATCTATTTCAGCCGGTTAAGTGTTTAGCTACTTGGCTCTCAACTGGCAGTTTTTTTTAGTGGCTTCTACATAATTTTTCAGGAAATGGTTCCCCTAACTTCATCGCAACCGGGGAATTTCGCCCCACTGCGACCATTCTCTCCGCATGGTTTCCTATTCAACTGGTAAAATTGCAGTTTCGCTGTCTATACAGAACTTTCCGATAACCGAAAAATATCGATAAGTTATATAACTTTTTGGGTTAAAACAATTGGCAAAAGCCAGCTTGGCACAAATTCTGTAAAGAAGATCTATAAGTTATACTTAGCTGATGTGCAGACAAACTTAAGGCAAGGATGTCCGAAGGATGAATACCGAGACAAAAAGAAACAAGTATTACCGATCGCTCCAGCGAAATCTGGTTATTGCCATCCTATTGACGGCCATAACACCTACTGTGTTGGTCAGCATTTTCATCCTGGATGCGTTTCGCGTTTCATACAAAGAGAAGGTCTATGATCACTTTGACGTGCTGACAAGAAAGCACAAACGCAGCATTGACATATTCCTGGAAGAAAAATTGATGGACATCCGCCTATTGGCAAAGACAAATCGGTTCGAAGAATTAACTGATGAAGTTATCCTTAACCAGAAATTTAATGAACTGCAACGAGCCTTTGACCGTTCATTCGTTGACCTGGGTGTTGTGGACCATCAGGGCCGCCAAATCGCTTATGCGGGTCCATTGGATCTAACCGGAGTGAACTATTCCAGCGCAGAATGGTTCGAACAGGCGATCAGTAACCCGTTTTTCATCAGTGACGTGTTCAAAGGAATGCGTGGTGCACCCCATTTTATCGTATCGGTACGTCAAGAGCGCGATGGTAGACCGTGGATTCTCAGAGCAACAATCGATTTTGGGGAGTTCAACAACTTGGTCGAATTCTTACGAATCGGTGAGACCGGTTTCGCTTTCATACTGAATGCTGCAGGCCAGTTTCAGACCGAACCCATCGCCAAGATCGATACAGATGAACTAATTGGGCTCTTTAAGGGCAGTGGATTAACCGACCAATCTAGCCTAGTAACCAGGAAAAGCACAATAGATGGAATCGAAACCATATACGCCATGACCACCCTAAAAGGTGGTGATTGGATCATGGTGATTCAACAGGATGCTGCTGATGCTTTTTCAGACTTGAGGCAAACCCAGAGAATCGTGTTGTTCTTCATTCTGATTGGCGGTCTTGGCATTATCGCAGCGAGTCTGATTGTCTCGAATCGCCTTGTGAAGCGCATCTCGCAGGCAGATACGGAAAAAGACCTGGCCGTCAAGAAGGAGGAGATAATGTCGCAGCAGGTCATTGAGACCGGCAAACTGGCATCGGTTGGAGAATTGGCATCTGGCATCGCACATGAGATCAATAATCCAGTCGCCATCATGATCGAAGAGGCAGCCTGGATCGAAGACATGCTGGAGGAAGAGGATCTCACCGGAAGCGAGAACGAAAAAGAATTGGACAGAGCTTTAACGCAGATTAAAACCCAGGGCAGACGATGCAAGGAAATAACGCACAAACTTCTGAGTTTCGCCCGTAAAACCGACTCGCGGATAGTTGAAATATCGATAACCAATCTGCTCAAAGAAATTGCCTATCTTTCATCCCAGCGAGCGAAGTATAGCAATGTCGAAATCAGGACCCGTTTCGAAGAAAATCTGCCACCTATTCTCGCATCCGAAACCGAAATGCAGCAAGTTTTCCTAAACCTAATGAACAATGCGCTGTATGCGATGGAAAAAACCGGTGGCATCATCACACTGGGCGCCAAACGTACTGGCAACGATATCATCGTCACGGTCAGCGATAATGGGCCGGGTATTGCGGAAGCCAATCTGGCGCGCGTATTCGATCCCTTTTATACAACCAAACCCATTGGCAAGGGGACTGGTTTGGGGCTTTCCATCTGTTACGGGATCATCAATAAAATAGGCGGCGACATTAACGTTCGTAGCACTAAAGGTGAGGGAGCAGAATTTGAGATACGCCTTTCCGCTGCACAAGCACCAGAATCGCCTGAAATAGATCTGGACAACAATAAGGATCAAAAAAAATTTGTAAGTCCGGATACGCCGCAGCTTGAAGAGCAACAATCACCAATTGGTGGTTCGTCCACCAATGACGCCGGCCATTTCCGGTAGACATGGAGGAAAGTATTATGAGCGAAGTAAAGATAATGTTGGTCGACGATGAAAAACCGTTTGTCGAAACCAGAATGAAACGTCTGAAAAAGCGAGGGATTGAGGTTGTCCCGGCCTATGACGGTTTGGAGGCACTGGATTGTTTAGAGAAAAATAGCGGCATCGAAGTGGTCATTCTGGACATTAAAATGCCGAAAATGGACGGAATGACAGCGCTTAAAGAAATCAAAAGTAAATTTCCTTTAGTTGAAGTGATTATGCTTACCGGTCATGCCACTATTGAGACCGGCATCGAAGGAATGAAAATGGGTGCTTTCGATTACCTCATGAAACCCTACGATACTGAAGAATTGATAGTAAAAGTAAATGAGGCGGCCAAGCGAAAACGGGACCAGGAAGAGAAAATAATGGAAGCGCGAATACAAGCGATCACCTTGCGGCGGCACTAGGCAAATGACAAAACCTGGGAGGGTAGAATGCCGACAGTGAAAGATTCTCGTAATTTTCCCATAAGGGTGCTGCTTATCGATGACGAGGTTGGCTACATATACGTTTTGTCCAAAAGGCTTTCAAAGCGTGGCTTCGAAGTTAGCAAGGCTAGCAGTGGTTCTGAAGCTCTTCAGATTCTGCGGCAGCGTAGTTTCGATGTCGCTATCTTAGATCTTAAAATGACGGACATGGACGGCATTGAAGTCCTCAAGGTCCTAAAAAAGATGGCCCCTGAGCTGGTTGTAATCATGCTCACCGGCCACGGCTCTGCGAAAGCAGCTCATGACGGGATTCGTCTAGGTGCTTACGACTACCTGACAAAACCGTGCGAGACTGAAGAGTTGATCAAAAAAATCATGGAAGCCTACGCTAAACGACCGGCTCTATGACGTGTGGCACAGTTGAGGCCAACAAAGCATCTGTTAGATAAGCATTTTCCAAAACGATTATATTGGCTTCACGGTTTGTGTCCCTTCCGTCATGACGATAATTGAGCGGAGATGAATAGATGACTACGATCCTTAAGTACAAAGGGTTCCAGCTAAGCATGGCGTTCTTGCTGGGAGTCGCTGTTTTGATACTACCCAGACCCGACGGGACGACGTTCAAGATCGTGGGCGACCATGATCTCTCTTTTTATCAAACGGTCAGCGACCGTTTCACAATACTCCCCAATGCTGATTCTGATCCCGGTGTTTATGTTGTTCATGCCAAGGCGGACAAACAGGCGGAGCCACCGGGAGCCTATCTGAAACGGCAGGCGACCGTGCATCCAAGCAATGGAATCGAGGTGGTACATCAGGATGGGCTCTCACCAAAGGCACAACGCTTTCTGGCTGTATTGGCGGTGCTGATTTTCTTGTTTATGTTGGAACCGATTCCGTTGGAGATCACTGCCATACTGATTGGTGTCTTTCTGGTTGTGATGCAGATCGTAGATGTCAAAACCGCATGGGCATCGTACATGCATCCGGTCGTTGTCTTCATCATGTGCTGCCTAATTTTTGCCATTGCGCTGGACAAGGCGGGAATCACCAGACGACTGGGGCATTTCATCGTGGCCAAAGCAGGCACTAGCGTGACGAAGTTCACCTTCATCATCAGCGTAGGGCTGGGGCTGGCCTCTTCCTTCATGCACGACGCGGCGGCGGTATCCATCGGCATCGTTACCATGTTACCCCTCATGCGCAGTGCCGGTATCGAACCCCACTCTCGAACAGCGAAATTCATGCTGATTTCATTGGCGTTCGCCTGTTCATGCGGTGGCATGGGGACCCTGGTCGGTGGTGGTCGAACGATGGTTTCGGCAGCTTTTTTGAAGGAGTTCACGGGTATTGAGATATCCTTCATGGATTGGATCAAATACGCAATGCCCATGGCCATCGTTACCGTACCGGCTGCAGTGGGAGTGGTCTATCTGGTCTTTCGTCCAGATCCCGCGTTAAAACTGCCAAAATTGGATGACGAGGTCCCTCCATGGTCCAAAAAGGAGATCGTGACACTTCTCATCATTGTGAGCTGCTTTATAATGTGGTTAACCAAGGAAATTCATGGCCTGCATTACTCGGTAACCGGCATGGTGGGCGTCGCCGCTCTTGTACTCGCCAGAATTTTGAAATGGGATGACGTCCACGAAAACTTAGAGTGGGGAACCGCGCTGTTCATATTTGGTGGCGGTATTTCTCTGGGCCTGGCAATGGGTGAATCTGGAGCAGCGACCTATTTTGCCAATTTATTTTTCCCCCTCGTTGAAGGTGGCGGGTGGCTGCTGCTTTTCGGTGGTGTGGCCGTTTTTGGGGCATTGGTGACCAACGCCATGGCCAATGTGGCAGCGGCGGCTCTGATTTTACCCATCGTCATTCCTATGGCACAACTTGAGGGAGTGGATCCAAGAGTGTTGGCCTTGTGCATGGGAACTGCAACCTCCTTTGCCATGCTGCTGGTCATCGGCTGTCCGCCCAATGCGATCGCTTACAGCTTCAAGGAATTCAAGGCCGCCGATATCACCCGTGCCGGTTTGGTGGCGACCCCCGTTCTATTGATCCTGCTGGTCCTTGTCGCCGCTGTATGGTGGAATATCCTGGGACTCGTTTAAGAGAACTTCAAAGTTTTCGAGGATACTGCTATGGATCCTGCAATATTGAAACAAATCAGTATTTTACTGGTAGATGACGAAACCCAGTATCTTAATATATTGACCAAAAGACTGCTGAAAAGAGGAATCCAGCCACTTCAAGCCTCTGATGGAGAAACATGCCTCGTTATGCTGGCGAAACATCCGGTGGATGTCGTCGTGATGGACGTCATGATGCCCGGAATGAGCGGTATCGATGCATTGTTTCGTATCAAAAAGCACCACCATGAAACGGAAGTTATCCTGCTGACCGGCAACGCAAACACCCAGGATGGCGTCAAAGGAATTAAATCCGGTGCATTTGATTACCTGAACAAACCGGTGGAATTTGAACATCTTTTGGGAAAAATTGTTCAAGCATACGAAAAAATTATATCGGACAGACAGCAAAAAGCTGCTGAGGAATACAAGGCCCGCATCGAGCAGCAAATGATAGCCACAGAAAGGCTTGCGGCATTAGGGACGCTTGCGGCTGGTGTGGCCCATGAGATCAACAACCCGCTGGCCATCATCAATGAGTCGGCCGGATACCTACGAACCGTGCTGCAAAAAAAAGACTTGGCCGAGATACCCTACCGGGCGTCTTTCGATAAAGCGCTGGAAAAAATCGAGACCAGTGTTAAACGGGCCCGAACGATTACCCATCAACTCCTTGCCGATGTTGGTAAAAATAAACCGGTTTTGGCGGAAATCGACATGCAGGCACTGGTCAACGAAACCGTCAAACTGTTTGGCCGAGATGCTGAAAGGAAGGGGATTCGGGTAAATCTCGAAGCGGACCGAGATCTGCGCACCCTGTGGGCAGATCCCAATCAAATTCGGCAGGTACTCATCAACTTGTTGAACAACGCCATTCATGCTACCGATGAAAACGATGAAATTACAGTCCGCATTCAGGCGACAGGCACTGGAGCGTCCATAGACATCATCGATTCAGGAGTCGGAATCCCCAAGGAAAACCTGGACAGAATATTCGAGCCTTTCTTCAGCACCAAATCACCGGGGGAAGGAACCGGACTGGGCCTATTTGTCACCCGCGATATCGTCGAAAAATTTGGCGGAAAATTAATGGTCGAGAGTGAATTGGGAAAAGGGTCTCGGTTTAGGGTTCACATCCCCGATCAAAATCGTTTTGGTGGTGGTGGACCTGGTCTCCAGTCATAAATCGTTCAATGAGGAGAATGCGATAATGATTCATGTTCCCATAAACATTTTACTGGTTGACGATGAAAAAGACTTCGTGGAGATGCTGTCGATGCGGCTTGAGGATGCGGGTGATAAGGTGACGCCGGCCTATGACGGCAACATGTGCCTTGAAAAACTCAAAGAGACGCGCATCGATGTGGTCATCCTTGATATAAAAATGCCAGGAATGGACGGGATTCAGGCATTGAGGGAGATCAAATCCCGATATCCGCTGATCGAAGTCATTCTCCTCACGGGCCATGGGACCACAGAAACCGCCATAGAAGGGATGAAGCTAGGCGCTTTCGACTACCTTCTGAAACCGGCCGATTTCGAGGAATTGAAAAGCATCCTGGATCGGGCCAAGCAAAGAAAGGCCGAGCAAGATGAGCGGATCAGGAAAGCTGAAGCCCGGCAACTGCTTCGCAAAGGTGGCAACATTTAATCGGAGTACTCCATGAAAACAGTCTTAATCAAAGAATTAATGGTTCCGCTGAACGAGTATGCAACGGTTTCAGAGAATGCTACCCTCGACGACGCCATATTGGCGCTTGATCACGCCCAAGAGACCTTTTGCCAGAACAAATATCGCCATCGGGCGATCCTGGTGCTCGACAAAAACCAGCAGCCGATGGGGAAAATCAGCCAAATAGATGCGTTACGAGCACTGGAGCCCAAATACAAAGAAATACAGAATCAGGATACCAGGGGGGCCTTTCGCCATTTCAGCCGTATGTTTTTGAATTCAATGATTGAATACCATCGCCTCTTTGACGGCTCGCTGGAGGATCTGAGGAAAAAGGCCGCCAATATCTACGTGCGTGATTTCATGCATACGTTGTCGGCAGATGAATGTGTGAGCGAGGATGCAACGTTAGATGAGGCCATGCATTTATTGATTATGGGCCACCAGCAGTCCTTACTGGTGAAGCGTGATGAAAAAATTGTCGGTATACTGAGGCTCACCGATGTATTTTCTGCGGTTTTCCAACCGCTGGTATCTCCGGCCCGCCTTTAGCGCCAGCATGCCAAAACACCGCTTCCAACGCTGTGCACTGATGCTTATATACACAAGCGACCCCGGCAGGGATGCCATTAACATTGTTTTACTAGGAATCCGATGATAGCGAATTTGAAAATTACGACCATTGTTCTTGTTATTGCATGCATCATCGCTATACCGTTGCCACTGGATGCGCAAGAACGTCTGGAAGGTTTGTCCAAGGGCCAAACCGTTTACGTGCCGGCTTATTCGCATATCTATATTGGTGGTAAAAAACTTCCCTTTGCCTTAGCCATCACGCTGAGCATCAGAAACATCGATCTTGATGCAGACATCACGTTTACCCAAGTCAGCTATTACGGCTCCGAAGGCAGACAGATAGAATCGTTTGTCGACAAAGCGTTATCCATCAAACCACAAGAGTCCGTACGTTTCGTTATCGCTGAAGATGATAAAGGCGGTGGATCCGGTGCCAACTTTATCGTCAAGTGGAAGTCCGCCACCAAGGTAAATCCACCGATCATAGAATCAATCATGATTGGAACCCGATCCGGCCAAGGCATATCCTTCACATCTCGGGGTAGAGCTATCATCATCAATTGACTCCCTTTCGTTTCCAGATTGTACGGAAAGACTCGGTTCCCTCCAGGTCGCCGGCCCTTACGAATCGTTTTGGGGACCACGGCACAAGCACGGCGTTCACGGAACCAACACAGCAACAATGAAGGAAGCGCATCAACGTATTCGAGGGTATCTTTACAGCTCACCGAAAACGGTAACGATATGAAGGGGGTGTGGTAGCGGGGAAAGAGGCATCGGCGGGAAGAAACGCACCGCTAATTGTCAGCAGCTATTCTTTTCAGTTTCTCTCGCAACGTCTTGCGATCTATCTTCAAAATTTTGGCCGCCTGCGTTTTGTTACCGCTGACACTGGCCAACACATTCTGAATGTGCTCATTTTCGACAGCTACCAGTGAACGATTCAGCCCTATTTTATGATCGATAGAAAACCGCATCGGTCCGGGCAAATCAGTAATATCCACTCTATTGTTGTCCATGGTGACAGTTAGTTTTTGAATCAGGTTCTCAAGCTCCCTCACGTTTCCCGGCCACGAATAGGCTGTCATTGTTTTCATTGCGCGGTCTGAGAAAGATAGCGGTTCACTACCGATCTCGTCACAGAGTTGGGCCGTGATGTGCTGAATTAGCAGTGGCACATCCTCACTGCGCTCGCGTAACGGTGGAATAGGAATGTCGATCACATCAATGCGGTAATACAGATCTTCCCGGAACAACTTCCTGTTGATAAGGTCCAGAAGCTCTTTGTTTGTCGCAGCCACAATACGTGCATCGACTTTGACGACCTGACTGGAACCCACCTTGATGATCTCCTTGTTCTGCAACACGCGGAGCAGCTTGGCCTGTAAGTTCTGGCTGGCGTCACCGATTTCGTCCAGAAATATAGTGCCACCGGCGGCCACTTCAAAAAAGCCTGCGCGAGCTACGTTCGCACCTGTGAAGGCGCCTTTCTCATGACCAAAAAGTTCACTTTCAATGAGACTTTCAGGGATTGCCGTACAGTTTACCGGGACAAAGGCTGCCGATGAGCGGGGACTGTTGTAGTGAATGGCCCGGGCGACAAGCTCCTTACCTGTCCCGCTCTCACCCGAAATCAGAACATTGGCCGTCATGGTTGCCGCCTTGGCGATTAGTTTGAACACTTTTTTCATTGGTTTGCTTCTACCCACGATACCAAAGGACGCCTCCAGTTCCAGCCTGCTCTGAGTAGCTCTCTGGGCTGCCAAACGTTCAAGCGATTGTCGAACAACGGACATCAATTCATCGTCTGTGTATGGTTTGGCCAGAAAATCATCCGCACCCATCTTTATGGCCTCGACCGCTCCCTCGATTGACGGGTAAGCGGTGATCATGATGACAGCTGTATCGTAAAAATTCTCGCTGACGTAGCGGACTAGATCAAACCCGCTGTGCTTGGGCATTTTTAAATCCGTTATCACCAGATCAATTCGGTGATCATTCAATATTTTTACGGCATCCGGAACGTTTTCACTGGTGATCACTTCGTAGCCCGACTGGCCCAAAATTCGTCTGATGATCTCCAAAGCATTGCGGTTGTCATCAACCGCCAAAATATAATATCGTTGTCCAGATTGTTTAGCCATTTGATCCTCTTGTCATCACTTATATGGGGAACTTTATTTTAAAAATGGAACCGTGTCCCTTCTTGCTGTCAATTTCAATGCTTCCACCGTGCTCATTGACAATCCCATAAACTACGGAGAGCCCAAGACCGGTACCTTCATCGACTTCTTTCGTGGTAAAGAAAGGAAGGAAAATTTTATCCATATTTTCTTCTTCGATGCCTTGCCCTGTATCCTCTACGAGGATCGAAACCCAGCCATGCTGAAACATGGTCTTGATGGTCAACGTGCCACCAGTAGGCATGGCTTGAATGGCATTCACCACAACATTGATTAGCACTTGATTGAGCTGCGCAGGATCACCATTCACAATCGGCAGGTTCTCATCCATATCCACCACGATCTGAATCCTACTTTTTGTGCATCGCGATTCAAAAAAATCCATCCATTCGCCAATCAGTTTGTTCAGGTCGGTCTTGGCCTCCCTTGGATGCGTCTGCCTGCCGAAATACAATACTTTCTTAATGATTTCTCTTGCATATAGCGTTGATTTCACAATTTTGACTAAATCCTGATATACGTCTTCATTCAAATCAGGATATTTGGAGGCCAATTGCGCAAACCCCAGGATATCTCCCAATGGGTTATTCAATTCATGGGCAATTCCTGCAGCCAACTGACCAATGGTCGCTAATCTGTCCGCGTGCCTGAGCTGTTCCTCCAAGATTTTCTTTTTATCGAAAGCCTCTTTACGATCGATTATGTAGGCTACCTTTTTCGCTACCGCTTCCATCAAGTTATTTTCTTCTATGGTGCAAGCCCATTCCGATCTCAGGGCAAGAACTTCGTCTTCAATAAATCTAATTTCTAAACGTCCTCGAACTTCGCCACTGACAACAATTGGCTTATGGGCACTATATTTAGATAAGGCATAACCGGAGGTTTGATAACATGTTTCGCCCAGCAGAATTGCTGCAGCAACCTTCTCAGGATATTCAAAGGCTTGAGGTATAAGGTCTACAATGGCTTGAATGGTTTTTTCAAATGCATTGGTTCCATCGACCACCAGTTCGGAGATCTGATACAGGCAGTTTAACACGCGGATTTTTTCGAAAAGTTCGGCCTTTTCATCAATTGTTATGTTGGGCATTCGTGTGTCCCCTTGTCTCCTGGAATACTTGAGATTTCAATCATGTGCAGCCATTAGCACTGTTCTCATATTTATTCATTTGCATAAACTTTCCTACTTTGAACCGATTTAGCACCATGGGCGTTGAAATATCAATATTTGTCCAGATGTCTGCATCTATTACCGAGCACATGATGCGGAGAGCAAACATCGTAGTTGATCCGATGGCGTCGCAGAAACCGACAATTTGAGTGCTGTACGCAAGACTAATATCCAAGAGCAGACCTGATACCAAAAACCAGCTTCAAGCGAACAATATTGACTTGGCGGCTATGCAGACTGCCGCCACGGCAGGGTGGCGGACCTTTCGCTCTAATGAGATAGCGTAGAAACGTTCTACAATTCCTTCTGCCACGCCGATGGGTTCAACACCATACTGTCTCCCTACCTCGTCCTGGATCACGGAAGGGACTGCAAAAACCCCGACACCTGCCTGACCAAATACTTTGAGTAAAGCACTGTCCTCAAACTCTCCCACAACCATAGGACGAATTTCCAGGCTATCAAACCATTGTTCGAGTGTACCTCTTAGGGTCGTACCCTCCGCAGGAAGGAGAATCGGTGCACCGTTCATCGATTCCGGGAATCCTTTCCGGCAGTTCCGGACCAATCTATCGCTAGCCATAAACGTTACCTGGCTCTCTCCAAGTAGATGGTTGTAAGCGCGGATCTTGACCGCAGGCGGAATTGGCGCATCGGTTAACACGACATCCAACTTGTGAATCGCCAACGCGGCAAGGAGCCTATCCGTTCTTCCTTCTCGACAAATGACGCGTACCGGTTCTTTCAACTGTATGGCCGGCTCTATCAAATGATGTGCGATGAGCTTGGGGACGACATCCGCTACCCCAACGGCAAGGTACATGGCGCGGCCGGGCAAACCCCGCACGACATCTTGAATCTCCCGGCCGATATTAAAAATCTCGTTGGCGTAGCGATAAACGACTCGCCCGATATCCGTGAGTACGAGGCGACGTCCTACTCGGGAAAATAGTTCCACCCCGAGACCCTTTTCGAGATCGCGGATCTGGGTACTGACGGTTTGGGGTGTCAAAAGAAGCTCGGCACTTGCTCGTGTGAGATTACCATGACGCGACACAGCCCAAAAGTATCTGAGATGTTGATAGTTTAGGGAATACACAGGAAACCTCCTATTTCGATTATATCGAATAAAATATGCTAACTTATCGAATGGACAGAATCAATTAGACCATGGGAGCCTGCAACATGGATGTTGTTATTTCCGGAAAAGAGGTTGAAATTGACAGTACACTAAAAGCTTACATCCGGCGTCGAATCGATTTTGCGCTGAGCCGGTTCTCGACCAGAGCCGGGCACATTCGTGTGGTTGTCACAAACAAAAGTGGGCCCTTTGGAGGGATTGAAAAATCATGCCGTATTCGTGTCCAAATTCATGGAGATACGAATGTAGCCGTTTCTTCCTCGGATGAAGACCTTCATGTAGCGATCGCTCATGCGACTCACCAAATCCACAGTATGGTCGCCAGAAGGATCGAAATGGGTCGGACACATGCAATAACGAAATGAATTGACCTGGATTGGATGGAAAAATAGCGGAAAAATGAACATTATCAAACAATTCGCACGAGACTATTTAGAGAAGATACCGTGGGATAAACAACCGCCTGTTCCTGAATTGCCAGATGATGTAGCCACCAAGACGGCGGGAAAGTACGAAGAGGCCCTTCGTCGATTAATCGATAAACAACAGTAAGGAGAAAAAAATGATCCAAAGAAATCATGCCGGCGACAAACCCCGAGTAGATGTTTCTGCTTTCCTGCACCCATCGGCCGTTGTAATCGGTAATGTTCAGATCGGTGAAAAAGTCTTTGTGGGACCCAATGCCGTCATCCGCGCTGACGAGCCATGTCCCGAGGGGAAGGTAGAGGCGATTGTCATTGAACCGGAAGTCAACATCCAGGATGGCGTTATCATCCATGCCTTAGGCGGCTCGCCGGTCCGGATCGGCAAAGGCGCTTCCCTGGCCCATGGGGCTGTAATCCACGGACCCTGCGATGTGGGAGAGAGCTGCTTTATCGGCTTTAAAAGTGTTGTGTTTAATGCCTCTTTGGGCCGTGGTGTCGTCATCCAGCACCAAGCACTGGTGGAAGGAGTAACCATTCCTGAGGGCATGCATGTTCCGTCCATGGCTGGCGTGCTGACCGAAGAAGATGTTCGGAGACTTAAACCGGCCCCTGTTGAATTGGCGACCTTTGCCGACAAGGTCCGCCGAACCAATGTCTTTTTAGCAGAAGCGTCCTGATATGAGTGATACCCCAACACGGGCAAATCCCACAGTGGTCGTCGATATGGGAGGTAAATCCGATTACGAAGTGATGAAAGAGAGCGCCAAGGTATTGGACAAATTCAACGTACAATAGGAGATACGGGTTATTTCTGCCCACCGGACCCCGGATCGCGCCCAAGAATTCGCCACCGGAGCCGAAGATCGGGGCACTCAAGTGATCATCGCCGCTTGTGTCACCATGTATGTCCGTGGCACCGACAGACCTGCCGTCCTCAGATGTGGCCGTTAAGCTGACCAGGCAGTCAAATCCGTATCACTTCCATGCCGCCCCTTTATATTTTCATTCGACCTCGGGTGCGTGAACTCCATGCATATTAAGTTTAATCAAGACGAATAGTGGGATAATATAGGTATCTGCCTTCGACAAGGTGATTGAGCATCAGTTCGGTTTTGCTCTGCCCCCCCTTCCGGGGACTGGAGTTAATAGTTAGTAATTTCACGGCACCCTCCTTTCTGTCCTGCCACTATCTATTCAACTCTTCAAGAGATTATCTGGCTTTGAACACATTGAGACTATATGGAAATCGGGAGATAGGTCAATACTTGGAACAACTTGCCTGTATCTGTATCGAAAGGCTAAGCCTTAGCAACCCAAGATGATGTGGAGGACAAATATGCTGGGGAAACTATGATTAGAAACTATCTCAAGAATAAGGTCAGGATTCATGGCAAGGCACGAAACGACGAGAAAGCATTGCATACATGCAGTATGTGAGCATTTTGAACCGGTTCGAAACAAAACCATGGGCTCTTAGAATATATTTAGGATGGGTTCTACATGCTATAAACTACAAATCGGGAAGGATTTAAAATGGTACCGATGTAATCATTGCTGTCGGATAGGGAGTGTTCAATATTCTGTGTCAGCCTGTTTTTTGATTAGCAATCATATCAGAGCCTTAATTCTTTATCCAGCCTTCCTTCAAAAAATATGGCTAACTGAGATATGGTCAAAGACCAGTTTTGAACCGGCATCGTCCATTTTTTACTGGCATTCTGAATACCCATATAGAGCAGTTTGAGCAGGCTGTCCTGGTTTGGGAAAGCCCCTTTGGTCTTGGTTAATTTTCGGAATTGCCGGTGAACCGCCTCAATGGTGTTGGTCGTGTAAATGATCCTTCGAATATCATCCGGATACTTGAAAAATTGACTGAGCCGCTCCCAGTTGTTTCGCCAGGATTTGATGACAATTGGATATTTGTTGTTCCACTTGTCTTCAAGCCTGTCTAACTCAGACTCGGCCAAATCCTTGTTAGTGGCCTTGTATACTCGCTTGAGATCGACCATGAATTCTTTTTGATTCTTTGAACCAACATATTTCAAGGTGTTGCGAATTTGATGCACAACACAAAGTTGGACTTCCGTTTGGGGAAAGATTGTTTCGATGGCTTCCGGAAATCCCTTAAGACCATCGATACAGGCGATCAGGATATCGTCAACACCTCGGTTGGATAGATCGGTCAGAACCTGCAACCAGAAGTTGGCCCCTTCGTTCTCTGAAATATACAGCCCAAGGACTTCTTTGCGGCCTTCAATATTGACACCAAGGATCGTGTAAACAGCTTTGCTGAAGACCTTGCCGTCCTCACGAATTTTGTAGTGAATGGCATCCAGCCAGACAATGGGATAAATCGATTCTAATGCCCGGGCCTGCCACTCTTTTACTGTATGGATGATTTTATCGGTAATCGCCGTCAGGGTGCCCTTTGAGACCTCAATGCCATAGATATCCTCAAGATGGGCGGATATATCTTGATAGCTCATCCCCAGGCCATACAGGGCCAGGATTTTTTCTTCAATCTCATCACTGAGGGTCGTTTGGTGCTTTTTGATCAGCTTGGGCGAAAATGTACCGGCGCGATCGCGCGGTGTGTCGAGTTCAAAAGATCCATTGAGAGTCTTGATCGTCTTTTTGCTCTTGCCATTCCTGCGGTTGGCAGCTATCTCCTGGCCGAGGTGGGAGTCTATCTCCCCTTCGAGGGCTGCTTCCGTCAGATTCTTTATCAGTGGGGTGAGAACCCCGTCTTTACCGGTGAGGGGCTTGCCTGATTGGATGGCTTTGAGGGCTTTCTGGAAATCAAATTCGCTGTCGTCTTTTGCCATGTCAGTCTCCTTTTAGCTTTATATATCAGCTTTTTATTTGACTGACACAAAATTATGAACACCCTCGTCGGATAGTGTCAGGACCCGGATTATAATTTATCAGATGTTATCTATATATTTACAGTTTTAGCCCCGAGCTTTATGCTTTGAATTCAATCCCCGTAGCCTGTATCCCAAACCACCAAACACAAAACACCAATTTCTAATCCCTTTCAGCTTTGAGCTTTCAACCAGCGCGAAGCGCCTACCCCGCAACCCGCAACTCGTTTTCCCGCAACTCGTAACTCGCAACTCGTTCCCCCGCATCCCGTAACTCGCAAACCCGCCTCTTCATTCTGTTGAGCGTGAATTCGCTTTCGGGTCGACAAGACCATTCAATATATCAACCATTTGTTTTTCATAACGTTCAAATAGCTTCTCAGAGGTTGCCGCAGAAACACTCACGCCGCCGGATTTAGTTGTTAATATATATATTACGCTGATTAACGGCTCCGGTTCTACTTTTAAATTGGATTTAATATAAAGAACATCATTTCCGTTAACGTTTCTTATCTGCTTGTCTAATATTTGGCCCTTATTACTTCTTATCCATTTTGCATAGTGCTTAAACGATTCCTCAAATGACATCTTTTCCCAGGTTTCTTCCATTGAAACAAACACATCATTGGCGGCATTGGTTAGGACCCTGCTAATGGTTTTTAGATTTTTTGCCGCATTATCACCGGAAACTTCCTTACGATAGAAATCCCATTCTTTATCGTTATACCACAATTCATACTCCACCGCGTATCCCTCAATGACCTGTTTTGAAGTCGCGGGCTTTTCATATCGAATATCCGATTTTTCTATTGGACCATTTGAGTCTGAATCCGAACAGCCGACAATGAAGACAATAATGAAGAGTGAAGCAAAATATAATGTTTTTGCCATTGTTTGGTATCGCTCCTGTTTTAAAATTAAGGCTCACCTCCAAAGGAGTGGGGGTAATCTGTGAATAGGTAACGCAGAACGAATCGAAAAAATAGCTTAAATGGCCACAGACTTACGCAGACAATATCATTCGAACAGTCCATATCGCATATTGACATCTATGTATATGTTAAAAACGTGCTACTGAACCGTGATATTTATCACCTTGCTGGCCATGATCGTTATATCGGTCAATAACACGGCTGAGAAAAGCAAGAGAGTCAAACCGATTAGCCCGAATATTTCATGAAATCTTTTCACCGAGTAGAAAAAAAGGAAGCCATATCGGGGCATTGGTCAAATTTATGATCCGTATAAACCTGGGACAATTTGTACCTCCCCAAGATCTAATGAAAGAACTGAAAAGATTGCACCCTTCGGGTCAACCGGAGGCTCCTGTGGCCGGCGTTATTCGAGGATCGTAGTAGACTGGTTACAGCATCACCTCGAAATGCCTTGGCCATAAAAGCCTCCGATTGATGAAATTTCCGGGTTAAGTTCCTTACTGATAATGAAATATTCAGGTTGATATGGTGAACGGTTCACGGCATTCTTTCTTGCTGTTCGCCGTATTTTGGGATATTTCATCCTTTAGTGAACTAGGCTCACCGCCGGGCAGGATAACCCAGGTGTCACCGTCCGGCCCATAGCCCGGGCATTTCACGCCCCGAGGGATTCAATGGCTGCCTTAGGACGCGCCCAAAGGGTGAAAACTTTTCGGCTTTTCTCTAAAATTCATAAGTTGCAAACTGTACCCGGAATAGAGATACCGAATCAATGCTGAAGGAAAGTGCCGGATGAGAGCATCGGTCCTCATTTTCATGAACCTGCTGGTGATGGTCTGGGTATCGGTCCTGCCGCCGCTTGGTAGGGTCTGCATTGCGGCGGATAACCAGGCCCAGAGCGAACCACTTGATTTTACGAAGTTTTCCCTGGAACAACTGAAAACCGTCGAAATCATATCGGCTTCCAAGAGACCCGAAGTCGTTTGGGACGCGGCCTCGGCTGTATATGTCATTACGCAAGAACAGATCCGGCGATCAGGAGTGACCAGCATCCCCGAAGCGCTGCGGTTGGCCCCGGGTGTCCATGTGGCCCGCATCAGCGCCACGGAGTGGGCCGTCAACATCAGGGGGCTCAACAACCAGTTCGCCGAAAACCTGCTTGTGCTCATGGACGGCCGCAGCGTTTACACACATGTCTTTTCCGGCGTGTTCTGGGATGTGCAGGACACGGTCATGGAGGACATTGAGCGGATCGAGGTGATCCGGGGGCCCGGAGCCGCCCTTTGGGGGAGCAACGCCGTCAATGGCGTCATCAACATCATCACCAAGAATGCATACGAAACCCAGGGTGGAGAAGCCGTGGCTTTGGTCGGCAGCGAGGAACAGATTGCCAGCTTCCGCTATGGCGGTAAGTTGGGCCAACAGGCGTCTTACCGGGTCTATGGCAAGTTTTTCAACCGGGGGGAATTGGATAGTGTCGCTGGCAGCTTAACCGGTGACACCGGCAATCCACAGTCGAGCGATAACTGGCGTTCCGGTCGGGCAGGGTTTCGCCTCGACACAGCGCCCGCCAATGATGCACCGGCCGCCGGAGCCAACACCTTCAGCCTGCAGGGGGTAGCATACAGAAACAGGTACGACAAGGAGTTCGAGCGCCGCTCGATACTATTTCCAACCGCCCCCACGGGTCAAGGCCTGCAAACCAACGACTCCGAGGCCACTGGGTTCTACTTGCTGGGGCGATGGCAACACGCCTTCTCCTCGGATTCGAATACATCGCTGCAGGTCTATTTCGACCACGCCGAAAAAGATTACGATCCGGCCAGCGGCAAAGTGAATACGGCCGATCTGGATTTTCAGCACCAACTGACCGTCGCGAAATACCACGACATCGTGTGGGGCCTGCAGTATCGATTCATCTCCGATGAGTTCCGGAACAGCCCCAACTTCACGATGGATCCGCTGGATTTGAATCAAAGCCTGTGGAGCGCCTTCATCCAGGATCGTGTCCAGCTGGCGCCCGATCTGCTTACGTTGACCGTGGGTTCGAAATTCGAACACAACGAGTTCACCGGGCTGGAAGTCCAACCCAGCTTGCGGCTGATATATACGCCGCTACAGCAACTGGCCCTTTGGACGGCCGTCTCAAGGGCCGTGCGCAATCCGTCACGACTCGAACTGCACGGCAGGATTAGCGACGAGCTTTTTCTGCCTGCTGTCGATCCCGATGTTCCAGTGCTTGTCAACATCCAGGGCAACGCAGATCTCGATGCTGAAAAACTCACGGCCTACGAATTCGGCCTGCGCCTGATGCCGAAGCCATCCCTATGGTTCGATGTTGCCCTGTTTTACAATGATTACGATGACTTGATCGGCCTTGAGCAGATCTCCGGTACCCCGCCGTCCGGGCCGTACGACCTGACCTATGCCAACAACACCACCGGACGAGCCTATGGCGTGGAGGTTGCCGCCGATTGGCAGGTCATGCCCAAGTGGCGTTTGGGGGCCACCTATACCTACCTGAACACGCAAATCGACAAAAACCTTGTCGCTGACCCGAACATCACCGTACTCGTCTCCGAGGGCGTCAATCCGCGCAATGTCGTCTCCATCCGGTCATTCCTGTTCGTGACACCACAGATCGATTTCGATGTGGCACTCCGCTTTGTCGGCAGCCTACCGGAAAGGAACATCGACAGCTACACGGTCATGGATGCCCGGCTGGCCTGGCGCCCTTTCCCGAAACTGGAACTGTCCATTGTGGGGCAGAATCTCCTGGAGGAAGGGCATGCGGAGTTCTCGACGCTGGAGGTCCAACGCAGCGTCTACGGTAAGATCGACTGGCATTTCTAAGGACCCGCCCGATGGCAGTAATATCCGGAAAATGGCACACGAGAACAATCGGCGCCGCGCAGGTCGCCGTGTCTCTCCTGTTCTGCCTGTTGATCTTCCGGGCGGCGGTGGTTTGGGGCGGCCCCCTCACCGGTACCGAATATGACGTCAAAACCGGCTTCATTTACAATTTCGCGAATTTCGTCTCGTGGCCCCCGGCAGCTTTTAAGGCCAAGGACGACGATCTGATCGTGTGCTTTGCCTCCGACAAACCGGCCGCAGACGCCCTGCTCAAATTGAACGATCAGATCATCAGGGGAAGAAAAATCAAGGTCATCCCCTACACACAGGAGGGTTGTCTCGACGCCAGCCATATCCTCTATATCGCCACCCAAGACAAAAACCTGGTTCAGAAGCTTCTCGGCACCGCGCGGGAACGCAGCATATTGACTATAGGAGAGATCGAGGGCTTCACCCAGATGGGCGGTGTCATCAATTTCTTCGAAGAACAAAATCGCCTGCGCTTCAAAGTCAATATCGATGCTGCCAAGAGGGCCGGATTGACGATGAGTTCGCAATTGCTCGGCTCCGCACAGATTTACAGAGAGGAGCATAAGTAAGATGCGCGCATTTCGGGACGTCTCGATCCGATGGAAGCTGAAATTGATCATAATGCTCACCAGCGGCATCGCCCTGCTGTTTGCTTCCGCGACCCTGATGTTCAGGGACATCACCAAGACACGCAAGAACCTGCGCAACGATCTCGCCAGCGTGGCCCATGTGATCGGAGCCAACAGCATCGGGGCTATCGTTTTCAATGATCGGGGCACAGCGGAAACCAACCTGGCGGCCCTCAGCGCCAAGCCATTTGTCGTGTTGGCCAGCATCTACGATCGCGACGGACAACCGTTTGCCGTGTATATCCACAAGGACGAAAAGGGCCATCTTTCCGTTCCCCCCTGCGGGAGCCCGGCCAATACTTTGACGGCAACTACCTGTTCGTGTTCAATCCCATCCTACAGGATGAAAAATTAATCGGCACGATTGGCATCCAATACGATCTGAGCGGCACCCAAAGGGAGATATACGCCTCGGTGGCCATATTCGGGCTCATCGTTTCGGCCGCGTTCCTGATCGCCTGGTTGTTGTCTGCTTCCTTCCAGAAGGTGATCTCCCAGCCGATCCTGAACCTGACCCAGGTGGTCGGGTCTGTTTCCGAACAAAAGGATTTTTCGGTCCGGGTCCAAAAACACTCCCAGGATGAAATCGGCGTGTTGATCGATGCCTTCAACGGAATGCTCGCCGCGCTCCAATCCCGCGATCAAAAACTCCAGGAATACCGCGAACACCTGGAAGAACAGGTGACCGCCCGTACGATGGCTTTGAGTGATACCAACAAAATGCTCCAGGCCGCCAAGGAGGCGGCCGAATCGGCCAGCCGGGCCAAAAGCGAATTCCTGGCCAACATCTCCCATGAAATCCGCACGCCGATGAACGCCGTCATCGGTTTCGCCGACCTTCTCAAACCGTTGATCACCGAGCCCAAACAGCAAAACTACCTGGCATCCATTAGTTCCAGCGGCAGAAACCTTTTGAGCCTGATCAACGGCATCCTGGATTTGTCCAAAATCGAAGCGGGCAAGATGGAACTCGAGTACGAACCGGTCAGGCCGAGCGCATTGTTCGATGAGGTCTACAGGATGTTTGCCGCGCAAGCCGCTTTGAAGAACATCGCAATGGTGATCGATTTTTCCGGGGATATTCCCGACTGTTTGATCCTCGATGAGGTGCGTTTGAAGCAAATCCTCTTCAACCTCGTTGGCAACGCCGTCAAATTCACCGAAAAGGGATTCGTGCGCATCGAAGTTCAAAAGCGGGATTGCGTGGACGGCGACGGAATCGACCTGTCGATTGCAGTCGAAGACACGGGCATCGGCATACCGGCGCAGTATCACGCCGACATCTTCGAGGCCTTCAAGCAGAAGGACGGCCAAAGCACAAAACGCTTCGGCGGCACCGGCCTGGGCCTTTCTATCACCAGGCGGCTGGTGGAAATGATGGCTGGAACCATCACCGTTCAAAGCGAAGAAAACAAAGGCAGCCGATTCCAGATCCTCATCCCGCACGTTTCGGTCGTACCAGCGGCGATCGAACCCGAGGCCGTGCCCAGTGAAGTCTCTGACGATATTGTCTTCGACCCGGCCTGCATCCTCGTCGTGGATGACCTGACCCTCAACCGTTCGTTGATAAAGGAGTATCTGGCCCAGACGCCGTTGACAATCATGGAAGCCGAAAACGGCGAAGATGCCGTGCGCCTGGCCAGGCAACACCAACCGGACCTGATCCTGATGGATATCCGCATGCCGGTCCTGGACGGCATCGAAGCAACGAAACAGATCGGCCGCGACGAGGCCACCCGAGGCATTCCAGTGGTGGCCCTCACCGCTTCGGTCATGGAAGAAGAAAGAGATTCCCTTATGACCATGGGATTTGCCGGTTTTCTGGACAAGCCGGTCACCGAAAAAGCTCTTTTGCGGGAACTGAAGCGTTTCATCGGCCATGCCGCTCGGCAGCACGAACCCCAAGAGGCGCCGGCCTCGGACCTGACCCCCGCCCGCTTCGAACTTTTTCCGCAGATTCTGGAAATCCTCGAAAACGAGTACATGCAACGCTGGACGGCCACCCGGCAAAACCTGTTTTTCGACGAGATCGACGACTTCGCCATCCGGATCAGCGCCCTTGGCGACGCCCATTCCCTGGCGATACTGAGCCGATATGGAACGGATCTGAGTGCCCATGTCAAGACCTTCGACGTGGAACAGGTCAATAGCGCGTTGAACCTCTATCCGCAGATCATTGCCAAGTTGAAATCCTTTTACCTGAAGAGAGAAAGGGAATCTATCGATGGACCTGAATCGACATAATCGTTTCAAAATACTCATCGTTGATGATGTGCCTAAAAACATCCAAGTCGCCGCCAGCATCCTGCAGAGCGACAGTTACCATATAGCGTTTGCCCAGGATGGCCCGACGGCTTTGAACCAAGTCGAGAGCAACCGTTTTGACCTTATCCTACTGGATATCATGATGCCGCAGATGGACGGGTTCGAGGTCTGCCGCCGCATTCGAAACCGGCCGGACAGCCGGGATACGCCCATTATTTTCCTGACAGCCAAGAACGATACCGACAGCGTCGTCAAAGGATTCGCCATGGGAGCCATGGATTATTTGAGCAAGCCGTTCAACGGTGCTGAATTGCAGGCCAGGGTCAAAACCCACTTGGAACTCTACCGAACCAAGAAAGCGATCGAGGAGGTTAACCAGCGTCTGCAGCTGGAAATGGCTGAGCGTATCAAAGCCGAGGAGGAACTCAAACGGAGTGAGGAAAACTACCGCTATTTATCCCTGCACGATAATTTGACCGGCCTGTACAATACGCGCCATCTTTATCGATCCTTGGAACAACTGGTCGAAGAGGGCCGCCGCCAGAGCACGACCTTTTCCCTGATCTTTTTCGATATCGACAACTTCAAGCGCGTGGTCGACACCCACGGCCATCTTAACGGCAGCAAGGCCTTGGCGGAAGTGGCCGCAGTGCTGGACAGCTGCCTCGCTGAACCCTCTTATGGCGTGGCATACGGTGGTGACGAATTTGTGGCCGTCCTTCCCGGCCATGACAAGACCCAGGCCCTGCAAAAAGCCCAAGAGATCCGCGCCACGCTGCTGCGAACGACGTTCCTGCCCAACGTCGATAACGGCGTCCGGCTGCAGGCCAGCTTCGGCGCATCAACCTATCCCGACGACGCCGGAAACATCATCGCCATTCTTGCCCGGGCGGACCAGGCCATGTTCAACGTGAAAAGCAAAGGTAAAAACGCCGTGGGCGATGTGAACGGCGCCATTCTTTTGCAAGGTCAGGATGAGGATGCCGGCGAGCCGGTGCGGTCGCCTTTGACTTCGCAGGCCTTGAATGGCGAGGAGGCATGATCGACGACCGGCTGTAACCAGCTTGCCCAGAACTCGTAACCCGAAACACGCAACTCGCATCTTGATTGTTTTTGCTTTCACCTTATAGGATTGAATATGCCCAAGAAAGCCATTCAAAACTCACTACTCCCAACTGAAACAATCGCAAGCAAAATTTACCTCATCCGCGGTCAAAAGGTCATGCTTGACCGGGATCTGGCTGAGCTATATGGGGTGGAAACAAAAGTGTTGAAACAGGCTGTCCGTCGAAATATTGGTCGTTTCCCGCCGGATTTTATGTTTGAGATTAACAAAAAGGAGTTTGAAACCTTGAGGTCACAAATTGTGACCTCAAGTTGGGGAGGCCTAAGGTACATGCCAATGGCTTTCACCGAGCAGGGAGTAGCCATGCTCTCGAGCGTATTGAACAGCGACCGCGCCATTCAGGTGAACATCCAAATAATACGAACCTTCACAAAACTTCGGAGCTTGTTGGCCACGCACAAAGACCTCAAACGTAAAATAGAGGCGATGGAGAAAAAGTATGACGAGAACTTCCGGATCGTATTCGAGGCCATAAAGCATCTGTTCGATGAAGAGGAAAAACCGAAAAAGAAGATTGGGTATATAAAAGAGAAAACAAAAAAATACGGCAAGCGCACGAAAAAATAGATAACCGTAATTGGATTGAATTACCCCATGACCCAAACTGGTTTATCATTTTGAATTATGGTCATTATGATTTGTTTGCTGCTATGTTGAGCAGTTCAGGGTTCCACGTTCTGGGTTAAAAGCCATAAACAGCTTGTAACTAAATAACCTGGCTTCATGGTGTTTATAAAACCACTTCACTCAATGGGGTTTGGCGAACATTTCGGATCTTGATCAATAGTTTGTGCCGTATCAATCGGTTCAAACCTTTGAACCCAGAACCTTCACCCCGTTGAATTCCCGAAGGTAAGACGCGCAGCGGCATTCAACCGGGGCGCAACCCAGAACCCTGAACCCAGAACCTAAAGCACCAAACACAATTTACCGAACCCTTACCCCGAGAAAGTCAAACGAATGGACATTGTACTCAATGATAAAGAGGTCCGGGTGCTCGGCAGTCTGATTGAAAAAGAGCTCTCAACACCGGATTATTACCCCCTATCCGTTAACGCCCTGACCAACGCCTGCAACCAGAAATCCAGTCGCGATCCGGTCGTCTCCTATATGGAGCAGACGGTGGAGGAGATTGTGGACGATTTAGTCCAAAAAGACCTGGTCCATAAAAGCCGCGTCGGCCGAGTCCCGAAGGTTGAGGAGCGTTTTACCCATGCGCACAACCTCGTTCCTCAGGAATCCGCAGTCCTTTGCGTGTTGCTGCTTCGCGGGCCGCAGACAGGCGGTGAGATCAAGGGACGCACCGCGCGGCTATGCAAGTTCGAAAACCTGGATGAGGTTCATGAAACTCTGGGCCGTCTTGAAGAATACGGCTTTGTCGGGTGCCTCCCGCGGCAGCCCGGCCGCAAGGAATCGCGCTACATCCACCTTCTTTGCGGTGAACCGGAAATCGATAAAGAAGAAAAAGCGCCTGCTGCCGGGTACGGCGCCCCCGTGGAATCCGAGCGTATCGAAAAAGTGGAACAGGACATCCAGACGTTACAAAATGACCTGGCAGAGCTAAGAAGAGAGTTCCAGGAATTCAAAAAGCAATTTGACTAATAACCCCTAAACCTATGGAGGTTCAAAATGGCAGACACATCATTTAAGGCCCTGGTCGTACAAGAAACCGAAGACAAAAAATACTCACGTCAGATCCTCGACAAAACCATAGATGACCTACCCCCTGGAGACGTGGTGGTCGAGGTTCACTATTCATCGCTGAATTACAAGGATGCGTTATCTGCCAGCGGCAATAAAGGCGTCACGCGCAGCTATCCCCATACGCCCGGCATCGACGCCGCCGGTGTGGTGGCGGAAAGCACAGACAGTGCGTTCAAACCCGGAGACGAGGTTATCGTCACCAGTTATGATTTGGGCATGAACACGGCAGGGGGATTTGGCCAATATATTCGCGTCCCCGGCCAGTGGGTGGTTCCCCTGCCCAAAGGGCTGACGTCAAAAGAGGCCATGTGTTACGGGACGGCGGGGTTTACGGCTGCCCTGTCAGTCTATAAACTGACGGTCCATGGGGGCATTTTGCCGGAGCATGGTGAAGTGCTGGTATCGGGCGCCACGGGAGGCGTCGGCAGTATCGCCGTGGCGATTTTGTCAAAATTGGGCTACACGGTCGCTGCCGTTAATGGTTTGATCGATGAGTCGGATTATCTGAAAAAAATCGGCGCGCAGCGAATCATCAGCATCGAAGACGCCTCTGATAAAAGCGGTCGTCCCCTTCTCAAGTCTCTCTGGTCAGGCAGCATCGACACGGTCGGCGGCGATATTCTGGCCACCTCCATCAAATCCGTGCACGCCAATGCCGTGGTCACAAGTTGCGGCAATGTCGCGTCACCTGAGCTGCCAATCAACGTATATCCCTTTATCCTGCGCGGGGTCACCCTGGTCGGTATCGATTCCCAGAATTGCCCGATGCCGAACCGGCTAAAGACTTGGGAAAAACTCGCCGTTGAGTGGAAGATCCCAATGATGGAAGCCGTCGTGGAAGAAATTACCTTGGCCGACCTGGATCAGGCCATCGACCGTATGTTGAAAGGCAAACACAAAGGCCGGGCAGTGGTAAACATGAAAGCCTAAAAGCTATCTCAAAAATGTTTTTTGGCCCAATCTCCGCGTTGGTTCCTCGTTTCAAGTCCTCGACATACTTCAGTATGCCTGCGGGCTGAAATTCGGATCCGCCTTGACCTTGAACCAAAATCCTAATTTTGAGATAGCTTTTAATCTGGGTATAAAAAAGAGGAAATTCTAGTTTACATGCAGTTGAATACTTTTCATCAGGAACTGTAATGAACCTTTACACCGAGCCAACGGGCTACGAAAAAACAATTATTTCGGATTTACAGGGCGCTTGGGAAAACTTACGCGACGCCGTCGCCAGTAATGCAGGGTTCAAAGAGTGGGATCGAATTCTCTTTCATGTGGACGAGGCGATGAGTTGGGAAAGCGTACGGGACCTTCAAAGAATGCATTCAACCTTTATAGTAATTCGCAATTTAGCAGCCAAATCTGAAATACCGGATACTTTGGCCAATTGGATCAAAGAAGTTTCGATGATTCTTGAGGATGTGTTAAAGCGGATAGCGAATGGCGAAAGATTATAATTTCGGGCCTCAACTGAACAATATTTATGTACACGGGCACCAATTAACCGGAAGATTGAATAAATTTGGAGGTCACAATTTGTGATCTCCAAATAAAGTATTCAGCCTCTCTTTTTAACGATCGGTTTTCCGTTCAAACCATCTATAATTTCCATCAGCCTGGTTTTGCGGGCGTGCTGCTGCCTCAGATACTGAAGGTACTGGTCCCACTGCATCTGCTTTTTTTGCCGCGCCATGACCGCCGATGCTTTGCGAAGGTATTTGGCTGCCTCCCGGTAGGCTTTAGGCTTGACTTGGGCGATAAACCGTTCTGCCTTTTTCTTCCAGATGTCCACCGCCCGATCCGGCGCGTGAGATTGAACTGCCGCAGCGACCTCATCTTCGTCGGCGCCGTACAAACCGAATCCTCCGTTGGAAAGTTGATCATACCAGTACAGCACTTGATCGGGCTTCTTCTCCAGAATGGCAATACCGATGAGTTGATCTACCATGGGGTATCGTTTTCTTCCCTCTGGTTCGGGCTCGTCCAAACCGGATGCCGGGAGCGGCCATCCCTTATGTTTCCAGGGCAGGTCGCCCTTTTCGAGGTAGCGTAACAGAGACTCACGTACTTTGCCCCAAATTTTCACTTTATCTGAAGCTTTCTTGCAATCCGCAAAGGCCTTACGCGAGGGGTAGCGCACGAATTCCTCGGCCTGAATGGCCGCAACGGCAGGCCAGTTCTTTTCTTTGGCCCGTATTTCCCGTAATTTTTCGCGCAATCTACTGGCACTGCCGGACCATTTCCCCTTTGTGGCCCGAATTCCGATAAGAATCCAGCGTTCGGCGTCTGGATAGCGTCGAGCCGAAATCAACCTTTCGACCAATCGATTGTAACTGCCCGTTCGTTTGCCCTCCTTGCGTTTTGAGCACTTATCTCGCAACCCGCAACTCGCAACAGTATCGTTTCCCCTGGCGCGAAGCGCCTAACCCGTATCCTCGCACCCCGGCACCCGGGTCCCGCAACCCGCGCCACCAAACACCGACACTTGACAATATTATGGAATTTCAATAGGTTTTATTCTTAACAAAAATAAGAGGTGCATTATGACCAGGAAACTAACCGCAATTATTGAGCGTGAGGATGATGGGTTTGTCAGTCTCTGTCCCGAATTGGATGTCGCAAGTCAGGGACGCACAGTCGACGAGGCCAGAAAAAACCTGCAGGAGGCTCTGGAACTTTTCTTCGAAACAGCCTCACCGGAAGAAATCAAGGACAGGCTACATAACGAAGTTTATATAACCCAGGTGGAGATAGCCGTTGGGTAAATTACGCATTCTTTCCGGCAAAGAGGTCTGCAAAATAAAAAAAACATGGATTTATGGAAATAAGAAGGCGTGGCAGCCATATTGCGATTCAGCGGAAAGAAAAAGTTAACACGGTAACGGTGCCCGTACCGGATCACAAAGAGATTCGTATGGGGACCTTGCTTTCAATCATACGCCAATCAGGTGTTGCCCGCTCAGAATTCGAATAATTCAAACCAATAAACGTTTTTCAAACATCCCGACCCGCAACTCGTAACGCGCAACCCGAGGGTGTTCATAATTTTGTGTCAGTCAAATAAAAAGCTGATATATAAAGCTAAAAGGAGACTGACATGGCAAAAGACGACAGCGAATTTGATTTCCAGAAAGCCCTCAAAGCCATCCAATCAGGCAAGCCCCTCACCGGTAAAGACGGGGTTCTCACCCCACTGATAAAGAATCTGACAGAAGCAGCCCTCGAAGGGGAGATAGACTCCCACCTCGGCCAGGAGATAGCTGCCAACCGCAGGAATGGCAAGAGCAAAAAGACGATCAAGACTCTCAATGGATCTTTTGAACTCGACACACCGCGCGATCGCGCCGGTACATTTTCGCCCAAGCTGATCAAAAAGCACCAAACGACCCTCAGTGATGAGATTGAAGAAAAAATCCTGGCCCTGTATGGCCTGGGGATGAGCTATCAAGATATATCCGCCCATCTTGAGGATATCTATGGCATTGAGGTCTCAAAGGGCACCCTGACGGCGATTACCGATAAAATCATCCATACAGTAAAAGAGTGGCAGGCCCGGGCATTAGAATCGATTTATCCCATTGTCTGGCTGGATGCCATTCACTACAAAATTCGTGAGGACGGCAAGGTCTTCAGCAAAGCTGTTTACACGATCCTTGGTGTCAATATTGAAGGCCGCAAAGAAGTCCTTGGGCTGTATATTTCAGAGAACGAAGGGGCCAACTTCTGGTTGCAGGTTCTGACCGATCTATCCAACCGAGGTGTTGACGATATCCTGATCGCCTGTATCGATGGTCTTAAGGGATTTCCGGAAGCCATCGAAACAATCTTTCCCCAAACGGAAGTCCAACTTTGTGTTGTGCATCAAATTCGCAACACCTTGAAATATGTTGGTTCAAAGAATCAAAAAGAATTCATGGTCGATCTCAAGCGAGTATACAAGGCCACTAACAAGGATTTGGCCGAGTCTGAGTTAGACAGGCTTGAAGACAAGTGGAACAACAAATATCCAATTGTCATCAAATCCTGGCGAAACAACTGGGAGCGGCTCAGTCAATTTTTCAAGTATCCGGATGATATTCGAAGGATCATTTACACGACCAACACCATTGAGGCGGTTCACCGGCAATTCCGAAAATTAACCAAGACCAAAGGGGCTTTCCCAAACCAGGACAGCCTGCTCAAACTGCTCTATATGGGTATTCAGAATGCCAGTAAAAAATGGACGATGCCGGTTCAAAACTGGTCTTTGACCATATCTCAGTTAGCCATATTTTTTGAAGGAAGGCTGGATAAAGAATTAAGGCTCTGATATGATTGCTAATCAAAAAACAGGCTGACACAGAATATTGAACACTCCCCGCAACCCGCAACACTCAACACCAATCCCCAAACACAAAACACCAAATACCATTTTTTTCCCTTTCACTGTTCACCTTTGAGCTCAATTCCCGGTTTCCACTGGCGCGAAGCGCCTAACCCGCACCTCGCAACCCGTAACACGCAACTCGCAACGCTACTCTCGTAACCCGCAACGCGGCAAACCAAACACAAAACACCAAATACCAAACATTCTCTCGTTGCTTTCAGTTCTCTGCCTACTTCCAGCTTTTAGCCCTTTACCCGCAACACGTAACTCGTAACGCGTAACTTGATGGTTACTCCTTTCCCCTCTCACCTGGCGCGAAGCGCCCTACCCGCACCTCGCAACCCGGAACGTTGAACCCGGAACCCTGAACTTTGAACCCGCATCTTGATTTTTATTCCTTTCAGCATTGAGCATTGACCTTTGAGCTTTCTCCCCTTCCTTTGATCATTCAGCTTTCAGCTTCGAGCTCCAACTCCAATTCCCCTTTTGAGAAATTAATTCCAATCTTATGCAGATTTATTATTTTCACGGCATTAATATTGCAGCAAATTCAACCGAAATATAGTGATTGTCAAAAAGAACGCTCCGTTATTTGAACGTTTTTTCTTTACAACCACTTATATCGCCCTTCTATATATCGGAATGTATTTTTGAAAAGCAGTATAATACTTCCTTAAAAGAATACATGCCAATTCAATAAGTTTATGGCATCTCACAATTTTGGTGAATTTATGGTTACGAAAAAATGACAGTAAAGTGTTTAGACATTCGATTATGAAATAGGAATTTAATCTATTGGTACAGACAACGCACCAGCAAAGGAATAATATAATGAGGCGGTTCAAGCAGCAAAGCATAAATGTATTTACGTCTTTTATACTTACTTTGCTCTTGTCATGCGGAGGTGGCAACGGCGGTAACGGCGGTGACAGCAGCGGCGTTTTGACAGCCACTAACCATACGCCTACGGCCGTTTTAAGAACCTCTGTTATTAACGGGCTTTACGTCACTTTTGATGCCATTGGTTCATCCGATCCGGATGGCGACCCCCTCACCTTCAATTGGGATTTTGGCGATGGAAATACTGGAAATGGAAGAATATGCACCTACACGTATAATGCCCCTGGTGCATACACCGTCACTATTACAGTCAGCGATGGGCAATTGAGCGATATCGCCACTCAAACGATCACAGTCGTTCAATCTGCCGTTGCTTTCCCGCAGCCATTCGATGTTAATGCCCTATACGTAGAAGACATTTATGTGGCACTGCCGCCCACAGGAAGCGACAGCAGTGGCAACGGAAGCCTTGCCGCTCCGTTTGCCACCATCCGTCATGCACTCTCACAAGCGGCGTCAGGCAGTCGTATCCGTGTGCAGGCCGGCACATACGGCGTTATCGGCTCAGTGGCTGACGTTCATGGCACTGAAACCTACCCCATACTCGTCACGACCGATGGCCAGGTCGTCATTGATGCCGGCGGTTCGGGCAGCGGCATGCAGATCAGCAACGTATCTTACCTCGTCATTGAAGGGTTAATCTTTCAGAACACCGGTATACACGGATTGAATATCGACGACGGCAGCGACTACGCCACTCCCAGCCATCACGTCGTGTTCAGAAACGTCTCCTTTCGAAACATAGGCAGTGGCGGCAACAATGACTGTCTGAAGATGTCAGGTGTTGACGATTTCTACATCACAGGTTGTGAATTCCAGGAGTGCGATCGAGGTGAGGCCATCGACATGGTCGGCTGCCACGACGGGATCATTACCGGCAATTTCTTCCACGATGTTGTGCAAAATGGCGTGCAGACCAAGGGTGGCAGCGCCGACGTGCTCATCCATGGCAATCGTTTCGAAGATATTCCCCAGCGGGCCATAAATGCGGGAGGCAGCACGGGAAGCCCCTACTTTCGCCCCTTGAATGCCGAATACGAAGCGGCCCGTATTCAGATGGTCGGCAACACCTTCCTGCGAACCGGCTCAACTCCGGTGGCGTTCGTTGGTTGTGATACGTGCGTGTTTGCCAATAACACCATCATCGAACCCCTCAGCTATGTTGCCCGGATACTGGAAGAGAACACCAGCCGGACTGCAGGCCGCGATGGTTATTTTATCAACAATCTTTTGATGTTCAACACCGCTGACATCAACAGCTGGTCTTATGTCAATGTCGGACCCAACACCCGGCCCGACACATTCATCTTCGGCTGGAATTTATGGTATGCATTGGATGATCCAGGTTTCAGCGGTCCTGTCTACCAAGGTGGCTTGCCGGCCGAGTCCAACGCAGTTATACAGCAGGATCCCCTTCTAACCAATTTGGCTGGCGGCGATTTTCACATTATGCAGGGCAGTCCCGCCCAGGGCGCCGGCCGCAACGTTCCGCGGGGTGCAATGGCCGATTTCGACTATGCACCCTTCAACGATCCACCCAGCATTGGAGCCTTCGAAGTACAATAAAATCAGAAAAACGAGTCTCGCAGAGAAAACAAGGGTTTCTGAAAGTGATTTCATTTAAGCAAAAAATCATTTGCCATTTTCCGGTCAGGCTTCCCGCTACCGCAACGCGCCTCACTCGCAACCCGTAACGCGCGACACGGATCACCAAACACAAATGACGAATCGCAAAATACATATCCCAAATAAAAAATACTAAAGACCAATTACAAAACACCAAACACCGCCCTTTTGGCCCTCCCCTTCCTTTGAGTATTGAGCTTTGAGCTCACTATCCGCGCCCCTGCCACCCCGTGGTATTATCCAATATTATTGATTATTTATGCCATTTTTGCTATTATTATGCCATCTTTTTTGTTCGAGATCTCAAAAACCGAGGTGGATGGCAATAAATGCCAAATCAGCAGCTCACGATGGAGAGGCTCATGATTCTCTCCCTTTTCTTTTACCGAATGAATCATGGCCTTGTTAGTACCCGTCCGCTCGACATGTGGGTGAATGGTAAAAAATAGTATCTATCTTGGTCCATCTGTGTGGTTCCGTGTCCAAAATTTAATTTTATGGCAAGAAAAAACCAATCCATCCTAAATCAACTCGCCGTCCTCCCCTGGTGGGTCAGCCTGTTGATGGCTGCTATTCTGTACATCTTTCTAAAGACCATTCTACCGAATATTTCTTTCGGCAATTGGGTTATAGATGCATTTGCCAATGCCGCCACGATATTTGCCCCTATAATTTCTCTCATTTTGGTCATCACCTCAGCCGCTGCGGCTTTCAACCAAATGCGTAAAAGCAAAATGCTGGAGTCGGTTTCGGGGCCGGATTCAATTCAAAACCTGAGTTGGCGGGAGTTCGAGGAGCTCGTTTCCGAGGCCTTCAGGCGCAGGGGGTATTTTGTGCTGGAAAACCCGGACAAAGGACCTGATGGCGGAGTAGATATAAGGCTGAGGAAAAACGGCCAGCTGGTCTTCGTTCAGTGCAAGCACTGGAAATCCAGGAAAGTCGGGGTAAAAATCATTCGGGAACTGTATGGCGTGATGACGGCAAAAAAGGTGGTTCATGGAATCGTTGTAACCTTCGGTGAGTTTACACCTGATGCCAAAGCTTTTGCTAAAGAAAATTCCATCCATTTGGTTGCCGGCAACCAGTTATTGAAATTAGTTTCTTCAGTGCAGAAGAATCAAAAAATAGTAGAAACCGATAACACCAAAAAGGTTCCAAGCTGCCCGAAATGCGGAAAGAATATGGTTTTAAGGACTGCAAAGAAAGGTAAGTTTGCAGGCCGAGAATTTTGGGGGTGTACAAGTTTTCCGGATTGTCGTGGTCTTTTGGCTTATGAAGCATAGGCACGGTTGAGGACAGTAATATATGCAAATCAGAATCTTTTTATTCTTGCTGACATTATCGTTTAGTAATTTCGCTTTAGCCGATACGATTGTTCTGAATAATGGCCGGCGGATTGAAGTCGAAAGGGCGGGGGAAGATAGCAGCCAGATAAAGGGGACGGTTTATGGCGCAACCATTGGTTATCCGAAGGATCAGGTCAAAAGTGTTGAGCGCGAGCGTAGTAGCCAAAATGTTGAAGAAGATATGATTGGGTTTGATGTCTGGACATTGGGGATGACCATTAACGAAATGATGATTGTAGCTGAAAGAAACGGCATTCCTTTACGAAAAGAAGGCCTCAACGGCGTCAATAAACACTTTCACCCTTCCGTTCGAAAACATGCCGAAAACGCCACTCAATTTTATTACGATAGTGAACTAATGGGTCGTTGGGCAAAGGTTAAACTAAATTTCACACCTACAAGTAAAAAACTGTCGAAGATCACAGTACACTGGTGGGGTCTTAACGCTAATAATAGGAAAAATTTTAAGGATGAAATCGAAGAATTGCTCTTCAATAAATATAGCGCACCTAAGCGTCGATCGAAGGAAAATCTATTTTCCGTGAAGACTGAATGGGATGTTCTTAGTACAGGTACTATCACGATACGGACAAGCAGCAGTACTTTGGATGTTGAATATTCTGATAGCGAAATGGTCAGGCAGGAACAGACAGAGATCCAAGATATTAAAGGAAAAAATAAGGAGCGTTATCGGTCTAAAGATAAGGGCAAATTTTAAGGCCAATTCTATATTAAGCCTTATTTCATCGACTTGTTAACTGGCCGCGGGTTCGACTCCCGCCGCCTCCACCATTTTCTTATTATAAAAACAATCAGTTAGCAATTTTCTGATTGTTTTTTTGGTTGTAGGTATGTTGTATGTAGGTCATTGATTGTTGGATAAACCTGGCATCCCTTGCCTGACTTTGGAAATACCTTTCAAAAGCTTTATTTGTTGAGTGACCTGCACCCTGTTTGATCTGTTCAGGGGTCAATGGTTGGCAAAATCCGTTGGAATGACCCTCGCTTGGCCCACGAGGGCTCCAGGAGCATCAAAGTCAGACTGGAAGAAATTTGGTACCCTTATGTTTACTTCTCAAGCTTACTAAAGCAATGGTCACCCGCGTTAAGGTTTGCTAAAGTATTGCCCGACGGGGAGGTTGTTTACAGAATAAATATACGGGGGAATTTTCTCAACCATTGAAATTGAAAAATTACCCGTTTGACCGGCAGGTTATCAGAATTCCCATAGTTACAGATTTCAGCGAAGAAGATGTGGTTCTGCTTCCAGATCCCGAAGAACCCTCGTTTATTGCGGAGACGGTTACCGTTACCGACTGGGATATAAAGAATTTTGGTGTCAGATCCATTGAGAGCCAGGTTAATCGGTATGAATTATCAAGCCGTTTCGATGTTTACTTTGAAGCTGACCGGCGGAGTGAATTCATCATCCTTACGTTTATTATTCCATTGGCTTTGATCGTCGGGATGTCATGGATCGTTTTCTGGATTGACCCCAGGGAAATCAGGAGCCAGTTCAGCGTGTCGGTGACAACGGTTTTGACACTGATCGCCTATTACATTATGTTGACATCGAGACTGCCGGAAATTCCCTATTTGACCCGCATGAATTTCTATGTTTTCGGGTCAACCATCATCGTTTTCGCAAGCTTATTGGAGGTCGTGGTAACATCGCGCCTATCAGTAACCGGCCGGTTGAACATCGGCCGTAGGATAGACCTTATATGTCGCTTGCTTTTTCCGCTTTCTTTTGCCCTTGTTGTCATTTTTTCGTTTTTTACCTGATAATCAGCAATTAAATTCTATGCCTTTGATCGGTTGTTTTTTATTGTTTCAGTGTTTTGTCGGTATTTTTTATGGTTTTTTGTCTCCAATTCTGCTCACTATTCGACATTTCAAGGTGAGGGAGTTGTCGGACAGGCTCTATGTATTACACTATTCCATCAAGCCTTTTAATTTCAAGATGATTTCAACTACGTCCAATAGGTATGGATTAACGATATTTCAGCGCCATGGGTTTGTTTACAGAACCTTTGCTTTTACTCTTTCCATTGCACTGCACAGACGGCATTTCGTCACCAGTTTACTTATAGGCGTTGGGTTGATGGTTCTGTCTGGCTGCACGCCAAAACCGATGATCCCGTATTCCACCGAAACGCCTCCGATGATCCTAGTTCCTGCGTCCATAGCCGGTGTCGTTGATAGCCGCGCCCGGTTTCGGGAAATCTACTGCGCGGTTACAAACGAGCGCGGCCCTGAGATGCCGGATTACCGTCCCTGCGAAGAAGCCCTTGTCACATTGGCAAACGAGCCTTCACCCCCGGGCATACCCGTTGATTTGGGGGTCAGTAGTTCCCCTCTGAGGATATTGATTGTTTTTGGGCTTGGGGCAAAATGCATCGAAAAGTTCGTCGACCAGCAAATGACTGTGGTCGAGCACCTCGCCCAGTTTGGTCACACGGTCGAGCCATTAGAGGTTGAAGCCATCTCAAGCAGCGCCCGAAATGCCAGTATTATCCGGGAGACTGTTATGGCGATGCGTGCTACAGAAGATGAACGCCTGGTGCTCGTGAGATACTCAAAGGGAGTTCCAGACATCCTCGAAGCAGTGACAACCTATCCGGATTTGCAACAAAGAGTCACGGCAGTTGTGAGCATCTCCGGTTCCGTGGGGGGGTCTCCGTTGGCCAACACCGCAACCCAGTCAATGCTAAACCTTCTGCAATATTTTCCGGATGCCGAGTGTGACCCGGGTGATGAAGGCGGACTCGAGAGTCTCAAACCGGATGCACGTAAGAGGTGGTTGGCAGACCACCCTTTGCCCGAATCGATCCGGTATTACTCGATCATAACTTATCCCGATGCCGAAAATATCTCTTCCATACTGAAGGGTAGTTACGATAAGTTGAGTCAGGTCGATTCGCGCAACGACAGCCAGATGATCTATTACGATCAGCTGATACCGGGAAGTGTTCTGCTGGGCTACCTGAACGCCGATCACTGGGCCGTGGCGGTTCCAATCAACCGAACGCACTCCTTACTCGCATCGACTTTAATCGACAAAAACGCCTTCCCGCGTGAGGTGTTGGTTGAGGCGATTGTCAGATTTGTCGAAGAAGATTTAAATCGGAGATAGCGTCTTTGTTCAACACATAAACGTTTCTTTAGAATCTGGGTGTTTCAGGATGAAGCGGACAAATTCAAAAACACCAAAACTATTCTTGATCTACCCTTTGGCACTTCTCGTCATTGTCCTGCAGGGATGCGCAACAACCAAACCACCAGCAGATCCATTAGCCTACAAAAACCGAACGAAGGTCAGCGTCAGCGGGGATGTGGTGGTTACGGTCGCCGTACCGACCATCGCTGAAGCCCAGGCGATCTATGATGCCGATTTAGCATCGAAACACATTCAGCCGATATGGGTGGAAATCAAAAACGACAGCAATGAAGCTTACTGGCTATTGCCATCCGGTTTGGACCCCGAGTATTTCAATCCGTCGGAGGCGGCCTTCGCTTTTCACACGGGTTCGGATGAAACCGATCGGAAAATCGATGAGCAGTTTCAGAGACTGAGTTTCAAAAACCCCATTCGATCGGGATCAATCAAAGACGGTTTCGTACTCGTAAACCTGGATGAAGGCTTCAAAGCCGTCGATATCGATCTTATTTCCCATAGAGAAGTCAAGAGCTTTTCGTTTGTCATCACCGACCCGGAATTCAAAGGCGACTACAACGAGGTCGATTCCAAATCCCTATACCCCGACGAAGATATCATCGACATCGAAGACGAAGAAGAACTACGCCGGGCACTTGATAAACTACCCTGCTGCACGACAAATAAGGATGGAGATCAATACGGCGACCCCCTAAATCTGGTCCTTGTCGGGAACGGAAGTGATATCTTACCAGCTCTAGTTCGCCGCGATTGGCACGCCACGGAGATGTTCTGGTCACAAGCTTTAATGCGCACGATTAAATCATTTTTACATGGCGAGCGCTATCGTTACTCACCCATAAGCCCTCTGTATGTTTACGGAAGGCGTCAGGACATTGGCTTCCAGAAGGCTCGCAGCACAATCCATGAACGCAACCACATGCGGCTTTGGCAGAATCCTATCCGTTTCCGCGGCAAGAAGGTATTTGTCGGTCAAATCAGCCGGGACATCGGCGTTAAATTCACCTTAAAGTCGCCGACCATCTCGACCCATGTCATCGACCCGGATGTGGATGAAGCTCGTCGGTATCTTGCCGAAGACCTGGCCTATTCACAGGCAGTCGCCGGAATCGGCTATGTCAAAGGTGTCGGAGGTGTCACCAGGCAGGCGCCCCGAATGAATCTTGTGGGAGATCCGTTCTATACTGACGGGTTGCGGATCGTGCTCTTTTTCGAACCGAGGCCTCACGCACTTTCTGATATAGAATTGATCGAATGGGAAAGCCCATCGGAATATTATGCGAAAATTAATCCCAACGCTACCTTGAAGAAATCGGTTGCCATGAACGAGGCGCCGGTTAAGAAACGAGCGCTGACAAAAGAAAGCAATGGCATTCGGGTATCGACTGCCGTTGTTGGTGACAAGGAGGCCAATCAAATCTTCGGAATCGATCTTGCCCGCGAGAATATTCAGGCCGTGTGGCTCGAGATCGAAAACAACGGCGACCATTCGGTAATTTTGCTGCCGACGGCCATAGATCCCGAATATTTTTCCCCGCTGGAAGTCGCCTTTGCCTACCACAAATCCTTTTCTGGCAATGCGAACGCAACACTTGACGAACATATTCTGAAACTAAATTTTCCCATCCGAAATCGAATCGATCCAGGAACGCAGGCTTCCGGTTACATTTTCACCAGCTGGACTAAGCGAACGAAAAGAATTGATGTCGATCTGATGGGACGTAATTACAGCCAGAACTTTACATTTTTTTACACTATCAACCCAGATACGACAAAGGGACAAGATTTCGTCGATCGCATTGAAACGATGTTTTCGACTTCGGAGTTGCAAAACCTGGAGAGCGAGGCTGCACTGCGTCAGGCCTTGGAGCAGCTTCCCTGTTGCGTATCCGATGAAAACGGTCGGCCCACTGGCGAGCCTCTCAATATCGTAGTGATTGGAATGCTTGACGACTGGTCCACCGCTTTTGGCCGCCGAGGCTACCGACAGCATTTGCTGAACCCACGTTATGCTTTCGGGCGCCTTCAGGATATTTCCGCGAGCAAGCAGAGGAAGGGATACATTAAATCCCAAGCACATACCATCTGGCTCTGGCAGACGCCGTTACGATACCAGAGTAAACAGGTTTGGGTAGGCCAAACCAGCACCCGGCTGGGGGGGCGTTTTGCAAACAATGCGCCTCCCGAGGAAACGCTGCCCTTGGATCCTCGCGTAGATGAGGCACGCTATGACCTTGTGCAGGATTTGGTATACTCCCAAGCATTGACCAAAGCTGGTCATGTAAAAGGGGCAGGGCGAGCACCATCAACGCAAGCGGACGGATTGTTAACAGATAACCAATATACAACCGATGGTCTGCGCGTGGTGTTGGTCTTTGATGATCGGCCCGCCTCTCTGGCTGAAATCGATTTCTTTAACTGGGAGCGAGTTGCCGACTAACGATAAAGACACGGGAATTAACACATTTCCGTTGCGGCCAACAGAGTAACACAGCTTTTTTATCGCATATCACTATGTCTCTTAGGTTTTTCGATCCTTTTTTCAAAATTTCCTCTACCCAATTGCGATGATAATCCGGTAGCTGATTGCTGTTTTTGATACCAAGCAAAGCGGTTAATTTTTGCCGATCTATCAGTGAATAGCGCTGCTTTGGATTTTGGATTTCATTATATCCACCAAACATCCATTCATAAGGATGGCGCACAACACCGGCTCTCACCATATTTAGATCCATATATATATGCCAAGCATCGGATTAAATGGTTGCCGGTTTTGACTGCGGTCGCATGATAGCGGTCTTGCCAGAATGCTCCCGTTCGGTTCTTTCTTTGATTATATTCTCTTGCCGTTCTGCCGGCTATGAGAGTGAGGCGATGCAATGGATCAATGTCAGCTACGCAACCTATTTCAATCGCCAACGCGGCAGACAGGGGCATCTGTTCCAGGGAAGGTTCAAGGCAATTTGAATAAATGCTGACGCGTATCTCAAACATCTATAGCGCTATTGGAGATTGAATGAAATTACTTTTTCTTGAATCATATTTTGGCGGATCCCACGGTGAATTTGCCAAAGGCCTGGTCGAGCATTCACATCATGATATTGACCTGATGACAATGCCTGAGCGTAACTGGCGATGGCGTATGCGGGGGGCGGCGCTTTATTTTTTTTATGCGATCAAAAACTTAAAGAAATATGACGGTCTGATTGTAACAGACCTGATGAGCCTCTCCGACTTTAAAGCGTTGGCCGGTAATAATTGTCCGCCGGTTCTGGCCTATTTTCATGAGGACCAGATTACATATCCGGGTGTGCCTGGTGCGAATAATGATTTTCATTTCGGTATTATCGATATTACAACGGCCCTGTCAGCTGATAAAAATCTGTTTAATTCAAAAATGCATCTGAAAAGCTTTCTGACCGGTGTTGAAAGATTTGCCGGGCGTGTTCCGGATTTTCAGCCAAGCTGGATACACAATCACATTGCAGCAAAATCCGATTATTTGCATCCGGGTATGAGATTTCCAGATAAGATCGATCCTTGCAAGAGAGATGATGCCCTGCCCTCATTGATCATCTGGAATCATCGATGGGGATATGACAAGAATGCCAAAGCGTTTTTTAAAGCCCTTGATAAGGCTTTATCCAATGGCCTTGAATTTCGTCTGGCAATATTGGGTGATAATTTTACGGTTGACCAAGAGGAATTCTCAGAAGCAAAAAAACGATATGGAGATCGGATCGTCCAGTTTGGATACGTATCGGAGAGAAAAAATTACATTGGATGGCTGAAAAAAGGAGATATAGTTATTAGCTCTGCTTTACAAGAAAATTTCGGACTTTCGGTTGTTGAAGCGATACGCTATGGGTGCCTTCCGCTCTTACCCAACAGGCTCTCCTACCCTGAAATTCTTCCGGATATATTTCATTCGGATTTTATCTATGAGAACAGAAAAGATATGGACCGAAAACTGGCAGATATGATTGTGAATAAACAAGCCTATGGTAAAAAGCGTCAGGCACTCTCAGATTCAATGGACCGGTTTGCATGGAAAAATATGATTAAAGAATATGATAAGGTATTTGAACACCTGTTTGAGAAAAAATGAGATATGAGGATATCTCAAGTCGGTCTGCCCTTTTTTGTCGGAACCGAAAAATGCATCCAATCTCCGAGGATCAAATTATACAACGTCCACCAAAAGTCTATTCGTTTCCATGTTGACACACTCAAAAAATTTTATTAGATTATGATCAGAATTATGGTCAACTATAAAAGAGGTCTAATTATGGAGACACTATCTTTGTCTGAAGCAAAAATGAAACTCAGTGAACTCATCGATAGAGTTCAGTCAACCGATGCAGAGGTTGTCATTACAAAAAATGGCCGACCGGCTGCCGTGTTGGTGAGTCCTGATGAATTCGATGGCTGGAGGGAAACCATTTCGATTCAATCCGATAAAGAGCTGATGGTCGAGATAAAAAAGGGTATGTCAGCTTTAAAGAAAAAGGCCAAGCTGTATACCTTGGAGGAACTTTTCGAATAAATGATGACTTCGAAAGATCCGACGCGAATAAAACTCAGAGTGCCCGATGACATCGTTGCCTTGATCAGAGGCTGTCACCCACAGCTGAAAAGAAAAATTCGGTCCGGGTTGCGGCATATTTTGGTTGAACCTGAATCGGGTAAGTCCCTCAAGGATGAATTGGAAGGTTTGAAAAGTTACCGAATCAGCAGATTCAGGATCGTTTACCGTATATCGCCAAAACGGATTATTGACATTGTGGCCATTGGACCGCGTAGAACAATTTATGAAGAAACGTATAAAATCATCAAAAAAGAAGCAGATCATAGATGAGGATCAATTGTGCTCAAATTGCACCTGTCAAGGTCAACCAGCTCCAAGCGAAATCATACGGTAATTGGAAAGTGTCATAGAGTAAACTATCTGTAATTACAATATTTTTGAATTCTAAGAAACTCGCCCTTCTAAACTGTAGGCCGAAAGTTCGAATCCTGCCGGGTGTACCCGATATATGAACGGGTTATGTCTCATAGCATAACCCGTTTTTCTTTACGCTGCGGTTTCCCTTCACATATCATACCTATCGAGCAGGGTGCGTTTGAGAACTTTACCGGTTGCGGTTCGCGGAAATTCATCCAGAATGACGACATCCTTCACTTTTTGAAAACGCGCTTCAACTCGATCGTTTACCCATTCCAGGAGTTCCCGGGGAGTATTCGTGGCTTCGTGATGCAGGATCACCGCTGCCACCGGTGTCTCCCCCCATTTCTCACTGGGAACCCCATATACCGCAACCTCCCGAACAGACGAATGTTTTATGAGAACTTCTTCAATGTCTCTTGGATAGACGTTGATACCACCGGAAATGATCATGTCCTTCATGCGATCCACCAGATGCAGGAAGCCTTCATCATCGGTGAAACCCAGGTCGCCACTGTGGATCCATCTGTTTACAATGGTTTGTCGGGTAAGCTCAGGCTGCTTGTAATAGCCCGTCATTGCAAGGGGCCCACGCCCGATGATTTCGCCGACTTTCCCGACTGGCAGTTCCTTTCCTCGATCATCAACAATTGTGATATCGGTAAAAGGCGTCGGACATCCAACCGATTCCGGCTTACGATCAAAATCGTTTTTGTCCAGAACGGTAAAAAACCCTTCCGTTAACCCGTAGGCTTCGTAGAACGTGCCGGGCAAGTGCCGGTTCCACAATTCCTTGTGCTTTTGATGCAACGGGGCGCCCATACAGCAAATCGCTTCGATTGAAGACAAGGCTTCAGGTGAAAAATTAGGCGCATTGAGCATGGCAATCATTTGGGCCGGAACAGTTGTAATATGAGTGACCCTCTCTTTTTCGACGAGTTCGACGAGTTGTTGGCCGTCTAAGTGACGTCCGAAAATAAAAGTTGACCCGAGGTACATGGCCGGCATCATAAGCATGAACGCACCGTTGAAGATGACCGCGCCCGTGTGCAGGCAAATGGATTCGGGCTGCATGCGCCACGATGAGGCAAATGTCGAACAGTAGAGTCCCCGAATATAGTGGGTATGAACGATTCCCTTGGGCAGTCCGGTAGTGCCGCTGCTGTATATGATGTTCACTGGATCATCCTGATGAATGTCGATTTCATCAGGTTCACTGCCCTTCGAACCGGCTTTAAGGGATTGATAATCCATGAAATTGGGATTCTTACCGGAGACCGAATAAAAGCGCTCCGGTGGAATATGACGCAGATCCGGCTTTACCGCATCCAAAAATTCCTCAGCCTCGGCCTCCGTGATGACCCAAACGGCATCCGCGTCCGAGATCAGGCTTGAAAGACCTTTTCCGCGCAGGAGCGGGCTCAGCGGTACAGCCACCGCACCAATTTTGGCTGTCGCCCAAAAAACTTCCAGCAGTTCAACACAGTTATTTAAAACTGTCGCGATTTTGTCGCCTTTTTTTATGCCCAATTTTAGCAAACCGTTGGCCAAACGGTTGACATGGGAATTCAAAGACTCGAAAGTGAGCCGTTCGTCACCGAAAATAAGTGCCAAATGCTTGCGACGAAATTTGGCGTGGCTTGGAAGCAGTCTGCCGATATTCATATTTTCCTCCATAGAAAACGATTATTTGCTCATCCATCAATAAGAAAACCTCGGCAACTTAATATTATGCACCCCTGTAGGATTCGATCGACCTCTTGATTTGCCGGTGTGAATTTGAATGGCAGCGACGGATGTTTCTGCCGTGCAATCCGGTATTTCTAGAAATACAAATAACAGCTTGGTGTGCGCTGCGCAAGATTGGCGTTGTGGTATCTGCCGACTTTCTTGGGTTTCCCCGTTTTCCCAGATGGGACCACGTCATCGTATGGTTATCTTGTTGTTCAATTGTAAATCTCTCAATATTACTCATTTTGAAGTCTTATCGCCACATATTCATGCGGATAACCCTGCCCCCGAGCTTTCCCTTCGTCTCTGTCGCAAATGTCCGGCGGCCGACTGCGGCACTCTCCGTCCCCCCTTCACCCTGGTCGGGTCCGGTGATGTGATACCCTGGGAGCAGGGATTCCGGATAAAATTTTTTTATTTTAAAATTTGCAAAAATTGGAATTGCTGATAAAAAAAAGGAATGCTGATAAACCGGCAAACCGGAACGGATGGCTTGAATACTAAAACAGCGAAAGGAGCTTAAGATGATGTTAAAAAAGATCTGCACACTTTCAGTTCTTGGTATGTTGATAGCCGCCCTGCCAGCCTGGGGATTGGATCTCGAGCCGGGCAAGTATGAAATTACAACAAAAGTAGAGATGTCGGGAATGCCCAGCGGGGTGCCACCCCAAACAATGACCCAATGTCTGGATGAGCAGGACCCGGTGCCCGATTCCTCCGCCGACGCCCAGGGATGCAAGATCACAGACATGAAGACCACAGGCAACACGGTCACCTATACGATGGAATGCGACCAACAAGGCATGCAAACCAAGAGTACCGGTGAAATCACCTACCAGGGGGACACCTTCGAAGGCACTACTGAAACGAACATGGGGCCGGCAGCAGGCAACATGACCATTACCACTGTGGTTAAAGGCAAACGCATCGGAAAGTGTGAGTAGGCTATCTGAATGAGGCGTGAGGGGTTCGGCGCCGAACTGTTTTTGTTCCTGGTGCTTTCACTGCCGCCAACAACGCCTCAAAGAACGTCTGACAAAAACAAAACAACTCACATACAGCGCCGTCAGGATGATGTCTGACGCCACCGGGGGGGGCTCCATGAAAAAGACTGCCATTAAAATTGGGTTGATGCTTATTCTATCCCACTTTTTATTCATGCCGGCAGGAACCGAGTCGCTCCTGGCGGCATCTTTTTATGCCAACATGGTGGAAAGCGGCATACGCGCCTGGGTGGAACAGCCTGAAAAACCCGGTATAATAGCGCCCGCGCGGAGCGAAGCGACGGCCCCCGCTTTGGTGGCGGCGAACTCGCAAACGAGTGCCTCACCCCAAAAACCATCCGAAGCAGATGCCCCTTCTGCCACAGGTCCGACCGTGAAAAATGCGGATACCGCCCGCATGGTGCTGGTGCTGGATGCATCCGGTTCCATGTGGGGCCAAATCGACGGCAAATCCAAAATCGAAATCGCCAAAGAGGTTGTGGCCGAGCTCATCGATCAAATTCCCGCCGATTTTCAGACAGGTCTCACGGTTTATGGCCATCGCCGTAAAGGCGATTGCAAGGATATAGAAATGGTGATCCCCGTGGGACCACACAACGCCGCCGCCATGAAAGCCAAAGTAAAGGACATCAGCCCCAAGGGCAAGACCCCTCTGAGCGAGTCGGTCAGACAGGCGGCCCAGGCCCTGCGTTACACTGAAGAGCGGGCTACAGTAATCCTGGTCAGCGATGGACTGGAGACGTGCGATATCGATCCATGCGCCTTAGCCGCCGAGCTGGCCATGAGCGGCGTGGAGTTTACCGTGCATGTGATCGGATTTGACATCAGCAAAGAAGACCAGGGGCGCCTGCGCTGTATGGCCGACAAAACCGGCGGTCTTTTTCTTGCCGCGAGTAATGCCGGTTCTCTGCGCGACGCTCTTTTCAAAACCGTTGAAGAAGTGAAAGCGCCGCCGCCGCCAGTGGTGGAAGATCCCGGTACGGCCGTATTGGACGGACCGGCCAGTGTGCCGGCCGGATCGACCTTCTCGGTTCAATGGGAGGGCCCGGACAGTCGCGGCGACTATATCGCTATTGCGGAAAAGGGCTCAAAGGACCTGAGTCATAGAGACTACAGGTACACCAAAAAAGGCAACCCCGCCGATTTCACAGCTCCGGGAAAAGTGGGCGAATATGAACTGCGCTATGTCCACGCCCATAGCCGCAAGGTGATCGGTCGCGCCGGTCTCGAAGTCACACCGGTCCAGGCAACGGTTCAGGCGCCGGCCGCGGCCGATGTCGCCGTCCAGTTTGAAGTAAAATGGCAAGGCCCGGACTATCCAAGCGATTATGTCGCCATTGCCCGGCCCGATCAGCGCTCGGGCAGCCAGGTCCATTATACCTACACCAAAAAAGGATCCCCGCTAAAGCTGCGAGCACCATCCGATCCCGGCACCTATGAAGTGCGCTACATTATGGGCCGAGGCAGTCATTTGTTGGCCAAAACCACCATCGAGATCGAGGCGGTCAGCGCTGCGGTAGAGGCACCGGCCGCGGCCGACGTGGCATCCCAATTTGAGGTAACCTGGCAGGGGCCTGACAATAAGTCGGACTACATCGCCATTGCGCGGTCCGAACAGAAACCGGGCAGCCAGGTCCATTACACTTACACCAAAGAAGGCTCTCCGCTAAAGCTGCAGGCACCATCCGATCCCGGCACCTATGAAGTGCGCTACATCCTGGGCCAAGGCAGCAAACTGCTCGCCAAAACCACCATCGAGATCAAGGCGGTCAGCGCTGCGGTAGAGGCACCGGCCGCGGCCGACGTGGCATCCCAATTCGAGGTGACCTGGCAGGGGCCCGACAATAAGTCGGACTACATTGCCATTGCGCGGTCCGACCAGAAACCGGGCAGGCAGGTCCATTACACTTACACCAAAGAAGGCTCTCCGCTAAAGCTGCAGGCACCGTCCGATCCCGGCACCTATGAAGTGCGCTACATCCTGGGCCAAGGCAGCAAACTGCTCGCCAAAACCACCATCGAGATCGAGGCGGTCAGCGCTGCGGTAGAGGCACCGGCCGCGGCCGACGTGGCATCCCAATTCGAGGTGACCTGGCAGGGGCCCGACAATAAGTCGGACTACATTGCCATTGCGCGGTCCGATCAGGATCCGGGCAGACAGGTCCATTACACCTACACCAGAAAAGGCTCTCCGCTAAAGCTGCAGGCACCGTCCGATCCCGGCACCTATGAGGTGCGCTACATCCTGGGCCAAGGCAGCAAACTGCTCGCCAAAACCACCATCGAGATCGAGGCGGTCAGCGCTGCGGTAGAGGCTCCGGTCGCGGCCGATGTGGCATCCGAATTCGAGGTGACCTGGCAGGGGCCCGACAATAAGTCGGACTACATTGCCATAGCGCGGTCCGATCAGGATCCGGGCAGACAGGTCCATTACACCTACACCAGAAAAGGCTCTCCGCTAAAGCTGCAGGCACCGTCCGATCCCGGCACCTATGAGGTGCGCTACATCCTGGGCCAAGGCAGCAAACTGCTCGCCAAAACCACCATCGAGATCGAGGCGGTCAGCGCCAAGGTACAACCCCCTGCTTCGGCAACTGTCAACACTGAGTTTGAAGTCACATGGCAGGGGCCGGATTATAAGTCCGATTATATATCCATTGCGCGCCCAGACCAGGGTCCGGGCCGTTATGTAACGTATACTTACACCCGCAGGGGTAATCCGCTTAAAATTAAAGCCCCCGGGGAACCCGGCACCTATGAAGTACGCTATATCCTCGGGCAGGGTAGCAAAGTGCTGGATAAGGCGACCATTACAATCAAGTAGGCGAGTGCTGGATATTCCTAATCTTCAAAGTTTTTGAATCAGTTGGTAGTGATTCTCTATTACCAGTTTCTACTCTGCTGAACCGATTGCCTGACTGTCGCCGAACTGATGTGCGGTCGCCGTGACAAGCAGTTTGAAGTAAATGACAAACGCATCAGGCCGGAAGTAAAAGAAAACTGACGTCGGGCTTCTGGCCACTGGCTGCCGACAATCCCTGCTCGACGAAACAGCTTTCCCCTAAAATCCTTTCATCACCCTTTTATCGAATCCCGATTTTCCACAACATCTTAGTCCGATGCCAGAATACGTTTGTTGCGCAAGGCATGAACCACTAGAAACGTCTGCCACTCCTGGTCGGCAGAACCCCAGGTGCCGTCGGTGTTCTGGCTGTCGATAATTTGTATCAATGCATTGCCGAACTGGGCATCGGCCTCCGGAATATTCAGGTGAGCCAAGGCGTTGACGGCCTGGAAAAAGGGGATTTTCGGGCCCCAGTCGCCCCGTGCAGTCTGCCGAGCGGCAAACCAGGAAACAGCCGAACGGATCGCCGGCCGGAATCGATCATCCGGATGCACGACCAATGCTCGCAGGGCATTGTGCATGGCCACCGTGTCGCGCTGAAACTCAGCGGATTCCGCCACATCTGCCGCCAACTGTGCATAGAGTTGGTTCGCTTCCAGAGTGGTTGCCTTACCAAAAATGGCCAAAAGAAAAAGTGTCGCCGGTAAGATAAAATACGTCCAGCGTGTCGCCGCAAACGGAAGGCCTCGAAGTTGGTCTGGCATTAACACCATCTCGATTGTCTGCGACCTCACCTCATTGTCGGCAATGAGTTCACTCAGGGCTGCGTCGATGATAGTGTTCGGGTTCCTCACGGTCAAATGCAGGCCGAAAAGCCGATGGTGCGTCTCGAGAATACGTTCGGATCGGCTGTTGGGCCTCGCACCAATGGATACCAGCTCGGCAACCGTGGCATCGAAATCGGTCCTGTAGGATTCGGTTTCACCCTGGCTCAACCACTTTTGGCGGGCATAGAGGCCGGGTGGTGTTCGGCTGTCTTTAAATATTGCGTAGGGGTTATGTCTGAGAGTCGGTGGCGACATGGGCGCAGGTGCTTAATAAATCGCTCGAATTAGGTGCAAGCTAAATTAAAAGTGGCAATTAATGGGACCGACAAACGTGTTTCTCAGGGTGTGAATCAGCTAACAGCCCGGACCAACTCTTCCAGCAGTTTCACCTCCGCCAGGGTGTCCAGTAGGCAGTATTGCTGCAGGTCGGCGTAAATCCGTTTCTTTTCGTCATCCGAAACTTCGTTTTTATGGGCTTTGAGGTACATCAGCGAGGCGGTTTCTCCGTCGGCGATCGCAAGGCCCGAATAGGTGAGGTCCGGCACAAGGGCCGGCAGCACGCTCTTGAGCGAGGCCGAACCCTTCATGGCTGGGTGGTACAGGATCCTTGACCGGAAAGGGACCAGCAGGTCGACCATGCGGTCGTTGATGGCCCGCAGCGCCGCCGCGTGTTCCGGAAACGTTTCGGCGAGCGTTTCGTTGACACCGGCCTCGAACGTCTGGTTGTAGACCACCACCGATCCCGTAACGCCGCAACTGCCCACGAGCTCTTTGACGAAATGCGGCCGCGGGTCACCGGCGCCAGTGTGAAGGAAACCGGCGTGCGTGACGGGGTCGCCGTTTGCCTGCTGCACGTGCAGCGAAAACTGAAACGGGATTTTCTGGTAGGGGCGCGTGCCGTCGTAAAGAGGCACGGCCGGATTGATGGTCTCGTAGTCCAGAAAGAAGAGCGGGTAAATGATCCCGTCGAGAAACTTGCTGATGGCGACGCGGTCCACGTGTATCCGGTGCTCCTTAAATGTGTCGATCTCGATGCCCTGACGCTGGGTGACGTCGAAGCCCTCCGGGATGTCGGCGACATCGAGAACGCCTCTCGACAGCAGCGCTGCCAGTTTGTCGCCCCTGAAAATATTGTAGACCGAGTAGGCCGGAACGTGTTGCCAGCAGTAGGGAATGTAGTCGCAGGCGAAGGGCGCCTTGCACTGCTCGCCGATGGGAACAGCAGGTTCATTCGGACTCGCCAGCACGGTCTTGAGCGGTTCCAGAAACGCCCGCACCACCGCCAGCTGAGCCTCCACATCCGCAGTGCAGTCATCGAGGTGAAACAGCTTTTGCACGTCAAGGGGCCCGCTTTTCACGTATTTGTTATCGATGTGCATCAGAATCGATTTGCGGATGTTGTAGCCCGCCCCGTCAAAAGCGTGGCGCTGCAAGGCCATGTCGTCGATGTGGTAACCCTTGACACTCGTGGTGGACTTGACCTCGACCAGGTCCCACACCCCTGCCCCCCGGCACCTTCTCAAGATGTCGATCCGCGAGTATGCCCCGTCCGGTGAACACGCGGCCGCCTCGAAGATTGCCGGCGGATTCAGGGCGACGGCTTCTTCCGTGGAACGGATGGTCGCGGCAATCTTGTAATACTCCTCGACGATCTCGACCCCGCCTTCGAAGCACTTCTGCGCCAGGAGCCCCACCTCTTGGCCGCTGTCGAAAAGGTGCTGCAGAGCGGGGGAGACCTCCGGCTTCAGATCCGGCCGGTGGCGGTATAGCCACAGGGCCTTTTGGCACTGCCGCCCTCTGAGGTACTGCGATTTCGAGAGAACGGGATCATTTCTCATTAGTTGTGCTTTTGAAGGGTTCAATTAAGCAATTGCTCGTTAAATTAAAGCCATACGCAAAGCTCTTCCGTTCAAATTCAATCCTCTTAAACCTAAAGTGAGCGTTTCAGATTTTAAATTTAAAATTTGAAACCCTGGATTTACCCCATTTTAGTGGACACCTCAGAAAGCCCGAGGTATATGGGCAACAGGAGGTGTTCCAATGTCAAAGAAACAAAGAAAGACCTACAGCCGAGAATTCAAGAAGGAAGCTGTGGCGCTGATCACCGAAAAGGGATACAGCATGGCCGAAGCCTCCCGGAATCTGGGTATCGAATACAGCATCCTGCGCCGCTGGAAAAAACAGCTGGCCGATGACCCCCAAAACGCATTTCCCGGCAAGGGACAACTTAAAACTGCCGACCGGGAAATGCGGGAACTCCAGCGTAAATTGGAGCGAGTTACCGAAGAGCGTGATATCTTAAAAAAAGCACTGGCCTACTTTGCGGAGGATCAGAAATGAAATTTCGTTTCATCTCTGCCCACCGGGAGACGTTCAAGGTAGGCCGCATGTGCACGCTGCTCAAAGTCTCCCGCTCTGGTTACTATACCTGGCTGAAGCGTCCAGAGAGCCGTCGAAGTCTTGAGAACCGAGCTCTGGAAGACAAGATCCGCGTCTTTCATGCCGCCAGTCACGGCATCTACGGATCACCCAAGATTCACCGGGATCTTATCGATGATGGCGTGCGATGCGGTAAAAACCGTGTCGCCCGAATCATGCGTGAAGCCGGTATCCGGTCTCGGACCAAAAAGAAATTCAAAGCGACGACCAACTCCCGGCACAACCTGCCGGTAGCGCCAAACCTGCTGAACCAGGATTTCACTGTGGATGCTCCTGACCGTACTTGGGTTAGCGATATTACCTACATCCATACCGAGAAAGGATGGCTATATCTGGCCGTGCTGCTGGATCTGTTCAACCGCGAGATCGTCGGTTGGGCAACCTCATCTCGGATGACCCGCCAACTGGCGATTGATGCACTGCAGATGGCTCTTGGCCGTCGAACTCCTGCACAGGGCTTGATTCACCACTCGGATCGGGGCAGTCAATACGCTTCCGGCGATTATCAAAAACTCCTTTCCAAGCATGCCATTACTTGCAGTATGAGCCGCAAAGGAAACTGTTACGACAATGCTGTTGCGGAAAGCTTTTTTCGTCTGCTCAAAACCGAATGGGTGAACCATCACCGGTACCTGAGCAGGTCTCAGGCAACCAACAGCCTTTTTGATTACATAGAAATCTTCTACAACCGAAAAAGGCGTCACTCGGCACTCGGATATGCAACGCCGCAGGAATACGTAACTTTCTCTCTTGCGGCTTAACTCGGTGTCCACTGATTCGGGGGAAATTCACCCATCGGGATTGCCGATCTTGCCGTATCTACGGTGTCATATGCCGTCCCGCGTAGCTGATCCCGCCGGCGGCGGGACGGAACGACATTTTCCTTGTATCTGCAGCAACCTCGACAATCGCTCAAATTAGGTTAAACTGACTTGTATGTTTCCTCAACAATGTCTTTACCGTATTTCCTTTCAAGACGACGGATTATAAAATGACCACGTGCCATATCCTGAAAATGATCGATGAATAACGTGTTGACGATAGCCCCTCCCGCTGCGCCAATTGCCGGCACTGCCTGCGCTGCCGCTTTCTCGGATACCTGGAGACTAAATCGCTGTGCAATTTGAGTAATTAACCGCACAAGGGCCGGCGCACCCTCTTCAGAGAGGCCTCTTTTTGCAATATATTCTGCCGCTTTCGAAATGGTTTGCGCCAAGGTTGCCCGAACTGCAAAATACCCGGACTCAGAAGCATCATCACCCATGCTCGGCCCACCCAAAGCAAATACTTCGATGCATGCTATTTGAGACTCGATTTCTTGGATATTTTCATCTTCACTTCTCGCAATATCAGCTATAGAGCGCAACATAATTGTTGTTGATATGGGAAGCTCGATTGACAGAGCGGGTAACCCAAATAAGCCCCCGATGCCACCTGTTGTTGCCACTGCCAATTTATGCCAGATATTGGATGCTTCTTCCCCTGACGAAGCTTTCATTGTAAGAACTGCAGCCCTGACAGCCTTGGATAAGGCAGTGCGTGTCAATTCACCGATTTTTAGGTTCCAATTTTCAGGCAATAAAGAAAATCCTTTTTCGATTGGGGTACCCAGAAAATTGGTTATTTTTGATGCCAGGCCTCGGTTTTCAAGAAGCGCTTTTGCTTTTTTTAGATCATTTAAATCCTGCTCTTGAAGAGTCATAATATTCCCATTAAGTTAAATCTTCGTGTGTTTGCTTCAAAATTTTACCAATTTGAATTTTTTGAGGGCAATATTTTTCAGCCATGGAATAGTCGGCATTAAGAATATTTTCCTTAACATCTGTTGGCAGCTCATCGAATAATCTCAGAGCGATATCTCGATCTCCATAGCTGTGATTGTACATGGAATAGCGCAATATATCACTGATCGGAACGTTAAGATTAACTGCTGCTTCGCAAATATTGGCACATCCGGCACAGTAGCCGGGGGCTGTTCTTTGAGAATATTGTTCCAAGCGTTGTTTATCACCTTCAGATAAGTGCATTTTATTCAATGCAGCGGCAACATTCGCCTGCAGGATGGTCATATTCGGCATCGCCGAACAGATGCTGGCGATATTTTTATTATCCCATACCACTTTAAGTCTCGCCTGCTCAGCAGTGTAGCCTTTTTTTAATAAATTGTCGGTCATTTTCATGGCAGCATCAGTTTCGGAGCCAATCGAGGCATAAAAGTTAGCTGAGAAAGCGGCCTGGGTTTTCATGGCAGTCAATCCGATTCCTGCATTAACACAGGCATCAACCGCTCTCTTCATTTTGTCCTTCACCATGAGCCGGTAATTATAACTCATCATAATTCCATCGATCCATCCAAGTTCAGCCGCATCAAGCATACAGTCTTCCATATTTTTATGAGAACTAAATCCAATAAAACGAATCTTTCCTTCCGATTTGGCTTTCTCAGCCCAGGCTTTGACCTCATTTGTCATTTCGTTTTTGACATCACTGACATAGTGAATGAAATACATATCGACGTACGACGTATTCAATCGTTGAAGTGAGGTATTTAATTTCTCGGTTAATTTTTTCGGATCTGAAGTTCTTGCTTTAGTGACCAGAAACACCTTCTCTCGATCGTTTGGGAACTTGGTAAAGTACTTACCAATGGCTTTTTCATTTTTCCCCCATGAATATGAATCGGCTGTATCCCAGTAAGTTACGCCCAATTTAAAGGCCTGCCTGAATATCAACTGGTCATAAATATCCAATACACCGCCCAACGAAAGAATTGAGACCTTTACACCTGTTTTTCCATATGGTCGCGTTGGCACAACCATTTGTTCAGTTTCCTCCGTAGCAGAGATACCATGTGCCGGTATCACGGAACTTAAAGGTATAAGCGCCGATCCCAAACCGACGGTGCCAGTTGTTTTAATAAAATCCCTCCTTGAAATATTCCTTTTTTTGCCAGGCATGTTTTACGTCTCCTTTCTAAGCCGAACATTTCATGAAATCATTTCACTGAGCGGTCAAAAAGAACCCATATCGGGGCACACTTGGTCCCTTGCCAAGATCTAATGAAAGATCGGGATTGATTGCTCCCTGAATCTTGCATGAAAATTAAGCGAGAATTTATTGACCCGCCTTGAAAAAATTCTTTGAGACTCCCGCACTGCTTGTTAATATCCGCGCAGAATGTTGCCGCCTTCACTGCCAAACATTGAGAGGGCAAAGGCCAACATCAAACCTATAGCAGCAATAGTTCTATATTTAGAACCGATCATTTCAACAATACCCCAAATACCAGCAAAACTAACAATTAATATCAACCATGTGTTTTTAGGAAACATCCCCATCTTATCTAAAATCACGGAGCAAATAAATATTATTATTCCGACGTGATGGAGAATGGCATTAGTAAAACTCTTGTATCGACGAGAATCATTATCTCTATCATCCATGACCTTAGCTCCAATGAACGTTCATTCTTATAGGAGGAATTTGCCTCTACGGGCTGTCGGCACAGTTTATTAAGCGCCTATTTGACTGATAGGGGCTGCAAGGGGAGTATGGGACATTTAGTAACCCCAGGCTTTAAGTGATAGGCGTTAAGCTCATGCGGACGGACGACTATTGCGCTCACCAGTACCTGCACTTAATGGAATGATCAAAAGCAACATGCAAATATAGATCAGCGCACTCCAGCCGCCTTGTTTGTATGCAAATCCTGAACCTGTGATTCCCAACCAGCCCCCCAGGTAGTAAAACAGCACGTAAATAGCATTTGCACGTCCCTGCCCGCTCGAAAGCTTGCGGTTGAGAGATCCAACCGCAGCAGCGTGGACAGTGAAAAATCCGGCGCAAACACCGAGAAGCCCCAATATGACAGCCGTTAAAGAAGGTAACAGGATAAGGGCCAAAGCCCCTCCCAAAACGAAACTCCCGATAAGCAGGGTGTTTCCAGTGCCGAAGCGGTTGCTGATTCGACCGGCTATCGGCCCTATGAAGATACCAACGACATAAACAAGGTAAAGCGAGGTCGTCATTTCTGTGGAAAATCCAAAAGGCTCTGCACCGAGCCGGTATGGCAAATAATTGAAAACCGATGAGAAAATTGCGAAACTGCCTGCAGCGCAGAGATATATCCGCCATAAGTCCCAGCTCTTCAATAACTCCCAGAAACCGATGGCCTTGTAAAGCCGGCCGGTTTCTCTCGATGGCCCTGACAAGCCGCGCACGGCAACGAATGTCGCCAATAGGGTGAGTGTTGATGCAGATACGAAAGCATAGCGCCAATGCAATGGCGAATGAATCCATCCGCCGATCAAGCGACCGCACAACCCCCCGAGCACTGTAGCCGATACATAAGAACCCATCACGACATTTAGCCTTGCGACCGGAAGTGTTTTTGCCAGATAAGCCGCAATACAGGTTGTCAGGGGCGGAATGAAAACGCCCTGAAGGAAACGGGCGCCAATTAAAACCCAAAGGTCATTTGTCACCGCGCAAACCAGACCTCCGGCGGCCACCAAAACTCCACCGGTCAAAATGATCGAATGAATAGGCAATCTATCGGCCAAATAACCGAAAGGCAGATTGGATAGGGCGATTCCGAAAATGACGGCAGACACGCTGAAAGACACCAGCACCATATCAGCCGAAAACTCGCTCTGCAGAACCGGCAATAGCGGCTGAGTGACGTAGATGTTGGTAAACGCTGCGGATACCAACGCAAAGACGATAAATTGCAGGCGAACGTACGAATAGTCTGCCATGTGTTCACATTCTGGTTAAGAAATTTTTTCAGTGTTTCACAAAAGGTGAGATTAGCAAGAATTGATCACAAAAGAGAATGTCAATGGTCTTCATAACGATAGCAAAAGTCAATTTCTTGACAACATCTGCGATGTTATTAGGTTAATTGAGTGTATCCTCTTATTATCAAACGAGAATACCTGGCATTAGCACATTCAGCTTCCAGATAGCGTGTATTCATCTTTTGAAATAACCGCGTATTGAGCCGGTCCATCCCTGAGGGGCCGTGGCGAAACAATTCAGAAGCAGGAAAGGATTAAATGATGAGTTTAGCACATAGACTTTCGCTAACAACATATTTCTTAATTTTGATGGGCTTTATAGGTTATGTTCAAGCGGAAGAAGCGCGAAACACCGCTGAGCAACAGGAATTGAATCAGGCCATGGAGATGATGAAGAAGTCAGGCATGGACCCGGAACAGCTGCAGCAAATGGAAAATATTTTCAAAAACATATCAGATAGTGAGGCCCAGAAAAAATCCTCTAAATTGAATGCGGAGAAACAGGCGTTTGAAGCGGCAACTGCCGGTTACGGCACCGCCCAGGTTGAGGTGGAGGGCAAGCAGTATGATCTCAAGTTGCAAAAATGTGAAGTCAAAGACCGCGGCGCGGGCATTTTCAGCATTCAAGGGCGTCAGGCACCGGGTGCGGATGAAGGCGAATTACGTATTCAGAGCGACGGTACGAAACTTCAAAGTTATGTTCAATTTTCTACCAAATCGATGACGTTCGATACCTACGAAATAGAAAATCCTGCCTTTACGTTCGACGGCAAAACACTGAGTTGGAAAGGTGTCGTCGCCGCATCCAATAGGGCAAAGGTGCCACTGGCATTGAATCTCAGTTGCGGAGCGGAAGCCGTTTATTACGACAAGCCATCCAAGCCGCGTAAAAAAACGCCTGTGAATGTCTTGACCTTATACCTGGGTGACGAAACCCATTTTTTCGAGGCCGAACATTGCACGACCGAGGCGTATCGCACGGGTAACTTGATGGTTGATTTCGAAACCACTGCAACAGGAACCTTCCGTGGCCGCCCGGCGATAGTACTGCTTACCAAAAGTCATGGTGTGGGACTTGAAGGGGGATCTGCAGGTTATTTTCACGAACTTGACCTACTGCTGGGCGAACTGTCGGCCGAACAACGCAGGCTCTCGCCATTCAAAGTCCAAAAGCAGCTGAATGTCGTCTTGGAAACTTATCGCCAGAAAGAACACGTGGCGCACCAGGAAAAATACAGTAAGAAGATGTATGATAGCTTGCCCCCGGAAAAATTGGTCGAGACAATGAATACATCACAGGAGGAATACTCACGGATTATGGCAAAAGCGGAAGCGATGCGCTATCCAGAGGCCGAAAGTCAGGGCGGCATGATAACCATCAATGGCCAGGATGTCTTTTTCCGTGGACCAGCTATGTCCACCAACGATGCCAATCGCGCACCTGAGTTTCAAGATCTTTCGTCAATACCGGAAATTTGGGTTACCTGTGGTGGATAGGCAGTAAGAGGTGTTCGGCGCAACACTTGTGTAGATTGTTGTGAGCTTGCATCCTGTGCGCCTTAAAAGGAGTTTCGTTAAGCTGATCGATTTTTAGTCTTGATGATCACGCTTACCAGAAGTCTTCCCCATTTCGAATAAGAGGATTTTACCGAAACTTGAGAGGCAATAGCAACTGCCCGCAGGTATCGATGCGCGACGCCTAATAATTTTCGACCTTGAAAGACAGGGCCTCGAAAATTTCGACCATTTGATCGATGTCGTCAAAGTCCTCCGGTAGGCTCGCTTCTAAATCATATAAAAATACTATGTTTCTTGATAACCCTCGAACGGATCCTTGAGATTTCCATCCCATTCTGTCACTGCATTTTGTTTTCGCAAGTTCACATTGAGTTGGAACACGTCAGGTCGGGCGTAGTGGCCGGGTGTATCGAGATCGTATTTGCCTTCAGGAATCTTGTCGAGGTCCAGATCCGCGCGCAGGATGGTCGGGCCTTCGAAGTTAGGTCCAGCTAAGACCTCCCCTAAGGGGCCTACGATGCAACTTCCTCCGCGCATAAGAACGGTATCAGGGTCATTACCCTGAATAGCATTGAACTCTTCGGGGCAATCTTTTCGCAACAGGTATTGGCAACCACTCAGCACGAAGCAACGCCCTTCCAGTGCAATATGCTGCATGGAGGGAAGCCAGGTATCTCGGTCATCGGCAGTAGGTGCGCAATAAAGTTGTACCCCTTGAGAGTACATGTACATCCGCAATAACGGCATGTAATTTTCCCAACAAATAACTGCACCTACGCGTCCTAAAGGGGTATCGATAACCGGCATGGTAGAGCCATCTCCAAAACCCCACACCAACCTCTCCATAGCCGTCGGCATAAGTTTACGATGCTTACCTAAAAGTTCTCCTTGTGGTGAAAAGAAGCAAATCGTACAATACAGTGTTCCCAATTCCCGTTCGATGACTCCGATTACAAGATGTACGTTGTTTTCCTTTGCCGCTGCACCTATGGTGGCAGTTGCCGATCCAGGCACCTCTATGGCACTTTCGAAATATCTGCGAAAATCCTCACGTCCTCCGGGAAGACGCATTCCTATACGAGCACCAAAATCCAGCCCCTTGGGGTAAGCAGAAACGAACGCCTCAGGGAACACAACTATTTGGGCATCTAATTTCGCAGCCTCTTTGACTAAATCTTGGACTTTGGAAAGGGTGGCTTTTCGATCGAAAACAACAGGATAATCCTGCACGACAGCAGCACGCACTATACTCAATCTAAGACCTCCTATTTTTAATGATCAGCAGTGTTGAACTTTATTTATTCAATGGTCAAGCTTTTCCATCAATTCATTCAAAATCGGCATTAAATGAAGTCTAAAACCCTCGGGATTCTCTGTCATCGGGAAATGGCCAAGCTTTGGCATGATCACCACGCGGACATGCGTAGCGTCTATGATTTAATGAATTTCTTCAACTGGTGAACAAATTCCTCAGTTTCTGCTGTCTTCTTTCCATGCTGGACAGGTTTGAGGCCGGAAGTAAAAGAAAGCAGACATCAGGCATTCGGCCACTGGCTGCATACAATACCTTCTCAATCTTCAGTATATTGTATGTAAACACAAATCTCCGAGCATGTCTGCCGATTACAAGATCTTGGGGTGCACCGAAAAAACCATGGCCTTCTTCTGGCACTAATCTCCACATGCGAAAAAGGTTACAAAACTGCCCACCTTTGAAATACCGGCATAGCCGATGTTGGTGTTCAGCATATTCTGGTTGTGCCCGGCAGAATTTCTCCAGCCTTCAAACTGGGCTTCGGGAGTAGGGTAATTCCAGCCTACGTTCTCCACACAATAGCTATATCCTGCTCTATCGGCACGGTCATAAAATCCATCATGGTTCATACTGTTGTTGGCATGCATGTATTCACTATGCTCTGCTGCTAGCGAATTTAAAAGGGCATCGAAGCTGAGAGGGGACAGTGCGTTCGAAGTTCGATACGCGCTGATCAGCACCAGCAGTTGTGTTTCGTATGCGCCGTTGCCCGGAAAGCAAGTCAGATCTTCTCCGTTGCAATCCTGATCGATACTGTCACCGCAAATATCGATAGCGACTGGGTTAATGGCAGCATTATGGTCGTTGCAATCGCCCTGGCTCTCGGTATAGCCATCGCCGTCTATATCTGGGTCTAGCGGATCGCACACCTGATCGCTGCCGCTGCAATCCTGATCGATACCGTCGCCGCAAATATCGATGACGCCTGGGTTAATGGCAGCGTTATAGTCGTTGCAATCGCCCTGGCTCTCGGTATAGCCGTCGCCATCTGTATCTGGGTCTAGCGGATCGCACACCTGATCGCTGCCGCTGCAATCCTGATCGATACCGTCGCCGCAAATATCGATGACGCCTGGGTTAATGGCAACGTCTTGGTCGTTGCAGTCGCCCTGGCTCTCGGTATAGCCGTCGCCGTCTATATCTGGGTTATTTAGGGTCGCGCGCAAATGATTCTGAGCCACGGCCGCAGAAATGAGTTGGCGAGGCGTATCGGCTGTAAAAAGGTTCAGCGCATTCAAGGTGTCAAACAGGCCCACAATGGCCGGGTGGTTTTCAAATTGGCTGATACTCAAATTAAAGTCAATCGCCCGGCCATCCACCTCGGCCCGGATTTGCGCCGTGATCTGAATACCGTTTTGCAAGTTTCCATCCTGATCAAGAGATTGCAGCAAACGGCAAATATTGGTCACGGTTGTATCAGTCTCGTCAGCGGCCCCTGGTACCAGATCAATGGGGGTCAGCATGTCTTTTCCCGCCGCTTGCCCCAAGATCACATCGCCGATAGAAAAGGTAATCATTTCGCCTTCGCGATAATTAAATCTACCACTAAGACCCGTCAGTCCGAACTCAGAACCTGTTTCATAGTCCATACCTTCAACCGGACTGTCCACAAAAACCCCATTGGGGAGTACGGGTCCACCAGCTCCGGCACCCCCGCCGCCGCCGCCGCCGCATCCAACCATAACAAGCGTCAGGGAGCACATCATCGTCAGCAGACCCAACGCATAATGACGTCCAAATCCTTTTATAACCAATATCATACACCAAAATCCTTGTTCAAATTATGGATCCAAAACACCGTAACAATCCCTTTGACAATTATCCTCAAGAGAGTTTAGCAAATAACATTCCAAATAAACATAAAACACTATAACCGATTATTATTACTATTGTTTTAAGCCTAAAAGCCCTTCGCCTAAAGACAAATTGAAGGTATTATCACACAATCCTACTGCGCGCTTTGCGCCTTTTATTAGAAAGAAGATTATTTTCAATCGGTTACATTTGTAGGATTATTCATTCAATGGGGCTCTATTTGCGAATAGTAAAACGTCAACATGAAACGAAGGTGTGTTGCAGCGATATGGAGAAGAAGGGCTGAGGGATATGTTCATGGGGTCGCACCAAGGACCGGAGTTTTACATCCAGTATAACGGTGGTCATTATTATCAACGTGATCAAGGGTTATTCGACCCCTGCGGCAGGATGCTCGCAAGCGTTAGGGATGCAATTTGAGAGGAGGAGTCTACCAGAATTCTTCCCCATTTCGAATAAGAGGATTTTGCCGAAACTTGAAAGGCAATAGCAACTGCCCGCAGCTATCGATACAAGATGCCTGTCCCTCGAAATTGGATATCGATATCCCTAGAAGCCTGACTTTCTTTTTACCGGCTTTTGTTTTCTGAAGCAGCGATCTGACATGCTTCATAATATCAGATGCGCTCTCGACCGGATCTTCAACGGTCATACTGCGGGTGATACTCTTGAAATCGAAATATTTGATTTTAAGAGTGACTGTCCGCCCTTTCGCCGCGCGTTTGTTCAATGAACTTTCGACTTTGAAAGATAGGGACTCGAGAATTTCGACCATCTGATCGATTTCGTCGATGTCCTCCGGCAGGGTCGTTTCTTTCCCGATGGATTTCCTGATCCTGTTTGGCTGGACCGGCCGGTCATCAAGGCCGTGGGCGATATCATAATAATAGCCGCCCGCTTTTCCGAACAGCCGTAATAACTGTCTCTTTTCATATTTTTTCAGGTCGGCACCGGTTTTAATTCCGAGACCAAGCATTTTCCCCTCGGTCACCCTGCCGACCCCGAAGAACTTTCTAATGGGCAGTTTGTCAATAAATTCTGGTGCCGCATCCGGCGGAACAACCGTGATTCCATTCGGCTTATTGAAATCGGAAGCCACCTTGGCAAGAAACTTGTTGAAAGACACCCCTGCCGAAGCGGTCAGTTTATTCGTTCGTTCGTAAATATTTTGCCTTATTTCCTGCGCGATAAGGGTCGCAGAATTCATCCCTTTATGATTTTGGGTGACATCGAGAAAGGCCTCATCCAGGGATAACGGTTCCACAAGGTCGGTATACTCACAGAAAATTTCCCGTATTTGCGCAGATACGGATTGATAAACATCGAACCTCGGCCGGATGAATATCGCTTGGGGGCACAATCTGTGTGCCGTGGATGATGCCATGGCTGAGTGTATACCGAATTTTCTGGCTTCATATGAACATGCGGCAACGACACCCCTTGCCTGGGGATCACCCCCTACAATGACGGGCTTTCCTTTCAGTGATGGGCAATCGCGCTGCTCAACGGAGGCGTAAAATGCATCCATATCGATATGGATTATTTTGCGGATGGAATCCATTATATGAAACCTGTCTCAGAAATAAGAACTTTCTACCTCAATACCAGATCTCAGTTAACCCGAAAATTTCGTAAAATCTTTTCAGGCCTGCAGTTTTCCATTGCCTCGCCCGTCGCCTGGAACTGTCGACCCACTTTTTTCAATGACGGCCTGCGTTTTGATCATGACCGACTCCTTCTCGAATGATGAATGGACTCAAAGGTCAAGCGTAGGTGGTATTCTTTACATTTCGAAATATCGTAAGGAGGTCTTAAAATAAAAACTAAGGTGAATGTACAAGACGAAATCCGATACAGTCGAATATAATGTCAGAACTCAGACTGTAACGATTGGCTGATCGACAGCTCCTGGCGTCATCGGCTGATCCGCCACCCCGCAGCACGCGTTCCGTGCCATCGGATGGGCCGGTAGGGTCAGTTACAGACCCTGGCGGATAATTCCCATACCAATCGGCACACCACTCCGCGACGCTGCCGTGCATGTCATATATCCCCCACGCATTTGGTTTCTTTTACGCAACAGGATTGTGGGGAAAGCGATCTGAATTTCCGCGGTACCATCCAATTTCATCCAAAGTTGGATCATTAACCGCAATCGAGTATCGATATATCTCCATTTGCAAAGGCTGTTTGACTGCCGGCTCTTGCGGCATATTCCCATTCCGCTTCGGTCGGAAGTCTGTATTTTTGAGTCCCCTCAAGTTTATTCAATTTATGGATAAATTCCTGCGCATCATTCCGGCAAACCCGCTTGCTGCAATAAGTCTTTGAACCGAGTGTCTCGTTCCGGGTCGTGGAGGGTGTGGCTCTGCATGAATCGGCCGACGCTAAATTTCGGATTCAGCCGCATGACCTTGTCGGCGGCCAGTCTGGCTTCGTCCAACCGGCCGAGATCGGCGTATACAGCAGCGAGAAATGCCTGGGGGATAACGTGATTGGGGTTGAGTGCGATAGCCTTCTCGAACGACACAACGGCTTCCTCCTTGCGACCCACGAGGTGCAGCGCCACGCCGTAGGCGGATGGGAGCCACCAGGGATGCTTGGGACTCAGCCGCAGCGCCCGTTCGAATAGCTCGACTGCCTCCTGTTCTCCGCCAAAATCTTTGAGGCGCGTGGCCAGTCCGGCAACCGCAGGGACATCGTTTGGCGCCAGTTCGGCGGCCTTGCGTCTCAACTCGATAGCCCGTTCGCCTTGACCGCTCAAAGCATAAAGGTTCCCAAGCGTTTGGTAACCGAGCGTCGCATCCGGATCCATCTGGATGGCCCGCTGTGCCAACGCCATACCGGACCGGATTGACGCTTCCTTCGAGGCGCTCCACCCCTTTTTGGCCTCATACCAATCGACGGAGGCGAGTCCGGCGACAGGCCACGACCAATCGGGGTCCGCCTGATGAGCGGCCTCGTATAGCTCACGGGCGCGTATCATCCCTTCCCGGGTGAACTTCATGAATTCAGCATATGCCTCGAGCCGCAGGAGCCAGGCCTCGAGATTGCTGGTTCCCCGACCCGCCATGCGCGCCGCATCGCCCTGTGTGAGCTCGACCTGCAATTCAACGATCACGTGCTTGACGATTTCATCCTGCAGCGCAAATACATCCCTTGCCGGCCGGTCGAAGCGATCCGCCCAGAGGTGGCGTGCGTTGAGAGCATCGACCAACTGGACGGTGATCCGAAGCTTATCATCCGCCTTCTGAACGCTGCCCTCGAGCACGTATTGGACGCCCTGCTCCTCGGCCACCCGTTTCACGTCGACCGGCTTTCCCCTGTAGGTGGCAGCGGAACTTCTTGCGATCACGAATAGTTCTGGGACCCTCGAAAGCGCCGCCGTCAGGTCCTCGGTCAGGCCCCTGGCGAAGAAGTCCAGCTTCGCATTGTCCGAATAGTTTTCGAACGGTAGCACGGCGATTGACGGTTTGTCGGGCAGCGGATAGGCCATACGGCCGACAGAGGCGGGCTCAAACGCGGGCCTCGCCTGATAATACAGGATGCCGCTAACTCCGGCCACCGCAACCAGAATGGTAACTGCCGCGGCCAGCCATAACCGCGCCAATGCCTTCGCTTTATGAGCACTGACGGTCTTGCCGGCGTCCTTCGGATCCAGCAGCAACTTGTATGCGTTGACCGGCTTTTCGATGTTCTTGACCGCCTGGGGTCCGAGGTCAGCGAAACCAATCTCGAGCTTGTTTTCGACCTGTTCGTACACCCGCCCGGATATACAGATGCCACCAGGTTCGGCCAGACCCTCGAGACGCGCCGCCACGTTGACACCGTCGCCGTAAATGCTGCCGTCGGACTTTTCGATCACCTCTCCGAGGTTGACGCCGATGCGGAATCGCATGTGCTGGCCCGCAGTCACGGGTTTGTCCAGCCGGGATAGCCCGACCTGGATGTCCCGCGCGGCTCTCACCGCGGCCGTCGCCGCTGTAAAGACTGCCAGGATGCTGTCGCCGGCCATGTCGACGACGCGACCGCCATGCTCGATGATGCTCTCCTCGAAAACCGCGCGGCTCGCATCCAGCGCAACCAGAGTTGCCTCCTCGTCGGAACCGATCAAGCGGCTGTAACCAACTACGTCGGCATGCAGAATCGCTGCGAGCCTACGCTCCATGCCCTCTCCTTCATGCGAACCATTTAAGCGGAACCAAGGGCACTTTCACAGGGCCCCAAGGTATCCGATAACGTTTACGAAATTAAATGAAAATAGGAACTTTCATCTCAAAGAAATATAGGGGAGCATACATTTGTGTCAATGCCTATGAAGTTACAGCAAGTTTGGGGAACAGAATGGACGTTATATATTGAAATAACTATAGAATATACTTCCAAGAGTAGTAAAAAAGAAAGTAATTATCGCCTTGTAAAAAAATAACCTCCTGATAGCATAAGGGCACCCAAAACCTAAACCCACAGCTAAAAGGAGGTTATCATGAACGACTCTGACCTTAGCAGGATCGAGGGGTTCCGTCAACTCAAGCAGGAGATTCGGGGTTCGGATCGTCATTTGATCGTAGGAATCGATATCGCCAAGAGTACGCATCACGCTTTCCTGGGAACCGCAAACGGTAAAACCGTTTTGAAAGGCTTGATCTTTGAAAATTCACGGCAAGGGCTGGAGAAGCTTCTAACCCGTGTGCAGTTTTACATGGACCGCGACGGTTTCAGAGAGGTCGTTTTCGGTGTTGAACCAACCAGTGTATATCATAAACCTCTGGCCGAGAAGCTCATCGAGCACGGTCACATGGTCGTGTATGTCACCAATGAGGCCATAAAGAAAAACCGGACATTGCTCGATGGGCGCTGGGACAAAAACGACACCAAAGATGCAGCCAATGTGGCCGATCTTATCAGCCAGGGAAAATGCAACTATTATGATCTGCCCGGCATGCCGATCCGTGAACTGCGCAGTCTGCTGTTGTTGCGAAAGCGTTTAAAGAAGCAGCTTCACAGCTGCCGGGTGCGCATCCGCAACAATCTTGTGGCACAGTACTTTCCGGAGCTCGACAAATCGTGGAATCAGGCTGAAGACGAGAACCTGGCCATAGTGCGCTGGTTTTTGTCTCCCGAGAAAATCAGATCTTTGGAATTTGAAGACTTTTTTAATCGGGTAACAAAGCGCTGCCGAGGCATCCGTCAACGTCGTCGTCTACGCACAGTTTGGGAGATGGCCGGCGAGTCGATCGGCTGTCGCCCCGGCACTGCGATGCAACTTGAAGCAAAAGTCCTTACCGAGAATATCAAAAGCACCAAAGAGCAGATCGAAAAAGTCGAGAAGGAAATCGAAAAGATTAGCGGCAGCTGCGAGGAGTATGCTCACCTGCAGACAATTCCAGGATTCGGGCCGTATGTGTCGGCGGTCGTGCTGGCTGCGATCGGCAACCCGCACCGTTTTGAAAACATCCAGCAGCTCAAACGACTGGCAGGCTTTGACCTGAATGCTTCGCGCAGCGGTAAAAGAAGCCGCAGCGCCGTGCCGGTAATCAGCAAGAAAGGCAAAGGCGATTTGCGTTACGCTCTTTACCAGGCAGCTTTGGTGGCCTCGAGCTTGACCAGGCAGTTCAGAGCTTATTATCACAGCATCCTGAAAGGCAGAGAAAAAGAAAAAGGTATTCGCACCAAAATGCGTGTCAAGTTGGCGTCAAAATTTTTGGTGATCGCCTGGACCTTGATGAAGAAAAAGGAACCGTTCAGCCCGTCATATCTGAAGATATAGCTTGAATCGAACAGACTTCGGCGAGAGAGCCCGAGAATGGACGTTGAGGCTTTGAGACCTCTGGAGGGACAATTAAGGGCCTCTCGCTGAGCCCCAAACTTTGACAAGGGATGATGGGTGATCCCTCTCTGTCAGGGATATGCCGTATAAAAGTAACGATCAAGTCAGGGCTCATTTACAAGCGAGTTTATCCGCCGAATTCCTTAACCAAAAACGTAGAAGATAAGTGCGTCCATTTGATTACAAATATTATAACAAGTTGTAATCAATATAAAAAAGTAAAAGCTTGACAGGGGGAATACAGGATGTCCCGAAACGATTTTGACGCTAACCGTGCTACTTTTTGTGACGCTACCTCATTTGACAACGATGCTCATTGCACTTACCCTCCTCTATAATACGGTCGGATGTTAATCTACCCATTACCTAAAGGAGTGTTCAAAATGGCTAAACGCGTTGTTATCGATACCGATGAATGCGTCGGATGTGAATCATGTGTGGAGTTGTGCTCAGAGGTGTTTGCCTTTAATGAGGATGAGGAAAAAGCTGAAGTCATCATGCCCGAGGGCGGCCCTGAGGATTGTATTGAGGAAGCGATAGACTCCTGTCCGACGGAGTGCATATCTTGGGAAGAGTAGAGTATCTCTATCTTGGGAATTAAAAGAGGACCGATGAAAAAAAATGATCTAACCGAAGATGAATGGCGCCAGCGGCTGACGCCGGAACAATACCGTATCTTGCGCAAAGAAGGGACTGAACGTCCATTTACAAGTACGCTCCATGAGAAAAAAGACAGCGGAGTTTACAAATGCGCAGGCTGCGGTACGTCGCTTTTTACATCAAATATGAAGTTTGATAGTGGTACTGGATGGCCCAGCTTTTTCGAAACGTTGCCCGGGATTTTCGAAACGAAAAAAGATTCAAAGCTATTTCGCTCACGCATCGAATACCATTGTGCGGTCTGTGGTGGCCATCACGGCCATGTTTTTGACGATGGGCCACATCCTACCGGTAAACGATATTGTAACAATGGTGCAGCGCTTATTTTCGAGGCCGACGACCAGAAAATGCATGATGAATAATGCCAAAATCAATTAAAAAATCTGAAATTGCCTTTAGGAATTGGCTTTGGGTGGTGGTTTTTGCGATGGCCTTTGCCTGGGTCGAGAGTGCGGTGGTCGTTTATTTGCGCGAAATCTTCTTTGACGGTAATTTCAGCTTCCCCCTGCACGTCGAGTGGGAGGAGGGTAAATACATTGTCGATCCTCTGGTTCGTATCGAGTTCTGGCGTGAAATCGCCACCATAATTATGCTGGTGGCAGCCGGCTGGATTGCCGGAAGGAACAAATTTCAGAAGTTCTGCTATTTTATGATCGCCTTTGGAGTATGGGACATATTTTACTACATCTGGCTCTATGTCATGGTAGGCTGGCCCGAAAGCCTCATGACATGGGATCTTCTGTTCTATATTCCACTGCCCTGGGTCGGTCCGGTCATCACACCGGTATTGATCGCACTGGCCATGGTAACGGCCGGTTCCCTCATTATTTATTTTGATGACAAAGGATATGATATCCGCTGGCAACGCTACGACATGGTCGTCGAACTGAGCTGTGGTTTGCTGATGATCGTGGCATTCTGCTGGGATTGGAAAAATATCATTCAGATGCCCGGAAATATTGAAAGGACGGGGATTCCCAACCCTTTCGCATGGTGGCTTTACCTGCCGGCATATTTTTTTGCCGCTGGTTATTTTGCCCTGAGATTGAGGCAAATCATTCGTAAGCATTCACAGGGCAACGCATCTGCTTTGTTGTCGGACACTTGAAGTACAAAAGTACGTCTGCGCGCCCGACGCCTTGCATTTGCGTCACCCTGTAAATGCATACAAATAGGTGGTTTGATGCGCTTTGGACGTTGCAACCCTGTGAACGGCTACAATCATTCTGTCTGGCCGCCCGTTTCCGGCAGGTGAACGACAATCCGAAAAAAGCGCCTGACCCAAAATCACTGAAGACAAAGTTAATGACATGCGAAAAATGATAGGCTTTTCACTGAAAATGTTCTCGGTATCTGTCCTTGTGGCCACAATCCTCTCTTCGAACCTTGCCGTTCGTGAGGGCTTTGGTGAAGAACTTCACAACAGCGGGGCACTCGATGAGAAGGTGAAATCGTTCCTGGAGAGCCGCAAAGGGGCATGGAATAATTGGAACGTCCCCTACTCTGACGGTAAGGTCCTTTATGATCTCATCATTAAAAACAATTACAAGAATGCGCTGGAAATTGGAACCTCGACCGGACTTTCGGCGATCTGGATCGCCTGGGCCCTGAGCAAGACCGGGGGTAAGCTCATTACCATCGAAATCGATGCGAGTCGGTACAAAAAAGCCCTGGCCAATTTCAAAGAAGCCGGGCTTTCCGAATATATCGATGCCCGGCTGGCCGATGCCCATGAACTCGTGGAGGTGTTAAAGGGTCCATTCGATTTTGTCTTTTCCGATGCCGATAAAGACTGGTACACAAAATATTTCATCGCCCTGGCACCGAAACTTGTCGTCGGTGGCTGCTTTACGGCCCATAACGCCAGAAATACTAGGCATGGGGAGTATCGGAGAATTTATCGACTACGTGGAAAGTCGGCCCAATTTCAAAACCACCATCGACACATCCAGCAGAGCGGGAATATCGATTAGTTGTAAAATCGCATCTGATTGAGAGGTGCTCGGAATATGTTGTCAAAAATATTGGGATTGATTCTCGGACTGGCCGCACTCAGCCTCTATGCCTGGAAGTTCAAAAATACTGAGTTGTGCCGACCATGAATCATGCTGACAATTGCCGGCGGTGTAGGTTACACCGCATATTGGGTTTTAAAGAAATTGATATAACAAGACACTTACTCCACTATGTTCATCTTTCTCGATACCGAAACCACTGACCGGGGCCCGACGGACCGGTTGTGCCAGATCGCCTTCAAAACTGAAGATGGCCTCACGATCAATGAACTGTTCAACCCGGGCATGCCGATCTCCATCGACGCGATGACTGTTCATCACATCACCAATGAAATGGTTCAGGATAAACCCTCCTTCCGCGGCAGCGATGCATGGCATCAGCTCCAGAATCTGATAAAACCGGATAGCAATGTCATGGTCGCACACAATGCGGCGTTTGATGTCGATATGCTCAAAAAGGAAGGGATCGAGCCAAAGAGAGTCGTTTGCACCTTTAAATTGGCCCGCTATTTAGACAAGGATGGGCTGATCCCGCGTTATAGTCTGCAATATCTGCGTTATTATCTGAAACTCAATGTCGATGCCACCGCGCACAGCGCCTTGGGGGATATCCTTGTTCTCGAAGCTCTCTTCCAGCATATTCACGCCAAAGCGGTTGAAGAATTCGAGGATGATGCCGTTGCCAAGATTATCGAAGTGTCAAATAAACCGGTTCTTTATCGCAGGATGCCTTTCGGCAAGCATAAAGGCCTGATGATGAGTAAAGTTCCGGCTGATTATTTGAAGTGGCTCGCCAAGACCGACCTGAATGAAGATTTGAGATATACGGTTGACCATTATCTGAATGCCTGAGAAATAATTGTCGAATATTGTAATGGAATGAGCCGTTCGAATGAACGAAAATGAATGGGTCGTCTATCTGGTTCGGTGTGCCGACGAATCGTTGTATTGTGGTATTACCAACGATATCGAAAAGCGTTTGGTTGCGCATAATACAGGTAAAGGTGCCAAATACACCAAATCACGACTGCCCGTTGAAGCGATCGGTGTCAGCTCTAAAATGACCAAAAGTGAGGCGCTTAAACTCGAGCGCCGCATTAAGCAAGTTCCTGCCGCCAAAAAGATTTTTGAATTAGAAAAGATTAGCCGTTAATAGGATTTTCCGATTAAACGGTATAATTTCGATGGATGATTCACAGAACCCAAAAAAAACGCAGGCGGGACGTTCTTATTTTTTTCAATTGATTTACGGTAAAACCCGCCTTTCGAGATATTTATCTCGATACAGAACCCAAACCCCGTGTTACGCCTGAGCGCTGATTCCCGATCACGTTCACTTCCTGCTTATCCGCTTTTCAATAATAATTTCGGACATCCCTCCATATCGCCGCCTCGCACCCATTCCCACGATGATACACCGCCTGCAGTCCGGCGACGTAATGGCGTTTGAACACTGCCACCGCCGTCACGGCTGCCTTTTACAGAATCACTATTAAAATCCGTCTTGCGCCACAGAAATAATATTTTACCGGATCTTTAACCTACCTTTAATCAATCGATACACGAGCTGTTTATGTTTCGATCAGTCGAATGCGGTCCTATCAGACAACCGTATTCTCCGACGGGTCTGGATGATCCGATTGAATCCCAAAATTCTTACGGAAAAGGAGGCCACCATGAAAAGAAAGTTACTCGGAACGATTTTTGGTTTGTTGATTTTGACATCGTTTGCTGTCGGTCAGGCATCTGCCGCAGAGTTCAACGTCACGGTGAAAAACCTGACGAACGGCACCTGGTTCACGCCACTTTTAATCACGGCCCATGACAGACACACCGATTTGTTCGAAACCGGCGAACCGGCCTCTGAAGCGCTGCAGGCAATGGCCGAAGGAGGAGACACTACCGGATTGGTATACATTGTGGGTGGGGAAGATGCCGATACCGTTGCACTCCCGGCCGGTGATCTGCTCCCTCCCGGAAAATCGACAGTCGAAGTGTTTCTGAACACCGACCGAACCCGCAACAGGTATTTGTCGATTGTGGCGATGCTGCTGCCCACAAACGATGGATTTGTGGGACTGGATTCGTTGCGCATCCCCAGAATTCCAGGGACCTACACCTATTACCTGAACGGTTACGACGCCGGCACCGAGGCCAATACTGAACTCATTAATGGCGCGGGCACACCAGGAGAGCTGGGCATTCCGGCCGCTCCGGGGGGTGATGGCGGAACCGGTGGAACAGGTGCGGCCGCTATCGACACCAACACCACCGTGCACGTTCACCGCAGCGTTGTAGGGGATACCGATTCCAAAGGCGGTATCAGCGACCTGAACAGCACCATTCATCGCTGGCTGAACCCGGTTGCAGAAGTAATCATCACGGTTTATCACGGTCGCCGGCGGTAAAAGATGAACCTATGTTACGAATACGATGCAAAGAGCAGCTAATACGACTTCAGTCCAGGACCAGGAACCAAAAAAAAACTGTCTGATCTGAACCGATTGCAGGACCCATCTTACGACTCTTTTATCGATTAATCAGCTTGACAGTGCCCACCAGTTTTCTTCTGGCGGGCACTGTTTGTTTTTGAACTATGGAACATCTACGAGACTTAAGGTTTCAAACCAATTTACTTGGTCGGAATCGGCGGGACCGGGGGTGTCAAAACAACAAGGGGACAAATGGATTGAAGATTATTGGATTATACAAGTACGTCCTGGTATAATATATTGTCCGCGTACCTCGGCTTTCGACAACTGGTGATCAAAGAGTGTGATGGGGGAGCGTCAGAAGGCCCCTGACTCTATTTCTATATGCACCCTGTAGGGAAAATAAGATGAACCTGGAACTCATCTTTGCCGCCAGCCTGGTGGCTGCTTTCATCTTCTGGTATGCCTGCGGACTGATCCTTGCCCGGATACCGCGTGGACTTCTCCGCGCAACAGGTATCGCTCTATTTTGCTCACCGGGATTTATCATCGGTCATGGTTTCGCCGTGGTCCCAAGCCTGTTCGCCCTTTTCGTGCAGCCCTCGATATTTACGCTGGGGCCCATACTGGTCGTATGGCTCATCGCTTTGGGAATCATTTTCGGCGTACCGGCACTGCGCAACCATCGCAGCAAATGGCCGCCTACAGGCGAGGATATCTTTCTGAGGGCCTATGCCCCGAAGTTCCTCTTCTTCGGGATAGTCGCCGCTATACTGATGCTGGCATTGATGTACACCGAGCAACGGCGCGCCCTGTGGGTCGTGGTGTTCAAGTACGGACTGTTCTTCGGCGGTGCGGTGTTCAATTTGACACTGTGCTACGGGGCCACCCGCACCCAGCAGGCCAATCCATTGCTGACCCCCCTTCTCTTTTCCGCTCCCGCCTTTTTTGCGACCGCACCCACGGTACCTTTCATGTGGTACGGGGGCGGCGCTATCGGCGGACTTATCGGCAGCGAACGCTACCGTATCGCGGCCTGGATCTCGCTGGGCGTTTTCGCGCCCCTGTGCGCCTACGCAACGTTTCGAATCTACTTGGCCGCCACTGCAGCGCCGCATGTCAAGATTGGGGGCGGCGTGGCGGGTAACGCCGCAATGGCGGCCGTCTACGGCGGCTTGGGTGCTGTGGCGTGGTGGGCGCTAAAGCGTCACTCGCCGGGCAAATCAAGTAAAAAGCCGTCTTAGACCCCGTATTGAGGGAGACATAGGGACGTCCCTTTTATGTTCCGTAATGCGGGCCTTCTGGTTAACGGATTATTCGTTCAAGGCTTTCCGGATGGCATCGGCAATATCGTTTATCAGTATCGGTTTCATGACAAAGCCCTTGATTCCCATATCAGCAGCCCTCGTCGGGTCAATTTGCTGGCTATACCCGGAGCATATTATGACCGGAAGGTCCGGTCTCATCGCCATAAGCGCTCTGGCGAGTGCATCTCCGGTCATGCCGGGCATCGTTTGATCCGTAATCACCAGATCGAAATCGTCGGGTTTGGCTTTGAACAGTTCAAGTGCCTCAATCGGGCTGGTCCGCACCGTAACATCGTACCCTAATCGTTCCAGTACTTTCTGACCGATGTCGACCAGCATTTCTTCGTCATCCACAAACAGGATGCGTTCGTTGCCTCCCAAAGGCAATTCAGTCTGATCGATTGAATCGGGAGCGGCCTGATCGATTCTGGGCAAATATATATGAAACGTGGCACCTTTTCCCGGCGCACTTTCGACCTTTATTGCCCCGCCATATTTCTTGATGATTCCATGGACCACAGCGAGACCTAAACCCGTTCCGACGCCCTTTTCTTTGGTCGTAAAATAAGGGTCGAAAATCCGTTTCAGTATTTCAGGCGGCATCCCCGCACCCGTGTCTCTGATGGAAACTTTGATATACGGCCCAAGGTTCAAGCCCATAAAGTCATCAATTTGCGTGTGATCGATTTCAGTATTTTGCACATCGATCTCCAGAATACCTTCCTTATCTCCTATGGCATGGACGGCATTGGTGCAAAGGTTCATTATGATTTGGTGAAGTTCGACCGAATTGGCCAAGACAGCTCCGGCCTTCTCCCCACTGCGGGTTTTGATTTCTATCGTTACCGGGATGGTGGCGCGCAAGAATTTGACAGCTTCCTTGACAACCAGCCAGACTCTGACGGGCATCCTTTCCTCATCTGTCTGCCGGCTGAACGCAAGAATTTGTTTGACCAGGTCTTTGGCCCTGCTGGATGCCATTAATGCTTCTTTGAGTTCAGCAACGCAACTCTCCGACCCTTCGCTGAGCGCAGCCAGCTCGATATAGCCGATTATTGCTGAAAGAATATTGTTGAAATCGTGGGCAATGCCGCCAGCCAAAGCGCCGATGGCTTCCATTTTCTGTGCTTGTTGAAGTTGCATTTCTAACTTTTTCTGCTCGGATAGATCCTGAAAAATCGTCAGAATATATTCTTCTCCCTTTATTTTTACCAGCCGCGAAAACATGTGGGTGTGCAGAATAGAACCGTCGCCGGCGGTGAAATCCATTTCAAACCCGACGAGTTTTCCCGTCTTCTCCAGCTTTGAAGTAAATTGGTTCCGCTTTGTGCGGGTATAGAATCCAAGATCCACTGGAGATTTACCGATAATTTTTTCCCTCTGAAATTTAAACAATTCGCAAAACTTATCATTTACGTCGACAATGGCGGAGGATTCCATCCGGACCAGAGCGATCGCCTGAGGAGATAGATCGAAAAGCGTGCGGAACTTGCCTTCGCTCTCCACCAGGGCGTCCTGGGCTTGTTTTTGCTCGGTAACATCCATTATGACGCCATCGTAAAACAAAACATTGTCGAACTCATCTTTGACGGCCACTGTGGAAACCGAACCGATGAAAATGGTGCCGTCTTTTCTTTTTAACCTCAGTTCTTCGTTGACCACGAAGCCCTCTCTTTTCATTTTTTCGCTAAACTTACGGCGGTCATCCGAATTTTGATAAAGGTCAACAACTGGAGAATTGAAAAATTCCTCCTTGCTGTCAAAACCGAACATGTCGACAATGGCTGAATTGGCCGCGATGCACCGTCCCTCGGGTCCTGAGGTGTTTCGATATATTCCAACGTTAAGGTTATTTGCTAAACCTTGAAACCGATTTTCCCTTTTCTGAGGGGCGGCAGTCCGTTGAGCGGTTCCGTCGGGCAGCGCCGATTCTGCCGCGCTCGATGTTAAATCTCCCTCCGGGTATGCATCTAATTCCCTTTGTAGCCCTGCCAATTCGGCTTTTATCTCGGCGACCCGAGTGTGCCGGCGGGATTGCTCATTATCCATTTTATCGTTCTCCATTTCCGAAACAACTCTTTCTAAAACATATTAGATACATATATGAAAGTTTTGCGTTTGATTCATTGGCGACTTTCAATCCGCCAGACGGAAGAGGGCTCTGGCACCTGAAACTGACTTGAAAAGTATAATTTATGAATGAGTCGCAAGATACTACAATTCATGCGATGTTGCGAAGCATTAAAATAATTATCACCAGATCTTCGTTTTCATTCGGAAAGACCACCCCGGTGGGATAGGGTGTTGTTAACAGCTGTTGAAAAACTATTGCGCTTGAGAATACGGCGTTAATGGCTGAACCGCGGAACCCTACCCCCGCTTCGGCGAAAATGCTCATTTATCACACATAAACTCCGCTTTTTACCGGATTTTGCCTTGTCTTGCCCTCGCTCAGGACGTTTTTAACACCCTGTTAATGTGAGAACCCGAAAACAAAAAGATATGAGGGCGATGGCTGCGGTCAAACCGGCAACATTGGATGATTTTCTGCAGATCATATTGACTTCTTTTAGATCTGCCGAAAATAATTTATGAAATATGCAGGCTAAAGCCCAGCGATACTGTGCGGTTTTCCTGTATTGAATCCGCGGTGGGATATGCCGCAATCAGCGGCGAGAAGGTTGTAAATCAAAAGCGGTGTGTTATCGCTATTTCATTACGACACCGTCGTACTTTAGGATATCGGCAAATGCATCTGGATTTTCCCTAACATCCTTAAAGTATTCATCTATGGCTTGCTGATATAATTTAGGGTCCATATCTTCTTGCCCTGATTTGGGATCATATTCCAAATATCGACAACCCTTCATTGCTTTTGTCGCATCTTCGGGTGTCATTGGATAGAATCCAGATGATCTGGCACGCCACATACCCATGGCGATTCCTTCGCCAAGGAAATATGTTTTCCCAGGTTTAAAATCAAAATGAGCAACACACGTGTTCTCAGTTGCTACCACAACATAATGCGGTCCTGGTGTGACTGTCGTTACAAAATAAGTTTTTCCCATTGTTTCGCCGATTAGCTTTTCGTCTAAGTAATTCCAGAAGACGATAGCCCCGCCAAAATGAGTATCGCGAATAATTATGAGTGTCGCTTTGTCAGTCTGGAAATTTAGATCCGGAGCTTTTTCAGGCTTGACCATATGAGTGGTTGCACAGCTTGTTAACAGGAAGATAATAGAAATGACAAGAATCGCTTTTTTCATACCTCACCTTGGCCCATTGAAATTGTTTTTTCCAGGTATTTCAATTCACGCGCAATATCTCTGTATTCTAGATCAAGTGATTTCAGTTCAGATCGTATTTCGGTCCTTTGCGCGTCATTCAGGTAATCCGCATACAGCGCCTTTTCTTTTTTGCTTATTTTTCGTTCTAATTTTTCCAGGCGTCGTTGGAGTGCGGCAATTTTCGACTCATGTTCGTGGAGCTCTTTTCCTTTTATGTAACCAATTTTAAAATCCTTATCCAACTCGGTAGGACAAACATTCCGGTATGCTCGCCCCTGGCGTCCAATCTCATAGCCGTTCTCTTGCGAGCAGTATATTTGCAATCCATTATGGTAGCCGGTTCGGAAGTTCTTCTCGAATTGGGAAGAACAAACGGATTGATAGGCAATCCCCTTGCTTCCCAGATCAAAACCTTTTTGCTCTGTGCAATAAGACTTCAAACCCATGTCATGCCCCTGGTAGTAGGCCTGGCGGTCTGCGCTAACGCCATGCTCCAGGCAGGATTTGGCGCGATCATGAAATGCCGTCCGAGGTTTCCCGCGCATTCCATCCATGCGGCCGGTTTCAAGCCAGTCTGTCACCAGGCAATCCTCTTTGGATACGGTTGCGCAACCGACCAAAATGAGTAAAAATGCCAGAGTTGAGATGATACCCTTAAATTTTTGCATGATGGCTTCCTTTTGCTGAACTCATCAGGTAACGCAGCACAATTAGGCGATTTGGGGGCTGAATCGAATCGATGGACTGATTATGTTTATCATCGTCCAAAGAGGAGGAAAACTTTAGGTATGACTAAATGAGGACTCGAAGAGTTTTCATTAAACGGGAGTGGAGCAGCGCGACATGTGATGCTCCGGGGGCATGCAGTGTCGCAAAATATTCGCGGATGCCAAAAACCGCGACAATTTTTTCAAACGCATGGCGGTAGCTTTTGACGGTCTGCCAAACCTGATGCGTCGAATATTGAAAGGAATATATGAATCGTTATCATAACCGCTTCTGGGTGGATTTTCTTGGAAGAATTGGGGCGCCAATGTTCGCCGCAACTCTGGTCGGTTGTCTTATATCGGAACAATTCACTTATATCCATGGCCTGCTTTTGCTCATTGGAATTATATTTATGGGTATCAGCCATTGGTATGAATACCATCAGGTAAAAAAATTATAGCAGGCATTCATAGGTATAATACTACGGCTGCACCCTTGAGTGCCTTGCCAATGAATCCCTCAGGGGCGTGAAACATCCGGGTTAAGCTTTACAAATTAGGTCTTCAAATAGGTCATCACATCGAGTACAAGCTTTCCTCTTTGCAAAGCACCTCTCAGTCAACCGCGTTCTGGCCGCCCCATCTCGACAATTTTTTGTGCGTATTTCTGACGTAATCGATCCAGCACTTTTTCATCGATCGGGCCCTTCCAGGTACTGATATCTGTGAATCGCTTCGGAATCTCTATGGTGGTCGGATCATAACCGGTCGCCAGCCGGATGTGCCACCGGCGTTCCTGCAAGCCCTGTGATACTTTCGGAATGGTCTCTGCGAGCGTGTCGTACCTCACCGCATGGAGGCACTCTGCCAGGAGTTCTTTTTTGTAAACACTGCGGGCAAAAAGACAGGCCACCATGGACGTCAAAAAAACCCGCTCCTGCTCGTCTTTCACCAGAAATTCGACGGCATCGTCAGGGTCTATGGCTTCGAATTTCTGATCGTAGGAATAGCCGCTGGAGTCAAGGTGCGAATGCCGGAAGCCCAGGGCCTGGGAAACGAAATAAACCTCGCCGGTGGCGTAACCGGCCATTTCCTGGCCCAAAACGCAGGCAAACTCCTTTCCCCCGTAATGGCCGGCGGCCTTTGCGGTTCCCTGAGCCAATAACTGGTAAAATTCATTCGATCCTGCGGCAAGATGCCAGACGGCCTCAGTGTAGATCTTGGCTTCTCCGAACTTCAAGGGGACCAGGGTGTCTTCTTCCTTGACGATGTCATGCGCCAACGCTTCGGTGGCCCAGGCCAGGGCAACCCCTGCAGCCATAACGTCTAGTCCGGTTTGCTCGACAGTATCCATGATGTCGAGCACGGCAAAAGGATCGGTCACGCCGAGCATGGCACCAGTGGCAAAGATCGGCTCGTAATCGTAGGCCACCTGGCGATAGAAATACTGATTGGGTTCCATGAACTTCTCGCGCACGAAACCCACATGAATGCATCCCACCGGGCAGCCGGAGCAAGCCGTGTTGCGCAAAAGGGTTTGCTCGGCAAAACTCTCACCGGTAATGGCTTCGATTTTCGGATCGGTCGTTTGCTGAAGGTTACGAATCGGCAGGGCTTTCAATCCGTTCAAAACCGCGACGTTCGCCGCGGTCCCCAGGTTGTGGTACTTATGCATCATCTCCGTATCGGTAAGTTGCAGATGCACCTTCTCGAATAGTTTAGCGTATGCCTTTCCTTCCGGAAGCGCAAACGTGCCATCTCCCTGGATGACGATGGCTTTGAGGTTCTTGGCCCCCATCACCGCCCCACCCCCGAGTCTTCCAAAATGGCGATACGTGTCGACGTTGATGCCGGCCATGGCGGACCCCTGCTCACCGGCCAAACCGATACGCAGTATGCTGCGGTGCCCAGACCCCTTGAACATGCGCCGTAACAGTTTACCGGTGGTGCCCACGTCCTTGCCCCACAGGTAGTGAACATCCTTGATCTCGAGATGTCGCGATCCGATAGAAAGGCAGACCGGCCGCTCAGCCCGGCCGGTGACAACTAAAGCATCCAGATCGGCAAAACGCAAGGAAAGGGCGCTCCGACCGCCGGCATGGCTTTCGGCATATTGATCATGGTAGGGCGACTTGAAGGCGCAGACGGTCTTGCTCATCAATGGAAAATACCCCGTCAGGGGACCGATGGCGAAAATGATCGGCTGGTGCGGATCGTTCCAGGGCTGATCGAACTGACCGTAGCGCTCGAAGAGGACGGCTGCCAAGCCGCTACCACCCACGTGCATACTGCGACCTTCCACCCTCTCGACAGTGCCGCGGCCAGCGGACAAATCCACAACCAGCACTCTGAAATCATCTCGGATCATGGTGCCGCCTCCCTCGGTTCCCTTTTCGGATCCGGCGTGCCGGGCACATCGACCAACTCTAGGCAGTCATGCGGGCAGAACGGAACGCAACGGCCGCAATGGATACACACGAAAGGCTCACCTGTGGGATCGAGATAGATGGCATCCACCGGACAGGCCTCATCGCAGGCACCGCAGCGAATGCAAAGGCTTTTTTTCACGATCACACCGCCACCTTTGCGTTGGGAATAGGCTCCAGTGGGGCAGACCGCAACACAGGGCGCAGGATCGCAGGCAAGACAGGGTTTGGCTTCGAAGCCGGTGGACAATCCACCCGAAGACAGGATACGTATGCCGGCGGTGTCCCAGGACAGGCGCTTGTGCACCAGACGGGCACACGCCAGAGAACAGGCATGGCAACCGATACAGCGCTCCATTCTCGGGGTGGTCAATATCTTCAATGGGAATCCCCTGATCGGACTGAAATGAATAGATTCAAAAAAATCGGAATGCCCTGAAAGATGGGAACTTTCTTTAGGTATAGAGCGAGTGTGGCAGGAATGTATTTGCGTGTCAATAACCATACAGGGCCGAAAGACATCGGTCGTACCGCCGTTGACACTATCCTGCGGCAATAGTAAAGGTTTTATATTTTTCAAACATGGAGGTTACCCGGGATGAAACCGACCGTTTTTCTGGCAAAGGTAGCCGACGGCGCACCGGTCGCCGACCAGGCTAAAGCCCTGTCAGCCGTTCTGGCGGCGACACGGTTTGTAGAACGGCTGCGCGCCCTCGACATGCTGGCCGTCAAGGTGCACGTTGGAGAAAAAAACAATACCACCCACATCAAGCCCGAGCTGGCGGCCGCGGTCGTCAAAGTCGCAAAGACCACCGGCGCCCAGCCCTTCATCACCGACACTGCCACTCTTTACAAGGGCGAGCGGGAGAACGCCATTAAACACACGATTCATGCCTACCGCCACGGTTTTCATTATCGCCGGACCGGGGCCCCCTTCATCGCGGTGGACGGCCTCGCCGGCACCGACGAAGCGGAAGTGGCCATTAGCGGTGAACTCCACGACAGCGTCAAAGTGGCCGGCCAGATTCTGCTGGCCGATGCCATGGCGGTCATCAGCCATGCCACCGGTCACATGGGTAGCGGCATCGGAGCGGCAATCAAAAACGTCGGAATGGGACTTTCGTCCCGCTCCGGAAAAATGCGCCAGCACAGCGCCATCACCCCGGAGGTGGATTCAGGCAAATGTATAAACTGCGCTAAATGCCGTAAATGGTGCCCCACCAATGCCATCAGTGAACAGGAAGGGGTCTCCTATATCGCCCGGGAGAACTGCATCGGATGCGGCGAATGTATTGCGGTCTGTCGATACGGGGCGGTCAAGTACGACTGGGAAATCGAATCGGCCGTCCTGCAGCGGAGTATGGCCGAACACGCCGCCGGGGTGGTGCGACATTTCGGCCCGAAAGCCGTCTACCTGAACGTGATGGTCGATATGACCCAGGACTGTGACTGTCTGAATGAAAATCAGAAAAAAGCTGTGCCGGACATCGGCATTCTCGGTTCAACCGACATCGTAGCCATCGATCAGGCCACCCTGGACCTCACGGCCCGCATCCACGGCGCGAACCTGGGCGAAAAATTCCACCCGACTCTCGACCCGGCCATACAAATCGTACACGCCGAAAAGCTGGGCTTGGGGAGCCGAAAATATCAACTGGAAGAAATTCGATAGATCGCGTCAACATGACGAGAATAATTAAGGACACGGCTCACATTTTTGACAATTTCATATGGATCGTACAATTCAATAGGCTAAATTTTTAAGAGTTTATAGGTAGATAAGGCTTGTATCCAACCAGCCGTATGTTTCCACATCCATGATTTCCCCGGCAACCGTCAAGTGTTCGGTTTTGATATAGGTACCATTGATTTTTTTATAAAATCGCCGGTAAGGATTGAGTTTGAGGACCCGCACCAGCATGGAATATATGCTATTTTGGTTGAACTGCGTTGCCAATGCAGAAACAAGTTTTCCACCGAAACCCTGCCGCTGAAAATTTTTCAGGACATAAAGGGTGTAGATCTCACCACTGTAAATATCGTTTCCATTCCTTTCGTTACCGCCCGTAATAAAGCCGACAACCCTGTCGGCGTCTTCGGCCACGAAACTGATAACCTTCTTGCTATTGATTTCATTCAAAAACTCCTGTTCATGCTGGGATTCCGACATATCGAATAGAAAACCAAACGGAATCACACTCAGATAGGTATCCCGCCAGGATTGCACGTAGATACGAGACATGGAATTTGCATCAGTTCTTTGAGAAGGCCGGATCACCATCAATGTTCACCCTCAATTTTAGTGAATATACTAATGCGTCTATAGAACCGGGTCAAAGTCCGCGGAGTTCGCCTGCCCGGAATAAAAAGCATATCCCCGTCCGGCCATAACAACCTGCTCTTGCCGGATCCTCTTCCAATTTTATGCAATTCGTTGTAAACGATATGCAATGAAAGCATCCCGCATTAAGTTGCATCACTGTTGAGCAGGAGACCGTTTTGAAAAATATTCTCGCGATCATCGGATCACCCCGAAAGCTCGGCAACTGCGAAATCATGGCCAAGGAGATCAGCCGCCGTATCTCAGAACCCCACGACCTGAGACTCCTGCGCCTGCCCGAATACGACATCCAATCTTGCACTGGCTGCTACACATGCCTGTTTAAAAACGAATGCATCATCGATGACGATTTTCAATCGGTCGCGCAGGCCATCGTCGAAGCCGACGCACTGATCGTTGCCGTACCCACCTACTTCCTTGGACCCAATGCCTGCCTGAAGCGATTCATCGACCGGGGTATTGCCCTGTATCCATACATAGAGAAGATGTGGGGGAAACCGGCGGTTGCAGCCGGAATTGCCGGAATTGAGGGCAAGGAAGGCTACACCATGCTGGGGCTGGAGAGCTTTCTGAAAATGCTCTTCGCGGATATTAAAATGCGGCGTATTGTCTACGGAGCGCTACCGGGTGAGGTTTTTTTCAATCAGCAGAATCGCGAAACGGCGGCAGACATGTCCCGGGCGCTTATCGGGGAACCTGAGACTGAAAAAACGCCCTGCTGCCCGGTGTGCGGCGGGCAAACCTTTCGCTTTAAGGAAGACGACCAGGTCAGGTGCATGCTGTGCAGTAACGCCGGTAAGATGGTTGTGGAAAACGGCCGCCCGGTATTCGAGATCGCCAGAAGCGAGCATGAATTCTTTTTAACCCTGGAAGACGCCCTGAAACACCGTGAATGGCTGGTGGGAATGAAATCGCGCTTCAAAGCGAACAAGGACCGCTTGAAAGAGATCTGCCTCGACTACCGCCAGTCAGGCCAGTGGCTGAAGCCGCCGGCACTGACGACGGATGACAACACGACCTAACCCGGATATTTCACGAGAATTCACAATGAATGCAAATAACGAAAGTAAAATTGACATCGACGCCGGCATTGCCCTTCTGGAACAGCAGATAGAGTCGGCCCAGCACCTATTGGAATTCCGGCCTCTGAATAAAGAACTATATGCCGCCTGGAACGAGGAGACCCGAAGCTGTCTGACGAAAACTTACGGCCCCGGATCGCCAAACATCCGCAGCATCGAGTCAACCGTGGGCGCCACTCCCGTGTGGCTGGGTATGCCACCGGAGGTGGCCGAAGCCTACCAGGCATCCCGCTTGGAAAGAACGGTGTCGATGTTGAAAAGCTGCATCGTTTCCTTGAAGCGAAAAGCCGGCAACCCGGCTTGAGGATCGAAAGGGCGTCGGCACAATTCGTCTCCTGTCAAAATTTGCCGCCAACGTGGATACGTTCTACGCTGGAAGCCTCGGTAAGACGGTCTCCAAATCCTGTTTGAAGCTGATCATGGATAAATAGACGCAACACCCCGGGTATGATTCGTGGAGTGTTTTCAGGTTTCCGATGGGATCGTATGCGTCTGCTTTTTCGTCCTTGTCTTTACCAACGCTTTTGTAAAGCAGATCGATGTTCTTCGACATCCAGGCTTCGACGATGACTGCTATGTTAAAATCTTTCAGCCTGTCGACGTTTTCGTCTTGTCCGATGACCGGTTGGGTCACCACGAATTTTGCGCCGGCGTCTATTTTTTGCTGCATTCGGTTCAACTCGAACGGCATGGGTTTATAAGGGTTGAAGGCCGCACCGGTCATGAATCGGCCTGGATACTCCCTGTTGATGTATCGGATCACGTCGGTGGAGGTCGCAACGCTCTTTTGCCCACCGATGCCTTTCGGGTCAAGCGTGGGCAGCAGGGGGCCGCCGTCCCCTCTGACAACCAGAATGTACTTCAAGTTCACCTCCGCCGCTCTACGCAACAACCCGTCAAGCTCTTTTTGGGTGTGGAACGTGTTCAGATTCATCACGACCTTTTCAGGGTCGACCAAAAGGCCTCTTAAACCAAAACTTTCCAGTGCCCCCAACCTGGGTTGTCCCATCGGGTTGTCCGGAATGGATAGGCCGCACCCGGCGTCAATAATCCTCCGGTACCGCTCGGCAAATTGGTCCAGGAGACGATCCACTCGATCGTCTGCCGATCTCTTCGGTGTAAGCAACTCGACAAGATAGGGATAATCAAACATGACAAACCTTCCTTTATATTTCTTTTTCAATATAACTCAGAAGTTCTAACGTGTCAGCACCCTGCAAATCCCATGATGCGGAAAAGGACCATTTATGAACGGGGAGTTGGTGCCCTTCCATGGTTTTATAAGAAACCCTGAACAGTGTCCAATTCATAAATGAGATTTTTTTTGCTGAGCACTAGTTAATCCGATGCCGGAACAGCCAGCCCGCGGCGGCCAGGTTGATGCAGCCGATAACCGCCATGGGCCAGTATTGATGCAATAGTAAATGAAACGGTGTGTTTTCCAAAAACACACCCCGGATGACCACCATGAAATACCGCAGCGGATTGAGCAAGGTGATTTTTTGCACCAATTCCGGCATGTTGGCAATCGGGGTGGTAAATCCGGAAAGGATGATGGCCGGCACCATGAACAGAAACGCACCCATCAGCCCCTGTTGCTGGGTAACTGCCAGGGAGGAAATCATCAGACCGATGCCAATGGCCGAGAGAATGAAGAGAAACAGGCCGGTGTAAAGCGTAATGACATGGCCGCGCAGGGGGACATCGAACCAGAAGACAGTAATCATGATAATGACGGTTGCCTCCACGGTCCCGATGATGAAGCCGGGCAAGGCTTTGCCAAGCAGGATTTCCACCGGCCGCAAAGGGGTCACCAACAACTGGTCGAACGTCCCCTGCTCCCGCTCCCGAGCCACGCTGAGAGCGGTTACCAAAAGGGTGACCACCAGCGTCAGTAAACCGATAATACCGGGAACGATAAACCAGCGGCTCTCCAGATTGGCGTTGAACCAAGCCCGGATATCCAAATGGGCCGGGGGTGAAGCGCCACCGTGGCGTTGGATCCATTCCAGGTTATACCGGGTAACAATGGCCCTCACGTAGTTGAGGGCGATCATGGCGGTGTTCGAATTGCGACCGTCCACGATCACCTGAAGGGTGGCCTTGCTGCCGGTCAGCAGGTTACGGCTGAACTGCGGGCCGATGTGAACCACCAAGAGCGCCCCCCTGCGGTTGATCAGGGGGGCGATATCGGCATCACGCCCCAGCTGCGCAACCTCCTGAAAGCTGGGTGACCCTTTAAAGCGGCTCAGTAGGTCACGGGCCGCGGCGCCCCGGTCTTCGTCATAAACGGCGTAAGGCACGCTGTTCAGGTCGTAGGTGGCGGCATAGCCGAATACCAGAAGCTGAACGATTGGCGGGATGACGATGGTGAAACGGCTCTTCTTGTCTTTCATCAGCGCCAGGAATTCTTTGCGCATCAAGGCGAGGATTCGCAGGAACATGGTACCTCCCAGAAGTGTTTTCAAAACCCTATCTGACACCCAATTGCGGTGTTGTGGTCCTCCTCAAAATACTCACATACGCCCATGTATGCTGCGTTTTTTCGTCGGCCCACGCCTTGCACCTGGGCATGTGATCTGAGGTTTTGAAATCACTTCTAATCAAGTCGCTTGCGTGACTTTTTACGGCTCAGACCGAGAAAAATCGCGGCAAACACCATCAATGCCAAAGCGTTTGGCAGAATTACCGACCAGACGTTGCCGGCCAGAAATACCGTCTGAAGTATGGATACAAAATAGCGCGCGGCAATGAGGTGAGTGACGCCCTGGACCACCTTCGGCATGCTGCCGATGTCGAAGATGAAACCGGAGAGCAAAAAGGCCGGGAGAAAAGTGACGATGATGGCGGCCTGTCCGGCAACGAACTGGTTTTTGGCAGCACTAGAAATAAACAGCCCCATCCCCAGGGCGACCAGCAGGAACAGCGCCGCGGCTGCCGTCAGAACCCAGAGGGACCCGGTCAGCGGAACTTTGAAAAGCCAGACTGCCATTGCGACCGAAAGCCCCATACCTCCCATCCCCATGATGAAGTACGGTACCAGCTTGCCCAGCAGGATCTCGTGCACGGCCACGGGGGTCACCATGAGGGCCTCCATGGTGCCGCGCTCCCACTCGCGGGCCACCACCAGCGCTGTCAACAGGGCCCCGATGAGGGTCATGATCACGGCGATAAGGCCGGGAACGAGAAAATTGCGGCTGCGCACGGCGCTGTTGAACCATATGCGCTGCTCGACCTGAACGGGCAGATCCAACGGGTTTCCAAGATTCAATGAGCGCTGCTCGATCCAGTTGAGCCAGGCACCCTCCACGTATCCGGACACCAGTCGGGCGGTGTTGGCATCGACACCGTTCAAAATAACCTGCACCGCCGCGCCGCCGGGCCGTTTTAGATCCCTTGCAAAATTAGCCCGCAAGTAAATGATGCCGTCCACACGATGCTGCATCAACGCCGCTTCGGCCGGCCTCATGCCCTGCATGACCACCGGGGCAAAGAAGTCGTTGTTCCTGAAAACCGCGAGGAAGCCTGCCGTATCGGCATCGGGCTTCTCGACGACGACGGCGATGGGCACGTGTTCTGCGTCGAGGGAGACACCATAGCCAAACAGCAGCAACAGGACCACCGGCATGAGGAAAGCAATTCCAATACTACTCGGATCCCGCACCACTTGCAAAAACTCTTTACGCACCAGACCACGCAACCGCATCATTCCACCCCCGCGGGCTTTTCCCAAAGTTGCGGTCCTATTACGGCCGTCGTCTCCCGAGGCTTTCATGTCGATATCTCCGGTTGCGCCTGCCGTTCGATCAGTGCGATAAAAGCTTCTTCCATGGTTTGAACGGATTTCTCTTGCCCATCGGAGGCTTTTCGCTTGATTTCGATCGGGCTACCGATGGCAAGAATTTCCCCGGCGGCCATGATCGCCAACCGATCGCAGTATTCGGCTTCCTCCATGAAGTGGGTGGTCACCAGCACGGTGACCCCGGATGCAGCCAGAGAATTGATGTGACGCCAAAATTCCCGGCGCGCCATGGGATCCACCCCGGAGGTAGGCTCGTCCAGAAACAAGATTTCCGGTGCATGCATCAGGGCAGCAGCCAAAGCCAGCCGTTGCTTGAAACCGAGTGACAATTCCCCGCTGACAGCATCGGCCAATTCGGACAGTTCAAAGCGGTGTAGGACCCAGTCGATCCTGTCGCGGCGCCGGGCTCCGCTCAATCCGTAGGCGCTGCTGAAGAATTGCAGATTCTGACGAACGCTCAAATTGCCGTAAAGTGAAAATTTCTGTGACATGTAGCCGATACGGGCCCGGGCCTTGGCTGCCGCGCGCCGCAGATCACGCCCGGCCACGCTCAGCTGACCATCGCTGACCGGCAACAGACCGCAGAGCATACGGAAAGTCGTGGTCTTTCCGGCACCGTTGGCGCCCAGTAAACCAAACACCTCGCCCTGGAACACTTCGAAAGAAACCTTCTTGACGGCATAAAAGTCGCCGAACCGGCGTTGGACATTATCGACCCTGATGACAGCTTCGTTCGCCACAAATGGCGACACCCGGGTATCCATTTCAGCAGAGTGTTTCCGGTCGACAGCCTCATCGGTCCGTTCGGCCTGGAGCATGGCAACGTAACAGTCTTCGAACCGGGGAGGCACTGCCGTGAAATCGACATCCGGCACGCCCGGCAGCAGGAGTGCCGGGTCGGGCGCTTGCATGTCGGCCATCACCATGCGGACCGCGTCCCCCTGAATAACAGCATCTAAGACCCCTGCGGCATCTGCCAGTCGTTCCTGCAGTTCACGCTTTTTCAGTCCGTCGACCGTCACCGTATACGTCCGGCCCTTTTGCTTCTCTCTGAAATCACCCGGCGGACCCTGGCCGAGAACCCGGCCTTCATGAAGGATCACCAATTCGTCGCAGCGCTCGGCTTCGTCCAGGTAAGCGGTACTCAGGAGCACGCTCATCCCTTCGGTTGCCACCAGCCGGTCGACGATGGACCAGAGTTCACGGCGCGATACCGGATCGACGCCGACCGTGGGTTCGTCCAGCAGCAGCAGTCGCGGTGGCCGCAACAACGTACAGGCCAAGCCGAGCTTCTGCTTCATTCCGCCGGACAGTCGCCCGGCCAACCGCTTGGTGAACGCACCGAGATTGGTCATCCGGGTAAGCTCTGCGTAACGTGCAGGGCGGTCGGCCTTGATCAGGCCTTGCAGGTCCGCGTAAAGATCCAGATTTTCCTGAACGCTGAGATCTTCATAGAGCCCGAATCGTTGAGGCATATACCCGATACTGGCCTGCACCTTCAGCGGATCGGCGATCGCATCGATATCGAGCACAGTGATAGCGCCGGCCACCGGTTTCAACAAACAGGCCGCCAGGCGCATCAGGGTCGTCTTGCCGGCACCGTCCGGGCCGATCAGGCCAGTGATACAACCTCGGGCGATGCGGACATGGACGTCTTGTAACGCCGGTATACGGCGTTTTCCCTGCATGAAAAACTTGGATACGCCTTTGAACTCCAGGGCCGGTCGCTCCGGGTCGTCCGCTGAAGCCGTTGGCCCGAATCCCTTATCGACGGCCGCCGGCATCATTCCTCCTTGCACGGGGGAATGCTCTCAGCACCAGCCGACGGGTGCGACTGATCCAAGGGAATGATAACAGTGGCAGGCATGCCGAGTCGAAGCTCGTTGCGGGGATTGCACACGAATACGCGAACCTGATAGACCAGTCGTGTCCTCAACTCCGGGGTTTCCACCGTTTTGGGGGTAAACTCCGCCACGGGTGAAATATACCCAATCCAGGCCGGATAGGTTCTGTCCGCATAACTGTCGGTGACCACATGGGCGGTCATGCCCGGAAATAGGTTGCCCAGTTTCGTTTCCGGAACGTAGGTGCGGACCCAGACGGGGTCGATCAGAGCCAAGGTAAAAACGGCCTTCTGAGGGAAAGCCATATCGCCGGGCTCAAGAATGCGGTTCTGGATAACGCCGTTGGATGGTGCATACAGGGCGGCGTCTGCCAGTTTCTGCCCGGTCAGCGCCAACTCGGCCTCTATCGCCTTCAACTGCGACCGGGCCGCAGCTATGTCTTCTTTCCGGGGACCAGCGAGGGCTAGTTCTAGACCCTGTACGGTCGCCTGCAACTGGGCCTGGGCGGCATCGGCCCTGGACCTGGCCTGATCGATCTGCTCCGGAGCGATCAGTTTCTTCTGCGCCAAGGGTCGCAGGCGCCGATACGTTCGTTCGAGATCATCGGCCCGGGTTCTGGCGGCCTCGACTTCGGCCCTTGCCCGGTTGATTTCCTCGACCCGGGTTCCGGCAGCCAACTTGGCGACCTCATCCCGCTGCGCAGCCACCCGTGCTTGGACGCGCTCCACATCGTGCTGGAGCCGAACGGTTTCCAAAACAGCCAGCAGCTGTCCCTTTTTGACTGCCTCGCCTTCCTTCACGACGATCTCGGCAACGCGTTCGCTGGCGTTAAAGGCCAGTTCGACCTGGCGGATATCCACGTTGCCGTAGAGAACCAGTTCGTTCCTTTGTTCCTTTTGGTCTCGCAAAAGAATGAACCGAATGCTCGCACCCACCACTGCAAGAAGTAAAAAAAGAATCGCCAACCGTATCGCTATCTTCTTCATCGAAATTCTGCCTGTCTGTCAGAAGGAAACAAAGTCCGAGCCTCAGCCCGTATATTTTGTCCGCCAAGTTCCATCCATTGAACACGTATTCGTCCCCGATTTTGACTTTGATTTCAACAAAATAATGCATTTGCATCTTAAATTTCGCAAGAATGATGGAACGGGTCGGTAAGGCTGCTGAAACCAAATTTTACAGAAATGACTTTACAGGATCTTAACAGAGTGTTGAAAAACGTCATGAGCGCCGGCAAGACAAGGCAAAATCCGACGAAAAAGCGGCGTTTATGTGCGATAACTGAGCATTTTGAGGAGGATTTTAACGCCGTATTATCAAGCGCAATCGTTTTCCAACTGCCTGTTAATGGACGACTGAGCTTGACCAAATAGGGTTAGACGGTGTGGCTGCTATGTTTCTCCTGCGGTAACAGCAGGCAGAAGATCAGGCTGGCGACGGCAGCAACCAGGGTAGCCCAGAAGACGCGCAAGGATCCCTGCGCAACCGCTTGGTTCAGATGCAGAAGCACGTCGGAGGAAAGCTGGACTCTGATTTCAGGACGTAGAACGCTGTCAGCGTTGCGGAGGATTTGATCGATCAATGCCTCCGGGAGTTTGGCCGCATGACTGCCTAACAACGCGGATTGCAATTTCGCGGAAAACCCGGCGAGGAATAGGCTACCGCTGATCCCGATACCCACGGTCGCACCGAGGTTTCGAAAAAATTGATGCGAGGAAGTCGCCACGCCCAAATCGGACACATCGACGCTGTCCTGCACCACGAGTATAGTTGCCAGGGACACGAATCCCATGCCGACCCCGACCAGGGCGAAAACCCATAGACAGGTGCTGGTGGACGTCGCTGTCGAAAATGTGAGCGTAAAGGTACAGCCGGCAACCAGGAAAACGGCGCCCACTGAAGCGCATGGTTTGCTCCCCCAGCGATGAACGAAACGGCCCAGGACCAGAGAGCCAATGGACCATCCGAGGCTCAGTGAGAGAATGGTTGTTCCGACCTCGACGGGGCTTTTCCCCAAGGCCCCCTGGATAAAGAGCGGAGCATATCCGAAAAAGGAGAATATGGCGAAGCTGCTCATGAAAACGGCCGCATTGCCGACACTGAAGCCACGCCGTTTGAAAAAGGGAAGGGGGAGTATCGGTTCTTTCGCACGCCGCTCGGCAGTGTAAAACAATAGACCAAACACCAATGTGACCACCCAGAGAATAATAATCCGGGGCGAGCTCCAGGCATGACTTCGACCGGCCAGCAGGAAAATGAAAAGCAGGCCCAGAATGGTGATCGTCAGGGTCAGGGCGCCGCTGTAATCGATGACCGCTTTTTTATTTTTTTCGCGGGTTTCGAGCAGATACAGGCTTACCCCGGCCAGTGACAGCATACCGAGGGGCACATTGATAAAAAAGATCCAAGGCCATGCCAGGTAGGCCACGATAAATCCGCCCATGGTCGGGCCCAAAACGCTCGCCAAGCCCCAGACGAAGCTTCCGAGCGAATACGTCTTCCCGCGCTCTTCGGGTGAGGAAATATCCGCCAGCACGATGTACACCAGGGCGAAATTGCCTCCGGCGCCGATTCCCTGGACGGCACGGCAGACGATAAGAAAGAGCATGCTTTTGGCGAAACCTGCCGCCAAGGATGCTAAAATGAATATTAGAATCGACACGACGTAGAGGGACTTCGTCCGGTAGATGTCGGCCAGCTTTCCGAAAATGGGCAGAGAAACCGTGCGCGCCAGGAGGTAGGCCGAATACACCCAGCTGTAAAGATCGAGGCCGCCCAAGTCCTCTACAATGGTGGGCATGGCCGTCGACATCACCAACGCATCTAATGCCCCCAGAAAAAGCGCCAGTAGGGAAGCGGAAATAATGAGATTACGGCTTTTTGTCGGAATTGTTGCCTTAGAATGAGTTGACACGTCGGATTTCAATCCTTAAAAATGAACACTCCCCGTGGCCAATCAGCGCTGGGGATTGCAGATCGTTTCACAACCACCTAAAAACCCAATTATACGATTCATGGGGCCATGGACAACTCGTCACGCAAAATATTGAAACAGGTTTTCGGTTACGACGATTTCAGGCAAAACCAACACGAAATCATCGAAACCGTTATTAGCGGAAAAGATGCGTTCGTATTGATGCCCACCGGCAGCGGGAAGTCAATATGCTACCAGATCCCTGCCATCATGGGCAACGGCGTCGGTATCATCATCTCACCGCTGATTGCCTTGATGGAAGACCAGGTTAAAGGGCTGCTGCAAAATGGTGTCCGCGCCGCTTACCTGAACTCGACGTTGCCATTATCAGAAGCACAAAACGTCCAGCGCAAGGCCGCAGATGACCGATTGGACATTCTTTACGTTGCCCCGGAAAAGCTGCTCACCCGCGATTTTCAGCGTTTTCTCACGAGCATCAATCCGGCGCTTTTCGCCATCGACGAGGCCCACTGTGTATCCCAGTGGGGTCATGATTTCCGGCCGGAATACCTCCGCATAAACGAGGTGACTAGGAATTTTCCGGACACCCCTCGGATAGCACTGACGGCAACCGCCGATGCTATTACCCGCAAAGATATACTCGAAAAGCTCGAACTTCAACGCGCAGAAGTTTTTATCAGTAGTTTCGACCGGCCCAACATCAGCTATCGTGTGCAGGCCAAACAGGGGGACAAACAGCAGTTGCTCGCTTTCATCCGGAGAGAGCACCCGGAGAGCTCGGGCATCGTTTATGTGAGAACCCGCAAACGAACGGAGTTGATCGCATCCTGGCTCACGCAACAGGGTATCGAGGCGCTTCCCTATCATGCCGGATTGCCCGCGGACATCCGGTTTGAAAATCAGAAGCGGTTTCAGGAAAATGACACACGGGTTATCGTTGCCACTATCGCCTTCGGCATGGGCATCGACAAACCGGACGTTCGCTTCGTCGTTCACCTGGATTTACCGGCCAGTATGGAAGCCTACTACCAGGAGACCGGACGCGCCGGTCGAGACGGACAGCCGGCGGATGCCTGGATGTTGTATTCGCTTGCCGATGTGATTGCCATGCGCCGGCTCTTTGAATTGTCGGAAGGCAATGAGGAATTCAAGCACATCCAGCGCAAGAAATTGGATGCGCTTTTGGGGTACTGCGAAGCGGTTGAGTGCCGAAGAAAGATCTTGCTGAACTATTTTGGAGAAAAATACGAGGGGCCGTGCCAGACGTGCGGCAACTGCCTCAACCCTGTGGAAAGCTATGATGGAACGGTTGCTGCACAAAAAGCGTTGTCGTGCGTTTATAGAACCGGCCAGCGCTTCGGGGCGGCCCATTTGGCCAACGTGCTGATGGGCAACGAAAGCCAGCAGGTTCAGCGCTGGAAGCACGACCGCATAAAAACCTTTGGTGTGGGCAAAGAACTGGACAAGAATTCATGGATGTCGGTATTTCGACAGCTGCTTTCGGCCGGACTCCTCTCGGTGGATTTAGGGCAATTTGCCGGCATTCGTTTGACTGCGGACAGTTGGCCCGTATTAAAGGGGCAGCGAAACGTTTTCTTCAGAAAAGATTCAGTGTATTCAAAAGCCCGGAAAAACAAGAAACCTTCAAAAGCCACCGAGCGGTTCTTTAAAAACGAAGAAAACCGGCAGCTTTTTGAGACCCTGCGAAAGCTGCGGCTCGATATTTCCCGGCAACTGGAGGTGCCGCCCTATATCATTTTTCCCGACAAATCATTGATAGAGATGGCTGCGCTCAAACCGGCGTCTGTGGAGGCTTTTTTGCAGATCACAGGTGTGGGAGAATCTAAGGCGCACCGATACAGTGCAGTCTTTCTGGATTGCATTCGCGGTGAGAAAATCGATTTGTCACGCTATATCGAACAACTTAAAGGTCAAGGATGAAAGAAAACATAAAATGTCCGGCAGGGTTCAAATCGTTCATTGCATTTACCGGGATCGATACTTAATCATCTCGGCCACAATATTGACGGCAATCTCCTTGGGCGTTTCAGCTCCGATGGCAAGGCTGACGGGGCAGTGCTCGCGGTCGATTTAGGGGCTAGAGTAACCCCCTCTGCCCGCAAGGCACCATGAATCGTGTTACGCTTGCGGACGTTGCCGATCATTCCGATGGTTCCCACATCCGCGGCCAACGCCCGGGCCAGAACGATTTTTTCGTGCAGATGCCCGTGGCGATTGACAAGAGGATGGATACCCACATCAAAACATCTACACGCCCTCAAGGTAACGGCTTCAACTCGGCAATCTCGGCGCGCAATCGAATATTTTCTGACTTGAGTTCGGCCACTTGCCGTTTCAGAGGCGATAAGACATCTTCCATCTCTTCTCTTGTCCATCGTTCCTGAATGTACTTGCGACAATTTACATCCCAAGCTTGCACATGAAAAACCAGGGCGCGCTCGGCCACGGTCTCATACCCTGGATCTGCCAGGCGCGCCAACAGATTTGGATCGCTTTCAATAAATTTCGCTCGCCCCCATAGTTTAATGCGGGTCCGGGTGGGGTAATCGATAAAGAACATGAACGCTCGATCATTTTCACTCAAATTGCCGAGAGAGATGTATTGACGGTTGCCAGCATAGTCGGCAAATGCAAGGGTCTTCGGGTCAATTACTTTTACAAATCCTTTTGGCCCCCCACGATATTGAATGTAGGGGCGGCCGTCGCGGCTCGCGGTCCCAAAGTAGAAAAAATCCCGCTGATCGAGGAAGTTCGCCAGAGATTCATCTACCGTATCCTTCCAGCCCCCACTGCGTTCCAGGATTTCGTAAGTCTTCCGCGAACCGCGTTGCCGCTGGGCCGCCTTGACGGCTTCCGTGAAGGCAGTATTGCTGACTGGTTTTTTAACCACTTCGGCCTCCTACGTTTGAAAACAGCATGAACCACCAACGGATGGCCCCGGATTTACCCGACGATTATTATGAAAAGTCAGTTGGCCAGATCCCGCTCGAGGGCTTCGATTTCGCGCTCGACACGGTTGGCTGACGAAGTGAAGCGGGCCAGTAGTGAATAGGCCACTGGAACCAGAAAGAGAGTCAGGGCGGTGGAGAGCACCACCCCGGCGATGATGACGACGCCGATAGTGAACCGGCTTTCCGCACCGGCACCGGTGGCCAGGACCAAGGGAATGGCGCCAATGGCGGTGGACACCGAAGTCATCAACACCGGTCGCAGGCGGGTGCGGGCGGATTCCAGAATCGCATCCGCTACCGATTTGCCTTCGTTACGCAACTGGTTGGCAAACTCGACGATCAAAATGCCGTTTTTGGCCGCCAGTCCAATGAGAACCAAGATGCCGACCTGGCTGTAGACATTGAGAGAACTACCGGCAAGATACAGGCCGCCGAGAGCTCCAGCCACAGCCAGCGGAACGGTCAGCATTATCGTTAGAGGATGCACGAAACTTTCGAACTGCGCCGCAAGCACCAGAAACACGATCAATAGAGAGAGACCAAAGGCAAATATCAATGCCCGTGAGGCATCCACGAACTCACGGGACTGGCCTTTGTAATTTATGACCGGCGTCGAACCCAGTTCCTCCCGCGTAATTTTTTCCAGGTAAGTGAGGGCATCCCCCAGGAGATAACCGTCCTCGAGGGTGGTGGAGAGAGTGATGGACCGTAGGCGGTTGAACCGGTTCTTTACCGCCGAATCGGCAAATTCTCGCAGGGACACCAAACTGGAGAGCGGGATCAGTTCACTTCCGGTTTCCGATCGGACGTAGATGTTGCGGATATCCGTGGGCGTCTGTTTTTGTTCCTTTTTGCCTTCGATGATCACATCGTATTCTTCGCCGCGATCGATGTAGGTGGTCACCTTTCGGAATCCGAGCATGGTTTCCAGTGTTCGACCGATCTGGGCAATGCTCACTCCCAAATCAGCGGCGCGGTCTTTATCGATGAAGACCTCCAGCTGCGGCTTGGTTTCCTTGTAATCACTCTCCAGGTTCGATAGCCCCTTGTTTTCTTCGGCGCGCGCGATCAGCACGTCGCGCCACCGCGCCAGTTCTTCGTAATCACTACCGCCCAATACGAATTCGACAGGCTTTCCGGCGCCGCCACCCAGGCCGCGACGCGCCACCGTGAAAGCGCGGTATCCGGGCAGAGCCGCCAGTTGGCGGTTGACATCCGTCATTATTTCCTGCATGGACCGGTCACGTTCAGACCACGGGCTGAGGACCACGATTCCCCGGACGCTATTGACCTCGTTAGTGCTTGCAAATGAAGCTGGCACCCTCAGCAGCACACGGGTCGCCTCCCCGTTCTCGTACAGGGGCATCAATACGTCCTCCATGCGCTCCAGCATTTCGTAGGACTTATCGAACCCGGCGCCTTCGGGACCGTCAGCAATCACGAAGAAGGCGCCGCGGTCCTCCAGGGGAGAGTATTCTTTATCGATCAGGGTGTAGAGCAAGGGTATCGATATCAGTGTGATCGCAAAGATCACGGCAACAACCCATTTGCGTTTCATCAACCCCGCCAGCAAGCGGCCGTAGCGTTCCGAGGCCGCCTCCTGCAGTCGTGATAAACGGCCGTACTTCTGCGGTGCTCCCAGTGGGCGCGCCTTCAAGATCCGGGAACACATCATCGGTGAGAGAGTGAGCGCCACCAGACTCGAAAGGCAGACGGCTCCGGCCAGGGCGATGGCGAATTCCGAAAAAAGCCGTCCTGTGTTGCCCTGCATAAAGGTAATCGGCACGAATACCGCCACGAGCACCAAGGTCGTGGCAATCACGGCAAAGCCGACCTGACGGGTCCCCTTGAGAGCCGCCAGCAGGGGTGGTTCTCCCTGCTGTATGCGGCGAAAAATATTTTCCAGAACGACGATAGCATCATCCACCACCATACCGATAGCCAGAATCATGGCCAACAGCGTCAGCAGGTTGACGGAGAAATCCATAATCCAAAGAACGGCAAAAGAGGCGATCAGGGATACCGGCACGGTAAGGGCTGGTACGAGAGTGGCCCGAAAGCTTCCGAGAAAAAGAAACAATACCGCCACTACCAGTATGGCGGTGATAGCCAAGGTTTTGTATACCTCTAAGATGGACGCTTCAATGAAAACGGACGTATCGTAACTTTGAATCAACTGCATCCCCTCGGGGAGTGTTTTGTTGACCACTTCGGCTTCCCGCTTTACGGCATGAGCCACATCGAGGGTGTTGGCTTTGGACTGCCGGACGATACCGAGCCCCACCATGGGGATGCGATTGCCCCTCAGCACGCTGCGGTTGTCCTCGGCTCCGCGCTCCACGCGGGCAAAGTCTTGGAGGCGGATCAAGTGACCGTCCCGCCCTTGCCGGACCACCAATCGTCCGAAATCTTCAGCATTGTTGAACAAACGGGTCACTCGTACGGTGAACTCTTTGCGGGTCGATTCCACGCGGCCCGCGGGAAGCTCCACGTTCTGGGCGCGCAGCGCCTGCTCGACGTCGGCGGCGGTAACCTCCTGGGCGGCCATGACCTGGCGGTCGAGCCAAATGCGCATGGCATAGCGGCGGGCACCGCCAACCCACACCCGCGCAACGCCGTCCAGCACTGAAAATCGGTCCACAAGGAACCGTTGGGCATAATCGGTCAGTTCCAGTCCATCCATGCGATCGCTGACAAGGTTTAACCACATGATGACGCTGCTGTTGGAATCGACCTTGAAGATTTCGGGAGGCTCGGCCTCTTCGGGTAGGTTGTCCAGGATGCGGGAGATACGGTCTCGGACGTCGTTAACCGCCGCTTCCAGGTCACGGTCGATATAAAATTCCACCGTCACTTCCGAAATCCCGTCACGGCTAACCGAATCGACGGAACGGATCCCTTCGATCCCGCTAATGGCATCTTCGATAACCTGCGTCACGCGGGTCTCGACGACAGTGGCGGCAGCACCAGGATATCTTGATTCGACGGAAACCACCGGCGGATCGATATCCGGGTATTCCCTGACGGGCAGGCGGTTGAAACTGATGACGCCGAACACAATCAGCAATATGCTGAAAACTGTCGCCAATACCGGGCGCCGTATGGAGATATCGGACAAAAACATGGCTGGTCCTCAGTTACCCGGCAATTCGGCCGAGTTCGCGAATTTCAACCACATTGACAAAAGTGCCCTGCCGGACGCGCGTGAGGCCCTGAATGATGACCTGATGCCCATCCTTCAACCCGCTGATAACCTCCACCTTCCCCGGACTGCGCCGGCCCGTGACGATCTCTATTTTATCGACCTTATTTTCAGGAGTAACCAGTAAGACGTATTTTTTATCCTTTTCCTGAATCACGGCCTCCTCAGGGATGATCAGGGAGGGTGAGCGGTCCTTGATCAGGTTTACGGCCAGCAGCATGCCCGGTTTCAGCAAACGATCCGGGTTGGGTATCTGGGCGCGTACCATCAATGTGCGGGTTTCGGGATCGACCCGACTGCTAATGGCGGTCACCGAACCGTCGAATTTCCGATCAGGATAGGCGGGACTACGGGCAATGACTTCCATGCCGATATTGAGAGCGCCAAGATAGATTTCCGATATGGTGAAATCGAGCTTGATAACTGTGGTGTCATCCAAAGTGGTGATCACCGAGTCCGAATCCACCACTGCGCCGGTGCTGATCTGGCGGGTGCCCAGAATTCCGGAAAACGGGGCCCGAATGGTGTAATCCTGCAAGCGCGCTTCCATGTTGGCTACTTTAGCCCTCGCGATCTCCATGAGGCCTTTTTCTTCATCCAGTTGGGATCGAGAAGTCGCGTTCGTTTTTGCCAAGCGACTCATTCTTGCATACTGCTTTTCCTGCTCCTGAAAAGCCGCTCTTTCCTCGGCCAGCAAATATTGGGCTTCGCTGTCGTCCAGTTTGACCAATACTTGGCCTTGGATCACGACGTCGCCGTCGTCAAAAAATATGCCGACGACACGGTCGTCAACCGTGGGGGTAATGATAACCGACTCGTTGGCCTTCGCCGTTCCCAGGGCCTCCAAGGTCTCCGTAAATGGTTCGGTTGTCGCCACGGCGGTCACGATAGGTACCGCGGCCTTGGCGGACGTCAACGCCAGTGCTTGTCCGGAGGTCTTCTCTGCGCCGGTTCTCAACTGAGGCACAATAATCAGTGTTGCAGCAATCACGACAGCCAGGCTTGCTGTTATGGTTATAATGGGTTTTTTTCGCATATATCCCTCATCAGACGCCAACCAGATTACGCCATCTTATTTAGCGCCAAATTATTTTTATGTTCTGTTGACTTGTTAAATCTATCACTATCGCAAGGATTGCATTTCACTAGCTTAAGCACCCCTTTGGACGAATCAAGCACAACCGTTCCAACGCGTTGAAACTTCCATAGAGTCCTCGGTGGATCATGGGCCGCAAATCGTTGGTTTATTTTCCGTTAAAACTATTTTATTTCAGATAGATAGCCTTATTTCGCAGCATACGTTAAAGCTTCCGGCATGTAATATAGATAGAGGTAAATACTCCTATAAAACTATCAAACAACACCTATTGTCCGGTCGCTCATGAGTGCTCATTTTTAAGGAGTGAAAATAGACATCAAGCGTGGAATTATGTCGACATGCGGTGCATGATATGACGACATGTTAATGAATGGAGAGATTGATGAAATGGTCTTTTAAAATCGGCCGGTTTGCCGGCATAGACGTATATATGCATTTTACATTCATTTTGTTGATCGGTTGGGTGGCACTGTACACTGGCGGCAAGGACAGAGTGTTGCGGCCGCGGTGGCCGGTGTGACCTTTATCCTGGTTGTGTTCCTTTGTGTGGTTTTGCACGAATTCGGCCATGCCTTGACGGCCAGACGATACGGTATCAAAACGCGTGATATCATTCTGCTGCCGATTGGCGGGGTGGCGCGCTTAGAACGATTGCCAACAAATCCGATGCAGGAGTTGTGTGTCGCACTGGCCGGACCAGCTGTAAATGTCGTCATCGCTGTCGTGTTATTCGTTTGGCTGAAACTTACGGTAACACTCGAACCGCTGCAGGCATTGACAATGACGACCGGGCCATTTCTGGAGCGCATCATGGCAGTGAATCTGTTCCTGATAGCATTCAACATGATCCCGGCCTTTCCAATGGACGGCGGTCGTGTGCTGCGCGCGATTCTTGCCACCGAAAGGAATATGCCCGAGCGACCCAGATAGCGGCTACCATCGGACAGGGAATTGCCGTTCTCTTCGGGTTTATTGGCCTTTTCTACAATCCATTTTTACTATTTATCGCGTTTTTCGTGTGGATCGGTGCCACCCAGGAAGCGAGTATGGCCCAACTGAAATCGGCCATCGGCGGCATTCCGGTTCAACAGGCCATGATCACTGATTTTAAGACCCTCCATCGATACGATAGCCTGGAGCGTGCTGTCGAACTGACGCTGGCGGGTTCTCAAAAGGATTTTCCGATGGTGGACAACGGCGACATCGAGGGCGTGTTGACTCAAACCGATCTGATGAAAGCTCTTAGAGAGAAGGATCGTCACCCCGCGGTAGCAGCGGTGATTCAAAAAGAATTCGTGACGGTGGATTCGCTGGAGATGCTAGAAATAGGCTATCACCAAGGTCAGAGATGCAAATGCACAGTTGCGGTGAACGCAAGGGCCGTTTGGTCGGATGTTGACGATCGAAAATATTTTGAAGATTTGCCCGATTCACGACCATTTTGAAGTGCAGAATTTTCCCGAGTATTCCAAACTTGAGCGCATAGTGCACACTGTCCTCGACCTCAACCCCGCCTGTCACTTCATGGAAAATAGAATGCTGATTTCGGCCATTGAATCATGTTTGGGGTTCACCCCCCAGGGGTCAGAACGACGGCACCCATGGTCTGTCGGGCTTCGATTCGATTATGGGCTTCAGCCGCCTGGCTTAAGGGAAACGCTTCGATGGCGGGAATGATCGTGCGGCTTTGAATCTTTGCGAACAATTGATGGGCGAGGCGTTGCAAGTAGGACCGATCGTCAAAATAGTCGAAACATACCGGGGCCGATACGGTCAGGGACCGCTGTTTCAACACGTTCACGTCTATGGGGATTGGCTGTTCGTCACGGTCACCGATGACGGCGCAGTGCCCGCAGCGGGACAGGCAGGCGACGGCGGCATCGAGCCCATGGGCGCCGCTGCTGTGGACCCAGTAATCGACCCCGCGCCCATTGGTGATGCGCATCACTTCGGCCGCCAACGGTTGGCATCGTCCGCGACCACAATGGGGTGGTCGCAGCCGTGGTCCCGGCTGAACTTGGCTTTCTCGGCGGTGGATACCGTGCCGATGACGGTGAGGCCCATGGATTTGGCCCATTGGCTGAGCAAGTGGCCCACACCGCCGGAAACCGCCTGGATCAGGATTGTCGCGCCCGGGGCGGCCCTGAACACGCGGCTCGAGCAGCAAGGCCGCCGTAACGCCTTTGAGCAACATTGACGCCTCAATATCGGAGAGGCCATCGGGCAGGGGCATGCATGCATCGGCATCGATACAGCGGATGTCGGCATAGGCCCCGGGAGTTCGGCTCATGTAGGCGACACGGTCACCCGGGAACAGGCCGTTGACCTGTTCTCCCACATCGATGATCTCACCCACGCCTTCCACGCCCGGTGTCCCCGGCAGGTCAAAATCCAGTGGAGATTCCCCGGCGATGCTTGAGGTCGAGGGTAGTTGACCGCAATGGCGGTCTGACGGATGCGCACTTGCCGGGGGTCCGGCGCAGGAACCGTCACATCTCTCAGGGACATGACCTCGGGCCCACCGGTGGCCGCCACCACCACCGCCTTTGACGGCAAGTGCTCGCCGGCAGAGGCCACAACCACCGCCGTCTCGCGTTTTGCCGGATGGCAGCCGCGACGGGTGCGGCCTGTTCGGCCAGAAACGTCCGCAGCCCCGTGAACCCGGCCTCGTAGATCTGCCGGCCGACCAGGTTTTCAAGCTCTGCGGCACGATCGTCCGGGCGCGCGAAACTGCGAGCGCCAGTCCCAGAAGGTCTGGTTGCCGTCGGTCACCGGCTTGAGGCGAACCGTGGCCACATAGTCAAGAAGCGGCAGGGATGAATCGAGGATGCTGTAGGTAATGGTGGAATCGCGGTCACTGTGATGCAGCAGCTGTTCACGCAGTTCGGCGCCGTCGGTGAGGTTGAATCGCCGCACACCGCCGACCACATCCCCATCGAGATCGTTTTCCATCTGGCTGCGGGCCACCGCCGGATGCCACCGGTGGTGACTGTTGAAATCGCGCAGCACGGCCCACACCCGATCGATGGGGGCGTCGATGACGGCCGATCGAATGACAATGATCTTCATCGTTGCCCGTAGCGTTTCTTCAATGCGTCCAAGCCGGTCTGAAACATCCCGTCGCCGACGGTTTCGGCCAACTCGGCAACCTTTTCCGACGGGCAATCGAATTCCGCCCGCCACTCCACGAAGCAGCGGTTGCCCTCGGTGACGGGAAACAGCCGCAAGGTGGCCACGTAGTCACTCAGATCCATGGGGCTTTCCAGGATGGTATAGATGCAGGTGTAGTCGTAATCCGACAGCGACAGCAGCTTTTCCCGAATCCGGGCGCCGTCCTTGAGCTGGAAATTTCTCACGCACCCGACCTTGTCGGCCGGATGGCCTTTTTCGATGCGGCTCAATACGATCAACGGGTGCCAGTTGGCCAGCCCGTTGAAATCTCGAAGGTCCCGCCACACCCGATCGGCCGGGGCGTCCAGGACCGTGGACCGATAGACCTTGACCATTGGTTATTTCTCCTTGTCCCCTTCGGGGCGATCCTTTTTCAGTTCACCCAGCAGGTGTGCAATCTTACTGGGATCGCCGGCATCGATGCCGATTTCGCCCAACAGGTGGTCCAAAAGAGGCGCCTGGGCCCGGTAGCGCAGGGCGCTGCTGACGAGCCGATCGGTGAGCCCGCCTTCGCCGTCCGGGGCTCCGCCGCCCACCTGGCGCCGTCAGGCCGTCGAGGTGGACCACCTTGATCCCCTCGATCTTCTCCATGGGCTTGACGCTCTCGCGGATGATCGAATCGAGTTTTTCCACCAGCCGCAACCGCAGGGCCGACACCCGGGCCTCGGGGCTGGCGATATTGTTGGCCTCGGCCATGAGCCGGACCCCCTCGGATTCGACCTGGTTCCGAATTTGATAGGCTTTGGAGCGGGTCTCTTCGGCCACGGCAAAGGCATCGGCCTCGATGCGCGCAATGTCCGCCTGCTCGGCAGCCACCGCTTTTTCGGTGGCGATGCGGGTATTCTGCCGCAACTGGTCTTTTTCCACCTCCAGGGCCGTCAGGATCAGTTCCACCTGCTTTTTACGCTCCGCCTGGGCCTTCTCCCGGGCGGTAAAAATGGCCTCTTCGGCGGAAATGGCCGCCGCACGCACCTCGTCGGCCTTGGCGCGTGCCGCTGTCTCGGCCTCGGAGGATTCGGCCACGGCAATGCTCCGGTGGTGCTCGGCCAACTCGATCGATTTGCGCCGCTCGATCTCCATGGCCTCGATGTCCCGCTGCTGCTCGATGCGGTCCTGCTCCAGCTGGCGCTCGGAAGCGATGCGGGCCTTCTCTATCTCCTCGTTGGCGATGATATCGGCCACTTCTGGCCTCACGCTTGCGTTCGGCGCGCTCGCGGACCAACTCCGCCTGTTGCTGGGCCCGGCGGAACTCCAGCTCCTTTTCCTGTGCCAGGCGGGCATATTCGCTCTCCTGTTCGATATCCAGGCTCTGTTTTTCGGTTTCCAGATTCTTGGTGCGGATCTGGATCAGGGTGTCCTGCTCGATGTCGTTGCGCGTTTTCTTACGCTGCTCGATCTCGTCCGTCAACCGGGTCAACCCCTCGGCATCGAAGGCATTGGAGGGGTTGAAGTACTCCATGTCGGTCTGGTCGAGATCGATCAGGCTGGCCGATTCAAGTTCGAACCCGTTCTTGGTCAGGGATTCGGCCACCGCCTGCCCCACGGCCTGAACGAACTGGCTGCGCTGTTCGTGAAGCATCTCCAGGGTCATACCGGCGGCCGTGGCCCGCAGGGCGTCGACGAATTTGCCCTCCATCATCTCACGCAGTTCGTCGGGTTTGCCCGTCTTGCGCCCGAGGGTCTGGGCGGCGATGGTGACGCTCTCGGCATCTTTGCGGACACGAATGTAAAAATCCACGGCCACGTCCACGCGCATGCGGTCCTTGGAGATCAGCGCCTTTTCCTTTTCACGGGCCACCGACAGTCGCAGGGTGTTGAGATGGACTTCGGTGACATCGTGAAAAATCGGAAAAACAAAGGCGGCGCCATCGATGACGACCTTCTGCCCCCCCAGTCCGGTGCGAACGAAGGCGATCTCCTTGGACGATCGACGATAAAAGGACCGGATGAACCAGATCCCCACCGCGACGAGAACGATCGCGACGACGACCGCCAGGATAACCCACCCGTAAATAGTCATGGCACTCCTCCTGTGGTTGACAACCCACTCAGCACCGGCTCACCCCGCATCCCTGCACCGACGGCTTTTTAGGCCAACGGCCGGTCGGGACGACCGTTAGCTGCGCTTGATGTTGAGAAATTTTTTGGTTTGGGCCGTGAGGGCCTTCTCGGTGGGCAGCCGCTCCATCGAGGAGGCCCCGTAAAACCCGTTGCACTGCGGACAGCGCTTCAGGACGTACTCGGCATCCGCGGGCATGGAGATCGGGCCCCCGTGGCACAGGACAATCACGTCCCGGCGCTTTTTCAGCGCTGCGTCGCTCCAGGCGTTGATCTAATCGACACAATCATCCAGGGTCTTGGCCGTGTCGGCACCGATATTGCCGCCGGTGGTCAGCCCCAGATGGCAGACGATGACATCGGCGCCGGCCTCGGTCATGGCGATGGCATCATCTTCGGAGAACACATAGGGCGTGGTCAACATGTCTTTTTCGTGGGCCAGGCGGATCATATCCACTTCCAGCCCGAAGCCCATCCGGTTTCCTCCAGGTTTTGCCGGAAGGTGCCGTCGATGAGGCCCACCGTGGGGAAATTCTGCACCCCGGCAAACCCCACGGCCTTGAGCTGGTCGAGAAAATGGTCGAAGATGCAAAAGGGATCGGTGCCGTTGACGCCGGCCAGGACAGGTGTGTTGCGGGTAACCGGCAAGCACTTCCCGGGCCATTTCCATCACGATGTCGTTGGCATTGCCATAGGGCATGAGCCCGGATAGCGATCCCCGGCCGGCCATGCGGTAGCGCCCCGAATTGTAGATCACGATCAGGTCGATGCCGCCGGCCTCCTCGCATTTGGCCGACAGCCCGGTACCGGCGCCACCGCCGACGATGGGTTGTCCGTTACGAATTTTTGCGTTGAGTCGATCCAGAATTTGTTGCCGGGTGAAACGGGCCATAATAATCTCCTGAAAATCAATGTCCGGAAGAACCGGACGGTATAATGTCTAAAAAATGATCGACCAGCGCCTCGGCGAAGGCCGGATCGTTGATGTTCATGTCGAGTTTGATCAGCTGGCGATTGGGTCCCGGCCGAAATTCGCTTTCCAGGGTCTCGAACAGCATGCGGTCGGCCGCCGGGTCGTGGAAGGGTTTGCCGGGCGCATCGATCATGGAAACCCCTTTCAAGGGCAGCAAAAAGCGCACGGGGCCCTCCATCTGGTTGAGCTTAGCGGCAATGAAGCGTCCGAATTCCTGATTTTCCGCCGGGGTGGTGCGCATCAGGGTCACCTGGGGATTGTGTCGAATAGAGGTTGCGGTCCTTGAATTTCTGCGGCACCGTGTCCATGGCCTCGAAATTAACCATGTCCAGCGCCCCGCAGGAACCCACATAGGGAATTTTACTGCGGATGATAGCGCCCATGCGATCCTCGCCGGCGCTCATGACACCGCCCACAAGATAAATCGGCCACCTCGGTGGTGGTGATATCGATGACCCCCTCGAGCATTCCCGATTCGGCCAGTTTCTCCATGGATTGCCCCCGGTGCCGGTGGCATGAAACACCAGACAGTCAAAGCGCATTTTCAGCGATTTGGTGACCGCCTGGACGCACGGCGTGGTGACGCCGAACATGGTCAGCCCGATCGCCGGCAGCCGCGAGCGGTCCTCTTCCTGTCGAAATCCGATCATGCCGGCCAAGGCATGGGCGGCGTTGGACAACACGTTGGCCGAGATACGGTTGATGCCGGCCACGTCGGTGACCGAATACATCATGCAGATGTCCGAGGGGCCCACGTACTGCCGGACATTGCCGGAAGCGACCGTTGAAACCATGACTTTGGGGATGCCCACCGGCAGGCTGCGCATCGCCGGGGTCGCCAGGGCGGTGCCGCCGGTGCCGCCGGCCGAGATGATGCCGCCCACGTCGCGGCGGCCGGCCATGAAGCGGGTGAACGCCTGGGCCATGCCGGCCACCGCCGATCCCCGGTCGCCGGTAAACACGGCCCCGATCCCATCCGGATGGTGCCGGGCCACCTCTGTGGGGCTGATGGCTGCCGGTGAGGGTTTCCGCGAGGTGGAAAGATCCACGGTAATGGTTCGCAGGCGCTGGCGATCCAGACAGGACTTGATGAACAGCAGGTCCCGGGCCTTGGTGTCGAAGGTCCCGACAATGTAGGCGGCCCGGTCGATGGTGTCGGCCACCGACACGCAGCAATGCAGACGATTGGGTTTGACTCGCCGGCCGGGAGGCGTGCCGTGCCTTTCCGGGGGCCGGGTCTCCGCAAGGCCGGCACCGCTCCAAAGCGTCGGCGCGGTGGCCCCGACGACGGTTTCGGGGAACGCTTCGGCCGGCGGAACCTCTAGCCGTCTCCTGCGCCTGCGGTTCTTCGGGGGGTTCCGGCAGGCAGGTCGCTGGTGCCGGCGGTCACGCCCAGCAATTGCTGAAGCAGGTGCTGATCCGCCGCAAGGGTGGCGGCCGGCAGTTCCCGGGCAATGCGGCCGTTGACGAAAACATAGGCGCGCTGGGCCAGAGACTGGGCCATCTCCAGGTTCTGCTCGACCAGCAAGATGGCCATGCCTCTGGGAACTCAGATGGCGGCACACCTCTTCCACCCGTTGGATGACCAGCATGGACAACCCCTCGGAAGGCTCGTCCATCATCAACAGCAGCGGGTTGGTAACCAGCGCCCGCCCGAAGGCCAGCATCTGTTGCTCGCCGCCGCTGAAGAGGGTGCCGGAGATATGGGCTCTCTTTTTCAATTCAGGAAACAGATCGTAGATCGATTCCGGCGACCACTCGGAATTTGTCGCCGCTCGGCGCCAGGCAAAACTCAGGTGTTCATCCACAGTCAAGGAAGGAAAAAGCATCCGCCCCTGGGGCACAAACCCGATCCCCAGGTTGGCAATTTCATGGGTCGGCCTGTCCGCGGTTTCCTGGCCGTCGAAAAGGATCGTTCCGGTTCTGGACAGGGGCGGCATCCCCATGATCGATTTCAACAAGGTGGTTTTACCCATGCCATTGCGACCGACAATGACCACCAATTCTCCAGGGCCGACTTGCAGATCGACGCCCTGAAGGATGTGACTCTTGCCGTAGAAGGCATCCAGCTTTTCGATTTTAAGCAATGGTTCAGGCATGATGGAAATCTTTATGTATGCCGGCTAAGGGTATAGATCTGTTGAACCTTTTCATTGGTTTCGATCTGCTTTGGGGTGCCCTCGGCAATAATGGCGCCATGGTGCAGCACCGACACCTGGTCGGCAATATTGAAGGCCACATCGATATCATGCTCGATGATGACCACCGTAATCTCGGGCTTCAAGCTCATGATCAGCTCGGTCATGAACCCCCGCTCGCCAGCGGAGAGCCCGGCCATGGGTTCGTCCAGCAGCAGGATCCTGGGTTCGTGGGCCAGGGTGATGCCCAATTCCAGCTGGCGGTGTTCCCCGTGGGAGAGTTCTTCGACCGGAACGTCGAATTTGTCATCCAAACCAACCCGGCTGGCGATCTGGGCGACATGGCGCCGTTGGTTCTCAAATTTGCGCCAGGAACGAAACAGCGTGGCGATAGGGAGAAGTTCTCTTTCCACGCGTTTGCCACGACGCCAGAAACAGGTTCTCCTCGACCGTCAATTGTGAAAAAAGGTTGGAGACCTGATAGGTTCGGCCCAGCTGCGAGGCAATCCGTTTTTGCACGGGCTGCGTCGGGTCAGGTCCCTGCCGAACAGCAGGATCCGGCCTCGGTCCAGGGGGATTTCACCGGTGGCCAGGTTGAATAAGGTCGATTTGCCGGCACCATTGGGTCCGATCAATGCACGGCTCTCGCCCTCGGTGACGGTGAGGTTGACCTTGCTGATCGCATCGATACCGCCGAACGATTTGGATACGTTTTGTAGATTCGAGCGCATTCATGTGATCGAACCCGATGGCAATATTGGCCGTTCTCAGGCAGGTTAATACTAATCGACCCAGCCGTTATTCTTCTTCAGCTTCTCGACATAGTCTTTACCGAAGTATTTTTCGATCTCCTTGAAATAGGCGGCTTTGTCTCCGGGCGGATAGTCACGGGTGGTGGCGGGCGCCGCCATGTATTTGTCGGCCATATCGGCGTAGGGGCCGAACTGGGAGACATTGTTATAGGTCTTTAACGGCCTCGTTCATCAGCCGGCCGTCCTTTTTGACCACCTTCTTGATGTAGATATTCTGGACCGGGTTGGCGTATTTATCGAAGATAAAACGGGCCGCGCGGCGATTCGTCGGCACTCATTTTCACCTGGCGAAGGGCGGCGATGAATTTCTTGGGATCATCCACTTGCCCGTTGATGGCCTTCATGGCTTTGAAGGCAACATGCACGGCATCGTAGCCCTGAAGAGCGATGACGTCCGGGTAGTGGCCGTATTTCTTCTTGAAGCTTTCGCGGAATTTCTTGTTGGCCTGTGAGGGGTTGCCGTCGTAGTAGTGCAGCGAAGAGTAAACCCCCAGGGCGGAATCCCCGAGCTCGGAGAGCATCGAGACGATGGGCACGTTGGCCTGACCCAGGATCTGGGGATAGACCTTGTCCAGCCCGAACTGTTTCCACTGTTTGAAAAAAGCGACCACCTGGGCCCCACCGGAATTATTCAGGACGGCGTCGTACTCCTTGGACATGCGCATCAACTTGGCCATGATCGAGCTGAAGTCGACGGCTTCCACCGGATGCCAGATGCGTTCGACTTTTTCCCCGCCGTTTTCCAGAAACCCTCTGATAAAACCGGCAGCCTGGTCCCAGGGGTAGGAGTAATCCTGCCCGACGATGATAATCTTTTTATAACCCAGATCTTTGGCACAGTATTGGCCGAAATTGAAAATCACCTGGGCACCGGTCCAACCGGGACGAATAACACTGTTGGTGGCCTTGCGCATGGTGATGTCTTCCGGGGCGGAATAACCGATCAGGATGGGAACCTCGGGATTTCGCGCCCCCCAATCCACGGCCGCCATACCCTCGTGCCCCAGCGACGGACCGATGATCAAATGGACTTTGTCGCGATTCTTGAGAGAGTCCAATTTGGTGCGCATCACTTCCACATCGGCCTTTGTGTCTTCACTGAAAATTTTGATTGGCACACCGTTGAATTCATTGTTGTATTCATCAAGGGCCAACTTGATGCCGTTGAGGCAACCCTGGCCGAAAATGGTCGCCCACCCGGTGATCGGACCGATGGTGCCGATCCGGATCTCCTCCACTGCCGTTGCATTGCCGGCCATGGCACCGAAAATAAATAAAACTGCCGTAATCGCCACGACCCATTTTTTTGTGTTCATCTTCTTTCTCCTTTCCTATTTAGTGTCCTTATAATATTGAATCCTCGGTATCGCCCTTTGTGGACGTCCCGCCTATCCGACGTTCGCGATGAAATGCTGTCCCACAGGCGCTTCAATGCCCCTGCAGCTCCCTGGGGCGCGAACATGATCACAATCAAAAACAAGATACCCATTACCAACAAATAACGCTGGGTGATTCCGCTCAGAACAAGGTCCAGAGTTTTGAGAATTACGGTTCCCAAGATCGCTCCGAACAGGGTTTGAATACCTCCCAAAATTGCCGAAAGCAGCGTTTCGACGTTGGTGGTCAACGAAACGGAATGAGGGTTGATCAGACCCGGTAAAGTAGGCAAAAAATACGCCCCCGATCGCGGCCACGAACGCAGCAAAGATAAACGCCATGTAACGCAGAAGGGAAACCGGGTAGCCCAGCATCGCCATCCGGCTCTCGCTGTCGCGAACGCCGCGCAGCATCAACCCGAATGGAGACCGTTTCAATGCCGCCAGAAAGGTGATCACGCCGCAAAAGAAGAACAACTGAAAGAGATAAAACGCGCCTTTTGATTTTTCCGTTGAAACCCCGAATATCACCGGAGCGAATATGTCGGTAATACCCGAGTCACCTCGTGGTGACAGATGCCCATTGGCTCGCCAGCGCCCAGACGAGCTGACCCAGCACGAGGGTGAGCATCAAAAAGTATATGCCCCGCACGCGAATCACCAGCAGTCCGGTCAAGGCGGCAAACAGGACAGCCACGCCGATACCCACCAGGGGAGGGATAGGAAACGGGATCTGATAACGGGTTTGCAAGATGGCGATAAAGTACCCCGATATTCCAAAAAACGACGCCTGCATCAACGAGACGACCCCCAGTTCACCTGCCAGAAAGCACATACTCAGGGTCAGCATGCCAAAATACATCACGCGGATACACATCATGACAAAATAGTCCGAGGCGATCCACGGCACGGCGACGAACAGCACCAGGACAGACAGCCATCAAGAGGGCTTTGGGTATTTGAGGCTGATTCATCGGGTTAGGCCTTTGTTCCAAACAGCCCATGGGGCCTGATGGATAGAATAATGGCCACGGGCAAAAACAGTATGAACAAGGAAAATTCGGGGATATACGCGGTTGCAAAACTATAGACCAGACCGGTTATCAGTGCCCCCGCGATGGTGCCCCCCAGACTGCCCATACCGCCGATAATGATCACGATTAACGTTAAGGTCAGAATACGCCAGTCCTCACCCACGACCAATATCATGAAGGTTCCGCCCACCACGCCGGCCACACCGGCCAGAAAAGCCGGACAAGGCAAAAAACGATCGTAAACAGTCGCCGGACGTTGATCCCCAGTGCGGAAACCATCTCGAAATTATCGACACCGGCACGGATGGTGATCCCGAGGTTGGTTTTCTTGAGGAAACAGCCACAGGGCAACGATGATAAAAATGGCCAACCCCAACATGAAAATCCGAAATACAGGATAGATCAGCCCGATCACGGGGATGGTCCAGACGCCGCTGAGAATCTCTGGGATTTCAATTGTTTTGGGGTAACCTCCCCAGATGACCAGAACCAGGTCTCCGATGATAATAGCCACCGATAGCGAGATCAGTGTCTCTATGAGGTCATTGCCGCGGGCCCATCTCAGCAGAAACTTCTCTTCCAGAAGGGCCAGGACAGCCATGGCACCACCGCCCGCCAGCAGTGCCAGAAGCCAACTCCCGGTGACCTTGATCACGGACACGCCGATGAAGCCGCCGGCCATATAAAGTGCCCCATGGGTCAAATTGACAACACGCATCAGGCTGAACGACAATGTCAGCCCGCTGGCTGTGATGAACAGCAGCGCGGCCAGCGTTAGTCCGTTCAGTAATGACATGGTAACGAGGAGCGACATCGAACCCCTTAACAGCAATCCCTGCACTTGAGCCGTGCAAGGCGCATCGAATTTCCTGATTGGATGAGCATCCAGTGGTGGCCACCCCTGGGGTGACCACCTCGGGGAGGGCTGAAGGTCTCGGCACCTAAAACCGATTGGCCTTGAACCCTTCCATTTGTACTTTAATGGTGTTTTTTACGGGTTGTCGCTCCATGCTGGAGGCGCCATGAATTCCTGAGACGCCTTGGGCATTTAAAAGGGACGCTTTGGGTACCGTCAGGCATGGAGATGGGGCCGCCATGGCAGAGCGTGGTTACATCGGGATTGGCGCTATTGCGGCGTCGCATGGCACCTGGACCTTGGCCGAGTTTCTTCCAGGGTCGCTGCCGTTGTCGCTCCGATGGATCCTATGGTGGTGTGACCCAAATGGACGACAACCACATCGGCTCCCGCTTCGGCCATGGCTTTGGCTTCATCGACGGTAAGGGCATAACACGGTAAAAGGCTGCGAGTCAATGGCAACAGACATCGGGTCGTACCCGTCTACCGCAGCGTTGGTTCCGTTGAAAAACAGCGGGGTGCATGGCCAGTCAGAAGGGGATGACGTTCTCAATAAAAACCGGGAAATTGAAGCGAAGTCTTGGCTGAAAAAGGCGGCGGTATTCAAACGATCGTTGTAAATTCTACCCCAGTTGAGCGTTTCAAATTATGAAAATATGAAACGTTCAATCGGGGTTCAATTTTGAATTGAACAGGTTATCCGATTTCCCTTTCCAGAACCTCTGTTTTTTTTCAGCCCCCCAGCGGTAACCGCCCAGCTCACCGTTTTTCCTGACCACCCTATGGCATGGAATGGCGATAGCGAGTTTATTGGATGCACATGCATTGGCCACGGCTCGAGCGGCTTTGGGGTTGCCAATTTTCTCGGCGATATCAGCGTAGCTGGCGGTAGAGCCGAAGGGAATTTCGCACAGTGCCTGCCAGACCTGACGCTGGAATACTGTACCCTTTATATCCAAGGGGAGATTCAAGCGTTGGGACGGATTATCGATGTGGATGAGAATCTGCTTTACCCAGTCCTTCAAATCGTTATCACCTTCTATAATAAAAGCATTTGGAAAACTCTCAAGCAGCCGTGCTAACAAATCATCAGGGGTGTCGCCAAGATCTATGGAGCAAATGCCTTTCTCTGTTGCGCCGATTAAAACCCAACCAAGGCTGGATTTTACAAGTGCAATTTTTATGCGGACGCCGACGGCGCCTTTGCGGTATTGCGATGGCTTCATGCCGAGGTTTTTGACGACATGTTCATAAAAACGACTGCTGGAAGAAAAACCCGCCTCGAAAATCGCATCCGTGACGGACGCGCCCTTTTTCAACCGGGCTCGAACCCGTTTTGACCTTTTTTGCATGGCATATTGCTTGGGCGAAATGCCCATGGCCTTTTTAAAAAGCCGCTGGAAGTGGAAGGCGCTCAGACCCAACTGCGCGGCCAGATCTTTCAATGGGATATGCGCCACAGCGTTGTCCATCATTCTGCAGGCCTTGACGATCGTTTCCGAAAGGTTGTCGGCGGATTCACCCCGCCGTGGATGGCACCTCTTACAGGGCCGGAAACCGGCCCGCTCGGCTTGCGCCCAGGTATCGAAAAAACAAACATTTTCAATATTAGGCCGCCGGGAAGAACAATTCGGGCGGCAGTAAACGAGTGTCGTCGACACCCCATAGAAGAAAATACCGTTCGCCTTATGATCCCGCTGGACAAGAGCATTCCAGCGCGCCTGATCCGTTGAGTATGATTGATTTGCCTCTGGGTTCACGTGTGAAGTCCCTTCACTGATGGCTATAAACAGCGACGATTTGCAAGGCACCGGTTGGTTCTTTTGACCGCCGCGACATGATGAGATTCTTTATCCGACCGTCAATAGCCGCCAGTCCGAAAACGATAATCCAAATGCCCTTGTTCGCTGATCTGTTCATCCTAAGGTACCGCCCTCCCTTTTCCGTAATCTCATTTTACCGACAATATGACATAAGACGGACTGAGGCTATCCGTTTCTTGCGGTCAAATTAATTTTTATTAAATTTTGCATATCAAACCCGTATGAGTCCTCCGCCTGAATCGCAAAAACTAATGCGGCTGCAGCGTCCTGAATATCTCAAATACATGCCATTTCGGTGACTCATACGAAATATAATTGCCGGAATTTCCAATTTGGCCTCGTCCCGATAAACGGTTTCCGGTATAATAAACTTTATGATTCAGTGATCTCGTAGTCGGGTGAAAGTATGAATTGATGTCAGAACGAATAAACAGGCTGTTAAAAATATATTACTCTTGGCAATACGGCGATAAATATTTTCTCAAAATGCTCATTTATTAAACATAAACTGCGCTTTTCGTCGGATTTTTCGTTGTCTTGCCAGTGCTCATGACGTTTTTCAACACACTGTAAATCTTAAAATACGTCGTATGCTGAGTGGTAATCTGAAAAAACGGACTGTATGGCTCGGATGGTTGGCCTTGGGAATCATTATTTTCGGTTTTCAGGTGATCGGTGCCACTGTTAGAAAAATAACACCGTCGGAGGGGTCGACGACCGTACTGTTCTACATGAACGGCGATAACGATCTGACCGACGAAGTTTTGTCAGCTGTTGATACAATGGAAACAGTTGGCTCCACAGCCAAGTTGAACATCGTCGCATTGGTCGATGGTCATCCCGATGGTATTTCACGTTTTGGAAGCCAATGGATTGGGACCCGCCTGCTGCGTATAACGCCCGATGTTCAGGTCGCTCAAATCAATTCCGAAGTATTGTCCGAATGGGGAGAGCGGGATTTGGGAGACCCGGACACTTTAACGCAGTTCATACGGGTTTCCCTCAGTCAATTTCCGGCTGAAAGATATATATTTTGTGCCTTTGCCCATGGCAAGGGTGTCATCGATACCGGCCGGCTGACAAGTGGATCCAAACAAAAAACTTTGAGCATATCTCCTGATGCAACCAGTCAAACGATTATGCCGCTGACCGCATTCGAGCGCGCACTCAAGAACGGTTTGGATGATCGTCGGTTTTCTCTGATGGTCTTGTTTTCTTGCCTGTCCAGCATGGTTGAAATCGCCGATGCCCTCAGTGATGTCACCGATTTTCTGATCGCCAGCGAAGACGAAATCCACCTCGTAAACGAGCCTCCCGGCACGCACCAATTGCGTGGAATATCATTTGGAGATCTTCTGCGGGATTTGAAGACCTACCCCTCTTTTTCGGATATCGAATTAGGCCGCCGGATCATCGACCGGTTCGTCGAGCCTTACAACCGAGAGATTTACACGCTCAACGGCAGCGGCAGCGAGGTGTCCCACCGTTACCCCGCAGGCCTCGCCCTGATTGACTGCCGCGCGACAGATCGCCTCGTCGCGGCTTTAGATAGATTGGCCTACCTGGTGATCGATGATCTGAACCGGCCCGATACCTTATTATCGACACTGGCCAACTTGCAGATTACACTGAAAAATACGCCGGCCTTCAAGAGTTTTCTCAACCTTGAATACTTCGACTTATTGGGTCTGCTCGATCAGTTGACTCAGGTCACTACCAACTCCGATATCCGTGATACAAGCCTTCTCTGCGCGAATCTATTAAAATCCGAGGTGATCAGATACGAAAGACACACCCCAGGCGCCAAATCAAACGGGATGTCCATTTTCTTCAGCCATTTCCTGGTGCCCGAAAACGTCTATGTCGCTCACCTCAAGATGTATCGCCAAACGCGTTTCAGTCGGCGAACCCGCTGGGATGACCTGATCCACACGTACCGGACTCAAACTCAATTGCGTCAACTGGACCTGTTATTGTATCGAAGCCGAAAGGCCTATCACCAGGGAGATGGAGAATTGTTTCAACAGTTGTCGGAAAAAGCACTGCGGGTGCTTTCCCGTCGAATTAAGGATGGTCGCATGGAAGGCACCCGAGAATACATCGCATTTCTTCAGAGTCTTCCGAGCAGTCCTCTGGTGAAGCAACTCACAGACGATATCGAAAAACTGGTCGATCGGGACATTGGCTCGCCATAGAACCAAAGATCATGCCAACATATGCTCCGAGGGGGGAAAAGGAATTGGTATGGGCACCTAAAAGGACCGGCGCTAACCTTAAATAAGGCCAGCGCCGGATCAGTCGGAGGGTGCGGATTGGATCATTTGGGTATCAACACGGTGTCGATAACGTGGATCACACCATTGCTGGCAATCACATCTGTTTTAATCACCTTAGCATTGTCAACCATAACGTTACCTGAACTCTCACTGATTTTAAAGCTCTCGCCGTTCACCGTCTTGGCGGAAGACATCGTCACAACGTCCGCAGCCATAAGTCTGCCAGGAACCACATGATAGGTCAGTATGGCTTGGAGTTTGGCTTTGTTTTCGGGACGCAGGAGATCCTCCAGGGTACCTGCCGGAAGTTTGGCGAAAGCATCATCCGTCGGCGCGAACACGGTGTAGGGTCCGTCGCCGCGCAAAGTGTCGACCAGGTCGGCAGCTGTGAGGGCCGCTGCTAATGTATTGAACGATCCGGCCGAAACAGCCGTATCGACAATATCTTTCGACCCGGACATTGCTTTAGTTTTAGTATAACCGCCGGCTATAAGTAGCGACGGTAGTGAAATCAAAATCGCCGTGATAAAAAACAGTTTGAATAGTTTCATTGTGGTCTCCTTTTGATTGTGGTTTACCAATTTCGGTACGCCTTTAAATTTCTTTAGTAATTACTGTATTGCATGACGCACGATGTCAAAACGTCTTAGGAAATATTTTCGCGATAACATTTAGGAATTTGAACCATTCGGTTTGTCTAAATTTCGTTTTGGTTGTGTATAATTTTATTTGGCTGACACAATGTATTTTAATACCAAAATCTTTGTTGTCAACTGGCAAAATGTTTATCTCCCGCCAAAAGGCGCACAAAAATTGTCCGTTTGTATATAAATTGTATAATAATTGTCGAAATATACCTTGCATCTGCAGAGGGTTCCGGCAAAATGTCCCGTCCAGGAGAATTCGTTACAAATGAAAATGGAAAATATCCTTACCCTGAAACAAAAACGTTTCACCGAAATGATTGTCGCAGAAAACGGCTTGGATCGAAACGGATTTGACAGTTGGTTTTTTTGCCCGGGGATGCTGTTCAATTCTCCGCAAAAATGGTGGGGTGATCACGGTTTGCGGGATTTTCCCCATGAGGGTGTCGACCTGTGCCTTTACAGGGATCGAGACGCCAGAATTCAACGCATGGATGAAAACAACCGCATCCCGGTGATTTCCGGCGGCGTGGTCAGGGCCATTTTTACCGATTATCTCGGTAAAGCGGTCATTTTGGAACACGAGAACCCGGAGGATAACAATCGAAGGTTCTTATCAATCTATGCCCACACTTCACCACGGGCAGAGGTTAGAATCGGCACTATCGTGAATGAAGGGGATATCATTGGCACCATTGCCGACACCAGCAGATCAAAAGCCAAAATCATCCCCCATTTACATTTCTCGCTCGGCCTCCCGTCCCCATTCCTCTCGTACACCCACTTTGAATGGGATATCATCCGGCAATCCGACCGGATCACCTTGCTGGACCCCTTGGAAGTCATAGGCTTACCCCACCAAGAGCTTAATTCCGATATTACTTACTGTGTTGACCTATAGTCCCGTTCTTGACATTGTGCGCTCTCCTTCCCTATACTGCCGGAGAAATTATGGGCGCTCTTGGGAGCGTTCTTTGTTTTTCAAATAGAAATAAGGAGGAAAATAATGCTGAAATTGGGTGAAAAAGGCGCCATACCTCAACGCGACAACGAAACTTACGCTATTGCTCCGCACATTCCGTGCGGACTGGTGACACCGGAACTACTGCGACGCATCGCGGATACCGCAGAAAAATACAACGCCAAGGTCATCAAAATTACCGGCGCCACCCGTATCGCGCTTGTCGGTCTCAAGGAAGAGGATATCGACGGGGCGTGGAAATCGCTGCGCATGGATAAAGGTGCGGCCGTCGGTCTATGCGTTCGCAGTATTAGAACCTGTCCGGGAAACACCTACTGCAAGCTGGGCCAGCAGGATTCCTTGAAATTAGGGTTGAAACTGGACGAAATCTATCATGCCAAGGCGCTGCCGGGTAAATTCAAAATGGCGGTATCCGGCTGTCATCTGAGCTGCTCGGAGTCCTGGGTGCGCGACATTGGCCTCATTGGCAAGAAGGACGGCTGGGCGCTGGTTATCGGGGGAAACGTGGGGGCAAACCCGCGGATCGCAGAGGAGTGTGCCAGCGGTCTCGATGATGACGGCGCACTGGCGGCAATTGACCAGGTGGTCGGCTACTACCAGGAGAATGCCAAAAAAGGGGAACGACTCGGCAAAATGATCGATCGCGTCGGCTTGGCGGCATTCAAGCAGGCGGTTACTGTGGTATAAAAATCAATGGCTTGATGTTTTAAATTTTGATGCGCGTCTTTTATCAACAAGCCATCCTGTAAGAGGGAAAATGAGCCAAGGTAGGATGTAGTAAACGGTAATGTACCAGTACTTCTCTAAAAACTTGATGCCATGACCAAGGAAAATTCCGATGTATAAAAGATCATAAATGAACAAAGGGACCGAAATATAGAATGACCACCACAATGAAATCATCACCCCTTTGCCCGGCCTGGCATTTTTGATACTGCGATAGACTACGAACCAAATTGGGGGCAATATGGCCAGGTCAAACATAAGCATGAATTTCGTGGAATATTGCTGATAATAGTCTGGCAGTCCTCCGGCCCAGAACAGGAACCAGGCAATGGAAACGAAAACCAATAGGCGAATATGTTGATGCATCCCCATTATTTTCTTGTCACCAAATTTGAAGGTGACGGATTCGATACCGTCGGGTGATGAAAGGGCGACCTCTTCAAAGCCCAATATATCTCTGTAAAATGCAACTGTCTTGTCAAACTCATGATACGGGACCTTGATGGCAATATTCTTTCCAGGAGTGAAATTTGGTTTTATGATGCCCACCTTTTGTATCGAGCCATCTCCTTAATTTTGGATGACCTTTCATCATCTTCGCCGCAATATTAGATTTTTTTCTTTTTCATCGTCAAGAGCGCCTCGATCGCCTTGCATGCAACCGCAACACCGTCTTCCGAACGCACCTTTTGTCCAATCTGTTCTGCACGATCGATGGCATCGGCGTCCGCCAGCAATTCTTCGAGCACACGGGCCATAGCGCCGGCAGAACATCGTTTCAAAGGCAGTGTTTTGGAGATCCCCAAGCGTTCGAGCCGTCGCGCGTTGTCCGGCTGGTCGTGAGCAAATGGAACGACCAGGGTTGGCTTGCCGGCCTGTAAGGCCTGCCCCGTTGTACCGATGCCTCCCTGGTGAACGATCGCGGCGGCTTTTGGAAAAAGTTTCGAGTACGGCACGTAATCCACGGCGATCATGTTTGGCGGAAGCCCTTCTACAGGGGGATTCTCCGTGTCTTTGCCGACAACAAGCACCGCACGCCTTTTCAGCATATCCGCCGCTTCTGCTGCCATTTGAAAAAAATTTCCAGCCGTGTATACTGCCACACTGCCCAACGCGAAAACCACCGGTGCCGATCCGGCTTTTATGAACCGTTCGAGTTCTGGAGACAGTTCATTATGTTCCTCCGTTGCATCATAAAATCCATAGCCAGTGACGCAGTTATTTATGGGCCAATCGGGGCGGGGTTGCGCCAGAACGCTTGAAAACATGGATAGCACGAGATGGGGTGAATATTGTCCTTCGAAAATGGGATGTTTCCCCGGAGCGAGTCCCAGATCCTTTCGCAACCGGCGCACCGGTCGGCACCATCCGCGTGTGACAGGTTTAATAACTTTAATCAAAAGGCGGTTTGTTGCCGGTTTCAGACTTCCCATATAAATTTGAAATGGAAAGCCCTGTAGCACAGGCATGTCGTATGCCGACAAGAAGACGATGGGTGCAAGAACGACCGATATCCAGGCCAGACCCCGTTTTTCGGCCGCGATATGGCCGGCATAGCTGATCGAATGGGTGATCAGCACATCGGTGTTTCGCAGAAAAGCGTCCAAATCCGTGTAAGTGTCGCGAAGGGACGGAAAAACAATATCCCTTAAGATCACTTCGGTGCCCCGGCGAGGATGCATGGCCCGGTAAAGCAAGTCCTTATCTTCCGGATCCAGATCCGGTCGGACGGGGTGAAAGGCAATCCCGGCGCCACGAACGGCATCTCTATGGTAAGCACTGGTGGCGATTACAGGCTGAAATCCCCGGATCTGAAGCCCACGCGCCAGGGCAATAAAGGGATTCAGGTCGCCAAGAGACCCGAAGGTTGTCAATACGATTCGTCCGTCATGGATTTGCGGTCGGCTCATTTTCTATATATACTTAGTGGGTTTCTACTGCTGATTTCAACGGATCATCACAAGATGTTAATCTTAAACACAGAATACAAAAATTAATAGCCGAATATTTTCCGTTTTTGCACTGATCTGCGTCGTTCAGACCGGATCCGGTGTATTTAATCGCCATATACCTTGTGGAACTAACAGGAGTGTTCGTTTGCCCATGGATTCCCAATTGGAAAAAAAATATCGCAAACAAGCCGAAATGCTGGCCAACCGGGTAAAAAAACGCTTCAAACACCTGCGCAAACGTTTCGCGCGCCAGAATATTGAGGTTTTCAGACTCTTCGACTGGGAAATACCGGAAATCAGGGCGGTCGTCGATTGGTATGCTGGGCACCTGGTCATCGGCGAATACACCCGCAAGCAATCGACGCCCGAGTGGTTGCCCATGATGGGGGCTGCAGTGGCCGAAACCCTCGAGGTCGCCGCGGAAAACGTCCATCTCAAAGAACGGCGTGCAGGCAAACAGGACGGCAAGCGCTACGAGCGCCTCGACCACACGGATCGAAAGATCGTCGTCAACGAGCGCGATCTGCTCTTTTACGTGAATCCTTGTGACTATGTCGACACCGGCCTGTTCTCCGACCACCGCAACACCCGCCTTATGGTACGGGAAATGGCTGCAGGCAAGGATTTTTTGAACCTTTACTGCTACACGGGCTCGTTTTCCTGCTATGCCGCCAAAGGCGGGGCGCGCTCGACAGTATCGGTAGACCGGTCGCAGACAGCCGTCGACTGGGCGCGCGAAAACATGGCCCTCAATGGTATCCCCCCAGAAAGAAACGAGCTGTTTCAGATGCCCACCTTCCTGTTTCTGCACAAAGCCCGCCTGGACAACCGAAGCTTCGACCTGGCCGTGGTGGACCCACCATCGTATTCCACAGATCGGTCTGGCAAGCCCGATTTCGACATCGCCAAGGACCACCCTGAACTACTCAGAAGGGTGGTGGCAATCATGCGCAAAGAGGCCACGATTTTTTTTCGACCAATCACCAGGCATTCGAGGCACGCATGAATGGGCTGAAAGTCAGTAAAATAGAAGAGATTACAGAACAGACAATTCCGGAAGATTACCTGAACAAGCGGAAGCGGATTCATCGGTGCTGGAGAATATATGTGTAATGCAGCTATCCCTGATATTTCATTGGAAATTGGATAAGATTGCAATTTCAAAGCGAGGTTTTTCAATATCACCTCGCGCCTAAAACATCTCGAATGGTCTCAGCAATATCCCTTGTTAACACGGGCTTTGATACAAACGCGCGAATACCCATTGCCGCTGCCCGTTGTTGATTGATCCGGGCACTGTAACCGGTGCAAAGTATGACAGGGATATCAGGTTTTATACGTAGAAGTTCTCTTGCCAACTCGTCACCGGTCATATTCGGCATGGTCATATCGGTGATTACCAGATCAAAGCTATCGGGCTTGGCCTTAAACAGTTCCAAAGCCTCTACACTACTGGTCCTGGCTGTAATTTTATAACCCAGAGATTCAAGCATTTGTTTTCCAATTTCTACAAGAGCGGGTTCATCATCTACAAATAGAATTCGTTCTGTCCCGGTGGGATAGAATCGCCTTCTTGTGGCAGTGCTGCTCGTAACCTTTCGACAGTCGGAAGATAGACTTTAAAAGTAGATCCTTTACCCACTTCGCTGGAAGCGATGATCTTACCGCCATGACTGCCGACAATACCATGAACCACCGAAAGACCCATGCCGGTGCCTTCACCTTTTTCTTTGGTGGTAAAAAACGGGTCAAAGATTCGATCGAGCATATGTGCTGGTATACCATGTCCCGTATCGCTTATTGTCAATTCAATATACGGGCCGGGTTTCAATTCGGGGTGCTCGACCGTTATATCTTCTTCGAATATCTTATCTGTCAGCCTCACCGTTAACACACCGCCTTTTTCCCCCATCGCATGACCGGCATTGGTGCAAAGATTCATTAAAAGTTGATGTATCTGCGTGGGGTCTGCTATCACCAGCGAATCACTATTTATTTCCTGACGTATTTCAATGGTCGTCGGGAGTGATGCCCTCAGAAATTTAATCACCTCTTTACACATGAGTTTTGGCTGAATCGGTTTGCGCTCGCGCTCGGCTTGACGACTGAAGGTGAGAATCTGTTTGACCAAATCTTTCGCCCGCTCACCCGCCCGGAATACTTCCTGGAGATTTTGGCTGAGGGTTGACTCTTTTTCAACATCGATCATGGCCAGTTCGGTGTACCCTATAATAGCTGAAAGGATGTTGTTAAAATCGTGTGCAATACCCCCTGCAAGGGTGCCGATGGCCTCCATTTTTTGAGATTGTTGAAGTTGCAGTTCAAGTTCTTTTTTACCGGTAATATCTTCTATGATTCCATCGTAGTATTTAACATCGCCATTTACGTCCTTGACAGCCACCGCAGAGACCGATCCGATAAAAGGTGTTCCATCTTTTTTCTTGAGTTTGACTTCATACTTTTTGACCGATCCATAATTTAATATTTTTTTATTAAATTTTTCCCTATCGTCCGGGTTTTGATATAAATCGGCCACATTTATTGCTTTGAATTCATCTCTGCTCTGATAACCGAACATTTCCACGATGGCGGGATTGGCCTCGATAAACCGGCCCTGCGGTCCGTGGTATTGCGGTAAATACCGACATGAAGATTGTTTGTTAGCGTTTTGTATCGTTCCTCGCTCTGCCGCAAAGCAGCCTCCGCCTGCTTGCGCGCTGTCACATCGAAAAACATGGTGGCCATCATACCCGGTCCGGTCTGGAACGCATGAACTTCGAATGCGCCCTTTATCTGCCCATGCGCGTATTCGATTTGGTCATTTCGATAATGGGTGCCATCGGTGCATACCTGGCAATAACGATCTGGAATCTCCGTTTCTTGCAAAGGCGGAAAGGCCTCTTCGATGGTTTTTCCAACAAATTGCAAATTATCTATTCCGAGGATTGAATCCGCCGACGGATTGGAACCCGTGAATACAAGCCGACCATCAGCCTCCAATTTATACATATGCATTCCCATGGGTGACGCTTCGACAATTTTACGAAAATTGGCCTCGGATTTACGAAGAGCTTTTCGGCGGATTTCCGTTGCTGGTAAAGATCATCGAGTTCCCATTTCACGAGCTTTAAGGCCTCAAAAACGAGGTGGAAAGGATCAGCCGGGTCTTTCTCTTCTATTTGACTGATTCCGTCGATTTCCCAGTTGATTTGCTCGATATAGCCAAGCAACTCCTCGGCATATTCCTGGATCTGTCTCGATCCCGAATTTTCTCCAGTTATGTTTAAATTTAAATTGGCAACAAATTAGCTGGCATGAATACGCCTGGAATCTTCTTCGGCGATGAACTCATGGCTTTATCTAAATCACTTGTAACACGAACCTTGAATGGGACGAAGGGTTTCGCCAGATTGATCGCTGCGGTTAACAGCCTGTTGGAACCATAAAAGATCAAGAGTTTGAAAGGATATTTCTCAAAGTATGTCAATATAGCGTTAACGTAACTTTTACGGGCCTTTTGACCGGCGCTTTCGATTCCGGTGAGCCCCAGAACGAAATAGTACGGACCTGAATCCAGGCCCGTTGTCGTGATTATGGTTTCCTTCAATTCGACCGCCGGATCGATAAAGCGTTCTTTAACCTTTCCTTCGAATCCCATGCAGAACATTCCCATTAAGCACTTCAAAATGTAACAAAAAATTATTGGCTTGAAATTGCCAATCAGGTTTTCAGCACGTACCAGTGCCTGCCCTTGACTCTAGAAATTTATTGAATGCTATCAGATTTTCCATTAAATTCAAGATGGTATGCCTATTTTTTCAAAATCGTGGAATAGATGCATCGAGTGGATATATTATCGGCGTTATTCGTAATAACTTTATAAAAAGTCTTTCAGTGGGATCATTGGAATTCGAACACGCTGTTAAGAGAGAGGAGAGCAAAAAGAAGAGGTCATGGACTAAAGGAAGATGACAAGAAGAAAAACGATAAGTTTTTCCTTGAACGGCTCGGTATAAATATCAGTATATTGTTTCTGTTTTTCTGACGGTGCTGCAAGCGGTAGAAGGACCGCCTGCAGCATTTTCGGGAAATTGATCCGCTTCAGGCGGCATTTTTGAATACACCGCGATAATTTACGTAGATATCGTACAGTCGCCGTTTAAGCTGCTTGATCCGTTTGGAATCCTCTTTCGAGGACCATCGCGGCTCGCTGATCGAAAACAAGGCGTTTCAGTTCGTCGAGGACATGCTCGGTCGCGTTGCACCACTCATTGGTGCAGACACCGGCTATTTCTTTGGTCTCTTCGATATCTCTATAGATCATGTCGAGCGACTTTCGAGCGCTTGGACGTAGGTATTCCAGGCGTCTGCTATTTCTTTCTGGATTTCATCTTTCGGCATCGGCATTGAATTTTCTCCTTTCCGGCACCGGCCAGTGTTTTCATTGTTCATTATTGGTAATGCGGAAGAGCAAGGCATGGAGCATACCTTTTATAATTTTAGGCCCGCCCAGGTCGGCCGGTCTTTAAATGTTTTTTTATGATGTATATAATATCAACATAGCTGTTTGTGAGCAATATACAGTGAGGCCGAATGACCAGTCATCACCATGAGTTGATATGATTTTTTAAGTATTTCTATCTGTGCATTATTATCATCGTCCCATAAGATTGTTCACTCCAGCTACTCTAGAACTTTGTAGAGTTCCGCACAATGGGTATATTTTATCGATGATAACAAAGTAGAAAATAATTATTTTGTCTCCAGGGTTCAAGGCAGCCCGAAACGAATCGTCGCCGCCGCAACTCCCGATGGATCACCGAAAGCAAGACTCTTATCGTACCGGATGAAAGGAAACTCAGGCATGAACGACGCACCGTTGGCCTTCGCAAGATTCCTTCCCGATCATCTCGTCGAACGGACGAGGGCTGGAACCGTAACCCATGAATAATGATGGAAAATTTGTCCTCTACTGGATGCCCATGCGGTCAGATGTCACGAAAATACGGCCCTCGATTATGCAATCACCGTTGCCAAAAAATTGAAAATGACGGTATTGGTATACAAGGGGATGGGTGGCCGACACCCCTACGATTCCGATCATCACCACACATTTATTTTGGAAGGCGCACGCGATGTGCAGAGGGACCTGGCACAGCGAGGCATCTCCTATTGTTTTCACTTTGCCGAAGACAGCCGCCGCCAAACGCCACTCAGGGAACTGATGTCCAAGGCAGCACTGACCCTGACCGAAGATTTTCCCGTACCCCTTTGACCCTCTGGAGCGACACCTTGCCGCATTGTCCCCGACCACTTCCTGGGTCATTGACACAGCTTGCATTCTGCCGATGCAATTATTTAAAAAACCCTATGCCAGAGCATTTAGTTTCGGAAGGACACCTCGAGAGAATTTGAAAAGAGGATTTATCGCCGCTACGAAGAGCTGGAAACCGAAGCTCAGCAGTATCGCGGCCGCATTGGTTTCGTTTCCATCGATCTGGCTTCGGCCGACATCGCCGCGTTGTGTGCAAGATGCCACATCGATCACACCGTTGGACCGGTTGCGGACACTTGAGGCGGGTCGGTCACCGGTACAGCCTGGGAACTGTTCAAGCGACACAGATTGCGAAGATACTCCCGCACGCGGAACGATGCGGCCATTGAGTCTCCTGCAGGTGTCAGCCGCATGTCCGCCTACCTGCATCATGGCCATGTGTCACCTTTCCGTATCGCCAGGGAAACCGCTTCATCCGGTGCCGCAGGTGCCGTAAAATTCCTGGACGAAATGCTGGTCTGGAGAGAACTGGCCCACAATTTTTGCTTCTATCATCGTTATCCCGACACCATCCATACATTACCTGACTGGGCGGTCAAGACCCTCAGAGACCACGGGCAGGACCCGCGACCATCGATTCTTCCCTGGGAACAGTTGGCAAGGGCCAACACCGGAGACCGCTTTTGGGATGCCGCCCAAAGTCTCTTCTCATCCATGGCGAACTGCACAACAACATTCGCATGACTTGGGGAAAAGCCTTTCTTTATTGGACCCGTTCGCCGGAAGCGGCGTTAAAAATGATGATCGACCTGAACCATCGCTTCGCGCTGGACGGCAGCGATCCCAATTCCTACGGCGGGATCCTGTGGTGTCTCAGACTCTTCGATCGCCCCTTTCAACCCGCACAGCCGGTCATCGGAACCCTGAGGCCCCGATCGATCCAATCCCATGCCGCACGCCTCGAATTGGCTGCTTACCCATGCAGAATGTCCAAAGAAGCGGTCTTGCCGTCGCTTCGTATAGCGGTTATCGGCGCCGGCGTGTCCGGCTTGATCGCCGCCCGTACGCTGTCAGATCACGGACATGAGGTGCAGATTATCGAAAAGGCCCGCATACCCGGCGGAAGAATTTCCTCCCGACGAACCGATTCTTATGCTTTCGATCATGGCGCCCGGTATTTTACGCTAGGGACGAACGATTCCGGACTGTCGTCGACAGCGGCTACAGGCTGGCATCGTAAACCTGTGGAACGGACGAATCGTATCGTTCGCAATGGTGAAATTCGTACAGAAAAAAATATGCATCAACGTTACGTGGGGGTTCCCGACATGATATCGGTTGCCCGTCACCTGTCGGATTCTCTGGACATCCGCTGGCGCACCCGCGTGCGACGCGTTACCAGGGAAGATCAAGCCGTATTACTGACGGATGAGAACGGTAAATTTCTCGGAAGCTTCAATGCTACTAGATCGTCTCTACGCCACCGGAGCAATGCGCCGATATACTCGAAGACCTCGCCCCAGTGGTCGATCAGGTGCGTTCAATTCGAATGTCCCCATGCTGGGCGGTGATGCTGGCCTTTAGCAAACCCCTCGGTCTGCCGTTCGACGGCGCATTCATCGATGATCCTACAATCACCTGGGCGGCCAAAAATTCGAGTAAACCGGGGCGTGGAACGGCCGAATGCTGGGTTCTGCATGCCGATGCCGGTGGTCGGCCGACCACCTCGACCTCGATCCCGGCGAAGTCATCCGACAACTTACCGCATCGCTATTTAGCGCTACCGGCAGCAGGTCCAGCGAACCGGTATTCGCGGCCGCCCACCGTTGGCTTTTCGCCCGGGCGCAAAACCCCATCCGCAACGGATGTCTTTGGGATCGACGGACGATGATCGGCGTCTGTGGGGATTGGTGTAACAACTCGAGAATCGAAGGGGCCTTTCTCAGTGGCGCGGCGATGGCCGGTAGAGTGTTGAGCGCCGTGGAAAACTGATTGGGAGTTTATGCTGTCCGTTTGCGAGAATAACCACGGGGGTAGAACAATCGACGGATATTAAAGTCGATCGAGGTTGGACGGCAACCAGTAAAAAGAGATACAGTCGTCCAGAACGTCTGGGATACCGTCATGGATGGTTGGAAATTTAGGTTTCAAGCCGGTCGCCTGCTTCATCGTCCCGGGTACGACCGGCAGACGCAGATTCCAGCAGGATACTGCCCCACTCGGATACGGATTCGGGCGACCGGTCAATCCATAAAAGATATCCAGTACGAGCGTTCCCAGGTGAGACAGCTTTTGGGGAATATGCATCACGCGAAGTCTCGGGTAGTAGGTTTTGAGAGAGTCGAAATAATCATTCCACGTGCAGGAGAGTTCATCGGCGACCACCCAAGTACCCGGTCGACGGTTTTTAGCGGCTTGAATCAAAGCGCGGGCGGCATCGAACACATGGATATGCGCGAACGGGTTTTCACCACGCCCCGGGAAGAAGACCCTGCCGTGCCGAACTTGGTCGAAAAGCAGGCTGTGAGCCCCGTAAACATGCGGAAGACGTAAGGAAACAAAGCAGACATCATTCTCTCGAGCCATCTTCTCAAGACGTTGTTCCGCCCGTAACTTGGCCTGCCCGTAACCAGACATTGGTGACGGCTGGGAGTTTTGATCCAGAGGATTGTCAGTATCACCGTAGACCAACAAACTACCACCAAAAACAAAATTGGAAACTCGCGCTTCGATTGCCGCCTGCATGAGATTTGTCGATCCGATGACAATGGAGGGATACAATCGTGGGTAAGGTTCGAAGGCCGCACGGGCACCGAGATGAATAACGGTATCGATGCCCTCAAGGATACGGCGCAGACTCTTGGGGCTGCGTATGTCGGCCTGCATAATTTCGGCATCCAAATTCCTCAGCATGAGACCACGCACAGGCCGCCTGACCATCAGCCTGGGACGCTTGCCACGTTCAGCGAGCTGCCGCGATACCTCAATGCCGATGAATCCGGTGGCGCCTGTAACCAAAACATTATCCATGATCAATGCTGAGAGCCTTAGATTCCTATAGAGAATAACCTTGCCAACCAAAGGGTGATCGCTGAAGTGAATCCGGTCAATAATGTTCCCCAAACAATATCGATGACTGTAATGAAAATCGACCAGTTCCGTATGAGCGCAAGGCAGGTGAGATCGAAAGTGCAATAGGCGAAAAAACCGAGCAAACCTCCAGTAATGGCGGTTTGCAAAATGCCTTGACCCTCTTGGAGCGCCGGGATCAATACGAAGTACTGGATGCCGCCGATGTACATGAGATAGAACAGAATTGCAGCCGTCCAATTCACGTTTTCACGCAGAAGACTGCCGATGTGTCGCTCGTAGAGTCCCTTGGCGGCGGCACCCAGCCAAAACAAGTCTATAATGAAGAAAACGCCGGCCGTCAAACCATAAACGACAAGCATGTTTCCGAATCCAATTTTCATTCGACCTTCCGCACAATTACATTCCGCCAGTTGGCGGAACCAATGACACGCGGTCACCGTCTTTCAAAGGTTGATTTAAACCCGAGATCTTGTGATTCAAGAAAACAATCTTTGCTTCTTCCTCTGTTATTCCGAAAGCATCCAGGATCTTGGACACCTTCTCGCCCTCGGTCAGTTCGATTGCCGTGGTTTCGTTGTGATTACATTCGTATTTTTCGGCTAACTTGCCGAAACATTTAATGTCTACTTTCATTTTACTTCTCCTTGTAATTTAAGCAGTTTCTTTCACGGATAGCAACTGGAATAAATTGCTTTGGCATTTTAGATTAAAGTCTGCAATTGTGTAAGACTCTCATGGCGTTACGAACCTCTTCAGGTGAGAGTATTCCGGCGGATAGGTATTTTTTGATCTCAGCCTCTGTTATATCGCCGTCACGCAAACCTATATCCGTGATGTCCTCGACACGACATTGATCTGTTTTGATGGTCATTATCATTATTCCCTTATTTTTAGAAGCGATCGATAACATTAAGATTCCCCGAATACCGTCCTGCTGTCGACGCTTCCACACAGTTGTCGAGTTCCCACTCGGAAACCATGTGATTATCCGACACTGCTTTGATAGGGCAATAGTATTCTTCACCTGTTTCATTTTCAAACTTTCCGAACAGCTCGTTTTTTGTCTCCATAAAGCAACCTCCTGTTGTTACAGACTATTGAGTAAAAACTTTAAGTGCATAGGTGATCAGAGAAATGTAAGAGTAAAATGGGCATTGAGATGCCATGGGGCAATGCGAGCTGATTGACAGACTATTGAGGGTATAATCCTATTGATCCGACACAGCATATAGGTCACACCCCGCAGGCATATTGACGTATGTTGAGGACCAGAGACAAGGGCTCAACGCCGATATCGGGCGAAAAGATTTTTTGAGATGCCTTCTAATCTCCCATGACGGGTAAATCGCCTTGACTGCGCCCAGGTGCACCTTCCTTGACAGCTATTCAGCGACTTATTACTGTCTTACCCTGGATGCCATGATCTTGAATCACAGTGCTCTTCAACCTCGGCTGCGGTCCGCAATGAGGCGTATCGTCCCTAAATTTTAATCAATATCACCGGAAGAAAAAATCTCTCTCATCATGGTGATGATGTTTTGCCGTGGTCAATCGTTCAATTGCACTCAGTGGCCGTAAAAAGCTCAGATTAGCTGTGTTCCACTCAAGAGGATGTTGAGCTGTACCTCTATTTTTTCAAAACTCCTAAGGACATTACCATGACATCACCAAGTAATTTACCAGAATCACGCATTGCCGAAATCATCGAAAGTCGCTCACCGGCCGGACAACAGGATGCCGTCCAGGGATGGCACAACTTGCTTAAAAACCTTCTTAGTCAAATGGGTCCATATCTGCGAGACGGTCACCTGGTTACCTTTCGCACATTGAATGATCAGGAAAGAGTAGTCTTCGAATATCTCCATCGTAAAATTAATGTGCCACCCTCCGCCAGCGCCCTATACATGCCGCCAAGTGTCCGTTATCAAATGCTGTACAACAGACCAGAGGGCCGCCTTCAAGCGCTGCCCGATCATTCTCCTGATAATCCGCCGGATGAAGGTATCGTTCTTGCCTGTCGCCAAGGCTTCCTCGATGTCGTTGTCAACGCTCTGCTGGCTAAACCCCCGTTTACACCAGCCATCGATGTTTATGACAACGGACAGCTTTTAGCTGGATATGTCTACAATACAATCGACGATTGTATCGGCGAACTGACGAAAGTCCTGCGGATCCATCTGCAACCGGGCACAGAATAGAATTGAGTAAGGAAGAAAAGGTAGGTCGATTGTATTGCGGCACCAGAAACTTTCTCAGTTAATAATGACCTTCGATCTTTATCCCCGAATTTTCTCATCCCTAATTTTGCGTTTTCCCCCGCTTAGGCTTTCCAGAATGGGGTTATCTTTAGTTAATTAATGTTATTATAAGGAAATTTATAAAGTCAAACCACAAATTTATTGACTCTATCATCACATTTTCCTAATTACTAACATCGCTTGCGCCCAGAGTGCAAGCCTCGCAGATAAATTGGAATGGGCTAAGGATATAAAATCAGACCGCACAGAATGTTGATGACCTCATCCTATGTGCCGGCCGTTAGGTGCGACAAATCGATAGACAAAGGAACGTAAAAAATGTTGAAAGGCGAGATTAAGACAACTGTATTTCTATTAATAATTTTTATTTCTCTTTTTTTTGCGGCCCCGGTACCGGCAGAAAGCGGAAATTCATTGATGATGGCCACCACCACGAGCACCGACAACACCGGCTTGCTGGATTACCTGGCACCCAAATTTCAAAAAGCCACAGGCATTAAGCTCAAATGGACGGCCACCGGTACCGGGAAAGCTTTGAAACTGGGCGAAAATTGCGATGTCGACATTCTCATGGTACATGCGCCAGCGGCTGAGAAAAAATTTGTTGCCGATGGTTTCGGAACCGATCGACGTGAAATCATGTACAACGATTTTGTCATCATCGGTCCCCAAATCGACCCGGTTGGAATAAAATCACTACCGATCGCGGAGGCACTGCAAACAGTCAGGTCTAAAAAGGCTATCTTTGTCAGCCGCGGTGATAACTCTGGAACGCACAAAAAAGAAGTCTCTTTATGGAAAGCCGCCGGTATGCCGGTGCCGGAAAAGGAAAGCTGGTACGTTCAAACGGGCCAGGGAATGTTGGCGACAGTCAATATCGCTGCCGAACGGGACGGCTATACGATGGCCGATAGGGGAACCTACATCAAATACGAAGACAATTTGGGTGGTAACCCCCCACTTATGATCCTCGTGGAAGGCGATGCCGTTTTGCTGAATCAGTATAGCGTGATCGCTATCGATGTGAAGCATTGCCCGAAAGCTAAAATTGAGCAAGCAACGCAGTTTATCGACTGGATCACAGGCCCTGACGCACAATCTCAAATAAAAGATTTCAAGCTTCTGGGCAAGCCGCTGTTTACACCAAATACCAAGTGAATAACGCTGAGCGTACCGGTTTGCGTCAAATCCAGATTCAAAAAAAACAACCACCGACGTTTCCTTACGGCTATATCCTCTGACTGAGTGCCGCCCTGTGATATCGTCGTAATATTTTGCGGGCAAGGGCAAAATGGATTTTATACTCGATGGGTTTATACGGGCCATAGATTTACTGTTCAGCGGCAACGCCGAAACCTATTCTGCGATTTTCGCCACGGTGAAAGTGTCGAGCTATTCCATTGTATGCAGTCTCATTATCGGCATCCCCCTGGGGTTTGGCCTCGGTTATTTCGATTTCAGGACCAAAAAGACGATGCGAACGGTTGTGGATACCCTGATGGCGCTGCCCACAGTGTTTATTGGCCTTCTGGTGTATGCGTTCCTCACCCATCGCGGCCCTATGGGACACGCCGGTCTGCTTTTCACGTTGCCCGGGATTGCCATCGGGCAGACCATTTTGGCATTGCCGATCGTCATTGGCCTGACTGCGACAGCTGTCGAAAGCCTGGACAACCAGCTTCGCATTACCATCATGTCGATGGGAGCCAATCGGCGCCAGCTTTTCATAAGCAGTCTTTGGGAATCCCGCCATGGCATCCTGGCAGGGGCGATCGTCGCCTATGGACGCGTAATGACAGAGGTTGGAATCTCGATGATGGTTGGCGGCAATATCAAATGGCATACCCGCACCATTACTACCGCGATCGCTCTGGAAACCAACAAAGGACAGTTCGGTATGGGCGTTGCGTTGGGCGTCGTCCTTTTAGCCATTGCATTCTGCGTTAACTTTTCGGTCTCGTTATTGCGGCGCAGACTGTAGCCCGCATATTTCATGACTTTTTTCCAAATGACCGAATTCGGACCGATAAAAATGCGGACTCGCCCGAAATACATGGGTCAGAAATACGCCAAGACCGCATTTGATTGGCCTATAGACCGTATGACGAGCGCTCGAAAAAGGTAAAAATCGGGGCAAGGATAGTGTTGCCGATTTTCGAAATCACATCACTCAAACATACATACGCCGGTAAGACAGTTCTGGACATTGACCGTCTGACTGTACAGCCGGCGTCCATCGTCGGGCTCATCGGACCGAATGGGAGCGGTAAAAGCACCCTGTTGAGGCTAATGGGGCTGATAGAAAAACCCAGCCAGGGTAAAATCCTGTTTAACGGCCAACCGGTTGAACCTTTTTCGGACGTTGCCAGATTTCAGATTACCATTCTGCCGCAAGAACCCTTTCTCTTAAAACGCAGTGTATTCAACAATGTTTCCTATGGGCTGAATCTTCGCGGCGATGCCGCTGATGTATCCAACCGCGTGGACAAGGCACTTTCACTGGTTGGCTTGGGCGGTAATGATTTTATGCGGCGGCCCTGGTATGCCCTCTCGGGCGGGGAAGCCCAGCGGGTGGCATTGGCAGCCAGGCTTGCCTTGAACCCCAGGGTCCTCTTGATGGATGAACCCACAGCCAATGTCGATGCCGCCAGTGCAGCGCTCATCAGGGAGGCCGCACTGAAAGCCCGCAAGGAATTGGGTACGACACTTGTCGTTGCCAGTCACGACTGGCACTGGCTATATGACGTCTGCGACGAAATCTTGCACGTGTTCAAGGGTAAGATTTTTGGAACAGGGCATGAGACCCTGGTTTTTGGTCCATGGAAATATCTGACAGATGGGAAATGGGGCAAACAATTGCCTGACAGGCAACTCTTGTGCGTACCCCGGCCACCGCACAATGATGCTGCGGCCGTCATCGACACCTTTTCAGTCGAGGAATACGACTCTCAAACTCCAGCCGAAGTGGAGGTTCTGAAAGGCATTGTTTCCCGGCTCAGCCTGGAAAAAAAAACAGGGCAGATATTGGCCACCATCATGGTGGCTGATCTTCCCTTTTCGATCGGCTTGACCCCACAACAAACGCAAGGGCGAACGATGTTTCCGGGTAAGACCGTATTCATTCATTACCGACCCGACCGGATCCAATGGATGTAAACCATTCCGACATTTTTTTCTTGACAAGTACGAACGATCGTACTATTTTATAAACCATGACCAAAGGCGAAGACACAAAACGCGTCATCCTGGGTGCCGGACTCAAGATGGCCACTCAATTGAGCCTCGAAAGCGTTACCATCGGTAATTTGGCCAAAGTGACCCAAATGTCCAAGAGCGGTCTGTTTGCGCATTTCCAGTCCAAGGAGAACCTTCAGGTCGATATTCTGAAACATGCCGGTGAACTTTTTGCCGAAGCTGTGGTCATTCCGGCTCTTTCAGAAGAAGCCGGCATCCCGCGCATACAGGCATTGGTGAACAATTGGATAAAGTGGAGCACCCGGATGACCGGCGGTTGCATTTTTGTCTCATCCAGCACCGAGTTTACAGATCGCCCCGGCAAGGTGCGGGACTTCTTACTGGCACAGCAGGCAGCATGGATCGACAGCTTGCGTCGCATTGCCCGATCGGCCATACGGGTCGGTGATTTTAGGGAAAATATCGACAGCGACCAGTTTGCCTTTGAACTGTATTCCCTCCTGCTTGGGTTTCATTACTACGACAAACTACTTAAAAATGAAGAAACCCTAAAACGCCAGGAAACCGCCCTGGAACGGCTGCTGAACAATTTCAGGTAAGTTGGCGTCATCTTCGGTTACAACGTATCATCCAAATGTAGATTAAGGAGGAATCATGGCTGTACACATTAGAAAGCGTTCCGATATAAGCACGAACGTTCGTATTTTAAAATTAAGGCGGTTTGCCACCCATTTCATTTTAACCCTTTGCTGGTATCTCCGACCGGCGTGGGCCGTGGCTTTAGTAAAAAGACATGTCTTCAGACCGGCAGGTTATCGAACACGCGCGGAAGAAAATCAGTTTCTGGGTTCCGGTTCGAAGTTTCAGATCGATATACATGGCAAAACGGTACAGGGTTGGAAATGGGGCGAGGGGCCCGGCGTTCTTTTTGTTCACGGATGGAACGGCCGCGGGATCCAATTCCACCGCTTTTTTACACCACTGATAGATGCGGGCTTCGCGCCAATAACCTTCGACGCACCGGCCCATGGCGAATCGAGTGGGAAAACATCCAGTTATTTTGAATGGACAGATACGGTCAGAGCCCTTCTGAATTCAAAGAACGAGCTGAACATCAACGCTATCGTTGGTCACTCTCTGGGCGGATCGGCCGTGATCAATGCGCTTTACAATGAAAAGATATCCGTTCCGACAGTTTTGCTTGCGCCTGTATTCAAACTCCAGGAAATATTGTTCAATACCTTTAGTCACTATGGGATTCCAGCGTATGTATACCGCAAAGCGATCGAAGAATACGAACACCGATTTGGATACACGCTGAAAAACGCCAATCCCTGCAATCTGCTGCCGACCGTCGACACGGAATTCCTGGTTATCCACGACCGGCAGGACCAGGCCATTCCGTTTCAAGATTCCGTGGAAATGGCCGCAGCATGGCCGCATGTCATCCTTCACGAAACGACAGGCCTGGGCCATCGGCGTATTCTGTCGGACCGTGAAATTGTTGAATTTACGACGAAATATCTTATCGGCCGAATGGAAACACCCGAAATACCGCAACTGGGATTCGAACAACATCCTGAAGCTGGTTATCAGTACGGGAAAATATCGGCCGCAATGTAAAAATCTACAGATCAATCATAGGGAGGCTAAAATGCAGAACCATCAAGAAATTATCGAAACGTACCGCCGGGCCGATTTTGAACACCGTTTATCTCTTTTTCTTGAATACCCGTCGTTTCGCACGTCATTCGTTCGAATCGATCATAGTGAATACAAAAGAGAAGCTATACCTCAACAAAATTCAGTAAAGCTTATAATCGGCCGCTGTTGGAAAAACATGTGGGCCCGCGGATTGTTGAAGTTTTGACCGGATGACATGAATCCATCAGTGTTGGGCGTATCCCGGCAGAAGGAATGCCGGGGGGGCATTTTTGGGAGAGCTCGGTTCAGGATGATTCTACGCCAACCGTTTCTGCTGCACTGGCCGGAAAAACCATCTTGCCGCAGAGGTCCAGACTGTAGCCACTCAAAGAAGCAGCGAATTTTCGGAACTCATTTTCGTGCAGCAATCCCAAAAAGCGCTGGACACCTTCTTCGAAAAATCGATCTTTGTTAATCATTAGATCGTAGCGCTCCCAGCGTAATGGTAAAAAACCGATGTCGAGCTGATCGGCTACGACGCGGATGGCAAGGCCGGCATCGGCCCGACCGGAAAGAACTTCAAGACCCACATCCAGGTGGCGGCCCACCTCGTGGCCGTATCCATTGAGCCTGGAACCCTCGTCTCCGCACTTCTTGAGTTCGAGATCCAGCAGCAACCGGGTCCCGGTACCCAGGGGGCGATTGACGATAGTAAGACCCGATTCCCTGAGATCAGCGATCGAGGTGATATTTTGGGGATTTCCCTTCTGAACCAGCAGGCCCTGTTCTCGACGGCAAAAATTGATGATTGCCGGCACGCTATCGAGCTCTTTAGCCGCAAAATCGAAATTGTACTCTTCGTCGTCTTCCTGAAGCAAGTGACTGGAGGCAATGTGGCACAAATTCTGCCGCAGGGCCTGCAGCCCGCCCATACTGCCGAGATTCCCGAAAACGGCAACGTGCCCGGGGTAGCGGGTATTAAACAATGAGATGGCCCTATCCAGGAGAGGGTCGTTGCTGCCGGTCACGATCAGCAGCCCGTGGTAAGGCGGTAGTGGATGACCGTTATCAGGGTAGTTGACGGTGTGGGCTTCGAGCCACTGCTGCACGAGATGGAGGGGAAAGAGCCACTTCCCGGTAACCTTGGTCGCCGGCAGGCCTTTCTCCGAAATTAAAGTATAGACCATCTTCTCATTGACATCCAAAAACTTGGCCACCTCTTTGGTCGACATCATCGATTTCATGTGGCATCTCCTCCCTATATCATCCGTGTGTATCCCAGAGAAAAGGATTATTGGCAACAGTGCAAGGTGTCGCTTATACCTTAAAGTCGTTTTCTGTCAAGCCGAATGACCCATAGGCACCGGTGAAAACCCATATTGACCGATTATAACATTAACTGGCAAGGATTCAGGATCGCCTGTGCCAGTTTTCCCCTGCCCTCCGCTTTTTCTGTTTCTCCGTTTAATTCGTGATTGATCTTTGCTGATTGAACACTTAAAAGTAGGAAATGCCGGCCCAAGGCCGGAACCGGGGCTGTGGTTGGCAACCGGTTAAGTGGTCTCCATCCACGGTCAGTGGGTGACATCATTGGCTGTCCAGATCATAAATAATGTAAGGAGGAAATATGAAGGTTCTGGTGTTGTACTATTCCAAGGGAGGTAACACACGCCAACTGGCCGAGGCCATCGCCACAGGTATCGAACAGGTCGACGGAATCACGGCCGTAATGCGCCATACGCGGGAGGTTTCCAAAGAAGATTTTGTGGCCGCCGACGGGCTGATTGTTGGCTCGCCGGTATATTTCGGAACCATGGCTGCTCAGTTGAAACAGATCCTGGACGATTATGTCGTTGTTCGCAAAAAGATGGAAAACAAGGTCGGGGCGGCATTTGCCACATCGGGAGATGCCACAGGCGGCAAGGAAACCACGATGATGTCCATCATTCAGGCTCTGCTCATCTATGGTATGATCATCGCGGGTGATCCACTGTCGGCCACCGGACACTACGGAACCGCCTGTGTAGGCGCACCAGACAGCGACACCAGAGAAAACGGTCGCCAGCTGGGACACCGGGTCGCCGAGCTTGTCAAAAGACTCCACGAATAAAAAGAAATTATCCCTTGCGATACGAAGGCCCCATATACCGCCCCCCCAGTGAAGCCGACAGCCTTTTAATTCAGGCCACGGTGGGGTGCCCGCACAACAAGTGCACTTTTTGCACGGTCTATAAGAAAGGTCCATTCTATCGGGTCAGACCAGTAGAAGATATTTGCGAGGACATCGATGAGGCGTTTGCCGTCACCGGGGGGAAGGTAAAGACTCTTTTTTTCCCATCCGGTAATACCATAGCCATGCCGACCGAAGATCTCGCCGCCATATGCCGGTATAGCATGGTAAAATTTCCCGGCCTTGAAAGAATCACCGTGTATGGTTCTTCACCGTACATTGCAAAAAAAGGACTGGTCGAGATGAGGATGCTCCGTGAGGCGGGCCTGAGCCGAATACATGTGGGGCTCGAAAGCGGTGATGACGGTGTTCTGAAAAGAGTGAAAAAAGGAACCACCGCCGAGGAACAGATAAAAGCCGGTAAGATTATAAAAGAAGCGGGTATGGAACTCAGCGAGTATGTCATTCTTGGTTTGGGAGGCGTTGAAAGATCAGAAATTCATGCGCTGAAGACTGCCGCTGCACTCAATGACATAGTGCCGGATTTTGTTCGGCTGCGAACTCTTGTACCCAAAATCAATACCCTTTTACTGCACGAGATCAATAAAAACCGCTTTCACCTTCTTACACCCCACCAGATTCTTGAGGAAACAAGACTTTTGCTCGAGAACCTTCAGTGCCGTACCCTCCTATCCAGTGACCACTACACCAACTACCTGAACTTATCGGGACATTTACCCGAAGATAAAGACAGGCTGCTCGCCGAGATTGACCACGCCTTAAGTTGGTCCCCAGACCAATTTCGGCCTAATTTTATTGGGACTCAGTAAGCCAGCAGGATAACATGATGAATGCGCTGTCATTTGACTAGAAGCGATCTCAAAATTTGGATTTTCGGTCAAGATCAAGGCGAGACCGAGGATCCCCGCTGCGCGGGATTTCCCATCCAATCCATCACAGCATGTGGGTCATAACCCGCAGGCATACTCATGTATGTCGAGGACTAGAGACAAGGTCTCAACGCCGAGATTTATCCGCCTCTGGCAGATCGGGTGAAAAGACTTTTTTGAGACAGCTTGTAATCAGGCGGATAAAGCCTTGATCAACTCCCGACAATAATCCGGGATATCCGCTACCACGCGTCCCCACACCAAGTTTCCCTCCCGAAAAGCCGGTTCGTCCACCCATGTGGCACCGGCGTTTTCCATGTCGTCTTTGATACCGGTACTGCCTGTTACCCGTTTACCCGTACAAATTCCCGCGCTGGCCGCGACCCAACCGGCATGACAGATAAATCCGAGTATTTTACCCTGGGCATTCATCTCCCGAACAAGTTGCAGGATATTCGGATCCCGGCGTAGTTTGTCCGGGGCCCAACCGCCCGGCACCAGCAGCGCCGCCAGCTGGTCGGCGGATATATCTTTGGCGGCAACTTGGCTTCCGGCGGTCAGCCCACCGCTTTTACTTCTATAAGTTGCACCATTCTTGGTCCCAATCACCTCAACGTCTGCGCCTTCCTCTATCATGCGCATATATGGCACCCAGAATTCCAAATCCTCATACCCGGGTCCAACGAGAATACCGACAGTTTTTCCTTTGAGCCGCATCCTTCCCTCCCATGGTCATAGATTGGACTATCCCGAAGTTATCATGTCATTTACGGGATAGGCATTTTAGATCCATTGGAATAGCAACTTTGGCAAATGGTTACTCTGACCCGGGCATTTTCTCACTCATATCTTTAATTCTAACGGCAGCCTTATCAGCAGCTCTTTCCGCTCGTTCAGTATACTGCTTCGCCTGCGTTTCTGTGACGCCGCTCGAATTATCGACACCCATATTTTTGGCAACCAGAATTCCCACAATCAGCATTACGACGGCAAGGCCGATGAACAATACGCCACGCACAACCGTTCTCCTTATTGTATTTTAATTCACCACAAGACCACATGAATTGTAGCCGTTCACAGGGTTGCAACGTTTAATGCGCACCAACCCACCTATTTGTAAACTTTTACAGGATGACGCAAATGTAAGGCGTCGGGCGCGCGGACGTACTTTTGTACTTCAAGTGTCCGACAACAAAGCAGATGCGTTGCCCTGTGAATGCTTACCAGGAATTATATCACAAAGCCGGAAAAAGGCGGGCAAATTTTTGGATATGTCATAACCTTGCTGCAGGAAGACAGCTGCAGGTTTTGCTGTTTTTTGAAACGGCAGTAGCCTTCACTTTTACCCGAGTTGAGCGCTTCGTATTTTCGAAAAAAGTATGTCGAGGACTTGAGTCAAAAACTCAATGTCGATGTTGGACGAAATGTCTTTTTTGGTATCGGTTCACAGGGCTGCAACGTCCGATGTGCTTAAGACCACAGAATTGTAAGCGCTTACAGGGTGCCGCGGTTACAAGGCGTCGGGCGCGCAGACGTACTTTTGTACTTCAAGTGCCCGACAACAAAGCAGATGCGGTGCCCTGTAAATGCTTACCTTTTTTGAGATGCCTTCTATGCCGTGACAGCGATGCCGCTGTCAGCGTTCGATGAACGACATCATGAACCCGTTGTAGCGGGGGCCGGCAGTAATTCCCTGCGGTAGCGCCGTGTCGAGTCGTTCAATCTCGTCGGCGCTGAGCACCAGTTCAGCCGCCCTGACATTCTCTTCGAGGTAGCGGCGGCGCTTCGTTCCCGGAATGGGTACGATGTCATCCCCCTTGCACAGTAACCATGCCAACGCGATCTGCCCCGGCGTCGCCCCCTTATGTTCGGCCATTTCCCGTACTATAGCCGTTGCCTGCAAGTTTGCATCGAAGTGGATGCCCTGCAGGCGCAGGTCACCCCTCCGGAAATCATCCGCCGGATAATCCTCCGCACGATTTACCGCCCCGGCCAGGAAACCGCGGCCAAGCGGACTAAACGGTACGAGACCGATGCCGAGTTCACGTAGGAGTGGAATGAGGCTGGGCTCCAGGTTGCGTTCCCACAGGGAATACTCGCTCTGCAGCACAGAAATCGGGTGCACCGCATGTGCGCGTCGGATGGTGTCCTCACCAGCCTCTGACAGGCCGATGTAGCGCACCTTACCCTCGCCTACCAGGTCAGCAAGCACGCCGACGACGTCCTCGATCGGCACTGCAGGATCAACACGATGCTGGTAAAACAAGTCGATGACGTCCGTGTCGAGCCGTCGCAGTGAGGCCTCAGCCACATCTCGGATATGCTCGGGCCGGCTGTCCAGGCCAACAATCTTCCCCTTCTCGAAGCGAAAGCCAAACTTGGTCGCAATCACTGCTTTGTCACGCCGCCCCTTCAGGCCTCGCCCCAGAAGTTCTTCATTGATGTATGGGCCATAAGCCTCTGCGGTGTCGAAAAAGGTGAGGCCGAGTTCGATGGCCCGGTGGATCGTGGCGATCGATTCGCGTTCGTCGGGGACACCATATGACTGGCTCATTCCCATGCAACCCAATCCGAGCGCCGATACGGTTAAACCTTGCCTTCCAAGCTTTCTCTTCTTCAGCATAATCGTCCTTTCGCGTGCCGCCGCGGCGCCTCTGACGCCTGAATATTCGTTTTTCTTCCGTCGGAGTTGCGCAACTTTTAAAATATGCTAATACATTTAGCCGTGACCAACAATACCTGAACTCTTTATCCATGAAAAATCGGTTACTGAAAGCAATTCGATGCGGCCACGAAAGGGGGGTTGCGCCACTGTGAGGTGGTTCGAAAACTGGGAATGCCTATCAACGATCCGGCCACGCGTTTTGACGCAAAAAAACTCGTGCGCCCCGGCAGGTAATCCTGGTCGTAATCCTCAAGTCAGCTCCTTTTCGGGACAAACCAATCATACGTTAACAAAAGTTCTCCATCGAACCTTCTCGCCCTCACTCATCGCCATTGATTGTCACACCCGTAGTGCATCAAACATCAGTAGACTCTCAAATACCCCACTATGTGCTACATGAAACGGATATAAAGAGTAATTTTTCAAAATTATGCTTGACAAGCGTCTCTAATTATTCTTGATCTGTATATACTTATAAATTTAAAAAGCGCTCAACAGAAAGCGAGGTATATATGAGAAGGGTTGTTCATTTTCTAAATATCGCCATTTTGGCATTTTTTGCGAGCTGTATTATTTTGCTGTTTGGTGGGATCGAATATCGAGCCGCGGATTTGATGCAGCGAATCGATTATCAGGAATCTCCCAATTCAATCGATGACGATGAATTTATAGAGGAATTAAATCCACGAAGCGATTACTATTTGCCCTATAATGATATGTTTCAAGAAGAGAGAAATAGCGCGATAATATATTTGTGATGAATTTATTGCGTCATCGTTTCACCAACACTTTTCTCAACCTTTCTGGTTGCAGGTACTACGACACTATGGGATCCACCGGGGTGGATGAACGATAGGCACGTTTGATGCGGCTTTACGCGAAAAGCCTCTCGAACATATTTTGAATGAGGGGGCACGGGCTGCACCGCCAACTTGTCCGACATCGACCAGTTCCATATCGATCTATCTGGAAACAGCATCCCCGTTCTATGTGCCGGCTTGGCGATTTCCCGCAAGAATCTCGGTTATCCCCTCCAAAAAATAAACTATCCGCTGCTGCACCGGTCCTGCGCAAACGGCATCCGGGAATCCACCAGATGAACCCGCGAGCGAGTTGGATTCCATCCCGCCCGGGTGGGTTACATTTATAACTGGGATCTCTGCACTGAAATCAGAAACTACCGCGTGCATAGCACCACCGAGACCTGTACCGATTTGAGACTGTTGGCTTTTTACTCCTCTAAATGGGAGGGAGCCTCAATCGGAGCCGTCTGCCCGGCGATTATTTGTGCGCCTCCGACAGCGGCCGAGAGTAGTTCAATGCCGAGAAATTGGACACTATATCATCGACTCGCCAATACGATCCACAGTGTTTTGAATACTTTTTTAATGGCCATAATGAGGATATTACAATGATCGTAACGACGACGCCAACCATCGATGGGAAGAAAATTAGCAACTACCTCGGCATTGTAACAGGAGAAGCAATTATGGGGGCAAACATGTTCAAAGACATGTTTGCCGGGATAAGAGATATCGTCGGTGGCCGTTCCGGTACCTATGAAAAGGAGCTGCGAAAGGCGCGGGAGCTTGCTTTCCGGGAGCTCGAGGATTCAGCCAACGCACTTGGGGCGAATGCTGTCGTTGGCGTTGACATCGACTACGAGGTCTTGGGCGAACGAAATGGTATGCTCATGGTGAGTGTGAGCGGTACAGCTGTCAAAGTAGACTAGAACCAATGATCGTATCCACCAGCCAGCCATATTTTGCGCCCTATCCAGGGTTCTTCTACAAAGCGCATCTTTCGGACTTTTTTATCATTCTCGATGAGGTGCAGTTCCCGCGAAAAACAACCTGGATCAATGGCAACAGATTCAAAAATGCAATTCATAGATAAGGAGGAATATCGGCATGAACAGCCTAAAATACTGGCGTTTGGGACCGGCTGTCGGCGACTGCTGGAATGTTGGAAAATCGCTGAAAAGAAAATAAAAATTTACCCGATTCCTCGGATAAATTCTTGCTTTGATAGCGCAATCGAGGCACTTTTCTATCGGGTGACAAGTACCACCAAGCGGGTTTGGTCGATTTTTGATTGCTTGACAGGGTACAAGGCGATGGTTACCCCAGTGGATGGTGTTTTTCGATTTTAGTCATTTTCAAAACTTAGCGGGTGACCCTGACTCATTCCTGCGCCAGTTGAAGCCGGTATATTAACGATCATGCCTCATTCGGTTTGTTAATTAAATAGTGTGACTCCACCCGCAGGGCAGGAGTTTACATAAGCAATACTGAGGGCATCGACAGGCGGACTAAACGAATAAGCCCGACCACCAACATAGAAAAGGGGTATAAGATGACAAATGAGGCGCCGAAAGACACGCAGGCAACCTTTGACGCCGATAATCTCGAAGCGTTGACCGCAAGCGTGAAACGTGTCCTCGATATCCGGGATCGCAAATATGGTTTGCCGCCAAAAACCTACCTTAAGTGTTTTGTCGGCAGCGAGGCGGTCCGCACGATGGTGGTCGAGGGCATCGCCGGTGATGAAGAGGATGCCGTTCACATCGGCAACATGATGCTGAATGCCGGGGTGTTCCACCATGTGTTGGACGCCCACACCTTCGAGAACAAGAATTTGTTCTACCGCTTTATCTCGGATGAAGATCACGGCAGGGCGGCTCGTGAAACCGATGGCCGTGCCGTCAGTTGGGGGGATTTCGTTACACCCCTTACATCTTCAAAAGAACAGGCATTTACGCTGCAGCCCGCCATTCCTGAACCCGACCCGGATCTGGCGAGTTTTGCACAGGTAAACCTCAAAACGTGTGGTATCTCACCGCTCGATGAGCACAACATCGGCCTGCTCGACAGTGTACATCCCAAAGAGTGGGTGGATCCAACACCCAAGCCCACCTATAATCTGGTCGTGATCGGTGCTGGTTCCGGCGGCCTGGTGTCCGCCGCGGGTGCTGCGGGGGTTGGTGCGCAAGTGGCGCTCATTGAATCACACCTTCTCGGCGGTGACTGCCTCAACGTGGGCTGTGTACCGTCGAAAGCATTACTGCGGTGCGCCAAGGCCGCCGCAGCCGTACGCGACGCCGCCGCATTCGGCGTCAAGGTCAGCGGCAAGGTCTCGGTCGATTTCGGATTCATCATGGAACGCATGCGTCGGCTTCGCGCAAGCATTGCGCCAAACGACTCGGCCAAACGCTTCACGGATAAACTCGGCGTGGACGTTTTTCTCGGCAAGGGCAAATTTACCGGGAAAAACAGCATCGTCGTCAACGGCAAGACGCTCACATTTACCAAAGCGGTGGTGGCCACCGGCGGCACGGCTGCCATCCCGGACATTCCGGGACTGCAAGGCGTGCCGTATCTCACCAATGCCACAATTTTCAACCTGACGACATTGCCCGATCGTCTCGGCGTCATCGGAGCGGGCCCCATCGGTGTCGAACTTGCCCAGGCGTTCCAGCGTTTCGGCTCGCAGGTGACGGTCTTCTCACGCAGCGGCAAAATCCTGGAAAAAGAAGATCCGGACGCGGCCAGGATCGTTGAAACGTCGCTACGGCGCGACGGGGTCACCTTTGCGTTTCACACCAGATATAAAGGCGTGGAAAGCCGCGGCGGGGAACCGCCAATAACGGTTCTACTCGAAGACGGCCAAGGGATGGAACGCTCGCTTGAATTTGACGCTTTGCTGGTTGCCGCAGGACGCAAACCGGCGGTCAATGACCTTGGCCTCGGGGCTGCCGGCGTGTCATACGACGAGCGCATGGGCATCGCGGTCAACGACAAGCTGCAAACCACCAACCCGAATGTCTACGCCGTGGGGGACGTTGCAACCAGATACCAGTTCACGCACATGGCCGACTTCATGGCGCGCATGGTGATTCGCAACGCTCTGTTCTTCGGCCGCGATAAATTCTCTAACTTCCTCGTTCCGTGGGCGACGTACACCGACCCGGAAGTTGCTCACGTCGGACTATACGAGAAAGACCTAGAAGAAAAAAACATGGAATATGTGACATTCACGCGTGAATTCTCCGACGTCGACCGGGGCATTGTCGATGGTGAGACACAGGGTTTTGTGAAGATACACGTAAAGAAGGGCACAGATCAAATTCTGGGGGCAACGATTGTCGGCAGCCATGCCGGTGATATGATCAGCGAGATTACGGTGACAATGCAAAGCGGGATGGGACTCGGCAAACTGGCCAACGTGATTCATCCGTATCCGACCGCAGCCGAGGCCATTCGCCAGTGCGGTGACGCGTACAACCGCGCCCGTCTCACCCCGACCGTCAAAGGAATCTTCAACCGCCTCATGGCATTGAAACGGTGATAAACTCTGCCATTCTGCCGGCAAAGGAGATTTCTCCCCGAAAACACGGCTATGAAAACCACATCGTAAGCATTGTCATATCCGATCAGCTTCCCGGCTATTGGTCATTTTTGTGTGAGGGAGACCTGTACATATGAATAAAATCATAGTGAGCGGTATTTATCTGTTGATGTCGATCATAAGCGCCGATTCCGCACTCTCCTCGGGTATGGGCATTCGATGCGGGGGGGATCTGGTTTCGCCGGGCTACTTGAAATATGAAGTGTTTCAAAGCTGCGGTGAGCCGCTCTCGAGAGAAATTGTCGGAGAAGTCGAATCCGGAGATTCCGGCAGTATCTACGATCGCCGTGACAACCGATTTAATGATCGGAGTCGCCGGGTTTACCTCTATTTGGAAGAATGGCTTTATAAGACAGATGGCCTCTATGTATTGCGATTCGAGGGAAATACGCTTGTCAACGTTGAGTCGGTGCGGCCGAAATAAACCGATTCGAGTCGGAAATTGGCGCATTTGTCTAAAGTCTGTTAAAAGAAACCGACAAAATGGTGAAATGAGCGAGACAGATTGCTGACCCAGTGCAGCCAAAAAATATCAAGCAATTCAAAGGCCTCCGAGGAACCTCAATGGCCCCAAACGAACGCAATGTCCTGATCACCACCTGTTTTGGACACTTTCTCAGCCACTTCAACATGCTGGTATTTCCCGCTGTGATGCTGCCATTGGCCACGCGCCTGAATCTGCCTCTGGCAGAGGTGCTGGGCATCTCTTTCTGGATGTATTTGCTCTTCGGCATCACCGCCCTTCCATGGGGATTGGTGGCCGACCACTTCGGGGCCAAACCATTGATGGCGGTCTTTTATGGCGGAGCCGGACTCTGCGGCCTGGCCGCGGCTGGCTGGATCGATACGCCCGGTTCGTTAACCCTGGCGCTGGCAGGCATCGGCCTGTTTTCAGGGATCTATCATCCGGCCGGTCTGGGGCTGATCTCCAAACAAATCACACGTATCAGTTACGGTATGGGCATCAATGGCATGTTCGGTAATCTGGGGCTGGCCACCGCACCGCTGGTGGCCGGCATGGTCACATGGTTTTGGGGACCGCAGGCGGCTTACCTGGTTTTGGGCGGCGTTAACCTGATGGGCCTGATCGTAATGATGTTGTTGCCTTTGCCCATCGGTACGAACGTTCCAGCCAAAGCTGCGGGCCAAAACAGCAGTTTTCGTCGTAAAAATATGAGAGGATTATCTTTATATTGTGCCAGTATAACCCTCGGCTAAAACCGGATTCCTAAAAAGTCGAGGCCATGCAGTGCTAAGGAACGCATAATAAAAGAGGAGGTTTCAAATGGCAGGATTAAAAACCGGTGACAAGGCACCGGCATTCAAGGCTCAGGACCAGAATGGCAACACGGTGAAACTGGCTGATTTTAAGGGTCGCAAGCTGCTCGTTTATTTCTACCCCAAAGCCAACACTTCCGGCTGAACCACTCAGGCCCAAGCGGTGCGGGATGCACTGCCCGAACTGGAGCGTCTTGGTGTGGCGGCTGTCGGTATCAGCCCGGACACTCCCCAACAGCAGAAAAATTTCGATGACAAATACCAGCTCGGTTTTCCGTTACTCAGCGATACCGAGCATCAGATTGCCGAATCTTTCGGCGTATGGGGGGAAAAGAAAATGTACGGCAAGACCTTCATGGGGATCGTGCGATCTTCTTTTCTGGTCGATGAAAACGGAAAAATTACTTCGGCTTGGTATAAGATCAGTCCGAAAGATACGGTACCAGAACTCTTTAAGGTGATCGGCATCTAATCTCAAATTGACATGCATGCTTATCATGGAATGCAGAAAAGGCAGTGTCATCTTGACCCTGCCTTTTCTGCACCTCAATAGGGGCTGAAATGGTATATAGGGTTTAGATGGGATTACCACCATTCAAACCGAGAATCTGGCCCGCTTCAAGGGGAAGCTTCCCCACGGTATATGGAATGTCAATACCTGTAATTTTGATGCGATACACTTCTCCTGGCGTTAGCCAGCAGATGCTGAAATCGGTGTCACCACCCGTTATTGTTTTCGACACTTCAAGCTGAGTAAATTCTTTATAGGCCGCAATATCAGGTTGGTATACGGAAACAGTCACAACGGCATCGGTATCCAGTAAAAAGGAAGCGTTATTGATGGACCCATAAATGGCAGCCGTCTTGGAGGTATCGACAAGGTGTAGGACGGGATTGCATCGATTTTCAAAGGGGTTGAATGAACTGTTACTGCCAGAACCAGAATCTGTCGATAACAAGACCGCGCCGATACATACTGCAAAGAATATTTTTATAAGCTTCATTTTATATCTCCGGTCATACGCAGATAAATTCCATCGACAAGGAGTGAAAGTGGTTGTTTCGTATACTGGTCTCTTTACCCTTTTTGACTGTGATGGAATAATTCCTAATCTTTCTCACATGCAAAACACATACCATTTAGGTGCTATTAGGTTTATTCATAATAACCTCTGGATGTTAATCCCTTAAATTTTCACGAACTTGAAAAGTGGTGAGAGAAGTTTGAGTGGTATAACTCAATTTTCTTGTGGATTCTCACCCAGTAAAAACGTGGGTTAGGCTTGCGGGTAGGATTAAGTATGCGCTGTTATTTTAATATCTTGTTATTATTTTTAGCTAACCTGGAAACCGAACCGGGTATTACTATAAATATAGTATGTGAAGAATTATAACGTTTTCCAAAATTTAATTCCGAAATTCGGAAGGGTGGTATAAATGATTGAAGAAAAAACACTCTAATGACGGTAGGATTTTTTGACAACCACAGAAAATGTTCATTTAAAGCCGCACATTGTCAATTATTCGTCAGGCAATGAAATAATTCGATACTCTCAGGAGTAATTTCCGTCTGGCGTGGCATATTATACAAGAAATCACATGAGCTTTTCTTTCTGAAATCATGAAGTGTTTTTCATATTTATCTATAAAATACTTCTCATGTCTCAATCCACTCGTATCCTAACGCGCGCGTAACAACCCGTAATATAATATAAAATCTTCATCCCTTCTCTTTGGCACAATCATTGTATTGGCTGGTATGAACTTAATACAATTATCAACCTGGCCGTGAACCCTCTTCGGTCTTACTTAAAAGGTAGTCATATGATGCGCCATCTGAATATAATTAAAATAATTAAATTTAGTAAGTTGAAGATAACGTGGATCGGAATCTATATGCTGGGGGCGATCGTCATTCTGCCTGCGCTGGGGTATGCTGATTTTGATCGAAATAATTTCCTCACAACCAGTACAAGTACTTTCGGTTACTTAAAAAATCCCGCACAAAAAGATTATTACTTTTATAACGCCTTTGCCGTCGAAACCGCACTCATTGGACAAACAAAAGAAAAAGGAGTGCCCGAACAACTGTACGATGAAGAAATCGTCTTTGAAGAAAAATATATCCCTTCAGAAAAAATTGCGCACCAGATAATGGAACAAGCCCTCGTGCTTTGTCAGATATCTCAGGAATACCGGCAAAAAAATGAACTTGATAAAGCCATCGAATTACTAGATCAGGCCTATTTACTTATACTGGGTATCAATACGTATGTGAGTGAAGACTTGATCCAGCAAAAAGAAGATTTGCGATTTATGATCTCAAAGCGCATCATCGAGATATATGCCTCCCGTGAGATCATTATAGACGGCAGCCAAAATGAAATACCGGTCGTTATAAACAAACAGGTCCAATACGAGGTAGACCTTTACACGAAGGGTGACCTAAGAAATCATTTCATTGCTTCGTACAGAAGATCAGGGAAGTACCGTCAGATGATTGTCGATCGGTTGAAAGAAGAAGGTCTTCCAGAAGAGCTCTCGTGGTTGCCGTTAATTGAGAGTGGATTTAGGGTCAAGGCGCTGTCAAAGTCCCGCGCTTTAGGTTTGTGGCAATTTATACCCTCGACAGGATACAGGTTCGGGCTCAGTCGCAACCGGTACATCGATGAGCGTTTAGATCCGGAGAAATCTACCCAGGCTGCGATTGGATATTTGAAAGAACTTCACAGTCACTTCGGAGATTGGGCCACTGCACTGGCAGCTTATAATTGTGGAGAAAACCGGGTTTTGAGAGTTATTCGCAATCAGAAAATTAACTATTTAGATAATTTCTGGGATCTCTATGCAACCTTGCCTCAGGAAACGGCGCGTTATGTGCCAAAATTTTTAGCAACATTGCACATTGTAAAAAACTTGGAAAAATATGGTCTGGATAAAATCGAGATCGAACCCCCGTTAAAATTTGAATCCCTGGTAGTCGCAAAAAAGATTCACCTGAAAAGTGTCGCTCAAATTACAGGAATCGATAGAGACGACTTAGAAGAGCTTAACCCCGAACTTAGACAATACATTTTACCCGGTGGAAACTATCGGCTGAGGATACCCAGGGGAAAGAAGCAGTTACTGCTCGATGACCATGATCAGATTCTGCGGCTGAATCCTGCACGTGTCAGTTTCCTCAAACACAGGGTGCAAACTGGGGAAACCTTGTCCTTGATTGCCCATCGCTACCGCACCAGTGTGTCAAACATAATGCTGGCAAACGATTTGCGCAGTGCAAACCATATCGTGACCGGTAAAACGCTCAAAATACCCCAAAAGAAGAAATCTTCCCAACAAAATGAAAATGCCAAATTGATAGTCGACAACAGCCAAGGTTAGCACTTTAGAATATTGACTGATATCCAGATTCGTCAACTGGATGCTCCTGGATGCGGATAAATTCGTCTATCTTCTTTCCGCCAACCACATTAAACCCCTTAACGGTTTCTTTGTCTGGAATCCCGTTTTTTATCATTTCTTTTGTTGTCGGGCACTTGAAGTACAGGAGTACGTCTGCGCGCCCGACGCCTTGCATCCGAGGCACCTGTAAACGCTTACATTTGTGGACTTAGACGTTGCAACCCTGTGAACCGATATGCTGATTTATGTACGAGTATACGCGCTGACGTCGCTGATCACCCCTTCCTCCTAAAGGATCAAGATTATTTTCCGACAGTTCGACTATTCACGCTTCCAGCAATCCGAATATACAGGCGAATTGTCGCTGATAAAATTTATCCGACCTATGCTTATCTGCAGCGTTTGGCAGATGGTCCGACACCCCACAGTTGCTGGGCGCTGAATACTTTCACCCGTTGAGATATTCCGGTGAGCGAGGGCCAACTGATATTATCGGGTCCTCAGAAATAGAACTGCCAAACCCGATACAGGATATCTCTTGACACCCCGATACCGACTCGTTACCTTAGGAAGAATTAATTTTAAATGGTGATATCAAACAGTTAAACAAAATATGCTCCCAATACGATGCCCAAGACATTGACTAAACGAATCGGATGGGTGGCGTTCGGCCTGCTGGTATGGCTCACCTCCTCTGTACCGCTGTTCGGCAGTGCCACCGATATCTTGAAATACGACCTGCAACAGGCGCGGGAGAAGCTGCATACGAACCTGGCCTTCAGAGACCGTATTGCCACGGAAATGAAAACGCTCGAGCAGTCCAACAATCCCGATCCCGGCACAGTCGCCGCTTATAGAGACTATTTGGACCAAGTGGATGCAATGGTGGCGCAGGACCGCAAATCGGTGGCTCAACTCGAGGCCCTGGTTGCCAAATATGATGCGCCTGCGGTATCATTGCCAATGGAATCGGGCGCTGACACCCAACAAACGCTGGACCCGAACATTCCCGAGGAGCAGGTCTCGGATGAAGTGGCCGCTTTAGACCGAAAATTGGATTCTTCCCTGGCAACTTTCGATTCCATGCTTCTGAAGGAGTTGGAGTTGATCCGTGCCAAGTCCACGGCTCGAATGCGGGACCTGACTGAAGAAGCCGCCGCCGCCGCGGAGCGCCTAAAAGAAAAGGGTATCGATCTGGAATACGAATCCTCGTCTGGTTCCACTGAAACCGAAGATGACACCCAAAGACAGGATCGCTCTGAAAACTCAGAATCCTCCACCGATGAAGCTTCATCGTCCCAAGATGCCCGTACGGGAGAAAATCAGGTCGTCAAGGATCCGTCAGCACAACAGCAAACCGGTACGGGGGGAACCCCGCGGGACCGTGATGACCGTACTTCCGGCCAAGACGACGACATCGTCGCTCGGCAGCTGCGAGAAGCGGCCGAGAGAGAAACCGATCCGGAACTCAAAGCAAAACTTTGGAAAGAATATGAAGCGTACAAAAAAAACCGTAAGCAAATTGATTGAGTTTTCCTGCCATGTTCCGATGAATTTGTTGACCCGCCGTAAAAAGCGCATCCAGCCATTTTTTTTTCTGGTGGCAATAACCGTTCTCGTATTTCTCTCCGGTTGTGCCACGACACTCCGCACACAAAAAGTCGTCCCTACCCAGATCCTACAGGCCCAGGAAGAAATTCCGGAAGATCAGCTGTTGGATGTCGGTATTCTTGTGTTTGACACCAAAGAGATCACGGCAGAGTCCGCGGACAAGGAAAGAACGACGCCTGAGGTTCGAAAAGCGGAATCGAATTACATGCCCAACCACCTGAAAAACACACTGCAACAGAGCAGCCAGTGGGGAGCGGTGCGGGTTATTCCGAATGAGACCGCCAGCAATGATGTTGTGGTAAAAGGAAAAATCGTCAAATCTAACGGAGAGAAATTGGTGATGGAAGTTGAAATCATCGATGCCACCGGCACCGAATGGTTTCGAAAATCCTACGCCATGGGCGCCAATCGAGCAACGTACGCTAACACCCAAAAGGGAAAGAAAGACGCCTTTCAGGACTTGTACAACACGATTGCCAACGACATGGCAAATTACAAACAACGCCTGTCTCCAGAGGCGATTCTAAACATCCGAACGGTTTCTCAGTTGAAATTCGCGGAAGATTTCGCACCGGTTGCCTTTACCGGCTATTTGACCGTGGATAAAGGCGACAAGTTTACCATCACTCGCCTACCGGCCGATGACGATCCCATGGTGCGGCGATTACACAGAATAAGGGAAAGAGAATACATGTATGTGGATGTGCTCAACAATTACTACGAGGAATTTTACAATGAAATGTGGTCGCCTTACGAAAATTGGCGTCATCTGAGTTTCGATGAGCTCGCAGCCATGAAGAAAATCAAGCGCGATGCTCTGCTGCGCCAACTGGCCGGTGCTTTAATGATCGCCGGAGCGGTTGCGCTGGGCGTCAGCGATATCGACAATACGGCCGTATTACAGACTGGAATGATCATTCTCGGTGGTCAGGTTCTCATCAACGGATTTAACATTTCCAAAGAGGCGCAAATTCACTCCGAAGCTATCAAGGAATTGAGCGAATCATTTGGAAGCGAGATGAAACCTGTGGTGATGGAGTTTGAAGGAAAACAATACGAATTGACCGGTTCCGCTCAAGAGCAGTTTGATGCCTGGCGAAAACTGTTGCGCCAGATTTACTATGCCGAGACTGGTTTTGGGCCGGATGGGTCCAGTGACCCGGAGAACCCGGCACTGTCGACCGATCCCTAATCCGCATCATTCCACCGTATTTTTCATCCCTGCGGATAAGAAGATGACACGATACGTGTGAAAATACCCTGCTGGTAAACTTTGAAGGCGGTTTTATAGTGGATGTTAAAAATTCGTTCCGTTATTCGATTTTTTCCACCAACCTCTGATGCCATCCGTATTTCGGAATTTATTATCGAAAAGCGGTATAGTTATTTGATTGATGGCCCAGGATAATAGTCCACCGCTTGAACTCTTGAAATAAATCTGGGAATAAGAAACGCGTCGGAAAATCATGCCGCACCCATCGCGAAAAAAAGGCGCCTCGGAAAGGGCCGCCGCCGAAGTCATCGTTCCCCAGTCCATTCAAAGACCAAACAACTTGCCGGACCACCCTCCGCCTGGAAGACACCGCCATCGGATTGTTCCTTTGTTTGGCTTGATAGTGATGACTGTCATTGCACTGGGTGGATGGCTGCTGTACCACTTAAAAACCCACCCCAATATATCAGAACCGATGACCATCTCACCTGTCGCCAATGATAAAGGCAGCACGGTTCCATCGGATTCGATAAACACCCCCACCGCTGGTCCGGGTTTAACCGAAACGCCAGAACAGGAGGTGGAGAAAACACAAACCGCACCGCACGCTGAACTATCTAAAATCGTATCGAACCTTGAGGACAAAGGCGTCGCCGAATGGGGCGAGCCGTTATACTCAGAAATGATCAGCCTGGTGCGGGAGGGTGACACGCTGCTTTCGCAAAACGCCGATATTGCCGCAAATGACCGTTACACTGCCGCCCTCGAAAAGGCCAACCGGCTAAAAAGTGGATCACCGGCAGCTCTGCAGCGATTCATCGAAGAGGGACTGGCGGCACTGGCCAGAGGGAGCGGCCAGACAGCGCGGGACAAATTCCAAGCCGCCCTTTTGATAGACCCTGCCAACGCGGCTGCCCGCCGCGGCTTAGACAGAGCCGCACACGCCGAAACCGTGAAACGCCTCGTCGAATCGGGTACCAACCATGAGGGCGACAGAAAATACGCTTTGGCCCTGACCGACTACGAGCAGGCATTGGCGCTGGATCCTGAAGCAGAGCAAGCGGTTACCGGTCGCAACCGGGTAACGGCAAGACTCGAACAAGAAAAGTTCAAGCAGCTGATGTCGGCGGGACTATCGGCTTTGAACCAAAGCGATCTACAGACGGCCCGATCCCGCCTGCTGGAGGCCAGCGTGATTCGACCGGATGATCGTGGAGTCGTCGATGCACTCGCACAGACGGATCAGGCCATGCGGCAGAAACGGATCGAGGCTCTGCACCGGACGGCCATTCGCGCCGAACAAGCGGAAGATTGGGAACAGGCGTTGGTATCCTATCAAAATGTCCTAAAAGTGGACGGCAACATTCGCTTTGCCCTTCAGGGCGCAGCACGCTCTCAGGATTACATCCGTATAAACAAACGGATCCGTTTTTTTCTCGAGAGGCCCACAGCTCTGGAAACCGATCGACAGCTTCAAAACGCGCTGTCTGTGCTCGATGAAACCGAGGGCTTAAAAACAAGGGGCCCTCAGTTGAACGCCCGCATCGATCAACTGAAAGCACTGGTTTTAGCGGCCCAGACACCGGTGCGCTTGATCATCGAGTCGGACAACTACACCGAGGTCGCCGTTTACAAGGTCGGAAAATTCGGTCGATTTACCGTTCGTGAGTTGATCCTCAGGCCAGGCACCTACACGGTGGTCGGTTCGCGGGAAGGCTACCAGGATGTCAGAAAAACATTTCGGGCCGAACCCGGTCAGATACCTCAGCGCATATCAGTTATCTGCAAGGTCAAGGTGTAAGTATAGCGCATATGGTCGACAAGCCTAATGATAAGCGGTCACCCGCCGCCGAAACTATCACGCCGATTCCTTATCGTCCCGCAGTCCGAAATCGCCGCATCCTCCCCGGAATCTCATTGAAATGGTTGATCGGGGCCAGCCTGGTGATGGTTCTTTGCGGTCTCGTTGCAATTGCCGCCGTCGTTTTTACGGCCCGTCAGGTAATAATTCAGATCGAACCGACACCGGTCGATATTTCCATCCGCGGTCGCCTTTTTACCGCGCGCTACGGTGACCATTATCTGATGCGGCCTGGAGAATATACCATTCAGGCCACCAAACCGTGTTATACTCCGCTCGAGGCCCAGTTGGTCGTCGGTTCAGAAAAACGCCAGCACTTTCGCATGACATTACAAAAACTTCCCGGTAAGATTTCGGTACGGGTTCACCCGCAGGGCGCCCCTAATGAAGAGATTCGAGCCGCTCGGGTTTACCTTGACGGTGAAGAAGTGGGGTACAGCCCGCTCATTGAACTGGCAGCTTCGACCGGCGTCCGCCAGATAGATGTTCAGTCCGAACGTTACCAAGATTATCATGGTACGGTGACCATCGAGGGCTGCGGGCAACACCAGGAATTGAATCTGGCACTGACACCCGGGTGGTCCGACGTCGTGATCAGCTCTGTTCCTGCAGGAGCACTCGTAATGGTTGACGGCGCGCAAGTCGGCGAAACGCCAGTAACGCTGGAACTTCCGGAAGGAACCCATGAGGTGCAATTGACCGCCGAGCGCCATAAAACGTGGCAAACGCGACTGGTGACAGAAGCTGGTGTTCCCATGGAACTCAGCGGTATTCGGCTGGCACCGGCTGACGGTAAATTGGTGCTAAAAAGCTCACCTGCAGGAGCGCGGGTGATGATCGGAGATCGGTATATCGGTCAAACCCCTCTTGAGGTGACCCTCACGCCCGCAATTCCCCATGTTGTTCATCTTTCGAAGACTGGTTATAAAGATGCTGCCCGCAAGGTTCAAATTGAAACTGACGCTGAACAGACGATGGAGGTCCGCCTGGAAGCGGTCAAAGGACTGGTCCACTTTTCCATTCAACCGGCAGGGGCCGAACTGCTAATAAACGGCCGATCAATGGGAAAAGTACCCCAGCAGTTGCGTCTCCTATCCACGGTCCAATCGATTGAAATCCGGAAAAAAGGATATCAACCCTATCGAGCCCGCATCACGCCCCAACCCGGATTTCCCCAGGAAATCAAGGCCGTTTTGAAAGCGCTCACGCCATCGGCAACCTCATCACAAGAAATTGTAAAAGCGCGCAACGGGTATGCCTTGAAACTCGTTCGGCCCGGTTCGTTCGTGATGGGATCTTCCCGCGGGCAACAGGGACGTCGTGCGAATGAAACCCTACGAAAAATCAAACTGGAACGCCCCTTTTACATGGGTATCACGGAAGTCACGAACCGCGAATTCAAAGAATTTTTGGCCGATCACGACTCGGGTGTCATAAAATCCATCAACCTGAACACTGATGAGTTGCCGGCGGTACAGATCTCATGGGAACAAGCGGCCCTGTTCTGCAATTGGCTGAGTGCCAGAGAATCTCTGCCAGCGGCATATGTCCTGAGAGACGATAAACTGGTGGCTGCCGAACCCATGACCACCGGATATCGCCTGCCCTCCGAAGCGGAGTGGGAATACTGTGCCCGTTATACCCCCAGCGGCGTTAAACTCAAATATCCGTGGGGCGCCAAGTTTCCACCGAAACCGATGTCCGGTAATTTTGCCGACGTTTCCGCACAAGCCCTGCTGTCAAATACAATTGATGGTTACGACGACGGATACCCGGCGGCTGCACCCTCAGGAAAATTTCCGGCCAACGCTCTCGGGTTCCGCGATATGGGCGGCAACGTGGCCGAATGGTGCAACGACTACTACGACATTTACAGTTACAATGCCGATAAGGTGGTCACGGATCCTACCGGACCCAAGGACGGCTCATTGCGCGTCGTCAGAGGCTCCAGCTGGCGACATGCCAGTATCAGCTCCCTGCGGCTGACATACAGGGACTATAGCAACACCAAACGTCCGGATTTGGGTTTTCGAATCTGCCGGTATGCAAAATAGAGGATAGATGGAATGGCACGTTGGACCCTCATATTCTGGGCCGTTTTCGTTCTGCAGTTGACCCAAGCCCGGGAATACAGCGATGTAAGTGTTTATTTCCTCTATCCTTTGTCCGGTCGAATGGATCGGCTGGTGACATCGATCGATCGGCCGTTATCATTTCAACTGACGGAAATCGACGACAGCGGTCCGCCCAAAGACCAGGTGCCGGTCGCAGGCCCGGAGATGGAAAATCTTGCACCGCCACCGGAGAAAAAACCCCAATCAGGTAACGGGCGGCGCGACCGGCAGGTGCCCTTGAAACCAGCACGCCCATCTGAGGAAATCAAAGCGGATCAAGCGGTCGATTTTCCTTATGACATATAGGTCCGAAATCATTTATACCATTTTTCAGAAACAAATTCCGAATTTCGGAAGGGTGGTATTAGTGATTTTAGGAAAAAACGTTCGAATAACGGGATGTTTTTTGATGACAACCATATGATCAGCGGATGAAGCTCGAGACCTAATAAACGATTACCCTGCGCAATGGACGTCAACCATGAGAAAAAGCTTTCCAATTTCGTTTGAATTCGCCTACCAGCTATTTGCCCTGATACTGATCGTCATCGTTGTACATGCGGTCTATATTGGAATCATCCGCCCCAAAGCCAACACGATTTTGGCCCAACAGGCGGCGATGGCAAAAACGGATGCCACTCAGACCACTGAAAGATCGGTCTATGTCCTTGTCCGCGATTACGAGCAGGAGGCTTGTTTCATTTTACTGTTCTGGGCGCTGGCGATCATGCTTTACAAAGGGATCACGACAAGCCGAAATCGGGCGTTGCTGCAAAAAGACCTGCTCCCGCTGGCCGAAGGCGACCGCATTCTGCCGGAAGACACCCGCGAGTTGGCCCGAAAAATCCAGGCCTTGCCGAATCCCCAGCGCCATGCGCTCCTCCCGCGTGCCCTACTGGCGGGTCTGCAGCGATTCCGCACCACCCGCAACATCCAGGATGTTGCCAGCGCCACGCATGCCTACTGCATGGCAGAGGGGGAGCGGTTGGAATCCGAGCTTTCCATGATCCGTTACATCGCCTGGGCCATTCCATCGATCGGTTTTATCGGAACGGTTAGGGGTATTGGCGATGCTCTGGGCCAAGCCCACAAAGCCATCGAAGGTGATATCTTTGGTGTGGTTCAAAGCCTGGGGGTCGCCTTCAACTCCACCTTGATTGCACTGTTATTGAGCATTGTTCTCATGTTCATGCTTCATCAGTTGGAGCTGCTGCAGGAACGCTATGTTTCGGAAACTGACGCGTACTGCGAGGAGAAACTGACGAGCCACCTGCATGCGGCATAACCGCACTTGTGTCGCACCAACCAGTTATTGTTTGGCATGATGGCAGCATATTCCGGCCATCAATCGCACGGATGCCAAATATAAAGCCTGCATAAGGCAAAGGTCGATACCATGGCGTTATTATCTATTGAACTCAGTGATGCCGGCATCTTGGCGGCGGGTCATCAGCCGCCGCAACTGCTGGCAGTCGATGGACCGGAAACCGAAAGTCCCGGCTTTGCGCTGCCGCAAAAAAATGGGCTTGTGGTGGGCCAGGCTGCGGCAAATCAAGCCCGGCTTCAGCCCCAAAAGGTCCAGCACCGCTTCTGGGATCAATTGAGCACCGACCCGCTTAAACCGACCCAGCGCTTTGCGGGAAACCATGCGGAGATGGCTTTTTCTCATCTGGCCCACGTATGGGAAAAAATCAAACCGCATGGGAACGAGGTCATTATCACCGTTCCGGCCTTTTACAGCCGTCATCAACTCGGACTCCTGCTCGGCATGACACAGGAATTATCCATCCCGATCAAAGGTCTCGTCATCCAGGCGGTGGCAGCAGTACCGCGTCCTTATCCGGGGAGCCATTTGTTTTTCATAGATGTGCACCTACACAAAACTGAGGTGACTCTTTTCGAACAGGACGAGCAACTACGCCTTGAAAAAACGGTGACCCTGGACGAATGGGGGCTTATCCACCTTTACCGTATCTGGGCCGAAACGATGGCTGAAGAATTCGTACGAACCACACGCTTCGATCCGCTGCATGATGCCGTCAGCGAACAGGCCCTCTACGATCGAATGCCGGAAACACTGAACCGCCTGTTGAATGATGCAACTGCGACCATAGAACTGCGTGCCGGCGCCGCCGTCCACCGGGTGGCTCTGAACCGGGATCTTATCGTTCGACAGACCGCTTCTTATATTGACCGGGTACGCGACACCATCCGTTCGGTAATCGAACAAGCCCGCCGGCCGCAGGGTAAAGTAACGGCCTTGATGAACCATCGATTCGCCCGATTACCCGGAGCGGCGACAATAATGTCCGGTTTTGATCATCCGTACCGGGTTGAACTGGAGAACGGCGCAAGTGCCCTGAACATACTACAGATCTGGGACCAGTTTGATTTTCCGACAAGCGGACACGGCGCTGCTTTTTTCACCAGCCGGCCATGGCAACCGGTCGATACAGCCGATTCGCTGCAGAGCGAGCCGGTAAAATCGACAGTGAGACGCCCCACCCACCTGCTCCATAACAATTTGGGCTATCCTCTCTCCGACACACCTCTTTTTATCGGGAAGAAAGACAGCGCCGCGGGTGGCAGGGTTCTGATCGGTCTTGGATCGTCAGAAGCCAATCCCCAGCAGTGCGCCGTCCATCGAGTGGGTGAAGAGGTTGTTTTAACGGTTATCGAAAAGGGACAAATTTTTATCGACGACCAACTGCTGAAGAGCGATAGCACGGTTTTGAACCTCGGCCAAACCCTTCGCGTGGGAACATCCGGGGAGAACATTCGGGTAATTGCCTGTCTGAATGCCGATGAAACGTAAAAAAAGAATAAATGTCTTCAGCCTGTCGTTTCTCGATTGTATCTCCTGTGGATTGGGTGCAATCATTCTCTTATTCGTGATCATCAACGCCAAGAGTACAGCCCAGCAAGAGAGAGTTACTTCGGATTTGAAAGCCGAGTCCTCACGGCTGGAAGAATTGGTGCAAGAAGGCCGCAAGAACCTCGTCGCTTTGACAAACACCCTTGAAGAAACAACCGCTCAGATTACATCCACTCAGGGGCGGTCCCGGGAGGTGATCGAGACCCTCAGCCCGAAAAAGATTGAATTGGACGATAAAGACAAAGACACCCTTGCCCGCAAAGAGCACCTAAACAAACTGAAAGCCGATGTCCTTGCCCTGGATGAGGAACTTAAACGGCTTAGGGCTGGCGCCAACACAGAGGATGAACGCGGATCCCGCCTGCGGCCTTTTCCGGGACAGGGAGACCGACAATACCTCACGGATCTAAAGATGGGCGGGAATCGGATCTTGATCCTCGTGGACGCTTCGGCCAGCATGCTGGATGAAACCATCCTCGGAATCATTCGCCGACGGAACCAAAACAAACAGGTGAAGGTCGACGCACCAAAATGGCGACGGGTCGTCGCCACAATCGAGTGGTTGATCACTCAGCTTCCCCGGACGGGAAAATATCAGTTGTACGTCTTTAACGAAACCGCTCGGCCGGTCATTGCCGGTACCGGTGGCACCTGGCTCGATACCGGAGATGTCGAACGTCTGAACCTGACCATCGATCGATTGCGTCGGGTGGTGCCCGCGAAGGGCACGAGCCTGCTCAATGCTTTCGGGGTCATCAAAGAAATGAGTCCAAAACCGGATAACATCTTTTTACTGACAGACAGCCTCCCGACGATGGGTGCCGACAAGCCATGGGGCAACCGGGTTTCCGCAAATAAGCGATTGAAGTTGTTTCGAGAGGCCGCCCGCCAAGTGCCGTCTATGATCCCGGTCAACATTATTCTCTATCCAATGGAGGGCGACCCGATGGCCGCCGACGCCTATTGGCGATTGGCGAAAAATACCCGGGGATCCTTCTTCTGCCCTTCAAAGGACTGGCCATAACCACAACACTGGCAAGGTGAGGTGCCGGTTTGCCGCTAACACGGTCACCGACCCTGGCCTGTTATGGTGGTTGTCAAAAAACGTTCCGTTATTCGAGTGTTTTCTGCACCAACTACTTTTACTGCCCTTCCGTACTGTGGAATTTATTTTATAAAAACGGTATAAAAAAGTATAAAACGCCTATGAAGACGTCCCGTCGCCAACGTACCGAACTTTTCAGTTTATCTTTTCTGGACTGCATTTGCTGCGCTTTTGGAGCCATCATTCTGCTGTTCGTCCTGTCTAAGTTCGCCGAGCCGGTCGTCATAGAAAAATTGCGTGAAGACCTCGATGCGGAAATCATCCGGTTGGAGCAGGAACGGGTCGAAATTCAGGGACAGACGGTCATATTGAACAGGGAATTAACGGCCAAACAGGAACAGCTATCCGAAGAAGAAACGAAGCTTGCGCGTCTTCAAGGCGATTTGTCGTCAATCGAAGGGCAGTTCGCCACAACTAAAGATGATGCCGAGGTCCAGAACATCATTGAAGGTAAACTGGCGCAGGCCAAACAGGAACTCACTGCAGAGATGAGGCGGCTCTTGCGACGCCAACCGCCTGAAGCGGTGAGCCGCGTGGGAGGCATTCCGGTGGACAGTGAATACATCATTTTCATCATCGACACCTCTGGAAGCATGCAACGTAATGCCTGGGCGCTGGTTCAAAAAAAGATGCGGGAGACCTTAAATATCTATCCTCAGGTAAAGGGAATTCAGGTCATGAACGACATGGGAGAGTATATGTTCTCTCAGTATCGGGGCCAATGGATTCCAGACAGTCCCGCCCGGCGCCGGGCTATCCTTTCACGGCTGGCCGGTTGGCGGGCGTTCAGCAACAGCAGTCCCGTGGAAGGTATAACAGCGGCCATTCGCACGTTTTATTCCCAGGACAAAAAGATCAGCCTGTATATTTTTGGTGACGAATTCAGCGGGAATGCTATTCAACCGGTTGTCGATGAAGTCGAACGCTTGAATCGGGCCGGTGCCGGCGGCACCCGCCGGGTCCGCATCCATGCCGTCGGTTTCCCGGTCGTGATGAATTTCACTGACAAGGGCGGAAATACGGGGGAGCGCTTCGCTGCGCTCATGCGGGTGTTGTGCCAACGCAATGGGGGCACATTTGTGGGTTTGAACAATACTCGCCCATAAACGAAACAAGGCGTTTGAACATTTTATAAAATAGGCGATTATCATCCCACTTATCAAACAACACTACAGCAACAAATGCTGTTTGATCATCATAGGTGACATCCACGGCGAATGTCATATCGGAAACAGTTTTCGAATCTTTCCTCTCCATGCCGACGCCATATTTTCCGAGTCGATAGGGACCATCAAACGATGTATGTGACACCAAGCGATGCCTCGCCCTCAAACCCTCGCAGCTCGAAACCGATACGGCTTCCCTTGGACTTAATCTCTGCTGCATAAAAACCGGACAGCGTTGAACTTGCTTCTTTGCAGACCCGGGTGATCGTCTCCAACCCCGGTCGGCCGCGATCCACCAGGGTCAAACCGGCGCCCGATTTTGCCAATAGAGTTGCCAGAGATTTTCCGATGCCGCTGGCTGGGCCGGTTATAATTCCGCATTGATCGCTAAAGTTGTAGTGCGTATTCATTTTTATCTCCTGGTGAATTCACTTTTGTTTAAAATGCACCGCTAATTACCCAGCCCTCCCCACCGATATCATTTTTTGAGGCGCGTTACAAAATCCTTAAAACCATTCATATATTTGGTGAGTTGCTTCATTACACCCTCATCCGTCAAATTGCCCTTCTTATCGAATTTACCCATTGCACCACTGACCCACAAAAGTCTCCCGGACCAAACCTGTGCCCCTAACACACGCATAACTGGAAGCCAGGCATACTGTGAGAATGCCGTCCCAAAGTCGCCGGGTGTCGCCCCCATGAGCCCGACAGGTAAATTCGAAAAGACACGAAAACGGTCTTCAGGTGGTCGCGTCAACCAATCGATGGCGTTTTTGAAGACGCCGGGGATCGAATTGTTATTCTCGGGTGTAACCATCAACAAACCGTCGGCATCAACGATGCATTCCTTGAGGTCGGCGACATCCGGTGGAATGCCCTCTGCCTCCTCGATATCTCCATTGTACAGAGGTATACCTTTAATTGGCCGGATTGTAATCGAGCATCCGTCAGGGGCGGCTTCAACTGCGGCGCGCAAAAGACCCGCATTATATGAATACTTCCTGAGACTTCCTGAGATTCCAATAACTTTTATCATTTCTGTCTCCTTTGATTAAGTTGTCGAGAGATATCTAATTCGAGCGTTTATTATTGATAAATAATTGAATGTCTTTTTTGCACGTTAAAAGTTATGAACACATTAAAGACAAAGCAAGTTTTGACAAAAAAGAGCACTTTTTATTAAGAAGCCTGTTAGGGATGGATACTTAATGACCGAAGATCGATGTTATATCAGCTATATTTTTCAATTGATATTTGAGGATTGAAGGGAACGATAGAAAACTGCTTCTAAGCGAATAAACTTAGCATTGAGCCGGCAGGAAAGAATATATTCGGAACCAGACTGCCATCAGAAATATAAACTTCAGGATCTCTGATTCGGTTTGTATTATCCGTAATTACTGTAAATTGGTTTGTAATAAAAAAATAGTCATCAACATATTTTTCGTCATCTTTGAGTGGTAATCTTTTTTCCATTGATCTAAGATCGACATAGTAAGAAAAGTCCACCGCGATCCACTCATCGTCGGATTCTCGACGGTAGGAAACCCATGCATGTCCACCATATGCGGCACCCTCTCCTGCATAGACAACCCCCCCGTACAATCTTAGCCTCGCAGGATCGACCCCGGCGTTCAATGCAAGGCTCATAATCAGAAATGCGCCATCCTCGCAGTCGCCTTTCATGGTGTTTAATACCATAACGGGTGGGACCCAGAGCTCCGCGTAACCATATTGTTCAAAATCTGTCATGTACTCGACGTTAAAGACAACCCATCTTTGAATCTTCTCCATTTTGACATCATCAGAATCCATCGGATCCACGATCTGCATCGCCAAGTCTCTGATAATATCGTTAGGATATTGAAGCCATATATTGGCCGAACTTGGGTCCCGAATAATTTTATCTTTGGGACTATATGCATTCAGGTTCAGGTTGTTAATCGTTGTAAAGACAAGTGTTACCGGATCCGTTTTGGCGGCAGCCCTTCCATTGATATCGTCGAAAACGGTCGTCTCACTCGGTCGAAGCATATCGACAAGGAGTTGGGGGTTACACTGACCACAAGCATCTAAACCTAAAGGCGGTACCCTCAATTACACCTCCGTTTTGGGTAGCGAAGACAGCTGCATAGTTTACAATTTGGCCAAGTTTATTATTTGCCGGGTGGAAAATTGGATTTTGTGTAAGTTGCTTCTTACGACTTTGACGGCAATCCCCACTTGCCGATAAACACTACTGGCTGATATTGACCGATTTAGCTTATTAGATTGCTTTCTTAAGTTTTCTACTCTCGCTTCGAATTAGCAAAACGAATACCAAAAACTGACCCCTTATAAAAATACTGCTGGGTTTGCATTAACATCTCGTTTTTATTATTTAATATACATTTCAATTTCTCTGTTTAACCACAAAAAACTACTTTGTACTACCTTTCTATGTGTACTTTAATACTTACTGATGATGACCCCATTACATATTCAGGATCTGTTTTAGCGCGTCAATTGTGCCAGAGGAGTGATCCCTGTGGAATGCCCTATCCAGGAGGGAGGAGTATTTACTGAAATGTGGATAATTGAACAGCTGGAGAGTTTTCGTTTCTCTTGAAGAGGAAGGGGATAAACTTTTAGTAGAGAAACACTCCGACCGGTGAAATAGCTGACCCTTCGGAGAGTCCTTCTATATCTTTCAGGGAGATTACCATTCTCTCAGTGCCCGGTTTTTCATAGAACCTAAAATTAGGTAGAAGATTCTCATATCAATCCCCCACAAAGTAGCCGTATTCCTTGGCGTTGACATTGTTGCGCTTTTCCCAACCGATGGTTGAAGAAGGCGTGGGACCGTAGTTATGGCCCGGCCAGACGATAGTGTCATCCGGCAGCTTCATCAGGTGGCGAATCGATTGGCCCAATGTTGGGCGATGCCCGCCGTGGAGATCGGTACGGCCGCTATCACCGACAAACAGGGTATCGCCTGTAAACAGGTTCCCCTGCTCATGAAGACAGATACCGCCGGGAGTGTGGCCGGGAGTATGAATAACATCGAAAGTTAAATCGCCCAACTGAAGCGTTTTTTCCTCGTTTAAGTGAACATCTGCCTCGGGGGTGTTGTCGGCATCGAGAGCATGAATAACAATTCTTGCCCCAGTTAAAGCCTTCAATCTTTTATTCCCGGCAGTGTGATCACCATGGCCGTGGGTGTTAACGATGGTGACGATTTCAAGGCCTTCATTTTCGGCTGCGGCCACGATCTGTTCAGCATCATCGCCAGGATCGATCACAAGTGCTTTGCGGGTGTTTTCGCAACCGACGAGGTAACAGAAATTTTCCATGTATCCAATTTCAAGCTGTTTGATGATCATGATCTTATACCTTATCCTTGGAGACTATAAATTAACGACAATCTATAGATCGTTCCCTGGTAACCTCCCACTGCGCTTCAAACGACGTTTGACACGGCGGTGGTAAAATTTCGCAAGGATCGGACGAATCCGAGGGCGGCCTATCAACCAGGCAGCCGGCCTTAAAAGCGGCACTTTGCTCATCAAAACGATGTAGGCATCGATCTCCGACAGCACCGCCCGGTCCTCGGTCATGATGTGAAGTTCGGTCAGAGCCTTAATGGGATCGATACCCATATTAAGGAGTACGTCATCTTGTCCTGTAATATCAAACCAGTTGACATCCCTGCCAGCCTCACCGGATAGTTTTTCATAACTATACCGGTCCCGAACACATGCAGGGCAGGCACCGTCGTAATAGACGGTAATTTTCAGATTTTCGTGCCTCATTTTTAATTCCGTGACAGAGGATATTTTATCCTTATCATTCCGGAAAATTACGTGTTGACTTTGGCCGCGTAAATGCCATTTATAATACGAAGCTAATCAGAAATAACCCACCCTGCAAGGGTACCTTCTGGCACAAACAAATTTTATGAGTATATTACGGGTTAAATTGATAGCCTCAAATTCAAAACCAATGGCGGTTAAAATGAATCACCAGCAAATCATCGTTCAATTGGGGGTCAACGGTGATACGTTCAAGCATCTATTTAAAAACCTGGTGGATGAACAGGCCCGTTGGAATCCCGGTGCGGGCAGGTGGTCCCTGCTGGAGGTCATCAATCATCTCTATGACGAAGAGAGGGAAGATTTCCGGAAACGATTAACACTGGTCCTCCGTAATCCCGACGAGCCATGGCCGGCCATCGATCCCGAGGGATGGGTGAATCTACGCGGCTACAACCAGAGGGGATTCAATGACTCTCTGAACAATTTCTTGAAAGAGCGTGACATCTCATTGAGATGGCTGCACACGCTTGATTCTCCCGACTGGCGGTCAACCCATCTTCACCCCAAAATGGGCCCCATGTCTGCCGAGTTGCTGCTGGCCAACTGGTTGGCCCACGACCTGTTCCACATCCGGCAGGTTAATGATCTGCATTTCGCCTTTTTGAGTAGAATGGCATCGCCGGTATCTCTATCTTACTCGGGGTGGGAATCTTAGTCGGCTATTGAAAAACGTCACGAGCGCCGGATAGACAAGGCAAAATTCGACGAAAAACGGAGTCCATGTGTGCATTTTGAGGAGGATTTTAGCACCGTGTTGTCAAGCGAAATCGTTTTTCAACAGCTGTTAGAAATCGATACGAATTTTTTGAGTGAAGTTTATACAAATAAAATCGAATAGTTAATCTAACCGTATTCAATTGATCATTTGATAAGGAGTCTTTCAGTGCTTCCGCAGGATTATTATAATAAAGTTTTCGATCGCCTGAATAACTGTTTCGAAAATTACGACTATTTCATAGCAACCGGCGTTGAACTGGCAGACGAAGGCTGCGATCCGGCTTTTCCCGCCTTGGCGGCACCACTTGACCAGTTGGCACATTATACCATCGAGCGCGCGCTGCAGGTCCATCTTCCCGTCATTGGTGCAAGGTCGCGGTCGGTTCTGATGCCGATTGACTTCGAGATTTTCCTCGGCGACGACAACCACCGGTTGTATCTGGAAAAGGAGACCCAGAAAAAATATTTCGACCAGATCAGGCCGGTCGCCGATTTCATCGAACAGATCTTTCGCTCGCGGGGTCTGCCCTATCTGCTAGATTACACTCCCTCTGGCGGTCACTTCCTTTTCCAGAATCAACTCGGCGAACCGGCAACGCAGGCGCTCGTGGGTATAGGATATCTGGAAGAAGACCTCATCAAGGCTTGCAACTACATCGACCCACACGACCCTCGGCGAAAATTCGGGGTTACCCTCGATGCGGCGCGTGCTTTCAGTGGCCTGGGTAAACTCACCGAGTACATTGCCCTGTTAACCATGGACGCCTTCCAAGACAACGAGGCAAAAGGCCTGTATCCTGTCACCATTTCAGACAGCGTCGAACGCTGCATCAATTTGGACAATACCTGGAACGAAGGGTCACCGTTTATGCGCTCCATACGCAGTCCTTTCAGTTTACACAAGAAAAACCAGGAAAAATATGGAAACGATCATCAACCGCCACTTGTGGACGTTATCGGGGCGATTTATGATGGACGGGATATCGAGCAAGAAAAAGACATGGACGTCATCATAGACTGTATGTGGGACTTAAAACAGGCAGCAAAGCATGCCCAAAGCACGACCGGCATTATTCCCAATTCTAATGAAACCCTGATCGATTTTATCATAGAGTATCAAAAATCGGATCTATACGCATTTCATCAGGAATTCGATGGGGAACCCGATTTACCGCGGGGAAAAGCTTTGTTGGACGCCAAATATGAGCCAAACATCCCCGATTGGGCCCGAAACATTCTTTACAGCCCTAACCCCTTGGCGCTGCAACCGAAGAATCTTATCGGTTTTGTCTATGACTTCTGCATCCATGCGAACTGGAAACCGAAGCATATTGCCAATGTGCTGCGGGACCTTTATCAAGACCCCGCCCATGGCTGGACACAGGATTTCTTCAAATACCCTGCAGAAGAAAAAGCGAATTATTGGGCCAGGGTTTACAGTGCAGTGGCCCTGTGGAGAACCGGCAGTTTGAGTATGTCGGCACCGCCTGTCTCTCGTCGATAACGCCGGCAACGGCAGCGGCTTCAAATTCAGTTGGAGTTTACCTGTCCTTATGTAGGAAAGACACGATATCTTGGTAACGGCTGCGCCGGACGCGGTCGATCCAAACGGCTCGAACGCAAATTTCAGAGGAGAAAAAAATGCAAAAAACGTGGTCCTATAAAGTTTATGAAATCGCGGAAGGGCTGAAGCCGGGAAGTTCCCAGTTTCGCTATTTCTTTACTGTTTCCGCAAATGGTGAGAAGAAGTGCCATTATTGCGTCTGGATTTTAGATGATGCGCTCTCCGGTTTCGATCCGAGCAAGGACTTTAACGCGATTATCTCTTCTCAATTAGAAATCTGGCACAAGTGGGTCAAGGAAAAAATCGATGCCAAAGATTTCAGCAATCGCGCGCTGAAATTCGACCAAACGGGAAAGCACGAAATCAACCTATCGGAAATGACAGCGCATATCAAAATGAATGAACATACAAGATGAACATTTAAATGGACGAACTTCGTCGCAGGCAGGTATTAGATTATGTGGTCAAAATTAGGAATCGGGGCTCTTTTGGTCAGTATCCTTCTGTTGGGCTACCACGTATTGGTTGCCATTATGCGAATGGGGCATACTGATCGGTTCTTATTCGCCCCGACGAGTCTCATCAAAATTCTGGGTACTGAGACATTTCTTTGGATCAACGACATACCCATCGGCTGGGTTCAACAGTTTGCCCTTACAACAGTGAACATGCCTCTCTCTTTTCTGATATTCCTTATCGGCATTTTGTTCTTTTTCATCCACATGTTCGCTTCTAATGCTTCCTGATCATCGCAGGAATAATCCGCTTAGCCAGGCTATTGAATGTGGTTTTAAAACCTCATCTCACACCCAATCGGGCTAACGGTTGCTGCCACTGCTCCCGGGGACGGCGTTAATCAGAAGCCCGGTGAGAAAAGTACCTCCGATGGCAAGGCATTCCATGTCAAGGTATTTTTCGGCGGACTGCCGAAACAGCATCGAAGACTGGGCGGGAAACTCATCGTCCCGGTCATTGAAGCGGAAATATACGGCAATGCGCGGCAGAAAATCAAAGGTGGCGGCCAGGTCGAATGAGGACACGTCGACAAAACGCCCCCCTGCACTTTGACAGGCAGTCTCGAGCACGGAAATTTTACCTGCAAAGGTGGTTTCGATAATTTTGTTCGTATTCGTCGTAAAATAACCGGTCAACGGTGCTGCATCCTTAAACTCCCGGTAGGTCACCCATTCGCCAGACGCAGGCATCGTTTCCGGGCACTGCAACACGTAGCGGCAGACGACAACACTCACCGCGAAATTGGCTCTTTCCCCGGATGCATTGAAAACCCCCTTTTCAGAGACGCGAAGGGGAGTCCCGTAAAATGGAATGATCAACGCCCCGCCATCGGCCGTTGCCCCCAGGGCATCTGCCCGGGACAACAGGTCGGTGCCGCCGACTTGTGTCAGGTAATCCTCAAGGGTAGTATCGAATACCTTGGCTTTTTTCATGAATCCTCTTTCAGGGCTGTTGGCCCGAACCCGCGATAGCAAGATCTCTCGAATAATGCCGAGTCTGGATCCTATTTTTTCAGCTGTTCGATCTGCTTCAGGATGTCATCGTACTCATCTTCGAGCGCCAGCAGGTCCATCATCACCGGTGGTTTGACCGAGTGGGCCGGAAGCCTCTTTTTGGTTTCGGCAATCTCCTTGGCAAGTTCGCCGAGCCTTTGCCTGAGCAGTTCCATTGTTTTCATCGTCTCTGATCCCCATCCGATTCAGTATCCAATGCCGGCGGGCATGACATTCTCTGAATTGTCCGAATGACATGGTGTCACCGAATAAACCATGTCGCAGTCCGGACATTGCGCCAGCATGGTCCGCATGGCAAATGTTTTGTCGCAGTTGACGCAGACAATCTCAAGCGGATTCGCCACAGGCATATTTTCGAATCCTATCATTCTGACCTTGTCTGCAACCTGTTGCCCGTTTAAAAAATTTCCTGAACAACCTGCATGCATGATAATACACCTTTCCATTTGGGTGAACAGCCAATACCGTATCACGCTGAAAAACCGAGAGTGTACTCGACAATTTCTCCGCCTGATTGCTTTATTCTAATTAATAACCCATCGGCACACGGCCGTCCTTGGCTTAAGTTAAATTTTGATCTCTCATCCTCATGAATATTTTCAGTTGCCGCAGATCGTTTGCATGTTTATTATTCGATTATGTATTTTCCAATCACGCCAGTCTATTAGCTGAAATTCAAAATACGAAGCAGAGGAGAAACATCCTATGAAATCCATATTCACTTTATTATTTATATTTATGGGAGCGTCTTCAGCCCTATCCGCGGGAATGAACGTGACCTACGAAGTCAACGGCGCTGCTTATAAAGGGTATTATACCAGTCCGTCGGCCAATGCCCCCCTGGTGCTATTGGTCCATGATTGGGATGGCCTGACAGAATATGAAGTCAAACGGGCCGACATGCTGGCCACAATGGGGTATGCGGTGTTTGCAGCCGACCTTTTCGGGGCCGGTGTCCGGCCGACCAAGATGGAAGACAAACGGCAGCATACCGGTGAACTCTACAAGGATCGTGAAAAAATGCGCGCCCTGCTGAATGCGGCATTGAAAACGGCCCAGTCCAAGGGCGCCAATGTCGACAACGCCGTGGTCATGGGTTACTGTTTCGGCGGTGCCGCTGTCCTGGAATTAGCCCGATCGGGGGCCGACATGAAGGGCTTTGTCACTTTCCATGGCGGATTAAGGACTCCGGAAGGGCAGGACTATTCCAAGACCAAAGGCAAACTGCTGATTATGCATGGCTCGGCAGATACGGCCATTTCCATGGAAGATTTTGCCAAACTTGCCGTCGAATTGGAAACCAATGGCGTTTCCCACGAAATGATTACTTACGGCGGCGCCCCCCATGCCTTCACCGTTTATAACGACGAGCGTTACAGAAAAAATGCGGACATGAAATCCTGGCAGCGTTTTACGGAATTTCTGAACGACACGCTAAAGTGATGATCCAGAAATATTGATGATGAGCCATCTTCCGGAGCCTTTTGAAAAAATAAACGGAACGCCGTCAGCTGAAAGGTCTGTTTAAATTCCACCACTCTGTTTATTTAAAAATATTTGCAGTCTTCGTTTGGCTATAACTTTTAGGCATCAACATCTTTATTAAAATACCAGTTAAATCTATGCCGTTAGAGTTTGTAAAGGCGGCTTTTCAGATTCAATTAGGTGTCAATTCAGTACCCCGGAAAAATTTTGGTACTCCAGGCATGACGGAAAAATTCTTTACCATGGATTTATAGCCTTCGGCTTTAATCGTAAGTTTGTAATTCCCGGCAGGCAATCCAAAGAAACCAAAACATTCATTGTAGCAGAAATCGGCACGCGAGATTAAATAATCATTATCGTTGACATATTCACCCCTAATGGGCTGAAGTATCCGATCGATACCGTTGCCTTTTAATGTTATCGATTCAAAATTAATCTTTCTATCGTCCGATCGATATTTATAATCCGGCATCCCAACAAATTTGTCTTCCGGTTTCTGTGGAGTTGTGACACATCCACGAATCACCCCGTCTGGTGTGAAGACGAAATCCAGATCACTTGTTTCGTTGCTCTCAATAGAGACAGGGACATATTTTTTGCTTGGTTTGCCGGCCGTTACCGTTGTTACTATGCTGGCATTGTATTCCCCGGTAGGAAAAGGTCCTATGGCTCTGCCATTGTCATTGTCACTTAAGAAGGTTACGGTTTCCGACCCTTTTGTCCCGGTGGGGGTGAGAACGAGCATGGGCCTGGGTATCACGCCGTCTAAATCATAGTTATATGCAAAGTGAATCTTAAGGTAACCCCCGGAGCGATGAAGAGACCCGCCTTGTTTGTCATCAAAATCATTGAGAATTGTATTATACTGTGCCAACACTTCCTTGCTGAAAAGTATGCTTGCATGGTCCTCATTAAATGCATAATTCATTTTAGCCTCGGATTGAGGCCTGTAGTCCAGGAGACTGGATAGGGCAATTGTTCCATCATTGTTCGATCTAAAAGGGCTCCTACTTCCCCTGTGGCCGGAAAACATATAAAAGCTGATGTGGTCCGGCATTTTTATTCTGTATAAAGATGCGATAAATTCACCTTCTGGTTGCATATCTATCCAACTCGGAATTACCGCCGGAGATTGCTGAACTCCGTATTCTGCCATTCTATCTCCACCCCAAGGTGTTGCCAGTGAAATAAAAAGTTTTACATAGGGGAATTGCAGGCCGTAATTGACAATAAAAGACCTGGCGACCAGCCCGCCCATGCTGTGCGCTGTAATATAAATTGTGTTGAATTGATATTTGGCTTGGAGGTTAATTAATTTCCATAACAACAAGTATGACATACTGCTAAGACGACTTCCACTCGGATAATAAAAAAACCATGGCTGAAAACGTGTTCTATCGATATTATCAACAAAATACCGCCAGCCGCTAGGAGTGCCGGCGGCGCCGTGGATATAAAGAATAGGTGTTTTTTCAGGATCATATTCCTCGAGGAAAAAGATGTTTCCACCCATCTCCTTGAAAAATGAACCTGGCTCCCAAAAGCCTTTTGTACCATATTCTTCAGCAAAGCGCTCATCATCTAAATCCGTTATGGCTCCGGCCTGCCGACTGAGGAGTTTTTGAGGTTTAACCGATGCGATTATTGACCCGTGGGATATCTCTATATTTGTTCCCTCTTCTGGAATAACAATATCAATATCAAAAACAACACCAACCGCCGGAGCGCGGACCACTTTTGGATCGCCATACTGCCCGGCCGGTTCACCTGCCTCATAAACCAAGTTGCTGTTTTTGTCCCAATACGCAAAGACGTAATATTCTCCTTGATCAACCATGAGTTCATACTCACCGGAACTGTGTAAAACCGTATAATGAGCGACTTCTTTTCCTTTATCCAGTGAGCAAGCTGCGACAATTATCGGCCCATTTTCCAAGAACTTTGCATCAATACGTCCGACGATAACTGTGGATTCCTGACTTCTATTTATGTCTTTTTTTAATTTTATCAGAGTGCAACCTATCGTAACAAAACATATTATAAAAAGAGTAATGCTCACCAATTGTGAAACCGATGGCACGTCTGCCTTAAAGTTATCCATAGTGAATTTTAATGCTTTCAAATTGTAAGTCTCCAATTGGCCTCGCAACAGGGGTTTCTCCCCCCCAACTATGCGAATTTTAGTACAAGCTACAGAGTGAGGTCTGATTTGGTGATATATTGAGACTATCTGGAATTTCTCTGATTTGTCAAAACTTGTGTTAGAATACTCATGTCACTAAGCAAAACCACAGGATTCACCATTTAACTTGATAATTCCCTGTAGCTCACTACGGGGAATTATCAAGTTAAAATATCAAACTGAACTATTTAATCTTCATTCATAAAAGCAACTGGAGGCGGAGTTTCATGTCGGTCGAACCCCGCGTCCCAGTTGGAGAAATGATTGATATTCCATTCGTGTAATTGGGCAGAATCGAGCCTTGCACTCATAGACCCTATTGACCGATGTTGCTTTTGTAATGTTTCTGCACTTCCACAAGCTCCTCGGCAGTCCTGACGATCTCCTCTCCTTGAATGGATACGAAGATGCGCGGAATGGAAAAACCAAATTCCTTGTCCCACTTGGTTTCACCCCACAAACAATCCTCTATGACCGAATGGTCAGCACCCACCATGATCTTCCAGCCTTCTGGGGTTTCCCACGCCAGCGGCTCTTTTTCCACCGCCTGAATGATCTTTTCGGAATTGGTAGTTCCGGCCCGCTCCACTGCCGATTTGATGAAATAAACCCCCGCATAGGTCTCCGCTGCCATATAATCCGGGTATTCCTTAAACCGGTCATAATAGTCTTTGACGAATTTTTTGTTCATGGATGAGTTGGGCGATGTAAAAAAGTAACGGGAAGAAACATAGATACCCTCGGGCATCTCCTTGCCCAATGGAATGAGAACTTCCAGGGCCCCGGCAACGGGAAACGCAAATTTGACCTTATCAAAAAGTCCTGTGGGCAACGCCTGCCGTATGAATGTAACGGCATCGCCACCCCAAAGCGGCGACCAGACCACATCCGGTTTCAACTCTTCGATCTGTTTGATATACTCCGAATAGTCTTTGGATAGGAATTTGGGAAACAGCTCCCCTACGATTTCGACATCGGGCCGGAGTTCCTGGAGCTTGGATTTGAACATTTCCCAGGATGCGTGTCCATAGGAATAGTCGGGCCCGATGCACATGTAGCGTTTGTATGGTTTAGTCGCCAGAAAGTAAGCGCCGGAGCGGGAGTGCATCATGGCATTGCTTAAGGTACTAAAAATGTATGGATGTATTTTTGCACCGGTAAGGGCATCGGTGGCAGCCTGGGTAGTTACTAGAATTTTTTTATATTCTTTGGCAACCTCGGTGAGTGAGAGGGCGATTCCGCTGGAGGTGGGGCCCATCAAAAAGTCAACCCTGTCCTCGGTAATGAACTTTTTGGCCAGGTTGATGGCAATATCCTTTTTAAGAAGCGTATCCTCAACTGTGGCTTCTAGTTTTTTACCTAAAATACCACCGTTCGCGTTGATTTCATCCACGGCCAGTTCAATGGCCTGCTTCCCATGTTTGCCGTAACCCCCCATCTTTCCAGATGAGATAAACATAGCTCCCAGTCTGACAACACCTTCATCAGCAATGGCTGCTGGAATGATAACTTGCCCAAGGATAAAAAAGAATACAGCTAAAGTTGCGAAACATTGTTTTTTCCTCATACTTCCCCCATTTCGTCAATGTTTGTGTTGCACAACGGTCTTTATATCCCACAACATTATTAGTCTTTAGGGCCAGTGGATTCGATCACCTCCTCTCTGCAGGCAGACGGTTGTCCATGGTTGTCGCCAAACTGGTAATTAAATTAGTGGAGTCCATTTCACAGATTTGGAGATTATATGGAATTTGTGGGGTGGGTCAATACTATTGATTTCTAACCACTGAATGACATAAAAGGAAATCGACTGTTTGATAGCTCAGGGATCATGCAGATAGATCAATTAAGCCTTTGTGACAGATAAGCTGTCATTTTAGCTGGTTTCTTGGGAGGCGGGTTTACTGTGATATTCTTCAAGGTTTGAAATGGGCGGCCGCAGAGCGAAGGCAGTCCGCTCGATGGAAGGATTAGGTTTCAGACAGTCTCTAAGAAAAAATTGGCGGTTTCGTATCCTACCGTGGAATCGAGTACGTGCCGACGACATGGGCCACAGGTTCTTCGATACCCTCCGAGTACAAAGATACCTCACCGACTGCCAACGATTTGCCCATTTTCATGAGATTGCAGACACCGACGATGGCTCTGTCCGCTGACGGTTTCCGCATGAAGTTGATGCTCAGGTTTGTTGTGACAATAAGGGGAACGATTCCGATTTCGCCAAGAATTGCCACATAAAGCGCGACGTCAGCGACGGTCATGAGCACGGGACCGGACACGGTTCCACCTGGTCGTAGTTGGTGGGCACCGACCTGAAGTTTGACAGTTGCCGATCTGCCCCCAACCGCCTCAACGGTGCAATTGGTATGGGGATACTCCGCGGCAAGGAATTCAACAATCTCTGCCCTGGTTGCCATACGCTCCTTTCCTGAAACCTAATGTTCAAGGTAGCCGACCGCCGCAGGCCTGAGGGAACCTGCAAGCGTGGCTTGCAGGCGGACCGAATTGACCGAGAGGCTAACCACCCTTCAGCATCCATGCCCGAGGAGTATGTTCGAAGCCGAGCCTCGGGTAGTAATCATTTGCTTCGGGTGCGGCCAAAAGGACGATCATGCACTCAGGCCCCAGACGGCGCTTAGTTTCTTGGATGAGCTGCTTACCGATGCCTTGTCTTTGATAGTCCGTGTCGACAACGAGGTCTGCAAGGTAGGCGACGTATGTGAAGTCGGTCAGCGATCGTGAAATGCCCACCAAACGCTTGCCATGCCAAGCCGAAACGGTGAGGTTCGCGTTCTTCAGCATGCCTTTGAATATGTCGGGGCGATCGACAGGCCTTCTTTCGCCAAGAGTTGACCTCTTGTAGAGATCAATTGCGACCTCGACAGTGATGTCGGCATCATCGCGGTATTCAATGTCCATCGGAGCTCAACTGAAGTGGCTAACAATAATTAGATTGATCCGCACAAAATGCGGACTTCCTTGTTTCTGTCCGCATAAGACACCTTAAATTTACTTTGATCCGGTCAGTTTCAGAATGATTCCGGAGGGTAACGACTCGCCGAACATGGCCTTCTGTTCCTGACGCGCAATCGGCATGGTTTTGCGAACCGGATCGATCAGATCTGACGGCAATTCATTTTCTTGCATCCAGGTCAACACCCGGGTGCGCATTTTTTCATCCAGGTCCCGGATTCGGTCGTTTGTTTTTCGGGCCATTCGGGAGACCGCCCGGGCAATCGTGATCGGATTGGAACGGTCATAACCGAGAAGTCGTTCGATCCAGGGTACCACCTCCGCCGGCGGTATAACGCGGTCTACCGGACCGTATAGCAATTCTCGGGCCCCAAGCCGGGATAACGCCCATAGATGCTGCGCTTTAATTTTTCGGGGGGGCACCTCGTCGATCAACCGCCCTCCCAACGCGGCTTTTTCCTTGGGATCGAGTTTTTCCATATTTGCTACCGCCATCCAGATTTCAAGACGTTCCTGGAGCGGGATTCTGGGTGAAGCGGTTTTCTTACCGAACAACACCATGGAAATATTTTGGAAAAACTGCCTCTGCTGGCCGGGAGTCAGGCCGGCCGCGACACGGCGCCACAGAATCCACCACTCCAGCCGGACCCGGGGATGTTTGGGATGTTTCAGGCCGCTCATGTATAACTTCCATACGTGGCCGATGCGCTGCTTGTCGAAGCTTTCGCCGATACCGGGGCGCAGGCAAAAGCCCAGCAGGTTCATCCAGCCGCTCTCATGAACAGGGCTTAGATTTCGGGCGGAATCCACTTTAAGCAGATCATCGGCCAGCGTACGGATCATCCCCAGCGGCCATTCGTCACGGGGCAGTGCCACGCACTGGGTGATACCGGCGACCAATTTATCGACCCCCTGTTTGTCATTGGCCGTCAAGACCCGGCGCACATGTTTCTGCGCCGCACTGACAATTGAAGCATCCAGGATTTGCGAATCGGCGACATCGAAATTCTGGACGTCACCTCTTAGGTGAAATTGTAAATTCCAGCGATGCCCGCTGACCTGGGAACGGCACTTTAGCGCCAGAGTCCCAATTTCCGTATACTCCGCCTCGATCTGTACCGGCAGGGTCTTTTGCACGCCTTTTTTTCCGTATTGGACGACGGTCTGCAACGGCGGCAGCGGCGTCAAAGAATCTTCTACTGCCACCACATCCCCACGCCGATCACCACTGCGGTAACTCGAGCTGTAAAGATCAAAACTGACCGGCTGATTGGTCAGCACTTCAAAGGACTGGTCTGCCAATGATATCGTGTTGCCTTCCTCCAGGCCCCGTTCCACGACGCAAATCGCTTGCTTTTTCGTGTCGCTTGGGGCGATTCCTTCTGACCGGGCCACGCCCAGATAATAGGCTCTCGGGCTTCCGCTGCCGACTTTCACGCCTTCACCGATTTTTACCAGGCCGTAATAGACGGCGCCGAGTGCGACTGCGGTATCCAGGTTCGGGTTTTCCAATGCCCGAAGAGCGGAAGAATCCTCTTCTTCAAAGCCATGCCGGACAGCGGTTTGAATCCGATCCTGAATGATTTCCGGTTTCAGGGAACCGCCGTTAAACAGTATCAGATCCGGCAGCGGTACCTCCCGATCGATACTGCGGCGGACATCCTCCGCATGCCGGTTAAGAAACCACAGCAAATGTTTTGTTATGGCCGGCTCCTGTTCATAGGGCAGGCCGAATTCCGTAATCCCTTTACGACCACCCTGCTTTTCCTGGCCCGTCGTTCGGACTACCGGGAAAAACCCTTCGAGCACCTTTTCGGCCACCTCGTCCCGGCTCAGCGACGCCGTCAGCGTGTTGGCAATCAATTTGCTGCCCTGCCCCACCACAGTCACATTGACATTTTGTGCGTCGCCGTTCAGGAGGGACTCCTTGGCCTGGCGGCATTGATGGCACAGCTCCTTCCAACGTTGGGTACTCATGGAGCGTCGAGTCCCGGCCATTCGGTTTTCAACCAACCGGGCCAGGGTGAGATCGATGTTGTCTCCGCCCAAAATCAGGTGATCCCCCACGGCAATCCGTTCAAATCGCGGACTGTCTTTATGATCTGTCAGCACGATCAATGTGAAATCGGTCGTGCCGCCACCCACATCGCAAACAAGGATCAGTTCCCCGGGCGATAGAAAATCTCGCCAGTTTTTTTCGTGGCGCATCAACCAGCTGTAAAAAGCCGCCAGGGGTTCTTCGAGCAAAATGAGGTCAATGATACCCGCCTGCTTGGCGGCTTCCAAAGTCAACTCTCTCGCAACCTCGTCGAACGAAGCCGGGACGGTTATGATGACCAATTGGTTCTCGAGATGCCGTTCCTCGTCTTCACCCTGAAACTGGTTCCAGGCCATTCGGATGTGTTTCAAATAGGCCGCGGTGGCCGTTACCGGTGACACTTTTTGGATCTCGCCACTCGATCCCCAGGGTAGAATTCTGGCACGACGGTCGACCTCTGAATGGCATAGCCAGCTTTTAGCGGAGGACACCAGGCGGTCCGGCACTCTGGATCCGTGATCGCGGGCGAAGATGCCGACAAAATGAGATTCCCCGTTGTCCCAGAGTCGGCGGATGGCTTCCCGGGAAATGTCGTATTCTCCGGGTATATACAAAAATGATGGCAGCACCGGCGCAGAGGCAATTTCACCGGACGCGACCATCTGGGCCACCGGAAAACTGCGTATGCGTTTCGCATCGAGACCGTCGGCTTCGGTGTCCAGAAACGAAACCGCACAATTGGTCGTTCCCAAATCGATGCCGATGATAAACCGGCGATCTTCCATTTGGATCGTCATGATACTTCCCCCCAAGCTGAGCGTTTCATATTTTCGAAATTACAAAATCAAGAATCGCTCAATTTGGGTTCCCGTGTATTGAACTCGAGTTTCCAGCGATCAGCGCTGTTACGGGAAACGCACCATAGTTCCAGCGTACCGACTTCGGTGAGTCGGACCTGAATCGAGACCGGAATAACAGTGCCGGCTTTGCCCTCGAGGGTGGTTTCAACGGTCGTAATCGGTGCAATCTCCTGTTCCCAATCTTCAATGATCATACCAATTGTATCTTCCGTACGCACAGTGGAGCCGAGAAACTCGAACTTGGCCGTTTCCCCGACAACCAGGTTGAATTCCCGCTCGGTGAGCGCGGTTTCCGAGCCTTCCTCCATTCCGAAGGGGGCAACACACAACGCCTTGATCGGTGCCGGCATCCCCGGCACCGCCGGCAATGCTGCGGCGACCCCGATGTAGTAAGTCTGATTCAACCCACTGCGAATCCGAATACCCCGTCCCCGCCGGGCCAAGCCGTAGTATGCCGCGCCTCTGGCAACGGCAAGATCGAGACTTGCGGATTCCAACTGTCGCGGTGGGATCCCCTCCTGCCATGAAGAGAGAACATCGATGACCCGTTGGCGTATCATGGGCGCTTTCATGACCCCACCGTTGAACAATAGGGCCGTGGGAGCCATCGGGGTATTTGCGGATTGCCGGTTGAGGAAATGGGCCAGGTGCCGTGTCACCGCAGGGTCGGTTTCATAGGCCAGTCCGGTCTCCTGGATGCCGGTTTGGGGAACGGCTTCCGGGAGGGATGCCGGCGCGCAATGGGGAAAAAATCCATCCAATATGACCTGGTCGACCACGTTTCGGGCCAGGTCGGCTTTCTGGGTGCCGCCAATGACACTGCTGCTTCTTCCCAAAATAGAGACAGACACCGACTCACGGTCGGAAGTTTGCAAAAGCGTTTCTTTGGCATTCCGGCACTGGTTCCAAAGGGCCCGCATCTGCCATGAATCCAGGCGCACCCCTCTTTCATTCATCTGTTTGGCCACGGCATATGCCAGCGCAAGATCCATGTTGTCGCCGCCGACCAACAAATGGCTCCCTACGGCAATACGCTCCAGTTCCAATGCGCCCGCTGATTCCGAAACCTGGATCAAGCTGAAGTCACTGGTGCCACCACCAATATCGCAGACAAGCACAAGGTCACCGGGGGTCACTGAATCGCGCCAATGGCCATTGGATGCCGCGATCCATGCATAAAACGCCGCCTGGGGTTCTTCCAGCAGGGTAATATTCGGCAGTTTTGCCATTTCGGCCGCCTTTACGGTCAATTCCCTTGCCACGGCATCAAATGATGCCGGTACGGTCAGGTATATATCCTGAAATTCCAAAGCTAAGCGGTCATCTTCGCGCGCCATACGCTCGTTCCAGGCCCGACGGATATGGTCCAATAGTGCGGCCGAAGCTTCCACGGGAGATAATTTCATGATCTCGGGCGCGGCACCCCAGGGAAGAATGGCTTTTTCGCGGTCCACTGCCGGATGACACAGCCACGATTTGGCTGAATGAATCAAACGATGGGGTATTTCAGCACCACGCTTACGCGCAAATTCCCCGGCGATGTACTCAGCCGAATCTTGCCAGGGTAAAACCAATGCATCGGGGGCGATGTCCTTTTCTCCGGGTATGTAAATAAACGATGGCAGCATCTGCTGCGGGGCAACTGTCCCGGGACCGACAAGCTGCGGTATTTCCAGAATATGCGTATCCGGCTGCTCGGACTGCTCCAAGTCGGAGATGCGTGTGTAGGCCAGGACGCTGTTGGTCGTTCCCAGATCGATGCCGACAATGAATTGGGGATCGTTCATAAAACCCTTCTTAGCGTTCGGTGTTCCATGTTGCGATAACAACCCGGGAGGCCCCCCGGGTTGCAAGTCAGAAAGATAACGCCTAAAATTCGCGTTTCAAATTTTCAGGAGTAGAGAAGCCTTATTTATGAAAGTCTCAGGTAACCTCGATTTCAGCGGGGGCAATAACTCTTGCGTTTTGACGACCGGAAAGTTTCGGCAGATTGACTTTGCCGGTTTGCCAACCTTTGTGGCGGATGATTCCGGTAAACGGAGGGTCGCCAACGACTTTACCGGTCAGGGTAATGAAGCCGGGATCGAAGTCCTCCGCCACGACTGTCTGTTCTCCTTCCGCCTGGGTCATCACCGGTTCCGGGTTCAAATATTTTAGAATCACTTGTTTGCAACCGGCATGAATGTTTCGCACGGCGGAACCGATTTGGGCGTCTTCGTAATGATCAAGATCCTCAGATAGAAAATCCATTAACCGGCCGTCTCTCTGCATGGCCGAAAACAAATGCAAAAACAATCGCCGGTCTGAAAGTTCTCTGTCCTGCGGATCTGATTTCGGGCCAGTTTTCAGAGGTTGTACAAAAGTGGCATCTCTTTTAAGCCCAGGTCGAACAAAAAGCCATACAATTAAGGCGGCCAAGAGCGAAAACATCATGATGGCCGGGAAAACCGTATACCAGTACTGTGGTTGAAAAGTTTTCACCAGATTCCAGGCATTGCCTTCAGGCATCGGTTCCTGTTGGGCAGAGAGTACCGCTTGAAGATCCTTCAATAATTCAATAAGGCCAAAATTTAATGAAACACCGAATATGGCGCCCAAGAAGATGCCCAGAAAAATGAAGGCGACCAGGGCCTTCAAGTGAATTCGATTCTTTTGACTCATTGATACAAACTCCCTTTAATTAAAGATGACGATACAAATTCTCACCCGAAAATATTATTTTAGTTTCGGGGTCAGCTTATCGGTGAACGGGGTTCCCGCGAAAAAAGGCCATTTATGGATGGCCACTAATTAACGCAGTTACCTTTACAATGCAACCGGTGAGAACCCATTCGATTAGGTTCTATCCCCTATTTTCAAGGTCACTCTTAATAGTCTGTGCATGCGCGGTCGCCAACAAACCACATCATTTTGATAATCCTTATTAATTTAAACATAGAGTGAGCGTTTCAAATTATTAATGGAGGCGGAATGACATCTTCCCTGTTCTGCGGCAACCTCGACAATCGCTCAAATTAGGTTAAAATATGATCCTTCAGCCGGAAGTCAATTTTACATTTTTATTGACACCGGACACCAACTGTTACAATGTGGCATACGGATACTGTTTTTAATTATTATTGCTCTGTTGAAAAATTATCGATTCCGGCGACAGCATGGAAGTCAAATGGGAACAAGGAGATTCAGAGGTTAACAGTCGGCATAGTTGTCTTCACGCTATACTCGTGGAGAGACGGGTGGATGATTCGGAAAAGCAAATCGATCGATTGGGCTCGATTGAAAAGAGATATTTAAAAGTTAATATTCCTTGTACACGCGAGTTTCACCAAGGCCTGTTCTGGTTGGGGGTCGACAAGAAATTGAACCGATTAGGATTGAATCAAGAAACAAGGGCGGCAATCGAGTCGCAAATAGCTGAGACCGTTCCGCGACCCGGGGCTAACTGGGCACTTTGGGGGGTGACATGCATTCCCGACTACGATTGACTTCAAATCCTACCGGTAATGAATTACGCTCTGAACTTTCAGGCTATCGTGAACGCGTGACAGCCGTTTTCATCGTGTGGGGAGAATTTGGGCGACGATGACACAGGGGACATTATGGCAAAATCAATTGGTATATATGTAACGTCGGATCGGTATCTGGACAAGATCATTGAAATCTGCAAAGCCGCAAAAACCAAAGGCGTCGAAACGAAGGTTTTTTTTACCCACACCGGGACCCGCCTATGTATGGATAAGCGTATGAAGGACCTATTGGATACGGCAACGGTCGCTTTGTGCAAAGTGGGTTTTGAAGACAATGCACTGAATCCAGAGGATGGATACATCGATAAAAAGGCCTATTTATCACAATCATGGCATGCGGAAATGATATATGACTGCAATCGCTATTTAACCTTTTGACCCCAAAATACCATGAATTCTTTCCAAAGCTCATAAAGTCTTCAATTGGTGAAATGATCGGGGTCGTCGATCGATGAAAGATAGGACAGAGATATGGAAAACGTAAAGCATTGCGCCGTTGTGGTGAGAAGACCTCAGGACGTGTGGGAAGGGACCCGGACGACACTCGGTCTTGCGGCACACAATTACTGGGCGTATCTGTTCGTTCTGAATGTCGATGTAGAAATGACGGAAGCGCTTAAAGAAAATCTCGAGTGGTTGGAAGAAATGGAATGCCCCTTCATTTCAAATTCTGAATCCAATGATATTCATGGATTCAAATATCTTCCAACGGATAAACTTGCGCGTGAGTTAAAAAAAATGGACTTGGTGATCCCATTCGGCGACCGCCCGGCACCGGATATAAAATAAGGTAAACGATGCCTCCTATACGAAAAAAAATGCTGCATATTCTCAAATCCGAACCTGACGATCTGCAGAGGACGCTCATGTACAATCTGTCTCTCGGCTACAATTGTCTCCAATTTCCTTTATACGATTTCGACGATATGGAACCTGACTATGAAGAGTTAATCGATCTTATCTTCGAATTCGACGAAGTCATCACCTGGTGGTAAACGACGAAATATCATCCTCTTAAAAAACAGGCCTGTCCCGCATCGAATATCCGGAGTTTAAAAAGGTTGTGATTCACAGCGCCGCTTTGTCTTCTAACGGCGAATAGCCGATGGCTGTATTAAGCCGATAATGCAAACCTGACCGCCTGGGCGGCATGAATTTCGGTCGTGTCGTAAAGGGGTATAGAGGTATGCTTCTGCTGAACCAACAAAGCAATTTCCGTGCAACCGAGTATAACGGCTTCGGCCCCCTTTGCATGCAACTCGTTGATGATTTTAAGGTATTGCTCCCGGGAGCGGTTTGAAATCTTTCCAAGGCAAAGCTCGGAAAAAATAATCTTATGAACAGTATCCCGCGCTTCGGTATCCGGAACCATTACGTCGATACCGAATTTATCGGTGAGCCGACCTTTGTAAAAGTCGTGCGCCATCGTAAAGCGCGTACCGAGCAGTCCGACGCGCTTTACCCTGTCAGCCAAGAGTTTCTCGGCGGTGGCATCAGCGATATGCAACACCGGTATAGAAACAGCGCTCCCTATTTGCGGAGCGACTTTGTGCATGGTGTTCGTGCAAATGATTAAAAAATCAGCCCCGCCGGCTTCAATCGATCGTGCCGCTTTTGACAGAATTTCCGCTGTAGCCGCCCAGTCGCCTTTGCTCTGCAGCTTTTCGATTTCATCAAAATCAACACTGTACATGCAGATCTTGGCCGAGTGCAACCCGCCAAGGGCTTGTTTCACTCCCTCATTTATGGCCTTGTAATAGCTTGTGGTCGACTCCCAGCTCATGCCGCCGAGCAGCCCGATCGTTTTCACTTATCTTTCCTCCTTTGTTTCAAGGCGTCCATATCATGCGCATTCGGGATTTTTTCTCAATATTTTCAGCCCATGGGGACAGACCGCCGAGCAGATACCACAGTTGTGCCCGTTGTGATATTGGAAGTAGTGTTCCTTTTTCCACTGGTCGCATGCGCGCACATTCAGGATTTCTTCCCTTGGTAAGCCTGGATACCATGCGTTGCCGACCAGGGCATCTGCCGGGCAGGCATCGACGCACGCCATGCACCGTCCGCAAAAACTGCGATTCACTGGTAATCCGAAGGGCAATATCATATCTGTGAAAACCGTTCCCAGACGGACCCAGGGGCCGAATTCACGCGTAATCAGCTGGCAGTGACGCCCGATCCACCCGATACCTGCCCTGGTGGCGGCCGATTTGTGCGGGAAGTCTCCCTTGATATGAATCGTATCCGTGCGCTCGGAAGCTTCCAGTGGAAGTGCTCGATATCCGCGTTTTTTTATCTCTGTTGCCAGGTTTACAGAAAGTTTGTTGATGCGCAGGTTAACTCTGGTGTACTCATCAGCATAGTTTTGATTCGGACCCTTTTGGATTGCGGCCATTATTTGTGGATCCATCGCCATCGCCATTGATATGGCTGATGGATACCGCTGACCGGTATTATCCAGGGGCGTGGAAAATTCACGTAGATCGGCAACACCCCAGAGGTGAATGCTTTGTGCATTCATCCAAGAGGAAAGCCAAGTCGGAAAAGAGGGGTTGGCGTCCGTCATTAATATACCTCAAGGATCGGGGAGTTTTTCCCGCAAATGCTGAACCAGAGCGGATGGAATAATCAGCAGCGCAAGCGGGCACTGTCTGAATGTTTTAGGCCGCCTTGGGAAAGAACAGCGGCAAGCCCGGCTCTCGTAATCAGGCCCCAAACGGTGAATAGGGCTGAATAGTTTTATATCATTATGAAATCTGTTCTTTCCTTAGGCTGCCTTATGCATGAGTTTGCGCGCTGAAGTCGCTGATTATTCCATCCGCTCCCGGTTAGTGAAAACTCCCCGAGGGCTCATATACCTTTAAAATTGTTACCAGATTCTTGAAATTGTTGGAAACGGATATGTAGCACCGCATTACGGCTTTTGTGCTTTATCATTTTAAAATTGAAGCATCAATAAACGATTGAATGCATTTTACCGAATGGCGGCCCCAGGACCCCGGGTAAAACCGTCAACTTTCTGGTGTTTACCGCAACACGGTAGGGATACTCCTTTGTTTGGTCCGAAAAGCAAAATCTTACGGGAAACCGCAGATGAAAGCAGACCATGAAGCGAAGGGAGAGATTCGATTGGTGGATGAAAAATTGGGTACTCAAAGCAGCATCACTTCCGAAGACGACATCACTGAAGTGGTTACACGAATTATGGCTGCGCTTGTACGCCGGTTTCCGGTCTGCATGGCCAGTGACGAGTTTCATTTTTTCCCTCAGGCCCGCGCCGACCATCCCGATTGGTCCCGCTGGGACGATTTCTCAGCGGAATCCATCGCTGAATTTGAAATGCTTACGGGGCAATGGCAGAAAACACTTGCGCACTTCTGTAAATCCAATCCGGATCCTGCCGCGGTCATCGATGCCGGGCTTATCCAGCGTGTACTCCAGACCCTGGTGGAGCAGTTGACCATCGTTTCGCCCCAGCGCAATCAACCCACTTATTACCTGACGATCCTGGGTATCGGCCTGTCGGAGGCATTTGATCACGGAACTCAGGCATGGTTTGCCCGCCTGCGCGGCCTCCCCAACTTCCTCCGCCAGGCCCGCCGCAACCTGCAAAGTGTTCCTCAGGAATTCGGCCGTATGGGACTGCAGATGCTACACAGCCAGGTCGCCTGGCTGAAATCCCTGGTGCCGCCCGGAAATCTCCTCCAGCCGGTTCTGGCAGCACTGTCTGATTTTGAGACCTTTCTCCGAAAGGCCCCGGATGCCAAAGCGTATCTGCCCGATGTGGCCGTTTTTGAGAGTATTGCGGAAGTGCACATGGGCTGCGGGCTGAAAGTGGATGCAATCGCGAACGCCATCGAGCAGGAATTGGACGAAACCCGAGAAATCTTGACCCAAGCGGCGGAACGCCTGGCACCCGGTCAACCCTGGCAAAAGGTCATTGGCGGGTTGCCCCGACCGAAGACAACCACCGGAGGCGTATTAGAACTTTACCGTCAAACCATTGACCAGTTGTCCCGGCACTGCGTGGACCAAGGAATCCTGGCTTCCGAGGAGGCGCTGGCCTGGCCGGTCAAGGTTGAAATAATTCCGGAATACATGCGCCCAGTGCGCAGCAATGCCGCCTTCAGCGCGCCTCCCGGCCATCCGCCGCGGGGCGGAACATTCTACATTCAGTCCCCAACCGATGGAAGAAATGAATTACCAGCAGACTACCGCCTGCTGGTCGCTCATGAGACCTTTCCGGGTCACCATTTACTGGACAGCCGCCGCTGGTCATTAGAGCGGAGTTCCCGGCGCTACATCGAATTTCCTATCTTTTACGAAGGCTGGGCCAGCTTTGCTGAAGAATTGATGTTTGAAACCGGATTTTTTGAAGATCTAATCGACCGGATACTTCTGGCCAACCGCCGATTCTGGCGAGCTATGCGCGGCCGCGTCGACCTGGAGATCCACATGCGGCAACGCACCCTGGACGACGCTGCGGCCCTGCTATCTAAAAACGGTCTGGCGCCCGCGCGTGCCCGGGCCATGGTAAAGCGATACATCTTGAAACCGGGCTATCAGTTAGCATACACCGTTGGACGGCGCCGGTTTCGACGGCTTTATGATCAATTCCGGCAAACAGGTCAGGCAGCGCCGGCCTTTGCCCGCCGGATACTGACCCAGGGGGAAATCGGGTTCGATACCCTCACTGACGATCTTTTCTAAGGAGGTAAACCGTGTCCAGTTTTCAAGGCTATCATTCCGAATGGAACTTGGGCAGTCCCGGCGGATGGGACTATCAGCGCATCACACAGGAAATTGCGCGCGTCGTATGGCACGAGATCAATCGGGTCCGGCCCACCGGGGTTGAACTGGATTTCGATCACCCCATGTTTTACCCTGTGGTCGGTTTCACCGAAATGCTGATCCAGGTGCACCGCCGCCGTAATGGTAACAATCCCGGCTTAATCGCCGTGGTGGCCGAAGAGGAAACGCTGACAGAGGTGACCGAAAATATCAATCTGGCCCGCCGGTTGGACACTGTCGAAGGTATCACCGGCATTCTGGCTGCCCCGCATGAATTCGAGCTAAAAAACGGCCGGGTCTGCCACCAGGGACGACCTGTCTCCCTGGTATTTATGGATTTCAACAACGATGTTTTTTTAAAGTTACACCGCCGTCACGATCTGACCCCGCTGATGCAGGCTATTCGTGAAAAGCGCACCCTCAATCCCCGCGGCACTGAACCCATCAATGTTAAAAGTATGTTCGAAGTCATTACCGGCCCCCAATTCGAGCGGTTTCACCCGGAAACAGTCGCGCGTACGCCCTGGACCCGGCGGTTTTTCGAACGCCGGACCATTGGCCCCAGGGGCGAACGTATTGATGATCTGGTCGCGTGGACCCGAGCGAACTGGTTAGATCTGGTTCTTAAACCTGAGCGGGGTTATTCCGGCATCGGGGTAAAAGTGGGGGGTGTGGATCCATCCGGTGACGATGCTGTGGCCACCGCCTTGACACAGGGAGGCTATATTGTCCAGGAAAAGGTTGCCCTGGGCCTATGGGGAGAGGTCATGCCGGAACTCGACCATGATCAGGGGCGAATCGTGCTGAAAAACCGGCAGACGGATTTCCGTTGCCTGATTGGGCCCAACGAAGTTTTCGGCTTCCTTTGCCGATTCGGCGATGTACCCACCAATGTGGGCAGTGGCGGCGGCGTCCAGCCCCTGGCAATCCTTCGATCGAACCTTACGGTGCGCCAGGCCGTCGACACGATTAACAACACCATAGCCGATATGAATTTCACCGAACTGCTGGCGATAGAAGAGAAACAGAAAGCCTTGGCTCTGGAACAAAAATTCACCTATCTTCTGGGCCCCATCAAGATGGCCTTGCGACCGCGCATCATCACCATTGAACAGCTCGCAGACCTCCAAAACTATTGCACCGCCATGTGGGCCGACAGCATGTTGCTGGAACAGATGTGGTTTGCCGGCGAGCTGGACGAATACATCGACATCGAAGCCGAAGAATTGGAGATCGCCCGATTGCAACCCTGGAATGGAGGACCGGCAATCTTTGCCGCCGACGGTCTCTTCGACTTCGGCGCTCACCTGGAGGAACCATGACCATCCACGTGAATCCGGACTGGTGGAAGACACTATTCGACGAAGTCTACCTGATCACCGATGCCCGCACGGTTGGTAACGATGACACCACCCGCCGCGAAATCGACCTTTTCAGCCGCCTGCTGCCCATGGACACCGAGGATCGTATTCTGGATCTATGCGGGGGACATGGCCGTCACACACTGGAATTGTGCCGGCGAGGATATAAGCACTGCACCGTTCTTGACTATTCGAAAACGCTACTGCGGATTGGCGCGCAAAACGCCGATCAAGGACACTACCCGATCCGATTTATCCAAGGCGATGCCCGGCAGACCCGGCTGGAATCCGGGTCATTCGACCATGTCCTGATACTCGGCAATTCATTGGGGTACATCACTGACGCCGAATCCGATCTGCTTATTTTAAAGGAGAGTCGCCGGCTTCTCAAACAGGGGGGATGGCTGTTGCTGGATGTAACCGACGGCGATGCGGTCCGGTCCCGGCTGACGCACACCGCCTGGCACGAAATCGACCAAAACGTGGTGGTCTGCCGGCAGCGCGAAATACGGGATAATTGTGTATGTGCACGCGAAATGGTGCTCAGCAAAGACCGGGGATTGGTTCGCGATGCAACCTACTGCATCCGTCTCTACGATAACCGGGAGTTGATGACATTGGCGAACAGCGCTGGTTTCCGTGAAGTCAGCATCCACACCATGGACGAAACCCAAGATCCCAAGATCGATTTGGGTTGCATGAACAACCGGTTGATAGCCGTGGCGCGGCGACCGTAGCCATCCTGTTAAAGCGAAAAACATTGCGCAGCAGCCCTTAATGCAATATATTTGCATTATAATATATATTGATTTACTTGGGAATTTTTAAATAAACCAAATAAATACATATCCTTGACAGACAGATGTGATTTCTATGATATCGCTTGGCAATGGATATTTAGTTGCGAAATAATGGCAATGGCAAGGCTGTATCGTTTCAGTATGGATCTATACAATGGCTCGGTTATTGATAATTAAAACTGTTATTATCTCAATTATAATAACTTTTTCTCAAGCAGGGCTCGCAAATGAACGCATGCCAGTATTTGTCAGTATTTCTCCGCAAAAATATTTTGTGCAACAAATTGGCAAAGATTTTGTCGATGTGCAGGTCATGGTGCAACCCGGTGCTTCCCCCCATACCTATGAACCCCGGCCGCAACAAATGGTCGCTCTTTCCAAATCGAAACTGTATTTTGCCATTGGGGTTGCATTTGAAAACACCTGGTTGAAAAAAATAGCCGCCACGAATCCATCAATGAAGGTAATCCACACGGATCAGGGTATCGAGAAGTTCCCCATGGCCGATGGTCATCATCATACTGAAGAAAAAGAGCCCCATGAGAGGGGCGAAAACGGCAGGCTCGATCCTCACATCTGGCTGTCGCCTCCCCTGGTGAAGAACCAGATTCGCACGGTTTTGACCGCCTTGCAGGAAATCGATCCATCCCATCGTGATGTCTACGCGGCCAATTTCAATCAATTCGTTTCCCGAATTGACAAGCTGGACGCTGAGTTGAAGACCACATTCGCAAACCAACAGGGACTTCAGTTCATGGTGTTTCATCCGTCTTGGGGATATTTTGCCCATACCTATGGACTCGAGCAGATTCCCATCGAGATTGAGGGCAAGACGCCAAAGCCGGGTCAATTGAAAGAGCTGATCGATCAGGCGAGAAAAAGGGGCATCAAGGTCGTTTTCGTCCAACCCCAGTTTTCCGCGAAAAGCGCCGCACTCGTCGCAAAAGAAATCGGCGGTCAGGTGGCATTGGCAGACCCTCTGGCAGAAGATTGGCTGTCAAACCTGAACCAGGTGGCCACCAAATTCAAAGCGACCTTGAAATAGAAAGATGACGATGAAGACGCCAATTGTCGAAATGAAAAACGTGGCCTTTGCCTATAACGGGGAAGCCGTGCTGCGCGACGTGAGTCTGAATATCTGGCCGCAAGATTATATCGCCATGATCGGCCCCAATGGCGGTGGCAAAACCACCCTGCTGAAATTAATACTTGGCTTGCTCAAACCGGATACGGGTGTCATCCGTGTTGTTGGCCAATCCACTCAGAAGGCGTCATCCTGCATCGGATATGTACCACAGGACGTCCATATCAACCGCAGCTTTCCCATCACTGCCCTGGATCTGGTCCTGATGGGCAAGCTCGCCCCAAAAAAACGATGGGCCCGCAATTCGGCTTCTAACCGGCAAGAAGCATTGGCAGCACTTGAACAACTGGAGATGGCGTCCCGGGCGACAAAAAAAATCGGAGAACTTTCCGGGGGTCAACTCCAACGCGTCTTCATTGCCAGGGCTTTGGTGACTAAACCGAAATTGCTTCTTTTAGACGAACCGACAGCCAGCATCGACACCAAAGGACAGGCGGACTTTTTCAAGCTGCTCGGAGAACTCAATAAAAATATTGCCATTTTGGTCGTGAGCCACGATCTTTTGGCCATATCCCGGTACGTCAAATCGGTGGCCTGCGTGAACAAGGGGATGCACTATCACAAGCAGGCGGAAATCACCGGGGATATGCTGGAGACAATGTATCCCTGCACTGACGAAGAATGGTGCCCCGTGGAACTGGTCGCCCACGGCTTGCCGCATCGGGTGTTAAAGGATCACTAATACGCATACGTCATGAATAGTCTTCAGGCCAGGGAACGTAACAATGATCGATGCCCTACAATATGAGTTTATGCGCAACGCTTTGGTTGCCGGTTTATTGGCCAGCGTGATCTGCGGTATCATGGGGACTCTTGTGGTCGTCAACCGTATCGTATTTCTCTCCGGCGGCATCGCCCATGCTGCCTATGGTGGTATCGGTCTGGCTTTCTATTTTGGCTGGCCATACCTGTTGAGTACCATCGGCTTTTCACTTTTTGCCGCCATGGTGATGGCCGCCGTGAGCATGAAGGCCAAACATCGCGCCGATACGATCATCGGCGTCATATGGGCCTTGGGAATGTCTTTTGGTATCATACTATTGGACTTGACCCCGGGCTATAATGTGGACTTGATGAGTTACCTGTTCGGCAGCATCCTGACGGTCCCCGCGTCGGATATCATCACCATGCTGATTATGGGAATATTGATTACGGTCTTGGTGGCGTATTATTATAAAGATTTAATGGCATTATCCTACGATGAGGAATTTGCGCAGATCAGGGGCGTCCCGGTAAAAGGGCTCTACTTTGCGCTGATCGGCATGCTGGCGGTGACCATTGTCATGGTGATTCAGGTCGTCGGCCTGATACTGGTAATTGCCCTGCTGACCATACCGCCGTTCATCGTTGAAAAGCACGCCAAATCATTGGCGCAAATGATGGTGGGTTCCAGCGTACTGGGTGCCCTGTTCACCGTTACCGGCCTTTGGTTGTCATATACATACAACCTCACATCGGGCGCCTCGATCATCATGGTCTCAGGAGTCTTTTTTTTGATCTCTATGGTGATTGAACGGGTGAGGTTGCATTCGGGAGTAAAAACCGATTAGAACGCCTCTTAAAAAATGCGCCTATAGACCCGACGCTGTGTTGCGGGCGGGCTCAAAATGTGCACAGACTTTCCGTGTATGCTTCGCTTTTTTGCCAACCCGCGCCTATTATTGACCTCTGATCCGCTATTTCTGAGATGGGGGTTGTCGTAGAATATTCACTACCGCAGGGACGACTGTCTCCTCAATCCGAAGGATTGTTATGTGCCATCAATGCAATTACAATGAGATGTTAGCATCAGCGAAATTGGACGCCACAGCTAACCGGCTGCGCGTGTTGGAAGTCGTTGGCAACAACACATTCCCACTGTCGGCAGGAGATATTTTTAAAACGCTCGCACGCGGTCGTTCGATTAACCGGGTGACCGTCTACCGTATCCTCGACCTGTTGGTCGATTATGGGGTTGTGGAACGGATCAGCACCGGCGGACGGGCCTTTTATTACGGACTGGCCCCCAATGATTTTCACGAACCCCACCCTCACTTTTACTGTAAGCGCTGCGGGCAGATGGACTGCCTGCGTCCGGAAAGCTTGAGCGTCGAAACCGACCCCTTATGGAAAACCTTCCCCGGCCGTATCGACAAGGTGGAAGTGCGTGTGGACGGAGTTTGCAAGAACTGCTTGAAACAGAACTCTAACTAGAACCTAATTTGAGCGATTGTCGAGGTTGCCACAGCTACAAGGAAGAAGTTCCGCGTTATAGTCGGCGATGCGGGACGGCATATGACGCCGTAGATGCGGCAAGATCGGCAATCCCGAAGCGGTTTCAAATAATAAAATCAAACATGGATCATTTACCCGCAAAAACCACCAACTTTTTTGGAGATGATCCTTTTTTTAACTGCCCGCGCCTATTGCTCGAGCCTATATGTGAACCCATGGGCTTGATAACTATTGGAGGATCGATTTTCTTTCGACTGGCGTGTGAATGGTTGTAGCGGGGTTATGCTTATTTCGATCCGGGCACGGCCACCGTGCTCAATTCTATCCCTGATGAACCTTTGAACACGATGATATTTTTTACCCAGATATCGTTGTCCTCGAGGGGAAAATCTGTCCGATAGTGTGAACCCCTGCTTTCGCTGCGCGCCAAGGCGGCCCGGCCGACCATTTCGGCCACAAGACGCATATTCTCGAATTCGAGATAGATAATCAGCCCTCGGGGGGTCGTGATGGCCGGTCGGGGCCAGTGGTTGCTAATTTGCTCAATCGCAGCCTGAAGTCCAATTTTATTGCGGATAATACCGACCTTACGCCACATGACGGTTTTTAAATCTTCAATCAAGCGTCCGGGATGAACGCCCTTGCTGTGAAACAAGCTCTCCAAGCGTTGTTTTTCATCTTCAACCGGCTCTTCGATCCATGCCGGTTCCGGCACTTTCATGGCATACCGGCCTGCTTTTCCTCCGACATGGGAACCCATGGTAAAGATTTCCGCCAATGCATTTCCCCCCAAACGGTTGGCACCGTGAGCGCCAGCCGTAACCTCGCCGACGGCAAAAAGGCCTTTTATAGAGGTCCGGCCCGAATCATCGATGACGACACCGCCCATGCAAAAATGGGTGGTGGGCATGACTTCAAACCGTTTTTGCCCTTTCCACCAATACGCATTAGGCAACAGCGGGGTTAATTTACGGGCTTTATCTTCGCTGAGCGACGCCAGGTCCATCCAAACTGTCCTCTTCCCGGTGTCCGACACAGGGATGGCTGTCTCCCCCTCTTCCATACCACATGAAATTTGCCCCATTGTCGCCTTCATAATAATCTGGGCCAGTTGATCTCGCGTTACTGACAGGGGATCGGAAATGCCGTTGGCCTTTAAAATATCTTCACCCCTGTCGGTTTTTAAAGCGACGCCTTTCTGCGCCAGCATCTTTTCATACAAAAACAGTCTGCTGCCTCGCCGGCCACGTGCGGTGGGATAAAACTGGACGAATTCCATGTCTTTCAAATCAACACCGGCCGCGTACGCCAGGGCATGACCGTCCCCAGTGATTCCGGGGGCGTTGTTTGTATTCAGATAAATCTGAGCATGACCACCGGTGGCCAAAACGACTGCGCGGGCCTTAAAGACAATAAAGCGGTTGTCCCTGCTAATCCCGGCAGCACCGCTAATGCGATTGTCTGATACCAGCAGGCGGGAAACGAACACGTGCGCCCTAAAACCGATGCCCATTTGGGCCGCATGGTGCATCAACGGGAAAACCAGATTCCGTCCAACCCAGTTTTCTCCGTAAACATGGCGGGCATAACGATGACCGGGGGTTTGCATGACCTTGGGCCGGTCATTTTCCATTTCGAACCGCACCCCGCAGTCGCGTAAAAACGCCACTTCGGACTTGGCATGTTGAGCAATTCGGGCCACGATAGACGGATCGTTAAGGTAACAACCGCCAGCGATAGTGTCCTGTGCGTGCACTTGGGCATCGTCATCCGAAACGCCCCAGCCTGAAGCGGCGATTACCGCTTTGGATAAATACGTGTTGGTGGAACGGCCGATCTTTGCCTTGGAAACCACTAAAACCCTGGCCCCGCTGGATGCCGCGGCAATGGCGCTTCTCAAACCCGCTCCCCCGCCGCCGATGACAAGAACATCGCAGGATACAATCTCTGGAACGTCAAATTTCATCTGTGCACCAATCCCAATTCCACAAGTTTATTTTCGGAAGGTATTCCACGTTCGTTCCAACCCCTGGTTTTGTAATATAAGGCGCGAGCATTAATGAAGCGTTCCTCACTGATCGCTTCTCCACCTTTTTTCCCATCATCCAGGTTTTCGCGGAAGAATCTTGGCGCCGCACGATCCTCCTCGACACTTTCACGCAAATTGTATAACCGCTCCAGGTTCCAGATGCGTTCACCGGCCAGCAGCAATTCTGTTTCGGATAGCTCAATTCCCGAGAGGGCATGGTAGAGTTCAGTGAGCACCGGCATCGTGTACTGAGCGTTGCGCATACCAAATTTGCATGTCAGAAAGGAATCGGCAAGGGCCATATAATGTTCCTTTTCTACAAGCGTTCCCATGTGGTGCTCAAAACCATCCTTCTGAAACTCTCCTGCAAAGATTTCGTTAACGTACAGCGCCGCGCGCAAATGACATGCCCCACGGTTACTGGTGACGAGTGAAAAACCGGTACCAAAACTTCGCCGGGACTCGTACCCGGGGTATTCTTGCTTTTTAACGTGAATCACCCGCTCCAATGCGGCGGTTCCCCATTTTTCAGCAACACGGTAGGACCCTTCGGCAAGCAAATCACCGACACCCTCCCGCAGGGCAATTTTGGGAATCAATTTGTGAATCGATTCATGATCCCCCCAGTTCATCGATACACCATCCAAATGTCCTTGGTCGATAATGCCCAAATCAAAAATATCCATCAACCATGCAAACAGGTTGCCACAGGAGATGGTATCCATACCCAAATCGTTGCAAAGGTAGTTCGCCTGGAGGATCGACTCCACATTCGTGTTGGCGCAATTTGAACCGAATGCCATCAATGTTTCGTATTCCGGGCCTTCGACTTCATCGAGTTTGTAAGGGCCCTCTTTTACGGTGTGAATGTTCCCGCACTTTAGCGGACAGTTAAAACACCCGCGATCTTTTACAAAATAACCGGTTTTTAGAGCTTCGGCATCAATCTGTTTGATTTCATTGAAATGACCGCTACGAAAATTTTTGGTGGGAAGGGAATTGGCTTCATTGAAGACATTTAAAGCGATTGAGGAGCCATATTTAGCAAAAGCCGCGCCACCCTCCATAGCCAATTTGGCGCCGTTGCGCGATATTTCTGTTACTTTTTTAGGGTTGGCCGGGACGATCGGCAATTTCCCCTTGACGGCAATGGCCTTCAAATTTTTACTGCCCATAACAGCGCCGGCGCCACCCCGGCCAGCGGCACGCTGGTTGCTCATTATCGCCGCATAGCGCACCTTATTTTCCCCGGCTGGCCCTATGGAAATAACTTCCGCTCGTCCTTCTCGCTCCTTGATGATATGCTCGGTTTCAAATACACCTTTGCCCCATATATCTTTTGCTGGTTTCAATTCAGCCTGACCTTCGTCAAGGACAAGATAACAGGGTTCTTTGGCGGCACCCGTGATGACGATACCATCAAATCCGGCCTTCTTTAATCGGGGACCCCAGTGTCCCCCACAGTGGCTGCTAAGTGCTATGCCGGTTAACGGCGCCTTGCAGGTGACGTTGAAGAAGGCTGAAAAAACTCCGGTGCCCGTATATGGCCCGGTTGATATGATCAAGGGATTTTGAGGATCCAGTGGATCCACACCTGCGGGGGCCAAATCCGAAAGAAGCTTGATACCCATCCCCCTTCCCCCGATAAAGCGTCGCAAATCGCCCCCGGAAGTTGATTCGATTTTGAGTGTCCCCTTCTCAAGATCCACCCAAAGCATTTGGCCAGTGTAGCTGTTTGCTTGCATGTTCCTTGCTCCAAATATCCTATGGCTGGGATAGGTTTCTCAGGCTGCCATTGCACCTATGTCTTGATCGCCTGCTGCAATGTCGGTGTTACCTTTCAAATGTCCGCGAAAAAAACTGGCGCGTCAATCAACCATCAAGCTTGGCAAATTTGTCACAATTAACGAAAATGCGATGATAATCAACAGCAAACAGGATAAAATACCGCTCTGCTCCAGCGTTTTATACAATACTGTCGGCAGTTTGTTACGTTGTAATTATCGGCCTGGTATGATAGCAAATCTATACGGCTGATAACAGCTGCAAAGATCATTCTCAAAATATATGCTCTAAATATTATTAGCTCCCGTCTATCCTAAATCGCTCCCTTGGGGTCTTGATTTTACACTAATGCGGTTTCCCATAGTAAAAAGGGCTAATTTTTACCTCTTAGCGTCGTAGAAACTCGCCATATGGAAACTGCTCTTCATTCGTTTCAAGACTCCATTTTTATGTCCGCGAACGCTCATCAGCTACTTCGTCGTTTTTCTCTCTCCTACCGGCATGAATTTGCGTGCATTGATTACTATATAGATGACCTCGAAACCGGCTTACGCATATCAAAAGATATTCTTTTCACATTGGACCGCTTTGAGAATCGTTTAGTGGTCTCCAGATTTTACCCGGAGCTCTCCCATCAGGTGAATTCAAAATACCTTTCAGCGACCTGTTTTTATTTGATGATTCACCATTTTACGAAAACACTAAAAGTCCCCTCCAGCTTTAATATCTATCTGAATGCCAGGCCTTCAGTCTTTCAGAACTTCTATGAAAAACTAAAGGATTTTACCTTTCAGGTGCAAGGCCCCAAGTCAGATTGCTACTGGAATTTAATCAGTGCGATCGAAAAAACATGCGTGGATACGTCTATGATTACCCCGTCTGTTGACGTCACGAAAACATTTAAATCCAAGTGATGGCACGCCCGTTTATACGATGACACGGCCATTCTCGATCCTTCTAAGGAATCGACGGTTCGGGCGGAAGTAACGTGATTGGGGATGAACTTATCAAAAACGCGACAATACGTCGGAATCAAAAATCGTTTTCTATACTGAAATTTTTCGCCACTTCAGCAGATGCCCGACGACAATGCCGAATATAAAACCCGCAGCCAAATTGGACGCCAGGGTGATGCCAAGGATTAAAGTCGCTACCAAAAGATCCTTACGATTATCGAGGTCCAAAATCGTCAACGTTAGCTGTGAGCCTGCAAAAATCAACAATACCCCCAGGATAGACATGGGCAAAAGATTGAAAAAGTTGATGATTTTATCACCAAGGATCAAGGCCAATACGACGAAAATAAACCCAATCATCAAATTGGATCCAGCCGTACGCGCACCGAAACGATAGTGCGCTGCAAGTCCCCCCGCGCCGTGGCAAAGGGGCATGCCCCCCAAGCAGAAGCTCAAAAAGTTAGCGAAGGCCATACTCAAACACGCATTTCGATTTGATACCTTAGAGGCTCGATCGCCAAAATACGCCTCCGATAAATCCGTATAGGCGAGTACGGCGTTACCAAGGGTCATTGGGAGTTGTGGCAACACGAGAACAAATAGAGCAAACGTAAAATCGATCTTTCCCGGAAAGGCAAAAGGTAAAATTTCCGGTAGGTGGAATCCAATGTCCCCGCTTCCAAGACCGACTCTGGCACCGAGTAACAGACCTGTTACGAATCCACCCAACACGACAATCAAACCCGCCGGTAATTTTTTGCTGTCTAATAACAGCAACGTAACTAAACCACCGAGTACACCAATGACTATTCCAATTTGAATCGGGCCGATAAATTGAAGTGTTAGATACGGCTCCGCCGCATTTTGAAGTGCCTGATATTTTGATGTACCGATGATGAATTTAACGCCTCCTGAAATCAGTAGCGCCCCGGTGGATAACTGTACGCCCCTTATGACCGCTTTGGGGGTAAATTTCCTGATAGCCTCGATGGCTCCGGTCATCCCAAGGATCAATAGAATTACACCCATTAAAAGGGATGAAGCCAAAATTTGAGAAGCACTCATGGAGGTTGCAATCGCATAGGCACCAATGACTTTCATCGGCTGAACGGGGACTGTTACGCCGAAATAGATTCCAGAAATAATGTAAAATATCCCAATACTGAAAAACAGCCCCAATGGGTTGAGCCCATTTATCATGACCATTGCAATGGCAATCGGCAAAAGCGTTCCGAAATCCCCTAAAGAACCTGCCAGCTCCATTCGATCGAACCTGAAACGTTCAGACATTACTTACCCCTTCAGCAAAAATCGATGCATCGTAAGAATTCACAGGGCACCTCATCTGCTATGTCGTCGGGCACTTGAAGTACAAGAGTACGTCTGCGCGCCCGACGCCTTGCATCCGCGGCACCCTGTAAACATTTACAATTCTGTGGTCTAAAGCACATTGGACTTTGCAACCCTTTGAAACGATACAGAATAAGATTATTTAAGAATCAGGCAGGTAATCGATATCAAAGATATCCTGAATTTCAAACTTACCACCGGCAAGAGCACGCTGTAAGATCCAAACGATACCGCGGATTTGCCTCATTATGGATTATCTAAAAAATATCGAATATTTACATCACTAATCGAAAATCGTCAAAAACTAAATCACCGACAATGTTTTTTAAAGTGGGTTCGGGTGAAATCAATCCGAATTTTTTTTGGGCATTGTTCGCTAATAATGATATATCTTCTTTGGTGATGAATGTTTGACATGTGGACAATGCCCGCGTTAAACCGATGGCATGTGGGCTTCATGCGTAGTATGCACGTTATTTCTCTCAGTTACGATTTTGGCAAAAACATAAAGGATGGACTGCTGTATGAATATGAAATAACCCCATATCTATTAAAGAAAAATGAAATTGTGAGAAAAACAAGTTTGATGGCTAAGGTAGCATTTCGTTTTTACCTGTTACTCAAAGAACACTTCACATTACCAGCAAGGTTGTTTTTGGCAATTCAGATACTATGAATCGAATTGGATCTGAATTCACAGCTTCTGGCAATATATTCCTTGTCAGTCAGAGGAGACTGAACAATATGCGGAAAACATTCTTCGTTATTTTATCGATTTTTGCAATATTTTCTACAGGTCAAACAAACGCTCGTGCTGATGGTTATATAATGGTTATTGGCGATGATGTGAATATTCGATTAGAACCAAACACCAATTCAACCGTCATAGCGAAGAGCCAGAAAGGAGATATTTTCAGATTAGCTGAATTGGAAGGCGATTGGTATTCGATATACATGTTTAGTGGTGAGAAACGATATATATTTAAATCTCTGACGGATAAAATAAATGCAGTGCCCGAATTGACCCAATCGATCGAAACGAAGAAAAAAGTGTACAGAGAACTTTCTGACGCCAAAGTAAGAGCGGCAAATGAATCATATGCAAAATATCCAAATGATATCTTTAAACAGATCGATTTGGAACGTCGATTAAACGACAGTTATAAATTGCCTGCTTTTCAAAAACACACCATACCGCCGGCAAGTTATCACAAGCTAATGGGAGAAGGATTAAAGAATAATTGGTAGTGCGCAACACTTAATTTGTCCCGGAACAAATAACGGGTATGAAGCTGATGAGGAAAAAAAACGTTCTGATCATCGAGGACGATGCCAACACCGCCGATCTCGTGGCGCTTTATCTCCGGCGTGAAGGGTTTCGGGCCCTGACGGCCAACGACGGTGAGCAAGGCCTGGCCCTGGCAGAACGTAACCGCCCGGATCTGGTGGTCCTTGATTTGATGCTTCCGAAGGTAGATGGTTGGGAGGTTTGCCGCCGGTTGCGGCAGATATCGGATGTACCGGTTATCATGCTGACGGCCAGAGATGAAGAGATCGACCGCGTCGCCGGACTCACCCTGGGCGCAGACGATTATGTGGTCAAACCCTTCAGCCCCCGGGAATTGGTGGCGCGGGTAATCGCCGTGCTTCGGCGTGCGCGGCCTTATGAAAACGCCCCCGGCAAAGTGCGACACCAAGGCAATGTTCTATTAGATCTCGAGAAACGGCAGCTCTACGTCCGTGGCCACGCAATCGACCTGACACATCATGAGTATACGCTACTGGAAGCGCTCATGAGTGCACCTGGCAAAGCCTTTACCCGTGACGAACTGCTTGATCGCATTTACCCCCGGGGAGAAGCCGTGGTCATCGATCGTGTTGTGGACGTGCATATCGGTAAACTACGCAAAAAAATCGAAACCGATCCTACTTATCCAAGTTATATTCTCACTGTTCGCGGCATCGGCTACCGATTTGCCGAAAGAAAACCGTCCTCACCAGGGGTTTCCCAGTGAACCAACGCTTGATCTTCAAATTGTTGGCCGTTCATCTTGTGGTGATTGCCTTTACCATGGCGGTGATGTGGTTGGTCATCGACACCCTTGCGGCCGGGTATTTCGTCACCTTGATGGAAAAGTATCATATCTCCCCTGAACCCGCTCACGAGATGTTCGTGAACGCCGTACATCGCTACTTGATATGGGCATGTCTGGCGGCCTTGACTCTGGCTGTGGTCCTCAGCTTCTTTATGATGCGACGTGTGTTGGCGCCTTTGACCCGAATGACTGAAATTACTCAGGAGATCGCCGCGGGAAACTTTTCCGCCCGTGTGCCCAAAGGGAGTAAGGACGAGGTCGGCAGACTCGCACAGGCGTTCAACTATATGGCCGAAAACTTAAAGAAGCTTGAAAATCTGCGCCGTTCGCTGATGATCGACGTGGCCCATGAGTTACGTACCCCCTTGACCAACATTCGAGGCTATCTGGAAGCGCTCAACGATGGCGTCTTGCCACCGTCGAAGGAAACATTTTCTCTGCTGCAGAGCGAGACCATGCGGTTGGTGCAGCTCGTGGAGGAAGTCCTGCGGCTTGCCCGGGCTGATGCCGCCCAAAAAACCCTCAAATTTGAAAATGTCGATTTATGCCAGGCCGTCCGCAAGGCCATCGAGCCCTTTTCGCAAAAATTCGACCAAAAAGAATTGACTGTCGACCTGCAGCTGCCGTCCTCCGGAGCAATGGTGCCAACCGATCCGAACCGAATCGCCCGGGTGCTGCGCAGCCTGATGGACAATGTCGCCCGATACACACCTCGCAATGGCAAGGTGAAAATCGTTGTTGCGTTCGACGCCGACATTGTCCGTATTGACTTCATCAATTCCATACAGGAACTCGCGCCGAAAGATTTGCCCTATCTATTTGAACGATTTTACCGCGGCGAAAAATCTCGCTCCCGCCAGCACGGCGGCGCAGGCATAGGGCTGGCCATCGTCAAAGAGTTGGTGAAAGCCCATGGGGGTTCAGTTGGGGCCCAATTAGACGGTGGCAATATCCGAATCTGGCTGACGCTCCCTAAGGGGCAAGCCTGATAGCGACATCCTAACACGGAATCTTGATCAATATGGAGGCTTTTGGGGCCACTCGCACACCGTCAAACAAATTATCAGATGTGTGATCCCGCAAAGCGGGAGGCATTTCGAGGTGATGCGGTCATCAGTCGGCCGCGATCCTCTAATAATCACGCTATAGCATGACCATGGAAGCTTCCGGTTGACCTGAAGTCAGAATTTACTTTGACCCAAGTTGAGCGTTTCATATTTTCGAAATATGAAAAGCAATATATTTTACCCGATACCCCAGCCCAAACTTCACACAATCTTTACATACCCTTTAAGCCCTCTTTAAGCATCGGCCTTATATTTGATTATAAAAACAACGGAGGTGATGCCATGAAATACACGATTTTCACAATAGGTGCCATTGCGGCCCTTTTTCTGACCGCCTACCAGGTAATGAGCATGGATGATGCCCAGAAAATGCAGCCATCCAGTAAAATACAACCCCAAAATACCCGGATGGCAGTTTTTGCCGGCGGCTGTTTCTGGTGCACAGAATCGGATTTTGAGAAAGTTGACGGAGTGATCGAAGCCATATCAGGTTACTCCGGCGGTCATGTGGTCAATCCCTCATACAAACAGGTGTCCGCAGGCGGCACCGGGCATACAGAAGTCGTCAAGGTGATTTATGACCCGGCCAGAATCGATTACGAGGGCCTCCTGGATATTTTCTGGCGCAGCATCGATCCAACGGACACCGGCGGCCAGTTCGTGGATCGCGGATCGCAGTATCGTAGCGCCATCTTCTATGTCGATAAACAGCAGCAGGCCCTGGCCGAAGCCTCGAAAGAAAAACTTGCGGCTTCAAGCATCTTCGCTCAGCCGATAGTCACCGAAATTGTGCCATTGGAAGAGTTTTACGAAGCCGAAGACTATCACCAAGATTACTACAAAAAGAACTCCCTAAGATACAAGTGGTACCGTTCGGGGTCTGGCCGGGATCGCTTCTTGGAAAAAGCTTGGGCAGATAGGCCATTGAAGATGAAGGAAAAGAAGATGAACACTATCCAAAAACAAATGCCGGGTGATGCCATGACCAATAGTTCCGCGTCAGGCCGCCGTTACGGCAAACCTGATGATGCCGAACTCCGCAAACGCCTGTCGCCCCTGCAGTATGATGTTACCCAAAAGGGTGCCACCGAGCGACCATTCCAGAATGCGTATTGGGACAATCACGAGAGTGGCATTTACGTGGACATCGTTTCAGGGGAGCAGCTCTTCAGCTCGACGGATAAATTCGAATCCGGAACCGGCTGGCCCAGTTTTACACGCCCTCTGGAACCGGAGAATATCGTTGAAAAAACCGACAAAACCCTGTTCATGGTGCGAACTGAAGTCACTAGCAAGTATGCCAATTCACACCTGGGGCATGTCTTTGACGATGGACCTCCGCCCACCGGCCTGCGTTATTGTATCAACTCGGCGGCCTTGCGATTTATTCCTAAAGACGATCTTGAAAAGGAAGGCTATGGGGAATATGCCGCGTTGTTTGAAAAAATGCCCCGGATGAGTGTTAAGGAGGATTGACAATGAAATCTCATTGTATGGCCGCAGTGGCACTCTTTTTTCTGCTGTCGCTAACCTCGTTTGGAGTGGCAGATGTCGAGAATCCGCAACGCGTGGTTCTCTCTCAAGTCGTTTTTTTTGTACATTGATACGGTGTCGGCAGAGCAGCCCTGGAGGGGTTGCCTGGGGTTCGAAAAATATCCAGCGGCTTTCAAGGATTTCGCGAGATCAACACGGTGCACTATGACCCTACTTTGATTTCTCCTGAACAAATGATCGCAGCTTTGAAGAAGGCCGGCACCTATATCGGCGTCGCTCATGAAAAATGAATGCGTCTTTCAGATGGGCACATGCAACGCGTGAAATGGCTGAGGTGGCGACTTGCGGAGCTTGGGCGGACGCCCGCTTTGACAGGCGATGAGACACGGGCACCGCTGACGAAGGTGACAACCCTCTCACAGAAGGGCATTGCGAACCAAAGCACTTCAACCGGCCATGACCGTTTTAAGGTCATCAATCGTTGAGAAAGTAAATGTCCGGCTTATCGAGTACCCCTAATTTCTGCATCGTCTCTCGCAGCTCCGCAGAGTCGATAAATGCCTTTGCACGGTCGAGATCCTTAGCTTCGAAGAGGAGAACGACTTCATTTGAGTCGAGAACGCTGCGAAGAAGATTTTTCTCGCTGAGTCCCGCCTCGTTGCGTTTGACAAGATGGTTATCGTACCCGCGTTTCCACTCCGAAAAGTCCCTCACCTTGTGTCGTACAAGTAAGTAGCTGGCCATTGTAAACTTCCTTTTGCTAATATTTGGGGAAAATGCCGCCCACAAGGGGTTCGTAGATCCGAAACTCGGCTTTTTCACCCAGCAATTCATCCACCTGATCTTGCAGGACGCGGCGTTCGTCACTGTTTAACCAGCGGTTCCAATCCTCTAAGCTGTTCCAGGTACTAATGACCAGGTATTCTCCGGAGCAATCCAGGCAGCGGAAAGTCCGTCCGGTTATGTATCCCGGTTGCATGGTCGCAAGTGATCGCAACTTGACAACTAAAGGGGCGAGTCTGGCTTCTTTTTTCGAATCATTAAAAGTGCGCCTGATCAATACTGACACTGCCATGATAACCCTCCTTGGTCTATGTTCGGCGTTTATGTATTGAGTGGATGAGATGCTGCTGGAAATCGGCTTTGGTTTGTAAATTGTGCAGACCGCTTGGCAGCTGTCGAAGTCAAATGGGGGTGGAACAGAGCAGTGATTCTCCGAGGTAGAGTCAGAGTGGAGCCAATACTTACATTTAATGCAGATGTTATATTATGTAAAGGGGTAATCCCGTTCGAGAATGAATTGCGTATATAATAAAGAAAGAGATTACAACACATTGAAATAAATATTATTTATGCCTGTCTAACTACGATTCAGATAGCGACGATCGTTGCGAGACAGACTCACTTTTCAGATCCTCTTGATATATGCGATGACTATCAATATTGTGAGATAGAGTTAAATATAAGCATGTATGATCTATCTCCCAAAAAATGAGGAGGAGCATATGTCGAACACGATAATTCACGACCGCGCGTCAGGTGCCATCATGGGCGCCTTCATCGGTGATGCCATGGCACTCGGCCCGCACTGGTATTATGATCTTGCCGAACTTCGCCGTGACTATGGCAACTGGATCGACAATTACACCGACCCCAAGCCCGGCCGGTATCACGCCGGGCTCAAGGCCGGTCAACTTTCCCAGGCCGGCTTTATCCTTGGCCTTCTGGTTCGCTCCCTGATTGAGCGTGGTGGTTATGACGAACTCGATTTTTGTCGCCGGATGGATAATGAACTTTTTCCGCTCCTCGACGGCACCCCGATAAGCGGTCCGGGTGGATACACCAGTCAGTCGATCCGGGAAGCTTGGCGGCGGCGTGTACAACAACATTTGCCCTGGGGGCAAACCGGTGGGCATGCGGACACCACCGAAGCCATAGAACGCACCCTTGCGATAGCCGTTCGCTATGCGCTGCACCCGGCCCAACTCGCCGCGGCTGTGGCCGAAAACGCCACCCTTACCCAGGCCGATGAAACGATCGTATCGATGACTGTTGCCTACGGTGCGGTGCTGAGCCTTCTGGTCCTGGGGGATACCCTCGACACCGAGCTGTCAGGTAAACTCATGCGGCTGGTGAAAAGCGGGCAACTGCCCTTTCACGCCGTCACCCGCGGCCATCTCGAGCCGCCGCGCCCCGGGGATCCTGATCCGCCCCGTGCCGGTCGATTCGCTTCGCCGGACGCCCTACTTACGCCCTCTTATATGGCTGCCGCAGCGGCAGACGCGGATATCCGCATCGAGCCGGCCTGGAAAGTTTCCATCGTTTATGGAATGCCGTGCGCGATTTACCACCAGCTGCCGGCCGCCTATTTCCTCGCCGCCCGTTTTCACGACGATTTCGAATCGGCCGTTTTGCATGCCGTTAATGGCGGTGGACAAAATCAGGCACGGGCAATCCTTACCGGTGCTCTCGTCGGGGCTCAAACCGGTTTTTCTGGCATCCCCCAGCGCTTCATCGATGGACTCGAAGATGCTGATGGACTTAAAAAACTGGCCCAAGACCTCGCGTCAACGGTGCACAACTTCTGAGGTCTCTTGATCAAAAAGGACAATTTGGCAGGACGGTAAAAAGAACGGGACCATTGTGGGCGATATGATCGGGTCTCCGTACGAAGCCTTACCGATCAAAACAACCGATTTTTCTGTGAGGGAAATTTGCCGTAAGACCTGGTAACCATGATGGAGCGTTTAAAATAAAAATACAATTGCGAATATTGACCGTTGCTGATAGTCGAAGCGTTGCGAAAAACCCATAGACACGTTACTGAATAAACAAAATCTGGAAGGGAGACCAATGGATTACAGCAAAGAGCAGTTGCTGAACACGCTCGCGCAAATCGCCCCCAACCGTTATCTTCAGGCCTTTTTAATCATTGTTCTTTTCGTCTTTGTCGCCAAGATAGTTGATATCATACTGACCCGAGTCCTCCGGCGACTGCTGAGCAAGACGAAATTCACTCTCGACGACCAGATTCTCGACATTTTTCACAATCCCATCTTTATCAGCATCATGCTCTTCGGTCTCGCGCTGGCCGCCGACCGTCTCGATTTTCCACAGACCGTTCATTTCGTCACCTTGAGCGGCCTGAAAACCGTGGCCATCCTTTTGTGGGCGAAGGCCGCCGCGCGGTTCATGAAGCTGATCGTTGGGCTCCTGAGTCATGACGCCAGCCGGTTTACCTTGATTCAAGACCGCACCCTGCCGTTGTTCAACAACCTTATGGTCATCCTGGTGGTGGCCTTGGCCCTCTACTTCATTTTCCTGGCCTGGAAAATCGATGTGACGGCCTGGATGGCCTCAGCCGGTATCCTCGGTCTGGCCATCTCGTTTGCTGCAAAAGATACCCTGGCAAACCTGTTCTCAGGCGTATTCATCCTGGCCGATGCCCCCTACAAACTTGGAGATATGATTGTACTCGATTCGGGTGAACGCGGTGAGGTGACGCATATCGGTATCCGCAGCACCCGCATCCTGACCCGTGACGATGTTGAAATTACCCTGCCCAACTCCATCATGGGGAATGTCAAAATCACCAACGAGGCCGGCGGCCCCCACGAACGTTACCGCATTCGGATCAATGTGGGTGTGGCTTACGGGTCGGATATCGACAAGGTCCAAGCCTCACTAATGGATGTCGCCAACAATCATCCGGATGTCTGTAAAACCCCGGCACCGCGGGTGCGCTTCCGCACCTTCGGAGATTCGAGCCTCGACCACGAACTGTTATGTTGGGTGGAAAAACCCGTGTTGCGCGGACGCGTGGCGCATCTGCTAAATACCGAGGTCTACAAAAAATTTATGAAGGAGGGCATCGAAATCCCCTTTCCCCAGCGTGACCTGTACATCAAGTCTGCACCAGCGGCAACGCCCAGTGATGCCTAAGCCATATAACCAGCATTTCGCTCACCGTTACCATTATTAAATACCGTGAAAGGAAAGAAAATGCCGATCGATCTTCATGCATTTAAACCGGCCTATGAGAAATGGGTGAAAGAAAGCTTGCCGGAATTTCAGGCGGGAAGAATGACGGAAATTGTTAAAAAGTATCCGTTAATTGATTCGCAGGATGTGCCCTGGACCCCTTACACAGGTCAACCTTCAGCGCAGACCTTTGCTTTGGTTACCAGTGGCGGCCTCTACCTGAAAGACAGCCAACCGGCTTTCGACACCACCTCGATTCACGGCGACCCATCCTTACGGGAAATCCCCAAAGACGTGCGTCAAGAAGACATCGGCATCGCCCATGCACAATACGATCACAGTCTGGCGGAGGAGGACATCAATGTCATCTTCCCGATCCACCGCCTGATCGAGTTGGAAGAGGAAAAAGTCATCGGTAAACTAGTGAATACAAACTACAGTTTCAGCTATGTCAATGATGTGGTGACACTGGTGACCAAAACAATTCCGGAATTTATCTCGCGGATCAAGTCCGACGGCGTCGACGTTCTTCTGCTGGTACCGGTCTGACCCAAGTGCCATCAGACAGTTGGTCTGATTCAACGGATGACCGAGGAAGCCGGAATACCCACCATCTCCATGGGGAACATGCCCGACCGGATGGCGTTCATTAAACCACCCCGTGCCCTGCTGGTTAAATTCGGACGGGGCAGCATGTTTGGTGAACCGGGCAACGCAAAGCGCCAGCGACGAATTCTCCTGGATGCGCTGGAGGCCCTGAATACCATGACGGAACCGGGCACCATTCGTGAACTGCCCTATAAGTGGAAACGTCCTGATCCGATGGATCGATTCCTTTCGGAAATGATTTCTACGGCACGTCAGGGCCGGCGGCACAAAGACCGCTCACGACACACCCCAAAGCCAGCGCCCAATTTTAAAAAACATTTTATATAATAAGATGTTATACTCGCAGACGAGCTTTTACCTCCAAAAAGTTTGTTGTCAACACGCGTTGGGTGTGCAATAGAAAACCCGCAGCAGCGGCGCTGTCGCTACAGTGAAGGACACCGTGCGTGTCTCACAACACCACATAGGCAGACTTTTGAGAAAAAGATCCCTGACATTCGGTTATATCATTTTCTATATCCTCTTTTCGCCCGATACATGGCGCATAGTGATCGGGCTCACAGTGGCCGTTTTACTGGGCCCCAGTATTATCCAACCCAACCACGGTGTGTTGGGAGCAGGGATCATTTACCTCATGCTCGCATCTATCGGGTATGCCTTCAGCATGCGGCCGGGCCGTTGGATCAGCAGCACGCTAAAAGATCTGATATTGACAGACAAGCAACCGTAACCACCGCCATTGGACCCTATATGGCGAAAGAGGCGTTGCAATCGTGAATAAAACCGAACGGAAACCACAAGCCAAATGCGCCACATGCGACCTCGCAACCCCGCAGAGGATCTGCATGACCGCAGATGGCAGGGGCTCGAAAGATTGCCCCACCCTCGCCCGAAAAAAAATTCTCGCCGAAGCCAACAAAGAATACAATACGGCCGAAACTCTAAAATTTGCACATACGGCCTCCGTTCAGGAAGCCGATTGCTATGCCAACCGCGACCAGCAACCATATATCATGCAACCCACGAAGACCCGCATGCTCGAAATATGCGAGTTTGCCGAAAAAATGGGGTATACGCGCCTGGGCCTGGCGTTTTGTATCGGTTTGTCAAAGGAGGCGGCCACCGTGGAGCAGATCTTGAAAGAACGTGGATTCGAAGTCGTTTCAGTGCTCTGCAAGGCGGGGAGAACGCCCAAGGAAACGATCGGGATATCCGATAACGATAAGATCTACCGCGGTACAGACGAGGCCATGTGCAACCCAATTTTCCAGGCCAAACTGCTGAACCACTCAAACACCGAATTCAACATAGTGCTGGGATTGTGCGTGGGTCACGACGCGCTGTTCTTCAAACATGCCCAGGCCCCGACCACGGTGTTGGCAGTCAAAGATCGGGTGACGGGCCACAATCCTTTGGCGGCAATTTACCTGGCTGATTCCTATTACCGCAAGATCAGGAAGCCATAGATCGCTCTGGGCATGCCGGCGTGACCTTATGAACTGCCTGACCCTGTCTGGCGGGTTTGTCCACTCAACCAAGGAGTATCCAGCGTGAAGCAGGCTGTGTTACAATCGATCCCCCAGGAGCCAGTGGTCATCCTGATTTGTGCAATATTTTCGGTCCTGCTATTATTTCTATTTTTAATTCGAAAATATTACCGGTCACAGAAACCCCAGTTGCCGTTTACCCGAAACTTTCTGCGATTACCCGGCCAGTCACTGCTGAAAGAACTCGCCCATCTCAATCAGGAAATCATGATCTACTTCGTCTTCCTGATTGTTATACCGGTTTACACTTACGCCGCCTACATTTCTTATCTTTACTTCGCCAAAAAGCCATTCAACATGATAGAACTGGGTCTGGTGTGTTTGTTTCCACTGATGTTCATTTTTTTCAGCCTTTATAAAATGGCCACGTATCGGGGTCGTCGCAGGCTGTTACGACTGGGATACGACGGCAAAGTCGCGGTGGGACAAGACCTCGTCCGCCTCCATCATGAAGGCTATCACGTATTTCACGATTTCCCGGCGGACGGCTTCAATATCGATCACATCGTGGTGGGCAGCAAAGGAGCGTTCGCGATCGAAACCTATGCCAGATCGAAACCGAAGACGAAAAACCGGCTGCAGGACGCAACGGTAGAGTATAACGGAAGGGTGCTTCGGTTCCCCAAGGCTACAGACAAACAAACCGTCGAAAAAGCCATTCGTCAGGCCGACTGGCTTTCGCAGTGGTTGTCCGGCACCATCAGTGAACCGGTGGTGGTCCGAGGGATCGTCGCCCTGCCCGGTTGGTTCGTCAAACGCTCATCCGCAGAAGGCATCCCGGTCGTTAACCCTGAGCAATTCGGTTCTCTCTTTCAATATATCCAGCCCCGAATGCTATCGGAAGAAATGATATGGCAGGTCGTTCACCAACTGGAGCGGAATTGCCGGGACGTCGATCCAGACTTGGAGGCATATGAATCCGAAAAAGCATGAGAGGCATAGTTTGGTTTCTGCCGAATCCTGGCCCGAATTTGTTACCGCGTCAAAACCAGGATCGCAAACAAGACCGTTCCTAACAAGGAAAAATGCAGCCCATTGAGGATCATGTTATATTTGGTTTGGATTTTCTCGGAAGGCTCCTTAGGAATCAAGGCTTTGAACCTTCGGTAGTCCTTCAACCAACCCCTGAACGCATCGACCGTGTATCCCTTGTCCCTTAAGATTAGCTTAATCTGCTGAACGTTATACAGCGCGACGACCACAGATAAAATCATCGCAAATTCAAAGAGACCCATGGGTGTCTTTTCCTTTAGTTAGTGCTCATCCGCAAGTGGTTATGGGCATTACAGCGTTTCCAATTCATAAATGGAGGTTTTTTCACAGGGCAAGACCTCACCGAGGCGGTAGGGCCATTTATGAATGGACACAAGTTAGAATGACGTGCGAGTCTACATATCACAAGACGGCATTATAAAAAACATTTAACCCCAACTGCACGACGATGTCTCATCCCTATCATGAATCAAAAAATGCGCATCGGTTAGTCTTTACCGTAAATTTCTCCTAGTCCTGAGGATAAATACGAAAACGCTTCAAATCCGCTATCCCTTCCCATTGGGGAAGTCTTTGACCGGGCCCCTCGATACGAATCAGTGGTGGTTGGCGATCGGCTAACGAATTGATTTTCGCCCATAGCGTAATGTCGCCCCAGAATTGCGGTGGCGAGTCATTTAGGGACGCTTTTTTCAAGATCTCCCCGGGTGATTGGCAACCGGATCGAATCGCCTCGAGCGCGAGTTTCTCAAGGCGCCCCAACCCCGTTTCAGAATCCGGTTGTTCCTGAAGCCAACGATATACCGCCGCTGGAATCCAGGGCAAGGGTGCATCAGAACACTGGGTCAATCCGATAAAAGCCTCCCTGTCTTGCAACGCAAAGGCCCTGTCAACGTGATCTGCAAAAAGAAATTGATCATGCGTTACAGTTTGAAGCTGATTGTAGGCGGACGCCAATTGTTCCGGACGAAGTTGACCGAGGCCGTGGTACGGTTCAATTCCTGGGAAAGAATCGATGCAGATAAGCTCGGCCTCCCGGTTTCCCAAGTAATTCAGGCATGCGAGTATGTGCGCTAACATCGACTGATCGAACAGACAGGCATCAAACCAGAGAAGCAGCTTGTCATACTTATTGGCAGTTTCAAGTTTGTGGTACTGATTCTTGAGGGTCTCGAGAATATCTTCCCTGCGCAGTCCCCCGTCTGTCACTGATTCAAGGAACGACGCGCGCGAAAGGAGGGTATCACCATCCGGCCATCCCGGATTACGAGGGCCGTCATAAAGGATATCGTGCCAGACGAAGATTTCCCCAGGAATGCCAGATCTCTCGAGACGGCTTCCCGCAGAATCACCGCTTGTTATGTGAAGAGTTGCTTTCATGATATCCGCGTGCTGCCAGAAGATTTGATCAAGAGATTTGATTCCGATGCGTCACCCAAAGAACGATCAGCGTAATAGCAGACAGATCTAACCTAATGCTTTTATTTCAGATTACCAGTCTTGTTGGTTATGCCGCAAATTCAGAGCCTCAAATACTGCCTTGAAATTCGGCCGATGAGTCTCATAATGAACCTATGAAAAAAATACCGGTCTTGCTCATACTGATTTCGATAATTATCGGTTGCAGTCCTCGTGTGCTCTACCCAAAACTGGACTGGCTCATACCCTGGTATGTGGATGATTATATTTCACTGGATCGCAGCCAGAGCCGTCACGTTAGCTCTCGATTGGCCCACCAACTGGATTGGCACTGCCGGACGCAGCTGCCTCAGTATGCTGAATTTCTGCGAAACATGCGCCGTGATGTCGATAGCAGCAATCAACCGCTTACAGTGGAACGCCTGGAAATTTACAATGCTCAGCTTACCCGTCATTGGTATGCCCTTCTCAGGCAAATCGGACCCGATATTATCGACATACTTGTCTCGGCCTCAGACGATCAGATTGCGGAGCTCTTCGATAACCTCGAAAGGGAAAACCGCGAAATGGAAATCGAATTGACCGAACAGTCGCCCCAACAAATCACTCGCAACCGTCAAAAGCGCATGCAAAAGCGGTTAAGTTTCTGGTTTTCAGACTTGTCCGCACCTCAAAAACAGGCGCTGGCCGAGTGGAGCACGACGCTCAATCCGATTGCCATGGACAGGATAGCCCACCGCCGCAGAGTTCAGGACGCAGCCAAGCGTCTTTTAGAAGATCGAGACACATCGGTCGAATTCGAGGCTGAATTCCTTGAACTGCTCACCAATACCAGAAAATTTAGGACCGAAAATTATCAGCGAAAAATTGATATGAACACCGAACGGACTCTCGCCTTACTGGTCGATGTGTCAAACACACTGACCCCGGAGCAGAAAACCCATTTTTCCAACCGTCTCACGTCTTTGGTGGCGGATCTTGATCAACTGAGCTGCGATCCGGCATTGAAAGCGGATCGAACCAGAATGAATTTGGAGAGTTAGATCGTTTTGCGATGGGGAAACAGAATCCTGAAGATAGTTCTGGCAGCCATGACAGTTGCAGTGGTGGTCATCGGTGGCATATGGCTAAGGGCACGGCCGGCTGCCAACCATCCGTATTTCACATCGGACGATTTCATGGTGATCGCCCACCGCGGCGGTCGGGGCCTGGGTCCCGAAAACACCCTGATGGCATTCCGGCTCAGCCTGGCGGCGGGCGCCGATGTCCTGGAAATGGATGTCCGCACCACAGCCGACGGGCACTTGATTGTGCTTCATGACGATTCGCTGGATCGTACCACCGATGGTTACGGTGCCGTGAACGAGATGATGCTGGCTCAAGTTAAAAAACAGGATGCCGGCTATCGCTGGTCAACCGACGGAGGGCGAAGCTTTCCATTCAGGGGCCGTGGCATCACGATTCCCACCCTACAGGAAGTTTTGAATGCAGTTCCCGAAAAGCCGCTAATTGTGGAACTCAAGGAGAATCGGCCAGCGATAAGCCAGCTGCTGTGCACAGAGTTGCGCAAGTATAATCGAACGGCCAGCGTCCTGGTGGCATCGGCCCATTCGGATGCACTGGAGAGCTTCCGCACTGCCTGCCCCCAGATGGCCACCTCTGCCGCACCCGCTGAAGCGATGCAGTTTCATCTGCTCAACCGGATGGGCTTGACCTCGCTATACTCCCCAACCGAGAAAGCCCTTCTCGTCCCCACAACATTTAGAAAACGAAATGTTGTGTCACCAAAATTTGTTGCGGCTGCTCACCGCCGCAACCTGAAAGTCGCCGTATGGACAATCAATGCGGACGAAGACATGCGGCGGTTGATTGCCGCCGGTGTGGACGGTATTCTTACCGATTACCCCGACCGCCTATCGGGCATTATCCATGAAAAGCCATAGTTCGCATAGCCGTTGCACAGTCAAGGCATCCGTAAACACAGCCGGCAATCGAAACGCGTATATGTGAGGATGGGTACAAGGAAAGGTCACCCTGCAGGCACAGGCTGACCTTTCCTCAATTCCTGAGCACTCTCCGCAACGGGGCCACCACCCCCTATCATCGATCCCTGCCTCTTTGGTGTAAAGATTCAGGGCGTCACTTCAGAAGCTCTCAATAGCGGCTCTTTCCGGAAGCGATATAATCGTTGGACACATCAAAGTACTTAATGCTACTTTACCCATTGATAAACGGTGCGCCTTCACTGGACTTAGCCCGAAATTTCAGCAAACGCTCAGGTTAACCCTCCGCAAACCCCAGACCTGTTGGTCATGATGATATTGCCCCGGATAATTTCCCTCGGTTTTTGCCGGATAATCATAGTGGTGACCTGCCTTGGTATGCCTGCTTGTGGTATTGTCAAAACCACCTACAAGATCACAAAAGGGACAGTAAAAACGGGTTATAAGATTACCAAAGGAACGATAAAAATAAGCTATAAGGTCACAAAATTTGCCGGGAAAACAGTGTATACCATCGGCAAATACACCATCCCCGTCGTTATGGCACCATTGACATGGCCGCTGACCCATGCAGATATCGAATCCATCGATGACCTGCCACCTAAAGACGCCATAAAGCAGGGCCGCGTCAAGAAATCGCCTTATGTTGTCAAAGGCAAACGCTATGTGCCCATGAGTGTTGAACAGGCGCAAAGTTATCGACAAAAAGGAATCGCTTCCTGGTACGGCTATGAGACCTATCGGCAAAAGGATGGGCATATGACGGCCAATGGGGAAGCCTTCGATCCCAAAGGCCTGAATGCGGCCCACAAATACCTGCCTTTGCCGACCTTCGTACGCGTAACCAACCTGGACAACCAGCGCCAAATTATCTTGCGGGTCAATGACCGCGGACCGTTTGTCGACGGTCGGATCATCGATTTGAGTGCGGGAGCGGCCAAGAAACTTGGGTTTTATGAAGAGGGGACGGCAAGGGTGGTCGTGGAAACCGTCGATATTGACGGTTGATGGGTGCCCGAATGGCAGTGAACATCCTCATGTACGACATATATCCTCATCCACGGAGGGCCTATTTCACCTTGGAGGGTGTTCTCCATGGATATCATGTTTATCATAAAGTAAATGGTCAAAGTGTAAGCTGACATTATCTGGCAGAATACTTTTACCGCTTTGATATGATTTTTTTTATTTTATAAGGCCCCTTAGTGAAAAATGCGGATTCGCGGTTTACTCTGACATACAGGGGGGAATATATAAAATTAAAACATTGAATAGCCTTCTCTACCGGCAACGATCATGATGATGCCGAAAATGATCGGGGCAATGCAGTAAAGAACCAAATGTATCAATCCACCGTTTTTCTCACCGAATCTTTCCTGCATCCTTTTCAATTTTTCGAACTTGTCATTCCGGGTGATGCGCAGGTAGAGGGAATAAATCCCGAAGAGTATCGCTGCAATGCCGATGCCGATAGTTGTTCTGTTCATGACGCCCTTTCTTTTTTCAGGATCATCACTGGGGGGCAGAGAAATCCACTGAACAAACAAATTGAATCATGGGAAACCAGATTATCGGTTTCCGGTTCATTCTGCAAGAGCTATAAGCACCCGATGTTTATCAGTCAGGAATGGCCACTGTCGCAACCTGCATTTCCCGCAACAAATTCATTGCTGCCGTTATCAGCGAGCGGCCTCTGCGCTGTTATGCCGCTTTTCAAAAATCAAGGAACTGATGGTGAATCGTGAAGAGATGATCAACAGGGTCATGGATCGAGATGAACCCTGGGACATGCTGGTTATTGGCGGCGGCGCCACGGGGATGGGTATTGCGGTGGACGCAGCATCGCGTGGATATGACACGCTGCTATTGGAACAAAGCGATTTTGGTAAAGGGACCTCCTCCCGAAGTACCAAACTGATCCATGGGGGGGTTCGATATCTCCAGCAGGGCAATGTGTCCCTTGTTATGGAGGCGTTGCGGGAGCGTGGCATCTTGCGCAACAATGCCCCCCATCTGGTACATGACCTTGCCTTTATCGTCCCCAGCTATGACTGGTGGGAATCGCCATTCTACGGCATCGGACTGAAGATTTACGATATCCTGGCCGGCCGATACGGTTTCGGACCATCCAAGGTTCTTACCAAAGAAGAAACGCTGAAACGCATTCCCACCATCAAGCGCGAAGGCCTGCGCGGTGGAATCATATACTACGACGGCCAATTCGATGATGCCAGGCTGCTGATAAACCTTGCCCGCACCGCCTCGCATCAGGGCGCAACACTACTGAACTATACTCGTGTTACGACGTTGACAAGGAGTAAAAATGGATTTTTGAACGGTGTGTTTTTTGAAGATGTGGAAACCGGCACAGAATATCAGGCCAGGGCCAGGGTCGTGATCAACGCCACCGGCCCCTTCACAGATTGCGTGCGCCGAATGGATGACCCCAAGGCACAGCCGATGATAACTCCGAGCCAAGGCATTCACCTGGTGCTGGACAGATCCTTCCTTCCGGGCACTTCCGCAATCATGGTACCACACACCAGGGACGGACGTGTGATGTTCGCGCTTCCCTATCTCGGGGTCACGCTTGTGGGGACGACGGACACGCCGATAACAGACATCTCACTCGAACCTCAGCCGATGACCGAAGAAATAGATTTTATTCTGGATACCGCGGGAGCTTACCTGGAGAGAGTCCCCACGCGAGCCGATATTTTGAGCCAGTTTGCCGGAATACGCCCGCTTGTTAAAACCGGAGAAGAGAAGAACACTATGGCCTTATCGCGTGATCACACCATTCATATATCCAACTCGGGCCTGCTTACGATAGCGGGTGGGAAGTGGACCACTTATCGGCAGATGGCAAAAGAATGCGTCAAGCATGCTGTCGCCCTCGCTGACCTCGATATGAAACCCTGTATCACCGAGCAGTTGAACATCCACGGGTTTCACAAAGCGCCGGAAAAGTTTGGGGAACTGGCCCTCTATGGTTCCGATGCACCAGCCATTCAAGATCTAATGCGCGTGCAGCCGGCGTATAACGAAAGACTGCACCCGGCATTGCCGGCCCGGCTTGGCGAGATCATCTGGGCCGTAAGATTCGAGGCCGCACGAACGGTTGACGACGTCCTGGCACGCCGCACCCGATGCCTGTTGTTGAACGCCCGGGCAGCAAGGGAAGCTGCGCCAAAAGTCGCTTCGCTGATGGCCAAAGAGCTGGGGCACAATCGCCAATGGGTGCGCGACCAAACAAAGACATTTCTGCAGATGAGCGAGAACTATCTGCCGCTATGATAAGAAAAAGTGCAATACGGGCCCGTTGATTATTTGACAAGCCGGATATTGGGAATACCTTCTTGACAGCGCCATCTATATAACGCCGGCCCATCCTAATTTCGGCGGTGCGGCCCTGATTGGACCCGACGGACGATTGATGGGTATCGGCTCAATTGTCACCCGAATGACCGTACCCGAATATGGTCAGGTCCCCGGAAATGTGTTCGTCCCCATCGATCTGCTCAAGCCCATCCAGCAATCTCTCATTGAAACCGGGAGGTCCCTCTTCCCTGGACGGCCTTGGCTGGGAGTTTTTCTGGAGGAAAGTCATGGACGGGTTATTGTCACCCGGGTTGCGGCGGACAGTCCGGCCGAAAAAGCGGGTCTGCAGCCCGGAGACATTATTCTGACGGTGAACAGGGAGCCGGTCAGCACATTGGCCGATTGTTATCGCAGAATCTGGGCCATCGGAAATGCCGGGGTAGAAGTCCCTCTCGAAGTTCTCAAACGGACCGAAATCCAGCCCCTGAAGATTCAATCAGCCGATCGTTACCAATATCTCCACATTCAGCCGGTAAAGGCTGGGCAACAGAAAACCTACTCGTTCTGAAAGAGCAGCCGGCCATCACAAAAGGCGGATCTCTCACATGAGACCAATTCATCGAGTACGTCCTTCAGATCGAAACCGGTGTCGCCGTGATCCGAATGTGAAGAATGTCCGCGGCCATTAAATATCTCTGGTGGCTTCGAATCGCTGTCTGCTATATTTATTCCGGCAAAGTCGGCATATTTAACCGCAACAATACTGCTGTTATCCCCGGTAAAGTGTACATACAATGAAACAGTAGAGATGCGTATCGATACCTGAGTTTAAGTACAAAATACCGTGTCCAAGGGGTCAGAACGGAGGCGACAAGGATCCAAAAACCTTCAATGACCAAATTAGACAAACTGGCCGTATCGCCAATTTCGGCAACAGTCAGTAATATCCAGATTGGCAGGCCGACTGCCGGAAGCGCATAGTCCCACCAGCGAATCTTTATGTATTTCCTGCTCATCTTCGTCGGTGGAAGACCGATGGCTATGAGAATCAGGATGATGATCGGCAGGCTGACGAGCATTTTTTGAGAGGTCTTACCGTAAGATATCGGCAACTGATATCAGGTTAGAAAGCAGTATAGAGTACCTGCAATTGTTGCGTTATCGGATACAACGGAGCTAGGCGTGTCCGAAGGAACTTTGGAAAAGCTCGTGAAGGGCTTTACGACCATCATCGGTCAGGTTCCGGGTTCCCGTTCCCGCAAAGGTCTTGTCGGAAATCACCGGTGTGTCGGCCACCCAATTGTTTTCCTTCCAGGAAAACCACCCCTTTCGGTCCTGATCATACACACTGACCGGACGGTTGAAGAGCTTTGCCAGTTCGACCCCCCAACCGGTTCCCCCTTTGACGGTATCGTCCGGTTGAATCCAGCCGACGGCAAAGACCTGGTAGCCCTTATTGACCATGTGGAATATGGTCTGAATGACCTTACGGATTTTCTCAGCCTTGGTATAGTTCCGATCCATACGGGTCGAAACGATCTCCATGCTGACGTCTCCTTTGTCGAGTTCGGCCGGCCCCAGGACGCGAATTCCGCGGTTTCGTTCGGTGTCGTGACCCTCGAACGAAAAATTAACCTCCTGGATACCCCAGCGCTCGGCCAACCGCCCGAATTCAGACTCAGCCCCCTTGTGGCCTCCACTGTAAAGTGTAATGTGTGATCGATCTGTCATTTCAGCATCCCCTTGTTGTTATTAGAATCTATATCGCTTGCGGTGCGCTAATGGTCGCTAACATTAAAAAACAGCACACCCCATTGTACCGGAGTGTGCTGGCAGGTAACAGTAACCAGTTTTGTTCTGATTGCAACTGTGGAAATCGATTTTTTTCCGCTTTTCGAACATCAGGCCGCTACAAATAGATTTTTTTGACCCTTCCGACCTGGCCGTCGACCATTCGGACCTTGATGCCATGCGGATGATGGACCGATGACGTCAGGATTTGCTTGACAACACCCCGGGTCAATTTCCCGGTTCGCTGATCTTTTTTCAGTACGACATCAACCGTTATTCCTGGCCTTATATTCCCCCTGTTTTTTCCATCCATCGGCATTTCTCCTTGAATATCGAAGCGCACCCAGACTCCGGTTTCAACGAACCGGGTTGATACTTTCAATTTTTGTTGTATTATGGATCAGGTCATCGCACAATATTGTATATGGCATAAAGGAACTGTCCATCGTCGTGCGCCCATCGCCCGAAAATGTCACGAAATCTCTATCGGCAAGTAATTGTCATTTACCAGGTGTTGAGGTGATATTCAACATATCGCCTTATTCAGCAGGTGGCCTGCGGTAAAACCTATATTCGGGATAGGAGGCATCCCATGATAACCGTCGAAGATATCATGACCACCGAAGTGTTCACGCTCACTCCGGATATGGAAATCGCCACAGCCGGCAAAATATTGCTCGACAATAGAATTAACGGTGCGCCGGTGTTGGATGATAATGGCCGTCTGGTTGGCATTCTCTGCCAAAGCGATCTGATTGCCCAGCAGAAAAGACTGCCGATACCGACCGTCTTCACACTAATGGACAGCGTGATCCAACTGACGTCAAAAAAGCAAATCGAAAAACAGGTCCGGAAAATAACAGCCCTCACAGTATCAGAAGCCATGACGCCGAACCCCGTCACTGTGCGCCCGGACTCCGGCCTCGAAACGGTTGCCGCCCTCATGGTCGAAAGTAATTTTCATACGCTGCCCGTTTTAGACAATGGCCGCCTGGTGGGAATCATCGGTAAAGAGGATGTTATTCGCAATCTGTTATCCACCCTTGAAAAACACTGAAACTGGCTACTATTCTGCTTTCTTTCCTTCGACCTGAATGATTCGATTTCTCATCCCCGATCAGCGGGACACATCAATGCAACCACAAATTCAAACATACAGCACCGAAGAAGTTAACCGTGTCATTCAGCGGGCACTGCACCTGAAACGGCGGATCGGTATCAGTCAGGAAGAACTTTTGGAAATCGGAAAAGATTTGGGTCTCGATTCCCGGATAATCGAGGCGGCGATAAACGAAGAAATTGTGGTTCAGTCAAAAGAAAAGGCTGAAAAGGACTGGCGTCAAAGCCGCAAGTTCGGATTTCACTGGCACCTTTGGAGCTACATCGTTACCAATGGCGTCCTGCTGCTGATCAACATACTGACGCCCGGTCCGTGGTGGTTTCAGTGGTCGGTGATCGGCTGGGGGATCGGCCTGGCATGTCACTTCCAACGTGCTTATTTCCCCACAAAGCGCCAGGTGAAAGAAGGTCTCCGGCGCGACAGCGCGCTTGAAAATCAATGACTTTAGTATGTCCAAAGTGAAAATGACAAATTGGGTGGCAACGATTGTTCATCGAACGTCACCTCAAGACAAGCGCCCAGGCAGTATTTCTAACCGGTTTAAAATGCTCACTCGCAGCCTATATGCGCCACTTTTTTAATGTTTCGAGCGTTACCATCACCTAAAACCCTTAGGCGCCACGAGGCATTCCGATCGTTCCCGCCTGGGCCATTTGTGTGTCGCAGGTGTGCACTTCCCAAATATCACGCCCCGCAATCAAATCACCCCATCGGTAATTCCTAAAAAATTGGACGTACGCGTCCAACATGTGTTAGAATAGGACCATAAAACATAGAACAGGTTCCACGAAAAAGCCTAACCTGTCGTGAGACAGGGACGGAAAGCCACGGACCTTATAAAAGGTAGCCGGGTTGCCAAGGAGCACTGAGTAATGTGCCGAGCTACCGTTAAGTGGTTCGGTTTTTTTATACCGCTTTCCAAGAATAAATTCCGAATAACGGAACGTTTTTCTGACAACCACTATAGCGTTTACCTTAACCGATTTACTAAAGACGAAACCCTGAATCGAGGTATTTAAAAATGAGAGGCTTGGTTCTGTTCATGGCGATTCTGGTGTCGGTTTACAGTACGGCGTTTGCGGAAACCGGCATTCGAGATTCGATTGTCAAAATATTTTGTGTCAGCAACAGCCCGGATTACGACAACCCGTGGAATCGTCGCGGCCCCAGGCGGGGATACGGCTCCGGATGTGTGATAAACGGCAATAGAATTTTAACCAATGCGCATGTCGTCAGTGACCATACCTTTCTCCAGGTTCAGCTCAACGGAAACCCCGTGAAATACAATGCCCGCGTCGCATTCATTTCCCATGAGGCGGATTTGGCCCTGTTGACGGTCGATGATCAAAACTTTTTCGCAGGGGTAACGGCACTCGATCTCGGAGAACTACCCCAGGTCATGGATAAGGTCATCGTCTATGGATTCCCTGAAGGCGGTGATACGTTGAGCACGACAACGGGCGTGATTTCCAGAATAGAACACCGCCCTTATGCGCACAGTTTCAAAAATCTTCTGGCCGTGCAAATCGATGCGGCGATCAACCCCGGAAACAGCGGCGGACCTGCCATTGTCGAGAATGAAGTGGTGGGTATCGTCATGCAGCAAAATAAAAATTTTGAAAACATCGGTTACATCGTACCGACGACAGTTGTGAAACACTTTCTGGATGATGTTCAGGATGGGCGATATGACGGGTTCCCCCGCATCGGGGTCAAAACACAGAAGCTGAGCAACAAAAACATCAAAAACATGTACAAATTGAGTGATAATCAAACCGGCGTACTGGTGACCAATGTCACTCCTGGGATGCTATCTGAAGGCATCCTCAATGCCGATGATATTCTCGCCTCGGTCGATGACCACCCCATTGCGGATGATGGTACCGTTGAATTTCGGCGGAATGAAAGAACATCCTTTTATCATTTTATTCAACGCCACCAATACGGAGATGTACTGAAACTAACGGTTATCCGTGAAGGTCAGGAGTTTCCTGTCGAACTGAATCTGAAAAAGGGTCTGGAGGATCATTATTTCGTTTCGACCTGTGAATACGATACCAAACCTAAATATTACATCTATGGCGGACTCGTATTTTGTCCCCTAACATTGAACTACCTGAGAACCTGGAAAGACTGGGAGACTAATTCCCCTTCAAATCTTTTAAATCTTCTCGTGAATAACGGTACGACGGAAGTCAAGGAAGAAGTTGTCGTGATGATTAAGGTTTTGGAGTCGGAGATCAATGTCGGGTATAACGAGTACACGAACCAGCGGATAGTGAAGGTTAACGGTCGAAAAGTCATCAATCTGAATCAGATGATCGCAGCTATTGATGCACAGAATGAAAACTCTTTCATGGTGTTCGAAACAGAAAGAGGCGAACAGCTCGTTTTAGATAATCGGAGGGCCATAGCCGAGCACGATGAGATTTTGGGTATATATGGGATTTTACAGGACAGATCCGAAGATTTTCGCAGGGTTGCCAAACTGGATTAAGCTATATCCAACAAATCTTCATCCTAACGACCAGTGCGCAAATTGGATCCCCGTTTGCAGCACACTGGTTGAAACCATCAGCGAGACACCCCCCATCGGCCCATTCCGACGAGAATATACGACACAAAGGATGGTGCCATTACTCACTTCACGATGATGCGTGAAGAAGAAATCAATTGCCGGATCAGTCACCGGCCGGTCACATCCCGTTGGATGGCCATGTAATGAGTGATCTCTTCTTTATCATTGCGAATGGGGGCAATTTTCCATTCCATCACAAACTCTGAACCGTCCTTGCGGTAATTGATAGCCTGACCGTGAAAAACGTCCCCGGCCTCGATATCTTCTCCCAACTTGCGAATGACATCCATGTCGGTTTTGGGTCCTTGGAGAATGGCGGGTGACATGCCGATGACTTCATGAGGGCCGTAACCGGTTAGCTCACAAAAAGCGGGATTGACATATATGATGGGAAAACCCTTGATAGCTTCAGTAATTATGATCGAATTGAATGACTCCTCCATGGATGCCTCCAACAAACGCTTCATGATGATGCGGTAGTTGGGATCTTTTTCGAAAATATCGAATACATCCTTTAGTACCATCATTTATTTCCTTCCTTCATCTCACAATTTAGAATAAGGGTTCTATACCGACGTGCCGGTCTTTTTGATGCCGAAAGTTTGTGCGTGTTAAGCCGTTTAGTCTAAAAAATTTCTGCACAGGCAAAATCAAATCAATGTTTTATTTCTCCATGGCCGTAAAACCGGAGCGCGCCGTCTCGATTATTTTATCCTCCCCCACCGCTTGCATAAAATCGTCGACATATTTTGAGGTGCCGGCCACTTGAACGATAAAAAGTTCGTGGTTGCGGCGGTCGAGAATCTGAAAATTGAATTGCCGTTCGAGTTCCTCAAGCGAGGTTTGGTCCGCCTCTAGTTTGATGATGGCCACCTCCCGCCAGAAGCTGCCGTCTACATCCAGCTCTTTGGCCGATAGAACTTCGGCAACCTTTTCAATCTGTTTGATCACCTGCAGCACCTTGTCATCGCTGTTTTCGTAAAGGGTCAGCGTCATGCGGCTGATGCCGGGCCGGTGCGTGCGGCAGGCGGTGATGGTTTCAACGTTGTACATTTTCCGACGGATCAGCATCGAAATTTTGTTCAGAACGCCCGGGCGATTCAACATGAAAATCAAGATGGCCCGTCTTTTTATCGGCTCTTTCGCTGTCATTGCAATTGCTCCTGGCGGATGGGTTCATTTTTTGAGCGATGTAATCATGTCCGTAATCCCGCCACCCGCCGGTACCATTGGCAAGACGATTTCACTGGGATCACAGAGAAATTCGACCATGTAAGCTCCGCGATGTTCGGCCGCGGCAGATAGGGCATCCTCAATCGCCGCCACTTCGGTGACCTGCCGGTAGGGTATCCCATAGGCTGACGCAATCTTACCGAAATCGGGATTTTTCATCGGTGTTCCTGCAAATCGGCCGTCGTAGAATAACGTTTGCCACTGCCGCACCATTCCAAGATACCCGTTATTGAAAAGCAGGATCTTAATATCGACCTCGTGCTCCATTACTGCGCCCAATTCCTGAATGTTCATCTGAAACCCGCCGTCACCGCTGACCGACCATACCCGTTCACCGGGTCGAACCAGTTTTATACCAATGGCCATCGGCAGCGCACACCCCATGGTTCCGGCGCCGCCAGATGTAAACCAGCTGTTGGGGGTTTGAAAATTATAGAACCGGGCCAGGATCATCTGGTGCTGACCGACATCGGAAACGATGATATCTCTGCCACCGGTCACATCTGAAAGTTTGCTGACGATGGTTTTCATCAGCAACTGCCCTTCATTCCCGACGCCGTTGCGAATTTCTTCTTGAACTTCATCGGCAATTTCGCGGCGATGAAGTTCGATTTGCTCGAACCAGAGCCGCCTCGGTTTGGCTATCAGTTCCGGATTTTGTAGCATTTGGTGGAGCGCTCCGGAAACACTTGCATTTATCGCCACTGATGTCTTGACGTTTTTATCGATTTCCGAAGGATCGATTTCGACGTGAATAACCTCAGACGTGGTGGCGAATGTTGCCAGATTCCCGGTTACCCTGTCGTCGAAACGCATACCCATCGCGATGATCAGATCAGCATTCAACAAGGCTCGGTTCGATTCAACCGTCCCGTGCATCCCCACCATGCCCAAACTCAGCGGGTGGTCAACCGGAAAAGCAGAAAGACCGTGCAGGGTGAAGGCAACCGGAATATTGGCCTTTTCGGCAAATTGTCGCATGGCCTCACCGACATTGGCGGCAATAACACCGTGCCCGCAAAGAATCACCGGCCGTTCGCTCCTGTTGATCAGCGCCACCGCATGGCGGATGGCATCTCGATCGGGATGGGGCGAATGAAGTACACCGGCAAGCCCGGGATTGAACGCAATGGGATCGAAACGATAGCCTTCTTTGGGCTCCAGGTTTTGGATGTCCTTGGGAATATCGACCACAACCGGCCCACCACGGCCAACGGTGGCAACAAGAAAGGCCTCGTGGATCGATTCTTCGATTGTTTCCACACGCAGCGGCATATATGTCTGTTTCGTCAGGGGCATCATCACTCCCACCACATCGCTTTCCTGGAACGCATCCGTTGCAATCACTCCGGTGGGGACCTGACCGGTGATTGCAACGAGTGGAACCGAATCCATACCGGCGTCAGCGATTCCTGTGACCAGGTTCATGGCTCCCGGACCCGAAGTAGCCATACACACGCCGACCTGTGGATTCGCGGTGGACAATGAACCCCGGGAGACCCCCTGGGCCATAAAGGCGGCACCCTGTTCGTGTCGCGACATGATGAAGGCAAAAGCATTCTGCCTTTCCATCTCGTCAAAAACCGGCATGATAGCCCCGCCGGTGTAGCCGAAGACGTACTTAACGCCCTTGTCTCTCAAAGCTTTAATAACCAGTTCCGAACCTTTCATTGTCACTCTCTTTTCCTACGCTTTAAATTTGTGCGCTACCCTGCATGACCTAATCAAATCCGGTATTTGTGTCCGGGACGACAGATATGAGGGAAAGAATTACTTCGTTTGAAATGAAAATACAACCATCCTTCATATTCGCCAACTCATTTGGACTTGAGTAATATAATGGCAATGTTTCACATTTCTACCCCCTTCAGTTAAAAAGGCGTTCGAAAGTGCTCGTTTTGTGTCGTTATTTCAGGTTTTGGCTGAATATTTCTGATGTGATTGACAATCGAGGCACTAAATGGCATGTTTCGATATGATGGCGATAGTGATGGTTTCTGCCTGAATTGGCCGCTCTCTGACCGGTCTTCACCATTGGATTCGTCGGGCAACCCGACTCATCAGATACTATCCAGAGAAAAAACATGGGCAAAACACTGTTTGAAAAAATATGGGACACACATGTCGTAAAGGAACTCCCCGACGGGGCAACCCTTATTTACATCGATCGGCATCTGGTACATGAGGTCACAAGCCCCCAGGCATTCGAAGGACTGCGCTTGGCCGGTCGCAAAATCAGACGGCCCGACCTGTCGTTTGCAACCATGGATCACAATGTTCCCACGACATCAGACCGGCTGAATATCGAAGATCCCATCTCCCGGGCTCAGGTTGAAGCCATGAGCCGAAACTGCGAAGAATTCGGTGTCACACTGTTTGGATTGGGTCACAGGTACCAGGGTATCGTTCACATCATCGGTCCTGAACTGGGATTGACGCTTCCGGGCCTGACCGTGGTCTGCGGTGACTCACATACATCGACCCATGGTGCTTTCGGCACTTTGGCGTTCGGTATCGGGACTTCGGAAGTCGAGCACGTGCTCGTAACCCAAACGCTGGCCCAACCCAAACCACGCACCTATAAAGTGGAGTTTTCCGGGCATCCGGGACCCGGCATCTACTCGAAAGATCTGGTATTGAAAATGATCGGAACCATTGGCACAGCCGGGGGGACGGGCCACGTGCTCGAATATTGCGGCGAAGCCGTGCGGTCCCTGTCGATGGAAGCACGCATGAGCATCTGCAACATGAGCATCGAGGCCGGTGCCCGGGCCGGCATGATCGCCCCCGACGAGACCACCTTTGAATACATCGCTGCCGGAAATCGCCCGTATGCACCCCGGGGTAAAGAACTGGAGCGTGCCATTTCCTACTGGAAAACCCTGCCCAGCGACGACGATGCGGTTTTTGACCGAAGCCTCACCATCGACACCAGCCGAATCGCCCCCCAGGTGACCTGGGGAAACAACCCGGGCATGGTCATTGACATTGACCAACCGATTCCCGAGACGGACCAAGCTGTCGGACACAGCCGGGCGGACGCCGAGAAAGCCCTGGAGTACATGGGACTGACTCCCGGAACTTTCCTGACCGATGTCAATGTCGATGTGGTTTTCATCGGCAGTTGCACCAATTCGCGCATCGAAGACCTGCGTTTGGCGGCCGAGATATTGAAAGGTCGAAAAAAGGCCGAACACGTCCAGGTTCTGGTGGTACCGGGCTCCCAGCAGGTGAGAGAACAGGCCGAAGCGGAAGGCCTGGATAAGATTTTCAAAGACGCCGGTGCCGAGTGGCGCTATGCCGGGTGCAGCATGTGTTTAGGCATGAATCCAGATCAGCTGCAACCCCAACAGCGCTGCGCTTCTACATCCAACCGCAATTTCGAGGGACGCCAGGGTAAAGGTGGGCGTACTCATCTGGTCAGCCCGCAGATGGCTGCGGCGGCAGCGGTAGAAGGAAAATTCGTCGACATTCGCAAATGGCCGAGAATCTAATCCTGGACATTGCACCACAGATAAGGACCTCACATGAAATCTTTCACAACACACACCGGAATCGTGGCCCGGTTGGACCGGTCGAATGTGGATACCGATCAGATCATTCCCAAACAATTTTTGAAATCGATCAAAAGAACCGGCTATGGGCCAAATGCCTTCTTCGATTGGCGTTACACAGACGCTGGAGAACCCCACGCCGATTTCGAACTCAATCATCCGCGTTTTGAAGGACGTTCCATCCTGGTTGTCCGCAACAATTTTGGTTGCGGATCGAGCCGGGAACATGCGGTATGGGCTCTGCATCAGGACGGTTATAGGGTCATCATTGCACCCTGGAAGGAAATCAACGGCGAACGGGTGCCCGGTTTTGCCGATATCTTCCGCAGCAACGCCGTGAAAAACGGATTGTTGACCGTGGAACTTTCAAGCGACGAAGTGGACCGAATTTTTGAACTTGTTAACACTCACGAGGGATTGAAAGCCACCACCGACCTGACCTCGCAGAAAATCATCGTGCACGCTCAGGAAACGGTGGTCTTTCACTTCCAGATGGACAAAGGCATCCGCGAAAGACTCATTGGGGGTTTAGATGATATTTCCCTGACTCTCCAGCATGAAGAGCACATTACGCACTTTGAATCGAACCTCGATTCAATGCTGCCGTGAAACGACTCGACGCCTTTAAGTCGAAAGCAGTTTAGCAGTTATTGGTCATTATTCTCCATTAAAAATCCGGGTCTTCCGGATGAGGCTTTCCGCGGCCCTCCTCGAGATATCTCTTGAGGCTGACGCCGAGAAAAAATCCCCACTTGCTGTTGCAGTGCATGTAAAATTCACTGGGCGCGTTCCAGTCGCGGTGCCCGAATAACAGCTCTGCACCCTTGTCGTGCGGCCGAATTTCAAAAGTCAGGCGGGTGCCCACCCATTCCGCCAACGAATCCACGCAACGCCACTCGACATATCTGCCCGGCTGTAGATCGATGATCTGCATATCGGGACCGATGGACCCGTCGCCGAACCGAAACCTGGCGACACTGCCAACCTCCGGCTGTACCTCGGTCATCGGGGTCCACCAGCCTGCCAGCCCTTTCTGGGTCGTCAGGGCTTCGTACACGTTATCCGGTGCTGTATTGATAATGATCTTATGCAGGATATCCGCCATGACATGCTCCTTCTTCTGCTGGCATTGAAACCGTACAAAGGAATCGGGGATCTTCGATCGGACAACCGTATTGCCAGTCGTTAAATTTAATCCATAAGTTTTGCATTCATCGAGATCTTGACGTTAAGGGCCCGGCTGACCGGGCAACCCGCCTTGGCTTTCTCAGCAGCCTCCAAAAATGCTTTCTCAGCGGCCCCGGGCGCACGTACCTTTACCTCGAGATGAACCGCTGTTATCGAAAATCCACCGCCATTTTTATCGAGGCTGACAGTCGCTGTGGTGTTGATTTGTTCCGGCTTGATGTTCGATTCACCGAGCATCATCGAAAGCGCCATCGAAAAACAGCCAGCGTGTGCAGCGGCAATCAGTTCTTCGGGGTTGGTTCCAACCCCCTCTTCGAACCGCGTGTTAAAAGAATACGGCGTGTCAGACAGCACACCACTGTTTGTCGTCAGGCGACCCTTTCCGTCTGTAAGTCCACCTGTCCATACGGCTGATGCATTACGTTTCATGATTGACTCCTTTCAAACATATTGAATTTTTCCTCCCTCGAAGTAGAATAAGTATCCTCTATTCGTAGGATCCGTATCCAGTTAATTCGTGAGAGAGTTGGTAATAACTTTACCCCTCAATGAACATTTTCAGCTATTGCCCGAAATTGATATTCCCGACCACCCTGTAGGGAACCTCCTCATTGAGAGTCAGAAGAACCCCTTGACCCGATGAAACGCCGGTGTCGGCAATGGCAGCGATCGTGACGAAATGGGTGACCAAGATAACCAACTCGCCATCCACCGGCTGTTGCATAATGAAATCGTTTAATGCCTTGACGTTCGGCTCGCGGTCCTGAACCCGTTCGTAAAACGAATTCAACGCCGGCAACTCCTGGACCGGCCCCAAACCTATCAGCGTAGCGGTTTCGAGACAGCGGCACCACTGGCTGGAAAATACCCGCGCTGACCCGACCCCTTTGGAGCGCAGCCAATCCCCTATTTTTCGTGCCTGATCCCTGCCGGAAGCATCGAGGTTGCGCTGAGTGGCGCAGTCACCGATTTTAAAAGTGGATGGATCGCCACTTCCGGGTGCTTTGGCATGACGAATCATAAGAATGTGCCCACCGGATGTCAGCCGATCGATGACCTCGGACGGGTCTGCTGAATCACCGGATGCGGTCAGGGCGACCAATCCTATCAGCATGAATACGACGAAATATAACACCCTCATGTTTGAGAACCTTGATCAATGGTTGCATCGTCAATGGGACTTAACACCCTGTTAAACAGGCCATCTCGCTACACGGTCACCACGATTTTGCCCATTTGCTGGTTGGACTCCATGAAGCGGTGGGACTGGACGATGTCTTCCAGGGAGAATGTCCGTGCAATGATCGGTTTCAATGCGCCTGAGGCCAAGCCATCGTAGGTGAATTTTTTACCACGGGACAACCTTTCGGGATCGGCAACAATCTCGAATAAGGTGTAACCCCTCACGGTCAGACCTTTTCCAATGGCGTCAAATAGGGGAAACGGTGTAGGCTCCGGCGACAGCGCACCATACTGAAAAATGATGGCGCGGTCTGCAGCAGCAGCAGTAAGTTTTTCCAGAAAAGGCCCGGCCACCGGATCGAAGATAATGCTGGCACCCTTGCCGTCGGTGAATTTCTTCATTTGGGTGGCCACATCTTCCTTCTCGGTCACAATGACGTGGTCCGCCCCGGCCTCGAGAAGAAATTCCTTCTTTCCATCGCCGCGAGTTGTGGCCACAGCCATGGCCCCTGAAGATTTGACAATCTGAATAGCGGCGAGCCCAACGCTGCTGCTCGCAGCAGTTATCAACACGGTATCTTCTCTTTTCAGGCGGCCATATTCTACCAACGCGCCGAAGGCGGTCATATACTGCATCCAAATGGCAGCGCCTTCGACGGCGGAAAGATTGTCAGGGTAACTGGCCACCGAATAGGCGGGAACGATCGCACTTTCTCCATAGACCCCGTATTTGCCGATAGAAAATGACGGAATGGTACTTACGCGGTCACCGATATGAATATCCCCGCTCCCCGGTCCCACGGCATCGACAATTCCGGCGGCTTCATACCCGATTCTCGACGGAAATTCTGGAGCTTCCAGATACTGTCCTTGCCGGAACATCACCTCGGCGCGGTTAAGGCCAATCGCCTCCACTTTCAAGCGAACTTCCCCTTCGCCGGGTTCGGAAAGCGGTGCATCTTCCAGCTTAAGCACGTCGGCGGCTCCTGTTTGATGGAAACGAACGATTCTCGGCATGACATTTCTCCTGTATAGACAGTTTTTATAAATCGTATATCAATTAAAAATGTAAGGCCTGGGGCCATGTTGTCAAACCCTGTACAAAATGCCTTTCGTTTGGGGAGTTAACGCTACCAAACCAAATCGAGTTTGTGAGCGCAACGCCAGCTTTTGCCCGGTGTATTAATATTCATACACACGTAACATATCGAAAACTATATAAATAGATTGCACAATCCCGGAAATTGGCACCCGGCTGACCTCAAAACCCTACGATTGACAGGGAATTGAACCTGGAGAGATGTATAACCTACCGAAAAATTTATATTTTTTAATTAATACCGAAGATGGCACGAAAATTGTTCTACCAATTAGGGCTTACGGCGTCTTTGAGGTTCAGAATCCCATCTGAAGCCGGAGATAAAACAGATGGATTCGTCTGGTGTTCCCTATATTAAATATTTCAGCAGTCGGGGAGTTTTTCTAATCAACCCTTAACTGGAGAGGAAGGGGTTACGGAAGATCTCCAATTGTTTAAATATTTCTTCATACTTTAAAAATTATAATTCGAGGGAGAAAAGCCATGACAAAGAAAAAGTTTTTTTTACTACCTTTACTCTTGATTTTTAGCCTCCTTATCGGCGGGTCTTTCCCGGTCGTAGCATCACCGCCGCCAAAAACCCTCAAAGATGCCGTCGATTATTTTTATACCGGTCAAAATGAAGGTCCGGTGCTGGTCGAAACCAAAGTATGTAAGGTCATGCACTCCCTTGACTGCAAGACCGACCTCGACCCCAATGCTGTTCCCATGGGAGAAACAGTCAACGTCTGGATGCAATTTTTTGTACCAAAGGACGCTGTCTATGATGATATTATGGTTGAATATGCCCATGAAGGGGTGCCCCGGCTGCTAACGCCACACAAAATACAAGGATCCATCCGATACCGCCTGGTAGACAAGTATAAGCTCGACAAACCCGGTAGTTGGACGATCAGTGTCAAGAGGGGCAAAACGAGTTTGAAAAAAATCGATGTCAAGGTCGTAAAGAAGTAATTGCGGCCGACAGTTGCGGGGGTTATTAAGATATCGATCCGCTATTATAACGATGTTTTCACCGACACTACCCTTCCGTGCCGTGGAATATATTTTTGAAAAGCGGTATAAATCCTCGGACCCGGGATTTCTCGGGTCAATGATCGAGAGAGCCTGTCAATCCTGAGGACAGGCTCTTTCTTTTCCCGTGTGTATGAGGCAATTCGATACCTAATTTGAGCGATTGTCGAGGTTTCCACAGATACAAGGAAGATGTCGTTTCGTTATAGTCAGGCTATGCGGGACGGCGCATGACGCCGTAGATGCGGCAACCCTCCAGATGCGGATAAAGATCGGCAATCCCGATGGGTTTCAAATTTTAACATCGAACGAAGATAGAATTCCTTATAAATAGAGCCGTTCCCTCTCCATTTAAAATTTGAAACGCTCACTTTAGGAGATAGTAAGGTTGCGACTACACTCCGACAAGTTGGATGACCGTCACCTCCGGTGGTGCAAGAAACCGTACCGGAGGTCCCCAGGTGCCCGTACCTCTGCTGACGTACAATCGCTGGTTATCGCCGAGAACCATAAGCCCGGCGGTTCTAGGGTAGACCCTTTTAACGATAAGGTTGAACGGAAAAACCTGCCCTTTATGCGTGTGCCCCGACAACTGGAGGTCGAACAAGCCATCGATTCCCTCTGTTACTGCGGGGCGATGCTTGAGCAACAATATGAATTTTTCATTGTCCAGTTCTTTCAGCAAACCGCTTTCACTGCCGCCGTGGCCATAGGGTCGGGGTCAAGGGCGTGCTTGAACCTGAGAAAGGCAAACAGATTGAATCCACCGTAAAGGCTAAAGAAGACGAGGAAAAACAAATGTGATCCACCCTCCGTGAACATCCCGGGTTAATGCGTTTTGGGTTTCCGCAGCAATATTATCAACGCCAGTCCCATTACCGCTAAAGCGGTTAATACGATGAATGCCGCCTGATAGCTTCCGGTCAGATCAAAAATATACCCGGTCAACAACGGGCCGACTGAACCGCCGATTGTACCGCTGAACAGGATCACACCGAAAAGAAGCCCATGGGATCCGGTGCCGAAAAGCTCGGCGACTGTGGGCGACATAACGGTGAAGAGACCGCCATGCGCAAAACCGTAAATGACAGCAAAAGCAAAAAGCATCCACGCACCCTTGGCCACTTGCAGCCAGATGAGACTGCTGATCAGGATAATGAAACAGATTATCAGCGACCGTTTACCGCCGATCCCATCGTTGGCCGTACCCATTATGATCCTTCCCAGCATGCTTACACCGCCGATCGTCGCAAGTACACCCGCGGCAACATTCGGCGCCAGGCCCTGGTCCCTTGCATGCGGCACGATGTGGACGATGGTGGTAAGCAGGCAGTAGAATATGGTAAACTCGGCGATACATATGGTCCAGAATTGTATGGTCCGCGCCGCAGCTGGCAGGGAAAGACTTGGGATCTCAGAAAGAGCTGTCTTGCGGGCCCTATGCCGCCCCCCATCGGGCAATAAGCCGATTCCCTGCGGATCGCGTTTCATCACTTGGGCGACAGCCACCAGTGCCACCATTGCAACGGCTCCGATAATCAGGTAAGCGCTGCGCCAACCGAAGGCGGAAATAAGTCCTGTGGCGATCAAAGGCACCAGGAGCTGCCCCGCCCCGGTCCCCACCTTGACAAGACCCGACATCATACCACGGCGGATGGTGAACCAACGGGCAACCGTGGACAACGTGATCACATCGTGGGTGCTGAACCCGATGCCGACGAATCCGCCATAAAGCAGGTAGAGCTGCCAGGGCATTTCCAGGTGCGACAGAAGCATGTACCCGAGCCCTAAAGATACGCCAGATACGGTAATAATAATCCTGGGGCCGATGCGGTCATTGAGGGTGCCGGCAAGAATTCCAACGGCGCCCATTACCAGAAATGCCAGAGATGAAGCCCCTGATATCAGCGCTCGAGACCACCCAAATGCCGCCTGGAACTCCTTGAAGAAAACGCCATATGTAAACATGGCGCCGATACACACCGCCTGAATTAGAAATCCTGCCGCGACAATGTTGTAGCCGTAAAAGTACCGTGTATTCAACCTGCCTCCCGAGTTTGAATGTCTCATCTTGATTGCCGGAGAAAGGACCTTTTCAAATTACACTTAAAGATGCAATAGTCAAAATAAGCGGAATATGCTTAGTTTATCCCGATGCGTGACTCTATCAAGAACATGCCCGTCCGCGAGTGGTTGATGGCACTTTTTAGCGACCGCCATAGTTTGACGGCAAATCACACCATATTGCGCTGATTTCGTGACTTCTTTTAAAGCCTCTCCATAAATTCATTGTAGCTTTCCGCGTCGGATCATTTTTCGATTCCTTGACAACCGGCGAGGCAGTGGCCAATCTGAGACTCATTAGAAGCCATCTCAAAATTAGGATTTTGGCCCAAGGTCAAGGCGGTTCATAGTTTCATCCCGCATGCGTACTGAAGTATGTCGAGGACTTGAAACGAGAAACCAACGTGGAGATTAGGCCAAAAAACTTTTTTGTGCTGGCTTCTAGTCGTGGACCGTTTAGAATTCACCCACTCAACAAGGAGTATACCAAGTGGAAACCTGCAGTCTGATTGACTTTATGCAAGTGTTCAAGCCCTGGCTCAATCGTGATTACATCCGCAAGGCTTATCTGGATGCCAACGGCGATCTCAGGTTGATGTTCGTCGATGGTGGTGAAAAAGCCTTTCGAATCAGTGATTGCAACCAGACACAATTGAATGACATCCTTCAGGATCTGATCAGGAATGGCGTACCGACAGAGAAATATGACGCCGATATATCCGAAAGGACCGGGAGCAAGACGGCACCTTCAGCGAGAGATAGCGACGGTCAAATTTAAAAAGACACCATGCCCTGATAATTGACGCAGGCCGATGGTGACAAGGTTCCCTTATCGACTCACGATGGCCTCTGAGACACCGTCATGCAACCAGACAATCGCCACGCAGCACCGAATGTGGAAACTTGCCCTCGCTCTGCAAATCGCAAAGGAGGATCGCCCGGAGATCGCCGCTCCGTTCCTCGATTTTTACGAAGAGGAGCGACGATCCGTTGTCGAAAGCTGCATTGAGACCAGCCTAATAAGTTATCATATCACCACGACGGTTCCGGCGGCAATCGGCCTTGAACCCGGGGCCAGGACTTGGGAGCAATATTTTCCGATCCCAAAAAGACGCTGGCCATGCGGACCCCTCAGCTCGATCTCGGATCGATCTACCAAAGGGGATTTCTGGAAAAATCAAAGAAATCTGAAACAGACAGCGGCAGTTCGGCCGGTTTCAACCCCAAGCTGACCGTCGGTCAGCGTCTGCCTCATTTTTGGCTCGCAGACTCCGGTGGAAAACACAATCGAAAGTTTTCTTCGCTTGACTTGACGGCCAGGGCCGCCGAAACAGAAGGCCGAACGTTTCATATTCTTCTTATCTACGACATGTCGCACAGTCGCGTGGAGAAATTCGAAAGGAAACTGCTGAACAAGTTTGCCCCTTTGAAGAAAATTCACCTTTCCAATGACAAAGGCATGCCCGGCGATGTGGTTTTCGCGCCGGGCGAAGACATTCCCTCTTTTCTTCCGGACAGCTTCGCGGTGATCATACGACCGGACGGTCATGTCGCCTGGCTCGAAAACGGATAACAACAGGGCTGAATGCCCGAAGAAAACCGGCATTTCCATGACCAGCGCGATCGAACGAAATTCATAGTGGTGAAAAGATGTCATGAAATTTTCGGGTTAGTAAACCATTTCTGCACCTTTTTCGTCTAAATAGGCAAACCCACAAATGAAAGGAGTGCGCTATGAAGACGAACTTTATGAAACTATTGATAATTCTGGTTACGCTGATTTTCTTGGGGGCGGGTACAGCTCTTGCGAAAGACCGCCATGGCGATCGCAATCACAAGAAATCAAGTAATGCCTATGCGCAGAATAAAGGTGACCGCCATCACAACGACGGGTATGGCAGACTTCACAAAAAGCACTCTGCCCCTCGCTATCATGGAAGAAATCAACGGTCCAAACATTACGTAAAACACCACAAACCCAAGTATTACTACCATCAGCACCGGAAACATTATCATGATCACCGTCCGGTGGTTCATAAACGCCACCGTAATCATTACCACGGCGCTTCTGGCTATTCACCCTATAGCCGTTTTTCGTTCGGACTGGCAGTGATCGACCCCAACATGGCCTTTTCAATCGGTGTCAATGGCCGTTGACATTTCACCAGACTCTATCATAACATATGAACAAAAAATAGGATAAGGCCTGCAGAATTTTGCCTGCAGGCCTTATCCTATTTTTGACAACTTGATTGTGCTTATCCGGCCCAAATATTGACAGGACTCTGCATCGTAGCGATAATTATCTTGCTTCCAACGAATTGGAACGAAAATAATACTGCCCACCTCTTTGCACTCGGCAGTAATATAGGTTTAAGGAGGATTTCTGATGACACTAATACATGGCGATACGTCGGATAGCCCGAAGGAAGAAATCGACCTGCAGATCGAAGACCCTGACCTCGAGTTTGTGAAAGCCAAAGCAATCGTCAAGAAAAAGGCGCAGGAAATGTACGGCGAAACCATGCTGTTGTCCTGGCATAACGCTCTGACAGGAGAATATTATCCCACTTATGATTGTGGCGGCAGCGATCAGCCGGCGTGGATCGTCTACGCCGAATCCAGGGGAGCAAACCTGATTATCCGCATAAATGGCGGCATATACACATTCATGTTTATTAAATTGTCCGGATAAATAGCCTCAGGTTAGCAGACCCGGCCCGGCCGCTTTCATTGCGGCACAAAATCACCACAAGACCCAAATATAGCATCAAAAGCTCTTTGGGGCTCACGAGTTATGACAATATCTTGGAGCGTAGGCATGCAACAGGCTTTAGGGGTTTTACTTTGGCCCTTCCCGTTTTCTCTTCTGAGGATAAACGTCTTTTAACTGGTCGATCCATGTTTTCTTCCACAACTTGATTCCGGAATAGTAGGCTGCACGACCGATGAGGTGGGCCGCTACCGGCGCTGTCAGCAATAAGAAGACAATCGCGACCAGGGCCCGTAAGGTGATCCCGATCTCCTGATAAAAGGCAGCAACGGCAATCAGTATCAGTCCGGTCCCGAGCGTTCCGGCTTTGGTAGCGGCGTGCATACGCGTTAGTGTGTCAGGTAGTCTGAGCATACCGAGTGCGGCAACGAAGGAAAAAAAGCTTCCCGCTAACATCAGAATGGAAGTCACCCATTCACTCATTTTCTTCTCTACCATGTTGTGGTTTTTTTCTGACTATTTTTGCCGAACGCATCAGAAATCGAGAAAGCGCAACAGTCCCCAAAAAAGCAATCAAAGCATAGGCGATGGCGACATCCAGGAACGATGTTTCACTGGCATAAATTGAATAGGCCGCCAGAAAGGCAACAATAAGAATAGATATCACATCGAGTGCCACGATTCTGTCAGCCGCACCGGGGCCTCTGACGAGGCGAATGAACGCCAGCGCAATACTCAAGAGCAATACAAACAAAGAAATCCGACCGGCCAAGCCGACTATAACATCACTTCCGGGCATCAACGCATCACCTCCAAAACGCGTCTTTCAAGTCCTTCTTTGATTGCACGGCAAGTCTCATCAACGTCTTCGAGGAACATGACATGCACGTACAGGATCGTTTTGTCTTCGGAGACATCGATACTCAGCGTACCTGGCGTCAAAGAGACCAGGTTCGCCACGAGCGTTATTTCCAAATTGGTTTTTGCGTCTAAAGGAACCCCGATGATGCCGGGATGGCTGATATGCTTTGGTGTGATCACATCCCACAGGACCCGAAAATTTGAAATAAAAAGTTCTTTGACAAAATAGCCGATTAAAAGGAGTACCTTTGGCGAGCGTTGAAAGTAGCGTGTATTTCTATACAGTGGTTTGGTCAGCCATAACGCACCGTAGCCGACGATAAAACCGGAGAGCAGACCGCCGAGAGAAAATTCCCCTAAAACAGCACTGAATCCGATAGCGAGAAAAATGTTCAATAAAAATAAGTCGATCATTTATACCCTAATACAGCATTGTAATACATTTCTGGATGCAAAAGCTCTTTGGCCGTTTGCTCGGCTATCGCCACAAATGTTTCGGCCCCGAGGCCGATCACAACTGTCAACAATGCCAGCCCGGCAATGGGGGTGAGCATCCATTTAGATGGTCTGGCGGATAAAGAAGCCTTTTCGATCTGGATCCCGGCAGGCGTTGGTTTCCAAAACACTTCCCCCCAAATTTTGGTCATCGAATAAACGGTCAATAAGCCGACAACCGCCGCAATCCCTGCCACCAGATACTGATGGATGTCGAGGCTGGCACGAATCAACATCATTTTGGCCCAGAAACCGGACAAAGGTGGAAATCCGGCAAGCGAAAATGCCGGGATAAAAAACAATACGGCAACCCACTTGTTGGTCCGGTAGATATCACCCAGTCGTGATAATTCGAGCGAGCCTCTTAGTTGCTGAACGACACCGCTGACAAGAAAAAGGTTGGCTTTCACGATGATATGATGAATCAAATAAAAAATGGTACCCGCCAGCGCTAAAGAGGTATGGAGTGCCAAACCCAATACCATATACCCCACCTGGCTAATGATGTGAAAAGATAATATGCGCCGAAATTCGTTGTGGGATGCTGCCCCCAGCACCCCGGTAATCATCGTGAGGGTTGCAACGATGAGTAACACCGTGATTGGGTATTGCATATCGACGGTAAAAATCAGTGTGAACATTCTTATCAGTGCATAAACACCAACCTTGGTCAATAAGCCCGCAAAGATCGCCGACACGGCAATCGGCGGTGTATGGTAGGCGGCCGGTAGCCAAAAAAAGAGCGGAAAGAGCGCAGATTTGATACCGAATGCCACCATGAAGATCATTGCAACAGCCGTGAGTATCCCCTGATCTTCAATCGATTGAATCTGTACATGCAGATCGGCCATATTCAGCGTTCCGGTCAACCCGTATAGCAGACCGATGCCGGTTATCAATAACAACGTGGAAAAGAGATTGATGACAACATATTTCACACCGCCATCGAGTTGACGCCTGTCCTGACCCAAGACAAGAAGTCCAAAAGATGCCATCAACATGACTTCGAACCAGACATAGAGATTGAAAAGATCTCCGGTTAAAAACGCGCCGCAAATACCCCCTACCAAAGCCTGAAGCAATGGATAGTAGCCACGGTTTGTAAGAGACGGACCAATGTCGGCTCGGGAATAAACCACCACAGATAGGTTGATGATAGCGGTGATCGCAAGCATAATCGCACTTAAGTGGTCGGCGACAAGAGTAATACCAAAAGGTGCCGGCCAATTTCCTATCTGTGACGCAAGAATACCATTGTGGTGAACCTCAAAAAAAACCATGCCACAGACAAAGGCATGCAATGCGGCACTGCTTAACACGATATTGAGGGTAATCTTCCCTTTCGTTTTCAGCAGTAAAATCGTAACGGCCGTTGCAAACGGAAGAATTATGGGCCATACCAGAATACTGCTCATTCCTGCCCACCCGCTTTCTGAGCTGATGCCGCCATGTCTTTCGTGCCATCAATCGGTTCGGCAAAACGCATCATTTCGGTATCCACGGTCCCAGTTTCCTGATAAGCGCGATAGAACAAAACGAAAATAAACGATACAAGTGCAAACCCGATAACAATGGCCGTCAAGACGAGCGCTTGCGGAAGCGCGTTGGCCATCGGCTCCACGGGCAGCGTGCTTGCTTCGGGGATCAATGGTGGGCGGTTATTGGACAATCCGCCTACTGTAAATATCAACAGATTAATGGCATTGCTGATCAGTACCAACCCGAAGATAAATCGGATAAGGTTACGTCCCAGCATAAGGTAGATGCTGCCGGCAACCATAATCCCTACTAAAAAGGCACAAACCGTTTCCATGTCAATTTTCTTCCAGCGCTAAAACAAGTGTTAATAGGGTTCCCAAAACCGTCAGAAATACGCCGATATCGAAAATTAAAGGGGTTCCGATGGCCAGGGCCTTTGACTGTCCATTGGGCGCTATCCACCATAAACCTGTCAGAAAGGGCCGGCCAGCCAGCCAGCCGGCAAAACCGCATAGGATTGCCAATCCGAGACCGAACATGGCCATTCGTTCCGGGTCGATGCGAATCGCGGCTCTTACAACCGAAGGGCCCTCGGAAATCGCTGCGAGGGCGAACCCCGTGCCGGCCACCAGGGCAGCCACAAATCCTCCACCGGGGGCGTTGTGACCACGAAACAACAGATAGACTGCAAAAACAAGTATCAATCCGACCAACAGACGAGTGGCGACTTTTAGGATCACAGAGTGCATTATTCTTCCCTCTGGGTTCGAATCAAGGCGTAAGCGGCCAACCCGGCAATGGCCACCACAGTAATTTCACCCAGCGTGTCCAAGCTTCGAAAATCGACCAGAATCACGTTGACGATGTTGCGCCCATGGGCGGCAATGTAGCTGTTAGATTCGAAAAAATCGGTCACATATCGATCCAGGTCGCGATGGATGACAGCCAAAACGAGAGCAGTGATCAGAGCGCCGGTGGCAGACGCAATGCCGAAATTCACAAATTTCGTTGAAGAATTCCTGTTCTTCGGCGGCTTGATGCGCGGCAATCGCAGAAGCACAAGCGAGACGATGATAACCGTCAATGTTTCAATCAATAGTTGGGTCAACGCCACGTCAGGCGCACCGAAGATCAAAAAAAGCATGGCAATTCCAGCGCCGATGACACCCAATCCGCAAATAGCGAGAAGCCGCGATCTTGCCAATACCACTATAATGACGGCAGCTGCGATAATAATAGCCAGCAGCGATTCTGTTTGAGTGATAACCGAAATATCGAAGCGACCAAATGGAGGAAGATCTTTCAGGAACGGCAAGCTGATGCCGATTATCGCCGATCCGATGATGACGACCAAGTACCGATGCAATGAACCATTTTGAAGTACGCGGGTTTGCGCTTTGGCGAACCAGGCGATGGCATCGAGGGTAAAATGATAAACACGTTCCGCCTTTACAGGCAGGTAACCAAACATCTTTTCGAGTCCCTGCCGAATCGGTCGACGGGCAAAGTACAGCGTTGTTCCGAGACAGAGAGTGAGGATACTCAGAAGCAACGGTTCGTTGATTCCATGATATAATTCTAATTTGATGTCTTCTGTGGTCCAATGAAAGGCCCTCACCGCCGGTTCGATCAGCCAATGGGCGACCCACTGGGGTACGATTCCGAATAGAATCCCCAGGCATCCCAGGATAACCGGACCCATCCACATAGCCGAAGGGGCTTCCTTGGGGGCAAAAGGCGTCTTTCTCAACGGCCCCAAAAATGTTCTGATGGTTATAATACCGGCCACCGCTGTCATCATTGCATTGGACAGCACAGCAGCAGTCGTCGCAAATACAGGAAACATATCCTCTGTCAAAGCGCCTTTGTACAAAATCTCTTTGCCAATAAATCCGAAAAAGAGAGGAAACCCGGCCATCGAAAGAGCAGCGGCGGCCGCGGCGAAAGCCGTAATCGGCAATGGTTTGAATAAGCCACCGATGTCCGCCAACTGACGTGTTCCCGTTTGGTGATCGATAATACCGACAACCAAAAAAAGAGAAGACTTGTAAAGCGAATGAACTAAGAAAAAAGTCATCGCGGCAGTCAATGCAGGCGTCGTTTTTCCACCCAAAAACATGGTGAGTATGCCTAATGCCATTACCGTCGTATACGCCAGTATTCGTTTTAGATCAGTTTGAACCAGCGCCTGTACCGAACCGATGAGAGCGGTAATACCACCGATAACAACCAGGGTGCCCATCCAGGGAATCGTACCGCCTAAAATCGGATGTAAGCGAGCCAGCAGGTAAATGCCCGCCTTGACCATGGTCGCCGAATGGAGAAAAGCACTGATCGGTGTGGGAGCGCTCATAGCGTTGGGAAGCCAGAAATGAAAGGGGAATTGCGCTGATTTCGTAAATGCACCGAGAAACACCAGGATGAGAATGGCGATGTATAGCGGATGTTGCTGTATCAAGCCGGCATGCAGCGACAAATTGGTGAGGACATAAGTGTCACTAACGATCCCAATCAGTAAAACACCGATCAAGAGCGCCAGTCCGCCAGTTCCGGTAACAAGCAAGGCTTGCCTCGCGTTGGTTCGGGCCACATCCGATTCATGTTCGAACCCGATCAGAAGATATGATAAAAGCGTCGTCAACTCCCAAAAAACGAACAATGCCATCAGGTTGTCCATTAAAACCAACCCGAGCATTGCCAGCATGAATCCATGCAGGTAGAAATAAAACCGTCCGGCCTGGGGATGATCGCCCAGATACGCAGCGGCATACAAACCGACAAAAAAGCCGACGCAACTGATCACGAGTGCAAACAGCAGGCTCAAGCCATCGATAACGATCGACAATTGGATTCCCAAGCTGGGAATCCAGTTTACAGTGACATGGTAAACGTGTCCGACGACGACCTCAGGCAAGAGGTAGATAAACAGGCAGAAAAAACCAAGAGGGATCGAACTGGTGATCAGTCCGATCCAGAATGTTTGTGTATTTCTATCCGCAGCAACCATTTAACGTATTTTTTGTCCTACTGGGCCAGAAAGAGAGGGCGATCAGCGTTTTGAATCGTATTGAGGGCAGCGTCTCCAAGAAGGTGGCGAAACAGCAAGCTCCGTATACTGTTACCCATAACGATAAGATCATAGTCGTTCTTTTGGGCATAATCGATTATACCGTTTTTGGCCGAACCTGCGGCCACGTCGGTTTCGGTTTCAAATCCGTGAGCACGGCAATATTCGCTGGCCGCTTCCAACCGGTTGACTGCATGGCTGTTTTTTTCTCCGAAATAGACAACTCTCAATCTCACGTTCGGCCATGGTCGTGATTGAACGTAGCGGCGCATCGCCTTTGCGGATTCCATGGAACCGCTGTATGCGATCAGCACCTTTCGAATCTCACGATACTCGGGTGACACCGCAATAATCGGGCGTACACCTTGTGACACAAGCCTTATCAGTGTATCCCGCGGTTCAGGTGTAAAGCCGTAATCGAAAAGGCTTCTTAGTCCGAAAATGGTCAGATCGTTGTAACGGGCATGGGAAATCATCAACTCGAAGGGGTCTCCGGCTTCACGTTCAATTTTGTACGTGATGTCGGCATCCTGGCATGTTTTCTCGAACTTTGCGAGAGCCTCTTCAACCCGCTCTTCAGTTAAATCGGTTCGCATCTTGCGAAGCTTTTTCGCATAGGCTCCGGCTCCCATAGGTACCGGCCCGAGATGCTGAAGACGTTTGAAATCGACGACGGTAACACCCGTGAGAACAGAACCATGAATAGTCGCAAGTTCAATCGCCCTTTGAATGGCGACGTCCGTGAATATCGTCCCGCCTATACCGACAAGAATGCGTTTGATCATAACAGGTATTCTCCTGAAGTTGATTTTGAAACGTGTTGTCACGGCATTGAGATGCAATCCGTGCGAGATCTTTCGCCTGTCAACTTAAATTTAGTCTTTCGAAGACCTTTATTTCCAAACGACTAAGTAAGATCTTATACCGATTGTCCGTCGGATTGCAAAGCCGCCATGTATTTAGGAACAATTTTCAATGAATATAACTGCAAAGGTCCGCCGATCAAGACCCATCCCACACATTTTCGCCATTATTTCGGCAACAAATAATCGAACCATTACTTTTTTAGACCTGGCGCTGGATTTTTCATAAAGATTTCGGCCGGCAACTGAAAAACCGGCCTTAAAATTATTCTTTGGAAAAGATGGAAAGAAAAAAGGGGCGACCGTGCCCTGGTCTGCCAAACGTTTCAGTGTCGATAAGAGGACCTGCGGCTTCGCCGGTTCGGCCGGAAAGTACCGAATTTCCTCGGGACTAAGGATTCAAAACTGCGCCCAGTTTCGCCAGGCTCTCTTTGCAGCCGACGATGATGAGCGTATCGCCGATAGAGATTCGGGTATCGGCCGAGGGATTGAAACAGAGTTCGCCATCCTCACTAACGATGGAAAGGATTATCAGGTTAAATGACTGGCGTATGCCCGATTCCTTAAGAGGCACGCCAACGAGCCCCGACGATGCGCCCACGGTGATCTCTTCGATATGGATGTCGGTGGCCTCGTCCGCAAAGGCCAATTCGAGGAATCGGATGACATTGGGCCGAAGTATGGCGTGCGCCATTCTTCGGGCCCCGATGTCGAACGGTGATACGACCACGTCGGCCCCGGCGGCAGACAGCGGTTTCTTTATGGTGTTTTGGCTCGCCCGGGCCACAACCTTGATCTGAGGATTCAATCCCTTGGCCAGCAAAACGAGAAAGACATTGTCGGGGTCGGTACCGAGGGCCGTGATTAAATGGGATGCTTTTTTGATGCCGGTTTTGAGAAGGTTCGACTCCTCGGTCGCTCCCCCGGCGAGGTAAAGAATGCCATCTTCATTCATGATCGGGATACGTTCGGTGTTACTCTCGATGACCACAAACGCAAGGTGCTTCTCTGTGAGATAGCGGCAAAACGCGCGCCCCATCCTTCCGTATCCGCAGACGATGAAGTGATTGCTTAATTGACTTATTTGCTTGTCCAATTTGCGCCTCCCCAAGATAAGCCGGATGCGTCCTTCCACTAAAAACTGCACCACATTGCCGATGATGTAGAGAAACAGACTGGCCCCCAGCACGATGAGGACCAACGTAAATATGCGTCCGTTTTGGCTGATCTCGCGAATTTCACCATAACCGACCGTAGAATAGGTGATCAGCGTCATGTAGAGTGAATCCAGCAGCGGCCACTTCTCGATCAGCATGTATCCCGCTGTACCGAAAGCAACCATGACCACGCCGAGCAGAATGGTTATGATGAGGTGGGTCGTGCGCTCCAAAAGGCCGTCCGATATCGATTGTTTACAGCGTATCTATAAAGATAAGACAAATCCCATCTTTTTCCATTTAATGATATACGAGAAGCTATTCCAGCACAATGCCGAATTTCTCCCATTTTTTTCTAATTGTTCTGGAGAATATACAGCGTGCTGGTGTCCAGATTAAACAAGGCGGGTGAGCGGTTTTTTTAATGGTTAGAATTGCCTCACCACAGGCATGGGAGTCCAAATTCGTTTCCAGATCAAAATCAGTTGGCGCCAATCCCGGCGAGTCTTCAATTTTTCATCCTTGACGGGCAGAGGGTGCGGATTCGCTGCTTTCGCGACCTTGAAACGAAAGACATAATCCGGCTCTGAGCCCATACGCAGGTCGGTAACCACAACGCCTTCTCCTTCCATAGACAGGGCATAATACCCCCTGGTGAACCACCGCAGCTTGGCAACTGGCGGGTGTTCCTCCAATCCCCGGATTAATTCGAGATTTCTGGGGTAATGGTCGATAGAAAGTGGCGCATCGCCATCGAATATCGAAAAATAGGTTTCGAAATACCGGTCCTGATCAATACCCACAAACCGCCACAAAAAGGTGTTAAAAGGGGCCGGTGTGGAGATGAGCTGGCTGTAAGGAACGTTTTGGCGCGCAAGCTTGTGTTTGACTCTTTGTTCCACAAACTCCCTGGCGCCAAAGGCCCAGACCAAATAGACCATGCTGAGAACCAGGCCGACCGTGTTTAATCGATGTCCCAGGGACGTTTTCCTGGTCAGCACTAGCGCCGCCATAGAACCGAATAGAAAAGGCAAGGTAAAAAATGGGTCGATAATAAAAAAAATCGGCCAGGCCAATGGTGTGGGATTAAAAGGCCACAGGACCTGAGTCCCGTATACCGTCAGGAAATCTAGCAGGACGCTGGTTTCCAAAACAAGAAAGGTCAGAAATAACCACCTGTTGAAATACATCTTGGTAGAGGGGTGTAATTTGGTGATCAGCCAGGCCAAGAGCGGTGAGAGCAGGGCGAGAAGGAATAGGGAATGGCTGAACCCGCGGTGGTAGACAAAATCGTCGACCGGTCCGCCAAGGGGGATAAAAACGTCCAGATCGGGAAGGGTCCCTAAAACAGCACCCCAAAACAAGGCTTTCCGGCCAACCTTGGGGCCAAGAACAGCTTCGCCCAAAGCGGCACCAAAAGTCATTTGTGTTACAGAATCCAACGTGGGTTCCTCGTAACTGTAGTGAAAATTGATAGAATTTCTAATTATAGGTGAGACTTTTAATCCTGGTTGTCAACTCCCCTACCTACCCATTATTAGGTTGGTGTCAAGCATTCAAATTTTTCTCCGCGTCCCTCAAGTGAGATCAGCGTATCAGCGCCGTTTGATATCAATTTGACCATACGGATGACTTTTTTCTTATTTGCCACTGATCCTTTCGAACGAACCGCACATTAAAACGGATATCATTGGCTTCTGCCCCCTGATGAAGCGAAATTTACAAATGGTTAAATAGATATTATCTTCTAACTCATCTTAAGTGTTATTCGCCTGTGGTATCGAATCTTATTCGGCTTTATTCGCAAATATTTTTAGCAGGAGGAAAAACAATGAGCAGTTCCGGGAAAGAAACCTTTGTAAGGGTAACGGATGGTACTGGCAACGAGTTTATTTGTCCAATAGGCGCACTCAAGGACAAGGCTGCTGCCACCAAAGAAGAGCTTGAAAATTGTGTGGACGACGGTGTGGTCGGTCGCTACGCCTCAAACATCGACATCGAGGACGTCAAGTGACGCGACCGCTGTTCATCAAATTCTTATTGATCCCACTGGTGATGACATATTTTACCTTGTTAGAAAGAAGTGCCGTGGCCATCGAAGAGGTGCCTTACATCCTTATCGAGCAGGACGGGGAATTTTCGCTTCGGGAATACCCACCCCATATTGTGGCCGAAACCACCGTCGACGGCTCGTTCGACCACGTCGGCAGCGAAGGCTTCCGCCGCCTGGTAGCCTATATCAACGGCGAGAATCGTAAGAAGCAATCCATCGCCATGACCGCGCCGGTTAAACAGGAAGCCCAGGCCGAAAATATTGCCATGACCGCTCCGGTTAAGCAGGAAAAAATAGGCGACAGCTGGCGCATCACTTTCGTCATGCCTGCGAAATACGCGCTTGACGCGCTTCCCGAGCCTATCGACTCCCGCGTGTCGATAAGTACAGGAACCCAAACGCCTGATTGCCGTTGTGCGCTATTCAGGTACCTGGAGCCGCAAGCGCTATATAAAACACGAGAAGCAGTTGCTGGAATGGATCAAAAATCGGGGCTTAAGGCAGACCTCAGAACCGGTGTGGGCAAGATACAACCCGCCATTCATGCCCTGGTTTCTGCGGCGTAACGAGGTATTGATACCGGTAGATCCCTTATAACTGCATATGACACGATACTCCTTCCCGCCTTCCGGTCGCGACCGGGTTGCAGGGGCACTCTTTGGTTTTTTTATCGGCGATGCCTTAGCTATGCCGGCTCACTGGTACTACAATGCGACCGCCTTGCGCAAAGACTACGGGACCATAAGTGACTATCTGCGACCGCGCAATCCGCACCCTGACAGTATCCTGTGGCGCTCGAATTACACGGTTTCGGATCCCCGCTACGACATCCTTCACGATCAGGCCCGTTTCTGGGGCAAGGCCGGCGTGCACTACCATCAGTTCCTCAAAGCCGGCGAGAACACGCTCAACCTGAAACTCTGCTGCCTTTTGCTGCAGTCCTTGGAGGAAAAGGGCGGATACGACCCCGACGATTACCTCGAGCGCTATATCGACTTCATGACGACACCCGGAAGCCATCGGGACACCTACGTCGAGGAATACCATCGATATTTTTTTCGCCGGCTGGCTGAAGGCCGATTGCCGCACAAATGCGGAGTTCAGGAAAAACATATCGGTGGTCTGGTCGGTTTGGTCCCGATCATTGTCCATTACCGGCACGATCCGCAAACAGCCGCAACGGCCGCTCAAGATCATTTGGCCCTGACCCATCGCGGACCGCGGATGGAAGGGGCAGCCGACTTTTTAATCCGAACCCTGCTGCAGGTGCTGCAGGGAGAACCTCTTCGAGCAGTCTTGACATCAGAAATAAAAACCCAGAGAAATCCGTTTTTTGGCCACCCTTTTTCAAAGTGGCTCGACCAGCCGGATGAAATCGTCGTGGGAAGACACCTCAGCACGGCATGTTATGTAGAGGATGCGGTGCCTGCGGTGATTTACTTGGCTTATAAGTATAGCGAAAATCCCGAACGGGGGCTTGTCGTCAACACAAACCTGGGTGGCGACAATGTGCATCGGGGGGCCATTCTCGGTGCACTTCTCGGTGCTGGCAACGGCCTGGAATCCTTACCCGAGAGGTGGGTGGATGGGCTTCTGAATTCCGCGCCACTACGTCAAGTCATAACAACGCTTATGGAGCAGACATGACAAATAATATTGATGCGCTTCCCAATGAGACGTCCATACAGCAGTTGACCAAAATCGCAATCACCTCCGAAATCGGTGCTATCGATCACCTACCGCAGGAGGTCATCGAACGTATCTGGAACATATACCAAGACTTCATACCGGTTTACTTAGAGATGATTCGGATTAGAGATAATCATCCCGCGGATTGGCGACCAACGAATCTATCGATAGACACTGAAATGGTGGAAGATATGCTCCATTTTTTCTCGGATTACCAGCACATCACCCGTGCGTTCAAACGACTCAACCGGCAGGTAAAAATCCTTTCCACTCTGGACAGAAAATCGGATCAACGCCGTTACGAGGAATGGATGAATAAAATCCTGTCCGGTGAACGAAGCGATTCGCTTTTCGATTCAATCATCGGCCGGTAGCACGTTTATATCCGGTATCCCTCAGCAGATCTCTCTCTGCGGACAGATCGAACCAGCTGTGATGGCAACGGTAACAATAAACGACATTCTTCAACTTACCCCGAAGGGCCTCTATTGCAGCGAGGGTGATTTTTACATCGACCCTCGGCAGCCGGTGGAAAAAGCCGTTATTACCCACGCACACGCGGATCATGCCCGATGGGGCAGTCGACATTACTTGTGCGCGACAGAAGGAAAAGCGTCTTGCAGTCACGGCTTGGCGGCAATGCCTCCATTGAGACGGTGAATTACGGGGAAGTAAAAACCATGAACGCGATTGCTCTTTCCTTGCATCCGGCCGGTCATATTCTGGGTTCGGCCCAGGTGAGAATCGAACGGAACGGCCAAGTTGTGGTGGTATCGGGTGACTACAAGACCGCGCCGGATCCGACCTGCGCCCCGTTGGAGCCAATTCGCTGCCATGCTTTCATAACCGAATCGACCTTCGGGCTGCCGATTTTCCGGTGGCCGTGCCACGAAGAAAGTACCTTTCAGACATCAATTCATGGTGGCGCACGAAATCAGGAAGAGGCCGCACCAGCATTCTCTTCGCATATGCCCTGGGCAAGGCGCAGCGGATTATCGCCAGTTTGGATGCAACCATCGGACCGATTCTAACCCACGGTGCCATCGAAAAATTCAATCCGTGCTACCGCAATGCCGGTGATCAAACTGCCGCCCACCCTGCACGTTGGTGCAGTTGAAAACAAAAAATTTTAGAAAGCCCTGGTTATCGCTCCGCCGTCGGCCGACAACCCCAATTGGATGCGCAGATTTCCGGACCGGGTCCGGGCATTTGCATCAGGTTGGATGCGCATCAGGGGAAACCGCCGCCGCAGATCTGTCGATCGAGGTTTCGTTATCTCGGACCACAGCGACTGGGATGGTCTGGTTCAAACAATCAAAGCGACGACTGCGGAAAAAATTTTGGTCACCCACGGCTATGCAGCTGAGATGGCTCGCTGGCTAAATGAAAATGGATACTCGGCCGAAGTCCTACCGACGGAGTCCCGCGGCGAAGCAGACCCAATGGCGGGAGAAACGGAATCATGAAGGCCTTCGCCGATCTGTATCGCTGGCTGGATGATACCACCAGCACCAATCGTAAAATCGATGCGATGGTAGCATACTTCAGCGCGGCAACCCCCGAGGATGCCATCTGGGCGATCCGCTTTCTCATTGGACGCAAGCCCCGCCAAGTGGTCCCAACCCGTAAATTGATGGAATGGGCAGCGGAATTAGCCGGCGTTTCAAACTGGCTTTTCGAAGCGTCATACGATGTCGTCGGGGACCTGGCTGAAACCATTACGCTTCTGCTGCCGAAACCTTCCGCTATCGAGCAATCGTTCTCTTCACCATTTGGGTAGAAAAACACTTGCTGCCGCTTCGAGGATCAGATCCGGAGAAGCAAAAAAAAGTTGTTTTAGCAGCATGGAGTGGGATGAACGTACGGCCAGCGCTTTGTGTGGAACAAATTGATCACCGGTGGTTTCCGGGTCGGTGTCTCCCAGCGGTTGGTCGTTCGCGCTCTGGCGCAATTCAGCAATATCGACACGGCCGCCATTTCCCATCGTCTGATGGGAGATTGGCCTCCCACAGCGGATTACTACCGGCAGATCCTTTCTTCGAACACCCACGATACCGATATTAGCCGGCCTTACCCATTCTACTTGTGCTACCCGCTGGAAGGACATCCGGAAAACCTCGGTCCCCTCGAAGATTGGCAAATCGAGTGGAAATGGGATGGTATCCGCGGGCAAACGATCAAGCGCCACGGGCAGGTTTTCATCTGGTCCCGGGGTGAAGAATTGGTGACTGATAAATACCCGGAATTAAGGAGCGGGCTGTCCTCGCTGCCGGACGGTACGGTTATTGATGGAGAAATTCTACCCTGGAATATGGGGCGGCCATTGCCGTTCTCTGAACTGCAACGCAGGATCGGCCGTAAATCCATTGGTAAGAAACTGTTGCGGGATGTACCGGTGGTTTTTATCGCCTATGACCTGTTGGAAAAGGCTGGCCAGGATATCCGACAAACCGCTCTCGAAGACCGACGTGCCGCACTTTCCGAGGTACTTGCCCCCATGGCCGACGATCGGTTGCTTGTCTCACCGGATGTTGTCGCCGGAAACTGGAAAGAACTCGCTACCCTGCAGCAGGAATCTCGCAACCGGGGTGTCGAGGGCTTTATGTTGAAGCGGTTGGGATCAGTATATACGATCGGTCGACGGCGCGGTAACTGGTGGAAATGGAAGGTCACGCCAATGACCGTGGATGCCGTACTGATTTACGCCCAGAGGGGGCATGGCCGCCGGGCCGGTCTCTATACCGATTACACCTTTGCCGTGCATCAGGGCGACGGTCTGGTGCCGTTTGCCAGAGCGTACTCTGGATTGACCGATGCCGAGATTCGCCAGGTGGATCGTTTTATCCAGCGCAACACGATTGAACGGTTTGGGCCGGTAAGAGCGGTCACAGCCCGTCTGGTTTTCGAAATTGCCTTCGACGGGATTCAGAAATCGAACCGGCACAAGTCCGGTGTCGCCGTTCGCTTTCCCCGCATCGCCCGCTGGCGGCAGGACAAAACCGTGGAAGAAGCGGACAGCATTGACACTCTGAGCGCCCTACTGCCTGAGTAAAGATAAAAAGAACCCTTACTGGCAATCAGATGATTTGCCTCAATCCACATGAACGGATGTATCCTGATTGCCACTCACCAAGTCACCGAAATTATCGACGTGACGGGTACGATCATGGAAGCGGCTCATCGGTATACGCCGCGTTGGCCTCTTCCGAGGCGTAGAGATGGAGCTCCTTACCCTGTTTGATATCTTCCACCCAATCCGGATTCAGTAGAATTGACTTGGCGCTCAGAATGATGTCGGCATCTGCAAGGGCATCATCAGCGCTGGCTCGGTCGTATATCTTACCGCATATCATCAGGGGGAGTTTTGTAACGGCGCGGGTGACCTGAGCCATGTTTTGCTGCGTACCGAAGGCTTTGTCGCTGTAACCGTATGTGGAAACAGATATGGCATCGATTGGCTCGTGGTCGAGCATCCTGATGACCTGCTGGTATTCGTCCTTTGTTCCAAAAAGTGACACCTGCGGATCGGCAACACCCCAATCTGAAATTCTGAAGGTCAGCAATCGATCTTCGGGAACGACCTTTCGGACGGCCTGGATGACTTCATGGGCAAACCGGAACCGGTTTTCGACCGAACCGCCATAACCGTCTTTGCGCCGATTCGAATAAGATGACAAAAAGTTGCAAATCAGGTAGCCATGCGCACCATGGATTTCGATCCCATCGAATCCGGCCGCCACCGCCCCGCGAGCCGTTTCGACAAATCCTTGAACAGTATGATCGATATCGAACCGGCTCATTTCATCCGGTACAGGATACGGTTGACCGGTCAGCGGGTTATCCTGTTCGGGCGTTATCGGACTGGGTGCGATCACCCGACCGGCCGGGTTGATTTCCGGCCATGCCATGCGACCGCAGTGAAACATCTGCATGATGGCAACAGCGCCCTCTTTTTGGATTGCGGCGACAACCGGCCGCCAGGCATCGATCTGGCGCTGGGTCAAAAGACGCGCTTGCCCCGGATATCCCTGGGCACTTTCGTAGTCGGTCACAATCGCCTCGGTGTAAACGATCGCAGCACCCCTTCGGGCTCTGCGAACGAGGAACTCAAGGACGTCCGCGCGTGGTATGCTATCCTCTTTTGAAGACATTCGGGTCATGGGCGCAACCCCGATACGGTTTTTAAGGGTAAACTGGTTGATCGTAAATGGCGTAAAAAGTTTGTCTGGCGGCATCAAATGATCTCCTTTCTTGGGTGGAAAAATAGATGAATTGTAGAATTTGATTAAATAGTAAATTTAGTACTCGATATGATAAACGCAATATTGGTTTTTAGAGGTGACTATAAGGGGTAAAATTACCACCTATAATTTAGGATTACAGAAAAACATCGCATACACAGTCGGTGATTGCGTTACGCTGGGTCATACATAAGCTGATGACAACAGACCGCTCCGAGAGACACTCTTTATAATGTTGCAAATAAGTGTTCCTAAGCTTATTAAATACAAATAAAAGTTGCATATTTAATATTTTATTACTATAGAAGGTAAGTCTCATCTATAATTTAGATAATATAAATGTTGCTTTAAGTCATTAAAATATATTTATTGTTACAATAAAGATATGTTATGAATTTAACTATGCTTAACAATCAGGCAGTACTGACAGAAATCGGTCAACGCGTTCGCAGAGAACGGCTAAATCAGAATACGACCCAGGCAAAACTGGCTCAATTCGCCGGTGTATCGCGTCGTGTGATACTCGATTTGGAGGCTGGCAAAGGGTGCGGTCTCAGCTCTTTTATCGAAATCCTCCGTGCTCTTCGTAAACTCGACCAACTGGATTCCCTCTTGCCCGATCCGGGTATAAGCCCCCTTCAGCTGGCAAAATTAAAGGGCAAGGCGCGACAGAGGGCAACCGGCCGCCGTGCCGGAAACAAAGGATAATCGCCACATGCCCGTATCTGTTGCCGAGGTCAAACTTTGGGGAGAATCGGTCGGTGCCGTGGCCTGGAATGACGATCAGGGTTTCGCCGCATTTGAGTACGACCCCGCATTCCTGCGCAACCAGTTGGCGGTTGCGCCGCTCACGGTACCGTTGCGTCCGGCGATCTATACTTTCCCGGAATTGAACCGAAAAACATTCTATGGACTGCCGGGCCTGCTGGCCGATTCGTTGCCCGATCGATACGGCACGGTTCTTATCGAAACCTGGCTTCTCAAACAGGGGCGTTCCCTCGAAGATTTCAACCCTGTCGAACGACTCTGCTACATGGGAAGCCGCGGCATGGGCGCCCTTGAGTTTGAACCCGCCCTTGTGTCGCAGCAAAAATCGGTCCGCCTGGAGGTATCCGAACTGGTCGAGCTTGCCGGCAAGATTCTTTCGGAAAGAAAGAATCTTTTTGTGAACCTGACCGACCACGAATCAACCGCCCTGGACACGATCTTTCGTGTAGGGACATCCGCCGGTGGGGCACGGGCCAAAGCCGTTATTGCATGGAATCCGACGACCGGAGAGGTCAGATCCGGCCAGGTCCCCGCCCCCAAAGACTATGAATACTGGATTTTGAAGTTTGACGGTGTGAACCAGGACACGCTCGGGGATCCTGAGGGCTACGGCAGAATAGAATACGCTTACCACCGGATGGCAACAACCGCGGGCATAGATATGACCGAATGCCGGTTGATGGAGGAAGGCGGGCGGGCGCATTTCATGACGCGCCGGTTCGACCGAACACGCACAGACGAGAAGATCCACATGCAATCCCTCTGTGCCATTGGGCACTATGACTTCAACCAACCCGGACGCTACAGTTATGAAACCGCCATGTCTACCTGTCAACAGTTGAATCTGGGACAAGCCACGGTTGCGCAACTCTACCGCAGAATGGTCTTCAATGTTGTCGCCCGCAATCAGGATGACCATACGCGCAATATCGCTTTTCTCATGGATCGGGAAGGGCAATGGCATCTGGCACCGGCCTTCGATGTCATCTGGAGCTACAACTCGCAGGGAAAATGGACCAACCGTCACCAGATGACGATCAACGGAAAAACGGACGGAATCGCGCAGCAGGACCTTATCGCAGTGGCAAAACACTACAACATAAAAAAGCCTTTTGAGATTCTGGCAGCCGTTGGATCGGCTGTGCGCCGGTGGCCCGAGTTCGCCGATGAGGCAGGCGTAGCGCCGGAGCGGATCTCGACGGTCTCGGCCACGCACCGATTAAACCTGATACCATGAAGCAAATGCTTGCGATACGATTGTTTACCGACTTCGGCGCTCTTGCGCATACCCCATCATGCTCCAGGCGAAAAACAGTAGGAACGGGAAGTTAATCACGGAAGTGAGCAGAAAACCCCTGGAAAAGCCCACAGCCTCGATCAGCGGCCCCAAGCCGATGGAGCCCGCCATTAGACCGAAATAAATGCAGGTGTTATATCCCCCCATGGCCAGTCCCCGGAATCGGGGCGCCACGGTCTCGGCGATGAGGGCGCCGATGGAGGTAAAGGCGATGGCCATACTCACCCCTGAAACGAATGCGGCAGCGATGAAATGCAAAAAAGTTCTGGCCGGAGCGAATCCGGCAATCGACAGGGTCACCATCAGGAAACCAACCAAGGCCTGGTATTTACGTTGGCCGGCACGATCGCTGAAAAAGCCGAAGGGAATGCGTGACAGTGCGTTGGTTACCGAGTGGACCAGAAAAACGATGCCGATCTGCCCAACATCCAAGCCCTGGTTGTCTGCATAAAGAGGCAAAAAAGTGAAAAACATCCCGGCGATGACGCAGGCACTGAAGGCGGATACCCAACAGCCGATTAATGGCCAATTGGTGTAGATTTTACTAATATCCTCCCGCCAGCGGCCCTTGCCCTTGTGCCCATCGGCACCTGACGCCAGGGCCGGGAAGTAACGCAACAGCAGCCAGATATTGATGACAACGAAACCAGCGGCGATCAAGAATACCGGACGAAAGCCCAGCCACTTGCCGATGACCCCGCCGGCGGCGGGGCCCATACCCAATCCGCAAAACAGCGCAGTGGTGTACCACCCATAGGCGCGTCCCATGTGAGTGGGGGGTGTAATTTCCGCAACCAGAGACATCATTGTGGGCCCGAATGCGGCAATGCCTGCCCCCAGGAGGAGATAGACCCCTGCCAGTTGAACATATGACCGCCCGAAATACAGCAGAAGCATGCCGCCAAAAAGGATAAACGATCCGGTGATGGCCAACTGCTTGCGCCCGAACAGGTCGGATAAAATCCCCGAAGGCAGGGACAAAAGTCCCGCCATCAGGTAAAAAGCCGCATTTATGACGCCGATCTGCGCGGTGGTTATCCCGAAATTACGGGCATACAACGGCACCACGGGCAACCGCATGGAAACCGCGAAATAGCATCCGAAAGTGACCAGACAGCACATGAAAAGCAACATGGCAAAGGCTCGCCGATCCATCCCGTTTTTTTCCTGAATCATTCCGTTCTTCAATTAATTGAGACCTTCCGCTGCCGGCCCATTTTCAAGAACAACTCACCATTACTTGAACGCAACCCCCGGTGTTTGATTTTCGACATTCCAAGCAGATTCTCGTTCGGTGTGCAACCATTTTGTGATCATTCTCAATTGGTTGATGCCACTCATCGAGGGTCAAGGACATAAATGGTCTCAGATCACCTTGATTGGTTCTCGATACTGTGATTAATTACAGACAGGATCGGCTGGCAACAAATAGCACAGATCTCGATGAAAAAGGTATTCGATGTCACGCATAAATCACAATCTCATTATTCCTCAGAAAGAAAGGGGGTTAATTTGGGTAAATTCAGAGAAAGTCAAACGGCGAAAAATCTACTGACATCATTTGCAGGTGAATCCCAGGCCCGGAATCGATACACCTATTTTGCGCGCCGGGCCCGAGATGAAGGCTACATACAAATAGCCGACATTTTTGAAGAAACCGCCAACCATGAATGCGAGCATGCCTTGCGATTCTTTAAGTTTTTCAACGGTGGCGAAATGGAGATTACCTGGAAATTTCCAACCGGGGTCGTCGAAAGCACCTATAAAAATCTCATACATGCTGCTGATGGTGAACAGTACGAGCACACCACAATGTATCCGGGATTTGCCGAAGTCGCCCGGGATGAAGGGTTTCAACGAGCTGCCGACACATGGGATGCCATCAGTGTTTCTGAACGGCAACACGAAAAACGCTACCGTGAACTGGCTCACAATATATCCACTGGCAGCGTCTTTACCCGCAGCGAGGTCAAGGTTTGGCGCTGTCGAAACTGCGGTTACCTCCATCAAGACAAAGAGGCTCCCGATAAGTGCCCGGCCTGCGTCAAACCGCAAGGGTCTTTCGAGCTGCTGGGTGAGAATTGGTGAAGATTTAAAATTGTCTGCAGGACGGATATTAGCCGATCGATGACATACTTTTTCCCAGCTCTGCTGGAAAAATATATTCATGGATGGTCAGTATAGACTTGACGGGCCATGACGGAACGGCTATATATGAGCATATGCTCATATATGCAACCTATTAATGTCGCAAACCGTTCATCTCTAAAGCAACGACTCTTTTGGAAACCCAAGAAAAATGCAGCGATGGGAGGTAAATCATGGAAAAGGTCGCCGTTGTTGGTTGTGGCGCATACATGGAAAGCGGTTACGGATGCCCGGGAGAATGGCGCTGCCTGAAAGCAGCATCTCTGGGAGAGGGAAATTTCGAAGAAAAGTCCCAGGTGGTCTCTTTCGTTAAGTGCGAATGCCCGGGAAGGGCCTTGGTACCGACGGTGGGAATGGCTATGAAGCTGTCGGAAATAAAGCCCGATAAAATTTACCTGAGTTCCTGTCTCGTTAATGCCAAGCCGGATTGTCCCTACTCAAGTGCCGATCAGATGGCAACCATCATTTCCAAAAATTTCGGCATCGAGGTTGTCAAAGGTACCCACGACTACCACTAGTTGCCCTTTGATGGATCGAAAAAGGCAGAGTCTCGAAAGACTCTGCCTATTGGGTGCAATGGTGAAATTTAATGCCTCTTTAAGACTCTGCCGTAACTAATTATCCCGCAACGTCGATCCCGGGATCGCAGCCGAGATTCGGATCCGGTTTTTCGCACTCAAAATTCTTCTTGCGGGTGTCCGCGTGACCTTCTTCTCTTTCTTTTTCAGTTTCAACATAGCTTTGCTCTTTATTAGACATCTTATGACCTCCTAAGGATATTTCGTTTAATCGCCTTTCCTCTGTTTTCAACTATAATGTAAGCATGCAGCCATAGAGGTCAACCTGAGCCGAACGAGGTCATTGTGGTAGTCAAAAACTATCAGTACGATCCCAGAAACGATGTCAAGGCATCCTTTGGTTTGCGAATCTACTGATGGCAAACATGGACAAATCGAACGCCGGCGTGTTTCCCATAGCGATATCTGCCAGGAGTTCTCCTAACACTGGAGCGAACTTGAAGCCATGGCCGGAAAGAGCGGCAGTGAAAACATTGCTGTGGCCGGGAAGTAGCCCCAGTGCAAAATCTCCATCCGGCGTCAAAGAATAGAGGCATACATCAGTGATGACTTCGCACGCTGCCAGCGTTGGAATGAATTCCTCCAGGAACCGGCGGATCGTCGCCATCTCTTCGGCCTTGACCTCATTGGTCATCGTATCGGGATCACAGTCAGCAAGATGGTTGTGGGCGGCCACTTTCACACGTCCGCCAGGCCTGGTTATAGGCAGGGCGTAAAGTTCAAGGTAATTCGGGTTGCCGGCATCTCCGGATAGGGGCAACTGCCAAAAATTTACAGGCAAGTTTCCCAGGCAAAAATCCTGCGACTGCGGAGGCGTCACCCATAGAATCGGAACGCGCTTGGGAGACAAATAGGAACCCGACGTTTTCAGCAATCGCTTGTTTCGGGCGCCGGCGGTCAGAAACAAACAATCGCCTTCGTACTCTGCCTGGGTCGTTTGGATCGTGACACGGTCGCCGGTTTCCCGCCACCGGTCAACGCGCTCATTGAACCGAAGCGTCGCGCCCGCTTTCTTTGCTTCCGACAAAAACAGGTCGATCGCGGTTTCCGGAAAAAGCACACCGGCTTCCTTTTCCAATCCGCCCACAAACCCATCGTGCGGCACCAACTGTGGCCAGCGACGGCGAATCTCAGCCGCCGTCAGATCTTCGAAAGCAATACCGTGGGCGCGAGCGCTGGCCAGAAAACCCGCCACGGCCGTACCATCGCGTGGCCCTACCGTTAAGTTGCCCGTTTTAGCCAGGAGGTCTGTACCGGTGTCTTTTTCCAATCTTCGCCACAGCTCCCACGCCCGCAGTGCCAGGGGGACATAGCCGGTGCCTTCCATATAGGCCCTGCGGATACTGCGCGATTCGCCGTGATGACTGCCAAACCGGTGAGGCGGTCGAAACGCATCCAGCCCGATCACGGAAACACCTCGGCGGGCAAGCTCCATGCAGGTTGCCGCTCCGACTGTGCCCAAACCGACAACGATGACATCAAAACCCGAAGGTATCATATATCAAGCCCACCTTGAATTTGAATCCGCACCGATATCGGCCGCATGGAAATGAGCTCGAATCGGCCGGTTTGAGTGATTTTAAAAACTCTCACATAACGTTAACCTGATTTAAGCAACTGTCGAGATTAGTACCAATTGGCACGTTGGAAAAAACGTAACCCCACTTTGCATATTGAGATGGATACCGATTCAACCAGCTTCGAGGTCTGCCATCTGCTATTTTCCGTGAAGCCAGCGAGGCTGACCTTCAAGATGACCGGCTGCTAACCTGCAGGCAACCGGCCATGGTTGCTTCCAGGGTCGAAAAAATATATAAGTAATTCCTGGATCGATACGCTAAATATTGGGCAGAAAGGCATTATGAAACATGAGTCGTCGCCTCTAAGATAACCATCAATCAGCTAGTCCTGGAGACCTTATGGTCGGGGATATTACCCATAAAGAGATATTCGGAATTATTAGCACCGGTGTCATCGTCACAGATACCAAAGGACGGATTACTCACATCAATAGACAGGCCGAATCGGTACTTGGTTTGTCCTTGACGACCCATGCCGGCAAGATGATAACCGAACTGCTGCCACTTACCGGACCCCAGGTGATGCAATGCCTGAAAACCGAATCACCGGTGTTAGGTCATCAAATTAAGGGGAAAACCATCGACCTCATATTAGATATCACCTTGATCCGGAAGAACCAAAATACACTTGGAGCGGTTTGTAATTTTCAGGAAATGAATCAGTTCGAAAATGTTGCCCGAAAACTTGAATCATACAAGCGCATGAATCGTCAGCTGGCAGCCATTTTCAAAGCCTCTTCAGACGGTATCTGGGTGTGTGATCGCGATCGGTAAGGTCATCAGCGTCAATGAAGCCTCAGAACGACTCAATGGAATCCGTTCGGAAGACATCGTTGGAAGAAACGTGTCTGATCTCATGAAGAGCGGGTTCTTTGACCGCTCGGTAACACTCGAAGTTCTCGATACCAAGCGCCAGGTCAGTGTCATGCAGTACATTCAACGAACCGGAAAGTATCTGTTGGCCACCGGCACGCCTGTATTCGACGAAGCCGGTGATCTGTATCTGGTGGTAGTCAACGAGCGCGACCTGACACAACTCAATGCCATTCAGGAAGCACTGGAACAATCGCGGCTGGAAGCCGAAAAGATTAAGGACCAATTAGCGGGCTTAAGCATGAGGGAGCTCAAAGAACAAAATATCATTGCTGAGAGTAAACAGATGCGTAAAGTTTTGGAAGCCGCCCTGAAACTTTCGCGTATTGAGGCCTCAAATATTCTGATACTCGGCGAATCCGGCTCCGGGAAGGGTCTTTTGGCAAAATTTATCCATCAAAATAGCCGGCGTCAACGTATGCCTTTCATACAAATTAACTGTGCGGCACTGCCAGAACAATTGCTGGAAGCCGAACTCTTCGGATATGAAAAAGGAGCATTCACGGGCGCTCGCGAGAGGGGCAAGGCCGGCCTCATCGAACTTGCTCACGGCGGAACTCTCTTTCTTGACGAAATTGGTGACATTCCCCTGCCGCTGCAAGCAAAATTGTTGAAGTATCTTGACGATCACGAAGTCCTGAAATTAGGAGGCACAAGGCCGCGAAAGATCGACTGTATGGTGATTGCAGCAACCAACCGTGAACTGGAAACCTTAGTGAGTCAACGGGTTTTCCGCGGTGATCTTTATTACCGCTTAAATGCATTTACATTAAAGATACCATCACTTCGTGAGCGGCCCGACGACATTTTCGAACTGGTAAATCATTTCCTGCAGCAATACAATCGACGTTTCAAAACTAGGCAAACAGGTGTCAGCAGAAGGGTTGTTGATATTGCAGAACTACCGATTCCCGGGCAACGTCCGAGAGCTGAAAAATATGCTCAAGAAAGCCGTAGTGATGAGCAATCAGCCAGTGCTGGACGATTTCATTGCGCGAAGCCTAACAAAAGAGTGTCGTCCATCGATGGCCTTAATGCGACAAGCCGGCTCTGAAAAACCTTACAGCATTGCGCTGCGGGACTTTGAAAAATCACTATTCGAAGATGCCATGCGGCGATGTCGAACTACCCGTGAGTTGGCTGCAGCCCTTGGAATCAGTCAACCAACGGTGGTTCGAAAAATGAAACATCATCGGCTCACCTTTAACTGATTCAAAATTGAATCAAACCCTACTTCATCTAATTGAAATTCAACGATTAATTAAATTCTATGATGATTCAATAATGAATTACATGCGTATAACACACAATATCAATTAGATACAAATCAATATGATTCATCTTTGAATCAAACCCGACTGATCAGACGTTGAGCGTTTCCTGCCAAGCATCTGAAATATAGTCATATCTGTCCTCACCACCAATACTGGTCCGATTGTTGCTGTAACATGAAATCGTTGTGTTCCCATGCCTCTATACATCCCCCAAGGTTTCATTTGAAGAAATAGGGATAGAGGGCCCAGGTACCGTCCAGCGATTGACCGACAAATGCCACTCAACAAGGAGAAGTTATGAACATTCTCAACGACAACGATACCTTGAAAGCTTTACGGGAAAAAACAATGGCCAAAGGTTACGCCAGTGCCACCGACCGTTATATCGAAAAGGGTATTGGTGCCCTATTGTACGATGTGGCGGGTAAGGAGTATATCGATTTCGGGGCGGGAATTGCCGTAATGAATGTTGGGCATTCACACCCCCGGGTCGTCGCCGCTATCAAGGATCAGGCCGAAAAATTAACCCATACCTGTTTCATGGTGATGCCCTACGCGCCGGCGGTGCACTTGGCAGAAAAACTCTGCCGGCTGGTCCCGGGATCATTCGACAAATCAGCCGTGATGGTCAACAGCGGGGCCGAAGCGGTGGAAAACGCCGTAAAAATAGCGCGTTACTATACCAAGCGACAAGCCGTCATCGCCTTTGAAAATGGTTTTCACGGTCGCACCTACTTGGGTATGTCACTGACCAGCAAAGTCAAACCTTACAAACACGGATTCGGTCCCTTCGTCCCGGAAATCTACCGCATGCCCTTTGCCTACTGCTATCGCTGCCCGTTCAATCTCAGCTATCCAGAATGCGGTACGGCTTGCGCCGACTACCTCGAAGATTTTTTCATTCAATACGTGGCCCCGGAAGCCACTGCCGCAATAATAGCCGAACCGGTTCAGGGCGAAGGCGGGTTCATCTGTCCGCCACCGGAATATTTCCCGAAGTTAAAGAAAATTTGTGAAAAGTACGGCATCCTCTTGATCGCCGATGAAATTCAAACCGGAATCGGCCGCACCGGCACCATGTTTGCCATGGAACAGTGGGGTGTAGAGGCCGAATTAACCACGGTCGCCAAAAGCCTGGCGGCTGGTATGCCGCTCAGTGCCGTGGTCGGCAGAAAAGATATTATGGACACGATTCATGCCGGCGGTATCGGCGGAACTTACGGCGGCAATCCGGTTGCCTGCCGAGCGGCCCTTGCCGTACTCGACGTCTTCGAAACCGAGAACATCCTGGAGAAATCCAAAGCACTTGGAAAACGTCTTCGTAAACGGCTGGATGGGTTCAAGGAACAATTCGAAATCGTGGGCGATGTGCGGGGCCTGGGCCCGATGCTGGCCATGGAACTGGTCAAGGACCGCAAAACCAAGCAGCCGGCGGCCGATGAAACCAAGGCCGTAGCCAAATTCTGCCTGGAACACGGACTGATGCTGCTGACCTGCGGAAGCTATGGTAATGTAATCCGTCTGCTCATGCCGCTGGTCATAACCGACGAGCATCTGGAGAAAGGCCTGGCCATTCTCGAAGATGCGCTAGCCTCATTGGAAAAATGATTATGGACAGGGTTGCAAAGGCGTCTTTCACGGATATTAAAAAGGGTCTTGATCCGCGCCTTTGTTATCTGATTATCGAAAACCGATCGAAAAAAGGCTTTATCACCGATTTTGACGTCTTTCTCGAGCGGTTGGCGGAATTCGGTGAAGACCTCCCGGCCCGTAAATTCTATGAAGAACCCACCAACGGCGGGTTGTTTATGGTGGTCTCCTTCGAGAAATCACTGGCAGAGAGGATCAAAGAAATCATTATCTTCGGCATTGTGCCGGACCATATGGTGTACTATCTATACAGATGCTCTGCTGAAGGCAGTTCGCACACCGTAACCGAATTATGAGTGGTTAATCACCTGAAAAAGACCGCTCGCGAGCCAATCAAACAACTATTAGCAAAAAGGAGGAGTTAAGATGAAATCGAACCAAAAGTATTTCAAGCTTGCCGTTTGGATGGGGGCACTGGCCGTGTTTACGATTCTACCGGGTCTCTCCGGCAACGCAGGGGCCGCTGACAAAGTGGTTCGTATCGGAAACATTATCCCGCTATCGGGTCCGTCGGCATCCGTGGGGCAGCAAGGCAAGAACGCCCGGGAAATGGCCGTTGAGGAAATCAACGCTGCCGGAGGAATTAAATCTCTGGGTGGTGCCAAACTCGAGATGCTTTATGCTGACTCCGAATCGAAACCGGAAAAAGGCGTTGCCGAAGCTGAACGAATGATTAACACGGAAAAAGTGCACCTTCTCACCGGGTGCTGGAACTCCGCCGTAACGTACCCGACCACCGCCGTTGCCGAGCGTTACGGAATACCTTTCGTGGTTCCGGTATCAGTGGCAGATAAAATCACCGAGCAGGGCTTCAAAACTGTCTTCCGAATTGCTGCCAAAGACGGCTGGTGGACCCGGGATCAGTTTGCTTTCCTGGCCGATGTGCAAAAAGAATTCGGCACGCCGATCAAAAAGCTGGCTTTCGTTTATGAAAATGGTGACTGGGGCAAGGGTTTCGCCGGGCAATGGCGAGAGTTGGCCCAAAAAGGCGGGTACGAAATCGTGCTGGATGAACCCTACCCTTCCACGGCCACTGACTTGAGTCCGTGATTATCAAAAAATTGCCGGGCACAGCCGGATGCGCTATTGCTCGTCTCCAATGCCGCCGACGCCATTTTGTTGACCAACACCTTGGCGGAATACAAGGTAAAGCTAAAAGCCATTATCGGCAGTGGCGGCGGACATGCCGACCCGTCATTCTTAACGGCCACCGGTGACAACGCCCGTTATCTGTTTGACATTGTCGAGTGGGAAACCGACGTCAACAAGCCCGGTGTAAAAGAAATAAATGCCAAGTTCAAGGAACGCTACGGTTACAACCTGGCTGGCGAATCGGTAGATGCCTATATCGCCACGTACGTCATCGCAGACGCCCTGGAGCGTGCCGGATCTCTTGATCCTGAGAAAATCCGCAAGGCCCTGGCTGAAACCAACTTGAGAAGTGGTCCGGCGATGATCGCCTCCTATGACGCCATCGAATTCGACAGCAATGGGCAGAACAAACATGCCGCGCTGTCCATCGTCCAAATCGGCGATATGGGAAGCGGCCTGGAACGAATTACCGTATGGCCGGCTAGCGCCCGCCGGGCAGGCTACAAACCGGTCTTCCCGATGAAGTAATCGGTGCTCAGGGATCCGATCAGATAGGGTGCGGTGCCGGACGCTATGGCACTGCACCCTTATCCGGCCCCAATTTGCGATGCGCACCGAGGGAACCGCTGCCCTCCCAGGCTGGAGAAAACCATGATTTACATACTGGAAGACACGATAAACGGGATTCTGATGGGCTCCATTTACGGGCTGACAGCCCTGGGGCTAACCATCATTTTCGGCGTGCTCAAAGTCATCAATTTCGCCCACGGTTCGCTGCTGATGGTGGGCATGTATGTGGCCTACTGGGCGGTGATGCTGACCGGGCTTCATCCCTACCTGACCCTGGTCCTGGTGGTACCGGTAATGTTCTTATTCGGATACTATCTTCAGGATATCGTTATTAAACCGATTTTCAAGGCCGAAAAACAGGTCCGCGAACCCATTACAGTCATCATCGTCACGACAGGCGTCTGGTACATACTCGACAACCTGACACTTTTGGTCTTCGGGCCGCAGTATCGCAACATTCAGGACAACCCTTTGAGGGGCAGAATGCTGGAACTCGGCGATATGCTCGTCTCCGTACCGAAACTTTGGGGCTTTGGGGCTGCGATCCTCACGGCACTGGCTGTCTACACTGTTTTTTCAAAAAACCCGCATGGGGCGCGCCATCCGGGCCACCAGTCTCGACCGGGAAGCGGCCAGTCTCATGGGAATCAACCAATACAGGGTATACAATGTGGCCTTCGGCATCGGCACGGCCACTGCTGGGGTGGCCGCCGTGACCCTGATCCCGTTTTACAATGTGTTCCCCACGGTGGGGGTGCTCTTCGATATCAAAGGATTCATAATCGTCGTACTGGGCGGCCTGGGCAGCATCGGTGGCGCCATTCTGGGGGGCATCATCATTGGCCTTATCGAATCCGTGGCGCCGCAGTTTATGACGGCCACCTGGACCGAGGCCATCGTATACGGGTTGTTTCTGATTGTCCTTTTCGTCAAACCTTCAGGGCTGTTTGGCGTCAAATACGACTGGTAGTCATTCTAAAGGAAATGGCATGACGCGAGAAAATGTTAACAGGATAGCACTCATCGCGATCCTCATCGTGGCGTTCGGGCTACCAATGGTTCTGCAGAGTGCCACGTACCTCCATATTCTGATACTGGTATTCTTCTACGCTTACCTGACCACAAGCTGGAACCTGGTAGGTGGCTTCGCCGGGGTGCTGCCGCTGGGACATTCCGCATTTATAGGTATCGGTGCGTATACTTCGACCATACTTTTTCTTCAGTACGGCATCAGTCCCTGGATCGGTATGGTCATCGGCGGCCTCCTGGCGACCATCGTTGGGGTCATCATTGGATTGCCGACCTTAAAGATGCGCGGCGCATATTTCGCTTTGGCAACCATCGCTTTCGCCGAAGGCCTGCGTGTAATGGTGGAAAACATCGACAAACTCGGTCCTTTCATCATTAACGGCCCCCGGGGACTTCAGATTCCGCCGCTGGAGACCGGATTTGTCAATTTGCTCTTTATCAGCAAAGTCCCTTATTACTATATTATCCTGATCATGCTCGCATCCGTGTTGGCACTGACCTGGTTCTTCTCCCGTTCCAAACTCGGTTACATCCTTAATGCCGGTGGAGAAGAGCCGGAAGCCGCTATGGCCCTGGGTATCAACGTTGCCCGCACCAAACTGGTCGCCATGGCCATGAGTTCCTTTCTGACTGCACTTGCCGGGACATTTTACGCTCAGTTCACCCTGTATATCCATCCCAAAAGTATCATCTCGCTGGATCTGTCCTTCGAAATCGCCTTTATCGCACTCATCGGCGGCCGCGGCTCGATTGCCGGCCCGGTTCTCGGAGCGCTCCTTCTGCGGCCATTGAGCGATTTCTCGCGGATCTATTTTGGCGACACACTACCGGGGATGCACCTGATTATCTTCGGTGTGGTCCTGATTCTGGTAATGATTTTTCAGCCGCGGGGAATACAGGAACCCCTGACCAGAATGTACAACAGAGTGATCGAAAAAATCTGCAACAAACCGGAGAAAAGCATGTCATGAATATTCTGGAAGTGACGGGTCTGACAAAGGACTTCGGTGGTCTCCGGGCGATTGACAGCCTGGATATCCATATCGAAGAGGGGGAGATCCTGGGCCTTATCGGACCCAATGGCGCCGGGAAGTCCACCGCCTTCAACTGCATCGCCGGAGTGTATGCACCAACAGAGGGACACATCCGGTTCAGGGGAGATGTGATCAATGGCCGCAAGCCTTGGAACCTTTGCAAAAAAGGCCTGGCGCGAATATTTCAGAATGTAAAACTTTTTGCCTCGAAAAACGTGCTCTACAACGTCATGGTCGGGGCGTTTGCCGTCACTGGCAAAACCAGTGATGCACGCGACAAGGCAATTCAGGTGCTTGACCTCCTCAATTTCACTGACAAAAAAGATATCCGCGCCGGCAATCTTACGATCGCTGACCGTAAACGGTTGGAGATCGCCCGAGCACTGGCCACCGAACCCAGAATGCTTTTGCTGGATGAAGTGATGGCCGGTCTCAGACCGGCGGAAGTGGATGATATGGTGGATGTTATCCGTCAGCTTCGAGACAAGGGCATCACTATCTTCGTGATTGAGCACATCATGCGCGCCATCATGGCCCTCTCCGACCGGATTGTCGTGATTCATTTCGGTCGAAAAATAGCAGAGGGCACACCACAGGCTGTCGCCGCAGACGAGAATGTCATCAAAGCCTACCTGGGAGAGGATTATGCCGTTTCTTGAAATAAAGAACATCGATGTGTTCTACGGTGATGTGCAGGTGATATTCGATCTTTCTCTGACCGTTAAGGAAGGCGAAGTGGTCAGCATCATCGGCAGTAACGGTGCCGGAAAGTCCACCCTCTTGAAGACGATATCCGGCCTGATGACACCGTCGCAGGGAGATATTCTCTTCGAAGGTTTTCCCACCCATGATCAACCGCCCGAGAACATCGTCGAAAGGGGTATCGTTCAGGTACCCGAAGGACGGCGCCTGTTCACCCTGATGACAGTAAAAGACAATCTGATTGTCGGCGCCTACAGCAATCGCGCCGATCGGCTGCAAGAAAAGACCTTGAAGGAAGTATATTCACTTTTGCCGCGGCTCCAGGAACGGGAATCACAAATAGCCATGACCTTGTCCGGCGGCGAACAGCAGATGGTGGCTATCGGCCGGGGACTGATGTCTCGGCCCAAGTTGTTGATGCTGGATGAACCCTCGCTCGGGCTGGCACCGATTCTTATTAAAAGTATATTCGAAACCGTCCGCAAAATCGCCGACAAGGGGACCACCGTCCTTCTCGTGGAGCAAGACGTCAAACATTCGTTGAGCTTAAGCGACAGGGGATATGTGCTTGAACACGGCCGCATCGCCATGGAGGGTCCCGCAACCGATCTACTGGATGACCCGCATATAAAAACAGCCTACCTGGGCCTGTAAACGGTATAATTTGATTTCAACGTATTGCTGGTCTATCGATCTTACGCAGTGCTGAATAGATACATGTAGCCTGGGGGAACCTAGCTCGTCTTCCTGTCACGGCATTCGATGATAAAGTCAATAAAATTCTCCACGGGATCGAAGCCGACCACCTGGGGGGCATTGGCGACAAAATTGGACAAGGGGTTGATGTCATAATAGTAGATTCGCCCGCTCGCGGCATCGATAAGATACTCCACCCCGCCGAGATCCGCAGATGAGGCGGCGACGATCCGTTTGACCGCCTCGACGACGTCCGGCGGCGGACTGTATGTTTCGATGTCCGTAGAAGGGCGGGGCGATTCCCCTTTCCCGACCGGACAGTGGTTGAACGTATCGATGTTGCACCCATCAGCCGGGCAGTAATTGAAGTTATCTGCTTTCATCGGCAGCCGAATCGCATAGAGATAGTCACCGTTGAGAATCTCGACCCTGATGATGGCATTGTCTTCGGCGGTCAAATACTCCTGGATCAATGCCGTGTGGTCGATCCCGAAGTCCAACGCCTCCTGAATCACTGCCGCCTCGAGCTCTTTTGGGGCCGTAAAAAGCTGAATACCGGTACCACTGCCGCCGATATTCGGTTTGAACAGCACGGGATATCCCACGGCTTCGGCGGCTTTCAGCGCCTGCTCCGCACGATGAATCACCCGTGTCTGCGGAAATGGGAGTCCTAACGCTTGCAAGAGGGTAACCTGAAGGGCTTTGGATGTTCCGATTTCGTACGATTGATAACCGTTGATCACCCGCATGCCGATGCGCTCCAGGTAAGCCAGGTATTGTTTGACGTAAAGGACAATTTGAGAGTGAGACCCACCAGAAGGCTGCGCGCTCATGCGGTTGACGATGATCGCGTAGGGCAGCTCCGGCAGTGACGGGTCGAAGGCGTGGTCCGGAACGAATATCTTTTCGTAGGGGACATTTCTTCGCTCCAGCGCGGCAAAAAGCGGCACAAACCATGTCGGGTGTTCGTAAAAAACGGCAATCGGATTTATTGTCATTTGCTTGGTCCTCCGTTAATGCTTTCATAGTATTTACTTCCGTCGCTGCACTGGCCGCGGTCCAAAGAGTCAGCACAACAGGTTACAGGTGTTCACTCTTGCCATTCTGCCAAAGACGTGTTGACGCCGGCTTCGAACGCCTGGTTATACACCGCAACAGAGTCCGCGTCGCCGCGCCTTTCTACCAACCGCCGCACGAAAACCGATGCGAGGATCTCCGGGATCGGTGTGGAGAGTAATCCGCTGTGCACTATCCCTGCGATTATCAAGCTTGTGATCACCGGCCGTTACCCCGGAGCTTCAAAAAATAGGCCGGTATCGCGCCAGCGGTGATGCAGCATCCGACGATGAGAATCCCCATGCCAAATGAGACGCTATCCCCCATGAATCCGATCAACAGAGGAACGGCCCCACCGCCGATCACGAAACCGAGGGGAACGGCCAGGGATACGGCAATGTTACGCGCACCGGGCGGGCCGATACGGGCCAAAGCCGCAAAACCGGCCGGGAAAAAACACACAGCCGCCATGGGCTGTAAAAACACCGCGACCAGAACCAGCTGGCCGGTTCCAATGCCCATGATGATCGTTGCCGTGCCGGTCAACAGAAAAACAGCCGTCATAGTTATCCTGGGACCGAAACGGTCTGCCGCCCAACCGCCGGCCAGGGCCATGAACAGGCCCGATATGCGCGAGGCAGCTACCACGGAATTGGCCAGACTTCGTTCGATGCCATGATCGGTGACGAGATAGAGCGGCGTCATGGTATACACACCGAGGGAACTGCTGATCCCCAGCCCGAACAACAAAACCATGATCCAAAATGCCGGTTCGGCGATGAAGCTGTTGATCGCTTCAAGTCCCGGAGCGGTACCGGAGAATCTGCCGCCACCGCCATAACGGGCATACACAATACCCATCAGAATGGTAATGGCGCCCAGGAAAAGAACGACTGCGCGCCACGAAAACCAAAGCAGCAAGAGTTCGCAAAGGAGCGGCGCGATCACGAAAGCCAGGTTGGGTGCCATCTCGTGGATGGCGATCGCCCGGCCCCACTGGCGGGGTTCGATAAGATCCGTGAGGGTGGCAATCCCGGAAGGCAAGTATACGCCCGCCGCCAGCCCCACCGCAAACAAAGCCAACCGGATCGATCCAAGACTGTTGCTGAAGGCGGTGAACGCGATGGCCGATCCAAGAACCACCGTGGAAAGAATGATCGTTTTCCGGTGGTTGAGCCTGGCTGCAATCCAACCAGAGCCGATCAATGCGATGAAATAGCCGCTGGATATCATGAAAAAGAGAGAGCCGGCTGCACGGTGGCTGAGGCCGAGATCAGCTTCGATCTCGGGCATAAGGGGTGCAATGACGACCCTTGCATTGAAATTCAAGAAGAATATGGTTGTCAGCAGCAGTAGCGGGCCGATTCCGCGTCGCAGAGTTCGCGCGTCATCGGTAGAAGGGCGCATGCCTGGATTTTGTTGGTCGTCTGTTTTCAAAAATAATTAGTGCCCAACCACGAGTCATTAAAGGCAACACAGATAGAATTCAACTTAATTGATGCATAATACGATTGTTAGAGACCAGTTATGGCACTTAAACTGGGAACCGTGAACCTTCAACCGCTCAACCAAGGTAAATAGAAGGCGCAATATCTGGCCATCCCGCTCAACGGCTTGAATCAAAAGCACACCGTACGGCACATTCCTGACTCATACATCATTTTTCGCTTTTATCCCCGCCATTTTTATGTCACACCAGGAAAACCTTTTTAGAAGGAACGGCGGCATGACCGAACCACGATACCCTTCCCGCACAGGTCAAAAGATATCCCGGCGGATCGCGAACCGGGGTTTCGCGCATTAGATGCATGGAACATACAGTGAACACCACCATGGAAAACGATCAAAAGACAAAGGGTAAAATCCAAATGGATGCCGCCGTCGCCGGGCCCCTTTTCATGCTATCGGCGGCCCTCTTGTACACTTTGCTCAATATCCTCGTCAAGCTGCTGGACCCGCAATATCGGGTTTGGGATATCGGCTTCTATCGATTCTTCGGCGGTGCCGTGGTTCTTCTGGCGGTATTTGGGCGTCACCGTAACCCTTTCAGGGGCAACAATACGCATCTACTCATCATTAGAGGATGCACCGGATCAGTTGCGTTCGTCAGCCTCGTCACGGCAATACGGCTGTTGCCGGTCTCCACGGCGCTGGTCATCTTTTATTCATACCCCATATTTTCAGCCCTTTTTTCCTACCTGATCTACGGCGAACGGATGGGGAGACTTGAGATCGCCTGCACGGTGGTGGTTTTGATCGGTGTCGGCATCCTGTTTGATTTCAAGCTGGACGGCGGACTCCTCGGACAAATCGTGGCCCTTGTAGGCGGGGTGTTTGCTGGAATCACCGTAACGCTGATCCGCACTCTGAGAGAAAACAACGGCCCGGTGATTATCTATCTCTACTTCTGTACTATGGGCAGCCTGGTGACATCTCCCATGTTCTTTCATCACCCGGTCCTGCCAGGCACTGCAGTCGAGTGGGTCATGATTCTGGGAATTATCCTTACGTCAGTTTCGGCTCAACTGCTGATGAATCAGGGTTTTTTCTATTGTCGGGGATGGGAAGGCGGGGTTTTCATGTCCAGCGAGGTGGTTTTCACCGCTGTAATCGGCATCGTATTTCTGGGGGATCCGGCGAGTTGGCGGTTCTGGGCGGGTGGGCTCATGATTCTGGCAAGCGGCGTCACTTTGAACCGTCTGAAGGCCAACCAACGCAATTAGATTCGCTGAGCTAAGGATCTTAGATTGGCCGCATCGCGCTCAAACGCCAGCCTCGCCTCCGTGGGTCACGCTTTCCAGGATGGGAAAAAGATACCGCCCGAATTATAAATCAACTGCTGCAATTGATCCCGGTCGAGAGGATTCTTGCGAACGAAATCTCGTACGTAGTGCGGCAGATCACCCCCCAGAAGGTAATCCCTGAAATCCTTTTCGACCCGAGGCCCGGTGGCGGTCCAAAAACCGGCCGCTTTTTGGAATAATTCGAATTCGCTGCAACCGTGCAGCCTGGCCAGATGGAGAAGGCATTCTTCAGCGCTGAGTGTGCGGGTCCGGGCCAAGCGTTGTTCGGAAATCCGCTTGATGACCACATAGGCCATAATCATGAAGATGAAAAAGGCTGTTTCCATTTTTTGTCCCGGCTTTCGGTTGAGGGAGTGCCCGGTCACGGCTCCCCTTTAGCGGTACTCTCGGTGACTGCAAAGCCCTCGGGTGTCAGAAAAGCGGCGGTCTCTAAAGCGTCCATATCGACCAGACCATCGGTAAACAGATCCTTCACCGCCGCAACCGTCTCGCTGGGCGCTTGGGCCAGGACGGCCACGATATCGCTAATGTCCATTATCCCCGGCGGTCCACTGTGGATCCACTCCTTGGCCAAAAGAGCCAGGACACGCTCTCGTGCAGGTGTCGTCATTTAATGGCCCACTTTCCGAACGGCCCTGCTGAAGCAGCGGGAGATAGGGTTCTAGCCGCTCATAAAATAAGTATAACACCAAAGAATGGCATGTAAACATACAACTGGGAAACGACCGGTATCGCCTCTGAAGGTCTGATTGAAAGTATCGGTTAACAGTGTTGTAACATCCAATGTGCTTAAGACCACGTAATTGTAAGCGTTTACAAGGTGCCGCGGATGCAAGGCGTCGGGCGCGTAGACGTACTATTGTACTTCAAGTGCCCGACAACAAAGCAGATGCGGTGCCCTGTGAATGCTTACGATTGAAAAGGTATATTGAACCGGAATCAACCGCGATCGACCACGGCATCAGCCTCGATTTCGACCAGCCATTCGGGTTCGATGAAACGCGACACTTGCACGATGGTGCTGGCCGGGCGGATATCACGAAAATATTCACCGTGAACACGGGCTGCCGCCTCCCAGTCCTCTATCCGTATAAGCATGATCCGTGTTCGAACGATGTCGTTTAAATCAGCACCGGCCTTTTCCAAAGCGGCTTGAATGATTTCGAAGCATCTCCGCGTTTGGCCGGCAGGATCCCCTGGTGCTGCCGTCTTTCCATCAATGCCGATCGGGGCGGTTCCGCCCACCGACACGTGGTTTCCGACCCTAACGGCCCGCGAAAAGCCGATCACCGGTTCATAATGGCTGCCACTGGATACGAGCTGACGTGACATTGTATCCTCCTTTCTGATCATGCGACCTCAAACCGAATTTTACCACCCGTTTATTTTTCTTTCGGTTTAACGTAAGTATAAGCACGATACGGTACAATAATCGGAAATTATTTTTGATAAGCGCAGACACCAGGAAAGGAGGCGCTCATGACGCGAACCCCGCCGATCATTTTGGCGGCCGTGCTGCTGGCATTGATCAGTGCGTTTAGCCACCAGCCTTTGGCGGCATCGGATGGAACCCGGTTTTTCTTCAGCGGAGACGGGCAGATCAATCTGTATGGTAAAAAGTCCGGTAAATCGTTTACTGGACGGTACCGCCACGGGCGGGCGTACGATCCTGCAGCCGTGGCAGCCATCAATCGTGTGTTCGGTGCCCCGCACGGTCAGGGCCAAAACGAAATGTCCCTGCGCCTGATCGAATTTCTCGATCTGCTCCAGGACCGCCTCGCCCCTGGTGGTCGGATCACTATCACCTCGGGATATCGCAACCCGACATACAATACCGCATTGCGTGACCAGGGCAAATTAGCCGCAAAAGCCAGCCTTCATCAATACGGAATGGCAGCCGACTTGATAATGGAAGGCGTGCCAGCCAAGCGCATCTGGGAGTACGTCAAAGCGCTCGGATTCGGAGGAACCGGTTATTACCATGGCCAAACCGTTCACATCGATGTTGGTCCGGCCCGCTCCTGGGACGAAAAGACCTCAGGGGTGGGAACGGGAATCTCCGAAGACAATAAGCTGATCGGAATTGTAACGGACTTCGACCGCTACCGGTCAGGGGAAGCCATCACCCTGCGATTCACCCGTATGACCGCTTTTCCCGTCGGTGTGACGCCAGAGTTTGACGTCATCCACCGGAACGATAGTGGGAATTCGGAAACGAAAGTCACTCGATTTATACCCACCTTTGCGGTGTCAACCGAAGGGGAGTGTCCCCGGTTCTTCGACATCGACCAGATGGCGCATATTCAATGGAACATCCCGGCGGATCTGACCCCGGGACGCTACACGATCCGCACCCGGTTCTGCGGAAACCAGTGGAACGCAATGCCAAGAGATATCACGACACCGGAATTCGAAATAATCCGGCCCTGAAAACACAAAAGAGGTTCTCTGAATATCGGAAGGCGTCATGTCCTAATATATTCGTTTTTAGAATCGAACTGGAATGAATTTTGCTTAGTATGTAAAGATAAACCTTTAAGGAGGATGCCGTGCTAAGCAAAAGCGCCATGACGATACGAGACTATCTTGCGCGTCTGGATCCGATCAAAGACCTCTCGCGACGTGCCAAAACCTCCTCGCTGCGCCCGGACGCCGCCAACGATCCCTTTTCGCGGTTGTTGACATCCACAATAGCCCGCGACACCGGCAATACTGGAAATGGTGCTGGTGGATTAACGGCAGTGGATTACCTGACCAACCCGATACCCTCACCCCGTTATGGTCAATGGAAAGTGTGTCGCAATTCTACACCGCCCGCCCGCTCGGATGCGATAACCGCGGATACACAGGAAAAACCTACCCAACACCCGTCATCTGCTGCAGTACCAGAAGTCGATCCCGCTTGCGGGACGCCGTTCGCAGGAACAGCATCTCGACCCAGGCATAACCGCATATCTTTAATTCGAAATGATAATGCAGCCCAAACTATCGATAGCTGCATCAGAGAATCCGCTGAAAAATACGGTATGGCACCTGAATTGATCAGAGCCGTGGTCAAGGCCGAATCGAACTTTAAGATTGATGCAGTGTCTGTCGCCGGGGCCCAGGGCCTGATGCAACTGATGCCGGCCACAGCCAAGGAACTGGGAGTGGACAACCCCTTCGATATCCGTCAGAACATTGACGGCGGAACCCGTTACCTGCGCCAAATGCTCGATCAGTTTGGCGGTGACATTCGAATGGCCCTATCCGCATACAACGCCGGACCAGGTAATGTCATAAAATATAAGGGTGATGTTCCCTTCCCCGAAACCCAGCGCTACGTCTCCCGCATTCTCAACACTGTAAGACGCACCGTTTGAGTGGAAAGAGGAAAAAATGACCGGAATAGGGAAAAATCTTCCTAATTTCAGCCAATTCCTCGCGCCTGACGATCTCAAACATTACATTCCTCCCCTCAGTTAATATAGCTGGTCAACACATGTGTCGCTTCTTGCCTGTCGCCGATATCGCAAGGAAAGAATTACAAGCATATGCTCATAAACTTGTCGATCCCTTCGCTTAAAAAACGAAGGATTGCTATTGACCTATGATGATGTTAAACGCCATATCGTTTTGGTGTATCAGCAGGCGGGAAATCCAGGAGATCAGTCGATGAAAATATTTGACAGTCACTGCCACCTTGATGATCAGGCTTACGATAAGGACCGGCCGGCAGTCTTGGACCGTGCCCACAATGCTGGCGTCGTCGCAATGATGACCGTTGGCACGGACCGCAACAGCTCCCACAAAGCGATCCGGATAGCAGAAGAATTTCCTGGTTGCCATGCCTCGATCGGAATCCACCCGCATGATGCCAAAGATTGCACTGAAACCTTACTCGAGGAGATGAAGAAACTTGCGCACCACGATAAGGTCCGCGCCTGGGGGGAAATTGGCCTCGATTTCAACCGCATGTATTCACCACGCGGAATTCAGGAGAAATGGTTTGTCCGCCAACTGGAATTGGCTCAAGACATGAAACTTCCCCTGATATTCCATGAAAGAGACAGTGGTGGTCGCTTCCTCGATCTTCTGCGCGAACTCGCAGGGCCAGAAATGAAAGGGGTGATTCATTGCTTCAGCGGCAATCCTGACGAACTCTTCCAGTATCTTGATTGTGGATTGTTTATTGGAATCACCGGAATTCTGACGATGAAAAAGCGCGGCGCCGACCTGCGGAAGATGATTCAGACCGTTCCGGCCGAAAGACTCCTGGTGGAAACCGATGCACCCTATCTCACACCAGCTCCAGAAAAAAATCACACCCGCCGCAATGAACCCGCTTTTGTCCGGACGGTGCTGCTGAAACTTGCCGAAGTCCGCGAAGAAGACGCCGAGAGACTGGCAGAAACAATCTGGAGCAATACCTGTCAACTTTACGGTATCACTGGCAATGCTCTATAACGCCGTTTGCGTTGCGGCCGGTGGAGATATAGCGGATATTAGCGAAGCCGCCGATCTTGTTCTTCGGCTACCGGAAGACGAACTGGAGATAGGGCGTTCAAATAACGTGTAATTTCATGCCAATTGGATCGATTGGAAGCCCGGGTCTGGGCAAATCTCTCCCAAGCACAAAACTGGATTTCGGCAAGCAGGTTGTCTGCACATAACACTTGGAATTTTATCGATTATGGCGATAGCGGTGACTTTTTCTTTTTTCTTACCTGTGGTATCATAATTACCTTGAATTGATGGATCATCATCCCCGGCGGCCGTCTGGAAGAAGGAGACCGAAATGGACGCGGAAGTCCTTGAAAGCTTGTTTACGGAAAACATTCTGACCCATTTGTTTCCGGAAAAAAAAGCAGACCTATTTTTCGAAACCATGTTCGGAGATAGCTCTGAAGGGGCTTACAACATTGCGCTGTCCTTCGAGGGACTGAAAAACAATACGCTCGAATTTCATTTCAACCTTCACCGCCGTCCGGATAGGTGCCTGGCGTGCAATCTCACTTACGGTCTTCCACACGTATTTTCCAGGCATCCCGTTATCGATGCTCAGGGTCTGGTAAATGACATCGAAAAGATTCTCAATGGAATGGCAAAATGCAAAGAGTGGGACCTGCACGAAACCCGTGAAATCTCAAACGATCTTCATGTCATTCCACTTACCATCAAGATACAACCTACCGCATAAGTCCCGTCCGTTCGTTAACCCCACATCCTGATATTTCTACTGGTGGAATTGTTGTTGTGGTTGTAGAAAAAGGTCCCCTTATTCGAACGTTTATTTCGAAGCCCACTTATGGCACAGTTCCGTTTTTCAATATTTATTTTGAAAAGCAGTATGGATAATTCTCAGCTCCAGGCAATCCAGGATTTTATGAGCATCAAGGTGCGCCACCCCCCATTTATCAACATATTGTTATAATGTTTAATTCCACCTCTCGTTCACCCATACGAACGATTTTCGAACAATTATCGAAAAAAAATTAATGTGTACTTAAAAAAAGATTGACCTACTACATCTTGTGTAATATAAATTCCTTAGATACAAAATAGGCAGTACTTAAAATGGTATTTTTAACGGAAGCAGGCAGGAAAATGTTGCTTATCAATAACAATTACATGGGGGGAAACAATGGCGACCGCAAAGAAAAAACCATCGACTAAGAAAACTGCCGCTAAAAAGACCGCAACTGCAAAAAAGGTGGCTGCGAAAAAAACGGCCGTCAAGAAAGCTGCGACTGTGAAAAAGGCCGCCCCTAAAAAGGCTGCTGTGAAAAAAACAGCCGCTAAGAAAGCTGCTCCCAAAAAGGCTGCCGCCAAAAAAACAGCTGTCAAGAAAGCTGCGACTGTGAAAAAAGCCGCCCCTAAGAAGGCTGCTGCGAAAAAAACAGCCGCTAAGAAAGCTGCTCCCAAAAAGGCTGCCGCCAAAAAAACAGCCGTCAAGAAAGCTGCGACTGTGAAAAAAGCTGCCCCTAAGAAGGCTGCTGCGAAAAAAACAGCCGCTAAGAAAGCTGCTCCCAAAAAGGCTGCCGCCAAAAAAACAGCCGTCAAGAAAGCTGCGACTGTGAAAAAAGCTGCCCCTAAGAAGGCTGCTGCGAAAAAAACAGCCGCTAAGAAAGCTGCTCCCAAAAAGGCTGCCGCCAAAAAAACAGCCGTCAAGAAAGCTGCGACTGTGAAAAAAGCTGCCCCTAAGAAGGCTGCTGCGAAAAAAACAGCCGCTAAGAAAGCTGCTCCCAAAAAGGCTGCCGCCAAAAAAACAGCCGTCAAGAAAGCTGCGACTGTGAAAAAAGCTGCCCCTAAAAAGGCTGCTGCGAAAAAAACAGCCGCTAAGAAAGCTGCTCCCAAAAAGGCTGCCGCCAAAAAAACGGTTGCCAGGAAAACTGTTACAAGAAAAACGACTAAAAAAAGAGCACCGGCGACAATGGCCGCAGCTGCTAAAAAATAGATCCGGCAGAAGCTCTTTCTCTTACGATTTCATATGGCGAAGATGGCAGGGATCATTGGTGATATTGCCAGATGATCAGGGTCTTAATTTCGTTTCATCTAACACAAGTCAAGCGACCACCTGCCCCCATATGAGAAAACGAAACCGCGCCCAAGAAACACCTTTACAAAGGGCTCGGATCGATCCCCATAACATGCTTCTGATGAAACACCCGGATGAGATCCCTGCGGAATCTAACATTGTCCTGGTGCTCTCCCCGAAATTTAATCCCGCTCCAATAGCACCCATCTTCTACCTTTTTTGAGAAAATCACTTTCCCAACGATTTCTATGGCCTTGTTCTCCATGTCAGTCGAAACGAGAAGAATATCGGTTGACCTTAGAGACTTGTCGGTTTCCAAAAGGATACCCGACTGGCTGACATTCAGCGCACTCCCAATCCCCTGGCCGATTTGAGTCCCGTCCTCGTCGACAAGTACATAGGTTATGGGATTATTGGTCGGTACCCTTCGGTACCTTCTTCTGTCCGACCTGGTTTTCTCCGTGGGTGTACTCATGCCATCCGTCCGTATTGATATTAAAAACAAAACTGGACGTATATTACCAGAATACGCAAACACTATTCAACAATTCAATAGCCGATACCCCCAAGGACGGACAGTCTCATAAAGAGTTCACAAATTATATGCTAAAGTATTGAAAACCCCACAGGAATGATGATGTTAAAGCTGAGCAAGGGATCGGGAATCAGCATAAAGCTCTTGCCGTAACCGTGATGCTTAATCCTATTTCCGTTTCCTTGCTTTTCCAATCGCCAGCCGGCCCCGTCTACTTAACCAATCTCCCCAACCCGAATATTTCACGAAATCTTTTCGCCATTATGAGTAAATTAATTTAATTTTAGATACTTGACATGGATGCAGTCTTCTTCAAAATTAATAATTCATATCAGAATGTTAAGTTACAATTCACATTGATCCTTGCCTTCCGGACACCATCTGCCATATTGATCGATGTACCTGATGTAATCGGACTCAGTCCATTTCTTTGTTCCCAAAGGGGGCAACGGCATCAAAAACCGCTTGGCATTAAAAAGATCTACTTTCTCGTCGTATGTCATCATTTGTTTCCGGCAAGTATCTCAACTATACGCAACAGCACGGTTTTGTTTCGAGATTTCATAACATCCCAGAACTGACTAGTCTGGCGGTTCACATTCAAAGATACTGGACATCATTTGCAAACCACACAATGGCCACAGCTTGGGCACATGAACTCCGTGCCGATCAGTTTGCGTTTGCAAATGGTACAGTATTCAGGAATAGCAATTACCTTTTCAGCATTCATTTAGGATAGTTTCCTTATACTCGGATATTTTACCGAATGGTTTCCTCCATGAAACCAATCGACGCTGGCATCCATGCGTGTCATAATAGCCTCTGTTTGGCCAGGGGCGAAATCTATGCAGGGGTGTTTTTTCGCCGCATGAAAAATCCAAGGGTGGTCCACAAAGCGTGAACCACCCTGAATGAAAGGAGGTCAGATGACAAAGGTTACGGTTATATCGCTATGAGCATTTGCAACCCTCATCACTTAGTACTGAGCCAAATTGTTCAGAAAGGTTTCAAATCCACAATTACAACCGGCCACTGACTTTGGCCCAACCACACCTCCGACCGCTGGGAGAGTGCGGCGCTAATCGAATCCAAGCTGGCGCGCTTGCTGTTGTGCGTCAGGATTTTCACAGTACTGATGACTTTTGAAAAACATGCAATGGTCACCAAAAAAGGACTTATTATAGAATTTACAATGTTTTTGAATATTTCTGTTCGTTGTATTACAAACGGAAGTCACACCTGCCGAGCAGAAGTTTTCCCGCCGGTTTCCTACGTAAACTTCTTTTTTCTTGTTCTCCTCATTACTTATAACAACCTGAGGTAATAATTCATCCATCGCCGCCGACAAGATAAATTCCGGACTGCTCATTGTTGATTGGCTCCCTTTTCCGTTAGCGTATAAAATCTCAGTTATCGCATAAAATTAAAATTTTTAATCAAAAAGCATACCAACATCTATACAGAATAAATTAAATAAATAATTTCAGTTTGTTAGAACATTTTAATTGGACTGATAGGGAAACATTGGTGGGCCTGAAAGGTGAATTCTCTTAACAGAATTATGAAAATTATTACACAGCGGTTGAGTATGTTTTGATGAAAATAAAGAAGTAATAAAGAATGTTGGTAAAGGGTCAAATTTTTAAAGAAATTATTATTTGACAGGCCAGATAGAGTCTCAATTTCCCATCGAAATTTCACCCAAGTAAACGACATTAGGCTTTTTCGATGATTCATAATTATCAAGAGATCTTTCTAATTCGTTGGATGTAACAACATCTAAAAGTCTAAATGATTTGTCGGTATGTCTATACCATTCATAAAAACCGCCAAAATCAAATCTGACGTACAATGAGTTACCATCAACGGTCAAAAATTTACTGTCAAAATTAACCACATTTTTAATCTTCTTCATATGCATTGTCCTTCCCTTTTATGTTCAAGCTGAAAAATATTCACTAAATATGCGGGCTAAACCGGGAAACAGCGCTAGTGTTTTCGCTTGACCGTTCGCACAGATCATCTCTTAGCTTTTTGATACTTTTTCAGCAGATCCAGAAGAGCTTCTTCCAGTAGAGCATTTAATGGTCGTTCAAGGTCAATGGCGAGTTTCTTGACCTCTTTCTGAAGATCATTGTCAATGCTCGTTGTCATATGTTTCCGAGGCATAGGATTATATTTATATAATTATATAAATAAATCAATAATAATTTAAATATGTATTTAAATAGATACATATTTAAATATATTTTAATTGCTACAAGCCATCTTAAATAAATTACCTGAGTTGCACAAAAAAAGGCGACCTATCCCGAAAGGGTAGGTCGCCTTGACACAAGAATGAGATTTATACGGTTAATGGAGGTTTGGCGTTTGCCGAAACTTTCAAATGCTAAGTCCTACAGACTGGTATGTCAAATAGACTTTTGGGGGCTGGGAAGCGGTGTAATTCTCAGGATACATCGACCTATCTATCCGCTCGAACGGATTTTGCCGGATAGATCAACTACCAGATATAGTGGTCGATCTTTTTCCGATTATCGAATATTTAGGGAATGAAAAACATAAAATATTAAGGCAGTTAATCCTCGGCGGCGATCATATCTTGTGATACCAGCGATACCCAAACATCATTTGCGCTCAGGAATGAACGGCATGCTGAAAACCAAGTTCTTATCGCTTCTCTTATTGAGATATTTCAACTTTGGTAGTTAGCACCGCGGAATAGTTCTTACTCGAAAATTCACTGGTTGGCCCTAATCTTCCCGCCCCACCTCGTGGATTTTTATGAGGTTCGTTGCCCCGCTTCTCCGCGCCAGGCCCGCCACAATTATTACAAGATCTTTTTCTTTCACAAATCCGTTTTCCACAATAATGCGTTCACCTTCATCGATAAGGCTTTTGGTATCATCCAGGGGAGATATCAACAATGGCGTAATCCCCCAAGCCAGGGCCAAACGGTTATACTGTTTCATGGACGGCGTAAACGCGTAAACCGGTTTCGATGGCCGCTGTTTCGAGATCAACTTGGAAGTTTTTCCGGACATCGAAAAAGTAACAATCGCCTTCGCATCCACTTCATGAAGAATATTCACCGCAGATTGTGCCACTGCATGAGTGACCAGATCATCGGGGTCCTTGTCGTACTGGATATTATACCGCATAAATGAAGAATGTTCCGCTTCTTCGGCAATGCAGTGCATCATTTCAACGGCTTGCATGGGATACTTGCCGGATGCGGTTTCCCCGGACAACATGATGGCGTCTGTGCAGTCATAGATGGCGTTGGCCACATCGGAAGCTTCAGCACGGGTGGGCCTGGGATTGTCACTCATGGATTCGAGCATCTGGGTTGCGGTAATCACCAACTTGTTTGCGCGCACCGCCTTGTCTATAATATATTTTTGCACCGTCGGCACCTGCTCCGGCCTGAGCTCGACACCCAGGTCCCCCCTGGCGACCATGATACCATCGGTGAATTTGAGTATCTCATCGATATTCTCAACCGCTTCGGGCTTTTCTATCTTTGCAATCACCGGAATGTCCGCACTTAGTTGTTTGATGATGGATTTTATATGTTTAAGATCATTGGCTGATCTCACGAAAGAAAGCGCAAAATAATCCACTTCCGCTTCAATACCGAAAAATAAATCAGCCTTGTCTTTTGTGGTCAGGGAAGGCAGGGATACGGCGACACCCGGCAGGTTAATGCCCTTATGCTCCTTTAAAAGCCCTCCGTTTATCACCGTACACTCGACCGTATCCTCCGTAACGGAGACTGCTTTTAATTCTATCAGGCCGTCATCCAGAAGAATTCGGTCGTCGGGTTTTACTTCCTGAGAAAATTTTTTATAATCAGTTGAAATAATTTCCCTTGTTCCTGCGGTGTCTCTCGATGTGATTTGCAGGACCCGGCCGCTTTCGAGCATAACCGGTTCCCCGCCGTCCAGTTTTCCCGTTCTTATCTTCGGCCCCTGCAGATCGAGTAATATCCCAACCGAAACATTTAATTCCTGAGATAATTCTCTGATGATTTGAATAACCTCCTCATACTGTTCTTGGGTGCCGTGAGAACAGTTTATACGCGCAACGCTCATTCCCGACGTAATTAGCTGTTTGATCTGCTGTCGTGTATTAGATGCCGGTCCGATGGTTGCAACAATTTTGGTTTTGTTTGCCATAACATCCCTTTCGTTTACCTCGTTGGATCGAATCAATCGGCCCAAATATGGGTGCCTGCGGGTGAGGTGATAGGAACTCGCTTTTTACGAACGCCCGCATCGATTCCTCCCGAATGTGCCCTTGCGGTTTTATACCCAACATGTGCAGTGCCGGCCGGAATCAGCCAAGAAGACACAGAAGCCCTACAGCTGCCTGGGTTCGATGTCAAGACGAAATCCCCGGCCAGGTGGTGTTTCGTTCCCTAAACGGTTTAGGGGACTGTCGATCTTGTGAATTTGTTGATGATTGTATTTTAAATCCAGCAAATGGCCGGATGATGGAAATCATCATGGCAACGATGGGGGTATTGTTTAAAAAGGCACTGCCCAGGGCAACCGGCGGCAGCATTTTGAGTTGGCAGCCGAGCAAAGTTTTGGGCAAGCCAATCAGTTTTTCGGACACCATCCCGATGGCGCCTGTGGTATACATGCCGGCAGCCACCATGAACAGAGCACCGATGGTCAACATGCCGGAGTTGGAAAATCCGCGCAGACATTCTTCCAACGGAGCCAAACGAAAAGTGATAACGAGTGTGAGCGCAGAGATAAACGACAGATCAGCTTTAGATTGAGTGTCAGCTTAAAAATAATTAATGCTATGTGGCAAATATTATCAATATTTATGAGGTGTTGATTGGGAATTGGTTTATTTAATGAGGGTTTCCAACCTGGAACAATCTTACCATTACAAATCTGCTGTTAGGTACATATAAACGCAATTTACTCTTTCGCAACTTGGTGGATTTAGTAATCCGTGAGACACACCATCAGGCTAATTATCTCAGGGGTCGGGGAGTTTTTCCCGCCAATGCTGAACCAGAGCGGAGGGAGTGATCAGCAGCGAAAGCGTGCACTGTCCGAATGCATTAGGCAACTTTGGGAAAGAACAGCGGGAACCCCGGTTATCAGATTCGGATCACAATAAGTGAACCAATCTCAATAGTTTTATATCATTATGAAATCTGATCTTTCCTTAGGTTGCCTTATGCATGAGTTTGTGCGCTGAAGTCGCTGAGTATTCCCTCCGCTACCGGATGGTGAAAACTCCCCGAGGGCTCATTTATCTAATCTTTCAGTTGTCCTGCCTTTACGTATTGTAGAATTGATAACAATCACGAAGACTTTGTGAACCCAGAAATCTATAGCGCCGGCGACTCGCAGCTGGTGGTCAAAACGTCGATGTATTCATTTTGGCCTTTGTACAGTCGGCTCATTTCTATAAGGATGCCGGCGATCTGAGCCAGAGCTTGAACGAAATTCACATCCTCCAAGGTAAATTCCCATTTCTCGGCGGTATAAACCCGGATGGCACCGATGGCCTCATCACCGACAAAGATAGGAACCGAAAGTATGGAAGCAATCCCCTCTTTTTTGGCCGCCTCAGGATATTGGATTCGGGGGTCATCGCTGACATCATGAACCGCCACCGGGCCATCTTCAAGGGAATCGGCAATTGATCGCAAAGCGCTCACTGTCCCTTTGTTTAGATACTCCGTGCTTAATCCTGTAGAAGCGGCCACCTCCAGTTCTTTCGACTGTTGATTGATCAGAAACAACGCACATCCCTTTATGCCCAGCACTGTTTTGATACTCTCCACAGTCATTAGAATGATTTTTTCCGGATCCTTCGATTTCGACAGGGATCGGGTGATCTTGATGAGCGTTTCATAATTGAGCGTCAAGTTTCTCATCTTTCTCTCCTTGATTTTGGTTGTTCACTGGTTGCGGGTACTATCAATCCGCACGTTATATAGACATATTAACGATTCAATTTTGCGCACCAAAGCCCGCAATTCAGTTATCTGATTTCATCCTCTGGGGGCGTAGATAAATCTCAAAACCACATGCGGTGGCTCCAGATTTCCTGCTCAAGACTCTTTTTATCCTCTTGAAGCATCATATGCATTGATGCGTTTTGGATTGCCAGGCCTCCTTGATGGGCCAGGGCGTTCACAAACATGATTGTATCTTCATGAAAATCTCGCTTTTCGGTGCTGTACAATCTTAACACGCCGATAATATCGTCCTTTGACTTTATCGGCGCGCAAAGCATTGAGGCAATCCCTTCCTTTAATGTCTCTGCCCTGTACTGAATATCTTTGTCTGTGGCCACATCCTTAATCACCTGAGTTTCGCCCTTTAGGGCATGGATCAGACATTTAGCAGCTGATACGGGCCCCTTGTTTACGAATTTCTTGCTCAGGCCATGACTGGCCACGAGTTTCAAAGTTTCATCTTCCTTATTCAGGAGTCGAATGGCCACGCCCTTCATACCGAGCGAGTCACAGAGATCAGCTGTCAGTTTGTGCAAAATATCCTTTATATCCAGGCTCGAATTGATGCTGGCCGCCATGTCAAGAAAGAGTTTCGAGTTGCGTCTCATCCGTTCAAACAGGCGGGCATTTTCAATCGCCATGCCCCCATGTTCGGCCATGGCCGCCATAAATTCAATCTCTTGGGTGGTAAATTTCTTGGGTTTGGCCATATATAGAGAAAGAATACCGATGGTTTTATTTTTAACGATGACCGCCACAGACAAAATGGTTGCAATTCCCTCCGCCTTTTTCGCCTCGTGGTGCTCCAGACGGGGATCTGTGGTGGCATCGAGGAAGTGGAGATAGCCTTTCTTTTTGATCGCAGCCACTATTTTTTTGGTTTTTAACGGATTGGCATGCAAGTATGAGTCGGACAATCCCTTTTGAGCCACCGGCACAAACACATCCTTACCCTCATCGGCGAGAAAGAGACAAGCGGCTTTGCCGCCCATAGTTTCAATGGTGCTGGCAACGATCTGGTCAAGCAGTTCTTTATTATCAAGGGTCGTAGCGAATGCCTTGCTGACGCTGCAAAAAGTTTTAAAATAATCGTTTTTCTTCGTCATGGTTTATCTCCTCATCAGTTGAAACCGCCTGGCATTAGTCTTTGCTTTTATCCCAGTGATTCTTTAAGGCTGGGGTGACGTTGGCACTGATCCGTTTTTGGCCACATTCTTTTTCGCAGGTTTTTTTATCGATGATGCCTTTTTGGCCCGGCGCTTGGGTTTAACAGGCTCCCTTTCCTTGAGCCAATTGGCGATCTTGGGCGCGAACTCTTTTTGAAACTTGGAGCTGACATATATTCCAATATGACCCGTTTGCAAACAAATGTCCTGGGTATCTTTACTACCCACCTTGCTTGTCAGCAGCTCACAGGCGGCCGGTGGGACCAAGTGGTCATACTGACCGTAAAAATTAATCAGCGGCATGGTGATTTTTTTAAGATCTACCCGCCGGCCCCCCAGCTCCATTTTACTCTGAATCAGCAGGTTCTTCTGATAACAATCCTGTATGAACTGCCGAAAAGTTTCACCGGGTACATCCGGACTGTCGAAGATCCATTTTTCCATGCGAACAAAGTTTTCGACAAAGTTTTTGTTGTCCACGTTTTCCAGAAAACCGACGTACTTGTCAATCATGAGCCGGGCAGGGTTTAGCAGCAAAAACCCCAGGTTCATGAGATCGCCGGGCATATTACCGTACGTTCTGACCATGCGGTCGGCATCCACGTTTTTCATCCAGATGTGCAAAAGTCCCTGGTCGGTGTCAAAGTTAGTCGGGGTCACGGTCGTCACCAGGTTCATGATCTTTTCAGGATGCAGCGCCGAATACATCACCGAAAAGGCGCCGCCCATGCAGATGCCCATTAAATTGATTTTGGGCAGGTTATGCTTCCGGCGGATAAAATCGACGATGTTGTCCATGTAACCGTTCACATGATCATCGATGGTCAGGAATTTGTCCTTGCGGGTCGGATAACCCCAGTCAATCATGTAAAGATCGATCCCGTCGTTTAAAAAATTTTTCACGATGCTGCGGCCGGGCTGAAGGTCGAGCATGGTTTCCCGATTGATCAGGGCATAGACCACCAGCAGGGGGGTTTTCATCAATTTATTCTTCGGTAAAACCGGATAATAATGCTTTAATTTTACCCGATCCTCCTGGTAGACAACTTCATAGGGTGTCGTAGCAATGGCGGTATCGAGTTCACTCAGCAAAACATCTTTAGCTTTTTGGATGCGTTCCGGTGCTTTTTCGGCATCCCCGGCCAGCTTGGACAAGATTAGATCCACCGGAATTTTTGATTCAGCCATAATGTCCTCCTTTATGTTTCTAAATCTGAGGTTCTTAGCGGCTGGTTTCCACTTCGTGCGTCTTTTCGTGTTCGCGCATACGCTTTTTTAACTGGTAAATCTCCTGGTACAATTCATCCATATCCTTATCGGTGGGAACGGGCAAGGTCTGGAGGAAATCTTGCAGGATCTCATTTTTGGATGCAATAAAATTATCAAAGGCACCGAGGGTGTTGTCCATTTTAGTGGTATACTCGGGTGATTTCAAAAGGGTCATGTAATGGCCCTCAAGTATTTTTATCCACATCTGATAATACACTTTGGGATTTTCCGGCAATAGGCCTTCATCGGCCATTTCAGCGATCTTCTCCTGCATGGCCTGTATTGATTTTTCCATAGGCAGAAACAAAAGCTGGAGAAATTCAGCTATGGCAGCCTGGAACAAGTAAAAATTGTCCAAAAGCGGTGTTGGCTCTTTCTTGATAAGATCGGGTCAGACCCAACTGGGGCATATGCAGCAGTCGCTGGAATTCTTTTTCGTAAATTTCACGCCAACAGTCACGGCATCTTGGTCAAGATTGTCAAACCTGTAGGCTTCCGTGGATTGTCCGATTCCCAACAGCCGCTCATACCACTGTTGCTGCAGTTTTAAGTAACCGTCCCCGCCGGTCTGGGTCATCTTTAATACGATTTCCGGCAGTGTCTAAATACCCTCAAGAATGGATTTTCCAGCCTCCGGTTCACTCATGGCAGAAGACAACAACTTCCATGACTTTAAAGCGGAGTCCAAATTTTTCATTGTCCGGCTCTCAGCTTGATTCAACGATGTCTCGGGCGTTTCTGACGTCGCGGACCACGTTTCCAGCACCGGCCTTCAGAAATTTGTCGCCGTCTTCAACCATGCCTCCAACAACGGCTTCGGGTTGAATGTTTCAGTTTTCTTTTCATGCATGGTTCACCTCACTTGTAGCTGTAAACCGCGGGTAAATATTTCAAATGCAACCTCGAGAGTTTGCCGCATACAATGCTTGCCGCCGTCGACGAGTCGTTTGCTTTCCTCCCAGAGGACAACGCCTGAAAACAAGGCCCAAAGATTGTCAGCAAGAGCAACAGGATTTCTTTCTTTTAATCTTTCCTTTAGCGTTCTCGTTTTTTTCTTACTCGAATACCCATAATATCACGCTGCAATTCTGCTTCGTATAGATTATGGCCCGATGCTCAAGCGATCACGAACGGATCATCCTTTCGAACCCAACCGCAGACCGCCGTGGATAAAAAATACGTCACCGGCCAGGGCCTCGTTGCGATAAATATCGCCGACGAGCATTGCCACTTCCTCCGGTTCGACCAGTCGGCCGATAGGCACCTGTGAGATAATACCATCTAAAGCTTTCTGATTCATTCCCTTTACCATGGCGGTCCCCACATATCCCGGGGCAACGGCCACACAACGAATTTTATCGGCCAGTCCGCGGCGGAAGAACTCGGCCGTAATGACCTTGGGCATCACCGACATGGCCGCCTTGGTCGAAGAATAATTGATCTGGCCGGCTGTGCCCAAAGAACCGGTGGATGAGACGAGGCAGATCAGTCCCTTGCAGTTGTGGTTGATCATGCGTTCGGCACACTCGCGAACCGTCAGAAATACACCCGTCAAGTTGATATTAATCACCGCTTCAAAGTTCTCCAAGGACATTTTTCGTGCGACTTTCCCGGTTTCCCGGTCCGGGGAAACCATCAGGCCGTCTTTGATAATCCCGGCGAAAGGGGCCACCAGGTTGATTTGACCGAATTTTTCGATGGCGGTATCGGCCAGTCTGGCGCAGTCCTCCTCTTTGGTGACATTGCAGAGTACCGTGGCCACATCGCCGCTTAAATCGGCGGCGGCCTGTTTCAATGCCGATTCAACGACATCGCCGATGACGACCTTGCCGCCGTTTTCAAGCCAGTACTTCGAAAGTGCCAGGCCGATGCCGCTGGCACCACCCGTAATCACAGCAACCGAATCTTTGATTTCCAGCATGGGTACCTCCTTAATGGATTTCAATTGATTGTGTTGGGCTCAGCCCAGGTGAATATACGCTTCGCTTTTTCGTCGGCCTGCGTCTTGCCCGCGAGCCTGATCTGAGATTTTGATACAACCTCTAACCACTATCCAGATCCAATTAGAAGCTTACAGGTCAGCGACGGCCGTCGTTTCTGCAAGCGGGTATGCAAAGCACTCCCATTCTGTCGTCAGGCGAGTTCGTCAAAGCGGCAGTTCAGCAGCAAATCATCCCCCAAAACCGAAACGACTTTGTACGGCAATGTCTTGAAGAGCTTTATCATGCGTTGGTTTTGCGGTGATGTGATGGCAAACAAGCCGGAAATCCCGTTTTCCCGGGCGGCTTCGGCCAGCTTGCGGATTAAAATCCGACCGAGCCTCTTGCCCTGATAGTCTTTACTGACTGAAAAGGCGATTTCCGCTAGATTTTTCGCTTCTTCAAGATAATACTCTCCAACCCCAACCACGCGACCAAAACCGAACTCTCCCACTACGGCGACAATGGTCAGATTGCGGATGTAATCAGTCTGGCTCATACCTTTCACATCATCCCGCGCGAAGCGTTTTTTTTCATGAAAGAATCGCGAAACGATGTCTTGTCGATCCAGGTGGTAGAAGTGTTCCTGGATCCTTCTTTCATCAACCGGTTTCGCCGGTCGCAAAATAATCTTTTCACCGTCAATGACGATGGTTTCCTCAATTTTAACCGGATAGATGCCGTGGACCGATTCACCTAAACTCCTTTCGGCGCCGATCATGCCCAATTGTTTGGCTTTATGCATCAGCTCATCCCGAAAATCGGGGTGGGCGATGCTGATCATGGCCAACGCCCGTTCCTGGGTGCTTTTTCCGAAAAGATTGACCACCCCGTACTCCGTTACGACATAGCGCACGTCGTCTCTGGGAACGGTGACGATCGTATTGTTCAGCAACGGCACGATCCGGCTGGTTTTGCCATCATCGGTGGTCGAGTGGAGCATGATGATTGATTTTCCGCCGGGGGAGCGGTTCGCCCCCCTGACAAAGTCTGGAATGCCTGAAACCCCGGCGAAAAGCGTGTATGCTACGGCATCGCAGGAAACTTGACCGGCCAGGTCCATGCTCTGCGCCACGTTCATGGAAACCATTTTGTTGTGACGGGCAATGATATCGATGTCATTGACGTAATCGGAGGGATAAAAGTCCACCGCCGGATTGATATGCAGGAATTCATACAGGGCTTGTGTTCCAACGGCACAGCTGGCGACCATTTTGCCGTTGTTATAGCCTTTGCTGCGGTTATTGATAACACCCCTGGAATACAGATGCATAATATCCTCGGAGAGGAACTGTGAATGGATCCCCAGATCATTCTTGTCCGACAAGGCCTGGCCGGTTGCCTGGGAAGCGGCATCCAGGCCGATCTGCAGGGTTGAACCATCTTCTATCAACCGGGCGATATGCCGGCCGATGAGATTGGCCGGCTCTGACTTCGGAACCGGAGAGATGGTCAGGAGATCCTCATCGTGCTCGACAATGGCATCCACATCATTGACATGGATAAAACTCCGGCCGAGCACCATGGGCATCTTCGTATTGACCTGGGCAATCACCCGGTCGGCGCAAAGGGCGGCCGCCAGGGTGATGTCCACCGAAACCCCCAGGCTCATCCAGCCAAAATCATCCGGCGGGCTGACCTGGACCAGGGCCACATCGAGAGGAATCCTTCTGCTGGTGAAAAGCTGGGGTATCGCAGACATGATCACCGGTGTGTAAAAGCGCATGTTTCTTGCCAGCGCACCGGACTTGGCCGATCCAAGATAAAAGGACCGGATACTCAGGCTTTGATCCTGGGTTTTGTTGGCGATCAAGTACAAGGGGGTGGTTTCATGGGACATCAGGCGAATAATCTCGATATTGCTGAAACGCCGGGCGGCCTCGGCAAGCCCCCTGACCAGGCATTGGGGCTCGCCACAATAAGACCCGATAAAAATTCGCTGGCCCGAGCGAATCGAACCGATGGCCTCTTGAACGCTTTTTTTCTTTTGGACATAATCGTCCGCCCAATAACTTCCGATTGCCATAAAATGCTCCTTAGCCCGAATATTTCATGAAATCATTTCACAGAGCGGCCAAAAAGAACCCATATCGGGGCATTGATCAAACTCATGATCCATTTAATCGGGGCACACTTTGTCCCTCGCCAAGATCTAATGAAAGAGCTGAAAAGATTTTACCCTTCAGGTCAACCGGAGGTTTTCATGGCCGGCGTTATTCGAGGTTCGCGGTAGACTGACTACAGCATCGCCTCGAAATGCCTTGGCCATAAAAGCCTCCAATTGATGAAATTTCCGGGTTAGACCCGTTTCACACCTTTTCCAAAATCGTGGCCATGCCCTGACCGCCGCCGATGCACAGGGTCGCAAGGCCCAGGTCATGGTCCTTTCGCACCATCTCGCCGGCCAGGATAATGTCCGCCTCCTCGTAACGAATCGCTTGGGCAGCCAGGGCCATTGCTTTCATGCCAGAAGCACAAAGCTTGTTGACCGTATAAGCCCCGGTCTCTTTGGGGATAACGGCCCGGATGGAGACCTGCCGGGCCACATTCTGGCCCTGGCCGGCAGCCACGACATTGCCCATGATCACCACGTCTCTCATGATTCAATCTCCTTTATTCAGCCTCTCCCGCCGCCTCGGCGGGAAGTTTTTCTTCGGCCAGCTGCTTCAAGTTTTCATAGCGCTCATTGTATTCTTCCTCCAGGCGTGCATTGAGCCTTTTGGCCTCATCCGGGAAGTATTTTTGCAAGGACGCGTATCGCACTTCACCGGCTAAAAATTCCTGCAGACTTCCATCGGGTTGCTTGGAGTCCAGGATAAAGGGATTTTTACCATCGCCCTTCAGTCCGGGATTATACCGGTAAAGCGGCCAGTAACCGCTCTGAACGGCCAGTTTCGTCTCTTCCTGGCTTTTTCCCATCCCCTTTTTTATCCCCTGGTTGATGCAGGGCGCGTAGCTCATGATAAGCGAGGGCCCGTCGTAAGATTCGGCTTCGATAACCGCCTTCATGAGCTGTTGCTTGTTGGCCCCCATGCCGACATTGGCCACGTAAACATAACCGTAGGACATGGCAATGGCACCCAGGTCTTTTTTGGCGGTTTTCTTGCCGGAAGCCGCAAACTTGGCCACCGACCCGGTGGGCGTCGCCTTGGAGGACTGACCGCCGGTGTTGGAATACACCTCGGTGTCGAAGACGATGACATTGATGTCCTCACCGGTGGACAGCACATGATCGATGCCGCCAAAGCCGATATCATAGGCCGCACCATCGCCGACAAATATCCAATAGGACTTCTTGGTAAACAGCTTGGACATCCCCGCGATTTCTTTTAACAACGGATTGTCGTGGTGGGCCGCCAGAAGCGCTTTGAGCCGGTCTCCGTATTTGCGAGACCCCTCGGGGTCCTGAATGTTCTCCAGCCACCCGGTGAGGGCCTCTTTAACCTCCTTCGGCACCGCATCGGCCGCCAGGGCCTCTTTGGCCTGATCGGCCAATTTGTGCCGCTGTTGAAGGGCGCCCAGGAACATCCCGTAAGTAAATTCCGCCGAGTCTTCAAACAGCGAATTGCCCCAGGTAGGACCGAACCCGTCCTGGTTGACGCAGTAGGGAATGGCCGGAGCGCTGCCGCCCCAGATGGAACTGCAGCCGGTGGCGTTTCCGATGACCATTCGCTCGCCAAAAAGCTGGGTCAGGAGCTTGGCATAGGGTGTCTCCCCGCAGCCGGAACAGGCCCCCGAGAACTCGAGCAGCGGCTGGCAGAACTGGCTGCCTTTCAGAGAGTTCCGCTTCAAGATGTTGTCGCGAATCGGAATCGTTTCAGAATACTTGCGGTTTGAATCCTGTTCGAGCTGAGTTTCCAAGGGTTTCATGACAAGGGCCTTCTTCTTGGCCGGGCAGATGTCCGCGCAGTTACCACAGCCCATGCAATCCAGGGGATAGACCTGAATGCGGAAGTGATATTCTTTGAGTTCTTTGCCGAGGGCTTTTTTGGCCTCAAACCCCACCGGCGCCTCTTTCACCTCTTCATCCTTCAACAGCAGCGGGCGGATGGTGGCGTGGGGGCAGACCATGGCGCACTGGTTGCACTGGATGCAGTTGTCCATGATCCATTCCGGTGCCAGAAAGGCAACCCCCCGTTTTTCATACTGGGTCGTGGCCACCGGGAAGATACCATCCGGTGCAAAGGCGCTTACCGGCAACTTGTCACCCTGCTGACCCACCATGGGCCGCAAGACATTTTTGACAAACTGCGGCTCATCCTCGGCCGATTCGGGCTTTTCCGAAACATCGGCCCAGGCGCCGGGGTATTTGATTTCCACCAGGTTATCCAGGGTTTTGTCAACGGCCGCAATATTCATATTGACGATCGCATCCCCTTTTTTGCCGAACATCTTCTTGATTTGATCTTTGAGATAGGCGATGGCGTCTTCGACTGTGATGACGTTGGCCAACTTAAAAAAAGCGGTCTGCATAATCATGTTGATCCGCCCCCCCAAACCGACTTCGCTGGCAATTTTGACCGCATCGATGTTGTAGAATTTAAGTTTCTTGGTAGCGATGGTGCGCCGCATGGCAGCCGGAAGCTTTTCTTCCATATCGTCCAGGCTCCAAGCAGAATTTAGCAGGAAGGTGCCGCCGTCTTTGATGCCTTCCAGGACGTCATAGATATTGACATAGCTGTCTTTGTGGCAGGCGATGTAGTCGGCTGCATCGATGAGATACGTCGATCGGATTGGGGTTTTGCCAAAACGCAGATGCGACATGGTGACCCCGCCGGACTTCTTGGAATCATAGGCAAAATAGGCCTGGGCAAACATATCGGTGTTATCGCCGATAATCTTAATCGCGCTCTTATTGGCCCCTACGGTCCCGTCGGCGCCCAGTCCCCAGAATTTGCACTGCACCGTACCCTCAGGCGCCACATCGAATCCTGCGGTTACAGGCAGAGAGGTGTGCGTTACATCGTCATCAATCCCCACCGTAAAATGATTTTTGGGGCCTTTTGCGCTCATATTGTCAAAGACCGCTTTGACCATACCGGGATTAAATTCTTTGGATCCCAGACCATACCGGCCGGTCAGTATCCTGGGCATCTTTTTTTCACTTTCGACATACGCGGCGCATACGTCCAGGTAAAGTGGATCCCCCAAGGCGCCCGGTTCTTTGGTGCGATCCAGAACCGTTATACAATCCGCGGATTCCGGAATGGCGCCAAGAAGATGTTCCGTTATAAATGGACGATACAACCGGACCTTTACCAGCCCTACCCTTTCGCCTCTGGCCATCAGGTAATTGACCACTTCTTCGATGGTTTCACACGCTGACCCCATCGAAATGATGACACGCTCCGCCTGGGGATCTCCGACATAATCAAAGAGGTTGTATCTGCGGCCGGTCAGATCGCCCACTTTCTGCAAGTATTGCTGGACAATGGCAGGAACTTTTTCATAGTAAGGATTGGCAGCTTCCCGCCCCTGGAAATAGATATCCGGGTTCTGAGCCGTGCCCCTCAGTTCAGGTCTTTCGGGGTTGGCGCCCCTGGCGCGAAATTCGCTCACGGCCTGCCGGTTCACCAAACCAGCCATATCATCGTAACCGATGATTTCGATCTTCTGGATTTCATGCGAAGTACGGAAACCGTCGAAGAAATGCAGAAAAGGTACCCGGCCTTCAATCGCGCAAAGATGTGCCACCAGCCCTAAATCCATGACTTCCTGAACCGATGCCGATGCAAGCAAAGCAAAGCCGGTCTGGCGCACCGCCATGACATCCTGGTGATCACCGAAAATGGAAAGTGCATGGGCGGCAACGGCCCGTGCGGAAACGTGCAACACACCAGGCAGAAGCTCTCCTGCCATTTTATACATATTGGGAATCATTAGCAGAAGACCTTGGGAGGCGGTGAAAGAGCACGTCAGCGCACCGGCCGCCAGGCTGCCGTGCATGGCGCCGGCCGCACCGGCTTCCGACTGAAGTTGGCGCACGAACAAGGTCTGGCCATAGATGTTCTTGCGTCCACCGGCCGCCCACTCGTCGGCTATTTCACCCATGGGCGTGGACGGCGTAATCGGGTAGAGGGTCGCTACATCGCTCATGGCATAGGCCACATGAGCCGCCGCCGTATTGCCGTCAATCGTCTTCATTTCTGCCGCCATAATACTTCCTCCTGTTCCATAAAGATGTTATCCTGATATTGAAGATAGCGGTGGTGAAGTATTTAGTAAAGCCGGCCCGCTTGGACCGGTCTTAAATATTGCCAAACAAGCACAAGCGCTCTTTTCAAAGTGCAAGCCTGCTATAATCAGGTAGCTGAGGCCAAAGAAAGTCGCAACCGCGGAAGGACAATCAACCGAGGGAAGGAAACGAAACGCGGGATCACATTTTCTGGTGCTAAGTCATTTTATTCAACACCGCTACCAGTTCCTTTACCGCATCGGCCGATTTCTGAAGAGCCTTCTGCTCGTCGTCTGTGAGGGTAATCTGAATAATCTCTTCTATGCCGTTTTTGCCTAATTTGACCGGAACCCCGATATAGAGATCATGAAAGCCGTATTCACCTCGAAGATACGCGGCGCAGGGGAGGATTTTCTTCTTGTCTTTCAAGATAGATTCGGTCATCTCTACGGCAGCGGAGGCAGGTGCGTAATAGGCACTGCCAGTTTTGAGCAGGCTAACGATCTCGGCACCACCGTTCGCGGTTCTTTCGACCAACGCATCGATTCTGTCTTTGGGCATCAATTCTGTAATCGGAATACCGGCCACTGTGGAATAACGGGGTAGCGGGACCATGGTGTCGCCGTGACCACCGAGAACAAAAGCGTGGGTATTTTCCACGGAAACATTCAACTCCATGGCAATAAAAGCCCTGAAGCGGGCGGAGTCAAGCACGCCGGCCATACCCATCACCTTGTTTTTGGAAAAACCGCTGGTTTCGTAAGCAACATGGCACATGGCATCCAGGGGATTGCTGACGATAATAAGGACGGCCTCCGGAGACAGCTTGGCCACCTGCCGGGTCACATCTCTTATAATTCCGGCATTTGTTTTTAAAAGATCATCCCGGCTCATACCCGGCTTTCTCGGAATGCCGGCGGTAATGATGATGACATCAGACCCCTGCGAGGCTTCATAGCCGTTGGTGCCGGTCAGGTGGGCATCATGCTTTTCGATCGGTGCCGCCTCAGTCAGATCGAGGGCCTTCCCCTGGGGAACCCCTTCAACAATGTCGATCAAGACCACATCGCACAGCTCTTTTTCACACAACCGCTGGGCTGCAGTAGCGCCTACATTACCGGCTCCCACAACGGTCACTTTCTTGTCCATATCAAGCTCCTTTCTTGTCACCATTTATTGCATTAATCCAAAACGTCATTTTCCAAAGTGATCGAATTCGGGCTACGCCAGGAAACTCCACAGGATTCCTGCGCATATGGCTGATCCGATCACCCCGGAGGAGTTGCAGGCCATGGCATGCATCAGAAGATAATTGGTCGGGTCCGATTTGAGCCCCACCTGGTGGACCTCACGGGCTGAGCCGGGCACGGCGGACACGCCGGCTGCCCCCAGAAGAGGATTGATTTTTTGCTTCATGAATAAATTCATGATCTTGCCGAAGAGGACCCCGGATGCCGTGGCGATGCTGAAGGCGATCGCGCCCAGGAAGAAGATGCCGACCGCTTTTGGAGTCAGAAAGACATCGGCCTGGGTACTGGCGCCGACGGTGAAACCCAGAAAGATGGTGGCGGTGTCGATGATCGCCGTGCGGGCGGTCTGGGCCAGTCGTTCGACCACACCGGATTCCTTCATGAGATTGCCGAAAAAAAACGGGCCCAAAAGTGGGATCGAGGCCGGGGCCAGAAAGCAGCACAATAACAGACCGGCGGCGGGGAAGAGCAGTTTTTCCACCCGGGAGACGTGGCGCATCTCCGGCATGTGAATCCGGCGTTCCTCCTTCGTAGTGAGTAGCCTCATGATGGGTGGTTGTATAATCGGTATAAGCGCCATGTAAGAATAGGCGGCGATAGCAATCGGACCGATCAGGTGGGGTGCCAGTTTGGCGGTCAGAAAGATGGAGGTGGGCCCGTCGGCCCCGCCGATGATGGCGATCGAACCGGCTTCCTTGGGCAGAAAACCAAGGGCCAAAGCGCTGAGCAGCGTAAAGTAAATTCCCATTTGGGCGGCGGCCCCCAGGAGCATCAACCGCGGCATCGCTAGCAGAGAGGAAAAGTCGGTCATGGCTCCCAGCCCCAGAAACACGATCGAGGGATAGACACCGGTGGTAACCCCGAAGTACAGGTAATGCAGCACGCTATTGGGTTCGTAAATTCCGAGGCCGAAGCCTTTGAAAAACGGAATATTGCCCACCAGCACGCCGAAGCCGATCGGCAAGAGCAGCAGGGGTTCGTATTCCTTGGCTATGGCCAGATAGAGAAAAAGTGATCCAACCAGCAGCATGATGATGTTGCGGAAGTCCACCAAGTAGTAACCGGTGTTAGTCAAAAATTGGATGAGCAGGTCCATAGCACCTCTTCCTTATTTTGAATCATGTTGACTGTCTGTCCGGGAACACCGCGGCAATCAGTCCCGCCAAACGAACCGGCCGCCTCCGGCCGGAACAATGACGCCGGATTCCCGCAGGCTTCGGATCGATAGATGCACGTGAGGCAGGTCGCCGCTGCTGGCCAGCTCATAGAGATTCGTGAGCTCGAATGGTTCTCCGAGGTCAGCAGCCAGCGGACCAAAGCGGGCTTTGGTCTCATCGATGTCAAAACTTGAGGGTTTGGGAACAACGGCTTCTTGCGGTACGGTATTTAGCGCCTGTTTTTTCGTCGAGCGCCTATCTACTCCCTTTTCCAACAGAGCGGCGATTTTATGCAGCTGCGATATCACGAAGGATAACACCGTCAGACCCGCCATGACGATCAAGGCCCCGGCAACCGCCATGGCCCAGCCGTTTTGAGCAGATATGGCTTCAAGACCGTACAATTTGACCTCCTCGATTCCTTTATATGTCTTCTTTTGAATCCAATGCCCTGCGTTCCGAAGCAATCTTATGTATTTTTTGCATAATTTTACTGCCGAGGGCATTGTTGCTTTGAATCATCTGGAAGAATTCGAGACTCGAAATAGACAGAACATCTCCATCTGTTTCCGCCATGGCGGTCCCTGTATATTCGAAAGGCGCAATGACCGTAGACCAGCCGATGACCGTTCCCTTCTTGTCGAGGGTATAAGAGCGGCCTTTTTCCAATGAGACTTTAAATGTTCCGGACAAGATAATAAAGAAAGTCATTGCAGGTGTCCCTTTGCGCAGAAGTATATCTCCTTTCTTGACGCTTCTGGAGTTCAATGAAGACGCAAAGAGCTCCAATTCGGAGTAGGTCAGATCCTTGAAAAATTCTAAGGACTCTATGGTTGTTAGATCTACAGACATGGTTCCATCCTTTTTTATGCTTGGGTGCGATGAGCCTGGTGTATCCGGCCGATTTTTAATTATCGCGGCGATCGAAGTTTACACGGCTCGCTGTATTCGGATTTGATTGCGCATCAGCCGATCACCGCCAGCACATCGTTCTTTTGCACAGAATCGCCGCTGTCAAAGTTAACGGCCTTTATGGTGCCGCTGACAGGGGCCGGCAGGGCGTTTTCCATCTTCATCGCCTCGAGGATCACTACCGTTTCACCTTCACTGACGGTATCGCCCATCTTTTTCGAATAATTAACGATCATACCCGGCATCGGGGCCTTCAGTGGTGTCCCTTCGACATCTGCAGCCGCAGGCGCCGGTGCGGGTGCCGCCTCTTTGGCCGCGGCGGGTGCCGCTGCGGGCGCTGCAGCCGGCGCGGCCGCCGTCGGCATCATCGTCGGTGCTGCTGCCGGCATGGCTGGCATCTGTTGGATGTAGCTGAGAACGGGTGAGCCGCCGACCTCGTCAACACCCACCTCGAAGTAGTCATCATCCACGTAAACATTAAAGGTACGCAAGGCCTCCCCTTTGGGCGGTCCTTCCTTCTTGGCACCCTTTTCCACCACCAGGCCGGCCTTGGCTTTTTTGATTAGTTCTTCTTCTTTGCGAGCCTGCTCGAGACTCCGTGGTCTGACCTCTGGCGGTGGTTCCTCTTTACCGTACTTCCATTTAAGGAACCGTTTACCGGTGACCGGATAAATCGCATAAAGGATAACATCGTCCAAATCCACAGCCAGCCCTTCGGTTTCAGCCTTGGCTTTTTCCAATTCCGGTTCGAGCACCTCCGCCGGTCTGACGGTAATCGGTTTTTCGCCTCTATCGTATCCTTTGAGCGCTTTTTTCTGCACTTCCGGATCGATCGGTATGGCTGTTTTACCATACAGGCCGTAACATAGATCCTTAACCTGGCCCGTGATCATTTTGTAACGTTCATTTTCATCGTCAAAGAGCACGTTGTTGACCGTCTGGATCCCCACGATCTGGCTGGTGGGGGTGACCAGCGGGATCTGGCCCAGTTCTTTGCGAACTCGCGGCAGCTCCCTGTAAACATCATCGATCCTGTCCAGGGCGTCCATTTCCCGCAGCTGGTTGGCCAGGTTGGACAGCATGCCGCCCGGTGTCTGGTGCAACAGCACGTTGATGTCGATGATCGACATTTTGGAGTCGTCCAACAGATGCTTGTATTTGGGCAGGATTTCCTTCTCCAGGATTTCATTGATCCGGGCCAAAAGTTTGATGTCGAAACCGGTATCGCGGTTTGTGCCCAACAGTGTCATCACCAGGGGCTCGATGGCCGCATGCGAGGTTCGGTAAGCATAGGGCGACATGACCGTATCGATGATGTCGACCCCGGCTTCGATGGCTTTGAGCATGCTCATCGGTGACATGCCGGAAGTAAAATGGCTGTGCAAGTGAATCGGAGCCTTCACCGCTTGTTTGAGAGCCTTGATGACTTCATACGCGTCGTAGGGAGCGATCAGCCCGGCCATATCCTTGACGCAAATACTGTCAGCTCCCATGGCCTCGAGGTCTTTGGCTTTATTGACATAATAGTCAAGATTGTACACTTGCCCGCCCAAACGCGGTTCGGTCAGGGTGTAACAAATACAACCCTGGAAATGCATGCCGTTCTCTTTGATCACCGGAACAACGGTTTCAAAATTGCGGTAATCGTTCAAGGCGTCGAAAGTGCGGAAAACATCCATTCCGTTGGCGCAGGCACGGTCCACAAAAGCCCTGGCGAGATCGTCGGCATAGTTGCGGTATCCGACCAAATTTTGGGCCCTGAGCAACATGGAGAATGGCGTTTTTTTGATGTAGCGCTTAAGCGTGCGGATCCGTTCCCATGGATCTTCGTTTAAAAATCGGTGCATCGTGTCAAATGTCGCCCCGCCCCAGGTCTCGACCGCCCAAAAGCCCACCTCATCCATCATCTCGGCAACCGGGATCATGTCTTCGGTGCGCCCGCGGGTGGCAAAAAGAGACTGATGCCCATCACGCAAGGTCAGATCCTCTATTTTCACCGGATTCCCCGCTTTGGGCCGGTCTTTGCTGTAATTCATCTCACTGCCATTGACTTGATCGTGGTCGTGCATCTTATGAATCTCCTCTATGTATTTCCTAAATTGGTGGATGGCCTAACGGAACTTTGTGCCATGAAAGTTTCGCATTTGCATTAAATTGCGCATCTGCATCATTGCCTGCCGACCGCTCACGCCCCACAGATTGATCGAAACCGGCCCTGCGGCCTGTTGCCCGGCACCACGCCCGCCCGCGGCTTGGGCGGCAACCAGGTCTTCTTCGCTTTTTATATAATTCATCACAGCGGCTATTGCCGCTGCTCTCTTCTTATCTGATGCCATAATCACTCCATATCAGGTTTAAAACCGGAAAAAAGGGCAATCGGTTAAAAGCATCACAGTGAATTTGGCTCCTGATTACCCTGCGATTGCCTCTTCCCTGTTTATAGGGGAATATTCCCGTGTTTCTTCGGCGGCCGCATTTCTCGTTTGTTGCACATGATCTCAAGCGCCTCGATCAGGCGCGGTCTCGTCTGGCTTGGCTCGATGATCGCATCGATGTATCCTCTGTTCGCCGCCCGGTAGGGATTGGAGAAAAGTGCCTCGTACTCCTGGATTTTCTCCTTGCGTTTGGCCCCCGCGTCCGCGGCTTCCTTAATTTCCTTGCGATGAATGATGTTGGCGGCCCCGGCGGCTCCCATGACCGCAATCTCGGCTGTCGGCCAAGCGAGCGCCATGTCGGCCCCAAGGTCCCTTGAGCACATGGCCAGATATGATCCACCGTAATCCTTGCGCGTAATCAGCAGAAGCTTGGGCACCGTGGCTTCGGAATAACACCACAATAGTTTGGCGCCGTGGCGGATGATTCCCCCCCATTCCTGCTGACTACCGGGAAGATATCCGGGAACATCGGCAATGGTCAGCAAGGGTATATTGAAGGCATCACAGAAACGAATGAACCGTGTGGCTTTGTCTGATGCATCGATATCCAGGCAACCGGCCAGAACATTGGGCTGGTTGGCAATGATTCCAATGGTTCGGCCATTCATGCGTGCGAAACAGATAATCATGTTTTTGGCAAAATACTGGTGGGGTTCGAATAGGTCGCCGTTGTCGACGATACTGCGGATGACTTCCTTGACGTCATAAGACTGATTGGGATTGTCCGGGATAATGGTGTTCAATGCCCGATCGGTGCGTTTCGGGTTGTCTCCGGTCGCCACCATCGGAGGATCTTCCATGTTATTGGCCGGCAGAAAAGAAAGCAGCCGTTTGATCTGTTCAATGGCATCCTCATCATTTTCACAGGCAAAATGGGCCACGCCACTTTTCTCGTTGTGGGTCATGGCGCCGCCAAGGTCCTCGAATGTAATCTCCTCGCCGGTGACAGCTTTGATGACTTCCGGCCCGGTAATGAACATGTAGCTGGTGTTCTTTACCATGAAAACATAGTCTGTCATCGCCGGTGAGTAAACCGCACCGCCGGCCGTGGGTCCCATAATGGCTGAAATCTGCGGTATGACACCGGAGGCCACCGAATTGCGGTAAAAAATCTGGCCGTAACCAGATAGTGCATCGACACCTTCTTGGATCCGGGCGCCGCCGGAATCATTCATTCCGACGAAAGGTACCCCGGCTTTCAATGCCAGGTCCATGACCTTGCAGATCTTGCGGGAATGCATTTCACCAAGGCTACCCGCACGGGCGGTAAAATCCTGAGAAAATGCAAAAACCGGCCGGCCGTCAACCAGACCGTGGCCGGTAATCACTCCGTCCGAGGGAATATCGACCTCTTTCATGCCAAAATTTACGCACCGGTGTTCGACAAACATATCGATTTCCCGGAAAGTTCCTTTGTCAAAAAGCAACTTCAGCCGCTCACGAGCGGTCAGTTTGCCTTTCTCCTTGTGCTTGGCAACCGCCTTTTCGCCACCCATCTGCCGGACTTTTTCTTCCAGCTTTCTGAGTTCATTGAGTTTGTCTTCCACTACGCCCATTCTTGTTTTCCTTTCATCGGCTCCGACCCCGCGCTTGATTTGTCAGATATGAGTCATCCGTTCTGTTACGTGCGCTTTGCGGCTTACGAACGGTTCAAACAGCATCCGCCAGCATCGGCAACGTTAGAAATATGCGCACCTTTCGGACAACACGGGTTTCATTCAATCGCGCGGGTACGTTCATGCTAAACAGCAGCGATTACTCAGTCGAGTAAATTTCGTATTCGGTCGACTCACCGAGTAACGCATCAACCTGTGCCTGGACGGCAGCTCTTTCGGCGTTGGCTGCCCACTGTCGCCACTCATCCTTTGAATTCCAGGTACTGATGACCAGGTTCTGGCCGGGACGATCGATTCTTTTCAGCGTTTCTCCGGTAATGTATCCGGGTTGGATCATGGCAAGGTTGCGCAATTTAATAAGCAACGGTTTTAATTGCGCGGCTATGCTTTCGGGCACTCGCCGTTTGATAATAATTTTTACCGCCATATGTCCTCCTTTCTTTATCGATAGGTTCTATCCGCTCTTCATATGCCGATGATAAGTACTCTGGCCATATGAGAGTTCCCTTTATTGGCCCGGGACTTCTCTGGCCAGAACCACCCTTCTGATAAGTCGTTAATTCTCAGCCGTACCGAAAGACACGATCAATCATGACTTTTTGGTGTAAATGGCAATCGAACCGAAAAGGTGGTTCCCTGACCCAACAGGGAGGTAACGTTTATTGTTCCATTGTGCTCTTCGATAAGTTTACTGCTGACCAGCAATCCCAGTCCGGTGCCCTGCGATCCCTTGGTACTGAAAAAGGAGGCAAAAAGCTTGGTTTTTACTTCATCGGTCATTCCAGAGCCGTTGTCACTGACGTCAAATCTGATGAAATTGTCACTTTCAAGGGTCGTGGTTACTGTGACGCAATGCGTTTTGTCGACGCTGTCGTCGTAGCGACAGGCATCGATGGCATTTGAGACCAGATTCAGCAGGCAGCGGTAAATGGTGCGCGGGTCCATGACCACCTCTCCGATCGACTCGGAGAATTTTTTTTCAATCACGACATTATTCTCACCGGCAACTTCTTGCATCAGCTCGCAAACATCATTGACGATTTCATTCGGCAGACACGGTTTAAACTCAGGTTCTCTCTCTTTTGAATAAGAAAGTAAATCCTGCACCAAATCCGATGTTCGGCCGATGTTTCGTTGCACCATTTGCCAACCGGCTTTGAGCTTGTCAGACTTATCTTTATTGATCCCAATATTGACAAGGTAACTTCCACCCTTGAGTCCGTGCAAAATATTTTTTATGCAGTGGGCCATTCCAGCCACTGTTTGTCCGATGGCCGCCAATCTCTCTGCACCGACCAGTTTCTTTTCCAGACGCTTAATCTCTCGGAGATCGTTAAAAAAGGCGACGATACCCATCATCCTGTTTTTTTCGTGTAAAATTGTCCCGGAAAACCTCACCGGAATACGTTCAGCATTCCTTGCGATAACCGACGTCTCGCGCCAGGGCAGATTCCATTCATTTCTACCGCGTGCCAAAAAAGCATCGAATTCTTGTGTTATCGTTGGAGGGTAAATCTCTCTGGCGTCCATTTTTCCGATGACATCGGATGCGGAAAGCCCGAATATCTCTTCCGCCGCCGGATTGAAAATAACGATTTTCCATTCATGGTCCGTGGCTACGATTCCGGCATTGGAGCTGCCAATCAGTTTTCCTTGGAAATTTGCCTTTCTATTTATTTCTTTCTGAAGCATGGCGTTTTCAATAGCCACGCCGATACGGTTTCCTATTAATTCCAAGGCACGGGTTTGGTCGGGACCGAAATGTCCGCTATTTTTGCTTGCCGCTCTAATCACGCCGAACGCCCTTTTCTCTTTGTCAAGAATTGGAACATAGACCAACGACTGTAAGCCTTCCTGCTTTAGAAGATTCATTTCATCTTCACTGGAATTCGGCAATTCGCTGAAAACAGTGGTTTTACCACTCACAGCTACGCGCGCTATCATGCTTTCTTCGTCTGTGACTCTACTGCAGTGACATAAATTTTCGGAGTAACCATAATTGTATTGCAGGGAGAATTTTCCTTCTTTATTTAAGATGTATATACAAATGCCTTCAATCATAAATATATGCACAACCTCCTGAATGGCCGCCTTTATTCGGCCTTCGAGACTTAATGGGCCGCTGAGCGTAGCGTAGATTGAGCAGTATGTGGCAAGTTCTCTTGTGTGCCGTTCCCGTTCTTTTTCAACCTTTCTATCTTCGGTTTTATCCCAAATGGTTTCAATCGCGCCAACCACATCACCATCGGGGGTTCTTATCGGCGCGGCTGTGAACCAACACCACTTTCCACCATCACCCAGATTTGAAAAAAACATTTCGGCTTCATAAGCACCTTCTATAAGCGACGATTTGCGCCATTTTGTGCCGTAAAGTTTCCGAATTTCCAATTCGCCAATTTGGTCAACAATGACATCCGCCATTGATGCGCGTTTTTTCTCATAAAAAGGCGCCCACTGCTTTTTGGTCCCGACAATTTCCTGGGTCGAATAGCCTGTGAGTCTCTCCATTGCAGGGTTCCAATGGGTAACCGTATGGTCCTTGTCGATAACAAAGGTTGGAATCGTGCTGCCCAGGATAATTTGCGACATGGCTTTTTCATTGGCCGCCAGTTCCCGCACTTTTTGGGCCAATCCTTTGTTTTGGCGCTCACGCTCCTGTTCGGCCAGTTTTTCTTTGGTTTTATCCCAAAGCGTCTCGATGGCGCCTATAACAGATCCATCCGGTGCCTTGATGGGAGCAGCTGTGAAAAAAACCCATTTGCCATCCCGTCCCAATTGTGGAAAAAACTCATCCGCCTCATAGGCGCCTTCGATTAAATCCGATTTTTGCCACCGAGTCGTGTAATGACGCCAGAGGTCTTCTTCTTTTACACCATCCAGTATCAGGTCGGCCATCGAAGGTCGCCTTTCAGACCTGAAGGGCTTCCATTGATCATTGGTTCCGATGATCTCTTTAGCTGAAAATCCCGTGAGCATTTCGCAGGCCCGGTTCCAGTGGGTTACCATATGATCCTTGCCGATGACAAACGTCGGGATCGTGCTGCCTTGAATTATCTGGAACAGGGCCGATTCATTTGCAGCAAGTTCCTCTTGTCCTTTCTGGAAATCGTTGTTTCTTTCGGTGTTTAATTCCAACACGAAGTCGCAAAATTCATCGAAAAGGTGTTCGGTGTTGTCACTGTCGTCTTTTTTTCTATTAAACTTGGATAGAATTTCGTATTTTTTTCCTTTTACCAGAAAATGATCCACGACTGTTTGTGCATCTTGGTAGTCCACAAGTAGAACCCAAGGCGGCTTGGCCGCTTTAACCATCTCTCTGAGAGAGTCGTCCCGCGTCAGTTGAATAATAGTATTGAGTTCTTTTTTCGAAAACAGCTCCCTGAAATCGTCGGTCGTATATATTCCCTTTTCTTTGGCGAATTCTAAGCCCACAGCCTGGCCATTTTTATCCGAAACACCAAGGATTTCCGGTCTTTCTTCCTTGAAGTCTTCGCTCAATATGGTCTGAAGGAAGGCCTTGCATCTTCGACCTCCTCCCAAGAGCGCTATCTTTGAATTTTTAATTTGGATCATCATTACCAATCCTTATCAAATCTCATTTCTCGCTTGACCGCACGCTGAGTAACCTGAAACCGGATACCAAACTTGGATCTCAGAGGATGAGGCAGATGAATTTTTCGACACTAGAATCAATTCAGACAAATGGGATAAATCAAACAAAGAGGCCGCACTAGTAACGGCATTTAATGACATCAACCTACTGCTAAATTTAAATATAGATCTATCAGAAGACGAAACACCCCTGCCGGTATTAAAAGCAGCTCAGGCAAAATAGAACTAAAAATATCGACAGTATAAAGCTACCCCTTTTCATCTCGTCCCCCTTCCTACCAATTAAAAAGGCCGAACTACCCCCTTGGGCAATTCGGCCTATAAAATAAGTAGCAGACAGTGCATCCCACCCCCTGGTTTGATGGGCTTTAGCTGCAACAAAAAATTGGCTATTTAAGTAAGGAAAATGAAAGGCCGTAAGGGCCAGACTGGAGGCAGGAGAAAGGTGAAAATCGTATTCAACAATTAATTAGAGTTCAGACCTTTCAATAAAATATTTAATGTCAGCTATGAACGGGGTTGTCAAGTGCCACAAAGTAATAGACAATATCTGTATAAATACCTGTTAAGCTGTTAAGATACGCAGTAGCCCTAAAATCCCCGTTAGAACGCTCTGAAACCCATTAGAATCCAACGAAAAAAAGGCAGTACCTTCCCAGAGTTTACGTTGTCCTGTCCATCAGGTGGATCATCGAGCTCGGACCTGACCTCGGACTCCAACCTCCTGCACTATCACCTGAACCTGATGAGCTCCGGCCGGGCCCCAGGGCTAAGTCGGCTCCTAAGGTATCCTTAAGCTCGATGGGCGGAGAGTCAACGGGGCCAGCATGCAGGTGGCGCTAACGGTTGCCGCGTGAGGGGGGCCAGCGCGGAGGACGAGTTGGGTGACCTTTTGCGCGAGCACCTGATTTCGGTTCTGACCTCGCAGGTGTAACAGGCTGAGCTCGATTGAACCGATGCACCCCTACCTGAACGAATTGTAAAAGCCTGGTAAAGCGTCAGATAGCCATATTTATTCCATAGCATTTACCCTCATGGAATATGGCAAGCATGGTTCTGTTGGAAACTCGGCCCAAAATACTAACAAATTTCGTTAATTTTCACTCAATAGAAAAAGTATAAAACAGAACCGATACCGATTATACCTTGCAAATCGATAGTTCCTTGGCCTTCTTTAATCCATAAGAACCCTCAACTTAATCCCTCTACAAAAGAAAGACGAAAATCCCGTTGACAGCCAGATCGAATTCCGGTTTTATAATGAGGTACAATTTTGTCGAAAGTTGAATGCCTCAAGATCATATCACAACATCTTATTGAAAAAGTATCTTAAATGAGCAAAGAGAAGAAAACAGCGTTGGTTGCAGGAGCAACAGGCGTCGTGGGGCGGAATATACTCCAGCATCTTTCCGCTTTGGATGATTGGGAGGTCATAGCGATATCCCGCCGTCGCCCGGATATTGAAGGCGAATATCGCCACATTGCAGTCGATCTTCTAAATGAGGAAGACTGTCGGGACAACCTCAGCAATTTACGAGAGGTATCGCATATCTTTTTCACTGCGTATGTCGAGAGGCCCACCTGGACTGAAATGGTCACACCGAATCTTAACATGCTGGTCAATCTTGTAGAGGCGATAGAACCCGTCGCGACTGGTTTACGACATATTAACTTAATGCAGGGCACAAAATGGTACGGTAATCATCTGGGTCCCTTTAAGACACCAGCCAAGGAATCCGACCCGAGGCATATGCCACCCAACTTTTACTATGACCAGCAACGCTTCATCGTTGATCGGCAAAAGGGCAAGAATTGGACGTGGTCAAGCGCCAGGCCACATGGAGTCTGCGGTTTAGCCTTTGGAAACCCTATGAACCTCGTTATAGCTGTGGCAGTCTATGCGACGATTTCAAAAGCACTAGGTTTACCCCTTCGCCATCCCGGATCACGTGCAAATGCCCATGCCTTGTATCAGGTCACCGACAGTGGGCTGCTAGCTCGTGCGTGTACCTGGATGGCAACGGAGGAACAGTGCACGAACGAACCGTTCAACATCACAAACGGTGACATCTTCCGCTGGGAGGACTTGTGGCCTACCCTTGCCGACTATTTCGACATGGAGATATCGCAACCCCAGAAAATTAACCTGACGCAAATGATGTCCGACAAAGGACCCTTGTGGGACGAGTTGACGAACCAGTATGGGCTGCAGCAAGAGGTTCCCTACAAAAAACTGGTCAGGTGGGAATTCGGCGATTTCATCTTCACACCTACGTACGACATTATCTCCTCCATGACAAAAGCGCGTCAATACGGTTTCATCGAAGTTATGGACAGTGAGGAAATGTTGTTGCGGCAGTTTGACGAACTTCGCTCAAAAAAGGTTATACCATGAAAATGAGATCCCATATGTGATGAAATATTAACAAATAACTCGTACTTCTCTATCGTATCAATCGCTCATACATACGCAAGAATCCTGCTACAGCCTCAAACCTCTTAATCCTCTAATAATTGAAAGCAGTGAGAAATCTATGGGTACAATATCTGCCGAAAGAACTAATACTGAAACGATATTGAATCACGATGGTATCGTAATCAGCCCTTTGGCGGCATATTTAAAAAGAGTTTATATTTCTTAACATTTGAAGTGAAACTTAGGAGAGACAGAATTAGCTGCTTAGTTGAAACTTAGCTTTCTTTGCTTTGAGATGCACCAGGTAAGTATCTTTTGAGTAACTGATGTGGCGTTTTGCAAGGTCATTTATCAGCCTAAAGTCTTTGCTATCTATTGCCCCTATGAACATTTCATGTTCTTTCTGAATTCGCTTGGTTACATCCGGCGAAGCCCAGGCGTGGTAGCGCAGAATATGACTTTGGGCTTTGAGGTGGTTAATGACTTGAATGAGTGTTTGATTTTTGGCAAGTTCATAAATGTAGTTGTGGAAATCTTCATTGGCTGAAATCATCTTTCCGAGATCCCCATCTTTTACGCATTCTTCAAATTTTTTCGATAGTCCCTTCAAATGTTTAATATCAGATTTTTGGGCATTTTCAGCTGCTTTCCGGGTTGCTAAAGATTCCAATTCAACGCGTACTTCAAAAATGTTTTCAATTTCATTTTCATCCACATCGCAAACTATGGCACCCTTATACGGGATCACCTCTATCAAACCTTTGGTTTCGAGGATCTTAAATGCATCCCTCACCCAGAATCGACTGACCTCCAGTTCTTTAGATAAATTTGCCTCAACGAGTCTCTCCCGCGGCTGGAAGACACCTGTTAAAATCATGTTTTCCAGGCGTTCGATTAGTTTTTGGAAATCCTCTTTTAAGTCCTTTTTCGGATAGGCCATCGGTATCTCTGCTTATAGAAATCGACAATGAATCCAGATTTCCTGGTTATCTATAAGTTAACCTTAATCATGTATTATCCGGTTAGTTCTAATAAAAATATTTTAACGCAACGCAATTCAAAAATAGTGCCTTTACCGTATCGCCAACTTACAGAGATTGCTACAAAGAATTTCCGTCTTGCAATCAAAAGGCGAACTTTGTCAGCAACGAACGAATTCGTTGCGAACTATTCCCCTTAGGTTACCATGTCTTTAAGTGCAGACATACACAGTTTTGGGCTTGCCAGAATCGGTATATCATAGGTACCTTGAGATTGGTCCACAATATGGGCCATAGAGGCTTGGGCTAAAATGATTACATCGCACTGGCCCGAAAGTTTTTCAATTGCTTCTTTTACAATCCTATCATGTTCACTGACATTCCCATTAAGTCTGGCTCTAAATGCTTCTGTCTCCAAAGAGCTAAATATTTCTACTTTTTTACCCTTTTCGGCAGCACGGGAATAAATAAGATCAACACTTGGCTTCAAGGTAGTTTTAGCGGTAGTGATGACACCAATCTTTTCGCCGAAATCAATGGCTTTATCCGCTAAAGGATCATCAATCTTCATGATAGGAATGTCAATGAGTTTTCGGACAGTATCGACTGCAGGTGAGGTGGAAGAACAAGTGAACAATATCAGGTCGACACCGATTTCCATCATTAAACTTGCTTGAATTGCAACCCTGCGAACAATCGCCGGTGTCAATCCATCATTTTCCATTAGTTGCTTCAGAATACCTTCATCCACGATATGGAAACTCTTAACATCTGGAATCGTTTCGTCAAACAATTTTCGAAACATATCTGCGAGAAATCCCACCGTATGCAAAAGGCCGATTTGCCGTACCATCACTTTACTCCTGTTGAAAACAAGCCGGGTATCTCACCCCGGCTTGCCGTTTTTACACTCGAGGTATTTTGCGTAGAAGTTGGCCATAACCTTCCACCACATCGTTAATCCCTAATAACTTTAACAGATGCCATGCCGTTGCTTGATTCGAGGTAACTACCGGTAGTCCGGAATCTTTTTCAATTTCTTCAATGACATCACTGCAGCGAAAGTTAGTGCATGTAATGAAGATACCATCTGCGTCTGGCACCACTGCATCCATGGCAATCTGATAGGCTTGTGAAGGTTTGGTAGCTCCCATTTCATAGAGGTCTTCAATACCTAATCCAACGACCCGAAGAACCTTAAATCCAGAATCTTCGTAAAAAATGCGAAACCGCTCATTTAGTTCTTCGATATAGGGTCCGGCAATCACAATTTTTTTTAATCCCAAAAAGCGCATAGCCTCTTCTGCTGCGGTAGCTGTAGTTGTACAAGGGATTCCATTACTTTGAGCTTCCATAGAAGGAATGGCATTGGCACAGGCACAATCCGCAGTTGCGGCTTCCATCATCTCTATCTCTTTTTTATCCCAGCCGGGGCCACCGACGAGGGATCCAGCGGTACAGGCGAAGGCAATAGCGGAGCGATTACCAATTATTGGCGACGATAGTCCTTCAGCTAAAAGACCAGCCGCATTTCCCAACGGCTCACTGAGTTTAGAACATTCTTCCACATTCACGACTGGGTCCATGTGAATTCTTGTTTCTCGAACTTGAACATAATCAGGTATCATCCTGCAAATCTCCGGGGTTGGGTTCAAATTGGGCCCAACGACTACCAAACCAATTTTGGCCCTGTATCCATATGGTACATCATAAGTTTCTTTTTTCTGAAGCATGTCAATAATCCCCTTTCTTGTCTCTTTTGATTTAATACCCGAATAGATTCGGTAACCAATTTGTAACGCCAGGCCAAAATGCGACCAGAATGATCACCAAAAAAACTAGCGATAAAAATGGCCAAATTTCGCGAGTGGTTTCTTCAATGCTACAATTTGCAATTGGGCATACAATAAAAAGGCCCAAGGCTACTGGAGGTGTTATTAGTGCTACTTGTACAGTCATTACCACTATAAGACCAAAATGATGCGGCTCAATACCATATGCCGCGGCTACTGGGCCAAAAACAGGAATAAGCATAATCATGGTAGCAACCGCTTCCAAAACAAATCCGAGCATCAACAAAAAGGTTATCGTCATTACCAGAAATACATGCGGCGAGTCGGTTAAATGCAGAAATGATTTAGCAACCGTCTGTGGAACCTGGTGAGTGATCAAAATCCAGGAAATAATTTTAGCCGTAGCCAAAAGCATGAAAACTACTGCGCTTGTCCGACAGGATGAAATTAAACAATCGAATATATCTTTTAGTCGGATTTGACGAGTCACGAAAATACCGATAGCAAGTGCGTAGGTCACAGCTACTGCACCGGCTTCAGTCGGTGTAAATATGCCTCCAATAATTCCGCCCAGTATTATGACGGGTACCATTAGACCGGGTATGGCAGAGAATGCCCTACGTAAAACATTCCGAATGCTGAATGCAGCACTGCTGACCGGAAAATCTTGGCGAAACGACATGAAATAGACCAATGCCATCATACCAAATCCGATCAGGCAGCCCGGAATGGCCCCTAATAGAAAAAGCTTGGCCACTGAAATTCCACCACCGTAAACATATGCGTATATCAGCATTGCCACACTAGGGGGAATGATCGGTCCCATGATAGAAGAGGCTGCGGTTAGTACTGCTGAAAAAGTTCGGGTAAACCCCTGTTTGATCATGCTCGGGACAAGCATTGATCCTACTGCGGCTGTATCCGCCACAGCAACGCCAGTTACTCCAGCGAAAAACATGCTGGCCAATATATTTACATATGCTAAGCCACCCTTCCAGTGGCCAACAATACTGTCAGCCAGGTCGACCAGCTTTGGCAAAACACCACATCGACTCATTAAATCGCCGGCCATGATAAAAAAAGGAATGGCCATCAACGGGAATGAATCAATGCCCCCAAACATCAGGGTCGGTATAATACTTAACGGAATATTCGGCGTTACGATGATAAAAGCGACGGCCGCTAATCCAAGACAAAATGCAACAGGAACTCCAAGAAGTATCGTAACAACAAATACAATCGCCAGAGTTAGCATATCGTTTTTTCTCCTTTATTCTCTGGCGTTGTGTACTCCTTCCCTATTAATATTTCCTTGATGGCAGGAATAAGGTAGATGATCATTAAAATTGAACCCACCGGGATGGCAAGATAAAAATAAAAAACTGAAATATTTACCGTGATACACATTTGACTCAACTGCTGAGGCAGAATCCACAGCCCTTCAATAGCAACAAACACCAAAAAGACAAGGGTTAAAATGTTACTTGAAAGACGAAACCATTTCTGGTTTCGTTGACTAAAGCGCTTTGCTAAAAAATTTATATGGATATGGGAACCGTCGCGAATAGCCAATGCACTCCCCAAAAACACAATCCACACCATTAAATATCGCGAAAGCTCTTCAGTAAAAATCAAAGAGTGTTTAAAAACGTAACGGAGTATAACTTCGATGGTTACGATGGTTATTATGGTAGTTGCACCTAAAAAAATAAGGCCTTCAACTACTCGTGAAAGCAAACGATAAAACATATTTTGTCTCTTTCCGTCGTACACAATCGTAAGGGATCGGAGCGGTAAACCGCCCCGATCCGTGCTGAGGAGTTATGTACCTATTTATTAAAGAAAACTACGGTATCGACTATCTCTTTTCCTTCTGGGCCGAAATCTTCAACGGCCGCGGGATAAACACCTTGAGCGATTTTGCGAAATTCTGCCTTAGTGCTATCTGATACGTCATTAATTTTCATCCCATCTGTCTCGAGTTTAGCCATAACCTCTTTATTATCCTTTCCATTGACTTCGCGCTGCCACAAGGTCGCCTTCTGGGCTGCTACTTTTACCGCAACCTGTAAGTCTTTCGGCAATTTGTTCAGGCTGACCTTGCTCATTAGAACATTTCCCGGTTCATTGACATGTGATGTTAAAGAGTAAAACTTCTGTACTTCATAGAGTTTTCCAAGATACACCATCGCCGGGGGGTTTTCCTGAGCATCTACAACTCCTTGTTGAAGGCCCTGATAAAGCTCGGTCCATCCCATAGGGGTCGGTGCAGCACCAAGAGCCTTAAAAAAGTCAACATGCACTTTGGCTGGCAAACAACGAATCTTAAGGCCCTTCATGTCGGTTACATTCTGTATGGGGTGCTTGTTGTTGCTCACATGCCGAAAACCATTATCCCACCATCCTACAACCTCATATCCTTTGGCAGACAATTTCTCACCAAGATACTGGCCGAAAGGTCCATCCAACGACAGGAACATGGTATCCGTATCTTTCCAAAGGTAAGGCAAAACCGTGATCCCCATTTCAGGAACATACCCAGTCACATGGCCGGTTCCGGAAAGGACGAAGTCAACGGTTCCGATTTTTGCCATCTCCAAAACTTCTCGAATTTTTCCTAAAGATCCTGCATGGTAAACCTGAACTTCAACCCGCCCGTTGGTTGCTTCTTTCACCAGTTCGCTAAACTTTTCAGCGCCCTGGCCCCAGGAATGTTCTTTAGGCACCGGGTTGGCGAATTTTAACGTATACTCGGCGGCCTGTACATTGAACGAAACTAAAAGCACTAAACACAAGGTCAAAACACTTAATTTGGCTTTCATAATCAACCCCTCCTTTTTTTGTTACAGCCCCTTTTCAGCCTATTGGTGGTTGAACATGACATTCTTGGGCAACCACCTCACCGACACCCGAAATTCACATATAGTTCAAGGCCGTCGATAAAAACCATCTTTCAAATCCAGCGTTAAAAAAACTTCATCCTGCGGTTGTGGAAAAACATTTCCATAAATTTCCCAGCTAAATTCTCCTAAATATTCAAGACCTTCATTGTTCAGCCTAAGTGGTCGATCGTGGCCAGGAATAATCACCCCCCCTCTTTGCTCTATTATATTGATACTTTTACGACTTAGATCATGATCAAGGCTTTGTGCTGTTGCCCCACCAGTTACTATTTCCCAGCCATTCTTAATGACGTCTCCACAAACGGTAACAGACTGATTACCGGCGTAAAACAAACTTAAACAACCTGGGGTATGACCAGGCAGGCAAACCACCTCCAGTTCATCTCCGATGATCAGAGCATCCTTGACTGTGTGAACTCTTCGCCCGTCCAGCAGCGCCGACCAAAAATCAGGAATAGCGTCATCTTGCTCCAAACCATCGCATACCTTTTCAGCATAGTGAATTTCTTCCTCGCATAAAATTACCTCGGCATTTTTAAACAGTGGTAGGTTTAATACATGGTCAAAGTGAAGATGAGACAAAATCACATGTCGAATGTCCTCAGGTTCGAGTCCACGCCTATTCAAAGCCTCCCGCAGAAGCGTTCGATCGTTATAATGGCCTGTATCGAACAGGGCCCAATCACCGTCCAAGGGGAACAGTACGATGGAGCAGTACCCGAACCATCCGCGATTGCTGCGACAGGGAATCCCCGTCAGAAGCGTATCAAAAATACCGATAACACTACAATCGAGTTTGTCGCTCTCAGTTATTATGCTGTGATTCGTTCGGGTCATGACGTCTCTCCAGTTTAGATTTGATTACCTTCGGGCCTGCAACTCGACTGCTGCATCAAATCCGCCGCGGATGGCTTCATAAATAGTACCGGGTTTAAAGGCATCGCCTATAACGGTTACCGGAATGTCGTCATTGATTTCTTCCACAAGTTGGTTGTTACTTCGATAACCAACTGCAGCTACGATAAAATCAGGAGATTCCAATATTTTCGTTCCTTCCGTGGTTATCACTTCCACGCTGCTGCCAATGACTGCTGCCAGCGTGGTGTTTTTCAGGATCCGAACCCCAGCAGATTCAAGACGGTCAACCATCAAATTGAGGCGAGTGACATGGAGACCGCGGCCAATTTGGCCGGTCATTTCAATAATAGTAATCCTCCGTCCAGGACCAACTATGTATTCGGCCAGTTCAAGACCGACGGCCCCCCCACCAATGATGAAGTAATTTCCTTCTGGCATTTTTTCCCACTCCAGAACCTCCAATGCTGAATAACTTGCCGAATGGTTATCCAACCCTTTTACATCCATTTGCAGATCTAAAGCACCAGTGGCTATGATGACATGATCAGGTTTTTGTACCCTAACCATTTCAGCCTTAACTTCCTGGCCGGTATGTACTGCAACTCCGTTGAAGGTCTGCTTCACCAAAAAATCAACAAGATCTTGTAAGGGCTCTTTGAAAGGCGGTTTTTTCCCTAGGTTTACAATACCACCAAGTTCCGATTGTTTTTCAAATAACTCGACAACTGCCCCTCTCTGGGCTGCGGTTACAGCCGCCGAAAGACCTGCCGGTCCACCTCCGATAACCATTACCTTTAATGGCTTCTCCAAAGTCCTGGGAATGTGCAAATCTCTGCCGATATAAGGATTAACCGCACAGCGCACAGGCTCATTGCGGTGTAAACACAGCAAACAGAAGTTGCAGGCAATACACGGCCGGATGTCCTCGCGCCTGTCATCAAGAACTTTGCTAACGTATTCCGGATCAGCGATAAGCGCTCGCGCAGCTGCAACGAAATCCGCATACCCGCCGCCCAGTGCCTGTTTGAATACTGGCGGTCGGTCTAAACGACCCACACCAATGACCGGAATGGATAATTTCTCCTTGAGAGCCCTTGCCAGATGCAGTAGGGAGCCCCGCTCAACTTCCATCGGCGGACTCATGCGATATTGTGTTAATCCAATACCACCTGAAGCGCTCAGATAATCAACACCAAGCGCTTCCAGCCATCCTCCGACCTGAAGGGTTTCCTTGAGGTCCAAGCCATCTGCTACGAATTCATCGACGCTTAGACGTACACCCAGCAGCATATCCCTGCCGATTATAGACCGAACCTCCTCTACAGTTTCTTTTAATAATCGGAATCGGTTTCCCAAACTACCGCCATACTTATCTTTGCGGTGGTTAAAGTGGGGGGATAAAAAGTAATTCAGCCAATAGTCATGGCAAGAATGCAGTTCGATAGCATCAAATCCGCATTTCTGAGCACGAACCGCAGCCTTTACAAACGCATTTCGATATTCATCTATCTCTGCTTTACTAAAATCTTCCGGCAACCTTCCAATGCTCTTAAAGCTCAGTTGAATTCCAACGCGGGTGTGCCGCGTAAGTGAAGAGGCAAGTTTCATTAGCCCGGGTATAAGACGGTCATCGTAAATGCCGAGCTGCCGATTAAAGCCTTTTCCATTGGGATGAACATAGGCTGCTCCCAAAACTATGTAACCGACTTTAGATCGCGCTCGAGCTATATAAAATTCTTGGTATTCCTCAGTGACAGAGCCATCAGAGGCTGCTGAGTTAGGAACCATTGGGGCCATCACAGCACGATTGATAAATCGACATTTTTTTATTAAAATGGGATCTGATATTTGCATTGTTGCCTATATATAGTTTTGCCTTAAACGCCGCTTACCACTCTCAGAAGGTTTTCCACTTTGCATACCGTAGGATAGCCCTCGGCAATGGTCTGGGTAGTTTTTATATCACGATCACTGCGCACAAATCCCATCAGTGTCACTTTACCGGCCGCTTTGGCGATAACCTGTACACCCTCCATAAAAGGAAGCGTTTCCACGTTCTTGCGAATTATGCTCTCGAGACGTTTGGCGAAAGCCATCCGCTGCATCTCTTCAATTTTAAGAGGTTGAGTGGTTGATTCTGCTTTTTTCTGACTACCCATAGCGATCAAATCGGTTGCGGCCCCAATTGAAAAATCTGCTGTGTTGATTACCATGTCGTAAAGATCAAAATCGTTAAGATCGATCTTGTAAATTGATTGAATCAATGCTCTACGCTGTGTATCCTGGCTATGAACATAATCAATTGCGGCTCGCTCAGACAAATTTTTCTCGGAGGCAATTTGTTTAATTCTTATTTCTTGAGGAGCCACAATGCGAACATGTAGGATACCAGGGAATTCCTTTAATACGACCTGCACACCCCGACCAAGCAGAATAACATTATCTCTTCCTGCCAGTTCCAGATTTAAGGATTCAAAAAGGCTTTTGTAAGCTGGTCGATTAAATGAAAGTCGTTCAAAAAATCCATGAAATTTTTCAACTTCATATGCGGAACAGGCATCTTTATACTCGTCATCACAGCCTTCTGCTAAAGAATGAATTTTTTCATCGTCGATCAGTTCGTATTTCAGTTTTTTTGCGAGTAGAACTGCGATCTCGTCTCCAGAGCTACCGGTCTGTCTCGATATGGTCACAACCGCCATGATGTGTCTCCCGTTAATCGTCGTTGAAAACGAAACCCAATAGAGTAGCCAAAAACAACTTTCGATCGGCATCAATCGCCGTTATTGATTGAAAATCAGCGTCAGTGAACGCTAAGCGATTTTGATGTATTCCGCATCGATGCCGCCCCTATAATAGCTTTGCGGTCATTCCGAAGGTTTTCAGCTTCAGATCATTGAGAGTGCAAAATTTTTAACACCCTCTGGGGCTGATACTTTGGATAAAACCACGCACAGAATCGGCCCCACCCACCTCTACGATTACCGCGGGATCGAATTACTGCCTTGCGCGATATATCATCGGAGAATCATTGCGTGGGTTTGTGATTACTGGTATTATCGAATCTCATTCATAGGCTGCAGTATTCCACGGTTTGGCCAAAGTAGTCGGGTTAAGGCCCTACTACATACGGCATGCATCCAGGACCTGCTCGATTTCTTCCTCCGTCAGTCGTACGTAGTCTTCTTCCATCACTTCCGATAGCAGATCGGACGTCCAGACGTCGTAGCCCGGGTTGGCTTCGAAGATCCAGGTTTCCATTGCCGGTTCGATCACAACCTCTGGTGTGAAGAGCCAACCGATGTCAAAGACCACTTCTGGGTTTTTACACATAAACACCAGTTTACCCCGATAGTTCTTACCGTCCGCCAGGTATACATTGGGGCAGGTATAGTATAGCTCTAACCCTTCCCGCTTCAGTGCAACTTCCGCGAATTTCTGGATGTGATCTGGGTGAACACTGGCGTGCACGTTGATATGCATATGATTGGTGTTCGGTTTGACTGGGAATTCAAGCCCCTTCAGAAAATGTTCAGACTTGAAATAGTCTTCCAGTGACTTCTCTTCAGTCGGGCCGACTTCTCGGAATGGAAATTGTTGATAGAACTTGTGGATGTACCAGCGGTTCCAGACTAACAGATTGCAACCCGACTCACCGCCCTCGCAGGGCCGTAACCCCACATCTTTTTTGAAGAACCATTGGTAGTCGAAATGCGGTTTGCCTTGGGGCTCTACCCCATGAAGACTGCCCATACCCCGTTTGGGAGCCATGTGGTCGATCTTTCGCGCTGAAGGCCACCCAAGGCGCTCGAAGTATCCGGTCATAATGGCTTCCAGGGAATCGGGGTGCACCGAGGTCTCCACATATGCGTGAACATGGGAACCTTCCGGATCAGGGTCACCTTGTAGGGCGGCACACAGTCGCCGCCAGTGATCGGATCCTACAAAATAGGATTTCACCTGTTCGAGCAATTCTTGTCTATCCATTATCTATCCTCCATAAATCATTTTATCGTGCTTCTATTTTTTCTTGTCGTAGGAACCGGGTTTAACCGGCGGACTGAACACGCTGACCAGCACCAACGGTTCGTCACCCAGTGTCTTGACACCATGTTCGACTCCCGGCTCAGTAAATACAGCTACACCTGGCTCCAGGGCATATATCGCATCACCGACCTTGGTTTCACCTCGCCCCGAAACCACGTATATTATTTCTTCTTCGCTTTCGTGTTTGTGGGTACCCGGATCGCTTCCGGGGGGAAACGTCACAACACCCAGGATCATGTTCCGGCAGTCTCCACTGTCGGGCGCAACCAACTTCTGCCACATCCGGCCCGGCAATTGGAGCCGTTCCACATCCTGTGTTTTAACGTAGTACATGTTATCCTCCTCTTCGGGTGTTCTGATTATAATGTCTGAAAGCCGTCAAAGGTCCAGCTCCGGCTGTTTATTTGGCCAAACCAGGAATTAACAGTGACAACTGGGGAAACAGGTTTATCAGCACCAGGATTCCCAGCATGGTTAAAATGATCGGGATCGCTTTTACAGCAGTTCTTTCCATGGGAACACCGGCAATGGCCGAAGAAACGAACAGACAGTATCCAACCGGCGGAGTCAACAGGCCGATCGACATGTTCAATATAAAAATCATGGCCATGTGCAGTGGGTCGAGTCCCAAAGACTGGCCCAGAGGAATCAAGACCGGAACGATAATGACCGTTGCCACCAGAATGTCGATAATAAGGCCGGTCAGCAGTAGGATGATGTTGAGCAAAATCAATATGATATATTTGTTGTCGGAGATGTCGAGCATAAAGTCTCGAAACAGATCGGGGATTCCCTCGTTGATCGAAATGTAAGAGAAGACCGATGCCGCGGCGATAATCACCACCAGCTTGGACGTCGTCTTGGCGGAGTCGAGTAGGATCTTCGGCATTTGACTCCACGTCATCTCCTTGTAAATGTGAATAGCCACGATTAAGGAATAGACCACGCCAATCATGGCCGATTCGGTCGGAGTGAAAACACCGCTCACGATGCCGCCCACGATTATTAACGGCGTGAGAATGGCAAGGATCGAGCGTTTGAAGGTGACGCTCATTGTTCTCCATGAAAAATAGAAAGAACCCGACGGGCCGTAATTCCGGCGTTTGGAGATAAAGTAACACAACACCATCAAGCTTAAACCGATCATCATACCCGGAATGTAGCCAGCCAGAAACAGATCGAAAAGTGAAAGCCCGGCGGTCATGGAGTAGACCACCATAGGAATCGAGGGAGGGATGATGTTGCCCAACGGGCCGGCCGTTCCGACCACGGCCGAAGAAAACTCCTTGGGATAGTTTTCTTTCTCCATGGAGGGCACCAGCACTGTGGCCACCGCCGCGGTATCTGCAACGGCTGAGCCTGATATGCCGCCCATTACCATCCCGGTCAGAACGGCCACCATCGAGAGTCCACCCTTGAAGTGTCCGATAAGGGAGTTACTGAAGTCGACTGCTCGTTTAGAAATTCCCCCCTGGCACATGATCTCGCCCACCAACACAAAACCGGGGATAGCGAGTAGAGTGAAAGAATCCATTCCGATCATCAAACGCTGAGCAATGATCTGCAGCGGAAGGTCGCCGGCGATACATGCATAGGTGGCTGCCACGCCGAAGGAGAAAAACAGCGGCATCCCCAGCAAAGTAAAAATCAGAAAAACGATTATGACCGAAATCATTAACATACGGATTGCTCTTTCCTTGAGTCGACTTTGACGTAGTTGGAGATGGAGGCCACTATCGCTTCCAATAAATAGAGTCCCATTAAAACTCCACCCACAGGAATGGACAAGTACATCCATCCCATGGAGACGCCCAGCGTCGGCGACGAAGCCTCCGAGACCATCGGCAAGATGGATATTCCCTGCCGGATCATGACCCAGCAAAACCATAGCATTAGCAAGCGTAAGAAATTAGTCAATATGAAACGAGGCACTCGGGGAAGCCGATCGAGGACAAACAGGATCTGAATGTGGCTCTGTTCGCGCGTGATAATTGCAGCGCTGAAAATCACCATCCAGATGAAAAGGTAACGGCTCAGTTCCATGGTCCAGGCTGGCGGCTGATGCAATACATAGCGCATTATGACCGCGTAAAACAGCGCACTGACGATGACGGCGAGCAGGCCCCCAGAGACAAACTTCAGGGCCGTTTCCAGGCTGTTTAATATTTTGGAGACCATTACCACCTCTCTAAGAAGGGCGACCCTGAGCAGGCCGCCCCTGAGTTTTCAAACCAAGGTGCGTCTATTGGCTCTGGCGATATTTTTCGATAAACGCCATGGCCTCATCCATGAATTCTGGACCGATCTTGGGACGAAACTGCTCATAGGCCGGTCTCGTCAGTTTACGGAAGGCCTCGAAGGCTTCCGGGCTCAGGGAGTTGACCTTCACTCCTTTGGCTTCCAATAGAGCATCAGATTTGTCGTCAAACTGGGCTTGTTGCTCGCGGGCCCACAGCAGTGCTTCGGCAGCGGAAGATTTGATTAGTTGCTGTTCCTCGGCGCTGAACTTGTCGAACATCTGCTTGCTCATGATCAGCGGCGCTGTCTCGTAGTAATGTTTTGTGCGTGTGGCATATTTGGCAATTTCATACAGCTTCAGATTGTAGCCCAGTCCGTAGGTGGTGGAAATACCGTTAACGGTCCCCTGGCGCATGCCCAGCAGAGCCTCACCCCATGCCATGGGCGTTGCAATCCCACCCATGTTGTTGATGGTAGACATGTCCAGCGGTGTCTCCACTGTCCTGATTTTCAGGCCTTTAAGATCTTCCGGTTTTGTAATTGGATGCACATTATTCCAAATGCCGCGGAAGGACCAAGTTGCCCAACCCAAGCCAACAAGGTTCTTTGACTCCAACATTTTGAACATCTTCTGACCCAAGGGTCCGTCTAGAAAGGCATTGGCCTCCGCGTGGTTGTTGAACAGATAGGGCAAAGGAATCATAAAATACTGCGGGATGATATTGGCCAAAACCGAACCACTCACGATTGCAGTATCCAATGTCCCCAGTCGACAGCCCTCAATCATCTCCCGGTCACCGCCCATCACGCCACGGTCCAGAATCTTGACTTCCAGTTTGCCGCCGGACTTCTGCGCCAAAACCTCTTGCCATTTAACTAGGCTCTGCCCGATGGTCGTCTCAGGCAGTGCGACTGTGGCCACCCGGATTTGCTTGGCGGCATCGGCCTTAGTGAAAGAAAAGGCCAACAGGCATATGACAGACAGGCCCAAAGTGATAAACGTTTTGAAATAATTTCGCATTCTCATTCTCATTCCTCTCCTCTTTGTAAAAGTTAGGGTTCGTCGCTTTCATCCAATAGCGACCGGAATTCCTGAAAACGTCTGCGGTATCCCTTCCAGCGCAATTTGGTGTAAAGACATTTATTAGCCAACGCGCACTCAAATTTTAATAGCCAGTTCAAAGGCTTGGTGGATAGCCTGCAGGGCATTTCCCGGATTACGGCAATCACCGATACGGTAATAAATGGCCCGCTCGGGAATATCCTCAGAATCGAAGACCACCCCTGGTTGCATTCCTATAGCCAGAACCACAAAAGCGACAGGCAGAGGCGTTTGTACACCACCGCCAATAAGCGGACGATCGGAAATGATTAATTGGTCTGCCTCGATTTTCACCACACGATGGCCGCAATAAATTTTGACATCACTTTCCGCCAAGCGTTGAAGTAAGCCTTCTCGCACTCCCGTGCCGGCGGCGATATCGCGCCCGGGGCTGTCTAACATATCAATGACGTTCACCACCAATCCCTTGGCAGCCAGAAAGTCGGCGGTTTCCAGACCTGAAGCGCCGCCACCGATGACTGCCACCGGTCCTGTCTGGATGTCGACCCGACCGGCCAGCACATCTGAAGCAAAAAAGACATGCCCGAGCTCAACCCCGGGGATCGATGGCCGGCTGGCCGCCGATCCGGTAGCTGAAACATAAACATCGGCTTGCAGGGATTTCAGCAGTTTAGACGTCACAGGCGTGCTTAGCCGCACCTCGACACCCAACCGCTCCAGCTCTCCGCGGTAGAACGAAATCATCTGACTGAAATCCGCTTTGGTGGGCGGTACAGAAGCCAGGTGAATTTGCCCTCCCAAGCGGTCGCTTTTTTCCAGCAACAAGACGTCGTGCCCGCGCAGGCGAGCGACACGGGCGACCTCGCATCCCGATGGACCACCGCCTATTATCACCACGCGTCTTTTGACATCAGCCTCGTTCAGAGGGCATTCGAATTCCCGGCCGGAGAGCGGATTGTATATGCAACTGATGCGGGCACGTTGCGGGTCACGTAGAGCACCGAAACATCCCTGATTACAGCGCAAACAATGACGGATTTCATCCAGTCGGCCCTGCTCGACCTTGTACGGCCATTCCGGGTCAGCGATTAAGGGGCGCCCAAGGCCAATCAAATCGGCTATTCCTTCGGCAACCGTATCTTGGGCCAGTTGCGGAGTCATCGAGTTGCCTATCAACACCGGGACCCGGACCACGGCGCGGATCTGTTTCCCGATCGGAAGTAGAAGGCCACGAGGAACATCTCCTGGAGGGATGGCAATATGATTCACGTGGCCGAGTCCTCCGCTGACGTTGATGGCTGCAACACCCTCTGCCTCCAGGGCAAGGGAAAATGCGACTGCATCTTCAGGGGTGAATCCTTCCTCCGCAAATTCACTACCGGAAATTCGATATAATACCGGAAAGTTATGCCCCAGACGGACGCGAATCGATCTCAAAATTTCCAGAGCAAATCGAAAGCGACCGCTCCGGCTGCCGCCGTATTCATCCTGACGCTGGTTCCAGAAAGGGGATAGGAACTCGGACAGGATGCAGCCGTGGCAGGCATGGATCTCGACCGCGTCGAATCCGGCAGTCTGCGATCGGGCTGCGGCATCCGTGAAAAGCCCAGTCAGAAAATGGATTTCTTCGGGGAGCAATTCTTTGCAATCCGGTCCGCAGTCCGGGGCCTGACACGAAGCGGCGTAGCGGGGGAAACCGTTCAGCTGCTGGCGAAAGTATAATCCGACCTGCAGCGACGCCAGGGCACCTGCCGCGTGAATCCTTTCGGTCAAGCGACGCAGCCCCGGGATAAGATGGTCGCCATGTACCCCCAAAGCGTTTTGGATGTGCGGAAGCAGGGGATGGATAGATGCTTCTTCTACCGTCACCATGCCGACGCCCCCGGCAGCGCGCGCGACGTAATATGCGCTCAACCGTTCCGTAACCTGACCGTCGGGTCCTGCAAAACCGGTCGACATGGCCGTCATGACCAAACGGTTTTTAAGAGTCAGGGGACCCAACTGGACCTTATCAAACAATTGGCGCATAGATTCATCTTTCTCCATCAGGAGTGGATCGTCGCTCCGGAGTAACCCGGTATAAGAGGCCGGAGCCGAACCAGGTTGTACGGCGACCTTCCGGGTCTTCCGCATCGCCTCTTAAAAGTACTAGTCTTCATCATCAATGCCTGCCAGTCGTTGAGCAGCTTTTTTCCTGGCTTCCAGGTCACTTTCTCGTAAAATCGTCACCCGGTGGGCCTCTGGCGAACCTCCTCCGTGTATGTCGGAAATGGTATCGGCACTTTCCATAGCCATTTTTTCAACCAATCTGTACATTTTAACCCGATTTTCGACAGGTACTTCTTTTTTGCCCTTTAGATATTTCTTTAAAAGATGGCCAACTTCGGGATTAGCGAGATCTTTGTCCGAAGGCAAATCAGCCACGTACCCACCACATATATCCACCATCAATCGGATCACCTCGGACATTTCTTTACCCTCGTGGATCTTGGAGGCATTGGCCAGCACTGTGTCGATAAAATACGTTCCTGAAGGCTGTACCTTCCCTTCGTAAGATGCGGCCAAGCTGCAGCCATACAGCGTTTCTGCACGATGAATCATGTCAATGACTTTTTGCTTCAGGTGACCCGCTTTACCGGTTCCACTGTAATCCATCATTGTTAAAGCAGCTCCGGTCATGCAATCGATTTTACCGGATTTGCATCCTCCGTGGCTTTGTCGGTGATATGAAGAGAATTTAACAACCATGTCGACAGCAAATTCTGCTTCACCGCACATGAAGACCCTTTCCCAGGGCACAAATACATTTTCAAATATAACCGTGGGGCAGTATTTCGAGTAACGGATGTTACCAATATCACATCCATCGAGTTCCCGGTTGTCCAGACTGGAGCGACCAACCACATGGATCAGGCCCGGAGTGTCGTTTGGAATCGCGAACGCCACCGCATAGTCCTCATCTCCTTTCCCCATGGCGCGAGTTGGCAAAACGATTATTTCATGCGACGAAAGCGATCCAGTCTGATGTGATTTAGCACCCCGCACCACGATACCATCGTCTTTGCGCTCGACAACGTGCAGGTACATGTCTTTATCTTCTTGCTTATGGGGAGGCAGAGACCGGTCACCTTTGACGTCGGTAACCCCAGCGTTACAGGTCAAATCATTTTTCTGAACATGTTTCAAAAAACTGGTAAAACGTTCAAAGTAATTTGTATTGTACTTCTGATCGATGTCATAGGTGACGATTGAAAGCGCAGAAAGACAGTCTAAACCGGTGCAACGCTGATGGCAGGTACCCACTCGGTTGCCGAGTGCACGATTGATTTTAACCCTTGCCACCAAATCCTCAATTGAACCCGGAGGTAATGTGAAGCGGTTTACCGGTTCGTCGATCAGCGGGCTGTGAGCCAGAATGAGGTCTCGATACTCATCCATCTGAGCCAGTTCATAGGTTGCACCCGTCGCTTCGATTCCAGACCGTAGTCTGGGATTATCGATGATATTGGTTATTTTCTCACCGCCCATGTAGGCGGTCGGCTTCATTTGCCTTAATGATTCAATATATTCTTCTTTTGTTTTCACTCCCATTTTGGGGATCTCCTATATATTATGAGTAACAAAACATGGAATTTGATTATCCTCAATAATATCTAATGCGGAATATTATCCGCCCTTCTGGTGTCGCGAATGTATTTTAGGCCGCACTGACCCTTTCAGCTCCGAGATTGAATGCTTCCAGATTGATCTGCTCCTTGCCCTCTGGAACCGAAGAGGTAATCGCCTGCTCCAAGGCTTGCTGACTGACAATCCCGGTAATCTTGTAAAGGGCTCCCAGCATTATCATGTTTGCAACTACCGCAATTTTGATTTCATTACGCGCGATGGTCGTGGCCGGCACTTTATAAAAATGCTTTACCTTCGGTGGAATCTCATGAACCATGTCGCTGTCGACGATTAGTATTCCATCAGGCTTTAATACTTCTCCAAAGCGGTTAATTGAATCCTGCGCCTGGGCAACCAAAATATCAGGGGCGGTGACCCTTGGAAATTCAACAGGTTTATCCGCGATAATCACCCATGTGGCCGCAAACCCTCCTCTGAGTTCTGAAGAATAGGCCTGGGTCTGAGTGGCATACTTATCGTCGAAAGTGACTGCAGCTGAGCCGAGAATAACACCGGCCAGAATTGAACCCTGTCCTCCCACGCCGGCAATAGTCAGATCGGTTTGTGCCATTATCTGTCCTCCATCATTTCACAATGCAATTGAAGCCATTGTTCACTCAACTCGTCTTTTTCACGATCAATGAATTCGCCGACAATGATCTTACCCTGAAGCGCCGTCTCGTCCATTTTTTCAGCCTTGTTGATTCGGATGCTGTTTTCTTTGAAATGTTTTAACATATCTATCGCACCACCCAGACGACTTGCCCTGCCGTACTGAACAGGGCATTGGCTAACAGCTTCCAGCAGAGCAAATCCTTTTTTTTGGATCCCTTTTTTAATAGACTTCGTCATCTGACGGGGGTGAATGGTCGTCCAGCGAGCGACATAGGAAGCCCCGGCGGCAACGATCATTGGCGAAATATCAAAATCGTGCTCCATGGCACCATAAGGACTAGTGACGGTTTTGGTTCCCCGTGGTGTGGTGGGAGCCGTTTGCCCCCCGGTCATTCCATAGATACCGTTGTTTACAAGCACCACAGTTAAGTTGATATTTCTGCGAGCAGCATGAATCAGGTGATTGCCTCCGATGGCAGTTAAATCACCGTCTCCACTGATAACCATCACATGTTTATGCGGCAGGCCTAATTTTACACCTGTGGCAAAAGCGATCGGCCTCCCGTGAGTGGTGTGCAGGGTATCAGCGTTGAAAAAGGGGCTGGGGATCCATGCTGAACAGCCAATACCGGAAACGAAAATAAAATCATCGATATCCATTTCCAGTTCGTCGATCGCGCGCAAAATCGCCTGGGAAACTGTACCAATACCGCAACCCGGGCAGGTAGTCGTGCGCTTGATATGGCTGCGGGCGAATTTCTGCTTTAAGGGATGGGCTGTAGCTGTCATTGAATTATCTCCTTGATATGATCGAGAATGTATTGCGGGTCATGTATCTGACCGAGAGTTTGCGGACCTAAAAAAGATACTTGGCAGGCATGGGCAGCCTCAGCTTTGATATACGGGTACAGTTGGCCAGCGTTATTTTCCAACACCAGCATGTAGTCTATTTTTTTAGCAACATTACGGACTTCTTTATCCGGAAACGGCCAACAGGTCAGTAGGCGCAATGTGCCTACACCTAATCCCTCAGTTCGAGCCATTCTTGCTGCCGCCCGAGCAGATCGTGAAACGGTGCCGCAACTGACCAACGCAATTGTTGCCTTGTCACAATTATCTTGAACCTGAACAATATCGTCGCGATGATTGAGCACCTTTTCTATCGGACGCATTGTGTAGCGGTGCATGACCGCCGGATCGGTCAAATTCCGCATGCCGTGCTCATCATGACAGGAACTGGTCACGTGAGCTTTAAGTCCACGGCCGAAAACCGGCATGGGGGCCACATTGACATCGAGGAAATCCTGCCGCTCTAAAACGGTATCAGCCGGTTCCGCTATTTTTCGATTCTTCAGTCGGATAAGATCTTTTTCGGGAATAACGACCTGCTCTCGCATATGACCTATAAATCCATCAGCCATTACAAAAACAGGGATTCGATATTTCTCAGCCAGATTAAAGGCCCGTATGGTCAGGTCAAACATTTCTTGAGGACTCTCTGGACAGAGTGCAATGATTTGGTAATCTCCATGAGAACCTCGTGCGACCTGTACGATATCGGCACCAAGCCCTACCGACGGTACTCCAGTGGAAGGCCCGAAACGCTGGACATCAACGATCACCAATGGCGTTTCCGTGGCCACTGCAAATCCGATGTTTTCTTGCATCAAACTGATACCCGGCCCCGAAGTAACGGTCATCGCCTTACAGCCGGCCCAGGAGGCACCGATAGCCGAACAGATCGCACTGATCTCGTCTTCTGTCTGTAAAAACGTGCCACTGACTTTCGGTAGCCTTGCGGCCAGCAAATTGGCAACTTCACTGGCCGGTGTAATCGGATAACCTGCAGCAAAATTGCACCCCGCAGCGATTGCGCCTTCCGTGCAGGCCCAATTCCCCATCTCAAAGTGCGTTCCTGTTCGTATTCTATTATTTTTCTGCATCATGATCCTCTTGCTTTTTCGCTGGTCTATCTTCGTTTTTTTCGACAACAATCGCATAATCCGGGCAGGATATCATACAGTTCAAACAACCGGTGCATTCATCAGGGTCCTTGACTTCGGGAGGATAATACCCTGATTCATTCATTTCCTTACAAGCTTCGAACAGATGTTCTGGACAGACATAAGTACAGATACCACAGTCATCAACGCCTTTGCATGCTTGCGAGAATATGGTTATTTTTGGCATACAGGTCTCCTTTGCCTACCTTGCACGTTCTGAAAAAACTTTCCTTACAGACTCATTTCTCTAAACTGTTAAAAATGGGTACTTTGGATCGTTACCCTCCAATACGCACAATACATCTTTAGCAACCATGCTCATGCGGATCATCGCTTCCTCTGTATGGGCTGACATGTGCGGTGTTCCAACAAAGTTATCCAGTTCAAGGATCGGATTGTCCCTCGTAACCGGCTCCACTTCATATACGTCCGACCCGGCACCAGCTATTCTGTTCTTCTGCAATGCTGCAACGACATCATTTTCGTTCCATACAGGCCCTCTGGCCATATTTATCAAAATCGCTTCGGGCTTCATCAAATTGACCAGTTCAGCATTGACAAAGTGCTGGGTTTGCGGCAGCAGCGGCATATTAATTGAGATAAAATCCGCTTCACTAAATAAGATTTTTTCATCGACCCGCTGGGCCTCCAGTTCATTTTCCGCCTCTGGATATGCAATTGGATCGTAATATAAAACGCTCATATCGAAGCCCAACCGGCAGATTCTTGCAGTTTGTTGACCAATACGGCCAAACCCCAACACCCCCAGAGTTTTTTCTCTGAGCTCGGTTCCTATGAGTTCATAACGTGCCTGCCAGTTACTGTTCCGGAGAGCAATGTCAGCCAGTCTTATTTTCTTTGCCAGCATGAGCGCCAGTGCGAGGAAGTGTTCGGCGACACTTTCCTTGTTGGCTTGAGGCGTATATACGACCTTGACCCCTCTCTTCTTTGCAGCCAACAAATCAATAGCATCCAATCCAACGCCGTGCCTTCCAATAACCTTCAATTTCGGTGCGGCTTCGATTATTTTTTCTGTTACGGCCCCGTTAGCCCGAATGATTATGGCATTTACATCTGTAACCTGATCGATTAGGTCCTTTTCGTCGTATGATTTGGCATATCGGAGGTCACAATCCGCTTCCAAAATTGCCGTACCCTCTCGATGCATGGATTCATACAACAAGATTTTATATTTTTTCTCCATTTATTCCCCTCAACAGGTAGCCATCAAGCTTGATATTTCAATTATTACAGTAGTTTATAAGGTTGACAACTAAATTGTTAACAATATAGTTTATTATATTGTTATTAGTCAAGCGGTTTTTGATAAAGACTGACAATCAATGGTTCCCAAGTTTATTCGATTTAAGTTGTCGCCGGCTTTATCGAAGAGGTCAAATTATATAAATGTAATAATGGCGCTAATCAGTAGTCCCGAAACCTGGGGAACGATATGTAATGAAAGGAAATTGGCGGACTGATTATCTGGTAAGGTCGAAAACGTAGAATTTTAATTGTGCTGAAGCGACAGTTTGTTATCGCCCAGTTGTTTAGCGGATTTCGTAATCAATTAATTGTGAGCCTAACATTATTCCTGTAACCGTAGGCAGTGGAAGATTGATATTTCATCAGCCTCTCAAGGGGTTCAAGCGCATATTTTCATTAAAACTTAAAACAAGTGGTTCACGATCCACAGTAACGTCAGCAAGCTTCTGAAGTTCTGGTAAAATTGCTTCACTGGCCCAAAAAGTTTCCAATTCGCCGGTATTAACGATACGCACCATGCGAGCTTTCGCTGGATCAGGCACCCGTGCCAATGCTGCTTCAACTGCAGCCCGGTCGTTTTCGAGAGGAATGGGCATGCGTGCTGATCGCAGTACACCTGATGTAAATACATTCGTATACGTGGCATTCCAGTCAATTTGATCAATCATTCTGCGGGTCGTCAAATCAGCCATGCCGATCCCGGTGGCGTTCCCATGTGAGTGCAGTGTCAAATCCAACACGATGAGAATACGAAAATCCGGTTTTCGTGGACCGCCCTCCCGCCGCCAGAAGCCGATTACATTGGGGTCCATTCCGGCCCCGCTGATATTTTTCCCCATCTCGTCCACTAACAATATATCCAGATCATCCACCGGCAATTTCGGTAATAATTGCCAGGCAATTTTTAAAAATTCCCGATCAAGGTCGGCGAATCCTTGTGGACCGACGAGCTTTATAGAGTGCGTCCCACCACTGGCATTCTCCGTAACCCCCAGGCCACCAAGGACCGAAGTCTTTTGCATGATTAACCGGGCAGCTGGTACTATTGACTTTGCAAGGTCATATTTATGCATATTCGCGGCACCTATTTGCCGGCCACAGCCAACGGCCAAAATTTTACACAAACCGGATTCTACATCAGAACGAAAAGCCGTATGTGGTTTTATCCGGTTGATGACCATGATGTGGTCGGCCGCTATGGCATCTTTGGCAAAAAAAACTTCAGCTCCCGACTCAATATGCCCCAAGGAGACGACATCCATATTTGAAACAATAGGGGCCTTTACAGTTTTTTCAGAAATCCCAAGTTCCGCAAGCATAAGTTCCTGCCCTTCAGCAGTAGCACCGCCATGTGAACCCATAGCAGGAATAATATAAGGCTCAAGCTGCATCGCACGAAGGCATTCCACTACCGTCGCAACTATTACCCTGAGGTCATGCGTGCCTCTAGATCCAACTCCGACAGCGACTCGTTGGCCAGGAAGGATCTTTGTCTCCGGTCTGAAGGTCGCGAAATTGTTGCGGACAACTTGTTCAACATTTTTTATAGATGTGACATTAAAACTTTGTTTGACACGATGAAATAAAGGATAGTTCATGTATCTTTTCCATTTCTCAAAATTTGGAGGTGCATAGTTTTCCGTGGATGCATCTGGTGTTGTAAATGTTTCAGCCCCTGGTAAAACTGAGCTGAACCCTGACATCCTTTATACTTAGATCTTCTTTAGTCTGTTTCTTGTCTTATACTTCACAGCTGGATTCAACAAGCTTTAGTACCGCGTCGCCAATTTGCGTGGTTGTTGCATTTCCTCCCATGTCGGGAGTCAGTACCTTTCCGGATCGCAGAACGTCGGCAACAGCCGATTCGATCCTGTGCGCAGCCATGGTTGCATCAGCGTCCCCGTCTCGTTCGCCCAGCCAGTCCAGCATCATTGCTACCGATAAGATGGTTGCTAATGGGTTGGCCACATTTAGTCCAGCGATTTGGGGTGCGCTGCCATGAGAGGGTTGGAACAAGGCATACTGAGAACCAATTTCTGCAGAAGGCCCCAGGCCCAAACCGCCGACCAAGCCGGCGCCCAGATCGGATAGTATATCACCGAACATATTCTCCATAACGAGGACATCATAATTCCATGGGGCTTGAACCATGTACAGAGACATTGCATCAACGTAACAAGCCTCAGCGCCTATATCGGTATGACGGGAGGCCACTTCGTAAAAAACTTTGCGGAAAAACGCGAGGCTGCGGAACACATTGGCTTTGTCCACGCAGGTTACCATTCGTTTACCATCGTATGGCCGACCGTTGCGACGTTTCGCCAATTGGAACGCAAACTCAACCACCCGCTCAGTTCCTTTGCGAGTGATCAGCATTGAGTCGGAGACGGCCTGATCTTGGGCCACGCTGCCTCCACCGAAGGAAGCGAAGAGCCCCTCGGTGTTTTCCCGCAGTACAATAAAATCGATCCCAGGGCCGACATTCCTCAAAACCGATGGTACTCCCTCGTAGAGTTTGATTGGACGAACTGCTGCGTACAGATCCAAAGCCTTCCGTAGACCGACAACTTGATGGGGCTGGACTTCAGTTCCGTCTACTAAACGAACGTCTGGCAGACCAATGGCTGACAATAGAACGGCATCGGCTCTCTTGCATTCCTCGATCAATTCAGTAGGCAAGATTTCTCCGGTTTTCTTGTAAAAGGCCGCCCCAAGCGGATGTTCACTAATCCCAACTTGTAGTTCGGTTAGACCGGATATTGTGCCTTTGAGCACTTTAAGTGCCTCCCTCATGACTTCCGGCCCAATGCCATCACCGGGTAAAACGACTATTCGATAGGTACCCACGTCGGAGTCCTTTCTACTGAATAAACATAATTCTTATATTCTCAGATTCGGTAAATCTGTTCGGCGTTGCCACAAAAAAGTTCGAAACGCTCATTGTCAGTATAACCGCAGGTGATCTCATTATAGGCTGCCCAAAGTCGGGAATAGCTGCTCATCATCCCGTCCACTGGAAAATTGCTGCCGAACATACAACGCTCCACACTGAAAGTTTCAATAGCGTGGAGAACCAACGGTCGGATGGATTCAACTGTCCAGTCGCGATCGAACATTCCAAGCCCGGAAATTTTAACGCAAACATTCTGAAGTTCAGCCAATGACCGCATTCCCTTTCGCCAGATTTTAAGATTCTCTTCATCTAGTTTGTAAGGCTGCCCTGTGTGACATAGGATAAACTGCAGATCTGGATTTTCCTTCACCAATTCGCATGCTTGGCCCATTTGTTGGGGATATACTTGCAAATCAAACGAGAAATCAAATTTCTTCAGCAAAGGGATATTTTTCTGCCACACTGAATTTTCGAGCAATGAGGGTCTATGATTATTTGGGTCAACCAAACACTCGTGCAGCATCTGACGGATGCCCCGAACGTTTGGGTAATTGCTATGGGCTTCGAGCATGGACTGCACATCAGAACGACCAAGATCTGCGTAAGCGATGATACCGTGAGGAAAACCCCTCGAACCTGGCGAATCAGCAACCATTTGAAGCCATCTAGTTTCCCTTACTGGATCGGCGTGATCGTGCTCTGCCTGAACATGGATAGATTTAGCCAGATTAACATCAGCGGCATCTTTGAAAAAATCTTCTAAGATATAATTCCTTCGAATTGCTGAATATTCTCCGCAGACTCGATTTGTAATGTGATCCGTAAGCCATGGATAGTAGTTGGTGTTAAGGTCCCACAAGTGGTGATGCGTATCAATCATTGTTACAGGATTGGGTGAGGACATTTGAATTGCTAATGATTTAGGGTTAACATCAGAGAAAATCGTTTATTGGCTATCTGAAACCGAGCCGCCCAATATTAGTTTCAGAATTTGATTTAAATTACATTTTTTGAAAAATAAATCTCCCTGCAGCTTGCTGTAGGGTATCAAAGCTGATTAATTTTTTCCCCTCTCCCCAGGGAAAGGGAATGTGTGGTGACCCTGTAGCGAGCTACAGGGAATAATCAAGTTTAAAGTTGCTTGATAATCATCTAAAAGGCACCTCCCGTTCGCAAATGACACAGCGATTCGTTATAAAGGGTTAACCGCAACCATAACCCTATAACGTAGGAGGTGCCCTATGGAACTGTATGCCGGTCTGGATCTTCATTCAAGAAATACCTACATCGGAATCATGGACGATGCATTGAATCGTGTTTTCAAAAAGCGTGTGGCCAATGACCTTGACCAGATTCTTCACACGTTAGAACCCTTCAAAAAACGATTAAAGGGATTCGTTGTAGAGTCCACCTACAACTGGTACTGGCTCGTAGATGGCCTCATGGATGCGGGATATGGCTCTGCACACTTGGCCAACCCGTCGGCAATCAAACAATACGAAGGGCTAAAGTACAGTGACGATCAGCATGACGCCTTTTTTCTGGCCCAACTTCTCATACTCGGTATTTTGCCCGAAGGCTACATTTACCCAAAGCAACATCGCCCGGTGCGGGACCTGGCACGCAAACGGATGTTTTTAGTCCGGCACAAGACCGCGAACATCTTGAGCCTGCAATCGCTCATTCAAAGATGCTGTGCAGTAAAAATAAGCACCAGTGACATCCGAAAGATGAACGTCGAAGCATTGGAAAGGTGGCTAAAAGAAGAGTACCTGATTTTCTCTGCTCAAACCAGTTTGGATACAATAAATTTTCTCAAGCAGAAGATCAAAAGTATAGAGAAAGCAGTAATAGAAAGAGTAAAACTCAAAAAAGGGTTCAGGCAATTGCTGACAATACCCGGTATCGGTAACATTCTGGCTATGACTATCATGCTGGAAGTGGGTGACATCAATCGTTTTCCAAAGGTCGGCAATTTTGCTTCCTACTGTCGGTGCGTGCCATCCAAGCGGTTGTCCGACGGAAAAAGCAAGGGGTGTGGCAATCGTAAAAACGGCAATCGCTACCTGAGCTGGGCCCTCACTGAAGCCGCTCAATTGGGCCGTCGGTATAATGAACAGTTTAGACGATACTATAACCGCAAGGTTGCTCAGGCCAATACAAGTCTGGCGACCAAAGCGCTGGGCAACAAACTGGCCCGCATCTGCTACTATATCATGAGAGATCAGGTTCCCTTTCGTGAGGAGCTTCTTGCGCAATAGTTTGGGACTGCAGCGGTGATCCTTTGCTATTGGTGGTTAAAATCCCTATTGCTTGGTTGGCCACCGCTGCACTCCCTACAAAATAGATTCAGGCGGGTGTCCGCTTTTTCGATCTGCCCTTGTCATAAGCTCGCAATGGCTGGCCCGAAAGGAGCCCTATCTCTTGTGACAACCCAATTGGCTTTGACAAGGTACCGATCTTTTTCTGGGGTCCGATTACGGACCAGGGGCTTTAGATATTCTCTCTTTGGCCTTGATCCTGATGGGTGCCTGTTAGCAGATTAAGTGACGCTGCACAGCAAACAAAAAGAAATTTCGGGAGCAGGTAAAAAAATAGGACGAACGCCGTACTGAATTATAGTCCTGCAAAAAAATGTACCCCTTTTGCGATGGCGAGGTGTTTTTTGTTGACGGAAGCCTTTTAATGGGTGCCAATCTCGTAACTGTCGAAAATGGCGTTGAAACTAAATATATGCTCTGAGTATTATCGGTTTACCTCGGGATTTCTCCGAATGTCAAACATCAATAGCCAAAGGTGGTAAACCATGAAAGTGTCCAAAGCAGCCAAAATCTGGATCGATTACCACACGACCCATTCAAAAAAAATACGGTAAGATTCTACCAAGCCATCATTGAACGATTCATCCAGGAGTTCGGTAATGGCCCCATCGATCAAGTCACCCCCGAGCACTTCCCCACCTTCCTGAACCGATTCACCGAGGGCAACAAGCCCTACACCAAGCGGGTCCGCTATTCCCAGCTGTCATCCATTTTCAATTTCGTTCGCAACAATATCAATCCTGATGTTAGGAATCAATGCGACACACTCATGATTCGAAAGCTGTATCGGGAGAGAGTGCCAGCGAGATGGGATATCATTGAAAAGGAAACCGGTGACGAAATTATTCTCGGAACCACTAAACAATTATCCTCCATACATGTGAATTCTTCGATCTATTACATGTTGAATATGATAAGAAAGGCCTGAAAATGAATGATTTGATAAAAATGGCTGTAGAAAAGTTTGAAACATTCTAATCGGAAATTATGTTACGGTACCTTTCTTGGCATCACGACCCTATATAAATTTGTAATATGGCCGTAAGTGTAAACCTGACATTTTTGGTCTCCAGTATATATCTATGAGCTTCCTATCCACCATCCCGGCCTTTATCCGCATTCTCATAGTATTTGCCGTGATTCTTCTTAGTATCCATCGTAAACTGGCGTTGGGGCACTGTTTTAGCCTGGGAGCTTTTATCTTGGGTATCATGTTTGGTATGTATCCTGTAGCAATTCTCAAATCAGCAGCCATTGCTCTATCCCATCCAAAAACTCTTAGTCTGGCCGCAGTGGTCAGTCTAATTCTCATACTCAGCCATAGTCTGGAGGCCGCAGGGCAGATGCAGCGTTTGTTAGACCGATTCCAAGGATTGATTCGTATCCAGGCTATTAATATTGTTATTTTTCCAGCTCTAATCGGACTGCTGCCAATGCCAGGAGGCGCCATCTTTTCAGCGCCCATGGTGAAAAACTTGGGATGCCGTGGGGAATTGAACGCTGCTGACCTCAGCTACGTCAACTATTGGTTTCGTCATATTTGGGAGTATTGGTGGCCACTCTATCCTGGAGTCCTATTGATCACTGCCCTCGGTGGCTTCAATCTCTGGTCTTTGGTACTGGCAGCTCTGCCCATGACTTTAGTGGCTGTCGTCGCGGGCTATTGGCCTTTAAGAGGTAAGCTTTCCTTTTTCAACCAAAGACCTCTGAGTGACCAATCTGCGGTCAATATCTCACCATGGCCTTTTATTAAAGAACTAACACCCATTTGGATAGTCATCGTGCTTGGCATTGCCATTGGGGCCGGCCTATCCCAGCTAAACATGTTCGGAAACATCGCCAAGGAAACCGGGCTCATCATCGCCTTAGTTCTGGCCATCCTGCTGGTTTGGCAGACCAACGGAATTTCGGCGGCCACACGTCGTAAGATACTTTTTAACCGCAAATTGGGAAGCATGGTTTATATGGTCGCCTCAATCCTGATATTCAAGGGAATTTTGGAGGATAGCCAAGGAGTGGATGCTGTAAGCAGCGAACTGCTGAGATGGGGAATCCCGTTAACGGTAGTAGCAATGACCCTTCCCATGTTGATTGGACTTGTTTCGGGGATAACTATCGCCTTTGTCGGTACAACCTTCCCTATCCTGATCTCCCTGATCCATGCCTCACCGGCCAACCACGCGCTGCTGCCTTATTTAATTCTAGGTCTGGTGAGTGGCTTTGTTGGCGTCCTATTTTCTCCATTACACGTCTGCCTTCTGCTATCCAATGAATATTTCGAAACCTCCATGGACCAAGTCTATCGTCACCTGCTGGTACCTTGCTTGGCTATGCTGATTGCTGCACTTATCTATTTCCAGATTTTGAGCCGACTATAAACCTGCCATCTAAAGAAATACTTCAATATGGTGGCGTATTTGATCCTGCCAATTCTTCTGTGTAAAATGCCCAGTCTCAATTTGATCAAGTGATACGTTAGATTAAGGTTTATTGCGGAAAACGATATGCTTATTTTTCACAATTCAAAACTACAAAGGATAAAACCAACTCAAAACACGCTAATATCCGTTTATCACGAATATGCAACATTAAGCCTTCTGAAAAAATGTAAATTACGTGCCTCTATACAAAATCAAGAATAATGAAAATTTGTTTTATTTGCTGATTCAATAGATTTTTTTCATTTAACAACGGAGTTGGTTTCGAATCAGTTACCTTTGCTGGGTGTATAAATTGAGGCTGGAGGTTGGAAATAGGGCTGGAATTCCAAAATTAGGAAATAAAAATAGGACTTGGATTTTCATCCTAAGTCCTTGATTTTATTGTGGCGGGAGCGACGAGACTCGAACTCGCGACCTCCGGCGTGACAGGCCGGCGTTCTAACCAAACTGAACTACGCCCCCGTATTTGAGAATTTAATCGGGTTGACTTCGCTGAACTGAAGTGGTTCTATGTTCCCCTTCTCACTTTCCATCCCCTGATGAAGGAATGGTAGGCGGAACAGGGCTTGAACCTGTGACCCCCGGCTTGTAAGGCCGGTGCTCTCCCAACTGAGCTACCCGCCCACAGTTAAGTGTACAGTTCGGCAAGTTTCCCTCGAAAAGAGCCGTAAGCTACCAGCACTGTTGATCAATGTCAAGCCAAAAAAGGAGCATCAACCCGGCCGGTTAAATTAGATTGGCCGGTTTCTCCCCGATCTCGCCTTCGGTTGTCATTTCGAAGGGTATATCGTTTTTGGTAAACAGTGTCCCGCCATCCTTGACGATGATGGCGTGGGACAAAACCTCATCCATGTGTTCCACCGTAACGATGTCGATCTGTTTTTTGATCGGGTTGGGAATGTCCCGGATATCCTTTTCGTTCTCCATTGGAATGATCACCTTCTTGATCCCGCCACGATGCGCGGCCAGAATCTTTTCCTTCAATCCTCCGATAGGTAACACGCGTCCCCGTAAGGTGATTTCCCCGGTCATTGCCAGGTCCCTATGGACATGGCGTTTGGTCAGCGCCGATACAATGGACGTGCACATGGTAATCCCGGCGGAAGGCCCGTCTTTGGGAATCGCGCCTTCCGGGATATGGATGTGAATGTCGAACTTGCGATAGAAGGACTCATCGATTTGCAGATACGAGGCGCGGGAACGAACGTAGCTGACCGCTGCCTGGGCCGACTCCTGCATTACATCTCCGAGTTTCCCGGTGATGGTCAATTTTCCTTTACCAGGCATGATTGCGGTTTCCACTGCCAGCAGCACACCGCCAACCTGGGTCCAGGCCAACCCGGTCACAAGTCCGACCTGGTCTTTTTCCTCGATCTGTCCTTCACGGAACCGCGCCGGTCCCAGGTATTTGTTAATTGATTTGCTGGTGAGCGCATATACTGACTTTTTCTTTTTCTTGCTCCTGTTTTCGAGAACTTCTTTGGCAATCTTGCGACAGATAGACGCAATCTCCCGCTCCAGGTTACGAACGCCGGCCTCACGGGTGTACTTGCGAATGGTGGTATAAACGGCATTCTGCGAAAAAGTGATCGTCTTGCCCTCCAGACCGTTGGTTTTGACCTGCTTGGGAATCAGGAACCCATCGGCGATATGATACTTTTCATATTCGGTGTAACCGGGCAGACGGATGATCTCCATCCGGTCCTGGAGCGGTAGGGGTATGTCCGGCAACGTATTAGCGGTGGTGATGAACAGAATATCCGAAAGATCGTAGTCCACATCGAAGTAATGGTCGTTGAAGGCGAAGTTCTGCTCGGGATCGAGAACTTCCAGCAGCGCTGCGGAAGGATCGCCCCGAAAATCCATGCTCATCTTGTCGACTTCGTCCAGGCAGAAAACCGGATTGTTGACGCCAACCTTTTTTAGCGACTGGATGATCTTTCCCGGCATGGCACCAATGTATGTCCGTCGGTGGCCGCGGATTTCAGCCTCATCCCGAACACCACCCAACGATATCCGGATAAATTTCCGACCGGTGGCCCGGGCCACGGATTTTGCCAAGGATGTCTTGCCGACACCCGGTGGCCCCACGAAGCACAGAATAGGTCCTCTTATTTTCTGCACCAGAGCCTGGACGGCCAGGTATTCCAGAATCCTCTCCTTCGGTTTTTCCAGACCGTAATGGTCCTCATCGAGAATTTTATCGGCCTCGTCAATATCCGTATTGATATCGGTTTTTTCGTACCACGGCAGACTGATCAGCCAGTCAATGTAATTGCGAACGACCGTGGCTTCGGCTGACATGGGCGTCATCAACTTCAATTTCTTGAGCTCGCCTTTGGCCTTTTCGGTGGCCTCCTTGGACATCTTCTTATTCTCGATCTTCTCCTCGAGTTCGTTCAGATCATCGATCGTGTCCTCATCGGCGCCCATCTCCTTTTTAATGGCCCGCATCTGTTCGTTCAGATAATAGTTCTTCTGGGTCTTCTCCATCTGGTCCTTGACCCGGCCCTTGATGCGCTGGTCCATCTTGAAGATATCTATCTCCATTTGAATCAGGCTGACCAGCAGGGCCAGCCGGTCAGCGGGATCAATGGCCTCCAGCAGGCGTTGCTTGTCTTCGATTTTGAAGGAGAAATGTGCCGCCAAAGTGTCGGCCAGTTTGGAAGGATCCTCGATAGCAGCCACGTTGGCCACCAGATCTTTTGACAGGCCTTTGTTGAGGGTGGCGTATTCCTCGAACCCTTTCTGCACCGATCGGCACAGGGCCGCACCCTCCGCAGCCGAAGTTTGCTCATCCAAGACAGCTTCCAGTTCAACCTGGAAGAAGTCTTTCTCTGTCATAAATCGAGCGATTCGCCCACGAGTGTCTCCCTCCACGAGCGCTTTGACCGTTCCGTCCGGTAGCCGCAGCAACTGGAGAACCTTGCCGATGGTTCCGAGGCGGCTGATGTCCTCCTCGGTGGGGTTGTCGATGCCGGCTTTCTTCTGGGTGGCGAGAAAAACGCGCTTGTCCCTGTTCATGGCTTCGGAGAGCGCGCTAACGGATTTGGGTCGGCCCACAAAGAGCGGAGCGACCATATGAGGGAAAACGACTATGTCCCGTAGTGGCAGCAGCGGCATGACAATCCGGCCGGGCTGGGCAATATCGTCCTTATCGTCCTTGAATATTTTTGGCAAACTGACCATAGCTCCATCTTTTTTCAGGTTATCGATACTAAAGGGTGAGTGGATTGAATCGTTGTTAAAATGAAATTCGACGGCATTGTCTCAGCGTCAGGATAGACCCTTTGCGGATTCGTCACGCTTGTTTCTTTGTCTGCTCGTAAAGCAGTATCGGGTCCTCTTTTTTCAAGACGACGTCCTCACTGATGACACACTCCTTCACATTTTCAACTGAGGGAATCTCATACATGATATCCAGCATGCAGCTTTCCATGATCGCCCGCAACCCCCTGGCCCCCGATTTGCGCTTGATCGCTTCGACGGCGATGGCTTTCAGAGCGCTATCAGTCAGCCGCAGGTTTACCCCCTCGTACTCGAACAGTTTACTAAACTGACGCAGAAGCGCATTTTTGGGTTCCTTGAGTATCCGTATCAGCGCGTTTTCGTTGAGCTCCTCCAGGGTGGCGATGACGGGCAAACGGCCAAGAAACTCTGGAATCATTCCGTATTTGATCAAATCCTCAGGCTGCACGTCCTTCAGAATTTCTCCGATGCTGCGTTCATCTTCCTTTTTAATCTTGGCACCGAATCCCATCATTTTGGAACCCATCCGGCGCTGGACAATTTTTTCCAGTCCGTTGAAAGTGCCACCGCATATAAAGAGAATGTTGGACGTATCGACCTTTACAAAATCCTGCTGCGGATGTTTCCGGCCGCCTTTAGGCGGTACGCTGGCGGTCGTGCCTTCGATGATTTTCAGAAGTGCCTGCTGCACCCCTTCTCCGGAAACATCGCGGGTGATCGACGGGTTGTCCGATTTGCTGGCAATCTTGTCAATCTCGTCAATATAAACGATACCGCGCTTGGCCTTTTCCACATCGTAGTCTGCATTCTGAAGCAGAGCGAGAATGATGTTCTCGACATCCTCTCCGACATACCCGGCTTCAGTCAAGCTGGTCGCATCCGCGATGGTGAAAGGAACATTCAGAAAGCGGGCCAGGGTTTGGGCAAGTAACGTTTTGCCACACCCCGTAGGACCAATGAGCAGGATGTTGCTCTTCTGGATCTCGACATCACCCGTACTGAGGGAGGACTCGAGCCGCTTGTAATGATTGTAAACCGCCACCGCCAAGATTTTTTTGGCCCGATCCTGTTCGATCACGTATTCATCGAGACGGAATTTTATCTCTTTGGGTGCAAGGAGGCTACTGACTTCGGTGCTTTCTTTTTCCGATTCTTCTTCAATAATCTCGCTGCACAGTTGGATGCATTCATCGCAGATGTAGACTGCCGGTCCGGCAATCAGCTTGGTGACTTCCTTTTGGTTCTTACCGCAAAATGAACAAAATAGATTGTCCTTGTCGTCTTCTTTTTTCCCCATTTTACTTCTCCATCTTGTCAATGCGATCGAGATCGTCACGATTCATGATGACGTGGTCGATGATGCCGTAATCGCTCGCTTCCTGGCCGGACATGAAATAATCACGGTCCGTATCTTTCTGGATCTGATTGAAGTCCTTGCCGGTGTGTTTCACCAGGATCTGGTTGAGCGTCTCCTTCATCCGCAGGATCTCTTTGGCCTGAATTTCGATATCCGAAGCCTGTCCCTGAAATCCTCCCATAGGCTGGTGGATCAGAATGCGGGAGTTGGGTAGCGAGTAGCGTTTCTTTTGGGCACCGGAGGCCAGCAGAAGAGCACCCATGCTGGCCGCCTGGCCGATGCAGACGGTGGTAATATCCGGTTTGATATACTGCATCGTGTCGTAAACAGCCAGACCGGCAGTCACCAGTCCGCCAGGAGAATTGATATAAAAATTAATGTCTTTGTCCGGATCCTCGGACTCTAAAAACAATAGCTGGGCAATCAGCAGATTCGCTATTTCGTCATTGATGGCGGTGCCCAGAAAAATAATTCGGTCTTTAAGCAAACGCGAGTATATGTCATAGGCGCGCTCGCCGCGGCTGCTCTGCTCAATGACCATCGGTATGATCGGCACAGGTTAACTCCTTTACTCGGTTGAGGATTGGATGATCATGTCCATCGACACGGGTGGTTATCGGGCAGAATCTATCAACCCCAGGGGGGTCGGCAAAATCCGCCCAAAAATAAACCAGTCAGACGCTGCCATTAACTGTTGGCAGGGCTGTCCGGTTTTTTTGTATCCGCCTCTTCTTTGGGTGGATCAGTTTCCTTGATCACGCTATTATCAATAATAAGGGTAATGGCCCTTTTTTCAAGTAAGGTCTGTTTGAAATAGTCGAGTTTATCCGAATTCTGGTTGTAGTAGGCCTGGATCTGCTCAACGGGTTGCTGAAAGGTGTCAGCCATATCCTGCAGGCCGGTCTGTAATTCCTCGTCACTGAGGGTCAGCGTTTCCTGATCGATGATTTTTTCAAGAATCAGGTGACGCTTGACCTGCCTTACCGCGGTATCCCGGTATTGTTCGGCAATGGCCTCACGTGTAAGCCCCATCTCCTCAAGCGATGTGTTGCGATAGGCAAAAGATCGTTCGGCATCATCGACGATGCCCTCGAGTTCATAATCAACCATCGCATCAGGGACATCGAAATCCGCTTTATCAATCAGAGCCGTGAAAATCTGCTCATTCATTTCTTGCTCAACCCGCTTGGCGTATCCTTCCGTCAGGTTTTTTCGAATACGTTCCTTGAGTTCATCAAGGGAGGCGTAATTACCGGCTTTTTTAGCCAGATCATCATCTATTTCTGGAATTTCTTCCTCTCTAAGCTGATTGAGGGTCACTTGAAATTCTATGTCGAGTCCGGCCAATTTGTTATTGAAATAATCATCCGGGAATTTTACACTAATTTCCTTTGATTCTCCAGCCGCCATACCGATCAGACCCGTATCGAAATCTTCCAGAATGCTGCCTTCACCGATTTTTAGGGTAAAGTTTTCCGTCCGTTGGGTCTCGGTGAATGGCTTGCCGCCCTTGAGCCCCTCATAGGTAATCATCACGTGATCCCCTTCCCGGGCCGGTCGATCCTCTTCGATCGGTTTCTGCTGGGTCAGGTTTTTCTGCAGGGCCTTTAACTGACTGTCGACTTCTTTCTCATCGATTGTATATTGAGTCTTATTAAGATTCAAGCCCTTGAAATCGATGTCACTGATTTCCGGCTTAACCTCGATGGTGGCATCGTAGGCGTAAGGACCGTCGACACTGAGTTCCGGGGGATCGAGCTGAGGGTTGCCGATGACCTTCAAGTCCTTCTCTTTGAGCACATTGATAAACGATTCCTGGATCAGCTTGGACGAAACGTCGGCGTGTACATCCTTTTTAAACATTCTTTCCAGCACGGAACGGGGCGCCTTACCCGGCCGGAACCCTTTGATCTTGGCCGTTTTCTTCAGTTTGCTGTAGGCGGAATCTAACTCACGGGCGACCTGCTCCTGGGGAATTTCGATGTGCAGGTTTTTTTTAACGCTGCTCAATTCTTCAATGGTAACTTGCATAGTCTTCCTTTCTACGGGTCAGTATCAAAATGGCTGACCACCCAATATTGCATATTACACCATATCAGTATGGATGGAAAACCGAAAATACTTTGCGGAAACGCGGGCTCTTTACCTATCCCGCATTTATGGTCTCTCAGGGGACAGAGTGGCAGCTTAAAATAAGCGGATGAACTCATTTCCCGCCTGTTCATCAGTATCGATCGTTTGTACCTGCGTGGCAAGCAAGGTGGGTGTGATCGGTCAAAACTAAAATCGTCGGAATGGCGTTGGACCGCCGAGATGGTGCGAGAGGGGAGACTTGAACTCCCACTCTGTCGCCAGAGCTGGATCCTAAGTCCAGTGCGTCTACCAGTTCCGCCACTCTCGCAGATCAGTCGACCATGTTCACGATGGATTAATAACAATTTTCACCGACATGCGGTGAGTGAAAAACGCCTCTGGGTCAAGCGCAGTTAGCGGCTATATCTTACTGCTTGACATTGATGCCAAATCAAGTAAATCAATGCTGAAAAGACGCTGGAAACATAATATTTCTCGATATAGGTGTCAAGAACAATTGGAAAAGCCCTTGTTATGTCAATGTCTTGCAAGCTGAACCCATTTTTGCGCTTCATCGGGGCCGTCATGGCCATTCTTTTCGTCGCTGTGGTGACGGCGCCGTCTGCCGGAGCAAAAACGGTTTACTGGGGGCGCTCGAAAAAAACAGTTGTACTGGATCCAGGTCATGGCGGTGCCGATATTGGCGCTCGCAGCCCGGATGGTACCTTGGAAAAACAGCTGACGTTCGAACTCTCCCAAAGACTCGTGGATCACTTGGCGCGTACTTATCGCGTAAGCCTTACCCGTTCGGAAGATTACCGGCTCGATATCGACCGTCGCACCGATGTCGCCAACAATATTGATGCGGATGTCTTTATCAGCATCCACGCCGCCGGAAGCTTCACCCCCGCCGCCAAGGGAATTCGGATCTATTATTTCAGGGAAACGGTTTCCGGCGAGCAACCCGGAATCGGACTGCCAAAAGACACTCAAGATCCGCTCCCGGTATGGGACCATCTCCAGCTCAGGCATGTTCACACCAGTCGTTTGCTGGCAAATAACCTGAAGGAAAAACTCGCCCCCCTGTCGCAGTCGGCGGTCATGGCGGCGCCGGTTCTGGTATTGAGAGGCGCAGACATGCCGGCTGTCATGATAGAAGTGGGTTATCTAAGCAATTCCGATGATGCCAAAGGATTGCGAGATTCCGGGTATCTGGACACCTTGACCCTTGCCATATCCGATGGAATTGACGCTTTCTTCTCGACATTAGGTAAGGCAAAATAGGGAAAATCTGGTTCCGGGAGGTCATGGCGCGTCTGCGGTCAAAGCGCTGAGATAACTTGCTTCACAGGATAAAGCATGCTATGAATCCCGCCTATCCGTTCAGCTCGGATATGTATATATGCACGGTCATCGGGGCGTGGCGCAGTCTGGTAGCGCACCTGCTTTGGGAGCAGGGGGCCGGAGGTTCAAATCCTCTCGCCCCGACCAATAAATTCAGAGGCTTGTGATTTTAACACAAGCCTCTGGTCTTTTCTGGATTCAGTCAGATTGACCAATTGATCTGGTCATCTGGATGAATTATTTGTCAGTTTTCGTAATCCCGATAAAACCAACCACTTCAGTGATATGGTTTATTTCCGTATCTCTCGATTGTTCTTCGTCGACGAGCACCTCGACACCATAGGCATCCTTGTTTAACCAGCGAAGATTGGCGGTATTGCCTCCATCGGTCGTCTGCATGTCGCAGAGAAAAACCGGTGATTTATCAATATCAATACTTAATCCGATCGTATGTATCTTGTGAGTGACAACATCACCGGTTTGATCGACCAGAAAAGCAAAACCGTCAATATTCCCGGCAGAAGGTTCCCAGGCAATGAAGGATATGACTTCGCTCAGGTGATTGTTGGGGTTGGCCTCCTGCTCCTGGAGTTTGATTTCAAACCCGTCGGTATCGACATTCCGCAACCGGCCCACGGCAGCATCAGGATCGTTGGCAGATGTGATGGCTGAAAGGACGACCGGTTGCCGGTTGAAGGTGTTTTGAAAATTCACCCTTTCAAAGGCCGGGGGCGTTTTCGTGGTGAACGTACCGGCTTCGATCATTGTGCCGTCACTCAATCGGTATTGACCCCGCTCCATAACAAGATAGCCGACAGACTCGCTGACATGGCTGCCGTTAAGATATTCCCATTCCTGCACACGAATTTCAAATCCAATAGCGGTCACATTGCGTATACGAACAGTGGCTGGATCCGAACCGTTCAAACTCGCAGCTCCGGCCACAACAACCGGATCTTCGTATATCTTGCTGAAAGTAACGAACAGCCAGTTGTGATCCACAGATACTTCCCCGATCTCAAGTTTCGGTACACCGATATCTATATTAGTCTCGGGTGAGAGCGGATCCCATCCGTTGGCAACTTCCTCGCCATCTGAATATCCGTCCCCGTCTGTATCTGCCTTATTCGGATCGGTAAGATATGTGTCAATTTCTTCATGATTGGTTAGACCATCACCATCGGAATCGATTTCAGCATTTTCACAGATCAGGTCAGCGCCATCGCAATCCTGGTCAATGCCGTCACCGCATACCTCCGCGGCGCCAGGGTATACACTCGCGTTGTTGTCATTACAGTCACCCTGATTCTCGTCAATACCGTCACCATCGTTGTCACTTACTGGGATGGTAACTGTAACCGGTTCCAGTTCGATTCTGTCCAACCGGGTCCCCGATTCTCGCTGATAAACCGTAACGGTGGTCGCCTTTTTGTCTAACCATATTTCAACTGGATCAGTTCCAACACCATCCCTTACGTAATCTTGGGAATATGCCGTATTTTGTAAAACATGCCATATGTATCCATCTGTGGGGCTGCCATTTACTTTTACCAAGAAGGAATCGCGAGCACTATCGGGGGCATAAACCCATGCCCTGATGCGATAATTCCCGGAAATGGTCACGTTGAAAGTAAATTCTACCTTTTGGGCTTCATCAGGCGCCGACCTGGAACTCCATCCGGGCACATAGACATACCGCCCCCCACTGGCTGCCGCGTCGTTGCCAATTTCAAAAGCCCCGAATAGTGCCCCTTCTTCGGCTTCCCTTATCAAATCGTCGCTTACAGGGCAGGCCAAATCTGAACCGCTGCAATCCTGGTCAATGCCATCACCGCATACCTCCTTGGCACCCGGGTATACACTCGCATTGTTGTCGTTACAGTCACCCTCATTCTCGTCAATACCGTCACCATCGATGTCACTTATTGGAACAGTAACTGTAACAGGTTCCAATTCGATCCTGTCCAGGCGGGTCCCATCTTCTCGCAGATAAACCGATACGGTATTTACCCCTGCTGGCAAAGTTACTTCTACAGGATCAGCCCCATCACGATCATTCACATAATCTTCTCGGTAGCTGGTATTCTGTAAAACATCCCACAAGTATCCATTTGTCGGATCGCCATTGACCTGCACCCAGAAAGAGTCATCACTCCCATTGGCAGCATAAACTGTGCCTTTGATGCGATAGGTACCGGCTTTTGAAATATTGAAGGTGTATGTTATCTTATGAGTATCATCAGGCCCATCAAATCGTGTTCCTATCGTGTTTGGCACCTGGACATAATAGCCACCGCTGGCTGCGGCATCATTGACAATCTCAAAAGCACCAACGATGTCCCCTTCTTCGGCTTCCCTTACCAAATCACCGACGACAGGGCAGGCTAAATCTGAACCGCTGCAATCCTGGTCAATGCCGTCACCACAGATCTCAACCGCTCCGGGGTGGATTGAGGAATCCGAATCTGCACAGTCACCTCGGTTCTCGGTAAAACCATCTCCATCATTATCAATGTCTTCAAGACAGATAGGATCGATACCATCGCAATTCTGATCGACTCCATCACCACATATCTCCCCGGCGTTGGGATTAATATTGGGATTCGTGTCGTCACAGTCACCTTGGGCATCCGTTATTCCATCACCGTCATCATCTATATTTTCAGGAAGCTCGACACAGGCCAGGTCAGAGCCATTGCAATCCTGGTCGATGCCGTCTCCGCATGTCTCTACCGCACCTGGATGAATGCTTTTATTCCCGTCATCACAGTCGCCCTGCGATAAGGTAACCCCGTCTCCGTCACCATCCGTCTCCGTTGGAGCTATGGGAACAGTATAACTGATTTCCTGCGAGTATTCGCTTTCGCCATATTGATTCGAAGCCGTGGCGGCAAAATAATATTTTAACCCCGGCTCGAGGTTTTCGATGGTAACGCTCGTTTGATTCTCGGTATCTATGCACGCCGTATAGGTATCGCTGGCGGTACCGTAGCAAAGATTGTAGACAAGACCCGGTTCTTGGTTTGGCGGATCCCACGCTAAAGTCAAATCAGTGGCATAGCTGACAGAGCCGTACAAGAGGATAAAAAAAAGAATTATGAAGCCGATAAGAGAAGGATGAAACGGTATAGATTTCGAGCCGGCAGAAACTCTCATTAAAGCGCCTCCTGGTTATAATTAGCCACGGCAAAAGCAGCACCTTGCCAGTTGGCTCTTTCGCCGGTTTAGCCTGCGGCCACATCCATATCGAAACGGATTAACCCGGCGTTTGAGCCCGGAAATTTCATCAATTGGAGGCTTTTATGGCCAAGGCATTTCGAGGTGATGCTGTAGTCAGTCTACCGCGATCCTCGAATAACGCCGGCCATGGGAGCCTCCGGTTGACCCGAAGGGTGCAATCTTTTCAGGTCTTTCATTAGATGTTGGGAAGGTACAAAATGTCCCTCGGTTATACGGTTCATGAGTATGACCAACACCCCGATATTCCTTCTTTTTTTCTGCTCAATGAAAAGATTTCATGAAATATTCAGGTTAGCGTCCCAAACTTTTGATGTCGAATGCCATTGTCGGTTATCTCGAAATGGACTAACGAAAGAGTCGTGTGATGCCATCGCAAATTTGGTGCCAGAGAGTTCCGCATTGCAGACTCCCGGGAACACGATTGGTTTCTAAATTGCACCAATTCGTGGACCACAAGAGATTCCAATGTAAAAATACGATTACAAGATAATATAAAATATTCAGCTGGTTAAAATAATAGGGAGATGATAGGTCGATTGTATAATCGAGTGATTGAGGGATGGGAATTTGGGGCTTAAAAAAAAGATTCTGGTTACCAATTAACGGTCGAAATTATCGTTTTTTAGGTTGGTAAAGGGCCTTTCTGAAGTGTTTTTTCTACAGGTGAAATACAAAAATGTCCTTTCAAATTACGATTTGATGTTATAACAATACCATACGGTGTATGAAATTCGATACGCGTCATAATTGGAACCACTGCTTCGAAAATTTACACTCGCTATTTGGGGGTAAATCGGAAGTAATACCAATTCAGGGGACTACCCGGATATTTCACGCCCCTGAGGGATTCATTTTGTAGAAAAAAATTCATGCGTGATGAAATATTCGGGCTAACTTCAGGAAGCGTGCACTGAAATGGATCTACTGATTTATGCCTTGGGATTGGCGCTGATCCTCTCCTGCTTTCTCGACCTTAATGCCAAGGCGCCTGAACGGCTTTTCTCTTACGAGCTCGTTCGCGTTCTTTTTTTACTGCCTCTTCTGGCAAGTGTATACCTCTATGCTTTTTTTGATCTTCACCACCTATCGGCTGCGCCCCACTTCTTTTCAGAAAACCTTTTTTCACTGTTCTGGCTTTTGATGGCCTACAGGCTTCATCATGCCATTTTACCAGAAACATCCAGATGGAAGGCCTTTCACATTTCCTTTGTAATTGCAGGTACTGCCGTGGTCGGTGTGGGCATTTACTGGCTCTTCGCCCCCCCTGTGGTAGAATTTGTCAGCAATAATCTTTTGTTTCCAAATTACGGCCAATTGTATCTCTTTTCTTTGTTTATGCTTGTTGCGTCTTTTTTTATGGCCTGGCGGCTTGAGGTATTCTGGCGGGTTTTATCCAAATTGCAGCGTTGGCAGTACAAGTATCTTGTTATCGGTTTTTTCATTGTTTGCGGCTGCCTGTTCTGGTGCGCTTCTTATCGGATTTTTTATCGACGCTTGGATGGCGATCATTTTCTGCTATTGGCCATATTACTCATTATCGCTTGGCTTATGACCCTGTACGCCGTTATGCGCCATCGTCTGCTGAACCGCAAACTGTTCGTTTCCCGCAAGGTAATATACTCTGCGGCCGCCCCGATTACATTTGCAGCGTATCTCGGCCTTTTAGGGCTCACCACACTGATGATGCGCGTTTTCGGCTGGTCTCTTTCATATTTCTTCCAATGGCTGCTGATTATTATCGGGCTACTGTCGGTCGTCACCCTCACCTTTTCCGGAAAGGTGCGTAGCGCTGTTAAGTACTTCATCAGCACTCATTTTTATGTCAACAAATATGAATACCGAGATGAATGGCTGGCGTTTTCCAACCTTCTTCAAGGAACCCTGACCGAACGCGGGGTGACCAATGCCCTGCGTAAAACATTGAGTGAAAGCCTCTACACTCGCCGGATCATGATTTGGCTTGGAGGTACGCAGGAAGGATTCCTTCCGATCAACGGTGATAAAGATTTTGGCGAATTATCCAAGGCCGTGATCTCATCCGATGATCCCCTGATTCTATATTTCCGGGAAGAACCGTATTTTTATTTAGAAATGCCTTCGAATTCACCGGCCTGGCAACACGTCAATTCTGAAAAAAAGGAGTTTTTCCTCAAAAGCGGATTGGTACTGGCAGTACCATTGACCATCGGTGGGCAATTTGTGGGGATGATCGGCCTGGGGCCTGAGTATACGGGAGGTCGCTACGGACTCGACGATTTCGATCTGCTGGCGGCACTCGGCTCACAGGCGGCATCCGCCATCATTGCAGCGCGCACCGCTGAGCTACTGGCTCAGGCTCGTGAAACTTCTGCCTGGGATACCCTGTCCGCTTTTGTGCTGCATGACATCAAGAATGCCGCTACGATACTGAGGCTGGTCGAAGAAAACGCGCTGGCACATATTCACAAACCTGAGTTTCAGAAAGATATGTTAGCGTCGGTTGCTGACGCCTTGAGGAGAATGAATAAAGTGCAAGCGCGCTTGAATACCCTTAAAGGTGCAGCTACACTTTCAGTCGAGCCTTTGGAATTCGGCCAATTCGTGCGCGACTGTTGTAGTAAATTGTCCAGAAAAATTCCTGGCCTCACCATCGATGTTCAGTGCCCAATAAACTTGACTGTAGAAACCGATCCTGAAATCATCACCCAAATCCTCGAAAATCTCGCACTCAATGCCCTTGAGGCCGGCAGTGACGGTACCCGGGTTGAGGTCAAAGTTTCGAATGTCGGCCCTCAAACGGTCCAACTGGAGATCGTCGACAACGGCCCTGGCATTCCTGTTGACTTGCTACCCGATCGTTTATTTGATCCTTTTAGAACCACAAAACCGAACGGCAGTGGTATTGGGCTATGGCAGGTCAAGAGGTTGGTTGAAAGTCTTGGCGGCAACATCGTGGCCGGTGACTTCGAACAAGGAGGGGCTAAATTCGTAGTTCAGCTACCAGCTGGTAGAGCTGAATATAATCCATGAACTCCGTCAATGCCGCAGGTATGAAATTGTGAACCGCTCAAAGCGGTGATTCCAAATTTTGTTGGACCACCTTTAAGAAGTCATATATTATCAAAAAACTTTAAGCTTACCGAGACGCGCATCATCTTTCTCCTGCTTCTTGATGTATTCGCGGATGCTTTTTGCAGTTCCCCATGGAGCCTCTTCTGGTTCGTGAATTTGAAAGGCTCGGTTCAAGGGTGCTTCACTGATTTCCGGAACTATCAAAAATTCAGGAGTCCCCAGGCAGCGCCGTGTTTTTAACTATTATTAATTATTGACAAATAGTTCCGCCAAATTGTTCAGAGATGTTTGTCAATGAAACTCCATAGGTGTTCTCTATATATTGCGCTAAGTCTTTACCGTCAACATCACCATCGAGGTCAAAGTCACTTATGCATTCGTTATAGTAGAAGGCGAGATAATTTATTCTGAGTTCATAACTATATTCAGGAACAACAGTACAAAAGTTATCTGTGTTAACATAATAAATACCCGTATAAGATAAGGTCACTTGCTCTATATACGCATTATAACCAGGGCCACTATCATCATCGCCTCTTATCAGTTCAAGATTCCTGTTATAGAGCCTGAGAATGGGGTCTTTTTCGCAAGATACATCACCATCAATAGCATCCATATGTAGATCAATAATATCTCCGGCAGTTCCTATAAAAGCGAAATAATCTGAATTATTCCCCTGATATCCAGCATTATTTAAACGAATATCACCATCGTTTACAAAAAAGAACTGTGCTTGTTGAAATGTATCATTCGGTTCTATTTCAAAATATACGGTTTCGGCGATTACAACATTACCAAAATGCAAGCTTGTTATTATCAATAAAATTATTGATACGATTTTTTTCATGATAGCACCCTATGGCAAATTTCCCAGCAACCCCGGTGGCGACTCAGCTCAATACTGTAGTCGGATGGCACCAATCTCTCTTCTCATCCCACCATTTGGTTATTCAAAGGTTGAAAATTGATTAGCCCTAAATTTACCTGCAAAAATCATACAATATTATGAAAAGCCTAATATGACAATAATAACAAATGATTAAAATAATGAAAGACAGTTTAATGATAACTTATTACGAAATCACTTGCCCAATTTTATGAATTTCAATTCTCAACGGAACCTGTTTGAAGCAGGATTCAATAGAGTGAACTTCGAACGAAGTCGGCGGTGAATATAATTTTTGAAATAAGTAAAATTTTCCGACACCTCTTTTAGGCTCAATTTTTCAGAGAAACACAATTTTAGTGTAAAATATAAATTTTAATAAGATTCCGGCATCTTAAAGGACGCTAAATATGGATAAAGTCAATAGTAACAAATAACGACTGTCGAAATATTTTACGCTTTTTTTGAATACAGGATAGCGTAATGACAAATTTATAAATATTATAGTTATTTGTATGCATGGCATATATATTGCTCATATAAATGTCGGGTGAAATTATTGTTCAATTTCATAAATATATAAATAGGAAAAACATGAAAAAATTTTCCATTTTAATTTGCACTTTAATGTTGGTTTTAGGCCTTCTGGAAAATGCAAATGCACTTTCTTACACAAATGTAACTCCGTTATGGAAAATACTAAGCGGAACGGGCTCATACTCGTGGACCCATGAAACACCATCTGATTTTGAAGTACCATTTGATATTGTTAACAGCGCATCATTAGAAGTTTTTGCCAACTTTGTTGATGGTAATGATGATAAAATAACAATTATGGGAGCATTTGAGGCTACACTCTCGAATGCTCGGTTAGTATGGACAGGCGGCTGGAATTTCGATTATGTTGGAACAATGATTGATATACCACCGGCTTATTTCAATCCATGGACAACCGGTAAATTATTAGATGTTAAATTAGATTATATAGAGTCCAATTGGTGCAAATCTTTGCTTCTCGAGAAATCTATTTTTAAATTAGATTATGATAATGGAATCGATCCAACTGTCACCTCAGTTCCCGAGCCAAAATCAATGCTGATGTTGGGTTCTGTTCTTCTGGGCCTGGTCTCCATCAGCCGAAAACGATTCATTAATAGAAACTAATTTTCAACTCGAATTTTCATTTTGTACAAAAAAATCCCCCGGGTTTTTCCCTTTCCCGGGGGATTTTTTAGTTGCAGAATTCAATGACCTCCGGCAAAACCAGGGGAATGTCGTGTGAAGCGCTCAAAGCGGTCTTCAATAACCATTCTATAGAGCAACCAACCGGTCATAGAATGTTGTTTCTAAAGGCAGATATCTTTTTCATTGTCGACCTCTCACCGACAATGAAAAAGAGTAAAATTATTTGCGCTCTCTGCGGCTCGAGCAAAGCGGGCGGTGAAAAAGAAAATATAAGCCCTCAGCCGTCAAACCTCTATCCCATGTTTTCTTATCAGATCGTGCAAAGTCGGGCGGCTGGTTTCGAGCAGCTTTGCTGCTTGCGTGATATTGTTTCCGGTGAGCAGCAAGGCCCGCTGCACACACTTCAGCTCACCCTGCTCACGTGCAGTTTGCAGCGTTAAAAGCTTTTCGTCGGCCGGTTCTGGTTGACATGCTTTTAACCCAAGGTCGACCGGCGATATTATCAATCCACTGGAAATTGCCAAGGCCCTGCGGATGCGGTTATGAAGCTCACGAACGTTGCCGGGCCAGTCATGGGAAGTCAGCGCTGCAATAGCACCGGGTGAAAACGATACCCGCCCAACCTTAAGTAATTTGGCTTCTTTGCGAAGAAAGTGCTGGGCCAGAACCATGATATCTTCAGGCCGCTCTTTCAAACTTGGCAATCCTATTGGTACGACATTCAATCGGAAATATAGGTCCTCTCTGAAATTTCCATCGACAACGGCTTGGCTGAGGTCAGTGTTCGTCGCAGCAATGATCCGGATATCGAGGGAAAGAGTAAGATTCCCACCGACCCGCTCGACGGTTCCTTCTTCCAAGAACCGCAGAATTTTCACCTGCATCGCCAAAGGAAGTTCGCCAATCTCATCCAGGAATACCGTCCCTTTGTTCCCCTGCTCCAATTTCCCGGGTTTTCTAACCACGGCACCGGTGAAGGCCCCCCTTTCATGCCCGAACAATTCGCTTTCAAGTAGACTCTCCGGAATCGCTCCGCAATTGACGATGACCAATGGGTTGTTGCGACGGGGGCTCAATTCGTGGATGGCGTGGGCAACCATTTCCTTTCCGGTACCGGACTCTCCGGAGATGAGAACCGGATAGTCATTGGCACTCATTTTTCGTATCACCGAGAAAAGATTCTGCATGACCGGGGCGACACCAATCATGCCGCACAGCGAGTCGCATTGATCGGAATGTAATCGAAACTGGCGATTGGCCTCTTGAAGGGCATGTAACTTGAACGTTCGATCGAGTATGACTTGCAACGTTTTAAGGTCGATCGGTTTCGGGCAGAAATCGACCGCACCGGAAGCCACGGCTTTGACAGCCGTGTCTTGTTCCGAATTGCCGGTAATCACAATGATCTTGGTGCGCGGGGAAAGCGTGGTAATGTCTTCGAGCAGTTTCAGGCCGACCTGAGGGGTATCCGGTGATGGCGGGAGACCGAGGTCGAGGGTTGCCACTGGAAAGGCCCCGCAGGCCAATAAGTGTTTTGACCTTTCGGCATCGATCGCAATTGTAATGTCATAATGATCCCCCAACGACCATTTGAGCTGTTTGGCCACCGAGGCTTCATCTTCAATTATGAGCAACCGTTCTTTGGGCATAGTGAGATCCAAAAACGATATTAGGGTTCAAGGATTCGAGGGGTCAGGGTTTTGAAAAAAACTAAACCGATATAAGTAAACCAGGTTTTTCGCCGTATGCTACTTTCGGCATGATTCAAATTCACCATGCTCCCTCAGGTGGCTCAGGGCATTTCTACTTGCACCCTCGAACCTTTGACCCTTTGTATCCTTATATAACGGAGAATACCGTCGATCCTAAAAATATTCTTATAGCACAGCCCCTTTATGGTTTTTCTGCCGCAATATAAAAAACAAATCTTAGATGCGGTTTAGGTTACTAGATCATTCCTCGAGTGCGAGGCGAGAGCTGATAAGCCCATTCCGGTGTCCAATTCATAAATGAGAATTTTCCTCGCTGGGCAAGACCGCACAAAAGTTTTCGACGAGGCCTACCATGCGTACGCCGCGTACGCCACTATCGAGAAACCTGCTCAAGCTCAAATACCTCGTGGTCAACGAAAATCTTATATCTCAGTTCCCTTCTCGGTTTATCGCTAAATTTTAAAAAATACATTTTAGATGATTATGTGATCCGCATTTAACCCGGATATTCCACCAACTGGAGGCTTCCATGGCCAAGGCATTTCGAAGCGAAGCTGTAGTCCGACTACCGCGAGTTTCGAATAACACAGGTAATGGACGCCTCCGTTTGGCCTGAAAGGTGAAATTTTATCAAATCTTTCTTTTACAGACCTGAAAAGGGTTACGCACATTAAACCCCTGCTGAATAATTCACAAAGTTTGTTCTACAAATACATTCATCTTTTGGAACAGCCTTTGATAAAATTTCATGAAATATTCGGGTTAGTAGGCTCCTTTTTGCTTGAGAACAACCCCCGCCGTCTCCAGCAAAACCTGGAAATCCAGCAGAACACTGCGGTTGTATATATAATAAAGATCCAGCAAGATCATGTCCTCGAAAGCCACCTCACTGCGCCCTGTTACCTGCCAGACCCCCGTGATTCCAGGCCTTACGGCCACACGTTTTTTGTACCATTCTTCATACTGCTCGAATTCGTATGGCAGGCACGGTCGGGGTCCTACCAAGCTCATCTCTCCCTTGAGAACGTTGATTAGCTGAGGCAGTTCGTCCAAACTGTACCGCCGTAAAAACCGCCCCACAGTTGTGATTCGGGGGTCATCTGTAATTTTAAGCGTCTGCCCGTCAGCCCCCTTTTGCCCGATTTCGCCTTTGATCAGTTTGGTCACATAGTCCTTGTGAATTTCACAGCTACTGTCGACACACATCGAGCGGAATTTGTACATTGTGAAGACATGGCCGTGCCTTCCGATGGAATCGGGTTTAAAAAATACCGGCCCCTCGCTGGTCAGCTTAATGGCCAAGGCGATGATCAAGAAAACGGGTAAAAGAAGGATGGCCAGCGGCAAGGTAATCAGTGCATCCAGGCTGTGCTTTATGGGATTATACAACCAACTATACCTTTGGGTGCACAACCGTATCATGGGCAACCCACATAAATAATCGGTTTGAACTTTGACATTGATTATAGGCAACAATTTAGGCGGAAACCAAACATTCAAACGCTGCTCGATGCAATAATCCAATATTCGAAGAAGCAATTCTTTTTCGATGTTTTCATCTGTAATAACAATATCATTGATGACGTTAGAGGCTAAGATTTGAGGTAATTCGTTGATGTCGCCAAGACAGATTTTGGATACAGCACATTCAACACTGTCGTCAGCCTCTGAAGTGATGAATCCTTTTACATAAAGAGGCGCATCGTTTTCAATAATATAATTTGTTATCCGTTTCGCCTCCATGTCAGAGCCAATGACAACCATTTCCCAACGGAAAATCTTCCGCATCCACCCTTTGAATACTATGTGTACCAACAGGTAGCGCCCACCCAATATCAGGCCGGCTGAAATCATATAGAAAATAAGCAAGAGGTAACTGTTTGATTTGAGCAACGATACGCTGTTAGGAACGAACAGTCCGATCACTCCGATAATTAAAAGACATATGGCAAAAGAATAGGCTATTTTCGTTAGAAATGTGAAGCTTGGATTTAAGAAAAACAGGCAAAATACAAGAATAACGGTCAACAGGGGAACAAAAATTTTGTCACTGTAAAGATTATCCCAATTGAGCAAGAGCAAAAAAATACCGAAACTAATCAAAACCCAGATCAATGACTTTTTTATTCTATCAAAATGATTTTTCCAAATAAAATTGGCGCCGTAGCTATAAAGGTTGAACACCGATAGCATAAAAATGAAGACTGATGCACCCATTACCAATGTCAAAAATAGAATGCCTGGGTGCTGGTACTGAGAACTCGAACCGGCGATGAGGAGTGTCAATGCAAAAGATATCAACAATACGGTAAGGTCATGGAATAGCAAAACCGGTTTATACGAGGAAAAGATACTACGAAACAGACCTGACCTAGCACCCTCAATAATCGGCAGCGTCATGGGTTCCCCTTTAGGTCTCTCTTCGTGCATGTGGTCCGCTTCTTAATTTATTAGAGATGTTGCAACCCTGTGAACCGATACACCTTTGGTATATCTATTTTGCTTAATCGGTATCAATTCAATTGTAAACATTTCAATTTGTTATTTGATAAACGTGTATCATGCAACAGGTTTGGATAAGCAAGAAGCATGCAAATTAAATATTTTTATTTTATATAAAAAATTCTATTACTTATATTTTGAAATTGTTTTCCTTGGTCTATATTAGGGAACCCATCTTCACAATATTGTGAAAATTGTTATCCAAAAAAACCCGTGCTCTTCGAAAAAATTCCATGGCTCCAGCAAAGCCTTAGCCCGCTTATTTCATCAATGGGAGGGGGGAGGCGTCTATGGCCAATCGCACACCCGCAATCAAATAATCAGAAGTATGATCCCGCAAAGCGAGAGGCATTTCGAGGTGATGCAGACAAACGCTTTTTACCCGGGCGACTTGCCCGGGCAAAAGATGCATGCCTTTCAGGCAGAAAAGCAGATGGCCTCGCGCAACGATTGCTTGTTTTGCCTCCGCAGGTCGCGGAGGCAAAAGTCTGTTTCTATCAGCGCCTGTCGGGCGAGCGGAGTGAGCGGGCGGCCAATTTAAAAACGATAGGATCCATGCATGAGCTTCGCATCAATTTACACCAACTAAATCGGAGAAGGACCAAAAACACTTTTCTGCCATCTGTGTGCGCTCAAGCGACCAGCACAATACCAACTCGGCTATTCAACGCGTGAAACGGTTGCGAATTTTTGTTATAATAGGGCCTTAGCCCGGAATTTTCATCAATTGAAGGATATTATGACCAATCGCACACCTTCAATAAATTTTCTAATGGAGATACGATGAATCAGGTTTTAAAATATTTCTTTTCCATTGTGTTACTCAGCACCACCATTTTTATCGCTTGTGCGTCCGATGAGGAAAAAACACTTTCACATTTCAACAAAGGTCAGGCCTATTTTGAAAAGGGCGAATATAAAGCCGCATTGTTGGAGTACAAAAACGCAGTAAAGATTGACCCCAGGTTTATCGCTGCAAATCTCGAGATGGCTAAAACACAAGTCGCGTTAGGAGATGGACGGGGCGCATATAAAAGCTACCTGAGAGTCAAAGAGCTGGACCCCAGTGCAATAGAGGCACGGATCGCGCTGGTTAAGTTTTATTTGATCGAGAGAAACTTTGACGAAGCTGCAAACGACATCGACTTCATTCTGCAAACTGAACCGCAGAACACAGAGGCGCTCCTGCTTCTCGCGGGGCTGCGGGAGCTTGAAGATAATCCATGGGAAGCAGAGAAAGCTCTACGGCAAATTATTGAACTGGACCGATTGAACAAATCAGCCTACCGTGGCCTGGCACGGCTACTTAAGCGCCAAGGAAAAACGGAAGAAGCAGAAGCGGTGTTGATGCAAGCCGCGGCAGTGATGGGAGACGACCCGGGGCTGCAGCTCGAATTGGCGGCACTTTATGCAAACAATAAGCAATTCGATCGTGTCGAGGAGGCCTTGAAGAGGGCTGTGGACCTCGAACCCCAAAACCCGGATCTGTATATCACTCTTGGAAACTTCTATGCCAGTATCGGAAAAGTGGATCAGGCCGAAAAGAGTTTTCGTCTTGCTGTTGATGTTGCCCCTGATTCTACGAAACCCCTTTTGGTATTGGCCAGGTTTTACGATGCTATGAACCAGCCTGACAACGCGCTGTCCATATACCAAGAAACGCTCCAAAAATATCCAGACGACGTCATTGTCAATCTGGCGCTCGCCCGGCATTATTTCAAGAACCAACAGATCGAAATGGCAGAGCAGAGGGTCAGCGACATTCTAAAGAAACAGCCGAAATTATTTCCGGCCCGTGTGTTGAGCGGTGAAATATTGTTAGTTAAAAATGAGAACGACAAGGCCCTTGAACTGTTCAGCCAACTGGCCGAAGAAGAACCTGAATCCGATCGGGTTCTGTTCTCAAAAGCACACGCTTACACAAATAGTGGAAATATCACGCTGGCCAAGGCCGATGCAGTGAAGGCCTTGGATTTGAACCCAAAAAATATCGAAGCACGATTGCTGCTGGCTGAACTCTATTATAGAGGACGTGACTATGCCAATGCCCTGAAAGAAAGCCGGGAGGTTTTGGGTTTGAGGCCGGAAAGCGTCCAGGCGCTGCTCATTGCGGGTAAAAGCGCGATGCACCAAAAAGAGTATGATGAAAGCCGCCGATTATTGGAGACGGTCATCCGTTTGGCGCCGGACAGCCCGGAGGGGTATTACCAGATGGGTCGGCTGAGCCTCACCGAAAACGATCAGGATACCGCCATCGAATACTTTCATAAAGCTCTCGACCGCGACCCTAAACACATGGAAGCATTCACCAATCTGGTCCTTGCCTACATGCGCAAGAAGGACATGTCCGCCGCAATTCGTGCCTGTGACACGCAACTGCTCAAAGTCAACGAAAACCCAAGGTCACAGGCTGTCATCCAAAACGTGAAGGGCGTCCTTTTCCTCGAACAGAAGAACCAGACAAAGGCTGTAAACCAGTTCAAAGAAGCACTGTTGACCGATCCGAATTACCTTCCTCCCTATTACGCCCTGGCTCAGCTTTATTTATCAGAAAATCGAGCGGAGCAGGCCATCGAGCAGTTCCAAAATGCCCTCGCAAAAAATCCGAATCAAACCGCAGCGCATATGTTCTTGGGAATGATATATGATTCGATGAAAGATTCTGCATTAGCGGAAAAGAACTATCGCGCCGCTCTCGATCTCAATCCAGATTTCGCACCCGCAGCCAACAACCTTGCTTATCTTTTAGCAGACCAAGATCGTGAGCTGAACGAGGCTTTGAAATTAGCCAACATAGCCAAAAAGTCAAATCCTGACGAGCCGAGTATCGCAGACACTCTGGGTTGGGTCTATTACAAGAGAGGGCTCTATGCGAATGCTGTGAGTGAACTCACCGCTGTCGTTGAAAAACTGCCTGACAATGCAACAGTGAGATATCATCTGGGGATGAGTTATCTCAATAATGGAGAAAAGGAAAAAGCCAAGCTGGAACTGGAAAAGGCCCTCAGTCTGGATGAGTCATTTAACGGATCCAAAGAAGCTGAGAAGGCGCTGGCAGGATTGTAATTTCTTGGCTCTGATGGTGATCAAGAACGTCAATTAATAAAATAGGTTCTTCTCCGATTTGTTTGGTGTAAATTGTTGCGAAGTTCATTCATGGATCATAGCGTAGTTAAATTGGCCGCCCGCTCACTTCGCTCGCTCGACAGACACTGACGGATACAGACTTTTGCCTCCGCGACCTGCGGAGGCAAAACAAGCAATCGCTGCACGAGGCCATCTGCTGTTCTGCCTGAAAGGCATGCACCATTTTACCCGGGCAAGTCGCCCGGGTAAAAAGAGTTTGTCAGCGTTATGTCAGCGTGCGTCAGCGGTTAATTTATACTTTTATTTTGATAAGATATGAATCATTTGCCTGCAAAAACCACCAACTTTTTTGTAGATGATCCATAAAATAATATACGTTATTTTCAAATTCATTTATTCTCGATTCTCAATACCCCACCTAAGAAATATTTCAACATTGGCCGCTCGTCTCAGGCACGGCTCAATTTTTTTTGATCCAGCAAATCTTCTCTGTACTCCAGAAAATGATATTTAAAAGTAAAAACTCGTTAGTCATTATCCTGAGTCAAGCGATAACGATTTTGTGAATATTAGTAAATATCATTAAGTAAATTTTTATACAGATATCATTCGATTATTATTCTCATTCAGTTTATAACTTATTGTTTTTATGTACTTAAACATATTTTTTTAATGTTATTAATTCGGGCATGTTATTTGCTTAACTTATCGGAACATTTTAATGAACAACAAAAAAAATAAGAAATATAGGTCCCTGTTAGGCTATTTCTAATTTTACTCCACAAGCGGCTACCAACTACACATGAGGATGGCTCCTATGGTAAAGGGAAAAAAAATAATGTTCTGCTGTGCTGTTTCACTCCTTTTAATCATTTCTGCTATTCCTTCAGGATTGTGGGCATACCCACTCAAGGTAGGTGATGTCATTTCTTTATCAGATGGACCGGGGACGACTAATGGTGGTGAGTTCAAAGTCAATTTGGTAAGCCCCACCAGTGCCTCTGATATTTTTAGGACGTTTTGCTTGGAAAAGAATGAATATTTTAGTTGGAACCAGCCCTTAACAATTCAGGGTATTTCCGATTATGCAACTGCAGGCGGTGTAAGCGGCGGTGGGTCAGATAATAAAGATTTCTTGTCTAATGAAACCAGATACCTTTATTATCATTTCTATGTTGGAGATCTTATTGGTTATAATTATTCAGTTCCAACAGAAAGAGCAAAAAGTGCTAATGCATTGCAAGAGGCAATTTGGATGCTCGAAGGTGAGATGAACATTGTCTCAACTAACTACTTTATAGATTATTTAGAAAAATCAGTAGTAAGCACTTCAGGATGGACTGCCGGTATAGATAGCGTTAAGGTGCTAAATTTGTATAAAGCTGACGGATCTAAGGCTCAGGACCAGTTGACCGTAGTTCCTGAACCAGGAACGCTTTTAAGTTTAGGGATCGTCCTATTGGGACTGGGCGGTATTACACGCCGTAGATTTAAAAATTAGCGTTTCGTCATAATATCACATTTAGTATTACACCAAAAATAAAAGCGGGGCTTTTTAAGACCCCGCTTTTGTTTTTTAACTACTCTATTTTCATTTTTGGTCAGTTCAAATTTTTGTTCTTCTCCGATTTATTTCGTGTAAATTGATGTGAAGCTCATGCATGGATCATAGCGTAGTTAAATTGGCCGCCCGCTCACTCCGCTCGCTCGACAGACGCCGACGGACGCAGACTTTTTGCCTCCGCGACCTGCGGAGGCAAAAGAACCTATTTTATTAACTCGAAAAGTTCAAACTTAGAAGCCTTTTTGTCAAATGTGAGGACACTTTCACAGCCGGATATCTTTGCAGCACAGGCAATTAAAACATCTGAAAGATCGATTTTATTTTCTCGGGCTAAAAAAATAAACCGTTGTATGGTCGGTTGAGCTTCAAATTTTAGAATAGGCATCAATAAGATCTCATTTATGGCGTCCAGAATTTCTTCTCTTGGTATTTCATAAACTGAGTCAAGCACCCATATTGTTTCTAAGACTACGAGCAGTGAAACACAAAAAATTTCCTTGTCAGCTTCCGCTTGTTTGAAAACCCTGTAAACTATTTTGGATTGATGCTCATCGTCTTTAACCAAAAAACGTACCAAAACATTCGTATCTAAGGCTTTCATTAAAATTTGTCCTTTATTTTCTGCCTTATCCTGCTATTCATCTCTTCGACTGAGATGGCCTTTCGGTCATGTTTATGTAACAACCCGAAAACGTCATCGACTTTTTTGGACACTGGCCTGATAAGCGCTTCCCTTTTATCAATGACAACAAATTCTATCTTATCACCCGCGCTCAGCATCAGGGAATCCCGAATAGCTTTTGGAATCGTGACCTGACCCTTGGTGGTTATGGTTGCCGATGCCATAATACAACCTCCTTACTAAATTTAAAACCTTACTTTAGAGTAAGGCAAACAAACTGGCCTGTCAATTACGATTTGGTGAAGGTATTCCTTCCAACTTTCAGCTGTCATTTTTAGCCTTTATTTTCCTTGAGCTTTTGAACTTTTCCCTCTCGACCCCTCGGCCCCCTTAATCCCGATTCCCGTATCCCGCAACTCGCAACCCGCAACTCGCAACCCGCAACCCGCAACCCGCAACCCGAAACCCGTAACCCTCTAAGCGATCCCATTATCGAAAGGCGTCTTCATTTATCTCGAAAACCTTTGCTAATTTATCTCGGGTTTCTTTTCGATAAACAGCGCCATTTTTTTCCCATTTGGCTATGGACGATTGTTTCACGCCGAGGCGCTTCGCTAAATCTTTTTGCGTCCAGCCGCGTTCAATACGTTCCCTTTTAACCGGGTTCATAAAAATATAATTTTCTGCCTCTTTTTGATTATAGAGCGGTTCACTTTTCGCCTCACGGATGGCGCGCAGATCGGAATCATCCTCAAGGCAGTCCAACATTTTTTCAAAAAGATCAACCGGCAGAACCACAAATTTTACTTTGCCTTTTTCTTTTATTGTTTGAAATTCCATCTCTACCTCTTATAGATGTCTCCTCGCGTTCGTATTTTGACCACTTCAATGGTGAGCTGATCACGATGCCGCGTATATATAATTCTGTAAGGCCCGATTCTGAGGCGATATCCCGCTTCGCCCTTTAGTCTATCAACGTCTATATTTGTACCGTCGGGATCTTTCTGGAGTTCATGCAATTTGTCTATAATTCTCGATTTTATTTTAAGCGGAAGCCTTGCCAGGTAGTTTCTGGCCTGTCGCCTGTATATTAATCGATACATAGCTTTATTATACCTTTTAAAGCTATATTGTCAAGCCAATAATTGTGTTATTTCGACCCAATGAAACCCGTTTTAGAGGATTATACATTAATGACCTTGAGCTGCTTTTTTCCGAAATGCCGCTTGCAACCAAAAACAAAAAAGGCATTGAAAGATTTCCCGTTTCAATGCCGTCTGCGCCTGTTTTCTCTGGTAAAGCCCAGCGCCGCAGGCCAATTGGTTTTAATCGAGCGTCGTCTCCCGCTCGATTAAAAAAAACCCCCTCTGTGTTCTCTGCGTCTCGAACGAGCAACGCGAGTGGGCGGTGAAAATATTTTTGAGTGATTTATTGGGTACTTCTCGAGCAAAGCGGGCGGCGATTAAGCCGATATCTGCAACCATTACCCCGTTCCGTATTAATTCCTTGAGCGTTTTACCCCGAGCTTTCACTTTCGCTCTTCGTAATATTCACATTGAACCTTCAATTTCAGGCTTTCAGCCGTTCACCTTGACACCGAAAAATGTGAGGCATACGATGAATCAAAATGAATCAAGAGGTGAATCATGTCTCAAATCACTTTACGAGGGCTGGATCCGAAGATCGAACACGATTTACGCCGGATTGCCCAAAAAACAGGGAAATCACTTAACCGCATCGTTCTGGAAATGATCAATAAATCGGCAGGATACGATAAGAAACCGCCGGCCGCCTCACTGCGCAAACTCGCCGGGGGTTGGACTGAAAACGAGGCTTCTGAATTTACCGAGTCGATTAAAATCTGCGAGCAGATAGATGAGGATGTGTGGCGATGAAAATACTGTTGGATACAAGCGCATATCGCCTCTAACTCCCAACGAATTTCTATTGCTTTCAGCTTATTAATCCTTTAATTCCATAATCCCTCAATTCCTGAATTTTCTTTTATCCCTTTCAGATCTTTCCCCTCGACCCCTTGAACCTCTGCACTCACACGGTATTAATAAAAGGTTCTTCTCCCGATTAGTGGGAGTATAACCATAAAATAATTTTCGTACCCAAAATCCCGGTCCTGTAAAACGGCGAAATATTCTCGAATGTGAATAGGATTACTTGGGGGGATGACTTTTCTGAATGGATTGAGCTTTCAAGAGATTGATGATAGCAATTTTATAGTCTTCAAAATCATTGAGATCATATTTTAATATGCCGACGACTATTTCGGCGTCCACTTGATCATAGTGGTGAACGACAATGTTTCTAAATTTTGCCATTTTTTCAAGTGCGGGAAACAGGTTATTTCCTATAATATTATTTTCATGGAGGACTTTGAATGCATCGGCATAACTCTTTGGTATTCGGTAACCCCTGTCTGCAATAATGTGCCCCGAGATATCTACACACGTTTCAATCATCATCTGCAGGGTTCTTTCGATAATGCGTTGAACCTTCCAATCGCCCGAATACTTAGCAACCGAAATATTTTCATATTCCTTGATCTGCTGATAGTATTCGTCTAATTCAGACAGCTTGCGGAGAATCAATGCCTCATCAACCATGCAGATATCTCCTCTTGAGTTGCGCTGACTCTTTAACGGAAAAATCAAAATATTTTCTCATCACCAGAGATTCGAATCGGTGTCGCGTGAACGGTTCCTTATCGACAATCACTTTTTTGTTTTTCAGAACATTCATGACCAGGGGCAGGTCGGCTTTATTTAGAACAACTAAGTCAATTTCATCGGTTTGAAGGATATTAATAAGTCCTCCCAACAATTCGAACTTGCATTCGGCCAGATTCGCAGCCTCCTTCAAAAACACGGCGATGTCCACGTCACTCAAGGGCAATGGATCTCCCTTTGCCAAACTGCCGAAAAGATATGCAAAAAGGACATTTCCGTGTGAGCGCAGATAATCCTCGGCTGCAGGTAGGAGTCTCATGATGTTTTCTGGTAGTTTTGTAAATTTGATCATCTGTTTTAACCACTTTTTATTGTGAAAAAATATCCGATAAATTTAGAAATGTCAAACCACACAGCTGTCTTGTGAAGCGGCATGGACTCCTCATAAATTCTGCCTGCCTTGCCTGCCGCGCCTGCCCTGCCCCGTAGCTCCGGCAGATGGTACTGGGGTTAAATTCTGCTATGCAGACACCGATAGGTGATTTAACTGGGGCGCCTCGAACGAGCCAAGCGAGTGGGCGGTGAATAACTTTGGCCCTTAGTTCTCTTTTCTACTGTAACCATATCACTCGTATTAGCCCCAACGGTTGATAATCAATACCATTCGTAAAATGTAAAGCCCAGCGCCGCAGGCCGATTGGTTTTAATCGAGCGTCGTCTCCCGCTCGATTAAAAAATAAAACCTTTCTGTATTCTCTGCGTCTCGAACGAGCAACGAGAGTGGGCGGTAAATAAATTTTTGTATGATTTATTGGGTACTTCTCGAGCGAAGCCCCGCAGATAGCGGGGCAGGCTGGGCGGTGAAATTCTTTGTTTTGATTGACCGAGCCAAGCGAGTGGGCGGTGAAATTCTCCCTTCCCTTCAAGTATTGAGTTATTCTCATAGTTGGGAAAAGATATCATTAAATATCCAGGCTAACCTGCTGCGCACAGGGCTTCAGCTTTATCCTCCAACGCTTTGACTAAATCCTCAATGGCAATTACTTCTTTTTCCTCGAAATAGGCTTCTCCACACTGGCCACACACCCATGCCGGTACCTTATCCAGTGTAACGTGACAATCCTTACGATCAATGTGGAATGGGATTGTGCCTGGTTTCATCTCTCCACCGCAATGAATGCATTTCATGGCTTAATCCTTTTTCTAAAATCCTCCGACCATTCTTCTGAGTCGGGAAGGTAGGCGGTTATGACAGCTAGGAAATCGTCTTCACCTTTAACCTTTGAGCTATTATTGGCCTCCAACCTATCGCCTCTAACTCCCAACGAATTTCTATTGCTTTCAGCTTACCAATCCTTTAATTCCACAATCCCTCAATTCCTGAATTTTCTTTTATCCCTTTCAGTTCTTTCCCTCTCGACCCCTTGGTCCCCTTAATCCCGATTCCCGTAACCCGCAACACGCACCCCGTTTCTCGTAACCCGCATCCCGCAACCTTTACCCCGCCTGCCCCGTGAGACCTGCTATCCATTGAACCTGGGTAGTTCTGACAGATGTTCAGGTTCTGATTGCACATTTAAGTTCGAACCATTTCCCTCTAATCTCTTAACACGAGAGTATTACCGAAAGTGAGCGGTTCAAATTTTAAAATCAAATTTTCCAGATAAATATACTTGACACCGACATGCAAAAGCGGTAATAATTTTTACCAGTTTTTAGATATAGTGGCAACAATTTTTACCGGATGCGTGAGAACCCATGCTGGACATGATCAAGGAAATTATCCTGGATTTTCAAAATGAAGTGCGCGACACCGGTGTAAAGCGCCACTTAGACTACGAACGTGTTGAGAAAAAAGCCTTTGTTTGCATCGGTGTGAGGCGTGCGGGCAAATCCACGCTGCTTTACCAGATAATTTCAGACCTTAACCTCAAAAACGTTAAAAAAGAAAATATTTTATACATCAATTTTTTCGACGACCGCTTGAACGAGGTTAAGCGCGTCAATTTATCTCTGGTCACAGAGGCTTATTTTTCGATCTTTCCCGAAAAAAAGGGATCTGAAACCGTTTATTGTTTTTTTGATGAAATCCAGGAAGCCGCTAACTGGGAGGCATTTGTCGACAGAATCTTGAGAACGGAAAAATGCGAGGTCTTCCTCACCGGCTCATCATCCAAAATGCTTTCAAAAGAGCTGTCAACGCAAATGCGCGGCCGGTCTATTTCCTGGGAGCTCTTCCCCTTCTCTTTCAAGGAGTTCTGCGATTACAAGGGAGCGGATTATAAAAAACTGACCTCAAAAAACCGGCTCATTCTGAGAAACTGCTTTGACGAATATTTTAAGAAAGGAGGATTCCCCGAAGTCAGAAACGCTTCCGAAAAGCTGCGGATCAAAATCCATCAGGAATATTATAAAGCCATCATGCACAGAGATGTTATTGAAAGGTTCGATGCACTACATCCGCAAGTCGTGATGCAGGCAGGTTACCGCATGATCGAGTCGTCCGGATCTCTCTATTCGATAAACAGAATTACTTCTTACCTGAAGTCAATTGGCTACAAAGTAAGCAAGGGATTTGTTTCTTCTTGCATCGAATGGTTCGAAGATGTGTATTTCCTCTTTTCAGTGAAATTGTTCAGTCAGTCGGTGTCCATACAGAATGCCAATCCTAAAAAGGTATACTGCATTGATCATTCCCTGATCACCTCAATAGTGCCGACCATTTCTGAAAACACCGGACACATGCTTGAAAATATGATCTACATGCATTTAAGGCGTCAAACAAACGATATTTTTTACTATCGAACGAGTAAGGGCAAGGAAATCGATTTTCTGTGGCTTGACGCAACTGGCGAACGACACCTTGTCCAGGTTTGCACAACCCTTTCCGATCCTTCTACCCGGAAACGTGAAATTTCATCGCTAATCCAGGGGATGAAAGAAAACGGTATTCAAAAAGCAACAATCATCAATTTAAACGACGAAGATACCATCCTCGAAGATCAATACACCATCCGCGTCCTCCCGGCCTGGAAATTCCTGATTCAAACTCTTCCCGAATAATTGCTGAATTCCAGTAGCGTGTAACTCGCAACCCATGCTTTCCGGCTCAATTTATCCCGTGAAATTCATGTAAGTGAAAAGCCTGCTCATCGGCGCGGCGCTTATTTAACGGATCGGACTCAACGGGCTAACCCGGAAATTTCATGAAATCATTTCAGCTCTTTCATTGGATCTTGGCGAGGGACAAAGTGTGCCCCGATTAAACGGATCATGAGTTTGATCAATGCCCCGATATGGGTTCTATTGGCCGCTCGGTGAAATGATTTCATGAAATATTCGGGCTAATCTGGTCAAACTGAATTCCCTTTCACCTTTAACCTTTGAGCTTTCAGCTGGCGCGAAGCGCCTTACCCGCAACCTTTACCCCGTTGAATTTCCCGAAGGGAAGATGCGCAGCATCATTCAACCGGGGCGAGATTCACAGCACCAAAATCTAAATACCAAATACCAAATACCAAACATTACACACCCTGCCCTCACATAGTACTAATAAAATAATATACGTCCCCGAAATACCTAAAAAAATATATGCCCCTAAATTTCACGCCGTCCCTACACGCGTCCGTTTATTGTTTAGGCAATTATGGACGGCTCAATAAACATTCCCACTTTCTTGTTGCAAATTTGTATTAAATAAGTATTATATTTACACATGGATTTCGAATGGAATGAACAAAAAAGCATGTCAAACAGTGCCAAGCATGGTATCGATTTTGAAGCTGCAACCCAATTGTGGAATGATGGAGACAGGGTTGAGGTTCATACAACATTTCCTGATGAAAGTCGAAGTATCATGATCGGAAGAATCGACAAGAAATTGTGGTCTGCGGTTTTTACGCAACGCGGAGAATCAATACGCATTATTTCCGTTAGGCGTGCCAGGAAAAAGGAGGCTGTACTTTATGAGAAAGAAAAATAAAGCTAAATCCGCGGAAGAGTTTGACAGGCGTTTTAATGAAGGCGAGGATATTCACAACCTTATTCAAATTTCGGAAGCAAAAATCGTCCGTCATGGGAAGAAAGTGCGTGTCACGCTGGATATCGCAGAGGGATTATTACAAGAAATTGATCGCATACGAAATAAGATTGGCGTGGATCGAGCGGCATTGATAAAAATATGGCTGCATGAGCGAGTCCAAAAGGAAAAATCTATATCATTCGATTCGTAGACTTACATTGGCCCCTGAGATTTACGCTTTCAGCACAAATTTCTCTTGAGCAGCTATGCTGTGTTTTATAAATTTTTCAACTGAAAAATCTATTCACCTTTAACCTTTGAGCTTTCAGCTGGCGCGAAGCGCCTTACCCGCAGCACCAATCACCAAACACCAAACACTACATCCACTTGAACCCTTTCCCTCACATAGTATTCGTTCCTTAAATTCTTGGGCGCAATCTAAGGTATTGAAACCACATCTATTAAAATAGAAAGAATTTTCGTCTTGACAACTATCACGTGACAGTTTACATTTGGGTCGTGATAAAGACATTTACCAATAAAGAAACTCAACAGGTTTTCATTAAAGGCAAATCAAAACGTTTTCCGCCTGATTTGATCCAAAGGGCGATACGTCGATTGGAATATATTCATTGGTCAACATGCTTGAACGATCTGAGCGTACCTCCAAGCAATCGATTACATGCCCTCAAAGGTGACAGAGAGGGGCAATATTCCATATCAATCAACGATCAATGGCGCATTTGTTTCCGGTTCATCGATGGCGACGCCTATGACGTAGAAATTACAGATTATCATTAAGGAGAAACATAATGGCGATACCGAATGCCGCAAAACGAGAAATTCCTCCGACACACCCAGGTGAAGTTTTAAGGGAAGATTTCATTCCGGATTACGGTTTGACTACGGCATCTCTGGCTGATGCTTTGGGAGTATCCCGCCAAACAATCAATGAAATCCTTAGGGAAAGAAGAGCCATCACCCCTATTATGGCATTACGACTATCCCGGTTGTTTGGTAATACCCCTGAGTTTTGGCTCAACGCACAAAATGCTCGCGACATTTGGGATTCTGAGCAACATTTTAAAGATGCTCTTGAACAAATTCATCCACTAAATGCTGCATAGCAAGCGCCGCATGCCGATTGGTTTTCATATGCCGTCCACTCAGCGGCAAATGAAAAAAACTTCTAACCTCTGCGTTCTCTGCGCCTGGTTTATTGTAGTCAAGAACTTAAAATAGTTTTTGCTTATAATGAGGTCACCATTTCCAACCCTGGTATTTGAGAGTCCGCCAACGGCTCTGATCTTGCTTCATCGGGAATTGGTGACAGCGGGGAGTTTTGAATGCTCGAGCTGAAGGTCGAAAAAATCGCCTTAATGGCGCAGATGAAAATCTCCCCGCTTTCACATCAAGCTGCTAGTTGACAACGATGGGTATTGTAATCTTCGATATATATCGAGCCATCACGGGCCAATGCAAACATCACCGCCAGCAGTTTGCGCGAAATCGCCACCAGAGCTTTGATTTTGGGCATTCCACGCTCAATCATTCGGTTGTAAGGCACATGCATAATCCCATTGGACTTAACGGTATTGATGGCGCCAAAATACAACAGTTTGCGCATCAACGGTCGTCCGCGTTTGGAAATGTGGTGTCGCCCGCGGTGCTTGCCGGAACTGACCTCAAACAAATCCAGACCAGCCAGTTTGGTGATCTCAGGGAGCGTGGAAAATTGACGAAAGTCTCCCACCTCACCGATCAAGCCGGCAACGGTGATCAGGCCGATACCTCGCATCGAAAGAAGATACGGACTGTATGGGATTTGCTCCAAATAGCTTCTCATGCGGCCTTCCAGGTGATCGACAAACGCATTGATCCTTTCGATCTGATCCACAAGGTAGCCAATCTCCGAGACAATGCTCTGGCGGCCTTCGGTGACTCCGACCGAGGATTTTGCCGCCTGAAACAGCTGCCTGGCCCGTTGATGGTCCATCCTGCCACGGCTCACACGCCTCATGTCCCGGCTCAACTGCTCCAGGCCCAGAGTCAACACGGCGCCCGGCGCAGGGCAATGCCTGATCAGATACAAGCCGGTTTTACAAGAAACGGTTTTGATCACCTTCAAAAACTCTGGGAAAACGACAAACACAAGATGCTGCAACTGATTGAGTATGGCCGTGCGTTCTTTGATGGCGCGCTCTCTGGCCTGGGTCAGCCGCCGCAGCTCGGCCGCCGCTCCTTCCGGAACCACCACCGTCAAAGAATGACCGAGCATCATCACATCGGCAATGACTCGCGGGTCTTTACGATCGGTCTTGTTCGGAGAATTACCGGTAAGTTCCTTCACACGCTTACTGTGCATCGGGTTGATTTGCACCAGCTGCACCGGCTTCTGCCTCAAAAAGTGCAGCAGCGGCTCGGCGTAAGGCCCTGTGGACTCAAAGCCAACCAGAACCTGACTCAAGCGATGGGCTTTTTTAAACCGACACAGCTTCTTCCAAAATTGGTCAAAACCGTACCGGCAATTGGTAACTTCAAAAGGTTTTTCTTCTTTCCCATTGGGGGCACGGAAATATCCAAAATGAGACCCTTTACCGATATCCAGACTAACGATCATTGTTTGCCTATTGACCCTTTTAACTTTTTGCGATTTAGTATTCATGGCTATGCTCCTCTTTTGATCCCAGATTACCAACCAACTTGCATGTAACTGGCATCAAAATGAGTATAGCCTTTTTTGTTCATGCTCAAGGCTTACTGGAATATAGCAAGCTCTAACGAGCACCGCGAGTGGGCGGTGATAAAATCCTGCTCCTTCATATATAGATCCTGTCTGAATTAGGTCCCACAGGTTGACTTATTGTTTAGGAAGCAATCCGGAAAGACCTACCACCTGTTTTGCCTCTTCTGAAGGATCTCCTCAATTCATCCGATTCACGATGATCATTTTTTGTTGCTAATCGTTATTTACTGCTGTGCGAGAACACCCTTAGAATATCCTGTACAGCCTATAGACCCTTTCTAAGTTGAGCGCCGCAGGCCGATTGGTTTTATTTACCGCCCTATCTCAACGGCAAATAAAATAAATAAACTCAAACTCTGCGTTCTCTGTGACTCGAACGAAGCGAGGCGGTGAATAATCTTTTATGCTTCTATCGTAGTTTTTTCAGTTAGTAGCACCTTCTTCGACTCATCGTTTGTTATCGCCTTCTTTTTCTCCGATCGCCACAACAGCCACAAAATCGGCGCCCACAACAACAGCGCGATAAAGAAAAAAGGCTTCCCCCCTGCCCTGTGAAGCCAGCTATCAGTCAACCATGAAGGATCGACATACGAAGCCATTAAAGTAAGTGCCGTAATGCGCAGCGCATTTTTAAAGATCGTTATCGGAATGATTGCAAGCACTGCCATAAGTCGGCGCCAGCCGGTTTCCAGAAATACATACCCGGCAGCTGTGGTCGCAACAATCAGCGACAGACTGGATCTGATACCGCTGCATTGCTCTGCGACCTGGATTGATACCTCAGGCAATTCGAACACCGTATCGGTGCGCAAGTAAGTCAACCCGATGAGTCCGAAAACACCGTCCACCGTATGAGCCGTCATTTGCTGTAAAAACCGGATAGTTCGATCCAGAACAACTGTCGGGACCGGGATTGCAAAAAATAGAAAAAGTAGGGGAAACATTGCCCTTCGAAAGGCCCGCTTACCATATAATCCGACAAACCCACCAATGATCCAGAGAACGAAGCCGATGATGCACAAGGTTAGATAGTCGTTCTGTTCAACTTCTAACTGAAAAACATTGACAGCAAATCGCAGTATCAGGCCTGCAAGAACCACGGTAGCGCCGACCGCTGGCGCATATGCGACTTGCCGGAAAAAGTCTTTGCGTTTTAGGCCAACGATAGCGAAGCTAAACAGTGGGATTAGAGCAATATGTGAATAAAGCGAATCGTTGTGAGAAAGGACTGCCAGATGGTATAGCGGTGTCCAGAAAATAGCGATTCCGACGGCGCAGAAAACCGCAAATAGAATGCTGCGATGAATAAAAAAATTATTTGAGTTTGCTGGATTTATTGGGTTGATAGGGTTTGTTGGGTTTGTTAAATTCGCTTCGTTGTTTTTCGTAAATTCACTGGCTAATTAATAAAACTACCCGCCGCAAGCGGACAGGGTATTAGAATAGTGACAACTGTCGGTCTTCGTACAACCGATGATAGTTTGCTCCTTGATTTTTTACATTACTGCCCTATTGAATCCTCATTGCCAGGCTTACCAACGCTACTCGCAAAATATCCATCCGGCCAGAACTCTCCTGCCCACAGCTGCTTCTTAACCTGCGGGCAGCGCCTGAATATTTCTCTGGCACTAAAACTTTTCCTTATTGTTACGATTTTAGTGACACTGTATGTCGGAACTGACTGAACCAAAAAATGGACATTGTCCTTATCTGTGCCGATTTCTAAAAACTTTTTCTGATATCCCTTTTCGATCTTCAGCATATGTATTTATAACTTCATCTACGTGTTTATCTATGACCACAAGCTTATATTTGGCTGGAAATACTAAATAATATATCAGGACGGTTACTTTATGGCTCTTATGTAGGTATTCGCTCCCACAGCGATTCTACGTCGCAAGCGGCGTGGAATACAACCCTGAATGATTTAACACAACTATCAAGTGGTTTCCGAACGAAATTCAGGGCAGCAGGAATAACCCGTTTTTTTCCGCGTACTTCTTACCTATGAAACAGCCTTTTGGGATCAACGCGTGAACACCTTTGGTGTAGTCCACCAATTGCGTTATACAGAGATCCACTGCTTGGCTGCAGAACGCGTATGCTTCAGACCTAGGTAAGTCGTAGTATTGATTTAAAAAGGTAATGCTTTTGCGTACAGCCATTTTGGCTGCGCTTTCAAGATCCGTATGAAATCCCATGATAACCCAGTTTATAGGAGTAGATGCCATAGGCCAGTTTACGATTTCACCGAGATCCTTGCGTATGGTGAGACGAAGAGAAATACACTTGAACGCCCCTTCGACCGCGTTGAGGTTCACTTCACCGTTGCCCTGGGCTAAATGACCGTCGCCGGTTTTTAGGCCAACGCCCGGCGCGTGCACCGGGAGATAAAGCACGGAGCCCGGAACAAGTTCTTTGTTATCCATGTTACCGCCGTGTTTTCCTGGGGGCACGTTGCTCCATCTGCCTGGATCTGCCAGTTCTACGCCAATGGTACCTGGAAAAGGCTTTGCTTGCACGGTAATTCCAGGCATGAATTCGTACGTACCGTTTTCCTTGTCCAGTGTATACCAACGCATGCCGCCATTTGGAAAATCTTCTGGCAAGAAACCAAGCTTCAGGAAAGAGGTTTGCGGGTTGAGGTTAAATCCCTGCGGGTAGGGATCTATATATAGGATTTCCACTTCGAGTACGTCACCACACTCAGCTCCTTGCACGTGTATAGGCCCGGTGAGGTGATGATGTCCCGCTCCTTTTCTTAATTTTTCAGCGCCGGTATCAGAATCAGGGAATATATAAACTTCAGGGTCATTCTGCATAACATTTCGGTAAGAATCGGCCCACTGGTTCAAGTTGGTACCTGGTTCCATTAGTAAGTGAAGACCGGTTTCGATTTCAACGATATCTCCTGAGGCCACAGTGAGTACTGGCTTGCGGGTGTTGTCCCAGTATCCGTTTGTTGCAGTTAATTCGTTGCATTTGAGAACGTGCACGTTTTCCTCAGGCCCATAGGGTTTTAATTCCATATTTTTTAAGTAAGCTCCTATTTATAGTCCTCGTTTTAAGATTTTTTTTTCTTGTAGGCAACAACAAACAGATTGTCTAAATTCAAATGCCCTCCAGTAAGTGCAGCGATGGCGTTTACCATTTTAAAACACGCATTTTTTATTCCACTGAAAATTGGTTCCTGGTTGCTCGAGATACTTTGGATAGGGTGCAAGTGAATAAAGTTTATAGAAGTGAAACCGTTTCGTTTCAATATATTGCTTATGCTGGACTTGGAGTAATGATGCATATGGTCACGGGCCTGTAAATGAGAATATTCATTCCGTATTTTTACTTGTTTTAACAGCTTTAAAAGCCGTGCTCTATGAAGTTGAATATTAATATTAGGCGTTCTAATGAAGAAGATACCTCCATCCCGTAAAAGTTCAAAACAATGCTTGATTACTGGGTCAGGATAGAGGATATGTTCTAAAACATCCCATATCGTGATAATATCAAAATAATTTTGTGGTAAATCAACCTTTTCAAGTCGATTACAATATATGTTTTTAAGCCCCAATATTTTACGAGAGTAATTTACGGCGGCTGGAGAAATCTCACATCCGTGCGTTTCCCAACACGTATATTTAGCCATAGCTTTCAGAAAAAAACCAAGCCCACAGCCCATATCTAAGAGTGTACCTGAACGTCCAATAATAAACCTCTGAAAAAAATCTTGGTGCATTTTTAGACGAGCCCGGTTCCAGTAATAGTGTTCGTCTTCTGGTACTTCGTCTCCCCAAAATTCATCATAATGTGGATGGGCCGGGAAAGACGAAAAGATATGACCGCACTCATCACATCTGAGAATGTCAATGCCAGATTCGTTAAACACAGGGTAATGCCGCAAACTGCCGCACAGCAGGCATTGCCTGGGATTCATCTTTTGCCTTAAGGCCGTTCCCACTTCTTACTCCTTAATTTCCATGATTATCAAAGACTTTTTACACTGAATGACTTCGTTTTGACCCCCTGTCTACAAAGTTGGTGATAGCTAAATACTCATACAGTGATAGTGCGTATTTCCTAAACTCCAAGATTCATTAATTATTCTTGTATCGGGTGATCAATATGAGCGATGATCCTATATTGGCGTGAGGTGGCGCAAAAATTGTTCATAAGAAACACCACCTCCTAACGACACACCACAATGCGCTATCGGCTTGGCAGGATTACCCTGGACAAGTGTTTGCGCCGGAACAGATCTTGAAACAACGCTTCCTGCACTCACGACAGCTCCTTTCCCGATAGTCACGTTTGGCAAGACAATCACACCCGGTCCAATATAAACATCGTCTTCAACCCGAACCGTGGGTTCATTGCGGGTTCGGGTTCGATCTGTTAGATCTCTAAGGTGACCAATGACAACAACCCGCATCCCAATCGAAACGTTGTTACCCATATGAATCAGACTGGGATAAGCTGTTTCGAGTATAACTGACAATCCAATCGACACATTTTCTCCAATTGACACGCCTCTCAATCGGTGAAGCCAAACGCGCGTCGATTTGAAACCAGGGGCATAGAGCGCAGCTATCTGTAAAATACGGTTCTTTACACCACTCAAAAATGTATCTTTAATCGGTTTTGAATGTTTTGCCTTTTCTATCACCATAGTGCTTGCTGATCTCGATGATTCCTCCTGTAGGAGGCAGGTAATAGTATCGATGGTCGGTGATCTGAGAAAAAGATCCAATGGAATTTCTTTATTGAAATGCTGTTCAACAACAGCTATCATCGAAGCAGCTCTGATCGAGTCTCCCCCTATTACAAAAAAATTGTCAAGGAGACCCACTTGGGACACTCGTAGCATATCCTTCCAGATTTCAACGAGTTGTTTTTCAACTGGATTCGTGGGGGCAACGAAGTCAGTTTGTAGCTGGGAAGCAAGCTTTTCTGCCAGACCTATGCGTTGCAATTTCCCGGTCGGCCCTTTGGGTATCTCATCCACTATCACGACCTGATTGGGGACCTTGAAATCTGCCAGTCGTTGTGAGGCGAACTCGCGTATTTCGTTTTCGGTTGCTTCTGCGTTTTCTTTTAGGACAACCGCTGCCGCAACATTTTCACCCATAGTTGCGTGCGGCACAGCAAAGGCGACCGCCTGAGCGATTGCTGGATGCTTTAAGAGTATTTCATCTACCTCTTTGGGGGCAACCTTCTCGCCGCCTCGATTGATTATCTCTTTTAGACGCCCTGTAAGAAAAAGGTATCCATCGTTATCAAATCGGCCTTGATCACCAGTTCGGAACCAGCCATTCGTGAACGAGCTTTCGTTAGCTTCCTGGTTATTTTCGTAACCCCTTGTAACGTTTTTCCCTTGTATCACCACCTCTCCGATTTCACCGATTGAGAGTAAGTTTCCTTCTTCATCCATTATCGCAATGTCCGGCCCGGCAGCGATACCAACGGAATTGGCTTTCTGTGGCAAGGGCGGTAACGGATTGCTTGCCATCTGGTGAGATGCTTCGGTCATACCGTATGATTCAATCACCGGGACGCCAAAAACTTCCTCCAGATCGTCCATTACCTTTTCCGGTAGTGCAGCCGAACAAGAACGAATGAATCTCATACAATGCCGTGACACTATCTCCTGATTGTTCGATGCACTACCCAAAATCGCTTGATGCATGGTTGGGACAGCCGTATACCAAGTCGGTTTGAATATATCTACCCACTTCAGGAAGTTTTCGTGGTCAAATCCAGGTGTACAAATGACTTTAGCACCCGTTGTTATTGACGACAAGACAGCTCCAATAAGCCCATGAATATGGAAAAGAGGCATAATGTTGAGACAGGTGTCATTCCTGGTCAAGTCTAATGATAAACTGACATTGTGAGCAGAGCTGCAAATATTAGCCTGAGTGAGTGGTACTATTTTTGGGCGTGAGGTCGTTCCCGAAGTATGTAAGACCAAGGCTGTGTCATCGGGTTCGGCAAAACCGTCGTTAGATTTCTTAGCCTCACTGTTTCCAATGAGTGTAAATGTACCTGCCTCCCTATCATTTATCGAAGTTAGCTCAATGATAGGAATGTTATGTTTATTCGACACTTCTCTAGCAGGAGAATCCAAATCCGAATGCACAATCAATGCCTTCGCATTTAAATCGGATAGGTAAAAGTCAAACTCGTTGGCCCGATAAGAAGGATTAAGCGGTGCACATGCAGCTCCAGAAGCGACAGCTAAAAAAGCAACTGCCATTTCAGGTCCGTTGGGCAATACTATCGCGACTCGATCATTTCTATTCAGGCCAAAGCTGCGTAATACTTTGACTGTGTCTTCAACCTGTTCCAATAACTGAATGAAAGTTAAAGTAGATCGCCCAGGAGCGGCAATGGCAAAATTACCACCATTATGCTTTCCTCTTAATTTTAGCAGACTATAAATACTTTTAGCTTCTGAATTTTGATACGGTTTGTCTTTGTCAGAATAAAATATCATTTCTCCGGCTCCAAACTTCCGTGTAATCGAAAACAATTGACCAATTTGTTTTCAACAAGTTGTATTGATTACTAAACATACCTATGGTTAACCATTTTTTTGTGTAGGAGGAAAAACAATTTGTTCCGTATATCGATTGATTACGTCATTATCTGGTGCCAAGAGCACATGCGACAGAAACAGGCTTGGCTTTCGATATTTCTAATCTTATATTCGAAAATCCCGCGCGTTCGAGATTCAAGGCAACTTCTTCGCCTACCGTTTTGGTAGTGAGATCAGTGGCGCTACGGGATCTTGGTTGGAGCGTGACGGCAATAATACCGCCAGGTCTCAACAATTTTCGCAACTCCTCCAGATATTCAATTGGTTTGTTCCAGAAATGGATTGAATTTATCGTAAAGATCTTATCAAAGGGCTCTTTGAATTTCGGCAGGTTCGATGCAGATCCAAGCCGTAACTCTGCCTTCCCTTCTCGTATAGCTCTTGCATTACGTTTGCCCGCATGTCGCACCATCACCTCAGAATGATCAATCCCGGCAATAAATCCTTTTGAAACCATCTTGCTGACCATCTCAATGGCATATCCCGGGCCAAAACCTATTTCCAATAGTCGATCTTCAGGCTTGATATCGAGCAATGAAATAGTCCAATGGATCCGATTCTTATTAGAGGGCGTAATGGCCATAATTAAACCCGCAATATGTCCCCAAAATCCTGCGGGGCGTCCAAACTGGGTGCGTAAGAATCGTCTAATGAATTGAAACACCCGTCCCCGCTTATTACCGTGGTCCGGGTGGTTTTGAAGGCCAGGATATTTAAGGGCAACATCAAAATTCTGTATTCGTCGTTTGGAAGTTCGATTCATTAAATTTTTCCTCTTGAAAGCGAATTATTGCCAGTCCAATATTTGTAAAGTTCACCTGCCGTGGCAAACCAGATATCAGGACAGTTTTTGACATATGACAGATACTGATCGTAGATCTTCAGAAAATCAGGCCTTTCGGTCAGATGTTTCTCCGGGTGCGTTACAATTGAGATAATCCCACCTACTTCCATTAGCTTTTCTGTCCTTGCAATTTGAATCTCCAGGATGGCCTCACACCTGCGTGAACGCGGAAGCCCGTGAAGGTGATTATATACACCTATATCGGTAGGAACCGTGACGGGAATTTCGAGGATTTTGGATTGTTTTCCATTTATCCAAAGATAATACGGAACAATCCCTCGGGCAAAGGTGGTATCGTAGCACAAGGCCGGGCAAAATTTTTCAATGAGTTCAAAAAGCAAATTACTCTTTAGAAGTTTGGGAGTCCGCATTCCGGTTGGAAAATTATGTGAATCAGAAAGGAAAGATTTTTTTAGCTCTTGTACCCGTTGTTCAGCAAATGGACTAAAAGGAAGCCTATGGTCGTGATTATAGCCGTGCCACCCTATTTCGTTTCCTGTTTGAAGCAAAAATTCGATGGACGCTTTGTTGTTTTTAATAATTCCAGTAGGAACAAACCATGTCGCGCGAATTTTGTGCTTTTTCTCAATACAAAACAAAGGATCATTCTCTCTACGCTGTAGAAATCCAATATGTATCAATGTCGTGGAGAGGTACGAAACACAGCACGTTTTCCTGAAGGCCATTGAAACGTGCAAGTTTCATCCCAGGCCTTTTCTCTATAATCTTTTTCAAGAGCAAAACCAAATACTCGTAATTTGTTATCGGTAGCTGGTGGTATTTGTCAGCATCATATTTATCCTTGGATGATTTCAGCGATTGAATGAAGTTTGAAATAGGGCGCCTGATACCTTCAGGGATCATTTGGATATTAAAACCAGGAATATAAGTGTAAATTGGCCTCTTTAGAGTCGTCAAACTGGAAGGCTTGTGTTGCCCTAATATCAAAGTTAATAATAATCTCATTGTCACGGACGATTATCAAAGGAAGCTTATTTTCGGCAGCTTGCACGATCACGTGGTCACTCTCTTTTAAATCAAATTCGTAGACACTAGTTTGAATTCGAACTCTTCTGAGGAGGCCCCAGTGATTTTGTATAACTCTGAGCTTAGTTCCTTTGATGTAATTGTTGGCCGAACAGTACTACAGCCGAAGTATTGGCAGAATTGAGTCGAATGTGTCGTGGCAAGTTTCTCAACATGACTTGCGTTTTTCCAATTTAAATTCTCAATCATATTCCCCACTATTCACCAGTATGGTTTATCCTCTGCCTCTTGCGGTTTTAATATCGAAATTCACAGGGCTTCCATAAACAGCGTTTCCATTTAAAACTCGCGAACAGTCATCCATGGAAGCAGTATTTTCAGATGGAAGACAATTCATCTCCAGCATCATATCCAGGTATCGTTCCATGCCGTATTGTGCAGCAAATAGGCAAGGTGTACTGCAGATCACGATTGAGGCCCCAGCGCTTTCGAGTTCGTCAAAGCGCCAGTTCGGTGATTTCCCCCCATGCAATTGATTAACCATTATCGGCACGGTGACTAGTGACCGGAGCTTGGAAATTGTCTTTAAATCCCTGATAGCTTCCACCATAACGCCATCGGCGCCGGCTTCAGCGTAACTCACTGCCCGTTCGATTCCTTCTAAAGGATCGGTAGCATCGGTTCGCGCAATAACAAAAATACTCATTCGCGTTTCTATAACTTTCGAGAGTTTAGTCAAGTATTCTTCCGTCGGAAGTATTTCCTTGCCTTCAAAATGTCCGCATCTGTGAGGACGTTTTTGGTCTTCCATCATGACAGCGGATAACCCATTAGATTCAAGTATTCGTACAGTGTTAGAAGCAACAATCTCGTCACCGAATCCGTCGTCAACATCGACCAAAATTTGTGTGGTGGGTACAGCATGGCGAATTTTTGTTGCAAAATCTGCCATATCACGCCAGTTTACATATCCAACGTCTGGCAGCCCGTATGCACTTGCAGCTAAGCTATAGCCGCTACAGAAAACCCCTTCAAAGCGTTCTGCAACAATTTTTGCAGAAAAAACGTCATAAACACCGATTAGCGGAAGTAGTTTTTTTTGCCGAATACGAAGCCGAAATTGATTACCAGCGTTTGGTCCTGTTAAGTACATAAAATCCTCCATTTCTTCTTTTGTAAAAGAATGTATTTTAATTTATTTTATGAAAATTTTATCCATCAACAAAACGGTCGTCATGATGGAACGGCCATTATTTGCTGCATTATTTTATAGTGATGCACACGAGTCAACATGCACAGCCGAGTGTAACTGCTTGTGGCCGGTTTTCCAAATGCCGTGGTACATCGTCTCACATTTAAATCACCATTTAATAGGAACATGTACATCATCCTATCGATCCAATCGAAATTGAAGGATGATAAAAATTTCGTAATAATCTATTAGACATGATTATTTGGATTTTAGATCCTAGTTATTAGTTCTTGGCGGGTATAAAGTGCAGTGTATAAAGTTTAGGGTGGACGGTTCATGGTTCAGAGTATAGGGTTATGGATATTAATTACTGGTCAGTGAAGATATTCTTTCGTCCTCCGAGCAGGCCAACAGCACCATGCAACAAGGCCTTCAGGATCATAGAAAGGCCATAAACCTCAACGCTCCAATAGTCAACATCCTGGCCTAAATGGCCGCCATTGTCCTGCTAATTCGACGGGCCTTTGGTTTTATCGTCAAAATTAGTCTTCTGTTCCGAAAACTCCAGCAAACCAGTGACCCTGTTATAAAGAGAAAGCTTAATCCTCCTTCCATGCCCAAATCGT
>CAWKCK010000006.1:0-28506 GCA_963848135.1 uncultured delta proteobacterium
CTTTCCATGCGCTTGCGATCACTGATGTCAAGCGATACACCCATCAGGCGATCCGCCTCTCCCGTGGGTTTGAAATAGGGCCGCCCACGGGACGCAATCCACTTCAAACGGCCGTCACCGACCAGGATCCGGTATTCAATGTCGACAGGTTTTCGCTCACCCAAAGCCCGGGCGATAACTTGCCGAACATGCTCACGGTCGTCAGGATGAATTGATTCTTCGAAGCGTTCCATGCTGATGACTTCCTCAGAACCATAACCAAAAATTATCCGGGCCCGCTCGGTGGCCCAAAATAGATTCGTGCTGCAATCCAGCTCCCAGATACCCGCATCGGCGGAATCCGCCGCCAAGGTGAGGCGAGCCTCGCTTTCGCGCAAAATTTGCTCGGAGTGCTTTCGCTCGAGCGCATTGGCGAACACCTGTGCGACCAGCGAAAGGCGCTTCACAAGCGGCTCCGGCCAGTCGCGCTCCACCTGCAAGGTATCGAAGGTCAACACGCCGATGAGAGGTCCGCCACCGGTCGAGAGAGGAATAACCACAGATGACTTGATGCCGTAATGGCGGCGGGCCTCCTGGTCGCGCGTTGCCTCCGGCGGCATTCCTTCCGTGGAAAATGCAAGACTCTCGCCGCAGAGCATCCTTTGAAACTGCCAGGGGAACACCTCTTGGGCATCGATCGGCTCCTCCGGACGCGACGGACCTTCCGGTGGGCTATGGAGATGCGTCAGCGACAAGAAATCCGGCGAATTGACCGACGACCATTGCCACAGCGCAGACAGATCCAGCCCGAGGCATTCACAGACGCGACCTTGGGCATCTTCAATCTCACTGTCTATCTGTTTGGCGGGCAGGTTGATAAAACGGGCCGAGATATCGGTCAGCAGCGTCTCGAATCGCAGGCGCTCTTCCTGTTCGTATTGCAAGTCTGATTCAGATTTTGGCATCGTATCACTGAGTGTCGTTAGCCGGCTCCGGCCATAATAGCCATGGCTTTCACATTTTGATCTTATATTAAAATGCAACTAGCGGGTCCATCAATAAAGCATCCCCAATGCAAGCAGCGGTTTATTTTTACAAAGTGTATTTCAACATTACCTGCAGATAGCTGCAGGTAATTAAACCCAATCAAGATTAAAAAGTGTAAAACAACCTCAGGCGCAAGATGCGTTCGTCCAGAGAAAAAGCCAATCCCGGGCTGCTCTTATCCCACTTCGACAAATAATGCAATTGGACCTGCCAGGTGTCCGAAATTTTCGTACCAACCCCAATATCACCTCTCAGTTGATTGACAAACAGGGGCGTTTCAAGGTTACAGAACGCCTCTATCGAACCCATCAAAAAGATTCCGTTCTTGAAAAGGATGCCATAATCCGGAGAACGAACGCCGAGCTTATAGCGGGACCGCACCGTAAAATCAAAATCGCCGTCACCTTCGGTCCAGATCATCCTTTCTTCCAGGCGCAGGTAATGCGAGAAGAGGAAGTTTCCGATTTTGGGCCAAGCGAATCGAAGGCCCTGCCAAGGTCCTATTTCAAAGGTATTATCCTCATCTTCATTAAACGTCTGAAAAAACCGGATCCCCCCATGCGCCGTGAGTCGAGGCATGACTCGATGTTCAACCGAGGGCCGGAAATACAGAGTGGTAGAGTCACCATTGCCAAGCACCCCTCTGCCCCCCTGATCGCCATCGTATTGCCAGCGATCATTAAATCTATAAATCGTGGTAATATCTGACCAGGTTTGAAATTCCGCCCCGTAGCTGAACTTTACTATGATCAGATTGGTTAAGATTATCAGGAAGATGATCTTTATTCGAAATGTTACAATGAAGGTTCCGTTCAGCATTACCACAAACCCGCCGTCTAACACCCCGTTGCCTTCGTTTGTCTTGACGAGGCGAGTACCTCTCACTTCTTTAAGGACCGCTCGCCAACACTATTTCATTTGGGAAACAGGAACTGAAATTGGAACCGCAGCTGCCAGTCCGCGCCATTGTCCGGTGTCACCACGTTGTAGTAAGCCTGCAACTGGAAATTCACCGGCAGCCGGCCGAAGTGGACGATCTTCCCGCCACCCCCGCCCAGCGGCACGGTCCAGCGATCACCGCTGTCGGCCTTCCAGTTGGCGGTAATGATCGGTGCGCTCGAGAGGTATATCCCACCGGAGAAATTGTAATTGAGGAACGGCTGGATCAGGAAGTTGCTGTAGCTCGGGTCATCGCTGGATCCACTCACCGACCAGACGTTGTTGGCCAGGGCGCCATAGACCCACGGGCTGCCCTTCGACATTCTCAGCGCGACCGCGGATGCACCCAGACCCCAGCGATCATTGCCCAGCCGGTCGTTGCTGTTCGTCGGAAACTGTACGATCGGGCCGGCACCCCATATCAGGCCCTCCGATTTGGCCGGAGACAGGAACGCCGTTAACTGGATGTCACCGAGGCCGTTGACACGGTCCTGATCGCGCGTGAAGCCCGGCTGGGAGATGATCGGCACGATCGTGCGGGTGATGAGGTTCCACTGTGCGTTCAGGTGAAAGGGAATGACCGGTTGAATGTTGAGCACGTACTGAAGATCGTCCTCCGGGCCGACATTGAAGTTGAAATTGTTCTGGAAAGGGACGCTGATCAGGTCGGCGACCGGGTTTTGTATCTTCTTGGCCAGTTCCTCCGCGCTCTGTTCCGCCGCGGCAAAACGGACACGCCTTGGGCTCCCATGATCACGATGCTGAGGGAAATTGCTGCAACAGCTTGCTTGACATATTTTCCCATGATATCTTCCTCCTTGGTCCCTGGAACCCGGATCGGCCCTGTAACTCGCCACCGATTCAACGTGTAGCAACGGATGCCGATAATTTATGATTTGTGTTCGCGCCATCCTGATTCCTGCACACAAAGTTCCACATCAGCCCTTATCACGGCCTTCGATGACCGTCACGGCAAAAACAGGCGGGCGGCCGTGAGCAATGATGCGTTACGGCATTGGAAGGCACGCTCCGTAGACAATAAATGCCTCTTCATCCCCTGAGGCCGTCAGCACAAATCGGCCTGTTTCTTCTGATATGGTTACAGTCCATCCGACGCTGTCTCGCACGTCCTGGATACCTTCGTCCGATCCCTGAAAAATCAGTTTGCCTCCCATGCGCTCCATCCGCCTGATGATGCTGTTGCGATCTCCATCCCTCTGCCCGGCCGGTCTGATGCTCTTTTTCTCGAAATCAACCGTGAAAAATTGAGGCACAGCGACGCTTTCCGGCGCCACTTCGATGCATCCATTTTCAACGGTACTCTCGATCACCGTAACCACGGAACAGAGCAATGGTTTGGAGCCGTCGAAGTCTCCTGCCGACCCAGCATTCGGAAGGTTGAGCAAAAGCAGCGCGGCAATACTCGCCGTTACTAATATTTTCATAACGACCTCCAGATGCTAAAAATATAAATTTTCATTTCGACTGAGGATATTACTTAACCGCATATCCTTTTGCTTCAAGACACACAGAGTAAGACCGGTTATAAGTATCCCGCTTCTGCCAGTACTGAGCCGACTGCTGGGCGGCAACTTGCTGTTGGGCCTGCGCAGACTGGTAATTCCGTGCCTGGCTCCTCAGCCCGCCGAAAACACCGCCGGCGAGGGCGCCAATGGCCGCCCCCTTTCCCGCCCCGCTCCAGCCGCCGGCGATTCCGCCAACGGCGGCGCCGAGGGCCGCACCGCCGGCACCGCCCCTGACGACACTCCCGGCCGCAGAACCCGGAGGCGGCTGGGAAGGCGGCGCCGGGGCGGGCGCCGGCGTCTGCATGGGATCAAACCCGCTCCGTTGTTTGGCCCAAGAGAAGCAATCAAACTTGTCCTTCTCCATCTGCTGCTGGTTCTGCCCCTTGGCCGGATAAACGATCAAATCCTGGCCCAATGCTTGACCCACAAAAAGGATCAGGACTGACAGAACGAAGATAAACCTAATGGTTTTCATCACGATGGACCTCCCTTCGCAATTCTTAGCCGGTTCTGCACAATGAGTCGGCATTCCTTCGAAATCCCTTTGACAGTTGAGACCTGTGATACTGCTGCCGGCAGTCTCCCACACCGACACCCAAGGCACATTACATGACTCTTTATCGCGAAGCACCCGGACTTCGCGTTGGGGAATGCTGGCGGCTTTTACCGGGTCATGAACGGTGCATGCTCGTATCAAGGCTGGAGCTCGATCTCCCCTGGCTGCCAGGTCTTGTTGAACCATGGTTCGAGCGGGCCGTATAGTCGCAGGATCTTGTTCCAACTCTTACCCGGGGCAGTCTGCACCCAGTTCTTCTTGCCGGCGAGCAAGCTCGGTCCGAAATAAACATCGAACGATCCGTCGGAGTTCACAAGCAGCTCTTTCATCTGGCTGCTGACATTCGGGAAGCGCTAATCGGTCTGGACCATCAAGTGGGTCTGGTTGCTGTACAATATCACCGACCAGAAGTCCTTGGCACGGGTGTGGAATGCGATGGCGCGAGCCGTCGCGTCACCCACGGCCGCCGCCTCGGTCAGGATATTCTTCATCCGCGTTTCGGGCGCGAAGAGTTTGCCCTTCTGGATGCCTATGGATTGGAAGAAGCCGAGCGAGACCGGATCGAGCGAGTCGGCGGGTTCTTCCTGCACCACCTGTTGTAAGGTTTTCACCTTTTGGATCCTTTATCGTCAGTGCAATTAACCAGCTGGCGCTTTGTTGTACCGGCTGCGCCGCAGATAGAGTACCAGCAATATCAACGCCAGCAGGCTGCAACGATGACGTACGGTTCCATGACATGAAACACGCTGAAGACTGTCTTGATGTCCTTATTGATCCAGGATCGGCTGCGCCAGGGCAAAAGAATGCCGGAATGCCGTTTCCGCATCGGCCCCCAGGTGTTCAAAGAATGCCCGGGTCATGATAAGGTAATGCTGGAGCATAGTTGATGTCGCTATTGCCTCTTGGCGTTCCAGGTTCCCTTGGGGTTATAGGGAGCATTCAGGGAAAAAGTGCCACTCACCTCGTTTTCATCGGCTGATAAATCGCCGGAAACCGTACTGCCTCCGAAGACATCTTCACCGACGACGATCCCTTCGAGATGATTGCCGGTCATTTTCTTTAGGGTGAGAAAGACGTCTGTCTCCGTTCCCTGGAAAGCGCCTTCAAATGTGCCGCTGCCGTCCGGCAGCCGGTAAAGATCCATTTGGCAGGGTCCAGATATTGGAACACTGCTGAAAGTTCCCTCGTAGTGGCCGATTTTCTGAGCGCCTTGAGGCAGGGATGCGCCGCCGCAAGCATATATTGCGGTCAGAAACAGTAATCCTATGACCATGAATTGCTTTTTAATTTTCATTGCTCTTACTTTCTATACCTTGCAAGCTCAACCCAAATTCAGAAATGAATCCTTCCCTCTACTACCAGTTGATGAACACTTCCCGATGGCTCATCTAATTGTTAAACTTTCTCATTCCACGATCTGGTTGAGAAGCTTTTGCGACTCTTCCTGATATTGCGCCTCCGTGATGAGCCCCTGTTTTTGCAGCGACTTGAGCTCCTTGAGGCGTGCGACGGCCTCGGCCTGACCGCTCGTCACGGCCGGTGCGGGCGGCGCTGCCACGTTCTCATTTATGGTGACGTTGGTCGGATGGGCCGCCATGGCCGCAGTTGCAGCCACAGACGTGGCCGCGTCGTCCCACATCACCGTTCGATAAGCCGCCCGCCGTGCAACGCCGGCAAAGGAGAGGGGTGTAAATGGCAATCCGATATGTCGATGAAGACCGAACAGGCCCCGCCCTTCTCCGGTAGCTTCCCTTCGATGACCGCGATGTCGTATGTCAGATCCTTGCCCGCGAGCCGTGGCCGGCTCAGTTTGACGACCACGTCCGTGAGCTGCTCCCGGACTTTTTCATACATGGACACAGTGGCGTTGGGAGGGTCCTTGAGGAAGCTGTCCTTCCCCTCATCCCAAAGCGGCACAAACTCGTCCTTTGTGTTGAAGTGCTCGGCGATGCGCACCGGACGGTCGGAGAAAAAAACCGTCATGGGGCTCACGTCCTTGAGAGTGAGCGTACCCTTGCCAAAAACAACGGCTTCGGTATTCTGTACAAACAACACCTGAATGGTCAGCGGCTTCGGTTCAGCTGATGCGGCGGTGCCGGGCTGAACCGCCATGAAGGTGGCCAGCACAACCGATAAAACGATTGCCGTTCGCAAGATATGTCGTTTCATCCTTCCCATCTTCTTTCGCAGGTAGGTGACAACTTTTATCATCTTTCTTTCCCCCTTCTTCAATTGTCGTTATTCGTTCCGGTCGGACACTACCGCGAGGAACAGCCTATCAATGGCCAGGTCGTCCCAGAGATCGTTTTCAAACCCGAACATTCTCTCAGCAGTCATTTCGTGGACGGCAAGCAGAACAGGGTGAGGTCCGGCTTAAAACCGACTCGCGCGATGGATCACTACACCCGTTCGATTTTCCCGAGTGTCCACATCTTGTTGAACCAAGGCTCGATTTGAGTTGGGTTGTCTTCGACAGCTCACGCAGTCCGCCATGGCATTGAGGGTAGACTTTACGCCTTAGTGTCATCCTACGTGAGTCTGGCCGGTTGTAAGTGTAAACCGGAATAGCGATTCGGATTGGTCAGCACGCAGGGCTGACCAATCCATCCCTCCATCTTTTGCTATTTGGCGTCGCCCGACTTGGCCTGCGCCGAAGTGATTATCGACCGATGCTGCTGCAAAAGCCGTGAAGAATACCGATGATAGTAATGTCGATGGAACTCTTTTTCTCTTGTCTTTCTTCTTCCTACGATTGGGGCCCAGCGGCTGCCGCTTATTTAAAATCAGCGGCAACCACTAGTTGGCTAACAGCAATCAGTAAAAAACAACTGAAAAGAGTCCACCAACTACTGGTTTCCTACTCGCTCACCTTGTTGTTGCGCTGGGCCATCTCGAGCTTCTTGATGTCCTCGGGCGAAAGCTTCGGCCGGTCCACCGTGAGCGTCAGCTTGTTGAGTTTTGCGGTCAGCGAGAACGGCGGCTTGTAGTCGGCGTCGTTTACGCCGGTCAGGGTGTCGGAGCCGATGTCGAAGCTCTCGTCCCATTGCAGGATCATCGGCAGCGTTTTCTCCATCTTCTTGGTATCGACGACCTTGCCATCCACCTTGAGCGTGCCAACGCCGGGTCGGGCGAGACCGCTCATGTTGTTATAAAGGAGCGTGCCGACACCGAGGCCGTCGTATTTGAAGTCGAATTCGACGGTGTGTTTGCCGGGGCTGAGCGCGTCCTTGCCTTCCCACTTGATGCGTTCCAGGTCGACCAAGTTCCAGAGGAACACCGGTTTGCCCTCGAGCAGATAGAAGCCGTAGCCGGCGAAGCGTCCGCCAGAGGTGAGGATCATGCCCTCGGCACCACCCTGCGGCACGTCGATGTCCGCGGTGATGGTGTAGGAGCTGTTGAGGATGGATGGCGAATCGCCCTGTGGCAGACCGACCATCGGGTGGGTGTAAACGAAATTCGTGCGACCGGCGGTAATGTTCGGACGCGGGGCCACAAGGCGGGCGGCCACGGAGGCATCCAACGGAAAGACTTGATACTTCTTCGCCTCCTCGATGAACATCTTCTTCAATTCCTTCACCTTGTCCGGATACTTATCCGCGAGGTTCTGGGATTGGCTGAAGTCCTTGTTCAGGTCGTAGAGTTCGAGCACCTGGTTGTTGAGCGGATCAGGGTTGGCGGCACCGAAGGCCTCCCACGGCGCGCGGTTTACTTGGGTGCTCAGCAGCCAGCCTTCGTGGTACAAGGCCCACTGGCCCATCATCTCGAAGTACTGGGTCTTGTGACGCGACGGCTCCTTGGCGTTTGCCTGGTCGAAGGTGTAGGCGAAGCTGGTGCCCTCGATCGGCGCCTGCTTGATGCCGTCCACCGTTTCGGGCGCGGGAATGCCGGTCACTTCGAGAAGGGTGGGCACCACGTCGATGACGTGCATGAACTGATCACGCAGACCGCCTTTGTCCTTGATGCGTGCCGGCCATGAGACCGCCATGTTCTGACGGATGCCACCGAGCTTTGAGGCGTTTTGCTTGAACCAGGTGAAGGGCGTGTCGAAGGCCCAGGACCAGCCCGCCGACATGTGGTTGTAAGTCTGCTCGGTGCCCCACACGTCATACCACTTCATCTGCACGTCGACAGGCACGGTGACGCCGTTGAAGAACGCAACCTCGTTGGGCGTGCCGAGCGGACCGCCCTCGGCGCTGGTGCCGTTGTCGCCGTTGATGTAAATGATGAGCGTGTTGTCGAGCTTGCCCATCTCCTCGATGGCGTCAATGATGCGCCCGATCTCGTGATCGTTGTAGGCCGCATAGGCGGCGAAGACCTCCACCTGCTTTATGTAAAGCTTCTTCTCCTCGGCTGTGCAATCGTCCCAGTTCTTGATGACTTTCGTGGGCCAGGGCTCCAGCTGGGTGTCCTTCGGAATTACACCGAGGCGCTTCTGGTTTTCGAAAATCTGCTCGCGAAGCTTGTTCCATCCCTCGTCGAAGAGGTGCATTTTGCTGATCTTCTCAACCCATTCCTTGGTCGGGTGATGCGGCGCGTGGGTGGCACCCGGCGCGTATTTGACGAAGAACGGCTTGGTGGGCATCGTCTGGTTGATGCGATTGAGGTAGTCGATGGCGTCGTCGGCCATGCCGGTGATCAGGTTCCAGCCCGGCTTGCCCTCGAAGGGATAGATCTGGGTGGTGTTGCGGAACAGATTCGGCTGCCACTGGTTGGCATCACCGCCCACGAATCCGTAGAAGTACTCGAAGCCCAGACCGGTCGGCCACTGGTCAAACGGCCCGACCTGGCTGGCGGCGAACGCCGGTGTGTTGTGATCCTTGCCGAACCACGAGGTGGCGTAGCCGTTATCGAGCAGAATCCGCCCGATGGTGGCCTTGTCCTCGGCGATGATGCTGTCGTAGCCGGGGAAACCCGTGGCCTGCTCGGAGATCACGCCAAAGCCCGCCGAGTGATGGTTGCGCCCGGTAATCAATGCGGCGCGCGTCGGCGAGCACAGCGCCGTGGAGTGAATGTTGTTGTAGCGCAGACCGTTCTTTGCGACGCGATCCATCGTGGGCGTCGGGATGACCCCGCCGAAGGTGCTCGGCACGCCGAATCCGGCGTCATCGGTGATGATGAGCAGAATGTTGGGCGCCTCCTTGGGCGGTACGATGCGCGGTGCCCACCACGGTTTCGAGTTCAGGGCATCGTTTTTGATCACGCCGCCGAATTTCGGCTCGGGCGCGGGCAGTTGTTTGCCGCTGATGGTGGTCGTGGCGCTGGGCGAACCGGGTTCACCGGTGGTTTGTTGTGCCGCGGAAAACGGCGCCGCTATGAATCCGGCAAAAACAACAACGAGAATTGCCGAAACAAATGATTTGGTTTTCATCTTCTAACCCTCCTTACTTTTTCATTCACCTTTTTTCTGCCCTCGCCTCGAACGCAACGCTGACCTATGTCATCACCTTCGGACCGGACCCCATTATTTGGTGGAATAAGAATTATGGAAAAATACTGATACTCAGGCAGGTTTGCTGGCCCTCGTTTCTCCTGGCTGCCAGGAAAGAAACGAGGGCCGGGTTTACGGAAAAATAATCGTGCGCCTGTTACCTTTCCAGAGTTAACTCGACGCCCTCTGCCGCGAGCTTCAGATTGGCCCCTTTCGTCTTGGGCATAAGATGGATCTCCACGCCCTTATCGTTTTTCATAACGGTAGCGCCAGCACCTTCCACCATTGTGGCTTCCGCTGAGGCCGCCGCATAGATTCCGTCAAAATCGTCAATATTCTTCAGGTTGTAGACATTGCCAACGGCCTCGGCCTTGCTGATACCCACGTCACCCACCGAGAGGCCCTTGACCTTGAAGGAGTGTGCCTTTCCATCCAGGTTCAGGTCACCCTTTCCCCAGTTCCATCCGATGCCCGCGGCCACCTGCCCCTCCTCGAGATTGAGGGTTGCATCGGGTTTTTTCGCATCTCCGGCAAATGCCATGCCGCTCATGATCAACCCTATTACGAGTAAACACACTGTCAATCGTTTCATTGCGCTGTCTCCTTCTTTTTTGTTTGTATGACATCTTGCGGTCAGGAGCCATGGAGGGCACCGCTTATAAGCAATCTCCTCCGGACCCACTGCCACGGTTCTCATCCCTAAAGGGATGACAGTTCAGGCCACTTACCCTCTCGAACGACTATGCTTCCGATCGGCAAGTGACCTATTCCACGATCTGGTTGAGCAGCTTCTGGGACTCGGCCTTGTATTGCGCTTCCGTGATAAGTCCCTGCTGCTGCAGTGACTTGAGTTCCTTGAGTCGCGCGACAGCCGACGCCTGACTGCCCGTCACGGCTGGGGCGGGCGGCGGCGGTGCTGTCTGCTGGACCGTCACGGTCGTGGGATGAGCGGCGGCGGCCGCCACTGCACCGGCCTCTGCCGTGGTCGCGGCGGCCGCGCTGACCCACACCGCGCGCCGGGCCGTGCGGCGCCAGACACCGAAGATGTCGATAAAAAGCGAAGATGGTCCACCCTTCTTGGGCAATTGCCCCTCGATAAGGGTGATGTCGTAGATCAGATCTTCTCCCTGGAGCCGCGGGTTTTGCAGCTTGACAACGACGTCAAGGAGGTCATCCTGGCCCGGTTCGAAGACCGAAAGGGTGGCATTGGGTGGATCGACGCTGAAGTTGTCCTTGCCCTCTTTCCAGAAATCCAGGTATTCCTGCATGCTGTAGTGCCCGGCCATGCGCACAGGACGGTCGGAGAAGAACAGTGTCGTCGCACCAACGCCCTTGAGGGTCAGGGTGCGCTTGTCCTTGTCGATAGCGACGCCCTTTGAGTTCTGCACGAAGAGCAGTTCCACTTTTTGTTTCACGGCCGGCGTTCCGGCAGCCTGAGATAGACCCGGCAGCCCGGCTATCCAGGCAACCAGGACGGCCATACAACACCGTCGTTATTAAACGATTTTTCTTCATCATTGACATCTCCCTTCTTATTCGCACAATTTTATCCCACATTCTCGAATGCATCTTGGTCTTCAACCCCTGGGGGCAATACCCGAACGGCATGCCGATAAAACCTGCCGGGTTCCGCTGGTGTTGCGGACACCCGTCTCAATCGTTGCCGCCGATCTGAATGCGCTCCACCTTATCTTCACTAAAGGTGACATAATAAACGAAGCTCTCCGGCCGGCGATCGTATATCCAGACCTGTCCGTTTTTTTCGGTGGTGGTCGGCGGGCCGCACTTCTGCTGGAACGCGTACTGCTGATCACCGATTTCGGCGATGACCTCGCCGCAGACCATGTTCGAAATGTCATCGAGGGCGAAAACCGCCGACGATAGACCCGTCAGCATCAGCAGGGCAACCATCAGCCGCAGAACCGGTGCATGTTTTTTCATCCTTTCCATCCTTCTGCAGCGCGATCAGCTGCCCCATTGATCCTCTATGATTCGGACGACGTTTCCGTTATCGTCGAACTCAACCGTGTAAACCGGCTGAGACGGCCCGGGGTTATACCGCCAGAATTGTCCCTCTTTCTTGTCGGGTTCACCGCACTTGTCTTGAACGGTCTGGGAAAAATCGCCCTTTTCAACCACCCCCCCATCGCACATCATCGAATCGGTATCTTGAGCGGCAATGGCAGGGGAATGACCCATGCTAAGAGTCAATACTGATAATGCAACTGCTAAGATGATGATTATTTTGCTCATGTGATTTCTCCTCGTATATTTCTTACATTCGCATCGTGGCGGATGTCATTTCAATGCTCCGGCCACTCGTCAGGCTGCATCCATTCGGTTGCGGTTATTCCCTTAGTCTTTGAATGGTTTCCATACCCGTGGTATGTGCTATGGCATTGAAACGGATCTCCGGATATTCTGTGGCCATCTCGACCACCAGGAGCACGGTGTGGAATGTATCGGTGCGCAGGTGACGTTCCAGGTCGCTTTGGCTCGACCAGATTTCCTCCAGCATCAGCGCACCCTCCTCCTGTAAATCCTGGTACAGTCGGCAGCTGATGCAGCCCTCCTCAAGTCTGATCGACTCGATCACTGAATTGAGGATTATAAACGCCTCATGCCGTTTATTTGCCGGGATCAGCAGACGAATGGTGGCATGAACAGAATGTTTGTGCGCTGTTTGCTCCATTTTAATCGACGGCGTTCCCGTGTATTCGGACAATGACATCATTTCCGGCGTATTTTCCCACCGAGAGAAACAATAGAGAATATAAAACCCGTATTGCGAAAATTATTCCATAATCAATGGAACACATGAAACTGTTGTAACTTTTCAGAATTAATGAATTTTTAAGAAGAAAAAGCTCTATGTGAGGGCATACAGGAAGATAGACGTGCCGTAATATCGGCATATTGCCGTAATATCGGCATCAAGGGGTCGGGCGCTGGATGCCCAACTTCTTCATTTTGGATTGCAGGGTGGTGCGCTTCATCCCCAGGATTTCGGCGGCCCCCCCCTTGCCGGTGACACGCCAGCCGGTTTTCTTAAGCACGCCCAGGATATGAACCCGCTCGACATCCTCCAGCTTGTCACTGGCGGCAACCTCTTCGGATGCCAGATGCGGCCGACGCAAATGCAGCGTTCCCCCCGGGCTGGTGATCATGGCGTGTTCGACAATATTCCTTAATTCCCTGGCGTTTCCTGGCCAGGGGTAGTGTTGCATGGCCTCCAGGTTCTTGCGTGGGATGTGGTCGATCCGTTTGCCTATTTTTTTTTCATAGCGTTTAATGAACGACCAGATCAGAGGGGGTATATCCAAGGGGCGCTCACGCAGAGGCGGAATCAAAATGGGAAACACATTCAGACGATAGTAGAGGTCGCTGCGGAATCTTCCCGCAGTGACTTCTTGTGATAGGTCCCGATGGGTGGCGGCAATGATTCGAACGTTCACTTTGAGCGATTTAGTAGACCCCAAGCGTTCAAACCGTCCCTCCTCCAGAACCCGGAGTAACTTGGCCTGCAAGTCGGGCGGGAGTTCGCCGATCTCGTCCAGAAAAAGCGTGGATTGGTCGGCCACCTCGAAGCGGCCTGCCATTCGCGTCATGGCGCCGGTGTAGGCGCCCTTCTCCCTGCCGAAGAGTTCGCTTTCGATAAGGGTCGGGGGCAGGACTGCGCAATTGATCGTTACCAACGGCCGGTTTTTCCGTTTGCTCAACCTGTGGATCGCGCGGGCCAGGAGGTCCTTGCCGGTGCCGGTTTCTCCCAGCAGTAGAACGGTCGCATCCGTGCCGGCCACCTGTTCGACCTGGGCCAGAACCCGCTTCATGGCCTGGCTATGGCCGACGATACCTTCATGCCCATGTTGGAGCGTGATTTCATCACGCAGGTAAATGTTTTCCTTCTCTAATTTATCCCGCAGCTGCTGAATTTCATCGATCTGTTCGAGCAGCTTGGTCTCCATCTCCTTGCGCCGGGTGATGTCGATGGCGACCCCCATCAGGCGTTCCGGCTGGTCCGGTGCGGCAGGGTAGGATCGCCCACTGGATTCGACCCAACGCACGCCCCCGGCGGGGGTTACAACCCGGTATTGGAGACTGACCAGATCGCGCGTCTGGAGACATCGTGCGAGGGTATCTTTGGCACTTTCGCGATCGTCCGGGTGGACGACCTCCAAAAACCGCTCAAAGCTCAATGGCTCGCTGGGGTTGAAGTGAAGCAGCTCTCGCAGCTTGTCGGTGGCCCAGATCCGGCCCGTGTCGGCATTCATCACCCAAAGCCCGGCCTCGGCCGAAGAAGCGGCCAGGCTCAGACGCTCCTCGCTGTCGCGGAGGGCCTGTTCGGCCTTGCGTCGTTCAAGGGAGCTGACAAAGATCTCGCCAAGCAGCTGCAGACGCGGGATGAACTCCTCGGGCCAGTCGCGCTCCTTTTGCACGGCATTGATGGAAATAATGTGGACCACGGATTCATTGACGAGAATCGGCATGGCGAGGTTGGAGCGTATACCCCAATCGCTCCAGGTTTGCTTGTCCACATGGGCCTCATCCGGCATGTCGTCGACCCTCGCAAATGACACCACTTCGCCTTCTACCGCCAGCTTATCGAAACCCCATGGGTTGATCGATCGGGGGAGTTCGGTACCTACGGGGACCGGCGCGGTATTCTCCGAGTAAACCGCATGGGTGATTTTCCAAGCGTTCTTATCCGGCAAGGCGTGAAGCAACCCGCAGCGGTCGACCTGGAAGAACTCCAGCACCATTTTCAAGGCGTGCTCGATCTCGTCGTCGAGCTGATCGGACGGCAAGTGGATGAACCGTGCCGACAGATCCGAAATCATTTGTTCAAACCGCAGGCGGTTCCTGAGATCCGTTTCACCGTCCGATAGACAAACGCTGCCTTTATTCAGTCTCGTAGAAGTATCGGCCTGTCGTTTGTCAGTAGACTGCGGTTGTCTTTTAGGCATGGAATTCTGTTCTTTCTTTATGCGCCCTTATGCATGCGTTTGCGCGCTGATGTCGTTGAATACCCTTTCCGCCCCAAGAATTACGAAAACTCCCCGAGGGCGCAATTCCCTACCACTGTATGGCAACGCGTATCATAAAGAAGGGGGGGTGCCATCTTTCAAAATATCTGCAACGGCCTCACTGCCAGATGGGATCGCGCTTTTCCAGATAGGCCTGCTTGCTCTCCTGAGCGTCAAGACTGTATTGGGTCCGTTCCTGTAAATCGAAGTACACTTTTAAAATCGCATCGTATCCTTTGTCAAAAGCCTGGTTGGTGATCAGTTTACTCATACGCGAACCGGTCGAGCAAGATTTCAAATAATCGGCCGCAACCTGGTCAAGATGAGAAAAAAAGTTTTTTTCGGGGACCAGGTGGTCCACCAGCCCGATGGCCGAAGCTTCTTTACCGTCGATGTTCTCACCACCGATAATCATCTTTTTTGCGCGCCCCCAGCCGACATAGCGGGGTAGGCGCCAGGTGGCCAAACCCGGAATCAGGGATTCACGGATAGCGGGCAAACCAATTTGGCATCCCGGCGTGCTCACCCGGATGTCACTGGCGAGGGCAAGTTGCAACCCACCACCGAGGCAATATCCGTGCATTCCGACGATCACGATCTTTTCCATCTGTTCGAATACACGCAAGGCTTTTTCCCATCTCTCATGGTAGCCCATGTCGATGTCCCCGGCCGACAGCTGCTTCAAATCGATACCGGTGCAAAACGCACGCCCCTGTCCCCGGATGACCACGATGCGGATATCCGGATCCTCCCGGATGGCCAGGGCCACATGACCGATCTGGACTGTCCCGTCATTGTTTATGGCATTCAGGTGTGACACTCTCGTAAACGTCACCCACGCCTGTTTGCCTTCCTTTTCCAGAATCATGTTGTCCAATTGTAACAATGTTTCCATGATGACCTCCCGGAGTACATCCAAAGAGAACGCCTCACCCGTCTCACCAGTTGATCATAATGGTTAATTGTTCCCCATCAACACTGGCAGGGAAGACCTTGATCGGGTTCGGTGCAGGACCGTAGATATTGTTTCCGTCCAAGTCATAAGTGGATTTGTTGACGCTGCAGCATTGTACCGTTCCGGTCTCAGGTACGGGGTCCAACCGCCGATGGCCCAGATGCGTGCAGCGATTGTGAAAGGCGTGGTACTCACCGTCATCTTCTTTTACCACAAGTATCCGCAAGGGCAGATTGCCCCCTTCGAGGCGGATCGCACCGCCTTTTTCTTTCAATTCGGGTGCTTTGGTCATGTCTATTGCCAGTTTTCCATCAGCAAACTGCCAGCAGTCCGGATTGACGGGCTTGGATGTCACCGGCAAACCCAAAATTCTTTGAAAAATATTGCGCCTTAAAAACTTAATTTCCATGATTCGCTTTCCTTCCGCTTGTTGGATTGTTTCCACCCAGTTGAGCGTTTCATATTTTCGAAGTATGAAAATAAACAATAAAAATAAGGCATTCTGCCCATCGGAATTTCGAAAATATAAAACCCTGCGGGATTTCCAATTTCACCGCATCTACGACGTCAAATGACGTCCCGCATAGTTCACTATAGCGGAACGACAATTTCCTTGTACCTGCGGCGAACTTGAAAATCGCTCAATTTGGGTTCCATCCTGAATAGTCGTTTGGCCGGGCCGAAGCCCTGCCACAGAAAGCCACTATAATTATTCTAAATATTAAATTTATGGTAGAGATTTAACCCGGGAGCCGCCTCTTTGTCAAACCCTCGTCCGAATATCAAACATCTTTCCAGCATCCTCACCAATCGAATAAATTAAAGTTCCAATCCGATCGGCCGATAAATACAAATGGGAGGCCATCTCATGAGTGAGTCAATTAATCAAATCGATAGTCTTTTGGGGGCTGACAGCTACTATCGGCTCCAGCAACAAAAGGCTGCTCAAGCCCCTGACAGGGTGGAAAAAGATACGGATCAGAAAGCTTCTAAGTATATTATTGAGGGCAATTCAATAATTTACGAAAGTTACGATCGTGACGGCAAACTCATTTCCAGGGTGCCATGGACCGCTCAACCGATCGATGAGAGAGCATAACCCGACTTTTTCACCACTGCCAGATAAAATCCTTCGATAATATATAACTCTTCCAGGTGCTTTTTTACTGGTTTCAAGGGTGGCTTATCCAGAATGACAAGGGTATCCTAACCGGTTCCTCGGTTCGCATTCATTTCCCACAGGTTGCGTTATCTACCCCACCAAGTTTGTGGCATATCCCCCAAACGCAATTAATGCCCGCTAACACCATTCGCGACAAAACTTACAAGCTTCTGTAATTATTTTCAATTTTCAGATTCAACAATTAAATGCGGCGTCGGCACAAAGCTTGCTTTTTATTCATGAATTATTTCTCATGATCGTTCAAAGGAACTGTTGATTTGGCGCAAAACAGGACACTGACAAGCTATACGGTAACCGATTCATTGACGAGGCGGGCGGTCGACATCTTCGTATCGCTCAAAACGTCTGCGGGTTTCAACCCGTCGTTTCGGTCGATACAGCAACGACTGTTTTGGCGGTTATCGATCGCCGGGATGGTCATCGCCGCAGTGTTGTCTCTGTTGGTGTATATCAGTGAACAAAAAACTGTCTCGAGAACGGTCAGCAGCCGGGCCTGGGAAGTCGTCGTGAGGTTCAATGACCAGATAAAAACCCTTCTTGATGACCCGGAGATCCCAAAACTCGAGATTATAAGAGATAAGATCAAGGTCTTGTTTGCCGCGAGTAAAATAAAGCACCAGCAGGGCCAACTTATCTACCTGAAAATGTACGATCAATTCGGCGATGACATGGGTCTTGTCATGAACAATGACTACGCAAGCATCAGCACTATAGCATCGTACATGCAGGAACATTCTGGTGATCAAAAAGCTGGCGGAGATAACCATGTTGAAATTAAATATTTTGGCGGGGCACCTCACGTAATTCTTACCGTTCCCTTGGTCGACTCCTCTGGTAAGATTGTCGCAAGGATTGAGGAAGTCGTCGCTGTTTCTTATAAAGTACTGACAGAAATCGAAACGCGTATTTTTAAGACTATCCTGATGGTATTTGCAATTGTTTTTGCAGTCACCCTGGCATTCTATCCCATTTACCGATCACTTCTCGCTCAGCAGTTAAAATTGACCCAAAACCTTCTCGAGTCCAACATCGATATTTTGCAAGTACTCGGCAGTGCGATTGCCAAACGGGACAGCAATACGGATAGCCATAATTATCGTGTTACGATTTATGCGGTATGTCTGGCCGAAGCAATCAAACTAAACCATAATACCATTCAAAGCCTCATAAAAGGGGCTTTTCTGCATGATGTCGGAAAGATCGGTATCAGCGATACGATATTGCTAAAACCTGGGAAGTTAAATCAAGAAGAGTTTGAAGTGATGAAAAACCATGTCCAGCATGGCATCGATATCGTCAAACGTTCAGAGTGGCTGAAAGATGCCGCCGACATCGTCGAATGTCATCATGAACAGTACGGCGGAAACGGTTATCCGATGGGACTCAAGGGTCGTGCTATCCCTGTAGGTGCGCGAATCTTTGCCATTGCCGATGTTTTCGATGCCTTGACATCTCGCAGGCCTTACAAAGAATCCTTTTCGTATCGAAGTGCTGTTAATTTAATAAGAGAAAAAAGCGGTATTCATTTCGACCCTGACTTTGTCGATGTCTTCTTTTCTATTATCGGCCCGATCCATCGGGAAATAAAAAAATGCAACAGTAGGATTTTGCGGCACAGGATGTCGATCATCATAAACAAGTATTTTTCATAATGTTCAGTGGAAGATGAAAAATTTGGATTACATCTGACACATTAAGATCCCAGTTCTACCTAAGCCCGACAATTTGTGGTTATACTCGTTCAGTTTGAAATGCTAACCAATCTTCAGGTTATGATATGGTATCACAATGAGCCTACCTGCCGACATCTTGAGGTACACCAGATTAGCCTTCGGTCCAAATAATGGCAAAATGTCTGTTATTTTTTTATCACTCCGGTTTTCACGCAATACGAGAATCTATTCTGTATATTGATTTTGTGATAGAGAATACCCTTTGGGTTAAATCTTCTCCCATTGATTCTCAGAACAAATAAATTCTATTAAAAATACTGGCGCTCATTTCACGTACACACCGATTTCAATTTCACTCCGCAAATTACATTTGCCGAGTGCCAAGCAAAAAATGCTGGGAGCAAAAAATGACTGATTTGCCTTTAACCATGCGTGGCGTGTGGTTGACTGGTCATGGTGATATGGACAAGCTGGACATCCGTCAGGATATTCCGGTTCCCGTCCCTGGACCGTTCGATGTTCTCGTACGTGTCGCCGCTGCTGGTGTCAACAATACGGATATCAACACACGAACGGCTTGGTATTCAAAAAAAAAAGCTGCCAGTGAAGATGCTAGTTGGTCGGGTCAGCCGATTACGTTCCCGCGCATTCAGGGGATCGACGTCTGCGGCCATATTATTGCCGTGGGCAGAGAAGTAAGCTCCACCAGAATCGGTGAGCGGGTATTGATCGAACCTTGTTTGAGGGAGGCCCATGGTAAAAAACTCGATCAACCGTGGTTCTTTGGTTCAGAGTGTGATGGTGGTTTTGCTGAATTTACTGTTGTGGCCACCAGGCATGCCCACAAAATTGACAGTGAACTGTCCGATATAGATCTGGCATCCTTTCCCTGTTCCTATTCTACGGCTGAAAACATGCTAACGCGTGCAAGAGTTAAATCAGGAGAACACGTTTTAATAACAGGGGCCTCTGGCGGAGTTGGGTCCGCGGCTGTTCAACTGGCCAAGGCACGGGGCGCATATGTTTGGGCGGTAACCACTTCTGCCAAATCGGACGCGTTAAACGAACTTGGTGCGGACGAGACGATTTCACGAGAAACAGATCTAACCGCTGAACCTGGTGTAAACAATGTGGATGTCGTAATCGACCTCGTTGCCGGTGATAAATGGCCGCAGCTCTTGGAAGTGTTGCGGCCCGGTGGGGGGTATGCTGTGGCGGGTGCCATTGCCGGCCCGTTGGTGGAACTGGATATCAGAACCCTTTATTTGAAAGATCTCAGCCTTTTCGGTTGCACCGTTCTTGAACCTGAGGTGTTCAGCAATCTGATTGAGCGCATAGAGCAAGACGCCATAAAACCAGTCGTAGCCAGATCGTTTGCTCTCGAAGAAATCCGCGATGCACAAATCTTTTTCCTAAAAAAGCAGCATGTTGGGAAAATTGTGCTCAAAATATAAAGGCTTTTATACGCGGATTTCCGGAATATATTCACAGGTGGTATCGTTATATTCGGGTTAAAATGCGCCGACCAGTAAATACTACCGGTCAAACAAACGCTTTGCGTTTTCAAAGGCGATCTGCCTGGCTACTTCATCGGGGAGTTGGGACAACCAGTTTCGGTCAAACGCGATAATCGCTTCGTAATTATCCCATTGAGCGTTTATCCAGGTATCGCTGCCAATGGTAATCCTATCAGGATAGTCCAGAAAAAGCTTTTCCCACTCAGGAGATAGTTTTCCATTGGGCGCTATCTCATATTCACGAATAGAAATATCTACCCAAAGATTTTTGAAGCGATCGAACATCTTCGATACAACTTCCGGAGGATCGGACATTCCGGCATGGGCCCATAGGATTTTGACGTCAGGCTCGTAGGAAAATATGGTTTCCACAGCCCGGTGATCTGAATGCACATGAATAAACAAATTACGCTCAACCGCCAATCGCACGGTCTTTTTGATGATCGGTGAATCCGCATCAAGGGGGTTGTGGATATGGAACTCGCCAACGCCTTTATAAATCGGCATTTCGAGTCGTTCTAAGATGTAGGGAAAAACTCGGTCCTTTAAGTACCAATTGCTTGAATCGATGTCATCATGGTAGGGGCGCAGAAATGGAATTATGCGCTCCGGATCTTCCCTATAGAGCATACGTGTGCCTTCATCCGGGGTGCTGGAAACCAGGGCCTTATCCACTCCGGTAATTTTTAATAGATTAATTATAGTGTCCGGTGGATAAACCTCCCATGCAGGTTCTTTATAGTGGACATGTGTGTCAAAAATGGGAAGTCTTTCCTGACTGACACGGGCAGCATTCGCATGGTCAAACATATGTCTAAAACGAAATACAACTGATAAATCCATCAGTGAGACAGATGTGACCAGAAACAATGTCAAAATAAATAATTTTTTCATATTGTATTTCCTAATTGATAAAGGAGTCAAAATGGGTAAATAATATTTTCTACGCTAACCTGTTGTCTTTGTAATATAATTCAAACACACGGCAAGTCTATAAAGGGTGGTTTGTGAAGGCTCAAAACCGCGCTATTAGGATCCCAGTTTTCTGTATGGTTTCCCGACCAAATGATAAGATTAAACAGAGGGATACTGATCAACTGTGATATGGCATTATAATGTGATAGCTATGATTCAATGTTGGCCGCTGCAGGTTTTGGCAAGAATGGTGGACAGTATATTCAATTGAATGTGGATTGGTAGATCAAATGTATAATTAGCTATTATTACCGATTCAGGCAAGCTACCCATTAACATTTTCGAAGGATGGGATTCTATCTACCTGATGGCTGATATGCCGAGAATTCGGCCTTTGTGCACAGCCGCTAAAATCGAACCAATCAATTTAACGCGAGTCGAATAGCTGCCAAGAATATGATCAATACCGCAGTTTTCAGTATCCCGATCCAGCATAGCGCCAACCAGGGATTAACAGATCTGCTGTTTGAGGCATTAACAGTGGCAATTCCACGTTGGCCGAAACCCTCGCTTGAGAAGAAGACCCATCTAATGAAAAAATTAACCGACTATATCAATGATCACATCAATGAATCCATCACGCTAGCGGAAATGTGTGCCGTTGCAAAAATAAGCCCCCGGACCATTCAACGCCTGTTTAAAGCGCACTTCGGATTGAGTCCGAAGGGTTACATTCGTGCCCGTCGGCTAAACGAGGTGCGCCATGCTATCTATAAAAACAAAGGTACCTACGACGAAAAGATTTCGGATATAGCTAGCCGGTGGGGTTTTTGGCATATGGGCCAATTCGCATCGGATTATAGGCGTTTTTTTGGAGAGCTTCCTTTACAAACATTAGGAACATTGAAATAATAAAGCAGTAACGAGATCTATTTACAGTAGGAATCAATTTGTTGAGGTTTGAACTTTGGAAAAATAATGCCAGATTCAATTGAGAGTACTTGCTGATAATCCAGCGTGAAAATCTTACATTAACCTTCCAGTATCGTAATTAAACCATATTACAGGTGTTCACCATTAAACCAATAAATTACCAATCAAAAATATACAAAACTTTACTTCATGAAAAAGTGTGGGTTTCGTGCCTGCACCGAATCTTTAGTAGAACGAGAAAATTTTTGGATTGGCAATAGCTGTCTGCCGTTTAGATTTCTTTACGATATGTTGGAGAGCACAAGTTTTCTAAATTTTTAAGGTAAAATTTTATCAAAAATAGCGAGAGATTGAATGAAAACAACCCAATTATGCTTGCACCAATTATTTCAGTTTCAAGTAGATCGAACTCCGGCTTCAGTTGCCGTTGTTGATGGTGGCAAGGTTTTAACCTATAAGGAACTCGATCGATTGTCAGATTATTTAGCGGGATTTTTCCAAAAACATGGAGTAACATTTGATAAAACTGTCGGAATTTTTATGGAGACATGTGCTGAATATGTCATTTCCTATATCGCCGCTCTAAAGGCGGGAGGAGCTTATATACCTTTAGATATAGCCTATCCTAATTCCTTGTTGGAAAAAATGCTTGACGAAACAAAACCAAAAGTCATTGTTACCAAAAGTCATTACTCACACAGGCTGCATTCCTCCCTTGTTGCAAAAATACTAAACATTGATATAGATGAAACCTGGCAACTTTATAAATATGATAAGGGCATAGTCTCTTCAATCTCTTCAAACAATTTAGCCTATATTGTCTATTCCTCAGGCACAACAGGAGCGCCTAAAGGAATATTGGCGCCTCATCAAGGATCTGTCCACTCGTATACTCAAAGATATAAGTCAAGTTCATATCAACCTGGTGACCGAGTGGCGTGCAATATATTTTTTGTTTGGGAAATATTAAGACCACTACTCAAAGGAGCAACCTGTTACATAATTCCAGATGATATCATTTACGACCCTAAACCCCTTATCGACTTTTTGGCTGAACACAAAATTACCGAAATTCTATTTACTCCATCATTGCTGTTAACGGTTATCAACTCAGTTGATGCTGATATAATTCGATGTAAATTGTCATCACTGAAAGTAATCTGGCTCAATGGTGAGGTTGTGACTACAAGGCTTAAGAATAGAATTTTAAAAATAGTACCGGATCATGTGCGCCTTCTAAATACATACAGTATCAGCGAATGCCATGATGTCGCCGATGTAGATCTGCGTGTAGTTGAGGACTTTCCTTCAGGAATGTGTCCTGTTGGAAAACCTATAGAAGGAGTAGAGATAAGGTTACTTGATGAACATATGCAACAGGTACCTTCAGATAGCACTGGAGAGCTGTATGTTGGAGGCCAATGCCTGACCCGAGGATATCTGAACAAGCCGGATCTTACAGCAGACCGATTTGTGTTTATAGACGGAAAAAGGTTTTTTAGAACCGGTGATTTGGCCGATATACATCCAGATGGAATGATAGAAATCAAAGGGCGCTGTGACCACATGGTCAAGATCCGAGGATACAGTATCCAATTAGGAGCCGTAGAGACAGTTTTGCTTGAACACGCAAATGTTAAAAACTGTGCGGTCATAGCAGAAGGTAAAGAAGGGGAGCATAAACGACTTGTAGCATATGTTGTAAGGCATGAAACCGCAAATTGGAAAATTGACGAAAAGACTGGAATTAGTGTGGAAATCCGGAACAGATTAAAGCCCTACATGCCGCATTATATGATCCCCAGCACATATGTTGAAATAGAAAATATACCAATTAATCCTATGACAGGAAAACTCTATCGACAGAAGCTACCTTCACCGCCACCTAAATATGAATATGATTTTCAGAATATTAAGCTCAGCGAGGATGCCTCTCAGGAAGAACAGGAAGCTGTCATGAGAGCATTGTGGGAGCGAATCCTATTTTTAGCTCCAGGGAGTATTAATAATGATTCCAATTTTTTTGATTTCGGTGGCCACTCATTATTGGCTGTTGAATTAACTATAATTATTGAAAATATTTTTGACATTAAACTTAAAGTTAAAAATATTTACGAATATCCTACCGTTACAGAGATAGTTCACCACATTCAAAACGATGCAGATAGTGGTTTGCGGCCCCTTTCAATCAAAGAGGATGCTTATTTAGATCATTCTATTACCCCCGGTTCGACCAAAACACCGTTGTCTGTACTTGATGCAAAGTCAATTTTTATTACCGGAACTACAGGTTTCTTGGGCGCATTCCTACTTGATGAATTATTAAGGAAAACAAAAGATCATGTAAAAATATACTGTCTAGTACGTTTAGAAAAGGGAGACCGTAAGGATGCACTAAATCGTATCATCGATAATCTTAAATATTATCAAATATACGATCCTAACATGAAAAAACGTATTATTTCTGTTACCGGTGATTTAACAAAAAAATATTTTGGATTGTCGATTGAACATTTCAATGAATTTGCGAAAAAAATCGATTTTATCTTTCATTGTGCTTCTCTCGTAAATTATGTCTATTCTTATGCTGTAATCAAGCCGACTGCGGTAAACGGTACTCATGAGATCCTGCGATTCGCGTGCACCTCCGCAACTAAATCTATTCATTACATCTCAACAAACGGCATATTCCCAGGTGAACACAAAACAGCATATTTAGAAAACAGTGATATCGATTCATTTGCAGATCAATTAGGAAATGGATATGGCCAGGCAAAGTGGGTTGCTGAAAAATTGATTTGGGAAGCTGTCTCAAGAGGAGTGCCCGTGTGTTTGTATCGTCCTGGTAATATAGGACATCATAGTGTTACAGGTGCATCAAATCCAAATGATTTTATTTCCATGATTATTGATGCCTGCATGAAGTTAAAATGTGCTCCTGATGAAGACAAATGGACATTTGAAATGACCCCTGTAGACTTCTTGGTTAAATCTATTGTTCTTTTTGCAAGCAAATCATCACATTTCGGGCAGGTATTTAATGTGGTGCAAAACAATGCCGTACCAGGCAAGACAGTATTTGATTTGTTGCTTGAGATGAAAATGATATCTAAATATGTATCCATTGATGAGTGGAAATCGATGTTATACACAAAGGCAGAAGAAGAAGGCGATTATCTTCTGAATGTTTTGGCCCAATCTCTTGATGACGTCGAAAAGTATTTAAACGATGAAACTATTTATGATTGCTCTCGCTTCGAAAATGCTTTGGCTAAATATTGCCTCCAGCGACCGCTCACAGATCCATATTATTTCAAAAAATTGATTCATGCTAAGCTTTAGCGCGAAACTTTCAATTGATAATAGTGTTGATATTGTAAAAGCAGATACCAACGATATTGCTAATTATTTTTTAGAGCAATTCGATGTTCTGATTAATATCATAAACATTATCTCACCCCCAAAAATATATCATGCCATGCCCTGCCTTGCTGTGCACGGCGACTATCATCCAGGGTATCTTAAGTATAAGGACGGTAAAGTAACGGGTGGGTTTGATTTTGGTTGGTCAGAAATTAATGCCAGGTGTTTTGATGTAGGCCATGCAATAATGCACTTTTGCACCAATTGGGGGATTATCAACGATTGAATTCTGCAGCTTGATCGAGTGGAACAATTTTTGGGTGCATATCAAGAACAAACCAAACATAAACAAACGATTGGGCCCTTAAATACACTTGAGCTGGAATATCTTCCACATATGATCTATATGGGAAATCTGATGGTCATTGACTGGATATTAAGTGAATTTTACGGAAACGGTCAATATCCTCAACAATATTTGAAATATTTACGACATAGCATGTCGTTAAATCGATGGTTGGAATGCAATTGGGAAGAACTTGCAAACTGTATTCAGCGACATAGCACCTAATACAATCAAACCAAAATCCAATTCAGAAAAGCTCATCACTTTAAACTTATCAAAATATTTATTTCGAATCTCATGATCTTTTACGGCTTGGAAGAAGTATAAATTGAATCATATTATTTTTACAATTAATTATAGCAACATTGTGTCAACAATTGAATATGGGGACAGGGTCTATGGATAGTTATCTAAAAATGATGAAAAATATTAATAAGTTATACCGTAAATACGAAGAGCAGATGGTCAAGATTACGCCGGATGCATCGGATTTTTCAACATTTATCGAAAATTTGAATGAGCCACAATTTCACGGGATGATGGCTGGAATCCCGGCACTGTTCGGCGCAATAGATGATTCTCTTTTTAAGCATACATTTTCAATAGAGAATCTAAAAAAACTTACAGAGAGTGACAACCGATGGGATAAAGTGCTTAAAACCACTAGAAATATGCCCCTCTCGATGGACTTGACTGATTCTGAACAGGAAAGGCAGGCTTTTGACATTTCAGAGCTTTTGTTGGACCTTTATCCATCGGAGGAGGAGTTGAGGAGAGTTAACTCTCGCATTGTCATCGAGCATCGGAAGTATCCCGTCATTCTTCACCTCGCTACAAAACTTGCTCTATCAAAAAAATCTTTAGAATCTATTTCATCCCCAATTTTTAATAGTTTTATTGTTGCGATGTATAATGAGCACAACCGCATTCGCACTATTATGGAGCATCCTTCCGGAGAGGATTTTTTGAGGCGAAAAGTATCACAGTTAAATTGGCTATTCGAAGGCGAAATTGACAAAAAATGGGAACTCATTTTTGTTGATGACGGCTGTCCTGAAAAAAGCGGTGAAATTGCGGCAGAAATCATCCAACAAGAGAAATATAACAATGTAAGGGTGCTGTTCCTGGTTGACGGAATTGAAGAAGGAACTCCGGTTACTAAAAAAATGCAATCTACAGCCGATAGTCAAAAGGGAGGTGCTATTCAATTTGGGATGTGGTCGGCAATTCAAGAACATCACGGCAATGACCGTCACATTGTTTTTTTTACCGATTCTGACTTGTCAACAAACATTGCTCAGGCCGGTTTATTGTTGCGCCAGCTTGAAGACCGAAATAGGATGTGTGCCATTGGTACTCGTTATTCTGCCGGTGGCGTATACTGTACCTCAAAAGGCGCAATGGGTGTGACCGACCACGATCGCTTGATGCTGGTGTTTCGTCATTTTATTCGATCGAAGCTTTTACCGCAAATCGGAGAAATCATAGACACCCAATGCGGCTTCAAGGCATTTAAAACCGAAATTTTGAAAAATGTGTTGGTTAAGATGACTGACAAGCGTTTTTCCTTTGACATGGAGCTTCTGTTACTGACAGCTCTACAATGCGGAACCAGAGACGATTTTATAGGTGAAGCTCCCATTGTTTGGATAGAAAGCAATGAAGAATCAAATTTCTACACGGCACAGTTAGAAGCCCGTGTTCGACAGCCATAGGCACTACACTGAATCTCGCTCAGTCGGCATGTGATCGAAATATATGCATATCCTCATTTTTATGTAACTATGACTGTCGAACCCAGGCCCAGGCTTCAGGAGGAAAGATTTCCCCGAAAGCTTTAGCCTGGTTGCGTGCATTGATTTTTTCATATGGATAGGCGGCATTTTGGGCCTTTATTTTCCGTGGTTTTTTAATTCTCAAGATGCAATATTGGAGGCAGACCTTTGCCTAAAAAACCGCCGAAGAATTGGTTTTTTTTAATATCAACTAAATATGATATAAGGTGGCAACCGCAACGGATATCGTAGCCGTTGCGGTAGGCCATAAACGATATGCCATGAAAGACGTTGAAGTAAAAGAGAGCAAATATGGGACTGTTGTCAGACCTAAAAGAATGAGCGTCTTACACAAACAATTCGTCTTTTATTGGAAGAAAATTACGATCTTGGGAAGCTGACACGGATCAAGGAGGTTTTAGGGGGTATTGCAATAAAAGTTATGCGGTATGGATGTCGACCCACGATCGCACTCATCGGTATTTTCTGCGTTTGTATAATCCCAAAGTCATCGAAAATGAAATCTTGTTTGAACACGCCCTCCTGAATCATTTGAGATCAAATGGGTTCACCCTTGCGGCAGCCATTTTTCCATGCCGGAACCGTGAAACGTTCGTATACACCCCGCCTCCTGAAAATCACCAGGGAACAAGAGCGCTATGGGGGTTATTTGAGTCTCTTGAAGGGGAAGATAAATATTCCTGGAACTACACCGATCTGACAGATAAAGAATTCATCAGCGCCGCTGAAATCCTCGCCCATCTTCACCACTACGGGCATGGATTCAAAAAACCGCCCGGAGCAGATCGCGCCCAACCCCGGATAATGGAATTTATGACCACATTCACAAAAACCTTTGCCGCGTTTTTGGAAACAAGCTGATGATCGTCGGTGTGACCGGTTATTCAAAGATAATTTTGAAACGATCTGTAGAGCCCTTGATTATGCGGCTTCCTTTGATGTCAAATTTCAGGGGATGTCGGAAATACCGATTCATTGTGATTATCATCCCGGCAACTTAAAATTTCGCGATGAAAAAGGCATCGGCATTTTCGATTTTGATTGGTCTAAAATAGATTATCGGCTATTTGATGTCGCCCTGGGTCTCGTTTATTTTACCAGCATCTGGAACGACCAAGCAACGGGACTTCGACCGGATAAATTTTTACTTTTTCTGAGCACTTACAATGAAGCCTGCCATCGGTTAGCCCGCATCAGCTCACTGACGGAGCAGGAACAGAGATATCTGGTTCCCATGCTTTCAATTGCCAACCTATATGTGCTCAATTGGGATTTGGCCGAATTTTATAGCACACCGGAGCCGGATGATGACAAGTATTATATATT
>CAWKCK010000007.1:0-139090 GCA_963848135.1 uncultured delta proteobacterium
ACCAGTTGATCATAATGGTTAATTGTTCCCCATCGACACTGGCAGGGAAGACCTTGATCGGGTTCGGGGCAGGACCGTAGATATTGTTTCCGTCCAAATCATAAGTGGATTTGTTGACGCTGCAGCATTGTACTGTTCCGGTCTCAGGTACGGGGTCCAACCGCCGATGGCCCAGATGCGTGCAGCGATTGTGAAAGGCGCGGTACTCACCGTCATCTTCTTTTACCACAAGTATCCGCAAGGGCAGATTGCCCCCTTCGAGACGGATCGCACCGCCTTTTTTTTTCAATTCGGGTGCTTTGGTCATGTCTATTGCCAGTTTTCCATCAGCAAACTGCCAGCAGTCCGGATTGACGGGCTTGGATGTCACCGGCAAACCCAAAATTCTTTGAAAAATATTGCGCCTTAAAAACTTAATTTCCATGATTCGCTTTCCTTCCGCTTGTTGGATTGTTTCCACCCAGTTGAGCGTTTCATATTTTCGAAGTATGAAATAAACAATAATAATAAGGCATTCTGCCCATCGGAATTTCGAAAATATAATACCCTCCGGAATTTCCAATTTCACCGCATCTACGACGTCAAATGACGTCCCGCATAGTTCACTATAGCGGAACGACATTTTCCTTGTACCTGCGGCAAACTTGAAAATCGCTCAATTTGGGTTCCATTCTGAATGGTTGTTTGTCCGGGCCGGAGCTCCGAACAGAAAAGCCACTATAATTATTGCGAATATAACATATATGGTAGAAATTTAACCCGGGAACCGCCCCGTTGTCAAACTCGCGTCCGAATATCCAAACTTCCAGTATCCCCGGCAATCGGATAAATTAAAGTTCCCAACTAATCGGTCGATAAATACAAATGGGAGGCCATTTCATGAGTGAGCCAATTAATCAAATCGATAGCCTTTCGGGTGCTGGCGGCTACTATCGGCCCCAGCAACAAAAGGCTGCTCAAGCCCCTGACAGGGTAGAAAAAGATACGGATCAGAAAGCTTCTAAGTATATTATTGATGGAAATTCAATAATATACGAAAGTTACGATCGCGACGGCAAATTAATTTCCAGGGTGCCATGGACCGCTCAGCCGATCGATGAGAAAGCATAACCCAACTTTTTCACCACTGCCAGATACAAGTCTTCGATAAGATATAGCTCTCCAGGTGCTTTTTTACTGGTTTCAAGGGTGACTTATCCAGAATGACAAGGGTATCCTAACCGGTTCCTCGGTTCGCATTCATTTCCTACAAGTTGCTTTATCTACCACACCAAGTTTGTGGCATACCCCCCAAACGTTATCATTGCCCGCTAATACCATCCGCGATAAAACTTACAACATTCTGTAATTATAGTTAATTTTTTCATTCAACAAATGAATCTCCCTGCAGCAAGCTACAGACTCTGATATGGTATCATCATTTATTCGGTTTATGGGCTGACACAACATATACGGTGTGCCCTAACCCGTTATCACCCCAGTTACTGGCACGAAGTCACTCGTGTTTATCCGATTAGTAATACGCCAAATATCTGAAAGTCTAACAAAGTCTGCTTTTTTTCCATTTTATAGATTTTTAAAATCAGGAACAAAGTTCGATACCCCCATACTTGACAATCTCTACCTCAGATACCACGTTGTAACACCATAAATTAGTTAAAATTAGAGTTTTTTCGACCTTACCTTTTTTATCCAGACCCAAAAAAAATTTAGTAATCACGAGGCAGCAATGATCCGCCATAGGTTCTTGATTTTTCTAGAGATCCACTGTTTCATTTTTTGGTTTTAGGTGCGGGGCTTTTTATGGTGTACTCGGTGGTTAACGGCCCTGCCAGCGTGCCAGTAGATCGAATCATCATCGACGAGAATCAGGCGTTGCGGCTCTCAGGACAGTTTCAACGCACTTGGATGCGCCCGCCGACCCGGCAGGAACTGCAAGGACTGGCCGAAGACTTCGTGAAGGAGGAAATCCTTTACCGTGAGGCGAAGGCACTGAAGCTCGATCAGGATGATGTTGTTATTCGCCGCCGGTTGCGCCAGAAGATGGAATTTCTAAACGAAGACCTCACCGAACCTAAGGCACCGACAAATGACGATCTTCAGGCATTTCTTGATGCCAACGAAGATAGGTTTCGTCCGCTTGATCGCTTCAGTTTTCAACAAGTCTACCTGAATCCAAAAAAAACCACAGGTGACGTGAAGCGAACTGCCAACGAACTGATCATCCGTCTAAACAGCAATCCTGCACTTTCCGCTAATCCCAGATTGATTGGCGATGTCACTCTGCTTCCGACCCAACTTGATGCGGCCACGGAACCGGAGGTTGCCAATACTTTCGGGAAAGGGTTCGCCAAGCAAATCAAAAATGCACCCTCCGGGCGGTGGTCCGGACCCTATGAATCTGGCTATGGGCTTCACCTCGTCCGCTTAATCGAACGCGAAACAGACCGTCCGCCTACAATGGCAGAGATACGTCCAGTGCTTGAGCGCGAATGGTATAGCGAGCGCAGAATAGAGGCCAAAGATCGATTGTACCAGGCGCTTCGTGCCCATTACGACGTCGACATCCGGCTGCCGGACGATACAACCGGTAAAACGCTCGCGGTGCGTTAACAATGAAATTCTACTCTTATTTTGCCTTAATCATTGCACTCGCCTTGTGTCATATCGGCATCGCTCCGGCACACGAGGTGCGGCCGGCTTACCTCCAACTAAAACAGGTGGATGAGCTGACTTATGACCTGCTCTGGAAAGTTCCGGCCAAGGGTGATCGCCGATTGGGACTGTATGTCCGTCTTCCCAAAAACTGTCACAGCAGTGATGCCACCTCGAAGTTTTCAAATGGCGCCTATGTTGAGCGCCGGCAGGTGACCTGCGAGGGCGGGCTTAGTGACGGCACAATAGCCATTGATGGCCTCGAGGCAACACGCACCGACGTACTGGCCCGCGTAGAACACAACAATGGTCACACCCTTACAGTCCGCCTGACGCCTTCACAACCTGAGTTCAGGGTTTTGGGCGCTCCCGGCTCCGCTGCCGTGGTGCGAACCTATTTCAAGTTGGGTGTCGAACACATCCTGCTTGGTTTCGACCACCTGCTGTTTGTACTGGCCCTGCTGTTCCTGGTGGAGGGTTGGCGGCGTCTGGTGGGAACCATCACCGCATTTACTGTTGCCCACAGCCTGACTCTGGCAGCGGCGACCTTCGGCTGGGTGCAAGTGCCCCAGGCACCGGTGGAAGCGGTAATCGCCCTCAGTATCATGTTTGTAGCCGTCGAAATCTTGCACCGACAGCGGGGACAACCGGGAATAGCGACTCGCAAACCGTGGGTCGTGGCCTTTGTTTTCGGGTTGCTGCACGGTCTGGGGTTTGCCGGTGCATTGCGGGAAATAGGGCTGCCGGACACCGCCATTCCCCTATCCCTGGCATCTTTCAACGTGGGTGTAGAGGCCGGCCAACTGCTTTTTGTTGCCATAGTTTTCATGCTTTTCTGGCTACTCACTCAACTGATTTCCAGTCGTGCCGTTACTTACGACCGCTCGTCCCGGTCCGTTGCCGCCTTAATGCGTCCGGCATCTTACGTCATTGGCACACTCGCTGGTTTTTGGTTTATCGAGCGAACTTACGCGTTCTTTGTTTGATGAATGATCTCTTACGGAATCACGATGCCACCGGAGGTGCCTATGATAACCAAGGAACGAGCTCATACGTCACCGATCAGGTATATGTCGGGATAATCGATGAAAAGCCTTAAGGGAGGGCGTCATGTTGAACAGTAAAAAACCGAAACAATCCGCTCTTGGTGTCACCAATGATAAAGCCGTTTCGCCTGGCCACTGAGGCAAACTCCAGGTTGAAGCCGGTCCATTACGGGCAGTCAGATGGCACGACCCCCTGTTGTGCTGCCTGATCGCCGTCCTTGTAAACGCGCTTCTCTTAGGTCCTGTCGTGGCCCAGGACACGGCCGGAACGAGCCCGGAGGTCTTCAAGGGGCGACCCTACTCGCCTTACGCTGACCAGGCCTATCCGACGAACGTCTATTTTGGAGACACCCATGTCCATACCGGGCTGTCGGCCGACGCCGGGGGCTCCGGCACGCGGTTGATGCCACGCGAAGCCTATCGTTTCGCTCGTGGCGAGCAGGTGATCTCCAATACCGGCCAGCCGGTGAAGCTTTCCCGGCCCTATGACTTCTTCATGATCACCGATCACTCCGACGCGATGGGCGCAATCACCGACATCATTGACGGCGCGCCGAATATCATGGCCGATCCAGATGGGCGCAAGTTCCACGAGGACTTCAACGCCGGCGGTGATACCGCTGCGCAGGCCATGTTTCGCCTGATAAACCAGTTCGCGCAGGGCAAGATTTCAGCTGAGCTGAACTACCAGCCCGGCAATCCGGCTTACAGGCGCGTGTGGGACGAAATCATCCGCGCGGCTGAGGAATACAACGACCCGGGCCGTTTCACGACATTTATTGCTTTCGAATGGACATCACTAGTGGCAGGCAACAACCTGCACCGCAACGTGATCTTCCGCGACGGCGCCGAGCGTGCCGGGCAGGTGGTTCCGTACACGACGACACCACCGATCGGTTCGCGCAACCCCCGCGACCTCTGGTCGTGGCTGGAGAACTACGAGAGGGTCACCGGCGGTGACGTTACAGCGATCCCACACAACGGTAACTTGTCTAACGGCATGATGTTCGCTCTGCAGGATGACTTCGCGGATGGAGCACCTTACGATCTGGCCTATGCGGAGAATCGTCAGAAATGGGAGCGCCTCTACGAGGTAACCCAATACAAGGGCGACGGTGAGGCGCACCCGATGCTCTCGCCCGAGGACGAGTTTGCCGACTTCGAAACCTGGGACTTCGGCAATCTGGACGTCTCGCAGGCGAAGACCCCGGACATGCTCCCGGGTGAATACGCCCGCTCCGGCCTTTTGCGTGGGCTCCAGTTAGAGGCATCCTTGGGTGTCAACCCGTTCAAGTTCGGGCTCGAGGGGGGCACCGACACCCACACCGGGCTCAGCACGATCGACGAAGACAACTTCTTCGGCAAATTCACTACCTACGAGCCTGGTCCGGAACGCGCAGCACACGCCGGTAAGAGCAATCCTGAGCTCAAAATTAAAGGGCCCGGCGGCGGCGATTACAGTGCGGGGGGGACGACTGCGGTATGGGCCTCAGAGAACACGCGCGGGACGATCTTCGATGCCATGGAGCGGCGCGAGACGTACGCCACCACCGGTCCGCGCATGCGGGTCCGCTTCTTTGGCGGTTTCGATTTTACCGTCGACGATGCGAAGCGACGTGACTTAGCACTTATTGGCTATACCAAGGGCGTACCGATGGGGAGTGACCTCGCCAAGGCGCCTAAAGGAAAAGCGCCAAGCTTCCTGGTGTATGCGCTGCGTGATCCGATGGGCGCCAACCTCGATCGCATCCAAATCATTAAGGGCTGGCTGGATGCGAAGGGAAATCCGCAAGAGAAACTCTACGACGTTGCTGTTTCAGACGGGAGGGAGATCGGCGCCGATGGCCGCTGCAAGATCCCGGTAGGCGATACAGTCGATCTGTCGATCCCGAGCTGGACCAATACAATCGGTGCCTCGGAACTCGGCACAGTTTGGACCGACCCGGACTTTGATCCGTCTATGCGAGCATTTTATTACGCCAGAGTCATCGAAATTCCGACGCCACGCTGGACCGCCTATGACCGGGTGAAGTTCAAGTTGAGCCTTCCAAAAGAGATTCCGCTAAAGACACAAGAGCGCGCGTACACGTCTCCAATATGGTACACGCCGAAGGGATAACCTGCCGTTCTCATATTAATAACAGGCACAAGATCTAAAAACGGTTGCAAGCTGTAGTAATCTGCTTGCAGTCGTTGTATTTTTAAAATTGCCGATGCGTCCTATGTATCAACCACTTAGATGAAATAAAATCTGCTGCTATCTATTCGTAATAATGTATAAAAATGGCGAACCACTCCATATGGTAGATGGCCCTTTTCTATTTTTTTAAGATTAGATCAATTTACAAGCGTTTTCAAAGATCCGATTTAGGTACGAAAGGCTCACTTTTTCATGAAGTGATATTTTGTATATTTATCATTCCGTATTACACAATTCCATGTTTCTGGTATTTTGATATTTGTCATGCTACGATTTTTAAAAACCACAGTGCTTGGCGGTATCTTGTTCTTAATTTCCATATTCATCTTTGTCGAAATTATCGGTAAGGTAAAATAAATAGCGAACAAACTCGCCATTCCGATAGCCGGACTGCTGGGCGTCGATAAGATCGCTGGAATCGCAGTTGCAGAACTTCTGGCCATAGGAATTCTTGTGCTGGTCTGCTTCATTGCCGGCCTGGTTACGAAAACACCGCGTGCAAGGAATTTGTGCAGTCTTTGGAGAACAATGTTCTATAAAAAATACCCACCTATGAGGTGCTGAAGGGCAATATTCAAAGTCTGCTGAGTTTCGAGGATGCTAAGGAAATGAGTCCCGTCATGGTAAGGTTCGACGATTTATGGCAGATCGCCTTTGAGATCGAACGTACCGAGGAATGTCATCCGCAGCCGCGCCCTGGAAACATTTAGCTATCGCAAGATGGTGGTTGACTATCTAAAGTCAGACGCAAAGTGGTACAGCGCCCCCAAACCCATGCTCTTAGCCCGAATATTTCATGAAATCATTTCACAGAGCGGCCAAAAAGAACCCATATCGGGGCATTGATCAAACTCATGATCCGTTTAATCGGGCACACTTTGTCCCTCGCCAAGATCTAATGAAAGAGCTGAAAAGATTTCACCCTTCAGGTCAACCGGAGGCTTTCATGGCCGGCGTTATTCGAGGTTCGCGGTAGACTGACTACAGCATCGCCTCGAAATGCCTTGGCCATAAAAGCCTCCAATTGATGAAATTTCCGGGTTAGACTCGCTGTTTGAGGTTGATCTGGACAAGCCCGCGCCACGTGACGATAAACCCGCTTTTGATGCAGCAAACGTCCTGCGTCTTGGATAGGATTTGATCTATCTGGTCAGCGGCACGGGTAACGAAATGGGGGGGGCAATGGTTGCAACAATTTTGGGCGATGCTTATCGGGTTCACTTTCTCAGAAATGTCTACTATGGCAGCAATTATTTTAACAACCGTCTTCGTGGTCTTCTTTGTAGTGACGTTTGTGGCCTGGAGGCGGTACCTTTGGGTGGCTGAAAAGGCGCCGCACGGGCAGACGGACACCTGCCCCTACAGCTTGACGGATGTCTTTAGCGACCGCCACCTCGTGAACGTGCCGCATCAGGAAGGAATCCGGTGGCTCACAGAGGTCTTCAGCCGCTCCGCCGAGAAGTACCCGGATTTCACGGCCTTACAGATTCCTCATACCGGAGAATCCCTCACCTTCGCTGAACTCGACGCTCGGGCCGAAAACGTGGCCGCGGCCCTTGTCTCCCTTCCTCACAGGACCGGACCAGGTCGTGGCCGTGGCCATGTCGCAGGACAACTGGCAAATCGTGGCCGCTCACCTCGGTATTCTCAAGGCTGGCGGTACCATGATGTTCCTCGACACCGCTTTGCCAGACGCCCTTATCACCCACATGCTCAAGGATGCACAGCCGGTGGTCATTCTCACGCGGGGCCAAGACAAGTTTCGCGACCTGCCGACGCTCGATATCCTGACGTTGCCGGAGAGGATGCCCCGAAGCAAGCCGCCGCCTTGGCTGGACGACCCCACGCAGCGCCTTGCGACCATCTTCTACACGAGCGGAACTACCGGAATGCCCAAGGGCGTGGAGTGCCCGCACGCAGGCTACGTGAACCTGGCCCTGAGCTACGCCGATTATTTTGATCTCATTCCGGGTATGGACGCGACCTCGCTTACTTCGTCGCTGGGATACGACGGCAGCATCTCCGAGATGTACAGCGCCTGGGTATCAGGTTGCGCTGTGGTCATGCTGACCAAGGAGCAGATACGGTCCGGGCCAGACCTCGTCCCCGTTCTTCGTGAAGCCGAGGTCACGGTGCTCTTCTGTCCGCCAGTTCTGCTTACCACCCTCACATCAACCCCCGAGCTTGATCTCCCCTACCCGCTGTGCCGCTATGTCGTGCCGGCGGGCGAAGCCTTCCCCGCCACGCTCGTGGAGCCCTGGACGCGTGGCAGACGGCAGATCATAAACACCTACGGCCCTACAGAGGCGAGCACCGACACAAGCCGCCAGAGCTTGCGGCCGGGGGAGCCCATCACCATAGGCTCGCCCTTCGCCAACGTCACCTACGTTATCCTCGAGGTCGACCAACTCCGCCCGCTGCCCCACGGGGAGGTCGGCGAGCTTTGCATCGGTGGGGTACACGTGGCGCGGGGGTACCGCAATTTGGCGGAGCAAACCGCCCAGAAGTTCATCACGCACCCTCGGTTCGGCCGCCTCTTTCGCACCGGAGATAAATGTAAAATAGACATCCGGACGCAGCGCGTGCACTTCCTCGGCCGAGTCGACATGCAGCTCAAGGTGCGCGGGCACCGCGTCGAGATACAGCCCGTTGAGGACATCCTCCAGACGAAGTTCAGGGAGATCGAGGCCGCTGTGCTGGACTACCAGAACCAAGAACTGGTCGCCTTCGTCGCCGCCCCGTCAGTCTCCGAAGGCGATATCTCGGTTGTCGCTCCAGCACCGGCGGAGTGGGCTACCCGGGTCACGGCGACTCTGGCGAGACAACTTCCAGCGCCGTCAGTTCCGACAAGGATTTTCCTGGTGGAAAAATTTGTCATGAAGCCGATGTCCGGAAAGATCGACCGGGGGTGCTTGCCCAACCTATCTCATCTGCTGACAAACGCCGAGCCGGAAGCGGAGGACACCTGTAGTGGCTCACCGACCAGCATGCAGGTGACAGAGGCGGGGAAAGCCAAACCGCCCGACACCGATGCGGGCGTGGAACCGGGCTGTGAGGAAGTGCTGGCGATTTGCAGGGCCGTGTTCGAGACCCCATTGGGATGGGACGATTTATTCGCTGACAATGGTGGGCACTCGATCGTCATCGCACGACTGGCGCAGCGCTTGCAAGCCGCAGGATGGGTGGTGCCGGTCCGGGCGCTACTCACTGACTGCAACACCCCACGAAAGGTGGCCATTCGCCCGCGGCAGCTCCAGCAGGCCTCCGGGACCCCTACGGCTGCCGCGAAATCTCACCGAAACTCCACAGAGCGCGATGAGACAGCGGCAAGGGCGCTCTCTGTGGGTTATTTTACCATCCTGCAGGTCCTGTTCCTGTTGTTGCTGTACGCCCCCGTTTTAATAGGCTTCCTGGGGTTCATCTCCTTCGCTGAAATCGGAGAGTTCTTCATAACCGCGTCCTTCTGGGAGTTCATTAGCGTCGGTTTCTTGATGTACTTGTTTGCCTTTGTCCTGCCCTTCGCCAACCTGCTCTGGGTCATGGTGATCAAGCGCTTCATGGGTGGTAACATTTACAGGAACAATGTGACGCCGGGTGTTTACCCCAAGTGGAGCAGAATGCATTTGCGAACCTGGTGTATCGGGCGGCTGCAAGCCACAGTACTCCGCCCCCTGCGTGCATTGTTTCGCAGCGCGCCGTTCAAGGCATACGTCTTGCGGCGCCTCGGGGCGACCGTGGGTGACAACCTTCAGTGCGCGCATGACGTGGAGTTCTCCGGACCGCTGGACTTACTCTCCATCGAGAACGATGTCACCATCCAGACCGGAGCCCACATACACATGTCGAGGTGGGTGGGGTCAGAATTGCATATCGGCCCCGTTCGCCTCGAGAGCGGCTGCAAGATCGGAATGCGGGCAGCCGTCGCCGACCATGTGACGGTAGGCCGCGGCACCTGGATCACTCCGCTTACTCCCATCCTCAGTGACATCGGTTCCGGGGAGATGTGGGAAGGTGCCCCGGCGCGATTCAGTGGCCGCTACACGGAATTGAAGCGTACGGCAAATGGTTGCCAGTACGCGTACCCGTTCTGGTTCATGGAGACACTCAACATCCTGATGCAAATCTTCTTGGACTTCTGGCTGCTCGTCGTTCCAACCGCCGCAGTCACCTGGTTCGCCGCCACCTTCATACCCGGCGGAGAAACAGAACTCGCCAGTGAATACTTCATGATAACGCCCCTGCATGAAATTATCTGGCACATGGGCCTCTACGCGTTCATCACTACCTGGGTAACCGTCGTCCTGATTTCATTGCTGGGCTGCCTATTTCTTCGCTGCACCACTGCCTCTCCAGGGCTGTATCCCTCGCGCGGGATCAAGGCCGCTCTTCTCATGTACAGGCAGAAGAAGATGAACCAGATCCAGCGCCTTTGGACCTGGACCATTACCGGGCAATACCTGCGCGCACTCGCTGGCGTGAGTTACACGCGCGTGGGTGCCTCGGAGTGCGACGTCATGTTCGACCTCGTCCCGGAACTTACCAGCGCCGACTCCCAGGTGTTCTGGTCCCATGGTGGCTTCACGAACATGCTCGATTACGGCGCCGAGCATGTAAAGCTTCGCCAGCTCGACATGCCCGCGAATTTCTTCAGCGGTAATAATTGCGTCGCAGAATCCGGACACTTCCCGACCAACTTCCTGCTGGGAGTGTCCACGCCGGGTAATGATATACAGTTCCGGCGCCAGATGCAGTCGCGACTCGGCGAACCCATCACTGTGGCTGGAAACCCGCCAGTTAAATTTGCGAGTGCGAACTTCGAGGCAGAGAATGAATCCCATCGCTTGCCGAGCTTCCCCCTCTTCCTGGCGCGCATCTTACTGAATGACATTTTCAACAGCGGCATTCTGCACATCGCCAATGTAGTTGTCTATGTAGTTTGGTACGCCATCCTGCTGCGGTTGGGCACACACCCGGTCGTCAGCGCGTTCATTGCTTTGATTCTCGCAGAGGTCGTCCTGGTTGTGTCCTGCGCCGTAACCAAGAAGCTCCTTGTCGGCAGTAAATGGGGATCTGCTCACTCAACACCGTTCTGGTCCTGGCGGCACTTCACCTACTTCTTCGCGCAGGACTGCTTCATCGCCTGGTGCAGGATTCCTCTGGTAATTCTATCCGGGACGGTGCTGTCGAATATTATCCTGCGGTGGATGGGGTGTCGGATCGGCAAACGGACCATTCTAACCTGGCCTATGCAGGCCTCCGACTGGAACGCGGTAAGCTTCGGCAACGATTGTATTATCGGCGGCATCCTGCAGTTTCACACCCTCGAGAATATGATGCTGAAGGTGAAGTTAACCGACATCCAGGACGGCAGCACCGTCAATTTCGGCGCAACGGTCATGGGCGGTGCGGTCATCGAGCCTGAGACAACGCTCCTGCCGTTAAGCATGGTCCTGAAGGAGATGCACCTGCCCACAGGGATTTACTGGGGTAGCCCCACGGAGCCTTGTAAGCAGAGTTCAACACTCATCTCCCCTTGTCACTCAGCCACAACCAAGCAGCGGGCATTCTAAGATGTCTGGAGAGGCACCTAACGACACAGAGAGCCGGCCATCGAGGCTCACGATACCAGATGAGTAGAGACGATAGCGACCGAATCAAGGAGCTCTTCGCCGCCAACTCACGCGAGTTGACACCGGCATCCGCGCTTCATGCGGCTTGCGTGTTGTACGCGCCGGTTTCCCACGATCCCGAGGTGTCGAATCGATGCGCGTCAGTCCTGTCGGATACCGAGCTGCAGAGGGCGAACCGATTTGTAACCGAATACGACAAGACCCAGTTCAAACAGCGTCGTGCATTTCGTCGCTTCTGCGGCGCCACCGCGTTCGGATCGTCGCGGCCCTTATCGCGGATCGTTTTCGAGAAGACGGAACACGGGCGGCCCTACCTTTCCGAATTACCGGATTTATGGTTTAGTTTTTCCTCCTGCCGGTTCGGTTTTCTCGGGGCGTGGTCGTCGACACATGGGATCGGTGTCGATCTCGAAGATGAAACGAGGAATCTGGAGGCTGTAGAACTCGCTCATCGGTTTTTTTCGGGAGTCGAGGCAAATACTATTGAAAGGGTAAGCGGCTTTGAGCGCCTGCGGACTTTCCTCCAATTCTGGAGCCTCAAAGAAGCGGCGTTGAAATCCATCGGGGAGGGATTGCCCTTTGGCCTCGACGCTTTCGAATTCGAGTTGGACCCAAATCTGCGTGTCGTTCGTGCGCCCCCTGACCACGGCGGACCGGAGCAATTTGATGCCCACGTGATCGACGGAACTGACAATAGTTGCGCTGCTCTTGTCACCCGAAGCTTGACCTGACAGCTACGGCATTGCCCCCTCTATGATTTACACGTCTAAATGACGCCTCAGAGATTTCAGCCCATGAACGTGCACGAAACGGCAAGATTTTATGAGCCGCCAATAGATCTTACATGAGCCCAGAGATGCACGACGCCACGCGTTCGACGTGCACACCTCACGCCGTCGACAACACTGACTGGCTGAAAACAGCCGCAATCATCTTGGTCGCGGTTGACCACATCGGCTATTTCTTTATAGAAGACGCCCAATGGTGGAGCGTTTTCGGGCGCCTTGCGGCTCCGGCGTTCTTCTTCCTTCTGGGCTTCGCGCAGACCCGGACCGTCCCGCTCAACTGGATCTGGCTTGGTGCCATTCTGACTCTGCTCGACAGCTGGAACGCCGGCTGGACCTGGGTGGCACCGAACATTCTTTTGAGCTTCGCGCTTATCCGCATTGCACGCCCCTATGTGCGAATCCTTATGCAAAATCACGGCTGGGCAGCTTTCACCCTCCTCGCCTCCGCACTTTTAGCGGTACTGCCGATAGCGGCGAAGATTGTCGATTACGGCGCGGAGGGATGGCTGTGGGCCCTGTTCGGCTTATACCAACGCATGTATATCGACGGCAGATTAGCTACCGAAGTGGACGGCACAACCCAAAGCATAGCATCGCCCACGCATGCGATGACAGAAAACGTGGGCCTAATGCGTGTGCTGGCCTGCTTTCTAGCCGCGGTCGTCTACGTCTGGCAGGAACAAAAGGAATTCTCGTTTTCTCAGATCCATTTCGCCGCGCTCATTCTCGGTGTCGGCGTTTTGTCCCTTAGCCTCTGTCTGTTCCTGCGCGGTCCGAGCCGAATTCAGCCGCCAGAATCCATAGCCATCGCCCTGCGTTTTATCGGCCGGCGCACTCTGGAAATTTACGTCATTCAGCTTGCCGGCTCCGAACTCATTATAAAATTGGTGCCCGATCTCGCCCCCTGACCACGGTGGACAGAAGCAATTTGACGCTCACGTGATAGAGGGAACCAAAGGTTGCGCAACTCTCGTCACCCGAAGCTTGGCCTGATGTCGCGGTAAAAATAGCCGTTTGCAGAAAAAGCCTTCCCAGGAATCTCAGTTGGAAAGGCTTTTTCAGATAGAGGCCCTAAAATGGTGGCTCAGGATCTACGCAAACGGCTTGACCTGATGGACTCCGCCGCTATTTAACCTTTATTGATTCCCACAAGGCGCTGTCTGGACAAGCAATCTTTTCCTGATTCCGCTTGTCTACTTCCGCAGCCGGAGAACCCGCGTAGTTATCCCAGAACTTACCCCACTCCTCGAAAGAAGGCGCGACGACAACAAACCAGACGTCAGCTTCACCGATGGCATTGACCGCAACCGGGAAATACACATAGGCCTCTAACCGCTCACCGCCCGCCATTTTCTTTGCAGCCTTGAGCCACTCCCCAGCCATGGCTGTCACTTCCTCCTCAGATGCGTCATCGTCTATCTCGCATTTCCACATCTGCGTGGCTTCAGCCGCGTAGGCCGGAGCGGCTACAATTATCAGCATGAAAACAAGCATCAACCGCACGAAGGTGTTCATCACGTATCCTCCTCTTTTTAGTTTTGCCAATAATATTAAGCAAGAACGAAAGACTCTTGCCAACGAAAGTAATACCAATCGATTGGGCACCTTTCTGTAAATCCGGTGTATCCCCCCTATTGCCGGTTGATCAAAAGACGACAGGGCGTCGTTCAGAGGTCTGCCAGCCTTCTGAGATTTCCATCAGCACGGCAGATAATAGGCGCAAACAGGTGGCTGCGATTCTCGGGGTGGTGGGATTCCTACCTATAGGTTGAGCCCTATCTCTTACCTAATTTGAGCGATTGTCGAGGTTGCTGCAGATACAAGGAAGATGTCGTTCCGCTATAGTCATCTATGCGGAACGGCATATGACGCCGTAGATGCGGCAAGGTCGGCAATCCCAAGGGTTTCAAATTTTAAAATCAAACTTTGATAGAAATCCTTATAAATAAAGCAGTTCCCCCTCCATTTAAAATTTGAAACGCTCACTTTAGGTCTTATACAGCGCTTACCGAAACCGCTTATTGACACAGTGTTGAGCAATATAAGGTTTTGCTTCAAAATTACAAGATTATTGCGGGACGATGGATAAAACACTGACAATGGATCTGTATTAATTTCACGGATGACAATAAATGGAATAGTCTGGAGAGATTTGATCTTCCAATTGCATCTGAAAAATCAAATCCCGCTATTAAACCAACGATATTGATTGACTGCAACCGTCACCACATTGTTGACTTTCCGCGCCAAAATTTATATTGCTGAATGCAAGACTGCGTCATAATTGACGAAAGAAGGTGAAAATAATGCCCGCCACAAAATACGCACGCATTTCATTGATATTATGGAATATTATAAGCTCCTACGGCATTGATCCCGAGCCTTTGTTTTGGGAAGCGGGTATAAATCCCGATCTTATGAAGCAATCCGGAAAACGGTACAGGGTGCGGAAGGTTAAATTACTTTGGCAAAAGGCCGCCAAGGCTATCAAAGATCCCTGCTTCGGCCTCAAAGCGGCTGAACTATGGCACCCATCGAATTTCAGCGCCCTCGGCTATGCGATGCTGGCGAGCGCCACCATACGGACCGCGCTGGAAAGAATGGAACGCTATTATCACGTTATTTCTGACGAAAAGGTTTTAGAATTGAAAGATGCGGAAGAGGGCCTGAGGTTGACTTTGGTCTTCAGCGATATGATGCACGATATTCCGGAAAGAAATGATGCCTCACTGGCCGTGATACTGAATATTTGCCGGGTGAATTATTTAGAAGATTTGGCACCGGTTTCGGTGACCTTGGCTCACCCGAAACCAACCTGTTCTTCCAAATATTTCGAGTATTTCAAGTGTCCGGTAACCTTTAACGCGCCGGTCAACGCCCTCACGTTACCATTTGAAACGGTCGATAAGGCACTGCCAGGATCCAATCCCCAACTTGCTGAACTCAATGATCAGTTGATGATCTCATATCTTGAAAAACTCAATCCGGATGATATTACTCAAAAAGTTAAAGCCGTGGTCATTAATCAACTCCCTTCGGGCAATGTTACGGATGAAAGCGTCGCAAAGGCCGTATACATGAGTAATCGCACATTACAAAGAAAACTTGAAAATGCCGGTACGACCTTTAAAATACTCCTGAATGAAACACGGCAGGATTTAGCGAAGCAGTATTTGAGAGATCACGACACCAGTATGACCGAGATCGCCTTTTTGCTCGGCTTTTCAGAAAACAGCACCTTTTCGAGGGCATTCAAACGGTGGACGGGGGTATCTCCGAGCCAATATCGAAAGGCATCATGAAAATAATCATCGCTCACCCACCATTATAGCTGGTGGGTTAGCGATGATTATTATGATTATTCGTATACGATTATTGGCCGTACTCCACCGTCTCCAATTCGGAAGAAAAATGTGATTTTCTATCATGTTTACTTCCGAATAGGGCGCAAGAGCAGATTATACCCATCTGCAAGAGCAGTATTGCTTCTCAATGCCGAATTCAGGCGATCTCGAGTTCCGGTCGAATCTCATGCAGACGCTCTCTGGCCAAATCACGCACTTGTGGATCCGTGTCCTTTACCATTACCTGTTTCAGCAATTCCACATTGATTTCTTCCCTGACAGCCTTCTTGCGAACTTCGGGATCCGAACGACTGATTTTTGGCAGAAAAAAATCCTGGAACTTCATATGCTTCACCCCCTTCCATTATTAAAATTGGTTCTTCTCCGATTTAGTTGGTGTATATTGATGCGAAGCTTATGCATGAATCATAGCGTTTTTAAATTGGCCGCCCGCTCACTTCGCTCGCTCGACAGACGCTGAAGGACACAGACTTTTGCCTCCGCGACCTGCGGAGGCAAAACAAGCCGTCGCTACGCGAGGCCACCTGCTTTTCTGCCTGAAAGGCATGCACCTTTTACCCGGGCAAGTCGCCCGGGTAAAAAGGGTTTGTCTGCATTATGTCTGCGTGCATCTGCGGTTAATTTATACTTTTATTTTAGTAAGATATGAATAATGTACCCGTAAAAACCACCAACTTTTTTGGAGATGATCTTTAAATTTTTGTTCACAAGGATCCAGACTCCCTCAATGTGAGAACGATCTCCGATTGCGCTCTCAACGTTTCGGCGATCTCCAGGGCCGTCAGCCCACCGATATTCTTCGCATGAACGTTGACCACATTTTGGACCAGAATTTGGACAATTTCCGGGTTGTTCCGATAAACAGACTTCCTTAAAGCGGTCCACCCCTCTGATTCCTGTAAATCGAGGGCGGCACCATTTGCAACCAGAACCGCTACAATACCGGCATGCCCGCTGTCTGCTGACCACATCAACGATATTATTGCTGTTCAGGAGAGTCCGATTAGAGGAAGGAATTGATAACGGATCAAGTAAGAAAATGATGAAGAATAGGCGCTCTGCCAATAAGCTGGGGAGATATTCCAGCAGAGTTCGAAAGGAGGATGATTGATCTGTATCCGACCAAGTGAAATATAGTATTTATATTGTAAATAAGTTTTACCAACGAGTGTAAATGTCAAGGGTGTCGGTAGAAGAAAAATGACTCTTAATACATTTATTTCGGGGAGTTTTCATTAAACGGAGCGTATGAATAATCTGACGACCAATCCAGCGCGAAATGTTGGCAACTGGTTTACTCATGCGACTGACAAAGGGTGGGCCGTCCAAGAAAAGAATCCTCAAGATTTATAATTGAGATGATAGATTTTGCCTGAGAGTTTCATGAAACATGCAGGCCAACGGCGTGTTGCTATCGTCACTTCTGCGCAATATGAATAACGGCAATCCCGTTTGTCAGGCGTCGCCAGGTCACATGCTTGAAGCCGATGTTTTCCAGAATATTCTTCAGTTCCTCCGGCAAGGGAAACATCCGGATCGATTCCGGAAGATGCGTATACGCCGCGCGGGAGCCGGCCAGCACTTGACCCAATAACGGCATGATATGCAAGGAGTAGAAATCGTATAGCTTACAAAAATACGGATTTGCAGGCTTGGAAAACTCGAGACACATCATCTTGCCGCCCGGTTTCAGAACCCGCAGAATTTCGCTGAATCCCTGTTCCATGTGGGTGACATTGCGTATCCCGAACCCCACCATGGCCGCATCGAAACAGTTGTCCGGAAACGAAATCCATTCAGCATTGCCCTGCACGTACTGAATCTTCTTTCTGATATCGACGTTGGTATTTTTATAGCGGCCGGCATCGATCATCGCCCGGTTGATATCGTAAACGGTAATTTGCCCACTGGCGCCGACACGCCGCTTGGCCATTATGGCCAGGTCGCCTGTGCCTCCGCAAACATCGAGCACCCGATGGCCGGGTTTAAGGCCCATCAAGGCAATCGCTTCTCGTTTCCAGAGGTAATGAATGCCGAAGCTCAATAGCGTGTTCATGAAGTCGTACTGACGCGCAACCGAGTTGAAATGCCGCAGTACCCACTGGGTCTTTTCGTCTTCCGGCACCTTCTGATACCCGTAGTTGGCCACTTTCGCACGGCGAATCATATCATCGGTATGAAATTGCCGGTCCTGTTCATCACCCCATACGTTTTTGATGACCATACTCTCACATACCCCTTTCGGGTTTCGTATTTGTTCCGGGTTTTGATATTCGAATTCTGAATATATTTGGGCCGCATTTCCCCGGATCGGTTGATCTTCTCCAGCGCCGCCAACGGGGGCGGAAGGTGAAACTTCGGTCCGATATATGATGCGCGTTTTACGGCCTATATCAAAACCGACTTATGAGTACCAGTTTTATCGTTAATTTTCGATTGACATCCCTTCCACATATCACGAGAGCCCCTTCACGATCAGTGACAACCCCATGGCGATCATCAGCAGTCCGGCGATAATGTCCGTTTGACGCTGATAGCGACGGGCCAGCGCCGTCGCACCGGTGCCGATGAGTAACAATCCAGGTAAAGTACCGATGCCGAAAACCGCTAACATCAGTGCCCCCTTGAGCGGCGCACCGGCCGCAAGCGCCCGGGAAAACGCCGCGTAGGAAAGCCCGCAGGGCAAAAGTCCCATGAGAAGTCCGGTAAAGAACATTTCAAGCGTCTGTTGATTCACAAAAGCCAATCGAACGATCCGCCGGTATCCCGGTACCCTGTCCGGCGACACCAGCAGCATCCACCGGGGCTGCTTGAAAATCCCAAGCTGGCAGAGACCGAAATAGAGTAAAAACAGCGCCGCCAGGAGCGACAAGACGACCTGGACCCGGGCCATAGACTGCAGATGATCGCCACCTGTCGCCGCTGAAATTATGACCAACCCCGCACCGGCACTGCCCATGAGAGCACCGATCCCGCTATAGGTGACTAAGCGTCCGAAATGGTAATAGACGTGGGGCGAGAATCGGCCGGTCCGACCCGGAAAAGCCACTACCAGCGGACCGCACATCCCGACGCAGTGCCCCGTACCCAACAAACCGAGAAAGAGTAACGATATCAGGTCGATGTCATCCATGGCAGCATCCGATATAGAACATTTAAGATTGACAGTCCATGTAAATTTCCTTTACTTGTACCTAACCTGAGCGATTGTCACGGGAGGATTCCTTATATAAACGGTCCTCCCTTTTGAAAACTGGAAGACTCTGATAATGTTGTCACATCATGAAGCTTGAGGTGCCAAGCCCGGATATCGTAGTGCATCCGGCAGCATTATTCGTTCAAAATCGTACGGAAGCACGCCGGCGTTTGGCGGTGCCCAATCGCATCCGGACCGGTAAGCGATGTTCAGCCATACTCTGCCTTGGGGTAATGATAGCCCTGCTCTTTTGGGTTCCAGTCTGGCCCGCCGGTCCCGGGAGGGGTCCCGCACCCGGCCATAAAACGCTGGACTCAAGTGGTCGGATGCAAATTGGAGCCAAGGATCGCTGCCCTGTATGTGGAATGAGAGTGGCCGATTACGTTAAATTTTCCAGTGCCATCCAGCTATCGGACAATACAACCCACTATTTTTGTAGTTGCGGCTGTATGCTGCGCGCCTGGCTACACCCGAACATTTTTCTGGCAGCGACCCGAGAAGACTTGAATACACCAGTAGTCAGAGAATATTTCACCGGTGATGAGCTGGATGGCCGGAGCGTGTTCTGGGTGGCCGGTTCGGATGTCGTCGGGCCCATGGGCCCGGCACTGGTTCCCGTAAAGGGTAAGCAGGCGCTGGAGGCCTTTAAACGTCGCCACGGCGGCAGGAGCGTTTTTTTGCTGCAGGAACTAGACCCTGACAAATGGTTGGTAATCACCGGTCGAAAAGCAGCCAAATGAGCACGTCTTTTCCGGGCTCGTTGTTTTTCTGGGCTGTGCGTGATTTGAGACGCCGGCCGCTGGAAAGCTGCCTGCTCACCGCTGCACTGCTGTTAACCGTAGCGCTTACCGCGACGCCACTACTATTCACCCAAGCGGCGACAACCACCTGGGATAAAATTCTCGAGAGTGCACCCTCTCTGGTAATCCGGGAATTCAACGCCATGGGTTGGACACCCCTGCCCGCCGACGAATCCGTTGCCATCGCCAAAAATGTCACAGGCGTGATCGCTGCCCGTGCGCGTGTATGGGGACACGTTGCCGGACCGTCAGGCCTTCTCACCGTTATCGGCATTGATCCCAACCGACCGCCGCCATGGGCGGCCATGGTACCAAATAAGGGCGAAGTTGTTGTCAGTATCGACATCGAAAAGGAAATCGCCGCGCCCGAATTGACCGTTATCGGCCAAAAAGCGGCGACCTTGAAGGTCATCGGCCAATTTACGGCGCACACGGATCTGGCGGTGAACAAGGCCCTTTTGATTCATATCGAAAATGCCCGCGAAATCCTGGGATTACCGACCGGGTATGCCAGCGATCTGGCCGTCGATGTCTTCAATCCAGCCGAAGAAGCTGCGATCCAGCCCGATCTGGTGGCTGCTTTTCCCCGGCCGGTCCGGATAACCTCCCGCACCGAAACAGCCGGCATCCATGCCGCCGGGTTGGCACGCAGGGGCGGTATGGCCTTGGCGACCCTGGTTCCGGCCCTTCTGGCGCTCTGCCTTCTGGTAACAGTCACGGTCAGGGAAAGACTCGGTCGCCGCTTTGAAATCGGGCTGCTCAAAACCCTCGGTTGGACCACCGGTAATATTGCCACCCTTCAGGTGCTGAGAGCCGTTGCGCTCAGCGTTACCGCCATGGCCGCGGGCATGCTTGTCGCTTTCATTCTTGTTTACCATCACGGTACATATTGGCCAGGGATCTTCTTTCCGCAATGGCAAGCCCTGCCGTCCCGGTTGGCATTTCATCCATTGGACCTCGCCTTGCCGCTGATAGAAACTACCGGTCTGGTCGTATTGCCGTTTCTGGTGGCAACCCTCGGTACGACGCTCAGGTGTGCCGTTTCCGATCCCGGGGAAATGCTCGAAAGGACCAATTTCTGAATGAAAAGCGGACTCGAATGCCATCGGCTGTCGATTGCCCGCCGGTCACCGGATGGACGGGAAAAACGGGTCCTTAGTGACCTCAATGCCACATTTCCTGCCGGGCAATTGGCGCTCATCGCCGGGGAAACAGGCGCTGGCAAGAGTACCCTGCTCCACGTGTTGGCCGGTTTGCTGCGGCCGACGCAGGGAGAAGTCCTGGCCGACGGCGATCCGGTATCCCGCTGGGTGAGTGCACATCGTGATCGCTGGCGCCGTAAGGTCGGTATCGTCTTTCAATCCGATCGTTTGATAAGCGACTTGAGCGCGATGGAGAATGTCTTTTTGCCCCTTGTACCGAGGGGATTCCGTCTGGCCGAATGCCGGCATCTCGCAATCAAAGCGCTTCGTGAGTTGCAGGCTGGCGGATTCGCCTCTGAGACCGTTCACAAACTGTCCGGCGGCGAACGCCAGCGTGTCGCGATTGCCCGGGCGCTGGTTTCGCAACCGGCATTTGTGCTGGCCGACGAACCGACGGCCCACCAGGATCAAGAAAGCACCACAGCCATTGCGGATACACTTTTGGCGATCGCGGCAACGGGAGCTACCGTGGTCGTCACGGCCCATGACGCACGCTTGCTGACATCCGGCATTACCCGACATCGCTATCAACTGGAATACGGCCGGCTGAGGCTGACGGAATGATCTGGCACCCCTTGTTCCTGACCACATTCATGGTCCAAACGTCGGGATTTTTATTGCTGGCTGCGGCGGCTTTGACGGCTTTCAGGATTGTTGTCGGGTGGAAACCGGCATCCGCAACGCGAGAGCAGTTAACCCTCGAAGTCAAAGCAGAATCCGCCGTCCTACAAACACGCTGGGCCCTGGGCCTGTATATTTTTTCCAACATCCTTCTGATTATCGGCACCACCAACGTCTATCCTGATTTGATTCCCGGTGCCATGTGCGGAACCGGGGTTATGCAGTCCATGAATAAAGCCGGCAACAGTTTTCTGATTTTAAATGGAATTCTACTGGCGGTACTTCTCTATTGGAATAATCTTGAAATTCTCAATCGCAAACAAACAGACGTCCCGTTGACCGTTCAAAACGCCCGCCTGATTCTTCTGGCGCTGCCGGTGGCCGTTCTTGCATTCGGTTGGACCTTGTTTGCCGCGATCGAAGTGGATGTCCATCGGCCCGTAGACTGCTGCGCGGTGGTCTATGATCAGTTTCGCACAATCGATGAGGCACACCAAATATCGGGGCTTTCTGATCGGTTCTGGATAGCAGCCTGGTTCATGTTGAGCCTTCTACTCGCCTGGCCGGCAGTGCAGTTGCTCCGGGGCCATCATGACCCGTCATTGAAATGGAACGCTTTTCTGTCTGTCGTCTCGGTACTCTGGATACCGGTTTCGGCCGTCACCCTGGTCAACATCCTCTCAGCCTATTACTACGGTGTTCTGCAGCACCAGTGCCCGTGGTGCCTCTTTCTTCTGCAGCATGGTGCGGTCGGTTTTCTTTTGTTCGGCGCCCTGGCAGTGGTTGCGATTGAAGGCCCGGCAGCCTTTTTGTTGCCGGCGGCAGGCAGAAAAATACCGAAGGTCTTTCCGGCTGCCCTTGACCGGGGGAAGACTGCCGCCGGTCGGGTCCTTATCGCCCTCACTGTTTTTATCGCACTGACGGCCCTGCCGCCTCTCATATGGCGATTTCGGTTCGGCGCGTGGATCGGCGGCTGAACAACGCTCCGGTAGATATCAACTCGGGGATGCCCTTTCAAACGGCGGTTTTGATGCGACCAGTCCAATACGAGCTAAAGTTTCTCGGCAATTGGGCAATACAATATATAGGGAAGGAACCGTTCACCGCCGAAAATATGGGGACGCCGATCATGCCGGAACAACAGGTCAGCTATTGCAGACAGGAGATAATGTCCATGTGCGCCGCTGGTAGTGACAACCAACAAAAGCTCTGCCGGTTCTACGAAAAATCGAACGCGTCAGCGCGGTGCATGTATTATGTGTTCGAGGAATACTGTGATTGCCTGAAGGCCCAGGTAACGGCACACGGGAGTTTATAGCCGCCCGGTGGGAAGACCAATAATCCTAACATGATTCAATGACATGATATGGCCGCAAAAGTGTGAATGCGGTTCGTTATATAGGCGGGCTAAGGCCTGGCAAATTTTCGGGCCAGGTCATTGTCGATGACATAAATACAGACTTCCTTGGCGCCCTGTTCCGTGTAGCGAAAGCTTTTGCACAATTTGTTGATAAGGTAACTGACGTCTTCCCGGATTTTCCTGTCGTAGGTTTTATAGTCTTCCGCTCCGTAGTCTTTGATGGCGCGCCTGAAATTTTCATTTTCAAGGAACGGGTCCAGAACTTTCTCTTTCAAGTTATATACGTAACGCTCATGCAGCGAGGCGTATACCCGCGTGGCCGTCAATGACTTTCCTTCTACGATCATCTCCTGGGTCAATGTTTTTGACGTATACTCTTTCTGAGTATCTTTACGAAATCCGCGCCGCTCCTCCGCATCCGCATCCGCCCCCAGAAACCGTTTTTCGAGACTTTCGAAAAACTCCTCCGTGATTTCGAGCCGCTCTTTTGTGTAGGTACAAGTTTCCACTGCGCCGGGTTCGAAATTAACGGCAAAAAGGTAGTTCTGGATGTCTCTGGATATCTGCTCCTCGTTGTAATAATACAGAGACTCTTTCACTTCCTGCAGGATGGTATAGTCGTAATTGCGTAGCAAGGAATCCAGGAAACCGCTGGGTATCATTTCGCTGAGCTCTTTGCGGCTCTTGGTAAAAAAGTTACAGAGCTGAGACATGTTTATCAGTTTGTCTTCCTTGGCATAATAGGAATAAAAATCGTTGAAGATCTTGATGGAGTCACGGCCCGAAATGCCGTGTTCACCCTCGGTTTCGGATTCGGCGATAATCCTTTTGCGCCGCTTGGCAGTCAGACTCTTGCGATCTTCTTCATCGAGCCAGTTGGGGATATACCCGGTGTAGATTTCCATCTTGAGGAGCTGCAGGTTCTCATCGCAGTATAGCCGGTATTTTCCCGGGTCGCTTATCCATTCCAGCAGGCCTTCGGAACGCTTATTCAGGCGGGTCGAAATGATCACCCGGACGAAGTTGTGCAGCACCCTGGGCAGGAAACCTTCGTCTATGTGCTTGCCGAAAATGTTGCGATAGATTTCAACCTCGGTGTTGAGATCCATGACATAGGGGATGTTGATGTACTCGATGCGGTCCGAGAATGACTGGAAATCTTCGATGTTTTTTTGATCTTCGGGATTCATGACGGCAATGAGAAGCGAATTGACATTTTCTTCGATATCCTCGACTTTGTGAATCCCCTCGCTGACGACATTGTGCAGCTCGATCAGACGTTCGGTGTTGTGGGACTTGATGTCCATGAGGGCATAGACCCCATTGTTGGTTTTTGCATATTGAGAAAAAAGGTATCTGACCTGGTTGCTATCCCTCAGCAGCGCATTGATCCGGCTTTGTATGATGGCGTTGCTGAGCGTGATCCTTCTCAGGGGCCTGTCGCCCGGATTGTAAACGCTGATTCCCTCTCCCAATCTGCGGTCAAAGCGGTATGGTCGCGCATATATCATTTCAAAAATTTTGCGCGGGCTCTTGAGCCTGCCGAGCAGGGATTGAAAAAGCGAACTACAGATGGTGCAGGGATTGTCGCGAAACACCCACTCGTACTCTTTTTCGGTGAAAAGCTTCCATTTGAATTCATCGTTCTCGAACAGATCGTCGAAAAAGGTCCGCCGGTAGGGCTTGGGAACCATCAGCAACGGATTGTCATGACTCGGGCAGGGTACCTCGATAAAGTCATCGGTCGTACTCAGCGTGTTCTGAATGTTCTGAAGCTTTAGCAATTCAATCTGCTCAGGGCTGAAATTCTCACGCAGCGGTAAGAGACTGTCGAGCAGGTGGGCGCCCCTATTTTCCGGCAACTCGCCCAGCATCTTGGGGTACAGGCGCCAGACGGTTTCGTAGCGCAAACCCTCCTCGGTGTTGTTGTACTCCTCGGTTTTCATCAATAAGTTGTTCAGAAAAGTGCTTTTGCCGCATCCGTGAGGTCCCCTGAAGATATAGATTTTGTTTTGCTGGGCGCCCCTCTTCATGGCTTCGACCAGTGCAACCAAGCGGTTGGCAAACAGCCGATCAGCAAAAAAGGGATGGTCTGCACCTTCGATGAAAAGTTTGCTGCAGTCGTAGCAGACATAACTGATCGATTCCGGATCGTCCGGGTACTCATCGACCCCCGTACCGACGTAGGCCTTAACCATGTCATGGAAAATCTGAAAAATGTTCCGGATTACCCCCCCAGGTTTCGTGGTGACTTCTTCGAGAAAGGCATCGAAAGCAATCGGCTGGTGCTGGTCGAGATCGCTCAGCGCACGATCGAAGTTTTCCAAAGCCACCTGGATGTTCTCAGGCGCAACCGCCGCTTCCGCCTCTGCAGTTGACTGCTGGTTGTCCTCTTTTCCACGGGTCTCTTCAACTGGGCTGGTCATGTCGTTTTCCCCGGCGTGAATCCTGGACGCTTTTAAATGTGCAACGGCAGGTCGCATGCAAACGTAACCGCTGTTGCTGGTAAACCGCCTGTCTATTATCTTCTACCTAATTTGAGGGTCTATTTTCGTAGCCATTCACAGGGTTGCAACGTTGCTGTGGGCTTCAAACCACCTGATTGTAAGCGTTTACAAGGTGCCGCAGATGCAAGGCGTCGGGCGCGCAGACGTACTCTTGTACTTCAAGTGCCCGACAACAAAGCAGATGCGGTGCCATGTGAATGCTTACCTATTTTCTAACGATACGCGTGAGGTCCCGTTCAGCCACTGAGTACCTCCCGGGTAAGTTTACGCTCCTTCATGGTATAAACCACCCGTTCCCAACGGATATCCGTTGCCTGAGGCCCCTCCGCCAAGGGGGTGCTTCCCCCGCCGGCAGCCACTTCACTGGTTTCGAGTTTCACCGGAGCACCCCACAAATACTCGATCCCTATCATTGTGTTGGTGATGAAGTCTTTCACCAAAGGCTTGCCTTCGAAATGATGCACGAGGTAAAGGGTACTGTTCTTCTGCTGCTTGTCCTGGATGGTGATGTGGGGTGGATGGTAGAGGCCTTCGAGGAGCATATTGCGGAAATCGGCGGCTTTGCGACTCTTGACGTAATACTCCCAAACCATCCGGCTCTGATTCAAGCGCTTCCCGGCAACAAAAAGTTTATTGCGGGTAACGAAATCCTGATCGACAAAAGTGTTGAGAAATGTAAAGTCACATAAATTTTCGCGCACGTTGAATATAAATTCCTGGCCTTTGTTGGTACCGGCGTCGAAATTCTCCCGCTGCTTGGCATCCTCTAACCGTCTGAAATGTAAATTGTATTTTCCTTTGTTACCCAAATCCTCGATGAAGTAAAAGAGCCGCATCCCTAATGCATAGGGGTTGAGGCCAACCCGCGGCAGTGAGGTCACGCCGGCATGCGTTCGGGCAAAATCGACCTCGTGGCCGCGTATACGGTCATCGTCAAGGAAAAGCTTTTCATGCCAATAACTGGCCCAGCCCTCATTCATGATCTTGGTTCGGATCTGAGGCTGGAAAAATATCGATGTATTGCGCACGACTTCCACCACCGATTTCATCCAACTGTTTTTTCCCTTGTTCAGAAAATCGGAGTTTTCGAGGATAAACTGGACCGGATCCAGTTTGGATTTGGTTTTTTCTTTCAGACTCTTTTTGAATAAAGTGTCAAACTCGGGATGTGTCTTGGTGACTTCGGCAAAAAAGGTTTTAATACCTTGACGGCTCTCGGCACGAATGCAAGCATTGTATCTCTCGACCTCTTTGATGTATTCGCTAATTTTAACCTTGCGAATATCCTGCAGGAAGACATCGAAATAATAGTTCAATCGCTTGGACCCGTTAACGATCGGTAGCTGATCGAGCTGGGCAAGCTCACGGTGGTAACCCACGAGATTGTCGATGCTGCGGGCAAACTCGATGATGTAGTCCACCCAGCGGCCTTTTTCGGATCTCAAGACGGCTATCAGCCGTTTGTCAGAAAGGGCCTTTCCGGTAAAATCGTAGTCCCAGGTGTGGCGGAAGTAGTGATTGTTCTGGAAGAAGTCGATGTGCCCGAGCACGTGGTAGAAAATCATGACGTTCATCCAATCCGGATTGTTGTCATTATAGTAGGAAATGGCCGGGCGGGTGTTAATCACCGTTTCGTAGGGATTACTGGGGTAAAGTTCGTAGCGTCCTTTTTCCTTGAGCACCTCAACGTCATGAACCCAGTAATCGTAGAGAGTGGGAATCATCACTTTGGGGGTAAGTTCAAGCAAGTCTCGGTTGGTCACAATATATTCGAGGGTTTCGTCCTCGAACTGCAACCCGGCCGCAAGCGCACGTACTTTACACCCTTCCATGATCTCTTTGGTGTGCTGATCGATCAGTTCCATATCTATTCCGATATTAGCTTTTTGATCCCCTCAATCAGCCGTTGCTCGTTGGCATCCTCTTTAAGCACGTCGATGCGCAACAGCGTCGGTTTTTTCTCCAGAAGTCCTGATTTTTTGATGTACCTTTCAACTTCGGTACCTTTGTCTGTCCCGACCCCGTGTTCGGCAATCGTCAACCCGACCCGGTTGGCATATCCCAGCATTTTTTTCAGCTCCGGGATCGCCTCCTTTCCTTCCGTGTCCCAGTCGTCGCCGTCTGTGCCATGAAAAACATAGATGTTGTAATCGCGGCTTAGGTTCTCCTTATCGACGATTTCGTTGACCAACCGATACGCGGACACCACCTGGGTACCGCCGGCCACCGTGGAGTTGTAATAGGTGTAGAAATCCGGTACTTCCTTAGCTTCGGTATCGTGCAGAACAAAACGGGTTTCTACCTGCATAGCATACTGGTAGAGAAGCCAACTGTAAATCATCACATGCTGGGCGACCACGAGTTCGGTCGCCTTTCCGTCCATTGAGCCTGAATAGTCCCGCAGAAAGAACACCATGGCCTGAGATTCGTAATCCTTTTCGGGTGACAAAATGCGGAACACGCGATCTCTGGGTGATATCAGAAAATCGGTCGGATTAATGTCATTGATATCGGGCAAGTTACCCAGGTGTATATTGGTTTCGACAATTTGACGTAAGGTGGCTTTTTTGTCGAGGAGTTGTCCAAACCCCCGATGCTTGTCTGTAAGATCGTAGGTATAGCGGGTCAGAGACCGTTTCTTGCCCTTGTCCTTGAGGTTGGGCAGCTCAAACTGTTCGGTAAGAATTCTCCCGAGGTCATACGCATCGGATACCAGATCATGGGCACCGCCTTCACCCTCGCCAGACCCGCTCCCCTCACCCTCCGGCGAACGCACCGGCTGCTCGCCGATCACCTCGCCTTCTTCCCCTTCACCGGTGCCTCCCGAAGGATCTCCCTCACCCGATTCGGAAACCTTGAAGTTCGGGTCGTGAATGAATTTTTCCTCGACCGTCGTGGGGACGATAACCACTTTGGTCTTTCCCCCTTTAGCCGGTTTGATCAGTCGGCCGACATTGATTTTACGCGGGAAGCCGTCTTTTTCCCGCAGACGATCCCGCTCGAGCAGTTCGTCGATGGACCGCACCGTGGCGGTGTAAGTGCTTTGCATGGCCGCCATGGCTTGCAGGTGAATCAGGTCGTAGTATTGGTACATCTTCGCCGGCTGCTGCGTAAACCCATCGCCGAGCGCGTCGGTACTTTCGAATCCTGGAACCGCGTGCTCCCGATCATCGTTCAGCTCGTCTGCGATGGTTTTCTCCTGATCGGTTGTCAGCCCGCGTGCTTTGAGGGATTCTAATATTTTTGATTTGTTGTCCATGGTTTGTGTGTGGTGTTGCGGGTTACGGGTTACGAGTTACGGGTTACGGGTTACGGGTTGCGAGTTAAGGGTTGCGAGTTAAGGGTGATATATCTCCGCTTTAGTCCAGTGAAAATGGAATGAGGAATTTTTTCGATTGGCAAGGCCGCACAAGGGTTTCAGCCGAGGCGTACATTCGTACGTCGCAGGCTTGAAAACCGCGGAGAACGCAGCGAATCGGAAAAATAACCATTCCCTCATCATCTAATTTTCGTCTTCCTGTGTGCAAAAATACTCGATCGTCTTCTGCGCGCATGTCCGGCAATATCCGAGTTTATCGAGCATGGTGGTCACCATGCGGTCGTAGAGTTTCTGGTTTTCCTCGTTGGTCCGGTTGGCCAGAGCACCGATAAGGCTTCCGGCGCCGGCGATGTCGGATTTCAGCCGCACGTCGGTGACAGCCTTAACCAACTCCAGGTTATCCATGAAATCATAATCCGGATCGACAGAAATTTTCTGCCCGTAGATCTTGCGAATCGATGTCCGAAATGATTCTCTTTGCTCTTCGGTCTTCAACCCGAGCCCGTCCTCCACGCTGTTGATGAAGCGTTCGTCGATCTTAAGTGCCCTAAGCTCTCCGGTCTGCGGGTCTTTGTATTTCCACATTTTGTCAGCACCGAGATTCTCGGCGTCGATGCCGATAATCATATTGACATAGTTCATGACGTCTTTGCGGATGGCCAATGGCTCGTCCATGTAGGCGTTGAACATTTCGGTCATTATTCTTTCGCGGTAAAGTCCCTTGGCGATCTTGATGTCTTCGATATACTTGGCGCGGTCATTGGCATCGCTGACATAGTCAAGGACCACCCGCTCCATGGCTTTGAAGACGTCGTAGGCAAACGTACACTGACCTTCATTTGTTTCGGAGCTTTCCATCAATAGCTGGATGGACCGCCCCAGGTTGCGCTGGCCGAAACCTTTCTGCCCAAAGCGGTTGATGATTTCCGGGTCCTGGTTGAGCATGTCGATGACTTCCGCCAATGTTTTTATGCTCTTCTCACCAGCCACCTCACCTGCCGCCAGTTTCATGGTTTCCACCGGCGTTAGTTTTTCGGAACGCGGTAAACGGGTCAGAACAGACGCCACCGAGGCGGCGTAGTTAAGATTCGGATCCTGGTGGAGATATTCACGGTTGATTGTGGTACGGGTTTCGCTGCCGAGGGCATACTGGGTAAGTTCTTTCTGCAGCTTGTAGTTGGTGTTGTGGGAAACGTAGCAGATCCGGCAGCGGTCAACTATCGGTGCCTCCTCTTTTTCCGCCAGAAACCGATGGAACTCCGAGTTGTTACTGGTCGCGACGATCAGGGTGTCAATCGGCCATTTGTAACCGTCGATTTCGATCGAGCGGTTTTGGATAACCCCCAAGTATACCTGAACCAGATCTTTTTTGTTTTTGTAAATCTCATCGCAGAAATGGATGCCGCCACCGGCAACCCGGGCCAACGCACCCCGCCGCAGGTCAAACCGGTATGGGTTGTTGGTGTCGGATATGTGCAGCAACCGCTGGATCGACTCTTCACCCAGCAAATCGACCGCGGATGAAGTGATTTTGTCTTTGGCCGGATATTTACCGGTAACCGTGCCAAGGCTTTCGGTCAGAGGAACAGGAATAATTTCGATAAAATCGAGCATCTGGTCGAGATCACCGTTAGTAAAATTGCGAATGTCGTTCCATATGTAACTGCTACAGGCGGCCAGCGGACGGTAGTTTTCAAAGAGCATATCGATTTCATTATCAGAAAATTGACATGACTTTGCCATGTATTCCTTGCTGGCAGCAGAATCATCATGAATATTCATCGCAAGGATCATCGGGTCTTCGTATGTCTGAGACTCGATCGTGGTAATCCGACCGTAATTGGTCAGTTTATCGACATTGCGAAACCGAAAGGTATACTTGCGGTTTTTCTCTTCAACCAGGAACTCACGGTATTTGGCGCACAGGAAATCGACGAAATACGTCTTTCCGTTTCCGGGCTCACCAACCAGGACAAAAGCCATCTCTTTGGAAGATCCGCCTTCTGAAGCATCTTTGACGTATGAAACGAAACTGTTGATTTCGTCGTACATGCCGATCACATGTTTCTTCCCATTGCGGAAGATACTGAAATCATATGTTGTTTTACCGTTGACAACGACTTTTTGGATGTCGCTCTCCAGTATCATTCGCGCCACGCTTTGAAACGCGTTCTCAAAACCGCGTCGCCCTTCCTTGACCTCAACGAGATGATGATGAAGCGACCTGTCTGCGGTATTTGCCATGGGACCTCCCACTGTTTAAGTCATTGACGGTTTTAGATAAAGACTCATTTTGAAATGATACGAAGCGGTGATCGGGTGATCCGAACGATTTGCCAATTCCAGTACACCACATCTTATTCGACGGAATCCGGCGCATTTCATTACCATTAGATCCAAACACCCCTCCGTCTATACGTACCTGCCGGAAGTCTCGCAAAACCGCCTTGATTTCTCCGGTCATTGGTGGCCCTCGGTTCGGAAAATCACGTACACGGGGCCCATAGGAACAGGCTGGACATGGATATTAAAGGGTCCGGATCGACCTTCACCCTTTCATCGGCATCGTGAATCGGACTAACAGGCGGTCGCGCGGGTCGGGTAGAATGAGACGAGAGACAGTACGAAAATAATCACAAAAAACTGGCGAATCAACTGTGGGCCCGGAGTCGGTCAGGAACCACCCCTTGCGGTACACGCCGATAATTTATTGTAATTTAAGTCTATTATACTATTAGTTGCGCGGATGATCAAGGGAATCCCGATCATTTGATAAGATTTTTCCTGCGGGCAAGACAGCCGCGGCGGAACGGACCAGAAGAAGGGTATTGGTTGTTACCGTCAGGCTACTGAGAAGCATGGCGCAAACAGCCACCAGTGGATTCAACAGTCCGCTCATGGCCAACGGGATGCTGATAAAGTTGTATGTAAAGGAAAACCAGAGGTTTTGGAGAACCTTGCGGTTGGTCATTTCGGCCAGGCGGAGGAAGTCCAGGATCTGTCGCGGTTCACCGCGCATCAAGGTGATGTCAGCCAGTTCCCGCCCCAGATGGCTGCCGGAATGGATGGCGACGGCCAGATCAGCGGTGGCCATCGCCGGTGCATCGTTAACCCCATCGCCCACCATCGCCACTTTGCGGCCCGCTTTGCGCTGTTTGGCAAGAAAGACCGCTTTTTCCTCGGGCAGAAGGGCCCCTACCGCGGTTGTAATTCCTATCGATTCTGAAAACCGGCGGGTGGCATCGCGATCATCCCCGGATACCACGGCCAGAGAATACCCCCTCGCCTTTAACCGTTCGACGGTCTCTCGGGCACCCTTGCGGATGTCATCCCCAAAAACCAGCAGTGCGCACAAACGGCCGTCAAAGCTCATGTAAACCGGTGATGGAATCGCATCAGAGCTTAGGCCGTTCATCGAGGGCCGCCGGGTAGCGGCTGCTATTTCCACCGCGAGAAACCCCTCTGATCCGATTTTGACTTCCTTGTCTTCGATGCGCCCCCAGACACCGTTTTGCGCATAACTGACATCGGTAATCACCGCCGGTTCGATTGCGCGTGCTTGGGCCCTGCGTTTGAGTTCCAGGGCCAAGTGGTGATCCGATTCCTTTTCGAGGGCCGCAGCCAGGGCCATGATCCGGTCAGGCGGCAGGTCGCCCAAGGGCACGATATCCAGCAACCGCCATCGGCCTTCTGTCAGGGTTCCGGTTTTGTCAAAAATAAAGGTATCGACTTGCCGGGTCTGTTCAAAGGCCGCATAATCCCGCACAAGGATTCCCTGCCGACCCGAGAGGGAGATACCGGCCACACGGGCCAAGGGGATGGCCAACCCCAAGGCACACGGACAGGAAATGACCAGTACCGTAACAGCCCGAACCAGCGCCTCCCCGGGACCCAACCCCCTGAGGATGCCGTAGGCTGCAGTGCCCGCAGCAAGCAAAACGATGAAAGGAACAAATCCGTTCAACAGGCGATCTGTTTTGCCTTCGAGAGCCGTCTTTTGCCCGAGGGTTCTTTCGATGATGCGCATCATTTGCCCCAAGGTAGACTCTTCCCCCACGGCAAGCGCCTTGACTTTGAAACTGCCACGGTTGACTTTGGTTCCGCTGCGAATGAAGCTTCCCGAGCGCATCGATACCGGGCGGGCCTCGCCGGTCAAAGAGGACTCATCGACCAGCCCGTCCCCGTCTATCACCCGCCCGTCAGCCGGTGCGATTTCTCCGTCATCGAGCAGGAACAGGTCGTTTTTTCGCAAATACTCCGCCGCTACATACCGTCCCTCCGGGTACTCTTGACTGCAAATCTTTACCTTGGTGGGTTTCAGTGAAAAAAAGGCATCAAGATCCTCGAGGACCTTTTCTTTGGCATTTCGCTCCAGCAACTTCCCCAGCAGCACCAGGGTGACCAACATGGCGGCCGTGTCAAAGTAAAGATGGATATCGCCACGGGCCAGGTTGAAAACGCTGAAGAGGTAGGCACTGGAGGCCCCGATGGCGATTAGGGTTTCCATGCTGAAAGCGGCATTTGAAAAGCCGGCCAAGGCTTTTAAGAAGATAAACTTTCCGCCGTAAACCATTACGACCGTCGCCATTATAAAAATCGGCCAGGACAGTTTGGCCACCGCATCCGGCGTCAACGAACTGAAGAATCCCGAATAGAGGGCAAAAGAAATCATCATCACGTTCATTGTCAGAAAGGCGGATACAGCAAAACGGATGGTCTCCCTGCGCTGGTCACGGGCGCGTCCGCCTTTACCAGGCGCGGCCGCATGATAGCCGAGACGTTCGATGCGTGCGATAATCCGATCCGGTGAGGTCATAACCGGATCGTAGGCGCAACGCAGACGATCGGTTGAAAAATTGCAGCCGGTCCTCAGGACGCCGGGGAGCCTCTTGAGGGAAGCATCGATCAACCAGGCACACGCCGGACACCACATTCCGTCGATCCTGAGCCGAAGGGTAAGAATATTGGATTCGGCAGAGGTTTCAAAAAGTCGCGCGCCGTCATCTTCACTGTCGTCTTCCGCGGCAGTGACCGGCAAGTCTGGCGAGGGATCATCCGGCCGGAGATCGGTTTCCAACGCCGGAATGATACCCAGTTCCTGGCACTGTTTGAAAAGATCTGTGTCCCGAAATTGTGCCGGATCATCGCGTCCGCTGGCGGCGGAAAGCATGCTGAACACCTGCTGACACCCCAAACAGCAAAATCTGTATTCTTGCCCGGCAGAAAGCAGGGCATGTTGGCCGTATCGCAGTGTCAAACCGCACAGGTCACAATTGTCGGTTTCTGGTTTCATCGAGCGATAGTCCCTACCCGTTTGATCCATGAAAGTAAATTTTTATAAAATTTGATCCCGGCAAAAATAAAAAAAGTTCCGCCAGGACGGAACTTTTTTTCCACTGCCTGAACCGGTTCGACCGGGAACCGGCGTTATTCTACCGTGGACCGAGGGATTTGACGAATGCAATTATCTTCCAGCGATCGTCGATGAAAATCGTCGTTGCCAGCGCCGGTTGCCTCCCCTTGCCGCCAATACCGTAGCTGATATGTTGAAACAGTGCGCCGTCAGTCTGAGACTGAACCCTCGGGCTCCGCAGGTCGGTGGGCAGCGGTGCAAAGCTTTGTCCCACGGTTCCGATGCCGTCGTGGTTGATCCCGTGGCACTGCTGACAGAAAGTAAAATAGAGCTGGGAACCTTCTTTCACCACCTTGGAATCTCCCGAGGGCAGCGGCGAAGTCAACGCCTCGGGGTTGGCGGCGCGGTATAGGGCCTCCCCACCGTGGACCGGCACCAATCCGGCTTCCATTATCGGCAGGGGTTTTTCGTAAGGTCGGACTGCCGGTGTCTCCCGCATCCTGCCGTAAGGAAAGTTGTTATCGTAGTACATCAATACGTTGTAAACCACGGTACCTAAGCCAGCAATTATGATCAATAGTAACAGTTTCTTCATTCATTCTCACCCGTCAGGTTCTGTTTCGGTGGCGGAAACAGGCTTTGGTTGAATTTATTACCTGGTCGCGGGTACTCGCTCGCATCCCCTCGCACATGTTGCGGAAAAGGGAAAACTTCGTAGATCGCATACGGGGACTCCCCGGGAACGTCTTTCAGCGGTCGGTAATCCCAATCGGGCATGCCGCGATCCCCGACAATAAAATAGGCCAATCCGCCCTTGAAAGAGACAATCAGAAGTAACAAGAAAATGATCACCCAGGTCAACAACGTCGATTCTCGGTGCGCCATATTTTCCATTATATTATAATCCCCGAAAGACCGATGAACAAAATATAGCCCAGCACCCAGATGACGGTACCGGCGATAATCATGAAAAGAACCAGTGGAAACGGTGCATTTCTGCCTTCTATGCCGCCCGGAAATTTTTCAATAATGGTAGTGAGCTTGTTTTCTGAGTTTTTACGGCGAAAATATGCAAACGACAACCCGGCGGCAAAGACAAAAATAAACGCCAGCGAAGGGAAAAAGTACAAAACAAAATCTTCGATTCCAACCATTTCAAATAAGCGCATGGTTATCCTCTATCTTCGATCCATTTAAGACAATGACCTCAACCGGTTTCATTCAACATATTCGCCATAAAGGTCATGATTCAGTTGGCTGGCCAAACCGTATAGGCAATTGCAGCTGCAGTTGTGATCAAACCGGAACATGCCATCACAAACAAGATGATTATTTTGATCCGATAGTAGCGTGGGGCTTTCACCGGTGCCGTGTCTGCGACCCCTTCCAACGGTAAATAGCGTGCGCGTTGTTGATCCCTGAACTGTCCCGCGTTCAGGGCCCAAAGGAACGTGACGAGGCTGATCACGAACCCGGCTGACATGTAGACGATCAAATAAGGAAAATACATGGTTTCGTGTTTCGTGTTTGGTGTTTCGTGTTTGGTGTTTGGTGCTTCCTGGGCCGCGGTGCTTAGCGGATGACGGGAACTGCCTATCAGATCCCGATCGGTCCCGTCATCACGGTTCCCATGAGGCATCGATACCCCGTGGATCCTTGTTGGCGTCACTCTGGTTTATAAAATAGACCGCAACGTAATCGCCCACTTCCCATATTTTTTGAGATTCGAGTTCGCGCTTGAAATAGGGCATGGCTGTCCCGGTAATCCCGTTCATAACCTGGTAGTAAATTATGCCACCCGATATTTCCCTGCCTTTGAGGATCGTAAAATTTAAGGGTGGCGGGTAAATCCAGGGTTGCGCCGGTCCCATACCGTCGCCAATGGGTCCATGGCAGCCGATGCAATGTTCCTGATAGATCTTATGCCCTCGTTGAAGTCCCGCCGGGGTCGTCGGGTAGGGGTTGGGAATCTCTCGCCAACCCTTGGGCACGTGTTCCGCCAGCCATTTGACATTCACATCCGGGCCGGCTTCGTAAGCTTCAGAGGCCAATTCCTTCCAGTAGCGTTGCCGCTCCATGCGATGATCGGCATCTTTGAAACCCAATCCCTGGACGTACTGGGTGAGTGTGACGATTTCAGCCATTCCCAACCACTCGAAGGGCGGCATGATCGAGCTCGGCCGGGTGTAGCGCGGATTGACAAAGTGCGCGAAATGCCAATCATCCGGATGTTCACCCCCCTCTTGGGAGAGATCCACACCGGTCCGTTGAGAGCCGAGCAAAATCGGCTCATCGCTCACATAATCGCCGGCCTGGGCGATTCGATTCGCCCCATGCCCCCAGTCGAAAGCCCTGATCGATTGGCTGTGGCAATACACACACCCATTTCGGGTATAAATGATACGGCCGGCTTGTTCAACCTGCGTTCGGTCGCGCCATATTTCAGAGGGCGTCATGTCTCTTTGAGCATAGGGTAGATAAACCATTAAGAGTATAATTAAAGCAAGGATAGACAGAGCACCGCCTATAATTGCGGAAGGCGACATTCTCATGCTGTTTCTCCCGGAGTGTAGAAAATCGAACGTAAGATATTATACAGGCCGACGTAAGCGCCGACTGCGATCGTCGATCCAAGCATTACCCGCACGATGTAATAAGGATGAATCTGCGGCAACACGCGATAGACAGTTTCACCATTGATCCAGGCCTGACCCTGAATAAGGCCCGCGATGGTGAGCACAATGGCGAAACCAGTAATGCCGATCAACACCAGCCAGTACTGAAGGTCAGCCAGGAATCTGCTGTAAATCGGTTTACCGGTAATTCTCGGAAGGAGAAAATAGATGCCGCCCAGGGCGGTGATACCGGCAAAACCGAGAACCCCGATATGGGCGTGTGCCACCACCCAATTGTTGAAATGGGTCACCCGTTGAACAATGGGCAACGCCATCATGGAGCCCTGGATATTGACGAAAAAATAATAAACTAAACCGGCAAAGACAAATTTTGCGCCAATGTCGCTATGAATGGCCCCAAGTTTGCCCTTCATTGTAAACCAGAGGTTAATGAGTACAACCATAACCGGAATCACCATAGCCACACTGTCGACAATGGCGATAACTTTCAAATAGGTAGGCACCGGAACCTGAAGCAGGTGGTGGGTCCCGATATGGGTATAAACGATGATGAGCGACCAGAAACCGATCAGGGACAGGGTGTGGCTGTAAAGGGGGCTACGTGTCGCAATCGGCAAAACATAGTAGGCAACGCCGAGTCCCATGGGCGTCAACAACAAGCCAAAAACGTTGTGACCATAAAACCAGAGCAAGATGGCATCCGGGATGCCGAGCAGTGCGCCGGTATCGGGTTTCCAGATCACATTGCCGATGCAATAAGTGGTTGCGGTGAGAACCATGGCTGCGGTTACGTACCATACGGAAACATAAAGAATCGGTTCTTTGCGTTGAGCGATGGTCAAAACAACATTGATAATCACCAACAGGAAGAGCACCACGACCATGATGTCCACCGACCACGGAAGTTCGGCGTATTCCCGCCCCTGGGAGTGACCGGCGGCGATGCCTATAATCGCGAAAATCAGGGTGATATTCCATAGAACGGCCGTAAAAACACCCAGTTTTTCACTGAAAAGTTCTGTCCGCAGCAGTTTTGGTACGAAATAAAACGCGCTGGCCAACAACCCTGGCGTTACAAATCCGAAGAGAACCAGATTCACATGAATGGGACGCGCTTTGCCGAAATGAAGCCAGCCGATATTGGCCATAAAATCCGGTGCGATCAGGTACCCCGCACCGATCATTCCAAAACTGACGGCACCGGCAAACCAAAAGGCTGATGTGAGACAGAATGCAATCGCTGTCGGGTAAGTTGTCGCCGCGCTTTCATCGGCAGTAATAGCCATTGAATCCGGATTCCTTTCAAATCAATTCGATGTTGTCATCAACCGAACACATCCTAACGATTCTTGTTTGTATCCAAATGCGCCCCGACATCCGTTTACCATCCGCGCCTTTTAGCTGTGGCAGGCCAGCCAACAGCCGAGGTTGACTTTTTTCTCCCGGTGGCATTTGATACAGAACTCCATATAGAAGTACTTACCTCTAATGCGGTCCATGGTCTCAATTTCTCCGTGACATTCTTTGCAGGCGATCTCTTTTCTGATATGGCGCTGGTGGTTGAATAATACATGCTCGGCCAGGTAATTGGCCTTTTTCCACGGGGTGGGTGTCCGGGTATTGTAATAGCGATGTTCTTTTAAAATCTGCGGATGATTGGCAATGATGTGGTTGTGACAGTAAAGGCATTTCTCCACCGGCGGCAACCCCGGGTTGATGGATCGCCCCACGTAGGGGTGGCAGAACTGGCACTGGATCTCTTTTACTCCGGCATGTACCCTGTGGCTGAAGGGTATCGGCTGTTCCACGCCGATCTTCTTCCCGGGTGTGAAATAAAAAAAATAAATGAACCCGATCACCATCGCCAGCGCAGAAACAAGCAATAGAATCGGCACCTTGTTTCTTACAAGGGCGTTCCCGTATTTTATTCCCAAAACGATTACGGCAATCAGAAGGGTCGTTAGCGCGATTGCGGTAAGGATAACTTCCATCAACCCACCTCCCTCTGCTCAGTGCGTGCCAGTTCCGGAAACTGTCGCAGGAAGGAGTTGAGGGCCATCAACATGAGGCCCAAAAAACCAAGACTGATTAAAAAATCTTCAATTCCCAATGGAAGGGTATGCGTTGAATGACTCAGCGCCGGCCCCACAAGAAGCAAATGTTCCAGCCAAATGCCGGTAATCATAAATGCGGCAAGCACCATCATAAAAACGGGCATGGTTTTTACTTTCCGATTGAGAAGGATAAAAAAAGGAATCACAAAGGAAACGGCAAAGACCAACCAGGCCAGATATTTCCAGGGAACCATCATGACCCGCTCGATAACGTAAGCGGTCTCTTCGGGTATGTTGCCGTACCAGATGACAACCAGCTGCACATAGAAAAAGTCCGCCCATACCAGGCAGAACGCAAAGAAGAGTTTGCCGATATCGTGAAATTGAGATGAAGGCAGCTTGAAATCGTTCTTCGGATAGAGGTGCATGACGGCCGCGAATATGATCAGCGCCCCTAAGCCGACATAAATGGCCTTGACAAAGGTGTAGGCCCCGAAAAGAGTCGAAATCCAGTGCGGGTCAAGGGCCATCACCAGGTCGTATCCGATGAGAGAAAGGACCAGAGTAAAGGCCAGCATATAAAGGATGGCCAGCACATCCACCCGTTTTCGTATAACCTCCGGATCCTGTTGACGGCCGCCTTGCAGTTTACGAAACAGGGTTCGGATAATGCCTTTACCGTTGGTGGTGTTCACTTTTTTGAGCTGCAGAGAATAATAAAGGTAACCAAAACCCAGGCCGTAAAGAATAAAAAGGGCAATACAGACCCCGAGTGAATAGAAAGGGAATGTTGAGCCAGACCTCCTTGCCGTGAAGGTCGTGTCCGTGGGACCAGGGAAACACATGCGTCCCGCCAAAAAACAAGACCAGAAAGAGAATGAAAGACACCGGGAAAAACCCTGTGAAAGCCTCGGAAAGCCCTGAAAGCGGGCCACTCCACTTGGCCTTGACGGTGTGCATCAGGGTAGAGAAAAGCAGGCCCCCTTGAGCGATCGCCGACCAGATCAAGAAATTGATCAGGTAGGCCTTCCAGGCCTGATCGGGATGCCCGCTGGCTGTCAAATAGATGAACGTCCCGAAACCGATGACGATCAGTGCAGACCATGCGATCCAGTAAGATGATTTCTTTCCTTCGTCGGCCATTTTTGAACCTGTCGGTAAGAGAGTCAATTGCTTTTAACGATAAAATGCCCGCCATCTGAAGATAAGCCGGCAGAAGTAAATAGAGTCAATCAAAAACGCGAACATCGCCACCGTTTTTTTGGAACAGGGAATGCAATTCCCCCTGCTGATCTTCCCGGCAGGATGCCAGCACACCGAAATGCTCGCCGGAACAGCGCTCGTCATAGTTTTCGAGATTTTGCATGCGCGGCAGGCGGGTCTGGGTCAGAAACCCGATCAGGTTGCCGAAGATGGCAAAGAGCACGGTGAACTCGAATCCCACGATGACAAACGGCACCAGCGCACGGACCGGCTTGCCGCTGACGATCAGATCCCAACGTTCGGCCGTTAGGATGGCCAACAAAAAACCCGCAAAAAATCCGATGATTCCCCCGCAGAGTGTAAACCACCCCACCTTGCTGGTTTTGAGCTTGAGTGCTTCAGAGAGCTTGTGACTCGGTATGGGGCTGTGGACTCGGTGCAGCGTCCATTGCGTATTTTTGAGATCATGGACGGCTGCCACCGCATGTTCCTCGCGTTTAAACAGCCCCATGAGGTATGTATCAATGGCCATGATCGCCTCCCTCGACCAGGGTTTCCTTCATTTCAGTCATGGAAACCGACGGCATGTGCTTGACGAAAAGCACGAAGAGAAAAAAGAACAGGCTGAAGCTGCCGAGCATGATGCCGAACTCGACAAGGGTCGGTCTGTATAGACTCCAGGCATTCGGCAGAAAATCGCGCCCGACACTGGTAATAATGATGATAAAACGCTCGTACCACATGCCGATGTTGACGACGATGGAGATTGCAAACAACCATGGTATGGTGGTTCGGATCTTCTTGATTAAAAAGGCCAGGGGTATGATGGTGTTGCAAGTGACCATGATCCAAAAGGGGATGGCATAGTCACCCGTGGCCCTCCAGGAGAAAATGTACTCCTCCACCGGGTTTTGGCTATACCAGGCGATGAAGAACTCCGTCCCGTATGCGAAACCGACGATCATTCCGGTGAGAACAATGGTTTTGGCCACGCTCTCCAATACGTGCATCGTGATGATCTTCTCGTACTTGAAGATCTTCCGCAGAGGGATCATCAATGTTAAAACCATCGCCAGGCCGGAATGAATCGCACCGGCCACGAAGTAAGGGGCGAAGATGGTCGTGTGCCAACCGGGCACCACCCCTAAGGCAAAATCCCAGGAAACCACGCTGTGCACCGAGATAACCAATGGCGTGGCCAAGGCGGCGAAGAAAAGATAGATGCGGGTGTAATGGCGCCATTGCTCATGGGTTCCGGTCCAACCCAGGGACAACCAGGTAAATATCTTCTTGCGCCTGCCGACGGCACGGTCTCTGATGATGGCCAGATCAGGCAGCATGCCGGTATACCAAAACAGGGAACTGACCGTCAGGTAGGTGCTTATCGCCACCACGTCGAACATCAATGGCGACTGAAAATTGGGCCACAGAGTTCTTTGGGTCGGTATCGGCAGCATATAGTAGACCAGCCAGACGCGCCCCAGGTGGATGAACGGGAACAAGCCGGCGGTGCAGACCGCGAACACTGTCATGGTTTCGGCGGCCCGGGCGATGGGGTTGCGCCATCCGGCCCGAAACAGGTGCAGAATGGCGGATATCAGCGTCCCGGAATGGGCGATACCGACCCAGAACACAAAATTAATCAGATAGGTCCCCCAGGCCACCGGTATGTTCATACCGGCGACTCCGATTCCCGTGAAAATCTGGTAAAGCCAGCAGGACAGCCCGACCAGGATTCCCATGAACAGCAACACCACGGTCAGCCAATAGGTCCCACGGGCGGGTGTCAGCGTATCCAGTACCGTATCATCAATTCGGTTAAAAGTCAGTTCGCTCATACTAAGTTCCCGTTTTGTCCGTTGGGCCCGGTGAGTCTGTTGGGCCTGTTGAGCCCGTTGAGCCTGTTAACCGGCTTAACGGACCAATCCCGCCGAGACGGGACTAGACTTCCTGCACTACCTTCTTCAGGTAAATAACTCCCGGCTTAGTGTTTAGATAACCCATGATTTGGTAGGATCGAGGGTCGTCCACCATTTTTCTCACACGGCTATTCGGATCCATCAGACTGCCGAAAACAAGGGCATCGGTGGGGCACGTCTGCACACAAGCCGGCACCACCTCACCGTCCCGAATCTTACGGTCTTCATTCTTGGCCCAGCCGTGAGCCTCTTTGATGCGCTGTACGCAGAAGGAGCATTTCTCCATGACGCCCTTGGCCCGGACGGTCACGTTGGGGTTGAGCTGGTATTGAAGCGGGTTCGGCCATTCCCAGCTATACCAGTTAAACCGTCTCACCTTGTAGGGACAGTTCTGACTGCAATAGCGCGTTCCGATGCAACGGTTGTAAATCTGATTGTTCATCCCCTCCTTGTTGTGATGGGGCGCATATACAGGGCAAACCGACTCACACGGTGCATTGTCGCAGTGCTGACACATGAGCGGCAAAAAGGTGATCCGTTCCGGATTATTCTTGTCCTCATAACGTTCAATGCTAAGCCAGGCCATTTCGCGTCCCTCGAGCACACGTTCGACTCCGACAATGCCGATGTTGTTTTCGGCGTAACATGCGGCCGCGCAGGCACCGCATCCGATGCAGCGATCCAGGTCCACCACCATGCCCCAACGATAGTCATTATGATCGTGCGGTTTGTAAAAATCGCGTTTGGGATCATATCCTTCCGGAAGCGGCAAAGTTAAGGGAAAATCCCACATGGTCAATCCGGCTTTCTTGCGCTGCTTCAGGGATTCGAGAGAACGCAACGGAACGCTGACCGCGATTTTACGTCCGAGCTGGGTCCGGTTGCCGTCGGTGTGGGCGAGCTTCATCGTCTGGCCGGTTTTCTTGATCTGGACTCCGGAAACCATAAATTGCGGGCTGCCGGTACCATCGACCGGATCGGGTGGTGTGATCAAGATCGGATTGACACCCTTGCCGGCGGCATAGCGCCCAAAATCTTTATGTCCCTGTCCGATACTAATGGATAGGACGCCAGGGACAACGCTCATGGTTTCGAAAACCGGAGCCTCCACCTGCCCCCAATTGCTGACAATTTGAATCCGGTCTCCTTGTTTCAGTCCTTCGGTCTCGAGCGTTCGCGGATTCACTAGCACCGGCGCTTGCCAGGCGACGCGCGTAATCGGATCAGGAACTTCGCACAGCCAGGGCCTGTTGGCGCCACGGCCGTCAAAAAAACGGATGGAGGGCGTTGCAATAAACGTGAACTCGTTATCCGCCGGCGGTTTGATCTCCGCAGAAAGTCTTGGGTCCAAGGTTGTCGGCGCGGCAGGCGGTAGCGGGATCGCCTGCTCTTCGGCAGTTTTGAAGATACCGCCATTTTGCAAAGTCTGCAGCCATTCCATCTCTTGCCCGATTCGTTTTTTCGCAATCAAATCGGCTATCAGGTAAGCTTTGAAGCTATCGTCGGGACTGTTCTTGTCAAAGGCAGCTTCCAGAAAAACATCGCCGATGCGATCGCGGCCATTGACTCTTCCCATTGCCGGCTGAATGGTCGAAACGAATTCCAACTTGCCACTGTATTCATCCCAGGTCTCCAATGACAGGCTGACGGGCATAATAAGGTCAGCCATGGCCGTTGTTTCGTCCATAAAATTGCTGAAAGACACAACGAACAGGGCGTCTCTCCGGAGGATTTGTTCGAAATCAGCGCCCCCGGGGGTGGTGAAAACGGGATTGACATTGTTCAGGAGCAACAGATCGACCGGCTCCTGATCGAGAGCCTCGATGAAGTTCAAAACCTCCGCCCGGGTGGCCGCAACCTCAACCCGGTGCCGTTGCCCAAAGTCGTGCAGCGGCAGTTGCGGATTCATAATCCAATTGAGATAGTTTACTGCCACGTCGGTCTGCAGCGCCTGCGGTCCGGCAGCAGCAACACCGGACCCAAGTATCAATGGATTTTCGGCTTGCATCAATGCATTGACCAGGCGTTCATAGGCTTCGGTACCAACACCGGTCAACTCAATCACTCGATCTTTAAGGTAAGGGGCCGTAACGCTCTCGAGTTCGGCGCGCAGAGGCGTTTCCGGACCGATGACACGACCGCCGCGCATGACTTCGCCGATCAGACCGAGAGCCAGAACAGCCTCGCTGCCGGGTCGGCAGGCCAACCATAAATCGGCGTTGGCAGCGGTGAGTGACATGTGGGGACCAATGTGGAAAAACCGGCCTTTGCGTCCGTTCCGCAGAGCGTGCATCGATTTGAATTTACGGGCGTATTCCACAGGAGAGAGCCAACTTTCCAGGAAATCGGCGCCAAAGCCGATCAGGACATCGGCCTCGTCTATGTGATACGAGGGCAGCCCCTTGACACTGAAGACAGCCTCATTGGCCGCTTTCAGCGTTTCATAGGCAAAGGGTTCGTAGAAAAGCGGTCCATTCGATCTCCACTGTTTCAGGGCGTCGTTGAAGAGTTTTTCCAAGCTCGTGCCGACGACCTCACTCAGCATTCGAACCCTATCAGGTCCGGCACCGGAAGCTGCCTTGGCTTTGGTTTTGAGAATGTAACCCGCCTCTTTGAATGTAACCGGACGCCATGCGCCGTTTTCTTTTAATAGGGGTGTATTGATCCGGTCCGGGTTGAAGATCCCCTGCACTGCGGCTTGTCCGCGCATGCAGAGCTTACCCTGATTAATCGGATGCAGCGGGTTGCCTTCGATCTTGATGACACGACCTTCCCGATTTTTGGCCAGTATACCGCAACCCGCCGGGCACTCCCGGCAAGTGGACGCATACCACGTGGCATCACCGGTCACCATGTCGTCGGGTGCGTGAATCAGTGAGTAAAGTGTTTTGTCAGGTCGGGGTTGGTTATACGGATCGGGGGTACAGCCGGCAGCCATCGAGATGCTGCTCATGCCGACAATCTTCAGGAAGGTTCGCCGATTCATTTAAAACGATTCTCCGTAACCAAGAGGGGTTGGTATCGTTTGATCAGGCTGGCATGCTTGGTTATATGCAATACGCGGCTTTCTGGCATGCAAACTCTTTCTACTCGTTCAATAGGCAAGGCATGAATTTATCAAATGGTTATAAAATTAAGGCTGCTGTGTCAAGACTTGTCGTGAGGGAACAGGCAAATAAGATGTTCATAGTTTTTGAGTATTTTCAAAGAGGAGGAGGGCTTGAAGATGATGCGCGAGGGTTTCATGGCGCTCTGGGATCTCGGCCCCACGATTTCAGGCGCCAAAGCCGGTTTAAAAGAATATGCCGCCATGGGGTTCGGATTGAGCTTATCGGCGTCGGTAAGCGCGTATGGATAGCAAAAGGCAGAACCACGGATGGTTCTGTCTTTATTTTTGGTCAGAGCCGGCAGTAAAATATTCCGTTTAAACGGTTTAAACGGTGGATTCTGCCTGTTGCCGCATCCGGACGTTGATCGCAAGTTTCTCCAACGCCAATCTGACCACGTCACCGGTGTGGGGATGTTTTTCGACGTATGCCTTAAAAAACCCCTGAACAGTATCCAGCCGGTCGATTCCTGCCGAAGGAATGACGGCCGCGATCACTCTTTCATAAAGCAGCGGATGAAACGCCTCCAGATTCTGCAGGTGGTCCGTATACCAGACCCAGAGATGATCGCTCAAGTGCGGGTTGGCGGCTACTGCCACGATCGGGATAAATTTGTTTTTTTGCGGGACGTTTTCCAGGGTGAACTCAAGGGCCTGGTTCATGATTGAAGCATCTTTGAACCACCCTATTGCACTGAGAATGTTGAGACGATCGTGTTCGTTGACCGTGGAAAGAAAACGCCGTCGGAGCCAATCGAAGACCTCTGAACCGCCGCTCAGTGCTCCGATCTGCAGAACGCTCCTATGGATGTCGGGGTGGATGGTGCCGCCGTCACGTAAAATGGCGAGTTGCTTTGTGGCAAAATCGATGACGTCTTCCGACCCGAAAACCGCAGCCGGAAGCAAGATTTGATCCCGCAGCAGGGAGGTCGTAAAAATCTCGTCGGTCCGGGGTTGTCGACCGATTCTTTTCAGGGCATCCTGGAGCAGTTGCCGGCCAAAGGACGCTACCTTCTTTTTCTTCTTACCCGAAAGGACGTTATAGGTTTGAAACAAGTTGGCGGTAATGCTGGAAAGGGGCAGGAACGCCTCCTCGGCTTCATAGAATTTTAAAAACTCGAGGTAGTCATCGATACCGGCATCGGCACACCTGACCGACGCATAAAGATCATTTTGGAGGCCCCAACGGTCCGCTGCCTCTAAGGCGTTTTTACGGACCAGGGCCCCGAGGCTTTCAAGATCGTCGGGGGTGACATAGTGGACACGGTAGAATCCACTTTGGCCGACATTGACCTTGTAAGCGGCAGTATCCGGTGCGAGATCGACAACCAATGTTTCATCCGCCATAAGTGTGCGCAAGACCTGCGCGTCACCATCGGGCTGAATCATACTGACACTGATCGGTATTTCCCACAACTGTTTAAAAGAATTCGGTAGATAAGAGAATCTGCGTTGCTGCAGACGAAGCGTCGCGCCCTGGCGCTCGACAGTGACCACCGGATAACCCGGTTGCTCGACCCAGCTTTTCATCACCCGGGTCACCGGTATATCCGACGTGCTTTCAAATGCCTCCCATAGTTGTTGACTGGCGGCATTGCCGTAGGCATGCGTATTCAGGTAACGGTTCAATCCCTCCCGAAACAAATCCTCGCCGATGAATTCTTTTATCTGGCGCAGGATGCTGCCGCCCTTGCTGTAAATAATCGGGGCGGTGCTGGTATTGATCACCACATGTTCACCCCCGGGAATCTCAATGGCAAAAGTCTCGTGCAGACCGTCACGCGTCAGAGCACTTTCAGTCTGACTGCTGATGAACTGTTCCCAAATACCCCATTCGGGATGATAATGGTCGACGACCCCATAGCCGAAAAATGTAGCAAAACTCTCGTTGAGCCACAGGTAGCGCCAGTCCGAAGGCGTCACCAGATTCCCGAACCACTGGTGAGCGATCTCGTGGGCGATCACCTCGCATATACGCTCCTCACCCGCCCGGGAGGTTATGTCCGAGTAGTGCAGTAACAGGTTTTCGCGGAATGTTATCGCCCCCCAGTTTTCCATGGCCCCAAAGGCAAAATCCGGCACGGCGATAAGGTCCATCTTCGGCAAGGGATAGGGAATCCGGTAATACTCTTCACAGTAACGAAGCGCAAGCCGACCGAATTCCAGTCCATAGACAGCGTATTGGCCCATACCGGGGGGGGTTGCGGCGCGCACCCGGCCATCTGAATGGCTTTGTACAAACTCGAAGTCACCGACACCGAAAAACAACAGATAGGTCGACATTCTTGGCGTTCGCCTGAAGGTGACACGCTTTTTGCCGTTATCAACCGGCTCTTCGGTCTCGCTAACCGTGTTGGATATCGCTGACAATCCGGCATCGACGATCAAAATAATATCGAACGTCGCCTTTTTGTTGGGATGATCCAGGCACGGAAACGCACGCCGGGCGTCGCTCTCCTCGAATTGGGTCACCGCTAAGTAATGTGATTGCCCGTCTTTGCTGTATCGGCTGCGGTAAAACCCGGCCATCCGATCATTAATCAAACCTTCGAAATCGATAGAGATTTCTAGCTCGCCCGCAAAAGCGCGTGGTAGTCGAATGCATAGTTCTTCCTTGGCGGGATCCATAAAAAAGGGGCAAATTAGTTTGGCACCGTCGATCGTCACACGGCAGCGCCAAATGGCCAACTCGAGTGCGTTGAGAGTTACCTCATTCAAGCGGGAAGGAAGTTCACCGGTTATGATGACCGCGCCTGAAAATCGAAAGCCTTCCAGGTCCGGTGTGAGGGTGATGTGGTAGTGTTTCGGAATGAAATCGTTCATCAAATCCTCCGATATGATTTATAGGCGTTCCTGTGTTATTTGTTGGAAATTTTAATCGTAAGGATGGCTGATGCGTTGACATCAAAAACCGTGCGGCCGACCGCAAAGGTCGTTCAGCGGTTGATCACACGTCTAACACAGGATTGATAAACGGACAAGACACTTGGTGGGAATGATGGCAAATGTGAGCCGAACAGAATTCGAAAGCCCCGGCATCTATGATTCGTCGCCGGAAAATATCAAGCCGTTTTCCGGCTAACAGCACCTTGATAGAGACCAGTTTATCTCAACCGGCACCTGGTCCTGCGATTGCAAGCCGGTCACCTGATGATCGCCGGCAATGCTCCTTCCCGCATGCATAACCAAAGTGGCCCATAAGGCATCGAGGGTAAAGGGTTTGGGGAGATAGTCGTTGATGCCGATAGAATAGGCCGTTGCGATGGCATCGTGATTTCCGCCGGCGGAAATCAAAACCGTTATGGTATTGGGGTTACTGCTGATGGCCTGTCGGAAGAATTCCAGTCCATTCATCCCGGGCAGTCTATAGTCACTTATAATGATATCGAATGCCTCTTGCTCAAGCGCCCTCAAGCCCTCCTCTGCGGTTTTGACGACCCGGAGCGGATAGCCTTTCTGGGTGAAAGCCAGTTCCATGGAATTCCGAACGAACCGATCATCATCGATCAGCAATGTCTTCAAGTATTTCAGTTTTTGATAGGTGTTAATCATTGTCAGTTTCCCCTGCAGCAATTGGTGTTTCTTACTCTCTTTAACAATTATCGTGCCACAAGAGAATTATGGGAATAAACAGAATATTTACAGAATTTTATGGCTATTTCGTGCCGAGACGAATCGTTTTGAGCGCCGGCTGGAATGGGGTAAATACCCCATCAACGGTGTGGAAATTGCCCCAACGAAAAGAGCAGAAAGCAGGAAGGCAGTTTGGACTCACAATTCTTTGAATCTTGGTGCTAACTCCGGGAATTAATCCAGCAGCTTTTTGCGCCGATACCGAAAGGTGTCGCGGCTGACCCCCAACAGTTTGGCCGCCCGGCTTTCGTTGCCATCCGTGACCCCCAGAGAGGCTTCATAGTAATATTTTTCGATGCCGGCAATAATATCGGGCAGATCGATTCCTTCCGGAGCCAAGGCTGGCAGTTGTTTGCCGGTTCCCGCGGCAGATTGTGTCGGGTCCTGTCCCGCCACTTCCATCCCGAGACTGTCGAGTTGCAGCTCCGGACCGCTTCCGAGAAGTACCGCCCGTTCGATAATGTTCTTTAACTCTCTAACATTACCGGTCCAATGGTGGGCTTTAAAGACCGCTTCGGCTTCGGTACCGAGACCGGTAAAAGTCTTGCCGAACTTCTCGGCGAATTCAACCAGATAGTGCTTGGCAATGGGAATGATATCCTCTCGGCGCTGGTTGAGGGAAGGGATTTCGATCTTTATGACTGCCAGGCGGTGATAGAGGTCCTGGCGAAATTTTCCAGCCGCAATCATATCCTCCAACATTTTGTTCGTGGCGGCGACGATTCGGGTCTGGGCCATACGCTTCTTGGTGCCGCCGACCCGGTAGTACTCGCCCTCTTCGAGGAAACGCAATAGCTTGGCCTGGGCCTCGAGGCTCAAATCGCCCACTTCATCCAGAAAAAGCGTGCCTTCGGCCGCCTTTTCCACCAAGCCTTCTTTGCCGGCTTTATCGGCGCCGCTGAAGGCACCCTTTTCATAACCGAAGAGTTCGCTTTCGATCAGGTCTTTCGGAATAGCGGCACAGTTGACACTGATCATCGGACCTTCAAAATTCGGGCTGCGGTAATGAATGGCCTTGGCGATAAGCTCTTTGCCTGTTCCGGTATCACCCAGGATAAGGATCGAGGTGTCCGGACTCTGGGCAACTTTTATCACCACCTCCATGACATCCTGAATGGCGTCGCTTTCACCGATAAACCCAGGCAGGTTTTCCTTGAGGTACTTTTCATGGAGAAGCTGTATCTCCTTGCGCAGTTTGATCGTTTCAAGGGCATTGCGTACGGTCACCATCAGGGCGTTCATCTGAAGCGGTTTGACCACGTAATCATAGGCACCCCGCTTCATAGCGGAGACCACCGTTTCAACATCCTCGTAGGCGGTAATCATGATGACGATGACCTGGGGGTAGAGCTCCTTGATTTTTTTTAGTGCATCGATCCCGCTCATTCCGGGCAGACCGATATCCAGAAGAATCAAGTCGGGGGGCGGCTCACTCAATATCGTTTCGATGGTGTCCTCGGCATTGGAAAAGCCTTGGATCTTGTAACGCTTTCGAAGCGCCAGCACAACGCCCTCTCGGGCCACTTTCTCGTCATCCACAACGTACACTTTGAACGATGTCATTGAATTTGTGTCCTTTTATCTATGGGCAGCTCAATCGTGAATTTGGCCCCGCCTCTTTCATTGCCCTCAACGATAATTGCACCTCTGTGATCGTTGAGGATGCGCAACGATATGGCAAGCCCGATTCCCGAGCCGTCGCTCTCTGTTGTAAAAAACGGATCGAAGATCTTCTCGCGAATGCTGATGGGAATTCCCGGTCCAGTGTCGGAAATACTGAGATAGATGTTCTGATCTTTGGAAAAGGAACGCATCTCGAGGCGCTTGAAGCCGTTTTTCTTTTCCATGGCATTAACGGCATTGTCGATGAGATTCAAGACCACTTGCTCGATCAGATGCGCATCCCCGTAACACTTCGGCAGATTCGGCGCCAGATCGATGTCGACCTCGATCCCTTTCTTCCGCAGGATGGCCGCCGATAAATTGAGTGCTTCCTGCATGGGAAGGTTCATATTGATCAGCGACATGGTGGGAGCGCCGGGCCGAGAAAAATCGAGAACTCGCTTGATGACCGACTCTATCTTATTGGAGGCGCCCTGAACCTGATGAACAATTTGACGCATCATCCCGATATCTTCCGAATCGAGCTCATCCGAATCCAGCAGGTCTTCGAGGGTAAACAGGTAGGAATTGATGCCGGTGAGGGGATTTCGGATTTCGTGAGCAATCCCGGCGGCCACACGGCCCAGGGAAATCATTTTGCTTTTTACCCGGAGAAAGTGCTCCAATTCCTGCGACCGGGTGATATCCATTAAATTTATCAGAATGGCATCGTCCCCCCGATAGGTGAAGCAACTGGCCCGGCAATGGAGCCAGCGAAAATCACTGGTCGTCTTATCGCTGCCCGCAGGATAAATACGGAAATCGGCTTCCACGGTCTTTTCTTTACCCTCAATGAGGCGCCGGTAACAGCCCGTGACCTTTTCGACATCATCCGCGTGGATGAAGTTTATGAGTGTATTCGGAGCGACGTTAGCGAACAACCGGTAAATTTTTTCCTGTTCTGGATTCTGATAGATAATTCGGTTTTTCTGAATGATGCATATACCGATCAGCGAATTCTCAACTAGGGCCCGGAAACGCTCCTCGCTCTCGCGCAGCGCGACCTCCGAGCGCCGTCGGGCCTTGTCAAGTTCCCGGTGATCGAGCGCGTTCTTGACCGTTTTTGTCAGGTCTTCGATCCGTATCGGTTTGCGAAGATACCCGTAGGCACCACTTTTAAGGGCCTCGACAGCCGTTTCGATCGTCGCATCGCCGGTGATCATGATAACGAGCGTTTCCGCAGAGTATTTTCTAACCTCAGCCAGGATCTGAAATCCGTCCATATCCGGCAGGTTGATGTCCAGAAAAACGAGGTCAAAACCTTTATCACGGATATCGGCCAGCGCTTTAGCCCCCTCACTGCACGTCGCCACGCGGTGTCCTTGAAAACTGAGCAATCCCTTAAGGGTGTCGCAAACGATAGGTTCGTCATCTACGATCAATATGTCGGCGGTGTTGGAAACATTAACCTGCGTGTTCATGGATTCGAAAACTCCGGAAAATTTTAAATACACGGCACCCGGCCATGCTAAGATGTTGACATTCCTCCCAGATTGCTCGGTTTGGCGCACACCGAAATTCTCTCAGGGGTCGCCCCGTGACACAGCAAACCACTCAATCACATCTATTTTAATAAAAATTTATATATTAATCAAGATCTTATAGAATTTATCCCTCGATATTCGCAAAACAAACGCCCCGCTCGCCGGCTTCAGGAAGTATGAACATTCACCGGCAAGCCCAACGTAAATCTCGATCACGGATTCGGGCGCCGACTTTTTAGATGAAAATTTACTGCCATATGATTCAAAACGACAGATGAATAACCAGTAAGTTTTTGCAATTATTGTTTATATGTTGTATGGTGACTTATGATGATGTGCACAGAATGGGCTTGTCGGGAAGCGTTGGATTTAGGCAAAATGGTGCCGTTATAATTGGCATGGCGACAGCCCGCTCGGGTAAAAGCATACTGCCGTCGAAATTTTGCACGGCGATGACCGATGAACGCGGGAAACCATGAAAATCCTGATTGCTGGCAGTGAGCAACATGGCATCGAGTTGAACGTGTTTTTGAAAGCGCAAGGCCATCAGACAACCCGAGAAACCAATGGCCTAAATGCCCTCGACCGACTGCGCAGCGAGCCATATGACGCCATTATCGCCGAGAGTCGAATGTCGGGAATGGATGGGCTCGAGCTTTGCGCTATTATCAGGTCCGATCACCGGCTAAAAGGACTCCCCATCCTCCTCTATCGCTCAGAGGCGGCAGTATCCAATGACCGCGAAATTGCGCAACGTCTCGGCGCACGATGGGTCAGTTCAATACCGGACGGTTCTGACGCCGTGCTCGCCGCGCTGGAGGAGCTTTCCGGTCGCCTTGGCAAAGACGCCTCCGAAGATGGAAAAGAATCACAGGTTGAGATGAATGCCTGGATACTCAACAGAATGGAGGAAAAAGCGCGGCAGCTCCAGCAAACGCAGAAGCAAATCCGATTCTTTAAAACGGCCGTTGAAAAGGCATCTGAAATGATTGCTGTCACGGACAGTGACGGCACGATCGAATATATCAATCCGGCGTTCGAAAACATCACCGGCTATGCGCACCACGAGCTGATCGGAAGTAACCCGCGGATATTGAAAAGCGGCCGGCAGGATACGCTGTTTTATCAGGAACTCTGGCGGACCATTACGCGGGGTGAGCCTTGGCACGGCTTTTTCGTCAACCGTCGAAAGGACGGCTCCCAGTACAGGGAAGAAGCTGTCATCGTACCCGTGGCCAACAGTAATGGACACATTCACAATTACGTCACCATCAAACGCGACGTCACCCAGGAAAGCCGGCTGCAGCGTCAACTGATCCAATCCCAAAAAATGGAAGCGATTGGCACCCTGGCCGGTGGCATTGCCCACGATTTCAACAACATCCTCTCGGCCATCCTGGGCTTTGCGGAGCTGGCCCTCTTCGACCTCCCGGAGGGCAGTCACAGCCACGAAGACGTTTCCGAAGTCATTAAAGCCGGAAACCGGGCCAAAGACCTCGTCAGACAAATCCTGACATTCAGCCGCAAGACGGAACAGGAATTTAAGCCGATCGATATCGTTCCACTTTTGTCGGAAGCCCTCAAATTCCTGCGGGCGACACTGCCCTCAACCATTGAAATCTGCAACCAATTCGACGTCGAGCGAACTGAAGTCCTTTGCAATCCAACCATGATCCAGCAAATCCTGATGAACTTGTGCACCAATGCCGCCCACGCAATGAAAAAGACCGGTGGGGTGCTGACGGTCAACTTGCTGGAGACCGAAGTGGACGTCGGCGGCATCGACAAACACCGGGAATTGCCGCCCGGACCTTACGTGCAACTGACGATCGGCGACACGGGGCCCGGAATCGAACCCGCTATCATGGGGCGCATATACGATCCGTACTTTACCACCAAGGAAAAGGGTGAGGGAACCGGTTTGGGCCTTTCCGTGGTACACGGCATCATCCAGTCATTGAAAGGTGCCGTGGCAATGGAAAGTGAACCCGGCAAAGGCACCGTATTCAACGTCTACCTGCCCCGCGTCATCGGTGTGCCGGAATCGGATGCTGCTCAACCGCAGTCCTTACCCACCGGAAACGAGCGGATTCTTCTGGCAGATGATGAAGACGCACTGGCCACGATGGGGCGGTTGATGCTCGACCGACTGGGCTATCAAGTCACCGTAAAAACAGACAGTTACGAGGCTCTGAACACCTTCCGGTCCCAACCGGATCAGTTCGACCTGATCATTTCCGATAAGACGATGCCCCGAATGACCGGCTTCGATCTGGCCGAAGAGATCAAAAAAATTCGGCCTGATGTACCGATCATCATCTGCACCGGATACAGCGACGAAACTGAGGCAAACAAAGCCGTACGGCTGGGCATCAGCCGCCTTATCGTTAAACCGCTGAGTATGGACGAGCTGGCCATAGCTGTTCGATCGGCACTGGACGGCGCCGCAAAGAAACCCCGGCAACAGTAGAAATACTCATCTTCTGAATACATTCTGGCCTGACCAATACGAAAGAGATAAAAGTCATGAGCGTAATCGTCGATGTCTCGATTTTCCCAACCGACAAGGGACCAAGCGTCAGTCCGTATGTGGCCCGGGTCCTTAAAATCATCAAGGCCAGCGGCTTGCCTTACCAGTTGACTCCCATGGGAACCTGTATCGAAGGTGAGTGGTCGACCGTCATGGCCGTGGTCGACGACTGTTTTCAGGAACTAAAATCCGATTGCAGCCGCGTCTATATTTCGCTTAAGGTGGATTACAGAAAAGGCCGCACTGACGGCCTGCACCGCAAGGTCGCCTCCGTGGAGACAAAGCTCTCTCCTTAAATTCAGCTCTAATAAATCCCACCTTGACATTCGGACCACATTTGTTGTCAATATAAGCCCTGCTGGAAAAACGCTATCAAACATGCGCGCCAAGGTGCCCTCTGATGCCTCCCCCTCCCCAAACGCTCGAAAAAATACATGATTATTTTTCCGCCTGGTCCGACGATCTCGGCAATCTCACGGGTATTGAGAGCAAAATAAATTATTGCCGCGCAAGAATCCCGGAGTTCCTTTTGAACCGATCGCTGATTGCCGATATCCTTCACGGCATATCTTCCGTTGCGAAAAACAGCGCTCACAGTCATCGCATGCTTTTCGACAATGAGTGGCTGATCCATATGGATACCCGGCGACGATTTTCCGTTCGTATGTATCTTCATGCGCCGGGGAACCATACCGTGGTTCACGACCACAGTTCATGGGGGGTATTGGGCAACCCTTCCGGTATCATGGAGATCATCAAGTTCGACAGGCAAGATGACGGTAAAATCGAAGGGTATGCCCGCCTCACAAAGACGGAGCGCATCCGGTGCCTGCCAGGCCAAACCGATTTCACCCTGCCGCTCGACGAAGGCATCCATCGGGTCGGCAATCCCACAAACCGGACCATCGTAATCATCAACGTATACGGAACGCCGATGCGAAGGCTGTATATCAATCACTTTGATCTCGAGCAGAACCGGGTGACCAGGACTTATCCTCCCCGGTTGGCGCGGCGCATGCTGGCAGCCGATGCGCTCAAAACTCTCGTATAGCCCGAATTTATAATTTTCTTGCTGAGATTTTACTCATGACCCTCTTTTCGGCAGACGCATTCTCAACTTATCCATTCCCCTCCCGGCGAATGCCGGTATTTGCCCGCAATGTCGTCGCCACATCACAGCCTTTGGCCGCCCAGGCGGGTCTGGACATGCTGCGGTGCGGCGGAAACGCCGTCGACGCTGCTCTGGCCACCGCCATCGCACTGACGGTTGTCGAACCCACGGGCAACGGAATCGGCAGCGACGCTTTTGCTCTCATCTGGGATGGTCGGAAACTCCACGGCCTCAACGGTTCCGGACGATCGCCCTCCCGCTGGTCACCGCAGTGGTTTGCCGGCCATGAGGTCATGCCCGAGCGCGGATGGGACACGGTCACAGTGCCTGGTGCGGTGAACGCCTGGGCGACCCTGTCAAAGAGATTCGGCAAGCTTCCGTTCGAACAGCTCTTCGCACCCGCCATTCGTTATGCCGCAAGGGGATTTATTGTCACACCGTCAGTGGGGGCCATATGGTCGGAGGCTAAAACTCTCTTAGGTGATTTTGCCGAGTTTGCCAAAATATTTCTTCCCGGCGGCGGCTCGCCAGCCACCGGGGAACTTTTCACCTGCCCCTGGCAGGCAGAGACCCTGCGAAAAATTGCCGCCACCTCCGGCGAGACTCTTTACCGGGGCGAACTGGCGCATCAAATCGCCGCCCAGGCGGCGGCCGAAGGCGGGGCCCTGGGAATCGAAGACCTGGCGAGACACACCTCGGAATGGGTAACGCCCCTCTCACAGGAATACCATGGCATCACCCTGCATGAAATTCCACCCAATGGGCAGGGTCTGGCCGCCCTGATGGCCCTTGGAATTCTTCGCCATCTGGACATCCGTCAATATCCCATGGACTCCGCCGATAGCATCCATCTTCAAATCGAAGCCATGAAAATTGCATTTGCGGAGACCTGGCGCTGCATCGCTGATCCGGTATCCATGACCGTCGACCCGCAAGACTTGCTCAGCGACTCTTTTCTGTCACGTTGTGCCGAAACGATCCGAATGGATCGAGCACACCTGTCACCTGCCGACTATCGCACCGACGGTGGGACCGTTTATTTGAGTGCGGCAGACGAGAGGGGAATGATGGTCTCCTTTATCCAGTCCAATTATTTGGGATTTGGCTCGGGCATCGTCATCAAAGACACGGGGATCAGCCTGCAAAATCGCGGGCGCGGCTTCACTCTCGCGGCGGGTCATCCGAACCGCATCGCCGGCAACAAACGTCCCTGCCACACAATTATTCCCGGCTTTATTACCCGTAACGGCCAACCTCTGGTCAGTTTCGGCGTTATGGGTGCCTTGATGCAACCCCAAGGACATGTCCAACTGGTGGTACGGATGGTCGACTACGGTCTCAATCCCCAAGCGGCCTGTGACGCACCGCGCTGGTACGTGGCGGAAGACTTTCGGATCGCTTTGGAGCCCAATCTGCAAAAAAAAGTTGTCGCGGATCTGGCCGGGCGCGGACACCGTTTGATGCCCGATCCGCCGACGCGACTATTTGGCGGCGCCCAGCTGGTCGCATGCCTGCCGGATGGTTATTGCGGTGCCTCTGATCACCGTAAGGACGGTCAGGCCGTAGGATTTTAGCCCAAACCTTTCGTGACAATTTCTGGCTGTCCGATCAGCATCGAAGGCGTGACAATGGGTGATAACATCATTACTATTTCAATAGAGGAGGAAAAATGAAAGATCCGTTTAAGACCCATGGGGCCTTCAGTTGGAACGAACTGGTGACGAGCGATCCCGCCGCAGCCAAGGCCTTCTATCGAAAGCTGCTGGGCTGGGAATTGGAAGAAATGAACATGGAAAACATGACCTATACCGTTGTAAAGGCCGACGGTGACGGCATCGGTGGTATCATGGGCATCCCGCCCGAAGCGTCGGGGACACCACCGCACTAGGGGGCTTACATTACCGTCGATAACGTCGATCAAACGGCCCGTTCAGCCGAAACGCTGGGCGGCAAAATCATGGTGGCACCACAGGACATCCCCGGCGTCGGCCGGTTTGCCGTGATCCAGGATCCTCAGGGCGCCCTCATCTCTCTGATCACCTATTCCATGGAGTGACACCGCTGATGACTGGCAATAAAAACCGCCGAGGCCACCTAAAAAATCCTTTACAAGCGCGAGGGCTTTTTCTAAGCTGCAGTAAAGAATAAAGCAACCACTTGGGCCGAATACGTGTATCGGCAACCATTCTCACCTCCAACGATCGGTCAATCCAACCCTCAATCAGACACCATTAGGGAGTAGACTATGGAACACCAGTATGACGTCGTTATCGTGGGCGCCGGTTTAGCCGGATTGCGGGCTGCCATAGAGTTGGGCGAAGGAACCAAAGTCGCCGTCCTGAGCAAGGTTTTTGCCACCCGATCCCATTCCGGGGCTGCCCAGGGCGGCATCGGTGCTGCCTTGGGAAATGAAGAAGAGGACAACTGGGAATGGCACATGTTCGATACGGTCAAGGGCAGTGATTATCTCGGCGACCAGGACGCCATCGAGATCATGACCAGAGATGCCCCGCTGACCGTCTATGAACTCGAGCACATGGGCGTGCCGTTCAATAGAACACCGGAGGGAAAAATTGCCCAACGGGCGTTTGGGGGCCACACTAGTGAATTCGGCAAAGCGGCGGTAAAAAGGGCCTGTTTCGCCGCCGACCGCACCGGCCGGGTCATCCTGGATACGCTGTGGGAGAAATGCTTGCAGCGCGGCATCGAGTTCTTCAATGAGTTTCAAATGCTTTCCCTCATCACCAAGGATGGACACTGCTGTGGCCTGACGGCTTATGAAATGGCGACCGGCGAAATCCACGTATTCAGCAGCAAGTCCGTATTGTTGGCCACCGGCGGCGCCGGTAAAATTTTCAAAACGACTTCCAATGCACTGGCTTCCACCGGTGACGGGCTGGCCATCGCCTACCGCGCCGGTGCCCCCCTGGAGGACATGGAATTCATCCAGTTTCATCCTACCGGAATTTATAAGCTGGGCATTCTCATCAGCGAAGCCGCGCGGGGTGAAGGCGGCATCTTGCGTAACAGCAAAGGTGAACGTTTCATGGAACGCTACGCACCGACCATAAAAGACCTGGCACCGCGTGACATGGTCTCCCGGTGTATTCTTAAGGAGGTGCGTGCCGGCCATGGAATTGATGGCAAAGATTACGTCAACCTCGATCTCACCCACCTGGGAGAGGAGGTCATCGGCGAGAAACTGATGGAAATCACCGAGTTTGCCAAAACATACGCCGGCGTGGATGCCCGCAAGGAACCAATACCGGTCCAGCCGACCTGTCACTACATGATGGGCGGAATCGCAACCGACGTCGACGCCCGAGTGGTTGTCGATGCCGATAGCACCCCCTTCCCAGGGCTTTACGCTGCCGGCGAATGCGCCTGCGTTTCGGTACACGGTGCCAACCGGCTGGGCTGCAACTCGTTGCTGGACACCCTGGTGTTCGGGCGCAGGGCCGGTAAGGAGATCCGCAAATTTGTCCACGCCTCTGGATATATCAAGGTCCCCTCGGACCTGGAAGATCTTGAGGCCGCCAAAATAAGGTTCCTGATGGAGAAAAACGGTACGGAAAAACTCGGCCCGATCCAGCAGGAGATGCAGGCTGTCATGATGAACAACGTCTCGGTCTTTCGCCAAAAGGATGAACTGGCTGAAGCGCTGGAGACTCTCCGCGCACTCAAGAAACGCTACCAAAATGTCAGCGTGACCGACAAGGGCAGCTGTTTCAACCGCGACCTGCTGGACACTCTTGAGCTGGGCCACATGTTGGACCTGGCAGAGGTCATGACCCTTGGCGCCTTGCACCGGGAAGAGAGTCGCGGTGCGCATTTCCGCGAGGACTTCCCTGACCGGGACGACCAGAAATTCATGGCCCACACCTTGGTCCGCTTCAACCCGCAGGAGGGCCCCCAGTTGGATACCAAGCCGGTCACCATCACCCGCTTTGAACCCAAAGAGAGGAAGTATTAGGATGAAATCAACCTTTACCATCTTTCGCTTCGACCCTGCGGTTGATAAGCAGCCCCGTTACCAGGAATATGCCATCGATGTCGAACCCACGGACAAGATACTGGACTGTTTGAACAGAATCCGGTTCGAACAAGATCCGACACTGGTCTATCGCGCATCTTGCTCCCACGGCATTTGCGGCTCGGACGCCATGGTCATCAATGGCCACATTGGCCTCGCCTGCCAAAAACTGGTGCGGGATTTCAAGACAGCTAACAATTTCGTGATCGAACCGCTACCGCTGTTCAACGTTATCAAGGACCTGATTGTCGATCTGAATCCTTTTTTTGAAAAACACCGTTTTGTCAGGCCGTATTTGATCAATGACGACCCGGTACCGAAAACCGAACGCCGCCAGAGCGCCGGAGAACAGAAAACGATCGAACCGGCTTTGCGCTGCATCCTGTGTGCCTCCTGTACATCATCCTGCCCCATTTCCCGGGCCAACCCGAATTATCTCGGTCCGGCGGCCCTGCTGCGGGCCTTTCGGTATATCTGCGACTCCCGCGATACAGCCAAGGGAAGTCGACTGGCGCAAGTGGACACTGATGACGGGGCCTGGGGATGCAAAACAATGTGGTGGTGCACGGACGTCTGCCCAAAGGGGATTCCAGTCACAAAGTGCATCGGCCAGATCAAGAGAGCCATTAAGCAGAAGGAGGCTTAAATGTATATACTTAAAACGCTGTCCAAAGATGCTATACCCAACGCACTGGAAAAAGCCGAACGTTACCGTCTAATGCACGAATCCATGGAGGCTGAAAGTATTTGCAGAGACGTTCTGGAAGTCGAACCGGATAATCAAAAGGCACAGATTATCCTTTTGCTGGCGTTGACCGACAAATTCAAGCAACAACTCAACCCCGCTTTTACCCAGGCCCAGGAAGTTTTGGAAACACTGAATGACCAGTTCTGCAAAGCATATTATGGCGGGATCATCTGTGAAAGACGGGCCAAGGCCCACATGCAACGGGGTGGCCCAGGCGCCGGTCGGGTGGCTTATGAGTGGTTCCGCAAGGCGATGAATCTTTTCGAAACCGCCCTGAACTCCTGTTCACCCGGCAACCAGGACGCCGTGCTGCGCTGGAACACTTGTGCCCGGATTATTATGCAAAATTCTGATGTGGGCCCGCCCGAAGAAGATTCCGGAGAACAGATGCTCGAATAAACCAACGCCGATTCAATTCCTTCCAGCAGATACGTTTTTCCATCATGGATAGCATCTCTGCCTCCCGATCTCTCGAAATGTTGCGGTACCTGTGAAAATGATTAACGTTTGGAGGTGCTGAATGTTTGGCACGACGCATAAACTGAAAAAAATACGATTGCCATAATTGCGTTTCGATTAATAAATGGGGCCCCATTTTTGGCAACCAGCTATAGTGGCTGTCAAAAAACGTGCCGTTTTTCGAACGTTTTTTCTACAACCACTTATTCCATCTGTAATTCGGAATTTATTTTTGAAAAGCAGTGTAAACATAATCGAGGAGAAAAAAATGGTATCCTCCGATGCTGATTTCTTCTCGCTGCCCTTGATGACGGTCGGTGAGACGGCTATATACCTGGGTGTCGGCCGTAAAATTGTCTACCAATTGCTTGAGTTTGGAGAAATCCGGGCAGTGAAGCACAAGGGGGCAGTCCTGGTCGAAAAAGCCAGCCTGGACGCCTTCAGGTCGAGTGGAAAGTTAACCTGAAATTGATTCCAATAACGTCGACCGGAGATCATGCCGGCCGGCGAGAATACACATAAATTAACTGGAGGTAAATGCAATGCCCGACAAAAACAAAACCAGAGCCAAAGAATATTTTCAGGAAGGTATGGTCGAATTCGTCGGCCAGAACTACGAAAAAAGTATCGAAGCCCTCAACCGGTCCATCGCGTCAGATTCAACATTCAAGCTTGCGCGCCTGAGTCGAGCAACGGCCTTTATGAAACTGGATCGTCTGGACGAGGCGCTTGCTGATTTCGATCGGGTCATTGACCTCGACCCGTCATATTCCAAGGCGTATCACTTAAGGGGGCTTGTCCATGAAAGAATCGGGGATCATAGGGCGGCATTGAATGATATCAGCAAGGCCATCGACCTGGATCCTGATTACGGGGCCGCCTACTACAGCCGCGCAAATCTACACACAAACATGGGAAATCAAGATCTGGCAATGGAAGATATCCAGGCGGTCACTCAACTGACTAGTGTCAACATCGAAAGCTTCGCCAATGATAATAATATCTGGCGTTCGCAGCACTTGAAATTGGAAGAAACGGGTGATCTCACGGACACTATGGCCCGCTGATCGACAGTGCTCTCTGGTACGTAGATGACTTGTACCTAAAATGAGCGTTTCAAATTCAAATGGAAGGGAACCTGCTTTATTTATATGGGATTCTATCATCGTTTGATTCTAAAATTTGAAACCCGTCGGGATTGCCGATCTTGCCGCATCTACGGTGTCATATGCCGTCCAGCATAGCCTGACTATAGCGGAACGACATCTTCCTTGTAGCTGCGGCTACCTCGACAATCGCTCAAATTAGGTTGTATATTAATAACCGGACAATCAAGATTGCCGGGGCCGGATATCGGGCAATTTGCCGCCCGTTCGGCCCCGCAATGCTTCCCACCAGCCCTGCCTGCCCATGTTTCAAAATTTTAATATTTGATACACGCGTTATGGGCTTGTGAAAAAACGCAAAATGTTTTTATGGCGCGTTCTTTATAACAACAGCCCATCGTGAGGGTGGGTACGACCATTTAACATTGATGCAGTAGCACCCAATATGCCCGACATTCTTCTCGTCCAACCACCCATAAGGGATTTTTACCTGACGGCCAAAAGGACTGTTCCCTATGGTTTGGCAAGCATTGCAGCCGCATGTGAATTGGTCGGGTTTTCGGTGGAAATCCTTGACGCCCTGGCCATATCCCGAACGCGGATCATCGAATGGCCTGAGGGAATGGATTACCTGGAGACCTTTTATGGACGTGAAGACCGCTCGCCTTTCGCACTTTTCCATCGATTCCGGCACTACGGTTACAGCTTCGAGCATATCGCAAGATTGGCAAAACAATCCGGGGCCTTTCTGATTGGAATCTCCTCCCTTTTTACCCCTTACAGCGACGAAGCCATGGAAACGGCAGCGCGGATAAAGACCGCTCTGCCAACCTGCCGCATTGTCATGGGGGGACATCACCCGACAGAAATGCCGGAACGCGTCATGCGATGTCCGTCGGTTGACTTCGTTATTCGGGGTGACGGTGAAAAGGCCCTACCGCTTCTGGCTTCCGCCTTGAAAAGGGGCCAGGGTTTGGAGGGTATACCCGGAATTGTCTATCGCGGAAAAAACGGGGAGGTGACCGCTTCAGAACCCCATCGACTCGGCAAACTGTCGGACATGCCTTTACCGGCCACACATTTGATTTGTCACCCATTTTATCGCAGGGGTAGAAAAAATAGTGCGGTAATCGTGGCCAGTCGAGGTTGCCCCGGACGCTGCTCCTATTGTTGTATGCGTCGCTCGTCGGGGCGGCCTTATGTGCGGCGCTCAATCGGGTCGGTGCTGGCGGAAATTGAACGGGCAGTGACGCGCGACAACGCCGGATTCATCGATTTTGAGGATGAAAACCTTTCTCTCGACCGCCCCTGGTTCTTGGCTCTACTGCATCAACTTATCATGCGCTTCGATGGCGCCGGCCTCGAGTTACGGGCCATGAACGGTCTTTTCCCGCCGTCACTGGATAGTGAAGTGGTGGCGGCCATGGCCGCTGCGGGTTTCAAGGCGCTTAACCTGTCATTGGGGTCGAGCTGCCTGGCCCAGTTGAAGCGGTTCCGGCGACCGGATGTTCGCGAAACTTTCGATTCCGCACTCGCGGCCGCCCAAAAATATGGTCTGCAAGCCGTCGGGTATGTGCTCGCAGGGGCACCGGGCCAATCCGCAGAGAGCTCGGTGGCCGACTTGCTTTACCTGGCACAACGGCGAGTGCTGACGGGAGTATCCATCTTTTACCCGGCACCGGGAAGCCCGGACTATCAAAGATGCCGAGAATTGGGCCTATTACCGCAGAGCCTTTCTTTGATGCGATCGAGCACCCTGCCGATCGACCACACGACCAGCCGGCTGCAAGCAGCGACCTTGCTGAGATTGGGAAGAATCTCGAATTTTATGAAATCACTTTTGGATCAGAAAAAGGTGCATTCCAGCGGCACGACCTTTTACACCCGTTAAGATCCTGGATCCTCAGGATCGCCTGGCGGTCGGGTTAAAACTGCTGGAATGGTTTCAGCACGACTGTGAGATCAGGGGCATTTCCCCTGACGGCAAGGTTTATCGCCACAATATCGATCGCACATTGTCCAGGATGTTTCTGGATGGGTTGGGAAAAATCACCCTGCAGGGCTGCCGTTAACCCGTGGGTGACATTAATCGGCAGATAACGCTGCGGTCGCTATCGATCAGATCTGACAGCGTTCACCCTCCCCGGCATGGGAAACCATGCCCGAATTGGCCTTCTGGTTAATAAGGAATGTGAGCCTATCGATTCGTTATTCGAAAAAAAATGCACGGTGCGATCGCCACCCATATCAGAACAACCAGCCACACCCGACCGGCGATCAGATTGTAATCGTGAAACAGCCGGCGCCAGGTGTGCCCGGCAACATAGTGCCCGAACAGAAATTCGAACGCAACCGTCAAACCCAGCCAAACCAGTCCGATGAGATAAGCCTGCCTTAAAGAATCGGGCGGCCAGGTGCGGATAACCGCCCAGATGTAAAGGCCGAACAGGACGACGGCGGTCAGGGTGGAAAGCTGGTGCGCTGCGAGTTCGGAAACGCTTTTTCCGTACCACAACTCGCGCAGGATTCCGTTGGCAATCGCGATCAACACCATCGGTATCCAAGCCAATATATACTTCACCATCCTTTGTTTCCTGTCACTTCACATTAGGACGCCGGTCGAAATCCCGTTCTGTTTCCGGGGACCATTATTGATTGTCCACTTTCAAACCGGTATGTTTAGCCTAAAATGAGCGTTTCAAATTTTAAATGGAGAGGGAACTGCTTTATAATATAAGGAATTCTATCATAGTTTGATTTTAAAATTTGAAACCCGTCGGGATTGCCGACTTATCCGCCTCTGGAGGGTTGCCGCATCTACGGCGTCATATACCGTCCCGCATAGTTGACTATAGCGGAACGACATCTTCCTTGTATCTGCGGCAAGAGCCTCGACAATCGCTCAAATTAGGTTTAAATCAATCGGCCTCGGCGGGCGGAAAACTATTCGGAAAAAATCGATTAATAATTTCCTCAACCTTTTTCAGCCAGCCGGCACGCTCAGCATGGCTACTTGTTATCACGACGGTAAACATCTCCCGAAAGAATGTGGGAACGCCGCACAAATCAAAAATGCAGTTTTCCCAAAGACGTTGCAAAGGATCGCCAAATACTTCTTGTTCTCTATCAACCGGCGTGTTTGCCGTATTGAATATAATTGCCGCACGTGCTTTCAGGAGGCCAATGGGAATGCCTTCGCCTGTGTCTCCTTCAAGAAACCGGTAGGCAACCTCGGGTCTAATAACCCGATCGATCCACCCCTTGAGTACCGCAGGGGGTTGCCCCCACCAATTGGGATGCACGATGACAATACCATCAGCCGATTTTATCTCATCGCAATGTTTCTTTATATCCGGGGGTAAGGGAACATCCGTGGCGATTTCCGAAGCTGGCAGCAGAGGATTAAATTTTTCGGCATAGAGGTCATGGAAGTTGACTTTATATCCGTTCTTTTCCAACTGCGTGGCAACCGTCGATGCAATGGCATGGTTAAAACTGTGCGTGTCCGGGTGGCCCAAGATAACTGAAACGTTCAAATTAGAATCCTTCTCACTGGATGAAAATTCAGGGAAAAATTGCCTGTTCAGTGTCTGATGACACCGGCAATTAGCGCAACCCGAAAGGCGGCTTGCGATCGGACATGCGGACAGGAATTCATATCCAGACGTTTTCTTCGGCAGTCATTGCACTACCGGCATCACCCGTGTTAATCGTACCGGCGGGCTCGACCAGTATTATTCTGCATTCCTTCTGCGCATAAGGCTTGTGCGCGAGTCCCTTTGGGGACCACGCACATCTCCCCAGCCTTCAACTCGATTTTTTCTTTACCAAAATCAATCGGTCATTTTGCCACTGTAAACAATAAACACTTCATCTGTTTCGTCATGGCTGTGCCAGACGAAATCACCTTTAATTTTGACGAGCTTGAAATGGTAATCATTCATTTGAGCGATGATTTTGGGAGACCAGTGATCGGAGAAATGGGAGAACTTTCCTGCAAATTGATTGGCGTGTAGTCCATTTTACCTTTTTACCTTCCATTTGCCTTTCTTAACCCGGATGTTTCATGAAATATTCGGGTTAAGTGGCCGCAACCAGACGTGCTCGGCAACATCGCCATGTACCGGGAACCATGCGCCATGATCGACATCCCGATCGTATTTCTTCGACAAGTTCAAACCGATCGGGTTATTCCACCATCCCTGCCGGATAACCTTTTCAGTGAATTGACCCGAACATTACTTTTGTTTGTATCATAACAAAGCGACCGCTCTCACCGGCGACCCATCTGCTTCCTCGAATTTGAGGGGAAAACAGGAAAAAATGAACGGGATGACCGGTATCAAGTCCAGATTTTTCAAGTTTTCAATAATAACGGTATCGTTTTTCAGTAAAATATTGTGGACGGGAAAAGCTCTTGGAATTGGTCTCATCTACGGAAATGGCATCCACACCGATCCCCTTTAGGTTAAACTGACTGAGCCATTCCGCCGCTTCCATCGACAACACCGGGTACCTGGAGAAATAGGCATCGGCCCCCCAATGGCGACTCCAACCCGTGTGAATCAGCAGGAACTCATTCTGCCTGAGCATCTCTTCGCAAAACGCCAGGTCCTCTTTATCGATAATAGGGTTACTGTTGGCCGAGACATCAACCAGAGCGGCTTTGCCGTAAAAATGGTCAAGTGACAGTTGATCCAGAGTTTTCGACTCTTTGAGCATGTGCGCCGGGGCATCCATATGGGTTCCGGTATGCGAGTAGAAGGTAATCTTCTTTTCCAAAAAACCGTTATCTTCAATGGAGCATCCGGTTGTGAAAACCGGTGGCTCTGTCCCCGGGTAAACGGGCATGTGCGCAGAAATTGCGTGCGTTAAATCAATGATCTTCATGGTTGGCGACCTGGTGTATCCCCGGCCTTGATCTATTAATGATGTGTGACGCCAAGGGATCCAGGGAGTCAAAGTCCCCTGGATGTGCCGGAATCTGGCAAGGATAAAGATTGTTAATTGATAAATAGAAATCACAAAGTCGCAATCTCTATGTTATCGAAGTTCCGTCGGTAGAACTTCATATAATCAACTTTGCGTTCCAGCGCTTCAATGACACCCTGTGTAAACGTGGCCTTTTCAAACTTCTGTGCACTGCCCAATCCCCCTGGGCTAAATACATTGATTTCCATGAGCTTATCGCCCACAATGTCGAGCCCCACAAGGAACATCCCATCCTGAACCAGCTTCGGTCGCACGACCTCTGCTACTCGCAGGTGAGTATCTACAATTTCGGCCTTAGCCAACTTGCCGCCGGCATGAATATTACTGCGCATATCGTCGCCTGTGCGCAGGCGCCGAAACGCTGCGTATTTGCCTTTGTATCGGAAAGGCTGACCGTTCATCAAAAAAAGCCGCGTATCACCCTCTTCCGCTGCTGTGAGGTATTCTTGCGCAATGACATAGCCGTCGCGCGATAGTGCTTCAATCATCTGGTTAAGGTTGGAAGCTTCTCCCGGTTTGACCAGAAACACACCGGAACCGCCAGAGCCCTGGAGTGGCTTCAGCACGGCTGTGCCCCCTTCGTCTTTGATGAATCGTTTGATTTCCTTGCGGTCTCGGCTTATCAGAGTTCGTGGCCGTACTTCCTCAGGGAACAGCTGAAAGTACATTTTGTTCGTGGCTTTCGCCAGCCCGTTCGGGTCGTTCAGTACGATGACTCCGTGCCGCATCGCCACGCGTCCGAATAAAATCCCTGCGTTCTGGGCCCAGGTTCTGTGTCCAGTGTCTTGAGACGGATCGCTTCGAAGCAATAAGACGTCCAAATCATCGACTGTTATTTTTTCGGTCTTGGCCTTGGGGCTCCACAGATCATCAAGGTATGACTGTCCTGACTTGTATTTGGCGCGAGGCACTGTACGGGCGATTGCGTGGACCTTGTCGTCGGTATCATAGATGAAGTCCCCTGCACCGATGTGCCAGGCCTCGTACCCTTTAATTTTTAATTGCATTGCCAGTCGGGTGGTCGTGTATCCAGGCATTTCAGTTTGAATGTCATTTACCATTAGTCCGACTCTCATCGTCTCCCCTTTCTTTCAATTAAATTCAATACGGTGCCGTCTTGAGAAATCTTTGCCAACCGTTTTTGTGCGGCTGGATTGTCCAGATAACGGGGTTGCAGTGGCGGTTCACGCAACAGTTTGCGCTTCAACAACTCGTTTACCACAGGAACATGGTTTGCGCTAATTTTTCCTACCAACAAGGGGATAAGGTCCCCTCCTTTTTGCAGATAGTGGATCAGTTGGACCAAGCCTCGCAGATATGAAGCATCCTTGGTCAACCCGCCGCCTCGATAGACTCTCATTGTTATCATGAACGAATTATGGTGACTGAAGGCGTATGTCCGGTTAAGTTCACGAAAGGTCTCCACGAAACTGGCTCCTGCCAGCATATGACTGACTGCAATAACCCTTGCCGCCAAGAGTCGGAGTCTCGGCTGGCTCAACCCACCGACAAGATGTTCTGCCAGGACGGCGATCCCTTCCTGCAACTCATCGTAGCCTGCCAATCCGGAGTACAGTTGCTGAAACGGCCTGTGAGATCCCGTATATGTATCCCAGCACGTGGGTGCCGACTTCGTGTTGGATCAAAGCTTCCAACCTCGATTCCGGAATAGACAATCCCGACGGTACCAGCAAATTGCCTTTGGATACCATCAGGGCTGTCAAATCGTCGCGAATCTGCACTTTCGAGTCCGTCTCCGGATAACGTTCCCGGAAATATCGAATCTCATCCACTGCCCGCGCTGCGAAAGCTTTTGCCCCAACCTGGATTCGGCCGGAAATTTCCCTGCTCCTCGGCGGAATAGTCTTCAGGATTTCTCCGGCCAACTTTGCCAGCCCATTGTCGACCCCACCGAATATTTGCATACTACTGTATAGGAAAGACAGCTTTTCCCGATCCTGCAAGCCTGTCAATTGCCTGTCAATCTCAGACTGCTTATCAATAAAGATCTCGGAGACTTCGGGATCTTCGATTTTCTCCATCGGAATTGCGAATAACTCCCGCTTCATCAGGCCTGGGGCTAATCCGGATGGGCCGGTAAATGAATCGAGGCTGCCTCTCAAATCGACTGCGTTTAAATGCCGCCCATGCCTGGCGTGAGTTCACCGGCGTTACCAACAGTGAAAAATCGAAACGGTCTGCAATCGATGCCAGTCGACGGTCCACTTCCCACACGGACTTCACCAATACACGCCTGCCAAGGGCGTGATAATGCGGCGGCTGATGCTTAGTCTGTGTCCGGGCAAAACGGAATACGGTTTTTTGAAACGCCTTTGTTATCTGGCGGTGAAGGTTTCGGAGCGCCTGCGCATAGACATCGCCGCTCTCGTCATCTCGGTATACCGGCCGAATCTCAAGCCCTATCAGGAAAATCGACTCTGCCCCGCCTTTCCGCAGTGGAAAAAGCGTCCCCAACCCCGGCGGGCTTATCCGTTGTAATTCCACTCGCTCCACGTCTGCCCCACCGTGCCGTTGAATCCGAATCTTTTGAAGCACATTCTCAAGCGCTTCCACGGTATTAACCAACTCCCTGTTGGCCGGGGAAAAAATTCGGAAACCCGGTCTTACCAAGCCTTCATCCCCGGTGGCTGCCGCCGGAGATTCCTTGGACCATATCTCAATCAACAGGCAGGCACCGAAGATGTCCCGAATTGTCCGTGCGATCTCCATTACCATTTGTGCAAGGCTTGCTTTCAACGTGGGGTTTCCTGATGCTCTGAGATAGGATGCCTGTCCCTGTATCAGCTTGTATGTTCCCCTGTCGGGGCGCGATTCCGGCTTGCGGTATACGAAAAGGTACGGAAGCTGTCTCTCGATATGAATTTGTCCCCATACGGGAACACGCCTGCGGATGCGCTGGTTATGCTTCAAACGGTCACAAACGCTTTCAGTATAGGAACCGGGTATATTTTCCTGTCTATCAACTTTCATGCTTTCTCTAAGACCATTCTCTCAAAGTTCTTCTAAAACACCACTCATGGTCGATTTCAAAGCTTCCAAAACTCTCTGATGTTCCACAGGATATAGTTGCCCCGTCCACTCATCCATGAAGAACTTCTTGAACTCGATGGCCAGAGAACAGCCCGTCTCAGGGTATTTCTCGCCCACCCACCGGGACAACTGGCCACCGCGAAATTTAACGTTTTCGCGTACATCGAGTTGCTGGCCTCCAAAATCAAATTTCTTCAGGTCGCTCATAAACCGCTCCACAACCGCCGCCCAAAACTCCCGGTTCATTGTGCCGGTACCAAGATTTACTTCCGGATTCTCCTCCGCGTCATCCGGCTGGCTTTCCGGACCCTTGCGCCGATGGTTATAAGAATGCAAGTCGAACACCACGAAACGCCCATATCTACTCTCAATTTCCGAAAGAATGCGGCCAAGCTCGGAGTAAAATTCATCATACTCTGCAAGAGAGGTTTTTATTAGTTTATCCGTCGGCGTCTGCTTCCAGATTTTCAAACCCCATGCATCTTCAGGGTGGATATACACGGATTTCTCGCGAGACCGGTTCAAATCGACTTCAAATCTTGATCGCAAACCGATTATATGGGTTGGTGCAATAACGGCTCAGTCGCCGGTGAATGGATCTTCTTCCCGCAACCGATCTTCCTCAGAAATTGCCAAAAGTTCCCGGACTTCCGGTCGAACGTCATGTCCATTATGGATGGCGGTTGCGACGATTGGTCCCTTTCCCATCACGACTTTACATACTGACTCATTCATTTACTCTCCTTTCCCGTGACCGGGGGTGACTCTGTTAAAAAGGAATTCCTGTGCCAAGCACTCCCCTTTTGTCATGTACAAACCAGAATGTATCAACGGTCGGAGTATTATACAATTAAACTCTTAACTGATGAGCAAAGGTATCGAAAACTCCCCGAATGTTTAATTATATTTAGGACCATTTTATTGTAGAAATCCTTGATGGTTTCGATTGAACTTTAGCACGTTTTTATGCAATTATAAGAAGATAGCTGCGGTCAATCGAAGGAAACGACCTCTGACAGCAAATAACGGTTGGATTTTCGTAACAGTGTAATATCAGGAAGCGGGTTCTGTTGGACAAAAAACAGTAAGGGAACATAACCCTACAACGTTATTAGCACAACCTCATCTTTAGATTTAACGCATGATCTGGCATACTACGCAACACACCTAAGGCAGGCCATGCTACCCACAATTCGGTGCGACAAATACCTTCACGCGGTTCCCTTATTTTTTGGATCAGATGTGCTGCAAATGTGCTGCAAAATGATTCTGATCTGAAACTAGCTGTTGACACTGAATATATTACTTATTAGGGTGCAGATAGTAATATTGTTTCCCAAGTTTTAAATTCAGGCAATTTTAAATCATTGTTTTGCTTGGGGCCACCAATCGTCAGATCTGTAACCCCAGCCTGACACCTGTGACACTTAACCCGGGAAAGGAGGTGGTTGTAAAATAACCCCATCATGACTTCCTGCCCGTAATCCCCTTCAGAAAAAAAGGAGACTCGTATGAAAAAAGCGCTCATTTTGACTATCGCCATTGTATTCGGCTTCACTTTGCTGGCCGGCCTGACTCCCACTACCGTTCAGGCTGAAACCAAATTCGTCACCATTGGCACCGGCGGTGTGACCGGGGTCTATTATCCCACCGGCGGCGCCATTTGCCGGCTGGTCAACAAGACCAGAAAAGAGCATGGCATCCGCTGCTCGGTTGAAAGCACCGGCGGCTCGGTTTATAACCTGAACACCATTGCCGCGGGCGAGCTCGATATGGGCGTGGCCCAATCCGATTGGCAATACCACGCCTACACTGGCACCAGCAAATTCAAAGAGAAAGGGCCCAACAAGGATCTGCGAGCGGTATTCTCGGTTCACCCCGAACCCTTCACCGTCGTCGCGCGGGCCGATTCCGGAATCAAAACGTTCAAAGACCTCAAGGGCAAAAGGGTCAACATCGGCAACCCCGGTTCGGGCCAACGCGGCACCATGGAAGTGGTCATGCAGGTTCAAGGCTGGACCAAAAAGGATTTTAAACTGGCTTCCGAGCTGAAATCGGCCGAGCAGTCCCAGGCACTGTGCGACAACAAAGTCGATGCCATGGTGTTCACGGTTGGACATCCCAGCGGCTCTATCAAGGAAGCCACCACTTCCTGCGATTCGGTCATTGTGGAAGTCGCCGGCCCGGAGATCGACGCGCTGGTCAAGGAAAACGACTACTACCGCTTTGCGACCATTCCCGGCGGGATGTACCGTGGAACCGACACCGACACCAAGACCTTCGGTGTTGGCGCCACCTTCGTAACATCAGCCAAAATCCCGGATGATGTTATCTACTATGTGGTCAGGGCGGTATTTGAAAACTTTGACGAATTCAAGAAACTCCATCCGGCATTTGCAAACCTGAAAAAAGAAGAAATGATCAAAGACGGTCTTTCGGCGCCGTTGCACCCGGGTGCTGTGAAATACTACAAAGAAGCCGGTTTGATGAAGTAAATCCAAACGTAGATAAATGTGCGCCGTCCAAACGGCGCACATTTATCCTTAGTTTCGTTATTCATACTGCGGCACAGTTACAATACACATTCTTTGAAATGCGTCCGGACCGAAATTTTCGCAGCCCTCCGCGATCGACGTACAGATTAACTTCACCCTTTCACGGGAGGAATCGTTGCAATGACTGAACCTGAGATTCGCCAGGCATCTCAAGAAGAGCTCCAGGAGATGATTGCCGAAACGGATACGGGGGCCCGCAATCCCACCGGTGCGGTATCCAAAAACATCCTCTTTTTCGTACCGCTCGCATGGACCCTATTTCAGCTTTGGTATGCATCGCCACTGCCATTTATCTTCAATATCGGTGTATTTAATTCCACCGAAGCGCGCGCGATCCACCTCGCTTTTGCCATTTTTTTGTCCTTTACGGCTTATCCCTCTTTCAAGTCATCGCCCCGGAACTACATTCCTGTGCAGGACTGGGTTGTTGCGCTGATCGGAGCGTTCTGTTCGCTCTACCTGTTTATTTTTTACAATGAGTTGTCGCAACGCCCGGGCGACCCGGCCCCACAGGATCTGATTGTAGCCGTCATCGGGCTGATCGTTCTGCTGGAGGCCACTCGCCGCGCACTCGGTCCACCGCTGATGATCGTTGCCACGGTATTTATCATCTATACCTTTTTCGGTTCCTATATGCCGGACATCATCGCACACAAGGGCGCCAGCCTGAGCAAGGGCATGTCCCACTATTGGCTATCCACCGAAGGGGTGTTCGGGGTGGCCCTTGGGGTCTCCACCGGGATGGTGTTCATGTTCGTTCTATTCGGCGCGCTGCTGGAAGCGGCCGGTGCGGGTAACTACTTCATCCGTTCCGCGTTTGCTGGATTGGGGCACCTTCGCGGTGGACCAGCCAAAGCCGCGGTTGTCTCTTCCGGGTTAACCGGCCTGGTATCCGGGTCCTCGATTGCCAACGTGGTGACCACCGGTACTTTTACGATTCCCCTGATGAAAAAAACCGGATTTTCAGCCGAAAAAGCCGGCGCGGTGGAAGTCGCATGCTCTACCAATGGCCAACTGATGCCCCCGGTCATGGGCGCGGCAGCCTTCCTGATGGTCGAATATGTCGGTATCTCGTACATCGAAGTGATCAAGCACGCTTTCCTGCCGGCGATTATCTCCTATATCGCCCTTGTCTACATCGTCCACCTGGAAGCCTGCAAAATGGGCCTTGAGGGAATGGAAAAACCGGTTACAACAAAAACATTCTCTAGAAAAGTGCTCTCATTTGTCATGACCTTTCTGTTTTTGATCATCCTGGCCGGCGCTGTATACTACGGCATGGGCTGGATAAAGGTTGTTGCCGGAAACGCCACAATATACGTCGTTGCGGTACTGCTCGTCGTCGCTTATCTGCTGCTGCTCGCTTTAGCATGCAGAGTACCGGAACTGGACACCAGTACCGATATTACGGAGCTTCCAGCCCTGGGCACGACCGCCCAGGCCGGTTACTACTTTTTGCTGCCTATTGTCGTGCTGATGTGGTGCCTCGTGGTGGAACGGCTGTCGCCGGCCCTATCTGCTTTCTGGGCCACGGTGCTGCTGATGTTTATCGTGCTTACCCAGTGGCCACTGAAAAGCTATTTCCGAAAGGTCAAGGAAGCGAGAGACAATTATTCCTTCAAACGCGGTTTCAATGAGTTGATCGAGGGTTTTGTCTCCGGCGCCCGCAATATGATCGGTATCGGTGTGGCCACCGCGGCGGCCGGCATCGTGGTCGGGACGGTGACTCTGACCGGCATTGGCCTTGTCATGACCGAGTTTGTCGAGTTCATATCGGGCGGGAGCCTGATACTGATCCTGCTCTTTACCGCCATCATCAGCCTGATTTTGGGCATGGGATTACCGACAACGGCCAACTACATCGTCGTCTCGACCCTGATGGCCCCGGTTATCGTCAGCCTCGGCGCCAAGGCCGGCCTGATCGTGCCCCTTATCGCGGTCCACTTGTTTGTTTTCTACTTCGGCATCTTGGCGGATGACACGCCGCCGGTGGGTCTGGCGGCCTTTGCCGCGGCCGGCATATCCGGTGGCGACCCCATACGCACCGGTATCCAAGGATTTAGCTATGACATCCGCACGGCCATCCTACCGTTTATCTTCATTTTCAACACCGAGCTTTTAATTATCGGGGTGGCAAACTGGTTCCATTTGGTGATTGTCATCGTATCGGCCATTACGGCCATGATGCTTTTCGGTGCTGCCACCCAGAATTTCTGGTTGACCAAGAATCGCATCTGGGAAACTGTCGCTCTGTTGCTGGTGGCCTTCACCCTGCTGCGGCCCGGTTTTTGGTGGGACATGGTATTTCCACCGCTGCAAGAGGAGCCACCCGTCAAGCTCGAGCAGATGATTGAAGGGATGGCACCGGGCTCCCAGTTGATTATCGAGGTGCAAGGAGAGGACTTAAAGGGGAAACTCTTTACCAAAACGGTCATGCTGAATGTCGGCGATGAAAGCTCGGGGGCCGAAAGGCTGACCGGCATCGGACTTGAGACCCGAAATGAAGACGGCAAAATACTGGTCGACAATATCGTATTCGCCAGTTTGGCGGAAAAGGCCGGTATCGATTTCGACCAGGAGATATTGAACATTAAAGTGCCGACTGAAAGGCCGCCGAAACAGCTGATGTTCATTCCGGCATTGGTCCTTGCGGTGCTGGTCTGGTTTATGCAGCGGGGACGCAAAAAAAGACAGGAAGCACTCTCCGTTGCAACGGCGTAGTATGAGATTCGTCTCGACGCTTTAGCCAATTCACATATCCGCATCGGGAGCAAATTATGTTTAAAAAAATACTCGTACCGTTAGATATTGACTACGAAGACACTGCTGCACTGGTCTATCGAAAAGCAGCCGCTTATGCTGCTCTCAGCGGGGCCGAAATAAAATTGGTCAGCGTCATGCCAGGCTTCAGCATGCCCATCGTGGCCTCCTATTTTTCCGATGACATGCGTAAAAAAACCGCTGACAGATTCACTGCGGCGGTGGCGGAATTCGTTAAAAACCATTGCAATGAATCCGTATCCTATACCGTTAGCGTTGGAAAAAACTGGGAAGAAATCATCAAAGCGGCAGATAACTGGGGCGCGGACCTGATTGTTGTCTACCATAACCACCACCACGAAATAAATGAAGTCTTCAGCCAGAGCTGCTCTCAGAGAGTTTCGGATCATGCCAAATGCTCCGTTCTTCGACTACGAAACATTAGAGCGTAGACCAATTATTTCGGTTATCGCCTTGCGGAGGAGAATATGATGACCCGTAAAAACGTCAGACATCATTTCACCATCCGGTTAATGATTCACTTTGCTGTAACGTGCTCTTTCTTTTTCATTACCCTGTTGCCCATTTCCGCCAATGCTCTCGATATTCTACTCGGCACCGGTCCGGAAGGAACATTCTCACATTTCACCGGGCGCACAATTTGCCGGATAATCAGTAAACAAGCCGAAGATATCGCCTGCAAAGCGGTTCCTACGCCCGACACCATCGACAATCTCACCAACTTGCAGGGGGGTTCCCTGGACATCAGCCTGGTCGATTCCCGCATGTTGACCGATGCGATCAACAAAACCGGCTATTTCGAATTTCTGGATATCCGCTATGATAACCTGCGCGAACTTATAGCGCTTTATGATCGGCCTTTCACACTGGTTGCGCGCAGCGATGCCGATATTACCTCGCTGGAAAAACTGAAGGGCAAACGGATCAATGCCGGCGCACCACGTTCGGAAGAGCATCTGACAACCGATGCGATATTGACCGCGAAAAACTGGACAAAGGCTGATTTCAGCCTCTTCGGAGAACTGTCGGCATCCCTGTCTCAGGACACGATGGCCTTCTGCCACGGAGAGGTAGAGGCGATGTTTCACATCGGCGTGCACCCGGATCCCTCATTGCAACAGTTACTCGAACGCTGCAAAGCTGAATTGGTGAACATGGACGACAGCGATATAATGAAACTGGTTGACAGCCAATCGGCTTTTTCCATGATCGAAATCCCAGCGGAAATTTACCCGGCGCTTCAAAAATCCATTTCGACTTTCGGGACAACGGTGTTCCTGATCGCCTCCGGCAGCCTGGATGAACAGACCGCCTACAAAATCATGGAGGCCCTCGACAAAAACCAGCAATACCTCAGGAACGCGCATACCGCACTGAGCGCCTTCACAGTCGAAACGGCACCGAAACGAACCGCCGGTGTCCAACGCCATCCCGGCGTAACGACATATCTATCGACACATGGAAAATAGTCCCAATTTCTGGCCGGAAACGAACGCATTAGTGATATTTACCACCGCCATAGGCACTGCCCCCCGCCGGCTTTCCGCGTGCAAAGCGGCTATTTTGACACTGTCGGTTGATGTGGCCATTCGGTATGAAATGCGATTATGTCCCGATTTCACCAAAGGAAACCCAGGCGACGTGTTTGGTAAATTATAGTAGGTAGGATAGAGCCGTTTCACGACGCTATCCTATTTGCTTGATTTGTAAGGAGACCGTTTTTTTACCGCCTTCGGTCTCTTGTCGGCCAACCTCTTCAAACCCATATTGGCGGTGAAAAATCCGCGAAGTCTCATTTCTGGGGCGAAGGTTATATTCGCACGCCAAAATCGGGATCTCCCGCGCACAGGCGAACTGTTCCAGATCTTTGTATAAATCGAAGGCGAGGCCTTTCCTGCGGAATTCGGAAGCAATAATTATCCGATCGATGTAAATGAAGGCCTCAAAATGCTTTTTGAACCAGAGATAATTCGGACTCTTGTATCCGGCATGTGGATCGAAGGCGATCAAAAAACCGGCGATTTTCTCACCTGATTTTGCAACCCGAAAGTAGACCGCTTGATTATAGAGAGGCGCCATGTCTGACAAAGAAATGGCGCCGACATGGGGTAAATTGGCCTGGTTTAACTGATACACGTCCTCTAAATCGGGGGGACGGGCATCCTTGATCGTTAAGTTCATGAAAACGGTTGTCCTACAGTGACCTATTGACAAAGCCTCTAAAGCCCCGAAACGACGGATTCCGAGTGGAGAAGTCCACCAGTATGGCCATCAAAAATGGGAAGTTCAAATATTAACTTGGACCTTGACCGCTTGCCCCGCATTATGTAACGAGTGGTTGAATCTTGCAACTGGTTTCCGCCATCGGTCACCTGCCCCGGTAGAGAACCAACCGAAACGGGATTGATCGTTTCGGATTTCGCATTATACTGCTTTTCAAAAATAAATTTCGAAATACGGAAGGGTGGTATAAGTAATTGTAGAAAAAACCGTTCGGATAACGGAACGTTTTTTTGATAACCACGATAACTCTCTCTACTGCATGAAAATGAAAACAAAATTTCCGAAGGTTACCCTTTTCGTTCAGTGCCTGGTTAATGGCTTGAGCCCTGAAATCGGCGAGGCCATGGTGAAGATTTTCCGGAAGTTGAACCTGCCCATCGACTGCCCGTTGGATCAGACGTGCTGCGGGCAGCCGGCATTCAATTCCGGCTACCGAAAGCAAGCCCGGACAGCGGCCGAGCGATTCATCCGGATCTTCGAAGGTGCCGAGGCCATCGTTTGTCCTTCGGGTTCCTGCGTTCACATGGTCCGCCGGTATTATCCCGACCTGTTCGTTGATGCACCCCATTGGCGGACAAGGGCCGAGGCCGTAGGTGCCAAGACCTTCGAGCTGACCCAGTTTCTGGTGGATGTTCTGGGGGTCGAAGATCTCGGTGCCCGTTTTAACGGCCGCCTCACCTTACACGACTCCTGCCAGGCACTCCGCGGCCTTGGCGTCCGGGAACAACCCCGACGGCTCATTGCTCATATTGCCGGTGCCGAACTGGTGGAGATGCGCGATCCGCTTCGCTGCTGTGGATTTGGTGGATCATTTGCCGTAAAATATCCTGAAATTTCAACCGCAATGGTCGACGACAAGGTCAGAACCATCATGGCCACGGACGCAGATGTTCTCACAGGTGTAGATCTCAGCTGCCTGACAAACATTCAGGGCCGCCTTAGCCGTCTGAAATCGACTGTCAGGGTCATGCACATCGCTGAACTTCTGGCAAGTGAATGACACCAAAGAAAGAAATCAGCCCCATGAACACGATTCGCCCGGAAGAATATACATCCAGGGCCCGCGAGGCCCTCAAAGACCCGGTATTGCAAAAAGCCCTAGCGGATTTCCAGGATCGTTTGGGCAAGGGAACCGCACGGGCCTATCGCGAACTGCCTGAAGGTCTCGGCCTACGCCAAACCGCCCATGCCATCCGCATGCAGGCTGTTGAAAACCTGGACATCCTTCTGGAAACCCTGGTGGAAAACATCCGTGAAAATGGCGGCCGCGTTATATTTGCGGAGGACGCCCTTGCGGCGGTAGCGGCCTGCATCGAAATCGCCCGCAAGCACAATGTCAAACGGGTCGTTAAAGGTAAATCAATGGTCACCGAGGAGATCGGGCTGAACCCGGCGTTAGAGGCTGAGGGCATCGAGGTGACCGAAACCGACCTGGGGGAATACATCGTGCAACTGGCCGGAGAGTCTCCCTCCCACATCATCGCTCCGGCCATTCACAAAACCAGGGATCAGGTGGGCCGGCTCTTCGCCGAGAAACTAGGTATACCCTATACCAGCGACCCGCCGACATTGACCCGGGCGGCCCGCAAGGCACTGCGGCAGAAGTTCCTGGCCGCCGACATGGGCATTTCCGGCTGCAACATGGCCTGCGCCGAAACCGGCCACATCACGACGGTATCAAATGAAGGCAACATCCGTATGGCCACCACTCTGCCACGAGTGCATGTGGCCTTCATGGGCATGGAACGGGTCACCGCGCGCCTGGAAGATCACGATGTTCTCTTCAGACTGCTTGCCCGCGGCGCCGCGGCCCAGCACATGGCGGGCTATGTCTCCTATATTGGCGGACCACGCAAGAAGGATCAGGTAGACGGTCCCGACGACTTCTACTTGATCATCATCGACAATGGCCGATCGAAAATTCTGGCCGACCCCGAATTTCGAGAAATCCTGTGCTGTATTCGCTGTGCGGCATGCTTGAACGTCTGCCCCGTCTATGGCAAGATCGGTGGTCACTCTTACGGCTCCGCCTATTCCGGGCCGGTGGGCGCTGTGGTTACGCCACTGCTGGTCGGCATCGACCGCGCCAAGGATCTGTTTCTGGGAGAAACTCTCTGCGGGGCCTGCAAGGATGCTTGCCCGGTCGACATCGACCTGCCGCGAATGCTGCTGGCCTTGCGTGCCCGTCTTGTCACCGGCGATCCGGCCTGGCAGAGTGGCGGAGGCCGCCGTGGGGAAGAAGTGTTCTACAGCGCTTGGTCGGCTGCGATCAGAAACCACCGACTATACGAGGTTTTTCAGCGAATAGCGGGCCTGACGCAAAAAGCCCTGACCGGTAGCAACGGCATGATTCACAGCCTTCCCTACCCCTTCAACGGATGGACCCGCAGCCGTGATCTTAAGCCTCTGGCGGCAAAATCATTTCTATCCCGCTGGAAGGAAATTCGATGAGCACCCAGGCTGCTTTCATCGCCAAGGTGACCGCTGCTTTGGGAAATCTTGGACGACCGTCAGACAGGCGCCAGGCACTTTTTCATCCCACCAGACCAGACTCAATCGGAAAGAGCCTCAGGCGAATCCCTGCACGGACGTCGACCGAACAGCTGGAGTTACTAAGCCAGCTTATCGAGCAGGGCAAACCGCTTAACCTTCGGGTCATTACAAAGAAAAACACCGCCGACACCGCCACAGCCATTGCCGAACTTGTCGGTAAAAAATCTCCCGAATGGGGAGGTCCAAAATTCGTTGTCGCCTGGCAACATCCACTGATCGAGGCGCTCGACCTAGCGCCCCTTCTGGCCGCCCGCCAAGTGACGTATTCCGCTAAGGTACCGAGAACCGAGGGGGCCGTAGCCGAGAAAAGAGCAACAACACTCCACCGGCTTGCAACCGCCTTTGTCGGCATCACTTCGCCAGATTATTGCCTGGCCGAAACCGCTACCCTCGTTCTCAAAACCCGCCCCGCCTGCGCCAGGGCCGTTTCACTGCTGCCGACCATCCATGTAGCGGTCATCGAACTGAGGCAGGTCATCGAAAACCTGGCGGAGCTTTTTGCCCGGCTTAAATCCGATTCCAAGGAACCGATTTCCGAACTAGGTAACTGTTTGACGCTGATCACCGGCCCCAGCAAGACCGCCGACATTGAACTGACGATGGTTCACGGAGCCCATGGCCCCCGCGAACTCTATCTTTACGTTATCGCTCCTGAAGCATTTGAATAACGTGAGACGTATCTTTTTTTCGACATCCACCCTGCGATCGGCCGATCCGGTTGCAGGGAAAATCCTTGACCCCGCCGCCGGCCTTGGTTATTTCTAACCTGGAACGAGCGGCATTATCCTTCTTCAACCGCTTCCGCTAAACCGGTGTCGCCCGGCATCCGATTCTTCCGCACCGGTGCAGCCATCGAGGTCCGGCATGCAAAATTTCAATCCCGAACAAGCCCTGTGGGAAGCCCAGCGTGAGTTTGGCGAACACGGTGGTGTCACGCCTTCGATTTCGCGATCTTCCACATTTACGGTCATGGATCCGCGGATCATGCCCGAGATTTTCGAGGGATTGCGGGGACCGGATAAAGACGGCTGCTTTCTCTACAGCCGCCACTTCAATCCCACTGTGGATGTATTGGCCCGCTATCTGGCCGCTATGGAAGGCACCGAAAGCGCGGTTTGCACAGCCAGCGGCATGGCCGCCATATCGTGCACTCTCTTGCAGCTTTGCAACGACGGCGATCACATCGTTGCCAGCGACACGGTCTACGGCGGCACACACGCCCTGCTGCGAGAGTTACTCCCCTCCATGGGGATTAAAACGACTTTCGTGGATCCGACTGACCCTCAGTCCTTCGAAGCGGCCCTGACCGAAAACACGCGCGCCATATACACCGAGGCGGTCGGCAACCCCACTTTGAAGATCGCCGATATTGCCGCCCTGTCCCGGCTGGCTGAAACCCACGACGTGACACTGGTGGTGGACAATACCTTCACACCGGTCATCATATCGCCAGCTCATCTGGGTGCTCACATTGTCGTGCACTCACTGACCAAATTCGTCAACGGTGCCAGTGACGCCATCGCCGGTGCTATCTGCGCCGATAAAGCCTTTGTCCGACAATTGATGGATCTTCATACTGGAAGAGTTATGCTACTGGGGCCGACCATGGATCCGCGCGTGGCCTATGACATCATTCAGAGACTGCCCCACCTCCCTCTACGAATGCGTGAACATGGTGCCCGGGCAATGATATTCGCGGCGAGGCTCCATGAAATGGGCGTCCGCGTATCATATCCCGGTCTGCCGAATCACCCGCAGTACCGTCTTATGAGTCGCAGCATCAATGAAGGCTACGGTTACGGCGGCATGTTGACCATAGACTGCCTCACCCGGGAGAAAGCCGAAGACCTGATGGATATTCTGCAAAACAAGGAACGTTTCGGATTTATAGCGGTGTCCTTGGGATATTATGATACACTGCTCTCCTGCTCAAGCTCATCGACCTCCTCGGAAGTTCCACCGGAAGACCAAAACAAAATCGGTTTGTCTCCCGGTCTTGTGCGGGTTTCGGTCGGCCTGACCGGGAGCCTGATCGCACGTCTGGAACAGCTCGAAAGAGCCGTGATGAAGGTGGGACTGGTATAAATGCCGTCCCTTTGTCAGAGGATCTGACCCGCAGGTTAATAATTCTGATGGAATCCAAGCGTCAAGACATTTTTCGAGACATCGTCGGCGAAAGCGCATCGATGATAGAAATATTTGACATCATCGAACGTATTGCCGACAGCGACACAACGATCATTATCAATGGAGAAACCGGTACCGGTAAAGGCGTAATCGCCAGAGCCATTCATCAGCGTTCGCACCGATATAAAGGTCCCTTCGTTCAGATCAACTGCGGCGCAATATCCGAAGGACTTCTGGAAAGCGAATTGTTCGGCCATGTCAAAGGTGCCTTTACCGGCGCCCTGTCCGATAAACCGGGTAAATTCGAACAAGCCCGGGGAGGTACTATATTTCTGGATGAAATCGGTGACATGAGCCCGGATTTGCAGATCAAAGTCCTACGCGTACTGGAAGAAAACGAATTCGAACGGGTCGGCGGACTGCAGACCATCAAAGCTGATGTCAGGATCATCGCCGCCACCCATCGCGACCTGGAAGAGGAAGTCCAGAAAGGCAACTTCCGCGAAGATCTATTTTACCGCTTGTATGTCATTCCGGTGGTTCTCGCTCCCTTGAAGAAACGTAAATCAGACATTCCGCTGCTGATCTCTTATTTTATGGAAAATATCAGTCAGGCCAAGGGGCGCAAACCGGCTGAAATAGCTCCTGAAACATTGACGCACCTGCTCAACCACCAATGGCCCGGAAACGTGAGGGAGTTGCGGAACCTCATCGAACGGTTGGTGGTATTGAATGAAAGCGGAACGATTCAACCCGGAGAGCTGCCGGAGAATATCCGGGGCATTAACCGTCCGGTGCTTCAGCCGCAGTTTGAAATCCATGCCGACGGCCTCGATTTCAACATGGCGGTCACCGAGTATGAAAAGGAACTGATTCTCCAGGCCCTGGAAAAAACCAACTGGGTGAAAAACAGGGCCGCGGAATTGTTGCAGATCAAGCGGACCACCCTGGTTGAAAAAATTAAGCGTTACCGAATAGACAAAGAAAACAAGTAAAGACCCCTTCGGCGTCGTCTTGGAGATGGTCCTCTTGCCGGCGGTTCGGTTTTATTTTGGAGGCATTTATGAATAGCGTTGATATTCTTTTTGTTGACGATGACAAAGCGATTCTGAGCATGGTGGAGAGATACCTGACGCGAGAAGGATACCCGGTGCAGTTGATCGACAGCGGTAGAAAGGCTCTCGAACTGTTAAAGAAAAAGCATTTCGACATCGTCTTCACGGACTTTAAAATGCCTGAATTCGACGGTATAGAGCTGTTGTCGGCAATCAAGGAGTATCGACCGGAAACCGAGGTTGTCATCGTTACCGGCCACGGAACCATGGAAACGGCTATAAGAGCCATGAAAATCGGCAGCTACGATTATCTCCAGAAGCCGTTCAAACTGGATTTACTGAAAATGATAGTGGACCGGATCGCCGAGGAAAAGCACCTCAAAGATGAAAGAGCCGTGTTGAAAACCAGGGTCAAGGAAAGGCACCGCTACGATGCACTGGTCGGGATCAGCCTCCGGATGCAGGAAATCTTTGAGAGTATCGACCGCATGAAGAGCAGCAGCCCCAACGTGTTGATAACCGGTGAAAGCGGCACCGGTAAAGAGCTGGCCGCCCGGGTCATTCACCGTAACAGCGATCGGGGCCGGCATCCATTCATTCCGATCACTTGCCGGACTTTCCTTAAGGATCTGTCCGGGGATGAAGTGATATATTACCTGTCCCAGCTGCTCGATTCTTCCGACGGAGGGACCCTGTATCTGGATGAGATTACCGATATCGCCCCACCGGTTCAAGGAGAATTCGTCCGGGCACTAAATCCGGTGGCAGCCGCCACCGGTCAATCGAAAACCCGCCGCGAATACAGCATCCGGGTGATCGGCGCGACCAGCAAAGACCTCAAAAACGCCGTCGAAGGAGAATTGATACGCCGGAATTTTTTCAATTTTGTAAACGCTGTCGCCGTAAACATGCCGCCCCTAAGAGATCGCAAGGAAGATATCTGCCTGCTGATCAACCATTTTCTGCATACATACAACTTGAAACACACCCGTCAGGTGTTTACGGTTGCGCCGGACGCTTTGTCCTATCTACTGCGGTACCATTGGCCGGGAAACGTCATCCAGTTGGAAACCGTCATCGAAAGGGCTTTTGCCCTGGGTGTGGACACCGTCATCGAAATCTCAGACCTGCCGGCGGAGATTAAAACCTTCGGCGATATATCGAAAATGGGCTGAATCTGACTTCGATTTTGAGGTGACTTCTACCTGAGTTGAGCGATTTTTGAGGAAGCGATGTGCTGAGTTCTTGTTCATCAAGGGCCTGCGCCAACCGCAGGCATACCCATGGCTATGTCGAGGATTGGCACAAGCCCTTGATGGGCAATAGATGGGTGCAGCGCGAGTCAAAAATCGCTCAAATTAGGTTCTAGCGTCAAGAAACATTCAACCCGAAAGGAGGCCAAAATGGAGGCGTGTATTTTCTGCAAAATTGTAAGGGGCGAAATCCCGTGTATCAAAATATTCGAAGATGATAAAGTGTTGTCGTTCGCCGATATCAACCCCATCATTACGGGGCATGTACTGATCATTCCCAAGAATCATGCCGAGACCATCTGGGAAATCGATGCCGATGATCTGGTGGCCATTCACCGGTCATCCTTGAAGATTTCCCGGGCAATGAAAACAGCGCTCAAACCAGACGGCATCGCCTTTTTGCAGCTCAACGGCAAGGCCGTCAACCAGGTCGTCCCACATTACCACCTGCACCTGATACCCCGTAAATCCAGTGACCCAAAATTGACGATGACCGAATGGAAGCTTGTGCCGGGTGACATGAAAACCATCGCAGATACGGCTCAAAAAATAACCTCAGCGATGAAATGACTCCGGCAAGTCGGGATTTGATTTTAACAGCCTGTTAAAAGCGGTACAGAAATATTCGCGTTAGACCGTTTCCTCTACGGTGGTGGTACCCTTCTCTTCACTGACACCGACGACTTCGGCCGCAACCAAATCCCCCCAATCCTCTCTGTACATGCCTTTTCGAACGATTTCGAACATCACGAGCAACAGGTCGTTAACGGGCAGGGTTAGCGAGGATTCGGAAAACCGTTTTATCAGCCGTGCATCTCTTTCAGAAGCTTTTTTGAGCGTCTCCAGGGTACTGAGCAGTTTGAATCCCTGAGCGCTTCCCTTATGCTCAGACGCGACCCACTTCTCTTTGAGTTGGGTTATCTTGTGGCGCGGTGCGACAATCAGGGCCCGGCGGATCTTATCATTGTTAAGGACTTTTTGCTGTTTGACGATGCGGACAATGCGTCGGTCGAGGGTCTCCTTTTCATCCCTTATTTCCTGACCGAGCATGGATTGAATGCTGTTGGTCAGGTCGATCTTAACCATTTTTAGAATGTCTTCTTTTTCATTGAATTTTTTCCTGATTTCAGCTTGAGCGCTGTGCCAGAACATCCGGCTGGCATTTTTGAAGAGCTCGATCTGGGTCGCAGCATTGTCCATATTTTTAAGCATCAATGACTTGATCCCGATGATCAGCTTGCCGGTTTGGTCGTAAAGACGCTCGCCGGTAATAATTTCATAGGCGATCGCTACCGCTGCGTGCAAGTCCTGGAGGTGTAAGATGCGGGCAGCATCCCGAAAACAGGTCGCCAGCGCTATATTGGGAATCAGGTGCGACGGTGTGGCATAGTTGGGTGTTCCCCCCAGAATCGGTTGCGGGACCTGATTTCCTGCCGCGGCACTGTATACCACGGCTGTTTCCACATCTATCAGACCGATCGAGTAGTCCGAAATCGCATCGAGAAATTCCGGATACCTGGTCTTGTCTCCAGCGATCAGAAGATTGTCGGGTTTCATGTCACGCATGGCAACGCCTTTGTTCCGCAACCAGGCAACCAGATCGAGCAAGTTTGTCACCAGACCGGCAATCTGATGGTTGTTCTGGCTGACGGTCACCGCCTGAACACAGCCCCGGATTGTCCGGCGATAGCCGTTAACGATATCCTTGTGTTCAGTAAAAGTATTCCGTAACAGTTGGTTGACCTTTTCGATAGCATCCGGTTTCAGATCCTTTTCTCCGACCTCGAGTTCTCTTCCGGACAGGTGGATCAGAAACCACTTTTGCAGGGTAAACCGAGGCAGTTTGTACTTTCCTGCTTTTTTCAACACCCGGCCGGATTGTTCTTCGAACCTTTTGAAAACCGCTCGGACGGCATCTATCTCCTCATCGTTCTCCTCTGCGTAGCGGCCTTCAAAGCCGTGGTTCTCCCAAATCACATCCGGATACCCGACAATTTCCTGGTAAACCTTGTTTGACAGGTCGTGGACGTCGTTGATGATATGGCTGAGGAAAAAATAGCGGGATAAATCCATTACAAACACGTATGAATTGCCAATTTTCAGATGGCCCTGGAACGACGGATACTTTCTTAACCAATCGAGATACTTGTCTTCCAATTCGGCTGGCGTCAGCTTCTTCCCTTCCGAAAAGGGATGAATGATTCGCATCACCGCAGATACCGTTGGAACGATACACTCTCGTGGTGCGACCCTTCGGACAATTCGGTGGTCAGACTCGATGGCGGATATGTAAGCGGCAAAGTTCGTAATCGGTTTCTGAAGGATCTTGACGATGTAATGATCATCGTAGATGACATGAAAACATTTGCTCCGGCTGGTACTGTCGTCCCCGGCAAGTCCGATTGTCATCCGCCGGGAGACCCATTGCTTGTTATGAAACACCTGCAGTTCATATGTTTTTTTCGGACTGCCGGCCGCGGCATCCAACGCCATGAATTTAGATTTGGCTTCCTTGGGCTCACCGAGCTGTACCTTAAATATTCTCAGGAAGAACGCAACAATGTCATCCTGTTCGATCTGCGCGACTTCCCCGATTGGCTCTAACATTTCTCCGGTAATCGTTTCAGGAGCCTCTTGTTCTTCCTTCACCGCTTGTGGGGGTTTTCGACGTTTTGACAAGACCAGAAGAATCAGAAGCAGAACGGCCCCCAGCGCGGCCAGAACCACAACTCCGGTGTGGTCACCTGTCACCGGAACCTTGGCCAGGAGCTGATCGATCTCTTTGAATTTTTCGATAAATTTATCCATAAATCACAGATAGTTATTATGTTAGCAAACACAACCCGCCGACTGCGCCGAAGATGTAATACTCTTTAAAAATAACAATATCAGGTAATTATACAGCGAATTACCCACGGGATCAATGGTAATCTATCTCCGCTGAGTGAGATTGTCACCCATCAATCGTTTCGGTCCGGCTGATTTGCTTCTTATCTGATGATTCTTGTATATTTAACCAAGGTGCGGTAATTGAAAAACATTGGGAGGTTCGGTTGTATCAATGAACAAATTACGCAAATTCTACGGTACTGAGGTTTTTCGTTACGCGTTCTGGATGGTTCTGATCGTCCTGCTTATTCTGGCCAACTGGGCACTGATGTCGGGCAGTGCCCTCCTTCTGCTGGTGGTGTCAGCAACCGGCATTGTATTCTCCACCTTAAGCATTTACATCGAACGACTCAACTTCAAACACGGCGATATCGTCGAACCGGCTTACACAAACCGTGTTATCAGGCAGATTGCCTTGCTGACCGTCAGCCTTGGCCTCTGCGTGCTGGCTATTATTCTGATATCTGGGATCTTGAACTGATGCAGCCAAGGGCTTACCTTGCCAAGTGTACCATTTACTTCCCGAAAGCGACCTGAACAAATTGCGAAGGGGTGCCGATGGCAAAGCTTTCCGACAACCTGGCGCACAACCGCCAGTCAGAAGACCCGAACCTTTTTACGGGACCGCATACGGTTGAATCCAATGATTGGATTGACACGGCACCTTTTGGACGACTGCTTCACCTGAAAATTATCGAGGCAAACAACGGCACGGCAGTGCTAACCATGCCCTTTCTTTTCGATTTCGCCCAAGGCAGTGGATTTATGCACGGCGGCGCCCTGGTAAGCCTGGCAGATACGGCCACGGTTATGGCTATAAAAAGCCTGGTCCCAGAGGGGACGCACTTTGCGACCATTTCCCTGAAAACGAATTTTCTCTATCCCGTGAAGAGAGGTATCATCACTGCCAAGGCTCGCGTGACGGCGCATCGGAAAAACCACCTTTACGGCCGAGTGACGATTTTCAATCAGGAGGATCGACCCGTCTTGGAATTCAGGGCCACCTTCAAAATAGGTAAAAACAGAGAGATCAAAGCCGGTAGCCGTCCAACCGTCAAAAACCCGGCAGAGCGCTCCGATTGAAGCCGCACCGGTGTAGATCACGGTGGAGAACATCACAGGTTAGCCCGATGGCATATAATGAAAAAATTGACATGAGAATCCGCAGCGCCGTGTCCAACTGGCGGCGCACCGACGCCCGTAAGATGTTCGGCGGTGTCTGCCACCTGTTGAACGGTAACATGTTCTGCGGCGTCTACAAGGACTATCTGATCCTTCGTCTTGGAAAAGAAAAAGCCCAAACCGCTCTGAAAGTACCGCACGTAAGGCCATTTGACATTACGGGCAAACCGATGGCCGGTTGGGTCATGGTCGGTGTCGAGGGGTTTGAACACGAAGCGGAACTCGAGGATTGGCTGGGACAGGCAAGGGCCTTTGCCGAGTCTCTGCCGCCAAAGTAATCCCCTGACGCTATGTATTGGCTGATACTGGTTATTTCACTGTTTCCGCTTCTGGGCTTCATTATATTGGGCATCTTTCTGCTCTACTCGGCTGTTTCCGGTCGGGGGATGGCAGCGCCCGAACCGGAAGCACCTTTTGTCGTTCACCTGCGGTACAAGCTGCGCGGCCTCATCGGCTTGGTATTCACCTGTGCGGCAACCTACTCGCTGTATAAAATGATCATTCTTGGCCTGGCAGACCTGAAATAAGGCCTGCAAAAATGGAGCAGTCGCAGCACAAAACAAAGTCATTATGAATTCAGTATCCGGAACGGTTTTCCTCAAAACAGGCCGGGATCAATCTCTGCGCCGACGTCACCCATGGATATTCTCCGGTGCGATAGAGCGCGTAACCCCGGCAGTCGCAACCGGTCAAACGGTGCAAGTACTGTCGCCGGACGGCGATTTTATGGCAACGGGTTCTTTTTCCCCTGAGTCCCAGATCAGGGTGCGTGTCTGGTCCTTCGATCCGACAGTGGAAATCGATGCGCCGTTTTTCAGGAATCGCCTGGCACAGTCGCTTCACGCCCGGCAGCGGATCATGACCGAGAACAGATATTCGGCCCTCCGCCTGGTAAACGCTGAATCTGACGGGTTGCCCGGACTCGTCGTTGATCGGTATGCAGACTACCTTGTGTGTCAGTTTCACTCTGCCGGCGCCGAATCTTGGAAAACCGTGATCGTGCAACAGTTGGTCGATCTGATGTCTGTGTCGGGTATATTTGAACGCTCGGAGGGCAGTGGACGAACCAAAGAGGGACTCGCTCCGGCGAGCGGTCTCCTTTGGGGACAGGAGCCACCGGAATGGATCGAAGTTCGGGAAGGCCCATTACGTTTACTGGTGGATGTTCGCCAAGGTCACAAGACGGGAATGTATTTGGATCAACGGGAAAACCGGTCATTGGCCGGCAGGTTAACCGAGGGCGCAGAAGTGCTCAACTGTTTCGCCTACACGGGGGGATTCGGCTTGCATTGCCTGCTCGCTGGCGCCGAAAGCGTGGTAAATGTCGAAACATCTTCCGACGCCTTGACGACCCTGCTCCGGCAGGTGGAATTGAACGGTTTCGACATCAGCGCGGTTGAGAACATCAATGCGGATGTATTCACGACACTTCGCTCCTTCCGTGATTCCCGGCGAAGTTTCGATTTGATCATTCTGGATCCCCCGAAGTTCGCCGGCTCCCGACACCAGGTAGACCGGGCGGCGCGGGGGTATAAAGACATCAACCTTCTGGCCTTAAAATTGATCCGGCCGGGGGGCACCTTGTTAACCTTTTCATGTTCAGGTCATGTCAATACCGCCCTCTTTCAGAAAATCACGGCTGATGCCGCTCTCGATGCCGGACGCAAGGTGCAGATTCTGCAGCATCTCGAACAACCGCCCGACCATGCCGTGTCACTTAATTTTCCTGAGGGTGCTTACCTGAAGGGTTTAATTTGCCGGGTTTGGTAGGTTGGGTCCGCATTCGATGCGTCTATCGTTTCAGATATTTAGCGTTTAGAATCTTGCTTTCACCCCTTTCAAAGTGACGTCCTGCGGCGATCCACTCTGAGAGGGGAGAATTTCTCCAACACAGCTTTGCGTGCAACACCATCATCATAGAGGAAATTATGCCAGATATACCTCAAAGTGACCTACAATTCGCCGAAACCAACAACGTGACAATCGCATATGACACCTTTGGTAAAGAGGGGGATACCCCCCTGCTGCTGATCATGGGGCTTGGATCCCAGATGGTCCTCTGGGATGAAGATTTCTGCCGCCAACTGGCGTCCAAAGGCTATCGCGTCATCCGGTTTGACAATCGTGACATCGGACTGTCGACGGCATTCAACCATATGGCGGTTCCCGATCTGACGGTCATAACTCAAGCCCTGTTGCGCGGCGAAGTTCCTTGGTTGCCGTATACCCTTGAGGATATGGCCCGGGATGCGGTAGCGCTGCTCGAGGCTCTGGGTCACCAAAGCGCCCATATCGTGGGAGAATCGATGGGGGGCATGATTGGGCAGATCATGGCCGTACATTTTTCCGAGCATCTGCGCACTCTGACCTCCATTATGTCTTCCACCGGAGATCCGGGCCTTCCCCCCCCCAATCCGGAAGTACTGAAAATCCTCTACGCACCCTTTCCCACCGATCGACCGGGCTATATCGACGCCTTCGTCAGGGCCTTTCAAGCCTTGAGTGGACCGGTCTTGCCCGTTGATAATGTCCGCGCCCGGAAGTGGGCCGAAAAGTCATTCGATCGTGGTCTGAACCCGCCCGGCGTCACCCGCCAATACGCCGCCATCCTCGCGGCAGGCGACCGAACGGCCGAGTTGAACACCATTTCTGTACCGACCCTGGTTGTCCATGGAGACCAAGATCCCCTGATGCCGCTCGAATGCGGCCGAGCAACGGCTGCGGCTATCCCGGGAGCCCGTCTGAAAATCATTGAAGGTATGGGGCACGCGCTACCAGAAGCCGTCTGGCCGCAGGTCATCGCGGCCATCGCCGACCATGCGGTCTGAAACCCTTTCAGGACTTATCCCGAAGGGCGGAAATAATCATTATCTGAACCATGACGAAGCGGAATATCCGCCGAATAGCGTTCATCCGCGAATAATAGATGGCACCAATCAAACAGCAGAACTGGAGATAAGCCATGGCCAAGATTAAGATAAACAGATTCAGTGAACGGATCACCCAACCCCGGTCTCAGGGCGCCTCTCAGGCCATGCTTTACGGTACCGGCCTGACCGATGCCGACATGGCCAAGGCTCAGATCGGCATCGGCACCATGTGGTTCGAAGGCAACACCTGCAACATGCACCTCAACCGCCTTGCAGCTGCGGCAAAAGAAGGGGTTGAAGCCACCGGCTTGGTTGGTATGCGGTTCAATACCATTGGCGTCAGTGACGGCATAGCGATGGGAACCGAAGGGATGAGTTATTCTCTGCCGTCGCGGGATTTGATCGCCGACTCCATCGAAACCATGATGCGGGCCCATTGGTATGATGCCGCTATCTCCATACCCGGATGTGACAAAAATATGCCCGGGTGCATGATCGCAATGGGCAGACTCAATCGCCCGTCGCTGATGATCTACGGCGGCACCATTCGGGCCGGTCGGCACGACGGCCGTAGTATCGACATCGTATCGGCCTTTCAAAGTTATGGCGAATACCTGGCGGGAATCATCGACGACGACGTCCGGCGAACCATCATCAAAAACAGCTGCCCCGGCCCCGGGGCCTGCGGCGGGATGTACACGGCCAACACTATGGCCTCAGCCATCGAGGCCATGGGCATGAGCCTGCCATACAGTTCGAGTACTCCGGCCGAATCGGAAGCGAAACTCGCGGAGTGCCGGCAGGCCGGCGAAACCATTCGCCGTCTGATGGAAAAGGACATAAAACCTGTCGACATCATGACACAAAAGGCATTTGAAAACGCGATAACGGTGGTTGTCGCCCTCGGGGGAAGCACAAACGCCGTTTTGCACTTGATTGCCATGGCCCGGGCGGTGGGCGTCCCTCTAAGTTTGGAAGATTTTCAGAAAGTCAGTGACCGGGTACCGTTTTTGGCCGACCTCAAGCCCAGCGGACGGTTTGTGCAGGAGGATCTGCACCGGGCTGGCGGCTTGCCGGCCGTCATGCGGCGCCTGTTGAAAGCCGCTTTGCTGCACGGGGACTGCCTGACAGTCACCGGAAAAAGCCTGGCGGAAAACCTGGACGGCCTGCCGGATCTTGAGGACGGACAGGAAATCATTCGTTCCCTGAAAGATCCGGTCAAGTCGACAGGACACCTGCAGATCCTTTACGGCAGCCTGGCCCCCGAAGGCGCCGTCGCCAAAATAACGGGAAAGGAAGGCACATATTTTGCGGGACCGGCCAAAGTTTATGATTCCGAGGAAGCGATGCTCCAGGCGCTTGAAGACGGTCGCATATACAAAGGTGACGTCATCATCATCCGTTACGAAGGCCCCCGGGGAGGCCCTGGGATGCCGGAAATGCTGACACCGACATCGGCCATAATGGGGGCCGGACTGGGGGCGGATGTCGCCCTTCTGACCGATGGCCGATTCTCAGGCGGATCACACGGGTTTATCGTCGGTCACATCTGTCCCGAAGCTCAGGACGGCGGCCCCATCGCCTTGGTCGTAGACGGTGACCGGATCACAATCGATGCCGAAAAAAACCGAATCGATCTTAATGTGGACGATAGTGTTCTGGCTGAAAGGCGTGCCCAATGGAAGGCACCGCCGTTCAAGGTGAACCGGGGAACGCTGTATCGCTATATCAAGAACGTGCGGTCGGCTTCGGAGGGGTGTGTCACCGATGAATAGAAGTGTTTTCAAAACCCCATCTAACACCCAATTACTGTGTTGTGGCCCTCCTCAAAATACTCGCATACGCTCATGTATGCTGCGTTTTTTCGTCGGCCCACGCCTTGTACTTGGGCGTGATCTAAGGTTTTGAAAACACTTCTTAACCGGGTTTAAAATTTCCTTGGTTTCTAATAAAGAAGTTGGGCCTATACACGCTTGGCTCGATTGTAATTTGATCGTATGTCCGGCGAGTGGCCAATCTTGTACTATTTGACTCGACTGGCGCATTAGCCTGAGTTTTCAAAATTGGATCATCTCCAAAAAAGTTGGTGTTTTTTGCGGGTTTATTATTCATATCTTATTAAGATAAAAGTATAAATTAACCGCAGACGCACGCAGACGTAAACGCAGACAAAACCTTTTACCCGGGCGACTTGCCCGGGTAAAAGGTGCATGCCTTTCAGGCAGAAAAGCGGATGGCCTCGCGCAGCGACTGCTTGTTTTGCCTCCGCAGGTCGCGGAGGCAAAAGTCTGTGTCCGTCAGCGTCTGTCGAGCGAGCGAAGTGAGCGGGTGGCTAATTTAAGAACGCTATGATCCATGCATGAGCTTTGCATCAATTTACACCAACTAAATCGGAGAAGAACCTCAAAATTTAGCGAAGCGAGTCTAGCGCTGTGAGCCTCCCGAGGGCACAATTGGCGAAAACCGGTAAAAAACACAAAATTCAGTGAAGGTTCAAAGTTTTACTTCTTCCTTTCAGAAAAATCGTCGAGTGCTTCTAACCGTTCCGGTGCAGAGACGGTTGCCAGACAGCACTCGACCTCGTAGTCCATTAGGGCTTCAAGGCTCACCTCGGAAGCCATATTCACCCCTTTTTTGATCAGCTTCACAGAGAAGGCGGAGTTCTTGGCAATTTTAGCGGCCAACTCGTATGTAAAGGACATCAGTTGTTCATCGGGCACGACGTGATTGACGAGTCCGATACGCGCGGCTTCGGCACCGGGTATATTTTCAGCTGTGAAGAAGATCTCTTTGGCTTTCCCCGGACCCACCAGATCGGAAAGCAATCGCATAGCCCCCCCGGTAACCGATGAAGACACACGCGCCTCGGGGGATCCGAACTGGGCGCTCTCGGCCGCAACCCGAAGGTCACAAGCAAGGGCCAATTCATACCCCGACCCCAAGGCGTAACCGTTAACAGCCGCAATCGTTACTTTGGGTAAGCGGATCAGTTGCCGGGAAATTTCCTGCAGGTGTTCCAGGTAGTCGCGATAGGCCGTAATCGTTCGTCCCTTCGAATCTTTGAGATCGGCGCCAGTAGAAAAAGCCCGCCCCTCCCCGGTGAGTACGAGTACTTTTAATCCTGGATCGGTAACCACATCTTCCAAAGCCGTCCGGAGATCGAGCCATAACTGTTTGTTCATGGCATTCAGCACCCTTGGTCGGTTCAGTTTGATTGTCGCGATATTCTCGGCTTTATCGTATACAATGCAATCAAAATTCATTTCTTCTCCTTTTAGTCTGCGATGCCCCCCTCCGGCGAACGAATATTTGACAGACGACATAAATCGATCAGGAAAGGATAATCCGGCAATCCACTATGGATACCCCTTTTTCGTGAACGATGACGGGGTTAAGGTCGATCTCCTGTATCCCTGGATGACACAGTGACAGTTGCGCCAGTTTTAGAATTGTATCCGTTATGGCGGCGATGTCCCGTGGGGCTTCTCCGCGAACGCCGGTAAGCACGCGGTAGCCTTTGATCTCGCGGATCATTTCGTCGATATCGTCGGTGGTCAGCGGTGCCACCCGGAATGATACATCCTTGAGAACTTCAACGAAAATGCCGCCGATCCCGAACATCAGAACGGGACCAAAAATTGGATCTGTGGTCATACCAACGATGCACTCCCGGCCTTTGGCCGCCATGGGTGTAACAAGCACACCGGCGATTCGATCGGGGTCTGTCACGACCTTGGCCTTGTCCATGATATCGGTAAAGGCCACCCTTACGTCCGCATCGTTGCCGAGATTTATCTTTACCCCCCCGATATCTGACTTGTGCAAGATATCCGGGCTCACAATTTTTAGCACCACCGGATAGCCGACCCTGCCGGCGATCCGGGCGGCTTCCGCCTCGGTCTTTGCCAGTTCACCAGGAAGCACGGGTAAATCATAGGCCTTGAGAAGGCGAATACCCTCGGGCTCGAGCAGACTCGAACGCCCCTGCCCGCGGGCAGATGCGAGGACCTCCACGGCGTCAGTTCGTGGTTTGAAATTTTCGGATGGTGCCGGTCGACTCTGTCGCTTTTCATTCGCCTCGTAGTAGCGCATCAAAGCCGCCATGCAATGCACAGCTCTTTCAGGTCCATCGAAGACAGGGATGCCATTTTCCTTCAAGATGTCGAATGTCGGGTAGGGCGCAGCGGCAAAACTCGTATTGATCACAAGCGGTTTTTGGTAACGCCTGACGAGTTCAGACAATTCTCTGGCCGTCTCTTCCTCCAACTCAGCCACATGCGGGGCGATAATGTCACGGAAGCCACCGAAGAACCCGGTTATATAGATACCGTCGACGGTATCATCCTCCATGCACACTTTGCAGCACTCGGTAATCATGTGAGGATTTTCTTCGGCGGTGCCGCCGTAATCGATAGGGTTCGATGCGGGCATGCCTTTTAATATAAAAGGACGGATATTGTCCTGGGTCGTTTGGGAAAAAACGGGAACGTCCAAACCGTAGCGTTCGGCATTATCGGCGGCAACCGAATTGTCGCCACCGCCTTCTGAAAGAATTGCCAAACGTCTACCACGAGGCGCGGGGCACGATTGGAAGACATTGGCAATGTCGAAGAGTTCATCGGGATTTGAAACCCGAACGATCCCAGCCTGGCGGAAGGCAGCATCCACCAGGGCATCGTCTCCTGCCATGGAGCCGGTGTGAGACGCAGCGGCCCGCGCTCCGGCACTTGTCCGACCGACTTTAAGGGCAACGATCGGTTTGACCTTGGTCACCTCTCTGGCAACACGGACGAACTCGTTGCCTTCTTTAATCCCTTCAAGGTACATGGCGATGACTTTTGTATCCGGGTCTTGGCCGAGGTAGGCGACATATTCATGCAACGCCACGCCGATGGCATTGCCGGCACTGATTATTTTGCTGAATCCCCCGCCCTTGACCTTGGCGTAATGGGTGAGGGAGTCGATGATGTTTCCGCTTTGGGCCAGGACTGCCATGTGCCCTTTAGCGATTCCGGGGATTCCGAGGATATTCATTGAAACGCCGGCACTGAACATACCGCTGCAGTTGGGGCCAATCACATAAACCCCTGCCTCGCGCGCCATACGCAGAATTTCAGCCTCGATCACTTTTCCCTCGGCACCGCTCTCTCCCAGCCCGGCCGTAATGATCACGATCCCCTTGGCGCCTTTACGTATGCTGCCAGCGACGGCATCCAAGATGAATCTGGCAGGCACCACGATCATCACGAGGTCGGCCTCGCCGTCGATGTCAGCTATGTTCGGGTAAGCTTTTAATCCGAAGAGTTGGTCCCGTTTCGGATTAATGGGGTAGATCTTGCCGGAAAAACGGCTCTCCACGAGACTCCGGGTCCGTCTTTCCCCAGCCTTGCCGGGAACTTCCGACGCACCGATGATGGCCACAGATTTGGGGTTGAGAACCTCGTTCAACGGATGAGTCATAGCGGTCTCCTAATAAGTGGTGGGCACCTGATGACGCCCGATAAATAATAGCGCGCACCCTTTTACGAACAGTATAATTATATGAACAGTCAGGGAATTTTCGTTACCCTTGTAGAGGAAGGGCTGATCAGCGATTTCAGCGCGCAAACTCGTGCCTAAGGCAGCATCGAAAGCAAAATAAAACGGGAAGGCTGGCAGTGCGTGAGGGTTTCCCGCCCGTCTCTATCTCATGGTATCTATCTAACAGACGCCTGTCTGTCAACTCCCCGGAATCCAGCGTTAAGCATGACATTCAGCATTTCCGGAAAGTGGCTCCTCGTATTTGACAACTGCAGATATACTCTTATTTTGACTCCAATTACAATATCCGGCCCATCAATTTCCTTCACTCTGGCAAAAAGATAATCTATAACAAGTAAAGGAGGATCGCTCGACATGAATATCAACTTGGAAAGAATCTGGGAACTGGTCGTCGTTTGGGGAATCAAGGTCATTGCAGCAATAGCCATCTTCGTAATCGGTTTCTGGGTCGCCAAGCTCTTCAGGAAAATCATTGAAAAAGTCCTCGCAAACCGCAACGTGGATCCTACCATCGGCTCCTTCGTTGCCAGCCTTGCGTATTATGCATTGCTGGCCTTTGTGGTCCTGGCATCGCTTGGCCAGCTCGGCATACAAACGACGTCATTTATTGCCATCATCGGTGCCGCCGGTCTGGCTGTCGGCTTGGCGCTGCAGGGCTCTCTGGCAAATTTCGCGGCCGGATTTCTGATGATCATCTTCCGGCCCTTCAAGGTCGGTGACATTATCGACGGCGCCGGAACTTCAGGCACCGTGGAAAAAATTCAGATATTCACCACCCAGCTGCTAACGCCCGACAACAAAACAGTCATCATTCCCAACGCCAGCCTGACAGCTGGAAACATCATCAATTATTCTACGACAGGAAAGCGCCGGGTCGACATGGTATTCGGCATCGGCTACGAAGACGACATAGACAAAGCCAAACAGATCATTTTAGAAGCCATCTCCGCCGACGAACGCGTTTTTAAAGACCCGGCACCCACCGTTGCCGTATCCGAACTGGCGGATAGCAGCGTCAACTTCGTAGCCCGACCCTGGGTCAATACATCTGACTACTGGGGGGTTTATTTCGCACTGACCGAAACGATAAAAAAGCGATTTGACCAGGAAGGAATCTCCATCCCCTTTCCTCAGAGAGATGTTCACGTATACGAACACAAAACCGAATCAGCCGCCTGAAGTGATATGGAAACCAACTGAGGCCAAGAGTGATGCGCGGGGCGCCATAGTGGGCGCCCTTGCTTTTTGCGCCATCAAGCCCATGGACTCTCAGGAGTTAACATATGTCGTCATCCTACTCTGAGATCGCGAAACTTCTGCTCTCAAAGCAAGAATGTGTTGTGCTATCCGGGGCCGGAATTTCGGCCGAGAGTGGTATACCGACCTTCCGCACAAAAGGAGGGCTTTGGGAAAAATACGACCCGGCAGTGTACGCCTCCATCGAGGTGTTTCGTAGAGACCCGTCAAAATACTGGCAGATCCGGGGAGATTTCATCCGGGACTACGAAACTTATGAACCTAACGCCGCCCACCGGGCACTGGTTGAACTGGAGCAGATGGGAATCGTACGCCAGGTGATTACCCAGAATATCGACGGCCTGCATCGGAAAGCCGGCAGCCGGAGTGTCATCGAAATACACGGAAGTCTGCGGGAAATCATCTGCCAGCAGTGCGCTAAGATTTATTTGGCCCCACACATCCCTGAAGGCAGCCCGCCGTATTGTTCATCCTGCAAAGGGGTTCTCAAACCCAACACGGTTCTTTTCGGCGAACAATTGCCTCCCGCGGCGCTGGAGACAGCTATACTCGAATCGAGCACATGCAAGGTCATGCTGCTCATCGGTACTTCGGCAGTTGTCTATCCCGCTGCCCAACTGCCGGTGGTCGCCAAACAGCACGGCGCAAAAATCGTTGAAATTAATATCGAAAGGGCATTTGGGGATGCTGATCACATCGTTCTCGAAAAGGCCGGAAAGGCCATGTCACGCATTCTGGAATCTGTGAAGGACCTCCGGAACGGCAACCGGAAGTCTTCATGACATATTGGGGTTCGATCGCAATCTTGATCTGAACCAGGAGATACCTTTGTTTTCGAAGAAAACGCCCCCAAAGCAAAACATGGTTCTGTTCGACCATGATCGTGACGGGATATTTATCCACAGTGACTGCCTGAGGGAACGGCCATTCACCATCGGCGACCGCTTTAGTATCCACAAGGGCAAGCGCGAACTGTTTTCACTTAAGATCAAAAAGGACGAGCAGGGAGATATTCTACTGGACAAGAATGGGATTTTCATAAAGCGGAGCAAACGGGTGGATATTCTTCTCGGCGGAATATATGATGCGTTCCTCATCGAATTTCCATACGACGCGCCCGAGGCAATCATCATCCGGCCGCGATAAAACGCTTGATTTCGAAAATGAACTTGTTTGATATCACTGAAGAATTGATCGTGGACCTGAGCGTGCTGAACTTTGGCCCGCCGGTCACCCACGTCTACAACCCCCTGGTCTACGCCCGCAAGGCCTACGATGTCTATTTGAGCCGCTATGCTCTTCCCCCAAAGGAGATCGTCCTGGTGGGAATGAACCCGGGCCCCTGGGGCATGGCACAATCCGGAGTTCCGTTCGGTGAAATCCATGCGGTCAAAAGCTGGCTTAAAATCGAAACGGATATCGGCACGCCTCGGGTCACGCATCCCAAAAGACCGGTTACTGGCTTTGCGTGTAAAAAAAGCGAAGTCAGCGGAAAACGCCTGTGGGGATGGGCCCGCAATTCCTTCGACACCCCGGAGAATTTTTTCAAACGATTTTTCGTCGCCAACTACTGCCCCCTCCTTTTCATGGATTCAAGCGGTCGCAACCGGACGCCCCCCAATCTCAGGGTCAACGAGAGAAAACCGTTGCTCGACGCCTGCGATCGCGCCCTGCGTCGAACCATCGCGTATTTGAAACCCCGATTTGTCGTCGGTATCGGAAACTTTGCCAGGGATCGCGCGATCGAAGCTTTGGCCGGGATGAAATTGACCATCGGTGGCATTACCCACCCCAGCCCAGCCAACCCGAAGGCCAATCGCGGCTGGGAAACAGCCGCTCGGAAGGAACTGGCCGCTATCGGCATTCAACTCGAAAAATAGTTTTGCAAGGGTGTATATAAACTTACGATCTGGCGCAACACGGGTATACCCTGTGGCCGGAAACGGAAGGGACGGTCGGGGGCAGGGAAAGAATCGGTGGTCCCTGCTGGCCTCAATACGACACCAGGCAAATTTAACCGCCGACGGAAAATTGAGCGGATATTATTTTGATTTGGTGCTGTCCGGTTCGAGAACCGCCACCCGCTTGACCATCGTCAATATGGTTTCTTTGAGCTTTTTCGGCGGTTTGACGAATTTGACGCCCATGCCAGGATCTCCGGTTGTATCCGAATCGTTGACCCATACGACCTTGGCGTTGACTGATATTTCCTCGATGTTGCCGATAGAGAAGGTCAGCTTGGTGAATTCACCGACCGGTGGGGCGCTTTCGGTTTGAATGAACATTCCGTCAACGGATATATCCTTGCTGAACGAAATGAGATAGTCGCCTTCATTAATGAAATTGATCTCGTACTTGCCCGGTACGCGAATGCTTGACCTGCGGTCAGCCTCTGACATTTTCGATCTCCTTTTGCGATATGAATGATAGCGGTAAGCCGCTACCCTTTAAAAAAGTCTGGATATTTGTTAGAAATTAAGCCAACTAAAGTCAAGAACAATATTCATTCTCATACCGATATTACCGGCAACATTCAATAAAGGGGAGTCTGTGGTCATGACAACCTGGGAATTTGCACTTACGGCAGCCCTGTTGCTTTACATTGCGGTTTGCTTCGGCAAAATCGCCGCCCGCAACGGTAAGAATCCGTTTCTTTACGGTCTGCTGTCGATTATATCTCCGATCAACTTGATAATCCTCGGTATCTGGGCGTTTACCGACCCGCAGAAACGCCGGTGATGTCATCCCGTCAATATTTCCTGACTTGCGTGTTTCAATATATACGCGGAATAGTGCAGGTTAGTAGACTTTGTTCCCATGCTGATATCACGGTTTTAACTAGGGTGTTGGAAAACGTCATGAGCGCCGGCAAGACAAGGCAAATTCCGACGAAAAAGCGGAGTTTATGTGTGATAAATGAGCATTTTCGATGAAGCGGGGGTAGAAGCCCCCCGGTTCAGCCATTAACGCCGTATTGTCAAGCGCAATAGTCTTTCAACAGCCGGTTAAAGGAAGTTGCAGCGAAGATGCTGGTAAACGACTGATCCCTGTTTGGATATTTCACAAAAAGGAAGATAATCCATGTTCTTTGAACTGATTAAAAAAAGACGCAGCATTCGGCGATTTACCTCTGCGGCCATTGAAACCGATCAAATCGAACGTCTCAAGGAAGCGGCCCTCAGGGCGCCTTCATCCCGGGGTTTGAATCCATGGGAGTTTATATTCGTTACCGATCGCGACCTGCTCGATAAACTTGCCCGGGCCAAACCACACGGGTCATCGTTTATGTCCAGTGCCGCACTGGGAGTTGTGGTTTGTGCCGATCCGGCCCGGTCGGACGTCTGGGTCGAAGACACGTCTATCGCCACCATTTTTCTCCACCTGGCAGCCGAATCACTAGGGTTGGGAAGTTGCTGGATTCAAATCCGAAAGCGGATGCACGCTGACGGCGTAACCGCAGAAGCGTTTATTGCAAAAGCGCTGAACCTTCCATCCCATCTGGCCGTAGAGGCGATGGTTGCCATCGGATACCCGGCCGAAAAGAAATCTCCACATGGCAGCGGAACGCTTCAGCAGGAAAAGGTTTTTCTGAATCGCTATGGTGTACCGTTCAAGCAGGATTAATACGAATCGACCGTCAGGTTCTCATCGCTGGTGACGGCCATGCAAAAAACGCTTATCATTGCCGGTGTTCTGTTGATTATGATCGGGCTCCTGTGGCCCTGGGTAGTAAAGTTGCCTATCGGCCGGTTGCCGGGTGACATCGTCATCAACAGACCCGGATTGAAGGTTTATATTCCGGTGACGACAATGGTGCTGATCAGCGTCATCGTTTCGCTGATCCTGTGGCTTATGAAAAAATAGGTGACGAAAAATAAACATGCTACGGAAATCCTCACTCATCATCGCCATAGCAACGGCGCACTTTGTGATCGCAAAAATCATCGTCGCCCTTACGATGCAAATGGGCATGTTCGCCGCGGACGGCAACCGTGCCACCGGATTCATCGGTCACGTTCTGGTCTGGATCACGCGTGGGCTTTACTTCCCGGTTATTTCCCTTTCTCTCTATTCGCGCCAATGGTTCCCTGGCAACTGGATATACGTTCCCATGGTCGCCAACAGTCTTCTTTGGGGTATAACACTTTACGGGATATTCCGCCTGACAAGACGCCCGCGGTAAATGGCAAAACTCACAGCAACCATTGCGCATGCATTCAAAAAGGGAGCCGGATGTTTGAATCGAAATTGAATACCCTTCGCTCCGGCGCCCTTTCAGCTAACGGCTCAAGGTGGTTATGACCGCAAATACGAATGAACTTCACCACCCACCGGCCCATCTATCATGGTTGGTTTGGGGACTTGGCGCCCTCCTGTATCTGTTCGGGTTTTATCAGCGCGTCGCTCCGGCGGTAATGACCACAGAACTGATGAACGATTTCAACATTGGCGGTGCCGCACTGGGTCACCTCTCAGCCTTTTACTTCTACAGTTACGTTGCCATGCAAATCCCCACCGGCATCCTTGTGGACAGCTGGGGTGCTAAACGGTTACTGACCCTGGGTGCCGGGATCGCCGGTATCGGCAGCTTGGTTTTTGCCTCGGCACCAAATGCACTCTGGGCCGGATTCGGGCGGATGCTCATCGGTGGGTCCGTTGCCGTGGCCTGGGTGGGGATGCTCAAACTGGCTAGCCAATGGTTTGAACCGCGGCGCTATTCTTTTGTTACGGGAATTGCACTTTTCTGCGGCATTGTCGGCGCGGTGGCGGCCGGGATGCCTCTGCGTATTCTTATCCATGCCTATGGATGGCGACCGGTGATGTTGTATTCAGCCGTGATGGCTTTCACTATCTGTGCCGGGATCTGGTGGATTGTCAAAGACGATCCAAGCGATAGAGGTTATCTGAGCTATGCCCCGGAACAGACTCCCCGGAACAACCGGACGCTATCTGATATTTCCGCCGGTTTCCTCGAGGTCCTCCGCTATCCGAATACCTGGCTCCTGCTCGTCATTCCAGGCGGCCTGGTCGGCTGCGTATTGACATTTTCAGGGCTCTGGGGCGTCCCTTACCTCATGACCCACCATCACATGACCGATACCCGAGCCGCCGGTGTTTCCTCGATGCTTCTGGTTGCCTGGGCTGTCGGCGGCCCGATATTCGGTGATCTTTCCGACCGTTTCGGTCGCCGCAAACAGCCTTATATCATCGGTTGCACGCTGGCGGTTGCCGGTTGGAGCCTCATCTTGTTCGTTGCCCCTATGCCGTTTCACTTGCTCATCCCCATTATGTTGATCACTGGTTTTGCCTCAGGCTGCATTATTGTCAGCTTTGCTTTTGCAAAAGAATCGGTACCCCCGGCGCTCACCGGAACCGTTTCCGGAATCATCAACATGGGTGTCATAATGGGCCCGACCCTTCTGCAACCGGCCGTCGGCTGGGTGCTCGACAAGAACTGGGACGGAAAGATGGTGAACGGAGCCCGCGTCTATGACCTGGCGGCCTTTCGATCCGGATTTTCCCTCATGATTGGCTGGGCCGTTCTGTCTCTGGCCTTGCTCTTTTTCACCCGAGAAACCGGCTGCCGCCAATTAGTTTCCCAACCGAAACGCGCACCAAGGAAGGAGACGCGATGACGTGCCGACGATCCTTTGCGATAGCAACCTTGTCCATCGCCCTGATGCTGCAGATGTATTCATGTGCAACGATTCCGGAAACAGAAAATAAGCAGCTTGATCAACTCGCGCAGCAGCTCGTCGAAACAGACGAGCGTATGGTGCAGGCGTGCAGAAATCTCGGATCTGTCAGCCGATCGGCCGATATGGATAAACTTTTCGCGGTTCACCTTACAAACAGAAATATACAGGCCGTCAAACGGCAGGCGGCACAATTGGGTGCTACACACATCGTTTGGCTTTACCGTTACAAAAGTTCAGCCGCAGCCCAGGCCTATTCCTGCCGCGATTGACGGCTCGCGAACCTTTCGACCGCTACGATCACCCTCGTATGGCGAGCGCATTGAACTTTGGCGTGGAAAAATGACATGAAAGTGGACCTTCACTTCTTTGTTTTTCGTAAAAACCAGCGCCATGGATAAAAGCAAAGCGTACATCCGCATGTGCGATCGCGCTGAAGAAATCCAGTGCCTGTGGAAACCGGCGCATGGCGATTTTTACGCCGAAGCGAATGGTCAGGTCCGATGCTGGATAACCATGAGCCCACCACCTGAGCGTTTCAAAAAGGGTTTCGGTATTTGCGTAAACAACGGTATTATTCACCTGTCGAAGTACACCTGGTTGCCCCGGCAGGACCAATTGATCGAAATGGCCCAAGTACCGGGTCGCCGATACGAAAGTGTGATCCAGGATTTCTTCGACTGGACGAAGCGGCCGTATGGTATCGGCCCAGGCAATCCCGGTCGCCTATTCAAAACCATGGAAAAAATCTGGCTGGTCTTTGTTATGCAGCAGAAAATCAATCGGTTTTGGGATGGAGATGCCTGGGTAAGAGGATCTCAACCGGCTTGACACCGCCCAGTGAAAAAAAACCATTTATGAATGGCCATTCAATCGTCCAATCGACTTTTCACGAATGGACACTCTCTCGGTAAATGAATGGCTCAATGGAAATCCTGGCCTTTCCGCCGCAACATACCTGGCCTATCCGCCGCAACATAATGGAACACTATTTTGACAACCACTGTAACCAAAAGGCTTGATCAAAGCGATAATCATGTGATTTAGTTAGTGTCCGTCCATAAATGGCTTTTTTTCGCTGGGTCCCGCCATGGCGGGATCATCCGCAGGTTTCCGGCTGCGGTGTACGAAAAGTACACCTCGCCGCAAACCTTTGTGCGGCCTTGCCCAGTGAAAAAAATTCTCATTTATTAACTGGACACTCAATCGTGCGATCTATTTTTCGTGGATGGGCACTAACTATCCCAAATTCGGCACAGATTCTGATCATGATGCGTGAGGAAAGGAATTTTAATGATTTACATCGGTGAGTTCTTTCATCTGACCAATCAGGAAGAAATTGAAGAGCGCGATCGTAGACACGGGGAATTCAATCTGATCGTTGATGCCCCGGATAGCCAGACGGCAATCAACAAGTTTAAGCAGAGAATCATCGAATTTCGGCAGAAAAGCGAATTCTTCTCGGGAGACTGCAAGATTTTTTTCATCCGCCTGTTGGAGTTCCAAAATTTCCCTCAAATCAAAGCTTTGATGCTGAATTACAAGTCGACGGTTGGAGATCCACTGGTACCCTTCATCGGCTGCACCATCCCGTCTGACCAGGCCAATGCCTGCCGCATCTATAATTGGAAGGACAATGCACCGGAGATCGACGGAAAGAACGAGAACCTTTTTATCGAATTCAAGGGAGAAATCAAGCAGATCGATTGAATCGGTTTTTCTGGCAATCGGCGCTGGATCGACGGTTCCCGGCAGAGTTACCCGGAGAAAAGCCAGATCCGCAAACCGTGTGATGAGAAACGGCCGCAGGACTTATCTTTTGTACACCACCGGTCCGCCCGTGGATGAGAGGTTCTCAAGAAGCAGGGTTCTTAATTTATGCGAAAACGCTTGGGGAACGGGATTTGCGGTCATGCTTCCGCATAAGTGGATGGTCGTCTTGAGCGTTGCGAGGCAAATCTTACAGGCGGCGCAGCGCTCGATATGTGACTCGATTTCATTGCATGTCGCCGGATCCAACTCACCATCGATATATTCGGACAGCTTCTCAAACATCGCCACGCAGTGCTTATGGTCGCGTTCATCACGTGCCATGTTCAAAATACCCTTTTAATTTATCCCGCAGATACAGCCGTGCCCTGTGGAGTCTGACTTTCACGTTTGAGCGCTTCAAGTCGAGTATCTGTGCCGTCTCAACCGTTGAAAATCCTTCTATATCCCGCAGGACGACGATCACACGGTACTTTTCCGGCAATGAGAGTATCGCATCTTTCAGATGCTGGAAAAGTTCTTCGTTCAATACCTGATCCAGAGGCAATTGGGCCCAATCGGGGATGTCGTTTGGTCCTGTCGCATCTTCTTCCGGAAAGAAGTCTTCCAGGGAGAGTTCCCTCTCGGGAGCGAATTTGGATTTTCTGCGTTTTTTTATGCAAATACTTGCGGCAATTCTATAAAGCCAGTTTTTGAACTTTGTTTCGTATCTGAAATCTTTGAGGTACTTGAAGACATTAAAAAATGTATCCTGCACGACATCTTCGGCATCGCAGGCATCCCCGCACATTCTCAATCCAAAATTATACAACTTCTGCTCGTATCGTTTCACGAGCTCCTGAAAATACTCGTGCCGGCCTGAATTGATGGCCTCAATCAGTTCGGTATCCCTGTCCTTTATCTTTTTCCGGTTCCGGCTCGAAGTCATGATTTTTTTTTCTTGTCACCTGACAAGCATCGCTCATTCAGGTTGAAACGCCCATTTTCGGCAATAGGTAAGCCTGCAGAAAAATCCACACGCCGATCACTGCCAATAATATCAGCATTTCGTTCATATGCTCTCCTCCCTATGTATAAGAAGTCCCATGCCGGATGTCCACTTTCCAGCGGTTTAACGGCTTTGCTATTGGCTCGAAAATGGCCATAAGAATACATTTTGTCATTCGAACGTTTTTTTCACCAACCACTTATGCACCCTTGCGGATATCGGAATTTATTTTTGAAAAGCGGTAAAAAGCCAACCTTTTCCTGCAATCATGACGCTATTCCGATTGAACGGTCTCATATTTTTACGCGGCATGCAATGCCGGGTTCAAAAATCTGCGGGTAGAGAACCACTAATGGTTTTTCGGTTACATACAAATTCAAGCAATGACCTTGGCTTTATAGAGCCGCAGACTGTTGCCAACGACCGAAATGCTGCTGAAAGCCATGGCCAGAGCGGCCATAATCGGATGGAGCTGCCGCAGAAAATGCGGCAGGCTCTCGAAGGGGTTGAGGATGCCGGCGGCGATCGGGATGAGAACGACGTTATAACCGAAGGCCCAGAAAAGATTCTGCCTGATCGTCCGCATGGTGGCCCGGCTGATCCGGATGGCACGCGGCACACCGGTTAGACTGCCACTGGAGAGAATGACATCGGCCGTTTCGATGGCCACATCCGTACCGGTTCCGATGGCCAATCCGACGTCGGCCTGGGCCAGGGCCGGCGCATCGTTGATCCCGTCTCCGACCATACCGACTTTTCGGCCATCTTTTTGAAGCATAATGATATGACCCGATTTCTCTTCGGGTTTAACCTCCGCCATGATTTCGTCAATATCGACCTGATTTCCAATCGTTCGCGCCGTCTGCGGGTTGTCGCCTGTCAGCATCACCACCTTCATCTTTTCACGATGCAAGGCGGCAATTGCAGATTTTGAGTCCGCCTTCAGCGTATCCGCAACCGCGATCAGCCCGTATACCGTGTTTTCACCGGCAACCACCATGACAGTCTTTCCCTGGCTCTGAAATTCACTGATCCGCTCCCCAATCGGTTTGAGGTTAATGCCCTGATCTTCAAACCACTGGGGTTTTCCGACACGGATTTTGACGTCCTGAACCGTCGCCTGTACCCCCATACCACCGGTGGCTTTAAATTCTTGGGGTTGATTCAGATCGATGCCCCTCGACCGGGCGGCCTTCACAACCGCCCTGCCCACCGGGTGTTCAGAGCCCTGTTCGACGGAAGCACTCATTTGCAGCAGCCGATCGACATCACCGTCAATCGCATCGAAAGCCACCATATCGGCTACCGCGGGTTTTCCTTCCGTAATGGTCCCGGTTTTGTCCAGTACAATGGTGTCGAGATGGGTGGCTGTCTCTAGGGCCGTGCTGTTTTTGAAAAGGATCCCGTTTTCCGCCCCTTTGCCGGTACCGGCCATGATGGCTGTCGGTGTGGCCAAACCAAGTGCACACGGGCAGGCAATCACCAGAACCGCCACCAGGCGAATCATGGATGGGACGAAATCTCCCGTCGTAATCCACCAGACGGTAAACACGAGAAAAGCGATAATGATAACACCGGGTACAAATACCGCGGCGACCTTGTCCGCCAGCGCCTGAATCGGCGCCTTGCTGCCCTGGGCCTCCTGCACCAAACGGATAATCTGGGCCAGAACTGTATCACGGCCCACACGGGTTGCCGTGAATTGCAATAAACCCTCACCGTTGATTGTCCCGCCCACCACCGTGTCACCGACGTGCTTGTCGACCGGCAAGGGCTCACCGGTCAACATCGATTCGTTCACGCCGGATTCGCCGGACAACACGATGCCATCCACCGGTATCCGTTCGCCCGGTCGAACGATGACCGTATCGCCCACATCGACACGCGCTAATCGGTATGTCGATTTCTTTTCCCTCACGCACAACTGATGCTGTCTTCGGACGCAATCCGATCAATTTACGAATGGCTCCGCCGGTACGGCCTTTTGTTCGTGATTCGAGCATTTTCCCCAGTTTGATCAGGGTGATGATCACGGCCGAAGTTTCAAAATACACATGGGTGCCGAAATCGGGTACCAGAAGCACAGCCAATGAATAGACATAGGCTACCGTAGACCCCATAGCCACCAGAACGTCCATGTTGGCGCTTCTGTTGGCCAGACTCTTCAGGCCGCCCCGATAATAGTCCCAGCCGGTGTAGAACTGGACCGGTGTCGCCAGGGCCAAGAACAACCAGTTCACCCAGGCGGCATGACTCCAGGCCCCGACAAGCCCGAAGTCGCGCGCCATGCTCAGAATAAACAACGGTAGGGAGAAGGCGACGCCGACAACGAACTTTTGGGTTTGGTCTCGGATTTCGGCATCCCGGGCCAATTTTTCGGCATCTTCCGCATCGAGCCCTTCATCCGGCAGAACAGCGCCGTAACCCGCGTTTTCGATGGCCGCGGCCATATCTTCCGGGCTAGGTAAGTCCCGGGATATATGCGACTGTCGCCCTTTCAGATGCAAAGTTGACCGTCGCCGTCAGCACACCTGGAACCTTTTTGTTCAGGGTCCGTTCGATATTCATGGCACAATTGGCACAGGTCATCCCTGTAACCGGGAATTCGACCGTGGCACTACCGACATTGAAACCGGTCTTTTCGATCTTCCCCACCAGGTCGCGCAGCGCTATTTTCTGTGGATCAAAACTGATCGACGCTTTTTCGCTGGCAAAGTTCACGTTGACATCCGCGACACCCTCCATTTTTTTGACGCCACGCTCGATATTGGCGGCACAATTGGCACACGTCATCCCCGTGATCGGTAATGTGATTTTCTTCTCAGGCATATCGATTGGCTCTCGGTTCGGCGGCTGGGTTTTACCTTGACAGGAGCGATTGTTACGGTCGGAGATCGGGTATCTGGCGGATCGATGCAGATGTGAGGAGCATCAACGTCTGACAATGAACCAGGGATTCAAAATATCGGACCGGTTGTAGCGCAAGGGTTCTCCGGTTTTGAAATCGAGCAGCTTGGCGCCGGCCATTTCCGCGACGGCCTGCCCCGCGGCCGTATCCCACTCGCAGGTGGGTCCGAGACGGGGGTACATGTCCGCTTTGCCCTCGGCCACAAGGCAGATCTTCAGCGAACTGCCGGCGGAAATGAATTCAACCTCGCCATGCTCCCGTCGTTTTTCCTCCACAAATTTCTTGAGTTCCGGATTGGCATGGGAGCGGCTTCCCACGATGATGAATGGAAGTCCCTGCGGACGTTCTATGGGCAATTGAATGGAGTTTTCGATAAGCTGAATGAAAACGCCATTCACTTTCGATTGATCGGAATTCTGTACCAACCCGTCGAGCTGGGCCGGGTTTTCGTTTTTAAACGCACCGATCGTCTTGGCTGCAAAATAGAGCGCTTTCTTAACCGGAGCGTAGACAACCCCAAGGGCGGGCATTCCATATTCAACCAGCGCGATGTTGACGGTGAATTCATCGTTGTGCTTGATAAACTCCTTGGTTCCGTCCAACGGATCGATGATCCACAGCCGTTCCCAGTTTTTCCTGTTTTCATAGGGGATTTCGCGCCCTTCCTCACTGAGAATCGGTATGTCCAGTGCGCGAAAGCCTGTCCATGAGCAATTCGTGGGATTTCCTGTCGGCACGTGTCAGCGGTGAATTATCAGCCTTGTGCTCAACCGCGAACTCCGAATCGTATACCTCAAGTATCGCCTGCCCCGCCTGCAGTGAAGCAGCAATCGCCTTAAGCAGAAAGGATCTGTATCCATTCGTATCAGCCAATCGTCGCTCCCTTCATCAGTACTGTTTGCCCGACCTTGCAGCGAGTTCCGGTTCACAAATTGCGACGTTGCCGAATCTCGTGCGATCGCTTTATCCGTGCCAACGATCATCGGTGCACGCCCCCGATCCGAAATCTTCACATGCGGGCGTTCACCGATTTCATGATCCCAGTCTATGCTGCCGGATAATTGATATCTTTGAGGGTGTCCTTGATTTTTTCCTCTGTTACAGGCGCATCCCATTCGACTGTGATCGTCTTCTTGTCCGGATCGCCTTCCACGGTCTTCACTCCCGCCAATTCACTGAGCTCGTTCTTTATGTTCATCACGCAGTGACCGCAAGAGATGTTCGGAATGGAAAATGTCTGTTTGGCCATGATTTGTGTCTCCTTGATTCAAGAGAGTATCCTTGTATGGATCGGATCGTCGTCACTACGGGTAAAAATTAGGACCGAAACCATCAAAGTCAAATGCCCGCGTTCATTGTCAGACTGAATATGGTGCCATGAACATGAAGAGCACTCTTCAACATCTCATATATAAGGATAGCCACAGCACTCACCGATCGATCATAAAGACCATCACCCCGGAGGCAATGGGTAATTATTACCCGCTACCTTTTTAATCGACGAAATACCGTATCAAAATTACCCATCCGCCACTGTTTTTCCATCCCTAAACGACGATCCCGACAAACTTTTACTCAATATTCAAATAATATTTTTACAACAAATCTGAAGTTAGTATATTTTTTGACCTGAAATCCGAATGATATTTGGCACACATCATGCTCATACTACTGTTCATCACACAAACATCAGTGTACAAAATCCACTAACACGTTAAAAAGGAGCAAATGAAAATGAAGAACATCACGTTAACCAAGGGGATCGTCATTCTGGCTGCCATCGCAATGGTGGGACTCGTAGCAACGGCCTATGCCGGCTGGGGTGACGGATATGGACATCGGGGTCGCGGCTACCATCACATGGGATGGGGCGGGCCCGGATACGGCGGAGATTACCCGGACCTGACCGATGAGCAGATCAAGGCGATCGAGCAGGAGCGCCGCGCATTCATTAAGGATACGGATGATCTGCGACAAAATCTGTATACCAAGGAACTCGCGCTAAGAAGCGAACTGGCCAAAACCGATGCGGACGCTCAAAAGGCCGCTGTAATTCAGAAAGACATATCCAAACTCGAGGCGGAGTTGGATCAGAAACGGTTGGACCACATCGTTAAGATGAAAGAGGTCAACCCAGAAGCCGGGCGCGGATTTATGATGGGCGGCAGAGGTCGCGGCGGAATGATGGGCTATGGCTACGGACCAGGTGCCGGCCGTGGTCCTGGAGGCGGCTACTGCTGGGATTGATACATAACACACCGGAAAGAGATCGGGTTCGCTTTGGGGCGGTTTCCAGGAAAACCGCCCCACTGGATTTTCGAACCGATGGTAATATGAAACGTTGCCGGAACCGATTGGGTGAAATAATCTGGCATCCGGTGATAAAAATCAAATCACCGCCATCTCTTATTTATGGGACATCTCACTCACCATCACCGCGCCACTCTGGCCAATCGGACAGCCGCGCGGGCCACTGATTTACTGAAAGGTGACGACATCGACAGCCCCACCTGAAACGCTTAGAAGCAAACCATTACCGGGGCATAGTTCTGGTTCGACCTTTCCACTTTAGCAATCTTCAGATGTCTTTCCCTACATTTCGTCGATACACCGCGTGACTTCCCGGGCATCAGGTCTTATACTCCTCTATCCAGTGTGGCGATTAAGGTTGAAAAATAGACAAAATGCCCTACTGGGACGCCATCCTCTAAGGAGATACGAAAAATGATATCAAAATCAAACAACACGGCAACGGTCATCGACCCGGTGTGCGGTATGACTGTGGACCCGCAAGACTCGCTCGTTCGTGTCCAACTATAAGAACAGTAACTATCACTTCTGTGCCAAGGCCTGCCGGACTGCTTTCGATGATAATCCGGAGAAATATCTGGTTGATAAAACCGAAAAACCGCAAGGTTTCTGGGGACGTTACCTTGCACGGCTGAACAAAGCCACCGGCGGCAAGCCCCCCCAGTGCTGCCAATGATATGACGGGTAACAGTTGTGTTGGAAACCGTTTTACGGGGAGTTCAAAGCATGCCGTACAAAAACGGAATTGTCGTCAATGTAATGGGTAACGGGTGGGCGGAGGTGATCACCGACCAACTCGATGCCTGCACCGACTGCGTGTCGGCACACACCTGCCCGGAAGACTGCAAAAACGCCCGGACGGTGACAAAGGTCAGGGATGAAATCAACGCCGAAATCGGCGATACCGTTTCTGTCTATATCAGCAGGAAATCGATGCTGAAAAGCGCTGCAATCCTCTACCTGGTACCAGTCGCGTTTCTTCTGATAGGCGTGGGAACAGGGACGAGTCTGGCCCCGCGCCTCGGTTTGGGGATTTCCTCGGCGGTTATACTCTTCGGGCTGGCCGGCCTCTGTTTCGGTTATTTCCTGATCAAAGCACTTTCCGTACGCCTGTCGATGGAGAACAGCTTTTTTGCCAAAATCGACCGTATCTTGTACAGGGCGTCCGATGCAGCGTCGGCCCCATCGGATCCGATAAGCCGCAACGGCGAGGGCCCCAAAGCGGAGTTGCAGGAGACAGCCAGCAACCATCCGCCCCCGCCTTAGCATGTTAAATTAGTGCCCATCCACGATTGTTGAAAAAATCGATGGGCGCCTCTATGTACGTGTCCGATTCAGAAATGAGTAATTTTTTCACTGATTAAAATTTGAAGCGCTCACTTTTAGGTAAAACAATATTAATACCGAATCTATCGTTTGACAGAGATCCCTTCTCTGCCTCAACCCTGCTTGAATCATCAATTGAGTATTTCGAATTTATTCCGGTTCACCGCCTTTCCCAGGATCGGTTGTACGTCTCCGGGTATTTTGCCAGAGGTGGAAGGTTCACGCATAAACAATATTGAAGGTGTCTATGCGAATTCGCTGGAAGCTGCTCATTGTTTTACTGAGCATTTCACTGGTTCCCATTTTTGTATTGCGACTGAGTGGACAGCGCAGCATGCAGAGAATGGGTAACGACCTGGCGTCCATTGCCCGTGAGGCTCTCATTCAGAAAGCCGGCCTCGAGCTCACCTTGCTGGTGGAAGAACACGCCTTGGCGTTGCGGCTCGAGAGAGAATTGATCGAAATGATCCTGCGCGTTCAGGCCTCAGAGTTAGAAAAACGTTTCGCCGGTACCCACCACCCTTACACGTTCCGCAACGGTGTAAACAGCGTTCAGACCGCATTAACTGTAAGTGACAGCGAGAATTCTGCTTTACGATTTCGCATTACAGGCATGGGTCGTTTCATTCCGCTGACTGTCGATTACAAAAGTCAGAGCCAGAAAATCTTCGCTGGTTCCGAAAAAGAAAGGGAAGAAATATCGTCCGTTTTCTCTGCGATGGTTCCCGTCTTTCACGACCTCGTCCTTACTCATCCTGATCTTATTTATTGGCAAATGGTGGCCTTAGACGATGGGGCGCAAAGCGTTTATCCCGCATTGTCTAAACTCCCGATGATGTCATACAATGCCGTGCAAACGGAATGGTACCGGGCGGCTGTCACGCAGAAAAAAGTTATCTGGTCGCAACCATCGCCGGACCCTTTTACAGGCCAGTTCAGCTTCACCGTATCGATGCCGCTTTACTCTCCCAATGGTCAAAATTTCGGAGCCACCGCTATTGCTGTTCCGGTGAGTGCCCTTCTTCAGAGAGACGAGCACTTCCAGATCTTCTCGCAGAATATCAGACTCCTCCTCGTCCGCTCGGAAAATTCAACCGATGAAAACATTCCCGGTATCAAGGTCGTCGCCCGGGAACACAAAGTCGAGCAGAGACACCACCACTGGCTGGCACTTACCGACAACGAACGCTTGCAAATAGAAGATCCGGAAATCAGGCGAAAGATAACGTCGGACTTGCAGGCCCGTCGCACTGGGGTCGTGGAGATGGGATACGACGGTATAGATAGCCTGCTTGTCTACGGAAGTATCGATGAGTTCGGAACAGCCCTGCTTTTAATCGTTCCCAAGGCTGACTTCGTTGCCGAGGCCGCTGCCATGGAAAAAACGGTTCACGAACGGGTCAGCACGAGTATTCGTATTACCGGTATTATCCTCACCGCCATGATTGTATTGATTGTCGGCCTCGCCTTCGTTCTTGCCAAATCGATGACAATGAATATACAGAAACTGGTCGGGGCCGCTCGCAGAGTGGCAGAGGGGGACTTCAATACCCGGGCTGAGATCCGCTCGAAAGATGAGATGGGGGAACTGGGTCGAACCTTCGATCGGATGGTACCGGCCCTTGAGGATCGTGTGCGAATGAAGCAGGCGTTGGATGTAGCCATGGAAGTACAACAAAACCTGTTGCCCCAAAAAATACCACAACCCGACGGATTGGAAGTCGCTGGACGCAGTATCTATTGCGATGAGACCGGCGGCGATTTTTTCGATTTTATGGATTTCTGCTGCCGGGAAGACAGCACCCTGGGGATTGCGGTCGGTGACGTGTCGGGGCACGGCATATCGGCCGCACTGTTGATGTCGACCACAAGAGCGTTCCTGCGCAGTCGGGTCAACCAACCCGGCGGTCTTGGTGACATTATGGACGATGTCAATATGCTCCTCTCCAAGGACACCGGCAGTACGGGAGAGTTTGTCACCCTGTTTTACACTGAAATCAACCGATCTCGGGGTGAAATCCGTTGGGTTCGCGCCGGTCACGACCCGGCGCTGTTGTATGACCCGCAAACCGACCAGTTTGAAGAACTCCAGGGCGGAGGCTTGTCAATGGGAATCGATCCCTCCTACCACTACACGGAAAATGTTAAAACCGGCCTGACAGACGACCAGGTCATCGTTATTGGCACCGACGGAATTTGGGAAACCGGGAATGGATCGGGTGATATGTTCGGCAGGAACCGTTTGAAGGATTTGATTCGCTCGAATTGCCGCCTCTCCGCCGACCATATCCTGAATTCGGTGATCGATGCGCTCGATAATTATCGTGAAGATAGCAAACAGGCAGATGACATCACGCTGGTTGTGATCAAAATCAATGGCGCCAAGGGCCACGGACGCTTGCCAAGTTAACATCCGAGAAGTGGTTTTTAAAACCTCAGGTTTTTCGTCGGATTTTGCCTTGTCTTGCCGGCGCTCATAACGTTGTGCAACAACCCTGTTAGATCTGGTTTTGAAACCATTGCGAGTACTTTCTACCCAATCGCCCTGTCTGTCTGGATACTTTCAACGCAGTATCATGATCTCGCTGTCCCGTACCTCGAAAGTCATTCATCTTTCTGGCAGGAAGAATCTTTTCTTTTTTCTTAACAATATAGGTACCATACAAAGTCGGGCGCCTCTCTAACCACCTCCCTCACCCTCATCTCGATTCGATGGCATGGTATATGCTGTTCTTAGAGATCAGAATTCCGATTGATTACGAAATCCTGTTAGTACTACCCATGTTAATTCTATGGAGATTCGCAAGAATTAAGAAAACGCAATCCAAAGGAGATAAACAATGAAAGCAATATTCAAATCGACACCCCTTCTCGTTGCAACCCTTCTGGTGTTGACGGGCATTGCCGATACGGCAATCGCAGGTCGGGGAATGGGATACGGACAGCGCGGCGGGTACTCCGGCGATACCGGTGATCTCAGCGAAGACGATATCAAAGCGATCGATAAAGAACGCCGTGCGTTTTTCGAGGCCACCCGTGATTTGCGGCAGGACGTGTACCGCAAAGAACTGGAACTGCAAACCGAATTGGCCCAGAAGAATCCGGATGCCAAAAAAGCGGCCGCTTTGCAGGAAGACATTTCCAAGCTCGAATCAGAGTTCGATCAGAAGCGATTGGACCACATGATGAAAATGAGAAAGATCGTCCCTGAAGCCGGAATGATGGGATCGGGAATGATCGGTCCGCGTATGATGGGACCGGGAATGATGAGCGATGATGACGGAGACTTGAACTGCCCCTATGGCGGCGGCTACATCGGTCGGGGGCGCGGTTACGGCATGATGGGACGCGGCTATGGCATGGGTCCCGGAATGATGGGGCGTGGTTATGGTGCCGGTAGTGATTGGATGCGCAGTTCCCCTGAAGAGAGAGAATCCAATCAGGGAGCAGGACGTTTGCAAACACCGTTAAAGGAAGATGGCGCCCGATCGGTTGTCGAGAAGTATCTGGCATCCACCCGCAACCCTAACTTGAAACTGGGCAAGATCACCGAAAAGAAAGATGCGTTTGAAGCGGAAATCGTTACCAAAGACGGCTCCTTGGTGGACAAGGTTCTAATAGAGAAATCGAATGGCTGGATGCACCCAGCGAACGAGTAACCGTCCTCTGGGAGTCACTATGTGATGGATTCATTGTAATAATCCTGCCGCCGACACGCCATCGATATTTCACGCAAGCTAAGAAATGACGCATCGCAACAATATAACACCTAATTTGAGCGATTGTCGAGTTTGCCGCAGCTACAAGGAAGATGTCGTTCCGCTATAGTCGGCTATGCGGAACGGCATATGACGCCGTAGATGCGGCAAGATCGGTAATCCCGATGGGTTTCAAATATTAAAATCAAACACGGAAGGTGACATCGTCAGGGTATTTCTGAAAAACTATTTACCGGATGGGACAACCATACACTGGCACGGCATTCCGCTCGAGAATACCATGGACGATGTTCCCCGCGTGACCCAGCCACCGGTGATGCCCGGCGATACGTTTGTCTACGAGTTTGAAGCCCGAACCCCCGGCAGCTTTCTCTATCATTCACATGCCGGGTATCAACTCGACCAGGGACTCTACGGTCCCCTGATCATCGAACCGGCCCGAATCAAGGAACCCTATGATCGGGAGTATACGCTCGTTCTGGAAGACTGGGTTATGCGCGACGGAAAATCTTATTGTCGCAAAGGGCGAACGGGTGCGTCTGAACTATGGAAACCACAGCATGATGGACCATCCCATGCACCTCCACGGCCATTTTTTCCGAGTGGTAAATCCGGCCATTCCCCGAAGTCATTGGGTGCTGAAGGATACAATCATCGTCGATCACATGCAGCGCATCGATGTGGAATTCCTCGCCGACAACCCGGGTCGCTGGTTTCATCACTGCCACAACCTCTACCACATGGAGACCGGCATGGCCAATGTGGTGTCATACAAGGGATTTAATGTCGGATCAGGCAATGCCTGATCGACCAAGATAACAGGGAAGCTCCTGCCGTAAAAATCTTGAGAATAATCTGAAAAACAACTACGGTTTCGCCTCTATAGCTGTGGATTCTATTTCTGATCGGCATCGTTTTCTTCCTGAGATGGTTTTTGAATCAATGAAAAAAGAGCGCGGAGTTTAACGATACCGCAACGACCTGGCGGCAGCGGTAAGGCGTCATTTTGACTCTGGGGCGCAAATCGTCTATAATTCGACAATTTTATGTAATCTAAGTTGAGAGTTTCAAATTTGGTGTGATCAAAGGATTTCTGCAATTTGCCGCCACCATCCAGAGACCCCGGTTCCTGTCGATTTTCCCTGTTTAAAACTGTTTTGATGGGGCTTGTCGTTGCCCAGGTTATAGCTATGGTCCAGGTCTACTGGTCCAATCTTCGGCTTTTTCAAGACGTCTCTGCCCTGAGCCGGGCCGGTTACCTGCCGATTCCCACCCTCGAATCCCTCAAGGCAGTGAAAACTATCGGCCCAGCGGTTTTCGGCGGGCTGTTCTTCACTTTGAGCACCGGCGCGGGACTCACTCTGGCCACAATCGTCGCTGTCTGGCTCTGGCACAACCTGGCGTCGCGTAATCGACCCCTCTCAATCCTATTGCTCATCATCTGGGCTGCCGGCCTGCTGATGGTCAACGCCAACGGCTTTAACCTCTTTGGTTCGTTTTACTTTGCTCTGGTCCCGGCAAGCGTTGCTCTGATTTATCTCCGCTGTCTGCCGCAGAGACCCGACCGCAAAGGCATTTTGAACCGACTGCTCCCCCTCTACCCGTTGGTATTCCTGGCGGTCATCTGGGGCACCCAGGCTGACAACCGCCTCTTCGTCAATATCAGGGATTTCCTTTTACTCTCCAACCCGGTCGGCAAGTCAGTCAATGATTTTTACTATCGTTACACGCTTTATCCGGCTGAGGCCTTCAAATCTCTGGATCAGAAGTTGCAGCGCCCTATCCGAATGGGCGAAATCCAGCCTGCCGCACTCGGTCGTAGGATGGAGCCCCAACTGCGACACCGCGATTACCTGGTTGTGAATAACGACGAGACGGTCGATTTGCAAATCAAGCAGGCAGGGGACCAACTCGACTGGCTGAACAATGACAAGCGAATCCTGTCGGTCACGCCCGAAACGTTCTTTTCGAACCCGAGCGAGGTGCTTGTGCAATACAGCCGCCAAACGGACCGCTCGGCGTTCCTGCGCACATTCACTTTCTTCGGCATCCTGTTTGCGTTTCCGATCCTTCTCTACGCCGGCCTTTATGGCCTCCTGGGGCTTCTGACAAGACTTTTCCTGCCGCCATCCGGCGCCTGGCGCCTTTCCAGTTTCCTTTGTTTGTTGATTGGAATCGTGCTCCTTGTGCCGGTTTACCAAAGCAACCGGCGGCCGGTGAATGCCGAAAACCTGGCCACGGCCCTGGAGGCAAACGACTGGCGCGATCGAGTAGCGGCCTTAAAACTGATTGAAAAGCTGCAGCTGGAAATCGCCAATTACCCGTCCTATGAAAAATCAATGACCAGTCGGCATCTCCCCGAGAGGTACTGGCTGGCCCATGCACTGGGACTGAGTAGGGGAAATCGCGCGATCGACGATCTGATCACACTCCTGGACGACCCGCAGCCCAATGTTGTCTGCCAGGCCCTCTATGCCATAGGCCGACGAGGCGGCGAAAGAAAGTCCGGGATCATCGATACGATACTGGAAAAAATTCGGTCCACCAACAATTGGTACATTCAGCGATACGCTTACCTTGCCTTGAGGTCCCTCGGATGGCGACAACCCGCATCGAACTGAAAACCTTATTCCTATCGGTTCTGAGCATCTTTATCATCGAGATCCTGGCTGCAGGTATCACAGCGCATATCGTGGTCAACGGTCTTGTCATCACCGGCTGCACCCGCCTTCTTGAAATTGCAGCAATGTCCGCAATCCTTATCTATGGAAATGGCGGATGGGTTGCCATCGGACTATCCAAAGCCACTGCTTTCCGCGGATTGCAGCGGGGACTTTACTGGTCGATCGGGTTCGGACTCCTCGCTTTGGGTGCCGGTCTGGTACTGCGGTTCTTGAGCATCAATCCTCTCGACTTTTTCGGCCCGGCTCCACCGACCGAACCGTTCCAAATTTTCCTTTTATTCCTTGTCGGTGGTTTGGTCGGACCAGTGGCTGAAGAATTCTTTTTCAGAGGTATCCTTTACGGTTATTTCAGACGCTGGGGATTATTACCGGCCCTTCTTCTCAGCACCCTGCTGTTCGTTCTCATGCATCCGGTTAAACCCTTGGCTCTTATCCAAACCGTAGGGGGCATCGTTTTTGCGTTGGCTTATGAACGCGAAAAGAATCTGCTGGTGCCGATCATCATTCACGTGCTGGGCAACGGAGCGATTTTCACCCTAACATTTTTGGTGTAACTCCCCGCTTTGCGGTTCATCTTTCACATCTTTATTCTCCCATCCCAATACTACAGCGTGGTCTTAACCGTTGACAGAACCAATGCGGTTCTGCTAAAAAAATTCATCGTATTATTCATAAAACCATGAAGCAGCGCAGGCCGGGTTGAGACGCCTTTCGACTGATCCCTTTTCTCCGGTTCTCCTGGACGTCGCTCTCCTGAAGTGACTCACACGCCTCAATCCTGCTGCTGATCCTCCCGACCCGCGCCCGGGGCAACCCGTTTCTAAAATTCTTCCCTACACAAGGAGTGATTGATGCCTTCAAACAAAAGCGGCTCGGTTATGGTAGTGGGCGCCGGTATTGCCGGTATGCAAAGTGCCATCGATCTGGCTGAATCCGGTTATTACGTCTATCTGGTGGAAAAGTCTCCTGCCATCGGCGGGCTCATGTCCCAACTGGATAAGACGTTTCCAACAAATGACTGCGCCATGTGAGTGATCTCGCCCAAACTGGTCGAGGTCGGCCGGCATCTAAACATTGAACTGCTCACGAACACCGAACTTCTCGCCCTGGAAGGAAACCCGGGGGACTTCACCGCAAAACTGCGTGAAAATCCGCGTTTTGTCGATCTTGAAAAATGCACCAGCTGCGGCGATTGCACCAAGGTCTGCCCCATCGAAGTGCCCGATGAGTACAACAAGGGCCTGAACGCCCGCAAAGCCATTTTTAAAATGTATCCCCAGGCGATTCCCGGCGCTTATGGCATCACCAAACGCAGCGTATCGCCCTGCAAAGCCACCTGCCCGGCTCACGTCAGCATCCAGGGCTACATCGCGCTGATCAACACCGGCCAGTACGCCGAAGCTCTCAAACTCTTTAGAGACGATCACCCCTTCCCCGCCGTCTGTGGACGGGTGTGTCACCATCCCTGTGAAGGTGAGTGCACCCGCGGCGAAGTTGACCAGCCGATTGCCATCCGCGAGCTGCATCGTTTTCTGGCTGATTGGGAAATGACCCAGCCGGAACCGGTGATTCCTGAAGTGGCTGAGGCGCGACCGGAAAAGATCGCCATTGTCGGCGCGGGACCGGCGGGCCTCACCACGGCCTATTATTTGGCCAAGGACGGCTACCAGGTGACGGTGTTCGAAAAACTGCCGGTGACCGGCGGCATGATGGCGGTAGGTATTCCTGAATACCGGCTGCCGCGCGATATTCTTGCCCACGAGATCGGGGTGATCGAAAAAATGGGGGTCACCATCAAAACCGGCGTTACCTTCGGCAAAGATATCACCCTGGATAGTCTCAAAGAAGACGGGTTCTTGGCGCTCTACCTGGCCATCGGGCTCCACGGCGGCCGTGCTTTGGGGGTTGATAATGAAAATGTCGAAGGTGTGCTTCAAGGGGTAGATTTTCTACGAGATGCCGCCTTGGGTAAAGAGGTTAAAATCGGCGAAGAGGTCCTCGTGATCGGGGGCGGTAATGTGGCCATCGATGTCGCCCTGACCGCCAAACGCAAGGGGGCCCAAAAAGTCACCCTGGTCTGTCTGGAACGACGCGAAGAGATGCCGGCTTGGGAGCATGAAATCGAAGAGGCCCTTGAGAGCGAAATCGAGATCGTCAACAGTTTTGGACCCAAAGCCTTTTTCATCGACAAGAACAAGCGTTTCTCGGGGCTGGAGTTCAAAACCTGCACGGCCGTGTTCGACGATTCGGGCCGCTTTAACCCGGAATATGACGAGGCGCAATGCGAGGCCATGTTTGCCGACACGGTTATCGTGGCCATCGGACAAAGCGCGCAACTGGCCGATCTTAAAACCCAGGGTATTGCTGTCACCCCACCTGGCGGTCTCGAAGCCGACCCAGTGACCTTCCAGACACCCATCGAGTGGGTGTTCGCCGGGGGTGATGCCTACCACGGCCCCAAATCGGTGGTAGAAGCTGTCGGCACCGGCAAAGAAGCCGCCGAGAGCATTCACCGGTACCTGAATGGCATGGACCTGCGCGAAGGCCGCGAAAAAACCTATGAGTTTGAAAAACCGGACATAACCGGTGAAAACCAGAAACCCCGCGTGCCGGTGCGCTGTCTCGATCCGGAGGCCCGGGAGTGCAATTTCCTGGAAGTGTCCTTCGGATATGAAGAATCGGAGGCCAAGACCGAAGCAGAGCGCTGCCTGCGCTGCGGTATCTGCTCCGAATGCTACCAGTGCGTCACGGCCTGTCTGGCCGGTGCCGTCGATCACGACCAGCAGCCGATCGAAAGAGATCTACGGATCGGTTCCGTGATTTTGTCCACCGGCAGCGAACCCTACGACCCGGGCGCCCTGGCCGAATTCTACCAGTACAAAATCAACCCCAATGTGATGACCAGCCTGGAGTTCGAACGGATTCTCAGCGCATCGGGTCCCACCATGGGCCACCTGGTAAGGCCGACAGACGAAAAGGAACCGCAAAAGATCGCCTGGCTGCAGTGTGTCGGCTCCCGCGACACTAACCGCTGCGGCAATGGGTACTGTTCGTCGGTCTGCTGTATGTACGCCATCAAGGATGCCATGATCGCCAAAGAACACGCTAAGGGCGACCTGGACTGCACCATATTCAACATGGACATCCGCACCTTTGGCAAGGACTACGAAAAATACTACCTGCGCGCCAAAGACCAGGAAGGTGTGAAGTTTAACAAGGCCAGAATCCACACCATCACTAACGCTGCCGAAAATGACGATCTGATCGTCAAATATGCCGATGACAGCGGTCAGATGCAGGAAGAAATCTTCAATATGGTGGTTCTCTCGGTGGGCCTGCAGGTCCCGGAAAGCTCGGGTGAACTGGCCGAACGACTGGGGGTAACCCTTGACAAATACCGCTTCACAGCTTCCGATCCTTTTGCCCCGGTGGAAACGTCACGTGCGGGGGTATATGCCTGCGGTGTCTTTCAGGGCCCCAAAGACATCCCCGAATCGGTCACCCAGGCCAGCGCCGCTGCCGGTATCGCCGGAACAATTTTGGCCGAGGCTCGGAACACCGATACGAAGAAGCCCCAGATCCCCGATGAAAGAAATGTCACCGAAGAAGACTTGCGGGTCGGAGTGTTCGTGTGCAACTGCGGCATCAATATCGGCGGGATTGTAGACGTGCCGGCAGTAACAGAGTATGCCGCCGCACTGCCCGGCGTTGTGCACGCCGACGAGAGCCTGTTTACATGCAGCCAGGACAGCCAGGATAAAATCAAGGAGGTGATAGAAGAGAAACAGCTCAACCGGGTGGTTGTGGCCTCCTGCAGTCCCAAGACCCATGAGGCGATCTTTATGGACACCTTGGTGGCGGTCGGGTTGAACAAATACCTGTTCGAAATGGCCAACATCCGCAACCAGAACTCCTGGGTCCATGCCAAAGACCCCGACGGTGCAACGAGCAAGGCCAAGGATCTCGTGCGTATGGCCGTTGGGCGGGTGACCACTCTAAAACCCCTGGCCGAAAGGACGATCCCGGTCAACAACCGCGCCCTGGTCATCGGCGGCGGCGTCGCCGGTATGAATTCGGCGCTCACCATCAGTCGCCAGGGTTATCCGGTGACGCTGGTTGAAAAGGAGGCCCTTCTGGGCGGTATGGCCCGTCGACTTCACCACACGATCGAAGGCGGAGACATCGAAGCCTACCTGAAAAAACTGAGCGGGGAAATCCAGGCCGACGAAAACATCGATGTCATCACCCACGGCATTGTCAGTGATTTTGCGGGCTATAAAGGCAACTTCAAAACCGAGGTTGAAGTGGGGCCGGATCGAAAAAAACGTGTGATCGATCACGGTGCGATTTTGGTTGCCACTGGCGCGGGAGAGTACCAACCTTCCGAGTATCTCTACGGGGAGGATCCGCGCGTCGTCACGCAACTCGAACTCAGTGATCACCTGGAAGAAAAGGGTGCAGATGATCTGTCCACGGTCGTGATGATCCAGTGCGTCGGATCTCGCAGTGACGACTACATCGAATGTTCCCGCATCTGCTGCCAGAATGCGGTCAAAAATGCCTTGGCCGTCAAGCGGCTGAACCCCGATGCGCAGGTGTTCGTCCTCTACCGGGATATCCGCACTTACGGCTTGCTGGAAGATTTCTACACCGAGGCCCGCAAAATGGGGGTTATCTTCATTCGCTTCGACAAGGATAAACCGCCGGTAGCAACGGCTTCGGCCGCGGGGATTCTGGTGCGGGTCGAGGACCACGTCCTCAAACAGGAGATCGAGATCCAGACCGAACTTCTTGCCCTGAGCGCCGGCATGCGGGCGACCGACACATCCAACCTGGCAGGAATAATGAAACTGGGTCGCAACCCGGAAGGGTACTTCATCGAAGCCCACGTAAAACTGCGACCGGTTGACATGCCGTCCGAAGGAATGTTTCTGTGCGGCACGGCCCATGGGCCCAAACTGATCTCGGAGACCATCTCCCAGGCCCGGGCGGCCGCCTCGCGGGCAATCACCTTTCTGTCCAAACCGGAGATCAAACTGTCAGCCATCACCGCCCTGATCAACACCGACAGTTGCGTCAAATGTCTAACCTGCGTGCGTTCGTGTCCGTTTCAGGTGCCCAAATACGATGAAGACCAGCGCGAAATCGTCATCGACGAAGCCCTGTGCCAGGGCTGCGGCGTCTGCACCGCTGTTTGTCCGCGCCAGACGATTGGTCTGCGCAACTACGAAGACGATCAGCTCATGTGCAAGATCGACTGTCTGCTGGAAAATTGACACATTAACCCGCATCTTAGCGCAACTGAGCGCTGATCTGTGACCAACAAATAGACACAGCCCAAAATGATTATCCTAAGCGGGTGGGGAATTTCCACCCGCTTTTATTTGGCACGAGCGACTTTTGGTCTTACTATCTGTTATTCAAATATAAATGGTCATTTACTTGCTGGGTACTGTTCTCAGCAATTTTCCGGTGGTATCGCTGGTTCAGAGCGCTTTGCCCGGCTAAAAGAATTTCAATATGAATAGGGCGTTCCAAAAACCATTCGCGTATGGGCTTAATAGGACCATAATCGAAAATGAAAAGGATGAGTAAATGAGACATATAACATCAAGATTGTTTATCGCTTTTGTTGTGGTGTTCGTCGTTAGCGGCTGCGCCTCTTCGCCGTTTGCCGACGATGCGGTTTCGCGGATGAGCAAGGAAGAACTCAAGCAGCGGTTGGGTGCACCGGATCTGATCATCCTGGACACCCGGACGGGCAGCGATTGGAATGACAGTAATCAGATTATACTCGGAGCGGTGCGCGCCGAACCCAAGGAATTCAGCAAGTGGGCGGAAGCCTATCCCAAGGACGCCACCATCGTATTGTACTGAGCGTGACATGACGAATACACCAGTGCCAGGATGGCACGGCAACTTATCGGCAGAGGATACACCAAAGTGTACGCACTCAAAGGCGGCTGGATCGAATGGCAGGGTGCCAACTATCCAATGGAGAAGAAATGATTCCCTGCGTTGAATGAAAACCAATAGCTTTTAAAATATTATTACCTTTGCTTTCTAATTTCTATAGGCTGCCGATTACCCTTTTTAATCTATCCGGGTTGAATTTTCGCGATACAAGCGGTCTATCAGAAAGAGCGGCAATTTGATCCGTAAAATTCGGCATTTCTTTCTGAAAAAATATTCCGATGGGTATCTTGCTTTCATCCCGGGTGGCCATCATCAAGGCTTTCTCATAATCTTCCGGATCATGCTGACTGTCGTCAAGAGGATTGACGCGCTGCTTGTACCATTGGTAAATATCCTTGGGGTTAAATGAAACACAGGGCTGAAGTATATCAATGATACTAAACCCCTTGTGTTGAATGCCCGCCTGGATCAATTCACTCAGATGTTGGCCGTTTCCCGAAAAACCTCGGGCGACAAAACTTGCCCCTAAAGAAAGGGCCAATAGTATCGGCTTCAGAGGGGTAGTTATCACACCCTTTTGCTGCATCTTGGTCACCATACCGATTTGAGCGGTTGGTGATGCCTGCCCCCTCGTCAATCCGTAAACCGTATTGTTATGAACCAGTACGGTAAGATCGATATTCCGTCTGATGGCATGCAGTAAATGATTACCCCCTTCTGCATAACAATCCCCATCGCCGGTGTTAACTACTATGGTTAACTCATGATTGGCGATTTTGGCACCTGTGGCCAATGGCAGCGCGCGTCCGTGAAGAGAATGAAAAAAATTACACTTCAAAAAATGGGGGGTTTTTGCCGCTTGTCCGATTCCTGAGACAACTAAAATTTGATGCGGTAAAATTTTTAGTTGAACCAGCGCTTCCTGCATGGCTTTCAGGATGCCGAAATTTCCACAACCGGGGCACCACTGGTTGTCATAATCGGATTCGAAGTCCTTGATACTGACCATGGGTTCACCTCAAATGCTCGCTGAATGTCCTTTGCAATTTCGATCGGGAAAAACGGTCGCCCATCATATTTTAAAATGGCTCCGGCGGCACGAAGACCTGTTTGCATCTGAATGATCTGCCCTAACTGCGCGCCACTATTTTGCTCTACCATGAAAAAAGACCGTGCCTTTTGAAGCGCTTCGGTGGCGAGTTGGATAGGAAAGGGCCACAGATCGCCAAAGATTACCGCTCCTACGTCAATCCCATCAGATCTTAGGATGTCAACTGCTTCTTGAATGGCGCCTTGCGTCGATCCCCAACCAACCAGAAGAACGTCGCTATCGCCGAAATAAACTTCGGGAGCCTGCATTTCATCGAGCATATCCTTTAAGCTTGGCATTGCGCTTATCAACCATTTTTATCCGTTCAGTGCTGTCTTCGGTAATGTGACCGTCTTCAGAGTGCTCATCGCTACAAACCATGACCAGTGCTTTTCCGCGACAAGGCAGTGCGCGGGGCGACACGCCTGACTTTGTCACTTTAAAGCGTCTGTAATTGGATGGATTTTCCAAATCTTCATCGGCCGCATAAAACAATTTTACAGTCGAAGGTATGTCAAAAGACTGTTCCGTGGTGAACCATGAGTCGCAAAGCAATTGGTCAGCCAGGATGATAGCAGGCACCTGATATTTATCCGCGAGATGAAACGCACGGGCAGTGGTAGCATATGCATCGTGGACGTTTCGTGGAGCAAACACAAAACGAGGAAATTCATCTTGCGAAGCGTGGATAACAAATAGTAAATCCGCCTGTGCTGTTCTCGTTGGCAAGCCGGTGGCGGGACCCGGGCGTTGCGCGTTAATGATGACAATGGGAGTTTCGGTAATTGCAGCGAGTCCCAATGCTTCGGTCATCAGACAAAAACCACCCCCGGATGTGGCGGTCATGGCTCTTACCCCTGCGAAGGCTGCACCGATCGCCATGTTTATCGCAGCGATCTCATCCTCGGCTTGCTCGACCACCAGGGGTAAATGGTCCATCTGTTCAACGAGATGGCCCATAATACCGGTGGCCGGGCTCATGGGGTAAAAAGCCCCGAAACGACAATCTGCTGACAAAGCCCCCAAGGCGATGGCCTCGGAGCCTTCAAACAGTCTTCCTTTGGATTTGCCGGAGACGCTTTTAAAAACATCTTCATAGGCCGCCGTTTTGACGAACTGATAACCTAGCCGGGCCGCTTTCAGATTCATATTTAAAATTGCTTTAGATTTGGCGGCAAAGCGCTGCGTGAGGACCTCGTCAATGAGTTGCTTCGGCGCTCCCAGCAGTGCCAGGCATACACCTGCCGCCACGGTGTTTGACGTAATCTTTCCGCCGGCATCCTGAGCGAGCTTCTCAAAGGGTACGCCCTTCAATTTGTCATCCGTAATATTGGCGTCCTCTTCGATGAGGATAATGCCGCTCGATACGACTTCATTTTTGTGAAGCGTGTATGTATTTTGATCCAAGGCAACCAGTATGTCGATCGCATGATGCGGCGCATGAACAGGTTGATTGCTGATTCGAATTTGAATGAAGCTGTGACCGCCGCGAATGCGAGATTCAAAATCATTGATGGCCATGACGTAAAGACCGGCTCGCTGGCAAACCCAAGACAAAAGACTGCCAACCGTTTGAATACCTTGACCAGCCTCTCCGCCGATTTTAATCGTTATATCAAATGCCATCTGTTAAACCTTTCTCAAGTCAATGGTTCTTGGTCTCATGGCAAAATTATTACTTTAGAGCTTTTTTCTTTAGGGAGCTTAAAACGGCCATCATCCATACATAGGAATTACCCCAAGGTTTAGCAACCGTTTATCTTGCAGGCCTCGAAATAATATTTAAATATATCAGGGGTCGGGGAGTTTTTCCCGCAAATGCTGAACCAGAGCGGAGGGAGTGATCAGCAGCGAAAGCGTGCACTGTCCGAATGCATTAGGCAACTTTGGGAAAGAACAGCGGGAACCCCGGTTATCAGATTCGGATCACAATAAGTGAATCAATCTCAACAGTTTTATATCATTATGAAATCTGTTCTTTCCTTAGGTTGCCTTATGCATGAGTTTGCGCGCTGAAGTCGCTGATTATTCCCTCCGCTACCGGATGGTGAAAACTCCCCGAGGGCTCAAATATATAGGCCATGTTTTGCTTTTCCTATTACGCTACCGCAGACGCGCGAAAATACTAGACGAAAAAATAGGGTCAGATGGCAATACCGAACCCGTGTCATCGGAGATGATTGAATCAGTGCCGCAATGATGCGCACAACGATACTGATACAAAGTCTTGGTTTTCTCTTGGATGAATATTCGCTACAAAATCAATACGGACATCCAACAAATGGAGTCGGTTATACTTATTTGAATGCCCTCATCTGATTACAGTTTTTGACCGCCAATCCCTGAATACACCGCCTTGCATATTCCCGATACGCCCCCTTTCACGCCTTCTGGATTCTTGAAGCCTTCAGTTGACAGAAGACTTTCCATGTATGCCTTAGACGGGGCTAAAGACGTATATGCCTTGTCGACATCATTCCGGGTTTTTATCAGAAAGAGCCATCCCCGTTCATATGGATCATCGCTTATTAGTGACAACCCTTTCCGAAGGCCGTTGTTGTATTGGATGGTTCCTCCAACGGGTGGATCAATATACAAAATTTTTCACGTGATGGCAAAGACCACCGAGTCACCGGATTCGATGACGGCACCATTATCGGCTAGCTCGTCTAAGTCCTTGATCCTGCACATGAGAACCAGCGCGGGTTGGGTGAATCCGAAAACAATATCTTTGTCGTTTCTCTTGGCCCAGAGTCCCTGCTTCACGTGGTAGCGCAGGTCTATTAATTCAAGACGCTTTGGGCTTGATGCGGCTTTTCCGATCCGTGAGATTTGTTCATAAATGGCGTCTTTGAATTGTCTGTTTGGATTCTTCATGTCCACCTCTCAAGTAATCAATTAACCTATTGAATACTTACTCCAAACCACCATAAGCGTCAAGCGTGTTTCGATATGCTGTTATTCGGACGGGAAAACCGGAGCTTCACATTTGTACTTGCGATCGCTGTGTTAATGCGTTAACTTTCTGAACACTAAAAGCGTAAACTATTTGAACAGAAAGGCCGCCAATGGACAGGCAGAACTTGAATCAATACTGGAAAACCGTTGTCGACACGATTCAGGACGGCGTGATGATCGTAAACCCAGAAGGCACAATAATTTCGGTCAATCGAGGATTCGAAGAAATTACCGGTTACGGACGCGATGAGGTTCTCGGCCAACCGTGCACGATCCTAAATTGCAGTTCCTGTGAGATCGCCCGTGAAAAAAACGGCTGTCATTGGTGTGTGATGTTTGAACGCGGGAATCTGAAAAAGCAAAAGTGCCTGCTCATTCATAAAAGCGGTCGTTCGGTTCACGTCGTAAAAAATGCATCGGTCCTAAAAGATGAAAACGGTGAGGTAACCGGTGCCGTTGAGACCATGACCGATATCACCGACCTGATCGACAAGGAAACGCAACTCGAATTTTATCGCCGAGAACTTTCGGCTGAAGACAAATTTTACGGCATCATCGGCATGTCCGCACAAATGCAGCAACTGTTCGAACTGATAACCAATACCGCTCAAAGCGATGCACCGGTAATCATTTTCGGTGAAAGCGGCACCGGTAAAGAGCTAGTGGCGCAGGCTATCCACGAAGCAGGGCATCGCAGCCATAAACCATTCGTCAAGGTAAACTGTGCGGCTCTGAACGAATCGCTCCTGGAAAGCGAGCTTTTCGGGCACGTTAAAGGTGCATTTACAGGTGCATATCGCAACCGAGAGGGTCGCTTCGAGGCTGCCAACGGCGGTGATATTTTTCTTGATGAAATCGGTGACTTACCATTATCGACCCAGATCAAGCTGCTGCGCGTGATGGAAGACAAGATCGTTGAGCGTGTGGGTGACCAGAAGCCGATAAAAGTCAATGTGCGCACCATCTCTGCGACAAATCGAAACCTGTCGGACTTGATTCGCAAAGGTGAATTTCGCGAAGATTTTTATTACCGGATCAACGTCATACCCATCCGCGTACCGGCGCTGAGAGAGCGTCAGCGATGATATACCGTTGTTGGCCAGATCTTTCTTCAACCGTCTTCGGCTCAAAAGCGGTAAAAATATCAGAGGGATATCCAACGCCACCTTGGATGTTATGCTGCGATATAAATGGCCCGGCAATGTCAGAGAACTCAAAAGCGCCCTCGAATTCGCTTTTGTTTCTTGCCAGAACGCCAACATAAACCCGGAACATTTGCCCTTTAAACTGACCGGCATCGACATTCCTCAGGATCAGGAGTTGCTCGCCGATAATTTGGCCGACATAAAAAAACAGCGTCTTATTGCGGCATTGCGCTCAACCGCTGGCAATCAGTCCAAATCGGCCAGGATATTACGCATGTCCCGCACCAGCGTCTGGAAACAAATGAAACAGTTCAATCTAAAACCAGAAGACTTTAAAACCGTCTAAGGGTGGTACGATAATTGCTGTGCATTATAGCTGAGTAAGCCTGGCTTTACCTCCATTTTGCCACGACACTTACTCATTCATCCAAGACCCCAGCCCTCAGGGGCCGCTCCCTAAGGGCTGGGACTTTTATGGCGTTATCGTTATTCCCCGGAAAGAAAGTCACCTGTTATAGGGATAACGTCGCATATTTTTAGGATTCAGGAGAACACCGAATGCCGTCCATATCTCGCAGAAATTTTCTCAAGCATGGACTGGCGGCGGCCTGCGCCGCCTGTGCCTCGCAGGTTCCTCTTCCGGCATCCGCGAAACCGGCAGAGCCGGGGGAACTGGCCACCTTGATCGACATCCGCAAATGTATCGGGTGCGAATCGTGCGTCGAGGCATGTCGCGAGGTCAACGCCTTCAAATACCCTGAGCCGAAACACCCTTTCCCCAAAATGTATCCCCATCGGGTCAAGGTGGCGGATTGGTCCAGTGCCGAAAAACGGGAAGTCCGGGATCGCCTCACGCCCTATAATTGGTTGTTTATCCAGAACGCCACTGTAACCATTGATGGTGAAGAAACGACACTCAACATCCCCCGACGCTGCATGCACTGCCAGAATCCGCCGTGCGCCGATCTGTGCCCCTGGGGGGCTTCGCGAAAACTTAAAAACGGGATCACCTTGATTGACCCGGATATCTGCTTGGGGGGGCGTAAGTGCCAGGTGGTCTGTCCCTGGGATATTCCCCAGCGCCAGACCGGCGTGGGACTCTATCTTGACTTGCTGCCCAATTTTGCCGGCAATGGTGTAATGTACAAGTGCGATCGCTGCTACAATCGCATCGCAAACGGTGAACGACCGGCCTGCATCGACGCATGCCCCGAGGATGTTCAATCCATCGGCCCGCGCCATGAGATTATCGATGCGGCGCATCGAATCGCAGACGAAGAAGGCGCCTATATTTACGGAGAAACGGAAAACGGTGGCACCAACACCATCTACCTGTCACCGGTGCCGATCGAAATGCTTGACAGAGCCATTGCCAAGGGGAAAGGACGGCCAAACTTAGAAAAAGTCGAAAACCAAATGGCGAATGCGGATAACCTCGCCAAGGCAATGTTGATCGCACCGTTCGCGGGTCTGGCGGCCGCCGTCGCGCGGATTTATAGCGTAACCAAAATAAAAAACACTGACAAGAGAACCGGGGCATGAAATCGACACCTGTTGGACATATTTTTGCTGAACAGAAAGTGATTAAACCAATCTATCTTTTTCTTCTTTTCCTCATGGGACTTACGGGCTTTGCCCAGATGCCGATTTTCAAAAGATACTATATTGCCGATGTGCCCGGATTGGGGTGGCTGGCTCAATTTTACGTCACCCATGCCCTGCACTACATCGGAGCGATTTTACTTCTGCTTCTCATCGCATACAGTGCCGTTTTCTATTTCGGGATACTTCGCAAGAGGTTTGGCCTAACGATTGCCGCGTATGTCAATATCGCCCTTTTGGGAGCCATCGTTTGCACGGGAATATTCCGCGTCCTTAAAAACTTTCCGGATGTGGTTTTTTCACCGGGTTTTATCGTATTCATCGATATTTCTCATCTCGGGTTCATGTTGGCGTTGTCGTTATTCGGCATCATAACCATGGTCACCAAAAGCAAATGGTTGAAACAATGAAAATGCGTAAAATTACCTCTTTAACGGCTTCGCTGGCCTTTATCCTGATGGTGCTGACCAGCATCGTACTTTACATTGTTCCCCAAGGTCGGGTGGCCTACTGGGCCGACTGGCGACTGTGGGGGTTGACCAAGACGGATTGGGGAAACATTCACATCAACCTGGGCCTGCTGTTTCTTATCGCCCTGTCTCTTCACATTTACTACAACTGGAAACCGCTGATGTCCTACCTGAAAAGCAAGGCCAGGCGGATGAAAATGCTGACACCCGAATTCAACGCTGCCCTGGTTATTACCGTGGTGTTCATTGTCGGCACCTATTTTCTCTTGCCGCCCTTCAGCTGGGTCATGGGCCTGAACGACCACTTCAAGGATGCCGGGGCCGAAAAATATGGTGAACCGCCCTACGGCCATGCTGAATTGTCTTCGCTGAAAACGTTCAGTAAAAAGATGCGCCTCGATCTTGAAAAAAGTCTGAATTTGTTATCGCAAGCGGGGTACCCCGTTGAGGGTGGAGAGATGACCCTGGAGAAAATCGGCCGGAAATACGGCATTCCGCCCCAGAAGATTTTCGAGACCATCAAACCGGCCGAAATCGCATCGGTGCAAGCCGATGCAAAGACAAGCAACCTGCCCGATTCTCCGCCACCGGGTACGGGTAATTTTTCCCTGGCCGACTTCTGCGCCCGGTTCAACCTGAACCTGAAACTCGTGGTCCGGGAATTGAAAAATCTGGGAATTTCCGCAACGGCAGAAGCGACCCTCAAAGACATCGCGGCCAAGAACGACACCAGTCCGATAGACATTTATGAGAAGATCAAGAAGATCGTCAATAGAACCTGAGAGGTGTAAACGGTTACCCAAGTCTTTTTAAGAATTTCAGTTCCATTGGTTGACCACCATATTCAATGAACCGACCCTCCCAGAACGATATCTCTATTGGTGTCCATCTGCGGGTAGTGGATGCCTCCTTTTGTTTGCCTGGTAAAAATTGAGTGCTTCTCCCTGGACAGAGCCACAGAGGATTTAGTGAGAATGGTACTGCATATGAATTAAGTCTGACAAACTACAGATACTATCTTACATATCTGTAGTTCAGTGACTGTGCAAATAATAGTTCGAAACCTGTTCAATCAATTCAAAAAAGGCAGACACAATATATTGTGCCTGCCTTTTTTCCTTTTGAGCGGTTGCTAATTAAAGCAGTTCTGTATATGTAATTGATAATGCCTATCCATAAAATTCAGGATATTTGATATGCCCGGCAAAGAAACCGACACACTTTTCCTACTCACTAAGTTTCATCGCCCAATCGTCCCCTCTGATCACGTACATCGAGCGAGGCTGATGGAGCAGCTTGATAAGTGTTACCATCGGCCTTTAGCGCTTGTTTCCGCCCCTGCCGGTTATGGCAAAAGCACACTGGTGAGTGCCTGGTTGGATGGGTGTGAAGTCCCCAACGCTTGGCTGTCCCTGGACGAGAGTGATGATGATCTGAGATCGTTTTTGATCTATTTTTTGGCTGCAGTGGAGAGCATGTTTCCCGATGCCGTCGGCAAGACCAAGTCCATGGTCAATGCCTCGAAACTGCCCTCACTATCGATTTTAACCGGCACTTTGGTCAATGAACTGGACGCCATTGGGCGCGATTTTATCCTGGTCCTGGATGATATCCACTACATTAAAGAGGAGTCGGTGCATGCATTCTTCAACCTTCTGTTACAACACCCACCCCAGCCCTTGCATCTGGTAATGATCGGTCGCCGCGACCCGTTTCTGGCCATATCCACTTATCGCGCACGAGTACAGCTCGTCGAAATAAGGGTCGTTGATCTGCGGTTTTCGGTTGATGAAACCGCATCCTACCTGAAACTGATCCTCGATACATCGATCGATAAGGATTCCGCCTTATCATGGGCGGAGAAGACGGAAGGCTGGGTGACCGGTCTTCGTCTGGCTGCTCTTTCAATAAAGCACCGTGGCAATTTCAATAGTTTGCTGCCCGAACTCGTTGGCGGCACCCAATACGTGATGGAGTATCTTTTTAATGAAAACCTTTCTCACCAGCCTGCTGTCTTTCGGGACATACTCCTGAAAACATCCATTTTGGACCGTTTCTGCGCCCCGTTGTGCGAAGCCATCTGTGGGGCAGGTGACGAGATGGAGAAGGAACATATCAGCGGTTGGAGCTATATCAACTGGCTGAAAAGAGAAAACCTCTTCCTGATTCATCTGGACACGGAAGGCCGGTGGTACCGTTACCATCATCTGTTTCAGCAGCTCCTGCAAAACCAATTAAGGCGCTATCAAAATTCTGACCAAATTGCTCAGCTTCATTGCCGGGCTGCTGAGTGGTTCGAGGACCAGGGATTGATCACGGAATCGATCAAGCATGACCTGGCAGGTGGGAATATCGCGCATGCGGCCGATACCATCGAGGAGTACCGGTACGGCGAACTCGCTGCGGACCGGTGGCATGTTGTTGAGCGATGGCTATCCATGCTACCGGTCGACACAAGGCAGGCGCGCCCGAAGCTGCTTCTTACCGAAGCGTGGATCAATAATCTGCAACATCAGATGGCTCGGGCTTTGACTCTCATTGAGCAAGCCGAGTCTCTGATAACCGGTCAAACGACAGACCCAATAGTGGTCGGAGAACTCGCCTTCATGCGGGGATATGTCGTGTACTACGACGGTCAGGCCGAACGAAGTCGGCAGCTTCTCGAGGAGGCCGTGTCTCAACTCGCCGGCAAAAAATCCCCATTTCTGGGGGAGGCCGAACTTATGCTCGGGCTGGCTCTTTGCCAGGACGGCCAGAAAGACCAGGCAGTCAAGGCCCTGGAGGCTCGGATCAGTGAAGTTGACGCGTCGGAGAATTACTTACGTTCACGATTGATCGCCGGATTAGTTTTCATCTACCTGCTCTGCGGTGAACTGTTTAAGGCTCGCGTCGAAGCGAAACGTCTACAGCTTATTTCAGAGAAGCACAGCATGCGTCTCGCCCAGGCCTGGAGTTACTACCTAATAGCGTGCACACACCTTCACACCGGCGAACTCGAAGCCGCATCGTTTCACTTTGCGAAAGCCGTCGAGCTGCGTTACGAGCTGGAACCACGGGCAGCGGTGGATGCCCTGGCAGGATTGGTTCTAACGCAGCAGTTTATGCAGTTAGAGGACGAGGCGTCGGAGTCGTGTCAAAGGCTACAAGAGTTCGCTTTAGAGTTGAATGAAAGCAATTACCTGTCCGTTGCCCAATCCTGCCGCGCCCGCCTTTCGGTACTGCAAGGGGCGTTGAGGCCGGCTGTTGAATGGGGTCGTTCGTTCGACGAATCACCAGTGCTGTCAGAGGTCTTTTCGTGGCTCGAAGCGCCCTCAATAACTCAAGCCAGGGTACTGATCGCAGACGGAACGGAGGAGAGCCTAAATAAAGCGTTCGATCTGATCCGTTCGCTGCAACAGCTTTCAGAATCGTGCCACTTTACCTGTCAAACGATCGAGATCGCAATTCTGCAGTCCATGGCTCTGGAGAAGCAGGGGCGCGGCGAGGAAGCGCTTAACAACCTTGAAGAGGTTATGGTACTGGCCGGACCCCGGGGTTGGATACGACCTTTTGTTGAAGCCGGCCCACCGATGGCCGATTTGCTGAAAAGGCTGCGAAAACAGAACGTCGCTGTCGACTATATTGAGAAGGTTTTGACCGCATTCCCGGGATCATGGACCCGCATCCAAACAGAAGACATCAACCCATGATCACATGCCTCCCCTTCACCCTCTCCCCCCGTCTCAAAGTCATCCAAGCCCCTCACCTCTGGCCGAACCACTAACCAATCGCGAGCTCGAGGTCCTCGAGCTGCTGGCGCAGCGGCTTCAGAATAAGGAGATTGCTTCAAAGCTCTCCGTTTCACCGACAACCGTAAAAACCCACCTGCAGCACATCTACCAGAAACTCTGCGTCAGCAGCCGCCGAAAGGCTGTTGAAACCGCAGAAGCTCTTGGCATTCTTTCCCGGCATTAAGCAGTGTCCATCCACGAGTCGTTTAAGGAATTATAGAGTGTCCAATTCATAAATGAGAATTTTTTTCGCTGGGCAAGGCCGCACGAGGGTTTACGGCGAGGCATACAGTACGTACCCGCTGCCGGAAGCCTGCGGAACGCCGCCCAGCGGAAAAAAGTCCATTTATGAATGGACACTAATTAGTATCCCCCCAGTTCTTTCCTTGCACAATGACTCAACAGATTTATGGCCGTGACCTTCAGTGATTTTTAGCTGCACTCAGTGACTCCTCCGGTTCGAATCATCTTCCTCCCTCTTTTCTTTTCACAGTATTTATTTCTAAAAATCATCCAAAAATACGCCATTTTTCATTCATTATGGATGATGCACTCCCTTTCCGAAGCGACTAAGGTCAAAATGAATGGATCTGAAAACAAGGCCTTAGACACTCGAAGAAAGGAACCACCAATGATGTCGGATTCACGCACATAGGGGGACAATCAAACTTTGGTCGCCGGCAACCTATCGCATCGAAATCCAAGGGAATCTGGGCGAAAACTGGGCCGACCGTTTGGGAAATATGCGCATCAGTTCAAACAAAAGAGTCGATCAATCAATAGTGACGACACTGACCGGACGGTTGCAGGATCAGGCGGAGCTGCTGGGGGTGCTGAACAGCCTCTATGAACTGCACCTGCCGATCCTGATGGTGGAATATCTCGAGAAGAATAATGGCGTTTAGGCCCTCAGGAATCACTTGAATCATCTTTGTCAGAACCCGGAGAGCAAACACCGGGAAAGATTCACCATAAGGAGGCGATAGCAATGAAGATTCCTATAATCACCGCCCTTGCATTGGCCGCGGTAATATTGCTCGGTATCACTGGTTTCCCCAGCCACCTGTGGGCGGAAGGTCAAAGCGCGGAGGCGTTGGCCAAGGCCGCGCAGAATCCGGTAGCCAACATGATCAGCCTGCCGCTTCAGAACAACACCAACTTCGGGGTCGGCCCGGGCAACGATGTCCAGAACGTGCTCAATATCCAGCCGGTAATCCCATTTCAGCCTGAGCGAGGACTGGAACCTGATCACCCGCACCATCGCCCCGCTGATCTACCAGCCGGAACTCGTGCCGGGAGCCGGCAGCACGTTCGGTCTCGGGGATATCAATACGACCCTGTTTTTGTCACCCGCCAAACCGGGAAAACTTATCTGGGGCCTGGGGCCGGTGTTCTCCTTTCCCACCGCCACCGACGACGTGCTGGGTACCGACAAGTGGAGCGCCGGTCCCTCGGCCGTGGTGCTGAAGATTCAGGGCCCCTGGGTGGTCGGCGGCCTGGCCAGCAACCTGTGGTCCTATGCCGGGGACAGCGACCGGGCGGACGTCAACCAGTTCCTGTTCCAGTATTTCATCAACTACAACATGGCCGACGGTTGGTATCTCTCGTCGGCCCCGATCATCACGGCCAACTGGGAGGCCGACAGCGGCAACCAGTGGACCATCCCCTTCGGGGGCGGGGTGGGCAAGATCTTCAAAATCGGCAAACAGGCCATGAATGCCCAGGTGCAGGCTTTTTACAACGCGGCCAAGCCAGACAACGGCCCCGACTGGACCCTGCGGCTGCAGCTGCAGTTTTTGTTTCCGAAGTGAATAAAAAGGGTTCAACGGTTCACCGTTCAACGTTCAAAGGTTGATTGAACAATAGAATCGATGTTCTTCCCAGAACCCAGGACTCTGAACACTGACACCTGAAACCCGAAAATCGAAGACGTTACCGCCGGGATTAAATTGAAATGATGAACGTGAATAGTCTTGAAAATCTAACGCGCATCCGTGGCTTTATCCAGTATATCGGAAACCCATTTATTGAGGCTTTTGCCGCTTGTCTCGGCCGCTGTGGCGATAGCGGCATGAACGCTGGATGGAATGCGCAAGGTCAGCTTGCCGGAGTAAGGTTTGTCCGGCTTATCTCCAAGCTTGGCGCAGGTTGTAACATAATCATCAACCGCCTCTTTGAAGGCTGCTTCCAGCTCATCGACGGTCTCGCCGTGGAAGGTGATAATATCTCGAATACTCGCCAGGCGGCCACAGAAAATCCGATCCTGGGCGTCAAACTCAATGCGGGCGCTATATCCTTTATATGTCATGGCGTTCTTCATGGTGTAACTCCAATTAGTTTTAGAAAATCACGAGCTGCACGTATTTGGTACCGCAAGGCATCCTTGCCTGGGTGCGGTCGGTGGAAACCCGCTTTTCGGTCTTTATACAAAATCGTAATCCTGGAACCCCTGCCCTCGACGATCTCGCAACCCGCAGCTTTGAATAGGGCTTCGATTTTTCGCCACTCAACATGTCCGGGAACCGGATCGGTGAATATAGCCTCAAGGGTTTTCCGGTGCCGTCGGTTCATAAATAATATGATATCACTTTTTGCCACCACGTCAAGGAGGGATTTAATAGGT
>CAWKCK010000008.1:0-19665 GCA_963848135.1 uncultured delta proteobacterium
AAGGGGTTGCGGGCTTTTCCTTCGGCGCCACCAAATATTCGCAGCATCCCCCGGGCTTCGGAAGGCGCTTCCTCGAAGCTCATTACCCGTGGTCATTTTTTCAGCGGTCTATTGACGTTCATTATTCATATTCCGCCGCCCTTGCCGACATTTCGATCGACCCACTTTCAGTTTAAGAAAAGAAACAATTGATGATTACCATACCCCTCCTCAAACAACGGATATCTCTTCCGGCAGGGCTGCGCCTGCTTGCTTTTTTCGTTCTGATTATGATCGGGCTGGCCCTGGTACGTTTTTCAATTATAGGCGATCTGTTTAACGAAAATAGACTGGTGGCATTTTTAACTGCACTGCGCAGTGTCTGGTGGGCACCTCCGTTGCTTATCGGTCTGTATTTCCTGCTGGCGGTTCTGGGATTGCCGCCCGGGCCTCTGATGGTGGGCGGGGCTTGTTTTGGTACTTTTTACGGGGCGATTTACAATATCACCGGGCTTTGCTTGGGAGCCGCGAGCGGCTACATGGTTGCAAAGCTATTGGGGCGGGACTTTGTCATCCAGGTCACGGGGGACCGCCTGCGACGGGTAGAGACTGTTTTCGAACGACATGGTTTCTGGCCGCTGGTGCAGACCCGATTCTTACCGATTCCGTTTACGATTATCAATTTCGGGGCCGCTCTGGCCGGCGTGCGGCCAACCCTTTTTTTGACTGCCTCCACCATCGGTCTGGTACCGTCCACCCTCATCCACACATACTTTATTGCCAATTTGCTTGTTTCAAGTGGCCGAGAACGAATTATATTGCTGGGTCTATATGTCGCGACCTTTATTATCTTCAACATCCTGATCAGCGCGATGTGGTTGAAGGGCAAGAATCGTGAAGAGAAGTAGAATATGAACCGATTATGCCGCTTTTCAAGAATATGTTCCGACCTCCTATTCCTTCGGAATTTCCATTGATCTTTCCCCCATTTATACCACTTTTTGGGGGTGGTGCAGAGGTAGAAGAAGTCCTAATCTGTCACATCAAATAAAAGAGAAGTATATTGGATAATGTCTATGTTTGACTTACCCTTATATCTGAACTCAAAACGCGAGCAGATCAATATTTACCTCGAAAAATGTTTTCATGCGGTGTCTGAGTCAGGACGGCTAATCGATGCCATGCAATTTTCGTTGATGGCTGGGGGAAAGCGCCTCAGACCGATTCTGTGCTTGGCCGGGGCCGAAGCTGTCGGTGGGCGGGCAGAAAATGCTCTCCCGGCTGCCTGCGCTCTTGAAATGATACACACCTATTCCTTGATTCATGACGATTTACCTTCAATGGATGACGATGTCCTGCGCCGGGGAAAGCCAACCTGCCATGTGCAATTCGATGAAGCGACGGCCATACTTGCCGGTGACGCCCTGTTGACCATGGCATTTGAGGTTCTGTCCGGTGCTGGGCTCAATGATAGCGATGATCACCAAGGCGTAACCTGGTTAAAGATTACACAGCGTATATCTCGTGGGGCCGGATGCTGTGGAATGGTCGCAGGGCAGATGCGGGATATTGCCGCTGAAAACAACGCACTCTCCCGGCCGGAACTCGAACAACTGCATGCATTGAAAACAGGTGCCTTGATTGAAGCCGCGGTGTATGCCGGTGCCGTTTTAGGAAAGGGTACGCCAGAGCAGATCGTCCAGCTCGAAACTTATGCCGGTTGCATCGGCCTTGCTTTTCAAGTAAAAGACGATGTGCTAAATGTGGAAGGCGATCCGGTGCATTTGGGGAAAAGTGTTGGAACAGATGAATTACGTCAGAAAAGCACTTATCCTTCAATTATGGGTCTTGAGGCGTCCAAGGCGTTTGCCCGCCGGCTCATTGAAAAAGCTTTGCTCGCTCTGGAACCATTCGATATGCGCTCGGATTCTCTGCGTGCCATTGCCAACTATATCATCGAAAGAAAACGATGATGAATTGGAGTCCGATCATGAGAAATCTTTTGAATACTATACACGATCCATCACAGCTGAAACAGTTGCCACTGTCAGAGCTACCAATCTTGGCCGCCGAAATAAGAAGCCGGATCATTGAAGTCGTATCAAAGAACGGTGGTCACCTGGCGCCCAGCCTGGGTGCTGTTGAATTGGCGATTGCCCTGCACTACGTGTTTGATGCCCCACAAGATAAGATTATTTGGGATGTCGGGCACCAATCTTACCCGCACAAGCTTCTGACCGGGCGGCAGGAACAGTTCGATACCCTACGAAAATTTCGGGGGCTATCCGGATTTACCCGGATCAGTGAGAGCCCATATGACGCGTTTTCCACCGGGCATGCCAGCACCTCCATTTCGGCCGGTCTGGGAATAACCTGTGGTAAGAAATTGAACGAAGACGCTTCAAAGGTGATTGCCGTCATTGGTGACGGGGCCCTGACAGGCGGTATGGCATATGAGGGCCTTAACCAGACCGGTGCTCTGAAAAAGAACCTGATTATTATTCTAAACGACAACAACATGTCCATTTCTCCCAACGTGGGAGCCCTATCATATATTTTAAGCCGGGCATTTTCGAAGAAAAAAATGCAAACCTATCTCAAGGAGGTCGGCAACTTTCTCAAATCCCTTCCAGGTATCGGTGATGATGCGTATCAATTTGCCAAACGGTCAAAGATGTCGTTTAAAACTTTCATTACACCGGGAATGCTCTTTGAAGCCTTCAATATTGAATATTTCGGCCCGATCGACGGTCACAATCTTAACCACATGATCGATATGCTCGATAACCTCAAGAAACTTGATGAGCCGGTTCTTTTGCACGTGAAAACTAAAAAAGGTCGGGATTACATACCGGCTGAAAAAAACCCGGTATATTTTCATGGTTGCAGCTGTTTTGACATCGAAACCGGCCGCTGTTTAGATCAGAAAAGCACGATTCCAAGCTATACCGAAGTGTTCGGCAATACCTTGGTGGAATTGGCCGAGGACAATCCGAATATTGTGGCGATTACGGCCGCAATGCCTGAAGGGACCGGCCTAAAGAAGTTTTCCGAAACCTATCCGGAGCGCTTTTTCGACGTGGGAATCGCCGAGCAGCATGCCGTCACATTCGCTGCAGGGCTTGCAACAGAGGGGATAAAACCGGTTGTGGTACTGTATTCCACTTTTCTGCAGCGTGCCTACGATCAGGTTCTGCACGATGTCTGCCTCGAAAATCTGCCGGTTGTATTTGCCATTGACCGGGGTGGCATTGTAGGTGAAGATGGTCCCACCCACCAGGGTGTGTTCGATTTGTCCTATCTGCGAAGCCTGCCGAACATGGTTGTCATGGCGCCCAAAGATGAAAACGAATTGCGTCAAATGCTTAAATCCGCGATTGGTCATGATGGGCCGGTTGCCATCCGGTACCCGCGTGGAACAGCCGTCGGCGTGGAACTCGAAGCGCAGATTCAAACCTTGCCGATCGGTAAAGCAGAGGTTCTACAACAGGGTGCTGATGTACTGGTGCTTGCCGTCGGCCGGAGTGTTCAAGAAGCCCTGCGTGCATGCAAAATGTTGCAAAAGGAGGGAATCGAGGCCACGGTAGTCAACTGCCGTTATATCAAGCCCCTTGATGCCGAATTGCTGGCAACCCTAACCCGAGACATACCGCGCATTGTAACTGTGGAAGAAAACGTCCGGCAGGGTGGGTTTGGCAGTGCTGTATGGGAATGCCTAAACGATCAAGGCTTGAACGGTCTAAGCATAGAGCGTGTTGGCATACAGGACACCTTTGTCGAACACGGATCGCCTCGGATTCTGCGTTCCAAATACGGCGTCGATGCAGCAGCAATTGTAAAAGCAGCAAAAAGATTGTGCGACGTTGCCAACAATAAGATGAATTCGGTCCGTGCTGCTTCTTGATGCTTTTACCCCCAAAAAAGTAAGATCCGAGGCTGGATGTTTCGATAGGATATGACACGTACGTATGCCCTGGATTATTCTTTCAGCTGCCAGTGCAGCGGCATGGCTGTTAATTGTGGTTCTTCTCTGGCGTCCGTGGGAGACACGTGAATTTCTGGAAGCCGAGCCGCAGACCGCCAGGCGTTTAAATGATACCGATGATGACACTGCGCATATGGACAATGTAACTGTCATCATTCCGGCCCGCAATGAAGCTGTGGTTTTGAAACAAACGCTGTCAGCTGTGATCGATCAGAGCGAGAACATTGCCGTTATACTCGTGGACGACAGTTCAACCGATGATACGATTCGAATCGCGAGTCAGTTTGATCCCAAACAATTGCTTATTGTGGCAGGCAAGCCGGTGCCGGTTGGCTGGACCGGAAAACTCTGGGCACTTGAACAAGGATTGGGCCATGTTCGTACCGATTTGACGTTGTGTCTGGATGCTGATATCGCCTTGCGGCCGGGTCTCATAAGGACACTTGTTAGAAAAATGAACAGAGACAATTTGCAGCTGGTTTCATTGATGTCCAGCTTGCGAATGATATCGTTCTGGGAACGTTTTCTATTACCGGCGTTTGTATATTTTTTTAAAATAATGTATCCATTCCGGCTATGTAACTCGCGCTTGAAGACGGTTGCTGCAGCAGCCGGTGGATGTATCCTGATACAGACCCGGGTGCTGAGAAAAATCGGCGGTTATGCTTCACTGTGCCATAGTCTGATAGATGACTGTAGCCTGGCCAAACTTGTAAAACGAAACGGGTACCGCACCTGGATTGGTTTGACGCACTCTGCGTTGAGTCTGCGGCAATATGACAGCCTGGCTTCCATCTGGAATATGGTTGCACGTACAGCGTTTTATCAGCTACGTTATTCGGCCGGGCTGTTATTGTTAACGACGATAACGATGGTTGGGGTCTTTTGGATGCCAGTGGCCGGCGTCTTTTTTAACAATAGCCTGGTCCAATTCATATCAGCTTTTGCGCTTTGTGCTATGGCATCAACCTACCTTCCGTTATTGATGTTTTATGGCCGTTCGCCCGCTTGGGTGTTAACTCTGCCTGTTATCGCCCTTTTCTATATAGGCATGACCTGGACATCGGCCATTCGTCACTTCTCCGGAAAAGGAGCGGTATGGAAGGGGCGGGAGTATCGTTAAATATTGCTTTTAAGGTTGGTCGATTCGATCAGAAATGTGGCCAATTTAGAAATTGGATACAAGATAACGGTTATTGGATAGCGGGGCTACGCTTTGATGATTCAACGGTAAATCGTCAATATTTTATTTTACGTTGCTTATATGATCAAGAAGCATAAAATTTTCGTTCCTGTTGGTTCCGATAGATATCGCCCCTTATCCGCGAACCCATCCGAGTATATTTAAATGAGAGATCCATACGCTACGATGCAAAATGATGAATTTGAGGCCCGGATCCTGCAAGCGGTTTCGCGTTCATTTGCGCTGACCATACCCCTGTTGCCGGCAGAATTGGCAAAAACCGTTTCAAATGCTTATCTGCTGTGCCGCATTGCGGATACGATTGAAGATGATTCCGGTCTATCGATTGACCAAAAACAACAATTTTTTCGAGAATTTGTTGAAGTGGTCAACGGCAATTTTTCTACAAAAGAATTTGTAGACGGACTGCATCCATTGCTGTCAGCCGATGCCCCGCCAGGTGAGCGCGAACTCATTTTAAACACCCCTGTTGTGATGCAGAGCTTTTCCCGTTTTAACGACCGTCAACAAGCAGTCATAAGGCAATCTATAGGAACGATGGCATACGGGATGTTTGAATTTCAGAAAATTCAGAATCCATGCGGCCTCGAAACCCTCACGCAGATGAACGATTACTGTTATTACGTTGCCGGTGTGGTTGGAGACATGTTAACCGGCTTGTTTTGTGATTACTCGAATGAAATTGCGCAGAACCGTGAAAAAATGAAGCCTTTGGCGGCATCATTCGGACAAGGGCTGCAAATGACCAATATAATAAAAGATTTATGGGAAGACAAAGCACGTGGGGCATGCTGGTTTCCCAGAGATGTGTTTCAAAAGGCCGGTTTCGATTTGAAGGAGCTGAAAGTCGGCAATTATCGTTCGAGTTTCGGCGAAGGGCTGTCGACGTTGATCGGCGTTGCCCATGCCCATCTTAAAAATGCACTGAGATATACGCTGCTGCTGCCGAAAAATGAACCCGGAATTCGGAAATTCTGTATGTTGGCGGTCGGCATGGCAGTTTTTACACTGCAGAATGTTTACAATACCCGTGATTACACCTGCGGGCAGGATGTAAAAATTTCAAGGAGCACAACCCGTAACATTATCATGTTTACGAATGCCTCCGTGAAAAGCGATATGTTGCTGAAGACGTTTTTCCAGCTGGCAGCACGAGGTCTACCGCTGACTGAAACAAAAGTCTGTGCCTCACTACCGGATCCCCTCTATGTGTCAGAGCACCTGCCGGATGCAAGTCATCACAATATGAATTGACTGGAAAATTGAATCGATAATACCTCACCCAATGGCGCAAAGGATGACGTTTTTTCATCGTGCTTTTGCCTTATTGAATGGGGTAATATGATCTTGAGGAATTTGCATTGGGTATACCGGCAATCCAACAGGTACGAATCGGTAAGTATATTATCAAGCAGATGATAACCCGACGGCCACGGTTTCCGTTGGTGCTCATGCTGGAACCGCTCTTTCAGTGCAACCTGCGCTGTAAGGGATGCGGCAAGATTGCTCATAGCGGAGAAATCCTGTCAAAGAAGTTAAGCCTCCAGGAGTGTGTGTCCAGCTCCGAAGAATGCGGAGCACCGGTTGTTTCCATTGCCGGCGGAGAGCCGCTGTTGCTTCCGGACATTCATTTGATAACCGGAGAACTGACAGCTCGCAAGAAGTTTGTCTACCTGTGCACAAATGCATTATTATTGACCAGGCGGATGGATGATTTCAGCCCGTCACCCTATCTGGCTTTCAATATTCACCTGGACGGCTTACGGGAGCGGCACGATGCCCTGGTTTGCCAGCAGGGAGTGTTTGACCAGGCGGTGGCTGCTATCCGATTGCTCATCTCCAAAGGTTTTCGAGTGACCACCAATACGACCTTTTATGACGGTGAATCACCTGAAATTGCCGCCCGTTTTTTGGACTTTGTCACGTCCTTGAGTGTTGAAGGGATGACCATTGCCCCTGGCTTCAGCTACGAGACAGCAGCAGCCCAGGATCAATTCCTGGGCCGCAGCGGCACGATTCGATTTTTCCGGGATCTTTTCGAGTTGGGGAAAGACCGAAATTGGGTGTTTAATCACAGCGGGCTTTATCTGGATTTTCTGGCAGGCAAACAGAAATATGAATGTACGCCCTGGGGAAATCCGACCCGCAATATATTCGGGTGGCAGAAACCGTGTTACCTGCTCGACGATAGCCACGTTGCAGGATACCGGGAACTGATGGAGACCACAGACTGGACCCGTTATGGTGTTGGCGGTGACCCGCGCTGTACCGACTGTATGGTGCACTGCGGCTTCGAACCCTCAGCGGTCCTGGATTCAGTGCGGCATCCGTTTAAGTTGATCAAGCGTCGGATGAACAGGTAATTGTTTTGAGTTGATCGTTCCGATTCGATTATCCTTGACCGTTTACCAGCAAACCGGGCAGTCGGTTGGCGATTAATGACTGCCATGCTCGTTTGAGTGCAGTCCGAGCAGCTGAAAAGTAGCGGTTCATATACCACATGTCTTTTATCAGGGCTGGGCGGCGGGTCAGGTTTTGCAGCACGGAAGATATGTGGATATGACCATTCGCGTCCAGGCATCTGAAGAGTTCTTCTGGAACAGTTTGATCGGCTGGGTCACAGACAGCACGTAAACCGAAAAAAGGGATTTGAACCTGATGGGCAATGCGGGCTACAACGGCGCTTTCCATGTCCACCGTCAGTGCCTGGTGTTGCTTGAACAACGATTCTTTGCGGTCACAGGTTAACATTTCCTGCTCGGTGGTTAACAGTGTTCCGCTGCGGACGGCAAAGCCCTCTGATCTTAAAATCTTAACAGCTTGTGCAGATCCCCAGGCACGCCACGGTCCCACGGTATGGTCTGCATCGATATGCAAAACATCGGAAGCAATGACAATGTCCCCGGCTTTTAACTCAGGATCCAAGCCACCTGCCAGGCCCACACTGGCCAAAGCCGACACGCCGGATGAAATGAGATCATTAGCAGCCATCTGCGCCTTCTCTGTTCCGATTCCGGCGCTTGTGGCGATGAGCATCAGATCGTCTTGTAATTGGTGGACGCGCACTTTCACCCCATTGTGGCGTCGCCATGCCCCCCTGCCAAGCAGGGAGCGGCCCTCGGAGGCGAGAGCTATAACCAAACCCAGTTTGGGCTGCATGATGTCCGTGTTTTCTGTTTAGATATTTCTCTGAGGTATCCACTATCCAATTCAACTCATATGACCTATAAACCATTTTTACTATAAATTCTACTGAGAGCGCTTATCGTAATTAAGAAAAACATTCCTTTATTCGAGTTATTTTACAATCACTCAAATCACTCTTCCCAAGGTTGGTGTGACTGTTGAAAAGCGCCATGATAGTTGAATTAACACCAAGCACAACATAACTAAACACTTTATATTCCAAGCACTTTCATCTAAAGTCTTTTTACATGGATCCCGTCAATATTTTGAACAGCGATACGCGGTTTACCGCCATAACCGAAACCATTGAAGAAGGGCTCAATTGGCTGGTCGACAACCAGGCTCAAGAGGGATACTGGGTCGGGACACTGGAATCGAATGCCTGCATTGAAGCCGAGTGGCTTCTGGCAATGCATTTTCTGGGAATTCAGAGCGATCCCAAAAAAGAAGGCCTCGTGCAGGGGCTCTTGAACGCGCAGCGTGCCGATGGTTCGTGGGAAATTTTCTTTGATGCGCCCCAGGGTGACATCAATGCTACGATAGAAGCCTATGCGGCTTTGAGGGCTACCGGCATATCTCCAGACAGCAAGGCCTTGCGCAATGCCCGCAAGTGGATTTTTGCCCATGGTGGCCTGAGCGGTATTCGGGTTTTTACACGCTACTGGCTTGCGCTGATTGGAGAATGGCCCTGGGAGCATACGCCCAATATTCCGCCGGAAATCATCTATCTTCCGGAATGGTTTCCTTTCAATATATACAATTTTGCATCTTGGGCACGTGCAACGATTGTGCCTCTAAGTATCCTGTCATCCCGCCGACCGACGCACCCCCTGGCGGCCCGGTTCAGGATGGATGAACTCTTTCCCCGCGGCCGTGCTGTATTTGATTATTCACTACCGAAAAAAGGCCGTTCATTGTCGTGGCCGCGTTTATTTCTGCTCGCTGATCGTATCCTGCATCATTATCAGCGCCTGGAATTCGCACCGGGCCGTAAATCAGCCATCAAGAAATGCCTGAAATGGATTGTCAGCCACCAGGAAGCGGACGGGTCCTGGGGTGGTATACAACCGCCTTGGATTTACAGTCTAATGGCGCTGAAGGTGGAAGGCTACGACCTGTCTCATCCAGTCATGTCACTGGGAATGGAGGCTTTGAACAAAAGCTGGTCCTACGAGCAAGATGGTGGCTGCCACATTCAGGCCTGTCAGTCACCTGTCTGGGATACCCTTTTGGCATTGATGGCCATGCAGGATTGTGACATAGACTATCGCTGGTCGCCGGCCATGCAGGTTGCGGTCGATTGGATTTTACGGCAGCAAGTGACCGCAACCGGTGACTGGCAGGTTAAGGTAAAGAACTGTCCTCCAGGCGGTTGGGCTTTTGAATTTGCTAATCTGTGGTACCCTGACGTGGATGACACTGCTGTGGCGTTAATTGTTTTAGCGCGGTTGCGGGGGGTCTATCCGAATTGCGAACGGTTGGAAAGAGCGATCGAGCTTGCCAAAGAATGGGTTCTGGCCATGCAGTGCCGCAATGGCGGTTGGGGCGCATTTGACAAGGATAATGATAAAGATCTGCTGACTAAAATTCCTTTCTGCGATTTTGGAGAGACACTGGACCCCCCCAGTGTCGATGTCACTGCACATGTTGTCGAGGCCTTTGGTCTTTTGGGTATGGAGCATACACACCCAGTCGTAAAACGGGCCCTCGCGTACATGCTCTCCGAACAGGAGCCTGACGGAAGCTGGTTTGGCCGCTGGGGTGTCAATCATATTTACGGAACCGCAGCTGTGCTCCCCGCGTTAAAGGCCGTCGGGTTCGACATGACGAGCGCCACCGTGCGCAGAGCTGGCGATTGGATTGTTGCTCACCAGAATGAAGACGGCGGTTGGGGCGAGACATGCGCCTCCTACATGGATTCATCCCAGCGCGGCAGAGGTGCCAGCACAGCCTCTCAAACCGGCTGGGCCCTAATGGCTTTGCTTGCTGTGAAATCAAGACGGTACCGACGGTCCATCCAATGCGGCGTCGATTATTTAGTTCAACTGCAGAATAAGGGTACCTGGGAAGAACCTTTTTACACCGGCACCGGTTTTCCCGGTTACGGCGGGGGCGCCAGAGTTGACCTGGAAGCCAACGATCTGAAGGAAAAACTCTGTCACGGTACCGAGCTCAGCAGAGGATTTATGATCAACTACAATCTTTACCGTCATTATTTCCCCCTGATGGCTCTGGGCAGAGCCAAGAGCTATTTGCGCCAGAAGACAACCGGCAGATAGCGACAATTGCCCCTCATAGTGTTCACCTTATGAATTCGGCGTTTTTTCATCCGTTCGCGCTTTTACCATCGGTATAATCAGTGTTTTTGAAATCACTTACAAATATCCGTGGCGAGCGAACCAGGCGATGGCTTCCATGAGTGCTTCCTTCACTGGTCGGGGGGTATAGCCAAGTTCTTCTCTCGCGCGTCTGGATGTAAAGAACATTTTTTTCTTGGCCAGGCGCACACCATCCACTGTAACCCGGGGCTCACCCGAACCGATCAACCGGGCCCAACCCTCCAGGAGAATTGCGATCGGTAAAATAAGATTGTGCGGCAGGCGTATATGCGGTTGTTTACGCCCGGTAACGGTTGAAATCAGGGAAAAGATTTCTTGCAACGTCAGGTTCTTGCCGCCGAGTATGTAACGCTTTCCTGTCACCCCTTTTTCAAATGCCAGTAAATGGCCATTTGCCACATCATTCACATGAACGATATTCAAGCCGGTATCCACATAGGCCGGCATTCGCCCGGCAGCGGCATCCAGCACCATACGTCCCGTGGGTGTCGGCTTGACATCCCGAGGGCCCACAGGCGTCGATGGATTAACGATGACCGCCGGCAGGTTTTCTTCAGCAATCATTTTTTTGACTTCAACTTCGGCCATAAACTTAGATCGTTTGTAATGTCCAATCATATCGTCCAAAGTCGCAGGTGTTTCCTCATCGGCTGGGCTGTCATCGACATTCAAACCCAGGGTTGCAACGCTGCTGGTATACACGATTCGTTTTATACCTGCGCGAAGTGCAGCCTGCATGAGTTCGCGCGTTCCGGTGACATTGGTTTTGTACATGTTGACCGGATCAGGCACCCACAGGCGATAATCGGCCGCTACGTGAAAAAGGGCATCACATTCATTCAGCGCCCTATCAAAAGAACCGGGATCGGAGAGATTTCCAATGACTTCTTCACACTGCAGTCCTTCAAGATTGCGCCGGTTACTCTCCGGGCGCAGTAATGCGCGGACATGGTGACCCGCCTGGATTAATTTACGCAATACCGCCGATCCAATAAAACCGCTAGCGCCGGTGATCAGCACCTTCATGTCGTTTTACCTCTCTTGCAACCGGGAAGTTTCTGAAAATTCTTTGCGATTGCTCACTATAACAGAAATCTTATCCATCCGAATTTCATCAATATGGGGTCCGGAAATTTTGGTAGCGTTGTTTTATTTCAATTTTTTTCGTAAGTTGGTAGCATAAGCCTTTCCCGACGCTGAAGATGGTTTGTTGAGGAAGGGTAATATTTCTTGCTGCCAATTTGTATGGAAAAAGCAAAGTCAGTAAGCGTCGGGATAAAAAATCGTTGACCTCTTCCAATGAGGTTGCCAGAATGTGCATGGGTTCCGCTCTCAAATTTGACGCCAAAGCCCGGTCGGTGGCGTCTAAATTTGCCGAGAAGGATCGTTTATTGACGGTTAACGGGGTTTCTTTTCAACGCCACCAACGTTGCGCCCCATCCCCCGGCTTCGAGCGGGGCATCCTTGAAGCTCTCAACCATGGGGCTCTTCTTCAACAGGCTGTGCACTTTCTTTTTCAATATCCCGCTGCCTTTGCCGTGGATTAGCCTTATTGACGTTATCCCGACGGCAAGGCATTCGGAGAGGTAATCGTCGAGCAGATCCGGTACATCGCGCGGATGAAAAGTATGCAGATCCAAAACGTCTTCTATCGGCAGTTTTATCGGTTTCATATTCATAAGATTGAGCTAAAACGTATCCTTCTGTGAGAGCCATCTGTTATCTGTGGGGTCATTGGATGCGGTTAAACCAGAGACACAGTTTGCCGGGCATATTGAAATTCGTTTGTTTGTTGATACGAAATACACCTTCGATGACGTAATCGGTGATTTGATCTATGCTTCGACCCCTACCAGCCGTTCTGTTCGGACTTCCAATGCTGGCGTATCTTTTTGGGTCAATACCCTGGGGGTTGATTTTGACCCGACGGTTCACTCCGATAGACATCCGGAAACAGGGTAGTGGAAACATAGGCGCCACAAATGTCCGCCGCCTTGCCGGCACACCATTAGGGTTACTGACCCTTGCCGGTGACCTGCTGAAGGGTGCCATACCGGTTTATTTCGCAGGCCGGGTCGTTGGCTTCGAACCCAACCTGCAGGCGTGTTTCGTTTCCACAGTGGCCCTCGCTGCCTTTGCCGGACACCTTTTCCCTCTTTACCTCAAGCTGAAGGACGGAGGTAAGGGCGTTGCGACGGCTATGGGATGTTTCCTTGTGATTTCGCCAATTTCAGTTTTGGCTACCCTGATCGTCTTTCTCCTGGTCGTCTGTTTGTCCGGGCGGGTATCGGCCGGCTCTCTGTCCGCCGCGGCCGTCTTACCTGTTGCCGTCTGGTGGGCGTGCCAATCAAAGATCTTCACAGCCTGTGCGGGCGTTGTTGCGATATTGATATTTATAAGACATGCAGAAAACATTAAACGCCTGCTGGCCGGAACGGAACCGACAATAGGAAAAAAGAGATAGCCAGTCTCAAGCGGGTATGGCGGTCGCATCGTTCGAGGCTCGAGTATTCAGGCCGTTTCATTTGTTTCCGGGTTTGTTTTGAATTCGCCTTTACCGGAAGATGATCGGCGGTATTATCGTTGCGACATGGATCGGATTCTATCCCTATCTAATAATACCGCCGTATTTTGATAAATTCAATGCTTGTAATTCCCAACGACGAATAGCGGCCAGGAACCGGCGTATCTATGCATCCCCCATTCAGACAATGAGTGATTTTTTTCACAGACCCGCAACCATTCGCTTGGTAAACAGGCTGGGTGGATTGATCCACCAGACGGGTTTTCTGCCATTTTCTCTCGATCGGGATAAGATTCTGCAGCAGGCCCAGCGGAAAATCGGGCTGCACGATTTTGGTCCTGATGATTTCATGGAGCCGCTGGGGCGTTTGCTTCATTCTTATCAGCATGATGCCCGGTTAAATTTTATCGGTCTGGCCTGTGCGCATGTTTATCTTCTCAGGCTTCTGGTCAATCGCCTGCGGATGGAACAGGATCGAGCAAAGCATCCACTGATAGCGAGCGAGAAAATCGCAGCTCCGGTTTTTATCCTGGGTTTGCCGCGCACCGGCAGCACGATTTTGTTCGAGCTGTTGGCAACCGATCCACGATTCAGAGTGCCAGCCTCATGGGAAGTCATGTTCCCCAGTCCAGCTCCCGGCTTTGACGAAGAGATTGCGTCTCGCATTCGCACAACTGACCGGATGTTGAACTGGGTGGATCGGCTATCACCAGAGTTTAAAAAAATACATCCCCTTGGGGCCCTGTTGCCGCAGGAATGTATCACTATCCTGGCGCAGGCTTTCCGCAGCGTACAGTTTCACACGCAGAATGATGTGCCGTCCTATCAGCGCTGGCTTGATGATGCGGACATGCTGCCGGCCTATGCCTATCACGAGCGCTTTTTACAACAGTTGCAGCACCGCACCATGGAAGGAAAACGGTGGTTACTGAAGGCGCCGGTCCATCTATTTGCTCTTGATTCGCTATTTTCCGTTTATCCGGATGCGACCATCATACAAACACACAGGGATCCGGCAGCGGTTGTTTCTTCAGTGTCGAGCTTCAGCGCTACGATACGGCAGTCTTTTAGTGAATCCCTTGACCTCAAAAAGATCGGGGAAACGTCATGTGGTTTATGGGTTAATGGCCTGAGTCGAAGTATAAACTTCCGGGAGTCTCACCCGGAACACCGGGAACGGTTTTTTGATCTCTACTACCAGGATTTCATTAAAGATCCGATTGCATCGCTGGATGGGCTTTATCGCCATATTGGCATTCCCTATGGCGATGATCAGAAGGCAAGAGCGCAGAATTATCTTGATATCCATCCCCAGAATCGCCACGGTCGCCATAGTTACACGCTTGAAAGCTTCCATTTGTCAAAGGCTTCGGTACGCCAGCAGTTCTCCCAATATCTGGATTATTTCCAGCTTTTCTGACCGATTCGCAGTGCGCTTTACAAATGCCTGGCGATACAGTAATGTAGCCGTCTTTGTAATTCTACGACCTTTCGTTAGATTTCATAACGGGGGCTATGTTTAGAGCGCTCGGAACTGCTGCGTCAAAACAGACAATAATATCGCATATGAAATTTCTTTTCGATGTCAATAACTTGATAGTCGTGTCCCACCCATTTTGCGGTTGAAGATCTCGGCAGATGTTTGGATGCCTTCGACATAATCGGCCCTGTGTGCCCGAATGGTGGCTCAGATTTATCCTGGGGCACTCGTTTTTTGTCGTCATTGCGATGATCGTCCTGACCGCCGGTATTCTGGTATACTCCGTCAACAATTTTAAAATCGACACCGATCTTACGGATATGGTTTCAAACAAACTTCCATTCCGCAAGATCTACAAAGATTACCTGAGTACCTTTCCTCAACTCTCCGATGTTATTGTCGTGGTTATCTCCGCGGATACCCCGGAACGCGCCTGGTTGGCGCAAAAACAGCTGGCGACCCGTTTGGCCAAGCAGGACCATATATTTAAATCTATTTTTTTGCCGGGGGGGGGAACATTTTTCGATAAGAATGGTCTCCTATATCTAACTGATGATGAACTCGATGATTTGGCGGATAAACTGGCTGAGATGCAGCCGTTCTTTGCGACTCTTGTCCAGAATCCAAATTTAAGCGGTCTATTCTCCATCTTGGAGAAGATATTAAAATTGTCGCCCGAAAGTGTTGACAACAACGAAAGCCTGCTGAGGTTGCTCGTTCAGGTGGGCGAAGCGGCTATGAACGTAGAAAAAGGGCAAAGCCATCATGTATCGTGGCAGGCGGTAATGTCTGGCAAGGCCGAAGAAAACCAGTCTCGTCGGTTTCTCATCACTGCGCCTATTCTTGATTACAGTGTGCTGTATCCAGCACGAAATGCCATTCAGACCATTCGGTCCACCGCAGCGGACCTCAATTTTACCCCCCCTAATGGCGTAGAGATAGGAGTGACTGGTGAAGTCGTTTTAAATTACGAAAATCTCATCAGCGTCGAAAAGGGAATGGGCACTTCGGCCATTTGTTCCCTGGTCCTCGTGGCGATCGTTCTGTTTGTAGGTCTTCGGTCGGGAATATTGATCTTTTCAAGTTTGTTGAATCTGATCTGCGGTTTGATCTTGACGCTCGGATTTGCCATCTTTTTTATCGGCCATTTGAACATGATATCGGTTACCTTCGCCGTCCTTTATATCGGCCTTGGGATAGACTATAGTATTCAATTCTGCCTGCGCTACCGTTCCCTTGTCATGGCCGGTCACGATAACAGACATTCCTTGCTGACAGCAGCCAAACAAGTCGACAATGCTCTTATACTATGCACTTTGACGACTGCAATCGGATTCTACGCCTTTGTTCCGACCGCGTATGTCGGTGCTTCCGAGTTGGGAATAATCGCCGGGACGGGTATGTTTATCAATCTCTTTACCAATCTCACCTTCCTTCCGGCGGTTCTCAATTTGGCCGGCCCATGCCGTCCAGCAAATGAAACCCCGCCAATCGGACTTATTTTTACACGGTTTACCAACCATTATGCCAAGAGGATATGTGCGATTGCCATCGTTCTGGCCGGTGTTGCCGCGATGCTTCTTCCGAAGGTAACATTTGATTACAATCCTTTGAATCTCGCCAACCGGCAAGCCGAGTCCTTACAAATGCTTGAGGAACTCTTTCAAGATTGGAAAACGTCTCCTTGGACGATATCGGTTTTAAAAGATGACTTAACATCGGCCTCAAAGCTCGCCTCCAGATTGAATGCTCTTGACTCGGTTAGAAAAGCGGTGACCATCGCAGAATTTGTTCCTGAAAACCAATCTGAAAAGTTAGCAATAATTTCCGACATGGCGTTTTTCGTTCCGATAGATGTAAACGAGATTGTCTTTACAACACAAGATGATGAGGAAACGGTGGCCGCTCTCAAGGATTTTGAACATGAGCTGGCTTCAGCGGTTGAGAGAAAGCCTGTGACGGACGGCACCGATAATCAACTGTTGGAAAACTTGCTGGGGCGTATTCATCGTTTGAGCGCTTTGGTTGAAAATCCGGCAACAAGGCCCGCAGCGCTGACCCACCTGCGCGAAAGTTTACTGCCAACATTGAAAATTTTGTTGGAACAAATTGGAGCGTGGGTCCACCCTGAAGAATTCGATCTGTCGCAATTGCCGGAGGACCTGAAGCGGCGCTATGTATCAGCAGACGGACGTTACCGCATCGAGGTTTTTCCGGAAGAAAACTTAGCCGAAATTAGCGCTTTGAGGCGTTTCGTGACCGACGTGCAGTCCATTGCCCCCGAGGCCACAGACGGCCCTGTAACCATCCTGGCATCCGGTGATGCAATTGTCACAGCCTTTCTGATGGCATTGGGTATGGCACTGGCGGCGATAGCGGTTTTGCTATTGATGCTATTAAAAAATCTCATGGATGTCGTCTTGATTCTGACGCCTCTTATTGTGGCCATCCTCTATACTTCGGCCGCAACGGTTGTACTGCACATTCCCTTCAACTTTGCCAATATCATCGTCGTGCCGCTTTTATTGGGCACCGGCGTCGATTACGGTATCCACCTCATTCATCGATTTCGCAATGACCTTTCACCTGGCAGGGGGATTCTCGAAACCAGTACGTCACGGGCCGTGTTTTTCAGCGCTCTCACAACCATTGTCAGCTTTGGAACGCTGGCTTTAATTCCGCATCAGGGAACGGCCAGCATGGGGATACTGTTGACACTTTGCCTCGGATTTATCATCGTCTGCTGCCTCATCTTGCTCCCGGCAATATTGAGGGTTTTGCAATTAAAGGCCAGCGTTAAGACCCAAAGATAGCCGGGATTGGCCCGGGAAGTGAGCTTTAACCTCGTCAATATATAATATCAACTGAACGGACGCTGTGACGATCGACAAATATATTTGCGGTGGTAACCAGTTGCCCGGCTTCCTGAATTCGCTTGGCTTTTTTCAGACGACGGCTACATAATCCATCCCTGTGAACCGTCCGTTCAAGGATCAGGGCTCGAGGAAATATCTTTCACCTTCTCCCGGAGCAGGTCGATCAGGGCATCAAATCCGTCGCTTTCAAGCACGTCAACAAATTGCGAACGGGTGAGAGCCAGTTGGCTGACACCTGAAACCTGGATGTCGATGATTTGCCATTGCCCTTCCGGGCGCCGGAGAATGTAGCGAAAGTCTATCTTCTTGCCGTTGGGTTTAATGAGCTGACTGGTGACCGCCACCGTTTGTTGATCCGAATTCGAAACAGAAATCAACTGGAACCGCTCGCCCGAAAAACTGTCAAACTGACGGGCGTAATTGGCCGTCGACCATTGGAGATAATAATGGATAAGTTCTCGCTGCTGTTGAGCGCTCAGTTTTCTCCAGTATTTACCGACGGAGATTTTGGTGATGAGCGGTAAGGCGAAACTTTTCTCGATGACGGGCTTAAGGTAATCGAAACGTCCGGACAGTCCGAGTGCTTTGGCCTGGCGCATCGATTCCAGAAGAGTTTCATTGAACTGTTCAATGACCGCAACCGCTTCAGCCGATTGAGCGCGACCGGACATGGGTGCAAGGACCAGCAGAAGAGTCATCATTAAAGCTAAACGCCGCAAGAGCGTCATATCCTTTCGTCGGGAATTCCCGGTTTGCTGAAACTGAGAGCCGCTCCCACAAGTCTCGGCCGGAGTCCGGATGCAGATCCGCCGCTGTCGCCAGGATCTAGTGGCAGCATGCTCCCCGGTTTTGCACCTGGAGGATTGATCTATTCTAAACATCTATTTTTGATCCTCATAGGCCAGTTCTTCATATGAACAGGCGATATCTGACAGTTGATAGTTGAAATGACATTAGTGCAAAATCGACCACAGGAGAGCAAGACATCCCGTCAGCACCGTAATGGATTCAACCAGAAATTCCAGCCGGATCCCAGGGAGCACCATCCGCCTTTCAAAGGTCCAAAGGACTAAATACATGAGGATCGGACTGATGAGCAGCCAGAATCCGAAACCGGAGACGATCCCAAAACCGGTGGCCAAGAGCAAGCCGATAACTACCATTGCCAGCATCTTTTTCAGCAATCGAAGGCTGTTTTTCTCTCCCATCAGAATAGGTATTGTTTCGCGCCCCACGATGCGGTCACCCTGCATATCGAGAATATCGAAGAACGCCGTTCTCGTAAACACCAGAGATGATGAAATGAGAAATGCTGCGATGACGGTAAAATTGTTCCGCATTGGCTCGTCCAACGACGGAAAAACCGCAGTTACGATGCCCCACGCTAGAGCAATCAATATCGTTTTTGAGCCGGGGATATCTCTTATTCTCTGGTAACGTTTACCGCCGATGGTGGCCGGTATCATTCGCAGATTATAGGACAGGCCGAGTGCACTCATGGTGAGAAGAAGCAAAAACTGGAACCAGCCAGTTGTAAAGGCCAGAAAGAGGCCGGTGGCACCGGAGAGGTTGGCCAGAGCGGTTAAAAATGCTTTGTGTTTGACGTAAAACGAAGCCCTTTCCGGGTCGTTATATTGGTCGGATAATCGTCCGGTGAGGTGATTTAAAATATGCATGGACTGTACGTAAAGAACGGCAATGGCTATATAGGGAAAGAAGTGCTGGGTGCCCTGTAATACGGCAAAAGCATAACACAGGGCACCGGCACCGATAGAAACGTAGATATTGGTCAGCATCAACGTGCGCTGGATTATGAATAATGCGCGGCGCCATCCCCTGTTTTTATTGAACTGTATCGATTCAACCGCTCGGTACACCCGTTTGATTATCCAATTGGGTGTGGAGGCCCCGGCAGTTATCCCGATCGTCTGAAAGTTCGAAAGACCTTTAAAAACAGGAGATTCAAAATCTGCTTCGGTTTCAATGTGGTAGGTGGGTTTGTCTGATGCGCCGGCTATTTCGGCCAGCCGTTGGGTATTGCCGCTGTTGCACCCGCCAACCACTATGACGGCGTCGACCTGGTCAGCCAAGC
>CAWKCK010000009.1:0-135735 GCA_963848135.1 uncultured delta proteobacterium
ATGCAGCGCTTCAACGGAAGGATCCAGGGCATCCGCCACACCCTGCTTGATGGCTGAAGATGTCTCGCCCCAGGCCACGGGTGTGGGATTGGCGCCCAGCAACTGATAGAACTGGGCCAGAATCTTGGATCCGGGCACGCGAAACTTGATCCCTTTCATTTGATCCGGCGTCTTGATCGGCCCAGCAACCCCTTTTCGCGTGGCAACCACACGCGGATCGATGACGACATACCAAAGGACCTTGAAGCCTGAGGCGGCCACCTTCGTATGAACTTCATTGCGCCAGGTATCGGAAGTGACCAGGTTGACGAACTTTTGATTGGTACCCACCCAATAGGGAATATTGATTAAATCTGTCACCGGAGCGAAAGGCGCGAAGTTGGAAATGGAATGCTGGGCGGCCTGTATCGTACCGCCTTGAACTTTTTGGGCCAGCGCAGAACCGGCTCCAAGTTGGCCGCCCGGCGCCAGCTTGACATAAACCTCTCCATTGGTGCAATTTTGAATGTTTTCCTTCATATCCAGTTGCATAATGGGGTAGCTGCGCGAGGCCCCAAGTATATATGCGGTGGCGATATTCATTTTGTGTTTGGCCGTCTTTTGGCGAGTTGCCTCTTCCTTGGCGACCTGGGCGCTGGCCTCTTTGGAGCCCAATACGCCACTGAACAGCGCTACCGTGGCAGCCGTAAATCCAAACTTGGTCGTCAATTCCATGAAGCGACGCCGCTCTACCATTTTCGGGCCGGATTCCTTCTGTTTGTCATGGGTCATTTTTCGTCTCCTTTTATCTCATTTGAAGATTTATTTTCAGCAGCTTCTCTCTTTAAAGCCGCTACGATCAACGCTACGCAAGCTACGGATAGCAGGAGGAACTCGGCCACATTGCCTAAATGCGGCAGATTCAGGCCATATGAGACCGTCGCTTTACCGAAAAGCACGTTGACAAAGTATATGGCGAAGAGAAGATAAAAGGTAAACAGGGCAACATTTCCCCCCTTACCGTTTGTCTTGTTGTTTTGTTCTGCCATCATAGCATTTCACCTCCACGTTAAGCATATTGATTTAACGATTTCCCCCAGACTATCTCGACAAGGTGTTACCGTCTTTCTCTTGCCACACAAAGATCTTAATATCCTGCTTTTATCCGGATCTATTCCGGCCCCGGGGCCGATGCCAGCGCCCGGAGTCAGAATGAAGACCTTTACTTTCTGATGTTTCCGTATCGGTTGCCTGATTTAGGCGCTCTCGTAAAGCTTGGTCAATACGAACTCTTCATGACCCAGCAACTCCTGGGCGGTCAGGCGGCCATTGCAGGTGCGTTTCAGTATTTCCATAAGACCGTCACCCGATTGATCCAGGGTTAGCTCACCTCTTAGGATAGCGGAGCAGTCATAATCGAGGTGCTCCTTCATCGTCGCGCAAGTCAAAGGATTCGCCGAAAGCTTGATGACCGGTTCGATGGGGTTGCCGATGATATTGCCTTGCCCGGTGGGAAAGAAATGGGCCACAAAACCGGCCGCCGCCCAAAGGGTGACCGCTTCGGCCGCGGCAGAGCTGGTGTCCATGAACCATAGTCCCGGCTTGGTAGGCGCCTCGGCCTTATCGAGGCACCCCACGAATTTGCTTTTCTTACCGATCTTCTGCAGGTTGCCGAAGGCTTTCTCCTCGATTGTGGTGAGGCCGCCGCGGATATTGCCCTTGGTGGGCTGGCTGCCTGAGAGGTCGTCCGTTTTATTTCGGTCGATCATTTCCTGATACTTGTTGAAGATCGCCATGAACTGCTCGCCGACCTCCGGGGAGGCAGCGCGTTTTTTGCAGACCGCCTCGGCACCGGTGATCTCGCTGGTCTCGCCGAATGAGCAGGTTGCCCCGGCCGCCACCAGTTTGTCGAAGGCGTTGCCCACCGTAGGATTGCTGGCCAGGCCGCTGGTTGTATCACTCTCACCGCATTTTGTGGAAACCCAGATTTCGCTTAAATCCACTTCTTCGCGTTTGAGCTCGCTGGCCCACTGCATGTACTCGTAGGCTTTCCAGCACGCCATCTCCACTGTTTTATAATCGCCCTGACGTTCGATGGAAAAACCAGTGACCGGTTTTCCGGTTTCGGCGATGCCATCCACAATGATGTTGGTCCACTCGGGCTCGATACCAATGACGACCACGGCGGCCACGTTGGGATTCGCTCCTGTGCCGATCATGGTGCGAAAAAATAGCTGCAGATCCTCGCCGAATTGCAGCCGGCCATAGGCATGCGGAATGGCCTTGGTGCCTTTGACGCCGTAAGCGACCTTTTCACAGGCCGAGTTGGACAGGTCATCCAACGGTAAAATCAACACATGATTGCGAATACCCACTCGGCCGTTTTCACGTCTGTATCCCCAGACAGTTCCTAAATTGCTCATTTCTACCACCTCTTGGTTTTCAGGTTCTGGATGTGTACGTGGCCACCCTTTTTGATGTTCGCAACCACTTTGCCGATGTCTTCGCCGTACTTGATGACATTACCGCCTTCGGCAAGATCATTCAGCGCGATTTTGTGTCCCAACGGGATATCGTCGAGGGCTTTAACATCGATGCCTTTTTGAGAGTCCATAAAAAGCCCGTTGGCGGTTTCGCCAGCCTTGATATCCACGGTGGCCACTCCAACGGAGTCGGCCGCTTCGTGAACCAAAAATTGAATCATTGTTGAGCCTCCTTTGGTTTAGTTGATTGAAAAAAATTAGGGATTATTATTTCGCTCGGTCCGGCGCCTCTCCTTGTAAGTCAGGTGCCGGATCCCAGCGCGACCAGCTGGTCGTATTGTTGCTCGGGGATTAAGATTCCGTTTTGCCGGGCGGCTTGCCGCAATTTGAGGCGACGATCGCCGGGCAGACGGGTATTTTCCTGACCTAAAATGGCGCTTAAGAGAATTTCCAGGCGGTCGTTAAATGTCTCTTGTGACAAGGGGTTTGGCGCGATAGCGATCATAAGTTGTCCCACGCCGGACGATTTTCCTTCAGCGCTGAAAAAAGAACTGGCTTCGAAGCCGAAATGGGCAGCAGTCAGGGCGGCCGACAAAATTTCGACCATGAGAACCAGTGCGGCCCCCTTTGCGCCTCCCATCGGCAGCATGGTGCCGGCCATAGCGGCCTTTGGGTCGGTTGTGGGTTTGCCGTGCGGATCCAGAGCCCAACCTTCCGGGATGGACTTCCCTTCGTTTTCGGCGACCATTATTTTACCCCGGGCCACTTTGCTAAGAGAAAGATCGATCACTAATGGGCTGGGGTTGGCCCGGGGCGAGGCAAAAGCAATCGGGTTGGTGCCGAAGACCCCTTGATCACCACCCCAAGGCGCGATGGCTTTGGGTGTATTTGCAAACAGTAACCCGATGAGGCCTTTCTGCGCCAAGGCCTCCACGTGATATCCGGCGGCACCGCAGTGGTGCGAATGGGTCACTGCCGTTACAGCGATACCGCTTTTCGGCGTCGTTGTGGCGAGTTTATCCACGGCAAGCGCCAGGGCGGGAAAGGCGAAGCCGTTTCGGGCATCGATCCTGAGGGCGGCCTCGGCCACCAATGTCGATGTCGGTTGTGCCTGTCCGTTGACTTTTCCGCTGGCCGCCTGAGCGCAATAAGAAGGAAGTCTCGAAAGACCGTGGCCTCGCAATCCATCCGCTTCGGCGGCGACCAAAGCATTTGCCACGATTTCTGCATTGCTGTCGCTGGTATTGTGGGAGCAGAGCGCGTTTACGCATATTTTATGTGCTTCAGTGAGAGTTAACCTTGTCTCCGTCATTTGGAAGCCTCCAACACCCGTTGCACATTATCCATGGTGACATGACTGACGCGTTGGTTGGATTCGATGGTGACGCCGGCGATATGAGGGGTGAGGACAAGATTGGGCAGGTCGGAGAACTTAGCCGCCGAGGAAGCCGTGAGGGGTTCGGTCTCGTATACATCCAAGGCGGCCCCCCTGATTCGACCGGATTTCATCGCGGTCACCAGCGCGTTTTCGTCCAACACCCCGCCGCGTGCGGCGTTCACCAATATGGCGCCCTGTTTCATTTGAGCAATGGCCTCATCATTAATAAGGTGCCGGGTGGCATCGGTGAGAGGGACATGCAAGCTGACAATGTCGGCGACCCGAAGCATTTCGTGCAATTTGTCGATTTTGGGTACCCCCGTCCAACACTTGTCATCCGGGGAGACATAAGGGTCATAGGCAATCACTCTCATTCCCAAAGCCTGGGCCATCCGGGCCGTATAACGCGCAATCTGGCCGAAGCCAACCAATCCGAGGGTTTTAGCCCCGGTTTCATGACCCATTGCCTCTGTACGGGGCCACTCGCCATTCACCATTTGGGTTTTGGAGAGAAAGGCGCCGCGCAGCAGGAGCATCGCTGTTGCGATCACCCATTCGGCGACGGCGGCATCGTTGGCGCCTGTTGCCGGGCAGACGGTTACACCCCGCTCTTCACACGCTTTTAAATCGATGTTGTCCAGGCCGACGCCTAACCGTCCGACCACCTTCAAATGGGGTGCTGCTTGGAGTAATCCAGCATCAACGCGGGTTCGATTGCGAACAACCAATCCCCTGGCATCGGCAAGCAGCGATTTCAGTTCATCCGGTTTGTCGACGAGCTGGGGGTCGTAATGCACGTCATAGGTTTTAGCTGTATCTTCCACAGCCGTTTCGTCCATGAATTCGGTGATGATGACATCAGGCATTGAGGCTTCCATTTAATATGAGTTAATTTTGAAGGGGAGGAATTGAAGATGATGCCGGCAAGTCTATGATCCTTATTAACGTTTGAGCAATGAGCATGCCAAAAAAGGTAATATAAAAAATATTAAATAAAAACAATAAATTAAATATTTTGCTTTCGGTTCACTTCGCCTGGTATGTGCCGATAATTGGGCGCCATGCCGAATATCGGGCAAAAGGCTTGATATGCTCATGTAATTATCGTATCTGTATATCGATAACAGACGAATATATCGTTATTTTCTATCCAACCGGATCTCATTTTCTCTTCAATCGACAGGGATAAATGTGCCGAAAATTGGGCAAGGATACCGCAAGGAGGGTGTTTCATGACGTGGAATGCCGCGACACGTTACCGGTTACTTATCGAGATTAACAATGCGATCGTGAAACATACCAACCGTGTGGACCTATTCAATGCGCTGGCAAGCGAAATAAAAAAAACCGTTCCGTATGACCGATTCAGTATCAATCTTTACGACGCGGATAAAAGGGTACTGACTTACTTCAGCACGGCCGAGGGGATTTCACCTAAGGCCATCAGCGAATCTGAGCGTCCGCTGGCGCAAGGCGCAATCGCCAAAGCGGTCATACGATCAAAAGAACCCGTCATCATCCCCGATTTGAAGAAGCGCAATTATTGGGCATCGGTAAGGGCCATGTTGGAAGCGGGCCTTTCTTCAAGTATGGCCTACCCACTGATTACCCGGGGCAATGTGCTGGGCGTATTGCATTTTTCTTTCAAGAAACAACCGACTAAAATGGACGAACTGTCGCATTTTTTAACCGAGCTGTCCGATGTTGTCGCTGTTGCCGTGGACAATATGCTGGTATACAGCAAACTCAAAGAAGTCAACCAGAGTCTGGTCCAACAGAAGCAGTATCTTTTGGAACGCGCGGAGGAGTCTTACCGCCCGGAATCATTTTATTTTAATTCGCCCATCATGATTGAGCTGATGCGGCAGGTAGACCTGATTGCCGCCACAGATGCCAGTGCTCTGATTACCGGTGAAACCGGCACCGGTAAGGACTTCATTGCCCGCCATATTCATCGCCTGAGTCCCCGCAAGGCAGGCCTCTTCGTGAAGGTCAATTGCCCGGCGCTTTCAACCGGCCTATTCGAAAGCGAACTCTTCGGGCATGCGAAGGGAGCCTTTACCGGTGCTGGAGCCGCTAGGGCCGGGCGCTTCGCAATGGCAGACGATGGCACCATCTTCCTGGACGAGATCGGTGAATTGTCGATCGACCTGCAGGCCAAACTTCTGCACGTTTTGCAGGATAGATGTTTCGAGCGGGTGGGTGACAGTCGTCCGATTGAGGTGAATGTCAGGGTGATCGCTGCCACCAATCGAGACATGACCAAAGCGATACGGAGTGGTAAGTTTCGTTCGGACCTGTTTTATCGACTCAATACGGTTGAGGTGCATATGCCTCCGCTGCGGGAAAGGCTTGAAGATGTGCCCGGTCTCGTTCAGTGGCTTAACCGACTCGAAGCCCAAAAAGCCAACCGGCTTGCCCCCCGATATACCCATTCAGCAATCAGAGTTCTCCGCGGGCATCACTGGCCGGGTAATGTGCGTGAACTAAAAAACCTTGTCAAGAGAATGATCATAATGCGCCCGGGGGAAAACATCAGCGGGAAGGATGTGGAAATCTTCGTCGAAACAGGACGGCCGAGCCGTCGAGAAAGAGCTTACAATCTGGCGGCGGCGGAACGGCAGCATATTGAAATGGTGCTTGCCAACACCAGCGGTCAGTTGGGAGGAAAGAAGGGCGCAGCGGCTCTCTTGGGTATTCCACGGACCACCCTGCAATATCGATTAAAAAAACTGGGGATTGACCACAGGAGTTTCATACCTCACTGAGGCCCTTTCAATGCAGAGCTGAAGTCACAGTAACCTTGGCTAAATTGGTGCGGTCGTGATATACTACCCTCTTGTAATTCACGCTTAAACGGGCAGGCAGAATTGCGTTTTTCAGTCTAAAAGGAGGACAGATGACCGTTGCATTCAAACGGGCCCTGGTAACGGGAGGGGCCGGTTTCATCGGGTCCCATTTGTCGGAAGCGCTCGTTGCTGACGGCTGTAAGGTTGTCGTCCTAGACAATTTTTCTACCGGCCACCGGTCCAATCTGGATTCGGTGGCCGGGTCGATAGAAATGGTAGAAGGCGATATCCGCGATATTCAGACAGTAAGGCGGGCAACGAAAGGGTGTGAGGTGGTGTTTCACCTGGCTGCGATGGTGTCGGTACCTCAAACCGTTGAGCAGCCTTTGGAATCGGCCGCAGTCAATGACATGGGAACGATGCACGTGCTTGAATCCGCCCGCGACAGCGGTGTTTCCAGTCTGGTTTTCGCGAGTTCTTCTGCGGTCTATGGAGATGATCCCGCATTGCCGAAAAAAGAAGAAATGATGCCAAAACCGCTCAGTCCCTATGCCGTGCAGAAAATAACGGGTGAGTACTTTGCCTGTCTGTACCATCGGCTGTATGGAATGAATACCACCAGCTTGCGATTTTTTAACGTTTACGGCCCAAGGCAGGATCCGTCGTCAGCGTATTCCGGTGTCATATCGATATTCATGTCAAAGGCGGTTCAAAAGGTACCGCCGACTATTTACGGGGATGGCACCCAAAGCAGAGATTTCGTGTACGTTGCGGATGTGGTTCATGCCTTGCTGAAAGCCGCTAGCAACCGGGCGGCATCCGGACGGTCGGTCAATGTGGGAACCGGAACCTCTATTGATATTAATAAGCTGTGGAAAACCATTGCCAATCTGGCTGGGTTCAATGCGGATCCCCGTTATGCGCCGCAGCGTGCCGGCGACATCATCGCTTCGATAGCCGCCATCGATGCCGCTAAAACTCTGCTGGGGTTTGAGCCGACAGTGGCTTTCGAAGAGGGACTTGAAAATACTTTCCGCTGGTATGCCGATTCATGTGCTCCCGCATAAAGAACTAACCATGGAACTGCGGATGACAATGGCGAGATCGCCAAATTAAAGATTCAATGGAATTGTTGGGTGAAAAATATCGGCGGGTCACAACCGCTCGGGACTGGACAATATTAAAAAAGAAGGACAGGGGTGAATATGGCGTTTGAATTTAAAAAAGTGCTTGTTACCGGTGCGGCCGGATTCATCGGGTTTCATCTGACGCGGCGATTGCTGGAAAGCGGGGTTCATGTCACTGGCCTTGACAATCTGAACACTTACTATGATGTCAATCTTAAAAAAGACCGTTTAAAGATCTTGCAGGATTCAGAGAACTTTTCATTCTCTGAGACCGATCTTGCCAACCTCGAAGGCCTGAACGCGGTTTTTGACGGCCAAGCCTTCGACGTAGTGGTCAATCTGGCCGCACAGGCCGGCGTGCGGTATTCGCTTGAAAACCCGCATGCATATGTGGAGGCCAACCTTGTGGGTTTCGTCAACCTGTTGGAATGCTGCCGGCATCACCGTACGCCTCATCTGGTTTTTGCTTCATCAAGTTCGGTCTACGGGGCCAATACCTGTATGCCGTTTTCCGTGCACCACAATGTCGACCATCCCGTTTCCCTGTATGCCGCCTCGAAAAAGGCCAATGAACTCCTGGCTCACACATATAGCCATCTCTACAAACTGCCGTGTACCGGACTTCGTTTTTTCACGGTTTACGGACCGTGGGGAAGGCCCGATATGGCTCTCTTCCTGTTTACAAAAGCCATAATCGAAGACAAACCGATACAGGTATTCAACCATGGCCGTATGAAACGCGATTTTACTTATGTCGACGATATCGTCGAGGGCGTTGTCAGGGTGATGGGTAAACTGCCGGAACCCAATCTCGATTGGCATGGAGATCGACCCGATCCCGGTACCTCGGCCGCACCCTACAAGATCTATAACATCGGCAATAACCGTCCGGTGGAACTAAAGGATTTCATTGCGGCCATAGAGGCAGCGTTAGGAAAGTTGGCCAAAAAGGAGATGCGAGATATGCAACCGGGTGATGTGCCGGCGACATTCGCCGATATCGATGATCTTGCCAGAGACGTCGGGTTCAGGCCGGACACACCCCTTGAAACTGGTATTCAAAGGTTCGTCGACTGGTACAAGAAATACTATCGCATTAATTAGTGTCCATCCGTAATTGTTGAAAAATTGGTGGGCACATGTGTGAGTGTCCGATTCATAAATGAGTAGTTTTTTCTCTGGGCAAGGCCGCACAAGGGTTTTGACCGCAGGCGTAGCCTGGCTACTTTGAGGATCGAGACCCGCGGAGAACGCCGCCCAGGGGAAAAAGGGCCATTTATGGACGGACATTAATTAGTGTGCATCCATTTCGAAGACAGGTGGGATAATGAATATTGAAGTAAACGGCATCCGTTTCAATGCCGCCATAACAGGAGAATTGGATGGGCCGGTAGTGGTCCTGAGTCATTCCCTGTGCACGAACATGGCCATGTGGGATGAGCAACTGGCGGACATTGAACCCCATTTTCGGATCCTGCGCTATGATTCGCGCGGTCACGGTGCCAGCGACGCCCCCAAGGGAGCATACACGCTGGATCAGTTGGCAGATGATGCTATCGGTGTGTTGGATTTTCTCGGTATCGAAAAGGTGAATTGGGTCGGGCTTTCAATGGGCGGGATGGTCGGACAGAGCATCGCTCTGCGCCACCCGCAGCGGCTGCAAAAGCTGGTTCTCGCCAGCACGGCTGCAGTCATGGGGGATCAACTCCAGCCGGTATGGCAGGACAGAATTTCACGGGCCCGATCTCTGGGGATGTCATCTCTGGTAGCAGAAATACTCGAACGCTGGTTCTCGCCGGATTTTTTAGATGCCGAATCACTTCCGGTGCAACGTATCCGGCAACAGATTCTTTCCACACCGGTAAACGGTTTCGTCGGTTGCTGTGAAGCCATCCGGCATTTAGATTACCTTGAACGTATTACTGCCATTGACATACCGACGCTCATTATCGTTGGCGAGGATGACCCGGGAACACCCGTGGCGTTCAGCGAAGCGATCCATGCCCGCATTTCCGGATCGCAGCTTTGCATCATACCGGCCGCACGCCATCTGTGCAATATTGAGAAACAACGCGACTTCAACAACCGTTTGCTGGAATTTTTATCAGACCAAGGACCTACTGAAAAGTGAGTTAAATGGGTTAGAAATCGAACCGGCTGCCTATTTGCGGGTGATGACTTTTAGTGCCTGTTCCTTGAATGATAGAGAAGGGGTGGCTGAACCTTGGGCAAGGGCCTTATCGTTGCTTTTACTTTCAATGTACTGGTCGTAAGGATCGCCGGTTAGCTGATTGCCGGAGGGGTTCGTAAAAGTGTCATTGAGAATCTGGATGTAGGTATTGGCTTCTTCGATAACATTAGATAGGACTTTACGGCTGTTTCGGTTCCAACCGGAGGGGCGGCTCTGAAACACACTCCGCCACCAACGGCTGTTTTTCCTGAATGCCAGGGTGTAGTTCAAGCGCAGGTTCGGGTCCGTTATATCTTCCAGGACCCGTTTTTTGACACGTTCGGCCGCCATGCGGCGGACCCGAACGTGGATGTAGACGGCTGCGATCAACAAGATAATAGTGAATGTACCAAGAACGGCATCGTTACTGGCAAGAAGGTTGCTGAAAATGGGTATTTCGAGGTGCAGGCCATTCCAGTACCCGGCCCACAAGGTGATCAGCAGAAAGGTGAGCAGCAAGCCCCCGAACACAATGGCATCGGCCCATAGCACCGTGCGCCGCCACCCTTCGAGGAATCTTGTGATGCGTGAAACCATATCCTGCTCAATGGAATGGGCCGTTTTTCTCAAAATTCCAACGATACGGTAAGCCCTTTCAACCACAACCTGCTCGATGCGATCGTTGATCGATTTTCGATCGGCATCTCTGCGGTTTTCCAAGCGGATTCGAATGCGATCATTTTGGATCGGCAGTTCCAGATCAGGATTATATATGGCATAACAGCTACCGGTGGTCAGGCCATACTGGGCCAGTGCGCGTTTCCAGGCGGCAAATACTTCTTCGGTGTTGTCTTCGCGGGCCGTGTGGTCGATTTGATTGAGAATATAGAGGAATTTGGTGGCATCGCGACGGATCAGAGTCGCTTTGACCAGGTGCTGCAGAGTGTCCTGCATCGAACCGGATTCCGGGTGGCGGGCATCGAAGAAGACAAGGACCAGATCCGACAGATCGATGATGTGATTGGTGATGCGCAAAGTCGAGGATCGCTGCTCGTCAGCGTCGAAGCCCGGTGAATCGATAAGGATTCTGCCCCGGAGTTTATCACTGGGGCAAGTTTTCAGCTGGAGGTATTTGTCGATGTGGGCACTTTGTCCGAAATCTACTTCGTCGATGGCTTGGCTGATTTTATGCAGCGGAAATCGAGGGTCCGCGTCCAGGGCCAGCCCTGGCAGGGAGCGGACCTGATTATCGTTTGTGAAGCAGATAACGGTAAACTTGTCGTCAACCGCCTGGTTGCCGGTCGTCTGCAGCGGGTATTTCAGAAACGTGTTTATGAATGCCGATTTGCCCGAGGAATAGGTGCCCAGTATCGAGATCAGTGGCCACCACGGAATACGGCTAGTGTGTGATTCCTCGCGATTGAAAAACCCCAGCTGCTGGGTGACCTTGTCGAGCTGTCGGAAGCTCTTTACGACGTCCGCCAAGAGTGGATTTTCGCTTCTCAGATGCTTTTCGAGGCTCTGGGGCAGTCGTCGAAGGTCGTTTTCCCCGTTCATGTCTCCTACTTCCATTTTAATTTTTCGAATATCAAATAATATCAGATAAGTGAATAAAGATCAATTTTTGGGGAATATGGTGGGAAAAAACTTTTAATATATTAAAATAAATAAGTTAGGAATTTTCAGAACCCTTGTAATTGGTACGCCCGGCTGGATTCGAACCAGCGACTTTCAGCTCCGGAGGCTGACGCTCTATCCCCTGAGCTACGGGCGCTTGTGGGGTAAGTTAACAAAGGCTGTTGAAAAACTATTGCGCTTGCCGACACTCATGACGTTTTTCAACACTCTGTTAATAGGTTATTCTTGTCACCGATGACTGGGGATTTTAGTTAATGGAATGTACCATCGATGTCAAGCGTGGATTTCAATCGATTATACGGATACCGGTGGTGTCTGGTCAGTCAAGGCGGCTTTGGCTTCACCCACCACGTAGAGAGAACCGGCGATGCAAACGGCATCATCCGGGCTGGACGAATCAATCGCTGCGGCGACCGCCCGACCGACATCCGGAATAGCCTCGACTTGATTCGTCAGCTCTTTTGCGGCCGCCAGTAGGATTTCGGTTGGCAAGGCCCGCTGAATCTTGGGCTGCGTCACGATGACGCGTTGGCAGATCGGAACGAGAGCCGCGAGCATGGCGCGGTAAGGTTTATCATCCAGGATGCCCACCACCAGCGTAATGCGGCGTCCCGCCAGGTTCGATTTGAGATAGATTGATAGGGCGCGGGCGGCGATCAAGTTGTGTGCGCCGTCCAGGAGCGTCAGCGGTTTATCCTTAACCATTTCAAGGCGGCCCGGCCAGCGGGTGTTGAGCAGTGCCATCTTCACGCCGTCCTGGGTGAGTTGGCCGATCTCCGGTGACAATATGTCGCATCCGGCCAATGCTAAGGCGGTATTTTCCAGTTGGTGCTGACCCGCCAGCGAAGTCGTTAGACCCGTCCACTTGGTCTGCGGACCTTGGTAGGTGAATGTGCCATGCGAGGTGCGTCTTAACCGGAAGTCTTTTCTCAGACGGTATAATGGTGCCTGCCGGGCGGCCGCGGTAGCAATGACCGCATCGATGGCACTTTTTTGCGTGACGCCGGTGACCACCGGAACCCCCGGTTTTATGATTCCGGATTTTTCAAAAGCGATCTGCCTGAGGGAGGAGCCGAGATATTCGCTATGCTCCAGGGATACATTGGTGATGATCGATAATCTCGGGTTAATGATATTCGTGGCATCCAGTCTTCCACCCATTCCCGTTTCAATCACTGCCCAGTCGACTTCCCGGCGTCTGAACTCATTCAGCGCCATGGCGGTTGTGCATTCGAAAAAGGTCGGCTCGCGTTTGCCGTGGTGGGCCTCTTTGACCGCCTTGTAAGCGGTCAGTACGTCTTCATTGTTTATCAGTTGGTCGTCGACGACGATTCTTTCGTTGAAACGGACCAAATGGGGTGAAGTATAAAGACCGGTTTTATATCCGCAGGACCGCAAGACCGATGCCAGAGTGGCGGCCACAGAACCTTTGCCATTGGTTCCGGCCACATGAATTGTTTTGAAATGTTCCTGAGGGTTGCCCAAGCCCGCCAGGATTTGGCGGATCGTTTCGAGGCCGAGCTTGATACCAAAGCGCCTCAAGTTGAACATTTCATTTAGGCATTCTTGATAAGACTCGCTGGCGGACATCGAATATTCCCGTGATCTGATAAAAAACCCGGCGGGTTTTCCCCCGCCGGGTTTTAAATGCAATCCCCATCAGATTATCTGCGGTAACGGTTCTTTCTTGCAGCCGCTAACCGCTCCCTTCGCAATGCTTCGCGTGCTTTACGGCGGCGGAACTCGCTGGGTTTCTCGTAGCTCTTTTTCAGCTTGAGCCGTTTGAAGAGGCCGTCATTCTGAATTTTCTTTTTCAGAATACGCATGGCCTTTTCAATGTCATTATCGTAGACCTTGACCGTGATTTCCTTCAATTATCTCGCCCCCTTCTTTCCACCAAATTATCCGTAACGGCACGGTGGTTATTCACATTAAATCAATCCATATTATAAAAGAGACTTCATAGCTCTTAGCCAACATGAATGCAAGAAAAAAATAGTCTCTCACAATATATTCTGAAGGGTGAGCGGCTCGAATTTCAGGGGGAATGCGAGCCCTTACACCGGGGGTGCGGATGAGTAAAAATTAGTGTACGCAACACACCGGCATCATTTACTGTCGTGTTCGTCTTTGGTATGTCGAGTCGAATACCGGTGCGGCACGGCGGCCGATAAAAATCTTGACAGGCTGGACTGTTTCAGCCATTATTCCGCCCACCAGCCACCAGTCGCTGCCCGGTTAGGCCGAGCATGTTTGCTGAATAAGCGCCATATGCGGACCGGGCTGTTGTTCTTCAGTCATAAATGCCGAACGTCAAACCTTTATAACATTTGACGTCGAGGCACAGCGAACGGCAAAGGCCATATTTGACGATGACCGAACAGATAAAAAGGAGGAGAGAATATGCGTCTGATACTTTTGGGCGGCCCCGGAGCGGGTAAGGGAACCCAGGCCAATTACATCAAGGAGAATTATCAGATCCCTCAGATTTCCACCGGAGACATGCTTCGCGCCGCCGTTAAGGCCGGCTCTGACTTGGGTAAAAAGGCCAAGGAATTCATGGATTCCGGCGGGCTTGTTCCGGACGACGTCATAATCGGGTTGGTCAAGGAACGCATCAAGGAAGCGGATTGTCAGAAAGGCTTTCTGTTTGACGGTTTCCCGCGGACGATCCCCCAAGCGGATGCCATGAAAGAGGCCGGTGTTCCCATTGATGCCGTCGTAGACATCGATGTTCCGGATGGTGAAATTATCAAACGCATGAGCGGCCGGCGGGTTCACCTGTCGAGCGGTCGTACGTACCACGTTGTCTTTAATCCGCCTAAAGTCGAGGGCAAGGACGATGTCACCGGCGAGCCGTTGATCCAGAGAGAGGACGACAAAGAGGAGACAGTTCGCAAACGCCTGGAGGTTTACCATGATCAGACCGAGCCGCTGATCGATTATTACAAGAAGTGGGAGAGCGCCGGAGAGCCCGCATCACCTAAATATGTAAAGATAGAAGGCGTTGGCAAGGTCGACGAAATTCGAGGCCAGGTTTTCACGGCTCTGGACGCCGTCAAGGCCGCACTCTAATAGTTACCATCGGTAACTCCCCATTCAATGACCAGTTGTTGGCCCGGGATAATGGCTCTAAAAGACCGTTTTAAGCGGTTGACACGCCATTCTCTGACTTTACCGGAGGTCATTGAATTTTGAATCCAATTATCCAGTATTCATTAAAAGGTTTCTTCGGCTGTGGGCAGGAAGAAACCTTTTTTTGTTCCAAATCCGCTCAGCCGTAGGCCCACCGTCACTTTATACCGCTTTTCACAAATAAATTGCGAAACACGGAAGGGCGGTATAAGGGGAGTAGAAAAAACGTTCGCATAAGAGAAAGTCTATTCGTACACCCCTTATACACTGATCCGCAACGGCCGATACCCAAGCCAGCAACGATCTCTCAGGTTTCAAACGGTCTGTCCCGCAGCAATTGGCTGACCCGGTCCAGCGCCTCACTTTTTGAATGGATGCGTCCTGCCAGACGGTCGGTTTCGATGCGATTCAGCAGGAACTTAAAAGCGGGTGATGGTTTCATGTTAAAAGTAGAGATCAAGTCTTTTCCGGTGAGATATGGCGGTGCGATGCTCAGGGGCTTGAAGTCGAAGTAAAAACGCTGTAACAGGTCACGGGCAAATTTTGAGAATTTTTCTCCGTGATCACCTGCATCTTTGGAAAAGGCGGCAACCACCGCCGCGGTGTACAGCAGTAAATCAGGCAATATATCGCCACTTGTCATGAAAAAACGGGTGACAGCCGTTTTCGAAAGGCGTTTTTTCCGATAGGCGGTAAAAAGGGTGAACGGTTTTTTGTGTTGTCGGTTGATATGGTCAATATATCTCGCCTGACGATTAGACATTCTCAGGCGACGGCAGATTTGGTACACTACTCCGTTTGGCAGCATCCGTTGCGTTTTACGGGCGCCGTCTGGAGATGTTGCGGTATCTTGTATGAGGAGCACAAATTTCAGCAGGGCCCCCCGAATAGCGGTTTGCGACCATGCATCCGGGGACAGCTTAAGGGGAATCACCGACGAGGGATCGATCAGGAGTTTTTCCAATTCCGAATAAACGGCTTGAAAGGGAAGATTCCCGACCATTGATGGGTGGTGCCCCGATGGCTGGTTGTTTCTGAAATTGATTTCGGGGAGAATGGCCTCAAGCAGGCCGCATACGGCCATTTGGTTGACAAAGCAGGCCGAGCGTCTCGTTTCCAATATTTTCAACAACTCGGACCAGATCCTTTCGCCCGCTGACCTGGCGATGAGCGATGCCTGCGCTTGAATAGCTGCCTTTGTATCTGCCGATAATCTAAAATCAAAAACCGCTGCCAAACGAAAGGCCCGGACCAGGCGGATCGGGTCTTGCCTGAAAACCGAGTTTGAGACGATCTGAATGCGACCTGAGAGAAGGTCCTCGCGACTGTTTAAGACATCGATAATATCCCCGGTCGCAGCATCGACAGCCATGGCGTTAATCGTAAAGTCCCTGCGATTAAGATCTGCCTCGATTGTGGGACCTCCCAATCCCGAGACATCGAAGACATTAGCAGGCGTTACCACTCTGTAGATCGTCTGATCGGATTTTCCAAGCACGACAACGCGTCCTTTCGTCTGCCCGGCCAGGCGGCGCGCAAAACGTTGCGGGTCACTCGCAACGGCAAGATCATAGTCCAGCGGCGCTCTGCCGAGCAGAAGGTCCCTGACTGATCCGCCGACGATGTAAACGGATTGCGGGCTCACCTCTGGTGCCGTGCCGGGGGGCAAGGGATGTTGTAGTCTTGTGGGGAAGGGGGGGTGCATCATCTTTTCGTCGATGGTTGAAATTCAACTTTTCGCTATGTCTAATGGGCCAGCACAACGTGTTGACTCTTAAACTGGGAAGCGAACCTATATTATTATCCCGCTATTCAAAATAAACTCCGAAAAACGGATGGGTGGTATAAGTGGTTGTAGAATCGAATTCACAGGTGTGGTACGCTTATGATATCGGATCTCCTAAATACCCTACAGCAAAGCGAGTCGTTCGTCCACAGCAAGCGTTTAGCCGTGATGCTTTAGGACCGAAACACGCAACAGGTATAGGCACGATACAAACTCTAAAGGTATTTCCACAATTCGATGTAAAACTGAGCAAAACCGCTTGACACCTCACTGATTGTGTTATAAAAAGGGGTATCCAAGATAGAACCCGCCAATTCGGAGATAATATCAGAGCAGGTCTTCACTAATTACACTCAACATCCTCCAGCATAATCGGCATGAACTTTCCGTAGTTGACCGGTAAGAGCGCGTTAATTACACTGCCAGCGCATGTATATTACCCGACTGCGTTCGCCCGTGGAATGAAACTCACACAGTGAAAGATTCCCCCCGATAACTGGAAAATATTACCTCCGCAAAAGTAATACACAAAGAATCGATTGATTCTAATATATTTCCAGAAGTTTATATTGAAACCACCACCACAGTAACGGGGAATCACCTTAATGAACATCGCAGAGCTAAAAGAGAAGAAAATCAACGAACTGGCCCGAATGGCCAAGGATTTCAGCATCGAAGGGGCTGCCGGCATGCGCAAACAGGAACTCATGTTTGCACTGTTGCAGCGCCAGATCGAGAAAAACGGCCTGATTTATGGCATCGGTACGCTGGAAATACTGCCAGACGGTTTTGGATTCCTGCGGTCTCCGGATTACAATTACCTCCCTGGTCCTGACGATATCTACGTTTCACCTTCCCAGATACGGCGGTTTAATCTTCGCACTGGAGACACCGTTTCCGGCCAGATACGGCAGCCGAAAGAATCGGAACGCTATTTTGCCCTGCTGAAGGTCGAGGCAATCAACTATGAAGATCCCGAGGTGGCACGGGAAAAAATTCTGTTCGACAATCTGACCCCATTGTATCCGAATCGCAAGATGAACATCGAAAGCGCTGCCGATAATTATTCAACCCGCATCATGGATCTTCTGACACCGATCGGTTTCGGGCAGCGCGGTCTGATCGTTTCTCCCCCAAGGTCTGGGAAAACCATGTTGCTGCAGAACATTGCCAACAGTATTATCGCTTCTCACAAAGAGGTGGTTCCGTTTGTGCTTTTGATTGACGAGCGTCCGGAAGAGGTGACCGATATGGCACGGACCGTTGACGCCGAGGTCATTAGCTCGACCTTTGACGAGCCTGCCGAGCGGCACGTCCAGGTGGCCGAAATGGTCATTGAAAAAGCCAAACGCTTGGTAGAACACAAAAAAGATGTTGTCATCCTGCTTGACAGCATTACCCGGCTGGCGCGGGCATACAATTCCGTGATGCCACCCAGCGGGAAAATATTGTCCGGCGGTGTTGATTCGAACGCACTCCAGCGTCCGAAACGCTTTTTCGGCGCTGCCCGGAATATAGAAGAGGGTGGCTCATTGACCATTGTCGCTACGGCACTGGTCGATACCGGGAGTCGGATGGATGAGGTCATTTTCGAAGAGTTCAAGGGAACCGGTAACATGGAAATCCAGTTGGATCGCCGGCTGGCTGACAAGCGGGTCTTCCCGGCCATTGACATCAAGAAATCCGGTACGCGCAAAGAAGAATTGTTGATGAAAGAAGAGATATTGAATCGGGTGTGGATATTGAGAAAACTGCTGTCTTCACTAAATTCCGTCGACAGTATGGAATTTTTACTTGATAAAATGGCCGGAACCGCAGATAATGCGGAGTTTTTGGGATCAATGAATGCGTAATTTTTATATAGGGGGTTGGAATTAAAATGAAAACAGACATTCATCCGAAATATTCCCAGACATCGATAAAATGTGCCTGCGGAAATGAAATTGAAGTTGGATCGACCAGAAAGGACATACGGGTTGAAATTTGTTCTAAATGCCACCCGTTTTTCACCGGCAAACAGAAACTGATCGATACGGCCGGCCGAATTGAGCGATTTCGTAAGAAATACGAAAAATTTCAAAAAAATCAGAACGCTTAAACACATTTTAATAAACAGCACCTTCGTCCCTGAAAACCACGATACACACGATGTCATCAAGAGTTTTGAAAACATGTGCAGAAGTGTTTTCAAGCATCTGTGTGAATCGTGGTTTTGTGTGTGAGCTTCAGGGAATAAGAGCAGCCGGAGTCGATTCCGGCCGCTGCTTGTGTTTACGGAGCAGCGAGGGATTCTGAGCGATGTTTGAAAATCTTAGCGGCGTTGAAGACCGTTACCAGGAAATTGAAAAACTGTTGGGGGATCCTGAAATCATCAAGGACCAGGTGACCTATCAGAAATACGCCCGGGAGCATGCCGAACTTAACAAGATCGTTTCAGCTTACCGGGAATATATAAAGGTACGTGACGATATCAAGGAAAGCGAAGATTTACTAGAAGAGAGCGATGCGGAAATCAGGGAGCTGGCGCGGGAGGAGCTCGACAGATTGACGGATATAGAGGAGGCGCTCGTGCAGGACCTTCGCATGTTGCTTATCCCCAAAGATCCGAACGACGAAAAAAATGTGGTGCTTGAAATCCGTGCCGGAACCGGTGGAGAAGAAGCGGCCCTGTTTGCAGCCGATCTTTACAGGATGTACACTCGTTATGCCGAGAATAAAAATTGGAAGGTTGAGGTCCTCACCCATCACCCCACCGGTGTCGGCGGGCTGAAAGAGATCATCGCCACGATACAGGGGCGCGGCGTCTATAGCGCTTTTAAATACGAGAGTGGTACGCATCGGGTTCAGCGTGTTCCGACAACTGAAACTCAGGGGCGGATTCATACGTCTGCCGTGACCGTAGCGGTTCTGCCTGAGGCGGAGGATGTTGAAGTCGATATCGATGCCAATGATCTAAAAATTGATGTTTACCGCTCTGCCGGACCCGGTGGCCAAAGCGTCAATACCACCGATTCGGCCGTACGAATCACGCATCTGCCGACCGGCCTCGTCGTGACGTGTCAGGACGAAAAATCCCAGTTGAAAAATAAGAACAAAGCGCTCAAGGTTCTACGCGCCCGTCTGCTGGACCGGATAACACGCGAACAGAATGAAAAGCGATCCCAGGAACGCAAGAGTCAGGTCGGCAGCGGTGACCGCAGTGAAAGAATTCGAACCTATAATTTTCCCCAGGGGCGGGTGACGGACCATCGAATCGGACTGACTCTCTACCGGCTCGAAAACATTCTTCAGGGCGATATCGAAGAAATTGTCCAGGAGTTGACAACCCACTATCAAACGCAGGCACTCCAAAATACGGAACTCGATGGCTTCCAAGGATGATGCATGGTCAATCCAAAGGCTTCTCGAGTGGACCACCACCTACTTTAAATCCCGCGATATAGACAGCCCCAGAGCCACTGCTGAAATTCTGCTTGCGCATGTACTCAATCTTCGGAGGATCGATCTGTACCTGCGTTACGATCAGCCGTTGATCAGTGGGGAGCTGGAGCCCTTCAAGGAATTGATACGGCGTCGGGTTCTCAAAGAGCCGGTGGCTTACATACTCGGACGGCGGGAATTCTGGTCGATGGATTTATCTGTGTCACAGGATGTTCTGATTCCGCGTCCCGAAACAGAGTGCCTAGTCGAACAAGCTCTGTTGGTGCTGACCGCCGATCACACGACCCCCTGCCGCCGTATTCTTGAATTGGGAACGGGTTCGGGGGCGATAATTCTGGCACTGCTCTCCCGAATGGGGCCAGTTGTCGGCATTGCCTCCGATATTTCATATCGTGCTCTGCAGGTGGCTAGAAACAATGCCCGGATGCACGGGTTGGAAGACAAGGTTTTCTTTCTTTGCGCAGACTGGACCCAGCCGTTCAAAGCGCAATACGGCTCTTTTGACATGATCATAAGCAACCCGCCCTATATTCAAACCTACCAGATTAAGAACCTGCAACCGGAGATCCACCGTTATGAACCGCTTCAGGCTTTGGATGGCGGGGATGACGGGCTGCGATGCCTGCGAAAGATAGTGCTCGAAGCCCACCGGTTTCTGCAACCGGGTGGCGCTTTGCTGATGGAGATCGGTCACGATCAGCGCCAGGCCGTGCAAAACATCGTCACGGGATGCAAACATTATGCATCGCCGGTTTTTCACACGGATTATAGCGGATACGATCGGGTCGTATCTGTCAGGAAAAAAACCTAAGCCCAACAAGGATCGTTGCCGCCGCGGATGAGCTGTTTCGGGAATACACCCGAAACCCAATCGAGTTTCAGAAATATGTTGCGCATTCAATGGTATTTTGTTAGAAACGACAGATTTTTCATAACGATAAGTAATATACACCCCCCACGCCTTTGGACCTTTTTCCCGGTGCTTTCACAGAGGGTGAAAGTCGGAGAAAGGGTAGAAAAGGGCGGCGGAAAAACCATTCAGAAGGGAGTTTGAAATGGCTTACGTAACGATGAAAGAACTATTGGAGGCCGGTGTCCATTTCGGTCATCAGACCAAAAGGTGGAACCCCAAGATGAAACCCTATATCTTCGGGGCCAGAAATGGCATCTATATCGTCGATTTGCAAAAGACCGTCCGGATGTTCAAAACGGCTTATGATTTTATTGTCGATACAGCCGCCAATGGAAAATCCGTCCTGTTTGTCGGTACCAAGAAGCAGGCGCGGGAATCAATATATGAAGAAGCCAATCGGTGTGAGATGTTTTACGTGCACAATCGCTGGTTGGGAGGAATGCTGACCAATTTTCAGACGATTAAACAGAGTATCGACCGTCTCAACTATCTGAACGAAATTATGAATGACGGTTCGATAAATCTTTTCCCCAAGAAGGAGAGGTTGAAGCTCGAGAAAGAACGCGTCAAACTGGATGCCAACCTCGGCGGTATCCGCAGCATGAACCAGGTCCCCGGGGCCATTTTCATCATCGATCCCAAAAACGAAGCGATTGCCGTGCGGGAAGGCAAGCGGTTGGGTATTCCGATTGTCGCGATTGTGGACACCAACTGCGATCCGGATGATATTGATTACATTATTCCGGGCAACGATGACGCTATTCGAGCCATTCGGCTGCTTACGTCACGGATAGCCAACGCCTGTATTGAAGGCAAAGAGCGCCTGGTTGAACGGCGTCAGGCTGAAGCCGATAAGGAAGTTGACGAAACTGCTGATGCATCGGCTGCGGGTGCCGACCTCAAACCCGGAGAACGAAAGGTCATCTCCGACGGGTCTGAAGGCCCCGTGGTAGAAATCATCCGAAGATCAACGACCCCGGCGGTAGAAGACGCCGAGACCCCCCCCACAGCAGAAACGACCCAACCGGAAGATACAGGAGAGTAGAATATGGTTACGATCAGTGCGGATCTCGTCAAACAACTCAGGGAAAAAACCGGCGCCGGCATAATGGACTGCAAGACAGCCCTTGCAGACAACAGCGGTGACATGGAAAAGGCAATCGAGTTCCTGCGTAAAAAAGGTCTGGCTACGGCGGCCAAGCGTGCCGGACGCGCCGTTTCAGAAGGCACGATCCAGTCCTACATTCACATGGGTGGCAAACTGGGCGTCATGGTAGAAGTGGGCTGTGAAACTGATTTCGTGGCCAAGAATGAGGATTTTCAGGAGTTCGCGCGAAATATTGCCATGCATATTGCTGCATCCAGCCCACTTGGAATCGTGCCTGAGGACATCCCGCAGGAGACAATCGATAAAGAAATGGAGATCTATAAAGCCCAGGCCAAAGAGACCGGAAAGCCGGATAACATTCTGGAAAAAATTGCCCAGGGAAAACTGCAGAAGTTCATCAAAGAAAACTGCCTGATGGATCAGCCTTATGTGCGCAACCCGGATATAACGGTTGCCGACCTTTTGAATGAATTGATTGCTAAAATCGGGGAAAATATCACGATTAAGCGGTTTGCAAGATTCCAGGTCGGTGAATCATGATCAACCCGTGCCCCCAAATTTCTTGAACGGAACGCGCTGAATCTGCCAAGCACCGAGGAGCCTGTCATGCCACAGCCCCAATACAAGAGAATCCTTCTGAAACTCAGCGGCGAAGCCCTCATGGGGGAGCAGGAATTTGGTATCGATCCCTTAATGATCAAATATGTGGCCGGTGAAATCCAATCGGTGTTTGATCTTGGGGTGCAGATTGCCATCGTTGTCGGAGGGGGAAATATCTTTCGGGGGGTTGCCGCCAGCTCTTACGGTATGGATCGTGCTTCCGCCGATCGAATGGGGATGCTGGCCACTGTCATTAATAGTCTGGCACTTCAGGATGCCCTTGAAAAAATCGGTATCCAGACCCGCACCCAAACGGCCATAACCATGCACGAAGTGGCCGAACCGTATATATTGCGTCGGGCCTTGCGACATCTCGAAAAGGGTCGCGTTGTCCTGTTCGGGGCCGGAACGGGGAACCCGTATTTTACTACCGATACTGCAGCTGTTTTACGGGCCCAGGAGATACATGCCGAGATCCTTCTCAAGGCCACCAAGGTCAACGGGCTTTACGATTCGGATCCGGTCGTAAATCAGCATGCCAAATTTCTGAAATGCATCAAATATATGGAAGTCATCGAAAAACAGTTGAAGGTCATGGACATGACGGCCATATCGCTCGCCATGGACAACCAACTGCCATTGGCGGTGTTTAACCTTAAAGAAAAAGGAAACATCAAGAAGGTCGTCTGCGGAGATGACGTAGGGACACGGATTTCCTGTTGAGGATGACATGTTTCTAATGTCGCAATTCCGCCAATGCGTATACACTTGACCCCTTAACCGCGGAGAAAAAAATGATTGAAGACATATTCCAAGAGACGCGCGAAAGCATGGGCAAATCGGTTGACGCCCTCAATAGAGAATTCAAGCGGGTCAGGACCGGGCGGGCATCGCTGTCGATATTGGATGGCATTCGGGTTGACTACTACGGAACGCCGACACCCCTGAATCAAATGGCGACTCTGGCGGTACCGGAAAGTCGACTGATTACCATCCAGCCTTGGGATGCATCCGTGATCAAGGAGACCGAAAAATCTATACTAAAATCCGACTTAGGACTGACCCCTTCGAGCGATGGTAAGATCATACGTATCGCCATTCCACCACTGACCGAGGAACGACGCAAAGAACTGGTCAAAGTGATCAACAAAATGTGTGAGGATCACAAAATCGCGGTTCGAAACATCCGGCGGGATTCTAACGAAATGCTCAAAGACCTTAAAAAAGACAGCGAAATATCGGAAGACGAGGCCTTCAGGGCCCAAGATCAGATCCAGAAAATCACTGACGACTATATCAACATCATCGATGAGGTCACCAAAGATAAAGAAAAGGAGATTCTTGAATTCTAGTGCCGTCAATCCAGCCGCCAGCGGACTGAATCCAGATAAACTGCCGGAACACGTGGCTGTCATCATGGACGGCAATGGCCGATGGGCGAAAAAAAAACTAATGAATCGGATCCAAGGCCATGAAAAAGGCGCCGAAACTGTCCGCACGATCGTGCGAACCAGCCGCGAGATCGGGATTTCCCACCTGACGCTATATGCGTTTTCAACGGAGAACTGGCAGCGGCCCAAAGCTGAAGTCTATGCATTGATGAAACTCCTGAAACACTTTCTGGTTTCAGAACAGAAAGAACTGATGGAGAACAACATCCGCCTGAATGCCATAGGAGAGGTCGACCGCCTGGCAAACGATGTGAAGGCTGCACTGACTGAAACCATGAGCCTGACAGAGCGAAACGATGCCATGACGCTCCACTTGGCATTGAGTTACGGCAGCCGATTCGAAATCGTCCGCATGGTCAAGTCACTTGTGTTAAAATCGCTCAACCAAAATTTGCAACCGGAAGATATAACGGAAGATCTTGTTGCCGAACACCTTTACACCGCGGGGATACCCGACCCGGATGTTCTAATCCGGACCAGCGGTGAGATGCGGATCAGTAATTTTCTTCTCTGGCAGATAGCCTATACGGAATTATTTGTAACACCTACCCTGTGGCCTGATTTCAGTAAGGATGAGTTTATAGAGATACTTAGGAATTTCCAGCTGAGGGATCGCCGTTACGGAAAGATTGATCCGTAGCGCGACTTGCCCATGACCTGGATTGATATTGATATCCGGGCGCGACTCACACAACCCTTGAGGCATAATTCGTAATATGCATAAAAAGCGGTGGATAACCGGACTGGTCGCCTCACCATTTCTCATTTTCTTCATACAGCAGGGCGGCATATGGCTTTTTATGCTCGTGGTTGCAGCCGCAGAGCTCGGGCTGTGGGAGTATTATCGAATCATACAGGGAGAAGATGAAAAGATTGTCTCGGGTCTTCCCATCATCGGTTTTTGTTCCGTTGCACTGGTCCTTTATGCGGCTTACAGGAACGCCCCTGATCTCGTAGCAACTGCTTTGGCTTTTAACCTATTGACCTGCGCCCTGTTGGTCGTTCTACGGTTTGGTACCGCGCCGAATATGATCAAAGCCTTGACCAAACAAGTTCTTGGGGTCACATATATTCCTTTCTTTCTCGCATTCTTGCTCCTTATTCGTAATAGTACTGACGGTATCATATGGGTCTATTTTCTCCTCGCGATCGTCTTCGCCGGGGATATCAGCGCATTGTATGTCGGTTCAGCCATCGGTCGCCACAAATTAAGTCCGGCGGTAAGCCCGGGCAAGACTATAGAGGGATCGCTGGGTGGCCTGGCGGCCAATTTAGTGGTTGGTTGCCTGATCAAACTCATCTTTTTACCGGCACTTAACTGGCCTCAAACGCTCTTGTTCTGCCTGATGATCGGTGCCGCCGGACAGCTCGGGGATCTTTTCGAGTCCGTACTTAAACGATCGTCGCAGGTTAAGGATTCAGGCGGATTGCTGCCGGGTCATGGCGGTATCCTGGACCGTATCGACGCGCTTCTGTTTGCAGCGCCTATTGCCTATTTATTCAAAATACATATATTTTAGGCTTTGCATAATTCCAGGATTGGTCGCGACGGAGACGTTGATGCATCAATTATCTATAATGGACAGCCATTCATGAAACGTCTGAGTATCCTCGGTTCGACAGGATCGATCGGTCGGAACACCCTTGAAGTTGTGGCCCGTTTTCCGGAAAGATATTCGGTTGCGGCCTTGGCGGCAAAATCCAATCTTACGTTGTTATGCGAGCAAATCAGGCGGTTCAAACCTGAACTGGCTGTCGTATATGACGAAAAGTTGGCCGCCGAGATAAAGAATATGCTGCCGGGCGGCGAGATGCCACGGATTCTCTTTGGCACGGATGGCTACCGGTCGGCCGCTGCCTTGGCTTCTGCAGACATGGTCGTTACGGCCATGGTCGGCGCCGCCGGTGTTCTGCCAACCCTTGCGGCGATCGATGCCGGACATGACATCGCCCTGGCCAATAAAGAGACCCTTGTGGTGGCCGGTGAAATCGTGATGCGAAAAGCTGCCGCCCAAAAGATCAACATCATACCGGTGGATAGCGAACACAGCGCCATCTTTCAATGTCTCGCTGGCAACCGGCCTCAGGATGTGGCCAAAATCATCCTGACCGCTTCCGGCGGTCCGTTTGTAAATACTTCGGCCGATGCTATGGCTGGTATTACTCCCGAGGCGGCTTTAAACCACCCCAATTGGCAGATGGGGCCAAAGATCACCATCGATTCAGCCACGCTGATGAACAAGGGACTCGAGGTCATCGAGGCCAAATGGCTTTTCGGCGTCTCCCTGTCACAGGTGGAGGTCGTGGTCCATCCGCAAAGCATTATTCATTCCATGGTCGCTTACCGGGACGGTTCTGTTCTTGCACAATTGGGCATTCCGGACATGAAGGGCGCCATCGCCTATGCCTTGTCCCATCCGGAACGGTTACCGCTCGGGCAGCCACTACCGGATTTCACCGGGAGCGTTGGAATCGGTGGGTTGACCTTTCAGGCACCGGACAAAGAAAAATTTCCCTGCCTGGAACTGGCATACGGAGCGGCAAAAACCGGAGGGACAATGCCGGCTGTCATGAATGCCGCCAACGAAATTGCGGTGGCGGCCTTTCTTGATCACAAGATTTCATTCACACAGATACCGGAAATCATCCGCGGTGTCATGGATGCCCACCGGGTCACAGCCAAGCCTGACATAGAGGCGTTGATTGAGGCCGACCGGTGGTCACGAGCAACAACATTAAAACAGATGAACGTCGATTAAGAGAAGATCCCCATGGGTACAAATATCTTTGCATTTATTATTGTTCTTGGTGTCCTCATCTTCTTTCATGAATTGGGCCATTTCCTGGTTGCCCGGTTTTTTGGTGTGGGGGTGGAAAAGTTTTCACTTGGATTTGGGCCCAAGATTTTCGGAAAAAAGGTCGGAATCACCGACTATCGTGTCTCCGCCATTCCCCTCGGTGGGTATGTCAAAATGGTGGGTGAAGAACCGGATGCCGAGGTCGAACCCGATCAAGTTGCCCTCTCATTTACCCATAAGCACGTTCTCAAGCGGATTCTTATCGTTGCCGCCGGCCCTGTTTTCAACGTTTTACTGGCTGTTCTGATATTTTACGGAATATTTCAGATTTCCGGAACGATCATTCTCAAGCCGATCATTGGCGATGTCCAGGACGGCACACCGGCACAAGCGGCCGGTTTGAAAAAGGGCGATGATATCATCGACATAAACGGCCGACCGGTGGAGAGTTGGGACCAGATGGCCGGAGTCATTGCCGACAGCAAAGGATCCCCGCTCGAGGTAACGGTCCGCAGTGATGGAACGCGCCGGACCGTGCAAGTGGCCCCGGTTCTGAAGACAACCAAGAATATTTTTGGCGAGGACATACCCCGCTATGTGATCGGCATTACGGCTGCCGGTGAAACCTACACCCAAAAGCTCAGCCCTTTCGGGGCTATCAAAGAAAGTGTGATTCAGACATATAATATCGTAGAGTTAACGGTTGTCAGTGTCGCTAAAATCATCCAGGGAACCGTGTCGACCAAGACTATCGGTGGTCCGATCATGATTGCCGAGCTGGCCGGGCAGCAGGCCAAACTTGGCGCGATGAATCTTTTGTTCTTCATTGCACTGATTAGTGTCAATCTGGCCATACTCAATATTCTTCCGATACCGGTACTGGACGGCGGGCACCTCTTATTTTTTACGATTGAGCTGATCATCGGCAGGCCGGTTAGCATACGAATTCGTGAGGTCTCTCAGCAGGCCGGTATGTTTGTGTTGATCCTGTTGATGATTTTTGTGTTCTATAACGATATCACCAGAATATTCTCTGGTCAGTAGAGGTTTCTGGTGCCCGGTCAATCGTTGCGACAGCATCTCTTTTTCAATCAATCCAAAAATTAGACAACTGAGCAATCGCTATGCCACACCGACTCGAAATTGCCCTGAAGCCGCACCTGGTTGATGCAGAAGGTGAGGGGGTCAAACACAAAGCGCTGAATTATTTCAATATAAAGGTAGAAGATGTTCGCACCGTGAATGTGTTGACCTTAGATTTACACCTTTCCCCGGTCCAGTTGAACAAAATACGAGCTGAGATTTTTACCAACCCTGTCATTCAAGTGTCTTCCTATGAACCGCTGCCGGTTGACTTCGACTGGATAATCTGGGTCGGTTTTCGCCCCGGTGTGCGCGATAATCCGGGCAGTACCGCTCGGGAAGCGATTGAAGACCTATTCGGACAAACGCTACCAGAGAACGCTGCCATTTACACGTCAAAGAGATACTGCCTCAAAGGCCCCGCATTGACGGCAGACGACGTGGACGCTATTGCCGGCGAGCTTCTGGCCAACGGTATCATTCAGCAGTGGAAAATATATTCGAAAAGCGACTGGGATCCCAAGATCGGTGTTGGTTTCATCGTGCCCAAAGTCAGGTTGAATCATACCCCGACGGTCACAACGATTTCTATAGACAGTGATTCGTCGCTTAAACGGATCAGCACCGAACGTAATCTGGCACTAAATCCCAATGACATACCGATCGTCCGAGACTATTTCCTGCAGCCTGAGATTAAAGCCGCACGGGCAGCTGCAGGACTTTCAGATCCAACCGATATCGAGCTGGAGTATATATCCCAGGCGCGCAGTGACCACTGCAACCACAACACTTTCAGGGGGATGTTCGATTACGTTGACCTGGACACGGGTGAAGCGCGCGCGGTCGACAACCTGTTTAAAACCTTCATCGAGGCGCCGACACTCGCTTTACAAAAGCAGAAGCCCTGGGTGGTATCGGTTCTCTGGGACAATGCCGGTGCTGGTCGATTCGATGCCGATCATTTTTACACCATCACCGGTGAAACCCACAATTCCCCTTCCAACATGGAAGCGTACGGTGGTGCTATCACCGGTATCGTCGGTGTTTACCGGGATCCCATGGGCACGGGCAAGGGATCCCGGCTGGTCATGGGTGGTTTCGGGTATTGCGTGGGGCCGAGAGATTATCGTGGTAACCTCAGACCGCACTTGCACCCCAAGCGATTGTTGGACGGGGTCATCGAGGGGGTGCGGGACGGCGGAAACAAATCCGGGATCCCGACCACCGTCGGACAAGTGCTCTTCGACCGTGGATATCTGGGTAAATGCCTGGTCTTCGTAACGGCCGTGGGAATCATGCCGACACATATCGCGGGAATGCCAGCCGAACAAAAAAGGACGGCTCCGGGAGAGTTGGTGATCATGTGCGGCGGACGGGTCGGAAAGGACGGTATCCATGGCGTAACGGCCTCGTCGGAGACGTATTCGGAAAATACACCCTCCGGACACGTTCAGATCGGTGACCCATACACACAGAAAAAAATGCATGACTTTCTGCTGGAAGCGCGGGATCAGGGTTTGATACAATTTATCACCGACAACGGCGGGGGGGGGCTATCATCCTCAGTTGGCGAGTCGGCCCTTTTTTCCAATGGATGTGAAATCGAACTGGATAAGGTCCCATTGAAATACGAAGGCCTCGATCAATGGGAAATATGGGTATCTGAATCTCAGGAGCGGATGACGGTAGCGGTGCTCCCTGAAAACCTGGCCGCCTTTATGGCGCTGTCCACCAGGCATGCTGTCGAAAGCACGGTCATTGGCCGGTATACCGATACCGGCAAGCTTCATATCACCTACAACGGAAAGACTTGCGCCTTCGTCGATCTCAGCCTACTCGAATCCGGTTTCCCCCAGTGGCGGTTCGATGCCCATTGGCAATCAGCCGAAAAGCGCGGATTGTTTGAACCGGTACTCAAGGAACCCACCGACGTCGAGCGGCTCCTGCTTGACATGTTGGGGCGTCCCAACATTTGTTCCAAAGAATGGGTATTCCGCCAGTACGATCACGAAGTACAGGGGGGAAGCGTTATAAAACCGCTCGTCGGCAAAGAGCGGGATGTCGGCAGCGATGCATCGGTAACCCGGCCGGTGTTAACCTCTGAAAGAGGATTGGCCATGGCCCAAGCGCTACTGCCGTCATATTCTTCCATCGATGCCTATCACATGACGGCCTGTACAATCGATGAGGCGGTGCGTCGCCTGCTGTCGGTCGGCGCCCGTTTGGAACACATTGGTGGGGTCGACAATTTCTGCTGGCCCAATATTCAATACGATCCGGTTCTCAACCCTGATGGACGTTTTAAAGCGGCGCAACTTGTACGCGCCTGCAGCGCTCTAAAGGATATGTGCCTTGGTTATGGTATTCCTTTGTTGTCCGGTAAAGACAGCATGTATGTCGACGGCCACCTGCCGGGTCGTTATGGAGAGGTTCACAAGGTATCCGCGTCAGAAACCATGCAGTTTACAACGATCGGCGTGATCGATGATGTGTCCAAATGTGTGACCATGGAAAGTAAGGTGCCCGGTGACCTGGTATACGTCCTGGGAGTTACCCGCGATGAGCTCGGTGCATCGGAATACTACGCGCAACTTGGCTATATCGGATTGAATGTGCCAGTGGTGGACGTGGAGGAATTCAAAAAAGTATACCAGGCCTTGGAACATGCGGTCGATAAGGAGCTAACCGCTTCGATTCATGGAATTTACCGGGGAGGGGCCGGTATCCATCTGGCCCTGGTTGCCATGGCCGGCAATCTTGGGCTGCAGGCGGAATTGGCTTTGCTGCCTTGCGAAGGGATCAAACGCAATGACACGGTTCTTTTTTCAGAAACTGCCGGCCGGTTTATCGTCACGGTTGACCCGGTGCGGCGTGACGCATTTGAGGCGCTTTTCAAAAATCTGCCATGCGTCTGTGTGGGGCAGATTATCGAGAAACCAGTATTCACCCTTAAGGGATTGGACAACCGGGTCATCGTGTCGCTGCCGGTTTCGGATCTGAAGGCGGCCTGGAAAAAACCTTTCGGCGACCTGATTTAACCGCCTTGTTTCATGGCCATTTTTCGGCAGAAATGAACGCAAAAGAGATATTTTCCCATATAACTGGAGACTGAATGAACACGGTAAACGCACTGGTTCTCACCGGTTACGGATTGAACTGTGACACGGAAACCGCCCATGCCTTCGAATTGGCGGGTGCATCACCCACCAGGGTCCACATAAACTCCCTGATTGACGGCAGTGCGAAACTCGCTGACTACGATATTCTGGCCTTCGTCGGCGGTTTCAGCTGGGGGGATGACCACGGTGCTGGAGTCATACAGGCCGTGCGCCTCAAGACCAACATCGGAGACCAGATTCTCGATTTCGTTGACAAAGGCAATCTCGTGCTGGGGATTTGCAATGGATTCCAGGCGCTGGTGAACCTGGGGTTACTGCCCGGGTTCGATCAAGATTATATCAGCCGCTCGGTTGCATTGACTTTCAACGATTGTGGAAATTTCCGCGATGACTGGGTGGCACTGGCTGTCAATGCGGACTCTCCCTGTGTTTTTACCCGTGGGATTGACCGGATCGAACTCCCGGTGAGACACGGTGAAGGTAAATTCTACGCTGAAACCGATAGTATTGAGCGACTCATCATGCAGAACCAGGTGGTACTGCGCTACGCCGTGCCGGATGGCCAACCGGCTGATTTGCGGTTTCCTTTCAACCCCAACGGTTCCGTGGAAGATATTGCTGGAATTTGTGATCCGACCGGTCGCGTATTCGGTCTCATGCCGCACCCGGAAGCCTATAATCATTACACCAACCACCCTGACTGGGCCCGACAAAAAGAGATTTCGAAAAGAAATAACCAGGCAAACACGCTAAAACTCAGAATAACGCCGGGCCTAAAGATTTTCTCAAACGCGGTCGATTTCATCAATCACAGATGATCGACCCGTTACTTTATCCTTCCCCACATATTGTACAATTAAATCTCTCTACTTGAGAATCTCTTCTCCGTTCCCGGTTGATGAAAACTCTCCGATGGCCCATGCATTACGTATAGATATAAAAGCCATCCAAAGGGGCAGGGCCTCTATTTCAAATATACTGCAAGGAAAAAATAAATTCCGAGATACGGAAGGGTGGTATAGTATTCATCGGTAAACCTCCAGCTTTGCTGGGGAGGCTCCCTAAGTTTGACAGTTCCGGGAGTTAATAGCGACCGGAGACGATGATTATTATCTAAATTTAAAAACAGATAGAAAATGAGCATTGTAAGGAGATTTTTAACGCCGTATTGTCAAGCGCGATAGTTTTTTAACAACCTGTTAAGACAATGGAGGCGAATAAATGGGTTTGAAAAGGTTTGCGTATGTCTTTATCGGCTCAGTCATTCTGAGTCTCATACTCGCACATATATCCAATGCCACCAGAGCCAAGGGGTTGGAGTTTGTCGTATACTTTACGGCTTTCTTTATGTGCATCGCGGTACTGAAACCGGCGCCAGGGGAAAATAAACTACGTTTGGAGGGAGATTCTGTAGAGAATACATTTGCATTGATTTTTCTTATTGCGGCGCCGTTCATAGGATCAATTGCATGGTACTCGACAACTATCGCCTATTTTTGGATTATTGGAAGTCCATGAATTAAAGATCAGCACCGTGGAAAGCCTCAAACTCATAAATTATTCGTCATCATTATAATCCCTCGCCATTTATCACCGCCGTCCCCTTACTTCCCTTAAGTGAAAGTTTTGTATTGTCACTCCGGCGCATTGCGAATAGTTCTGTCCTCGAATGCGGCCTGAGCCTTGTGATGTTTTGGCGCCGATAGAATCCATTCTTTCATGAATCACTTTTCGTGTGAACCAGATGAACAAAACGCCTGGAAATCAAAAATGTCTCGGTTTTACGCTCGTTGAGCTCATGGTGGTCCTCGCGATTATTGCTGTTGTGGTCGTTGTGACCGTATCAAATTTGAGCGCCAGTATACCCCGCTACAAGCTCAGGGGGGCGGTTACCGAAATAGTATCGATGCTCCAGTGCGCTCGCTTGCGTGCTGTCAAGGAAAACAGCTTTGTCGTCGTACTTTTCGATCCCGACGGAAACGGTCGCCTCGAGGGCGATTACATCGCCTTTGTCGATAACGGCAGCGGAGGGGCGGGCGACTGGGTCTGGCAGCCAGGAGACGGCGAGGTCTTAATCGCCCGAGGTCGCTTACCTGAAGGCGTCCATCTCACGCGCACCAGTTTTTCGAAAAACCGATTGCGTTACAACAGCCAGGGGCACCTGATGGGAATAAATCGCAGTATTTACCTGAAGAACTCTGATAACTTGACCAGAAAGATCACGGTTTATGCATCCGGCAACATTCGGACCTTCTAATCATGATGCAGGTAAAAAAACCATTGCCGAAAATAAATAATGTACCGAGTGACATCGTTCCTAATTACGGTGTTTTTGTCCATCGAGCGGTATCATTGACCGGTATCGGCAGTTGCAAAAGATTACTTTTTTTAGAAAATACTGCGGAGATACCCGACATAGGCGCGCCGGCACCTGCTTGCGGTGGCTACACCCTGGTAGAACTCTTGGTTGCCTTGGCCGTCACCGGTTTTCTTCTTGCTGCTGTTTGTCTGGCATTCGGGTCTCAGCAGAAGGCCTTGACGGAACAGGGGATGTCGGTCGACATCCTTCAAAGTAGCCGGGCGGCCTTGAACCTGATGCAGCATGATATTCGCATGGCCGGTTTTGATGCCACTTGGAAGGACACCAACGATGACCAGTTGGACGATCGTCGTCTTAAGGATTTGATTGACAACGACTGCGACGGTGGTGCCGATAATGACGATCCCGGTTCCGATGAGAACGAAAACCTGGTGCATTTTACCGCTGCTCAAGCCCACTACTTACAATTTCGTCTTGATCGTCAGAGAGATGGTGACATTTGCGACCCCTCAGATTTGATCGGGTTCGGTTTTTCGCGTACCCGCGATCGCAACCGGGATGGTATCGCCGATGCCGGTGCGGCCCCTTTAGGGCGCAGTGTCGGCGCCTCGGGCCTGCAACCTCTGGCTGAGGACATCCAGGCCGTGGCTTTCGGGTACGCATTCGATGACGATAATGGGGCTGCTTTGCCGGACGGAGACATCGACACCGCCGCCGGTAATATTCTTTGGGGGTACGATGCCAACGGTGACGGATATCTGGACACACGACTCGACAGCAATAAAGACGGGCTCATTAGTGCTGAGGACGATTTAAACGGGGACGGGCGGCTCAACGATGCGGATTTGACGCCCGCGGTCCCCATCCGCCGGGTTCGTGCGGTATCGATTTGGATGTTGGCACGCACCAGAGCACCCCTGCGAGGACGCCATGATGCGGCGACCTATGTGGTGGGTAACAAGATCATTTCTCCTTTGGACCGGTACAAGCGGGAGTTGATGACGGCGATTGTTTACTGCCGCAACCTTGGGTTGCGTTAGTTCCCGTCGACAAATAGCCCTTTTTCGCCATTTCGGTGTCAATCGTCGGAATCGTTTGTGCGGCGCACATCATTGCGCCTCCACATAATTTTTCGAAAACCTTGACTATGCGTAAAAATGCTTATTTCTGGATCAAAAACTTCGTATCGGTTCACAGGGTTGCATCGTCCAATGTGCTTAAGGCCACAGAATAGTAAGCGTTTACAGGGTGCCGCAGATGCAAGGCGTCAGGCGCGCAGACGTACTTTTGTACTTCAAGTGCTCGACAACAAAGCAGATGCGGTGCCCTGTGAATGCTTACAAAACTCCTTTGTGTCTTACAGGAATTCGTGGTTGGGCACTCGCTATTCCCAGTGCGAAAGGGCAAATCGTTGAAGGACCAAGACATGGAACGTTTTCTCGCCACATTGCTCGATTTATCTAATGAAAATAATCCCGCGGGTTTTACGATGATAGAAGTACTGGTGGCCTTGGCTCTGTTTATGTTCGGCATCCTCTCTTTAACGGGGTTGCAGGCCGCCTGCATCAGCGGCAATGCTTCGGCTCGGTTACAGACCGAGGCGACGGCGATTGGAACACAGATGGTCGAACAGCTTCGAATGCTTCCCGGAGACCATCCCGATCTCGATGCGAACGGCAATCCGCATGAACTGAAAATAAATGGATTCCAATCGTATACGGTGCGTTGGCAGATTACAGACAGCGCCGCGGACACCAAAATAAAAGCGGTGAGCGTCACTGTTATACCGGATAACCGGGTCAACGGAAAAGCTGTGGTGATTAGCACCCTACTGGCCAGATAAAGGAGTGGAAAACATGCGATATGAGCTGCCATCAGTCGGCAACGAGACAGGATCGGTACTCGTGGTCACAATCATGATTTTGGCTTTGATGACGATAGTGGCGTTCACCGCTGTGCAGAGCAGCACGGTCGAGGTGGAGATATCAGGCAATCAACTGTTACACCAGAAGTATTTCTTTGCGGCCGAGGCCGGGATCGAACATGCCGTCAATAGACTGAGAGAAGAGTTCATTGTGGCCAATACGGGTTCGTTAGGTCATGGGATGGACGCCGGCTGGAATTTTGCTTTTGCCGGAGGTGATTGGGTGACAGGCACTGCGGACGATGCCATCGACGCAGATGATGATGGATTAGGCAGTTATTCGGAGAGTGCCGTGTGGATCGAGACCACTGCGTTCGGGAAGGTCACTTACCGGGTATTGCTATGGAATAACGATGATACAGAATTGGGGGGTTCTTATCGAGACGACCGGGACGGGCTGATATGGGTCCGCTGCGATGCCACGGGTCCCAGGGGCGGGGAGGTGAGCATCCAGGTGTTGCTACAGGGGAAAGAAGACGGCCCGGCAATCGTCGACTACACGGCCCAAGCCGGTGCCGGGAACAATTTTGTCTCGGACGATCTGGAGCCGATTACAGATTTTTCACGACAGATGTGACCTTACTGAAAGGACATTTACGAATGAAATGTGATATCGGGAAGCAAACAGGAAGACAGAGTTTGAGGGCGATCATGTCACTGGCAATTCCCTTCGTGTTTCTGATCGTCCTTCCGATTTCTGCAGATGAAGCACTACCGGGTTTTACGGCCCTCACTGACACTGATTTAGCGGTCCCGGGTGATATTCCACAGGAAAGGATGGGTTGCGGAGCCAATGTGTCAGCCCATTACACCGGCGGGTTCGATCCGCAACACTTTGACAGGGTCAACGTGGATGTCGACGAGCGGGGGTACCTTTCCCTGAATTCTGCCGACCTGAGCGGACGACCGGGCAAGATGGTCATCCCGTTCGAGCAGGAGGTTTATGTTCATTTCATTTCCGAGACGTCCGGATACACGCCCGATCTGGGCTGGATGCTCTATGCCGACAGCGTTGACGAAAACGCTACTTTTCGCGGATGGCGCAGCATCGATGCGAAAAACAAACACTACATTTATCGGCATGTTGCCGACAATGAAACCAGTGCCGTTTGCTGCGGCAGCGGTGACGGCATCCTGGATACCGACTACGGCACCGGTGATTTTCCGACCGGTAGCGAAACTGCCCTGGCCGGTTACGACGACGGGAGCGGAACGAAGTTTTTGATCGACCGGGATGGTAGTGTCACACCCCGGGACATGAAAAAACGGATCGGCCGGTTTGCCACCGGTAGCGAGATCGTCTTCTTTCTGGCGATCGACAGGGCGAGCGGGTCTCTGGAAGATCAGCGGGTGTATTTCAACAAACCCTGGAGCCAAGATGTCTATGAAGCCTGCCTGCCGACAGACGGTAGTCCCCTCTGGGCTGACCAAGACAGGGGGATATTTCACAAGCTCTATCATCTGGGTGACGCCCGTGTGCACAATACCTGTCTCACGGAAACAAATTGGTTGGCACGACCGGTAATCGATCGCTTATTCGATGATTTTGATCTGCGTCTTTTCGGAGATTACCGTTTACCCCTGATCGTTGGGGAACCTTTTCCCCACATGATCGGCGGGCCGTCGGAAGGAAATACCAACCAGTGGGTTTATGGATTCGAAGATGGTGAAACCACAGCCGGTGCGGCGGACATGGATTTCAGCGATGTGGCGTTCCTGATTGACCGGCCAACCGGTGGTTCGGCGGCACTGAACCTGTCACAAGTTATAAGAACCGGGGATGTTGATGCCTTTTTTACGTCGCTTGACCTGGAAGTATGCGACTATCAACCCGCGGGAAAGTGTGCCGAAAGGACCTCACTGACCTATTTTGTATCCGTTGACCTTGGATCCACCTGGATTGCCGTGCACCGTTGGGACAGCGGTTATTTGATCTCCCTGACTCCAGAAGGCGCCATCTTAAGAGGCCATGCCATTGATTCGGTGGCCTTAGACGCACAGGACCACGAATATACCTGCCGCAAACGGCGGATAGACCTGATTAAAAGAGGCCTTACCGGCAATCAGCTGCTGTGGAAAGTTGAAACCAAGAGCGCCAGTCACGATTGTTCACCCCAGGTACTGGGGGTGCAGATCGACGCTGCGACAGCAACAAATCTTTTCATTCCTGCTGCTGCCCCCGTGGTACAAACCAACGTGATTTATACGGGATCGGTCGAGACACCGGTCAACGGGTGGAAAGACAATTCCATCCACGGACACTTGACCGCCAGAGAGATTTATCATCCGGCCCAGCCGGATCGAACCCTGCCTGAAGAACACATTCTCTGGGATGCCGGTGAGGTCCTGGCGGGCTCGGATCCTGATAAACGAATGATTTTCTTCCCGGATATCGATGCCCATCGCGTTCTTAATGAACATTTGGTCGATGATAGCGGTCGGGAAATATACGGTGACGGCATCCGAACCACTTTCAATGGTGTTTTCGCGTATCAACCGGTTCTGGGAACCTCGGTACGGATATACGACGGTCGCCCGGAGGTGTTTAGCGACCAGGCGCCTCTATCGTTATCAGGAAGCTTTGGCGGCACCGGTGTCGTCGATTACGCTTCAGGCAAATGGGCGCTACGGTTCAGCCACCCACCGGCTGCCGGCGTGCCAGTCATGGCCGATTACAGCTGGTATACTCTGCGTCGATCGAAGAAAATGTTTCAGCCGGGGGAGGTGACCAACGCGATACTGGCCCTGTCGGATGAATATGTCTGGCCGGACGGATTTGTACATGATTTCAACGGGGACGACGTTTTCGACACAACGGTTCGGCAGACCGACGCCGAATGGCTGGTTCAGTGGACCCGGGGCTATCGTCGGCCGGAAGAATACCTTAAGAAGGACTGGCTGCTGACAGGAACCGGGCCATCAGTTCCGGCACTTATGGTGCCACCCGGACACCCCCGGTGGCTTTCGGGAACCGCGGTGACAGACGATGAACGGCAGGTTTATGCCGAATTCTGGGAGGCCCAAAAAGAACGGGATAGTGTCTTGTTTGTTGGATCCGGTGGTGGTTTTTTGCATGCCTTGGATGCGGGCAAATTCCGTTACGGAGACAACCCGGAAACCCCCCTTATCAGAGAAAACCGCGGTTACTTTGCATGGTCGCCCAAGACAGTCGACAGCCCGTCTTACTGTGAAAATTACAATGGAGCCAAATGCCCCGACTACGGCTCGGGAAAGGAGATGTGGGCCTTTGTTCCCGCCGGCGTGTTGCCGCACCTCAAAAATAATGTGCTAAGCGACGGTAACTGGCTTTCCGTGGAGATCTCGCCAATGATATCGGATGTCTTCATCGATACCGACGGTGATGGCCGCAGTGATTCCTGGCGCACCGTGCTCGTCGGCACCGTGGGCAACTCCGCATTCGGTGTTTTCTGCCTGGATGTGACCGATCCCCAGGAACCGGCTTTTCTGTGGGAAAAACCTCTTTCAGAATTCAATCGTGAAAGAATTTCACCGGCGGTGGCGCGGGTCGGACGGATTCGTGATCCGCAGGCCGGTGAACCCACCTGGACCGTGTTTATAAGCTCGGGTAGACCGGCAAAAGGAAATTATCCCGCTGTTTACCTGCTCGATATATCCAATGGAAATTTGATTCGGAAGATTTCGTTAGATGCAACAGTCGATCTGAACGCGGATGGGATGTTGGATGCCGATGAAACCGATTACGGGCACGGAGGGATTCTCAGCGGTCAGCCGGCGATCGTCGATACGGATTACAATGGATTTATCGACCGTGTATACGTGGGATCGTCGCGCGGGTTGATATACAAAATCAATATTCCGGATGATGATCAAGATGTGGGATTGGGGTATTCCAATTGTGTGATCAATACCGATTTCACCGATGCCAACGGGCGGTCCATTTCTTCTGATCAGCGTTGGCAGCCAATTTATGCTTCCCCGGCGGTTACGGTTGAATCTGGGTTGGCTGGAAACGGGGAAATAACCCCTCTTGTGCGGCTGTTAGTGGGGACCGGCGACAGTCCGCATCAAGCTGATATGATCGAAGGCGCTCTAGCTCAGAATATGTTCTTCGCCTTTGTCGATGAGACTGACATCGGTGGGTGTGATAAGGATGAACACCGGCTTGACTGGTTTGTCGAATTGCCGGAAAATCACCGCGTTACCACATCTGCATTTATATCCGCCGGGCGGGTGTATTTAGGTACCGCCACATCCGACACCGCAGACGTTTGTAGTGGGTCGACCCCTGTGGATGATGCGGAAGGTTATCTTTCCGTTTTTGATCTTGAGGGTACGGACATTATTTCCGGTAGGTTAGGGGATGTTCGTTTTGACCCGTTGGTTGCGGATGAGCATATCTATCTCATGATGCCATCCGGACTTCGATCTCTGGGTAGTGGTATTTACAACAATAAGTTGATGTCATTTTCGCAACCGGAGGCTGCTGTCCGGTCATGGGAAGAGGTGAGGTAGAAATGTAAGGATATGGACTTCCAATGGTAAAGGGCAGATTTTCAATTGAATCTGCCCTTTTACCAATTTATGTCAATATCGTTTTCAATTATTCATTATTTTTCAATAATATAGATTGCCCATACAGGTATCCCCAACTTCATCAGCTGAGGTGCCATCCGGGCATATTGCAACACCATCCCAAGGACTGCTCCAAACTACCCCATCAAGGACTGCCCCTTCCAGATTAGCGCCTTCTAGGTTAGCACCACTGAATTCGACATTGGTTAAAACAGCACCCGAAAAATTAGCACCGATAAGTTGAGCCATTATAAATCGGGCATTACTAAGGTTTGCACCAGAAAAATTCGTTTTGTAGAAATAGCCTCTATTGAAAATGGAATTAGCAAGGTAAGCTCCTGCAAAAAGGCTATTCTCGCCACCGCTATCTTCATTCACGCTACTGAGAGTCTTGCTAGCGGCCACCGTCGTGTCATCATTGGCCCACTCTACGGAATTGGAGAAATTACACCCCGGGCATATGAACCGAGCATTTACTCCTGCAGGCCCCTGTGGTCCCCGAGGTCCCATTGGTCCGGGTTCGCCCGTGTCACCTTTAGGTCCGACCGGTCCTTCAGGTCCTGGCACCCCATTCACCTTGATATCGTTAAGCTTTCTTTCCAATCGGGCCACTTTTTTGTTTGTTTTTGCAATTTTATATTGCAGATTGCCAACGGCCTTCCACAGGCTGCTAAAAGGATTGTACCACTTGTGATACGACTTGTGCGAGCCCGCTTGGGCAGATGTTGTCATAAAAACGAACATCAACAAAATCACAAAGATGTAGGTTACTCTTTTATTCATCATAACTCCGACCTCCTTTCCTTCCTTTTCTTTATCGTTCCGGTATAAAAACTGGTCTCCCTAAACCGTCATCGTCAATTTGCTTTCGGCCACAATTGTGCAAATACCATGCAAATCTAATATTTTTTTTTCACCTCTATAAATATTTAATGAGGTTTCAATGTCTTATCATCTTTCCCTCGTACAATTCTCTTCCTTCCGTTGCCAAATCTGTGGGATAAATCAACCCGAATTTGTCAGTTTTAAGGCCGTAATTTGTCATGATTTCAGATACTTGTAATACATGATTGTAGTACAATCGGTGTTACATTCAACTACACTATCCGTTGCGCCACGGCTAACCCGGAAATTTCATCAATTGGAAGCTTTTATGGCCAGTCGCACACCTTCAACCAAATGATCAGATGTGTGATCCCGCATCGCCGGAGGCATTTCGAGGTGATGCTGTAGTCAGTCTACTGCGATCTTAGAATAATCACGCTATAGGATGACCATGGGAGCCCCCGGTTGACCCGAAGGGTGCAATCTTTTCAGCTCTTTCATTAGATATTGGGGAGATACAAAGTGTCCCTCGGTTATACGGTTCATGAGTATGACCAATACCCAGATATGGCTCCTTTTTTTCTGCTTGATGGAAAGATTTCATGAAATATTCGGGCTAAAGAATCGGGCCGACACGACGATAATATATGAGGGTCTATACATCCTTATATAAGCACAAGGCCACGAGCTGGAGGTCCTTACGCAGGTATTAAAAGTTTTAAGAGTTACATAAAAAATTTTTACAGTTGACAGCCGACGGTGTGCATTTGGCGGGCCTCCTTTTGAGATAATATTGGCATCAGATTGAATATAAGTTACTGTAAATATGTATAAAAAATTAATTTTCCAATCGAAACGCGAGGACTAGGCTTTAACTGGCATGTTTTTTGGATCCCAAACGGTCCAGGCAATAATCAAGAGAGGAATGTCATGCGTAAAAACTCAGGCTTTACAATAATGGAACTGGCGGTGGTCATCGCACTGATTGGTATTTTGTCGGCCATTGCCGTTCCGGCATTTGTCAACTGGTTACCCAAATTCAGGCTCACTAACGGGGTCAACCATATACACGCCATTATACAGGACGCACGGTTGCAGGCCGTAAAAGAAAACGGCCGTGTCGCCGTGCTGCTCGACCCGGATGGGGACGGACAGCTCGATGGCAACTATTTGGTATTTATCGATGGCAACATGAACTGGAATCTCGATGGCGGCGAGACGGCACTTGCTGAAGGTGAAGTGCGGGCCGGTGTTCGCTTGACTGACACCGGCTTTGCCAACGATCGGTTCGGATTCAACAGTCGCGGTCTTCGGGTTGTCAGCGGTGCCCCAAGTGACAACACCATTACCCTGAGCAATTCGGAAGGTCGAACGAAAAGTGTGACAATTGAAATTACCGGAAACCCGCACATCAATTAAAGTTGCGATCTTGATTTCTTCGGCGCCGCAACAGGCGCCGGTGTTTGAGGTCGTATCCGGACACCGATTCTAAAGATGGAAATTATGCTGAAAAAAGAATTGAACAATAGAGGGTTTACCCTGGTGGAACTCATGATCGCCATGGCGATGGCTGGTATTGTATCGGCAGCCATATTGATGGCCTTTAACTCCCAGCAGAAGACCCAGGTCAGTCAACAATTAGTGGTCGAAATGCAGCAGGATCTCCGTGCGGCCCTTTACCTCATGCAGCAGGACATCCGCATGGCCGGGCACGATCCGCTGTGGATTGATGGCAATGCTGACCTGGTGGATGACAATCGGCCGACAGACCTTATCGACAACGATTGCGACACAAATGCTGATGGTGCCGATCCGGATGAGGCCAATGATATCTCCGGCATCTTGGTGGCCGGCCCGCACACCATCCAGGTCAGGATGGATATCGATAACAATGCGGGGGACAATGTTGCCGACGGCGATTTTTGCGATCCGAATGAACTCGTTGAATACGGATTGGCGGCCGACACGTTGACGATCGATGGCGACGGAATTGCCAATAGCGGTGCAACGGATCTTCGGCGCAGTTCCGATGGCGGCGGTTTGCAAGTACTGGCCAGCTCGATCCAGGCGGTGAGTTTCGGCTATGCGTTTGACGATGACAATGGGGCGGCAACGCCTGATGGCATCGTCGACACCAACGGCAATAACATCATTTGGGCCTACGATTCCGATGGTGACGGCAATCTCGACCGACTTCTCGACAGCAATAACGATGGCGCCATTACCGAAGACGATGACCTCAATGGCGATGGGCGGATCAATGACGTCGCTCTGGCACCGACGGTGCCGGTCAACCGGATACGTGCAGTGAGGGTGTGGATTTTGGGACGAACCCGGGCACCTCTCCGCGATTACCGTGACAATGAAACGTATGTCGTGGGCGACAAGATCCTTATTCCGGGAGACACTTTCAAGAGGGAACTGCTGGCGACCAGTATGAATTGCCGTAACCTGGGGCTGCGTTAGCGCAATGAACAATCGATTGAACAAAATTAAAGCGATTCAGGTGAAACAGATGACAACCGAAAATCGTAACAATCAAGAAATTATTAATGACAAACGGGGATTTACACTGATCGAGGTTATGGTGGCCATGGCCATATTTGCGGTGGGGATTCTGGCTCTGGCCGGTCTTCAGACCAATTACATCAGCGGCAACGCGCAGGCACGGTTGAAAACAGAAGCCACAGCTTTAGGCGGGCACGTGATCGAGCAATTGCGGTCGATGCCATTCAATGCTGCTGACCTCGATCCGGCAACCAATCCCCATCAGCCGCCGGTTGGTAGCACGGGACCCTTCGATGTGCAGTGGTCTGTGGCTGATAATACTCCAGTGAATAATGCTAAGATGGTCACCGTGTCAGTGACACCGGTTAACCGTAATGGCCGGCCGGTCAGGCTCAGCACGATAATTGCCGAGTAAAAAGGACATCTATCAAATGAAAAATATAACTGCGATTGCGAAAAATGAACAGGGCTCGGTGCTCGTGATGGCTATCCTCATTCTCGTGCTGCTGACCATTTTGGCGTTCACCGCCATGCGAACAAGCACGATCGAAAGGCAGATCGCAGGGAACGAACTCCTGCATCAGAAATATTTTTTCTCGGCTGAAGCGGGAGTCGACCATGCCGTCAAATTGCTGGAGCAACCTTTTGTGGCAATCAACGCGCCATTGGTGCGCTCAGGAGCGACAGCCAGTTGGGATTTTGCCTTTCTGGGTGCCGACCGGGTGGCAGGCGGCGGTGATGATGCCAGCGACCCCGACGGCGATACCATCGGCAGCTACGAGGATGCGGCCGGCAACAAAACCTCGGCGAGGTGGATCAATACGGCCGTTATCGACGGCATCAGCTATTCGATTTATCTTTGGAACAACGATGAATCGGTTGCCACAGGAAGCGGCACGGGCGGCACCTTCAACGACGACAATGATGCCCTGGTGTGGATCCGCTCGGAAGCCTGGGGACCCCGCGGCGGGCGTGCCAGTGTGGAGATCCTGCTGCAGGGCGATACCACCGGTGAGAGTATTACCGGCTACACGGCCCAGGCCGGGGCCGGGGCCGGGAAAAATTACAATGCCAACGACTTGAATCCGATCACATCCTTTGATCGGCAACTGTAGACATACACGATTATGACATTTTTACATACGAGATCTGAACGGAAAAGAGGAAGGAGAGGAACATTATGACGCCTCATATTCAATATAAATCTAACAATACGATGGCCACGGGAAGAGCGTGGGGAAGACTGCTGACCATCGCCTTCCTCTGTATGGTTTTGCACCTTGGTGCTTTCACGATCAATTCAGACGCTGTGATGGTTACGGTGAGAAACAATGGAAACGGCTATGGAACGATAAATTTTGGCCCTTTAGATATGTTACCTCAACCCTCCATTAGCATAACACCTATGTTTAATCAGCAAATTGACATGCCAAGTACGGTATACCTTTTTAATCCTATTCCGGATCCGGGATCGGTTTTTACGTCACTTACGAAAGTACCTCCAACTAATATTACTCAAACAGGTGCGACTACCTGGTTAGTAAATCCCATTCTTGGTTCAGATGTCATTTATGTAGATTTTGATTTAGACCAGTACGCAGTCGATGCGAGTGTGACCAGCGGCAACGGGTCGGTGAACCCGGCCACAGCCATGGTGGACCACGGCAACAGCCACACGGTAACCATCACCCCGACAGCGGGCTGGTACATCTCGGCAGTGACCGATAATGGTTCGCCGGTAGCCATCGGCAACCCGGATGGATTTGGCTACACGATCAACCCGGTAACCGAAGCGCACACGGTGGAGGTGACCTTCAGCATCTATCAGTACGCAGTCGATGCGAGTGTGACCAGCGGCAACGGGTCGGTGAACCCGGCCACAGCCATGGTGGACCACGGCAACAGCCACACGGTAACCATCACCCCGACAGCGGGCTGGTACATCTCGGCAGTGACCGATAATGGTTCGCCGGTAGCCATCGGCAACCCGGATGGATTTGGCTACACGATCAACCCGGTAACCGAAGCGCACACGGTGGAGGTGACCTTCAGCATCTATCAGTACGCAGTCGATGCGAGTGTGACCAGCGGCAACGGGTCGGTGAACCCGGCCACAGCCATGGTGGACCACGGCAACAGCCACACGGTAACCATCACCCCGACAGCGGGCTGGTACATCTCGGCAGTGACCGATAATGGTTCGCCGGTAGCCATCGGCAACCCGGATGGATTTGGCTACACGATCAACCCGGTAACCGAAGCGCACACGGTGGAGGTGACCTTCAGCATCTATCAGTACGCAGTCGATGCGAGTGTGACCAGCGGCAACGGGTCGGTGAACCCGGCCACAGCCATGGTGGACCACGGCAACAGCCACACGGTAACCATCACCCCGACAGCGGGCTGGTACATCTCGGCAGTGACCGATAATGGTTCGCCGGTAGCCATCGGCAACCCGGATGGATTTGGCTACACGATCAACCCGGTAACCGAAGCGCACACGGTGGAGGTGACCTTCAGCATCTATCAGTACGCAGTCGATGCGAGTGTGACCAGCGGCAACGGGTCGGTGAACCCGGCCACAGCCATGGTGGACCACGGCAACAGCCACACGGTAACCATCACCCCGACAGCGGGCTGGTACATCTCGGCAGTGACCGATAATGGTTCGCCGGTAGCCATCGGCAACCCGGATGGATTTGGCTACACGATCAACCCGGTAACCGAAGCGCACACGGTGGAGGTGACCTTCAGCATCTATCAGTACGCAGTCGATGCGAGTGTGACCAGCGGCAACGGGTCGGTGAACCCGGCCACAGCCATGGTGGACCACGGCAACAGCCACACGGTAACCATCACCCCGACAGCGGGCTGGTACATCTCGGCAGTGACCGATAATGGTTCGCCGGTAGCCATCGGCAACCCGGATGGATTTGGCTACACGATCAACCCGGTAACCGAAGCGCACACGGTGGAGGTGACCTTCAGCATCTATCAGTACGCAGTCGATGCGAGTGTGACCAGCGGCAACGGGTCGGTGAACCCGGCCACAGCCATGGTGGACCACGGCAACAGCCACACGGTAACCATCACCCCGACAGCGGGCTGGTACATCTCGGCAGTGACCGATAATGGTTCGCCGGTAGCCATCGGCAACCCGGATGGATTTGGCTACACGATCAACCCGGTAACCGAAGCGCACACGGTGGAGGTGACCTTCAGCATCTATCAGTACGCAGTCGATGCGAGTGTGACCAGCGGCAACGGGTCGGTGAACCCGGCCACAGCCATGGTGGACCACGGCAACAGCCACACGGTAACCATCACCCCGACAGCGGGCTGGTACATCTCGGCAGTGACCGATAATGGTTCGCCGGTAGCCATCGGCAACCCGGATGGATTTGGCTACACGATCAACCCGGTAACCGAAGCCCACACGGTGGAGGTGACCTTCAGCAAAACAAATTACACGTTAACCTGGACAGTAAGCGGTAATGGGACGGTGAATCCTGCCAGCGGCACAACCTATGTGTATGATGACGCTCTGGCGATCACGGCGATTCCTGACCCAGGCTGGCAGTTTGTGAACTGGACCGGTGCAGGCGCTACTAACCTTGTGGACGCTAACAGCGCCAGCACAACAATCATCAACCCGACCACTGCCAATACGGATCTTATCGCCAACTTTGCTAAAACAACCTATGCATTGACCTGGACGGTTAATGGCAGTGGCACGGTAACTCCGGCTAGTGGCACGAACTATGTGTTTGATACGGCTCTGGTGGTCACGGCGACTCCGGCCGCGGGCTGGGAGTTTGTGAATTGGACCGGCGCGGGCGCGGCCAACCTTGTTGACGCCAACAGCGCCAGTACCACGATCATCAACCCGACTGCCTCCAATACGGATCTCGTCGCCAACTTTGCCAAGACGATCTACACGTTAACCTGGACTGTCACCGGTAGCGGCACTGTTGCCCCTGCCAGCGGCACGACCTATGTGCTCGATGACGCTCTGGCAGTGACGGCGACCCCGGCCGCGGGCTGGCAATTTGTGAATTGGACCGGTGCGGGCGCGGTGAACCTGATGGACGCCAACAGCGCCAGTACCACGATTATTAATCCGACAACCGCCAATACGGATCTTGTCGCGAATTTTATCCATATCGAATATACATTGACTGTTAACCGAACCGGCGGCATGGGTACAGGTATTGTATCTGTCAGTCCGTCACAGGCGACCTACCATTATGGGGACGTTGTAACCATTACCGCTGGGGCCGGAGCTGGTGAGACTTTTGGGAGCTGGAGCGGAGACTTAAGCGGAAGCAACAACCCGGAGACTTTGACAATAAGCGACAACCACACGGTGACAGCCAATTATAACTTTATTGAATACAACCTGAACATCACTATCAGTGAACCCTTTCCTGGTGGCGGGACTGCCGTAACGAAGAGCCCGGATCAGGCTACTTATCACTATGGTGAAGTCGTAACCCTGACGGCAGTTCCCGGAACCGGTGAGATCTTCACTGGTTGGAGCGGCGATGTAACGGACACCGCCAATCCAATCTCAATCACCATCGATGGTGATAAAAACGTAACCGCAACTTTTGATAAGCAGACTGTAACCCTGGATATGCAGGTTGTTTTCTTGGATGTCGGCGCTGTTGGGTCGGTAAGCCCCGTTTCCGGGATCCACAGTTACCTCTGGGGCGACACCGTGGCTGTTTCAGCAATGCCAGATGTTTCCTCCACGGAATTTGTGAGCTGGAGTCCCAACGTCGTCGGCGGGGTGGTAACCATGAACGGTAACCAGACAGTTATCGCCACCTTTGACCTGAGGACCTTCACGGTGACATATCAGGCTGGTGCCAATGGTACCCTGGATGACGGCAGTATCACGGCGGACACCATTGTCCAGAACGTCAGATGGGGCCAGAACTCGACGGTCGTCACCGGTGTTGCAGACGTTCATTATCACTTCCATGAGTGGGTCAACGATGCCGATGGTACGGTGATGGGCACCGACCCGAGCTTGCAGGCGATCCATGTCATCCAAGACCTGGTTTTCACGGGCCACTTCGAGATCGACAAGTACACGCTGACCTTCACCGGGGGCAATTTCGGCGACGTTGAAGTGGGCGGTACGACCTTCCCTGTCGAGTACCAGGAGATCGTCGATTGGAACAGTAGTTCGAGCCTGGTGACGGCATTGCCGGAAGACCAGACGCAGTTCCAGGGGTGGACCGGGACGGGAGGTTTTACGTCCGGTGACCTGGCGATCCAGATCAACAACGTCGATGAGGATATGACTTTCACTTTCGACACTGTGCCCGATATTAACGGGTGTTCCACCGATGTGGTTTACGACGATAACGCGAGCGGTTTTACTGCAACAGATTTCAATCGGGTGAACGTCGATGTCGACAGTGTGACCGGTAATTTCAAATTGAACACCGGCAATCAGGCGATTGATCCTGACAGTATCATCGTTCCCTTCAAGCAGGATGTCTATGTCACCTTTCTCTATGAGGGCGCCGGTTTCAAACAGTCCGATTTCGGTTGGATATTTGCCAGCGAGGGCAAGAACGGCGTCAAGCACCCAATTTATAACAACATCAACGACGACACGCCTAGAGACGGCATTCTGGACGGTGTGACCGACACGAATGGTGACGGAACTATCGACCGGCACGACAACAAGGTCTTCCTGGGGACCATCGATGGTGGCACCGAAATCGTCTTTTACCTCGATGCGAGAGACAACGGCTGCGGCGGGTGGTGCGGTGACATCTTCTTCACCAAGAAGGACTGGAACGACCATGATTTGCACGGAAGGTGTACGGCGACATCCGGTATTGCCCGAGAGGTCCGTCTCTACCAGGACGGCGGCGAGGGCGATACGAGCTGTTACGGTTACGTGGCCGCTTGCGGCCCCGGCGTGAAAACCCAGGGTTGGATGGATGCTGCTGCCCGAATTCGCCTGAACGCCGATTTCGGCTTCAATTTCCGGGCACCAACCGGATCCGATCCTCCCGGGTTCAACACCGAGTGTATCGACGAGCTCAACGGTACAACGTCCACCCACGCCATCGTGGGCGCACCGGACGAAACGCCGTTTGCCTGGGTCATTGGTTTCGACGATACAACCATGGATGATCCGGCCAAGAGCAATGATTATGACTACAACGATGTCGTCTTTCTGATCGAGCGCAAGACTGGTGGTATGGCCCAGCTTGAGCTATCCGAGGCGATCGTTCCCAACGAGGCCAATGCATATTTCACGGCGCTGGTATTGGATGTGTACGATTATCATCCGGGCAGCACGTGTTTGGGTAAAACCAGCTCGAAATACTATGTATCGGCCAGTGGCGGCGCAGCCGGTAGCTGGATCGAGGTTACGGCCTGGGATAAAATACACGCATCCGATGCGGCCAAGACCATCGGTACGGCAATCGATCCTGTCAGCTGGTCACCGGGCAATCCGGAGTACACCTACCGATCCCGGCGTATCGACCTGGCCGGTCTTGGGCTGACCGGAAACCAGCTGATCTGGAAAGTGGAATTGATCAGTGAGGATGAGGACTGTGTACCGGAAGTGGTGGATGTACAGATCAAAGCTGACACGGCCAGTCATGGTTTCTTCTCGCGCAGCTCGCCCGTCGTGCAGACCAATGTAATTTATTCTGGTAACTACGAAACACCGGATGCGGGCTGGACCGAACGGATCAATAGGGGGCACTTGACCGCCAGCCGGCTCTACGATCCGGAAATTCCGGACAGCACGTTAACCGGTGACCAGACTCTCTGGGATGCCGGCGTGGAGCTGACGGCCATGGACCCGGACACCCGGACGATATACTATCCCAATATCACCGTGACTCAGGTGGTAAATGAGGCTCTCCTGGATGCGTCCAATAACCCTGTCCTTGGGGACGGCGTTACCACGACTTTCACTGGTACGTTGGCACATCACCCTGTTGTGGCCACCACTGTAAAGATATTTGACGACCAAGAAACCTTCACTGATCAGTTTACCGATACGCTACAGGGTAACTTTAACGGCAGCGGTACGATCAAGCGGTTCACGGGTGAGTATACGGTCACTTTCCAAGCACCTCCGATGGCCAATGTTCCGATCAAGGCCAGCTACTCATATTACAGTGCTTCGAGCACACTGGTGGCATTCAACGGTGCCAACGTGAACAACGCCATGCTGGCACTGACCGACGATTTCGTGTGGCCCACGGGTTATATTCACGATTTCAACGGGGACAATAACTTCACGGAAGCCGACGCAGACTGGCTCGTGCAGTGGATGCGGGGTTACCGTCAACCCAACAGCTCCCTCAAGAAAGAGTGGCTGCTGGGGCCGATCGATCACTCGACTGCAGCCGTTGTGGTGCCGCCCGGATTTCCACTGTGGTACTTTGGCAGCCAGGTGACCGATGCGGAACGGGAGCAATACGAGGTTTTCCGCACCGCTCACGATGACCGCGACACCGTCGTGTTTGTGGGGTCGCGTGACGGCATGCTGCACGCCTTTGACGGCGGCAAGTTCCGTTACGGCGACAACCCGGAGACCACCGGCGTCGAGGAGCACCGGGGCTACTTTTTGTGGGAGCCAAAAACAGGAACCGACCCGTCCTACTGTGACGCCTACACTACCAACTGCCCCAACTATGGCACTGGCGAAGAATTATGGGCCTTCATTCCGGCCAACCTATTGCCGCGGCTGAAGAACAATCTGCTCAAGGCCGATGATCAGGCATTCGTGGACGCCTCGCCGGCGCTTGCGGACGCATACATCGACACCAATGCCGACGGTTTGGCCGACACCTGGAAGACAGTACTGCTCTCGGCCGAGGGGAACGGCGGCGATACGGTCTTTTGCCTGGATATAACCGATCCCCACAACCCGAGTTTCATGTGGGAGTTTGCCGCGCCCGAGCTTTTCCGCAGCCGGTCGTCGCCTGCCGTGGCGCAAATCGGTCGGATCCAAGATCCGTTGACCAATCAGGCCAAGTGGGTGGCATTCTTCGTGACCGGTAAGGTGGAAAACGCCGCCCTGTTCCCGGCGATCTACATGATCGACATCTCCAATGGCAGTGTGTTACACCGGGTAGTGCTAGATGACGCTGTCGACCTGGATGGTAGCGGAATCATCGAAGCGGGCGAGGTGGATTATGGCCGCGGCGGCGTACCCAGCGGTCAACCGGCGGTGGTGGATTCCGACGAGAACGGGTTTATCGACCGAATGTACCTGGGCACCGACAAGGGGTTTATGTACAAGATCAACATCCCCGACGACCCGGTAAACACCAACAGCAATTCGGTTACCCACTGTGTGCTCAATACCGACTTTGTCGACGAGGACTTCAACACGGTGGATGCGGCCCAACGCTGGCACCCGATCTATGCATCACCGGCCATCGTGGTGGATAACAGCATTTCGCCCCTCGGTGACATCGAGTACAACGTGATGGTGTTATTCGGCACAGGTGACAGCCCGTACTATGATGAGAACATCAACACGTCCACAACGCGTTATCACTTCTTCGCTTACGCGGACACGGCAGACAAGATGGATTGCACCCCGTCAAATCACAAACTGGAGTGGTACCTCGAGCTGGATGAAGGCCACCGGATTTTTGCCTCGGCCTTTGCTGCAGCCGGACAGATATACTTTGGCACCTCCACGGCCGAGACAGAGGATCCCTGCGAAGGGCACCTCGAGGCCGGCGGCAACGAAGGACGCATCTATGCCGTCACTCTGGAGGGGGTCGTTCTCCTGAACAAGGTGGTGGGAGATATGAGCACCTCACCCCTGGTGGAAGACGAACACATCTACTTCAGGACCCCCACTGGGCTGCAATCCATGGGCGCTGGGGTATACAACAACGAGGTGCAGGCGGCGGGTACGCCGACCATCAATTTCCGCAGCTGGCGGGAAGTCATTAATTAGTGTTCTATTAACGACATTACAGATGGGCCGGGGACCTGGTCTTGCCGGAAGGGCGATGCCATGAACCCGGCCCGTCTTGATTTGCTACCCGATACTCTTCTCGGTCATATTTGGATCGGTTTTTCCGCCGGACGCTAAAATTGACGGTTTGATTGGGGTTCGGTATAATCATATCTACTGATATCACCTGCGTTGATTGCCGCAGGTTGAGATTTCCACTCGGTTTCGATTTTCTCACTCAAGGTGACCATGCAAACGGAAGCCAACCACCAATTTATTTCCCTGGATGTCTGTAAAACGCTTCTTAAATACAAGTTGATGTCTTCGGAAAAGGTCAAAGAAATTTTGGCTAAAGAAGACACCGTCAAGAAGAAGCTCGAAAGACAGGCCGGGCGGGGTTCATCGGCCAAGGGACGATCGAACAACAATTCACATGTAGACATTATCGACATTATCGCCTCCTTCAAAGCTCCCAGGGAAGATGGTCTCGGCGGCCTGGTAGACGAAGACGCAATTTTTGCCACCCTGGCGACGGAATGGGGCGTGCCCTTCAAAAAGATCGATCCTCTTCAACTGGATCTGAACCTGGTCACCACCACCATCCCTCAGAATTTTGCCGCAAACCACATGGTTCTACCGATAGATGTCAAGAATGACACGCTTTTGGTGGCAACACCGGCACCGCTAAACCTGGTCGTCATGGACGACATCCGCCGGGTGACAAACATGAAGGCCGAGGCGGTGATTACGCCCAGGTCGGATGTAAAACGATTGATCAACGAATTCTTCGGCTTCAAACGCTCCATCGCAGCCGCAGAAGACCTATTTTCAGGTCCCTCCGTCGATCTGGGAAATCTGGAGCAATACGTGCGGTTGAAGGCAGACGAAGACTTGCCGCCGACCGACCAGCATATTGTCAATGCGGTCAATCATATCTTGCTCTATGCTTTCGAACAGCGGGCGAGTGATATTCACCTGGAGCCAAAACGGGAAAACCTTCTGGTACGGATGCGGATTGACGGTGTTCTGCACACGGTATACAAGCTGCCTAAAAAGGTTCACAATGCCATCATCAGCCGTATCAAGACCCTTTCGCGATTGAACATCGCCGAAAAGCGGCGCCCCCAGGATGGACGCATAAAGACCGACAAGGGCGGCATAGAAGTGGAAATTCGAATTTCCACCGTTCCGGTGGCCTTTGGCGAGAAGGTGGTCATGCGGGTCATGGATCCGGATATTCTTTTTCAGGATCTTGCCGAATTGGGGTTCAGCGAAACAGATTTATCCCGCTACAAACAGTTTATTCACATGCCCCATGGAATCGTATTGGTCTGTGGACCGACGGGTAGCGGCAAATCAACCACGTTGTATTCCACCCTTCGCAGGTTGTCGACGCCGCAGAACAATGTTGTCACCGTGGAAGACCCCATTGAAATGATCCACGAGGATTTCAATCAAATTGGCGTACATAGCGCCGTTGATGTCACTTTTGGTAATATTTTACGCACGATCTTACGGCAGGATCCGGACATCATTATGATCGGAGAGATGCGCGATCTCGAAACTGCCCGTAACGCCGTTCAGGCGGCTCTAACCGGTCACCTGGTGCTCTCGACCCTGCATACCAACGATGCCCCGTCAGCCGTTACCCGCCTGTTGGACCTGGGAGTTCCCGCGTTTTTGATTCAGGCGACCCTTGTGGGAGTATTGGGGCAACGGCTGATGCGGAAGATCTGTCCGTATTGCAAAGAAGAATTCGAAATGGATGTTTCTGAACTGGCCGCACTCGGATTGGATATCAGCAATAAAGGCCGGGTGGTTCTTCAGCGTGGCAAAGGCTGCATCAAATGCCGCAACACCGGTTATCGTGGAAGAACCGGAATATTCGAGGTCGTACCCTACACGGAATCCTTGAAAAAACTGACAAGAGGTGATGCCGATGTCGAACAGTTGCGCATACGAGCGCGGGAAGAGGGGATGTTCACACTGAGGGAGAGTGCGATAAAGAAAATGCTTGAAGGGGCGACAACTTTCGAAGAAGTGCTGCGGGTCACTTGGGAATAGTTTCAACGCGCAGATGTCTTGCCTATTGTTATCCCGAATCAACGATATAGTGGTTGTCAAACGATCTGTTAATCGACCATTTTTATCCCCGACGCTGCTTATACCATTCTTTCGTATTTCGGAATTTACTTTTGAAAAGCGCTACAATACTACCGGCGCTGACTTTCCCCGCATAAAAAAATGCGCGGCTACCGAAAATTCGAGTGAGCCGCGCATTTTTACAATTGATGATTATCTGCTGCTACGTCGAGAGTTAAAGCTCCGGTGAAGAGAATCGAGATCCCGGAATAATTACCTGATTGGCATCGGTGATGTAGACGGTCGCCGTGGTGGCCTCGGTGTGCAGAACCACCAGCTCTCCGAAGGAAACCGGTTTCAGAACCGTCTCGTTTTCCTGCTGAGGTTGGACCCGTGCACTTTCCTGGTAGAAAACACTAAAGGTCTGGCCCGTCTTGATACCGTCATTTTCTCCCTTATCGATAAAAGCGGTAACGTTGTCCCCGATAAGCTTGTTTTGTTCTTCAGCCATAAGGATCTCCCCCTTAATGCCTGGAGGTGGGGCGGTTTTGGCAATTTTGGGCGAGCGCCGCTTATAGGGCATCAACAGATCATCTTTTTTGATGCGTGCGTATGCCGAAACCACTCGTCCTATGGCATACTCGGGCTCTGTCTGGGTGATTTCGACGGTGCCCAATATGTAATGTTGAATGCCGATCTTATTACCGGTACCGAGGTGATGCACCTCTCCCAGGGTGCGGTAGACAGTGTACCGCTGCCCAAGCCCGAGATTCTGATCATTCTCTCGGCTGATATAGACGATGTCGCCAGACGAGATCATTTTATGTATCCCGCGGACCTTAAATATCCGGCCACTGGGAGGAACCTGTGATTCCCGAATGAAACCGACCCGATCGATACCTGAATAGGTCAATTGTCCCATTTCAGGTGGCGGCATCGCCGCCGGTTGAGTCACGGCAACCGTCGTTACGGGTGGTCCCGCATGCATTTCAACGTCCTCTCGCCGGAAAAGTTGAATCTTTTCACCGGGATAAATCCGATGGGGATTGGCAATCTGCGGATTGCCACTCCAAAGATCCGGCCAGAGGTAGGGTGAGTTAGAGAATTTTCTGGACAAGTCCCAGAGTGTGTCGCCTTTTTTCACGGTATAGTAGATTCCGGTTTCCGTCTCGATCACCTCACCGGTAACGCCCGTGGTTTTTGAGGACTGAACGCTCGAAGATGCCTCTGAAGCTAGACTAATAGTTCCACTGCCGGGGATAACGACCGCCATAAGGGCGATTGACAGCCCAGTGCCGAAAACATGTCTCCATTTCATTTTCATTCGAAGCTCCAATAACGAATCTTAAAGTTGACGTTTTTTCAGCCGAATTTACTATTATTTTAAAATATTTAGGCTGGAAAGTCAAGAAATTGAAGGCAAGGGGAGAGTATCTTCGATCGTCAGACTGGGTATTGGACCCGAACCTAAGGATTTGCAGTACTATTTAAAAATAAATTCCGAAAATCTGATTGAATTTTCGAGTATTTCGTTCGACATCTTCGCTGGAGACGGCGAAACAGTAAAATAAAAACCCCCGTGCAATTTAGACACGGGGGTTTCGTTACTTACGAGATAAGTTAAGGTCGGGGGGATCCGAAAGGCAAAGACTACATCATGCCGCCCATGCCGCCCATGCCACCCATGCCGCCCATGCCACCGGGTCCACCGCCGCCGGGCATGGCGTCCGCTTTATCATCCGGTTTTTCAGCCACCATGGCTTCGGTGGTCAACATCAACGATGCCACACTGCCTGCATTCTGCAGCGCAAATCGAACCACTTTGGTGGGATCGATGACACCGGCTTCGATCAGATCGACATACTCGTTGGTGTCGGCGTTGTAGCCGAAAGCACCTTCGGAGTTTTTCACTTTGTCGATAACGACCGAGCCTTCAAGGCCGGCATTATTGGCGATCTGCCTAAGCGGTTCTTCGACGGCCCGCATGACAACTTTCACCCCAAGTTTTTGTTCGCCTTTGAGGCGAAGCTTGTCAAGGGCTGCCAGGCAGCGCACCAGAGCCACTCCACCACCGGGAACGATACCTTCTTCAACAGCTGCCCGGGTGGCATTGAGGGCGTCTTCGACGCGGGCTTTCTTTTCTTTCATCTCCGTTTCGGTTGCTGCGCCGACATTGATCACAGCCACGCCGCCGATGAGTTTGGCCAGACGTTCCTGGAGTTTTTCGCGGTCGTAGTCCGAAGTCGTTTCGTCGATCTGCGCCCGGATCTGTTTGACACGGCCTTCGAGGGCCGAGCGGGAACCGGCACCATCAACAACGGTCGTGTTGTCTTTATCAATGGTCACGCGTTTGGCACTTCCCAGATCTTTGATCGATAGATTCTCCAGTTTGATGCCCAAGTCTTCCGAGGCGACCTGCCCGCCGGTCAAAATGGCGATGTCTTCCAACATGGCTTTTCGGCGGTCACCGAACCCAGGTGCTTTAACGGCCGCGACCTGCAGTGTCCCTCTCAGTTTGTTGACAACCAATGTCGCCAGGGCTTCACCTTCGATATCCTCGGCAATGATCAGAAGAGGTTTGCCCATTTTGGCAACCTGCTCGAGAACCGGCAGAAGATCTTTCATATTGCTGATCTTTTTCTCGTTTATCAGGATAACCGGGTCTTCCAGGGATACTACCATTTTTTCAGGATCGGTAACGAAGTAAGGTGAGAGGTATCCGCGATCGAATTGCATACCTTCAACGACTTCCAGGGTTGTCTCCATGCCCTTGGCTTCTTCGACCGTGATGACACCTTCTTTGCCGACTTTGTTCATGGCTTCGGCAATGATGTTGCCGATGGTTTCATCGTTGTTGGCGGATATGGTGCCGACCTGGGCGATTTCGCGCTGATCTTTGGTCGGTTTGCTCATCTTATGCAGCTCTTTGACACAGGTTTCAATCGCAGAATCGATCCCGCGCTTTATGGCCATTGGGTTGTTGCCGGCGGCCACCAGTTTTTGGCCCTCTTCATAGATGGAGCGGGCCAGAACCGTTGCCGTGGTCGTTCCATCGCCGGCCATGTCGCTGGTTTTACTGGCGACTTCTTTGACCATCTGAGCGCCCATATTTTCAAACTTGTCTTCCAGCTCGATTTCCTTGGCCACGGTGACGCCGTCTTTTGTGACTGTTGGGGATCCCCAGGACTTGTCGATGACGACATTTCTGCCTTTGGGTCCCAGGGTGACAACCACAGCATCGGCGAGTGTACGAACCCCGTTGAGCATCGCTTCACGGGCTTTCATGTCATATTTAATAATCTTTGCCATTGTAAATTCTCCTCCATTTCACCTAAATTAGTCGATTACGCCAAGGACGTCGTCTTCACGCATGATGAGATATTCTTCACCTTCAATCTTAACCTCTGTTCCGGAATACTTCCCAAAAAGTATGCGGTCGCCTTTTTTTACTTCCAGTGCGATCCGTTTGCCGTCATCGCCAATTTTTCCGTTACCGACGGCGAACACTTTTCCCTCTGCCGGCTTTTCTTTGGCGGTATCCGGAATAATGATACCCCCTTTGGTTTTAGACTCTTCCTCAACGCGCTGCACCAGAATGCGGTCCTGTAATGGTCTCAGTTTCATAACAAGCCTTCTCCTTTAAGCTGTGATGAATGATAAATTGAATTGTTCGGGTTTCGGGCCGCTAGATGCAGCCCATTTAGAAATCGATCTGCAGTATCGATAAAATATTGGCAGTATTAACAATTAGTTGATAAATTTTAAGACGATATTATCTCATTTCGAGGTTATAATAATCATGGTTATTTTTTTGTAAAGTGGCACCGGCGAAATTTTTTCATTAAAAATGATTCCTGTTTCAGATTCTGCCGTTCCTTCAGCAAATTCCGTTTGCAGCCGGAATCGCACCATTGAAGCCACAAGAAACCAACATGCTCGCTTTGGCAACGACTGCCTGTGATCGGATTCTATTTTTTTGTGGATTTTGTCGCCGGTTTCGTATCTGTGTCGGTACTACCTGTGGTCGCTGTGCTTTCCGTTTTATCGTTTTTCGTGTCGCTGGAGGAAGTTGAACGGGCTTTGTTGGCATAATCGGTGACATACCAACCGGTTCCCTTTAGGTGAAAACTTGTGTGGGAAACAAGCTTGTGAAGCTTTCCTGAGCACTGCTTACAGCGGGTGAGGGGTCTATCCGAGAACTTCTGAATCGCTTCCTCGACCATTCCGCATTTGGCGCATTCGTACTCGTAAATGGGCATAGGTGAGTTCCTCCGAACGGTGAACATATGTCAGGCACGGCCTGTCTCTGGCGGGCGAACAGTACTCATTCACCGATTGATTGTCAAGTAGGATTGTACCAATAAGTGTGTTTGTATTCCACTATTGATCGCGGGAACTCAGGGTTATTTCAGGTCATCATAAGGGATACGCCATTCGTTGTAAAAATTTAGAACCGCGGAGAGACCCTCCAATTGCAAAGGTTTGAGGATATGGTGGGTTTTGGCGTGCACTCGTTTCTCTTCAGCCAGGCGTTCATCCTGTGGTGCATCGAAATACTGGAGAAACTTGCTGAACCGAACGATGTGTATCAACTCGTGGGTAACGATATAAAGTACAAAAGGGAATAGGAGCAACCCCGTCTGCTGGGTCAGGGTGGCTAAAATTGCGTGATCTTGCAGGCAGATTTTGTACAAATCGTAAGTTGAACTGCCCAATGGATGGGCACGGTGCCGGCCCTCGTAACGGATAATTTGAGCGAATGGACCATGAACAACTTCATCCGTTTTCAGATCAGTGAGCGTTTTGATATCGAAACGTCGGTGCAGCCATTGGCTGGCCGACATTTTGTAGAAGTTACTCACCAGTTCTTCGGCCATACCAACAGCGTCGTTGACGATTTCAAGCTGTTCGGTGCTGAATTTTTCCAGGGTGTTCATAGCGCATTCTTCTCGGCCGCCAGTATCATCGCTTATCAAGCATTAATCAGTGCGCATAGATTTCCGATAAAGTAAATAGTATTTTCACCCCACACGGTTTCACGGGGATACGTTGGCATCATAACAGAATGTGTAATTGATGTTTAGGGTGTATTATGTGACAATGCCAATGAGCACATATCCTATTTTTTAGCGATACCGGAACGAAACGGTCGGGATGAACCGGTAAATGCCATCCCTTGCCCGATCAAGATTAGGAACGAAGGGAAGTCAATTTTAAACCCAACTTTGAATACCTCATGAACGATGTGGGGGAGACAGGTAGGCATCTGTGGCAATAAAAGCGGAGCCCTTGGAAATCGAAGTCAAATTCTTTTTGACGGATGTTGAGAATCTGCGCCAAAGAATTTCCGGGACCGGCGCGATCGACCGGGGCAGGGTGTTTGAGACGAATTTTCGTTTCGACGATTCAAACGGCAGCCTTACCGGGAATTCATCACTATTGCGTCTGCGCAAGGCTGACCGCACGACGCTGACTTTCAAAGCCAGGCCCCCCGAAACGGACAATCAGTTTAAAATCCGCACAGAGTATGAAGTGACCGTCAGTGATTTTGGCGTGATGAGACGGATTCTCGAAAAACTCGGGTTCCGTCGGCGGCAGGTGTATGAAAAGTGGCGCGAGACCTTTGTGTTAAATGCCACTCATCTTTGCCTCGACGCCATGCCCTTCGGGGATTTTCTGGAAATCGAGGGCACCAAAACCGCCATAACTGCTGTTGCTTCCCGGCTCGGTCTGGTTTGGGAACGGCGGATTCTGTTGAATTATCTTGAAATATTCAGCATTATCAAACAGCATTTTGACTTACCGTTTGACGATGTTACCTTCGACAACTTTGCCTCTTTGCAACTCGATTTCAGAGAACTTATCGAAAAGATGTGTGCCCAGAAATCCCGTTGATGCGATATTCTTGGTTGAATACAGGGCAACCAAATCTATTTCATAGCCTTCCTTATTTGTGAACGGACCAGGGGACCGGTCCGCTGAAATGGCTGTGTGCCGGCAGGTTTTTCAAGTATCAGACTGAGGCGTATTCGCCCCTTTTATACTTACCGTAAATTGTTTTTCCAATACCAAGTCGCCCGTCTTAGAGAACACGTACACAATGGCTGCAGTGAATCGGTCGGTATCTGCCTGATCATTTACTTTGAAGCGTATGGTGCGGTAATTGTAAATCGAAAAGAAATATCCTTCCGTGCCTTTTGGTCGGTCGGATTCTAGCGGAACCGACGGCAGCACCAGCCAACCCTTCGGATCATTGTTTTCATTCTTTAAGATAACGACGGTTTGGCCGTTAATGGGCTGAGTTTTTTCACCCGTATTTCGGATAACATACTCTACCCGCAGGAGATTGGCTCCCGGTTCAAAGACAGTGGTCATTTTTTCGACTGCCACTTTCATACCCGGACCGGGCTCTTTAACAACCGGTTGTTCATCCGGTTTTGGCGCAACCCTCTTAGGGGTTGGCGCCGGTTTCGCTGATGCAACCGTTTCAGCATCGGTACCGGGTTTGATCACAAGCATTTGACCGGGGTGGATCATGTGACCTTCTTGCAAATCGTTATACTTGCGCAGCAAATCGATGGAGACCCCATAACTGAGGCTGATCAAATAGAGCGAGTCTCCAGATTCAACTTTGTGGTAAACGGCTTTATCATTTTCAGCAGCCGTGGTTGCCGTCTCTTCCTCAGGCGATTGCGAAACGGCCGGCAACCTGGAAACGTTGGGTGCGGGTTCTTCGGTCAAAGGGGTGTCGGCAGGATTACTGGGAAGGTTCCTGCCCTTGTTGGAAAGAGATCCGTCAACCCGTGATTCTGCCATTACCAGCCTTGCTATGAGAATGTCTTTCTCATCTTTCAGGGAGATCACGTTCTGGTCCAAAGTGTCGATCTTGTCAGACAAGGTTCGTATGTCTACCAGCGCATCCCGGTATAGGTATCCCAAACCGATTGAAAAGCCTGTTAGCGCCAGAATGATGAGGATCGTTATGATAACTGCGGCTTTAAGGTGGTTGAAGGCGATCGTCTTGCTGCGATCGCCGATAAACAGCAAAGTCCACCGGCGGTCTCCTCGGGAACCTTTTGTCGGATTTTGTATGTTGAGGTCTTTTATCCATTTGCTCATGATGCATACCCTTATGAAATTTTTGGGTTAAGCGACCCTGACGATAAATGATGAATCTGCTGTCATCCCGAAGAGTTCAGCGGCACTTCCTCGGTTTACAGAAATTTCAAGCAAACCACGGCTGCCGACCAAAACCAAAGGCCTTTGCGGTGTCACCTCCTCATAGGTCCGGCTTAGGCCCATGATACTGTGTCCCTCGATCCTGAATTGGAGTTTTTCTCTTTCGGCTTTAGGATAATGCCATTTTATGGTGTTCCAATCAAGGTTTGTGATCAAATTTCCGTACCGGTCGACGGCAATAACGGTACCCAGCAGCTGGCCATCGCCGGTGAGTTTGGGTACTGGAAAATTCAGCCGTTCAAGAGCTGAGATGGCAAGCGGCGGACCGATTTGTTCGAAGGATAGTCCAAGCGAGAGGTGGGCCCCGACAGGGGCAAATATGTCACGGCCATGAAAGGTATTGCTGACGGGTTTCAAAAAATACGCGGCGTTTTCCACCCGGCAAGCGGTATCGACTTTCCTGTCCGCCAATAGAAGAGACAGGACACCATTATCCGGTGCCACAAACGTCTGGCCTTGCGCACGCAGGGCAATAATAGCGCGCGAACTGCCGACAGCCGGGTCGATGACGACGATATGAACTGTTTCCTGGGGAAAGTACCTGCTGGCGTGCGGGATGAGATAGGCCGCTTGACGCACGTCCTGGGGGGCGATTTCGTGGGTGATATCAATAATGGTGGCCTGTGGATTAATCGAGAGGATCACGCCTTTCATAATGGCCACATAGGCATCCTGGTTGCCAAAGTCTGTCAATAAGGTGATGACCGACATTATGAGACCTAAAATTTCAATGACCTCCGGAAAGTCGGAGGTATTGTTTGTGGACCGCTCAAAGCGGTCTTATTAATCCATTCATTCGGGCAATCGGCCGCGGTCATTGAATGATGATTTTTAGAACAACTTCTTTTGTGTTTTGAAGCCCAGGTGATGGTAGGCCGATTCGGTTGCTTTTCTTCCGGATGATGTGCGCGTAATAAATCCCGCCTTTAGCAGATAGGGTTCGACAACATCCACCAACGTATCGGTTTCTTCCTGAAGTGTTGCCGCAATGGCTTCGATTCCAACCGGCCCACCGTTGTAAAATTCTATAATGGTTGTTATGAATCGTCGATCGAGATCTGTTAATCCTCTTTTATCTACACCTTCCAGGGCCAAGGCGGATTCCACCGTACCCCGTTTTATGGCACCGTCTTCCCGCACTTGAGCATAGTCTCTGACACGTTTGAGAAGTCGATTGACGATCCGCGGCGTTCCGCGTGAACGCTGCGCCAGTTCGGTTGCGCCGGAATCATCCAGGCGGACTTGGAGCAAGGCTGAAGAACGCAGTGAAATTCGAACCAATTCGGCAACGGTATAAAATTCGAGGTTGCGTAAAATGCCGAATCGATCCCGCAGTGGTGAAGAGAGCAACCCAATCCGTGTCGTCGCGCCGATGAGGCTGAAGCGTTTGAGGCGAAACCTGTGACTTCTGGCATGGACGCCTTTGTCAAAAACGAAATCGATCGCGAAATCTTCCATTGCCGGGTAAAGCAATTCTTCTACAACGCGCGGGATCCGGTGGACTTCATCAACAAACAGCACATCGCCTTCTTCGAGATGTGTGAGAATACCAATAAGGTCGCCACCTTTTTCCAAGGCCGGCCCGGAAGTTACTGTCAGGTTGCCTCCCATCTCATTGGCAATGATGTGGGCCAGGGTGGTTTTGCCCAAACCGGGTGGGCCGTGAAAGAGAATATGGTCGATAGGCTCGTTTCGCAATTTAGCGGCCTCAACCGCGATCTTAAGTGTTTCTACGATTTCTTTTTGCCCCACATAGTCGGTGAAACAGTTGGGACGCAAAGAAAGGATGTTCGAGTCATAATCGACCGGTAGGCACTCTCCGGATACGAGTTCTCGATCTGCGGAAGAATATTTAATCACATCATCAGACATGGTCATCCCGATATCTTTGGTCTCTAATACGGATATATCACCAGAAGTCACCTCAATGAGATTCTTAGCCCCATCCGCCGGAGGCGGACCAGTCTTCCAAAGACGGACAAGTCTCAGCCTTGGTTCCTCGTTTCACGTCCTCGACATCCTTCAGGATGCGGGCTGCGACCCTTAGAGAAGGATCGATCAGGCGGGAAGTCCCTCACGGCGGGGAATCTCGGATCCGCCTTGATCCTGGTTCAACATCCTAATTTATGGTATCTTTTGGGCTCTCAGGGTCACGATTCTCCGCGGTAGACTTCTTCGAACAGCTCTTCAGGTGTCTTCAGCGAAGGATTTCGTTCCAAGGCCTCTTTAACCATCCGCCGGGCATTCGATATTTTGTGCCCGAGCTGTGAAACCAAAACATCAATGACCGCGTCGAAAGTTTCTTCGGAGATTGACGGCGGTCTTTTTACGGACTTGACCGGCAGGGCAAACCGATCCATTTTGCCCGACAGTGTCGCAATGATCTTTTTAGCCGTTCGTTCGCCAATCCCTTTTAGGTTTTTTAAAGCGGCATGGTCCTTGGTTTCGATGGCTTGGGCGATTTCCCCGACCGGTATTGTCATGGCTTTGATTGCTTTGAGGGGGCCGATGTCCCCCACGGAAATGAAATGTTGAAAGAAGTCCTTTTCATCTTCGGTATTAAAGCCGATCAATACTGGTTTGGGTTGTCTTTCCGTCTGTTGGAAATAGACAAATAGAGCCAGCGGATCCCCGATGCTGTTTGCTTCTAAGTTTTCTAACGCATAGGCCGGTAGGAGAATTTCATAGCCGACCTGATTCACCAGAAGCAAAATGCGGTCTTGACCTATTTTCAGCAGATTTCCTTCAAGATAACCGATCATGATCCCAGACCATCGAATGATTCGTATGTATTCAAAAGTTGCATTCGGACGGATTCAATACCCCATATCGTTCAAATGGTTGCGTTGCAGGCAGGATCGCTCGGCCCTTTATTTTCTGCGGGGAGCGTTCGCATTTCATTGATAATGCGGCGCTTATTCATCGGCCGGCACCTCGCGTTCAAACCTGATTCGAGCGATTTAATCCAATTTTCTGTCAGCTGCTTTTTCTGAAATAGACGTGCATAGTCCTCAGCAGCCGTGGCGATAGAGGCCGATCAGAGCGAGGCCAAGGGCGTCGGAGGCATGTAAGGGACGGATCGGGGACGGAAGCTTCAGCTGGTGTCGAACCGATTTTTCGAGCTGAATTTTAGACGCGTTCCCGTTGCCGGTCAGAACCTGCTTGGCCTCTCGGACCGGCACTTCACGGGCCGTCACGCCGATTTGTTCTGCGGCAAGCAGAATCACTCCTGAAACCTGGCCCAGAACAATCCCGGATTTAGGATATTGCTGGAGTGAAAATATATCCTCAATAACCATCAAATCCGGTTTTTCATTCTCTAAAAGCGACGCAATTTTTGTGTAGATTTTTCTCAGCCGACCGGGAAGAGTCATGGTTTTTAAAGTGTCGACACTGCCGTATGAGAAACCGTCAATGCGGATACCCCTTCCCCGCACAATTCCGATGCCGGTTGAAGACAAGCCGGGATCTATACCGATAATTTTCATTCTCCCAGGCACCGCATGTTGGCTTTGGTAGCGGATTCGTCGAAAAGGAGGTAACGCAAGTGCATAACCGCTATTTTATCTGGCTCAGTTTTTTAGTCGCGATCTGAGCCTCGCTTGAATCGGGGTATTTTTTGATCAACTCTTTCAGAATTATTCTGGCATTTGATTTGTCCCCGATGTTTAAAAAGGCATAGCCTTGTTTTAACAGAGCAGACTTGACCTTGTTTCCGTTCGGGTAGTTCTCAATAACTTTTTGATATTCGACAATGGCTTTTTCGTACCATTTTTCCTGGTAGAATATCTCGCCGAGCCAAAATTGGGCATTGTCGGCATTATTGGATTGAGGATAACGCTTGATCATGTCCTGGAAGCCGTTACGGGCAGCGTCCAGATCGCCGGCATCAAACGCCTGTTTGGCGCGGCTGTACATTTCATGGTCAGAACCACTTGGGCGGTCGGCCTCCGGTGGTGGCATTTGGGGCTGAGTCGGTTTTGCAGCCACGGGCGCGGTCACCGGTCCCAAATCGAGGTACTTTTCGATGCGGGAGATACGGCTGTCATACTGCGTTATGTTTTCTTGTACCTGCCCGAACTCAGTCGCTCTGTTTTTACCGCTATCTTCAAGCGTCTTGCGATCCTCCCTGACCAGATGTTCGATTTCTTCGAGTCGACCGTTGAGGGCACCGATCTGCTCCCGCAGGGATTCGATTTCCACCCTCAGGCTAGCGGATTGGGAGCGAAGATTTTGCTCTTTGGCATCTACAGTCTGGCCGTATTGTTCGATTCGGGATTTCTCCTGCGCGAGTTGTCCCTCGACGCTTGACAGTCGGTCGTCCAGCACGATAACGTCAGTGCGCCCAGCACAACCTGCAACAATGGCCATACAAAGAATAAAAATGCTAATCGGCTGATATTTCATGGCGGTCATCCGGTAGATCATAAAGGGTGGTTGGTAAAGGGAATGGCTTACTCGAAAGTATTTTCGAGTGGCAGCATGCAAGAAAGCGGCAAGCGGCTGATGTTAGACCGCTTGCCGCTTTCTTTGAAACTCAGGACCGAATTCTTTCGGCGTGCTTTCCACGAAGCTTTCGGTTGAGGAAAAAGCCGCCAACGTTAAATTTCACAGGGCAGAATTTCTTCGATCCGTTCTCTATCGAGCATAAGGCACGCCACCGTGGCAGTGGACTGCCATACGGCGGCATGCCGGCTTAATGAATTAATTGATGACGAACTGATCGCGCCGATTCTTGGCCCAGCAATCTTCGGTTTGCTCCATACAGACCGGGCGTTCTTCACCGTAGCTGACGGTCGAGATACGGTAGGCTTCAATTCCTAAATCAATCAGGAACGATTTGGCACTATCGGCTCGGCGATCGCCGAGGGCAAGGTTGTATTCATTGGTTCCACGTTCGTCGGTGTGACCTTCGATTGTGAAGTAGATGTCCGGATTGGCCTTTAGAAATTCGGCCTTGCTCTTCAGTGTCGCTTGGGCAATATCATCCAGAACCGACTTGTCAAAAGCAAAGTAAACGTGCTCGCTCTGGAATTGGTTTTTGGCCGCTTCTAGTGCCCGCTCGGCCGAATCGTCAGCTGGAGCGGGTGGCGGTGGTGGCGGAGCCGGAGCCGGAGCTGGGGCCGGAGCAGGTTCCTCCTTTTTAATGGTTTTTTTCGCGCATGATACCGTTCCCAGCAAGCCCGGTAAGACCAGGAACAGTGCCAGAAAAACCCATAATTTCCTTCGCATGTTTTTTCCTCCTTTCAGGTTTCAGCAATACTCAATTTGGACTTAAATTCGGCGACCAACTCGGACTGGATTGATCACCCGGCAAGGTGAGCAATTTCCTTTGATCCGTTCCGAAGGCCGTCATGACGTAAATTCTCGATGGTCCTTCACGTGTTGAGCTAAAAACGATCAAACTACCATCCGGTGACCAGGAAGGAGATTCGTTGTTGCCGACATCCTGCGTCAGCTGAACCGGTTCCCTTCTCTTCAGATCAATGACGACGATATTGTTCTGTCCCCCGGTCATGGAAGAATATGCAATTCGATCTCCGGTCGGCGACCAATCCGGCTGGGTGTTATAGTTCCCCTCGAAGGTCAGACGTTCTTCTCGACCGGAGTTAAAATCCTGAATGTATATTTGCGGTGCCCCGGTTCTATTTGACACGAATGCCATCTTTTTTCCGTCTGGCGACCAGCTTGGGGATAAATCACTGGCCCAGCTGTTCGTAATCTTTTTAATAATTTTCCCCGCCCCAGTCAACAGATAAATTTCCTGGTTGCCGGAGAAAGAGAGGGTTGCTGAGAGGGTGAACTGGCCCGGAACCCAGGCCGGCGCGATGTTGATACCCTTCTCGGAAATGACTGCTTTTTCTTTACCATTTGTGCTGCGAATCAATATATCCGGTTTGTTGTTAACGTAAGACGTATAGGCAATCCATTTGCCATCGGATGACCAGGCAGGGAACATGCTGATGGAGTTGTGACGGGAAAACTGCACCGGTTTGCTGCCGTCGAATTCACAAAAAAATATTTCTTTGTTGCCGGTTCCATTTGAAACCAAGGCGATTTTACTGTCAAATACGCCACGCTGACCGGTAAGTTGCATGATAACTTCAGTGCAAAAGCGAAGAATGATTCGCCGCATATCGGAAACGGTACCGTGGTAACGTTTGCCAACGATCCGCTTGCCAGTAAACGTATCGAAAAGGCGCAGCTCAAGGTCGATAAGTGAACCATTTTGGGACAAGCCGCCCGTCACTAACAATTCGGCCCCGACGGTGGTCCAATTCTTAAAATTGATTTGATCGGCGGTTAAAATGGGATTTCCGGGCTCCAGAAGAAATCCTTTCGGGTCCAGCATATTGAAATAACCGGTAAAGTCGAGTGCGCTTGTGAGGATTTCAGTCGCCTGTTTGAGGGGTGGCGCATCCGTTCCGGCCTCACTGAGACGGGAAAATTCCGGTATAGCCATTGGAATTTTACGCAGAAAAGGCTTGTTGATGTCGATGTATTCGTATTGACCGAACGCGGTTGCCGGTAAGAGAATAACGATGAGAAGTAAGGTCACCTTTACCAGGTTGAAAACCGATCTGAGCATTCTTTTGATTCCTTGAAATGATGACAGTCTATACCGGGTCCAGTATCATTTGATACCGCCCGGTCCGAACCGGAGCCCTACGGTGAAGTGGGATCCGAACAACCCCTGGGGGAGCGGTGGCAGTGGATTCGATTTCACGATGGCACGATATGCAGACTCATCCAGATGTCTGTTGCCGGATCTCTGATCGAACCAAATGTCTGTGATTTCGCCATCAGGCATGATCTTGATACCTATGGCCGCCATAATATCGGTTCTGCCCCCGGCCAGTTGCTCTGAAAATGCCCAGTTTTTTTGTACTTGATAAGCGATTTCAGCCTGATATATCCGGACGCGATCTCGTTCTTGGGCGGAAGTCAGACCCGATCCACCCGGTCGGCCTGAGGGAGCCCCCACGGGGCCGGTTCTACCGGCGCGAGGTTTTTTGTCTTCCCGTTCGACTTCTCGTTTCAGGCGTTTCAGCGTATCTTCCAGCGTCGGTTGGCGCTTTTCCTCTACTTCCTTTTCAAGTTTGCTTACCGATTCCTTGACAACCTGCGAAGGCTTGAATGTTTTGTGCTTTAAAGATTCCTTGTTCTTTTTCGATGCCGTCGGCTTGGGTTCAATCGACACTTTCTCAACAGGTTTTGGTGGTGGTGGCGGTGGTTTTACCGGTTCCGGCTTGGCTTCAATTTTTTCCGGCACAGCTTCCAGCACTTCCGGTTTTTCCGGAACAACGGCTTCGACCGGGGCAGTGCCCTGGGCCGGAAGAGAAACGAGGCTGACGTCTACCACCGTCGGTATATATCTTTTCGCCGGAGCCAAAGCCGGCACCAGGATAATGCCTGCAATAAATATGAGATGGAGAACCGCCGATATCGCTATGAAAGAGATCAGAATGCGGTTTTCCGGCTTTGTACTGGCTAACCTGTGAGAGGAAGTTTGGGGCGCTTCCTTTTTATTTTTCATTGTCGCGGTTATTGTTTTTTATTGCTATTTTTCTCTGTCGGCGGAAGGGTCACCATTCCCAATTTCTCCACCCCAGCCAATTTTATTTCAGACATGATCCGGACAACCGTTCCATAAGAAATATCCTTGTCCGCCTTCAAATAGACCCGCCGGTCTTCACGACCGTTTAAAATTCTTTTCAGCTTGTCGCCAAGTTCTTCTACAGAGACCGTAACGTCATTTATAAACACCCGTTCCTGGTTATCGACCGAGACCATCAGCTGTTCGGTTTCCGAAGGCAATGCCTCGGATGTCGCCTCCGGAAGAGATACGTCGACACCCTGGGTCATCATGGGTGCTGTCACCATGAAAATGATCAGGAGCACCAGCATGACGTCGACAAAAGGGGTAACGTTGATCTCGGACATGAAATCGTTTCTATTGTCGCCGGATGTCAACGATTTCTCCTTTCAATCCGTAAAATATCTCTTTCGACGATATTCAGGAAATCGGCCGAAAAACTCAGCAGTTCGGTTTCAATAACTTTAATTTTCTGGTTGAAATAGTTAAAGGCGATAACGGCCGGTATCGCCACAGCCAGTCCGGCCGCTGTTGCAACCAATGCCTCTGAAATGCCTGGTGCAACAACGGCAAGATTCGCAGATCCACTGAGACCAATACTTCGAAATGAGGTCATGATCCCCCAGACGGTACCGAACAAGCCGATAAACGGGGTCGTGTTACCGGTCGTCGCCAGGAAGGGCACCATCTGGGTGAGGCGCGTCATTTCCGTGTTCATCGCCCGCCGCAATGCGCGCTTGATATTGTCAGTGCCTGTGAATTGGGTCCGCAATGATTGTGAATCTCCAGACTGCGGTGAGCTGCTTCCCGGTGAAATTTCGGTTTGGCTGATTTTTTTGAGTTCCAAATAAGCCATGCGGAATATTCGCGCGATCGGGCTGGAATCCAACTGTTTTGCCTTGACGAACGCATTTGACAAATCCCTGCTTTTCCAGAAAAAATCGATAAATTGGGCCGATTCTTTAAAGGCCCGTCCGATGTAGCGGGATTTAACGAGAATAATGGCCCAGGAGGTGATCGAAAAAAACAGAAGCAAAACCAATACCAGCTGGACCACCAGACCGGCATGTAAAAAGATGCTAATGATATTTAGATCGGAGTGCGTCATTGGGAATCTCCGCGGATGTGGGCTGTGGGCGATGAACGAGCAAGCAGTAAATTGTCAGCTTGTGTGAGATCGACGTATCAATAAATTTGACCAATCTAAAATGTTATCTTCTAAGTGTCAAGATATTTAAGGGTTTGGGGGGCACCCGTATGTTTCATCTTGGATTCATCAAATGATAATTGGCCGACACAAACGGCGGTAAGCAGTACGGGCCCTGTCGTACCCTTTGATTGTATTCTCCTCTTTCGATTGGCTTGAAATTCAACGCAAGAATAATGCCATACTTTCGGAAAATTGGTATTATACTGAAAATATTTAATAATTTTGATAACGGTTGATTTACAGGTATAGCCGTTGATTGAAAAAACCTTCATATTTAAAAAGTTTTTAATAATCTGTGGCGATATTTAGTTTAATTTCAATAGTTTTGGGCGATTGATAAAACCTGCGCTCCCAGGATTCGTTGGCCATGGCATTCAATAAGAGAAGGGCATCCGGCATTACCGCAAGGCGATGAATAGGATGAGGCGCGAAGTTTGATGTTTTTCTGGGTTATACGTTTATCAAATTGTTGCCCGCTGCCCCATTTTATTGTAGTCAATACCCTGTGTATCTCTTTTTCGATGCCGCCAACAAATGTGACACGCTGAGGACCGGTTCCTCATCCTAAAGGAACTGAATATTTGAGGCCATATTTGCCAACAATGCATCTGATTCAATCGTTCCCGAGAAAACCAACAGCGCACCTTTGCACTTATTACGAGGCATACATTCTGGAAGAATTTGGAGATATTAATGAGTAATATCGTCGATTTGCTTTTTCAGGCCAATCTTTTGAAAGACATTCCCCGATCCGGATTTCAATTCCTCGGGGCAGGGAATGAATCTGTGGCTGAACATAGCTACAGCACGACCTTTATTGCCTTTATCCTGGCCAACATCGTCCCCGATATCAATGGCAGCCGGTTGATCAGCATGTGCCTCGTGCACGATTTGAACGAGGCCCGAATCGGCGATCTGAATACGGTTCACAAAGACTATGTTCGTGCAGATGCTGACAAGGCTCTCCGGGATACGGTTGCAGGGGTACCTTTTGGTGCCGTACTGGAAGAACTTATCCGTGAATTCGAGGCCAATCAGACCACGGAGGCCAAACTCGCCCGAGACGCAGACCAGCTGGCCCTGATCATTGACCTCAAAGCGCTGGCCGACATCGGATACAAACCACCGGAAAAATGGCTTCCACCGATAATCGGCCGACTTCAAACGGACGCGGCCCGAACACTGGCGGATGATATCCTGAAAACACCCTATGACAATTGGTGGTTGAAAAAAATGGGTTGACAGAAACAAGGGTAGCCTTTAAACAAATTCCTTTGTCCAAATGCAGAAAGAAAGATTGAAATGGAGGAGTGCATGAACTGGTTTGCACAGACATTTACGTCTTCGATTGGCAAGAAATGGATGATGGCTGTCACAGGCCTCGGATTTTGCGCCTTTTTGACAACCCATCTTGCCGGTAACCTTTTTATTTATGGTGGCAGAGACGCTTTCAATGCCTACGCCGAGCATCTTCACAGCCTCGGTCCATTGGTTACGGTGTCAGAATTGGGTCTGCTTGTTTTTGCTATCCTGCATGTTGCCATCGGTCTGGTTCTCTTTTATCAGAATTTCGCATCGCGACCTGAGCGCTATGCCGTTAAAAAAACCGGCGGTGGCCGTACGATCGGCTCCCGGACCATGCCGTATACCGGCTTGATTATCCTGGCATTCGTCGTTTTCCACCTAATCAACTTTCACTTCGTCGACAAATCCGGTACCACAATCTATGACATCCTCGCTCAGGCCTTCGCCAGTCCTGTCTATGTTCTGCTGTATGTCCTGGCAATGGTTGTTACGGCCTTTCATGTCAGCCACGGCTTCTGGAGCGCTTTTCAGACGGTCGGTGTCAATCATCCGAAGTATATGCCGCTTATCATGGGAGCCAGTATCGCCTTCAGCTTGGTTGTCGGGCTGGGCTTCGGGTTTCTGCCAATCTACCTGGCCATCGTCTAAGGAGGTTTTGCATGCCGCTTGATGGAAAGATACCCGCCGGTCCCTTAGCGGATAAGTGGGACCGCTATCGATTCGAATTAAAACTGGTCAATCCGGCCAACAAGCGTAAATACGACATCATCGTTGTCGGTACGGGTTTGGCCGGCGGGTCCGCATCCGCTTCACTGGCCGAATTAGGTTATAATGTCAAAACATTCTGCATCCAGGACTCGCCCCGCCGAGCGCACAGCATCGCCGCGCAGGGAGGCATCAATGCCGCCAAGAATTACACCAACGAAGGCGACAGCATCTGGCGTCTGTTCTACGATACCGTCAAAGGTGGCGACTTCAGGGCCCGGGAAGCCAATGTTTACCGGTTGGCCCAGATCAGCAACAACATTATCGATCAGTGCGTCGCCCAGGGGGTGCCTTTTGCCCGCGATTACGGGGGGTTGCTCGCCAACCGGAGTTTCGGTGGCGCTCAGGTCTCACGGACTTTCTACGCCCGGGGACAAACAGGTCAACAGCTATTGCTGGGAGCATACAGCGCTTTGATGCGCCAGGTGGCATTAGGCAAAGTACAGATGTTTCCGCGCCGCGAGATGCTGGATGTCGTTGTCGCCAACGGACAAGCGCGCGGCATTGTGGTTCGTAATTTGATCACCGGAAAAATCGAAACCCATGATGCCCATGCTGTCGTACTATGCACCGGTGGATACGGAAACGTCTTTTTTCTCTCCACAAATGCCATGGCCTCAAACGTTTCAGCGTCCTTCAAGGCATACAAACGCGGTGCTGCCTTTGCCAACCCCTGCTTCACCCAGATACATCCGACCTGTATCCCGGTTCATGGAACCTACCAGTCCAAGTTGACCCTCATGAGTGAAAGCCTGAGAAACGATGGACGGGTGTGGGTGCCGAAAGAACCCGGTGACAAGCGGTCGCCGCAGCAGTTCAGCGAGACGGAAAGAGACTATTACCTGGAAAGCAAGTATCCGAGCTTCGGCAATCTTGTACCCCGGGATGTGGCCTCGCGCAATGCAAAAGAGCAGTGCGATATGGGCAAAGGGGTCGGGGACACCGGTTTGGCCGTTTATCTGGACTTTGCTGATGCCATCAAACGGGATGGTGCGGATGTTATTGCCAGAAAATACGGCAATCTCTTCCAGATGTACGAGAAAATAACTGGTGACGATCCTTATAAAACACCCATGATGATTTATCCGGCGGTGCACTACACCATGGGAGGGCTATGGGTGGATTACAACCTGATGAGCACGGTTGACGGGCTATTTGTGCTCGGGGAGGCGAATTTCTCCGATCACGGCGCCAACCGCCTTGGTGCCAGCGCACTGATGCAAGGCCTGGCGGACGGTTATTTTGTTATTCCTTACACTATCGGCGGATATCTGGCTGGAAAATCCTTTAAGGAAATGAACACGGGCCATGCGGCTTTCAAAGATACAGCCAAGGAAGCCGGCGAACGGATAAATAAATTACTTACCATCAATGGAAAGCGGACCGTGGATGATTTCCACCGTCAGCTCGGATTGATCATGTGGGACTACTGCGGTATGGCACGCAACAACGACGGTCTCGAAAAGGCCCGACACATGATCCAGGAGTTGAGAGAGGAATTCTGGGAAAACGTTATTGTACCGGGAGTTGACAAAGATTTTAACCAGAGCCTCGAGCGCGCCGGCCGGGTGGCCGACTATATGGAATTCGCCGAACTGATGGTGACCGATGCCTTGGCTCGGCAAGAATCCTGCGGTGGTCACTTCAACGAGGCCTATCAGACCGATGAAAATGAGGCCCAAAGAGATGACGAAAAATTTTGCCATGTAGCGGCTTGGTCATACACCGGTCCAGGCAAGGACCCGGAATTTGATAAAGAATCACTGATTTTCGAAAACGTTGAATTGACCCAAAGGAGTTACAAGTGACGAATACCATTAATTTAACGTTAAGAATATGGCGTCAAAAGGGTCCGGCAACCACGGGGAAGCTGGAAACCCTTGAAGCCCGTGACATATCGACCGACATGTCGTTTCTGGAAATGCTCGATGTCGTCAACGAGGGTTTGACCTTGGTAGGTAAGGAGCCGATCGCCTTCGATCACGACTGCCGTGAAGGGATCTGCGGCTCTTGCGGTGCGGTGGTCAACGGTCGACCACACGGTCCTCAAAAAGGGACGAGCCTCTGTCAGTTACACATGCGTCACTTTTCTAACGGCGACACGCTCGTCATAGAACCATGGCGGGCTCGGGCATTCAAGATGGTCAAAGACCTCGTGGTCGACCGCAGCGCGCTTGACAAAATGATCCAGGCCGGTGGTTTCATTTCCGCCAATACCGGCGGAGCTCCGGATGCCAACGCACTTTTGATTCCAGAGGAAACCGCCGAATTGGCAATGGATGCCGCCGCCTGCATCGGTTGCGGGGCCTGTGTCGCAGCCTGCCCGAACGCATCGGCGATGCTTTTCCTGGGGGCCAAAGTCTCCCATCTGGCGCTACTACCCCAGGGACGGCCCGAAGCCATGAAGCGCGCTTCTGCCATGGTGCGTGAGATGGACCGTCTGGGATTCGGTAACTGCACCAACGAAAGGGAGTGTGAGGCCGAATGTCCGAAAGAAATTTCCATCGTCAACATCGCCCGGCTGAATCGTGAGTATTTAAAATCCCGTATTTTCTCGAACGAGAAATAATGGGTTAACCATAGGGGATAATCTGAGGGGAAGAGTGTTGTTCCTTAAATTCGGCAAACGGGAAACACCGCTTATATCGGTGGCCTCCCGTTTTTTTTTACTAAATAGATAATAGAGGATGCGACGGTGCCGGTAGTATAGTGTTTGTAGAAAAAAACGTTCCGTTATTCGAACGTTTTTTTCTACAAACACTTATACCATCCTTTCGTATTTCGGATCTTATTTTTGAAAAGCGGTAAAAACCAGACTCCGAGGGCGCACCGCGTCGTTGGCTGGAGTGTGGTGTTGCATCCGGGTACCCCCGCGGGATTATTTGGCAGGAATCCATATGTCACCTGTGACGGTATGGTATCGCACCACCGAACCGCTCCGGCATCTGCCGCTTTGAAAGGAGACACGCATGCATACTCATGACCATGGCTCCGGGCCAACCATGAATCAGTCCATCTTTGATATCGGTCTTTCCGTGGAAACGATTTCCGTTTACCTGTTGGTGTGCGGATTAACCGATGCCGGACGCAGCGTTACATCAAAGAGCCTTGCCGAAGTTTGGAATGGAACCAAAGCGGCTCTGGATCAAGGGCTGCAGGACCTTGAAGACAAACACATCATCAGCCGAATCCTTACAGACGGGAAAGAAAATGCCGCCTTCAAGGTCATGGATATTCATCGCTGGAATGTCGGATAGGGCCAAAAATGGCTGTTCGGGCACGTGGATTCGAAATCTTGTTCCGGAGCCGATCACCCCTCATCCTTGGAGTGTTCGCCCCGAAGCTCTTCGCGTACGCGCTGCCTGACAATTTTTTCCGGTGCTTTAGACTGGATTCCGGGACACATGGAACCCATGATCCGCCAGTTTTCCGTTTCCCTCAACACATTTTCGATATACGGCCACTGACGGCACATGCGGGGTTTAACCGGATGAATTGTGCAAATTCGATCCCAGAAAACGCAATATCCATTCGACTTTTGCGCCAGTAGGGGCCTGTTACCCGACATTCGGCAGTGGGTCGACGCGAAGGTTTCAGGGGACATACCGATGTAGTCGGCGATTTTGACGATGTCCGCTTTGGAAAGATACGTTCCGCCGTAGCCCTTGCAGCAATCGCCACATTTGCGGCACTCGAAGATGTTCGTTGATGTCAAGCTATCTGATGTCATGGCGACCTTCCAGGGCACGTTTGAGGGTGACCTGATCGATATATTTCAAATCGCCGCCAATGGGGACTCCCGATGCGATACGCGTTATCTTGACCGGGTTGTTCCGCAGACGGTCAGCAATATAAGCGGCAGTCGATTCTCCATCAACGGTGGTGCTGGTTGCCAGGATAACCTCGCCGATGCTTTCCTTGTTTAAACGGGACAGCAGTTCACTGATCCGGATTTCATCTGGCCCGATGCCGTTTATGGGTGACAGCGCACCGCCCAGGATATGGTAGCGCCCTTTGAAGGCGCCTGATTTCTCGATGGATACCATGTCGGCCGGCTGCTCAACAACGCATACCAGATGCCGGTCACGACCCGGATTGCTGCAGATGTGGCAGACTTCGGTATCGCTCAAGCCGAAGCACTGTCCGCACAGTCGCACATTCGCCTTGAGCTCTAAAATGCTCCGGGCCAGCTGTTCGATCTCGATGCGCGGGGATCGCAACAGGTGCATGGTCAATCGTTCGGCCGTTTTTTCACCAATACCCGGCAGCTTCGAAATGTGCGTGATGACTTTGCGGATAGTTTTAGGGTAATAATTCATGTCAAACCCGGTATGCTCATACCGCCCGTTAGCTTTGCCATTTCAGTCGATACCATTTCCTGGGATTGCGTCAAGGCATCGTTAACGGCAGCCAGGATAAGATCCTGCAGCATATCTACATCTTCCGGGTCGACCACTTCCTTTTCGATTTGAATGGCCACGACTTGCTGTTTACCGTTGGCGACGACCCTGACCATACCTCCGCCGGCTGTGGATTCTACCGTTTTCGCAGCCAGTTCATCCTGAAGGCGCAGCATTTTAGCCTGCAGTTTCTGGGCCTGCTTCATCATGTTCCCCATGCCTTTCATGAATTATCCTCCTTTAAGATTCTAACATCTATAAGTTTTCCGTTAAATATATCCAGCGCTTCAGCGACCAGTGGATGGCTCAGGGCCTCGCTTTTGAGCTGATTGTACTCTTTTTTTTTTTACATTATCGTTTTGTGATTCGGAGACGGTGCGAACATCGAGGTCCATAACCTTGCCGAAGACATCTTTACAAACCCTTTGGATGATTTCAATGTTCTTGCTCTTTTGGATCATGGCAAGATTGAACGCATTGCCGACGACCTCAATAATCAAACGGTTATCGTCCAATTGTTTCAACTGACACTTTAATAGATTGGCTGCCAGGGAGGGGTGATCAGCGGAGATGAGCGATTTGATCTTTCCCCAAGCGGATTGAAGGGATCCCGGCGCTTCGCCCGGGCCGGCGATCGGGTGGTCCTGTATTACAGCCTTGGCCCCTGGAGGGGGGCTTTCCGCGCTTTGCTCGGATGAATTAAACGATGGCAGCGGATCCTGTATGTTATCCGGTCGGCCAGCATCGCTCTGGCGAGTGTCGGCCAGTTCGTTTCGCAGATCATCGAGTTGCTCGATGAGGGTTTCGATGCTCAATAGGGGTTTGGCCTGAAGCAGCCTGAAACATACCATTTCCAGGGCGATTTTTGTTTGGGAAGAAAATTTAACTGCGGGTTCTTCCCTGAACAGTAGATCGAAGAGTTGGTTCAAATGGGCTGTACTTACGAGAGCCACCTGATCGTGCATGCGTTGGATTTCATGGGCTGGCAGATCGACCAAGCGATCGGTCTGTCGGCTCAGCTTGACAACCACCAGATTTCTGAAATGCTGCACCAGATCGAAATAAAAGCGTTTCAAATCATGACCGCGGTCGTGGATATCGTCCAGAATCTGCAGCACAGTGCGAGTATCGCCATCGAGAAGTGCACCCGAAAAGTTGAAAATCGTTTCCCGGTCGATAACACCCAGCAATTCCACGACATCCTTATTCGTTGCTTCGGTGCCAGAACATGCCATCACCTGGTCCAGCAGGCTGAGTGCATCACGCATACTTCCCCCGGCTTCCCTGGCAATTAGCGTCAGACTTTCGTCGGTTGTTTCGAAGCTTTCGAGCCGGCAAAGTTCGCGCATGTGCCTGGTAATCGATTCGAGTCCGATACGTTTAAAGTCATGACGTTGACAACGGGAAAGAATGGTCACCGGAATTTTATGAGGTTCGGTTGTTGCAAAGACGAACAAGACGTGACTGGGGGGTTCTTCAAGCGTTTTCAGCAGAGCATTGAATGCCGGTGTGCTGAGCATGTGGACTTCATCGATGATGTAGATTTTATAGGGGCTGTGGGCCGGCATGTATTTGACATTGTCCCTCAGTTCCCGAATCTGATCGACACTGTTGTTCGAAGCGCCGTCGATTTCAAAAACATCGGCGCCTCTGCCTGTCGTGATTTCGCGGCAGGACCGACATACATCGCATGGTACCGCGGTCGGCCCCTCGGCACAGTTCATTGATTTGGCAAGGATGCGGGCGACAGTCGTCTTTCCCGTGCCGCGCGGCCCGGTGAACAGGATCGCGTGGGCCATGCGATCTGCCGCAATGGCATTGGACAGGGTCCGGGTAACATGGTCCTGGTCGATGACCGTATCGAATTTCTGAGGACGGTATTTACGCGCAAGAACCAGATAGGACATGAATTCCCTCGACGAGTCGAAACAGGAGCCGCATGCTCAACAATATTCGTTCAGTCGCTGATCATACGGGGAGGCGGTTGTTGGGTTGCTGTCGGCTGTGTACCGACAGAATCTATCGGTAGGGTTTTCTGGCAATTGATGGCGGAGAGAGAGGGATTCGAACCCTCGGTGCCGCTTGTGACAGCACACACGATTTCCAGTCGTGCTCCTTCAGCCAGCTCGGACATCTCTCCGCATTTCAGCGGGCTAGCGATTCGCGACAGTCATGAGGCGGGGGGATCCTGGAAGCATTTTCTGCAGATCGCGCCAATGGCGCCATTCCCCAAAGTGTATGGTGTATCAAATGTATTGTTATAATGGCGGAGAGGGTGGGATTCGAACCCACGATCCCGTTTTTGACAGGATACCGCTTTTCGAGAGCGGGGCCTTCAGCCGCTCGGCCACCTCTCCTGATCCCTCCATCAACCCTACGCGGATGCCCTGAATAACGTTTTTGGAATATTCTGTCAACTGCCTTCTTTCTAAATGGGGCGATTGTGGAAGGTACCGCAGATAAAGGGACTTTACGCTTCAACTTTTCAAATATAGCGCGAGATTCATGAAATGTGCGGGTTAAGCTCTTTTACCTTGAACTGCCCCCGTCTTTTTAGTATCAGACTGGGCAATCATGCGTCGCAGGTTGTCGTAGGGCAGCAGCTGTCTTACATGCGAAGGTGGCCCTCCCATCGCCTGGCATGTCTACGCTGACAAACTGTAAAGGAAAATTAACCATGGCCGAAGTTTTTCCGTTCGAGGGATTACGATATAATCCGGAAAAAGTAAATCATCTTGCCGATGTCATCACGCCGCCTTTCGACGTTATCTCGAGCAAAGAGAAGGACCGCTACTACGAAAGCAGTCCTTTCAATATGATCCGGCTTATTCTCGGAAAGAAGACTGCCTATGATACCCGCAGCAACAATCCATATAGCCGCGCCGCCGACTACATGTCAACCTGGCTCAGCGATGGAATCTTCATTCCTGACCGGGAGCCGGCGTTCTATTTGACGACCCTGGATTTTAGGGCCGGCGGGAAGGCGTATAAGCGCTACGGCCTGATCGCTCGGGTGAAGCTTAGCCCCTATGATGCCGGCATTATACTGCCCCATGAGCGGACTTTTACCAATGTCAAATCGGAACGGTTGGCGCTGATGAAGGCCTGTCATGCGAATTTCAGCCCGATTTTCTCGATGGTTCCGGATGATGATGGGGGGGTGTTCGATGCCATGCGGCAATTAACCAAGAGAAGTGGGCCAGCAGTGGACTTCACGGCCGATGATGGTTGTCGGCACAAGCTTTGGCGACTCGTGGACCCCAGTGTCACGCAGAATCTGGCCGACATGATCCGTTCCAGAAAACTCTATATCGCTGACGGCCATCATCGCTACGAGACGGCTTTAAATTACGGCCAATGGATGCACGAAACGAATCCCGGGTTATCCGCTGAGCACCCGGCCAATTTTGTTATGATGTACCTTTGCAGCATGGCTGATCCTGGCCTTGTCATCCGGCCGGCCCATCGTCTGCTCAAGGAAGTGCCGCCTTCGGCGCTGGATCAACTCATTGAAAAAGCGCAACCGCAATTTCAGGTTGAAACCATTTCGTTTCGGGAGGATGAACGTGATGCTGCCCTTCGGCGGCTTGTGGCCACTATGCAAGGCAACACCATGCGGAGAACAATAGGCATGTATATGAGGGGGCGAAGGACGTTCTATCGTTTGACCATGAATAAAACCGAATCAGTGGACGACCCGTTCGGGTCGGATTTGCCGGGTGCCTTGCGACAATTGGACGTTATGGTCCTGACACACCTGTTATTGATTGATTTTTTAAGTTTCGATCAGGCGCGGCTCGACAATGAAAAACTGATCGCATACACCACCGATGCGAGGGAGGCGGTATCGAGAGTCACCCGCGGGGAGTTCGATGTCTGTTTTCTACTGAATCCCACCAGCGTGCAGCAGGTTCGCGATGTGGCCGACAGTGGACAGGTCATGCCCAGAAAAGCAACCTATTTCTATCCAAAGGTCACCACCGGTTTGGTCATCAATCGTCTCACCGCGTGAACAGATTGATGTACCCGAATAAGTCGGGGTGACGCTCACAAGCGAAACATCTTCTCGATCTCCTCAGTGTAGTCGCCATTCCCCTGATAGATCGTCAGCGGCGGGGCAATGACAACGCCCGGGCGTGCACCTTTGATCCCTTTGATCAGTACCATTTTGGCGTTGGTCGTTTTGGCGGAGTGAATCATGCGGCAGTACTTCGGTTCGATTCCCGCTGAATGCATGTGAACCATCGCCTCTATCGATCGATCAGCCGTATAAATTGTCAGGAATCTGCCTCCCGTGTGCATCGTTCTGGCGGAAGTAGTGACAATGTCTTCGAATCTTACTTCGATTTCGTGTCGGGCGACCGCCTTTTGGCGATTCGGGTTCAGGCGTCCGGCATTGTTTTTGTGATAGGGCGGATTCGATACGACCCAGTTTACCGGTTGGGGGAGGTCGGTCGCAGATAGACCTTTCATGTCGCAATGTAAAATGCGGACGCGGTTCTGCATCTTGTTGGCATGCGTATTGCTGCGAGCGAGGTCAGCCAACTCACGCTGAATTTCAACCCCGATGACAGTCGATCCCGGGTGTCGGTATGCCATTACCAGCGCGATAATCCCACATCCTGTCCCCAGGTCCATTACGGTTTCACCGGGACGAGGGCGAACGTGATACGCAAGGATGATGGAATCGATCGAGAAGCGATAGCCGTTTCGGAATTGTCGCACCTGGAGCCGACCGTTGAAAAAAGTGTCTGAAGTATACGTATCCATACCCTAACCCAGAAAAGAATTCACCCAAGCTCCGGGATAGTGAAACAAGCTCTTCTACCGCCGGACGGGAGTCCGCTGTCCTCAAACGGTTTATCAGCAACCATCCACTGGCGGCGTATTGAAACCACCGTCATACCAAAGGGCCGATCTTGAATTTAATGTCATCGATCGATTCATCATTCAAGGCGGCATTGACCTTCTTGATGATGTCTTTTTTCAAAAACTGCAATTGGTGTAACCAGGGAGAACTGTTGACATGCACCAAAAGGATTTTATCTTTGAAAGCTGCCGGCTTGGCATTTGCGGCAATGATCTCTCCCACCGCGCGTTCCCAGAGCTGAAAGACCCGCGCCACCCCTGCGGCCCTTTTCGGTTTTCGGCCGTCCAGAATCCTTTCGATAATACTGCCGATCGGAACCGCTGTACCAGTATTTTCTCTTTTATCGTTCATGGCGAGTTGCTGATTGTTTGCTCGTGAGACGCATGATATGAATTCAGCCTCAGGGGTAACGCAAACGTCACGGCGCTAATGTATATTAAGGTTGCTGAGCGCCAGCGAAGTGGATATGTATCCACAGAATGCCAAGCCGGTCGCTTCATAATAAAACGGTCGAGTGAACCTTATAGCGCCCATCACCGTTTGAGGCAACCGTCTTTCGAGTGAGAGGGGGATAACCGGACCTGCTAAGCTGCCATCCGGCGTTGCATGAATTGGCGGTGCATCGCTTTTTGCTTGACTTAAAGGGATATGGATTTATACTAATGCTTTATCTCGGACGCGCAATTCAGGGTGATCGCCTTCGGCTATTCACACCGCGTTGCCGGTCAGTCCGTCTGGGGGCGCCATCGGGGCAAACCAGAAATCGGCTATCCGATTATTTAGCAGTGCATAACAACAGGTAAGAAAAATGAGCTGGGATTGGGATCGATTGAAAGATCAACAGCAGAAATCGGGCGGCGGTGTGCCCCCGAATGTGGATGAGCTGGTCAAAAAGATGAAAAACTTCAAGTTGCCGGGCGGCCCGATTATCATTGTTATTGCCTTGGTCGTTGCGGCCGCATACTCGTCCGTATTCACCGTCAAACAGGACGAAGTGGGTATCGTGCAGCTCTTTGGTCGCTATGTACGGACTGCCCAACCGGGTCTAAGCTTCAAAATGCCTCTCGGTATCGAAAAGGTCACAAAGGTCAATGTCAAAGGTATTCGCACGGAAGAATTCGGTTTCAGTTCTGAGGGGGCGTCTTCACGATCACGCTTCGGTGGCGGTGAAGCCGAAAGCGTGTCATTGATGCTGACCGGTGACCTCAATGTCGCCGTGGTACCCTGGATCGTTCAGTACCGCGTGAAAGACCCTTATAATTACCTTTTTAAAGTGCGCGATGTTCGTCGGCTTCTGGTGGACATGTCGGAAGCGGCGATGCGGTTGATCGTTGGCGACCGCAGCATCAATGAGGTTATCAACAAACGCGGCGAAATTGCCATTGCCGCCAGAGAAATGTTGCAGCAAGAGATCGACCTGGCCGAGTCCGGGTTACATATCGTCACCATCGAAATGAAGAAAACAAATGTTCCGGCACCGGTGCAGCCATCCTTCAACGAGGTCAACCAATCGGTTCAGGAGAAGGAACAGATGATCTACCAGGCCCGGGAGGACTACAACAAGGCCATTCCGGCGGCCCGGGGTGAGGCGGAACGAACCATCCGCACGGCAGAAGGGTATGCTGTTGACCGTGTCAACCGCGCCAAGGGCGATGCCTCCCGATTCACGGCCCTTTTTACTGAATACGTCAAAGCCAAGGATGTCACCAAACGAAGACTCTACCTCGAGACACTGAGCGAGGTCTGGCCGAGAATCGGGGATAAGTATATCGTCGATTCCGAGCAGAAGAATTTGCTGCCCCTCCTTAATCTTGGTCAACCGAAACAGAACGGTATCGTAAAATGAAAACCAAAGGACCAGTTCTAATCGTCATCCTGCTGGCTGTCGCTGTGCTCATTTACCAGTCGGCATATATCGTCACCGAAACCGAGCAGGTGGTGGTGACCCAGTTCGGCCGAATCGTTGGCAATCCGGTTACATCACCCGGGTTGAAGTTCAAACTGCCCTTCATCCAGAATGCCAATTTTTTTCCCAAAAACCTGTTGGATTGGGACGGTGATCCGGGGCAGATTCCCACACTGGACAAAACGTTCATCTGGGTGGATACCTTTGCGCGTTGGAAAATCGGCGAACCGATTAAATTTTTTCAGACCGTAAATAACCCTTTCAATGCTATCGGCCGACTCAACGACATCATCGATCCGGCGGTCAGGGATTACATCACATCCAATCGGCTTATAGAAGTGGTTCGCAACAGCAACCGTGAATTGGACATAGCTGAACTTGGACGCGAAGATGAACAGTATCAAAGGGTACCGTCACGCAGGATTTACATCGGACGGCAGAAAATCACTGATGGCATCTTGAAACAGTCGCAGCCCAAATTGGAGAAGTTCGGTATCGAGCTGGTCGATGTCAAAATCAAAAGAATTAACTATGTCGAAGAAGTCCGTCAATCCGTTTACGACCGCATGATCGCAGAGCGGAAGCAGATTGCCGAAAAATTCAGATCGGAGGGAAAAGGGGAAGCCCAGAAAATTCGGGGCGAAAAGGAGCGTCTTCTGAAAGAAATCACTTCCGAGGCGTATCGTAAAGCCCAGGAAATAAAGGGAAAAGCCGATGCTGAGGCCACAAGTCTTTACGCCAGTTCCTTCGGCGTTGACCCGGAGTTTTACTCATTTGTCCGTACCCTTGAAATATACCGCGAGAATCTGGACGCCAAGAATACCTTGGTTCTATCCACCGATTCTGAGTTTTTGAAGTATTTTAAGTCACTGCCAGAATGATTGGCGGAAATCGCAGAAGAACATCACCGGCCGCTGGTTTCAGGCGGCCGGCGATGTTTTGGTGACCAGAGAGAATCGCTGTGAGGGGTGCATTATTTACCCTTTCTTCTCTGATGGCGTGTTTTGGCCAACAGCTTGCGATGTTTGTGCTTCCTCATTTTTTTCCTTCGTTTTTTGACGACGCTGCCCAACAGACCACCTCCTTTCAGCTAATATTATATGAAAGAACGGTATTGTCTAACATGCTGATAAACGGCTTGTCCACTATTTTTTTATAATGCCAAAGTATCGTTCCGACGGGTAAAAAGACAAAATATGCTTGACACCGATAAAAATATTATCTAAAAAGGGCGATTCTTCAAGATAGGAGAGATGATGTGAAAAAGTATACTTATAGTGCAAAAAGTAGCGACAACGAAGGCAAATGGTGGGTTGTCGATGCTCAGGATGCCGTGCTCGGAAGGCTGGCCTCCCAGGTCGCTTCGCGACTCAGAGGCAAACACAACCCGCTTTTCACCCCTCATGTCGACATGGGTGATTGGGTGATCGTCGTGAATGCCGACAAGGTCAAGCTCACCGGACGGAAATGGGACCAGAAAATCTATTACCGGCACAGCGGTTTCATCGGCGGTCTCAAGGAAATTACAGCCAAGAAGCTTCTTGAAAAACGGCCGGAAGACATCATTCGTTTTGCTGTGAGAGGCATGCTGCCGAAAAACCGACTCGGCCGGAAACTTATTAAAAAGTTAAAGGTTTACACGGGTGCAGAGCACCCTCATGCGGCACAACAACCCGATGTGTGGGCGCCTTAATCCGCTGGGAGGAGCTCTCGGCCACCAGCGCTTGAAAAGAACATCGTTCTAATGCAGTAAGAGGACATTCATGGCACAAGAAAACGTTTACTATGCGACAGGAAAACGAAAAACGGCTATTGCCAGGACCTGGTTGACCCCCGGTAACGGTGACGTCACCATCAATGATCGACCGATTGATGACTACTTCAAGGTCGAATCTGCCAAGACCGAATTGCTCCAGCCCTTTGTCATCACAAATACCGCCGGCAAATATGACGTCAAAGTGAGAGTTCTGGGCGGCGGTGTCAGCGGGCAGTCGGGCGCTATCCGCCACGGTATAACCAAGGCGTTGATTCAGGTTAATCAGGAGTTTCGGCAACCGCTAAAACGGGCCGGTTTCGTTAAACGTGATCCGCGGGCCAAGGAACGGAAAAAATACGGCCAGCGCGGCGCCAGAGCACGATTTCAGTTTTCCAAACGGTAACATTAGCCGCATACAGTACACCGTTGATTATGATATGGGGGCCGGGAAATTATCCCGCCCCCGTTTTTTTTAAGAATTTGAAAATTTGTTTTTCATGTGGCATAAAAAATGATCTTTCTTTAAAAATAACTACGGAAAGGTAGCAGACATGATTGCCCATCGAATCGATCTCAATTCGGATGTCGGCGAGAGTTTTGGAAACTATAAGCTGGGGCTCGATGAGGAGGTCATCCCCATGATCAGCTCCGCCAATATCGCTTGCGGATTTCATGCCGGTGACCCGACCGTATTGCGGCGGACCGTCGCACTGGCCCGTGATCATAAAGTGGCAGTTGGCGCTCATCCCGGCTTGCCCGATCTGATGGGATTCGGGCGGCGCGCGATGGATGTTACTCCATCAGAAATCAAAGACTATGTCACCTACCAGGTCGGAGCCATTCAGGGCTTTGCAGCTGCCGAAGGGGTGGATGTCCAACACGTCAAGCCGCACGGAGCCCTTTATAACATGGCGGTACAAAATCCGGCCATCTGGGAAACTGTCGTTGCTGCGCTCTCCGAACTGGACAAAAACCTGATTCTCTTTGTGCTTGGTGGTGCCAACAAAAATGAACTCAGCGCAATGGCGGCGCATTACGGAATTCGGGTCGCCTTTGAATTTTTCGCCGATCGGGCCTACAATCCCGACGGCAGCCTGGTTTCCCGCAAAACACCCGGCGCGGTCATCAAGGATCATGGCCTGGCGGCTAAACGTGTGCTTAAAATGGCAACCGAGGGTAAGGTCACGTGCGTCGATGGATCTGAGATCGAACTTCCGGCCGACACTATATGCGTTCATGGCGACAACCCGGCAGCCCTGCAGCTGGTCCAAAAAATCAGGCAGACCCTGACCGAAGCCGGAGTTGATATCCGGGCACCGCGAACGTTTCTCTAGCCCTTGTTTCTCTTGATTCGTGTCGGCAAGGCTGGTGGGGCACTCGGTTGTCTTCGTTCACCACCAAGCTTTTTTTATTAGGCCCCCGACGCTTTTCAAAAATAAAGACATGAACAATACGGAATTCTTTCAATCGCCGATGATATACGATCATCCAAAATTTCTCCTCATGGGCGATCGTTCGCTGCTGGTGGAACTGAGCGCTGAGATCAGCCTTGAGGTGAACCGTCGCGTCCGGTCGCTTTATTACAGCTTGAGTCACCGAAAGCATTACGGCATCGTCGAGCTGCTCCCCAGCTACACATCACTGCTCATCGTGTTTGATCCTTTGATGGTATCCTTTTCGGCTCTGCGGACGATTGTGACGTACCTGTTCGACAATCCCGCCCAGACCCGGATACCGGAGCCGAAAACGGTCGAGATTCCCGTTGTGTATGGCGGTGATTTCGGGCCGGATCTCGATTGGGTGGCTGACTACCACCGGCTGAGCCCGGGCGATGTGATTCGCCATCACTCCACAACCGTCTATCATGTCTACATGATCGGATTTACCCCCGGATATCCCTATATGGGCGAGGTGCCGAGTGAGATCGCAACGCCACGGCGGGAGACGCCCCGGACGCATGTCCCCAGAGGTTCCGTGGGAATTGCTCAGAAGCAAACCGGCATTTACCCTGTAGAGAGCCCCGGCGGATGGCAGATTATCGGCCGCACGCCTTTGACGCTGTTCGACCCCCATTCAACGCCGCCGACGCTCCTTGAAGCCGGTGATGTGGTAACCTTCTATCCTATAAAGAAGGAGGCATTCGAAAATTGGCGGCAATAAACGCGCTCGAAATCATGGCTCCAGGCCTGCTGACAACCGTCCAGGACCGGGGCCGGGTCGGTTTCGGTCGATTCGGCGTCGCCCCGAGTGGTGCGCTTGACAGCGTTGCCTTGCGCGTCGGCAACCTGTTGGTCGATAACCCCGAATCGGAAGCCGTGCTCGAAATTACCTTGCCGGGTTTCAAGGCTAAGATACTTTCCGATGTGGTTGTGGCCCTGACAGGTGCTGACCTTGGATTGCACATTAATGGGGAGCCGTTCGGTCCATGGCGGTCATACCGGTTAGGCGTCGGGGATACCCTGTCCTTGGAATCGCTGAACAGTGGCTGCCGTTCTTATCTGGCACTGGGGGGAGGTATATTGGTGCCTGAGGTCCTCGGCAGCAAATCGACCAATATCACCTCTGGATTCGGCGGCCTGGAAGGCCGTCCGTTGCGTCGCGGGGATATTTTAAAGGTCGATTCACCACAGTACTATTTGCATGCCGGTGGGCGAAAATTCGACGGTAATACGGTTCCGTCCTATCGCAACCACTGGGAATTGCGGGTCATTATGGGACCGCAGAATGAACATTTTAAAGAGGCGTCCTGCGATCGATTTCTAAATGCTGTCTACCAGGTGACGGCCAAGTCGGATCGCACCGGTGTCAGACTGCAGGGGCCAAGGGTTATAATCAATGAAGGTCAGGCAGAATCGATTGTATCGGAGGGCATTATCTCCGGTGCGATTCAAATTCCAGGTGACGGGCAACCGATCATCGTTCTGGGCGAAACGGTGAGCGGCGGTTATCGCAAAATTGCCACCGTAATTTCAGCCGATCTTCACCTGCTTGGCCAGGTTCTGCCGGGAGACCGGATGCAGTTCCAGGCCGTAAATCCTCGCGAAGCTCGCCAGGCGTTGTGGCGCCTGGAAGAGGGGATCGGCCGGTTCCGCGACAGTCTGGCATGACACCCGAAGAAACAATCCGAAAAGAGAACCACATTGGGGCCCTGGCTTATCAGTCGTTATTGACGGGGGCCCTATTTGCTGCCGCATTAACCTTGTCTGCCGGTACAGAGTCCTATGTCGAAAGATTATGAAGTCAAACTGCGTGTACCATTCCACGATCTTGATCCTCTCCAGATCGTTTGGCACGGAAATTACATGAAATATTTTGACATGGCCCGATTCGGCCTTTTCAAACAGGCGGGTTTGGATCTGTACGAGTATTTTGTCAATCAGCAGATTGTTTTTCCAGTTACCCGTTTTTCTTCCAAGCATATTATTCCCCTCCGCTATGACGACGAGTTTGTATGCAAGGCGACCGTTGTAGAAGCCGTGTATAAAATCGGCATATCGTTTGAAATCCGGTTGACCGCAAACGGACAGCTCTGCACTCGGGGAACCAGCGAACAGGTTGCCGTTAAAATGCCGGAAATGGAGATGCAGTTTGAGATTCCGAGCGATATTACCACGGCATTGGGGTGCGCCTGATGGATCTTAAGTTGCAAGATGCCTTTGCTGCCGGGTACGAACGGCTTTCGGCATGGGCGGATCTTCTGGACACCATCAATCTGTTTCCGGTTGCCGATCGCGATACCGGCCGAAACCTGTTGATCAGCCTCGCTCCATTGCATCGATTCGATTCGCGCTCGGAACACATTGCCAACAAACTGCTCCTTGGCGCCACCGGCAATTCCGGCAATATTGCGGCGTGTTTTTTCGCAGGCCTTGTTGAGGGAAAACCGGCTGCGAACATGTGCCGGGCCGTGAAGATCGGTAGAGATAGGGCGTGGCAGTCGATTGCTGATCCTAAGTCCGGCACCATGCTCACTGTTTTTGATGTCCTGCTGGACCATTTCGAGAACATGTCATCGATTCAAGGGGATGAGGGTTACACGACTTTGATCGATCGTTTGGAGAACGCTGTTCACTCAACCGCTGAAACGCTGCCACGATTAAAGGCCGCCGGAGTCGTCGATGCCGGTGCACTGGGAATGTTCATTTTTCTGGAGGGCTTTTACGGTGTCCTTACCGGTTGGCCAAAGGACTTTCGCTCGATAACGGCAGCCTTCAATGACAAACTGCGGTTGCCTTCCGACTATATCACCGTTGAAGAAAAGGGCTATTGCGTCGATACACTCATTGAGATGGCCGCAGATTCCGATTCCTCGTTAGCAGGGTTGGCCGATTATGGAGAAAGCATCGTCGTTCATCGTGACGATGAGAACGTTAAAATTCACCTCCATACGGAACATCGCGAAACCGTGCGCAAGCAGCTTGAAAGCCTGGGCAAAGTTGTGCAGTGGACGGAAGAGGACATGGGCGCTCGGAGCGGAAATCAGCCCGCACCCGGTATGCCGCCGGCGCTTCATATTGTTACCGATGCGGCCGGATCCGTTACACGGGACGATGCGGCCGGGCTTGGCATGACGTTGCTTGACAGCTATATTGTTTTTGACGGGGGCACGTCGCTGCCTGAAACATTGATAGCCCCAGAAGAGCTTTATGCGTTGATGCGAAAGGGGGCGCGGGTAACCACGGCCCAGGCATCGGTATTCGAGCGTAACCAACGTTACCAGAGTATCATCAGTCGTTTTGGCTCAGCCCTTTACCTGTGTGTCGGTTCGGTTTACACAGGAAACTTCCAGGCGGTGGCTACATGGAAAGAACATAACGATTCGTCCGACCAGTTGACTGTCATCGACACCGGCCTGGCATCTGGGCGCCTCGGTATCGTCGCCATCGCCACCGCCCGATATTCCTTTCAGGCCGACAGTGCTCAAGAGGTCATTGCGTTTGCTGAAGATGCCTTACGCCGAAGCGAGGAATATATCTTTCTTGACCGGCTTCAGTACCTCGCTGCCGGTGGAAGACTGTCAAAAACCAAAGGCTTTTTCGGGGACTTTTTCGGGGTTAAACCCATCATCAGCCCCACGGTTGAAGGGGCTGTAAAGGCAGGCACCGTTCGAAATCGCAGCGAGCAGGTGGCTTTCGCACTGGAAAAACTCGAGCAGGGCCTGGGGCAGGATGTCGGATCCACTATCATGCTGGAATATTCTGATAATCGCCGGTGGGTTGAAGATACGGTTCTGGGGGAAATTACGCGTCGCTACGCGTCGGCCGAGGTTGTCCTCCAGCCCCTCTCTCTGACTTCCGGTGCCCATATGGGTCCAGGGACCTGGGCAGTGGCGTTTTTGCCATGCCGCAGGCCTCCTCAACCCGTTAAAAAGTAAGGTATTGCCTTTCATGGCGCAAGTGACCGATATACCGATCGGCGGCATTAACCGCTGCAGGTTCGCCGTTGTTATCCCTGTTTACAACCATGATCGAACGATTGTCGATGTGGTGCAACGAACACTGAATCTCGGTCTACCGGTAATTGTTGTGGACGATGGATCGACCGACGCAACGTTCAATAAGTTAAGCACCATCGAAGGGGTGCGGGTTCTGCGTCATCGCTATAACAGGGGCAAGGGAGCGGCCCTTTTGACCGGATTTACGGAGGCTGTTAAGATCGCCGATTGGGCGATGACCCTGGATGCAGACGGTCAGCACGACCCGGCGGATGCCAAGCACCTGATGCGTGCGATACCTGCGAGCCAACGGCCGATTGTCATCGGAAACCGTCAAGGCATGGCCGGCGTTCATGTGCCGTGGACGAGCCGCTTTGGTCGCAAGTTTTCCAATTTCTGGGTCCGCGCTTCCGGCGGTCCGGTTGTGTCCGACTCTCAAAGCGGGTTCAGAGTGTATCCCCTTCCCGAAAGCCTCCGATTGGATGTTCGTTCCCGGCGATTTCAGTTCGAAGTTGAAATTCTGGCCAAAGCCAGGTGGAACCATATTCCTGTTGTGGAAGCACCGGTCAGTGTGTCGTACCGGCCCGGTACACCCCGAATATCGCATTTCCACCCCTTTTTTGATTTTTTACGAAACTTCGGTCTCTTCAGCCGGTTAATCACCTATCGGGTTCTCACTCTGCGATTTTTGCAGGACTGAATCGCCAGCGACGCTTATGTCAGGCATTTTCTATCGGTTTCTAACATTTATATCCCGCATATTCGGGCTATGGATTTTCGACCTCACTGCCAAGGGTATCGCCGCAGGATATTATCTCCTGTCGCCACGCAGGGTATCGATCAGCGTTCGTTTTTATCGGGCGCTCTTTCCTGAAAGAAATCGATTATATCATCTGTGGTGTACCTGGAGACAGTTTCAAAACTTTACCTCCGTGTATGTGGACCGGTTTTTGGTCAATGAAACCGATGGTATTACTTGTACCCACACGGGATGGGAGCATATCGAAGACGCCATTGAACGGAATACCGGCGGAATTATCGTGATGTCCCACCTTGGAAATTGGGAGATCGCCGCGCATTTGATGACCCGGAAATGGGGACAAATTCGGCTGATTTTGTACATGGGTATCCGCGCTAAGGCAGAGATCGAGCGCATTCAGAAAAACGATCTCGCAAAAAGGGGCGTGCGAATCATCGCGGTTGAAAAAGGATGGAGGACACCGTTCGATCTGATGGAAGGATTGCGCTTTATCAAGTCAGGAGGATTGGTATCGATGACCGGCGACCTCGCGAGAGATCCCACTCAGCGGGTTGTTCCGGCGGCTTTCCTCGGGCGTGAAGTTCATCTGCCGGAGACACCCCATTTACTCGCCATGCTTACCGGCGCGCCGATTTTTTTCTTCTTTTCGCGCCGTGTCGGTAAAAAGCGCTATCATGTGACCCTGTCAGAGCCAAATACCATCCAGAAGGTGCCTCGTTCCGAAAGATCCGCTGTTCTGCACCGATCTGTTCAGAAATATGCGGATCTTCTCGAGATGAATCTCCATAAAAATCCTTTGGAATGGTATCATTTCGATAAGTTTCTTGGCTCGAGACTGAAATGAGGTGCAATCGTTTCTGTGCCCCCGTCGATATTTTTTGAATTCAGCGGTGAATTGGTGTATGGATAGCCCTTACCATTATCTAAACTGATCGGTTTCCCGCCCAGGCGGGATTCAGGGTTAAAGGCTCAAGGGTTTTAACATTCTTTTAAACTCCATTGTTTGGATTGGCCGCTTACACCCATTGGGTGAAACATGGAATTCCACCTGTTCGATTGAAATAATGGTTTTAAAATACCGTTTTGAGGGTCAACGAGTAATTTCTCCGGCTTTGCCGGAGATCATTGAATTAGGCGATGAGACGCTATATGAAACGCGATGAGATAGAATCGGCTATTTTAAAGATTTTCAGCGAGAATTTTGAAATCGATGCCCCTGACGTCAATGAGGATTTGAGGGATGTTTACGAATTCGACAGTATCGATGCTATAGAACTTCTGCGCGAGATCGAGATCCTTCTCGAGACCCAACTGACCCGGCCGGAAAAGAAAAATGCCATGGAAATTCGAACCATCAACCAGATTGTTGACTATATAGAAACACTGGCCCTTGCGCGACGTTCTTCGGTATCGGACAATTCCGAAGAAGGTCAGAAAATAACGGAAATATGACGGCAAGACGGGTTGTCATTACAGGCCTCGGCGCGATAACGCCGATCGGCCGGACCCGGACAGATATACTTCGCCATCTGGTTGAAGGGATTTCCGGGGTCAAGAAGCTCCGTTCCGACGGGCTCCTCACCGACCATATCCACTCCGGTGTTTACGGCACGGTGGACTATCCCCTCGATTACGATTTCAAACGCACCCACAGGAAAACCATGGGCCCGGTTTCCTATTATGCCTGCCAGGTTGCAAAGGAGGCGCTGGAATCATCGGGACTCGATTCGGCGTTTATCACCTCGGGACGTCTCGGGGTTGCCTTTGGGTCGACCCACGGGAGTCCGTCGGTCCAGCGGAATATCTACAAAACATTTTTCAACGCATCCAATCGGCAATTTTCTTCCATCGGTGCGGTCGATTATCTCAAATCCATGGTTCACACCACGGCGGTCAACATCACCAAGATGTTCGGTATCACCGGAAGGGTCATATCTTCTTCGACAGCCTGCACCACGAGCAGTCAGTCTATCGGGTTCGGATATGAAACAGTAAAATACGGCATGCAGGATGCCATGCTTTGTGGTGGCGCCGATGAGTACGATACGACCACCGTGGCGGTGTTTGACAATCTTCTGGCGTGCTCAACGGAATTTAACCAAACGCCGCATATGACACCACGGCCATTCGACGAAAAGCGCGATGGATTGGTGGTCGGCGAAGGCGCCGGCGCTGTTTTGCTCGAAGAATTTGAGCATGCCAAAAAGCGGGGCGCCGACATCCTTGGGGAAGTGATCGGTTTCTCCTGCAACAATAACGGTGGTGACCTGATCCTGCCGAACAGCCAGGGAATCACAGCGACCATTAAATTGGCCTTGCAAGATGCCGTCATTGATCCAGAATCGGTCGATTTTATCAGTGCTCACGCCACGGCCACCAAAATGGGCGACGTGATCGAGGCCCAGGCCATCGGCAGTATATATGGAGACACAGCGCTGGTTGCAGGATTGAAAAGCTACATGGGGCATACCATGGGGTCCTGCGGCGCCATTGAAACCATTATCACCCTGTTTCTGATGGCGGAAGGATTTGTTCCTCCGACGCTGAACCTGGATAATGTCGATCGACGCTGTGCCATGATTCGGCACGCGGTTGAAATTATGGAGAAAAAGGTCCGGATCGCCGCTGTTCAAAATTTCGCCTTCGGCGGTGTGAATACCTGCATCATAATCCAAAAATTCGACGCATAATACCCCGGACGATAGAAATGAACGGCAGCGACTATTCCAGGTATCATCGACGGCTGCAACCCACCGTCGACTTTTCTCTTACCGTCTTGCTTTGGACTTATTTCACGGTCGGATTTGTCTTCTTCTTCTCTCCATTTTATCTATGTGCGCTGTTCTTTTCTTCGAACCGTGAGCAGACCTTCCAACATCTCAATAGTCGGTTCTACAGAGGTTTTTTCGCTTTAACACGGGTGCTTATGCCGGGACATCGGTGGCGGATACCGCCTGAAGTGAAAGACATCCGTTCATCGGTTGTAGTTTGTAATCATCGATCGTACCTCGATTCGATCCTGTTGATCTCTTTATACGAAAAGCACAATACGATCGTAAAGCGTCGTTTGTTCGATATACCGCTCTTTGGGAAGATGTTGCAATGGTCCGGCTATATACCCTCATCCGCGGACGGTCGATTCGCCGAATTGATGATCCAACGGATCGAAACCGTGGATATATTCCTGGCCGAAGGCGGGAATTTGATTATCTTTCCCGAAGGTACCCGGAGCAAATCAGGAAGGATCGGTAAACTCAACAAGGGGGCATTCAAAATCGCCCGCCGCTGTCGGGTACCGATCAAAGTTCTTTTTATCCGCAACACCGAGAAAATGTTTCGACCCGGATCTTTTTCCTTTGATACCCGGGGGCCCAACACCATCAGTCTCGATTTGATCGGCAGTATCGACACGGCGGAGGTGAGCCAGGCCGATGGCTTGAAAGAAATGATGACCCGGGTGCGGTCGATGCTTGAAACCGAGAATAACTCTGGCTGAGCGCAAACCCGAGAAGAATAAAAAAGAAGGGCCGGGGAGTTTCTCCATTCTTGATAACCCTTCCGCTCAAATATTAACGGAACCGTTCCGAATACGCATACGAATTCAACCCTTCTGAAGGGGGGAAAAAAATGAAAATCTTGTTGATGTCCATGCCAGATGCCGCCCCGGTCATTATGCACGAGAGTGCTTTTCATATGCCAAACCACGGCATTGCCAGTATCGGCGGCAACGTCGATGACGGGCACTCGGTCTATATCGTCGATTTGATCCGCAAGCGCAGGCGGGTGGGGAAATATGTGGCCAGAACGCTACGGAAAATACAACCGGATCTGGTCGGTCTGTCGGCCATGGCCTGGCAGTACACTACCTGTATCAAGCTCATCAAGCTGATCAAGAAAGTGATGCCGAATACCAAAATCGTCATCGGTGGATACCATGCCACGTTGATGTATGAGGAAATTGCGGCTTCGGAGGATTCGTCCCTGATCGATTTCATCGTCCAGGGGGAAGGCGAAGAGGCGTTTCGACGCCTGGTCAACGCACTCGACGGCAGCGACAGCCTGGCGGATATACCGTCGCTGTCGTTTAAGACGGACAATCGATTCTGCCACAATCCGCGCGGAGAACTTCTCGACCTGACGCATCTGAAACCTCCCATACGGGACAGGCGACGGCTGACATGGGGCTACCACATCATGAATAACAAAGTTGAAATGATAGAGACCTCCAGAGGATGCACCCGCGCTTGCAGTTTTTGCAGCATGAAACACATGTACGGCCGCACCTTCCGTCCCTTCCCGATGGAACGGATCCTGGCCGACATCGATGATATCTACTACAAACGCAAATGCCGTTGGATTTTCGTGGTCGACGACAATCTGGTGCTGGAGCCGGATAGGATCATGACACTCTGCGATGGAATAATCGCTCGAAGGTACCGTAACGTGAACTTCGTCGTCCAGGCGGATTGCGTGACCATGTCCAGGAACGAAACGATGGTGCGCAGGATGGCCCGAGCGGGGTTTCGGACCATTTTCCTCGGGATTGAAAACGTCTCGCGCAAAAACCTGAAATCGGCAGGAAAGGGAGATATTGTCGATGCCTCCCGTAAGGCCGTGGCCCTTTGCCACAAGTACGGTATTATGGTGGTAGGCGGTATGATTTTCGGCTTCCCGGATGACAACGAGGAAGACATCGTCGAAAACTATCGTTTTCTCAAATCGATCAAGGCCGATACATCTTACTGCCAGATATTGACCCCCTATCCGAAAACAGCCATGCGCCAGCAACTGATCGATCAGGAGCTGGTCACCAACCGGGATGATTTTTCCCGCTATAACGGTATGTGGGCCAATGTGAAAACCCGCCACCTCAGCTCGGAGCAGCTGCAATACTTGGTGTGGTATCACCGGCAGAAGGTGCTCGGATGGTGGGAGCCGTCGGAAAGAGTTCGAGAGCGCGGCCGGTTGTGGACTTCGATCTGGTTATACGGATTTAAACCATTTTTAAAAATCTATCTCGGCCGCAGGCAAAGGAAAATAGGGTGGCAGGGGCGGTACGAGATGGAATTGAAACGGATGCCGGAGATCAACCGGTTCCCGGATCTTGAGCAGGTATAACACGGGTAACTTGCCATGCAGGACGTCTATATTGTCAAAAATGCCATTGTGACGGGCTTGGGAAACAGTCTTGCGGAGAATTGGGCTAAACTGTTGGATGGTTGCAGCGCCATCGATATTGTCGATCGTTTTCAAACGGAAGGACTGAGCAGCCGGAAGGCGTCCTGCACCACCCATTTGCCGGCTCCGGGGGAAAACCGGGTGTGTGCTCTGGTGCGTGATGTGCTTGCCCAGGTTAAGCCGGTCCCTTCCGGGACGGGAATCGTTTGGGCGGGCATCAAAGGCGGGGCCGAATTTATTGAAACCGGCTGGAAAAAGGAGATGCCCTACCTGCCAGAGCACTACCGTCATTGGGTGGCTGAGATTCTGGGTATTGCCAACCGGGGATTTGAAGTCAATGCCGCCTGCGCGTCTTCAACCGTTGGGATGGCCTTGGGGGCCCTTAAAATTGCCCGAGGGGAGTTCGGCGCTATCCTGGTTTGTGCTGCAGATGTCGTCACCGCTTTCGTCTTTAACGGGTTTTCAGCCCTGAAAGCTCTCACGCCAAGCGTATGCCGCCCCTTTGACCGCAACAGAAACGGAATGAGCATCGGTGATGGCGCTGTGGCTATTTTGCTGGCAGATGCGGCCACTGCGCGGAAACACAATCTGGAAAGACTGGCGCGGGTTTCCGGCTGGGGTATATCCAACGATGCCAATCATATCACGGGGCCGGCACGCGACGGCAGCGGTCTGGCTGTGGCCCTCGAAACAGCCTTGAATCGCGCGGCGATACGAGCGGATGATGTTCAGGCCTATTGCGCCCACGGAACCGGTACCGTTTTCAACGACGCCATGGAACTGGCAGCCATCAAGACGACTTTCGGCGATCGTCGTTTGCCGGTCTTTTCGGTCAAAGGGGCGGTCGGACACACCCTGGGTGCGGCCGGGGGCATTGATGCCTCTATATGCGTGCGGGCTCTGTCCAGCAAGCGTGTGCCGCCCACCGTGGGGTTGAAGAAACCGGAAAGGGGGGGCGCAGACAGGGTGGCAAACCAGGCGCAGTCTTTCGGCGGACAGAACATTTTAACCTCCAATTCAGGTTTTGGCGGGGTCAACGCTGCAGTGTTTTTAAGCGCAGTGCCATCCTGAAAATTCGGGTTAGATTTGTGCAACCGGTTCAAAAAAAAACCATGGACGTCAACGTTATCGGAGGCGGTTGGGTTACCGCCGGCAGTTTCGGCAGAATGACGGCGACCACCGAACAGAACAGACCGATCCTGTGCGCAGGGGAGCCAGAGATTCCCCCGCCAACCCAGATCTATTCGGTTCAGCCGGTTCGATATCGACGATTTGACACTTATTCAAGGGCGGGTTGTGCGGCGATTGCCCTGGCATTAGCAGACGCCGGTTTGGACCGGGACGGTAACCGGCAACCCATTGGCATCGTTGCCGGAACCCGATACGGGTGTTCCGAGACTGACCTGGAATATTTCGATACCACAAAAGATCACACGGGTGCTTTTGCGAGCCCGAATCTATTTTCATTCACGCTCCCTGGCATCGCCATCGGCGAGGCCGCGATCCACTTCAAACTCACCGGGCCGGTGTTTACCGTGGGCGAAACTGTTGAGAATAGAGGGTGCACGGCCCTGGCGGTTGCCGTCGACCTGCTTGCCTCTGGAACCTGCCGCACGATTGTTGCCGGCTGGCTCGATGTCTGGAAGCGGCCATTGCAAACCAAACCGGCAGAAGCAGGGGCCTTGCAGGGGGCTATTTTCGTTGTTCTTTCGACGGGCCATCCGGAGAAAATCATCCGCAGAATCCGGCAGGAGAACTTCGTGCTGTACGCGGCGTCCGGGATAAGGATTCGCACGATAGTGGACCTGTTTCCTTGATGGCGTCAGCCCTCTGGGAGGTTCAATCGTCAATCGATTTGCCGAAGGCTTTTTTAATCAGACGACGGTTCCGTGGACGGAACGTATCGTCCTCTAATTCTTTTCGAACCACCTGTTGAAACAGGTTGAACATTTTGATCTGTTGGGATTGGTCCCTGTAGAAGGTATCCCAGGCATAGGACAGCAGTTCCTGGAGTTTCTCAGGCGACATGTGCTTGGGTTGGAATACGACCTTGTCGGCAGAGTAGTCATTCCAATCAAAGGAAAAAATCCGATTTTGCCGTAGCAGGTCGTTATACACCCGTGTGTGGGGGAAAGGTGTCAGCACCGTGAATTCCGCAAGATCGAGCTCTATCTCCAGGAGAAAATCGATCAATCGTTTAATGCCGTCTTCCGTGTGATCATCCAGCCCCAGTAGAATCGTGCCCTCAACGGCGATACCATAGTCGTGGTACCGCTTGATCCGCTCCCGAATGACGTCCGACGTGTCGAATACCGCCTGGTAAACATACCACGCACCGGCGCGTGCCGCCAGGTCGAGGACCTCGGGTTTGTCTTCTATCGGGTGGCTGCACCATTTTTTCTTCAAGGGGATCATCTCCCGGAAAAGATCCAATTCCCACTGCGTGTCCTGGGCGAGAGAGTTGTCGACCAGGAAAAGGCGGTTGTTATCGATGCCGGCCATCTCTGCGATGGACTTTTCGATCGGCCGGGGTCGGAAATGCCTTCCTCCCAGGTAAGCCACCGCGCAGGGATAACAGTTGTAACGGCATCCGCGTGAAGCGTGCACCAGGTCGACCATCTGGATGCCGCGGTAGTTATATAGTTCTTTCTTTAAAATATCGCGCCTGGCGGAGCCCACGATTTCTATCGGCGGCCGGTCGTTAAGATAATCGTATACTTTCTTCAGATCACCGTTACGCCAGTCCGCACAAACCTCTGGCATCCGTCCTTCGGCTTCACCGAGGAAAACTGCATCAGCATGGGTTTGTGTTTCCTCGGCATGGAGCATAGTGGCGATGCCGCCGAAGATGACCTTTATGCCTTTATCACGATAGATGTCGGCAATTTCCCAGCCCCGATTGACCTGAAGCGTAAGCATCATCGATATGCCCACAAAATCGACCGGCTCATCGAAATCGATGCTGTCCACGTTTTCATCAATAAAGTCCACTGCGACCCCATCCGGCAATGCGGCAGCAAAAACCACCGGGCCGTGAGGCGGCAAATGAAATTCGGTCTGCCGATTCAGCTTCGGCCACTTGGGATAAATCAGGCGAAATTTCATGTGTCAGCTCAAAATCAAATAGTCAGTTTCTTTAGAGATTGATCGCGGCAATATTCCAAAGGGTTGTCAATGCGATGCCGCAATGGCTTCAACCAGGGTCATACCGAGTTTGTAGTTTCGGTTGTCGCGAGCGGTCAGCTCGATGGTTTCCGGAAAATCGGTGTTGTTCCATTTATCGGCCTGCACCTTGACCGTGCGCGTCAAACGCCGTTCACGACTATAGCGCCGCAATTCCCAGGTATTATCCGGGTTGAGGACGATGTCGACGAAACGGCCATCTGGGTTCTCATGACGGCAAACGATAGATCCCTCCGCCGATTCACCGAACGCCACCACCGGGCCTTCGGGTTTAAAAAAGATCAACTGGATGTCATCCATGAGGCCTTCGGCAAATTCAGGGGAGTCAAAGGGTGCAAAAGCTCGGTGTACCGTGAGCTGTTGATCATACTCGCCATCGAAAACCACCAGGCCCTCGAGGGTCATTATTATGCTCCGGGCCGTTCGGAGCCGGGAAGATATCACTGTGAGGCCCATCGCAATCAGGATGTTGCCTCCCGGAAGTTCGGCTTTGACCGTATGCAGGAACTGCCAGTTTCCATCCGGAAAAATCCGGTGGCATTCTGCTGCCGGATCGGACAAAGGCTTTGCTGTCAGCGGCGTAATCGTCGGGAGGTGAGTGCATGACAGCAGCAACAAGAGGGCTGCGGGTACCAGGAACTGACCTTTCACGACAGGGTCCTGAATAGGGCGTCATTGAGGGGCTTATTGAGAACCGTGTTTTTGAATATGAGCCTGGTAAACGAATCGTCGGTTTCATAGATCGTGACGGTGTCGATGACGCCGGCCCGTTGGGAAAGCTCGAGTTCGATACGCCGAATCATCTTGGCAAATGCCTCTTCCTTTGGGGTTAGGATGATTTTGGAGCCGGGTTCCAGTTTGGCCGAAAACATCGGATTCTCATCAAACCGGCCGCCGAGCCATTGCGAGATTTGCTCAAGCACCACCTGCATGGCCTGGAGGTTGCCCCCCGATTCCTTGATAATCCCGTCTTCGGTCACGACGTAGCGCTCGATGCGGTTTCCGTGCATGATAAGAATATTTTTCAGAGGTTTCTGATATTCCCAACGCAGAGATGCCGGCGCTTGAAAATAAAAAACACCCGAAGAAACGAGCGGGCGCACGAGAATTCGCATGTGTTTTTCCTGAATGAACTCAGCACTGACCGAGTCCACAATGCCCGTGGTAGATTTCAATTCCTCCCAACTGGATCCCCAGCCAATGGAAATAAAGGCGATGATCAAGACCGCAGTAACCTGTAGCCGTTTACCCAGTCTATCGTTTATCATCGATTTTCCGTTCCCCTCATCAGCACATACCGCCATTTACTGCGATGACCTGTCCGGTGATATAGGACGCATCCTCCGAGCAGAGAAATCGCACCGTTTTGGCAACTTCTTCCGGTCGGCCGATCCGGGCCATGGGGATCAGGTGTTTGATGTTTTTCAAAGGGATGTCCTTTATCATTTCCGTATCGATAAGACCCGGCGCAACGACATTGATGCGTACGCCCAATCGCGCAACTTCAGACGCAATGGCCCGGCTGGCTCCGATTAATCCGGCCTTGGCGGCCGCATAGTTGGCCTGTCCCCGGTTACCGATAAGTGCGGAGACAGAGGCCATGGAGACAATCGCGCCTTTTTTTTTCACGACCATATTCTCGAGCACCGGGCGGGTGATATTAAAAAAGCCATGCAGGCTTGTATCGATTACCGAATGCCATTTTTTTCGCGACAGCATGACGAACAGTTCGTCGGCTGTGTTACCGGCATTGTTGACCAGGACATCAATGGGCCCATGCTCGGCAACGATGTGGGCAACGGCCGCTTGAGTGGCATCAAAATCGATGACGTCGAATTGCATAATCCGTCCACCGGCGCCTTGCTTTTCGACCGTTAAAAGGGTTTCTTCAGCAGCCGCAGTGTTAGATCGATAAGTGACGATCACAAAATAACCGCTGCGTGCCAGTTCGATGCACACGGCCCGGCCGATGCCCCGGCTTCCACCGGTGACGATGGCAATTTTATTATCTGATTTTTCCGTCATCCGTATCCTCGTATTCATGCGGTCCGCCGGCGGTAAAGACGGTGAAAATAAGGGATCGAATCACAGTACCAGCGGTGCTTTACAGTGTTTTTTCTGCGGTATCGGCACGCAGCAGTTGCAGCGTTATTGCAGCCACTATTTTATTTTGCGTTTCAACCGTACCGTATATTTCGCGAAAACCCTCGAATGCCATCCGGTTTTCCGCCTTTGAAATGAGCCTGGTGCCGATAGGCAGGGTGTCCACCGATAGTCGGGCTTGGCTGATACCCACAATCCAGCCCTTTTTATCTGCCCCGGCACCGTGCCGTTTCTCCCTGATCCAACCGTTGTGAATGCCAGCCGTTTGGGCCACCAGTTCGATCAATATGAGGCCCAGTACACCCTGACCGTTGCACAACGGCCAAGTCGGTTTAACTACCGAACGGGTTACGGCACTGCTGTCATCGACCTCAAGGATTTCGTCAATCAGCAACATGTGATCCCGGTGCGGCAGGATTCTTTCGGGTGTCATACCCGTTGGGTGCATGGAGAACCTGTTGTTTGAGAAAAAAAGATTGAAAAGAGAGATGTTATTCAATAAAATGACAAGTTCCGGTCAAAACCCTATAGGGCTAACATTTTGTAATAATTGATAAAATCAATTATTTTTCTTCCAATAGGGCGAAATGATACAACAAAATTTCGATGGTGTAAAGAATGGGCCGGCTCTGGTGAGTGAACTTTATTAAACTTTACCTATTACGGATGGAAATCGGTACGCCTAATGGAAAAACTGATCGACGAACTTAAGGTGAAGATAATCGATGTTCTGGATCTGTCCGACGTTGGGCCCGAGAAGATCGATGCCGACGGCCCGTTTGTGGGCGGTGAATTAGAACTCGATTCGATCGATGTTCTGGAAATGGTTATTATGATTGAAAAGGAATACGGGGTCCGCATAGAAAATCGTGAACTCGGTGAGAAAGTCTTTTCGAGCTTGAGAACCCTGGCGACATATATCTCCGAACACTCCCCGGGACTGCATAAATGACCGGAGTGCGGGCATTCATAACCGGATGGGGAATTGTCAGTGCTCTCGGGTCCGGTGTCTCAGCAACCCAATCGCACCTCGCCGCGGGACGCAAGGGTATCCAGCCGTTGAGCCTTTTTCCCACCCCGGGCAACGCACCGCTTCCCGTGGGGCAGGTCGATGTCCCTCTAAAAGAACATTCCATACCCAGAACGCATCAGTTGGCACGTATGGCTGCGGACCAGGCCATGGCGGATGCCCGGCGGATGCCCGATGCTGTGGTGGTGGGCACGACGACCGGCGGAATGCATACCACAGAGCGATTGCTGGAATCCAATGTTAATGATCCCGCTGCGTATCGCTGGCATGCCGCGGGTTCAGTGGCTGAAGATCTGGCCGCTCGGTTCAATTGTAAGGGTGCCGTGGTGACCGTTTCCACGGCGTGTTCTTCGGGGGCTGTCGCGATCAAGATCGCGCTGGAAATGATCAGAACCGGGATGGCACGTTGCGTCCTCACCGGCGGAGCCGACGCCTTGTGCCGATTGACGTATTATGGATTCAATGTGCTTCAGCTTATCGATCCACAAGGCGCCCGTCCTTTGGACAAGAACCGGCGGGGGATGTCCGTGGCCGAAGGGGCAGCGATGCTGTTGCTCACGGCTGATGATTCCCGCAATGCCGTTGCCGAACTCCTTGGCGCCGGTCTGTCCTGCGATGCGTATCACCCGGCGGCCCCTGAACCAGAGGGCAGGGGAGCTTATCAGGCCATGATCTCGGCCCTCGGGGATGCCGGCTTTTCAGCCTCAGAAATCGACTATATCAATCTTCATGGTACGGGTACGCCGGATAACGATCTTGCGGAAGCCAGAGCCGTTACGCGGTTGTTCAAGGATCGACAGCCGCCGGCATCTTCGGTCAAGGGCGCCCTCGGGCATCCGTTGGCTGCTGCCGGTGCTGTCGAAGCGGTGATTTCAGGGATCTGCCTTTCCGGGCAATGGATACCCGCTAACACCGGTACCGATTCACCCGATCCCGCGCTGGGGTTGCATCCCGTGATGACACCTCGGAAAATCCCGGTCCGCACGGTGCTGTCCAATTCTTTCGGGTTTGGCGGGAACAACGCTGCCGTGGTGATCGGCTCGCCGGCGGCGCATGGTCGCCACTCCACACGGCGGACGACCGGACCGATGCCGGTGAGGGCAAGTGCTTGTATGACCGGCGCCGGTGCCACGGACAGGACATTGGCGTGCATAAAATCCGGAGAAATTTGCGCGGGCACACTCACGGCTGGAGAGATGGCCAGCCGCCTTCCCGGAAGGATTGTCAGGCGGTTGAAATGCCTGCCGCGGCTTGTGATGGCGCTGGCTGACGAGGCCTATCGTAATTCGGGGGACCTCGAGCCGCCGACCGATATCTTTTTCGGCACCGGTTGGGGCGCCCTGTCGGAAACCTATGGATTTTTAGAAAGTCTTTTTAATACTGGTGATAAATTTTCCAGTCCAACAGATTTTATCGGTTCGGTGCACAACGCTCCCGCCGGTCAGGTGGCAATGATGTTCGGTGCCACCGGTACCAACGTGACCACGACCGGTGGGGATTATTCGTTTGAACAGGCGTTGATGTCGGCCGGTCTTCTGGGACCCGTGACAGGCAAAACAGCCCTGGTTGTCGGTGCAGACGAAAATCATGAAAAGCTATCGGGGCTTTTCGACCCATCCGTGATGGCCGGCGGAACGCCCGCAGCCGGCGGCGGTGCACTCATTATAGGCCCCGGCGCATCTGCAGCCGAGGTGACCATCTTTGCGACTTTTTACGCCCTGACGGATAACCAGCCGGATATTGTTGACGCTCTGGTTCAGCAACTTGGGGGACCGGCGCGAATCAATGCCGCATTCGGCGCCGTTCTGGTTGGAATACCCGCGGCTTTTAAAAAAGCCGGAACGGCACAACAGGTGGCTTTTATTTCCCGAACCGAATTCAATCGACCCGTGATCGGATATCGAAAATTCACCGGTGAGTTTGCCTCCGCCTCTGCCGTCGCAGCCATTATGGCCGTAGAATTTACAAAAGAAGGTCAAGTCCCCGATGCCATCTGCCACGGCCGGACCGGCTCATTGGCCGGCAGAGGGATCCTCGTTCTGGGGCTTGGCAGTGCCGTCACGGCCGTTGAGGTGATGCGTCGGTGAAGGTACTGCTGGTTTCTGCAAATACACACGCACAGCCCTATCCGGTGTATCCCCTCGGACTCGATTATGTCGCCGGAGCAATCGAAAAGCGTCACCGGGTTCAGATCGTGGATATGAATGCTCTGGGCGACAATAGTGCCCTGCGCGACCGCATCGCCGGGTTTACACCCGATATCATCGGCCTGTCCATTCGCAATATCGACAATACGGATACGACATCGCCGAAAGGGTTTCTCGCCGACCACCGGCGACTGACCGATACGATCCGCACCTGTTCCCAGGCAACCCTTGTGCTTGGCGGCAGCGGGTTCACCATTTTTCCCTTCGAAACGGTTCATGCCCTAGCGGCCGACTACGGAATTATCGGCGAAGGCGAGCGGTTGTCCGTGTTGTTGGACGCCCTCGAAAATCGGCAAGACGTTTCTATGATTCCCGGCATCGTCACGCGGCGATCCCAGGGGGTCATTCCCCCGCCGTGGAAGAAGGGTATCCGCAGGCGCTTCGACCCGAATCAGCCCCATGTCGCCCATTACCTTGAAAAGGGCGGCATGCTCAACCTTCAGTCCAAACGCGGCTGCTGTTTCAACTGTATCTATTGCACCTATCCGCACATCGAAGGCCGGGCGCCGAGGCTTTTTGCCCCGGAAGAGGTCGCAGGGAACGCACGCCGTCTGCAGGAGGCTGGGGCCAAATACTTTTTCGTGACCGACTCGGCCTTCAATTCGAGTCCATCTCACAGCCTCGCGGTGGCACTGGCCTTCCGGAGAGCCGGAGTATCGATACCTTGGGGGGCCTTTTTTGCCCCAGTGACCCCGCCTGGGGATTATTTCCGAATTCTGTCCGATTCCGGCTTGACCCATGTCGAATTCGGTACCGAATCCCTTTCCGATCCGGTACTCAGAGCGTATCGCAAACCTTTTCAGGCCGGGGACGTCTTCAAGGCCCACAACGCCGCAATCGATGTTGGCCTTTATGTCGGGCATTACTTCCTACTGGGTGGGCCCGGTGAAACCACCGCTACCGTGGACCAAACCCTGGAACGCACCGCCCGACTCGATAAATGCGTGCTGTTTTTTTTCTGTGGGATGCGGATTTATCCCCAAACCGAGCTTTTTAACATCGCTCGTGCTGAGGGGCAGGCAAACGGGTCGGAGACACTGCTGGATCCGGTTTTCTACCGGTCGACATCGATAGACAGCCGGGAAATACTGGCCAGGGTGCAGGAAAAGGCCGCTGGACAGCCGAACTGGATTATCGGGGATGGCGGAGAGCAGACGGCCGAAGTCCTTTCGCGGTTGTATCGTCGCGGGCATACAGGGCCACTCTGGGAGTACCTGATCCGTTGACATTTCGCGCGACCGTACCAACTTATGTGCATGTCGCTCTTTGTGGGGGTTGAGGGTTGAACTTTTTTCAATAATCGATTAATTTACCAAATTCTATGTGGCATGTGATTGATCGCATTGAAACGTCTGATACGGGCGAAATATCTACCCAAGTATGTGTGCCTTCGGGTTCCTTATGGTATTCCGGTCATTTTCCTGACGCACCGATTCTGCCGGGAATTGCCCAACTCGGGATCGTGTATGAGGCGATACGCAGGGTTATCGGGCGAGAATTCTGCCTTGTCGGTGTCCGGCGGATAAAATTCAAGAAGATGATCAGGCCTCACGAGTCTCTTAACATTTCGATAACGCCCAAGAAGGACAAAGTAGGGACCTACGCCTTTCAAATACATATAGGAAACGACCTGGCTTGCAGCGGAAACCTCACGTTGGAAAAATGCGACGGCATTCGTGATCTTGAGGTTAGAAAAATTTAAAGAACAAGGAGTGCGCAGCAATGACGACGGACATGACTATAGATAAAATTATTCTTCGGGTGGCTGAAATTACGATTCAGGAATTGAAACTCGAAGACGTGACGCCGGAGACATTCGAGCCGACAATCGACCTTGTCGATGAAGTCGGTGTCGATAGCATGGATTTGGCCACTGTAGCACTGGTGATCCGCGATGAGTATGCCATCAGAATCGATGAGGATGACTATCCGAAACTGACCAACATTCAATTGATCGCGGAATATATCGAACGCAAGTTAAAGGAGAAAGCCGCCGAAGGGGCTGCTGCCTGACCTGGAGAATCTTTTGTTGAATAAACCCGACATAGCAGGCGACAGGGGAAGCCAGGCACCGGAAAAAGAATGGAAATTTTCGGACATTCTGACAGACCCCCTGATACAGGCGCGCTGGCAGAAAGTCAAAAAGTGGTTTTTTCTGCGGGAATCGACTTACGATATGACCAATCGCTGCAATATCCGTTGCAGCGGATGCTACTACTATGAGGGTGAGAAACAGTTTGCCCGCGAAAATAGGGATCCGCAAGCATGGCGCCGATTGATGCAGGCGGAAAAAAAACGGGGTATAACCTACGTTGTACTCGCTGGCGCAGAACCGGCGCTGGTGCCGGATCTCTGCGAGGTTTGCTACCAGGAAATGCCCCTGGGGGCCATTGCCACCAACGGTTTGATTTTCTTTCCGAAATCGATTCAATACCGGATTCATATTTCCGTGTGGGGCACAGATGAAACCAGCCTGAAAATCCGCAAAGCCCAAAACATGCTTCACAAGCAGCTTGAAAACTACCGCAATGATCCCAGAGCTGTTTTTGTCTATACATTCACGCGCACGAATATTACCCAAGCCTCTCAGGTGGCTGAGATTCTGGCCAATGACGGGGTGCGAATGACGTTTAACATGTTTTCAGCGCCGGTGGGCTACACTGGTGATTTGGGCCACACAGACGATTCACTCAAGGAGTGCCGGCAGACCATGGTCGACCTGTTGGAGACGTATCCGGACACGATCCTGTTTTCAAAATATAACGCCGTTGTCCACACCCAAACGGTAGGGTTGCACGAATTGTTCAGCTGTCCCTATCCGCGCATGAACCCGTCCACTGCGGTCGGACTCGGAAGATCTTTCCGTCAGTATCGGACCGACCTGAACTGGAACCGAAGTGCGGCCTGTTGTGTCCCGGGTACCGATTGCAACGACTGCCGTCATTATGCTTCGGGAAGTGCTGTTGTCACGGCGCGGATGTTTCGCCACGCGACAAACCCTGATACCTTTAGAGCCTGGCTTGATTATGTGGATACGTACCTTGCCGTCTGGGTCATGGGTTATGAAAAAGGCCCCAACCTTTCCGATGCCCTGATTGCGCCACCCGGGCACGGGTAAATATAGCGTTACCTCCAGAGATGCTGTCATCCATCACCAGAGTATTGAAAAACCATTTTTCAACCTCTTGGTACTCCCCAGCAGGTGTTTAAGGAGTGTTCGTATGAAGACCGTCAGCTCGTTGCTGAATCCAGAATGGTATGAGCGCTACAAAAGAATTTCAAAGCTGAATATCAGAAGCTCTATTTATGATGTCACCAACCGGTGCAATCTGCGCTGTAAGGGCTGTTTTTTCTTCTCGTCAGGCGAACACAAAGTGGCGCCAGAGGAGATGGATATCAAAAAATGGGAAGCATTCATCGAGAATGAAAAGAAGCGTGGTGTCAACCTTGCGATTCTGATTGGCGGAGAACCGACACTTTGCCTTGACAGGGTTGAGGCATTTTACAAACGCCTGCCCACATTCTGCGCCACTAACGGCGTGATCAAGGTCCCCCGGGAGCGGTTTCCGGACATGATGATCGGTATTTCTCTATGGGGTGATGAACAGGATGAAAAGACCCTGCGCGGCAAAGACACTTTTCGTATCTCGAGTAAAAACTATGCCGGTGATCCCTACGTTTACTATCTCTATACGGTCACGCCCCATCAGATCGGTAAAACAGAGAGAATCATCCGCAAGATCAGAGATGCAGGCCTCAAAGTGCACATGCAGCTTCTTTCCAACGATGAAGGCGTCGACGGGTTTTCCTGGACAACGAATCAGCTCGAAGCCATCCGCCTGGAAATGGATGCCATGCTTGATGCCTATCCGGAAACCATGATTTCTTCGAAATATTACCACGAGATTATTACATCCGGCAAAATGGCAGGCCGCCGCTTCGGCTGGGATGAGTGCCCGTCGGTTACGCTACCGCTGGACAACCGCAATCCGCGCCCCAAGCGCCTGATCGATTTCATCCGCTGGGCATCGGATCTCAACACCATGCATCGCTGTTGCACGTCCGAGACCAGGGATTGCGGCACCTGCAAAGATGGCGCCGCCCATATGAGTTGGGTGATGGTGAACAAACGCGCCCACATTCGTACGACCAAAAGTCTGCAGAACTGGATCGAGGTCTATGAAATGTTTGCCAAACTTTATCAGTTTATCCCCTGGTAAACGCGACCGTTTGACCATAAACCATTGCTGAAGAGTTTCGGTGGGTCGCCAAGTCCTGAATTGGTCGCCATTTGGATCGATTGATCGAATACGCCGGGTGAAATCGACCCTAAATAGGGTGCTGTATGTCATCGAAGGACGTAGTCATTGTCGGTTATGATGCCGTGTCTGCCCTGGGAACGGACCTTGATACCCAGTGGGATCGTGCTGCAGATGGACAAAGTGGTATCGGACGGTTGAGCCGATTCCCTGTTTGCGATGATTTCCCGGTGCATATCGCCGGAGAAGTGCCTGATATCGATACGGCGCCATACCCCTTCCTCAGCCCTCGCAGCCTTGCCCTTTGGCCGTCACCGATATTCAAATATGCCATGTTGGTGGTCCACCGGGCCCTCGTCAAAACCGGTATTGAGATTACGCCGGAACTTTCACCCAGAGTCGCCGTCACTTTCAGTTCAGCTGTCGGGGGGCAGGATGCCCTCCTGGCTGCCGACAGGCAAATGGTCGCAGCAGGCAAACTGCCGCCACCCTATGCCAATCCGAATTCGTGCATCAACATGGTCGGTGGGAAAATATCGATTTTGACCGGGGCGACCGGACCCATCACTGCCACGATCACGGCCTGTGCCACCGGGGTAACCTCCGCGATCGTCGGAGCGATGCTTCTCGAGGCTGGCCGGGCCGATGTGGTTATCAGCGGCGCGGTTGACTTCGCGCTGGTCGAGCCGATCGTGGCCGGGTTTGCGACAATGAACGGTGCCTACCAGACCCATCCCGAACGACCACCGGAAGTGCCGGCAAGGGCCAGTCGCCCCTTCTCCATCGATCGACGCGGTTTTGTTATCTCCGAAGGCGCCGGTTGCATCATTCTGGCCACGCGGGAGTTCGCCAATACCAACAATTTGGCTTACAATTTCAGGATCGCCGGTTGGAGCATGACCTCGGATGCCCATCATTTCGTGGCCCCACGCCTTGAGACGATTGCCCGATGCATGGCCGAAAGCATTGACATGGCAGGGATATCGATGCATGATGTCGCTTCCGTCAATGCGCACGCGGCTTCCACGAGAGTCGGTGACAAGGTGGAACACCAGGCCTTAAAAACGGTATTTGGTAAGAATATTCCCCCGGTAACCGCCAATAAATCCTTGATCGGTCATGCAATGGGCGCCTCCAGTGCCATAGAGTCCGTTTTTGCCATGGAAGGGATGCGCAGAGACACCATTCTGCCGACGATTAATTATACGCCGGACCCCGAAATGATCCTCGATTGTGTGCCGGAAGGATCGCGTTGTCTCGAGCAGGAGTTTGTTTTGAAGAATTCATTCGGTTTCGGTGGCTGCAACGCATGCATGGTCCTGCACAGGATCGCCTGAAATGAAAGCATCCCTGAACAGACGTGTTTTCGTTGTCGGTTATGGAGCGGCCACGGCGTTGGGTAAGTCGTTTGAAACGACCTGGCAGAGAGCGGTGAGTGGGCATGCGGGTTTCAGGAGACTCACCCGTTTCCAGATGGATTCAGATGCCCCTATCGTGGGAGAGATTCCGGAATGGGATCCAACCAGCCTCGATTTCGTGGTCCCCAGAGACGCTTACAATTGGAATGCCAGTTACGTCTTCCTGACCATGGCCGTATGCCGGGAGGCCCTGGCACACGCCGGTCTTGAAATCAACGGCGAAACCGGCCCCAGAACGGCTTGTCTGATCGGTTCGGCGCTTAACGGTACGGATGCCTTTCGGGTCGCCAGCGACAACTACCTCAATCGTGGGCCCCTCAAGGTGAGCCCCTATCTGCTTCCCAATCTGTGCGCCAATCTTCCATCCGGCAAAGCCGGTATGCTGATGGGTTTTACCGGCCCGATATTTTCGCCGCAGGGTGCCTGTGCTTCCGGCAACCACGCCATCGGTATCGGTGCCAGGATGATAAGGGACGGGGATTGCGATTTTGCCCTCGCGGGCGGCGTCGACACCTGTTTGATTCCTGAAATCTTACAGGGGTTCGCCAATATGCTTGCGACGATTTACGTCGGCCCCCAGGACCGCGCCTATGACGATCCGACTCAGGCCTCCCGCCCTTTCAGCATTGACCGCAAGGGAATCGTTCTTTCAGAAGGGGCGGGGGTGGTTGTGCTGGCCGCCGAAGATAAAATGGCTTCTTGGGGCCTGAGGCCGAGGGCCGAAGTGGCCGGTGTTGGGTGGACATCCGATGCTCATCATTTCACTTTACCCAATGCTGCAACGATTATCCGGGCCATCCGGGAGGCCATAGACGATGCCGGATTGACGGCAGATGATATCGGTTACGTCAGCGCCCACGGCACATCGACTCAAAAGGGCGACAAGGTTGAAGTTGAGTGTTTAAGGGAGGTGTTCGGCCGCAAACTGGCGAAAATACCGGTGTCTTCGAACAAATCCCAAATCGGTCACACGCTCGGGGCATCCGCAGCCATAGAAGCGGCTCTGGGGATCGAAGCGATGCAACAGGGGCTGATCTTGCCCACGGTCAATCATATCCCTGATCCTGAACTGGCGGACGTGGATGTGGTTCCACATACGGCCCGCAGACACGCCCATGAATTTTTCCTGTCCAATGCGTTCGGTTTTGGCGGCACCAACTGCTGTATCGTGTTCAGAGGAGTATGATTTGAGACCGAAACCCTTCGTTCCGACGCCTCTTGATGGAGACAACGGCTACTACCGGGATGAAACCGAGGGATTTGCCTGGCATTGCAGCCGTCTGAGAACCCTTTATGCGGATACAGACCGCTCACAAGTGGTTTATCATTCCAATTTTCTGCGCTATTTCGAGTTCGGACGGGCCTCACTGATGCGCGATACCGGTTACCCGTACAAGGAGATTGAAGACAGCGGCACCATTTATCCGATCATAGAAATCGGCGTTAACTACTACAACCCGGTTCACTATGACGATGCGATGTGCATTTATACCCGACCGTCAATTCTTGAAAGGGTCAAACTTCGTTTCGACTACGTCATTACCAAAGAAAAGACCCGCGAAATCGCCTGTAAGGGCTTCACGCGACACTGTGCCATCAATACCAAAGGCACTCCGGTTGAAGTCGATGAGAAGACGGCCCACTTATGGAAGACATTTCCCAAATAATTGAATCCGCGCGATTACCCCTTGATATCCCGATCCGATCGCACCTGATCGACCACTGCTTTAGAAATCGTTCAGTTCTGCCCGCCGTTGAGGCAGCTGAGATCATGGCTCAGGCGGTCAAAGGATTTCAACCAGCTGTGGATGTGACCACAATGTGCGATCAGCAGTTTGACAAATTCCTTTACCTCGATCCACAGGCGGGAAAATTTACCGCACACTGCGATATATCCGTTTACGCGGGTGGTGATATCAAAGCCGTACTGGCGACCCGGACCGTATCGAAAGCCGCCGGTTTTGCTAGGGTCAAAGTGCATGCTGCCGCCATCTTTCCGAGGGAAAAGCATCCGATTCAAAAACGCGCCCTGGATTTGACATCTGCCCTTGAGGGGATCTGTTTTTCAGTGTCTAGTGAAAGTATATACCGCGATCTTGTTCCGTTCGGACCGGCCTTTCGTAACGTGACCATACTGCACCTTTCGTCTGAAGGGGCGATCGCCGAGATTCGTTCACCTCAGAACCATAGCGCTACAGATCTGACACGGCATTTGGGCTCGCCATTTGTCCTCGATGCTGCCTTTCATGCGGCCTGTATCTGGGGTCAGCGATTTAGCGGGGTCGTTGCGTTTCCCGTGGGGATTGATCGCCGACAGATCGTTAAACCGACCGGCGCCGGAGAAACTTTTTTTGCACATGTTGCCCCAATCCGCATCGATCCGGAATTCTTAATATTTGACCTGCGGATTTATGATTCAAAAGGCGTTTTTCATGAGATTGCCACCGGAGTTCGCATGCGGGATGTCAGCGGTGGAACGATCAAACCGCCACCATGGATTGCAGCTGGGGTAGAGAACCAAACGGCAGCCCGGATTGACAAACGGTGTAAAGCCACGTCCCTGATCGACCTCGCGAGCGTGGTGCCGTTTGCCGACAGGGTCCTATCCGCTGAAGAAAGAGACCGTCTTAATACAATGGGTCCTAAACGCAGGAAAAGTTTTCTGTCCGGGCGTTTGGCGTGTAAACGGGTTTCCCGGCAACTTTCGGGTCAAGATACCGTGATCGATCCGCGGGCGATTACCACCATTACGCCTGGCAGCCCCCGACCACGCTGTCCCCTGACCGATGAACGGTCCTTCGTTTCGTGTTCGGTGGCCCATGACAACCGTTTCGCCATTGCCGTTGCTTCCGACCGACGAGTGGGGGTGGATGTCGAGAAGGTTTCCGAACGGGTGTTGAAATCGCAGCGATTGTACATGAGCGATTCTGAGGCCGCTCTGGTTAAGGCATCCGTGCCCGCTGAGAGGATAGAAACCGCCGTTCGAATCTGGTCCATCAAGGAAGCGGTGACCAAAGCACTCGATATCAGTCTTGCCGATGCGTGGCATCGGGTGCGGGTGACAGTCGTCGGACCATATGAAAGCTTTTTTCAGATCGGTGATGATGTCCCGAATGTTGCCTTTCACGATGTCATTGAAAAACATATCATTACACTCGTAACGTTGTCTTGAAGAATAGAAGGGTGCAGAGCGTTTTTCAATTCCTATTTTGGTTTGAATCTGAGAGCCGGGTTTGTCGCCATTCTTTCCCAGGGCTGCTATTGCGTTCAGATCCCGCCATGGCGGGACCCGCCTGCGCTGCTGATCATTCCCTCCGCTCTGGTTCAGCAATTGCGGGAAAAACTCACCGAAACAGTAATTAAAATAAAAATTAAATAACAGTAACTTAGATTTGATAATTTAACTTAATTATTGAAGTATTATCAGACAGTCCCGTGTTCTTGTGAGGGGCGTATTCCAGGACCCATTAATCAAAAATTACGGAGAGCAAAGATGGCACGTTTCACGAATATAATGGGCGGATGGGGCGGGGTCGTTTTACTCTTTGCCTGCCTGTTTGCAATTGGTTGTACACCCAATCTGCCGCGGCGAAATCATGTTGTAGGACCGAAAACCTATCAGGGCTCGGTGGACATCCGCATAAACGGGTTTCGCCGCACTTACCAGGTCCATATTCCCCCCAAATATAAACCGGAAACACCGTTACCGCTGGTTGTCGTTGTTCACGGAGCTTTCGACACGGCCGAGGGCATGGAAAAATTTTCCGGTTTCAGCCGATTGGCCGACAGTGAAAATTTTATCGTCCTTTATCCCAACGGGTTTGGAATCATGGGTTTTCTGCAGCACTGGAATGCCGGACACTGTTGTGGAAAGGCTGCCGACGACCAATTGGACGATGTTGGTTTTATCGCCATGGCCATCGCGGATGTCAGCGACCGATTAAAGATCGATAGCGACCGAATTTACATGGTCGGTTTCTCCAACGGCGGCATGCTGACGTACCGCTTTGCTGCAGAGCGGGGGGATCTCTTGGCGGCCATTGCGCCACTCGCCGCTACCATCGGTGGCAGATCTGCTGCGGATGCGCCGGAATGGCGTATCCCGCAGCCGGTAAAACCGCTTTCTGTTATCGCCTTTCACGGCCTGGCGGATGATGACGTGCCCTATGAGGGTGGTGTCAGTCGTCACAGGGGTGGCAGCCGCACCTACTGGTCGGTGGAAGATTCGGTTGATTTCTGGGTTAAACATAACGGATGCGCCTCCCAGCCGGACACGCAAACAGTGAGGAACGGAAAAGTGCTGATCAAATCATGGGAGAATTGTACAAACGAAACCGCAGTCGCCCTCTGGTTGATTGAGGGTTGGGGTCATGTGTGGCCCGGTCAATATTTCACGGCCGATCTGGCCGAAGACAACCCGCTGAAAGATTTTGACGCCGCAGCGATCATCTGGCAATTTTTCAAATCCCGCCGGCGTTAAACCTTTGGCAGGTTCCCGTCGGACATCGTGACGTCCGGGTGACTGCAAATTTTCATTTGGGCATGAATTTTTCCACTGCCATCCGGGCGGCCCACCGCAGAAAAATCCGGGTATACTCGGCCCCGGCCAGATACATCCCCGCTAAAAAAACCAAGTGTGACAGACCATACGTCAAGGGACCACCGATAACCGCCACAAGAGGTTCCTGCAAATAGACAGCCAGGGTCGTCAAGGCACCAACGGCTGGCCAACCGATGACATAGCTAAAGCCGATGAGACATATCCCGAGAACAATCCTGGCGGAGGGGCGCTGTTTGAAGGCCTCCAAGTCCGCCTTTTCCTCAACCGCCTTGCGTACGAATTCGGTTTCCGTAATTTTTTTGATGAGTCCTGATGTCATCCGCACCCGTTGACCCCAGCATTACGCTGCCGTTCTTTATGCCAGTTCTGTACATTTATGAATCCGATGGGCGATAATATGCCATTCGATGGCCTGCTATCAAGTCTTTAACCCGCGTTGACATACTTTCGTAAATTGAAACGCTCAGTAATAGTGGCTGTCAAGATATCGTTCCGTGATTCGAATGTTTTTTTCATCAATCACTTATACCACGCTTCCGTATTTCGGTATTTATTTTTGAAAAGAGGTATTACCGAAATTGGACTTGGGCTTACGCATTGAAAGTGGCCTGTCAACCTGTTATTAAGCCTCTCTGAATATAGAGTCGTCATACATGGGTTGCGATTTATTTATCGAACGAAGACATGTTGCCATCTAACGTGGACAAAACCAGGATCTCACCGTCAGTCGATGAGCTTTGGGCTTACTTCGATCGCATCTTCTGCATATCTCTGGAAGATCGCCCAGACCGGCGCCAATCGGCCCGGGATCAGTTTCGCAAAATTGGTTTGGCGGACAGAGTCGAGTTCGTCATCGTCAACAAACACCCGACCAACAGCGAGCAGGGGATATTTGAATCCCACATGAAATGCATCAGAATGGGTATCAAGGCCGCCGCTCAAACCACTCTCATTTTTGAAGATGACGTCGTCTTTGACAGATTTAACACCTGTGTGCTGGAAGAATGTATACGTTTCTTGTCTTCGAAGATTTCGTGGAACATCTTTTTCCTCGGTTGCCTCGCAGATGCCAGCCAAAAAACCGAATACGGGTCCGTTTTAAAAGTGCGTTACCGCGGCTTATCGCATGCGTACGTCATCAACCGCAATTTTGCCGAATCCCTGGCCAGGCAGATCTGGAAAAATACGCCTTTCGACACGATGTTGCGGAAGCTGTCTCCTTACTATTATGCTGTTTACCCGGCATTTGCCTTTCAGAGCAATGCGCGCACGGACAATATGCGGCTGCTGAAGCGTGACCGAATGCGGCGGCTCTTTGGGGGACTTAAAAGAATCCAAAAGTTAAATGAATGGTATCTTCGCCACCGGTCAGTCGTCATCGGCATTCATATTTTCCTGATCCTGATTCTGCTGATACTGGTGGCCGCGCACTGAGCTGTGGATTGTTTCCAACAATGAAAAGAACATCGATAAACTGGCTTTTCCTGGCTGTGACCATTCTGCTGGTAAGCGGTCTGTTCGGGATCGGATGGCACCGGATTCAGATCGATACCGATATCGTCGGCGCTCTTCCGGATAGTGATCCCGTGATTGCGGACGCCGCCTATCTGTTTCGTCATCACCCCATGCAGGGCCAGGTGGTTATCGACGTCTTCCTCGATAAGACCGATTTAGAGGCTCTGATAGCCTGTGCCCGAAAGGTTCAAAAACGTTTGAAGGCCAGCGGACTGTTTAAAGCGGTCGGTATCGAGGACACCGGAAAACTCATGCCGGATCTGCTCGATTATGTATCTGTCAACCTGCCGGTGCTCTTTACGGCCGATGAATTGCGAGATCTGATTCAACCGCTCCTGCAGCCGGCTATGATCAATCAACAGCTTGAACAGATCCGCTCCAGCCTGCTGGGGCTCGACAGCATCGGCCAAACGGCCCTGATCGCAAAAGATCCATTGGATTTTCGGCGTCTGGTGCTCGCACGGTTATCGCATCTGGCTCCATCAACCGGTGCCCGCATCTATCGGGGCCAACTCCTCTCCGCCGATGACCGGCATATTCTGATCGTTGCCAGACCGGTTGCTTCCGGCACGGACACGGTTTATGCCAGCCAGTTAACCGAATTAATGAATGACCTGTCGGTAGAACTCAACCGGGAGTATCGGCCGGCCGGACAGCGGGTGACGCTGACACCGGTTGGTGCATACCGTTCCGCCCTCGACAATGAGCAGATAATCAGGAAGGATGTCACTTACGCCATCGCCCTGGCCACCCTCGGTATCGCCATGCTGCTATTATTTGCTTTTCCGCGGCCGGCCATCGGTCTTTTTTCCCTGGTGCCGGCTGTTGCCGGAACCATGCTAGCCCTCTTTGTCTTCTCCCTGTTTCATAAGTCCCTATCGATCATGGTTCTCGGCTTTGGGGGGGCCATCATATCGATCACCGTCGACCAGGGAATCGCCTATCTCTTGTTTCTTGATCGACCCTACGATACCAGCGGGCGGGAGGCCTCAGAAGAAGTGTGGAACATCGGTCTGCTGGCCGTTTTGACCAGCATCGGCGCCTTTGGCGCGCTCTGCTTCAGTGGGTTTTCCGTGTTTGTTCAGTTGGGGCAGTTTACAATGCTCGGTATCGCGCTATCCTTTCTTTTCGTGCATGTCATTTTTCCCCACATTTTCCCGCGCATGCCGGCGGGCCGACCACGATCCCTGCACCTGCAGAAGGTGGCTGACGCCTTAGCCCGAACAGGGACGAGAGGACTGTGGGTCGCGGTCGTATTCGCCTCTGTTATGCTGATATTCGCCCAACCCGAGTTTAATGTCAGCATGCGGACCATGAACACCGTGGGCGCCGATACCATTGCCGCCGAGAAATTGCTCGCTGATGTTTGGGGTGATATATTCTCCAAAGTTCATTTGCTGGCGGAAGGCCAGAGTATTGCAGCGCTTCAGGCCAAGGACGATATCCTTCTCGATCAGTTGGATCGTGATTTGGCCTCCGGGGTTCTTTCATCGGGGTTTGTGCCTTCCATGCTCTTTCCCAGTCACGAGCGTCGGAAAAACAATTTTAACGCCTGGAAGCAATTCTGGAATGGTGAAAGAGTTGAGAGCCTCGAGAGAACAATCGGGGAACAATCGGCGGCGCTTGGTTTTGCCCCAGGGGCTTTCTCGCCCTTCTATGAAATGTTGAGTGCGGTTAAAGCCCCCGGAATGAACGTTCCAATTCCTGCCGAATTTCTCAGTTTTCTGGGAATTTCAGAACTTGCGGGCGAATCGAAATGGATCCAGGTATCGACCTTCACCACCGGCCCGGCATATGACGCCAAGCAGTTTCATGATACTTACGGGGCATCGGGCCGGTTGTTCGATCCGGCGTTCTTTTCGGAGCGACTCGGGAAGCACCTGTTCGATACGTTCTCGAAGCTGTTTCTCATTATTGCGGTCAGTGTCATCATTCTGCTCATTTTTTTCTTTCTTGACCCCGTGCTGGTTATCATCTGCTTGTTGCCGGTGGCGTTTGCTTTAATTTCGACCCTTGGAACGTTGAATATCATCGGGCATCCCCTGGACATCCCGGGACTGATGCTGTCCATTATCGTTTTAGGTATGGGCATCGATTATTCGCTCTTTTTTGTGCGGTCGTTTCAACGTTACGGGGCGTTGGCTCATCCGTCATTTGGTCTGATTCGATTGGCCGTTTTCATGTCGGCAGTTTCCACCATGATCGGTTTCGGTGTCTTGTGCGGTGCCGATCATACACTACTGAAAAGCGCCGGCATCACCTCTCTTTTAGGCATCACATATTCGGTGATCGGCGCCTATGTCATTCTGCCGCCGGCACTCAGTTATGTTCAGCGGCGGCGCCGCTCGAAAACGATCAAGAGTGGTCGTTTGCGGGATCGGGTCTTGAGCCGCTATCAGGGCCTGGAAGCCTATCCGAGATTATTTGCGCGGTTCAAAATGCGCCTCGATCCCATGTTCTTAGAAATAGCGGAGATTTTTAAGACCAGTGGCGATATTAAAACGATCATTGACATCGGTTGCGGATTTGGTGTGCCGTCGTGTTGGCTTCTCGAAAGGTTCCCGCATGCGGAGCTGTTCGGTATCGAGCCGTCTGCCGGCCGTGTCAGGGTTGCCTCCGTTGTGGTGGGTGGAAGAGGGGACATCACTCAGGGCCGGGCACCGGATATACCTGCGGTCTCGCGGGCAGCCGACCTGGCCATGATGCTCGATATGGTTCATTTTTTAAACGATGAAGACCTGGTTCTGACCCTGGGAAGATTGCATGATCGCCTGCTGGATAACGGTCGGTTAGTCATTCGGGCGGCCGTCCGTCCGCGACGGCGTTTTCCATGGGCATGGTGGCTGGAGAATTTTAAGCTCTGGCTGTCCCATGTTCCCGTCTGCTACCGATCACCGGAACGATTGAAAGTCATGGTGTCCCAGGCGGGATTTCGCATCGAGAATACGCTGCCTTCCGGCAATCACCAAGAACTCGTCTGGCTCATCGGGTGCGTTGACGCTGGTTCTGGTCCACGATTGACAGGCCAATGCTGAATACCGTTAAAAAGACATCAGATGATTGCCTGCCGCTATCCATTGGGGACCGGGTCGGTGGCGGTGCGTTTATAATTGCCACTCTGCTGGCCTTGGTGGATATCCGTCTGGCGGCGATCCCACTGGCGGGATTTGTTATCCTGTGTTTTGTGGCACCGTTTTTACCGGGCGTCGGCTTTTTTCTCCCTATTGTCAGTCGGGGGTCATCCGGCCGGGACGCGGTGGCCTTAACCTTCGATGACGGGCCCGACCCACTGACCACACCGGAACTCTTAAGGCTGCTAAAAAAACACGGGGCGACAGGCACGTTTTTTGTTAATGGCCGTAAGGCCAGCGAATATCCTCAGTTGATAAAGAAAATCCTCAGCGATGGGCATTGTGTGGCCAATCACACATTCAACCATGACGTGTTTATGGCATTCAAGGACAAACAAACTGTGATGAGCGATATCGACGCTGTCCAGAATGTGCTGCGCAAACACGGTATCGTGCCGCTCGCATTTCGTCCACCGGCGGGAATAACCGGCCCAAGGCTCCAGCCGGTTTTGCAGGCAAAGGGGATGTATACCGTGAATTTCAGTTGCCGGGCGCGGGATGGCGGTAACCGGTGGCTGAGACATCTGTCCGAAAAAATCCTGCGACGCATCAAGCCTGACGATATCGTTCTCCTGCACGACATCCCACCCCAATCCGACGCCTTGTTTTCTTTCTGGATTGAAGAAGTCGACCGTATTTTAGACGGCATCCGAGCGAAGGGTCTGGTTGTTCTCCCGTTGGCAGAGCTTATTGGTCGGCCGGTGATGAAAATGTTCGCCGAGACGGAAATGGGGGGCGCCGTTTCCGAGAGGCATACAGAAAGCATAGAGTCAAAATCCGGAAACACTCCCAACGAAGACATGGCGTCTTCTTGATTTGATTTGGTTGGTGTTCATAATCACCGACCGGCTTATTTATGAAGGTTGTTAAAAAAACGTTCCGGTGAACGTTTTCTCCACATCCACCGATACGCCCTGCCGAATTTCAGAATAAAATTTATGAAGCGGTGTACTATGGTAGCGGTGATTTGAGGGGAGCAACCTGGGGGCGATGGTAATACAGACTATCCGATCTGCAGTGGTTTGTAAATATCTCGGGACAAGCATCTGTGAAGCGTTTGACAGGCAATTTTCCGGATGGGCCTATTTGTCGTTCCGTCCGCGATGATGGAAATATAACCAACTCAGCAGGACGGTGCCAGTAAAAAAAATCAGCAGCATTGCCGTTTCAGGAAATACGCTCTGGATGGTCCCATTGCGGGCAAACAGATCGACAAGGGCGTTCAGCCCCCAAGCCAGAGGTGACGCCTGGCTGATCTGCTGCATCAGTTTTGGCATGGCATAAACCGGTACCATGATGCCGCCAATGGCCGCTGCAATTACGACTGAAACGGCACCAAACATGGACGCCTGCTCGTATGACCGGGCGATTGTCCCCAAAAGAATGCCGTAGCCCGCAGCGGCCAGAGCGGCGCTGGTGACGACGACAGCGATCGCCAGGGGTGCGGCGCCGATTTCCAGGACCGGTGTTCCCAAAAGCGGCAAAAAGAGCTTACCCACTGCCAGGATAAGGGCAAACTGGATACAACAGACCAGTACATATGCGCAGACTTTTCCGCCGAGAATGGTCAAATAAGAAACTGGAAAACTCATCAGCCGCAGCAGAGTGCCATCCTGTTTCTCCCTGATCAGTGAGCCGCCCATTGGCACAACAATAAAGAACATCCCGAAGAGGGCCCAGGCCGGTACGTTTTGCTGAACCGATGAGGGAAGCTTCCCGGTGCCTCCGCGTCCTGCTTGCAGGGATTCGATTTCTAGAAGCCGCTCCCGGCCCCACTCCGGGTTCATCGCCGGGAAGGGGGCGCTGACAGCACCGGCGTTCTTCGGGCCAACGGTGTTCAGCAGGATTTTCTCCATTTGACGCGGAAATATTTCGGAAACAGCCCGGGCCTTCATTTCCAATTCAAGGGTGAGCAATATTCTGTAGAGGGCATTTGTCACGGATGTTCGGAACGTCCCTTGCACTAGAGGGTCGAAGAGAACCATCACGCGCGGCATTTCGCTGGTTCCTTCCGCTGCGCTGTCTCCAGCGTCGAAGGCCGATAAGATCTGCCGGTTGAGACGGTCTTGAACGGCCTCGGTGGCCCCGGCGGGGATGACGACGGCAAACTGAAAATCACCGTCTTCTAACGCCGCGTGGGCGGTTTTCTCATCCACCGTCCGTCCGACAATCTCTTTCGTCATTTCGATCGTACCCGACTGCTGCAATTGTTCCTCTATGACCTTTCCCAGCCGCTGGCGATCCTGGTCGACAAACAGGACCCGGATGGTCGTTTCGCCCGTTACCTTGAGGATGTTTTCCTGTACCAGCGACACCACCACAACGAGTACGGCTGGCATGAGAAACAGGACCAGCAGGCCGGCTCTATCCCGCCTGAGTATCAGGAGTTCCTTTAGTACAGTGGCCATGAGCCGTGTCATAGTAACTCAATCCCTCAGTTGTTTGCCCGTGAGCAAAAGAAAAAGCCCGCCCAAGTCTACACAGCCTGGGTGCCGGGCGACCAATTTCGACGGCGGTCCTTGGATGATGATATTTCCCTGATCGATGACGGCCACACGCGAGCACAACGACTGGGCCTCTTCCATGTAATGGGTGGTGTATATCATGCCGGTTCCTTGCTTTTTGAACCTGTTCAGCATCTCCAGAATCATATTACGCGACTGGGCGTCGATACCAACCGTCGGTTCATCCAAGAACAGAAGGTCCGGATCATGAAGAATGCCTGCGGCGATGTTGGCCCGCCGTTTCATGCCGCCGGAATAGGTAACCACCCGTTTGTCAGCGCTGGTCGTCAGACCGACCAGGTCAATGCATTCATCGGTACGGTCTTTGAGCTTTCGCCCTTTTAATCCGGCCATTCGACCGAAGAAACTTAGATTTTCGCGACAAGTCAGGTTTGGATAAAGAGCGATCTCCTGGGGCACCAGGCCAAAATGTTTTTTGGCCTTGCGGGTTTTTTTGAATAAATCGATTCCGCATATCGTCACATCACCGCTATCGGGTTGCATCAGGCCGCTCATAATAGATATCGCCGTGGTTTTACCGGCGCCGTTGGGGCCCAGCAGGCCCAGGGCCTCACCCTCTTCGACATGCAGGTCTATATTCTGGAGCGCAGGTATGGCCTCACCTGGATATGTTTTTCGCAGCCGTTTCGCAACGAGAGGTCGCCTTGGCCGTGTTTCCACCATGCTAAAGTACTTTCCTTGGGGTTGACTTTTTGGTCGGAACCTATAAAAAAGCTCCTTTTTAGTGTATATATAACCCAAACCCTGCCGATATCGAAGCAGAAAAATTTCATATATCTGAATCACACCCGTTTGATCCCTGCCGACAGTTCCCACCTCGCGGAGCCAGGTGGGCATGATATGATAAAAAATTTTTCACCGTCAGGGCTAACACGAGAGACCCTGTTTCGCCAATGGGCCGGTTCAAGGTGCTATCAAACCGATGAAGATACTGCTCATAAACCCACCCAATAGCGGCAAGAGCATTCCTGAGGAAGTCTACGGTATTCGTAGTATCAAGATGATTTTCAGGGGTGAGCCTCTATCGCTTGAGGTTCTTGCCGGAAACCTATCCGGTCACGAGGTTCGTATCGTCGATTTAAAGGCCGATCCGGAGGCCCTGGAGGTCTGTTACACCGCGTTCGACCCCGAAGTGGTCGGTATTACAGGGGTTACCTGTGAGGCAAATGCGGTTCTAAAGATCGCTGCGGACATTAAGCAGCATTCAAATCCGGTTGTCGTCGTCGGCGGGCACCATGCTTCGTGCGATCCTGAATTCTTCAACCGCGAAGTTGTCGACTATATTGTCACGGGTCTGGGTAAGCTGAGCTTTCGCGAACTGGTGGATACGCTGGAGCACGAAGATGCTACCGCCGATATCGCCGGTGTCGCTAAAACTGAACCGGGGCGACCCCTTTTTTTCCGGCCGCGCCGGTTCACGGCCGCGGATCTGGTAGACGACGCAGCACCACGCTATGATCTGGTCGAACATCACCGGGCCCTGTATGTCATGAGCGGTGTCGGTGGAAAAGCCGGATTCGTGGCCACGGCTTTCGGATGCACCCATAGCTGTCTTTTCTGCTCGATACCTAACATGACCGGTGGCCGTTACCTGACTCACAGTGTCGAAGCGGTCTTACGTGACATGCGGTTGTTGAAGGATGTGCCCCTTATCCGCCTGGTAGACGCCAACACTTTCGGTGATGCCAAGACTGCCAAAATGCTCGGTCAACGGATCATCACAGCCGACCTCAAAAAGCACATCGTGGCGGATGTGCGCGCGGACACGGTGGTTCGACATCCGGACCTCTTTAAAATATGGCGGCAAGCCGGTCTTACGGCAGCGGTCATCGGCTTTGAGGAAATCAGTGATGAGCGCCTCGCCTACCTAAACAAGCGCACCGATGTTTCCACCAATATCGCCGCCATGGCGATTCTCAAGGAACTCGGCATAAAGATCATCGGTGATTTCATTATTTCGCCAGACTATTCGGAAACTGATTTCGACCGTCTCGAACAGTTTGTCAGCGCCAACGCCATCGATTTGCCGCTGCCTGCCATCCTGACGCCACTTCCCGGAACACCGCTCTACGAAATATGGCGAGAGAAAATCACCATCCCCGATCTGGATTATTATACCTTTACCAACGCCGTGATACCAACGCGGATGGATGAAAAGGAATTCTACCAGGTATATTCAGATCTTTTGGAAAAATTTATCGGACATTTAAAACACTGAAGAGGACAAAGACCTTTAATGGACGTATTTATAAACGACATCGCTGCATTTCTGCCGAATGATCCTGTCGACAACGATACCATCGAGGACGTTCTCGGCCGAATCAATAATATCCCTTCGAAAGCCAAGCGGATTGTATTGAAAAACAACAAGATCGAAACGCGCTATTATGCGCTTGACGCAGCCACCCGACGCTTGACCCACAACAACGCCCAGTTGACGGCTGCCGCCATCCGCGGGCTGAAACCCTATGCTACGTTCAGTCCGGCAGATATCGAGTGCCTTTGCTGCGGCACCACTAGTCCGGACTTTCTTTTTCCGGGTCATGCGCTGATGGTTTTAGGTGAGTTGGGGATTGCTGAATGTGAAGCTGTGACGACTGCCGGCATCTGTATTTGCGGCATGACCGCTTTGAAGTTCGCGTTTATGAACATTGCCGCCGGCTTGTCCACCAACGCAGTGGCCACCGGGTCCGAGTTGGCGGCTTCTTTTTTAAGAGCCGATTTTATGACCCCTTTTCTCACCGAAGGGGACGAGACCGACTTGACCCGCCAACCTGTGCGTGCCTTTGACGCCGATTTCCTGCGCTGGATGCTTTCGGATGGTGCCGGGGCGGTGTTTTTGTCCAATCGGCCGAATCCCGACCGGATTTCACTTAAAATCGAATGGATTGATCACAGCTCCTATGCTGGGAAGTTGGAAACCTGCATGTATTCCGGCGGCTTCAAAGCAGAAGACGGGCGGGCCATCGGCTGGCGTGAGAACGAGGACATCGGCCCCGAATCACGTCCCTATCTGTTCGCCGTGCGGCAGGACATCAAGCTGCTTGACAAACATATAGTGGCTACCATGGGAAAGGCGCTGTCGTCCGTGGTGACCAAACGCCGAATAACTCCGGAGGAGATCGACTGGTTCCTGCCGCATTATTCCTCGGCCTATTTCCGGCCGAAGTTTTACGATGAGATGAAACGGATCGGGTTCCATATCCCTTACGACAAATGGTTCACCAACCTGGCACAAAAGGGTAACACGGGCAGCGCGGCCATCTTCATCATTCTGGAGGAGATTTTCAAATCGGGGAACCTGCAAAAGGGGCAGAAGCTGCTCTGCTTCATACCGGAAAGTGGGCGTTTTTCACATTGTTTTATGTTGGTGACGGTCGTGTGAAGGCGTTGGATGCGTGGGTATTTTTCCATATACACTTATACTTCCCTTCCGCATTTCAGAATTTAATAATCATCGGTAGACCCCCAGCTTTTTTGGGGAGACTCCCAAAGTTTGACAGTTCCAGGAGTTTATGGCGACCGGAGACGATGATTATTAAATAAATTTAAAAACAGATAGAAATCTGGGCTTCATGCAACAAATATTGACGATTACTGTTCTTCTCACAATCGGTAAGGCCGATAAAATATTCCGGATTAAACAACATTCAATGACCGTTTGGCTGCCCGGAAGAATGGTTTTGAAAGGACCGCTTTGAGCGATCCACAAACCATTCCTCTGGCCCTGCCTGAGGTCATTGAATTTGGAAAGCGGTATAAGCGGACACGCTGCCCACGCATGTTATTCTGAAACAGTTCAATAAGAACCCGTATCAGTCTTCTGGCCTTCCATCGGAACTCAGGACTACCAGTCCCATGTCGCCAGCCACTCCGAATTTCAGACAGCCGATATTCTGATGCGCCATCTTGTATGGGATTTGCGGCCGGTTGCCGGTGGCAGTGGGCCTCGGTGGTAAATACCTGCCGGTTTTGAGCATGAGCGCAGCCATGGCGATGTCAAAAGCCGATCCGACCGGCAGACTGCCGTAGAGGTGCGCATAGGAAATGCATCCCGAATAACGCTCCGAAGAGACCACCGGATCGCCGTCCGGATTGAGGATCATCAAGGTATCCGGCGGGCCGGGGATGGGGTCGCCGGATAGGGCGTGCAAACCGGCATACCGAACGCGAGCGTAGGTGGATACGCTTCCCGAATCCTTTTCCAGAACGAAGAAAACACTCCCCTCGCCAATAGGTATCTGCGTTGATGGGTCCTCCGATAGCGTGCCGGTTTCAAGCCCCGGCAGCACATGCTGCCTGTAATAGCCCATCGCTCGCGAAAATTCATCCGCTCCGCCCACCAGCACCGAATCGACGCGATCCTCCTCAAGCCAATGGCACGCCGTCAGAAAGGCCATAGTGGCGGACATATCGTATTGATTGATAGAGAGGGTCGGACCGTTTTCACCGAGCAAGGTTGCAATATGCGCGGCCGCAGCACTGTGGACCGAGTTGACAAACCGGGTGGGTGAGGCGCACGGGTTGTCTTCGTCGATGGTCGGATTCAGAAAATTATAAGAATTGCAGGTGGAACCGTAACCGGTGGCGAAGACAATTCCCATCCGGCCGCGTCGATTTTCGTCCAATCCGGCATCCTTGAGTGCCAGATAGCCTCCCAGGAGCGCCAGTCGTGTGAAATGATCGATTCGACGCAGCGCCTTCCGCGGAACAAAATCGGTCAGCGGGGTGGTGTCCGCCAGCAACCCGGAAACATCGCTCCGACCCTTTGCCGTGTGGAAGTTGATTATTTCGGTATGGGGGGCAGAACCCTCCGCCGCGGCCTTCTCGAGTGCCGATACGCCGCAACCGAATCCCCCCACAACCCCGATCCCGGTTATCTTTGCCTTCATGCTCCGGTTCCTGTAATAATCATTTCAATGACCGTCTATTTGTTCGAAAAATGGTATTAAAGGACTGCCTTGAGCGGTTCACAAGCCATTCCTCCGATTTTACCGGAGGTCATTGAATTCCCAGGACGAGCGCCGAATTGTTGCCGCCGAATGCCAGGGTGTCCGAAATGGCCATGTTGCCGGCGATCGAGGTCATTTCCGATACCGGCGATACGGGTAAATCGGGATCGGGTGATGAAAACCCGGCACTCCGGGGGATTTTTCCCTTCTCCAGACAGGCGATTGTCAAAACGGCATCGATGGCACCGGCTGCCCCCAGAGTGTGACCGACAAAGCCTTTGGTCGAAAAATACGGTAACCCGGGAAACATCTGGTGAAATAGGTGGGCCTCGATGCGGTCGTTGTCCAGCGTACCGGTGCCGTGGGCGTTGACAAAGGCCATGTCCTCCGGTTTGAGGCCACCGGCACGCAGGGCTTCCAAGACGGCCAAGCGCAGACCTTTCCCTTCCGGATGCGGAGACGTAAAATGATAGGCATCACTGGCTGCACCGTATCCCAACACATAAGCACGGGGAGCCTTACCCCTCTTACGGACCAAATCATCGGACTCAAGAATCAGCATTGCGGCGCCTTCCCCGAGGTTTAAACCGCTGCGTTCGGCGTCGAAAGGCTTGCAAGGGGTGCGGTCGGAGTTCATGAGCGAAATAAAACCATTGTATGTCACCTGATAGAGTTCGTCGACACCGCCGGCGATAACGGCATCGCAGATTCCCAGACGAATCCAAGCGGCCGCCAGGCCGATGGCATCGGCACTGGCAGCGCATGCATTCACCACCGTTTGGCGAGGGCCGGAAAGTTCGAACTCTCTGGCAATGTGGACGGCTGGATTGCTCATCAGGAACCGGTGATCCGGTGTAATAAAGGGAACCTCGGTTTGTGAGGCCATTTGCCGAAGAAATCGGATGCCGATCGATTCATCAACGGAGGAGCCGATGCAAATGCCCACCCGTTCAGCGCCCAGGATCCGGCGGTCCAAGTCGGCGTCTCTAATGGCTTCCCATACGGCCATTAGTGCCATTTGACTATTGCGGAGCTGGCAGCCGTGATGAAAAAATGTCGGATCGAAAAAAGGATCGGCAACTTCGAACACCGGATGAGGAGGGGCTGAAGAAATGGTGAGCCGGGAGGGTGGCGCCGGATTACGCTTCCCTTTGAATAGAAAATCGACGCTGGCCGCCAGATCAAGGCCCGCTGCGCAAAGGCACCCAACGCCGGTGATGGCAACTGGCCGCAAACGCCTCATGGGGCCCGTCTTTTATCGATAAATGCGGCCAGGGTGTTTACCGATTGCAAGGCCGGCCGCCCCTCTTTCATATTGCGGATTTCAACGCCGAAATGTTTTTTTATCTGAAAGATAATTTCGATCGCATCGACGGAATCCAGGCCGAACTTTTCGCCGAAAAGAGGCTCATCGTCATCGATATCGGAGGGCTCGACATCAATCAGATCGAGTTCATCGACCAAGATTATTTTCAGCTTTTCTTTCAGGTCTGTTGGATGCATGGAGAACTTCTAGCTATTCGGTCGGTATGAAAAAATGTTTAGGAAACAACGGCTCTTAACTCCTTGAAAAGGATCTCTTCCTGCCGGGAGCAATCCCTCAGAATGTCCGCCAAGGCCGTGTATGTCTCGGTTTGAGAGGCGCGGTTTTTACATATGCGTGAACCGATGAGGGCAAAATCGCGCCACCGATCGCCGATAGCCGTCATTTTATGTGAGAGGTCCAACAGCCGGTTATCGTCCAGTATGGCCGCGCTTTCCTGCAGAAATGCCGCATAGAGAAATCGAAAACCGGCGCCTCCGGTGCCGATCTCCTCTTGCATCCGGATCAGTTGGCCGAGATTGAGTGCCGCTTTCTCTTCGCCCAGTTTTCGAGGCCAGTGCTCTACTTTTCCGGCCAGGTAGCGTATGCCTTTCACCCCGATTAAGCGGACGGGTGCTCGGGTCATGACATTGCAAACGGCCTTGATCCCCGCGACGATCGCGCGATTCAGGTCGATTTCAGCGGGTACCGAGGTTACGTAGTACATCTTGCCTTTTGGTGCCAAGGGACCGTGGGCGAAGCGGGCTTTCATCAGATCTTTCTCGGGGCAGGAGACCGGTTCCGGAAACACCGGATCACTGATCAGATAATTTCCGTTGCTGCGGCCATAGGCGACCAGATTGTGCATGTTGAAATGAAAACGGTATCGCCTCGGAAAATAAGTGAGCCAGTACGCGCCGGTTCGGCATCCGACCGGTGTTTGCTGGTCGAGCTTACGGTCCAATGCCGCCATGGCGCTTTGGGGATCGCGAAATTTCTCCCATTTGATTTTAACATTTAACCGGGTGGCAACCTTGCCGATGATGCGGCCGTTACTGGCGCGAAAGGTCGTTAGCGGAAGATTGTTGAGCCGGACAAACGGGAAGTAACCGAAAAAAAGTCCGCTGCCGATCCCGAAGGCCAGCGGTTCGCTTAGTGCCAGGCCATAATGCGACAACAGATTGGACGCGACACCGGACTCACAGTGTGCCGCTTGTCGGTGCGTAAAGGGAATTTCTATATCGGTGTCAGTCCTCATAAAACGATGGTTCCAACTTGTCGGGAATTTTTTTAAGAGCTTCGGGTGAGATGCCGAAGACGTCGGCATAGCGCTTCAACATAGTGCGGTCGAGACGCTTGAAGCCGGCAGGCTTCAGGTGGCGGCGGACCCGCCAGCGCGATAATCCTGCATAGCTGGCCAGCAAGCCGACGGTCATCAGGTTTCTGGCCATGTGATAGGCGATAGGGCTGCGTTCTCCAGACCGAATCTGCTCGATTGCGAAAGTAATCTCTCGGCGGATCAGTCCCCAGGCCTGCTGATTGGCAATATTCTTCGGCTCCCAACCCAGGCTGGGAACCTGAACATAACTGCCATTTTCATCGACCGCATACGTGATTTCCGTCAGCCCTTTGTTTAGACCGACATCTTGAGGGACATCTTTTTTCTGCATAGTGAAAAACCGTATCAATCGCCGATTTCGATTTCAAACAAAGATAGGAATATTGCGGAATGCCGGTCTCTTGTCAATGCCTATGTATCCACTGAGCCGAAGCTCAGGCCCATTCAACTCTATTCAATGATGGGGATTTTTGCCAAAATCATGCCCGTAAAAGTTGTGTTTTCAATGGGGAAAGATATCCGGCGTTCACCGTCACTGTTGAAAATGACCGCGTCCAGTGTGTTTCAATTTGATTGCCGTTGCGAAGGGTCGCACCTGGGCACTACAATGGGGTAACGATGCAAAAAGACACACGGTGTGTGCGAATTCCTGATGGGGGAAAGCCTCCGCAAGCGGAGCCGGGGGATGCATCATAAGAAAAGATTATTTTTCACCGTACACGATGACTTCGTCGTGACGCCAGATGCCTAAAATGCTCAGCCGCTCGAGGTCGGCGTGGTAGACTGTTTTTATCCCGTGACGTTTGGCGATCTCGGCGATGGCGTTAGAGTTGAACTCGGCGTAGATACCGTAACCGGAAAACGGTTCTTTGATCCGGATGACCTTTCCACTGCCGGTATCGATACCGGCCGGAGTTTGGTTGAGATTGGCTGTCAAAGGGACCTTGACACGGGTGAACACCGCGCCGACCAGAATTGCATGGCCGTTTTTGACGACAGCGCCGCAGCCTGTGATCATAATCCCGATAACGACGGCTATTCCCGTACAAAGTATCCGTTTTTTATCGAACACCTCGGTTCCTTCAATCACCGTATACGATGATGCGCCAGCGGGTGAAGAGGCCGAACAGGACCTGCTGGACTTCCTGGTCCGCATGTCTCATAACCGTGATATTGCCGTTTTTGGCAGCGGTGGCATAACTGGCGTCTCCCCAAGCCACCAACCAGAAAAGGCTGTAAGCTTCAGCGGTGCCGGTTTTCGATCCCAGCTGGGTTTGGTTGAGATCGGTGTCATATGGCGTACGGACATCGACGTAAGCGCAGCCGGTGAAAAGTAGAAGCACGAGAGCCGTCACAACAATGTTTGTTCGAATGATCACATCGGCCTCACATTTATGGATCATAGAAAAAAATCTACACCCCTAATTGAGCCAAATTCGAGGCTTGCCCACCTCCGGCGAGGATACCCCGGGTTTAAGGCATTCAAGGGTGAAGTTGTATTCGTATACGGCTTTGCACCAAAAGTAAACAGGAACAAGGGTGATTACCGACGTCTGGGAGGCGCCCTCGTGTTCCTCTATGAAACCCTGATGTCAGGGTAGCGTTGCATCTGGCTGAAATATAGTGAATATTCGAAATTTTATCGAAGCCGGTTAGTTGAGATGGGGTGCCCTTTGATGAAATACAGTTGACGGAAAGCATATAACAACGCATCTTTATTCATTCATAGGTTGAGCAGTTGAACGTTCACGGTGCCCAGTTAAAGTGCCATAACTGGTCTCTGACAATCGTATTATGCTTCAATTGGTTGGAATTCCATGTTTCACCCGATGGGTGAAAGCGGCCAATCCTAACAATGGATTTTAAAGTTAAATAAATCAGAACTTTATAACTTTTTAACCCTTAACTCTGAATCCCGCCTGGGCGGGAATCCGATCAGTTTGAGCTATTATTACGCCGCTTCAGTAAGAGGCAGATGATGAATTAGTCCTGGAGGGAATCAAGAATGCAGACCCGTTACAAGGCGTTTAAACTGTCTTTCGCAATTGCCCTGCTTTTGTTGGCCGCCTCCGTGTTCGCTGCGGAACGGTATCAGGTGGATACGGCGCACACCTATATTTTGTTTAAGGTTAAGCATTTTAATATCGGATATTCTTATGGCCGTTTTGACGGCCCCACCGGCAGCATTGTGTGGGACGATGACAATCCGGATGTCAGCTCAATCGAGATGACGGTCAATGCGGTCGAAGTCAACACGGCTGACGACAAGCGCGATCAGCACATTCGAAGCGCTGACTTTTTGAATGTCGAGAAATATGCCGCCATTGTTTTCAAGAGCACATCTGTCAAAAAATTAAGCGCTGATACATATGAGGTGGCCGGGGAATTAACCCTCCTGGGAAAAACGCGACCGATTGCACTGGAAGTCCGCCAAACAGGCGTCGGTAAAGATCCCTGGGGGAGTTATCGACGCGGATTCGAAACCAAGTTTATCATCAAACGCAGTGACTGGGGAATGGATTTCATGTTGAACGGTGTCAGCGACGAGGTCGAACTGACAGTGAGTATAGAAGGTATTCGTCAATAGGACGAAAATGATCGTTTAAAATATCAATTGGCGGGTCACAAGCCCTTGTTGTATTGATAATAAGCGAGGCCTGGCACCCAGCGAGCAGATTAAGATCCGTCGTATCAATGGGTTTGAGCATCCACGATCCGCAGCGTGAAATAATTTGAGATAATTAACGATGCGTCTACCTCACAGGTGTTGCCGACATTGAGATTTTTTAAGGTAGGTAAGTTTAACATCCGCTTGGTATTGCTAGTAGTGGCCTTCTGCACGGTCCACTTATACGCGTGGTTTAACGCGGAACTATTTAACCGCCTGGATGCAACGATTGTCGACTGGATGACCGCGCAGGGTATCCAATCTGATGAGGACCTTTTACCGGATGAGAGCCATCTCGTATTCGTCGATGCGAATTTTTACTACCAACGCACCGAGCACTCCCGAATCATCGGTAATCTTGCCGATCTGGGTGTATCCGCTCAGCTTATCGATTTTATTTTCCAAGACAAAGTCGACGATGCGGCCGACCGGCCCCTGATTCAGGCCGTTGCTTCCGCCGGCAATGTCTATTTGGGGATGGCATTTGAATCCATCAACGGCTCCAATTTTGAACCAAAGGATTCTCTCAATAGCCCTGCAGCGGGTTACCTGGAAGGGACCCAATGGCAAGTGCCCCCCAGCCAAGGATTGGATACCTTTTATCTCGGTAGCGGGATTCGAATTCCTTTTTACGCGCTTTTGTCTGTCTCCAGAGGGCCCGGATTCTTAAATTTGAGAGTCGATCCGGACGGCGTGTTGCGGCGAACCCCGTTGCTGGTACGATACGGCGAGGCTGTCTATCCGAGTTTTGCGTTTCGCGCTGTTTGCGACTATCTCGGGGTTTCCCCCGCAGATGTTGTCATCAGTCCAGGTAATAACATTACCCTGAAAAATGCCAAGCCACCTGCAGCCGCAGGTTCCGGGCATGATATCGTGATACCCATCGATACGCACGGCAATGTGCTAATTAAGTACACCGGGACATGGAAACGGATAAAACATTACAGCTACTCTGAAATCCATCATGCCGCCGAGAATGCGAATGTATCTCCGAATTTGAAAAACGAGCTGGCCAACAAAATGGCTATCTTGACCGAAAACATAGCGGCTGAAATCAAGGTGCCCCCGGTCAATGGAGAAGGCCGACTGTCCTCGGGTACTGTCCATGCTCTCATCATTCAGAACATCCTGTCGGAAAATTTTCTCAGAGAGCTCTCAGAGAACGAGATGATACTCATAGAGCTGGTTCTGCTGGCGGCTGTTTTAATGCTGTCACTTTATCTGCCATCTATTGGTTTCGTCTGCGGTACCATGCTTGTCACTGCCGTCTACTTCGGTGCCGGAGGATTTTTGTTTTTGAAATCAGATGTCATCGTACGGTTTGCGCGTCCTGTTTCAATAGTTAGCACAGCCGCAATGATGGTCATCATCGTTATGGTTGCCGAACGGGCCATTTTGTTTGCCCGAACCGCGAAAGCCAAACAACTTGCCGAGCGAGAACTGGAAATCGGCCGGCAGATCCAATCCGGTTTTTTCCCCTCGACCCTACCCGATACAAACGGCTGGGAGATAGCGGCTAGTTTCGAGGCGGCTCGTCATGTTGCCGGTGATTTTTATGATGCGTTTCCTATTGGTAACGAAAAACACATCGGATTTGTGATTGCGGACGTTTGCGACAAGGGTGTGGGGGCGGCGCTCTATATGGCACTGTTTCGTAGCCTGATTCGAATTCTGTCCGGTGCTGGTGACGACCACCGCCACAGCCGACGACCCGAAGTCAAGATCGACCCATCCAGGGTATTGTCGAAAACGATACGTAGGTTAAACGATTACATCTCGGTGACGCATGAAAAAGACGGTATGTTTGCTACCCTTTTTATTGGAATACTCGATCCGGATACGAATCAGCTCTATTTTATTAATGGAGGGCATGAACCGCCGGTTCTGATCGGTCGGAATGGAATAAAGGAACGACTCGATCCTACCGGGCCCGCAGTGGGCGCATTCCCGCATCTTGATTTTTCGGTAGGAAATATCTTGTTCGAACCGGGAGATATCCTCTTCGGCTACACGGACGGTGTCACCGACGCCCGCAATCAAGCCGGTGAAATGTTTACCAGGGATAGACTCATGGCAGTTGTGTCTGCATCACTGCAATCACCCAATCAACTGATCGCAGAAGTAAAAGCCCAAGTAGAGAAATTCACCCATGGAAAAGAACAATTTGATGATATCACCTTGATCGCCGTTGGAAGAAACACAGACAACAAGCCGTCTTAACATTGCCGTTCAAGTGCAATTATCCCACTGAAAGCAGGAGCTTATCTCTGGCCCAGACCATTACCCTTTTTGGTTGATGCCGCGTCTATAGAAAACCGGGATAGCGAGGTTCATCAAATCAAGGGTCGCGTCACTGGTAAGGAATGGGTTTATGTTGAGGTAAATCCGAATGGCACGAAATACTTTAACTGTCGTTTCGGCTGTGAACTTGTTTTGGAAAAAACAGGCTCCTCAGTGCAACTGGAAAAGGATGGCGACGTCGTCATAAGAAAGGGCATTCTGAACGTTAAGTAGAATCATCGTAGATGAATGAAATGAATCTGAGACATGTATCGGTATCATTGAAAAGCCTGTGTTAGCCCCAGAGTTCGCCTCTCCATATGTGGATTTAGCTTGGACCAATTTAATGGACATACACCTTGGTTTTAGTAAAGTCACCCAAGGAATCATTAGGTCGAACAGCTCAGTTAGCTCAAAAGGCCATTAGCTTGGATGAATCCTCACCCCAAATTTAGTATAGCGAACATTGCAAAAAAATGGCCGTACAAGAGTGATTCAGATAGAGACCTTGAAATGAACGCCTTGCGCAAGGTTGGTCTCCCTGATTAGTCTAAGCGTAGGAATGCAACCATTGGCAACATAGATTATTTTCTTATCGATAACCTGTTATTATTCTGGCTAAATACAAATACATCTAAATAGCTGAGAGCTGCTCTGACCTTTGA
>CAWKCK010000010.1:0-14472 GCA_963848135.1 uncultured delta proteobacterium
TGGAATTAAACAGCATTGGCAACTCACTGCCCCGTGGCGAGTGGATCACTGTATGAAATACCCAACAAATCGGACTTCTGAGTTTATGAAATTAAACTCAAGGAAAGGTTAACTGTCAGATCAAGTCTGAATTACTACATATTACTCTTCTTAACTGCCGATGATTCTTTCCAAAGTTTCCTGCATTCTTTTGCAGTCGATACAGGATGTAGTAACGGGTCTTGCTTTGAGTCGCTTCAGGGCGATTTCTTCACCACATAATTCACAAATCCCGAATGTGCCGTCGTCCAATCGCTTGAGAGCTTTTTTTATCTTCCGAATTAGCTTGCTTTCGCGCTCCCTGATGCGAAGAGCCAGGTCGCGATCGGTTTGCAAAGATGCCCGGTCAATAATGTCAGATGCGTGGACCGTTGAATCCAGTAGTCCGTTGATAGTTTGATCGGCGCGCTCCAGAAGCTGTTCCTGCCAATCGATCAGCAACTCCCTATACTTTTTCAGCTCTGATTTTTTCATTATCCCCACCCCCCGAGATTGACTCTTCTTGTGATTGTTATCCAAAAGCTTGTGTGGCTGGACAGCCCTAATTTTCCTATAAAGTCACTTTACCAGCTGTTGAAAAACTATTGCGCTTGACAATACGGCGTTAATGACTGAACCACGGGGCCCTACCACCGCTTCAGCGAAAATGCTTATTTATCACACATAAACGCCGCTTTTTCGTCGGATTTTGCCTTGTATTGTCGGCGCTCATGACGTTTTTCAGCACCCTGTTAAGTTAAGCTATGGTGTTACATCGTCCGCTTCTTGATCGAAATGGATGTGTATTTTTAATTGATTCGACCAACCGGCGTTTGCCCAAAACGCCGTTGATCGACTCCATGAGTCTGTCTATGGCATCCCTGCTTCGGATGAAGTAAACAAGCACCGGGCAGTCCGGACATTTCTGTTTGATTTCAAGCAGAAGCGTAAAGCTGTCAAACCCTTCTGATAGAGTATTCAGCAGCACCATGTTCGGCTGAAATTCTTTGAGGTGTACCCAAACCGAATCGGCATCAGCAACAATTGCTGTCCGATAGCCTTCTTCATGCAACGATTTTGAAACCAAATACCGGTTATGGGGCTGATCATCCGCAATTAGAATGTGGGCCATTGGGTCCATCGATTCCTCCTCGCATTTACCGGTGGTGATTGTCAGCCATCGACTTCGGCTTGAACGATGCGCATTCCATTGTTTCAGTTATAGATTTATCAACATCGGATTGGTCTTTGCCCGTCATGATAATGGCGATCGTTTCCGGTGATTCCTTTTACGTTTACCGGCCATGGCAGAGAGGATCGCGCCCAACGCTTCGACTTTTGAGATGGTTTGAGCCGATATGGGGTTCTGTATAGAACTATGTGGTATATTCGAATATTATTTGGGGAACCACAAGATGAGTTTATTGCGGGTATAATATGAGGTAAATCCCCATATTAATTGGCATAGGAAAGGACGGTGTAGGGGTGGCGATTTTGAAATTCAGGCCCAGTTTTCTTTGATAACTGTGCCGGTTAAAATCGAGAGAGCTGGTAACCGGGGCATATCAGTTTAGCGAATTCATTGGGTGTCTTTCCTTGGGGTAACTTGTTGGCTACTTTGAATTCAAATCTTTACATCCCTCCCTTAGTTGGAAGGAGATGTTGCTAATCCCCACAATACGGGCAAACTTTAAACCAACCAGCGGACAAGAAAGAAAATCAGTAACCAAAGAAGAATCGAGGGGGGTATTGAATAGCAAATCCCACGGAGACAGGTATTTTCCTCATCTACATTAATGAGATTTCTTGCGTGGTAGTTTTCAATATCGCTGGTTGTGTGGTTCATCGATGCACCATTTTAGGTCATGCCAGACAACTACGAATATGTGCATGAAAATTTTTCAAATGTAATATTCCGTAGGAATAGATTTTTTCAAAATTCAAATAAGCATCTCGCAATATGGAGATAACGGGGCTGGTGCAGGCTGATCCCATTATCGATATGCAAAAATATACATATCCCCTGGTATGTATTTATTTTCTACCTGAAATCACCAGTATAAATGGGATGTATAAAAGCCCAATACCAAATACCAGCAAGGTGGTTTCAAACAAGGTTGTTTCAAACATTTAATTTTACTCCTGGCTTATAGTTGAGGATGTCTTACTTAAAGAGGATTGCGGAAATGTATTGCAATTAAAATGCCGCAAATTGATATATTTTTAACTAATTGTAATTAAAGAGTTTTATTTAAAATGGTTTTTTGGTAAAAAGGATAGTGGATGAATTAACATACAAATTGAGGGTTTTGGGTGTAGGAAATGTAATACACGATTGCTGGATAGGTGGCTGAGATAAAAACAAATCGATATAACACTTGTCGGCACTCTTTAGGATACCGATTGCTTGACCAGGCCGAAGACCTGGACACTGTGCGGGATAACGGATATATCGAGTGGCGGTCAACGGTAGCTCATACCAAAAACAGTGGACACACCGAATTGCCAAGATGTATGGAGAACTGGGAGTTGTTCCCCATGGGAAACGTTACGACAAAGAATTCAAGCCGGAGAATTTGACATATGAGTCAGACCATATTCTGGACCCTGCATATTCTCATCCAGGTCGCACTCGTCGCGAGGGTGCTACTGCGGCCCCATCGGGAGCCGGCCGCACGGATTGCCTGGATAGTGGTCATCATCGCCGTTCCGCTGGTGGGCATCTTTTCATACATCCTATTGGGAGAGACAAACATCGGCCGGCACCGGGTGGAGCGGATGCACGCGGTTCTCGCCCGGCTGCCGGATGTGGCTGCCGCGCCAGGTTGGGACGACGCAAATTTGAAAGCCGACCTACCGCAGCGTTACGCGCATCTGTTTCAAGTCGGAAAATCGATCAACGGTTTCGATCCTGTCGGCGGCAACCGGGCACAGTTAATGCAGGACTCGAATGCGACCATAGACCACATGGTGGCAGACATCGATGCCGCCAAAGACCACGTTCACCTGCTGTTCTACATCTGGCTGCCAGACAACAACGGGCGCAGGGTGGTCGAAGCATTGAAGCGGGCCGTTGGGCGCGGTGTCACTTGCCGTGCCATGGCTGATGGACTGGGCTCGCGCACCATGATCCACTCAGAACACTGGCAGACCATGCAGAAGGAAGGCGTTCACCTGGCTGTCGCCCTGCCGATCGGTAACCCCCTGCTGCGGCCACTGAAGGGGCGTATCGACCTGCGCAATCACCGCAAGATCGTTGTCATAGATGATTTCATCACCTATTGCGGCAGCCAGAACTGTGCCGATCCGGAGTTTCTGGTCAAGGCCAAGTATGCCCCGTGGGTAGACGCCATGATGCGCTTCGAGGGACCGATCGCCCGTCAGAACCAACACCTGTTTGTGGGCGATTGGATGGAAGAGACGGGCGAAGAGATTAGCCATCTGTTGAAGCAGCCTCTTCTGCCGGCCCCGCAGGGGTTTCCGGCGCAGGTGGTCGGAACCGGACCGACAATACGCTTCTCGGCCATGCCCGAGATGTTCGAGTCGCTGATGTACACCGCCCGCCGCGAGCTGGTTATCTCCACTCCCTACTACGTTCCTGACGAGGCCATGCAGACCGGGCTGTGCTCAAGTGCCCACCGCGGCGTCGATACAACGATCATTTTCCCGGCACGGAACGACTCCTGGATCGTCGGTGCGGCAAGTCGAAGTTACTACGACGATCTGCTCGCTGCCGGTGTCCGAATCTTCGAATACGAGGGCGGGCTGTTGCACACAAAGTCGCTGACACTGGACGGCGAAGTCACACTGATCGGTTCCGCCAACATGGACCGTCGCAGCTTCGAACTTAACTATGAAAACAACATCCTCTTCTACGACCCGCCGCTGACTGCCGAGGTACGTCACCGCCAGGACAGCTACATTGCCCAATCCAAACCGGTCACCGGTGACATGGTGGCGCACTGGAGTTGGCAGCGCAGGCTCTGGAACAACGCCATTGCCATGCTGGGGCCCGTGCTGTGAATAACACGCTTGGCCAATTTGGCCTCGGAAATCTTCCAGAGCATCAACAAGGCGCTGACTATATGGACCTTGAAGGTTTTGATATGCGAGGTGAGTCACCAAAGACATGTAAAATGTATTGCTTTTTAACTGAAACGTCGTGGTTCGATGGATCGGAAGAATAGATATCCCCTTCAAAGAGTTTATACCTCTAATATTTCAGGGGAAATATAAAAAAGGTTGATATTGTATTACATATGATGTACAATTTAGGCATGAAAAAGGACATCGTTTACTCAATTCGGATGGCAAACTTGGTGCGTGATACGCTCAGGCGTGCAGCAACAAAAGAGCGGAGGACAGTCGCATCCCTTCTGGACAAAATCATTTTAAATTATCTTGAAGAGCAGCGCTACCTATTACCGCATGAAACTGGTAATGATCGACGTGTGCATCAGAGGAGCAAAATTACTCTTCCCGCAATGACGATCATGGAAAATGGTTACAAAAATTCTTCATTCCCCTGTGTGATTACAGATATCGCCATGGGAGGTGTTAATATTACCTATCCTAAGGGGTCACAGATAAAAGAGGTTTTGCTGCGCGGGCAGGATGAGTTCAGGCTTTTATTTAGACTTCCCGAAAATAAAATGGAAATCGAATTCAAGTGCGATGCCCGCCGTTTGGTGGAGGAAGACAGAGAAATTCACGTCGGTGCCATGATCAACAATCCTAATCCTGACGACCTTGACACCCTGCGAAAATACTTAATATAGCATTGAGCTGAAATCTGAATTCTGTCGGTTATTTCCAAGGTGCAGTAATTTAGACCCGATCTGACAGCAGCCGATTTTAACTCAGTGTCTACCAGCTTAAAATCAGGCTACAAACTTTTCTCGTCATATATTTTTCCCATCCTTGAGCGTTTCCGTTGGCGTTCGCCCGCAACACATCTTACCTTGTATGTTCATTAATGGTCGTATTTAAAGTGGCCATTAAAAAAACGATCTGAACCTAACATCACGTTTTATGGCTTTGCATCATAAATACTGCGTTTTTATAAATTGTGATAGGGTTTCGTGCAATGGTAAAAATCGCTCTTGCGATGCAGGTACTAAAGAATCACCAAAGGGTCATTGTCGGGTGACTGATCCCTGTATTGATATAAATCCAGGAGGATACTGATGAGTGATGTAACTCTCCCGTGGGAAACGCTTAGTGAACTGATCGTTGCGGAAAACAGCGTTGGATTGACAAAATTTATAGATACTCTCAGCCCGTCGGAAACGGCGAGGGTCATCTCTCGGCTGACAGAGGAAGAACAGCTTCGTCTGCTCAGCATCCTCAGCCCTGAGGATGCCGCCGACGTGATCGAAGACATCCCGGAAGCCCAAGCCGCGGAACTGGTGGAGGATATGCCATCGGCGCAGGCGGCGGCTATTATGGAGGAGTTGACCAGCGATCATCTTGTCGATGTTCTGGGCGAAATGGATGAGGATGCAAGTCAGGCAATTCTTGCGAAAATGGGCCGGAAAGACGCCGAAGAAGCGAGGATGTTGTTGGAGTACGCACCGGACTGCGCCGGTGGACTCATGATTTCCGAGTTCCTTGCCTATAAAATCGATAATACTATCCAGGACGTACTCGATGACCTACAGGCCAATCGGAGTGAATACGTCGATTACCATGTTCAGTATTTTTATGTTGTTGACCGAGAAGAGAAGCTGGCCGGTGTGCTTCGCATGCACCACCTGCTATTTCCTGCCCGGGAAACCCCTCTCGCCCAAGTCATGCTCACCTCGCCTCTCAGTGTTTCGGACAAGGCTTCGCTTAAAGAGCTTGAGGAGTTTTTCGAAGAACACAATCTGTTCGGTGTGCCGGTTGTGGACGACGGCCAGCGACTGGTCGGTGTCGTACTGCCGAGGGCTATTGAGGAAGCGGTTAATAAGCGGAAGACAAAAACTTTTCTGCGGTTGAGCGGTATCATTGGCGGTGAAGAGTTCCGAACCATGCCGTTGCTCTCCCGCTCCGGACGCCGCCTGTCCTGGCTGAGCATGAATATCGTCCTCAATATCATCGCCGCAAGTGTCATTGCCCTGTATCAGGATACCCTCGCCGCCGTCATAACCTTGGCGGTTTTTCTGCCCATGGTCAGCGACATGAGCGGCTGTTCAGGCAATCAAGCCGTGGCGGTTTCCATGCGTGAACTCTCGCTTGGCCTCGTTCGGCCAGGCGAACTGCTCTGGGTGCTGGCAAAGGAGGCCAGGGTCGGCATCATCAACGGTCTGGTGCTTGGTTTGCTGCTTGGCGGGGTCGCCTTTATCTGGAAGGGAAACCCGTGGCTTGGAGCTGTCGTCGGCGGTGCATTAGCAGCCAACACGCTGGTTTCCGTCGCTCTCGGCGGTATGCTGCCCCTCGTGCTCAAGCGGTTGAAATTGGACCCGGCCCTGGTTTCTAGCCCGTTGCTGACAACGGTCACCGACATGTGCGGCTTCTTTTTTGTTTTGAGTTTCGCCGCAGCGGTTCTGCCAAAACTTGGAGGCATGTAGTACGAGACACTGTCCGATATGAATTGATAACAAAACCCTACGATAGACCTGCGAACAGGGATATAAAGCAAATGCCATTTGGTGTGCATTTAAACCACGTAATGCTCATATCAGCCCAATTGCTGGTTCATAAATGTGTCTTCAGGAGCACCCGTTCCCGTATGACCATAGATTAAATCCTGACCGCGGTGCCCGATACCACGATTCCCCCACGGGTTGGTATTTTCACCGTGATTCGACTGGGGCGTCCCATGGCTTCACCCTGGTGAATGTGGATCGTGGCCGGTACATCAATGAGATTAGCCGCCCGAAGATACCCTCCGAGAGCAGCGGCAGCAGCGCCAGTAGCCGGGTCTTCTACCACGCCGCCCACTGGAAAGGGATTGCGGGAGTGGAACATATCCATACTTTGCCGCCACACCAACTGTAAAGTCGTGAGTCCCTCGCGAAGCATGAGCGCTTTAAGGATCTCGAACTCATATGTCAGTTCAGCCAGGCGATCTTCATCGTCGACAGCGAGCACGATATGCCATGCACCTGCATAAGCCCTTGCCGGAGGAATATATGGGTCGAGTTCGTCTCGCCGCCAGCCGAGTGCAGACAGAGTTTCGTCTATCAATGATTCCGACACGAGAGTGTACTTTGGCTCGACCGATGTCAACGAGGCCTCTGGTATTTCATTCCGGGTGCGTATGCTAACAGGAACGTCGCCGACAGCTGTTTCCAACACATATGTGCCATCGCCCCCGGTTTCTCCCAGCACTACTCCTGTGGCAATCGTGGCGTGTCCGCAGAAAGAGACCTCTGCCTCAGGGCTGAAGTACCGTACGACACGATGTTCCCCTCTCGCCGGCGCGACGAAGGCTGTCTCCGAAAAACCAACCTCGGCGGCAATGTTCAGCATTGTATCTGGATCAGGAAGAGTTTCGCCGATCCACACACCAGCGGGATTTCCCCCTTCAGGATCTATAGTGAAGGCCGCAAGTTTGTGCAGTGTCCCCGACTTCATTGTTTTGTGCTCCGATGTCTTTAGGTCCGCCGAACGTATAAGATCAACAACCATGTCTACCAACAGACCAAGATTCTCAATTAAATAGAATTCCTATTATGCCTCTTGTCAACTACGCTCAACGCAGCTTGTCAATTGTTCAAAATATTCTGTGCTATCTGATTCATCCGGCGTTACCTTTTCCGCCATGATCCACGATAGAACCTCTTCTTTTGCAGGTTTTCTGCCCATGGCCATAATTTTATGTTCGATGACCACAGCCGGTGTCATGCATACCCCAAATTTGATGATATTTTTGTCTTTAACGATCCGCTTGATAGTCGCTGCAATCTCATTTTCCTCGACAACATTCCACACAATTTCCTCGACCGTGTCACAGATTCTGCAGAAATGCCCCAAAATATATATTTTCATTATTTGGCCCTCCCAGGATCTTGCACCATGTGGACGGTCGCCTCATGGATATGGTGGTGGAAACTTTGACGGCCTCCTTCATTAGAGATTTATTAATCGGCACCGAACTATTCCTACAGTAGATGTCTTGTGCGGGTTTTGAATCGTTTATTTCAAGAACCGAAGAAAGAACGATAGCGAAGGATGCGATTGCTTGGATTGCGTTGAGGCTGTAAGCATTTATTGTTCGTTTCCATATGTTCTGATATACTCAATGATAATATACTAAAAGGTGTGGGGTGGATAAGGAGAGTCATCCTGCCGCTCAAGCCGCATCGGTGATAATGGATTTATTCGCGCCATCCATCAAATCGGATGTCAGGTGGCATTTTTCGCATAGCACCCAAAAGCTGCCAGAATGCAGCTCGTACAAAACACCGCCATTAAGACCGTATCCCCCGGATGTTTTCGTTATGGAAACTTCGACCTCACAGCCACAAAACTGGCATTTGTCTGTAGAGACGCACTGGTCAACACTATTATTTTTTCCGAACAGGCTCTCTATAGCTTCAATGCTGATGATCACTGAAAACCTCCAACTGTACAGTCTTGGATACTTTAGAAACGGCCCCTGCCCTGACTCATGGTATGCAATGCCGGCCCTCTTCGACATGGTAGAAATGAATGGGCTGCGCAAGGGTTGCATCGCAAGAGGTGCCAGCTCTTTGCCCGCATCCTTGAAGATAACGGCATCCCTGCGCAGCACACACTGAATTTACCAAACACGATCTTTAAGGAAGGCTGAGTTCCCCAGCAATTGATGCATTTATTGTCTAAAAGTCTTAATTAACCAATTGCCGCTTTCTTTAACCACCGTAAAGGCAGCTTGGAATTTAGCGTTCCCATACCAGGTGTTAACAGTGACTAGCGCTTCCTCACCGTTTATTTTTATATTAGGATCAGTCATTTTTAATTTTCCACCCCTTGACCATAATTCAGGATCAGATGATTCTATATCGCTTGCCTTTAGTTCTCCCCCCATCCCTTTGTAATAAATACCATCATCATGAAAAGTCGATCGAATGCCCTTTTTATCTATGCTATTACGTGTATCAGTGTATTTCTGTAAGAGGTCAACTATCTGCTTTTCATCCTCATTTTTTGTTGCGTATTCGGTTAGCGGGGTGTCGCAAGAATTGAACAGTAAAACAGAGCAAAGAAAAACATTGATACATAATATTCTTTTCATGCGTAACCTCCTTTTGTGTCTCTGATACAACCGGCTCGTCAAACTTACTTGGGTTGTATCAATTTTACCTCCTCGCGGCACATCCCGCGGCCGGTGCCCGCAGGAAAAGATTTCGGGTTTCGCACGAGAAAATCCATTGTGCCGGTCATACCCGTGTACTTACCGGTCCCCGCAAACACTTTCCCGGTGCCGGGTGTCGTACCGGGTGGCGCACCTTCGGTTTTCTTATCCACAAGCTCCCAGACCAATTTGTCCCCGTCACTGTCCGTCCATGTCTCGAAGGCCCTGAGCCGGCTGCCCTCTTTGCCTCTGTAAAGCACGCCCGCAATGTGGACCGCTGCCTCGTGGAACAGGCCATCACTATTGTCATTGACCCGCACTCCAAGGGTTTCGAACTGGATGATCATTTCGCCTTCGTCGAGTTTAGAGACTTTCGGCGTGTGTCCATAGTAATGGGTTCCTGTGAATGATAATTTTTTGGCATCCTGAGAAAAAGCGATGCTGCCCCAGGTAACGGATAAAGCCAACACGGTTAACGCAACAATCAAATAACGCTTCATATCGTGCCCCCTTTCGCATATAGATAACAAAACCGGAGTGAATTATTTTTTTACCAGAATGTTGTTTCCTTCTCCTTTGTCGACCACTTTGCATTCGGGACCGATAAACGTGTTTTTGCTACCGGCACAGTAAAAATCCGCACTTGCCGCAGTGAAGCCACTGAAATCGTTCCACTCCAATGTATTGCCGCTGCCTTTCAAAGACTTCCACGACACGGTACCAATGGCCCAGGCACCGGTGCCACTGATTGTGTTTCGGGAAATGTTGCCATGAGATCCGAATTGAGTGATCCCCTTTACCTTGGTACCGCCCATCAGTTCGATGTGGTTTTCCTGAATGACGGTTCTGTCCGAAAGGGATAAGATGCCGGTGGATAGGGCGCCATTGGCCTGAATTTTGTTTTTGGTGATGGTTATTTTTGAATTTTTTCCCGGGTCCGTCGCTCCGGACTTGTCGAAAAACCACCCCACCACGATTCCACTCGGATAAGTGATCGGACTCGGAAACGGACATCCCTCTGCCGGTGTCACAATGTCGTTTCCGGAGACGGTCACACTGCCACGCCCGTCTCCGTCCCTATAATTATCCAATGATTCAATCGAATTTCGCGACACATTTCTAAGAGTGTTTCCCTTGACTGTAATAATCGCCCCTGACGTCCATGGGAAAAAGATGCCGTGGCCCATGGTGATTTTCGGGTTCTCGCATGTCAGATCGATCTCGTTGTTTTCAACCACCAAATTTCCTCTGACGGCGCCGGGAAGGAATTTTTCCTTATGAGCAAAACGAGTCCCGAGAATGATTCCCGTTTGAACCAGGACGAAATCTCCGCCTTTCCATTTTATGGGCAGTTTGAACGGTTGAACGTTGGTGATTCTGTTGCCAGTAATTTCAGCCCCGCTGGTGTATGGGAAATGCATCGGCGACCAGGCGACCCCATCAAAATGAATGTTTTTTATCTTGATTTTAGGGCCCGGACCCGGCAGTGGAAGATCCGTCGATGGCAGCGGACTATGAAAGACCCAGAAACCGCCATTAATTTTTGTTAACGGCCGACCCTTGCCGGCACTCTCGCCCCACACCGCGACATCATTTTTAATCGTGACTTTTCCTTTTGGCCCGAAATCGAAGGTGCCCTTCAGTAGGACGGCTCCCCCCTTGTCGACGGCCTCCTGGACCGCTTGGACATCTTGTGCAGAATCGTTTTGACCTGTGACAATAGAATCAAATGCGTGTGGATATTCGGTTGAGGTCAGGTGCGTACAGGACAGGAACAACCCGATGATCGATAATACGGTGACGTATCTTTTCATTTTATTCCTCCTTTCTTTGGGCTGTCTTCAACCTAATTTGAGCGATTGTCGAGGTTGCCGCAGATACAAGGAAGATGTGGTTCCGCTATAGCCAGCTATGCGGGACGGCACATGACGCCGTAGATGCGGCAACCCTCCAGAGGCGGATAAAGATCGGCAATCCCGAAACGGTTTCAAATTTTAAAATCAAACGATGATAGAATTCTTTAAATATAGAGCAGTTCCCCATCTGTCTAAATTTTGAAACGCTCACTTTAGGTTCAAACTGCCAAGGTTCAATCAAATCCGGAACCCTCAGATTCTTTTTCAAGGTGAGCATCGCTATACCCGGCTGACAAAAACGACCAAGCCCATTCCCATGCGCAAAGGGAAATAAATGCACAACCGAAAACCTGTCGCCTGGACGTGAACAGTTAAACGCAACCCATATCAGCAAAGTACGGACATCGACCGGCTGCACAGACGAGCACAACAACCCACAAACCAGGGATGTAGTGACCCATCATTTTCAAATCCATCGGTCAGTAACAGCGATTCGCCTTCAGTTGTCAGGGACAGGCAACTCTAGGGGTCGGAGATGGCGTCCGACATCGTCAAATCAATGCCGCAGAACGGCTTATTCAGGCAGGAGCAGTTTGAAAAGTCACAATTAATCAACGAAATCGATATGTTTAGATATTTATCCCTTTCCTTGTTATACGCAATTATGTATATACAAATAGGGTGTACAGAACGGTTATAACGGTTCAGTTTTTTTATTGTTCGCTCAATAATCCAATAGGGCCGCTATGAAAACGCTTCAATCCATTCAGTGCGACTTGGACGCCTTCAAAATCACCCTTGAATTCCATAACAGCATCCCCCCCCTGATCGTTCATTTCGATACGCCTTCCAGGCGATTCTACTTCTCGGTCATTGTCCTGATCATCACCGAAATGAAAAAACAGGACCGGTCGGGCTTTGTGCATATTCACCGGCATCAGGACATTCTGACCCGTCTCGACACGTCCCTCTCGGGAAAAAACGCATCCAAGCATGTGGATGGCATGTGGGCCAAAATCAATATGGCATGGCGCCACCGGCTGCCGGATCTGGAGTCAGCGGCGCTCTTCAAAGTCCTCGACCGGGAGCTCATCTCACCTTATGAAAAAGGGGGAAAATACCGTTACCAATGCTCCGAAGCGGAATGCGACGCCTGGGCCAGTCTTTTCGGCCATGATGAAAACAACAAATGGCGGTTCAAGTTCGCATTCGATGCAGCATCGATCGGCTTGAATGATATATCCCTCACATTGGGCGATCTCAAGGACGGTTCGGCCTGGGAAGAGTTTATTGATCGACTCGATATTCATCCCGGGGCCGAGGAGAATTTGAAGGAATCGAGGGTTGCGGCGAAGGCGAAAACCCTTTCGCAAAACCAGCCACGTCAGGCCAGTACACGCAATATCATATGGGCCGTGGCGACTGTCGTCGCGGCGGCCATCATCGCCGTCGTCGTGTGGCGCGTCGCTGTTTACGAAGCAAATGTACCGACCGAAAGCGTCGACCGGGGCACTGCGGCCTATCCGAGCAGCGGTAAGCCATCCCTGGCGGTGTTGCCTTTTGATAATTTGACCGGTGATCCCCAGCAGGACTATTTCAGCGACGGCATTGCCGACCAACTGATCACCAGCCTGTCGCAGGGGCCATATCTTTACGTTACCGCTCGCACCTCCAGCTTTACATTAAGAGGAAAGCCAATGACGGCCGAAGAGATTGCTACGAAGCTTGGGGTACACTACCTGATCGAAGGTAGCGTCCAACGTGACGGCGATCTGCTGCGCATCAATGTCCAGTTGATTGACGGCCGCGACGGCAATCATATCTGGTCGAAGAGTTATGACCGCAATTATGACGATCTGTTTGCGCTTCAGGACGAAATCGGCATGGCCGTGCTGGCTGCTCTGAATATCAAAATTACCGGCTATACTGCCGGGGCGTTGCAGCACTCGCGGCCCAACAACCTGAAAGCGTACGAACACTACCTGAAGGGTCTTTACTACCATCTTGGCCGCAAACGCGATGATGTTCTAAAGGCGCGACGGTTCTTCGAGGAGGCGATCCGCGTCGATCCCGATTTCGGCCGGGCCTACACCTGGCTGGCCAATACCCACCTGGATGAAATCGAATTGCGCCTGACAACCCAACGGGATCAGGCCATGGAAAAAGCCGAGGAGGCGGTTCGCAAGGCCCTGGCCGCGGACCCGGATTATCCGCCCTATGGCACGTTGAGCCGCATCAACCGCATCAAAAAAGATTTTGACAGTGCTATCCTGTATGCCCGCAAGGGCGTTAAGCAGGGGCCTACCGATTCGGGCCAGCATTACATGCTCTGCCTTTCGCTGCACATGGGGGAGGAGTTTGCGGAAGCCGTTGATGCGTGCGAAGACGCTCTGGCGTTCATGCCGTTCAGGCCAGTGAACTATATTGTGCAGCTGGCATGGGCTTTGGTAGGAAACAAACAATATGACGAGGCGATACCCTTGTTCAAAGAGGTGATCGATCGCAGCCCTAAATCATTTTCCACCTATCTGGCATACAAAGGGCTTACCGCAGCGTACCAACTGACCGGCCGGCATGCCGATGCCCGTTGGGCGGCACAGAATGTAAAGCGGATGAACCCGAAATTTTCCTTAGAAAGGGAAGCCAAGTTCTCACCGGTTAAAGAAGGCCCTTTTAAGACCCGCATTATGAACGCCTACAGCGATGCCGGACTGAGGTGATCTGATTTCTCCGATTTTTCGGCCCATTCTGTCGCCGCAATCAGTGTTATCCAGCGACCTTGTCCACCGACAATGAAATTGACTTGCTGACTCAGGTTCAAATTCGCCGTGTTTCCTATATATATTCTTGATAATTTAACCTTGGTGCATCGAGGCAAACCGCAAGTGCCTTTTCGCTGGCAATTTCAATGAGTTCGCATAGAAACAATCGCCGTCCAACATTTCTCTTGAACTTAGTTAACGATGCTCTTGCGTGAGGGGCCATACACTCTCAGCCCACTCCATTTATGATTTGAAACGCTCACTTTAGGTATTAAATAGGCGGTGATGGCATACCTGTCCAGTAACAGATTTATCTAAATATTGGTGGACGGAGTAGGATTGAGACGAAGGATGGAAATCATTAATTTCATTGCAACATATTTTTCATGCCTGGGGATTGACCTGATACCGCTGGTTGGGTAAACAATAGGGTAGCCTAAATTGAGCGATTTTCAAGTTTGCCGCAGGTACAAGGAAAATGTCGTTCCGCTATAGTGAACTATAAGGGACGTCATTTGACGTCGTAGATGCGATGAAATTGGAAATCCCGTAGGGTTTTATATTTTCGAAATCT
>CAWKCK010000011.1:0-10710 GCA_963848135.1 uncultured delta proteobacterium
TAACAGTGGTATAACGTTCGTCCGAAAAATTCGGGACATAATTTCAGGGATTTGGTTTTTATACCGCTTTTCAAGTATAAATTCCGAAATACGGAAGGGTGGTATAAGTGATAGTAGAAAAAAACATTCGAATATCGGAATGTTTTTTTGACAATCACGATAAATACGAACCGCGGGTGGCAGACGAGTTATGTTTGGAAATCCTTTACTGCTAGTGGCTATAGCGCTGACTTTCGTTGTGGCCGTCTGGGGTATCATCGATACCCAAGGCCTGGCCCAAATGGCCGCTGACGAAGTCCGAATCGTATTTCGCAGCCGGGGTTGGTTCGTGATGCTGACGGCCACAACTCTTCTGATCGCTTGCATGTGGTTGGCTCTTTCGAAATATGGCAAATTGCGACTCGGCAAAGACGACGATCGTCCTGAGTTTTCGACGATGAGCTGGCTGACGATGATGTTTGCCGCCGGTATGGGGGTGGGGTTGCTTTTTTACGGTGCAGCGGAACCGATATCCCATTATCTGTTCATCAGCCAGAAAATACCATCCCGGGAGGCGGCCAGTGCCGCTTTGTTCGTCACCCATTTTCATTGGGGCCTTCACGCCTGGGCCATCTACGGAATCACCGGCCTTGTCATCGCCTACTTCAGTTTTCGTAAAGGGACTCCCCAGTTGATGAGCGCACCGATCAAAAGGACGTTTGCCGGGGAGAAATGGGCGACAGGGGTCGGCTGGCTGGTCGATCTTCTATCCATCTATGCCATTGCCATCGGTCTGGCCGGCTCAGTGGCCATGGGTGTGTTTCAGGTCCAGGACGGGGTCGCCGCCCTTTTCAATTGGGAGAATCCCGGGCTACCATTGAGCTTGGGGATTTTCGCGGTGCTCGTTCTGGCATATATCCTGCCCCTGACGGTTGATCTCGGTAAGGGCATGGCCCTGCTGTCCAACTCGGCTATCGTGATTTCCGTATCTCTGATGATCTATCTTCTCCTGGTTGGCCCCACACATTTTCTCATGAACGGAATCGTCGAAGGGATCGGAGCTTACATCACAAACGTGATTCCCCAGGGGTTTCGTACGTACACATTTTTCGACGAGAACGTCGAAGGCTGGTTCAGTGCCTGGACACTCAACTACATGGTCTGGTGGTTGGCCTGGTCGCCGTTTGTCGGAGTGTTCATCGCTCGAATAAGCAGAGGGAGAACCATCCGGGAATTTATCGCCGGGGTTCTACTGGCACCCACAGCCTTTTCGATATTCTGGTTTGGGATCTTCGGTGGCATGGGATTTTACCAAGGCGCAGCCTCCAAACTGGACCTGTCGATCATCGAAACAAACATCAACCAGACGACATTTCTTCTGCTCGACACGCTCCCGTTGTCCGCGCTGACCACAGTGGCAACAATCGTTGCCGCGTTTCTGTTTATCGTAACCAGCGTCGTCAGCGCAGCCTACGTACTGGCCATGTTTTCCACCGGTGGCGATCAGAACCCGAGCGTGAGGCTCAAACTGATATGGGGAGGACTGCTCGGTTTTCTGGGATTGTCCATGATTTTGTCCAATAGCGTGTCAGCCGTCCGGCAAATTATCGCACTGAGTGCCGGACCTTTTGTTTTCATCGTGCTCCTGTTGATGGTCTGCTTGTTTAAATCGCTCAAAAGGGAATTTGAGTAACCAATGGACACTCTATCAAAAAGCCTTTTCACCATCGATACTCTGCTTAACATAGCGGTATTCGTCTTTATCGGACTAATGATTTGGCTCTATTTTAAGGATGAAAAAGAGGAAGACCGTTTAAGCCATTAGAGATGGTCCGCAACCAGAGATGAAACTCGGCAGTACTACCCAAACCGGCAAGTAAGCACCGCATTGAAGCTGATTTTTCGAAGGGTCGCGATCAAATGACGGCGGCCCTCCCGGGGGGTGTTAATAACCAAATTATCGGATGTCAGATGAGTTTAGACACGACCTCCAGTTATTTTCAGCTGCACAAGCCAGTGGTCGTCACGTATTATTCTTTAGAATAGTCCGATTGATACTCTTCGGTTGCCGCAATCGCCTGCACCACATCAAGGTATATACCGTTGGGGTCTTCTACGCTAAAATGTCTTTGGCCCCAATCTTCCGAACGAAGATCCAAAACAATATTGAGCTGTCGTTCTTGGGCTTGAAAATAAGCAGCATCGACATCATCAACTTCCAAACTAAATATTACGCCCTTTCCGGAATAGTTACGGTGGAAAATTTCTGGTTGCGTTGGTTGGTTTGGAAGCATAAAGCCGAGTTGTATTCCCGATTCAGATACGAGGTGCAAGTACCATTCATTTACAAACGCAAGGTTAAAACCAAAATTCTTTGAATAATATTCTTTTGCCTTACTCAGGCTGTTCACAATAAATACGGGGAAACTACTGTTTGGATTAATCACATGAGCCTCCTGTCCGAATGAATAGTGTCCATCCACGGTTTTTATACCTCTTTTCAAAAATATATTCCGAAATGCGGAAAGGTGGTATAAGTGGTTGTGGAAAGAAACGTTCGAATAATAGAACGCTTCTTTGACAACCACTATACAAGGGCACTGGTCAGTTTCCGAATCAGAAATGTGCAATTTTCCGCAAGTTCAAGGAGATCAAGGAATTGTGCCGAAGCGTAATCGTGCGCGCCGCAAAGCGATTCCGACGATTAACGCCCAAATTGCGGAAAAGGATCATTAATGGACGGAAACTAACTATCGCACCACCAGCGAGCAAGGCGACAATTCTGCAAATCCTTTTTTTATTATATTATCTTGTAGGTCAATGTCTTGATGGCTCAAATTTTGATGCTCGCCTTATATCAACCAGCCATCCTGTGAGAGGGAAAATGAGCCAAGGTAGGATGTAGTAAACGGTAATGTACCAGTACTTCTCTAAAAACTTGATGCCATGTCCAAGGAAAATTCCGATGTATAAAAGATCATAAATGAACAAAGGAACCGAAATATAGAATGACCACCACAATGAAATCATCACCCCTTTGCCCGGCCTGGCATTTTTGATACTGCGATAGACTACGAACCAAATTGGGGGCAATATTGCCAGGTCAAACATAATCATGAATTTCGTGGAATATTGCTGATAATAGTCTGGCAGTCCTCCGACCCAGAACAGAAGCCAGGCAATGGAAACGAAAGCCAATAGGCAGATATGACGATGCAAACTCATTGTTTCTTGCCACCAGCGTTTATTCCGCTTTTCAAAGATAAATTCCGAAATAAGGAAGGGTGGTATAAGTGATTGTAGAAAAAAATGTTCGAATAACGGAATGTTTTTTTTACAACCACTATATCCGCCTGAATATACTTCTGTAGCCCAGACGCCGCACAAAATGACGTTCCGAGTTTAAGCTGTTGCGACTTCACTCAGTGATCAAATGAATGATATTTGCCGGATTGGCTATCCAAAATCCCCTGAACCCCTCTGGCAAGGGCTCAATTTCATCTCGTCTGATAACGCCATTCTTCTCGAAATACACCGAAGCCGCCTCAATATCGTCTGTAATGACTTCCAGCCAAGTTTCAGCCTGACTGATGCCGGAAATTCTGTCAATCCAGAGATTCTTGTCACCAAATTTGAAGGTGACGGATTCGATGCCGTCGGGTGATGAAAGGGCGACTTCTTCAAAGCCCAATATATCTCTGTAAAATGCAACCGTCCTGTCATACTCATGATAAGGGACCTTGATGGCAATATTCTTTCCAGGAGTGAAATTTGGTTTCATGATGCCCACCTTTTTTGTATCAAGCCATCTTTTTAATTTTGGATGACCCTTCATCATCTTCGCGCAATATTAGATATTTTTCTTTTTCATCGTCAAGAGCGCCTCGATCGCCTTGCATGCAACCGCAACGCCGTCTTCCGAACGCACCTTTTGCCCAATCTGGTCTGCACGATTGATAGCATCGGCGTCCGCCAGCAATTCGTCAAGCGCACGGGCCATGGCGCGGGCAGAACATCGTTTCAAAGGCAGTGTTTTGGAGATCCCCAAGCGTTCGAGCCGTCGCGCGTTGTCCGGTTGATCGTGAGCAAATGGAACGACCAGGGTGGGCTTGCCGGCCTGTAACGCCTGTCCCGTTGTACCGATGCCTCCCTGGTGAACGATCGCGGCGGCCTTTGGAAACAGTTTCGAGTACGGCACGTAATCCACGGCGATCATGTTCGGCGGGAGGCCTTCTACGGGCAGATTCTTCGTGTCTTTGCCCACAACAAGCACCGCACGCCTTTTCAGCATATCCACCGCTTCTGCTGCCATTTGAAAAAAATTTCCAGCCGTGTATACTGCCACACTGCCCAACGCGAAAACCACCGGCGGCGGTCCAGAATTTAAAAACTGTTCGAGTTCCGACGGCACATTGTTCTGTTCCACCATTGCATCATGTAAGCCATAGCCTGTGATGCAAATATTGGGAGGCCAGTCGGGACAGGGTCGGGCCAGGACGCTTGAAAACATGGATAGCCCAAGATGTGGGGAATGTTGGCCTTCGAAAATGGGATGTTTCCCCGGCGCAAGTCCCAGATCTTTTCGCAGCCGGCGCACTGGCCGGCACCATCCGAGTGTGACAAGTTTTATAACTTTAATCAAAAGGCGGTTTGTTGCCGGTTTCAGCCTTCCCTTATAAATTTGAAACGGAAAGCCCTGCAAAACAGGCATGTCGTATGCCGACAAAAAGACGATGGGTGCGAGTACGACCGATATCCAGGGCAGACCCCGTATTTCGGCCGCGATATGGCCAGCATAGCTGATCGGGTGGGTGATCAGCACATCGGTGTTTCGAAGAAAAGCGTCCAAATCCGAGTAAGTGTCGCGAAGGGACGGAAAAACAATATCCCTTAAGATCACTTCGGTGCCCCGGCGAGGATGCATCGCCCGGCAAAGCAGATCCTTATCATCCGGATCTAAGTCCGGTCGGACGGGGTGAAAGGCAATCCCGGCACCACGAACGGCATCTCCATGGTAAGCACTGGTAGCAATTACCGGCCGAAACCCCCGGATCTGAAGCCCGCGCGCCAGGGCAATAAAAGGGTTCAGATCGCCGAGAGACCCGAAAGTTGTCAATACGATTCGATCGGTATGAGTAGTCGCTTGGCTCATTTCATATAATTACTTCGAAGACTTTTTCCGCTGATTTCTACAGATCATAGCGAGGTGGCAAATGAAATGATAAGGCACCAGCTTCATCTCTTACGGTTTAAAAAGGAAGAGAATTATCATATATTAAATATTTTCTATTGACAAACCAACCTATCTTTCCAATTTACGTATCGAATCGAAAGATAATAAATCGAATAAGTATCGCCTTTGCATTGATCCACGCCCGCCTTTGGGCCAGATCCGGGATAATGAAATCCCCGACGCTTTGTGGAGCAGAACAGGAGTGTTCATCCGACCATGAATCCCCAATCGGAATCAAAATATCGCAAGCAGGCTCAAATGCTGGCCAACCGGGTTAGAAAGCGCTTCAAACACCTGCGCAAGCGTTTCGCACGCCAGAATATTGAGGTATTCCGACTCTATGACTGGGAAATACCGGAAATCAGGGCGGTCGTCGATTGGTATGCCGGACACCTGGTCATCGGCGAATACACCCGCAAGCAATCGACGCCCGAGTGGTTGCCGATGATGGGGGCCGCAGTGGCCGAGACCCTCGAGGTCGCTGCGGAAAACGTGCATCTCAAAGAACGGCGCGCAGGCAAACAGGAAGGCAAGCGCTACGAGCGCATCGACCATACGGATCGCAAAATCGTCGTCAACGAGCGCGATCTTCTCTTTTACGTGAATCCCTGTGACTATGTCGACACCGGCCTGTTCTCCGACCACCGCAACACCCGTTTTGTGGTACGGGAGATGGCCGCAGGCAAGGATTTTTTAAACCTATACTGCTACACGGGCTCGTTTTCCTGCTATGCCGCCAAAGGCGGGGCGCGCTCGACGATATCGGTGGACCGGTCGCAAACGGCCATCGAATGGGCGCGCGAGAACATGGCCCTCAATGGCATCCCCGCAGAAAGAAACAAACTCTTACAGATGCCCACCGCTCTGTTTCTGCACAAGGCCACCCTGGACAAACAAAGATTCGACCTGGCCGTGGTGGACCCGCCCTCGTATTCGACAGACCGTGCAGGCAAACAAGATTTCGACATCGTCAAGGACCACCCCGAACTACTTAGAAGGGTGGTGGCAATCATGCGCAAAGAGGCCACGATTTTTTTTTCGACCAATCACCAGGCGTTCGAAGCACGCATGAATGGGCTGAAAGTCAGTAAAATAGAAGAGATCACAGAACAGACAATTCCGGAAGATTACCTGAACAAGCGGAAGCGGATTCATCGGTGCTGGAGAATATATGTGTAATGCAGCTATTCCTGGTATTTCTTGGAAATTGGATACGTTTGCAATTTCAAAGCGAGGTTTTTCAATATCACCTCGCGCCTAAAACATCTCGAATGGTCTCAGCCATATCCCTTGTTAACACGGGCTTTGATACAAACGCGCGAATACCCATTGCCGCTGCCCGCTGTTGATTGATCCGGGCACTGTAACCGGTGCAAAGTATGACAGGGATATCAGGTTTTATACGAAGAAGTTCTCTCGCCAACTCGTCACCGGTCATATTCGGCATGGTCATATCGGTGATTACCAGGTCAAAACTATCGGGCTTGGCCTTAAACAGTTCCAAAGCCTCTACACTACTGGTCCTGGCTGTAATTTTATACCCCAGAGATTCAAGCATTCGTTTTCCAATTTCGACAAGAGCGGGTTCATCATCTACAAATAGGATTCGTTCTGTCCCGGTAGGGATATAATCGCCTTCTTGTGGCAGTGCTGTAACAAATCTTTCGACAGTCGGCATATAGACTTTAAAAGAAGATCCTTTAGCCACTTCGCTGGAAGCGATGATCTTACCGCCATGACTGCCGACGATACCATGAACCACCGAAAGACCCATGCCGGTGCCTTCACCTTTTTGTTTGGTAGTAAAAAACGGGTCAAAGATTCGATCGAGCATATGTGCCGGTATACCATATCCCGTATCGCTTATTGTCAATTCAATATGCGGGCCAGGTTTCAATTCGGGGTGCTCGACCGTTATATCTTTTTCGAATATCTTATCTGTCAGCCTCACCGTTAACACACCGCCTTTTTCCCCCATCGCATGACCGGCATTTGTGCAAAGATTCATTAAGAGTTGATGTATCTGCGTGGGGTCTGCTATCACCAGCGAATCACTATTTATTTCCTGACGTATTTCAATGGTCGTCGGGAGTGATGCCCTCAGAAATTTAATCACCTCTTTACACATGAGTTTTGGTTGAATCGGTTTGCGCTCGCGCTCGGCTTGACGACTGAAGGTGAGAATCTGTTTGACCAAATCTTTTGCCCGCTCTCCCGCCCGGAATACTTCCTGGAGATTTTGACTGAGGGTTGACTCTTTTTCAGCATCGAGCATGGCCAGTTCGGTGTACCCTATAATAGCTGAAAGAATGTTGTTGAAATCGTGTGCAATACCGCCTGCAAGGGTGCCAATGGCCTCCATTTTCTGAGATTGTTGAAGTTGCACTTCAAGTTCTTTTTTACCGGTAATATCTTCTATGATTCCGTCGTAGTATCTAACCTCGCCATTTACGTCCTTGACAGCTACCGCAGAGACCGATCCGATAAACGGTGTGCCATCTTTTTTCTTGAGTTTGACTTCATACTTTTTGACCGATCCATAATTTAATATTTTTCTATTAAACTTTTCCCTATCCTCCGGGTATTGATATAAATCGGCCACATTCACTGCTTTGAATTCATCTCTGCTCTGATAGCCGAACATTTCCACGATGGCGGGATTGGCTTCGATAAACCGGCCCTGCGGTCCTGTGGTATTGCGGTAAATACCGACATGCAGATTGTTTGTCAGCGTTTTGTATCTTTCCTCGCTCTGCCGCAAGGCAGCCTCCGCCTGCTTGCGCGCTGTCACATCGAAAAACATGGTGGCCATCATACCGGGTCCGGTCTGGAAGGCATGAACTTCGAATGCGCCCTTTATCTGCCCATGCGCGTATTCAATTTGGTCATTTCGATAATGGGTGCCATCGGTGCATACCTGGCAATAACGATCTGGAATCTCCGTTTCTTGCAAAGGCGGAAAGGCCTCTTCGATGGTTTTTCCAACAAATTGCAAATTATCTATTCCGAGGATTGAATCCGCCGACGGATTGGAACCCGTGAATACAAGCCGACCATCAGCCTCCAATTTATACATATGCATTCCCATGGGTGACGCTTCGACAATTTTACGAAAATTGGCCTCGGATTTACGAAGAGCCTTTTCGGCGGATTTCCGCTGCTGGTAAAGATCATCGAGTTCCCATTTCACGAGCTTTAAGGCCTCAAAAACGAGGTGGAAAGGATGAGCCGGGTCTTTCTCTTCTATTTGACTGATTCCGTCGATTTCCCAGTTGATTTGCTCGATATAGCCAAGCAACTCCTCGGCATATTCCTGGATCTGTCTCGATCCCGAATTTTCTCCAGTTATGTTTTTTATTGGCAACAAATTAGCTGGCAGAATACGCCTGGAATCTTCTTCGACAATGAACTTCATGGCTTTATCTAAATCACTTGTGACGCGAACCTTGAATGGTACGAAGGGTTTCGCCAGATTGATCGCTGCGGTTAACAGCCTGTTGGAACCATAAAAAATTATTGATTTGAAAGGATATTTCTCAAAGTACCTCAATATAGCGTTAACGTAACTTTTACGGGCCTTCTGGCTAGCGCTGGTGGTCCCGGCTAGTCCCAGAACGAAATAGTACGGAACCGAATCCAGGCCCGTTGATCGGATTATGGTTTCCTGCAATTCGACCGCCGGATCGATAAAACGTTCTTTAACCTTTCCTTCGATGACCCCATGCAGAACATTCCCATTAAGCACTTCAAAATGTAACAAAAAATTATCAGCCTGAAATTGCCAATCAGGGTTTTTCAGTACTGCCAGTGCCTGCCCTTGACTCTTAGATAAATTTATTGAACTGCTATCGATTTTTCCCATTAAATTCAAGATGGTATGCCTCTTTTATCATTATCGTGGTATAGATGCATCGAGTGGATATATTATCGGCGTTATTCGTAATAACTTTATAAAATGGAAAATCCCAGAATGAATTCTGCCGAATTACGCCCGAAATCGATACAATGCCGCCACACCGTATTGGCACCCATTGACAGTAATCTCGAAGGAAGCGTTCTTTATCTACCTCAGATCCGGGTTCGCTGCGCAACCAGATGCCGCATTGAAGCCGCCCGGAAAGTATTTCCCTCTGATGAGAGTTGGTCATGGCGGGTGCTGATGGAAGCAAACACTAACGCCGATACAAGGCTGGCGGCGCGGATTCGAATCGTTGTTACGCAAAGGAGACGGCCGGTGGATCCGACGACGGGCAGAGGCCCGATTCGGTTCAAACTGCTCGAAATCGACGGAACATTGATGAAAAATATTTTATGCGGGTGTTGTTCTGCAATTCAATGGAGATCATCTCCACCAAGAGAACGCCTGTTCGAAGGGATTTAAAGTCGATCGAGGTTGGACGGCAACCAGTAAAAAGAGATACAGTCGTCCAGAACGTCTGGGATACCGTCATGGATGGTTGGAAATTTAGGTTTCAAGCCGGTCGCCTGCTTCATCGTCCCGGGTACGACCGGCAGACGCAGATTCCAGCAGGATACTGCCCCACTCGGATACGGATTCGGGCGACCGGTCAATCCATAAAAGATATCCAGTACGAGCGTTCCCAGGTGAGACAGCTTTTGGGGAATATGCATCACGCGAAGTCTCGGGTAGTAGGTTTTGAGAGAGTCGAAATAATCATTCCACGTGCAGGAGAGTTCATCGGCGACCACCCAAGTACCCGGTCGACGGTTTTTAGCGGCTTGAATCAAAGCGCGGGCGGCATCGAACACATGGATATGCGCGAACGGGTTTTCACCACGCCCCGGGAAGAAGACCCTGCCGTGCCGAACTTGGTCGAAAAGCAGGCTGTGAGCCCCGTAAACATGCGGAAGACGTAAGGAAACAAAGCAGACATCATTCTCTCGAGCCATCTTCTCAAGACGTTGTTCCGCCCGTAACTTGGCCTGCCCGTAACCAGACATTGGTGACGGCTGGGAGTTTTGATCCAGAGGATTGTCAGTATCACCGTAGACCAACAAACTACCACCAAAAACAAAATTGGAAACTCGCGCTTCGATTGCCGCCTGCATGAGATTTGTCGATCCGATGACAATGGAGGGATACAATCGTGGGTAAGGTTCGAAGGCCGCACGGGCACCGAGATGAATAACGGTATCGATGCCCTCAAGGATACGGCGCAGACTCTTGGGGCTGCGTATGTCGGCCTGCATAATTTCGGCATCCAAATTCCTCAGCATGAGACCACGCACAGGCCGCCTGACCATCAGCCTGGGACGCTTGCCACGTTCAGCGAGCTGCCGCGATACCTCAATGCCGATGAATCCGGTGGCGCCTGTAACCAAAACATTATCCATGATCAATGCTGAGAGCCTTAGATTCCTATAGAGAATAACCTTGCCAACCAAAGGGTGATCGCTGAAGTGAATCCGGTCAATAATGTTCCCCAAACAATATCGATGACTGTAATGAAAATCGACCAGTTCCGTATGAGCGCAAG
>CAWKCK010000012.1:0-135101 GCA_963848135.1 uncultured delta proteobacterium
CTGGTAAGCGCCAATAGAAAACAAAACCGGTAATAAGATAAATCCTGCGATAGCGGCCCCACTGGTGACCGCGCCTTTTAAATAGGTGACCACCACCGCGCAACCCATGGACAAGATAAATAGGATGGTAACCGTTACCCAGGGGGGCGATTGGCGCATGAAATCGCCGGATAAGTAGTTATCGAGAAAGGTGGCATAAAATTCGACTCCCGGGAAAACACCGGAGAGGGGTGAGGGGCGCAAATCGTAGAGGCCAGGGGCCGAAAACCCAAAAAATACATATTTATTTTTAAAGGCATCCGGGTCTTGGATATTGGGTTGCTCGCCGTTTAGAATTTGAATCTCAGATTGAAGTACGGCGGCGGCACTGTAATTCTTGTGTGTTCCCGATGGCCCCCGATAGCGTAAAATCGTAAATCCGTTGGCATCTACCGGAATTTTTTGTTTGCCGACGACCAGGTTGTTCGGACGGGTTGTTAACCTCGTTTCCGGGTTAGCCGCCAGGTATAGCCCCAGCCCCAGTGACGGTAGGGCTTGGCCGTCGAAGATACGGAAAAGATCAACTTTTCTGAAAATACCGTCTGGGTCCGGGTGGAGGCTGACATTGGAAAGGACAGTGGCCTTTTGAGCCAGTTCTTCAATGGGAAGCGATGATCTGGCATATGTTCCGATCATTCCGGCTGGGCTGTCTTGCCATTGTTCCAAGCCGACGATCTGGATGACCGGCCGAGGCACAGTCCGTGGCCAGTGTGAATCGATGCCGCTGCTGTTACTCAAGAATGTCGCTAAAGTTACATGACCAAAATCAGATATAGCCTGGGCAAAGGCCGCATCGTCTTCGACCCCATATTTGGAAGGGTCAGTGAAAAGAACGTCAAATGCAACGGCCTTTGCACCGCTTCTTTGGCAGTAATTTAAAATGGCCGCGTACATTTCCCTGGGCCAGGGCCAGGTCAAGCCATTGACTTCTTTTCCCCAGTCGAGGCTTTTCTGATCCAGCAGAATCAAACGAATTTCATCGCTGGCCTTTCCCGGTTTTGCCATGAGAGCGACGCGCCAATCCCAGGATTGGGCTTCCCAGCCATCGATCAGGCCGAAGGCCCAAAGCGGCAGTGCCAGGACCACCCCAATGAAACCTGCCAACAAACCTCGGGTTAATTTATTGCTGACGACCGATCGTTTGGCCATGGATTATCCTGCACAAACATCATCTGAGAACCCAGCTCTGCTGATGAGGCTCCCACGTTTTGACAGTTCCAGGAGTATACAAATACCTGAGACGATGATGATTTTATAAGTTCAATGGACGGTTATTTGCCCGAATTATGGTATTAAAAACCGCTTTGAGCGGATTACATGCCATTTCCGGCCTTGCCGGAGGTCATTGAATCGTGAATTTCTATCGGCAAATCGTCAGAAACCGGACTATATACTCTTCAGTGCACTTTCGAATCTGATTTGCCGTGCCTTGGGTGATTTAATATCCGAATATGCCGCCGTTTGTTTCTGGATTTCAGACAAGCGATTTTCGGGCGACGGGTGTGTTTTCGCGAAATCTTGGCGGCCCGGTTTTAATTGGGTTTTCATTTGATTGAGCATGACGACAAGGCCTTTGGGGTTATATCCTGTTCGCTGTAAGATACTTAATGCGGCCAAGTCCGCCTGATATTCCAAGGATCGTGAGTAGCCGGTAACGATAAGGGTTTTGGTGATATCAGAAATCGATTCTTCGAATGTATCCGTTAATTTTGATAGGTCTTCATGACCGTAAGTTTTAGCGCCTGTTATGGCTATAGAAGTGAGGGCAGTGGTTAAACGGGATTGCTTGATGGCACGCAAACCATCTTTGTGCTCTACATGGCCGATCTCGTGTGCCAGTACCGACGCCACGGCATCCTCGTTCGGGCAGCATCTCAAAAGCCCTCTGGTAAGAAAAATAAGTCCCCCAGGGGCTGCGTATGCATTTATATCATCTGAATCAAGTATCAAAAAGTGGTAACCGCCAAAGGTTTCAGGACGGTCAGATGCCTGTGCCAGCATTTGTCCCATTACGTTGATATAATCATTGGCTTTCATGTTCGTGTAAGGCCGATACTTTTGGAGGATTTCAGCACCTACCGTTCGACCGATATAGTATTCCTGTTCCGGGGTAATATCCTCGAAAGAGTGCGCAACCAGTTTTGCATTTTCGGCAATGGTTTTTGTATCTATATTTACGTCGCCGATTTGAATGGATGGAACCGTTTTCGACAGGCTGTCGATCGTCTTGCACCCAGCCATATAAGCAGATAGTAACGGCGCAATCCCAAAGCTCCAAAATCCCCATTTACACGTCAGCCGTAAAAATTGACGTCTGCTCGAGCGATTCATTATTCTTCTCCTTTGGGCGTTAATTGTCCCTCTTTAATGAAGGCCATAATCTGATTCTGGGAAATGGTGATCTTCTCCATTTTGTTAACCCATGTAAAATCGATTTGCGGGTTTCTGGATTTGAAATCATTCTCGACTTGTTGGTTAAAACCTTTGCCTGCGAGAGTGATTTCATCGCTGGAAGCGGCCTGCTGCACATCCGATGCTCCTGGTTTGAGAATAATTTTGTTGGTTGAAAGCGCCGAAGAGTGCATCCAGCCGTCAGTGCTTTTCTCAGGCTTATTTATAAGGTACCAAGCACCTTTAGAGGCTTGCACCGTAACCCGCTCACCATAGGGAAGCTGGGTCACAATTTTCCCCAGAAAAGAGGGACTGGAACGCACGACACCGTCTCTAACCTGTATGCTCATCATTTTTTGCTCGATGGCGTATACCGTTAATCCCGTCAGGGCTAAAAGGAGTGATGTGAAAAAGATTGTTTTTAATTTTGACATGGCACAGATCTCCCTTCTCATGCCTAAATTTCCCGTTTCGGTTTTTAATCGAAACGGGAATTGTTTTCGCTATTGAGGGGTTTAATACGTGGAACCTCCAAAGATTATTTGCCTTTGAATATCTCGTGTTATTTTCGGGTTAGATGCCGAAAAAAGATTTGATCTTGTAAATAAGTTTTAATTGGATGGCTGAGTGGCCCTGTATTTTACTGGCCTCCGTGGATAGGTCCTGTTGTCTCTGGGCCATAATCGCCCCGATCTGTTCGGGGATGTCCGGATTGGAAGCAATAATCTCCGAAAACAACGTTTTGTCTACTCGAATAACTGTTGCATACTCCAAGGCTTTTACTGTTGCACTGCGGGTTTCGCCGGTTAAAAGGCTCATTTCACCAAAAAAATCCCCCTTGTTGATTTCGGCCATCTTTTTGGCCGCTTGGTCGTCCCTCTCCAGGAGGACTTCACAAGCGCCATCGAGAATAATATAGAGCGAGCTTCCGGCGTCGCCCGTGCGTACGATAATTTCCCCGGAACCGTAGTCTTGTATGGTGGCTTCATGAGCAATTTTCTTCCGATCCTCATCCGACAATGGTGTCAGCAACGGCACATTCTCCAACAAAGCCATTATCTGCATCGAAAGGGTTTTGCGATCCTTTTTCTTTTGACGTCTTTCAATATGCGCATGCTGGACATCGCGGATGGGGAAAGGAATGTTAATCCCCTGGCGCTTCAGGGCATACCACAGTTGGTTGTTAATGTCGGCCTTGATCTGAGGGTCATTGGTATAGTTGTTATGCCAGAAACGGATTTCGTAATTGATGGAAAAATCATCGAAACTTATCAGTCTCACCTGGGGTCGTGGTTTACTCAAGAGTTTTGGATGCTGATGCACCACATCGAGAATCACCTTTCTACTTTGTTGGGTGGCGCGCCGTACTCCAAGCCGATGTTAAACCGGCAAATCACCCGGCGATCCGGTTTGGAAAAATTAATGCAAGGATGCCATTGGACAGTTCATTGTTGGGCAGATAAATCAATACATTATTTCGGGTGATGATGCGGGTCGATTTCCAGGTGATCCCGACCACTCGACCGGTATGAGAACCATAGGTAATCCAATCGCCGATGCTGAAGGGATGCTCCATCTGCAAAACCAAACCGGAGAAGAAATTCCCGAGAGTGGTTTGGGCGGCCAGGCCGATGACGACCGTCAAGGCGGCAGACGTGGTAATCAATCCGGCCAGGTTGACATCACCCCTGGTTCTCAACACAATGAAAAATAGAATCGCATAACAAATCAGGAGAATAAAGTCGCGGGTGATATTGGGTATTTCGGTCTGTTTCCAGTATTTAAGGGGTAATTCGACAAATATGGCAAAGGACAGTCGAATTATGGCCCATGACAATACAATGGAAGATGCGACATCGATCCATTTCCCATACTCAGCAATAATGGGCAGATGCCCAATGAAATAATGGATCGCACCAAGGGCGAAGTAAGCGATGAGAAAACCGAATGGAAGAGACGGTATTTTGTCTGAACGACTCGCTAACAGCAAGTACAAGGAGAGCAAGAAAGCTCCACTGATCATTAGTAATCCAGCACTGTTCATGATCTCCCTTTCGGCTAATGGTGATCCTAGGTGGCCCTATTCGTAAATACGGTGGCATTCAATTCCCGATGCATCCAGCCGCGCCGCGTTGATCGGCGCTCCAGACGCTTGGTATGCTCGCTTCTCGCGCCTCGCGCTGCGGGCGCTTCCGGTCATCTCGGTACGTCACCGTATTTAAGAACAGGACCACTTAGGCAGAGATATCACCCCATTCATTCTTTGTTTACAACCGGCTTCGAAATTTAATATTTATCTTTTAGATTCTAAGATTCAATCAAGATTATTCAATGTCCTATCCTTAACATAAACACTCGCAAATTTTGAAGATTCTTTTACCCAAATTGAACATTTCATATTTCGAAAAAATGAAATGCTCAACTTGGGTTTTATACAGCCTATATCTTAGCTGCAACAACCCGGTTAATCGCTCAGGCGATCGATCATAAAAACTTCTTGGCTCGGATTGTATTACATATTAAATAATAATCATTATCATTATCTATGACGGCACCAAACCTATATAGTTTATAAAATCTGATCCAACATTACCAGCTCCGGTCAAAAAGGGAATCATCTTGACATAGGGATTGACTTTGACGTGACATATCAATTATCTTCGAATTCAGGATCAACATACAAAAAGGAGAACGATAATGGGTGATACATCTAAAGAGGAGAGAAGGCAAAAAGTCATTGATGTACTGAATAACGCCCGTGCCATGGAGTTGCAGGCCATTCACCAGTACATGAATCAGCATTACAACCTGGACGATCTCGACTACGGAGAGCTGGCCGCAAAAATGAAACTCATCGCTATCGATGAGATGCGTCATTCAGAAATGTTTGCAGAACGCGTCAAGGAGCTTGGCGGTGAGCCGGTGACCGGCCACGACGGCACCATTGCAAAGGGGCAGTTGGTCCAAGTCATCTTTCCATTTGACGCCAACCTGGAGGATGACACCATCGACACCTACAATCAATTCCTCCTTGTCTGCCGTGAAAATGGTGACAGCATCAGCATGAAGATTTTTGAAGGCATCATCGACGAGGAGCAGATTCACTACAACTACTTCGACAATGTCAACAACCACATCGAGAAGCTGGGTGACACCTATCTCGCCAAGATTGCCGGGACACCGTCTTCAACCGGTTTGGCTCCCAGTGGTTTTGCCGTCAGTGGGGGCGGAGAATAGGGCCAACACCAGAAAAATGATAAGATTGCAGCAATGTTGAAAGGGATGGCGGTCGATTGTGCTCGAGCCAGCGTTGGTCCGCTCAGGGAAACTGTCGCCCAAATCCCTTTCCGATGCTCCCCGATGCCGGCGGAAGGTTAGATAATGTATACCTTGTCCGTGTGCCCGAAGAGGATGCGGGGGCGGAAATGCGCGGGCGATTCAGCCATAGAATCGTTGTTTTTCTCATCACCCGAGAGCGACATCTAATGTCATCATAACAGCAAAACCTAACATCGCACCAATTGTTGCCACGTCGGTATGTTTTTCAAGTTGTGATTCCGGTATTAACTCCTCAACAACCACATAAATCATCGCTCCTGCAGCAAAAGCGAGTGAATAAGGAAGGATGGGGCGCATATATATAACAGCGATCGCTCCGAATACACCGGCTATCGGTTCTACAATCCCAGATAATTGTCCATACCAAAAGCTTTTCAGCCTCGTCATACCCTCACGTCGAAGAGGCACTGATACTGCAGTTCCTTCCGGAAAGTTTTGTATGCCAATTCCTATTGCTAAGGCGATAGCTCCCCCCAGGGTCGCTGCTGGTAAATCGGCTGCTAACGCTCCGAATGCGACCCCGACAGCTAAACCCTCCGGGATGTTGTGTATGGTAATTGCCAGCACAAGCAAAACACTTCTTCGCCAGCTGGTACTTACGCCTTCCGCTTCTTCTGTTGGGAACCCAGGATGGAGATGGGGCAGTAGCTTGTCGATTATCCAGAGAAAAGCACCCCCAAGCAAAAACCCAGAGGTCGCTGGTACCCAAGCAGGCAAATTCGATTCTTCAGCCATCTCTATTGCCGGAGCAAGCAAAGACCAGTATGAAGCGGCAATCATTACACCGGCTGCAAATCCAAGCATGGCATCCAGCATTTTCCGATTTATTCTTTTAAAAAAGAAAACCAGGCCGGCACCAGCAGCAGTCATAAACCAAGTGAATAAAGTTGCTAATAACGCCTGATAAACTGGATTTAAACCAGTAAAATAATTGATCAGCATATATAATCCCCAGAATTTTCAGTTTCTAATCAAATTTGTAAAAATGACTTGCCGAACCCACCCATATTTCGACTTTGCTCTCGACCTTCCAATGTGTATATTTTAATCAGTGTTTCTGCAATGTTATTGATTGGAAATTTTTAGTATATGCGGGCTTTTAGTTAAGATAGAGAAGAATCACTGAGCTATAGTTGTTGAAAAAAAACGTTCCGTTTGCGGACGTTTTTTTCAACAAACACTTATACCATTCTTGCGTATTTCGGAATTTATTTTTGAAAATCGGTATAACCGGCGCTCAAAACGTTTTCAAACACCCTGTAAGAAATATTTGAGATTCTCAAGTTACCTTTTCCCAATAATCCTTGTTGAATTTGCCACCGCAAGTATTGCGGTTCCCATATCCGCAAAAACGGCCTCCCACATCGAGGCCAAACCCATGGCACCAAAAGTAATGAAAATCCCTTTAATGACAAAAGCGAAACAGATGTTCTGCCAAACGATCCGGCGGGTATACTTTGCGATCATCAAGGCCTCGGCAACCTTTAGGGGAGAGTCCTTCATCAAGACCACATCTGCTGTCTCAATCGCTGCGTCAGAACCAAATGCTCCCATTGCAATACCCACATCAGCACGTGCAATAACGGGTGCATCGTTGATACCATCGCCGACAAAGGCAATTTTTTTATTGCCTCTTCCACTATTCTTTGCCGCGATATTTTCAAGGATTTTCACTTTATCCTCTGGCAGAAGGTCGGAATAAAAGCTATCAAGGCCAAGCCTATTAGAAACCGCCTCAGCCGTGCAGTAATTATCACCGGTTAGCATTGCGATATGCTTAACATTTAGGTCGCGCAGTGCTTTTATCGCCTCTTCCGCGTCAGGGCGTATCATGTCACCAATCGTAATATAGCCGGCATAAATTTCATCGACGACGATGTGGGCGACCGTATAATCAAATTCGCATTTAGAGTGATCTACGTTATAAGCGTGCAACAAATTGTCGTTACCTACAAGGATGTTATGTATGCCATACCTGACCTTAACACCTTTCCCCGCCATATTGGTGTGATCGAATATTTGGGTTGCATCCAGTTCGTATCCCGACGCGGAAAATGCATTTGTAATTGATGTTGCGATAGGATGATTGGAATGATATTCGGCTGCCGCTGCAAATTCAAACAATTGTGATTTGGAAAAACCATTCAGGCTAATTACGTCCCTGACCTTAAAGATGCCTTTAGTCAGTGTGCCTGTTTTATCAAAAACAACTGTGTCAACCGCCGAAAGGGCATCTATATAGTTCGATCCTTTTACCAAAATACCCCTTCGTGATGCTCTGCCAATTCCTCCGAAATATCCCATAGGAATGCTGACAACAAGGGCGCAGGGGCAAGAAATCACCAATAGAACTAAAGCGCGATATATCCAGGTTTGAAAAGAAGCATCGATTAATAGAGGAGGAATGAAAGCGATTGCAGCGGCAATCATGACGACGGCTGGCGTGTAGTAGCGTGCGAAGGTCGTGATAAATTTTTCTGTTTTGGCTTTTCTGGCAGTGGCATTTTCAACGAGCTCCATAACCTTGGAGATGGAAGATTCACTGAATGGACGCGATACCCGAACTGTCAATGCCCCTGTTTTATTGATTTGCCCGGCCATAACATGATCGCCCACTTTGGCATTGACAGGCACGGACTCACCGGTCAGAACGGATGAGTCCACCTGGGAACTTCCGTCTATAATTTCGCCATCGAGGGGTATTTTTTCACCAGGTTTGACAAGTATATCATCACCGATATTGACCGATTCCGGTGACATTTCAACATATCCATCTGATTTTATCACGACGGCCTTATCAGGCCTTATCGCCAACAAACTTTTTATGGAACGCCGTGAACGCGAAACTGCCATTCCCTGGAGCAGCTCACCCACCTTATAAAAGATCATGACACCGACGGCTTCTGAGTACGCATGGATCGCCATGGCGCCACCGGTGGCAATCACCATAAGGACATTTTCATCAAAGAATGTCCCCTTCTTGATTGTCTTTAACGCGCCTGCCAGAACATTCCACCCGGCCAGCAGATAAGCGGTAAGAACGATGATAATTTCCCACCGAAAATAGGATATTGTATGGAACCGATCCTCAAAAAAAAGTACTATCAAAAAGAGAACGGTGGCAGCACCCAGAACCAGTAGCTCTTTTTTCGCCTTCTTGCTCCACGGATTTTTATCGAGGTCAAGGGTACCCGTATTTTGGGGCTCATGTATAAGTTCAACATCGGGCTCGATACTATGAATTTTCTCTAAAACACGATCCAGGTTCTTTGCTTTGACATAAAGGGTCTGATTGGCAAAATCGAGCACAGCTTCATCGACACCATCCAGTGTGTTCAGCCCGTTTTCTATTTTAGCGGCACATGCCGCGCAATCTATATTCTTTAGGCCGTATTTTACAGTGACTTGTTCTGTCATTTTCTAACTTTCCATGGTCTGCTTACGCTTCCTGTATGTGCTCCATACCGAGATTGAGGAGATCCCTGATGTGCTCATCTTCCAGGGAATAGTAAACAATTTTTCCCTCTCGCCTTGCTTTGACTATCCTTGCAAGTTTCAGATTTTTCAATTGATGTGATACTGCCGGTTGGTTCATCTTTAAAAGCGCGCAGAGGTCACAAACGCACATCTCCGATTCACTCAATGCCCATATAATGCCCAACCTGGTACTATCCCCGAAGAGCTTGAAAAGGTCTGCCAATTCATACACGGAAACCGAATGTGGCATTTTTCGTCTGACCGCTTTAAGGATATCGCGATGGATGCCTTTGACCATACACGTTTCAACGGCCTCATTTCGACTCTGTGTCTTAACCACCATGAGATCCTCCCAATAAAATATAATGATTGTACATATGTATATATGTTAATATGTTTGAGTTTGTCAACCTTAAATTAATTGAGCCCTCGAAGAGTTTTCATTAACCTGGAACAGGGGGGAATAATCAGCGACTTCAGCGTGCAAACTCATGCATAAGGCAACCTAAGGAATGAACAGATTTCATAATGACATAAAATGGAATGTTATGTTTTAATCGATGTGCCGACAACATTTTCGCAGAATGCAACTCAAGCTGTTAATTTATACCCTCCTTTGATAGGCTCATATCTGGCATAATAATCATCGTTAAACCCCCAGTCTTGGTGGGGAGACTCCCAAAGTTTGACAGTTCCAGGCGTTAATTATTACCAGCGACGATGATTATTATATATTTCATGTCCTATTTTGTGTTCATATGTTGAGGTATGAGAATACTTCAAAAATCTTGAAATATCGTTAACTTAGATTGAAGAAAGAGGAAACTCGAATGAGTCGTAGGGTAAGCATGGAATCCATACTGTTAATTTTCCTGATAATAGCCGGTGTTGGAATCATTGTCTTGCTCCAAACGAAGGACTCGTCTTTCGATCTATCGGGGACTCCGCGGGCAAAAAATAGTGTACCTGCACCAGGGTTTGCTTTGCCTGACCTTGACGGGAAGATGGTCAGCCTGGCTGATTTCAAGGGCAAAGTGGTCCTCCTGAACATCTGGGCGACATGGTGTCCCCCTTGTGTGGCTGAAATGCCGTCCATGGAAACGCTTTATCAGGAACTCAAGGAGGAAGATTTTGAAATCATTGCGGTTAGTATTGACGAATCAGGAAGTGATGTCGTGGCGCCTTTTATGAAAAAACACAAGCTGAGTTTCCCAGCCTTGACCGACACTCAAGGAACCACAAAAAATATCTATCAGACAACCGGTGTCCCTGAAAGCTTTATCATTGATAAGGACGGCATTATTGTAGAAAAAGTCATCGGACCAAGGGAATGGGCGTCACCTGACGCTATCAATTATTTTCGAAATCTGATTCAGACAAATTAATGATTAACAATGCAACTATCTATTCGAAATTGAAATATTAATAAAATTTTGATAATTTCAGCGAAAGTGTCAGTTGTCGTGTTATGGATTTGATGACATTAAAACGCGTTTCAAAAACAGATTCAGAAATTCGGAAAGAATGGTATAAGTGGTTATTGTTCATCTCTGGATCGGAAACTGACCAGTGCTCTCTATGAAACCTGGGACGGGAAATAGCCAAATGTTTCTGATATGGGTAGGTGTGTCTCTATGAGGGATCGGAGGGTGTGGTACCATAAACGTGTCTTAATCGTTGCCTCTTTCTGCATCATGTTTCTTCTAATTTCATCTTCATTATCGACCGCTTTTACCCGAACAGAACGCAATAACTTTCAGAATTCCATCGTGGATTACCGTTCGCGATTGAATCCCAGGTTCAAAAAAGTCAAACGCCAAGAGACGAAATACATTATCGTCCATACTTCTGAACTCGGACTTGAAACGACCCTGAGGGTCGTATCAAAAGGGAAGCGTTTTCGCAATGGCCGGCGCACCTATGGTGGTCATACCCATTATGTGATTGCCCGTAACGGACGTACGTATCGCATCTTGGATAAGAAATATGTGGCCGATCACGCGGGCCGCAGCATGTGGAATGGAGAAACGAACCTAAGCAAAATGTCCATTGGTATTGAGTTGGTCGGGTATCATTACGCGCCCATTACCGAGAAACAGTATCGATCGGTAGGCCTATTGATTAACACTTTACAAGGGTTTTACAACCTGGATGATCGGGAAGTTCTGACGCACAGCCAGGTTGCCTACGGACGGCCAAACCGGTGGTTTACGAAAAATCACCGTGGGCGCAAGCGCTGCGCTAAAAACTTTATACGCGTTAAAGCGGATTTAGGGTCCACCTGGACCGATGATCCCGATGTTCGCGCCGGACGACTCATGGCTGATGCCCAGCTATACGAAGTGTTTTATAGCCGGAATAAAATAGATTCACAGGCCGATGACGGGAATATCATTTCAAAGCGCAATACCGCATGGGTTATTGCCGGAGAAGACTACGATAGTATCACCACGATATACAAATTACCGAATGGACGTCTATACACCGGCGATCAAATTGCGGAAAAAATTGGCTGGAACCGCATACCAGCCCAAACCGTCGTACTGCTTAACCAGGAAAGCAGCGTTGAAATACTAAAAGACGACGGGCCTGTAAAGACCATATCGGACGGGATCACGGCATGGTCTCTTGCCGGAAAATCGTATAATCATAAAACAACGATCTATTTTTTGCCTTCCGGTCGAATAAAGTCCGGGTCAATTATAAACGACTGGGATGACCTGCCGGTGCGAACCAGACTGATCATCGGGTACAAGGGGCCTTACAAACTTCATAAAGAACAAACCGCCTATCGCGTTGCCGGCTCCAGGTATAAGGATCATAAAACAATCTACTACCTGCCATCCAGAAAATTGTTGAGTGGTAACAAGATAAAAGACTTTAGCCAGCTTCAAAGTGGGACTCTCGTTTTTCTTCCCGCTGCCCTATAACTTACTTCATGATTGAACTTCCGCGGACATATTGTTACAGCACTCTCCGGTCTAAATTCTAAAATTTTGGAGGGATGGTATGAGTAAAGCTAAAATTGTCATTGATTATGATGGAGATTCGACCACGATTATTCCCAATTCGCTCGAAGCCAAAGCAAAAACGATTGCCGTATTGTGGGATGACTATTCCAGAGATGAACTTCTTGAAATGTTTCAAATCTCCCTGAGCACCCTCCGCAGGTGGGCCGCAAAAGCCCGTAAAATGGATCCCAAGTGGTGCCCAATTCGGAAATGATACACTGGTAATCAACCTGTGACGTTCGATTTATCTAAAGAAGAAGGAGTCAGAAGATAATGGAAAAAGGGTGTAGAAGCCACGAAATACTGAACGCAGATGATTTCCGTGACATCAGCCCGGGGGATCGCACACTCCTGGGCCCTGGGCCCAGTGATGTTCCCGCAAGAACGCTGCAGGCTTTGGCCACACCCTGCATTGGGCATTTGGACCCCTACTTTCTATCCCTCATGAACGAGACCCAGCAGCTCCTCCGGTACCTGTTTCAAACGGAAAATGAGTTGACGATCCCTGTTTCAGGTACGGGGAGCGCTGGAATGGAAACCTGTTTTGTCAATCTTATCGAACCGGGTGACGAGGTGGTTGTCTGCGTCAACGGTGTCTTCGGAACGCGCATGGCGGATATCGTGAATCGTAGCGGTGGCAAATTGATCCGTATCGATGCCGAATGGGGAACCGCCATTGATCCCCAGCTGTTGAAGGATGCCATAAAGGGCAGAAGGCCCAAAGTCGTGGCCGTGGTCCATGCTGAAACCTCAACGGGGGTATGCCAACCCCTTGACGACTTGGCCAATATCAGCCACGAAGTCGGCGCTTTGTTTTTGGTCGACGCTGTCACTTCGTTGGGGGGTATGCGATTTGCGATCGATGATATGAAAATTGATGCCACTTATAGCGGTACACAGAAATGCATTTCCGGTCCACCAGGCCTTTCTCCACTATCTTTCAGCCCGGCAGCCGTCGAGGTCTTGGACCGAAGGAAGACCCCTGTCGCCAGCTGGTATCTCGACTTGAGCATGGTCAGAGACTATTGGGGAACTGATAGAAAATATCATCATACCGCGCCCATCAATATGATCTATGGTTTGCGGGAAGCCTTGCGCCTGATTGCCGAAGAGGGGTTGGAGCCGCGCTTTGACAGGCACCGTCTGAACCACCGTGCGTTAGTTTCTGGTATTGAGGCTATGGGGCTTGACATGCTCGTTTCGGAGCCTATCCGCCTGCCCATGCTGAACGCGGTGCGAATTCCCGAAGGAATCGATGATATTACTGTGCGCAAAGCGCTTCTCAATCATTACGGTATTGAGATTGGCGGCGGTTTAGGCCAGTTTGCCGGCAAGGTGTGGCGTATCGGTTTGATGGGGCACTCTTGCCGCCGTAAAAACGTAATTCTTCTACTGGCGGCACTTGAAACCGTACTCAAGGCCGAGGGTTATCAAACGAAGTCGGGCGCGCTCGAGGCGGCTGCGTCGATATACACCCGGGCATGCTGACGTAAACATGAAGTGAAAAATTTTGTTTTTTTTCGGCATTTATTTTTGAAAAGCGGTATATTTCTTTAGCAGGGCCTTAAAACTTAATCGCCAACGATAAGTTGAAAGTAATATGGGCAGGCAAGTAAGGGTTGGATTCGAGCATGATCCGGTGTGAAAGTATTAATGCAATTCAGAATCGCCTATCTGTTTATGGCGTCAACACCAGTTTGCCAAAGATTTCTCCCCGTTCCATAAGACCATAGGCGTTTTTACCCTCACTCAGAGGCATTACCCGGTCGATCACCGCTGTTAATCGACCGGTTTTGATCAATTCGAGAATATCGCGGAAATCCTGGTGAGAGCCCATGGTACTGCCGATCAGGCTGATCTGCTTGCCGAAGATGTAGCGGATGTCGATTTCGGACAACGGGCCGGAAGTATTGCCCACGATAACGATCCGGCCGCCGCGGGCGACAGCGCTCATGCTCTTTGTGATAGTCGCCTTGCCGACATTGTCAACTACGACATCGACACCGCGTTTCTGCGTCAGGCGATAAACCTCCTTGCCCCAGTCGACCGCACTGCGGTCGAAAACTTCGTCAGCCCCCAGGCCCCTGGCTTTCTCCGCTTTTTTAGCGTCACCGGCCACCACAAAGACTTTCGCACCGGCGAGCTTTGCGATCTGAACGGCGATGCTGTTAACGCCGCCCCCGGAGCCGACCACCAGGACAGTTTCCCCGGCTCTCAGGCGAGCCCTGTGGATCAACATCCGCCAGGCAGTGAGACCGACCAGAAGCGGTGCTGCAGCATCTGAGTACTCCCAGCCTTCCGGCATGGCGGCCAGATTCGTTGCCGGGACGGCCAGGTATTCGGCGGCGCCTCCCCGGATATGCTCACCCAGGACATGGTATCCTGGACTAAGGGAATCCTCTCCCCGGCGGGTGTGCTCGTCTTCGACATGGCTGACCCCCGGATCGACCACCACCGCTTGTCCAACCTGCCAGCCACTGACGTTCCGGCCGATATCGGCGATGTCACCGGCAACATCGGCACCGCACCAGTGGGGCATTTCGAGCTTCAGACCCGGCCATCCCCGACGGACCCAGATGTCGAGATGGTTGAGGGCGCAGGCGCGTACCCTGACGACAACATCATCGGGGCCCGCAACCGGGTCGGGGACATTGCCATAAGTAATAACATCGAGACTGCCGTGTTCTTTGAAATGCAATGCTTTCATGTTTTTCTTTCCGTAGGAAACGTTGAGAAATCAAAAAGAGAGGGATCGAGTCAACGCAAACATAAGCCTTGGCAAGTGAGAATGCAAGCAGAAGGGGTTGGAACGGGTGACGGCGGTTGGGCAACTGTTCGTTGCTGCAAATCAGGCGGCGATGTTCAGGCCGGACAGGGTGAAGAGCGGCTTCAGGTGTTCAAGGCTTTCGCGGCCGGCGTCCTCAGGAGTGTCTACGTAAGGATAAAGCTCCAGGCTGATGTGATCGCGGTAGCCAAGGCGAACCATGGCGTCGAATACTTCGGTGAAATTGATGTCACCATGCCCGGCAATCAGATGGGCATGTACCCGCGTGGGGGCGATATCTTCGATATGAACGTGACCGATCCATTCAAAGAGCTCTTCAAAGGCCACGGCCGGATTTTCGCCAGCGCAGTAGAAGTGGCCGATGTCGAAGTTCAAACCGACCATTTTGGATCTGATATCTTTTATAAAGTAATTGAACTCCGCCGTTTTTTCCATCAGCAGGTCCGGTTCCGGTTCGATCAGGATTTTAATGCCCAAATCTTCAGCTTTGGGAATCACCTGATCGAGTCCAGCGTGAAACAGCTTGAAGGCCTCGTCCCTCGACAGTGAATCTTCCAGAGGGCCACCTGGCGGTACGGAAATGTTGTTACACCCCAAAAACTTGGCCACTTCCAGGCTGTCAAGAGTATGGCGGATCCTGATGTCACGGCGTTTTTGTTCCGGTTCGATCCACGATGGCAGGTAGGTGTCACCCACGGCAAACAGGGTGAAACTGTTGATGTTAGTGACAGTGAGTCGGTGATGGTCAAGGAGCGTTTTCAAGCGTGCCAGCTCGTTTTGGTCAAAGTCCGGTGGATACAAGTGGGGTCGGTCCCCCATGATTTCCACACCCCGAAACCCGAGGTTGGCTATCTTTTCGATGGATTCGAAAAGGTCGAACTTGACGAACGCGTTGGTGCTGTAACCGAAAACCATCATCGATCTCCTATATCAGTCAGATTCAGATGCTGCGAGTTTATCGTCACACTGCCGTTCCAAGTTGGCAAGGCTGTTGAGTTGTTCCTGAAAGGTGATGGGCGCATGTTCCCCGATCGGTTTTTTGAAGAAAAACCCCAGATCGGCAACCGGTCCACTGATACCAGCCAGTTTCAGTGCCGCCATCCAGCGGGCAAGGTCAAGGGCCATGGGAGCGGCCAGAATGGAATCTCGCCCCTGAAGGTTGATCCGAAGGCTCATCGGCAGGTCGAAAAGACCCCGGAAGTCTATGACGTCCCAGGCCTCTTTGGCATCTCCCCGGGGCGGGTAGTAGTCAATGTGTACCTTGTGGGTCGGTGTACCGTATCGCTGGCCGACCCCATAGCCAAGAATATCGTCCAGCAGGTCGGTTTTATTGGCCATTTTACCTGCGGCCCGTTCTGGTTCCATCAGGTTCATTCCGTCCGCATTTCCGAGTATGTTTAGGCTGTACCATCCGTCGACCGTGAAACTCCTGGCTTTCATTGCCGAGGCCAGAACGACTTTCAGATACGTTTGTCCGGTTTTTCCGTCCCGGCCGCAGAGCGGTATATTGCGCTTGACCGCTTCAGCAACCAAAACCGGTAATTCGATGTCATTCGGTGTGAAATTGACGACCGGAATGCCGGAAAGAACTGCGGCCAGCGCGTATGCAAGATCCGGTGACGTACGGCTATCGGCAGTGTCATAGAGTTCATCCAAATCCCGGCAACGAGAGAGGTTTGATAGCGGTGCAGCCGGCAACAGGTTGATGAAGACCGGCGTGGCCGTTGGATGGTCATGCCGAAATCTTTGGATGTCGGACATCAAAAGGTCAACCTGCTCGGGAAGCCGCTTGTCGATGGAAGGCGCTGCTTTCAAGGAAAGTTTATCGAGTGCGTCCGCGTGAAGTTGGCAAACCGATTCAGGCAGGATACCCTGGCAGAGCGTTGCGGCCGCCATCGGCTGAGGGTCGTGGTCCCATCCGGCCAGGAGCGTTTTGTCGACAGCTCCCAGATACGGGAACTTGTCACGGGTTGTCAGGCTTGGGAGGACGATCTCCGGGGTGTTGCGGCAGGCGGTCACTGCCACAGCCAGTGTTGATGCAATTGCACCTTTTGCTCCGGCCACGAGTAAGAGCAGCGGACGGTCCGCTTGAGGATCGGAAGTGGTCATGAATATCGGCTCCAAAATCTGTCTGCCAAAGGGGGGGTTTGTCTAAAACAAGGCACTATAAAGACATGACCCGCGCGTGTCAAGCCAGTTCATCTGTTTGGGTGTGCCGGGTAGAATGGTTAGAAGGCATCTCAAAAAAGTCTTTTCGCTCGATATCGGCGTTGAGACCTTGTCTCAAGTCCTCGACATACTTGAGTATGCCTGCGGGTTATGATCCACATGCTGTGTTTGATCGGATGGGAAATCCCGCACAGCGGGGATCCTCGGTCTCGCCTTGATCTCGACCGAAAATCCTAATTTTGAGATAACTTATAGAATGATACCGGAGAGGTACTGGCTGCTCATCGTCAAGACATTTTAACCTAAAGTGAGCGTTTCAAATTTTAAATGGAGGGGGAACTGCTTTATCTATAAGGAATCCTATCAAAGTTTGATTTTAAAATTTGAAACCCTTGGGATTGCCGATCTTTATCCGCCTCTGGAGGCTTGCCGCATCTGCGGCGTCATATGCCGTCCCGCTTAGCCGATACCGCCGGTGGCGGGATGGAACGACATCTTCCTTTCGCTAATCAACTGAAAAGGTTTCAGGCGATGAGAACATTCGGGTAAAGGCTGTTGGTGATCGTAAGCAGACGCTTACTCATACAGACCGAGCGGATAGAAAGAGGTGTCGGCCGGAAAAAATGTCTTTGGCAGACAGTTTCCGACCGATTTCTCAGCAGGGGATGGGGGATCAAGTTAATTGTCCGAAACCAGTATGCCATCGGAGATTTGCAAGACCCTTCCGGCATATTCGGCACATGCGGGGCTGTGGGTCACCATCACGATGGTCATCCCTTCTTTGTTGAGTTTTCGGAGCAGGTCCATAATTTCCTGGGATGTTTTCGTGTCAAGGTTTCCGGTTGGTTCATCGGCCAGAAGGATCGGTGGTTGGTTCACGATGGCCCGGGCGATAGCGACACGTTCCTTTTCACCGCCGGAAATTTGGTTCGGCAGTCGGTGACCTTTTGCCTCGAGCCCGACACTTGCCAGAGCGGTCTCGGCCATTTCGCGTTTCTTTTTTTTACCGGCCTTGACGATCGAAAGCGGCAGCATGACATTTTCGAGGACTGTAAGATATGACACCAGGTGAAAGCTCTGAAATATGAAGCCCAGAAATTCCCGTCGGAAATCGGCACGTTTTTCAGACCGCAAACGGTAGACGTCAATTTCGTCGACCACGAAACTGCCCGACGAAGGCGCATTCATCGCACCCATGACCGATAGGAGGGTCGACTTGCCCGATCCCGACTCTCCCATAACCCCGACGAATTCCCCTGATCCAATAGTGAAATTCATATCGGATATGGCCGTAACGGCGGCATCACCGTTACCGTAAATTTTGGCAAGATTTTTGACTGATAAGTAACTCATTATTATCTCCGGCAATTAGTGCACTGTTATCATCACATTCCGTCTGAGAATCCTGTGAAAGTTTTTTGATGCGGAACGTATTGGTTTGTATCACCCAAAGCTGTTTCTGTTTTTTGCGCAATCTTAAAGGGCTCGCAGGGCATCGTTGGGATCCATACGGGCGGCCATAAATGCCGGGTATGCGCTCGCTGCCAGGCCGATGAGCAGCGCCAACCCGAATGACATGGCGGCCAGTTCAGGGTTGATGTTCAGGTGGACCATGCGATCCTCCACGAAAAACCTCAGACCCGCAAGTGTGGCCGCATATCCGACCGCATACCCGATAAGCCCTGCAATGACAGAGACGATGCCGGCCTCAAGGAACACAATCCGCATGACATGACTCTTGCGAAAGCCTATCGCCCGGAAGATGCCGATTTCCTCGGTTCGCTCCCGCACGCTGCCCATCATTGTGATCAGGACCACCAGGGCCCCGATCAGGATGACCACACCGGAAACCCCGTAGCTGAATTTTCTGAACTGAGCCAGGGTCTCCATGCGGCCTTTCACCACCTGTTGAATCGCCATTACCTTGGCGCCAGGCAGCACCTCGGATATTTGACTCACCATGTCGTCGATGGGGCAGTCGTGGCATAGCGCTGCTACTTCGGCCATGGAAACCTTGCCGCGTTTATCAAGCAGGGTTTGAGCCGTCGATATCGGTGTAAAGGCCAACTGGTCGTCCTGGCTGCCGGTGGGATGAAGAACTCCTGCTACCGAGAGTTTACGGCCTTTGATGTCCACCGAATCTCCGCTCTTCAAATTCAGGATATGGGCCGCTTCAGCGCCCAAAAGGATGCTTTCGTTGTCCGGGAGGGCACCATCTATTTTCCACCAGGGTTTCAGGATACCACTGGCCTTAAAATCAATACCCGATAACAGAACCCTGTTCGCGTTGATTTGGACGACGCCCAGGACAAGCGGTCCCAGTGCGGCAATGTTGCGAGAGTTTTTTATGGTCTGCACCCGGGCCAGGTCGGATTCACGGATTTCCTCCATCTCGAAAGCCACTCCCCCCAGGGAGAGGCCCCCATATGTGAGAGGGAGATCCTCGGCCCGGGGGACAATCAAAATGTTGGCGCCGTATTTTTCCAATTTGTGGTTGATATCGGTGGTCATGGCTTCCACGAAACTGATAACGGTAACAACGGTGGCGATACCGATGGCCAACCCTGCAAGGACAAAGGCGGCTTTGCCCTTGCGGCGCAGAAGGTTTCGAAAAGCGATCTGTTTCAGTGTCATGTTTAGGCCTTTCCTGGAAAATATTGTTTGCCTTCCAGAATGTCCTGCACTTTCAGGATAAGTTGTTCGCCCTGAACCGATCTTTCCAATGGCGCCGGGTTGCAACCCCCCTTGACCTCGTTTACGAGCACCGATGCAAAACGACGGCCGCAGTTTCGGCAGACCATGACATCGCCATCCTGGTAGTAGCCCTTGTTGGCAGGCCAACAGACATCGCAGGCATCGAAAGCGGCCCGGATGATACCATCGGAACTTTTAAGAATGAAATAGCGAATTGTAAGGTCCTTATGTTTGAATTCAAAGTGCCGGGCCTGTCCGTCGGCAAACTGGCTCACCTGGTAGACGACTTGATCACCTGTGGGTTTCGGTGCAAGATTGGCGGTCGATGACACAGCGTCACTACCGATGCCGTTTATTGCAAAGTAAACCCCTGCACCACCGAGAAGGACAGCGCAAATGACGAGGATCACCGGCAGGTGATTCTTCCGTTCCGTACCCAGAACGGCAGCTTTTTTTGCATCGCGGATTTCCTGATTGTTTTTGGTCTTCTTCTTACCCATTTGGTTGATCTCCTTATGAATTTTTTTGAATTGGTAACGTGATAGCGTCAAGCATCATTTTTTCTACTGCGATTTATTTGATTGCCTGAGGACTGTTAACCACCCACCGCCCAACCACTTCGGGCGAAACGGGTGACATGTGATGTCCCTTGTTCTTGCGCTGATTGGTTATTAGAAAGAAATTCCTAATAACCGGGGCGGTTTCCCATTATATTCCGATTCATCGTCAGACAATGGAACTCCCGCCGAAATTACAGCGAATCGATAAGTGTCGGGTCCGAGGTCCCAGCGTTTATGTCATGCGGGAGAGGATGGTCTGATCAACGAATCAAATTGAGGGTGGCAATGTATATAGGTATTTTGGTAGGTGGATCGGTGATTGGGAACGCTAATGCTTGCGTAGTTTTTTGAGGCGCTTCGATTATTTTCGATCCGCCCGAGAATGGTGGGTTGATAGAGCGCTCGCCATCGTGAAAAATGGCTGCATGTGTCACCGGTGAAACGTTTTTATCAACGGCGCAGTCTACTGAAGTTGAACAGCAAGGGCAGGGAGCATCGTCCGTAATTTGCACTATCCGATGTCCATGCCTGTCCATTGAGTTGCCAACGCAGCAGCTTGCGGTGCAGCCGGTAGCGGCGGTAATTCCACCGCTGAATAGACTCAGGCAGAGCGCCATGACAAGGGCAATTTTTACAACCCGCTGTTTTTTATATCGATGTTTTGCCATTGATATGATTTTCATTGTGATTCTTAATTCATAGCGAATTAGTATAGTTTCGTGCCGATTTGCTGTCAACGATATTTTTTCCTCTGCGGCTTTACATTCCAGGATGCATCTTTATCTTAACTGCAACATCGATCCGCCCGAAAATTCTAATAAATACCGACTCATGATTCATTAGTGGCATTATCGAGTGCCCAATAAATTCACTGGAGAAAACGAAAGGACCGGCAATATGAGCTATGATTTTAACGCGGACGAGATCTTTGAAATGGCCGAACAGATGGAAAGAAACGGCGAGAGTTTTTACAAGAAAGCGGCGGGTTCCGTTCAGGACGACGTGCACCGGGACCTTTTGTTGCAGCTCGCCGATATGGAAGTCGAGCACGAAAATACTTTCAAAGCCATGCGCAAGGACCTGAACGCTGCCGCCAAATCTGCGACAGTTTTCGACCCCGATGGAGAAGCGGCCCTGTATTTGCGTGCCCTGGTGGATACACGCGTTTTTTTCGAAAAACAGATCGATGTCTCATCGATGGAAAAAATATTGAAAGCCGCCATCGAGGCCGAAAAAGACTCGATTGTTTTTTACCTTGGAATGAAAAACGCCGTTCCGGAAAAACTGGGAAAGGATCGTATCGAAGGCATCATCAAAGAAGAGATGGGCCATATTCGACTGTTGAGCCGTGAGCTGGCGCAACTCCACAAATAGATAAAGCGTTGCAGTGTTTTTTCTATAATTCCGTGCCCGTTGCCGAGTGGGCAGTCAGCAGTTGACGCGGGTATGGGAAGATTGGAAGAACAAGCGGCTGAAATGTGAGGTCAGCATCATCTATGCTGTTACCTTGCCTTGTATCGATATTTCTTCCAGACCGACGGGGTCCAGGATGTTGATTTCCCGTCCATTGACCGTGATCAGGCCTTGTCCTGCCATTTTGGCGAATATACGGGACAGGGTTTCTGGGATTGTTCCTAAGAGACTGGCCAGTTGCCCCTTTGAAATCGGTAGCATTACGGCTGCAGAGTTCTCCTGTTCCTTGGTCAGGAAAATGAGATATGAGGCCAGGCGGCCCGGAACTTCTTTTAAGGAGAGGTTCTCAATTTGCACGGCAAATTGGCGCAACCGCATCGACAGCACGGCAAGCATCTTCATCGCCAGTGACGGATTGCGGGAGATGAGAGAGACAAAGTCTTTGCGGGGAAAAAAAAGCAACCGACTATCGGCCAAAGCTTCTGCATTGGCCGGGAACGATCGACCGGCGAACACAGCCACCTCTCCAAATGGATCCCCCGGCCCGATAATGTGCAGGATATGTTCTTTGCCATCCAGCGCGAGTTTGAAGATCTTGACCTGACCTTTAACGACGACATAGAAACCAATGCCCGGATCACCTTCGAGAAATACGGTTTCACCTTTCGTGTAATTACGGTAATCGACAATCTGACGGACTTCCTCGAGCTGGGCTGCAGACAGGCCGTTAAAAATAGATATTTTTGAAATAAATTCAGTCGTTTTTTCCATTGAGGCCTCCTCTTCCGAATTATCACCGGCCTTTGACCTATGTCAATGCATAACGTCGCCAGTTATCTTAATGTTACCGGCAACGGTTAACACCGGTTGCGGACCGGGTCAAACCCCAATAGTTCACGAAATCATTACAGCGCTCAAAATGCGATGGCCATTTATAGCGCCATTGCATACAGTACCCGGGCTAAAAACAAAAAAATAGCGCTTGTTGACTTAAGTCAATGCGCCCGAAACAACCGGTGAGTATATTCGATTCGTCAAATTCAAGAATTAAACCAAACCGGGTTGCCACCAACCCAAAACAAAGGAGAATAAACTATGTTCTGTTTTCAGTGTGAGCAGACCTCAAAGGGTGAGGGCTGCACTAAAATCGGCGTTTGTGGAAAGCAGCCGGAAGTCGCTGCCCTCCAGGATCTTTTAATCTATGCTGTTAAAGGCCTTTCCCTCTTCGCGGTTGAAGGCCGCAAAGTCGGTATTACCGATCGGGCCGTAGACCAGTTTACCTGCAAGGCCGTATTCTCGACGCTTACCAACGTGGATTTCGATCCGGACCGTTTTGTGGAGCTGATCAAAGAAACCGTCACGTATCGCGATGCCCTGAAAGAAAAAGTCAAGGCCGCCGGCGGTAAAACCGGTTTTACTGAAGGACCGGCGGTGTTCCAGCCCGAAGCCTCTCGTGAAGCCATGGCTGCACAAGGGGAATCGGTCGGCATCAAGTCGAACCCGGACGTGAACCCGGACATTCTTTCTCTGCGCGAGCTTTTGATTTACGGTATCAAGGGTATGGCGGCCTATGCGGACCATGCGGCGATTCTGGGCCAGGAAGACGATAATGTGTATGCTTACTTGCACGAGGGGTTGGCGGGTACCCTGGACGACTCGCTGGGTGTCGAAGAGTTGATCGGGCTGGTATTGAAGTGCGGCGAAATCAACCTGCGGGCCATGGAATTGCTGGATGCCGGTAACACCGGAACCTATGGCCACCCGGTTCCCACCGAGGTACCGCTGGGAGCCAAGAAAGGCAAGGCGATCCTGGTGTCCGGACATGATCTTAAAGACTTGGACCTGATTCTCAAGCAGACCGAAGGCAAAGGCATAAACATTTACACCCATGGTGAGATGCTGCCGTGTCACGGATATCCGGAACTGAAAAAATATCCACATTTCATTGGGCATTACGGCACGGCCTGGCAGAACCAGGCCAAGGAATTCGCCAAATTCCCCGGCGCCATTCTGATGACGACCAACTGCATTCAAAAGCCCCAGGATTCTTACAAGGATAATATTTATACCACCGGGCTGGTGGGGTGGCCGGGCGTCACTCACGTGTCCAAGGATTTTACGCCGGTCATTAACAAGGCGCTTGAAATGCCGGGATTCAGCGAAGACACCAACGGACAGAAAGTCATGGTGGGTTTCGGTCGCAATGCCGTGATGGGCGTTGCCGGCCAAGTTGTCGAAGCTGTCAAGAGCAAGGCCATCCGCCACTTCTTCCTTGTCGGCGGGTGCGACGGGGCCAAGCCCGGCCGCAGTTATTACACAGAGTTTGTGGAAAAAGTGCCCAATGACTGCGTCGTTCTCACCCTGGCGTGCGGAAAGTTCCGTTTCTTTGACAAGCAGCTCGGTGATATCGGCGGTATACCGCGCCTGCTGGATGTTGGCCAGTGCAACGACGCCTATTCGGCTGTGCAGATTGCCGTGGCCCTGTCAAAGGCGTTCGATGTGGGCGTCAACGACCTGCCGCTATCGATGATTCTGTCCTGGTATGAACAGAAAGCCTGCGCCATCCTGTTGACCCTGCTTTACCTGGGTATCAAGGATATCCGTCTAGGCCCCAGCCTGCCGGCCTTTGTTACGCCGAACGTGCTGGACGTGCTGGTGAAGAACTTCAACATCATGCCCATCAAAACCCCGGATGAAGACCTGCAGGCCATTCTCGGATAAGATCCAACGGCACCACCGTCCGTTGGTCCATGTAAACGGCCGGTCCGGATATCGTTACCGGTCCGGATCGGCCGCGAACCGCTAACAACAACAAGGGAACCCGCAATGAAATGTCCGGGTCAGGATACGCAGTACTGGAAACCGGGTGCCATATATGAAGTCAGCTGCCCGAAATGCGAAAAGCCGGTGGAGTTCTTCAAAGACGATACCGCCCGAAAGTGCGGCCATTGCGGCCATCGCTTCGTTAATCCCAGTATGGATTTCGGCTGTGCGGCCTATTGCCAATATGCCGAGCAGTGCCTGGGAACCTTGCCGGATGAGATGCAATCCGTGAAGGAGGATCTGCTCAAAGATCGGGTGGCGGTCGAAATGAAACGGTTTTTCAGACGAGATTTCAAGCGGATCGGGCAGGCCACCCGAAGGGCGCGCTATGCCGAGCGCATTGCCGGAAAAGAGAAAGGAGCACTGCCGGTGGTGCTTTGCGCTGCCTACCTGAGGGATATCGGCGCACCGGAAGCGATGAAGAAATACGGCGATGCGTCGGCAGAGCATCTTGAAACAGAGAGTCCGGCAGTCGCCCGCAGTATTCTGACGACGTTGAATGCACGTGAACCGCTCATCGATGCCGTCTGTGCCATTGTCGGCCAGCATCGGGTCCCAGCAGAGGAAGCACAGCTGGATTCCAAGGTTGTCTATGATGCAGACTGGGTGGCGAAGATGGAAGAGCGTCTCAAAGAGCAGCCGATGGGGACCGCACAGGTATCTGAATTTATCGAAAAGGACCTGCTGACCGAGGCCGGCAAGGATGAGGCGCGATCAATACTGCTGTCATAGGCCTTGAATTCATGCCAATGGTTACGAAACGATAACCCTGTCTCGATAATTTTTTGAAAACTTCTTCTGAGGAAGTAAAATTCACAGAGTAGAGCTTGCGTTATCCTGCGTTCAAAAGTAGTCATGCTATCTTAATGAGGTGAAATCATGAAAGTCATGCGAAAGATCATAGAAATTGATGAAGAAAAATGCGATGGCTGCGGGCTTTGCGTACCGGCCTGTGCCGAGGGTTCGCTCAAAATGGTAGATGGTAAGGTCAGGGTTGTGTCCGACAATCTGTGCGACGGCCTGGGGGCCTGCCTCGGAGAGTGCCCTAACGATGCGCTGAAGATAATCGAACGCGAGGCCGAGGAATTCGATGAAGAGGCGGTTGAAAAATATCTGGCCGATAAAGAAGAAAAAGAAAAATTGCCGGAACGGATGATCGGCGGTGGGTGCCCGTCAGCCAGGATCATGCAGTTTTCACCGGCGGCATTGCAAGCAGATGATCAACCACAACCGGCAGGAGGCCCCCCACAGACGTCTGCCCTGACCCATTGGCCGATTCAGATCCATCTGGTGCCACCAACAGCACCATTTTTGAAAGGTGCCGACCTTTTGATTCTGGCGGACTGCGTGCCGGTGGCCTTTCCGACCCTGCACCGGGATTTTCTGAAGGGCAAGGCTGTCATGATGGGATGCCCGAAGCTCGATGATGCCCAGAAGTATATCGACAAATTCGCCCAGGTTTTTCGAACCGCTGGCATCAAAAGCATCACAACGGTCGTGATGGAAGTTCCTTGTTGTTCAGGGTTGCCGATGATCGTCAAGAAAGGCCTTGAAATTTCCGGAGCTGACATACCGATTGAAGAAGTTGTTGTCAGCACCAAAGGCAGCGTTTTGAAACGGACGCCGGACAACCGGATCGCCAGATAATGGCCTTGCTCGAAATTTTAATGAAATTTTGCAGGGAGTGTATCCAAAATTACAAAAGTGCGGGATAAAAGGATCGAGACCACGGAGCGAACGACGGATTGATGCAACTTGCAAAGTTGATTATCCAGCCGTTTCCGTGGTCGGTCTCTCATATTGCCCTTCCCTTCATTGGACCATCCAACCGGTTATACCGCTTTTTAAAAATAAATCCCGGATACGAAAACCTCCTTCTGTAAGCTTTTACGATTGTATTTCGAGACATAGGTGACTCAATTTTTGATGAGACGGTTTTCCGGAAAATAATAACTGTAATAATAAATAGTTATGTATATTTATTGTCAACCGGCCACATAATAGATACATATGTGTATCAAATATGTCTCGAGTATCATTGGGCCATATGAGAGCTTTTTCGTTATAAGGAGTCTAACCAATTTGAATTATAGCGAATATTAATAACGTGAACTGTGGATTTTATTGGCATGCATATTGTATCAGAGACTTGAAAATGGTCTTTACAGTCCCATAGAAATGTGACAGTTTGGAGAATCGAGACCTTTGAGAGCCTGCAACAAGCACATCATTAGAACCCTGGAACTCACCGAGGCGATGCTCGAACTCGCCGATAGGGGCGACTCTGATCGGGAGGACACCGGTTGCGGGGTTCTGTACGGCATATTGCGTGATTCGGCTTACAAATTAAGGAAGCTTGCCGAAAAGGAAAAAGAGGCGCACATCCGAAAGGGTCAATGGATGACGGATTAACTGATATGCTGCCGTCAGAGCAATCGCACTTTTTTCATTATATCAACTGCATAATCAAGGAGGAAAAAATGGCTGAGAGTTTGCAAGTTTACAAATGTGAGCTTTGCGGGAACATTGTCGAAGTCTTGCACGGTGGCGAGGGTGAATTGGTGTGCTGCGGGCAACCAATGATGTTGATGAAAGAAAACACGGTAGATGCGGCCAAGGAAAAACATGTGCCGGTGATCGAAAAAGTCGATGGGGGATACAAGGTCAAGGTCGGTAGTGTGGCTCATCCCATGGAAGAAAAACATTTCATCGAGTGGGTCGAACTCATAGCCGACGGCAAAGCCTATAGAGAGTTCCTCTGCCCGGGACAAACGCCTGAAGCGGTTTTCGAAATTAAAGCCACCACTGTTACGGCAAGAGAGTACTGCAATTTACACGGATTGTGGAAAGGATAACCACGCGCTTAAAGGGAGGTGAGCTCAATGCCAAGTTGGAAATGCCATAATTGCGGGTATACTTTCGATGCGGATGCTCCGCCAGATACCTGTCCGTCATGCAAGGAAAAATGTGAATTCTTGGACAATAGCTGCTACACACCGGACTGCGAGGCAGGCGGGGTTGATAAGCGGATTAAATAATAAGGAGAAGTAGAACATGGCCAAGGTACTCATAGTGTACACGACGCGCACCGGCGAGACGCAAAAAATTGGTGAGTTGATCGCTGAAGGGATCCGCATATCAGGCCATGAAGCCAATGTCGTGAGCGACAAAGAAATAAAAAAGGAGGCTGATCTGGGCGGATATGATGCGTATGTTTTCGGATCGGCGACCTACCATGGTGACATGATGCAGGGGATGAAGACCCTTCTATTTCTGGCAGAAAAAGCCAGTCTTGACGGAAAGGTGGGTGCTGCCTTTGGCGCTTTTGGCTGGAGCGGGGAAGCCCCAGGACGCATTTATGGAACTATGGAAAACATTTTTAAGATGAAGATGGTTAAAGAGCCGCTGATGCTAAAGTCAAGCGATCTTGGGGGCGGGATCCAGATGGCCCAGGATTACGGACGCCAGGTGGCCGAATTAGTGGCCGCCTCTTAACCGCGATATTGCAGATAACCGAAAGGAGGCCGATATGCCAACAACACCGCAGCATTGCCCAGGGTTCGCAAATTTTAAAACGCTTAAATCGTTCATGTGCAAATGCCCGGAATGCGGGGCCGAAAAAGAAATCTTTTCCGATGAGTTCGATCGGGCTCATAAGTGTGGCGAATGCGGGAAAGATATCGATTTTGCGCAGTGTACGCTTGAGGGCGGAGTCTAACGCCGCACATGTCATGTGAATATTTCTCAGCAGGCCCGAAAGTAGATGGTGCCAGTATCTTATCAGATGCTTAACTTGCTCATCATGGACGACTTATTCGTGCCTAAAATGTTTTTGAAGTAAAACTGAAAAATATTCTCTTCTTTCGAGCGTGACCGAAGGGATTCCGCTTTACGACTCCCATGGGGCATATACCGACTGAGCGGCTTGCGCTCATTGTGAAGGATTCGTCGGCCCAAAACAGGGCCGGCGGTTTGAATCTGCTTACGGAACACCCGTACGGTTGCGTTCATGAATTCCAGAGCAAGTGGGCGAGTGAAACTTTGATTAAAAATCTACATAACCGCCTTTTATGGTTCCGGTTTGATACCCCATGCACGTTCTTGGTCTAAACGGCAGTCCCAGGAAAAAGGGAAACACCCATTTTCTCATGTCGGCATTTTTGTCCGAAGCGGCGCGCAGAGGTGCGCGGACGCGTTCGATACGGGTTATCGATCACAACATTGTGCCCTGCAAAGAGCTCATCGTTTGCGAAAAGAAGGGATTTTGTCCCATAGACGACGACATGAAGCACGAGATTTATGCGCTGCTTCGTGAAGCCGATATCATACTGTTGGCCAGTCCGGTGTTTTTCTACAATGTGACCGCCCAACTCAAAGCACTTATCGACCGCTGCCAGACCCTGTGGGCACGTAAATACCGGCTGAAACTGACCGACCCAGCGCGCAAGCACCGCAAGGGGTATTTGCTGGCGACGGGGGCCACCCAGGGGCGGAACCTTTTCGAGGGCATGAAACTTACTGCCCAGTATTTTTTCGATGCTGTCGGCGCCGATTTTTCGGGCAGTCTGACATACAGGGGCATAGAAGGCCCTAAAGATATGTCAAACCATCCGACGGTTTTGACCGACGTTAATGCGGCGGTTGAGGAGCTGGTATCCCCTTTCAAGTCACGTAAACGGGTGTTGTTTGCCTGCCGTGAGAACGCCGGACGCAGCCAGATGGCTGGCGCGTTTACTCAATATCTTGCCGGTGATCGCTTCGATGTCATCACCGGCGGCAGCCAACCGGCCGAAAGCGTCAATCCGACAATGGCCACGGCGATGCAGGAAAAGGGTATCGACATGGCTTTTCGCCGACCGAAATCGATCGAGATGGCGTTGGAAAACGGCACGCCGGATTTTATTGTCACCATGGGCTGTGGGGAAAGCTGCCCGATGGTCCCCGGGGCTCAAAGGCTTGATTGGAATTTGCCTGATCCTCATGGCCAAAGCCTGGAATTCATTCGAGGCGTGCGTGATGACATCGAGAAACGGGTCAGGGAGTTCGTCAAATCGCAAGTATAGATACAGACACGCTTTAATCGGCAATCAATAGCGCCTAGTCCGATGAAAGGATCATGATTATGGCCAATCCTGAAGAAGTATATCAATGCCAAACCGTCAACTGTGGTTGTTTTTACGATCCAGACCGGGGCGATCGGAGAGGCAAAGTACCTAAGGGCACATGTTTCAAAGATTTGAATGATAAGTGGTGCTGCCCTGTCTGCGGTGCCAGCAAGAAAATGTTCAAGCCTCTCGCGGGAGAAGGGTCAGTGCAATCGGAACATTGCAAGTGCTGACCGGAAAAAGATAAACCGGCCAAGTGACACTGTTACCATAAAATCTTTTTTGTGTTCGGTAATTAAGGTTAACTTCAGAAAACCCAAAACAAAGGAGGTAGAGGGAATGGCAAAATATGTTTGTACGATTTGCGGTTATGTGTACGATCCAGCTCAAGGTGACCCGGACAATGGCGTGGCTGCCGGAACAAACTTTGATGATGTGCCCGACGATTGGACCTGTCCCGTTTGCGGTGCCGGTAAAGATGACTTCGAGGTAGAAGAGTAAAATCGGATCCATACCTCAATCCGAGCGAGCCCGTTAATACGGATCTACCGATAATAGGCTCATTCAGGCAGGATTCTTCCAAAACTAACAGACAAATACATTGCCCGCTGAATCGGCTCATGCCTGCAGGCAATGCCTTGCATCATTTGCGATACCCGATGCCCTTTTTGCGGTCATGGCAAAAAGGGCATCGATACTTTTCACCCTGAGGATAACAAGATGAGACCGATCGAAATTGCCAAAGGAATTTATGATGTCGGTGTCAACGATTGGAATATCAGTGATTTCCACGGTTACTCGACACCTTTCGGAACGAGCTATAATGCTTTTTTAATCATCGATGAAAAAATCGCGCTGATCGATACGGTTAAAGCCGAGTTCGCCGATGAGCTGCTTTACAATATCGCCAAGGTCGTCGACCCCAAAAAAATCGATCTGGTTGTCAGTAATCACACCGAGATGGATCACTCTGGTGGTCTTGCCCGCATCATGCATCGTATTGGGGAAGAAAAACCACTCTACTGTTCCAAGATGGGGAAGAAAAACCTCGCACGGCATTTTCGTCAGAATATGAACTATCAAGCGGTGGAGAGTGGGCAGGCCGTAAGCTTGGGAAAACGGACCCTCACTTTTATTGAAACGCGGATGCTTCACTGGCCTGATAGTATGTTCACCTATCTGAAAGAAGACCACATCCTGTTTTCGAGCGACGGTTTCGGACAGCATTACGCCGGGCATGAAAAGTTCGACGATCAGATCGGCGATGCCATTATGCCCCATGCGAAGAAGTATTTTGCGAACATCCTATTGCTCTACTCCCCATTGATTCTCAAGTTGGTGGACAAGGTCACGGAAATGGGTCTTCCAATCGACATGATCTGTCCGGATCACGGCGTAATTTGGCGTGAAGATCCATCTAAAATCATCAACGCCTATGTCCGCTGGAGCGGTCAGGAGCCGAAGAAAAAAGCGCTCGTCATCTATGACACCATGTGGCACAGCACCGAAATGATGGCCAATGCTATCGCTGCGGGCATCAGCGCAAAAGGTGTGGACGTTCGGCCGATGTACCTCAGGAAATGGCATCGCAGTGATATCATGACCGAAGTGCTGGATGCCAAAGCCATCGTCGTCGGGTCGCCGACCCTCAATAATGGGTTGTTCCCGACCCTGGCTGATTTTCTGACCTACATGAAAGGGTTGAAGCCGAAGGGTAAAATCGGAGCCGCATTCGGCTCTTACGGTTGGAGCGGTGAGGCTGTCAAGTTGCTCGAAAATGAACTGACGGCCATGAACATCGATATCGTCGAACCGGGCCTTCGGGTTCAGTACGTTCCCGGCAGCGATGCGCTGGACGCCTGCACTGAATTTGGTCGAAAAATTGGGTCCGTAATCGCTGGATCGTCCGGGTAATTAATACCAAAAGGATCTTCCGGCATTGCATCAAGGATACCGGGCGATCGACTTTTAACCAAAAATGCTTGAACTTGAAATGAAAATACCGGTAGTTGAGTTGAGCGAATGTATCCTGTGCGAAGTCTGCGTCGCAGCTTGTCCGTCCGTTTTCAGGATGAACGATGCCGGCTATATCGAGGTGGCTGACCTTGCGACATATCCGGAGCCCGAGGTCGAAGAAGCCATTAAAAACTGCCCGACTGACTGCATACATTGGGCCGAAAATTGATTTGCTGTCATCGGGTATGGCGGATTACCGTGATCAGGGATATGACGTCATCACGTTTTAGCCCGTGTCCATCCATAAATGAACTTATTCGTTCAATCCGCAGGCCCCATGATGAAATCAAGACTCTCCGGCCGGCAGTTGAAGAAGGCCGTTATTGAACTTCTGCAACAACCGGACTTTAACGCCGGTATCCAGGAGATCTGCCGGTTTCCCTACCGTCAGGTCGTCAATCCCCTGTTTTCTTTTCTCTACAGTCTCGACGATACAATCAAGTGGCGAGCCGTCAGTGCCATGGGGGCGGTTATTGCGCGGTTGGCCGAAGAAGAGCTGGAATCGGCCCGAATCGTTATGCGCCGCTTTATATGGAACCTGAACGATGAATCGGGGGGGATCGGCTGGGGTTCGCCTGAAGCGATGGGAGAGACGATGGCCCTCAGCAAAACTCTCGCGGATGAGTATGCGGCCATTCTGGTATCTTACATCCGACCGGATGGAAATTATCTCGAACACGAGGACCTCCAGTCCGGCGTGCTCTGGGGCATCGGCCGCCTGGCCCATGCCAGGCCTGCCCATGTGTCCGATGCCGCTCCGTTTCTCTGTGCCTACATGGAATCTGGCAGACCGGCGCTGCGCGGGCTGGCCGCATGGGCCGCCATGGCTCTGCCGACCGGCCATACGGATGTCTGCTTGAAGGCGCTAAAAGACGACAGGTCGGTTGTCAGAATTTATCATGACGGTATATTTGCGGCCTATCGAATCTGCGACCTGGTTGCCGGTCAGGCTGAGGCGCAGTGATCTCGGGGTCGTTGACTTTGAACTGTTGCCCGGATCAATCTGCCACGCTATAGAGCGTGTGAAGTTCTCCTCGGGCCCGTTTGAGATTCGAAAGCGCGACGGTGTAATCGTAGTAGGCGGCAATGTTGCTGGTGCGGGTGGCCGTCAAGCCAACCTGGGCGGTCAAAAGGTCCGTTAAAGCGGCCACACCTTCCCGATAACGCACCCGGGTGATCCGCAGCGATTCTTCCGCACTTTCAACACTCTTGTGGGCGACATCAAGGCGCTGCCACGATTCAACCGCATGGATCTGAGCCCTTCTGATATCCAGTTTCAGTTCGTTGCGTACCTTCAGCGCCTGCTGCCGTGCGGCATCCCACTGGGCTTTGGCTTTGCGGATGGCGCCGGAATTGCGATATCCGGTAAACAGGTCCCACTCGGCGGTAATACCGACCAGATAACTGCCTTCGAAGGAATCCAAATTGCCGCTGTCCAGATCATAAGACCCGTACGCATTGATTACCGGAAAGTACAGGCGTTTATTTCTCAGGTACTCTTTTTCCTTGGCCTGTGCCATCTTGTTGGTAGCCTTGAATTCCGGGCGGTTTTCGATCGCATCGAGATCGAGATCGCTCGACGGGGGCGCCAGGGCCTTTCTTTCGGGCACGGGCTGGTTTTGCGGCGTGATAAAGTCGTGCCCGATAGCGGCGTTTAAGGCGGCTATGGTCAGATCCGCACCGTTTTGAGCGCGAATCAGGTTTTCCTGAGCCTGGGCCAATTGCACTTCCAGGTTTAGCACGTCCGTCTTGACTGCGGCCCCGGCCTTGAAGCGGGATTGGGCCGTCTGAAGGCTTTCTTCCAGGCTGGCGACAGTTTCTTGTTGAACAGTCACAAAATCAAGGGCTTGAAGCACTCCGAAATAACCGCGCGTGACCTGATAGATCAGTTCGTTGCGGACACTTTGGAGTTGAAAATCGGCAGCATCGGCACCCAACTCGACACTCTCGGACTGCATTCGGCGCTGACCGAAATCGTAAACCCGATACTTGAGAGCGGCGGAAAGCCGAAGGTTGTCGGTGTTACCGGGGTCGTTAGGATCAAAGTCCGGCGATCTGATATCAAGGGTGCGCTGGTTGAGCTGCATCATAAAGGCCTGGGTTGGGTTATCCGTTGCCGCGTAGGTTCCGGCTACCGAGAGTTGCGGAAAATAGGTTGAACCGGTTTCCGTAATCAACGCCCGGGCGGCATCGACCCGCATGGCTGCAGCCGTGGCATCGGGATTGCGGGCGAGCGCTTCGTGAATGCATTCATGAAGGGTGACGGCCTCTGCCAGGGTCCCTGTAAAAATAAATATCCAGACTAGGCAGAGATACAGGATGGACGCCGAGCGCCTGGCCGAATCCTGCCATAGCGCTGCTAATGGCCGCACCGGTAAAACCCCAAGGCCCACTACAGTAGACACAAACATTCTCTCTCCTCCGTTATATCGGATTTCGTTTGAACCGATACCGCCCGGAAACGAAATTCCGCCCCCGGAAATAATATTAAAATTGGAAACCATGTCAACAGCTGTTTGAACGACTTCCCTCCAATATAAAATACCAACGAGACGCCGGTAAAAATTCCTGTTATAAAGAAATTGATAATACGCTCACAGAGATGCTAATTAGTGTCCATTCCAAAATGGCCTTTTTTCCGTTGGGTCTCGCCCTGGCGGGATTCTCCGCAGGTTTGCGGCTGCGGTCTACGCACAGTACGCCTCGCCGAAAACCTTTTTGCAGTCTTGCCCAGCGGAAAAAATTCTCATTTATGAATTGGACACTCAATCGTGCCATCACCACTTTTGTGGACGGACACTAATAAAAAAAATTGGCAACGCCGTTTCGAGATGCTTTGTCCTCAAAGGCATTAATGAAGGGGGAAAATTGAATAAAAACCAGGCTGACAAAACCGAACGGGAAAAGGCGCCCCGGAGACGGCGGTTGATTGGAGACCGGGGCAGTCATTTCTTGAACCGAATGGAAGGCGAGACTGCCGCCAACATCTCGGCCTGTTATCAATGTGAGCGCTGCACCAACTCCTGCCCGGTATCGGCCTATATGGACGTCAAACCCCATCAGGTGATCCGATACGTCCAATTGGGCTGGCGCGAGGAACTGCTGCAGTCCACAACGATCTGGGTCTGCCTTTCCTGCGAGATGTGCACCACTTACTGCCCCAATGAGGTCAGCGTGGCGGAGACCATCCTGCACCTGCGCAGCATGGCCGCCCGCTCCACCGTGCCACCGAGGGAAAAGCAGCTGGCGGTTTTTCATCAGACGTTTCTCGAAGAACTTCAACGCCTCGGGCGCGTCAATGAGGTCTGGTTGATGGCGGCGCTTAACCGCAAACCCGGTATCCTGGTGGAAAAGCTCAAATCCGGGGAGTTGAAAAAAGAACTCGAACTGGGGTTGACACTCTGGCGCAAAGGCAAATTGAACCTGTTGCCCCGTCGCAGCAAAGCCATAAAAGAGATTCAGGAAATATACAACAAAAGGTAAGGCGGTAAACGTCGTATGAAGCTGGCATTCTATCCGGGCTGCTCTCTGGAAGGCATGGCCAATGACTATGCCCACTCGATCATTGCGGTGTTCAAGCATCTGGACATTGAATTGGTGGAAATCGAAGACTGGTCCTGCTGTGGCGCCACGGCGGCCCATAGCTTGAGCGAATCGATGGCTGTCGCCCTTCCCGCCAGAAATATCGCTGCTGCGGAGAAAATGGGGCTCGATATCATTTCGCCCTGCGCCAACTGTTTTAACCGGTTACGGTATTCCCAGGCCATGCTGCAAAAAAAAATCTATGACGTTCCCTGGCCGGTGACCGGTAACATTGCCATCCATGACATGACCCGTTTTCTGGCCCAACCGGACATGCTCGCGCAAATCAAGGCCCGTGTTCGCAGGTCACTGAAAGGTCTGAAGATCGTTAGTTATTACGGTTGTCAGATGGTCCGGCCACCGCGAATCACGGGATATACTGACTACGAAAACCCCATGACAATCGACGATCTGGCCGCGGCTGCCGGTGCCGAGGTGCTGGACTGGTCCTACAAAACCACCTGCTGCGGTGCCAGCATCGGCATTGGCCGCCGGGATATTCAGGAATATCTTACCCAACGATTGGTCGATAGAGCCCGTCAGACCGGTGCTGAGGCCGTGGTGGTGTCTTGCCCCCTGTGCCAGGCCAACCTCGACATGATCCAAAAAGGGAGTACTGACGTGCCCCTGCCGATTTTCTATTTCACCGAACTGCTGCGCCTGGCATTCGATGCCGCCAAAGGAACCCCAAAGTGGTTTCGGATGCACATCACCAATCCGGTGCCTCTGTTGAAATCAAAGGATCTGCTGAGTTGAACGATCTAACGAAAAAAACATCGATTCCTCACCGATCGGTCGGACGGGTCATTGTTATCGGCGGTGGCATTGGCGGAATTCAGTGTGCCATCGATTTGGCCGAGACAGGCTTCTATGTCTATCTGCTCGACAAGACCCATACCCTCGGTGGGACCATGGCCCGCCTGGACAAGACCTTTCCCACTAACGACTGTTCGACCTGCATGTTTTCCCCCAAGCTGGTTCAGGTGGCCGGCAACCCCAACATCGAGATCATTCCCTCCAGCCGGCTGCTGGCGTTGGAAGGTGAACCGGGTCATTTTAAGGCCCGCATTGAAAAACAACCCCGTTTCATCAATGTCGAAAAATGTATCGCCTGCGGGCAATGCGCCCAGAAGTGCCCTAAAAAAGTTCCTGACCCCTTTAACGGCGAACTCGGGTTTCGCAAGGCGGCCTTTCTGACTTTCCCCCAGGCCGTACCGTTGAAGTATGCTCTGGATGCCGAGCACTGCCTCTACCTGACCCGCAAACGTTGCGGTCTGTGTAAGAAGATCTGTCCCACAGATGCGGTTGAATTCGACCAACAACCGCAGGAGATTATCCTCGAAGCAGGTGCCGTTGTATTGTCGACCGGTTTTGAGCTGGCATTGACCGCCCGAGAGGGCGAGTATGGATATGGCCGTTACCGTAATGTTGTGACGTCGCTTCAGTATGAACGGATGCTGTCTGCCACCGGGCCATACGCCGGGCATCTGCAGTGCCCCTCCGACGGTCACGTGCCGAAGAAAGTCGCCTGGATTCAGTGCGTGATGTCACGGGACGTCGCCCGCAACCGGCCCTTCTGCTCTTCGGTTTGCTGCATGCACGCCGCCAAGCAGGCCGTGTTGACCCGCAGCCATGAGCCAGAGACGGAAACGACCATATATTTCATGGACATCAGGGCGCATGGAAAAGGGTTTGACGATTATATCGAACGGGCCCGTCACACCCATGGTGTCCGCTATAGGCGGTCGTTGATATCGCAGGTTTATCTCAACCCGGATAACGAGAACCTGATCATCGAAACCTTCGATCATCACCGCAATCGCAAGGTGGAAGAAGAGTACGATCTTGTGGTTCTCTCCAGCGGTTTCAAGCCTTCCGACGACTGGAACGATCTTGTCAATCGGCTGGGGTTGACCGTCGGCCCCTATGGCTTCATAACGGCCGATTTCGACGATCCCGTCGCCACCTCCCGGGAGGGTGTGTTTGCCTGCGGTGGCATCGAGTCACCAAAGGACATTCCGGAAACGGTCATCCAGGCCGGCGCCGCCGCCGCCGAGGCGGCGGTGGTCATCCAATCCGGCCGGAATACGGCCACAATTTCTGTGGAGGAGATCCCGGAGCGGTTCGATGACGGCAAACCCCGTATCGGTGTTTTTGTTTGCCACTGCGGGTCGAATATCGCCGGGGTGGTCGACATCCCCAGCTTGATGCCGCAGATCGAAAAAATGCCCTATGTGGAATTTGCCACTGATTTTATTTTCACCTGTTCGGCCGAGACCCAGCAACCGCTGATCGATCTGATCAAGAAACACCGCTTGAACCGCGTTGTCGTGGCGGCCTGTTCGCCGAAGACCCATGAACCGCTCTTTCGGGAGACCTTACGAAAAGCCGGGTTGAATCCGTATCTGTTTGAAATGGCCAATATCCGCAATCAGTGCTCGTGGGTCCATGGAAGTCAGCCGTCCAAGGCGACCGAGAAATCACTCGATCTGATCCGGGGGAGTGTCTCCAGAGCGAGCCACCTGGAACCGTTAAAAGACCAAAGTTACCGTGTCGCGCATCAGGCCCTGATTATCGGAGGAGGGTTGGCTGGAATGCACGCTGCACTCAAGCTGGCCGATCAGGGGTATCCCGTCCACCTGGTTGAAAAAGAGACCCGATTGGGTGGATTTGCCCGGAAATTGACCGAGACCTTGGAGGGGGATTCGCCCCTAAGACTCGTTCGCAATATGGCAGATAAGGTGCAGCGCCACCCTTTGATTAACCTCTCCCTGAACAGTCGTTTGACAGCCCACCGAGGACATGTGGGCGCTTTTACAGGTACGATCGCCGGAGAGGACGGGAAGCGGGAAATTAATTACGGAGCCGTGATTGTGGCGACGGGCGGCCGGGCATACGAACCCCAGGAACACCGTTACGGAGAGGATGAGCGAGTAATGGCCCAGGTCGATCTTTCACGCCGCATCAAGCAGGACCCAGCCTGGGTTCAGCGGCTTGAGCGGGTGGTCATGATACAGTGCGTCGGTTCCCGCAATGAGGACTTCACCTTTTGCAGCCGGGTGTGCTGCAGCGCCGCGGTCAAGAACAGTATTTCCATAAAGGAATTCAACCCCGATGCCCAGGTCGTGATCCTTTACCGGGACCTGCGAACATTTGGATTCAAAGAACTTTACTACCTTAAAGCCCGCCGGATGGGGGTCATGTTCTTCCGCTTCATTCCCGAGGAACCGCCCCTCGTGACTAACGATACGGACGGTAAATTGACAGTCGATTTCAGTGACCGCAGTTCCCATCAGGATTTTCGGGTGGAATCCGACCTCGTGGTGCTGAGTGCCGGCATGCGCCCCAGTACCGGTGCCGACCAGATCGCTCCGATACTAAAACTGCCGCGGACCCATGAGGGGTTTTTCCTGGAGGCACACGTCAAATTGCAGCCACTTGAATTTGCGTCCCCGGGGATCTTTCTGGCCGGCCTGGCGCACAGCCCGCGGTTTATTCCCGAAGCCCTTGCCATGGCCGGCGGGGCGGCCCAGCAAGCCGCTAAAATTCTTTCCAAGGAACAGATGTCGACACCGGCGACCGTGGCCGAGGTCAATCCCGACCTCTGCGTCGCTTGCCTGGCCTGCGTACGCTCTTGCCCCTTCGAAGCCCCTATTATCAACGCCGACGGCGTGTCGGAGATACCACCGGCCAAGTGCCGGGGTTGCGGTATCTGCATCGTCGAATGCCCGGCCAGGGCCATCACTCTCAAGCACAGCACCGATGAGCAGATCGAGGCCAAGATCGATGCCCTCCTCGATCATTAGTCTGCATATTTCACCATTCCATGCGCAATGTCTTTTAGATATTTCAATTAGGGTTGAATTCAGGAAGCTCAACCTGCACCAGCTTCGCCCCCGTAAAATCACACCGGCGCAGCCTGGTGCCTGTCATGTCGCACAGGGCGATGCTTGCATTAGTAAAATCACATTCTTGCAAATCAGCGTTGTTGAATTCCGTGTTCTTCAAGACGGCCCTTTTAAACCGTGTTCTTTTCAGATGAGAAGATGCAAAACTGGCAAAGTGGAAACGGGCTCCGCTGAAGTTGGATCCTCCGATAATTGACTGCCAGAACCATGTATTGTGCAAATGGGAATTTTCAAAATCGGTCGATTCGAGGATTGCTTTGGAAAAATTGGTAAACTGCAAATGGGCTCCGGAAATAATTGCGTTGGACAGGTTCGCGCCCGCGAGATTCGCCCATTGAAGGTTCGCGTTTTTTAAACGGCAACCCTCCAATTCAGCGTCGGTTAGATCGGCTGCTCGTAACAGGATCCTGCTCATATCCGCACCGACCAGGCAGGCGCCTTTGAGTTTGACTCCCTGGAGATCCAAGTCCGATAAATCGAATCCGTCTAACATGGCACGTTGCCCGTTTTCACCGATTGTCTCTATCCATAACTGATGGTCTTCGAAGCACTTTCTTAGCCCGGGGGGAATGGATTTCAGCATTTATTACTCTCAATTATATTTGGTTTGATGTCGCTTTCTTGCGGTACGATATATGACCAATGATTTATTCAGTAGATTTTCATCGGAGTTTAAAAGGACTATACAATTATGTACAGTCCTTCTGTTGCTTATTGCGCCGTACACCAATACATAGCCGCTATTTGAACCGAGTCCCAAGGACTTGAAAGCGGGGGGGTATAGCCTGAGGTCGATGTGGTTCAGCTCGGCCACCTCCATGCATGGTACAGGACAGCAGCAAAAACATCGATACACTTTGTGATTTCCGATTAAGAATTGAAAAATGTTTCGTTATCCGAGAGACGTCCCCGCATAGGCCTCTTTCAAGATTTCGACCGGATGCGCCACTGGATACGGCAGCAACTGGTTGAACTGCAAGCGGCAACTCAGGCATTCTGTTACTATACGATCCGGATCGATGTCTCGAATCCGATCCATCAGGCGCTGTCCCAAGCGGATGGACGAATCGTGAAACGCCTGCTTGAACCCCATGATTCCAGCCATGCCGCAACAGTAAAGCTGCCCATCAATGGCTTCCAAATCGATAGCCGGTATCAGGTTCAGCAACTCAATGTATGGGCTGCCGATATTCTGCTCTCTTCCATGGCAAGGCGCAAAGTAAACCATCCGGCCGATGACGCGATTCGGAGCGGGTTCGAGGCCCCCGCTCTCATGCAATAACTTCATATATTCACCCAGGTCGAAGGTGTGCTCGGCCACACGGACACGGTCCCTGGCGCTGAATCCTGAAAAGTAGCCGTCATCTTTCAATATCTTGCCATAGATCGACGTTTGCAGTGCAACGAATCCGGTATTTCCGGAGTCGATAGCGCGGTCTCCATCGGAAGGGATTTTCAGAACTTTCCTGTCGCCGCCGACTGCTTCCTGGTATTCGGCCGAATAGTAAGCGCCTTCAATCAACAGTTTCTTAAACATGAACCCGCAAGTGGGGCATGAGCAGACGATGTCATAGCCGTCATCAACGGCTTCTTTCAATAAATTTAAATTGGTCTCCGCAAACTTTAAGGTTAATTTTCGGTCCCCTTCCAACAGGGTCGGCATACCGCAACATTTCTGCTTGGGGACATAGACGTCGACGTCGTTTTTTTCGAGAACCGCCACCGCTGCTTTCGGCACCTCTGGAAATAGATAGCGGCCGGTACATCCGACGAAAAAAGCGACTTTTCTATTTCTTCCCGGGTTGGTCTTTACATTTAGACGGTGTCGGGCGGCCCAGGCGGAAAAATTTTCCCGGGGAAATTCAGGAAATCTTCGTTCAGGATGAATTCCGACCAATGTCTTCACGAGATGGCTTGACGATTTATGGCTTAGCAGTGCGTTGAACAAACCGGGGAAGGTTCCGCAGGTTCTGCCGATACGTTCCACATCTTCGATGGTGCGCACACCATATTTGAGCCCGTCACGATCGATAAATCGGGTCTTGGCCGCGATGATATCCGCCCGGATGTTCGGGCAGGGACACAGTGCACAGAAGTTGCACCGATCGACCAGCTGCCTGAGGGCCTGTGGAGTAATCGATTCCCCGGTCTCTTGCTCCCGGTCCCAGAGCCGATAGAGTTCGGGGAAGAAGAGGCAGTCGGCGTCCATCAAGTGCCGGCAGACGTCACAGTCCGTGCATGCGTCCACCACTTCACGAATCTTATTTTCTGGATTGAAACTTTCCATCCTTTTACTCGTAAAGCCACCAGGATCTCATCAAGGTATTGATTGGTATGCATTGATCGGAGAGATCATTATTACCCAAGGCTCGAATTTATGAAAAACGTATATAAAAGAGGTCAGTTTGACTGTGTTGTTTTGAATCTCACGCCCGCGGCCAGTACAAAATTACGGCTACGCCTATCAACGCAATAATCCCTCCGATAATGTCAAACCTGTCCGGTGTTATGCCGTCGATTTTCCAACCCCACATAAAGGAGACAAATGGATAGAAAATAATTATCGATCATTGCCCGGTCTCTTTGGGCACGCCGAGTTTCTCGAAGGCGGCAACAATACTCTTTTTGTCCAAGAAACCCACGTGACGTTGGACCTCCCTGCCAGATTTATCATAAAATATTTGAGTCGGAATCGCACGGATACTGAAACGTTGCGCCTGTTCCCGGTGCTTCCAGACATCGATGAAGATAATGGAGGCACGGCCCGCATACTCATTTTGAAGTTCTCTGATAATGGGGGCCATCATCTTGCAGGGGATGCATTTGTTCGCACCAAGATCCACCATGGTGGCAACACCCGGGGTAGGTACCGTTGGTATGACAGTGTTCTTTAAGTCGCCGGCCAATGATGGTGACGCCGTCCAGAAAGCGAGAATCATCCAGCCGAAGAACACCATGATCGTTCTTTTCATTCTTCTTCCTTCCTCTATGGCTTGCAGGTCATGTGGCACACACCGGTTGGAGTTTCCAATGCGTAAGGGAAGTATTTGCGCTTGAACCACAGGGCGGCATTTACCAGGGAGATGAGTACCGGCACCTCCACAAGGGGGCCGATCACAGCGGCAAATGCCTGGCCTGAATCCAGGCCGAAGACGGCCACGGCCACGGCGATGGCCAGCTCGAAGTTGTTGGACGCGGCGGTAAAGGACAACGTGGTGGCCTGTTCGTACGTGGCCCTGGCCTTCATGGAAAGCCAGAAGGAGACGAAGAACATGATGACAAAATAGATGCACAGCGGGATGGCCACCCGCACCACATCCAAGGGTAACTGAACGATATATTCACCCTTTAGGGAAAACATCACCAGAATGGTAAAGAGCAGGGCGATCAGGGTAATGGGGCTGATCTTGGGAATGAACTGGGTCTCGTAGCGTTCGACCCCCACGGTTTTCAAGCCGATTAACCGCGAAAGCACACCGCCGATGAAAGGAATTCCCAAATAGATAAAGACGCTTTCGGCGATCTGGCCGATGGAGATATCCACCTCCATTCCCTCCAGGCCCATCCACGGGGAAGCACAGTTATAAAGATATAAGCGTAAACTGAAAAAAAGAGTACCTGGAAGATGGAGTTAAAGGCCACCAGGCCCGCACAGTATTCCCGGTCGCCGCTGGCCAGATCGTTCCAGACGATGACCATGGCGATGCAGCGCGCCAGACCGATCAGAATCAATCCCACCATGTATTCCTGGTGCCCGGACAAAAAAGCGATGGCTAAAAGGAACATCAGGATCGGGCCGATGATCCAGTTTTGTACCAGGGACAGGGCCAGCACCTTGACATCGCGGAACACGAAACCCAGTTTTTCATACTTCACCTTGGCCAGCGGCGGGTACATCATCAGGATCAGGCCCACGGCGATGGGAATGTTGGTGGTGCCCACGGAAAAACGATTGATGAAACTCTTGATTTCCGGAAACAGATAACCGCTCCCAACACCCACAAACATGGCCAAAAAGATCCACAGGGTGAGAAAGCGGTCCAGAAAACTTAACTTACGTATGGTGGCGTCGGTCATAAGTCCTCCTTAAGCATGTGAATCAGACTTGTTACTTTTAACAAATGTTGTTCGGCAGAGAGGTATGAATATGCGACATAGAGAGTTCAAAAAGTCCACTCTTTACGGCATTAGATTAATCAGGAAATGCTTTTAAAAAATTGATTAAAATCTTTAAGTGGCCCTTGTTTGCGTTTTCATGAGAGGGCACTCACGTTCCACTAAAAAATGGGCTGATAATGAAAAATATGCCCAATAATACGATGATAAGTCCAGCACCGCGTTGGAACCACAATCTACCTTTTGCCAAACATTGTTTTCCGTAATCCTTCGCACCAATGCCGTGGAACTGCCTGCAACGGAAATAGGAACACAATGCCCCACCGCAAATAGGATCATCATTACCGACCCGGCCACAATCTTTTGCTGCACGGTGACAATGGCCAGAATGGGCGCGATAAAACCGAAAGTGAAGGAACCCGAGAGAATACCGTAGGCCAGGCCCAACCCGAAGGCGCCATGGATGCCGCGCAGATTGAGCCGGTAGAGCAGGGACCCGGACATAGAGCAGGCCTGTACACCCAACATGCCAAGGGCCACCCAGATCAAAAAGATGCCCACAAGCACCTGCCACCAGGTGCCCACGTCCCCAAGCATGCGGCCCAGCAGGGTGCACACGACGCCCACCACGGCGATGGTGATGAACAGCCCCATTGAAAAAGCGATGGCATACCAGGCGGCTCGGCGTGGGTTAACAGCGGTCTGCTGGCCGCCCACATACGCCACGATCAGCGGGATCGAGGCCAGGTGGCACGGCGAAAACAGCACGCTGACCATGCCCCAGGCAAAGGCCCCGGCAAAGGCGAAAGCCGATCCGGCAGTCATCCATTGATGCACTACAAGAAAAAATTGGTCGAACATATCGTCATAAGGTTTTTGAAAAACAGGGTTAATCGTTGAAACTAAAATGACTTAGATATTCCTCGAGTTGCTTGTGCAGCAGAGCTCAAGGCGAGACAGGCGTCAATACCCTTGGTCCCTTCGGCTAGCCGGGTTGCGAAGACCATGCAAGTGGACTCACCACAATCACGGCAGTTCGTTCTGGGCAACCGCTTCAGAATTTCGATGACCTGCGGCCGGGAGGCCCCCTCGAAGGTGGGTTTGATATGTTCCCGATTCTCCCAGGCGTCGTTGATTTCACGCTTGAGCCAGGCCACGATCTTATCCGCCTCGGCCTCGTCCTTCAGGGCATTAACCGCGATCTTGCGGCCGTGAACGGTTACCAGCTTACCCTGCGCCTTAAAAGTGACCGAGGGCGGATCCGGGACGTACTCGAATCCACCCAGGACTGTTTTCAGGTAGGGCAGCGCAGCGCTGACATCCTGTGACAGATGGGCGATACACTGCAGCGTTATGGCACCCGGCATGCACTCGTTGTTGAAAATTTCGAGGCGGTAGTCTCTCAGCAGCATTACCATCTCTCCTTATTTTTTACACCATAATCTGGTTGACTTATGATTTTATTCTTTGAGCCAGGCCAGAACCTCTTCCTTTTTGGGTATCTTGCCCACCGATTTGACCTCACCGTCGATTACCACCGCGGGTGTGCCGAACACCCCGTAGTCGGCAATTTTCATCACATCGGTAACCTTTTCGATATCAGCGGCGACGCCAGCTTCGGAAACCGCATCCTTGACCACTTTTTCTGTTTGCTGGCATCTGGGACAGCCAGGGCCCAGTACTTTGATTTCCATGATGTCTCTCCTTATAAATTAATTGTGGATGCAGATTAATGCAGTCATTTTCAGATTTAGAATTTCATCTAAATATTAAACTTTGTTTTTGTCATCGTCTTACTGCTTTAGGTTCCCGGCACTCTGAAGCCAGTCTTTCAGAGTGCTTTTCGGCGGCACTTTACCGGCGGCCATGACCTTATCATTGATCACCAGGCCGGCATGGCCATCACGCCATAAGTGCCAATTTTAACGGATCGCGCACGTGTTCCAGGTCGGCTTTGATCTGCAATTCCGCCAAGAGGGACATGAGATCCTGCTCCAGGCGTTCGCAGTTAGGACATCCCGGCCCGAGCACCTTGATTTGCACCAAGTCTGGATTGATGGGTTCCTCGAAGGGTTCGCCCACAAACTTTTTGTATTCTCTTAAAAAGGCGGTCCGGTAGTCCGCCCTGGCTTTGGGTACCATATACTTTCTTTTTGACAGTCGTGTCATCAATTCATCGGCTATTTCGTCATCCGGTTTCCGGAAAATTCTCCGGCAATTTCCTCGATCACCTTGTTCAGGTCGATGATGCCGGTGCGGTGTCCCGCTATCATGATCTGCGTTACTTCTGTTGATGTCATGTAGGCTTCATCCTTTTAAGATCAGATGAGACGTGGATTTTAGCAGATGAACACAGTAAAGAAATAATTTGATAACTCTGTGTCAACCAGCGCTATATCTGCGTCTCAATCTATCCAGTCAAAGATCCGAAGATTATACCGCTGATTGTCGCCATCACCACCACCAAACTGACGAATACAATGGTTTTCTGGGTACCGAGAACGCTGCGGATCACCAGCATGTTGGGGAGACTCAGTGCCGGGCCGGCCAGCAGCAACGCCAGTGCCGGGCCTTTGCCCATGCCGGCGCCGATCAATCCTTGCAGGATCGGCACTTCGGTCAGGGTCGCAAAGTACATGAAGGCACCCACCACCGAAGCAAACAGGTTGGCCCACAGGGAGTTGCCGCCTACCAGGCCGCTGACCCACGTGGAAGGAATCAACCCTTCTGCGCCCGGTCGCCCAGCAGCAGTCCGGCCACAAGAACGCCCGCCAACAGCAATGGCAAAATCTGTTTGGCAAAGTCCCAGGTAGCCATAAACCACGATTCGGTTTCTCCACGGGTGGTGGTGGTCAAAACCGCCAAAGCGATAATGCCGGTCGAAAAGGCGATCAACGGTTCGTGCCGGAAGACAAGCGCCAAAATCAGAACCATCACGGCTGCCATCGCCACTTTGAAAGCCTTGACGTTAAACCATTTTACGAGCAACACACCGAGAACAACGGCAAAAAACCCGGTCACAAGCCACTTGACCGAATAGATCGTGTACCATAGGCCAACCTGTTCTTCCGGACGGCCCCAGGTGGCGAAGATCAGAATCCCGACCATGGTGGCGAAATAGATCATATTCTGCCACAAGGGGCGCTCCACCTCTGGCGCTGGCATGTGCAGGGCGGCCTCGGCTTTGGCCTGCTCTTCTTTGCGATAAAGCCAGTGCATGATCAACCCGATAATCACACTGAAGACGATGGCCCCCACAGCCCGGGCCAGACCGAGTTCGGCCCGGAATTCGAGCAGTGAGCACGATGGCCAAAATATTGATGGCCGGACCGGAATACAAAAACGCGATGGCTGGCCCCAGACCTGCACCGCGCTTCCAAATTCCAGCGAAAAGCGGTAGCACCGTGCAGGAGCATACCGCCAGGATGGTACCTGACACAGAAGCCACCCCGTACGACATGACTTTTTTGGCACTTGCGCCGAGGTATTTCATTACAGCCGCCTGGGAGACGAATACGGATATGGCTCCGGCAATGAAAAAGGCCGGCACCAGGCAGAGCAGCGCGTGCTCCTGCGCATACCACTTGGCCAGGGCCAGGGATTCGATCATCGCGCCGGTGAACCGGCTGCTTTCCAGCGGCAACCAGAAAAAATCAGAAAAATACCGGTGATGATGCTCAGCGGCTTCCAGATTGTTTTCCAGTCGATCAGGCTGGGTTCGGATGTCTTCTCTGAGGTGGTTTCGGATCCGGTAAAAGTTTTTTTATCCTCTGTAATCGACAGTCCGTTACTCATGACTTGTCCTTCCACAATACTTTTTGGTTTTCCGTTGACGCAGATACTGCAGCAAAATCTGCGAGAGAGCAAAAAAGCTATATATTGTAATATATCAATTTAGCGGAGCCAAAAAAATTAGCTCCTGGCACAAATATCAAAGCGATTGAATTTAGGTAATCTATCCGTCAATTCACTGATCGCCGGTTCATCGTTGAGCCAGTGTCGAAGGTTTCCAAGAAGACTCGCCACATAAGGGTTATCCCGGCCATCAGTCAGGTAATAATTGACCCATAGGCCGTCTTTATCAAACCCGACGATACCCGCTTCTTCCAGTATTTTAAGGTGTTTGGAAACCATGGTCTGGGAGATACCCAGAACTCCCTGCAGCTCGCAGACGCACATCGTTTTATGCTGGAGGAGTTTGACGATTTTGACCCGGTTCGGATCGGACAAGGCCTTCATGACTTTGATGAATGGTTTCATTGGAGCTCCTATATAGCTTTATGGCAATATATAGATTTATTATCTTATTTTGTCAATTAAAAATTATATAATGATCGGTGGGTGTGGATGACTGTGTCGAACTGCAACCAATAGTTTTTTACTTGACCGAAATACCACACAGTGGTAACAATAAAAAAAGTATAAACGCTGCTGAGCCAGATGTTTGGGCGGAAAGGCACTCTCGATCCAATTTGAGAAATTCGCCCGGGTTTCGACTCAGTCATCACTGTTCAGCGCAACATACCGAACTGAATCGGTGCATGTGCCTTCCCACGCGGCATCTGAATTCCTTCCTCTGCTTTTCCTACCCTCCGCACCGACTAAAAGGAGCGCTCCATGAGTTTGCTATTTTTAGCGCACAGACGCTCTCGAACCCCTATTTTTATCCTAACCGGATTCATCTTACTTTTTTTTCTCGGGTGCGGCAGTGAAACCGGCTACAAACAAATCGATTTTTCCCAGACAGTAAAAGTCGATCAACCTGAGCCGCCCGCGAGCGATAATCCAAAATTACGTGTGGCGGTTGCCGCCATGATTTCCCCGAAGGAAACCCTATCCTATTATCGGGATCTTCTCGATTATATCGGCCGAAAACTCGGCACCGACATTACACTGATCCAGCGCCGAACTTACAGTGAGATAAACGAGCTCTTTCCCAAAGGGGAAATCGACCTGGCATTTATTTGCACGGGTCCGTATGCCGTTGGCAAGGAAGTCTTTGGGTTCGATGGGCTGGCAACACCTGTGGTTCGGGGAGAACCCTTCTACCAGAGTTATCTCATTGTACATAAGGACAAAGGTTTTAAGAGCCTTTCGGATTTGGAAGGGCGCGTGTTCGCTTTCACCGATCCAGAGTCAAACACCGGCGCATTGGTGCCGAAATTTTGGTTGATGGAACGCAACCAAACCCCCGAAACTTTTTTCAGGGAAGTCAATTTTACATACAGCCATGACAATTCGATTCTGGCCGTTGCCAAAGGTCTTGTCGACGGCGCAGCGGTCGACGGACACTTGTGGGAATATTATAATCAGAGGAATCCTTTCTACACCTCGATGACGCGAGTCATTAAAAAATCGAGACCTTTTGGGAGTCCGCCTTTAGTGGGCCTCCGCGTATCTTTCCGTTCATGTGAAGAAACAAATTCGACAACTCCTTTTGACGATGCACCAGGAAGCCGAAGGGCGCGAAATTCTTGGTGAGCTCATGATCGACCGGTTCATGGCGCCCGAGGATTCCTGGTATGAACCCGTAAAGGAGATTTACCGGCAAGTACTTTCTAATCCCCTTAACCGGCATGATGAAACCGAAAAGTCTTAAAAATACGCTTCTCCTCACCGTAGCGATTCTTGTGGTCATCAGCGGGCTGATTATTTCGCAGATCGTCACCCATCGCTATAGTGTCAGCTTGATCGAAGGGGCTGTCGCCCGGGCGGAGAATATCGCCCATAGCCTGAGCCTCGATTCCGCCGACACTATTTTACTCAATGATCGCGTCGGATTGCAAAAACTCCTGGACGATCAAATGATCAGCTCGCCGGACGTCGCCTATATCTTTGTCGTCAAAAACGGCAGAGTGCTCAGCCATACATTTACCGGCGGGGTACCGGTTCAACTCATAGATGCTAATTCTGTATCAGACGGTGACAGCCAGCACCTCGAAAAGTTTGTCTCCGAAAATAACGATCATTTTCTTGATATTGCCTGGCCTATATTCGGCGGCAAAGCCGGTGTCCTGCGGCTGGGTCTTTCAGAGGCACCCTACCGGGCGCAAGTAAGGGATTTGTGGCTCCAGATGAGCTTGATTTCCTTCGGTATCTTGCTGCTATCCCTATTGGTCAGCCACCTGTTCATACACCGGTTAACTCAACCTCTTATCAAGCTGGCGAATGCGGCCGAGAAGATCGATGAAGGGAATCTCGATTCCGAAATCAGCGTGCAAGGCCGAACTGAGGTGACCAGGCTGGCGACGGCCTTCAACCGGATGCTCGTCCGACTGAACGACTACACCGCGAGGCTTCAGGACACCAACTGCCGTTTGGAAGTTCAACACTGCGACCTCGACAAGGCCCACCAGCGCATGACCACGGCCCTTTCGATCTCCCGGGAAGTATCCGCCCTGCCGAGCCTGTGCGACCTGTCCGATTATCTCCTGAAGGCTTTGGGCAATATCGTTGAATGCCGCAACATGGCGCTGATGGTTATCAGGGGTGAGGATGCCGACCTATTTCTGTCAACCGGGAAAAAAGTTGGGCCCACAACAGCAAACTCTTATGCTCCGGTTGTTGATAAAATTGTCTCACTCATCTCGGTCGGATTTTTCCGAAAGAAAGATTTCCCTGACATGATGTTGCCGGAAAACATGCGAAAAGCAGAAAAAATCGCCGTGTTTCCCCTCCAGCATCGTGGGCAGACATCAGGCGCCTTGATTATTGGATGCCCGGGGGAATGCAAATGCGTCAATAAAGACCTCGAGGTCATCGAACTCATCCTCCAGCAAACTGCCGGGGCTATACACCGCGCCGCTCTGAATGAAGAAGAAGTGCGCAATCTCAAAGGGCGCGTGGACGCTATCTCCGGCTTCGACGAATTGGTGGGTCGAGACCCCAAACTTCAGGTCATTTACAAGCTTATCGAGGACGTTGCCCCAACCGATGCCACTGTATTGATTCAAGGCGAAAGTGGTACCGGTAAAGAATTGGTCGCTCGCGCCATACACCGCGTCAGTCATCGCAATGGCAAACCCTTTGTGGTGATCAATTGCTCGGCTTATCCGAAGACTTTACTGGAAAGTGAACTGTTCGGTCACGAAAAAGGGGCGTTTACCGGTGCTTTGCGTAGAAAAAAAGGTCGATTCGAGCTGGCCGACGACGGGACTGTATTTTTAGACGAAATTGGAGAGATATCTGCCTCGGCCCAGATCAAATTGCTTAGGGTTTTGCAGAGTCACAAATTTGAGCGCGTCGGCGGAGAAGATTCGATAGGCGTAAATGTCCGGATACTGGCGGCCACCAACAAGGATCTACTTAAGGAGGTCAATGCCGGTCGTTTTCGCGAGGATTTATATTATCGATTAAACGTCATCCCTATCAATTTACCCCCTCTCCGGGAGCGCGCCAACGACATACCGCTTTTGGCCCGCTTTTTTGTTGACCAGTTTAGCAAAGAACAGGGTAAACCCGTGGAGAAAATCAGCTCTGAGGCCATGCGCAGGCTTCTTGGATATCTCTGGCCGGGGAATGTGCGTGAACTGGAAAACAGTATTGAACATGGGGTTGTGCTCGCTAAAAACTTCCAGATTGAAGTATCCGATCTGCCTGCGTCCGTCATTGAAGATGCCATCGAAGAACTGGACGTTGCCAAACAGAAACAGACTATCATCGAAAACGAAGCACTTTTGGTCCGCGAAGTATTGGAGAGTTGTGACTGGAACAAAACAACGGCTGCCTCCCGTCTGGGAATCAGCCGAAGCACCCTTTACGAAAAACTGAAAAAATATCAAATCCGCAAGCCCACCATTCATTGAACATTTAGGAGTCCACATTCCCTTTACCGAGCGCTACCCACATGGTGCTTGTATCCAGTTCCTTTTTAAAAAAACTCCAGTAAAATTCCTAATCCACCTTAACCCGGCAATTTCACCAATCGGAAGTTTCTATAGCCAAGGTATTTCGAGGTGATGCTCCAGTAGTCTACCGGGATCTTCGAATAACCCAGGGCCATGGAATCTTCGGTTGACCCCAAGAGTGAAATCTTTTCATCTCTTTCTTTAGATTTTCGGGCGGTACAAAGTGTCCATCGGTTATACGGTTCATGAGTTTGACCAATGCCTCGATATTCATCTTTTTTTGCTCGGTGAAAAGATTTCATGAAATATTCGGGTTAAGCTACTTTTCCACGGTTTTTTGTCGGTGGTCAGAAAAAAAACGATTTCCAAGACGATATCATCGTTTGTCCGGTAATGTTGATACACATCATTCGAATTCAGGAACGATATAATTATCTGGAATATATGTTGAATATTTTTAGCCGGATTTCACCGTTCGATTTCCGGACGCTTCGACCCGTTTAATCCCTTCATACGTCTCCTATTTTTCAGCCCCCATCGTGTCGGCCTTCGGTTTACACAAATGAGTTCAGTAGAAATAACAGTTAAATTTAAGATAGTTATAATCCTATTGGTGTTTTACTACCTAATCTTCTTTTCGGTAATTTCGGTGCGATACTGGTACACTGATTGCTACAATGTGGTAGTGTCCATTGGTTACGCAAGTCGGTGCAATCCATTTATATACGTGCTATGAGGCTCTTCAGTGGGAAGCTGCATTTGCATTTTGAGCACGGACGAACGGCAGATTGATGAGCTTCGCTCGATTTTAATCGAGAGGCAATTCGAGGCCAGGGCGTTTCAAGATTTGGAAGATCTCATAAATGGGCTCAGTCGTTCCGGCTGTTTGGCGACCATCCTGGATGTCGATTCGGTTCCGTTGACCAATCGGATGATTCGCCAATTGAAGGTCCGCTTTTCAGACATCAACATCTTTTGCACATCGCAACAGCGGCTCCATCCCGAACTGAAGGATGCGCTTTCGCAGCACATATATGCCTGTTTGAGCAAGCCTTTGGATCCGGACGAACTGCATTTCTGGTTGAAGTGTATGCGCGACAACGAACTTGTATCTCGGACGCCGGTTTGACGGATTGAAACTCGGAAAACTGAGTCTCAGTCTAACGTTCATCGGCTCCGTTCATGCACTATCAGAGCCGAAAAGATAAACTGATCAATCATGAACCGAACACGGAGGCATTATGGACGACATCAAAAAGGAAAGCAAAAGTCTGATGGAGGGCGTTCTCGGCAATGTCAAGTTATCGAGACGGTCGTTCATCAAGGCGTGGGCGGTTACCGGCGCCGCAGTGGCTGCCGGGACCGGACTAAAGCCCGAACTAAAAGCGCTGGCGGCATCCGACGGCAGCGCCACAACCGGCATGGGCAGTGGCTGCCGGCCACCTGCCAGGGGTGCACGTCCTGGTGCTCCAAACAGGTGTATGTGATCGACGGGCGGGCGGTGAAGGTCAGGGGCAATCCCAATTCGAAGGTCAACAACGGCGCCGGGTGTCCCGGTCCCATCTGGGTATGCAGCAGGTCTACGATCCGGACCGCATCAAGACCCCCATGAAGCGGACCAACCCGAAAAAGGGACGCAGCGAGGACCCGAAGTTCGTGCCGATTTCCTGGGACGAGGCGCTGAATACCATCGCCGACAAGATCATGGATCTGCGCAAAAACAACGAAACCCACAAATACATGCTCATGCGCGGACGCTACACCTACATGCGGGACGTCCTCTATGATCGGATGACCAAGATCATCGGTTCCCCCAACAACATCTCTCACAGCGCCATCTGCGCCGAGGCAGAAAAATTCGGCCCTTACTACACCGAGGGCCTCTGGGATTACCGTCAGTATGATGTGGCAAACACCCGCTACATGCTCATCTGGGGTGCGGATCCCCTGGCCGCCAACCGACAGGTGTCCTATTACTCGCAGATCTGGGGATCGGTGATCGACCGGGCCGAGATCGTGGTGATCGAGCCGCGGCTTTCGGCCACCGGCGCCAAGGCTGACATCTGGATGCCGGTAAAACCGGGGCAGGACGCCGCCCTTGCCGCCGCCCTGGCCCACGTATCCTGACCGAAGGGCTCTGGTACAAGGAATTCGTGGGCGACTTCATAGACGGCGAAAATCGTTTTGTTATCGATCAAAAGGTCAATAGGAGGATTTCGAAGAAAAGTACACCTACGGACTGGTGAAGTGGTGGAACCTGGAACTGAAGGACAAAACACCCGAATGGGCCGCCGAGCGCAGCGGGATTCCGGCCGATCAAATTCGGCAGGTGGCCATCGATTATGCCAAGGCGGCTCCTCATGGCATCTCCTGGGTGGGGGAGCCCGGTGATGCAGGTGCGGGGTGGCTATGCGAGCATGATCTGTCATGCCCTCAACGGCCTTACCGGGGGGTCGACAATGTCGGCGGCACCCTCAAGAGCAACAAGGAATATACACCAATTTCCCAAACCGGACGATTTCATGGACGAAATCGCAAAAAAGGAAAAAACACGAAAAAATCGACCACGCGGCCGCCTCGAATTTCCCGCGTTCAACAAGGGGAAATCGGGTGGCGGGGTAGTCACCAACAACGCGGCCGACGGCATTCTCAACGAAGACCCCAACGAGATTAAAGTGGCGATCTGCTACATGAACAACTTCGCTTTCTCCTTCGGTCAGCCGGAGCGCTGGGAGCGAGCGCTGTCCAAGATCCCATTCGTGGTGCACATTCCCACAAACGCATCAGAGTTCTCCTGGTTCTCCGACATACTGTTGCCCAATACCCACCACATTTTCGAAAAGTAGGGCTATGTCAAGTCCATCGGCAACGGCTACCGGCACGTGCCCCTGATGCAGCCCATCGTCAAGCCCGTGTGGGACTACAAAACCGATGAAACTGAAATTCCCTGGCTCCTCGCCAAAAAACTGGCAGAACGGGGATTCAACAACCGGGGCACTTCAAAGAGTACAAGGACCCGGAAACCGGAAAAGAGCCTACGAATGCGAAAGAATTCTCCCTATACGCCCTGAAGATTACCACACAGAAGCTTTGGGATCCCGCCAAACGCGTGGAGTGGGACAAATTCTCCGGCTGGGAAGCGTTTGCCAAAGCCGGTGTTTCGAACTCGGATCCGTATCCCTTTCGAAAGCGCTGGGGAAGATGAAACAAGACAATAATTCGAGTTTCGCAGCGAAACCTTCAAAGAAGCCTTCGAAAAGCACGCTGAAAAACACAAGACAAGCGTGGATAACGTCATGGAGGCCATTTTTTACCAGGCCAGGGGTGAACAGGCCTTCACCCAGTACGAAGAACCTACATTGACGGGGATCCCAATGCGTACCCATTGCTGTTCGTCGACCACAAGTCCAGGCTCAACCGGGAAGGCCGTTCGGCCAACTGTCTGGTACTACGAATTCAAGGATCTCGATCCCGGAGACGAAGCCTGGGAAGACGTGGCCAAGATCAATCCTGTGGACGGTAAAAGGTTCGGCATCGAAACCGGGGACAGGATCCGGCTGACGTCGCCGACCGGGAAGATCGAGTGTGGGCCAAACTGTGGGAAGGATTCTTCCGGGAACGGTGGCCAAATGCTATGGTCAAGGTCGCTGGGTCTACGGCCGGCTGGCCGCAAAAGTTTCGGTAAAATGCCCGGGGCGGAAACAACAACGACCTGATCCCCGCGGTCTACGGCGGCAGCCGAAGCACCGTTCGCATTCCGGCACCCGGGTCAAAATCGAAAAAGTATAGACGGTACAAACCATCCCGTATACCCCATGGTCATCGATTTGCAGCGATGCGTCGGGTGCGGCGCCTGCAGCATCGCCTGCCGGAACGAAAATAACGTCCCAGACGGCATCTACGGGTCCAACAAGATAACTCAAACATCGGGCACGTTCCCGATGTTCACTATCATTACATTCCGACCCTGTGCAACCACAGTCAAAATGCGCCCTGCGTCAGGGGTTGCCCCACCCGGGCCATGCACAAACTCGAAAACGGCATCACAATGCACGATCGAAAAAAATGCATCGGGTGCCGGTACTGCATGTTTAATTGCCCCTATGAAGTCATCTATTTCAATTGGCAAAAAGCCCACAAGTTCTGGCGGGAAGCAAATTCGGTAAATCACGGCTGTACCGGCTCCCCTCCAGAACTTCTCCAAAAGGTGAACAATGGCCGAGCGCCCCCCTATTACAATCCGGAACGGGAAAAGACCCTACCGGGGAAAAGGCCGAAGGGGGTGGTTGAAAAATGCACGTTCTGTGATCACAGAATCGGGGAGGGAGAGCTGCCCTACTGCGTGGAGTCATGCCCGGCCGATGCAAGAATATTCGGCGACCTGGAAAAACCAGAGAGCAAGGCGCGCTATCTCCTCGGGAAGTTCAAGCCTTTCAGGCTGAAAGAGGGGTTCGGTACAGAGCCGAAGGTTTATTACATTCGCAGTTTCAATCCGGCAAACTATGAAAGCACGAAAGGGGGGGAATAGACATGAAGGCATCAAAGTTAAGTTGTGGTACGGGTTCCTGGGATTGGGGCTTCTTATTGGCCTGTTCACCGTTTATAAGGTTTTTACGGTCGGGTTCGTTCTTTATGCGAAAACGGACATCCTGGTCTGGACCCTGCCCATAGCATCCTACATCTTTTTTTCATTGACCAGTACAGGGCTTGCCTTTGTTTCTTCCATACCCGTTGTTTTCGGCATTAAGCGGTACCAGCCCATCGAGAAGCGTACGGGCATGCTGGAAATAGCCGTTATGCTCGCCGGTTTTACATGCCTTCTTCTGCATCTCGGTTTGCCCTGGAACGTCATCTATTTTATTTTTTCTCCCATCCTTGCTTCGCCCCTGTGGTGGCTCGCCGTGCTTTATGGCATCTATTTGGGCGTACTTCTGGTTTACTTTGGAGAACTCACAGAGTGGGGAAACCATCGGGGCTTTGGGCATTGCCGTGTTTTTGATTGCCATTGCCACCTCCACAACACTCGGATGGTTGTTCGGTTTTCCGGATGCCCGTCCCGTTTTCAATGCCCAGTTTCTGACCATGTAGTTTCCCCTGACCGGCTTCTCCAGTGCGCTCGCCGCGGTAATTTTCGTTTACATGTCATATCATCGTTTTGCCGGCGAACCGATGAGCGAAGGGCAGGTCAATCTGTTTAATGACCTGGCTAATCTTTTCGGAATCGTCGTCGGGGCGACGCTTATCTTTTTCATTTGGAGAGTATCGTCGGTGGGATTTCCTCAGCGGCCTGGAATTTGCGGGATTCCGGCATGTGATGGGTACCGGGTGGTATCATCTCGCCTTGTGGGTCGGATTGGTGATTCCGCTGGTATTGATGGCCGTCCCGTCTATTCGAAGGACCAATTGGGGAAAGGTCTCGGCTTCCGTCCTCTTTTTAGTCGGCATGCTCGCCGGGCGCCTGGAATTTGTCTTAGGTGGATTGGTTATGCCGACAGGCCCAAAAGCGGAGGGGCAGCCTCAGTTTGTCAGCTACTGGCCGACCATCTGGGAAGTCTTCGTTGTCCTGTTTGCCCTGTCGGTGTTGCTAACCGTTTATACCTATGGGGAGCGAAATTTCAAGTTGGGGGAAGTAAGCGGCTATAATAAAGAAGGGTAGATTGCTCGATTTCTGAACCTTCCCTTTCTGATTTAGGGGGTGACACCTGAAACGATGAAAGGGTGAAAGATGGAAAAAGAGGATCTTTATAACCGCGAAGCGGAAAAGGAGGCGCATTCAGGCTGTTATCCGAGTTTTACATTCCACCGAATGAGGGTATGGGTTTAAAGTTGAAGGCCCTGGAAAGCCGGATCGAAAAGGCTTGTCATTCCTTGCGGTTCCCTATATTTCCAGGATGGGGGAGCATTTTGAAGATGAGGGGGACTTCAATTTCCTCAAGGTCCATTTTACCAGGCTTTTTCCTTTTCCTTTTTTGCATGCTTGCCCCTCCCTATGGTTCCGTCTATTTGGAGCGCGAGAGAACGGTCATGGGCGAATCGACTCTGGATGTAGTGCGCCGATACCGACAGGAAGGGCTGGACATTTCAGCAGATTTCCATGACGCCCCTGACCATATTACTGCGGAACTCGAATTTGTCCATTTTCTGATATTCAAGGCGCTGGAGGCCGCCAGTGACAGCACGGCACGCGCCCGCCCCTTACCTCGAGAAACGCAGGCATTCTATGCCGGAACACCTCGATGCATGGATATCGGATTTTCAACGGCACGTCGAGGAGAAAGCCGAAACGAATTTTTACAAGAATCTGATCAGGGCGACGAAAGCCCTCATACAAGAGGACTTGAGGAGATATCAGTGTACAATGTGTCTCCGTGTAAACGCTTCTTAAACCATTAATGATGGGATTACCCTTTCATGTGGAGATCGAACCAAGACCAAAAACATTGAATGACCGAGACTTTCTGAGAGAAAGGAAAGGGAGCATTCGTGAAATCTTTCGAAAATCTCTTGGATTCATCCGCCGCCGCCCACGGGCATCTCTGCCCCGGCCAGGTTGTCGGCGTGCGGATGGCCATGCTGGGCTGCCGCTTGATCGGGCTGACGAGCCCACCCGGCGTGACCAAATAAAAAAGCTGATCGTCTTTGTCGAAATGGATCGCTGCACGGCCGATGCCGTGGCCCATGTGACCGGCGTGAAACTGGGGCGCCGGAGCCTGAAGTTTATGGATTACGGGATCATGGCGGCCACTTTCGTGAATTTGGAAACCGCAAAGGCCTATCGGGTCCTCTCTACTGAAGAATCCCGCAGCCTGGCTGCTATGTACGCTCCGGAAATCGAAGACAAATCGGCCCGACAATTGGCGGCTTATCGCCGAATGCCCGACAGTGTTCTGTTCAGAGTGCAGAAAGTTCGGGTGACTCTCGATGCCTGCGACATGCCGGGACCGACGAAAAGTAAGGTCGCATGCAGCCGATGCGGCCAGATCATTCGAGATTGTCGCGAAGTCATCGAAAATGGGCGTGTCCTCTGTAAGCCCTGCGCTGATGGCTGCTACTTTTCCCATGCAAGGGAAGTGACCTGGCCGGATATGAACTGGACACCGGGAGGGGATAATCACCGGCAAGCGCATAAGAAAAACCGTGGCGTATTTCCGTCGGTTAAAATGCACTAAGGATTTTCGTAGCGAGGAGAACAGCCGTGTTGAAAAAAATTGACGTCAAAAATGCCATAGGCACCGAACTGGCCCACGACATTACCGAAATACGTCCCGGCGAGTTCAAGGGCCCGGCGTTCCGCAAAGGCCATACGGTATGCAATGATGACATCTGCCATCTTCAAAAACTCGGAAAAAACCACCTATATCTCATCGACCTGGAAGATGACGAGATCCATGAAAACCAGGCGGCTTCGTTACTGGCCAAAGGATTGGCCGGACGGGGAATCGAGTGGCGAGACGATCCGAAGGAAGGCAAGATAGGCCTGCACGCTGCCTTCGACGGTTTGCTATCGGTGGACACGGCAGCATTAGCTGCTTTCAACATGGTGGACGAGGTTATGTGCGCGACCCTCCACAGCCACACGCTGGTCAAGAAGGGCGAATTGGTAGCGGCTACCCGGGCGATACCACTTATCATGAAGCGCGCGCCGATCGAACGAGCGGCAGCCATAGCCGCTCAGCACGGCGGGGTCGTTTCCGTCAATTCATTGCGCAAAGCCAAAGCCGGTTTGGTAATCACCGGCAGCGAAGTCTATCAGGGGTTGATCGAAGATAAGTTTGCCCCGACACTCAGTGCCAAGATAACCGACCTTGGGTCCGAAGTGATCGACATTGTCTTCGCCCCGGATGACGTGGAAATGATAATAGACGCGATCCACACTCTGCTGGACAAAGGCTGCGATTTACTGCTGTTGAGCGGTGGCATGAGTGTCGATCCCGACGATGTCACCCGCACGGCGATCAGACGCGCCGGAGCCGATGAAGTTTACTACGGAGCCGCGGCTCTGCCCGGCGCCATGTTTCTGACGGCATATATCGGAGGGGAAATACCCCTTCTAGGTGTGCCGGCCTGTGGGCTCCATCACCGCATCACCGTGCTGGACTTGGTTTTGCCGCGTATTCTGACCGGGGAAAAGATCGGCAAGAAAGAGCTGGCATTTATCGGCCACGGCGGCCTGTGCAAGGATTGCCCGGAGTGTGCTTATCCTCACTGCCCGTTTGGCAAGGGACTGTAACGAGAATATACATAATATAAAGATCAGGGGTCGGGGAGTTTTGCACGCAAACGGCGAACAGAGCGGAGGGAGTGATCAGCAGCGAAAGCGTGCACTGTCCGATGCATTAGGCAACTTTGGGAAAGAACAGCGGGCTCTTCAGTTATAAGATTCGGATAAAAATAAGTGAACTGCGCTCACAGGTTGATATCATGAAGAAAATCTATTATTTCTTAGGTTGCCATTAGCATGAGTTTGCGCCGTTGAAGTCGCTGATTATTCCCTCCGCTACCGGATGGTGAAAACTCCCCGAGGGCTCATATAGATAAAAAGATTAAACATACAAGCGGTATGTGAGCATTTTGAGCGGTTCGTAACACAGCCATGGGATCTTAGAATATTTTCCAGATGGGTTACTAATGAAGGATAGTGAAACGCCGCTGGCCTTGGTCGACCACGGGAGAATTGATGACGATCATCCGCAACGCCGTTGCCAATAAACCCAGACGAAACGAGATGGACCGGCAGAGTCGGAAACCACCACACGATCGCGGCATGTACGCTATTGGAGGATGAGGATGAAAATCGTCTCTTGTACGAAAAATGATGATCCTATCGATATTTCGACTGTCAGCCGCGAAAAGTTGCCACCGGTGTTGTGTATTGTCGGATTTTCCGGTTCTGGCAAAACGACGGTGACAGTCGATCTGATCGCTGCTCTGAGGCGTCGCGGACTAAGGGTGGGAACCATCAAACACGATGTCCATGGATTCGACATGGATCAACCCGGCAAAGACAGCTGGCGTCACAAGCGGGCCGGTGCCGCTACGACCATCGTGACGTCGCCGAAACAGATCGGAATGGTCATGGATGTTGACCATGACCACCATCCGCTGGAATTGCTGCCTTTGCTGCAAGGGATGGACATCGTTCTGGTGGAAGGATTCAAAAGAGCCGAATTGCCGAAAGTCGAGGTCTTTCGCCCGGAAAATCAAAAACCACCAGCCTGCAGGGGTGACAGACATCTGGTAGCGGTCGTCAGTCGGTCACCACTAAATTGGGGTGTTCCGCGGTATCTGCCGGACGACGCTGAAGGACTCTGCGCTTTCATCCTGGAACGGCTGCTCCCGGAATTCCATAGGGACAACATCTGCAGACAAGCTGTTTGCAGCTGAGAAGTTGCACCCACCTCCTCGAAAACCCATCCGGTCCGACGGTAAAAATGCATAGAGAGAAATTCATGGAGCATATGCAAATATATTTTCCCGTAGCCGGAATTGAAATATTCGCCTTGGTTCCTCCAATCGCCGCGTTTGCCATCTCATATTTTTTACTTCGATTGACCAGGCGTTTCAGGTGCTTTTGGCTGCGAAATTTCAGGTTCAAGCCTTCGCGGTTTTTTATACACCCGCGGTCAGTTCGACCAATTTCTCGGTATAATGATGATGGGATACTCCCGGTGGCGTTACGGCGGGTATTAAATTAAGCCTGGTAGCTATTGTTTTTGCTGTATCGGCGAAATATATATGGCAATATTTCACCCATCTCTTGTGATTTTTTTTGTTCTCCTTACATTTTGACTGCAGGGGGGTCGTGCAATAAAATTTGGATCATCTCCAATAAAGTTGGTAGTTTTTGCGGGCAAATGATTCATATCTTATTAAAATAAGTGTATAAATTAACCGCAGACGCACGCTGACATAACGCAGACAAACCCTTTTTACCCGGGCGACTTGCCCGGGCAAAAAATGCATGCCTTTCAGGCAGAAAAGCGGATAACCTCGCGCAGCGACTGCTTGTTTTGCCTCCGCAGGTCGCGGAGGCAAAAGTCTGTGTTCGTCAGCGTTTGTCGAGCGAGCGAAGTGAGCGGGTGGCCAATTAAAAAAGCTATGATCCTTGCATGAGCTTCGCATCATTTACACCAGCTAAATCGGAGAAGAACCTAAAATTTAAACGCATTAAGAATAAAAGATGACACACCTGCTTGATAATTAAGGGTGAGCGGAGGACAATAGTGCCGATACTACTCAAATTTGGAGACTTGAAATCGATGTTGACACCCGATGCCGGCTTAAGAAAATTTATCGATCAAGGGGCCAAAGCCGATATTAATCGCTGCTGGACTTGCGGTTCTTGTGATTTCGAATGTCCGGTCAATATAGCTACTGGCAAACTGCGGCCTCAGAAACTGGTGCGGATGGCGAATTTCGGTATGATTGAGGAGTTGCTCCACGAACCTGCCACCTGGTATTGCCAGAGCTGTCGGCGGTGCCGTCAGATTTGCCCCAACACTGTACAGCCTTCAGAGCTCATTTCCCACATACGCCGGATCGCATTGGAAAGAAACCTGATCTCCATCGAGAGGTATCGTTCTTACAGAATGCTGTTCGAGCGTTTCCAACGGGTTCGAAATCATATTGTTGGCAGCGTGCTCCGAGGAGAGTTGAATTCGATTTCTGATCGGCAATGGTGCCATTGGCCGCTTACGCCAATTAAGAAATCTCGAGCAAAAAATACCTAAGAACTATTCGATCAGCCGTTTCAAAGACATAGATCCAGCAAGAGCGATGGCGTGCTTTACATGCGGTGAATGCAGCAGTGCTTGCCCGGCTGCATGCGAAAGAAGCGTGTTCGATCCGCGCACCTTGTTTCGAATGTTCAACCTGGGCTTGATAGATGAATTGCTAAATGATCCGGCCATCTGGTTGTGCCTTGACTGCGGGCGATGTACCGATGCCTGCAGCCAGATGGTTGATGGACGTGAAATCATTCGTCGGCTGAAAGAACATGCCGTCCAAAAAGGAATTGTCGATCGCACTTTCTTCGTGCGCCTGGAGCAGGCCAACCGGCTAGCCTATACCCGCTGGATCGAAGAGGTGGATGCTCTCTTCGATTTCGACAGTGACGTGACGCGAGTCAATAGAGCCGGAATGAACGATTTTTCAATATGCTGCGCTGAATATTCAGAGGCGATGTCTGCCTGACCATCAGGGCGATTCTGTTATGCTCAAGAGTTTTTTTACCCTAAATGATCGTAAACAAATCGTGATAGGTTTTTATATGTCTGAAAATGAAAATGGAGTTCTGAATTGAGGAATGGTTTTATAGGGTTGCAGGAGGCCCTCGAGCGTACGTTCAACCGCATGCCCGAACCGACCAAAACACTTGTTTCACTCATGGAGTGTACCGGGCTGGTGACGGCCAGTGATGCGGTGTCCGAAGTCGATTCGCCTTCGGCGAACGTTTCCATGAAGGACGGCTATGCCATCCGGGTGGCCGATACCCGCGATGCAACAGATAAGACACCCGTGGATCTCGTCCTTTGCGGCATGCTGGCGGCAGGGGAGGCAACTGAAATAGCGGTGCAACCCGGAACAACCGTGAGGATCCTCACCGGCGCCCAGATTCCGGAAGGTGCCGACACGGTCATAGCCGAAGAATTCGTTACTATTTCTGGCAGTAGTATACGTATTACAGAACCTGAATTCGTCGGCCGAAACATTCTTCCAATGGGCAGCGATGTTGTCCGAGGAGATCTCGTCGTATCCGCGGGGACATCTCTTACCCCTGGGAGGATCGGTTTGCTCGCGGCCGGAGGGATTGCAAACCTTCATGTGTTTTATCCGCCGACAGTGGCCCTTATTGCTTCGGGAGATGAAATCATGTTGCCCGGAAGCGTTCCCTGCGACGGGAAAATATATGCGAGCAACTTGTTGACGTTAAATGGCTGGTGCCACCGCTACGGGTTGATTTCCGAAGTGTTTCATGTACCCGATGATATAAACCAACTCGAGAAAACCATAAAGCGTGCGATAGAGGGAAACGACGCCCTGGTCACCAGCGGTGGAGCGTGGACTGGAGACCGGGATCTCATGGTCCGGGTTCTGGACAATTTGGGGTGGGAAAAATCGTACCATCACGTTCGGCTTGGACCGGGTAAAGCGGTCGGATTTGGGTTGTTGAATGGCAAACCCGTGTTCATATTGCCGGGAGGACCGCCGTCCAATCTGGTAGCCTTTCTTCAGATCGTTCTGCCGGCCCTGCGGAAACTCTGTGGCCACCCTGATGTGTATCTTCCCAGAGTTCAAGCTCAATTGGACCAAACGATCGAGGGGCAAGCGGACTGGACCCAGGCGATTTTCGGATGCTTGAATCGGAAAGATGGTCAAAGTATATTCTCTCCGACGGAAGATATCAGCCGCTTGAAAAACATTGCCGCCGCCGAGGCGCTTTTATTGATACCGGAAGGCGTTAGCCGCTATGAAGACGGTGCGACGGTAGGTGTCCAACTGTTGAAATGATGCTGGGCGGCGGATTCGATCCGGCGTTACACTCTTAAATAATCTACCGGTTCGAGGCCTTTTTTATGCAAACCACCTGTGCGGGAATCATACTTTCCGGTGGGTTGAACAGCCGCATGGGCGGACGCAACAGGGCCTTCCTCGAGCTCGGCGGGCGATCGTTTTTTGACCGGATCTTGAGCGTCCTGGAAGAGTGTTTCGATCAGCTCCTATTGGTAACCAAACAACCGCAATTATACGCCAACCAACCCATAAGGATCGTAGAGGATATTTTTAATCGCTTTTACAATATTTAAAGACGGCAATCCGTCACTTGTTGATACAATACTATCGACTTTTTCCTGTCCTTTTTCTATTATACCCAACTCTATCTTGAAGGCGACAGATGCCCTGGTATTGCTTTCGTTCTGTCCGGGGAAATACGTGTTTACAAAATCGGTGAAACCGTTCGGGGAATCACACTGAATGAAATTTATCCCGGCGAAACTTGCATTCTCAACACCGCTTGTATCCTCAGCACCATCAGTTTTCCGGTGAAATGCCCTGTCCCCCCCCCACGAAACTCACTCTAATACCGTAATGTCATTTATTATCGAGAGACGCCTGTTTGACACAAACCCCTTGCGTGCAGGTGCGGGGCATGCGAAACTCAAATTAGCATCGATCAAGGGGAGGAACCCACCATGGCAGCATACGACATTGCCATCATCGGGGCGGGCCCTGGCGGGTTGGCCTGTGCTTTGAAAGCTGTTGAATTCGGTCTTAGCTATATTCTTTTGGAAAAAGGCCCCAGGGTATTCCAGGGAATCATCGATTCATACCCCCGGGGAAAGAAAGTATACCCGACTATTCCTAAGGGAGAATCCGGTCCATTTCCTGTCGAAGAACTCACGCCGGATGGAACCAATAGACCGGTTGAGGAATACGTTGCAAAGATCGAGGCGTGCATCAAAAAGCACAGGATCGACATCCGCCTTGGAGAAGAGTTCACCACAATTTCAAAAAGTCAAGGTGGTTATACCGTTGTTACCCAGGAGAATCAGTACCTGGCCGCCCACGTTATACTGGCCTTCGGCAGCAATATTCCGGTGGATCTCGGGGTATACGGTGAGGCCAAAACGGTTGCCAGGAAATTGGACAATCCGGATGATCACCTCGGGGCACCCACCCTCGTCTTGGGGGGCGGCAATGCCGCCGCAGACGTCGTTTCGACCCTCTCGAAGGCCAAACGCTCCGCAGAAGATTTCACCCCGGTTTACTGGGGCAACCGTGCGGAAAATTTCAAGATAAACAAGGATGTGGCACGGGATCTGGGGGAAGAGATCCTGCTGGGGGGAAACATCAAGATTCTGCAGGGGGCTATTCCCAAGATCGGCGAGGTGGATGACGAGGGCGTGGATCGGCTGATTATTCAGACCCAGGAATTGCCTCTTGGCGGTGGTGTCGAACTGCAGCAGGGAATGAGTTTTCCCATGAAGCACGTAATCGCCTGCATCGGCACCCAGGGGCCTTCGCCGGTTTACGACCGACTCGGACTACAGCAAATCACCTGCACCGAGGGGGTTTGTCGAATCGGTAAGACCGGTGATCGCCTGATCATGTTGACCACTGACTTTCAGACCAGCATCAAAGGCATTTACGCCATCGGTGGCGCCATCAGCCCGGCCTACATCGAAATCCAGGAAGAGGGCAATTTCAAAGAAAGGAAACATTCCAACTTAATTTTCACGGCCGTCCGGGATGCCGTGACAGCTGTAAAGCACATCGCTGCCGCCAATGTTCAAATAAAGAAGTAAAACGCTACTTTTATGGTTCATCACCTTATAGGTAAACCTTTTTTTATATAAAGGATTAGACCAATGTCATTCAGTTTCAAAAAAATCAGTCTGCTTTTGTTGCTGGTTTTAATATCTGATATCCCCTGCAGTGCCAGTGATAAGAAAAAGGATGATATAATAAAAGTAATTACTGAATTTACTTATAGACTGGGAGATGAAGATTCAAAGGAAAAATCAAGAGCTCTGGCCTTGTTTGGTGCGAAATTCAAGGCTGTCAATTTGGCCGCCAAATATCTTACGCATAAAGGTTTGTTGGAGCATTACGAAAATAAACAGAACGAAATATTCTGTCTCACCACAAATGAGATAAAAGTATCGATAATTGATGAATATTTTAAAAAAAAGATCGATTCATATTATGTCAAAATAAATTCTGAAGTAACAAGCGTAGACTTCATTAAGGCTCAGAATAAAAACTTGGAGTTCGAAAAAAAAGAATCAAGTTTTTCATACAGTGAAGAAATGGAGCAGCCTGTTCTGGCTGTCATCGCTCCAGCAGAAGAATTGTCAAGGGCTTACCGATATATCGGCGATAAGCAATGGCGAATTTCTATTATTTACTTAGATCATCTTGAAAAAAAATATCCAAACTGGGGCGATGTCTTTCTGGCAAAAGCAATAGCCTTCTATGGCATGGATGCGATTAGCAGAATGACCAAAGCGCTTAAGAACGCATGTTTATTGGACAATCAGGAAGCGTGCAATGAATTGCAAAGTTTTTCATCAAACTCGCCATAAAATAAATAAGTTAAGCTGTTTTTCTGACAATTTTAAGGCTTCGTAAGCCCGCCAATCACGGTGGTTTATCAAATAGGTAAACGTTGGGTATTCTTGGTTCTCACACCGGGGGTATTCTTCAAGATACTCTTTTCACCCTCATGAATGTCTTGAGGTTTCGTTGAGCCAAAACTATTCGTTTAACCTCCGGCAACACATGCCATAGACTTCAGCCTGATCACTCTGCAAATGACATTCGGGCAACATATTTTAATAACCGAAAAGTTAGGCAGGGGTTCCTTCCAATTATCGTTCACCAAGGAATCATGGAAAACCGTAATTTGATACTTTTATCCTAATTTGAGCGATTGTCGAGGTTGCTGCAGGTACAAGGAAGATGTCATTCCGCTATAGTCAGCTATGCGGGAGGGCATATGACGCCTTAGATGCGGCAAGATCGGCAATCCAGATGGGTTTCAAATTTTAAAATCTAACTCTGATAGAATTCCTTATAAATAAAGCCGTTCCCCCTCCATTTAAAATTTGAAACGCTCACTTTAGGTTTATAGCACTTGCACATAAACGGGGACTGCGGTTTAAATAGTCATTATAGCAATATTTTAACAACCTCTTTCATACCGGAAGCCAAATATGTCCATAATTTCTTTGTACGAAACGATTCTGGTTGCAACAACTGCCGTCGTTATCATCGTCTACCACACGCATCTGTATATCACTTATCGCCGGAACCCCCTGACCACGGCCATCGGCATTACGAATCACGCGCGGCAGATGTGGGTTAATGGCGTCATGAAAGACAAACGCGACATCCTGGCGGTCCAGACGCTGCGCAATCAGGTGATGGCTGCTACCTTTTTAGCGTCTACCGCGCTTCTTATCTGTCTTGGCTCGTTCAGCGCCGCTTTTCGGCCGGGTGTCTTCAGCGAAGTTTCGCATGCGCTCAATCTGCTTGGAACAAAAACCGAAACATTGTGGATGTTCAAACTAATGCTGCTGGGCATATTGTTTTTTGCCACTTTCTTTAATTTTACCCTGGCTATCCGTTACTACAATCACGTCGGATTCATGATCAACACGTTTCAACTTAATGATTCTACCGTTTCCGCGGCGGCTGTTACCGAGGTTATCAATCACGTCGCGCTGCATTACACCATCGGCATGCGCGGGTTCTACCTGTCAGTGCCACTGGCGTTGTGGCTGTTCGGTCCGATCTGGTTGCTGGTCAGCAGCCTGGTTTTGGTTGCCGTCTTATATCGCCTGGATCGAGAAGCCTAAAGACGGCTTAGCTCAAGTGCCAAGACATCGATGACCCAAAAGTGCCAGGACATCGATGACCTTAAGGGTCAATTTGTGCCAAGACATCGATGACCCTATTCGTTTCAATTTGTATCTGATACCCTTTTGTTTAACTAACAACAAGGAGGGTATCAGATGGAACAAGATCTTCGTAAAAAAGCTATCAACCTCTATCTGAAAGGAGAAACTCCAAAATCCATATATTCGGAGCTTAATCGCTCAAAAAATTGGTTCTTCAAGTGGCTGAAGCGTTATCAAACCGGTGATCCGGACTGGTACAAGGACAAGTCCAGAGCACCCAAAAGACAACCACAGCGATCAGCGAAATTGACAGACAGCGGATCATTTCTGTTCGAACGCGCCTTGATTCGCAGAAATTTGCTCAGATCGGTGTTTCAGCAATCAAGTGGGAACTTTCGAAGTCAGGTTTTGGATTTCCATCCGACCGTACGATTAATCGAGTCCTAAAAAGAGAAGGACTGGTTAAAAAAAACTTCGTACATTCCCAAAGGTGTTGAATATCCGTATTTTAAAGAACCGCTCGACTACAACAATATTCACCAGGCCGATCTTGTCGGCCCAAGATACATAAAGAACGATGGCAAATTTTACTCATTCAATGTGATCGATCTGTTTAGCCATCAGGTTTACATCGAATCGCAAAGAACCAAACAGGATCGAACAGGTTGCCTCACAGTCTTTTAAGATGTTGGAAAGCCAGTTGGGACTTCCGGATTATTTGCAGTTCGACAATGAACTCAGCTTTCGGGGAAGCAACCGTTATCCCAGATCACCCTGGTCTGGTAATAAGGCTTTGTCTTTATTTTGGTGTTCAACCGGTCTTTATTCCGATTGGAGAACCCTGGCGAAACGGTGTTATTGAAAAGTTCAATGACACTTACAATAAAAAATTCTTTCGGCGACAATGGTTTCCAAGTTATGCTCATTTAAAACGGCAAAGTAAAAATTTTCAGCGCTTTCACAACAAGCATCATCGATACAGCTATTTGAAAAGTAGAACACCGTTGGAAGTGTATCAAGAATACTGGGTTTAAGCCGGTAACCATTAGGAGCGAATACAAAACTGCCCGATCTTGATTAGCGTTCCGGATGGCAATATTATTCTCATCCGATTTATCCGAAGCGATCGAATACTCGATATATTCGGAGAGAAATTTAAAGTATCAAAGAGATTTGATCTATTCATATGTAAAGGCAGTGATTGTTACTCGAGATTCACACATTACAATTATATCTTGGTGATGAATTCGTCGAATCTTTTGATTACTCGTTGATCACTGAAATAAATTTTTAATCGACTTATGGAAAATTTGCTATAAATCCTTAAACATTAGCTTTAAACTTGGGGTGATCGATGTCCTGGCACTTTTTACCGTTAGACTTGGGTCATCGATGTATTGGAATTTAACAACTAGCATATACGGAATGAATTCAGTGTTGGGAAAAATGATAGGCCCCAGTCCCAACTCTACCTTTTTTTAGCGCTGCCTAACGGTTGACCGCTTGCATGGCCGCCTCGGGGTAGCGCAAGCCTTTTGCGGCACCAAATGGTGCGGCCTTGTCGATTTGAGCCATGTCTTTTGGGCTGAGGTCCACCTGCAGGGCCTTGAGGTTGTCTTCCAGGTACGCTCGGTGTCTGGTGCCGGCGATGGGAACGATGTCTTCACCGCGGGCCAGGAGCCAGGCCAGGCTAAGTTGAGCCAAAGAACACGCTTTGGCGGAAGCGATTGCTTCGAGACGCCGGATGATGTTCCGATTGTGTTCAAGGGCGTCTTCCTGGAAACGGGGGGAATGGCGACGATAATCGCTTTCTTCAAGGTCCCTCAGCGACTTGATCCGACCGGTCAGAAACCCCCTGCCCAACGGGCTGTAAGGCACGAATCCGATCCCCAACTCGCGGCAGATGGCCAAGATTTCGGCCTCGACGTCACGGGTCCACAGGGAGTATTCGGTCTGCAGCGCACTGATCGGATGCACGGAGCAGGCACGCCGGATGGTACGGGGAGCCGCCTCCGACAACCCGAGAAAACGCACTTTGCCTTCCTTGACCAGATCGGCCATGGCGCCCACGGTCTCCTCGATGGGTGTGTCGGGATCAACCCGATGCTGATAGTACAGGTCGATGACATCCACACCCAGGCGCTTCAAACTGGCTTCGCAGGCGGTTTTGACATAAGACGGTTTTCCATCGACCCTTTTGAAGCTGCCGTCTGATCCGCGCACATTACCGAATTTGGTCGCCAGCACCACCTTGTCCCGACGGTCCTTGATGGCACGGCCCACCAGCGCTTCATTGCGGCCGAGACCGTACATGTCGGCGGTATCGAGAAAATTGATGCCGAGCGCCAGCGCATGGTGAATGGTGCGTATGGATTGTTCATCGTCGGTCGTGCCATAGAATTCGGACATCCCCATGCATCCCAATCCGATGGCCGAGACCGTCGGGCCCTGTTTGCCCAATTTTCTGAAATTCATGACATGCCTCCTTATTCAAAGGGGTTGAAAGGCCTGTTTCAGGCTATTGTCTTGGCGTATACCCTGGGGTACACCCAATAATGGTCAGTGGGGTTCGGGCCGGGTCTTCAAAAACGGACGGCCCGCCCCAGGGTGGCTCCGCGGAGAAAATGAGATGAGACGTGAGCCGTTGCGGGTCCGGCTAACCTTAATTGGCTCTCAAATACGTAATCCGTTTAAAGGCCTCGGCATGCTTACCGTCCCACATACCGCTGTCCCAAGGTGAGATGCGGCCTTCCGGAGATACGGCAGTGGCTTCAACCATGACCATCGCGGCACCGCCCACCGCCCGGCTGCCGAGGTGCACCATATGCCAATCGTTCGGCATCCCGTCGTCGCTGGAATATTGGCACATGGGCGAAACAAAGATGCGATTTTTAAATTCAACGGAACGCAATTTGAGTGGTGTAAACAGTCTGCTCATAACCTCTCCATCATATCTCCTGACAGCCGGCATCCGAATTGTTGAATATCCCCATTGGGTGATGCTCCTTGGTCCTTTTCATGGGTTAACCAACGCCCGGCCCCCTGGGACTTGCTTTTTTATTCGACTTTGTAAGTTACCGTAATCATCCAGGCAGCATAATCCACATGGGATTTTTTGAGTTCCTGGACGACTCTCTCTTTGAATGTCCCTTCGATTATATTTGTTTGTCCCGGCCAAAGCTTGACCTTGACACGCAGGTAACGCCAGCTACCCCCCTTGACATCCTTGATCCCAAAGAACTCCGGTGTGGCCAGAATGATAGAACGGTGCTGGTCGTACATACCCTTTGCAATTGCCTGAATCGCTTGCAACATCTCCTTTTCATCGATTTCCTGCGGCAATTGAATGTCGACGTAAGCGCGGATGCAGCCACCGCGAAACTGGCTAATGGTCGCAATATTTCTGTTGGGGATCATAATCCGCTGACCGTGCAAGTTAATCAGCACGGTGAATCTGAGCCCGATGCTATCGACCTTGCCGATTTCATCACCCAGTTTAACAATTTCCCCGATATTGAGTGCATCCGAAAAAATCAGCGTGAGACCAATCACCAGATCCTGCACAAATCCCTGCAGACCAAAACCGACAGCCAATCCGATAACAGTTGCACTGGCAAAATAGGTCGTCAGCGAAATTTTAAATTCGCGCAGAATCATACCGACAGCCACGAAATATATAGTAAAGGTCACGGCACTGACCAAGATGGTCGTGATGGTGGCAAGCCTGGGATATCTCCGGATCAGGAGCTCTTCTGATGTTTTTTTACTGTCCACCTTCATCGTCAACATATATTGGCTAAAGCGGCGGATGGCCTTGACGGCAAAGACAGCGACCACAGCCAAAACAATAACGAGAAGAACTCTCAAAATCGGGTTCATTTGATTTAAGATTTCTATCAGCTTCATTTTATTACCACCAATGAGATCGACCTTTTCTTCATTCGCGTAGGTCAATGTCTGCTCTGCAGCATCTCCCCTGCGCTGCTAATAGTATTTGGATAAATCAAGATTCCTTTTGATTATGGAATGTTGCGACGCCCCCGTACGGGGCTTCCGCCGGTCATGATTTTGGCCTGAAAAACCGTTCCGGCAATAACCAGGATGATAAACAAGATCATTTCAACCCGGGGATCGAATGCCACCATTTGCACGATTAGGCTGGCGCCGGTCAGTGTCGATAAAAAAATCAAGGCCCAGTCAAAAACAAAATACAGGACGCCTGCACCGATAATGCCACCGATAACATACGGCAGCCAGACCACCTGTGCGGGCAATCCGGCAAACTGATCGAATAAGACCATCGCGATATATCCACCAGAGGCAAAACCGGCAATCAAGATGGCGGCCTTCTGAAAGAAGATCGCGATGAACGCACCCACCGCCCCGGCGGCGATAGCCAGAGTCAGGATCAGGACCGCAGAATGAATGCCCCCGATTTGCTGGACGTAATGGTAACCACTGGCAAAACCGACACAGGCCACAAAGAGCCAGAAAAGCCTGCGTCCGGCAAATAGCAGGACCAGGCCGATCAGAATGATCATCCAATGGAATTTTCCTTCTCGCCTTTAGATGCCGGCAATCACCACCCATGGCAGTCGTGAAATTGTCTTGAGACCCAAAGGGTCACGGTTGTTTGCCCGCTTAAATATCCTTGCCTTTATCCCGTTGCCGCCCAAGTTCAGAAAGCAGATCGATTTGGATCTGCTGGATTTCAACCAGCCGCTCCCACTGGTGCGACAGCAAGTGGTCGATTTTGTCGTGCAGCTGCCGGATCTCCAGCTCGGCTTTCAAGTTTACGCGATAATCATGCTGCGACCGCAGGCGGTCTTTGGATTCCTGGCGGTTCTGGCTCATCATAATAACCGGGGCCTGAATGGCCGCCAGGCAGGATAAAACCAGGTTGAGCAAGATAAACGGATAGGGATCGAAGGGCCTCATGAGGAGAACGACCGAATTCAAGGCTATCCAAGCCAGAAGCAGCGCCCCGAAGATGATGAGAAATCTCCAGCTGCCGCCGAATGTGGCCAGTCCGTCGGCCATTTTTTCACCCAGGGTCAGGTCTTTATCAAACTCAGCATCGACGTTGCTTGAAAGGGTTTCGTGTCGCTGAATGCTCTCCAGGACGTCATGGTCCAATGTCGTCAGTTCTCCTTTTTCCGATTCAAGCAAACAATATATTGCATGCGGAATTTATTCAGATCACTGAGGCAAATATAGCCCTCCCGTTTCCAGTCCGGGTAAGTGGCTCTAATCTGTTCTGCCACGGCACTTCTGACAAGCGCTGAGGGCATCACCATCTATCTGGCTTTGGTTTTGCCGCAAATACTGCAGACCATGTTTTTTGTTTGCGATGATTTCATGACTGATTGTTAGCTCCTAATAATGAAAAAGTTTCCCATGTTCTGCCTCTACTTCGGTAGAATCCAATTATAGTAATATTTCATGCGACTGTATCTATACGTTTGCGTTGCCCCTACCGTCGCTGATCTCCCCTGCGCCTAAAATATACGCAAGCGCCCCCGACGGCGCAGTTAACCCGCAGGCCATAATACACACAGATAAGCAGCATATCCAAAGAGCAGTAACCCCCCTTCCCACCGCTGAAGTTTTAAGTCGGTATACAGAAGCGGCAGTAAAGCAATCGAAAAAGCAACCATGACCCACAAGTCTAATTTTGTAATTCCCGTTGCCGATAGCGGTTTTACAATGGATGCCACTCCCAGAATGCCAAGGATATTGAAAATATTGGACCCAACAACGTTTCCAACGGCAATATCAGGTTGGCGGCGCAGTGCCGCAACTACAGAAGTGGCGAGTTCGGGCATACTCGTCCCTGCGGCTATTATGGTCAAACCGATAACTGCCTCGCTTATTCCAAGAAGACGGGCAATGTCCGTGGCGGATCCCACCAGGAGGCGAGATCCTGCGACAAGGAGGAAAAGGCCACCGCCAATAAACAATACATCTCGATACAGAGATTTTGCCTGTGAAGGAACACCATCCTGGAATTGCTGTTCGATTTCAGCGGAAACTCCTTTTTTCGCCATCCCGACGGTAAAGCCGATATAGGCGACAAGCGCGGTGAAAAGTGCGATACCGATCGGCCGAGATATGGTGCCCTTTGTTATGAGGAATAATGCCAGAAGCGACACGGCAATCATAATCGGGCAATCTTGCCTGATGATTTGGAGGCTGACTTTTACCGGGCAAAACAAAGCTGTCAGCCCAAGGATGATACCAATGTTGAATATATTGGAACCCACCAGGTTTCCAATCGAAATATCGGCTTGATTGTTCAACGACGCGACTAAACTTACGACGAGTTCCGGAGTGCTCGTGCCAAAGGCGACGATCGTCAGCCCGATGATAAGAGGTGTAAGTCCTAAGCGGATAGCTAAAGAAGCACTACCACGGACAAGCCCATCGGCACCAAGGGTGAGTGCCGCGAGTCCAAGGATCAAAAGGGAGATATTCCAAACCATAGGCAACGACCATTTCATGCCGAGCATGAGCCCATATTCAACTGTCTGTCGTTTAGATACACTTAAACCGATAGATACACCAGCTGCTAAATAACAAGAGCCCAACGCTCCGAAGAATTATCGTAATGATAGGGCTGATTTTCCGCAATTTCAATCGGATAGTATCAGTGGTTAGTGTGAAAAACGTTCGAATAATGGAACGATTTTTTGCAACCACTATAAATTGGTCGCTATATTACGGAGAATGTCTTGCTTGGAATTGTCCTCAGAATTGACGATTACCCGACGTTGACTATGCCAGGTTCAGGCACCTTTTATCAGCTGAACGACGTCGGTTAATAGTAGGAAGGTTTCGGGCATTGAGTCGGTTTCATGAATATTTTCCACTTTTGGCGCCAACACCCAGAGTTCAAACGCGGTTATCAGAGATTGAAAAAACCTCAGATCCCTATATGACTTGAAAACGTGACATAGGAAGAATAGCCGACACAGATGGCATTAGATAATCAAACGGACGCCGCCCAGATCCTTAAGGCCGTATATGAAGTGATTGCCTGGTGATCCGATGAACATCAAGTTGGTGGGTATTTCCCATTTCTTTGACAACTCTTCGATAAGCTTCGGACCGAACGAGCCGATGAGAGCTACGAACTCGATATCGATATTCGGATAGGCTTCATTCAGAAAATCAAGATCCCGCTTGAGATTGGGCGGTATCTCGCATTCATTACGGACGACGTTCACCACTTTGATTCTATTGGTGTGCTCGTTTTGCCGGACATAGAGCATGGCTCTGTTGAGATTGGCGAGATTGTCTCCGCGGGTGAAAAAAACGATTTGTTGTGCATTGATATCATCGATTTTGCCGCGAATCATTTGTGTAATTCCCGTCATGCGCTTGATGAAGAAATGGAGCACGGAACGGACGAGAAACAGGCAGGCTTGCAAAATGGTGATGCGCCCGAGCATTATGGATACCACCAACAGCGCCGGGATGAAATACTCCAGGAAGACACCGAGATAGGGAGGGTTCATAATGGCGTTTCCCACCAAACCCGTTATGACTGCGGCAATCGCTACCAAAACCGATACAAGGGAGGTCGTATGCGGGCGGGGAAGCCCGGAGCGTTTCGTTTTAAGCAAAATATTGCCCAAGGCGAACAGGGCCATGACGGCCAGAAAGGAGATCGTGTAAACACCCGCTAATGCTTTCAATTCGCCTTCAGTGATCATCAACACGGATACAGCCAGTACAAAAAAAGCGATGATAATCCGGTACGTGGTGCCCCTGCGATTTTTTTTAAGGAAAAACTGAGGCAGGCAGCGATCCAGTGTCATACGGTGGACCAGCCCGTTGACACCGACATAGCTTGTCAGCACGGCCCCGCTGAGAACCAGGGCGGCGTCCACGGATATCAGCCGGGACATCCATAGGCCCCCGGACAGGCTGCCCATGTGGGCCAGCAGCGCTTCCTGGTGATTTCCAACCTGTGAAATGGGTACTAGGGCCAGTGCCAGCAGCGCCATCCCGGGGTTGAACACGGTGACGGCGACCCACATATTTCGCAAGGTCAGCGGGAAGACCTCTTCGGCTTGCTCTTCCACAAAATTGGCCGAACTTTCAAAGCCGGAAATCCCTAATAGGCTGGCAGCAAAGCCGAAAAACAGGGCCGTAACCAGTCCGCCCTCTGTGGGTGTCACAAGGTTCAGTTGTAGGATTTCCAGTCCATGATTAAAGATATACGCTGCTCCGGCCACCAGGAGCAGCGTCAATGTACTCAGGTGGAATATGAAAATCACGACGGCGACAGCCGCGGACTCGGTAATGCCGATGATGGTCAACACCATGAAGACGGCCAGTAAGCCGATGGTTGCACTGATCACCGGAAGCTCGGTCCAAACCGTATGGACATAGTGCATGGCTTCGCTCGCCGAGATAACGGCCGTGGCCATGTAAGAAAGGATAGTCAGGCAGGCGGCGATGGATGCACGGTATTTGCTGGTCGTGTTCAGCAGGGCATTATATGCGCCCCCATTCAAAGGTAGGGCCCCAACGACCTCGGCGTAGATGGACCGGTAGAGATACAAGACACCGGCGACGAGCAGCAGCACCAGCGGCGCCCATCTTCCTGCGTATAAAATGGCCAGGGCCGATACGTACAGGCATGACGAAGTAATATCATTTCCACAGATGGCCGTCGCCGGCAATTGCCCCATGCCCCCTTTTTTATGCTCCGTGATGGAGCCTTGGGGTTTTTCACCGGAGGCGCCATTCGAAATTACTTCCTTCGGGCAATCCTGAGACGCTGGCGCATTCGGGCCGACGAATTCCAGGTCAATAGTCTTTACTTTTTCAGGCATGATACACATCGCCCTAAACAGTCATACCTATGGATAGTTTCCCAGCATGGATTTAAGGCTGTTGAAAAACGAATGCGTTTGACAGTACTGCGTTTATGGCTGAACCGGGGCCCCTTCCCCCGCTTCAGCGAAAATGCTCATTTATCACACATAAACCCCGCTTTTTCGTCGGATTTTGCCTTGTCCCGCCGGCGCTCATGACGTTTTTCAACACCCTGTTAAGCGGGGTGGCTGGCTTTCCCTCGGGATCCAGGAAATAGGTGGTGATAAAACTGACGTATCGACCAGCCTATGCCAGCGATGTTTGGCAGGAGGAGGAAGTTGGAAGCCTATCCCGATTTCATCCGTAACGTTTTCGTTACGCACCCCGACATTTCACATCTAAATATATTTCAAAAACTTAGAAGGTTGGAGACAGTTAGTCGGCCCGGCCTAATTTTCAACCGCTGAATCCACCGTGAAGGTGCTTTTACCGCCATTTTCGGCAATGGTGCCTTTGAGAGTGACCATTTTACCGACCATCTCTGATAGGTTATTCTGGCCCTCTACGGTATAGAGCTTACCTCCCGACCTTATATGAAGGTCGCCACTAGTATTGTCTTTTTGAATTGCCCCGCGCAGTTCCACAACCGTTGAACCTCCGGACTGTTGACAAGCCGGCCCCATTGAGACAAAAATAACAAGAAATAGCAGACATAAAAAAAGATTCCATTTTTTCATTTTAAACTCCTTGGTTATGGGGTTGAATACCTCTAAAGGCTACTTAGAACCCGACTTGCACCACGGGTTGACCGAGCTCTTTATAGAATGAAGTGATCGAATACTAATGTTTTCTATTCGGACGACATTTTCACTCCGGTTCCCTCGGTATTAAAGAAGTTGCGGAACCTTGCGTAGATTGGGTATCAATTTCGCAGACCGTAAAAGCCGGCCAGCTCAGCCACCCCCTTCCATCTTTAGTCAATTGTAATAGAACACAAAATACGGCCAGTAACCCAAGCGGTCGTTCTGTTCGAAAAGTGACGATCTAAGGCTCACCATCCCATGGTCCTCAAAACTTTTTTCACTTTCTCTTCGATTTGTTTTTCGACGATAATCATCTTCTTGGCATGGGCCTTCTTGATTTTTTCTGTCAGCTGTGAAAGGTCGGCCGGTTTTTCCAGAAAATCGATAGCGCCGAGCTTCATGGCCTCGATGCCCTTATCTACTGTCGCATGGCCCGTCAACAAGATGACCTGTGATTCCGGTTTTTTCTCTTTAATCAGTTTGAGGGCTTCGAGGCCGTCCATTTCAGGCATCATCAAATCCACAATGATGGCATCAAATGATTCATTCTCCGCAATTCGAATTGCTTCGGTGGCGGATGTGGCCGTGGAGACTTCGATCCCCCGGCTTGTCATCCGTTCGGCCAGAACTTCTAAAAAATCCTCCTCGTCATCGACGAGCAACACTTTCTCCGTCATGGTTCGGCTCCTTTTCATGTTCTTTGATTGATGTTTTACCCTGACAATTTTTCATCGGTTTTAAGGTGGTCGTCATGGATCGGAGAGATCCAATGCAACGGATTCGGCTTCAGCATCAATGATGAAATCCGCCGTGAGATTCTCCAACAGGTCAGGGATTTGTGATGACGGAAATGAATCGCTCGGCATACGGTCAATCCCAGGTAGCGGTGAGAAGTAAATCCGGACACCCGTATCGGTTTTCTCCGGTTTCAGTTCAATGCGCTGGCCTTGCCCGGCGGCTTCCATGGCAAACTCCAGGCACAGAAACAGTGCATTCAGCAGCGAAAACGGAGATGCCTGAATATTCATCGATTCCGGATGTCCTCCGATATCCATGGCCATCCCTCGCAGGGCGGTGAATCGTACCGACAAAAGAGCAAACAGCTGCAGGATTTCGCCTAAATTTACGGTTTTTACCGGGTCGTCGACACTGTGAGCTAAGCAATTCATGGTTTTCAGCAGGGTATCCGCCCGTTTCACCTGATCTGTGATTCTCGTGGAAAGTTTGTCGAGCTGCTCAGGGTTCAACGGCCGCCCCCGGGCCGCCATTTCAATGTAGTCTGTCATCAGCCCTGCATTTTCATTAATGGTCGCCAGAGCGTTTTTGATTTCATGGGTGACCGAAGCCGTGATTTTCCCAAAGAACCTTAATCCCTTGTCATTTGATATCTGTGCTTTCTGGTTCACGCGCCACCTCTTTTATTATCGAGCAGTTCATGCATTCTGCCGAGCAGGACGTCAATGTCTACCGGTTTAACCAGGTAGTCGGACGTGCTCACCTTTGTGGTCGCCGACGCAAAATCTTTTTCAGAACCATAGCCGGTCAAGAAAATAAATTTCATGTCGGGACATTTGGCATGAAGTTTTTCTCTAAGGGCCAGTCCGCTTATTTTGGGCATCTTCATATCAAGCACGGCCAGGTCGAAACATACGGCCTCCACTCTTTGCAGTGCGTCGGTACCCGTTGTGAACCATTCAGCCTCGATATCGCGCATTAATAATCGCTCTGCCAGAGCCGAAACCAATTCCTCTTCGTCATCTACGAGTAGCACACGCATGCATTTGCCCCTTCCTCGTTCGTCAATTTTAACGGCAAGACGATGGTAAAGCATGTCCCTTTACCAACTTCACTATCGACCGCAATCTGACCGTCGATTTCATGCGTCAGATTGTACGTGATGGATAGTCCTAGACCGGTGCCACCTTGTCCGGTTTTGGTCGAGAAAAATGGTTCGAATATTCGTTGCAGGTCTGGCTTCGAGATACCACATCCGTCGTCACAGATACGGATTTCGACCTTTTTCATTCCGGAGCGGTTGATTTGGATCTTCAATCGACCGCCATCACACATGGCGGCGAAGGCGTTATTGATGATATTTAAGAATATTTGCTCCAGCTTGCCCCGGTCGGTTTCGATGGACGGTATGTCCGCGAGTGCTTCCACGTGGATATCTATGTTACGGTGTTCGGCCTCCTTGTGCAGAAAACTCAGGACTTCCCGGATTGTTTCTTGCAGTTGAACGGTTTCGATTTTAGCCTCCAGATTGCGTGCAAAGGTCAGGAGCCTTTTGGTAATCTTCCCGGCCCGCTTGACCGAACTGAGCACCGAATCAACCAGGCCAATGAGCTTCGTGTCCCCGGCGTATAGCTGTTTTATTGTGAAGAGGTCCTTGATGAGTCCTGCCTTTTCATTGATGACCGCCAGGGGGTTGTTGATTTCGTGTGCGACGCTGGCCGCCATGCGTCCGATCGAGGCCATTTTATTGGCATACTCCATTTGGTGCAGGATCATGAGCCGGCGTTCATCGGCAGCATAAACTTTGTTTACCATGAAGGTGACCATGCCGACGATAACGGCGAGGATGATAGTGACGCTGACCAGCAGGAAAATAATGATTTCCAGGTGTGTCTTGGTCAACGGTTTCATGAGCTCGTTTTTCTGTTTGACGATCATCAGGATAAGGGGGGTCTCCGCAATGAACCGGTAACCGATGAAAAGTGGTTCACCATCAACACTTTTCCCCTCGTGCACCTGTGTGGCGTCGGAATATACCGGGACAGGCAGGGCGATTTTTTCCAGGATCCGGCCGTGGTAGCGCGAATTGGACTGAAGAATCCCATCGCGATTGATGATAAAAGCATCACCCAGACCGCCCAATTCGAGGTTTGCCAAAAGTTCATTAAACGGCTCTATAGCGATAGACGCCCTGAGGACAAAGAACGAACCGCCAGGCGTTTTCTTTTTCACGGCGATGACCAAATGCGGAACATGGCGATAACCCAGGAAGACATCGCTGGTGAAGGCCCCACGCTTGATAACCTGTTTGAACCAGGGTTGATCGTTATAATCTTTGTCCTGGAGTCCGTAGGGACCAGCATAGGCCTTCTGCTTGCCGTCGGATTCGATCAACCCCAGGTCCACGAATCCACCACCGAAACTGCGTTTAAGATTTTCCAGGATTGCGAAAAGCCGGATGGGATCTTGCAGGACCTCGGCGCTGTTGTCATGAACAATGAATTCGAGCGCTGACCGGCGTTCTGTCAGAAAGAAAGAGATCGCCCGCTGGGTGTTAGAGACAGTTCGCGACGTTCGCAACAGCCATTCGGACCCCATGGCCTGGCCGGTGAAACGGTAATTGACCAAGGTAATAAAAATGAGCGGTAAAAGCGTCACGATACCTGTCAGAAGAATCGCGTCTTTCCATATACGACGGTAGTTGAAGAGATACTCCGACGCACCGGGAGCTGCTATTCGGACGTTTTTTTCCCAGAAAAGCGGTTTCAGGTTTACCAGGCCAAACATAAGGGCTCCAGTGTCTATTTACCGGTTAAAATGCACTCTGTTGCACTACTTTAACGGCAGATTTTCTGGCTGTTTTCCACCGGGAACCGTTTCTATTCATTCTGTTTCCGACGAATCTGTTCATGGGCGGCTTTAATGGTGGCACTCAACTCGTCAATGTCGACCGGTTTTTGCAGGTATGCGAAAGCGCCCAGCTCCATGCAAACGGTTCTGTCGGCTTCCGACCCATGACCGGTCAATATGATGACCTCGATGGCCGGCTGAGTCTCTTTGACTCGGCGCAGCACCTCGATGCCGTCGATGCCGGGCATCTTGAGATCGAGAATCATGACGTCCGGTTCGTCATGCCTGGCGACTTCAAGGGCCGACTCGCCGTCGTATGCCACGGCTGAACCTAAGTCCCGCATCATCAATCTTTCCGACAACGTTTGAACGAACTCCCGCTCGTCGTCTACAAGCAGGATTTTTGAAGGCACCTCAAAATCCTGGCGGCGGTAAATGTCCGCCTGGTAGTATCCCGCACCGACTTTTGTTTCCACGTGAGAAACCCCCTTCACTTTATCGGCAATCGATTTCAGCTCGCTTTCCAAACGGCTGAGCATCAACACATGCTTGTCAATGGACAGGGTAACATGACCCGATCGGACCTTGACACCAACGCTATGGCCCTCTTCGGCCAACGCGGTTTCCACCCTGGATGCCAGGAAAAAGTCGTCCATAGCTCTTTTAGACCGTGTGGTGGGACGGACCACGTCTTTCTCTACGTTTTCCCGGATGCCTTTGGCAATTTCCATTGGGGTCATTTTATCCGTCGGGAAAACGATATCATACAAAGAATTTTCCCAGGGATCTTTGATGTCTGAAAGCATATGCAACCAGGCACCGCGGTCTTCATCTCCATGGCGGATGATTTTAACCGCTTCCTGCTCGGAGACTTCGAGCTCCCGGGCCGCTGCCGCAATCCTCGTTTTCATGTCAGCGATGAGGCAGACCCAGAGCACATGGCTTATGTCTCTCGGGATGAGTTGGCCGGAATATCCGAAAATCATCAATTTGTCTCTATCGGAGAGTTGCTCGGCCAATGCCTGGCGCAGGTAGGAAATAGAGCGCTCCCTTTCGTGGGTAAATTTATTGAAAACCGAAGTCTTGGCGGAAAAAGCGCGTTGTATTTTTGTCTCCGGCATACCGGATAGGCGGCTCGCTTGGGAAACCAGTTCATTATCTGTAATTTGATCGTAACCGGTTTGTGTGCAAACTTCCCGGACGGTCTGCTGTTCGTTGCAGAAATCACCGCTGAATATTGTGATCACGGGCATGATCTTTCCCTTCTTGTTTAATTTTTTACCAGAAGGCAAGTCGTTAAAAGTGGACAGGTTTCTTCGAGAGCCTCACTGTGAGCATTAACGTGGATGGTGTCGATGGCCCTTTCCATGGTCGGAAACAAGTGGTCCTTTCCCAGTTTGGACGAAAAATGCGTACGGTTGAAAACTTTCATTACCGATTCATTAATACCGCTCATGGAAATATCGACCCCGGCGCTCCTGACTCGGTCCACCAACAGGGAAATGGTTTCCTCGCCGGAGGCATCGATGTCGTTGATCCCGTTTGATACAATGATAAGATGTTTAAGCTTGGGCTTGGCCGTCATGATAGCGGTAACCTTGTCTTCGAGATAGCTGGCGTTGGCGAAAAAAAGCGGACCGTCGAAGCGCACCAAAGCTACATATTCGCATTCCTTCAGCCCGTGAGTTTCCGCACATCGAAGATGATCGTCTTGAGCCCGGGCCAGCGATACCACAGTGGGGCGCATGCTCTTGTAGAGAAAAACCGCCAGGGAAAGTAGGACCCCGATCATGATCCCTTTATCCAGGTGGGGCGCAAAGGCCAGTGTGCCGACGAAAGTAATTATTGAAATCGCACCGTCATACCATTTGGCCTCCCAGGCGTGGATAAATCCGGACACGTTGACAAGGCCGATAACCGCCATCATAATGACTGCGGCTAATACCGCTTGGGGTAAGTGGTAGAGCAAGGGGGTGAAGAAAAGAAGTACGATGATTACCGCCATGCTGGTGAAAACACTCGACAGGCCTGAGATCGCTCCGGCCTGCAGGTTGACGGCCGAACGGGAAAAAGATCCCGATGTCGGATAGCTTTTACCAATGGCACCGAAAATGTTGGCCAGCCCCTGGCCGATGAGTTCCTGGTTGGGATCGAGCCTTTGACCGGTCTTTCCGGCCATGGCCTTGGCGATGGATATCGCTTCCATAAATCCCAGTAAAGAGATGATGGCTGCAAATGGCAGAAGATGAAGCATTATACCCAGATCGATGTTTGGAACACTCAGGGCCGGCAGACCCTGGGGAATACTTCCGACGACCGCACCACCGCCCATCATAGTCAGGTGTTCGATATCGAGTGGGGTGTTACCGATTTTGACACGCCAGGTTCGCCCGTCAGTTTTAAGTCCCACGGGAACCCTTTCTTGGGGGATGAACCGCTGCTCGCCATCGGCCTGAGTGATGCCGGTGAATAGGAGGTTGCGAAGGCTTTCCCTGCTTGAATGCGCCTCATGTTTCAAACGCGCGATGTTGACATTTAAGACGCTGATATCGTGTTGCGCATCGAGAACACCGACCGGATCGTGTTTCCGTTCTGCCGTTCCCAGATCGTTCCTTAAAAGCGTTCGTTCTTTGGACAGGGTTGGAATCTTTCCTATGGCCTGGTTGAATGATTCCATCAGGTGTTGAGCCTCGGAGGAATCGATCGCGGCTATACTGGCTATCTGGTTGTGTTCGTAACCGAAGCCCCAGGATATGAGGATCGACAAAACCACGGCCACGAGAACGTTGGGGATGCGCGGCGAAAGCCATTTGAGGCCGTACATCACCACGAAGGCAAAGATTCCCATCAATAGGGTCGGCCAATGCGTATAGTGGACAGCGGACTGGAAAACATGCAGTATGGTTTCATAGTGATGGGGAGCCGTATCGACATAGACGCCGAACATTTTGGAAAGCTGAGAAGAAGCGATAATAATGGCCGCTGCATTGGTAAATCCGTTGACAACCGGATGGGAGAGGAAATTCACCACCAGTCCCAACCGGAGAATCCCCAGCGCCAGCTGGAACAGCCCGACCATCAAAGCCAGCAAAATTGCATATGCAATGTATCCTTCGCTGCCAACGGTAGCTAAGGGGGCGAGAGATGCTGAGGTCATCAATGAGACCACCGCAACCGGACCCGTGGCCAATTGGCGGCTGGAACCGAACAGCGAAGCGATCATCGGCGGCAAGAAAGAGGCATATAGTCCGTAATAGGCCGGCAAGCCGGCCAATTGTGCATATGCCATGGATTGGGGGATGAGAACCAATGCCACCGTCAGGCCTGACAGGGCGTCTATCCTCAGGGTAGCAATATTGTAGTTACGGAACCAGCTGATAAAAGGAAATATTTTGACCCACATGTGACCGCTCCTAACCAGTCGGTTGATGATTTACCAATATTCGTTTGATCGATGAGATGAGATCGCCATAAAGCGCGGCCGCATTGTATAGATTGTATGAGTTGAATCTCACCAGACCGTCGACCATTGTAAATATGATCAGTGCTGTTTTTCGGGCCGGCAGATTTGCCACAGAGCCATCGGTTTGCCCGGCGACAATCGTTTTTTCGAAAATATCGACAAGACAGTTATAAATGGATTCAAGATACTCCCGACAGTCCGGATTTACCTTGGCCAGCTCGTAGGCATCGTGCCGGTGGAGAAGCAGAAACTGATCCTCCATCTGGCCAGCCAGCAAAAGATAGAATCCGACCACGTCTTCCATCATTTCCAAACCGGAATCAAAGTGTCTTTCGGAAAGGTATTGGTTGAATTCGGTTACAATTTCCTTTTCAATTTCTTTTAAAATGGCGAGAAACAGGGCTTCTTTATTGTTGTAATGGTAAAAAATGGTTCCCTGGGCGACATTGGTTATCCTGGCCAACTCAGCCATGGAAGCGTCCTTGTATCCCTTCAGTGCCAACAGTTTTGTGGCGGCCTTGAGGATACGTTTTTTCTTTCTTGTGGGCATATAAAATCCGCACTGCTGTATTTAACTGAGCACTCAGTCAGTTTTTACCAATTTACGTGTCACTGGTAATTCTGTCAAGAAAAAAATTAAATGATCGGCGAATAAGATGAAAAAGCACAACCGGGGAGTTTATCCGTATTTTCCGGTTCGCTGAAAAAAATTACTGACATATGCAGGAAGGAAACTCACAAGAAAGGTTGAGTTAGAAAGAAATATCCACGCGGTATCTATGAAAATTAGCGAAACATATGGTATAATATTAATCAGTTAAACTGAAAGAGTATCTATAATGGTGGCGAGATGAATACGAAGGTAACCTTTTTCCCGGAAAAAGCCCGGTTGTTGTCACTGTTGAAAAAAAAGCAATTCGGCGTGCCAGATTTTTTATATGTTCCCGCTGAACAGTTTCAAATCAAAGATTTCGAAGCCCTTGACCGCTTCCTCGAAGGGCACCGCGAAAGCTTTAAGGTGATTGCCCGCAGCGCCCATCCCCAGGAAGAGCTATTCAAAAGCGGCACGTTTGATTCTGTTGAAACATATGCCGATGTGGCTGGAATCATCTATGCTCGTAAAAAAATCATGAAGCTGGCCGGTTCAACCAAAAGGCTAACGATTCGTCGCCAGCAAATCTTCAATCATGCACCGGCTTTCGACATCGAAGATATGGGCGTGATCGTCATGCCGTTTGTGGAAGGTTCCAACGTGATGGCCAAAATGATCGGCGGACAATGGGAATTTGGTTACTGCCGCGACCGGACACACAAGATGAAAAGCGAACCGTTTATTACCCAGACACCCCATGATATCCAACTGTTTCGGCTATCGGAAAAAATTCAAGAGACACTCGGATTTAGATGTGAAATAGAATTTGTCGTTTCAGGCGATGGTGAAATATATGTCGTGCAGGCCAAGGACATTTCTAGTGTTGAAGTTTTGGAGCAAGCAGAAAGTGAAAGATCTATTATTTTGGGTGGTATCCATCGAATACGCAAACGAAGAAATTATCGAGAACGGCCACTATATGTGATAGATGCTCGGCAATTTTACATAAAAATTATTAGCCAGTGTGAGGATAAGATCAACGAGGACAAGGTCCCCGAGCCTACGATCGATGATATCATGGCGACAATCAGGGCATTTGAAAAGGATATGGAAAGTTTTGCCCTAAAACATCAGCGATATGCCGTACTCGGATTGTCTATTCATAATCCGGACAATCTATATCAGGTGGCCTGTAAATATTTGGAGGAAATGCCGGAGTTACAGGGCCAACTATCAAAAGCTCTGCATAAAAACCTGTATTTTATTGATATCTTCTTATCTGAAGCCGACACGCTGATTTCCAAAGACGAATTTCGATTGAGTTTGTGCAGTCATGACGCGTACGGGATCGACACGGTACGCAATCCCCTCTGGACTGTTTACTGGCAAGCGGACCGGCATGAAGATGTTGTCAGGAATATTAAACGGATCGGTTTTAAAACCGGAGATACGATCGGCATAGATATCAGTCCCACAGGAAAACCAACCGTTATACGGCTGTAAGCGTGTTGTTAAAACCTCGGTTGAGTTGTTTCCCGCCCAGGCCGGTTTTACGGTTCCCCGTTAGAGTGCCATAACTGGTCTTTAACAATCGTATTACGCATCAATTGGGTTGAATTCTATGTTTCACCCAATGGGTAAAAGCCGAAATTCAAACAATGGAGTGTAAAGTTAGAAGTATCAGAATGTTATACTCTTTGAACCTGGAACCTTGAATCTGGAACCGATCAGTTTAGGTAATATTTCGGTAATACAGGCCTTTATGATCCACCTGAAAGATCTGATATAATAATATTTTCATCAAATTGGTCTGCAAAATCCTGCATTAACTTTAGTTGGTCATTACTTAAAGCACTGCCATTTCGCGGAAGAGATTGGCAGTCTTCTATGCCCTTTATGTAGCTGATATAAATCCTGGTGAAACGATCTAACTCTCTGGCTACACCGATTTCCAGACCGCAGCGATACGGTTCGGTACTGATTCCTTTTTGGCTGATGGCGCTTAATATATACTCCGGAAATTCTGGGAGTGCTCGCGTATAAACTTCCCAGGTTTTGCCGGCAACGAGTTTACTGCCGCCTTGAATCAGTGCCATGTTTTCCGTCAATTTACTGCCTTCAGAAGCTTGAAAGGAGTGCGGCCGATCTCTGGTATATATTTCTATTAATACGATCTTGTTTATGCCGGGACTGGTGAAAATATGAAAATCTCTCTTGGTGGGGTCATCCCAATTTTTATTCTTCTTTATACTCCCTGAGATATTAAAATAATTTATTTTTGGATTAATTTTAACCTGCACTGAACCGTAAGAAAAATCTTTATCTTCGGTTACCTGACGCGAAGTAAACGTTTTTAAATGTTCCTCTTTCGCTGTACAGCCAAGAATGATTACCACCATGAGTATGGCTTGAATCTTGTGCATCACATATTCCCTGTAGTCAATTTTTTTTCACTGGTTTAACCGCTTCGATGGTTGCCGACGCGACATAATTTTCAACACCGCTGTCGGGAAACCATTCTTTGATGAACTCCCGGCTCTCCTGGCGAACCTGAATGCGGATATCGACAAAGCCGCTTTCCATAAGTAAACGCTCCAGGCGCTTGACGGTTTCGGCACCGGCGACACAACCGGTTACCATGGCTGCCTGCTCCCGTAAATGGTCTGGCAGGGGGGCTATCGAGACCACGTCCGAAATGGCCAGGCGCCCACCGGGCTTCAGCACCCGAAATGCATCGCGAAAGACTTTATCTTTTTCAGGTGAAAGATTGATAACGCAATTGGAAAGAATAACGTCAACCTCGCCATCGGCTGCCGGAAGATGTTCGATTTCACCCAGGCGAAATTCGACATTATTGGTTTCTAGTTTTTCAGCATTCTCTCTGGCTTTTGAAACCATTTCCGGGGTCATGTCGACCCCAATGACTTGTCCGGTATCTCCCACGGCCCTGGCAGCCAGAAAACAGTCGATACCGCCGCCGCTGCCGAGGTCCAGGACGGTCTCCCCCGGTTTCATTTTGCCGATAGCTCCCGGATTACCGCATCCCAGTCCCATATTGGCGCCGTCGATGAGGCCTGCGAGCTCTTCCTTGGAATAGCCGATGCGTTGAGCCATGGTGTCTGCAGCGGCAGGCTTGGCTGCACAGCAGGAAAGCGTCAATGAGGAGCCGCATCCACACCTCGATGCAGTCGCCAATTGGCTGTAACGGTCCCGCACGGATTGGCGCGCGGTGTCTGGTTTTTTCGGGTCCATTTTCATCATCCTTTCTTTTTCCTGATCTGAGCGTTTTAAATTATAAGGGGGATTATTGTAAAGGGAATGCTGTTAGTTTTTTAATTAGAGATGCTCAGTTTTTACATATTAAAATGTGAAAAAGTCTTTCAGCGCCGTCACCATGACCGGGTCTACCCAGCAGGCGATCTTTTGGCCCCGGCGTTCGGTCTGGATCAATCCAACCCGCCTCAATTCCTTGATATGGTGCGAAACAGTTGATTTGACAATATCGACCTCTTGGCCGAGTTGGCCGATGGTGGCTGTGTTCTCGTCATCAAAATACCCGATGGTTCCGGGCTTGCAGCACGAAACCAGTCGCAGGAATATTTTCAGGCGATTCGGATTGGAGAGGGCTTTGAAAACCGCTGAATATTCTTCGAGGTTATTATTTTCATAGTTCGACATATATCGAAACATATGATCGCATTTTAACATTGTCAAATTTTTCATGCTGGCTGAGACTTGCTGGTTTCCTCTAACCATCCTATCGTTGTTGAAATTAAGCGGCTCAATACTTAGGTTTGAAGATAGGCTGTTACTGAAATTGTTGAGAAGGTAAAAGAAGAGGCGAAATAGATGAAAAGACCGGGGTTTTTTAGAAGGCGGATTGTCGATCCGATCGTCCGATTGCTCCGCCAGGGTATTTCACCGGAAAAGGTCGGCCTCGGTTTGGCCTGCGGGGTTGTTATCGGCATTTTCCCTGTGATTGGTGCCACGACAATTATATGCACGATAGTTGCAATCATTTTTCGGTTGAACTTACCGGCTATGCAGCTGGTTAATTATCTCGTTTACCCTCTTCAGTTTGCTCTACTTATTCCATTCTTTCACTTTGGCGATTGGCTGTTTGGTGCCGACCCATTACCATATTCAGCCCAGGAACTGGTCGCTCTGTTTAAAGCCGATTTCTGGGTAGCCGTTCACCAGCTTTGGGATACGACCTTGCGGGCGGTTGCTGCCTGGTCGCTCGTGTGCTTTCCTGCTGTGGCCGCGCTGTACTATACGTTAACACCTCTCTTGAAGAGAATCAAAATATCTCGGTTCTCTACCTAATGTCCACTCTGTCGCCCTGAAAAAAAAGCCATGTCCGAAGATTGCGCTGTTTGAAACAATCAAAAAATGGTGATTTTATAATGTTCCAGAAGTAAGCAGTGGCATTAGAAGGTTGGGTCGTGCCAAAATTTAAGAAAAAAAGCGGACGAGGCTGGTGATTGGCCTGCGTCCGCTTATATTCTCGTGAAACAAATTGAAGACGACGATAGTCTAATCGCAGTATTCCTCAGGCCGCCAATAGTATTTTTTTATCCAAGACGGTCAGAGACGATAACCCCTTTCCGTACGACGCGCTTCGTCAAGCTTTTTGAAAAGGTTTCAGGAGAAATCCGGGTTAGTAACCACTGCCCACGATAACGCCGCTTTTGGTCTTGCGGACATAGGCGTTTTTCTCTGCGCCTTTCCATTGGTACATCACCCATGTGCCTTCCGGAGTCGCCGTGACTATAGCATCGTAAGCTGGTGCCGCCTTCTCTTTGAGGCTTTGCCCCACCAGGGAGGGGTGAACCAGCAGTGTGCCGCTTTCCTCCATAATGTAAACATAGTTGGGTTCTTTTTTGGCTGCGTCCGAAAAATCCCCAGCCATTTTGCCGCCATCAATTGCCACAACGATTTCATCGACCTGAGCCTTAATGGCATCCTTGTCGGCTGCAGAGACAATACCTGTGAGCGATAGTCCCACGATCACGACCAGCAAAATCAGAAAATACTTCTTCATTTTCTCCTCCTTTTCGTTATGTCCACAACAATTCAAACGACCCTGCAGTCCATCTGCAGGATTTGGTCTCCGCCCCCCTGCGTCGGTGATTTTTCGGAGGGCGAAAAAGGGTGAAAGTTCTGGTTAATAGTTAGGCCATTGCCGCCAACGGTCAACGGCGATGCAATCCTATCGATAACCCGGCCCTATTTCAAAGGGGATAATGCCAATGCTTTTCGGTTTTCCCGATATTGCACATTGGCGTAATAAAATATGCTTACTTAATGCATTTTTGACCGGCTGCTGCGATTGTTTTTCAATAAATAACTCACACAATTTACTTTTGAAAGAATATATGCAGTTAGTGCCGATGCGGTTTTCTAAGTCTGTTGAAGCAAAATAAATGCCATTTGACTTAACACTTTGATTTTATTTCAATTGTTAGTTGGTTGGAGTGGGAATTTCCCGCATATCCGTATGAAAAATCATACTGATGCGCAGTATTTCTTCGCCTTTCCGTTCCAACGATCTGTAATCACGCAGTTTATAGTGGATGGATTTGCCTTCACCGTTTAAGGGCGTCTGTATATTATTTTGAACCCTGATGACACTTTAGGAGTAAGCTTAGAAATTACCTCATCCTCTTTTCTTTGTTTAGAGATGCTCTGTTGAAATAAAGCGTCCCTGTCGTTTGACCATAGAAACCGGGTTATCATAGCTTTAAGAAGCATTTCTACAGTTTAATAAAGTCGGCGTAAGAAGTCTAGAAAGAAGAGCAGCGCAGTTGGAGAAAGAAAAAGAAGTAAAACCGCAGGAGGCGAACAGCAACATTAAGTCAGCTCATCGGTCAAATATAGAGCACCAAATCGGGACCAAAGCAAGAGATATTTTTGTCAAAATGTGGGACTGTCCGGCGATTGTATAGCATTGTATCGAAAGTGTGCCACTTTTGTTTCAATAAGATGGCGACGACTCGGGGGATTTAATTAAATTGTGAGATACCAGGGGGTTAATTGTTTTTAGCCGTTCCTTCGATAAAAGTCAAAAGCATTCTTGATTTCCACTTATGCTACTAACACTTCAATTTTATGGTCAATTTCGGACAGTGATTTTTGCATTGCCACGGCAAGGTTCATATAGAATTGTTTGCATTTTTTTTCGGTTTTTTCCGGATCGGCCATAAATGCTTTAAAGGTTTTGGATACATCTGTGGGCATCGATAACAGAAAATCTGAAATCATATCCGAAGAGAAGCTGTTTTCCGCGATGGCTTTAGAAAACCTTTTCAGATTTTTAGCGTATAGTGCCTCAAGGTTTTTTCTTTCGGACAACAGATAGGCCAGCTTTGATTCGCGTCGCCAGCGGCGATGATCGATGACAAGCGTGAATACCGGTGCGATGCTGGCGATAATCCCCCCAATGATGACGCCGATCAAAGTCTCAGACATATGGTTCCTCCATGATAACCGCAGCTTAACAGGTAAAGGGGTCTTTGAAAAAATCAGAATCCGCCTCAGGCGGAAGCTTGACCAAAAGCACACTCGCATCTGTTTGGGCCAACACCTGCATGGGAAGACTTCCCAACATGCGCCGGTACACGTCGTGCCGCAGGCTGGCACCCATGACGATGACGGCATTGCCGCCGGCGGTCTCGACGATCAGATTCGCCGGGTTGTCGCCTTCGAGCCGATGCACGGTACCGTTCCTGTCACAATTTTCAAGCCAATTTCTGGCATGTTGCAGACATTCGGCGGCCGCTTTTAATGCATCCTTTTCGTCATCCGGTTTTTTCACCCAGACCAGATCCACTGGCTCTCTGATGGCGGGAAGCAAGTTTTTCAACAACGGAAACTGGCGGCGCGCCGATGGAGAGCCGTCCGCACAGATCATGAATCGGCTGTCGGGTCCGCCACCGCGTACCGTCAGGACCGATGTGTGCAGGTCCAGAGCCAGCTTGCGAGTGGTGTCCCCGGTGACCAGGCGTCCCAACCCCTTGCGTCTGGGAGGGGAGATAATGAGCAGGTTATAGCCGTTGCGATCGATTTCATGATTGATCGTTTCGATAAAGTGACCAAAGCATTCATAAAACAGGATGCGTTCCCCGGTTATTGTCTTGCAGACGAACAGGTGGCCGTTGGGTACATCGCGAATGGTAACGTTGGGTTGGCGCTGCAGCAGACCTTCGGTGGTAAGCACATCGATCGCACCGGCCAGGATTTGAAGTCCCACAGGCAGGGAATCTCGTTTTTCTAAAGAAAATTCCACCCCGATCGGCGGCAGCTCTTCTGTGGTATCGGTACCGCGGCGAACGGTAATGACGGCCAGTTCGGCGGATAGACGTTTCGTGAGTACGGCGGCGAAGTGCAAGGCGGACATTGCCGCCGGTTTGCCATCGGTGTAAACGAGAAGCTTGATCATATTGCCCCTGTTCCTTTTCCGCCGTTCACGTGTGTATCGGCGACCGGATCGGCGCCTATCCGGTCGCTCGAGATCGTTCGGGGGAGAGAACAAACCCGGGGTTGTACGTTCGGACCGAAGATTTCCCAGTTGCCAATTTTCAGCTCCGGGCATTCCTCAAAAACCGTTAATTCGCATGCGGCGCAAACTGCCGGGCAGAACGACTCTCGCATGGCCTGCCGGATGGTCGCACCGGTTGTGGTCCGTATGTGGGCTTCCCCAATTTCAGATAGAAAACCGGAGTTTTTGAACACCTCGAAAACATGGTGATTCATACCGGAAAAGTACAGGCCTCCGCCGCGCTGCCGGATTTCTTCCTGAGTAATTTCAAGTATGTGAATTCCGCTGGCATCCATCGTGTTGACCCGATGCATACGGATGAGAATGTTGGCGATTTCCGGATGGTTGCGCAGGCGACGGTTCAGATCGTCCAGCACATAAGTGGCCGACCCGAAAAAAATCGAGCCCTCGATGTACAGGATGTCCATCTGGCAGCAGGTCTCACCGTAGGCCGATCCGATCATTTTACCGGTTCCAGGATCCGGCACGACCGAGTGAATGCGGGGGTGGGAAGTGGCGGCCAGGTGCATTCCGATGGATAAAAGCACACCGACGTAAATGGCGAATTCGATGTTCAACAGCAGGGTGGAGAGAAAGGTGATGAGCAGGACCACGGCGTCGCTGCGGGTTGCCCGGATCGTACGGGCGATGTCTTCCTTGCGTACCATGTCATAGGCAACCACCATGAGGACGCCGGCCAGAGAGGACATCGGCAGCTTGGCCGCCAGAGGTGCCGCCAACAAAATCGTAGCCGCTACCGCGACACCGGAGAATATGCCACTGACGGGTGTTTTACCACCGGATTTGAAATTGACTGCCGATCGGGTGAACGACCCACTGCCGGGATATCCGCTGAAAAGCGCGGCCGAAAAATTAGCGAGACCCTGGCCAATAAACTCACGGTTGATGTTGAGCCGTTGCCGGGTTTGATCGGCGATCGACTTGGCGATGGACACGGCTTCAACCAATCCGAGGATGGCGATGGCCAACGCACCCGATGCCAGTTGGCCGACATGCGAGACTTCCGTGAGGTTCGGCAGATGGAATGGCGGCAGGCTGCGGGGGATGGCCCCGACAACCGCTACCCCTTTTTCGTCCAGATCGAAGACGGCGACGATTGCCCCCACCAGCACCATGGCGATCAATGTACCCGGCCAATTGGGGCGGATGCGCTTTACGGTCAGTATGACGAGGATCGTGGCTGACACCGAGCATAAAAGTGATGATCTCGGACTGGTGGAGATGAGTGACAATGTTGAAAAGATGCTCGTAGAAAACACTCGATTTTTCGATCTGGATCCCGAGCAGGCCGGGAATCTGTTTGAAGGCGATGAGCACCGCCGCACCGGCAGTGAACCCCAGCAGTACGGAGTGGGAAACGAAATTGAGCAGGGCACCCAGGCGCGCCAGGCCCATGGTTATCTGAAGTACTCCGACCATCAACGCCAAGAAAAAGGCAAATTCCAGGTAGAGAGCCGTATCCGGCTGGGCCAATGGACTGAGTGAACTGAAGACCACAAGGGAAACGGCAGTGGTCGGACCGGTGATCAAATGCGCCGAGCTGCCCCACAAACAGCCGATGATAGTGGGAACGATCGATGCGTACAGGCCGTATTGGACCGGCAGCCCGGCGATAAGGGCATATGCCATGGACTGGGGGACAGCAACAACCGCCACCGTCAGTCCGGCAAAAAGATCGGCTTTGATGAAACGCCGGCCATAGCCACGGATCCAGGAAACAAAGGGAACGAAATCTTCGATATGGACGTGCACAGGTGAATTCCTGCCCGATTGATTTTATGCTATCCTAATTTGAGCGATTGTCGAGGTTGCCGCAGCTACAAGGAAGATGTCGTTCCGCTATAGTCAGCTATGCGGAATTGCATATGACGCCGCAGATGCGACAACCCTCCAGAGGCGGATAAAGATCGGCAATCCCGATGGGTTTCAAATTTAAAATCAAACTATGATAGAATTCCTTATAAATAAAGCAGTTCCCCCTCCATTTAAAATCTGAAACGCTCACTTTAGGTCTATGGTACCGGTTTTACCATGTCCACCACCCGGCGGACGTCGGGAAGGCATCAGCGGCCTTTGGGATTATTGGTGGCACACTGGCAGCCGCCGAGCTGCTTGGTGGTCCTGATCTCTTCCATGATTAAGGAATGGCCGTTAGTGAAGACATCCTGCCGTATGTCTTCGGCCGAGTAACCAAAGCAGTAGCAAATCAGCTCTTGCAAATGGTGGTGCTCCTTTCCAGAAGATCGCTATTATTTTGTCAGCAAACCATATATCAATCGGCTTCAGACCGCAAGTGTCGCATCTCCGTCGGCAACACAAAACCGTTTAACAAGGGGAAGGTATTGACTTTAGTTTTGATCCGAACTTGTTACATCTGTTGGCAAGTTTTGGTCATTGCTTTCCGGTACTTTGGAATTGTTTCGAATTTCGTGCTTATCTTTTCGGATTTATACCGCTTGGGATATTGCCCCTGCCCCCTTTTGAGGATGACCTGATGTCATCCGCTCGGTGGGTGGAGCGTCGTAGGAGGGTGCCAGTTTGGTCTCTAAGCTGTGAGGGAGGGGTTTTTCCGCCGGGTGCGGTGCCATTGCCGAATTATTCGGCGGTTTCCCCGAACCGTTCGACACATGATTCCAAGCATTGCCGGCAGTCATTGCGATCGGCCGCCTGTTTCGAATAGTAATTCACGAATGCCTGGATCCAGTCTTCACCGGTCCTGGGGCAGTACTGGATATATTCGATGAACTGAACCAATCTTTCAACCGCGGTGCGATCCATGGCGTGTTCCATGCGGCAGGCGTTTTCCTCCGCCCGTTCGTCATCGAGCAGCAGTACGTTCCGGAGAAAATCTTTTATAACCGAATGCTTTCTGGCGATTTCTGATGCCAGGGCTTTTCCTGCGGGTGTCAGGGTGATGAAACTGTAAGGTTCATAGTTGATCAGGTTTTTTTCAGCCAGAGATTTGAGCGCACCGGTTACCGAGCCCTGCATCACACCCATCTTAGCGGCGATCGCCTTGGATCGGGCCACCTTGTTGGCCCTTTCGAGTTCAAGGATTGTCTCGAGATAATCCTCGAGGTTGTCCGATATTTTTCGGAGTGCTTTGGCCATTTTCGCTCCCCTGCCTTATCGACATATTGAAAGCGACGATCAACGGGTTGAAAATCACCGCGATCGTGCAAATTTTGGTTGACATGAAAGAAAGTTAGGTATACCTAACTCCGTCATCTTGTACTGTCAACATTAAAATTGGAGGCATACATATGCCGTGCATGAACATGCGCCATATGAAGGACAATCAGGAAGGTGTTATCTGCACCATCAAGGCTCGTGGCGAGCTGGGCCGCCGCATCCGTGACATGGGGCTCGTACCGGGAACCCGGGTCAAGGTTCGCGGGAGAGCGCCCCTGTATGACCCGGTCGCCTTGCGCCTGATGGGTTTCACCCTGACACTGCGCAACAACGAAGCGGATTACATCGAGGTGGATGTTGACGAACTCCATTGAAGCTACGATCGCTCTGGCCGGCAACCCCAATTCGGGCAAGACGACGTTATTCAACGCTTTGACCGGTGCCCGCCAGCACGTGGGGAACTACCCCGGTATCACTGTTGAAAAAAAAATCGGGGCTTATATTAAGGACAACCGGCGGTTTACTATTGTCGATCTGCCCGGGACCTATTCACTGACAGCCTATTCCCTTGAAGAAATAGTTGCCCGGGATTTTTTGATCGACGAGAAACCGGCGGTTGTCGTCGACATCGTCGATGCCGCAAACCTGGAGCGAAACCTCTACCTGTCGATTCAAATGCTGGAAATGGGCCTTCCGGTGTGTATCGCCTTGAACATGGTGGATGCTGCAAAGCGCCGTGGGATCGAGATTGACGAAAAGCGGTTGGCGGAGATGCTCAATGTGCCGGTGATTCCCACCATTGCCCGCAACGGCAGCGGTAAAGATGAATTGATGCAGGCTGTAGAAGAGATCGCCAAATCCCATGAAACCCGTTCACCCTTGCTGATTTCTTACGGCCAGGACATCGATCAGGCTCTCTTCGAGATGGAGCGGTTGATCAGAGACGCGCAATTCCTGACCGAAACCTACCAGCCTCGCTGGATCGCGTTGAAGTACATGGAAGCGGACAAAAAAATGCGCGAGCGCGGTAAACGCCGGAATTCGCACCTGTCGGCTGTACTGGACGGTATCGCTGATCGGGTCAGCGACCACCTCGAAGAAACCCTCGCAATCGATCCGGAGGCCATGATTGCCGATCACCGTTACGGATACATTCGCTCGATCGTGAACCAGGGGGTTATTACGCGCGCCGATGATCTTTCCCGATTGCATGTGTCCGATAGGCTAGACGGCATTTTCACCCACAGGTTTTTCGGTCCCCTATTCATGGTGGCCGTGCTCTTTGGTTTGTACCAGTTTACGTTCACTTACAGCGAGATACCGGTAAGCTGGCTGGAAACCGGCTTCGCAAAGCTAAGCCAGCTGGTTTCCGATCACATGCCGGAAGGTGTACTCAAATCCCTTCTTATATCAGCCGTCATCAATGGTGTCGGCGGCGTTCTGGGCTTTGTGCCCCTGATTGTCTTTATGTTTTTCGGTATTGCGATCCTGGAAGATTCCGGGTACCTGGCCCGGGTCGCGTTCATGCTCGACCGCATATTTCGTATTTTCGGACTTCACGGCAGTGCGGTCATGCCGTTTATCATTTCCGGCGGCATTGCCGGTGGATGCGCGGTACCTGGTGTCATGGCAGCCCGCACCCTGAAGTCACCCCGCGAGAGGCTTACCACGATACTGACCGTTCCGTTCATGAACTGCGGCGCCAAGCTGCCGGTATTTGCGCTGCTCGTGGCGACGTTCTTTGCCCAATACGAAGCCATAATGATGTTCGGCATCACCCTGGGTGCCTGGGCTGGCGCCCTTTTGGTGGCCAAACTGCTGCGGTCAACAGTTATCCGGGGCGAAGCCACTCCGTTCGTCATGGAGCTGCCGCCCTACCGTCTGCCGACGCTCAAAGGGGTGACCACCCATACCTGGGAGAGAACCTGGCAGTACATAAAGAAAGCCGGAACGATCATACTGGCCATATCGATCATCATGTGGGCCTTGATGAGTTACCCGGGGCTCCCAGAAAGCGCAAAACAGGAATTCCAGGCCGAGCGACAGGCACTGCTGGCCAGAGCTGCCGAGCCGGTTATCCGCGAGATCCAATATGACGGCGACGATGGAACCCTTTCAAACCAGGCGCGCGACCTCAAGAAGAAATTGGCACGGATCGATGCCCGCGAAGCCGAGACCGGGTTAAAAAACTCTGTCGCCGGCCGTATCGGCCAGAGGCTTGAATCGATCAGCCAGATGGCCGGTTTCGACTGGCGCGTGAACATCGCGCTGTTGGGCGGTATCGCTGCCAAGGAGGTCGTCATCTCAACCCTTGGTACGGCGTATTCTTTGGGGGAGGTGGATCTTGAAGACAGCAAACCTTTAGGGGATACCCTGGCCCAGGCGCCGGGATGGCGGCCGTTGACCGCTTTTAGCCTCATTCTATTCATCATGTTTTACGCCCCTTGTTTCGTTTCTGTGGTTTGTATTTCAAGAGAAAGTGGATCCTGGAAATGGGGTGCGTTTTCGATTGTCTTCAACACCCTGTTGGCGTTCACGCTGGCGACAACGGTTTTCCAGCTGGGATCGCTGATGGGTTTCTGAAGGATGTTGTCATGTGGCAAAACATTGTCGTTACTTTGATCGTCATTCTGGCGGTGGCATTCACGGCCCGAAAGTTTTATCGCAGCTTCAAGCAAACGGATAGGTGCAGCTGCAATAGTGGCTGCCCAGCTGGAGAGACCAGCGTTTGCTGCAGCACTCCGAACCAACTTTTCCCTCTGCACAGCGATAAAAAGGAATTCGAAAAATAACGCCCTAACCCGGATATTTCATGAAATACTCGGGCTAAGTGCGGTTACTCCCGTTGACTTTGATCCGATTGGACATACTGTTCGAATTAGGGATTACAGAGTGTCCGATTCATACATGAGAATTTTTTCCGGGCCGGCACCCGCTGAGAACATCCCCCAGAGGAAAAAAGGCCATACTTGGAAAGACACTCATTAAAACCACGAATCTGTGAATAACCAAAGGTGCCACACCTAATTTCTATAGAAAGGAGCCATGTTATGACCACCCAAGACAGCGGTTCCAGGTTTACCTTTTATTTTCCGGAAGCCCGGGTCTTGAGCAACGCCGAAGTCGCCGGACTTCCACCGGAAAAGAAACAGGCGGCTGACAATACCGGTAAGCGAGGGATCTGGTTGGAAATCGATTGCCCGGACCAAGCTTGTGTCAGCACTGAAGGAAAAATCACCATACCGGCTGCGGGCATAGAGCCCAAAAGCCATAAAGGGGTTTGGTTAAACGTCTTTTGCCCCAACGACAGCTGCGAGATGCATGAAAGTACGGAATTGCCATAAGAATTGCGGAGGATGGGAATGGCGCGGCGAAACAAAATGGTTAAGTAAGCAAGGTGCAGCCCTTCAAACCGATGGCGTTTGAGGGGCTTTTTTATTGGGAAAATATCAAGAAGGAAAACAAGGTTGGAGGGAAGACTATGCGGTCGAAATTGATGGCGCTTTTTGTTACCTTGGCAATTCCGTTTCTCTCAGTTGCTGCGGTGAATGCCGGTGACCATGGCCAGAAGGCTCTCAAGAAAACCGGGATACTACTCGTCGCCTTCGGGTCGAGCCAGGCAGAGGCTCAGGTTTCCTTTGAAAATATCGAGCATAAGGTTAAACAGAGGTATCCTGACATACCGGTTCGCTGGGCCTATACTTCTCATATTATTCGTAAAAAACTTGCCAAACAGGGAAAATATCTGGATTCGCCTGAAGTCGCTTTGGCAAAGATGCAGGATGAGGAGTTTACCCATGTGGCCGTTCAGTCGCTTCACACAATTGCCGGGGAGGAATATCACGATCTGCGCCGCACCGTAGGCGCTTTTAAAATGATGGGTGGTTTTCAGAAAATTATCCTGGGCTACCCCCTTATGGCGACTCAGGAAGATATGCAGCGGACCGTGGAGGCCATCTTGGAGACCATTCCCGAACACCGCCAAAAAAATGAAGCCGTTGTCCTGATGGGCCATGGTAGTCATCACCCGTCAAATGCGTTTTATGCCGCCCTCATGTTTCAGCTGCAACTCCGGGACCCTAACATTTTCGTCGGCACGGTCGAAGGCTATCCCGAAGTCGATCTGATCAAGGAGCTTCTGCTAAGAAAGAAAATCAAAAAAGCCTACCTGATGCCCTTTATGTCTGTGGCAGGGGACCACGCCAAGAACGATATGGCCGGTGATGAAGACGACTCTTGGAAATCGGTTTTCACAAAGGCAGGGATCGAATGTGCTCCCATCCTGAAAGGAACTGCGGAATACGACCCCTTCGTTGAGATCTGGGTCGATCACATAAAGGGCCCGCTCGACCATTTCTGATTCCCTACCTCCCCAAGGGTTACGGGAACTCCCCGCATAGTATTAAATTCATATGGGACGTCTTTCTGTCTAATCCTTGACAGCGCTTTCTTCACACTGGCTGTTTTTGCGGCCAGCTCGCTGTTTTGCCCCATGACTCTCGGTAGCCATTTGATCGATTCTGTGTCGTTCACGACTCTTCGTCTCGTGAGCGTCGCATTGGCATTGTTTACTTATTCGTGACGGGTTGCCATCGATATGGCCCATGAAAAAGTATTGGCGCAACAGGCCGTTTCATCGAGAACGCGATGAAACCTCGCTGCGGACAGGCCAGACAGAAAAATCTGCTTTTTCTTTGAACCCCACCCCCACGTTGCCATCGTTAGTATATAAAATCCAGGCATAGGCGGGATCGTAAACACTCGTCGTGGACGACCAATACCCTTCACCAATATTTTGAAAGGGATGGGATTCGGGAAGGGACGGGCTGTGCTGATCGAGCGCAACCAGACTCTCAAGTTCGCGGATGTTGGGAAGACGCCAGTCATCATAACCGTGTGTTCTGTTCGCATTCAATCGCTGCACCTCTATCAGGGATGCGGGCCAGTTCAAAACATCTTTCGAGCCCATGGCCGAACGCAGCCACATCAATCCCGTCGATCGATCGGAGACAAGATGACCGGAAAATTTGAAGCGATCACCAGGGGCAATCGGGTTGACTGCTTGCAATTGTCTCACCGGCCAGACCAGATAAGAGCCCTGCTTCATCCCCTTAAATACCCTACCACCGCCAAGGTGCACATACCATGCCTGTTTTGGCCACTGGGCGCTGGGGCTGGACGTCCAGTAATATCCTGCGAAGACATTGGTAAATGGATGGGCGGCCGGCAGCGCCGGATTGAATCGGCTATGGCTGATCAGACTGAACAGCTCACGTCGATCCGGCAACCGCCAGTCGTCATGCCCATGAAAGCATGACGCATTCATCCAGTCGACATATTCAAGGGCTTCCCCCCACGTCTGGGGAAACTCAGCCGGCGTAGCGTTTTTCGTCCATATCAAGCCACTAAGGAAATCTTTAACCACCACCTCCTGCTCTTCGAACCGCGGCATTGGCCAGGTTCGTCCGGCACGGATGTCTCCATCCTGTCCGGTTCCCTTGCAGTCGATCTCCTGTCCGCGGGAATCATAGCACCGAGTTTGATCTGTTTGATAAAGGGGCGAATATGCGTTCATTGCAAAAAAATATGTTGGCTGAAGTAATAGTTTTAATAGTCCGCTCAGAACGGTTCACAAGCCATTCCTCCGGATCTGCCGGAGGTCAATGGATCTGCGCAGTAATTACCCATCGTTTCCGTTTATCCAGCAGTGACCGGGTATGTTTTACACAGGTCTGCTTGTAAGCCCGTATGTTATTTTTTGTAAAGAAACAACTAATAATACGTAATATCAAGTACTTAATTTACAAGTGCCACAAAGTGGCACATAACGTGCTTAACTATTTTATAAACAGAATCAAGAAACGTAGCCAGAGATGGAATCAAATCCGTCGGATCGTTCCAGCTAAAGTGCGCATGGCCTCTCAGATGATTCGATCTTCCCTTGTCACGGTATTCTCGGGCCTTAAGGGTTAGTATTCATAGTGATTTCTATTGGCGGAAAAGAACTCTAATATTTAACCCTAAAAAGAGTGCATGTCCAGGAGTGATAGTGAAATTTTCGCTGAAATCAATTCTGTTCATGTTCTGGTTGTCAATAATGGCAACCGTTGTTTACTTCTACCTGCTAAGCGGGATGACATTCATCCAGCTTAGCAGTGATCTTCAAAACCTTATCAGCTCCGCTGGCCCTGGCGCCACTATCGCCTTTGATGTTATTTTCAGTGGTCTTTTGGACGACTGCCTCTTATTCAATGAGCCAATCCAATCTTATTGACCAACTTAACGGGGTGGATGCTTACAAGGCTCTGGCCCTTGCGAACCAGTGGCACTGGGAAAAGCAACCCGTGAAAACTCATATCACCACTAATGAAGTCGTATTTCAATTTGATAGCGGTACCACCAAAACAATTGCACTTCCTAGTGAAAAAGTCATGATTGCCGTTGCCCCTTATATTAATAAAACACACACATGAGGGGTTCACTACATGTCCTCCTGTCAGGGGGAATTGACTCAAACAGTATTCAACGTCAAAGCCGTCGATTTAAAAGGCGATGTCATTATAAACTCACCCATCATTTCTCTGGAAAACGGATTTATAGAACTTTGGTTGCCAAGAGAGCGAACAATTAAATTAACCATCGAAGGGTTGAACCGTTCAACCACCGGTGTTATTTCGACCGCGATCGGCAGCAACACTTGCATAACCACCTTTCAACTTTATTAACTGGCTTCAGAAAAATTTTTGCGTAAGTCAGGGACATTCAATCCGTTTGACTATATCACCAGAAGGTCCTGCATCAATCTGGTTGAGATGGGCGGCCAAATAATATGGCCCACTTATCTTATTTAACCTGTGTGTAGAGCACGTTTCATCACGCAGACTACCATTCAGCCATTTTCCCTACATGGATAAATAAAATCGGCTTTGATAATTGATATTTTTTGACGGATAATTGTATCTTTGATAGTGACATGATCACCGGTTTTCTTTAAAAATTATACAAATCGGAATTATTTAAACTGCTGAGAACAATTAAAAAGGGGGGTAAAAATGAAGAGAAAGATTTTCCTGGTTATGTTTTTCATTTTGACTGTTTTCGCAACTACGGCCTTTGCCAATAAAACGGCCGTGACCATCGAATCGCCCCTATCCGTAAAAAAGGGGGCTGAAATAATTATTAAAATCAATATCAGCCACAGCGCTAACAACTTTTTCCACTACACAAACTGGGTTTACGTTCATGCCAATGGAAAAGAGATAGCGCGCTGGGATTTTACACGCAGCAATAAACCCGAAAGTAGCAATTTCACCAGGGAAGTCAGATACACGGTGACTGAAACAACGGAGATTACCGCAATGGGCAACTGCAACATGCATGGGAGTGCGGGCGAGGTTAAAATGGTGATAAAGGTAGAATAATTTTGAAGGGAGGCTATCTTATGACCGTAGGGGGAATTTCAATTATTTTGATATTGGGTCTATGCAATCTCATATATGTTGCTTTTTCAAGCAGCTTCCGGCTTAAGAATAATCAAGGTAAAGTACGGTGTCCACAAAAAAACCGGGATTACTTTATTGATTATTGCCCTGATTCACGGTTTTCTGGGGATAGTCGCCAACTCGGTAAGTCAATAGGGAAAGAAACATGAACGAAAAAGGGGACAACCGTTTAATTCTTCCGCAATCTGAACTAAAGACCTTCTATCCACCATATAAATAGCCCCGTAACCGCGCTTTTCCCTTTAACCAATGTAAATTCAATTCGATAGATAGCAAAAGCATACAGTTGATAGGGTATGGCTGTTCTATGTGGTGAGCAGGTCAAAAACTATCAATTGACGATTCGATTTCTTAACGCTATAAGTATTCTATATATTAATTGAATAGTTGAGGATGAAGCCATGAAAAGCCCAAATAGACAATTCAAAGACGCCATTTACGAGCAGTTTTCACGAATCGGCAAGGCAATTGCGAGCCCCAGGCGGTTGGAACTGCTCGATCTGTTGTGCCAGGGTGAAAAAACAGTTGAAACCCTTTCAAAAGAAACCGGTTTAACCGTGGCCAACACATCGCAGCACCTTCAGACACTTCGAGCGGCCCATCTGGTCAAAGCGGAAAAAGAAGGCCTGTACGTGACATATCGTCTCGCCGATCAAAGGGTCTGTGAGTTTTTCCGTTCCATGCGCGTGTTGGCTGAACACCGCTTGGCAGAAGTGGAAATGATCAAACGCCGTTTCCTGGAAGGCAAGCAAGGCATGGAGCCGGTAAGCAGAGATGATTTGGTACAGCGTGTTATCGAAGGTGCTGTCACCGTTCTAGATGTTCGCCCGGTGGAAGAGTTCCGGGCCGGACATATACCAGGGGCGTTGTCCGTTCCCCTGGAGCATCTTAAAGAGCTTCTCTCGAAGCTGCCATCGGATCAGGAGATTGTCGCTTACTGCCGGGGGCCTTATTGCGTGCTGGCTGTTCAAGCGGTTGATATGCTACGCGGACAGGGTTTTGAGGCCATTCGCCTTGAAGAGGGTATTCAGGACTGGCGTGCCATGGGCCTGCCGGTGGAGGTTGGCGATTGAAACATAGAGAAAATGACCATTGCTCCGGTGGGTTTTTAGGTTCATGAAGTCTACTGTAAAGCAAGGGTGCACCATGCAAAGCAAAAAATCAATACTTGTGGCAACTGTGGCCATCATCATTACCGCAGTCGCTGTGTGGCATGTGAAGCGTCCCATTGCGCCGAAGCAAGCCACTTGGGATGACGTCATAGCCGAGGCCAAGGCCGGTGGCTATCGCATCATCACCACCGAAGAACTCGCCGACCGGTATCACAATGACCCTTCCGGCTCATTGATGGTTGACACCCGACAGGATTGGGAATATCGCACCGGGCATATCGAGGGTGCTCTCAATTTTCCCATGGAACCCACCTGGTGGTCTCGCTGGCGCAAATCGTCCGACTTGAGGGCCTTATTAGGACCGGACCAGGATCGCACCCTTGTTTTTTACTGAGCGGGTTTGACATGAGTCCGCAGCGACTCGGCGGCCCGTGTGGCTGTTAACCTTGGTTACAAAAATGTCTACCGTGACCCTTACGGATTTCCGAAATGGCAAGAAATGGGCCTACCTACCGCCAGTGCACCGGCTGGACTTTCGGCACCAGACCAGGATGCCACCAAGCCGAAAGGCAATCTATCCCTCCAGGGTTGGGCCATGCTCTGGACTCTTCTGGGCGTTTTCGCCGGCGGACTGGCCCTGAACCTGACGCCCTGCGTTTATCCCATGATTCCCATCACCGTGTCTTTTTTCGGCGGTCGAACGACCCAGGATAAGCCTGGCCAGATCAAGCTGGTAGCCCATGGACTCTGCTATCTGATGGGTCTGGCTCTGACCAACTCGACCTTAGGCGTCGTGGCAGCACTCACCGGTGGTTTGATGGGAGCGATGCTGCAAAATCCCATTGTGCTCATCCTCGTGGCCGGCATTTTGGTCCTGTTCGCCACCAGCCTCTTCGGGCTTTGGGAACTGCGCCTGCCCGGTGCCCTGAATCAAATGGCCAGCAAATCATACACTGGATATTTCGGCAGTCTGTTCATGGGGCTCACCTTGGGAGTAGTAGCGGCCCCCTGCATAGGTCCTTTCGTGCTGGGCTTGCTCACTTGGGTGGCTGGTATGGGCAACCCTTGGCTTGGTTTTCTAATTTTCTTCATCCTGAGCCTGGGGTTGGGCCTTCCCCTTTTCGTTCTGGCGCTCTTTTCCGGCCAACTGCAACGCCTTCCCCGTGCCGGCGGGTGGATGCTCTGGGTGCGTAACGTCATGGGCTGGGTCCTTGTCGGCATGGCGGTTTATTTCATCCGGCCGGTCCTACCCGAAGTCCTGAAGGTCATCCTGCCGGTCACGGTTGCTCTTGCCGCCGGGCTTCATATAGGTTGGTTCGATAAGAACCAGGCTGGTTTCAAGGCTTTCCCGTGGCTAAAGACCACCCTGGGCACAACCTGTCTGGTCTTTGCGACCTTTTTGATAACCGGCTGGGCCATGCGGGGGCCGGGAATTGCCTGGCATTCCTATTCGGAGCACACCTTGCAGCAGGCCGCAACCCAAAATAAACCCGTGATCATCGACTTCTACGCCGACTGGTGCGCGCCGTGCCGTGAACTTGAAGAAGTAACTTTTCATCACGCCGAGGTAGTCCGACAGGCGCAAGTTGATTTCTCTATGATCAAAGTTGATGTGACCAAGGGCGGCGATCCATTTAATGAACGGTTGTTAAAGCAGTACGACGTTAAGGGGGTGCCCACCGTTGTGTTTCTGGATACACAGGGAAGAGAAAGAGCCGATTTACGTCTGGTGGATTTCCTGCCGCCTGAACTCTTCTTGATCCGAATGGCCAGTTTAAAGAAAGCCGAACCTTAATATGGGAACAATTCACAGAAGAAAATTTAGCGAGATGTTTTGATTCAAGCCTATCCTCGATGGAGTTGAATCCAGTCGATTTGATTCTCAAATGACTTAATGGGTATTAAGGTTCTATGGAATGCCCTGTTGATTTTCACGAGCAGCAATAAATAAGGAGAAATATCATGCTTAACGTCCGATTCTTTCTCAACGAACCTAACGGTAAACCCTGAAAGCATTTCAAGCAAATGATCCCCGTGCTGGGACATAAGTATGAGATAAATATCGAAATTACTTCCAAGCCTAAAGCAGAATATATGACCGATGAATATTTTGAGCTGGATCTTCCGGTTGCGCCAGCCGTAATGGTTGGAGACGACATTGTCGTGGAAGGCTCAGACGTCAGCCAATTCGACATTGAAACATCAATCTGCAAACAGTTGAACCTGCCGTCGCCGGAACTTGAACACAAGGGGTTTTTGAAGAAGCTGTTCAAAGCGTAACGAAAATTCATCTGAACCAATACGATTTCTGAGGGGGATAGAAATGGCCGTTATTGAAAAATTTTTAGGGCAACGTGTAGAGATACCTGAGGATCGCCGCTACGATGTCAAGCAGGGCCTCTGGGGAAGGTTTGTCGATCAGACCATCATCTTCGGGCTGACACAGCCAGCCCTGGTACTGTCCGGAGGGGTCAAAGACATCGAATGGATAGTCGATGAGAATCAGATGGTTCGAAGGGGTGAATCGATCCTGTTTGCCATCACCGGCAAAATTCTGTACCTTGAAGCCCCGGTTGCTGGAAGCGTTCAATTCAATAAGATTACACGGAAAAATTCATCCTTAATCACATCAGACCCTTACGATCAAGGATGGTTGTTCCTTATTCAACCGCATGGCGGGCTCGATCAGGCATATCAAAGCCTTTCGTCTCCAGAAGACTATCTCGAAAAGCTGCGCCACTCCGAAGGGTTCAAAAATCCGGAAGGGGTCAAAGGAGGCGTATCCGGCATCTGCAAAGCCGTTTATACCGGGATCGGGGAACAGAAGATCTGATCTTCCGCTTGGTAATTCCAACAAGTTCAGTAGAAAAAGTAGATACCCAGAAAACTGCTCGATAAGAAAACTGCTCTTAGGTTTTTAATCGGTTCGCCTTCATTAATATACTCATTATCCTCAACGATCCAACGTATGGCAGCGAACGCAGTTACAATGCATTGCGATGGGCTGATCAGTTCGTGAAGCAAGAAGATGTTCATGTAAGACGATAGGCCACTGTTCCCTCAGGATGCTCATACCATCCCGGGTCGCGATCATAGCTCGCCAGGTGATCCCGGATCTTGATGACCGTAAACATGCCTCCCATTTCGATATTGCCGAAAGGTCCTTTACCCATCATCATCGGCAGTGTGTTTTTCGGCCCACCCATATGCTTGATGTGCTCGGAGTGCTCTGCCATGCCGGTTTCCCCCATGGCCATGTAGCCGGGAATGAGCTCTCGGATTTTTTCTTCCAGCTGCTGCTGGTTTGCCCCCAATGTGTTGGGAATCGCATGCCCCATCGCGTTCATGGTATGGTGTGACTTGTGGCAATGAAAAGCCCAGTCACCGGGGGCATCGGCAATGAACTCCACATCACGGGTAGCACCCACGGGTATCAGTGCCGTCGTTTCGGGCCAGCGTGCGCTTGGTGGTATTTCCCCGCCATCGGTCGCCGTTACCCACATGGAGTGGCCGTGAATATGAATCGGGTGCTCGTCCATGCTCAAATTGGCCAGTCGAATCCGCACGCGATCGCCGGTCCTAACGACTAAAGGATCAATGGCCGGAAATACTTTACTATTGAAAGTGAACATATTGAAGTCCAGCATCACGGCCGGGTCGGGCCGGTATGTTCCCGGATGCACCGCCCAGGCGTGCAGCATGATGGCAAAGTCCCGATCGATGGACGGCCCCACGGGTTCCTTCGGGTGAATGACAAAGACTCCCATCATCCCGACGGCCAGCTGTAGCATTTCATCGGCGTGGGGGTGATACATAAACGTGCCATGCTGCCGCAGGGTGAACTCGTAAACATATGTTTCTCCAGGTTTGATGTGGGGTTGGTTAAGACCGCCCACACCGTCCATGCCGTTGGGCAGAAAAATACCATGCCAGTGAATGGTGGTGTGCTCCGGAAGTCTGTTTGTCACTAAAATGCGAACGCGGTCGCCTTCGAAGGCCTCGATCGTAGGTCCAGGGGTTTGGCCATTGTAACCCCAGCATTTGACACTCATCCCGGGCGCAAATTCACGCATCACTGGCTCGGCGATTAAATGGAATTCCTTCACACCGTCTTTCATTTTGTAAGGCAACGTGGTCCCATTGGGGGTTACCACATGTGGTGACGATCGTCTTTTTCGAACCTTTGCAGGCTTTTGTTCGTGCTCATTTTGGGCATTAACCCGCGAAGGTCTCAACAGTGCGCCTCCGCCGGATAGGGCAGTGATGGCAGTCATTAACCACTGACGTCGCGTCAGCATCGCATGCTCTCCTTATTGTTTGTGATGGTGGGTTTCGCGAGCGTCTTTAGGATCCCCGCCCGGTTTTTCGGCTGGTGCCGATGGTGGCAACAAGCTCCCGTCGGCAGCGGCTACTGGCAGTCGACCACCCACTGCTTTGCGCAAATCAGCCCGAATGATATAGTAGTCTCTGACAGCCTCAAGGTATTTTCCATATGTATCAAACTCATGCTGCTTTGCCAGAAGCAAATCGAAGGCACCTACCAGCATGTAGTTGTACTTTTCCAGAGTCAGGGATACAATGCGTTCTCTCAGTGGCACGATAACTTGTTTGTAGTGATCGATCATATATCGTTGCATGACCAACTTGTCTCCGCAAGGTTCGGACTTCTGAGCGTACATCTACTGCCATTGCGGTCAGTTTGTTGACCTCCTGCCTTAGCAGCGCTTCACCTTGGGCAATCTTTGCCTGGCGTTGATCAAACAACGGCAGTTCCAGCACCAACTCAGGGCCTATGACCCAGGTCCGATCGGGATCTCGCTCCGCGCTGATTCCAACGTCCAGGTCGCCGATCCAGCGCCAGGTAACTGTCGTTCCCAGAGCTTGCGCAAGTACGTCGATATTTCTGCGCGCCGATTCAAGATCCAACCGGTTGGTGATCGCCAGGGTTTCCAACTGCACCATGGGGATTTCCTGCTTAGGAATATCCGGAAGCCGTGAGGGCAGTTGCCAGTCGATGCGCGTGCCCCACAGTCCCATCAAGCGAGTGAGCTGTTCTCTGGCGGTTGACAACAGAATATCACTCTCGGCCAGTCGCACCCTCATCTCTTCGTATTGCCCTTGTTCATTCGCAAGGTTCAACTCGCTGATGTTGCCGGCTTCGTAAAGGCGACGCGCAAATTCGAAAGAAGCACCAGACGCCTCGACGATCTGTGCGCGGACCTGCCTTATGTTGGCAGCTCCTTGAACTTCAAAATAGGCCTTTTCAACTTCCGAAACAATCGAGAGCACTTCGTCGGCCACCATTGCCTTGGTCTGTTCGAATCGGGCTGCAGCTATCTTTTTGCGGGCCGGCAGCATGAGAAGATCCACGAAATTCTGAACAATGCCAAATTCGAGGTTGCTGGCAGCCGAGGATACATTGGGAAATCGAATGCTTCCGAACACAATCGGGTTTTTGAGCAGACCGGCCTGGACCACCTCCGCTTGAGTCACCCCCAGTTCTTCATAGGTTGCCTGCAGCCGGGCATTGTTTAAAAGGGCGATCTGAACGGCCGAATCGACGGTCAGCTCCTTTTCCAGCAACGATTCGACGACCTGCTGCACTTCCCGATCTTCCGGCAGGCCCTGGTTCCAGGACACGCGGTAGTCCATGCGTTCGTCGACCATCCGCTGCACGTCCTGGAAGCCGCCTTTGCGGGGTACCTGGGCGCACCCTGTAATGACAAACCCTATCACGGTGAAGATGACAACTAACTTGCCGCCTGTGGCTTTCATTGCCCCTTCTCCATGTTATGATGATCCGGCATTTCGGAGGGAGACCGATCAGTTTCTCTTCTTTCTTGCTCGAGGGGTGCCGATTGGCCGGCCGGCGATTCAAAAAGATCCCCGCGCGACTTGCGCCGGTCCGCTTCGATTTCGGATTGATCGTGTGTTTGGGGGCCGGCACTCGTCATTTCAGTGCCAAACGGGTCCGGCGGGGGGATGAACCGGGATTCGGGTGCGCCGGGATCAGCAGGATGATTCTGCGGTAGCTCGACAGATACCGGATTTCCGGCACAGCCGATCACAAGAGACAGAATAACCAGCAAAACTAAATCTTTTATATTAGCCATGGTCTCAATTTTCTATAGGGATTATGAGATGGATGAGGATGCCGAGAACCACATTTCGTAAAGACCTCGGAATAAAACAAAGACAAATACCGCTCCGAAGAGCCCTCCTCCCGGAATATGGAGCCAGAAAAAAGCAGGAGAAATAAAGCCTTTCAGCCACATTGATGCGATGTCGATCCAGATTCCCAAGAATGGGAGGGCAATCAACCAGGCACGCATGTCTGCTCCCAAATTGAGAAATACGACCACCGCGCCCATCAGGATGAATATCGTGCTCATGCCGAAGAGATGAATGTGGGTCCATTTCAGCGTCCAAACAAATTGTTCGCTTTTGTAGAAGGGTTCTTGAAGCTTTTTAGGGGAGCTTTCCGTCAGGTTCGAAAATAGGTCGCCCCGTGCATCGCTCTTAAGGGGGGACTGAGGAGGTTTAGAAACCTCGGGGTTCAACTCAGCTGAGGCGAATTTCGGTATGATGTCGTGAATGACGATTTGCCCCAGAGCCCCTAACATGCCAACAGCCATCGTAAGCATAATCGCTGTCACCAGCACCTTTGCCGGCAGTGGAAACTGCCTCAGCGTTGGCCAGTTGTGTATTGCATCATTATTTTTCACTATCATTCCTTTAACCCGGAAATTTCATCAAATGGAGGATTTTATGGCCAAGGCATTTCGAGGTGATGCTGTAGTCAGTTTACCGCGATTCTCGAATAATCACGCTATAGCGTGACCATGGGAGCCTCCGGTTGACCCGAAGGGTGCAATCTTTTTAGCTCTTTAATTATATGTTGGGGAGGTACAAAGTGTCCCTCGGTCATCCGGTTCATGAGTTTGACCAATACCCCGATATGGCGCCATTTAAAATTTGAAACGCTCACTTTAGGTTCAACACAAACGTTCTGAAACACCCGCTCGGAAACAGTCACGCCACGTCCTTCGCCAGCAAAACATCACGAGAATTAGTAGCATCTGCAAAAACGATACTACTCGCCGGTAAAGTTAGAACCGGCATACTCTCCTTGTAGAGTAAAAAATATAAAGACTGATTTCGGGTCGCCCTCTGCGCGATGAAAAGCCACGACCACCTCGGTGTCGTTTCCCTTCTGCCGATGAGAGACTTCAACCCTTTCAAGGCTGGTTTCCCAGGCTGGATCCAATTTTTGGCTGTCGATCAGCTTGTCGTAAAGCTCAGTGGCTTTCTTCAGGGCGGCCAGATGAGTGAATTCGCCCATGTCGTGGGCTTTGCCGCCGTGGGCGAATACAACTGCCGCTGCAAATAATAAAATTAACAACATAAATAGAGTTATTCGAATGGAGTTGCCTCGTATAGGTTTTGTATTATCGCGAATCATTTAGATTTCTCCCATCTACCTGTTTCTCATCCCAAGCTTACTGTTTAAGTAAATGTTATAATCTTAATCACCGTCGGTGGCAGTATCAAGATACTGCTGGAGATCTCGAAGGCTACCGTGATGATTGATGTAAACAAAATGCTCAACGCCTATTTGTATATGCGGCACCAGTATCGTTAATCTATAGGATTTAATCTGAATTTTTACATTTATACCTTCACGTAATAATTACGCATCATCCCCATATCTTCATGTTCCAAGTTGTGGCAATGGTACAAGAACATGCCGGGGTAATCATCAAAATCAACTAAGATTTTTATTCGCTCACCGGGCATCAGTAAAACAGTATCTTTCCAGCCCTCATCCACATAGCCTTGATGCCTGACACCGCTACGTTCAATGACTCGAAACTGCTTACCGTGGAGGTGAATGGGATGCGGCATATCCATCATGTTCATCATTCCACCGCCGGTATTATGGAATTCCCAAATCTCTTTTGAGCCTAATTGAACAATCTCGTCATCCGCCACACCTTCCATCTGAAACACTCGACCATTGATCGACCATTGCATATGCCGCATCGTGAGATAAAATTGCCGAGGGTTGGAATAGTTAGCAGCTTCATCTATTCGGAGGGGTGTAATTTCAGAAAGGTATTCCGGCAGCGACTGTTTTTTTACCACACGCTTTGAAACTTTAATTTTGCATACAGTAAAGCCAGCACCGTTTGGAAGGCTTTGATTCTGGCGCATTCCTCCGCCCATCATCATTCCGCGTCCCATCCGTCCACCACCCATTCCTCCAACGTCGAAAGGAAGGCTTATTAGGGATGTCTCAAAATCGATCGGACTGTCACTAAAATCTGCCCAGATCTCCAACCTTTCCCCAGGGCTTAGAAACGTATACTTTCGGTACACAGGTTTTTCCAATAATCCTCCGTCCGTACCGATGATGGTAAGAGGGCGGCCATCTTTCCACGCCAGTTTGTAGATTCGTGAATTAGAACCATTTAACAGGCGTAATCGATACGCACTGGTCGCTACCGGCAGGGTGAAATCAACCATCCCGTTAACCATTATCCAATCACCCAAAAACCCGGTCATCTGCTCCATCCTGTGACCTGAAGTGTATACGAGCTGATTGTCTGGATCAAACATGCGGTCTTGCAACACCAGGGGAATATCATATTCATCATCGGGCAAGCCCAAGGCCTGTTCTTCCTCATCAGAAACAAGAAAAAGGCCTGCCAGCCCGTTATAAACCTGTGGGCCTGTTCTACCGTGGGGATGGGGGTGGTACCAATATGTACCGGCTCTGTTATTGACCTCGAACTCGTATAAGTAAGATTGTCCTTGTGGAATCACGTAACGCGGATGACCGTCCATAATCGCGGGGACATGAAGGCCATGCCAATGCACAATAGATTCTTCCGGGATTGAGTTGAAGAAACGAATTCGTATTTTCTCTCCCTGATGAACTTTTATGATCGGGCCAAGATAGCTTCGCGGGAGTTCGATCACCCGGTTTTTATCGCCTTTATGCACAATCGCATGGTACTGCCAAACCCGTGTGGGATCTCCTGGGAAAATAGTTACCTCACCAGGTCGCGCTGTGAGGGTAATATCAAGGTCAGGGTTAAATTCTGTTCCCGGATTTGTCTCTTGATTTTTCCCTGCAAGCGAGGGCTTTAATAGAGGCCAAGCCCCACCTGTTATCATACCCAGCGTTCCGAATCCGGCCAGTTTCAGAAACTGTCTTCTGTTATTCCTGTCTTCATTCCATAAAACCGTATTTCTCTTTTTCATTTTTAAATCCCTGCAAAGTTTATTGGAGTATGTCTTTTTTCATGGTTTCAAATTCATCCTGGGAGATTTCTCCCCTGGCATAGCGCTCTTTGAGAATATCAATCGCTTTAGGACCCACGCTTTCACCAGAATGCCCTTTACTGCTCGTGTTCTGAATCAGCCATCGAATCAGCGACACGAGGCCGACAACAATCAGGCCCCAGAATATAATCATGAAAATCATACCAAACCATCCCATTCCCCACCCGTCCATCATCCAACGCCCCATGTGCCAGTCATTGTACCGGTCTGATTGGGCCAAAGTGGGATTTGCTAAAAATAAACTGCCTGGTATCAACACGGATAAGGATCCCGCCAACACTTTTCGGAACCTGTATTTGTCTTTCATTTTATACACCCTGTACAATATCGCCTAATGCCATAAATAAGCCGTAAATTGACCTTTTCACAAGATCACAGAACTATTGTTATTGGGTTTACCTGGCCGTATAATATTTTTAAAATGAATGGGGCGACTGTCGCCGCCCCTTTACAAGTCTTCACTGCGCTTTTAGAATTACCACCTGCAGTAGTATCCGCCACTATTGGGACCATAGCCCATCATCGGGCCATTTCCCATCATTGGGCCATATCCTCCATAGCCACGGTCATAATTGGGTGCTGATTTTCTGGCCTGAAGTTCATAGTCCAGCCCTTTCTGATCGAGGTCAGCTTGAAGTTTGGAAATTTCACCCTGCAGACTCGATGCTTTCGCAGTGTCCGGATTTTCCTTGGCCAGCTCGCTTCTCAGGGCAAGCTCTTTTTCGTAAAGCTGTTGCCGGGTATTTTCAGTCGCTTTGAAGAATTCAGCACGTTGTTGATCCAGTTTGGCTATCTCTTCACTTGAAAGGTTGCCAGAGTATCCTTCTTGGCCGTACCCATATCCACCCATTTGATTCCAACCCGGCCCCATCATGGGCCCCATCATATGTCCGTATCCTCTACCCCAACCGGCAAATGCGAGGGCGGTCATGCCAAAGATCGCTAAAACCGTTAGTATCATTATTCCTTTTACTTTCCTGTCCATTGTTACCTCCATAAGTGTTAGTTGATGTGTTATAAGGTGGTCACGTTACTTGGACGATCTTCACAATCATGATTTGTTGTCATCAGGATTGGAAGGGGTGGAATGAAATCCCTTATGCATGAATACATGCATCAGCGGGCACAACAGAATCAGCAGAAAGTATGCGGAACTGCCTATTATTCCTGTCCATGAAAGAAACAGCAAAAGAACTAGTGGCGCAGCACAACCGAGAAGCATGAGCAGGGCGTGATTCTGTTTGAGTGATTTCTGCGAGAATGATTCGATGAGCCGCTTCATATTCATTTTCCGATACTTTGTGTTTATGAGAGAGTGCATTCACTCTTAAGGTTAGCCTCGTGTATCAATGGCAGCTCGGCGTTTTGCCGCCGGTGGCTTTGTTCAGCCGGTCCAGGTATCTCTGCCAGACTCCTTTACGTTTCATCTTCCCAGTGGATACAAGGTACTTTTGCGGTTTGTTTTCAAAGGCCTTGCGGCACGATTCGGCACAGAAGAAATAGGTGTGGCCTTCAAAATCGACGGCCTTAACCTTCGTTTCTTGTTCAACAATCATACCGCAGACCGGATCCAAATTTTCTATACGTGATCTGTAAAGATTCATTTTTTCCTCCTGCTGGTTGATCTCTACACTGGAAATTGGACTTTGACTCATTTGTTTACCAATTTTAACTTTGGAGGGAAATTTTCCAACGTAGGTAATCTCCAACCTGTTCCATTATCCTTTACTATTATGTCAAAGCATAAAGCATGCCAACACTACCACATAGTGGTAATGATGCGTGCAAGTAACTGATTGATCAATAACAATTCAGATAGGAAGAGCTTGGTGGATGTTTGGGGGTTCAGCCGAGTGGATAGTTTATACCCACATTTGTGGAAACCCTATACTTCTGCTGCGCACAAATTACACACCTTAGTACAATCGTTATTGTCGTCGAATTCGATATCAGGCACCGTTGTAGCGAAAACCCGACAAAGAGGTAGTAAAATTTCAGTTTAGATTCAGGCGAATAGATTTTGGAGAAAGAACAACGACAGGCAAAAGGGGATAATATTTTCTTTGTTGCGAGCCTTGCCTATGGCTTAATACATAGTAATTAGCGAAACTTTACACCCAATAAAGGTGGATGGTTTCCATATAGAGGGTTTGAGACCAGGTTTCTCAACAACTCGGTGGATCAAGCATCCAAGGTGCTGGGCGGTATGTTTCCCTGCGCCAGCGCCAATTTAGATCGATGATCTCACCGGGCTTGTCGATCTGGTAGAGGGCTTCGAAGGCCCTTCCAAGAACGGCGGCCTGCTGCGGGATGTTGTGAGCTTCTCCTAATGGATGCCCAAACGGCCAATGTAAGAAGATCGACCGCGGTGGTTTGATTTCTTCGGTGTATTTTCGCACGATAGATATACTGATGGTGGCGATACCGACGGATTCGATGACTCGTTGAATCAATCCAACGGATTGATTGCAAATCCCTCAGGCCGGCGTCAATAGAACAACATCCACCTCGTCCGCTCTGAGTATAGACGCCACTTTGGGAGCGGTCTGGTTTATCAACGTGTCGATGTGTTTACCATCAATATGGCCCATGAAGCTGATATGCCTTTCGGCCAAGGCACCGATGCAGCCCGCTGCTGACATCTCTTTGAGGCGTGTGATGGGAAAAACGATATTGATGTCTTTATCGGCATCGCGGTGATCGTAGTAATCGTGTGTGATGGTGAAGTCGTTTTCTATACTGGCGGTATCAAGAATACGGTAAGTAGGATCGCCATCGGAATCAGCCATATTGAATGCGGGTTGCTCACGGTGGTGCAATCCGGCAGTGGTTACGACAGCGATCTTGGATTCATTCAGCGGTTTGGTCACTTCTACCCATGGACTTTTGTAAAATGCCAGGGGCTTAAATGCCTCTATCAGCTTATTGGAGAGGTACGGCCAATAGGTCGTCAGGCGGGCAATCCCCTGATGAATAAGTCTTCTTATTGCTACAGGCGCTTCAAATCTGTTTATTATTCTCAATCGATACGACCTCTTAATCATCTCTTTCCTGTTGTTCGATAAATCGTCATCAACCGGCGGTTTGGCTTGCGGAGGGGTGTGGCGACCATCGTGTCCACCGCAGCAACCGATGCTGCCTTTTATTGAAATAGCAAGTATATGAACGAACTGACAATAATCAATGTTTATTGTATTTCTTGCTAAAACAATACGCTAATAAAAATCATCGTCAAAATTAAGGTATCAGTACATGAGGATGAGCGCACCGGTGAAGGCCGCCAGGACGGACAACAGCCAAAAGAGGACCCTTGCGTTTTTTTGGACACCAGCATAACAGGCGCTATAACTTTCAATATTGCTTAATATGGTAAACAATTCAGACGCTATTTCCCAAAAGGCCTGGACGGACACCACAAAAAAGGGCATCTTGAACAAGGCCATCGATCCTGCGCCCCAAGACACCAATAACAGTATACCTGCATATAACAGTGCCAGAGGAACAGTCTGCAGATGCCCTACCTCATGTTGGATGTTCAGGGAAACCGAGTTCTTCATTTTCAGTCCCCGCCTGAGAAGCCAGTTTACCGCGGCCGGATGCGGAACTAAAAAATTTCCGAAACCGGTCTTATGCATAAATTTAGATCGAAGGGTTACGGTTGCGTTTATCCCGTACCATGTCCGGAGCTGCAGAACCTGGGGGTATTGCCATACGTCTGCCGTCATTTGGCCCTTTTCGTCTCTTTCGGAGACCATCCAACCCACTAATGCCGATACACATGGAGTCGACGTAGCGGCGGCATGACACGATCGGTGTCATTAGCAACGTTCATGCCGAATTCCAAGAGACGAAATGCTCATTTAAGATCATTGGAAAAATGCAGTTTTTCCCATTTTTTTTTAGCGGAGTAGAGGCACTGGTCAGCACGATTGATATAAGTAGATGCGTCTTCACCGGGATCATATCTGCGAGATCAAGCTGAATTATCAGACAATCAGCAGCTTGAAAGCGATGGCTATCAGGAGAAGACCCCCAAATATTTCCATCCGTTGTGTAAGCCTGCCGGAAAGTTTATTACCCAATTTCATGGCCAGCCAGGTCATTGCGGCTGCCGTGATGCCGATCCACACCGCCATCCAAAAAAAGCTTTGCCCCAGAATACCGATTCCAAAACCGACTCCCAGGGCATCGATACTTGTGGCCAGGGAAAGCATCACCAAACTCATGCCTTTTGTGGGATCGGGGCATGATACCTTTTCTTCACCAGACAGCGTACCTTCTCGAACCATCCTGGCACCGATAATAAAAAGGAGGCCGAAAGCAATCCAGGTTCCCCATCTCTGAGCCCAGTCGATGATATAATGGGCGGCCATCCAACCAATGAGGGGCATCATGAACTGAAAGAGACCGAAATGAAACGACAATCGAAACACTTGCCGGGGTGCACCACAGCGCGTACCGACGCCAAACCCGACGGCAAAAGCATCACAGCCGAGCGATACGGCTATCAATCCGATCTCGGTGACGTTTAAGCTCAATGATTATCTTTCCGAATGCCTGTTTGCTCAGACATGAATGACAATGATGGTAATATTGTCCTTGCCGCCGTTTTCCAATGCCGTCTGTAGTAGTTCTTGGGCAGTTTGCTCCGGAGGGAGTTGGCGCTTGAGTATGTCTTCAATCGTATTGACTGAAACCAAACCATGAAGCCCGTCGGAGGACAATAGGAAACAGTCTCCATGCGCGATATTTAGTCTGTCGATTTCGATCTCTTCCAGGGGTTCCTGGGTACCCAAAGCTCGGGTGAGCATATTTCGCAGCGGGTGATAAACCGCCTCATCCGGGGACAATTCACCCTCCTCGATCATTTCCTGGACAAAAGTATTGTCGCTTGTCAGCTGATTTAACCGTCCGTTGCGGAACCGGTAAATTCGGCTGTCGCCCACATGGGCCAATACGGCAAAATCGCCTGAGAAAACAATCGCCGATAACGTGGTCCCCATGTGTTCGCATTCCGGATCCTCGATGGCCTCTTGTTTTATTTGCCGGTCTATCGAACGGACGAGTTCCTCAATCTGTCTCAAATGGTTTCTTGGAGGTGATCCGGAATGACCGCTGAAGTAAGTTTTCAAAAGATCACAGGCCAACCGACTGGCACGATCACCACAGGAGTGTCCACCGATTCCATCGGCCACGGCAAACAACATTCCTCGCCCGTTATTGTGGATAGCGTTATTGTGGATAGCATACGCCACATAATCATCTTCATTGCGTTTTCGTTGCAGCCCGATGTCGGAAAGCGCGTAATACCGCATCGTATCGATTGTCGTCATTGACCCTGGCCTGTTTGAGTGTTTACTGAAGCCGTTTCATGAATTGAATGCGGCCGTTTTGTTTGTCTACCAATAGTTCATCGATCAGGCTGCCGTCCGGTCGGACGACCCGGGCGACATAGTACCTCCCCTTATTTTGCAATCCTTTGAGGCGGTAAGATTCAGTAATACGGCGGCTCGCTTCCCGGTCGATGATTATTCTGGCAGTACCGGTACCCATACCGTCGAGAATGTCCTGCAGGCGTTGCGAATCCTCCACGCTGTCATTTGTTTTGCCTTGGCCAGCAGTTTCTTCCACATCTGGCAGACGGTGACGGCCGGCTCGTTTGATCAGCTTTTCTATGGATTCTATCAGATTCATGTCTTCACCTAAATGTTACCGTTATTTCAATGGTAAGATTGTCCGGAAGCCGACATCCTCGAATCCTTCCCAGGGCGACCGGCCAACCGGAGGTTCTTCCGCTATTGTGGAGGCCCAATCGATCACGCGGGCCCTGGGACCGGAAGCGGAACTTTTGTATTCTCCCGTCCACTCTTTCAGCTGCATACCCAAATCGATCAGCGGCATTGACACCACTGATTGAACACTATTTCCCGAATGCGTCAATGAACTCGAGTCAGGAGTATTCGACTGTCCCATCATTTGTGAGTGTGCGTTTTGACTTGGAAGGGGTTCGTCCACCGCGGAGGATGAAAAATTAACCGGCATTCTTTCCCTGAGCCAGCCGGCCGCGGTGCGCCACTCAGCCGCAGTCGGCAGTCTTTTATCATAGTGACTGGCATAAGCATGGGCGCCATAAAAGGTGACACGCACCACTGGTTTCGGTGCATAGGCCGCCTCTCGCAAGTGAAATCGACCGTCTCTGTAAAGAATCTGCTCATAGGGCGCGGTCCCTGAACCCAGGTACACCCAGATTTGATCACCGTTGCGAACAACACCATCGGAAACATTTAATTGGTCTTTTAGTTCATTGAGAAATTCAAGAAAATGATGGTTGGTCACTTTTTCTCGGTCTATGTAAAATGGGGCCGGTGACGGCTCAGCACTCATTTGAGTGGCCTCCGATTCGATAAGGATCATTTTACGGGCGTCTTTACCCCGGATGTCATTTTTCAGGGTATCAGGTCCAGATTGCGATTGTGATGTTACCGGCGAGACTTCTCGAATCGCCGCTTCATCATTCGAGCGGTTGAAAAATCCGGGATTGCCCAACAAATGCCATAGCGTCATAGCAATCAAGGCGATAAAGACAAAGCCGGCACCAAACCTTGTCCAGACGTGAATGTTGGTGCGCTGCGGAGGCATTTTTGCATCGGCTTGATTGTCGGTGAGATATTTGAAATTGTCTAAAACCGCCTTGATCGCCAGCGTGAGTTCTTCAACGGACTGATATCGTTTAACCGAATCTTCATGGGTGGCTTTCTGAACGATGGCATCGATTTTTTCTAAGAACGGATTTGCCGTTTCCTTGAGTTTGACCGACTTCAACGGTATTGTTTTCGACTCGATTTTGCCTTCCACCGCTTCGAAGAGAATCTTACCCAGAGAATATATATCTGCCGGGGGGCCGACTTTACGAAAGTCCATGAATTGCTCGGGTGCCATATAATTCATGCTCCCTTTCACGTCCCACGAATTGGATATGGCCCGCATACGAACACTGCGGGCCAGGCCGAAATCGGCAATTTTGGGGATGTCGCCGTCCATGAGAACATTTTCCGGCTTCATATCCCGATGGACGATGCCTTTTTGATGAATCGCCGTTACGCCCTCCAGTACCGGAAGAAAATACGTTGTCAACCAGTCTCTCAGCAACTCGACTTCATCGCCAAACCCGTCTTCGGACATGGTAAAGCGCAGGGTATTGCCGGGTATATACTCCATGGCGATATACTGCACCGGTATGACCTTATCCCTCTTGCGCGCTTGATAGGTACCGAAATCATAAATCTGGAGGATGTTCGCGTGCCGGACCTGGGCCATGGTTTGTACTTCCCGATGGAGCCGTTCGAGCATCGCCGCCTTTTCTTCGGGATTGTCCTCGAAACTCTCGAGAAGTTCTTCTGAGATGATTTTAATGGCCACGTCCCTGTTGAGGTTGAGCTGATGGGCACGGTAAACCTCACCCATCCCACCCTTGCCGATGCGTTCGATCAGCACCCATTTTTCATCGAGGATGTCACCGGTTTTAAACAGCGGATGAGAATCCGGTTTTTCCATAGTACCGTCCTCACTTCCCAAGCGATCTTTCAATCCAACTTCATCCATAATAATAACTTGTCCGCCGAGTGGGAACATGCGTTCTCATATTTTTCCAGTTATCGGCAGTGATTGTTGAAAAAAGGTCCAGCATATTGCTTTTATTGTTCTCGACAATGAATATCGCTCTTGCTCTATCCACAGCAAGCGGCATTCGGGGTTGTATTGATGCCGGTGTTGCTCTTAACTCCAGCTGTTTTTGCACGCTCGATGACCCGTGTGATCTGGGGGACGAGCTTCGGGCCAAAGCTCGCTGACTTTGAGATGGCCATGGTCATCATAAAACCAAGGGCGAGTCCAAACAGGCCCACCAAGATGGCAGCACCGGTTTCACCTATCTGCCACTCGTTGCCCACACTGGCGCCGACAAAGGCCCCGGCCATCAGCCACAAGACCGGGATGATGTAAAGAAAAACGGCGCCGGTCCAGAGAGCGGATTCCTTCAGATAGATCGAAACCACGTCCCCTTGATCGGCCCCAATGGGGTTTTTCACCATAGCGACCATTTTGGCACTGGTTAAACACGACCGGCATCCATGCGAGTGCTCGCACCCTCCGCAGGCGTTTCTGCGGTCGGTGACGACTTCCGCCATGCCATTGTCAAAAGTATGGAGAACCAATCCATTTCGTTCAGCCATTATATTCTCCTCCTCTTATGCGATCTTGGCTTTGTATAGACGCAGGCTGTTTGTGACCACCGAAATGCTGCTCACGGCCATGGCCAGGGCTGCGAGAATGGGGTGAAGTTGTCGCAGCATGATCGGCAGCGTCTCTATCGGCGCCAAAACACCGGCAGCCAAGGGAATCAGGATAATGTTATAGACAAAGGCCAGAAAAAGGTTCTGACGCACCGTGCGCATGGTTTTGCGACTGATGAGGATGGCCCGTGGAATGCCTGCCAGACTGCCGCTCGACAGAATCACGTCGGCGGTTTCGATGGCAACATCCGTACCTGTGCCGATGGCCATGCCCAAATCGGCCTGGGCCAGGGCTGGTGCATCATTGATACCGTCACCCACCATGCCGACCCGGGCGCCGGTCGCCTGAATTTTTTTGATTTGCTCCGACTTCTCCTCCGGCCTGACTTCGGCGTATATGTCGTCGATACCGACCTTGGCGCCAATGGTGTTGGCCGTATTGACGTTGTCTCCCGTGAGCATCGCCACCTTGAGACCTTGTTTGTGAAGCATCTTAATGGCATCGGCCGATTCGGGTTTGAGCGTGTCGGCCACGGCGATGAGGCCGATCAAGCGATCATCCGCCTCGACGACCATAACCGTTTTGCCCTGCTGCTGGATCTCTTCGATCCGGTCCGAAACAGAATCCATTCCAGTTCCGGCGTCGTCGAACCACTTGGGTTTACCGATCCGTATCCGCCGATTGTCGATGACGGCTTCGACCCCAAGTCCACCATGGGCCTTGAAATTCAGAGGCTCCCAAAGTTTGAGTGCTTTCGCCATGGCGTCCTTGACAATGGCTTTTCCCAGCGGGTGTTCGGAGCCCCTTTCCGCGGACGCCGCCAACTGCAATAACCGGTCTGAATCAACGGATTCGGTGGCCAATGAGATGATGCCGACAACCGCCGGTTTACCCTCGGTTATGGTGCCGGTTTTATCCAGGACGATGGCATCCAGCTTTGTTGCATTTTCCAGTGCCTCTCCCCTTTTAAACAGGATACCGTTCTCTGCACCCTTGCCGGTACCGGCCATAATTGCCGTGGGTGTCGCCAACCCCAGAGCGCAGGGGCAGGCGATCACAAGCACGGCCACCATCCGGATCATTGCCGGCACGAACTCACCGGTGACCAGCCACCACAAGCCGAATGTCACCAGGGCGATTCCGATCACTGTGGGGACGAACACCCCCGAAATTCGATCGGCCAAAGCTTGAATCGGTGCCTTACTCCCCTGGGCCTCCTGTACGAGTTTGATGATCTGCGCCAGGGCGGTCTCCTTGCCTACCCTCGTGGCCTCGAAACGCAGCATGCCTTCACCGTTGATGGTACCCCCCACAACGATATCGCCGGGCTGCTTGTCAACCGGCAATGGCTCTCCACTGAGCATCGATTCATCAACGGCCGAGTTTCCCTGGAGAACAGTTCCGTCCACAGGTATCTTTTCACCGGGACGAACGATCACGATATGTCCCTTCTTCACAGCTGTCAGCGGGATTTCCTTTTCCACGTTGTCTTCAAGGACCGTGGCGGTTTTTGGCTGGAGTCCGATCAACTTGCGTATGGCACCGCCGGTTTTGCCCTTTGTCCGGGCCTCGAGCATTTTGCCCAGCTTTATCAGGGTGATTATGACTGCCGAGGTTTCGAAATAAACATGCGCGCCCAGACTTGGGAAAAGGAGCACACCGAGGGAGTAAAAGTATGCCACGGATGACCCGAGAGCGATAAGGACATCCATGTTGGCGCTGCCATTGCGCAGGCTCTTGTAACCGCCGGTGTAGTAATCCCAGCCGGTGTAAAATTGAACCGGGGTCGCCAAAAAGAAAAACATCCAATTGACCCAAGCCCCATGGATCCACGGGCCCGCAAGCCCGAAATCACGCGCCATGCTCAGCAAAAAGAGCGGGGTGGCAAAAAGGACACCGACGATAAACTTGCGCGTCTGATCTTTAATTTCTGCGTCACGGGCGGCCTGCTCGGCATCGGCAGCGTCGGGTGCATCTTCTGCTGCAATAGCGCCATATCCGGCCTTTTCGACGGCGAGTACGATGTCGTTGACATCTAACAGCCCCGGCAAGTAGTCGACTCTGGCTCTTTCAGTGGCAAAGTTGACCTCTGCTTTTATAACGCCCGGCAGCTTTCGGTTCAGCGCGCGTTCGATGTTAGCGGCGCAGCTGGCGCAGGTCATTCCGGTAATCGGAAGTTCTGCGTGAGCGATGGCCACCCCGTATCCAGCACCTTCGATACCGTCGACCAGGTTTTGGATATCCAATCGTTCAGTATCGAAGGATATCACGGCCTGTTCCGCGGCAAAGTTCACAATTACTTCACCGATACCCGGTAATTTGCCGATCGAGCGCTCGATATTTTGAGCACAGCTGACGCAACTCATACCGGTTACCGGCATTGTTACAGATTTAGTCGACATGACGATTTCCTTCCATAATGTTTACAGGTGCAGCTGTTATAAGCGACAGTTTACAGGGCGCAATTACTGGTTGATTCAATGACCTCCGGTAAAGCCGGAGGAATGGATTGTGAACCGCTCAAAGCGATCATTGAAAACCATTCGTTCGAGCAACCAGCCGGTCATTGAATGTAGTTTTTTAAAGGAATATGGTATCGACCTTACCGGTTGTAAGCGGTCCGCAGTTAGGCTGAATCTGCTCCGTGAACACCATATTTTACCTGTTTTTAAATATATAATAATCATCGTCTCCGGTATTTGTTAACTTCTGGAACTGTCAAACTTTGAGAGTATTCCCAGTAATACTGGGTGGTTAACGATGATTATTATGGTTGCACTTGCCAGGAAAAGATGCGCTCCGAATCCTTGCCGACACCTTTGATAATCAGGGTAACGGTTTCGGTGCCCGGCGCGAGAGCCGGAAAGGAAAGCGTGCCGCTGCGATGATGGCCACCGGGCGGCGATCCGTCCCAACCAGTCGGCGGAAAGTTGTTGCCCTTGTTGTCTTTGAGACTGCTGATAGCCGCCAGATCCTGATCGAGTTCAACCGAATGGGTGCTCAATCGAACTTCAAAGCGAGCTTCACTCCCCGCCTTCAGTTCAACGGGTGTGGCATCTATCCGGACTCCGTTTTCATTGTTCGATTGACGGTCATAGGCGTGAACATGAATTGCAGCACTCGGCAGTTAAGGGATTCTCTAATTCACCTTTTAGGTATTCTGATTTCATAAGTTGTCTCTTTATTGTGAAATGGGTTATTGTTAACTAAAGAAGCACAAATTATACCACAATGTGATATATAAATTTAACCGTTTGTAATAATTCGAAATTTATATGTTTTGGGGTAAGCTTGTAAGAGTAAGTGTTTGGAAGTCGGGTAAAAAATACCCACTCAGGGGACCTTGTTGGGAAAGGCGCGAAAAAAATGCACAGTCGTAAAGGGATGAGACGACGGGACTATAGCACGGACATTTCATGAAAATTTTTCGGCTTTTCTCTAGAATTCATAAGTTGCAAATTGTACTCTGACCAAAATACGTCCATTTCATGTCAGGTATCTAAAATTAAACTAATTTACTCATTGTGGCGAAAAGATTTCATGAAATATTCGGGATAGCAGTGGTGAGGTACAGGAATAAACGGTGGATTCGATGCACGGCTGGAGGAAGATTATTTCTCGTCTTCAGTGATGATGTAAAGGAGAACGATATGAAAGATCATTATCCCGTTAGGAGGTCATTTTCCTGCTACAAGAAAGTCAATTCTGACTTTTAGGCGTTACATTGACGGTGGTCATCATACCCGCTTCCGCGTGAGATTGTATGTGGCAATGAGACATCCAAATGCCGGGTTCAGTCGGCACAAGGCCGATGACAACGGATTCCCGAGAACCCAGAAGGACGGTATCCCTCGTAAAATTCTCTGCCTCAGGTTTTCCATTGCGTTCCAAGACCCTGAAGAATGTTCCGTGGATGTGCATCGGATGCAAGCGCGAGCTGTTGTTGTTAAAAACGATTTTTTGTGGTTGCCCCTTCGGAATGTCGGCTGTATCGCTATTGGGCCACAGCAGACGATTCATCGCCCACCCGATACCGAATTGCCCCCCCCGGATGGCATCGAGATCCCATGTTTTGGATGGCGTGGCATTTGAAAAGACCTCTGCCGGCAAAAAATCTTCAGCGGTCGGTGGATCGAAAACCGGCGTCTGGACAGGTTGATCCTCTTTCACTGTTATCGAAGCCAACGGAAAATTGTTGCGCGTAAATTCATCTTCGACAACGTACCTTTGGCCCTGCGCATCGGTCGGTATGATGATGTCTAAATCGATTCGGTTGCCCGGGGCGAGATCGAAGCTGCCATATTTGAATATTCGCGTAACCGGCTTTCCGTCCACCGCGATGACATTGGCATCGATTCCTTTAAAGACGGGCATCAGTACTCGTGCATTTGCACCATTTATGAGGCGAATGCGGATCCGTTCTCCTGGAGATACTGAAAACTCGGGTTGATAATTGCCATTGATGGTGACCACGTTGCCCCATCGGCCATCGTGCATCAGGTCGTGGCCGGTGTTGAAGTGCGGAAAAATATTGCCGTCTTTTTGAAGGACCCAGTCGTCGATGAGCCAGACAAAGTCTTGAGACCAGGGCAATTTTTTATTTGGTTCCACGATCAGCGCCCCTTTGAGGCCGCGCCCCAGCTGCTCACTGCCGTTCAGGTGGGGGTGGTACCAGTATATTCCGGCATCCCGAAGTTTCAAGCGATAGCTAAAGCTTTCTCCAGCCTTTACCGGGTCCTGGGTGACGCCCGGGACACCGTCCATCGCGTTGTCGATAATCAAACCGTGCCAATGGATGCTTGAGGATTCGTCCAGTTTGTTGATGAATTCGACCTCGATGGTTTGACCCTCCTTGCCCCGAATGATGGGGCCGGGTATCGAACCGTTGTACGCCCAGACCGGGGTAGGCGTGTCGAAAAACGGAAACTGATGTGATGATAGTTCTGCCGTTAGCTTTAACTTTTGTGCACTGACTGCCGATACTGGCGCTGAAAAACCGATAACCATCAGCAACAGAATTATTTTAGCGATGATTTGCATGTCAATCCTTTATTAACGTTTCGGTTTTTAGGAATTATTAACCCGCCGGCGACGGAGGATAATTCACACTTTAATCACCCATCTAAAAATTACAAATGCGCTTGGTTCCTGCCTTACACCTAAAGTGAGCGTTTCAAATATTAAATGGAGGGGGAACTGCCTTATTTATAAGGAATTCTATTATCGTTTGATTTTAATATTTGAAACCGCTTCGGGATTGCCGATCTTGCCGCATCTACGGCGTCATATGCCGTCCCGCATAGCCGACTATAGCGGAACGACATCTTCCTTGTAGCTGCGGCAACCTCGACAATCGCTCAAATTAGGTTACAGTAAGTAGCGAGACTGTCGGAAAAGTTCGAAAGGAGCGATTTTATCAATTTCGCATATAATGAAATCAATAACTTAAAATCACCAATATCGCCGAATTAGGGTTTTTCGACAGTCTCAGCAGCTGGGCAATATCGTTACAGGGATGCGATGGGCTAAAATCTCAGGGTGGGAATACCGAACAAAGGGTAAACAAGGTCTACATGACCGATGCCCAGCCCCAGGGTGTCATTGCTGCAGAATATTTGGGGCGCATCGAAGAAATCGCCGTAGCCGTATGGGGCGACATCGAAGTCGGCAAATGTCATGAACATCATCTGACGCGAATTCATCATGGCGGCGTAATGAGGGTGGGTGATGGACACGAGTTGAAACCCTTCCGGGCCGCAACCGGTGTCTTTCTGGGCTAACCGTTTACGGAATTTGGCAACCGTTAAATACTGAAACCGCTCCCCGTGTCTGAATTTCGAGAAGTAAAATCCTTTGGGCCTCGGGGGCGCAGCCGGACGAAGACGTAAATGTTCGCTATGGTCGAAATCGATATATTCGCACTGCCAGGTTTTTGGCTTTCTCCGTTTGACAGCAAAATCCCAGGCGCTTCGTCCGGACAACGCGGCATCAGAATGGCCGTGCCCGTCATCGCCAAAACCATAGGACAAAATGACGCCTGAAAATCCATCGCGACGGTCCGCTTGCGATATTTCCGGTTCGGGATCAATCGTTTCGAATTCAGCCTGATCGATACCCCAGTCCATCTTGTGGTTTGCCTTGTGCCATGCTTTAATTTGAGCATCGAAGGGCAGTATTTCTCTTTGCGGATTCTTGGCGGTTTTTCGGAAGAAGGATTTCATTGATAGGGTGTCTGTAATGGCATGCGGCTGATGATTTTAGCCCTAACCCGCATTTTTCAGGAGTCGCATACGTTCATTTGCAAGGCATTCAGGGGCGCAGCTGTACTCTGGTACCGCAAGCCCCTGATAACGCAGCTAATGGGCGAATGCGGCTCGCCCAAAGGGTGAATATTTTTTAGCATTTTTGATCTGATTGTTGGGGTACAAAATGAACACTGAAACTTACCGACAGAATATTCTTTAACCCGTTGATATTATGTTTTTTGCAGATCTGCTGAAAAATGTTCATGAAAGATGCGGGCTAAAAAGACGCGTGTTCGGTTCTTTCAATGATCTCCTGCTGGTGATACGAATCGAGGTCAACAAAATAGTCACTGTAGCCGGCGACACGGACGAGTAAATCCCTGTAGTCATCCGGCGACGCTTGGGCTTTTTTGAGTGTTTCGGTATCCACGATATTGAACTGGATGTGGTGCCCGTTCAATCGAAAATAGGTTCGGATGAGGTGGGTTAGATTGCTGATATCCTTTTCTGTTGCAAGAAGATCCGGCAAGAAACGTTGGTTCAGCAGCGTTCCGCCCGATTTTATCTGGTCCATTTTTCCCAGAGATTTAATAACTGCCGTCGGCCCATGGCGATCGGCACCGTGTGATGGTGACGTTCCGTCGGAAATCGGTTTTTCCGCCAGCCGGCCATTGGGCGTCGCTCCCAGCATCTTACCAAAATAGATGTGGCAGGTGGTTGACAGCATGTTCAGGTGATAGAGCCCTCCCTTGGTATTGGGTTTGCCATCGATGGCGTCGAATAGAGATGCGTACACCCGTTGCATGAGATGGTCGGCCCGGTCGTCGTCATTGCCGAAAAAAGGTGTTTTATTTTGCAGCCGGAGCCGAAGTGTTTCGTGACCCTCGAAGTTGCAGCGCATGGCCGTCAGCAAATGATCCATCGTTAGTGTGCGTTGATCGTAAACATGGGTCTTTATGGCAGAAAGGCTGTCAGTGATCGTACCGATTCCACAACACTGGATGTAGTTGGTGTTGTAGCGCGGTCCGCCATTGTAGTAATCTTTTCCATTGGTGATACAATCCTGGATGACCACGGATAGAAGGGGTGCCGGCATATGAGAGGCAAACATCCGTTCAATGTAATTGTTAACGCGGATTTTCAGCGCGACGATGTGGTTTAACTGCCGGACGAATGCGTCATACAATTCATCGAAACCAGTGAATGCCTTGGGGTCGCCTGTCGCCAAACCGATTTTTTGGCCGGTCATCGGATCGATTCCGTTATTTAACGCCAGCTCAAGGATCTTGGGTACGTTCAGGTAGCCGGTGAGGATGTAGGCCTCCTTGCCGAACGCCCCTGTTTCGATGCATCCGCTGCAACCGCCTTCACGGGCATCTTCGATAGTCTTGCCAGCCCGGAGCTGTTCCATGATCACTTCATCGGTATTGAATACCGATGGGTATCCGTACCCTTTGCGGATGATGCGGCAGGCCGCCTTCAAGAACCGCTCCGGGGTCTTGTCACTGATCTGAACGTTGCACTGAGGTTGAAGGAGGTGCAGCTCATCGATTACCTCCAAGGCAATGTTGGATACCTGGTTGACCCCATCAGTGCCGTCCCTTTTCACCCCGCCCAGGTTGATGTTCGTAAAGTCGTTGTAGGTCCCACTTTCCTTGGCCGTGACGCCGACTTTTGGTGGCGCCGGGTGGTTGTTGAATTTGATCCAGAAGCAGCTAAGGAGTTCTGTGGCTGTTTCACGATCGAGGCTCCCGTCGGCAAGCCCTTTTTCATAAAAGGGTGCCAGGTGCTGATCCAAATGGCCGGGGCTCATGGCATCCCAGCCGTTGAGCTCCGTTATGGTGCCGAGGTGAACGAACCAGTACATTTGCAGCGCTTCCCAAAAATTCCCCGGGGCATGGGCCGGCACTCTGCGGCAAACCCGGCTGATTTGCATTAACTCCTTTTTGCGGTCTTCATTTTCTTCGGATTCTGCCAGTTTTGCCGCCAGGTCGGCATGTCTCTCGGCAAAAGTAATCGCCGCATCGCAAGCGATGTCCATAGCTTTCAACTGATCGGCTTTGCCGGTGGCTTCCGGGTCGTTCAGATAATCGAGTGCAGCAAGGCTCCGGGCGATATCCTGCTTGAAATCGCGCATTCCCTTGGTGTAGATCGTACCATCGAGAGTCGTGTGCCCGGGGGCCCGTTGCTCCATGAATTCCGTAAAGAAACCGGCCTTGTAAGCAGTGGACCAGTCTTCAGGGACTTGGCCAAAGACACGGTCCCGCATACTTCTGCCTTCCCAGTATGGGAGAACCCTCGTTTCATATGTATTGATGTCGGCTTCCGATATCCTAAACGGGGTCATTTCACGAGCGTTAAGAATATTTAGATCCTCCGCGGTATGGCAGTTCAGTTCCGGAAAGGTCGATACCGATTTTGGCTCCGGACCGCGCTCGCCGACAATGAGTTCATCTGTTCCGATGTAGAGCGTCTTTTTTTCGTAGAGATATTTAAAGAACAACGCCCGCATGACCGGCGGCGAGTGTTTCCCAAAGTGTGTCTCATAGAATTCAGTCTCCAGAATGGCCCGCTCAATCGATATGCTGGGGACAGCTTCGAAACTGAGTTGTCTAAGCCTTTTGATTCGTGCATTCATTTTTTTAACCTCCCAACGCCACTTCGAGGCCGAAGTCTTCGAGCCGTTTTTTTGCTCTAACGAGTATTTCTCTCTTGGGCAAGGGGACATTCTCCGTGCTGTGAGACATGTTGAGACGACTATATTTGCCTTTTTGGAAATCGTGATACGGCAAAATATCCACTTTTGTTACATTCGGCAACCGGTTAAGAAACGATCCTGTGTGGTCAAGGTTCTCCAAGTCGTCGTTGACGCCCGGGATCAAAGGGATCCGGATGACGATATCACCCCCCCGTCCCGCCAGATGCCTCAGGTTATCGATGATCAAATGATTGGACACACCAGTGTATCTTTTATGTTTGTCTGAATCCATCATCTTAAGGTCGAAAAGAAAAAGGTCAGTGTGTTCCGCGACCCTCATCAAGGATTCAAGACTCGCATATCCGGTGGTGTCTACGGCTCTGTGTATTTGTTCCTTGCCACACAATTTGAGTGATTCAATCAGGAAGTCAACTTGAAGCAGTGGCTCACCGCCTGAAAATGTGACCCCTCCGCCGGATGTTTCGTAGAAAGGGGTGTCTTTTATGATTTCACTGAGAAGCCTTTGGATTGACATCGATTTGCCGACTTGTTCACGAGCTTCGGCCGGGCAGATTTCCGTGCAGGCAAGGCAGTTTTTGCATGGTGAGCCGGAAGGAATTACTCCTTCCGAGTCAAGGCACAGCGCTTTCTCCGTGCAATTTTCGACGCAGATCCCGCAGCGGATGCATCGTTCCTGTTTGTAGGCCACAAAGGGCGCCGGGTCAATTCCTTCCGGGTTGTGGCACCATTGGCAGGCGAAGGGGCACCCTTTCATAAAGACAGTGGTCCGGATTCCCGGGCCATCGTGTATGGCATACCTTTTTATATCGAAGATGATGCCGGAATCAGACATTTTACTGTGGTTTCCGAGGTAACGTAATGCGGAACAAAGACCCCGAGCCAGGTTCAGATTGAACCGATATTGTACCGCCGTGCTTCAGGATGACCTTGCGGGTAACGAACAGACCGATTCCGGTTCCCTGGTTTCCCTTTGATGAACTAAACAACCGAAATATTTTACTTGCGTCTTCTTCTTCCATACCAGGCCCGTTGTCGGATATGTCGAAAATCACCCTGGTGTCATCGGCGCGGGTCGTAAAACGTATCCAATGGGATACCTTGCGGGTGTCTTCAATACAGGCCTCCATAGCATTTTCGAGTATGTTTATCAGAGCCGCACGAATTTTTTCCGGATCGATGGAAAAATACCCCAGATCTTGAGGAAATTCCGTGATGAACTGAATGTTGGCAGCCTTGATACGGTTTTCCAAATGAATAACAACGTCTTTTGCAAAGCGCCAGATTTCCACCGACGCTATTTCCAGGTCCCGTTCCTTGGAGTAATAGAGAATATCCAGAACTAACTTGCGAATGCGGTCCGCCATGAGTTTGGTGACGTCCAGGCCCTCTTCGATTTGAGCCGGTTTGTTGCGGTAAAAGCCGGTTTCAATCAGATAGAGACTCGCATTGAGTCCTGTCAGACACCCTCTTAGGCTATGTGAGATGGTACCCACCATGAGGCCCAGTGTCGACAGATTGTCTTTCATCTGATGGAGATTGGTGACATCCATAAAATAGCCCAGAACGGCCCGTTTGTTTCTGTAAATGACCGATGTGACCGTTTCCATGACCCAGTGCGTGGCGCCCGATTTATCGTGCACGCAAAACTCATACGGCGTATGGCTGGCGCCTCTCAGCATGGAGATGGCATTTTTACGCACATGCTCGCGATAATCCTCATGGACCAGTGATATGGAGGCTTTGTTTATCAACTCCTTCTTACTGTAACCGGTGATGCTGACAAATTGAGGATTGACGTATTTGAATTTTCCGTCCAGAACAATATAGCTGCCGATAAGAGCGTTATTTTTGCTTTCAATGAGTTGCAGTTCGGAGAGATTTTTTTGAGTGGTGTCATGAATAAAACCTTGGATGGCAACGGGATTACCTTTCGGGCACCGTAAAACAATCCAACGATCATGCAGCCATCGGATTGAGCCGTCCGGATGGAGGGCTCTGTATTCAACCTCGCCTTCTTCATGTCCGGCGGTCAGTGATGTCTTCAGGCTTTCGAGAGTTCGTTGGCGATCTTCCGGATGGATGGTCTGAAAAATTTCCTGGGAGGTTGTTGGGGTGCCGGATTCATTTCCTATCTGGAAAAACGTTAAAAATTTTCGATTATGAAACAGGTACCGACGCGTGGTGACATCGAAATGATAGATGGCATCCTGGGAAAAATCGGCCAGTCTCTTGAAATCATTAAATAATACCTGGCTGGAATCTATTTTGGTTGACGTCGGTGCATTCTGTGTTTTTGTCATCGATTGTACTGTCCGGCCAATGAAGTAAATGCCCCTCCATAAGCGGCAATGTTTCGCTGGGTCCGCCTGCGGCAGGATTCTCCGCTGGTTTCCGGTCGCGTCGCAGATGGGAAGCGCTCCGACACGATTCTTTGAGTTACTCTCTCTGCAGAAAAGCCTCATATCAGGAGGGGCCACCCCTCAGTGCCACAACCCAACGCGGAAGGGTACGAGTGAACATATGTGAAATACGACCAATTAGCAAAGCCGCATGCGAATGTCAAAGGATAGGAAATTTCAGTAACCACGAGAAATCAGGACCATATTTACTTTTGGGCCGGTCGGTGTCGTCAGGCGGTTGTGTCCGTATACCAAAGGGGACGGAATTTCTGCAGGAAATGGCCTGATGAAGATTGTAAGGCAGGAAATGGCAGTATCGGCATCGAAAATTTTTTGAAATACATAATGAATCTCCCTGCAGCTTGCTGCAGGGAGATTCATTTATTGGACCAATATAATTAGAGCCTATTTAGAATCAGTTTCTTTTTTTTTCATCACCCCGCCCGGATACCCCGGTGGGATGCGCCAAAAATTGAGACCGACATATTCCAACGGCCGGGCGGGCGTACCAGGGTCCAGATCGTCGCGCAGCATGAGCACCACATCGGAACTCACTGTCGGGGCGTTGCGAAAATAGCTGTGCCCGTAACTGTCTCCTATGTCCAAAAAAGAATCGGAGGCTCCCAGGAATTGGACGATTGCAAGATTCCCTTTGCCGAATTCCATAGCTTGTTTCATTCTTTCGGAGACGTTCTCCGGACCGAAGTTGCCCACGCGACCCTGCGGACTTTGGAAAAGTTTTCTGGCAAAGCCTATGGCCTTGTCTTCAGGTGATGTATAGATTGTAAAGCGCTTGACTGCCAGGGGAAGTTGGTCTCCCGCGATCCGCTGCTCGGCGACGGCCAGATCGATATCCGGTGCGGCGATGATAAAATTATTAATTTTCAGTTTTTCTCTCGGATCGATACCCGCAGCTCGTGCCGCTATGGTCAGTTCCCTCAATGCGTTAACGGCCACGTCTGTTCCCCGGCTGTGGGCGATCACGTTTATTTTTTCCACCTCCGGCAAGCCGGCCAAGAAATTAAGCGCCCTTCGCAGATGGTAAACAGTGAACTCGCTGGACTCGCGATCGTAAGTATACCCGAACAGCCCCGGATACCCCGCCGGCCAGGTATAGATGAACGGCACGCCGATGCGCCCCAGAAAGTGCCACAGTTCACCCATAGCAAAGGCGGCATCTTCGAAACTGTTGTGATACCCGTGAACATACAAAAACACCTCTTTGCGGGGTGTCATCGCCAATTGATCTATCAGTATTTGCCTAAAGGCCTGAGTTGCCGCTTCGCGCTCAGCCGATTCTTCCGGCTGTTCGACGATTTTACCGTCGACCATGGCAAAAGGAACCGGTGTATCCGGACCCCGCAGAACTTCCGTCACCTGACGCACCTTTAGCTCCACTGGTTTTAACCGTTTTTGTAACCGGCTCGCCAGGAGCAGATCCTCCCAGGTAAGGTCTTCACCAAGATCAACTATAACGGTACCAAACGCCACCGATGACGAACGGCCATAACCGTATCGGAGGTTGCCTTTCTCGTCTTGTTCAGGCGCTCGGTCCGTAATGTAAAAAAGCCGCACCTCGCTGCTTTGTAACTCCGGGTTGAGATCTTGGAAGTGCTGACTCTCTTCTGTTAGATACACGTTGGGCGTCGGCATCATCTGACGCGACTTACTGCATCCCCAAAGCACCACCATGCTGACGACAATCACGCCAAAATTGCGTACCAAGGTCTTCATAATATACTCCTCTTTAACCATAAACATAACGCCCTTAACTCCATGTAAAACCGCTGTCGCCAATTCGGACCATTTGCTGTGAGGCGAATTTATGCAGCTTCACCGTCAGA
>CAWKCK010000013.1:0-29340 GCA_963848135.1 uncultured delta proteobacterium
TGCTAGTTGTCAAATGCCAGGACATCGATGACCCAAGCCTAACGGTAAAAAGTGCCAGGACATCGATGACCCCAAAATTTTAAAGCCAATATTTGGAGGATTCAGAGCAAAATTTTCCATAAGGTTGAATTAAACATTTTTTTCAGTGCTCAACTGGTAATCAAATGATTCCACCATTTCTTCGCCAAGGTATAATTGTAATCTTTGTATCTCGGTCACAATCACTGCCTTGATGTACGAATATATCAAGGCTCTTTGAAACTTTGAATTTCTCTCCGAATATATCGAGCAATCGATTGCTTCGAATAAATCGAATGAGAATGATATTGCCATCAGGAACGCTATCAAGGTCTGGCAGTTTTGTATTCGCTCCTAATCGCAACGGCTCAAACCCATTACTTTTTATAATTTCCAGTGGCGTTTTACCTTTTAAATAGCTGTATCGATGATACTTGTTATGAAAGCGCTGAAAGTTTTTGCTCTGCCGTTTTAGATGATTGTAGCTGTTGAACCACTGGCGACGGAAAAATTTCCGATTGTATGTATCATTGAACTTTTCAATAACACCGTTTCGCCAGGGTTCTCCAATCGGAATAAAGACCGGTTGGACACCAAAGTGAAGACACAGCTTTATGACCAGGCCGGGTGATCTGGGATGTCGGTTGCTACCCCGAAAACTGAGTTCATTGTCGAGCTGCAAATAATCTGGAATCCCAACTGCTTTCCAGCATCTTAAAAGACCGGAGGCAACCTGGCGATCCTGCTTGGTTCTTTGCGATTCAATGTAAACCTGATGGCTAAACAGGTCGATTACATTGAATGCGTAAAATTTGCCATCGTTCTTTATATATCGGGGTCCAACAAGGTCGGCCTGGTGAATATTATTGAAGTCAAGCGGTTCTTTAAAATACGGATATTCAACGCCCTTGGGAATGTACGAAGTTTTTTTTAACCAGTCCTTCTTTTTTTAGGACTCGATTAATCGTACGATCGGATGGAAATCCAAAACCTGACTTCGAAAGTTCCCATTTGATTGCTGAAACACCAATCTGGGCAAATTTCTGCGAATCAAGGCGCGCTCGAACCGAAATGATCCGCTGTCTGTCAACTTCGCTGATCGCTGCAGGCTGCCTTTTGGGTGCTCTGGACTTGTCCTTGTACCAGTCCGGCTCACCGGTTTGATAACGCTTCAACCACTTGAAGAACCAATTTTTTGAACGATTAAGCTCCGAATATATGGATTTTGGAGTTGCTCCTTTCAGATAGAGGTTGATAGCTTTTTTACGAAGATCTTGTTCCATCTGATACCTCCTTGTTGATAGTTAAACAAATGGGTATCAGATACAACTTGAAACGGATAGGGTCACCGATGTCTTGGCACAATTTGACCCTTAAGGTCATCGATGTCCTGGCACTTTTGGGTCATCGATGTATTGGCACCATGAGCTACGGCCGTTTTCAGGCTTCTGTCCTGATCGAAGCGATATAAGACGGCAACCAAAACCAGGCTGCTGACCAGCAACCAGATCGGACCGAACAGCCACAACGCCAGTGGCACTGACAGGTAGAACCCGCGCATGCCGATGGTGTAATGCAGCGCGACGTGATTGATAACCTCGGTAACAGCCGCCGCGGAAACGGTAGAATCATTAAGTTGAAACGTGTTGATCATGAATCCGACGTGATTGTAGTAACGGATAGCCAGGGTAAAATTAAAGAAAGTGGCAAAAAACAATATGCCCAGCAGCATTAGTTTGAACATCCACAATGTTTCGGTTTTTGTTCCAAGCAGATTGAGCGCATGCGAAACTTCGCTGAAGACACCCGGCCGAAAAGCGGCGCTGAACGAGCCAAGACAGATAAGAAGCGCGGTAGACGCTAAAAAGGTAGCAGCCATCACCTGATTGCGCAGCGTCTGGACCGCCAGGATGTCGCGTTTGTCTTTCATGACGCCATTAACCCACATCTGCCGCGCGTGATTCGTAATGCCGATGGCCGTGGTCAGGGGGTTCCGGCGATAAGTGATATACAGATGCGTGTGGTAGACGATGATAACGACGGCAGTTGTTGCAACCAGAATCGTTTCGTACAAAGAAATTATGGACATATTTGGCTTCCGGTATGAAAGAGGTTGTTAAAATATTGCTATAATGACTATTTAAACCGCAGTCCCCGTTTATGTGCAAGTGCTATAAACCTAAAGTGAGCGTTTCAAATTTTAAATGGAGGGGGAACGGCTTTATTTATAAGGAATTCTATCAGAGTTAGATTTTAAAATTTGAAACCCATCTGGATTGCCGATCTTGCCGCATCTAAGGCGTCATATGCCCTCCCGCATAGCTGACTATAGCGGAATGACATCTTCCTTGTACCTGCAGCAACCTCGACAATCGCTCAAATTAGGATAAAAGTATCAAATTACGGTTTTCCATGATTCCTTGGTGAACGATGAATTGGAAGGAACCCCTGCCTAACTTTTCGGTTATTAAAATATGTTGCCCGAATGTCATTTGCAGAGTGATCAGGCTGAAGTCTATGGCATGTGTTGCCGGAGGTTAAACGAATAGTTTTGGCTCAACGAAACCTCAAGACATTCATGAGGGTGAAAAGAGTATTTTGAAGAATACTCCCGGTGTGAGAACCAAGAATACCCAACGTTTACCTATTTGATAAACCATCGTGATTGGCGGGCTTACGAAGCCTTAAAATTGTCAGAAAAACAGCTTAACTTATTTATTTTATGGCGAGTTTGATGAAAAACTTTGCAATTCATTGCACGCCTCCTGATTGTCCAATGAACATGCGTTCTTAAGCGCTTTGGTCATTCTGCTAATCGCATCCATGCCATAGAAGGCGATTGCTTTTGCCAGGAAAACATCGCCCCAGTTTGGATATTTTTTTCAAGATGATCTAAATAAATAATAGAAATTCGCCATTGCTTATCCCCGATATATCGGTAAGCCCTTGACAATTCTTCTGCTGGAGCGATGACAGCCAGAACAGGCTGCTCCATTTCTTCACTGTATGAAAAATTTGATTCTTTTTTTTCGAACTCCAAGTTTTTAATCTGAGCCTTAATGAAGTCTACGCTTGTTACTTCAGAATTTATTTTGACATAATATGAATTGATCTCTTTTTTAAAATTTTCATCAATTATCGATCCTTTTATCTCAGTTGTGGTGAGACAGAATATTTCGTTCTGTTTATTTTCGTAATGCTCCAACAATCCTTTATGCGTTAGATATTTGGCGGCTAAATGGACAGCCTTGAGCTTCGCACCAAACAAGGCCAGAGCTCTTGATTTTTCCTTTGAATCTTCATCTCCCAATCTATAAGTAAATTCAGTAGTTACTTTTATTATATCATCCTTTTTCTTATCGCTGGCACTGCAGGGGATATCAGATATTAAAAAAGCTGACAACAAAAGCAGACTGATTTTTTTGGAACTGAATGACATTGGTCTAATCCTTTATATAAAAAAAGGTTTACCTATAAGGCCATGAACCATAAAAGTAGCGTTTTACTTCTTTATTTGAACATTAGTGCGGCAGCGATGTGCTTTACAGCTGTCACGGCATCCCGGACGGCCGTGAAAATTAAGTTGGAATGTTTCCTTTCTTTGAAATTGCCCTCTTCCTGGATTTCGATGTAGGCCGGGCTGATGGCGCCACCGATGGCGTAAATGCCTTTGATGCTGGTCTGAAAGTCAGTGGTCAACATGATCAGGCGATCACCGGTCTTACCGATTCGACAAACCCCCTCGGTGCAGGTGATTTGCTGTAGTCCGAGTCGGTCGTAAACCGGCGAAGGCCCCTGGGTGCCGATGCAGGCGATTACGTGCTTCATGGGAAAACTCATTCCCTGCTGCAGTTCGACACCACCGCCAAGAGGCAATTCCTGGGTCTGAATAATCAGCCGATCCACGCCCTCGTCATCCACCTCGCCGATCTTGGGAATAGCCCCCTGCAGAATCTTGATGTTTCCCCCTAGCAGAATCTCTTCCCCCAGATCCCGTGCCACATCCTTGTTTATTTTGAAATTTTCCGCACGGTTGCCCCAGTAAACCGGGGTGAAATCTTCCGCGGAGCGTTTGGCCTTCGAGAGGGTCGAAACGACGTCTGCGGCGGCATTGCCGCCCCCCAAGACGAGGGTGGGTGCCCCGAGGTGATCATCCGGATTGTCCAATTTCCTGGCAACCGTTTTGGCCTCACCGTATACCCCGAGATCCACCGGAATATTGCTGCCGAAGGCCAATATAACGTGGGCGGCCAGGTACTGATTCTCCTGGGTAACAACGGTATAACCACCTTGACTTTTTGAAATTGTGGTGAACTCTTCTCCCAGGCGGATGTCGATCCTGTGCTTTTTGATGCTCGCCTCGATCTTTGCAAGGTATTCCTCAACCGGTCTATTGGTTCCATCAGGCGTGAGATCTTCGACAGGAAATGGACCGGATTCTCCCTTAGGAATAGTCGGGTATACTTTCTTTCCCCGGGGGTATGAATCGATGATTCCCTGGAAGACCCTGGGGCCTTTTTCCAAAAGAATATAGCTAAGACCGAATTCAACAGCTTTCAAAGCACAGGCCAAGCCGCCAGGGCCCGCCCCGATGATGGCAATGTCGTATGCTGCCATGGTGGGTTCCTCCCCTTGATCGATGCTAATTTGAGTTTCGCATGCCCCGCACCTGCACGCAAGGGGTTTGTGTCAAACAGGCGTCTCTCGATAATAAATGACATTACGGTTTAGAGTGAGTTTCGTGGGGGGGGGACAGGGGCATTTCACCGGAAAACTGATGGTGCTGAGGATACAAGCGGTGTTGAGAATGCAAGTTTCGCCGGGATAAATTTCATTCAGTGTGATTCCCCGAACGGTTTCACCGATTTTGTAAACACGTATTTCCCGGACAGAACGAAAGCAATACCAGGGCATCTGTCGCCTTCAAGATAGAGTTGGGTATAATAGAAAAAGGACAGGAAAAATTCGATAGTATTGTATCAACAAGTGACGGATTGCCGTCTTTAAATATTGTAAAAGCGATTAAAAATATCCTCTACGATCCTTATGGGTTGGTTGGCGTATAATTGCGGTTGTTTGGTTACCAATACGAGCTGATCGAAACACTCTTCCAGGACGCTCAAGATCCGGTCAAAAAACGATCGCCCGCCGAGCTCGAGGAAGGCCCTGTTGCGTCCGCCCATGCGGCTGTTCAACCCACCGGAAAGTATGATTCCCGCACAGGTGGTTTGCATAAAAAAGGCCTCGAACCGGTAGATTATTTAAGAGTGTAACGCCGGATCGAATCCGCCGCCCAGCATCATTTCAACAGTTGGACACCTACCGTCGCACCGTCTTCATAGCGGCTAACACCTTCCGGTATCAGTAAAAGCGCCTCGGCGGCGGCAATGTTTTTCAAGCGGCTGATATCTTCCGTCGGAGAGAATATACTTTGACCATCTTTCCGATTCAAGCATCCGAAAATCGCCTGGGTCCAGTCCGCTTGCCCCTCGATCGTTTGGTCCAATTGAGCTTGAACTCTGGGAAGATACACATCAGGGTGGCCACAGAGTTTCCGCAGGGCCGGCAGAACGATCTGAAGAAAGGCTACCAGATTGGACGGCGGTCCTCCCGGCAATATGAACACGGGTTTGCCATTCAACAACCCAAATCCGACCGCTTTACCCGGTCCAAGCCGAACATGATGGTACGATTTTTCCCACCCCAAATTGTCCAGAACCCGGACCATGAGATCCCGGTCTCCAGTCCACGCTCCACCGCTGGTGACCAGGGCGTCGTATCCTCTATCGCACGCTTTATGGTTTTCTCGAGTTGGTTTATATCATCGGGTACATGAAACACTCCGGAAATCAACCCGTAGCGGTGGCACCAGCCATTTAACGTCAACAAGTTGCTCGCATATATTTTCCCGTCCAGGGAACGCTTCCGGGCAACATGATTTCATCTCCCGAAGCAATAAGGGCCACTGTCGGCGGATAAAACACATGAAGGTTTGCAATCCCTCCGGCCGCGAGCAAACCGATCCTCCCAGGGGTAAGAGATGTCCCCGCGGATACGACGAGATCTCCTCGGACAACATCGCTGCCCATTGGAAGAATGTTTCGGCCGACGAATTCAGGTTCTGTAATACGTATACTACTGCCAGAAATAGTGACGAATTCTTCGGCTATGACCGTGTCGGCACCTTCCGGAATCTGGGCGCCGGTGAGGATCCTCACGGTTGTTCCGGGTTGCACCGCAATTTCAGTTGCCTCCCCTGCCGCCAGCATGCCGCAAAGGACGAGATCCACGGGTGTCTTATCTGTTGCATCGCGGGTATCGGCCACCCGGATGGCATAGCCGTCCTTCATGGAAACGTTCGCCGAAGGCGAATCGACTTCGGACACCGCATCACTGGCCGTCACCAGCCCGGTACACTCCAAGAGTGAAACAAGTGTTTTGGTCGGTTCGGGCATGCGGTTGAACGTACGCTCGAGGGCCTCCTGCAACCCTATAAAACCATTCCTCAATTCAGAACTCCATTTTCATTTTCAGACATATAAAAACCTATCACGATTTGTTTACGATCATTTAGGGTAAAAACACTCTTGAGCATAACAGAATCGCCCTGATGGTCAGGCAGACATCGCCTCTGAATATTCAGCGCAGCATATTGAAAAATCGTTCATTCCGGCTCTATTGACTCGCGTCACGTCACTGTCGAAATCGAAGAGAGCATCCACCTCTTCGATCCAGCGGGTATAGGCTAGCCGGTTGGCCTGCTCCAGGCGCACGAAGAAAGTGCGATCGACAATTCCTTTTTGGACGGCATGTTCTTTCAGCCGACGAATGATTTCACGTCCATCAACCATCTGGCTGCAGGCATCGGTACATCGCCCGCAGTCAAGGCACAACCAGATGGCCGGATCATTTAGCAATTCATCTATCAAGCCCAGGTTGAACATTCGAAACAAGGTGCGCGGATCGAACACGCTTCTTTCGCATGCAGCCGGGCAAGCACTGCTGCATTCGCCGCATGTAAAGCACGCCATCGCTCTTGCTGGATCTATGTCTTTGAAACGGCTGATCGAATAGTTCTTAGGTATTTTTGCTCGAGATTCCTTAATTGGCGTAAGCAGCCAATGGCACCATTGCCGATCCGAAATCGAATTCAACTCTCCTCGGAGCACGCTGCCAACAATATGATTTCGAACCCGTTGGAAACGCTCGAACAGCATTCTGTAAGAACGATACCTCTCGATGGAGATCAGGTTTCTTTCCAATGCGATCCGGCGTATGTGGGAAATGAGCTCTGAAGGCTGTACAGTGTTGGGGCAAATCTGACGGCACCGCCGACAGCTCTGGCAATACCAGATATCAGGTTCGTGAAGCAACTCCTCAATCATACCGAAATTCGCCATCCGCACCAGTTTCTGAGGCCGCAGTTTGCCAGTAGCGATATTGACCGGACATTCGAAATCACAAGAACCGCAAGTCCAGCAGCGATTAATATCGGCTTTGGCCCCTTGATCGATAAATTTTCTTAAGCCGGCATCGGGTGTCAACATCGATTTCAAGTCTCCAAATTTGAGTAGCATCGGCGCTATTGTCCTCCACTCACCCTTGAATATCAAGCAGGTTTGTCATCCTTTTATTCTCAATGCGTTGAAATTCCATACTAAAATTATATATCTCGCCGATACAGCTTAAAAATAAGGAGAAAAAAATCACCAGGATTAAAATTCCATATATATTTCCCCTCATGTGCGACCGGATCAACTTGGCCCGTACATAGACCCTGCCACGAGCCCAGAAGATCCACCGCAGACATGCCGGGGGGAACCAAGCGCTCGATGTGCGATGGTACTATAAAAAACCACCCCGGCGAAAGACGTCATGAAATTTGCGGCCAGTACAGCACCCGCAACCGGGTAAATCGGCAGATGAATGAAAAGAACCAGAAAAGGTGCGATGATGGCCCCCCCGCCGATACCGTAAATACCGCCGACGATGCCAACCCCTAATGCGAGAAAAAATCTCACGCGCACGGTGGAAAAATGCGTTTCTCACGAAACACGAACCCGATTTTATTTGAATCGCTGGTGACATTACATGTCTGAAACGATTCCGTTCTAAATATATCCGGTCTTTTCGGGGTTGTCGCTAAATCTTTCAGCAGTCGAAGCCCTACGAACAACAGAACGATTCCTACAAAAAACTTGAAAAACAAGAGGATCCGGCAAGAATCTTACTCTATGGAGGTCACCGGATCGGCGAAGTGGCTGCCAGCGGCCAGACCATGCGCTTTTCTTTAAAATACCGCAGGACGCCTCCGGGGGTACCAACAACATTGTAAAGCAAATTGGTCGAACTGACCGCAGGTGATACAAAACCGAGAACGCTGACCTGAAACGGAAGTAGGAGAAAAGCACCTGAAATGCCGGTCATCGAAGTGAAAAAGGAGATGACAAAAGCAGCGATCGGAGAACCAAGGCGAATATTTCAATTCCGGCAACCGGAAAATACATTTGTAGGCTCCATAAAACTCTCTCTATACATTTTTACCGTCGGATCGGATGATTTTTCGATGGGCTGGGTGCAACCTCTCAGCTACAAACAGCCTGTCTGCAGATGTTTTCCTTATGGTATTCCGGGAGCAGCCGTGTCAGGATGAAAGCGCAGAGGCCTTCAGCGTCGTCCGGCAAATACCGCGGAATACCCCAATTTAGTGGTGATCCGCTGACGACCGCTACCAGATGTCGGTCACCCTTGCAGGCTGGTGGTTTTTTGTTTTCAGGGCGAAAGACCTCGATCTTCGGCAATTCGGCCCTTTTGAATCCTTCCACCAGAACAATGTCCATCCCTCGCATCAGAGGCAGCAATTCCAGCGGCTGGTGGTCATGGTCTACATCCATGACCATTCCGATCTGTTTCGGCGATGTCACGATGGTCGTAGCGGCACCCGCCCGTTTGTGACGCCAGCTGTCTTTGCCCGGTTGGTCCATTTCGAATCCATGGACATCGTGTTTGATGGTTCCCACCCTGAGTCCGCGACGCCTTAGAGCTGCAACCAGATCGACTGTCACCGTCGTTTTGCCAGAACCGGAATATCCTACAATACACAACACCGGTGGCAATTTTTCGCGGCTGACAGTCGAAAAATCGGCAGGAACATCATTTTTCGTACAAGAAACGATTTTCATCCTCATCCTCCAATAGCATACATACCGCGATCGTGCGCTGGTCTAAAACTCAACCGGTCCAGTTCGTGGCGTTTGGGTTTAGCGGCAACGGCGTTGCGGATGATTGTCATCTTTCCTTCCGTAAGGATCGACTATGGCCATCGCGGTTCACTATCCTTCATTAGAACCCATCTCAAAAATATTCTAAGATCCCATGGCTGTGTTACGAACCGGCTCAAAATGCTCACATACCGCTTGTATGTTTAAACTTTTTATCTATATGAGCCCTCGGGGAGTTTTCACCATCCGGTAGCGGAGGGAATAATCAGCGACTTCAACGCGCAAACTCATGCATGAGGCAACCTAAGGAAAGAACAGATTTCATAATGATATAAAACTGTTGAGATTGGTTCACTTATTGTGATCCGACTCTGATAACCGGGGTTCCCGCTGTTCTTTCCCAAAGTTGCCTAATGCATTCGGACAGTGCACGCTTTCGCTGCTGATCACTCCCTCCGCTCTGGTTCAGCATTTGCGGGAAAAACTCCCCGCCCCTGATCTATATACAATGTTCTTTTAGTTACAGTCCCTTACCAAACGGGCAGAGAGGATAAGCACACTCCGGGCAATCCTTGCACAGGCCGCCGTGGCCGATAAATGCCAGCTCTTTCTTGCCAACCTTTTCTCCAGACAGAATCCGCGGTAAAACCAAGTCCAGCACGGTGATGCGGTGGTGGAGCCCACAAGCCGGCACGCCTATAAGCGGTATTTCCCCTCCGATATATGCCGTCAGAAACATGGCACCGGGCAGAGCTGCTGCTCCGTAGTAAACTTCATCGGCTCCGGCGCGTCTGATCGCCGTGCGGGTGACATCGTAGGGATCGACACTCATGCCACCGCTCAGCAGCAGTAAATCGCAGCCTTTGTCAAGCAAAGTTTGGATCGCGTCTATTATCATTTCCACATCATCCGGGGCAAAAATAATGTCGATCACTTCGGACCCAAGGTCCGTAATCTTGGCGCTGAGTGTCGGAGCGAATTTATCTTCGATCAACCCCTGATAGACTTCGCTACCGGTGATTACCAAACCGGCTTTGGCTTTGCGCAATGATTTGACGGAAACGACCCCGCCGTGCTGAGTAGCAATGGCGGCTGCCCGTTCGATTGGAGCGCGCTTCATAACCAGTGGTATCGCCCGGGTGGCTGCCACCAATTCGCCCTTCTTGACCAGCGTGTTGCTGTGGAGGGTTGCGCACATAACCTCATCCACCATGTTGAAAGCAGCTAATGCTGCCGTGTCCACGGATAGCAAACCATCGAAGACAGCGTGCAGACCTATCTTGCCTTCCTTCGGATCGTCACGCCACTCGATTCCCCGTCCGGCCAATCCTTTGGCCAGTAACGAAGCCGCCTGGTTTTCATGGATTTCGTCATCTTCCAGGTCAATGAGATATAAGTGGTTTTTTCCGAGTTTTTGAAGATGGCAGATGTCATCATTGCATACCGTATGGCCTTTGCGGAAAGCCGGGCCCTTGAACTCGCCGGGACGTATTTCGGTAATGTCGTGGGCCAGTTCGGTGCCAATGGCATTTTTGACGTCAATTTTTTTTAACACGGCTGTTCTCCTCGCTACGAAAATCCTCAGTGCATTTTAACCGACGAAAATACGCCGCGGTTATTCTTATGCGCTTGCCGGTGATTATCACCTCCCGGTGTCCAGTTCATATCCGGCCAGGTCACTTCCCTTGCATGGGAAAAGTAGCAGCCATCAGCGCAGGGCTTACAGAGGACACGCCCCTTTTGGATGACTTCGCGACAATCTCGAATGATCTGGCCGCATCGGCTGCATGCGACCTTACTTTTGGTCGGTCCCGGCATGTCGCAGGCATCGAGAGTCACCCGAACTTTCTGCACCCTGAACAAAACGCTGTCGGGCATTCGGTGATAAGCCGCCAATTGTCGGGCCGATTTATTTTCGATTTCCGGAGCGTACATAGCCGCCAGACTGCGGGATTCTTCGGTAGAAAGCACCCGATAGGCCTTCCCGGATTCCAAATTCACGAAAGTAGCCGCCATGATCCCGTAATCCATGAACTTCAGACTCCGCCGCCCCAGTTTAACACCGGTCACATGGGCCACGGCATCGGCCGTGCAGCGATCCATTTCGACAAAAACGATGAGCTTTTTAATTTGTTCACGCCGGGTGGGCTCGGTCAGCCCGATCAAGCGGCATCCCAGCATGGCCATCCGCACCCCGACGACCTGGCCGGGGCAGAGATGGCCATGGGTGGCGGCGGATGAATCCAAAAGTTTTTCGAAAGATTTCACGAATGCTCCCTTTCCTTTCTCTCAGAAAGTCTCGGTCATTCAATGTTTTTGGTCTTGCGTCGATCTCCACATGGAAGGGTAATCCCACCAATAATGGTGTAAGAAGCGTTTACACGGAGACCTCATTGTACACTGATATCTCCTCAAGATCTTCTTGTATGAGGGTTCTCGTCGCCCTCGCCAGATTTTTGTAGAAATTCGTTTCAGCTTTCTTCTCGACGTTTTCCTGAAAATCGGAAATCCATGCTCCGATATGATCCGTATAAAAATGCCTGCGTTTTTCCATGTAGCGACCGGACGCATCCATGTCACTGTGACTGGCGGCCTCCAACGCCTTGAATATCAGAAAGTAGACAAATTCAAGTTCCGCGGTGATATGATCAGGGGCATCATGGAAATCACTTGAAATGTCCAGCCCTTCCTCTTCGTAACGGCTCACGACATCCAGAGTCGAATTGCCCATGACTTTTCTCCCGCTCTCCATATAGACAGAACCATAAGGAGGCGCCAGCATCCCGAACGGACCGACAAAAAGTCTGCTGAAATCCACTCTGAGGGAGTCGACATCCCCTTCATCTTCAAAATACTTAGCCATCTTGGCAATATAAGGAACCGCACGGATACAGGCCTTTTTGATCCGGCTTTCGAGAACCTTCAACCTTAATACCATGTCCTCATTCGGTGGACTGAAAAACTCGGATAACAGTCTGAATGCGTCTCCTTTTCCCGCTTCACGGTCAAAAAGATCCTCTTTTTCCATTTCTCACCCCTCCATCGTTTAAGGCGTCATCCTCTCAACCAGAAAGAGAAGGTTCAGACAACCGATGAATCCACCATTCTCCATTATGCGCCGCTTACTTTTCCCAACTTGAAGTTTCGTTCACCATAGGTATACACGAGCAGTAGCACCGACAGGGCAAACACGACAACGAAGACTTCCCAGATGGTCGGCCAATAGCTGACAAAAGGAGGCTGCCCCTCCGCCTTTGGGCCTGTCGGCATGACCAATCCACCTAAGACAAATTCGAGGCGCCCTGCGAGCATACCGATCAAAAAGAGGGCAGATGCCGAGACCTTTCCCCAATTGGTCCTTCGAATAGACGGGACGGCCAGCAATACCAGTGGAATCACCAATCCGACCCACAAGGCGAGATGATACCACCCGGTACCCATCGCATGCCGAAATCCCGCAAATTCCAGTCCGCTTGAGGAGATCCCGCCGATAATACTCCTCCAGATGAAAAAGATGAGCGTTGCCCCGACGACGATGCCGAAAAGATTGGCCAGGTCATTATACAAATTGACCAGCCCTTCGCTCATCGGTTCGCCGGAAAAACGATGGTATGACATGTTGATGAGCAGTACCGCAGCGAGCGCACTGGAGAATCCGGTCAGGGGCAAGTACATGGTCAGAAACTGGGCATTGAAAACGGGACGGGCATCCGGAAGACCGAACAACCAACCGAGTGTTGTGGAGGTGGCAATGGCAATCAAAAACACGAAAACACCGAGAGTTCTGCTCGATTCCCCGGTGTGCGTCCTCCAAAATGAGATTAGAAGTACTGTCAGATAAAGGCCATAAAGCATGGCGAGCCACCACAGAGGGGATGCAAGGTTTGGAGAAAAAATAAAATAGATGGCGTTCCAGGGTGAACCGAGATGCAGAAGAAGACATGTCAAACCGGCGAGCATAACGGCTATTTCCAACATTGCCGTGCGCTTCTCGATCGGCTGGTACCGCTTAATGCCGAAAACAACTGGTATGGAAGAAACAAAGGCAAGTCCTGTACTGGTTAATGAAAAGAAGATGTAGGATGCTATGGGCAGAGTCCAGACAAGGATGTCCGTTTTGGCGTAGAGAACGAACCCGACCGTAAAAACCTTATAAACGGTGAGCAGGCCAATAAGAATTCCCAATCCCAGCAACCCGTACCACAACTTAACTTTGATGCCTTGCATATCTATACCCCCCCTTTCGTACTCTCATAGTTTGCCGGATTGAAACTCCGTATGTAATAAACGTTCGGCTCTGTACCGAACCCCTCTTTCAGCCTGAAAGGTTTGAACTTCCCGAGGAGATAGCGCACCTTGCTCTCAGGGTTCTCCATATCGCCGAATATCCTCGCATCGGCCGGGCACGCCTCCACGCAGTAGGGCAGTTCTCCCTCCTTGATTCTGTGGTCACAGAACGTGCATTTTTCAACCACGCCATTCGGTCTATTACCTGGCAGGGTCTTTTCCCTTTCCGGATTGTGGTAGGGGGTCCCTCGGCCATTGTTCACCTTTTGGAGAAGTTCTGAAGGGGAGCCGGTGCAGCCTTGAATTACTGGTTTTGAATCCCTCCAGAACTGGTGGGGTTGCTGCCAGTTGAAATAGATGACCTCGTACGGGCAATTAAACATGCAGTACCGGCAACCGATGCATTTCTTCGGATCGTGCATGGTAATTCCGTTATCCAATTTGTGCATGGCCTTGGTCGGGCACCCCCTTACACAGGGTGGGTTTCCACAGTGGTTGCAGAGGGTCGGAATGTAGTGAAACCGCACGTCGGGAAAGGTGCCCGAAGTTTCGGTGATCTTATTGGACCAGTAGATGCCGTCCGGCACGTTGTTCTCGTTCCTGCAGGCGATGCTGCAGGCGCCGCAGCCGACACACCGCTGCAGGTCGATGACCATGGCATATCTTGGCATTTTTACACCTCCTACGCTTTTTCAATTTTGACGCGGGTGCCGGCGTGACGGACCGTGCTGCCGCTCAGCCGCTCGTAAACCGCGGGGATCAAGTCATTGTTGTTTCCGCCTCTGGGGGTTTTGCCGAACTCTTTGGCGGCCAACCGGCCGTAAACCCAGTGCCCCTGGCCGTAACATTTGGCCACCGTCCCCGGACGGACACCCTCCCAGAGCTTGGCGGTGCACTCGATCTTCCCGGTCGGCGACGTCAACCGGATTGTGTCGCCGGATTTGATGCCGAGATTTATGCCGTCCACCGGATTGATCTTGGCCACGTCGTCCCAGGCTTCGTCTCCGGGATCTAGATCCTTGAACTCGTAGTACCAACTGCAATTGGCCGAACGGCCTTCGCGGTTGAGCTTGGATTTGTAATCTACGAAAATAAAGGGATATTCATTGGGGTCCCCGTCGATGTAAGGCTCCTCGTAGTGGGGTACAAAGGCGCGCTCCCCTCTGGCCTCGTAAAAAGTGACCTCCATCACTTTATCTACGGTGGTGTTGTGTTTTTCGGCATGCTTCTCCAGGGCCTCTTTCAGGGTTTCACTGTAAAACTCGAACATGCCGGTCTTGGTTTCCATCTTTCCCCAGCGTTTACGGAATGGATATGGATCCGAGTTCCAGACACCGGCCTTGGCGAATTCCTCCCATCCGTTGAATTTGTCCCCGCCCTTGTATTTTGCCGGATCCCAGAGGTTCTGTGTGGCAAACTTCAAGGCAAAGAGCGCGAACTCTTTTTCGTTGGTCGGTTCTTTTCCGGTTTCCGGGTCCTTGTATTCCTTGAAGTGGCGCAGCAGATTGTCGAATCCGCGCTCGGCCAGTTTTTCGGCGATGAGCCAGGGAATTTCGGTCTCATCGGTTTTATAGTCCCACACCGGCTCGATGATGGGCTGCATGATGGTCACATGTCGGTAGCCGTTGCCGTGGGATTTGACATAGCCCCATTTTTCGAACATGTGGTGGGTGTTGGGCAGCACGATATCGGAAAACCATGTGAATTCAGATGCGTTGGTGGTGATGTGCACCACGAACGGTATCTTGGACAGGGCGCGCTCCCAGCGTTCCGGCTGACCGCAGGAGAAGGTGAAGTTGTTCATGTAGCCCACAGCCACCTTGATCTCGTTGGGGTCTTCGTTAAGAATGCCGTCGGCGGCATTGTTGGTGACGACACCCCCACCCGATTTCCCCTTGTTCAACGCCGGAAATTCGAGGCGACCGCGGTGATCGATTTTTTCGTGTTTCTTGCCTTTTTTGGCGATTTCGTCCATGAAATCATCCGGTTTGGGAAACTTGCTCGTATATTCCTTGTTGCTCTTGAGGGTGCCGCCGACATTGTCGACCCCTCCGGTGAGGCCGTTGAGGGCATGACAGATCATGCTCGCATAGCCACCCCGCACCTGCATCACCGGGCCTCCACCCACCCAGGAAATGACATGAGGAGCCGCCTTGGCATAATCTATGGCCACCTGACGAATCTGATCGGCCGAAATTCCGCAGCGCTCGGCGGCCCATTCGGGTGTTTTGTCTTTGAGTTCCAAGTTCCACCACTTCACCAGACCGTAGGTGTACTTTTCTTCGAAATCTTCTTCATTGACGTTTTGATCGAGAACAAAACGATTTTCACCGTCTATGAAATCGCCCACAAACTCCTTGTACCAAAGCCCTTCGGTCAGGATCACGTGGGCCAGGGCGGCGGCAAGGGCGGCATCCTGCCCCGGTTTTACCGGCATCCAGATGTCAGCCTTGGCGCCGGTGGCGGAAAGCCGCGGCTCGATCACCACGATCTCGGCCCGGTCGATCACAGAACCCCAGATCTGGGAGTAATAGGACACCTGTCGGTTGGCGGCCAGGGGATCCGCGCCCCAGATGAGCATGTAGCGGGTGCTCGCCACATCATACTGACGGTAATCCCAGAGGCCCTCCGTGTAGTAAGGGCCGAATTTTTCTGCCTCGGCGCAGATGGCGCTGTGAGAGATGTTGTTGGGGGAACCGATAATTTTGGTCATCCGATCGTAGAGGACGTCCCGCATATAGGAGTAGCGTCCGCGCATGAGCATGTACTTGTGGGTTTCGTTGTTTTTGCGCAGGTCAATGATCTTGTCTGCGATGGTGCTGAGCGCCTCGTCCCAGGATATCGGCACGAACTTCGGGTCTTCGCTGCGTCCCTTTTTCGGGTTGGTCCGCTTCATGGGCGTCTTGACCCGGTCCGGGTCGTAGACCTGTTGCAAACCAAGATGGGAGCGGGGACACCCTGCGCCGTTGTTGACCTTCGAATGCGGATTGCCTCTGACCTTCACGGCCCGCCCGTTGATCACATAGACCTGCTTGGAGCACCAGGACGTGCACCCCTGGCATGTGGCGGGCAGCCATTGCCCCATGCCGGTTGCGGCGCGCCGTCGGATGCGGCCAGCGCTTTTAGTTCTGGTTTTAGTCCTGTCCCGGCTGCAACTGCAGCGCCGGTAACCGCCGACGCCTTGATGAACGACCGTCTCGATAACTTGACGTTACCGAGAAAGCCCTCCATCAGGTTTTTGCTTTCCTTTTTGATGTCATCCATAATGCCTCCGTGTTATGGTTCATGATTGATCAGTTTATCTTTTCGGCTCTGATAGTGCATGAACGGAGCCGATGAACGTTAGACTGAGACTCAGTTTTCCGAGTTTCAATCCGTCAAACCGGCGTCCGAGATACAAGTTCGTTGTCGCGGATACACTTCAACCAAAAATGCAGTTCGTCCGGATCCAGAGGCTTGCTCAAACAGGCATATATGTGCTGCGAAAGCGCATCCTTCAGGTCGGGATGGAGCCGCTGTTGCGATGTGCAAAAGATGTTGATGTCTGAAAAGCGGACCTTCAATTGGCGAATCATCCGATTGGTCAACGGAACCGAATCAACATCCAGGATGGTCGCCAAACAGCCGGAACGACTGAGCCCATTTATAAGATCTTCCAAATCTTGAAACGCCCTGGCCTCGAATTGCCTCTCGATTAAAATCGAGCGAAGCTCATCAATCTGCCGTTCGTCCGTGCTCAAAATGCAAATGCAACTTCCCACTGAAGAGCCTCATAGAACGTATATAAATGGATTGCATCGACTTGCTAACCAATGGGCACTACCACATTGTAGCAATCAGTGTACCAGTATCGCACCGAAATTACCGAAAAGAAGATTAGGTAATAGGAAAACACCCAATAGGATTATAACTATTTGAAATTTAATTGTTATTTCTATTGAACTCATTTGTGTAAACCGAAGGCCGACACGATGGGGGCCGAAAGATAGGAGACGTATGAAGGGATTAAACGGGTCGAAGCGTCCGGAAATCGAACGGTGAAATCCGGCTAAAAATATTCAACATATATTCCAGATAGTTATACCGTCCTGAATCCGAACGATGCCTATCAGCATTACCGGACAAAAACGATGATATCGTCTTGGCAATCGTTTTTTTTCTGACCACCGACAAAAAACCGTGGAAAAGTAGCTTAACCCGAATATTTCATGAAATCTTTTCACCGAGCAAAAAAAGATGCAATATCGAGGCATTGGTCAAACTCATGAACCGTATAACCGATGGACACTTTGTACCGCCCGAAGATCTAAAGAAAGAGTTGAAAAGATTTCACTCTTGGGGTCAACCGAAGGTTCCCATGGCCCTGGGTTATTCGAGGATCGCGGTAGACTACTGCAGCATCACCTCGAAATACCTTGGCTATAGAAACTTCCAATTGGTGAAATTGCCGGGTTAAGGTGGATTAGGAATTTTACTGGAGTTTTTTTAAAAAGGAACTGGATACAAGCACCATGTGGGTAGCGCTCGGTGAAAGGGAATGTGGACTCCTAAATGTTCAATGAATGGTGGGCTTGCGGATTTGATATTTTTTCAGTTTTTCGTAAAGGGTGCTTCGGCTGATTCCCAGACGGGAGGCAGCCGTTGTTTTGTTCCAGTCACAACTCTCCAATACTTCGCGGACCAAAAGTGCTTCGTTTTCGATGATAGTCTGTTTCTGTTTGGCAACGTCCAGTTCTTCGATGGCATCTTCAATGACGGACGCAGGCAGATCGGATACTTCAATCTGAGAGTTTTTAGCGAGCACAACCCCATGTTCAATACTGTTTTCCAGTTCACGCACATTCCCCGGCCAGAGATATCCAAGAAGCCTGCGCATGGCCTCAGAGCTGATTTTCTCCACGGGTTTATCCTGTTCTTTGCTAAACTGGTCAACAAAAAAGCGGGCCAAAAGCGGTATGTCGTTGGCGCGCTCCCGGAGAGGGGGTAAATTGATAGGGATGACGTTTAATCGATAATATAAATCCTCGCGAAAACGACCGGCATTGACCTCCTTAAGTAGATCCTTGTTGGTGGCCGCCAGTATCCGGACATTTACGCCTATCGAATCTTCTCCGCCGACGCGCTCAAATTTGTGACTCTGCAAAACCCTAAGCAATTTGATCTGGGCCGAGGCAGATATCTCTCCAATTTCGTCTAAAAATACAGTCCCGCCGTCGGCCAGCTCGAATCGACCTTTTTTTCTACGCAAAGCACCGGTAAACGCCCCTTTTTCGTGACCGAACAGTTCACTTTCCAGTAAAGTCTTCGGATAAGCCGAGCAATTGATCACCACAAAGGGTTTGCCATTGCGATGACTGACGCGGTGTATGGCGCGAGCGACCAATTCTTTACCGGTACCACTTTCGCCTTGAATCAATACAGTGGCATCGGTTGGGGCAACGTCCTCGATAAGCTTGTAAATGACCTGAAGTTTGGGGTCTCGACCCACCAATTCGTCGAAGCCGGAGATAGCGTCCACGCGCCCTTTGAGATTGCGCACTTCTTCTTCATTCAGAGCGGCGCGGTGTATAGCCCCGGCAGTTTGCTGGAGGATGAGTTCGATGACCTCGAGGTCTTTATTGACGCATTTGCATTCCCCCGGACATCCAATAATCAAGGCGCCTGATGTCTGCCCACGATGCTGGAGGGGAAACACGGCGATTTTTTCTGCTTTTCGCATGTTTTCCGGCAACATCATGTCAGGGAAATCTTTCTTTCGGAAAAATCCGACCGAGATGAGTGAGACAATTTTATCAATAACCGGAGCATAAGAGTTTGCTGTTGTGGGCCCAACTTTTTTCCCGGTTGACAGAAATAGGTCAGCATCCTCACCCCTGATAACCATCAGCGCCATGTTGCGGCATTCAACGATATTGCCCAAAGCCTTCAGGAGATAATCGGACAGGTCGCACAGACTCGGCAGGGCGGATACTTCCCGGGAGATCGAAAGGGCCGTGGTCATGCGCTGGTGGGCCTTGTCGAGGTCGCAGTGTTGAACTTCCAAACGGCAGTTGGTGTCCTGAAGCCTCGCGGTGTAGTCGTTCAGGCGGACGAGCATCCGGTTAAAGGCTGTAGCCAGTCTGGTCACCTCTGTTCGGCCTTGCACGCTGATTTCGGAATCGAGATTCCCTTCATCGATCTTCTCGGCCGCATCCGCCAGCTTGATAAGAGGTTGGGTTAACCGGTGGATGAACAGGTGGCTGGCCAATAGGGCAAGCAGTAAGATACCGAAGGAAATCAGGCTCATCTGGAGCCACAAATCTCTTACTTGCGCCCGGTAGGGTGCCTCTGAAAGACCCAGCCGCAGGACACCGGCTTTGCCGCCGAATATAGGCCAGGCAATATCAAGAAAATGATCGTTATTTTCAGAGACAAACTTTTCGAGGTGCTGGCTGTCACCGTCTGATACAGAATTAGCATCTATGAGTTGAACCGGTACCCCGCCGGTAAATGTATGGCTGAGCACTCTGCCGTTCTTGACGACAATGATATAGGCGACGTCCGGCGTACTGATTATTTGATCGTCCAAGAGTTTTTGCAACCCGACGCGATCGTTGAGCAATATGGTATCGGCAGCATCGAGGCTCAGGCTGTGGGCGATATTTTCCGCCCGGGCGACAGCCCCTTCGATCAAACTGACGCTATAGCGATGGGTGACGGTCTGCGAGATAATCATCCCGCTGATGACCACAAGAATCGCTACAGCAAGCAGAAGTGTATTTTTAAGACTTTTCGGTTTCATCATGCCGGATAGAGGGATTCGAAAGCACTTGCCGGTAAATGTCCTTTACGGGTTCATACCAGGATTCCTCGGGCGCCATGAATCGGTCGATCATGAGTTCGCCCAGAATTTCCCGCCCTTCGGGCTCCTGGTGCATCGTCAAAAGGAGTTGTCTAATTTGTTTCTTCACATGAACGGAAAGATACGCGGAGGCCACTAAAGGAGGGCTCCCGAAAGGTCTCGATTTTTTAATGACGCGTGTCATCGAGGTGTAGAATGGATTCCTCTGGTTGTAATATTCCCACAAATGACCATCGACCGCTGCACCGTCGACAAGACCTTTGGCAACGGCCAGAATCGAATTGTCATGGCTGTATGTAAAATTGACTTCCCTGAAAAAAGTTTCGGGGGTTTGGTTGCGTTCCATCAACCAAAATTTCGGCACCAATGCGCCGGTGTTTGACTCTGGATCGGTGAAAGCAAACACACGCCCTTCCAAATCCGAAAGGCTCTTAAAACCTTTGTCCTTATGTACAATGAGATAACTCTGGTAGAAGGGTTCTCCCCGAACCACAGGTGTTGCTAGCCCATCGAACCCAAAGACTTCCTTGCCAACGGCATACGGACCCGTGCAAATAAATGCCAGGTCGATTTCCCCTTTGGGAAAGAGCTCGTTTATCTCACTGTAAGTTCGGCGCTGGATCAGTGTAATGTCGGTGCCGAGTTTTCGGCCGATATAATCGAGAAGATCCCGATAATAGGATAGGGTTTCCTTCGGGGAAATCATGGCGGCAACCGCCACACGTAATTTTGGATTATCGCTCGCGGGCGGCTCAGGTTGATCGACTTTTACTGTCTGGGAAAAATCGATTTGTTTGTAGCCGGTTTCACTGCCGCACCCGAGAAAAAAAAGTAAGATGAATCCGGTTAGGATAAAAATAGGGGTTCGAGAGCGTCTGTGCGCTAAAAATAGCAAACTCATGGAGCGCTCCTTTTAGTCGGTGCGGAGGGTAGGAAAAGCAGAGGAAGGAATTCAGATGCCGCGTGGGAAGGCACATGCACCGATTCAGTTCGGTATGTTGCGCTGAACAGTGATGACTGAGTCGAAACCCGGGCGAATTTCTCAAATTGGATCGAGAGTGCCTTTCCGCCCAAACATCTGGCTCAGCAGCGTTTATACTTTTTTTATTGTTACCACTGTGTGGTATTTCGGTCAAGTAAAAAACTATTGGTTGCAGTTCGACACAGTCATCCACACCCACCGATCATTATATAATTTTTAATTGACAAAATAAGATAATAAATCTATATATAGCCATAAAGCTATATAGGAGTCAGAATGAAACCATTCATCAAAGTCATGAAAGCCTTATCAGATCCGAACCGGGTCAAAATCGTCAAACTGCTCCAGCATAAAATGATGTGTGTCTGTGAGCTGCAGGGCGCCCTGGGTATATCCCAGCCCACGGTTTCCAAACACTTGAAAATTCTCGAAGAGGCGGGTCTCGTCGGTTATAAGAAAGACGGCCTTTGGGTGAATTATTACCTGGCCGATGGCCGCGACAACCCATACGCAGCCAGCCTTCTTGGAAACCTGCGCCACTGGCTCAACGATGAACCGGCGATCCGAGATTTGACGAATAAACTGCCGCAATTCAATCGCTTTGAAATTTGTGGCAAGAGCTAATCTTTTGGCGCTATTATATTGCTATATGGAAATGTATAGTTTTGTTGCGCTTTCGCAGATATGCATGCAGCATCTGCGTCATCGGAAAATAAAAAAGTATCGTGGAAGGAAGAGGCATGAGTAACGGTCTGTCGATAACAGAGGACAAAAATACTTTCAGTGGATCAGAATCCGCAGCGAAAAAGGCATCCGAACCCAGCCTGATCGACTGGAAAACCATTTGGAAGCCGCTGGGCATTATCACCGGCATCTTTCTGATCTTTTTCTGGCTACCGCTGGAGAACAGCCGGTTCACCGGCGCGGTGATCGAATCCCTGGCCCTGGCCAAGTGGTATGCGCAGGAGCACGTGCTGCTCTGCTTAGTGCCGGCCTTTTTCATTGCCGGTGCCATATCCGTATTCGTCTCCCAGGCGGCAGTGATTAAATACCTCGGCGCAGGTGCCAATAAAGTCATGTCATACGGGGTGGCTTCCGTATCAGGCACCATCCTGGCGGTGTGCTCCTGCACGGTGCTGCCACTTTTTGCCGGGATCTGGAAACGCGGCGCAGGGCTGGGACCGGCCATCGCGTTTTTGTATTCCGGCCCGGCCATCAATATTTTAGCCATCGTACTCACCGCCCGTATTCTCGGACCCGAACTCGGCCTGGCCCGGGCTGTAGGAGCCATCGTCTTCAGTGTCATCATCGGGCTGATCATGCACTTGCTTTATCGCAAAGAAGAGCAGGCCAAAGCCGAGGCCGCCCTTCACATGCCCGCACCCGAGGTGGAGCGTCCCTTGTGGCAAAACGTGATCTACTTTACCACCATGGTCGGTATTCTGATTTTTGCCACCTGGGGCCGTCCGGAAGAAACAGTCGGTCTTTGGAATGCGATCTATTCTATCAAGTGGCTTCTGACCGGATTTTTTGCCATTGCTCTCGGTGTGTTGCTCGTGAAATGGTTTAACGTCAAGGCCTTCAAAGTCGTACTGGTATCCGTGGCGGTTCTGATTTTGGCGCTTGTCTTCCGGCACGAACCATTGATCGCTTTTTCGGCCGGCATCATCGCCTTGGCCGTATTGACCACCACCACCCGCGGGGAGACCGAGTCGTGGTTCATGGCCACTTGGGACTTCGCCAAACAGATCCTGCCATTGCTGTTAGCGGGCGTGATAGTGGCCGGCCTGCTGCTGGGGCGTCCCGGCTCAGAAGGGTTGATTCCTTCCCGATGGATTAGTGGCCTCGTGGGCGGAAACTCCCTGTGGGCCAATTTGTTCGCATCGGTGGTGGGCGCCTTCATGTACTTTGCGACCCTGACAGAGGTGCCGATCCTTCAAGGATTGATCGGTGCCGGCATGGGCAAGGGCCCGGCACTGGCGCTGCTGCTGGCCGGCCCGGCGTTGAGTCTCCCCAACATGCTGGTGATCCGCAGCGTTCTCGGTACCCAGAAAACCATTGTATTTGTCAGTTTGGTGGTGGTGATGGCGACAATCAGCGGTATAATCTTCGGATCTTTGACTGGATAGATTGAGACGCAGATAAAGCGCTGGTCGACACAGAGTTATCAAATTATTTCTTTACTGTGTTCATCTGCTAAAATCCACGTCTCATCTGATCTTAAAAGGATGAAGCCTACATGACATCAACAGAAGTAACGCAGATCATGATAGCGGGACACCGCACCGGCATCATCGACCTGAACGAGGTGATCGCGGAAATTGCCGGAGAATTTTCCGGAAGACTGGATGACGAAATAGCCGATGAATTAATGACACGGCTGTCAGAAAGAAATTACATGGTGCCCAAAGCCAGGAATGACTACCGGACCGCCTTTTTGAGGGAATACAAAAAGTTTGTGGGTGAACCCTTTGAAGAAATCGCCGATCCGAACGTGCTACAGATCAAGGTTCTTGGCCCGGGATGCCCCAACTGCGAGCGCCTGGAGCATGATCTCATGACCCTATTGGCGGAATTACAGATCAAAGCCGACCTGGAACACGTGCGCGATCCATTACAAATCGGCGCTTACGGGGTGATGGCCATGCCGGCTTTGGTAATTAACGAAAAGGTAATGGCTGCGGGTAGGGTGCCCCCGAAAAAAACGCTGAAAGATTGGCTTCAGAAAACTGGGAGCCACAAGCTATAGGACATGGACACAGGCAGGTTTTATCGTTAAATGAAATTCTACATCTGAAATTGAAAGCATCAACCTGTGTCCCCTATCAATTTATAAGGAGAGACATAATGGAAATCAAAGTGCTGGGCCCTGGCTGTCCCAGATGCCAGCAAACAGAAAAAGTGGTCAAGGATGCGGTTTCCGAAGCTGGCGTCGCCGCTGATATCGAAAAGGTTACCGATGTGATAAAAATTGCCGACTACGGCGTGTTCGGCACGCCCGCGGTGGTAATCGACGGTGAGGTCAAATCGGTGGGCAAGATACCCAAAAAGGAAGAGGTTCTGACCTGGCTCAAAGAATAAGATCATAAGTCTGCCAGATTATGGTGTGAAAAATGAGGAGGGATGGTAATGCTGCTGAGAGACTACCGCCTCGAAATATTCAACAACGAGTGCATGCCGGGTGCCATAACGCTGCAGTGTATCGCCCATCTGTCACAGGATGTCAGTGCTGCGCTGCCCTACATGAACACAACCCTGGGCGGATTCGAGTACGTCCCGGATCCGCCCTCGGTGACTTTCAAGGCGCAGGGTAAGCTGGTAACCGTTCACGGCCGCAAGATCGCGGTCAATGCCCTGAAGGACGAGGCCGAGGCGGAAAAGATCGTGGCCTGGCTCAAGCGTGAAATCAACGACGCCTGGGAGAATCGGGAACATATCAAACCCACCTTCGAGGGGGCCTCCCGGCCGCAGGTCATCGAAATTCTGAAGCGGTTGCCCAGAACGAACTGCCGTGAATGTGGAGAGTCCACTTGCATGGTCTTCGCAACGCGGATAGCCGAAGGGGCCAAGGGTATTGACGCCTGTCTCGCCTTGAGCTCTCTGCTGCACAAGCAACTCGAGGAATATCTAAGTCATTTTAGTTTCAACGATTAACCCTGTTTTTCAAAAACCTTATGACGATATGTTCGACCAATTTTTTCTTGTAGTGCATCAATGGATGACTGCCGGATCGGCAATCGCCTTTGCCGGGGCCTTTGCCTGGGGCATGGTCAGCGTGCTGTTTTCGCCGTGCCACCTGGCCTCGATCCCGCTGATCGTGGCGTATGTGGGCGGCCAGCAGACCGCTGTTAACCCACGCCGAGCCGCCTGGTATGCCATCGCTTTTTCAATGGGGCTGTTCATCACCATCGCCGTGGTGGGCGTCGTGTGCACCCTGCTGGGCCGCATGCTTGGGGACGTGGGCACCTGGTGGCAGGTGCTGGTGGGCATCTTTTTGATCTGGGTGGCCCTGGGCATGTTGGGTGTACAGGCCTGCTCTATGTCCGGGTCCCTGCTCTACCGGCTCAATCTGCGCGGCATCCATGGCGCCTTCGGGTTGGGCCTGGCCTACGGCATTCTCTCGGGTTCCTGCACTTTCGGTTTTATCGCGCCCATTCTGGCCATTGTCACCGTGCAGCAAAAGATTGTGGCCGGGTCGGTAATGATGATCCTATTTGCGGTGGGGCATTGTGTGCCTATTTCCGTTGCAGGCAGTTCCACGGCATTGGTGCGAAGGATTACGGAAAACAATGTTTGGCAAAAGGCTAGTGTGTGGTTCCAACGCGGTGCTGGACTTATCATCGTATTATTGGGCATATTTTTCATTATCAGCCCATTTGTTAGTGGAACGTGAGTGCCCTCTCATGAAAACGCAAACAAGGGCCACTTAAAGATTTTAATCAATTTTTTAAAAGCATTTCCTGATTAATCTAATGCCGTAAAGGGTGGACTTTTTGAACTCTCTATGTCGCATATTCATACCTCTCTGCCGAACAACATTTGTTAAAAGAACAAGTCTGATTCACAGTCTTTGGGGGGTGTTATGACCGATGCAACCATAAGAAAATTAAGTTTTCTAATCGCTTTCTCACACTGTGGATCTTCTTGGCCATGTTTGTCGGTGTAGGAAGCGGTTACTTGTTTCCGGAAATCAAGAATTTCATCAACCGTTTTCACGTCGGGACGACCAATATCCCCATCGCCATCGGACTGATTCTGATGATGTATCCGCCGCTGGCCAAGGTGAAGTATGAACAACTGGGCTACGTATTCCGTGACGTTAAAGTGTTGGCGCTGTCCCTGGTTCAGAACTGGATCATCGGTCCGATCCTGATGTTCTTGCTGGCCATAACCTTTTTTCCGGGCTATCAGGAGTACATGGTCGGCTTGATTCTGATCGGCCTGGCCCGCTGTATTGCCATGGTTATCGTCTGGAATGACCTGGCCAGCGGCGACCGGAATACTGCTGCTGGTCTGGTGGCATTCAATTCCATCTTCCAGGTGCTGTTTTTTTCGGTGTACGCCTATATTTTCATTACGGTGCTTCCCCGCTGGATGGGCCTGCAGGGAACAGTGGTCGATATCTCCATCGGCCAAATTGCCGAAAGCGTTTTTATCTACCTGGGCATCCCCTTTATCGGCGGTCATGACTCACGCGTCTGATCGGACTGAAGACCAAAGGGGAACTGGTATGAAAAAAAATTCATTCCCAAGATCAGCCCCATTACACTGATTGCCCTGCTGTTCACGATCCTGGTGATGTTCTCCCTCAAAGGAGAGTACATTGTCCAGCTACCCCTGGATGTCATCCGGGTGGCGATCCCCTTGTGCATCTATTTTGTCATCATGTTCTTGGTCTCATTTTGGCTTTCCATGAAGGCCGGAGCGACTTACGAACAGGCCACGACCCTATCGTTTTACCGCCGCCATCAAATAACTTCGAACTGGCCATCGCCGTGGCGGTAGCCGTCTTCGGAATCGATTCGGGGCAGGCCTTTGCCGCCGTGATCGGCCCGCTGGTCGAAGTGCCGGTTCTGATATCCCTGGTGAACGCCGCCCTGTGGTTTAAGCGCAAGTACTTTCCTTTTGCGGTGGATACCCCTACCGGTGTGTGTCACGTGGCGTGTGAACCACGATAAATATGAGGAAGATCGATGAAGAATCCGAGCCTTTTAATACTGATCCTGATTATACTGGTCCACATAGCTCCAACCAAAACGTCTGCGGATGATTTATTGAACGCTGCGATCCCACAAGTCCCAACCGAAGGTCAGGTCACCATGGTGGATCTCGGTGCCAACAAGTGCATACCCTGCAAAATGATGGCCCCATCCTCAAGGAACTTAAAGAGGAATACGCCGGCCGGGCCTCTATTGTCTTTATCGATGTCTGGGAAAATCGAAAACAGGCGCAACGGTTCGGTATTCGGGCGATACCGACTCAAATTTTCTACGACAAGTCTGGCAGGGAGGTCCAACGGCACATAGGCTTTCTCGACAAAAAGAGTATTGTGGCCACCTTCGAAAAACTTGGAGTGCCAAGAGAAGCCGATAATTGATCAGGCATTGGTACATCCCGATTTGCCCTCTCGGATAAAAAGATAGGCGGTTGGCTGCTATCATGCGGTTTTTCCGAACGGATTAGAATGATAACGAAGTTTCGTCAGGACCGAGGAAGAGTGATGTGAAAAACAGTCAACCGGAAGAAAAAATTCGTGAGGTCGTGGATGCCTGTACGGACTGTGACGTCTGCAGGCATCTGATGGACACCGATTGTCTCTTCTTCCCGGAACTCTATCGGCTTTGGGACCAGGAGCAAGCGAGTGGTGAATCGGTTCCGTCCCAGGCCCTCAGAGGACTGGTCGATCACTGCAACTTCTGCGCACTGTGTCCTTGCCCAAACATCCGCGCGGACATCATCGAGGCCAAGACACGTTTTATAGAACGCGATGGGCTGCCGCACGGCATCCGCATCATAGAGGATGTGGAGCGAATCGGCAGAATCTGCGGCACCTTTCCCCGTCTGATCAACAAGCTTCTGGAAAACCGGTCGACGGGCAGTCTTGTAAAAAGATCGGTAGGGTTTCATCCGGATCGCAAGTTCCCCCCAATTCCCCAAGGAGCATTTTTCCGACTGGGCGACACGGCACCACCTGAACGTAAAAACAAATCCCGGCAATTCCAGAAAAGTCGCTTTTTTGTCGGATGTACCGGTCGCTTTCTTTTCCCGGAAATACCGATCGCGACTGTGGCGGTTTTCAAAGCAAACGATATCGAGATCTACGTCCCGGAACAAAAATGCTGCGGCATGCCGACGCTCCTTGAGGGGGATCATAAATTGACCTTGAAGTTTGCGGAAGCCAATTTGGAAGTACTTCTCGATGCCGTCGACAGTGGCCATGACATCGTCTGCTCTTGCCCCACTTGCGGCTTCATGCTCAAAAATCTGCTGGCGGAAGGGGCATACTATTCCACCGAATACCAGGAAGGCGTCGGCAGCGACAGAACCGTGCTGAAACTGCCCGCCGCCAAACGCCGAAGATGCGACGCTGAAAAAAACGATTTTATCGCCCTGCAGACTTCGATTTACGGCAAGATATTGAAGGACGAGGGCTACTTTTCCAGGATCAGTGCCCGGGACAGAATCCGGCTCGCCGAACACACTTTCGATCTGGGAGAATACTTGAATCTGTTGGCCGACAGCGGAAAGCTAAAATCGACGTTAACCGGTATCACCGGACGAATGGTGTATTTCCCACCCTGCCATGGCCGGGAACAAAACATTGGCCGTCCGTACCTGGAGCTGTTACAACGGATACCTAATATCGATCTGGAAACCATTGACGGCGATCTATACTGCTGCGGCATGGCGGGGATCATGGGATTCAAGCAGGCGTTTCACGAATCATCTATCCGGTTGGGGCAACGACTGATGGAGAGAATCCAGCAGATCAACCCGGCCCGAATCGTCACCGACTGCCTGAGCTGTCGTCTCCAGTCAACCAGCTTCTGCCCTACCCGGTGGCGCATCCGGTAGAAATCCTTGAAGGCGTCTATACCGAGACATCTTCCGGCCTAGAAAACTATTACAAATAGAAAGTACATGAAACGGGTACTTACTCATCATCGGCGGCAGTGACGCAGGCATCAGTGCTGCGCGCCACGCCAGAGAAATAGAACCGGTTTCAAGTAGTCACCGTTGTGGTGGCGGACCGGTTCCCCAATTTCAACACCTGCAGCTATACCTGATTTTCTGAGCGGTGAAGTGTCCGATTGGCGATGAAATATTCCTGGTGGTACGACAAGATAGGTGTTTATTCAGCAAAAATATACGTCGAACCAGAAACCCTTCGAGGCGATTGAATCGCTAACGAACTGATAGCTTGGAGTTACACTATATCTTCGAAAGTCATCGTCTCTGGTCAGAAACAGCCGGTGAACGCGGTCAAAGGG
>CAWKCK010000014.1:0-30614 GCA_963848135.1 uncultured delta proteobacterium
TGCTCTATTTAAATTCATAACGCTGAAATTTTTAAAGGAAAGGGCTTTTACGGGAAATACCACCGCGTTCTTGTTTAAGATTTATGCTTTCCTCGATGTAAAAAAACAACACCCCAAACGAGTAAACCGAGGACTGCAATTATAGCAAATACCTGTACTTCATAGTGTTTGAACTTTCCGATAAATATCTCCAAACCGTGACCGAAAAAGTAGCCGCCATAGGCGATGGCGACAGCCCAGATTAACGCTCCGACGGCATTGAGAAAAATAAACTTTTTGGCGGATACGGGACTCATTCCAATAACAAAGGGAGCAACCGTACGCAGGCCGTAAAGAAACCGAAAAGATAAGATCATTGGCGTTTGGAATCGGTCCATCATCTTTTGAACTTTTTCCGCTTTCTCCTTCCATGCAGGTCGCCGGGACAGAACCGCCTGACTGTGTTTGCGTCCTAAATAAAAAAAAAGCTGATCTCCGCAAAGACTGCCCAGAAAAGCAGCCAGTATCACCCCTGTCATCAATAGATATCCCTGGTGGACGGCCAGACCGGCCAGTACCAGGATGGTTTCGCCCTCTAAAAATGTACCGATTAAAATCCCGACATATCCATAATTTTCAATTATGCCTTGCAGATCCATCAAAATCATTCCTGACTTGCTGAATAAAAACGAAAGTGAAAAACATGCATATTCAATGTCTTTAGGCTTCTCGATCCAGGCGATATAAGACGGCAACCAAAACCAGGCTGCTGACCAGCAACCAGATCGGACCGAACAGCCACAACGCCAGTGGCACTGACAGGTAGAACCCGCGCATGCCGATGGTGTAATGCAGCGCGACGTGATTGATAACCTCGGTAACAGCCGCCGCGGAAACGGTAGAATCATTAAGTTGAAACGTGTTGATCATGAATCCGACGTGATTGTAGTAACGGATAGCCAGGGTAAAATTAAAGAAAGTGGCAAAAAACAATATGCCCAGCAGCATTAGTTTGAACATCCACAATGTTTCGGTTTTTGTTCCAAGCAGATTGAGCGCATGCGAAACTTCGCTGAAGACACCCGGCCGAAAAGCGGCGCTGAACGAGCCAAGACAGATAAGAAGCGCGGTAGACGCTAAAAAGGTAGCAGCCATCACCTGATTGCGCAGCGTCTGGACCGCCAGGATGTCGCGTTTGTCTTTCATGACGCCATTAACCCACATCTGCCGCGCGTGATTCGTAATGCCGATGGCCGTGGTCAGGGGGTTCCGGCGATAAGTGATATACAGATGCGTGTGGTAGACGATGATAACGACGGCAGTTGTTGCAACCAGAATCGTTTCGTACAAAGAAATTATGGACATATTTGGCTTCCGGTATGAAAGAGGTTGTTAAAATATTGCTATAATGACTATTTAAACCGCAGTCCCCGTTTATGTGCAAGTGCTATAAACCTAAAGTGAGCGTTTCAAATTTTAAATGGAGGGGGAACGGCTTTATTTATAAGGAATTCTATCAGAGTTAGATTTTAAAATTTGAAACCCATCTGGATTGCCGATCTTGCCGCATCTAAGGCGTCATATGCCCTCCCGCATAGCTGACTATAGCGGAATGACATCTTCCTTGTACCTGCAGCAACCTCGACAATCGCTCAAATTAGGATAAAAGTATCAAATTACGGTTTTCCATGATTCCTTGGTGAACGATGAATTGGAAGGAACCCCTGCCTAACTTTTCGGTTATTAAAATATGTTGCCCGAATGTCATTTGCAGAGTGATCAGGCTGAAGTCTATGGCATGTGTTGCCGGAGGTTAAACGAATAGTTTTGGCTCAACGAAACCTCAAGACATTCATGAGGGTGAAAAGAGTATCTTGAAGAATACCCCCGGTGTGAGAACCAAGAATACCCAACGTTTACCTATTTGATAAACCACCGTGATTGGCGGGCTTACGAAGCCTTAAAATTGTCAGAAAAACAGCTTAACTTATTTATTTTATGGCGAGTTTGATGAAAAACTTTGCAATTCATTGCACGCTTCCTGATTGTCCAATAAACATGCGTTCTTAAGCGCTTTGGTCATTCTGCTAATCGCATCCATGCCATAGAAGGCTATTGCTTTTGCCAGAAAGACATCGCCCCAGTTTGGATATTTTTTTTCAAGATGATCTAAGTAAATAATAGAAATTCGCCATTGCTTATCGCCGATATATCGGTAAGCCCTTGACAATTCTTCTGCTGGAGCGATGACAGCCAGAACAGGCTGCTCCATTTCTTCACTGTATGAAAAACTTGATTCTTTTTTTTCGAACTCCAAGTTTTTATTCTGAGCCTTAATGAAGTCTACGCTTGTTACTTCAGAATTTATTTTGACATAATATGAATCGATCTTTTTTTTAAAATATTCATCAATTATCGATACTTTTATCTCATTTGTGGTGAGACAGAATATTTCGTTCTGTTTATTTTCGTAATGCTCCAACAAACCTTTATGCGTAAGATATTTGGCGGCCAAATTGACAGCCTTGAATTTCGCACCAAACAAGGCCAGAGCTCTTGATTTTTCCTTTGAATCTTCATCTCCCAGTCTATAAGTAAATTCAGTAATTACTTTTATTATATCATCCTTTTTCTTATCACTGGCACTGCAGGGGATATCAGATATTAAAACCAGCAACAAAAGCAGACTGATTTTTTTGAAACTGAATGACATTGGTCTAATCCTTTATATAAAAAAAGGTTTACCTATAAGGTGATGAACCATAAAAGTAGCGTTTTACTTCTTTATTTGAACATTGGCGGCAGCGATGTGCTTTACAGCTGTCACGGCATCCCGGACGGCCGTGAAAATTAAGTTGGAATGTTTCCTTTCTTTGAAATTGCCCTCTTCCTGGATTTCAATGTAGGCCGGGCTGATGGCGCCACCGATGGCGTAAATGCCTTTGATGCTGGTCTGAAAGTCAGTGGTCAACATGATCAGGCGATCACCGGTCTTACCGATTCGACAAACCCCCTCGGTGCAGGTGATTTGCTGTAGTCCGAGTCGGTCGTAAACCGGCGAAGGCCCCTGGGTGCCGATGCAGGCAATTACGTGCTTCATGGGAAAACTCATTCCCTGCTGCAGTTCGACACCACCGCCAAGAGGCAATTCCTGGGTCTGAATAATCAGCCGATCCACGCCCTCGTCATCCACCTCGCCGATCTTGGGAATAGCCCCCTGCAGAATCTTGATGTTTCCCCCTAGCAGAATCTCTTCCCCCAGATCCCGTGCCACATCCTTGTTTATTTTGAAATTTTCCGCACGGTTGCCCCAGTAAACCGGGGTGAAATCTTCCGCGGAGCGTTTGGCCTTCGAGAGGGTCGAAACGACGTCTGCGGCGGCATTGCCGCCCCCCAAGACGAGGGTGGGTGCCCCGAGGTGATCATCCGGATTGTCCAATTTCCTGGCAACCGTTTTGGCCTCACCGTATACCCCGAGATCCACCGGAATATTGCTGCCGAAGGCCAATATAACGTGGGCGGCCAGGTACTGATTCTCCTGGGTAACAACGGTATAACCACCTTGACTTTTTGAAATTGTGGTGAACTCTTCTCCCAGGCGGATGTCGATCCTGTGCTTTTTGATGCTCGCCTCGATCTTTGCAAGGTATTCCTCAACCGGTCTATTGGTTCCATCAGGCGTGAGATCTTCGAAAGGAAATGGACCGGATTCTCCCTTAGGAATAGTCGGGTATACTTTCTTTCCCCGGGGGTATGAATCGATGATTCCCTGGAAGACCCTGGGGCCTTTTTCCAAAAGAACATAGCTAAGACCGAATTCAACAGCTTTCAAAGCACAGGCCAAGCCGCCAGGGCCCGCTCCGATGATGGCAATGTCGTATGCTGCCATGGTGGGTTCCTCCCCTTGATCGATGCTAATTTGAGTTTCGCATGCCCCGCACCTGCACGCAAGGGGTTTGTGTCAAACAGGCGTCTCTCGATAATAAATGACATTACGGTATTAGAGTGAGTTTCGTGGGGGGGGGACAGGGGCATTTCACCGGAAAACTGATGGTGCTGAGGATACAAGCGGTGTTGAGAATGCAAGTTTCGCCGGGATAAATTTCATTCAGTGTGATTCCCCGAACGGTTTCACCGATTTTGTAAACACGTATTTCCCCGGACAGAACGAAAGCAATACCAGGGCATCTGTCGCCTTCAAGATAGAGTTGGGTATAATAGAAAAAGGACAGGAAAAAGTCGATAGTATTGTATCAACAAGTGACGGATTGCCGTCTTTAAATATTGTAAAAGCGATTAAAAATATCCTCTACGATCCTTATGGGTTGGTTGGCGTATAATTGCGGTTGTTTGGTTACCAATACGAGCTGATCGAAACACTCTTCCAGGACGCTCAAGATCCGGTCAAAAAACGATCGCCCGCCGAGCTCGAGGAAGGCCCTGTTGCGTCCGCCCATGCGGCTGTTCAACCGACCGGAAAGTATGATTCCCGCACAGGTGGTTTGCATAAAAAAGGCCTCGAACCGGTAGATTATTTAAGAGTGTAACGCCGGATCGAATCCGCCGCCCAGCATCATTTCAACAGTTGGACACCTACCGTCGCACCGTCTTCATAGCGGCTAACACCTTCCGGTATCAGTAAAAGCGCCTCGGCGGCGGCAATGTTTTTCAAGCGGCTGATATCTTCCGTCGGAGAGAATATACTTTGACCATCTTTCCGATTCAAACATCCGAAAATCGCCTGGGTCCAGTCCGTTTGCCCCTCGATCGTTTGGTCCAATTGAGCTTGAACTCTGGGAAGATACACATCAGGGTGGCCACAGAGTTTCCGCAGGGCCGGCAGAACGATCTGAAGAAAGGCTACCAGATTGGACGGCGGTCCTCCCGGCAATATGAACACGGGTTTGCCATTCAACAACCCAAATCCGACCGCTTTACCCGGTCCAAGCCGAACGTGATGGTACGATTTTTCCCACCCCAAATTGTCCAGAACCCGGACCATGAGATCCCGGTCTCCAGTCCACGCTCCACCGCTGGTGACCAGGGCGTCGTTTCCCTCTATCGCACGCTTTATGGTTTTCTCGAGTTGGTTTATATCATCGGGTACATGAAACACTTCGGAAATCAACCCGTAGCGGTGGCACCAGCCATTTAACGTCAACAAGTTGCTCGCATATATTTTCCCGTCGCAGGGAACGCTTCCGGGCAACATGATTTCATCTCCCGAAGCAATAAGGGCCACTGTCGGCGGATAAAACACATGAAGGTTTGCAATCCCTCCGGCCGCGAGCAAACCGATCCTCCCAGGGGTAAGAGATGTCCCCGCGGATACGACGAGATCTCCTCGGACAACATCGCTGCCCATTGGAAGAATGTTTCGGCCGACGAATTCAGGTTCTGTAATACGTATACTACTGCCAGAAATAGTAACGAATTCTTCGGCTATGACCGTGTCGGCACCTTCCGGAATCTGGGCGCCGGTGAGGATCCTCACGGTTGTTCCGGGTTGCACCGCTATTTCAGTTGCCTCCCCTGCCGCCAGCATGCCGCAAAGGACGAGATCCACGGGTGTCTTATCTGTTGCATCGCGGGTATCGGCCACCCGGATGGCATAGCCGTCCTTCATGGAAACGTTCGCCGAAGGCGAATCGACTTCGGACACCGCATCACTGGCCGTCACCAGCCCGGTACACTCCATGAGAGAAACAAGTGTTTTGGTCGGTTCGGGCATGCGGTTGAACGTACGCTCGAGGGCCTCCTGCAACCCTATAAAACCATTCCTCAATTCAGAACTCCATTTTCATTTTCAGACATATAAAAACCTATCACGATTTGTTTACGATCATTTAGGGTAAAAAAATTCTTGAGCATAACAGAATCGCCCTGATGGTCAGGCAGACATCGCCTCTGAATATTCAGCGCAGCATATTGAAAAATCGTTCATTCCGGCTCTATTGACTCGCGTCACGTCACTGTCGAAATCGAAGAGAGCATCCACCTCTTCGATCCAGCGGGTATAGGCTAGCCGGTTGGCCTGCTCCAGGCGCACGAAGAAAGTGCGATCGACAATTCCTTTTTGGACGGCATGTTCTTTCAGCCGACGAATGATTTCACGTCCATCAACCATCTGGCTGCAGGCATCGGTACATCGCCCGCAGTCAAGGCACAACCAGATGGCCGGATCATTTAGCAATTCATCTATCAAGCCCAGGTTGAACATTCGAAACAAGGTGCGCGGATCGAACACGCTTCTTTCGCATGCAGCCGGGCAAGCACTGCTGCATTCACCGCATGTAAAGCACGCCATCGCTCTTGCTGGATCTATGTCTTTGAAACGGCTGATCGAATAGTTCTTAGGTATTTTTGCTCGAGATTTCTTAATTGGCGTAAGCAGCCAATGGCACCATTGCCGATCCGAAATCGAATTCAACTCTCCTCGGAGCACGCTGCCAACAATATGATTTCGAACCCGTTGGAAACGCTCGAACAGCATTCTGTAAGAACGATACCTCTCGATGGAGATCAGGTTTCTTTCCAATGCGATCCGGCGTATGTGGGAAATGAGCTCTGAAGGCTGTACAGTGTTGGGGCAAATCTGACGGCACCGCCGACAGCTCTGGCAATACCAGGTGGCAGGTTCGTGGAGCAACTCCTCAATCATACCGAAATTCGCCATCCGCACCAGTTTCTGAGGCCGCAGTTTGCCAGTAGCTATATTGACCGGACATTCGAAATCACAAGAACCGCAAGTCCAGCAGCGATTAATATCGGCTTTGGCCCCTTGATCGATAAATTTTCTTAAGCCGGCATCGGGTGTCAACATCGATTTCAAGTCTCCAAATTTGAGTAGTATCGGCGCTATTGTCCTCCGCTCACCCTTGATTATCAAGCAGGTGTGTCATCCTTTTATTCTTAATGCGTTTAAATTTTAGGTTCTTCTCCGATTTAGCTGGTGTAAATGATGCGAAGCTCATGCAAGGATCATAGCTTTTTTAATTGGCCACCCGCTCACTTCGCTCGCTCGACAGACGCTGACGAACACAGACTTTTGCCTCCGCGACCTGCGGAGGCAAAACAAGCAGTCGCTGCGCGAGGTTATCCGCTTTTCTGCCTGAAAGGCATGCATTTTTTGCCCGGGCAAGTCGCCCGGGTAAAAAGGGTTTGTCTGCGTTATGTCAGCGTGCGTCTGCGGTTAATTTATACACTTATTTTAATAAGATATGAATCATTTGCCCGCAAAAACTACCAACTTTATTGGAGATGATCCAAATTTTATTGCACGACCCCCCTGCAGTCAAAATGTAAGGAGAACAAAAAAAATCACAAGAGATGGGTGAAATATTGCCATATATATTTCGCCGATACAGCAAAAACAATAGCTACCAGGCTGGAAAAAATACCGCAGAACGCCACCGGGAGTGCCCACAACATTATAGAGCAAATTGGTCGAACTGACCGCGGGTGATACAAAACCGAGAACGCTGACCTGAAACGGACGCAGCAGAAAAGCACCTGAAACGCCGGTCATCGAAGTAAAAAATGAGATGACAAACGCGGCGATCGGAGTAACCAAGGCGAATATTTCAATTCCGGCTACGGGAAAATACATTTGCATATGCTCCATGAATTTCTCTCTATGCATTTTTACCGTCGGATCGGATGGGTTTTCGAGGCGGTGGGTGCAACTTCTCAGCTGCAAACAGCTTGTCTGCAGATGTTGTCCCTATGGAATTCCGGGAGCAGCCGTTCCAGGATGAAAGCGCAGAGTCCTTCAGCGTCGTCCGGCAAATACCGCGGAACACCCCAATTTAGTGGTGATCGACTGACGACCGCTACCAGATGTCGGTCACCCCTGCAGGCTGGTGCCTTTTGATTTTCCGGGCGAAAGACCTCGATTTTCGGCAATTCGGCTCTTTTGAATCCTTCCACCAGAACGATGTCCATCCCTCGCAGCAAAGGCAGCAATTCCAGCGGATGGTGGTCATGGTCAACATCCATGACCATTCCGATCTGTTTCGGCGACGTCACGATGGTCGTAGCGGCACCGGCCCGCTTGTGACGCCAGCTGTCTTTGCCGGGTTGATCCATGTCGAATCCATGGACATCGTGTTTGATGGTTCCCACCTTTAGTCCGCGACGCCTCAGAGCAGCGATCAGATCGACTGTCACCGTCGTTTTGCCAGAACCGGAAAATCCGACAATACACAACACCGGTGGCAACTTTTCGCGGCTGACAGTCGAAATATCGATAGGATCATCATTTTTCGTACAAGAGACGATTTTCATCCTCATCCTCCAATAGCGTACATACCGCGATCGTGTGGTGGTTTCCGACTCTGCCGGTCCATCTCGTTTCGTCTGGGTTTATTGGCAACGGCGTTGCTGATCATAGTAATCAACTCCCGCCGGTCGGCACCGCGGCGCAGCGGCGTTTTGACGTCGATCTCATCCCTTGAAAAAAGGCAGGTACGGATTTTTCCGTCAGCCGTCAGGCGCAAACGGTTGCACGAACCACAAAAGTGCCAGCTCAACGGTGCAATAAAACCGATCTTGCCAGCAGCCCCCGGAAGCCTGCAGAGTCGCGCCGGACCGTTTTGGTTACCGGACAAGTCGATGCAGGCGCGATCGATTCCGGGAATCCGCTCCATAATTTCCCGGATCGGCATGTAGAGTTTTGCGTACTGGGAGTTGCCGCCGCTTCGAAATGGCATCAATTCGATAAACCGCACCTGAAAAGGCTTTTCAAAAGTGAGACGCGCGAGGTCGGCGACCTCGTCGGAATTGACACCGCGCATGACCACCGTGTTGATCTTGATCGGATCAAAGCCGATCGCTTCGGCGCGTACGATTCCCTCCAACACCATTCCGAGTGCATCCTTGCCGGTAATCTTCCTGAAACGATCCCGTTTCAGGGTGTCAAGGCTGACATTTATTCTCCGCACCCCGGCCCGATAGAGGTCTTCGGCCAACTCTACGAGCCGAATGCCGTTGGTCGTCATCGCCAGATCGGTAAGTCCCTGGATACCGGAAAGCATCCTGCAAAACTCAATAACGCCTCGGCGCATAAGCGGCTCGCCCCCGGTAATTCGGATCTTCGATATCCCGGCAGCCACAGCGGCTTCAGCCAGCCTGGCCAATTCTTCATAAGTCAGGATTTCCGAACGGTCCAGCCGGGGGTGGCCTGAAAAGGGCGGCGAGCAGTAACTGCAGCTCAGGTTGCAGAAATCGGTAATCGAAATCCGAAGATAATCGATTTTTCTCCCGTAAGGATCGACTAAGGCCATCGCGGTTCACTATCCTTCATTAGAACCCATCTCAAAAATATTCTAAGATCCCATGGCTGTGTTACGAACCGGCTCAAAATGCTCACATACCGCTTGTATGTTTAATCTTTTTATCTATATGAGCCCTCGGGGAGTATTCACTATCCGGTAGCGGAGGGAATAATCAGCGACTTCAACGCGCAAACTCATGCATAAGGCAACCTAAGGAAAGAACAGATTTCATAATGATATAAAACTGTTGAGCTCAGTTCAATTATTGTGATCCGACTCTGATAACCGGGGTTCCCGCTGTTCTTTCCCAAAGTTGCCTAATGCATTCGGACAGTGCACGCTTTCGCTGCTGATCACTCCCTCCGCTCTGGTTCAGCATTTGCGGGAAAAACTCCCCGGCCCCTGATCTATATACAATGTTCTTCTAGTTACAGTCCCTTACCAAACGGGCAGAGAGGATAAGCACACTCCGGGCAATCCTTGCACAGGCCGCCGTGGCCGAAAAATGCCAGCTCTTTCTTGCCAACCTTTTCTCCAGACAGAATCCGCGGTAAAACCAAGTCCAGCACGGTGATGCGGTGGTGGAGCCCACAAGCCGGCACGCCTATAAGCGGTATTTCCCCTCCGATATATGCCGTCAGAAACATGGCACCGGGCAGAGCTGCTGCTCCGTAGTAAACTTCATCGGCTCCAACGCGTCTGATCGCCGTGCGGGTGACATCGTCGGGATCGACACTCATGCCGCCGCTTAACAGCAGTAAATCGCAGCCTTTGTCCAGCAGAGTGCGGATAGCTTCTATTATCATTTCAACATCATCCGGGGCGAAGACAATCTCGATCACTTCAGACCCAAGGTCGGTTATCTTGGCGCTGAGTATCGGGGCGAATTTATCTTCGATCAACCCCTGATAGACTTCACCGCCGGTGATCACCAAACCGGCTTTGGCTTTGCGCAATGAATTGACGGATACGACCCCGCCGTGCTGAGCGGCTATGGCTGCCGCTCGTTCGATCGGCGCGCGCTTCATGATAAGTGGTATCGCCCGGGTGGCCGCTACCAATTCGCCCTTCTTGACCAGCGTGTGGCTGTGGAGGGTCGCGCACATCACCTCGTCCACCATGTTGAAAGCAGCTAAAGCTGCCGTATCTACCGATAGCAAACCGTCGAAGGCTGCATGCAGGCCGATCTTGCCTTCCTTCGGATCGTCTCGCCACACGATTCCCCGTCCGGCCAATCTTTTGGCCAGTAACGAAGCCGCCTGGTTTTCATGGATCTCGTCATCTTCAAGGTCGATGAGATAAAGGTGGTTTTTTCCGAGTTTTTGAAGATGGCAGATGTCATCATTGCATACCGTATGGCCTTTGCGGAAGGCCGGGCCTTTGAACTCACCGGGACGTATTTCGGTAATGTCGTGGGCCAGCTCGATGCCTATGGCATTTTTGACGTCAATTTTTTTCAACACGGCTGTTCTCCTCGTTACGAAAGTACTCAGTGCAGTAATCCTTCACAGGTCACCGCATCTGCTTTGTTGTCGGACACTTGAAGTACAAAAGTACGTCTGCGCGCCCGACGTCTTGCATCTGCGTCACCCTGTAAATGATTACAAATCTGTTGCTCGGTGAACATTGGACGTTGAAACCCCGTGAACGGCTACTCAGTGCATATTAACCGGCGGAAATACACTATGGTTGTTCTTTGTCGCTTGCCTCTGATTATCCTCTCCCGGTGTCCAGTTCATATCCGGCCAGGTCACTTCCCTTGCATGTGAAAAGTAGCAACCATCAGCGCAGGGTTTACAGAGGACACGCCCATTTTCGATGACTTCGCGACAATCTCGAATGATCTGGCCGCATCGGCTGCATGCGACCTTACTTTTCGTCGGTCCCGGCATGTCGCAGGCATCGAGAGTCACCCGAACTTTCTGCACTCTGAACAGAACACTGTCGGGCATTCGGCGATAAGCCTCCAACTGCCGGGCCGATTGGTCTTCGATTTCTGGAGCATACATAGCAGCCAGGCTGCGGGATTCTTCAGTAGAGAGGACCCGATAGGCCTTTGCGATTTCTAAATTCACGAAAGTGGCCGCCATGATCCCGTAATCCATAAACTTCAGGCTCCGGCGACCCAGTTTCACGCCGGTCACGTGGGCCACGGCATCGGCCGTGCAACGATCCACCTCCACATACACGATAAGCTTTTTGATTTGGTCCCGCCGGGTGGGCTCGGTCAGCCCGATCAAGCGGCACCCCAGCATGGCCATTCGCACGCCGACGACCTGGCCGGGGCAGAGATGGCCATGGGCGGCGGCGGATGAATCCAAGAGATTTTCGAAAGACTTCACGAATGCTCCCTTTCCTTTCTCTCAGAAGGCCTCGGTCATTCAATGCCTTCGGTCTTGCCTCGATCTCCACATGAAAGGGTAATCTCATCATTCATAGTTTAAGAAGAGTTTACCCGGAGATCACCTTGTACACTGATATCTCCTCAAGATCCTCTTGTATGAGGGTTCTCGTCGCCCTCGCCAGATTTTTGTAGAAATTCGTTTCGGCTTTCTCCTCAACGTGTTCTTGAAAATCGGATATCCATGCACCGAGGTGTTCGGCATAGAATCGCCTGCGTTTCTCCATGTAATGACCGGACGCATGCATGTCGCTGTGACTGGCGGCCTCCAGCGACTTGAATATCAGAAAATGGACAAATTCAAGTTCCACAGCGATATGATCAGGGGCATCATGGAAATCACCTGAAATGTCCAGCCCTTCCTCTCTGTATCGGCTCACGACATCCAGAGTCGAATCGCCCATGACCTTTCTCCCGCTCTCCATATAAACGGAACCATAGGGAGGCGCCAACATCCCGAACGGACCGACAAAAAGCCTGCTGAAATCCACCCTGAGGGAGTCGATATCCCCCTCATCTTCAAAATGCTTTTCCATCTTGGCAATATAAGGAACCGCAGGAATACAGGCCTTTTTGATCCGGCTTTCAAGAACCTTCAACTTTAAAACCATCTCCTCATTCGGTGGACTGAAAAACTCGGACAACAGTCTGAATGCGTCTCCTTTTCCCACCTCGCGGTTAAAAAGATCCTCTTTTCCCATCTCTCACCCTTTCATCGTTTAAGGTGTCATCCCCTCAATCAGAAAGAGAAGGTCCAGACAATCGAGCAATCCACCCTCTTTATTATGAGCCGCTTACTTTTCCCAACTTGAAGTTTCGCTCACCATAGGTATAGACGAGCAGCAGAACCGACAGGGCAAACACGACAACGAAGACTTCCCAGATGGTCGGCCAGTAGCTGACAAAAGGAGGCTGCCCCTCCGCCTTTGGGCCTGTCGGCATGACCAATCCACCTAAAACAAATTCCAGGCGCCCTGCGAGCATGCCGATCAAAAAGAGGGCAGATGCCGAGACTTTTCCCCAATTGGTCCTTCGAATAGACGGGACGGCCAACAATACCAGCGGAATCACCAATCCGACCCACAAGGCGAGATGATACCACCCGGTACCCATCGCATGCCGAAATCCCGCAAATTCCAGTCCGCTTGAGGAGATCCCGCCGATAATACTCCTCCAGATGAAAAAGATGAGCGTCGCCCCGACGACGATGCCGAAAAGATTGGCCAGGTCATTATACAAATTGACCAGCCCTTCGCTCATCGGTTCGCCGGAAAAACGATGGTATGACATGTTGATGAGCAGTACCGCAGCGAGCGCACTGGAGAAGCCGGTCAGGGGCAAGTACATGGTCAGAAACTGGGCATTGAAAACGGGACGGGCATCCGGAAGACCGAACAACCAACCGAGTGTTGTGGAGGTGGCAATGGCAATCAAAAACACGAAAACACCGAGAGTTCTGCTCGATTCCCCGGTGTGCGTCCTCCAAAATGAGATTAGAAGTACTGTCAGATAAAGTCCATAAAGCATGGCGAGCCACCACAGAGGGGAAGCAAGATTGGGAGAAAAAATAAAATAGATGGCGTTCCAGGGTGAACCGAGATGCAGAAGAAGACATGTCAAACCGGCGAGCATAACGGCTATTTCCAACATTGCCGTGCGCTTCTCGATCGGCTGGTACCGCTTAATGCCGAAAACAACGGGTATGGAAGAAACAAAGGCAAGTCCTGTACTGGTTAATGAAAAGAAGATGTAGGATGCTATGGGCAGAGTCCAGACAAGGATGTCCGTTTTGGCGTAAAGAACGAACCCGACCGTAAAAACCTTATAAACGGTGAGCAGGCCAATAAGAATTCCCAATCCCAGCAACCCGTACCACAACTTAACTTTGATGCCTTGCATATCTATACCCCCCCTTTCGTACTCTCATAGTTTGCCGGATTGAAACTCCGTATGTAATAAACGTTCGGCTCTGTACCGAACCCCTCTTTCAGCCTGAAAGGTTTGAACTTCCCGAGGAGATAGCGCACCTTGCTCTCAGGGTTTTCCATGTCGCCGAATATCCTCGCATCGGCCGGACATGCCTCCACGCAGTAGGGCAGTTCTCCCTCCTTGATTCTGTGGTCACAGAACGTGCATTTTTCAACCACGCCATTCGGTCTATTACCTGGCAGGGTCTTTTCCCTTTCCGGATTGTGGTAGGGGGTCCCTCGGCCATTGTTCACCTTTTGGAGAAGTTCTGAAGGGGAGCCGGTGCAGCCTTGAATTACCGGTTTTGAATCCCTCCAGAACTGGTGGGGTTGCTGCCAGTTGAAATAGATGACCTCGTACGGGCAATTAAACATGCAGTACCGGCAACCGATGCATTTCTTCGGATCGTGCATGGTAATTCCGTTATCCAATTTGTGCATGGCCTTGGTCGGGCACCCCCTTACACAAGGTGGATTTCCACAGTGGTTGCAGAGGGTCGGAATGTAGTGAAACCGCACGTCGGGAAAGGTGCCCGAAGTTTCGGTGATCTTGTTGGACCAGTAGATGCCGTCCGGCACGTTGTTCTCGTTCCTGCAGGCGATGCTGCAGGCGCCGCAGCCGACACACCGCTGCAGGTCGATGACCATGGCATATCTTGGCATTTTTACACCTCCTATGCTTTTTCAATTTTGACGCGGGTGCCGGCGTGACGGACGGTGCTGCCGCTCAGCCGCTCGTAAACCGCGGGGATCAAGTCATTGTTGTTTCCGCCTCTGGGGGTTTTGCCGAACTCTTTGGCGGCCAACCGGCCGTAAACCCAGTGCCCCTGGCCGTAACATTTGGCCACCGTCCCCGGACGGACACCCTCCCAGAGCTTGGCGGTGCACTCGATCTTCCCGGTCGGCGACGTCAACCGGATTGTGTCGCCGGATTTGATGCCGAGCTTTATGCCGTCCACCGGATTGATCTTGGCCACGTCGTCCCAGGCTTCGTCTCCGGGATCTAGATCCTTGAACTCGTAGTACCAACTGCAATTGGCCGAACGGCCTTCGCGGTTGAGTTTGGATTTGTAATCTACGAATATGAAGGGATATTCATTGAGATTACCGTCGATGTAAGGTTCCTCGTAGTGGGGGACAAAAGCGCGCTCCCCTCTGGCCTCGTAAAAAGTGGCCTCCATCACATTGTCCACGGTGGTGGTGTGTTTTTCGGCGTGCTTCTCCAGGGCCTCTTTCAGGGTTTCGCTATAAAACTCGAACATGCCGGTCTTGGTTTTCATCTTGCCCCAACGCTTACGGAATGGGTACGGATCCGAGTTCCACACACCGGTCTTGGCAAATTCCTCCCAGCCGCTGAATTTGTCCCCGCCCTTGTGTTTTGCCGGATCCCAGAGGTTCTGAGTGGCAAACTTCAGGGCAAAGAGCGCAAACTCTTTTTCGTTGGTCGGTTCTTTTCCAGTTTCCGGATCTTTGTATTCCTTGAAGTGGCGCAGCAGATTGTCGAATCCACGCTCGGCCAGTTTTTCGGCGATGAGCCAGGGAATTTCGGTCTCATCGGTTTTGTAGTCCCACACCGGCTCGATGATGGGCTGCATGATGGTCACATGTCGATAGCCGTTGCCGTGGGATTTGACATAGCCCCATTTTTCGAACATGTGGTGTGTGTTGGGCAGCACGATATCGGAAAACCATGTGAATTCAGATGCGTTGGTGGTGATGTGCACCACGAACGGTATCTTGGACAGGGCGCGCTCCCAGCGCTCCGGCTGACCGCAGGAGAAGGTGAAGTTGTTCATGTAGCCCACAGCCACCTTGATCTCGTTGGGGTCTTCGTTAAGAATGCCGTCAGCGGCATTGTTGGTGACGACACCCCCACCCGATTTCCCCTTGTTCAACGCCGGAAATTCGAGGCGACCGCGGTGATCGATTTTTTCGTGTTTCTTGCCTTTTTTGGCGATTTCGTCCATGAAATCGTCCGGTTTGGGAAACTTGCTCGTATATTCCTTGTTGCTCTTGAGGGTGCCGCCGACATTGTCGACCCCTCCGGTGAGGCCGTTGAGGGCATGACAGATCATGCTCGCATAGCCACCCCGCACCTGCATCACCGGGCCTCCACCCACCCAGGAAATGACATGAGGAGCCGCCTTGGCATAATCTATGGCCACCTGACGAATCTGATCCGCCGAAATTCCGCAGCGTTCGGCGGCCCATTCGGGTGTTTTGTCTTTGAGTTCCAAGTTCCACCACTTCACCAGACCGTAGGTGTACTTTTCTTCGAAATCTTCTTCATTGACGTTTTGATCGAGAACAAAACGATTTTCACCGTCTATGAAATCACCCACAAACTCCTTGTACCAGAGCCCTTCGGTCAGGATTACGTGGGCCAGGGCGGCGGCAAGGGCGGCATCCTGCCCCGGTTTTACCGGCATCCAGATGTCAGCCTTGGCGCCGGTGGCGGAAAGCCGCGGCTCGATCACCACAATCTCAGCCCGGTCGATCACAGAACCCCAGATCTGGGAGTAATAGGACACCTGTCGGTTGGCGGCCAGGGGATCCGCGCCCCAGATGAGCATGTAGCGGGTGCTCGCCACATCATACTGACGGTAGTCCCAGAGGCCCTCCGTGTAGTAAGGGCCGAATTTTTCTGCCTCGGCGCAGATGGCGCTGTGAGAGATGTTGTTGGGGGAACCGATAATTTTGGTCATCCGATCGTAGAGGACGTCCCGCATATAGGAGTAGCGTCCGCGCATGAGCATGTATTTGTGGGTTTCGTTGTTTTTGCGCAGGTCTATGATCTTGTCTGCGATGGTGCTGAGCGCCTCGTCCCAGGAAATCGGCACGAACTTCGGGTCTTCGCTGCGTCCCTTTTTCGGATTGGTCCGCTTCATGGGGGTTTTGACCCGGTCCGGATCGTAGACCTGTTGCAAACCCAGGTGGGACCGGGGACACCCTGCACCGTTGTTGACCTTAGAATGCGGATTGCCTCTGACCTTCACGGCCCGGCCGTCGACGACGTAGACCTGCTTGGAGCACCAGGACGTGCACCCCTGGCAAGTGGCCGGCAGCCATTGCCCCATGCCGGTTGCGGCGGTGCCGTTGGATGCCGCCAGTGCCTTCAGTTCGGGTTTTAGTCCGGTCCCGGCTGCAACTGCGGCGCCGGTAACTGCCGACGCCTTGATGAACGACCGTCTCGATAACTTGACATTACCGAGAAAACCCTCCATCAGATTTTTGCTTTCCTTTTTGATGTCATCCATAATGCCTCCGTGTACGGTTCATGATTGATCAGTTTATCTTTTCGGCTCTGATAGTGCATGAACGGAGCCGATGAACATTAGACTGAGACTCAGTTTTCAGAGTTTCAATCCGTCAAACCGGCGTACGGGATACAAGTTCGTTGTCGCGGATACACTTCAACCAGAAATGCAGTTCGTCCGGATCCAGAGGCTTGCTCAAACAGGCATATATGTGCTGCGAAAGCGCATCCTTCAGGTCGGGATGGAGCCGCTGTTGCGATGTGCAAAAGATGTTGATGTCTGAAAAGCGGGCCTTCAATTGGCGAATCATCCGATTGGTCAACGGAACCGAATCGACATCCAGGATGGTCGCCAAACAGCCGGAACGACTGAGCCCATTTATAAGATCTTCCAAATCTTGAAACGCCCTGGCCTCGAATTGCCTCTCGATTAAAATCGAGCGAAGCTCATCAATCTGCCGTTCGTCCGTGCTCAAAATGCAAATGCAGCTTCCCACTGAAGAGCCTCATAGAACGTATATAAATGGATTACACCGACTTGGTAACCAATGGACACTACCACATTGTAGCAATCAGTGTACCAGTATCGCACCGAAATTACCGAAAAGAAGATTAGGTAATAGGAAAACACCCTATAGGATTATAACTATTTGAAATTTAAATATTATTTTAATTGAACTCATTTGTGTAAACCGAAGGCCGACACAACGTGGGCCGAAAGATAGGAGACGAATGAAGGGATTAAACGGGTCGAAGCGTCCGGAAATCGAACGGTGAAATCCGGCTCAAAATATTCAAGTTATATTCCAGACACTTATACCGTCCTGAAACCGAACGATACCTATCAGCATTACCGGACAAAAACGATGATATCGTCTTGGCAATCGTTTTTTTTTTCTGACCACCGACAAAAAACCGTGGTAAAGTAGCTTAACCCGAATATTTCATGAAATCTTTTCACCGAGCAAAAAAAGATGCAATATCGGGACATTGGTCAAACTCATGAACCGTATAACCGATGGACACTTTGTACCGCCTGAAGATCTAAAGAAAGAGTTGAAAAGATTTCACCCTTGGGGTCAAACGAAGGCTCCCATGGCCCTGGGTTATTCGAGGATCGCGATAGACTACTGCAGCATCACCTCGAAATTCCTTGGCTATAGAAGCTTCCAATTGGTGAAATTGCCGGGTTAAGGTGGATTAGGAATTTTACTGGAGTTTTTTAAAAGAAGGGATACAAGTACCATGTGGGTAACGCCCGGTGAAAGGGAATGTAGACTCTTAAATGTTCAATGAATGGTGGGGCTTGCGGATTTGATATTTTTTTAGTTTTTCGTAAAGGGTGCTTCGGCTGATTCCCAGACGGGAAGCAGCCGTTGTTTTGTTCCAATCACAACTCTCCAATACTTCGCGGACCAAAAGTGCTTCGTTTTCGATGATGGTCTGTTTCTGTTTGGCAACGTCCAGTTCTTCGATGGCATCTTCAATTACGGACGCAGGCAGATCGGATACCTCAATCTGAAAGTTTTTAGCGAGCACAACCCCATGTTCGATACTGTTTTCCAGTTCACGCACATTCCCAGGCCAGGGATATCCGAGAAGCCTGCGCATGGCCTCAGAGCTGATTTTCTCCACGGGTTTACCCTGTTCTTTGCTAAACTGGTCAACAAAAAAGCGGGCCAAAAGCGGTATGTCGTTGGCGCGCTCCCGGAGAGGGGGTAAATTGATAGGGATGACGTTTAATCGATAATATAAATCCTCGCGAAAACGACCGGCATTGACCTCCTTAAGTAGATCCTTGTTGGTGGCCGCCAGTATCCGGACATTTACGCCTATCGAATCCTCTCCGCCGACGCGCTCAAATTTGTAACTCTGCAAAACCCTCAGCAATTTGATCTGGGCCGAGGCAGATATCTCTCCAATTTCGTCTAAAAATACAGTCCCGCCGTCGGCCAGCTCGAATCGACCTTTTTTTCTACGCAAAGCACCGGTGAATGCTCCTTTTTCGTGACCGAACAGTTCACTTTCCAGTAAAGTCTTCGGATAAGCCGAGCAATTGATCACCACAAAGGGTTTGCCGTTGCGATGACTGACGCGGTGTATGGCGCGAGCGACCAATTCTTTACCGGTACCACTTTCGCCTTGAATCAATACAGTGGCATCGGTTGGGGCAACGTCCTCGATAAGCTTGTAGATAACTTGCAGTTTGGGATCTCGACCCACCAATTCGTCGAAGCCGGAAATAGTTTCCACGCGTCCTTTGAGATTGCGCACTTCTTCTTCATTCAAAGCGGCGCGGTGGATGGCCCCAGCGGTCTGCTGAAGGATGAGTTCGATGACCTCAAGGTCGTTTTTGATGCACTTGCACTCTCCCGGGCATCCGATGAGCAGGGCGCCGGAAACCTGCCTACGATGTTGGAGGGGAAACACGGCGATTTTTTCTGCTTTTCGCATGCTTTCCGGCAATAACATACCAGGGAAATCGTCTTTCCGAAAAAAACCGACCGCAGTGAGTAAAATAATTTTTTCAGTAACCGGAGCAAACGAGTTCGCGGCGGCAGTCCCTATTACCTTTCCGGCTGATAGAAAAAGGTCGGCACCCTTCCCGCTGAAAACCATCAGCGCCATGTTACGGCATTCAACAATATTGCCCAAAGCCTCCATGAGATAACCAGACAGATCACTTAGACTCGACAGGGCGGAAACTTCCCTGGAAATTGAAAGAGCAGTGGTCATGCGCTGGTGGGCCTTGTCGAGGTCACAGTGTTGAACTTCCAAACGGCAGTTGGTGTCCTGAAGCCGCGCGGTGTAATCGTTCAGACGCACCAGCATCCGATTAAAGGCTGTAGCCAGTTTCGTCACCTCTGTTCGCCCCTGCACGCTGATTTCGGAATCAAGATTACCTTCATCGATCTTCTCGGCCGCATCGGCCAGCTTGACAAGAGGTCGGGTTAACCGGTGGATGAACAGGTGGCTGACCAACAGGGCAAGCAGCAATATGCCCAAGGATATCAAGCTCATCTGGAGCCACAAATCCCTCACTTGCGCCCGATAGGGCGCCTCGGAAAGGCCCAGCCGGAGGACACCGGCCTTGCCGCCAAATATCGGCCAGGCAATGTCCAGAAAGTGGTCATTACTTTCTGAAGCGAATTTCTCTAGGTGCCCGCTATCACTATCAGAAAATTCATTCGCATCTATCAGCTGGACCGGTACACCGCCAGTAAATGTATGGCTGAGCACTTTGCCGTTTTTGACGACAAAGATATAGGCGACGTCTGGTGTGCTGATCATTTGGTCGTCCAGGAGTTTTTGCAGTCCGACACGGTCATTGAGAAGAATGGTATCAGCGGCATCGAGGCTCAGACTGTGGGCAATATTCTCCGCGCGGGCGATAGCCCCCTCGATCAGGCTCACACCATAGCGGTGGGTAACGATTTGCGAGATAATCAACCCGCTGATAACCACCAGAGTCGCTACCGTGAGCAGAAGCGTATTTTTAAGACTTTTCGGTTTCATCTTGCCTGATAGAGGGGTTAGAGAGCACTTGCCGGTAAATTTCCTTGACGGGCGCATACCAGTTGTCCTCTGGTGTCATGAACCGGTCGATCATGAGTTCGTCCAAGATTTGTCGACCTTCGGTCTCCTGATGCATGGTCAGAAGGAGTTCTTGAATTTGCTTTTTCACATGCACGGAAAGATACGCTGAAGCCACTAAAGGCGGACTCCCAAAAGGTCTCGATTTTTTAATGACTCGCGTCATCGAGGTGTAGAAAGGATTCCTCTGATTATAATATTCCCACAAGTGTCCGTCGACCGTTGCGCCGTCGACAAGACCTTTGGCAACAGCCAGGATTGAATTGTCATGGCTGTATGTATAATTGACTTCCCTGAAGAAAGTTTCGGGGGTTTGATTGAGTTCCATCAGCCAGAACTTCGGCACCAATGCGCCAGTGTTCGATTCCGGATCGGTGAAAGCGAACACGCGTCCTTCCAAATCCGGCAAACTCTTGTAACCTTTGTCTTTATGTACAATGAGATAGCTCTGATAGAATGGTTCTCCCCGAACCACAGGTGTTACCAGCCCATCGAACCCGAAGACTTCCTTGCCGAGGGCGTAAGGACCCGTGCAGATAAATGCCAGGTCGATTTCCCCTTTTGGAAAGAGCTCGTTGATTTCACCATAGGTCCTGCGCTGGATCAGGGTAATGTCGGTACCGAGTTCTCGGCCAATATAATCGAGAAGCTCCCGGTAATAGGATAGGGTTTCCTTCGGGGAAATCATGGCAGCAACGGCCACACGCAATTTTGGGTTATCGCTTGCGGATGGCTCAGGTTGATCAACCTTTACTGTCTGGGAAAAATCGATTTGTTTGTAACCGGTTTCACTGTTGCATCCGAGAAAAAAAAGCGAAAGGAATCCGGTTAGAAGAAGAGTAGAGGTTCGAGAGAGTCCGCGAACTATATATTTCGGACACATGGGGTACTCCTTTTACCGGTGCAAAGGGTAGGAGTAGTAGCGGTAGGTATTCGGCTGCAGTTTGGGGAGGTACATGCACCGTTTCAAATCGGTGTGTAGCACTGAACAGTGATGGGTGCTTCGAGATGATAATCATTTCGATATTTAGCTACAGAATGCCGTTCGGTCCACCCATTTAGGACAGCACGTTATATTATATGCGTTACCACAACGTGGTATTCCGGTCAAGAAAATTACATCTGAACACAGTTCGAAACAGCAATTCACATATAGTGGTCTTTATCACATTTTTATTGACAGGAGACAAAAATAAATTTATATATCGCCATAAGACTATATAGGAGCCAGTATGAAACCATTCATCAAAGTCATGAAAGCCTTATCTGATCCGAACCGGGTCAAAATTGTTAAACTCCTCCAGCATAAAACGATGTGCGTCTGCGAGCTGCAGGGCGTCCTTAGTATCTCCCAGCCCACGGTTTCCAAACACCTGAAAATTCTGGAAGAAGCGGGCCTCGTCGGGTTTGAAAAAGAGGGTCTTTGGGTCAATTATTACCTGACTGACGGCCGTGACAACCCATATGCTGCCAGCATTCTTGGAAACCTTCGCCACTGGCTCAACGATGAAGAAGCGATTAGTGAGTTGACGGATAGATTGCCTGAGATCAATCGCTTTGAGATTTGTGCCCGGAGCTAATTTTTTTTGACTCCGCTATATTGCTATATTGCAATATATTGCTTTAATGCTCTCTCCCAGATTCTCCTGTCAGTATCTGCATCAATGGATAACCAAAAAGTATCGTGGAAGGAAAAGTCATGAGCAACGGTGTGTCGATTACAGAGGATAAAAAAACTTTCGCCGGATCCGCCACCACCTCAGAGAAGACATCCGAGCCCAGCCTGATCGACTGGAAAACCATTTGGAAGCCGCTGAGCATCATCACTGGCATTTTTCTGATCTTTTTCTGGTTGCCGCTGGAAAGCAGCCGGTTCACCGAAGCGATAATCGAGTCCCTGGCCCTGGCCAAGTGGTATGCGCAGGAGCATGTGCTGCTCTGCCTGGTGCCGGCCTTTTTCATCGCCGGTGCCATATCCGTGTTCGTCTCCCAGGCGGCAGTAATGAAGTACCTCGGCGCAGGTGCAAAAAAGGTCATGTCATACGGGGTGGCCTCCGTGTCGGGAACCATCCTGGCGGTTTGCTCGTGCACGGTGCTGCCACTTTTCGCCGGAATCTGGAAGCGCGGCGCAGGCCTCGGGCCGGCCATCGCGTTTTTATATTCCGGGCCGGCCATCAACATATTGGCCATCGTACTCACCGCCCGGATCCTCGGCCCCGAACTCGGTCTGGCCCGGGCTGTGGGGGCCATCGTCTTCAGTGTGATCATCGGGTTGATCATGCACTGGCTTTATCGCAAAGAAGAGCAGGCCAAAGCCGAGGCCACCCTGCACATGCCAGCGCCAGAGGTGGAGCGCCCCTTGTGGCAGAATATGATCTATTTTGCCACGATGGTCGGGATTCTGATCTTCGCCACCTGGAGCCGTCCGGAAGAACAGGTTGGCCTATGGTACAATATCTATTCGGTCAAGTGGCTTATGACCGGGTTTTTTGCCGTTGTTCTCGGTGTGTTGCTCGTAAAATGGTTTAACGTCAAGGCTTTCAAAGTGGTGCTGGCAGCCGTGATGGTTCTGATTTTGGCGCTTGTCTTCCGGCACGAACCATTGATCGCCTTTTCGGCCGGCATTATCGCTTTGGCGGTTTTGACCACCACCACCCGCGGAGAAACCGAATCGTGGTTTATGGCTACCTGGAACTTTGCCAAACAGATTTTGCCATTGCTGTTGGCGGGTGTTCTTGTGGCCGGGCTACTGCTGGGCCGACCGGGCGCAGAAGGGTTGATTCCTTCCACGTGGGTCAGCGGCCTGGTGGGCGGCAACTCTCTGTGGGCCAACCTTTTTGCATCGGTTGTGGGTGCCTTCATGTACTTTGCGACCCTGACTGAGGTGCCGATCCTGCAGGGATTGATCGGCGCCGGCATGGGCAAAGGCCCGGCTCTGGCCTTGCTGCTGGCAGGTCCGGCACTGAGCCTGCCGAACATGCTTGTGATCCGCAGCGTATTGGGTACCCAAAAAACCGTGGCTTTCGTTAGCCTTGTGGTGGTAATGGCCACGATCAGCGGCCTGATCTTCGGAGCTATCTCATAAGAACGGGGAGAACACAATGACATCAACAGAAGTAACGCAGATCATGATAGCGGGACACCGCACCGGCATCATTGACATGAACAAGGTGATCGAGGAAATTGCCGGAGAATTTTCCGGAAAACCGGATGATGAAATAGCCGATGAATTGATGACACGACTGTCAAAAAGAAACTATATGGTACCCAAAGCCAGGGCGGACTACCGGACCGCTTTTTTAAGAGAATACAAAAAGTTTGTGGGCGAACCCTTCGAGGAACCCATCAATCCAGACTTGGTGCAAATCAAGGTGCTCGGGCCGGGATGTCCTAACTGCGAACGCCTGGAGCAGGATATCATGGTCCTGTTGGCGGATTTGCAGATCAAAGCCGACCTGGAACACGTACGCGACCCGATCCAGATCGGCGCCTACGGGGTGATGGCCATGCCGGCTCTGGTGATCAACGAAGAGGTAATGGCCGCCGGAAGGGTGCCCCCGAAAAATACTCTGAAAGACTGGCTTCAGAATGCCGGGAACCTAAAGCAGTAAGACGATGACAAAAACAAAGTTTAATATTTAGATGAAATTCTAAATCTGAATATGACTGCATTAATCTGCAGCCACAATTAATTCATAAGGAGAGACATCATGGATATCAAAGTACTGGGCCCTGGCTGTCCCAGATGCCAGCAAACAGAAAAAGTGGTCAAGGATGCGGTTTCCGAAGCTGGCGTCGCCGCTGATATCGAAAAGGTTACCGATGTGATGAAAATTGCCGACTACGGCGTGTTCGGCACCCCCGCGGTGGTAATCGACGGTGAGGTCAAATCGGTGGGCAAGATACCCAAAAAGGAAGAGGTTCTGGCCTGGCTGAAAAAGTAAAAATAGAAGTCTACTATATCATGGTGTAAAAAATATGGTTGGAAGTCCAATTGATTCAACCTTGAGGAGCCAATATCCCAAAGCACCATGCTGCGGCTGATCAGACAAAAGAGAATGGACATGCTGCTGAAAGACTACCGCCTCGAGATTTTCAATAACGCATGCATGCCGGGAGCCATGACGGTACAGTGTATCGCTCATCTGGCACAGGATGTCAGCGTTGCATTGCCCTACCTCAACACCGTGCTGGGTGGATTTGAGTATGTCGAGCACCCACCCTCAGTAACCTTTAAAGTACACGGAAAATTAATTACTGTGCACGGCCGCAAGATCGCTGTTAACGCCCTGAAGGACGAAGACGAAACCCGTAAGATCATCGAATGGTTGAAGCGCGAGATCAACGGAGCCTGGGAAAACCGGGCCCGCATTTCTCCCAGCACAAAAGGGGCCCCACGGCCGAAAATCATCGAAATTCTCAAACGACTGCCCAAGACCAATTGCCGTGATTGTGGTGAGCCCACTTGCATGGTGTTCGCCACCCGCCTGGCGGAAGGGGCCAAGGGGGTCGACGCCTGCCCGCCGTTAGACATGATGCAACGCAGGCAGCTTGAAGATTATATCGGCCGTTTTGATCCGGCAGATTGATTTTTGGAAGGATAAACAATGGATCATCGACAGGTTACCCCATATAGGTGGTTCCCGATTCGTCACGATGTCACCCGACGAACAGAATAAAAAGAGGAATCAGTCCAGATATGTTCGACCAATTTTTACTCACGGTAAACCAGTGGATGACCGGCGGGCTGGCTTTAGCCGCCTTGGGTGCCTTTACTTGGGGCATGGTCAGCGTTCTATTTTCCCCTTGCCATCTGGCCTCCATCCCATTGATCGTGGCCTACGTGGGTGGCCAGGAATCCGCTGTCCACCCTCGGCGGGCCATTTGGTATGCCGGGGCTTTTACTCTGGGGCTGTTTATCACCATCGCCGTCATCGGCATTGTGTGTGCCATGTTGGGTCGCATGTTGGGCGATGTCGGCATCTGGTGGCAGGTCCTTGTCGGCGCAGTTCTGGTCTGGGTAGCCCTTGGCATGTTGGGTGTGCAGGCCTGTTCCATGTCCGGCACGATGCTCTACCGGTTGAAATTGCGGGGAATCCATGGCGCCTTCGGGTTGGGGCTGGCCTACGGTATCCTGTCCGGTTCTTGTACCTTTGGTTTTATCGCCCCGATTCTGGCCATCGTCACCGTGCAGCAGAAGGTCGTCGTCGGTTCGGTAATGATGATCCTCTTTGCACTGGGTCACTGCCTTCCGATCGTCGTGGCTGGCAGTTCTACGGCCATGGTGCGAAGGCTTACGGAAAGCAGCGCCTGGCAGGGGGCTGGAGTGTGGTTCCGGCGCAGCGCTGGTCTGGTCATCGCGCTATTGGGCGCTTATTACATCATCAGTCCGTTTTTCGGCGGCGCCTGAATCGCATCGGATGAAGACACGCAGCAGGTATTGGCCTTTGTCCGAACCGTTCTATCCAAAAAAGTTGATAACGCACTCTATCGTCACTGAGTGCCAGTTTTCGAGGTTTGTTACGACTCCGGCCCCAAAAAGGGCGGTGGTAGAAAATAAATTTCTCTAACTCAATAATGCTTCATATAAAAAATATGGCAAGGAGGATCATTTGATCCGATTATGTCGTGTGCTCGTGATGATCTGTGTATGCATTGCGTTTGTTAACGGCACTGTTTTTGCACAAAGTTTGAAAAATATTGTGATCATTTCTATTGACGCACTCCATCCTGAAGCGCTCCAGCGAGCCGAGAGTCCGAACCTTCAAACACTGATGCGTACCTGTGCTTATACGCTTGACGGCCACAGCACCAATCCTCCCAAAACGTTGATTGCGCATACGGCAATGTTTACTGGTTTGGCGCCAGAGGAAAGTGGCAAAATGGACAACAGCTGGGTGCCTGGTGATGCGACAGTCAAGAGCCCGACCATTTTTAATGCCGCCCAAACTCTCGGTTATAAAACCGGATTTTTTTACTCCAAAGAGAAGCTGGGCTATCTTGTAAACAAAGTTATCGATATGCATGAATGGTCGCGGGACTATGCCATCGATTCTGCCGAAACCTTCATCAAAACACCCGGCCGCCATTTCGTGTTTTTGCACATCAGCGGTCTGGATGAAGTGGGACCGAAGTTCGGCTGGCTGTCGCCGGAATACCTGGAGGAGTTGTCCTTTATCGATGAATATATATCCTCGCTGGTGAATTCAATCGAAATGCAAAAAGACTATCTGATTATCGTTACCAGCGACCATGCCGGGCATGCCAGGATTCACGGCAGCGACCACCCGGAAGATATCCGTTTGCCATTGATCATCTGCTCGGACACGGTTTCAGTCAGCAGATTTCAGAATATCCCATTTTCGGTGGTTGACCTTAAACAGATGCTTGAGAAACTACTTTAGGGTGATTCTGACGCCGTCCTGTGCAGCAGACAGTCCCGTCCTGCTGCCTGAATGCGACAAACCTTTGAAAAAGAAAATCGGGGCCTTCACTGAGCGTCTGCTAAATGTCATCCAACAAACCGATAAGTCTGATTCACATGCTTAAGGAGGACTTATGACCGACGCCACCATACGTAAGTTAAGTTTTCTGGACCGCTTTCTCACCCTGTGGATCTTTTTGGCCATGATTGTGGGTGTTGGGAGCGGTTATCTGTTTCCGGAAATCAAGAGTTTCATCAATCGTTTTTCCGTGGGCACCACCAACATTCCCATCGCCGTGGGCCTGATATTGATGATGTACCCGCCGCTGGCCAAGGTGAAGTATGAAAAACTGGGTTTCGTGTTCCGCGATGTCAAGGTGCTGGCCCTGTCCCTGGTACAAAACTGGATCATCGGCCCGATCCTGATGTTCCTTTTAGCTATCGCTTTTTTGTCTGGGCACCAGGAATACATGGTGGGATTGATACTGATCGGTCTGGCGCGCTGCATCGCCATGGTCATCGTCTGGAACGATTTGGCCAGCGGTGACCGGGAGTACTGTGCAGGCCTGGTGGCCTTTAACTCCATCTTCCAGGTACTCTTTTTTTCAGTTTATGCTTATATCTTTATAACTGTGCTGCCCCGTTGGATGGGCCTGGAAGGAATGGAGGTGGACATCTCCATCGGCCAGATCGCCGAAAGCGTCTTTATCTATTTGGGAATTCCTTTCATCGGCGGTGTGCTTTCGCGGTTAATCGGCTTAAAAACCGTGGGGGTCGAACGCTACGAGACCCAGTTCATTCCCAAGATCAGCCCCATTACCCTGATCGCCCTGCTCTTTACCATTCTGGTGATGTTTTCCCTAAAGGGTGAATATATCGTTCAGTTACCCTTAGATGTAGTGCGGGTGGCCATCCCGCTGTGCATCTATTTTGTCATCATGTTCTTCGTCTCCTTCTGGCTTTCCATGAAAGCCAGGGCCACGTACGAACAGGCCACCACGTTGTCCTTTACCGCTGCGTCCAACAACTTTGAACTGGCCATCGCCGTGGCCGTGGCCGTTTTTGGCCTGGATTCAGGCCAAGCATTTGCCGCTGTAATCGGCCCCCTTGTGGAGGTGCCGGTGCTCATCTCCCTGGTAAATACCGCCCTGTGGTTCAAGCGAAAATACTTCCCTTACGCATTGGAAACTCCAACCGGTGTGTGCCACATGACCTGCAAGCCATAGAGGAAGGAAGAAGAATGAAAAGAACGATCATGGTGTTCTTCGGCTGGATGATTCTCGCTTTCTGGACGGCGTCACCATCATTGGCCGGCGACTCAAAGAACACTGTCATACCAACGGTACCTACCCCGGGTGTTGCCACCATGGTGGATCTTGGTGCGAACAAATGCATCCCCTGCAAGATGATGGCCCCCATTATCAGAGAACTTCAAAATGAGTATGCGGGCCGTGCCTCCATTATCTTCATCGATGTCTGGAAGCACCGGGAACAGGCACAGCGTTTCAGTATCCGTGCGATTCCAACTCAAATATTTTATGATAAATCAGGCAGGGAGGTCCAACGTCACGTGGGTTTCTTGGACAAAAAGAGTATTGTTGCCGCCTTCGAGAAACTCGGCGTGCCCAAAGAGACCGGGCAATGATCGACTACTTGTTTTCTATCCATTTGTCTCCTTTATGTGGGGTTGGAAAATCGACGGCATAACACCGGACAGGTTTGACATTATCGGAGGGATTATTGCGTTGATAGGCGTAGCCGTAATTTTGTACTGGCCGCGGGCGTGAGATTCAAAACAACACAGTCAAACTGACCTCTTTTATATACGTTTTTCATAAATTCGAGCCTTGGGTAATAATGATCTCTCCGATCAATGCATACCAATCAATACCTTGATGAGATCCTGGTGGCTTTACGAGTAAAAGGATGGAAAGTTTCAATCCAGAAAATAAGATTCGCGAAGTGGTGGACGCATGCACGGACTGTGACGTCTGCCGGCACTTGATGGACGCCGACTGCCTTTTCTTCCCCGAACTCTATCGGCTCTGGGACCGGGAGCAAGAGACCGGGGAATCGATTACTCCACAGGCCCTCAGGCAGCTGGTCGATCGGTGCAACTTCTGTGCACTGTGTCCCTGCCCGAACATCCGGGCGGATATCATCGCGGCCAAGACCCGATTTATCGATCGTGACGGGCTCAAATATGGTGTGCGCACCATCGAAGATGTGGAACGTATCGGCAGAACCTGCGGAACCTTCCCCGGTTTGTTCAATGCACTGCTCAGCCATAAATCGTCAAGCCATCTCGTGAAGACATTGATCGGGATTCATCCTGAACGAAGATTTCCTGAATTTCCCCGGGAAAATTTTTCCGCCTGGGCCGCCCGACACCGTCTAAATGTAAAGACCAACCCGGGAAGAAATAGAAAAGTCGCTTTTTTCGTCGGATGTACCGGCCGCTATCTATTTCCAGAGGTGCCGAAAGCAGCGGTGGCGGTTCTCGAAAAAAACGACGTCGACGTCTATGTCCCCAAGCAGAAATGTTGCGGTATGCCGACCCTGTTGGAAGGGGACCGAAAAGTAACCTTAAAGTTTGCGGAGACCAATTTAAATTTATTGAAAGAAGCCGTTGATGACGGCTATGACATCGTCTGCTCATGCCCCACTTGCGGGTTCATGTTTAAGAAACTGTTGATTGAAGGCGCTTACTATTCGGCTGAATACCAGGAAACAGTCGGCGGCGACAGGAAAGTTCTGAAAATCCCTTCCGATGGAGACCGCGCTATCGACTCCGGAAATACCGGATTCGTTGCACTGCAAACGTCGATCTATGGCAAGATATTGAAAGATGACGGCTACTTTTCAGGATTCAGCGCCAGGGACCGTGTCCGTGTGGCCGAGCACACCTTCGACCTGGGTGAATATATGAAGTTATTGCATGAGAGCGGGGGCCTCGAACCCGCTCCGAATCGCGTCATCGGCCGGATGGTTTACTTTGCGCCTTGCCATGGAAGAGAGCAGAATATCGGCAGCCCATACATTGAGTTGCTGAACCTGATACCGGCTATCGATTTGGAAGCCATTGATGGGCAGCTTTACTGTTGCGGCATGGCTGGAATCATGGGGTTCAAGCAGGCGTTTCACGATTCGTCCATCCGCTTGGGACAGCGCCTGATGGATCGGATTCGAGACATCGATCCGGATCGTATAGTAACAGAATGTCTGAGTTGCCGCTTGCAGTTCAACCAGTTGCTGCCGTATCCAGTGGCGCATCCGGTCGAAATCTTGAAAGAGGCCTATGCGGGGACGTCTCTCGGATAACGAAACATTTTTCAATTCTTAATCGGAAATCACAAAGTGTATCGATGTTTTTGCTGCTGTCCTGTACCATGCATGGAGGTGGCCGAGCTGAACCACATCGACCTCAGGCTATACCCCCCCGCTTTCAAGTCCTTGGGACTCGGTTCAAATAGCGGCTATGTATTGGTGTACGGCGCAATAAGCAACAGAAGGACTGTACATAATTGTATAGTCCTTTTAAACTCCGATGAAAATCTACTGAATAAATCATTGGTCATATATCGTACCGCAAGAAAGCGACATCAAACCAAATATAATTGAGAGTAATAAATGCTGAAATCCATTCCCCCCGGGCTAAGAAAGTGCTTCGAAGACCATCAGTTATGGATAGAGACAATCGGTGAAAACGGGCAGCGTG
>CAWKCK010000015.1:0-46041 GCA_963848135.1 uncultured delta proteobacterium
CAGTAAACAAATTTTCCATTTTCGTAAATGGTTATGTTGCGCCCGCCCTTCAAATGGGCGCTGACCCGTTTCTTCTCGGTGTTGACCAGGTCCCAATGGAGTGCCGACTGGTTGACCCCCAATGCGTCTTTCCGGGAATCGTCGGGATCGACGGGTTTGCCCGCATACGCATCTGAATACGAGGCGCCCAGCGCCACATGACAATTGCCGTGTTGACCGCCGAAGTTTTCGTCGTACAGGGTATTGGCCATAAACGCGTTGATGTTCGAAAAACGCCGATCGGTCAGGGAAAATTCACCCAGCCGGCGGGCCCCCGTGTCCATGTTTAACTGGCTGCGGACGAAAGCGGCGCCTTTTCGCGCCTCAATACGGACAACTGAACCCTTTTCAAATTCCAACCGCACGCCGGAGACAAGATTACCACTGCGAAAGGAGGGCTGATCAGCGTAATACACGCCAGGGTCCCACGCCAGTCCGGGGAGATGAATACTTCAAAACTCGGAATGTTGCGACCGGACACTCCGAGCCATTTTCTTTTATGTCCCGGAGTGATCGAAAGGTCGATGTTATTGGATTCGATATGAAATTTTTCGACCGTAGGCCCGTTTAGCCATTTTTTGATGGCATGGACTTTTTGAAAAATGTCCTGCCAGGTTTTCACCGGTTCGGGTTGATCCAAAAAACATGCGGCGGCAATTTGCTGGCTGTAGGATTTCAGAGACATTCTTGCATGCCTGGCAAGGGCCATGGTGGGAAAAACACAAAGGGTCCAGCTGAATTCGCCGCTTTCTTCGCGGCCGTCAGTGTGTCTCGCAAGAAGTTTTTCGCCACCGCAGCTTTACCGATTTTTTTAGGATCGATACCACTCAAATGGGTGAGCGATTCCGGTGCATACACATAATGCTGCCATTTAAGTGGCGATACAAATTGTCTTCGCCCGGAGGAACAAAAGTCAACTGGCGGGCGTTTGAATGGGTATAGTAACTTTTTTCCATTTCCGGTGTATCCAGTACCCGCTGCACCGGATTCAAACCCGACTGGAGAAGCCTGTCAAAAAGAATATTGGCCAAGGGTTTTGCTGGTTGGTGAAAACGAAGGGCCACGACATCATACTTTTTAAATTTTTGCTTGCGTGCGGTTTTTAAACCCCACAAAAGGACATCGGCATAGTTTTCAAGCTCTTCTGGCGACAACATGGACTATCCTCTGGTCTGTAAACGGTATCCTCGGTTTTCTGCCATCCACTAAGATAATAATCGGTCAGGGATGGTCGTCTTTCAGAAACAGGCGGTGATACTCTGACTCGTCCAGGTGATTCCGAAGCAGGCGCGAGATCGACCGAAAAGCTCTCCCAACTCTTCATCGGTAAGGCGTTCGGTCACGCTCTGGAGAACCTGGTCGTCGGAGAATTTTTCCAGGTAGTACTTGACGGTGTTTTCATCTGTTTCACGGTTGAGCCCGAATCCGACAAGTCCCTTATAAGTTTCGACGAATTTATGGGAGTGAACAGCCATAACGCCCATGCTCCTTATACTTACATGGAAGAGGGTAGGGATTTTAGATCGGCAACAATCCCATCCAGTTAGGGTTATCAGAGTAAAACGCCCGCCATTAACTATCTTGTGGCATTCGGGGAAACTCTATTCAAATAAACACTTGGGGTCAAGCCGAGATGCGCCTTATGAAGCCGTGTTGTTGTCGTGAACATGCTGTGCGATAGGCCTTTCGGTAGGATATACAGTCGTGAGAATACAGTACCGCATTTCCACGGCTTTGCAAGGGAACTCACCCTATGAGATCGATGGATGACGCCGAGCGATATCGGAACGATATGCTATCCGATTGTGCGTATTTCACCAGTGATGAGGGCATCTCCATCCGGTATCACCACTGGCTGAATACCAAAAGCCGTCCGAACGGCACCGTTATCTTGCTGGGTGGCCGCAAAGAATTCCTGGAAAAATATAACGAAACGGCGGGCGATCTTAACCGGATGGGTTTTGATGTATACAGTTTCGATTGGCGCGGGCAGGGGCTTTCGACGCGAATGCTTTCGGACCGGTCCAGGGGTTTTATTCTGGACTACAACGAGTACCTGCACGACTTGCAAGTGTTTTTCGATACGGTTATCCCTGCGAACACCCGGCGACCAATTTACTTCCTGGCTCATTCCATGGGCGCACACCTTGCCATACGGTTTTTACATCGCCGCCGCACAGGGATCGACGGCGCCGCTCTATCGGCGCCAATGATCGATATCTTCACAGCTCCCTATCCGAGTTGGCTGGTCAAGCTTTTGATTCAGATGGCGGTTAAATCCGGCCGTCGAGATGCCGTAGTGCCGGGAAGCCGCAAGCGGTCGGAAAGGGATTGGCACTTTGAGGGCAATCCTTTGACGTCGGATAAGAAAAGGTTTCAAGCAGAGAAAGGAGCGTTGGAGGCCAATCCCGCATTGGCTGTGGACGCTGTAACCTTTGGCTGGTTGGCGGCCACGATGAACTCGATAGATTGTTTTAAAACGCCCGGTTATCTGGAAGAGATTAAAACACCGGTACTGATGGTTTGTGCCGGCGAAGATAGGATTGTATCAGTCAGCGCCCAAATGGAGGCTTGCGCCCGATTGCCCGATTGCCGTCTGGTGACCATTCCGACGTCGCGGCATGAGATCCTTATGGAAAACGATGCCATTCGGGTGACGTTCTGGCAAGCCTTCAGAAAGTTTACGGGCGTTGGCCGGCCATGACCGACAACCTGTGAAGATGCTGCAACTCTCGGCAAAAGGGTTTGTGACTATTCCTGTCGAAAGGAACGCCGCTAAATCGGTTCTCGTCACCTACCACCGGTCAGCCGATCAGTTTTTGTGTTAACATTTTAACCGCCTCGAGGTATTCGGACAGACCCCGTGCAAATATATCGTTGTGGTTCGCGCCGGGAATCGTCAAGATGGTTTTGTTCTTGGAGGGGCTGGCATCGTATAGGGCTTTTCCGTCTGAGAAAGGGATGATGTGGTCGAATTCGGCGTGAATGATAAGGGTTGGCTTGTCAATGGTTTTGATTTTATCGATATTGCCAAAGCCCGTTTCTTCCTTGAATCCCACTGCCGCCGGTGAAATGCCCAAGAGCTGCAAGAGCGGCGCAGCAAAGGCGAATCCACTTTCGATGATCAATCCGTCTATTTGGGACACTTGACGGCTTGCCAGTTCCAAGGCCGAGGCACTGCCGAGCGAGCGTCCCATCACTGCCAGGGGGCCTTTGAAACCATTTTTCTCCAACCAGTCCCTGGTCCAATTCAGGATGACGTGGCAGTCTTGCATCATGGCCGTTACCGTGGGGCTGCCTTTCGATCGTCCGTAGCCGCGGTAGTCGACGGCCAAAAAATTGATGCCCATCTTGTTGTAGAGCGGCCCCAGGTCAGCATAATCCGCGACGATCTCACCATTACCGTGAAAGAAGAGAATGTTCGTCCCCGACGGATTCGCCGCATGGAAACATGCCCCGACGGCAACAGACTCTTCCACCGGTATCATGACTTCATGGGCTGGTGGGCCGGTGGGCGTGTGTCCATAATCGGGACGGGGATGAAAAAGGACCGACAGAATTTCCGGCTGATCGATGATGCCATAGTCGGGTACACGCTGTTCTGTCATTTTATGTCATTCCTTTTGGGGGATGATTGGCAATTATTCGAGGACAAACCGTGCGTTGCCTGCGTTAAAGCCTGTCTGAAATGGAAAGAGAGATCCGTTTCGGCCGTTTATCATTGAAAATGGTCGTGAGAAAGGTTTTGGCTCTCTTTCCACAACTCGAAACGTCTTCTGATGAAGCGTTTGGCATGGTAGCGGGTCTCGGGAATCAGGAGTAACAGCCCCGCAGCATCGGTAATAAAACCGGGCGTGAGCAAGACAACACCGGCAATGAAAATCAGCACGGCGTCCAACAGTTCTTCGGTCGGCAAATGTCCCTGCTGCATGCTCAACCGGACTTTCAGCATGGTTTGCAATCCTTGCATGCGCGCCAAATAGGCACCGGCAAAGCCGGTGGCAATGACAATCACAACAGTCTTGGCGATCCCAATTTGACTGCCGACCTTTATCAGCAAGTAGATTTCGGCGACGGGTATGAGGGTAAACGCGAGAAAGAGTTTGAGCAACATTGGCATCGTGGTAGAGTATTATCTGAACCGTGCATGAAAAATAAGACGAAATATGCGTCAGAGGCACAAGGTCCAGATGTTAATCAAAATCGAAATCTTCCGTGCCGCTTATATCACGTTGATTCAAGAATTCACAGTATTCTTCAGCCCGCCGTTGCGCCAGTGATTTTTTGCCGATTCGTGTGTGGGGCTCTTTGTGAAAAGACGCGATCAGCGTATTCGTTCCGTTTTCTGATTCCATTACTTGAAATCCCCCTTCGAAATGCCTGACGACAAATTTCATTTCACCACCTCATCGCTGATTGTAATCCGTAATCACAATAGGTACCTTTACCCTGTATTGTACCAATAAGCCCCATTGATGCACAAGCGGAAGGTTTTTTTTCTGCGGCTTGAGTCAATCTATACAAGGTCATAACGGCGTACTGATCAGGGAATGGCCGTTAGCTGGTCAACGATTCGGTTGTAAGCCTTCAGATCTTTCAGCCACTGGTCAGGAATGGCCTGTCGGCCCAAGTGTGCCCCAAGGATCATGCCGACCGCCATGCCCCGCGCAGCGGAATCTCCGCCCGCCATGACATTTTCAATCAATGCTGATTTCAAGTCGTTTTCGTAAGTCGTTGATAGGTGAATGACACCGGGCAGCGCAGCGGCAGTGTCGCACGTCTGACCGAAAGCCTTGATCGTTGCACGGGTCTGATTTCCGCTGGTCGCCAGTCCTTTATCGATTAATTTCTGCAGCCGAGGTCTGGTAGGGGCCGCCGTCCTGAATGCCGCGGAAGGCGCTGTGCCTTGGAGTACATTTAGAACGACATCGGCCAAGTATTCGGCGCTTTCAACAACCAGGGGATCATTGTGTGTCATGGCCGTTTGTTTTCTGGCATCGGATAATAGTTGTTCACGATTTTTTCTAAGGGTAAAGATCAACGGTGCAATTCTGACCGCACCGCCAAGTTCGGTCGACCCGGATCCGGATGCTGTCGGATCCTTTCCGGCCGCAATATTTTTCAATGTATCCTTGGTGGCGTGATCACGGTAGCCTGAGTAATCATCCATAAATGACTGCCAACTCCGGGCAAAATGCTCGATGTGAAACCCCTTGTTGGCGGCAATGGAATCCAACAGCACTTGGGACTGGTCGCCATAGTGCGTGAGTTCACCGGCTTTCTTGGTGCGATGGAATGAGTTTTCGGGTGGTTTTCTCAGGTTATCCACGCGACCGATATCGTTGTCGATTACCGCCGTATCGTATATCCAGTGAGCCCCCAAGGCCAACGCGTCGGCCGCAAAAGATGCCAAGACCATGGCTTCAGCCTGTTCTTTCATTTTTGTGCCTCCTTTTATTTATCATCTTTAAGCAACGCATCCAGCGGCGTTTTGGGTTTTAAATCCGCGGCATCAGTTCCGAAGAAATCAACTGTAATGATCTGGTCACAGAGTTCTTTCAAGCGCTTGCCCACCGCCAAATGGGCCGGATGCTGCTGGTAGCGTTGCAGCGCCTCCTGGTTGGCAAAAAGTGAGACAATTGCAAAATCATAAGATCGCGTCGTATGGAGAATATCACGGCCGAACTCGTACATTTGAATCTCGACGATGACATTGGGCAAATCGTCCAGGGCCACTTCCAGGTTGTCGATATCAGATTCGGAAACGCCGGGCTTGAACTTCATTAAAACCAGGTGGTTCAGCATGTCATCGCTCCTTTCAATGCGGCAGTGTTACTGTGGTTTCTTTCCCGCCATAACCATGAACTGAACAATGGCCTCTCGCAGAAACCTGACTTACGGTTGCAGCGACCGATACGTTTGTCAGGCTGCGCGTGAATGGTTGCTCGTCCACATGGGGGTGAAAGAGGGTTCGGGTGCCGAGAATGGTCCTGTCCGGCCCGATGATCTCCCATTTGTCGGCATAGTGTTCCCAACCCGAATCATCGTGTTTCACCGTGACTGAAAAAGTGAATGACTCTGCGCCGGTTTTTACAACCTCAACCTCCAGGACGTCGGCTTCACCGGCCAAAACAGATCCTGTCGCTGTGAATAGGATCATGAGCATAATCGCGATAGATTTCATAAGTTGCACTCCTCGAATATGGTTCGATTAACGTTACCAAAGCCGATCGGGGTCTATGATCTAAATTTTAAATCAGATAGAAATCTAATATGAGTCGAGGCGAGACATCGCTAAAAAAAACGGCCCGAATTATTCAAAAACCATAAGGTTATAATTGAAAAGATCAACCCGATTCCCTGATGAAAACCTTTCAGATGACCCCACAAAAAGATTTTATACAGACATGCTGGGATTCGCCGGGGCCAAAAACCACGCTGGACGCGGATTGACTTTGAAAATGTTTGATTTTTCCAATTCGTTATATTATTTCCTATTCGGATTCGACGGCCGGAATGACGCATCCTGAGCGGTTTTCGCTGTCCCGATCGTTTACAAGCAACCCAAGGAGTTGGCCATGGCCCAGTGTGTCGTGCTTAACGCGGACTACTCTTTCCTAAACGTGGTGGATTGGAAACGGGCTGTTTGTCTACTGGTAAAAGACAAGGTCAAAGTGCTGCGATATTCAAGTAAAACCGTCATGACCGGTGAGGGTCTGTCTGTCAGGGTGCCTCTCGTAATCAAACTTGTCAAGTTCATCCGAATGGTTTACCGGGCACGGGTTCCTTTCAGTAAAAAAAACGTTCTGATCAGAGACGGGTTTAAATGTGCTTACTGCCAGAGCCCTCATGGACGGTTGACCATCGATCACATTGTCCCTAAATCCAGGGGGGGGCGGACGGAGTTTGAAAATTGCGTGACCGCATGCAGGGAATGCAACCATAAAAAGGGCAACCAGATGCCCAGTGAAGCCAAGATGTACCCCCAATTAAAAGCCTATCAACCCACGATATCCGAATTCCTGCAGCGCAAGGTAAAGCAGCTGGGTATTGAAGAAATGCTGCAAGATATGATAGAATATCTATCTCGGCCAGAAATTCCGCGGGAACATTCCCGCCATGTCTATTAATTGCCAATTTTTGAACAGGGGAAAATATGAAAGTTATTGTTCTGGGTACCGGATACGTTGGTCTCGTGCATGCCGCCGTTTGCTCTGAATATGGTCACGAGGTGTATGCCTACGACAACAACCAGGAAAAACTGAACGCGTTTGCAACTGGAAAACCACAGGAAATAGAACGGTTTGTCAACGAGCCTGGGTTGGTGAACGTCATTCGGGAAACCATAGACCGATACCTTTTCTTTTCGTCCGATCTGGCGTCGATCATCGAGGGGACGGATGCCGTTTTCATGTGCTTGCCAACCCCGCCGAACTTAGACGGTTCCACCAACCTCACATTTTATGATGCTGCCGCCGAGCACCTTGCCGAACTCCTGGAAAAACGCAAAGATAAACGTCGCGTGGTCATCATCAACAAAAGTACGGTTCCGATTGGAACCGCGCGTCACCTCGAACAGATCATGGTTTCCCACCGGGTTAAAAATTTTGGTGTGTCATCGAATCCGGAGTTTCTGGCGGAGGGCACAGCCGTTATGCAGGCCCGCCGACCGGACCGGGTTGTAGTCGGCTGCGACGATCAACAGGATTTTAATATTCTGAGCCGGGTTTACTCCCAATTCGTTAACCATGTACGCATTAAATACATAGAAACCACACCAGAAACCGCCGAGGCCATTAAATATGTGGCCAATACCATGCTGCTGACCTATATTTCCTTCTGGAACGGAGTGGGCGCAAAGATCGGGGAAAAATTTCCCAATATTGTCATCGATGATTTGAGATTGGGCGTGACCTCCGATGAGCGCATCAGCACCTGGGGGTCTTTCGTCAGCAACGGGGCCGGTGGTAGCTGCTTCGGTAAAGACATCGCCTCGTTGATAAATCAGCTTCGCAGGGTGAATGTCAGTACCAAAATGCTGGAAGCGTCATACGAGGTGAACGAATTTCAGAAAGTGTATCTTGTCGACCGGGCCATCACCGAAGCCGGGTTCAAATTCAACAACAAAACCATCACGGTTCTCGGTCTGGCCTTCAAAAAGCACACCAACGACATGCGCGATGCTTCTTCCATCAAGGTGGTTGAGTCATTACTCGGCAAAGGTGCTGCTCGAATACAGGCCTACGATCCATTGGCTAACGATGCCGCCCAGGCGGTTTTCGATCCCTCCAAGAACATTCTTTTCGAAAAAATCGCCTATTTTGACAGTGCCAAGGAAGCCATCGAAGGTTCCGATGCCCTGTTCATATCATCCGACTGTGAAGAGTTCCGGGGATTATCCCGCACAGTTGAAAAGCTGGTAAAGCCCCCCTACTTGGTAATGGATGGCCGGCGGATGATACCGGATTTCGAGGATTTGATATCCCGGAATTATACCTACCTTGCGGTCGGCGCGATGGCGATGGGACCCACCCCATGCGAGACTGAGAAGGTGATCCCGCTAAAGCAATCCGCTTGAACTGCAATCATCTTCCAAGTGGTTTCAAAACCTTAGTTCACGCCCAAGTGCAAGACGTGGATCGAAGAAAAAACTCAGCATACATGGGCGTATGTATTCAGTGTCATGGGCAGGGCCCATGACACTGACCAAGGAGGACCACAACACCGCAATTGGGTGTCAGATAGGGCTTTGATTTCACATCTCGGCACAGATGCCGCTCCATAGAAACCGTTTCGGCGGTTGAATCCAGCCGCCGGATGGCACCATTGGTGCCCCTGGACAACATTGCCAAGGGCACTTTTTGCACCCGCCGACCGCGTTATTTCCTCCGACAAAAATTTTTCCTGGCACATGCTGATAAAGTGGCGACTGCTTTGCGGATATCGTATTTGCTTGACACCAAATCGTTTGTTGAGTACAAATTTCCGCTTCATACCGCTTTTCAACAATATAATCCGAAATACGGAAGGGTGGTATACGTGGTTGTAGGTCAAACTTTCGAGATGCGGAACATATTTGTGACAGCCACTATATATCAACATCCGAATTTGGAGGCGTAATGGATTACAAGAAAACGCTCAATCTGCCGTCTACGAAATTTCCGATGAAGGCGAATCTTGCCAACCGCGAACCCGCACAATTGGGCGACTGGGAAAAGATGCAGCTGCACACGAAAATCAGAACGGCTTCAGACGGTTGCGAGCGATTTATCCTGCACGACGGACCGCCCTATGCCAATGGCCACATCCATATTGGGACCGCGATGAATAAGATTCTTAAGGATATGATCGTGCGGTCGCGGCAGATGTCCGGATATGATGCCGTTTATGTGCCCGGCTGGGACTGTCACGGGCTCCCCATTGAACACAACGTCGACAAGGAACTCGGCCAGAAAAAGAAGGATCTTTCATTGACCGACGTGCGCCGCCTCTGCCGGACATATGCCGAAAAATTCATCGATATTCAGCGGGAAGAATTCAAACGCTTGGGTGTTATGGGCGAATGGGATAATCCCTATCTGACAATGAATTATCTTTACGAGTCGACGATCGCCCGTGAGTGCTGGAGATTTGTGCTGAATAACAGCTTGTTTAGAAGCAAAAAACCGATTTACTGGTGCAACGACTGCCAGACCGCATTGGCTGAGGCAGAAATCGAATACGCAGACGAGGCGTCGCCCTCCATATTCGTAAAGTTTCCCTTAAAGGATGACTTGAGCCAGGAATTTCCAGATCTCGCTGGCAAGAAGGTTTCTGTGGTCATTTGGACCACCACCCCGTGGACCCTTCCGGCGAATATGGCCGTTGCCCTGCACCCTGATTTTATTTATTCGGCCGTGGATGTGGGGCGGAACGAGGTTCTGATTATAGCGAAAGATTTGGTAGACGCCTGCATGCTCACTTTTGGCATTGGCACTTACCGGATCTTGACCGAAATCGGGGCCGAGCGCCTGGAACGCAAGACGTGTCGGCATCCCCTGTACGAACGGGATTCGCTAATCATCCTGGGAAATCATGTAACCCTTGAGGCCGGTACCGGTTGCGTGCACACCGCTCCCGGGCACGGGCGCGAGGACTACGAGGTCGGTCTCCAATACGGGTTGGAAGTTTATTCTCCCGTCGACGATCGCGGACGGTTTACTGAAGACGTCGGATTTTTCAAGGGGCAGTTTGTCTTTGACGCCAACAAGGCCATAAATGCCAAACTCAAGGAACACGGGGCTTTGATCGTTGAGGCGAATTTCGAGCATTCCTACCCTCACTGTTGGCGCTGCAAACAACCCGTCATTTTCCGGGCCACGCCCCAGTGGTTTATTTCCATGGATAAGACCGGTTTGCGCCAAAGAACTTTGGAAGAAATCGATCGGGTCAAGTGGATTCCTGGCTGGGGTCGCGAGCGCATATACGGGATGATCGAAAATCGACCCGATTGGTGTGTGTCACGGCAACGGGCCTGGGGAGTGCCAATTGCGGTGTTTTACTGTGAAGACTGCGGCACTCTTTTGCGCGACGAGGTCATTATGAATCGCGTTTGTGACCTGTTCGCCACCCACGGTGCCGACATTTGGTTCGAAAAACCGGCCGAGTACTTCTTACCGGCCGACGCCGCATGCCCCGAATGCGGCAGCAAATCCGTTAAAAAAGAAGACGATATTCTGGATGTTTGGTTCGATTCAGGCGTCAGCCATGCGGCTGTTCTGGAACAGCGATCAAATTTGAACTGGCCGGCGGATCTATACCTGGAGGGGAGTGACCAGCACCGGGGATGGTTTCATAGCTCATTACTGACCGCCGTGGGGACACGTGATCGTGCGCCATATAAATCGGTTCTGACCCATGGATTCGTCGTGGATGCCGATGGCCGTAAGATGTCAAAATCGCTTGGTAATGTCGTTGCCCCCAAAGAAGTTATCGACAAATACGGTGCCGAGATCCTGCGTCTTTGGGTGACAGCCTCCGACTATCGAGAAGACGTGCGGATTTCAGAAAACATTCTCAAACAGCTCAGCGATGCCTATCGCCGTATCCGCAACACTGCCCGTTTTATGTTGGGTAACCTTTACGACTTCAACCCTGAGACGGACAGGATAACCTATGAGTCAATGCCGCAAATCGACCAATTTGCCTTGCATAAACTTCAAGAACTGACGGAAATTATCGACAAAGCCTACGAAAAATTCGATTTTCATGTGATTTATCACCGTCTATACAACTACTGTACCCTTGATCTTTCAGCATTTTATCTGGATATTCTCAAAGACCGTCTTTATACATCACCCGCCGGTTCGAACGGGCGCAGAAGCGCCCAGACGGTGATGTACACCATCGTAGATGCTATGGCCCGCTTGATGGCACCCGTTCTCGTATTTTCATCCGAGGAGATTTGGGCCTATATCCCCGATCGGCCGGGAAAAGCCGAGAGCATTCACATGACCACCCTGCCGAGGGTACATGCCGAGTGGAAGAACGAAGACCTGCAAAAGAACTGGGAAAAACTGCTGTCCATTAGGGCAGAGGTTACCAAAGCGCTCGAGGCCGCCCGGGCGCGAAAACTTATTGGCCACCCGCTGGATGCCGCTGTCACCATCTCGGTTCCCAAAGCCCAGCACGCCGTGTTGGCGCCGTATGCCGAGGAGTTGCGATCCATTTTCATCGTCTCCCAGACCGCGCTTGTTATTGATGAAAAATTTGATAAGGCATACGAGAGCGAGGAAATCGAGGGATTGCAGATACTCGTTGAACGAGCGGCGGGTGAAAAATGCGAACGCTGTTGGGTTCATGATACATCGGTCGGAACTTTCGACGATCATCCGACGATATGCAACCGTTGCAAATCATCTCTGGAAGAAATGACTGGCTGACGAATAGTCGATGGACTGCGCGTTTGTGAAGGCCGTATTTCTAAGTCGGCCATCCACGATTGGATAAGGCTATTTTGAGTGTCAAATTCATAAATGAGAAATTTTATGCTGGGCAAGACCGCACAAAGGTCTGCGGCGAGGGGCACTGTATTTGAGCCGCAGCCTTTTAAACCTGCGGATAATCCCGCCATGGCGGAACCCAGCGTTAAAAAATCCATCTATGGATCAACACCAACTGAGAGCGTGATAGTGACAATAGAAGGAACCAAGATAACGCGGCTGCTGGTCATCAGCGGCATAGTGGTGCTTTTGGACCAGGTCACCAAAACGCTGATAGCGCATTACTTGCAGCTTTACCACACCATTGCCGTAATTCCTGGTTTTTTTAATCTTACCCACATTCACAATCCAGGAGGCGCATTCGGATTCCTGGCGCAATCCGACCCGATCTTGCGCAAAGTGGTTTTTATCTTTGTTTCCCTTCTGGCGGTAGGATTGATCCTGTGGTACTACATGAAAACACCCGTGTCGTATCCTCTACTGGGCGGCGCCTTTGCATTGATTTTCGGCGGTGCCATCGGCAATCTTATCGACCGGATTCGATTGGGAAAGGTTATCGATTTTCTCGATTTTTATATCGGAAACCTTCACTGGCCGGCATTTAACATCGCCGACAGCGCCATAACGATTGGGATAGGAATTTTCATTCTTCATCTGCTGTTCAAGAAGTTGCCAGAGTAGATCGACAGGGCCTTACCCAGCGGTTGCTGCCGAAAAGCATTCCGACCGAAGAAGCAGTGTACCCTTTATCCGACGCGTGCAAAATTCAAGCAAGGCCGCACGGGTCGATGACAATACGCGATGATCTTCGATGCCGATATACTACCGTCGATTGTCTTCGGCGTCTTCGTTTCTGTAGCGCTTATCGCCGGTCTGCAGATGATCAAGGCTGAGATCCGATCTGGCGGCGGTGCCGAAAACCGTCTTGCAGACCTCTGTTTCTGGTTGATGGTCGCGGCTATCGTCGGCGCAAGGGTCGGTGATCTGTTTTACAAACCTGAGTTGATTTTTACCGATCCGTTGGAAATATTACGTTTTTGGAACGGTGGATCGTTTTACTATGGCGGGGCCACTGCTGCACTCATTGTCGGGTGGGTATTTATCAAACATGCGCATTTGCCGTTATGGAAAACCGCCGATATGTTTGCTCCGACCCTGGCCATCGGTCATTTTTTCGTGTGGATTGGCTGCTTTTTCTCGGGTCTTTGCCCTGGCCGGCGAACTGATTCAATGCTTGAGGGTTTGCTTTCCTGGCCGGAGGAAGGCCTAAACAGTATACTGGCAATCCCGCATCCAAGACCATTTTATCTGGCCAGCGGCAGCTTTCTTATTTTTATTTTCCTTTTGATGCTGCGAGGGCACAGAAATTTCGACGGAAGGGTTTTCTGGGTTTTCATCCTACTTCACAGCACGCTTCAGTTGCTCGTAGATACTCTCGATTTTCCAGGGTATATCAAACCATCGTCAACGAACTTTTCGAACTCGCAAATGATATATGCTTTGACTGCCTTTATCGGGCTGAGCATGTTGTTATACCTGTGGCACCGGTCCCGGCAGTCCATCCCGGAGGGCTCCTGAACGACATTGTCGCCCATCATTTGATATACCATGACCGAACTCAACTATAAAACCTTGGATGACCATCTTAAAGGACTCGATTCTGAAACCGGCAACAAGGTTAGCGATCGTGGCAAGTTACCGCCCGCTGTGTACCTTATTTATGGCGAAGAAATGCTCTGTAAGGCGGCTTTTAAAAAGGTGTTAGACAGAGTGGTTCCTGAACCCGATCAAAGCTTCAATTTCGAACCGATTGATGGCAATGATGACGGTGTTTCTGAGGCCATCGAGAAATTAAACACGTTTTCACTACTGTCGGGCCCGAAAGTTGTCGGTTTACTGGACGCCCGGTTTTTCGATTCGCGAACAAACGCCAAGGATTTAGTGCTTTCGGCCGTGAAGGCTTATGAAAATCAGAACCTGAATCGAGCAGCCGACCTCCTTTTGCGATTTATGGCCCTGGGCAATCTTTCCTTCGATGATCTGTCTTTACCGAACCGGCGGAAGAGCGTTCCTGCAGGGGTTGAACTACCGGAAGACGATCGTTGTCTGGACGATATCATCGCGTTTTGCCTGGAAAAGGGGCGACAGGTTCCTAAAGCCGCAGATAATGAGGGCCTACTTTGCTGGGCGATCCAAAAAGGGTTCCCGGTGGGGCATCGCTTGCTGATAAGCGCGGAGACGGTCGACAAACGCCGAAAACTATTCAAGACCATTCGGGAGCAAGGGGTTATCGTCGACTGTTCCGTTCCTAAGGGCGATCGCAAGGCAGATAAAACCGCCCAGGAAGCGGTGTTGGCAGATACGGTGCATGCCGTTCTGCGCGATAGCCGTAAATCCTTGGCACCTGATGGTTTTAAGGCTCTGCTCGAGACAACCGGTTTTGAACTCAGGGCGATTGTCAACAACCTTGAAAAGCTTGTGAGCTACGTTGGCGGCAGGGATATTATCACTCGCAAAGATGTCGTTTCGGTGCTCAAAAGGACGAAAAAGGATCCGGTTTACGCCTTCACGGGCGCATTTGCGGCCCGCAACAGGGATGATGCCCTGTTTTTTATGAATGCGCTGATGTCCGCGGGGTCGGACGCCCTGCGTCCCGAGCAGATCCTGGTCGCCCTGTTGAACCAGGTCAGGAAGCTATTGTTGATCAAGGCATTTGTCTCCAGCCCTCTTGGAAAGGTCTGGCATTCAGGCTGCCCCTACAATACATTTAGATCCAAGGTCCTGCCGGTTGTTGAAAAGTCCGATTCAAAGCTGATCGAAACACTACAGAAATGGCGGGATGATCTGGACAGATCGAGTAATGACGACATCAAACCGGTGAAGACGCGGAGCCGTGGGAAAAAGCCCCAGTTAAAAACGGATTTGTTACTTGCCAAATTTCCGCATAACCCCTACCCAATTTATCAACAATTCCTCAACGCAGAGAATTTTTCGAAACAGGATCTCCTTCAGGCCTATGAAACTCTTTCGATGGCTGACATGCGTATCAAGTCCAGTGGAGACAACAAGCACCTGATTCTTGAGGAAGTGATACTGAAGATTTGCCGGCAAAACGACTAAGTTCGTTATTGTGAGCACCAAGCGCACGCCATTGAACATGTCCGGTTCGTGTTTCAGGGGGCCTGGTTCCGGCAGGTACATATGCGCCTCTCCCACACGATATAAGGACGCAGAAAACATGTTGGGCTGTGCCTGAAAAAGTTGAATGGATGAGGTGTATGATCAAAAAGGAGAGATGACGGCGTGGGCTTTATCAGACAACAGGAAGAGAATGTGGCCACGCGATTGCTGGCCTGGCAATACCAGCGCCATGGCATCGATTTACCCTCCCAGAGTGTGCTCAAGCAGAGGGCCGCCCATCTGGTGGACGAGGCGCATCGTATTGCTCGCCAGAGGGGGCGCAACGTGCTTTCCATTATCAGGGAGTTGGTGGATGACATAAAGAAGAAGTAGGAGCATTCAGAGTGCTGCGGGACAAATGTTCTTGACAAATCGGATTAATTATTATTTAGGAACAGCATGCAAGAACTGGCAGAAAAAGATAAAATTACCGAGTTTATTCAGATCTGTCAAAGTCATCTGCTCAAGATTACCCCCCAGAGGGTTGCTATCTATAGAAAGTTGCTAACCTCAGACAAACATCCCACAGCCGATGCCATTTATCAGGCAGTGAAAAAAGAGTACCCGAACATTTCCTTCGACACGGTAAACCGCACCCTGCTGACATTCGCGGAAATCGGTATCCTGGACGTCGTCGAGATCTTCGGCGGGGCCAAACGATTTGATACGAACGTAATCGATCACCACCATCTGCATTGTACGCGGTGCGGCAAGATCCAGGATTTCATCAATGACGACTATGACAACCTGGATGTCCCGCGCGGTATTCGCAAATATTTTCAAGTGATGCAGAAAAGGGTGGTTCTCAAAGGGATTTGCACGGCGTGCAGCCAATAACATCGTCCAGGACGATAGGGCCATATTGGATAACATAACCAACAGAAAGGAGAAAAAATGAGTAAGACAACCGACAATTTGAAGGCTGCGTTCGCAGGTGAGTCCCAGGCGAGAAACAAGTATACGTTTTTCGCCAAAGTTGCCCGGAAAGAGGGCTATCATTACATTGCTAAAATTTTTGAAGAAACGGCTGAGAATGAAAAACAGCATGCCAAGGACCACCTCAAACTGCTGAACGGAATAGGGGACACCGCAACCAACCTTAAAGAAGCGATGGGCGGTGAAGACTACGAAGTCGAAAGTATGTACCCTGGCTTTGCCAAAACCGCTGAGGAAGAAGGCGAAAAGGAAGCGGCCATGGCCTTCAAGCAGGTTGCCAAAATCGAGGCACATCACAGAGAAAGATACCGAAAACTGCTCCAGATGGTCGAGACTGGAGCTGTTTTCAAGCGCGAGCAAGCGATCAAATGGAAATGCAGCATTTGCGGCTATACGGTCGAAGGTGTCGAACCACCGCCGAAATGTCCATCTTGCAAACACCCCCGCGAATACTACGAACCGGCCAGTTTGGATTTTTAAGTGGCCGCAGGCTTATTGCTGGCGGATCATTCCAGGTTACCTGCTGTGTGGACCACAGGCAACGGTTCCCAGGACCGATTGAGACGCCGGCAATATGATTACCAGTGAAGCGTTAATCGAGAAGACAAGGCTCCGGCGCTACAAGGCGGCGGAGCTTTTTATTTGCCTGCTGATACAGATCTGGCACGCAGGGTCACGGTCTCGATCAACGCCAATGATTTTGTCCTCTCTTTAGCTGAAGGGCATCACGGGGTTTCCCGGGCGGGTCGCCCGAATCCGGATGAACTGAGTCCCATGGAAACCCAATGGATTGTTGAAGCCTCAAACACACTCGATTTAGATTTTTTGGATATCAACGCGGAAGATATTCCCGATCTCGGCAAGGGGGACCATTCTTTCTGGTACGACAATCCATGGGTCAGCAGCGATGTTTTGTTGATGTTTTTACTACAACTATCGCCTGCCGAAAGAGGGCTTCAGGAAAACCAAACCCACAAAGGAACCCGCTACTGGAGATTTCCAAAGGACTATCCGGACAGGGTGGCTGACATCATTCGCGAAATAAAAGCGGCGGATTGAAGAAAATAAAGTGCTTTTTGAACGAGCGGTATAATGCTGCCGAACTCAGCAGGGAATCTCAGTGGTCATTTGATCCAAGGAACGCTTCCAATTCACAATTGAACCGATCCGGTGCTTCGATTTGAATCGTATGACCCACATCGTTAAACAAAACATGTCTTCCACCAACTTGATCGGCGAATTTCCGTACAGCTTCCGCAGGTAACAGAGGATCCTGTGCACCGGAAATAACCAGGACGGGCCATCCGGATTTCACGGGCATTAGTGATGGTGGCGGGTAGGCCAGCATGGCATCCAAATGTGCGAGTAATGAATCCGGTCGGTTTCGCGAAGTTATCGCCTTAACCATTTTCGGGAGCATTTTTCGGTTACCGGCAAGGTAAGTTTCTCCCAGGACGGATGGCAACATGGCCCAAGCGGCTGCTTCAAGACCGCTGGTTGCTAATATATCTTTCCAATACTTCAACATGGCGTGCGTGCGAGTGTTCGCTATGGCCGTCGTGCTGCACAATACCAGCCGTGAAGCACGGTGCGGGTGGCGCACAGCGGTTTCAAGAGCCACACGGGCGCCGTGACTTATGCCCACCAAGTTCGCCTTTGCAACATTCGAGAATTCCAGCAGTGCCGAAAGATCTGCCGCATGAACGTCGATTCCCAGGGGACGATCGCCGATATCACTTCGCCCCTGGGAACGGCCGTCGTAAAGGATAATACGGTAGCGCTTTTGGAAATGTCGAACCTGGCCGGTCCAGTGCACAGTATTTTGAAGGGTGCCGTTCAGAAAGACGATTACAGGTTTTGCTGCCTCCGTGCCGATGATTTCATAATACAGTCGGCAGCCGTCTTCAGTTCTGAAATAGGGCATGACCTCAACGGTTTTCCGTGGCGTGGAAGAGTTCTTTGGCATGATATGAGCTCCTGACGAAAGGCCCGCTGGCCACGTCCTTAAAACCCATACCAAAGGCAGCATCTCTCAATTGGTCAAATTCATCAGGATGAACGAATCGGTCAACCGGCAGATGACTTATCGATGGCTGCAAATATTGTCCCAGAGTCAGCATACGGCAGTCGACATCGAGCAGGTCCATAAGCGTCTGTTCAATTTCGGAATAGGCTTCACCGAGGCCAAGCATCAAACCGGATTTGGTTGGAGTTGATGGGCTGATTTCTTTTACGCGCTTCAACAGTAGCAGACTCTGTTTGTAATTGGCTTCGGGGCGCACGGTTGGATAGAGGCGCGGTACGGTTTCAATGTTGTGGTTCAATACATTCGGACCGGCTTCTATCACGGTTTGTAGGGCTTTGTGGTCGCCTTGGAAATCAGGGATCAACACTTCGATATTGGCCCCCGGTGAATCGAAGCGGATGGCACGGATGGTTTTAGCGAAATGATCGGCACCGCCATCAGGCAGGTCATCGCGCGTCACCGATGTGATCACGACGTACGCGAGAGACAGATCCCTCACGGCGGCAGCAACACGGGCCGGTTCTTCTGGGTCCGGTAATTCGACCGGGGGGTTGGCCACGGCACAAAAACGACAATCGCGGGTGCAGCGGTCTCCCAGAATCAGGAATGTGGCCGTATTGCTGGAAAAACATTCCCAGATGTTCGGGCATTTGGCTTCCTGGCAGACCGTGTGCAACCGGTCCCGGTTCATGAGGGCCCGGACTTTTTCATAATCGGGTCCGCTCGGCAGGCGGCGGGTAAGCCATGGCGGCTTTTTGGCTCTAATCTTCATGCGAAATTATCTGGTTTTCAATTTTCCGGAATGACACCGGCCTTTGTCTTGCGACAGAGGTCGATTCCCCTGCAGTCGCCATTGTTTCTAATTCCAGGTCATCCGATCCTACCGCTTCTAAATCGGCATTGAAAACGGTCGCGAACTGATTTTTGAATATTGGTTGTACCGACTGCAGGGATATGGAATGACGTGGCGATTCCTGCTGCAAAGACGTAACACCGACGTTTTGCAGTCCGCAGGGGTTTATCCAACTGAAGGGCTCGAGAGATAGATCCACGTTTAGTGACAGCCCGTGATAGGTGACGCCCTTGCGGATGGCAATGCCGACACTGCCCATCTTCCTATTGCCGACCCAGATCCCCCGGTTGGCTGGATTTCGTGAAGCCTTGATGTGCCACCAGTGCGCCGTTCGGATCATCGTTTCTTCCAATTGTCCGACAAGGTCCTTTACCGACATTCTGGATGCCCCCAGGTCCATGATAATGTATGCCACCAGTTGCCCTGGACCGTGATAGGTTATGTTCCCACCTCTTTCGGCCTGGATGATCGGTATGCCGTAGTTTTCGAGTATATCATTGGAAACCCGCAGGTTTTCGCGGCCGCCTCGCCGGCCGAGAGTAAAAACCGGCGGATGTTCGAGAAGAATCAGAATGTCTGCATCCAATGCCGACGATTTTCGCAAGCCTACGAGCCGGTGCTGCAACGCCAATGCGTCTGCATAGGCCGTGCGTCCCGGTTCGTAAACCCGCCAAACTGTGCGCGGCACCCTGCCGGTATCGGTTTTAGGACTAAGGGTCTGGTTTTTCATTGACGCCTTTTTAAGAGTAAGTTCTTTTTGGGCTGTTTTGCTTTTTATAATGCTCATCGCCCCTGGTATTTGTTGACCCCTGGAACTGTCAAACTCTGGGAATCCCTCCTGCTAAGCTGAGGTTTATCGCGATTAATATCGGGTCACCCCGCCAGGCATGGTTTGCGGGCGGCGGTGACCTCGTCGAGTCGACGAACCTTGCTATGGTGTGGTGCCTCGTGAAGAAGTTCGGGAGTCTCTTTCGCCTCGCGATCGATCTGTTTCATGGCGTCGATGAAGCGGTCAATATCTTCTTTCGATTCGGTTTCGGTGGGTTCGACCATGATTGCACCCGGTATGACCAGAGGGAAGTAAACCGTGGGCGGATGGAATCCATAATCCATCAGCCGTTTGGCAATATCCAGGGTGGCGACCTTGTGAGCCGCCTGGTTCCGGTCGCTGAAGACACATTCGTGCATGCATGGCTTGTCATGGGGAAGATGATAGGTTCCTTTGAGATGCTCCTTGATGTAGTTGGCATTCAGCACGGCCAACTGACTGGCTCTTTTCAGACCGCCCGGACCCATGCTTAAGATATAACTGTAAGCCCTGACCATCACCCCAAAATGACCATGGAAGGTATCCAGTTTTCCGATCGACATCGGGAATTCCTCGGAAAGTTCGTAAGTGTCTCCGACTTTCACAACGCGGGGGACCGGCAAGAACGGTTCCAATTTTTTGTGAACGCAAACCGGACCGGAACCGGGACCGCCGCCACCGTGCGGTGTGGAGAACGTTTTGTGCAGGTTGAGGTGCAGGACGTCGATACCGATCATTTTCATGTCGACGATACCCATCACTGCGTTCATGTTGGCCCCGTCGCAGTAGACCAAACCGCCTTTGGCGTGGATAATATCGGTAATTTCCCTGATATTGTGTTCGAAAAGACCGAGGGTATTGGGATTGGTCACCATGATGCCGGCAGTTTCCTCGTCCATAACGGCAGCGATAGCTTCAGCCTCGAGTACCCCGTCAGGGCCCGATTTAACCGGAACAGACCGATAGCCGCACAGGGTTGCACTGGCCGGGTTGGTACCGTGGGCCGTATCCGGAATGATGATCTTGGAACGTTGGGCCCCCTTGCTGCGGTGGTAGGCGAAGATCAGCAACATACCGGCCAATTCGCCATGGGCACCGGCTGCCGGCTGCAAGGACACGGCATCCATTCCGGTAATCTCTGCCAGATACAGCCCCAGATCATACAGCAGCGATAGAGCACCCTGGGCAAGCTGCGGCGGGAGAAGCGGATGGGCCGATGCGAACCCCGCCAACTGGCACTGACGTTCATTGGTCTTCGGATTGTATTTCATGGTGCACGAACCGAGCGGGTACATGCCGGTGTCCACCCCGAAGTTCCAGGTCGACAGCCGGGTGTAGTGCCGCACGAGATCCACTTCGCTTAAATCGGGAAAATCCGGACCCGATCCAACCAGTTCCGTGTCCAAGTCAGCGACGTCCACGTCACGCCGCGGCATGGAAAAGCCCCGGCGTCCTTTACTGCCTTTATCCCAAAGCAAGGGCTCATTCAGAATCAAACCTGTGGTTCCGAGAGTTTCCATCATGACTGCACCTCCTTGACCAAGTCGTCCAGGTCCTTCCGGGTTGCGGTTTCCGTAACACACAAAAGGGTGCAATCGGAAAGCTCCGGGTAGTATTTGGCCAGTGGTAAACCGGCGATAATTTTTCGGTTGAGCAGCCGGTGGTAGATATCGTCGAAACGATCCGGAAATCGGATGACAAATTCATTGAACGTCGGCGCTGAAAATGGCGTTTTGTAACCGGCTTCCGTCAACTGGCCTTTCAGATATTCGGCCTTGTCACGATTGAGTTGCGACAGTTCACGAAATCCGGTGCCGCCCAGCGATGCCATGTATACGGCTGCCGTCGTGGCGCAGAGGCTGTTATTGGTACAAATATTAGAGGTCGCTTTCTCTCTGCGGATGTGCTGCTCCCTTGTGGCCAGGGTCAGTACGAAACCATCACGACCGTCTATGTCCTTGGTTCGACCTACCAATCTGCCCGGCAGGCTGCGCACGAATTTCATCCGGCTGCCGAGCATCCCTAAACCCGGTCCACCGAAACTGCGGGGTAGCCCCAAGCTCTGACCTTCGCCACAGACGACATCGGCGTCGAGGCTACCGGGACTTTTCAGCAGGCCATAGGCCAAAGGTTCAGTAAAGGAGGCAACGAGAAGAGCCTTGGCTACCGCGAGCGCTGTCGGCAGCGGATTTGAGATCTTCGATGCAGCCGAAGAAGTTGGGGGATTGAACCGCCACGGCGGCAAGATCGTCGCGTGTGTCGATGGCATCAAAGTTAGTGCGGCCATCCTCCAAATACGGCAGTTCGACAAGGTCATACCCGGGCGGGTCGAAATACGTCCTGACCACCCGGCGGTGCAAGGGATGGACAGTGGCTGAAATGGCCACCCGCTTCTTGCCGGTAATGCGGATGGCCATCAAAAGGGCTTCTGCCAGAGCCGTTGATCCGTCGTAATGGGAGGCCGTTGCCACCTCGGTTCCCATCAACCGGCTGGCAAGGGTTTGATATTCATAAATGGCCTGAAGGGTACCCTGGCTGATTTCAGGCTGATAGGGAGTGTAGGAGGTAACGAACTCCCCGCGACTCAGAACATACCGGGCGGCCGCCGGTACAAAGTGATCATAGCTGCCGGCGCCTAAGTACACCTTGTATGCGGGCGATACCGCCATGCGGGCTGTCAGGGCGTCCATGTGGTCGTTAAGCTCCCACTCGGTCATGGCTTCCGGCAGGTTCATATCGAGCCGGCAGCAACAATCTTTTGGAATTGTGGCAAAGAGATCGTCAAGACTTCCAACCCCGACCTTTGCCAGCATAGCGTCGATATCTTCCTTGGTGTGAGGGAGGTAGCGCATGTCTAAAGTCCTTTCAGCATCTCGAGATAGGCCTTTTTGGTCAGCAGTGAATCAAACTCGGCAGCATCTGTCGGTTTGACATCGATCATCCAACCGTCAGTGTAAGGGCTCGTGTTGACCAATTCCGGCGACTCTTCGAGGGTCTTGTTGATTGCGATCACTTCGCCGCCGACCGGCATAAAAAGTTCTGATACGGCTTTGACTGATTCCACGGTACCGAAAACGTCACCTTTGTCCAGCTTGTCGCCTGTTTGCGGCAGTTCAACAAACACGATATCTCCCAATTGATCCTGGGCGTAGTCGTCGATACCTACCCGGATTTTGTCGCCTTCTTTTTGGGCCCATTCGTGATCTTCGCCATAGCCCAGGTCATCGGGCAGGTTGAGCTGACTGATTTCTTTCATGGCCGACCTCCTTTTGTTATGTGAGTTTACATAATGGCTGCCTTTAGATGGGTATTAATAATAACGATGGCATCTGCCCATACGGCATTCAATTTGGCGTGATGCCGCATATAATTTATCAATAACTGATGCCTACCGGGTGGGTTACCACTCCGTCCATTTTGCCCTCAAAATGTTCTTCAAAAACCGACCCCCAATTACATGGATTTATAAAAAATTTGCCAACGGTTTACGCGCTGTACGGTCAGGGCGGATATCTTTGACGATTTCTACTTTCACTGAACGGTGTTTATCTTTTAGAATAACCGTCGCTCCAGCATTTAACGATTTGTTTACTTTAATAAAACCGCAACTGAGCCCCCTGGGTTTAAACCCAGGGGGCTTGTTCGGGCTGGAGACACTGAATATCTTTCCGTCTACGCGGCCGATAGCCATGTCGGTGGCACAGGTCAACACACTGCCAATGGCGGTGCCTCCTTCTGAATATACCCCTGCTGCGGGATCCCCGGCGGCGACCTTACGCAAATCGTAGCCGGCGAAGGGATAAGTGTATTCGTTATGGGCGTCCTGCAATAGGGCTTCGGCGCCGGGAAAGTCTTTTGTGAAACCCATGTTGTCGCTCGTATAAGGAAGGGCGAAAGGCCAGGGGTTGTTTTTGAATGGCCAGGGACCGATGTCTTGATGCGAGAGCGGCAATACGGCCCCCGCCCGCAAAGAATCCCGTGCCGCCAGCCCGCAGGTGAGCATTCCGAACGATTGGCCGGCATCGAGGAGAAGCTCCCAGAGATCGACAAACTTTTCCGGTGACACAAATAGCTCAAAGCCGAACTCGCCAGTATAACCCGTTCGGGACAACAGAAGTGGTGTACCGTCCGTGAGAGTCACTTTCTCAGATAATGGCAGGGCGCTGTTGAAGTGACCCTTGAACGAGAAATAGGGCAGCTGTGCAAACACCTCTGTCGGTTTCTTGATGATGCGGCTGATGATGCGGGCTGCTTGAGGTCCTTGGACATCGAGTTTGCCGACCTGATCGGTGAGGTCGATTACTGCCGCCTTGTGTTCGCCGGTATAGCCCATCAGGTGTTTACTGACGATACCGCCCATACCGGCATTAACCACCACCATGAAAAGCGAGTCGTAAATCTGAAAAACAATCGCATCGTCTATGACCTCTCCGGCATCGTTCAAAAAGACACCATATACGCTTTTACCGGAGACCAATGGCGTTTGAGCCTTTCCGATGCAGGCCGAGAGGTCTTTGGAAAAACAATCCTGAAGCAGGTCCCGCGCACCGGACCCCCTGACCGTAATGATACTCATATGGCTCGTGTCAAACATGCCGGCATCTGTCAGAACCGCCAAATGCTCTTTTTTTGCGCCGCTGGGGTACCACAGGGGCATGTCGTACTGTCCGAATTGGGCCATGTTGGCGCCATTCTGAACGTGCCAGCCGTGCAGGCGGGTCTTTTTTACGTCAGCGTTCATTTTACTCTCCGTGTCATTAGAGGATATAGGGCACTTTGAGGTTGTAGCCTTTGTATACAACGAAAGTCTCAACCGACCTGACGTCCTTCAGGCGATAGACTTCGCGGGTGTAGAACTCGAGGAGATCAAAACCCTCTTTAAGCAGCGCCACCACCATTAGATCGAACCTGCCAGTGACGACGCTGACCGATACAACCCCTTTGAGTTTACTGAACTCTTTGCCTTTTTCTACCAAATTTAGGGTCGCCAGCTTGACCCCGATGAAGGCAACCCGATGTCCGGTGAGGGCCTCGGGGTCTACGAGGCCGCAGATTTCCACAACCCCTTCACTGACCATGGAATTGATTCGTGTCCGGACCGTATTTTCCGATAACCCCAGTTTTTCGGCGATTTTGCGGTTGGATTTGCGACCGTCGCGCAGGGATTTGATGATCTCGATGGTGATGTCATCGATTTTCATGACGGCTGTCCGGTGCTTAAGATTTGATATTTGAGGGAGTCTGTAAAAATTTCTATTGTTAATTGCTGAATTTGTCAATATTTTATTGGTTATTTTAATATTTCTGCAAAAAATTGAGCCGTCACCGTTCGGAAAAATGCTCTCTGTTGTTTTCGAAGGCTTTCCTTTTATAGCCGTAGCCTGTCCTCCCGATCAAGACCGTAAAGCGTCAATACCGGCGCGGCGATTGCATTTTAGTGGTTGATTATGTAAATACCGTATGCTAACAGTCCGGATCTAAACGGAGTTAGGTCGTGGTGTTCATGCAATATCACCATCAATATGTGATCGGTCAAAAGGAGGAAGAGATGAAGAAAAGAATGATTATTACCGCAATTGTTTGTTGCCTGATTTTCGGCATGGCTTTAATGGCATGCGGACCCGAAGCACCGAAAGCCATCAAAATCGGCATCAATGCACCTATCACCGGCGATATCCCCAAAGTCGGAGAAGGTTCGAAGTATGCGGCTCAAATGTGGCTGGAAGATGTCAATGCTGCTGGTGGACTGGATGTCGGCGGAAAGAAATACCAGGTTGCTCTGGTGATCGAGGACAACGAGTCCAAGGCCGAATCCGCCGTTAAGGTCAACACCAAGATGATCACCGAAGACGAGGTCCTGATGATTGTTGGACCGCAATCCTCGAAGCAAGCCGTACCGGCGGGCGAGGTGGCCAACAATTACGGCACGCCTATGGTCAGCCCCTGGTCCACGAATCCCAAAACCACTGCAGACCGGCCGTTCGTCTTCCGAGCCTGCTTCCTCGACCCATTCCAGGCGCCGGTGGTTGCCAATTTCGTCAAAGACGAGTTCGGGTTCACCAAGGCGGCCGTCCTCTATGACGTTGCCAGCGACTATCCCAAGGGCCTGGCGGAAGATTTCAAAAAAGCGTGGGAGAGCATTAACGGTCCCGACTCCGTGGTGGCTTTCGAGAGTTTCACCACCAAGGATGCCGATTTCAGCTCTCAGTTGACCAACATCATAAACTCGGGAGCCGAATTTCTGTTCACTCCCCAGTATTACAACGAGGTGGCATTGATCGTTCAACAAGCCCACCAGCTGGGATTCAACAAACCGATCGTCGGCAGCGACAGCTGGGGTTCGGCCGAAACCGTTCAGCTCTGCGGACCGGACTGTTACGGACTGTTTTTCAGTACGCACTATGCCGCGGCCGGCGCCACCGGCAAGACCAAGGAATTCATCGACCGCTACGAGAAAAAATATGGCTACATTCCTGACGATGTCGGTGCCCTGACCTGGGATGCCATCGGTTTGGTCCAACAAGCCATCCAGGAATGCGGAACGATTACCGGCGATCTGAAGAAGGACCGCCAGTGCGTCCGTGATGCCATGGCGAACATCAAGGAGTTTGACGGCATCACCGGCAAGATGACATTTGGGGGCAGCGGTGACCCGTCCAAGTGTGCCGTGATTGTCAAGATCAGCGACAAAGGCGAATTCGAATTCTATAAGTCGGTTTGCCCGTAAATTCAATCATGTCCGGGCCGACGACGGTATCGTCTTCGCCCAGGTCTCTTTCGGAGTTTCATCAACTCTCAAGCAAGCCAATCGAGCCAAATTACGATGTGCATATCGGCGGGCCAGGGCATTTCCCTGTGCCCGCCTTTTTGAACCGCACCGACTGTTGGTTCTCGCACGCCACAGGAACGAGGCGGTGTCGATAGTATAGAGTTGAATGCTCTATCACGCGTTTGCGGCTGGATCGCAGCATCAGCATTGAGTATCAGACCATAAGGAGTTTACCCGATGGCATTTTTCCTTCAAAATCTTGTAAACGCCCTGCAATGGGGTAGTTTTTACGCCTTGATCGCATTGGGTTACTCCATGGTGTACAGTATTTTGATGCTTTTTAACTTTGCCCACGGCGACATATTCATGGTCGGTGCCTATATCGGCTTCGGTGTCGCGACCGGTCTGCTGGTCATTGCCTCCCAGTGGGCACTTGCCATTCCAGGTTGGCTGACCCTGGTGCTGACCATCCTTCTCTCCATGTTTTTAACCTCCTTTCTGGGCATGTTCGTCGAAAGGGTCGGTTACCGTCCGCTGCGGGATGCTCCGCGGGCATCGGCAGCCATCACCGGTTTGATGATCGGTATCATTCTCGAAACCATTATTCTCTGGGGACTGGGTACCCAGCGGGTGAGCTTTCCGTCTATGATCGATACCGTGACATTTAATGTCGGCGGCGTGTTTATAACCAATAAAAAGATCATGATCGTTGCTGTTTCACTTTCATTCATGCTGGCCCTGCATCTGTTCATCACCAAGACCCGCTGGGGGATGGCTATGCGCGCCATGGCCTTCGATTATGTGGTTGTGCCTTTGATGGGTGTATCGATAAATCGCATTGCCGCCATGACCTTCGCTATCGGGTCGTCTTTGGCTGCCCTGGCCGGCATTCTTTTTGGCGTGGCCTATCCGGTGCTGGACCCTTACATGGGAATTGTATTCGGATGGAAGGCCTTCGTGGCCGCCATTTTGGGCGGCCGGGGTTCCATCATGGGCGCGACGCTGGCTGGCTTTCTGCTTGGGTTCATTGAAATCTTTGTGGCCATGGTCTTTCCGTCGACCCTAAGAGACCTCATCGCCTATTCAATCGTGTTACTCATCCTGGTTTTCAGACCCTATGGGTTCTTCGGTGAGCCTTACAGCGCCAAGTTGAGGCTATAGTCATTATGAATGCGAGAGGTTAGAAGGCTATCGTCACCTGTGGTTTTTCAAGAAAGGGAGTACAATGGAAGTGACAAGCAGCGAATTGTCTGCCCCTGAAAGTGGCGTTATAAATAAAATCCGGGCCGTTTTTTCTCGGATTCCGGTTCTGGGTTGGCTCTGCGGTGCGCTGGCTGCAGTTATTCTTGAACAAGCTGTGGGCAGGCCGCTGGCCTTATCGTTAGGGCTGCCGAAAATTCCGGCACTTTTCGGCTTCACGCTTATTCTAAAAAATCCATTACTTATTCCCAGTTGTGTCCTTTACGTGTGTCTCATCTATCTCTTACCGGTCATTATCGTTGCACGCTTGTGCCTTGCACCGGCCAATTGGTTGGCCGGCAGGTTGATGAATATCTCGATGCAGGGCTCCGTTCTCATTCACCTGGTTCTGCTATACGCTGTCTTGCAGATTTGGGCTGAGGTCAGTGACTATCGGGATATCACTCTCAAGTTCACGCTGATAGCCATTATGGTGACAGTAAGCCTGAACGTGATCAACGGTTACATGGGCGAATTTTCATGCTCCCACCCTGGTTTCATGGCTTTGGGTGCCTATACCGCTTCGGTATTTACCGTATCCTTTTTTGTGAATGACAGCCAGTTCGGGCAGGCGTTGTTGCCATCCTTCCTCGGTCCTTTTCTCTTCCCCTTGGCTCTGATCCTCGGCGGCTGCGTTGCTTCTCTGGGGGCTTTGATCGTGGCTATCCCGTCATTCAGAACACGGGGAGATTATCTGGCGATTATCAGCCTGGCGTTTATGTTCATTGTCAAAAGCCTGATCGAAAACTTGGAATTCGTTGGGGGACCGCGTGGTCTCAGCAGCCAGCCCAACTATGCCAATCTACCGACGGTTTTTGCCTGGACCGTGGCCTGCATCTGGATCATCAACAACTTCGTGCGCTCCATCATTGGCAAGGCCCTCAATGCCGTTCGGGATGACGAGACCGCTGCCAATGCCATGACCATCAACACCCGCCGCACGAAGATGACGGCATTCATGTTCGCGGCTTTCTGGGCCGGTGTGGCCGGCGGGCTATTTGCCCACGTATTGCGATACGTGAACCCCAGCACTTTCGGTATCCAGAAACTTGCCGAGGTTCTGGCCATGGTCTACTTCGGGGGACTCAACTCGGTATACGGCTCGATATTGGGTGCCGTGAGCCTGAGTATGCTCAGCGAGGCGCTGCGTCCGCTGGAGCTTTTTAAATGGATTGTCATTCCGCTGTTGCTGATTCTCGTGATGATCTACCGTCCCACCGGGTTGATTGCCTTCAAGGAATTCGACGTAAAAAAACTGATCCGGCCAAAGCAGAATCCCGGAGACGAGGTGTAACATGGCGTTGTTGCAAGTTGAAAAAATGACGCATTATTTCGGCGGGTTGCGGGCCGTGCACAATTACGATCTTCAGATCAACTCCGGACAGATCCGAGGCTTGATCGGTCCCAACGGTGCCGGGAAAACGACCATATTCAACCTGATAACCGGTATATACAAGCCAACCGAAGGGTCTATTCGATTAGAAGGAGAGAACCTGGTGGGCCTGCAGCCCTTTCAGATTGCCTCCGTGGGCCTGGGAAGGACTTTCCAGAATTTGCTACTGTGGCGCCACTTGAGCGTTCTCGAGCACGTGATCATGGCCCAATACTCAAGAATGACCTACGGATTGATAGGCGCCTTTTTGGGAACGGAAAAAAGAAGACGGCAGGAAGCCGAGGCCGAAGAAAAAGCCTATAAGCTTTTAGATCTTGTCGGAATTTCTGATCTGGCGCATCAAAACGTACTCAACCTGCCATACGGTGATCAGAGAAGGGTCGAAATGGCCAGGGCACTGGCGACAGAACCGAAAATTCTCTTCCTTGACGAACCGACAGCCGGGATGAACCCGGAAGAACTGAAGGGAATGATGAAGATTTTTCGGCGGGTCCACAAGGAATCAGGAGTGGCTATCTTTTTGATCGAGCACCGATTGAGAATGGTGATGGAGCTGTGTGAAAAGATTCAGACGCTGGTTTTCGGTGAGGTCATTGCCGAGGGCACGCCGGAAGAAATCCAAAACGATCCGAAAGTGATCGAAGCCTATCTTGGTAAGGAGGCAATTGACTGATGCTTCTGTCGGTGAAAAATCTGAAAGTATCCTACGGAAATATAAAAGCCCTGCACGGGATCGACTTTGAGATCGAAGAGGGAGAGATCGTGACCATTATCGGAGCCAATGGGGCTGGTAAGAGTACGACACTAAAGGCCATCTCGCGCCTTGTCCCGGTCTCCAAGGACACTCACATGATCTTCCAGGACCAAAACTTAATTAAATACCCGGCCGACAAAGTTGTCAGCCAGTTGGGCATTTCACATGTTCCCGAAGGGCGGCGGTTGTTCGGGAATTTGACGGTTCTTGAAAACCTGCAACTCGCCACTTTTGCACGCAAAGATGCTGACGGCATTGTCAAAGACCAGGCCAGGGTGTTTGCGATATTCCCCCGTTTGGAAGAACGCAAACTGCAAAAGGCCGGAACTCTCAGCGGTGGTGAACAACAGATGCTGGCCATTGGCCGGGCCTTTATGAGCGGGCGAAAAATCATGTTGCTCGATGAGCCGTCCATGGGGTTGGCACCGTTGTTGATGCTGAATGTCTTCGAGGCACTCAAGGAAATCAACCAGGAAGGAACCACTATACTGCTGGTGGAACAGAACGCGCGATTGGCGCTCAAGTTCGCTCAGCGTGGTTATGTGCTGGAAAGCGGTAACCTCGTGCTGGAAGGTCCATCTAATGAGCTGCTGGAGGATCCGGAAGTGAAAAAAGCCTACCTGGGAGGATGAGTAATCATACACCAGAATGGAAAAAGATCACCGACCATTGTCGGTGGGCTTTTTTAGTCTGAGATGGTCTTGGAGATGTCCGGGATGGTATCAGGACGATTGCGGAGCATGTAGCGGCTGTCCCCATGGCGGCGGGTTACGTTTTCATATACTCCGTCGTCGCGTTTGACGAGTTTTGTAAAACCGCTGTCACGCAGCTCGGTGTTCGTCTTGGGTGTATTGACGAAATTAAGGGAAATGATCTTCCGCACAGATTTATGGCAATAGGGGCAGCTCGCCAGAGGGTTGTCTTCGACGGACTGTTTCACCTCGATTACCTGGCCCCGGTCACAAGGGCCGCCCAAATGCTCGTACTCGTATATCGGCATTCGATTCCTCCCGGCAGTAAAAATATGGTGCGCTATTTATGCACTTCCACGGTCGTCCAACAGACTATATTCTACACGAAAGACCTTGCCGGAGCAATCGATTAGTACATGTCATTATCCATGGAGGGGCAGCCGCGGAACCGTCTTGCAATCGCGGTCTATCTCTGTTAGGAAAGCATCATCAATACGAAGGTCAGTTGCCGCCTAAAACGTCCGGTATTACTGACGATCGGTGAATGTTCGCATGAAGAACAGGAGATGAAATGACCAGAGTGGCCGTAGTCGGTGCTACAGGATTCGCCGGTGCCGAGCTCGTGCGTCTTCTTTCCGGGCACCCGCATGTTACGCTAACCGTACTCACGTCACGTAACTACGTCGGAGAGGCCTTCGATCATATTTATCCGTCCATGACCGGTGTCGTGAACCTTAGCTGTGAAGAATATGACCTCGATAGGGTCAGCGAAGACGCGGACGTGATTTTTACTGCGTTACCCCACAAGCTGCCGATGGAAATCGTTCCCGGACTCATCGAAAAAGGGAAGAAAGTGATCGATCTCTCGGCTGATTTTAGATTCCATGATGTCGACCGATATGAGGCCCATTATCAACCGCATACGGCCAAAGCGCTTCTATCCCGGACGGTTTACGGTTTGTCTGAAATCTATGCCGATGACATCCGGAATGCAAGCCTGGTCGGCAATCCGGGCTGTTATCCCACCAGTGTCCTTTTACCGCTGGTGCCTCTGGTGAAAAAGGGCCTTCTGGCGCTGGATTCACTTATTGCCGATTCAAAATCCGGTGTCAGCGGTGCCGGGCGGTCGCCCTCCCTGACCACCCTCTATAGCGCGGTAGCCGAGTCTTTTAAAGCATACAAGGTTGCCAGTCACCGCCACAATCCGGAAATGGAGGAGGTGCTCAGTCGACAGGCCGGCCAAGATGTGGCGATCACGTTTGTCCCGCATCTCATTCCGATGTCTCGGGGTATGGAGACGACCATATATGCCACACTGTTGTCCGGAGTTGGCCTGGAGGATGTTCGTGCCTGCTTGAAAAAATCCTATGGAGAACGAACATTCGTGCGCCTCCTTCCCGAGGACAGACCTCCTAATACGCTCAACGTGCGGGGGACAAACTTTTGCGATATCGGTCTTGCCCTGGACAAACGCAGCAATCGTTTGATTCTCATGGCGACCATAGACAACCTGGTCAAAGGAGCCGCCGGGCAGGCAGTGCAGAACATGAACATCATGCTCGGCATGGATGAAACCACCGGTTTGATGCAGGTGCCATATCCTTTATAGAAGACGCGAAAATGCAGGATGATGCTGCGGAGCAAACGGCGGGCTTTTCTGCCCTAAAATACCGGGCCGTAATCTATGGCGTGCGGCAGGAGTTTCTTGACAACTTATGGTTATTGATTTAGGAAAGGGCGGAAATCATTAGAACCTGTCTTAACGCGTACTCGAAAATAATTTAAAAAGGAGGTTGGAGATGTCTGCAAAGTTAATTAAGGGCACCGAAATCCGCGAGGAAATTCTGGAAGAGATTACGGCGGAGGTTGCACAAATCAAAGAGAAGCACGGCGTTGTACCCGGGCTTGTCACCATACTTATCGGTGAAAATCCGGCTTCCATGTCGTACGTGACCCTGAAGATTAAGACTGCCCACCGTGTCGGTTTCAAAGAAATTCAGGATTCTCAGCCGGTAGACATCTCCGAAGCGGACCTGCTGGCGTTGATTGACAAATACAACAAAGACGAATCTATAAACGGAATCCTCGTCCAGTTGCCTCTTCCGAAGCAGGTCGACGAAAAGAAGATCCTCAACGCCATTGATCCTGATAAGGATGTGGACGGTTTTCATCCGGTTAATGTCGGGCGTTTGATGATCGGCGGCAGTGAGGTCAAATTTCCGCCGTGTACACCGGCTGGAATTCAGGAAATGATTATACGGGCCGGGGTGGAAACCAGCGGCGCTGAAGTCGTGGTTGTTGGGCGTTCCAATATCGTCGGCAAACCGATCGCCAACATGATGTTGCAGAAAGGCCCGGGGGCCAACTCTACGGTTACGATCGTGCATACCCGTACCAAAGACCTTGCTGCCCACTGCCAGCGCGCCGATATCCTGATCGTTGCTGCCGGTGTTCCGGATCTGGTCAAACCGGAGTGGATCAAACCGGGCAGTTGTGTGATCGATGTGGGCGTCAACCGGGTTGGAGAGAAAATCAGCGAGAAAACCGGCAAAAAAATAGCGATTCTGAAAGGTGACGTCGACTTCGACGCGGCCAAAGAGATCGCGGGTTACATTACCCCTGTTCCCGGTGGCGTGGGACCGATGACCATCACGATGCTTATGAAAAATACACTGAAATCCCTTAAATTTAAACTGGGGATCGGTTGATCGAGGCAATGAAAGCACGGGGAGAGCAATGTCGGCCCTCCCCGCGTCAATCGATTCTATAAACATACGACAATTGCCTAAATTATAGACATTGCACACAAAGCCGACGAATTCGTTTGATAACAGGTTTTTACAGGCCGACGGCCGTGTGCATCTAATCAGATCAGGGCTCCTCAGGTTATGTTTCGATATTTTTCTTGACTCCAGATCATAATATGCGATAAGATCTAAACAAGAATTAATATCGAAAAGGGCAAAGTCACCGAAAGGCGACGACGCAAAACCATGGGTCTACAGCCGCAAGGCCAGGACAGCCAGGTTGCCGAAGTCAACAGTATTAGGCCTTTGGGTGATTCATCCAAAGGTTTTTCTATTGGTGCTCAAGAAAGTTTGCTGTCGTACCGATAATGACCAATAGGTAATGAAGATAGTCATTAAATTTGGGATGGTTATCACAAGAAACTTTACCGATGAAAAGCCAGTGTGAAATTTAAATGGGCATTAATATTCGCACATATCAGCAAAATCCATTGTACGAATAAATTAGGATTAAGTCGCCATGCGAAAAAAATTATCCCTTGTTATCCTGAGTAATTCTGGAGCTTCGGTCAAACAGTTCACCATTTCAAAGACCTTTTTAAAGGGTTTCATCGTTTTCTGCCTGGTAGCTGTCGGAGTTCTGACCTATGATTACTACAATTTGAAAGTATCCTCCGTACGATCTTATAGCAATGCGGTTCAACTCTCCAGTCAAAAAGACGAAATTATTCGTCAACGGCAGCAAATTCAAGAGTTTGCCGGTGAGATTTCCGATCTTAAAAATAAACTGGTCGATTTGAACAATTTCGAGAAAAAAATCCGGATTATCGCAAATATTGAAAACGTTGGCGACCAGAACAACCTCTTTGGTGTTGGAGGGTCTATTCCGGAAGACCTCAACGCTCAAATTCCTCTGACCCGGAAGCACAACAGCCTGCTTCGAGAGATGCACGAGCATGTAGATCAGCTCCATTTGGCTTCTGCCAATCAGAACCAGGGATTCGACTCTCTTTTCAAACACCTCCAGGATCAGCAGAGCCTGCTGGCCTCCACGCCTGCCATCCGGCCCTGTAAGGGGTGGAAAACATCCAACTTCGGTTATCGAATATCCCCTTTTACCGGCCGGCGCGAGTTTCACAAGGGGTTTGACATTGCCAATCGTAAAGGAACGACCATTGTCGCCACCGCCGACGGCGTCGTTTCCTTTGCCGGCAGTAAGGGATTGCTCGGCAATGCTGTTTATATCGATCATGGACACGGCATGTTGACCCGTTTCGGGCATCTGGATAAAATAACTGTCAAGCGCGGGAAACCGGTTAAACGTGGGGACAAGATTGCCACGATGGGGAATACCGGCAGAAGCACTGGTCCCCATGTGCATTACGAAATTCATTTGAATGGCATACCGGTCAATCCTGAAAAATACATTCTTAACTGACCTGTTTCCCATATCGTTCGATTCCATTGTACCCCCTCCACGATCCCACGTGAGGGGGGTTTTGTTTTGCCCATCCAAAAAACGCGGTATTTTCTTTCCGCCACCCACCGTATTTTGTGTGCGCCATGCTGGCGCCGGAGCCCGACAAACGTTACTTTGATGGCATTGCCATTTTATCGATTTTCCGGTCGTTTATCGTGGGTCTAAATAAAACATTGCACTAACCGAACGTCGTTTTCACCGACCCTCCCATACCACCCATCCGTATTGCGAAAGGTATTTTTCAAAAGCGGTAAAATATTTGTCGGTAAACCGCCCGCTTTACTGTGGTGACATCCGGGGCTTTGCAGGTCCCGGAGTCCACAACTCCCCGGGAGGATTATTATTATTTTAAAATATCATAAATACAGGTATAGATACTCGGTGTTCATACGACAGGTTCAACCAAACGGGCAGCACCCGATTGCAATCTGATAACAGTGATAGAACAATCCTTTAAATAACACCATCCAACGACCGGATGTTTGCCAGAAAGTATGGTTTTGAAAGACCGCGCTGAGCGGTTCACAGGCCATTCCTCCGATTTTACGGGAGGTCATAGAATTACATCTTGAGACCATTTGTCCATATGCTATAATCGCACTCTTAACCGAAACCATAATCAGGAGGCAATCGCCATCATGCTTGGCAGTTTTCTTACCAAAGTGTTCGGTAGCAAAAACGAACGGGAATTGAAAAAACTCCAGCCCACCGTTGATCAAATTAACGCGCTGGAAATCGAGATGAAAGCCTTAAGCGACGATCAGTTGCGGCAGCAGACCGTTAAGTTCAAGGAACGCTTTAGCAATGGGGAAGCTCTTGAAGATTTATTACCCGAAGCCTTCGCTGCAGTGCGGGAGGCTTCGTGGCGCACGCTCAACATGCGCCATTTTGACGTGCAATTGGTCGGTGGCATGGTGCTGCACCAGGGAACCATCGCTGAGATGAAAACCGGTGAAGGAAAAACCCTGGTTGCCACCCTGCCGGCCTATCTCAATGCCCTGACCGGTAAAGGGGTCCATATTATTACCGTCAATGATTACCTGGCCCGGCGCGATACCGAGTGGATGGGGCACATTTTTACTTTTTTAGGACTGAAGGTCGGGACCATCATACACGGGTTGGACGATGCCGAACGAAATAAAGCCTATTCGGCCGATATTACATACGGGACTAACAATGAATTTGGTTTCGATTACTTGCGGGACAACATGAAGTTCGACCGCACGACGTTGGTGCAGAGAGAGCTTCATTTTGCCATCGTGGACGAAGTTGACAGTATCCTGGTCGACGAAGCCCGCACGCCGCTGATTATTTCAGGTCCGGCAGAACGGTCGACCGATTTGTACTATAGAGTCAACAGCATCATCCCCAGCCTCGCCAAGGAGAGGGATTATGCCATCGACGAAAAGGCCCGCAGCGTGACCCTGACGGAGGATGGCGTCGCCAGGGCCGAATCACTCCTGCAGGTCAATAACCTCTACGATCCAAAAAATATTGAAGTGTTGCATCATATCAACCAAGGGTTGAAGGCCAACACACTTTTCAAGCGCGATGTCGATTATATCGTCAAGAATGGAGAAGTGATCATTGTCGATGAATTCACAGGCCGTCTGATGCCTGGCAGACGCTATAGCGAGGGGCTGCATCAGGCGTTAGAGGCCAAAGAGGGTGTCAAAATAGAAAACGAAAACCAGACCTTGGCCACCGTTACCTTCCAGAACTATTTTCGAATGTATGAAAAACTGGCCGGCATGACGGGTACGGCAGATACGGAAGCCGCAGAATTCAAGAAAATTTACGATCTCGATGTGATGGTCATTCCCACCGACAAGTCGATGATCCGCAAAGACCACCCGGATGTCATCTACAAAACCCGCAGGGAAAAGTTCTCCGCTGCCATCGATGAGATCGTTGCGCTCAATAAGGTGGGGCAACCGGTTCTCGTTGGAACGATTTCGATTGACGTATCGGAGCAATTCAGCAAAAGCCTGAAGAAGAAAGGGATCAAGCACGAAGTACTCAACGCGAAGAACCACGAAAAAGAGGCCGAAATTATATCCATGGCCGGTCAGTTCGGAGCGGTAACCATATCCACCAACATGGCTGGACGCGGTACGGACATTGTTCTCGGAGATGGTGTCACGTCTCTTGGCGGATTACATATCATCGGCACGGAAAGGCACGAGAGCCGCCGAATCGACAATCAGCTGAGGGGGCGTTCCGGGCGTCAAGGTGACCCGGGGTCTTCACGCTTTTATCTTTCTCTGGAAGATGATCTTTTGCGCATCTTCGGCGGCGAGCGCATCACTGGCATTATGGACAGGCTCGGAATGGAGGAGGGTGAACCCATCGAGCACAACCTGATTAGTCGGGCCATTGAAAACGCACAGTCGAAAGTGGAAGGCCGCAATTTTGAAATCCGAAAGCAACTGCTGGAGTACGATGACGTTATGAACCAGCAACGCGAAGTGATCTACCGGCAGCGACGGGAGGCCCTTTTCGGCAAAGATCTGAAGGCCTCGATTTTTGAGATAATTGAAGAAAAGTCCGAGGAGATTGCCACCGCATTTGCCGACGAGCGGACACCAGCCGAAGAATGGGATTTAAAAGGCCTCAACGAGTCCGTTTACAAGCAATTCAACCTGCGATTGCCACAGTTGGACGCCGCGACACTCGACGGCCTCAACGATGAGGGCCTCGCCCAACTCATCACGGACGAGGCCGTTAAGCTTTACGAGGAAAGAGAGAAAGCCATCGGCGCAACTGATTTTCGCCAGCTCGAGCGTTTTGTCATGCTCCAGACGGTAGACAATCTCTGGAAGGACCATTTGCTGTCAATGGACCATCTCAAGGAAGGCATCGGCTTGCGCGGCTATGCGCAGCAGAATCCATTGCTGGTATACAAGAAAGAGGGTTTCGATATGTTCCAGGACATGATTTCCCGGATCAAGGAAGAGACTCTCGGGATACTATTCAGGGTCCAGCTTGCCGAACCCCAGGAAATTAAAGAAATCCAGAAACCGCGTGACCAACAGTTGACCTTTTCCGGCTCAGGAGATCAACCAAAAAAGACGCCCGTCCAGAGAGCCGCAAAAAAAGTCGGACGCAACGCGCCTTGTCCGTGCGGCAGCGGAAAGAAATTCAAGAAGTGTTGCGGTCGATAGATCCTCCGCTATTCGGTTTTGAGCAGAATCTCCAATGAGCAAGATCCTTCGCTGGACGAATCGAAGGCAGATCCTCAGGATCCAATCCTTAGTAATGCTGTGCTGCCCTGCGGTGCTCTTTCAAATGGCTGCAGGGACACGCTCCGAGTGGATTTGACAGTGGACTCTCTATTTCGGCCATGATATTATGGTTTAGACGATGACATATCCGCCCGGGTGCTGCAACCGCCAGGAATTTGGCAGCGGACCTTTACAAGTTTCGACCCAAGTGCTTATATTGAATTCATCATAGATTCGGAAGCCTTGCAGGGGTCTTAGTAATGGCATGGCTTTGCGGAGTCTGTTTTTTATGTGGCACCGTTTCGGGCCGAATTCTTCACAGTCGAACGGTTGCGAGTTTTGAGGTAGGGATGCCGCCCGATTTTTCATTGGGGTGCCGAACGCCTAATCATGTCTCTTGAATCAGCTTATCCGGTATCCAGCGCATAGAAAGTTACAATGGCACCTTACACGGAAATTGCGCTTCCGGGGATAGCGGGATGAACGAGTTTCTTCCAGATACAGAAGGTGAGGTGACATCGGAAACCGATGTGACTGAACCGTCGCTTTACCGGGTGTTGCTCCTCAATGACGATTACACCACCATGGAATTTGTGGTCGAAATCCTCAAAACGGTATTTCACAAATCAGTCGAAGAGGCGACCCGCATTATGTTCAATGTGCACCAGGCAGGGGTCGGCCTGTGTGGCATATATACGCATGAAATAGCTGAAACCAAAGTGGATACCGTCCATGCCCTTGCAAAAGAACACGGCTTCCCACTTAAATGTACCATGGAGAAAGAGTAAACCATGATTAGCAAAGAACTTAGCGTTACTTTGGGACTGGCAGTTCGCGAAGCAAAAAAACGGCGCCATGAGTACGTTTGTGTTGAACACATTTTGTTCGCCATTTTGTACGACAGTGTCGGCATTGAAATTATAGAAAATTGCGGCGGCAACGTTGAAAACATGAATCGGTTGCTGGAGGAGTTTTTCAACGAAAAACTGGAACGGGTTGCCGAAGGCACCGAGTATGTGCTCCAGCAGACCATAGCGTTTCAGCGGGTGATCCAGCGCGCCGTGAACCATGTCCGCTCTGCTGAAAAACAGGAAGTTGAAGTCAGCGATATCATGGCTTCCATTTTCTTGGAGAAAGATTCCAACGCAGCCTTTATCCTTCAAGGGGAGGGGATAACCCGTCTCGACGTCCTGAACTACATCTCCCATGAAGTGCCGAAAAATGGCGACGATGAGGTATCTGGCGGATTTGCCAAAACCGAACGCAGGGACAAAAAGAAAAAAGGAGATCCGCTGGAGATGTTTACGGTGGATCTGGTCAAAATGGCGGCAGACGGCAAGCTGGATCCGCTCATCGGGCGCGAGCTCGAAATGGAAAGGACGATGCAAGTCCTCTGTCGGCGGCGAAAAAACAATCCTGTTTTCGTGGGTGATCCGGGGGTCGGTAAAACAGCGATGGCCGAAGGTCTGGCACAGAAGATTAATAGCGGAAACGTCCCCGATATTCTCAATGATGTGCGCATTTACTCATTGGACCTCGGGGGCATGTTGGCCGGTACCAAATTCCGCGGAGATTTCGAGCAGAGGCTCAAGGGTGTGATTCAGGCGCTTCAGCGACTACCCAAAGCGATACTTTTCATTGACGAGATTCATACCATCGTGGGTGCGGGGGCAACCAGCAGTGGCTCCATGGATGCTTCCAACATATTGAAGCCGGTCCTGGCCACGGGAGATATTCGCTGTATCGGTTCCACCACGTATGAGGAGTACAAGAATCATTTTGAGAAAGATCGTGCCCTGTCACGCCGGTTCGAAAAAATTGAGATCAGCGAACCCCCGGTCAAGGAAACGATTCAGATTCTTAAGGGGCTCAAATCCCGCTATGAAGAACACCATGGCATCATCTATACCGACCAGGCCATAAAATCGGCTGCGGAGTTGAGCGCAAAGTTTCTCAACGATCGTTTTCTCCCGGACAAGGCCATTGACGTCATCGATGAAGCCGGTGCATACATCCGGCTATCCGGATCACCGCGACGTAAGTACATTAATCCGGCAGATATCGAAAAGATCATCGCCAAAATGGCCCGCATCCCCACCCGCAGCGTGTCGACCACGGACCGTAACAAGCTCGAAATTCTCGAAAACGATTTGATGTCCGTGGTATTCGGTCAGGACGAAGCCATTCAATCGTTGGTGACGGCCATCAAACGGTCGCGTGCGGGCTTGGGAGCGCCCGGAAGACCTGTCGGCTCCTTCCTGTTCACCGGTCCCACCGGGGTCGGAAAGACGGAGGTGTCGCGGCAATTGGCACGAATTCTCGGGGTCGAGTTCCTGCGGTTCGACATGAGCGAGTATATGGAAAAACACACGGTGGCCCGGCTGATCGGTGCGCCGCCGGGATACATCGGTTTTGATCAAGGCGGTTTGCTGACCGATGGAATCCGCAAGCATCCATACAGCATTCTGCTTCTGGATGAGATTGAAAAGGCCCATCCGGATCTGTTCAATATCTTGCTTCAAGTGATGGACCATGCCACCTTGACGGACAATAACGGTAAAAAGGCCGATTTTCGCAATGTCATTATCATCATGACGTCGAATGCCGGGTCACGTGAGATGAGCAGCCGCTCCATCGGTTTTGGGGACAGCGACAAAGACGCCGAACATAAAGGGCAGAAGGCAATTGAGGGATTTTTTAGCCCGGAATTCAGGAACCGGCTGGATGCAACCATCTCATTTCATGCCTTGACCGTCGAAATCATGGAAAAGATCGTCGACAAGTTTATCAATGAACTGAACGAGCAGTTGGCAGCCAAGAAGGTGGTTTTGACGATCACTACTGACGTGCGTTTATGGTTGGCGAAAAAAGGTCACGATTCCACTTACGGGGCCCGACCTCTCAGCCGCCTGATCCAGTCCCAAATCAAGGACGGACTGTCCGATGAAATACTTTTTGGCCGGCTGACCAAGGGCGGCGTCATTACTGTCGATTTAAAGGATGACAAACTGGTTTTTGTCTGATCCCCTATGCAATACAGGCTACCGAGAATTTGATCGCGGCTCGATGGACCGTTGAATTTGATCCTGGTTCGACTGCTTTTGACCTTATTACTGTGTATCCGGTTCCCCGTCGCAGGCACTGATCGCCATGCCCGTATTTCTCCTTTTTGAAAACGTTGCTTTTCCGCCCGCCCATTTTGCAACCCCTGAAGGTCTGTTGGCCGTCGGTGGCGATTTGAGCCAGAAGCGGCTCCTTTCGGCCTATCGAAAAGGGATCTTTCCATGGTACGCCGATAACGAGCCGATTCTCTGGTGGTCACCTGATCCCCGCCTCGTACTTTACCCGCATGAACTCCATGTATCACGGACGCTTGACAGGGTTCTGCGCAAGAACACGTTTACGGTCACCATGGACAGCGCCTTCGAAGACGTCATCACGGCCTGCGCCAAGACACGGACCCAAAATGAAGAGGGAACCTGGATCGTCGATGACATGCAAGCGGCGTATTGCCGGTTATATGAAGCCGGCTATGCCCACTCGGTGGAATCGTGGCTGGATGGGCACCTGGTCGGCGGGCTCTATGGTGTTTCGCTTGGGCGTTGTTTTTTCGGAGAATCGATGTTCTCAAACGTCAGCAATGCCTCCAGTGTCGCCCTTGTCGCATTGGCACGCTATCTCATGACCCTGTCCTTCGATCTTATTGACTGCCAGGTGACCACGGCTCATTTGATGCGGTTCGGGGCCCGGGGGATACCCCGGTCACAGTTTCTAAAAAGAGCTACGAAAAGCGCTCACCGGTCCCACATTAAAAGGCCAGTGGTCGCATAAATTCCAAAACGGTAAAGATCCTTCCAATTGATTTCTACCCGCGGATGACGGCATCATTGTATCTCATGGCTTGACAGAGCATCTGCGAAGACGCAATATAACCCCGCTCCGGTCTCTATCGAATGCCGTGAAATGCCAAGTTATACATGCAGCGATCTGAAAGGAGGTGCACATGGAAAAGGATTGCCTTTTCTGCAACATCAGCGCGGGCAAGACCGATACCCGGTTCCTGTATGAAGACGATCATCTGGTCGTTTTCAAAGACATCAATCCCCACGCCCCAGTCCACGATTTGATCGTTCCCCGACGACACATCCGCAGTATTAACGACCTGATCGACCAGGATGGAGAGATCATTTCCAGAATGATCATGGCCGGGCGTGATATAGCCGAGCAGCGAGGTATCAACGAATCCGGTTATAAATTGGTGTTCAATGTGGAATGGGGGGGCGGGCAACGTATCTTTCATTTGCATATGCACCTTATCGGCGGATGGGAGAAGGGAAAGTAAACATTTGCCGCATGTCTGCAAGCAATAACCTATCCGAAAACACCGATGGTGGTGGTATATACATCCACGTGCCTTTTTGCCTCAGAAAATGCCGTTATTGCAATTTTTATTCTGTTTCCGACGCGTCGTTGCAGCCTCGATACTTGGAGGCACTTATTAATGAAATGAAATTGCCGCCGATGTTCACGCGGGTATGGAATTTGACACACTCTATATTGGTGGCGGTACCCCGTCGGTTCTGGATGACGATTGTCTTGCCGATATTATCGCCTCGGCCCACACGATATTCGCCATAGGGCCGGGCGCCGAAGTGACCATTGAAGTTAATCCCGGGACGGTCGGCCGCGACTCCTTTCGTCGATACCGTTCTTTCGGCGTCAACCGGGTCAATATCGGTGTGCAGTCCTTTCAGGAACACAACTTGAATTTTTTGGACCGGATCCACACTACCGGAGAGGCCGAGAGCGCATTGGCATGGGCACGCAACGCCGGATTCGAAAACATTGGTTTCGATTTGATTTACGGTATTCCCGGCCAGACAGTTGAAAATTGGAAACAGGATCTTGAAAGAGCCGCTGTTCACCACCAGCCAGACCATCTGTCTTGCTACACTCTTAGCTATGAACACGGAACACCGCTTGGAAGGGACCTGGCGAAAGGCAGGTTAACCCCGGCAGATGAAGATCTTGTGGCACAGCTTTACCTGACAACCGTTGAGGTGCTGCAGCGCTGCGGATATGAACAGTACGAGACATCCAATTTTGCCCGCAACCTTGCGTTTCGGTCACGCCACAACTGCAAGTACTGGTATTTTTCCCCTTACCTGGGTTTGGGGCCTTCCTCGCATTCGTTCTTACCGCCCGAACGCTCATGGAACAAAGCGGACCTCTCTGCTTATCTTGAGGATCTCGAGCACGGTCGCCGCCCGGTTGCCGGGCGAGGGAGGCGCTGACCGTGAACAGCTGATGATGGAAGCCGTCTATCTCGGTCTGCGTTTGTGTGATGGGGTTGATATTGCCGGCTTCGAAAGGCGTTTCGGGGTAAAATTCGAGACGCAATTCGAGCGACCGCTATCGGTTTACGCGCCGGCGGGCATGCTGGAGGTCATCAACGGCAGATGCCGCTTAAACCCTCGAGGCATGCTGCTGCTCGACAGCATTGCCTCTTCTTTCATCGATCGGATCTAACCGGTTTTACGCAATTTGCGTATGTCGCCAATGCGAATGGTCAAGTTCTGGGAATCGAAGTATTCGATGAGAGGAATGACATATTTACGGGTGGCACCGGTCATTTCCTTAAACTGCGGCGTGGATATCTCGCCATTGGCCGTCAGAAAGTCAATCAGGTTCTGTTGGAGTCTTTTGATGGCCGCCTTATCGAAATAAAGTTCTTCCTTTACCTTAACGAGCCTGCCGTCTTCCACCAGCAGCATGAGGACATCTTTGGCCCGCTGAGTGCCAGTGTTCAATTCCTTACGAAGTTCTTTGAAATACGGCGGTTGGAGCTTGGTTTCTTTATAGACATTGAGGATTTTGTCACGAATGCCCTCCTGGTCGGCTTCCAAAGCAACCCTGTGTGACGCCAGGTGAACGGTGTCTTCCGCAATCGCAATGACCGCCTCCTTGAGCATCTGGTTCATCAGAAGGGTAAACAACTTGGGACTTATATCCGGCGGCAGTTTTGTTTTCAGTTCCTCCTTTGGCATGCCGGCCTTCAATGGGTGGGCCTTATGATATTCTTCAAGATGTGTTTGCAAGCGCTGGCGGAGGTTTAGAAAGCCGCTGCTGTGGATGAAGATTCGGTAGTCACGGTCCACGAGCAGAATGTCTTTCTTCGACAGCAGACCCTGCAACATCTTGTCTAGGGATTTTTCCGTGATATTGGTCATCAGGATGAGATCGGCGAAAGATGCCCCCATATAGCCGGACTGGTTAATATAGTATGCTATCAGGTCATCCGGTGTTTTTTCAGGAATATCCATCAGGTCCTGAACGATGTCCGGTTTAAACCTCTTGTGCTTGGGAGGAATCGGATTGAGAACCCGGCCGCCACCGATCGTGCGAATCGGTGAGTAGCTCCTTATGACAAATCGGTCATCCTTGACCAAGGATACCGATGTGTCGAGCCGCAGTTGGACAGCGGTTTTTTCTCCTGGCGTCAATTCCTCACAGTCGAGTAGGACCAGGTTGCCCAGGATTTCGCTGGTACCGGTATGGAAACGGATTCGAGTGCGGTTTCTGATGGGTTTCTTGTTGCTGGACAGGTACTGTAGCTGGACATCGACCATGTAGCTCGGTTTTAGCGCGCCTGGAAACGCCAATACCTCCCCCCGATTTATGGCAGCCTTCTCCAAGCCCTGGAAATTTATTGCCGTGCGCTGGCCGGCTTCGGCGGCACTGACACTTTGGCTGTGAACCTGAATACCGCGCACTTTGGAGGTAATCATGGACGGATAGATCATGATCGTGTCACCGGTCTGCACGCGACCGGAGACCAGAGAACCGGTGATCACCGTACCGAACCCTTTCATCGTGAAAACGCGGTCTACCGGCAGTCGGAACAGGTTCGATTTGCTGCGCTCGGGAATTTTGGCGCAGATTTCCTCCAAGGTATGGACGAAATCCTGCAGCCCGTGCCCCTTGACCGCTGAAACCGGGACAATCGGTGTATTATCCAGAAACGTTCCGGCGGTAAAATCGCGTACATCTTCAATGGCGAGTTCCAACCACTCTTCATCCACCATGTCCGTTTTGGTCAATACCACCAGGGCGATGTTTCACGCCCAGGAGATTGCAAATGTCCAGGTGTTCCGTTGTCTGAGGCATGACGCCTTCATCGGCGGCAACGATCAAGGCCACGACGTCGATTCCTGCAGCGCCGGCCACCATGTTCTTGACGGACTTTTCATGGCCGGGCACGTCCACGATGCCCACCCGTTGCCCATCGGGAAGATCCAGCCATGCAAATCCCAGTTCAATGGTGATACCTCGGGCCTTTTCTTCCTTGAGCCGATCGGTGTCGATTCCCGTTACCGCTCTGATAAAGGCTTGTTTTGCCGTGATCAATATGACCTGCTGTGCCAAGGATGATCTGTTTCAATGCTATAGCTCCTGATTCCGTGCGAACGGAAAGTAACCTCAGCGTTTCTTGCGGTTGCGCAGGTATTCTGCGAAGTAGGCCAATCCGACCAGGATAACCCCCAGACCGATGATTTTTGGCAACGATACCTCACCGTACCACATGCGGGTGGCAAGAACGGCGAAAACAAGGCCGAGAATGGCTCTAATGACGAATCGTTGAAACCCGATCACATTCCGTTCCTTTCAATTGGACATGAGTGTAAGGTTTCATGTATAGTCACCCAGCCCTTTATCGTCAACACTCTTTTGATTTTCCGCTTGCAATGGTATGGGTGATCTGATAGACAGGGAGGGTTTCGATATGGTGGGTGTAGCTCAGTTGGCAGAGCGCTAGGTTGTGGCCCTGGAGGCCGTGGGTTCAAGTCCCATCACTCACCCCAAAATAAAATTTTGGAAGCAAATACTTCCAAAATTTTTTAATTTCTGCGCCCGTAGCTC
>CAWKCK010000016.1:0-9747 GCA_963848135.1 uncultured delta proteobacterium
AGATATTCTGGGCGATCATAGCAACCCGGCCATCGTAAAAAAAGACCCATTACAGGTCAACACTAATTAGAGAAAGTCTATGGCAGACATCGACAAAGATCTACAGAAAACAATCGACGATCATCTCAAGCGGATTCAGGACCGTTACAAGGCCAACATCAAGGTCTTCAATGCGACCCATATTGGCCACATATCCCTGGCGATCATTTTTCTATTATCGATTCTTTTCCCCTTTCTTTATCTTCAGATCGACAAGACCAGAACCAATGCTGAGGTGGTAAGGCTGACACAGGAGATGAGTCAGAACGAGCAGCGCATCGCGACATACACCCAGGCGAAAAATGGACTCGATGAGCTGTTCACTGCGATCGAAAACACCCCCCGGCCATTGAAAAAATATATCGTAGCCCTGGAGAAAGAGGCCACCGGTGGTTCAGTGGCCCCTATGCCCGACGGTCTCACGGGTGATCCCTCGGCCTGTGGTTCTCCCGCCGATAAGGATTCCTGGATGGCGTGCCGTATCGACCAATACATGCGCCTGAGATACAATCAGTACAGGGAGGTATTGGAAAAAGAAATTACCGCCCCTCTTGAAGCCCTCAAGGTCAGTGATTTCGACCAGTGGAAGAACGACCTAAAAATGGGGACGGAGAGGCTGGTCGCGATTTTTAGAAAAGGGATGACTGCCGATCCGGAATTCTGGAAAAATTTCAATGAAACCTCTCCCCTGTATAAAAGAATGGTCGACGGGGTGCACAGATTTTGGAGCGATAACCGGTTCGAAGAAATCGGGAACAAAATGGCACAGGCCGCGACTGAGAAGCGAGAAACCGTACAAAAACTGAGCCAAAGACAGGAGCAGATCAAAAAACGCGAAGATGAACTTAACAGTACCTTTAAAAACATCAAGACGCGATTTGGTAAATTCGGACTTGATGTGAGCGATGCCATCCTGATTGCCCCCATTGTCTTTGCCGCCCTTTTCCTCGTTGCGGTAATAAACCTCGGCGAATCCATACGGTTGCGCAAAACCTTTCACAGGCTGTTTCAGGCCAAGGATCCAAACAAAATCGTCATCACCGATGATCAAATTGCCCTGGCAATGCCGCTTTGGGTCGATCCGTTGGACCCCCGGCCGAAACAGAAACTGCGACTGGCCGCGTTGATGATACCTGCTCTAGTTTCGATTCTGGCGCTGCTGGTCATTATGCTCTGCTGGCCGATACAGGATGCTTTTCCCGGTCTGACCACAGTGGCTTACTGGAAATACCTATTTTACTATCTTGTCGCGGCCGGTTTTTTTATCCACGGATACCGACGAATTCGTTCGGAGATTGTAAAGTACAGTGATCATCTGAAAGAGAGTGAAGAAGAAAACTGAGTTTACGTCAGTGCATCGTTTGATGGGTAAATATTTTGGCTGATTTCATCGTGAAGAAGTACAGGCAAATTTCGTTTTCGATATGCTTGGCGGTTTTGATTGCGGTTCTTTGCGGCTGTTCTAACATCGAGGAACAGTCATTCTCAGTCGTAAATTCTATACAAACCGAGACATGGGAAGAGGCTGATAGTTTATTCAGAAGTGACCCGCATTGGCTGGGGGCTGATGACGCCTACTCTATCGACTTGAAAGACGGCCGTATTCTGTGGCTTTTTGGTGATAGTTTCATCGCAAAAAATAACAAACGCCTCAGAAGTGAATCTACCTTCGTGAGAAATACCATCGGAATTCAAAGCGGTTATGATCCGTCGAAAGCGACCATTGAATTTTATTGGAAGGGCTCGCAGTTACATCCAGAGTCCTTTTTCCCGGAGAACGGTAGCTCCTGGTATTGGCCCGGGCACGGCATCAGCCTCGATTCAAAGCTCTTGGTATTTTTAATGGTTATACAAAACGCCGACAACGCGCTTGGGTTTGATGCCGTCGGATGGCGTGGCATCATGATATCGAATATCGACTCCCGGCCATCAAACTGGCAATTGACACGGCTGGAAGAACCGTCGCAAAGTTTTGGGGTGCTCGTGGGGTCCGGCAGCGTTCTACGTCGAAATAATTATATTTACGCCTTTGGTTATCAGCCAGCGACACGGGATATTCATGCGGTGCGTTGGCACATATCGGACGTTGTTATCGGAAAACTCGATCGACCGCAGTGGTGGACGGGTCCGGATAGCGGCTGGAAAGCCGCGCCACAAATGGATGGTCAACCGGTACCTGTATTCGCCGATGGCCAAAGTGAGTTTACCATTCATTACGAACCGGAAATTGATCGATTTGTTGAGATTCAATCGGTCGGATTCGGGCCAGCGTGGATTGGGATGAGAGCGGCCGGAGGCCTGACAGGGCCATGGAGCCCGCTTATTCGTTTCTATTTGCCTGACGAACATCGCATAGCAGATATCATGATATATGCCGCTAAAGCGCATCCCCACCTGAATGGCGATGGGTTGGTGCTGACCTATGTGACGAACTCGGTTAAGTTCGATAACGTTGTTCAGAACGATCGGATATACTATCCACGATTTCTAACGATGAAATTCAGCCGAAACTGACCGCTTATGATTGAATATGCTTCCAACTTTCTTAAATTCGGGCGGCTGTTCCCTATGAGAAAATCCAGGTCAATTTTATTTTTTAGCATATCGGTATTTACGCTAACCGTTTTTCTATCAGGCACCATGGTGTCCGCCAGTGGTGAAACGGGCGCCACACTGACGCTTGAATCCGTGCCGGGTCGATACGAGGGACATATCCCCTGCGCCGATTGCCCCGGCATCGTGTACGAACTGCTGTTGAGCGAGGACGGCTCCTACGCTGAATCGTTATTCTACACGGATAGATCCGAACAGCCGGTTGTTCAAACGGGTACGTATACGATCGAGGGTGACGCCGTCGTTCTCGATAAAAGCGACAACGGGCTGAAGTATTTCGAAATGCACCCGCGAGGATTACTGTTGCGCGACATTCATGGGAAACCTGTTGCCGGTGACCTCAGTGAGCTGTACATTTTAACGCGCAAAAAAGAATCCAGTGACATTACGTTAAGTAACGCAACATTCATGCTCATGCAAAAGAAGCTGGCCCAGGGAACAGGCTTTTATGCGGTCGGAAACGAGCCGTTTTGGTCCTTGGATATAGGCTTCGACACGGGCATGCGGTTCACCTCGCTGACCGAACTGTCGGAGATGAATACGCCGCCGGGCAGGGAAGACAAAGCCCAGGATGCCGATGTGACCCGGTATTTCGCGCAGGCTGAAGGCGGCACGCTGATCGTGACGGTCTCGAGAGCAGAGTGCAGCGACACGATGTCAGATGAACGGTTTCCCTTCAAGGTCAGGGTCGATGTAAAGCGCATCGTGGACAGCGATTACACCAGTTTCGAGGGCTGCGGACGATATGTCATGGACTCCCGTCTCAACGATATCTGGGTGCTGACAAATTTTGACGACCGCGCGATAGAATCAGATGATTTCGCAAAAGATCTGCCGGTCCTCGAGTTTCACTTCAGTGACAACCGGGTCATCGGAAGCACCGGCTGTAATCAAATTAGCGGCCAATTCGAAGCCCGGGCGGATAAAATCACCATGCGATATATCCGTTCCACCCGTATGGCCTGCCCGGATATGGCCTTCGAGCAGGAATTTTTGTCCACCATTACGGACAAAACGATGCGGTATACGATAAACAAAGGCCGCCTGGTATTGAGTGATGACAATGGGATGGTGATGGAATTCAAAAAAGTAGACTAATTTAACGATCTCAACATCATTCGGTTAAAAGTTGCATCATTTTCTATTGTAATTATTATTTAAAGCCGCATGCGGTACGCTATTTCTATTTTATTGAAAACCAGTAATCCTAGTCCTATCAGCGATTTTCTAAGTAACCACTAATATCTACCCATATCTTAGACAGCAATTCAGTAATGCAGAATGGATTCTTTACCCAAGCTTTAGGCGAAAGGAGCTATATTATGAAAGTACACGTGCGATATACAACGAGAAGGCATAAGGCAATACTGGCCCTCCTGTGCGCCTTAACAATATTCGGCTTCACGTGGCCGGTATTTGCCGGGGATACAGTAGGATTGCCGGCGCCGACATCGGACGCTGAAGGGGCCTTTCCCGGGCAGAAGTATTACTCGCCCTATGCCGGACGCAACTTCCCAACGCAGGTTTTCTGGGGTGACACCCACCTGCACACCGGCATGTCGATGGATGCCGGCGCTTTCGGTGCGCGGCTGGTGCCTGAAGACGCGTATCGTTTTGCGCGCGGCGAAGAGCTCACCTCCTCGACAGGCCAAAGAGTGAAGCTCGACCGGCCGCTCGACTTTCTCGTGGTGGCCGATCACTCCGATAATATGGGTTTTTTCCCGCGTCTATATGCGGGCGATCCGGAGATGCTGGCCGATCCGACAGGCAAGAAGTGGTACGAGATGGTGCAGGCCGGCGGGCAGGAGGGCGTCAAGGCTGCCGTTGAAATCATTCAGGCCTTTTCTCAGAATACCTTTCCCGAGAAACTCAAGTCGCTCCCCGGCAGCCCTGCTTATCGTTCCGCCTGGGAAGAAGCTCTCAACGCGGCCGAGGAGTACAATGATCCTGGTCAATTTACCGCCTTTATCGGCTACGAGTGGACGTCCAACACCGGTGGCGATAACCTGCACCGGGTGGTGATTTTTCGTGACGACGCCGACAAGGCCGGGCGCGTGGAGCCGTATACGACCCTCAAACCATTAGGAAGCGACAACCCACGCGATCTCTGGAAATGGTTGCACGGCTATCAGGACAAGACCGGCGGCCGGGTGCTCGCCATTGCCCACAACGGCAACCTGAGCAACGGGATCATGTTCCCCATCGTGGAGTCGTTTACCGGCAAACCGGTGGATCTGGAGTACGCCAAGACCCGGGCCAAATGGGAGCCGCTCTACGAGGCCACCCAGATCAAAGGCGACGGCGAAACCCATCCGTTTTTGTCACCCAATGACGAGTTCGCCGACTATGAAACATGGGATCAGGGCAACCTGGATCTTAGCGTTGCCAAGGAGCAGGACATGCTCCAATACGAGTATGCTCGCAGTGCCCTGCAAATCGGTTTGGAGCTCGATAAGAAACTCGGTGTCAATCCATACAAGTTCGGGATGATCGGTTCCACGGACAGCCACACGGCGCTGGCCACGGCCGGTGAGGACAACTTCTTCGGCAAGCACTCGGGTGCGGAACCGGGACCCAAACGCTGGGAGCACCCCATGGCCCAGGTCGGTGACAAGAAATACGAGGGCTGGGCCATGGTGGCATCCGGCTACGCGGCCGTGTGGGCCAAGGAGAACACCCGCGCCGCGATCTTCGATGCGATGATGCGCAAGGAGACCTATGCCACCACCGGACCGAGAATGATCGTGCGCTTTTTCGGGGGTTGGGACTTCACCGAAAAGGACGCGCAAAGTCGCCTGCCGGCCTTTGCAGGCTACACGAAGGGCGTGCCCATGGGCGGCGATATGCCGCCGGTTTCCGATGGCAAAGTTCCGACTTTCCTCGTTGCGGCTCTCAAGGATCCGCTGAGCGGCAACCTCGATCGCATCCAGATCGTCAAGGGGTGGCTGGATGCCGGCGGTAAGCGCCAGGAGAAAGTATACGACGTGGTCTGGGGCGGCGATCGCCAGCCGGATGAAAAAGGAAAGTTGCCGCCGGTGGGCAACACGGTGGACGTCGCAAACGCCACTTGGTCAAACACGATCGGCGCGTCCGAACTGATCACCGTTTGGAAAGACCCGGACTTCGATCCGTCGCTGCGCGCCTTCTATTACGCACGCGTGATCGAGATTCCGACACCGCGATGGACCGCATACGATGCGAATCGGTATGACATAAAGATGCCTCCTGAGGTTCCCATGACGACTCAGGAGCGTGCCTACACATCGCCGATCTGGTATACACCGCAAGGATAGGGCGGGGAATTCGATTCTCAGCGATCGAAGAAGAAACTAAGAATGGCTGGACAGGTCTGTTTGAAATCATCGGCATCTGCCGGTATTTATATTGGGGAACTGGATTCAGCAAATCAATTGTTCGTTATGAGGGGGAATCATGGGTACGGTGTTTTCAATCGCAGTCTTCTCGTTTTTTAGTGCAGTAATATCTGCCCAAGCAACGGACAACATGAAAGCATTTCCCCCGGCCGAGGAGGGAATGGTTCGGTACGTCTTGCAGCTTCCGAAGCAGGATGATGAGTCTGTTTTCAAGGTGGAGCTAATCGTCGGCAAAGCCGTTCAGGTTGACGAAGTGAATAAGTACTTTTTCGGCGGACATATTGACAAGGAAACGATCACGGGTTGGGGGTATCCGCGCTACACGGTCAAAAAACTTGGTCCGATGGGTGGCACGCTTATGGCGGTAGATCCAAACGCGCCCAAAGTAGAACGGTTTATCACGCTCGGCGGCGAACCATATTTCATCCGCTATAACAGCCGCTTGCCCATCGTGGTATATGTTCCTGAAGGCGTCGAAGTTCACTATCGGACATGGCAGGCCGGGGAGAAAATGAGGACGATGGAAAAGGGATGACTCAGGGCCTCTTCGGTTGGCGACAGCCCCAGAGTGCCTTCAGATAGAGTGGGCGGGTTTCACTCTGGGCTCAAAAGCTATTTTATTGGTGATCAATGCCTCCAATGCTTGAAGCAATTCGTACTTATGTATTTGTGGGACTCATCGAGCAGTATGGGGTCTATGAATCATCATTGATATTCACCGGTTTAGCCTATTTGACTTGTTATCCTTTCTTTCTGGCCCTGAAGGGCATTTTCCCTTCAAGGAGCAGTTTTTTTCTCGCGATTTATTGCCTCGTTGCCACTGGTATTGGTTCTTTGCCCTTCTGGGCAGGCCCGGAACTCGGCTTTTCATTCCGTATTATCTCAACCATTCCCCTATTGCTCTTGCCGTTTGGGGTTTACTATCTTTTTATTATCTTGGACAAAATTGGATTCCTCAGGTTTGATAGACATTCGCCATCCAATTTACAAGCAACGATATTCTTAATCGCTCTATTCTCCCTGCCTGTTGCAACTGCAGTTGACTGGGCGTTATTTAAGGGCCAATCCATCTGTGCGAAAACCGGAGAGTTTTCCATACTGCTCATAGCGTTCGGGTTACCCGCCATTGGCGCTTTTATCGTCATATTTCTACTGCTCATTCCGATTGTCGGGCTGGTGTCAATCGTGTCGGCAGCCGTCAGGTGGTTAACGAAAGACAGGTCAACCCAACCTGAATAATACCTAAAGAGAGCGTTTCAAATTTTATTTGGAGGGGGAAGCGCTTCATTTATAAGGAATTCTATCATCGTTTGATTTTAAAATTTGAAACCCATTGGGATTGGCGATCTTGCCGCATCTACGGCGTCAAATGCCATCCCGCATAGCTGGCTATAGCGGAACGACATCTTCCTTGTATCTGCGATAACCTCGGCAATCGCCTAAATTAGGTAATATTATCCCCGGTGCTCCGGTTAAACGTGCCGCTGAGAGCAGCCCGAGTCGACCGGCAGCCGTCGACACTCAAAATAAGAAAGAAGGTGGAAGGAAGAGTCATGTTTTTGGAATTGCGTTTTTTTAAAAAAAGGGTGCTGATAAACGCGATAAAAAATATCGGCGATTGTGGCGGGAGCCTCTGGTTCACTTTTTCGTTCTCGGACTGGCTGTTTTCGGGCTTCAAGCCGCACTGGACCGACAACCTAAGGCCGATGTCAACGATCCCCATCTTGTGGAAGTCTCCTCGGCCGATATCGAATGGATGCGGACCCTGTTCAACAAACAGATGGGTCGGGAACCCACCGGCCAGGATTTGAGAGGGCTGGTCAATCAGCTTATTCGCGAACAGATACTCAGCCGTGAGGCCGTTGCGATGGGACTCGATGAAGGTGATATCGTTGTTCGTCGCCGCCTGGCTCAGAAGGTGGAGTTTCTGTTCAATGATCTATCGGCCATGACCGATCCCTCGGAAGATAAATTGCGAAAATTCTATACGGAGAATCTTGCGAAATACGAGATTCCGCCACAGATGACCTTCACCCAGGTCTATTTCAACAGCGAGTCCCGCGGGGTGGATGGAGCCAAGCAGGCGGTGCAGGATCTCATCAAAGAAAACGTCGATCCTCGTATGGTGGAAACACTCGGAGACCCCTCTATTTTGTCCACTGGTTGCCTCAAGTGTCGTGCCAGGGAGATCAAGGAACGGTTCGGTAGTGAATTTGCCGGGACAATCGAAAGTCTCGAGCCGGGTGCGTGGTACGGACCCCTTGCGTCGGCTTACGGATTCCACGCGGTGTACATTTATGATCGTCAGGACAGCCAATTACCCGCTTTCGATGATATCATCGACCAGGTCAGAAATGATTGGATGTTTGCCAATCAGGAGAAAAGCTCCCGCAAGGTCTATGAAGAGTTACGCTCCCGCTACAAGGTCCTGGTTGAGGGATTGCCCTACGATTCCGATGTGAAGGGATGAATCATTAGGTACACATGTTTGAGTTGAAGATAAATCACCGCAGTGTCATTCCAGGAATCATTTGGGGCCTGTTATTCTGGTCTGTCATCCCTTTTTCAGCACTGGCTGACAACGTCCGGCCGGTCTATCTGGAACTCGAGGAAGTCTCATCCGGTAAAATCCGGGTCGTCTGGAAAGTTCCTCTGGGGCAGGGAATACCGCAGGGTCTCAAACCGGACTTCCCGAAGCGATTTCGCATTGTCCCCCCTCAGAAGCGGGTGAAGACCAATGACGCCATTATTGAAACGTGGGATATGATCATCGGTGATGGCGGTTTGGTCGGGGCGAAAATTAGCATAGACGGTCTCAAACAAACGACGACAGATGGACTGGTGCGTGTCCGGCTGGCCGATGGCTCGATTCACCGGGTGGTTTTGCGTCCCACCGAAACCACGACAACAATTCCCGATCCTCGAAAAGCAGGGGGCGAACCCCAAAAATCAACCTTCTCTCTACTTCAGTTCATCGGCCATTGGCGTTACGTTCTCTTGCTATCGGCGGCTTTTTTGTTCAGTCTGATGCCCGGCGCCCGTCGCAGGGGAATTCTCCTGTGCACGCTCGCACTCATTGCCGGCGCTTTAAGTGGGCATGCTCTGGGTCGATTACCGGTTTATGACAAAGTTTTCACTCAAAGCATGCCGACCAAAGCAGAGGCCGCAAGAATTCTTCAAGGCTTGATGTTGAATACCTATCGGGCATTCATGCTTCAGAAAGATGAAGACGTTTACGACACCCTGGCCCGCAGTGTTGCCGGTGAATTCTTGAGCGATGTCTATCTTCAGAACCGCGAAAAACTGAGGCTGGGAGGCACTGACGGGGCGATGGCCGTTATCCACCAGCTGGACATCAAGTCGATCGATTCCATGGACCGAAAGAAGGATGGCCGCATCGGTATCGTTGCCAACTGGGATGTTTACGGTTCGGTGCATCATCAAAATCATGTCCACTACCGCTGCAATACCTATACGGCCCAGGTCATCATCAAACCGTCCGAAAAGTACTGGAAACTTGTCAAAATTGAACTCCTCGATCAACAGCGTGTGTTATGAAAATGTGCAATGGCTCTGAGCGTAGAAGCTTCGACAGCGGATGGGTATTTTTAAATTTGATATTTTTGAAAAAAGCTGCCATATAATTAGGTTTTTCTTACGAAACAAACGTGTGAATGGTCTGTTGCCCCTCTGGCAGGGTCCGTACCAAGTTTCAGGGACA
>CAWKCK010000017.1:0-1411604 GCA_963848135.1 uncultured delta proteobacterium
TGTATCCATCTCAAGATACGTCTTTCCGTTTGTACTGACCATGCTCGCCATCGCGCTGTTGATAGGCTATGTGCCATGGATTTCACTATGGTTGATTAATTGATCGGTTTCGGATGAAAACTACTTTAACGTGGAATGCGCTTCATTTCGCCACAACCGTGAAAGTGATTTAGGAATTAACCATAAAGCGCTCACAATAATTGAGCGCAGCCATTCCCAGTAACTGACTTCGACCCGCGTCAAGCTACAAGTGCTGGTAGAAAACATGAACAATATCTTCCAGGAATGCATGCCTTCCTCAGCAAGGTTTCGACATCAACCTTTAAAAGATTCATATTAGGAGTCACCCAATGAGTATCGATTACTTAAAAAAGGCAACCAAAACCGCTGAAACCGATGAAACGAAAACCCGTGAGATCGTTGTAAGCATGTTGAATGATATTAGGGAAAACGGCGAAACGGCAGTAAAAAAGTATGCTCAGAAGCTGGACAACTGGACCGGTGATTTTATCATTACCCCCGATGATATCGCCAAGGCGGCGGCGAGTTTGGATCAGCGCACGAAAGACGATATTCAGTTCGCCTACGATCAGGTTTTCACTTTTGCTAAAAAGCAGCGCGAGAGCATGCTTGAATTTGAAACGGAATTGCATCCCGGCGTCGTGGCCGGACAAAAACTGATTCCGGTGAACGTCGCCGGGTGTTATGTGCCGGGAGGACGCTTTGCCCATGCCGCATCGGCCCTCATGAGCATTGCCACGGCCAAGGCCGCCGGGGTTCCCTATGTGGTTGCCTGCTCCCCTTCCCACCATGGGGGCGGCATTCATCCGTCCATTCTCTATGCCATGTCGGTTTGTAAACCGGACGTGATACTGACTCTGGGCGGGGTGCAGGCCGTTGCCGCCATGGCCTATGGGATTTTCACGGACAAGCCTGCGGACATCCTGGTGGGGCCCGGCAACAAATTTGTGGCCGAGGCCAAGCGCATTCTCTATGGGGAAGTGGGTATCGATGTGTTTGCAGGTCCATCCGAGATCTGTGTGATCGCCGACGAGACGGCGGATCCCGACATTGTCGCCGCTGATCTAGTGGGGCAGGCGGAGCACGGCTATGACTCACCGGCGGTATTGATTTCCACATCGCAGGAACTGGCCCGGCAGGTGATGAAGAAAATGCCGGAGGTCATTGCCGCCTTGCCGGCGCCCGAAGTGTCCGAGGCGTCCTGGCGCGATTACGGGGAAGTGATCGTGACCTCCACAAGGGAGGAGGCAGCCCAGGTGAGCGATGACTATGCATCGGAGCACTTGGAGGTACAGGCCGCAGATCTCGACTGGTGGTTCGACAGATTGACCAATTACGGTTCCCTCTTCCTGGGAGAGGAATCTACCGTGGCCTACGGAGACAAGACATCCGGCCCCAACCATATCCTGCCCACCAAGAAAGCGGCTCGTTACTCCGGTGGATTGAGTGCCGGAAAATTTTTGAAAACAGTCACTTACCAGCGGTTGACCCGGGAATCAAATCGGCAGATTGGATGCGTTTCTGCGCGCATCTCCCGTCTGGAAGGCATGGAGGCCCATGCGCGTACGTCAGATGTGCGCCTGGCCAAGTACTTTCCGGATGAAAAATTTGATTTAGGAGAATCCAAATGAGTATTATTGACGAAATGTTTGATTTGAAGGGCCGGGTAGCCTTGGTGACAGGGGGCAGTTCCGGCATCGGGAGGGCAATCGCCTATTACATCGCCCAGGCAGGCGCGGCGGTGGTGCACGCCGCGCTTCCCCACGAGGAGGAGGGGCTCAAAGCAGCGGTAGCCGACGTTGAATCAGTGGGGTCACGTGCTGACTATGTCACCTGCGACGTCAGCCAGCTCGACTCGCTCCCCGATATGGCGGAGCGCGCCGCCGCATGTTTCGGCTCCCCAGATATCCTGGTCAACGCCGCCGGTGTCAACCTCAGGGAGCCGTGGGACAAGGTGAGTCCCGAGTCATGGAACACGACCATCACCATCAATTTGACGGCACCGTTCTTCCTGGCACGGCTGTTGGTACCATCCATGCGCAAGAAAAAGTGGGGCAAGATCATCAACATCGGATCCCTCCAGTCGGTGCGGGCTTTTCCAAACAGCGTTCCGTACGGCGCGTCCAAGGGCGGCGTGATGCAGCTGACGCGTGCGATGGCTGAAGCCTGGTCCAAGGACCAGAGCGGGATCACCTGCAACGCCATCGGGCCGGGGTTTTTCAAGACCGGTCTCACGGCGCCGTTGTACGACGACGGAAAGGTCATCGACGCCCTGGCCCGACAGACCATTATCGGGCGTAACGGGGAAATGTCGGACCTGGCGGGGGTAACGGTGTTTCTGGCCTCCCGGGCATCGGACTACATCACCGGGCAGCTGATCTTCCTGGACGGCGGCTGGTCCGCCAAATAACGCAACCCGAAAGGAAAAAAAACTCATGAAAGCACTCGTGTACACGCAACCGGACGAGGTCGTATACCGGGACGAGCCGGATCCGGTTCCCGGGGAAGGCCAGGTGCTGGTAAAAGTGGCAGCCTCGGGCATCTGCGGTTCCGACATGCACGCCTACCACGGGCACGATTCCCGCAGGGTGCCCCCGCTCATTCTGGGGCACGAGGTCGCGGGAACCGTTGCCTCTGGGAGAAGAAAAGGCGAACGGGTGGTGATAAACCCGCTCATGACATGCGGCATGTGCGCCGATTGTGAAAGCGGTCGCACGAACCTGTGTCTCACGAGAGAACTCATTGGGATGCGGGTGTCAGGTGCCTACTGCGAATATGTGGCGGTTCCCGAACGGAACCTGGTGACTATCCCCGATTCCTTCGTCATGGTAAAGGCCTCCCTCGCAGAACCGGCGGCCTGTGCTCTCCATACCCTCAACAAGGCCCGAATGCTGTCACCACGGCCTCTTGCCGAACTACGGACACTGATTATCGGGGGCGGAGCGATTGGCATGCTCTCTGCTTTGCTTCTTAAGAGTTATGGGTGCAGGCAAGTAACGGTGGCTGAGACCAACAGACTGAGACGGAAAACGGTTGCGGACACTGTGGCCTGCGCTGTCCATGATCCATCAAACGATCCAGAAATCCCTGCCGATTCTTTCGAACTCGTCATTGACGCGGTAGGAGGAGGCATAACCCGGTCTATGGGGTCGCGGGCGGTCAAGCCGGGAGGGATCTTCGCCCATATCGGGCTCATGGATTCGAAGGAAGGCCTCGACATCAGGAAGGTAACCCTCCAGGAGGTTTCCCTCATTGGAATATATACGTACACCCGGGAGGATTTTCGGGCCACCGTGGCTGCTTTGGCCGGCGGCATGTTCGGCAACCTCGAGTGGGTGGAAACGAGGCCTCTTTCAGAGGGTGCCCGCGCTTTCGAAGACCTTGACAAGGGAAGAACTCCCGCAGCCAAGATTGTGCTCGTGCCGGAATTATAAATCAGCGTCGCATATGGTTTGTGGACATTTTAAGCGAACATATTTTACCATCTACGAATTCAGATTCGTCGGCTTCGCCGCTAAGCATATCTGTTTTTTCGCTACAGACCCCAATATCATCCAGGCCTGAAACGGTATCCAGTGAATTAATGCCAAACAACGAAATATTGGAATCCATCTCTTTAGCAAAAGCGGAAACCTTTGTATTCAGGGCACCCATTGATGCTCCCGTTCGAACGTCTTTCGGGATCATGTATGATCGACCAGCTGTGTTGGTTCGGCTGGAAGACAAAGATGGTGCCCATGGGTGGGGTGAAGTCTGGTGCAATTTTCCAAGCGTTGGCGCAGAGCACCGCGCCAGGCTGATCACTGAGGTCTTGGTACCACTATTAGCCAAACAACCCACCCGCCTTCCGACAGAAATGTTCTCTTACCTTACCCGAACAACGCACATACTGAAAATACAATGCGGCGAGCCCGGCCCACTATCTCAAGCGATTGCCGGTCTGGATATCGCTGTTTGGGATCTATTTGCTCGAAAAAAAGGCATACCTCTCTACACCCTTTTTAATGGTAATAAGAAGATTGAGAACGTACCCGTATATGCCAGCGGAATAAATCCCGAGGAATCGTTGAAAACTGTCTCTGATTGTCGTAAAGAGGGTTATCGGGCTTTCAAACTTAAAGCTGGCTTTGGCCCGGATATTGATTTTCCCAACATAAACCGGATAATCGAACGTTTGAGTATCGACGAGGCACTCATGCTGGATGCCAACCAAGCATGGAACTTGGCCGAAGCAAAATTTTTTATTGATAAGATATCTGATTATCCCATCGCGTGGCTTGAGGAACCCTTACCTGCTGATCGCCCTGAAGCAGAATGGGCTCAGCTCTCATCAGCCTCTCCCATACCTTTAGCCGCCGGGGAAAACATTTGCGGCATCGAGGATTTTACTAATAGAATTTCAGCCGGCCATATCGCTGTTATTCAGCCGGATGTGTGTAAATGGGGAGGCGTGACCGGCTGTTTGCAGGTGGCCCAAGCGGCGCTTAAAGCCGGAAAGCGTTATTGCCCCCACTATTTGGGAGGAGGCATCGGACTCCTGGCATCTGCACACATCCTGGCGGCTGCAGGGGGAGATGGACGACTTGAATTAGACGTCAATCCCAATCCCTTGAGAGAAGGATTGGCGATGCCATTTCCGGAAATAAAGGACGGCAATTTCCATATGCCCACTACGCCCGGACTGGGTGTAGAACCTGATTTTGAGGTTGTAAAAAAATATCTCGTTTCAAATATAACGACAGAGTCTTTTTAGCCCTGCTTGTCTTTATACTGGGATCCTGGGTAACCTCGGATATGGTTTAAATGTGAGATCCCTGCCACTAAACGACTATAAGATGTTGCTGGAATTTAGCCTGCTAATGCCTCTGAATATTGATGAGTTTGCCGGTTCTGAACCATCGTGAATTCATGCTGACCCATCTGCTCGCAAACAAATTATGGCAGAACCGCACACGATCTCCAGAGAGTGTGTGCGTACTATATCAGGACGTCGCGGCGTGTTGCGACACATTGACAACAGAGGGCGCCCGGGGCATCCGGGCCCTTCCACCGAATCCAAGGAGGCAGAATATCATGAAGAAGCTCGCGACCATCGTTTTTGTAGTGTTATGTGTTTGTGCGCTCACTGTGCCGGCTTTGGCTGAGGATAAATATCCGTCCCGGCCGATCACTTATTCGATTGCCTTTCCACCTGGCGGTCAGTCCGATTTGGAAGCGCGGAGGCAACAGCCTTACCTGGAAAAAATTCTGGGGCAAAAGGTCATCATACAATACAAACCGGGTGGCGGCGGTTCCATCTGCTGGGCCGACATGGTAAAGCAGAAACCGGATGGGTATTTCGTGGCAGGCATCAACATTCCCCACATTATCCTTCAACCGATTGAACGCGGCAATGCCGGGTATGAAACGGAACAGATCGTACCCATCGCCATATTCCAAGCCACCGCCCTCGGACTTGCGGTTATGAAGGATTCTCCCTTCAAGACTGTCAAGGACCTGGTGGACTACGCCAAGGCGCATCCCGGCGAGGTGGTCGCCGGTGGATCAGGTACCTGGTCAGGCCCCCATCTGGCCTTTTTGCAGTTCAGCAAGCTCGCCGGCATCGAAATGACCTGGATCCCTTACAAGGGTGCCGCTCCGGGAGTGGCCGCATTTCTCGGCGGCCACATCAAAGTCACCGTGGGCAACTCCAACGACCTGGTGTCACATAAGGACAAGATTCGCGTACTGGCCATGGGAACGGAAGAACGGTTCAAACACTTTCCTGATACACCCACTTTCATTGAATTGGGCTACGACATGACAGCCAGTGTGGATCGAGGCATGGGAGCGCCTCCTGGATTTCCCGCGGACGCAGTGAAAGTTTTGGAAAAAGCCAGTCTCGATATCGCCTCCATGCCTGAAGTGGTGGAAGCCCTGGAGCGTGACGGTTTTTTGGTCCGCAAGATGACTGCCGCCCAGACCGCGGCCTACATTGAAAAAAAGAGGGCTGAACTGATTCCCATCTTGAAGGAGTTCAAGACCAAGTAACAGTAAAGCTACAGATTCGAATGCCATGCGGAAACGCTAAGACGGTGGGTGTTATCCATCACCACTCTTAGGTCAATTTCGACGCCCCAATACTGCAATGGCGGGGTGGGTGACGAACCGGAGGTGTGTCTTTACAGGCCCACGCCTCCGGTTCACTGCGAGGTAGATATGTTCGACGCCGCCTTAATGGGCTTAATCCAAGTATTCAAAATCGGCAATTTCCTTTCCCTGCTCGGTGGCGTGACCATGGGTATCGTCTTCGGTGCGCTTCCCGGCCTCACCGCAACCATGGGCCTGGCCCTTTTGATTCCTTTCACTTTCACCATGTCTCCAACGGCGGGATTGATTATGTTGGCCGGAATCTATGTAGGGGCCATGTACGGTGACGCCATCCCGGCAGTGCTCATCAACACCCCAGGCACCCCGGCTGCCATCGCAACCACCTTTGACGGATTTCCCCTGACGCAAAAAGGAATGGCTCAACACGGCCTGGTTGCAGCGGCTGTCGCCTCGTCCTTCGGTTCCCTGGTAGCGAACATCGTGCTGGCCACTTCCGCACCACCTCTCGCCGAGGCTTCGCTGAAGTTCGGACCGCCGGAATATTTCTGGTTGGGAATTTTTGGTCTGACGATCATTGCGACCCTCTCTTCGGGTTTTATCGTCAAAGGATTGCTCGGCGGCGCCATCGGTCTCATCCTGAGCACGGTGGGCATGTCACCCTTGGGAGGTGATGTCCGCCTCACCTTCGGGTATCCCGAACTGCAGGCGGGTGTCGAACTGATCGTGGCGCTCATCGGGTTCTTCTGCCTTCCGGAAATTCTCACAAGCATCATCGGAAAACGCCAGGAGTCTTATACTTCCCACAAGGTGACCCCAAAGCTGAGCGTGATCTGGGAGGTCATCGTCTCCCTCTTCCGGAGGCCCGTGCTCATGCTGCGGTCCTCGGTGATCGGCACGGTGATCGGTTTTGCCCCGGGGGCGGGAGGAAACATCGCAAGCATGGTATCTTATAACGAAGCGTGCCGGTGGGACAAACACCCCGAGGATTTCGGCAAAGGTACCATAAAGGGAGTGGCGGCATCCGAAGCGGCGAATAGCGCCATGGCGCCCGGTTCCCTCATTCCTCTCCTTACTCTGGGTATCCCCGGTTCCCCCCCCGCGGCAGTCATCTTGGGTGCTCTTATGCTGCACGGTATGCGGCCAGGAATCGAACTTTTCAGCGTTCACGCATCTGTGACCTATGCGTTCATCATGGGATTGCTGGTGGCGGCTTTTCTCGTGACCATCATCGGATGCTTCGGATCCTTCGTCTACGCCCGTATTATCAATATCCCTGCCCGATACCTCGCCCCAGCGATCGTTTTCATGACGGTTCTGGGTTCCTACGCCATCCGCAACAATATGTTGGATGTTTGGATCATGCTGATCTTCGGGATCATCGGGTATGTCAGCAATAAACTTAAATTTCACCCCGCTCCCATTGTCCTTGGTCTGATCCTGGGACCATTCGTGGAAGAAGGGCTCGTGCAATCAATTCTTGCAGGGAAAGCAGGTGGAAGCGTGTTTCTGTATATGACAGCGAGACCCATCTCCGGCGTGCTCATCGCCATGAGCGTCATGTCCGCCCTGTGGCCGGTTATCGCCAATTGGCGCAAGAAGCGGCGCAACCGTGAGGCGGCTTCGGCCAGCAAGGTGGAGGACAGCCATGCTTAATGCGGATTTGATCATCGGATTTTCGTCTTTTATATTGGCTGGGGTGGTTTTCGTCGCGACACGGGATCTGAGCCGTCTCGGAGGGCTTTTCGTCAACTACACCCTCGTCGTTATCGCTATCCTCTCGGTATTGATGCTCATCAAGGGGTTCCTGAAACCGGAAAGATTGGCCTTTTTCGACTCGAACGTGGAAAGAAACAATGTGATCGTCGGAATCGTCATTCTCGCGTTATATTTGATTCTGATGCCACTAATAGGGTTTCTGCCTGCCAGTTACCTATTCTACGCCGTCTTCAATTTGTATTTGGCGCCAGACAGATGGAGTTGGAAAAATATCATACGTTCCGTGGTGATCAGTGCTGTCGTTGTGACCGTGTTTTACGGGGTATTCCGGTTTCTACTCGCAGTGCCACTGCCCACAGGTGCATGGTTAGAATAGAGAAAAGAGATACCCGGATCCAGAGGATCCAGCACTGGTTCCATTGATAGGGAGTGTTTCTTTTATTACATTAAAGTGACTAAAGTGGATTGAAATGCGCTAAAGTGCCTAAAGTTAAGGAATTCTATCTCTTTTTATAAACGACAGAGAGAAGCGGCATATAAACTTTAGATCACTCCACACTTTGTATATTTTCTTGGCAAAGCCTATTATCTCTTACCTGGCCCAGAGGAACAGGTTTTGGGTACAGAGTAAATTTACCTCAACAAATCAACGGGGGAGGTTTAATAAAGAAGAACTATATAACAGCCGCTCTGACACTGGTGTTTCTGTTGCTGGTCGGTCCCGAAAGTATTGCCGGTGATCAATTTCCTGATAAACCCACCAAATTCATCATCCCCTTACATAAAAAAGACCTATCGTTCGCGAGAAAGGTAAAATTGATCATGTCAGTCCTTTTTGACTCTACGCAAATCAATGGTATGACGTTATCCAACCGCTTTGTGCGATCCGCGACATGGGAAGGGGTGGCTGGACCAGACGGTAGCTGTACGGATCGCCTGACGGCTTTGATGGAAAACCTTGCCGGCGGCGGGGTTGGCTTGATCATCACCGGTCACACGTACGTAGACCGTCGCGGTCAAGCCGGACCCTGGCAGTTGGGCATCGATTGTGACGATCGCATTCCATCCCTTCAGAAGATGACGGCCGCCGTGCATGCGAACAGTGGAAAGATCGTGATGCAACTGGCGCATGCCGGTTTGATGGCCGATACGGATCTCACCGGAACAGTGCCCCTGGCTCCCTCCCGCCTCGATGAGTATACCAAAACCGCGCCGCGGGAAATGACGTTGGATGATATCGGTGAAGTAATCGATGCCTTCGGTACTGCGGCTGCGCGTGCAAAAGCGGGTGGATTCGACGGTGTCCAGATCCACGCTGCCCATGGTTACCTACTGAGCCAATTCTTGTCCCCGGTATTTAACCGCCGCTCAGATTCTTATGGCGGTACGGTCGAGAATAGAGCGCGGATCGTTCTGGAAGTGGTCCGGAGTATCCGACAAACCGTTGGAAACGATTTCCCCCTATTGATAAAAGTGAATACCGCGGATTATCTCGACGGCGGACTCGAACTGCCGGATGCCGTAGCGACAGCGGTATTATTGCAGGCGGCCGGTATCGACGCCATCGAGCTGAGCGGCGGTACTGCTGCTTCAGGGAAAATGCGCCCGGTCCGAACCGGAATCAAATCGAGAGATCGGGAAGCCTATTTCGAGGAAGCCGCTAAATCTTTTAGAAACCAGGTTAACGTTCCTTTGGTCCTTGTCGGCGGCATTCGATCCTATGAAATAGCCGAACGTATCATTGCCAATCATACCGCCGACTATATCTCCATGTCGCGCCCTTTTATCCGCGAACCCGACTTAATTCAGCGCTGGAAATCAGGCGATCTCGGGCGGGCCACCTGTGTTTCCGACAACCGTTGTTTTATTCCGATAAGAAAAGGGTTGGGCGTCAGTTGCATTACGGACGCTAAACATTCCTGACATAACCGCCACTACCCCCCCAATGCAACCCGCCATCCCCCCGAACCAACGCAATACTTTGTATATACAAATACATACATTTTGATTGAAAGAACCCATTTCCTCTGCTAAGATGGTTTCCAATAGATCAGAGGCGCCTATCTGAAAACAATCCGACGGTCCCCGATCCGCCCCTCCTGGTGAGCCAGAGTCGAGGGGTTTCGCTTTTAGCGGCGCCGATTTATGATCGAGGGGTACCAACCCGGAACTTTAGCGGGTGCGACACAGTGGCGAGATACTGTCTCACACGATCTCTTCACCGTATCCGGATGGCATCGATATATAAGCCTGCCATCTAACTTCGGAGGTGGCTATGACGTTCACCGAATCGCTGTTACCTATCACGTCAAATCCGTTTCTACTCATGCTGCTGCTTCTGGCGGCCATGTATTTTGCCCGGAAACCATTCCACAAAGCGGTGCGAGCATTTAGCCTGGTCTTGAACAATGCCCTGCGGCTTTTTGCGGCTTCGGTGCGGCAGGCCGAGAAGCGGCTCGTCGAACGCAATAGAGAGGTTCTCATGGCCGAGGGGCTCGAGAACGCTGAACGCCTTGTGGAACGGGAGTTCGATCGCATAAACGCCGCGGTGGTCCGGGATTTGAAAGGCTACCCTGCCCTGCATCGTCAGATGGCCGAAGTGGCGACCAAATTGGAGGAAGATCACGCCGAAAGCGTCGAAGTACCGCCAAGTCTGCCGAATTGGGTCACCATCATCGAGGCCATCGCCAATATCAAACACACCGGCGATTCGATGGTGTCTAATATGCTGGGCGAAATCGATAAGAATCTCAGAAACCAGCACCAGTCAGCCATCGAAAGTTACAGAGCCTCGAGCGGTAAACGTCACGCCTTGCTCAATAAAATGATACCCCTGTGGCGCAAAGTTCAGAAAAAACTGGACGAAGTTGGCCAGGCGGTGATGGATCTGACCGACCGTGCCAAGGGCATCGATCACTACATGGATGAATACCAGCAAATCCGCGCGCAGACCGATAAGGCGGCCCGCAAGCTCTCATCCTCATCCATGACCCAGTTTTTCATATCCGGGCTGGTTTTGCTAATCGCCATCGGCGGGGCGATAATCAATTTCAATCTGATCGCACTGCCCATGTCAGAGATGGTAGGAGGGGGCAGCTTCATCGGTCCGTATAAGACCTCCGATGTTGCCGGGCTGGTCATCATTTTGATCGAACTCAGCATGGGACTTTTCCTCCTGGAATCGCTCCGCATTACGCGTATGTTTCCAGTCATCGGCGCCATGGACGACAAGATGAGAATGCGCATGATCTGGATCACCCTGACGCTATTAACCGTGCTGGCCGGGGTCGAATCGGCCCTGGCCTTCATGCGGGATCGAATCGCAACCGACATGGAAGCGCTGCGTCAAACCCTGGCCGGAGTAGAACAAACCCTCCGGACCACAAGTAAGATTCCGACAATTGGTCAGATGATAATGGGGTTTATCCTGCCTTTTGCCCTTGCTTTCGTGGCCATTCCTCTGGAATCATTCATATCTTCAGCACGTACCGTCGTAGGGGTTTTGGCCGCCGGCTTACTGAACGCGGTGGCATTTCTGCTCCGACTGGCCGGAAATATCATCTATTACACCGGAAAATTTGTCACCAGCGTCTACGATCTGATCATCTTCCCGCCGCTGTGGCTCGAGGGCGTAATTACCGAAAAGCCATTCAAGATTCGGGAAGCCCTTGAAAAGGTTTCCAAATCCCGCCGACAGAAAAAAGCGGACAGGGTCACCAAGCCATACGAAGACCGCACCCAAATACTGGAGAGCAGGAAATGAAACGGATTTTCAGCGTCATATGCTTAATTGGATTGCTGACTACCGGCTGTGCCGACTCCCAGAGTCGGACCACCGGCATCTATATGCTCGTAGATACGTCCGGCACGTACGCCCTTGAATTGAAAAAGGCCCAGTCGATCATCAACTATCTGCTTGGAACCTTGCAGCCGAATGACACCCTTGCGGTCGCCAGCATCGACACCGGCAGTTTCAGTGAAAAGGACATCATCGCCAAGGTGACCTTCGACCAGCGACCGTCGGTAGCCAATAACCAAAAAAGAGCCTTTCAGCAAACCATCGATGAATTCGTGACCAATGTGAAAAGCAGCCCCTTTACCGATATTTCCGGCGGTATTCTCCAGGCGATTGAATATCTGAATGAGGTCAACTCCGGACAAAAGTATATCCTCATTTTCTCTGACCTTAAGGAAGAACTGGCCAAGGGCTACGTAAGGGATATTCCTTTTCAATTGAGCGGTTTCAGCGTGGTCGCACTGAATGTGACCAAGTTGCGTCAGGACATTCGAGATCCCAAAAAATATCTCGGACGGGTAGACCAATGGCGTTCGAAAGTCGAAGGCGGTAACGGTGCATGGCGGGTGATCAATGATTTGGAACGACTGGAATATATTTTCAAGGGGTAGGCGGCGTGACAAGATGACCGGATCAAGGCTCAAACTCGGTGATCAACGCCATTCGCAAGCGGCACCGTAGTCTGCATGTTTAGCGTAAGAATTGCCAGATAATATGGGCCCTGACTTTCTGCTCGACGGATTGGCAGTCCCTGCTACCAAGCGACGGTGGAGTCATAAATCAGGCCGCTGCCTTGGCTGAACAATTGACCTCGATGTTCTTCAAGCTGTTGTGGATATCAATCGCGCCCAGCCTTCAATCCTGTCTGCCCCCTCCTCAAAAGCCCTCCAACCTGTATCCGATTGTCTGTTACGGCGAGACGTAAAGCTTTATTTTTGCTTGACTGTCGGCATACGTAGCTTTATTGTAGCTTTAATTCAGTATTTACTTGGTACGTATCGTTTCAGACCTACCGATAAACTTTAATGACGTATGCGGTTTCGTCCGAATTGTGTAGACCGGTCAGTCTGATTGACAATTTCAATACCAATTGTCACCCAGGTGGAGCCCAAACCCAAATTCTGATATTCGCGAGCCTGCTGCGAAACCGATCGTTTACCAGATCTATCACAGAGCCGTCGCGCGCATAACCTCGATTGATTATAAGAGTTGATACGACAATGGAATTCATTACCAAAATTGCCAGTTACACACCCGTCCCGGCCGGCGGCGCCGCTGTTGCGAACTGTTTCTGTATGGCTGTTGCTCTCATATACAAGGTGGTTCTGTTTGAAACCGAACGCAATGACTCCCCTTCCCTGATCGGCACTAACCTGCCGGTGGTAAGAAAAGAAATCGATCGGTTGCTGCGGGATGCGGAAACACTTGTGGAAGAAGACTCGGAGGCCTATTTGAATTTCGTGCAATCCCGGCGTGATGGAAAAACCCTGCAAATGAAGCAGCACTTCAATGATATCATCGACGTCAGCATGAAAGTCATGGAAAAATCGGCAACGGCCTTTGATTGGATACGGCAGCTTCACCCGCTTGTGTCGCCGACCTTGCAGACCCACCTCCTGGTGGCCGGTGAGCTGTTGATGGGTTCGATAAACGCCACCGTGCATGTGGTGAAAGCCAACCTGGAATCAATCAAGGCTGAAGATAAGAAGCAAAACTATCTGAAACGACTATACGGCCTGCACCGGGATTACCACACCCGCTACAGACATATTATCGACAGTTTCTCGGTGGATCAAAATGCTGCCAACTCGCAAGCTGGTCCAGACTGAATGCATTGGCACATTGCTAAAATGAAACCAAACATCACTTATGATTGATACCGAAGGATGCTATGGCGACAGACGCTAACACCCCCGAGCCAAACACCGCAAACGAACCGACCTTGGAGCAACCCGGTAAGCAGGTGAAATTCGAAATTTACGGTGAGGAGATGATCGAGAAAAAGGTCAAATCGAGCGGTAACAGCGGGCGCGTTTATCTGCCTCCCAACTGGGTCGGTCACAATGTGAAAATTATCCGCATCGACTGATGCCACTTACTGGTGTCTGGTTCGCTCACTCTATAAATCATGAATTAGCCGTGGGGATCTACCCGTGGACAATGTTCTTATCAGAAGATTAGAGCCCGGTGATGCCGATGAAATCAGCCGAATATACGCTGCCATCACCCAAAAACCCGTTCGGGCGGATTTTAAAAAACTGGTCGAAAGTCATGCGCATCGTACCGAAGATGCCTGCTTCGTGGCCGAATTTGACGGCCGGGTCGCGGGCTTTATGGTAAGTTATATCATGACGTTGGGGTTCGGCATCGAAAAAAGTGCCTGGATTGCCACGCTCGGGGTGAATCCCCAATATATGGGGCAGGGGGTCGGGGCAGAGCTGGCGCGCGAGGTGTTTAAATTCTACAAGGCCGAAGGAATCCACAACGTTTACACCTCGGTCCGGTGGGATTCCACCGATTTGCTATCCTTTTTCAAAACACTCGGTTTTGACCGGAGCAATTTCATCAATTTGAGGAAAGTGCTCGAATAATCAATGTTGAAAATGAATGGTGAGGTGGGATTGATTCCCCCCAATGCCACATTGTCACGAGCGTAATGGGTGTTGCGGTATTCGTACAGGGGTATTCCAATCCGGGCTAGTTTGCATTGGTCGCAGCATTACCGGCAGAAGGCGTATGCTGCCGGATTTCACTAACACCGGGGGGCGACACACCTGCCGCTTCGGCCATCACATTAAAGATATGGGTGTTGTCGACGATCCGCGTACCGGGATACCAGGCACCTTCGTATTTTTCGAACAGGTGAATACCGCTCCCCAGTGCATAAAGTCGAACGAGCTCGTTGGTATGCCCACTTGAGCCGTAACGGATCTCATTGTCGGGATAGATGTATTTGCCGCAGTATACCACCTCACAAGGCGCATCCGCCGCATCTATTTGACGTGGCAGCTCCCCACGCCCCAGACGCTTCCCGAACCGCATATGGCTGTTCCCATGGTCGGCCGTCACGATCAACAGAGTATTCGACCAGTCGATCGTATCATCCGGCTGATCAACGAACGCAATCGCCGACTGAACCGCAAGATCAAGATCCCAGATCGTGCCGATCATGCGCCGGTAGTCGTTGGAATGATTGGCCCAATCGATGTCCCCCTGCTCGAACATAACGAAAAAGCCACGAGGCTCCTGGCTCAAAAGTGTCAGTGCCGCCGATACACTATCCTTGAGCAGAGGGTTTTCAATGGTCGCTCGATCCACTGCCGGCGTTTCGGGCCGGTCCTGCGGTTGCGGTGATTCAAAGTTTCCATCCCGACCGCCATATAACCCAAAGAGCTTTTTCCCGTTCAAAACCGCGTCCCGAGAAGCCGCCTGCAGCGCAACAGCCCCATCGATACCGGCTTGTCTCTCGATAAAATCATAAACGCCGCCGACACCATCATTTTTCAGCGCGATGTAGTCGGATTCAGACAAATACTTGAATTTGCCATACCACTGGGGATGCCCACCGCCGATAACCACATCCGGTTGAAGGGAATGAATAATCTCGCTGGCAATGCCGGTGGTGTCATTGCGGTTGGTGTTATGGCTGACGTGGGCCGCCGGTGTCGCATGGCTGATTGGCACGGTACTGACCACGCCGATGGCTAATCCCCTCTTCCTGCGCAGAATCTCGGCAATGGTGGGCAATTCGCCGCTCGGAGGGTCCCCGGAAGCCCAGGCTATATTGCCGGTGTCGGTCTTGTGACCGGTTGCCCAGGCCGTGGCGGCAGAAGCTGAATCGGTGGCGACAGCGGTAAGATAAGCCTGATCCATGCCAATGGTTTGTAACGGATAGGGTTGAATACCGCCCTTGGAGATGTCATATCCCAGCCAGGGAAGGAAATGATCCGGATTGAAGGTAGGCGCTTCGCTCCGGCGCGCCCAGTAATTATACGTGTTGATATCCCAGGTGGTGACGTAGCCACGATAGGGAAACCGATGAAACACGAGGGCATCGTCCTGACCGAAAAGATAACGACTGGCAGCAATTTCGTGAGCCAGTTGCATCCCGTCGCCAATGAACAGGATGATGTGCGTGACCAGTTGCGGATCACTTTTTCGGGGCGTATCGCTGCCGGCGTGGATCTCCGAGAACCAAACCGCCACGGTAAAAAATATCATCAAAATTGTGCCGGTCATCCGGCGATGAATTATAGGCTGAATCAAAAGAGTTCCTCTCTTAGCTCAGAATGTCATTGAGACAATCAGACAGCTCTTCTATAGTATAAGGCTTCTGGATAAATCCGCTGCATCCTTTTTCCAGAACTGCATTCACATGGTCATCGATGTCACACCCGCTTGAAATCAGAATCTTTATACCGGGTTTAATTTCTCGCAGGTGTTCAAACACTTCACCGCCCCCCATGCCCGGCATTATCATGTCCAGAATGACGAGATCGATCACGCTTTCATTGGCGCGAAATACCTCGAGTGCCGCATAGCCGTCAGCCGCACCGAGTGCGGTGTAGCCCATTTTTTTCAGCAGCTCAAGACCGACTTTCAGCACCACCTCTTCATCTTCCACCAGCAGGACGACACCTTTTCCCCGATAAATTTTGGGAGAAGGTACTGCCTCGGGATGGTGGATTTTCTCCCCTGTTGTCGGAAGAAGAATGGTGAAGGTTGTCCCCTTACCCCTGTGTGATTGAACATCGATGTAACCGTTGTGCCCCTTGACGATGCCGTACACGGACGCCAACCCCAGACCAGTGCCTCTGCCGAGTTCTTTAGTGGTGAAAAACGGTTCAAATATCCGCTCCTGTATGTCGCGCTCCATGCCGATACCGGTATCTGTAACGGTCAATTCAACATAAGGACAGGATTTGGGATTATACACCGTGTCCGTGATATCGCTCCGGCTCACATTGCGAGTTTTCAGAATCAATTCGCCGCCGGTTGGCATGGCATCGGACGCATTGACGAGAAGATTCATCAAGACCTGCTCGAGCTGACCTTGATCTCCACTGACGGCATGGAGATTCTCAACGAGCTGGTAACGGATGAGGATGTTTTTGCGGGTCCTGCCAAAGGCCTCGCCGAGATTGTTGACCATCCGGTTCAAATCCAGCGGCCGAACAACGTACCGCCCCTTGCGGGCATAACCGAGCAGCTGAGCCGTCAATTTGGCACCGCTGCGGACCAGTTGTTCAATGTTTGTCAACATTTCGCGATGGGGGTGCGAGACATCCATATCGTTAAGCATAATGGAGGCACTTCCTTGGATTCCCATCATCAAGTTATTGAAATCATGTGAAATCCCACCAGCCAGGGTACCGATGGCCTCCAGCTTTTGCGCTCGCAGCAATTGCCCTTCAAGTTTTTTCCGCTTCTTTTCCAGTTGAACACGCTCGGAAATATCCAGGAAAAAATTCAAGACAGCCGGCTGGCCTTTCCAATCGATACGCAAACCGGTCACCTCGACCCATTTTGTTTCACCGCTTTTGGTGACCACACGAAATGAATGCGATTTACTGATGACCTCGCCATCGATTCTCTTCAAATGCCTCTCGAGCGCCGAATTTCTATCTTGTGCGTGCACATACTTAAAGGGATCGCTGTTATCAATGGTCTCCTCACCGGACAACCCGAGAAATTGCGAAACGGCCGTGTTGGCAAAGACAATTTTTTTATCCTTAATCACCACCATTCCGACACTGATATTCTCTATGACCGTGCGGTATTGTTCCTCCGATTCGCTTAACAGCCCCTCTACTTCTTTCAACCGGGCAATGAGTTGCGACAGTTGGTTGACATCTCTTAAATGCCGATTTCCAGTCCTTTGGGCAATTCGGCGATAATACGCCACCTCCAACTGCGCTTCCCGCAGTTGACCTTCCAGTTCGGCGCACTTTTTTTGGATATTCGTCTCTTTCTTCGGCACAGCGGTCTCAACCTATTTATTGATCAATCTTTGGCTCAGATAGGGTGAATAAAAGAAATGGTGGCGAGGACGTAAGGTTTTTATATGTCGAATTTTACTTCCCCGCTATATTTCGTGTTGCATGGGTAAGGCCGTTCGGGGCGCAACTGTAATATTGGGCGGCAAGCCGTGAAACGATCGTTAATGCAAGAACCTCTGGCTTACTCATGATAGCCCGGAATTTTCATCAACTGGAGGCTATTGTGGCCAATCGCACACCTTCAATCAAATGATCAGATGTGTGATCCCGCATAGCGGGAGGCAGTTCGAGGTGATGCTGTAGTCAGTCTACTGCGTTTCTCGAATAAAGCTGGCCATGAGAGCCACCGGTTGACCCGAACGGTGAAATCTTTTCAGCTCTTTCATTAAATCTAGGGGAGGTACAAAGTGCCCCAGGGTTATACGGTTCATGAGTTTGACCATCACCCCGATATAACTTCCTTTTGACCGCTCGGTGAAACAATTTCATGAAATGTTCGGGCTATTCCTCGGCCAGAATTACCAGAACGCCGGTCCAGTCTAATCCTCTGCTTCTCTCCATTAAAGGCGCAACCTCAACACCCGAATAAACACCGAAAAATGGGCAGCCGACGTGGTTGAATATCTTCTGGACTTCGGAAGCTTCCTCAACCGCCGTCAGGGAATAGTCTGCCGCACGACCAGCACAATCGATGTAGAATCCCAACATGGCCCGACGCTTCTCGGCCTGAATCCGAGACATCAATTCCGCAGTATTGTGCCGGGCCGATTCGATCATTTTCTGAGTGTCCCTGAGCATGAACTGGATTTCCGCGCCCTCTTCGATGTCGGGCTCGAACAGACAGATGCCTTCGCCCTTGGGCAGGACCCCGGTTATGAGACGATTGACGTAACGACCCTCGACCGGATCACCGTATTTTTCCCCGCAATTGATGCCGATGGTCAGAAGATCCACGGGTTTTTTATTCTGCCAATCCTGCGAGCCGTAAAGGTCATCGATTATAGGTACAATCGGCTGGCCATCCAATTCGAATATGCACGCCCCATCGCTCTTCGTCACTTGATGGTAAGTTCCGTTAAGAGGTGTACAGCCATGGGTGATACAATAGTACACCGAAAAATCGCCGCTCAAAACTGCCCCGACGACGCTTTGATTGCCAACGGAGGATCCACAAAATTGAGCCGTCGTTTTCATCAGAGAAAAATCGCCGACCAGGCCGGCACCGATGACCGGTATGCCGGGCGTGAGCCCGTCTTCAATGCCGCCTATCAGCAATGACGATGCGTTCAATACCGGCGGCACTTTTGCATGCGCAGGGTTTCTGATGGAATCGTAAAAAAAGAGCAGCAATTCGTCTTCGCGCCCAATATCCAACTGTCTCATCAAGCGACGACCGGCATCACCTTCACTCGCGTTCAACCGATCGGCAACGCCGATGCGGCATCGAAGCGTATCCGATTGAATGGCCACCGCACCCGCCGGAAAACCGTTATAGGATATGATGGTGTTTGTAATAATTCCAATGGTGGATCCGCCGATGATCGGTATCGATCTTCCGAGTATCGATTGCAAACCCTCGAAATACGCTTCATGGTCGATGTTTCCGCTGCAAAAGGCCAATACCAGATCAACGGGACGATCAAAGCCGCCACTGGCCAGAATCCTTTCAGCCACCAGCTTACCGGACACCCTGGCATTGGGATGGTTACTGTATCCGGTCCCAACTTTCATTTTACCTCTCAGTGACAGATATTCTCTCTGATTTTCAACGAAAGCGTCGTCTGGTGGCAGCCTGAAGCGCTTTTGGTTGAACTCGCAGAGCCAGACCATGGAGACCTTCAAGATAGAAGACCAACGGCTAATCGGTTGCGGTGGGGAATATGCCCCTTAACGGCCTATAATTCAGCCAGGAGCTTCAGATCAACAGCATGCAGGTTGCCAGCCTCTTTCTGATTTTCCAGTTTGAACTGAAATATTAAATTCCTGTCCGGAAGATCATAACGGCTCGTGCCCTCCGGTAGATCGGATTTGTTGAAGTAAGCCGTCTGGTAGGGCGAATTCGGGTTTCTGGCATCCGTAATCCACAAACCGCCCGAAATCTTCATGAGATATCGCATATATCCTCTGCCGCGCTGTTGATCATAGTGGTAGCAGCGACCAACGACAAACGAACCGCTATCTCCCCAGTTTTTTCCTCGTGGCTGCTTCAGGGGAAAAAGGTTGGGTATCAAATAGCCGGGCATGAATACATCGGCTTCATAGCGCAAATCCTTGGCGATATTTTGAAACGCAACGATTTCAACCCGACAGCCCTTGTTCTGCAAAGCCCGAACAACCTTTACGAAGTCTCCATCGCCGGTTGCGAACACCACCCGATCCAAATTCTCAGACTGCAAGAGTGCGTCAACCCCCATGTCGAGGTCGGCATTGGCTTTGCAAAAGCGGTTACCGGAATCATCGGTATACCATTTGACGATCTTACGATTGATCTTGTAACCGTACTCTCTCAAGGCAAAAAAGAATTCATTGATCTTGTACTTGTATTTTGAATCTTTAGCCGCACGTTCCTCGTCGTAAGCGACATAAACATTCAGCCGTGCGGCTTCGGCACCATCTCGACAGGCAAATTCGCGCAGAACATCATACTGCATGCCGAATCCGCCGTTGAGTCTCAGATTTTCGGCATCGACATAAACCCCGACTTTAGAGCTGGAAATAATACCGACCACTTCTCCTCCCTATTGCTCTGCTTTTTTGATTCAAGATACCAAATACCATCATTGTTTCTGGGGTATAATAATCATGTCGATCCGGCGGTTTGCGGCCCGTCCTTCCGCCGTCTCGTTCGACATCAATGGTTTCGATGACCCATACCCGATGGCAAACAGTTTGCTTTCCGGCAGGGTTTTGTTGGCAATCAGATATTGCTTCACGGCTTCGGCCCGTTCCTGGGATAGTTGTTCATTGACATCTGCCGAACCGGTGCTGTCCGTATGGCCCTCGATAATGACCTCCGGTTCGTCGAAGCTGCGCAGCGCTTGCTGCACCTTGCTCAACAAGGCGTAATTTTCGGGCATGATAACGGCCTTGCCGATGGGAAACTGCATTCCTCTCAGACGGATGACCAGTTGGTCTCCCTGCCGGTAGACTTCGGCCTCCTGTTTATTGAAGTAAGATTGGATGGCCTGGAACTTCTCGTTGAATCGTTTCTCGGCTTCCAGGCGTTCCTTGGCCATCTGTTCCTCTCGGCTCTTGCCTTCCAAGCTCATTACCGCAGCACCGAGCGCCTCTATTTCGCTGTTCTGCTCCTTGATTTTACTGTTGAGAAAATTCTGATTTTCCTGCATGGCCCGAACCGAACCGGTAATATTGTCCAGCTGAATGTCAAACTTCTGGTCGCGCATGTCCGGAGCCGACAACTGGCTCGTCGTTTTATAGAGGATGTTTTCGATTAGCAACGTGATCTGTTCGGGATTCATACCCTGAATTTTTTTACCTTCCTGAGTCAGTTCATAGGCTCGACGGGCATAAAATAGGGCATCTTTGGCCTTGCGCGTCATCTCCTCTACTTCGTACGGGTTCGCAGAAATAAAGGCATCGGTGGCATTGAGCTTCTGTACGGCTGTCACATAAGCCTTTGGGGCGTATTTTTTAGCGTCGGCCCGTTCGGCAGCCTTCAAGGTTGTGCGCACTTCCCCGAGTACGTTGCTTTTGATGGCGGTGATCTCAAGGTCTCGAAATGCGTCCGCGACCCTCTTTCGGTTCCGCATGGCATAGCCGAGATTGTTTTTTTCGATTTCCCTCGTGAGCCTGAGAAAGTCGTTTTCGGTCCACTTGTACCCATTCAGGCTGGCCGCACCGGCTTTGCGTGCCATTTCCCTCCGGTTGATGACATCCGTCAGTGTGGTACGTGATACAGTGGCAATCTCATCGGCCTTGCGCAACTCTTTCTTTCCATCAGCGACATACTCCGCGATTCTTGAAATTTCGGCCTGGTCTGCCAATCCTTTTTTCGCGGCTTCAAGTGACGCTTCGGCTTTGCCGTACCACGTGGGAGCCAACAGGTTGACCTGATTTGAACGGGCGTTGGCCATGGCCCGTTCGAGCCCAGCCACATGAGCACTGGGGTTGGTGACCGTCGAGGTGGTCACACCTTGTTGGGTAGGCACGCAGGCCGATAATAGAAGCAAAACCGTCACCACCATCGCAATCCAATTTTTCTTCATCTTTGCATCCTTTTCCATAAATTTCATTATTATCGCCACGGCTAAGATATTGGAGGATCCATTCATAATTGGTCATCTATCGTAAACTTTTTTGTGGCCGGACTGAAGTCGTCGTCGGAGCACTGGACTCGGTATCAGACATTTTTCTTTTCTGTGGTCGGCTGTTTTTTAGTCCATTTTTAATTCGGAAGCAAATGTTTTCGAGCCAAAATTTCTGTATTCATTTCGATATATTTTTGATCTGGCCATTTCATGGCCTGCTGATAAATGGTCATCAAACATGCGCGTTACCGAACGATCGGGTAGTTATCGTGTCCCCATTGCCGGATTCCGTGCCGCATATTATAAATGCGCTTGAAACCTGAATCGAGCATGATTTTTGAGGCGACCGTGCTCCTGTTTCCAGTAGCACAATAGATCAAAATATCCTGATTCTTATACGCCGCAATTTCATTCAGACGTGCCTGAAGCTGCTGGACCGGCACAAGTATGGCATTTTCCAGGTGACCGCTTTTGAATTCGGCATCGGTTCTTACATCCAGGACCAGCGGCTGAATATTTTGAATAAGCTCGAAGGCTTCCTTGCTTGATACTTCCGAATAATTTGGCTTTCGAAAGTCGACAACCGAGATCTTTCCGCTCAGTTCCCCGAGGGTAAACGCAAAAACACCGGTTGTTTTCATTTTGAAGTAAGGGGCCTCAGCCGGATTTCTGAACAACATCTGCTCAATCGACAATGCCGGGATCTTCAAGTATGGATTGACGATGGAATCACCGATGTCAAACTTGATATAATCGCCGCGATAAACCGTCAACGATAAGACCTTGCCATCAGGCGGAACGGTGATCGGTAGAATGCGATAACCACCGACAAGTTTGCCGGAGATGTCTCCACCCGACGGGGACGCCATTGACGCTGGCGGTACGAAAAGGACCAAAGAAACGATGAGGATAGATATCGCTATCAGAAATACTGTATTCTTCATGGGTCACCTCTGATATTTTTAACCTTCCCCTTGGAAGGCCTTCACATGCCTTTATACGCCCAATTTAACGGATAAAGGCTCTATTCAATTGAAATTAAAAACCGTTTTGTTCGATTGCGGCTTAACCAATTTAAGAACGTCTCGGTTGAGACGCATCATCCGGGCATTGACTCCGGGCAAAAGTCTTCAAATATAGTCTCTTACCAGTACAATGTCTACTTTTCTGCGTGGGCACGCTGATGCAGCGCCAAGCACGGGTCAATTTTCACTGACTTTGGTTGACTGCCGGTGGTCTAAATCGTAATACAGTACCGTCAATTGCACCTGTTCTCTCTCGCCGACCGATAAAAACGTTGCTGGCGATGACAACGGCCGTTCCGATGACAACCGAAAAGGTGGGAGTTCTTGCCAGAAAAATCAACCGAGGATGGTGGCCCAAATAATGGCACTGTAACCGTAAGGTGCCAATAGCGATGATTCGGCGTGTCGGAAGGCCGCTTTTTTTGGATACTTGCTGTATGGCGGTAAATATGCCGATTCCGATCAGCCACGGCAACAGATCAAACTCAAGGGGAGCGCCGAACAGAAGGGTATATGGCGCAGAAACGACAACTTCGATTAGGATAATATAAAATGTGGCCAACAAGGTCAGGCTGATACCCCGCAACGGGCTTTCCGGTACAGATTCTCCTCAATTCACAGTGGAATTCAATGGTTACAATTCGCAGATCTTATCTAAAAAGTGCTCCGTGCGCGTCAGGTAATTGACTTAATCTCGGAACTGATGGCATCGCCCATTGCCTGCGTGCCTACAATGGTCGATCCCTTCGTGGCAATGTCGCTGGTATGAATCCCCCGCTCGATGACTTTGCCCACGGCTTTTGCCAGCATATCAGCCACATCGGTAAGTTCCAGACTGTAACGCAGCATCATTTCGGCGCTCATGATTTGGGCCACCGGATTGGCGATTCCCTTTCCGGCGATATCCGGCGCCGATCCGCCGGCCGGTTCATACATGCCGAACTTGCCCGCATTGATGCTGGCCGAAGACAGCATTCCCAATGACCCGGTCAACATGGCGCACTCGTCGGTGATAATGTCACCGAACAGGTTACCGGCCAATAAAACATCAAACCGGTGTGGGTCTCGCATGACTTGCATTGTGGCGTTGTCGATATAGAGGTGATCCAGGTCAACATCTGGAAACTCACTGGCCACTTCGTTGACAACATCACGCCAGAGAACCATGGTCGTCAGCACGTTGGCCTTGTCGATAGAGGTCAGTTTCCGTCGGCGGCCGCGGGCAATTTCGAAGGCTGCGCGTGCGATGCGTTCGATTTCCCGGCGCGAGTATACCATGGTATCGAAAGCTTTTTCATCCGCGCCGTGTCCTTCACGACCCTTGGGTTGGCCGAAGTAAATATCGCCGGTCAACTCTCTTATACATACGATTTCAAAGCCATCCTTAACGATTTCAGGCTTCAGTGGGCTGGCACCGGCCAGGGCCCGGTAGGTTTTGGCCGGACGGATGTTGCAGAAGAGATCGAACTGTTTACGCAGCCTCAGTAATGCCCCGCGCTCCGGCTGCTGATCGGGCGGTAATTTCTCCCACTTGGGTCCACCCACCGATCCGAAAAGAATCGCGTCACTGGCTTCACATATTTTCAGGGTATCATCGGGGAGCGCATGACCGTGGTTGTCGATCGCCACACCGCCCACGTCGGCAAATTCCATTTCTAGTTTTATACCACACGTGTCCTGAAGCGTTTCGAGCACTTTAACGGCCTCGGCCATGACCTCCGGTCCGATCCCATCACCGGGTAAAACAGCAATTTTTTTCAACGCCAAACCTCCTATATTTTTATACGATGATTCATTTGAGAAAGTTTGAAATATTGTTCGAACCCTTAACCCGAATCCCGTGATCAGGTCAATAGAGCCGGCATGTATTTAAAATCCGATGACGAGCTGTCGCTTCAGCCCCTTCGGCGCGTGTCATCGCCATCCTGGAGAAATGACATGATACTTTTGGATTCGATATCTTTTGATCCTCTGATGGCTATATTCCTTATATCCAATGTGGTTAAACCGGGAATGACTATTGGTTGCCCCAAACAATATGATACTGACAAGGCACAGACTTTGTGTTAATTAATGAATTTTGTTCATTGCTCTTAGTTTTTTGATATTGCGAAAATAACGAATCGAATGAAAGCAGCGAGCGGCCCGTTCGCCCATGTGACAAAATGGAGAGCCTTTGCATGGCGGGCGGATGAAAGACCTTGCCGCACCCACGTCCGACAACGCCTTTGATTACCTGGCAAAAGAACTGACATGGCCCGTGAAATATGCGGGCTATGTTTGGATGCCCATGAATTACGCCACTATTGCCAATGTCCTGGGAAAGTTATTGATCCTTACCGGCCTTTCCCTGGTATTTCCATTAATCTGTTCGCTCTACTACGGGGAAGACGACCTATATTCGATTGTCACCTCCGGAATCATCATCCTCGGCCTGGGTGTGCCGCTGTGGCGTTTATTTCGGCACCATGATGAATTAAACATAAAGGACGGCTTTTTTATCGCCGTTTTTGGATGGATTCTAATTTCCGCGCTTTCCGGCCTACCTTTTATGTTCCATGGTTCGATTCCCGATTTTACCGACGCTTTTTTCGAAATGATGTCCGGATACACCACCAGCGGTGCAACCATCCTGACAGATATCGAAGTGGTGCCGCACGGATTGCTGTTCTGGCGCAGCCAGACCCACCTGCTCGGCGGAATGGGGTTTTTGACGTTGACCGTTATTTTTCTGCCCCAGGGTATGGGAGGCTTGCGCCTGTTTCGGGCCGAGTCGAGCCCCGGTCAAGTGATTACCAAGGAAAAATTCATACCCCGAAACCGGGATACCATGGTCTGGCTTTGGGGAATCTATATGGCCCTGAACCTGCTGGAAACCATTTTGTTGTGCTTGGGCGGTATGACGATCTTCGATTCGCTGTGTACTTCATTTGGGACGGTGTCGACATCCGGCTATTCGCCCTGGAATGCCAGCATCGGATATTACCAAAGCGCCTACATTGATTGGATCGTTATCCTCTTCATGTTCTTGGGCGGCATGACATTCATGCTCTTTTACCATATGATGCAGGGCAACTGGCAGGTTATCAAAATCAATACGGAATTCCGCTGGTATCTGGGATTCCTGCTCTTTTTTTGCGGTATCGTGTCCTGGATCTTGTGGAAGGAAAATACATATGCCACCCTGACCGACTCGATCCGCTACGGAACCTTCCAGGTCATGTCCCTTTTGACAACCACCGGATTCACCACGGCCGATTACGAGAAATGGCCCCAGGCCGCGCAGATGTTCCTCTACGCGGTCTGCTTTATCGGCGCCTGTGCCGGATCGACCACCAGCGGTATCAAGGTCGTTCACTACGTCCTGATATGGAAATTCGGGGTCGCGGCGATCAAACGTATTTTCTTTCAACCGATGGCCGTAGTAACGGTTCGCTTGAATCAACGCCCGGTCGACTCTCAGATCATCGATCTGGCTGTCTGTTATTTTATCGTCAACATCTTCCTGGTGCTGGGCGGGGGGTGCTTTATGGTACTGGTGGACCAAATGGACTATGTCACCGCCATGAGTTCGGTAATCGCCACCCTGATGAACATCGGACCGGGATTCGGCGCGGTAGGACCGTCCGAAAATTACGCCCACATTTCAGATGTGGGTAAATGGTTTTTATCCTGGAACATGATGGTGGGACGGCTGGAAATGTTTTCGGCACTGGTGATATTCTACCCGTCATTCTGGAAACGATAAATAGTGTCCATCCATAAATGGCCTTTTTTCCGCTGGGCGGCGTTCTCCGCAGGTTTCCAGCTACGGCGTACGTTAAGTACGCCTCGCCGCAAACCCTTGTGCGGCCTTGCCCAACGAAAAAAATTCTCATTTATGAATTGGACACATTATTTTTCAGGCCAGAAATAATTTCTGGACGTCTCTCAAATGCTGTGACAGGCATATAACAATCGCCCGCTCATCACTTTGAATGTGGGTGTCCCCGACCGCCACCTGCCATGCGTCGTCGCGATGGATGGCCCCGATCATAATCTTTCCATAAAAACTGGAATCCATTTTGGAAAGCGGTTTACGGGTAATCGGCGAGTTTGGGGCGGCAACGATTTCAACCACCTCGGCTTCGAGACCATGCAGGTGCGCAACTGAAAGTAGCTCTCCCCTGCGAATGAATTTTAAAATTTCGTTGCCGGCCAGTATTTTTTTATTCAGGGCGATATCCGAGCCCATGGTCGAAGCCAGCACCAGATAATCCTCTTTGTTGACCAGTGCAATACATTTTCCCTGCTTACCGTTTGATCCGCCGCTGTGCTTATTCATCAGGTGTTTAGCCATCACGCAGCTCATGATGTTGGTTTCGTTTTCTCCGGTAGCAGTAATAAAGGTGTCCATGTCCATCAGTCCGGCTGAAACCAGCGTATTTGAATCCGATCCGTCACCAAGCAACACTTCGGTATTCGTCAAATCAGATGAAAGCTCCTGGGCAGAGCGTTCGTCTTTTTCGATCAGTCGGACCTCAACCGTTTTACCCAATAGCTCGGACAGACGGCGTCCAACCAAGCCGCCACCGAGAATCATTACCCGATGACGTTTCTGCTGCTCGACACCCGTGAAGCCCATCAAGTTGGGGAGGTTTTCAGTGCTGGCCATGAAAAAGACTTGATCCTGCGGCAATAGCTCGTGGCCTCCGCCGGGGATCAGGGTCGTAATCCCCCGCGCAATCGCAACCACCCGGAACGGAAACTCACGATGCTCTTTTGCGATATCTATCAGTGTCTTGTAGGCCAAGGGCGATTTCTCAGGAATGCGTGTGGCCATGACTTGAATTTGCCCATCGGCGACATCAATGATGTCGTTACCGGCCCTGAGTTTAACCAGCCTAAAAATTTCCTGGGCAGCCAACTCTTCAGGGTGAATTATCAGATCAATTTTGAGGTCTTCGGCATTCAGGATGGAATCTTGCCCCCCGAAATCCATGGAGCGTACCCGGGCGATTTTGCGCGGGATACCGAAGCGGTCGGCGATCATGCAGGCCATCATATTGACGGCATCATTGTCGGTGACCGCAATGAGATAATCCATTTTCCCGGCATCGGCCTCCCGCCAGCAATCGATGTTCATGGCGTTGCCCTGAATCAGGCGGGCATCCAGGGTCCCATCGGCCTGGCGGATCATTCCGTTCTCCGATTCAAAAGCGGTGATGGCGTATCCTTCGTGTACCAGGCGCTTGGCCAGGTAAAAGCCGACGCCCCCCAGTCCTAGAACCAGGATGTTCGTCGATTTCGCTGGTTTATTTCCATTCATAAATCAAATGGCCTCTTTCTGGCATTCAGTTAAGATTCTTTTCGTGACGGCAATCAAATACCCATTGGGACCCTTTTTGTCAACTGCAGCGGATGGAAGAGCCGGCTTCCGTTGAGAATTACAGATGGGTGCCTTGAGGGGTCCTCTCATGCAGCAGGCCATGGACAAAGCGCCATTGCGTATACTCCCGGATATTACTAAAATGAAAAAGAGTCTAGTGCATTTAACGTTTTACCTAACCTGATCAAAATGCAAAAAGAAAATTTATTTATAATGGTTTGCCATTAAATGATTTATATTCAATTTCCGAAACGTCAAAGTGCCGAATTAGGCGATTTACCCCCTACCAGGGAATTATCCCCATTAAAATGAGTATATTGCTCTATTGAATTTGACCTATGAAGCCTATAGACGTGAAAATGTATAGTTCCTTAGCATCTCTCGCTACTAAAATATTCGCTTGACCCAATTCGCTTCCAAAGACCCCACTTAAGCACTACTCACATCTTCTTACTGAGCAATAGCCCCATGGCGCTGTCGACTTAGCCTCTGTTCTAAACAGATCCGTAATCCGCGTAGTGCCTTCATGAGATTGAGATTTTGGACCTTAACAACCATTCAACCGAAAGGAGGAACGACATGAAAAAACTATTATTGCTGACCTTATGCAGTTCTCTATTAATTTTCGCAACCAATTCATTCTCTGAGTCCGATGAGATTTGCCGCACTTGGATAAATATGGATTACTCATCGGGCAACCCGCCCCAAAAACTTATTTTTAACTATGATGGCACATTTGCTGGTTACAATACCAAAACCTCAAATGACGCACTCAAAACGGGGATGTATACAATAACTAAAAAGTGGAATGATTCAGAAGGGAATATTTGGTACCAAATAGAAATGCAAGACCCAAAGTCTGAAACAAAGTACAAGCTGGCTAAAATTAGTGCTGATGGCAAAGTGCTCGAATTTATCTGCAAGTCAGATAAGTATCCTGCTGATATATCGCCAAATGATAAAGCGTACTGTAGATATAGCCGGTATTAGAAAAGTAAAGTAAAATACGCGAAGATGTTCTTCATTCATGTGGGTCGTAGCCAACGAGAATTGGGCAGCTGTGAAAATGCTGCTTAAAAATGAAATCACCGTAAATACGAAGGAATATTCAGGGTGGAATACTCTAATGAAATCTGTTTTTGCAGAGAACACCGAAATCGTAAAAACCATAATTGAAAATGGAGCAAACTTACATTCTAAGAACATTGGAGGGCTAATGGCTTTAAGTATTGCTGAAGAACTCCATTTGCGACAGGAAATTTCGAGATTTCAATACCTCACCTTAAAGAGTGGCCATATTGTGGCGGCCTGAGATCGATTCCTCACCTCGCTTCAGGAAAGGAGGACGCAATGATTGTTAAAGTCCTGATCAAGAGAAAGATAAAGGAAGGCAAGACTCGGGAAGTATTTACATTGCTGAACAAATTCCGCTCGGATGCCATGAGTCAGAAGGGGTACATCTCCGGAGAATCGTTGATCAACCACGATAATCCGCAGGAAATATTAGTGATTGCTATGTGGCAGGGAATTGAAAATTGGTTGAAATGGAAAGATAGCCCAAACCGGAAAGCCAATGAAGCCAATTTGAACCAGTGGTTGGAGGAGCCCACTATCTACGATACCTATGTGCTGGGCACTTACTTCGCACAGTTCGAAAAATGAACTTGGAGAGAAGACAGATATGCTGCGAGGTTATAATAATCATCGGTAAACCCCAAGCTTTGCTGGGGAGACTCCCAAAGTTTGACAGTTCCGGGAGTTCGCAGCGACCGGAAACGATGATTATTATAAAAGATACTAAGAAAACACCGAAAATATTCAATTCACGCGCTTGGACTTGCCATTATGTGGAAATCCAGCTTCTGGGTCTTTTATAAGGATATGATCTGGCTATCATAGGCTTTTCAAAAATATCGAAACTTTCCTTAGATAGCAGCTAACGCGAGTCAGTCTGGCCTTATGCTTTGCTTTAGGTATCTGCAATTCAGTCGCGGGCCTGAGCAGCCGGGGGTGGCCCAACTGCTCAGGGTCCTTATTAGGGGCTAATCGGGCATTAGGGTAATGTATTCTTGTAAATCTTCCCGTCCTTCATGATCACGACAAAGTTCTTGTCCGGATCACCCACCAGGTCGAGGTTTTCCATTGGGTTTCCATCTACGATGATCAAGTCGGCATAGGCGCCTTCCTTTACCACACCAAGTCGGCCTTCCTGATAGGGGTGGCGGGGACCACTCATTTCCAATAACCGAGCATTTTCAGAGGTGGCTATTTTCAGCACTTCGTAGGGTGAAAACCATTTTCCTAATCGTACCAGGTAGTCGCTTTGTTGATGTGCCTTTGATGCATCAAGGAGTTGGTCGGTTCCAAAGGCAAGATTTACGCCCACTTTTTTGGCCAATGGGTACAATCTGTTCACCGCATCAACAACTTCTTTATACTTCGCTGCACTTATCGGATCGGCCCACTCCATGTCTTCTATTGCCATGGGCTGTGGACTAAGCCAGACTCCCTTTTCCTTCATCAGCTCCAAGGTTTCCTTTGATGCGAAAAACCCATGTTCAATGCACATGACCCCCGCTTCAACAGTCTTGCGGACCCCTTTGTCGTTCATCACGTGTGAGTGTACATAGGTGTTGTAGTTAGCGGCTTCCTCGACAATGGCTTTGATTTCATCCATCGAATATTCAAACACATCCAATGGGTCATATAAAGAAGATACCCCGCCGCCGGTGCAGATCTTGATCTGTGTTGCGCCGTATTTAAGAATGTCCCTGGTCCTCAGTCGAACTTCATCTACTCCGTCGGACGTCATGGACATCATATTGCGTTCCCAATAGTTGGTAGTTGATTTGTCTCTTGGGGTCTCCAGCAGTCCGTAGTGGTCAGCATGTCCAGCGGTTGGACTCATAAAAGGACCGGAGGGAAGAATTCGGTGACCAGGATATTCCCCGGAATCGATCAATTTCTTGATGGCAAAGGGGTTGCCACCCGGGTCTCGTACCGTGGTGAATCCCCGTAAAAGCGTTTCTTTCGCTGCTGTCATACTGCGAATGGCCACTTCCGGCATATCGCCTTTATTCAGTAAAAGAATTGCGGCAGGCGTGGAGGCATAGGTCGTATGCCAGTGCGCATCGATGAGTCCGGGCATTAACGTACTGCCTTTTCCATCAATAACGTTGACCTTGACGTCTTTCTTGATCATTTTTTCAGGTTCGTACACCGTTATGACCTGGTCTCCCCACCCTGGAAGATCATTGGGGAGGCCACCGGTCACTTCTTTATAACCACCAGTTTTCACGTCAATTTCATAAGTGCCTGCTAATTTGATGTCTTTATCGATCTTTTTAATCAGGTTTTTAACCACGAGCACATCGTAGCCCATCAAGAGCTCCTCACTCTGGCCATCAAAAATGTTGACATTCTTTATCAGTGTTACCTCCGATGGGATGTCGACCGCCGCAGCCGGCAGGGCCAACATCACTACCATTGCCAGAATGCTCAAAACAGCAATTACGGCTTTCATTGTTTTGAACTCCTTTGTTCGTTATAAATGGATGTTTTGGTTGTGATATTGAGCGTATATGTAAGATACGAAAGATTAAGATATATATAGATTATGTTGAATATGTGAGACCGATCAATACTCGAACTTGCTTGCCAAAAGCTTAACCAGCAGAAATTACATTCAATATTCAGTTACGATCTGGCTATAACATCTTTATTTTGCCGATAGCTGATACATTGGCCATTCTGTTCATTTTAGTTCGTTTCCCAATTCGAACGTGTTATTAGCCACTTATCATTTTCTTTAATCATGGAAATATAGTGCCGCAACCTCCATCCCCATTTCATAAAAGTCATAATTACCTCGGCAGATTCTTGGTTGATTACGATTTGTGGATTAAAAAATCGCCCCGTCAAATGATACTTTATGACGCTAATATGTATCAGAGGATGTTTATGATAAAGTGAGAAAATGCTTTTCATTTGGAGAATTTTTTAATCGCTTTGCCCTGACCTATAACGAGTTTCTTGTCTGCGGATAAAGCCTTGACTGTTATTTCGTATGTGTGTTCAGTGCCAGGTGGCGGACAAGGTCCACTATAAGCTTTTAGAGTGCCTTCGGTTATAGTTGATATACCATTGTAGGTGACTTCACCTCCACCATGATCATAAGTCGGCATATCAAGGTCTATCATTGTCACTTTAAGATATTTTGTCTCTTCTGGTATGTCAGTAACTTTTATAGGTGGAGATATGCTAGAGCATCCTGACTTTTCTGTCCAGCCAAAATCAACAGCAAGTGTAGATGCTTGATCTGAAACCGGCGTAGAGTTGCAACCAGCAAAAGCTAAGATGGCAAAAGCAATAAAGTATATCCTTCTTAGTAACATTGGACTCTCCTTTTGCTAATTTCGGCAACGGTTTTTTTCATATGCTTTTAAAAAGTTATCATCAAATAGTTTCTGTTAAATTTTCGACTCGTTAAACACCTTGTATAGCTGTTGCAAGATCCTGCAATTTGACCACAGTGCATGTACCTTGCCAGTAGACCAACTATATGAATTTACATCTTTTATACAAATAAAGTTTGGTAATCCTCACACAATTGGCTAATTGATAGGTTTGATGGCTCATCGGCGAGCACATGTTCAATCAACATTGAGCTTTTTGGGAGAAGTCTTGCTATTTGGGGTCACTAAAAAAGATATAAAGCCAAGTATTTACCTATGGCTTTGCCAAAATTCATGATTATTTTGGAACAGATACCGTCAAACTTCAACACACTATGAGACGCCACCGGATGGTCTAAAAGCCTCCAACGGTCATTGTAAAAATAGGAAGTGTTTGACGGTATCAAAAAAGATCACAAATGTGTGTTCATATTTTCCGCCGTTACTATCGAATAAAATATATTATTACGATAGGTTTGGGGGGTTATAGCAAGATACATTTGCCGCAAATCACACCATATGAAACGATACGTTCTGGCTATCTCAAGCGAATCGACTAGATGATAGTTCAAAAATTATAGCAGCAGGTTTTTGTTCAGCTTATATGATGATACGTATACAATATCGCCGCTTTTGGGGGGCCTGATTTTTTACAGATACTATAGGCGATATCACAGATTCGGCCAGAATTTGCATACGTTGGAGGTCTCGGCAAATTGGCATTGAATAATTATGCCAGAAGTCATGCGTTGGGATTACAGAATTAATCCCTCACCGCTTTAAGCCTAAGCCTGTCGCCATAGGATCCAATAGTGCTGATTTCTGCATTTTCCCCCATGAATTTGATTTCACTACTAGTGCCTTCAGTATGCCCTACATTAATATAGGAAAACATAAAAGTATCATCGTATAACCAATCTCCTTTAAATGCGACTGTTTCCTCAGGCAATTCAGTTGTCCGATATACACCGTCTAAGCCAACCTCTACAGAATATGCCTTACCTTTTAAACTATATTCCATAATTGCTACACTATCCTTTAAAACAAAATCGAAGCTGATATTCTCAAAACCTGTCTCATTAGGTTCAATATTATATTTTACTCCGGAGATAATTTGAGAAATTGGAGGAAGGTCTGGAACGGAAAACGCTTGGGGTGATTTTGAATATTTTTCAACCAATTCATTTAACTGCGTATTTGCCGTTGTATTTTCTGGTAATGGCGAATCAGATTCAATTGCCCTGATGATATAATGAACAATTAAGGTGTCTGGTTTTCTAAAGGCTTTGAAGCTGGTAAACACGACCACCATATTATGTTTAGGAATAACGAAAATGCGTTGCCCGCCATATCCAGCAGCAGCATAATAACCTGCCTCATCAACCCACCATTGATATCCATACTGGTCAAAAAGCGTGGCTGCAAGATAGCCTCTTGTTGATTCGGTAACCCATTCTTCTGATACTATGGTATTGCCTTGCCACTTCCCTTTATTTAAGAAAAGCAAGCCAAATCTGGCCATATCGTGTGGTTTCAACAACATTCTACCGTAACCCACGTCAATACCCTGTGGGTTGGGTTCCCATTTTACATTGGTAATACCTATAGGTGTAAAAAGATTTTTCATTGCGAATTTATAGCTTCGCATTCCTGTGGTTTTCTGGATGATAGCGGACAAGAGGTAGGTAGCACCATTACAGTACTCAAAGTTTTGGCCGGGCGGTTCATTCATCGAAAGGTCAAGCATGTATTGCGTCCAATCACTGCTTTGCCACATCTTTCTTAAACCTTGCCATCTATCCTTATAGGTGTCTCTACATTCCAATCCAGTTGCCATAGTAAGAATATTTTCAAGGGAAATGTTCTCTTTATCCTTTGTCAAGTTAGCAGGTGTAGTTTCAGGGAAAAACCCAAGAAGTCTTTGGTGAACACCTTTGATAAGACCTTTATCTATAGCTATACCGATAAGTGTTGAAGTAATACTTTTAGTACATGAATGGATAATATGGGCTTTATCTTTTTTGAATGGATAAAAGTAAGCATCTAAAACTATATAGCCGTTCCTTATTATGGTTACAGAATCAATAGTGTTTGGATATAATGCTAATCTTGAGAGCATATCTACCAATACCTCAGAGTTAATCCCCTGGGATTCTGGTGAAGATGTGCGCCATGCCGCAGTTGGCCAATAGTCTTGCGACTCACTCGATGCAATTCCAAACGCTAAGCATATAAAGAACGGAACTCCACAAACAATAATCGTGTTCAAGATAAACCTGATTTTTCTATTAAAGTTATTTTTACTTCCAGACATTTTACCACCTTCAATTGAAAACTTGCGATATCTTAGAATATTAACAAATTGCCCCAAAGTTGAGGTATGTAGATGTAATCTGTACTTTTCTGATGGGCTCAAGACTTTGGTCACCTTGCCATTAAATTGAATTTCCGATTCTGAGGATTTTTGTGAGATAAGGTTTGGCTATCACAGGTATCAGAATGCCTCAATTTCGTTATTATACTGGAGAGTCATCTGTCTACGCTTGTGAGGTACCGAATCCCCCTGACAACCAAAAAAACAAAGCGAAAAGGGCGGTCTGGACGATCCAGCCGATGAAACATACACCTACAGCTCGCCCGGTGCTTTTATAATCAAGCGCCTGCCTTACAGCAATGACCATAGCCACAAGCATCCAGATACCGACTATGAAATTGAGAATGGCCCCCAACATAGGGATTATTGCTAAAATTCGCAGAACTCCAGGAGAACTCGAGAACCCAATGGTGCGCAACAACTCCCCATAATCTGCTTTTGTTTGTGGCTCAGGTAATAGTCTGGTTCCGATATAATATGTCAGATACGCCCAGACAAACCATCCCACAAGAGCAACAAAAGTCCCGAAAATAAGGCCCTTTAACCCTGTAACGCTGATAGTTCCGATCCCCGCAGCAACGCTGGAGAGGATGACCACCCCCATGGCTTGTCCCATTGCTCCCTTGTCGGCCTCTACCTCTTCATAAAGGGTTACATCGAGCTTTGCTGCCCGTATCATACGATTTGTAATTGATGCCATGACAACCTCACTTTACCATGCAGATTAGAATCTCAAGATTTAATTTGAAGTCATGTTTTTAATTAAAATGCCTTAAGGATCTATAGTTTTTTATGGTTAAATTGGCAATTGAAACAATACCAATGATGATAATACTAAGTGCGGTTGGGTCAATATTTGTGAGACCTTGCCACAGGTCCAACTAACGGTAAGCGCACAATCTGTAAAGATATTATCTGTCTAACTCAAGCAAATCGGCCGGATGATAACTCAAAGGTCACAGCAGGTGTTGTAAGATTCAACGCCATTCTAAAGGCCGCATTATATTGTGGTAATGTTGAAGCAGAATTGGAATACTTCGGCCGCAGAACTTAATGTTTACTCTTCTATACACCCCTTCTGTGAGAGAATTTTGTCAAATCCATAAATCTCTATAATTGACTTACCTTCACGAATCTGGTCCATCACTCTTTCTTCTTTGCTTGCTCGCTCTTGTGCTGCTTGAACCACTTCTGAAGCCTCTTTCCTTGGTATTACTACGACTCCATCATCGTCGCCGGCCACGATGTCTCCAGGATAAATGATAATGCCACCGAAAGCGATTGGTTGATTGATGCTTCCAAGCGTATCTTTCACTGTTCCCTTGATCGAATGCCCCCGTGAAAAAACTGGGAAGCTCATGTTTTTAATAGCCAGACCATCCCTAACCGAGCAATTTGTCACAAATCCAAGGATTCCCCGGACCTTTGCAGATAGGGATGTAATCTCGCCCCATCCGTCTATTTGGTCTGAATCTCCCATATCAGCCACTATCACATCACCTGGCTTGGCAACATCTATGGCCTTTAGAAGCATAAGATTGTCTCCGGCATGGCAATGAACGGTGATAGCCGGGCCGCATAGTCGCATACCACTGTAAAGCGGCTTTATCCCGGCGTCTACAGCACCACGGCGCCCCATGGCTTCATGCAGGGTGGCAACGTCCTGCTGACTCACTGAGGATACTATAGTTTCCTCCGGTCGACGAATATGATAAATCACATGCGGTATCATTATTATCCTTTCCTTAATTGATCAGACATCCGGGCTTTTTTTGAGGTTTCAAACCCATACCAGAATGATTCAGGTATTATTCAGTTTGATTTGAAATGACGGACCGTGGCGCGGTGTAATATAGGTGCTCTCCAATTGAATGTATCTTGCCACACAAACAAGTATCGGAAATCGCACTAAATATGACGATACGATGTGGCTATCATGAAAATAATTCTTTTGAAAGCATTGTGCTCACAGTACAAAGTATATAACGCTGCTTGTCAATATTAAGTCAGCTTCAGACGCCAATTCCTATGTAACAGCTCTCCTGACACAGGGGGCAACTCGTTATTCGATTCACCTTTTATGCATGTCAATAATTTTGATTTTCTCGTCATTATTTCCTTTTACGTTTTTAATTTTTGTAAGCAAGTGTGGTGAAACATTCCATTTATGTCCAGATTCGGTAATTATAGTTACCGTTTTTTTATTGTACTTAACCAAAGTGCCGAATTGCTTACCTCGACCAGGCGCTTCAAAACATATCTTATCCCCCGGACTGAACTGCATCATTTCTTTGTGGGTATGCATTGAATCTAAGAACTTTAACCTTTCAACTATCTTTTGATTCAATTCAACAAGTTCGTCATAACTCATGGAATCAATGTCAATTTTTATAATTCACATCTCGACATGTTCTTGCTTAAATGAAATTTAGGATTTGTCGCCCTCATCATCGAAATTGGCGTTGAAACTGAATATACGATCTGAATATCATTGATTTACCTCGGGATTTCCCCGGATGTCAAACATCAACAACCAAAGGGGGTAAACCATGAAAGTGTCCAAAGCCGCGAGAATCTGGATCGATTCCCACAAAGCCCACTCGGAAAAAAAATACCGTTCGGTCCTATTGGTCAGTTATTGAACGATTCTGCCGTGAGTTCGGTGATGCTGAGATTGAACAGGTTACACCGGATGATGTCCTTTCCTTTCTGAACAGCTATACCAACGGTAACAAGCCCTAAACAAAGCGAGTCCGTTATTCCCACCTGTCCGCCTTTTTCAATTTTTTCCGCAATAACGTCGACCCCGACATAGGCAATCCGTGTGACACACCCATGATCCGAAAGCTTTATCGGGAAAGGGTGGTATCAAGATGGAAAATCATCGAAAAAGAGACCGTTGACGAGATCATTTTCCGGACTACCAAAATTCGCAATCGATTGATGCTTGAACTGATGGCCCGTGGGGGGATGAGGGTTGGTGAGGTGCTGAAACTCAGATTGAATGACATTCAGGATCGAAAGCTGATCCTGCGAGAACCGAAGAGCGGGAAAGAACATATGATTTTTTTTATTCCACAAAAGGTGGCTGATAGACTCCGTGACTACGCCTCTCAGACTTGTAATAGACCAGATGACCGCATTTTCCCGATTACCTATGCAGCAGCCAGGCTGGTTGTAATAAAAGCAGGAAAGATGGTTGGGATCCACCTGAGACCGCATGACCTGCGGCGACATTCGGCAACCTATGCCCCTCGATCTGGAGTGCCAATCGAAATAGTGAGCAAAATCATTCTCCGTCACGCCAATCTGGCAACCAATCAGCGATACAGAGGCGATGAGGTGGATTGAAAACCTACATTGTTAATGCAAAAAGGGGTGAACCCCAATTTGAGTGTCACCCCCTATACTCCATTATGCGATGTGTTTATATCAAGGAAATCGACCGCATGATAACTCACGGATCATAGCAGGTATCAAAGCTCCCGAGTCGATGATGCGCTTCCGAATAATTTACTTTTTAGGCTTTGACTTTTTTGCCCTTCAAGGTATCTTCACATTGAGTTGTGCATTGGAAAACCGGTCTTAAATACAATATAGTTAAAAACGAAAAAAGGCAGAGCTTATAATAACTCTGCCTTTTAAATATACCACCGAGCAGAAAGGGAGTAACGCTCCGCCTATTCTTTCCCTGCTCCTGCCGGGATGTTGTCAATTACCATGATATCCTGCGTTCCTTCAAATGCCTCTTCACCCGTAGTGAACCCAATTAATGTCAGTGTATTATAGTCGCCTATGATCAGTCCTTCCAATGTTTTTATTTCATCTGACACGAACTTGGCAACAAAGTTACCCCGATCATCAGATTTCCACCATTCGATTGCAACACCGTTGAGAAATACAGACGCTCCAGTCACTAAATAATAGTCGATGTCGGTATGAACAGTGACAATAGCACTTTCACTCTGAATGTTGAGGACATTCGGAGAAACATCAATCTCGATCTCGATGTCAAAGCCATAACATTTTGCAGGCGCCTGAAAAAACACCAGGGCAAGGACCATGCAACACACCACGGGCAAACAAAGGGTTTTCGCTTTTCTTAGATCCATTTTTTCTCCTGTCAAGATATTAAAGGTTATTGATAAGTCGCCAGCTGTTATTCATCCATCCAATCCTGGTTTAGTTAAGATATAAACGTATTGATCAAAAAAAGGTTACAATTTTATTACAAAAAAATAAGAGTAGCCTCTTTAGCCTTTTTCTCAGCTCCTTTCGGTTGAATTCCATCGGTGCTGTGGTTCACGTATTTGAAGGCCTCTTCGCCTGAGTTTAACAGTTTTTACGAAACGAACGAACCCTTGAATTTGCAAAAATAATCACGCAAAGAGCGGTGTAAGCTTCTTGGAATTCCTGCTTGATCAGGTGATAAGTCAAAAGATTACTAATGGGGTTAAAAGCTACCCGACATGTAGTAGTTTAAAGACGCTATCAGCTGAAATTTAGTGTCGGGTGGGAAATGACCCCCTTAGTAAGTCAAATATTTTATGGTTCAATTCTGAAAACAAATCAGAGGGAGCCCGTTTTTTTGTTAGATTTTCAGCTTTGTCACTGTCGGTGTTCGTCCTGCAAGGGATCGAGGGTAATAAGCTGGTCGGAGAGTTTCAAAGGACGGGATAGAGGTTGGGAGCCGCAAAAATGCATGCTTTGGATAAAAAAGACAGATAAATTGAGACCGGACTTCGACCAAAATTATGATATGCTCGAAATCAGCCGCAAATTTGACGCAGTTATGATTACAGATTGCTAGTTTCGTAACTATCTTAAATTGAATCAATTATATTGATACGGTCAGGATAGATCACGTAATTCCGCAGGATGATAGGTGCGAGACCATAGCTGATAATTTACATAGCCTGATTTGCGATTAATCGGTGTTGGAAATACATCGGAGCGCGTCTTAATTTGCGCTTTGGTTTGCCAATTGAGTCAATGTTCAAAATGCGAACATAAATCTTCATAAGAAAATATTTTACTGCACACAAACCTGCCCTTTGCCGAGGAACCCGCCTCAAACCAATGCCAATATCAGGGGTAACTACTTCATTCCACCCAATCGCAGTGTTTTGAAAATTTTGCGAACGAAAATATAAACCCTCCAAATGGGCTGATGCGGAAAGAACAATTTAAAAACTACGCTTGTTGCCTCCAATATCACTTGAGGGTATTGTGACTTATCATTGTAAATCAGGAAATTGGGATGGCGGTGGTAGGCGCGCTTGGCGATTTTTTTAATGGTTAGAATGTCAAGTGCCATAGGTTCAAAGTGCACCGGGTACAGGAAGTTGTCTTTGATCCTATCTCGGTTCGTTTGCTGTAATTTCATGGCGAGCGGTGCACCTTTGTAAACACGGATGCCGACGCCGATGACCACAAGGTCCCATGGTGAAGCCGCCTCGGCTATGGTCTCAAACGTTTCTTGGAGCGTATCTTCCGTTTCACCCGGCGCACCCAGGAGTAAAAACCAAGACGTTGGTATTTTTGCCTGTTGCAATAGTTTCCCGGCCTTCAGTACATCCTCTTTCTGAAAATTCTTTCCCAAATTGAGTAACGTCTGGTTGCAGCCGGATTCTACTCCCAAATCAACGTCCTGAAAACCAACCTGTTTCATAAGCTCCACCAGTTCTTCGTCAACCGCTGAAGGGTTCAGACCCAAAGCCCGGCACCGCAGATTTAGACCTTTGACGGCTATGGCCCGTAAAACCGCTTTCGTATGCTCCAGCGGGATGTTGAATGTACTGTCAGTGAATTCGATTTGGCGAATGCCTGTCTCATATACCAGTGTCTCCACATCATTTGCCACACGCAGCGGATCTTTAAGACGGTAAACACTGCCTTCAAGCCGTTTGTAGGTGCAGTAAACGCATCTTAGGGCACAGCCACGTTTGGTCTGGACCTGAATCGGTGAGTTGTATTTACGGTAGCGCCGTATGTCGATGTAACGGGCAAATTTTATTGATGGCAAGGCATTCATATCGGTAACCGGCAAAGGCGGATTTTCTTCGACTATCATGCCATTCTGTCTTAAAATCAATCCGCCCAGACCACTCAGAGGTAAATTCTTTTCCAGCCTCTCAGACAATTCTACCATTGACCGCTCACCGTCGCCTTGAATAGCCAGGGTGAGGTTAAAAAAATGCAGTATTTCCGCACCACTAATGCCAACCGCGGCACCGCCGATGACAATCGGGCCTTCAAAGGCCGATTTCAGTGGATCGATCACTTCAATCTTTACCTGCTCGATAAAAAAAATGGTATTGTATCCAGAGGCGTTGTCGATGTTGCGGATGCCGACTCCGACTATATCTGGTTTGAACTTGCTGAGCGCGAGGCGGATTTCTAGATCAGTATTTTTTGAAAAACATAGATCCAGAAAAACAACGTCATGTCCCGCGTCTTCCAGAGCTGCGGCAACCGCGCACAGACCGAAAGGTATTACGGGCCATGGATGCTTGAGCCGATTAGAGTTGATCAACAGTATATTCATCACAAACTTCTTTCGGAATCAGCCTGATGAATTGAAGTAAAAAAAATGGCTTGAGCTTGCCACAGGTTCAACTATCTGAAATCAGGCCAATTGTGACGATACGACCTGACTATCTCAAACGGATCAACCAGTTGATAGCCTAAAGATCATAGCAATGTTATGAAATTCAAACCCTCGTTATGAGCTGCTGCTGTGACTGCTTCTTCCAAAAACACGATATAACTGATCTGCAATCAGATATCCAAAATTTCAAAAACCTGCTCGTTCACAGGCTTCGTTTTGTCCATCCATGTTTCACGAATGCTGCGAACAAGTGTCTGGTAGGTTCCGGACTCCTTGTTTTTATAATTGTCCAGATCTTCAATAGTCCTGAAGTGCATTATAGCTCCATATAGAGATGAATCAGTTTTGGAACGGATAAATTCCAAATGCCTCATTCCCTTGACACCACGAAGCTCTAATGCACTAGTTTGCATCCAACGCTCGGCATCTTTGCCGTCTAATGCATGGTATGTGACCAATCGAAAAATCATTCGATATACCTCCTTTTCAATCTTGAATAGAAACCAAAATTAGGCAGCAAGTGCAAGGATTTATTGGGCGGCTATCAAGCCCTCAATCTATCATATGATCCAGGTGCCTTGTGTTATATTGGGGGTAACTTCAATAATTGGCTCTTGTCAAACCATGGGTTACTTGCATTATTTGAAAATTCACCTTACGAAGATTTTATAAAGATATGATTTAGTTATCACGGGATATCATATCTAATTCAATTTTTCTCAATATGTGATACTTTCTCTTATTTCCAGAGGATATACGTCTTGAAATTTTATCTGTCCGACCTATGAATCGTCTTCACGTTTTTGCGATGGCGGTTTGCGATCGCTCTCCTCTTCGTCGTCCGGCTCGGCGGAGAGCCGCTCGGACGTTTCCCACACCTGCGACTCGAAAGTGCCGGCCTCGACCGAGCCCCGCGGCGGATAGTCGAGAGTACCTTTGAGCTGCTCAATTCTGTCGGCCGCAAGTCTTGGAAACGGCAGCTTGCCGGCTTTGCGCCAAGATGCAACTTCTTTCGCAGCCGTCTCGCCACGCTCACCGTCGAGTCCGTCGTCGCGACCCATGTAGAGGGTCTGTGACGGAAAGGCAAAGCTGCTTCCCGATTTTTTAACTATATCGCTCATTCGCAGCAAGACGTCTTCGCGTATGGCGTGGAATTCGTTGAAGTCCTGGGTCAGTGCATATATCCGGACGCCAATGTCGAGGGAGGATTCACCGAAGTCTGCCAAGCGCACGCGCACCGTGTCGGAGTGGATCTTGGGATGGGCATGGAGCATCTCGCGAAACTTCACCAGCACATGGCGCAATTGATCATTTTCGGTCTCATAGCGGAGACCGATGGTCGCGCTGATCAGCATCCGATCGCATTTCGCCCAGTTGATCAGCTGCATATCTGCGAGGGCGGCGTTGGGAACCGAAATCAAAGTGCGATCGAGCGCCCGGATCTTGGTCGTGCGCACGCCGATGGTTTCGACGGTGCCGGTTTTGTCACCGAAAGAGCAGAAATCCCCGATCCGCACGGGCTGGTCCAGATAGAGCATGATGCCGCCGATCAGGTTTTCGAGAGTCGGGCGAATCGCAAGCGCAACTGCCAAACCGCCAATACCTAGTCCAGCCACAACGCTATAGAGAGGCAGTCCCAGCTCCTGTGCTGCATTACCGATGATCACGACGCTGACCGCGGTCCCGAGTGTACGGGCACCAATTCGCCAGAGTTGCGCGTCGAAGCTACCTTCCGGGATACCCCGTGCCTGAATGATGCGCTCGAAAATGGCGAGCATGACCAGCCATAAAAGCCAGACTGCGCCGGCATTAATCAAAATGGTTGCCATATCGGCAACCACGGCCCAAAATGCGCCTGAAACAAAGATTTGGTTGTCAATGAAATCCTTTAGGCTCCAGACCACCACGAGGATCGCAATCGGCGTCAGGGCATGACGCAGCAGGAAGCCGACTCGATTTTCGGTTTCGCGGCGATTGATCGCACGGTGAAAGAGGAACAGCAGGAGCGTTGCGAGAGCACTAAGGAGGACCACCGCAATGACTTTCCATTTTGGTGTATCCAGCCAGAAGTCGCGCAGACTTTGCGGTACGATTCTGAGCACCGCCGCCGGGATCATCGGTCCGGTAATCTGGCGCATAGCGAGATGCCAGCTAATGATGGGCAAAGACGTTTGCAGAGGCAGATCTTTAATACCTTGGTAGAAACGCGGCGCCACCATAACCGTGCTCTCGCTGAACAGAAACTCTCCCTCGCGCGCTCCCTTATCGGCCTGGACGATCCAGATCGGGGTGTCGGGGATGCGCCATTTCGCGGGTGACACACCATCGTCGAAGGCCTCTTCGTCAGGAATACTTTCTATGTTAGGCAATTCGACACGCCCAAGGATGTCGAGCAAATATGCACTTGTTTCGGTTCCGATCTCATCGCGAAGCGATTGCGGGACAGAGGACAAGTCTAGCAGCTCGTGGAACTGAGAGCTAATCACGTGCACCTTCTCGGCAAGTTCACGGGATTTGTCCAATCTATAGGATCGCAATGTCTGTTCCAGCTCGTCCCTGAGGCGGAGAAACGATTTGAGCGTGGCACGCGGGCTGTCCGTTAGGATGGGTCTGAACGTGGGCTTACCGCTGGCAGTCTGCTGCGTCCCCGTGGGCGTGTTCTCCCCGACTGATTTGGTTTCTGTCGTTTCCTGGGCGTGAATGGAAGTGGCGGCGCAGCAAATCAGGACGAGGGCAAGCCACCACCGTAAGGCGGTGGGGTAATCGAATTTCGAGTACAAAGTAAACACAGTGATCTCCTCTGTGGACCAATAAAATCATGTTGTTAATATTACGAAAGTGCTGATATATTGAGTTATCTTGTTTCAGAGAAAAGTTATGATATGCTCTAAATTTACCTCAAAATTGAAAGATTCCTGGCGGTAGATTTCTTGCCAGTCTCGTAACTATCGAAAATAGCGTTGAAACTGAATATACGGTCTGGCTATAATATGTAATCCAACGAGCTGCTTTTCTCTTTTTATAGTCGCCACGTGATTCTAGGTACATTCCGGATTGGCATGCGTTGATATCGATACTTTGGATATCCAACCATCATGGAACCAAATGCCTTGTGATCTTCGGGCAGATTTAAGGCCTTTTCCATAGGCGGAAAAGTAGTTGCAGCCGCATTAAAATAGCCTGCCCAACAGGCCCCCATTCCCAATGTGGTTGAGGCCAATTCCAAGTAAGTCAGTGCGATGTTACAGGCTGCTGGTGCCACACGATTTTCTTTATGGGCGTGGGCGACTATGACCGCCGGCGCATCTCTAAGAACGACATCATAACCATTCTCATATCGATCTACGGTCCGATCCATATGCATGGACGAGGCAACATCCGACATATTGGTCAACATCCAGCGCATCCATTCCACCACAATTCCTGAAAGGCGCTTCAACTCCGCCTTATCACCCAAGACCAACCATTCAACCGGCTGTAAGTTATGGCCGCTGGGAGCATACCGTGCGATATCGATAAGCTTATTCAGATCAGCTTTATCAACAGATTTGTCTTTATACTGACGAATGGAACGTCGGCTCCTCAAAAACTGTTCGGTTTGTTCGACAGTAATCCTGAGTTCTTTTACTATCGGCGTGCAGCTCTCCAATGGAATATCTACATGGGTAAGACTCGCTGTGGGGCAAATCGCCACACAATGTCCACAACGGATGCATAGTTCATCAGCGTCATCGATAGGAACGGGTTCTCCCTTTACAAGCTCTATAATACCAGCGGGACAAACAGCAGCGCAGATTCCATCTTGATTACACGTTTCATGATTAACAGTAATAAGGTCCACAATGCCTCCTTTCAATTATGCAGAAGACGTAAATTACCAACTCAAACAGAGAATATTTCGGATCTATACACAGCGTCCAATATTAATGCGCAATGGAATCGAAAGACCTTCTCATTTTAGGGACTCACCGGTTTTGTATGCGCAATCATTTATGACGCTCCGCATAGTAGCACTTGATGTAAATACTTTTTTAGATGTCCAAAATCGAGAGGGACTTTTCGGATAGATGATTTCACACCCCAATCAATCAGATTTTGGGCTTTGATTTTTGTGACCGAACCACTTAGGCAGATTATCATTTATATCAATAACCCGCATACCATAGAAAATATGGCACGTTGGTTTGAATTTCGTTGGAACTCTTGATACACCCCCGAAATTGAAAAGTGATGGAAACGCAAGCCACATTTTACGTCCTTCATCGGCAATAAGAGTGCCACACAAAGCACAACTTACTTTGCAAGGTAGAATTCTCTCGTGTTTGTTTAGTTCATTGTTGTAAAAGTTTAGATGATCAATGCCTTCAGTAATTCTGACATCATGTTTATGAAATATAGCTGCCCATTGCATAGGAGCCCCATGCAGTTTTTGACATGCCAAACAATGACATATTTTTGCATCTACAGGATCCGAGCATACTTCGTATTTTACCGCATTGCAGTAACAACTTGCCCGGTATTTGGCTCTAAAATTAACGTCTGAAATCGACGCATAATTTGATCCAAATTCTTTTTTCATTGCATCACCACGTATTTTCTAATTTAATTGAAACGTTTATAAATTGAGAGATGCCCAAATATCAAATTAAACGAGAATATTTCAGATAATATCTGGATGCTCGAAACAAAATGTGCAATCAACTAAGATTTTAAATTTCGGTAAATTCAAGCATCATCGGTGAACTGTAGACTGCAGAGGAGTCTGACAGCATATTTCAATAGGAAAGACAATCAATTTTTGCTTGCCTAAATGTGTGGGTTTCGTGCCTGAACCGAATCTTTGAAACCCCCTTAAATTCATTGCACCTTTCAGGTGCAATCCCAAAATTTTCAGATAGGGCTTCTACGGAACCAACCAGGTGGACCGCAATCTGTCCTTATCCCATTCGAATAGGGCACGGCGATTCCCGGTTATATTCAAAAGTAACCAATCAATAGAAAATACGTGCACCACAATAACCATAAAATTCTTCCGGCACCTTTCGGTTTTCAAAAGGGTTGGGATTTTATTGAGCAGAAAATCGGGTAATCCGGATGAGGGCTTACCAATGCGTGCGCCGGGAGGCTGAGACGTACAGTAATTCAGGCGACTTGTAATGCTGGTATCAGCCCATTGTCTATCAGCATATGCATCATGCGCATGTAATGTCGCATATCCTAATATTCTCAGCTGAATTTTCTTTCTGGGATGATAAAACAACCAGCTAGTTTGCGAACAATTCATAATTTCTTGCACTTTTGCGGATCGCGCATCGGTATGACAAACTAAAATTCGGTCGGGCACCTTGACTTGCCTGAGGATAACGGTTCGCAAACTGCACCCCTCTCTTGCTGTGGTGCCAAGCACTGGCCAATGAAAAGGATCATCCGAATGGGTAGCACCTTGCTCAAGCATGAACCAGATATTATTTAAAGTATCATCGAGAGTGTCCGATTTTTCATTTCTGATTTTCATTTTCTTCTCTATTCAATCTGAATTGCCCCACTACTTATCGACAAGACAGCAGGATCGCCTCTTAATTTCCATTTCTTGAATAATAAAGGTAAATTTCATTCATTAGTTAAAATTATAGCGCTCATTAAATCAGCCGAAAATCGCTTTCTGAATAGCAAATGAATCTCCCTTCAGCAAACTACAGGGTATCAAAACTGATTGATTTTATCCCTTCACCCTAACCCTCTCCCCAGGGAGAGGGAATGTGTGGTGACCCTGCATTGAGCTACAGGGAATAGTCAAGTTTAAATCTCAGGTGCTGGTTTCCACAGATATCGGTCATCGAAACTTTTTTTAGCAAATTTGTGTTTCACATCGATAACCTTGCCAGGTTTTTGCGCCGGGGCAATTGGCTCCAACGAATCCCGTTCGTTCCTCCCGTGACAAAGGCTTTGGGCATTTACTGTGGCTCCTTCTCTATAAAATAATAGCAGGACCGTTATAGCCCTGCTACTCATAACTAACCCTGCTCATCAATCTCTGCACTATGAGCATTCTTCTTGATGGACTCGATAGCGTTCATTGCTGCTTTTTTCTGCTTGTATCCCTCACTGGCAAACATGTTCTCACCATTTGGGGCCTTAAAGGCGACCCGTTGGCCTGACAGGTCGCCCGATATATGGGAAGCGTGGCGCAAAGCGCTTATTTATTATCAAAAGCCTCTTATAGAGTATGTCAAATCAGAATGAAGTTAAACTTATTAACGATAAGAATATCAAAGCGAATTAACCCGAACGCTGCCCAAAGTGCGGAAAGAATGCATTTTGGCGCAAATCGCCCTCCACTGAGTGGCGGTGTTATTATTGTGATCCACCGCCGGTGGTCAGGAAGCAGCAGGAATATGCCACGCAATGAATTTCCTCAATAGCTCATTTTGAGCTGCACACGATTCAATAATTTTTTACCTTGGGTAACCTTGCAGAAGGAATAAATTGAGGCTTTGGTGCGTAATTTTTAGTATATTTGTTGGGTATTAGGAATATTAAAACAAAAAAGGTTCAGGAAATTCTCCTAAACCCTTAATTTTATTGGTGGCGTCCCCAAGGGGATTCGAACCCCTGTCGCCGGCGTGAAAGGCCGGTGTCCTGGACCGGGCTAGACGATGGGGACGCAAAGTAAATACCTTCTGGTGGGCCGTGTTGGACTCGAACCAACGACTCTCTGCTTAAAAGGCAGATACTCTACCGACTGAGTTAACGGCCCCTCAAACCGCTCAAAGTGGGTTTAAATAACGAGAAAATCGTCGCTTGTCAACCTAAAATTAGACCCTAAACCAATACTTTTAAAGACAGGTTCGCGTTCTCTATTCCTGATATCATTACCATTTTTTGAGTGTTAGAGAGGCATGGCCGCGTTTGATAAAATCGCATTCGCGATTTTATAGCTAGTGCCCACCCACGATCGACTGAAAAAATCGATGGGCACATGTGTAAGTGTCCGATTCATAAATGAGTAATTTTTTCTCTGGGCAAGGCCGCACAAGGGTTTTGACCGCAGGCGTAGCATGGCTACGTTGAGGATCAAAACCCGCGGAGAACGCCGCCCAGGGGAAAAAGGGCCATTTATGGACGGACGCCAGCTATTTACGCCAAAAGGCCGGCACAAGCAGAATGATCACCGTATAGACCTCCAGCCGACCCAGTAGCATGCACCAGATCAACAGCCACTTGCCCAGGTAGGGGATCTGGGCGTAATTCTCCACCGGTCCCACCATTCCAAATCCGGGCCCGATGTTTCCAATGGTGGAGGCCACGGCACCGATGGCCGTGACAAAATCGACCCCCAGTCCGGCAAGAAATACCGTGCTGACGGCAAACAGTCCCATATAAAGAACCATGAATCCGAGCACGCTGCGCATCACATCGTCCGGCACCGTGATGCCTGAAATCTTGACGTGAGTGACGGCACGGGGATGAATCAGGGAAAACAGTTCCTTGTAGCTGTACTTGAAACAAAGCATCACCCTCAAGCACTTCATGCCTCCGCCGGTGGAGCCGGCGGAGGCGCCGAGGAACATGCCCATCAGCAGGATCAGCTGCGACATGGCTGGCCACTGCTCGTAATCGGCTGTGGCATATCCAGTGGTCGTCACGATGGAGACCACCTGAAAAGACCCGTAGCGCAATGCCTGCCAAATGGAGCGGTAAACCTCTCCGTAAGCGTTGAAACTCACCACCAGTGTCAGGATCAGGACTGCACCCAGATAAAACCGGCATTCAGCATCCCGCCAGAAAGCCAGTGGACGACCCTTCAATGCCTGGTAGTGCAATGAAAAATTGACGCCGGCCAGCACCATGAAAACAAGAATGACACTGTCGATATAAACGCTGTCATAGTGCGCAACGGATGCATTTTTCGTCGAAAATCCCCCGGTCGGCAAAGTGGTAAAAGCGTGGCACAGGGCATCGAAAAAACTCATTCCCCCGAATACAAGCATAACAAACTCAGCCAGGGTGAGGAGAACGTAAACCTTCCATAGGACCATGGAAGTATCGCGGATGCGCGGTTTGAGTTTGTCCGGCACTGGGGTAGGAACCTCTGCCTTGTAAAGCTGCATACCGCCGACCCCTAAAAACGGAAGGATCGCTACCGATAGCACTATGATGCCCATGCCGCCCAGCCACTGAATAAAACTGCGCCAGAATAGCAACCCTTTTGGCACCGATTCGATATCAGTGAGGATAGACGCACCGGTGGTAGTAGCCCCGGAGACCGACTCGAAAACAGCGTCGACAAAAATGCAGGAATCGATGCCCAAATAAAAAGGCAGGGCCCCCGTTAATCCGATGGCCGTCCATGATAAGGCGACAATCGCCATTCCCTCCCGCTGGGTCAGCACCTCTGCCTTGGCGCCCCGGAACACAAAATAGAGCACCGCCCCGGCGCCGATGGTCAGGCCCATCGATTCGAGCAGGGGCTTGATGCTCGAATCCGCAAAAAAGAGCCCACAGAGTATCGCGAAGACCATCGTCAGTCCGAAAAAGAAATTCAGAACACCGACAATTTTAGCAATGTAGCGCCAGCGCATTTAAAAGAATTCCAGCTTGACCGCCAACAGCTTTTCGATGCCGGGTACCGCCTTGCGGGTGGCGAAAATGATAACCCGGTCGTCGGGTTCGATAACGCTGTCACCGGTGGGAATGATTATTTCTTCCTGACGAATAATGCCTGCCACCATGGCGCCTTTTGGAAACGCAATGCGTTTGAGGGGTTTGGAGACGATTTCGGAGGTTTCCAGGGCCACAGCTTCCATGACCTCGGCCTCCTCACCTTTGATGGAAATATCCGAGATCACTTGGCCTTTGCGGATATGCTGCAGAATCGAGTTGATAGCCGACAGACGCGGGCTAACGATCTGTTCGATCCCGATGGTAGTCATAAGAGAAAAATAACCGAACTTGCTGACCCGGGTGATGGTCTTGCGAGCCCCCATACGATGCGCCAGAAGCGAGATCAGGATGTTGGTTTCATCGTCATTGGTGAGGGTAATCACCACATCGGTTTCCTGAATATTCGCCTCGGTCAGCAGGCCTTGATCGGATCCGTCACCACACAACACGACAACCTTGTTCAGGCGTTGGGCGAGTATATTACAACGGTCTGGCTTCTTCTCAATTATCTTGGTGCTCACCGGCCGCTGGTCCAGCAACGTGGTTAACCGTTGTCCGATACGGCCGCCGCCAACAATAAGTATCCGTTTCAACGGTTCTGAGCGTTTGTCGAACACATCGAGCGTGTTGAGAAGCTTGGATTCTTCGCTGATGAAGTAAACCAAATCACCGGCCAGCAACCGATCCTCACCACGCGGAATAATAATCTTCTCGTCGCGCACAATCGCTGCAATCAACGGTCGATTGTCACCGAGCATCGACGGCAGGTCCGATAACTGCACACCGGCCAGGCGAGCCGTCGGTTCAAGTTTAATCCCGACAAACTTGATGCGGCCTTCGGCAAAATCATTCACGTCAACAGCCCCCGGAACCTGCATCAAACGATCGATGGTCTTGACCACTTCGATTTCAGGATTGATGACGGTGTCTATATGGGGGGCGCTGCTGTGCAATTGTTCATAGCACTGATCGTAGTCTGCTTCACGGATGCGGGCCATCTTTCTGGTGGATGGCGAGAGAATGTCGGCCATCAGGCAGGCGACCAGGTTGGTTTCATCATGGTTGGTTACCGCCAATAGTATCTCCGCCGATTTGATGCCGGCTTCCTCTAGCACGATGGGGCTGCTTCCGGAACCCTGAACAACCTGAACATCGAGGTTCTCGGAAACACGGCGCAGAGCGTACGGATTTCTGTCGATAACCACAACATCTTTGTTTTCACGCGCAAGGCGGCTGGCAATATGATAACCGACCTCGCCTGCCCCGACAATCACGATTTTCAACTTTTCGCACCCTTCTCTCTTGGTTTACGGTCCGCCTGCAAAGGGCAAATCGTCCTTGCCCTAAAAGAGTCTCATTAACCGGGCACAGCATTTACACCCGAAAAAATCCCCTGTCAACTGCAGATGACTATTAACCAGTGAGGTATCTCAAACCTAAAGTGAGCGTTTCAAATTTTTAATAGATGGGGAACTACTCTATATTTAAGGAATTCTATCATCGTTTGATTTTAAAATTTGAAACCTTTGGGTATGCCGATCTTGCCGAATCTACGGCGTCATATGCCGTCCCGCATAGCTGACTATAGCGGAACGACATCTTTCTTGTACCCGCGGCAACCTCGACAAATGCTCAAATTAGGTCAAAGAAAGCTCAGCAGCCCGACGATTGCGATGATACCGCAAAACATCCACCAGTCGCTTTTTCGTACCGAAAGAATAGGGTCTGTCCGCAGGTCCGAATAGCATCTGGTTTCCATCGCTTCGGTGAGTCGATCGGCGCCTATAAAAAGGCGCCGCAGGAAAGGAATGACAAAACGGGTGAGTCGATAGACGGGGTTCCGGCGGTTTTCGATTCCGCGGGCCCGTTGTGCATCGAGCGTGGCCTCGGACTGACGGAATACGAGCGGAATGAAACGAAGCAGCAGCCCCAACATCGTGCCGATCCGAGCGGCGGGAAGCCGCGGAATCGGTTTCAGAAAATAAACCACAGCGGCTTTGACCGCCGAAGGTCTTGTGGTGACCACGAAAATCAGACCGTATATGGCCACCAGAATAAGTCGCCATGCCATCAGTGCTCCTGCTATGGCACCCTCGCGGGTCACCGGTATCCACGATACGTCCAATAGCGGCACACCCGGCGTCGTTAACGCCCGTGCAAAAACAACCAGCGCCAGGAGCAGAATAAAATAGCGCAGTTCAATCAGAATTTTAGCCGGTGGCAATCCGACATAGCGGCCCGCTATCACCGCCAAAAGCGATATCACCGCCAGCGGCAGGGAACCGTAAGTCAGTATGGCCAGAGACAGGAACGCTAAGACGATAAGCTTGAATCTAACATCCAACTTGTGGATGCTGCTTTCGCCGGATCGATAAGTAACAAAGGCACTCAGGCGAGCCATGATTCGACCGCCAAGCCCAGTCGTGACACACACGGTTCCCGGACACCGAACTGCTCGACATCCTTGATAATCTGATCGGGAATGCCGTCCCTGACAATACGACCGGTATCCATGATAACCAGACGATCAGCATGGTGGAGGATCTTCTCAAGATCATGGGTGCTGATCAGCAGTGTTTTTCCAGCCTTTTTCATACGCACCATTTCCTTTAGTACCTGCCGCGTACCCTTATAATCGAGGCTTGCAAACGGCTCATCAAAAACGACAACCTCCGGATCCATTGCCAAGATTCCGGCGATGGACAGACGTCTTTTCTCACCGCCGGACAGTGAGAAGGGAGATTGCTCGGAAAGTGCGGTCAGCCCAACTGTCTGCAGGACCTCGCTGACGCGGGAAGAAATCTCGTTCGGCGCCAGGCATAGGTTTTCTGGTCCAAAAGCCACGTCAGCGGCAACCGTCTCGCCGACAATTTGATTATCGGCATCCTGAAAAATCATGCCCACCAATTGCCGGGCGCGACGGAGGTCCCGGGCGACCTCTTTACCCTCGATTTTCACACTGCCGGATTGCGGAACCAGAAGGCCATTGAGCTGTTTCAGTAACGTCGTTTTCCCTGATCCATTGGGCCCGGTGATAACGACCACCGTGCCCTTTTCAAACCTCATGGACACCCCGTCGAGCCCGATGGTGCCGTCCGGGTAGCGGTAACTCACATTATCGACATCGATGATGGGCATGGAAAATGTGTCCTGTTGTTATGGGTTACGGGTTGCGCCCCGGTTGAATGACACTGCGTGTCTTCCCATCGAGAATTCAACCCCGATACCATCTACCGGAGCTACGGGGCAGGCGGGGTTAAAGGTTGCGGGTAGTGTGCCGGGGTATGGATCACCGGGCGCAACGCGCGGGCAATTGGAACAGCCACCGCAATTTTGAGCGCATCTCCCGGCAAAAAAGGAAGCATGCCGACGGCAAGGGCTTTGGTCCACGGCAGTCCGGTAAGCAGCTTGAGCCAGAAAAGTCCACAGGCATAGAGAACCACCGTACCACAAAGCATGCCCAGAATATCTCCCACCGGGCGCTGGCCGGTTTTGGCAGCGATCCACCCGATCAAAAACACCGCGGGAAGATATCCGATTAGATATCCGCCGGTCGGGCCGAAAAAACGTCCGACACCACCCGTTCCACCGGCAAAAACGGGTAAGCCGACGGCCCCGGCCAACAGGTAAATTCCCACACTGGCCAGCCCCCAGCGACCGCCCAAAATAAGACCGGCCAGAAACACAAACAGATTCTGCATGACAACCGGCACCGGTCCTATCGGCAAAACCATATAGGCACCCACAGCCGTCAGGGCCGCAAATAGGGTTGAATAAACGGTCATTCTCAGAGAAATGGGTTGTTGCGGGTTCATTTCAATCATCCTTCGATCAAAGTCCTTTATTTTTCATTTAGCGAGTGTCCATTCTCGAAAAGTTGATGGCACTAATGCGTGACCAATTCACAAAAGAGAATTTTTTTCGCTGAGCAAGGCCGCACAAGGGTTTGCGGCGAGGCGTACTTTTCGTACGCCACAGTCGGAAACCTGCGGAGAACGCCGCCCAACGTAAAAAAGGCCATTTATGGATGGACACTAGCGAATTTTACAGGTGAAAGCAGTCACCATAAAAGATCGTCTTCAATGTCCCATCTGCAAGCTTGAGGATCAGTGACCCGTTTTCATCCACGTCAACGGCCGTGCCTTCAGACGTCTCACTCTGGGTCTGGATCTTGACCTTGCGACCGATAGTAACCGTCTGGGTCTTCCACTCGTCAATAACGTTTATCGTATCCAAGGTTTCAAGCCTGGCCTCCAGTGAGGTCAGAAAAGCGGCCAGAAAGGCTTTGCGTGACACCGGCTGCCCAACAATGTCCTTGATTGACACGGCTCCCGGTACGGTTGAGGATGGATCGTTGTTGGCATTGAGGCCGATACCGACATTGACATAGGCCACCCGGTCGGTCTCTGCCTCCATTTCGGACAGGATACCCGCGAGTTTGCGGTCGTTGACCAGAATGTCATTGGGCCATTTTAGCGCGGCGGGAATCCCGTAGAGTTGTTGCAGCGCCCTGGCCATGACAAGGGATACACAGAAGTTCACCTGCAGGCTGAGCATCGGCGCCAGGTTGGGTCTGAGAACGACCGTGAAATAGAGGCCGCCTTTTTCGGAGGTCCAATGGCGCTGCAGGCGTCCCCGGCCGAGTGTCTGTCGTTCAGCCACAACTACCGTCAGCGCCGGGCATCCCCCCCGCGCCAGCTTACGGGCAATATCCATGGTCGAGGAGACTTCCGGATAAAAATGGATCGCCTTTTCACGCCCCGGAAATTCCCACCGATAGGGCACATCCGGCTCCACCAACAAATGGTAGCCCTTACCTGATGTGCTGATGTCATATCCGCATTCCTGTAATTTCTGAATGTGCTTCCAGACGGCCGTTCGCGAGAGACCAAGGATGCTGCTGAGCGCCTCTCCCGAAACGATCGTTGACTCTTCTCTGAGGAGATTGAGGATTTTTCCTTTTGTTCCGTTCATCTATTCGTCAACCTTTAAAATCGCGAAGGTTAACGAAAATAAGAAAACCTGTCAACCATAAAACGGAAACGAAAAAAGGCTTAAAACTTTGAAACGTTCAGGCAGGCCAATGAATCGCGGTAATCTAAAGAATGGGGGGTCAATTGATTATTCGAATGATGCGTGGCCGGTACTCATCCTTCTTGCCCATTCGATTGCTGCGCAGCCGGACGAATACAAAAGCCAGAAGGAAAAAAAAGAGACCTATCAGCAAGGAAAGGATTGAGGGGTCCAATTGCAATCTCGGACCCATGTTCTGTCCGATAGCAGCCCCAAGTATCATGAGAAGGACCGGAAAGACGTAGAGCAGAAATGAGACTTTCAACACCGCTGACGACGAAACGCTGAGCACGATCCGGTCGCCCACCTTCGCGCCGGCTTCGTTAAGGGCTTCGACTTCCGTTTCCTGGCCGTCACTCCCGGTGACGTGGCACGACTTGCGGGACGCTCAACCCCCACAAGCATTGCTGCGGGATGTTTTCACCCAGGCCGTGGCAGCGCCTATTCTGGTAACAATTCCCTTTTCTGTGGCCATAGGTTATCAGGCAACTTTCTCGGTGGGTTCGGCAGCATGACGGTAGCATATCAAACCGCATTGCAAGCATCGATCGGCTTCGACTCGGGCTGCTGCTTCATCGAAACCCAATTCTATTTCTTTGTGCTTGCCTTCATCGTGGGGTCCCCGCAACGGCATGAGGCGGCGCGCAGAGGAATTGACGTCTGCAACATGATCGACGTTTTGAACATACACGTCCGGCGTCACGACATTATCAGGAAGATCCAGAGGGATTCCGTACATGACTTCATGGACCGATGCGGCAATACGGCGTCCTGCGCCGATGGCCTTTATGGCCGCGCTGAAATCGGTGAAGGCGTCTCCTTTAGAAAACAGGCCGATTTCGGTTCGGAAGGCCGGTTCTTTGTAAGGGCTCATGCCCACCCAGCGCAAGGGGCCCTCTGCCTCAGGCATGGCATCTGCGGACGCTTCTTCGTCCGTGGTGGCTGCAAAGATAACTATTTCAGGCAGACGGCCACTGGCAAGAACGAGGGTCCCGGCGGTCAACGACGCCTTTTCGCCGGTTTTCAGATCGACCGTTTCAATTCCTGTCAAACGGCTGCCTTCACCTTGAAGTTGAACGATTCCGGTGTTGAACAGAAAGCGGACTTCCCGCCCGGCGAGTTCCTCGAAGAGAGTATCGTCTAATCGACATTCTTCCTGTGTTTCTCTCAAAACGACAGTGACCTTGTCCCGGCCAATATCCTTGCTGATTCGTGCCGCATCGAGCGCAAGCCGGCCGCCACCGTAGATAACAACGTCTCCTTTTACATCGACGCTGGAATCCTTTTGCAGCGCGTTTTTCACGAAATCGAGCATCAAGTAAACACCGGGTATCGGCTCTTCAACCTTGTGCAGTCCTCCGCGGGCCAGACGACTGTCCCAACCGCCCAGGGTAACCAGCACGGCTTGGTTACCACTCTGCAGCAAGGATTCGACTGTCACATCTTTTCCTAACACCTTTTGAGTCTGCGCTTCGACACCCATCTCGAGAACACCATCGATATCCCAATCGAGAACCTCAGCCGGCAGGCGATCGGCAGCGATCGCACTTCTGAGCAATCCACCCAATTGGGCTGTCGCCTCGAACAGGGTGGGTGCATGACCCAGTCTCGCCAGGAAGAAGGCCGCCGACAAGCCTTGGGCACCCCCACCGACCACCGCAACGCGGCGACCGGTATCCGGGGCTTTGAAAGGCAGGATACGGTTTCCATTCTTCATTTCATAATCGGCCGCATACCGTTTCAGAAAGTTAATGGCTACGGATTCGTCGACAAACTGCCGGCGGCATTCATTTTCACACGGTCGCGGACAGATCCTTCCGATCACAGCCGGTAACGGATTGCGTTCTTTGATCACCTGAACAGCGCGGTGATAATCCCCCAGACTTATCTGACGAATGTATTCACAAATATTGATCCCGGCCGGGCAGGCCCGCTGGCAGGGCGTTGTGCATTCATCGGCTTTGTATTCCTTCAGAATCCTTCGAGTGACTGAAGACAGATTGATAATGTTTTTCGGGCATACGCTTTCACAGGTGCCGCAACCGGTGCACAACTCTTCGTCGACAACCGGAAGCCCATCGGACCCCATGACAATCGCGTTGAAAGGGCAGGCGCGCTGACACGTCCCCATTCCAAGGCACCCGATGGTACACACCTTCATGCCGCCGCTCAACAACGCAGCGGCCCGGCAGTCGTTCAGACCGTCGTAAAGAAATTTCGTGTCCGCGTCGGACACCCCATAGGTGCAACCGGGACGGGCAATATCCGGCTCCTTGGCTTCAACGCTGACGCCCATAATCGCTGCAATCGCCTCGGCCACATCGGAACCGGCGGCCACGCACGAGTTGGGAGCCGCCCGGCCGGCGACGATGGCCTCGGCATTGGCGCTGCAGCCGGGCAAACCGCATCCGCCGCAGTTGGCCCCCGGCAACGTATCTTCGACATCCAGAATTTTCGGATCGACGTATACGTAAAATATTTTCGATGCAAAGGCCAGGCCGGCGCCAACCAGCAATCCAAGACTTCCCATCATGATAACGACATCAATCATGTTTCTACTCCGTTAGCCCGCAATGGTTCAAAAGATCGCATCGAACTTGCACTTTTCAAAACAGGTCATGCATTTGATGCATTTCTCTTTGTCGATGACGGCGACCGTCTTTTTTTTCCAGGCAATCGCCTCGGTCGGGCACGCCCTGAAACAGGCGCCGCACTTGGTGCATATATCAGGTTCCACTTCGAATTTGAGCAACCCAACGCAGCGCTTGGCCGGGCAGCGTTTCTCGTTAATGTGGGCATCATATTCGTCCCGGAAATAGCGCAAGGTCGACAGGACAGGGTTGGGTCCGGTCTGTCCCAGGCCGCAGAGAGAGGCGGAGCGAATAACATCCGAGAGCTCTTCCAGTATCTGGATGTCTTCCGGTTTACCGCGCCCTTCGCAGATACTCTCCAGGATCTGGAGTTGACGTCGGGTTCCTTCCCGACACGGTGTGCATTTGCCGCACGACTCGTCCTGGACAAAGTCCATAAAAAAGCGGGCCATGTCAACCATACAGGTGTTTTCATCCATCACGATGGCACCTCCGGAGCCCATGATGGCACCGACCTTCGCGATAGCTTCGAAATCGACGGGCGTGTCGAGATACTTCTCCGGTATACAGCCGCCCGATGGACCGCCCAGCTGTACCGCCTTGAATTTTTTCTTTTTGGGTATGCCGCCACCGATATCGTAAACAATTTGTCGCAGGGGTGTTCCCATGGGCACTTCAACCAGGCCGATATTGTTCACGTCTCCCGAGAGGGCGAATACTTTCGTCCCTTTGCTGGTCTCTGTACCAACACCGGCATACCACGCCCCTCCCCGGAGCATGATTTGGGGTACATTTGAAAAAGTCTCCACATTGTTGAGAATGGTCGGCTTTTCCCAGAGCCCCTTGTGGGCCGGAAACGGCGGACGAGGTCGCGGCATTCCGCGCTTACCTTCGATTGATCGCATCAATGCGGTTTCCTCGCCGCAGACGAAGGCGCCGGCCCCCTGGTAGATTTCAACATCAAAGTTAAAACCCGATCCCAGAATGTCCTCACCCAGCAGACCGCGCTCTTTGGCCTGCTGGATGGCAATCCCCAATCGACGAACGGCCAGCGGATATTCGGTTCGGCAGTAAATATAGCCGCGCACGGAATTAATGGCTTTGGCGGCAATGATCATCCCTTCAAGTACGGCATGCGGGTCGGCCTCGAGTATACTGCGGTCCATGAAAGCCCCGGGATCGCCTTCGTCGGCGTTGCACAGCACGTACTTGACATCATCCCCGCTCATCCGGGCGAAATCCCATTTAACGCCAGTGGGAAAACCGGCACCACCCCGGCCTCTCAGTCCGGAAATCTTCATTTGTTCGATGATGTCCTCCGGCGACATATCGAAAAGTGCCTTGGCTGCTCCCTGGTAACCATCGCGGGCAATGTAATCGTTGATCACCTCCGGATCGATCAAACCCTTGTTACGCAGCGACCGCGGCATCTGGTTGGCAAAGAAAGGAATATCGTCAAGGGAAGCAATTCTTTTCTTTGTGACCGGATCCTTAAAGAGGTGTTTCTCGACGGGCTGTCCCTTTACCAACTGGCTGTCGATAAGGTCAGGTATGTCTTCCACCGAGAGTTTTTGATAGAAGATGTTTCCTGGATGAATAACCAGGATCGGTCCCATGGCACAGAACCCGTTACAACCAGTTTCCACAACTTTAACTTTTTCTCCAAGCCCCTTTTCAACGATTTCCTTCTCAAGAGCCGTCTTTACGGCGATACTGCCGGTTGCATGGCATCCGGTACCGCCACAGATCAGGCAATAGGTCTTGTCTGCGAACGCGACCGCCGGTGCCATCTCTTCCTTGATCTTCTCCAGATCCTCTACCAGCAACTTCGGCATTCAACTTCTCCTTGCAGCTTACCAGGACCCGTCCAGGCCCCTCAGTCCGTTCATGTATAGTTTCCCACTGGCAACAAACAAAGAGTAATGGGTTACCATGATGGGCAGCTTGAAGGATCGTGCCAGTTCAATGGCACTCTCTTGCGGTTTTTTGCCTCTGACAAAGACGATGGCACCGACGTCGGCGACCTTGGCCGTGCGAATAACATCGTCACCGGTGTGCCCGGTGAGGATGACGGCGTCTTTGGTGGCAGCGGCGAGAAAAGCATCCATGATGTCGGCCCCCCCGGCGCCGATGACGGTTCTCTCCAACTGGTCGTTGCCCGTAAGAATTGTCGCCTTTAGGATGTCCCTGACTTCGGAAATTTTCATTTTACCCAGTAAGCTACCATCAGATTATTCGTACTTATTGAGGATATCAATGACGGCGTCTGATGATATCGCGCCGTGGGTATCCTGGCCGATCACCATTACCGGCGCCAGGCCGCAGGCGCCCAGGCATCTGACGCCTTCCAGCGAAAATCGCCGGTCTTCGGTGGTACCGCCCTCTTCTATTTTGAATTCGTTGGAAATCCTCGAAATGACTTCTTTAATACCCTTGACATAGCAAGCCGTGCCAGTACACACCTTTACGAGGTGACGCCCTTTAGGCTCCATCGAAAACAGGGAATAGAATGATGCCACTCCGAAAACTTCGCTGCTCGACAGGTTCAAGCCGTCACTGATATAATCGATAAGTACAATCGGCAGGTAGCCGACAATGTCCTGGCACTCTCGCAGCGTGGTAATCACGGCACCGGGTGTATTTTGATTGGCGGTAAGGGTCGTATTGACTTTTTCCCACATTTCGGCACTGATGTCTGGGTGAGCAGGCGGTGTCTCCGGTATCATAGGTTGAATTCTCCGAGGGCTGTGTATGGGGCCTTTGCAAGCCCGGACGTGTCATCATCCAAGGGGCTTTTACATCACAATACCAATGAAATGTCAACGGCATCGTCACGGGTTCCTAAATGAATATGAGCGCTTGACGGACACTGGTCACTGAACTATAAATCGCTGGGTCGTCGGTCAATTCCCCTCGAGTAAAACGCCATGAAACAGTATCAACGCCTTGTCAGAGAAACAGCCGATTTTTTGCGTACCCGCCTGAAATCCTTGCCGATTATCGGGATCCTTACCGGAACGGGTCTCGGGGACAGTGTGCGCTCAATTTCGGCCAATGATATTTTCCTATATTCCGACTTGCCCCATTTTCCCGTTTCTACCGCCCCCGGCCACCCGGGTAAAATGGTATTCGGCAGCATCGGCCATCGCACGGTAATGATCATGCAGGGTCGCCTCCACCTTTACGAGGGCTACTCCCCGAGGGAAGTCACCTTTCCGATACGTGTGATGCAACAGTTGGGTGTCGGTCACCTGATCGTCACCAATGCGGCCGGGGGCCTGAATTCGGACTTTCAAACCGGCGATATCATGTGCATCAAGGATCACATCAACCTTTCCGGAGCCAATCCGCTTGTCGGGCCCAACGCAGATGACTGGGGCGTTCGTTTTCCGGATATGACCCAAGCCTACGATCCACAATTACGACAATTGGCCACTGGCGGTGCGCAGGCAGCGCAGATTCGATGTCAAACCGGGGTATATGCCGGTCTCCGCGGGCCTTCACTGGAAACCGCGGCGGAAATGCGATTCCTGAAAACCATCGGCTGTGATGCTGTCGGATTTTCGACTGTCCAGGAGGTCATCTGTGCCGTCCATGCCGGAATGAACGTCCTGGGACTCTCCACGATTACAAACATCAACAACCCGGATGACCCCTCACCGGCCACCGTGGAGGAAATCATCGCGGTTGCCAATTTATCCGCATCGGCAGTGGATACCATGGTAACGTACGTGGTGGAGAATATCGATGTCCCGACCATCGGCTGACCTTTTGGTCGCCAACGGTATCGTCCTGACCCTCGACCACAGCGACACCCGGTTCGCAACGGGTGCAGTGGCTGTTTTGAAAAATCGCATCCAGGCCATCGGCCCTGAAGAAAATTTCAGGGATTGGCATGTCACCCATCGCATCGATGCTGCCGGCGGTATCATCATGCCCGGTCTGGTCAACACCCATACTCACGCTGCCATGGCCTGCTTCCGGGGACTGGCCGACGATTTACCCTTGATGAACTGGCTCAACGATCATATTTTCCCGGCCGAGTCCCAGCTCGACGATGACACCGTTTTCAGTGGTTCGTTGCTGGCGTGCGCTGAAATGATCCGATCCGGCATCACCTGTTTTTGCGACATGTATCTGTTCGAAAATGCCGTGGCCCGAGCCGCGAGTGGGGCCGGCATGCGCGCGGTGGTGGGCGAGGTCCTGTTCGATTTCCCTTCACCCAATTATGGACCGATAGACAATGGGTTTTCCTACACCGAACAACTGATTGAAACCTGGCGGGATGATCCGTTGGTCACCATTGCCGTGGAACCGCATTCTCCCTATCTTTGTGCACCCGATCTGCTCAAGCGGGCCAGTGCCCTGGCCAGAGAAAACGGGCTGCCGCTGGTCATCCACCTGGCGGAAACCGAACATGAAGTGTCGCAAATTCGAGACAAGTATCATCTCACACCGGTCGGCCTGCTGGCCGAACTCGGGATCTTGGGCGCGAACCTGCTGGCCTGCCACTGCGTGGTTCTGGATGCCAGCGACATCGACCTGTTAAAACAATTCGATGTCAAGGTCTCCCACAATGCCGAAAGTAACATGAAGCTGGCATCAGGGATTGCTCCGGTGCCGCAGATGTTGCAGGCAGGCATCTGTGTTGGTATCGGTACCGACGGCTGCGCCAGCAACAACAACCTCGATCTTCTCCTGGAGATGGACACCGTTGCCAAACTTCACAAGGTCAACACCCTCGATCCCACTGTATTGGACGCTCTCACTGTTTTGCGAATGGCCACCATAGACGGTGCCCGGGCATTGGGTCTCGATCGGATCACCGGTTCATTAGAGGTCGGTAAGGCTGCCGACCTGATTGTCATCGACACAAGGAAGCCCCATTTGACGCCCATGTATAACCCGGTCTCGCATCTGGTCTATGCCGCCAGGGGCAGTGATGTCGCTGCAGTGGTTATCAACGGCAGAGTGGTCATGGAGAACGGCAGCCTGCTGACCTTAGACGAGCAACAGGTGATGGCAGACGTCAACCGTATTGCTGAGCGGTTCCGCAATCGGTGAGCATGTAGATACCCGGGTCCAGAGGGCCCGGCACTGGTTCCTCCCTGAAAGGGAGTGTTGGTTTTATTACATCAAAGTGACTGAAGTGGACTAAAATGAGCTAAAGTGCCTAAAGTTAAGGAATTCTATCTCTTTTTATAAACGACAGAGCGAAGCGATACGTAAACTTTAGATCACTTATAACTCATTTTAGTTCACTCCACACTTTGTATTATTTTCTTGGCAGAGCCCATTATCTCTGACCTGGCCCAAAGGACCCGGTTTTGGATACAGAATAAAATTCGGCATTCTTCCTTCAATAGCCCAACATGCGCTACGACATCGTCATCCACAACGGCACTGTTCTCACCGTAGACGATCAATTCACGATCCTCGAAAACGGTTTGATTTGCATTGTCGATGGCCGGATCGTGCGAATCGCGCCCATTTCATCTGATGACCGGCCGATTCCGGATGCAAAAAAAGTCATTGACGCCGCGGGAGGAATCATCCTGCCTGGCCTCGTCAACACCCACACCCACCTCCCAATGACGCTTTTCCGCGGCCTGGCTGACGACCTGCCTCTCAATCAGTGGCTCGAGGAGGTCATATTCCCGGCCGAGACCGCACACATGAGGCCGGGAATTGTCCGGATCGGCACGTCTCTGGCCTGCCTGGAAATGCTCCTCTCCGGTACGACCACCTGTTGTGACGGTTATTTTTTTGAGGACGACGTGGCCCAGACTGTGGCAGACTGCGGTTTACGGGGTGTCCTGGGACAGGGGGTCATCGATTTTGCGGCCCCGGGAATCGAGACCCCCAGCGATGCCATCGCCATGGTCGAGCGATTTGCTGTGAAATGGAAATCCAGATCCCCGTTGATCCGCCCGTCTGTTTTCTGTCATTCCCCTTACACCTGTTCCGCGGAAACCCTGACGGCAGCAAAACACGTGGCCGATGAACACGGCCTGCTCTTTCAAATCCATGTTGCCGAAACCCGTGCCGAGCACGAAACAATCGGTGCACGGCATCGAACCTCGCCCATTGGATATCTGGATCGTCTCGGTCTCATCGGCCCGAACTGCCTGCTGGTGCACTGCGTGTGGATTGACGATACCGACATTGCAGCGATCGCCCAGGGCAAAGCGATGGTGTCTCACAACGCGGAAAGCAACATGAAACTGGCCGCCGGCGTTGCCCCTCTCTCCCGGCTGCACGCCGCCGGGGTCACCGTCGGCATCGGTACCGACAGCTGCGCCAGCAACAACAACCTCGATCTGTTTCAGGCGATGGACATCACGGCCAAGCTGCACAAGGTCCACATCATGGATTCCACGGCAGCCGACGCCCGCACCGTACTCGAAATGGCCACACGGGACGGTGCCCGTGCCATTGGCCTGGAAGCGGAGATCGGATCGCTCGAAGCCGGCAAAAAGGCCGACCTGATCATCGTCGATATTCACCGCCCCCATATGGTACCAATGTATCATCCGGCCTCCCACGCGGTCTATGCCGCCAAGGGGAGCGACGTCAATACGGTGATCATAGACGGATGCCTGCTGGTTGAAAACGGCGCACCCGTTCACCTGAACAGTCTGGAAATCATGCAGCGAGCCAATTCGGTGGCGAAAATCATTGCTCAAAAGGACATTCCCTAATGGAGCCAAAAGAAATTATCCGCTGTGCGCGCGGCGATCTACCGGCCGACCTTCTGATCACCGGCGGACGTTTGCTGAATGTATTCAGTGGCGATATCCTACCGGGCAACATCGCCGTCAAGGACGGGGTCATCGCCGGCATCGGCGACTACCGGTCCCGTCACACGGTGGATCTCGATGGCCGCTTTGTCGTACCGGGATTCATCGACGCCCACGTTCACATCGAAAGCTCGATGACCGGGGTAAGCGAGTTTTCCAGGGCCATCGTTCCCCACGGCACCACGACGGTAGTGGCCGACCCTCATGAAATCGCCAACGTTCTGGGTGTCGATGGCATCCGATACATGCTTTCGGTAAGCACCGGTGCGCCAATCAACGTCTACTTCATGCTCTCCTCCTGCGTGCCGGCCACCGACATGGAAACCGCCGGCGCCCGTCTGACGACCGATGATCTGCAGCCATTGATTCATGAAGAACGTGTTCTCGGCCTGGCCGAGATGATGAATTTTCCCGGTGTGCTGTCCGCCGACCCGGACGTCTTGAGTAAAATCGCCATGGCTCAAGATGCCCGCAAACCGATCGACGGGCACAGCCCAGGACTGTCGGGCGCCGCATTGAATGCCTATGTCGCTGCCGGAATATCGAGCGACCATGAATGCACTACGGTCGAGGAGGCGCGTGAAAAGCTGCAGGCCGGCATGCACATCATGGTGCGCGAGGGAACCGCCGCCAAAAATCTTGCCGCGCTACTGCCCCTAATCGACCTGCACACCTACCGCCGTATGATGTGGTGCACGGACGATCGCCATCCCCACGACTTGCTTGCCGAAGGGCACATCGATTTTATTGTTCGCAGTGCTATCGGCCAGGGCCTGGACCCGGTCATCGCGGTACAGATGGCGACCCTCAACCCGGCCGAATACTTCGGACTAAAGCATCTGGGAGCCATAGCCCCCGGCAGGCAGGCCGATTTTCTTATCCTTGACGATTTGAAAGAACTTGATGTCACGCAGGTCTACCGCCGTGGTCAACTGGTGGCAGACGGTGGCCGCATAGTTGGTGAGGATGTGAGGCCGCGACAGGATGATCCGCCCCGGGTAATGAACCTCATACCGGCGGCGATCGACTTTTCATTACCCGCCCGTGGCCGTTCGATGCGGGTCATTGACATCGTGCCCGACCAGATTATCACCCGCGAAGTCATTGTCCCCGTCCGGATAGAAGAGGGCCTGGCGGTCGCAGACCCGCAGCGGGACATTCTCAAAATCGCCGTGGTGGACCGCTACAGCGGCACCGGTCGCACCGGTTTGGCCTTTGTAAGGGGCTTGGGATTGAAGAAAGGGGCACTGGCATCCAGCGTGGCTCATGATTCCCACAATATCATTGTCATCGGAGCCGACGACCGCGACATGTCCATCGCCCTTCAAACCGTTGCTAAAAACGGTGGCGGCCTCGCAGTCATCTCCGCAGGCCTCCCCCGGGCTGTATTGCCCCTGCCGATCGGAGGTTTGATGTCGGACGCACCGCTGGAAAAGGTGTGCCAACACCTTGATGATTTGCTCAGCGCTGTTGGCCGACTGGGCAGTCCCCTAAAAAATCCTTTCATGACCTTGTCTTTTCTCGCCTTGCCGGTCATCCCGAAACTCAAAATCACCGACCGAGGCTTGGTCGACGTGGAAAAATTCGAACGGGTGCCACTATTTGTCAATTAGCAATATTTGTCTTAATTAATTATGGTTAACTACGATTATGTCATGTAAAATATTATATATATGAGAAGGAACCAATAGAAAGGATGGCCAAGTGACAAACAATACCGCCCCCAAACGGCCGATCTGGCTGGATGAAAGCACTGATACGGTCAGGATCATCGATCAAAGACGCTTGCCGCATGAGCTGGCCATAATGGAACTGACGAAGCCGCTCGATGCCGTGCATGCCATAAAGGACATGTGTGTCCGGGGGGCGCCGCTGATCGGCGTGACGGCCGCCTACGGGGTATTTCTGGCAGCGCGTGCCGCACAGGGGGATCTGCAGGCTATCGGCGATTTCTGCCATACACTCAAGGCAGCCCGGCCCACGGCGATCAACCTGGCTTGGGCAGTCGACCGAATGCGTACAGCACTGTCGAAGGCAAAGGGAGTCGAAGCTCAAATCGCCATCGCCCGCAATGAGGCCGCTGTCATCGCCGAGGAAGAGGTTGAGAACTGTCGCCGTATCGGAGAACACGGAGTAGCCCTCATCGAAGCCGTCAATCAAAGCAAGAATGGCCAATCGGTTAATGTGCTGACCCATTGCAATGCCGGCTGGCTGGCCTGTGTCGAATACGGCACCGCGACGGCACCGATTTACACGGCCCACGACCGCGGGCTGCCGATCCATGTCTGGGTCGACGAAACCCGCCCCCTCAACCAGGGGTCCCGCCTGACGGCCTGGGAATTGTCACAATCCGGCGTGCCGCATACCGTAATCGCCGACAACACCGGCGGCCACCTGATGCAGCATGGCATGGTTGACATGGTGATCGTCGGCACCGACCGCACCACCTGTACCGGCGATGTAGCGAACAAAATCGGAACCTATCTCAAAGCCCTGGCTGCGAGAGACAACGGGATCCCTTTCTACGTGGCCTTGCCCTCCAGCACCTTTGATTGGCAATTGCGGGATGGACTCAGAGAAATCCCCGTGGAGGAGCGCAATCCGGATGAATTGCGGTACGTGCAGGGCGCAGACGGCCATAGCATCCGCAGTGTCCTGGTGCCCCCGGAAAGCAGCCCCGCGGCCAATTATGCTTTCGATGTCACCCCGGCGCGGCTGGTGACAGGCTTCATCACCGAGCGCGGCATATGCCGGTCAACCGAATCCGATATCCGGCGACTATTTCCCGAAAAGAAGTAATCCCGGTTGTTCGGAAGCCTGGATGGCAAATCCCGTAACCCGCAATTTCAAAGCTCAAAGTTGAAAGCTCAAGGCTGAAAGGGAAAAAAGAAAGGGTCCAAGGGTTCAAGGATTCGCGGTGGAAAAAAAGAGCGATGGGTTGGAGACAACCCGTAACACGTAACCCACAACCCGTAACCCTTGACTTCTTCACCGGAACCATTCTAAAAAAGGGCCATGCTCACGGAACTCGACAAAAAAGTCATTGCCGCCATTCAGGGCGACATCATCGTTGCTCGGCGCCCCTATCGGCAGATCGCCGATAGCCTCAACATATCCGAAGAACAACTCCTGGAGGTTCTTCAACGCCTCTGTGACCGCGGTGTGATCCGGCGTTTCGGGGCCACCATCCGGCACCAGAAATCCGGATTCGCTGCTAACGCCATGGGTGCATGGCAAGTGGACGAAGACCGCATTGAGGCGGTGGGAAAAATCATGGCCGGGTTTAAGCAGGTTTCACACTGCTATCGGCGCAACCCCACTAATAACTGGCCTTACAATCTCTACACCATGATTCATGCCAGGGACAAAGCGTCCTGCCAGGAAACGGCCCGCAAAATGTCAGAAAAATCAGGCGTCGACAAATTCGCTCTCCTATTCAGCCGCAGGGAACTGAAAAAGACCTCGATGCATTATTTCTCGGAAGACACCGGCAGCGAGGATGACACGAAAAACTGATTGCACCGTTTCAACAATCCCCACCAGCCAACCTACCGAATGAAAAACGCCCCCCACATCCTTTTGGTCAACCCTTGGATCCACGATTTCGCCGCCTATGACTTTTGGGCCAAGCCCGCAGGGCTCTTGGCGCTCGCCGCGCTGTTGCGGCTCCATGGTTATGCCGTTTCCTTCATTGATTGTCTGGACCGATTCCATGCCCGAACAACCAAGGTCGACCCTGCGGCACGTTTTGGTCGCGGACCCTACCTGAAAACCTGTATTCCAAAACCGAAGGGCCTGACTGACATTCCGCGCCATTTTTCCCGCTACGGCATCAAGCCCGCCTGGTTCCGGGAAGACATCGACGCCCTCCCCCGCCCCGATATGATTCTGGTTACATCGATGATGACCTACTGGTATCCCGGCGTCCGGGAAACGATCTCGATCCTGCGCGAACGCTTACCGGGTATACCCCTGGTTCTTGGCGGCATCTATGCGACGCTTTGCCACGATCACGCCCGCCAGACGTCCGGGGCCGATCTGGTCTTCAAGGGCCCAGCCGAAAACGTGCTACTAAAATTGGTCGGAGAATTTACCGGATATCACCCCAGCGCGAAGTTCGATCCCGATGATCTGAACACCTACCCGTACCCGGCTTTTGACCTTCAACCCCATATGGGTTATGTTCCACTGCTCACATCCAAAGGTTGCCCGTTCACTTGCGCCTATTGCGCGGCGAAGGTGCTGAATCCCGACCGCAGAAACCGTAATCCAAAACAGGTGGTTGAAGAAATTGACTACTGGCAGCGGCGGTGGGGCATCGAAAATTTCGTTTTCTATGACGATGCTTTACTCATGGATCCCGAGCGCCATGCGGCCCTAATCTTTGAGGGCGTCATCCGATCGGGGCTAAAGGTAAGGTTCCATACCCCCAATGCCCTTCACATCCGCTGGATCTCCCCAAAGATTGCCCGACTGATGCAACGGGCAGGTTTCGAAACGATCCGCCTCGGCCTCGAAACCGCCCGCACCGACAATCGACCGGAGCACGACCCCAAGGTGTCGATGGAAGAGTTTCATCAGGCGATCGCCAACTTGAAGGCGGCCGGATTCCAAAAACACCAGATCGGGGTTTATCTTCTCGTAGGACTTCCCGGTCAATCGTCCGAGGAGACAAACTCATCGATCCAAACGGTCAAAAACAGTGACGTCCGCCCGGTACTGGCCCACTATACCCCCATTCCCCACACAGCACTCTGGCCATCGGCTGTCGCAGCTTCCCGTTACGATCTTGAATCGGATCCGATTTTTACCAACAACGCCGTCTTTCCCTGTCAGAAGGATTCATTCTCATGGGAGAGTGTCGCTGAATTGAAAAAGCATGCTGCCGATTGAAATCTTGCAGGATATTGGTATCCAATCTGACTTGACTAGAAGTTGAAAACTATATCCACAGTTATTCATGCGAGGCACAAAGTACTTTCTATCATAAAGTGAAAAAACCGAACTTCCCCCTGGGACCTAATTTCTTTCAAAATTGAGCGCCAACCCGCCATTCGCCACGCTTCCGCTTGACAGCAGTTTCACCCACCGGTATGGTGCATAGACACCACAAAGATTCTGACCTCATAGAAAAGGAGAGACGCCCATGGTCTATCTGAAACAACTTGAACCGGCGGCCGCTGAAACCGACATGCTGGTCGTTCTGGTTTGCGAGGATGTCGAACTGAATGACCACCCCCTCCTCTCTTCCATAGTGGCTCGGTTTCAAAAACTCAGCGAGTTCAAAGGCGCAAAAGGGGATGAGGTCGTCCTGTACGATCCTGCCGGCACCAAGGCGCGTCGCGCTCTTTTGGTCGGGCTGGGACCGGCAGCGAAAATAGATCGCGAAGCCCTGCGATCGGCGGCTGGACGAGTTGTAAAAGGCGCGATCAAGAAAAAGCTGAAAGACATCTCGTTTATCATTCCCAGCCTAACGCCTCCGGGGATTGAGATCGAAACCCTCGTCGAGGCAATGATGGAAGGGGCCGGCCTTGCGAATCACCGCTTAGGTCACTATAAAACCAAAAAAGACCCTATTTCTCTGAAAAGGATCGACTTCCTTGTCCCACCAGACACGGCCAGAGCCTTGAAGAAACTGCCCGCAAAAGTGACGGCCATCTGCCAGAACAGCCTCCTGGCACGCGACTGGGTCAATCTTCCGTCCAATGACAAACTGCCCGCAGCGTTGGCGAAGGACATCGCCGGCCACGCCCGCAAAGCCGGCCTCCAGGTAACGATTCTCGGCAAGAAGGAACTACAAAAACAAAAATGTGGCGCCATTCTGGCCGTGTCTGCGGCCAGCCAGAGCACCCCGGCCATGGTGGTTCTCTCCTACGCTCCCAAGGGCGCCAAACAAACCGTGGCCCTTATCGGTAAGGGGGTGACTTTCGACTCCGGTGGTATGAATCTGAAGACCACAAAAATACTGAACATGATGAAGGTCGATATGGCCGGAGCCGCTGCGGTGGCCGCTTCGCTTATGACTGTTGCCAAACTGAAGCCGAAGTTGAAAGTTATCGGTGTCCTGCCCCTATGCGAAAACATGCTGTCTGGCTCGGCAACCCGCTCAGGCGATATCATTCGTACTCACAGTGGTAAAACAGTCGAGATCGGCAATACCGATGCCGAAGGCCGATTGATTCTGGCCGATGCCATGTCTTATACCAGAAAACGATTTAAACCGGATGTGGTTGTAGATGTCGCCACCCTGACCGGCGCCTGTGTCACGGCTTTGGGCGAAGGCATCGCCGGTCTGTTCTCAAACGATGACAACCTGGCAGAAAAGATTCTGCAGTCCGCCGAAATAACGCATGAACGTTGCTGGCGGATGCCACTGCCGGAGGACTACAAAGACCTGCTTAAAAGTGATCTGGCGGACATCAACAACATGCCCAAGACTCCCAGGGGCGCCGCCATCACAGCGGCGCTTTTCCTGTCGGAATTTGCCGGTGAGACCCCTTGGGCCCATATCGACATTGCCGGACCGGCGTACCGCAAGAACGGCAGCGACTACTGCGGTCCGGGAGCCACCGGCTTTGGCGTTCGTCTTTTATGTGAACTGATCAACCGGCTCGAATAATTGCGATTGTTTTCGCTTTATATCCCTCCAGAATTATTTTACCTAAAGTGATCGTTTCAAATTTTAAATGGAGGGGGAACTGTTTTATTAATAAGGAATTCTATCAGAGTTTGATTTTAAAATTTGAAACCCATCGGGATTGCCGATCTTGCCGCATTACGGCGTCATATGCCGTCCTGCATAGCTGACTATAGCGGAACGACATCTTCCTTGTATCTGCGGCAACCTCGACAATCGCTCAAATTAGGTTAGATTCACTTTTCGGGCCTATATGCATGAACCGCTTTGTGCTGATCCTTTTTGCCGTCATCGGCTTTCTCGATCTGCTATATGGCCTGTTCTTCCAGGACCGTATCAGCATCGTCGTCGGACTACTCATCACCGGCATTGCGATTTATGCTATAAAATCAAAAACATGACCATTTCGATGCGGCCGATACATTCACGCAAGCCAAGTTAAATTTTGTATGGAAAGAATATGGGGCCGCTGATTATATCTCAATTTGTCGTCTGCGGTACTTGTCTGGCCATCGGACTTCTGCATCTGGCCATATACGCCCGTCTGCCAAAACGCAAAGCCGATCTGTTCTTTGCCCTCATGTGCTTCCTCAGCGCCGGGGGGGCCTTTCTCGAAGCGTATTTACCGGCGCGATTATAACGATCAACCCTTTATATATCGAAGAGAATTCAAGCGGGCTCAAATGCCTGACCATCAACGTTTCGGTAAAAGACGACATCGCCCTGACCGACAACACGATAACCCTCAATACCAACAAAATGGGTGTTCCTCTACCCTTCTTTGTGAACCTGAAGACTGAACAATTCGATCTGGTTATCCAGCCCATGGCAAAAGATAGTTTGAACATCGGTGACGAACTGTTATGAGACCTCTTGCGGATCTGGGGCACCCTATCGGAGCTGCAAACGAAAAATGATCCCGGGGGCGTCACAAAAACACCAGTTCCCTTGGAGTAGAGGTGACGGCCATCGGGCTGAAGGCATTGTTCAAGGGCTCAAATCCAAATTATCGATTTCACCTAGACTTTTTTTTCAATCACTCGCAGAAAAGTTTTTATTTAATTTTCGGGTTACCCACAGTAACCGTCGTGGTGCTGCACTCACAGACTGTTGAGCCTTTGGTAATTGACAAACGAACACGCTAAGGTATATAGCGCATGTCGAAAACCGGTTGAAGGAAGTTGGTACGGTCAAGGACAAGCCAATACCATCTTTTTAAGTTTTAATAATGATTCCATTCCCTTGATGAGGATATCTCAAGTAGATGCTTAGAATAACTGTGCGAATCTGGGTGGTTGTTGTATTGGCTGGAGCCCTGTCCTTGGGTATGTACGCAAACGCAGAAGCGGAGGCGGAGACAAAATCAGACACATTCAAGTGGGGTGTGCACCTTTATTATGCCTGGCTCAATGATGGAACCCTCGGCGAAACGCTCACCTTCAACACCAATACAGAGGACTCAACCCTGATGGTTCTGGGGTTGTCCCGAAAATTTTACACCTTCCGTGACTGGTTCGATCTCGGATTCGAATTCGATGTGGGCAAACATTTCCAGGACCAGGACCACTGGGAGTTCGATGCGCTGGGTACCTTTCGCTGGATAAAATTCCCATGGAATCGATATGTCGACACGAGCCTCGCGGTCGGCGCCGGGGTGTCTTATGCGACCCAAGAACCGGAAGTCGAATTGAAGAATCACGGAAACGTATCACAGTTCCTTGGTTTCCTGATGTTCGAAGCCGCATTCTCCCTTCCGCAGATACCCCGGTGGGCCGTGTTCGCCCGCATACACCACCGTTCGGGCGCGGGGGGGACGTTCAACGATGTTACGGGCGCCTCGAATGCCTATGGCCTCGGGCTACGTTTTAAATTTTGATTTTTCGTTTCGATTCTTTGAACCTCTAAAGTGAGCGTTTCAAATTAAAAATGGTTGGATCGATACGTAATTTCTTGGGTGTAACCGCAACTTTTCTACCTCGCCTGATGCCTTGCTGCCTGACCGCATTTCTGTTTATCGCAATGTTTCCCGGCACAATCTTGACCGTCCAAGCAAACTCACCGGATGACCAGATGGAGGAAGCTCTTTTACAACAGCCCACTTGGATTGGCGATTTCGACAAAATGGTCGAAAAAAAGCGGCTTCGTGTGCTTATCGTTCACAGTAAGACATTTTATTTTCTGGATCGAGGAAAACAACGTGGCCTTGCCTATGAAATGGTCAAGAAATTTGAGCAATTCATAAACAAAAAACTCAAAACCAAAACGTTGAAGGTGCAGGTCGTTTTTATCCCCGTTAGACGCGACGAACTCATACCTGGTCTAATCAACGGACGGGGGGATATCGCCGTCGCCAACCTGACCGTTACCCCTGAACGCCTCAAATCAGTTGACTTCTCAGATCCCTTATTTTCGGACGTTAGTGAAGTCCTTGTCACCGGACCAGCAGCCCCACCGCTCAGTACCATAGACGATTTGGCGGCTAAGGAAATTTACGTCCGCCGGTCGAGCAGCTATTACGAGAGTCTGGTCAAACTGAACACGACACTTCGAAAGTGCTGGAAAAACGCCGATTAAATTGGTTGTCGCCGACGAGATGTTCGAGGACGAAGATCTGTTGGAGATGGTCAATGCCGGACTCATCCCCATGATTGTGATGGACAGTCACAAGGCGCAACTCTGGGTGAAGGTCTTCGACCATATTCGGGTGCACCCGGACATTGCTGTAAGAACCGGTGGGCGAATCGCATGGGCATTTCGCAAGAAGAGCCCCGAACTCGCGGCCATCATCAATGAATTTGTAGCCAGCCATAAACAGGGAACCCTGTTCGGAAACATTGTGTTCAACCGTTATCTTCGCAACACCAAGTACATCAAGAACTCCGTATCCGAAGCTGAGTTGGAAAAATTTGATGCCATGGTGAAACTTTTCAAAAAATACGGTGACCGATACGACTTCGATTACCTGATGATCGGGGCCCAGGCATATCAGGAATCCGGACTCGATCATCAAAAAATGAGCCCGGCCGGGGCTGTCGGGGTGATGCAGATGTTGCCGGCTACGGCTGCGGACCCGAACGTCGGCATCGCCAAAATCGAAAAACTGGAAAACAACATCCACGCCGGAACCAAGTATATGCGGTTTATCATTGACCGGTATTTCAAAGACGAACCGATGACAGACCTTAACAAAACGCTCTTCGCCTTCGCCGCGTACAATGCCGGACCGGCACGGGTGATCCAATTGCGGAAAAAGGCCGTTGAGATGGGGCTGGACCCGAATGTCTGGTTTCAAAATGTGGAAATCGCCGCTGCCCGGGATATCGGCCGCGAAACGGTCCAATATGTTGGAAACATTTATAAATACTATATCGCTTATAGTAAAGTCGTTGAACAGCTGGAACAGAAGGAAAAGCTACTGCAGGATAAGGCAAGCCAAAGAAGCGAGTAGACCAGACCGTTTACTATAACCTATCTCAAAAGTAGGTAGAGTGCACGGCACGGCACGAAACGGCCAAAAAGTGGAGCATACTTGCAGCATGTGAGCATTTTGGGCCGGTTCGTAACACCGACATGGGCGCTTATAATATTTTTGAGATGGTAATAAATGACAGGACGCTAGTCCCTGAAATGCGTTGGGCGACCGAAAACGGTCGCCCAAACAGAGAGGAAATATGAGAAAAGGGCTCAAACGAGCTTGGTAATAAGGTAAACTCTCATTTGGGTGATGTCAAATGCGGCGCCAATTAATTTTTAGAGAATCACAAAAACCCGCCCGGCAAACCGGCGGCAGTTATTGCAGTGTTTCCAGCAGCCTCTCGTGGATATTGTCGAACCCACCGTTGGACATGATCAACACCACATCCCCACCACGCGCCTCTTCAGCCAGAAACGCGATGATGCCGTCGGTTTCGGCAAAATAATAAGCGGCCTTACCGCGCGCCGTGAGATCCTCGACGAGTTTCTCGGATGAAAATCGCCGCCCTTCCGGAATCTTGCTTAACAGCGGCGGTCGACGGATGCAGATGAGGTCTGCTTCGTCAAAACAGTCGGGGTAAACATCCTGGAAAATATCTCGCATACTCGTGTTGGTTCGCGGTTCGAACACGGCAATTAAACGACCTTTAGGAAAGAACGGGCGCACGGCCCGGATGGTTTCCCGTACCGCCGTGGGATGATGAGCGAAATCGTCGATTACGGTAATTCCGGCCTGGCGACCGCGAATTTCCTGGCGCCGTCGCACACCGTTAAACGCCTTCAGGGCCCGACCCAGCACCGTTGCCGGTATGTTTAGATGACCGGCCACCGCAACCACGGCCAGGGTGTTGAGAAGGTTGTGCCGCCCCATCAGGCCCGTGCGATAAAGTACGGCGTCTCTATTGCCCCTTGAGACTTCAAAAACCGTTTCAGGCGGTTGAACCCGAGTATTGCACAATAGCCAGTGTGAATCCGGGCGCATACCGTAATACTCGACAGCGCATCCGGCGCCCTGCAATACATCTCTCACATCTGAATCATCATCGAAGGCAATGAGCGTGCTATCCGGAGAAATACCGCTAACGAATTGCCCGAATGCATTCTTGACGTGCTGCAGATCCGCAAATATATCGGCATGATCGAATTCGATACCGGTCAACACAGCCAGATACGGATTAAAATGGAGAAATTTTGGTCCTTTATCGAAAAAGGCGGTATCATACTCGTCACCTTCGAGAACAATGTAGTCTCCGCCTCCCAGGCGATAATTGCTGTTGAAATTCTTAAGGATACCACCGATCATGAAGGATGGATCCAGTCCGGCTTCCACAAGCAGCCAGGCAATCAGCGAGGCGGTTGTGGTTTTTCCGTGGGTGCCGGTTACGACAATGGGCTTTTTACCGTCTGCCACAAAGTGGCTAAGGGCCTGTGGCATGGAGCAGAAACGGAGGCCGGTCTCCAACATGGCGCTGACCTCGGGATTGTCGATTGAAACGGCATTGCCGACAACCACGAGATCCGGCTGGTGAGACAGGTTCTCGGCACGGTAACCACTGGTCACCGTTATCCCCTTCCCTGCCAGGAATTCGCTCATGGGCGGATAAACATTCTGGTCAGAACCGGTAACGTTGTAGCCGAGATCTTTGAGCATCGATGCCAGGGCGGCCATCCCCGTACCACAGACGGCTGTTAGGTGAATGGTTTCTATTTTTGCAGGAATCTTATTTAATTTCATATTCATAATTAGTATCCGGATTCAATGACCTCCGGCAAACCCGGAGGTATGCTTTGTGAACCGCTCAAAGCGGTCTTTTATAGTGATTTAAGTTTCACCCGCAAATTTCACGGTATCTTGGCGCAATGGTTATTGGCCCAACTCACGCATGACCTCTTTGGCGGCAGCGGTGGTTGCGTCGATTTTGTCATTTGTATGAGCTGCAGAGACGAACAGGGCTTCGAACTGTGAAGGGGCAAGATAGACGCCACGTTCCAGCATCCCTTTGTAGTATGCAGTAAATTTTTTAAGGTCGCTGGTCTTGGCGTCCCTGAAATTTCGAACTGGCCGGTCTGAAAAAAACATCCCCACCATGGAGCCGACCCGGCTGACGGTAACGCGCTGACCGCCGGCCTCTGCAGCACGTTTCAAACCGGCCACCAGTCGTTCGGAAGCGGCATCGAGCGTTTCGTAGAAACCGGGCTGCTGCAACTGCTTCAGTGTCGCAATACCGGCGGCCATGGCCACCGGATTCCCGGATAGCGTCCCCGCCTGGTATACCGGCCCCTGGGGTGCGATGTGGGCCATGATATCGCGCCGTCCACCATAAGCCCCCACCGGCATACCGCCGCCGATAATTTTACCGAAGCAAGAAATGTCGGGAGTAATACCATAGAGCGCCTGGGCACCGCCATAGGCCACTCTGAATCCGGTCATCACTTCATCGAAAATAAGTAGGCTGCCGGCCTTGCGGGTTTCTTCCCGCAAGGTTTCAAGAAAACCATCCACTGGTGGCACCAACCCCATATTTCCAACCACCGGCTCAACGATAACAGCGGCGATATCCGCACCCTTTTCCTGCAATGCCCGGCGTACCATTTCGATGTCATTGTAGGGAAGCGACAGGGTCAGGGCCGCAAAGGCACCGGGAACACCCGGGCTCCCTGGAATGCCCAGTGTCGCTACCCCGGATCCGGCCTCGACCAGCAGCGAATCAGCATGGCCATGGTAGCACCCATCGAATTTGATGATCACCTCTCGCCCGGTAACTCCCCGCGCCAACCGAACAGCGCTCATGGTGGCCTCGGTTCCGGAATTCACCATACGGACCATCTCCACGGAAGGAACGGCACCCACGACAAGCCTGGCCAGTTCCACCTCGAGATCCGTCGGAGCGCCATAACTGGTTCCGCGTTCCAGGACCGCGTGAATGGCCTGAATGACATCCGGATGTCTATGACCGAGTATCATAGGACCCCAGGAACCGATGTAATCGATAAACGCGTTGCCGTCAGCATCATAGAGCATGCAGCCTTCTGCGCGCTGGATAAATAACGGATCGGAACCCACCGACTTGCAGGCACGCACCGGACTGTTGACCCCTCCCGGAATAAAGTCTTGCGCTTCCTGAAACAGCTTGTCCGATTGTTTTCGAATCATTTTTAGCCTGTCCTTTCCGATGAAATAATTTCTATTGAGGTCGAACCTGAAAAATTGATAATATGCTATTATTATACCGGGTTAAATTTTTTAAAATATTATGTTGAATAACGCCAGCCGTCGTTTCTAAGCGCTCCGTCATGTTCCTGTACCGCCAGCAGTCAAAACCGGTTGACTTTTCGAACATTTGATGACTCTAATCATTAATAAATTTAGCCTGAAGGCGTTTCTGAAATAAATGACCCGATCATTTTTAATCTTACAGCGCTCAAAGTAGGTATCAAAGACCTTGAAACAAATCAAGCAACGGATCGCAAGACCTGCGTATCTAACGAGCTCCCGAAAACCCACAAACGACCTCCAGTAAACGACAATGAAATCACAACAATCAGTCAAACATCTCGAAAAATTATTGACCTATGTTCTGGGTCGCCGACCGGATGAATTCGGGTTGGTACCGGACGCGAAAGGTTGGATCAAGATCAAGGAACTGCTCAAAGCTGTCAATGAAGAAGATGGCTGGCGGCATATCCGCCGGGCCCATATAAACGAATTATTGCTGAGCCATCCGGTATCGGAAATCGAGATCGGCGACAACCGTATTCGCGCTAAATCTCAAGACCATCTCTTCGCAGCCAGACCAGCGGAGAAACTCCCGAAGCTCCTTTACACATGCGTCAGGCGCAGAGCTTATCCCGCCGTTCAGGAGAAAGGCCTATCCGTATCCGAAGAAGACAAGATCGTGTTGACAGCAGACCCGGACTTGGCCCGGCGAATCGGAAAACGCCGCGATCCGAACCCGGTCCTTTTGACCGTGAGAGTCGACCAAACGATTGAAAACGGGGTGGTTTACCAGCAGGTCGGCGAACAGATGTATCTCGCCGAATTCATCCCGGCCGAGACGTTTTCCGGACCGGCACTGGCAAAGGAAAAAACAGAAAATAGCAAAAAACCAACCACAGAGGCGCGATCATTTAACCCCGATGCCGGTTCATTCTTGCTTGACCCCACAAGGGTCGATCCGGATGACCGTCCGAATGAGAAGCAAAAGAAGCGTAAAGAGCAGGATTGGAAAAAAGATCGCCGCCAACAGCGCAAACACAAAGAGCGCTCCCGCGACACATTCTGATTCTCTGCCGGACAAAAAATAATTGACAGTGACGACCAAAGTTGGTACCAACCAGTCTCTCCGGGCCGTTAGCTCAACTAGGCAGAGCACCTGACTCTTAATCAGTAGGTTGAAGGTTCGATTCCTTCACGGCCCACCAAGGGAATCAAGGGGTGAGCGTTAAGACCTCAGTGATGAGATTGAAGAAAAAATCCTGGCTCTGTATGGCCTGGGGATGAGCTATCAAGATATATCCGCCATCTTGAGGATATCTATGGCATTGAGGTCTCAAAGGGCACCCTGACGGCGATTACCGATAAAATCATCCATACAGTAAAAGAGTGGCAGGCCCGGGCATTAGAATCGATTTATCCCATTGTCTGGCTGGATGCCATTCACTACAAAATTCGTGAGGACGGCAAGGTCTTCAGCAAAGCTGTTTACACGATCCTTGGTGTCAATATTGAAGGCCGCAAAGAAGTCCTTGGGCTGTATATTTCAGAGAACGAAGGGGCCAACTTCTGGTTGCAGGTTCTGACCGATCTATCCAACCGAGGTGTTGACGATATCCTGATCGCCTGTATCGATGGTCTTAAGGGATTTCCGGAAGCCATCGAAACATCTTTCCCCAAACGGAAGTCCAACTTTGTGTTGTGCATCAAATTCGCAAATTGAACAGCGCTCTCCCCTTTTTTGTTTTGTAATATTTGTATAATAAATTTATGCCATTATGACCCAAGTTGATCGTTTCATATTTTCGAAAGCGGTCAGTCTTCAGCACATTATTCCCCTAACGGACATATTATACGAACACGCTATCGAACGGGATAACGAATTAACTTTCTTTCCCCTGCCCATCGAATCTTATTGTTATTTGCCTTTTGCAGTCTTATTTTTTGATATTCATGGGTGCAGTCGGATGCACCGATAATCCTAAATATATACAAATCAATCCGAAGGAAAAAAGATGAAGCAATGGAATCGGGAAAAAAGGGAGATAAGAGATGCAAAAGAATTCTTATTTGTATGCACCTACGATCCTTGCCTTCGACGACGGAACAGAAATTATCTTATGCAATGACTGTTTCAGAGAGACGTTCGGTCACTATGAAACTCGGGAAAGAAAGGAATTTAGCACAAAGAATCCGGATAAAAAGGAGGGCAAACCCCGGTTTTGTAGTCTTTGCCGAAAACGAATTATTGTGAACAGACGGAGCGGTGCAACTCGGCGTGTCACCAATTACAATTTCCATCTACCTGAGAGACGAAAGAGAACAAAACGAGTAACGGACATTGTTGCACGGCAGAGATTGAATGTTACTCAAAAGCATTGATCCCGTCTAATTCTGGATCATTAAGTCAGTGAACCGGAAGTCAATAAACCTGGGCGGGCTGTCTATCGGCGGCTTTCATGCTGATATTGTTCATTTTAGCCGGAAGCTCGGGTTGATGTGCAAAGGTGCGCCGTTGAAAGGGACTTGAAAGCAATTTAAAAATATCGGATGCTTTCATATAGCGGCCAAAATCACGCACCAGTTTGTAGGTTTGAATCGGGCGCAAGAAGATCCTCAGGAGAAACAATAAGGCATAGCCCTTCATGCGCGCACTGTTTACCACTTCGCCGGGAAGAATGGTCGGGTCTATATCGGAGCACTTGAACCATTTAAACCAGTCGCGTTCATCGTCAATGATCCCGCGGTCAATATACTCCTGCCACAGGGGCGTACCCCGGTAAACGCAAAGGCGATTAAATCCGAAAGTATCCAGCTTCAAGCGGGCTGCAAACCGAAAACTTTCCATGATATCCGCTTTGGTTTCCCCGGGAGAACCGACCAGAAAAAAACCGTGGGCCCTTTCAATGCCATGGCGTTTGGCCTCGCTGACCGCATATTCGACCTGATCCAAGGTCTGGTTTTTACACAGCCGATCCAGGATCTTTTGGGTGCCGGCTTCGACGCCATATGCCAGGAACGTACAGTTGGCCTTGCCCATGATGGGCAGTTGGTCTACGGCAACCGAGTCCACCCTTCCCTCGCAGCCCCAGCGGAATTCGAGACCCCGGTCGATAATACCGTTGCAGATATCGCTAATGCGCTTACGCTTGAGCAAAAAATGATCATCGGTGAGATAGATGGAGCGGTAGCCCGCATCGTTGAGCATTTGCATCTCTCCGAGCACATGTTCGGCCGAGCGGTGGCGCCATTGGCCTTTTGACAAAGAAGGAATATCACAATAAATGCAGCCGTAAGGGCAGCCCCGCGACGTCTGAATCGTACAGAATTTGTCCAGAGAAAGCACCGCGGGAACGTCAAGGGGCAATGACTCGATATAATCAATCGGCAGACTGTCCCGGTCCGGGTAAGGAAACTGATCCAGGTCCCGGAGAATGGGGCGGGGGGGATTGGATACGACATTGTCACCGTCACGCCACACCAGGCCTGCCACTGAGCCGGGGTCATCCATATGGTCTAGATAATCCGGCAAAAGCGCCTCGCCTTCTCCGACCCCTATACAGTCCACAAATAGGCAATCCTTTAAGATGTGTTCAGCGTTCATAGAGGCAAAAACGCCCCCCAGGATAATCGGAGTGTCCGGCGCTGCCGATTTAAGGCACTCGGCCATGACTTTGGTCGGCGAATAGGTCGTGGTAGAAAGAAACGACAAGGCAATGACATCCGGATGTTCTTCTCTGACCGCCCGGGCAATATTCTCCCCCTTCATCTCCGGGTGACAGGTGTCGAACATCCGCACATCGTGACCATGCTGGCGCACAGCCGGTGCCAGGGTTTCAATGCCGAGCGGCGGGAAGGCCATAACCTTGACCCGTTTATCGCCGGCCTTTGAACCGCCGAGTTCTTCCGGTAAATATTGATAGTAGTCCTCATCGCGAATATAGACTAAAAAGATTTTCATTAATGCTTGATCCTTTATCTTAGAGCTTTGGCAGTTTAATTCCAAAAAAAAAGCGGATTCAACACAGTGTGAACCGCTTTGCTGTATTTATTTTTCGAAACTGACTGTAAAATACTGTTAGAAACAGTTAGATAGTGTCCGCCAATAAATAGTCCTTTTTCCCCTGTGCGGCGTTCTCCGCGGGTTTTGATCCTCAACGTAGCCATGCTAAGCTTGCGGTCAAAGCCCTTGTGCGGCCTTGCCCAGAGAAAAAATTACTCATTTATGAATCGGACACATACATAGGTGCCCATCGATTTTTACAACAATCGTGGATGGGCACCAGATAACCATACATCAAATCGCCAAATTTTCAATCTAGAAATAAATTGAGCTTAATCCACACTATTGGGGGGCTTTAACTTGAGACAGCTTGACAATACCCCAAATCGACTCAGCATTCAAATTGAAACGGATGTCTGTATCCTGTCGGATCTTAAATTTTAAAATGGCGGATATAATTCGTTTTTTTCAGTTACTGGCCCGTATATGAGCGAAATCAATAATCCGTGCCGAATGGCCCGAGATGAGCGCCAGGATTATGGCTCCATCTTGTGTATTGCGCCAGTGGATCGTAACGCTATCCCCGATGTTGAAATCGAGAATGCTGGATAGACGCCCATTGGCATCAAAGCGCACGTCGGATGATAATTTTCCTTTTAAGGTTATTAGAAACCTCTTACCCATCGACAACTCAACGGCAATCGAATTCGTATCGCTACAGATTTTCAGGATCTGGCCGCGCCCGACGTGTACCGTATTTGGGGATGCCATCGGGCATAAGGAGGCTTTTTTGGGGCTGACCTGGTTACCGGTCGGATGATCATAACAGACTTTACCCTCCAGTGAAAATCGGGCAAATTTGTTGTGACGCGTATGGTTGCGATTATGCCGCTTTAAAGTCATTTCAGTGACCTTTTAAACGCTGTTTTCGATTTTGTTGTCACGGATGATAATCCGCCCTATTCGAACCATCTCGCCCAAAGGGACCATTCAGTTGGGTTGGCAGGATTGGGCGGGCAATCCAACCGTGTTGAGCGCCTCGCACAACACCTTGGTCCCAAACGGTTTGAAAAGCCATTTATCAACCACTCCGGTAACCATGTATTGGTAAACTTCTGCTTCGCAGGCCGCTGTCATGATGACGACAATCGTGTTCGGTGATTCCTGCTTGAGCCAGGCCGACAGGCGGTACCCGTTCATCAACGGCATTTCAAAGTCTGTAATCACCAGATCGTATTGCGAGGTCGCCAAATGGCTCATGGCGGTGATGCCGTCGTCGGCTTGCGAAACCTCATACCCGAAAGACACCAATATTTTCGTAACCGCATCGCAAATATTGGTGTCATCGTCGACCACCAACACCCGGAAATTCGCTGGTTGATTTTCTGCGTGACGACTAAATCGCCTCTCCTGGACATCTTGTCCCATGCGCGTTGCCGAACGATCGATTTGTGCTTCATTTTTTCCCATATTGATGCCTCCTGCTTGAAAAGCGCGTTTACTCATTCTGGAGGTCGAAGCCATCGTGGATCTGATGGCGGCGTCAATCAATAATTTCAAGCATCATGCGCTTCTTGTTTTTGGCCGCCGCGGCAGTGAGGATCGTCCGCAACGCTTCAGCTGTGCGCCCTCGCTTGCCGATGACCTGGCCCGTATCGCCGATTCCGACCTTCAACTCCAGTAAAGACGCATGATCCCCGCCAACTTCGGTAACAGCCACATACTCCGGATGGTCCACCAAGTGCCTGGCAATAAACTCGATCAGTTCTTTCATGATTACCCCCTTTAACTGTAGCCCAACCGGCTTTGCCCTTATTGTCCCGAATCCGCCGACTTAACCTGTAAGCTTTTGTTCGAGAATCCGTCCCTGCTTCCAATGCAATGCTTCACTCATGTATCGGGTGAGACCGGTGAGGGATTGTTCAGGGAACTATGTAGTACTTTCGAGTTTTGTTGTGAAAATTACAAGACGGGTTGGCTATGGGCTTATTGTGGGGGTAAAACCAATATCATGTAAGCGAAGTCAAGTAGGTGGCGAGGTTGATGCCTTTGTGTTTCAGGCCCAGTTTTTTGCGGATGTTGTGCCGGTGAAAATCGATGGTGCTGGTCGCCAGGCCCAACAAATCGGCGATTTCCTTAGTGGTCCGACCCTGCCGGATAAGGTTGGCCACCTGGGTTTCCGCTGGGGAAAGCCGGACGAGTTCGACAGTTAATTTGCGGGTCAGGGGCGAGACGATGTCTTCGAGGTTTGATTCGATGACGCGAAGAAGGCCTTTTTCCTTCTGCCCAAGATTTTTGTACATCAGTTTGGACAGGTGGGGCCTCACAAGCTCATTAATATTGATCAGCAAGTTCTCTTCGAGTTCACGGCGGTCTTTGTCACGCTGTTTCAATAGCACCCTCAGAGCGGCGTTGACTTCTGCCAGGCTGGCAGACTGGACCTCCAGCTCTTGGGTTTTATCCAGCAAAGATTTTTCGGTCTCTTTTCTTATAGCGATTTGCGTTAACAGTTTCCGGTTGGCGTCCTCCAACTCTGCGGTGCGCTCTATTACACGGGTTTCCAATTGGCCGTGCGCTTTTTTAAGGGCCACACGGGCACTTACTTTGTCGGTGATATCGCGTCCGTAAAGGTTTAGATAGCCAGTTTTCGTCGCGTCCGAAAGCCCGAAAGAATAAACACTACCTGACGGTGAACACATCTCGAATTCTGATATTGACTCATTATCCGCGGCACCTTGCACCGCCCTGAGGATCGCATCCGGCGGCGGACTGTCTTTCTTCCAACCCATGCTCTCCAGCAACACTATCGCAGCTGTGTTGGCATAAAGCACCTCCCCGCCGGCAGAAATCCGCATCACAGGATTGGGATTTTCTTCGGGAAACCGGGCAATGCTTTTAATCTCCTCCAATACCTGTTTCTGGTCAGTAGTGTCTCGAAAGGTTATCGCCAGATGCCCTGCGCGGGGTTGAAAGGCAGATAACACATAAAACCGCCCCGTACTCCGATGGTAGTTTTCTATAAGCACAGGTTCCCCGGTCCGCACCACAGAAGCCAGTCCCTCGAACCAATGGTCTTCTGTTTCTGGCCAGATTTCTCGGATTCGTTGGCCTAAAAGTTGGTTGCGATCAATCCCTATAATTGTCTCATATGCAGAATTGACTTCCAAAAAACGCGCATCCACCAGTTCACCTTTTCGGCCTTGGATGACCTCGAAAAGTGCGGCGCCGCTGACCATCTCAGTAAACAGCAACCGGTATTTCTCCTCACTTACAGATAGAACCTCGTTGGCGTTAATCTTTTCAGTGATATCGGTAATCGCTGACCGAAATTCATGGTTTTCGTCTGTTAGCGACGGCCTAACGATGCTTTTCAGAATAACGCTGACCTGCGTGCCGTCCTTTTTGAAGATCTTCAACTCGCACACGTGCTGAATGCCAGTTTCCAACACCTTCTGGCGATGCAGGTAGAACGTTCTCTGGCTTTCTTCATCGAGAAAGGCACTGAAGCCCCTTCCAATCAGGTGCCGGCGATCAATCCCCACATGATCGGCACCAGCCAGATTCACTTCGACAATCAGGCCCTTGGTATCGAAGGTAAAATATCCTACCGGTGCAAAATCGTAGAGGTCGACATATTTCTGGCGCGAGTCTTCCAGCTCGACTTGAGCGCGGCGAAGCTCCTCATTTTGAAGCTCCAGCTCGATTTGATGAACCTGCAGTTCGTGAACGAGGCGCTGCAATTCATCGCCCGAGGACACCGGAACCTTATCGGTTTTTCCTCGTAATAACTCTTCCGCCTCCTTGCGCAGGCGCGTGATGGGCTTGGATCGGTGGTGCTTCGTTTTCATGGAAAAGTCCATTGTCAGTCATTAATAGAAGTGGTTTCAAAACCTCATCTAACACCCAATCCGCCAAAGGCGGACAAGTTGCGGTGTTGTGCCCCTCCTTGGTCAGTGTCAGGGGGCCCTGCCCCTGTCACTGAATACATACGCTCATGTATGCGGCGTTTTTTCGCCGGCCCACGCCTTGCACTTGGACGTGATCTAAGGTTTTGAAACCACTTCGAATGACCTCAACCTTGAGGGGTCACATCTTCGAATGCCATCAGGATCAGGCTTTCTGTCTCGACCCCGCGCTCAATTTTACGGGCATTGAGCAACAATTTTTTCTGGCCGATCTTATCGAAAAAGTGTTCGACCGAAAAATCTTCCATGACAGTGCCTTCCGCAGCAACCTTTTCGAGCAGCTTCTTCAGGTCGGGAATATCCCACTGCCGTTTCTGCAGATCGAAAATTTTACGCCCGACAATGTTGCCGGAGCTGACTTGAAATTTGGCGTAAAATGCCGGGTTGGTTGAGACAACCTTCATTTGGCTATCGAGAACGAGCATGGGCTCGCGCAGGGTCTCGATGATGCTCTCGGCATAGGCGCATTGTTCACTCAATGCCCGATTCAATCCATCGATCCGATCGGAAGCCATCTTTTGTTCATGGATGTCCATAAATATGATCACCACGCCGTCGATGACATTGTCGATGGTACGATAGGGAAGAATCCGCATACGAAACCAGCGACCCTCTTTGGTCTGGACTTCTATTTCTCGGTATATAAGGGTTTTGAGAACTTCCCGGGCATCTGCCGGCAACTGGTCATAGTTGAGATTGGAGGCGATGTGGTGAAGGGGCCGTCCGATATCGGTATCGATCACGTTGATCACCTCGGTGGCCTGGGTTGTAAAACGCTTGATCTTTAGTTGCGTGTCCAGAAATATCGTCGGCACCTCGACACTATCCAGGAGATTGCGCATGTCGTTATTGGTAATTGTGAGTGCATCGATTTTCTCCTGCAACTCGGCATTGACCGTTACCAGTTCTTCGTTGAGAGACTGCTGCTCCTCCTTGGATGTTTCGAGTTCCTCGTTGGCACTCTGCAACTCTTCGTTTGTGGATTGCAGCTCCTCGTTGGTCGACTTGAGCTCCTCGTTGGAGGTCTCCAGCTCTTCGATCGTGATCTGCAGGTTCTCCTTGGTGTACTTCAACTCCTCTTCGAGAACCTCGATACGTTTGCTTGGTTTCTGACCGGTCGTTTGTTTCGCCGCGGTGCGTTTCTTTCCTGAAGCCGGCGGCGTCTCCTCGAACACCACCAGCAGCATACCGGTCGCAGCCTCTGTCAGATTCAAGGGCTTGACCGTCAAATCGATGGTCCGCCATCCGCCGTTGTCTTTGACTTTCATTCCTCTCTGGATCACGGTCTGCCTTAAATTTAACACCTTGCGTACCGCCAGGTGGAGTTCCGGCTTGAGGCCTTCCCGGGCCATTTCCATCAAGTTCCAGCGGGCCTCTCCCGGTGCCGGCTCCAGAAAGGCGCCGGTGCGACCATGGACGTAAAGAATGTCGCCCTTTTCGTTAATGATCACACCGGGTGGAGCATAATTTTCCAACAGGATTTTTTCCGCCATCCGGGACAGGTTGAATTCTTTGGGTTTTACAGCGTTCTTGTCGGCGCCTGTTTCAATCTTTGAGGGAAAAGGAAATTCCACCGCTGTATGATACGCAACGGCGGTTTGCTTTCGCCGGAAGATTTTCCATTTTTTGTCCGTTACCTCGAAGAGATCGGCAAAACCACCGATGGTCTCTGAGGTCCCCAGAAACATCGTGCCTCCAGGATTCAAGGCATAATGAAACAATGGCAGCAGCTTCTTTTGGATAACAGGTTCGAGATATATCAACAGATTGCGGCAACTGATCAGATCGAGCTTGGTGAAGGGCGGGTCCCGGATAATGTCCTGGGGGGCGAATACCAGAGTCTCGCGGATGTTCTTCTTGATGCGAAATGTGGTGTCCTGCTTTGAGAAGAAACCTCTCAAGCGTTCCTGACTGACATCCGCTGATATGCTGGCCGGGTATACACCGCTGCGGGCCACCTCTATGGCATCAGTATCGATATCGGTCGCGAAGATCTGGACCCCTAAGTTTCGACCGATCTCATGCAAGCACTCCTGAACCAGGATGCCTACCGAATAGGCCTCCTCTCCGGTAGAGCAACCAGGCACCCACATCCGCAATGTGTCGTTGTCCGATTTATGCTTTGACCAAATCAATCAGACATTTTTGTTTAAGGGTCTCGAAGGCTTCTGAATCCCTGAAAAAATTGGTGACGCCGATCAGAAGTTCTTTGAAAAGAAGGGAGATCTCCTGGGGGTTCGCTTGCAACAGGCGAACATAGTCTGCTACCCGGTCGATCTGGTGCAAGCTCATACGCCGTTCGACGCGCCGGCCGATGGTGTTGGGTTTGTAAAGGCTGAAATCATGGCCCGTGTGAGATCGCAGCAGAATGAATATTTTTTGCATGGCGGAGGGAAGCGCATCATCCGCCGGATGGTGCGCTGGAAGAGCTTTCTGTCCAACATGCTGAACATACTTAACGAGCTGCCCGGCCATTTTCTCCGGCGGCAGGATGTAATCCACCAGGTCAGTGGCGACGGCGCTTCTGGGCATGCCGTCATATTTGGCGGACTGGGGATCTTGAACCATGGCCATGCCCAATTCGCCCTTGACGGCCCGAAGGCCCATCGTCCCATCGGTGCCCATGCCGGTCAAGATCACCGCGATGGCCCGATCGCCGGCATCCTGGGCCAGTGTGCGTAAAAAATAGTCGATGGGCATACGGGATCCGGGATTGTTTGTCGTTTCCAACAGCTGCAGCACGCCGTGCAGTATCGCCAGATTCTTGTTTGACGGGACGATGTAAACCGTGTCGGGTTCGACAGTCATACCGTCGGCAATCTCCCGCACCGGCATCCGGCAATATTTCTGAAGTAGCTCGGGCATGATACTGATGTGGGTGGGATCCAGATGCGGAACCAGTACAAAGGCCATGCCGTTTTTTGGGGGCACATTCTTAAAAAGTTTCTGAAGCGCCTCCAATCCACCGGCCGAGGCGCCTATCCCGACGATATGGAGGTTCTCATGTTTCTTCTGAATTAACCCGGAAGGTAATCTCTGCTTTTTGGGAACCGTGCTTTTAACGGCGGTCTTTTCGAATTTTGAATGCGATGGTGTCTTTTTTCCGCCAGCCATAAGGCACTCCTTTATTTTTCAAAAACGGCTGTCATTATAAAAGCTTGAGAGGAGGCGTGAGCGACGATGTGCTGATCCTTTTATGGCATGGAACCGCGTTTATTGCAACTACCCGCAAGAGGAGTATCGACTGGCGGATTAACCGAACCAACTGTATTTATTGATCCTAACCGTTCAACAGCTGACCCAAAACCAGATGAGCAGCGGATAGTGCCAACGACGATTACCCTGCCGTAGTTTTACCCTATCGAAATGATGAAATTGCCGTAAATTGTGAAATAGACTTTACATTTTCTGTCAGCTTATTACATTTAGTATAGAGCAATACAACCGATAACTTATTTAAGACACTGTTATTAAAACGGATTTAGTTTTATGGGTTTTCTGGCATGCAGATTGCTTTATATTATAGACAAACAAAAGCCGAATGGCTCCTAACCACAACATCATAGATAAGAACCACGTCGTTCCGCTAAATGCGGACGCAAAGGTTACCATTTAAAAAAGGGTTTTCGGATTCATTCGGACAGCGTTTCTCGGGCGTAAGTGCATCTCACATGAAAAACTGCGCTGCGGGAAACCACAATATGAAAAAGGCAAGTCTGAGAAGGCTTGCCTTTTTCATATATTGATACTTTGTTTTTCTGGAACTTCCGTTGGATGAACTTAACGTCTTTAATTGTTAAATTGGTATCCCAAAAGGAGCATAAATTTTGAGTCCCATTTCGATATGGCGTCAGGTGAAGGATTGTTGTTGTAGTCGTAATTATACTGAAGTGTTGTGAAAAAGCCTTTGTATAAAGGAAAGCGCAGACCTTGACGGGTGTTAATCAACCAGTTGCTCGCGTCATCGAGACTGATGTAGCCGTTACTGGTGTGGAACAGTTGCACGAATTTATTAAAGAAATACTGATCATACTGGATAATCCACTGAGCACCCGGAAAGTCGTCGTCTTCGGCCTCAATGTAATTTTCGAATATATAGGCCAAGCCGGCCGAAGCCGATAAATTCAAGCTCGTCGGATTCGAAAAACTGGTGCCCACCGCCGGCACCAAGGGTTGTCCGAAGATCAAGGTCGGCAAACTCGTCATGCTCGAACAGGGAGCTGGCGTATAAAAACCACTTGGGCTTGATGAAGTAATCGTACATTCCGTAGCCTTTCCAGTTCGCCACGGTCGTGGTGCTGTCAGCCCGTTGCTTGTTAAATTCGCCACCAATGGTAAACCGTTGTTTTTCGGATCGCGCTATTAACTGTGCGTCTATACGGTACTGATTTGTTTCGGTGTTGCCGCTTTCACTCGTTATGCCGACGTTGGCAAGGCTTTTTATTTTTATTCGTGGTTTCGGTTCGGTATAGATGTCTTTTACTTTTGCAATGTTGATATCCGTCGGGCGTTTCTCAAACTCGGGCCTAACATCGTCAGCGGGTGACTCTCTGTAGAAAACCGTTCCCTTGCGGGTGGACCCATCGAGCAGCGTGGTTTCCATCGGTTTGTCAGTGGCCAGACGTTTCACATTTTCGGCCTGAATGGTAATCTCGCCGGCATAATCGGTCTTGAAAACAAGTTGACCCTCCTCCAACCGTACGAACTCACCGGTGATCCTGTCACCATTATCGAGGACGACTTCATCGGCGACCACAGGTTGAGTGGCTAAAACCAATGAAATAAAGACCCAACTGAAAAACTTAGGTAGTCTTCTCATTTCTAAGCCCCATGGTTTGATTTAAAGTTGATTTATGGATTGGGGAGATAGTGAATCCAAGCGGGCAGTGAGTTCATGTCTAAGTATCAACGACCTCATTAAAATGAAAACCCCATTTAACTACCCAATTACGGGGTTGTGGTCCTTCTCGGTCAGTGTCGCGGGCCCTACACCCTTGACCTGGATTTTCAGTGCTTGAACTCCTCCGGCACCGCCAGTCCGCTTCCCCGGCCCTTCGTCTTTCGCCATAGCGACCATGTCAGAGCAGCGATTGCCAAAACCAGCAGAACAGCGGCAATGGGGCTTTGAAGGAAAATCAGTGGATCGCCGCGCGACATCAATAGGGCCGTGCGGGTGTTGCGTTCCAGGATCGGCCCCAATATAAATGCCAGAATGAAGGGGGGAATGCTCATGCCCATTTTGCGCATGATGTATCCCAGAAAACCCAGCGCCAGAAAAATCCGCAGGTTGAAAACATTGAATTCCTCGGCATAGACACCCACCACGCAGCAGACCACCACCCCCGGGAAGAAGAGGGAATAATTTAAGGATTTGAATATCCGCTGAACCACAGAAATAAATGGCAGCGCCACAACAAAGGCACCGATGAAATCGGTCAGAAGAAGCAGGACAAAGAGGCCGTAAATGATTTCCGGGTGTTCCTGCATCAGCATGGGGCCGGGGATCATACCCTGAATCATAAAAGCGCCGTACATAACGGCCGCGGCCACGCTGCCGGGTATGCCCAGAGTCACGAGGGGAATCAGAGACGATGCCGCCACGGCGTTGTTGCCGGCCTCGGGTGCGGCAATGCCCCGGGGATCGCCCTGGCCAAAGCAGGCATCACCTTTGGCCGACCGCCGGGCCTCACCATAACATACGAAGGCCGAAGTCGTGGCCCCGATGCCGGGCAGAGCCCCCAGCAAGGACCCCACCAAGGAGGATCGAATAAGATCTTTTAGACAGACTTTCAGGTCGGACCAACGCTTCTTCCAGGTGTATGGGATGGCAGGCGCAACGTCGTTTCTGGCCGCCTCCAAACTGAAATTGCCAACTTTTTCGGCCTGTATGAATACCTCGGAGAGGGCCAGAAGAGCTATTATTGTCAATACAAACGGCACACCGTTATCGAGGTCTTCGAGGCCGAAAACATAGCGCCGCGAGGCACTCATGTTGTCCAATCCGACAATCGCCAGCATCAGACCCATGGTGATTGATATAAACCCCTTCCAGATGTCCATGCGGCTGTCGCCCAGCAAGGTAATCACGGCTGTCAGCGAAAAGAGGATCAGCGCCGCAATTTCGGCCGGGCCCAGCCTCAGGGCCACCTCGGCCAGGGGGGGTGCGGTGAAAATCAGCAACAGGTTGCTGATCGTTCCTCCGATCAATGATGCCCACAAGGCGATTTCCAGGGCGCGTTTCTGGTGCCCCTGCTTAAACATGGGATAACTGTCCAGAGCCGTTGCGGCGGCCTCGGGCGTGCCGGGAATGTTGAACAGGGTGGCGGTGATCGACCCGGCATAGGCGCCACCTTTGTAGACGCCCATCAACAGGGCGATGGCAAACAACGGTTCCAGTGTAAACGTGTACGGTAAAATCAGCACCATGGCCGTAACGGCCATGATGCCGGGAATCGCCCCGGCGATGATGCCGATCAGGTAGCCGATAACGATCGCAAACAAGTTCCAGGCCGATACCGCATAGCGGGCCCCTTCCCACAGATGACCGAATATTTCAAGCATCGACAAACTCCAAATTTAGGTTTCCGGTACAGGTTCTGACGCGATCAGGCCCCCTTTTTAAGCGTCGATCGGATCATTTCCTCCAGCGGGCCTTCCGGCAGGATAGAGTTCAGGCCGTAAAAAATAAAGTAAATCACCAGCGGCATGATCACGCTCAGGGCCAGGGTCTTGGTCCAGCTTTTTGATCCGAATACCCGCGAGGAAATGGCCAAGAACAGAAAGGTGGAGACCAGAAACCCCAGCCGTTCCAAGCTCAACACCCAGGCCCCGGTAACCAGAAGCATGATGACCGGGCGAAGCGCTGCACTCATCTTTACTGGCCGGGTGTTTTCCTGTCGATCGGTTTTGCGTGTTTCTTTTCGAAGTGCACGGATACCTTCGACCAGATAGGCCAGCGAGAAACACAGCAGCATCGTATTAATGAGATGGGGATAGACAGGCGACGTGCCTTCGGCAACCACCTGGGTGGGAATTAAGTAAATGTAATTGACGATGCAAAAACCGATGAGAAATCCGGCAACAGAGATTTCCGAACGGACGTTCATAACGGACCCCTCAACCACGCCGAGCAGAGAGAACCTGCTTAACTGGCACTGTTTGGGGAGCAATCACGCCGGACCCGTTGGGAACGGGCCGGCGTGATGCTCCGGTGATAAAACGCATTTCTTCGATAGGGACTGCTCGTGATCTTAGAACTTCTTAAGGCCGACTTCTTTGAGTATTCCGCCCCAGATCCCCCAGTATTCGTCACACAAGGCGCGATACTTCTGGCCGTCCAAAAAGTCGATGCTTATGTAAAGTTCTTCCTTGGCTTTCTGTTGAACATCGGGCTGAGACACCGCAAATTTAATGGCCTCCTCGATTTTTTTGCGGATCGCCTCCGGCGTACCCTTGGGGAACACCGCCCCCAGGCAGGAGAACTGCGAAAAATCATAACCCATCTCCTTCAGGGTGGGCGTGTCAGGGGTCAGAGGAATTCGTTTGGCACTCATGATGGCGAGAGGTTTGAGTTTGCCGCCCTTGTAAGCCGACACCGAAGCTGTGGTCGAGGTGTTGCAGAATTCCACGTGCCCGCCCAATACCGCTGCAACGGATTTGGGATTGCCTTTGAAAGGAATCGGCTGCATTTCCAACTTTTCATTATTGGCCAGCCACGCCACGCCCAGGTGATTGGTCGTGCCCAGGCCCGGTGTGCCGTAGGTGACGTCCCGGGTTTTGACGGGCATAGGCGATCAGGTCTTTGAGGGTGTTGTGGGGGGAGTCGTTCTTGACGTAGAGGATGTAGTCATAATGCATGGGAGAGGCGATATAGACCAACTCCTTGGGATCATAAGTCAGCTTGCGCATCTGGGGAATCGTCACCAGGGTGGGCAGGTTGGCCCAGGAAAAAGTGTAACCGTCGGGTTTGGCTTTGGCCAGCGCGGAGATGGACACGGCGCCGCCGGAACCGGGTTTGTTGACAAGCACCAGGGACCCGCCCAAATACTTCTCCATATAGGGGGCAATGGTGCGCACAAACACGTCGGTGGTTCCACCGGCGGCCAAGGGGATGTAAGCGGTGATAGGTTTCTGGGGATAGTCCGCGCCGGCAGCCGGCAGGGCAATCAGGACCATCAAGATCAGGCTGACCATCACTCCCAAAGTTTTTCTCATGTCATTTCCTCCTTTTGTTTAACGTTAAGTTTGATGCTTTACGTGGTCGGCCACTACCGAAGCAGATAAGGGATCTCCACCCAGAGGGCATCATGGGGACATTCCACTTCGCACGGCAGGCAGAACCAGCAGGTGCGGTACTTGCCGAAAGGCGCCCCGCAACCGTAGCAGCGACCGGCTTCCTGTCTTGCGGCTTCCATCGGCAGTACCGTTTCCACTTCCTTGAAATCACCCTTCCCCGTGAATCGGCGCCAACGGGGCTGTATGCGTTTGTCTGCCGATCCCCGGGAGGTGTCGATCTCGAATTCGGTTTCATAAGGTCCCGGATAGGCCCGGCCGTAGGCCAGATGCTGTCCACTGAACAGCCGGTGGACACTTTCGGCCGCCCGGCGTCCGGATGCCATGGCCTCGACGATGGTCGACGGGCCGCCCACCGCATCACCGGCCCAGAAGACCGATTCCTCATCGGTCTGCAGTGTCAGTAGGGTCACACGTTGCGGCCTGTCGGGCCAGGGCCGGTTCCCGATCCTGGCCGATGGCGATGATGACCATATCCGCATCGACCGACTGGAGCGCACACTCGTCAAATCGCGGCGCAAACCGACCCAGGGAATCGAACACGGCCAGGCAACGCTGCAGCTCCACGCCCGAGACCTTCTCGTCCGTCGACAGTATCCGCAACGGCCCCCATGACCCTTCCAGTTCCACGCCTTCGGATTCGGCCAGATCCAATGCTTCGCGGCTGGCCGGCAATATATCGCGGCTTTCGAGACTGACCACCCGAACCTTTTCGGCACCCAGGCGAAGAGCGGTCTGGGCGGAATCGAGGGCCACGTCCCCGCCGCCGATCACCACGACATGTTTGCCTATTTTCGGCGGGTTCCCGTCACGAACCTGCCGAAGAAAATTCAGGGCATGGACGACGCCTTGCGCGTCTTCGCCCTGGATGCCCAGCTGTTTGGGCCGGGGGCAGCCGGTGGCCAAAATCACGGCATCGCAGGTTGCGGACAATGCGTCAAGATCGAGTTCGCGTCCCAAATGTTTTCCTCCCACAAATTGAACGCCCAGCGTCGCAAGCTTTGCCCATTCGGCCGCTAATACCGATTCCGGGATTCGAAAGGCTGGAATCGCCCAGCGCAACATACCACCGGGTTCAGTTTCGGCATCGTAAACCGTCACCCGGTGTCCCCTCACAAGCAGGTCAAAAGCAGCCACCATACCTGCCGGTCCGGATCCGACCACCACACAGTGTTTTCCAGTCGGCGCTGCCTTGTCCGGAACCCTCGGTGAACTGCCGGCCACCAGGTCGCTGACATAGCGTTTCAGAGCCCGGATCGCCACAGCTTCGCCCTCGGTGGTCTTTCGATGGCAAGTGGTTTCGCACGGGGCCGAGCAGAGACGCCCCAGGATGGCCGGAAAGGGCAGCTCCCGTTCCACCATTTCCAGGGCCTCCTCTTCGCGGCCGCGCAGAATCAGCTGAACATATCCCTGGCAGTTAACTTCCAATGGGCAGGCCTGGCGGCAGGGTGCCAGTTTCATCCGCAGGTTGTCCAATATACAGGTGTCCACGCAGATTCCGCAAGTCGTGCATTTATCGGGATCCACGACGATGTTATCCGACAGGGCTTCGAGGAGATTTATGCGCATGCGGCACCCCCTTTGTCCTTCATTTTGACGATCTCTTTGTGCGAGATGTCGATGTCGTCAACCGCCGCGCCCTTTTTGAGAATGATGTGTTTGCGCCAGTTGGCGTCGTCTTTTTCGGGAAAATCGCTGCGAAAGTGCCACGGCAACCAGCGACTCTCGGTCCGCTCGAGGGAGGCGGTTGCACTCAAGACAGCGCACTGGATGATATTTTCAACTTCATAGGTCTTGAACAGATCATGGTGGTCGCGCACGAATACCATTTCATCGAGTTCCTGACGGAAACGGGCCATCCACCACAACACCCGATTGAGTTTGTAGGCGTTTTTGGGTGGCGTCAAGTAGTCGCTGATGATGCGCCGCACCTTGTATTCGAACTCCTCTACGGCCACCGGATTCTGGTGTTGGCCCAGGCGTTTTTGCCGCTTGGCCAAAAAGGCGTCGATCTGGGCCGGCACCGCCTCGGCCATATCAACGGATGCCGCGTATTCACTGGCACTCTCGGCACAAATTTCACCGTAGACAAAAGCGCCGGAGAGATGGCCCCGGGCGCATAAAGAGGTGTCACCGGCCGCATAGAGGCCGGGCACACTGCTCTCGCCCTTTTCGTTTATACGCACACCGGTCATTCCGTGGCCGCCGCAAAGATAGACCTCGGTGGGCCAGAGTTCAATTTCACCGGTGCGAAAATCGTTATCCCGACCGGCGTGAAAGCGCTCGCAAGCCGGCCGCTCGGTTGTGAAGAGAATGTCCTCGATCTCCTTGATCTTTTCCTCGGGCAGGTGATCCATGCGGATGCGCAGCGGCCCGGAATGGTCGAAAAAGTCCTCCATGCACATGCTTTTTATGGAGGGATGCGATTTGTCGCGCCGCTCGCCAAACGCGTTGAGCAAATGGGCGCCGCGTGTCAGGGTAATGTAAAGCAGAGGCGCGTTGATGTCCTTTGTGATGTAGTAATGCAACGTGTACTCGAAGCCGCTGAGTTCGGCGCCGGCCCGGTACGCCAGGCAATAACCGTCGCCGGTGTTACCGGGAAAGTCATAGACCCCGTAAAGGTTGCCGTTGGACGGCAGGCCAAAGCGGGCCGTCCCTCCGGCGCTGAGAATCACGCTTTTGGCGCGTATCACCAAGAACTCACCGCTGCGTACGTTGATGGCGATGACGCCCGCCACCCTTCCGTCTTCGATGAGGATCTCGGCGGCCATGGTGCGGTTGAGCACTTTGGCGCCGCCGTTGATCAATCGCTGGTAGAGGATGGCTTTGAGTTCCGGCTCTTTCATGGTGACGCAGAAACGCCCCTTGGGGTGTACCTGCAGAATCTCATAACTCCCCTGGTCATCGGTGGGAAAGCACACCCCCCAGTCGATCAGCTTTTTCATCAAAGGCCAGCTGCGTTCGGCCATGCGATAGTTGACCGGCTCATCCATTATACCTTCACAGGCGAGGGCGTTGGATTCCACATAGAGCTCGGGAGTGGCGACCCCGGGAACCGCAACGATATTCAACGCATCCATGCCCCGGGCGATGCACCCGGAATATTTGGCGTCCCCTTTTTCAAGCACGATGACCTCCTGGTCCGGACGCACCTCCTTGGCGCGGATCCCGGCCATGGCACCGGCACTTCCGCCACCCACCACGAGGACATCACATTGCATTACAGGATAATCGACAGTCATAGTGGCTCCGTAAGTTTAGTTTGTTGGTTCGTTACTGTTTAATCTCGAGACGTGTCATTACGTTGGTTGAGATACCCATCACGGACCGGCGGTGGCTATTAGCCCTGGGAATTCCCTATAGATCAACCTATCGGCTGTGTTGCAATAACTCACTTGGTATTCGTAGATCGTGTTCCGCGTCGTGATCGCCATCATCGTAATCTTTTGCACCGGTGCACCGGATTCAATCTGCAGCATGTTCGCCACCTCGGCAGTCGCCGCCGCGGCGCCAAAGAGTTCCCTCGTGGCAAGGGTCGGCATGCTGTATTCGTTTTCCACCAAACGGTAGATCGGGGTTTCTTCAAGGTCCTGGGGCGAAAACTTGCCGAAATCTGCAAATAAGTCCCGGGGCAGGTAGGAGGTCACATATACCAGCGGTTGGGCTCCGAGTAAAAACTGACGGTGGATTTCGAACACCTCGTCGTCCAATACTCGGCCCAATTTGACAGCAATGTCGGGTTGGGAATTAAGGCGCGGTGGATGCAGGCATTTGATCGTCAGTGCTGGTACTTGATCGTCAAAACCGCCGACAAAACGAAAATACCGAAGAGCATCGCTATGTTCGATTGACTTTCTGACGAAGGTCCCGCGGCCCTGTTCCCGCGACAGATACCCCTGGGTCACCAGATTACGAAGGGCATTTCGAACAGTGCCCACACTGGCATCGAATATGCGGGCGAGTTCACGCTCGGGCGGTATGCGGTCCCCCGGAGTCCAGTCTCCCTTCCGGATTCGATTCAGGATGCTGTCCTGAATCCGACCGTACTTGGGCTTTTGGGCGTCTGAAACGAACAGGTCAATTGGTGCGTCTGCTTTTTTAAAGGCCACTGACCATACCATTAAAGGTATTGTTGGTGGTTGTCAAAAAAACGATCCGTTATTCCACCGTCTGCTTCACCAACCACTGATACCACCTTTCCACTTTTCAGAATTTATTTTAAAAATCGGTATAAATGTCGCCAGAAATGGCGGGAAAGAAAATTGAACTAAACATATATAGCAATTGGGTGTCAAGATCTCAGCGGTACATTTTACAATTTTTCAGCAATCAGTCTCCAGTGTCTTCGGAAGCGGATGAAAACCCCTTATAGTCGTTGTCAAAAAAACGTTCCGTTAATGGACTTATGGGCCTACTTCGGTGCTTCCGTGTGGGCGGGATAGCTGCCGAGGACTTTCAGCGAAATGGTCAATTTTTCCATTTTGCTGAGAACATCGGCTATCTTCTCATCTTTACCCGAACCTTCGAAGTCGAGGAAAAAACAGTAATTAAGGGGATCCGATCGCAGGGGCATCGAGGCGATCCGGGTCAGGTTAATCTTGTTTTCGGCAAACAGGCGCAGCACCGCGTATAGCCGTCCGGCTTCATGCGGGGTGGCGAAGATGATCGATGTCTTTTCACCTTTGCCTTCAAATGGCTCCCGGGCCAATAGCAGAAACCGGGTGGTGTTGGCCGGACCGTCTTCGATGCCTTCCTTGATGATCTCGAGGTCATAGAGTTCGGCGCAAAGCCTGCTCGAAATCGCCGCTGCGGCCCGCGGATTTTCCCGGGCCAACATTTTCGCGGCGCCGGCTGTGTCATAGAAAGGCCGTGCCTCCAAATTGTTGCGCATGAGAAAGTTCCGGCACTGTGCCAAGGCCTGGGGGTGGGAATAGACCAATCGGATTTCGCGATAATCGGTGGCTTCGGTGGCAAGAAGACAGTGCCTGACGAGGATCCTGGCCTCACCGATCACCTTCAGGTTTGTGGTCGTCAACAGGTCGTTGACCTGGGTGACAGCCCCTTCCAGGGAATTTTCGACAGGTACCACCCCAAAATCCAGGTATCCCTCTTCGACACCGCGAAAAACATCGACAAATTCAAGGCAAGGAATGAAGGCACCGCCGGGCATCAGCAGGCGGGCGGCCACCTCACCGTAGGCCCCATGTTCCCCTTGGAAAGCGACCAGCTTACGGTCCTCTTCCTGCAGGCGTTTGCTCTCCTCAATAATCGTTTTGAGCAGTTGCCGGGTAAACGAGCGTTCAACCAGGTCCAGGTTGAGACGTTCGGCACGGGTCAGGACATCTTCCTCCCGATTGGGATCGGTGACGTTCTGCTTGAACTTTTTAGATCTCAGGGCCATTCCCATTCGTTCCTGCAGCAGAACCAAGAGTTCCCGATCTATTTTATCGATTTTTTTCCTGATATCTTCGAGCTTCATTCTGTCACCTCGCCTGTTAAACACCCGGTTATATTATTCGGGCAGTTTTTCCATAAATGTCTTCAGCGGTCTCACCCGTTTCATCAATTCCGCGAACATCTGCGGAGTGAGCGCCTGGTCCGCATCGCTCAGCGCCTCCTGGGGATTGTTGTGTACCTCGACGATCATTCCATCAGCGCCGGCCGCCACGGCAGCCAGACTCATCGGCCCGATCAGGCTGAGACGACCTGTGCCGTGCGTGGGATCGACAATAATCGGCAAATGGGTCAGCTCCTTGATAGAGGGAACGGCACTCAAGTCCAGGGTGTTACGGGTGTATTTTTCGAACGTACGGATCCCCCGCTCACAGAGGATGACGTTGGGGTTGCCCTCGCTGAGAATGTACTCGGCGCAATTGAGCCACTCCTCCAATGTCGAGTACATGCCGCGTTTCAGGAGCACCGGTCGATCAGATCGGCCTACCTCTTTGAGAAGCGCGTAATTCTGCATGTTGCGGGTGCCGATCTGGAGAATATCGGCAAACTCGGAAACCCAGGAAACGTCTCTCGGATCGATCACCTCGGTAACAATCGGCAGACCGGTTTCTTGCCTGGCCTTCTCGAGGATTTTCAAACCGCCAAGACCCAACCCCTGAAACGAATAGGGGGACGTGCGTGGTTTGAAAGCCCCACCGCGCAACATATCCGCCCCGGCGGCCTTTACGGCCCGGGCGGTTTCGATGGTCTGCGCCTCGCTTTCAACACCGCAAGGCCCGGCGATAACCACAAACTGGTTACCGATTTCAATGTTACCCACCTGGACAACGGTCTTCTGTCCTTTTTCTCCCGATGCAAGTTTTAGATTTTTCATGGCTGATCCAATTGTTGACCTTGAGATATGAATGCCCGCCGACCCTTGTACCTCGCACAAACCCCGCAAAAGGGGCAATGGACCATTCACGCGTTTGTTTCATAAGGAAAAATTTGTTTATATCGCAGCTTTTTTCAAAAAGATCAAATTTAAATTCCTTATAAATGAAGCGGTTCCCCCTCCAAGTAATATCTGAGACACTCACTTTCGGTATTATTCAGATTGGGTTGACCTGTCCTTCGTTAACCATCTGACGGCTGCCGACACAATTGACACTATCCCGGCAATCGGAATGAGCAGTAGTAATATGATGATAAGAGCGCCAATGGCGGGTAACCCGAACGCTATGAGCAGAACGGAAAAATCACCGGTTTTCGCACAGATGTATTCGCCCTTGAATAACGCCCAGTCAACAGCGGTTGCGACAGGCAGGGAGAATAGAGCGATTATGAATATCGTCGCTTGTAAATTGGATGGCGAATGCCTATCAAACCTGAGAAATCCAATTTTGTCCAAGATAACGAAAAGATAGTAAATCCCAAACGGCAAGAGCAATAGGGGAATGGTTGAGACAATACGGAATGAAAAGCCGAGTTCCGGGCCTGCCCAGAAGGGCAAAGACCCAATGCCGGTGGCAACGAGGCAATAAATCGCGAGAAAATATCTGCTTCTTGAAGGGAAAATCCCCTTGCACAATAAAAAGAAAGGAAACCCGGTTAAATATGCCAAAATGGTTAATATCAAGGATGATTCAAAAATCCCGAACTGCTCGATAAGTCCCACAAATATGTAGGTATGAATCGCCTCGATCATATAGGGCATTGATCACCAATAAAATAGCTTTTAAGCCCAGAGTGAAACTCGCCCACTCTGTCTGAAGGCAGAAACACTTGAAATCAAGTGCATAACTGCAGGCTCTCTGGGGCTGTCGCCAACCGAAGAGACGCTGAGTCAACCCTTTTCCATCGTCTTCATTTTCTCCCCAGTTTGCCATGTCCGATAGCGAACTTCGACGCCTTCAGGAACATATACCACGATGGGCAAGCGGCTGTTATAGCGGATGAGATATGGTTCGCCACCGAGCGTGATAAATCGATCGACCTTCGGCGCATTTGGATCGACGCCCATAAGCGTGCCGGCCATTGGGCCGATCTTGTCGACAGTGTAACGTGGATATCCCCAGCCCGTGATCGTTTCCTTTTCAATATGACCGCCGAAAAAGTACTTGTTCACTTCGTCAACCTGAACTGTTTTGCCGACGATCAGCTCCACCTTGAAAACGGACTCATCATCCTGCTTCGGAAGCTGCAAGACATATCGAACCATCCCGTCCTTGGCCGGGGGAAATGCCTTCATGTTGTCCGTCGCTTGGGCTGATATTACTGCACTAAAAAACGATAAAACTGCGATTGAAAACACCTTACTCATATTTCCCTCTCATGATGAATGATTAATTTACCGACATTAATCTATTTTTTTGAATACCAACGACATTCCGCTGTCATCCGTCAATACCAACCGACCGTCTTTTATCGCGTAACGTAGCGTCTTGTCCTGGGTTCTTTTTGGCGTGTTAAAATGTAGCGCTCACTGAGGTCACCGGCAACAGGTTTCCCATGAATGTCGCGCAATATTAATCCTCGCGGATGCATTTCGAAATACTTCAGCCCGTTGTCGCTTTTATCGAGAACGACGGCGTCACCCTCGATCGTATAGTTTCCCGTTTGAACAACCGGCTGTTCGGATTTATCCGTGTAGAATAACGATTCAGCGTATGAGCCGTCCTCGCTTAACAGCAGTTCGTACACGATGCCGGGGCAATCGGCGCAAGGGATATATCCCTCGTATCGACCCGGCACGGATTCAGGCGTCGGCATGACGCCCGTTTCACCACTGGCGGTTACCATAATGCCTGATAGAAAAACGGTTAGCGTAAATACCGATATGTTAAAAAATAAAATTGATCTGGATCTTCTCATTGGGAACAGCCGCCTGAATTTAAGAAGTGTGGAAGCATATTCAATCAAAAGCGGTCAGTTTCGGTTGAATTTCATCGTTAGAAATCGTGGATAGTATATCCGATCGTTCTGAACAACGTTATCGAATTTAACCGAGTTCGTCACATAGGTCAGCACCAACCCATCGCCATTCAGGTGAGGATGCGCTTTAGCGGCATATATCATGATATCCGTCATGTGGCGTTCCTCCGGTAGATAAAACCGAGTGAGCGGACGCCATGGACCGGTTAGCGTTTTTGCCCATCTCATTCCAATCAAAGCAGGACCGAAACCAACAGATTGAATCTCCAAGAATTGGCCAATCTCGGGTTCGAAATGAATGCTAAATTCGCTTTGTCCTTCCGCGAACAGTGGTACCGGCGGATCATCGAGTCGTGGCGCGACCTTCCAGCCACTATTCGGCCCCATCCACCACTGTGGTCGATTGAGCTTTCCGATAACAACGTCCGATATGTGCCAACGCACCGCATGAATATCCCGTGTCGCTGGCCGGTACCCATAGGCATAAATGAAATTATCTCGACGCAGAACGCTGCCGGAGCCCACGAGCACTCCAAAATTTTGCGACGGTTCTGCCAACCATTTCAATTGCCAGCTTGAAGGCCGGGAGTCAATATTAGACAACATGATGCCACGCCATCCAATGGCATCAAATCCAAGCGCGTTGCCGGCGCTTTGTATGACCATCAAAAATATTAAAACCTTTGAATCGAGCCGGATGCCGTGCCCGGGCCAATGCCAGGCGCCACTCTTTTCCGGGAAAAAGGACTCTGGATGTAACTGCGAGCCTCTCCAATAAAATTCAATGGTCGCTTTCGACGGATCATAACCGCTTTGAATCCCGATGGTATTTCTCACGAAGGTAGATTCACTTCTGAGGCGTTTATCACTTTTTGCGATGAAACTATCACCAAAAAGCCACAGGATACGACCGTCTTTCAGGTCGATAGAGTAGGCGTCATCAGCCCCCAGCCAATGGGGGTCATTTCTGAACAATCTATCAGCCTCTTCCCATGTCTCGGTTTGTATAGAATTTGCGACTGAGAATGGCTGTTCCTCGATGTTGGAACAGCTGCATATAACTGCGATCAACACCAACAAGAAGATCGAAAACGATATTTTCCTGTACTTCTTCACGATGAAATCAGCCAAAATAATTACCCAACAAACGCTGCTCTGACGTAAACTCAGTTTTCTTCAACACTTTCTTTCATATGATGACTGTACTTTTCAATCTCCGATCGGATTCGCCGGTATCCGTGGATAAAAAATCCACCAGCAACAAGATAATAAAAAAGGTATTTCCAGTAGGCCACTGTGGTCAGACCGGGAAAAGCATCCGGTACCGGCCAGCAGAGCATTATGACGAGCAGCGCCAGAACGAAACTAGGACCGGTATCATCAACGCGGCCAGTCGCAGCTTCTGTTTCGGTCTGGGGTCTAAGGGATCGACCCAAAGCGGCATTGCCAGGGCAATTTGATCGTCGGTGATGACTGATTTTGTTGGGGGTCCTTGGCCTGAAACAACCTGTGAAAGGTTTTTCGCAACCGTATGGATTCACCGAGGTTTATTACCGCAACGAGGAAAAGGGCGGCAAAGACAATGGGGGCAATCAGGATGGCATCGCTCACATCAAGTCCGAATTTACCAAATCGCGTCTTGATGTTTTTAAAGGTACTGTTAAGTTCCATTTCGCGTTTTTTGATCTGCTCCTGTCTTTGGTTCAGTTTTTCTACGGTTTCTCGCTTCTCAGTCGCGGCCTGTGCCATTTTTTTCCCGATCTCTTCGAACCTGTTATCGTTCCAAAATCTGTGCACTCCGTCGACCATTCTTTTATACAGGGGAGAGGTTTCATCGAAATTTTTCCAGAACTCCGGATCGGCAGCCACCCTTCTCTAAACATCAAAACCAGCCTCTCCGTCCCGTCATTTTAAGATCTGTCTTCCACTGATCGAAAGCAGCGATATTGAGGGCTTCAAGAGGGGCGGCAATTTCTTTTTCCAACACCTCTCTGTACTGATCGTACTTCAGATTCATATATTGTTTGAGACGGCACGCCATCCAGGCGTCTTTATTATCGGGCAAACCGCAAGTGGACGGATCTGCCTCGAGGCCGTCTGGCAGCTTTGCCACCGGGCCCCCGCCAGCTTCTTTCTCGAGAGCATCGATGTAACCCTCCAACGGTTTGGGCGTGTTCTCGACTGCCGTAAACAGCTCCTCGAGACCATTTTTCACTTGGGTGTATGTCGCTATACGCTGCTCCTGTTGGCTCACTTCCTGTGTAAGCCTTACCACCTCAGCATTGGTTCTGGTCTTGTCGATCTGAAGATAAAGAAAAGGGAAAAGAATCGATAATAGAAAAATGATCGACAGGGATATGTGGCCAATATGAGTCGCATTGAAAACCTTGATGTTGGCCTTATACCGGTCTTGAATCCGCTTGAGATGATCGTCAATTGTTTTCTGTAGATCTTTGTCGATGTCTGCCATAGACCACCTCTATTTAGTGTTGACCTGTAATGGGGCTTTTTTTACGCTGGCCGGGATGCTATGAACGCCCAGAACATATCCGAATCCTGCTTCCTGGAAATCTTCAATAAGGTTACACACTGCGATGGTCGCTTATGTCAGCACGCATTCCACGTCCGGAACCGAAACCAGCGGCAGCCAGCTGACACTGATAGAATGATTGCTCATTCCGCTAACATTTCATTTACCGATCATAAAAAATTTAACGAGAACCAAACCGGCAACGAAACCGCCGATGTGGGCGCCATAGGCCACCCCGCCGCCCGAACCGCCACTGAGCATACCCAGTGAGCTGATCAACTGAAAAGCGAACCAAACCCCAATGGCCACGAGGGCCGGTACCTCGCTGACAAAGCGTATGATCAGAACGCGTACCCGTCGTTTCGGAAACAAAAGAAAATAACCTCCCAGGACACCGGAAATCGCTCCGGAAGCCCCCAAGCTGGGAACGAGCAGGTCGGCGTGCAGGGCTGCGCTCGTAAAAACATGCGCCAGCGAAGCCAGCACCCCACATGTAAGGTAGAAAATTAGGTATCGCAGGTGGCCCATCAGGTTCTCGATGTTGTCACCGAAGATGTGGAGGTAGAGCATGTTACCCAATAGATGCATAAAACCGCCGTGCATGAACATGGATGTCAGCAGCGTCAGGTAAACCGACAACGGTGTTACCCCCAGTCCGGGGACCCGGTAGCGCTGGCCGGAACCCGGCTCGCTGACGATACTATCCGGTGTGACTATGTCGGTACCGGTGAGAATTTCCTGCGGCACTGTTGCGTACGAATAAGTGAATGGCAGGTTACTTCCCATTCCTTGCAGGAAGAAAAACACCAATATGTTCAGCCCGATCAACGCGAAATTGACAACCGGGTGGATTTTGCGATCGGAATTGTCGTCACCCAACGGTATGAACATGATTCAACTCTTTGCTACTAAATTTGCCTAAAGTGAGCATTTCAAATTTTAATCAGTAACCATCGGTTTCTGCATCTCGGCAATCAAAAACCACCGCCCGTGCGAAAACCGCCGCCCCCCATACCGCCGCCGAAACCGCCACCGCCACGGGACCCGCCACCGAACCCGCCAGGAAAAATACCGCCACCAAAATCTCGCGGCGTTCGCGGTCGCCGGAACTGTTGCTCCCGGTCGATGCGGCCCCACACGTCGCGGCCCGAGGTCCTACCGGATAGAAGCATGCCGAGCAAGGCCGCCAATTCGAAACCGCCTGGAAAATAGGAGTGACGGGAGTCGTAGCCGCTGCGCCTGAATTGCCGCTGGAGATCTTCAAACTCCCGGTAGGTTTGCTGCTGCTGGCGTTCCTGTGATTGCAAGTCTTTGATGTCCTGTGTGATACTTTTCTCTTCCTGTTGCAGGTCGCGGATGCGGCCGACGATCACATCATCATCAGGATTGGGCGTTATTTTCGCTTTTGTGTAAAGATTGGCCAGTGAATCATGTTTGATTTCGGAGAGCTGCAATTCGACAGCCTGCCGGGATATGTCGTCGGCGCCGGAAGAGAACGTTGAGCGCTGCTGCAAGAGGGCGTCATGTTTCTCTTCTTCGGCCTCTAAACGATTTTCGATTTTCTCAAGATCTTTCTGCACGGTCTCGAGCACGCTTTTGTTCTCTATGATCTCTGGGACTTGCAGGGCTTTGGCTTCCATGTCGTGCAGTTTTTGCACTTCTTGAGCGGCTATTTCCTTCTGCCGATCGGCATGTTCGCGTAACCGCACCGGCAACTCCGTCAGCATATAGTAATTACTACGGGCATCCGCATACTTAATTATCTTTGCCACCCAACCGTCCAAGCTGCGGGTCAAGCCGCTTCCAATGTAGTCCGGTGTCAGGTAGCGACGCTTCCAAAGGTACATGAACAAAGGGTCTTCGCGATACGGTTTGCCTTTTCCATCTCGGTCGGCTTCCGACTGAGCGGCTTTTGTATCGGCCCGCTCGGCCTTCGCCGTTGCCTCAGCAAGGCGTTTTTCCTGTTCTTTATAAAATTCCTGACCACTTAGCTGCGATTTGATGTCGGTGGCATACTCGTCGATCTGCTTGACCAGATCGTCACGTTTTCGAATCGCATGCTCCCGCTCCTCATTCAGCGGTACCTGCTGTGCATTGGACTGCTCGATAGCTGTATCCAATTCTTGCAGCGCCTGTGATCGACGTTCCAAGAGTTTGAGAATGGCCCGGTCGGTTTCATCCAACTGAGTGACCACGCGATTGGCGGCCAATTCGTCTAGGCGAAACCGGGCCAGTTCTCGATATTCTTCGGTCACCTGGTTGCGCAGCTGAACCAGCCGCTGGTTTGCAGATTCCTTGCGCTTGTGAATGGCCTCGAGGCCACTGCGGGCCGTGTTGACGTGCTGGTTGATAATCGCCAGTTGTTCCGATCCGTTAATCATGGCCTCGCCTCTCCTACCATTCGGTGATCGCGCCACCCGTTGTTGTGACCGTGTAATCCGGTGTGAGATACCCGCGCTTCTTCCTTCCAACGGTCTTGTTATTCACGATCCCGTCGTCCAGCTTGTCCTGTTTCACCCTTTCGTACACCTGGGAGTCGACCCGCAGCCCCCATTCGCTGACCGCCCGCACCTTCCCGTCCTCTTCCGAGGTGATCGGCAGCTTGAGCCGTTGACCGCTCGGGGTAACAGCCTCGACAATCAGATAGTAGTTGCGCGCGGTACGACTGTCGACCGGATAGCGCCATACACCGCTTTGCGTTCCCGGGCGCGAGACGATTTGCAGTGTATACTCCTGCCCCAGCATGTCTCGGGTGTGCTGTAAGGCCTGCCGCGCGGTGCCGGCCGTTTCTATATCCCCTGCTTTTATGGCGGCTAAGGCATTGTTGTAAAGCGCCTCGATCTTAGCCACTGCCCCCGGATCAAGGGCGGCCTGCAACGCCTCCGCGCGCAGTGAGTCGAGGTCCTTGGACGCGGTCTCCAGCGACCGAATGGATTGGATGGCGACCTGGGCATTCCGAAGGTCTCCCTGGGCACGGTCGATAATTCCCTTCTGCTCGACGAGACGCTGCTGGATGCTCGCTGCCCTGGCCTCGAGGATATCCGGATCGCTTGGTGTGACTGCCCCGAGTTTTTCAGCGGCACCCAACTCGCGGACAGCCGAGGATAGTGATTGTCGGGCCTGGTCGGCCAGTCGTCGGGCGGTTGCCTGAAACGACCCAGGTACCGACGGCATGGTTTTATCCAAATCGCCGGTAGTGGTGCTTATCTGTTCCTGTAACGTATTGATGGTTTCCTGCTGGCCGGAGGCCATATTTTTCAGTTCCTGGGCCAACCGGCTGCGACCGCGCTCGGCCGGCATAACGTAAAGATAACGGTACCCGGCCCAAACAGCCGCCAGGACAAGCAATACCAATGCCGCCCGCTTGGCCCAGCGGCCACGATTCACATAGAGCCGCGCCAGCATCATCTGCAGTCCGCCTGGTGGCGGCTGGTAGGTGAACCGCTCCTCGCGCATGGCTTTGACGCCCTGGGAGATCACATCGTCCGTGACTTCCAGCCCCTGGTCGGCGTAGATCTTTCGCAACTTTTCGATCAACTCGGCTTCGCGGTCTTCAGCCTGAAGCTCTCTTTCGACGAGCGACTGCTGATGCCGGAGGGTGTCGACCACATCCATGGCCAGCATTACTTCGGAAAGTTCGATTTTTTTCGCTGCCTGTTCTTCAGCCATGTGTTATCGCTGCTCCTGAATGAGCCAATTCGGCCATGCGTTTCTTGCTGGTTTCGACTGCAGCACTAATCTCCTGCTCGTTACGCGTGGCCAGTTCCCTCATCTCGGCGATAAGGGTCCGGGATTTCTCCTGAAAACTGACCACCGAATCAACCAGTTTTTTCACCGATTCGGCTTTAATGGTCGGGCCATATCCCGCTCTCAAGGCATCCTCCTGGACCTTGTTGCCCACCTCGGCAATGGTTTCCAGGCTCTGGTTGACGCCTTCCTTCATGGCATCCAGCGTGCGCGTGCTCTCGTGCAGACCCTGCAGGCTGGTGAAAGAAGCGTTCAGGGCCGTGAAAACGGTTTCATTGGTACCGAAAAACGACACCGCCTGGGAATAAACCCGCTCTTTGACATCGGTGGTCTGCGCAAGGCGCGCCATCACCACCTCGGTGGTGTTGTAGCTAATCGACAGGTTCTCGGCCAGGTCCTTGACGATCTGGTAGCGCTTATCTTCATCTTGAAGCTCCCGCAGACGCTGATCCCGATCCAATTCCAGTCGAGCTATTTTTCCCCGGTCTTCACCCGTATCGCTTTCGACGGCTTTGGATGCAGAATCCAGACGCCCTTTGGCTGTTCTCGACTTCGGCTTCAGCCTTCTTCAGAAGCTGGAAGGCCATTACCTGGGCCTCTTTGAGGGCCACGCGAAAGTCCTTGTATGATTCAAGGATTTTCGTCTCGCGCGCAATCTGGTCATTGGTGTCGTTGGTCACATCGAGGTAGGTGTCCTTGATCTTCCGGAAACGATCGGGGATGTCGCCACGCGTGACCTTCATCCAGAGGTTTTGCAGTCTTTCCATGGTCGATATCTTGCCGTCATCGAGTTGATCCACCATCGACTTGGCATCGTCACGGATGCTGTTGAAAGCAGCGGTGATTTTCTCGTATCTTTCCCCGACATTCATCTGTGTGATTTGTTCCCGAACGACTTCGTTGAATATGGTGGTGTGACTCAGGGTGCGGGCGATAGCCACGGATTTTTCTTCATCGAGATCGCTGACCTGTTCGATCAAGACCAGAATCGGGGCCTCGTCCGGCTTTGCAGGCATCAACCCCAGGTCGCGCAGGCCATTGACGGCCTTGTCTAAATATTTCAAAGGGGTACTGATGATATTTGCGGCGTTCATGGTCCACTCCTTTATTCAATGACCTCCACCAAGCCGGATGAAGGGATTTGGAACCGCCTTAGACTGGTCTTTCAACACCACTATCTGGCCGGCCGGCCGATCATTGAATGTTGTTTTATTGTTTGAAAGCCAATCAGTCCAACGGGAAGTGGACCTTCTGGCCGGGACAGATAAAATCAGGGGATAGCCATTGGCCTTCTCATAGTCGTTTTGGGCAATGGCCAAGAGGGTATCCCCTTTCTGAATAGCGCAAAGTGGTGAAAAAAATTCTGATTCTATGTGTCCGTTTTGGCCGGGGTTGAGGCTTCCCCGGTTAGAATTTTCTGCAATTCTTCCTCATCATCCTTCGACAACGATGTCTTCAGAACCTTACCTCCGAATCCTTTCAGTTTTTCTTCCACCTTGTCCCGGGTCGCCTCTTTGACCAGCACGCATAGGGCCGAGGTCCCGGGTTGAAAAGTTTCGCCGAGCTCTTTCATGAACTTATCGTCAATACCAATATCGGCCAGTTTGCCGGATAGTGCCCCGGCACCGGCACCGACCGCGGCCCCCAGCAACGGGTTGAGGAAAATCATTCCGATCAAAGCCCCCCAAAAAGTACCGCCGACAGCACCGGTCGCAGTCAGGTTGACCGCCTGGTGCAACTTGACTTTGCCATCATTGTCTTTGGTAACAACCACGGCATCTTCCATTTTGATGATGTACTCTTTCTGAAGCTTGACCAGTTCAGCCCGCATTTCAAAGGCCTTGTGTTCCTCGTCAAATGCAATGACGACTAAATTGCTCATGTTCTCCTCCTTGTGTTATTTTTGACCTTTTATATTTGGCCATTGTTAACGTTTGGGCACGAAACCTCAATCATATAATATCGGCTATATGAAAAAGGGTTCGGCCGGTATGCCCGCAGCAGACGACCACGGAAAAGGCAACATCGATCTCGCCGACCAGCAGCCTTTCGACCGCAACATTATCTTTCAGTTGCCGCTTATGCAACCCGGTTATTTGTCACTACCCCCCAGCCAGCGATATCCGAGGCCTCCCAGAACCGCTCCGATTATGGGAGCGATCCAAAAGAGCCACAACTGTTGAACGGCCCAGCCGCCCAACACCAACCAAAAAGTGCCGATAAATTCAGCCCCTAATTGTTTTATTTTCACCTCTTAATTCTCCATTCATTTATTAAATTCACCGGTAGAGTATTTTTCAACGACCCATGCGCTGATTGTAGGACTGCGTGACCCGATTGATCAGTTCCGGATCATTCGCCGTGGCGCCAGCGGTATTGAACTCGACGCGCACGCTGCCATCGGCCTGGGTTCGAACATTAGCGGTGACATCGATTCCGCTTCGGGTCCCGCGCACGATTCCGGCGGACCGGTTCTCGAACGTGATGGGCACCCCCTGGTCTTCCAAAGCACCGACCGCAGCGGCATACGATCGATCGAACCCGGAGGTGGGCGTTGTCGTGGTGACACCGGGAGCGGTCTGGTAATACGTGCACCCTGCAAACAAGGTGCCTGCCAACACCAGAAAGAGTATTTTTTGTTTCATCATTATGGCGTCACCTCTTCCCAGCTGGCGTCGGGATCAAAGAGCGTCATCGCGCGCGCCTCTGCATCGGTGTCGGGGCCGAGATCCTTCTGGTAGACTTTTCCGTCGTGGCTGACGACAAACGTCATCACGCCGGTATCGTCGTATCTCACCGGCCATGCCACCAACCCGAAACCGGCTGACATACGGCCGCCTATCATGTAGTCGTATGCGCCACCGGGTGCGTTACGGCCCTGTCCCGTCAGGATTCTGTAGTAATAGCCATTGTAATCTTTACCGGGCTCGTCTTCCCCGAAAAGTGGCCCGAGCGGGCTTTCCTCCTCGCCGGCCGTTACCGGCCAGTAAAGGCCGTCGCGCTTTCCGGGCGTGCTCACCAGTCTTTGCGCATACTCTAATATCCCGTCGCCGTTGCGGTCGGCAAGAGCATATTCCTTCTGAGCGTCATAATAAGCCAGGACAGCCTGCATGGTCGCCAGTTCGTCTCTCCCGATACGTCGGGTCCGCATTTCCTCCGCCCCCGCGATGGTATCGAAACGCCAGCGATCTCCCTCTTTCACGATCGGGATCGGCAGGGTCCAGTCCCCCGGCCCGACCGCCAACTGCACCCGGCCGTAGGCCAGCGGCTTGAAACGGTGGGTCTGATCCCAGGCGGAAATGAAGTTGTCCACGTTCTCTTGGTCGATGTTGTCGGTCGGAATGAAATTCCTCCAGTTCTTGCCGAGAATCGATGCCATGGTCTGTTCATCGTTAGTGGCAAGGGCTTCGACAAAGGCTTCGGCCGCCAGGTCGGGACTGCCGAATGTCTGCTGCGCAGACGTACTGGCGGCACTGAACCCAACGGACAATAAAAATATCGAACCGACGAACAGAGCCATAAGCGTGTGTTTTTTATTTATCAGCATTGTCGTGTCTCCTCCTATCGGCCCCGCCGGCCGCCGCCGGCACGTCCGCCACCGCCTGTGCGCGTCCTTCCGGCAGAATGACGCTGTGCGGACTGTCGGCTCGCGTTACCGCGATTGATGTCTTGTCGAGTTCGACTTGGATTGCCGGCGCCGTTCAAGGCATTGTCCCGGCTCCTGTTCTGCGACGTCTGGCGCGTTTTGTTCCGGTCTATGTTCTGGGCTTTTCCACGCGCCTTGTCACGATCGATATTCTGCGCTTTTGACCGGGCCTTGTCACGGTCCAGGTTCTGGGCTTTTGAACGGGCTTTGTCGCGATCAACGTTCTTGGTGGCCGCCTGGGCGCGTTCTCGCGTCTGCGGGTCGTTGCGCAGTTTATCTCTCCCCTTAGCCGGATCGACGCCGCGATCCTTCATCGTCGCCTGAGCCTTTTCGCGGCTGGCATCGCGTTGTTGGTCACGGCCGCGGAAATCCTTGCGCTTGTCGCTGCCGGCAACCTGCTTACCATAGCGATCGCGGCTCTTGGCATCACGGTACGGTACGCCACGCCGGTTTTGGGCGTTGTGATTCCAATTGGTGTTTCTCTGGTTGACGTTGAGCTTTCTGTTGACGTTGATGTTGTTATAACGGTTGACGTTGATATTGACACCGCGTCGTCCCCAGTTACAGCCGCCCCAGAGCGCATTGGTGATCCCGATACCGATACCGAATGCAATACCGGTGGCCAGCGCCGCACCGAAGACATACCCGGGCGGTGGCGGAAAGTAATAGGGCGGGTAGCGCGGATACCACCAGGGTCCGTAAACCACTGTCGGATTGTAGGTCGGCACGTATACCACCTGGGGTTGGGCCGGCTCAATAACGATAACGGACTGCTGGGTCTGCGGTTCTTCCTGGATGATCACCTTCTGCTGCTCGGTCGATTCGAGGTTACCGGCTTTTTGGGCCGCCGCCCGCAGCCTTTGAACCGCGTCCATGACATCCTCGGGTTGGGCAAGGAAGGCGTCGCCGAGCTTCTGGACCCAAACGAGATCCTCATCCATGGTGGCCAACACCTGGGGAAAGGCGACGAGTGACTGCACGCTCGGGTCCCAGGGTTGGTTCTCGACCGCTTTGACCGCCGCATCGCCCTCCTGGCCTGGATTCGCCTTGGACCACGTGGCCGCCTCGGTGACATCCGCCGGATAGGTGGCGGCCATCAACACTTGCGCCAGCAAGGAATCAGGATACAGTGCGATCGGTGCAAGCATCTGGTCGATCTCTTCCACTGTGAAGGTCTTACCCTCCTGTGCGTCTGCTGGCAAATCCGTAAACATTGATAGGATGAGCAGCAGGCTCATCAAAATTGATAACGGTTTCATCACTTCTCCTCTCTGGTATGCGCTTTTGTTCGGTAAGGCTCAATTCTCAAATCGCATAATACCCTCTAACGGAAGACACGCTTCCAGTCGCGCTGCATGTCCACGACGGTCCAGCCGTTTTCTTCCGCCGTCTCGAGGGCCTTGTCGAGACGACCGATGGTAGAATTCCTGTCATAGGCATATTCTCGCTCAGCATCGGTGTGGTGGACGATCAAGGCGAAGCGCAACCCCGACCCGGCTGCCGTCCATTGCAGCATTTGCAAATCGCCGTCGGAGTTCCCGAAGGCGGCAATGGGCTGTCGGCCGATGTGCCGGTTGATGCCTACCGGCTTGCCGGCCTTGTCGTCGATGAAGTCGATTTCCGGCAAGCGGATGAGAATGGGTTTGCCGTCGCGAATTTCGAATGTGGTTTCGATGCTGCTGCCGATCACTTGTTCGGGTGGTATGCCGTATATCTCTTCGGTCCAGGGCCTCATAAACTCGATGCCCCCACCGGAGACGATGAAAGTTTTGAAGCCATTCGCCCGCAAGTAGGCGAGCACCTCGAGCATCGGTTGGTAGACGAGGTCGGTGTAGGGCCGTTTAAATCGCGGGTGTTTTGCCGCGCCCAGCCACTCCTTGGTCGTTTGAGCGAACGCGTCAGTGGTCATACCGGCGTGCGTCGCCATAATCAGCTCCAGTAGTGCGTGCTCGCCGCCGGCCGCGACGGTTTTGAGATCGCCCTCGAGGGCAGCTTTGAAGGGCTGTTTGTCCTTCCATTCGGGGTGGACCGGTGCCAGCGCCTTGACACGGTCGAGCGCGAATGCCAGCTGGACGTACATCGGTTGTTCGATCCACAGGGTGCCGTCATTGTCGAACACGGCAATGCGTTCCGGTTCGGGTACGAATTCTTCGCTGCCAATCCTGGTAACGCGCTGCACAAAATCGACGATGGCCTGTTTGGCTGGGCCATCGTTCCAAGACGGAAGGTCGTCGGCCGCCATAACCACCGGAGCCAACGATAGAATCACGATCAGCGTCATCATCAGAAAGTTGTTTCTCATGTTTGTTTCTCCTGATTGCACACCCCATCGGTAAGCGCCGTGTCCACGTTGGACACGGCGGGAAAATAGCGTCAAATACAGATCTGATTTTAGGACTTATTGCGCGCCACTGGGGACCTGTATCTTTTCCATCACCTGATCGAGGCTGAAACTGGCGGCCTTCTGGCGCGGCGGAAACTCCTTGAACGTTGCCAGGAAATTGCCGACATAGGCCTGGGCCGGCACCAACAGGAAGGCACGGTCGAGTAACCAATCATAGTAAGTGTTGGACGTGATCTCCGCCCGCTCGTAAGGGTCACGCCGCAGGTTTTCCATCAACGGTACACGCAACGGCACGAAAGGCTCCATCCAGACGCGGAAGGTTCCCTGGGCTTTCTGCTCCATAAAGATCATCTTCCAGTCGGCATACCGAAGGGCCGTCAGATCACCGTCGTCTGAAAAATAGAAGATCTCTTTGCGGGGACTCTTTTCCTCCTGGTTTTGAAGCATTGGCAGGATGTTGTAGCCGTCCAGGTGTACCTTGTACGATCGATTGATCGCCTTGACGCCACCTTGTTTAAGCTTGTCTTTGATGTCCGGATCACCGGCCGCTGCCAGGAATGTCGGCAGCCAGTCCATGTGGTGAACGATTTCATTGCTAACCGAACCGGTCGGGATCTTTCCGGGCCAGCGCACCATGGCCGGAACGCGCCAACCGCCTTCCCAGTTGGTATTTTTCTCTCCCCGGAAAGGTGTGGCCGCTGCATCCGGCCAGGTGTTGTAATGGGGACCGTTGTCGGTGGAGTAAAAAACGATCGTGTTGTCTGCGATGCCCAGCTCGTCGAGCTTTTTAAGGAACTTGCCGATGTGCATGTCGTGTTCCACCATGCCGTCGGCGTATTCATCCTGGCCGGATATACCGCGCAGCTCTTCCTTCACGTGGGTGCGGAAGTGCATCCGCGTGCCGTTCCACCAGAGAAAGAACGGCTTGCCGGCCTTGTGCTGCTTCTCGATGAAGGCAATGGCGGCGTCCGAGGTCTCGTCATCCACCGTTTCCATCCGTTTTTTGGTCAACGGGCCGGTGTCTTCTATTTTCTGGGTGCCGTCCGCGTTGGCCCAGGAATGGATCACGCCCCGGGGCCCGAATTTCTTGCGGAACTCGGGATTTTTGGGGTAGTCCTCGTTCTCGGGCTCTTCCTCGGCGTTCAGATGGTAGAGGTTGCCGAAGAACTCGTCGAAACCGTGGTTGGTGGGCAGGTGCTCGTCCTTGTCGCCGAGGTGGTTCTTCCCGAATTGGCCGGTGGCGTAACCCTGCGCCTTGAGAAGTCCGGCAATGGTCGGATCCTCCGTCCGCATGCCGATCTCGGCCCCCGGCAAACCCACCTTGGACAAACCCGTGCGGAACACGCTCTGCCCCGTGATAAACGAGGCCCGGCCCGCGGTGCAGGACTGCTCGCCGTAGTAATCGGTAAAAATCATGCCTTCCTTGGCGATGCGGTCGATGTTGGGCGTCCGATAGCCCACCAGCCCCATGGTATAGGCGCTAATATTGGACTGGCCGATATCATCACCCCATACCACAAGGATGTTCGGTTGGTTGGCGGCAAGCGATGCTACCGCAAAGATACAGAAGAATAAGGATACGCCGATTCCGGCAATAACGCATCTAAGAAGTTTCATTATGGTCACCTTCGTAAGTTCATGAAAGTGGCGCCCTTATTCCACCGTTGCAATTCGGCCACGCGGCGGCATAGGGTTACCTTACTCTCAAATCTTTAGTCTGAATGCTTCATGTAAATTTTCCGCCTGGGTTATATTTCGATACGTCCACGATGCGCAGGAGATAGGACTGACAGGCATTCAAGCAGCGCTGAGTCCATCTTCATAGAAGGTACCTAAAACCACGCATGGAATATTCGTCGTCCGGGCGCGGGTCTCGCGCGAATGGTGTCCGTCATTTTATTTGGCCCGATCTTTTGCCTTCATTCCTGGGTGGGCACTTCTCCAACAGAGGCATCGATCGATGGGCTATGTTTTAGTAAATTTATCTTGGCGGTTAGGCCGGATTCAATGCACTGATTGACTGGTGTAGTCCCCTTAGACAAGAACAGAAATGTACGCTCTCAGATCTAACATGTTAGACAAATCTAAGGCATTATGGGAAAGGGTCAACCGCTGGATAAAAAAAAGAGTTATCGTGATGCGGTTGACCAGAGTCCGCTATCCAGTCATGTAAGGGCATTCGCCCGAATATTTCATGAAATCTTTTCTACACTATAAGTAAATTTACGAAATTTTAGATACTTGAACTGAAATTGAAGCATAATCGTCAGGGTACAGTTTGCATCTTATGATATTTAGAGAAAAGAAGAAAAGATTTCACCCCTTGGGCACTCCCTGAGGCATACATTGACCGCGATATCAACGGCTTGCAGTAGTTATACTACGGCTGCACCCTTGTGTGCCTTGCCAATGAACCCCTCAGGGGCATGAAATATCCGGGTTTGAGTAAAATGACTTATCGGCTCATTTTTTAACGACATACCAGTTGTTCTGAATGTCGTGCGCCAATTGATTCGTCACGATCGACTTGAAACCGGCTTTCTCAAGGTATTCCCGCGCTTTTTCTTCACCCCACATGGCACCCAGCCCTTCACCACCCTGTGATAGAGAAACCGTCATGCAGTGCATGGTCGATATAGTATAGATGAACGTGCCGATCGGGTGGTCGACATTTTTGTAGACGTGGCTCGATCCCCTGATGTCCTGCATCAAGTAAACGCCGTCGGGTTTCAGTGCACGGTGAATGCCTTTGAGCACGTTGAGCGGTTTGATCTGATCGTGTATGGCGTCAAAAGACATGATAAGATCGAAAGCCCCAGGATCCGCTGATTCATCGAAATCACTTAAGTCACGAACGATAAACGTGACATTCCTCAAGCCTTTTTGTGTTACATCGGTGCGGGCCGTACCGATCGCCTCCACGGATATATCCATCCCGGTAAACCGGCTGTTCGGATAGAGTTCGGCCAACCGGATCAGTATTCGCCCACTGCCGCAACCGATATCCAAAACATCAATGCCTTTATCAAGCTGGTCGGCTAGGCCGGGGACGAGCGGAAGCACGTGCGACTCGAGTGACGAGAGCACAGACTGCCCGCTGTCTTCTGCCATTACGGCGTGGAATCTCAGGAAATCGTCATACGGAACACCGCCGCCTCTTTTAAAACATTCGACGATCTTGTCTTCCACAGAACCCAGCAGGCCGATGTACTGGGTGAAAACAGCAAAATTGTCTGCACCCGCCGCTCGGGTCAAAAATGCGGCGTGTTCAGACGGCAATGTATATTTGGTGCTCGTCGGATCGACATCGATCACTCCGGCCGTGACCATGGCTCCCAACCATTCCCGGACGTAGCGCTCGTTCAAGCCGGAGGCTTTCGCCACCTCCTCCGAGGTCGAAGACGGCAGTGCGCTCATGGTATCAAAAATCCCCGTGCGATGCCCGATAGACATCATCAACGACAATGAGCCGTAATTGAGCGCTGTTAAAAGTTTTTCTGAAAAGGCCTCGGCCTTGTCGGGGTCGAACTTCTTTTCTATATCTTGTGAAGTCATGGGGTTCACCTCCGTATGGCTCTGTTTTCGATTTTGAGACTGCTTGTTCCGACTGGCAGACAACTTGCCCAGGCCGCATGGATAACAATAAGACCAGGTTATTAATTTGCCAATGCCCGATCGTTTACGATCGTGACGCCACGGAAAAAACGGCGACACCCTTTGCGTGCTATGCTTTCTGGATACCTTTTTGCTATGAGGATCAATGGTTGATAAGTGCAGTCGGGACGGTGAGCGAAGCGGATGGGACAGAGGGATGAGAAAATAAACGTTGAATGGTGGCGGTTAATTTTGTTAGCCTCTATTTTTTGCATTGGGCGCAATCATTCTATTGTTGAAGATAACAAAAGCAAGGCAGAATTATGGACAGTAAAGAATCTCTTCGATGGCGGCATACTCTACACGAGGTTATTTTTGAAGCAGACACACCGGCAGGCAAACTTTTCGATGTTTTGCTGATTGTCTCGATTGTCGTCAGCGTTGTGCTGGTGATGCTGGATAGTGTCAGCAACATTCGCACCGTTTACGGCCGACAGCTGTATATCGGGGAATGGATTTTCACTTTATTGTTCACCGTGGAATACCTTTTGCGACTGCTGTGTGTCGGTCGACCGTTGGCATACGCCACCAGTTTCTTCGGTGTCGTCGATCTTCTGGCAATCCTACCGACCTATTTGAGCATTTTTTTCCCGGGTTCCCAGTATCTTCTGGTTATCCGATTGTTACGCGTTCTGCGAATTTTTCGTGTGCTCAAACTCGTGCCCTATGTCGGAGAGGCGCGCCTGCTGATGCAGGCCCTGCAGGCCAGCCGCCGCAAGATAACCGTGTTTCTGTTCACCGTGATGATTCTGGTGGTCATTTTCGGCGCACTGATGTATTTAATCGAGGATCCCGACAGCGGCTTCACCAGTATCCCGCAGAGCATTTATTGGGCGATCGTAACGTTGACAACTGTCGGCTATGGCGATATCTCCCCCCAAACCAATCTGGGCCAGCTTCTCGCGGCACTGATCATGGTGACCGGGTATAGTATCCTGGCGGTTCCCACCGGGATTGTGACCGTCGAGATGGCGCAGTCCTTCAAGCGGAAAGTGTCGACTCAGGCTTGCCCCGAGTGCAGCGCCGAAGGACACGATGCGGATGCCAGGCACTGCAAATATTGCGGAGAAAAACTGTGAGATACTCTCCATGTGAAAGTTTCCATAGGGCAAAAAAATGCCCCCCCTGCAACAAACTTCAGCGTATTCAACCGGTTGTTGATTACTAACTATTGCCCATCCACGAAAATTGTTCGTTGATAAATAAACGGGGGATATCCAAAACGAATGCCTCGAAATTTATCAGAAACTGAAAATGCAGATGTTGCCAAGAGCTTAAGATGGCCTTCGGTTTGAAAACTTCTCGCCCATCTATTCATTTATAGCCAAGCCAGTTTGTGGAGGCTGTATTGGAAGCTGATCATTGGAGACTTTTATAAAAATTTTGCCCATTATCATTGTATTCCTTGTTGTATTTCTCGTTAGGGAAGTCATCTCGTTTTACAAGTATCTTAAATATTGCCAACTTCATGAAGCAGCCAAGACCGACAATATCGATAAGGTTCGAAAGCTACTGAAAAAGGGACACCCTGTGAACGCATTGGACTCAAGGTTAGGATTGACGCCACTTCATTTTGCCGTGCGAAACGGTCGTGTGGAGGTTGCCCAGTTGCTCATTGAAAATGGCGCCAGTCTCACCCAACCATCAACCCAAGGTATAACACCTCTTGATTGGTTTTCAGAGTATCTTGAGCCCAACCAGCGCAACGCTCTGTTGCGTTTTGCCGCTGGTGACAGGGACGCCCATGATATTCAGGACCAAAATCTGCACATGTAACTTTTCTGCAAGCCACTTCGCCAAGAACATTGAGACATTGACTGATTATTCAGGGGTCACAAACCATTTCCGAATGGCATGCCCAATCTTTGATAAATTGTTTTTCAAAGAGGATATTCTTATGTTAATATGCATACAATGTTTAATAGATTTAATAGCTTCCCTAAAATACCTGCTGGGAGATTAAAACATGAATTATGCCAAAACCTCCAGAAATGATTTTTCCGCTAATGATAGAGTCGAAAGTATTCTTCTCGAATCGAAAAGATTTAGGGAAGCATGCGCAAAGACGATGAAAATATCTAAGGCACTTTCGGATGCTTCTTCACGCAAAATCGATGAGAACCAGATGCATCTGGAACAGTCCATTATTTTAAAAGAGGAGATAATTGCAAATAAATGCGAAGCCATTTCGATAGCGAAACATGCGATTAAGGGAAAAAAGATCCATGATTTCTACCCTGTTCACCGCAGCTGTAATGAAGAACTAAAAATGGTTGAAGAAATGCTTGCAGAGTTGGAAAAAATATCCTATTTCAAACGACAATAAAATCCTACAAGACTTACGGAAAGAATTCTTAGCGCTGTCTTTTGTACCTAAATCTATCTGATATCATCTATTAGAAATATTGTTACTTTAAAACCGAAACAATGGACTGAAGAAAATTTGCTTCCGCCGCGCTCAATCCCTGCAACTTCCCGTTCCTGTCCTTAAATCTACCTGTTATATGAAAATTCGCTCAATTTGGGTAGAAACTATATCAAAAACAAATCCGATATACGGAAGGGATGGTATAAGTGGTTGTAGAATAAAGCGCTCGAATAATCGAACGCTTTTCGACAACCACTATACATGAAAGATTGACAGGCGTCTCACGCTTTTCTTTACCCTTGCCGACTAAGGTTCGATCTTCGTTCCCAGAACTTCCAGGAAGGCTGCCAACCATTGCGGGTGTGCCGGCCAAGCCGGGGCGGTAACCAAGTTGCCGTCCCGATGGGCGCTGTCGACAGCGATGTCCATGAATTCGCCCCCGGCCTCTTTGACATCCGGACCCACAGCCGGGTATGCTGAACAACTGCGACCCTTTAGGACGCCGGCAGCGGCGAGAACCTGGGCGCCGTGGCAGACGGCGGCAATCGGTTTGGCCGCTTCGGCGAAATGGCGCACGATTTGAATGACACGTTGATTGAGTCGGATATACTCGGGTGCCCGACCGCCGGGGATGACCAGAGCATCGTACCCTTCGGCTTGGATTTCGTCGAAGCTGGCGTTGAGTGCGAAATTGTGTCCTGGTTTTTCGCTGTATGTCTGGTCGCCCTCGAAGTCGTGTACCGCCGTCCGGACCGTTTCACCGGCTTTTTTATCGGGACACACCGCATGCACCGTGTGTCCGACCATCTGCAGGGCCTGAAACGGTACCATCACCTCGTAATCCTCCACAAAGTCACCAACCAGCATGAGAATTTTCTTGGCACTCATTTAATCCTCCTTTAGTTTAGATTGTTTCATGAACGCTGAAGCCATATCCTGTAAGGACAAGTGTGGGAACACCTCCCGCCCGCGTGTGTGGGAAACCGGGTGGTGATGAAGAAACATACGAAAGGAGACGAGACCATACCTCCAGACGGATCGGCCGCAATATCACTACCCCACATCTTAAAAGGAATCTAATCAATCGCCCACAGTGAAGTCAATTGAATGAAACTATAAAGGGTAAACGATGCAAGCTTGAGAAATGATTCAATGATCTCTGGTAAAGTCGAAGGAATGGTTTGTGCAGCCGCTCAAAGCGGACTTTTAAAACTGATTATTCCGGACACAACCAACCTGTCATTGAATTATAATAATCATCATCTCCAGTCGTTGTTGACTCCTGGAACTGTTAAAATCTATGAGCCTCCACAACAAAGGTTGGCGATTACAGATGATTATTTTGCCGGCAAGGACACACCTGTCCCAAAATCAATCGTGGGCAACGGTTTGAATCAAAACTTTTGTTTTCGCTTCTCCCATTTCCGAAGGCGTCATCCAGCCTCCCCCCAGCGCCTTGTACAGATTCACATAGGCATTCAAATAACTCTGATTCAATTCGGAATACTGCAACTGCACATTGAAAAGGGACCGTTCCGTTTCCAAGACCTCCAGATAACTACTGAAGCCCTTGTCGTAACGGGCATTCGACAGCATATTGGCATTCTTTGCGGCTTTGAGCTGGTTCCCTACTGCGGCGATTTGCCTTTTATACGTCTCGATTCCCACCAGAGCGTCCTCGACTTCCCGAAAAGCATTCAGGACCGTGTTTTCGTATTGGAAAAGTACTTGTTTGGTGAGGGCCTTTTCAATGTCAACCCGTTGGATATTCTTGCCGAATTCGTAGATCGGCCCCAACAGGCCGGCACCGACCGACCAAAAACCTCCCGATGACGTCAAGCCGCCCAACTCCGTACTGGCGACACCCAGCGCACCTGTCAGCGAAATCGCCGGAAAACGCAACGCCTCGGCAACACCAATAAGTTCGGTCTGGGCTTTGAGAAGATACATGGTCTCGAGGACATCGGGCCGGCGTTCAAGGAGCGTGGACGGCAGACCGGTGGGAATATCCGGGGGGAGGATCTGGTTGTTCAGTTCTATCCCCGTCTTTATGCTTTCGGGGAGTCGACCCAGCAAAATGCTCAGGGCATTTTCGGTTTGGGCAATTGATCTCTGATATAGTGGTATCGCGGCTGCGGCAATTTCCTTCTGAATCTGGGCCTGGTTCAGGTCGAGTTCGGGAATGATACCCTTGTCGAAACGCTGCTGAATGATGTCAAGGCTCTTCAGCCGGGATTTGAACGTATTTTGAGAAATGGCCAACCGTTGATGAAAATCGAGCAGCACATAATAGGTGTTGACGACATCTGCCACGAGGCTGAGCTGCACCGTTCTGAGGCCATACTCAGAGGCGATAAGCTCGGCTCTGGCCGATTCAGTAGCCCGGCGAAATTTGCCCCACAAGTCGATTTCCCAGCTTAACGGTGCCGCGATATAAACTGTCGAATCGGTAGTATCCGATCGTGCCGAGCCGATAAAATTCCCGGCACTGGCCCCGCCCTGGACAGCGAGACCCGGGTACTGGTCGGCCCGTGTAAAGCCGACAACCGCACGGGCCTGCTCGATACGGGCGACAGCGATTTTAAGATCCCGGTTGTTCTCAAGGGCCGTCGTCACAAGGGTGTAGAGAACCGGATCTTTGAAAAGCTCCCACCACTTTAGGTCCTCCGCGGTTGCAACTGGCATCGTATCGAGCCGGTAGCTTTCGGGAGATTCAACAACAGGTTTTCTAAAATCAGGCCCCACGGCACAACCTGCTAGAACAATCGATGCCCATGCGACCAAAATCTTAAATGCTGTTTTGGTTTGAACAAAATTAATCATGTTCCCTGCTCTGCTTTGGTTTGCGCATCCCTTTTCTGTTCGTACCGAGCGATCTTACCGATAAAGACAAACAGCATCGGGTAGAAGAAAACACCTAGCACTGTCGCCAGGGTCATTCCCCCCAGCAAGGCCATACCCATGACCACCCGGGCTTCGGCTCCAGCACCGGAGGCGACGACCAGCGGCAACACACCCAGTATGAACGAAAATGCGGTCATCAGGATCGGTCGAAATCTTAGTTTGGCTGCTTTGGTGGCGGCCTCAAACAGCGAAAGTCCCTTGTTGAATTCCAGGTTGGCAAATTCAACGATCAAAATGGCATTCTTGGCAGCCATGGCAATCAACATGACAAGAGCGATCTGGGCAAATATGTTGAGCTCATAACTCTGGCTGTACATCCGGGCCAGATACAACGCCACAAAGGCCCCGAAGATCGCAAACGGTGTTCCCAACAGGATGCTGAGTGGCAGCGACCAGCTTTCGTACTGGGCAGCGAGGATCAGATAAACAAACACCAGGGAAAAGACAAACACAATCGCGCCGGTGCCGGAGGCCTTTTTCTCCTGAAAGGACATATTGCTCCAGGCATAACCCATATCCCCAGGCAATACCTCGGCCGCCACCTGCTCCAAGGCGCTTAGCGCCTGGGCGGATGTGAAACCGGGAGCGGGTCCACCGGTAAGTTCAACCGATCGGTATAGATTGAACCGGTTGGTAAAATCGGGGCCGGAAATATCTCTGATCCTGACAAAGGCCGCCAGGGGCACGCTGTCCCCCTCGCTGTTGTTGACAAAAAACTGGTTGACCATCTCCTCACTCAACCGGTACTCCGGTTCGGCCTGGATATAGGCCTTGTAGAGTCTGCCAAAACGATTGAAGTCGTTCACGTACGAACCGCCCAGAAAAGCACCGATGGACGTGTAGATGTCGTTCAAAGAAATGCCGGCCTTGAGAACCTTGTCGATATTGATATCCATATAACGTTGAGGGACGGCGGCCCGAAAGGTCGTAAACACGGATCCAATCTCCGGTCGTTCCATCGCAGCTTGAACGAATCTGGCAGTCTCGCCGGCAAGGTATTCGGTCGTATTTCCCCTCCGGTCCTGAACCAGGATGGTAAATCCTGAACCGCTGCCCAACCCGGGTATGGCCGGTGGACCGAAGGCAAACACCTGGGCCTCGTTGATACCCGAGCGAAAATCCTTGTTTAGCAGGGCAACCACCTCATTAGCCGTCTTTTGCCGATCTTTCCAGTCTTTGAGGGCAATAAACAGAAAACCAGCATTAGACGAATAGCTGTTCGAAATCATACTGAACCCGGTTGCCGCGGTGATAAATTCCACCTCTTCATATTGCCCAATGATTTTTTCGACCTTTTTGGTCACGGCATCAGAACGTTGCATGGAAGCGGCATCCGGCAATTGAATATTGACCATGAAATAGCCCTGGTCTTCTTCGGGCATGAAACCACCGGGAAGAACATTTCCCAAATAACCCAACCCGACCACGATAACGACGATGAAGACGAGGCCCCGGACAATCTTGCGGGTAACGATGTTGGTCACCTTCATATAACCATCGGTCGATATGTCAAAGACCTTGTTGAAACCTTTAAAAAACAGGCCCAGCGGACCGCGGGACTCTTTTCGTTTTCTAAGCAGAAGAGAACAGAGCGCCGGGCTGAGCGTGAGCGCATTGACCGAGGAGAAGACCACCGACACTGCCACAGTGATAGCAAACTGCTGGTAGAGCCTTCCGGTGATGCCCCCCATGACGGCCACCGGGATAAAGACGGCCACTAAAACCAGGGTGGTGGCGATAACAGGTGCGGTGACCTCCTTCATGGCTTCCTCTGTGGCCGTTCGGGGGTCCATGCCTTCCTCGATCTTAACCTGCACGGCCTCCACAACGACGATGGCATCGTCAACCACGATACCGATCGCCAGAACCAGGCCCAGTAGGGACAGCACGTTGATGGTAAAACCGATCATCGGAAATACGATGAAAGCACCCACCAGTGAAACCGGTATCGCAATGGTGGGAATCAATGCCGCGCGCCAGTCCTGAATAAAAATGTACACCACCAGGATCACCAACGCCAAGGCGATAAAAAGCGTTTCAATGATTTCATCGATACCGGCGCTAATCGCCAACGTGGTGTCAAGAGAAATATCGTACCTAATACTCTGCGGGAAAGAGGCAGCCAGTTCTTCCATGGCCTGCCGGACCTGTTCGGCCAACTCCACCGCGTTGGAACCTGGCGCCTGATAAAGGGAGATCATGCCGCATGGTTTGTCGTTAAGCCGGGTAAAAGCATTGTAGGTTTCCACGCCCAGTTCAACCTGGGCAATATGCTTGATTTTGACCTGCGACCCATCCTCAGCGGTTCTGACAACAATCTCGCCAAATTCTTTTTCGGTTTGCAGCCGTTCGGGAAGCTTCACCGTGTAGGTGAACTCGGTGCCCGGCGGGGCCGGTTCGGCACCGAATTTACCCCCTGGCACAATAACACTTTGAGAGCGGATCGCATCCACGATTTCCGGCACCGATATCCCCAGGACGGCCAGCCGGTCCGGTTTGATCCAGATCCGCATGGAATAGTCACTGGCGCCGATGACGCTGACCCGACCGATACCCCTAATACGGGCGAGGGTGTCTTTGATGTTGATGAGGGCATAATTCCCCAGGAACTGCTGGTCGTAGCGTCCGTCTTCGGAAGTCAAAGAAATCAGCATAAGAATGTTGGGAAGCGACTTCTGGGTGGTTACCCCGTAGCGTTTGACCTCCTCGGGCAATTTGGCGGTGGCTGCAGCCACCCGGTTCTGGGTAAATACGGTGTTCATGTCCGGATCGGTACCGACCTCGAACGACACCTCGATCGTCATGGTCCCATCGTTGGCATTGATTGACTTCATGTAGATCATGTTGTCGACGCCGTTGATTTCCTGCTCCAGCGGTGTCGCCACCGACTGTTCTACACTGATGGCATCGGCACCGGTGTAGGTGGTACGCACCTCGACGATGGGTGGGGTAATATTCGGGTACTGCTCAGTGGGAAGACCACCCAAGAATACGACACCCACGATGACCGTGAATATCGCTATAACCATGGCCACGATGGGCCGTCTGACAAAAAAATTACCCATGTCTGATCACTCTCACTTTTGTTCCGCCTTTTCAATCTCTTTGACTGTCGGCTCCACAACCACCCCGTCCCTGGCCAACTGCAAGCCTTCGTACACAACCTTTTCTCCGGGCTTAAGTCCTTCGGTGATCAGCCAGAATTCCCTAACCTTCGGACCGACTTTTACGTCCCTGCGCTCTGTTTTGTTACCCTCATCGACCACAAAAACGCTGAAAGTGCCCTGAAGCTCGGCAACACACCGTTGCGGAATTAAAATAGCATCTTTAACCACCTCGACTTCGATATTCACTTTGGCGAACTGTCCCGGCCGAAGCAGTTTATCCGGGTTTGGAAAAGACGCTTGAACCAGCATGGCACCGGTGGTGGGATCCACCTCGCGGCCGACAAAATCGGCCTTACCCTTGTGACCGTAAACTGATCCGTCCACCAGAATCAGCTCGAAGGTGGACTTTCCCGCCTTTCTGGTCTCCTTATTATTCTGGGCCCTGAAGCGGGCCACCTCCAGGTATTGTGACTCGGTGATGAAAAAGTTAACCAGAATCTTGTCGATTTGCGACACCGTGTTCAGGATGACCGGATTGGGTGCGCGCCCCACGAAATCCCCGACTTTGGCCTGGGTTTTGCCGATAATCCCGTTGATGGGAGAATAAATCTTCGTGTAGCCGAGCTGGATCTCTGCAGCTCTGAGATTCGCCTGCGTCGCTTTGAGCGAAGCAATAGACGCCTCGTGTATCGCCACGGCTGTGTCCAGGTCGCTTTCACTGACCGCTTTGACCTTGGCGAGCGGCTCTATCCGGTCCAAGTCGCCCTTGGCTTTGGCCAGCATCGTCTTTGCCTCGGCCACACGGCTCATCTGAGCGGCAACCTTTTCCTCGTACGATTGGCTTTCGAGCGTGTATAGCAATGCCCCGGTTTCGACTTCCGACCCCTCCTGGAAATGAATCCCTTCCAGGAACCCTTCCACCCGCGCCCCTATATCGATGTCCTTCAGTCCGAAGACCTGGCCGACAAACTCCTGGTGGATGGGAACTTCCTGGGCTTCGGTCACGATAACCGTTACCTTGGGCGGCGGGGCCTCCTTCGGGGCTTCTTTTTTCTCACAGGCAACAAGGGCCAACAACAGACAAACGGCGATACACAGAATCCTCTGTCTCATTATGATATCTTTTCAATTTTTAGGGGTTGACGATAAACTCACGCCATCACTCGCCAAACAGATACGAAATTTGTGTCAGAAAAAGCACAGCATATTTCATCGATACAGTACAATCGATCTTATGAATGTGGATCACGTCTAAGTACAAAACGCCGGCCAAACAAGAAGCGCAGCGTGCGTATGTGTAAGTGAGCATTTTAAGGAGGACCGAAAAACTTTGACTTTTCCGCCTTTGGCGGATTAAACGTTAGATGGGTTTTTGATATCGTTTGTTGTCACAGTTGCGATTCGATCGGCAGCATCCCCATAAATCCAACGCCAAAACGCTGCCAGAAACCGGTGTAGGGGTCTGTATTGAATTCTACCGGTTGGCCATCCTCAAATCCGTGCCAGACAATCCTCTCGCGTTTATCCTTGCCTTTCATCAGCTCCAGCTTGAAAGCGATTTTCTCGATGTTGTCATCGAACCACTTCCCCATCTCACCGCCGAGTTCCGTTGAGTCAAGCACAACACCGATTTCGGTATTGTGGAGGGTGGCACGCGGGTCGAGATTGAGCGAACCGATAAAAACCCTCTGGCGGTCGAAGACAAACGATTTGGCATGCAGGCTGGCTTTGGAAGATCCATACGGGCCTTTTTTCTCTTTGCGCTGCTGCCGGGTCAGTCGCTTGTTCATTTCGTAGAGCTCCACACCATCGCGCAGCAGTGCCTTGCGGTACTTGGCATAGCCCGAGTGCACGATGCCGACATCATTTGAGGCCAGCGAATTGGTCAGAATGCGTACTCTTACACCCCGTTGGCTGAGTTGGGTCAGAAATGCTGTACCCTGTTTTCCCGGAACAAAATAAGGGGAAAAAATGATCAGCTCCTTCTGGACTCCTGCAAAATAAGGCTTCAACTGTGGTGCCAAATGATATTCGGTCTCGTCGAAATCTTTTTGAATCTTCTCCGGCAAATCATACACAACCTCGGCATGGCCCCAGGAATAGCGAATTGCATTCTGCCTGATCTTATCGGCAAGGTCCGAATTCCGCAAAGCCGCGAGGTAAGCGGAGTCCGCTTGCTGGACGACAAATTCATTCAATTGTTGTCGCTTTTGGTCAATTTCGGCGGCGGTCGGCGGTTCACCTTTGAGTACGAGGGCCGGGTAAGCCAGTTCGCTGTTCCAGTAGAGGTCGAAAGCGGTTGAAACCTCATCGACTACCGGACCGATGACGAGCACATCCAGGTCGGCAAAAGCCAGATCCGGATCGGCTTCGAAATATTCGTTGCCGATGTTGCGACCTCCGAGAATGGCCGCCTGATTGTCGACTGTAAACGACTTGTTGTGCATGCGGCGGGTCACCGATCCCATGCGGGTAACAAATTGTGACATACGGCTCGTCTTGCGGCTGAACGGGTTGAAAATACGCACTTCGATATTGGGATGGGCGTCAAGCACAGCCGCTCCCAAATCCCGGCCGCTCAGATCCATGTCGTCGACCAACAGGCGCACCCGGATGCCCCGATCGGCCGCTTTGAGCAGTTGATCGATAAACAGTCTTCCGACCATATCGTTGTGGAGAAGGTAGTACTGGGCATCTATACTGCGTTCAGCGACCTGAGCCAGCACCGCACGGGCCACAAATGCATCCAGGCCGTTTCCCAGTAAAAAATATCCGGCCTGACCGGGATTGGCCTCTTTTTCAGCCCGGCCGACGTGTCCGAGGCGGGTGTTGTCCGTATCCGTGTAAGCATGGGAAACCGGTCGCTCGAAATCTTTCGGAAGGGTCGCGCAGCCATACCCCAGAAGTGAGACCAGAACTGTCACGGTAATGGTATATCGGTATAAAACTAACATTGTGTGCCTCATCCGTAAGATATAGTGTTTGTGGGTGAAATGTCTCCATAACGGATCGTTTCACCCACAACCTCTTAATATTACCCTATTGTATTGCGGAATTAATTTATGAAAAGCAGTAAGTGTCATTCAAGATATGGAATTTAAAAATCTCGACCTATCCAAATCACGATTAATATGATGGGTCAATGTTTTAAAGCGCCAAAGCATTTAATTGAGCCATAGGGGAGTTTTCATCAACTGGGAGCGGAGGAAATGATCAGCGACTTCAGCGCGCAAACTCATGCATAAGGCAACCTAACGAAAGAACAGTTTTCATAATAATAACAGAATTTTCAACCAATTCACTCATTGTGGTTACAACGCACAGCCGGAGTTGCCGCTGTTCTTTCCCAAAGCTGCCTAAAGCATTCAGACAGTGCTCGCTTTCGCTGCTGATCATTCCCCCCGCTCTGGTGCAGCATTTGCGGGAAAAACTCCCCGACTGCTGCTTTAATTGGCTCCAGCCGTCTTTTTGGGGGATCAATCCCGGCACCTTTATTATCTAAGATAGTGCACGCACACATTTTTGCCCAATTTCAGAATCATTCAAATCCGGGAGGGGCCTTGGCCCAGGGATATCCCTCTTGGGCCAGTCGATATCCCAGCTCGAAAAGCTCTCTCATGTAGACCGGATCGAAGATTTCATTGGTTTTCAGATCAAAATCATCAGGAATATATGCCAGGTTGTATTCGAGACCGTCCCTCCGGCAGTTGAGATAAATCCGGTACATATCCCCGATACCCTGGGTCCGGATGAGAGAGTTGATCGATTCGCCGGCAATGGGTACGATTTTGGGTTTCACGGTTTCCCAATCAGGCGCGAGAAAGGAGTTGCGTATCAAAAAAGCCCGGGGAGCACCTTTCACCTCGAGTTTCTGGGTGACACGACCCCAATCGATGCCAGCCGGGTAGAGAAAGATTTGGGAGGCGGTCCCACCGTCCACGTGCATTTCATCGTATTTTTTGCCGTCCGCTTCGACCTCGATCAGCACCGGAGGAAAGATTGCCGGTATGGACGCAGAGGCCAGGATCACCTGGTGAATCAACGCCAGGGCTTCCGAACTGCCGCTGGCGGCGATGACGCCAATATTCCAGATCACCGGCCGCTTGGCATCGAGATTGGTGGTGCCGATCCACAGCGCGCGCCCCTTATGGTACTCAGCGGCAATGGCCTCCATGACTTGCTGGTTATAGTATTTAGCGATCAGATTTCTCAACGGTCTCGTATCGACGGCAGAGTATCCGGTAATGGCCGCCAGAATGTTGCGCTTTATCACAAGATCCCTGGTGGAATAGGTCGTGTAGATCTCCTTTAATTGGGTATCATACCCCGAACCAAGAAAGGCAAAGGGTGCCGCGAGGGCACCGGTGCTGATACCGGTAACCATGGTGAACTCGGGGCGGGTCCCGGCAGCGGACCACCCCACCAACAGTCCGGCCCCGAAAGCACCGTTCGCCCCGCCACCGGAAATGGCGAGATAGTTGTGTTCCCTCCCCATGACGCCAGGATACCGTTTCATTAACTCCTCGCGCGATTGCGAAAACCACTCTTGAAAATACATCGGATTTTCATCACCCCAAATTCTTGCCCGCTCAATACCGGGAATTCGGGCCGTTTCTCCCAATTTTTCAGGTAAGGGTTTGCGTATTGGTATGGCGGCACAGCTGCTCAGTAGAAAGATCATTGCAATAAGGATAGCAATGGCTAAATGTCTGTTATTCACTTCCATATCTTCCCTTCTCTAACCCTTACGGGTCTTGAATCCCGAATGTTCTCCATCATTCGCTTAACCGTATCCATCGAATTACCTGTTCAGGTTCATTCAGAATAGATCTGATGGCACGATAGTTTTGCCAATTCACGATTTAAGATCTTTTTCGTTGGGCAAAGCCGCACAATGGCTTGCGGGGGAGTCATACTTCTACTTCTCGGTTGCCGCAGCCGGAAACCTGCGGAAAGGGCCATTTGAGGATGAACACGGGTTAACTTACCAGTTTATCCGCCAGCTCGAGCAGGCCATCAAAATCAAAGTCATCGGCCAACCGAACGATCCTTTCGCTGTGGGAGCATATGTATCCGATTGCGATGTCAATTCCTCCGCGATGACAGCCAGCTGGGTGACATCACCAATATCGACCGCACTACGGATGCGGGAGGCAATATCATGTGCCAAATCGGGTGGCAGCCCTCCCGCGTTATCCGCATCAACGGGTTCGGTTGGGTCGGCACTCCGGGGCCATAACGTCCGAATGGCAGTCAACGCCTGGTTTATATCGCTGGCCAGGACAGCGAATTTCTGATCCACGCGCCCGGGGTCTGGCAGGTTTTGTGGCTCTGCGACCTTCAGTAGCTTTTCAAATTCCGCGGCCGATTCTTGTAATTTTTTTGCTGCCAGATTCCCGGCCAACCCTTTGATATCGTGCGCCCGGTGTTGCGCCAACCCCCAATCCTTGTTGTCCAGCTCCAATCGTAGGTCATCAGCGGCCGTGGCGTAATTGGTAGCAAACCCAACAAGTAGCTTTCTATAAAGCGCTCGATTTCCCAGCAGACGTTTCAAGCCTTCTTCGAGGTCGAATCCCGGCAGCGTCTCAGGCAGCTCTTCTTCTGCCGGATCTGTATTCCTGATGCTTGTTTTTGGCCCCGATGCTCCCGCCAGCTCCTCAGCTCCCCTATGCATGTTCGGTGAAATCCATTTCTGAAGCGCTGCCAGCAATTGGTCCGGATCGATCGGTTTGGTGACATGATCGTTCATTCCGGCGGCGAGACTTAACTCCGCGTCACCCGCCATGGCATGGGCCGTCATCGCTAAGATCGGCACATTTCGAAATTCGGAATCCATTTTCCGAATTTCCCGCGAAGCGGTATAGCCATCCTTCACCGGCATCTGGATGTCCATGAGCACGGCATCATAGGTACCGGCTTTCACGGCTTCCACCGCCTTTTGACCGTTATTGACAACGGTAACGATGAGACCAACCTCTTCCAGAATTTCCCGCGCCACCTGCTGGTTGATCTCATTGTCCTCGGCCAGCAACACCCGCGCTCCCTCTATATTCTTGAAACCATCGACAAGGCCCTTTTCTTTCTTGACCTCCCCGGTAGAATCCGGAACTTCTTTACCGAAGGCCTGCATGACGGAGTCGAAAAGAACCGAAGGACTCACCGGTTTGAGAAGAAATCCATCCAGGCCTATGTTCTCTGCATCCTGAAGCACTTCTTCGCGGCCGTAGGCGGTGACAAGTATAATGGCTGGTTTATGGGACAACCCCGAATAATTTTTGATCCGGGCGGCGGCCTCAATGCCGTTCATTCCCGGCATTTTCCAGTCCATGATGACCAGTTCGAAGGGGCTATCTTTGTCCGCGCGAACAATCTCATCTATTCCCTCTTCACCGGACACGGCCAATGACACTTTAAAAGAGAAGGATTCCAGCAAATCCTTCAAAATCCGTCTCGATGTGGCATTGTCGTCCACCACCAGAACCCGCATGCCTCTCATGTCCATGGCAGGAAGCGATACTTTTTTTGCTTTTCCTTCGCCAATACTGAATACAGCTGTGAAGTAAAATGTCGTGCCCTTCCCGTACGTACTCTCTATCCAGATTTCACCACCCATCAAGTTGACGAGTTTTTTGCTGATGGCCAGTCCAAGGCCGGTACCGCCGTATTTGCGTGTCGTCGATGTGTCGGCCTGGGAAAAAGAAGTAAAGAGTTTGGCCATCTGTTCTTCAGTCAAGCCGATGCCTGTGTCTGAAACCGCAAATCTCAGCGTTACCTGCTCTTCATCTCGGCTGACCAGCTCGCCGGAAAAAACTATTTCGCCGGTCTCGGTAAACTTGACCGCATTACTCCCCAGGTTGACCAGTATCTGTCCCAGTCGCAGTGAATCGCCTTTTAAAAACCGAGGAACATCCGCGGCAACGTCGAAAAGGACCTCGAGTCCCTTTTTTTCCTGAGCCTTGACCGTTATGAGGTTAGCCAAATTGTCCATGACTTCGTCCAGATTGAATTCGAGCGATTCTATATCAAGTTTACCCGCTTCGATTTTGGAGAAATCGAGAATATCGTTGATGATACCCAGAAGAGACCTTGCCGAGGATTGGATTTTGTTCAGATAATCCCTTTGCTTCTTCGTTAGCTCTGTCTTAAGGGCAAGATGCGCCATACCGATAACGGCATTCATCGGCGTGCGAATCTCATGGCTCATGTTGGCCAAAAAATCGCCCTTGGCCCTGCTGGCATCGTCTGCCGCCTGCTTGGCCTGGAAGAGAGCTTCCTCCATTTTTTTGCGGTCGGTAATGTCCTGTTTGACGGCGACGAAATGGGTAATTTCATTTGCTTCGTTTTTTATGGGTGAAATGGAGGCGCTCTCCCAAAATTCCGTACCGTCTTTGCGCCGATTGATGAGGTCGCCGCGCCAGACGTCTCCGGAAAGAATCGTTTCCCATAACCCCCTGTATAATGACGCCGGAAGATCTCCCGATTTCAATATACGCGGATTCTTTCCGGCGGCTTCTTCGGCCGTATATCCGGTGACTTCTGTGAAAGTCGGATTGACGTACTCTATGGTACCGTTTTTATCGGTTATCACCACCGATGCCGGACTGTCTTCCGTGGCCCGTGACAGTTTGCGCAACTCGGCCGTTCTTTCCTGCACCCGCATTTCCAACTCGTCATGCGATCGCTTCAGGGCCCGGTTCGCACGTTCATCGATCAACACGGCGAACATCAGGGATCCCAGGGCAAGCAGAACGGTGACGCCCAGGAGCGCCAGAACGACGGTACGCGTGGTGTAATACGTGCTCAAGGCTTCGGCCGCATCGAGCTCCATTGCCAGACCGATGCCCAGATCCCGGTCCCACAACCAGGCGCCGTACACCTGTACCCCCCTGTAATCCCGATACCCCTCCACGTTCTTACCAGATTGCCTTTTGGTTGCCTGTTCGGCCATCACCGTCAAAGGTTGTTGGTACCTTGATGCCACGGGAGTAAACCCCTTCATCATATTTCCGCCCGGGTCGCGTAGCCAAAGTGTCAGGATACCCCTTTGGCCTTTGTCGAGCAGACCGATTTCTCTCAACTCTTCATCGAAACGGCTCTCTGACAAGAGCCGGCCATAACTGTCGAAGGCATAGGTTTCACCGGTTTTTCCCATCCGCCCTAACTGCGTGAAGCGCGTAAAATCATCGGTCGGCTCGATCTGGTGAGAAAGCGCCGCTATGACGTCACCATCATCATTTTTTATCGGCGCCACGAAGAACATGGTCGGCTTGTTGCCGGTGGAATCTTCGGATAGAAAGCCCTGCTCGACCTCTGACCACACCGGCGGTACCATAACAGCCTCGCCCTTAAAAACACGATTGAGGAGATCCAAACGTTGGCCGGCAATCAGGTTTTTCGAGCCCAAGGTATTGCTCTGCTTGCTGGCGATGTTGATAAAATCCGGTGAGATAATGGTAAAATCCGAGGTGCCGAAACGGTCTTTGAATAACCGGAACAATACATTCAGTTCGCTTAGGGTCGGACTTTTCCGCAAATCCACCCGGTTGCGGGGGACGGTCAACTGTTTTTCCACTAAAGAAACCAATTGAGGATTACCGCCGAGACGGGTCAGGAGAAAGCGGTTGCTCTTCGCCCATAGCGCAAGAGATTCTCGTGTGGTCTGAAGCACTGTTTGAAGAGCTTCGCCGGAATCGGCCCTGATTCTGTTTTCGACCTTGTCCAGGGCAACCCAGGCAAGAAGAACCACTAAAAGGACAAATGAGACAGCCAGCATGATGACAATATTCAATTTTTGGGTCGATCCGGTTTGAGATGCCAATGATGATTTCCTGAATGTTTTTGAGATCTGCCGATTATTGTTTTTGGGGAAAAAGGCTTTTTAGGGGTGGAGATTAATTACAGCCTGTCACCGTTTCCGCCTGCTTTCTGTCAGGACCGATGGGTATGTTGCAGACATCGGCCCCATCGGCCGGCAGACCCTTACCGGCCAGTTGCAACAATGGTGTCACCACCGGACTGGTAACAAACCGGATGGCTGTGCCCAGGAGTCCGCCCGTATCAATGCCCACTCCGAAATCAGAAAAGCTACCGTTCACCTCGAGTGGTGTCGCTATGCTGAAAAATTCCGCTTTTTTGGGCCGCGGCGCCGCCCTAATCTGAACATGCTGTTTTCCGAAATCCACTTGGCCTTTTCCGCATATACGGATTTTAGAAGTGTCGATCAACAAAACCCTGGGTTTCAACACGCCATCCTTCATATCCCAAAGGCCGACGATGCAGTTGATTTTGACTGATCTTTCTGACTAGAAACGATGGCGGCAACCACGTTGACCGCCCACAGATCAATAATACCCGCTTTGAGATTTTTGAGGCGGCCCGAAAAATCGAAATGCCCGTTACTGCGCGCCATGAGATCTTCGAAACGACCCGCATTTGAAGAGAGATCGACATCGAGATTGATTATGCCACCCATCTCGGCCTTCGGTTTGGCCCGGCGGACCAGCACCCCGAAATCGAAATTCTTTATCTTGGCCTGCACCGAGGCCTCCGATTTTGCGTGACCCGGTTTCATTGATGCGCTGAATAGAAAGCTGCCCCCGGGAATATTCAGATGCACCGGATCGATCGAAATGCGACCCTTCTTCAACGTCGCGGTCAATGCGCCGCTTCCCAGTTCGTCTTTGCCGGATTTTACTTTTTCGGCGGTAATCTTGATGTCGGCGTCGAGTTTGGCAAGGGCTTCAGGACTCAACAAAGCGTATTTAACGGTTGATCTATCGTTAGCGTTATGCGATAATTTTGTTTTCTCTTTTTATTGTCCGCAAGGTCATCTGACCGTGTCGCCGTTTGACCCTGTGGCTGGTCGGTACGGCCCTTTTCCGGGGACCAATCGCCCACTTCGAAATCATTAAGCTGAATCAGGGGTGCCTTCAGTTCGGCGTCTACTACAGGCCGGGGTCCGGCAATGTCGGCGTTCAAAAACCCGATCAAACGGCTCTTGCCAACCTGTAACGAAAAATCGGATAATTTGAGGTGTTGCTTCCGGAGCGATAATTGACCACCGGCGCGATAGGATTTAAACGGCGGAAGGGAGAGATTCGTCAGTCGGTTGAGACTGCTGAAATTTGAACCGGCGACGGAGGCTTTTAACCGAAGGGTCCTCAACGCCTGGGCCAGATCGATGTCACCCGAAAACTCGAAATGGGTATCGGCGATTTCCGCTTTGATCTCCATCCGGGAGCGGTTGTCTTGTATCAGTTCCTTCAGCGAACCGATCTCGATGGTCGTGACGTAGGAATTCTTGAATGCCTCCCCTTTAAGGGATAGAGTGAACGGTTCGCCGGAAGGCATTTTACCGGTACATTCGCTAATGGTCAAGTGTGCCGGTCGGGCCTGTCCGCTTCTACTATACTCGACCGATATGTCCTTGAACACGAGTTTCTTGATGACCAGGGTATCAGCGGTCAACATCGGTCCGGACGTTTCCGATGCCGGTTCGGATTTTTTAGCCGGTGAGGGGTCAGATTCTGCAGGAACTCGGAATGCCCAGTTGACTTCACCGCGATCGTTTACTTCGAGTGTCAGATTGAACCCCTGAACGTTGAACTCTACAATATGAATCTTGCGCCGTAAAAGGGGCAACAGTGCCACCTTGATCCGGGCGGTATCCATGGTGATGAAACCGCTGGATTTAAACCCTTGGGGATTGGCAATCTTCAACCCTTCCAGAGTAAAAACCGGCCGCAAGGACGTGGTAACGGCAATCCTGTCATGTACGATAACGGTTCGTCCAAGACTGCGCGTTGCCAGTGATTCCACCAAGCCCTTGTGGGCGCTCAAGTCGATGGGAATTCTCACAAAAGCCAGCACCGCAAGTATCACCATTACCACGGCGACCAGGCCGCCCACGACATAAGCGGTCCGACGGATGATTTTATTTACATCCATGATATTGTTCCTCTATGGATGAACGATATACACCCAAACGGTCGCTCTCCTGGGTTTCTTTCATATGATTTTTTACCAGGTGAGATATTATATTTAGAAATCAATCTGCCACTTGCCACCAACGTACCACTGCGTTCCCAACCAGGGAGTGGTACCTGCAACGGCGACACCTTTACCGTAATTGATGTAGCCGATTTCGGGCACCAGATAGACCCTCGAGGCCAAGGTTAACACAGACTGAAGATACAGCGTATAGTTGGTATTTTTATTATCCTGCCCTTTACTACGCAGATAGCCGCCGCCGGTCTCGAGCCGTACCCGCTCATTGACGCTGTAGCCGATCGCCAGCATGGCCATAAGGGTGTCGATATCGGTCACTTTGCCATCCGGTCCTGATAACCGGTGCCACCGAAATATTTGGATCACCATCTAGGGTACTATCCAACCAGCCGGCAGCCGCACCATTTCTGTACCAGCTGATCTGCGGCTTGACATACACCGGACCAAAGTTCAGATCAGCGCCGGCGCCGAAAACCACTGAGGTTATCGTACCGGTATTCGTTGTCCCATCATTCAAACTGGCATAAAATTTGTAATTCTGCCAACCACCGAAAATGTGGGCGCTCATATTGTCTGCAAAGGCATACATGTAACTGGCTTCAATCTTGGGCCAGTAATTTTCATTCGCAACGGCGGCCACGTTCCCAGTTGGATCGACCGTCTCATCCGAGGTTGGTGAGATGGCGGCAAGCTTTAACCCACGACCTTCTAATGCGATTTGACCTACGCGACCGCCGTAGGCGTTGCCAAACTGCCACAGGTTCTCGTCGGTATTGAATACCTGATTACTCAAACCGAAAAGGATGGGGGTTAAATCTTTGCCGATTTTCAGTCCCCAACCATCCGTAAATTTCCAAATGCCATATATCTTACGGGTGGTGACGTTGGTTTCATTGGCGCCAACTTCGACCAGGGCGTCGATCACATCTCCCTTGACCCTAGCGCCAAAGCGGGAATTGGGCTGCAGTTCCCATTGTGTATTGTTAATCCGGGTACGGCCGGCATCATCCGGGCCTTCGTCCTTTAAATCCCTACTGGTGAAAAAGGTCGCCACGCGGGCACTTCCGTAAAGGCTCCACTCGGTGGCAAATGCGATGCCGGGGATTAAGACGACCAGCACAGCGGTGACAGAAAAAAGGCGACACTTTCTCATCTACAGTTCCCCCTCAGCAAATTGTATAAAATTTATAGGCACTGACTCACAAAAATTCACTAACTTTAGCAGTTTAATCCAGACATGGGTTTGTCCAATTCAATGACCTTCGGTAAAGCCGGAGGTATGGTTAGTGAACCGCTCAATGCGGTCGAATAAAACCATTATTCCGGGCAACCAAACGGTCATTGAAATACAATAATCAACAACTCCGGTCGCTGTTAACTCTTGGAACTGTCAAACTTTGGGAGTCTCCCCGGAAAAGCCGGGGGTTTACCGATGATGATTATTTGGGTATTCATAGCCAATTTTTGGTCGGTTTGGCAAGCTGGACGATTCGGCCTGAACATTTCACCAAATTGAGACATACTGGCCAAGGCATTCGGGGCATGAAATTTTAATTTTGATTATCAGGAAAGAAACGAAAAAAAGACAACAAGGGCAAAAGAAAGGGGAAACAGCCAGCGACATTTGGCATCTATCCGGCGCCCGATGTTCAGCCGTCCGGTTCCCGCAAGGTGGGATGTTACCACAACCTCCAACAAGCTGGCGAAAACAAGGATGGTTGACCCGAAAACAAAGATATCCATACGGGTTAGATAAGGAATTTCCGGCAGCCTCGATGTCAGCGAAATATAATAGGCAATCAGCGTCAACACCGTTGTCACCGACACGCTGAACTGGCTCCTGATTTCACTGGGATTTATCCAGAATACGATCCATGACATCCCGACGATCAAAGCCAATGGTATAATGAAGGTAAGGATAATGAATTCACTGCGCCGGTCAGCTTCAAAGTAAACCTCGAATCGACTCGACAGGTCAAACCGGTTAACCTGGCTCTCGATGGATCTAATCCCAAAATTCTTTATTTCCCAATCGGCAACGGTAAACTTCTCCGCTATAAACGAAGGTTCCTCAGGGTCTGGAAGCAGAACCACATCTTCGTCGCTGTATTCTGAAACTATTGGAATCCTGATAACCTGCCGGTCAAACGGGTACTTGTGCAAATTTAGTGATTGAGAGAATTCCCCGCGTGTATTTATTCTGTAAACGACCTCACCGTCGGGCATAACCTCGGCAAACCTCAATATGGGTGTCCATGAGTGTAGTAGAGATGAGAAGGATATATAGGGGTACCAAATTTCTTCCAGTCTGCGTTTGATGCTACCGGGGCCCTCGTGGGCGAGGCGGGGGTCTTTCCAACGGATTTTGCCAATTATTCCCAAAGAAAGATTTTGTTTGTTATCGTTGATATCATATATGTCGATGATGCCAAGGGTAATGTAAACCGGAAGCGCTTTTCCATCGGGTGTCGGTGGAACATTGACGTTAGCCCAGGCCGGTATGGAAATGAGGCAAATTATTGATATGTAGAAACAAAATATTCTTATTTTTCGAATCATTATGATGCGGAACTCCTTGTCGTAACTAATCATACTATCACTTTAGCAGCAATGTACCTGAAAGATCCGGTCAAATAATAAGAGGATGGTGTAATGATAAGAGTTTGGCTTTGTTTTATGTTTTGTTAAGGATATAATATATGTTGTTTTTGTGTTAGTTGTTAATAGTGTTTATTATTTGATAGATAGTTATTTGATGTTTTTTGTGTATGTTTTATAGATTTGATTGATAATAGTTTGTTGTTATATGTTGATTTGTTATGATAATTTTTTAGTTGTTGTGTTAAAGAGTTTAGTTAGTTGTGAAAGAAGAGTAAAATTAGATAGTGTTTTTTTTTTTTTTGTGTTTTAGAATAGTTTGTATATTTTTAGTTTTATGAAAGATATTTTAAATTGGGGTAAGAGAGTAGATAGGTAAATATTTTTTTAGTTTAGTAGATATAATTATTAGATTTGTTTGTTGTTGAATTTTATTGTGTATAATATATTTTTGAGTTTTTGAGTTTTAGTGTTTTTGTATTTTAGTTGTTGGTTAATGATATTATTGAAGAGAATAAATTGTAAGAATATAATTTATGTTTTATTATTGTGATAGAATTGTATATTAGATATGATTTTGTTTAATTGATTTTTATTGAGAATTATAGTTGTTATTTTGTGTATATATTTTTAAGTTATAAGATATTTTTTAATGATAGTTTTAGTGATAATATTGTATAATTTTTGTATTTTTTATTAGAAGATTAAGAGTTTAAGAGATAATATGTTTAATATGTTTAGTAGTGTTATATATGTATAGGTATAGATGGTAATAATATAAGAGTTGTATATAGAGTATGTGATAATATATTGTAAATAGTAGTGTTTTTTTAGTGTTTTTGATAATTTTTAGTTTTGTTTGAATTGTGAGATTATTATGTTGATAAAATGATAAATAAAATTTATTATTTGTGTTTGTAGTTAGATATAGTTATTGTTATATGATTGTGTTTTAGAGATTTTGTTAGATTAGATAATATTTGAGATATTAGTGATTAGTAATATATATTTTAAATTATATAAGATGTGTTAGTATTTTGTTATGTGTTTTTTTTTTAGTTTATAATGTTTTTTTGTTTTTTGTGTTTTAATATTTTTTATGTTAATTGATGTGAGTTTTTTTATTTTTTATAGTTAATTTTATATTTTGTTAAGATATTTTATATTTTTAGTATTGTTAATATATATAAGAGAAGATAAATTTATGAGAATAATATTTTAAAATATGAGTGAAAAAGATTATATGTTTTTATTTTTATAGTAGTGTTTGTATAGATGTTTTTATATTTTATATATATGTTTTTATAGTTATAGGTGATGTTATTGTTGTTATAATTGAAAAATTGTGTGATAATAGAATAATGTTAGTATTAGTTTTTTTGATTATGTATTTTAATGTTTTTGTTTGAGTTTATATTGTGTTTTAGAGTTTTTGTTTAGTTTTAGATGTTAGAGTAAGATATGTGTATAGATTTGTAATAGGTGTTATTTGTTTTTTTGTAATTTAGATTGTATTAATTTTTGAGAGTGTGATTGTTATTTTGTTATTTTTTGTGTTTTTTTGAGTTGGATTTAAAAGTTATAGGATAAGAGATAAATGTTAATTTTTTTTGTAGTATATATATTTTGATTTTATTATTTATTATTAGTATAGATTTAGTTTTTTTTTTTTTTTTTTTTTTTTTTTTTTTTTTTTTTTTTTTTTTTTTTTTTTTTTTTTTTTTTTTTTTTTTTTTTTTTTTTTTTTTTTTTTTTTTTTTTTTTTTTTTTTTTTTTTTTTTTTTTTTTTTTTTTTTTTTTTTTTTTTTTTTTTTTTTTTTTTTTTTTTTTTTTTTTTTTTTTTTTTTTTTTTTTTTTTTTTTTTTTTTTTTTTTTTTTTTTTTTTTTTTTTTTTTTTTTTTTTTTTTTTTTTTTTTTTTTTTTTTTTTTTTTTTTTTTTTTTTTTTTTTTTTTTTTTTTTTTTTTTTTTTTTTTTTTTTTTTTTTTTTTTTTTTTTTTTTTTTTTTTTTTTTTTTTTTTTTTTTTTTTTTTTTTTTTTTTTTTTTTTTTTTTTTTTTTTTTTTTTTTTTTTTTTTTTTTTTTTTTTTTTTTTTTTTTTTTTTTTTTTTTTTTTTTTTTTTTTTTTTTTTTTTTTTTTTTTTTTTTTTTTTTTTTTTTTTTTTTTTTTTTTTTTTTTTTTTTTTTTTTTTTTTTTTTTTTTTTTTTTTTTTTTTTTTTTTTTTTTTTTTTTTTTTTTTTTTTTTTTTTTTTTTTTTTTTTTTTTTTTTTTTTTTTTTTTTTTTTTTTTTTTTTTTTTTTTTTTTTTTTTTTTTTTTTTTTTTTTTTTTTTTTTTTTTTTTTTTTTTTTTTTTTTTTTTTTTTTTTTTTTTTTTTTTTTTTTTTTTTTTTTTTAGAGATTTTTGTGAATGATGTATTATAGTATAGATTATTGATGATTTGTTAGTTTAATTTGATATTTTATATGTTTATATTATTTAATGTTTGAATAAGATTTGTGTTTTGTGTTATATATACCTATTTATTGAGATATTTTAAGTTTTTTGTTTTGTATAGTATTTAGTATGTAAATAAAAGTTTAGATTAAATGTAGATGATAATTATTTATAAGAGATGATTATTGATAAGATTTTATGATGTGTTATTATAGATAATAGATTTAATATTGTTGTATTAGAATGTAGAGATAAGATAAGAAGAAATGTTGAAGTTTTGTTTAAAGTATTTGATTGTATTTTATGTTAGTTTATATAATAGATAAAGATTGTATTTATTATAGTTGGTATTGTAAGCAATTATTAGAGTTATTGTTGTATTAGAGTTGTTTTGTAAGAATTTTTTTAGTTTTTAGAGTTAGTTATTATATTGTGATATTATGTAGTTTTTGTAGAATTAGATATGAATGTTGTTTATTTTGTTTTTGTTGATGAGAGTTTAGATTGTTGTAATTATTTTTTTGTGTATATATAATATATTTAGTATGTTGTTGTTGTATATTGTTTTTTTGTATATTTTAGTTAAGAGTATTATTTGAGAGTATATTTTGATATTGTTTATGTTATTTAGTAGTTTTTGTGTTTTGTTGAGTTTGTTTGAGTTGATGAAATAAAAATAAGTGTTTGTTTGTTTTTAGTTGATTTTTTTAATATAGTTTATGTGTTAGAGTTTTTTAGATTAGATTTTATGTAAGTTGTTTTTGTTGAAAATGAATATGATATTTTTGTTTGAAAGACGGAAAATAATATATAGATATGTTAGATGTTGTTGATTAATGTATTTTGTTTTTGTATTTTTTTTTTGTTGTTGTGAGTATATAGTGTATGTTAGATAGTTTTTTAGTATGTTGTTTTGTAGTATGTGTTTATGTAGTAATAGGATTTTTAAGATGTGAAGATGTAAATATTGTTGTTATAGTTTAGTTATGTTTAGATTGTGTTTTGATTGTGTAAGATATATATGTTTGTTTAGATATTTTGTTTGTTGTTATTTGTATATTTGTAGATTATAGATAGAGAGTAATATAAAAGTTAGATGAAGTTATAGATGATTTTGATAAAATTTTTTTTTTAGATTATTTTTTGTTGAATATTTTTTGTATTGATGATTTATAGTGTTTGTTTATATGATATAAAGATATTAGATATTGTTAAGATGATTATAAGTAAAATGGTTATATAATTGTTTTTTATTTATATATATTTTTAGGTTGAGTTGGGTTTAATTATAGGTGTTCCAGATTAATATTTAAAACTTTATATAGTATTCTAAATTTAGTATTGATGTTGTTATTGTGTTGATTTTTGTGAATATATGCTTTGGCTCTTAATATTCTTAATGGTTAGTCATAGGATGTGTCACAGACTAGCTTATGACTTAAATAAGCTAATGATAAGGCTGGAATTAAATACTGCAAGATGTTTTTTTTGTAGGTAAATTTAAACAACGGTACTGGCAATGCATGAAATATATTCGAAAAAAATTATACACTCGTTAAAATAATAAGGTGATAAGTAGAAAGTATCTACTAGCGCACCTATTTACGACTAGTCTCACGATACTGAAGTTCTTTGGCACTTGAACATTAAAGAACCTGAGATTATAAAGATAAAAGTGCACGCAAACTAAAGACTCAGATCGCATTTTACTCTGGGTTAAGCGCTGGATTGATAATCAGCTGTACGTATGGTGTAATGGCTAGGTTCTGGAATAGCTGCAACTTGTAGAAGAGTTCGGCGGTATACTGGTCACAGAGATCGCTGTATGGTGGACGGCCCCAATTGAGTCTAAGGCTGATCAGATCTTTGCTTTCGCTGAAATAGTATCTAAACACAGCACGGGCGGATTTTTCAATAAGAGCACCACTGCTGTCGGAATATCTGGCTCGTATAAACGGCATATAGGTGTAGTAGACAAACCAGGCGGCAGAGAAGGCCAAACCCCAACTATACTAGACTATGGCATACTCTCGCTTATTGGCATAACAGCTAGTGAGATGAATATTGTCAAGGTAGATATGATACTTTGAGGATGTCTAACAGAGTTCGGCGTGGTAAAAATACTCGTGATCATAGAAAAAGGTGTAGAAACTTAATTCGGTGGCATCACGTTGGCATAGGCTAGGCCTCTCACGACGTAAATGTTGTCTGTGACTAACGCACAGAAGGCAGCTCTCAGGCTCGGATTGGGCACTGGGATGGTAGGGTCTGTCAGGAAGAACAGGTTCTGAAAGGCGGTCCAAGGATTGATGAGTCCGTAAACGTTGAGGTAGTCGGTGACGTCCACGACTCCGGCGACAAAAGAAAATCGCCCCTTGTCCAGGCGCTGCTTACAGTAGAGGTTGGTCAACCCACACCAGAAGTCGCTGAATGCCGTGCCGGTGATACCCAGGTATACCGCATCGAATCGCAGGTTCTGCGGTGCGATATCAGTGCACAGTCGATGACGGTTTTCAACCTTGAAGACAATGGCGCCGGTGTTGCCGGTCTCGCGACGGATTATGGTCCAGTTACTGAAAAAACGAAATATCCCCCCGGCGGCATTGTCTTTGTCAAGACTGTCACTGGCTTTTTGTCCGAGTGCGGTATAGTCAAGTCCGAAACTCAGCCCGTAATTTTTGTTGAGCTTCCCCTTCCAGTCGAACCATGGCATCAGGACAGTGTCAATGCCCTCCAAGCGGAAGAAGGGTTTCCTGACCTCGTTGTCTTCTGTTAGATTGGAGCCGACACTGCTAGGCCCGCCAAACTGAGGAATGTCGTCATAGCCCGATCTTGTTTTCGTTCCATCCTGTGCGGCCACTGCCACCGCTACCGTCGAAGCAACCAATAAAGCAATTGCAAGCACCAAACCAGCATCGTGGATTTTACCGAGTTTCTTCTTTTTTATTTCTATGATGTGTTTTTTCACTCGCAGGCCCCCTCGCGGTAACCAATGACGGCCGGATCAGCACAGGCATTGCAACCATTGGAATAGGTTTTAACCGTTCCATCGTCGAGCTTTGCACAAACCGGCTGATAATCTTGGATACAGAACTGGGGACGAGGCTTCGGGCAGGAGACAACCTCTTGCTCGTCTGCGGCTTTTCTGCTCAGAACTCCTTCCAGGTGAACTGTTTGGCTAACACCAGTGCGGCCGTTTTCGTCGATCACCTTCAGAGTGACCAGCGGTGAAGGTTTGACCTCCCATACGAAATCTACCAGGCCAAAGTTGAGTTTGGTGAATTGCCCGGCGATGAGACTGATTTCGCCTTTAGGAAAAGGCAACCGGCCTGACTCGGCAAAGGCCATTGCGACAGAAATAATGAGCACCACCGTGGTCATCACAACCAGAACCGTATCATCGCAACGCCTATTGATCGCCCTTTTATGGTAATGGATCATGATGATCAGCTCTATTTTTCATTTCGTTCTCTTCAGCCTGCTATTCAGAGCCACCTTTCTTGTTTGCCCTCGATATCTGTGCCAGGTTGTTGGTATCTTTGAGCTCGGCATGTTCATGCCGTTCAACATGACCATGTCCTTGGCAATAGAAAAGCTTGGCCAACCGATCGGTTCACTCACAAATAGCCCACCAGCCATTTTACTTTCCAGATCCCCGCCCCTACGCTGGATCGGCTTTTCTTCCGGTATCAAAGAAGACTGGGAGCCGGTTGTCCGCCCCTTGACTTCGCCCGGATTCAGGACGCTGTCGTCGATATCCAGCGCTTTCGGGTTGTTTTTGATCGTGTAGATCTTCAGCCATGACTTGCCTGATGCCGGCACGAAACGGCCTTTGCTCTCCACCGGGAAACGGATCGGTTGGCCGGGGAAGACATCCTTGAGAACTTTTGAGTCTTTGACCACGATCGTGCCGTTGACCAGTACATAAGGAATTCCGGTGGACGGCAGCCCATTCGTGCCGCCTTGAAATTCGCATGCTCGGTCACGTTCTTTGGGTAGAAGATGATGATATCGGCCACCATGCCTTCCTGCAGGCGTCTGCGCTCTTGCATGGCCTTCAGGCCGGTATCTCCGATATGCTTGGCGCTCCAGTAGCTGAGCTGGGCAATGGTGTGCATCAGCGGTACGCCGTTTTCCCGCGCAATGCGCAGTGTTGCCGCATGGGTACCGGCCGCGCGGGGGTGGCCGGCATAGTCTTCATACGGGGAGTCTCAGCTTAAGCGCTTCCCCTTGATATAGAGGCCCGGCATGCCGTCACCGGCCACCACGAAATGTTCCACCTTGGTCCACTCGGGAAGCCACTGTTTTCGGGGAGGACTATAGGCGATAAGCGTGCGACCAGGTTCCTCTTTTTTGAATTTCAGGAACTCGTCCTTGGTAACAAACATGTACAGTTGAGGATCATATATGGTCTCTTCGTATTTATATCCCATGGCCTTTTCCCAGATATCAGGTGCGACGATGCTGGCACCATAATTGCCCGATCCGGCGATCCAGGGGTAGTATTTCGCCCAGACATTGTACCCCTGTGCTCTGGCCAATGCCATTTTCTCCTGGTTTTCCCACCAGCCGTAGTCGTTGTCATGATGCACCTGCAGCGGCGCTTTCAAAACCATGGCGTTGACCAGCACTTCATTGGCCCCTGTCGGCCCCTCGGTCGGTGTGGACGCACTGGGATGGAAGCGGTGGTGAACCGCGGTCAGTCTTCCATAGCGAGCAGCGGTGCGCTGTGCCTCTAGCATCTCGTATGTGGTGATGCCCTTTTGCGCGTATCCTATCGTGGAACCGACACCGATGGCTCCCTGGCGCAGACCCTCATCAAGGGTTTTGGTGATTTCGTTCATCTCCTCGACGGTGCTGCGGGTCACCGACCAGCCATCGACGCCGTCTTTGGACGCTTCGGTTCGATATTCGAAAAAGTACGGCATACTGACATTGGGCCCTTCGAGCGTCAATCCATCATGGACTCTCATGCGCGCGAACTCCTGCCCGACGACGGTCCCAAAATTGGCTTGCATATGACCGCTCCGAGCCTCGTACCATTCGTCGATATTCAGGGCACCGACCTCGAAGTCCATCTGGGTCGTCACACCATCGCGGAGGTTGACCTTGACTGCCCAGGGGTCCAAGCCGTGCTGTTCCGTATCGATAAAACCTGGTGCGACAACCAAGCCCTTCGCATCGATCGTTTCTTTGCTACGGATTTCCTTTGTTGTGATCGCGGCAATTTTACCGTCCTTAATACCCACGTTACGAACGTCATCAAAACCGGTTTCCGGATCCATGACCCGCCCATTGAGAATGACCACATCATATTGAATGGCTTGGGCTATGCCTCCAACGAACACAGCCAAAAAAATGAAACAGATGATAACAGAAAACCAAAAGCTATCAGATTGTATGACCTTCATTTATATTTCCTTCTGATGAGATTGCATCCTACATAGACCAGGAATGACCTGATGGTTTTACGCCGCCACGGAATGACTTGTGTGTTGGTGGGACCAACAGATTCTTGTATGATTTTCCGTCCTTCAAGACAAATAGAAGGTTGTTTTCTTTCAGAATCAATTTGACGTCTTGAGTCGGGTCACCCTTCCAGATCAGCAGATCTGCCCAGGCGCCTTCCTCTATGACACCAAGCTTGGCTACCTTATACGCATTACGGGAAGGTGCCGTCAATTCAAGCAGGGCTTGGCCGGCGGCGGATGTAGATAGCTTCATAGCATCCAGAGAGGTGAAGGGGCTGTCAGTAATCTCCACCGGATAAGTGACATTTACGAGGGCGTTGTGCCAGTTATCCCAACCGAACATATCGGAGCCCACGAAAATCTTGACGCCATGTTTTTTCATCCATTTGGGAACTTGTACGGATCCCTTTGCTACCAGCGCCCCTTTTTTTCGCATGTCGTCAGTGAACCAGTCCGGGAAATTGCCCATCCCAAATGTGTTGTAGCTACCGTATGGCTGCCAGGACCACCAGACGCCTTCCTTGGCCATCCGTTTGACGGTCTCCTCTGAGATAAGGAAGCCATGCTCGTATGATTTCACCCCAGCATCCATAGACTTATTGTAGGCTGCGTCCGTGTACCCATGAATGGCCACATAACTGTAGTATTCATTGGCCACCTGCACCGCAGCCTTCATTTCTTCCAACGAGGGTGAATTAAGATCGATGGGGTCGTAAACACTGGCAACACCGCCACCGGACATGACTTTGAGAAAATCACCGCCGTTGCGGAAAATCCAGCGACCGGCACGCAGCCATTCATCAACACCATCCACGACAAATGTATTCTGCACCTTTATTTGATAGTTTTCCTGGCCGGGTGCATCATTAAATGACCCCCAATCGGAATGACCCCCTGTGGGGCCGATGGCCGGACCGGATGAATAGATGCGCGGGCCCGGAAGCTGGCCACCATTAATCGCGCGCTTTAAGCCAAGGCTGTTACCAGCGATATCCCGAATGGTGGTAAAGCCGCTGCGCAGCAAGTACTCGGCAGCTATGGAGGCATTGGCACCTACGACATACGCATCCCAGTCATATGTTCCCGCAGAGGTACCACCATTGAGCATCAAATGTTGGTGCATGTCAATCAACCCTGGTGTCAGCGTACCGCCCTGGCCGTCTATAACCACGGCTTGTTTGGCCTTGATGTTTTTAGAGATCTGTTTGATTTTGTCCCCCACTACCAAGACATCGACACTTTTTTTGACCGTATCGCTGGTGCCGTTCCATACGTCGACATTGGTGATCAGTACCTGAAACGGCGCCTCTGTTTTTTTCTCCTGGGCCAGTGGCTGCTGAATGGATATCGCGAAAAATGAAGCAATGACCAACAGAATGGCGAAAATTCGAGTTTGTGAATTCATTATAGAGACTCCCTTTAGGATTTATTCGCAGATAGAGTGCGGTTAAAGAGTAGATTTCGAACGACGTCGCCAAAGTCCGAAAAACAAACAAAAGCATTGATTTAGACGTCCAGATTTACAGAAATTATTTCAAAACCGGAGTGAGTACTAACTGCAGGATTGACGTAAAGTCCGCTTGAGAAATACGTGTACGGCGTTAATATTGGTGCCACAAAATATTTTCGCTTGACTCGTGCCACACTTAGCACAAGCAGGAGACTTTAACATGACACAAGTCTTCAGTTGAATGAATACTCAGGCAGATGAAATATAATTACTGAAGAAATTACCCATTACGAATGACAGATTCCGAAGTTAAGTCAAATGTATAGAAGCAATCTAAATTAGGGCCAGAAACTAGTTGTGTCAATACAGACGCTAATTTGACTTTGATATCGGCATCACTAGATTAAAGGGCAGACTGCGAGTAATAGTCAATTTAATTCGTTTTAAGCTATTGTTCTGATTGTTGCAATTTTTACTTGAAAACTCACCAGGTCAAACACCAGATGCATGCCGAGATTTTCGAAGAATCGGGTGGAACCATAGATAACTTCCCAATGCGTCCGGTCGATGTCGAAGTGGGCTTCCGCAGCCAAGCCACCGTCTTCTGTTTTTGTGACGGTGGCTTGAAAGGAAAGATCGGCTTTGACGCCCCTGAGTTCAAGGGTCGCTTTGAAGTCATAGTTGGGAGAACTTAAGAAAGGTGTCTGGACTACACGGCCTTCCTTAATGGTCAAAATAGCGGTCGGGAATATCTTAACGTAAAAAAAGTCGTCTGATTTGAGATGTGATGTGAGTACCTGATGGAGTTCGTCGCCTTTTAGATTGGTATTGTCGATCGATTCCATATCGATCTCGAACTCGCCGTTTATGACTGAATTATTTACCGCTAACTGACCTCTCTTTATCCCCACCGTCCCAAAATGCCTGGTATTCGGGTTCCTACCAGACCACTCAATGAGACTGTGTGCTGTATCGACATGATAATTACCGTTATCTATATGTAACACAGTTTCAGGGTCAGTGATGTCCGGCTGCTCGCCGTGCAGATCATATCCCTCAGCGCGCCAGGCCTCGAGCCCACCAATCAAGATGCTGATGTTCTCGTAGCCCTCGCGCTGCAGTTTATCAGCGGCAGTGAATGCGTCCATGGAGCGGCTGCTCGATCCGTAGAGAACTATCTCAGATGTTTTGCCGTTTGTAATCTCTTCCACCTGCTCAAGGAAGTTCACCTCAAACACACAGGCGCTGAGCGCACCTGGCAGGTGGACCTTTTCAAAGTGGATACCGGTCAATGTATCGATAAGGATGAATGATTCTTTCTTTTCTATCCGCTGCATCAGTTCTTCCACTTCAAGTGACTTGAATATCTTCTCTTCTGTCATTTTTACCTCCTTGCAACGATATTATCCCGCACGTTTCAATGATGTTTCAATGCTAGTTATTGAATTTAGAATATCAAGGAGTCTTCATCTTCATGGTTCTTTATAATAGTTTTAACCTATCATACGGCTTGGATTTTTCCCTCATTGATAATCTCATGGCAATGCTAAGATTGTAGGTTAGATTTAAGTCAATCAATATTTTTTAGCCATAACAACCGTTTTTAAGGATCAAAGTACAGGGAGCTTAAGACCATGAATATCGGTGCGAAACTGAAACTGAGTTTTTTAGGGTTATTTGTGCTGGCGCAGCCAATGGTTGCCGCTGCAAGCGACATCGACAACATAAAATTTGAAACCGGTTTTCAAACATCGGAAACCGAATTAGAACTCAAGGGTGTCGGGCTCTTACGCTACCTTGGCTTAATAAAGGCCTACGCAGGCGCCTTCTACCTGGAAGAAGGAATACCTGTCGACGAAGCGCTATCCGATAATGCAAAAAGAATTGAAGTTGAATACTTCAGACCTTTTAAAGGTAAAGATTTCGGCCCGGCAACCATTAAGATGATGGAAAAAAACGTCGACAAGGGGACTATCGCGAAACTTCGTGCCCAGATAGACTACCATAATTCTCTGTACGAGGATATCAAACCAGGGGATCGCTATGCCCTGACATACATACCCGGGAAAGGCACCGAACTGGCCCTGAACGGTGAGCCGAAAGGTATTGTTGAAGGCTCTGAATTCGCATCGGCGCTGTTCTCAATATGGATCGGAAGCCGTCCGATCGACGAGTCCTTTAAGCGGCAGATTTTGGGGTTGTAATGAATGCACCGAAATTAGAAAAGGTCCCTTTTTTCAAAAAGTTGACCTACGCCATGCCGGCGTTCTCTCTGGCGGTCGTCGGCATACCGGTGTATGTCTACCTCCCCAAATTCTACACAGATGTTGTCGGCATTGAGATTGCCAGCCTGGGCATCATTCTATTCAGCGTACGAATATTTGATGCCGTGACCGATCCGGCCATCGGTTACATTTCCGATCGAACGCATACCAAAAGCGGCCGGAGGCGGCCTTACATTGCGTTGGGGTCTATTTTTGTGGCTGTGGCGATGTACTTTTTATTTAATCCGCCCGTGGCGTCACCTGTCTTCGAGACGATTTGGTTTGCCGTATTTATCTACGCTCTGTTTCTTTTCTGGACAATAGTGGTTGTCCCATATGAATCATTGGGCCCGGAGATCACCTTCGACTACAATGACCGCACCTCTCTATTTGCCCTACGAGACGGGTTGCTGATCGCCGGCACCCTTCTCGCAGCGAGTTCGCCGGCCATAGTCCAGTGGATATTTAGCCTTTCGGCCGATGCGGATGGGGAAAGAGCCAAATTCTTCTGGATTTCCATCCTCTATGCCCCACTGATTATCGTAACCTGTTGGTGGTGTGTGCTGTCCATCAAAGAGATCCCCCAGTCTACGCCGGAACAGCGGGGTAGCCTATGGCAAGGAGTTCGGCAGGTCACACGCAACCGCCCGTTTATGATTCTACTGGTCGCCTACACGATTAGTGCCATCGGTAACAACCTGCCGGCGACATTAATCCTCTACTATGTTCAGTACGTCCTTAAGTCAGATCTGGCTGACCTTTTCCTGCTGATCTATTTCGCATCCGGCATCCTCTTTTTGCCGGGATGGATTATGGTTTCGCGAAAAACGGGAAAAAAATTTGCCTGGCTGGCTTCCATGGCGATCAACACCGGGGCATTCATCGGCGTGTTCTTTCTCGGTCCCGGTGACACAATTGTCTATGGCGTTCTTGTTTTTCTTTCGGGCATCGGTTTTGGGGCCACACTGGCCATACCATCTGCCATTCAGGCCGACGTTATCGACTATGATGAGCTTCTGACCGGTGAGAGACGCGAGGGCCAATATATCGGTTTGTGGTCGATTTCCAAAAAACTGGCAGCTGCCATCGGTGTCGGTATTGGTTTGTCCGCTCTGGGTCTGGCCGGTTATACGCCCAATATTGAGCAATCCGATCAGGTGCTGCTGACACTTCGAGCGCTTTATGCCCTGGTGCCGTCAATTTGTAACATCATCGCCTTCGGGATCGCACTGTCGTACCCAATAAGTAGCGGCGTCCACCGCGACATCCGCACGGCCATTTCGCAGCGACGCAAAGGCCAGACGGTACGTAACCCCTTGGTACCCGATCAAGTACTCGCATAGGACCAGACAGGAAAATATTTAAATGGAACCAGTAACAGAAATATTACTTATAAATCTTGCAGCTGTTGTTGCCATGATGGTTATCGGTTGGATTGTCAGTCTTGTATACCGCAATGTGACAATAGTGGATAGTTTGTGGGGGTTGGGTTTCGTTCTAATTGCATGGATTACATTTTTTCTTTCAGAAGGGTATGCAGTGCGAAAAACCCTGATTGCCGCCATGGTGACGTTATGGGGGCTGAGATTGAGTCTGTACTTGTCGTCACGTAATTGGGGCAAAGGTGAAGATCCGCGCTATGGCATTTGGCGAAAGGAAAGTGGCGATAATTTCTGGATCGTCAGTCTGTTTAAAGTCTTCATCCTTCAGGCACTTTTTATGTGGTGCATATCATTGGCACCGCAATTCGGTCAAATGTCGCCGATACCCAAGCATCTGACATGGCTCGATATTGTAGGGACATTCATATGGGCAGCCGGTTTTCTATTCGAATCGGTTGGTGATTGGCAGCTGGCGCGCTTCAAGTTAGATCCGGAGAGCAAGGGCAAGGTGATGGACCAGGGCCTGTGGGCCTATTCCCGCCACCCGAACTACTTTGGCGAATTTTTGATCTGGTGGGGGTTGTTCTTGGTAACCCTGGCAACACCCGGAAACTGGTGGACGGTCTGCAGCCCATTGATTGTCACCGTGGTATTACTCAAGATGACGGGAATTCCATTGACAGAAAAAGCGATTACCAACACGCGCCCAGGCTATGAGGAGTACGTAAAACGAACCAACGCATTCATTCCATGGTTTCCAAAGAAGGAGGCAGAGTAAATATGTTGAAGGAAATGGCAGACAAGGGCATTTTGCCCGATCGCCTGATTCGCTTGGGGATTCGATATTTGGACAAGAAGCGACTGGCGCAAGAAGATCGGGGTGCCCCCCAAAAACAGCGTGAGGCTCTCGAACGGTTTATCGCTCACATGAATGAATCCCCGATCGCGATGAACACTCAAGAAGCCAACGCGCAACACTACGAGGTCCCGGCAAGCTTTTTCAAGGTCGTGCTCGGCAAGCACCTGAAATACAGCGGATGTTACTGGCCGGAAAATATCCGGAGCCTCGATGAAGCCGAAGACGCCATGTTGACATTGACCTGCCAACGGGCCGAAATCTCTAACGGCATGAGTGTTTTGGAACTCGGCTGCGGCTGGGGATCGTTGTCTTTATGGATGGCGCAGCGCTACCCGGAAAGCCGGATTGTTGCCGTGTCAAACTCGGCGTCTCAAAGAAAATATATCAGCGCCAGGGCGACTGAACGAAATCTGACGAACCTTCAGGTGATCACTGCCGACATGAACGATTTCAGCACGGACCAGCGTTTCGACCGCGTGGTATCCGTAGAAATGTTCGAACACATGCGTAACTGGCCCCGCCTGCTCGAGCGTATTAACAACTGGCTGGCACCCGCGGGAAAAGTGTTCATCCACATATTCACTCACCGGAAGTTTGCATACGCCTATGAAACCAGCGGGAAAGACGACTGGATGGGCCGATATTTCTTCACCGGTGGCATTATGCCCTCGGACGATTTGTTATTTCACCTTCAAGGCAGTTTGGAAGTCGAACGGCACTGGCGCGTCAACGGCCGGCACTACAGCCAAACGGCCGAAGCCTGGCTGGCAAATATGGACAACAACCGCAAGAAGATTATGCCGGTCATGGAAATAACATATGGGCCCAAATACGCAGCGCGCTGGTTTCAGCGTTGGCGAATATTCTTTATGGCCTGCGCCGAGCTCTGGGGCTATCGCGGCGGCCGAGAGTGGCTTGTGTCTCACTACCTGCTCAGTAAACGATCATTGACAAAAACAAGCAATGAGGGATGACGCATAATGGTGAATCTCGATCCGGTGTTACTGGCTCGTATCCAGTTCGCCTTCACGATATCTTTTCATATCATTTTCCCCGCGTTCACAATCGGTCTGGCCAGTTGGCTGGCCGTGGTCGAGTGGCGGCTCTTAAAGACCGGTAACCGAATTTATGAAGAAATTTACCGAATGTGGGTAAAAATATTTGCGGTAACCTTTGGCATGGGAGTCGTTTCCGGTGTGGTCATGTCATACCAGTTCGGCACCAATTGGTCGGTCTTTTCGGATAAGGTCGGCAACGTTATCGGTCCACTGCTCGGTTTTGAGGTCCTGACGGCGTTTTTCCTCGAAGCATCGTTTCTCGGTATCATGCTGTTCGGCTGGAACCGAGTCAGCCCCAGGATGCATTTCGCCGCGACCATTATCGTTGCCTTCGGAACACTATTGTCCGCCTTTTGGATTCTGTCGGCCAACAGCTGGATGCAAACCCCGCAAGGCTTCTTCGAGGGTGATGACGGCCGACTGTATCCGACGAATTGGATTCAGATTATCTTCAATCCTTCATTCCCCTATCGTTTCGCCCACATGGTTATCGCGGCATACTTGACCACAGCATTTGTGGTCGGTGGTATCGGCGCATTTTACCTGTGGCGCAACCGCCATGTGACGCACGCCCGGATCATGTTCGGGATGGCCATGCTGATGGCGGTCTTTGTTGCACCGTTGCAACCAGTCATCGGTGATCTCCATGGGTTAAACACCCTGAAATATCAACCGGCCAAAGTCGCGGCCATGGAGGGCCTCTGGGAAACCGAAACCGGTGCGGCACTCAAATTGTTCGGCTGGCCTGACCAGGCGGAAGAGCGCACAAAATATGCCATTGAAATCCCCAAGCTGTCGAGTTTGATCCTCACCCACGACCTCGATGGTGAGGTCAAAGGACTCAAGGAGTGGCCTAAAGGCGACCGCCCGCCGGTGGCCTGGGTCTTCTGGTCTTTTCGGATCATGGTGGGGATCGGTATCCTGATGGTACTGACGGGTATTTTTGCGGTGGTGCTTTTTTGGCGCAAGAAACTCTTCGACACGCGCTGGTTTCAATACTGGTGCATGGCGCTCACGCCTGCGGGCTTCGTTGCCGTCCTTGCCGGCTGGTTTGTGACCGAGATCGGCCGACAGCCTTATGTGGTCTACGGTGTCATTCGGACGACTGAAGCCGTCTCTCCGGTTGTCGGTCCCCAGGTGGCCGTATCTCTGCTGGCTTTCATCATCGTCTACACCCTCGTTTTCGGTGCGGGCAGCTATTACATCCTGCGCCTGATACAAAAAGGGCCCGGCACACCGGAAAAAGACTATGGCGCCCACGGTATGGACAAGCCGCCGCTGTTTACGGACCTGGCTTCTGCTAAGGGAGGTAAAAGTGTTTAGCTTCAGCGCGTATATCGACTTGCCGCTCATATGGTTCGGACTGATTTCCACCGCCATTTTTCTATATGTCGTTTTAGACGGGTTCGATCTTGGCGTCGGTATCCTCTTTCCTTTTGCTCCGACCGACAGGTGCCGTGACCGGATGATGAATTCGATAGCCCCATTCTGGGACGGCAACGAAACCTGGCTGGTGCTCGGCGGCGGCGGCTTGTTTGCCGCTTTCCCCTTGGCCTATGCCGTTATCATGCCGGCCCTGTACTTTCCCGTTATTATCATGCTTCTGGGACTGGTGTTTCGCGGGGTGGCGTTCGAGTTCCGATTCAAAGCGTCCGGTAAATCGAGAATACTGTGGGACTATGCTTTTCATTTCGGCTCCCTGACAGCGGCATTCATGCAGGGCATGTTTCTGGGGGCATTTGTGCAGGGAATCTCGGTGGACGGCCGCAGCTTTTCAGGCGGCCCCTTTGATTGGCTGAGCGCCTTCAGCACGATGACGGGTCTGGCTTTGGTGTGCGGCTACATTCTCATGGGAGCCACATGGCTGATCATGAAAACCGACGGCGAAACGCAGCAATGGGCGCGCAAATGCGCTGTTTATATAACCGTTTTCGTTGCGCTGTTCATGGGACTGGTGAGCCTGAGTATGCCGTTTCTGAACCCGGACGTGAAAGCGTTATGGTTTAGTTTGCCTAATTTTTTCTACCTTATACCCATGCCGGTCCTGTCGATCGCTTTAGTCATTCTCCTGTGGCATGATCTTCACACGAACAGGGAATATCGCCCTTTCTTACTGAGCATCGGGCTTTTCGTATTGAACTACATCGGCCTGGGAATCAGTCTGTGGCCCTGGATCGTTCCATTCGAGATAACAATCTGGCAGGCAGCGGCGGCACCGGAATCGCAATCTCTCATGTTGGTCGGTACGGTCGTCATGCTGCCCTTGATACTCGGATACACCGGTTATTGCTATTATGTCTTCAAGGGTAAAACGAGTGATGAAGCGGTTTACTGAAAAGCGCCGGCAATGGGCATGGTTTATGGTTCTATGGTCTGGCGGCCTGGCGGCGGTTTTCTTGCTGGCACAGGCGATACGATGGTTGATGAGGATCGGCTGATTCACCAAGCCTTGTGGGAGCTTTAGTATTAGCACCTGTACACCCGCAAGAGGACGATTTGGATTCCAGGTGAGGCTGCAGCGATCTGGCGACCGTAGTCAAAATGGGGTTACGCCGGGGATGGAAAGGAAACAAAAACTCCGCCTTTGCCCGAAAGAAGCCATTTGTAAAATGGGCACGACTTGATTCACATTGATCAAAAACACTTTGGGAGGTAAAAACAAATGACTCATACTATTGACGACATACTTTTAAATATCGCCGAAGAATTCAGGGATGATATCGAAATAGATGCGCGAAACTATCTCGAGGTTGACATCGGCAGGAAAGCCGAGCAATTAGGCCGTTCAGAGGCAGGAAGGAAGTTTCGTAACATCTATGCTGTCGTGCCACTTAAAAAGCCAATCGGTGGAATGAAGGTTCGTATCGACGGCCGGACATTTATCGACTATGCCCAGTTCGAATCGGGGGTTGTTGTTCCCGGATACGTGGCCAGAGAGGCCGGACTCACCTACAAAACCTTTCTACCCTTGGGCAGCATGATACTCAATTTTTCGTAGGCAATTGATTGAGCGGGAGCCGGGTGACCGGCTTCCGCTCAATTCGGGTAAACATCCTGCCGGAACATCGATTTTGTGAACATCATCTGAACATCTCCGATATATCTCTCGAAGAAACCGGCCTCACAATAACAAAGATAGAATTCCCACATACGTATAAATTGCTCGGGAAATCCCATTGTTCGAACCGTATCTATTTCTTTGAAAAACCGTTTGCGCCACTCCCTTAACGTTCGCGTGTAGTGAATGGTGATGTCTTCGAGGTGAACGAGCCGCAGGTCGGTGCCGCGGGTGATCGCATTGCCGATGGCCGTAACGGACGGGATACAGCTGCCAGGGAAAATGTACCGCTTGATGAAATCAACCGACCGCTTGTGGCTGTCATACACCTGGTCGGCAATCGTTATGGCCTGCAAAACCATCAGTCCGTCTTCTTTAAGCAATCGGCTGCAGCTTTGGAAAAAAACGGGCAAGTAATGATGGCCGACGGCCTCGATCATCTCAATCGATACGAGCTTATCGAAACTTCCTTCCAAATCCCGATAATCTTGTTTGACCAGGTGGATGCGATCATCAATCCCGGCAGATTTAAATCGCGCCTTTGCATACTGATACTGCCGGTCGGATATGGTGGTGGTGGTCAGATGAACACCATAATTTTGAACCGCATGCACCGCAAAACCACCCCAGCCGGTGCCGATTTCAACGACGCTGTCCCCCGGTGCAAGCTTCAGCTTACGGCAAATCCGATCGTATTTCGCAACCGAGGCCTCTTTGAGGGTGCTTTCATCCTGTTCGAATATTCCGCAAGAATAAGTCATCGTCTCATCGAGAAAAAGCGCATAAAAATCATTACCCAAATCGTAATGGGCAACGATGTTCTGGCGGCTGCCGGCGCGGGTATTCTTGTTTAGCATATGGTAAACGGCGTGCAAGGGCTCCATCACTCGCGCCCACCCCTTGTCCATACCTTCGAATACCTGCTGATTCCGAATCACGATCCGTATAACGGTTGTCAGGTCGTCCGCTGACCACAATCCAGCCATATAGGCTTCACCTGAACCGATGCTGCCGCTGAAAACCGTGTTGGTATAAAAACGGGGGTGCTTCACGTGAATTTTGGCGCTCAGTCCGCACGTGGGGGATCTTTCCCCGAAACGATACTGCTGATCATTTTCAATGAGAGTAATTGTTCCTTTGCGAATCCTCTTCAGAATTGCCATGAATACCTGGCGGCTGACTCTGTCGATCGCCCGTTCTTTGAACGTTATAGGTGCGGACAATTCGGTTGGAATGATCGATTCTGTCATGCAATAATCTCCAGCCGTCTTTGCAGCGTGGTTTGCTCAAGGAAGAACATCTTCCCTGATTTGAGAGCACGATGAACAGTGCATTCTTAGATGGACACTACTGTTTCTTCGGATGTGTAAAGAAAGGCGTTTTTTTTATCACCAACCTTAACGCCTGCCAGTAAATCATGGATGTCACCTTGAGAGTCATCAAGGGGTATTTTATCAACACCCGGCTCATGGCCGGGCGACTCATAGCCCGCCGTTTGAGCGCCAGGCTGGCATCGAACAATCGTTGCCCGCCCTCGAAATCGATCATATGAACCCGGATGAAATCCCCCGGCTCACAAAAGCGCCAATCGTAATCAATGTTCATATGGATAAAGGGTGAAACGTGAAACTCCTTGGCAAAGCGATAACGTCGCCAATTCCTGAGCGGATGCTCGTTTTGCTCTTGTCCCAAAGCGTAGCAATGGCGCTCTCCCCAGGGGGTGTTGTGAATCTCGACGACAATCGTTTCGAGACGGGTATCCGCTGAATCATAGCAGTAATAGAAACTGGCGGGATTGAAACAATGGCCGAAGTATCGCAGGTGGGTCAACAGCCGGATGGGACCCCGCGGCCGGTAGCCGAGCTGGTTTTCGACGAAATCCCGAACGGTCTGATCAAGGGACCATCTCGGATCTCCGAAATGATCCCTGCGGCGGAAACAGGCCACATTCAACTGCCCATTTGACCACAAGGGATGCAGGTTGAAGACGGTCTCAATTTCAGACAGATCGAGAAAGATGAAAAACAGGCGGTACTTAAAACTATTCGGCCGCGGCCGGAGGCGCCGATGACGGATGGTCCCTTCGTATAAGCAACTCTTCATAAGTCTAATAGTGTCGTGTCATTTTTTAAGTGTCTCGACTGCCTTGAGCGACGCAATTGAATGCATACAAGGTTCCCGGTTGTTCGAGGTTCAACGTTCGGGGTTCAGGGTTCAGCACTACCTCTGGCCGCAAGCATCCAGTTTGATCGAGGAGGAAACCTTTAAGATTCGCTGAAAAATTCCAAATCGCAAATAACAAATAAATCACAATGACCGAAATTCGAAGTTCCAATCCAATGACCTCCGCCAAAACCGGTGGAATGGCTTGCCAGCCGCTCAAAGCGGTCTTTAAAAACCATTATTACGGGCATCCAGCCGGTCATTGAATGTTGTTTTTTTTTGGAATACTGTATCGATCTTAACGGTTGCAAGCGCTCTATTGCTATGCTGGACCAGCAGCATAAATGAATTCTATATGTTTTTATAACTTTTTTACTCTATATAATAATCATCGTTTCAGATATTTGTTAGCTTCTGGAACTGTCAAACTCTGGGAGCCTCCCCAATAAAACTGGGGGTTGACCGATGATTATTATTTGTATTTTGGTACTTGGCATTATCTCAGGAGGGCGGGCAAGCCCTGAAATCTATACCAACACTGCCGATGTACATTGTTATGTTCCCAAGCTTGAAATATCAGGCAGCGGGCGACAATGGATAAGACAATTTATGTGTGACAAGACACTATAGGGTTTTTCCAAATGCCTTGCACACCTCCAGAGCGCTTTTAACGCCGTCCTCATGGAACCCATAGCCCCAATAGGCCCCGCAGTAGTGCGTGCGATTGACACCGCTAATTTCTCTGTGACTATGCCGGGCGACAAGGCTCTCCGGATTGTACACCGGATGGTGATATGTCATCTGCTTATAGATCTTGGAAGGATCGACGACTTGGGCCAGGTTGAGTGATAAACACAATTCCTGTGGCGCACCGATGCTTTGCAATATATTCATATCATACGTAACGGCAACACGACCGAGATCCTCTTTCGGAATATGATAATTCCAACTTGCCCATGCCGCTTTTTTGCTGGGAAGCAAGGATTCATCAGAATGCAATACCGCAATATTTTCCTGGTATGGAATGATGCCGAGAATATTTTTCTCAGCATCCGTCGGATCCTCGAGAAGTCCTAACGCCTGGTCGCTGTGGGTCGCAATCACTACGTTATCAAATTTCTCCGCCGGTTCATTTGCCGGTTGAACTTCCACACCGTCGGCCTGACGCCGAATAGCGGCCACCGGACAACCAACACGAATGTGGTCCCGGTAAGGCTGCGTCAGCGGTTTGATGTATTGTCGTGAACCGCCCGTAATCGTCAGCCACTGGGGCTGATCCTTGACATTCAAGAACCCGTGATTTTTAAAAAACTCCGCAAAATACCTTACGGGAAATTGATTGAACTTTACCGGGTCTGCAGACCAGATCGCCTCCCCCATTGGGATGATGAAATGCTGAACAAATCCTTGCGAATACCCTTTCTGGGTCAGATAATCCAAGAGGGTCAGATCATAGTCATTGGTTTTCAAAATTTTCTCGGCATCCTTCTTAAAGCGGTTCACGTCCCAGAGCATGCGGTAAAACGCCGGTCGCACGAGGTTCCGGCGTTGAATGAACAGGGAATTGAGTGTGCTGGGACTGAATTCCAGGCCGGTCTTCTCGCACTGAACGCTAAAACTCATGACCGAATTCTGCCAGCGGATACCTAAACGGTTCATCAACTTGATGAAATTCGTATAGGTTTTGGCATTGAATACGATAAAACCCGTATCCACGGGATATTGATGCCCGTTTAGCGTGACGTCTGCCGTGTTGGTGTGTCCACCGATATAATCGTTGGCTTCAAAGAGGACAACGTCATGATCCTCGCTCAACAGATAAGCGGCGGTCATTCCAGAAATCCCGGATCCGATGACGGCTATCTTCATATACCGACCTCATTTGATATAGGTGCCATTGCAGGCTGTTGAAAAACAACTGCGCTTGACAATACGGCGTTAATGGCTGAACCGTGGGGCCCTACCCCCGCTTCAGCGAAAATGCTCATTTATCACACATAAACTCCGCTTTTTTGCCGGATTTTGCCTTGTATTGATCTCGCTCATGACGTTTTTCAGCGCCCTGTTAGGGCACTATGGGTATAATACTCTTCATTAACAGCTGCTGCCGGACGATGTTTTGGCCGTTTTTTGGACATCCAAACGGTCAGAATTAAGAACATGCTCAGGAACAGGGCGAAGATCCCAAATAATACCGAACCAAGACATTAACACCAAGAGGTAATACGTGATATCGATCTCCCACCAGTAAAATCCCTGGCGGGCCGTTACCGCATAGTGATGATGGTTGTTGTGCCAGCCCTCTCCAAGGGTTATCAGTGATAATATAGCGTTGTTGCGACTGGTGTCGGGGGTATCGTACCGCCGGGTCCCATACATGTGATCAAAGGAGTTGATTGTCACAGTGGCATGCAACAGGACGACAGTGGAAATAAAGAACCCCCAAACCACCATCTGCCAGCCGTTGGTTCCGAGCTGGGGGGCAAAACGATCGAGCAGTTCACCGAAAAAAAATAAAGAAACGGCCAGAATAATGGGCACAACCGTATCGAAACGGTTCAGCCAGCGAAGTTCAGGATATTTAACCCAGTCGTTGACGTATTTAATTTTCGTTGGAAAATTCGCTTTCGATGTCATCCAGCCGATGTGGCTCCACCAGAAACCATGACGACTGGGGGAATGAACATCCTGCTCCTGGTCCGTATACCGATGGTGATGGCGGTGATGCGCGGCCCACCATAGAGGACCGCGCTGAACAGACGCGTTGCCCAAGATGCCGAAGGCAAACTGCCATATCCGGCTCGTCTTATACGTCTTATGCGAGAAATACCGGTGGTAAAAACCGGTTATAGCGAACATACGAACGAAATAAAGGGCCAGTGATACGATAACGGCGGTCCAGCTCCAGCCCACCCAAAAAACGGCCAGGCAACTGAGATGGAGGAAAAGGAGTGGTAAAATCCTTAGCCAATCCACCTTTTTCTCGTCACCTTCAGACAGGGATGCCGCGTCTGCTTCCGTGTCAAACCAGCGCAGGAGGGCGACGAGAATTGGCGATTTCAAATTGCTTTTCTTTGCAGCAGGCATTTTGAGACAGGCATCCTCCATCGTAATTTCGATTGAGATAACCATGAAATCGAACAAAAATCAACGAATCGAAGAATTATTATAAGGAAACTTTACAAGCAGCGCAAAAACGAATAAATTCCTCGCTTAGAAATATTTTTCGCATTCAAGCGATTGTCCATGCGAAGCTGATCACGATATCGCTTCTATGACCTGAGACGACGGAAAGGAGGGGCAAAAAGTGGGAACCCGCAAAAAAAGTGACTGTGCTGAATCGCTGAATCTTTCTGACGCATTGGCCCGAACAGTATTAAACTCCATGTCCGCGCATATCGCCATCATCGACGAACGCGGTGTCATTTTAGAAACCAATACGGCCTGGCGCACATACGCGATTCGAAACGGTATGCCGGAAACTTACGACGGCAAAGGGGTCAACTACCTCGCCGTTTGTGAGGCAACCCTGGGGTCTGATGCCGAAGACGCCGCTGCGGTCGCCCAAGGAATCCGCGCCGTTATCAGCGGCGATCGAAAAGAGTTCCTTTATGATTATCCCTGCCATTCCGAGGATGGCCCCCATTGGTATTACATGCGTACCATCCGGATGTCCGGCAGTGGCCCCATAAAGGTTGTCATCAGCCACGAGGAGATTACCGCTTTGAAACTGGCCGAAGAAGCGTTGAAGAAAAGCCAGGAAGAGCTTTTCGAACAAAAACAAAGCCTGGAGGAAACCAACATAGCGCTCAAAGTGCTCCTGAAGCAGCGCGAAGAGGACAAGTACGAACTCGAGAAAAAAGTCCTGACCAATGTCAAAGACCTGGTTTTACCTTACGTTGAAAAACTAAAAAATGCGCGATTGAAACCCAAAGAAAAAACCCTGGTGCAAATAGTCGAAGACCACCTGAACGACGTTATTTCCCCCCTGCTCCAATCATTTACCAATGCGAAAATCCTGTTGACACCCCAGGAGATGCAGGTGGCCAGCCTGGTCAAGGATGGCAAAACCAGCAAGGAAATCGCCAACATTCTCAATGTTGCCGAAACCACGGTCAATTTTCACAGAAAAAATCTGCGTCAAAAATTCGGCCTGACTAACAAACAATCAAATCTCAGGTCCTATTTGATGTCAATCTCATAGCCCGCCGTCTATAAACTGTTTCAATAGGTATTTCCTGCCATAAAACCCAGATAACACTCTTATTGCGCCTCGATCCCACATGGTTAAGTTTAAGCTCAAAGGATTAAAACTCATCCGTAGAATTAATGACTCAGTATCTTAGGCGTGCGGTAGCATTATAAATTTCAGCCGCAAGAATAGAGGGGGCTCTATGAACAAAATAGATTCAGACAGTCTTGTCGATATCATTTTCAACCTTCGGTGGAAAAGTGATTCGGGATATCACACAGACTGCTACCAAGGCAACAATGTCAACATTTGGCGAGACTATTTCCCACCGGGTTTACTCGATACACTTCTGGGCAAGACCGCCGGGGAACGTGTGGAGTTATCACTATCGGATGCAGATTCGGTTCCCGGATTCGATACGAGAAAACTGCTGACCGTAAAAAGGGAACAGTTCCTGAGTCAGACCGGAACATCTTGAATCCCTTCAACCTCAGCTCGGACGATTTTATCCCAAGGGATGGCTCAAGGATGTCAGTGGGATCTACACGGCCAACATTCAACCCTTTCGATGTGTCGGGGTAAATAACGGGAATATGACCATCGATCTTAATCATCCGATTGCGGGCAAAAGTATCAAACTGTCCTGTTTGATCGGTAAAGTGGAAAAAAAGAAAGTAGAACGGGGCGGAACCAGCATAGACTGGATCGAAACGCTCACCGATGGACCAGGCATGCAGGCGCGATGGCAAAACCGGGCCACCGATTTTTTCACTGAAGAGGCCTTCGCCCGCAAGGATGAGCGGTCGGATGACAGGTTCTACGAATACGCCCCGTTTTGTTCAACACATAGACGATACCGCCATTGAAATGGTGCGAAACACCTACGGCCGCTTTCTCACCAGTGGTATGCGCGTGCTGGATCTTATGAGCAGCTGGCAATCTCATGTGCCCCCGAACGTTCGGCTGGAAAGCCTTGACGGGCTGGGACTGAACTCAGAAGAGTTAAAAAGAAACAAACAACTCACTCGGCACGTCGTACAGGATCTCAATACCAACAAAAGCTTACCCTACAAGACCAATACCTTTGACGTGGTTTTGAACACGGTGTCTGTTGAATATTTAACGGATCCTATTACTATCTTTAAGGAAGTCGGGCGTGTTCTGCGTCCGGATGGACATTTTGTCATCACCTTTTCAAACCGCTGGTTTCCGCCCAAAGCGATTAAAGTCTGGGAAGAACTGCACGAGTTTGAACGCATGGGGCTTGTCTTGGAGTATTTCATGCGCTCCGGATATTTCACAGGGTTGAATACCTATTCGATTCGGGGATTACCCCGGCCGCATGATGATAAATATTTTCCGGATTTGCGGTTCTCAGATCCAATTTTTGCCGTTTGGGGACAAAAAAAATAACCCTGAGCATGCCGGTATATTTGCCAGGCTAATTAGTGCCCATCCATAACTGGCCTTTTTTACGCTGGGCCCCGCCATGGCGGGATTATGCGCAGGTTTCCGGCTGCGACGTACATAAAGTACGCCATGCCGCAAACCTTTGTGCAGCCTTTCCCAGCGAAAAAAAGTCTCATTTATGAATTGGGCACTCAATCATGCCATCTATTTTCGCGGATGGGCGCTGACTAAAGTTAAAGGGGAATTGTTGGATGTTGCGCAAAACGGTCGTAATGGCACTCGCAGCCATATCACTATTCAGCTGTACCGGAGTTCCGGGAGATCTAAAACCAGTACAAGACTTTGAGCTCGAACGGTATTTGGGCAAATGGTATGAAATCGCCCGCTTGGATCACAAATTCGAACGCAACATGAACAACGTCAGCGCGACATACATTGCCAGCGAATCGGGTGAAATACAGGTCGTCAACAGAGGTTATGACGCCAAAAGCGGGGAATGGAAATCCATACAGGGTGTGGCACGACCGGTTGGCAACGAAAATACCGGCAGCCTCAAAGTATCATTCTTTGGACCATTTTATGGCGGCTATCACATCGTCGATCTTGACCAGGAGAAATACAGGTATGCGATGGTCGTTGGGCCCAGTCGATCTTATTTCTGGATTTTATCCCGAAATAAAGAAATGGATGAGGCGTTATTAGATCAACTTCTCACAAGGGCAGCCGGGATGGGCATCGACACCAAAAAGATCATTCTGGTCGAGCAGAGTTTGCCAGAGGGGTGAAAGGTAATTTCAATGAACCGAGTTGGCGAATCAAAAGAGAGAAAACCTCATACATTGAGTCCTTGTTCAAAGAAACCCAATTGCGTGTCTTCCATAAATCCAGAGAAAGGCCGCTTCGTTGAGCCACTGCAATATTCCGGAAGCACAAAAGCGACGAAAGCAAACCTCATGAAAGTGATCGATTCTCTGAAAAACGCTCGGATCGTTACATCCGATGAGAATTTCATTCATGTGGAATTTGTGTCACCGTTATTCAAATTTGTCGACGACGTTGAGTTTCTTTTAGAGGACAGCTCGCAAACGGTCCAATTAAAATCGGCTTCGCGCGTGGGATCCTATGACTTTGGAGCCAACCGCAAAAGGATGGATCTGATACGTGATCTCTATGAAGAAGGGATCAAAAACGGAGAATGACTATCGATCCCGTCGTCACCATAGGGTTCTCGCTGCACAGGCCGGAAATGGTTCCTCTAATTTCCAAATACATGCAGACTCACGAAGCACTGTTTTTGGAAGAGCCGCCAACGATCGATTTTAGCCGTATGATGACGGGCCATTTGACAGTGGAAGATTACTTGATGACGATCGATACAGAATACCCTCAGTTTACAAGGATTATGTGTTCCGCCCTGCGCAAATTTGAGTCAAAAGGGAAGAAGGTTTTTCAAGTTGAACCGTATCTGGAAAGCCTCATTTCATTACACGAATTTTTTGCCGATGGATTCGGTCCCGAAGATATCGGGATGAACACCCTGATGTACCCGGTGTATCTGGCCGAAAAAAATGCAACCGGTGCGCTGCTCGCTTACTACCAGGTCGCCGCGGGCGGATCATATGAGTCGACCGTCGATGCTGTTAAGCGTTTTGCCCGCGCGGACGCAGCGCGGTTTCGATTGCGAGACACATTGAGATCCCAGGCATTGTCCTCTGAACTCGAAAACTTTATGTCATCGTTTATCGAGGCCGGCGTGATGCACTATCAATTGAAGCGTCTCCTTCAGCGAGAAGCCTCTCAGCCAACGCCGGTGCGGTCTGTATTCTTGGCCGATGACGTCTTAAAAAGCATGGGACAGAGTGGGCATCTCTACGGACCCGGGGATCAACTGACGCTGCTTTACATATTTCATCCTGAGATGGACGATTCGGAACAGGAATGTCGCCTCGCCGCCAGAGCGTTGATTTATTCTAAAATCGTTATAAAAGAAGAATTACGTGCGGATGAGGTGCCCTACCCGCATCTTCAGGATGAGTTGCTCTGTATCGAAGCCACGCGCAGCCTTTCAGCAAATGCCTGCCGCCGGTTGTTTGCACGGATTCGCGGTGTCAAAACACCTGAGGCACGCCGAATTGTCGGTGAATTCGTTATGGATACCAATCCGCGCGCGGGACAGAAACTTAAAAAGTGGGCGCCGTCGTATTTTAAAAGTGAGGACAATGCCACCCATGATGCCACAACACTTTGATGTTGGGTCGGATCTGCCACCGATGCCATTTGACGAGCATATCTGCCGCTTGGCGCGGGAGATCAAAGAACTCGGTTTGGCTTGGGAACCTCATGTGGGGTGTTTTGTCTGGGATCCGGATCATCACATTCAACCCGACTCCCCTTTTCCGGGCCGAATCTATTTTATCTTGAGCCTACCACGGTTTGTCGACCTTTTGGGCAGTATAGCGGCCATTTCCGAAAATCTGGTGTGGCTCCCAACCTGGCATCAAGCCCGACTGCTTTGCCAACAGTTGGGCATCGCCGATGCCGATTTTGCAAAAGGCTGGCAAAAGAAAGATGGTTTTCCCCCTTGTGAGGATCTTACGCATGTTTATCTTTTGATCATCGAAATTTTGCGAAACCGATAGACAAATGGAAGGCCTTCCGTGAGGGACATTTAAAGAAGAGTATGCTGAATGACAACCACTCCGTTATCGTAAAATATTTCGATTAAGTGAGAGGTTCAAACAAACCCATTAGACCGAAAGTGAGGAAATTATGAATAGAACCGATTGTGACAATGAACGATTCTCTAGCAAGACCGTGGGCATCGTAATTATCGTTGTATCATTGCTTCTGCTGACGGTGGGTCTTGTCGTGCTGCCGGTGGTGGGTTTTATCTTTGCCATACCCCTGTTGGTTCTCGGCATTGGGATGATCCTTGCGCCTGAAAGCAAGACCTGCCGATTGATTATGGACGGGTTGCGGACCAAAAAAACATAATTCGGAAATAAGGCAGAATGGCCTTCATCTGGTTATGCACGCCACTTTTGAAGGACTTCGAAACACTATATGAACGGCCGTGATAATCATTCATGCATCCAGACATAGTAGACGTTATTATCGTCGGAGGCGGTCTGGCGGGTTTGAGTTGCGCACGTCACCTGCAGAATAACGGCGCAGACTTTCTCGTCGTCGAGGCGTCCGAGCGCGTTGGTGGACGGGTGAAGACGGACCGCCTCGATGGCTTTTTGCTCGATCGCGGTTTTCAGGTCTTGCAGACAGCCTACCCGATCGCCCGCAAGGTCCTGAATAAATATCCTTTGCAGCTGAAATCTTTCCCCCCTGGTGTAATCGTTCATCGCGCCAATCGATTTTACACTCTGGCGGACCCTCGCCGATGCCCCAAATATTTTTGGGAAACGCTGACGGCACCTATCGGTACGATTGCGGATCGCTTGCGGATGTTGCATCTGGCACGAAAAGTCTGCAGCGGATCGCCTGAAAGCCTGTTTAGGAAGCCCGAATCAAGCGCCATGGCGTTTTTAAAGGCCAGCGGTTTTTCCGAAAAGATCATCCGCTCCTTTTTTGTTCCTTTTTTTGGCGGTGTTTGTCTGGATCCTCAGATTCGAGCCTCCAGCCGGGTGTTTCAATATGTGTTTCGGATGTTTGCCACGGGTGATGCCGCTCTGCCGGAAAAGGGAATGGAAGAAATTCCCCGGCAATTGTCCCGGGCGATACCGCCGGAACGAATCCAAACCGGTGTGCGTGTAAACCGGGTGGAGCATGGAAGGGTTGTACTGGAAAACGGTTACGTGTGGCGTACGCGAGCGATTGTCCTGGCGACGGAAGGGCCGGAAGTAGAGCGTCTACTGGGCAGATCCTATCCAAAAGACTCTGTCAGCGAAACTTGTCTTTACTTTTCCACTAAGAAGCAGCCAATTAAGGAACCTTTCCTCGTTATCAACGGCGACGGCAAAGGACCGATCAATAATGTCGCTTTTCCCAGTATGGTCTCACCAGCTTACGCACCGGAAGGAAAGCACCTTATTTCCGTTGTGGTATTGGGGCTGCCATCCGGTGACGCTGCCGGTTTAGAATCCCCGGTTCGTGCCCAGTTGGCCGAATGGTTTGGACCGATGGTACTTAAGTGGCGACATTTGAAAACCTACCGCATACGACATGCGCTACCGAACCAGCAGCCACCGACAACAGACCCGAACATGCCTCAACCAGCAGTTAAACCCGGCCTCTATGTTTGTGGTGAATACGGGAGTCTCCCCGGTATCCAGTGGGCGATGCTTTCGGGGCGCCGCGCGGCCGAAACCGCGATTGATGACCTCAAACGCTGACGTTTCCTTTCGTCGGGGGCCTTGATCTTGCCCTCAGGCAGATATGAAACCCCTAGCCCGCATCCAACCGAGAGAATTGGCGAAAAAGTGCCATCAACCGTTCTTGGACGGCAAAGCACTACTTAAATGTACGCACAGCGCCCATGCCACCGTCAACGGAGATGATCTGGCCGGTTATCCAGGATCCCGTATCGTTCAGCAAAAAATGAGCGATGTCAGCGAGTTCGCGGGCAGTGCCGGTTCGCTTGAGGGGATGACGGTCTGCTGCTGCGGTCCGCTTGGCGTCGTCGGCCAGCAAAGCTTTGGATAGCGGCGTGTCGGTCAAAGAAGGCGCAACCGCATTGACGCGAATTCGTGGCGCCAGTTCGGCGGCCAGTGAGCGAGTCAACCCCTCCACCGCCCCCTTGGCACTCGCAATCGACGCGTGAAACGGCATGCCAGTCCTAACGGCCACAGTACTGAACAGTACGATCGCCGTCGACTGGTCGGCCTTTTTCAGCAAGCTTAAACAGCCTTTTATCGCCGCGACCGCTCCCAAAAGGTTGATGCGGTAATCTTCCAGAAAATCATCAGCTGTCAATCGCGCAAAAGGCCGCAATCGGATGCTTCCGGGGCAATAAGCCAGTCCATTGATTTGATCGGGCAACGCCTCGGATGGAAATTCGTCCTTGGTAACATCGAAAGGGACGTGCCGAGCTCCGGACAGTTCGGTCAAATGTCCGGGAGTGCGCGATAAAACGGTCACTGGGTGGCCATCATCGACCAGCCTGCGGGTGAGTTCGAAACCGATTCCTGAACTGCCCCCCACGACAATGAAATTTTTCGATTCAGTCATTTTTTCTCTACTCATTTTTTATACTATGGCTCCATACCGATACACCGATAACGAGATTTATGTTTCGCTCCAATAACGTGCAAAGAAATAAACTTTAACTTTTGGTTATATTTACTTCGATTGCATGCTCGCGAACACCGTTGTTACCATAGCCCAGGACATTCCAATGGGCTGATTCGGGTTGTCGCTGCCCGTTGGTATCCGTCGCACGGGCCATTATCGTGTAATCGCCAGGCTGGTGAACATCCCACAAATACTCCCAGTGTCTCCAGGCATAGTCTTCGTTGGGACCAACAAGCCGGGCCTTATGCCAGGTTGAACCGGCATCGACCGAGACCTCGACCTGCTTGATTCCCGCTTCACCGGCGTAAGCTGAACCCCGAATGGGGATGATGCCCGTGGAGAGTGTTGCGTCTTTCGCCGGTTCAACGATAATCGATTTGAGGCTGATGTCTCTGACCACAGCCCCGCTTTTGGAGTCTTCCCCCTTTTGAAAAACGCGGTAGACATTGTCCATGAAAAACCCTTCATAGGGGTTTTCGAGGACGGTGATCCTCTTCAGCCACTTGACACAATTGGCACCGGTCCATCCCAGGGCCAGGGCCCTGAGTGGGTAGCCGTGTTCAACGGGCAAAGGTTCTCCGTTCATTTCATAGGCCAGAAGGGTCGAATCGATGGCTTTCTCGAGTGGGATGCTGCGGATAAACTTGATACCGGCAGACCCCAGGGGCTGATCGAATCCTTCGAAGCTGACATGCCTGGCGTTATCTTTGAGTCCCGCCTTTTCAAGCAACTCTTTGAGCCAAACACCCCCCCAAATGGCGTTACCAACCCCCCCGATTGTCCAAGGATTACCGGAGGCTTTGTCTTTGAGCAGGGACCGGCCATTTCCGGAGCATTCCAGGGTGTCGGCCAATACGACCTTCGGCAGGCGACGGATGTCGCCGAAGGTCAATACCCGTTCGTTTTGTACCAACCCGTCGAGGCAAAGCGTCCAGTCTGAAAGTACCGCGGGATTGTCCATGAACTGCCCTTGATTGCGCTTGAAAAAGACCGTATTGTCGGTCGTCCAGGTGCGCAAACTTTCAACAGGCGTTTCGGCATTGAGCGGTCTTTCCGTCATGATTTTCATTTTTTTGTCCGTCATGATCACCTCCGTGCGGCAATGTATAGAAGCCATCTCAAAATTAGGTTTTTGGTTCAAGGTCAAGGCGGACTCGAGTTTCCCCGCTGTGCGGGACTTTCCGTCTGAACGATTCTTCTTTGTGGGTCGCAGCCCGCAGGCATACTGGTGTATGTCGAGGACTTGAAACAAGGAACCAACGCAGAGATTGGGCCAAAAACTGTTTTGAGATAGCTTCTAGCAAGGTACCTATCGTTCTTTAAAACCATACTTAGCCGCATTTCACAAGACGATAAATCCAGCTGGCACATTGACGTCGAGCACGTTCATTCGCAATATAAGACTGCATTTGAGCATGAACAGTGAATTGCGGTATCCAATGGAAACGATTTTTTTTCCGACACTCTTTCTGTTGATGGTACCCGTCTTTAATATCGTCGAAAACTCATGGCATCTTTCGTGACTCGGTGGTCGCTTCGGCCGGTTTTCAGATTGCAAAGAGACAGTTTCGATAAAATTTCTACCAAACGCGCATACGCCAACCCTTGAAAACATTGCTGTTATGACAATTAAACGCTCGACAATTTTGAAGGCAGGCCTTCTCCTCGCTATATTGTGCTTGGCACTCTACCTGACGGCCTGCGCATACATCTGGAAACAGCAGGAGCGTTTTATTTTTATGCCACAGCGAATCATTACCAGCACGCCGGCAGATTATCACTTACCATTCGAAGAGATATACCTATCGGTTAATGGGAATCAAGTTTCCAGTGAGAACTTGCATGCCTGGTTCATACCGGCAGATGACAGACCCAGCCGAGGTGTTCTTTTGTATCTGCATGGAAGCGCCCTGAATATCGGGGCTAACATCGAGCATGCCCAACGCTTTCGGAACTTGGGGTTTTCCGTTTTTCTACTGTCATATCGTGGATATGGAAAAAGCGCCGGGGTCTTTCCTTCGGAGGAAAGCATTTACGTTGATGCTGAAACGGCCTGGAATTATCTTATAACAATCAGAAAATTCACGCCGTCATCGGTTTTCATATACGGACATTCGCTCGGCGGCGCGGTGGCCATTCAACTGGCGTTAAACCACCCGGACACCGGGGGAGTCATCGTTGAGGGCACATTCACATCGATTGCGGAAATGGCCCGTTTGCATCCCCAGTACCGCATACTGCCCCTCGACATTATCATCAAACACCGCTTCGACAGCATTCACAAAGTCGGCCGCTTGGAAGTGCCTGTTCTCTATATCCATGGCACCAGAGATGAAACCGTCCCCTATGAGATGACCCGAGAGTTATTCGAACGCACTGCTTCTTCGAAAAGAATAAAACTGATTCTCGGCGGTGGCCACAACAACACGGCGGCGGTGGGGGGTGAGGAATACCTTCAAGCTGTGAGAGATTTTGTCCGATTTGCAAGCAGCCATTCAGCCATGAGCGTGCAACCAGGCGAATGAAGTCCCTTACCAGGCTTCTTGATAAGGCGCACGCATTAAAAAATCGGTGCATAAACGACGGAAAGACAAGCCTTTGGGATAACCGGGTACCAACCGCATGGCCGACCCAAACGACCGCTACGCATGCTAAAGAAGGTTCACATCTTTTCGATACACATCCGCCTGTTTCAGGACCTGCTTCTTCTCTTTTTCTTCGATACGATCCCATAATCGGTACATCATGCCTACCCGCGGGTTTTTCTGAAGAAGCCGGCGATGGCATTCTAAAAACGCCCAGTACAAACTGTTAAATGGACAGGCTTTATGTCCATGCCGTTTTTTCCAAACATATGCACATGCATCGCAATAATCGCTCATTTTGTGGATGTAGTTTGCCGACGAAATATACGGCTTGGTGGCAACGAGTCCGCCGTCGGCAAATTGGCTCATTGCCCGGGTGTTGGGAATTTCCACCCATTGAATGGCATCGATATACACGCCCAGGTACCATTGGTCGACCGCATCTGGATGGACCCCTGCCAGCAATGCAAAATTCCCGGTCACCATCAATCGTTGAATATGATGGGCATAGGCGCGCTTGAGTGACTGGCCGACAGCCGCTTGCATACACGCCATACGGGTCTCACCGGTCCAGTAACAATCGGGAAGATCCGCCGTATGGTTGAAATAATTCACTCTTTCCAGGCCCGGCATCTGTGCCCAGTAAACCCCCCGCATGAATTCGCGCCAGCCAAGAACCTGGCGCACAAAACCTTCGATCTGCTGAATCTCGATTTTGGATTTCTTATCTTCCCAGGCATGGATGGCAGCCTCGATAACCTCGAGCGGATGGAGCATTTTCGAATTCAATGCAAACGACAACCGCGCGTGAAACAGGTGCCAATTGGCGATGGTCATGGCATCCTGATACGTGCCGAAGGCCGGGAGGCCGTCTTTGACAAAAGCATCGAGTAGGTCGAGCGACTGGGCGCGACTAATGGGCCATATGAGGCTTTCAGGTTCGACCTGGCCGATTGTTTTAATCCCTGATTGACGGATCGTTCGGCAGATATCGGCGACATCATTGTTGAACACCAGCGGCTGAGGGATCGGTATCTGGTGGTCATATGCCTGGCGGTTTTTCTGGTCGAAGTTCCACTTCCCTCCGGCAGGCCCACCCCCATCCATCAATATACCAAGTCGCTTCCGCATTCGGCGGTAGAATGATTCCATCAGGTAGCGTTTTTTTCCATGAAAAAAATGTTTCAATTCATGTCGTTCGGTCAAAAAATGTTCCGTATCGACCGCTAAGATGGGCACCGGTAACTTCTTGTCCAGCCTCTGCAGTTGAGCATCCAGTCGGTACTCGTCTGGCAAAAGATATTCAAACCGTGTAAAATTGTTCTTCTTGACCAAATCAACAATATTGTCGTCGATGGTTTGACGATTTTTCCGATCGTCAATTTTCAAATAAACGACCCGGTGGCCGAGACGGCGGAGTTTTTCCACAAAGGTGCGCATGGCCGCAAAAAATACAGCCACTTTCTGTATGTGGTGTTTGACATAGTCGGTTTCCTGGCGGATTTCCATCATGACGTATGTGACATCCCGATCGACTTTATTAAACCAGGAGTGATTTTCATGGAGCTGATCGCCAAGGACCAGACGGAGAATTTTCTGACGCGGCATATCGGGTAACCTCAAAATTTTTGAGGATGTATTGCAAGCGATCTGAAAAATATACGGCTGGTGTCGCCACCATTAATATAGTTAGGAATTACCGGGAGACTTTATCGCCTGAGTAGTGTCCGTCCACAGAAGGTTGATGGCACTGATGAGTGTCCAATTCATAAATGAGATTTTTTTCGCTGGGCAAGGCCGCACAAAAGTTTGCGGCGAGGTGTACATTATGTAAGCCGCAGCCGGAAACCTGCGGATAATCCCGCCATGGCGGGGCCCAGCGGGAAATAGGCCATTTATGGATGGACACTAAGTCGGAGGCAGAGCACAAGACGCGGTCAGCCGGGGGGTAAAACGTTCCGGACCGTTTATAATCGGCTTTTTAACAGATCTGGCAATTGATTTGAGCATGCCGTAAAAAACCCATTCATGAAACGGATACAGAAAATACCAGTACAGATTGCCAACCAACCCCTGCGGCAAAAACCGTGACAGCATCTGCAGTTCCGTTTGCTTATCACCTATCGGCGTCACCCGAAATTCCAACAAGGCTTCACCCGGGGTTTTCATTTCAGCCAGAAGCAGCAATAGTTGCGGCGGATCGATTTTCAGTACCCGCCAAAAATCCAGCGCATCGCCGACCATGAGATCGGATGGGTGGCGACGTCCTCTTCTCAAACCGACACCTCCGGTAAGGCGATCGATCAAGCCGCGCAGACGCCAAAGGTAATCCAAATGATACCATCCGGTTTTCCCACCGATTCGGCTGATCGGTTCCCAGATTTCTTCGGGCGTCGCCCGGATGCGCACTCGATAGCCGCATTTCATTATCGTGCCGCCGGCCCACTCTGCATCCCCGCAATGGGCCCACTCGGGTTCAAGCATGGCACCGGCATCCATCCAGCAGGTATCGACCTGCTCCTGTTTCACTTTATCCAGCGCTGTGCGAATCGCTTCACGGCAGCTGAGCAGCTTTTGAGGTATAATGGATTGAATCCGATTCTCGCTGCAAACGGCCGCGCTGGTCAGCCCCTCGGTCAACGGCAGTGCGATTGAGGTCGGCACAGGGCTGATGAAATGGATCCAGTAAGCACTCAGGGTCGGCGTCAAAACGGGGACCGGCAGGATAAGACGTTTTCGAAGCCCCGCCTCCTCGGCATAAATGTCCAGGAGGTCACGATAGGTGAGGACATCCGGACCACCAATATCGTATGTTTGTCCCGTGGTTTCGGCATGGGCGAGACATTCGACCAGGTACCTGATCACGTTGCGAATGGCGATGGGCTGGTTGAGTGATTGGACCCACCGTGGCGTGATCATCACCGGCAGCCGCTCCACAAGATACCTCAGAATTTCGAATGACGCACTGCCAGAACCCAATATCATCGGCGCCCGCAGATCGGTTGTCGGCACCGGACCCGACTGGAGAATCGTGGCGACCTCTATGCGCGACAAGAGGTGCTTGCTCAAGGCACTCTGTTTTGCCTCCGCCAGACCGCCCAGGTATAATATCCTCTCTATACCGGCCACGGTTGAAGCACTCACCATGTTGTGAGCCGCCTGACGATCGGCCTCGACAAACTTGTCTTTCTGGGCAATCATTGAGTGGACCAGGTAGTACGCCGCCCAACACCCCGTGGCGGCCTTTTTAAGGGATTCGAGATCCAAAACATCTCCTTGAACCAGATCGACCCTTTCATGAGACGCCCATGGTCGACAGCCCAACTTTTCCACGTTTCTGCCCATGGCGCGCACCCGGTACCCTGCCTCGAGCAAGGCCGGAATCAGTCTTCCGCCGACATAGCCGGTAGCCCCGGTGATAAGAACAGGTTTTTCCTTCATCGTACTCAAAATCCCCTTTTAGCTTCCTGTGTGACACTTAACGGTACTATATCCAATAGAAAGATCGTCTCTAAAGATACTATCCCGGGTATTGAGGTATTCAAAAATCTCAAATTCCAAGCACCAAATTCCAATGGAATCCCAAATTTCAATGTCCAATGACCCAAACAGTTTTGACATTTTGAATTTTGGTCATTGTGATTTGTTTGTTACTTGTTATTTGCGATTTGGAATTTTTCACCGAAACAAATAAGTTTCCTCTTCGATCAAACTGGACGATTGCGGCCAGAGGCAGTGCTCATATCTGATAAATCGACCCTCTGGTTTCAAATCTCACCCGAACCAACGGTGACGATCCCCAGATAACCGTCCACCGTAACCTCGTCTCCGGTTCGTACAAGGGTTGTGGCATCCGGTATACCGGTAACGCACGGCAACCCGTATTCCCGCGCGATAATCGCTCCGTGAATCAGCATGCCACCTCTTCTTTCCACCACCGCTGCAGCTAACGGAACGACGAACGTCATGTTCGGGTCCACCGCATCACAAACCAAAATATCACCATGCTTGAATTCAGCCAGATCCGAATGCTCCCGAATCACACGGGCTCTGCCTCTAGCGATACCAGGCCCGGCCGGCTGGCCGATGAGCTGCCGGGGTTTGATTTCCAATGGCTGATCGGCACTTTCTAAACCTGTTGTTTTCAGCGAACTGGGATGATCCAAGTCGGCAAGAACATCGGCGAGGATTTGCGCCCCGGCGGCGGAGCGTTTTTCATGCTTTTGAGCGGAGAGACGTTGGCGAGATGCTTGAATTGCTGTCAGAAGCTGGGATTCAATCCTGCCGAGATATATGTTGTCGTCATCCCGCAATTGATAACTGGCTCGCGCCAGGTCGAGCACATCGGCCGCCTGTGCGCGTTGCCCCTCACCGAATCGGCGTAAAAACGCCTCTTTCAATTTGCCGGTGTGCTGCGATCGTCGGTGAACCGCCGGCGGCGGCGGATGCGTCGCCATTTCAAGCAGTATGTTGATCAGCAATTCCTTTTCCTGGAGGCACTGAGTTCCACCTGTAACGGCACATGATAAATCGCCGTATTCTCGGATGAAACGCTCAACCTTCCGGCTGAATAAAGATGTCTCGTCAAATCGACCACTGCCCCTCAGTCTCTCCGAGAGTATGGTATCGTTGCGGATAATTGCAGCCAGTTCCTCGAGCATCTGGTTGCGTTTTAAGCTGACCATTTGAGTGTCTGACAGCAGGTCGATGAATTCATAGGGGTCATCGGGGCGAACCGCATCGTTATAGTACTGGCCGAAAAGACGAATGCCATGGGCGAAGGGAATGAAATTTTCCCAGTAAATGTTGACCCATTTATGGTTGATCTCCCACCGCCGTTTGACTTCTTCGGCCAGCTCCTGGTCGGGCAGTACGTCCAAATCTATTTTCGACAGGTGGTCAGCCTCGCGAATCATGGCCGGGATGAACTCATTTTCGATCCGTTGACGCAAGTCTTGCAGGTTGTCGAAGGATCTGTGGAGGCTCAAGTACCACCCGCGTTTGTCCTTGCCATCTTCGGATTTCAGGGTCGTGATGGCACGGGACTGCAGTAAATAGGTGACGTCATCCTTGACCGTCCATTCGACATCCTGCGGAGCCTCGAAAAATTCTTCGGCGTGCATGGCGATATCGAATACGATCCGGACTTCTTTTGGCTTGAGCGGCGGGTATTGCGAAACATCGAGTGGTAAAGACGCTTTGTGGACGCCGTCTTTGCCCGTAACCATCCAGTACTTGCGCTGCGCAGGGGAGTGAGATAATATTTCGCGCGTCCTGCGGCCCAGTATCCAGCGATCCGGTTCGACAATACCATCGACAAGTCCCTGGTTCAAACCGTGCACCGACTCGACGACCCCCTGGGAGGGGGCATTGGGGTTTCTGGTGAATGCAACTCCGGAACGCTCACCGGCGACGACCTCCTGGACAACGACAGCCATGGCGCTTTTCTCGACGCTCAGCCCGATTTCCTGTCGGTAAAGCAGGGCGGCATCCGACCACAAAGATGCCCACACGAGGCGAATGTGTTTCAAAATGGATTCAATCCCGCGAATATTGACGAATGATTCATGCAGACCGGCAAATGAGGCTGTGGTACCGTCTTCGTCGAGGGCCGAAGATCGAACGGCAATGGCTTTGCCCCTGAAGCGGGATAACATGGCCGATCCGAGATCGGACGCGATCGGGGACGGAATCGGTTTGCGCAGAAACAGGCTCCGAATCCGCGTGGCACAATCCCAGATTTCTTCCCAGCGCATCCGGCTGAACTCTTTGCGATGCAGTTCGAGAGAAATGCGCTCTCGCAGACCTGTTTGCGACACATAAAACTGGTATGCGTCGCTGGTGACACACAGGGTATCCGGAATTGTAATTCCGGTCTTGAGAAGCCGGGATAAAGCAAATGCTTTGCCCCCCACCTTCCGACGATGGCGATGGCCGATTTCGCTGGCTGATAAGACCAATCTCATTCGTGTATGTGCAGCTCCATCACATTTTGGAAATTTTTCACGAGAAAGAAGGATTTTACCTTTACCTGGACCAGGGCACAGGTGGGCGACTGGACAAAATCCTCCAAATAGGGGTGCATTTCGAGATAGCGCTTTATGGGGCCCTCTCGTTTGCGCCCGCATACTTCGATTGCATTTCCGATAATGGTCACGGCCATTGCGCGATGAAAATCGGAGTCCTGATTTTGGCTGCTGTTGACCAGAACGGAAACCCGCGGGTTGGCTTCAAGGTTTGTAAACTTACGGGTGGTTTTGGGTGTAATGAAGTAGAGATACCGCAAATCCTCGGATGTGACGAAAGCAACCAGACTGGCATAAGGCTGGTTATCCCTCTGAGTGCATAAAACAGCCAGTTTTTGAGATGAACAGAGCTCCTTTATATGTCGGCGAATGTCATCTGACTTGGCCATTTGGTGCGCTCCGAGTTCTGCTTGAGCGGGAGCAACAGAGTTTAACATCGCTAAAATGAGGAATGTTCATTAACTCTTTGCCGCCCGGCAATGATTTTGTTTTTAACCTTCTACAGGCTCTAGGGTCGAAGTGAAATGTCGCTATTTACCAGCTCCGATTAGGGGTAATTCCTTATCTATCGAAAAAAAGACCAGGAACTTGGTCTCATCCCTTTCATCGATGTATTGCCTTCTGCGCAATGATTGCAGGAGTTCTCCTTCCTTCTCTTCACCGGTCTTGGTAAGAAAGAGCCTTATTCCCTTATACCCTGGTTTTTTTTCGCGGAAGAGATAGGTCGCATGGGGATTGGACTGCAGGTTGTGATGCGTCAGCCGATCGCGCATGATCATGGCAATCGTGCCATCATCCATAAAGTGCGGTCGCGCGTAGACCGCTGCATCCACCTTTCCGTCTCCATCTGCCGTTGCTAAAACGCCGAACCCTTCCGTGTTTTCAAAATACTCTTTAAGTGACATGTCTTCCTCCTTGTCCCAAGTTTAAAGTTACACCAAAGGATATGTTTACAGTTTGATCGATTCTCTGGGCATGAATATAAGGTTTTAAGACAGTATACAATTAAAACTTATTTATAATATGCACCGGTTGACGTTATTCAACCGGTAATAAATCGGGGGAGTATAATAGGTAAAACCAATTGGCTAATGAATGTCCATCCGCAGATTCCTCTTTACACGCGCGGCAGTGTTCTGCACTGGTTACCAGCTCCCACGTGATTTTGACCACTAAATTTGGTACAACCTTGCTCAAATTGCCACAACGTGGTATTTTTGCCTTGACAAAATGGGCGCCTGGGGCCATAAGCGATGGTCGACCATAATTCGCAAACTTTTAAGCACAAAAATCCATCAAAGGAGTCATATCAATATGTTGAATCGATACCTGCAAATCGGCGTTGTCGTAGTCTCCCTTGGCCTTTTGGCCGCTCTGTTCGCTACGACAAAACCTGGCGATTCCAACCGACCGAATACCCTCATTGCCGCGGAAAGCGAGGCGAAGGTTGAAATAGCAGCGCCCAAGGATGATACCGCCGAGATCAAAGCGCCGGTGGCCAAACTGTCCCGGGCTGTTCTTTCTGTTCAGGGAATGACCTGTTCCGGCTGCATTGCGCAAATTAAATCCAGCCTGGCAGACCTCGTAGGTATCGGCGATGTGCGCGTCGATCTGGCCAATGGCCAGGTCGAGGTTACATACGACAGTGAGAGCCTTAAGGATACCGAACGCATCGCTGCGGCCATCACCGCCGCCGGTTATCCGGCAACCTTGAAGCAGGTTCAAACCGCGCAAGAAATCGAAGATGAAACCCGGTTGGGGGCCTCTAAATCAAAACGCTACATCGCCCGTGTGGGTGACTTGGACATTTTACGCTCCGATTACGATACGGAGATGAATCACGCCCGCAAGCGATATGAAGAGGTGTATGGCGAAGAAGTTTTTAAGGGTGACCGCGGAAACGCCCTGCTCGAAAGTCTCCAATCACAAGTGGCCCTGCGCTTGATCGATGAAGGGGTGCAACTGAATGAAATCCGCAAAACCAGTTACAAACTCGACCCCAAAACCATTAACAAAGCCCTGGGTGAATTTATTAATCAGCGATCGTTGACACCCGACGAATTCAAACGCACGATCGCCGAATCAGGCCTCGATTATGATTATTTTCTTAAGAAGTTTGAAAATAGAATGACCATAAACACTTATGTCGAGGAAAAAATCCTGTCCGAACGATCAAATGAACAGGAAAGGCAGCAGCAATATGAGGACTGGTTCAACAATGCACGCCTTTTATCCCAAACGGTCTACTACGACAAAGACATTGAAAATATTGTGAAAAGCGGTAGCGGCACCTCGGATTGCCAAAGTGCCTGCTCAAAGGGAAACGGTGCTGTTAAGTCAGGTTGTAAAAGCGGCGCCAGCAAGACCGGGTGCCAGAGTGACTGCATCCGGAAAAACAGTGCCGCCAAGACCGGGTATGAGGGTGATTGCGTTCGCAAAAACACTACCGCCATGTCAGGGTGCCCCGGCGCGCGTAGCAAGCGCCAATAACCGAATCATCGCACCCTGTTTCTCTGCAGTGCCCATTCCCGTGGGTAACGGCACCTATCGAGAGCCCCATTCATAAGTGAGGTTTCTGGCGCTGGTTGCGGCCGCATAGAGGTTTGCGGTTAGGTACACTTTTCGTGCGCAGCCGGCGGTAAACTATAGAGAACGCCGCCCCGCTCAGAAAAACTATTTTTATATAGACCCCACCCCACCGAAGCCGCTGCCCGAAGCGACGGCATCTTGTCACCCGCTGCGGCCGTTTTCTGGTACTGAAGGATCCATCCGATAATTCCTTGACATTGGCCTGAGTACAATGTTATTTGGATTATTTTTTGTACAGCAGTCCACTGCCGAACCATCCTTGCTCCGGTCAATGATCGGGGCTTAATAGCCAAGAGGAGGAGAAAAACCATGCGACGGTACGAAACGATTGTCATTCTGGACCCAGATATTTCCGAAGAGGAACGCGCGCCCGTGTTCAGCCGCATTTCAGACACCATCGAGCAAGGCAGCGGGTTTCTGGTGCTGCTGGACGAATGGGGAACCCGCAAGCTCGCTTACGAAATCAAGAAAAAACCTCGCGGACACTACACGCGTATCGATTTTTGCGGCACCGGCGTCATTGTGAACGAAATTGAGCGCTTCTTCCGAATCGATGACCGCGTAATGAAATATTTAACGATAATGCTGGATGAAAATGCGGATGTTGACCAGTTAAAGGAAGAAATCGCCCGCGCCGAGAGCGAAAAAAACAAGACCGAGGCCGAAAAAGCTGAAGAAGCCGAAAAAGCTAAGAAAGCCGAAGAAGATAAAGAAGAAGATAAAAAAGAAGATGCCGCTGAAGATAAACCTCCTGCCGATACGGTTGAAACCGAGGCCAAAGAACTAGCAGAACCCGATCAGGCGGTAACAACCGAATCCGAAACCGACGACACCGAGACCAGGAAGGAGGATTAAGATCATGGCATTCAGACCCAGACCCAAAGGTGGTGCACGCAAGAAAAGATTCTACAACAGGCGTAAGGTCTGCCGTTTCTGTGCAGACACCAGCCTGCAGATCAACTATAAAGAGCCGAAAACACTTAAATACTTTATCACTGAACGCGGAAAGATCATTCCACGACGCATATCCGGGGCCTGTGCGAAACACCAGAGGACGCTAACCAACGCGATCAAGCGAGCCCGCGCCATCGCCCTGTTGCCATACGTCGGTAATCTGGACTAGAATGCGGCTCCGGCCTCAGCTGAATGCCGCACCGGAGAAGAGGATCGTGCCGATCATTGGCAACGCTGATACACTGAAGCATATCGCTATCGGCGTCGGCATCACCAGCCTGCTGTTTGTCGTAACGCTTCAATCACCGATACTCGGTTTTTTCTGCACAGTGGGAATCCCGCTGCCGACGATCTATTACCGGGCCAAACTCGGTAGGAAAGCCGGCGCGCTGGTACCGGCGATCGCTTTGTTGACCCTGGTCCCGATATTCGGCGGTGTGTCCATCGATCTGCTCTATTTTTTCGAGCTGGTTCTCATCGGTTTTGTTTTGTGTGAGATGTTCGGCTGGAATCTGGCGGTCGAAAAAACGGTGGCGTTGACCTGTGCGGTGGTCCTGGCCATTGGATTGGGTATTCTTGTTCTCCACAGCGCATCAATGACCACCAGTATCGAAACGTTGGTATCGGCCTATGTGAGGACCAACCTCGAAGCAACGATTGAACTTTACGAAGGCATGGGGGTACCGGCCGATACCATCCGCCTCATCCGGGAATCGCTCGATGGAATCCAATATGTCCTGGTTCGAATTATACCTGCGCTCTCGATTGCTTCAGTACTGTTTCTAACTTGGACCAGTATGCTGCTGGCACGGCCTTTGCTCAAACGCGGTAACCTGTTCTTCCCGGATTTCGGGCGGCTCAACTTGTGGAAATCCCCTGAACCTTTGGTCTGGGGCGCCATCGGATGCGGCTTGATGCTGCTGATCCCCGAACGCATGCTCAAGCTTTGGGGCATCAACGGCCTGCTGGTTCTGATGACGATTTACTTCTTTCAAGGCGTCGCCATCGTTTCGTTCTATTTTGAAAAAAAACACTTTCCGCGCATGTTGCGCCTCTTTCTATACAGTCTTATCGCTCTGCAGCAAATCGTTCTCTTGATCGTTGTCGCGTTGGGATTTTTCGACATGTGGCTTAATTTTAGAAAACTGGGTGCAGACGAAAACCGTTAACCTTATTAATTACAATACCGGACGGGCCTGCCGGACCATCAGGCCGTCGACTGGTTTGCTACCGGAGGTCGAAAATGAAAGTCTTATTGACAGAAACGATCGATTCGCTCGGCATCATTGGCTCTGAGGTCGAGGTGGCCAAGGGTTATGCTCGCAATTATTTACTCCCTCAGAAAAAAGCCGTTGCCGCCACACCACAGAACCGTAAAATTCTGGCTCAAGAAAAAGTTAAATTCGATGTGCAGATTGCGAAGGAAAAGAAGATCGCCGAAGAATTGGCCGAGAAATTACAGGGTGTTTCCTGCACGATTGAAGCCAAAGTCAGTGAGGAAGACCGACTCTATGGCTCGATCAACGTCAGGGACATCATGGATGCTTTGGCCAAGAACAACATTACGGTTGAAAAAAGGATGGTATTGTTAACCGAACCGATCAAGCAGATCGGCTCGTTTAAGGTACCCATCCGGGTTTACAAGGACGTCGAACCGGAAATAACTGTCGAAATAGTACCTGAAGCCTGATCCGGATGCATCAAGACGATATCACGGTAGAACGGATAGCGACGCTGCCCGCGGGTTCGATCATTTCAGCCGTGGCCATTTCCGACTTCGAAAAAAAACACGCGACGTCGGCTTTGTGACAATCTCTTTTTCATCACCAAGCCGGCATCTTTCCGACCGCACCGAATCGATCCATCGGACAGTATAGAAATCACCCATGTCTGAACGATCAAAGAGCAACGCGACCGATCCTTCCCTGGTCCATTTACCCCCCCAAAGCATTGACGCCGAGGAGTCACTCATCAGTGCAATTCTCGTCGACAACCACACTCTGCTGGATGTATTGGACATCCTGTCTGCGGAAGATTTCTATAAAACAGCCCATCAGAAAATCTTCGGCGCGATAACCGATCTTTTCAGCCGTAACGAACCTATCGACGTGGTGACCCTATCCAACCATCTCAAGCAACTTGGTCAGCTCGAGAATATCGGCGGAGCAGCCTATCTGGCCCGCCTGCTGGACACCGTCCCTTTGGCCGTCAATGCTCAGCATTACGCAAAAATCGTGCACGACAAGGCCAAGCTGAGACAACTGATCCGGAAGGCCAGCGACATTACCCGCCGTTGTTTCGAAGACCGTGGAGAAGTAGACGCTGTCATCGACTTTGCCGAAGCATCGATCTTTGAAATTTCAGAAAACAAAACCCATAAGTCCTTTCATCCTCTCAGTAAGATGATCGAAGACAATATCGATCGGCTGGAAGAACGCCAAGGCAACAAATCTCTGATTACGGGAGTTTCGACAGGCTTCTCACTTTTAGACCATAAAACCTCCGGCCTGCAAAATTCCGACCTTATCATTCTGGCTGCCCGCCCCGGAATGGGGAAAACCGCCTTCGCCCTCAACATCGCCCGCAATGCCGCTATAGATGCCGGTGTTCCGATCGCCCTGTTCTCGCTTGAAATGTCCAAGGAACAGTTGTCCATGCGGATGCTCAGTAGTGAAGCACGAATTGACTCCACACGCTTGAGGAGCGGATTCATCAGTCAGGAGGATTGGATGAGGATTACCGAAGCGGCCAGCGAACTCTCGAACACACCGATTTTCATTGACGATTCACCGGTACTGACAGCCATGGATATCCGCGCCAAGGCGCGCCGACTGAAGTTGGATAAAAATATCGGTATGGTCATTATCGATTATATCCAGCTGATGCAGGGCCGGCAATCTGCAGAACGCCGCGAGTTGGAAATCTCTGAAATTTCCCGCGGGTTGAAGGCGCTGGCAAAGGAACTCAACATCCCGGTCGTCGCCCTTTCCCAACTCAACCGGATGCTCGAACAGCGCAGCGACAAGCGACCACAACTCTCGGACTTACGAGAATCGGGGGCACTGGAGCAGGATGCCGATGTTGTCGCATTCATCTACCGGGATGAAGTGTATAACAAGGATGAAAATAATCCCAACAAAGGCAAAGCCGAGATAATCATCTCCAAGCAGCGTAACGGACCCATCGGTACGATTCCTCTCGTCTTTCTTAACGCGTATACCCGTTTTGAAAATCCAGCCGATGAGGACATGACCGCGCCGTATCCGGAACAATAATCCCAACGGCTAACCCCGATTAATATCGCGTCGTATGTGTGATCTTAAATTCCCGACCCCGATATTCTCCCAGAAAATAGCGGCGTTTGAAATCGCCTGAGTTTCAATCCGGCTCGAAGCGACAGATTTCGGAATGCGGCTTGACTGTAACGTGACACTTGACCGCGACCGGGTTCAGAATTACGTTCAACCAGGGGAAGAGGACAACAGCCACCTTATGAAGCATGAAACAGCAATAACTGGATGAAAAAGATTTACGGAAATACCGGTGGCCTCAAGGCCAACCAGACGCGCAGACTCGAAAAACTCTATCGCCGCCGTGTTCCACCCGATCAAGTCATCACTTTCGAACTTTCCCGAGAAATCAGCAGCCTGTCCCATGAAATTCACCGACAGGTGGGTCTTCTCATCGATCGCAGCGGACGGATTCGCTGGGTTATCGTGGGCAATCACCAAAAAATCTTCATACCGGACATCAGCTCCTACCGCGTGGCCCCGGGGCGTCTCCGTGGCTTACGGTGCCTGCACACTCACCTGAAAGCTGAGCCACTGACCAAAGATGATCTGAACGATTTAGCCATGTTACGGCTCGACATTATGGGGGCCCTCAGTGCCGGTAACGACGGGCATGTTCCACTGATCTACCTGTCCCATATACTACCTGGCGCCACCGCTAAAAAACCCTATCAAGTTCTACCACCACTGAAAACCAATGCACTGAATATCGAATGTTTGAGTGTCATCCGGGCCCTCGAGGACGAACTGGCCCAGGTGCGTTCGCTTCACAAGGCTGCAGACGGAAAGGAGCGGGCGTTGCTGATCTCCGTTACCAGTAAACCGGCTAAAAGGGCGCGGGATAGTTTGACTGAGCTCAATGAATTGGCCGTATCCAGCGATATCGAGGTGGTCGGCACGGTCCTGCAGCAACGCAAACATATCGACTCTCGGTTTCTGATGGGTCGGGGAAAAATGGAAGAAATTATTCTCACTGCTCTTAACCGGGCAGCTTCGATGATCATCTTCGATCAGGAACTCAACTCCTCGCAAATCAGAGCGATCACAGACCAGGTTGACATCAAGGTCATCGATCGAACCATGCTTATCCTCGACATTTTTGCCCAACGCGCCCAGTCAAAGGAAGGTAAACTGCAAGTCGAGTTGGCTCAACTCAAATACCTGCTGCCACGCCTGGTTGTTAAAAACACGGCCATGTCGCGCCTGACAGGGGGCATCGGAGGGCGGGGTCCTGGTGAAACCAAACTCGAAATTAATCGCCGCCGGGTACGTGACCGGATTGTCCAGTTGGAGAAAGCCCTGGTCCTCGTGCGTCGACAGCGCAAACAGCAACGATCTCAACGAAGCAAAAAGCAATTGCCGATCATCTCCATTGTCGGCTATACCAATGCCGGTAAATCCACGCTTCTCAATACCCTGACAAACAGTCAGGAACTGGTCGAGAACCGTCTTTTTGCAACCCTCGATCCTTCGAGCCGGCGCCTGCGTTTTCCTCGGGACATCGAGGTCATCATTACGGACACGGTCGGTTTTATCAAGGATCTCCCCCGGGATCTCGTGGTCGCCTTCCGGGCCACTTTGGAGGAATTGGAAAGCGCCGATCTGCTCCTGCACGTCATCGACATCAGCAATCCCCGCTATATGGACCAGATCAGGTCGGTGGAAAAAATCTTGGATGATCTGGAACTCCAAAAACTTCAATCTATCCGGGTGCTGAACAAGCAGGATCTGCTTGAACCGGAAAAATTACGCAATCTGACCCAAAAACTCGACGGTATTCCGATTTCTGCCAAAACGGAGACCTCATTGATGCCCCTGGTTGTTGAGATGCAGAAACATTTCATTCAACCCGCATATGTGACCGGAAACCAGAAGGAAAGGAAGGCATCCGATGGAATTGGATAGAATCAAGAGTGTCGGTATTGCCGCTGCATATAAGGGGGCTGACGTCCTGCGGTCCAAGTTCGGCAATATCTCCCAGACCCGGAAAAAGGGCGTCATCGATCTGGTCACCGAGGCCGATACAGCCTCCGAAGAATGCATATTAAAAATCATACGAACGACGTTCCCGGATCACAGCATTTTGGCCGAAGAAAGCGGCCAGGACGCCCGTGATGCGTCGCTCGTATGGATCGTAGACCCTTTGGATGGGACTACCAACTTTGCGCATCAAATCGGCTGGTACGCGATATCGATCGCATTTGCCGTGGAAGGAAAAGTTGTGGTTGGCATCGTGCTCAATCCTGTGAACGGTGAACTGTTCACGGCCACGGTCGGCGACGGTGCGACGTGCAACAATCATCCTATCCGGGTTTCAACGGTTGGCGATTTTTCCGACTGTCTGCTTGTTACCGGTTTCCCTTATAATGTCAGGGAAAACCTGGAACCGGTCGTTACCCGTTTCACACGTTGTTTGAACGCGGCTCAGGGTATTCGTCGACTGGGATCTGCTGCACTGGATTTGTGCTATGTTGCCGGTGGTCGATTTGAAGGATTTTGGGAAGAATATCTGAAACCTTGGGATACCGCGGCGGGAGTGCTGATTGCCAGGGAGGCCGGCGCTCAGGTGACCGATTTTTCCGGTCGGCCCCATTCGCTCGCAGGCCGCGAAACCTTGGCCACCAATGGCCGGATCCATGAAGATATGCTGAAATTGCTACAGTTGCCTTTAACGGATCGGTGAATCGATGCGGTGGGATATCCGGACTAAAAGTGTGCGAAGTCTCTGAATAGAAAGTTCAAAATAAACTGCACCGGTGACAAACGCCCGAGGCGCTCCCCGAAAACAGCAGAGATTTTTTGTGACACTCCCGGCGTTCTGCTACCCGCTGGCGATCGCCTAAAATTTGCCCGATTGGAGCTTCTGGTGGAAGAAGTTGATCTGTTTTCGAACGGCTCCATTTTCCTTCATTCTCTTTTCAATGCTGTTTATGGCGTGTAAAACGGTGGCATGATAGCGGTTGAAGCTCCGGCCGATTGTCTGAAGGGGCGAATCGGTGTGGTGCCGGGCCAGATACATGGCAATCTGCCGCGGCCTTACCAGGCCCTGTTTGCGGGACCGGGAGACAATCTCGGCCAGTGAAATTTCGAAATACTTGCAAACCAATTTTTTAACAATATCGATGGTGATCGTATCTCGCTCACGGACGATATTCTTGACAACACTCTCAGCCAGCGGGATATCTACGGGACAACCGAGAAGGGAGGCCTTAGCGTTTATGCCAATCAGGCCGCTTTCCAGTTGCCGGATATCATCCGTCAACTCCGAGGCCAGATATTGAATCACCTTCTCCGGGACCTGATAACCCTTCAGCGTTGCCTTGCGTTGCAGGATGCGAACCCTTGTCCTGAAGTTCGGCGCATCGATGGACGAAATCAGGCTCGATGAAAGACAAGATCGCAGCTTGTCGTTCAATCTGGGAATCTCAGCCGGACGCGCGCAACTCGAAAATATTATTTTCTTGTCGGCCTCAAAGAGAGAATCAAGGGTCAAAGAAAGTTCGACCTGGGTGCGCTCTTTACCGCTCAAGTGGTGGACATCCTCCAATAAGAGTACATCGCATCCTTTTCTGTACTTGCCTTTGAACTCCTCAATGGCATTGCCGCGATAGGCTTGGACCATTTCATTGCTGAAGTCCTCAGCCGTCATGTAGAACACACGTTCTTCGGGAAACTGAGAGAGGATATGATGACCGATGGCCTGGGTGAGATGGCTCTTTCCCATACCAGTACTGGAAAGGAATAACAGAGAATTCTGCAGGGAACTTTTCCGGGACGCCAGAGACAGCGCTGCTGAATAAGCAAAGTCATTGTTCCCGCCGACAACATAATGATCGAACGTGAAATCCTTCCGAAGCAAGCGACCGTTGTGAGGGCGAACAATGACATTGGGCAGTGAAAGCTGCCGGCTCACATCGGGTTGCAGAGCCTTTTCACCGTTACCGTTCGTAACAAGAAATTTCACCTCACAGGCTTTACCCAAAATTTCAGTAATAGCATCTGAAATATAGGTACCATAATGCGTCTGGACCCTCTTCTTTGAGAACACGTTGGGGCAGGCCAGAACCAGTTCCCCTTCATCATCCTGATAGCATTTGATAGGCTCAATCCACATTCGAAAACTGTGACAAGGAATCTTGGTCTTAATCGCAGTTTTCACAGAACTCCAGACAGTTTCCATAGGGCGCGATACTCAGAATTGTTAGGCTATTGTTAAAGATAGGGTGATTAAGTTTCTGTAATGCCTGACATAATCTCTATAAAACGTTGATGTATTACGATTTGGAAGGTTTATATAAGATTTTTTTATCCCCGGAAAAATTGTTACATGCCTCATATCGATATCAGCATGTCGGTGTCAAACCGGATGGATAGTGTTTGCGCATTAAATCGCAGATAGTTATCAACAATTTATATTCAACTGTAATTATTATGATTTTATTCAATTCAGCACCCAACCCCCTTGAAACACGTAAAATTTTAATGTTAGGATTTCTTTAAGAATTTTAAGCATATCACCGGTTATCGACATAACCGGAACAAAAAAGCAATCTCTGTATTTCTTTTATTTTCTACGTTTTTCTTTAATTTTCGAAAACAACAAACCTTCAACCGCTATTATTTGAATCCGGGTCCGCACTGAAGGCCTGCGCGTTAAAACCGTTTGAAAAAAACCGGGCGGCCCTGTAGGATACAAAAGTCTTACTGTCATGATTTCGTCCCCTGGCACACTGCAGTGACTGGATGCAGATAGACGCCCGTTAATATGACCGGACTTCATCTATACCCGCCGCATGGCCTGGGCAGTCTTGATCACCGGTAGATTCGGCCGTTAGCAACCGGATATCGCCACCAGAAAAACCTTCTACAATATAAATGGATTCTGACAAAATAATCATTCGGGGTGCGAGACAGCACAACCTGAAGAACATCAATCTCGATCTTCCGCGCAATAAGCTTATTGTGATCACCGGCCTCTCGGGATCGGGAAAATCGACCCTGGCTTTCGACACGCTATATGCTGAGGGACAGCGGAGGTATGTAGAATCGCTGTCCACGTATGCGCGTCAATTTCTGGAGCGCATGGAGAAACCGGAGGTGGATCTGATCGAAGGTCTTTCTCCGGCCATTGCCATTGAGCAGAAAACTGCCAGCCACAACCCACGCTCCACGGTCGGAACGGTAACTGAAATATATGACTACCTCAGATTGCTCTTCGCGCGGATCGGAACGCCCTACTGCTACCAGTGCGGCCATCCCATCACACCGCAGTCACTCGATCAGATCGTGGATCGGATTCTATCCCTTCCACAGGGTAGCCGTATCATTATAACTGCTCCCTTGGTGACCGAAGAGAAAGGTGATCATGAAAAACTTTTTAAACGCCTTCGAAAAGACGGTTTCGCGCGGGTGCGCATTAACGGCGACATTTATGAAATCGAGTCCATCGGTCGATTAGACAAGGGCAAAATTTACTCCATCGATGTGGTGGTAGACCGCCTGATTATCAAGGATAACATCCAAAACCGACTGGCCGATTCCCTTGAACTCGCCCTGGCCCTTTCAGATGGTCAGGTCGCCGTGGACGTTCTGGACGGCAACCCCATTCACTTCAGCGAAAAAGCAACCTGTACCCGGTGTGATATCAGTTATTCTGAATTCACACCGGCCAGTTTTTCATTTAACTCTCCCCAGGGCGCATGTCTGCGCTGTGACGGATTGGGAACGACAACCGAATTTAATCCGGATCTGATCATACCAAATTCTGAACTCTCCTTGCGGGAGGGTACCGTCGTCATCTGGGCCAATCGCAGCACCATGCAATTTATAGAGTTTCTCGACGCCCTGACCGTCCACTACGGTACCGATATATATACTCCATACAAAGATCTTCCGGCACGATTCAAGCAAGTCATCCTCTACGGATCCGGCAAAGAAGAAATTACTTTTTACTTCGAGCGCGGAGACCGCAGAGTCACTTTTCGCAAACCATTCGAGGGTATAATCCCCAAGCTGAAACGCCGCTACGCGGAAACCGATTCCTATCAGGTCAGGGAAGAAATCAAGCAGTACATGGACTTCAGTCCCTGCCCGGATTGCCGCGGGGCCAAGCTCAATCGCGAAAGCCGCTGCGTTAAAATTTCGGGAATGGCGATCCAAGAAATTTCCGCCCTGTCAATCGGCCAGACCCGCAAGACGCTAAAAGGCTTGAACTTGGAAGGACAACAGGCCTATGTTGCCGATCGGATTCTCAAGGAAATCGATGAACGCCTCGGATTCCTGGAAAACGTCGGATTGGCATATCTGACGTTGGACCGCACGGCTGCAACCCTCTCCGGGGGCGAAAGCCAGCGAATCAGACTGGCCACACAAATCGGCTCGAAGCTCACCGGCGTTCTCTACGTTCTCGATGAACCGAGTATCGGACTTCATCAGCGCGACAACCGGAATCTTTTGCAAACGCTTCTGCAGATGCGCGATCTGGGCAACACCGTGCTGGTCGTTGAGCACGATGAAGAAACCATACGTGCCGCTGACCTGGTCGTCGACATGGGGCCCGGTGCCGGGGTGAACGGCGGTCATGTAGTATTCGCCGGTTCTCCCGATGACCTGTTCAAAGACACCGCCTCCCTGACCGGCCAGTATCTATCCGGCCGCAGGAAAATTGCCATACCCCGACACCGGCGGAATGGCACTGCGACCAAACTCGTCATCAAAGGCGCCACGGCCAACAATCTGAAGAATATCGACGTCACTTTCCCACTCGGTACCTTCATTTGTGTCACCGGCGTTTCCGGGTCCGGGAAATCGACCCTTGTTCTGGAAACCTTGTATAATCTTCTTGCCCAGCGAATTTACCGGGCCCGAATCCCAGCCGGCCCTCACCGCTCCGTTAACGGGTTGGAGCTGATCGACAAAGTCGTCAATATAGACCAGGCCCCGATAGGAAAAACACCCCGTTCCAACCCGGGAACCTATACCGGCCTTTTCAATCATATCCGGGATCTTTATGCTCGAACACCGGAGTCCCGCATGCGAGGATACAAGCCCGGCCGGTTCAGCTTCAACGTCAAAGGTGGTCGTTGTGAATCCTGTCGCGGTGACGGTATCGTTAAAATAGAAATGCATTTTCTACCCGACGTCTATGTCACCTGCGATGTCTGTCGGGGACTACGTTACAATCGTGAAACCCTCGAAATTCGGTATAAAGGCAAAAACATTGCCGAGGTGCTGAAAATGACAGTCAACCAGGCGCTGGCCTTTTTCGAGCGGATCGGCAACATCCGCACCAAATTGCAGACACTGGTCGATGTCGGATTGGGTTACATAAAGCTTGGGCAACAGGCGACGACCCTATCGGGCGGCGAAGCACAACGGGTGAAACTGGCGCGGGAACTCAGCAAGAAGGGAACCGGCAATTGCTTCTATATTCTCGATGAACCGACCACCGGTCTGCATGTCGACGACATTCGCAAACTCCTCGATGTGCTCAACCGTCTGGTGGATGCCGGAAATACGATTGTCGTCATTGAACACAATCTGGATGTTATCAAAACGGCCGATTACATCATCGATTTGGGGCCGGAGGGTGGTGACGAAGGGGGGTATGTGGTTGCTTGCGGTCGACCGGAGGAAATCGCCGTCACAGCCGCCTCTCACACCGGCCGTTGGTTAAAGGGGGTCTTACAGAAAGCCGGGCCCGGCTGATGGATCAACCGGGCCCGGCTTTAATCTGCTAAATTTTCAGGTGCGTCGTGTCTTAACTCGCAAACAACGCAGCGATAGAGGCTGCCTGCGGATGCGCGAAGATCAGAATCAGCGATACAACCAGCGCATAGATACAGAGTGATTCGATCAGCGCCAGACCGATCAGCATCGTCACCGTAACCTTACCGGAAGACTCGGGGTTCCGGGCGACACCTTCGACCGCTGATTTCAAACCCAAACCCTGTCCAAGGCCGCAACCGAAGGCTGCGATAGCGATCCCAAATCCAGCTGCCGTGACGCAGGCGATAAAGAACTCAAGTGCTTTTGCTTCCATACTCTACTCTACCTCCTTGTTAGAATGTTTAATTCGGCTTCTTCCAATTTATCCCATTAACGGTATAAGATACCGCTTATCCGCGAAAGAAAGGTGAATCAGTGCGCATGTTCCATTGCGCCGGCAAAATACATTATCGACAACAAAAAGAACACAAACGCCTGCACGAAGGAAACAAAGATACCCATGGCCATGATCGGCAGGGGCGCAAAAAAGGCACCCGCCAGCATGAAAAGAATCATCAGAACCAACTCGTGTCCCATGATGTTGCCGAAAAGACGGAAAGAAAGGGACATGATGCGGGCGACGTGACCGATGAGCTCGATGACGAAAATCAGGGGACTCATCCACCAAACTGGACCCAGAAAGTGTTTGATGTATTTGGCGCCGTGGTACTTGATCCCGATATAATGGGTGAAAATAAACACCGGCAGTGCGCAGGAGAGCGTCGTATTGATGCTGGCGGTGGGTGGGAAAAACCCGGGCAGCAAACCACACAGATTGCATACGGCAATATAAAGAAAAAGGGTCGCAACGATAGGGAAAAACCAGCGCCCTTCTTCACCGGTAATATCGACCATGAACTCTTCCATCCCCCCGATGACGATTTCAAAAAAATTCTGGCCTTTGGTGGGAATCATACTGATGCCCTTGGCCGCGATCGCCCCGCAAACGATCAGGAAAATCATGACAAACCAGGTGTAAATAACGTAGGGGTAGGCATGGGCAAAGTGTGCCGCCCCGGGCCCGAACCACTCGAACACTTTGACGAGAAACAGATAGGGATGTTCCATCCTTAGACCGCCTCCTTGAAAATTAATTTTTTAACCTCTCGCAGGGTTGCAAGGGTGATGCTGGCAACCACCACGGACAGTCCGAGAACCAGACCGACCGGATTTACAAAGTGCCCTGCAATCAAAACGAAAATAATGAAACCGCTTGCGATGAAGCGGATGTAGTACTTGGCCAAAATGGCGTTGGGAGACGCCAGCCGGGATGGGGTGAGAGCTTTCTTGAGGGTTTTGGCCAGCAGGTGGAAGTTCACTGTGACCAGTAGCCCTCCGAAAATGATCCCTCGGGCGAATTCAGGCGGTGCCGTGATCAGGCCGATGATACTGGCACCTGAAAACAGAATCCAGTTAGTGCGGGTGACGAAGGATAAAATTCGTTGTTGTATGTCCATCCGTGAGTTTTCTTCGCCCGGGCAGAAAAATCAGAGTTTTCTGCTTTTCTTGATGGCAAGTCCGATGTTGCGATAGGCAGCCGCAATGCCCAATCCCAAGCCGATCAGTGTCAGCCAAGGCGTGGTATCGAATACCGATCTGTCTAGGTAGACCCCTATAGCAAGACCGATGACAATCGAGAGTGACACCGAGAACCCCAGACTGGAATAGTAGGCCAGTTCACGAAAATGGCGTCTGGTTTCACGCTTCATGTCAATTTAAACACTCACCAGTAGATGAAAAGGCTCGTCAATGAGCCTCCAAAACGTTAGAGCAACTAACACAGGATTATTCTCAAGTCAATGAGTATTTGGTTTTTTTTCAGTAGGCACTGATAACATTAAACATCCAAATTTATTATTCTTTTTCCGGTTTGGCGCCTTCCAATCCCCGGTAACCCTTGCTGCGACGACCGAGGGTTGGATTTTCAGCCGGTGCGTTGGTCGATACGTGGTCAACCGGTTAACGCATCGAGCGCGATGCTGACGGCATCAAAGACGGGGCCGTCAAGGCAGACATGATAATAATGATTTTTCTTGTCTCGGGCGGTGACCGCACATCCCAGGCAGGCACCCATACCACAGGCCATCATGGATTCGATCGATACCTGGCAGGCCACTTTGTGGGCATCAATAATGCCAATGACGCAACTGAGCATCTCCAGTGGTCCACAGGCAAAGACGATGTCAGGTGGGCCCCCGGCAAGGGCGATCTCCACAGGGTGGGTCACAAAACATTGATCCCCTGCGCTGCCGTCATCGGTTGTGGTGTGAACCGACAGACCTGCTGCAGCGAAATCATCCACGCACAACAACTCATCGCGCCTCCGCCCGCCTAAAAATACACGGCAATCTTCGGCATGAACTCCATCTTTAATGAGATGCTGGGCCAGGTAGACCATGGGCGCGACCCCCATGCCGCCGGCAACGATGAATATCTTTTTGGCACCAGGCGGTCGCCTAAACGCACTGCCGAGAGGCCCCACAATATCCAGCGTCTCACCCTGCCTCCGTCCCGCCAGTATATGGGTGCCTTTGCCCACAACCTTGTAAAGCAGTTCGATACCAACGATACGGGTGCCTTGCACAATCGGTTGGTGAATTGAAAACGGCCGTCGCAATAACGGTTCGACGCCTTCGGATATGCGTAACATAACGAACTGGCCGGGTTTGGCGCGACCAAAACCGCTCGGGCAGCTCAGACCGATACGATAGACTTGGGGTCCCACAGCTTCGTTCCAAAGTATTTGCGCTTTCTGCTGAAACATAATGACGGCTCTTCTTATTTCAGGCCGATAACCGCAGCGAAACGTCCGGTTTTTCCCTCCCCACGATAGGAATAAAAGAGATCGGTTCGGCAGCGGGTGCACAGTTCGCTGGAAAATATATGTTCGCGAACCATACCGGCCTCCAGAAGCTGGTCGCGGCTCAGGGCCCAGAAGTCAAAGTGGTTATTTGTTGATTTATATTCCCAGTACGGTCGCGGAATTTCACTTCGATAATTGACGAACTCCGCACAGCAAGGTCCCAAAGACGGTCCGATAGCGGCGAGCAGGTCTCTTTCCGAAGATCCGAAAGTATCCGCCAGCACCTGAATCGTCATGCCGATTATATTGCTAACGCTCCCCCGCCACCCGGAATGGATATTGGCCACGACCTTCCGTACCGGATCATATACCAGGATGGGCTGACAGTCAGCCACCTGAATGGCAAGGAATTTACCGGCGCTATTGGTCACCATGGCGTCACCAACTGGCGGCGTTTCCCCTCCCACTTTATCCCGGTAATCCGGCGAGTCAGGCACAATGTGCACATCGGTACCATGAACCTGCCGGCAGAAAACCAGTTCGTCCGCCCCCATCGATTTCCGAACCATCCTGCGATTACCTCGAACCCGTCCGGGTTCATCACCGACACTGAAACAGGTGTTGAGGCTGCGAAACGGCTCGCGGCTCATGCCCCCCTTACGCGTGAATACGGCATGCTTGATGGATTCGAAATCTTCCAACCCCCGGAATTGCAGGCAGGTCAGGCCGTTACGACCGATTTTGACAGAACTGTCTGCGTTCATATTGGCACTCCGGGCAGCTGATCAAGGTTGAAATCTCCAAAAGTTAGCCGCTGCAGCCGGTCATACGGTCAAACGGCTCGAGCCACAGTTAAAATGTCGACGCGCGACGCGCCGCTGCCGCGCAGAACCTTGGCGCATTCATTCACCGTGGCACCGGTGGTGTAGATGTCATCGATCAGCAAAATGCGCCGGTCTTTTATCACGGCCGTATTTTTCACCCGGAAGGCGTTCTTTATATTGTCCAGTCGGCCCTTGCGTTTCAAACCGGTCTGAGATGCGGTGCATCGCGTCCGAAAGAGTGCCCCCTTTTCAACAGTGGTGGTCGTAGACACACTTCCGGTGCCATTAAGCTGCCGTGCGAACGCCTTGGCCAACAAGTATGCCTGATTGAAACCCCGGCGGCGGAAACGTTTGCGATGCAACGGTACCGGCAGGACCAGGTCAATGTCGCCGATGTCCCAGAATCTCGAGAAGGTATCCGCCAGCATAGCCCCAAACGGGCCTGCCAGCTGTATCTTGCCGTTGTATTTGAAGCCGTGTACGAGCGTCAATGTCAGCGGGGTATATACAGCTGCGGCCCGCGCCAACCGAAAATTCTTAGGGTTTTGGAGACACTCCCCGCACACATGGTCGTCGCCTTCACGACTCTTAAACGGCATGCCGCACACACGGCACAACGGCGATATCACTGGCGACCATCCGACGATGCAATGCGAGCAGACCCACGGGGACAAGGGCGCCGATGCGGCTGGCGAAACGATGGACCGACTCTCGTCATCGCAGCCGTTACCCATCAAAGCAAAGACGGCTGGGTCGGCAGGGTCTCCTGCGTTTACTGGTCTGTTACGGGGGCGATCGACCGACGGCGGGTTGAAAAGCATACCACACCCCATGCATCTGGTCGGTAGAAAGGCCGCCACCAGGGCCTGTATGACGCGACGAAATCCTGACTGTAAATCTTTGCGTTCCACCGAGAACGCGTTGGTTTTACCAGTCGTTTCATCGGCCGCCCCTGATTCGCCCATCCCCGTCATGCTCCGGTAATCATTTTTTCAACCGTTTGACAATTTCCCCGGCAAACTCCGAGCACAGTACTTCCCGTGCATCCCTGATCTGCCGGGCCAAATCATAGGTGACCACACGGTCCCTGACGGTTTCCTGTAGAGCCTTTCGAATCATATCGGCGGCCGCCGTCCAGCTCATATGATCGAGCATCATGGCGCCTGAAAGTATCAACGAGCTCGGATTGACTTTGTCCAACCCCGCATATTTGGGTGCCGTGCCATGGGTGGCCTCAAACACGGCACAGTTATCTCCAATGTTGGCGCCGGGCGCCATTCCCAGCCCGCCGACCTGGGCAGCGAGGGCGTCCGATATATAGTCACCGTTGAGGTTCGGCGTCGCAATGACATGAAACTCGTCAGGCCGTAGCAGTACCTGTTGAAACAGCATGTCGGCAATCCGATCCTTAATGACCACCTTACCCTCTGGTCGCTCGCCCCCGTAACGGTCGTAAAGCTCCGCTTCGGTGAGAGTTTCGTCCGCAAAACGCTCACGCGCAACCTCATATCCCCATCGACTGAAGGCGCCCTCGGTATATTTCATGATGTTGCCTTTGTGCATCAGGGTGACGCTGGGCCGGTGGTTTTTAACCGCATGAGCAATAGCGCTGGCAACAAGGCGCTTGGTATTTTTTTCGCTGATCGGTTTAATCCCGATGCCGGGCATCGGTGGCAGACGGGCACCCATCTTCTGCTCGAGAAACGCGACAACCGCCTCGGCCTCCCGGCTGCCCGACTCCCACTCGATACCCACATACAAATCTTCGGTATTCTCCCGGAATATCACCATATCGATCTTTTCAGGATGCTTCATGGGACTGGGCACTGTATCGATATATTTCACGGGGCGGACACAGGCATACAAATCGAGTTTCTTACGGATGGCAACGTTCAGACTGCGGATGCCCTTGCCCACCGGTGTCGTCAACGGCCCTTTGATGGCCACCGCATAGTGTTTGATGGCTTGGAGCGTATCCTCCGGCAGCCAGTCGCCTGTTTGCTGCTGCGCCTTCTCTCCGGCCAAAACCTCTTTCCAGGCAATACCGCGCTCGCCGTCATAAGCATGCACCACGGCAGCGTCGAGGACCATCTGGGTCGCTCGCCAGATATCCGGTCCGGTACCGTCCCCTTCGATGAAGGGAATAACGGGTTGAGCCGGAACATTTATGCTACCATCGCTCTGTTTGGTGATTCTGTTCTTTGATTCCATGGAACTCAACCTTTCTGGTTCTGAGTTGATGATGCCGGGCTTGCGCCGCGGTCCCGTCGACCCGTAGCGGAACGCGGAATACCGGTATCGCGGTATTGGCGGTAAATCTCGTACATTGTTACCGCCGCCGCAACAGACGCATTCAGGGAAACTACCGGTCCCTGCTGCGGAATAGTCAGCAGATAATCACAGTTCTGCTTCACCAGGGGTCTGATCCCGCACTCCTCTCCACCGATAACCATCGCCACCATGCCTGTCAAATCCGTATCGTAAACCGAATGACCGCGGTTCTGGTCCATCCCGTACACCCACCAGCCGTTTGATTTCAGAGCCTTGATTCCCGTGACAAGATTCGTCACCTCAACCAGGTGGATATGCTCCAAAGCGCCGGCCGAAGCCTTTGAGACGGCAGGTGTCGGTCCGGCAGCGCGGTTTTTGGGAATAATGACGGCTTCAGCGCCGACACCCAGCGCTGTCCGGATGATGGCTCCCAAGTTGTGAGGATCCACAATGCTGTCAAGCAATACCAAGAGACGCCCCGCCGTTGCCGTTCGATGGGTGGCAATAAGGCTGGATAGATGCATAAAGGGGATCGGACCCACCCGTGCCACCACACCCTGGTGCTGCCTCTGTTCGGCCCATCGGTTCAGTTGGGCGTCAGGGACCCACTGCACAGATATGTTCATTGACGCGGCACTGGATTCAATGGCCTGCAATTTTCTGGAAGCACTCTTGCGCGACAGGTAAATCCCGCTGAACTTTCTCCGGCCTGCTCTGAGGGCTTCCTCTACAGGATGAATGCCATATAAGATCTCGTCTTTCATCACGTCTTTACGGTGTTTCGGCTGGCAGTCAGGAAGATGCATCACCGCCTTGTGTTCTATCGGAATCGATAATTGCGGACATCGCCGCGACGGCCTCGCTCAAGCGGTTGTTGATGAGGATATGATGGTAAGTTTCTCTTTGAGTCATTTCCCTTTTGGCGTTTGCCAGCCGTTGTTCGATGTCCTCAAGACTGTCGGTGCCCCGTTTAAGCAGCCGCGCCCTAAGCGCCGCAGCAGATGGCGGCATGATAAATATGGTCACGCTGTCCGGATAGCGCTTCAGAATCTGCTGAGCACCCTGAACGTCGATGTCCAGCAACACGTCGCTACCACTGCTGAGCGACTCATCGATAAAATCGGCCGAGGTACCGTAGTAATTTCCATGTACCTGGGCCCATTCGGCCCACGCACCTTTCTGAATTCCCGCCAGAAAATCATCCTTTGAAACGAAGTAATAGTCAATCCCATTTTTTTCTTCACCCCTGGGGCTGCGGGTGGTGTAGGACACCGAGTACTTGAGATCGGGCATCCGTTCCAGCACGGCCCTGCAAATAGTCGATTTACCGGCTCCGGACGGCGCCGAAATCACATAGAGTCGGCCGCAGGCGGGTGGCGTCTTTCGACCGGTACCGCTACAGGGGTTGGGGTCAAAGGTCTTTTCCGCTTTCATTCCGGCTTAACTCGTTTCCTTTAGGGTTGTAAAGCGCTGGGATATGGTTTCAGCCTGAATCGCGGAAAGCACGATGTGGTTGCTATCGAGTACGATAATGGACCGCGTGCGGCGCCCGTGGGTTGCATCGATCAACCGCTTGTCATCCCGGGCCTCGTCCCTTAGTCTTTTCATCGGTGCCGAGTTCGGCGACACAATGGAAACGACACGGTCGGCAACCACCGTACTGCCAAACCCGATATTGAGAAGTAATTGTTCCATTTGTTTCTCCGTTGGCCGGTTGAGCCCGTTGCGCCTGTTTGGCCCGTGCACGGCCTCAACGGGCAGAGGATTGAGTGAGATCTATCGTTGAACATTTCGGTCAGATTTCGGAAATCAACCGCTGGCGTTCTAAGAGCCCACACCATAAACAGTTGTCAAATTAAACCGGCTGAACAGACTCAACGGGCCTAACCGGTGCAACCGGCTAAACCGCTACTCAACGTTCTGCACCTGCTCTCTTATTTTCTCTAGCTCCGATTTTATCTCGACCACCAGGTGGGCCACCACCGATTTGTCGGTCTTTGAACCGATAGTGTTGAATTCGCGATTGAGTTCCTGGAGCAGAAAATTCAATTTCCGGCCGCCAGGCGATTCATTGCCCATAATCGTACGAAATTGATCGATATGGCTGGCGGCGCGCACGATCTCTTCCGTAATGTCACTTCGTTCGGCCAAAATGGCGGCCTCCTGGGCCACTCGTCCGGCATCGATTTCGACAATCCCGTGAGTGAGTGAAGCAATGCGCTCTCTTAATCGGTCGCGGTAAAGCGCCAACAGGCCGCTGGATTCCTCCTTGATACTTATCAGGTGGCGAGAAATGGCGTCGATTCTCTGGATGATATCCCTGGCAATGTATTCGCCTTCCTTTTGCCGCATGCCGTCAAGATCGATGAGTGCCCGGCACAGGCACTCATCGATAGTGGGCCAGTTTGAGGTGGTGTCATCTTCGGGTTCTACCGGCTTTATCACGTCTCTGAGGCTGATGAGTTGTTCAATTGTTACCGGTGTCTCAATATTTAACAATTGCTTGAGATCCGACAGTGCCTGATAGTAGGCTGCTGCTCTATTTGCATCCACCTCATAGGCGACGGTATCTCCAGATAGTTCTTTGACCTGCAGATTAACGTCGATGCGTCCCCGATCGACCGTCTCTTTCACGCGGCTTTTTATCTTTTCTTCCATAGCGTTGCAATTGGGCGGAAGACGCAACACAATATCCAAATATCGGCTATTGTAGGATCGAATTTCAACGGATACTGACACAGCTTCACCTGTGTTTTCGGTCCGGGCATATGCGGTCATGCTCTTTATCATCAGGCGTTGTCCCGTTTTAAGTCATTAATGTATTTTTTCCTCACCAGCGCCAAAAAGTCATGCATGCGGGAATCAGCGTAGTCAGGATAGGTCCATTCCAGAGTATGAAACGCCCCGTTTCTGTAAATCAATGTGAGGTCGGCATATATGTCGCGACCGATATAGATACGATGGGCAAAGTTCTTTCCGGTAGCCAGGACAAACCGCTCCCGCAGCAAATAACCAGGATCGATATTGACAGACCGCTTTCCGCTGAAGGTGTATTCGTCCTCTATGGCATTGGTCTGTTGTTTGATATCGGCCAGATCATTCTGTTGTATCAGGGTGGCGAAGACCAGCATCCGCCGGTAAAGAGGGGTCCCCATTTCGGGCTCATAATAGTCGGTAAAACAGAAGTCGAACCAGGGGCTGACAATATCGAGGGCACCGAAACATTGAACGAGTCTGTCGGTGATCGGAGAAACCAGTTCCTGCTGGTTCATAAATAGGCCGATGACAAGCTTGGCCGCTAAAGGCGGTCGGGGCAGGCTCATGAATCCAGAGGCTTAGCCTCTTCAATCAACATTATTGGTATGTCGTCCTTGATTTCGTATAACAATCGGCAACTGTGACAAATCAAGCCATTTTGTGTTTCATTCAACTCGATATCGCCTTTGCATTTCGGGCATGCCAGTATTTCGAGGAGCTCCTTGCTGATGGCCATGAACGCTGTCCTCCATTCGGTGTTCGTCACCCTGATATCGCAATCGCAATTTATCAGTTCTGCTGTTCGGTTTCTGGTAAAATTTCCTGACGGTTGGATGAAAGCCAGCGGGAAATTTCATCTTTGATGGCTTTGTCCATTTCCAGAAAAGAAAATGATATCCCGATACCGTATTTGCGGACACTATATTTTTTGACCCTGACGACCGAACCGATAATGACGAGCGGGGCATCCTTACGGGTCGGAATGTTGACCTGCACGCGGGTCCCGATGGGGATTGAAAATTCATTCTCAAACAGAATTCCACCGATACAGATATTCTTACCCTTGGCCGGCTGGGTTTCGCCATCATCGAAGCCGAGTTCGCGTATCATGACATTTTTATTGAGGTCGATCCGCAAATAACGCCGTTTGTCTTCTGAAAAATACGATACGTTGTCTTTCCCCGATCCCTTAGCCCGGTAAAGAGCCTGGTCAGCGCATTTCATCAAGTCGGGCGTATTTGAGGCGTTAAACGGATAGGACGCCAGCCCGCCGCTGATTGTCAACCGGATCCTGTTTCCTTTGTACCTTATTTCGGTGGCAGCCACCCGTTGGCGAATTCGTTCCCCCAGCACCATGGCATTGACCTTGTCCGTTTCGGGCAGTATGAGCACGATCTCTTCACCCCCGTAACGGGTCGCAATATCTTCCGACCTCTTCTCGGACAGTATGATCTGAGCGACATGCTGGAGAACTTTGTCGCCCGCCAAATGACCGAATGAGTCATTGATATGTTTGAAATCGTCCAAATCGAAAAAAAGGACAGACAGGTCGAGATTGTGACGCCGGGCCCGGTTAATTTCCCTCTCAATGGTTTCGTCGAAGAATTGTCGATTAAAGAGATTGGTCAGACTGTCGTATCGGGACGCCTTGACGGTTTTCTCGAAAATATGAATTTCGACGACTTTAGGGTTCTTGAGGGATTTGTGAATAGAGCAGAAATAGTCGCAGATGGCTGTTCGCAAGCTGACCTTGCGGCCCAGGACATCGTTGAGCTCGTAAAAATGTTCCAGGATGTCTTGCCAGCACTGTTCGGCTTCATCCGGTTCAATAACCAGATTAGTCAATACATGAAAGAGGATCGGGTAAACCTCCTGGCCACCGTTGTCAACGAGGAGGCTGAGCTCTTTGATCAACCGGCCTTCATTCTTGTACCGATCGAGGCACTTCAACACGGAATCCCTGATCTGTTCCATTTAAAACCTCCCTGATCTGGTTTAGAGCCGGCAGTTGCGGCAATGATCGTAAAGGTCGGTGCCGGGAAGGCGCGGTGCCACTCGTATTCGACAAGCATTTTTCCATAACATGCATCTATTTGAATCGCAAGGGATTTGGAGCGTATGCCCGTGGGGGCCATAGTCACAAAACGTCCCGATATCATCATTGCGTTTCAATGCCCTTTTACCAATCGAACCAATGACCTTCGGCAAAGCCGCAAGAATGCCTTGCAAACCGCTCCATGCAGTCTTTTAAACCAGTATTACAGTTAAAACGTCGCGCATTGAAAATAGTATTCTAAAGGAATGTTTACCGACCTGACCGGTTGGAATCGGTTTCCCATTCGGCTGTAGGTTCCCCATGAATACCGGTTATTTATTTAATAAATTTTTTAATAAAATAATCAACGCCGCATATCGTGAGTAACTTCTGGAACTGTCATACTTTGGGAATCTTACCAACAAAGCTGGGGGTATACCGATGATGATAATTTTGTTACATATGAATGTCGCCTAAATATCTATTCATCGTCACATTATGCGGTATCCAGCGATCCCGTCGCTCCTGCCGCCTGTCAGCCTTCGCCAAAGGAGGGTAATAATCGCTGCTGCCTCTAAGACAGGGATGATCGCCCCACCTGAAAACCGCGCCTTTCAGGTTTACGACCTTCTCTGGAAAATCGCCTTACCGTTTCTCAAACATAACAGGCGACTGGCGGACGGATTCAGTCAACGCCTCTTTATTAGCTCCCTACCGGAACCGGCAGATATCTGGATCCAGGCAGCCTCGGTCGGTGAAGCCTTCCTGGCGGTAGATCTGGTGAAATGCCTACGTCCCGATCGTGACGTATCAGTTCTTTTAACGACGAACACTTTGCAGGGAAAAAGTATTTTCGATCAATCCGCACCAGAATTCCGTGCAAATACCCGCATCATCCAGACGCAATCCGCCTACTTTCCCTTTGACCGACCGACAGTCATGCACCGAGCTGTTCAGCACATCCGTCCCATTCTTATGATTTTGCTGGAAGCCGAATTGTGGCCGGCCCACCTGGCGACGCTAAAGAACGCGGGGACGCCGATCGTGGTCGTCAACGGTCGCCTGTCTGCTAAAAGTTTGAAACGTTACAGTCATTTTTCTTCGCTGTGGCACCGGATGGCACCGGATAAGGTTCTGGCCATATCAGAGGCCGATGCGCAACGTTTTGCCTGCCTGTGTGGCCAAGATCGGGTCGAGGTCATGCATAACCTGAAATTTGATCGGCTCGCCTTTCAATCCCCGCCTGCCGAATCGTCCAATCCTCTCACGAAAATATTTGCACCGAAAGCGAAAATTCTCGTTTTCGGTTCGGTCAGGCAGGAGGAAGAAGACGATATCAGCAATATCCTAAACCGCATTCGAAGCGTTCAGCCCGAAGCGGTGCTGTGCCTTTTCCCCCGTCATGCTCAGCGCCTGAATACCTGGTCTGCCATTTTAGACCGGCAGGGCCATCCCTGGATGCTGAGATCCCATATCGTTAGCGCCGCCGCACCGGGCTCGGTCATACTTTGGGACACCTATGGCGAACTGGTGCATGCCTATGAACTCTGTCACGCCGCTTTCGTCGGTGGCAGCCTCGCCCCGTTGGGAGGTCAGAATTTTCTTGAAGCAATGGCCAGCGGCGTTGTACCTGTCATCGGTCCGCATTGGGATAATTTTGCCTGGGTCGGAAAAGAGGTTGTCGCGGCAGAACTGGTCCGGGTTGCGACCGATTGGCGCCAGACGGCAGCCCTACTGACCGTAGCATTAAAAGCGAAACCTGAAAGGGATAAAGTGCGGAAAAAAGCCCTGCGATTCGTCAAGGACCGCCAGGGGGGCAGAGTGAGCGCTTGCCGGCTGATCGAAGGATATCTTAAGAACGCGTCGCCAAATCGAACGTCAGGTGCCACTCAATGACCTCCGGCAAAGCGGGGGGATCTGATGATTATAATCGGGCCGAGAATTCGAACCGAAAGATGGTAGAGGATTGATGATCTGGTTGTACAATACCGTGCTGGCAACTCTGCTCCTGTTTGGCCTACCCGTATTGATTCCCTATATGGTCTTGTCGTCCAAGAGACGGCCGATTCTGCTTCAGCGACTCGGAATCGTGCCTCCCCGCCCCACCATTTATCGGAAGACCAAACCAGAAAAGCCAATCTGGGTTCATGCCCTATCGGTCGGTGAGGTATTGGCCGCAATCCCGCTGCTCGAAGCACTCCGGCATCACTTTACTGACCGACCCATTGTTCTCTCCGCTTCCACCCGTACGGGCCACACCATCGCGCTTGAGAAACTCGGGTCTCTGGTGGATGTGGTCTTTCTCTTCCCTTATGACCTGAGCTTTGCCATTAACCGCGTTGTTGCCTGCATTCATCCGTCTATGGTGGTCATGATCGAAACAGACATCTGGCCGAATTTTCTTTTTACGATGAAACGCCAAGGCGTGCCGGTCATGCTTGCCAATGCCAAGCTTTCGCATAGATCTTTCTCCGGGTATCGACGTTTAGGCAATTTTGCCAAGAAACTCTTCACCTGTTTCTCAGCCCTTTGCTGCCAGAGTCGCGCTGACGCCGAGCGATTCAGACAACTCGGCATCCCTGAGGATATCTTATCGGTGACAGGGAACATCAAGTTCGACCAGGATGAAACACCCCTGACGGCCAGCGAGGTCACCGCCCTGCGCAAATCATTGGGCCTAAGCCGTCAGCAATCGGTCTGGGTGGCAGGCAGCACCCATGAAGGGGAAGAAGCGGTGATTCAGAAAGCCTTTGTGTTGCTCAAAAAAAAGAACCCCGATTTGATGTTGGTTGTCGCCCCGCGCGACCCCGAAAGATCCGAATCGGTGGACCGGATATTTCGTGCGGCCGGATTCAATGTCGATACGCTGTCAGACTTGGTGGGCGGCCGTGTTTCGCAGGCGCCTGCCGATGTCATCGTCATCGATACCCTCGGTATGTTGAAAAGACTGTATGCACTGGCCGATGTCGCCCTGGTCGGCGGGAGCCTGATCCCAATCCGCGGCATCGGTGGGCACAACCCTCTCGAACCGGCCGCATTCGCCAAGCCGATCCTGTTTGGACCTCATATGCACAACTTCAGAGAGATCGCCAACATGCTGACCGCAGCTGGGGGCGCCATTCAGGTGGGCGATACCAATGCACTTGACGCCACCGTCAATGACCTTCTCGGCGATCGTCACCGCGCCCGGCAGATAGGACAGAACGCCCATGAAATATTCAATGCCAACAAGGGGGCCGTAACAAAAACCATGGCGATCATCACCGGCCGGATGGTATCGGAACCTGAGCAACAGGGCGGTACTACCACCGACCTGCCGCAGGGGATTTGAGATCCACAGCCGATTGACTTTTATCTGTTTTTAACCTAATCTCGGCCAGTTAACCTCGGTCATCTATCATTCCCATGACAAATCGATATGGATACATTGAACGACACCGCATTTCGCATCATTGAAAAATTTTTTTACCTACTCGGTCGCGTTCCCCGCAGACATGCACGCCATTTGAGTGAAATGCTCAGCCGCCTGTGGTTTCTCACAGATTTCAGGCACCGACGCGTGGCACTGGACAACCTGACCCGGGCGTTCGGCGATGAAAAGAGTCCGGCAGAAATCGAAAGCATTGCCCGCCGGGTATATAGGAACCTCATCCTTGTTCTGTTCGAAATCGGATGGAGCCTGCATCTGCGCCCGGAAGAATTCGACAATTATTTTAAAATCAAGAATAGGTTTTCAGGCAACGCGGATAAGGGGGTATTGATTCTGACCGGCCATGTGGGCAACTGGGAAATGATGCCCATCGTTTCGGCCATCGCCGAACATACGGCCAATGTCCTCTATCGACCGATGGACTATGGACCCCTTGAACGATTCTTCGCCCAAAACCGTACGCGCTTCGGCGCCAAATTGGTATCCAAGGACCGCGCGCTGCTTAAGGTATTCAAGGCCCTAAAACGGCAGGAGTCGGTGGTCATGCTGCTGGATCAAAACGTCGGCTGGCACAAAGGCGTATTTGTCGATTTCTTTGGACGACGCGCCTGCACCAGCTATGGGCTGGCCTTCATCGCCCTGAAGACCGGCGCACCGGTTGTACCCGTCTTCGTTGTGCGCGATGCAGACGGGGTCGGTTTCACGGCCGAAATCGGCCCCGAGATTTCCCTCCTAAAAACCGGGGACCACCAGAAAGACCTGGAGGAAAACACTCAACGCTACAACGACGCCCTGGAAGCCATTATTCGGCGACACCCCGATCAATGGTTCTGGGTGCACAGACGCTGGAAGACACGGCCCTACAGCCCTTGGCCGAGAGACATGTAACGGGGGAGGCGCATCGGCCTCAAGGCTGAATCGATTATAAATGCTTTGCTGTGTTCATTCTCCGGCTATCACGAAATGGGCCTGTCGGCCGACCATCCGGCCGATCCAAGGCCAAAGCACTGCCGCTAAGACAAACAGGTGCATTCGCATGTATTTAACAGAAACACACCATCACATTATAATCATAGCGACAATACCCGCGGTTAGCGGCCACCCCGGTAACCACCCTGTTTAAAATGAACCGCATTCTCATTATTCGTCCGAGCGCCATCGGCGATATCGTTATGGCCTCTCCGATGATTCGCGTTTTGCGGAAGGCAATGCCCCGGGCATACATTGCCTGGCTGGCAGATGAATCGGTGCGCGGCATCATGGATCATCATCCAGACTTGAACGAAATCATTTACTGGTCGAAAGAACGCTGGCGAAGACTGGCCAAATCTATGCGGTTCACGAACCTGATACCCGAAGTCAGGGAATTTTCCACGATTCTTAAAAAACGACGATTCGACCTGGCGATCGATGCCCAGGGCCTGCTCAGAAGCCGTCTTCTCGCATGGCTTTCCGATGCGGCAGAACGCATCGGTCTCGATTCGCGGGAACCCGGCCGGTTCCTCATGACCCAGATCGTCTCACGCGGTGAAGACAAACGACCAATGAGTTCAGAATATCTTCAACTCATGCGCGCTCTCGGGCTCGAACCGGAGAGTTTTGCTCCGGAGATCGTTTTATCCCAAGAAGATCGACAGAGCGCCAAAAACAAGCTTTCCGCTCTGAAAATCGACAATCGTTTCGTCTTGATCTGCCCCTTTACCACCCGGCCACACAAACACTGGCTTCCAGAACGCTGGGCCGAGATGGCCAATTACCTTGCCGCGCAATTTGACCTGCCGGTTCTGATGCTGGGTTCAATACGCGATACAAATGCCGGTCACCGCATACGGGCGCAGGCCAATGTCCCCATCTTTGACCTTATCGGCCAGACAACCCTTGCAGAGGCCGCCGCCATCGTCGCAAGGGCCGCGCTGGTTATCGGCGTCGATACCGGAATGACCCATATGGGTACGGCTTTCAAACGGCCAACGATTGCCCTTTTCGGTGCGACGTGTCCGTACCTGAACACCCCCAGTCCCGACACCGTCGTCTTATACCTCCCGCAAACCTGCTCCCCCTGTAAACGCAAACCCACCTGCAAGGGGCGGTACGATTGCATGGGCGCCATTACCGTCAAACAGGCCGCCAGGGCCGCCCACAACCTTTTGGAAACCAATGCCAGAAGACATTCACATCCTACATATTGAAACCGGCCGCCACCTTTACGGCGGGGGTCTTCAGGTATTATACCTGATGAGGGGACTCGCTCAGAATGGCTGTCGCAACACCCTTGTCTGCCCTTCCGGAAGTGATATCGCAAAAGCCGCGCCACCGGGGGCACAAATTTTCAGGGTTCCTGTGAGAGGCGAATTGGACGCATTGTTCTTACTCCGGTTGTGCCGTATCATATCCGCAACGCAACCAGACCTTGTGCACGTGCACAGCCGACGGGGAGCGGATGTTTGGGGCGCCGCTGCCGCCTGGTGCACCCATACCCCGGCAATTATAACCCGCCGGGTGGATAACCCCGAAAGCCCCTATATCGCGCGGATTAAATACCGAATCTACAGCCGTGTCGTGACCATATCCGAAGGTATACGCCGTGTGCTGCTCGCGGGGGGAATTCCAGCAAAAAAGATCGTGTGCGTACCAAGTGCCGTGGACGCCCAGCGTTTTGGCGGTCCGTGCGCACCAGAATGGTTCATGGGTGAGTTCGGTCTGAAGCCGGCCCACCGCGCCATTGGAATGATCGCCCAGTTCATTCCCCGCAAAGGGCATCGTCTGTTAATAGAAGCCGCGCCAAGGATCCTGAAGCGTTTTCCTGAAGCACGCTTTCTCTTTTTCGGTAAAGGGCCGCTCGAAGAAGAACTGCGCCAACGCTGCGCCCGTAACCGTATTGCTGATCGGGTCATCTTCGCAGGATTTCGCGACGACCTGGAGCGCATCCTTCCCTGCCTGGATATCGTTGTCCACCCTGCACATATGGAAGGATTGGGCGTATCACTGTTGCAGGCGGCCGCTGCCGGCGTTCCGATCGTGGCCACACGGGCGGGCGGGATACCCGAAATCGTCGAAAACGGTGCCAACGGTTATCTGATTGACAGTGGGGATATTCACGCTATAATAAGCTGCGTGACTGAGCTTCTGTCCGACCCCGTGGCATCGAAACGTCTCGGGACAAACGGCCGGTTAATGGTTTTATCGCGGTTCTCTATCGATGCCATGGTTAAAGGTAATCTGGCCGTCTACCTTAAGGTCCTTTCCGAACAGGCTCCTGACGGCCGAATCGGCTTATAGCCGGCGACTGCCGTAACATAGTAACTAATCCGCAATGTTTAAAATGACACTTGCCAGACCCGGTATCTCAGACCCTCCGACTTTGTCTCATGCCTTATCCTTATCTTCGTCTTCACAACCGCACAGCAGGGCGTTCGCCTGTGAATCACGATAAGTATAATAAATTTAAGAATATACTGCTCAATCCGTACTGGTTGGTGTTTTCGCTAACCGGTATCTTTTTATTTTTCTTCGCACTCAATCGCGGCGGCACAAACGTCTTTATCTGGGCCTGTGCCTTTTTTTTGTTGATCCATTTGGCATGGGGCGAATTTACGCTCAATACCCTTTCGCTGTTCTATTGGGTCACCCTTGCGGCTTGCGCAACGCTCATTGTTATTAGTCTTGCCTTTTCCTATGAAATTACGCACAAGGACCGGATTTTCAGGCTCGTTAAAATGCTCATTATTATTTTTACGATTCACCTGATCAGTCGAACCGTCTCTACCAGACGGTCCTTCATCATATTTGGCGCAGTATTGGCACTTTCTGTGACCTGGCAGTTTGCAGCGCGAACTGTGTTCGGAATGCCCAACGGCACCTGGGAAAATCCGCATTATTTGGCCAATTTCGTCATTCTGAGCCTGCCGCTTCTTTTTTACTATTCCCGGATGGCCGCCAAACCTTATAATTATTTGTTCTTAGTTTTGATCGTCATGGATATCGATCCCGTGTTGAAAAACGCTTCCCGCCCGGCATTCTTGGCGCTTGCCGCCAGTACACTGTTTGTCATCACCTTCTTCACTCACAGCCGTTACAGGTATATCGGCCTGTTGGCAGTCAGTGGCTGTTTCATCTTTTTAGGCCTGACGAATTACGCCGGTTTTTTCGATTCGCTTAAAGAGTTGGTGGTCAATATATCGAACGAAGAAAGGGTCGGCATTTGGAAGTATTCTTTGGAAATGCTTCAGGACAACTCTCTGTGGGCCTGGTTGGTCGGAAACGGACTCGGCAGCACGTATGATATATTACAGAAATATGCGCTTCCTGATCCACTATACGAAGGCATTTCTTTCCCGCACAATTTTTTGATACAAATTCTTTTTGAAAACGGCATTATCGGGTCGGTTGTGGTTTTCGGTGGGCTAACATTTTTGATGTGCCTGTTCATCAAATTGTCGAATGCAGCGGTTGACGCCTCCGGGCACCTATTCAACAATTGCATGATGGCGGTCTTCCTGAATTGCATCATCTTCACCGGTCTGACAGTTGGTTTTTATTCCAAGTACACCTTGTACCCTTTGGGCTTTATTATTGGAATCGCATTCGTTCTTGCTGAAACCACTTTATACAAAAGAAATGGTAGGCCGCCTTGGAAAGCGTTAGAATCCTCGCAGACAGCTTGAAATCCAATGCGTTGAAAAAAAATAAAACTGAGAGCCGTTAGATCGGCAAATAACTCCCGTTGCAACCCATGGATCAAAAACCTGTCAGCATCGTCATTCCGAACTATAACGGCGCAACGATTCTGAAAACCAATCTTCCCAAGGTCATCAAAGCCGGTCATGGCTATGGCGGCACCTGCGAAATCATTGTCGTCGACGATGCCTCTGCGGACAACAGCGTCGCGCTGCTCCAACAGTCTTTTGCGCAGGTCAAGCTCGTCCGTCACGATGTCAACCGCGGGTTCGCCGACACAGTGCACACCGGAATTCATGCCGCTTCCCATGAAATCATCATCCTCTTAAACTCCGATGTCTGGCCATATCCCGATTTCATCTTACCATTGGTAGACGCCCTTTTGAGCGCCAGTGACGTTTTTGCCGTATCACCGCTCGTTTACGACCCGGAGGGTGAAGTTCAGAGTGTTTCCTGGAATCGGTATGCTTTCGTTCGCGGAACGATAAAAAGTACCGCATGGAATCTGGAAGATGCCTTGTCGCGCCGGGACAGGGAAGGCCCTTTAAAAAGTCTGTTTGCTTCCGGCGGTTCGATGGCTGTGAAAAAAGATCGCTTTTTTGCTCTGGACGGTTTTCTGCCAATCTATAAGCCTTTTTATAGTGAGGACATGGATTTGTGTACCCGGGCCTGGATGCATGGCTGGCAGACCCTCTTTGAACCCCGGAGCCAAGTGGTCCACGATCATGTCGGCACGATCAAACGCTTTTTCCACTCAAAAAAGATCCGCATTACGCGCATACGCAACCGAAACTACTACATGTGGCTCTATTGTTCCTGGCGGCGGCTAATCCTGTCCCTTATTCCCTGGTCGATACTGCGGTTGTTTTTACGCCTTCTTCGGCTGGATGTCACCTATCCTGTGGCGCTTTTTAAGAGCCTGGGCAACTTACGGTCGGTCATCGACCTGCGTTCTCAGATTAAACAGGCGCAACCTTTCAAAACTTTGGATCAACTCATAAAAGAAATCACACCATCATGAGCCAGAAAGAAGCGGGCGTCGAATTGAAAACGAGTGCTGTCGGTAGCCAACCGCCCATGGGCTTCCAAAGCGTTACATTTACGGTATTCATACCGACGTACAACCGTGCCTACACCCTCGATCGTGCCCTTCAGAGCGTCAGCGAACAGACATTCAGAGATTTCGAAGTTTTGATTATCGATGATGGTTCCCGAGACAACACACGCCAGTTGGTAGAGAGCTGGCAAGGACGCAAAATTTTTCCCATTCGATACTTTTGGCAGGAAAACCAGGGCAAGCATGTTGCTCACAACAACGCTGTCAAGCGCGCGCTCGGTTTTCTTTTTGTTCTCCTCGACTCGGACGATATGCTGCATCCGCGTGCACTCGAACGTCTGAAATATCATTGGGAGAGTATTCCGGATAGTAAAAAGAAACACTTTGCCGGTGTCGAAGGCTTATGTGTCTATAGCGACAGCAGTGTAAAAGTGGATCGATTCCCTGAAGATGTGATGGATGCGACCTATCTTGAAAAAAGAAAGAAGTACAATATAAGAAGCGAAAAAAGACACGCCATGCGAACCGATATCCTGCGCCAGTTTCCTTATCCGCAATTCGAGGGTGAACGGCACATACGGGACGACCTGATATGGAAACGCATGTCCCGACATTACAAATTCAGGTATGTCAACGAAGTCATTCAGATAATGGAGCACCAGGCCGACGGCCTGACAGCCAACATATTTGCGATACGCATGCAAAATCCTTGCGGTTTCCGGTCCTACTTCTTGGAAGAAATCAATGATTTTTCGTTGCTGACCGGATCGTACCAACGGTTCAAGTATCACAGTAAGTTTGTCCGTTATTCCCTTCACTGTGGTATCGGATTCCGGGAGCAGTACAGGGAAGTGCGCACAAAAGCCATATGGCTGGTCAGCCTGCCGCGGGGTGTCATCGGCTGGCTGAAAGATAAAGTTAGGATGTCCATCAGGCCGGTCAACTAGTTCCGGAGATGGCCTATCGACATATTCGGGGTTCAAATTACTAATGTAAACAATTCTACCGACTATCGAAGAAAATGCCTGAAACTAAACCACTTATCGCCGTATTCGTGGCCACCTCCGGCCATAGCGGCGTGGATCGCCTAATCGGTCACCTTGTGCCCGCCATCGCCCGTCGCGGTTTCCCGGTCGACGTTCTTAAAATCCATGGACACGGTCCCCACCTGGAAGAAATGCCGTCCGGTGTCAGGCTAATCGATCTGGAAGCCAAACATGTCTATTCGAGTTTTTCGGCTCTCGCCAACTACATGAATCAGTGTCAACCCACGGTGATGCTAACCGATAAAGACCGGGTCAACCGCACGGCACTGCTGGCGCGCCGATGGTCGCGGGCACCACTGCGGCTGATCGTCAGCTCCGGCACCACCATATCCATCGACCTTGCCAATCGTGGTCTTTTCGAACGTTGGTTGCAGAAATATTCTATGCGCTACCTTTACCCCTGGGCCAACAACATTATTGTAACCTCTACGGGAGTCGCCGATGACATGGCCGCATATACCGGACTGGCGCGCAAGCGGATCCATGTCGTTCCATGCCCGGTCGTACCAGACGATCTATTTAACAAAAAATTACCCCCGCCGGCCCACCCCTGGTTTCAAGCGGATGAGCCGCCTGTAATTCTTGGTGTCGGCGAACTCGGCCCGCGCAAAGATTTTGCAACCCTCATGCATGCATTTGCAAAGCTGCGAAAAAAACAGGCCTGCCGGCTGGTCATCATCGGGAAAGGTAAAGACCGCGACCGCTTGATAGCGACGGCGCAACAGCTGGGCGTCGAAAAAGATGTCGACCTGCCCGGTTTCATACCGAATCCATATCCCTATATGGCGCATGCCGGTTTGCTGGTAATGACCTCCCGATGGGAAGGCCTCGGCTTTGTACTCATCGAGGCGTTGGCCGTCGGCACCCCGGTCGTGTCGACGGCATGCCCCAGCGGCCCCAGCGAAATACTGGGGGACGGTCGATACGGGCCTCTCGTGCCTGTCGGAGATGTCGATGCTCTGGCGCATGCCCTGCATGCGACGTTGATGGACCCGCTTCCGGCCGATATTCTTCAGGAAGCCGCCCGCCCCTATGAAATCGAGAACAGCACGAGCGCCTATCTGGCTGCCATGGGTCTTGAAATATAACCAAACGTATGCAATGAGCCGTGTTTGACAGGATAAAGCAGTCAACCGCCAGGCAATAGGAATCAAAGAGAGTATGTGCGGCATTATTGGTTTATATAATAAACAAGGAAGCGTCGAACCTGATAAACTATCGAGGGCAGCCCAAACCCTGGCGCATCGCGGTCCCGACCATAGCGACAGGTTTGTCGACGGCCCGTTCGGTATGGCCCACACGAGATTGTCGATTATTGATCTTACCGGCGGTGACCAACCATTGTTCGCCCGCAACGGGGAACTGGCCTTGATCGCCAATGGTGAAATATACAATTTCATCGAATTGCGCCGGGACTTCAAAAAGCGTGGCCATCGATTTACAACCCATTCGGATTCGGAAGTTATCCTGCATGCATATATGGCGTTCGGCACGGACTTCTTAAAAGTGCTGAACGGAATGTTCGCCTTTGCTCTTTACGACAAAACAAAACAGCGGCTCATTCTGGCGCGCGACCGGCTTGGAATCAAGCCGCTGTTCCTCGCTCATCTGTCCACCGGTGTCGCATTTGCATCTGAGTTAAAAGCACTTCTGCGTCTCGATCCGAACACACCTGAAATCAATGCCGCCGGATTGATTGAATACATCCAGAACCAGTTCAGCTCGGAACGCAAAACGGTACTCAGAGGTTATGAGCGTGTTTTACCGGGCGAAGCCGTCTGCATCGAACGTGGCCAGGTGATCAAACGCTGGCAGTACTGGTCGGCACAGATGGTTAAACCGGTAGAAACCGATTTCGAATCTGCCAGAGAAGAATTCGATCGATTGATGGAAACGGTCATGCAGGAGCACATGCGCTCCGATGTTCCCTTTGGCCTGTTTCTCTCGGGCGGTGTCGACTCGTCGATTCTCTTGGCCCTTCTCAGTCGTTACAAAAACGAACCGATCCGGACATATTCGATTGGATTTTCCGGCGCGCGCCTAAAAGACGAACTGCCGCAGGCAGAAAGCCTAGCCCGGCACATGGGCAGCCGCCACACATCTATCCGACCGGATCCGATCGCCATTTTCCACAGCCTGCCGTATACGATTTGGGCGGCCGATGAATTAATGCGAGATTATGCCAGCCTCCCGACCGCCCTGCTGGCGGAAGCCGCCGGCAAAGACCTGAAAGTCGTTTTCTCCGGCGAAGGCGGAGACGAAGTGTTTGCCGGATACGGCCGTTACCGGCCATCAAAATTTGAAAGTTGGTTTAAAGGAATGACAAGGCCAGGAACCGCCGGCTTCAGGACCCGGGGAACTCTGCGAAATCGATGGCCCCGCCGGCTTTTGAATTCGGACCTGCTGAGCCGAGTGAAAAAAGCCCGCGCACCCTTTGTCAATGCCTGGCATGCCGCCCCCTCCAGCTGGAGCCGATTGCAGCGTATGCAATACGTCGATCTCGTGACGGCTCTGCCAGACAACCTTCTGGTCAAACAGGACCGCATGCTGATGGGCTGGAGTCTTGAAGGGCGGGTGCCGTTTCTCGATCACCGGGTGGTGGAATTCGGATTGGCACTGCCGGATCGCTTGAAAACTGACCGAAACACAGGGCAAAATTTTCCTTAAACGCTGGGCACGTAAATACCTGCCCGACGACCACCTTTTCGGGCCAAAACTCGGTTTTTACGTGCCGATCGGGGAATGGATCGGGGTCTCCTTTATAAACGCATTGGCGGAGATCCTGCCGAAGCACCCGGCCATTCAGGCCTGGTTTCGCCCCGAGGGCGTAAGGCAACTTCTTATGACATGCCGTGGCTCACGTCCTGCTATCCGGATGGTCTGGACCTTGCTGCAGTTTGCGATTTGGTATCAAATGTTTGTCGATGGACCGGGTGAACGGCCGCCGGTTCGTTTGGATCCGTTGGCATACCTTTCGGCGTGATGTCCGATATGGATGTCTTCTCACTTAAACATTGCACCCGGATTCGATCGGTATTTAATTCTGAATAGCGCGACAAAATAAAAATATTATCACAGGACGCTACGAATCGAGCGGAGATGACACGCGATTTAAATAGACAGCCCTTATCGGAGAAGAGAGAGAGAACCGAGCGGACCGAACAGCCGAAAATCGCCGTGTTCGTATCATTCTCGGGCATGGGTGGGGTCGAGCGAATGATCCTTAACCTGTGTGAAGGATTGCTCCAACTTGGCTGCCAGGTGGATCTGCTTGCGGTTAAATCTCAAAGCGTACACCTTAGCGACCACTTTTCGGCCTCACTTTCCGTACGCAGTCTAACGGCCAATCATACCCTGACCAGCCTGCCGGCGCTGGTCCATTACCTTAAGACCGAGCGTCCGGATGCGCTGCTGGCAGCCAAGGATCGTGCCAACCAGATTGCCATAATCGCCAGGAAATTCGCCGGTGTTCCCACCCGGGTCGTGGTTCGGATGGGGACGACCGTTTCAGCGGCTCTGGACGGGAAAAATCCGTTGAGGAAAATGGCCTGGTACCTGCCGATGAGGCTACTCTATCGTAAAGCCGATGCGATTATCGCCGTTTCCCAAGGGGTGGCCCAGGATATGGCACATATCACCGGACTTGGGCAGGCGGCCATAAAGGTTGTCCAGAATCCGGTCATCTCGGATCAGATTTTCGAGCGGGCCCGGGAACCGGTTTCCCATGCCTGGTTGACCGAACAAAAAGAACCGGTAATTATGGGCATCGGCCGCCTCACTCGGCAAAAAGATTTTCCAACCTTGATCCGTGCCTTCGCCCGGGTCAGGGCATCCTTGGTCTGCCGCTTGATCATTCTGGGTGAAGGTAACGATCGCAAGAGTCTCGAGGATTTGGCCAAACAACTTTCCGTCGAAGCTTTTGTCGACATGCCTGGTTTTGTAAACAATCCGTATGCGTATTTGGCCCGCGCCAGCTTATTTGTGTTGTCATCAGCATGGGAGGGCTCACCCAACGTCCTGACTGAAGCTCTTGCCCTGGGCGTACCGTCAGTGGCAACCGATTGTCCCAGTGGCCCCAGGGAAATACTGCGTAACGGTGCGATAGGCAAACTGGTCCCCGTCGGAGATCCTCGAAATCTGGCTGATGCCATGCGGGAAACCTTAACCAGCCCACCCGATAATGCGCGGTTAAAAAACGCCGTCCGGGACTACACCGTTGAATCGAGCAGCAGGCGGTATCTCGATATACTGCTCAATCGGAAACCAGGATAAACGGTTTTTTTTAAAGATCTGAGGGCTTGCTGAAAGGAGCGATCCGTTGCTGCTGTCATTGCGATACAATTTTTTATTCGTTCACATTGCCAAAACCGGTGGGACCAGCATACGCGCAACACTCAACCGTTACCGCTGGCGAGATCCGTATTATATACCGGCGGCCATCTGCAGTCGCATCAGCTCATTCACGAGTCATCGCATCGGGTGTAAATTGCCGCGGCATGCAAAGGTTATTGCAGCCTCCGAAATGCTTCCACGGGAAATCTTTCAGCATCTGTTCAAGTTTGCTTTCGTGCGCAACCCCTGGGATCTTCAAGTCAGCTCTTATCACCATATTCGCCGGGAAAGACCGCACCTCATGGCTGGCCATGACGACTTCGAAAGTTTTCTGCGTTATAAACTGGACCCGGTTCGCTCCTATCAGTACCACATCGACACCTCCATCGAGTTGCAAAGCGAATATCTGGTTGACCTCAGGGGCAATGTCATCGTCGACTACATTGGACGCTTTGAAAACTTAGAGAGGGACTTCCGTGAAGTCTGCCAGCGAATCGGCATTAAATCAGCGCACCTGGTTCACCGGCGCAAAGCCAAGAAAAGAGTTGATTACCGCAGCTATTACAACGATAAAACGGCCGAGTTGATCGCTAAACGTTTTAAACGGGATATCGATTTGTTCGACTACAAATTTTAAGCGCCGCTCCCTCGACAATAATATTCGCGTGACCAAGCCAGACCGGTTTATACCGTTTTTTAAGAATAAATTCCGCCATACCGAAGGATGGAACGTATTTTTGACAACCACTTTAAGCGGATTTTCCTATCGCTTTCGGTCACCCCTCAAGGGGGCCTTTCGATCGTGAAATGGATCTATCGAACCGCCAAGGTGCCTAACGACCTCATTCTCGAATGCCGCCTGGTGGTTTCCCAGCGACATATCAACACCCATCACCGCCACATCGACCGACCAGGGCATTTGATGGGTCAAGCGAGCGTAATCCTTTTCGGTTGTGCAGACAACCTCGGCGCCAACCTGATGCGCAACCCGCTGCAGAGCAATCCCATCATCGATCGAATACGGGTAGTGGTCCGCAAACCCTGTGAACCCCGCAAGGTCGCATCCGAGTGACTCGAGCGTCTGCCTGAAGCCGTCGTTTCCCGCAATGCCTGAAAAGCCGAACACCGTTCTGCCCTGAAGCCAGTGGAGATCGGTTGCGGTTGTCGATTCGGACGGCGGTTGCAGGGTTTGCGAGTCGGAAGGTACCCATTTCGAAAGAAAGGGTTTGTGTGAACCGGTGTATACCGGTCTGTTCCCGATGACATGTCGTAGACGATCAACAGCAACTCGCTCGTCGGATTGGTTTCGAGTGAGTATGAAGATATCACCGCGCTGGAGGGCGGATACCGGTTCTCTGAGGATGCCCCGCGGCAACAGATGATAATTGCCGAAAGGGCATGCGCTGTCCAACAGGACCAGGTTAAGGTCACGCCACAACTTTAAATGCTGAAAAGCGTCATCGAGCAGGATGACATCGGATTGAAACGCCTTAAGCGCGAGACTCCCGGATTCAAATCGGTTACGACCGATAACCACCGGAACACCGATCTGCTGCAATCGCCCGGCCATCATCCAGGGTTCGTCTCCCGTTTTCTCGGCGCTCATGTAAAATTTGCGACCATCGCTGACTATTCCGCCCCGTCTTTCTGCGCCCCCTTTATACCCCCTGCTGATGACCGCGGGCCTGAATCCACGCCGGTGAAGTATTTCCGCCAGAAGGATAGTCATGGGCGTTTTTCCGGTGCCGCCGACGGCAATGTTTCCGACAGATATGACTCTGCAGGGAAGCCGCCTGATCTTCAAATATCCGGTTCGGTATCCAAAAGTTCTCAAGCCCACCGCAGCACCGTAAATCCGGGAAAAAATGTTGAGGCCAGCAGCCAACGGGCTTCTGCCTGCGCCCTGATCCGAGTGCATCACTTTTTCAATATTACGTCTCAAACCGTCCGTCTTCTTTTCGGTTTTCACCAGAACGTACCTATTATTCCGGGTTCAACAGGGTCACCACGCTGGCAGCCACAAAAACGATATTGGTCGTCCATGCGGCAATAATCGGCGGAAGAACACCTCCGTAACCAAGAGACAGGCAGAAACTGTTCAGTGCCCAGTAGAGGAAGGCCACGCCGATCCCCATGGCGATAATGATAAACAGATTGTCCTTGAATTTCTGCTTCACGCCGACCCCCAACGCCAGAAGGCATAGTATGATACAGACGAAGGGAAAGGCTATTTTGGCGTGCAGATCGACACGGTACTGGGTCGCGTCGTAGCCCTCATTTTCAACGGTGTGGATGTAGTCCCAGAGCTCCAGGACATTCATTTCCTCCGACTTTTTGGCGACTCTTTCAAAATCTTCAGGTGAAACCTCCATGGTTTCGGCCCATTGCTCGTGGAAGACGATAGTATAGTCACCTGTCTGCGGCGATAAAGTCTGTTCGAGAATATTGTCAAAAATCCACTGGCCATCCGTGAAGGTTGCTGAAGCCGCATCAACCTGGCGTATGAGGCTGAACTCTTTGTCGAAATAATAGAGGGTAATACCGGAGATCGTCCGGGACGATGGGTTGTAATACTTGATATGGGAGATACTGCGGTTGCCCTTGATCCAGATGTTCTTCTCTCTGGATGCCAAGGCTTCTTCCTTTTTAACCTCGTGGGCATATATCTGATTGGCCTTGCTGAAGCTAATCGGAACGAGGATGTCGGAAATCACAAAGAGAATCAGCAAAAAGAGGAAACCCAGGGAGAGGAGTGAGCGCAGGAAGAATGTCATGCTGATGCCGCCACTACGCAAGGCAAGCAATTCGTTGCGCTTGTTCATCAGCCCCAAAGCGATTAGGGCGGACAAAAAGATAGCCAGGGGAAACATTTGCGCCAGAACAAATGGGATCCGTAACAGAAAAAACAAGCCGACACGCAGAAACGGCACTCCGGATTCGATGAAATCGTCAATCTTTTCGAAGAAATCGACGGCCACGAATATGCTGATCACGGTAACCAGAATGATACCGAGCAGCTTGAACATTTCTTGAATGAAATATCGATCGAGAATAAACATGGCGATAGATAATCAGTGCGTTTACCGGCCTTGGTCAACAGACGTCCTTGGCCTCTTGATTCACCATCCGCAGAAGGCCGCTTAGGACGGTTTGCTGCCCATCCGGCTCATCGAGTGCCACAAGCGATAGATTGGCGCTGCAATCCGGAAATGTCGCTCCCGGGCCGAGCCAACCAGCAAACACACACCAAGCAATCCCATAACGACATTCGGTCCCCACATGGCCAATGGCGGCGATACACGCCCGCTTTCACCCAGGACATGCCCCGCGGAGAGCAACAGATAATATATCAAAAAGAAGACCAAACCGACTAAAAGGCCGAGTGAAGGGCGTTCAGATTTTGACTGAATGCCGAGGGGAACGGCCAGGATGCCCAACGCAAAACAGGCAAACGGCATGGCAAGTATTTTGTGGAACCGCACCAACATGTTGTTCCTTTGCCAATGATCACCGGCATCTTTCAGGAATTCGTCCAGCTCCGGCAAGGTCATTTCTTTCCATCTCTTGGTCGGACTCCCGGAAGTCGCCAGGGCAGTCTTAAGATCGAGACGAATGTCGTACGTCTCGAAGGTCGTCGAATTGGCCGAACGGTTTTCAAGCTGGACCTGGTTGATCCGCCCGTCGTAGAGTCTAAGGTGATAAATCAAGTCGCCCTCTGCGCTGTACAGCTTTCCCAGCGGCGCCACAACAGTGGTGACGAGATCCTTTTTCCGTTTGTCTTCAATGAAGACATCAATCAGAAGTTTCTTTTTCATATCGATATCATTGATATACAACATGACATCTTTAAAGCTGTCATTGAATGTCCGCGCTTTGAGACCGATGTCGAGGTTCTGGGATAGAACTCTTAGGGTGAGATCCCTGATGGCTTGTTCGGCATTCGGCGCCCCGTAGGCGGACATGAAAAACGTCAACAAATAGCCACTAAGGCAGAATATAAAGACCGGCGGCAGTAATCGGTAGAGACTGAGGCCGCTGGTCTTCATGGCAATGATTTCGTTGTCGCTGGACATCCTCAGAAAGGTCAAAAGAATCGCCATCATCACCGACATCGGAACGACGAACATGAAAAAGAATGGGGTAGATAAAATCAGGATTTTCAGAATGGAGAAAAGATCGACATTGTAGTTGACGATCAGGTTGGTTATCTTGAGCATCTGCGCCATCAAAAATACAAAAGTAAAAAAAATCAGTGTGACAAGGAAAGGCGCAAATAGTTCTTTAAAGATATATCGGTTGAGTATAGAGTTAATGATCATCATTGTCGCCCAAACATCATAGGCATCTGCCGATAGTCGCTTTTTTCACCAGAAAGTTACGCATCGGAAAGCCATATCCGCTGGATTTACCGCGCCAGTCGGCGTTCGCCGGATCAGGGCGCGTGATTGTTTTGCGGCCAACCATAGACCGTATCATCGCTAAATTGCATCTGGTAGAGCCGGTGGTATTCGCCCCGCAGAGCCAAAAGGTCTTTATGACTACCGGCTTCCTTGATCCGTCCATTAACCAGAACAATAATCTTATCGGCATTGAGGATGGTAGACAAACGATGGGCGATGACAAAGGTCGACCGTCCGCGCATGAGATTTTCAAGTGCTTGCTGAACGACCTTTTCTGCTGCCGTGTCCAGTGACGCCGTGGCTTCATCGAGAATCAGTATTGGCGCATCTTTTAAAATTGCTCGCGCGATGCACAGCCGCTGCTTCTCGCCTCCCGACAGTCGCGCACCCAGTTCACCGATATAGGTGTCGAATTGTTTGGGAAAATTCAGGATAAAATCATAGGCGAAGGCGGCCTTGGCGGCGGCAGCGATCTCGTCATCCGATGCCTCCAGTCGACCGTAGGCGATATTGTTGCGGACGGTGTCATTGAAAAGGATTGGTTCCTGAGTAACGATGGCAATCTGGCGCCTCAGGGAAGCGATGGAAGCCTTGCGAACATCGACCCCGTCAATGGTGATTGCCCCCTTGGAGACATCGTAGAAGCGCGGAATAAGGTTGACGAGGGACGTCTTGCCACCGCCGCTCATACCCACGATGGCCAGCACTTGCCCGGGTTCTACCACCAGGTCGACGTCCTGAAGAACCATTTCATCTTCGTATTTGAAAGCCACCCGGTCGAAAGCCACCCGATGGGGGCGGATACTGATTTCAACCGGATTGAGATCTTCCGCAATCTCAGATTCGTGCTCGATGACATCAAACACCCGGTCAGTGGCAGAAAGCCCGCGCTGAAGCGCATTGTTGAATTTACTCAAATCCTTGACCGGTTTGTAAAGCAACAACACCGCCGTTAAGAACGAGAAAAAAGTTCCAGCGGTATAGGTCCCGGAAATCACACGGGACCCCCCAAACCAGACAATCGCCGCTGCTCCTAAACCCCCGAGGAAGAGATTGATGGGACTGGAAATCACCCGGGCCTTGGTTTCTTTCATCTCCAACCGAAACAATTGCCGCGTTTTTTCAAAAAATCGTCTTTTCTCGTGAGGTTCCATTCCAAAGGCCTTGACGATTTTGTTGCCAGCAAAGGTTTCGTGCATAAAGGCACTGATGTCAGCCATCGCTTCCTGGCAGCCTGTGCTCGTTCGCCGCACCCGACGTCCGAAAAATATAATTGGCAAAAAAGCCACCGGCAGCACTAGGACGGCGAAAGCCGCCAGTTGCCATATCTGGTAGAAGATGACGAAAACCAACCCGACGATTGTGAAACAGTCGCGCAAGGACCCGGTGATGGTGGTCGAGAGCATATCTTTGACAAAATTGACGTCGTTGATAATGCGCGACATGAGAACGCCAGTGGTTTCTTTGCTGAAAAAGGACAGCGGGAGGTCGTGAATTCGGTCATAGAGTCGGTTTCTCAGGCGACGGATGATGTCCTGACCGACGAAGCTCATGAAGTAATCCCCATAATACATTGCCAGACCGCGGAGAAGATAAAGAACGACGATGGCTGGTGGCAGGAACTTAAGCATCTGGTCGTTTTTATTGATAAATATGTCGTCCAGAACCGGTTTTACGAGAAAGGCGGCCGTTGAAGTGCCCGCCGCCTCGACCAGCATGCAGACCATGGCCAAGCCGAGTCGGGTTCTATTCTCCTTGACCAGATCGATCAATTGATAATGTCGGTATTTTAGAAAACTTTTTTTCACACGTTTCACTTCGACTGTTTGCTGTGGAACTGAATGCGGTTGGTTCGAAATTAAGGGCCCTTCCGGATTTCGGCATGCGACTGCTGTCCATAGTTATAACATGGATAGCGCAATCTCCGCCACCCGCATTGAAGCTCCGGAGCCTCCCAACTCTTTCTTGGCCGCCATCAGGTCTTCTTTTAACTGGGCGAAATTTGTCTGGTCGGCCAGCAGGTTGAATACCTGCTCCGAAATCGCTTCGGCCGAAACCTGATGCTGAACGAGTTCCGGCACGAGCCGTCGCCCGGCGATCAGATTGATCAGCCCGATGTGGTCAACCCGGACCAACGCCCTGGCCAACCAGAAGCTTATGGGAGATACTTTGTAGATAATCACCATCGGGGTTCCGGAAATGGCCGCCTGCAGCGTCACGGTTCCGGAGGCGGCCACGACCATGCGGCAGCGCGAAAAAATCCGGGTTACCGGTTCTGTCGTGAAAGAAACCGAACTGTCCGGCTTTAGTCCGGATACAATCGCGTCCAACATCTCACTGTCGACTGTCGGGGCAATGGAGACGATAAACTTCAGGCGCGGGTCCCGCTGGCGGATACTGCCGGCCGCCTCGAGCATGACCGGTAAAAGGCGCCTTATCTCCACCTCCCGCGAACCTGGCAAAAGCCCGATGACAGATTGCGCTTCAGAACCCGTTTCCAATTGATATTCTTCATGATCGGTGTTGTCGTCGAGCAATGGATGGCCGACAAATGTAACCGGAATATCGTGTGCCTCGTAAAAATCAGCCTCGAATGGCAGGATGACGGCCATGTGGTCGACCAGTTTGCCAATTTTTTTGACCCGCCCCTGCCGCCAAGCCCAGATCTGGGGGCTGATATAATAGAGCACCCGAATTCCCTGTTTCTTGGCGGCTTCGGCCACCCGCAGATTGAAATCCGGAAAATCTATAAGGATCAGCAGATCAGGTTTAAGGCTTTGGAGTAGTTTTTTGGCCACTGCCATAGAGCGGTAAATCACCGGCAGTTTTGATACGACTTCGGTAATACCGACGACGGTAAGCGTTGCCGCATCGACGATAATGCGCACCCCGGCTGCAGCAAGGTCTTTGCCGCCGATTCCGCAAAAAAAAATGTCCGGATCGGTCCGCCGCATTTCCCGCACCAGTTTGGCCCCGTGCTGGTCTCCGGAAGCCTCCCCGGCCACTATCATGACACATTTACGTCCGACAATCGCGTCCATGGTTAATTACCGGCCGAGGTATCGATCGATTTTGGTGTTGATCTGGCCCATGACGTCCAGGGCAATCCGCAAAGCATCGCGACCCACCCGACCATCGACCTGAGGTTCGCTGCGGTTTCGTACCGTCTGGACGAATTCTTTGAGCTCATCCTCAAGCGCATCTCCCGGCGCAAAGGAGAGTTGTTGGATGTCCATACCGGGAATCAGTCCGGGAGAATCATCATCCTTCCTTCGAATGACGGTGATGCTATGCTCGATAAAATCAACCGAAATGTAACAATCTTTCTGAAACAGGCGAATTTTGCGTTCGTTCTTAATCGATATCCGACTGGCTGTAACGTTGGCGACACAACCGCTGTCAAATTCGAGGCGGGCATTCGCAATATCGACCTCATTGGATACCACGGGAACACCGGCGGCATGAACACTGATCAATTCAGACTGAGCAAAGTTGGAGATGAGATCGATGTCATGAATCATCAGGTCCAGTACGACACTCACATCCGTCGCACGGCCCTTGAACTGGGTGAGGCGATGCGACTCGATGAACAACGGCCGCTTGAGAATTCCTTTCAGGGCCACAATGGCTTGATTGAACCGTTCGAGGTGACCGACCTGAATGATAAGGTCCTGGGAGTCCGCTAACGCCACCAGCGCATCGGCCTCCGCCAATGTCGTGGTCATCGGCTTCTCAAGCAAAATGTCTACACCACTTTTCAAAAAATCTCTGGCCACCGTAAAATGCGCCGACGTCGGCACCACGACACTGACCGCATCGACCCGATCCAGCATATCCGCGTGTTTGTTAAAAGCCGTCGTACCCAATCTGTCGGCTACCTCCTTGGCGGCGACAGGATCGATGTCTACTATGCCGACAAGGTCCACGTCTTTCATGCGGGCATATTTTTCCGCATGAAATTTTCCCAGATAGCCCACACCGACGACGCCAACACGAAGTTTCTTTTCATCAGCATTCATATGTATCTTCCCACGAACCAAAATAGAGGGGTAGATATTGGGCCGACCCATTGTCGGCAGCAACGCAAAGGATTCTGGTTTTAGTGTGAACGGCGGTTCCTGACGGGCATCATCGGGTAATGCCCCTTTCGGAGGACTTTATGAATTCGATAAAATTCACCACCTCGGGTATTTGATCGACCTCGGCCTTCACTCTTTCAACAGCTTGATTCTGTGTCAGGCCGATACGGAAGACGATGCGATAGGCTTTCTTCAATTCAGTGATCGTTTTTCGAGAAAAGCCGTAGCGCTTGAGCCCTACCTGATTGAGACCGTGCAACCGCGCTCTTTCTCCAGAAGCGATCACGTATGGTGGAATATCCTTAGGAACACCGGTTTTACCGCCGATGAAGGCATATTCACCGACATTCGTAAATTGGTGTACCGCCGAAAGCCCACCGATAGTACAGTGGTTTCCGATAGTAATGTGACCGGCTAAAGTGGCGTTGTTCGCCATGATAACCTGCCGTCCAAGCCTGCAATCGTGAGCGACGTGGGCGTAATTCATAAGCAAACATTCCTCACCGATTTCAGTGATGCCACCGCCTGATCTGGTCCCTCTGTGAATCGTGACAAACTCACGGATAATACACCCTTGCCCGATTTTGACGTAACTAACTTCTCCCGCAAACTTCAGATCTTGGGGAATGGCACCGATGGCGGCAAACTGAAAGACCCGGCACCTCTGCCCGATGGTTACGTATGGTTCGATCACGACATGCGTGCCGATGGTGGTCCCCTTGCCGATAAAAACATTGTCTCCGATGATCGTATAGGGCCCGATTTCAACATCGGATTCTAATTCTGCTTTCGGGCTGACGATTGCGGTTGGATGTATCATTGTTTTACTCCCACGGTTGCCATCAACTCCGCCTCGGCCACACGTTTTCCGTCAACCGTAGCTGTTCCTGCCATTTTAATGGCATTTTTACGCAATTTCAAAAGCGTTGCTTCCAGAATCAGTTGGTCACCGGGAATGACGGGTTTTCGGAAACGAACCTTGTCCATGGCCATAAAATAAAAAATGTACTCATCATCTCCCGGTGGCTGGGAGGTCAGATAAAGTATCCCGCCGGTTTGGGCCATGGCTTCGACAATCAGCACTCCCGGCATCACAGGCATCCCAGGGAAGTGTCCCTGAAAGAACGGTTCATTGAATGTCACATTTTTAAGGCCGACAATACGCTTTCCCGGCTCCGATTCTATGATGCGATCGATGAGCAAAAACGGGTAGCGGTGCGGCATCAGTTCCAGAATTTTTTGGATATCGTGAACGGTTTCCATGGCGTCCCTCCGATCGGTTCACAGACTGAAGTAGCCTGCCTTCAGGCATTTCTGTTCGAACGATGCCGCTGCCGCTGTGTGAGTCCGGGTACTTCACGAAATGCTTTTCCCCTGTCCTTCTGATAGACTTTCATGAAATATTCGGACGAACGACCAACGCTCAGTTTTCCTCTCTGGTCAGTCGTTTTATTTCTTTTTCGAGAGCGACAAGCCGCTTCTTAAGTTCGGGTAACTCCGGCAATACCCGTTGCATCCGGAGCCACTGTCGATGGGGCATCGGTGGTGTAGCGCCGGACATAATATGCCCCGGCTCCACTGATCGACCGATACCGGTTCTGGTCCCGACTATACTGTTGTCCCCGATAGTCAAATGGCCGGCGATCCCTGCCTGACCGGCCAGGATAACTTGCCGGCCGATAGAAGTGCTTCCTGCGATCCCCACCTGCGCCACAATCAGTGTGTTCTCACCGACCGTTACATTGTGAGCAATCTGGACAAGGTTATCGGTCTTGACCCCTTTCTGAATCCATGTCTTTCCAAAAGAGCCCCGGTCGATGGTGTTCACCGCGCCGATTTCCACGTCATCATCGATCTGAACGATTCCCAAGTGCGGAATTTTGACATAGGTCTCGCCGTCCGGCGCAAAGCCATAACCGTCGCTTCCAACCACAGTACCGGCGTGGATGGTGACGCGATCTCCGATCTGGCAACGGGCAAGAATCGAAACGTTGGGGTGAATGATCACATCGCTGCCGATGTTCACCTCATCGCCGAGGACCACACCGGGATGGATGATGGTACGATCCCCGATGCGAACGTTGTTGCCGATAAAGACCATCGGTGCAATAACGGTGGTCGCACCGGGTTTGAACCCCTCACCGATCACCGCCCGGTTGCTGATTCCCTCATAGGGTATCGAAACAGGGTGAAAAAGTTCGACGACCTTGATGAAAGCCACTTTAGGGTTGCTCACTTGAAGCAGTGTGGGTCCATCAATCTCCACGTGATTCGGTACAATGACAGCACCGGCGTCTGTATCGCCGAGGTGCTTGATGTATTTGGCACCATCAGCAAAGGTAATTTGATCGGCAGCGGCAGCCTCAAAAGGCGCCACACCGTGAATGCTTTTGTTCTCATCGCCCCGGATACGTCCACCGACGTGCTCGGCGATGCGGCTCAGCGGCATTTCCATATTATTCACCCCTCATCGGCTCCGAACCGGCCGTATGTCTCTCTGTCATAGCCTGAAAAGATCAATCTTTTTTAGACGCTTCGGTGTCACCCTTGGCGTACTTGGCATTGTATTTTTGTATCACCTGATCCGTGAGATCAATTGAATTCGGATGGTACAGAACCCCTGGTTTGTCGATGATCAACAAGTAACCCCCAGACTTTCCGATATCTGCGGTCAAGGTCAGAACATCCTTTTGAATTCTCGTGGTATATTTCTTCTCGATCTCCTTCAGTTCACCGCTGTACTTCTTCCCGAGCTGCTGTAGATCCATCTGTTTGATCTGCAGATCCCGTTGGCTCTGCTCGCGTTTTTCCTGGCTCATAACCATTGCATTGCGTTCAAACTGCTTTTTCAGTTCTTCGAATTCAGCCCCCCTTTTTTTTAACTCCTCTTCCATCCGGCTATATTTTTCTTTTATCAGGGCTCTTGCGGCTTTTCCGGCATCGGATGTTTCGAGCACCCGTTGGCCATCAATGATGCCGATCTTGGCAACATCAGCGCTCATGCCGTAGCTCGCAATGGATAGTATAACAGTTAACGTAATGATTATCAGGTTGTATCGTCGCATCTTTCCTCCCTCATGGCGATTTTGTTTGGATTCAACATCTGTTAATACGATGGCCGCTGCTGAAAAGCATGGATTCAATCACCTCCGGTGTTGCCGGAGGAATGGCTTGCAAACCGCTCAATGCGGTCTTTTATTATAACCAGAGTCTCAGGCATTTTTTCACTCCTGGGACTGTCAACCGTTGGGCGTCTCTCCGGCAAAGTTGGGGGCTTTCCGAAGATTGTTATCGGGTTAGAATGACCCACCGAAATTAAATTCCCAGGCACCGGCAGTTTCACCTTCCTCACGGCCGATCTTGAACCCATACGCCAAAGCAATCGGTCCCATCGGGGAATTCCAATTGACACCAGCTCCGATACTTTGACGCAGGGAATCACCGTTGATTTCTTGGGGCTCGGCGCCGGGTTGACTCGAAGCGATAGCCCCGGTGCTATAAAAGATGAACCCGTCAAGCCCGAATTCGGTGAGCAACGGGTGGATCAACTGGGCCGTGGCATAGCCAAACCGATCACCACCGATCACTTGCCCCCGTGCATCCCGGGGTTGGATTTCATCCCTGTCATAACCGACGAGGGAATCATACCCCTGCATATAGAACAGCTCATAGTCCGGCAGCACTCCGGAGGAATTTTCACCCACATAGCCGGCTTTGGCTCTAAAATGGCCGATGAATTTCGCAATGAGAGGAAAATACCACCCCACCTGCCCGACGTACTTGTTGAAACCGATATCGCCACCAAACCCGGCATACTCTGCGGTGAAGCGATGAAGTGCACCTTCGGTGGTAGAAAAAATCCGGTCACGGGTATCGTAGGTCAGAGTGGCCTCGGTACTCAAGGTGATGATATCTTTATTTCCGACTTGTTCGACGAGTTTCAAAATCGAAGACGGGGCTCTGAGAGGTTCTGTGATATTGATGTTGGCCGAATCGTAGTTGAAGCCGATGTTGAGGCGGGTGTCCCTGTAGACCGGGTAACCGAGGAATACGGATCCTCCAATACTGTCCCGATCGTAAGCGTCGTATTCGCTACGCCAGTTGTACAACCTTATCGTTCCTGATAGCGGAATATCGAACAGCCATGGTTCGGTGAATGACAGCTGATATTGGGAGTTAACGGCACCGATGGTCCCCGACAGATTGAGAATCTGTCCGCGGCCGAAAAGATTACGCTGAGAGATCGAACCGTTGACGAAAACACTTTCAACATTGCTATACCCGCCCCCGATGCTGAACTGGCCGGTTGATTTTTCTTCGACATCGATCGATAGCGCCATCTTATCGTCAGCGCTGCCTTTTACCGTGTTCACCTTAACGTCCTTGAAGTAATCGAGGCGATTTAAGTTGCGAATGCTGCGCTTCAATCGGGATCCGCTGGTAAGTCCTTGTTCGTAAACTTCTAACTGGCGCCGGATCACCTTGTCGCGGGTACTGGAATTACCATTGATGGTGATTTCTTCGAAGTAGACCAAAGGCCCTTTTTGGATTTGGTAGACGATGTCTACCACCAGTTCTTCGGGATTTTCATCAATGCGCGGTGCAATGTCGGCGTATGCGTATCCGGCATCCGCATACAGATCGCTCAGGGTAATCAAGTCATTGCGGAGCACTGTCCGGTTGTAATACTCTTCTTTTTTCAAATTGACTTTTTCTAAAAGAACTTCGCTGGGAAAAATCAATTCACCGTCGACACCGACGGTGCCGACCGTATATCGGGGTCCCTCTTCGATCTTGATAGTTACATCGATTCCCTTATCGGTAAAAACAACCTGCGGCTCACCGACCTTGGCGCGAATAAAGCCTTGGTTCTGGTAGAACGCCTCCAGGCGACCGGAGTCCTGATCGAGATTCTCCATGTTCAAGTCGCCGGAATTGGTGATAAAGGAGAGCCAACTTTTTTCCGAGGTGCTCATCTGCTTTTTCAATTTTTTGTCCGAGAAGGCCTGGTTGCCCTCAAAACGGATTTTCTCGATCCTCACCTTGTTGCCTTCGTCGATCTCGAAGGTTACGTCGGCCTGGTTGTTTGATTCCTCCTTTATCTTATACTCTACTTTGACGTTGTGGTAGTTTTTATCTTTGTAAAGCTCTTCGATACGTTGAAGGTTGTTTTGAACGTGAAAAATATTCAAAATCGACCCGGTTTTCAGGGTAATGTTCTCTTTCATCTCCTTGTCGTCAAAGACCCGATTACCCTCGAAAAGTACGCGGCGAATGGTGGGCTTTTCCTTGACGTAAACAATCACCACCTTACCGGCAGGATCATCTTCGGCCTCGATCCGCACATCGTCGAAATAGCCCATCGCATATATCGCCTTTAAATCGTCAGACAGGCTTTTCACGGAATATATGTCACCGGGGGCGGTTTTGATAATTCGTTTTATGGCATCAGCCTCGATCCGCTTACTTCCTTCGACGCGAATTTCTATGATTTTTTTCTGCTCGAATACTACCAGGACAATCTCGCGAGTCAGTTCCCTGACTTTTAGGGGCAGGTTTTCCAGACCCCGACCCGAAACCGAAAATACCCTGGCCGGGCGAGGATTGAAGGATTCCACCAGCCGGGTATCCAGGCTGAACTGTTGACCGATCAAAGTAAGGCTGCCGATGAGTACGTAATCCGCACTATTTTCAACGCCCCTGCGTCGCGCATATTCGGGATCTAAAGCCGGCAATCCGGGAACCACGGAACTCTCTGTCGGTTGGATGACCTTGGCGCCCTCGGCAGTCAGGTTTTGACCGATGACTTTGGGAACCTCGGTCTGCAAATAGGCCAGATTCTCGGCCGCATTGATCTCAAAAGGTAATATCAGGACGGAGACATCTTTTTCCGCCCCGAGGACGGCAACCGGCAGCGAGCACGCAATGAAGGTGAGGATCAGGTAGATTCTTTTGATCATAACCATTCACAACCTCGGTGGAAGCGCAGCGGTAATCGGTTGGGGCGGCATAAGACCAGCCTCGTACAACCCGGCGAGTTGTTGTCAGTCGGATTCAACCAGCACCCCATCAATGATTGTCACCTGCCGCGACATGAGTCCGGAAAGTTCCCTGTTATGAGTAACGACGACAAGGGTCGTGCGAAGTTCCTGGTTCAACTCCATCAGCAATTCGTGAACCTGAACACTGTTGCCCTGGTCGAGATTTCCGGTCGGCTCATCGGCCAAGAGTATGGCCGGCTTCAATACCAGGGCCCTGGCCAGTGCAACCCGCTGCTGCTCGCCCCCCGAGAGTTTGGTAACCCGGTGGTTTAGCCGATCTTTGAGACCGACGCGCACCAGGATGCTCTCGGCGCCTTCGCGGGCGGCAATTTTGCCCCAACCGTTTATCAAGGCCGGCATCATCGCATTTTCGATCGTACTGAATTCCGGCAGCAAGTGGTGAAACTGGAATACGAAACCAATGGAGGTGTTTCTAAACCGGGCCAGTTTCTCGTCATTATATTTTAAAATGTCTTGGCCACTAAAGTACAGGTTCCCATGATCTGGCCGGTCAAGGGTCCCCAGTACATGAAGCAGCGTTGATTTTCCGATGCCCGAGGCGCCGACGATTGCCACGGTTTCACCCACGCCGATGTCAAAATTAATCCCTTTCAGGATCTCGATGCGGGCACCGCCATGGTTGTAGCTTTTATGCAGGTCTCTGACGGCAATAAATGAATCGCCGTCCATAGTCGATGGGCGGTTATCTGGCAAAAAATCTGCATTATCCATAGCGAATTGCCTCGACGGGATCGAGCCTGGAAGCCTGACGCGCCGGATACAGTGTCGCAAGAAAACAGATGACCAGTGCCGCACAAACAATGATGAGCACGTCAAACAGTTCGAGGCGAACCGGTAATTTCGTCGTAAAATAGTAAATATCACCGGTGAGTTCGACGATACTATATCGCTTGAGAAGCGCGCAGATCGCCGATCCGGCGAGAACACCCATGATCGTACCGATGAGGCCGATAATCATACCCTTGAACACGAAAATTTTGCGAATACTCTTATTCGGGGCACCCATGGCTTTAAGGATGGCGATGTCACGGGTTTTACCCATGACCATCATTATCAACGTGCTGGCGATGTTGAATGCGGCAACGAGGATGATCAGCGTCAGGATGATGAACATGGCGGTTTTTTCAAGCTTCAAAGCCGTGAACAAGTTCTGGTTTTTGCGAACCCAATCCCAGGCCCAATATGGAAAACCCAAAGCGGCCACGATCTCATCGGCAATTTCCCTGGCCGCATAAATATCGCTAACGCGGACTTCGACGGCAGAGACGGCATTTCCCAGGCGCAACAATCTCTGCGCATCCTCCAGTCGGATGTAGGCAAAGGAGCCGTCAAAATCATACATACCGGATTCAAAGTATCCGGTAACCTGGAACTGTTTCATCGCCGGTACGTGGCCGATGGGCGACAGCATCCCCCGGGGCGAAATAAGATAGACAGCATCACCTTTGACAACACCCAGATTGCGGGCCAACTCTCTTCCAAGAACGATTCCAGGGGTTTCAGGATGCCTAACGCCGGTCTCATTTAGCGGCTCTGGAGGAGGGAAAGATATGTTTTTGAGAGTCTTGATAACACGCCCGGCGCTTTGGGGATCAATTCCCCTCAACACGGCCCCGGACACTCCGTTCGGCGAGCGCAACATGACCTGTTCATATACGACCGGTGCAGCGGCGACAACACCGTTGACGGACTCGGCATATTTCACAACTTTTTGGTAGTCATTGAAATCGCCGCCTTGGCGCATGACAACGACGTGGGCCTGGCCGCCCAGAATTCGGGACTTAAGATCCGACTCGAACCCGGACATGACCGCAATCACAACAATGAGCGCCATGACCCCCACCATGACCCCCGCAGTGGAAAGTATGGTAATCAGAGAGATAAAGGCCTGTTTCTTTTTGGCTCTCAGGTAACGGCCACTAATGAAATATTCAAAGGACATAATTACAGACGTCCGTCAAAGGGCAAGTTATCGATCGGTCGAAGTCGCCGCCCATCTTCTATCCGAGTGCTTTATCAACGGGCTTCATGTGCGGGAAAAGAATCACTTCTCGAATAGATGGTGAATCGGTCAGAAGCATGACAAGACGGTCTATGCCGATACCCTCACCTGCGGTTGGCGGCATTCCGTATTCCAAGGCCTCGATGTAGTCCTCATCCATTAAGTGGGCCTCCTCATCGCCAGCTTCCCGTCGTGAAACCTGCTGCAAAAACCGCTCCTTCTGATCCGCCGGATCGTTCAACTCAGAAAAACCATTGGCAATTTCCCGACCGGCGATAAATAGCTCGAACCGATCAGTTAACGATGGTTCCTGCTCGTTCCTTCTGGACAACGGGGAGACCTCAACCGGATATCCGACCACAAACGTCGGCTGGATGAGTTTGGGTTCGACCAGCACATCGAATAATTTGGTCAGCACCTTGCCGATGCGATTGGCTTTGGTTATCTGGATATTGTGATGCTCTGCAAAAGCGAGCAACCCGGGCAGATCATCCAGCAGACCGGTATCGACGCCTCCAATCGTCACCAGGGCATCCCGCAATGCCACGCGGTGCCACCGTCCGCCAAGTTCAATCGTGTGGCCTTGATAGGGTATGGATGTTGATCCGCAAACCGTCCCCGCCACATTGGCAAACAGCTGTTCGGTCAAGTCCATCAAATCTTCATAGGTGGCATAGGCCAGATAAAACTCTAACATCGTGAATTCTGGATTATGCTGGGTGGAAACACCTTCATTCCTGAAATTACGGTTAATCTCGAAAACTCTTTCAAACCCGCCGACCACAAGGCGCTTAAGATAAAGTTCCGGCGCGATCCGCAGGAAAAGGTTCATACCCAGCGCATTGTGATATGTTTTAAAGGGTGCCGCTTCAGCGCCGCCGGGTATCGGTTGCATCATCGGAGTTTCGACTTCAAGAAAGTCCTGCTTGAGGAAGAATTCACGCACGGCCTGAATTATTTGGGACCGTCGGACGAATATATCCCGAACATCGGAATTCATGATCAGATCGATGTAACGCTGTCGATAGCGCTTTTCAGGATCTTTGAGGCCGTGAAACTTCTCTGGTAATGGACGAATCGACTTGCTGATGAGCTGAAACGTATTAATCGATAACGTCCACTCTCCTGTTCTGGTTTTGAACATCGACCCTGTCATCCCGATGAAATCACCGATATCGAGCTGTTTGAACAGTTCGAAGGTTTTGTCGCCAATGGTATCTTTTCGCAAATAGGCCTGCATCTGGCCGGTCCGGTCTTTGAAACGGATGAAGGCGGTTTTCCCGAACCGGTTAACGGCCATAATTCGACCTGCCGTTACAAATATCGGCCCAGCATCTCCGTTATCGCCGCCTTCAGTCAATGCCACATCCGGGGCCTGAACACTTTCCATAATTTGCGCCACCGAGTGGAGCACCTTAAAATCATTCGGATATGGAACGACCTGTTGTTCGAGCAGTTCCTGAACTTTAAAACGTCGCTTCTCGAGTATATCGCTCGTCTTTTCAGTACTCATTCGTTAACCGTAGCTGATAAATCGTCTGATTTCGATGGCATCGATTCGCCCCATGATCTAACCACTTAGCCATACATCTAATTGCTCCCCGCAGCGCAGTCATTTTGCCTGGTCCGACGCGCCACAATAGAGGCCCACAATTTAGACCCTTTGGATCAATGAAGTTAATTGGAGGGCAAATGGGAACTGCTATCTTATTATTAAGGGAGTGTCAAGGTTAAGTTGGCGGATCAATCCGTTTCAACCAGAGGGAAAAAGTCGTTCCAACTCCTTGTTTGCTGCGAACATCGAGGCGGCTTTCATAGGCTTCGACGATGCTGTGCACAATTGAGAGGCCCAGCCCTGTTCCATTCTGCTTGGTTGTGTAAAACGGATCGAATATGGATTGGATCGTGTCTTGGGACATACCACAGCCGTTATCGGTGATCTCGAAGCAGGCCTGGCGGCCTTTGGAAGGATAGAGCTTTATGTCAATGGTGCCGCTGCCGTCAATGGCCTCGGCAGCGTTGATTAACAGATTCCACATCACCTGCCGTAGCTGAACCAGGTCCATTTCTACGAAAAGACCCTGAGCCAATTCTTTGCGCACGAGAATTCTCCCGCGGCAACTGCCATCCTTTTCAAACAACTCTACCGTCTCGTTGATTGTCTTATCCAGCGAGATCAATTCAAGCTTACCAGCGGGTGGGCGTGCAAACAGCAGGAAGTTGTTGACGAGTGCACTCAGGCGATCGGCTTCGCGCAAAACTATCTGCATCAGGCGGCTGTGATCAGGGTCAAGGTCAACATCATCGCGCAGAATTTGGATCGAACCCGTCATGGATGCCAGGGGATTCTTGATTTCATGGGCCAATCCGGCAGCCATTTCACCGACAGCCGCCATTTTCTCAACTCTTCTGACCTGGTCCTCCATGGCCCAAAGCTCCTTCCTGGATCTCCTGGCTTGTTCAGCCAGCAGACTGCTCAAAAAGGCCACGGCAAAGCACCCGAGAATGGTGATCAGGATCTTGTAAATTACCTGGTTTATGTCAGCGCCGGTGGCGCCGATACTCTCTTCGAACACGAAAGGCTTTAGAATACCATTGTACTCCGCCAAAACCATTAGAGCGTACTGGGTGCTGCACAAAAAGGAAATAATCATGCTGCCTTTTCGATAAAGGAGCAGGCTAGAGTAAATTATGACGACAAGATAGAGGAATGAAAAGATACTTGAAAAATTTCCGGTGACATAGATGAAGAGTGAGACGATAATGGTGTCCAGGCCAATCTGGACATATGCAAAGCGGATTATTTTTTTGACGCGATTGAGCGCCAGGGTGTAAAGGAACGACAAGAAGAATATGATGGCGATTAACGCGTAGAGGACGAGCAGGCCCGGCGCCAGTGGCGATGAAGAAACGCCCAGTTGCAATACGACCGTCGAGCCGAGCAGAAGGGTTGTGAAAAGGACCCGGGCAAACATCAACCACTTCAACCGGAGTCGGATATCACCGTCACTTCTGGAGGCCTTAGAACCAGCGTTTCGCATGGCAGGGATTACAATGCTTTAATTCTGAAAAGAGGGTTTTCTCGCCGACGACAGGTAGTGCCGGTCCGGTTGGGGGGTCGCCCCGTCGACGGTTGCTGTTTATTTCACAGTGGTTTATTTCTGTGATGACATCAGGACGGGTTGACCCTCGATTTGTCCGTCAACCGCCGATGGTACCCGCCATCTTGAATATCGGCAGATACATCGCAATAACCAGGCCGCCGATCGTCACGCCCAGAAAAACCAACATGAAAGGTTCAATCAAGGCGGTCAGGTTTTCAACGGCCTGGTCGACTTCATCGTCGTAGAATATTGCGATTTTCTCCAGCATGGAGTCGAGCGCCCCGGTGGATTCACCGACCGCAATCATCTGGCAAACCATGGCGGGGAATACCCCGCTTTCCTGAAGGGGATCGGCCATGGTCCGACCTTCGGCTATATCGGCCCGTACAGCGTAAACCGCCTTTTCAATGGTTTTGTTACCGGCGGTTTTAGCGACAATATCGAGTGCTTCCAATATCGCCACACCGCTGGAAAGCATGGTCCCCATGGTGCGGGTGAATTTCGCCACGGCAACCTTACGGATGATCACGCCGAAAATCGGCATTTTCAGTAGCAGATCGTCTATCATCTCGCGTCCCTTTTCGGTCTTGTATGTTTTTCGGAAGGCAAACACGAAAAGGATAAGTCCGATAACGATCCAGATGATGTTTCTTTTGGTAAAATTGCTGACGTCGATAACCATTTGGGTAAACGCCGGGAGTTTGCTGCCGAAATCGGCAAACATATCCTGGAAAACCGGTATGACGAATACCAGAATGACCGCCAGCACGATGGCAGCAATGATAAGGGTGACAACCGGGTACGTCATTGCGCCTTTGACTTGCGCCTTTAATTTCGCGGCCTTTTCCATGTAAGTCGACAGACGTCGTAAAATGGTATCCAGGATACCGCCGGCCTCACCGGCGGCAACCATATTCACAAACAGGTCGTCAAACTGTTTGGGATATTTTTTCAATGATTCCGCAAGCGTCGCGCCCCCTTCAACTGTTTCCTTGATACTTTTCAATATTTTCTTGAAGGTTGCGTTTTCCTGCTGTGTGTAGAGAATATCCAGACACTGGATAATGGGCAAACCAGCATCAATCATGGTTGAGAACTGTCTGGCAAAAAGAATGATGTCGGTTTCCTTGACCTTCGGTTGGAGAAACGCAACATTGGCAAAGAGGTCCTTGGGCTTTGGCTTGATCTTCGTCGCTTCGATTTTTGTCCGCCTGAGGTTTGCCCTGACGACTTCTTCGGAGGACGCCTCCATTTCCCCCTTTTTCTTTTCACCCCGTGCATTCTTACCTTGCCATAGATAAACCGGCATGTGCTGAATCCCCTTTCAAGAACTAAAAAAGCATTTGTGCGTATAGGCTGAATGGGCGATAGGCCATTTACGGCATCCTAAGATCGCCTACAGCATGACAATAACCTATGACCGCAATCAACCTGAACCTCATATTCTCCCGCTAACCGTAGCGGCACCGGGCATATGACCCACTGGTGACTTCCGGATGAACCGCGGATCGGCATAAAACTTAAGACTGCAAACGTATAAATTTTGATCTACATTGTATCATAATGTCAATCAGACCACAATAAGATTTGGATATCGCCCAAGCGGCGGAAGTCGGCCGGCGACGAGGCCATATCGGATGAAAAATGACGAGACGGCGATTTGATAAAAATTAATGTTAGATCAAGACGACCTTCAAATCATTTTATCGTCCCGTGCCCGCAGCGGTGATTGCTCCTTGCTGCTTGATTCGCAGCGGGTTATGTGCAACTCTAGATATATTGAATCCGCATTCATCCGCAAAACGATACTGTCGGGTTATCGGAGCCATTACCCAGTGAAGACCATTGAGGAGAAAACAGCGGTGCCAACGCGCAATTCAACCAAGGATTCAGGGCTCACCGTTATCACGACCCATATCAACGCTGATTTCGATGCCGTTGCATCCATGCTCGCTGCACAAAAACTTTATCCTGAAGCCCTGGTTGTTTTTCCAGGATCGCAGGAAAAGAATTTGCGTGATTTTTTTGTTAAATCAATGGTTTATCTTTTCAATATGGTGGATATCAAAGACATCGATTTTGACCAAGTCAAGCGGCTGGTCCTGGTTGATACACGCCAGCCGCACCGCATCGGAAAACTATCCGATCTGTTGCAACGCCCCGATGTTGAAATCCACACTTACGACCATCATCCAGACAAAAGCAACGATATCAAAGGCGATAAGGAAGTCGTCCGCTTGACCGGCGCCACGGTGACGATACTCTCCACCATCATCCAGGAAAAGGGAATCGACATCAATCCGGACGAAGCGACGATAATGTGCCTGGGCCTCTATGAGGATACCGGATCATTCACCTTTCTCTCCACCACTGAGGAAGATTTCAGAGCGGCGGCGTTCCTGCTCTCGCACGGTGCCAACCTGAATATCGTGTCGAACATGATGTCCCGGGAAATCAGTCACGATCAGGTCAGCCTTCTCAACGAAATGATTCAATCCTCTACCCGGTATACGATTTCCGGTATCGATGTCATTGTCACCGTGGTAACGACTGAAAAATTCGTTCCGGATTTTGCCTTTCTGGTTCACAAAATGGTCAAGATGGAAAACCTGGAAGCCATCTTTGCCATCGCTCTTATGGAGAACAAGATTTACGTCGTTGCACGCAGCAGGGTATCGGAAGTCGACGCCGGCGCTATACTTGAACACCTCGGCGGTGGGGGCCATGCCTTTGCCGCTGCAGCCACAGTTAAGGGCAGAACGCTACCCCAAGTAGAGCATGTACTGGTGGACCTGCTTTACACCAATATTCAATCCCGCCGGCGGGCGCGCGATCTGATGTCTTCACCGGCCATTGCCATCGCCGCCGATGTCCCCTGCCGAGAGGCCGGCGAGATTATGACACGCTACAACGTCAACGCACTGCTGGTGACCGAGATCGCCAACGGTGTCGGAAAAACCGAACTGCCGGCCGGCTTCATTACCCGGCAAGTGGTTGAAAAAGCACTTTTTCATAAACTGAACCATGTGGCTGTACGAGAATACATGAGTTCTGACCTTGCAACGGTGGGCCCGGAAGCGGAACTCACAGAAATCCAGGAAAAAATCATTGAAAACAAGCAGCGAATTCTGCCGGTGATTGAAAACGGTAACATCCTGGGTGTCATTACACGTACCGATCTGCTCAACATCCTGGTACGCAAGCACGTTCCTGGAAACGGGGATCCACAGGACATCGCCTCTCACAGAGTTAATGCTCGAACCCGTAACATACTAAAATTCATGCAAGAACGTCTCGCGAAAAGAATTTTAAAGATGCTCCGTGAAATCGGCCGTGTGGCCGATGAAATTGGTGCGTCGGCCTATGTCGTGGGTGGATTTGTGCGCGATCTGTTTTTGTACCGCTCGAACGAGGATATCGATATCGTCGTAGAAGGCGATGGAATCGCCTTCGGACGCAAGTATGCCAAGGCGATCGGCGCGCGCATTCATGAGTATGCCAAGTTCGGTACCGCGGTCATCACCTTCCCGGATGGTTTCAAAATTGATGTGGCCTCCGCCCGTATGGAATATTATAAATTTCCGGCAGCACTGCCGATTGTCGAAATGAGTTCAATCAAGCTCGATTTATTCCGCCGGGATTTCACGATCAACACCTTGGCCATCCAGCTAAATGAAAACAACTTTGGAACCCTTATCGATTTCTTTACTGCTCAGAAAGATATCAAGGAAAAGACGATCCGGGTTCTGCACAACTTAAGTTTTGTAGAGGATCCCACTCGCGTATTCCGGGCCATCCGTTTTGAACAGCGTTTTAGTTTCACGATCGGCAAACTGACGTCCGGCTTGATCGACAACGCTGTTAAAATGGATTTCTTCAAACGCCTGAGTGGCAGAAGGGTTTTCGCTGAACTGCGCCAGATTCTTGAAGAGGAAAACCCCACGCCGACGCTGATTCGCCTGCATGAATACGACGTATTGAAAGTGATCCACCCATCGATAAATCTGCCCAAAGAGATGATCGCCCTCTTTAACTCGGTGAAGAAGGTTCTTGCCTGGTATGATTTGCTTTTTCTTGAAGAATCTTATATGAAGTGGGCCGTTTATTTTCTGGCGCTCATTCGCCCCTGTGACGAAGAGGTGACCGGCGAAATCTGCCGGAGATTCGAAATGGCTCCCCGGCTGCGCAAAATATTTCTCAAGGAACGCTTTGCTGCCGAAAAATGCCTGGCTTGGATAGAACGAAATCAGCCGGTCAGAAACAGCGAACTTTACAGTAAACTGTCCGGGTTAAAGACCGAACTGGTCCTCCACATGATGGCATCGACCGGCCGTGAAGATGTCAAACGCTCTATATCACAGTTTATAACCCATCTGCGATACGTTTGTGTAGATCTGGGGGGCGCAGATCTTAAAAACTTGGGAATCAAACCAGGCCCGATTTACCGTGACATCCTGCAGGCTGTTTTAGATGCCAAGCTGGACGAAAAGCTGTCATCAAGAAACGAAGAAATTCAGTTTGCGCGGCGGTTCCTGAAATTGCATCCCGGTCGTCAGCGAGCGGCCCCTGAAGGGCAACACTGACACGGCCGGACGCATTCTAACCGCTTTATCCCTCCTTATAAGCACGGAACCGACCATAATTCCGTCGAGAGAATCTGGTAGTGACCATCCACGCATGGTTGATGGCACTATCGAGCGTCTTATGAGCAAATAAAATTTATTCGGCTAAGCGAAGACACAGCCTGAAACCGGAGAGGAACTCGCCCGGTGCACAAAAAGGTCATTTATGGAAGGGCGCTTGGCAGAATATCCTTTAGGGGTGACTTACATGACAGAAAAAAAGCGGATCCTCAGCGGCATGCGACCGACAGGCCCCCTGCATCTCGGCAACCTGTTGGGGGCTCTATCAAACTGGGTGACGATGCAGGACAGCTACGACTGTTTCTTCTTCATTGCCGACTGGCACGCCCTTACCAGCGATTACGAAAAAACGGACCGTATCACCGATTACAGCCGGGAGATGATGATCGACTGGCTCAGTGCCGGACTGACACCGGAGAAAAGCACGCTGTTCGTCCAGTCCCAGGTAAAAGAACACGCCGAACTCTACCTGCTTCTTTCCATGATTACTCCGGTCCCCTGGCTTGAACGCAATCCAACGTATAAAGACCAGATCATTCAGCTGAGCAACAAAGATCTTTCGACTTTTGGATTCCTCGGATATCCGGTTCTTCAGGCCGCGGATATTATCATGTACAAACCAACCGGTGTACCGGTCGGCGTCGACCAGGTTCCCCATGTTGAAATTACCCGTGAAATCGCCAGGCGATTCAACTTCCTTTACCGGGACGTCTTTCCCGAGCCGGAGGCCATTCTGACCGAAACCCCTAAAATCCTTGGCACGGATAGACGGAAAATGAGCAAAAGCTACAACAACGCGATTTATCTGTCAGACAATCCGGAAGAGATCGCGTCAAAAGTGTCCCAGATGATCACGGACCCACAGCGGGCACGGCGCAGCGACCCCGGGGATCCCGATGTGTGCAATGTTTTTACCTTCCACAAACTCTATACCGATGCGCCGACGGTAATGGAAATTGAATCTCAATGCCGCTCGGCACAGATCGGTTGCGTGGAGTGCAAGAAGATCATGGCCAAGAACCTTATCCACGCTTTTGAACCCATTCGTGAAAAGCGGCAATACTATGAAAACCGGCAGGATCTGGTTGACGATATTATTGAGGAAGGCAATGATCGCGCCCGCCGAATTGCGGAAAAGACCATGGCGGATGTCCGCTCCGCCATGAAAATTTAAACCGGTAATAAAGGCACCGCGCACCCCTGTGGGCGGTGCAAACCATCGGATTTTCTACCATCGCTCCATGGAAGTAGATTCTCATAATTACCAGGTCAAATTGACCGACATCTTCGAAGGCCCGATGGACCTGCTGGTTCACCTGATCAAGAAGAATGAAGTCGACATTCACGATATACCCATTGCCCTTATCACCAAACAGTATCTGGAATATCTCGAATGGTTAAAGGCGATGAATATCGACTTTGCCGGCGATTTCCTTGTCATGGCCGCTACACTGGCCCACATCAAGTCGCGGATGCTGCTGCCGCCAACCGACGACGACGATGGGGATGAAGACCCTCGATTGGAGATCGCGCGACCGCTGGCCGAGTACCTGCAGTTGAAAAATGCGGCCGAAGAACTGGCCCATAGAGAACTTCTCGGGGAAAGCACATTTGTCCGCCCAAGTGCCGATACCAGTGATCTTGTGAGGCCAGATGAAGAATTCATCAAAATAGGCCTGTTCGAGCTCATCGATGCTTTTCAGCAAGTATTGAAAAACATATCGCCGGAAGCCCGCCTCGACTTGACGACCGACACCATTTCCGTCAAGGACCGCATTGCAGAACTTGTCGATCTGTTTGAAACCAACAATAGCTTGACTTTCGAGGAGCTTTTTGCAAACCGCCCCACCAAGAGTGACGTTATCGTCACCTTTCTTGCGGTGCTGGAAATGGTGAAGCTTTGCCTGGTGCGCTTGGCGCAACATACCCAAACCGGACTCATTCGATTGTTTTACGAATAATGGAAAATATCAAAGGTATTCTGGAAAGCCTGCTGTTTATCAGCGAAGAACCGTTGACGCTCGAGCGGTTGAAAATCATCCTTGCGCCAATCGCCGCTGGAGACATTCGAGGGGCCCTGAACGACCTCATAGAGGAGTATGACACCCGTCGCGGCGGTTTTGTATTGAAGGAGGTCGCCGGCGGTTACCAGTTTCGCACCCGACCGGAGCATACCGAATGGATAACAAAGCTAATTCAACCAAGACCGCCACGCCTCAGTAAAGCCGCCCTTGAAACGCTGGCGATCATCGCGTACAAACAACCGCTTATCCGCAGTGATATCGAGCATATTCGGGGAGTGGACTGCGGCGGTGTCATCAGGGCCTTGCTGGAACGTAAGCTGGTACGCGTTCTGGGGCGTAAGGAAATCCCGGGGCGCCCGCTGATTTATGCCACAACCAAGCGGTTCCTGGAAGTTTTCGACCTGAAAGACCTCAAAGACCTGCCGACCCCGAAAGAAATCGATGAAATGGGGCAGGCACTGGTAGATCGCTCCGACGTCGTCATTGAAGACGACGACGAAGCGGAGGAATTTCACACCGAAGACGCCGAGGACGGAAACATCGACCTGCCGCATCCAGACCCAAATGACAGTTCTGAACCGCCAGGTGGCAACCCTGAAACAACGCCCAACCTCCAGTCTATCGAAAACATTGACAGCAACGGCAACGAGAAAGACCAAAACCCGCAAGTTTCATAAAAGTTTTCAGCGACCGGCCAACAGAAGCGTTGCCGGACAGCATTGAAATGCTTGATGTATTTTCTATTGCATAAATTCAGACATTTACAACTACAAATCTCTATCCGCTCAAATTTGTTGAAAAATTTCTTGACTTCGATGTGTATAACCCACTATGTATACCTCGTTTTTTCCATAAATACGGCGCCGACGTCACAATGCTCAAATTACCGAAACCCTTGAGGAGAGTCCATGAATAAATCGGATATGATCAGTGTGCTGAAGGAAGAGGCTGACTTAAGTCGCAGAGATGCTGAAACAGTCACAGACATATTCTTCGAAGCGATAGAAGAGACACTTTCAAAGGGAGAAAGGGTCGAGATCCGCGGGTTTGGCAGCTTTACGGTCAACGAATACAGGCCGTACGTCGGCCGCAACCCCAAAACCGGTACCCGCATCCAGGTTCCGGCCAAGAAACTTCCGTTTTTCAAAGTCGGCAAAGAGTTGAAGGAAAGAGTCGACAGTTAAGCAATTCCGGGCGGTTAACTCAGCGGGAGAGTGCTACCTTCACACGGTAGAAGTCACTGGTTCAAATCCAGTACCGCCTACCAGTAAATATAGGGGTTTACAAGCATATAAGCTTGTAAATCCTTTTTTATTGGTAGCAAATAAAGATTGGTTCTTGTGAAATGCTTGCTGTAAAGTTTTTATGGGATTTAAGGTTCTCATTTTTTACTTAGTTGTGACCATTTTGTGACCGGTGTCATTGAAAACGGTATTTTCAAGCCGACTGGCAGCCTCCTGATTCACCTTTTTCATTAGGTGAGCATAAATGTTCCAGGTCACTGTGGGACTCGAATGCCCGAGCTGTGCTTGAATGTATTTTATGTTTTCACCTTGCTCTATCAGTAGGCTTGCAAATGTGTGCCGTAAATCATGGAATCTGATCCGTTCAATTTTGGCCTCTATAAGTGCCGTATTGAAATAGCGACTGACGACATTATTATGATTTAGAGGCTGTCCGGCCTCGTTCGGGAAAATGAGATCAAGATCATTTGGTAGACAGGCCAACTTCCCTTTTTTCAATTCGGCTATCATCGCCGGTCCCAGGTCAATTTTACGGTTCGATGTTTCGGTTTTTACATCGTACCATTCTTGATTGTTAAAGGTTCTCTGGATATGAACCTGGCTATTTTCCCAATCCATATCAGACCATTTCCAACCAAATAGTTCCCCTTGCCGAGCCCCGCTGAAAATTGCCAGCCTAAAAAGCGTATTGTATTTTTGATCCGTAACGGCTTTGAGCAAGGCATTGATTTTATCGGGAGTTAAAACTTCGATTGTATCCTCTTTCTTGTTCCCTCTTGGCCGTTCAGCATCTGAAAACGGGTTGTAGGAAAGGTACTTGTGTCTTGCTGCATATTTAAAAATCTGACCCACTGATACCTGAACTTTCCTGATCGTTCCTATCGGCATTTCCTTAGCCTGCCTGTCAGTGATCCACTTTTCAATCATGGCAATTGTGATTCGATTGATTTTCAAATCTTCAAATTCAGAAAAATGATTGAGAGTGTGACCTTCGTATACGGACCAGGTTGAAGATCTTATGTTCGGCTTTTTGTGTTTTAGCCATTCTTTAGCAACCTCGGGAAAAGTTGGAATCTTGGTTTCAGAAATGTAGATCCCCCTTGTAAGTTGATCCTCGATTTCTCTAAGTTTTTCTTTTGCTTTTTTTAGGGTTGCTCCCTTCTTTAAGGATTTTCGTATCCTTTTCCCCCGATTATCATAATAATCGAGGACATAACCGGTGATCAAGATATCGAAAGCGACCTCTTTTCTTGGATCTGCCACCCAATTGACAACATCCGCTGAAATCAATTTCCTATTAAGTTCAACAAAGCGATAGAAGCGAGGATCAGGCTCAGCCGATGGCACATCAAGAAAGTCCGGATTTTTCATGTTGTTGATTCTTTTTACTAAAACGATCAGAGGCGATGTGGCGTATGCCCCGGTACGCACGATTAATAATAAATAGCCAAGTGAGATCGGTGTGAGCAATTGTCGGATATATATTTCACCCTGAACAGGGGCATAGGTAAGGCCAACTGAATAACGTATAAATGCTTGTTAATATTTCTAAATTATGCTATTTCGGTTGCAAAAAGTGCACGGAAAACAAGCCATTTCACCGAAATTCCTTGCTCCAATGCGCCGGAGATTATGTACAGACACAATGAAAAACAGCTGAAATTTGTCGAGTTTCACCTGCCATTCGGCGGCAAATTACTAGCGGATAATCGCTGGGTCCGTTTGGCAGAGATGATTCCCTGGCACGAGTTCGAAGAGAAATACTGCCGGAATTTTACCGGCAGCGGTCAAGGACCACCGGCACTTTCAGTGTGCATGGCCTTGGCGGCACTGATTATTAAAGAGCGTCTGGGGCTCACCGACGAGGAGTGCGTGGAGCAGATCCGGGAGAACCCCTATCTGCAGTATTTTTGTGGGTTGCAGCAATTTACTACCGAGCAACCCTTTCATCCCACCATGCTAGTGCATTTTCGAAAACGCTTTTCCGTCGATGTTCTCAAGCATGTCAATGAGGTCATTGTCACCAGGGCCTCTGAGAGCATCAAAGAAGATGATGACGATGATGATCAGCCACAAGGCCCATCCAACAAGGGCAAGCTGGTGCTCGATGCGACTTGCGTCCCGGCTGACATCACCTATCCGACTGACTTGAAGCTTCTGAACGCCGCCCGGCAGAAGAGCGAGCAGGTCATCGAGGTGCTGCATAAAAGCCGTGGTCGAGGTTTTAAGAAGCCTCGAACCTATCGAGTAAAAACCAGAAAAGCCTACCTTGCTGTGGCCAAAAGCAGGAGAGTCGGCGGCCGAAAACTTCGTAAAGCACTCCGGGGTCAGTTGGGCTATCTGCACCGCAACCTGGCAAGCATTGACAAGCTATCTGAGTCAACAGGGCTTAGGGTTCTGAACCGACGACAATATAAAGATCTATTGGTGGTCAGCGAGCTCTACCGTCAGCAACGCTGGATGTATGAGAATCGCATCCGTCGGATCGGCGATCGTATCGTGAGCATCAGCCAACCGCATGTGCGGCCGATAAAAAGAGGCAAGGCCGGAAGCGATACCGAGTTCGGCCCCAAATTGTCTGTAAACCTGGTAGAGGGCTACGGGTTTGTGGATCGATGCAGTTGGGACAACTTCAACGAAAGTGTAGACCTGAAAGACCAGGTAGAAGCCTACAAGAGGCGTTTCGGGGTTTATCCGAAGTCGGTGCATGCGGATCGCATCTACCGCACGCGAGACAATCTTCGCTATTGCAAGAAACACCGCATCCGGTTGTCGGGTCCGAGATGGGGAAGACCGCCGAAGGTGACCGCAGAGAATGCCGCCCGGCTTAAGGCCGGAGCCGTTCAGGCACGGCAGGATGAACTGGATCGGATACCGATAGAGGGCAAGTTCGGCCAGGGTAAACGGCGTTTTGGTATCGGCCGGTTGATGACCAAGCTGGCATCTACCAGTGAAACGGCGATCGCACTGTGCTTTTTGGTGATGAACCTGGAGAAATGGCTGGCTGCCATTTTTTTGTGCCTGTTTTTCAAAGAGCAGAAATCAGTTTTACTACGTTATATAACCAGTTTTTTACTTCATATATATTCAGGGAAAACTATGGCCGCCGCAAGAACCTGAATTGTTCAGGAAACCCTATTTAAATAGGAGGGGTTACACGTGAGAGTTTTCCAAGTTGAAGGTGCTTGGTCACTGGAAAACCTGCGCATTAACACACGACCAGATCCGCAACCTGGAGCTGGCCAGGTGCGGCACGTAGCCTAAGCCCGAAAGTTGAGCCAAATTATGAATATAACTAAAAGAGTAAACGTGTTTGAAAAATCGGTAAAGAATATATTTTCTGTTTACAACAGTTTATTCCTGAATCTTCCTTTTCGGAAGATCGATAATATCGGAATGCTTATTCCCTTATTGCACCATGTCTGTAAACAAGGTCTCGACACCGGCAGTGAACCACTCGAAATCCTGGATTCTTTTTTCAAGATTCATGCAAATATTGAATCTGAAAAAGAAAAAATCGATTTTATGTTTCGCGTTGTTCAGTATGTCGAGCGGCAGGTGGTCCTTTACGACAGTGTAGAAGACGCCGCTTTTGCACAACTGCTTCAGACGGGTGATCATTTGTCCCTCAGAGATTGCAATCATCTGTTGGCGGGCAATAAAAACACGTGTAAATTGTCAGAAAATCTATCCTGTTTTAATGTGCGGATCGTATTTACCGCGCATCCAACGCAGTTTTATTCTGCTTCGGTATTGGATATCATCAGCAATTTGAGATCACTGATCGATGAAAACGATATCGATGAAATTGATCTCGCATTACAACAACTGGGATTGACCTCCTTGATAAACAGCAGGAAACCGACTCCCTTTGATGAAGCCAAGAATATCATCTATTTTCTTCGGAATGTGTATTACGATGCCGTCGGTGAGTTGTATTCCTATATCAGGAAAAATACTCAGGACAGACATTTTGATTGTCCCGATATCATTCAGCTTGGATTCTGGCCCGGCGGAGACAGGGACGGCAATCCCTTTGTCACCTGGGAAACAACCCGGGATGTGGCCGATGAACTGCGCATGACCTTGATGAAATGCTATTACCAGGACTTGAAAGATTTAGAGAAAAAACTGACCTTCAGGAAGGTAGAAGATATTGTCGAAAAACTGAAGACCAGGCTTTACGTGACCATGTTCGATCCGGCAGAAACGATCCGGTATGGAGAGATAGTAGACCCACTGCACCTTATAAAAGCGTCGCTTATAGACAAGTACAACAGTCTATATCTTCGAAGAACTGGAAAACCTTATCGATAAAGTCAATATATTCAAAACACATTTCGCGACGCTCGATATCAGGCAAAACCACAGCGTTCACAAACAAGCCATCCAGGAAATTCTTAAAAGAGAAAACCTGATCGACATCAGCCTGGAGGAACTGGGAAATGATGAATTGATTGCGATACTCCTCCGTAAAGACATTTCCGTTAATCCGGATCAGTTTGAAGACGAGATTGTAAAGGATACGCTTCGAACCATCCGGCAAATGAAGTCCATACAGAGCAAGAATGGCGAAGAAGGCTGCAACAGATATATCATCAGCAACTCCGAAGATATTTTCGCGGTCCTTTTTGTATACAGCCTTTTCAGGTGGTGTTGTTGGGGAAAAGAGGAATTGCCTGTGGATATCATACCGCTATTCGAGTCCATGCAAGGCATGGCGAACGCTGATTCGATCATGCAGGAACTCTTTAACCTGCCGGAATACCGATCGCACATAAATCATCGCCGGAACAAACAGACCATCATGTTGGGGTTCTCCGACGGAACAAAGGATGGCGGATACCTTCAGGCCAACTGGTCTATCTACAAAACAAAAGAGAAATTATCGGCTGTTTGTGATGCGTTCGGCATCAAAGCCATATTTTTTGATGGCCGGGGCGGTCCACCGGCACGAGGTGGGGGTAAAACACATCGTTTCTATGCTTCACAAAGCCCCAAAATAGCCAATCATGCCATTCAATTGACCATACAAGGTCAGACGATTACCAGTATGTATGGGACGAAAGCACATTTTATCCACAACTGCGAGCAACTGCTCACCGCTGGATTGTCCAACAGTTTGTTTGAAAAAGAAAATACCATCTCCGAAAAATCAAGAAAATTGATAGAGACCATGGCCTATTTGAGTTTCGAGAAGTACACGGCCCTTAAACTTCACAAAATGTTTATTCCCTATCTGGAGAACAAAAGCACGTTAAAGTATTATGCTAAAACCAATATCGGTAGCAGGCCGGCTAAAAGAGGTGATAATAAAAAACTGGAATTAAAAGATTTGAGGGCCATTGCTTTTGTGGGCTCCTGGAGCCAGCTGAAACAGAATGTTCCTGGTTACTACGGTATCGGAACGGCCCTGCAGTCCCTGGTAAATGATGGCCGGGCGGAGGATTTAAAAGATATTATTTAGAAACGTGCCATTCTTTAAGACACTCATCCTGAACAGCATGATGTCGTTATCCAAATGTTATTTTGAATTGACGGGTTATATTGCCAAAGATAAAGAATACAAGGAGTTCTGGGAAATGCTGTTTGAGGAATATAAATTGTCAAAAAAAATGGTGCTGCTCATATCCGGATACAGCATGTTGATGGAAGAAGAACCCGTATCGAGGAGATCGATTGAAATCAGGGAACAAATCGTTTTGCCCTTGCTAATGATCCAGCAATATGCATTGCAGAAAATAGAAGCCCATTCCAGGCAGCGGGCCGTTTATGAGAAAATCGTCGAGCGGTCATTATATGGCAACATCAATGCGAGCAGGAATTCTGCCTAATTTCAACCGGATGCAAAGACCGACCATAGGAAAAACGATTATATGGCTTTGAGACTAGCACATATCTACCTTCCAAAAGAATTCTCAGGTTCTCTTGATGACTTGAAGGAGAAGTTCAGCATCATTGAACATTACGAAATTGAAGAGAAGAATTGGATGGAGGTTAAGCTCCTTATAGACGCAGAATTGGTCGAACCGGTACTCGACTTTATTGAGAACAGATATGGTCTTCAGGATGGTTTTCGTGTAATAATCACTCCGGTCGAAGCGGTTATTCCCCGTTTGAAAATTGACGAAAAAGCCAAGTCAGAAGAATCGATTGAGCAAAGCGAGAAAGAAGCGACGCGCATCTACCGTGAGGAATTGTACGAGGACATCAACAGCGTTTCCTCCGGTGGCCGTACATTTATCTTGTTGGTAATTCTTTCCTCTTTTGTGGCTGCGATCGGTTTGCTGCGGGGCAACGTTGCTATCATCATTGGAGCTATGGTCATTGCTCCACTACTGGGACCGAATATGGGGTTGGCACTGGCGGCAACCCTGGGTGATTCCGCACTGGCGAAACGATCTACCAGAACCAACATTACGGGGATTGTTATTGCCTTGAGTATCGCGATAGCCCTCGGGTGGTTTGCCAGCACCGATATCTCCAATCCGGAAATTTCCTCCCGCCTGCATGTAAGCTACGCAGACTTTATTCTTGCGCTCGCATCGGGGGCAGCGGGAGCACTCACTTTTACCTCAGGCGTTTCTGGAAGCTTGATCGGTGTGATGGTGGCTGTTGCGTTGCTACCACCGCTAATGGTATTCGGTATTCTTATAGGTGATGGGCAATTCCAGGCTAGTCTGAACGCCCTATTGTTGTTAGCCACTAATTTGGTCTGCGTTAATATTTCCGGTGTTGCTATGTTTCTATATCAAGGGGTTCGTCCCAACAGTTGGTGGGAGGCGAAAAAAGCGAAAAAGCAAACGCGGGTCGCAATTACGGTATGGGTAGCTTTGTTGGCCATCCTTGGTATTTTAATCCGCATGGATTTCGGATAATCCTTTGTAATCGGATGAAACCTTCAGATTTGATTGGTACAAAATAAATGATATGGCTATTCTCAAAAATGGTTCGTTTTTCGATTGTTGCTATGATTGTCCAATTAGTAGTGGGAAGTCAGGCTGTTGCAGGGATAACTGCTGTTGGTTCGTCAAGTGGTGGCTATTCTAAAGGGGATGTCGTTCTACTAACAACCTACATCCTAATGGCACTGGTTTTTTCTTTTCTCTGTAGTGTGGCCGAAGCGGTTCTACTGAGCATCACCCCGTCTTATATCGCAGAGCTTCAGGGCAGAAAACCAAAACTTGCAGCATTGTTGAAAAAATTGAAGCAAGACAATGTGGACAAGTCTCTCGCCGCAATTTTAACCTTAAACACTATTGCTCATACAGTAGGTGCCATCGGCTCTGGATCTAAAGCAACAGTGGTTTTCGGTAGTGCCTGGTTCGGTTTGTTTTCAGCCTTAATGACTCTGATGATTCTGTTCCTGTCAGAAATCATCCCCAAGACCATCGGTGCCATGCACTGGCGCTCTTTAGCCGGTCTTACAGCACAATTTGTACATATTTTGATATGGGTGTTGTATCCATTAATATGGATTTCTGAATTTCTAACCCGGCTTATAGCCCGTGGCAAAACTACTCACGTATTCAGTCGTGAGGAGTTCATCGCCATGGCCGATATTGGAGAACAAACCGGAAAAATCGATCAGAATGAATCACGAATTATCCAGAATTTGTTCCGGTTCGGTTCTCTTACCTCCGCCGATATCATGACACCGCGAACGGTTATTTCAAGCTTTCCACAGAGTATGACAGTCTCCGAAGCTTCGGCTATCAAGCCATCCGTGACATTCTCCCGCATACCTATTTATCAAACGGATATAGACCATATTACAGGTTTTATTCTTAGGGACGATCTTTTACATTTTAAAGTAGGTGATCGCGGTGGGGCCACACTGGAAACACTAAAACGGGATATACAATCAGTGCCTGGCAACATGTCTCTATCAGCATTACTTGAATTTTTCCTCAACCAACGCCAACACATTGCCATCGTAGTTGATGAGTACGGAGGAACAAAAGGTCTTGTGACTATGGAAGATGTTGTTGAAACTCTCTTGGGTATGGAAATTGTTGATGAAATGGATCAGGCCGAAGACATGCAAGCACTGGCGCGTCAACAATGGGAAAAGCGGGCAAAGGCACACAGTTTAAAAGAGATTGCCGACAATAAGGATTAATCCAATCTTTCTTTCTCTCCTGCTTCTGGCTTTTTCTATTTTGTTTATCGGGTGTGGTGGCAGCAGCTATGGTGAAGCTGAGACTAAGGAACTCGTCAGTGTAAGTGGCTATGTGCACGATATTAACGGCAATCCTGTATCAGGTGCAGCGGTATCCATTTCAAGCGACCCTTTTACATTTTTTACCAATGCAGAAGGCTATTTTTCAGCCGAGGTTGAAGCCGGGACCCGGGGAGTAACGCACTTAGTTGTACTGAATAGAAACGTAAATAAAAAGAAGGCGTGAATTGAATGCTGAGATCACAACTTAAAAGCTAATCTGGTTATTGTCCAGCCGGCTGTTGACCATCGCTATCCTGTTGACGGTTGCCGGCTGTGCCAGCACTTCAACAATGAAGCCGGTGCCAGAGGAACTGATTTCACAGGTCGGGATAGAAGGAATTCCGGAGGCCCGCTTCTGGGCAGATGAGTGGCCTAAATTCTCTCTGGAGACATTCGAAACTTATACCGATACTGATTTTCGGAAACATTTTTCGGGGATCTACAAGAAAGCTCACAACTACCTGGCAATCTCGGGCGGTGGTCCAAACGGAGCTTTTGGCGCCGGACTCTTTGCAGGGTGGACCGCATCCGGGACTCGGCCTGAGTTCAGCATGGTGACCGGGATCAGCACCGGAGCACTAACAGCGCCTTTTGCCTTTCTCGGACCGGACTATGACGACGAACTCAAGGAAGGGTTCGACCCGGTGTACATGGGTAAGCTATATGAGCTCGGATACCAGATGGCAATTAAGGGGTATCCATGGGCCAAGGCCCCACCGGGTTTCATCAAGGGCGACTAGCAAGTACATGAGTTGGATCCAGCATTTTGCCAAAATCGGTTCCATTTCTCTTTTTGCATCAGCTGTGTTTTTCGTAATAGCCAACCTATGATCTATTTTTTCATCACAACGCGCTGGAGAATAGATGGGTAAACGCTGGCGCTTCCCGCGTCTCAGCTCAACTGTTATTTAAAATATCTGCTATTTATATTGAGTGCAAGTTTTTCAGAATAGATTCACATAGCCATTCCCTATTTTCAGTGGAGAAATTGCCATTTTCCTGTTTGGCTTCCTACCTGCCGTAGCAGGGTGTCTCGGCACCGTTCCTTACGGTCGCCTGCCCCCACTTACGCGCCTCACGAGCCGGGTGCGTTACTCGTGGCTACCCATAAAGGGATTAAAAATATTCAATGAGCAGGTGGTTAATTAGCCCTAATCAGATTATCGCGTCCTACTAAAATTCTGTGTCGTAATCTCAGAATCGGGGAGTCATGTTCGGTTTTCTTTCAACTATGTGCTGCAACGATAGACCGCCCCCCCCAGTACTAAATTCTCTTTCTGACCAGTATTTAATCCTCTCTACACCACTGAAACTGACGAATCATTCATCTACTCAGCCAATGATTACAAAGGAGTCCCATTCTCATATATTCCCTCCCTACCTGGTGTGCCGCCCGCCCCCTAGGTACCATAAAAATCAAAAACTATCGTCCTCGTCTCTTCGCTATGCATGACTAGTCTCATTAGTAAAATGGATGATAAATTCTCAGGTGCCATGAAGCACTCATCTTCCCCACCATGGCGGCCCGTCTGGCTGACTGATCGCCGCCTTCCTTTGTAAACCAGGCAGCGTTTTATATAACCTGCATCCCTGAAAGCTTATTTTACCTGAAATATATTGGCACATATAGTATAGTTGCTTATTGACAAACACAATATATTGATTGTATGAGAAAGGACAGAAATAAAAAAATCTGTACCGATACTAATATCAGCTTTCAATAGTTTGAATGGTATCGTAGACAACCAAATGAGGTACTGACAACTATATCCGAAGGCCTAACAATGATCATTTATGGACTATAAAATTATGACTTAAGTCCCGTTTCTTGAACATGTGAAACGGGGCTTTTTTTTGAGAAAAAAATCTGCAGAAATAGTGGGATAGAGCCCTACAAAAAGAAAGGGTTGATAATGGGAATTATGAAAAAGGGGTATTTTTTAATAATACTCGATAATGACAAAAGGCTCTTGGCTCTGTACTCAAATGAATGCCTGCTATGCAGCGAATGTGCTCAGAAAATTGGTCATGATTCCTGGAAACCTGATAAAAAATTTATATTAAGGTGGCTTAAGCCTCAGTTTGATGGACTTTTAGAAAATTCTTATGCTTGGTGCGATAAATGTGGAAAAACCCTGTGGGACAATAATGAAAACCCACTGCTAAAAGATATCGACGATGACACAAAAATTGATGGCTGGCGCGATGAACTGGACGAAGGTGATGAGGAATGGTTCGATGAGCTCTTACAGGATTCGGAAGCCACAATAATTATGAACTTCACTCCAAAGAGAAAGCCCGAGTAAACAGATTAACCCAAACCACTATTCGCATATATTTGACCTGCCTTTCCAAATGAAATAGTTTCGCTATCAGGGCGTGCTTCGTCACTACTCCTCCATTTGAGGCGATCCGTCAGACAAACGGGTCGCCTTCTTTATGAAAAAGTATGCCGAATTGTTATAATAATATGAAACTAATTTCACAAAAACAATCTTTTCGGGTGATGCATTATAAGGATTTTATTTATGATTATAGAATGTTAAACACCAAACACATTCTGGCATTGTATATGCAGATTGCAGATTCAACGGAGATGTCTCAGTTGGGAGAGCACGACGTTTGGCATCGAGTTCGGAGGGCCGAACCCTCCCATCTCCTCCAAAATATTTCTTTGTTCCCATTTGACTCTAACTACTCTGCAGAAATCTTATCTATCCGGAGGTAATAAAACCGGCACCATGGGCCTGATTTCTTTCTTTTTCCCAGGCGACTGCCCCTATTCCCTCCGGATTGTATGTTTGTCTCCTTTTTTCTTTTTAACAAGAAAGGCAACTATCAAGACAGGGCCCACAAAGAGAGCAATGCCAAGCACCGTTACCAATACATAATTGATGATTGTATCCATCGCTGCCCTATCCCCCGTATTTCAATCAAACTCGAATATCCATTCAAAACATCCTGTCATCGCATCGTGCATTAATCATATTCGTGAAAATATCCCCTATTGCGCATTGAACTTACAACTGCAGCAATTATAATTATAATATAATTGAATCGCAAAGGTGCTACATGAAATTAATAGTTTGTGAATGCGGTGGCTCTCCTCAAGTAACACACAGTTTAGAAGAAGACCTGTATGTCGTTTCTTGCCCTCAATGTAACAGCTCTACGCCTGAATACAGCGATTTCAATGACGCACAGCGAATGTGGAACAACTGGTGTTGGAGATTGGGATATTGCGTTCCAGAAGACGCCATGGCATAACCACCAGTAATAGATAAGAACCGAATCCCTGGCAGGTATGAAACCATTGGCAATTTAGCCAGGCTTCTGCGATACCATAAGGCCAAGAAATACCCCAAACGCCTGGTGATAAAAGGATTCAGGCCCTGTCTCTCAAACCAGAGCGGCGGGTCTTTTCTTTTAGATATGACCGGAAAGATATCGGAATCGTGAATCGGGCAAGCCGGCTATCTCACGGACCGGGTGAGATGAGAAGAGAACAAACGAGAGCTAAATCACTACAAACAGGTGAATAGACTGCGGACCTGAAGCAATTCAGGAACCAATTTTACGGTCGCACCGGAGACTTATTGTCATCACAGTTTAATATACATAGGTTGAGCGGTTCAACGTTCATAGTTCCCAGTCAAAGTTCCATAACTGGTCTCTGATAATCGTATTATGCCTCAATTCGTTGGAATTCCATGTTTCAGCCAAAAGGTGAAAACGGCCAATCCAAACAATGGCGTTTAAAGTTTAAGAAATCAGAACACTATAACCTTTGAACCCTTAACTCTGAACCTGGAACCGATCAGTTTAAGTTATATTATCCCTTGTCCAGATGAAAAATATCTCCTTCACAAAGAATTCTCTTGTGGCAAAGCATCGGCGTCGAAACGAATAGATGACGGCTATTGTTGGTTACCGTCAGACACCGCAGTAGCCTAGCGCATGCAGTCATGTCTGTTAATTTTCAACCGGGAATTCTTTTAATGGTACCGTTGGCAATCAACCCTTGGAACTGCTCGAGCAATTTTTGCTCCATCGCATCGATTTTTGAATCTGCGTTAGCCGTTGCGAGAATTTCATCATACTCGGAACTCGTGATTTCACAATCTGAGATCGCTTTTTTTATTACATCAGCGAGTTTTTGACCGGTTTCACCTGATTTCATAAGATCTCCCCCCATCATTTCAAGTTATAACGAACATTATTAGATTTTTCATCTGCACTTTTAACCCAGTCGACCCTTGAAGTCAATTACATCCTTTATGCAACCATATCAACCAAATATCGGATAATAATCTTTAAAAAAGAAACATTACAGGGACCAATATGGCCTCTGCATCACCCAAGTTGGGCATTTCATATTTTCGAAATATGAAAATAAACAATAAAAATAAGGAATTCTACCCATCAGAATTTCAAAAATATAAAACCTTACCGGATTTCCAGTTTCACCGCATCGATGGCGTCAAATGACGTCCCGCATAGTTTACTATAGCGGAACGACATTTTCCTTTTACCTGCGGTAAGCTTGAAAATCGCTCAATTTGGGTATCATTAAATAAGAAGCAGAATTTAGCAAACTCAGAAATAAAGAAAAACAAGTGGAATTGAAATTTTTTTCAAACGGTAAAACTAACCGGTTCAGACCCAGCACCGCCTTCCAGATTGCAAAAGTTAACCGAACATGTAAAACCCGAGAGCCTTGTCCGAGGGATTTGAGGGGTGCATGGAGAGGAAGGCGACGCCCAGTTCGGCCTTGTCGATCTTCTTGATTTCAACTTCCTTCTTGATCAGGGAGTGGTTGGCGTCATCGAGGGAAAATTCGATCACCAGCCGGTCGCCGATGGCAAAGCCACCTTTGTCATTCAGCTTGAGCTTCAATCCGGTGCGGGAGAGATCGATCACCGTCATATACCCCTTGCCCCGCGGCCGTCCATTGACCAGGTGGGTGAAAGTGCCGGGCAGGTTCACCGCCTTGCGGTACTGCTGTCGCCTCTCAATGGTGGCCCGGTATTTGTTCCCGCACCGCTTACAGGTGACCCGCACACTGACGGCTTTCTCCAGCCCCTTGTGTTCGGTAATACTAACGATACGGGGGTGCTGGCACTCAGGACAGGTGAAAGTAATCATCTGTTTGCTGGTAATATACACTTTCTGGGACATGCGGCTTCCGTGTGGTAGAGTATCGATATTAAAAGTGTCTGGCGATTAACGATAACCGATTTCGTTCAAAATGAGGATTCAAACAGAAATCTCCCAACGTTGAAAGAATGACTTACTGAGCACTTATAACTATAGGCCAAAATTCGATAAAAATCAAATATCTTATCCACTTATCCCGGACATGCCACCGATTGGTCGATAGGCCCTCTTCGTCTTTGCGCTTGAAGACTCATCTTTAAAATATTTATAAAATTTTCGGGTTGGCACTTCCGCCCCCCCGTTGGTGAAAAAGTATTCTTGGTTAGCGTGTTGTCAGAATAAAGTGCCGCCATCCACCGCTTCACTCTCTTTGTCGTTTTGGATTTTAGATTCTGGATTTTGGAATGGTGGAATCGTTGCGCTCTTTCCTTATTTAAATTCCCCGTGAACAGCCGGCAATCATATTGACAGAAACAAAATATTATTATAAGTTATATCTGGCAGTTGCGCTTGGTTTAACCTTCAAGCCCCTGGAGACCCACCGATAAAGGAATCGTTCTATGGAAGACGCCGACGAGAGAGTAGAATCGTACCGGATCATCACCAAACTTTTCAGTGCCATCGGTAACCTCAGCGAAGAACAGCAACTGGTGCTTCTCAGGCAACTTATAAAGAACCGCCTTAAAACTCATTTGTTCAAAGCCATCATCGATTTGACCCAAGTTCAACAGCTCAAACTTCTGCGGCAGCTTGAAAATCTAACGACCTATGATCAGCCGGTCAAAACACTGAGCCTGGACGATGACCAGTCCTTCATGCGCGAGCACAAACGCAAAGACTGCCTGCTGAACGTGAACTATTCCACAGGCGGAAAGGATTTCAAGGACTACATACTCAACATCAGCACCGTCGGCGTTTTTATAGAGACAGAAGCGGCCTTCACCACCGACCAGGAAATGGTCCTCACCTTCAAGCTCCCGAATTATCAGCAACCGCTGACTTTGGACGCCAGTGTGACCTGGATCGGTGACAAAGGCGTCGGCATCAGGTTCACCAACCTGTCACCCTATCAGGAAGAGATCATTCGCTCTTACATCGAAAAAGAAGATTCCGCCTGATTTCTCCGTCTCTCCCTTTCGGCCTTCCACCGGTTCGATGACCGTTATATCGATTAAAAACTATCCAACCATAAGTTATCATTTAATATATTTTCCATACAATTGCGAACAACTTGCGTTGGCAGCGGTGAAATGATAAAATTGGTCATACAATCGAACGCGGCATACCGCCGCACCGGCCAAGTATAAGAGGTGGCCGGATTCGCCCGAAACTTCTCATCAAAAGGATAGGATATGGATCTCATCTACACGTCCATGTGTGCGCTGGCCCTTCTCGGGGCGACCATTCTTTCATTGGTGGTGTTGGTAAAATCGTTCAAACAAGGCGGTGTGCTAACCGGTATTCTCGGGCTCATGACCGGGGGACTGTACACCTATGTGTGGGGGTGGCTCAAGTCGAAACAACTTCAGCTGACGAAACCGATGCTGTTGTGGTCAGTGTGTATGATTCTGGCCGGAGCCCTGGTTTATATGACAAGCCCGGCCAAACTGCTGCAGTCGCTTCCCGACGAGGGTGGACTGGGGCTGTTGTCCCAAAACCTCAAAAAGATTATCGCAGATAAAAACACAAACAAACCGGTGGCCCGAAAAGTGAGAAAACGGATCACCGCAAAAAAACCAAGCCCCAATGACAGCCTGAAGAATGCGGATTGGAACACCCGCGCGGTTTCGCTATGGCAGAAGGCCCGGTATACGGATTCGCAGAAAGCCGTCACGTTTCTTCAAAAGGCAATTCATGAGAATCCAGCGTTTGCCGAGGCATACAACAACCGCGGCAACGCCTATCGCGACATGAAAGATTATGCCAAGGCCATACAGGACTACAACAAGGCGATCAGCCTGGCCCCCAACCTGGAGCAGACCTACAACAACCGGGGTAACATCTATTTCGATCAGCGCAACTACCAGATGGCCATCAGAGATTACAACAAGGCCTTATCCTTGAATGCCGACTACCCCCTGGCCTACCTGAACCGCGGGCTTGCCTATCACAAGTTGAGAAATGACGACCTCGCCTGTCGTGATTTCGTCCGGGCCTGCGAGCTCGGCGAATGTGACGGAGTCCAATGGGGCAAGAAAACCCAAACCTGCCAATGATCATCGCCAGGCTGTGGTTATCGGGACGAACCGGCAACCGCAGATCGATCAAAGTCAAATGACGGGAAGCCGGTTTCGAAAACCGGTTTCCCATTTTTATGTCTCGACCCGCCTCCCCTGCCCGGCCGTCAACGGCACGCCACCGAACCATCCCCATCCCGGGACGCTCCGGTCGTTATATGAATAAACGCCGCTTCCAGGGCCGTGCGTTGTTGTTTTACCCGATCGACGCTCCGTTCGAATGTCCCCCTCAACGACACTGGCACCCTTCTCATCCGCGCCGCCTGGGTCGGACAGACGTACCAGGTACAGACCCAGGGACGCATGATGCGCGGCAGCCGGCAGCCCCGGTGGCCCAAGTATCGACAGCGATCACCCGGGACGGACAACGCCTGGCTGTCGGGGATCTCGCTACCGCACAGGTGCATGAAAAGCAGGTCTTTGAAGTCGAACCATGCCCAGGCTTTCTCGCAGCAGGGGTCCGGGCAGAGCCGGCAGGTTGAAAGGCAGAGCCGGTCGGCCGTGAAAAAAAGAGATTTCAGATGATCGGCCAGCCGGAGGGCGAGGGCCCGGGTGGGGATGAAGAAAGGGTCGTGGCGTTGGATGAGGCGACTGATGGCCTGGTTGACGGCCCGCCATTCCGCCGGGTTTGACCATGGGGCCGTGACCGCTTCACACGGCGTGTTCGGGCGGGTCGAGACCGTAATGCACCCGGCCGGTGCCGGCCGCCGGGCCGCATCACGGCGTTCAGGCACCTGTTGAAACGATTCCCAAGTACACCGTTCCGTGATTTTCATTCCGGCATTCAAAAACGACGGATTCCGTCAAAAAAAGTATCAGCCGCACTTGTTGAACCCGCAAAAGTGGCATATCATGCACCCTTCTTCGAAGCTGACCGTCTGGCCACACTCGGGGCAGGTTTCTCCCAACAGGGCGTTTTTCCGGTTGGCCCGACCGCCGGTATTGTCTTCGGTCAGATACCGTTTTTCGAGAACCCTGGCGATGGCATCCGGAATGGACAGGACCAGGCCACCCTGTTGAAATACCGGATGCTCGCCGCCGATGCCTTTGAGTTGATCGACGATGGCATTCACCTTGACGCCGGCCCTGAGCGCCAAGGACACCAGACGACCGATGGCCTCGGTCTTAGCGGTAGTTGATCGGCCCGATTTGCCGATGGTGGCGAAAACTTCGAACGGCTGTCCACCGTATTCCGTTACGGTGACATAGAGTTGCCCCAGACCTGTCTTGGTCTTGGTGGTGAAACCCTCCAGAGTGTCGGGGCGCTCTTTGACGGCGGTCATAAAACCGCTGCCTTTGATTTCCTTTTCGGAAAAGGAGAGCACCTGATTCTCCTTGCTGCCGTCCCTGTAAATGGTTACCCCTTTGCATCCGAGTTCGTAAGCCAGATTGTAAACCTTCAACACATCCGCCGTTGTGGCATCCCGGGGCAGATTGACGGTTTTGGATACGGCATTGTCCGTATATTTCTGGAACGCCGCCTGCATCCGGACGTGCCACTCCGGTTCAACGTCATGGGCGGTAACAAAGGTTTTACGCACCTCTTCCGGAACGTCTTCCAGGTGCGCAATGCTCCCCTTCTTGGCTATCCGGCTCATCAGCTCCGGGCTGTAGAAACCCTGCTCACGGGCCACACGTTCGAAATGAGGATTGACCTCGATCAACTCGTCGTTGTCCATGACCCGTCGGACAAAACTTAAGGCAAACAGGGGTTCGATACCGCTGGAGCACCCGGCGATAATGCTCAACGTGCCCGTGGGGGCGATGGTGGTGACAGTCGCATTTCTATACTGGCTGCCATTTCGATCTTTATAAACGCTATTGCCGAAGTTTTCGAAAACCCCGCGGGTTTTTGCCAGTTCGCTTGACGCCGAATGTGCTTCGGTCTGAATAAACGACATGACTTCTTCGGCGATTTTCAGTGCCTCTTCGGAATGGTACGGCACACCGAGTTCAAAAAGAATATCGGCAAATCCCATCACCCCGAGCCCGATCTTGCGGTTGCCTTTGACCATGGCGGTGATTTCCGGCAACGGGTATTGCGACATATCGATGGTGTTGTCCAGAAAACGGACGGCCAGCCAGGTGATTTCCTTGAGCCTCTCGTAGTCGACGGCCGGCGCCCCGTCTTTTTGGGTAACGAATTTCGCCAGGTTAATAGAGCCGAGGTTGCAGGCTTCAAATGGGAGTAGGGGCTGCTCGCCGCAGGGATTGGTGCTTTCTATCTCACCGATACCCGGCGTGGGATTGTCGCGGTTGATCCGATCCAGAAAGATAACGCCCGGGTCACCATTTTCCCATGCCTGCTCGACGAGATGGAGGTAGACCTCGGCCGCGTTCAGTTCATCGACCTTATTGCCCTCCCTGGGATCAATCAGGTCATAGGTTGACAGCAACTTGACCGATTCCATGAAGTCATCCGTTACACCAACCGATATGTTGAAATTGTTCAGATCGTGATGCTTTTTTTTGCAGGAGATAAAATCAAGAATGTCCGGATGATCGACCCGCAGGATCGACATGTTGGCCCCCCGCCGGGTACCACCCTGTTTGACCTGTTCAGTGGCGGTATTGAAAATTTTCATAAAGGAGACCGGCCCGGAGGCCACACCACCGGTGCTGCCGACCCGACTGTCTTTGGCACGCAACCGCGAAAAGGAGAAACCGGTGCCACCGCCGGACTTGTGGATCATCGCCGCATTTTTCAGGGCAGAAAAAATCCCATCCAGACTGTCATCGACCGGCAACACGAAGCAGGCGGCCAGTTGACCCAATCGGCGTCCGGCATTCATCAGCGTCGGAGAGTTCGGCAGAAAGTAAAATTCCGTCATCATCCGGTAGAAAAGGCCCTCCATTAATTCCACCTGATCTTCTCCACCATAGTTTTTTTCCGACTGAGCGATGTGATGTGCGACCCGCCTGAACATCTCCTGTGGCGTTTCGATCACATTCCCATTGATGTCCTTTTTCAGATATCGCCTCTCCAGGACGGTCCGGGCATTGTCGGTTAAAACCAATTCGTTTTTGACAAAAATTGATTTGTCGAGGTGAACCGAAGATGTCGAAGGAACACCGAATTCACCCATCTTGGCCCCGATCAGTTTTTCTATGACACCTGAATTAATGGTATCCTGCTCCATTTTGGCAATCTCCTCACGCATAAATCGACTGATGGCAATGGCTTGTTCGCTGTTGATCGGGTTCTGCCTGGTCAGCAGGTCCGAAAACCGGTGGTCATCCCAGCGGTATTCTCCCAAATCAAACCGTCCGTCTGCGGTAACCAATACTTTAGCTTGTTGGCCCATCTATCTTCTCTCCTAATAGTCTATCTCATCTGTCTATGCGTTGCCGTTCTATGGTCGGGGTATCACGATGCGCGAACATGAAGTCAGAAAAGCGGCCGCCGGTCGATACCATTCGCAGTCGGGGAGCAAAAATCGTGGATACGACGCCATCAATCGTAAAAGCAGGAAAAATCTTTATCACACAACATATAGTGCGTCAATAATATTCTATAACTATATCTGGATCCGAATCGGTTTGGTCACCGCTTAGCCGAGGGACTTCAAATGATTCCATCGATAGGATGGTCAATGATTAAAATCGTCTGGAAGCGACCGGCGCCGGCCTGCTCGCATTACGATCGAGGCCTTGGTTTGGAAAGAAGCCTAAAACGAAAATTGTTATATTGCCTTGCCAGATGTCGACTTGCCGAACGACGGTGAGGCGATGCCTGGCGGCCAGGTTCTCGAGACCGTGGCTGGACATAAACTGGCGATAATTAACATAATGAGCACCGCCGGCGATAAACTCAACACTGAAACTCAGCCAGCGAAGAATCAGGCCGACGGGAGACCTCACCGGCCGCCAAGCATAGTCCATAACCAGCAGATGTCCATCATCGACAAGAACGCGGCGTGTTTCATCGAGCACCGCAGATCGGATAGCCGGTGCCATTTCGTGCAGCGCCATGGTCATCAGAACGAGATCAAATGCCCCGCTTCGAAAAGGCAACCGGCTGGCATCTCCCCGGGCGAGGAAAAACCGTCCGGTGAGCTTCTTGGCAGCCTCTATCAACATCGACGGTGAGCGATCAAGCCCAAACGCTGCGGCGCCGCAGCGCACATATCGACCTAAATGCGAACCGGTACCGCAACCGACATCCAATACGCGGCTGTTTTTCCGTGGTGGTAGGATTTTTTCGGCCTCAGTCCTCACATTTTTCAGAAATGGTTCAACCAGGGTATCGTACCACCCGGCGAACTTGCGGTAGGGATCTGAGTCGATTGACTTATCGGTCCAAAGCATTTTATACCGCCTTTAAATCCGCCTTATGATCTGGGATTCAATGACCTCCGACAAAACCGGGGGTTTACAGATGATCGTTACCGCATCAACTGTCATCCATATTATCTGAAACTCAATATGATTAAAACGAGGGACAATTGGATCTATCTTCGAGACGGTCGACGGCTGGGCTACCTGTCGTGCGGTGATGAGACCGGCCACCCCGTCTTTTACTGCCATGGATTTCCAGGCTCACGGTTGGAAGTGCTAATAGCGGACCGGATGGCCGCTTGTCATTCCATTCGGCTGATCGGTATTGATCGGCCGGGATACGGACTCTCGGATACCGCCCCTGGCCGGAGCCTGATCAGTTGGTCCGATGATCTTGCGCAACTGGCCGATCACCTGGGTGCCAGCCGGTTCTCCGTTCTCGGAGTTTCCGGCGGTGGACCTTATGCCGTGGCCTGCGCGTTCATGTTGCCGTCGCGATTGTCGTCAGTTGAGCTGATATGCGGCCTGGCGCCAATCGATACCGCCGGAATCCTGAGTGGAATGACCTTGATCAACCGCTGCGGCTTGCGGTTGTCTGCCGAAGCGTCGTCTTTATTACATACAGTACTTGCACCGATATCGATCCTGCTCAGAAAAAAACCGGCCGTCGCCTTGTCAATTATGGCCGCCAGAGCCAAACAACCGGACCGCTCATTTTTACGCCGGGGTGATATTCACAACGTGCTCTGCACGACATTTCGGGAAGCAATGCGTAACGGAGCGACGGGGGCCGTCAGCGATCTGCGGCTTTACGGCACTGCATGGGGATTTCGATTGGATAGAATTCGGGTGCCGATCGACCTCTGGCACGGGGAGAAAGATCGCATTGTACCGGTGGCCATGGGCCGCTGGTTGGCAGCCGCCATTCCCGGCTGTCAGGCCAGGTTTTTACCTGAACACGGGCACTTCTCGCTGATCCTGGAGGGAATGCCGTCCATATTGGGCCAAATTGCTGCCCGCAACCGGATCTGATGCCCTCTTCAGCGATCAGCGGTTCACCGGATGCCATAATCCAGAAATAATGTTAGAGAATCAACAGCGCCTATACCGATCCCGTGCCCCCCGGCTTTAACGCTGTGCCTTCTCAACGTGGCCTAACGCAATCAGGTAGTGCCCGCTAACACTCCTGATCACCCCTTTATCCCCATTTAAAGATTTATTAGAAAAACACCCCGAATGCGGGGGTATCTAATTTTGAGCAGCGAGAACCCCGCTTTTTGGTGTAAGCGCACTTACCGGACAAGACTCAATACAGGCGCGGCATTGACCACATGCCTGACGAACGTCACCGGATCGCCCGAAAAAACCGATCACGGTGCCGAATCCGCGTTTGGTGAACGTCAGTTCGGACCGATTGCCAGATCTTCGGCAGACATCCACACACCGGCCGCAAAGCACACAACGATTGGGATAGTAATCGAGGCAGGGATGCACAGTGTCGATCGCGGGTTCCTTCAACCGGCGAGGAAACGGCTTGGGCGTCAAGCCGACCTTTAGAAACACGGCAATATTCTGCAGGATGCACTGGCGATTAGCGGGGCAGTTTTTACAATCGACGTCGTGGACCGACAGTAGCAGCCTGAAAGCCGTTACCTGCAGTTGCCGGACCGATGGAGTATCGGTTCTGACTGCCATGCCGTCACGAACCGTAACGCAGCAGGACGCCACCGGCTGATCATTGCCTTCAATTTCAACGAAGCACAAGCGGCAGCAAGCCGCAGGACTTTCACTCTCTTCCAGATAGCACAGGTTGGGAATAAAATGCCCGTTGTCCAGGCAGGCTTTCAGCAACGGCGTGCCGGCCTCCGTTTCAATCCGCTTCTGGTCAACCTCGATCGTCACCATTGCGGCGCCTTTCTGTTGTTAGATATTATCCGACATTCGGGTTAAATTTCTTCCTTCGGCGATTCCGGACCCCGCTCGACGATCGGTGCCAGCTCCGGCGGTGACACCCTCATCACGGCACGGTATTCCGGTGGGCATACAACCATGCACTCGCCACATTTGACGCACAGGGACTGATCAATGCCTTTCTTACGGTTTCGGGTGGTGAAGACCGCATCGACCGGACAACATCCCTCACAGACATCGCAACCGCGGGCACAGCGGTCAAGGTCGATGTAAAATGCGATTAACGGACGGCAGACCATTCCGGGGCAGCGTTTGTCCTGCAGATGGGCAAGATAATCGTCGCTAAAGTACTTGAGGGACGTCAACACCGGGTTAGGGGCTGTTTTACCCAATCCGCACAGGGAACCGTCCCGAATATCTTCGGCCAACTTCTGCAGCAGCGGTAGGTCCGATTTTTGCCCCTCACCTTCTGTCATACGCTCCAACATTTCCAGCAGGTGTTGTGTCCCGATGCGACAGAAGGTGCACTTTCCGCAGGATTCATTTCGAGTAAAATCGAGAAAAAAGCGTGAGACGTCCACCAGGCATGCATCTTCGTCCATGACCACCATACCCCCCGAACCCATCATCGCTCCCGCTGCCTTCAATGAGTCGAAATCAATTGGGGTGTCGAGATAACTTTCCGGCAGACAGCCCCCCGAAGGCCCTCCGATCTGAACCGCTTTGAAATTTTTCTGGTTCGGTATCCCGCCGCAGATATCGAAAATCAACGTCCGCAGGGTTACCCCCATGGGAATCTCCACCAGACCGGGATGGATCACATTGCCGACAATCGAGAAAATGGCCGTTCCAGGGCTGTCGGGGGTACCGATTTTCTTGAACCAATCGGTCCCGTTTTCAAGAATGGGCGGCACGCAGGCCAGGGTTTTGACATTGTTGATCACCGTTGGTTTCCCTCCCAGCCCGGATTGGACCGGAAATGGGGGCCTGTGCTGTGGCATGCCGCGATAACCCTCAATGGATTGTATCAGAGCGGTTTCTTCGCCGCACACAAAGGCCCCGGATCCCTCGAACACTTCGATTTCGAGATCGAAAGAACTACCGAGGATCCTCTGGCCCAGTAATCCTTGATCTTTAGCCTGCCGAATGGCATTGCGAACAATCTGCACGGCCAGGGGGTACTCAGCCCGCACATAGACAATCCCCCTTGAAGCTCCCACGGCATAGGCACAGACAATCATCCCCTCGAGCACCTGATGGGGATTGCTTTCCAATATCGTGCGGTCCATGTAAGCGCCAGGATCTCCCTCATCGGCGTTGCAGATAACGACTTTTTCGTCGCCTTCGACCTGATAGGCCTTCTCCCATTTGATCCCAGTAGGAAAGCCAGCGCCCCCGCGTCCTCTGAGACCGGAACGTTTGATGTCGGCAACAACATCCCCGGGGGGCCGATCCAGAGCCGAAACCATGGACGCATACCCCCCATCGGCGATGTATTCATAGATGTCTTCAGGATCGATGCGACCGCATCTCTCCATGACCAGCCGCTTTTCCTGGTTGAACCGTGGAAATTCCATGACCGACGGGATCAATTCATTTTCCACGGTGGCGCCGAGGATGTGCTCCAAACGCGGGTCACCACCTTCCAGAAACAATTTTGTCAACATCGTCGCTTTGCCGGGATTGACCTCGGGGTAAAAAATCGGCGGAAAACCGGATTCCGGATGGTCGATAACGACAACCGGTTCCGCATAACAATGCCCGACGCACCCGATGGTGTGAATGCGCGCCTTGATTCCTCTCGCTTCCAAAGCCTGTTCGAAAGCCACTTTGGTTTCCAGAGCACCGGCCGCAATGCCGCAAGTGGCCATGCCGATATGAATTTTCGGTACCGGGTCGTCCCTGAAGGCCAACTGTCGTTTCCGGGCTTCCGCCCGAATTGCGTCAAAGGCTTGTATTGTCGTCATCGCAGTTTATACCGCTTCTAAAAATAAAATCCGAAAAAACGGACCGAATTATTGACAACCTTCATATATCTCTCCGTTCCGGACCGCATGAAATATTCGAGACTAAAAGGTACAAGCCTGTGGCGGCATCGATTTATTTCCCATTTGTCATGAAGTGGCACGGCCAGACGGCGGCCCGGCATCTGACGGCAACCGGAAGGTGAATGTGGACCCGGCATCCTTACGCGATTGGACGTCGATTTCACCGCCGTGCCGTTCAATAATTTTTTTAGTCATCATCAAACCGATACCCGTACCCCGGGTGCCTTTGGTGCTGAAAAAACCCTGGAAAATTTTTGCCGTTACGGCATTGTCCATACCGCTACCGGTATCGGATACCCGGTATTCCGCCCCCCACCCCGGTGCGGATTTGGTCTGAATGTGCACGCTGTGATTTTGGCCGGACGGACGAATGCCTTCGCAGGCATCGAATGCGTTGGCCAGAAGGTTCAAGATACACCGCTGAATCGCTTCAGCATCGAACCAAAACGGTGCTAACGCCTCGAGTTCAACGGTCAACGTGATATTGCCATCAGCCGCCCGCGAACCTGCCGCCGCCACGGCTTCTCTGACGGGCAAATTGGGATCACAAAGTTCGGTATGTAACTCAGCGTATTTCCCATAGTTTAGCAGGTCGAGAGAAAGGCTGCGGATTTTGTCCACATTGCCTTTGACCATCTCCCAGCCCTCTAAAAGATACTTCTTGTCGTCGCGCTCGATGCCCTGGCCGAGAACGAAAATCCCCCCTCTCAGGCCACCGGCAATGTTTTTAATGGTGTGAGAAAGACCGGCAACAGTTTGGCCGATAGCCGCCATCCGTTCCGCTTCGATTAGTTTGCGGGCCTTTATTTCCACCAACCTTTCAAGATGCACGGTATACTCTCTGATCTGATTGCGCATCGTGATTCGTTCCCGGGCACGACGGAGTGCAATCTGCAATATTTCGTCGTCGATGGGTTTGGTGACAAAATCGGTGGCATCGTGTTTAAGGCTCTGGATTGCCAGTTCCATATCACCCTGGCCGGTAAAGACAATGACTTCCGTATCGCTATTTTTCTGTTTGATTTTTTGCAGCAGGGTGATGCCGTCCATGTCCGGCATCTTGATATCCGTCAGGACAATCTGTGGGTTAACCTCATCGAACTTTCGTAGTGCGTCTTCACCGCAACTGGCGGAGTGCACCGTGTACCCCTGATCGGCCAAGGACAGTCCCAGGACCTTACGGATCCCCGCTTCGTCATCGACCAGTAAAATCGTCTCAGTCATCGCTGGCTCTCTGCCGCTCGGCCTCACGTATTTTTGATCGGAATCGAAATCGCAAAGCAGGTGCCTTGGGGTTCATTTTCCGACACCCGAATGTTTCCGCCAAAATCCTTTATGATTCCATAACTTATGGAAAGCCCCAAGCCGGTCCCCTTACCGACCTCCTTGGTCGTGAAGAACGGCTCGAAGATCTTATCTACAATGGATGGCGGGATGCCGATACCGGTGTCACAGACGTCGACAATGACCTTATTGTGTTCAGATTGGGTGCGCAAGAATATTTTTTTATCAAATGCTTGTGGATCTTCCTTTTCCAACCGATCCATAATCGCATCGCGCGCATTGATCAACAGGTTGATGAACACTTGCTCGAGGCGGTCCGGATCGACCATGACCTGAGGCAGATCTTCCTGAAGCGCCCAGGCGGTGTCGATACCCCGAACCTTCAACTGTTGACTAAAAATTTCGAAGGCCTTTATGATAATCTGGTTGATCTGGACGCTCTCCAATCCCAGGTCAGATTTGCGCCCGAACTGACGCAGGTGGTTGATTATCTTGCTGGCCCGGTCCACATGGCTGTCTATTTCCTCGGCCATTGTTTTAAGGATGTCTTCCTTTATCGGCTCTTTTTTCTTCACCTTTCTGATAAAGAAGTTACTGGCGGTTTTGATGACCGAAAGCGGCTGGTTCAATTCATGGGCCACTCCCGTGGCCATTTCACCGAGGGTGGCCATCTTGCTGGCCTGAATCAGTTGTTGTTCCGTTTCGAGTCGTTTGGTGATATCGCTGGTAGTTACCAGGAGCACTTTTTTTCCGGGATATTCCGATGGCGAAATGCGGATATTGACAAAAAGGGTCTTGCCGTCGTTTGTGCGCTGTTTCACCTGGCTGATAATCGAGGCCGATTTCAGATTGCGGGCGATACGAGCGCGGTCCTCATCGGTGAACAGATCCAGAAAAGAACGCGTGGTCATATGCGCCTTGTCGCAACCATAGACGACCTTTACGCTGTCATTGCAGTCAAGTACCTCAAGTGTGTCCCTATCGAGAACGAAAACCGGATTGGGTATGTTGTTAAAGATGGCGTGGTACTTCTTTTCGGATTCCTCCAGTTTTTCTTCCAGTTGCTTGCGGGGAGTTATATCCAGGTTCATTTCCATTGCAGCAACGATTTCGCCTTCAGAGTTTCGGATCGGGGATGTTTGCACCAGCCAGTGGGTCGGGTTACCGTCCTTACCGACCCCTGTTTCTTCGCTCGTATGGGAAAACCCATCCTCGAAAGTCCGTTCCACCGGACAGACAACGCATTTTTCCTCTCGACCTTTGTAAACCTTATAGCAGTAATCGCCTTCGTGCGGATCGAAGCTTTCGGCAAATTTCCGATTGTAACGCATCAATTTATAATCCCGGTTCTGGACCGTGACGAAACAGGGCACCATTTCGAATAATGTCTGGTATTCATCCCGCTGCCGATTCAACTCCGACTGCTTCTGCCCGATTTCTTGACTCATCTGGTTGATCACCCGGGCCAATTGCCCCACCTCGTTGTTGGTGGGGATATCAATTTTACTGCTGTAATCGCCCTGATGTATTCGTCGGGTCCCCTCCATCAGACGATTTATCGGCTGCTTGACGAACCTGAATACGAAGATGAAAATGATGGCCGAAGTAATCAAAAACATGGTCAGGGCCAAGCCGAAGAGTCCCTTTTCAAAAAAGAATATTTCACGATCCAGGTCCTCCAGGGAAACAACGACATCCAAGGCGCCGAGAATTTTTTTATTTTCCGGGTGAAAGTGACAATCAGATGTGGAACAGCCAGGTTCATTGTAGATCGGGCTGATTATACCGATCTGGCGAATACCGTCCGGTGAGGAGAAAATCCGCGTACGTTGTTTCAAATCGACGCTTATCAGCGGCGGTTCGGCACGGTGACAGATGTCGCAGGCTTCGGCTTTGATATTTGTCCCTTGATCGAGTTCTTCGGCTCGGTTGGAAAATTTAATCTGGCCGGCCTTATTGTAGATACGGATATTCTTGATTTCTTTCTGACGGCCGATGTTATTGATGATTTGGTTGATTTCATCACGAGAGTTGAGCATCATGGCATAATGCGTGCCCAGTTTGATCGTGTTGCTGAGCCGATCCGACCCGATCGCCACTTCCCCTTTTAACCGCTCTTTCTGGTAAGTAACGCTGAAATATGACCATGTGGCAACGCTGGCCAATAAAGTCAACCCGACGGTGACGATCAGATTGGTCACCAGACTGTGTCGGAGATCGCGGATAAACTTGAACATGGTCTCCTGCCCGTGTACTTGGTTAAGTCAGACGGTGATTTTATACCGCTCTTTAACAATAATTTCCGAATACGGATCGTATTTTTGACAATCACGACATAGACTGCCCATCTGCACCCGCTGCGGGACTCAATTGATCCGATTTTAAACAAATCCTCAATCTTCCAGCACTCATCCCCCGGTGTGGTCAACCAGATCCCAGAATATGGTGCTGTACTGAAGTTATTGAAATTACTATTAAGATTATTTATTGTCAAGATATGTGGCTATATAATTTGATTTCCGGCAGGTCCACGGACTAAACGGTGACCTGTATTCGGCAGGGTGTATCCGGGCAGGCGATATGGGTACGTGGCGGCGGCACGATGAATGGAGGAATCAGAGGGCCGGGAACGGCGATCGCACGGGTGTATGCTGAGACGTTCCCCCGGAACCCTATTACGGTCATTTCACCAGGTGAAGACTTTCACGGTCCCAGACCGCTCACAGCTATCCACTTACAGCCTTGAATATCGACAGGCATAGGAAGCCTTCTTTCGACCTGAAATCTACGGACTATACGCAACGGCTGCCGTCCAATTTTTTTTTCATCAATTTCTTGGCGGATTCAGGCAGTATTTTCGGCAGTGTCACTCGAAAAAGCGAACCCTCCCCCGGTTTGGATTCGACATGAATACTTCCGCCATGCTGATGAATGATAAGGTTGGAAATATACAGCCCCAGTCCGGTGCCCTCATGTCCTTTGGATGAGAAAAATAGCGTGAACATATTCTCACGGATATTTTCGTCCATACCGATACCGTTATCGCGGATCTCAAAAATGATGTGCTCGCTGTTATCAGGCGCGACCCGAAAAACAATCCGGGGCGATGCGGCGGGCCGATCAGCCAGGGTGGCTTCGACAGCATTGTCAAAAATGTTGATCAGGGCCGTACGCACAACGCCGACGTCGATCTCGATTTCTCCTGCCGATGGTGCGATATCCTTAACAAACGCCACCCCCTGATGCACGATCTTATGTTCAATCATCAAGCACACATCTTCGGCAAAACTCTGCACATCGACCACTTCCCATCGCAAATCCCTTTCCTTGGCATAGTATAGAATGTTCAGGACCATGTTGCGGATGCGGTCGACCGTCAACTGGACGATGCCCCATCCCTCTGTAACCTTCTCCTGGTCCCCACCGGCGTTGCCGCTGTTAATCATATACAAGCCGCCATCCAACCCGGTTAGAAGTCCCTTGATGCCGTGGGATATGGAACTGATCAAAAATCCCAGGGAAGTAAGGCGGTCCTGCAGCTGGCGTATCTGGGTAATATTGGTTGACATCTCCATAACCTGAATGATGTCGCCGGCGGCATTGCGGATCGGAGCCGTCCAAACCAGCACGTTATACTGTATTCCGGATTCGGCGGTGACGACCATTTCGGCTTGATGGGACCGGCCGTCGGCAAAAGTTTTTGCCACAGGGCATTTGGGGCATGGCTCCGTGCGGTGCTTATATGTTGCGAAACAGTGGGATCCGATCTTATCTCCAAAATCTTCTTTGAAGCGCCGATTCGTGGCGGTTAATCGATACTGCCGATCTTGAACCGATATGTAGCACGGAACCTCGTCGAACAACATCTCGTAGCGCTGCTGTGTGGCACGTAGTTCTTCCTGAAGGCGATTGACCTCGGAAATATCGGCGGCAATTTCGAGCACCAGTTCCAACTCACCTTTGCCGTTGCGGATCGGCGCCGTGTGGATGATCACCGGCAGTTCACTGCCGTCCAGGTAGCGCACTTTTTCTTTGGCCCTTTGCCCGCTGCCATTGGCAAAAGTTCTGGCAACAGGGCAGTCCTTCGCCTCTCCCGAACCAGAAACGAAAATCTCCCAAGAGTTAGACCCGACTTTGTCGCCCAGGTACTCCCGGTAGAGCTGGTTGGTCTCCAAGATTTTCAAATCCCTGTTGTGTATCGAGACAAAGCACGGCATTTCATTGAAATATCGGATGCCGCCCTCCAGATCACCGGCAATGCCGCGAATGGCGGCATAGAGGCCTTCCACCGCTTGCCCGACGGCAACCTGCCGCTCTGCTTGCACAAGTTTGGCCGATTGTTCTTTGACGAGGGTCTCGAGGTTTTCGGTGTACTCCCGCAACATTTCCCGCATGCCGATTCTCTCGTTTGCTCTCTTTAGGGCAATTTCAAGAACATCGTCATTAATGGGTTTGGTTACGAAATCGGTGGCATCATGCTGCAGGCTTTTGATGGCCAAGTCCATGTCGCCGTGCCCGGTAATCATAATGACTTCGGTATCCGGATTTTTCAATTTGATGTTTTTCAAAAGGGTAATACCGTCGATACCCGGCATTTTGATGTCGGTAAGTACGATCGCGGGGTCATGCTGAGCATATAACTTCAGGGCCTGTTCACCATTTTCAGCCGTGAGGACGTCATACCCGATGTCGGTCAGAGAAATACCGAGGACCTTGCGAATTCCCTCTTCGTCATCGACAAGTAGAATCTTCTTTTTCATGGCGAATCTGATCAGAAGCATTCCGAACGGCGATACGGGCACCGTTGGATTTGCTGAAACGTAGAAAATAACTGGGTATTGGCCTGGCTGCCACCGTATCTTGGCATCAGGGGTGTATGTCAGTCACGCGGCCACTTTCAAATCATGTCCGTTACGGCAGCCAGCAATTCTTCCGGTTCGAACGGTTTTTCCAGATAGACGGTCGGGTGGGTTACCTCAATGGCCAATTGGACGTTGAGCATGTTGAGGTAGTGGAAAAAGGAGGCCTTCTTGACCGCTGAGAGCATAATCACCGGTATGTCTCTGAGATCGGGGGCTGTTTTCAGCTGTCGGTACATTTCGGCCCCGCCCTCACCCGGCATCATGACATCCAGAATAATCAAATCAGGATGAATTTCCCGGGCTTTGCGAATCCCTTCGCGTCCCTCGCGGGTAGCGAAAGGGATATATCCACCGGTCTCAAGAACCGTGGATATATAGATCCGCATGTCCATCTCATCATCGACGACAAGAATTTTTTTCTTATCCATCGTGAGCCTCCATCGGCGCCCGGATTCGGAATCGGGGTATTGTGGCAATGGGTCGGATCCTCATGCACCTGATCCGGCAGCCGGGTGTGGAGCGCCCGAGTATTACTCCATAACGTCGGTTACCTTGTCCGGGTGATTGACGCTGGCCACGGGGCATGAGGCTCTCAATACGACCTGCTCGACGGTACTTCCCAGAAGCGCTTCTTCCGGATCGATCTCCCTGGTGTGGTGCGCCATGACGATCAGGTCTCCGTTTACCTGTCTAGCATACTTGAGAATTTCAATGTATGGAATTCCTTCCCAAACTTCCACGGAATAGTTGTCGAAGTCCTTCAGTTTTGCCAGATGGCGACCCTCTATTCGTTTGTGCGCCTCGGCGAGCAATCTTTCGATTTCGGGCTGAACCTGAACCTGACCGGCACTACCGTACTTGACATCCAGGGCGTGAAATACATGCAGTCTGGCCCCAACTTCCTTGGCGAGTTTATAGGCCCAAAGGAAAGCATAATCGGATGCTTTAGAAAAGTCGGTTCCCACGACGATGTTGGAGAACAGCTTCCAGCATGTGGTACAGGGTCGACTGATAATGACTACCGGACACCGGGCGGCCTTGGCCACCTTCTGCATGGTACTGCCGACCACTGACCGGTAACGCGCCGCCCCAACGTCTTCTTCCCGGGTATGCGCCCCCATGATAATCATGTCGACATCTTCCTTGCGGGCTTTGCGCAAAATCTCCCGGGGGGGGACGCCCACGACAGCCTCGAGGATGCTGTTTTCGCTGTCGGCAAGCAAATCCCCATAGGTGTTCTGCATTTCTTCTTTGACCCATTCGGTGTAATCGCCGTTCAGTTGATCGGTCTCTCCGGTTCGAACGTCCGTGACAAATTGACTGAAGCCGCGGGTGGGAATTCCCAGTACATGAAACACATAAAGTTTGGCATCCCACTTCAGTTCAAGGTCGAAGGCGACTTTGGCGGCATTGTCGCATACCGGTGAGGCGGTCGTGGCAAACAGTAATTTTTTAAACATCGCTCATCTCCTTAAATCACACGCATCGGGGGTTCCATGAAAGCCAAGTTCCCATGCTATTCCGTCAATGAATTCGAACAGCGTAAAAATGGTCTCAAATTCAAAAACATCCATCCGGTCTCCGAACACAACGTGCTTCAGTTTACCCAGTTTCAGCGGCAGATCCAACAATCCCTCCAGTCGAGAGGACCTGATCTCGTTGGTTTCAGCCCCGCATACACCGCTCAGCGAGTGGTAGATTTCCAAGCGCGGCTCGCCGGGGAATCCGATCATTTCGACTGTTTTTCTGAACTCCAGAAAGTCGAAACCGGCGCCACAACACCCATCGGGAGGGCAAGAATGGTACTGATATAGATAGGACGGAAAAAACGCGTTTATTTTTTCCAGCTCGGCATAATGTGCGATTATTCGGAAAAAACTGCGCAGCGTGAAAGCATCCGCCAGTTCAACTTTGTTGCCCAGATACGCCAATGGTTCCGCGACAACCCGTTGGCGCTCGTCGATGATTGTTCCATCATTCTGCAGCTGGATCGTATTCATGATCGTGCCGCTTTCCGGAAATGAACCCCCGACATTGAACTTCTGCGAACCGCGAGCAGGATTCAGTTGTCGCCTGATGATTTACTGCAACGGTTTTACTGCTCTGTCACCTTCATGTGCTCCGGGACTTCAACCATGCTGATCAGTAAGGGTTTCAAGAAACTCCACCGGATCCCGATCTTGTAGATTTCTTCCAAATCGCGAATCGCGTCCCAGCAATTGTGGCAAGGAGACACAACCAGTTTGGCGCCGGTGGCCAGTATTTGATCCCGTTTTATCTTCAACCCGATATTGCGTTGGGCGCGGTAGCGACCGATACCATTTAATCCGCCGCCGCCGCCGCAACAGAAATTATGCTCCCGGCAGGGCGTCATTTCCCGGAAATCTTCGGCAATATAGCCCATGATTTCGCGCGCAAAGTCTCCCAGGCCACCGTTGCGGATATAGTTGCAGGAATCCTGGTAAGTGACCGGTTCCTTGATCTTCCTGGCCGGGTCGATCTTAAGCTTACCCGTTCGCAGGGCCTCGGCAACCCACTCCACATAGTGAAAACTGGGTACCGGCGTTTGTCCGGATTTGAGGCCGGCCCAATAAGGGCCTTCAATGACGGTGGCCCGGTAGGCATGTCCACATTCGGTAACAACCATTCGTTTAGGTTTCAACCGCTCCATGGCCGCGTAGACACTCTCGACCTGCATCTTGCAGGCCGCCCAGTCACCGGCAAACATGGCTAAGCTGGTCTCCTCCCATCCCTCGCTGGGTACCGTCCAATTTTCTCCGGCAAGATGAAACAGAATCGCGGCTTCGGCCAGATCTTCCGGATAATGCTTTGGTTCGCGTGCATTGACGGTGTAAATGATATCGGCGTTTTCCACATCGACCGGAATGGTTAACCCCGGCCAATCTTCTTCGTATTCCTCTGCCATCCACTCGCAGGTATCTACCCAGTCCTCTGAGGTGACATCCATTTGGGCCCGGTAAATACGGTGCATGCCGGTTCCGATTTTCATCTCCCAGGGAGTAAATCCCTGCGAAAAGAGCAATCCGCGCAAATAGCTGAACATGATCCCGGTGTCGATCCCGAAGGGACAATAAACACCGCAACGGGTACAACAGGTGCACTTGGAGTAGGCCGTGTCCATGCACATCTGCATGAACGCATTGTCGACTTTGCCTTTACGCCGAATCAATTCTCCCAGTGTCTGCTGGATCTTGTAAGACGGCACTTGGGTGGGGTCCCGATCGTTGGCCAGAAAATAGAAACAGGACTCGGCACACAACCCGCAATGAGAGCATATGTCGAGCCAGGTCTTCAGTCGGGATTTGAATGTTTTTTGAATAGTGGCCCAGAGTGCCTCGTCATCGATGTCCAGATGATTCATTTCTTCGTAATATTGTTTGCCGCTTTTATCTGCCAGCAGTGCGTGCAGCAGTTCTACGGTGTCTACGGTTTTTTTGTTGCAAAGTTTTCCTTCAGGCATTTCTTTTCTCCGCATCGTCTTTGTTTGCTACTTTTACCAGGCCAAACCTTTACCCTTCATACCGCCACGCTTGATACCGTAATCCATCCCCAGTTGTGCCCGGCTGGTGAAGAAAAGTATAAAGTGTGAAAGTTTGGTCAAGGGTATGGCTATCAGTAAAATCTCGCCACAGAGAATGTGAACAACCAGCCAGAACTGGTAGTTTGAGACCTGATAGCGGGCCATCAGACCGGTTACAAATGGGGCCACCGCAATAGCGATCAGCAGGTAATCATATGGGGTGGTGATAATCCTGACTTCGTTCAGGGAAATTCGCCGCAGGACAAGGAAAAGGGCTGAAACGATCACGGCAATGGTCAATATGTCCGCGGTGGTCTCCGATAGGGTCGGGAGACTGAACCCCCAACTGCTTTTGAGCATTATATTGTGGCCCAGAAGAAACACCGGAGTGATCAACACGCCAAAATGAAATAGGAAGACCAGGAAGGTGAACACAGGATTGTTGCGCCAGCTGCGCGAGCCGTAGGGAAACAGCCAGAAACCGATAGACCGCACCGCCCCCTTGATACCGTATCGCATGTGCGGTCGATAGGCCACACGGTCCAGCTGCCAGTTCAGGCCTTTTATGTACCAGACAGTGCGGGCAATCAGGCCGATGAAAAAGGTTAGAAACGCGATCCATGCCAGCGGGCCGGTGACAATGTCGTACATGGGAAACTCCATAATGTCGATTTAAGGTCTATGCATAAGCGGAATTAGAAACCTGGTTTCCGTCTTCCTCACGCCGTATCTGTTAAAACCGAAATTGCCGGGACCAAAAAATCCGGGCGTGTCTCGATCCAATCAGTCGTCATCCTGACCGGACAGGAAGAACCAGAATCCCGTTATACCGATCAGAGCGGTCACAATCAGAATATAGGTAATGCTTTCCGTGCGTAACATGAATTCGTGTAAAGTGTGTATAGTCGATTCCATTATTTGTCCATCCTTATCAAATGATAGTTCTTAGAATCAGCACCGATTCAATGCTGCCTTTGTTCAGGAGATAACTCCCGCTAAGACACAGTTCATCAGGCTGGTTAGTGGGCCTTTTTGTATCCAGGGTGCTCGTACAGCACCGGCATGCGGGTGACGATAAACCTGAAAACGACCACACCGATGGTTACGATGAAAACCGAAATACCGATCTCCATCCAGGACGGAAAATATCTCTCGCTGGAAGGTAAATGATAATTAAAAGCAATCAGGCAGACATTGAACCGGTTGACGACAATACCTAGCACTGTCAAGGCGGACGTCCATTTGATCAGCGCCAGGTTTTTATCCCTCACGCCGACAGCGTAAAGAAAACACGGAAGGGCCACAAAACCTAATAATTCGACCAGATACCAGGCGCCATAGCCAGTCGACAGGTAATGCCAATTGTTATCAGCAGCGATTCCGATCACTTTGATGATGAAATAACCAGCCAGAACAAATGATGCAGCCTTGCCGAAACCGAGCGCAACGGAGTCCTTCTCAGCCAAATGTTCAGGATCCATTTTGTCATTGAAATACCGGTGAGACAGGGTGCTTTCAAATATAACCATTGAAAGTCCGGCAATGATGCTGGACACAAAGAAGTACACCGGCAAGTAAACCGAATACCAGAGCGGATGCATCTTAGATGGGGCGATAAGAAAAAGGGCCCCCAGAGACGATTGGTGCAGGGTTGATAACACCACACCGAATATTGTCAGCAGCAATGTCAATTTGACGACGATATTGCGGGCCCGTTTCAACCCAAGCCATTCCATTGCAACTGGCGAAAACTCGATGAATAGGACAGTTAGATAGAGAGCGACGCAGGCAGCGACTTCGAAAAGAAGTGAGGTGGTCCCCCGTTGCATAAGGAACGGATAAGGCAGGCGCCAGGGGCGTCCCACGTCGTAGTGCAGCGCCAGGACGACCAGGGCGTAACCGAGGAAACCTGTCAAGATGGCGGGTCTCACAGCCGAATGGTATTTTTTAAGACCGAAGATATAGACAGCTGCCGATGTTACATATCCTCCGGCGGCCAGAGCGACACCAACCAACAGGTCGAAACCGATCCAGATTCCCCAAGGATTGTAGTCCGATAGATTGGTAACGGACGCCAATCCGCCGGTAAAGCGCAGCACGGTCAGGATCATTCCGACGATAAGTATGAAGCCTGAGACAATAGTGAAGGGCGTCAAAGGGATTTTGCGGGTTGAAGCAGTTTCTTCAGCCATCAGATTCCTCCTTGCTATCAGGCTTGGCGGCTGCTTCACTTTGCGTTTTGGCCGCCTCTTCAAGGGCCTTTTTGACTTGCAGTTCGATTTCTTTTTCTTTTTCCACCTGGGCCTGTTTCAACGCATTATCCAGATTGGATTTGGCATCCGCTTCGGCCTGTTCTCTCACCGCGTCAATGGCCTGAGACATTTCGGCTTCGGCGATCTTGTCTTTGCGTTTCGATATGGCATAGATTCCGGTCAGCAGAACGGGCCACATTCCCACGACGATCGGTACAGCACTCAAGGCCCCTTTGGTGAGCAGCGGTGCGGGTATATTCCCTAAATCCTCGCGCATTCCGATCTCCTGAAATGGCGTGCCGGAGAGGTAAAGCCAGCTCGTTCCGCCCATTTCGGTTTCCCCGTAAATGTGGTCCACGTAGCGGCCGGGATGTTGTTGGATGCGTTCCCTGGCAAACCGGAGCAAATCTTTGCGTTTCCCGAAGGTGAGCGCTTCTGTGGGACAGCTCTCCACGCATCCCGGAAGGAGCCCTTTGGTGATCCGCGGGTGGCAGAGTGTGCATTTGGTTACACTGGGTGTCAGGGCTTTGTCGTACTCGTAGCTCGGAATTTCGAACGGACACGCAATCATACAATAGCGGCAGCCCACGCAGACCGACTCGTCGTATGTCACAGCACCGGTCGGTGTCTTGGTAAACGCTCTTACGAAACAAGCAGAGGCGCAAGCCGGTTCAAGACAATGATTGCATTGAATCTTCCGATATACCGGCCCCCCGACATCCGGCGTTCCGGCATACCGATTGACGACGGTATAGGCCCCGGCCTGTGTTCGTCGCGGCGTCTCCATAACAGAGAGGTCGTCGAAAGCCTTATCCGGCACCGGTAATTCGTTTACTTTGTTGCAGCCCTCCTCACACTTCCGACACCCGATGCAGAGCGTGTTGTCAAACAGCACACCGCTGCTGTCCGGGTAACCGGTAAAATGCTTGTTGGATGCTGCGCTGGCATTTCCCCCTACGGTTACGCCGAGACCGGCTGAACCCAGCCACCCGAGGAACTTTCTTCTTGAAATCGACATAAACTTACCCCTACGGCTTTAATATCCTGGTTAACGGTTCCTCCCGTAATATGACACAAGCATTGCAGACAAATTTATTTCTTTTCATGGCAGGCCGTACAATCCGTGGCGGCTGGTTTTTCAATCCCCATGCGTGTATGACACCCAATGCACTGCTGGTGATAGGCCGCCATCAGACCCGGTCGAACCGGTTGCCTTTCAACAAACGGCTGGCCGTGACAACTACCACACTGGGGCGGTTTCTCAGCAATAATGCTGTTGTGGTGACACCCCTGGCAAAGGGTGCCGGCCTCACCATGAAACGTAAGCGCCAGTTGGCTGCCTTCAATCTTTTTCTCGAGCGCCTGCACTATTTTGCGATGGGGCATCTTTGCTTTTTGGAACTGATTCGTCAGAATCCCGATATCAACTATTTCGGGAATCTTATCCGCCGGGTAGGCGGTGGGTGGTTTTTTCCTGGTTTCCAGCATAAGGGCGGCCAGCTCGTCCGGCTTCTGTGCCGACCCATCGGTAACCGGCATTGGCTCCATATGACAGCTAAGACAAGCACTGGCGTTTCTATCACCGGAAAGTTTTAGATAGATATTCTCGTGACAACCGGCACATTCAGGTTGGGCTTTCTGGTTGTTATGGCAGCCGATGCAACTCTGAGAAGCATTTGTCTGGTGCATTGACTGTTCGAGCTGTACCCGTTTTCCTTTTTCATCCCCATTAAGGGTATGGCAGCTGACGCACGCTTTCAAATTGGCGTGGTGGCACACGCGGCAGGTGCTATTATATTGCTCGTGGTCCTTATGGTTGAACGGCACCTGCTTCATGAGGGTGTCGTCCTTCGGATTCGGCTGCGGCTCATTCTCCTGCAACCTTTTAACGAACACCACATTGGGCTGATTGACTTCCATCCGGGGAACATCTTTGACGACTTCGATAAGTTTCTGTTGTTCGCGTCCATGACACCGGCTGCACTCGTTCGGCCCGCTGGTCTGGTTTTCCGCCAACCGCTGCTCGTGGCACCCAATACAGGCCTGGTGAAAAGCCGGACGGGCGGCAATGCGGTTGTCCACCTTGGTTTCGCCGTGACAGTAACGGCACGAACCTTCCTCACCCTTAACGTACTCGAGGGCCTTTTTCTGCTCGTTGTATACGTGGTGGCACTTTTCGCATTTCTTATCAAGGGTCTTGGTGTGCCGGTAGTGAAGGGATTTGTCCATCCCCATGGGCTGTCGGTCGGAAACCACTGTCGGTTTCATCCGATGGCAAGCGCCACAGGTAATCGGTCCGCTCTTGCGGCCTTCTGCTGCCGTTTCCGTATGGCAGGTAATGCACCCCTCATGGTACACTTCCATGACGGTTTGCGGGTCGCTGTCTTCGATCCTTTTGAATTTGTAAGAGCGGCGCCCTTTATCATCGGCAGGATGGCAGGCGTTGCAGTCCTGTTTTTGCTGCAGCAGGGCCTCCGTATGTTTGTCGTGCAAAAAAACAACCGGAGGTCTTTCAAGACTGCCGAAGGTTTTCATCGTGTCGATCATGACCATATCGGCCCGCATGGTTTCAATTGCGTCCGGTTCTTCGGGCACCCCTTGAACGCCCTGTACCCCAAAATTCAGGATCAAGACCGATAGAAATGCAATCGCCCCCAAAAATCCGCCTTTTCGTAACAGCGCTTTCCCATTCTTCATGTTCAAATTCCTTGACCGTTGTCCGTCTCTGGTTCTGAAGTTGAGGTTCAGATGCTACGCCAACAGCGTATCCGATCGTTTCTCGTATTTAATCAGATCCGCAAAGGTCGTCTCATCATAAATTTTGAAGATGGCTCTGTTTACTTTTTTCCACATGGGCACGAACGCGCAGTCGCATTCGAACGGGCATTCCTTCTTTGACATGCAACTGATATTGTGAACGGGATCTTCCTCGGCCTGCATGAAGCGGAGAACGTCACCGACGGTAATCCTCTCTGGAGACTGCAGCAGGTAGTAACCGCCATGGTAACCCCGCTTCGAATCGACAAACCCGCTCCCCTTAAGTTGGCCGAGGATCACTTCTAAGAAGCGTAAAGGGATTGCCTGTGCCTGCGCGATTTCGGAAATTTTTTTGGGCCCCTCGCCTTCGTGTTTAGCCAGTTCAAGTAGGGCTCTCAAGGCATATTGCTCGCTCTTTTTCGCTCGAATCATCGCCTTGCTTTCTTGACTAAATAGGTCGGCTTCTTTCCCGACTCATATAGTCAGGTTAAATGTTCACTTATTTAGTCAAGAAAGAGGGACCTTGTCAATCTTTTTTTTGGCCGGTTCGTCATCTATCGAATCGATTTTTTTTCTAATGATTACAGCATAATACTATTATCCGCCGTTTGCCGATTGTTCTGTCGCGACGCGAATAAAAACCCTTTGTGCCGGTGATTATTACGGGTGGCGCTGAACAGAGTCGCCTTTGGCAACGAAAGCCTATAATTAGAATAAGGCTCCATCTAAAACTACCTCAAGTGCCCGATGGTTGCGAATTCGATAAAAAGTGTTAACTTGCCACCAAATGCACTTTTTCTATTCACGTGAGGAATTGGAGGAGTTGTTATGACCGATCAGTGGAAGAAGGAATTGAGCTGTGCTGAAATATGCGCTTCCTGTAACGGCAAAATAGCCAAACGCGATCAGAGAATCCTATCCGTGTATTCTCACCAACCCATCTGCAGTCATTGCAAGGTTGAAGAAGAAAAGCGGCAGGATTACGCCAACATGTCAAAGAAGATGATATCGGAATGTATACGATCGACCGGAAAACCATATGGTGACCCTGGAGGGTATTGTTTTCACCACTTCTGCCCTTATAAATGTTGAAGAGACGCAAACTACCGAATCACCTTTAATCAGAAGCGTCCTGCTGTTTTGCCCGTGCCTGCATCTCTTTCTCCACCTGAACGCGCAACACCAGCCCTTCCACTTTGCTCGGTGCCATATTGCCATGAATCATATCACCCACCAGCGCAACCGGGGCCAGGGCGCAACAGCCGACACAGGCAACACGCTCGATGCTGAACTCTCGATCCGGAGTGGTCTCACCCTCCTTTATATCGAGTTTCCGTTCGAAGTTTTCGAGAATGATGTCAGCACCTTTGACATGGCAGGCTGTTCCCAGACAAACCTTTACCGGGTGCCTTCCGGGCGGATTAAATCTGAACTGGTTATAGAAAGTCGCAACGCCGTAAACTTCCGAAGGAGACACCCCCAAATGATCCGCAACCATCACAATGGTCTCCGGGGCCAGGTAGGCGAGCCTTTCTTGGCACATCTGCAGAATGGGAATCAGGGCCCCCCGGTCTTTCCTGAAACCTGCTAATTGAGATTTCAGATCTTCGAGAATCCGGACCTCTTCAGGACCGAGCTCAACATCCATGGGCATTCCTTTTCGGGATCAGAATGTTGCGTAAACGAGGTGCAGTTTGGCGCACCTTTGGGTTGATACCCTTTCGAACCCGGCCATAAAGGGCCGTCAATGTCGATTAATGCGCACAGGGGGTATTCAAATCTTGTCCAAGGCGCCATAAGCCGCCTGAATCCGGTCACGGAGAAGGAAGCACAACCTTTCCAGGACGTTGAAACCAAGAGTGGAATTATCGGTCATCAACTCCCTTAGCCTGGCCCCCTGGAGTACGAGAACGGTGGTGGCTTTCTGGCAAATTGCCGTCGACATCACAATGTGTGGTTCGTTGAGCAAGGTCGACCAGCACCCGAGCACACGACCTTTACCGAGGGTTTCAATGACGATGTTCCCTTTTCGGTTCCCAATTTTCATTGAGCGCTCCAAATGCACGAGACCCTCGGCGATGATATACAGATGCTCGCCGAAATCTCCCTGCTGAAATAATGGCGAACCGGCTTTACAGGAACGCCCCTCGCAGATGCCGCCAATTTTACGGATCTCGCCTTTGCTCAAACCTTTGAAAAACTCGCAGCTTGCCAGAACCTCTTCAATACCCTTTGGTTTCATACGGCCGCCTCGCTTTCCGGTTGCGACATCTCACGGGCTTGACGCGCATCGCGGTCATAGAGCTGAATCAACCGGTTGCCAAGCACCTTTGCCAACTGTTGGAAGAATTTCAGGCTACTGAAATGATCTTTCTCCAGGATCTTTTGGAATTGTCGCCTATCGATCCTCAGCAAAGAAGTCGGTGCCGAGCACACGGCCGAGGCCGTAAAACCTTTGCGGCCGATCAGGCTCGACCAGCCGAAAATTTCACCGAGTTTACTGCCGGTGTAGACTTCACGACCGTCCTGACCGAGGCGGATTCTTACGCACCCCTGGATGAGAATGTAAAAATTTTCGGCCGGCTCTTCGGACTGGAAAACCACCTCCCCTTCGGAAAAGGACACTCGGGTGGCTATGGCCATGAGGTCCTTGATGAAATTGTGGCTGAGACCATGAAAGAGGTCCGCCTGCTTGATGATCATGCCGCACCTCCATACCCCATATTGGTGACTGCTTGATGCTGTTGTCGTGAAGTTGTCTGGAAAGGCTCCCATTTTTATTATAGTTTCAACCTCTCAATGTCAATTCCTACGTGGTAGCACCGATTATCTGCGCGCGCATTCGGGCGAAACGCATTTGCGGATTCAATGACCTCCGGCAAAGCAGGAGGAATGATTTGTGAACCGCTCAAAGTGGTCTTTTAAAACCACTATTTCGGACAATCAAACGGTCATTGAATGTAATTTTTTGTAGGAATGAATTATCGACCTTGCCGCAATTAAACTCTTTTTTACTACGCTGGATCTGCTCCATCAACACCAGATCTCTATCTGTTTTTATATTTTCATAATAATCATCGTCTCAAATTTTGTTTAACTCCTGGAATTGTCAAACTTTGGAAGTCTCCCCTGCAAAACTGGGGGTTTATCGATGATTATTAGGGCGAGAGGTTTCTTGACATCGCGCAATTGAGAAATACTGCCTGATTATAGGTCGCGGGACTGATAGAAATCGAATTCCCATGAACTTGTGGATGTAAAAATCGCCATCGATTCAAACAAGGAGAGAACAATGCCCCGTATCGATACGATTCGTCGTGCAGGTAGAGCAGGTTCTTATCTTCTCGGTTGCCCCCCATGGCGACATTGAGGCTTAGGGGGTGCTTGATATCAATACCCGAGTGCTTACTGTCGATTTATATTCACTTGTGATCGCACCTGTCCGGAATCATTCTGTCCATGTGACCGGGCCAGTTGGACACCCTTCTCCTGGTATTTGGAACACCGATGACGTCAAGGCAATACCACCGGAAACACAACGACTTTTCTCGTGAGAACTCTGGTATCTTCAAATGATCAGCCATACCCATCACGGCAAAGGAACGATACATATGAGGCCACAATACCATGATATCCATGATATAATTGATAATGCGGACAAGGACAGGCGGTCGGGTTTTACTCGCCGGCAAACAGCCCCACCGCCGTTCTCGGGTACAGAGAGGCGCAAGAGAACTGACCGCCGCAACAATTCCTTTAAACGCCACAATCCACCAGAAAACAATCCCGCAAGGCAAGGCAAAGCGTTCATCACCCGTGCCTTTCGCTTCTTAGTGGGAAAAGATGGACAAAACGGCACCAAGGTCAAAAATACCGCGGGACCAGGCCGATTTCAGGAGGAAACCCATCTCATCGACCGGGCTCATGATCGAATCCCTTTTGAAGCCCCGATCAGTATCCAGGATGGCGATACCTATGACATATTTACCGGTACGCTCTTCAATCATAGCCCGGGAGGTATGTACCTGGAAACTGAAACAGCGCCGAGAATTCATTCTGGTGTTGTCGTTCACATGCAAAATTACGCTCCCGATGCCGTTGCGCCGGAGAATATCCGTAAATACTACGGCCAGGTGCGCTGGTGCCAAAAACTCTCCGGAATGGTCGTCTTCGTAAACTACGGTGTCGGAATCAAACTGTGCAGTGATCTGGATGAGTTTATAAAAACCTTTGGGCTATAGCGCCGCTTTCACGTGCCCGGACGGCAGGGGGATTGCCGCTTCGCCTCAAAATGCCCTGGCGATGAAAGCGTCGTTTTGTGACATGTCCGGGCGCTGTATCAAACTCAATCTTAGGGACGAATCCTATGCTATGATCAAGTACCGCTTGAGGGATCAAATATTGGGACATTGAAAACATTAGCCACCCAGCGATATCTTCGTCTCGCGGCTGTGCGGGTCCGAAATATCGGAAGCGCACAGCCGTGAACGTGACACCTCCCAATATATCTTTTAGGGTCCAACCAGATCACCACCGCCCGCCTCCCGAACGCCACCTAAGATGGCGGACCATTTCTGAGCAATATGCCCCATGAAACCTGCGGGATATCACCCAATCATGATTGACAAACATAATGCTTGCTCCTGAAATAATAAATTAACAATCTGTTATTATTATAAAATATAACTAAAAACGCAATTTGGCACACTCCCTGCTAATTGATTACGCCAGAACCATTAAAAGGGAAAATCAAAATGCGAAAACTCGAATATTATCGCTTACTCGCCGAATTAAAAATACTTTTAATCGAGCCCGACCTCTTTCTGCGGGATGCTCTTCAGAAAGCTTTTGGAAATATCGGCTGCCTGGTTGATGTTACGGAATCGGCTGATAAAGGGCTTGAAATCCTTGACAATGACACCTTTGATATCATCATTACCGATATCGATTTGCCGGGATTCGACGGTCTCGAGTTTTTCAATCAAGCCGGCTCTAAATGTCAGCGGGCTTTAAAGGTCGTTATTGCCGGCTACGGCGATATAGACCCGGTAAGCACCGCCTGTGAATTCGGTATCGATCAAATATTCGAAAAACCATTCGCCCTCACCACTGTTCTGGATGCATTAACAGGCCATTTTACAGGTCTGCAGCAACAGATGAGAGGAACAGGCTGAAATTACGCCTTAATTTTATCGAAGACCCCAAAACGGTCAAGAAGGGGTTGCCATGATTACTCAATTACCATTTGATTCGAGTCGAGAGAAAGAACGCCGAACCCTCAGTGCCCAAGACAGAAGGAAAAACGGCCGTATCTATCATTCCGCCACCGCTGTCATCGAAAGCCTTGATTCGATGCTATCGGACAGTGCAATGGTCGTAAACTACAGTAACAGTGGGCTTTATTTTGAATCGGACACGCTGATAACGCCGGGTGCCATTACATACCTGGGCATATTCGATTCACCCTACAATCAATCCTCCGCTACGTACGAATGTCATCGAGTGAAAATTATGTGGTGCAAAGACCTCTATCGATCGGACTACAAATTTGGTTACGGCGCGCGGCACCTCGACCCTATTGGTGCATATACAGGAGTCGTCAGTGAAAAATTATATGACCTCCCCCAATATTTGAAACTCATACTGGCCGACAAAAAGGATGGTCGGAAACATCCCCGTAAACCCGTATGCAGAAAAGTCCTGTTTACCTCCGGCAATCAGTTCTACGAAGGAACAATTACTGACGTCAGCAAGGGAGGCTTCTTCATTGCCACGAATGCAAATTTTGTTACCGGCAAGACCGTTAACCTCGTTGTTCCGGGCACTAAGTTTGATGGAGGGGTAATGATCAAGGCAGAAATTGTCCGCACTACGGCAGCTGGCATCGGAGTCAAGTTGCTCGGGCTCCTCAAAAACAATTGCTGACATATTTTTTCCAATGGTTTCCGTGATCATCCCCACACTTAACGAAGAAAAGGCGCTTCGGGCGACTCTCGAAGACCTGTTCCACCAAACAGGGCTGTATGAGGTCATCGTCGTTGATGGGGGCAGCAGCGATCGCACCCGTGAAATTGCTGAGGCTGACCCTCGTCTGCGCTTCGTATCTGCTCCCAAAGGAAGGGCGGTGCAAATGAACACCGCAGCACGAATGGCCTGCGGAGAATGGCTGCTCTTTTTGCACGCCGATACCCTGCTTCCCAAAAGCGCCATTTGCCGTCTGAACAACCTTGAAAATGACCACACCTATCAGGCGGGAGGATTCCGGCACAGATTCTCCGGAGTAGACTGGCGTTTGAAGGTGATCTCTGGCTTGGACAACGTCCGAGCCAGATTAACAGGGATTATCTATGGTGATCAGGCGTTATTTGTCAGGCGGCAGCTGTTTGAGCTCATGAATGGTTTCCCGGAACAACCGGTGCTCGAAGATCTTCTCATATGTAAAAAATTAAAGCGTGTCGTCAGGCCGGTGCTTCTCGATCAATACGTCATTACCGACGCACGAAAATTTGTCCAGATGGGTATCTGGAGAAGTTTTGCCCGCTGCCTTCTCATTTTGTTGTGCCATATTCTCCACTTTCCCTTCTTGCCGCAAAGGTTTTTTACCGACATCCGCTGAGGCCTGTATCGATATATCAATCTTCATCCTTGAAGACGGCCGTGAATTGTACTATGGATTATGCGACGGAGTAACCCCGCGGTTTGCATTTCGTTTCGATCCCCGGAAAAACAATTTATCTGCCAGGATGTATACATACGTGAAAACCGGGGCAACCTTAATGGCATTCTGCATTCAGGCCATATGAAAGAAATCTGGATCATCGGTATCGGCCAGTTCGGTTTGCATGCGGTCCTAACTTTAGCCAATGAACATCCACATGCGCATTTGGTTTTGGTGGACCCCTTTGAAGATAATCTCCTAAGGGCTGCAGGGTCCAATCGCTTTTTGAAAGTCGCGGATGGTGTCTCATACACCGAAAAAAACCTTCTTTCAGCGGAAAAGGGGCCCGACTGGATCGTTCCCGCCCTTCCGATCCACCTTGCCGCTGAATGGTGCCTGCGGCGACACGGCCCGCGGCTGCGTCGATATGCTGTCCCGAATACGCTCGATCCGCATATACCGAATCCGATGCGTGTCTCGGACGGGAATGTCTATACCAGCCATGCCACTTTCCGATGCCCAGAAAATTGCTCCGAACCGGAAGATGTCTGCTCGATCACCGCAGAACCGCGCAAGAAAAATATGTTTGAAATCCTCGGGGATCTGCATCTGCCGCATTTCGAACCCATCGCCATTCGCAGTCACCAACTCGGACCCGGCATCGGCGGTTACCGACCGGCACAATTGTTCGCCCTGGACAAACGTTTAAACGCAACTCGAGGTGGAATTCTGCTGAGCACGGCCTGCCGCTGTCATGGTGTCACCACCGGTCTCTGGCACGATTAGCCGTCAGCCCAAACCATGACCGCAGATTTTGACGAGGCACGACCGGCTGGGGGTATCGATAAACATTGCCGACATAGGGATGTGTTGGAGGCTGGCTTTAACGGCCTGTTAAACGGAAAGGGGATCAACGGAGAGGCTGGTTTTTCTACTTTTTCTCTGCTTCCAGATAGCCATCCAGGCACTTTCTCAGTTCTTCAACACCCGGTATGGTATCAAATACCAGTTCGCCGTCAATGACGATGGATGGCACCGGCATGGGGCGCCCTGCATTTTTAGACAGCTCGGCATATCTCCGGGCACCGCTTAGATTTTTGGTGATGACGGTTTCCCATTCGATGTAATTTTCGTAGGCAGGAGCAACTTCAGCGACCACACGGGCCATATACTCACATGGGATTCAGTGGGCCCCCTCGTGCAAAACTTCAAGGCGTACTTTTTCAGACTTAATCATGGCTTTACCTCAGGAATTCAATCCTTTTTCCCGTATCGCCTCTTCGATCGCCTCTTCTAGATCAAACATGGGCGGGATGGCGTCAAATACGAGTTCACCATCCATGAACAGGGAGGGTACCGGAGCGACCCGGCCGTATTTGTGGACATTTTTTTCTCCGAACAACGAATAGGATAGCTCAAGGAAGCGTTTCTTACCGGTACCTCGCATAAAATCCACTCGTTGGTATCGAATGTACTTCTCATATTTCGGCAATACTTCCCGCACTGTTTCATCCATATAAAAGCAAGGCAAGCAATAGTCCGCTTTGTACATGACTTCTATCAATATTTTTGATCGATCCATCTTGATCTCCGTCTTATTGCCCGACCTCGCAGAAGGTTGGGGCATTCATTCCGGCCGATATTAAACGGAAGGAATCGGTGTCCTGCGTCATATCAAATGCGGTGAATTTGTTCAACTCGAATCTCGGTTATCCGCGCGGGCAGATGGCGAATGGTATGGGTTTGCATGGGGTAAACCGCCGGCATGCGTGGCGTCGAAATGCCCGTATCCGCTACCATCAAACACAGTATGGACACTGCGATACCGTGTTGACAACCGGCTCTTATACTCATATAGTGCGCAGGTCAAAATAAATATGTAACATTTTGTAAGAATTATTAAATCTTCAGTTCACTGCCATAAAACATTAAATCCCGCGGATTTTTCCACAACGGTAAAGACCAAGCACCGGCAGTGGGATGACGGCAGCGGTCCTTCCTTGACCGGTATCACGCGCCATCGGTAAGATCGTATGCCTCCGGTAGAAACAGCCAATGAAAAAAGGGCCTGACATCCACGAGAATGATGACATCCGGCTCTTTGGCGACCTTTCTGCCATTACGAGAGACGGTCCTCAACTCGACCTTATTCAACAGAGAGTTAAACAGTTTATTCTGAGCTTCGGCAGAAGACCACGAATTCTGGTCTGTCCTACCGATCCGGGGGCACACAAAAAGAAAATCAATCGCATCGGCTCGATTTTGGCGCAATGGGGTTTCGATGTCGACATCGGCCCATTGCAAAAATCGCCGGAACAGATTGCTCGTATGGCATTGGAAAACGACGTCCACATGGTCGTCATATTTTGCTCGGAACGACTGATTCATAGGGAAACCACAGAATTGCTGAATGCGCTTAAACGCCTGGGCGCGGCCGAAATTCTCGTTGCCGTCTTCGGTTCTACCCCGGAATTCACCAAAAGCTGTGGCAGCCGGTCGAATCGGGCCGGCAAAGCAACCTTGATGGTATTAAACCCCAGATCAGCCAAAGACGTTATCTTCATGTTGGACAATATTACGCGAAAGAATTGATCTCATGGATGCCCAGTTTTATATCGACGGCGTTTTAGAACGGAATCGGGGCCTCATCGCCAAATCCATAACGTTGATCGAAAGCTCCCTGCCAATCCACCAGGAAACAGCCCAAACGATCATTGATAGCCTCCTGCCTTACGCCGGAAACGCCATGCGCATCGGTATTACCGGTGTGCCGGGAGTCGGCAAGAGCACCTTCATCGAAAGCTTCGGCATGATGCTGGTCGCAGAGGGCCACAACGTTGCCGTACTGGCTGTCGATCCGAGTAGTTCGAGAAGCGGCGGCAGTGTTTTGGGAGACAAGACACGCATGGAAAAACTGTCTATGCATGCGAATGCCTTTATAAGGCCGTCTCCCACCAGTGGCACTCTGGGGGGTGTTGCCAAAAAAACCCGCGAAACCATGATTGTCTGTGAGGCGGCCGGTTTTGATATTATTCTGGTTGAAACGGTCGGTGTCGGTCAGTCCGAAACGAGTGTGGCATCCATGGTTGATTTCTTCCTGGTGCTGATGCTGGCCGGAGCGGGCGACGAGCTTCAGGGGATTAAAAAGGGTATATTGGAGTTGGCCGACGCGATAGCGATCAACAAGGCCGATGGTAACAACATCGATAGAGCCATGGAGGCCCGCAACGAGTATGCATCAGCGCTGAACTTGATGGAATCGAAATCTTCGGTCTGGGACGTACCGGTTCTGACCTGCAGCGCCTTAACCAAAGATGGCCTGAACAATATCTGGGCAACCATCCGTGATCATCACCAGAAACTTTCAGCCGCCGGAGAATTGACCGATAAGCGGCAATCTCAATCGATCGACTGGATGTGGTCCTTGGTAGAGGAGGGATTGAAAGATCGGTTTTTCAAGGATCCTGATGTTAAAAACCGTTTGCAGAAAACCATCGCTGCCGTCGAGAATGGTTTGACTTCACCTTCGGCTGCGGCCGGGGAACTGCTGCATTTGCATGGAAAATAACAACCATTTTCAAAAATTGACGAACCGTCTCCCAGCTATCCCTTCCGACTGAGCGCACCGGCGATGATATTCGGCCACGACATCGTCGAAAATGCTGAAATTCTGGCGACACTGGTTGATAATGTCGAAATCGTCCTGTTTCACACCCCCACCCAAAACAACTATCTATCTCGGCGGGACATTGCCAAGCTGTCTGAGATCAGCCGACAGACCGGGGTGAGCTATACCGTGCATTTGCCGACGGCGCTCGAAGTCGCTTCAACCGACTACAGGCGCCGTAAAGAGTCCGTCCGACTGGCGAAGGCGCTCATCGAACAAACCCTTGATTTTAAACCCTTGCATTATATTCTCCATGTTCCCTACTCTCCACCGACTCTGGTGTATGAGCCGGGAATGTATTTCAAACGCATCAGCAGTTCAGCGTGGCAGAACTGGCTGAGGCGGGCCACCGGCAGCCTGATTGAAATTACTACGGTTATCGGTAAGGCCGCCGAATTACTGCTCGAAAACATCAACTACTCGGTGTGTTATCTCGAGCCGCTGGTGCAAAAACGGTTTTGTGGCCTCTGCTTGGATGTGGGCCATCTTCTTCTGGGCCAGGAGCCGGTGACTCCTGAAATTGTACGGCATCGCGAAGTCATTAGGGAAATCCACATTCATGGAGTCAAGGGCCACACTGATCATCACACCTTAAGCATCCTTCCGCAGAAAAGGCTGTCAAAATGGCTGCAGCAAATGGCGAATATGGGCTTTTCGGGTATTTGTAATCTGGAAGTGTTCTCCCCGGCCGACCTGAAATCTTCGGTCGATCTTATCGACCAAATAGGGAGGCAGTGACGGTTTTATGAATATTCCGGTTGCGGATCATCGGTGTCGTCGTTATGCTGGAAGGCATATCGGCTCCAGAGCTGGGCGTCCCGACAGCCAAGAACAGTCGCCGCATCCATATCATTTGTTGCCATCTGATAATTTCCGAGTCGGTAGTGACACACACCTCTCATGAAGTACGCCTCCGCCCGGTTAAAATTGTTTTCGATTGCCAGGGTGAATGCGTCAACCGCCTCAGATAGCTTACCGGTGCGGCTTAGTCGGCATCCTATCGCATAAATTTCAGGGGTTGCATTCACGTGTCTATTGCCGATTCATAATAGGGTCGATGGATGTATTTTGCCAGTTTCGATATAATGAATTCCACAGCGATTTCACTTTTTATCCCCCTGGCTTGGGCCATCCAAAGTCGCTGCCCTTTGGCATTCGCAAATAGACAAATAATCACTCAACCGATCGGCGATCTGCTGGGTGGTCATCACCTTTCCCTTGGAAACGACATTTCCGTCGATGACCAGACCGGGGGTAACGAAAACCCCCATTTCACGAAAATATGAAATATCGGTCCGCTTTCGAACCAACAACTGGTCACCGTTATCGGATTGGGCAACCGCCTGGACGACGTTGTCATATAACATGTTGCATTTTTCACATCCGGGGCCCAAAACTTCCACGATGTACTGATGTGGGCTGACGCCCGCGCCGTCGCCCCAATACGCATGAATCCACTTTCTCACCATCTGGCGGTCGGGCACGCTCCCCTGATGGAGTAAGCGCCCCCCCATCACCAGAGCGGGCGTCATCAGAATACCAGCGTTGTATGCGGCGCATTCGCAGGGACGCAACGCCTCGTCCAATGCCGGGGACCACTGGGTCGCGGCCGTTGGGCAGCAGGCCGATTCCCGATCGGGTCCGTCAATCAAGGCGTGTATCTTCTCCCAGTCGACATCAAGGCCGGCTTTACGGGCGACATCCTTTGCGGTTCCCGGTTCAAGACCGAGAGATGATGCAAAATGGCGGGCCTCTTCACTCGTATAGGATAGGTGCCTCACGGTTGCCGGGACACCAGCCGCGGCGACAATGTCCTTTACCATCCGGGTCAGGAAATCACAGCGCGGACACGGCGGTTCAGTGCCAATAATCCAGATTTCCCCAGGTGTCATCGTCTTTCCTTCTCGCCTCTGGTTGGATGTTCGTTCAGTCTTTCAGCAGCGCAACGATCCGCTCAGTTTTAAATACCTTTCCTTGTGCGACCACCATCCCCTCGATGATCAGGGCCGGGCTGAGCAGCAAACCGTACCGCTCGCGTATTTCCGGAGCCAGAGCCCACTTCTTTTCCACCGTTGCCTCCAAGCCGACGATGGTGACGGCTTTTTTTGTATGTTCCAACAGATCGTTGCACTGTTCGCAGGGTGGATCCAGACCAACCACTTCGATATGTATCATGATCCGAGGTTTTCCTTTTTTCGGTAAGGAGGGTTGGGATAGGCCGGGCTGAAGCACTGCAGATCGACGATGTCGATCTGCAGAGACAAAGGTTCCGTCATAGCGTTAAGGGCATCGCGCACAACGGTTTCCAAATCCACCGGTTCCATTTTAACGCGGGCATTTATCAGCAGCGTGCCGCCGGATGCCTTCTGGTCGGTCTGCGTGCCAAGGCGAGGATCGGAGTGGAGGTCGGTAAGGTTGGCCCATGTTGATTTGCCGGCGGAAGTAAACACAAGTTTCAGATGGCCGATGCCGGCATTTCGCTGTCGAAGCGCATCCCGAATCGTCAGCAAAAATCCCAGCATCAGCTCCCCCGGGAGAATAGGCGCTTTGGACCGGACCTTAACCGCCGCGTTGAGCCAGCCCAGAACCGCCTCGGCCTGCGCATACCGGTCATAGTCGATCTGCCGCAGCACGGTGTCGGCTCCGGGCCGACCACTGAGAAGGATTTCCAACCAGGTGTGCATGCCCATACCCTGCAGGGCGGATGTGGCGAGAATCTCCTTGCCCGGAAAACGACCTCGAATGGCTTTTTGGATACGATCCTTCTCCGATGGTTCTATCAGGTCGCACTTGTTGAGTACGATGAGGTCCGCTTCCTCAAGCTGCTTTTCGAAGAGGTAGGCCACCTCTTCGGGAAAGGTCGATTCAGTCTCCTTCAAAAGCAGCTCGCGCACGCGATCCGGATCGACCATGGTGGAAAAGGGAGCGAAGGTGAATGTGTCCCGGTAATGTATCTTGATGGGATTGGCGACGGCAGCGACAAAATCGGTGCAGCTGCCCACCGGTTCACCCAGGAGAATGTCCGGTTCGTAAATAAGTATTTTTTCGATCTGATGAATCAAGTCATCGAATTTGCAGCAGAAGCATCCCTCAACCACCTCCTCGATCGGCACATTCAGTTCGGCAAGCATCTGTCGAACAATGACCGTGTCGGCCAGGTTACCGCTCTGATCGTTGGTGACGATGCCCACGCGCATCCCCCTGCGGATGATGTCCCGGGCCAAGACCCCAAGCGCGGTGGTCTTGCCCGAGCCAAGGAATCCGCCAACAAAAGTCAGTTTAACCGGTTTGGCTGTGTTCAGCGGTTGGGGAATTTGCATGGTGGTCCTCCCTCTGCCCTGGTCGGTTCCAGAGTCGTCGATAGGTGGGGCAGAACAGCGGTTGGATAGGCGCTGCGGGCCTGATCGAAAAATTTGCCGATCAACGCCATTTGATTGGTGAGGGTCCCAATCCAGCGCCATAAGCACTCCCCACCGGCATCGGTCAGAAAGTAGCGGCGTTTGGCCGGCCCTTTTACGCCAACGTCCCATTCACTGATCACCATTCCCCGTTTCTCCAGTATGTTGAGGTGGCGGTACAGGCCGGCCAGATTCAAACCGGCTTGAGTATCTTCCAGGTAACTGCTGACGATCTTACCGATTTCATAGCCGTGAATGCCGTTTTGTTTGAACAGGGTCAGCAGAATCCACGGTGCCGCCAGGTTCCGCATGTTTTTGCCCGTGCACGGGCAGTCCCGGTCGATAGAAGTCATGGGCACAACAATCCACTTTGCTCACATATTCGACAATGTCGAATATGTGAGCAAAAAAATGTTTGCCGTGTATCTATATCTCAACAATACCATCACCGATTCGTCAGTGCATTCGGTTGCGGTGCTTTTATCTTTCGAGACACCTGTTGTCAGCGCCCTGTCAAATAATCGCCGACATACTTGGCAGCCCGTGCGCCGTCGGCACAGGCAGTGAGAACCTGCCACATGTCCGTATCGCGTACATCACCGGCGGCAAAAAGGCCCGGAAACGAGGTCATGAGTTTGGTGTCTGTCGTCACGTACCCTTCCGGCGTCTTTTCGACCGGAAGATCGAGAAAAGCGGAATTCGGCCGCCACCCGACTGCCATAAATACGCCATCCACCGGCAGCTCGTTTTCTTCACCATCTGAAGATCGGATTGTGAGCGCCTCGATCAAGTCAAACCCTGTGATACCGATCACCTCGGTCCGGTCCATTATTACCAGATTTTCCTGACCCGCCAAAAGATCGGCATGCGCGGCATCCATGATCAATTTCTCACTGCGGTGAATAAGGTATACTTTATCGGCTATTCTGGCAAGTGTCATGGCATGCTGGGCTGCACTGTTGTCACTTCCGATTACAGCCAGTGCGGCATTTTGGTTGCGATACAGCGGGCCGTCGCAGACCGAACAGAAATTAACGCCTTTTAAATCCGCCTTCGCGGACGGAAGTCTTATGGGTACGCGCCCGGTGGCGATAATGGCGGTCGTGGCCGTATGCACCTGACCATTGACATCGGTCGCCTGGAATACTCCGTCCCCTTGCCCAAGCGTCTTCAGTCGGGCCATCGTAAAAAATGCGCCTTCGGTTTGGGCTTGTTGAAACAGCTTGACGCCGAATTCGGTCCCGGCAATGCCACCGATAAATCCGGGATAATTTTCTATCTTTTCGATCATATAAACATTGCCGCCCGGAATGTCGCCAAAAACGATGGTGCTCAAACCCAAGCGCTGGCCATAAAGCGCGGCCGTCAGTCCAGCCGGTCCAGTACCGATAATAACGATATCATAGTGGTTATCTGGCATGTCGTCCCTGAGAATTGAAAAAAGGTTGGTTTGATATATTGAATTGCAACATTAAACCAAAGGCGTATTCAGGTCTGATCCGGATATCGGAATTCTAAATAAAAACAGCCCTTAGTCTGAATAAGGCTGATAGACGCCCAGACTGACCCAGTTGCCGCTTAGGGTGGCCGCGCCAATGCCGTCCATCGCATCCGGTGGCCCGATGACGACGATGACGTTTTTGTGCTTGATGCGACCCGGCGGGATCCGGGAGTTCTCGAGCGTCCAATCTCCCATCACGTAGTTAAATATCAGCATGCTACCGTTTGCTTCGACAAACCCTTTGGCACGCACGACAGTCGCGGGTAGCGCGTCGGCCATATTTTTGACCTGCTCCAGGTCGTCACCGGTCCACCGGTAGGCCACGGATACCAGAAGATCTGGAGGAGTAATCTCCAGGTCGGGGCTATCGAGCAGATCATCGAGAAAACGGTCCAGTTCCTCTTCCGACATGACCACTTCCGGCTTTTGCTCTGTTTTGCGGATATCCTTGTTGCGCGTGTCGTCAAAGGCAATAGTAAAAAACTTTTCTAAGGGAATGTCGGAATAATTGGTCTCGAAAAATAGCGGATCCGGGTGAAACTTACGGATTACATCTCTTGTCTTCGCGATAGTCTCTGCCGCAGCGGTGTCGATCTTGTTGATGATGAACACGCTGGAGGAAGCGATCTGCTTCTCCAGTGACGCGTATACTTCGTATGCATCCAGGAAATGGGCGGCATCGATTATGCAGAACTGCTCCTTGAATTTGAACCGGTTTTCGAAAATGGGCAGTTGGAGGTCTTTCTTGAGGTCTGAAGGATTGGCCACTCCTGTCGATTCGATCAATAGCACGTCGGGCTTTACATTGGTGTTAAGCGCGTAAAGTCCCTTGATGAAATCGGTCTTTACACAGACACAGAAAATGGAGCCCTTGCTGATCTCCATCATATCGATGTCTTCACCCTCGACCAGAGTGCCATCTACCCCGATCTCGCCGAATTCGTTCACCAGAAGGGTCAGTCTTTTATCCTTGGGAAATCGGCCGATAATCCGGTTGAGGAATGTGGTTTTGCCGGAACCGAGGAAACCGGTAATCAAGTAAACTTCAGTAGAATGGGCCATGGATTATAACTTCTCCGCTATCTTTTTCTGGATTTCTGCCGTCGGAAGAACCTTGCCGACTGAAATGACTTCTCCATCGATGACAAGCCCCGGGGTCACAAATACACCCATTTGAGTGAAGTATTTTATGTCGGTTATTTTTTTGACTTCGATCCCGGCCCCAGCATCGAATTCTGCCGAAGCCGACACCGCATTTTCATAAAGTTGGTCACACCGTTTGCAGCCTGGGCCCAGCACTTCGACTTTCATTGTTCATCTCCTTGTGAATTCAGGTTCAGGAGGGTTTCATTGTGCTCAAAACCACAATGCCTGAACGTTACGTTTCCCCTTGTTACACGCTTTTGGGGATATGTGCATCGCGGCCGTCGCAGCAACTGTTGGTTAACGCGCAACGCAGAAATCGTCTCTTCTGAACTGACCATATTACCCACCAACCAGCACGTTGGCCTGGCCTGCCTTTACAAGCAGTTCTAAGGGATTTTGGCAGAATTTACAGACACCCAACGGAGAAGACCCTGGGTTGAGTTCATGCCAAAGGACGCCATATCGTTCGGTATCTTCGGCATTGACGCGTTGGGGCAGGTTGTCAGGTGTTTCGAGCTTGTGGATACGGTCGGACTTTCCGCAATAGGGGCATTTGATACCAAAGAGTGCCATATCTGTCTGGGGAAGGCTGTTGGTGATGATCAACGTCTTCAGTTGCTCGACGGCAGCATGTCTTTCCACCGTTCTGAACGCTCCTTCATCCATTGAAAGCCCATCCGAGCCCCAGGGGGGACCCGGATGGTTACATACACTATGGTTACTTGACTTTGGAGTCCACTCGGGTCGACTGTCCGGCACCGGCTTTTGCCAGGTTTTCCTGGATCTTGTCGAACTCAAAGCCGACCTCCCGAAGCGAAATGATCCGTTGCTTCATCGCTTCGTTGGGGGCTCTTTTGGCCATCTCATCGATGAGCTCCTCGTATTGAGGGATGATGCTTTCGAACACGAGGTCCCTTTCGATGCAGATGGTCGGCAAAACTTTGCCTTTGAGCTCGAGGAACTTGCCGATACCGTCTTTGTTCTTGATCGACCATTCCTTGTAAACAATCATTTCCTGCACATCTGAGGGCAGGGCGGCAATCGACTCCATCATGTAGCCACAGGCCGCGCACTGCACGCTGTCCAGGGTTAAAACATCAATGGTAATTTTATCTTCTGCCATGATCCGAATCCTCCTTTCGCGAATGGTTTACCAAGATTCCGGATACTTGGCATAGTACTGATCATACCAATCTCTGGCTTCGAGCGCTTGGTCCATATGTTCCACCGGAACATCATAGGGCATGTCTCACCCAGGTGCGAACGTGTATCCGTGCTGACCTCCAGCAGCGAGACTCACGATGGCATCTTCTCTGGGTGATAGCAGCCCCAGGCTCAGAGCCAGGGTCAACTTCAGGTTGCCACCGAACCCAACGCCGTGTTTGCGGGCCAGGTCGCGGACAAAGGTCAAGTTGAGTTGCTCGTCGATGGCAAACCCGTGGGTACCGAGTTTGCAGACGTCTTCCATTACCTTGGTGCAGTCGCCGCAGATGAAGAACGAGGACGTCTTGCCGGCATCATGTATCGCCTTGATGGCCGGCTGGCAGTTCGGGGTAACGAATTCTTGGAAAGTTTCGGATTTGATTTGAGAGGCAACCGGGTCGACGATGGCAACGATGTCGCAGCCCATTTCCGCATAAAATTGGGCGGCAAGGGCACCGACTTCACCGGCATATTTGAGTATTTGGTGGGCGAATTCCTTATGTTTGTACACGTCCGTGAAAATACGCACACCGGCCAGATGGGAGGCCAGGGTCAAAGGGCCGCAGAATAGACCCATCAGCGAACAGTCGAGTTCTTCAAGCTGGGGTTTGGCAATTTTTGCCGCTTCAAATATCACCGGCCACCGCCCGGAGTCTTTAGTGGGCATCGTCAAACCGGCCTCGGACGGTGTTTTGCCAGAGCACGGATGCGTGGTGACTGAAGGAACGTTGTCATCCCACCACTTGAGTTCACACCCTACAGAGTTGGCTTCCACTGACAGATCGAACAGCAGTGGAATACCATCGGCCTTGTAACGTTTGGCCGCGTTGACAACACCTTTTGCAAGGAGTTCGGGGTCTTTGAGCATTTTTTCCGCCGGCTCATTGATCAAAAATGCACAATGAACCCCAGCGTACGGTACCCAGGGAGCTTTTTCGGTCCTCTTGCCCCGGTAGGCATCAATCAGCATTTGTTTGGCCATGAATCTGTCTCCTTTCAGAATGTCGACATTAAACGCTTTCATTATCCAAGTTACCGTTTTTCTATCTCTCACCTCCCTTCCGAAATAATGGCCTTAAAGTATGATTTGTGGTTAACAACACGATTCAGCGTTTCCGCAACAACGCGCTGACAATATTAACGCACTATTAAATTTAGAACTGACTTTGTCAAATGAACTCTTTCCGGCAGCCCTTTTTCATTCAAAACCCGTAAAGGCTTTTTTTATTCCAGCAGGATAATTCCATAATAATTAAAGGTCTCACCGGTGCTCGTGGCCACCTTCGATGAGGTTCCTAAATTCTTGAGCGTGCCGATGACGTCGATGGAAAACGATTCCACCGAGGGCCTTTTTTCCTGGGGAAAGCGGCACTCATCGGGATACGCACAGGTTTTGCATAGGGCGCAGCATTCACCCACCAGGCTGAACGCTTTGTAATACCCCTCCAAGAAAAGCATCCGCTCAATTCCGATGGTGCCCTTCCAGCATTTTACCTGCATGCCGCGCTTGCGTCCGTTATTGCGGTAAAAATCGGCGCAGGTTTTGCTGCCCACCAGTAGCAGCGCGGTGGTATATTCGCTCAGAACCTTGCGCACCTTTTCGGGACGGGGAGTGGCCGGCGGGCAGCACCAGTTGGTGCTGTAATTCTTGCAGCCATAGCGACACTTCAGGTGCACCCATTCGGACACGAGGAGTTTATCGACGCTGAAAGGGAATACAGCATTCAAGCCCGTATTTTTTCCCTTTTTCGAGCAGGCGTTTCAGCAGGTCGTTCGAGATACCTTGGTCGGTCTTGAATGGGACGACATTTGGTTTTTTCAAATTGATATGGCGGCTCATTGTCAAGCTTCACTCTCGCTTCCAGGCTGAAATTTAATGCGAACGTCTTTGGGCAAGGCCATGTCCATGGCGACTTCTACGACTTTCAGAACGGCCGATGGGATCGCACAGGACGGGTGGCAGCCCGATTTTTCAGCCGCAATGTACACAGGGTTGCGGGTCAGGGGTAGAAAAAGATCTTTCAAGGTCATCTCGGTCAGACCATCTGCAAGACGCTTGATCTGTTGGCATTCCGAACCCGATATTTCCACGATTACTGATCGCTTACCTGTCTTACGGGCCTTGATCGTGCAGGCAAATCCGCAGATCCCAGGATCTGCAGTTATGAAGGCAACTTTCGGCGTATCGGCAGTGTCGGCGCTCAAGATAATGTTCCCATCGATCGGCAGCAGCTTTGCGTGAGTGTGGTCAAATAATCGTCTTTATTCTGCGGTTGCAATCCAACGCTGTGAATAGGAAACCGGACGGGATCCCCGACAGCAATTTCCACCGTCGGGGATCCGGCAAGCTTATTGATCGAGAATTTCGTCCGGCACGATGCCGCGCAGATGCGGGAATTCATCGGTCATGTGGGGCATCTGCATGGCTTCCATGAATTCCTGCTGGAAGTTGGGCTCCACTGTCAGCTCGATGTATTCCACGTTACGCGAACACCAATTGGCTTCGACTGCGTTTTTTCACATTCAGCAGGGCCGCACGGCAGCCATCACCGGCCGCATTGCCCACACTCTGGATCATCTCGATCTCACAGTCCGGGAACAACCCCATGATCAGCGCCTTGGTGCGATCAACGTGGGTGCCGAAAGCCCCGGCAATTTTGACCTTGTCTAATTTTTCGAGACCCATGCGCTGGACCATCAGCTTGCAACCGGCATACAGGGCACCCTTGGCCAGCTGAATCTGTCGGATGTCCTTCTGGGTGATGACGATATCCTGATCGATGCTCGACTCCTCGGCCCAGGCCAGCACGAACTCAGGCTGGTTGGTGTCCGGGTTTTTCCGAAACCGTGAAAACTCCTTGAGTCCCTTTTTGTTGAAAACGCCGCTCTTGGTGATGACGCCGCTGGTGTAAAGCTCGGCGAGCACGTCCAGAATCCCCGACCCGCAGATGCCCTTGGCCTTCATCTCTTTCGGCTCGGAGAACTTGCGCCAGGCATCGCGACCGATAACCTTGTAGTCGACTTCCTTGGTCTCGGGATCGATCTCGATGCGCTCGATAGCCCCGGGAGCCGCGCGCATACCGTAGGACAGCTGGGCGCCTTCGAGGGCCGGCCCTGTGGCGCAGGAGGACGAGATCAGCTTGTGCCGGTTGCCCAGCACCAGCTCACCGTTGGTGCCGATGTCGATGATCAGCTGGTTTTCCTCGTGCTTGTACGGTTCTTCGGCGATCAACACGCCCACGTTGTCCGCACCGACGAAACCGGCTTCGTTGGGCAGCACGAACATGTAGGAGGACGGGTTGATGCAGACACCCAGATCGCGGGCCTTGATGTCGATACTGTGGTGGATGACCGGCGGAAACGGCGCCAGTCCCACGTACTCGGGGTTCAGCCCCAGCAGGATGTGGTGCATGGCCGTATTGAAACCGATGGTGATGTCTTCGACATCTCCGGTCTCCAGCCGCAGATAGGTTTTGCCCTCTTCGGGCACTTCCACGTATTCCACCGGGCCCTTCTTCGCCCTTTTTCTTCTTTTTCTTCTTCTTGGGCGGATGGGTGCCGGCCACGGCCTTTTCGACGAGCTCGTTGATGCCCTCGATGATGTCGTCACTCATGCGCTTAAGCCCGTCGGGGGTGGTCATGTGGAAGGTAATGCGGGCCATGACGTCCTCACCGTATTTGCACTGGGGGTTCATCATGGAGACCGTATCGATCACCTCCATCGTGGTCAGGTCACAGAAATAAGCCGCCACGGTCGTGGTCCCCACGTCGATGGCCAGTCCGTAGGCGTGCTCGACCTTTCCCGGGCGCACACGGATAATCTCTTTGTCGTTCCAGACACTGACGGTTACTGCCCATTTGCCCTCCCGCAGCGCATCGGGAAGTGCACGCAAGGTAAAAATGTCGGCGGTCAGGTTTTGCAAGCCGTACTCCTGCTCAAGCCTCCGGCATATGCGTTCGAAGTCGGCCGTCGGTTCCTCGAAAGTGGGCGGATCGACTTCGACGTAATACAGGCGTATGGCCGGGTTGTGGTCGATGGGGATGTCGCGAGCCGCCTTGCTGACGACCTGTTTACCGGCCCGGGATTCCTCGGGCACAAAAACCAGCATGTCACCCTGGACTGTGGCCACACACCCCAACCGAAATCCCTTTTCCTTCCGATCGGGGTTGATGAACTTGTCTTCTTCCTCCTGCCAAGCGCTGCAGTTGGACTTACTGGAAGTGATGCCGTATTTTTCGAAATGGCCTTCCTCCACGCGCACAATGCATTTTCCGCAAACTTTCTTTTCGCCGCACAACGCTTCGATGTCCACACCCAAAAGCCGTGAGGCTTCAATGAGGTTGACGCCTTTGGGCACTTCACCTCTGCGCCCGGAAGGCTGAAATATCACCATTGCCTTATCAGAATCCATTCGTAACTGCTCCTTATCCGGATTATCAACCGCAGGAGACGGGCTCCCGTGATTATCTACTTGTCATCAGAGAATCAACGCACTGCCGATTCTTCCGCTCAAATTACGTCGATCGTGTTTCTCCGTTGCCTATAACTGTACCGCATGAACACCTGCCGCCCGCCGCTTCAAAAGGAATGACGGCACCGGTCTTTGCGGATGGGGTCCGGTGGTTGAATTCTGTTGAATCGCCAATCACCGGTGCCGTCTGGGCTGAGGGCGACGATGCTCAAAGATCCCATCAGCCCAGACATATCACCATAAAGAGTTTGAAGCGGCTTATCCTTTATTCCGCATCTCACGCAGCCGGCCGATCATCTTGATACCTTCCGACACCGCGTTCCCGGCTGATTCGGCGTAACCGTCAGCACCGAACAGGTTGGCGACATCCTTGGTCACCGGAGCACCACCCAGCATGATGGCCACGTTGGGGTTTTTCTCCTTGATCATCGCGATGACCTTTTTCATGCCCAGCATTGTCGTGGTCATCATCGCACTCATGGCCACCACCTCACTATCGGTACGAAGCTGCTCCTCGACAAAATTCTCCAACGGCACATCGCGGCCCAAATCGTGAACCTCCCAGCCGGCCACGTCAAACATCATCTTCACCAGGTTCTTGCCGATGTCGTGCACATCGCCCTGGATCGAACCGATGACCACCTGAGCGTTGATCCCGTCTGTCTGCTTGGGCACATGCGGTCGCAAAATGGCCAGTCCTGCATACAGTGCATCGGCGCACATCAACACTTCGGGCACGAAATATTCGTTTTTATCGTAAAGCTCACCGACAATCTCCATCCCGGCAGCCAGGCCGTCCATAATACCGTCCAATGGGACTTGTCCGTCATCCAGCCATGCCTGGGCAGCTTCCTTGACCGTGTCCTCTTCGTACTCGACTACACCGTTTTTCATCTGTTCGATAAGTTCTTCTTTCGTTGCCATTGAATCCTTCTCCTTATTGTTAAATGAAAAGCCCTCTCTCTTGCCAACGGTCCTCGGCGCGAGAATTATTAAAGCCGGCCAACAGCCGGGCTCGGATTCTTTCCGTACGTGTGGGCCGTGTCCACACAGGCCTTCATGTTTTCATCCTTAATGGCCGGCCACAAGTCGCAACCGGGCATGACAGCGTCCACACCACCGTCGATCATGTCCTTAATGTGATCGATAGCAACCTGTTTGGGAGTTTCGGGGTCACAGGTCATCTTGTACGTGTCCACGTTCCCCATGAACAGGACATCCGGCCCCAGGATTTCGCGTCCCTTGCGAACATCACACTTGATGTCGACGGTCAAGCCGTCGGCACCGCATTCGTTCATCATGGCCAACAGCGGTTCGGTCTGACCGCAGATGTGCAGCAGTTTGGGTGATTTCCAGGCCGCCAGGATTCTGGTCAATCGCGGTTGGATAAACTCTTTAAAGGTCCGCGGGCTCAACAAATCCGCCGCCACACCGGGTTCGCGCAAAGTGATGTAATCGCAACCGGCCGCCTGAAGCTTCAAACCGATCTTGATGATCATGTCGGTGAGTTTGTCGAGAACATTGGCCACCATTTCTTTCTGTTTGAAAACTCCTTTGAGCATCAGATCCAATTCCAACATTTGGCCGGCCTGGGTAAACGGACCCAGTTGCCAGCAGCCGATGGGCAGATCCGGGGCTTCTTTCTTGATGATCTCGATCGCCTTGGGCAGCATCGGCAGACGCCCCAATTCGGTGATGTTTTCCGGAATTTCAACCTCTTCAAGAGTTGACCAAATTTTATTGGGAATTGTCGGGTAGAGAATATCCTCGGAATCCTCGTACAAACTGATCGTGTTGCCCACGGCTTCAGACTCCATGGTCATGTCGTAGGGTATAACCACACAGTCGAAGTTCATCATCTTGGCCGACCAGATGGCTGATTGGGCCATGCGCTCGGCGTCGGTATGAACGGTAGCAAACTTTAAATTGGCCTTTTCGATACCCGGCATTACCACCATTCCCATACCGCTGAAAAATGGCATGGTGTCGATCGGTTCCTTACGCAGAAGACGCATGACGCGTTCCTTGGGTGTCAGTTCCGCCATAATGTGACTCCTTTCTCAATGGTACCCAAACGTATAAGTGGGTTAAAACCAGGTTTAGGCCAATGACTTCAGTTGTTCCACGAAATCGGGAAACAGTTTGAACAGTGGGTGATTCGGGTCCTTGGGCAGCTTCTTGGTTTCAGCAAAAGCTGCCGTGGCCAGAAAGGCATCAGCCTCGGCGACTGCCGGCAGGATGCGTGTGGCACCCGCCATGGGGCCCGAAAATATCATGTCATGAAAGAAGAAGGCTGAAAGGGATTCTAAGGCCGCATCGGTAGCCGACCATCCCTTGAAGTCCCACATGTCCTTAAAACGTTTCAAATCCATGTAGGAACCATTGCTCGGAGCGCTGGCCGTCGGAAAGCCCCATTTCTCTTTGACCATCCGATTGGCGATACCGCAAAACGCCGTGGCCGGCCCATTCATCACCGAGGTGTCGACAAAAATACTTTCGAACTTGGCGCCCACTTTATCGATGGCGTCCAGCAGTCTCTGGGTGCCAGTGACGCGTCCGCTCGGCATCTGATCTTCCTGGTCGAATGCCACCAGGAGCACGTGTTTGACGCCGATATCGGCAATTTCCTTGATTTCGGTTTCCAGATCCTTCTCCCAGACCGTCAGGCTGTTGTAAAACATACGGTCGAGCAACCCCTTTTCGGCACAATATGCCGCGCCCGCCAATTTGGGCTTCATCACCCAGGCGTCGATACAAAAAGGCATGCTGCTGACCTCACTGACGAAATCGATAAATGCTTTGAACTCATCACCCGTGTTGGCGACGATATCCGCCATTCCTGGTACGCCTGTTTCAGCCGTCAGGCGTTCCTGGGTCTTGAGGAGTTCCTCCGCCCGCTTTTCATCGAATCCTTCCTTGCGCTTGCCGGTAAACACCTTGTCGCCTTTCTGAAAAATCGAGCTGACGCATACGCAGGGGTACTCGCCGGGCTGCCCGCCAAATTTTACCCCACCAACCTCGCAAACCTTTTGCTCGGTGCCGATTTGAAACATCATTTACCTCCTCTGTTCAAAATTTATTACACCTTCCCTACCACGGGAATAAACACTTCGGTCATTATGGTAATATTGACAACATCCTTTTATATGAACGGACAGGAGCTGAACATAGTCCAATAGACGATTTTTCATGGGATCACAGATGATTTTGGTCACCTGGTATGGCCACACTGTAAAACTCTTTTATTGGGCGTGATAATGTTCTATGATGCTTGCAATAAGGGAATTCAACAGCCTGGATTAATTATTTATTTGATTTGTTTTATCGGTATATTGGGCGATACTCAAAGGTCCCAAATGCCATAGAACGATTCGCGGACTAAACCACAACCTTAGCTATGTAAAAGATAAATTAAATAATAACAGATTTTTAAGTTTCAAAAGGTAATGTATTATGAAAGAAAAATTTGCCCACTTGGTCGACAAAGCCATTGAACTGGGTGCCACCGATGCCAAACAGATACCGGTCAGCAGCATCGTTTTCGATTCCAGGTCCTATTTGAAATGCCGCTTCGGTTGCAACCGGTGGGGTAAATACTGGACCTGTCCGCCCCATCTCGAAATTACGCCGGAACGGTTCATGGATGCCTTCGCTCAATACCACCAGGCGATCGTCATCAAATCCTCAGATCCCAAAATCGGGCAGGATGTCAGTGTGGCTATCGAAAAAGAGGCCATGTTGACATTGGGGTGCACGTTCGCCTTTGCCATGGTTCTCTGCGTCGAATGCGAAGACTGCGCTTACCCCGACCCGTGCCGCTATCCCCATCTGGCCCGCCCATCGATGGACGCTTACGGTATCGATATCGGCAAGACACTGGCGCCACTGGGCTTCCAGGTGGAACTCGATGCCGGGGGCCAACTCCTTCCGGCCTGGTACAGCATGGTCCTGATCGATTGAAACGGAGGGAAACCATGTCGATCGGCGTTATCTGCTGCCGCGTGCTTGAACGAGAGATACGTGCTGTCACCGCTGATATACCGGAGGTCACTCACCTGGAAGTCATGGATTGGGGGCTGCATGTTCAGCCCGAACGGTTGCACAACCGGATATGCAAGAGGATCAGAGAATTACAGGATCGCGTGGATGCCATCGTGCTGGGCTATGGCCGATGCCAGACTATGGATAAGCTATCGGGTAATTTTTCGGTCCCCATTTTCTATCCACCCGCCGAAGACTGTATCGGCGTCCTTTTGGGTCAAGAGCGATATGAAAAAGAGCTCGGTCGTGAACCCGGTACGTGGTTTTTGACCCCAGGCTGGACCGAACTCGGCATGGCGTTCGTGTTTCACGAACTGCAGGTGCAGCATATGGCCGAAAAGGGGATCGATCCCCTGCGTGTTGCCCGGCGAATGCTCGATGGTTTTACACGAGCCTTACTGATAGATTCGGGATTAAACGATGGAATGGCCCTTGATCAAAAGGCTGAGGCAATAGCCGCTGAATTCGGTTGGCGGTTGGAGAAAACCGAAGGGACGCTGGCCAATTTGCGGAAAACCATTCAGCAAGCTTTATCCCTAAAATAATAGTAATGAAGACAAATACCATAATTTGTTATGGCGGCCCGTAAAGAGAGGCTTTACGGGCCGCCAACCATTTATTGATCACCTGCGGGCCACAAACACTCTTTGTGTCCCAAATGAATCTTGTTCCTTGATCACTTTAGCGTATGCGTCACAATAAGCCTAAAGACGTGCCAGCGCCGGGCTCGGTTTGCGTCCGTATTCCCTGGCGGTTTTTACGATAGCGCGCATGTTATCCTCTTTGATATCTGGCCACAGGTCGCAACCGGGCCAGATGGCGTCTATACCGCCGTCGATGTTGGCCTTGATACCGGCCACGGCCTCATCAACCGTTGTCTCTTCCTTGCATGGCAGCGCAAACACATCGAAATTGCCGAATATTAGGGCATCGTTGCCCAGTTTTTCACGCGAAGCCGCAAGATTATTTTTGATGTCGACACTAACGGCGTCTGCTCCGCAGTCGTTCATCATTTCGATGATCAGATCTGTTGCGCCGCAAATGTGCAGTACTTTGGGAGCGTCCCACGCAGCCAGGATGCGCTGCATACGCGGCTGGATGACGGTCTTCCACGTACGCGGGCTAATCAGGTCCGAGCCAGTGCCCATTTCCCGCAGGGTAATGAAATCGGCCCCTGCTGCCAGGTAAGCCTGCCCGATCTTGATGATCATATCCGAGACTTTATCCAGGGTTTCTTCCACCATATCTTTTTGCTTAAAAATCCCCTTGAGCAGCAGATCGAGCTCCAGTAACTGCCCACACATGGTAAAGGGACCCAGTTGCCATGCGCCGAGGGCCAACTCCGGTGCTTCCTTCACACATATTTTCATGGCTTCGATCACCATGGGCATACGACTTAATTCCATAATATTTTCCGGAATAACGACCTCGTCCATGCTCTTCCACATCTTGTTGGGAATGGTCGGATAGAGGATGTCCATGGCGTCATCATAGAGGCTGATCTCGTTGCCGCAGGCCTGCGATTCGCAAGTCATGTCAAACGGTACGACCACTGAGTCGAAACCATACATTCGGCTGCTCAAAATGGCCGCTTTCGCCATTTTCTCGGCGTCGCTGTGAATCTGCGGAAACTTGTAGCCCAACTCTTTAATGGCCGGTAATAGCACCATTCCCATGCCACTGAAAAAGGGCATCGTATCCACAGGCTCTTTACGGAAACACTTCATAACACGTTCTTTAGGGGTTAATTCTGCCATTAAACTGACTCTCCTTTCTTAATTGTTGCTTATTAGATAGTGTACGCGTTGTTGCGCGTGAAAAAGCCGTTGCATCGCCCCGGGCGGGCCTATATCCAGTTGGGCGGGCCGTCATACCCGGTATGCTTCGGTTTCAACGAATAAAGCGGAGTGTCTATGAACCACAATAGGCCGGATTAAGTCAATCAACCGATGGATGATTTTACCCCCATAATCAGTCGGTTTTCAACCACAGGCCACCGACACTGCTGGCTATATAAGCGGGAATTTTCTATGAAGGGATTGCTTCTATCGGAATCGGCGCCCGGTGGTGGAAGAACAGTGGTTAAATAGCGCTGCGACTTTAAAGATCCGGATCGACCAATCCCAATTGAATGGCAAAGTGGATCAATTTGACCGGCGAGTCGATGTTGAGCTTTTCCAGAATATTGGCGCGGTGGGTTTTGATCGTGCTGATGCTGACGCACAGCATGTCGGCAATTTCGCGGGTGGAGTGCCCCTCGCCGATTAGCTGGAACACCTCGCGCTCACGATTGGAGAGCTGATTGTAGCGTTCGGCGATGGACGAGCATTTTCGCCGCGGAGACCGATAGGTATCGACCAGAACTTTGGAGATGGTGGGACTCAGAAACGTCTCGTTTCGCATGGCGGAATGGATGGCGTTGATGATATCGCGACCGCTGGCATCTTTGAGCAGATAGCCGGAGACACCGGTTTCCATGAGTTCGTGAATATAGTGCTCATGGGAGTACATCGACAGAATCAGGATTTTCGTCTTCGGCAAATGCTTCCGTATTCTCTTGGCAGCCTCGATGCCGTTCATCCGCGGCATGGCGATATCCATAATCACGATGTCCGGTTTGAGGGACAGGGCCTGATCCACTGCCCCCTGTCCATTGGTGGCTTCACCGACGATCTTGAGATCCGCCTGCTCTTCCAACAGGCGGGCCAGGCCCTGTCGCACGATTGTGTGGTCATCGGCGAGCAATATGCGTACGGGCTCATTCACAATGTAACTCCTCTTCCAAAGGAATTTCGATTCGGATCCGGGTACCATCCCCGGGTGTACTGCGCAACTGAAAGGTGCCTTTCAACAGGGAGGCCCGCTCCCGCATACCGAGAAGCCCGAGGCTGCGCTTGTCTTTTCCGATGATCTCTGCATTGAATCCAATCCCGTCATCTTCGGCCAAAAAAATGATCCGCGGGTAGCTCTTGATAATGGATAAATTGAAATTTTCGGCACCGGAATATTTTAGCGCGTTGGTGAGGGTCTCCTGACTGAAGCGATACAAGACCGTTTCGATGTCAGGATCCAATCGGCGGTCAAATCCGATGGTCTGAAAATCGATATCCAGATCGGAATGTTTTCTGATTTCCTCGAGGTAGAGATTCAGAGCCGGCTCGAGCCCGAGGTCGCTGAGCAGCGTGGGGTGCAAATGGTAGGACATGCGCCGTATCTCGGCCGAGGTGCGCTGAACCATCTGTCGGATCTCTCCGATTTCGTTATTGAGTAAAGCGTTGGCCCCGTGTTTTTCCTCTAGACGATCCAAACCGAGTTTCACCGCCGTCAAGGATTGGCCGGCCTCGTCATGCAGTTCACGGGCAATACGGCGCCGCTCTTCTTCCTGGCTCTGGAACAATTTTTCGGTCAGTCGCCGCAGCTCCTGACGGTGCCGCCGGATCGTTCCCATCATCTGGATATTTTCGATGGCACCACCGAGGAAATTACCCAGGGAACCCATCAGGTGTATTTCATGGGCGCTCAAAACCCGCTTCGAAGGGATACTGAGTCCGAAAAAACCGACGGCTTTGCCTTTGAATGTAATTAAAAAACAGGTCAACCAGAGGTTGGTCTGCCCCCCGGTTGCGCGATAACGAATTTGAAATGAGGGAAACGACGCTTCGGGAGGCAAACCGACATCTTTCTCGATCAGATGCTGCATCAGGAGCGCATCGTTGAAAACCACCTCGTCGGTCTCTTCGGCGACGGCCTCGGGTATATTGTATCTGGCCCGAAGCAAGACCTTTTTGGTCTCATGATCGATAAGAAAAAGGCCGCCTCTTTCCAGTCGCAACACCTGAATGACCTTTTCGAGCGTCACCTTGAGAATCTGGTCGAAATTCATGGTGTGGTTCAACGCCACGGCAATGCTGTTGACAATCGAGAGCTCCCGGTTGCGCTGACTGATGACCTCCTCGCTCTGTTTGCGCCGGGTGATGTCTTTGATGATACCTTCGAACTCGATTTCGCCGGATGATGCATTCTCATACATACGGCTCGATATGAGTACATGCAGAAGGGAGCCGTCTCTCTTTTTGAACTCGGCTTCAAAATCTTTGACAAAACCCCTGTGGGTGATAATCGAAAGGAACCTGTTGCGGCCCGCGGGGTCACGATACAGATCCTCGGCCGTCAGACATGCCAGCAGCTCCGATTTGGATTTAAATCCCATCAGTTCGACACCAGCCTGATTGATGTCAATTATCTGTCCATCCAGGTTGGTGGCATAGATCATGTCGTGACTGCCTTCGAACACCCGGCGATACTTCTTTTCCCGCTTGGCAATCTCTTCCTGGAGTCGCCTGATTTCGGTAATATCTTTGAAGATTTCGAGCCCGCCTGTGATCCTTCCCGATTCATCCTGAAACGCTGAAGTGGAACAGATGATCGGAATTTGGTGGCCGTCTATATTGCTAATCTCATATTCGCGGTTGTGAATATCCCGGCCTTCATCCACCGCTCGCTTCAGGGCGCAATCGGTCTCGCAGATGGTATTCTTGAATACATCCTTACAGTACATGCCCACGGCATCCCGGGCCGAAAAACCGGTTATTTTTTCGGCTGCCGGGTTAAAATAGGTAATTCGCCATTCGTGGTCGGTGGTAAAAAGACCATCTGGCAAACGATTGAGGATCTCAACGAAGCTCTCCTCTTTTTGATAGATTCTTTCCAAGACACTGCTATGGTAACGCTGAAGCTGTTCGGCGATGAATGCGTCCGGCCCTTTGCTGAAGGCTTCACTCCGGACAATAAAACACGAACAGGTCAGGCAGGCGGCTATTTTATGAAAAAAACCCTCACCGATAGTTTCTGTACAATGGGTCTTAGGAACCAGCCAGCATGCCATGATTCGCTTTTCATGAACCGGACATAGGACGTTTTTACACCGGATCAATTCCCAGCACGGTTGCCTCTCCGCCAAGGCCCTGTTTTGCCGGGCTATGCTAATGCGGTGATTTTCGAGCAATGAACTCACAGTACGAATCTCCCTTTGCCCGGCAAACCGGTTCCGTTGCCAGAAAGGTGAAACACCCTCCCGGATAATCTTCGCCGTAAATCAAATCCATGAATGCCCCCGCCACCCCGCGGAGCATGTAGCACCTACCTTTGCGGGCTTGCCCATAGTCCTGCTGATATCCTTCGGCCTCATAGGAATCACTGACGCGCATAACAAGTTTTTCTTCGGGGATGAGTTCCTTTACCGCCAGATCCCCCCAGCCGAAAGCCGTGGCCACTGCGGCAAAACCCATAATCTGGTCTTCTTTACGCTCGATCATCGGTTGCACGATTTCATCCCATTCCCACGAATTGCGAATGCCCTGGAAGGTGGCATAACCGCATTCCTGGGCGGCTTTGATCAGAAGATTTTCAGCTTCGGTTTGACGCGATGATCCGATTTTTTTCTCGAAATCAAAGCTGAGCCGGTTATAGTAGCGCACCGAAAAAAGCGAGAGATAGACCCCAAAGAGCGGAATGATCCCTTTCGATTCCCTGATCCGGCTGCCCTCCATAACGGCATGGACAATTTTAGCTCCGTCAATGGCCACTTAACGTACCTCCACCTGAAAAACACATTCATCATCACGCATCATCTTGCATCGGGTTTCCATTACCTTATAATGGCCGATCGGTCTGTCACACACCGCTTCCAGCGCACCGGCGATCCAGCCTCGGGAAAAATGGCACCCGGGGCTGTGGCGTCTGCCATGCTTGGCCAGCCAACCGGTAACATGGTGGCTCGATGAGCTGACAATTTCCCCCCCGTCTATATCGATGTCCAGCGGATGAATGATGCCCAGACCACAATTCTGGTACATGATGGCCGCCATTTCCATTTTGGACTTGATCGTCCGCATCTCGTGGTATGTCGCGAGCATTGTCTTAAGGTCGTGATATGTGGCCTCCTCGGCCGCGCGGTAAATCAAGCGGACCCCTTCGTCACCCATCGTTTCCTCCAGGGTCCGCTGAAGGTTGATGTTGTAGTGGTGGCAATGAATGGTGATGGGTTGACCTGAAAGGACGATCCGATGATCATGCCGGTCAAGCTCTCGTTTCCAGTCGAATGGAGTCATGGGTAACCTGCGTATAAACTGATTCGAAGTCGTTTGCACCTGTTGGGTGAAAATCAATAACCGAATAATGGAACCCGCTTGGAAGCGGTATAGCACAGTTAAAGAACCATGTTAACCTTCAGGTTGGCAGGCCATCAAAAGCGCGGAGCATGTCCCCTTGCGAAGATGAATAGACTTACCAGATATTGTCGTCAAGAGACTGTGCACGGGCCTATTCCGAATTGACAACATCATCCCCCAGATATACTATTTCAGCCACTTAACCATCGTTTGCAAAGGATATCATCGAATGAATCAACCAACGAAACAACGCTCTGATCGTAAGACCGATGTACTGCTGCTCTCCGGCTTTCTCGGTGCCGGTAAAACCACACTGTTAAAACGCATTCTCGCTTGGGAAACGGACCTATCCGATACGGTGGTCCTGGTTAACGAATTCGGTGATGTGGGTATCGACGGAGCGCTCCTCAAAAGCGCCGGTTCCGATGTGGTCGAACTCACCAGCGGCTGCATCTGCTGTACGTTGAGCAACGACCTGAGACAGTCCCTGATTCGCATCCGGCAGGATTTCACGCCCCGGCGTATTTTCATCGAGTCCTCCGGGGTTGCCGACCCCACCGCTGTATTGCCTGTGTTAAGCAGTTCGCCACTATCCGAAACAATGAGACTGGATAAAATCGTTACCGTCCTGGACGCGGATTTCTGGGAAGCCCGTGAAATTTTCGGGCGATTATTTTACAATCAACTCGAAACCGCCAACCTGATACTGCTGAACAAAGTCGACCTTGTTGCCGATGCTGATATTCCCCAATTTCTTAAGGAGATCCATGACACTTTCCCGGACTGCCAAGTAATACCCACTGTGCGCTGCGGCATCGATCCGGCAGCGCTCTGGACCCCGGCAAGCCCCAAGAGCGTCATGCTCAAGCCGATACATGTGTTCGACGATATCACAACCGGCGTGCATGAACACGATGATCACCAGGAAGAATGCATTCCGGTAAAGGCAACCCGCTTTGTGACCTTCTCGTTTCGTGAATCCCGAAAGTTGGATGAGGCATGCTTCAATCAGTTTGTCGCAGCACTACCACCGGAAGTCTTCCGAGTGAAAGGGCCGGTTCGCTTCATTGATCGAAGCATCATGCTCAACCACGTTGGGGGAAAAAGCGAGATCTTACCGTGGTCAGAGGATGGCGAAACCACTCTGGCTTTCATCGGCTGGAACATTGCGGCAGAGCAAATCCTCGATCGACTGCGTGGGTGCATCACCGGAAAGTGATTAAAACCATGCGGGCAACACCTCCTCTGACCAAAGAACGTTTTTTGAAAAACCTCGAAAAGGCCTTGCGGCTTCTGATCTGCGATCGGCTCAACGCCAACGCCGACGATGACACCCGTAAGGCGCTGGCATCCGATGTCACCGGTTTCGTCCGTCAAAACGCCGCGGAGTACTCGCTGGAAGAACTGGTGGAGACATTTTCCTCCTATGATGCCACCATCGGTCTGTTCTACGAGTTTCAGGAAGCCAAACGGTTGGTCAACCAAACGCCTGTATCCCTTCAGGAGCCGTCGCTAAAGTCCGGGCCTCGAAATTCAGCCGACCGCTGGCAGGAATCGCTTACCGGAATGGTGTTCGTCTGGGTGCCCGGCGGATCATTCGAGATGGGCAGCGGAGACTGGGACGATGAAGGGCTGGCCGATGAACAACCGGTTCACGAGGTATGGCTCGATGGTTTCTGGATGGCACAAACGCCGGTGACTGCGGCGCAGTACCGCTGTTTTACCGGAGCCAATCCGGACCACCTTTCAATGCACGCCTCTGCTGAAGCAGAAGCCAACGGTGACGATTTTCCTGTGGTGGGTGTTTCCTGGTTGGATGCCGCAGCATTTTCCCGCTGGCTGTCGCAACGATCCGGCAAACAGTTTCGGCTACCCAGTGAGGCCCAATGGGAATATGCGGCGCGCAGCGGCGGCCGGGCCGAAAAATACGCCGGAGGCGACACCGCCGGTGAAGTGGCCTGGTATGCGGATAACAGCCAGGACCGCATTCATCGCATCGCGCGTAAAAAACCCAATGGGCTGGATATCCACGACATGTGCGGAAACGTCTGTGAGTGGTGTTTGGACCACTACACCAGATCCGCCTACCGCGATCACGACGGCCACAATCCTATTATTCAGTTAGATGACGATACCGTCCGGGTGGTACGCGGTGGAAGCTGGCGATACGGCGCAAGAGACGTGCGCTGCGCGGACCGGGGGCTATTGGTTGCCGACCGTCGGGAAATCGACGTGGGCTTCCGGTTGATACGCTTCGCTTGAACGGGGGTTTCGCATCGATTCCGGCCATTGAGGCCGAAGCCAAGTCGTACACCCGCTGATGGTTGCCGATAAAAATACGGCATGGAACCTCTCGGAACAACGAGTTACATATGTTCGCTATGCCGTAAACGCGCACGGTACTGATTGCGTATCAACGCTGCCGCCGAGCGGCAATACCGACCCACAGGTCCCGGCGGTCCTTGTGAACGAGATCGAAACCCGCTCGGGCCAACCCGGCCTCGACCCGGTGGGTGTTTCCAAGAATCATACCGGAACACAGCAAGAGGCCACCCGGTCGCAGTATGTCGAACAGGTCGTTGAGCAATGCGAGGATCACCCCCGGCAGAATGTTCACGGCTGCAATGTCGACCCGCCACTTCAGCGGCGCAAGCGAATCGGCGACAAAAACGGTGCCCCGGTCCGAAGGGACCCCGTTGGTCTTGAGATTGCCCCGTGCAACTCCGGCGACGGAGAAATATTTGTCGAATCCAACCGCCGTTTCAGCACCCAACCGGGCGGCAACGATCATGAGTATACCGCTACCGGTACCAACATCCAAAAAACGATCTCCCGGTTTCAGGTACCGCTGCAGCATGTCGAGGCACAATTTGGTTGTGGGATGCGCGCCAGAGCCGAAGGCCGCGTCGGTGCTCAAACACAGGTTTGCAAGTTGGATGCGGGGGGGACCGGCTTCTCCAGGATTCATTACCATAGGGATTCAATCCCCCGATTCAATGACCTCCGGCAAAACTGGAGGTTTACCGTTGATCATTTTTAAAAACCTTTGACAGAGTCCGCTCGCCCACTTGCAAGACAAACTTTTGCAGTCGCCGTTCGGTACCCATCTCGGCGATCTCCTTGATAACGGCTATTTTGGCCAAAACGGACTTTCGCGCCCCGAACAGCGCGGCCATCAAAAAATAGCTGAAATCCGAGTGATAGTGTTTTTCGAAAAGGTCGCGCCAATGCCCCAAGGGCTCGTCCAGGGCGTATACCTCCGACAGCACGTTCATGATCGCTTTGTCTGAAGGCGGGTGATCGGCATCGCTGTGCACCCGGGTGCAGTAATCCATTTCAAAAGCCACAGCACCGGCAGGAACCTGGATGCCAAGATCATGCCAGTTGCGGATAAGGGCCTTTTTGCCGTCACGGTGCTGTCGTGTTTTAGCCTTTCCAGCCGCAGCACTCCAAAGCCCGTAAGCCCTACAGGCAAAGGGTCTATGGTGGTAGACGCTACACTCCCCCGCCTCCAGAAATGGACAACCAGGCTGTTGCAAGGGTGTGACCAGGTAAAACGCTACGAACCGGCGTGTCAGTGCCACACGGTGATCCTCCGGCAGACCGGCCAGAACATCGATCCACTGCAAAGCCTCCAAAAGCGTCATCTCCGGCATGAAGCGGCAGCAGATTCCGGGGGTTGGGCAATCGCATCGGGTCGACGGCAACCGAAGGTACAACCCCTGGAGGGCATCAAAGGAGCCCCTCCCCGGGTCAAGGGCGCTCTGAATGTCAGCATGTGTCAACATGGGAATTCCATTGGTGTGGGTAACAAAGAGGTCACTGTCGCACGGATCCGCCATGCGGGATAAGAAGGCCGTTCGGAAGGTTCCATCCAGGACTCAGCAGCATTTGTAAAGCCGCAGCAGACGCTCATCCATCACAAAGTAGAATTTCATAAAGGACGAGCCGTCCCAGCGTGTCCGCACACCGTGCAGGGTATCGGCCAATTCGATGGTGCTCCGCAGATGGGTTATCATTATCAGTTGGGTATTGGCGGCCACATCCTTCAGAAAGGCCTGCATCGACTTGTGGTGGCTGTAATCCAACGACGGCTCGACTTCGTCCAACAGATAAAACGGGTTGTCCAGCTGGTTGAATACGGCCAATTTCAAGGCGAGGCTCGTGATCGCTTTTTCACCGCCGGACAACTGGTGAGCCCGGCGAACGCGGTTACCCGGCAGTGTGACCTCGATATCAAGGCCTTTACGCCCATTATGCGCCGGCAGCTCGAGTCGTACTTCAGCCAGCGGAATGAGATATTGCATATAGCGCCGCAGACAATCGGCAATGGCGTCTCGCATATGCTCTGAAAAATCCGTCGTGGAATCCAAATCCAGCAAGGCACAGATTCTCTCGAAACGCATGGCAGGATCGAGAAGCAGGATATCGTTTATTTGCTCCTGTCTGATGATGGTTTTAAGCGCATGATTCAGTTTGTAGGTCGATAGTATCTGGCGGTATTCGGACAAGCGATAACATTGGTCTCCGACATAGCAACGGTTTCCACCGTCCCGGTCAAATTCCCGCCGAAGCTTGAGTTTTGTGGCGTCTTCTTCTTTTCCTTGTTTGAATGTCAAATTCACCGCAATCCGGTCGGCTGGCGGATAGTCCTTGCTTCCAGCGAAAAACAGTTCTTTGTCGTCGTAACAGCGGACGCGATCAAGCTCATTTTCACCCAGAGCCCAGACGATGGCATCCAGAATGTTCGATTTACCGACCCCGTTGTTTCCAATAATAACGCTGATTCCGGGCTGAAAGCCCATATTGGTATTTTCGGAGAAAGACTTAAAGCCTTCGATATTCACATCTTCAAGATACATTACAGCTGCCTTTATTTTTGTTCCCGTAACGTCGTTGGATATCCGCAATCAACTCTTCCTGCATAGGAATCAGGGATTCGTAGACCAGCTCACCGTCCAAGGCGACGCTCGGCAACGATTTGGCTTTCAGTTCCCTGAAGCGCTGCACCCCTTCGCGCGTGCGCATGTCCCACTCGTGAACCTCGATAATCTTCTGTATTTCTTCCGGTAAAACCTTTACCGACTCCGCCATGTAGACGCAGGCCACTCACTGGTTGAAATCGGTCAAAAGGACATCTACAATAACCGGTTGGGTCATGTCCCCTCCAGAAAACTCTTTCGTTCCCATTCACAAACGGTTGATAGCGCTTCAGAGCGCCCTTCGCATCAATGGGTTTATCTCTGTTTATGCCGCAGAACAAATAATGGCGGCTGCAACGAACTGAATGGCGCCGCAGCCGGCAATTTTCAGAGAATACGGCCCAGTGGAGACACCCTCATTGGTGGTTGAACACTATTATACCTGTATGACTTCGAACCGGGCATTACCATCGATGGATTCCAGCAATCCCCAGTTCAATCCATTCTGGTCGACAGCGGGACCGACACTGAGAAAATCCTTGCCGCCCACCGGCCAATGCCCCCACTGCCTGATCTGGCTGAATATAACGATATCCCCCTGGAATTGGGGAATCATGGCTTCAAGGGCAGGAAAAACCGATTCATCCTGCATGAAATCCGTCAGGTTGCATACCATATTCATCTCAAGCGCAAAAGGCTCGAAATCGGAGAAGCCGGGCAGTCTCAGAAGGTAATCACCAAAAAAAGCGATGCTTATTTTCGTGCCGAGATGGAACGTCAGCACCTGTGGAAGTTGGATCAGCCAGTCCTGAATCTTCCGATCGGAAAAAGTCCAGTCATTCTCCCCCTGAATGGCCACGACTTCGTGCTTCCGAACCAAATTGACCAATCGCTTGATATCGTTCCGTGTCGCATCCCCCGTCAGGTTGCCAAGAGAATAAATGGCTTCCACTCCGGCATCGGACATGTTGTCTATGATTTGTTCGAAAGCATCCGGGTTGCCGACCAAATCCCCTATGAGACCGACACGATATCGGGTTGATGGGTCGTTAAAAAGACGGAATGATTCAGCGGGGGCCATCCGTCCATCCATAGCCGCTGTGATAGCGACGGCCAGTTGATCCGGGCACGACGTCCCATTGCGACACTCTATTCCCCCAATGAACTGCAGGACGTCATCAATGGGGCGGCCGCGCAACAACCGGGCGACCAACTGAGCGTTTCCGGGGCAACCGCCACCCACGAAACGGAGGTCAGTCAAAATATCTTGCTGCAATTGAAAATGAATCTCGGGTGGGCAGACACCAGTGGTTTTGAATATGAAACGTTGAAGTTTCGGGCTTTCACTCATCTCAGTGCGAATTCTTCACAGTGTTCAGGGTGGATCTCAGCAAACTGTAAGCCCCGAGTTGAACCGGGCGGGTGAATATCATCGTGCTGGCAGTTATATGAGATATTGATCCAATATACATATTACCTAAAATTTGAAACCCGTCGGGATTGCCGATCTTTATCCGCCTCTGGAGGGTTGCCGCATCTACGGCGTCATATGCCGTACCGAATAACTGACTATAGCGGAACGACATCTTCCTTGTACCTGCGGCAACCTCGACAATCGCTCAAATTAGTTATTAGTTACTACAGGCGTGCAATAATTAAAATCGTCCAAAAGTTGATTTTTTTATCGGTTGAAATCCGTTTAAAATTGAAGCCGGACAAAAGGGGTCGTTTTTTTACACAGGATGTTGCATGGTACTTTTCGACTGGCATTCGACAGGGTTATAGAAGAACCAGCCCCCCATATTGTATTGACAAAATCAAAGAGTTTCATTACTTTATAGTCACAATACTAAAGTGTTAGCTCTTCTCGAAAACGAATTGTACAGGACACTTCTCTTCTGGCATGAATTCTTGGTTTATCTCTATTTCAATCTCGTGTACTCGTTCAAAATTGTATGAGCGATAGATCTTTCGCTGGCCGCATTGTGCTCCCCAATTGTCTACTTACTCAAGCTGCTCCGCCGGCTTTTGTTTTACAACCTACATCACGGTTTTGATATGATTGGCAGTGAATATTATCTGTGAAAGGAGGGGGTTAAAGATGGCGGTCAAATTTAATCAATATTGGCGGCTAAACAGGGAGGCCATTGGGGATTACGAAAAGTTTCTTCTCAAGGAATTTGTCCCGGGTATGAACAAGCTTGGCATACACGTTGTGGCCGGTTGGTCGGTATTGGTTGGTGGCTACAGTGAATTTCTCGTTGAAGGTGTCAGCAGTGACTTGCACGATCTGGAAGTGGCCTTGAAAAGCCCTAAATACCGAGAACTTAACACTCAATTGCTCAATCATGTCAACACCTACAAAACCAAGGTTCTGATCCAAGATGGAGCAAAAGATACGTACACCACCGAATACAGGGAAAACACGGTTAAATTCACGCAGATGTGGGATATCATCAGCCGGAAGAAAACCGACTACAAAAATTTTGTCACCGGAAGCTTCGGCCCCTTGCTGGAATCTCTGGGAATCCACATTGCCGGGGAGTGGGAAGTTCTCATCGGAGACGGGCCCCGGATCATTTATGAAGGCAGAGCCCACGATATGGGTTCATTGATCGGGAACTTGCAAAGCGACAAGTTTCGAGCCGCGAAAAAAGAGCTCAAACATTACATTGAGAACTATGAAAGCCGCCTACTGACCTTCCACCTTCAAAAAATGAAAGGATACAAATCCGCCAGCTATCGCTTGATCTCATTTTGACGAACGAATTTTTTCTAAACCATTTGACGCAACAATTAGAAGCTATCTCAAAAAAGTTTTTTCCCCCAATCTCCGTGTTGAATCCGAGTTTCAAGTCCTCGACATACTTCAGTATGCCTGCGGGCTGAAACTCGGATCCGCCTTGACCTTGGACCAAAATCCTAATTTTGAGATGGCTTCTCGTACAATGATAGCGCTAGAACAAATCTTCTTTTCCGCCGCACAGTATGATCAGGTGGGAAAAGGCCCGGGCAATTTTTTCTCCCTGCCCTTTTGAAAATTTGATACTGATTGCGTCTACCGCCCGGCTGTCGGTGGTCCATTTCCCCTTGGCATCTTTGCGATACTTTGCGTCCAGCGTAACATCCAGCCCGTCATTTGATGTAAATATTATCAACCGATCGGCAGCGGTCTTTATATTCGATGGATTCAGTTTGGCAATCGGCACCGTCAGGGTCTTATCCAGTACCTTGTCTTCATTTTCCATCTTTGTCTCTTTAATCGTCATAACGCAGTCTTTGATGGTGGCGTTTTGAACGTGGCTCACGTTTAACTTTATCATTTTCGACTCGGTGCGTATCGACATTGAACTGGTTTTTAAATTGACATCATTGATACGCTCGAGAAGGTATTCTATCGTTCGATCCTTTGATGGCTCGGTTTGGTCAGTTGGCGGCTCGGCTTGGTCCTGTGATGACGCGGCGCCTGACGGTATAACGAGAAAAACAAAGAAAAGAAACAGGATAGCAATCAACTCTCTGCGGCACATCTTACCCATGAGCACCCCCCATGCACGTTTTTTCCTGCGTTCGAGTTCCGGATCCTCTGCCCGAGTTATCGATTCAAATTTTCAAATCCGGGGTTGTATGTCAACCAATTTAACCGAGCGGAATGGATAACCTTCTCATAACGGAAGGTTTTTGGACAACCACTCAAGCACGGAAATTGAAAGTACCATCAGCAAGAGCAAAAACCGCTATGGCCGTATTCAAGGCAGCCTACGGCGGCGCTGAATGGCTCCGGCCACCACATACCACAACCAGGTGAGTCCCTGGGCGACGAGCATGACCATAAAGGCCGCCCGATATCCTTCCGGTGCGTAACCGCCGCCCGCAGTAACCGGCCAAACCTCGATCACAGAGCCGATTCCCCACTGGGCCGTAAATGCGACCACAAAGACCAGCAGGTTAAGAGCCGTGTTGACTCGACCGGAAAGGTGGGCGGGAAAGCTCTGAGACAACACCGCATAAGGTAAGATTCCGGAGGTACCGAAGAATCCAAAAAGCACCCACAGCGGAACTGAGGCCACAGTGAATTCGAAGATGAGCAGCAGCAAAACCATCATGAATAGCGACATCCCGGCAATGGCAACCGTGATTGGCTTGATTCCGCAGCGGCTCAGGCGCTCAGCGATTGCCCCTAGAAGAATAAAACCGGCAACCATGGCGGTGGCTACCAGGAAAAGGGTGCCGGCAACGTTCGATCGATCGAATCCCGCCACATCACGCAACCAGGGACCCGCCCACAGCCCCTGTATCGATAGAAAGGTCGCCTGAGAGAGGGTAGTCAACGGTGCAATTCTCCAGAATACCAGACTGGAGAACACGCTTTTTGTCCCGCGAATTTGATCTGAGAATTTTATAGGTCCACCCGCAACGGGCTTTTCAGGCACAATAAAGTACACGGCAGCGGCAATGACAAGGGTCAAAACCGCCAGCCCCGTAAAAACACCGCGCCAGTCCGTCAACACCAGGGCCGCTTCAACCGGAGCCGTTGCTGCCAGGGCACCCAATCCGCCGGCCGCCATCTGGAACCCGTTGATCAGCGGCAGTTGTTCCCGCGGGTACCACATCACATAGGCTTTGAAGGCTGCCATCAAACAGGCCGACACACCGAAGCCAATAAAGGCCCGCCCGATAATGAGCCCGGTAAGGCTACCAGCCGATGCGAACAACCATGCGCCAACACTGGCGAAAATCAATAGAAAAGCTTCAATCTTACGGGGACCGTATCGGTCGAGAAGAACACCCAGAGGCAATTGAAAAGCGGCAAAGGTAATGAAATACGCTGAGGTAAGCAAACCCAGTTCGGAAGGATCGACACCGATATCGGCCACCAGATCCGGGGCGATAACAGAGTTCACGACGCGGTAAAGGTAGGAGAGAAAATACCCCAGCGCAAACGGGATAAAAACCCGCAGCTGGCTGCCGATGCTATATTTTTTCACATCCAGCTCCAGGGTTTACCGGTATCAGAATACATTGGCCACATGTCTTTTCCGCAATCGTCGGTCAGCCGAAGGTTTGGTATAGTTAATTCAGGCAAATATCCGGCAAACGATCCAGCCCCATTCCAGCCGGGAACGATCGCCACCCCGGAAGGTTAAGCCTCCGGCACCAAGGTGGCGGTCGGAAGGCAGATCAATGAGGGTAGTTATCAGAAGGCGGCACCGACGGCAAGATCCATGTTACCCTTGGATTATTAGGAATGTTGTCAGCACAACAATGGATCCGAGCGGTTTTCTGATTTGACAGGGTTACAATAATAATCTACGTATCCATGCATCCATCGACTGAATCCGGTTCGCCTGTTTGTCGCCACGCCACGCCGGATCCTCGTCGCATACGTTTACAGTATGGCATGAACATCACACCGATCAAAGAACCAACAGATGGTTTCGTCTCCACACCCGACGGGCAGATCCACTACCTGGATTGGGGAGGCAGTGGACATCAGGTTCATTTCCTCCATGGAAACGGATTTTGTGCCGGAACATATACGCCGTTTCTTAAATTCCTGATGGCGGATTTTCGGTTATTTGCCAGCGATGTTCGTGGACATGGTCAATCGAACTTTCATGGTTTGCGTCGCATTCACCACTGGGAAATCTTTGCCGATGATTTGAAGCACGTCATCGAAAACGCCATGTCTCCGCCGGTCACGGGCATGGGTCACTCATTGGGGGCTGTCACCACTCTCATTGCCGCGGCAAAATTCCCGGAACTTTTCACCGACCTTATCCTGATCGATCCGGTCATTTTCTCCAAGGAACGACTCTGGCTCATCGCGATGATTAAAAATCTGGGTCTGCGGGGCAAGCTACCGATGGTTCGTTCCGCCCGTAAAAGAAAGAAGGTATTTACGGACAAGCAATCGGCTCTCAAACGATTTGCCGCCGGCAGGGGCGTCTTTAAATCCTGGTCAAAAGAATTCATCGAAGCTTATCTCGATTGCGGCCTTCTGAAAAAGGATGCGGAATCGGCGATACTGAAATGCGATCCGGAGCTGGAAGCCCAAATTTATGAATCGGTACCGTTGAATGTTTGGTCTTACGCCAAAAAGATCTCGTGCCCTGTGCTGGCCATTCGGGGGGCGTCCTCAGACACTTTCGTTCCTGCCGCCGCCCGAAAATTGCAGGCCCTTGTGCCGGGTTTCAAGCTGGTGGAGATTCCTCGATCCGGCCATTTCGTTACCATGGAGCAGCCCTGGGCCTGTTCCCGGGCCATAAAAGCCTTTCTGGACCGGTTGCAGATTGCTGAAAAACCACCCGCTCCCAATGACCACTGATCTTCAGAAGGTGATATTCTATCCAATGTTCGTTCGTATGGAATGTGCGTGTGAATCTTCACACTTGGGGCGCGTCGGAGACACCCACAGACGGCGTTTTTATAATGGCGGATAGATGAATTGTCGGGGCCGACAAACTCCCGGAATATTTACAGTCTGATGACTCCCATTCTCAGAAAGGACAGATAACCATGCACCAAGAGCCTCAAGCCCCGTACGGTCCTGAGAAGGATATCCGGCAGTTGATGCGCGTGGCTCTCGGCCAGGATGCAGCCGATATGGCCGTGGTCAATGGCCGCCTGCTAAATGTCTATACCGGTGAGATCCTCGATGGTCTCTCGGTCTGCACCAAAGGTCCCTGGATTGCTTATGTCGGTAACAATGTCGATCAGAAAATAGATGACCATACCAAGGTTGTCGACGCCGCTGGCCGCCTGCTCATTCCGGGCCTGATCGACGGGCACACCCATCTGGCATGGATGGGCAGTGTCTATGCCTTCATCGAACCACTCATGGCTGGCGGAACCACCGCTATCGTCACTGAAAGCATGGAAGTCTATCCTGTCGCCGGTTTGGACGGTATCGTCGACTTCCTGGACGCCCTGGCCGATCAACCGATCAAGATATTCGCCACGGCGCCTTTCATGGCCTCCATCAGCCGGACCGCTCGCGGCATCCCAGTCGGAGTGCTGCGCAAACTGTTGGCCCGCAAGGACATCGTCGGGCTGGGAGAATCTTACTGGCAGGCCGTGCTGCAGGAACCGGATACCGCTGCCGGCGCCCTGGAAGAAACGCGCCACTGGGGTAAGACCCTGGAAGGGCACACGGCCGGGGCACGCGGAGACAAGCTGGCTGCCTATTTGGCCACCGGTATATCTTCCTGCCACGAGCCGATTCAGGCCGAAGAGGTCCTGGAACGCCTGCGGTTGGGTATTTACGTCATGATCCGTGAAGGCAGTATCCGCCGGGATCTGGAGACCATTTCATCGATAAAGGATACCGGAATAGATACACGCCGGCTGATACTGGTAACCGACGGTCTGTCCCCACGCGACCTAATCGAAAAGGGCGGCATGGAATATGTGGTCCAGAAAGCCATCGACTGCGGCTTCGACCCCGTAGCTGCCATCCGGATGGCCACCCTGAACGTGGCCGAACACTTCCGTCTTGATAGGATCATCGGCGGTATTGCCCCGGGACGGTGTGCTGATATTCTCATCATTCCAGACCTTCGTACGATCAGGGCTGAAACCGTCATAAGCAACGGAAAGGTGGCCGCCGAGACAGGTCGTGTAATCATCAAGCCGCGGCGCCACCGCTTTCGGTCAGAAAACCTCAACACCATCAGACTTCCGGGCGACGTGCAACCGGAAGACTTTCAGATACAAGTCAGCGGCGTCAGCCACGTAAAGGCGAGGGTTATCGAAATGGTGACCGACCTGGTCACCCGGGAAAGCGTTCTGACGTTGCCTGTTAATGACGGCCGAGTCCGGGCGGATGCCGACCACGATCTGGCCATAATCGCCGCCATCGACCGCACCCACAACCCCGGTAAGACCAGCATCGGACTAATTAATGGTTTCGGATTGAAAACCGGCGCATTGGCCTGCAGTGCGGCTTGGGATACCTCGGATATCATCGTGGTCGGGATTTCGCATCGCGACATGGCCCTTGCAGTCAACCGCATCCGAATGCTGCAGGGCGGTGTGGTGGTTTGCAGTGCCGGTGATATCCAGGCCCAGATGGCGTTGCCGATATTTGGGCTCATGTCGGAAGAATCTCTGGAAGGCATTGCAGACAAGCTTGATGCCGTCAGAAATGCGGTTAATCGCCTCGGGTGCGCGTTTCCGGACCCCATTTTATCGCTGAACACCCTTACCGGTGCCGCCATCCCTTACCTGCGCATCTGTGAGGAAGGTCTGGTAAACCTGAAAGACGGGAAGACGGTCAGCCTGTTTGTGGATTAGACATCTTTCACGATTCGCGATTGTCTGTTTGAAAGACGGCCGTGGCGGCAGCGCCGCAAATGCATATGCCGGCATTTCTCGCCGTCATGCGAATGGGCGGACCGCGATGTTCGTAAAAGATCATGCGTTCCTTGCCAACCGGCCGGGATCTTGCTCCAGGAGGTGATGAATGGATTGCCGGATAAAAGACGCCATCGTCGATGCCGTCATGAAGGAGCCGTTTGCCAAACTTTTCGACATGCAGCTGGTCGAATTGGATACTGGGCATTCGGTGGTGGAAATGACGTATAACCCACTGACGGCAGATAATATTTATGAGCGTGCCCATGGTGGCGCAATTTACGGCCTGATCGACGAGGCGTTTGAGACGGCTGGTCAAACCGACGGAACGGTCGCTGTGGCGCTCAACGTCAATGTGACCTATATCAGGAGCCCGGAAAAGAATACCCGGTTGCGGGCTGAAGCCAGGCAGGTCAGTCAAACCAAAAAAACTGCAGCATACGACATCAGAGTCACCGACACCGGCGGCGGCCTGATCGCCACCTGCACGGCACTGGCCTATCGCACCGGGAAACCGATACCGTTTCTTTGAAAGATATCAGATAGTATAGTATAATATTTCTATGGAAACGAATTACAGACTGTCAATACTCCATCCCGCAGACCCTACCGAGATCGGTCAGGCGGCTTTCGCTCATGCCCTTAAGGTCGCGCTGGCCTTCGGGGCGAAATTGTGTATTCTCCGCAGCAAAACAGCCGCACCCCCAGACAATGGGCGGCCAAAGATGCCACCTGTTCGAAAAACCCTGGAACAATGGAAACTGCTCAGAGAAGGCAGTGGACAGCCAGACGTTTCTAAGGAACTGGGGCTTTCGGTTAAGAAAATCGATCATAGTCAAATGAGTCCTGGGGCGGCCATCGCCTATCACCTGGAAAGTCACAACGTCGACCTGATCGTTTTCTCCGCCCAATTGCACAACGGTCTGAAGCCGGAATCTGTATACAAATTTATGCGGCAAGTGATGCAAGCGACCGGTGCCCAAATACTTTATATCCCCGACAGAGCACGCGGCTTTGTTTCCGACGGAGACGGCACCGTCACCCTGAAGAAAATTCTGGTGCCCGTCGTTCGGGAACCACACCCCGAGTCGGCGCTTAAAGATGCGGTGGCACTCGGTTGCACCATGGGGGGACGGGGAGTGACGATCTCCCTCGTGCACGTAGGAGATCCGAATGAGATTCCAGCTGTTCGGATTCCCGAGAACAGCCTATGCGCGTGGAATATGATTGTGCGTCAGGGAGATGCGGCCGATGAGATCAACGCTCTGGCTTACATTCTGCCTGCAGATCTGATGGTCATCACAACCCGGAACCGCAATGACCTCAGCCCAACAGGTCAAGACAGCGTAACGGCACGTGTACTAACGAAAGCGCCCTGCCCGATCCTGATCATTCCCTCTTCTAAGTAATCGAGCACTCGGGAAATCTTTTTATAGTGGTTGTAAAAAAAATGTCCGTCCGGCGAACGTTTTTTCACCAACCATTGATACGGCCTTTTTGTATTTCGAAATTTATTATTGAAAAACGTTATAAATCAGGAGTGCAAGGGCTGATTAGCAACTTTAGAGACGGCGTAAGATATCGTAAATATTGAATAAGTTTCCCTATGACAGGTAAGGTTCGATCTACTCGATGGTTTCTAACGGCAGTGGTGATCCGGTTCCCCCGAGGCGGCCGGTCTGCGTTTCGGTATCAATCGGACCAAAAAGCTCGACCTCTTCGGTATTGGGAAGCGGCTCTGCAGATGGTACCGGTGGCTCCTTTTTTCTTTCGGCAGCCGGTGCGAGATAGCTGATTGGCAATGGCGCACGCGTTATCAAAAGCATTTCGGGAATTAGAATGGCATCACCGATTCTGATTCGTCTGGGATCGATTGACGGATTGGCTTCAACGATGCGTAGCCAGTTTTTCCCTGTACCAGTATACCAGCGGGAGATCCGGATCAGATTCTCTCCCGGCCATTTAATCTTGTGGGTGAAGTATTTTACTTCAGGCGCTGAAGGGGGGGCGACCTCCTCTTGTAGATCCTTCGGCGGTGGTTCCACTGTATAGGGTACCGGTGCCGGCGGCGGCTTTTCTTCGGGTGTGATGTGTTGAATCAGGCTGCAGCCAAAAGACCAGAAAATACTGACAACCAATACCCAGCAGACAACTGCCGATCTGATTACTTTCATTATCGGGGCTCCTCCACAACACCCAAAAGCTGCTCCAGGTAGCTTTGGGCTTTTTGATTCTCCGGCTTGATCATTACCGCCATTTGCAAATTTGCCAGGCACTCTTCCTTTTTGCCCAATTTTTCCTGAATTACAGCAAGGTTAAAAAGCGCTTTGTCAAGATACGTGGGTTCCAGTTGAATGACGCGCGTATACAGTTTTTCTGCATCTTCATACATACCGGTTGTTGCATAAATGAAACCAAGGTTGAAAAACGCGTCTGATAATTTCGGATTCAGCGTGACGGCATCCTGGTAAGCATCGATCGCCAGCGCGTAGTCTTTGGATCGGGTGTAGATTTTGCCCAGGTTGAAATGGGCGTCGATATTTTTGGAATTGACTTCGATGGCTTTACGCAGCAAGGTTTCGGCTTCAGCCGGGGAGGTGGCCAATACCTGGTCGGCGCGGCCAACAAGAGCTCTAGAATATATCTCCCTGGCCATTAGATAACTTTCGGTATCGCGACTCCGGTCAGCTTCAATCAAATCAATTGCCGTTTGAAAATTATTCTGTTCCAGAGCGGTGGAAGCCAACTCGAAAGTTGTCGGTTGCGGGAGCTTGGGGGGATCCACCTCAACGATTTCGGCTGTTTGAGGTGGTGCTGATTGCTGCCCCGCCCGGGGCGCAGAATCAGGTACAGGAGATTTTTCACTCGGCAGGGCTGTGGCTGTCACGGTCGCCGGTTTTGCCACGGTATTTTCTTTTTCCGGCTTCATGACCAAATCCTGTTTCAGGGTTTGCGACGCCTCTTTCGCGACTTCGGGAGTCGGTCTGTCAGAAACCGGCTGAGTGCTATTATGAGGTATCTGAGACACTGCCGGTGCATCCTGGCGAATCGGCACGTCCACCTCTTTGTCAGCAACCGTCCGGTCAAGCTCTGTCGACGCCTCTTTGGGATTGCGAGGTTCTGTATGCATGCCAATTCCCACTGCGACGGCGATAAGGGCAATAAGTCCTGCCAGACCGATCGGTATCAACTTGCGGCGGTTTCTCATCACGAAGGGGCCAGCCATTTGACGTGCGGTATCTTTAATATTTTTGGCCATGAGGCTTATATTTTCAAGGGTCTCTTCCCCTCGAGAGTGTTTATCTTTAAAAGCCGTCGTTTGCGCCCGCAACCTATCCATCAAAGGGCGTCCCCAACTTGAAAATCTATCGATCTGATTGGTCAGAATTGTCGATGCTTTCGGATCGAGAAAGCTGATTTCCCGGGTACACTCCACAACGATATCCGCATCGATCTTTATTTGCTCCTTGACAAAGCCTGTCAATAGTGCGCGATCGCAAAGGATGTTGATCAGACGGGGATACCCCTTTGTAAAATTATGGATCTCGTGGATGGCTGCCGGTGTAAACAATGGTTCACTGGTACCGGCAACGCTCAGGCGGTGGCACACATATGCCATCGTCTCGTCTTCAGACAGGGGTTCGATGTCATAAAAAAGTGTAATCCTCTGACGCAGCGCACGACACTGCGGGCACAGAACAACATCTTTTAATTCATTCTGGCCGACAAAAAAAATATTGATGAGCTTAATGCCCGACTGCTCCATATTGGACAGCAGGCGAATTTCCTCCAGGAGTTCCTTTGATAGGCGGTGGGCCTCGTCGATGACGAGAAGGACGACTTTGCCTTCGGCATACGATTTTTGTAGGAAAGAATTAAAAAAAAATAAAAAATCGGTCTTGCTGGTAATTTCGGCCGACGCATCGTAGGTTTTGGCCACGAGGTTGAAAAATTCGACGGTGTCGAGCGTGGGGTGGTTGATTTTGGCGACGAGCACGTTCTCGTTCAACGTCTCAATGAGCGCATTCACCAACGTGGTTTTACCCGTTCCAACGTCCCCCGTCAGGACAACATAGCCATTGGCTTCCAGCAAACCGTACTTGAGGTTGGCCAAGGCCTCCTGATGTTTTTCCCCACACCAGAGAAACCGGGGATCCGTGCTGATATTAAAGGGCTTTTCCGATAGTTTGTAGAACGAAAGGTACATATCCGGTCTTTCCTCTTCCCGGGTCTGTTGCGCCCTTGAAGCTAAGCCAAGATGGTATCGGCTCTGACTGAAAAACTTATCATTTTCACGATTTTACATCTGCAGTATAAACCATGTGGTGCCCACTTTCAATCCTTGTTGCCCACGGGCATACCATTATAGAAAATAATAATCGATTACTGTTAAGGACGTTGCTGCCCTCGGGTATTGAAATAAAAAGACCGGAAAATCATCGTTCCCCGGCCTTTCTTATTGATCGTGTGTGCATACGCTCAACAATTGGTGCACATTTTGGGTTGCATGTCGTGTGGCAAATGGACCGGTCCATTGTGGGAATGACCGACAGAGAAAGTCGACATTAGTTTTTTTACATCTCCCTAACATATCGGTCAGTTAACCTGACTATCAACCCGCATGACCATCTTGTCGAACGTATATGAGCACGTTTCACAATTAAATTCATACAAAGGCATATGTCACCTCTATTTTTGTATTTTCAGACAAAATAAGCTTTCTTTGAATATCCTGCAAGTCGACACAACGTCTATCCCTACCTGCCCCGTGGCATCCATGAGCCATCCAAGAGCTCGCTGTATAAACTTTAATAAGGCATAGGGCAATGGGATCGATCTGCGGATTAGTCAAACTTTGAGGAACCTCCCCGGTATAGCGGGGCGGTAAAGCGAAAGTATATATTATCAGAGTTAATGCGGTGGCACCGAATTTACGGAAAGAATCCTGGTGCAATGATGGTGAAAAATTATACTACCCCGATTAGCGGCCGGTTGGGAAATCGTCGATTCCAGATTTTTATCACGACAAAAAAGCTAGTTTAAGCCGAGAGTATTTAGAACTCTCCGGGTGGAAGAAATGTATATCGAATTTGTGGATATTGTTACATCAGGACCCGAGTATCCTCGACCGATTTTCGCTTTACACTCTATGATTTTACTACCAGTCGACCCGACGGCGTCGCCTGTTGGCCCCGACAATTGATGACCAGAAGTAGCTTTTAAAGGAAGCCAGTCCTTTCCAGGTGCATCGCCACATCCCGAAGCTACGTTTAAGCCAGGATATACCGGATTCGATACCGGCGCGGCATCGATAAAAGCGATTGTACACATGGTGACTGCGCTCATATCGGTGACTTTCAGGCCGCGTTGTTTACAAAACACACGTCCTTGACGCCGCTGGTTTTGGCATTCTGAAGATTGTCTTTGGATGCAAAACCACCGTCCAGAGCGGCCTTGAGCGGATAACGTCCATAAATTTGCCGCTGACGATCGAGCATCGTCTGGGGCAGCGTACTGTCGGCGGGATTGCCTTCGACAATTAGACAATCAAGGATCAGATTCGTTCCGCCGCCAGTCAGACAGATTTTATGCCCGAAGAACGTGTCGCGGTTGTCTTTGACAATGATGTCGGTATGTGGCTCGAAGATCGAGACAATTTTCTCGGCCGGCGGTAACTTCTCGCCGGCAATCACCCGGCGATAGCGATGACGGACCACCCGTCGGCCAGATCGGCATAATTACCGCCACTCTGCGGCGATTGCGAGAATGCTGACATCGATGCTCTGCTGCTCGATACACTCGATGGCTCGGCGGCTGTAGCCGAGGGTGTTTCGGGTAACCTTGAGCAGGTCCAGATACTTGCTTTTTCGGACTTGGGCCCTGCGAGCATACTGAATGGCCAGCATCCGGCGTTTGGCCCAATGGAAGTGACCCTAAAATCGGGGACCCGCCCCGGAGGGCTTTTGGTAGCGGCAAGCAGCCGGGTGAGCACCCGTACTATATCAAAGAGCAGGCTCGAATCGCTGGGCACATGAATGTTTTTTTCGACCAATGTGTTCTCGATGGACCTCCGGGCGTATCCATTTTCTTCAGCAGCGGCCTGAGCCAGAAGCTTGCGGTTGATCTGCTCCCAGGTGGTTGCTGACAATGCCTTTATGGTCTTGTTTAGAACCGACTTTTTGAAGCCCTTGTCGGCAAAATGGATTATCCAAGACCGGATGGCCCCGCATCTGACGTTGTGGAACGCTTCTGAGAAGTACCAAAGTGCTCTTTACCGCGAAACAATACTGTCTGGACATCATAATCCTGGCCGCCCGGGACAATTCCCAGGAAAGTCCAGAGAGACACACAAATAGGGTGCATGCACACACGCATTTCAATTTCAGCATGATGTGACCTCCTCGGGCAGAAGATCTCAACCGCCAGAAGACGCTAGCGGTTGCCGGTAATGCCGGGTGAAGCGGAGCGCTGGATCGGACGGAGAAAGAAAGGAGGGGCAACTCTGCAGCAAAAATGTCAGCCGGTATACATCCCCGCCGGACTATTTTTGACGACAGGGCCCGGCCCCGCAGAAAATTTTTGAATGGCATTGTTGACCGATAGAACACGCGCAACAAAAGGCGATGTAGATATTGCAATCTCTGACAGCCGCCTGGGATAGCGCGAAGGAATGATTTTATCCGGTCGGATTACTTTCCTCCAACACCATTATCACTCTGGCTGTTAATGAGGACAATCGTCTCGGGATCCTCATCGCGCAAATCGCAAAATCCTTCCAACTGTTCCAGCGTCACCCGCTGATAGTTGACCCAGTTGCGGTCCAGCACGACCCTGTTCAATTCACCAATGGCGATATTTTGATCGCCGGTGACGGCCAATACGTCTTCCTTGAACGTCTTTACCGTCTTGCTCCAGGCGTTTTTCATACTGGTAAGTATGCGCGCCGATGGCGATGAAAGCCCCAAAGGAAACCAAAAGCACGCAAGTGAAAAGAACCAGGTTCAACCTCTCCGACCATTTGACCCTTTTTATCAGGCTTTCGTAATTTCCGATGGGTATCCAGTCTCCATCAATTCGGTTTCGCATGAATTACCTCGTTCGATCGTGCCAGCCTTGGCATGATGCGTTATTTGGTGGCGACGATAGTCTCATCGCTGTTTCAATCATTTCAAGCGTTCCAAGTATATAGTGGTTGTCAAAAAACATTCGGTTATTCGAAAGTTTTTTCAACACCCACCCATACCAGCCTTCCGTATTTTGAAATGAATTTTTGAAAAGCAATATAAGTCATATATTGCGTATGACTAACGCAAAAACTGGGCCATCTTCGACCCTTTTTTCGGATACAATTAAAATTTAGATGGTTAGATTGAATTAAGGACACATGCAGGAGTTACCAACGGGGGCCAAAACCCTGAATTTGTGAACCGGAGTAAATAACACCTGTGGAATTCTTTAGACATTCGGCGCCTGAAACATGCCACGGGTTGCCGATCTACGCACATATCTGCCGGCACGCGACTTGATCTGAGACTTCACATTGCCGGCCGAACGACTGTGTTCGCATGCTTATTACGACATTTTATATTTGCGTGCCAATCGGTCGAGTTCCTGCAAATAAATCCTGCGATTGGCCAACCCCATCTGATTTCTGATATCCTGGGAAGCGGCCTTTATGTGCGGCCTGATATCGATACCTAAGGAGTTCAGCTGCTCGTCATTCGCCCGATCAAGAAACATGACGCTGTAATAGTAGGTCAGTAATCGTATCTTGGAATTTCGGCGCAGCAAATAACTCCTTCCTGAAATCGTTTCGAGAAAAAAGCTGGCGTATGTATAAGAGATTTTCAGTTCCGGCCGACCGGCCGGTTTCTCTTTTGATTTTTCTTCGGTTGTGTACCAGAGATAGAAGGTCCGCATAACCGATTCCATGATTTGGAATTCGTTTGCGAGCACATCTTTTATGATCTTAATCCGATCTTTCCCTAAAACTCTATAGAAATGGGCCATGTTTTTATATAATCGATGCAGGCTGTCAGTTTCACCGACGGTAACCGGTTGGTTTTGGGAAAGTCGTTCAACAATCAGAAGATACTGTTGATAGGCTCCGCCTTCCAAATTCTGGTCAGCAATATACGGTTGGTTGTCGAGGTAGGCAAAAAAGGCCATGATCTGCGCATTAACATCCGCAAAGGTTAACAACTTTTCGTTTTGAATCCTGTCTGCGAAGGTTTGGCCCAGAGCCTCTGAAACTTTTTCCCTGGGCTCGGCCGGCTCTGCGGTCTCGGACAATTGCTGTTCAAGACCGGCGATTTTCGTCTCCAATCCTTCGGTTTTTTCCTGCCAAACTTTTCTTTCAACGGTTCTTGCTTTGGTGACGCCTTTTTTATACCAATTCATAATATTTATGTAGATCAGGACACCAATGGCGGCAGCAATTGCGATTCCGATGACGATTTTGGCATTTTTTCCCATTCGTTTATGGACCTCTTGTAACGGGGTGAATATTGCACGAATAAGAAATTCTGTCAGTCCGCCGGTGGTTTGTTTTTCTCCGCCGGACTGCGGCGGTCTAACTGGTGACGCGGAATGATCACGGGGTACTTTTCACCGTCGCCCGGACTTTTAAACAAAAGGGAAGAGTAACGTTTGACAAACCTTATCCGGCGCCCTTTTCCGACGCTGTGCGATCCGTTTGGTCTGCGATTGAATCCGCCGGCCACTGAACCTATCATTACAAACCGGCTACGGCAAAAAAAGTCAAGTCTTATATGGCCATTTATTTGCATTGGTCGTCAGGCACCGGCCTCAAAAACAGTCGCCTTCGCGTTGGCCGAAACCACTGGTTGAAATCGGCCTAAAGATATGGCAAGTTCGAGGACAACTGTAGTCAAACAATAAACCGCACCGTCATTCTCAAGGAATTCGCGGCAATGAAACCTCTGATCGGAATCACATGCTCGCGAACTATCGGCGGCAGCTGGAGTGTTTACTCGCCAGGACATTTCATGGACTATACCTTCGATGAATACAGCCGCGTCATTCTTTACTGCGGCGGCGCACCTGTCCTGCTGCCGGTCGCCCAGGACCAGAGTACCATCGGCACTATACTAAAGCGCCTCGATGGGCTCCTGCTGAGCGGTGGCCCAGATATCAATCCGCGCCAATACAACGAGCAACCTCTGAAAGGGTTGGGAGAAATCGATGCGGATCTCGACCGGATGGAACTGGCCGCCGCCCGTGAAGCGTATCGACTGAACCTGCCGGTTCTGGCCGTCTGTCGCGGTATCCAGACCCTGAATGTCAGCCTTGGCGGCAACCTTTACCAGGACATCGCTCTCCAAGTGAGCGGGAGCATCAACCACGCCCAGAAAGCCGCAAAATCAGTTAGCACCCACACCGTAACCGTAACACCCGGCACAAGTCTGGCCGAAATCTTCAAAGAAAAGCATGTTTGGGTAAACGGCAGGCACCATCAGGCCATTAAAGATCCGGCCCCCGGGCTGGTGGTTAGTGCCACGGCAGCAGACGGCATCATCGAAGCTGTCGAAGATCTTTCGAAACGGTTTGTTGTCGGTGTGCAGTGGCACCCGGAAGGAACGTGGCAAAACGATCCACATTCCAAACGTCTTTTTAAAGCCTTTGTGGCCGCATCCGGTACCAAATAGTTCAGGAGTCAGAGAGTTTTTCCCGCAAATGCTGAACCAGAGCGGGGGGACTGATCAGCAGCGAAAGCGGGTCCCGCCATGGCGGGATCTGAATGTATTAGGCAGCCGTGGGAAAGAACAGTGGTCACCCCGGCTCTCAGATTCAGACCCCAAATTGTGAATAGGGCTGAATAATTCTATATTATATGGTTCGGATTTTATTTTTGAAAAGTGGGATTTTCGCGTTAATCGCGAACGAATCAAATCCCTTTCCCAAGAATCCGCTCATCGTGTTTGAGCCGTTCTTGGATCCCCTTGCTCACCTGATAAGTACGGCTGAACTCGGACCAGAATTCCTGATCCTTCGCTTGCCAATCCGGTCCAAAACGTTCGTTGAAGTAGTTTCCCAGCTTATCGAATAACAGCTTCCACGGAGGTTGCCCCTGTTCATGGGCGGTGAGCAAATCTTCCAACAGAAGGTCCAGATCCGTCAATGTTTCCTTAGGCAAGTAGGATATGGCACCCTTGCGGATCGATTCCATCAGTGTCTGGGGGTTGATGGCGTGGGCGGTCAGCATGACAGCCGGAATGCCGCGTTCAACCGCTTCCTCGAGAAGTTTGAGACCGTTAACACCCATGATATCCAGAATCGTCAGGTCATAGCGGGTCTGTTTGAGCTTTCTGGACGCGGTCTCATAGTCGCTGGCCGTATCGAGATCGGCAGTATCGAGTATATCTTCGATCGTTTCCAGAATGTCGACCTCGTCGTCCACAGCCAGAATATGCTTGCCTTTCAATTTGGACTCCGTCGCCATTCGCGTTCCTCCTTCATTTGTTTTTCGGTTTCCACAAACCTGAAAAGAAATTTATTTCCGCCTGTGGCTATGTGCCGTCTGTTATTATCATGCCGTTGTTCCGGCGATATCACTGTTGAAGGTTACCGGCAGTTTTAGATGGAAAGTGGCCCCCATGCCCCTGGTGCTTTCCAATTCGATATCGCCACCCAGACAACGGGCCATGATCTGGGCGCCGGCAAGACCGAGCCCGTGCCCGTTGCGCGGGGTAATCGTGCATTCCTTAACCTGCCTGTATCGTTCGAAAACCATACGGTGGTGGGCCGGATCGATTCCCGGGCCGTCATCGGTTACATCGACAAAGAAATAATCCTGGTCCACATCCAATCGGATCTCCACCTGCGCCTTACGAAAGTGTAATGCATTCTTGGCAAGGTTTCCAACGATCTGCCGGTATTTGGTCTCATCCTGTTGCACTTCCACATTTTCAAGGGTCGGGGATATATTGAGCACGATACCTTTCTGTGAAAGGAACTCAATGGCTGCTTTGGCTTCTTGTCCTGAATAACTTCCCGGCCGATCTGAAATGTCCTCGTACAGGCCATCCAGCACCTCCAGCAATACGCTGTAGGTCACCTTAACCGGCTGAAACCGGCAGCAGATTGTACAACCGGCCTCGGACCGGCCGATTTCCAGAAGGCTGTTCAACATGCCCCGCGCCTTGTAAGAGTTTCGCAATGTGCGCTTTAAAATTTTCTCCTGCCGTGGAGTCAGGGGACCAAATTTCTCTTTTTTCTCCAAAAGTGTGCGGAGACCGGTCTCGATGACCGCAACCGGGTCTTTGAGCTCGTGAATCAAAAATTCAATTTCGACCTCTCGGAAAAACCGTCTGTCTTCACCACATTCCGGGCATCGGTCATCGATCTGGCTATGGTTGGTCTTCATTGGTAACGGCCTCGATAGATTTTTTATTTATATGCTCACTCACCCGTCAGATCATCAACTCGGCAGCAGGCGGAAATTCAACGGTGACCGTCGTACCGCCGCTTCCTAAGCAATCTTCCGCAGCACTGCAGTGCGGACAGTCATCAACCGCCCCCGAGCAAAGATCGCTGTCCCCCTCAAGGTGGCGACAGCGATGGGATGTCATGTCAATCCTGAAATGATACCGTTCCGAAAAAATCTTCATCCGCAGCAGATCGAACCCCCTTCCACCGGCGCCGAAATCGTAAGGCCGACGCGTAGAATAGTTTATCACCTCGGCTGCCGAAAAGTAACTCTCGAAAATGAGGCGTTGATTTTCCTTAGATATACCAACGCCAAGGTCCTTGACTTCAAGCTCCGGTCCGTTCTTGCCGCTGCGGACCGTAACGATGATCCGGCTTCCGTCGGGTGTATTCTCGACGGCATTGCGAATCAGTCCCTCGGCAATCTTCGAAAGGACTTCCGCCGGAATCCATACCGGTCCGGTTAAATCGAAGCGGGTGGTCAGCTCGCATTTTCGGTGCGCGAATTTTGGTCGTAATCGTTCAACGGTGTTGGCGATGAAGTCGGCCAATTGGATTTCTTCCGGTATTGCGTCGCGGCGGCCGAAAAGTTCCTCAATACGGGCACGGAGACGGTCGATCAAGCCTTCATCGTCCGTTTCGCGGAATACCAATGATTCAAATTCGTCCGTGCAGGCGTCCAGTAAAGTGATGAGCAGTTGGTGGGCCCGGTAATCGCGTTCCTGGAGGATGTCTTCAATTTCATACTGCATGTCGAGCAATCGTTGGAGGTTGCGCCGGCTGCGTTCGATAATGCGATGGATGGATTTGTTTTCACTTCCGGGGTATTTGTTTCTGATCAGGTCCAGTGACGCCGAGAGAACCGAAATTGGTGTTTTCAATTCATGCGATAGTCGGTGAATCACCTGATCCTTGGCGCGATTGAGAGTTTTAACCTCTTCGTACGATTTCTGGAGTGCCTCGTTGATCCGTGCGTTCTCGATCGGCAGTGCCACCGTGCCGGCCACGGTACTGAGCAATTCGACATCACTGCGGTCGAACGCCCCGTTTTTCTTGTTGACCACACACAGCACACCGATCATGCGGTCCTGGATACGGATGGGGACATCCAGCATGTTGCGGGTGTGGAAACCGGCCTTGTCATCCACTTGCTTGAAGAAATAGGGACTGTCCGCAGTATCCGGCACGATTAACGGTTCACCGGACTTGTAAACGTAACCGGCGACGCCCTTGTCGGCCGGAAACCGGATTTCTCTGAATTTATTGCCTGTTTCCGTATCGTCGTGATGGACGGCAGAGAAATAGAACTCCTGCCGGTCTTCATCCAACAAAATAACCGAAGCACTTTCGATCTCCATCAAATCCTGGATTTCCCTGGTAATAAATGCCAGCAGGTCGTCCACGCCTCTGTAATGCGGAATGGCCTTGGTAATTCGAAACAACGTCCGGTTGATGCGGGCCGTACGCTTTTCGCGGGTGATATCACGAAGTGTGACAACCTGCCCGGCCGGCTGGCCGTCTTCGTCAAAAAACATGGCCCCATCGATGACAATATCGAGCAAGCGGCCGTCTTTGGTCAACCGCTTGGTCTCGAAATTGTGTAGTGTATTCTCACGAAAAAGGCGGGCGACACCTTCTCTGGTCTGAGCCTTGTGAGATTCGGGCACAAAGGGAATGCGCTTACCCGCGAGTTCTTTCAACGTCCACCCGAAGACTTTTTCGAAAGCCGGATTCAGGTAAGACACACTGCCATCGAGGTTGAACACAAAAACCGGATCCGGCAGAAAGTTAAGAAAGGCCCGGTAACGCCGCTCGGCCCGCCGGCTGGCTTCATACTGACACTGAGCCAGTTCCTCGGACTTCAATGCCTTTTTCTGGGCCAAATGCTTTTCCGTCACGTCACGGGCGATACCCCGGAATCCGGTTTTCTTACCGGAGGCGTCGGCAATGAGATTGGCCGAGAGTTCGATAATACGTCGTTGTCCATCTTTGCGGATGATCTCCCAGATAATATCGGTGATGCCGATCCCAGTTTTATAGATATCGTTGAACCGTTTGAAGGCCGAGGCGGCATTCTCGTCATCCATGAAATCCCGAAAGTTACTCCCTTCGATCCGGGCACCCGAGTATCCGAAAAGCCGGCACAGAGCGTCATTGAAATATCTGAAGGTTCCTCTCAAATCGGTTTCATAAAAACCGTCAGCGACATCTTCAACGAACACGCGATAGCGTTCACGCTGAATATCCCGATGATCCGCAGGCGTTTTTTTATCAGTGTTGCTCAAAGCTGTACGCTCTTTCGTCATGTTGAACATCCGCTGTGGTCTCTCGCTATTCCAGGTGGGATTATGCTTCCGCAAGCCGGGTGCCATGGATAGGGGGCCATTGAATGCAATTCTTACGCCCTGCTTGCAACGCCAGCTGGTCGATGAAGTCTATCAAATCACAGATGGGCAATCATGCTGTCAAACGGATTACTTTTCCATTTCGAGGATGCCGAAAGTTTCAGCATCGAGCATCTGGTACCCCACCTTGCTCAAAACCTCTATGGCAAGGTCATTGTCACTAAACCGGAAAACCATTATCGCTTTTCCGGCCGTTCTTCCAATGAAAGCATACATGTAAAGGACATTAATATTGACATCCCGCAGGGGCCCGAGAAGCTTGGCCAGGCTGCCGGGCGTATCTTCGATTTCGGCGGCAATAACCTCATTGACAAAAGCCGATATGTGCATTTCCATCAGAATCTGTCGCGCTCGAACCACATCGGATACCAGCAGGCGCAATTGCCCGAACGCCCCCGTATCGACCAGGTTCAGCGCTCTGAGATTGATTCCGGCTTTCCCGAGAGCTTCCGTTACCTCCAACAGCCGCCCGGGGGAATTTTCGATCGATACGACAATTTGTTTTAGTTTCATCTGCGCCTCCATATTCCGTATTTGTGTTCATTCTCCGCTGCCGCTAAGTAATGATATAAGAAATGGCCTGTAGCGTGTCAAGCGACAGGTCGCCCCTCTGTCGATGCCTGACAGCTGAAAAGGGTCTTAGGATTACTGTTCCTCTGGTACAAGGGTTTCCTCAATGAAAAAACTGGCACCCAGAGCCACAACAGCACAGGCGAATAGAATCAGAAAGGCTTTTTCGTAACCGGCGAGGGTAAAATTTCCGTCAACCCTTCCGTAATGCTCCAGGGCAACGCCGAGAACGGGTTGAAAAATGGCGCCGCCAGCAAAAGGGAACAGGTTGACGATGCCCGTCGCCGTCCCGGCCATCTGGACCGGGAAAAGCTCTTTGTTGGCAGTAAATCCGATCACCACTATCGCACTCGAAAAAACACCCAGACCGAAACAGAGTGCATACAGACCGGGTATTGGTATCCGTTGAGTGAAAAAAGCCAATATAGCCGTCAAAGCCAGAACCACCATGCTCGATATCACCAGTCCTGGTTTGCGAGCCCGAAAAACGCTGTTGGAGACATAACTCTGCAAAGGGCTTCCGACGATCATACCGATGGCCAACATGGACAGAATCTGCGCAGCCTGGCTTTTATCAAGGCCGTATACTTGCACCAGATACGGCCCGCCCCACAACCCACCGAAGGAAAAAAACACGGCAAAGTTAAAGAAAAACCAAGTGGCCAGAGGCCAAAAGGCCCCACAGGATAGCACTTTACGAACGCCCTCCGCGAGGCCTATCTGAGTTTGGGACAGACCGGCCTTCGAACTGCCCGAAGGTGACGGCCAACCCATGTCGATTGGCCGGTTACGAACGAAAATATAGACCAGGACTGCCAAAATAAGCGTAAAAACACCCACGGCCACAAAACTGAAGCGCCAGCCGATCTGGGCGCTCAACCATGCCAGAGGGGTAGCGGCAATAAGTGATCCGACACCGCCGAGAGCCATTAATATGCCCGTCATCAGGGCAAATTCCCGGACATGAAACCATTCGGCCAGAATTTTCAGGGTTGGCACAAATAACATGGCTACCCCTAATCCCACCAAAGAACGCCCAATAATGGCCATTCGCACGGTGGGTGCCAACCCGAGAATCAAGGAACCGGCAAAGGCAACAAAAAAGAAAAGGGTGATTGTGTTACGGGCCCCCCAAGAGTCGGACAACAAGCCGGCCGGCAGTTGCATGAGCGCGTAGGGATAAAAATAAGCGGCCCCAAGCAGTCCGGTAAGCGTACCGGTGGCATGAAGGTCCCGCATCATGTCAACCGCCAATACCGCCGGGCAGAGACGATGGAAATAGACCAGCACATATCCGAACGCCAGGATCGTAAAAATCACCCAACGGTACTTCTTGGCTTTGTCCAGAAGGTCGGTTTGCATACAGCCTCCGTCAACGCTCCGGCAGGGGATGCCGCAGGCGATACGATTAGACGGCAGCGGTTCTTTGGTTGCCATCCACGTTGGTAACTTTCCAATTTAGCGTTATTCTGTACAACCGGGCCTGATATGCGTTCGCCTGCGGCTCGATTAACACCCTTTCTGGTAACGCTGGTCGTGCTGAACCCAATGGCCCTCACCCCCCTCTTGGTTCAGGTGAGTGAATATGCCGCCAACAGACCGTTGTTGGTCTCTAACTCACTAATTTAATGAATACTTGGCAGCGTGATTGAAAGGGCGGAAGCAACTGATGAAACGTTCGGGCCATCAAAAAAAGCCCATCAATCTGGGCAACCACAGCACCGCATCAGGCATGTATGTAATAATGAGGAGAACCGTCATCTGGATAATCAGAAAGGGTATAACGGCCTTGCTAACGTATATGAGATCCCGGTTGGCGATGGCACCGGTTATATATAGACTCACCCCCATTGGCGGCGTACAATACCCTATGGCCAGGTTGACGGTCATTATCAGGCCGAAATGCATCATATTGATGTCGAACGCTTCGAGCATAGGCAAAAATACTGGGCCCAGAATCATAGTGGCCGAGATAATGTCCATGAACATCCCGACAAACAAAAGCAATATGTTCATGGCGAGCAGGAATGTAAATGGCGACTGAATGGCGGACAGGACTGTTTCTGTGATCTTTCCCGGAATGCTTTCAAGCGTAAGCAAGCGTCCAAAGCAGGTCGCACCGGCCACGATGATCAGTAGTGTGGCCGATGTCACCGCAGAGCTGACGGTAATTTTTTTGACGGCCGATAACTTCATCGAACGGTGGATGAACAACTCCACGATAAAGGCATAAACACAAGCGACTACTGCCGCTTCATTGGCTGTAAAAGCCCCTGAGAAAATACCGCCGAAAATAATCACCGGCAGCATCAAGGACCAGAAGCCGTCCTTTATAGCTGCCAACACTTCAAGAGGTGTAGGAATCGGCTTGCGAACGATCTCGACCCGCTTGCGAAAGACGAAAAACGAATATAAGCAGGCCCCGAGCATAATCAGGACCCCGGGCAGAAATCCGGTCAGAAACAGCCCTTCCAACGAGACGTTGCTGATCATGCTGTAAAGGATCATGCCGATACTGGGGGGAATGATTACCCCGAGGTTCGGCGATGTGGTCATCAATCCGATGGTATACTTTTCAGGGTAACCGTTATCTAACAGAGCCGGAATCATGAACCCACCCAGAGCGACGACGGTGGCCACGGTCGAACCGGAAATGGCGCCAAAAAGTCCGCAGGCAAGGACGCCGGCCATGCCGAGTCCGCCCGGCAACCAGCTTACCAAAGCATTGGCAACCTTAATGAGTTTGTCGACAATGGAGCCGGCCGTCATGATGTTGCCGCACAAAATAAAAAACAGAACCACGACGAGAGCGAAGTTGTCCATGCTGCGGAATATCGTCTGAGCCAGAAGCAGCAGTGGCAGGTCGGTGAATAAAATGAAACCCAGCACAGAGGTGAAGAAAAGACACATGAACACCGGAATATAAGTGGCCATGCATCCCAGCAGGATCAACACAATAATAACGTGGCTGGTTTCCATCAATTGATCTCCTTGTCGCTTGTGGCCCAGAATCGGTCTGGTATTTTTCCAGAAAGCATCACTGCTGGTTCTTTTTCGATCTGAGTTCTAAAACGTCCTGGTAGATAACCTGCACGGCACGGATCAGCATCATCGTCCCCATCAACGGCAATACGGCATACAGGTAAACCAGCGGGATCTGCATAATGATGGTCTTCTGGTGGGTGCGAAGCTGGAGGGCGGCCATCAACCAGCCGTAGTATATCATCATGGCGGCAAAAACCATGATCATGAAATTGCTGAAAAATGTGAGCGGAACTTTCAATTTCGGCAACAGCTGAACGCTTGCGTCGATCTTGATCATGGAGCGGTTCTTAACCGCAGCGCTGCAACCGATGAAAGTCGTATAAATAATGACCTCTCGGACCAGTTCCTCGGACCATGCCAAAGAGTAATTGAAACCGTAGCGCAAAACGACATTAATGAACAATGCCAGCAGCGCCACAAAAACAGAGATGAACAGCGTCCAATCTTCGAAAAAGGATAGAATTTTGTCGAAGAAAGCGAGAATTTTACCAAACATTTCCGGGAGTTAACCTCAACGTTTTGGAATTGATAAAAGGGGCCCTGGTCAATCCAGGACCCCCTCTTGTTTATCCACGAATATACGATAGCCTATTTCGAATACCCCATGTAAGCCTGAACTTCTTCGAGGTAATTTTCAGGTCGATATGTATCTCCCGGATTGAGGTTATTAATTTCGGCAGCGAAAGCCTGATGGGTTTTGTCACCTTCCTGTTGCAGCGTTGCCATTTCCGTATCCGATAATATAAAGAATTCGATGCCGGCCGCCTTGGCCTTTTCAATTTGGTCGATTTCCTGTTGTATGGTTTCGGTACGGATTTTAGCACAGACATCATGAACCGTTTCCGCAAACGTTTTCTGCAGATCCGGCGGCAGGCTGTTAAACCAGGCTTTGTTGAAAATCCATATAAAGAGGCCCTGGGCGTAATTCAGTTGGGTGAAATACTTGGCCACTTCAAATTTCTTAGTGATGTTGCAAACCATCGGGGTGTGATCCAAACCGTCGATAACGCCCTGCTTCAACGCCACCGGCACGTCCGGCCATGGCATGACCACAGGATTGAATCCCCAATTGCTGTAGTTGAGTTTATTTACGGCCGCTTCGGCGATACGGAATTTTACTTTTTTAGCGTCGGCGATCGTTTTCACCGGCGTGGTGGTGGCCCAGCCGTAGTTGCCATAGCCTGTAATATCCAAAGCCATAATGCCCTGGTGGTCCATGGCCATCAGAAAGTGGTCGAAAAGTTTACCACTGTTGACAAACTTATCCAGTTTGTCGAAAGAATTGACAAGAAACGGCAGGTTGACGACACCGAAACGGGGACCCAAATTGGTCGCGGCCACCGAACTAACGCCCATGCCCTGTATGGCGCCCATTTGTAGCTGGTTCAGAACCTCCACCTCGCCACCAAGCATGGAAAATGGTTTGTAGTCGAGATACATCTGGCCGTCTGTTCGCTTCCAGAGTTCATCCCGGATCGCAAACCCAGTGTATACCCCCTTGAGCACCGGATGAGAAACGTTTGAGACGATGAATTTGTACTTGGCTCCTGAGGGGTCAAATGCCGGCTTCCACTTATCGAGCGAAGGCCCCTTCTTCTTGGGTGCCGCAGCAACTGGTTTTTGTTCAGGTTCTGTCGGTTTCTCAGCTGGTTTCTCGACTTTTTCAACGGGTTCTTCAGCTTTCTGTTCAGGTTTCTCTGCTTCTCCGCACGAATAGAAAAGAAGGCCAACGCAAACCAGGGCAATCAGAGTAGTGAAAAAATACCGTTTCATTTTAAAATGTTTAGGCTTTTTGTCCATGCCTCCTCCTTTGATATTAAGGTTATGAATAATATAGTATTATCCCGTGCCCACACTTTACAGATCATGCAATTAATAAACAAAATTCATTAAACAAATGCCCTTTGGAAAGCTATATTGCAGCTATTTTTTCCTGTGTCAAGAAAAAAAGCATTCGCCTCTCGGATAAGTTCCCAAGTATGAGATATGTTGGAAATTGCCAGATTAATTACAATTATCTATTTCGAATACAACAGGGACATTCTTATTCAAATTTTACCTGGGAAAGGGTCTTCGATTATTTCTTCTTCATTTTCGGGAATATTGTAAAATCTTTCGCTTGGATAGATACAATGACCTTGAGACAACGTTTTATCCAATGTGGCCTCATCAAGTGGACCAACGATTGATTTTCCCTTCGGAAAATCAATGACGAGCAGAAAACCGCCGTTTTCAAGCACTATACCGGATCCTGCATGTTTCCGTGCACATAAGGAGCCATGAACTCTAACACGTTTTATAAAAGTTTTGTATCCTCCTTTTTTTAAGAGAAACGCCCCGAACCGTGCGATAGAATACGCTGTCCCAGATTTATATTTAAAAATCAACTTAGGGTCTCGGTAGTTTTCGATTCCATAAAAATATTCGGACATAATGTAATAGTGAATGAGTTCCGGAGAATTTATTCTATCAACAACATCTTCAAAATCATCCCACCTATTTTTGTGTTTGCTTAACTCATTATTAAATGGTTCGAATGTATAGGTAAACGAATACGGATACTGTTCCGCTAGTGAAATTATATAATCTGTAGCGCCATTATTTTTTTTATAAAACTCAATTATGTTTGAGCGAAGGTCATCATCGACACAACTATTGAATAATTTCTTCGCTTCTTCCGTTCTCCATTTCCATCGATTCAGGTGTTGGGTGTGTTTCAGTATCCACGCCGCATGTAAAAGATCTTTAAGTGTGTAATCTAAAACAATCGCTTTTGCTTCATCTATATCCTCGTCCAAAAACAACCAGAATAGTGCCTGCAAAGGAGCGTTAAAACGCCTAACATGAGGAAGGCCGATTTGATTCATTTGATTAAATGTATAATTAAATTTTTGGGGATAACCGTCTAAAATCCCAATCAATTCTTCAAGTGCCCGTATTTCTTGGTTTGTTATTTTGTCTTGAAATTCAGGTAGTTTGCCCAACTCATATGCAAGTGTCGCATTATCAGAGGTTAGTAAAAACAGTAATTCTTTCAACCTTATAAAATTGGCATCACTTTTTATCTTTTTATTTGTAGAGTATTCTCTATCAATAATACTGATGTTGGGTTTTGTCGCAGTCGAACAACCAGTGACTAAATTCACCAATGTACCGCAGCAATAGAAAAAAATAAAAATTTTAACGAACCCTTTTCCCATCATCTGCCTGAATCACAGCCTTTTATTATTCGTCCAAAATCCGTTTGGATCATATCTTCTTAGAAATTCAATCTCAGTTTCGGAAGGTATGGGTGTTTGTGATAAATTTTCCGATATTTTGAGCGGCCAGTTGGTGTTCCTTTCCACCATTTCAACTGTAATTCCAGGATGGACGGCTTTTAAAACGATCTCTGAAGTATTTGTATCAAAACCCATTATCCCTAAAGTGGTGATGACCGTCGCCGGTCCGCCTCGCGGCAAACCGACTTTTTCCCGCCAACCACGTCCGTCGCCGTAGCCGGGGGAGGTAAGGAAATCCACTCGATCGACGAAGCGCCGTTTTTCGTGGGCCATGACAATGACATGCCGTTTGGCCAGACTTGCCAGGTCACAGGCCCCGCCACTGCCCGGTAACCGGATTTCCGGTCTCGAGAGCGAACCGATATAGCTGGTATTCAGATTACCGTAACGATCCAGTTGGGCGCCTCCGATGAAACTGGCGTCCACGACCCCCTGCTGAAGCAACCCCATGACGTCAGCCGAGTCCGCGCACCATTGGGCACGGTATAGGTTCGGCAGATCCCCCATCGTCAGTATTGGCAACGGCGCCAGCGTATCCCTGATTATTCCCAGCTCATATATGCCGATTGCGTTAGGGGCATGGGTGCTTTTGGCCAACAGGAATCCCAGCAACGGCAATCGCATGCCGACAAAAACGATTTCACCATCGGTAATTTCTCTTGCGGCAGCCGTGACCATCAGTTGTGGGAGTGTATACGGCAGCGACAAATTCTTCCTTTCTTCTATTCTTAATTTCTTATGTTCTGCTTTCTCTTAAACAGTACCCCTGTCAATCAACGATATGGCCCATCCGCGAAAAGTAGATGGACACTAGATAACGCCCCAACATTTATCTCAGAGAAACTGACCGCCGGTTCAATAACCGTAATCCGCGGGTTCGGAGTATAAATGCCGGGACAGCTGCAGTTCGGTCCGGCGTGATTCCCCAATGATCCTCAGATAGTCACCCGGAGACTGCACAGCATCGATCCACTGCTTCCGCCATCTTGAATAGTCATCGGGAGTATGACTGGCGTCACGATAATCCAAAAACACCTGATGATCGCGGTTATAATACCCCGGCGCCGGTGACGGATGAGCGCCCCAAGGCGCGTGGACAATTGCCACCACCTTTAATCCCGGGGTCACTACCCTGTTTGGATCGCTACTGATAACTTCCGGCTCAACGATATCCTCGGCTGTGATTATCACTGAACGGCTGGCCAGGCAGGCCTCGCGCGTTATGCCCATGTTTCCCCAAACATGTGCGTTTCCAAACGCATCGGCCCGCTGGGCATGGATAATGGTCACATCAGGGCAAATGGCCCGAACGACCGTCAGTTTGCGTCCGGTGAAAGGGCATGACAGTGTCTTCAGGGCAGTGTTGGTCCGATAAAGATCGCTGCCGAGTGCTGTCAGGGTCGGCATGAAAGGAACGCCCATCTTCCCTGCGGTCAGTGCGGCTGTCAAGGTCAAGATCGAGTGATCCTCGATGGCGATGACCCCAGACTCAACCGCCCGGCGGAAGTTGTATCCCGAACCGGTGATGACGTTTCCGACCCAGGCCGCCCGCACTCTGCTGACACAACCGGCGCCGATCATCTGATCAAAAAGAATATCCGATATCGGCCCGATGAGGGTTAAGTCGCGTTTACCCTGACGAATGATCTCGTGACCGGCAGCAAAAGGGATGAGCGTTTCCTGGGCCGTTCCGAGTGCAACAGCGCTGGCATCGGGAACGAATTTGGTAACGGCCTCCTGCAGGCTGATTAATTTGGATTCTGGCATGTTCGCATGAAATTTATTTAGTGTCCGTCCAGAAATGATAGATTTCGGCCCCGACCAAGGTCGCAGCTATTTTGCAATCGTAGGCGTAGCAGCGCTACATCGAGGATTGCAAAGAGCGAGAACAACGGTCTGGGACGAAAGATGCCGTTTCTGGACGGACACTATTTTGCAGTGAGGTACTGATACCGATTCCATGAATGAATTTGCCGCCGATGTCAAGCGCTCTGGTTGCAATCGATATTCACCAAACTGTGGCCGGTTTACCTGGAGCCACCCCTGTGATATGATCTTGCCCTCAAATCCACACCATCAAAATAGGGTTGTTAGAACGCTATGACACCGTCGGAAGAAGCATTGATCAGAGGCCTTAACAGTGGCCTGTCACAGGAAATCACCGTTCGAATGCGATTGACTGACGATCCCCGCAGCATCCGCATCATCGAATTCTGCAAAGATCTCGCCCGCCTCGTCCCCAAATTAAAAACCCGCCGCGAAGATGATTCGGCGGAAGGGCTCCCAGCGATCAGTATCGGGCCTCGAATTGACTATTGCGGTGTACCTTCCGGGAATGAAATAGCGCCATTTATCTATGCACTGACTGCTCTGGACAAGGGAACCGACAGCATTCCGCCAGACATTGTGCATCGGCTGCAAAATATCCACCCAGCATCAATGGTTACAATCTTCATCGCACCGTCCTGCCGGTTTTGTCCTGAGGCGCTGCACCAGATCATACCCCTGCCCATCGAAACTAAAGGGGTGCGTCTGACGATTATCGATACGACCCTTTTCAGTGATGTGGCCGAAATAAATAATGTGCACTCGGTTCCGACCGTCATTGTTGACGGTCAATACCGCTGGACAGGAGGGGTTAGACTGTCGGAATTGTGCACAGCCATTGAAAATAGAGATCCGAGCAAACTCGACAGGGTCGCCCTTCAGCGACTGATAACAGAGGGTGGCGCATACGACCTGGCGCGAATGATGTTGAACAGCGGGATTTTATATCCAGCGTTTATCGATTTGCTGGTTGACGAAAATTTTACCGTGCGACTCGCAGCCATGGTGACCCTTGAGGAAATGGCAGCTGTAAATATCGCTGCCGCCCGGGCGGTCATCGACCCTCTCTGGAAGCGTTATCACAAATCAAACGATTCGGTAAAGGGCGATATTATGTACATCTTCGGAGAATTGAAGTCGCCAACGACTCTGGCCTATCTCCAATCGGCATTAAGCACCGAAACCAATCCCGAAATTAAAGCGGCCGCCCGGGAAGCCCTTGATATAATCGAGAAATAATGACTGAAATGACTGATCTGAATAAGATACTGAATATCCTGCGACACAACGAGGAGATTGCACACCGTTTTTTCGAGATCGAAAAGCGGATTCTCAGGGTCTTGAATTTCACGGATTTATTCGAAGTCCTATTGGCTGAAATCCGAAGACAATTCAAAGTGCCCTATGCCTGGTTAACACTAATTGATAACAGTGAAATCGAACAATTTATCCAAACATTAGAAATTTCGGATCAACTCAGGGCGCAGTTGAACATCGTTAACAGAAGTGCCTTTGAAGATCTGGTGGGAACGAGCATGACGCCACTTTTGGTCAACCAGGGCCTAAAGACTTACTCCCGCTTACTGCCTCGGGATCAAAAGTATGCCGTTAAATCGATTGCAATCGCTCCGATTTCGCTGGACGGGAAAATCATCGGCAGTTTGAACCAGGCCGACATCTCTCAACGACGATTTCAACCAGGGATAGATACCAGCCTTCTCGAACAACTGGCAGTGAAGGTGTCCCTTTGTCTTTCCAACGTCACTGCCCACGAAAAATTACGGTTCCTGGCCTACCATGACCCCCTGACAGGACTTCTCAACCGCCGGGTCATGGAATCCGTCTTGATTAGGGAGTTTGACCGTTACCGGAGATATTCCGACAACCTATCGCTGGTGTTTCTGGACCTCGATCACTTCAAGCACGTCAATGATGTTTATGGGCACGATCGCGGCGATGAACTCCTCGTCTATGTTGCCCGGGGTCTACTACAGATGAGCCGCACGACTGATGTCGTATCCCGCTATGCCGGAGATGAATTCGTCATAATTTTGCCCCAGACCACAAAAGACAGTGCCTCCCAACTAATGCGGCGGGTTTGTGATGACTTTTCACAACATCCATTGAAATTAAAGAAAGGGCTGCCCATCCCGGTGTCAATAAGCTTCGGTATTGCCGCAGCCGACGACGACGGCGTGGCTGATCCGGCCTCATTGGTGAAAAAAGCCGACGAAAAACTTTATGAGGCAAAGAAGTCAAACCGGAAACCGCCACCGCTGCCGGGTTCTATGTAACATATATGAAAAACTAATTTGAGTTTTCCGGTAGATTCAGAGCAAAGATTGACGATATTTGGCGCCTGCTTTGTCTTTTGAGACGCCTCGTAGTGCAAATACGCTTATACTGGTTGTAGAAAAAAAGCTCTGTTATGCGAACTTTTCTTCTACAATAACGAATACCATCCTCCCGTATATCGGTATCAATTTTGAAAAGCGCTACAACAGAAAAGCCCCGCCTTAGCAAAGGCAGGGCTTTCGTATGCCAGAAACTATGGATGCACACCCCGGCGGTGGTGGCCTATTTGCTTTTCTCTGGGGACATATCCTCTTCCGGGACAGTGGGTGTATCTTTCAATTCTTCGGATTTTTTTTGATCCGTCATTTTTTCTCCGGCTGCAGATTCGCGCGTAACTTCAGCGGCAGCCTGGTCTTTGCTCTCTTCCGCAGATTTAGCAGTTATCTCTTTCGCAGTCGCGGCTTTGCTTTTCGATGCCTTTTCTTCGGGCGCTGTAGTTGTTTCTTTCTTCTTGGCAGGCTTTTTCTTGGGTTTCCCAGCAATCGTTTCGGGGCTCACGAGTTCAACAATCGAGACTCGGGCGGCGTCTCCCGCTCGCCGGCCTATTTTTATCACCCGTGTATAACCACCCGAAGTCTTGCCGAAACGGTTCTGCGCATCTTCAAACAACTTGTGAACGATATCCTTCTCCCTGACGATGGCCAACGCCTGCCGTCTGGCGTGGAGATCGCCACGCTTTGCCAATGTAATCAGTCGATCCGCCCAGCGTCGCAGCTCTTTTGCCTTTGCATCGGTTGTTTTAATCCGCTGATGCTTGAACAAAGAAGTAACCATGTTCCTGAACATGGCATCCCTGTGGCTCGCGGTACGATTTAACTTCAATCCAGTTTTCCGGTGTCTCATTGGAAACGTTTACTCCTCTTCTTCTTCAGTTACTTCTTCGGGGGGTTGGAAACCATCCAGTTTCATTCCGAGTGAAAGCCCCATATCGCCGAGGACTTCCTTAATTTCATTCAGCGATTTCCGGCCGAAGTTTTTAGTCTTCAACATTTCGGCTTCGGTCTTCGATACCAGCTGGAAAATTTTGTGGATATCGGCATTTTTCAGACAATTCGCGCTGCGTACGGAAAGTTCCAGTTCATCGACAGTGCGGTACAGATTATCATTCCAGGCCGGTTTGTCGTCGTCATCGCTTTCTGCCTCGGGGTCAGGCTCCAAATCTTCGTCAAAGTTGATAAAAATCGACATTTGATCTTTCATTATTTTGGCTGCGTAAGCGACGCAGTCTTCCGGCTGGACGCTTCCGTCCGTCCAGACTTCGAGTGTCAATTTGTCGTAGTCCGTTCTCTGGCCGACACGGGCGTTACCGACAACGTAGTTGACCCGCTTGACCGGAGAAAAAACCGCATCGATTGGTATTGTACCCACGGGTGCATCTTCGTCTTTATTGCTCTCGGCCAAACTGTAACCCTTACCCACCTTGACGGACATTTCCATCCTCAGTTTGCCCTTATCCGCAATGGTGGCAATGTGGTGATTCGGATTCAGGACCTCACACTTGCCGTCATCACTGATAATATCGCCAGCGGTTACGGTACCCTCAACATCGGATTCGATTCTGATGGCGTGGGCTCCGACACCGTCAACCTTGAGCCGAACCTCTTTCAGGTTGAGTATGATTTCGGATACATCTTCCAGCACTCCAGGAACAACGCTGAATTCGTGCATAACACCGTCAAATTTCACTGACGTTATCGCTGCGCCGTGAAGCGAAGATAAGATGACACGTCTGAGTGCGTTTCCGATCGTAATGCCGAAGCCCCTCTCAAGCGGCTCACACACGAACTTGCCATACGAAGGTTTGCTGGTTACCTGAACCTTTTCCGGCTTGATCATATCGCGCCAGTTGACGTACATGAGTTCATTTGGTGACATATTTACTTCTCCAGCCTTATTTGGGGTTTGGATCAACGAGGTGACCTTTAGAACACCAAGTCTTACGTTATCCTTCGCAGATATACTCCAAATACCGTAACGATCAGCCTCCGGCTATTGTCTGCGTTCAGACTCTGTTATTTGGAATAAAGTTCGACGATGAGCTGTTCCTGAATCGGCATCGTGAGGTCCTCACGTACCGGCAGATTCTTGATAACGCCTTTCATGTCTTCCTTTTCCAATTCCAGCCACTGGGGTATGCCTCTGCGGACAACGGCATCCAACGAATCGGTGATGGCTTGAACTTTGCGGCTTTTCTCGCGGACCTCAATAGCGTCACCAATGGAAACAAGGTATGAAGGAATATTCACCTTTTTGCCGTTGACGACAAAATGGTTGTGTCTGACGAAATGGCGACCTTGGGAGCGGGAATTGACGAATCCGAGCCGGTAAACCACATTGTCGAGCCTACGTTCTAGGCCGACCAGAAGGTTGGTACCTGTCACGCCTTTCTTTTGATCCGCCCGTTTGAAAAACAGTTTGAACTGTTTTTCAGAAAGGCCATACATTCTTTTGACTTTCTGCTTCTCTCTGAGTTGGATGCCAAAATCGGAAATTTTTCGCCCGCGGCGCTGGCCGTGTTCACCTGGAGGGTAGCTACGCCGATCGAAGGCGCACTTATCTGAAAAACACCGATCTCCCTTCAGGTAGAGTTTTAAATTTTCGCGCCGGCATATCCGGCATACAGAACCTGTGTAGCGTGCCAAGATGTGTCCTCCTATTAATTGCCAATCGGCTTGGATGAGGTGTGGAACAGTCCCGCGAATTGCCGTAGCCAGTTCCTGCCGATTAGCGGATATACACTTTTACGAACCAAACGATCAAACCCTGCGTCTTTTCGGTGGTCGGCAACCGTTGTGCGGGATGGGGGTAACGTCTTTAATGATGAGGACATTGAACCCGGTTGCCTGCAACGATCGCAGCGCCGACTCGCGGCCGGGGCCAGGCCCTTTGACGTAGACTTCCACATTTTTCATACCGTGTTCCATCGCTTTTTTAGCAGCGTCCGAGGCGGCTAACTGGGCCGCAAAGGGCGTCGACTTTCGCGATCCTTTAAAGCCTTGGGCTCCTGAGCTGGACCAAGCAACCACATTGCCGCCCGGATCGGTAATGGTGATGATAGTATTGTTGAAGGTTGATTGAATGTGGACGACACCATTCTGTATGTTCTTCTTTTCTTTCTTCTTCGTACGGGTTCTTTTTGCCATGAAACAAGCCTCGCCTGTCTAATAGATTATTTTTTCTTTGCAGCACCCTTTTTCTTGACTGCAGCGCGTTTGGGTCCTTTCCGGGTTCGGGCGTTGGTACTTGTCCGTTGACCCCGGACCGGTAATCCTTTGCGATGTCGCAACCCACGATAGCTTCCCAGATCCATAAGCCGTTTGATGTTCATGGCGACTTCCGACCTGAGTTCACCTTCAACCTTGTACTCTCCGTCGATGATTTTGCGGATATCGTTGACTTGAGACTCGGTCAAATCATCGGTATTCGTATGGGGATCAATATTAAGCTTTGACAAAATTTCAAAGGAAGTACTTCGCCCGATACCGTAAATGTAGGTTAAAGCGATTTCCACACTTTTCTGCCTTGGTAAATCGACTCCAGCAATTCTAGCCAATTCCTGCCTCCTCTAACCTTGCCGTTGTTTATGCCGCTTGTTTACGCAAATAACTCTGACGACCCCTTTTCTTTTGACGACCTTGCATTTGGGGCAAATCCTTTTCACCGATGCTCTGACTTTCATTGAAAAACTCCTTATTCGGCACAGGCCGCGGAAAATTGGCTATCGAGCGCTTGGATCCTTTTTAGAATTTTCCTGTATTAACCAATCAAAGGTGATCCACGACCTGATCGGCTATTTCGACCGATATGTAATTCTACCCCGACTCAGGTCATAGGGTGACAATTCTACCGTGACCTTGTCACCCGGAAGAATTTTGATGAAATGCATTCTCATCTTACCAGAAATATGCGCAAGAACCTGGTGCTTGTTGTCGAGTTCTACCTTGAACATTGCGTTGGGCAATGTCTCCAGAACTGTTCCTTCAACTTTTATGGCTTCTTCTTTCGCCATCGAGCCTCCCTGAGTGTTGCGTCATTGGCAACCCAGCGTTTATTAGAAGGCATCTCAAAAAGGTCTTTTCGCCCGATCTGCCAGAGGCGGACAAGTATCGGCGTTGAGCCCTTGTCTCATTCCTCGATATACGTGAGTATGCCCTCGGGTTGTGACCCACATGCCGTGTTGGATCAGATGGGAAATCCCGCACAGCGGGGATCTTCAGTCTCGCCTTGATCTCGACCGAAAGTCCAAGTTTTGAGATAACGTCTAGCGTCCTTTGACCTTGCCACCTGATTTTTTCAAGAATCCCTCGTAATGTCGGCTGAGCATATGTGATTCCATCTGCGCTACCGTATCGATAGCAACCCCGACGACGATCAACAGCGCCGTTCCGCCGAAATAGAAAGGAACGTTAAAACGTGTAATGAGAACAGACGGCAAGACGCAAACGATCGAAACATAAAGGGCGCCGCCAAGTGTTATCCGGGTAAGAACCCGGTCAATGTAGTCGGCGGTTCTTTTCCCCGGTCGTATTCCGGGAATGTAACCGCCCTGCTTTTTCATATTATCGGCGACATCAACAGGGTTAAACGTAACGGCCGTATAAAAATAGCAGAAAAAGAATATCATACCCACAAACAGAAATTCATAAACGGGGTTACCGGGTGTCAGCGCCGAAACGATGTTCTGAATCCACGGTATGGTAATGAAACTGGTAATCGTCGCCGGAAACATCATAATCGATGAAGCAAAAATCGGTGGAATAACTCCCGACATATTGATTTTCAACGGCAAATGAGTGCTCTGTCCACCGTACATCCGCCTTCCCACCACCCGCTTGGCATATTGCACCGGGATTCGCCGTTGCCCTTGTTCGACAAAAATAATGGCGGCGACGACGGCGACCATCAGTACGACAAGGATGATAATCGGGAATATATTCATTGCGCCTGTTGAAACGAGTTGAAAGGTATTTCCTATCGCGGTTGGCACTCCGGCAACAATACCGGCAAATATGATGAGAGAAATACCGTTTCCAATCCCTCTTTCTGTAATCTGTTCCCCAAGCCACATGATGAATGCGGTGCCAGCTGTCAGGGTGAGGACAGCCATGAAACGGAATCCCCAACCAGGGTCGACGACAGCTCCCATTCTTTCAAGGCCGACACTGATACCGAACCCCTGAATGATGCTGAGAATAACCGTCCCGTAGCGGGTGTACTGTGTGATTTTCTTACGCCCCTGCTCGCCTTCCTTTTTCAGTTGCTCCAAATGAGGAATGACAACCGTCATCAGCTGAAGGATAATCGACGCGCTGATATAGGGCATGATACCCAGGGCAAACACCGACAACCTTTCAAGGGCACCACCGGAAAACATGTTGAATATTCCAAGGATCGTTCCCTTGGCACGATCGAAAATTTCCGCCAGGGCGACGGCGTCGATCCCCGGTACCGGGACATGCACTCCAATTCGGTAGACCACCAGAAGCGCAAGAGTATATAAAATTCTACGCTTTAGCTCGGGAATTTTGAATATGTTGCCGAACCCTTTGCTGATCATAATTACAGAACCTCTACAGTACCGCCTGCTGATTCAATTTTACCCCGGGCACTCCGGCTGATCATATGGATTTTAACTGTCAGAGGCATGTTGATTTCACCCCGTCCGAGGAGTTTTACACCGTCACGTTTTCCTTTGACCAGCCCGGCACGAACCAAGGCGGTTTCGTCGACAACACTGCCGCTTTCAAACTTAGTCAAATCCTGAATATTGACAATAGCGTATATTTTTTTGAAAATATTCTTAAATCCGCGTTTCGGCAACCGCCGGTGTATCGGCATTTGACCGCCTTCATAACCCGGCCGGACACCGCCACCAGAGCGGCTGTTTTGGCCTTTCGAACCCCTACCGGCGGTTTTGCCCCAGCCAGATCCGACGCCCCGCCCAACGCGCTTGCGACCCTTACGTGCACCGGGGGCTGGTGCCAAATCATTAAGCCTCATGGGTCACCTCCTCGGCCGTTACGAGATGCGATACCGCGTTGACCATTCCCCGTATTGCCGGTGTGTTTTCGCGCAACACACTCCTGTTTACCTTTTTCAATCCCAGGCCCCGCAAGACCAAGCGATGTTTCTCCGGCCTTCCGATCATACTTTTTACCAGTGTGATTCTCAGTTTCCCTGACATCGATCTAATCCCTTCCGGCCATAGTCGGGCGCTAACCTTTGGGAAAAGGTAGCGAATGAGCCGTTAATTACAGTTCCTCGGCGTTGACGCCGCGGCGGTTGGCAACCTGCTCCCGGCTTTGAAGCTGCTGGAGGCCATCGATGGTAGCTTTAACCACATTGTGTGGATTGTGAGATCCCATACATTTGGTGAGAATATTCTGCACCCCTGCCGCTTCGAGAACGGCACGGACGGCACCACCGGCAATCAGCCCCGTACCCGCAGAAGCCGGCTTCAACATAACCTTTCCGGCGCCGAAGCGGCCCAGGGTTTCATATGGAACTGTCCCGTCAACCAGTGGAATGTCGATCATATTCTTTTTGGCATTCTCCACGCCTTTCCGGATCGCCTCGGGCACCTCACCGGCTTTACCTAAACCAGCGCCAACACTACCGTTACCGTCACCGACGACAACGATGGCGCTGAAACTGAATCTTCGCCCACCCTTGACGACCTTTGCCACGCGATTGATGTGGACAACCTTATCTATCAATTGATATTCGTCTGTATCCTGTTTGTACAAGGACCCGCCTCCTTTATTCGCTCCCAAAGATAATCTGCTTTAGAGTACCAGACCGCCTTCCCGCGCTCCTTCCGAAACCGCTTTAACACGGCCGTGGTAAAGAAATCCGTTGCGATCGAAGACGACCTTTTTGACGCCTTTTCCTATCGCCCGTTCCGCAATCAATTTACCAATCTGGTTGGCAACAGCAGACTTCTTCCCGACCTTGGAACCTTCCTTGAAGATTTTTTCGGCGCTGGAAGCCGCTACTAAGGTTCGACCGCTCAAATCGTCGATGACCTGGGCATAAATATGCCGGGCGCTTCGAAAAACACTCAACCGCGGTCTGTCTGTTGTTCCGAAGATTTTTTTTCTGATTCTTTTTTTTCGTTTTAATCGTGCCGCTTTTTTTGTATTTACCGAACCCATCTCTAAGTATCCTGAGTGTTGTTTTTTCTGTATTTATGATTTAGTTAAAATTTCCCCGCGGCCACTCAACCAAAGCGGAGTCCAGGCTATTTGGTGCCTGTCTTCCCGGCCTTGCGCCGAATGAACTCCTCCGCGTATTTTATACCCTTACCTTTATATGGCTCCGGTGGTCGCAACCGGCGAATGGACGCCGCGGTCTGGCCGAGCAGTTCCTTGTCGATTCCTGAAAGCTTAACCACATTGTTGCGTTCCACGCTGGCGGAAATACCCTCCGGCAGTTGAAAATCGATAGGATGAGAGTACCCCAAATTAAGCACAATCGCTTTTCCTTTAATTTCAGCACGATAGCCGATACCATTAATTTCCAGAACCCGCTCGAAACCGGCGTCCACTCCGGTCACCATGTTCTGAATAAGACTGCGTGTCAGCCCGCGTAAGGCCTGGCTGTTCTTATCATCTTTCAATGGTTCCACGGCAATCACACCCTCTGTCATCTTCAGCGTTACCGCAGGATGAATGGATCGACTCAATTTGCCCTTCTGCCCCTGAACCGTCAATTCTCCACTTTGATAAGAGACTTTAACTTTTTCAGGTATCGAGATTGGTTTCTTGCCTACGCGCGACATATATCAACTCCTTCATGCTGCCCAAAACCGTGTTACCGGTATTGAACAAAAACAACAAGCCACAAAAATCAAACGATTACCAGAGATCGCAAATATGTTCACCGCCGACGTTTTCAGCCCGGGCTTGTTTATCTGTCATTAGGCCCTTCGAGGTGGAGAGAACCGAAAGCCCCATACCGTTCATAACGGGTTTTACGTCTTTGCTTCGCAGGTAGATGCGCCGACTCGGTTTGCTGACGCGCGAAAGGCCCAGAAAGACGCTTTCCTGATTCTGTCCGTACTTGAGGTATACCCGAAGAATGCCTTGTTTTCCGTCTTTGATGAATTTGTAGTTCCGAATGAAGCCCTCTGTTTTCATAATTTTGGCCAGTTCTGTCTTAACATTCGACCCGGGAATGTCAACGCTGTTGAACCTTGCTTTCGCAGCGTTTCTGATGCGTGTCAGCATGTCCGCTATCGGATCACTCATCGTCATAATTTTATCTCCGCGAATACCGTCGTTTTTCTAATGATATTGGGTAAGTCAATCGAAGCTTGATTGAGTCCTGATTTTAAGCGCTTAAATAAACCGGGCAGCCGGGTGATACACTCTGCTGCCGGCGCTCAAGTATATATAGAATTCCCCGTTCAACGCTACCAACTCGACTTGATAACCCCGGGAAGTTTTCCGTGGGAAGCAAAATCGCGAAAGCAAATCCTGCATAACCCAAATTTTCTCATATAGGCACGCGGTCTACCACAAATGGGGCATCGGTTGTAAGCCCGCACATTGAACTTGGGTTTACGCATAGCTTTTATTTTTAGCGACTTTTTGGCCAAACCATCCTCCTTTAGCAACCAGGAACCGGAATCCCGGGTAAAAAATGTATTAATTCCTGAACGGCATACCCAGAAGACGAAGCAACTCTCGGCCTTCCGCGTCGGTCCCGGCGGTGGTCACAATAGACACATTCAACCCTTTGATCTTATCAATTTTATCGTAATCGATCTCCGGGAAAATGATCTGTTCTTTTATCCCAAGGCTGTAATTCCCGGAGCCATCCATGGCTTTCGGCGAAAGACCCCGGAAATCCCTCACTCTCGGCAACGCGATGCCGACGAGTTTAGTGAAGAAGTCGTACATCCGATCGTGCCTCAATGTGACCATACAGCCGATCGGCATTCCGGTACGCAGCTTGAAGGCAGCAATCGATCGTCTGGAACGGGTGATAACCGGGCGCTGCCCGGCAATCGCCTGTAGTTCTTCAACCGCCGAATCAAGTATCTTAATGTTTTGGATCGCTTCCCCTAATCCCATATTCAACGTAATCTTGTCGAGTTTGGGAACCTGCATGATGTTACTGTACTTAAAGGCCTCTTTAAGCTGGGGTACGACCGTTTCATGATAGTATTGTTTGAGCTGGGGCATCAATTTCCTCCACTTAACTGTCGATAATCTCGTCGCACTTGCTGCAGGCCCGCACTTTTTTCCCGTTCTCTAGACGCTGCATTTTGACACGCGTCGGAGACATGCACTTGCTGCACATAAGCATCAGATTCGACCAGTGGATCGCTGCCTCACCTTCGACAATCCCGCCCTGTCGGTTCTGCGCGGATGGCCTTGCGTGCCGTTTTACCATGTTTACATTTTCGACAAGGACCCTGTTTTTCTTATTGTTTACCTTCAAAACCTTGCCGATCTTGCCCTTGTCTTTTCCGGTAACGACCTTGACTTTGTCGTCTCTCTTCAATCTGCATTTGCTCGTGTTCATCAACGCTCTCTCCACCTGCTGACCCGATTTTTATATGACTTCAGGTGCCAACGAAATAATCTTCATAAATCTCTTGGCGCGCAGTTCTCTGGCAACCGGCCCGAATATGCGTGTGCCTATGGGTTCTTGGCTACCCGATATGAGCACGGCTGAATTGTCGTCGAAACGGATAAAGGAACCGTCCGGTCGTTGTATTTCTTTCTTGGTACGCACGATCACCGCTTTGAGGACATCGCCCTTTTTGACCTTTGCGTTCGGTATTGCTTCCTTAACGGTCACGACTACGATATCCCCTATTCTGGCATAGCGCCTCCGCGTGCCCCCCAGGACCTTGATACAACTTAGTACCTTCGCACCGGAGTTATCCGCCACCGTCAGTCTCGTCTCTGTCTGGATCATCGCTCTTAAGCCTCTCTAAATTCAAACGGCCCTTTTCAGTATTTTGCTGACCTGCCACCGCTTGGTCCGACTTAGCGGGCGTGATTCAGTAATCAGCACTTTATCACCGGTACGGCACGAATTATCGGCGTCATGGGCGGCAAACTTGGATCGCCTCCGAATATACTTGTGGTACAATTGGTGTTTAACCAGTCTTTCCGTTTGTACGACGATAGTTTTTTCCATCTTGTCACTGACAACGATGCCGATCATCTGTCTTTTCATTCCACGTTTTTTCATGGCAGTTAGACTACTTATCCGTTTGTTGGTTTTCGTTTTGGCGCTTGGACAGCTCTTCTTCCCGGATGATGGTCTGCACCCGTGCGATGTCACGTTTGGCCTGTTTGAGTTTCTGAGAGTTTTCGAGTTGCCCGGTTGCATGTTGAAATCTCAGGTTAAACAGCTCCTGTTTCAATTCGGTCGCTTTACACTTGCTTCTCGGACGGACTCATCCCTCTAATTTCACTGGCTTTCATGCTACAAGGCTCCTTTCCACAAATTTCGTCTTAACCGCAAGCTTGTGCGCAGCCAGCCGGAAAGCCTCCATGGCGACTTCCCGTGAAACGCCTTCCATCTCATAAAGAATTCGACCGGGCCGAATGACGGCGACCCAACCTTCCGGAGCCCCCTTACCTTTACCCATGCGCACCTCGGCCGGTTTCTTGGTAATCGGTTTGTCCGGAAAAATTCGAATCCAGATTCTCGCCCCTCTTTTCACATGCCGCGTCATCGCAATACGGGCAGCCTCAATCTGGCGCGAAGAAATCCAACCGCAATCGACAGCCTGCAAACCATATTGTCCGAAATTAAGATGACTGCCTCTGCGAGAGGTGCCCTTCATTCTGCCTTTCTGCTGTTTTCTGAATTTTACTTTCTTGGGGCTAAGCATTTGCTATGACTCCTGTTTCAGATGGGGCTTTCTGGGGCCCCGCCATCATCTTGTGTCGCTTTGAGGTATGCGCCGAACGGTAACTGCTGCTACCGATGCTCTTACTGATTGTCGTAATCTAGCTGGTCCTTCTTAAGGACCTCGCCCTTGAATATAAATACCTTGACGCCGATGGCACCATATGTCGTTCGGGCAGTGGTAAACCCATAATCGATATCGGCCCGCAGGGTGTGCAACGGCACACGGCCCTCCCTGTACCATTCACGCCTGGCCATTTCTGCACCACCCAATCGGCCGGCACATATCACCTTGACGCCTTGGGCGCCGAACCGCATGGCCGAAGATACACCACGTTTCATCGCCCGCCTGAAAGCCACCCGCCGCACGATCTGAAGCGCAATATTTTCAGCCACGAGTTGAGCGTCGATTTCGGGTTTTCGTATTTCCTGAATGTCGATCATCACCTCATGGTCGACCATCTTCTCAATTTCCTGTTTGAGAAGTGAAATCTCAGAACCCTTTTTCCCTATGACAATCCCCGGCCTGGAGGTAAAGATTCTCAGCCTGATGCGCTTGGAGGAGCGTTCGATTTCAATCCGGGAAACACCGGCGTGATAAAGCTTCTTTTTTACGAAGTCCCTGATCTTGTGATCTTCAAATATGTAATCGGCGTAGTTCTTGTCTGCGTACCAGCGTGATTCCCACGTTTTGACAATCCCTAATCTAAATCCGATCGGATTAACTTTCTGGCCCAAGCTGTTACCTCCTCTGGCTTATCTCGCCGATTGCTCTGCCAAAATGACAGTGATATGACTGGTTCTCTTCAGTATCCGTGCTCCCCGTCCGCGTGCCCTTGCCCGGAAACGCTTCAGGGTTGGTCCCTGGTCGGCAAGGATGTTGCTCACCACAAGATTGTCTACATCTACGTCGGTGTTCTGATCCGCGTTGGCAACAGCGCTCCGCAACGTTTTCTCGACAATGCCGGCCGCTTTCATCGGCATGAACTTCAGAGCGTTGATAGCCGCTTCCACCGGTTGCCCCTTAACGGCGTCAACCAGTATTCGGACCTTACTGGGAGAAATGCGTGCGTACTTTGTGACAGCTCTAAACTCCATAGTGCGACGCGTCCTTTAATATTTTTTCTGTCGTCCGATAACGACAAGGTGAATCCCAAGGGCTGCACTTTGTTACGACGATTGCAGCCGAAGCATGGCCAATTTTTTTTACCTCAGCGACGATTTTTTGGATCCTGCGTGGCCGTAAAACGTCCGGGTGGGTGAAAACTCTCCCAGCTTGTGACCGACCATGTTTTCGGAAATGAAAACCGGTACAAATTTTTTGCCATTGTGCACAGCCAAGGTGATACCGACCATCTCCGGTACGATCGTCGACCGACGAGACCAGGTCTTGATGACCCTGTTGCTCCGGCTGTTCTGGGCCTCAGCGACCTTGAGCATCAATTTCGGCTCGACATAAGGTCCTTTTTTCAACGAGCGTGGCATATTCTCTCCTATCAGACTGTATGCCTGGCGTGACTTGATAACTACGGCAGGCCGCGATGAATTTTTCTAAGTGTGATACTGCACCGCATGTCAGCGTAAGCGATCGCGGCTTTACAGACCTATTATTTGTTGCGCCGTTTGACAATTAAACGGTTGCTGCGTTTGGTCCGTTTCCTGGTTTTGTATCCTTTTGTGGGCATGCCCCAGGGGCTGCAAGGATGTCGTCCTCCCGAAGACCGCCCTTCACCACCACCCATCGGATGGTCAACCGGATTCATGGCCACCCCTCGTACCCGGGGACGACGTCCGAGCCAGCGCGCCCGACCGGCCTTACCAGCGGAAATGTTTTCATGCTCAACGTTTCCGAGTTGACCAATCGTGGCCTGGCAATTCAAGAGAACCATACGCACTTCCCCGGAAGGGAGCTTTATCAGCGCATAACGATCCTCTTTTGCCATTAACTGGGCAAAAGTTCCGGCACTGCGGACAACCTGCCCACCGCACCCGGCCCGTAACTCAACGTTATGGATATGAGTCCCCAGCGGGATATGGCGCAGCGGCAAAGCATTGCCGGGCTTTATGTCGGCTTCAGGACCTGATTCCACCATGTCGCCCACGTTCAGATTGAGCGGGGCTAATATATATCGTTTTTCACCATCGACATAGTGCAGCAGCGCGATCCGTGCGCTCCGGTTCGGATCGTATTCAATCGTGGCGACCTTTGCCGGAATACCTATTTTATCACGTCTGAAATCGATAACGCGATAGTGCCGTTTGTGACCGCCACCACGATGCCGGCAAGTAATGCGTCCTCTGGCGTTGCGTCCGCCACTTTTTGACAGAGGTCGCAGTAAACTTTTTTCGGGAGTGGTTCTGGAAATCTCCTCAAACCCAGAATATCCCTGGAACCGTCGCCCCGGTGATGTCGGTTTTACTTTTTTTACACCCATGCCTTGCTCCTAAGACCGAAGACCAATTATCATTATTCCTATGGTTAAGACCGCCATTCTGGTCAGCGCTTAAACCCCTTCGAAAAATTCGATCCGTTCACCGGGCTTCAAAGTCACAATGGCTTTCTTCCAATCCCGACGTTTACCGAGAGAGCGACCTCTGCGTTTGATCTTACCTTTAACCTGCATGGTTCTCACATTTTCGACCTTGACGCTGAAAATCCGCTCAATCGCTCTTCGAATTTCTATCCGGTTCGCTTTTCGATCGACCTCAAAAGTGACCTGATTTGCAGCTTCCTTCTGAATATTCGTTTTTTCCGTGACCAGAGGCCTCCTGATGATGTCATATAGCATCGTCATGTCAAAAGCCTCCCTTCGATGTCATTAATTGCAGGCTCCACCAGAACCAGGTTTTTGTATTTGAGAATATCGTAAACATTCAGCCCTTCACTTCTGAGTACCTTTATGTTTGGTACATTCCGGGAAGAAAGCTCAAGTGTTTCGTTTTTTTGATCCGTCACTATCAACGCATTGTCGACTTTCAGCGCTTGGATAATATTGATGAAATCTTTGGTTTTCACCTGTGCCAGGTCAAATTTGTCAAGCACAACCAGCTCGTGGTCCTGCAGCTTGCACGTCAGGGCCATCTTCAGCGCCAGTCGTCTTACTTTTTTGGGAACCTTATAGGCATAGGATCTCGGTTTCGGGCCAAAAACCACTCCGCCGCCGCGCAATAGCGGAGACTTAATGTCACCGCGGCGGGCCCTGCCGGTCCCTTTCTGTCTGAAGAGCTTTCGCGTGCTGCCGCGAATTTCGCCACGCTGTTTTGTGGAAGCGCTACCCGCCCGTCGACCGGCAAGCTGTGCGATCACAACTTCGTGCAGCACTCCCGGCTTGGGCGGAACGCTGAAGAGGGCGTCAGAGAGTTCCCGTTCGGAAACCTTTTCCCCTTTACTATTCAACACATTTATCACTGCCATGGTTATCCCCACTGAAGTTCCCTTGAACGACGGTCAGCCGCTTATAAAGGGGCCGGCCCCGGTCATTCGAGCGACCCGAACGGGAACCTCGTTATAGAATCATGAATTCTTCACTGCGAATTTTAATTTTTTCACTATTACCGGGCTTGAAACACTTCCTGGTACTGCCCCTTTTAGAAAAATCAGATTCTCCTCGGGACGAATGTCGACGATTTTGATGTTGCGCACGGTCTGCCTGTCCGTGCCATAGTGCCCCGGCATTTTTTTACCCTTGATGACCTTCGAAGGCGATGCGCTGCATCCGATCGACCCGGGTGGTCTGACGTTTTTACTTCCATGACCGGCAGGGCCGCGGTGAAAGCCGTGACGCTTGATAACGCCTGCAAAACCCCGCCCTTTCGTCGTCCCAACGATATCCACTCGTTCACCTATGCTGAACAGATCCAGTGTTACCTGCTGGCCGAGAGTAAACTCTTCCGGCTTTTCCACTGAGACCTCACGCACAAAAGCAAAACCGTTAGCGCCACTGCCTTTCAAATGTCCACGCATTGGCTTATTGATGCGCTTGGCCTTCTTTTCGCCGAACCCGAGCTGAAGAGCATCATACCCATCCCTGGCTGCCGTCTTAATCTGAGTAACAACGCAGGGCCCCGCCTCCACTACCGTAACCGGTACCAACTCGCCTTCGGGGGTAAAAAACCCTGTCATTCCCAGTTTTCTTCCCATCAATCCCTTGCACATATGCTTGTCCAATCCTTCTGTACATCATTAACTGTCGTCCGGCGCATTCGGTAAACCGTGCGGCTGTCTGCAGCCCGACAGGTAATTCGTATCGGTCACAAAACGTTTGACTATCCGTGAACTGAGCCGATATTTTCAAAAATTTTACTATAACTTGATTTCGACATCCACACCTGGTGATAGGTCCAACTGCATGAGGGCATCCACCGTTTGCTGGGTCGGTTCAATAATATCCAACAAACGCTTATGGGTGCGCATTTCGAACTGCTCGCGGGACTTTTTGTCGATGTGAGGCGATCTCAAAACGCAAAACTTGTTAATTTGTGTCGGCAATGGAATTGGGCCGACAACTTTGGCCCCAGTTTTATTGGCCGTGTCGACAATATCCGTGACGGATTGATCCAAAAGTTTGTGGTCGTACGCTTTCAATCTGATTCTTATTTTTGTGTTTGCTATCATATAGGTAATCTTCCACCGCTAAGTCCGCTATTCAATGATATCGCTGACGACACCGGCGCCGACGGTTCGACCGCCTTCGCGGATCGCAAACCGCAATTCCTTCTCCATGGCGATCGGCGTGATCAAATCCGCCTCGATCGTTACATTGTCACCGGGCATCACCATCTCCACTCCCTCGGGAAGCGTCAACACTCCGGTCACATCCGTTGTCCGAAAATAAAACTGCGGCCGATAACCATTGAAAAATGGCGTGTGCCGGCCACCCTCCTCTTTGCTCAAAATGTACACCTCGGCCTTGAACTTGGTGTGCGGCGTGATCGACCCGGGCTTGGCCACCACCTGACCCCGCTCAACCTCATCGCGCTTGGTGCCGCGCAACAGAACGCCGATGTTGTCTCCCGCCCGCCCCTCGTCCAACAGCTTGCGGAACATCTCTACACCCGTGCACACCGTCTTGAACGTCGGGCGGATTCCCACGATCTCAACATCTTCCCCGACCTTCACCAAACCGCGATCCACACGACCCGTCACCACCGTCCCGCGTCCCGAAATACTGAACACATCCTCAATCGGCATCAAAAACGGCTTCTCGATGTCGCGCACCGGCTCGGGGATAAACGCATCGATCGCATCCATCAACTCAAATACGCACTTGGCCTCTGCGCCGTCAGGATCGTCGCTCTCCAACGCCTTCAACGCACTGCCGCGGATGATCGGCGTGTCGTCTCCCGGAAACTCATACTTGTCCAACAGTTCCCGCAACTCCAACTCCACCAACTCGATCAACTCCTCGTCGTCCACCATGTCGCACTTGTTCAAAAATACCACGATCCGCGGAACCCCCACCTGACGCGCTAACAATATGTGCTCCCGGGTCTGGGGCATCGGTCCGTCATCGGCGCCCACAACCAGGATCGCTCCGTCCATCTGCGCCGCTCCGGTGATCATATTCTTGATATAGTCCGCGTGACCCGGACAATCCACATGCGCATAATGGCGCTTGGTTGTCTCGTACTCAACATGTGCCGTCGCTATCGTTATGCCGCGCTCTTTCTCCTCGGGCGCCTTGTCGATCTGATCAAACGGCACGAAATTCGCCATACCCTTAAGCCCCATGTGCTTGGTGATCGCCGCCGTCAACGTCGTCTTTCCATGATCGATATGACCGATCGTTCCTACATTCACATGCGGCTTCGTCCGCTCAAACTTCTGCTTCGCCATCTTTTCGTCCTCCCCTTAATGAATCGTAAAAAGCACAGTGCAAAGTGTTCGGTATAACAGGCAAAATTCACATTGCCGCCTTGCTCTCTGCCATTTACCAGCGGAAGTGGGCAAAGGCCTTATTCGCCTCGGCCATTTTGTGGGTGTCTTCTTTTTTCTTCGCAGCAGCGCCTCGGTTGTTGGCGGCATCCATGAGTTCTCCGGCCAGTTTTTTGGCCATACCCTTTTCGGGGCGTTTGCGTGAATACTCAATCAGCCACCGGATACCAAGTGCCGTTCGCCGGCTGGGTCGAATTTCGGTCGGAACCTGATAAGTCGAACCGCCAACCCGGCGCGATTTTACTTCTATCATCGGCTTAATGTTCTCTATCGCCTGTTCGAATACCTTTAACGGGGGTTGCTTTGTTTTGTCTTCAATCACGTCGAATGCATCATAAAGAATGCTTTCCGCAACGCTCTTTTTACCGTCTCGCATAACTTTGCGAATGAACTTGGCCACCAGTTCGCTATTGTATTTGGGATCGGGGTTGATTTTTCTGACCGGTACTTCTCTTCTTCTCGGCATACGCTACACCATTGATTCGTCTTATGATCGTTTTTTATCTAAACGCGCGCCGTCTTGCACCTGGCGGCTGACCTATCGGTTTCTAAGGCTAAAGGCGTTTTGCCGCCCGCATTATTTCGGCTTCTTGGCCCCGTATTTGGAACGTCCCTGTCGCCGATCAGCAACTCCGAGAGTGTCCAAGGTACCCCTGACGATGTGGTATCTGACACCAGGAAGGTCTTTAACGCGACCACCACGTACCAGGACCACCGAATGCTCCTGAAGGTTATGACCGATACCTGGAATGTAAGCGGTCACCTCGATACCTGTCGTCAGCCGCACACGCGCGACCTTCCGCAGCGCTGAATTCGGTTTCTTTGGTGTCGAGGTGTACACGCGTGTGCAGACCCCTCTTTTCTGGGGCGCACCTTTAAGTGCCGGGGTGTTGGTCTTCTTCTTGGCCCGTTTTCTTCCCTTACGTACTAATTGGTTGATGGTCGGCATATCTACCTCTTGTTTATTGTCTGGAATCCGCTACTTTTCGAGGGATGGTAAAAGCGCAATTTGTATACAGTCGCCTATCCGATGTCAAGTTTTTTCTTTAATGATATGGCGGTTTTTGATGTGGACGGCTACGCTCTATCTCGATCTTCAAAAAAGCAGCGCTCCTTGTTTGCCAATTCGTCAAAACTTACGCCAGTCGATTAGATTTCATCGACAACTTCAACCCCCACATCATGATATGTGGCGACACCGGTCCCAGCGGGGATTAGGCGCCCCATAATGACGTTCTCCTTCAAACCCTTCAAGAAATCTACCGCGCCGGAAATGGATGCGTCGGTAAGCACCTTGGTGGTTTCCTGAAAGGAAGCCGCGGAGATGAAGCTGTCGGTACTGAGCGATGCTTTGGTAATGCCAAGGATGAGCGGTTCGGCAACCGCCGGTTTTCCGCCTTGCATGATAACAGCCCGGTTCTCCTCGTCAAATCGTACCCGGTCCACCTGTTCTTCCGTGATAAATTCCGTATCGCCGACCTCAACGACTTTGACCCGTCGCATCATTTGGCGCACAATGACCTCGATATGTTTGTCGTTAATACGTACTCCCTGCAGGCGGTAAACCTCCTGGACTTCGTCCACCAGGTACCGCGCGAGGTCGACCTCGCCTTTTATATTGAGAATATCCTGGGGTACGGCCGAACCGCCGATCAGCGGTTCACCAGCGCGCACGTAATCGCCTTCGATGACGTTGATGTGTTTTCCCCTGGGAATTAGGTAGTCTTTCGTCTCACCAACACCGTCAACAGGGCTGATGGTAACCTTCTGTTTGCCTTTCTTTGTGCCCTTGGCGATCGAAACATAACCGTCTATTGCACTCAGAATAGCCACTTCCTTCGGTTTCCTTACTTCAAACAGCTCGGCCACCCGCGGCAAACCACCTGTGATATCCTTAGTTTTGGTGGTTGCTCGCGGCAACTTGGCCACAATGTCACCGGCCTTTACGGCGTCGCCTTCTTCAACCAGCATAATGGCATCAATCGGCAGCATGTAACGGGCCATGGCGTTCGACGCCGGCAGTTTAACTGTTTTTCCGTCCTCACCCTTAATAGAGATCCGCGGCCGTTCCTCGGTCGTCTTAGATTCGATAACTGTTTGGCTTGACTTACCCGTCACGGGATCGACCTTTTCCTGCATGGTCTTTCCGCGGATGATGTCGCCAAACTTCACGTTACCGTTGACTTCAGTAAGGATTGGTGTTGTGAAAGGATCCCAGGTCGCCAGAAGATCGCCCGCTTTCACCAGCCCGCCATCCTGGACGAGAATGTGAGCGCCGTAAATAACCGGAAAGCTTTCCAGTTCACGGCCCTTCTCGTTGACGATCGTAAACTTACCCCCCCGGCGATTCATGACCACTTCCTGCCCATCGGAATTTTTGGCAATACGCAGATCGACGAATTTTATCTTGCCATCGACCCGGGAACGGATATCAGCCTGTTCAACGCGCCGACTGGCTGTACCGCCGATGTGAAAGGTCCGCATCGTCAGCTGGGTTCCGGGTTCACCGATTGACTGCGCAGCCAGGATACCGACAGCCTGGCCATGTTCCACAGTCTGACCGTGGGCCAGATCGCGTCCGTAACAGTGAGCACATACGCCGGTCTTCGTCCTGCAGGTCAAAACGGAGCGGATTTTGATGTTTGTCAGGCCGGCATCTTCAATCCGTTGAACGGTGGGTTCATCGATTAGGTGATTGGCCGGTACAATGACCTCCTCGGTGAAAGGATCAATGACATCTTCTGCAGTCACCCGCCCCAACACACGTTCCCCGATACGCTGAATCACTTCACCACCTTCCATCAACGGCCCGACCTCAACGCCCATGCGGGTTCCGCAGTCATCCTCCATGACAATGCAGTCCTGTGCGACGTCTGCGAGACGACGGGTGAGATAACCCGAGTTGGCTGTTTTCAGCGCCGTATCTGCCAAACCTTTGCGGGCACCGTGGGTCGAAATAAAATACTGCAACACGGACAGCCCTTCCCTGAAGTTGGAGGTAATCGGCGTCTCGATGATCTCTCCTGAAGGTTTGGCCATCAGACCCCGCATGCCGGCAAGCTGACGCATCTGGTCTTTGCTGCCCCGGGCACCGGAATCGGCCATCATGAATATAGGATTAAAGCTTTCGGAAATGATGGGATCCCCGTTCTTGTCCATAATCGGGTTGCCCGCAGAATCGTTCACCGGCGCCATCCGCATAGCCTCCATCATTGCGTTGGCCACATCATCAGTGGCTTTGGCCCAGATATCAACGACTTTGTTGTATTTTTCGCCCTGGGTAATCAGGCCCTCGGTATACTGCCGGCCGATTTCCTCCACCTGCTTCTCGGCCTCATTCAAAAGCTTCCACTTTGAATCGGGTGTGATCATGGCATCGATTGAAATCGACAAGCCACCTTCCGTCGAATAGCGATAACCGGTATTTTTGAGACGGTCGGACAGAATGACCGTCGCTTTTGGACCGAGATTGCGGTAAACATAATCCACAAGATTCCGCAGCGTTTTCTTATCCATCACACGGTTGATCACGTCAAAGGGTATCGGCGGTTGTCTCTTCAAAACTTTAAAAATGTGATGCTTCCCATCAGCCGTGAGAACATTGCTAACGTCACCGATATTCAGGTAGTAAACCTTGTCAGCGGTATCTTCGTCGATATTGAACGTGTTGACAAACTCATCCTTCCTCACGAGGCCGATATTGCCGTCGTTAACCTTGTCGGGACTCTGGGAGTGGGTCGAGACCATTTCAGTGAAGTCCGCCCCCTCTTTGATCTTGCGATGGATGCTTCTTGCTTCCTGCAAGTCTTTCACCATGATGTGGCAGAGGTCAAAGATATCCTCCTCCGGAATGATTTCCCACAACAGAATTCGCCCGACGGTGGTGTCGACGCGTTTGCCGTCCATGCGCACGGAAATCTCGGCATGTAATTCGACATTGCCGTCGTCGTAGGCAACTCTGACCTCTTCGGCATTGGCAAAATACATACCGTCACCCTTGCGTCCCGGTATGCCCCTGGTCATGTAGTAAAGCCCCAATACGATGTCCTGACTGGGCACGATGATCGGCGACCCATTGGCTGGCGACAGGATGTTGTTGCTGGAGAGCATCAACACCCGCGCTTCGATCTGGGCTTCCACGGAGAGCGGCACGTGCACGGCCATCTGGTCGCCGTCAAAGTCGGCATTGAATGCGGTACACACCAGTGGATGCAACTGAATCGCCTTGCCTTCAATAAGGATCGGCTCGAAAGCCTGGATGCCGAGCCGATGAAGCGTCGGCGCCCGGTTCAGCATCACCGGATACTCTTTGACAACTTCATCCAACGTGTCCCAAACCTCCGGAATCTCACGTTCCACCATTTTTTTGGCACTCTTGACGGTGGACACCAGCCCTTTCTGCTCAAGCCGGTAGTATACAAAGGGCTTGAAAAGCTCCAGCGCCATGGCCTTGGGTAATCCGCACTGGTGCAACCGCAAGTCCGGTCCGACTGTAATGACCGTCCGGCCGGAATAGTCGACCCGCTTACCCAGCAGGTTCTGTCTGAAACGCCCCTGTTTGCCCTTCAGCGTGTCACTCAGAGATTTGAGTGGCCGCTTATTGGTACCGGTTATTACCCGTCCGTGGCGACCGTTATCAAAGAGAACGTCGACAGATTCCTGGAGCATTCTTTTTTCGTTACGGACGATAATATCGGGCGCCTTCAAGTCGATCAGCCGCTTCAATCGGTTGTTGCGATTGATGACCCGCCGGTAGAGATCGTTAAGATCGGATGTGGCGAAACGACCGCCTTCCAGCGGCACCAATGGCCTGAGATCCGGGGGTAGCACCGGTATGACATCCATAATCATCCAAATCGGGTTGACACCGGATTTACGAAACGCATCAACGATTTTCAGGCGTTTGGCAAGTTTTTGGCGTTTGGCCACAGAACCGGTTTCCCTGATATCACGACGCAACTCTTTATAAATCTCATCCAGGTCCAGATCGGCCAGCATTTCTTTAACGGCTTCGGCGCCGATACCGGCTTTGAATTTGTCACCGTATTTGTCGAGAGCATCGTGGTAATTTTCATCCGTCAGCAACTGGCCTCGCGTGAGATCGGTTTCCTTCGGATCGATAACGATATAACTGTCAAAATAAAGGACCTTTTCCATATTTTTAAGGGTCAGATCCAGCAGGTTCCCGATTTTACTGGGAAGGCTTTTAAGGAACCAAATATGTGAAACCGGAGTTGCCAACTCGATGTGGGCCATGCGTTCACGACGAACTTTGGACTGAATGACTTCAACACCGCATTTTTCGCAAATTACACCGCGGTGTTTCATGCGTTTGTATTTACCGCAATTACACTCATAATCCTTGGTTGGACCAAATATTTTAGCACAGAAAAGCCCGTCGCGTTCAGGCTTGAATGTCCGATAGTTGATGGTTTCAGGCTTTTTTATTTCTCCGAAAGACCACTTTCGGATTTGCTCCGGAGACGCCAGGGAAATCTTAATTCCAGTGTATTTCCTAGGGTCTGTCGGTTTAGCGAAAAAATCGTATAATGTATCCATCATGGTTTAATTCCCTTTCACCTGTGATATGGGATTCTTGCGGCCACTTCCTGGAATTGAAGGTGACGATCAACTCTTTCCTTCGATAAGGTCGATATCGAGTCCCAAAGCCTGGAGTTCTTTGGTCATCACTCTGAAGGACTCTGGAATACCTGGTTCCAGAACATTCTGGCCTTTAACGATCTTTTCGTACATTCGCGTTCTGCCGGCCATGTCATCCGATTTGACGGTCAGAAACTCCTGCAGCGCAAAGGCCGCTCCATAAGCTTCCATCGCCCAGACTTCCATCTCGCCGAGCCGCTGACCGCCGAACTGTGCCTTGCCACCGAGCGGTTGTTGCGTCACCAGTGAGTATGGGCCAATGGACCGGGCATGAATCTTGTCATCCACCAAATGGTGCAGTTTCAAGACGTACATGGTGCCGACGGTAATTCTTTCCTTAAATGCCTCCCCGGTACGACCATCGTAGAGGGTTGTCTGCCCGGTCGTGCTTACCTCTGCTTCTTGCAGCAGGTTTTTGATTTCATCCTCTTTGGCGCCGTCAAATACCGGCGTCGCCATATGCACGCCGTCTTTGTACTGAATGGCAAAGGTCATCAACTCATCGTCACTGAAATCTTTAATCGATGCCTGAGCCTCGACGTCTTCGAAGATTTTTTTCAGTTTGCCTCTCAACGCTTTGAATTTTTGTTCTTCAATTAACACACTCAATTGATCACCGAGAGTTTTGGCGGCCCGCCCAAGGTGAATTTCGAGAATCTGACCGACGTTCATCCGCGAAGGGACGCCCAAGGGGTTCAGAACCATGTCGACCGGCTTGCCATCCTTGAAATAGGGAAGATCTTCAATGGGTAGAATCCTGGAGACAACACCTTTATTTCCGTGGCGCCCGGCCATTTTGTCGCCAACAGAAAGCTTGCGTTTCATGGCAACGTAGACCTTGACGAGTTTGATGACACCGGGTGGCAAATCGTCCCCTTTTTCGTAACGGGTGACTTGCTGCTCGAACACCATCCGCGTCAGTTCGCTCTGATCCCGGTAACGTTCCAGCAGTTCGTGAACCTTTTCAGTCGTTTTCGGGTCTTCCAGGACGATGCCTTCCACTACAGCCAATGGAATTTGCTCGAAGGTGTCAGTATCAATTTTGGCACCCTTGGCCACCAGGGATTTCTTCCCTTTTTTCAGGGCCGCTTGCACTTGTTGCCCCACCAGTAGCTGTTTGAGTTCACCGCGCACGACATCTTCGATGACACCCAATTCATCATCCCGATCCTTTTCGAAACTGGCAATCTCTTCATCTTCGATCAAACGGGCGCGATCGTCCTTCTGGACTCCGCGACGCGAAAACACCTTGGCATCGATAACTGTGCCCTGGATCCCCGGAGGAACCCGCAAAGACGTATCTTTTACATCGCCGGCTTTTTCTCCGAAGATGGCCCGCAACAGCTTTTCCTCCGGTGAAAGTTGCGTTTCACCTTTCGGAGTGATCTTGCCGACCAGGATATCACCCGGCACAACCTCGGCTCCCAATCGAATGATTCCGCTGTCATCTAAATTCTTCAGCGCTTCCTCTCCAACGTTGGGAATGTCGCGGGTGATGTCCTCCTTGCCAAGCTTGGTGTCTCTGGCAACGACCTCGAACTCTTCGATATGAACGGAGGTGTAGACCCCGTCCCTGACCAGCCTTTCGCTGACCAGGATGGAATCCTCGAAATTGTATCCGCCCCAGGGCATGAAAGCCACGGTGACGTTCTTACCCAATGCCAACTCACCCTTTTCCGTTGCCGGACCGTCGGCGATGATTTCCCCCGCCTTAACTTTTTGCCCGTTACGGACAATGGGGCGGTGGTTGAAACAGGTGTTCTGGTTACTACGAATGAATTTCGACAGGTTGTAGATCGTGACGTCTTTTGCCATTGGATTTTCCGACGGATCGTGTTTGAGAACGATCCGAGAGGCATCCACGTCAACAACGGTAGCATCGCGCTGGGCAACTATGGTCACTCCGCTGTCTTTGGCGACGACCCCCTCGATTCCGGTTCCGACAAGAGGCGCCTCATTAACCAACAGGGGTACAGCCTGGCGTTGCATGTTTGAGCCCATTAGCGCCCGGTTGGCATCGTCGTTTTCCAAAAACGGAATCAAAGATGCCGAAACGCTCACCAGCTGATTGGGGGAGATGTCCATCAGTTCAATCTCTTCGCGCGGCACCATCATAAACTCCCCAGCCACGCGAGAGGTTACCATAGGATTTATATAGCGGTCTTTTTCGTCAACCTGTGCATTGGCTTGCGCAATGGGGTGTTCTTTTTCTTCGAATGCGTCCAGAAACTTTACCTCTTTTGTAACCTTGGCATCCTTGACGACCCTGTAAGGTGTTTCTATGAATCCGAAATTATTCACCCGGGCATAGGTGCTCAACGACACGATCAAACCGATGTTGGGCCCCTCGGGCGTTTCGATAGGACAGATACGACCGTAATGGGACGGATGAACGTCACGCACTTCGAAACCGGCGCGCTCACGTGTCAACCCGCCCGGCCCCAGGGCGCTGAGCCTTCGTTTATGTGTCGTTTCCGAAAGTGGATTGGTCTGGTCCATAAATTGAGACAGCTGGCTGGTGCCAAAAAATTCTTTTACCACCGCCGAAACCGGCTTTGGATTGATCAAATCGTGGGGCATCAGTGCATCAACTTCCTGCAGACTCATGCGTTCCTTGATGGCTCGCTCCATGCGGACCAGGCCGATCCGATATTGGTTTTCGAGCAATTCGCCCACTGCGCGGACCCTGCGATTTCCGAGGTGGTCGATGTCATCGACAACCCCCTGGGTGTCCCTGAGCTCAATCAGGGCCCTGGTCGTCAGCAGAATATCTTCTTTGCGCAGAATGCGGAGGTTCATCATGGTTTTGATGTCGAGTCTCTGGTTGATTTTCAGTCGACCGACACCCGAAAGATCGTAATAGTTGGGTTTGAAAAACAGGTTGTCGATGAAATCCTGGGCCACTTCAGGCGTGGCAGGGTTGCCCGGCCTGAGTCGCCGGTAGATTTCGATCAGGGCTTCCTCTTTGCTTTCAACCTTGTCGACCAGAAGGGTTTTGCGAATCGAGTCGCTGCTGGAGCTGCCATCGACATAGAGCACGTCGAATTCATTGATTCCAGCTTTGCTGAGCTTGGCCAGGTTTTCTTCATCTGCCGTATCGTTGGCCTTTACAACCGGCAAATCGGAATCAGGATAGTAAATGGTGTTGGCGAAAACCCTGCCGCTTAACTCGTCCGGTCCAATGGGTATCAAACCGGCATCGGCTGTTTTCAACCGTTTGACCGCACGGGCGGTAAATATCCGTCCCTTTTTAATCAACACATTCCCGGTCTCCGGATCTTTTATGTCCCGGCTGGCGCGTTGACCCTTCAAAAATTCGGGGTTGAACCGTTTTGAAATCCGTTTGCCCTCAATGACGATTCTCTCGCATTTATAGAAATAGGTCAGCAGGTCTTCGACACTGTAACCGAAAGCTTTAAAAAGAATCGTGATCGGAAATTTCCGCCGCCTGTCAATCCGGATATAAACGATATCTTTGGGATCGATTTCCATATCGATCCAGGAGCCTCTAACGGGAATAATTCTGGAGCTGTAAATAATTTTACCGCTCGAGTGGGACTTGCCTTTGTCGTGATCGAAGAACACACCCGAAGAACGATGCAACTGGCTGACCACGACCCGTTCCGTCCCATTGATGATGAACGTCCCCTTTTCGGTCATCATCGGTATGGTACCAAAATAAATCTCCTGCTCTTTTATATCGCGAATGTTTGAAATACCGGTATCCGCGTCAGTATCATACACCACAAGGCGAACGGTGATGCGCAACGGTATCTCGTATGTCATTCCCCGGTGTATGCACTCTTCCACGCTGTGCTTTACCTCCGCAAAGCGGTACGACACAAACTCCAGGGAAGCACTTCCGGTGAAATCTTTGATGGGAAATACAGATCGGAATACCGCCTGCAGACCGATATCCTCCCGCTTTTCCGGAGGAACATCCATTTGCAGCAACCTTCTGTATGACTCTCTCTGCACTGCGATAAGATCTGGAATGTCGACAATCTTGCGGATTTTACCAAAGTTTTTTCTTATCCGTTTGCTTGCCAGGGATCTTTCCGACATTTTTGCTCCAGTATTTTTGGGGTTACATAACTCAAGGGGTCCTTGCCGACATTTCGGGCTGAACCACCTGGGAGAGTGTCTGTCAATTTGCAACCGGCGGAATGATGGTACGGTTCTTCATTCCGCCGGAGATTCGCTTCCCTCCACGGCAACGCATGACAAGGAGATTACTTGACCTCGACCTGTGCGCCGGCTTCTTCCAGTTGAGCCTTGATCTTTTCGGCCTCATCCTTCGGCACGCCCTCCTTAACCGGCTTGGGAACGCTGTCAACGAGCTCTTTGGCATCTTTCAACCCAAGGCCGGTTATGGCCCTGACTTCCTTGATAACCTGGATCTTCTTGTCGCCGTGAGCCACCAAGACGACATCGAACTCGGTTTGTTCTTCCGCTTGCGCTGCTCCGCCTTCACCGGCCGGTCCGGCAGCCATCATTGCAACGGGTGCCGCAGCGGACACACCAAATTTTTCTTCAAGTTCTTTGATAAGTTCGGAAAGTTCCAGAACCGTCATATTCGAAATAAATTCAATCACGTCTTCTTTGGTAACATTCGCCATTTTAAATCTCCTCAGACTTTTTATCAGTGTTCATTCTTATCGATCTTATCGATGTTAGAAGTTGCGGATGCGTCCACAAGCTAGGCGGCTTCCTTCTGATCTTTTATCGCCGACAGCACATTCATGAATTGCTGCGGGACGCCGTTTAGGACCCTGACAAAACCGGTTGGAACACCGACCATCACTGAAAGCAGTTGACTCAGCAACACCTCGCGCGACGGCAGGGCCGCCAACGCTTTAATGCTCGCCAGATCGAGAACTTTGTCTTCCATGATGCCGGCTTTGATCTCCAGCTTTTCGTTCTTCTTGGAAAATTCAGTCAGAATCTTAGCGGGCGCAACCGGATCATCAAAGCTCAGCGCTATAGCACTGGGTCCTTTGAACTGGTCCTTGATCGCTTCGACATTGGTCTCCTCAGCCGCTCTGATCAGCATGGTGTTTTTAACGACCTGATAATCGATCTGGGACTCCCGCAGTATCCTGCGCAGTTCCGTCATCGTCTCCACATCCAAACCCTTGTAGTCGGTAACGATTAGGACTTTGGACTTTGAAAATTTCTCGCGCAGGTCCGCGACGATTTTTTTCTTTTCATCCAGTTTCAAAACGAATACACCTCCTCTCCTTATCCGACGTCAACCGGAGGTAAGGACTGGTGTTAGTGGCGAATGGCGATTGTATTTCCGGCGGTGTGAGAAACGGTCTGCACAGAATATCCGTTAGGAACTTTTGTTCGGATCCGGACGCAACGTGTCAAACCTGTCTCGGTAGGCCGGCAAGCGCCGATTAAACACATCCTGTTCGCCATACACTGTGTGCCTACGGTCTTTGACAGATAGTCGTTCGTAATACTTAAAAACAAATAGGTTATCTATTAAGGACTTGAGAACCAAGGCGTGAAAATGCCCTTCAGCCCCGCCAGAAAATGCGGGATGTCATCCCGCCCGGCGGACCATACTTCCGTCACCCTATTTGACCAATTCCTTTACTAAAGCCGTATCGATTTTAACCCCTGGACCCATGGTTGTAGAAATCGCAATGCCTTTAAGATAAGTCCCTTTACTTGAGGCCGGTTTCAGGCGGACAATGGTTTCCAGGAAAGCGGTAAGATTCTGAACGATTTTATCGACGCCAAAAGAGACTTTTCCCATGGGGGCATGCACGATACCGGCCTTCTCAACCCTAAATTCTATCTTGCCGGCTTTCAGTTCCTCTACCGCGCGCGCCACATCGAAGGTGACCGTTCCTGTTTTGGCATTGGGCATGAGGCCTCTGGGGCCGAGGATTTTGCCTATTTTGCCGACGGATCCCATCATGTCAGGGGTCGCCACAGCCTTATCGAATTCCAACCAACCCTGTTTTATTTTTTCGACCAGGTCGTCTCCTCCGGTAAAATCAGCGCCGGCATCCAGCGCTTCTTTCTCCTTTTCCCCTTTGGCAAACACAACAATTTTTACTTCTTTACCAGTTCCATTCGGTAACACGACCGATCCGCGCACCATTTGATCCGCATGGCGTGGGTCGACGCCGAGTTTGACACTCACATCGATGGTTTCATCAAATTTGGCAAAGGACGAATCGATGGAAACCTGAACGGCTTCATTGAAGTCGGATTTGTTTATAGCTGTGATTTTCTTTTTGGCTTCCTGGTATTTTTTACCACGCTTCGGCATTTTCTTTACCCACCTTGTCCGTGATTTTATAATGGACCGCAATCGCAACGCACCGCGTCATCGGTCGTTAAAACCTTAAGTGATCATTCTTCCGTCAAGCGACTTCGATACCCATACTCCGCGCCGTGCCCTCAATAATTTTGCAGGCGGCGGCCAGATCGTTCGCATTCAGATCAACCATTTTCTGCTTGGCAATTTCTTCCACCTGCGCCCGCGTCACTTTTCCAACCCGATCGCGTTTGGGATCTCCGGCGCCCTTGGCTATCTGGGCGGCTTTCTTCAGCAAGACTGCCGCCGGTGGCGTCTTGGTGATGAACGTAAACGACCGATCCTGATAAACTGTGATGACAACGGGTATAATTGTACCGGTATCATCTGCCGTTCGGGCATTAAACGCCTTGCAAAAATCCATGATATTGACGCCGTGTTGTCCCAAAGCCGGGCCAATCGGCGGCGACGGGTTGGCTTTACCACCCTCAACCTGCAACTTGATCATTGCCATAACTTTTTTTGCCATGCTGAATACTCGCTCCTCGTACTCAATGTATTTGCTTCGTCAACCGGAATGAATCCAAGGCGGATAGAACCACACCGTGGCGGTTTCAATCAGCATTCCGGTGCAGTGTCCGATTCAGAGCTTGCTCACTTGGACAAAATCCAATTCCACCGGTGTTGCCCTCCCGAAGATGCTCACCAACACCTTAATTTTACCCTTCTCGGGATTGACTTCTTCAACAGTTCCGTTAAAATTCGTAAATGGGCCGTCGATAACCCGAACCTCGTCACCTGATTCGAAGAAATATTTCGGCTGCGGCGCAAGTTTTCCGGCTTCCATCCGATTGAGGATCTTTTCGGCTTCCTGATCCGATATCGGCGTCGGTTGCGATCTGCCACCAAGGAATCCGGTAACTTTTGCCGTACTATTGACGATGTGCCAGGTTTCATCATTCAGCTCCATCCGCACCAGAATATAACCGGGATAAAACTTGCGCGAGGAGGTTTTACGCTTGCCCTTTACGAGCTCGACGACCTCCTCGGTTGGCACCAGAACCTCGTCAAACCTATCCGCATGGGGCGAAGCGGCAACTTTTTCTTCCAGGGCGATTTTTACTTTGTTTTCAAACCCCGAATAGACATGAACGATGTACCATTTCTTCGTATCGGTCACTTTCTTACTCCCGATTTCATTGCAGGACAACCTTAACCAGACTCGACAATCCGATATCGACCGCACCGAGGAAAAAGGCAATAATTGTTACCAGCACCAGAACAACTACCGTCGAGCCGATCGTTTGTTTTCGCGAAGGCCAGGTGACCTTCCGCAACTCCATTCTGACCTCTCTTAAAAACTGCAGAGATTTGGTGATAAAGTTGTCCCTGATTTTTGCCGGAGCCGGTCGGGAGAGAGCGGAAGGCTTTCGAACCTCAATGCTTTTCAGTTTTTTTTCAGCCCTGGGTGCTTCCGTGGCGGCGCTTGATGCCTCACCGGTGTTAACGGCGACCTGGGTTCCCGGAGCACTGTCCCGTTTTTTCTTTTTAACAGATTTTTTTCGCTGTAAACGTCCCAATGTTGCTCCTGAAATTATGAAAGCTCAAAGCCTCAAGCCCGGGGGTGAGAGCACTCCTTGACTCTCCAGCTTCAAGCTCAATGCAAAAGTTTGGCAGGCCAGGAGGGATTCGAACCCCCAACACCCGGATTTGGAGTCCGACGCTCTGCCATTAGAGCTACTGGCCTGCGCGAGGACCCTGCTATCTGGGATGGTATCACCCCTGCAGCGCCCGCAACCGTATTATTTGGTTTCCCTGTGAGGTGTATGTTTTCTACAAAAACGGCAGTACTTGCTGAACTCCAATTTATCCGGAGTTGTCCGTTTATTTTTCGTCGTCGTGTAGTTTCTGCGTTTACACTCGCCGCAAGCAAGGGTTACTATTATTCTCACCGGTATACTCCTTGACGCTATTCAATGATATCGCTGACGACACCGGCGCCGACGGTTCGACCGCCTTCGCGGATCGCAAACCGCAATTCCTTCTCCATGGCGATCGGCGTGATCAAATCCGCCTCGATCGTTACATTGTCACCGGGCATCACCATCTCCACTCCCTCGGGAAGCGTCAACACTCCGGTCACATCCGTTGTCCGAAAATAAAACTGCGGCCGATAACCATTGAAAAATGGCGTGTGCCGGCCACCCTCCTCTTTGCTCAAAATGTACACCTCGGCCTTGAACTTGGTGTGCGGCGTGATCGACCCGGGCTTGGCCACCACCTGACCCCGCTCAACCTCATCGCGCTTGGTGCCGCGCAACAGAACGCCGATGTTGTCTCCCGCCCGCCCCTCGTCCAACAGCTTGCGGAACATCTCTACACCCGTGCACACCGTCTTGAACGTCGGGCGGATTCCCACGATCTCAACATCTTCCCCGACCTTCACCAAACCGCGATCCACACGACCCGTCACCACCGTCCCGCGTCCCGAAATACTGAACACATCCTCAATCGGCATCAAAAACGGCTTCTCGATGTCGCGCACCGGCTCGGGGATAAACGCATCGATCGCATCCATCAACTCAAATACGCACTTGGCCTCTGCGCCGTCAGGATCGTCGCTCTCCAACGCCTTCAACGCACTGCCGCGGATGATCGGCGTGTCGTCTCCCGGAAACTCATACTTGTCCAACAGTTCCCGCAACTCCAACTCCACCAACTCGATCAACTCCTCGTCGTCCACCATGTCGCACTTGTTCAAAAATACCACGATCCGCGGAACCCCCACCTGACGCGCTAACAATATGTGCTCCCGGGTCTGGGGCATCGGTCCGTCATCGGCGCCCACAACCAGGATCGCTCCGTCCATCTGCGCCGCTCCGGTGATCATATTCTTGATATAGTCCGCGTGACCCGGACAATCCACATGCGCATAATGGCGCTTGGTTGTCTCGTACTCAACATGTGCCGTCGCTATCGTTATGCCGCGCTCTTTCTCCTCGGGCGCCTTGTCGATCTGATCAAACGGCACGAAATTCGCCATACCCTTAAGCCCCATGTGCTTGGTGATCGCCGCCGTCAACGTCGTCTTTCCATGATCGATATGACCGATCGTTCCTACATTCACATGCGGCTTCGTCCGCTCAAACTTCTGCTTCGCCATCTTTTCGTCCTCCCCTTAATGAAATTCAAAACATTTTGGATTGGCAAATTCGTTTATCCCGGCAACCGAAAGTCGACGCTGTCGGCCGATTGTTCATTACGGATAATGCGGTGGAGCCCACGACCGGAATCGAACCGGTGAACCTCTTCCTTACCAAGGAAGCGCTCTACCTACTGAGCTACGTGGGCTCGATGTGTACGCTTGACGCATACGTCAGTTTAAGGAGCCCCCTACGTCTGCTGCTTAGCCTGGGGGTATGGAGCGGGCGACGAGACTCGAACTCGCGACATTCAGCTTGGAAGGCTGAAGCTCTACCAACTGAGCTACGCCCGCTCAGTTGTTCACTCATCATGAGATCTAAAACGCCCCAGCATCAAGCACACAAGAGGATTCACTTCGTTCCAAAAGCTATCGCAGAGAACCTGATGCAGGAAGCCGTGTAGTTCAATAACGATTTCGACCGTAATATCCGAATCGAAATCTCCTACAGCTAACTTTCATTCGGGTTGGTGGTGGGGGGAGGATTCGAACCTCCGAAGGCTTCGCCGACAGATTTACAGTCTGTTCCCTTTGACCGCTCGGGAACCCCACCTCAATGATGACTGGAGCCAGAGACAGGAGTCGAACCCGCGACCCGCTGATTACAAATCAGCTGCTCTACCAACTGAGCTACTCTGGCTCGGCAACCAACAATTTGCGATACGGTTATAATAATTGGTATTAAAAAGACTGAAAGACCCCAAAATTTAAAGAACTTCCCCTTTTAAACGTATCGACTGTATATTTCAACCACAATTTTAATGACTTATACCTTATTAAACCATAATAAATGCAATAATGACTATTTTATCTCAAATTATCAACGTATTTCTCCTAATTTATCCTAAATTCGTTATCGACACTAACTATTAACGGCGTCCGGAACGCCACACACTTACTCATAGCGGCGGTATGCGACCATCCGTGAGGGATACCCGAAGCCGCAAATGGCCAGCCTGGACGCGGCCATTTGCGGTGATTGGTCCGACTGCTCTTTGCAACCAAGTTTGAATCGGAGTTGTTTACCCAATAAAACTTTGATATTTAAAGCAAATACATTTTATGGTCAATATAAAACTGACTATTTGACAGAAGTCAAGGGCGACCCGCCATATCTCTCATCAGGCAGTTAAAAACAATGACGTTCGCAAAACGGTATTCGTGGCTGAACCGGGGTGCACCCTACGCTGCAGCAAAAGTGGTCATTCACTTTAAGTAAACTGCTTGTGCAAACAGTGCTTTTTCGTCGAATTTTTTCTCGACATGTCAGCGCTTAAAAAGTTTTTCAACTACCTGTTAAATAGAGAAATGTTAGTGATGAACCCGCCAGCTAAACCGGGGGTTGGGAAACAGTATTCGGATAAAAATGTATTTCATCCGATGTAATACTATGATATACTTTTCTGTATTATCAATTCGTATTAATTCAGCCTATCGGGCGATATTATACGAATTTTATGTTTTCCCATGAGCGGGAAAGCACTTAACCGTCCCCAGGGACATATTAATAACAACTATCAAGAAATCGGGCTATGAAATCAAACTTAAAAAAGTTGGACCTCGTTTCAGCCATCGCACTTGTTGCTTTCCTTACCCTGCTTATCAGTGGATGCGCTTCTTCACTTACCGATGCGCGCAAGGATCATCCCGACCGAACGAATGGGGAGACCCATTCTAAAACGGTCAAAGACCCCACCGATCAAAATTCAGACCAGATAGAAGATACGGATGTCTCTCAAACGCCTTCATCTGAAGTTACAAGCGAAACCGGCAGTGAAACAGCATTCGTCGTCCGCGCAGATGGGGACGTCGCTATAGAAGACCCGCTAAACCGGGAAATCGTTTCACCCGAAAAAACGGTGCAGAAAATCCTGGATGAAGCCCTAAACTATTGCGAGGTATCCCAGGAGTTCTGGCAAAAAGGGGAGCTTGACAATGCGCTTGAAGCGCTGGACCAGGCTTACGCGCTCATCCTCGATGTGGATACCTCCGATCAACCCAAACTCATCCAGCAGAAAGAGGATCTAAGATTCCTGATATCAAAGCGGATCCTTGAAATATATGCATCGCGCAATATTGTCGTTAATGGCAACTACAATGCCATTCCCATTGTGATCAATCAGCACGTTCAAAAAGAGATCGACCGATTTACCACCGGTGTCGAAAGAAACTTTTTCATAGAATCCTACCGGCGCTCCGGCCGGTATCGGCCATACATTGTAGGGGCTCTGAAAGAGGCCGGACTTCCCTTAGAACTTTCCTGGCTGCCCCTTATCGAAAGCGGATTCAAGGTCAATGCGCTTTCAAAGGCCAGAGCCCTCGGGCTGTGGCAATTCATTCCGTCTACCGGTTACAAATTCGGTCTCTCACGCGATAAGTTCATTGACAAACGGCTCGATCCGATCAATTCCACTGAAGCCGCGATTGCCTACCTCAAAGAATTGCATCAAATGTTCGGAGACTGGACAACCGTCCTGGCGGCCTACAATTGCGGCGAAGGTCGTGTGCTACGGGTCATCAGGCAACAGAACGTCAATTATCTCGACAACTTCTGGGACCTTTACGAACGACTGCCCTACGAAACAGCTCGCTATGTTCCGCGTTTCCTGGCAACACTGCATATCATCGAAAATCTTGACCGGTACGGATTCGATACCATCCAGGTTGACGCCCCGATGGAATACGAAGAGATTGAAATCGAAAAGCAGATCCACTTGAAACACGTGGCTATGGCTATCGGTACAAGTGAACGGCAATTGACGGAAATCAATCCCGAACTCAGGTACAAGATACTTCCACCCGACAAATACCTTCTCAAAGTCCCTGAGGGCACGAGTCTTGTCTTGACTGCCAAACTGAGCGAAATACCTGAATCGAAACCGCCGACACGCACCGTCGTCTACCACCGTGTCCGTCGCGGCGAGACCCTTTCCATTATTGCCAAAAAATACCGCACTCGAGTCAGCAGCATTATGCGAGCCAACAATCTCCGACGCTCGCATTACATCGTGGCCGGGCGGTTGTTGAAAATTCCCACGCCCGGTTACCGGTATCGCGCTTCCAAACCGGCGACTGTCTCCCCCGGAGCATCGTCCCACAGGGTGAGAAGGGGTGACAATCTCTGGAACATCGCCAAACGTTACGGCACCACCACTGACAAAATCAAGAAGGTCAATAATCTCAGCAGCAACGACCTGCATATCGGCCAGGTCCTCAATCTTCCAGCGACCGGCAACATCCGGGAAAAGACTACCGTGGCCGATGCCGGCAACTTCAAGGTTTATCAGGTCAGACCGGGTGATAGCCCATTTGCCATCGCACAGCAACACAATATGAATTTGAATCGTCTCCTCAGCATCAATCAACTGTCCAACCGCAGTAAGATCTATCCCGGGCAGCGGCTATACATCGAACAATAATCCAGCACGAAAAGGCAGGGAAATAAGCCGGTGTTTCGTTGGACAAGGCCCTGAAGCGATATTCTTCAGGGCCTTGTTGCTTTTGAAGCCTGGAGGAAAGGAAGCAGATGGAAACCCTGACGATCGGAAAATTGCAGGAAACGGTTGACGCGTGGGTAAAAACCTATGGCGTGCGGTATTTTTCAGAATTAACCAATTTGGCGGTGCTTATGGAAGAAGTCGGCGAACTTTCCCGTATTATGTCTCGGATTTACGGCGAACAAAGCTTCAAGCGTGACGACATCCCCGGCAGTTTGGCCGACGAACTGGCCGATGTCCTGTTCGTTGTCATCTGTATTGCCAATCAAACCGGGGTCGATTTGACGGCGGCGATCGGGGATAATCTGGCCAAAAAGACGGACAGGGATAAAAATCGCCACATCGGTAATCCCAAATTGACGTCATAGCCGCCAATAAGTAATCTTATCGCGCTGGGTGGTTTGCGGGCTGAAAACACCTTTAACATCCAAAATCAACGGCGCGGCCCCCCGACACATCGCCACGATCTTCGAAAGCCCCAATTCCAGGTATTTCTGGTGCGCCACGGCAATTATTACGCCGTCGACGTCCTTAATCTGCGCCAATTCCTGCAACTCGATTCCATAATAACTGCCGGCTTCCTCCGAATCAGCCAGAGGATCGTTTACCAAGACACGGACCCCATAATCATCAAGCTCTTCGATAATATCCACGACCTTGGTATTTCTGAGGTCGGGAACATTTTCTTTGAAAGTGACGCCGAGAACCGCAATTGTGGCACCGTGGACCTGTTTGCCGGCGGCAATGAGCATTTTTACAGCCCTTTCTGCCACATATTTACCCATACTGTCGTTTATACGCCGACCGGCAAGGATCATCTCCGGGTGATACCCCACGGATTCAGCCTTTACCGTTAGGTAGTAGGGATCGACGCCGATACAGTGCCCTCCGACCAATCCCGGGCGAAACGGCAAAAAATTCCATTTCGTTCCAGCCGCTTCCAGCACTTCGATGGTGTCAATACCTATTTTTTCAAATATCATCGACAGTTCGTTCATCAATGCGATGTTCAAATCCCGTTGCGTATTTTCAATAACTTTGGCCGCCTCGGCAACCTTGATAGAGGAGGCCCGATGGATGCCTGCTGTAATGATATTACCGTATAACCGGTAAAGAATTTCTGTCGTCGCCGCATCAGAACCAGAAACGATCTTTATTATTTTTTCGATCGAATGGATATTGTCGCCGGGATTGATTCGTTCCGGAGAATAGCCGACCGAAAAATCTTGGCCCAGTTTCAGTCCCGAACGTTCTTCAAGAATAGGCACACACACTTCTTCCGTAGCCCCGGGGTAGACGGTCGACTCATAAACGACGACAGAGCCGGGTGAAAGATTTTTGCCCACTGTGGTGGAAGCCCCGCAAAGGGGCCCGAGATCGGGAATCCTGTATTTGTCGATTGGGGTTGGAACGGCCACGATGAGGACTTTGCATTGTGACAGGACGGAGGCATCATCGGTAAAATCGATGCGGGCTTGTTTCAAATCTTCCGGCGCTACCTCAAGTGTACGGTCCCGCCCCGTTATAAGTTCTTTAATTCGTGCCGTCTTCAGATCGTAGCCGACAACGTCGAAGTATTTTGCCAGCTTTACAGCCAACGGCAGTCCAACGTAACCAAGCCCGACCACTGCCACTTTCTCTTGTCGGGAGGCCAAATCTTCAATCGTCACCATACGTCAAGGCTCCTGTCATTCATTGATAGTTAAATATAGCCATGCCACCAAGGCCATCAACAGGCATCACGCCGCAACTTTGATCTCTCACTCAGCCGCGATCTCCAGCTGGGCCCCAAAGAATCGAATGACCATATCATTGAACAGACCGATGTGAGTATCTGAACGTTGCGGAATTAAAGATTATATCATAAACTGGCTGAGTATACAGCAGGATTTGGCAGATAAATACCTGGAGGCAATATGGCGCAAACCGGCTGGTGTGTAATAACCGGAGCACCGTGTTCGGGCAAGACTTCTGTCGTCCGAGAACTTCAACAGCGCGGCTATCGGATTGTCGATGAAGTGGCCCGGTCAATTATTGACGATGAAATGGAGAAGGGCCGTTCGCTGAGAGAGATTAAAACCGATGTGCTGTCTTTCGAGCGGCGCATCCTCAAGCGTAAGCTCGACCTTGAAACGACCCTGCCTGCCGATGAACTGGTATTCCTTGATCGCGCAATTCCGGACAGCATCGCATACTTTTTGTTTGAAGGTCTGGATCCGGCGGAACCATTGCTAAAGAGCCGTATGTTCAGGTATCGAAGAATTTTTCTTTTTGACAGGCTGCTACTTGAATACGATCGCGTACGATCGGAAGATAATGAGATGGCCGCCAGAATAGACTCTCTTCTGGAAAGTGCGTACCGCCGTCTCGACTATGATATCCTGCGTATTCCGGTATTACCTGTCGCACAGCGAACCGACTATATTCTGCGGCATCTCTGAGGTAATGAAATGACACTGAGGGTCACGCTGCGCAAGGCATCGAACCGAGGTATCCGCAGGGCGGATCCGGGTGATGGTCTGGGGAAACCTAATCATTGAAAAGGCCCTGCAGATGCTCTATTTCCGCTGCACTGAGATATCGCCACCGGCCTTTCTGCAATTTGCCCAGCCGGATGGTGTCCACCCGGATCCTTTTCAAGTGCACCACCCGGTTACCGACTTTCCTGACCATGCGGCGAATCTGACGGTTTCTGCCTTCCTTGAGTGTAATACGAAACCGCCGGGCAGAAAGTTTGCAGACGACTGCCTGTCGGGTACGGGTCCCCAATATCGGAAGTCCGTCCGCCATTTTACGCAGAGCGCTGTCAGGGATCGGCTCGGCAACTGTTACCTCATATTCCTTCTCGTGGTCAAAAGATGGGTGTGACAGGCGATGATGAACTCGACCGTCATTGGTCAGCAAAAGGAGACCGGACGAATCCTTGTCCAATCGCCCCACGGGATAGATCCGCTGGTCGATGTCAACCAGGTCGACAACGGTTCTTTCTCCCGGATGACTGCAACTGGTCACAAAGCCCTCGGGCTTATTCAGTGCTATATAGACGGGCAGGTTCTTCCATTCGATTTCAATGCCGTCGACCGCAATCCGATCGATTGACGGATCGACTTTGCTACCCAGCAGCCTGACCGTCTCTCCATTGACCACGACTCGGCCCTGGCGAATGTATTCCTCTCCCCGACGGCGGGAGCAAACGCCAGCAGCAGACAGAAATTTCTGCAAACGCATCTGAGGCATATCCGACACCTGGGGCGTTTCTGTGAATTCAGAACGGGAAAGACGATCAGTCGATCGTCTAACGGTTAAGGGGGGTAAATTCGCATTCTCCTAAAATCCGGCCCATTACAAAATAAGTTTGGCCTATGACCGGTAATCCGCATTGATGCGCACATAATCGAACGAGAAATCGCAGGTGAGAACGGAGGCGACTCCCGGCCCGATATTCAAATCGAGTCTCAACGTCAGCTCGGGTTTCCTGAGCACAGCACTCGCCTCAGTCTCAACCGCTTTACCACACCCAACACCGTTTTTCACCATTTGGACGGAATCGAAAAAGATATCGACCCGGTTAGGGTCCAAGTGTGCGTCCGCTCTTCCTGCCGCGGCCAGAATACGGCCCCAATTGGCATCCTCACCGAATAGGGCGGTTTTTACGAGATTGGAATTGGCCACGGTATCGGCCACTCGTCTGGCATCCTGATTTGTCGCCGCCCCTGCCACCTGTATTTCAACCAGCTTGGTGGCCCCCTCACCGTCCTTTACGCAAAGCCTGGCCAGTTGAATCAACACGTCGTCGAGCACTGCCTCCACGGCCTGTATCTGCTCGGGCGCCGTCGCCAAGACACCGGAAGCGCCATTGGCCATGAAAAGCAGTGTATCGTTGGTGCTCATGTCACCATCCACCGTGATACGGTTGAAAGACTTATCGGTGGCGGACTGCAGGAGTTGCTGCATCACTTCCGGATTCATCCCGATGTCACTGATGACAAAACACAACATGGTTGCCATGTCGGGTCGTATCATACCCGCACCCTTGGCGACCGCCGCCACATGGAAAATCCTTCCGTTGATGCGGCCCTGAGCGGCGACAACCTTTGATACCGTATCGGTGGTCATAATCGCCCGGGCCAAATCAGGCAATCCGTCAGTTCTCAAAGCTGTGACCAGATCCGGGACAGCAGCCTCGACTTTGTGAATCGGCAAGGGCTCGCCGATCACACCGGTTGAAGCCACCAGCACGTCAACTTCGGGCAGGCCGAGTCGATCGGACACCGACTTTGCCATGGCAAGAGCATCCTCCATACCCCGTTTTCCGGTGCAACAGTTGGCGTTGCCACTGTTGACTACAATCGCCCGGCAATGGCCTGATTTGATGCGTTCACGGTCCAAGATGACCGGCGCGGCCTGAACCAAATTGCGTGTAAATACACCAGCGACAGCTGATGGAACCATCGAATAAAGTAGCCCCAGATCTTTCTTACCGTTTTTTTTCAATCCGGCAGCCACACCGGACGCCTGAAACCCGCTGACAGCGAACAATTCTTCCATAAAAGCCACCCTCCTTGGCGAATCACACCCAAGAAATTTCGCTGGTTGATGTCAAATGCATCGGTTCTAAAGGTCTCACCGACCATCGTCGAATGCAATTCAATGACCTCCGGCAAAACCGGAGGAATGGTTTATGAAACGCTCAAAGCGGTCTTTTAAAACCATTATTCCGCGCAACCCACCGTTCGTTGAATGATATAATAATCATCGTCTCCGGTGGCTGTGAACTCCCGGAACTGTCAAACTTTGGAAGTCTCCCCAATAAAGCGGGAGGTTTACCGATGATCTTATGGCGATACCGACCGGTTGCGAAAGTCGAACGGGGACCCAAGCTAAATGATTTTCGAAGCCGGCGCAACGAAAATCAGGATCTGGCTCGATGCCCATTTATCCGGTCACTCACTCTGCGGGGCAAAAGGGCTTTTTAAGTCGACCATTCTGTGTTAAAACCCCACCGCAATATTGCCAACCTCTCGGCAGGAGACGATTTCGTCGTCGTCCAAATATCATGGACCTCAGCGACCAAGCAACATGTTAACCACCCGGTCATCGTCTTAAAGGATAAAAATGAAAACGGTATCTGTTCCCTGTAACAAGTGCGGACGAAGGCTCGTTCTTCAAAAAACCTGAAAGAAGGTATTCTTGTATTGCAGGTCTTGCAATACGGCCTATCCGATTGGAATCTATTCAGACGCAATGGACGAAACCTTTGAGGACGCCCTGGCAAACGAACGTTGTGACAGGCTGTAACCATTGATCGTTCTCGATAGCATATTCCCGGTGTTCGGGCTCATATTTCTCGGCACCATCCTCAAACGCTTCCGGTTCACCACCGATGACTTCCTAAACATATCCGATCGCTTGGTCTATTTCGTATTCTTCCCGGCATTGCTGTTCTGGAAAATCGGTAGCGCGTCGGCGATCTCCATCGACTGGTCCTTATATGCGGCATCTTTGTGCGCCCTTTTGGTTGTATTCGTAATCAGTTGCCTGTGCATTTGGATCTTCAAAGTGACCGATTTTCAAGCCGGTACCTTCTCTCAGAGTTGTTACAGATTCAACACCTATATCGGCATGGCCGTCATTATCAATGCCCTCGGTGAAGAAGCTGTCGGTATCTTCGGCATCCTGATCGGCGTCATGATCCCGGTCATCAACCTTCTGGCCGTCTCGACCCTAATATGGTATTCCGGGAAAAATTATAATGCGCAAGAAAGAAATCGTCTACTGGCCCGTTCCCTGATCTCGAACCCGCTGATTATCGGTTGTGCCACCGGTATTCTCTATGCAAATTTTTTTGATCATTTCCCTGACTTCATAGACAATACTTTTCGGCTCACAAGCTTTGTCACCCTACCATTGGCGCTTTTGTCCATCGGCGGCAACCTGACATTTTCGAAATTTCAACGATATTTCAATACCGCCCTCCTGGCAGCGGCTGTCAAACTGATCGCTTTGCCAGTCGCCGGTTATTTCTTTCTGCAGGTATTCAGAATAGACGGGATACCCTTAAAGGTCGCCATGATTTATTTTGCACTACCGGCATCAACGGCCATTTTCGTTTTATCTTCCCAGCTTAACAGTGACACCAGCCTGGCATCAGCATCCATCGTCATCTCCACTATTTTCTCGTTAATTTCCCTCACCGTGGTGTTAACCATCATCGGTTAGGCAATCCAGACAACCGCGGTCCTGGGTACCACTCCGGATCACGGAAAGTCGGCGGCAGATATGACGTTAACCAATTTTAAGATCACCGTTGAATACGACGGCAGCGACTTTCATGGCTGGCAACGCCAGAAACACGATCGGACCATTCAGGCTGAAATCGAGGAAGCCTTGGCCAGGATTGTTGGCCAAAGAGTAGCGGTTATCGGTTCTGGCAGGACGGACGCCGGCGTTCATGCTCTCGGTCAGGTCGCCAATTTTCAATGTGCTACTCGGTTGAATGCAACTGTCATTCAGAAAGCGCTCAACAGTCTCCTGCCGAACACCATTGTCGTCAAAATGTGCCAGCAGGTCCATCCGGGCTTTCACGCCCGCTACGATGCCAAGAGTAAAACCTATCGGTATCGAATTTATAACCATCCCATACCGGTTGCCATCGACCGGCAGTATGCCTGGCACGTTCGACACCCTCTTGACCTGAAGTCAATGCATGCCGCTGCTGAAGTGTTGATCGGCCCTCATGATTTCACGGCATTCGAAGGTGCCGGCAGCCCGCGTTCCCATACCATTCGTCATGTCTTCAGGGCGCAATTGAAAGAGGAAAACATGACCGGCAGCCTGGCTTTTGACATCGAAGCCAACGGTTTTCTGAGGTTCATGGTTCGCAACATTGTCGGAACGCTGGTTCAGGTCGGCTGTGGTAAGATCAGCATGAAAAGATTCACCACCATTTTACATTCAAAGGATCGCCAACAGGCGGGAGCGACGGCACCGCCGCATGGTCTGTTTCTGGTGAAGGTATCTTACGATGGGAAACCTGCAGCAGTAAAGGCCGCCGGCGCAAAGGGGGAAAAGGGGTGAGGCCGTCTATTCTTTCGTATCACCGGCATCTTCGGTAGCCTGGTGACTGGCTTTTAGATCCTGGACCATCTGGTTGTAAAAGGAAATCACTTCCCGCCGGCCGATCATTCCGATCAGTTTTCCGGGATCGTCGTCCGCGACAACCGGTAGACTATCAATGTTTTTGATCGTGAATTTATGCAGAACCATGTTGAGATCCTCAGACGGAGTCGTAGTAATAATGCTCGTTGTTCCGATATCTTTCATTACGACAAGCTCTTCGATCTCCTGTGAGAAGAGGACCCCTCTGACATCATTGATTGAAAATATACTGACCAGCCGTTGATCCTGGTCCATTACCGGGAAATAATGCTGTTTAGTTCGCGAAAAATAGTGCTTGAAATCTAAAAAGGTCATGTCCTGCGGGATGAGTTGAACCTTTTTTATTTTATCCGTCAATTCCTTCACCTGAATGGCCTGGAGGAGGTCGACAAAGAATTCCCCGGCATGGGCAGGAGAGTCTATCTTGCTTTTTACCTGACGATGGAAAATGGTCCACCGCCGCGCCGCAAGGTAGGAAATGGAACAGACCGCCAGGCTGGGCAGCAGCAGATGGTACGAATTGGTCATTTCACTGACGAATATAATTGTCGAGATGGGCGTATTCGAAACCGCCGTGAAAAAGCCGGCCATCCCCACGACGACGAAGGCGCCGGGTTCAGTAACGATACCTGGCATAAGTTGATGGAATACTTTCCCGACGACTCCCCCCATCGCACCACCAATGACTACTGAAGGACCGAAAACACCACCGCTTCCGCCTGAGCCAATAGAAAAGGACGTCGTCAATACCTTACCGATGGCCAAGGTCAGTAACAATGAAATGCTCAGCTGATTTTCCAGAGCCATCTGGGCAAAACCGTACCCGAAAGCCAGCGTGTGCGGTAGAAAAAAACCAATGATACCGGTGCAAAGTCCCCCTATGGCCGGTTTGATGTGGTTGGGGATGTTGATACTTTTGAAGAGCCGTATGGTGCCGTAAAAAGTCTTGACGTAAAAAATGCCCAATCCCACCAGCACGATGGCCAGCACCAAGTAAGGCCCCAACTCGAGCGGGTTACGGAAGGTAAAATCCGGCGATTGAAACAGTGATCCCCACCCGAAAGTCAGGCAAAATAGGCAGTAAGCGACAACCGAAGAGATCCCCGCCGGTATGATCACCTCCGACTCGAATTCCGGATCGCGGTAGAGCACCTCGGAAGCGAACAGCGCCCCGGCCAGCGGCGCTCTGAATATGCTCCCAACCCCCGCACCGATGCCCGCTGCCATCATAATCCGCCGATCCCGTTGCGACAATTTCAGTTTCGTCGCCAGAAACGAACCGAAACCGGCACCGATCTGCGCTATCGGCCCTTCCCTACCGCCGGATCCGCCCGTGGTCAGGGTAATGGCCGACGCAATGGTCTTGACAATAGGAACCCGGCCCCGAATGTATCCGCCTTTGTTATGGTAAGCATCAATGGCGGCGTCTGTCCCATGGCCCTCGGCCTCCGGAGCGAACGTATAGACCAGCCAGCCGCTGACAACACCGCCGAGTGCCGGCAGGAACAAAAGGGCCCAACGTCTGAAAGGTGTGGTGGTCGGTGTCAGCAGGTGGTGTTCTCCTGCAGGTGACGGTGGCCGGTAACCGGCCATCGCATCGAGAAAGTAGTGCATGCCGATCTGGGTTAAATAGTGAAACACAATAGAACCCAAACCGGCGATAATGCCAATAGCAACAAAGTAGAGGGTCCACTTGCCGGCATGGGCAAAATCGAAAGATCGGCCTTCATCGATCAACTGCCTGAAGCGGCTGATCTTTTCCTTTGGCTGCGTCATCTACTAAAGTCCCGGCGTATGCTTCATTCACTCAAATCTTTGATACCCTGCAAAATGGTATCGAACAGCTCTGTGAGATCTTCCTCTTCAGTACAGGAAAAAGCAACCCGCAGGTTCTGTTCACCAATGGCGATCAAACCGACACCGTAATGATCCAATAGATGCCGACGCAGCGATTCCGCAGCGACGGTTTTCAGCTTGAGGCACATGAAATACCCCGAGTTGAATGGATAGACGTCCCAGGCGTCGCTGTATTTCGGATCCGCCAATACGGCTTTGACCCGTAGGGCCCGGCTTTGAAGGATGGCAACTTTTTCCGCTTTCTGGGTCGCAAAAGCTTCATCCTGCATCGATTTCAATACGATGGACTGACTGAGGTGAGATGCATTGGATATCGTTCCCCGAACGCACCCGGCCGTTTTGCGTTCCATCGCATCGTAAACCAGCGCAGCATCGCCGTCAATTTTGACCCCGTAAGTAATGAATCCGACCCGCAGTCCCCAAACAAAATTCTCCTTCGTACACCCATCCAGCTTGACGGCCAACAAGCGCGGATGTCGGCCACATAGCTTGGCAAACACGGATTCTTTGAGGACGTCTTCTTCATAAAACAGTCCGAAGTAAGAATCGTCGGTTACGGCAATGACGTTGCTGCCGGCTTCAGCCGTCTCAATTAAAATCCGTGTTAATGCCTCTCCCTCCCGTTGGGTAATGGTATATCCTGAAGGATTGTGAGGAAAATTCAGCATGACGATAATTTTTCCCCGGCGCCCCGCTTCGGTTTTGACCAGGTTTTCAAATGCAGGAAGGTTGAAAGCGCCCTTTTCATCAAAAATAGGATAATTGGCGATCACAGCGCCTTTCCGGACCTGGAAAATCATATTGTAGTTGCCCCACATCGGTTCCGGAAGCACGATCATGTCTCCCGGTTCAACCCATATGTCGGCAAAGGCGCTGATTCCATGGGTGATGCCACAGGATACGACGGGAAGGCTGATCGGAATATCCTTAATAGAAGGATTCTGGTCGTGAATTTTTTTCTTCCACAACCGCCGCAATTCAGGCAGACCATACGAAGGAGCATAAGTGAGTGATTCGCTGGGGGCGAGTCCGTTAATCATTTGCATGACGGCTTCCAGCCGCATGATGTCATTCTTTTCCGTTGCGATTCCGGCGGTGGCATTGAACCGATAGGCCTTTTCCTTTGCTTCCGCACTCTGGGTCAGAATTCCTTTGGGGAAAAAGAGCTGCCGGCCGATGCTTGACATCATCTCTAACAGGTGAGCATTTCCGGTTTCGATTATCCGGTTAAGTTCCGATGCAATAGGGTTCATGACCTCAGCGTCTCCATATCCATGGGTTGGAAGTTACAATGTACTTTATCGTTAACAATCGTCTGATGATTCATATCCCGCTTTTACGCCAAGCCCGAAGGGCATGAGTGCGTCTATGTTTTTCGGCATTTTAGTATACAATAACCGGTTTGAGCCAAAATTTTAAGGTTATACGCATGACACCGTGCTGATAGCAGAGCTTCCTCCGGTACTGCTGAAGTTCGCTGAAGAAAAACACGGGAGAATCGCCGGGCTTTGGGCAAGGCCGCCTGTCGGTTCCCCGTAAATGGATCGGATGCCGCTATATCCGGTAACCGCTCTCCACTGGGGAACAAAGCAATATGGCCACGTACTTACTTGCTGGGCAAGAACGATGTCAAGGGAAAAGGATTTGTATATAGGCAGGTTTTCAATCCAGGCAGAGATCCCGCAACAAATGCAGACACATCATTTCGGGACCGGGCTTCGATCGGGTTGATTCCATGGATGTTATTGCTGCAGCGTCAGGCGATGAGCCGTCGTGTAATGAAAAACCCCGCTCATCCGTTGAGCGGGGTTCGCCTCGAAATCGCCGAACTATTTCTTTTTGTTCTGCCGTTTGGAAGCCTTGAGCGGATTGATCTTCGCAGATTTCTGAGCGGTCATTGCGGCCACATGAGTCGCCATATTACAGTTGCCGACCGTCCATTTTCGAGCCGGTTCGGGACAGGCCGTGCAGTACCAGGCAGATTGCATTTCGACCTTGCGGTCGCAACCGTCACACTGCTCCACGATCTCGTGGCATATCCCGCCATTGTAGGAACAGCCCTTTGAGGTCATAAAAGGACACTCCATACCTTCACGAATGGTTGTACAAATCATCGGAACCACCCCCTTCAAAAGATGTGTTAGAAAGCTTTTTTCGTCAGTTGCGGTAAAACAGATCAATATGCACTGACCGAAAAGTTTATTGATACAGCGTTAACGAAATTGGGGATAATAGATACCAATATTTGAATTGTCAATGACAATATTATAGAATAGTTAAATATGGAGGATGCAGGCCGTGGTGGAATTAATACAGATCGATGCCACCTTGTTGACAACCGCTCCGGTGTAGTTTATATGAGCCTGCTTGCACCCTGTAGTCAGGGTGCAGAATGTTGTGCGGGTGGCCACTTTGTCACCTGAACGCCCAAGACAGAAAGGCATGAGCATGGAGGAATTCGACCCCATCGACACGGCCATTAAAGTTCTCGGACCGGCAAAGATCACTTCACCGATAAAACCACCGCTCGATAATTCCCGTTGTAACAGTTTCGTGACGAACGATGACCGGATAGCGGTGCATGTCGATATCGACAAGATCAAACAGATGCTCGAAGCGGGGATAGAGCCGCCGTCTTTTGAATTGGCAGGCCCCAGAGAGAAGATCTACTTCGATCCCAGCAAACTTAAATGTGCGCTGGTTACTTGCGGCGGTCTCTGTCCGGGCCTCAACGATATCATTCGGTCCATCGTGCTGCAGCTCTATTACGGCTACGGTGTCCGCAACATTTTTGGCATACGGTACGGGCTGCAGGGCTTTATCCCGGAATATGGCCACGATGTGCTGACATTGGATCCCGAGGTTGTCGGCAATATCCTGGATACGGGCGGATCGATCCTCGGTTCATCCCGGGGTCCGCAGCCGATAGAGGAGATCATCGACAGCATCGAACGAATGAACGTCGGGATCCTGTTCATGATCGGCGGTGACGGTACCTTGAGAGCCGCATCCGCCATTGCAGATGCCATTCAGCAAAGAAATCTGAAAACCAGTGTGATCGGCATCCCAAAAACCATAGACAATGACATTGTCATGGTATCGCGATCGTTCGGGTTCGACACGGCAGTCGATGTGGCAACCAGGGCGATTCAGGGTGCCCACAACGAAGCCAAGAGTTATCCGAACGGCATCGGGCTGATCAAATTGATGGGGCGATATTCCGGTTTCATTGCAGCCACCGCGACCCTGGCCCAGCAGGATGTCAATTTTGTGCTGATCCCCGAGATCGACGTCGACCTTGATGGTGAGGACGGATTTTTGCAAAAACTGGAAAACCGACTGCGGCTCAGAGGGCACGCCGTTGTGGTGGTGGCAGAAGGATTCGGTCAGAAACTCTTCGGAAATACCGAAGAGGAACGGGACGCATCGGGCAATGTCAAACTGAAAGACATCGGTATTTTTCTGCGGAAGAGGATCAAAGCATACTTTGACGCCATAGGGCTTGAGGTTACGCTAAAATACATTGATCCCAGTTATATGATCAGAAGCCTGCCGGCAAACGCCAACGACAGCGTTTTCTGCGGCTTTCTCGGGCGTGATGCCGTGCATGCCGGCATGGCAGGTAAAACACGGATGCTGATAAGCCATTGGAACAACTTCTTTGTCCATGTGCCCATGAGCCTTTCGTCTGGCAAGCGGAAGCATGTCACGGCATGCGGGAAGCTGTGGAGCACTGTCCTCGAAGCCACCGGTCAGGGGACATTGCGAAACGGCGAATAGCGGCGCCACCACCGGATTTAGACCTCGGTAGAGTGTCGGCACCCGCTGAAATACCCGTGGCGATACCGAAAGGTTCCTTTATTCCAATTCGATGAATCCGTTGCCTTCTATTCGGAGCAGACTCAGCACTTTTTGTGCTTCCCGGTTGCCGTCAAAGGATGTTAATCCGGTTACGCCCGGGTAGTCGCGAAGGTTCAGCAGTTCTTCGCGGATCGCCGTTCTGGAAACGATATCGGGACGAGTCACGATCTGAAACAGCATCATAGCCGTATCGAAAGTGGTGGCCTCGATAACACCCGGTGTCGTTCCGTATGTATCCTCAAAGAGCGCAACAAATTCCCTGACACGGCCATTGCGGCTGTCCACAAAAAAACCATCCGGCATGATCGCCCCCTGAACGTAATCTTTCGCCATCTCTATCAGTTTGGCGGAATGCCACAGATTGGTCCCTAACAAGTAGACGTTCTCGATATCATAATAGGCAAGTTGGGGAACGATCAACCCGGCCTTGGTCGGGGCATCGGGGATGAAAATTGCATCGAAATCGATTATGGGTTCGGGCCCCTCCTCCTCCCTCTGGCCCCTGTCGCGCCACTTTTTCTCTTGCGGATCGTTGGTCTTGGCATCTTCTTCTTTTGGCTGTCTGACAATCTCACGCAAATCATCGGGCGTGTCGTAATGCAAACCGATCAGTTTTTTGATCGGTTCCGCAAAATCCGTATGGGTCGGATTGTACGCTTCAGCACCGACCACCCGGCCCCCATGGTTGATTACCTCATCCCAGAAGATGTTCATGAAGGCATCACCGTATCTTTCTGCGGGATACAAGATGACGAAATTCCTGGCCCCAAGCACGTCGATCGCATAGGACGCTATTCGTTTCGCCTGCATCTCCGGCGTCAGAAAATTCCTGAAGACCCTGTCACCGATGTCGGTAATATTCTCTTTCTGGGTGAAGGTAATTATCGGTATGCCGTTATTCTGGGCGATTTGAGCAGCGACCTCGGCGTTGACCAAGGGTCCGATAATAGCCGCCACTTTGGCTTCAATCAGCGCTTCGACAGCCGCCGCGACTGTATCAGGCTCGGAGCCCGTGTCTTTGACGATCAGCTTGATGTCAGAAACGCCATTCTGGCGGTTGAACTTGGCCAGAGCGATTTCGATACCCTTTAGCGCGAGTTCACCGTATGTCTGATAGCGGCCGCTCAGGGGAAGCAGACATCCAATAGCCGTGCGGTTGTATACGGTTTTGCCAGTTAGCTCGTCGATCATTAGACGGGCCTGGGGGCCATTCTCATGTGTCGGATAAGTGGCGATGAATTCGGTAAATTCTCGCACGGCATCATCGTATCTGTTTTCTTCAACCAGATTTACCCCCAGCTGGTACATCAGGTAACCTCTGGTCAAGTCATCTTGTACATGGGCGAGCAATTCTAAGATGTCGGCGGTGCTCAGAAGATTGATGGCTGTCTTCAATTTTTCAACAATCCACTCGGTCTGTGTTTCCGCCGCAGTCCCGCGGGCCATCGTATAGAGATTTACAGCATCCATTGGAGACTGTAATGCCAGATAAGTATCTCCCAGAATCTCGTAAACCCGCGCACGCTGTCCGTTAGATAACGGTTCTTCCAGTATCACAGACGCCAGCTGAATGGCCTGATCATACTTTCCTTCGTAGTAATACGTTTCGAGAATGCCCATCTTTGCATCTGTCGCATACGGGGTCTGCTGATACTCAGCGAGGACGCTACTAAAGGCCTCATGGGCTTCCAGGTAATTGCCGAAAATGATCTGGATTGCGCCGATTCGCAGCAGGACCCTGGGGACGGCCAGGCCTTTGGGAAAAAGCTCCAGATATTGCTCATAATAATTGAGGGCTTGATCATAATTGTGGCTCTCGAAAAGTCTGTCTGCTTCCACTACCGTTTGGTGCCCCGGATAAACAGCCTCCGGTGGCGGTTGTTTTATTATTACCGGTTTAGGGGCACAGGACCACAGGAACAATATCCCCCCGATGACAATGAGGATATTTCGCGATTTTATATTAATCATCCTTACCAACCTCCGCGTTTCGATGCCGTGCGACGCGTCGAAGTGACGTTTCCTTATGTCGAGGCGTCATTTAAATAAAAAGAATTTCCCCCAGAAGCATGCTTCCCGGCCGACTCTTTTATTCGAGTGGTGTTCAACCAAAAAACTTCACCGGTGCATGTTTATTCATCGTCCAGGTACCGGTTGCCGATAGAACGGACGATGTCGGTGATCGAAAAGAAAATATCGACAAGCTCGGGATCGAAGTGGTAGCCAGATTCCTTTTCGAGAGTCATCAAGACATCCGACTCATTCCAGGCTTTCTTGTAAACACGGGCTGACGATAGCGCATCATAAACATCCGCCAATGCAACGATCCTTCCAAAGAGGGGAATTTCCGTCCCCTTTTTACCAAGGGGTCGACCATTGGGGTCGATATGACCCGGCAGGGGTGAGCCGGTCTTAATATCGACATATCCGGGATATCCTTTACCGTCCCAGCGCTCGTGATGGGTTAAGGCCACCTGTGAAGCGGCGTCGTCGAAATCAGATTGTTGGCCCAGAAACAGCTGTGCGCCCAGTATCGTATGTTGTTTTATCGTCTCGAACTCATCAGTATTGAATCGGCCGGGTTTCTTCAATATCAAATCAGAGATGGCGACCTTGCCAACGTCATGCAACATGGCCGCCATTCGAAGAATATCCCTGCTTTTGTCGATTTCACTTTGAGGCAGGTTGCGCCGCGATGCCCATCTTTCATAAATTTCAACAGCAAAACCGCCGACACGATTAACGTGGGCACCCGTCTCCTTCGGATCCCGCAGTTCGGCCATTCGTATCATTCGAAGAATTATCGCCCGGGTCATCTGAGCGCGCTCGAGTGCGACAGCGGCAATACTGGCGAATTGCAGCATCATTTTTTCGTCTCGATCGGAAAAGGCGATAACCCGGTATTTCTCATCCTGGGCATTGATGATTTGCAGAATGCCCAACAACGAGCCGCCGGCTGACTTCAAGGGGATCGTTAACGCAGATCGGGTTTTGTAACGGGAAGCTTCATCAAACTCTTTGCTGAAACTGTATGGTGCCGTTGATTCAATCCGGTAAACATCGGCGATATTCAAGGGTCGGCCGGTGGCGGCGACATACCCGGCGATGCTCTGCTTGTTGATCGGCAAAGAAAACGTCGCGAAGATCAGCTTTTCACCCGGTGACAGGCGCTTTCGAAGCGTATCATTCTGGGTGTAAGTGAATTGCAGTGTTTGAGTGTCGGAAATGTAAATGGATCCGGCGTCGGCGTTCACGAAACGGCGGGCTTGTGTGAGTATGTGCTCCATAAGGATATCAAGGTCGCTCACTTGGTTGAGCTCGATGACCAAGCGACTCATCGTATCCATCTTTTCCTTTTCGGTCAGCATACACTTTTCCCCCCAACGCTCCCATTGCACTATGGCGTGCTGCATCCCGCTATCCCGCTGGCCTCGGTCATAATCCCTTTCAGCCGGTTTGACCGTCTATCGCCAGGCCACCAAACAGCAGTTTACTCATATCACAGACCTTATAAAATGAGAATAGTCACCCATCATGGCATAACGGCATACCGCCGCGCCGCAGGTATGTTTGTTATCAAACAAAATCGCACTGACGGTTGATCCAGGTGAGTGCTCAAATGATGCGTAAAGAGTAAATTTGTAATACAGAACAATAGTGCGTAAACTCCGAGAATATTTGCAAAAGGGGCGTCGATATGTTAAATTATTCTGTATTCTCTGTTACCTCAGCGGCCTTAAAGGCCTTCTTCAACAGATGGCTGCAGAACATCCGAAGGAACCGCGTGAGAACCGGCATCACATAAACTCCTGAAAGGAGGTTATATTAATGAATTGGCTTAAAATCATCATCCCGTTGGTTTCGTTGGTATTCTCCAGCGCGGCATCGGCGGAATTTTATAAGTATTACGACGATAAAGGAAATGTCCACTTCACGGACGATTTCAATAAGGTTCCCGAAGGGCAACGCGAGAAGGTTGAAGGCTACGATGAGTATCGCCGCGATACGGAGGAATCTACCGCGCCCGCGCAAGATCCGGACAACCAAAAGATAAGCGCCGGCCAATCCGCCGGAAGTAAGTATGGTGGTGGCAAAGAAGTTGACATTGATGGCGATCTAAAGATATTAGATCAGAGGAAAGCCGATTTGGCCAGGGAATATGAAAGCCTTATGCAGCAAAATGCGGAACTGGCCGCAGTTAAAAAAACCGTAAAAAACAAGTCCGATGCCGACAGTTATAATGAGAGGGTTCGGAAACTAAACGAAAGTTTAAAAGAGCACGACCGCAAGCGAAAAGAATTCTTCAGTGATGTGGAAGAATACAACACCAGGGTTGCCGAGGAAAATAAGGCGCGCTCAAAAGAAAAACCGGATTCCCAGTAAGTGAAGTCGCCTCTAATGACCTGAAACAGCTGATCTGATCTCCTTTTCTACTTATAGATAGTACCAGAAGTAAACTTATAACAGGGAGGAGGGCACATGGCTGTAAAAATACTCATCAAGCGGAACATACCCGAAAACAGGGCCAAAGATCTCATGCCATTTTTCAGGCAATTGCGTGCAGTTGCCGGCAACCAACCCGGCTATATTTCCGGTGAAACGCTAAAACGTATCGACCGACCGGGCCAGTATCTCGTAATCAGCACCTGGCGTTCGAATGATGACTGGCGGCGGTGGGTGCTCTCCAAGGAACGCACGGAAATACAGAACATGATCGATGCGATGCTCGGAGAAAAAACGGAATATGAAATTTACGAATTCAACCGGTAGCGGCCGGCGAACCAATGGGGGATGCCCCCTGTACCGAGATTGACGAACAAAAATTGTTGCTGATTATAACGCATGCCATTTCGTTGAAAAATAGGAGATGCCTCGATGACCGGACAGTACACCGAAGGTTTTGAAAAAGCGCTTGAAATAGGGCGTCCCCCGAACATAAAAAAACTTTTCCCGCATTCGAAAGCCTTGATTGTCAGTGGTAAATTCATCGATCGGGCGATGCTGGCAAAAGGTAAAGCGATAGCGCTGGCTGCCAATGGACGGAGCCACTTTGTTATTCGGGGTGCCTTGCGCGCCGCTCAACGCGCGAAGGCAGCCCTCATCATCGAAATCGCCAAGTCGGAAGGCGGTGCCAGCGCCTATTGTGCCGTAAATTACTGGAATATCGCCCGGCAAGTGGATGCCGCCTGCAACGAAATGGGAATTACCGTACCGGTGGCAATCCATGCTGACCACTATGGAATTAAAAGCGATGCCGACATCGCCGCCGCAAAAACAGAAATACCGACCCTCTTCGAAGCCGGAATCACCTCGATTGCCATAGACGCATCGCACATGACCGATGACCGCAACCTGATCGCCAGCATTGCGCTTAACCCCTGCGTGCCGAAATGGGCAGGACTCGAAACTGAAGTCGGCGAAATAAAAGGGAAAGCCGGTCTTTCAACCGTTGAGGAAGCGCTGTTTTTGATCCAGGGCCTGAACGCCCATGAAATTTTTCCGGATTGGATCGCTCTGAACAACGGAACGACCCATGGTATCGAAGCCAGTTCCCAAGGCATTCAGATTGACCTGACCCGTCAGATTCACGAAGCTCTTGCAAAGTACAAAGTGTCCGGCGCCCAACACGGCACGTCCGGTAACAGCTCGGACCGTTTGGTTGACATTGCCACCACAACCCGTACGACAAAAGCCAATGTGGCCACCGCCCTGCAAATGGTCTCCTGGGGGCTCGAAGTCAACGATTACGGAAATGCCATACTGGATGAATCCGGCGGTTTTATTAAAGTGAAAGGCCAAGGCGTTACCGAGGAGATGTGGCTGGCGATGACCGCCCATGCCGCGGCCAGTGGTTTGAAAAGCGGCGATTTCAAGAAACTCAACCTCCCCTTTGAAAACAAACTCCTCGGTCAACCGGCTGAAATTCGTGAACGGATGATTCAGAGAGTTGAAAACTTTGCCCACGATATGATCACAAACGTATTCAATGCCTCCGATACGGCACCGATGGTCATCGATGCGATCCTGGCGGCGAATGCCTATGATCCCGGTGCCAAGATCGGAAAAATTGAAAACGCATCGGATTGGACACCGAAAAGAATCACCGCAAAAGCGTCAACTCTTGCCTCAAAGGAAACTCTTGAGGGAGACTTCGATGATTAACCTGCAGACGGGCTCGATCTGCCCGCCTGCAGCGGTGGTTTTCCCTGTCCAGCCGCCCTTTATCCTGCATCCCGCTCATCCTAACCCCTCGGATCGAATCAAACCACAGAACCTCCCGATAATTATACACTTTCCCGCCTGACACGCGGGGCGCACGCCGGAGCCTGTACCATTGGAGATCAACTCAGAAGCTGAAATCTCTGGGATAGAGTTCACCACAGTCAATCCCTGGAAAGATCAAAAGGGCAAAAAATCCTTGCCAAAAACACTTTCAGGACAAAACATTATACTATATTTTCAGTTACTTAATAGATTTTAAACATTCCTGGCTATTTTTTTCTTAAGTTTTCCTCCGGGTTGCCGATAACAGAGCCAGGTAATAATATCCGCCATCCGGTTTCAACACCTTATGGGTATCAACGGTGAGATGCGATGCACATTTCGAATTATCAGATGCATAATGTCCTAAAGGTTTACACGAACCATCTCAGTAAAGACAGAACCGAAAAAACCGACCGACCGACAATACGTAAACCGAATTCGGATAGGGTTCAAATTTCGGCCGAGGGGAAACGGCAGAATCTTATCGATAGTGTCGCCGCGGACATTGTGGCCCGCATTACCAAAGAGGGAATCGGAGCTAGTGCGGCCTCTGCGAACCAAACCATAAGTAAACATTCGACGTTACAGAATAAAAACACCCAATTTGAGTATAATGTTATGCAAGGAGGCGCAGAAAAAGAGACCAACAGGCTTTCGGTTGAAAATGCCAGTTTCGTCATCCGGCGTATCGAAGAATTGACAGGCGGACCGGATGCTGGTGCAACAGAGGTGAACCTAAACACGTCGGAGAAAATGAGACCGGCGGCCGTTTCTGACGAAAATTAAATGCCCTCAGCCCCGTGCCAGTATTGCAGGAACCAGGCTATGAACACGATTGAAATAACCCGCCAGCAGTATAACTGCAATTGATGTATCCGTTGACCCGACATCACTTGCGGATGAGAGGGGGTAACCATGATCAATACTATAGGAGAATATACTCTTCAGCAGGCTGTACGCGTAAATCATGGCACAACAGTCGGCGACAAGGAGGCGCTGGTTCAAAAATCAATGCAAACCAGCGTGCCTCGCCCGGTAGAAAAATCCAATGACAGCCGGCGTTCAGATATGAAACAGAACGACGAGGAAAAGGCCGAGACGACAACCCGCCATCGAATCGAAGATGGTCAGGTCATACTTGAAAGATATGATCAGCATGGCAAACTGGTCGAAAAGGTTCCACCGGGATACGTTCCATTTGGTGAAATCGCCTGATCGAGCAGTTATCAGATATTAGAAAAGTTCATGTTGCAGACCGTCCGAAAAGTCTGTACAAAGTTAAGGTGGTGCTTTCCGGATCCGGTTTAAGTATTTACAACCCGGTAAGCACCGCCCGGATCCTTGTAGTGAAGTCAAAAAATTAACGATCGGTTTGCGCTTCTTCCTCGGCCTTGATCGCCTCCCAGATCGCATCAAGATCGGCCGGAGATAGCTCATCGATGGATCCGCCCCGCGCAAGGACCTTCTGCTCGAGTGATTTAAATCGTTTCACGAACTTATTGATAGCCCCACCCAGGGCTGTTTCCGGATGAATCCGGGCAAAACGGGCGACATTGGTCAAAGTGAACAGAATGTCGCCGAACTCGATGATCGCTTGCTCAGGCTGTTTCCTCATAAGGGCCTGCTTGAACTCGTCCCATTCCTCTTCCACCTTTTCCATGACTCCCCTAAGGTCAGGCCAGTCGAACCCGGCACGTGCGGCGCGCTCTGAGATACGATACGCCCGCATCAAGGCCGGCAATTGAACCGGAACTGCATCCAGCGCCGATTCATTCCCTGCGGATCCTTTTTCGCCCTTTTTTATTTGATGCCATTGCTTCCGAACCGCCTCGGCACTGTCGATGCGTGCGGTACCGAAGACGTGGGGATGTCGCCGTGTCATCTTCTCTGTATTTTGACGTGCAACGGTACCGATGTCAAAGAGCCCCTGCTCCCGATACAATTCAGCCATAAAAAACACGTGAAACAGAACATCCCCGAGTTCTTCGCAGGTTTTATCGGGATTCCCGGTCGCGATGGCATCGACCAACTCGTAGATCTCTTCGGTCAAATATCGTGCTATGGATTGGGAGGTCTGCTGTTTGTCCCATGGGCATCCTTGTTCCCCTCTGAGCGTCTGAATCAAACGCATTAGGTTTTCAAGCGAGCCGGCAGGGAGACGGGGGGAAATCGAGGTCATGGATTGATATTCCAAGATTTTTTAAAATGCTCGATCTTGGAAGAAAACTGCTGTTTGAGGTCTCTGGAAACAAACTTGACCAATTTTTCAGATATCATGACCACGTGGGGGGCAAGCAGAGAATCCTTGATGACAGGGGACCCTTGTGGAAGAAAAGCGGTGAAGATAACAACCAGAACCGCCACGATCAGAATTCCTTTGATTGAGCCAAACAGGGACCCGCAAATGCGGTCGAACCACCCCAAAAAGGCAATGTTCAGCGCATACTTTATAATCACACCCAGCGCACTGACAATGAGGAATACGGCACAAAAGAGAATCAGGAAACTTAAGATATTGATATAGACCGAATTGGTCATCCAACGTGCAAGCAGTCGGGCAATTTCTGGATAATAAGAGTAGGCGGCATAGTAGCCGGCCAGCACGCCGACAATCGATGACATCTCTTTGATCAGGCCTCTGAATATGCCCCTGATGACACAGAAGGCAAGAATAACGATGGCCATCATATCAAACGGATTCATATGATCCTTTACTCTTGTCACGCAAAACCGGCGTTACAACCGGTGGCCGATGCAGAGAAACCATTTGCTGAACCGGCAGTATAAAGGCAGGTATCAATAAATCTTAGGGATATAAACAATAAGGCCACGCTGCCGGTCGCCGACAGCCTTAATTTTTTATCGCGCAAAACCGGCCTTCAGTTTATGGTTCTTGGGCAACCAAATGTGGCCGCTCTCAGTGCCATCCACTCATCAGCGACGTTGCTCAGTAAACAATAAACGCTGAAATTATCACCGGGTACCATTGAGAGTCAAGGTGTTTTTGAGCTCAGCATTATGACCGCACAGATTATTTGCATTTGGCCGAGAAGGTATGCTAAAAAATTGGGTTGATTCGTTCGGCATGAACAAACTGGGTGTGAAACAGTGCTTGTTCACCGTCGAGAATGGAATTTGACTTATAACAATAACCGGTATGAACCGAATACGTGAGATCGTCCGATGAATACGAAACCTTTAAAGCCTATTGGTAATAATTCTATCGCCAGCCCCGCGACTCTAACCTTTGAAGATATCGGCCTGACACGGCAATTGTTCGGCGAACACAACGGCAACTTAAAGAAAATATCTGCTGCCCTGGATGTACGTATTAACGTCCGGGGCAATATGGTATTTATAGAGGGGGAAGATATCGCCTCCCGTCTGGCCGAAAACGTCCTGCTTCAGCTCTATGGACTTTTGAAATCCAAATACCCTGTCCACCCCAACGATGTCGATTACGCCATCAACGTTCTGAGCAGCAACGATAAGGTCAGCCTAAAAGATATATTCTTGGATACGGTTTCGGTAAAGTCCAGAAAAGGCTTTATCGCTCCCAAGAGTCCCGCACAGAAGGAATACATCGATGCGATTCGTACTCTTGACATCGTGTTTGGCGTCGGCCCCGCAGGTACAGGCAAGACATATCTCGCCATGGCCATGGCCGTTGAATCCTTGAACAAGGGACGCGTCAGCCGCATCATACTAACGCGGCCAGCTGTTGAAGCCGGCGAGGCTCTCGGTTTTCTTCCCGGCGATCTGTCCGAAAAAGTCGACCCTTATCTGCGGCCACTCTATGATGCCCTTCATGATATGATGAGATTCGAAAAGGTAGCGACCCTGATGCACCAAGGTGTCATCGAGGTTGCGCCGATTGCCTTCATGCGTGGCAGAACATTAAACGACTCATTCATCATCCTGGATGAAGCTCAAAATACGACCTCCGAACAGATGAAAATGTTCCTGACCCGAATCGGTTATAATTCGAAAGCCGTTATCACCGGAGACATTACGCAGATCGATTTGCCGGTTGAGAAACAATCCGGGCTGGTTGAAGCAAAAAACATACTTCAAGGGATTACAGGCATAGGGTTTGTTTTTTTTTCCAAGATCGATGTCGTCCGGCACCGCCTTGTACAGGACATCATCGAGGCTTACGAAGATTTAGAAAAAAAGAAAATCTGAACTCGAGCAATCCACAGCGTCAACCAATTAATGGAGCATTGATGTCTTGAATTCGTCACCTTCCCCCAAAACTGCAGGCAGAGACTGGCCATCCGGAATCGAGCGGCGAAAAGAATCCGTTCGGAAAATATTTTTAGAAAGCCGCCATTTTCGATGGATTCTGCTCTTGGCCGTAACGGCGGTTTTCACGATCTTGCTCCATCCCAAAATGGTGACGACCGGCCCATCTTACAAACCTGGAGACATCGCCGAAAGGGACATCAAGGCCCCCCAAGACTTCTTCATTCAGGATAGCGATGCCACCGAGAATAACCGGCAGAGGGCCGTCCAGGAAGTCCAGACTGTTTACGACCACGATACAGGATTGTTATTGGCCCTGACGACACGGGTCGAGGATGCCTTTGCCGAATTACGATCTGTAATGGAAGCGGAGGCTGCCCCCGAGTTGCTGCGATCAGTGGCAATTTACGGCCGTGCGGTATCGCCACGTCCGGACATTAGACTACCGCAGACCGACGGCCAAGTCCGGGAACACAAGGACGATTTTGCTCAACAGATCGGTATAGACATCAAGGAAGATGCGTTCAACCTCCTTGTCAAAGAGGGATTTTCCGAAGACATCGTCGCCGCGATCAATAATATGCTGACAGACGTGCTGGAAAAAGGCATTGTCACAAACAGATCAATGTTTTTGAAGGACGGAGACAAGGGAATCGTACTGAGAGATCTCGGTACAAAAAATGAGCAAGTTATTTCGGACCTCAAACAATTTTACGACCTTGACCAAGCAAAATCGATGATACGCCTTGCAGGCGAAACGCGCCTGAAGGGACACAGTTACACCAGCCGATCTTTAATGATTGACCTGGCCCAGCAACTATTGCAGCCGAATATCACCCTCAATAAAAGTGAAACCGAGGAACGCAAGAAGGAAGGGGCCGAGGCTGTAAAACCGGTTCTTTACAAAATAAAAGCCGGAGAAATGCTGCTGCGTGAAGGCGAACGGGTAACCGATGTTCAATTGTTGAAGCTCGCAGCGCTCCAGGAACAAATGCAAAACGACAATCTGGTGACGCGCAGTATCGGAATCGCGCTTTTGGTCATACTCCTGCTGATTGCCACCGTTGTTCTATATCGACCGAAATTCGGACGCAAAATTGCAGAACAGAACAAAAACCTTCTGTTTATCGCCGTTGTTTTGATGGGCGTCTTTGTTACCGCCCACCTTACCGTGTACCTGTCGGATTCGCTTGCCGGCCGAGGGTCTTCCGAATTGGCGGCTACCGCCATCGTTTACGGTGCGCCAATTGCTGCGGGAGCGATGATCATCTGTCTGTTTCTCGGATTCGAACTCGCCGTTCCCTGCGCCGCGATTATTGCTATTCTTACCGCAATGATTTTTCAAACTGATTTTACCCTCTTTCTATACTTTTTGATTAACGGTACGATGGCCGCTTACTGGATTCGAAACTGCCGTGAGCGTAAAGTGTTTATCAAAGCCGGTTGTAAGCTCGGCCTCCTTAATATACTCCTTGTGACAGCTGTTGCCGTTTACCTCACCCGACTCACGGTGAATAATTTACTCTGGGACGGCGCGTTCGGGTTTCTGGGCGGCATCGGCTCTGGTATCGTCGCCGCGGGAATTGTTCCCATGGCAGAAATTGCATTTGACTATACCACCGACATCAAGCTGCTTGAATTGGCAAACCTGGACCGGCCGATTCTCCGGAAATTGCTCATAGAAGCCCCCGGTACTTACCATCATTCGGTGATTGTCGGGTCGATGGTGGAGGCAGCGGCTTCTGAAATCGGCGTCAATTCACTATTGGCCAAGGTCTGCGGCTATTATCACGATATCGGAAAAACTAAAAAACCCTTGTATTTTATCGAGAACCAGAGGGACGGCAAAAACAAACACGACAAGCTGGCACCGTCAATGTCGAGCTTGATTCTGGTGGCCCATGTCAAAGACGGTACCGAAATCGCCAAGAAAAACCGCTTGGGAGCAGCCATATTCGATACCATACAACAGCATCACGGCACCAGCCTGATCACCTATTTTTACGAAAAAGCCAAACAGCAAAGAGGCGAAGACGGCGTAAAGATTGACGACTTCAGATACCCTGGACCCAAACCGCAAACCCGGGAAGTCGCACTGGTGATGCTGGCCGATGTGGTCGAAGCGGCATCGAGAACCCTGGCCAATCCTACCCCCGCGAGAATTCAAGGACTGGTGCAGAACCTGATCAACAAGGTGTTCTCCGATGGCCAACTCGACAATTGTGACCTGACGCTGCGGGATCTCCACAAAATTGCCAAAAATTTTAATAAAATACTCAATGCCATCCACCACCACCGGATTGAATATCCCGAATCTCGGTCGACAGCCAGTGAGAAAGTGAAAAATGGGAATCCTGATAGACAATCGGCAAAGCAGCTACCAAATACCAGTAGAGGATATGCGGAAAAAGGCACGCGCCGTATTAGACGCCTTGGGCAGTCCTGAAGCAGAGCTTTCCATTGTATTCGTTAATGATGAAGGTATTGCCCTTTTGAACCGGCAATACCTGAACCGGGAAGGCGCCACGAATGTTATCGCCTTCCCCATGAGAGAGGGCGCATATACAGAGATCACCCCTCAGCTGCTCGGCGACATCGTTATTTCGGTAGATACGGCCGCGCGCGAGGGGAAACAGGCAGGATTGGCAATGGATACCCGCCTTGAAGAACTTCTGATACACGGCATATTGCACCTTTTCGGGTACGATCACGAAACCAATATGGATGATGCCGGACGAATGGAAGAAAAACATCTGGAACTGATGAACCTGATTCGCGCGCTACAAAAGTGACGTGAAACCGTTTCCGAGCCTCAGAACGGGATGCTGATGAATTCACAAAAAATGGATTCGGCGGTCCTGACCGATAGGGTCCGCAACGCATGAACTCGATTATAAAGCAAGGATTGCCCGCCATCGGACGCCTGAAATTCATGGGGTGTTCATCGTGATCAAACCGCGCGTTCGGAAATATCGGCGATGGTCTACCTCGGTATGTTAGGAACAACGATTAAATTACATTTCTCGTGGTCATAAGGAGGATCAATGGCAAAACTGACGGTACAAATCGACCACGTAGCGACGCTCAGGGAGGCCGGCAGAGCAGCATCGCCGGAGCCGTCTGCCGTTGCTGTTTTAGCAGAAATGGGAGGCGCCGACGGTCTATCGGTGCATCTGCATGAAGACCGGCGACACATCCAGGATCGTGACCTGAGAATCCTGCGCAGAATCGTGCACACCCATTTCGAGTTGAAAATGGCGGCGACTTCGGAAATGCTCGGTGTGGCGCTGAACATCAAACCGGATACGGTCATTCTCGTTCCGGAAACACGGGAGGAATCGTCAACCGAAAACGGTCTCGATCTGATGGTCCACAAATCCAATGTGGCAGAAATAATCAACAATCTGGAGAACAGCGGTATTCCGGTAGGTATTTTTATCGATCCCGATCCCGAGCAGCTAAAACTGGCCCATCAGTGCAATGCCAATACGGTGGAAATCAATACGGGCTCCTTTTGTGAGGCCGCCACAAGCGCCAAACGAGCCCAGATCTTTACGCGTATCGTAGATGCCGTAAAACTGGCCTATCGATTAAAGATCAGGGTCCACGCCGGATATGGAATCGGGTATCATACGATTGCCGCCTTTGGAGGACTGAAAGAAATCGACACATTTACCATCGGTCACAGCATCGTATCCCGCGCTGTTCTGACCGGAATGGAAAAGGCCGTCAGGGATATGCGGCGTCTCATAAAAGAACTGTAAGGTCGCCGCATTAACGCTGAAAGAGCCGGTTGGTAGGAATGGGAATCCGCCGTTCCCAAGTAATTAATATGCGCTTCGACGAGGCCAGTCGGTTCTTTCCGTTCCTTTTTGTAACGATGAAATATTCGGGTGAACAGTAGACCACTTACATCCAGCAGGGCCGATAACTGATACCTTTAAGTTAATAACATTCAATGACCGTTTAGTTGCCCGAAATAATGGTTTTAAAAGACTGCTTTGAGCGGTACACAAGCCATTCATCCGGCTTTGACGGAAGTCATTGAATTATCGCAAGGAGACGGGGGAATGTACCTTGTAACCGCAAAGGAAATGCAGGAGATGGACCACCGAACGATTGAATCATTCGGATTACCCGGGAGAATCCTCATGGAAAATGCCGGACGCGGTGCTGCCGATTTTTTCCTCGAAACGTTCCCGGATATGATCAAGCGCAAGGTTGGTATCATCGCAGGCCGGGGAAACAATGGCGGAGACGGATTCGTGATCGCCCGTTACCTGGCCGGCAAGGATATCAATGTCACCGTTTATCTGCTGACAGACACCTCACGCCTGGCAGGAGATGCCGCCGCCAATTTTGAACTGCTGGCACCACTGGGTATTGCAATGATGGTCATACCGGATCCGGATGCATTCGATCACGCCAAAGATTCCATGCGCCGCAAAGATATATGGGTCGATGCTATATTGGGCACCGGATTAAAATCGGATGTCCGCGGTTATTATCGCGAGGCCATCGACTTCATAAACAGCCTCGACAAACCGGTTCTTTCGGTCGATATCCCCTCAGGTTTAAATGCCGATACCGGCCAGCCATGTGGAACCAGCATACGTGCCTGTACCACCGCAACCTTCGCCTTTGCCAAAACTGGCCATTATCAATATCCCGGTGCTGCGTTGACTGGCAAACTGAGAGTTATCGATATCGGCATACCACCTCACATCGCCGAAGAGGTCGACCCCAAGCAATACCTCCTTACACTTGGTGATATTCGCGGCTATTTCCAACCCCGGCCACAAAATACCCACAAAGGCCGAACCGGCCATGCGTTGGTTCTCGCCGGATCACCGGGTAAATCCGGTGCGGCAACCATGACCGCCGCTGCAGCCATGCGCGCCGGCGCCGGCCTGGTAACATTGGGAGTGCCGCAAAGTCTCGAACCGATTGTAGCTTCTCAAACACTGGAAGTGATGACTGCCGCATTGCCTGAAACCGACGGTGGATTTCTTGGAGAGGCATCGTTGGAAGTTATCCTTCGGTTGCTCGGAGGCAAACGCTGTCTGGCTATGGGGCCGGGCATGGGGCAACCTGACGAAACCAGATCCCTTGTGTACCAGCTGTTGGAACAGTGCCGACTACCAATGGTAATCGATGCCGACGGACTGAATAATATCGCCGGTGCAACGGATAGACTCCGACGATGTAAGGCACCTGTGGTCATCACACCCCACCCCGGTGAAATGGCCCGCCTGGCTGAAACAAGCATCAAAACCGTTCAGGAAAATCGCATCGCATGCGCCCGAGACTTTTCGCGGGCCTTCAAGGTCCACGTTGTATTGAAAGGCGCCGGAACGGTCATCGCCCATCCCGACGGTTTTGTCTTTACCAATTCAACCGGCAATCCCGGAATGGCCGCTGGTGGCATGGGAGATGTTCTGACCGGCCTGATCACCGGTTTCATCGCCCAAGGGTATCCCATCGAAGCCGCTTGTCATCTCGGTGTTTACCTTCACGGTGCAGCCGCCGATACCCTTGCTGCGAAAAATGGTCCCTGGGGGTATCTCGCTTCAGATCTTATCGGCAAAATCCCTTCAGAAATATTATCTCGTTCGGCCTATCCGGTAGCCGCAAAACCTTAGCCGGACCGACCCGCCGAATCGCTCTCTCCGCATATTTTAAGGACATATTTCAACCTGTTGAAATAAATGGTTAAATAGCGTTGGGAAAAATATCAATGAATCGCCTCCAAATAACACTAAAGACATGTTCATCCAGCCAAACCCAAGCACTCGGTGAAAAAATAGGCACTCTTCTCCGGGATGGGCTGGTAATGGCATTGACCGGAGATCTTGGAAGCGGAAAAACAACCTTTGTTCAAGGGCTTGCAAAGGGCTTGCAAGTGCCGGCTGAATATTATATCACCAGCCCCACATTTACCCTGATCAACGAATATCCGGGACGATTGCGCCTTCATCACGTCGACCTCTACCGTATCGGCGCCCCTGAGGAGGCAGATGACATCGGGTTGCCTGATATCATGGGTGGAGATGGCGTTACAGTCATCGAATGGGCTGAACGGATTCAATCCGAACTGCCGGAGGACAAGTTGCAGATCCATTTCGAAATATCGGACCGCCAATCCCGAAACATGACGGTAATCGCCACTGGATCTGTGGCCACCACTATGCTAAAACGCATCGCTAAAACAGTTGAGGAGAAAAAATGGGGTTGATTGTGCAGAAGTACGGCGGAACTTCGGTTGCGGACCTGGAACGGATCCGCAACGTTGCCAAACGGGTGGCGTTCGCCTATGACGGCGGCAACGATGTTGTGGTCGTCATTTCAGCAATGGCTGGTACCACCGATAGCCTGGTCAAAATGGCGGCTCAGATCAGTAACAGACCCGAAAAGAGAGAGCTGGACGTTCTATTGGCCACCGGTGAACAAACCACAGCCGCCCTGCTGGCCATGACGCTGAACTCTATGAATTATCCGGCCCGATCCTTACTGGGATTTCAGGCCGAAGTTCACACCAACTGCGACTATGGCAATGCGCGAATTATGGACATCGGCACCGAACGCATCAAACAACTGATGACCGGCCGCAATATCATCGTCGTAGCTGGTTTTCAGGGTTGTGATCCTGAAGGCAACATTACCACGTTGGGCCGCGGTGGTTCGGACACCTCTGCAGTGGCAATTGCGGCGGCGTTGAAAGCGGACATTTGTGAAATTTTCACCGATGTTGATGGCATTTATACCGCCGATCCCAACATTTGTCCCAAGGCGCGTAAACTCAAGGTTGTATCTTACGACGAGATGCTGAATATGGCCAGTCTGGGCGCCAAGGTCCTGCAAATACGATCGGTGGGATTTGCAAAAAAGTTCAATGTTCCTGTGCACGTCAGATCATCCTTTAATGAAGAGGAAGGGACTATGGTCATTAATGAAGATTCCGGCATGGAGAAACTGATCGTTACGGCGGTTACACACGATAAAGACCAAGCCCGCATCACACTCAAGAAGGTTCCCGACCAACCGGGTATTGCGGCGAAAATCTTCACCCCTATTGCCAATGCGGGAATCGTCGTGGATATGATCATTCAGAACACCCGCGCCAAGGGTAAGACCGATCTAACATTCACGGTACCGATATCAGATTATGAAAGAGCCATGGAAATCGAGACCGTTGTCGCCGCGGAGATCGGTGCCGAAAAAGTGTTTGGTGGTAAAAATATCGCCAAGGTCTCGGTAATCGGCGTGGGGATGAGAAACCACTCCGGTGTGGCCTCCATCATGTTCAATATTCTCGCCCAGGAAAACGTTAACATAATCATGATCAGCACATCTGAAATCCGGATCTCCTGTGTCATCGAGGAAAAATATACCGAACTGGCCGTACGGGTCCTGCACACGGCTTTCGGGTTGGACCGGGAGGATTAACCGGCACATTCTTGCCACTTTGAAAAAAAAGAAAGTGTCAAGCGAATCGGCCCTTTCATTCGGTGTTGCAATAAAGGTGAAAAAATTCAATCCCGATCAGATGATCGTCGTGGTCCTGTTGGCTCTACTGATACTCGGTGTGATCCTTTACCGGAGGATGTTTTTTTTCTAAATTGTACCCATCCACTAGCAGATTAAAAAATCCTAAGACCCACCGCCTTGTTGGAGAACGTTCTCGATTGAGCCTAAAGGAAAGGAACCCTGAATTTGGAAAATCTTATCCCCAGGAGAATATTTTTCACCAAAGGTGTCGGATATCACCGCAACAAGCTGCAGAGCTTTGAACTGGCACTGCGTGACGCTGGTATTGAAAAGTGTAACCTGGTCTATGTCTCCAGTATCTTTCCGCCTGACTGCAAGATCGTTTCGCGGGAGGCCGGCATCAATTCTCTCAAACCCGGCCAAGTCACCTTTGCGGTCTTGGCTCGGGAAGGAACGGATGAACCCAATCGTCTGGTCTCGGCCGCCATCGGGTTGGCTCGCCCTAAAAATCATCAACAATACGGATATATCTCAGAGCACCACGGGTTTGGGGAAACGATGAAGAAGTCGGCTGATTTTGCCGAAGATCTTGCGGCGACCATGTTGGCATCAACCTTAGGGATAGAATTGGACCCGAATGTAGCCTGGAATGAACGCAAGCAGGTCTACCAAGTCGGCCAGAGGTTGTTTGTCACCCGCAGCATCGCCCAATCGGCCAAAGGCCACAAGAACGGCCTCTGGACCACGGTCATCGCCAGTGCCGTCATGCTGCTGACCTGAGTCAACCAATGCATCCATCTTGTGACTTACGGCCACACATAAACAGATGAGGACATTTCGTCATGCCGTCCCACTCGATGTTCAAAGATCACCCGGATATTGTTCCCCCTTATCTCTCGGGTAAAATGACTGTTTCCGAACTTGTTGACACGATGGGTCAAACATCCTTTGAGGCCAGGAATGTGTACCGTGCGGCCCAATTATTGAATCGCATGGTGTCAGACGGCGATGTCATCTGGCTCGGCATCGCCGGCGCCGGGGTCGCAGGAGGTATGGGGGGGATGATCATCTCTCTTATCGAGGCCGGTGTCATCGATGTGATCTGTTCAACCGGTGCACAAGTTTACCACGACCTGCACTTCGCCTTCGGGCTTCCGGTCAAAGCCATTTCCCCTGCCTGGGACGACGAAGCCCTGCGTAAACATGGCGACACACGTATCTACGACATCGGTATTCGAGAGAAGGAAACCCTTGAAGCTCAGGATGAGATCATTCGTCGTTTTGTTCAGGAAAGTTATCCAGGTCACTTTGCCGGACGGACGCTGTCCAGCTGGGAATTCAACCGGGCGTTGGGTCTCTGGGTCACAGAAAAGTGCACCTTCCCCCAACGCAGTTTTGTCGCCGCAGCCGCCAAACACGGTGTCCCCATATTCTGGGATTCATTGGCCAATCATTCCATCGCCATGAACCTTGTGCTGAGTGACCGCTTGGGATACCCGGTCGTGCTGTCCGCCCAGAAGGATATCTTCGACGCAGCGGCCATCGTCTTTTCCTCCGATCAAACCGGATTTATAGAACTGGGTGGCGGTGGACCCAAGAACTTCATCCAACAGACCAGCCCGACCATAAGCCAGATACTCGGTATTGATTTTGAGGGTGCCGATCGTGGCCTTCAAATTGGAACGGCGGTTGAACGGGAAGGCAGCTTGTCCGGTTGCACCTTCAGCGAATCGGTGACTTGGGGCAAATACCGTGCGGTGGACGACGAAAAACTGATCCAGATCTGGGGGGAATACAGCATTATTTTTCCCATTCTGGCCGCCTATATATTGGAAAAAAATTCCGCAAGGCCACTGAAAACCATCAATGACCAAATAGCAACATTTGCGAAAAAATTGGAGCAGGCCCGTTGAAACTCCACCCGCAACCGTTTCTCGACCCCGGTTTCGAGTACACCGCTTTTGAACGTGCCGCCGTGGTCATCCTGCCGGTCCCTTACGAAGGCGGTATCAGTTACGGTACCGGCACCGCCCGGGCGCCTGAGGCGATAATCGCCGCTTCACACCAGTTGGAACTCTATGACGAGGTGCTGAAGCGCGAGTCTTTCCGCATGGGAATCGCTACGGTTATGCCGCCGGAATTGCCCACAGACCCTGCAGACGTGCAGGCGGCAATATTCCGCAGCGCCGCTGAGCTGATCGATCAAGGTAAATTCGTGGTCCTTATCGGCGGCGATCATTCGATCAGCAATGGCTTTGCCCGTGCCTTGCACGCAAAGCACGGTCGCTTGTCCGTTATTCAACTCGACGCCCACTCTGATCTGCGGGACACCTATGAAAACAACCGCTTCAGCCATGCCTGTGTGATGTCCCGCATTCGTGAACTGACCGGCAGCACCCTTCAAATCGGCATAAGAAGCATGTCCGCACAAGAGGCGCAGCGGATTGAGCGCGAAAATCTGGCGGTATGTACCATGTCGATGTACCGCAAGGGCGACTTCGATATCGATGCAGCCCTCGATGCACTTCCGGATCCGGTTTTACTGACTGTTGATGTCGACGCATTTGACTGGAGCGTCATTCGAAGCACCGGCACACCAGAGCCGGGCGGTTTCTACTGGGATGAAGCGCTGGAATTATTGCGAAAAATTTTCGAGCGTAAAAACGTGATTGGATTCGATGTCGTCGAGCTCTCCGCTCAGGCGCATGATACCAACTCGGCCTTTGCCGCTGCAAAGTTGATCTACAAGATGTTAGGATTCAAACTGACAGCCGCCGCCTGCAAGGGGCCTTTCGACTGGCCTGAGCGGCCCCGGGGAAGCATCTTCTGCTAAAAGGTCAGCCCCGGGGGATCCTCCGTTCAAGCGCGGCGAGCAACCCTATTTTCAGGGCCGTCGTATAAGACGGACTCTGGAATCAGCCCGCCGACAACGCTTCAAATATCTCTTCGTTTGTCCGCCGAACCGCTTCGGCAATATCGGCTGCCCCCAAAATCGGTCGACCGATAACGAGAAGGTCGGCACCATTTATCACTGCCTGCGCGGGAGTCGCCGTCCGTTCTTGGTCGTCGGCTTTCATATACCAGAGGGGTCTAATACCCGGACAAATTTTTTTAATGGCCAGACCGCGAATCCGGTGAAGGTCGACCGCCGAACAGACAAGATATTCGTACCGCGATACAGAATCCATGGCCATCCGTGCGACCATTTCAACCAAATCACCGCCCTTGTAGTAACGGTTGAATTCCCTTTGTTCCATGGAGGTCAGAATCGTCACACCGGCCATATGGTCGCGTGGCAAACCATATTTCGTGGGATCGTAACCCGACGTACAGTGGACCGTTGTGATGTCTGCACCGGCAGCAAGGTGCATCGTCAAGGACTCTGTCATTGCAGTGGGAATATCGTAAAGTTTAAAATCGAGCATGACTCTGCCGTAGGATTTAATATCAGTCAAAGCATTTAAACCATGCTCGAGAATGCTGCGACGGATCTTGTAACCCCATACCAAGCCTTTGGTCTTGCTCATGATCTCACAAGCCTGATCCCATGCAACGTGGTCCAGTGGTAGGATGATTCTACTGTCCATCTGCCCCCCCATTCAATGACCTCCGGCAAAGCCGAAGGAATGGCTTATTGAGAATAGACCATAAACGAAAACGATGCCGACATAAAGATCTTTGTGTTCCTTCTCCTCTTTCAAAATAATCGATTGAAATAATGGACTTTTGAATGATATAAGGTATATTTTATCAGGCATATCCGACAAATAGCGTTCGCTTCCTGACAATGGGGCCTTATGAATATTGGATTGCAACAACAGACGATACCCTCTGGAAAATATTGGATTGGAGCGACCGGCCCGATTAGGCTCCAGTCTTTTCTGGGAACCTGCGTGGGGGTCGCCGCGTATGATCCTCAAGCGGCTATCGGTGGGATGATTCATCTGCTACTGCCCGAACCGGTTGGGTCTGGATCAGAGCAGCCCGACGCCCGTTATGCCCTTACCGGTATACCTCTGTTCCTCAATGAGCTTTATCAAGCCGGAGCGACCCGGGACAACTTGACGGCCGTTATTGCCGGTGGCGCACTGGTGGGTCCACTGAACACCACCGATCTGGACTTGAATATCGGCGGCAGAACGGCAGAAGTGGTCAACACGCTTCTGGCCGAAGAGGGCATCACCATCGCTCACTGGGAAACCGGTGGTTTTTTCACTTGCAGCTTGAGCCTCGACATGTCGAGGTTGTCTTACCACATCGAACCCCTCGGCCGAGAAGAAACCGGCGACGTTGGAACGGACCAGCCCTCCTCCCTGGAAGATATACTGCTGGACATGGAAAAGATTCAACCGATTCCGCAGGTGGCCCTGAAAATTTTGCGCATGATCGACGCCGGATCTTACGACATCAAAGCCATTTCCGAAGAAATAAAAAAAGACCAGGTCATTAGTGCCCGGACAATCCAACTTTGCAACTCGGCCCTTTTTGCAAAGAAAAACAAGATTGAATCCTTGGACCATGCACTCGTCTTTCTTGGAGAAAATCTGTTCGTTAGGATGATCATATCGGCAGCGGTGGAGAATTTCTTCGATACGTCGATGCGGGGCTATTCACTCTGCATGGGCGGCCTCTTTCATCATGCCGTCGGCACGGCGGTAATTGCCGAAAAAATCGCAGATTACACCGGAGCTGCCGAACTTTCCACAGCCTACACAGCTGGATTGCTGCATGATATCGGTAAGGTGGTTCTCGATCAGCACATTGCTTCGGCCTATCCGCTGTTCTATCGTAAAATCAATCGAGAAGACGAGCTTTCGACCCGGGTCGAAAGAGATCTATTCGGCATTGACCACACGACTATCGGCAGCACGCTTGCCGATTTGTGGTCTTTCCCCGAGTCGCTGAAAAGCATCATCGCCTACCACCACGAACCTGAAAAGGCACCGCAACATACCAAGCTGGTGCATATCGTCTACCTGGCCGATCTTCTCATGGCCCGATTCAATACCGGCATAGAGCTTGAGGGAATGGGCGGCGGCTCCATTGAAGATCGGCTGCGCCGGGTCGATCTTGCCCCCGGAGACCTGACAGCCATCGTCGATCTCATCCCCCAGGCACTTTTCAGCACCGATACGGAAGCGGAAGCATCAGGGTAAGAGTTATGCATCTGAGTAATCTCCAAAAAGAAAACCTGCGCCAACTCCCAGGAGTCGACGCCATTCTTGAGATCTTAAAAGGCGCACCCTTCTTCGATGACATACCGCACACCGTCTTGATCCGCGCCATCCGGTCAGCCATCGAGGAACGACGGCAATCTATCATCCAAGATGATGGCAAACCGTTAAGCGACAGCCTTTCCGACCAGTCAATCACGACAAGTGTCAAGCGGTTCGTCGAGCGCGCATCGACCCTGAATCTGCGTCGCACAATCAATGCTACCGGAATCGTGGTTCATACAAACCTGGGCCGGTCACTTCTGGCCGAAACCGCTATTGAGAACATTATCGAAGTAAGCGGCAGGTATTCGAATCTGGAATTCGACTTAGAAAAAGGAAAACGCGGGTCTCGTTACGCCGCCGTCGAAGATATCATTTGCGAAATCAGTGGCGCCGAATCCAGCATGGTTGTCAACAACAACGCCGGCGCCGTATTGTTGGCGTTAGAGACTCTCTCCAGGAATAAAAAGGTCATCGTATCCAGAGGCGAGTTGGTGGAAATCGGCGGATCTTTCCGTATACCGGACGTTATGGCCAAGAGCGGTGGGATTTTGTGTGAAGTCGGTACCACAAATCGCACACATCCCAGGGATTATGAAAACGCCATCGACGAGCAAACGGCCCTACTATTAAAAGTACATAAAAGCAATTACAGTGTTGTTGGATTCTCCGCAGAAGTGCCCCTGAACGAACTCGTCGAGCTGGGCCATAAACATAATCTTCCGGTCATGGAAGACCTTGGCAGTGGAACCTTTGTCGACTTTTCACGCTACGGTTTGATGAAAGAGCCGACTGTCCAGGATTCCGTCGCTGCCGGTGCCGATATCATCACATTCAGCGGTGACAAGCTTCTCGGCGGTCCCCAGGCCGGTTTGATCATCGGCAAGCGTGATTATATCGACCGCATAAAAAGAAACCCGATCAATCGCGCGCTGCGAATCGACAAGATGACGCTGGCGGCCCTCGAAGTCACGCTCCGGCTCTATCGGGATCCGCAAAAAGTGGTCCAGACGATTCCCACTCTGCGCATGCTGCTGCAACCGATCGCTGTTCTTGAAGAAAAAGCCGCCCGGTTGAAAAAGCAGCTTGAAAAAAGCGGGCAAGAGCGCGTGACAATCCGTTCACTCGATCTGGCTTCCAGACCCGGTGGCGGTTCCATGCCGATGCTGGAGCTGCCCAGCAAAGGCCTCGGCATAAAAGTGCGCGGAATGTCGGTCAACACGATTGAGAAGGCCATGCGCCGGTATTGCCCCCCCATAATTGGCAGAATCGAAGAGGACATGTTCATCATGGATATGCGCACCATCCAAGATGACGAACTGGCGCTCATTCAACACGCATTTGATAACCTATTGCAGAAGGATTGAAAATGACCCAGGATCTGAAAGAATTGAGACCCGGCATGCCAGAGGCCCGCGATTTCATCCTCTCCAAAGCGCACGCCGAAGCCAAACCGACATGCAGCCCTACAGTCGAACCGGATGAAAATGATGGACTTGTATCGACCTATCCCCATCTGCTCAGGGGCAAGTCACTCATGATTCGTGCCATGAGCCTCATGGAGGAGGTTTCAGTTTTCGGCGCTGTCATCGTCGAAATCGATGGGAATCAATCTGAGACAAACGCCGTGTGTGAAACCGTCTCCCAGGACATTCAACTCAAGGTCGCCCAAGCCGTAGAAACCACTTGCCAGTCTGTTAACGGTTTATGGGGACTTGTCGACAACACCGCATTTGGATGTTTTTTCCCCGGCTGTAACCAGGCGGAGAGCATCGAGGTGGCCAGAAAGATAAAAAATATTTTGGCTGCAGCCCGCCATCATACCGTAACGATCGGTATCGCCGTATACCCCACGCTCGAATACCACAAAGACCAGATCTTCGACAATGCCGGAAAAGCATTGGAACACGCCAAGTTTTTCGGGGCCGACAGCCTGGTTTGTTTTGATGCCATCAGCCTCAACATCAGCGGTGACAAGCTCTATGACAGCGGTAATTACCAAGGCGCCATCGACGAATTCAATACCGCTCTTTTGATCGATGCCAAGGATGCCAATCTGCATAACAGCCTGGGGGTATGTTACGGGGTCACCGGAGAATTCAGAAAGGCGCTCGATCACTTTAGCGTCGCAATCACGCTCGATTCCAACGAAGCCCTATCGCACTATAACGCCGCCCTTGTTCATCTCCTTCAGGGAGAACGGGACGAAGCCACCACTCACCTCATCGAAGCGGACAAAAGCCCCCATAGATTGCATGAGGTGGCCCTTCAGTTGGCTAAGCTGTACCTCGAAGACGGCGATTTGGATAAATGCCGGGCATATTTAGAAAAGGCCGCCGCCTGGCAGCCGCAATCAGGCGCTGTTTACTCTTTGCTTGGGGATTGCTTTGCGGCACTTGGACAGTCCGAAGATGCCGTCGCTGCCTACAAAAAAGCGTTACGGTTGAATGCCAATGATGCGGCATCGCTCTCTGGCCTGGGCTGGCTTTACACCACTATGGACAAGAATGCGGACATTGCACAGTCGTTTTGCCGACATAGCACCGACATCTCCCCACAGAACGGCCTCTACCGATATCGGCTGGGAAGGATTTATTACAAGGACGGTCGATTAGAAGACGCCAAACAAGAGTTTCAGACGGCTGTCGACCTAAACTATGAGCCAGCGTCGATCTATCTCGAAAAAGTCGAAAACCGCCTTTTAGACAAGGCTTCCTGATCAATGGACAATCTCATTCTCAACATTCTGTCCGAGAGTCTGTCGGTCAAAGAGCACGCTGTTAGGAACAACCTCGACAATATCGAAGCAGTTGCTCAGCGTCTGGCCGACTGCCTCGCTGCTGGACACAAGGTTCTCATCTTCGGTAACGGCGGAAGTGCGGCTGATGCCCAACATATTGCCGCCGAGTTCGTCAATCGATTTATGATCGAACGCCCGCCGCTGGCTGCGATTGCCTTGACAACCGATTCCTCGATATTGACAAGCATTAGCAACGATTATCATTTCGATGACATATTTTCCAAACAAATTCAGGCCTTGGGGAAAAAAGGTGACATTGCCTGGGGCATCAGCACCAGCGGTAATTCACCCAACGTGCTTAAAGGGCTTCAAGCGGCCAGGGAAAAGGATTTGTATACTATCGGGCTCGGTGGACGGGGCGGGGAAATGGTTTCACTGGTCGATGTCGCCCTAACGGTGCCGTCCGATACGACCGCCAGAATACAGGAAAGTCACCTGACCATGGCGCATATTTTGTGCGAGCTTGTCGAAAGGATGCTGTATCCGCAACAATTCAAATAAAAACAAACTCTGCTTAAATAGCTTGATTTTTCCTCCCGGTTGATTAAGATTATCTCTTTTGCCTCCCCTTTGGTTGTTGATGAAAAAATATAGAGTACCACCCGCACGAGTGCCCGCGGTGCATTCGAAGAAACGTGCCGATATTAAGGATGCAAGGAGACCATCATGCCGATATATGAATATCATTGTGAAGATTGTAACAAGGACTTCGAACGCCTGGTATTCGGTAAAGAAGCGCCGGATTGCCCGACCTGCAGCAGCACCCGTGTCTGCAGAATGATGTCGACTTGCGGCTTTGTCAGCAAGGGCAGCGGCGGCCAAACAGTGACCCAATCCGCTGGCTCTTCATGCAGCGGTTGTGCAGCGAAAAGCTGTTCGGGGTGCGGTCACTGATCATGAAAAACTCATTGCGCATCGGCACCCGAAGGAGCCAGCTCGCTCTGTGGCAGGCCAACTGGGTCAAATCGGAACTGCTTAAGCGCCACCCCTCCCTTTCAATCCAGCTCGTCACCATCAAAACCAAAGGTGATAAAATTCTGGATGTTCCGCTGGCAAAAGTTGGCGGAAAGGGCCTTTTTGTGAAAGAAATCGAAGACGCACTGCTGCAAAACCAGGTCGACTTAGCGGTTCACAGCATGAAGGACATGCCGGCCGATTTGCCGCCAGGTCTGTGCATCGGCCCGATTCCCCTGCGCGAGAATCCAGCCGATGTACTGATTGCCAAAAATAACCTTGCTTTCACCCAACTCCCCGCTAACGCCCGAATCGGCACCAGCAGCCTGCGCCGGGCCGCTCAACTTCTGCACGCCCGCCCAGATTTAGATATCGTTCCGTTGAGAGGTAATCTGGATACCCGCCTAAGAAAACTGGGTGATCCGGCAGAGGGACTTGACGCTATCATTCTTGCAGCTGCGGGCGTACTTCGTCTTGGATGGGAAAGCCGGATTACAGAGTATCTCGATGGCCGTATGATGTTGCCTGCAGCCGGACAAGGCGCCCTTTGCATCGAAATCCGACAGGACGACCGGCCGGTTGCTGAAAAGGTAAGCGGCCTGAACCATCCGCCGACCCGACAGATTGTGTTTGGCGAACGCTCTTTTCTGCATCGATTAGAGGGCAGTTGCCAGGTCCCCATCGCGGCTCATGGCGAGATTAAAGGAAATCAAATACAACTTGACGGGCTCGTCGCCGATGTCGATGGCCTAAAGATCATTCGGGACCGCGTTCTCGGACCGGCGGATAACGCTGAGTCGATCGGTCGTGAGCTTGCTGAGCAGCTCCTTATCAGGGGAGCGGACAAAATACTGGAAAAACTGGCCGCAGATGAATAATACCTCGAAAAATGGTTTGGTGTATCTGGTGGGGGCCGGCCCGGGCGATCCGGGTCTAATAACCGTCAAAGGGCTGGAATGCATCCGCAAGGCCTCCGTAATCATTTACGATTACCTGGCAGCCCCATCCCTGCTTAAATATGCCGACCCAACTGCCGAGCTGATTTATGTGGGCAAAAAAGGCGGCGATCATACGCTATCACAGGAGGGAATCAATGCCCTCATCGTAAAGAAAGCCCGTGAAGGCGCAACAGTTGTTCGGATGAAAGGCGGTGATCCGTTTATTTTCGGCCGGGGCGGCGAGGAAGCTGAAGTCCTTATCGACGCGAGTATCCCGTTTGAAATCGTACCAGGCGTAACTTCAGCTATTGCCGCACCAGCGTATGCTGGAATACCACTGACCCATCGAAAATATACCACCACCGTTGCGTTTGTCACTGGGCATGAAGATCCATCTAAAGAGGCCTCGACTATCGACTGGGAGTCGTTAGCTCGGGGAATCGGCACCCTTGTTTTTTTAATGGGCGTGAAAAACCTGCCCCAGATCACTCGCAGACTGATTCAACATGGCAAGCCGGCCGGCACTCCCGTCGCTCTCGTCCGCTGGGGAACGACCGCGCGCCAGCAAACAGTTTCAGGCACACTTGGAAATATCGTTCAACGCGCAAATGAAGCCGGGCTCAAAGCCCCGGCGATCATCGTCGTGGGTGAGGTGGTGAAATTACGGCAGAGCATGAAGTGGTTTGACAAGCGCCCTTTGCTTGGCAAAAGGATCGTTGTTACCCGGGCACGAGCCCAGGCCAGCGATTTGATCCAGAGCTTGTCCGAACTTGGTGCTGAATGTCTCGAGTTTCCGACGATCAAGGTCGAACCACCGACAGACTGGTCTCCTTTGGACAAGGCTATCGAAAATATAACCGATTACAGTTGGTTGATTTTCACAAGTGTCAATGGCGTGACGTTTTTCTTTGAGCGCTTATTCGCGCGGGGCAAGGATGTCCGCAACTTGGGACACTTGCATACCGCCGCTATAGGCCCGGCAACCGCTGATAAACTCATGCATTTCGGCCTATCGAGCGACATCATTCCGGACAGCTACCGGGCGGAATCGGTTGTGGCGGCCTTCAAGCAAGTGGATGTTACCGGAAAAAGGATACTGTTGCCGCGAGCAGCCGAAGCACGCCCGATCCTGCCCAAGGAACTTAAAACGATGGGAGCGATGGTCGATGAAATTACTGTATATCATACCCGGCCAGTAATCGATCATGCCGAACGGCTGATCGAAGAATTAGAAACCAATGCCATAGATATGATTACTTTCACGAGTTCATCCACCGTTTCCAACTTCAAATCCCTGCTGCCCGAAGACCGATTCGCAGAGTTGGTCAAGTCAGCAACCATCGCCAGTATTGGCCCGATAACCACGGAGACTGCCGAAAAATTGGGGTTCAAAGTGCACGTCACGGCTGAAAGGTTCACAATTCCCGGCCTGGTAGAAGCAATCCTGAACCATGCATACCAATCAACCAAGCAAATCCAGATGACAAGGCAGGCAATACCCCGCGGGGCCACCACGCTGTGATTTCCCGAAAGGCACGACGTCCCCTTTTTGGCCAAAACGGGGGTAATGAACGGGAAGCCATCTGACGTCTTTCATGGTCAATGGTCTTCGCAGCGACGCTGTCGCCCCACTGCCATGAGCCTCGAATAACGCCAATTCGGTTCCATCTCGGATCATTTAAACACACCTGGGGCGACAATGCCCTTATAGCCAGACTGAATCAGTGGACGATTTCATCGAACGATTCTTTTTTTAGAAACTGCAAACCGGATCTTGCAAAGTTGCGGGTTAAAACACCTCTTTGTAATGATCTCGGAACGTGTTTGCGTCGCGCACAAAGGTCCTGTTTGACACTTTTGACAATCGGCGATAGATTCAGGTCCGATATTGAGTATAGGATTTCATACAATGCCTGACCATCAGATGATCGATCGCTACAACCGCCACCTGAACTACCTGCGGATATCTATTACCGACAGATGCAACTTGCGCTGCATCTACTGTGTCCCGGCAGACCGTTTGCGTCGTTTGTCGCATGCGGATATCCTGCGGTATGAAGAAATCCTGCGTTTGGTCGAGGTTGGGGTGGGCCTTGGGATCTCCAAGGTCAGGGTTACTGGCGGTGAACCCCTGGTGCGAAAAGGTGCCGGCAACTTTCTGGCGGACCTGTCTCAAATACCCGGGATTGCAGAGGTCACTCTGACAACCAACGGTATTTTACTCAAGGAAAATATTACTCGCATCAAGGCTGCCGGAATACGGCGGCTAAATATCAGCCTGGACACCCTTCAGAAGGCAAAGTTCCGAAGAATCACTGGTAATGACCTCTTCGACCAGGTATGGAAGGGCATCACGACAGCCAGTGATGCCGGGTTCGACCCCATCAAGCTCAATGTCGTTGCCTTAAGGGGGATCAACGATGATGAGTTCCTCGCTTTTGCCGGTCTCACCCGAGATTATCCATTTCACATCAGATTTATTGAATACATGCCGATCGGCAAGGCACGCTTGAAATTTGGCCCGCCCTTATTGGTTGCCGAAATAAAGGAAAAACTGCGCCGTTTGGGTGCGCTGGTTCCAATCGAAAAAGATCCTGGCGATGGTCCGGCCGAACGATTCAGAATAGAAAATGCCGTTGGAGAAATTGGCTTTATCAGCGCACTAAGCCACCACTTCTGTAACAGCTGCAACCGTCTGAGACTTACCGCCAGCGGTCAGCTGCGTCCCTGCCTGCTGTCGGATCGCCAGCTTGATCTCAGGGGACCGTTGCGAAACGGTGCATCCAATGGGAAGCTGGCCGAAATTTTCTGCCGGGCAGTCTTAAACAAACCTTCAGACCACAGTCTCACCATTAACGAACCCTCCGGCGTTACTTGTCAAATGTCATCCATCGGTGGTTGATCTGGCGATGTGCCCGGGACAATGACCGGAACCAGATGCGTTTTCGGGGCGTTCTCCTGATATGAACCACAAGGTGATATGTAACAAAGCCGGTAGCTGTGAATTATTTTTGTACTGGTGCCTCCTGACAGGTTCGGATGGTCGAAACGTGGTTTTTCAAGCAATGATTGTGTATGCGCCGGAGAAAGAAATCTGGCATAATCAGGGTTGATGAGATAAAATAGAAACTTCCTTAAACTGGAAATAATCAGTAGATGGATTTTCAAAACCTTTTATCATGACGGCAACCCTTTCCCTGACTAACGACATCTCTGAATTCCAACGTCTCGCCCGTGCGATAGATGACATCGGTTCAGGACATTCCCTCACCAAAAGACTTGTTCACGATGCTACCCTGGCCGTGGAAGAAATATTTTCAAATATTATCAATCATGCCTATGATGACGAAAATGTCCACCAAATTAGCTGTCATATATATATCGAGAATAACCAATTGAATCTCGAAGTCACTGATGACGGTCGGCCTTTCAACCCGTTGACCATGCCAGCGCCTGATATCCTTGCACCACTTGAAAACAGATGCATTGGCGGCCTGGGCATCCACATCGTGCGGCGATTGATGGATGCATTAGAATACCGGCGGGTTGAAAATAAAAACATCCTGACCCTGAAAATCACCCTTGCCGGTGCAAACCCCGTGTAGTTCATATTTTAAAATTCACATCAAAATAACCTCCCGTGCAAACCAATTTCGCCGTCATGGCTGTATAGCGCACAATTAAGGTGGCGTCATTTTAAGCTTGATAACCTGTTGACTTTCTTCTAATCTCAATTGACTTAATAATTACAGCTGCTTTAACTGCACGCAACCGCGGCGGCACAGGCATTAAACCGCTTTTCAATAATAAATTCCGAACAATGTAATAGTAGTATAAGTGGCTGTAGAAAATGACGTTCGAATGCTGGAACGTTTTATTAACAAGCGCTATAAAACAACCGATCGGAACCGAGGGAGGTTGATTCATGACGACCACGTTAAATTACTGTAAAGGATTATTTGCCACAGGTATGATTCTGTTGATGCTGATTGCCGGATGCGCTCAGCCCAGCAAGCCGTCACCGGATTCAAAACCCGCCGATGACGCCGTCCTCAGGGTCGGGGTGTCCACCAATTCGCCCCCCTTTGTTTTCAAACAGTCCGGGGAAATTGTCGGACTGGATGCCGAACTGGCACATGAATTTTCAAGTTTTATCGGTAAAAAACTACGCTTTGTCGAACTGAAGTGGGTAGACCAGATTCCGGCCCTGCTGGATAAACGTACCGACATCATCATGTCCGGAATGACGATTACTAAAATGCGCGAGATGCGCATCACATTCAGCTCTCCCTACTATCAAACCGGACAAATGGCCATGGTCCGAAGGGAAAATAAAAACCGTTTCCCGACCGGTTATTACGGCATTCTCGGCCAGTCCCCGGCCATGCACTTCGGCGTCGTCAAAGGGACTACCGGCGAGATATTTGTCCGAAAATACTTTGAATCGGCAAAAAAAATTACCGCTTATCAAACAGGGGAAGAAGCAATGAATGCTCTTCTAACACCGTTTCTGGTCAATAGGATCGATGCCTTCGTCCATGACGGACCGATACTGCTCATGCTACTGTCACAGCAGCCATCGGCGGAGTTGGCCATTGTCCCCTCCCTTCTGACGGAAGAAGATCTCGCCTGGGGGATTCGAAAAACCGATCCCGAATTGCTCGATGCGGCCAATCGTTTCATCGACAGTCTGCGTAAAAACGGCAAATTGGAAAAAATGGTTCGCCGCTGGATTCCCTATGCAGAATAAACCCATGAGGAGAAAAAAATGACCGCCAAGCGAAACGGCATCCCACGGCGTCGCATTATTGCTGCATTCATTACCTTTGCGGCGATCTTAACGGTCGCGCCCAATGGACTCGAGCCAACCATAGCCGATGCGTCTCCTCAGGCGGTGTTAGCGGCCCAGAAATCTAAAGGCGAAAAGGCTTCATCCGACAGCGTCCAGCTGCCCGAACATATCGATGCCCAAAATATTGACGATTACATGGCCGCTCTCACCGACGAACAGGTCCGGCGCCTATTGATCGAAGCTTTGAAAAAGCAAGCCGCAGAGGAAGCCAAGACGACAAAGCCGGAAGAGGACACCGGCCGATTGGTCGGGTTCATCAACAGCTCGAAAGAAGTGTTGGAAAAGTTGAAAGAGCGCATCGCTTTCCTCCAAACCGGCGCAACCGCAGCGCCGGCACAAATACCATCGATCTTTACATACCTGGGCACCGGCGAGAAGGCGTCCCATCCGGAACGAACCATTTTCAGTGTTGTATTCGTGTTCGCAGCCGCCTTCGCTGTCGTGCTTCTGTTCCGTTTTCTGACGGCCGGCATCCGTAAGCGTATCGAAGGCAGTCCCGGTTCCAAATTTATTACGAGAATCGGCGCCTCCACCGGGCTGGCGTTGCTGAGCATTGCCGGTATGGTGCTGCTCGTAGGGGCGACACTGACGGGTTTTTATGTATTTCTAGACCGTACCACACCCCAACGTGTGCTGGTGGCCACTTACCTGGTGGCAATCCTGATCGTCTGGGCGGTATCCGTGGTATCAAAATTTTTCCTGGCACCAAACGGAGGAAACCGGCGTTTCTTGCCGATCACCGATGACGCCGCCGTGTACCTGTATCGCTGGATCGTTGCCATTGCGGCAATCGGCAGCTTCGGGACCCTGACCTGTGGCATCATCCGCCTGGCGGGTGCCAGCGAAGCGGCCCATTTCAAATCATTGGTACTGGTCGGCCTTGTCATCGCCGGCATGCTTATCTGGATGATTGCCGGCCGGCGCAGACAGGTCGCTGTTCTACTTTTGGCAGAACCTGCCGCCAAACAGCCTCCGCGCCGGAGCTGGCCCAACGCTGGCACATCTTCGCCGGTCTGGGGGTCATCCTGCTGTTGGCTTTAACCACGGCAGAAAACCTGCTCCAAGACACATCCCGCTTCCTGGGGATCAAGACATTGGCGATGATTCCCCTGTATCTGTTTCTTGACTGGGGGTTGCGGCAAATACTGGACGTCAGCTTCGGCCTGGCTCAACGGCCGGATGATTTGAAAATTGCCGTTGATGGCGTTGGACTTGGTAATAATGTCGATCGCATTGAGTATGAGGACGATCTATCGATACCCGACGAAGAAGATATTGTCGACGACCCTCAATATAAACCCACCGGGTCGTCAGACCGACGGGGAATCTGACCCTGCCGGTGACCGCGAAGCGGCGATTGGGGTCGCAGATCTCGAAAACGGATGCTGATGCAGCAGAAGAAAAAAAGAACGAATTATCGCGCCATGTCAATCTCCAACGCATGCAGCGCGTCATCCGGATCGGTCTGCGGAGCGCACTGGCGGCCTGGATGGCCTTCTGGCTCCTAGGCATATGGGGAATCAGTTTGCCCATCGGAGAACGCGTTTCCGAGGCCGTCTTCAACATTCTGGTGGTTGTGATCATCGGCTATGTCGTTTGGGAGGTGATGAGCGCTGCTATCCAGCGACGTCTCAGGCAGGAGATGCCGGATGACGATGAAGAACATGAGGAGGGCGGTGCCGGCGGGTCCCGCATCGGCACCTTCTGCTGATACTGCGCAAGTTCATTCTGGTCGTGATCGTTATCATGGTGACACTGATCACCCTGTCTTCCATTGGTATCGACATCGCCCCGCTGATCGCCGGTGCCGGTGTGATCGGCCTGGCCATAGGCTTTGGCGCCCAAACCCTGGTCAAAGACATCATCTCCGGAGTTTTTTTTCTGATCGACGATGCCATCCGGGTCGGTGACTATGTCAACACCGGCAAGCAGAAAGGAACGGTGGAACACATCTCCCTGCGGGCTCTAAGGCTCCGTCATCCGCGCGGCATGGTCTACACGATTCCTTTCAGCGACATCAGCTCGGTCACGAACTTCAGCCGGGACTACATCATCACCAAACTCGATTTTCGCATCCCCTTCGACACAAACCTCGAAAAAGTCCGCAAGCTCGTCAAAAAGAAAGTCTACAAGAAAATACTCGCAGACGAAAAACTGGCGCCAAAACTCATCGGTAAGATCAAATCTCAAGGGGTCCGTGAACTGGATGATTCGGCCATGATCATCCGCGTAAAATACAAAACGCCTCCTGGAGAACAGTTCGCGATCCGCAAAGAGGTTTATCGACTCATGCAGGAGGCGTTTCAAGAGGCCGGCCTCAAATTTGCGCACCGCAACGTGACCGTCGCCCTGCCGCCTGAGGTCCAGCAATCCCTGGTAAATGCGGACAAGGACACCAGAGAAAAGGTACTGGAATCGGTCGCCGCCGCTGCCGGCGCTGTTATTCAGGCGGAAGATGAACAAAAAGCGGCCACAGCAAAAAAATCCTGAATGGTCCGGTATCGGCGGGTTTAAGAACCTAATATCAAAGGTGAGGGCAGCTTGAAAAATTTCGACTTCGTACTCATCGGTGGCGGAATCGTCGGGACAGCGACGGCCTGGAAGCTAAAGCAGCGCTATCCCGATGCAGATGTCCTCCTGATCGAAAAAGAGCCGTCTGTGGCCGGCCACCAAACCGGACACAATTCAGGCGTCATTCACGCCGGTGTCTATTATGCCCCGGGGAGTCTCAAGGCTGATTTCTGCAAGCGGGGTGCCTCCTTGACCCTGGCGTTCTGCCGTGAGCACAACCTGGCTTATGAGCAGTGCGGCAAGCTGCTGGTTGCGACCGATGCGACCGAATTTGACCGTATGGGATCGTTGGAGGAAAGATGTCGCCAGAACGGGATTGAAACCCAACGCCTGTCGGAAACAGAGTTAAGAAAAAAGGAACCGAACATCGCCGGAATCGGCGCACTGTTGGTACCGGCCACCGGCATCACCGATTACAAAAAAATCACGGCCAAAATGCGCGATCTCTTCGCCGGACTGGGCGGCGAAGTCAGGTGCGGCACCCGGGTCAGGGGGATAAAAGAGCTTAAGGATACTGTTCATATTCAAGTGGATGCCGGCAACCAGGACGGTGCCGTTGGGGCACATCACCTGGTCGTCTGCGGCGGGTTGATGGCTGACCGTCTGGCCCGAATGACAGGTATCGACATCGATTTCCAGATTGTCCCCTTCCGCGGGGAATATTACCGGCTTGCTCCTGAGTACAAACACATTGTCAATCACCTCATCTATCCCATACCCGACCCGGACTTGCCATTTCTGGGCGTGCATCTCACCCGCATGATCGACGGCTCCGTAACCGTCGGGCCCAACGCGGTCATCGGTTGGAAACGGGAAGGGTATGGTCGAATCAATTTTGATTTGAGGGACAGTATGGAAATGCTGTCCTTTGACGGTTTTTGGAAGGTTCTCAGACAGAACTACCGGTCGGGATTGGGTGAAATCAGGGACTCACTTTTTAAACCAGGATACTTGAAAAGGGTGCGCCGGTACTGCCCACGCCTCAAATCCGGTGACCTCCGTCCCTATCCGGCCGGTATCCGCGCCCAGGCCGTCAAAAATGACGGCAGCCTGGTGCACGATTTTCTCTTTGCAGAGAGCGAGCGTTCCTTGCACGTCTGCAATGCCCCGTCCCCGGCGGCGACTTCGGCCATACCGATTGGCGACTACCTGCTAGAAAAGGTCATGCAAAAGTTCAAGCTCTGATCTACGGGTGGACCGGCTGATGGCAAACGGATGAGGGCGAATGCCGAGGACGACTGGACGACGCGATAAAAAGAAAAACCATTCACGCCGTCCATATATACCCTTTCGATATTTCTGAAGCCCGGAAACAGCAAGGGCACCTCACACCGTTACCGCATGAGATGCCCTCGCATTAAATCAAACCGTCAGGTTAAACAACGATCACGTTCACCGCAGCAAGACCCTTCTGGCCTTGCTCGACGTCAAAAGTCACCCGGTCGCCCTCGTTAAGAGTCTTGAAGCCGGACCCGCTGATTCCGCTAAAATGAACGAATACATCCGTCCCGTCTTCTTGTTCGATGAAGCCGTAGCCCTTTTTCTCGTTAAACCATTTTACCGTTCCATTGGCCATAGAGACACCCTCCTTTCATTGAAATTTCTCATGGTCCCAAACTGCAGGTGCCACTTGGTCAAATGGATCCTACCTTCAGTACGAAACCGGCCCGCTGCTCATTGTAAACGAACCCTCGATGATTACGAATAATATATAATCTGTTAGATGATAAAATCAAGCGATTTGTGTGGGATGAACGATCTCTGTCCGAATCTATATGATCAATTAACGATCCGAACCGTTATGACTCCCCCCATTGGGGTTCGTGATGTGCATCCCTACCAATCGGGCAACTAAAACAGTGAGATATATTTGCCCGATGATCGCTTCCAGAATTGAAAAGGAGTAGGCCGGGGCCGTCAAAGGCGATATGTCACCATAACCGAGTGTGGTCAACGTAACATAACTGAAATATAGATGTACCAGACGGGGGTTTTCGGTCCAGCCTTGCAAAACGCTGAAGGATCCGGGCGTGATGGTGTCTATCAGTGAATAGATACTGGCCCACATCAACCCCATGAGAAGATAGCCGATGAGGGCCGCGTAAATGACGTCAGGGGTGACCCTCTTACTTTTGAGCAAAAACGACAGCAGTACAATAAGCGTATAGCTGAAAAAAATGATGCTGAGAGCACTGCTGAAAACCTCAATGGTGATACCGCCGCTGAATTCTCTTGTCCAGATGGCCACTAACGTTGGAATGGCCAATGATAACGCAATAACAGTGCTGCGTTTCTTCTGGCTGACGGCAAATATACCGGCCATGAGTATGATCGAAAAAAAGATATCGAGAAAAAACTTGAACTCTTTGGTTTTCTCAAGGACCGGGCCGAAAGCGAGATATACGAGAATGGCTGCCAGAAGGGATAAAAACCGGCCCTCCAGGGTGTGGCGAATAACCCGCGGTAGAAATTTTACCGGCATAGAGCCTCCATGGTTCCAGCCCCCTTTAGTCCCACCAAGGATCTATCGGAATGCATCCCCTCAAGAATCATGCGGCGACCTCCGCGTCAGGTCGACGATCTCCATGCGATTGTTGCGTTCAGGGTGTTTTCGGGACGGCCCTTCGGTCATTACCACCAGGGAGCCGTCCAACTCCTGGGTCTTCAGCCAGTTCCGGATCCAGGCTCTCCAATCGCTTGGATGATCGGTTTCGTGATAGGGGAAAACACCATATGAAAAGACAAGGTCCTGACAGGTTTTACTGGCGCTGCTGACAGCCGTAATCCAAACCGGAAGCCGGAAGCGCGATATTCTTCTGGCCGTCGAACCGCCATGGGTAGGAACAACCACCGTCACCGGAGTTATGCGCTGAAGCGTGGTTTCAACGCTCAGTGCGATCATGTCCGCAAGCCCAACGGGTTCTTTTAGGTTGCAGGACGTTAATTCATCGTGGAGGGGAGATCCCGTTCTGTGAGGCTCGATGGCCGCGGCAATCGCCGCCAGCATGGCCACGGCGTCAACCGGGTATCGGCCCATGGCGGACTCCCCGGAAAGCATGACGCAGTCCGTTCCGTCCAGAATCGCGTTGGCCACGTCGGTGGCCTCGGCCCGGGTCGGTCTGCGGTTAGTGGTCATCGATTCCAGCATTTGAGTCGCAGTGATAATCGGTTTTCCAAGCCGGTTGGCTTCACGCATGAGTCGTTTCTGAACGATGGCGATTTGCTCGATCGGGATTTCCACACCCAGGTCGCCCCGCGCCACCATGATGCCGTCCGCGGCTCCAAAGATTTCGCTGATGTTGTCCAATGCCCGGGACCGTTCGATTTTAGCGATAATGAATGGGTTGTAACCGCTGTCTGCCGCGGCCTGGCGAACAGCCGTGACGTCGGCGGCATTTTCAACAAAGGATTGACTGACGGCATCGACACCGTTTTCCAACGCAAACTCGAGGCAACGCCGGTCATGCTCGGTGAACGCACGGATACCCAGATCGATCCCGGGCAGATTGAGACCCTTGCGTGAACGCAGACGCCCCCCTACAAGGACTTCGTTGCGGACCTCATTCCCGGTCACCTCTAATACTTTGAGTTGAACAAGACCGTCATTCAAAAACAGCCGATCACCGGGCGTCACCGCCTGGGGAAGACCTTTAAACGTAACCGATACGGTCTCGCGGGTTCCTTCGATCTCCTCTGTAGTCAATGTAAAGATATCGCCCGGTTTCAATTCGATCGGCTCTTTGGCAAATTCTCCAATGCGGATTTTAGGACCAGGAAGATCAGCCATGATGGCTACACGCCGTCCTGTGGTCTTCGCCGCGCTACGAATTTTTTGAATGGTCGTCTGGTGTTCGGCGAAATCACCGTGGGAGAAATTGAGACGCGCAATATCCATTCCGGCCTGGATCAGACCCTCGAGCATGCCGATTGAATCTGATGCGGGACCGATCGTACAAATGATTTTTGTTTTATTCTTCGGGAATGACACGGGATATCCCTTTTTTTGGGGGTTCGATGGCCGGGTTCATGCGGCCACCGACAATTTAAAGACGTAAGGTCCAATGCCCTCCACCAAAGCCGGAGGAATAGACGTTGAACCGCTCAAAGCGAGCTTTTATAATCAGTAATTCGGGCAACCAACGGGTCATTGAATACTGTTGATTATCTATTGCGGCTTCTGCTTCAGCTGATCGGCCACAGCCTGGGCAGCTTTTCTGACAACATCGGGATCACCCAGATAAAAGTGCCTGATCGGTTTCAGATCTTCTTCCAATTCATACACCAGGGGGATTCCAGTCGGAATGTTGAGGTCGACGATGTCCTTATCGGAGATATTTTCCAAGTGCTTGATCAATGCGCGCAGGCTGTTGCCGTGGGCTGCAATGATAACATTCTTGTCGGATTTGACTTGCGGCACGATGGTCTGTTGCCAGTATGGCATGAACCGTTCGACCGTGTCTTTGAGACACTCTGTGAGCGGTATTTCTTGCGATTCAAGTCCAACATAACGCGTGTCCTTGCCGGGGTATCGATCGTCATCGAGATTCAGCGCCGGTGGACGGACATCATAGCTGCGTCGCCAGATATGCACCTGTTCCAGCCCGTATTTAGCCACGGTATCGGCCTTGTTCAACCCCTGGAGTGCGCCATAGTGGCGTTCGTTCAACCGCCAGCTGTGAATAACCGGCAGCCATATCTGGTCCATTTCTTCCAGTACGAGCCAAAGCGTTTTGATGGCACGCTTGAGAACCGATGTGTAGGCCAAATCGAAAACATATCCCTCGCGCTTCAGCACGCGTCCAGCCTCGATGGCCTCGGTGACGCCCTTGTCAGTGAGCCCCACATCGGTCCAACCGGTGAAACGGTTATCCCGGTTCCACAAACTCTCACCATGGCGCAGTAAAACAAGCCGATGCATAGTTTTTTCACCTCCCAAAAGGCCTCGCCTCTAAGGACTTCCCTTCAATCCGTCGGAAGCACCGGATGCGGAATTAAAAATCATATCACCAGTAATGGTTTAAAGTAAACGGCCATGCTGCCCTTCTCGATGGACGCCAGAAGAATGACGACGCCGATATTTGCAGGTTGATGCGAATGGAGCGGCGAAAAATGTTCACTGCGCCTTTCGTAATTGTTTGTAACAGTTGATCAATCCGTTGGTCGAGGCATCATGGGAGCGAACTTTGGCCTCAGTTTCCAGTTCCGGCAGGATTCTGCCGGCCAGCTGCTTACCCAATTCGACGCCCCACTGGTCAAAACTGAAGATGTTCCAGATGATACCCTGAACGAATATCTTGTGTTCATACATGGCGATTAAACTGCCCAGGGTTCTGGGAGTGAGCTTCTTAAACAGAATCGAATTGGTGGGTTTATTGCCGGTAAATTCTTTTTGGGGGGCCAACCGCTCAATTTCCTCCGGTGTCTTCCCGGCATTTCTAAGTTCCTCTGCCACCTCTTCCCGGGTTTTGCCCCGCATGAGTGCTTCAGTTTGGGCAAAAAAATTGGATAGCAAGATCTCGTGGTGTTGACCGATGGGATTGTGGCTGATGGCCGGCGCCAGAAAATCAGCCGGAATCAGTTTGGTCCCCTGGTGAATCAGCTGATAAAACGCGTGTTGTCCGTTGGTGCCGGGCTCGCCCCATATGACGGGGCCGGTCTGATAGGTGACCGGTTGGCCGTTGCGATCGACCGATTTACCGTTACTCTCCATGTTTCCCTGCTGAAAATATGCGGGGAACCGATGCATGTACTGATCATAAGGCAGAATTGCCTCCGTTTGCGCACCGAAGAAATTGTTGTACCAGATTCCGATCAAAGCCAGGATCACCGGAATGTTTTTCTCAAAGGGTGTTTCCTGAAAATGACGATCCATCTCGTGAGCCCCCTGCAGGAGGTGTGAGAAATTTTCGAAGCCGACGGCACAGGCAATAGATAATCCAATGGCTGACCATAGGGAGTAGCGTCCACCGACCCAGTCCCAAAAAACAAACATATTTTCCCGGTCAATACCGAACGCCTGCACCGCACCGGTGTTGGTCGACAGGGCGATAAAATGCCGGGCAACATAATCCTCCTGTTTGGCACTCGCCAGAAACCACTTCCTTGCGGAAAAGGCGTTGGTCATGGTCTCCTGGGTGGTGAACGTTTTGGAGGCGATCATAAACAAAGTGGTTTCGGGATCCAGTTTTCTGAGGGTTTCCGTCAGGTGGGTCCCATCCACATTCGATACAAAATGAACCCGTGGGTTGCCCCTGGTATAAGGTGTAAGACTTTCGGTAACCATCACAGGCCCCAGGTCGGATCCGCCGATGCCGATATTGACAACGTCGGTCATCGGCTTTCCCGTGTATCCCTTCCACTCTCCGCTGATGATCCGATGGGAGAAATCTTCCATTTTGTGCAGCACGGTATTGATCTCTGGCATCAAATCATTCCCGTCGGCGATGATCGGCCGGCGCGACCTGTTTCTAAGCGCAATGTGAAGCACCGCACGGTCTTCAGTCTCATTGATATGCTCACCGTTGAACATGCTGTCGACGGCCGCTTTAAGGTCGACATCTTGCGCCAACTGAATAAGGAGCTGGAGTGTCTTTCTGGTGATACGGTTTTTGGAAAAATCGACCACGACATCGTTAAAACGGATGGAAAAATCATCGAAACGCTTAGTATCTTCAGCGAAGAGCGCATTCATGTGAAGCGCCTGAATTTCAGCATAATGGGCGTCAAGCTTTTGCCAGGCCATTGTATTTGTAGGATCTTTTTTACTCAACATCGTTTTATTCCCTTTTTCTGTGCACCAACAATGACTGCAGGGCCCGCAACTTAATTCTCCCATAAAAATCAAGCTCGAGCGATTCACTATCGAGTGATTGGAGAGTTCAGGATGCAGTTGGACGTCCGGCGTGACCCCGTCAATATTGTCCTTGGATTATGCAGTCGTCGGTGTTTGGCTTTCAGTACACCTCACTCCCCTGCCCGCTGCAGCATTCTGGTTTTTCATTAGTCAACCGCGGTTAACCCCAAATTTTTTGAGCGTTTTAAGGAGCTTTTTCCCTGCCCGGAGGAGACTATCAGCATATGCGATCAACACCGTATCGTGTTCAGAATAGATGCCGGATCTACCGCACGCTTCATTGCAAAGACTTTCCACCACGTTCTGTTTCTGAACAGTGGCTGTCGGGGCCGCTTTTTACCTATAAATCCGTTCAAGCAAGGCGCTCAGACGGTCGATGCCGTCGCCGAATTCGTTTCCACTGTTTCGGCGGCTATCTTTTGACAGGAAATCCATTCGACCAACCAGAGGCCAGATCCCTCAGCAGGGTCGTCAGGTAAACAAACAAATTTTGCACGTTTTGGAAAACCTCAGAAAGTCTTCTGCGGTCCAAACGATAACCCCTTCGATCAGTTTCTTCTCGTCAATCTCCATCATGTCGACCGTCATTTTACAGGCAATTAACTCGACACCTTCTATTTGAGCCATCTCCTGTAGATCGGCCAAACTGGGGATATTGGCCTTCTCGATCTTTTTTTTCATCATGCCGGTGGCGATGCTTGTCATGCCCGGTATCGCCCCCATAACGCCAGGTGGAAAAAATTTGGCCCGGTCGAAACCGCCTTTCATAACCAGATTCAACCCCATAAAAGAATAAAAAATTTTACTCTCCATACCCTGCCGGGCGGCGTTTATCCCAAGCACCAGTGACGGATACGCACCGTCAATGGTATCTTTAACACAGATAAAAGCAGCCCTTTCCTTTTCTTCGGCCATTTTCTGCCTCCTCTCTTTTAGGGGTAATATTTGATTATGTATTTTTTGAGGCTGTTTCTCACTGTTTCGGCCCGTTCTCCAGGAGCGGTTGACCCCGGGAAACAAATGATATTCCCTGCTGCATCTTGGTTCCGATCATCACGCTTTCGACAATGGGAGGATTAACCTTGGTTGGCGATTTCCATTTGACGATAAATTTGGCACCCGAACCGCCGCTCTTATCCGACTCCCCGACCACGTAACGTTTGGAGGCCAACGGAGCCAGTTTTACGGGCTGCTCCAGATATTTGCGCAACAAGTTACCGTCGCTGTCATAATAGTCGACGACAATTACCGTGATATTGTGTTGTGGATCGATGTTGCGAATACTGAGAATCGCCGCCAGCAGGAAGGGATGTTCCCTGTCGCCGCTGTATATATGGGAGTATATTGGTACATAAACAGACTGACCGGCAGAAAGCTCGCCGGCCGCAACGATTTTAGCGGTTACCGACACGGCAATCAGTATCCCCCAAAAAACGATTTTGACAGCTGCAAGAAATTGGTGATCTTTTCGCTTCATCGTGTGTCTCCTGTTAACCAACTGCCCACTGAAATCGCGGGCGGGATAGCGATTCGACAACTCTTCGGTCCGTTTACCTTTTGGAAGCATTGAACAGTTGGTCGCGAATGCCGGCCGACTTGGGATTATAGGTATTCTTTTGCGATCAAAACATCTACCGGCCGGATACGTTTGCCATAATAAGCCTGATTGTAGTCATCACTGACTGCAATGACGGCACCATCCAGTGCAATGCCGATAAATGCCCCTTTCGAACGGGCGAATGAAAGAAAATCGGCGCTAAGATTGGGGGCCGTTGCGCCTTCAGCGCCGATTCCGACCGGACCTGCGGCGACGGAAACATTTCCCCCGAGTTTAAAGTTGGTCGCGTAAAGAGACTCCAGGCCCGGTTGGGTCATAACCATCATGATGACTTCGGATGCGGAAGCACCGAATTGAAGCCCCAGGCTCCCCCCTCCCACGGAGTAAAAAACCGGGCCGCTCCATTGATTTGTTTTCGGGTCTCTCACCATTAATATGGCCCGCCCACCGGAACCGCCAACCCAGAACGCTGCTTTGATAAGCGAGGGGATAATTAACACGCCTTTAGCATATTTAATATTGCTCCGCAGATAAGTCATTGCCGAATCATTTAGAAAATTTTCCAGAGTTCCCGATGCGTGGTCTACCACAATTTGCTGCGTCGCATCCACGGCCTCGGTGGTTTCACCTTCTGCAGCCCGTAACACGATGGGATCTGTAACCGTTGCGATGAGTGCCATCGACAGGATGTATAATCCGATTGACGCTGCTTTTCTCATTTTTCCTCCTTGGGAAAAAGCTGCTTTTCTCATTTTTCCTCCTTGGGAAAAATATGATTCGCGTTCGAAAGGTAGGGTCAACCTGCAGAGGCCGTTTTGTATGCGTTTCTCTCTGTCGTGCGTGTATTACGAATCGCATTCGCCTTGTGGTAACGCATTAAGGGCGAGGCTGGTCTCGATTATCTCAAGCCCGCATCATCCGCCATCGCTATGACAGGTCGTCGCACCTAACCATCGGTGAATGAGGCCTGAGTTGTTGACTCCCCTCTTCGGGTGCCGCAGTGTGGCATTCATCGAGGTGAGCCCGGAGAGGATGGATGCGCTCTATCTTTTTTCTATGCCAACCAGTGGAAAAACAGTCATGGATTAAGTGGGCGAAGTTGGGCCGGCTTCAGGCATCTCCCACTCCACGGGCAGATGCTATTTTACAATTATTAGCGGCCGGGCCGTCGCCCGGTATTTTGGCGCAAGATCTTCTCCGTACCGGTGCGATATCATCTCGAAAGAGATCGGGTTATTTCACCTGATCCCACCACTCGCCTTTTTGAAACCAGTTATCTATCATAAGATCGAGGGCACCACTATCTTCTAAGGTATTGAGAAAGTTTTGCACGAGGTTGATCAACAGAGGATCGTTGGCCGGCAGTGCGATCCCGATAGGCTCATAGGTGAACGGGGTCAGAATCGCAAAAAGGTCCTCTTCCGGATGACGGGCAACGGATACGACACAAATGGGCTGGTCGGCAACCATGGCGTCGGCTTTATCGGTAATAACCATATCCACCGCCTCGGTGTAGTCACGCGCAGCCATGAACTTAACATTCGGCAGGACATTCTTGACGAATGCCTCACTGGTAGATCCTTCCAGAGCCGTGATTCTAATTTCAGTGCGATCGATCTGGCCGGGATCTTTTATATCGACCAGGGTGGACGTTTTGGTTAACAACCCCTTTCCGGATATGTAATACGGGCCGACAAATGCGACCTTGCTGTTTCGTTTGGCTGTGATCGTCATTCCGGAGAGGACCATGTCCACTTTTCCGGCTTCGAGGGTCGGGAGTAAATCTCTGAACGCTAAGGGTTGCAACCTTAAATCGACTTCCATAGCCTCGGCCAAAGCCCGGGCCAGATCGATCTCAAGACCGATTATGCGGTTGTCTTTGGTGGTCATGTTTAACGGTGGCATATCGGCGGCAGTCCCAACGATCAACTCGCCTCTGCTTTGAATACGGTCGAGAACCGGCGCCGGCGATGTAAGGACATAAGTACCGCTGTGATGAGTACAGGCTGAAAAAAGGGTTAATACCCATGCGAACACAAAGCATACGACGACCTTTTTCATAGTCTTTCTCCCTCAGTGGATGTCCTTGTCCTGCAGTATGATCGATTTAAGTGCGTCCACCGCTGCCTGATTAGCGGGATCACAGCTCCATCGAGCAGCGGAGAGGTCAAATTTGATGGGGTATTTAACAGGGCGATACCCGGTTAGACCCTCTTTCCGTCAGTCCCGCTCAACTATAGGGGCCAACATAGAGGGTGTCAAACGAAAAGATAATCGCCACCAGGTTGGAATACCAACGATTCTGGGTGCCACTGATCACTTTGGACGCTGCCGTGTTTTCAGGGGTCAACTGCTGCAGCCGTGGGAGCAAAAGTTACCTTCGCTGCGAGATTTCAGAATCCGGGTCTTGGATCGTTTTTTAGGTGGAAGTGCCGCTCGCATCAGGAAGCTATTCGAAACGATTTACCGACGCCGCTCAAGTCTTTACTTGAGCGCGCATCTTGTGTATGGATTGACTATATGTTCTGTATAAAACCATAATCTGCCGCGGTTTCCCGAAGCACGTAACCCATAATGGACATGTAAAGGAGGCTTTATGAAAATATCCGGTACCGCTCTCGGCTTGCTATTAACGATTACCCTACTCACCGGCTGCTCAACGACGAGAATATGGACCAGCACTCCCCCGATCCAGTCGGCAGACAATCAATACTTCGCGACCCAATTTGAGCCGATCAGAGTCGATGGCGATTTCATAAACGGATTTCGCCTAACGGTAACCAATAAATCGTCCCAAGCCATTATCATCGACTGGAACGCTACCCTCTATCTTTTGAACAATAAAAACATTGGACGCTTCATTTTCGAAGGAATCGACAAGAAAAACATCAACGACCTGCCCCCTGATAGCATTGCCGCTGGGGAAACCCTCAGGAAAGACATTTTCCCGCTGAAGTTGATTGCCTGGCGACAGGGGCCTGGATTCACGAATCTTCCGGCCTTCAGTCCCGGACCGGTTCCGGAAGGCCAAAATGGTATCCTTTTGGTCGCCAAGAGTAATGGTGAGCAAGTTAGAGAAAAAATAAACGTCACTATCAAGGTGGTCGCTAAATAGCACATTAATCTTCCCTAGCGCGGTTTAGAGCAGATGGGTCAGCGCGCTGATTTTGCACGAGGTACCGGGTCATTACACCAAACGGCGGACTTCCCGACCCCAGACGACGTTGACGTTAATCTACCGCACCTCTGAAGATGAAAAGAGCCTTGGAATTTTCCCTTTAATCCGGAAGGTGAAATCTTCGGGTTAAATTGGGCAGTGATTACTGCGGCGGTATTCGAGATCGCGAATGACGCCCCCCTTAAAACCAGAAAGGCTGTGGCGACGCAAAATCATATCGCGATAAAGAGCGATATCCCAGCTTTCAATATTCATGCAGAGGGTTTTAAATAGCTTGGGGATCGTTTGGTTGGGTACCTGGACATGGTGGAGACCGCCACTGTAAGCGATCAACATCCGCCCGCCGGGTATCGCTAATAACAAATCCGCAACACCGCCACGAATGGTCATCGGCATCCCCTCCACATCCATACCGCTGGCTCTTTTCATCCGGCCTTCAGGGGCGAGAAGAACAAGAGACCGCGGCTGAACGGCATCTATAAAATGATCCCAGGTACTATCCCGTAAACGTGTCACCGGCACGACATTGTCGGCCACAAAGCGGTAAAACCGGCCCACGAAAGGTCGTTTCAACGTTTTGTCGGCCACAGGCACCATGCCATTATGCGCAATATTCTTCAGAAAACGGTTCGGCAGAAAACCCGCAAACAACGGCTCGTATAGACTGGTATGGTTCAAAATCAACACCAGGCGGAGATTGTCCCATGGGTCGGCCGGTGGTGCCCCGAGCCAATTGATTTTGAATCGATAAAACGTTGCGCTGAATAGTTTGACACACAGCAGCAGGCAATAAATCAGTTTGGTCTTTAACACAAAGAGACTCCATTAATTCAAATTTCGGGACTATCTTCCCGGGAACTACCACACCCGGAAAATCTGCGGAAATTCCCGTATCCAACCACAATTTCTTATGTTCTGCTTTTCTTCTATTCTGTCTTTATTCTGTAAATTCAATACCGACGCTATCAAAAGACCAAAGCAACCTTCTCATTGCTGAAAGAAGACTGGAATTTCCATCGCCTCGTCAAGCCCAGAATTTTCGGTCGGATTGTTTTTTTTTAATACCAGGCTTCCCCTGTCGCTCTTGCTGTCATGCATGAAGCGGACTACCCCTTCAAACGGTATAAAGGCTTTGGTCACCCCGTCGCTTTTTACTGCACAAAATCCTTTCGATAGAATCGTACCGCCTGAGGCAACCAGACTCACCGGAAAAACCCCCTCGAAAAACCACACCCCCCGGGCCTGGCCAGTAATCTTCAATGGGGAAGCAATTACAGCACCCGGCATTGGTGAGTCAACCACGATAAAATCGCTTTGACAGCGACCTTCGGGCCACACCTGTATTAATTGGGTCGCAATCAATGCTCCGGGGTAGTCTGTTCCAAACCCATGGTCCGGCATTTCGGTCAGTTGACCGGTTATCACCATGAAAATAGGGATATAGGGGCGGTCGGAAGGCGCCGCTCCACGGTATGCGGCTTTAATCGACTCAAGCGCCGGGGAATGCCCCGCGAGCCAGAGCTCCACGCGCATCGAACAGAGCCGGATCGTTCGAACCTCGTGACCGATGGTGACCCACCCTTCGACCACGATGTCCTTTTCGCCTAAAGCCGGCAAAAAAGACAGATGGCCCTCGGCGAGAATCAGGTTGGTTGACATATTGATCGAAGGGGCAATTGACATCGACTCATCAGGCAACCTGTCCGCATATTTGGCCACGACTACGCCGTTGCGTATTTGTAAACTTTCTGGTGTCAACCGATCACCAAGCAAAACAGCAACCGTGCCATGATACCCACTTTCTACCCGAAGCGCCGCAGCAACATAGTAAAACGTACCGCTTCCGCCCGGGTCGACGACGAGAAACAAAACTGCATCCTCGTCACCGTCTCCATCGATATCTCCAAAAACAGGATCAGAGAATATGCGGGTCCGGCTTATGATCGCCGAACCAGATGCCGCTGCATTTTCAAAACGGCCATTTCGCAAAACAACCTTTTGGCCCTCAATGATATAGGTCGCATTGGCAGGATCAACCGCTGTTCTTTGTATCAGATGGGTTGCATCCCCATTGGAAACGGCAAATGAAAGAACACAGCAGAAATTGATGATGACCGCAAGCATTCCCTTACGAAGAGGTGACGCCATATTGCATACCGACGGCTCTTTGGTTTTCGAAAAAAATCTTAGCAAATTTTTCAATATTGCCGGACTCATTTGGCAGAACCCACCCATGTTTTAGCCATTTCCAGCTCCGAAAAGCGAAAATGTTTGATCGTTGCCTAAATAAAATGTCCATTAACTGCATCCCTATATGTGAAATGCTTATTCGGTCATCGCTGGTATGTCAACTCCCGGGAGGACTGCTCATCTATTCATGCGTCAGGTCAGTTGATTTGTACAATAGCCTTCATTATTGACATTCTCGGCGGTATCATTAATATGTCCTCAACTATAAACTTATTTCGGCCGGAAAAAATGATCAAACGAATGATACTGACCTTTCTTGGCATTCTGCTGGTGATCGGTGTGCTTGCCGGAATAAAGAGCCTGCAGATCGGAAAGATGGTTGCCGCCAGCAACCAGTTTGCGCCGCCGCCCACACCCGTGACGGCCACCGAGGCACTCAAACAGACATGGGAGTCGCGCCTGACATCCGTCGGAACATTGGAGGCGGTACAGGGCGTTATGGTTACCGCGGAACTCCCCGGAAAAGTGGTTCGTATCGTTTTCGACCCGGGATCGATGGTGACAGCCGGAGACATCCTGGTCTATCAGGACACCACCTCCGAAACGGCCCAGCTGCAGGTCGGCCGAAGCATCTCTAACGCTTGCAAAGATCGACCTCGACCGCAAGAGCAGTCTTCTATCTAAGAATACGATCTCTCAAGCTGAATACGATAATGCCAAGGCCCAGTACGAGCAGGCAGACGCCCAAGTCGACAACATCCGCTCAATCATCAGCAAAAAGAACATTCGGGCACCTTTTAGCGGAAGACTCGGGATCCGCTTGGTTAACCTTGGCCAGAACCTCAAGGAAGGCGAGGCGATCGTCTCGCTCCAATCAATCAATCCCATATTCGTCAATTTCAGTCTACCGCAACAGCAACTGGCACTGATCCGGCCGGGGCTCACAGTACGCGTGACCACCGATGCGTTTCCGGACCAGGTCATTGAGGGTCAGATAACCGCCATTAATCCTCAGGTCGACACCGCTACCCGAAATATCCAGCTTCAGGCAACCGTGGCCGATCCTAAAGAACGTCTCCGGCCAGGTATGTTCGTCAATGTCGCTTTGGTGTTGCCCGCACAGAAAAATGTGCTCGCCATACCGGCCACTTCCGTACTTTATGCCCCTTACAGTGATTCAGTATTTCTCGTGGAGGAGACAGAAAAAAAGGAAAACGCTTCTCCCGCGAAGATCGTTCGTCAGCAATTTGTGCGACTCGGTGAGAAGCGCGGCGATTATGTTGCCGTGGTTTCCGGACTCGAGGAGGGTCAAACGGTAGTGAGCACCGGTGTTTTCAAACTACGAAACGGTCAGACCGTCATCGTCAACAATACGCTAATCCCTGAGTTTAAGCTCAATCCCAAACCCGAAGAAAGTTGACATAACAGACGTCATTCGAATGAATTTCACTGACCTATTCATCCGCCGCCCCGTTCTCGCGATGGTGGTGAGCCTCGTCATTATCATCGCAGGCTTGCAGGCGATCCGTTCGCTCAACGTCCGCCAATATCCCCGCAACGATAATGCGGTGGTTACCGTGACGACCGTCTACGTCGGCGCGAATGCCGAACTCGTGCGCGGGTTCATCACAACACCACTGGAGCGTACCATCGCGGCCGCCGACGGTATCGATTACATCCAATCCCAGAGTTCCCAGGGGCTTTCGACGATTAACGTCCGCCTCAAACTAAACTATGACCCCATTAAAGCTCTCTCTGAGATCAGCGCTAAAGTCGATCAGGTCCGGGGGGATCTTCCCCCTGAGGCCGAAGTGCCCACCATCAACGTCGAGTCGGCCGACAGCCGATTTGCTTCCGCCTATCTGAGTTTCACATCCGACGATCTCGAACAGAATGAAATCACAGACTACCTTGTCCGCATTGTGCAACCGCGTCTCTCGGCCATCGAAGGCGTGCAGCGCGCCGACATTCTCGGTGCCCGAACCTTTGCCATGCGCATATGGCTGAAGCCTGAACGAATGGCCGCATTCAATATCAGCCCGATACAGGTCCGCCAAGCATTGGCCGCCAACAACTTCCTGGCTGCCGTCGGGCAAACCAAGGGCGCCCTCGTGCAGGTCAATCTGACCGCAAACACCGACCTGCGATCGGTGGAAGAGTTCAAGCGTCTCGTCATCCGTGAACAAGACGGGGCCATCGTGCGACTCGAAGACATCGGTGACATCGTTCTCGGTGCCGAGGACTATGACACAGAGGTGCGCTTTTCCGGCCAAACGGCTGTTTTCATGGGTATCTGGCCCCTACCCAACGCCAACTCGGTCGACGTTATCAATCGTGTACGCACAGAAATGGTGTCGATCGAAAGGGGGCTTCCCAGCGGCTTACAGGCCCGCATCGCCTATGATGCCACCAACTACATCACCAACGCCATCCAAGAAGTGGTCAAAACTCTCAGTGAGACCCTCCTGATTGTCATTGTCATCATTTTTTTATTCCTGGGGTCGATCCGATCGGCGTTTATCCCGGTTGTGGCCATCCCACTGTCTCTGATCGGTGCGGCATTCCTTATGCAGGTGTTCGGATTTACTATCAATCTGCTAACACTGCTGGCAGTGGTGTTGTCCGTGGGTCTGGTTGTCGACGATGCCATCGTGGTGGTCGAAAATGTCCAGCGGCATCTGAGCGAAGGAAAACCGCCGTTCGATGCCGCCTTGCTGGGTGCCCGCGAACTGGTCGGCCCCATCATCGCCATGACCATCACGCTGGCAGCCGTCTATGCGCCCATCGGTCTGCAGGGAGGCCTTACTGGATCACTTTTTCGCGAATTCGCCTTTACTCTGGCCGGGGCCGTCACCATTTCCGGCATCGTCGCGCTCACCCTCTCACCCATGATGGCATCCAAGCTGCTGAAGCCGGGAATGGAAGACCACGGTTTTGCGGGAAAAATCGCTCGCGGCTTCAAGCGTTTCAGAAATGTCTACGGCCGCATGCTCGACGTCACCCTGGATTCGCGTCCGGCCGTCTACATGGTCTGGGGCATCGTGAGTCTGCTCACGATACCGATGTTCATTATGTCGCCCAAGGAATTGGCGCCGACCGAAGACCAAGGTGTAATTTTCGGAATCCTCGACGCGTCGGCCAACGCCACCCTCGACCAGACCAGCATATACGCTGCAGGAGGTCAACAGAGCCTACCAAAGCGTTCCGGAAACCAACTTCACTTTTCAGATAACCCGCCCGGCCTCAGGAATCGCCGGCATGGTCGTCAAACCTTGGGATGAGCGCCAACGCACTATTTACCAGATCCTGCCTGAAGTTCAGCAAAAACTGTACGCCATTCCGGGCATTCGTATCTTTCCAGTGCTGCCGCCGGCACTGCCAGGTGGCGGCCAGTTCCCGGTGGAGTTCATCCTTGCCTCCACGGCCGAGGAAGATCAGATTCTCGAGTTTGCAAAGCAGATTCAGCTCAAGGCGATGCAAAGCGGTTTGTTTGCCTTTCCGCCGCTGATCGACGTCAAGATCGATCAGCCACAGTCGGAGATCGTTATCGACCGCAACAAGGTCGCCGATATCGGCCTCAATCTGGAGCAGGTCGGCGCCGACATTGGATCGATGGTCGGCGGTAATTTCGTCAACCGTTTCGACATTGCCGGACGCAGTTACAAGGTGATTCCGCAGATTCAGCGAATCGACCGCCTCAACCCGGATCAGCTCAAGAACATTTACGTCACCGGTCCGAACAACCAACTCGTGCCGCTCAGCACCATCGCCGAGATTCGCAACTCCACTGTACCGCGTTCGTTGAACCGCTTTCAACAGCTCAATGCCGTCTCGATCAGCGGAGTAGCGGTCAGGCCGCTCGACGAAGCGTTGCGTTTTTTGGAAGACGAAGCCGGAAAAATCTTGCCCAAGGGTTATGTACTCGACTACACCGGTGAATCGCGGCAACTCCGCAGCGAGGGCAACCAGTTTATCCCGACCTTCGCACTGGCCATCATATTGATTTTTCTGGTCCTCGCGGCCCAGTTCAACAGCTTCCGCGATCCTTTCGTAATCCTGGCCGGTTCGGTACCCCTGGCCATGTTCGGCGCGTTGGTATTTACGTTTTTAAAAATGCCCGACCCGAATGTACCGTTTTGGACGGCGGGTTGGACCACGACATTGAATATCTATTCCCAGGTGGGGCTAGTGACCCTTGTCGGCCTTGTATCCAAAAACGGGATCCTCATCGTCGAGTTTGCCAACACACTCCAAGAGAGAGGGCTCCCCAAGCTAGAAGCCGTGCGTGAGGCGACTCTGACCCGGCTGCGCCCAATTATCATGACCACTGCAGCCACCATCGCCGGTCACTTTCCGCTGACGCTGGTTACCGGTGCCGGAGCCCAAGCACGTAACTCCATCGGTCTAGTGCTGGTTGGCGGCATGGCCATTGGCACCATCTTCACCCTCTTTGTCATCCCATCAATTTATATGCTCGTGGCTCGGGACCACTCAAGTATACCTGCCCGCTCAGGATCGCTGCAATCAGCGCGATTATCCGGTATCGAAGCGCAAAATTAAACCTGAACCATATGCGACGGTATTACGAAATGTCATATTTGCGCTTCAGGATCGCAGGGTAGCGGTGAGCCGAAGAGGATTCTGCAACAGCTCCAGGGCCGATAGGATGCTTGCGCAAACCACATCGGCCGAAGTTAAGCTGATTGCCGCTGCCCCTTCCGCGAGGATAACGGCGATTCCCAGGGCCGCCTCTTTCAGCATGAGGCAATCGTTGCGACCATTGCCAATACAGGCCGTGCGATCGCTGCCGAGCCGCTTAACAAACGCCAATTTTCCCAGGTCCTGGTTGCCGGTAGGCAGCACCGTCAACTCACAGGGGATCCCTTCCAACTGCGAACGGGCTTTACCGAAAGTGTCGGCAGTGACCACATGGATCTGCAGCACCCGGGACAAATCTTCGAGACGCTTTTTTACCCCTTCGATCAAAATGCCGTCAACCGCCAGGGTTCCATTGTGATCCAACACCAGATGCTCAATCCGAAGAACTTTGTATCCCGGTATGTTGACTTCGATCATCCGACCCCTCCTGAATGTCCTGTTGATGAATACAACCGATTGGCGCTTTATGATTCACCGTTTTTCGAGAACCGAACGCATCCGCTCCAGACCCTTGTGCAGCAAAATATGCGAACAGCCGAAATTAAGTCGCACGTATCCCGGCCCGCCGAAATCCCGGCCGTCTGAGAGCCCGACTCCCGCCGATTCGAAGAATGCAACCGGATCTTTGAGGCCGGTTGCTCGCGTATCGATCCAGGATAGATAGGTGGCTTCAACAGGGGTCGTTTCCAACCCTGACATGCGATCGATGGCGTCAGTTACGATATCTCGACCTCTGCGCAGATATGCAATAAGAGCACTGAGCCATTCACTGCCGTGGCGGTATGCCGCCAAAGTAGCGGTAAACCCCAAGGCGTTGACCATCGGCACGATCCCACGCATCTCTTCTTTAAAGCGTTTGCGCAACTTCGGGTTGGAAATAACGGCAAACGAACATCCCAGGCCGGGGATGTTGTAAGTTTTGCTGGGGGCCATCAGGGTGATCGTGCGCTCGGCGACGTCCCGGGACAACATCGCAAACGGCAGATGCTGCTTGTCCGAATCCAAAATAAGATCGCAGTGGATTTCGTCGGCACAAATGATAACATCGTGCTTTTCACAGATGGCTGCTAACGCCGTCAACTCATCACGGGTATACACCCGCCCCACCGGGTTGTGAGGGTTGCAAAGGATGAAAAGGCGTGTGGCAGATCGGATGGACGCATCAAAACGGTCCAGGTCGAATTCCCAGCGGGCCTCGGTGCGTTCAAGTGGCACGGTTATCAGGCGGCGCCGTGAATATCCGGGAGCTTTTAAAAAAGGCGGGTAGACGGGAACGGCGGTAATGACCTCGTCATGATCATCTCCAATCGACCGACAGACAATGTTGAGACCTGTGACAAGGCCCGGAATCCAGACGATCCACTCCTCGTTGACTTTCCAACCATACCGCGCATCCAGCAGCGATTGGATTTCCTCATTCAGCGACTGTGGCACGCTGGGATATCCGTATACCCCGTGGGCGACATGTTGTGAGAGGGCATCGATAACGGACGACGGAGAGCGGAAATCCATATCGGCCACCCACAGGGGAATGACGTCCCTACCCCTATACTTGTCCCATTTCATGCTGGCCGTATTCCGACGGTCGACCGGCGTATCGAAGTCCACTTCCATTCCTTTCCCTGGCATGTTATCCATGTCGCGACTGCGAACCCATTACTTATCGTCAATCCTGACGCAATCTCTTCCGGCATTCTTGCAGCGGTACATCAGTTCATCCGCCCGCTTGATAAGGGAATGCGTGCTCTCGTGACTGCGGCACAGCGTTGCCCCTATCGACACGGTAACCCGGATGGCACCCGCTGGCTGGTTTAGTATCGATTTACGAATAAACACCCGGTACCGATCGGCAATCTCCTTCAGTTCATCGAGATCGACATTGGCTATAATGGCAAGAAATTCTTCTCCGCCCCACCGTCCCACGATGTCAAACGGACGATTGTTGTGGGAAAGGGTCTTGGCCACCATTTTCAGAATATCGTCTCCCACCATATGACCGAAACGGTCGTTGACATCTTTAAAATGATCGATGTCTATAAAGAGCACACCGAAAGGCCATCGAAAACGGCGAAACTCCTCGCGGCGCGATTTCAGGTAAATTTCCATGGAGCGCCGATTCGCCAGTTTTGTAAGGGGGTCGATAAGGGATTGTTTCTGAAGTTCTTCTATCCGCTTTTTCAGTTTTATTTTCGAAAGATTGTCCGAAAAGATCTGTACTGCGCCGACCACCTGACCATTCGTATCGATAATGGGAGAAACTCGCACCGAAACCGGTACCCGGTGCCCTTCCTTGTGACGCAGGAGGGCCTCGCTTTCCCCCCCGCAACGGCCACTCATCGACTGGTCTACCGGACACGCGAGGTCGCACAGGCTGTGTCCCCCGTCGTTCATATGCACGAGGATGTCATCGGAGCACTTGCGCCCGACGACTTCAGCTTTGGAATAACCGGTCAGGCGTTCGGCACCCTCATTCCAAAGGACAATCGTCCGGTTACGATCGAGGGTGTAGACACCGTCGTATAGATTGTCCAGCAATTTTCTGTAAAATTCTATGGTTTCTTCCACAGCGAATTGCACCTTTTACCCTCGGCCCTGAATTCAATAATCATCACCGCAGGTATGTGTTAAGCCCTGTAACGGTCAAACTTTGGAACTCTCCACAGCAAAGCTGGGGGGTCCCCCGGTGATTATTGCCTGAACGTGAAATATCGATCAAAAATGTCCGGATCCGTGAAATGGGCCCGTCCGACAATATGAACGGCATGATGACCGCGCTGACGCATATAACCGATATGGGGAATTCCCATGGAAAATAATAGGAAGGGCTCGACTCGCCAGGAGTTCTTCATGATTCCCTCGGAATCGAAAACGCTTTCCGCCTGCCCGTCCGAATGTGGCAATGATTCCAGCAGATCATAAGGCACCAGCCGGTAAGTTGCGGATCCGGGCGGTGCCTCACCGGCGTATAAATGCTCTACCTGATGCCACCCCGAATTAACTCTGAGGGTCAACCGCCTTTGCGGGTATACATCTGCCAGCCAAGTCGCCACAAACGGATACAGCGCGTGGGACGATGGTTTCTTGATTGTCACCATCCCCTTCAGGGGCGCATAAAAATGGTAGCACCCACAATTGTTCATGATATCAACCATGACGGGTCGACCTGTCGGATTCAAGCTGACCCGGACCGTGATACCGTCGAGCGGTCCTTTTTCGTATCCGGGTGATTTTTTTCCACTTCTTTCTGAATACCAGAAGGCATAGTTGATTTGGACAACAGGGCTTTGATTTATGAATGAATACGTTACGTAGTAGTAAACACTGGCCTGCTGCGGGTTGATAACCACCCGGCTTTTTTGCCATTCGACTTCCCCGAACCGGTCATAAGCGGCGACGACATCCTGGGTGATAACCGGTGCAAACGCATGGGCCAGTGAAAAAATTTCCTTGTCTTTCAGATTGGGCACACCGATCGCATTGTTCCCGGAAGGGCTGAAAATCCGTACCAATTCGCTGTCTGTGAGGGTGTTGCCGGCTTCCGGCCCAAAAATGATTAACTTTCCTTCAACAGATAGATCTTCCAGTGAAGTCTGGTGCCATTTGCTAAACTTTCGATTGGCGTTCCGCGTCGCGATAGTGACCGGTAAAACGGTAAAAGGGTACAGGCCGAAGACACGCATGGCGGAAGAGTATTCATCTGGAACATTAACGGTGTTTTTTAGTCTTTCGAAAAATTGTGGGTGAGACCGATCGTAGGCTTGGAGTCGGACTGCAGAATCAAACATTTCTTCGATCATGGCTGTGCGATCAGGATTCACACCCATTCGCTCGGCCAGTTTACGAAAGGACGCATCCGGAAGGTTTATGATTTCTTTTTTTCTTGCCTCGCGCCCCAAGCGGTGCATCTCTGCCAACCAGGCTTCGGCCTCGCTTTCAGTATTGACCCGGTCTTTCATAGCTGCCAGGAAACGGGTTGTCCGCAGATAGGGGAACCCCTCGACCGCGAAAGTCGAGACCTCTAGCACACTGCTGGCAGTCACGGCAGCGTCGAGTTCTTCGAAAAACCTTACCTCTTGGAGAGGTCTTCTCTGATCGATATCCTTACCTTGTGGGTCGATGCCGGAGCAACCCTGCCAGATAAATGCAAATACGATGATTACCCGAAAGACACGATCGAGACCTTTACGCATATTATTGATACAACGCGGTGTGTCGTCTTTTGTCATGTAAGGTACCCTGTAGTTCGGCGGTGAGACATCTATGGTTTAGGCCCCCGAGATTACCATTGGTTGAATTTCCGGTAAAGATCTCCCTGCCGGTCACCAGATCCCTTTATTTGTCCACCCGCTTTCCGAAACTGTCTTGCGCGGGAATTGCTGGTGTTCCCTGGGAAAGAAATCGCCGGAGCACATAGAGTCCGTCGGGCGTATACGAAACTTGGCGGCAGTGTTCAAGGATATCCGGGATGGGATAAAACGCTCCACTTTCCACTTCTTCCTCTTGCAGCTCAATCTCGCCGTCATGAACACAAGTGAAAACCCGACCCCAGACACGGTTTCCGGCATCTTTGTGGTAAAAATCGAAATGCGCTATGAGCGGCACACCGTGAACGCCAAGTTCCTCGCCAAGTTCGCGCGCGGCAGCCGTTTCGTAAGATTCTCCGGACAGAACGACCCCACCCGTGGCGACATCCGAATATCCCGGGTAGATATCTTTGGTCCGGGTCCGTTTCTGAACGAACAGGTGGCCTTTGGAATTGAAAACCAATATGTAGGTGGCACGATGGGGCAAACCGCCGGCCCGCATTTGGGATCGCAATGCAGAACCAACCACGTTGTTTTCCTCATCGACGATTGTAACGACTTCTTCGCTGATCATTGGGACAGTCATGTTAATCACCGCAACCCTTTGTTTCTGGTGTCAGGACGAGTTCCATAAAGGTGGCGCCATCGATCGGGTTATAACGGTAGGGTTCAATTTTCACGAATCCAACGGAGGTATAGAGACGATTGGCGGCTTTCATTGCCGGTACCGTATCCAGCCGCATCTTCTCGTAGCCGATCTGGCGGGCCGCCCTGACGATGCCTTCTACGAGAATCCGCCCGACGCCGGTCCCACGCAGAGACGGTACGGTGTACAACCGTTTCATTTCGCATATACCGTTATCCAGTCGCCGGAGCGCGGCGCACCCGACCGGCTCCGTATTCGACACGGCAATGATCAGGCATCCTCCGGGGGGCGCATATTCTCCGGGAAGCCGTCGCAGTTCTTCATCGAAGTTCTGAAAATCCAAATCGAAGTCGAGAGAGCCCGCGTACTGCTTAAAAAGCTGCCTGGCCATATCGAGATCCTGCAGCGATCCCGGCCGTAACAGCTTCAGTTCGACGTCAGCCATTCCGCGTTTATTCCCTCACTTCAAAGCGGTTCAACTCTCTGTTTTTTCTCGTTTGGTCAGGATCAAAGATCGTGCCGTTCATTGCAATATAGACGCCGACAGGCAGCAGTTGGACGGCGGTGAAGGCACTGGCGATGTTAAACACGGCATCGGTGAACCGAAATTTGGCCGGCTGCATGGCACCGGTCAAAACGATTGTCTTGCCCGTGATCTGTTTTAACATTATTGCCGTGGTTATCATCGTATCCGTACCGTGGGTGACGATAATCCGGCTCTGAGGACATGAATCTACGGCCTGACAGATCATGCCACGATCGGCGTCGGTCAGGTCCAAACTGTCTTTACGCAGAAGCGAAGTGATCTCATAGCTCCGGGTGACATTGGCCTCGATCAGTAAGTTACCGATCTGGGGTTCACCCACCTGAAATTCGCTGCGATCATCAAAATAGATTTTATCGATCGTCCCACCAGTCGTGAAGATCTTGATCAGTTCGTTTAACATAATTCCGCTCCGTGCATAATCAAACACCGGCAGCTTACCGTAGGGTTGGGAATTGTCAAGATCAGACCCCTTACCCCGTCAAAGGAACGGACCGAAGGTCAGATTTTAAAAAGTGGCAGTGGATTCGGACACAGATCGATGACCGACGCCAGGTCATTCTTCGAACAGTATCCTTTGTGAAGAAACCCGGCCGCCAAGCCTTGTCTGGTAATAATCTGCAAATGGGTATGATAATACCAGTTTCCGTTCTGGTGAAAGTCGCCAACCCGTGCGAAGGGGTCTCCTGACTTGAGCAGAGTAGCGACCGGCGCCTGTGAATCCGGGTTCAAGTGCCCGTATAAACTGTAGAACGTCTCGAATGCGGGATGGATGTGCTCCAAAAGCATGTAGCCGCCGTAATTTCCTTTTCCGTCTTCATAGCCGGATACGCGAACCACGGCATCCAACGGTGCGTGCAGTATGGTGTTCCATGGAACCAGAATATCTATCCCCAGGTGATAGAAGCGCTTTTCTCGAACCATCTGAGGGAAATCTCGCAGTAACGTCTCGCGACGTTCGAGATAACCGCCCAGACCCCATGAAAAATTAGGGCTCATTTTCTTCTCAAGGAAGATCTGGCCCCCCCTTTGATCGCGGACATTAACTTTACCTAAAAAGGGGTTGTCATCTGAAAGATCAATCGGAAACGGGTCATTTTTCAAATTCTTGAACAGCTGTGAGTGCCGGATGTGGCGCAGGTAAAGGGCATAAGGATAATGGAGGCGCATAGATACCTCGATGTCGACCTTCAGGTTCTCAGTATCCGGGTCATGGTGGGTCCATCGATGTTTCCGCCGCTGAGGATCACTCCGATCTTACCCCGTGGCGTCACCCGACCACTGATAAGGGCCGCCACCCCGAGAGCGCCGGAGGGTTCCACGACCAGCTTCAGGCGGTAAAAAAGAAACCTGACGGCCGCTACAATGGCTGTCTCTGGCACGGTCTGCATATCGTCCACATACTTGCGTATCAAAGGGAAAGTCAGTTGGCCCAGTGACGGTGTGCGTGTGCCGTCGGCAATGGTTGAGGGGTTGTGCACCGTGTGCAGCTTGCCGGTTTTGAAAGAGCGGGTCGCATCATCGGCCAGTTCCGGTTCGATACCAATCACCCGGCAATCGGGAACCAGGCCTTTTGCGGCAGCGGCAGCTCCGCTCAGAAGGCCACCACCTCCGCACGGGACCAGGAGCATCTCAATATCCCTTTTCTCCTCCATCAGTTCAAGAGCGGCCGTCCCCTGCCCGGCAATGACATCGTAATGATCAAAGGGCGGAATCATAACCGAGCCCTGTTCCATCTGGATCCGGCGTGCCAGTTCCTCGCGTGAATTTGACCGGGGATCATAATCGATCACTCTGGCACCGTATGCTTCGGTCGCTTCACGTTTGATTCGCGGTGCATCGGCCGGCATGACCACTGTGGTGTTCACTCCGGTGAGACGGCCCACGAGGGCGACTGCCTGGGCGTGATTACCGGAAGAAAATGTGATTACCCCCCTGGCTTTCTCGGCATCTGACAGCCGAGAGATGGCGTTGAAGGCTCCGCGGAACTTGAAAGCCCCCATTCGTTGAAAGTTCTCACATTTTAAAAAAACCGCCGCCCCGGCCATACGGTCGAGTGTGCTGGAAGTCATCACCGGGGTAACGTTCGCTATTCCGTCAAGCCGATCATTGGCAGTCTTGATCTCATCAAAAATGTCGGTGGGGTCGTTGTCGCTCAATTGTCAGACTCCTTTCGGAGCAGATTTATATTGAATTTGCTCAAAAAATCAAACTATAAATTATATTTGGCCATATCGACGCTTGCATCGGTGCGGAATCGTGAACAGATTATTTGTGGCTTATGGAATACAGATTCGGACTTTTAGAAGTGATGGGTATGCGGTCGCCTTCATCCGGTTTCCCGTGTGGTTTTCGGCTGAACGGGGACCTGTCGATTTGAAGGGGAGTTTAATGATCATAGCGAAAAAAATATTCTTGCTTCTGGCATTTTTTTTCATCGGAGGATGTTCCGCCGTCCAGGTCAGCCAGGACTTCGACGTGACCACCGAATTCACACGTTACCAGACATTTGCCTGGGCCCCCGACCCCCCCCAAAGGAGCAATGATATTCTGATGGACAGCCAGCTCATGGACCGCCGTATCCGCCGAGCGGTGGGAGAAACCCTGTCGGTCAAAGGACTCTCGCAAACGACCGGCGGGCAAGCGGATTTTTATATCACTTACCACATCGTCGTACGGCCGCGGCTCGAAGTCGACTCTTTCAGCACGGGATTCGGCGGATATGGCTATCGGTACCCCTACTGGGGTTATCCGTATCCATTCTGGGGCGGCATCGACTACAGTACTTACATCAGACAGTATGATGAGGGCACCCTGATTATCGATTTCACTGATGCACGCAACAGCCAACTATTCTGGCGCGGAATCGGAACCCGTCGCATCACCCAGCAATCGACCCCGGAAAAGATCACGGCTGCTGTCAACGAAACCGTTGCGGATATCCTGGCCCAGTATCCACCGTCGGTGGAATAAAAGAACAGCGACTCTTTCAAATCCGGTGCGGCAAAGACCCACTCTTATGTCCAAAATCACCTGGAGGAACCGATGCGCTTTGCAAAACTGATTTTTTTTCTATCGATCGTCATGGGGCTGAGCGGATGCGCAAGCGTCCAGGTCAGCCAAGACTATGATGTTGCTTCCGATTTTTCGCAATATCAAACCTTTGACTGGGCGTTCGGTGTTCAACCGAAAACCGGTGACATCCGGGTGGACAACCCGCTACTCGACGCCAGGATCCGCAAAGCCGTCGAACAGACCCTGGCCGGTAAAGGCCTCCGCCGGGCCGACAGGGGCCCACCCGATTTCACAGTGGCATACCAGATGGTCGTTCAATCCAGGATTGAGTCATCACCCGTCAGTATCGGTGTCGGCACGGGATTTGGTATTGGCAGCGGTTCTTACGGTGGTGTCGGTGTTGGTTCGTCAAGCGTCGATAGCTACGATGAGGGAATACTGATTATCGATTTCACGGATGCAAATAACGGGGATCTTTTTTGGCGAGGAACGGGTTCAAAGCGCCTGAAGCGGCAGTCTGACCCGCTGAAAACCACGGAAGAAGTAAACGCCGTGGTCGATAAAACCCTGGCACAGTATCCCCCCTCGGTTAAGAAATAATTTTTGCAAGGATATAAGAGAACTAGAATTGAGCCATTTATAGGCGGCACCAATTTCTGGCAATTTCAGCATATGCCTCCGCCGCTGCTTCGATCTTGGAAAGAAAACAGAATTCATCTGTTTTGTGCGCCATATCCGGTTCTCCCGGCCCGAGTATGATTGTAGGTATATTACCAAAAGCACGGGTGAGGGCCGATGCATCCGTAAAATACGTCACACCGCGGGGCACGGGCTGTTGACCGATGTAGAGCGCCATCACACCGAACACCTCCCGGATCCATTGATTCGCCGGATCGGAGGCCACGGCCGGAGCGGTAATCTTTTTCTTCAAGACGATCTCCTGGCCGAGACAGGATCTCAGCGCCTGAAAAATAAGATCGATGTTTTGCGTCGGTACCGTGCGTATGTCGATACTGAATACCGCTCGGTCGGGTACGGAATTGATATTGATGCCGCCACTGATGGTCCCGACATTGATCGTCGGAGCGCCGAGCACCGGATGAGGTACCGTACCGAAGTCAAACGATTCCAATCTTACTATCGCTCGAGCGGCTTTGTATATGGCATTAACACCCTGCTCCGGCATGGAACCGTGCGCGGTAACACCGGTTGCCTCCGCTTCCAGCCAAAATGCCCCTTTGTGCCCAATCATGGGATAGTTGGCGGTCGGCTCACCCACCACGAGAGCGCCAGCACTGCCAAGTACACCCCCTTTTGAAGCCAGGAATTCAGCGCCTTGGCATCCGTTTTCTTCGCCGGATGTCATGACCAGGACAATCCCGGACGAACCACGGGAGAAAGCCGCAACCCGTAAAGCCGCCAGAATAATTGCCGCAACACCGCTCTTCATATCGGAAGCACCCCGGCCGTATAATCTGTCACCGTCCAAATCTCCACCGAAGGCATCCCTCTGCCATTCGGCCATCCCTAATGGAACCGTGTCAAGATGGCCGGTGAAACACAGCGGTGGACGCTCATCGTTATAAATTTTCCTGGCAATCAGACTGGTCCTGCCGTCGGCAAAATCATGGTAGTCGACCGTAAAATCGCCGTTTTCCAATAGGTTGCCGATATAATAGGCACATTCATGCTCATTACCCGGCGGGTTCACGGTATCGAATGCGATCAGTTTTCGTGTTAGCGATAAAGGCGAGAGTGAGTGAGTCATAGGTTCCTACTTGGTTTTAACGACCACAGTAACTTTTTCTCCTTTGGCAAGCAATCTGAATATACATTCAAATTTTTTACCCTAACATATTTAATACAATCTGGAATGTCCGCAGGCATCTCAAGCATTTTATATGATTAATGTTTGGTATCCGGCTGTGGAGGAATTTCCAATCACCTAAAAGAGCCTGATATTAAGGTCAATATCGCCACTGATTAACCATTTCGCAATTCAAATGAAGGTTATTTCATCCACATTCTGTTCAATCGGACCCATTTATATAATTATTATTTAATATTTTCTATACCTTATGAGCCTATCGGACAATTGGCACTTTTCTTGCTAAATTAGTTTCAGATTGAACTCGGCATCAACAGTTCACCATCCATCAATCGATGTGGATAAACATAAAATGAACAGATCCCGTTTTGCAACCATCCTTTCCTTACTACCAGGTCGACTGTCGTTCATATTTTTTCTCATCACCTTTCTGCTACTACTATTCAGTCAAGCGAATGCAGCCGATTTGACGCTGGCATGGGATGCAAGCCCGGATTCAGACGTCTCAGTCTACCGTGTATACTATGGATCTCAAAGTAATTCTTACTCCACAATGGCCTGTGAAGGACCGGGTTTGACCTGCACGATCTCGGGTCTGACAGCCGGTCAAACATACTACTTGGCCGCTACGGCTATAAACTCCTATGGTGAGAGCGACTATTCAGGCGAAATCTCCTATACCGTTCCGGCTGTGCCCCCGCCAACTTACACCATCAGTGCTTCGGCCGGCAGCAACGGCAGGATATCTCCCTCGGGCACTGTCAGCGTAACCGCCGGCAGCAGCCAAGCTTTCACCATCACACCCAACAGCGGATATGTGATTGCCGATGTCAGGGTCAATAACGTCTCGGTCGGGGCTCGCTCCAGCTATACTTTCAGCAATGTCAGGTCAAACCAGTCCATCTCGGCAACCTTTACCGCCGCGACCCCAACAACTTACACCATAAGCGCTTCAGCCGGCAGCAACGGCAGGATCTCTCCCTCGGGCACTGTCAGCGTAGCCGCCGGCAGCAGCCAAGCTTTCACCATCACACCCAACAGCGGTTATGTGATTGCCGATGTCAGGGTCAATAACGCCTCGGTCGGAGCGGTCTCCAGCTACGCCTTCAGCAATGTCAGGTCAAACCAGTCCATCTCGGCAACTTTTACCGCCGCGACCCCGACAACCTACACCATAAGCGCTTCAGCCGGCAGCAACGGCAGAATATCTCCCTCGGGCACTGTCAGCGTAACCGCCGGTACCAGCCAGAATTTCACCATCACACCCAACAGCGGTTATGTGATTGCCGATGTCAGGGTCAATAACGCCTCGGTCGGGGCTCGCTCCAGCTATACTTTCAGCAATGTCAGGTCTAACCAGTCCATCTCGGCGACCTTTATCGCTGCGCCGCCTTCAACCTACATAATTAACGCTTCGGCCGGCAGCAACGGTAGGATATCTCCATCAGGCACCGTCAGCGTAAACACCGGTGCCAGCCAGGGTTTCAATATCACACCCAACAGCGGTTACGTGATTGCCGATGTCAGGGTCAACAACACCTCGGTCGGGGCGGTTTCCAGCTACGCCTTCAGCAATGTCAGGTCAAACCAGTCTATCTCGGCGTCCTTTATCGCTGAGACCCCGACGACCTACACCATCAACGCTTCGGCTGGCAGCAACGGCAGGATCTCTCCCTCGGGGACTGTCAGCGTGACCGCCGGTACCAGCCAGAATTTCACCATCACACCCAACAGTGGTTATGTGATTGCCGATGTCAGGGTTAACAGCACCTCGGTCGGGGCGGTCCCCGACTACACCTTCAGTAATGTCAGGTCTAATCAGTCCATTTCGGCGTCCTTCGTCATACCGTCCGACAATCAGGCGCCTGACCAACCAACGCTCTTAATTCCTGGACACACAGAAACGGATGTCGAACCGACCCCCCTGCTTGAAATCGCCGGTTTCTCCGACCCCGACGTCGACGATGGCCACGCCGCCACCCGTTGGCAGATCGCAACAGATAGCAGTTTCGAAAATCTTATACTGGATATCACCAGCGATGCGGACAGCACCAATCATTATCTGGTCAGCTTTCGGGTTCCTCAGGGCTCACTGTCTGGCCAGGAGCTTTATTACTGGCGAGTCATGGTAAAAGACGACCGTACCACGAATGCCCTGTGGTCGACATGGTCACAAGTTTTCCGTTTTACGACAACCGATCCGGTCCAAGCGGATGGCAACGGCAATGGCGTACCGGATGATCTGGAACCCGAAACCTCCGATCTGGACGCAGATGGCCAGAACGACAACGACCAACCCTTGATGCGGGTCTTGACGACAAATAATGAGGGGCACCAGGTTGGAATAAAGGCCCTCGACGGTATTGATCTCATCAATTATTTTGCCCCTATCGACCCGAATAATGTACCGGATACCCCTGGGCCAGAGAATTTTCCATACGGGTTATTGAATCTGAACCTGCAGCTGACGTCAATTGGCGGCACGGCAAGGATCGAAATTTATTTGCCCGAACCGCCAGATACTCAGTACCGCTGGTTCAAATATGACCCCGTAAACGGGTGGTATGAGTATCCTGTTTTTATTGAAGGGGGCAAATATATTCTGGAAATTACCGATGGCGGATTTGGTGATGCTGATGGTATCGCCAATGGCATCATCGTCGACCCCATCGGTATGTCTTCGGCTGGTATCGAAACCAGCAATGTGGTCAACGATTCGTTCAGTGTGGGTTCGAATGGTTCCGGTGGCGGCGGCTGTTTCATTCTCGCTACCAGCCGTGGCGATGTCGCGATCCACCGTCTGGCCATTCACCTGAGTTGGATAATTTTGATCGTTTCTGCGGCTTTGATGAGAAAACACGAAAGCCGAAGAACGAAACGCTAACAGGCATAAAGAGCCGTTTGCAAAACGAGGACAACCGCTGCCGCGGCTACGTTTTTAATATATAAAGGGCCGTGTACTAAATTTTGTACGCGGCCTTTCCTTTCTTTATTCATATAATAATCGGTAAAATTACAGTTTTGCTGGAGGTCATTGAATCAACCGAAGAAAATTCGACAGGCGATTATGGCGAAAATCAATCCGGCCAGATCGGCCGTCAGAGCAGCGGCCAAGGTGTGCCGGATACGCCGTATCTGCACGGCCCCGAAGTACACGGCCATGACGTAAAAGGTCGTCTCCGTCGATCCTTGCAGCGTGCTGACCAGGTATCCAGTATAGCTGTCAGGTCCGATAGCGGGATCGTTGACAATCGACGCCAGTATGCCGTAAGCCCCCGAGCCGGAAAGCGGCCGCATGATCGCCATCGGCAGCGCTTCGGCGGGTAACCCCAGCCCGGCCGTCCAACCACTTATCCGATGAACCATTGCCCCCAGGGCACCGCTGGCCCGGAACATGCCGACTGCCACAAGAATGGCAACCAAATATGGGATGATGCGCAGAGCGACCTGGAAACCCTCCTTAGCCCCATCCACGAAGACTTCATACACTCTGACACGACGAAAAAATCCGAACATCAGAAAAAAAACCATTAGTCCTGGAAGTATCCAAGGTGAAATCGACCGTCCATAGATAATGGCCAGCGGTATGAGTGCCGAAACGCCGCACAACGCCACCAGGCTGATCCACAGCGGATAACCGTCGAGCGGCATGTCGGTGGGTTCGATGTCCGAATCGTTGGTAACGGGCGTATTTTCCGAAGGCACATCCGTCGTTTCGGTCACCGGAAAAAACCGTCGATATAATTTAGCGGCGGCAATCGCCGTCACAGTCGAACCGATGGTGGCAAACAGCGTTGTGGGAAGAATCCCGGCAGGGTCGGCAGAACCGGCGGCGGCTCTAAGAGCGATAACGCCGGTGGGCAGCAACGTCACGCTGGATGTATTGATGGCCAGGAAAAGGGCCATGTCGTCTGTCGCCGTGCCATGTCGGGGATTAAGCTTGTCGAGTTCCTGCATGGCCCGGATACCGAAAGGCGTTGCTGCATTTCCCAAACCGAGGGCGTTGGCGGACATGTTGAGTATCATGGCCCCCATAGCGGGGTGGTCTGGTGGTACATCCGGAAACAGGCGCACCATCACCGGCCGAATCAATCGGGCCAGGATTGTCAGCATTCCCCCCGCCTCGGCAACTTTGACCAATCCCAGGAACAACGTCATCACCCCTACCAGCCCGATGGCGAGTTCCACCGCTCCGCCGGCAGACTCCACCATCGCTTTAGAAAGCGCCTCCATGGGTGAGACAGCGCCATCAGTGGCCACCCAGAAAAGCTGCTGCCATCCGGCAAAAGCAACGGCCGAAAGAACAATGATCAAGAATACAATGTTCATAAAAACACCGCTTGAGAGCTAAGGGGGCATTTCACCCCACAATATAAGTGCCGGTGCCGACAGCGATCAGCAGGTCCTCGTCGTTGTGCAATTCCATGCGCGTCACGGCAACCTTTTTCCCCGTTCGCATGATCGCGCTGGTGGCACGAAACGTTTGACCGCGACCTGGCCGCAAGTAGTCGACACGCAAGTCGATGGTACCGATCCTGGCAACCCGTTTTTCGATATTCGCCACCGACTCTCCCTGAAGTTTTTCCACCAGGCTGATCGAAACGTTTAGCCCTCCAGTGGCATCAAGAACAGACGATATGACCCCGCCATGAAGCGTTTCCATGACATAGTTACCGATGAGTTCAGGCTTCATAACAAATTTCACGGCAACATTGCCGGCGCGATAGGTCTCGACCTCAAACCCGATAATTTTGTTAAAGGGAATTTTCTGCTCGTACATGAGCTTAAGGTATTGCATCTGCTCTTCCAGATTGGCAGGTTTTGATCCCATAGTAGACGTCTCCGGATTGAGTGTTATGGCGGCTTTAGTATAAGATCGAATTCATTTCCCTTTTACCTGGCGCTATTCCTGCCGGCGTGATTTTCATTCACCCCTCGAAATTTGTCAACGGGCTTTTACCGATTCCCGGCCAGATCCGCAATATCCCAAACAGCGCCCGTATAACGATCCAACCACCGGTTATGACCCAGACAGTGGTAAATGCACCCGTCCATTCCGTGTCAACGCTAACCAGCGCAATACTGCCGCAGAAAGTTGCCAGCACGACAACATTCCGCAGAAACCGAAAGTCGCCCGTTCCCCAGTGAATACCATCGGTAGCGAATGATAGCGCGCATAATGGCTGCATCGCTGCCGCGACGAACCATCCTGGCATAAACACCGAAATTGCCTCCGGAGGAACCAAAGCGGCGGCAACCAGGCGCCAGCCCGTCCACATGATCAGCGCCAGAGCAGTACCGGTAGCACCGCTCCACAAGCACACAATAGCGGCGATCCTGCGTGCTTCGGCGACCTTACCGCCGCCGATAAAGAAACCGATCATGCTCTGTCCGGAAATGGCAAACGCGTCAAGAAAAAGACTTGTGAAGACCCAGACTTGCCGGACAGCCTGGTGGGCCGCACCGGCCTCTGGTCCGATCAGAGTGGCTGTCCGAGTTCCCAGAAGTAAAAAGAGGGTTAAAAAACCGGTCCGGATAAAAAGATCTCCGCCGACACGCAACAGCTTAATGGTAATTTCTGCTGGAATCCGGTCGGGGAATCCCAACCTTTTCAAAACGATGGTAACAGCCCAAATCGCGCCCAACCACCAACTCACCAAACTGGCAATGGCGGCGCCATCGACTCCAAGAGCAGGAATCGGGCCCCAACCATAAATCAGAACAGCATCCAAACCGATATTAAGGGCATTGATCCCAACGGCCACATATAATGGCGATCGCATGTCCTGCAGTCCCCGCAAGGCTCCGAATGCGGCAATAGTAGCCAGAACAGCCGGCGCAGCGATCAGGCGCAGGCGGATATAGCTTTGAGCCAGATCGGCCACACTCCCAGTGGCACCCAACAAATGCGCTACCGGTACTGCAACAAGATATCCGGTAGTTGCCAGCAGAATTCCCAGACCGATCCCCAATAGCAATGCCAGCGCACCCATGCGAGCGGCCTTTGTCAGTGAGTGCGTGCCCAGTGCCTGCGCCACCTCGGTCTGTGTCCCGATCCCGAGGAAGTTGAAGATCCAGAACACTCCTGACAGTGCCATGGTTCCGACACCGAGTGCAGCCAGCGCTTCAGATCCGAGTTGTGCGATAAAGGCCGTGTCGACCAAACCGGTTACCGGTTCGGCGATCAAAGAGAGCAATACCGGAAATGTCAGGGACATCAGCGCGCGGTGCGGTGATTTGACAATGATGTGTTCGCTGGCATCTGGTGTGTTCATTTAGCGAAGAAATAAATCCAGATCGTGCGGAGGCGAGAGGCAATCGATTCCGGGATCGGTTCCTGCTATAGCGGGTAAGAATCCGGCCGTTTGGTATTTTTCTGTGATCCTTGTTTCCATTTAGTTATCTCACCTGTCGATAATCGAGCAGTTTCGGCCACCTGGCATGAGTGACTTGACCGGTTCGAACTTCGAAACGGGTGATCATTCCTCTTCCGAACCAACTGGGAAGAGTATACAGGCACCGGTTATCAGGGCCTCTCATGCGGCAAGCCTGGTGAAAGTGACCGACAAAAATAATCCGGTCACCTGATTCGAAGCAGCTGAGAGCAAAACGTTGGAGTTCTTCCACCGGAAGTCGATGTCGAAATTCGAGATTGGTGAGTTTGAGCCGCGATTTTACCTGCTCGACGAAGCCGGGGCCGCACGGCATCCATCGCAGGACTGTTTTCGTCAATCTGTTTTTTGCAATTTTCCTGAAGCGAAGATAGTTCCTGTCGCGGGGATTGACCTGATCTCCGTGGCAAAAAAGATGCCCTTTTCCATCCCGATGGTAAGGTCGGTCAGAACACCATGTGAAGAAATCCCGCCGCTCTTTCGCCAGAAAATATTCGTGGTTGCCTTCAATAAAACCAATGCGGCGATACTTTTTCTGCTCGGAGCACCATGAAAGGAAACGACCGTGGATCTCACTTTCGTAGCGGGGCAGCGCAATCCACAAATCGAAGATATCACCGAGAAAAACAAGATCTTCCTCATTTTTTCCCAAAGCCTGTAGCATCCGGAAAAAGTCAGCCTGGTTGCCATGGGACTCATTGATATGCGCATCACTGACGATGATCATTGCAAATAATATACGTAAGTAGCGATAGGTATTTCTGTTGAACACTTCAGTGCTGAAAATCGTAAATTCCGTAATTAACTCAGTTACGATTGACAGGTAAGAGCTTTTTGACTAAATATTGGCCGAATGTCAAAATAAAAATAGAAAAGACACGCAACGGGAGAATCAATGGCGCTCAGACGATTAGGAACTTCGGCGATCGAGATCTCGCCGATAATCATGGGGACGTGGCAGGCGGGTAAAGACATGTGGCTCGGAATCGACGACACGGAATCCCAGCGAGCAATATGTGCCGCATTCGATGCCGGAGTCACAACCTTTGATACGGCAGAGGCTTATGGCAATGGACACTCCGAAAGGATCCTGGGCAAGGCACTCTCCGGAAAGCGGGATCAGGTGCTCTACGCCACGAAGGTCTTTGCCAATCACCTTGGCCGAAACCAAGTTTTTCAGGCCTGTGAACGCTCGCTGAAAAACCTGCAAACCGACCGGATCGATCTCTACCAGATTCACTGGCCGGCAGGGTCGTTCGGGTCTAAAAAAGTACCCATTGCTGAGACAATGGGCGCTCTGGTTGAACTTAAAACGCAAGGGAAAATCCGCGCAATTGGCGTATCCAACTTCTCGCGAACCCAATTGGAAGCGGCTGGGGAATATGGGGAGATCGTCAGTCTTCAACCGCCCTATTCCCTATTTTGGCGCCATGTCGAAACCGATGCCATGCCGTACTGTGTAGAAAATGGCATAACGGTTCTGGCCTACTCTCCTATGGCCCAAGGCCTGCTTACCGGTAAGTTCGGCCCGAAACACACCTTCGGCAAAGGCGATCATCGTGCCAAGAACCGCCTGTTTCAGCACGAAATTTACCGCACGGTACTGGCCGCTCTGGACCAATTGCGATCCATCGCGGAAAACTATTCCTGCACCCTGGGTCAGCTTGCGTTGGCCTGGGTCATTTCCCATCCAGGAACCTGCGCCATTTCTGGGGCCCGAAATGTCGAGCAGGCCACCCTAAACGCGGCGGCGGCAGATATAATCCTCTCCAGCGAAGATCTGGCGAAAATGGATGTCATTGGCCGCACGGTAACCGATCAACTCGACGATAACCCCGTGATGTGGACATTCTGAGGACACACCAAATGACATTGACGAAAATTCAATCCAACATGTGGTCTCTGGCGGTTTTGTGTATCGCTGCTTCCCTCTGGTGCGTGGCGTATCTAATTGGTTGCAGCGGAACCGGTGACATTCCGACCGCCAGCATGGCTGAAGGCGGTAAGGTGGTACTGTCTTGGCAAGAGGTGCCGGAGGCTTTCACATATAACCTTTACATGTCTACCGCACCGGTCGTCAACAAACTCAACGGTTACCGGTTTTCCCGAGCAGAAAGTCCCATAACGATCACGGGCCTCGAAACCGGTACAACCTACTACTTCGTCTTGACGGTTGTCGACAGCACCGGCGAAGGACGGGAATCCGGGGAGATTTCGTATACCGCCGTGCAGAATGAAACCGGGTCCATTAATTTGATCCCCGTCTTGAATGTCCCGGCTGCCGCCCCACAGAACAAAAAATCTGATAAAAAGTCTGAACCAGCTGAAGGTGCCGTAAAAAGCAATAAATCAAATGAAACCCGACCGACCGCTACAAATAAAGGTGGAAGTGCCGCTCAAAAAACGGCCATCGAAAAAACGGCGCCGGATTCTCAAAGTAAGGCTGCGGCAAATACGTCCGCAAAAATGACAGTGGCTTGGAACAGCGTGCCGAATGCGGCCGCATATAATATTTACTGGCGCACCAGCCCCGGCGTCACGAAAAAAAACGGGAACAAGATCCCGAGTGTAACCCCCCCCTATACCTTCACGGGTCTAAAGCGCGGGAACACATATTTCTTTGTGGTGACTTCCATTGGCCAAGGCGGCGAAAGCCAGGAATCGGAGGAGCTCTCGTTTTCTGTGCCCGAGTAATCCTTAAATTCTGCGGATATCAAACAAAACAAACACAAAATGGAAATTCATGCCGAAGTTCCTTTTGGGTGACGGCTGCGGTAGAAACGAACATCGGCCTTTTCAATCGTCGCCAGGCCCCCTTCGATAAACCCTTCGACAGTTTCCAGATAGCTTTCGATTTTTTCCCTGGTATCGACAATTTCAATCACTATAGGGAGATCTTCCGAAAGCCTGAGAATTTTGGCCGTATGAATGCGGCTGTTAGCCCCAAAGCCCATGATTCCGCGGGTTACGGTGGCGCCGGCCAGTCCAAGTTCACGCGCCCGGAGCACAAGCCACTCGTATAAGGGTTTGCCCTTGCGTTTACTGCCCTCTCCAATCAAAACCCGCAGCAAACATCCATTCCTATCGAGATTCATGATTACCTCCACACCAATAGCACGATACTTCTGCCAACCCATACGGCCCCGATACCCAGAAACAAGTGCAGACCGACGTATGCAAATGCATACAGCCACTCGTTGTCTCGCAACAGGTTCAGGGTTTCGTATCCAAATGTCGAATAAGTCGTGAATGCCCCTAAAAAACCAATGGTCAAAAACATACGGGTTTCGATAGAAAACAGGCCGAGATCTTCGGTCATTTTTGACATCACGCCGATAATGAAACACCCGATGAGATTGACTGCCAGTGTCCCCACCGGAAAACTGTAACTGCCAGATAGTCTTTGAGCGTACCCGCTCATGAAATAACGCAGGATGGCTCCCAGAAAGCCACCAGAACCGATGATAAGAATTTTAATCACCTTGACGCTCCCTTGACCGGTTGATCAGCACCATAATTTGCTTGTCGTTCATCAAGCCCGCATGACCCTTTTCAGTAACCCCCTATAACGCATGTGATTCTGGCAACAGGTTTGATTCAGGCCCTTTTTTGCCTCAACCAGATTTTAAACTGCTCGAACATTTCATAATTGGCCGGAGTAATCAAGAGCGTCAGAACGGTGGCACTGGACAAGCCGGCAACGAAAGCCGTGGCCATCGGTGCCCAGGAAATGGACCGGTTGGGAATTCCGATGGCCATGGGCAACAATCCAAGGGTTGTTGTGACAGTGGTGATCAACACCGGCCGCATCCTTGCCCCGCAGGCCTCGATCACGGCCTGGCGCAACTCTTTCCCCTCCCTGAGCCGTACATTCATAAAATCGATCAGCAGCAAGGCGTCATTGACGGAAATACCAGCCAATCCGACAATGGCCAAAAAACTGCCAACGGTAAACTCGGTCCGGGTCACGAACAATCCAATCACAACACCGATGAGTGCGAAGGGTACGGCCGAAATGATGATCAGTGGTTGAATGTAATCCTTAAACTGAGAAGACAACACCAGATAGATGCCCAGTAGTGCGATGAAAAAAGCAAAAGTGAGTGATCGATAGGACTTGCTCGTCGACTCGAATTCTCCACCGAAGGAGAGCGACACCCCTGCAAGCCGTTCGTCGCTTTCTGTATAGTACCTTTTGACAAGGTTTTGGACCCTCACGGATGACAGCGACGAGCCGGGCCTTATATCGGCAGTTATTGTCACGGTCGGTTTCCCGTTGTACCGGGTCCGCACATTGGGATCGAGGACAACCGTCACATCCACGAGGTCTCGCAAAAGGATCGGGCCGGTACTGTCTTCGATCACGGGCAAGTCAAGCACATCCGTTGGGCCCTCGAGCCCGGTAGACCCTTTTTCTCCCGGGTTGTTCCTTCGGGCCACACGAACCAGAAGATCGACCTCTTCATCGGAAATCCGGTAATCTCCAGCGTAAGTGCCGTAAAGTGCCCCGGCAACCAACGCGGTAATGTTTCCAGGCCGTAAGTTGTATTCGTAAACGGCCTCCTGCCGTGGTGTGAACTGATACGTTCGGTAGTCGTCGGAACGATTGTTTGTCAATCCAACCAGGTCGTTGAGTTCTTTTTGGGATCGCATGAATTCCAGAATGGCTTCACTGGCCGCCATTGCACTTTCAAGGTCAGTGCCCGTAACCCGTATGTTGACGGCTTTGCCTGTCGGTGGCCCGTCACTTTCCTCAAAAACACTGATCGATGGCGCCGCGCGCATATGCCGATACCTGTCAGTGGTATGACGTCTAATCTTCTGCCGTATATACTCGAGGTGCATCAGCGGGTCATTTCGAGGGTTTTCAGGAAAACTCTGGTATCTTTGCTCCGGGAGGGTCACAACGATTTGACCGAAATTGCTTCCCGTATGTCGAACATAGTCCTGGTCTTCGTAGAATCCGGCACTGCCGGATGCTGATTGGGCCTGACCTTCGCCAAGATTCATGATCAGCCGCGAGAGGTCCCGGACGATGGCGTCCGTCTGCTCGATCGGTGTGCCCACCGGGTTGACGACGGTGACATGGTAGCGAAAGTAATTTCCTGGAAAAAACTTTACTTTTATCAACGGGAGAATTCCGGTTGCAGAGAGAACCAGCACCGCCAGGGAGGACAGGAAAACGACCGTCAGTACGCTAAAGGTGATCAATTTGTGATCAAGTAGAGTTTCCAGCAAACGCTGGTACAGCCGCCAAAAGGAACCGAAGGGCCCGCTGCGCAGATGGTGAAAAGGATCATCGTTAGCGGCATCGGGTTTTTCGGAGGGCGGTTTTTTAGGGCCCCAATCCAAAAAGTGAATCGGCAGGATGAACAAAGCCTCGATGAGAGAAGCAATGAGTGCAAAGGCGACTGTTTGGGGTATATAAGCAAAGAACTCGCCCGTTGTACCGGTCATAAGGAGCATGGGCAGGAAAGCCAGTACCGTCGTCAGGGCCGCAGCCGTCACCGGCAGCATGACCTCGGCGGTGCCGTCTATGACCGCTATCTTTGCCGGCTTCCCCATTTCGAAGTGTCGGTAAATATTCTCCACAATGATGACGGCATCGTCCACCATAATTCCCGTAACCAGTACGAAGGCAAACAGGCTGATGGTGTTCAGAGACACGCCGGTGGCCTTCATGATGATGATGGTGCAGAGAAATGAAAACGGAATCCCGATGGCCGTTAACATTGCATTGCGAAAACCCAAGCTCATCCAGAGGATCCCAATCACGAGGGCCATACCCAGGACCAGGTTTCCACCCAAAGTGTTGAGTGAGTCTTTTATTTCGATAGTGGAATCGTTCGTGATAACGGTTTTGAGTCCGTCGCGGGAATGCAGCCTTTCGAAGTCAGCGGCGATTCCCTTGACTTGCCGGGAGATGCTCACGGAGTTGCCGGCTTGTTCTTTAGTGACCACCACCCGGATAGTGTTCTCCCCGTTGACCGACGGGATCATGGTGGGATCCCGGTGGCTGAGACGGGCGCTGCTCACGAGATCTCCGACGCGGATAAAATTGCCGTCACCGTCGCGTCGGACGATGACATTCGATACGGCCTGCTGGGAGTCAAGCCGCTGACCGGTATCGAGCATATACTCGTTTTCTTCCTGCCGAAAACGACCTGTGGGAATCTTGGTGTTGGCGGAATGGATGGCATCGGTCAACTGCTGAAAAGTAACACCGTACAAGCGCAGCTTTGCCGGATCGGCGGCAACGTGAAATTCCTCGACGAACTCGCCTTCGATCTTAGCGTTGCGGACATCCGGAATCGCCACCAGCCGGGCACGAAGTTCCTCGGCATAGAGCTTCAGACTGCGCTGAGACATTTGTCCGGAGAGGTTCACCACCACGACCGGCATCCATGCATGGGTGTCGATATAAAGAAACCCGGGCTCGTCCGCTCCGGCCGGCAGTTCGTCTTTTATGTTGAGTACTCTAAAGCGCAAATCGTCGTAAAGCGCCTCGTAGTCGGAATCATCGATGAACTTGACCTTGACGGAGGAGAAATTGCGGTAGGAATAGGACTGCACATATTCGATGTTTTCCAATCCGTTCAGGGCGTCCTCGACCTTGGTGGTGACCAGTTTTTCGACATCGTCTGCCGATGCGCCGAAATACACCGTCTGGACGAAAACCTCCCCCATGTCCACCAACGGCATGTTGTCGAGCGGGGTCGTAAACACGCTGAATCCGCCGGCTGTGAGCAGAATAACAAAGGCCACGTTGAAGAAAACCGCTTGCCTGATGGCAAATTTTACAACCGCTTTCATCGATGTCTCGTTTCTCTGCGAGATTCAGGTGCCATGGCGTGTCAGGGAGTCGCGAGTTCCACTCCCGGTTGGAGCTGCCGGTTGTCACCAATGGTCAGATGATCGCTGGTTTCACCCAGGACCAAGACCGCGATCTCCTCGCCCGTAGACTTGATTTTGACTTTCGGATTTTCGTAACGGTTAAATACGGCCCGCTTGGGTACCTGCAGTCCCCCCGAATAGACTTTCAAGGGAAATGTCAACCGCAGCCCCCCCCTATGGTCGCCAGAGTAACCATTAACTTCAAGTTCCAAATTGATTTTGCGGGTTTTTTCATCAAACTGGGGATCGACCCGCAGAACAGCGGTTTTAACCGGTTCCCCTTCAAGTAGGGCATCAAACGACGGGCCCAGGCGCTGCAAGGCAGTGAATTCATCTGCGCTCAGCGCCAAGGGAATGACCAGGGTTCGATAGTCGCCAACGCTGGCCAGAGGGGCATCAACGCGAATGATTTCTCCGGCCTCGGCCAGGCGGCCCGTAACCAGCCAGCCGCTGGGGGCATATATCCAGTGACGCCTGCGCCGTTCTTCCAACTCAGCAAGTGAGGTTTTGGCTTGGGCAATCTGGACGGCGTTGGTGTCCATTTCGAGCTGGGACTGAGTGTATTCCTCTTCTGCCGCATCTCGTTTGGACCCGGCGGTGCTGTTGCGTTGATACAGCTGTCGGATGCGTTCGAATTCCTTTTTGAGATAAGCCATCCGGGAACGTTTCATCTGCATGCTGACGTGAAGCTGACTGAGTGTGTGGCGGGTAGATTCAATCTGAAAATCGATGAAGGTCGTATCGATGACGAAAAAGGGTTTATCTTCGATTATCTGCCCGACATCGTAATTGCGCTCGACAATTTTTCCAGATACTTCGGCGGAAAGACTCACGGTTGTTTTCGCCCGGGTATACCCGCTCAGGCTAACGTCCCTTTGCGCGCGTTGAACCACCAATGCTTCCTGAGCCAAAATCCGCGCAGGAAGAAAAATAATTAAAAGTATCAGTATCCGCACCAGAGTGCTATGCATCAGTGTCATCTCCCTCGGCCAGCCTCATGGGCCCACGCCCGTCCTGTAACGAGCTATCTGTGTGAGAAACAGAGTATAACTAGCGGATACGGTTGTGTCAATTTAATGCCCGTGTGAAATTCATTCATCCACCATCCAGCTTAGCTGTTGAAAAACGTCATGAGCGCCGGCAAGGCAAAATCCGACGAAAAAGCGGAGTTTAGGGGTGACAAATGACCATTTTCGCTCAAGCGGGGGTAGGACCCCGCGGTTCAGCCATTAACACCGTACTGTCAGGCGCAATCGTTTTTCAGCAGCCTGTTAGAGCACCCCTGCATACTGACCGATTAGCACCAATGCTATCACAAAGAGCACATTTCTCATCCAACCGCGATAGCTGTCGGTGTTGATTTTTTTTCGTATAAACATGCCGGCGTATAGACCAACGACTGCCACTCCGGCTATCGGCAGGGTTGACAGCAAGATCTTGCCTGTCAGGACACCAGAATGCGTCAATATGAGCGCCTGGGACAATTTGCCGATCAGAAAGCATAAATTGAATACCTGCACACTCACCACAGTACCCAGTCCGGCTTCCAGAGAGAATATGATCAGGGCGGGAACCATGACATTGACGGTGCCGGCCAAAAATCCGCCGCTGAGGCCAAACACGGCATAAGCCAGTCCCGGCCTTTCAGACACCCAGCGCATCCGGAGGCCGAGGCGGTGAATATTCAGATAGAGCAGAATCGTAACCGCCAGCAGTAATTTGTAAGGTGCCGGGTCGGTGAGGAGCAATAGTTCCGTACCGGCCAGGCTGCCGACGCTGCCGAATAGAGCAAGGGGCCAAAATCGACGCAGGCAGTTCCACCAGTTTCCTGAGCTGAAAAGGGTGACCAGATTGACTGTAAAGGTGGGGGCCAAAACGATGAGAATCACGCTGAGAACGTCTGTCAGCGCTGCCAGCAGCGGGGTCGCAATCATTGGAAAACCGAGCCCGAGCGTCCCATGAACCAGTCCGGCAAAAAAGACGATGCCCAAAATCAGTACCAGGGTCTGAGGTGTAAGGTCTTCGAAACCCGGCATGACATTCCAGTTCTCAACCTCGATGTGGCGTTGTGCAGATATCGGGTGGGATAATATGCGTTAAAATACGAGTAACGGCAATCGATCAGGGGTCTTGTCCCGCTCAATCGGAAGAAACTTGATCTTGTTCTCACGGAAAGTCTCCTCTTGATCCTCATTCACCCGGCCTGATAACGGAACATAGTAGAAAGCCGCTTTCATTTTGGTTTCGGTCGAGTCGACTTTCAGCTTTATTTTGATCTTTCCGCTTTTCCAACGGTATATGGACGGCCGCCCTTTGTCACTGTAAACGATCTTGGGTATGCCATACTTTGCCTGCAACTGCTCTCTCATCCGGTTGAATGCCTCGAGGTTTTCCACGGTGGCGTAGGCGGCAAACAGGCGCTGGTCGTAAAACCCATAAATAACTCTGGATACATTGACATCGTCGATGGTGTGGACAACGCCCGGATTGATGTAATATTCGACATCCGCATTGGATCCAACCCGTATGAGATTCCGGGTCTCTGCAATATCGGTTCCCCAGGCTATCCCGGAAAACCCCTTCTCCAGATCGACAGCCCACACAGAGGTTTGAAACAAAAGAAGCAGGCCAATTATCGGCAAAAGTCGTTTGGCAATCATAATGCCCCTTTCCGCGTGATATCGCATGGCAACCGGAAACTGGAACCGCCTGTTGTACCCGAACCGCTATCGACTGAACCAGAATCGCCTTAGACCATTGTATTGCTCATATCGGTCCATACAAACAGTTATAATATAACCAACCACGGGGTTTTATCAATCGAACCTCGTTCCGGCAATGCCCTACTTTAACAAATTGGAATCAGATCCACAACCAGTGCCGGTGACTAATATAAATTGATAGGCATCGGTTCACAGGGATGCAACGCCCAATGGGCTGCAGACCGCAGAATTGTAAGCGTTTACAGGGTGCCGCAAATGCGAGGCGTCGGACGCACAGACGTACTTTTGTACTTCAAGTGCTCGACAACAAAGCAGGTGCGGTGCCCTGTGAATGCTTTCGCTAACAGGCGTTCATATTTCCGCCATGGTTATAGTGGTTGTCAAAAGACCGTTACGTAATTCGACCGCTCTTTTTACCAACCACTTATACCATCCATGCGTATTTCGGAGTTTATTTTTGCAATGCGGTATAATCTGTTGGCCAGCGCCATTATTTGTAACCGAATGGCATTGACATAGACGTGAGGACCACCTATAAAATGAACCAAAATCATATTCAGCCCCAGTGATGATGATTCAAGCCGGCTAAAGTTTTAAATGAATCCAGATACGCTGGCGCTGTACCCAAAATATGCGCCCTTTGAAAAGGAGTGGATATGGACTTTACGCTGTCGCCTGAACAGGAAATCTTGCGAGACTCCGTGCGCAGCTTTGCCGAAAAAGAAATCAAACCAGTGGCACAAGCCCTGGACAGAAAAGAAGAATTCTCATATGAGACAATGCGGAAAATGGCTGATCTGGGACTTTTCGGGATCGTCGTACCGGAAAAGTATGGCGGTCAGGGGATGGACTACCTGTCCTATATCATTGCCACCGAAGAGATTGCCCGGATCGACGGATCACACGCGGCCACCGTCGCTGCAGAAAACTCCCTTGGTATCGGCCCGATTTACTATTTCGGCAGTGAAAAACAGAAACGGGCCATTCTTCCGAAACTATGCACCGGGGAGGCTCTCTGGGGCTTTGGATTGACCGAAGCCAATGCCGGATCGGACGCCGTGGCCTCGAGAACAACGGCTGTTCTGGACGGTAACCAATGGATCATAAATGGAAGCAAGATCTTCATCACGAATGCTTCCACCAAGATCAGCGCCGGCGTCACCGTCATGTGCCGCACCGGGACAAGACCGGACGGCAAAGCGGAGCTCTCCTGTATCCTGGTTGATTCCGGTACTCCCGGTTACACCTTTAAAGAAATGCACGGCAAGATGATGTGGCGGGCATCCAATACCAGCGAGTTATACTTCGAGGATTGCCGGGTCCCCAAGGAAAACCTTCTCGGCCCACAGGGTGAAGGCTTCAAACAAATGATGAAAACCCTCGACGGCGGCCGACTGTCAATCGGAGCCATGGGGCTGGGTGGCGCCCAAGGGTGTTTGGAGATGGCGCTTAGATATAGCCGCCAGCGTGAGCAGTTTGACATGCCCATCTCAAAATTTCAGGCCAACGCCTTCAAGCTGGCCGACATGGCCGTGGAGATCGATGCTGCCCGCCTTATGCTTTACAGGGCCTGCTGGCTAAGAGACAACGGCAAGCCGTTTTCAAAAGAAGCGGCCATGGCCAAGCTTTACTGCTCCGAGGTCATGTATCGTTGTGCCAATCATGCGGTGCAACTGCATGGCGGCTACGGTCTCATGCAGGAGTACGATATCGAGCGTTTTTACCGTGACCAGAAACTCCTGGAGATTGGCGAAGGAACCTCTGAGGTACAGCGCATTGTGATCGCGCGCCATATCGGTGCCCTGTAAACGGATATTTAATTTCATGCCAGATTCTCGCTATCAAACGAAGGAGAGAAATATGCCACACGAACCAACAAAACCTTACATCAACGTCGATTTTTTTGAAGATCTGACCGGCTCGATTCCAGAAGCGACCAAGGAAGGCGTCGAGGAAATCGGTCGACGGATAAAATCGTTACGGAATGAAAAAGGCATGAGCCTCGACGAGTTATCCAAAATGACCGGCTTCGAGGTGGAAATGCTGCAAAAAATCGAGAAAGATGAAATTCAACCCCAACTTGGCACGGTAATCAAGCTCTCGAAGGCTCTCGACGCCGCGTTCGGACGCATCGTATCCGGTGTGGGTGATCGCCTCTATTCGATCACGCGAAATAGCGAGCGTAAGGTCGTTGCGCGTTCCACTTCCCACAAAGGTCAACGCCGGGCCTACACCTATATGAGCCTGGCTCCGGAAGTCAAGGGGCGCCACATGGAAGCCCTGTTTGTTCAACTCGAAGAGGATCCGGAAAAAGAAATATCCGTTCATGAAGGAGAAGAATTTATTTTTGTACTGGACGGTACAGTGAATATGAAAATCGGGCGGGACGAATTCGAATTGGAGGCAGGAGACAGCGTCTATTATCTTTCCACAACCCCGCACCACATTTCAGCTAAAAGGGGCAAAGCCACCATTCTGGCAGTGCTCTACGAAGGTTAGCCTGTTTTCACATTTTCCTGTCAAGGTAAATAAGTGGGTGCCCGTCGGTCGATACGCTATAGATCGCCCCTCTCCACGGGTCAAACTGCCCATGGATCATATCGCATATAAATAGTCCAATTTACGAAACATTGTTTGGCTCAACGCTAATTGTAACCCAGTGGATTGTTAGCGTTCTGGATAGAGAATAGCCGGTTGTTTTAATTTTATATGTAGAAGAAACTGGCGATTCTTTTGAAGCTAAGCACCAATAAATTAGCACCACCCAACCTCACTTATCAGCTCGCCCAATAATAGTGGTTGTAATAAAAAGCTCCATATTTCGGAAATTGTTTTTTAAAAAACGAAATTTTCGAATCGGAGGCATGGTTTCTCGACTGCAAGTCTCCGTTTGCTGCCCAAAAGTATTCTTACCCTTTTACCCCATCTAATATCGCTCTCTTATAAAAAATACAAGTTATCTATTGACCAATCTATCAAGACGCCGAGCTATTTTGTCTCGTTGCGAATCTATTTTTACCAAAGATAAAAAATTGTTCTGGACATTCCTCTCGTCTAATTGTATAGTACAAATAAGAATACCTGTAACAATTAACATAACGCACCATGCCTTTAAATTGAATAACCACGAATGAATAATATGCTACTCAGTATTTAAGAATGTAGTTGAATCTGCGAGAATTCCCCTGAAGACTCTGCCGGAGTAATAACTGGGCAAGGGCAAAAATAACTGAAAAAGTTCTGGACATTCCTCGGCGTTCTCGGTATATTAACAATAAATTCCTCTATCTATTAATATTAATATGCAATCTATAGCTTCCGAAATATTTTGCGGCAATATTGTCAGCCAAGACCAACTTGCTGATATTAAGAGAATTGTCACAACATTTCCAAATCTCAGCCGTACTGAACTGGCAAATACCATCTGCGAGTTATTTTCCTGGAAACGACCAACAGGTAAATTAAAAACTATTGAATGCCGCCAATTCCTCGAGCGCCTGGAAGCCAGGGGCACAATTCAATTACCGGCCTGCCAGCTGCAATATGCCCGGCGGACAAACATAAAAATAATCTGGACCGATAATTCTAATAAGCGAGAAATCCTCTCCAAAAATATTGGTGAATTGACTCCGGTCTTTCTGACTAAAGTCAATGCCCCTTATCAAAGACAGCTTTGGTACGAATACGTGGATCGATATCATTATCTTGGATATCGACCACCTTTTGGGGCCAACCTGCGTTATTTTATTCATTCCGGGAATCATCCAGATAGATTGGGGTGTTTACAATTTTCCAGTCCAGCGTGGAGGATGGCCCCGCGAGATAAATGGATAGGTTGGAGTGATGAGGGGCGAAAGCGCAACCTGCAAAAAATCGTAAACAACAGCCGGTTCCTCCTTTTCCCTTGGGTTCAGGTTAAAAATCTTGCCAGTTCGGTCCTTGCAGCGGCCACCAAAAAAGTTCCTGGTGATTGGTTCGAATGCTACGGCTATCAACCGGTTTTGATGGAAACGCTTGTGGACCAGAACCAGTTCAAGGGCACGTGCTACAAAGCCGCCAATTGGATTTATGTCGGACAAACCACCGGCCGAGGTCGGATGGACCGTCAAAACAAACGCAAGGGCGTGGCCGTCAAAAATATTTATGTGTATCCGCTATCGAAAAAATTTCGGCAAGAGCTGACGCCTTCATAGATGGATCAACACAATTATTTCGTTACCAACTTTCATTCCAGGAAAACCAACTCAGCCGAGAGATTTTTGCTGAAAAGCACATGATAGATTGATTCCGTTACTTTTGAAATAGAGATATTACAAACAGGCAGGAAAACTACTGGTTGTAATCGAAGGAGCGGAGCTGTGTGAAAATAGTGGATGTTTTAAAAATATTCGAGAATAAAACCACGAAGTAGAGAGAAGGATAATTCAACCTTTTTATACTTTGGTGATCGCTCTAAATGACTATTGTCAGGATCTCCGTTTACCTTATCATCGCAACGATACCCATTCTTTTTGCATCGGTTCAACCATGGGTATGGTCTTTTTACGCCTTTTGCATGATTGCCGTATTTATTATCTTTCTCTGGCACGATCGTGCCACTTCGGATGTTTTTTCGCCGGTCTCCGGTATCAAGTGGGCTGTCGGATCATTTTTTACCATTTCCTTCTTCCTGTGCCTGCCGTTACCACCTGTCTTGATTTCATTTGTCAGCCCTGTGCGGTTTCAAAAAATTTCGACAGCTTGGAACCTGACTGACGGACATCCCGCTTGGGGGTCGATCAGTTATTTACCGCGGAATGCCCTCAGCTGGTGGGTGTTCTTGCTCGGCTTACTACTTTTTTATGTCGTGCTGCAAAAACTTTTTAAAAACAGAAAAACCCTAAAGGCGGTTGTTTTCATCATGATCTGTATCGGCCTGCTGGAGTCAATATATGGTTTGATTCAAGCGCTATCACCTAACTTGGGTGTGCTTTGGGTAGATTATATTGAGGGATACATGGGAACTGCCCGCGGCACGTTTATTAATCGGAACAACTTTGCCGGTTTTATCAACATGATCTGGCCGTTGGCTCTGGGTATAACACTTGAAATGAACGGTAAGGTGGAATCAGTAAAAGCAATTCTCAACTCTGACAGGTTGAACCGGCAGGCGCTAATGGCATTGGGAATCATCGTTTTTCTGCTGGCTTTGATTTTAACCAGCTCGCGGGCCGGCATCACTAGTGGAATGGTCGGCTGTATGACATTCCTGATGATAACGCAAACAAAAAAAAACAGAGTACAGACCCGAATCTTGCTGGTCGGCATTATCACTTTGTCTTGCGTCTACAGCATTTCTATCGGTATTGGCCCGATTATGGAACGTTTTATTGCTGTCGTTTCCGAGGGTGACTTTCGGATGCTTGTTTGGAGTGACAGTTTGTCGATCATAAAGGACCATCCTCTGGGTATCGGACTGCGGAATTATGAAACCGTATTCAGTGTTTATAATCAATCCTTTGTTTCAGACAAGACGGTTACATACGCCCACAATGACTATTTACAACTCCTAATTGAAACGGGTTGGGTCGGATTTGGAACCTTGATTGGGGGATTTATCTTTTTCCTTGTAAAGAATTTCCGGCGTATCAGAAGGCTTGATTCAAGGTATGATTCGAAACGATTTTACTTTGCCGTTGGTGCCTTCAGCGGTATAATTTCAATGGTATGTCACAGTTTTTTCGATTTCAATCTGCAAATCCCCGCAAACTGCCTGTATTTTGTAACACTCCTCGCCGTTTTGTCCTCCTGCACCGAACACGCCACATACCATGAACGTTTGCCAGCCAAAAATAATAAACGGACCTCGTATCCTTTTAACGGTTCTATTTTTCCGGCATGAAAACTAAATTATAAATGATCAATTTTAACAGACATATTTTTCGGACGCTGTTGACCGTTGTTTTGTTGTCGTTGGGGGGATGGACGTTTTTTTCTAACTGGCTACAACAACACACAGTGCGTTTCGATACACGCGCTTATTCGGAAGAAGATGTCAATCATTTAAAAAACTACCCGAAAATCCAGTATATGTTTGGATTGGAAGCATGGACGCGGCAAGATACGGTATCAGCTGCTAGGTTTTTCAGAAACGCCGTTTCCAATGACGTTTTATTTATTGACGGCTGGCTCCGTTTGGCCGAATCCGAGGCGGCTATGGGACACATCGAAAAGGCAAAAGGCATTCTATCCTTTACAATTGATAACACCCGAGATGTCTACCGTTGGAAGTGGCCACAGATGCTTTTAGCGCGAGAGCTCGGCATGGAGAAGGTCTTATACGGCCATGCGAATTATCTATTGTCCTGCGGCCTTCTGAGACAGGATACGTTACAATTTTTGCACACCCAGTTAAATGGAAATGCTTCGGCTGTCGTGTCCGTTCTTTATCAGGCGAACTGGGATTCATATCTCGAATGGTTGATGAGCTGGTCAATGTTAGAAGAAAGCCTGACCGTTTGGGAGGCCATAAAAAAAGGCGCGACGCCGGAAAAGGAAACTGCACTGAGGTATGCCAATTTTCTTTTGCACAAGAAACACATCCCGGAATCCAAAAGAATCTGGCAGGAATACACTGGAACAACTAGTATAACGAATCCCGGTTTTGAGACTGAATATACCGAAAGGGGATTCGATTGGCGTTTTTGGAAGGAAAAGGAAGGTATTTGTGAGGTCATGCGGGTTAACCGTGAGGCTCGGGAAGGCGATTATGCCTTGAAAATTCAATTTTATGGGCGCGAGAACTCAAACTTTTATCACTTTTATCAGATATTCACAGCCGACTCATTGGCCACATATCGTCTTTCGTATGCCTGGAAAAGTCAGGGTATTACAACTGACGAAGGCCCTTTCATCGAAATTATCGGATACGACAAAGAAGGGCTATATGCGGCCGGTCCGAAAATCGCCGGTACTCAGCCATGGCGTGAGGTCTCCCTTGAATTTGAAATGCCGGCCGGGTGCCGGGCAGGTATTGTTCGTCTGCGCCGACAGCCCAGTCACCGTTTCGACTCCAAGATTAGAGGTACCGTGTGGTTGGATGATTTTCAGCTGGAAAAGATTGGGGACGATTCACAGCAGTTTTACCGTGAGATGAGCGCAGCGCAGTATCAAAAGGGAGTTTCGCAAGGCAAAAATCTTTACCATTCCAAGAGGTCAATTGATGGACAAAAATAACTCGGCCGAAAAAGACGATTCGAAAAAGAAAATTTTACCGGCCATGACCGGTGCCAATCTTCCTGTCACAGAGGGCCAAAAATACCGCTACGAATACGAAAAAGAAGAAGAGATCCAGCTGCGGGACTATTTGGATGTCATCATGCGCAGAAAGTGGATGATCATGGCAGTCCTCGCCCTGACGTTTCTCTCCACGCTTGTTTTCACCTTAGCCTCGACCAAAATCTATGAAGCCTCGGCCGTTATCGAGGTGAACCAGGAGACGCCTCAGGTGACAAAGTTCGAGGAGGTTCTTGGATCGAAAGTCCATGCCCGTGAATTTTACGAAACCCAGGTGGAATTGATCCGCAGCAGGGCGATGATCAACCGGATCATCGACAAACTCGATTTAACAAACCATCCGGTGATCGTCGAAACGCTCTTCGGCAACGGCCGATACCGATTGGTCAATCGAATCAAAAAATTATTTGAATTTTTGAAGCCGGGCATCGAAAAGAGGTTAAAAGATTCGACGGTATCCGATGATTTCGTTAAGCACCAAAAGGTTGTTAGGTACGTCGCGGAGCACCTCTCTGCGACCCCGAGCCGCAAATCGATGTTGATAGATGTCGGCTTTCGATCACCGGAGCGTCAGCTATCCCTAAATGTCGTTAATACTCTGGTTGAAGATTTCATCAACTGGAAAATGGAGCAGAAGCTTGAGGATTCAGATATTGCCCGGGATTTCCTCATGATTCAGATCGACCGGGCCAAGATAAACCTGGAGAAGGCCGAGGAGCAGATGAACCACTTCGCCAAGCAGGCCGGCATCGTGTCACTGGATGCGAGGATGAACAGCATTTACCGCCACCTGGAAGAGTTGAATTCGGTCATTGCCGCTGCCGAGGCCGACATGATCGCCAAGAAAGCCGCTTATCAACAAGCCTTTAAAAACGGACATGCCAACTTACCTAGAATTTTGGAAAGTGATCTGATTGCAAAACTGAAGGAAATGTATGCCGAACTCAGTTCCAACTACGAAGATTTGAAAACCACATTTCACGACGATTATCCTAAGGCAAAAGCTTTGAAAGCTCGCCTCGACAGTGTTGCCGCACGGATCAAAGCGGAAGAAAACGGCATTGTTATGACCATAAAAAATGAGTACGAATCCGCTCAGGAAATTGTCAGTGCCATGGAAAAGCGCATCGAGCGTCAGAAACAGATGGTCCTGGACTTGAACGACCGAGCCACCCAATATTCGATAATGGCCCGCGAGGTGGACACCAACAAGGTCATTTACCAGAGTCTTCTGCAGCGGGCCAAGGAAATCGAGTCTATGACAGGAGTCTCCTCCAGCAACATACATATCGTCAACCGTGCCGAACTGCCGCTTTTGCCGGTCAAACCGGACATCAAACTCAACCTGTTGCTGTCAATTGTAATCGGTCTGCTTGGCGGCATCGGATGTGCCTTCCTGGCTGAATACTTCGCCGATGCGGTTACAAATCCCAGCGAAATTTCAGAAAGATTTCAAATCCCCTTGCTGGGAACCATCCCCCACTCAAAACCCGACGAACACGGCCTCGAGAATTCGTTTCTGCGCCATCCGTGGGCTCCCTTTTCAGAGGCCGTCCGTTCATCGCGTGTAGCAGTCCAGCTATCCGGAACCGGCAGCCATTCAAAATGTGTTCTCATTACCAGCACTCTGCCCAGCGAAGGCAAAACGACCCTGGCGGTGAATCTGGCCCTGAGCTTTGCCACTGCTGGGGAAAAGACGGTGCTCATCGACGTCGATCTCAGGAAACCGCGGCTTCATGAAATTTTCGACCTGAAGCATCGAGTTAACGGCAACGGACTTTCGAATTTTCTGGCCGATATAACCGATAAACTCAAGAGTTTCGACCAATATCACGAAAACCTCAAAATCATCGCTTCGGGACCGGTACCACCCAATCCGGCTGAATTACTGGCGTCAAAGAGATTTAAGGGGTTGCTTGAAGATTTGTTAAACTCGCATGACCGGATTATTCTCGATGGACCACCACACATCGGCTTTGCTGACACTCTGATACTTTCGCGCTGTGTCGGGGGCATCGTGCTGGTGAGCAGTATCGGGGAGACCAGCCGCGAGGCGATCCGACAGTTTAAAAAGTCAATCACAAATGTCAACGGTACCATCTTGGGCTGTATCGCCAATAAGGTAGACTTCAGTGGTAAATACGGCTATGGCGGGTATTACAGATCTTATCAGAAATACAGTAGGTACGGCCTTGAAAAGTCTATCTCAGATCAGATGCCGGTCAGTTGATGGTCGTCTGGTCGAATTGAGGTTGTAAAATTTACCGGTATAATAACGATAAGGGAGGGTCAAGCAATGCATCATTATAAAAACAGAATCGGATTTAATGCACTCGTGCTGCTCATCACAGCCACCATGGTAAATCCGAGTGAAGCATTCGGATCCGGTTCCGACAGGATTTTTCCAACAGATAAAGTATCCATTTATAATGGTGGCCAAAAAATAGGGGTTTATACCAGGGAAGCGCCGCTTCCGGAAGGGGCTACACTATCGACTGATGGAAGGTGTGCGGTGAAATTTGGTGACCTGTTTCTGGTGGCCGAAGATCAAAGTATATTTTCAGCCAATACTGCAGGCCGACAAAGGAGTCTTTTTGTAAGAGAGGGCATCCTCTATTTCAAGACATCCACGATGAGACAACCGTTTAACCTTATGACACCTGACGGTCAAATCACCGTACAACGTATCCGTCTCGATGCATCCTTCAATGATCAATCAATTATCGGTTATGTGACCGTCGACAAAGGTCATAGTGAGTTGGGCGTCGTCCAAGGGGGATCACTCGATATCTTGACCGAAAACGGCCATAAGACGATTAAATCCGGTGAGAAAATCCTTCTTTCTCAGGCCGATATGGATATCGGGGCGCCGGAAAGTGAGCCACCCGAGGGTGAGGTACCGGCCGAGGAACCAACACCAGACCAGAAAAAAGGGATGTCTACGATGACGAAAGGGTTAATTGCGGCCGGGGTTGGCGTAGTTGCCATTGGAGCTTTGGTCGGCCTCGGTGGTGGTGGTGGAGGTGGCGGTGGCGGCGGTGGTTCTGTCAGCCCGTCATCGCCATAATAGAGGACTTGGGAATAATGAAGCGTCATCATCGGAATTTACAATTATTGGAAGAAATACCAAAGGAGTGCCTCCAGTGCAATCGCCAATTGTAAAACTTACAAAGGTATTGAAAAATGTTTTAAATACCGTAGAGACAAGGCAAAATTCGATGAAAAGGCACTATTTGTGTCTGACGAATGATCACTTTGATGAGAACCCTAACGCCATATGCCCAAGAGCAACGGTTTTTCCACAACCTTTTAAAGTTAAAGCATCCATTGAGGCTATTGTCCAAAGGGTACCTTTCAAGTACCAACCGTTTATACTGGCTACGCTGGCTGCGTTTATTGTGGCTTGTGGCTCTCCGAACAGTCAAAGTCCTATTAATCTTTATCCGAGGTCTAACGAAATTAAAGAAATGAATGAAAAGATTCTCGCCCAGTCCCAAATAGGTAGCGATTTGGGGGAAATGCTCATTGGTGAGGGCGACCTGCTTCAGATCAGCGTTTTTGAGGCCAAGGAACTCGATAAAACCGTTCGGGTCAACTCGCGGGGTTTTATCAGTCTTCCCTTAGTGGGCGAGGTCCATATAAGCGGCTTGACGGCCATAGAAGCCGAAGAAAAAATCGAAGAGATGTACAAAACACGCTTCATCAAAGATCCACATGTCAGTATTTTCGTGGAGGAGCAAATTAGCCAGCGCATCACCCTGGTTGGCCAATTCAAGAACCCCGGCACCTACGATTATCTTTCGAACCAGAGGCTGCTCGACGCCATCGCACTAGGTGGCGGATTGAGTGAGAAAGCTGCCCAGGTGGTGCAGGTACGCAGGACACGCTATGTTCAGGGAGAACCAACCACTTTTGTGGTTGACCTGGACCGCCTGGTAAAAGAAGGCAGAATCGAGTCGAATATCAGGGTGAACGGCGGAGATGTTTTATTTGTACCCGAAGCCGGTGTATTTTTCGTTGACGGAGCTGTGAAGCGACCCGGTGCCTATCCAATCAAACACCAAACAGTCGTTCAGGAAGGCATCGTCGAGGCAGGGGGGTTCGAGTCTTTCGCAAAAAAGGATATTATTAGGCTGGTGCGCATCACGGAAACCGGGGAGAGGAAGATTATCGAGCTCGACTTAAATGAAACGGATTCCAGGAAAATGGTGTTGAAAGATCGGGATATTCTTATTGTTGGAGAGGGTGTCCTGGGCGGATTGGGTAGAGGTTTCAGCATTTCCGTTCTCGGTACTGGGTTCGCTTATTGGGGGAGATAGTCACAGGGCTTTTTCATAGCGCAAATTTATCTATACTGCCAAAATGGATATTTTTTGTGGGAATCCATAAGGGTTTTGCTTAATAATATACCAAAATTTTCAAGCCGGTGCAGTCAAGTCATGCTGGCAGCTTAAGGATGCATGAAGATGAAAAATTACAACACAATCGATTTAGGTAGACGGGTCATGATTTTGGTTGGGATATTGTCATGGATGGGTGGGCTTCTTGTAGGATGCGGCGGCAACAGTAGCACCGGAAGTGGTTACATCCCCCTGGAGGGCAGCCGAAGCCCAAGCGCAGAGATAACTTTACCGGTAAACACCTTTTTCAATGAAGGCGAAAACATTGTCTTCAGCGGCTTAGGTTCAGATAGTGAAGGAGCCCAGCTCACTGACGACGCACTGGTGTGGACATCGAGTATCGATGGCATAATTGGTATCGGTTCAAACCTTATCACCAGTGCCTTGTCTTCTGGTGAACATGATATTTCCCTATCGGTGACCGATTCTATTGGTACGACATTCACTACGGGACCTGTAAATATCAGTGTGGAGTCGACCCGGTTTATCAAAATGGGCTCTCAAACCGCAGGTGTCGTTGACGCGAACTATGCGTTTGATGGTGAACATGATACCGCGGCTATCATTACCACGGATATAACCGCATCTATTAACTTTAAGGCATACATCTCCGGTGAAAATACATTCCTCTTTAAAATTAAACTGGGGACTTCGTCACTCGGATCAATTCTAAGTGTCGAGGGGCTGGTCACAGATGGAAACTGGCAATCGGTCAACGATATTGATCTGTTAGACGATAAGACCGTCACTGTCAAGGTTGTCGATGCACAGACTTACAAGGACGCTAAGGGATACATCAATTTGAGGGTGACTTTAGTGAATGGACAAAGTTCGGATAGCGTTCCCGTTTACGAATTTTGGCGAAGCGACTCTTTTTATGCTGGATCGGAGACCATTGGTGTTGATTATGTTGATCAGGCCTTCGATGGCAATCCATCTACGGCTGCCGCCATAACTGATCCACCGTTTTCGCTAAACGACGGTCCTTTCCTGCATTTCAAAACTTACTTGGGCTGGAGAGATTCCATTAACATCACGTTAAATGTATTGCTGAACAACCTCGGATCCCAACATTACATCCGCTTCTATGTTGAAGATATAAAGACGGGAAACTTTATTTTTATAGAAGATGTGATCCTCAATACGAGTGAAGCTAGAGCCATTTCCATTCAAGATGCCCAAAATTACCTCGATGCAGAAGGTTTCATCAACTTGCGTGCATACTGGATTGGCATTAAGACTCCAGGGGCTTCTGTTGAAGTGTATGAAATCTGGCGTACCGATCCATTTTTTGTGGGACCCAAAACATCTTTCGACGGTCCGGTTGTGGGTCCGGAGAGAGCCGTGGACGCAGATTCTGATACGTTCGCTGAAATCCACTATTACTGGGGGGAATTGGATCACGAGGATTTTTTGCATGTACAAACATATGTGGGAGATGTGTCTCCTATTACTTTCTCTGTTGAAGCGGGATTATCAGCTCTTCCAAACGCAGATTTAGTTATCGAAGGGGAGTACGAACCGGACAAATGGTCGATTATTGATCGGACCTCTTTAGGAGATGTTCAGGCGGTAACAATCATCGAGCTTCAGAACGCCCGAGAATTTGTCGATGCCGATGGTCATCTGAATTTAAGATTTCGGTGGGAATCCGATCCGCTGAATCACGATGCTTACATTTACGAAATACAACGCAAACAAGATTGAAAAAGATCCAACCACTCGGTGATTAATAGGATTCTATGAAAATTTTGCTATCTGCCTATGCTTGCGAACCGAATCGAGGTTCAGAACCGGGTAATGGTTGGAATTGGGCCTTGCATTTGGCGTTGGAAGGGCATGATGTGACAATGATGACATGCCCTGATGGCCGCCATGCAATAGATGAGCAGCTCAATGAAATTGGAAACTCGATTTCATTGAGAGTCAAGTATGTTGACGTCCCTATTTGGGTAAAATTATTTTTAAAAGGGCGTATAGGAGTATTTGCGCATTACTATTTTTGGCAGAAGTTTGCTCTGATGGCAGCGAAGAATTTGTCAAAGAACGTTGACATTATACACCATGTGACATGGGGAAGCATAAAAGGTGGATCAGAGCTATGGCGACTTCATAAACCTTTCATTTTTGGACCTGTCGGTGGGGGTCAGGTTGCACCATCGGGTTTTGGTTCTATTTTTGGGGAGGGATATATTTTTGAACAAATTCGTACTGTATATACAAAAATATTTCTTCCATTTAATCCATTCTTGAAATTACTCATTCGAAATACGTCTCTTGTCCTTGTGACAAATAAGGAAACATCTTTTTTAGTGAAACGCATGGGTGTAAAAAATAAGGCGTTTTTCTTTGACACAGGCCTACCCGACAGTTTTTATCCAAAACGTTTTCCAATACGGAAACAAAATAGCATTTTTAAAATCCTTTGGATTGGAAGCTTGTATCCCAGGAAGGGATTGGCGATTGCCATTGAAGTTGTAAAGAGATTTAAATATCCGGTTAAGCTTACAATTGTTGGGGATGGACCGATGGGCTCAAAACTCAAAAAAAAACTAAAAGATCCTCTACTTCAAAAGCGAGTTGAGTGGTGTGGCCAAGTTCCATGGCGAATGGTAAGGAACTATTACAAAAATTGTGATGCACTATTGTTTACAAGTCTTCGCGATTCATGCCCAGCCCAGCTTTTGGAGGCCATGGCATTTGGTCTACCAATTGTTACACTTAACCACCACGGTGCACGCGATTTGGTTCCGGACTCTGCAGGTATAAAAGTCGAAATTGGTTCACTTGCGACTACGATCAAGCGTTTGACACAAGGAATTGAATTCCTGTTTGAATTCTCAGAGCAAAGAGTGGCTATGGGTAGAGCTGGATATGAATTTGCTATGCTGCATAAATGGAGTCGAAAGGCACATTTAGTAAGCCAACTTTATGAACGTGTTATTAGAAACCAGAGTGAGGTAAAGATATCTTTGGAAAATGGTTTATAAGGTGAAGATAGTCTAATTATCCGTGGCCAACAGGTGGAGGAGATACTCAATTAGTCTAATTGACCAAAACAACGCTGAAATGCAATGATATTGGTTTAAGTATGCATAAAAGATTATATATCAAATACATTGGGGAAAACAGAAACGGCTGGATTTCTGAACACTGCAAGGATAAGCATGTAATTCATTTAGGGTGTACTGATTCAATGATGACTCACAGTCATCTAAAAAGTGGTCAATTCCTTCACGAAATTTTAACTAAAAATTCTTGTAGTGTTATTGGGTTAGATATTGATAGGGATGGAATTCAATTTATGAAAAGAACTCTTAAGTATGATAATGTAATGTTTGGAGATGCTGAAAGATTATCAGAATTTATCTACAAAAGGTTTGACGTGATTGTTGCTTGCGATGTTATTGAACATTTCAATAATCCCGGACTATTTTTTTCTGAAGCTAAAAAGTGCCTTCTTCAAAATGAAGGAGGTACAATAATTTTATCTTTTCCAAATTCACTGTCATTTAAAAATATTGTTTCAGCAATTATACGTAGAAAAGAGACAATTCATCCAAATCATGTATCTTGTTATTCACCGATGTGCATAGAAGAGATCTGTCGTCGTTGGAATTATAAAGTGAATGGATGGGTTGGGTATACGTGGTCTAAAAAAACAATCGAAAACAAATTCGGAAATATTATGGCTAAAATTGTAATAAAAATAACGAAAAATGGTTATTTGGCACAAGGAATTGGTTGCATACTTTCAATGAACAACAGATCTAATGTTTAATTGAAATTATCACGAATATCAAAAATTTCGCACTGGTTGTAATTATCAAATAAAAACGGACATTGATTTAAATAGCATGCTATAAATGTTCTTTCTCATATTCCGTGAGACTGAGATATCCTAACGCGGTATCCTCAACCATTCGATTACCCCCTTCATGCCGGAAAGCATGAAGGAGTGAACAACAAAATAAAGGTCATTAAACGTGTAGCGTACGGAACCCATGATAGGCGCTACTTTACATTAAAAATTAACAGGCTTTCTTCCACTAATCGGGAAAAGAACCAAACAATTAATAGAAAAAATTATTATTAAAGAAACCACCCCCGAGCATACTGTAATCTTAAGGTGGGTTAGAAAAAGTTTTTGGGCCGTAATGGATCAAGGACTATTTGCTACATCCAATTTTTTTTTAAGTATCTTGCTAGCTCGCTGGCTAGATCCACTTGAATACGGCGCCTTTTCAGTTGTATATACGACTTTTCTTTTTTTGAGCACCTTTCATACCGGGATGATAATTGAGCCTATGCTAGTGTTCGGCCCTGGTAAGTACAAGGGCAAGTTTAAAGCATATCTTCGAACGCTAATTTTAGGAAGCTGGTTTTTTGGTATTATAGTGGGAATTATTTTTTTAATAGCATATTTTGCTTTACTAAATTATTCAAAAAGTACTTTAACCCCAACACTTTTAGTAATGTCGATCTCCAGTCCGGTAATTTTGTTTCAGTGGCTCATGCGTAAAGCATGTTATATCAACCTGCAACCAAAGCTCGCGGCCTTTGCGGGATTTGGATACATGGCCCTTATTTTCATTGGTGCTTTCGGTCTAAATTATTATGAACAATTAAGGCCTTTTACTGTCCTGATTATTATGACTTTAGCCCATCTTTTCTCCGGTCTATGGCTTTTTTTTAAGTTAGGAATTCATTTCAATATACACAAAGATAAAGAATTGATGGTCAACGTATTAAATAATCACTGGAAATACGGAAAGTGGGCCTCAGGAACAGCTGCTTTATCTTGGATACCGAGTAACGTATTCATACTCTTTCTTCCACTTTGGGGTGGACTTGAAGCATCAGCGGCATATAAAGCCCTGATAAATTTGATATTACCGATACTTCACGTTATTACAGCCTTGGGTGCTGTTATGCTGCCAATATTTGTTGAAAAAAGAGATTTAAAGGAGTTTCGGCGGCTGATCATTTACCTTTTCTTTCCTTATATTCTTGGACCAATTCTTTATATGTTTTTCATAGGGATTTTTGGAGATTCAATAATTCACATCCTATACGATGGAAAATATATTGAATATACAAATTTACTCTGGCTAATCGGTATAATACCAATTATTTTCGCTATGGTTAACCTTTCAGTCATTGTCTTACAAGCTATAGAATTACCTTATATAATTTTTCGTGCTCACATAATATCATCAGGAATTGTCTTCACTTTAGGCTTATTTATTGTTAAGGCCTGGGGAGTATACGGAGCAATGGCCGGTTGGTTGATAGCTTATTTAGCAATCGGAAGTATTTTGGCCGGTAAGTACACTATAATTAAGCAAAATTCTACCTTCAATCTTGAACCTTAAAAAATAGCCAAACGACCGCAAATAGCATATTGGTTACATTATTATGGGTCCCATACCGAATACACTGGTCAGGAAAATTTTTCAGAAAGTGATTAGATTTTATGCGGTTCGTCAAAATGTGATTATTGGGAAAAGTGTTCACATTGGTATTTGGTCTAAATTGTGGGCGCCAGAGAGACTCCAAATAGGTGACAATGTCTATATTGGAAAATTCTGCACTCTTGAGTGTGACGGAATGATTGAACACGATGTATTGATAGCCAATAATGTTGGATTAATTGGACGCTACGACCATGATTTTAGATCTGTTGGGATGACGATAAGAAAAGCCCCATGGATTGGAGATAAAAGATATAATGGGCCTGGAAAGAGCTTAAAGATAATTGTTAAAAAAGATGTTTGGATTGGGTTTGGGGCTATTGTCATATCAGGCGTAAATATTGGAAGAGGCGCAATAATAAGCGCTGGCGCAATTGTGACAAAGGATGTTGCCCCATATTCAATTGTAGCTGGGAGTCCCGCAAAAAAAATAGGAATGCGATTTGATCAGAAAAATATGGACTTGCATGAAAGCATTCTCAATAAATGAATGCTTGTCAGAAAACGGCTAAAATACAATCAAAATTCAAGCTTCAAAAGAAATGAAAGTGCCCCTGTGTCCCGAAAAATAGCGATGCAGGATACAGGTACGATGATTGATGTTCTTTAATTCTGAAATGCTATAGATCATGCAGAAGCGTCCCTTGTTACTATATTTTTCATTTCTTTATAGCAGTATTATATGAATTCAGTATCTCTATCTGTTCTCTTCTTGCTGTCAGGAAGTTTTAGTGTTCTGGTTGTCTTTCTATTGATACTAAAGCCACTTATTGGCTTCGTGACTATCCTTCTCATATGTCTTTTGACATACATTATTCTTTTAAGACCATTAATATCGGATTTCTATTTAACTATTTTAGGATTTACCCTTTCTGGATATGCTTATTTTGGTAGGGGTTTCGCTTATTTTGGTATATATCCCGTATATGTTGGTGAGGTCGTTTTAGCGATAGGTTGTATTATTTTAATCTTGAAACCAAATGCACATATATTTCACTCGCGAATAACCTGGCTTCTCCTCCTGCTTATGCTAATTGGTGCAATAGGCACCATATCCAATATCGGAACTTATGGTGTTGATGCATTGCGTGATTCTGTTCTATGGGGATACGGCCTATTCGCCTTGCTAACAGCATCTTTTCTCATGCGAATAAGATCAGTATGGGATATTGTTTATGCCTATCGTAGATGGATCCTCTATCTATTGTGCTGGTTCCCCATTGGAATGGTTTTGTATTACATGGCAAATGACATCATACCACGATGGCCGACAAGCGACATCCCGGTCGTCAATCCTAAGAGTGGAGATATTGCAGTACATCTTACTGGCGCCCTTTCCTTTTTAGCTTTGGGCTTATTTCGATTTGATCGAAATGAAACAAGAGCCTTGTCAGAAATGAAATCATGGGTTTTGTGGATCTTGTTGCTTGTAGGTTTGGTCACAATCTTATCAGATAGAGCTGCGATTTTAACTGTTATATCCACTTCGTTGCTTATTTTTTTTATACGTCCATCGTTTCAATGGGCAAAACCATTAGTTTTGTTTTTTATGCTAACAGTAGCTTTTCATGCATTTGATTTACAATTTTCCTTCAGATCTGATCGATCAATATCCACTCAAACAATGTTTGAAACTGTAGAGAGTATTTTTCATTTTACTGGCTCTACGCAATATGATGGTCCACGTGAATGGCGAATGGAATGGTGGAGTGAAATTATAGATTATACCATTTGGGGTGATTTTTTTTGGACTGGCAAAGGGTATGGTATAAATTTGGCTGACGATGACGGATTCCAAGTCATTGGTTATTATCACCCGCAAACTCTGAGGAGCCCTCATAACAGCCACTTAACCTTTTTGGCTCGTAGTGGAGTGCCTGGATTTCTGGCCTGGTTAACCCTACAGGGTTTGTTTGGTATTAGTCTTTTTCGTTCATATCGAAAGGCAGTCAGAACAGGCCGGCATGACTGGGCGTCTTTAAACCTTTGGGTGCTTGCTTACTGGTTTGCATTTATGGTCAATGCGGCATTCGATGTTTTCCTTGAAGGTCCTCAGGGTGGAATCTGGTTTTGGTGTCTGTTCGGTTTTGGTATCGCCTTAATAGAAGTTCAACGGAATGGCTATCAGACCCCCCTTGTCAGTCGCAATGCCCGCTAAGAGGCAACTCAACTACCAAGCGTTATGTTATTTCACAACGGATATAATCTGGTGATACTTGAAGTATATTCTGTTTTGGTTAATTCTCAATTATTTCGCCATTTAACTACAACTAAATTAGAAATGATCCTCAGTTGAAAGGTGACCAAAGAATAAACATCGCTCAAAAAGACAGCGAATCTGATTCCTTTACCGAGGAACGATATCTGTAATTTTTCCATTATTTCAAAAAAAACACAACGAGAGTCTTAGATATTGGTTGTAATACTGGTAGAGACGCGGCGATGCTGAAAAAGTTGGATACTATGTTAGAAATTTCAGGACTCGATGTAGTCGAGGAAAGAATCAAAAATATACCAGATGATATCCATGAGCATATCCTGGGTATACGGGTAGGGGTTACCACCTATGAAGAGTCTACAAGCCAAATACTTGACTGGGCAGTAAATAGCCAAAGCCGCTACGTATGTGCAGCCAACGTGCACATGGTCATGGAAGCATACGACGAGGCCACTCTACGAACGGTGGTTAACAAGGCCGACCTTGTCACCCCGGACGGCATGCCCCTGGTTTGGATGTTGAGCCGGTTGGGCCATCCGCTCGAGGACAGGGTGTACGGCCCCACCCTGATGTTGAAGGTATTGGCGGCAGCGGACAGGCAGGGCATCCCGGTGGGATTTTACGGCGGTGCACCGGATGTATCGGTTAGACTCGTAAACAATATCAAAAATAGATATCCTGATCTTGAAGTCGTCTATCGATTCAGTCCTCCTTTTAGAGAGCTTACGAGTAGGGAAGACAGGGACATTACTCAGGACCTCAAGGCTTCCAAAACCAGAATTCTTTTCGTGGGCCTGGGTTGTCCCAAACAGGAGCGTTGGATGGCGGCACACAAGGACAAAATTCAAGCGGTAATGATCGGTGTAGGAGCGGCTTTCGATTTTCATGCCGGAAAGGTCAGGCAGGCACCTAATTGGTTGCAGAACAAAGGTTTGGAATGGCTGTTTAGACTGTTTGTTGAACCCTGCAGGCTTTGGAAGCGCTACCTGAAACATAACCCGCGTTTTGCAGTGTTGGGATTTATTGAATTGGCCAGAAAAAGAAGTTGGAAAACTGTCAACGCGGCAAAGCAACTTTAAAACTAATATCCCAAAACGGATGCTGGGTTTCGGCAGGTCGTGGATTATAGGCTGCCCTGCATGAGAGATGTCGCTGGTCAAGTGTAAAAGGTAAGAATTCCCCGTATCTGGCTGCAATATTCTGGACGGAAACAGATCCCTACCTTGGCTGTGGTGATAGCCCTGAGTAATTTCCCACTATTTATATCCCTTTCCACATTCGTACCGTCGATGCAAACAATTGATCAACGACTTAACGATTATCGATCGTACTTACCCGAAGAAAATGGCGCAATGACTGGGTGGGCTGACCATGGGTAAGTTTATGTATCAGCTGACGTTAACCGGGTTTTACTTATTCCTGGATTGCGTCTGCATTTTTTTCTCCGTTTTGTTGGCTTACGCCACCTATCACTTCTTCAATCTGGGCAGGGAGGTCACCTATGAATTTTCGACGCTTATCCCTTTCAGCCTGGCCCTTGCCGTTGTCGGATGTGTGATCCTTCTTATTTTCGGGGCCTACCGCCGAGAATCCGGCATTCTGAACGTACTGGAAGTCAAAAACGTCATTTTGGGAATCTTGACCTGTTTTGCCATAACCAACACCTTTTTCTTCGCCATTCGATTTGCGCCTTCGCGTTATGTAATGGTTTTGTCTTTTTTGTTCATGCTCTTTCTGGTCCCCCTATCAAGATCGTTTGCCTATAGCGTTTTGGTGAGTCGCCTGCCACGGGTTTTTCAACGGAGGATATTGATTTACGGCGCCGGGAAGCTTGGCCAGCGATTGTACCGTGAAATCCACAACTCACCACGCCTGTTGCTCAAGGTTTGCGGGTTTATTGATGATGATCCGGATAAAAGGGACCGGTGCTTTTCCCCCTGTGGTTTTCGAACAGATTATGAGTGCCGGGTCCTGGGAAACCGGGATAATCTCCAACACTTGATTCAAGCCCATGGAATTGAAGAAATCTACGTCGCCGTTTCCAACATAGCCAGCGGCAAACTAAACCAACTGATTGAAATGTGCAAGGAGCTGAACCTTGACGTTGCGTTTGTTCCATGCCTACACGAGATTTTTTCTTACCGCGTAAGGCTGGATATTCTGGGCAATTTCCCCCTCGTCCGTGAGCAAGGCATTTTAAACCCTTCCCACTATGACCAGGCTAAGCGCTTTATCGATCTGGGACTCTGTGCTCTCTTGGGTCTCCTGCTCCTTCCGGTCATGGCAATCATAGCCGTGGCCATCAAGCTGGATTCGCCAGGACCGGTTGTTTTCAAACAAAAACGGGTTGGAAAGAACGGGTTGTTTTTCACCCTTTACAAATTTCGAAGTATGTTTCAGGATTCCCCGAAATATGCCATTCACCCTAACAATCACGAAGATCCGCGCATTACCGGCGTAGGGCGCCTCCTACGCAGAACCAGCCTCGACGAACTGCCCCAGTTGGTTAACGTCTTCAAGGGCGAGATGTCAATGGTGGGACCGCGCCCAGAAATGCCGTTTATCGTAAATCAATATGATGAGGAACATAAAGAACGTCTCAGAGTCCTGCCGGGCATTACAGGACTTTGGCAGCTCAGCGGCGACCGCAAAAAAAAGATCCATGAAAACATGGAATACGACCTGTATTATTTGTATAATCGTTCTTTTTTTCTTGATGTGACAATCTTATTCCAGACCCTTGTTTTTGCGTTCAAGGGAATCTAGTTCACTTTATAGTTCATCAATGTCCGCTTAAGAATCAAGGAAATACATTAGAGAGTCCCATCCTGAATTTAAATATGTCTATTCATACCCCGGGCTTTGCCACGGGGTATTTTTTTGTAATGATACAAAAAACAGGGAAATAATTTTTTCTGTATTGATTTTGACAATTTGCAAACCAATCTTGTAAGATAGCTGGCAAGGCGATGGGATCGACCAGCTTTTTCCTTTTTTTAAAACCATCGAATAATTTCATAATGTACCTAAATCACTACAATTTAAAAATAAAGCCCTTTGAAATGAGCCCGGGGCCGAGCTTCCTTTGGCTGGGTGAAAAGCATTTGGAAGCCCTTGCGACCTTGAAATACGGAATTTCAGAGAACAAGGGATTTTTGCTGCTTACCGGAGACGTTGGCGTCGGAAAAACGGCCTTGATTCATCGCTTGATCAAGGAGCTCGACGGATCTAAGATTGTGGCCTACGTACCCAATCCGGGTATGGCATCTCTCGATTTTTTTAATATTTTATCCATTGAATTAGGTATAGATCAAAAATTCGCCAGCAAGGGCGCTTTTTTGATCGAATTTAAGAAGTTTCTCTATAAAAATCAGTCTGAAGGCAAGAAAGTTTTGCTTGTCATCGATGAGGCCCAACGTTTATATCACGAATTGTTGGAAGAGATCCGGTTGCTCTCTAACATTGAAATGGAAAACCAAAAACTGATCAATATTTTTTTTGTCGGTCAAAAAGAATTTAACCCTATCCTTTTAGAACCACGCAACAGACCCCTGCGCCAGCGCATAGCAGTCCGCTACCAGGTCGAACCTCTGAACCAGCAAGAAACGTCCTATTATATCGTTCACCGACTAAAGGTGGCCGGAGCCACCCGTAAAATTTTCAAAATTAATGCGTTTCAAGAAATTTTCAGCTTTTCTAATGGTTGCCCTCGACTTATCAATATTATCTGCGACCATGCCTTGTTAACGGGATACGCCGCAGGACTAAGTACAATTGGTTCGAATTTGATCAAGGAGTGCATACCAGAACTTAACTTACCGGATGAATTCGATATTTCTCCGGTCAAACTTCCCCTGCCAGAACCTTCCAACCTTAGCAAGAGCAAACCTCCCCCATCATTGGAAGCTGCCCAAATCGGGAATTTGCGAACACATTCTCATAGGTTTAATTTTCGTAGCCACCCCATCCTTATCGGGCTCTTGGGCATTCTGATTGGCTTCATGAGTTATTATCTATTGTGGCCAACAAACAAGAGATCGACACAACCAACTACGCTGCAAGAATTAACGGCACCGTTGGATAAAAAAACCGAAGCCATTCTGGGGAAACGGCCGAAGTCAAATGAGACAATCGACGAAGCAAAATCTCAAGAACCGAAGGAAATTGAACCGAGCATCACAGAAGCCGAGCTTACGCAGGAGACCCTTGACTTAGAAGAGCCGAAACCGGCACCGGAAATTCTTGCTGACACTCAAACAACCACAGCAGATCAAAGCGCACCCGTCCATAAATCTGAAAATAGCAATCCTCCGTCAGTTCATCTTGAAGAAGAAAGTGTTGAGAATTTGGAGGTTCAAACAAAAGACGCACCGTTGATCTCAACAAATGACTCCCCCAGCAGTAAACAGGATTCAGATAGCCAAGAAAATATTAGCGATAGAACTAAATCAGAAAAATTGGTTTCGGTTCTGCCTTCTGGACAAGAAATCTTAGCTGAAGAAAAATCTATAAATAAATCTGAGCCAACCCAATTACAGCAAGACTCAATATCCCCTCCGTTGAAGGAAATCAAAGTTGCGGATACCAAACCCAAACAACCTGATAAACCTATCATCGAAAATGATAAGAAAGGCATATCTTCAGCAACTTCACCTCAAAACACGACTCCAGATATCAAGGGAACAAAGCCTGACCAGCTTACCCAAACTAATAACAAGGAACCTACTGAAAATATTACTTTGGCAAAGCGTGATCCATCCATAGATTCTAAACTAAAGATCGATAAACTGGAAAGTCGTGTTCGTTCGTTTTTAGAGCACTATTGCAATACATACGCTGCAAAAAAATTAGGCAATTTTGCCAGGTTGTTCGGTCCCGATGCAACAGAGAACGGCAAATCATTCTCAACCCTTTTGCCAAAATATAAGAACAATTTTAATGCAATTGAAAAAATAGAATACCGTATTGACCTACAGAAATATTCATACGAGGAAAAAGAAAAAGCTGTAAAAATTGAAGGGAAATTTCTTCTAAAATGGCGTCCATACGGTCAAAACTGGCGGGAAAACACAGGCAAGATCTTCATGAGCCTTTATGAAAATGATAAATCCTTTTTGATTCAACGTCTCGATTATTATGGCGACCGCGCCAAAGATACCTCGGGTTCGGAATCGAGATCACCATGAAAATTGGCACTATCGTAGCCTCCACTTCTGATAATGCCCTTTAAACTTCTTTTAGGGCATTTTAAATAGAACCTCATTCGATTTCGAATGGGGTTTTGTTCATTGGGACGATCGAAATTGCATCGGTGTGGTAAATAAACAAGTTAATAGATTAGGGCCTTCACTTTAAATTTTCAAAAATACCTGCATACCCCGTTAGCTCGACGTACCCCATACCGCTTACCCGGACGCCATCCGCCTTTCCGTTTACAGACACGCTGCCCTCCCAATAAGTGACACCGGTGCTGCCCGGCGTGCGCATTTCCTGATCAGCCTGGTTCGGATTGATGGAAAGGGTTATCTTTTCCGCAGGAACGCTCAGTTGCCAGCGGGCCGGATACAGGCCACCGGAATGCGGGCTTCGCCAATGCGCCAAAACAGCCAAATGAAAGTCGGCAAGGGACAGGTGGCGCATTTTCCCATTTGCGCCCACAATCGTCCCGCTGGAAGCCGGATGTGGACTTCCGTCACTCTGTCGCAGAATGTAAATCATCAACTCCTTGTTGCTGTCCAATTGCAGGCTGAGCCAGTCCCAGCCCTCTATTCCCTCCTGAAGGGGCGCCGTGCTGAATTCATGATCCATCCAGCCCGTCCCCTTAACGGCGTACTCCTGCTCATTAATTTTAAGACGGCCATTGGATTTCAAGCGAGTAAAGGAATAGTAACAACTGGCCCGTTCTTCCGAATCGCCCTTGCGGCTGTAACCTTGATCTCCGTGGAGAACAACCGGTTTAGCCGGTTGCATATCAAGGTCCAATTGAAAATCGTCTGAAGACACCGACAGTTTATGCCCGTCCGGACCGATGCGTATTCGCCAACGTTTGAGGAAAATGGTCGTGGTATCGAGGGTTTGATTGACGCCCGCCAACTGGAGGGCGCCACGGGCGACATCTTCGGCACTGAAGTGTCGACCGCCGGAAATATCGCTCAAGGCGGCGTGCCCTAAATAAACCTGTTGGGTACGCCATCCGGATGGTGGATCGGGCCATGTCTTGCGGGCATCCGGCGGGCTGATCTGGCGCCGGAAGATGGTCAATTGAAATCCGAACGGCCGGCCCTCCTCTGTCTCGAGGTTGCCGGTGTAATACCACCATTCAGTGCGATAATCCGGGTGTGCGCCGTGATCGGCAGGAAATTTCAACCGGCACGGTCCGATCACCCGGGCATAGCCGTTATCTTCTTCGGAAAATACCACCGATGTGCCTATCAGGATCAGCCCGATCGCAATAACCCAAATAAGCAACAAATCTGCGGCCCGTATTACACTTCCGGTTTTTCGCATAAATGCACACTATAGCATCAGTTGCCGCATTCCAGAAACAAATAATTGATATCTGGAAAAGGCATGAGTTTTTCTGATTATCGTTCTCTGAGAAGCGAGGCCGGCGGTTCCCTGAAAACCAGTTTGACGGCTGGAATGGCCGCCAGTAGCGCCGTGGCAATAATTAGCGGCAGAGACATCCCCAACGCCCTCCAGTTGATCTGATAAATAAAAGACCAGCCGAATGATTGGACATTTATCACGTATATCAGCAGATAGGAAAGAATGAAGCCGCAGATCAAACCGGCGGTTTCTCCTGCCACCACAAGCAGGGCGGCTTCCCAGAAAATCATCGCCCGAATCTGTCGGCGGTCGGCACCGATCGCAAAAAGCGTGTTCAACTGTCGGGAACGTTCCAGCACTTGAACCGCCAACGTGGTGGTGATTCCCAGCGCGGCGATAAGAAGGGCAATAACAAGCAGCATGGTGGTCACGGCGAAGGTTTCGTCGAAGATACGCAATACGGTGCGACGCAGGACATTGCCGTCGACCATATCCACGTAATTTCCGCAGCGGTCTATGATCTCCGCCCGCAATTGCGAGATGGCCGTGGCCGTGTCGACCGTTTTGCGATTAAAGAATATACGGACGCCGCTCCAACCCGGATCAAAAAACCGCTCGCGAAAAGCCGGCAGGTGGTAGAAAACAACGCCTCCGCTCGTACGATAGTCCCGAACGATGCCCAGTATCGGCAGTTCGACACGGGTATTCAATACCTGAGCGCGGTATAAATCTCCTTTATCCAAGCCGGTTCGGTTGGCAAACACCTCCGATACGATCACACCCTCCCCGGCAATCAGTTGGGGCAAAACCCGTTCAAGATCACCATCGACCCAGACGAAGCGGCCGTGACGCAAAAAAACGTCCAATGCCATGGCATCCAGTTCGTATTCAAATTTCTTCTCATGTGTCATAACAAAGCGGCGGCTCGGTACCAGGTCCACCGGCGCTGATAGCCCTTTCAAACCATCGATAACAGCCGGAGTCAACGGATCGCGGAATCGGTTAATCGAACCCAGTCTGGTGGTCACAAAAAGGTCCCCGCTAACGGTCTGCTGCACCCACATTTCAACTGTGCTGCGAAAACTGCTGATCATGATCACAAGTGCCGCAAACAGTGCCACTGCTGTGATGAGGGCCCCGGTTGATATGGCGGTACGCGGTCCACTGTCGCGCACATAACGGCCAGCCAGGTCTGCGGATACCCCGCCAAAGCGACGCAGAACCGGTGAGAGAAGTTTACCCACACCCTGAAGCCCGTATGGGGATAAAAACGCAAAACCGATAAAGAGGCATATAATGGATACGTATCCGGCAATCGGTATGCCTCCGATAGCCGGCAGTCGGGAAATCGGCCAGGCACCCAAAATTAAAATCACGGCAAAACCAGCCAGGCGCCGGGCAGCCAGGGGATCTGCGACCGGCTGCCGGGCGGTTGCGAGGGCTTCTTTCGGCGCCACTCTCATGGCTTCCCACGCCGGTTGAAGAGACGCTATGAGCGATATAAATAAAGTTACCCCTAATGATAGCAGGATTTCCCACGCATCCAGTTGCAGCGTTTCCACGTGAACCCTGACGAAAAGTGTGCTGACGGTGCGGCTGATATCGTTTAGGAGGTATTTGACCAGAATAGTACTGATCGGAAACGCGGCGATCCACCCTGTCAGTCCCAGAAAAAATCCCTCGAAGACAAAAAGAAAAAAGAGCAATTGCGGCGAGGCACCGGTGGCGCGAAGTACGGCCAACTCATGCCGCCGGGTCGCTGCATTCAGCGCCACCAGGCTGTATACCAGGAACATGCCCACAAATAGAGAGGCGAAACTCAATATGGACAGGTTGAGATGGTAAGACCGCATCATAGCCTGCCCGGTCTCCCTGGTCTCAGACGGTGCGGTTATTCGGACATCTTCCGGCAGGGTCGCAGCTAACCGTCGCTGAACGATCCCACGGGGCAGTTTTTCTGCATCGGATGCAAGCACCAGATCGATGCGATCCACAACACCATTCAGCCCGGCAAACTCCTGAAAACTGGCAATATCGGTTATAGCCAGGCGCCCGCCCTCGGCCAATGCCATCCCTTCGGGACTCAGAACCCCCACAACTTTGAACACAGCGCTTTGCCGCGAATGCTCCAGAGTGATTCGATCCCCCACCACCCAACCGTGCCTGCGGACCAGAACATCGCTGATAAAAATAGTGGCCGGTTCAGCTATCAGTGACAACCAATTCGCGTTGGCGACCTTCTCCGCCGAACGGACCTGCCAGGGTCTGAATTTACGGTCGAATAACGGATCGAGGCCAACCAAGAGGAATGGTTCCGCATTGTCTGCTTCTGGATTGACATAGGCCGTCATCAAGGCTGTGGCAGCGGCCACATCCGGATGAACGGTTAAACCGGAGATGAAGTATTCCGGGATCCTCCCAGCCGGCCAAGTCAGGACCAGGTCCGCGCGCCCGGCAATACGATCCATGCTTTGGGAAAAAGAATCGATGGTCGCCTTGATAGACAACCGGACACTGGAAAAAACAGCCGCCCCCAGCGCGATCCCCAGCAAAACGATCACCGTCCGTATGCGGTACCGCCGCATATTGCGCAGACTGAACCAGGTAAAGAGTTTTAAGAACAGAAAGATAGGCCTCATAGCTGAGCGGTTATTCTGCCGTCTTTAAGGTAAATCTGGCGAGAGGCATATGGATCGGCGAGGCTACTGTGGGTGGCAACGATGATAGTTCGCTTCAATTTGTGGTTCAGTTCACCCAGAAGCGCCATGACGGCTTCGCCGTTTTGACTGTCCAAGTTCCCGGTCGGTTCATCGGCAAGGACAATCGCCGGATCGTTGATCAACGCCCTGGCGATTGCCGTGCGCTGCATTTCTCCTCCGGAAAGCTGGGCCGGCAGATGGGTCAAGCGGTGGTCGAGTCCCATCCAGTTCAAGTACTCCCGGGCTTTAGGTACGATTTCTCTTTTGGACTGCCCGGCCAGAAGTGCCGGCAGGCAGACATTTTCCAATACGTTTAGCGTCGGCAACAAATTAAACGACTGAAAAACCATGCCGATCACCTGACGGCGGAACAGCGTCAGACCTCTTTCGGAAGTCTCCGCAAGATCATGCTCTGCGACAACCAATTCACCGGATGTGGGGTGATCGAGTCCAGCCAGGAGAGACAGCAGGGTGCTTTTGCCGGAGCCGCTGTTTCCCTTGAAAACCACCATTTCACCGAAGCCGATCTCAAGGTCGATGCGGCTGAGTCCGATGATCTCAGTGGTCCCGTGGGCATAGGTTCGGGTCAGTTTTTTAGCGCTGATAATTGTCTCTTTCATCGCCTGTTCACGGAGATTATTTCCTTTTTCTGATCCGGGAGTGCAACAAGTACCAGTCACTGATTTCAGCAATCGACAAAGACAGCTGGTAGCGCCCACCGGCAAAAACACCATAGTCGCCGCCACCGGCCATGGCGGATGAGAACCGGATGGCATTGGCATAAAAAAGCCATGTCTGGTGCCATTTTTTTTCAATCGCCTCGTCGAAGGGATTTTTACCCCGTTCAAGCCCTTCGGCCAGTCCACTCTTCCAAATAGTGCGCATGAGGGTCGTACCATTGAGAATTTCGGCATTGGTCGTCTTTATGGTGTGTTCGAATTTTTTCCAATGCCCGTTCACCCATGCAGTGCTGTGACAGCTCAGACAAACCTTCTGCATCGTCGCCGTCCGATTCTGCATTTCCTTTTCATCGATCAGGTACTTTCGTGCAAACCCGCCCGCCAGATCGGTGGGTAGGGGTTGTCCGTCCTTGTTGCGAATAATCGTGGTGTCGGGTGACTGAGGATGGGGGTGGGCATATATCAATCCGTAGATTCGCCATGGCAGGCGATTGTTCATCTGGTGAGAACGCTCCGCGACGACCTCTCCCTCTGTGTCGACCAGAAGGCTGATATGGCAAGCTCCGCAGGTGGGGGCGGAAAAGTCTTGCCCCACGGTCCAAGGCACCGCCTGATAATCCCAGGTGCTGTCCATAGCTGCCTGTATGTTGCCATGTTTGCTGGCGGCATAAACCGGAAAGGCAGGCACGTCCGGTCCCACATGACACTCCTTGCAAGTATACGGTTTACGGGCCATCTGGATCGAAAACTGATGACGGGTATGACAGGCCGAGCAGGCGCCACGGCTGCCGTCCAGGTTAATCCGCCCGACACCCTGGTTCGGCCAGCCACTGATGACGGGAAACGTCATTTCACCGGCTATTTCGGTATCACGAACCTCTTTGCCGGTAACTTCGAGCCGGGTGCCGTGACAATAGTAACAGGCATCGGCTGCCGTTAACGGGTCGGCAGGCGAGTATTGCACATGTTTGTTCCGCAGCTTCGTAGCGCCGATGATACTAGTCTCGAGCTGCTGGTATACCGCGTTGTCCGCCAGGTTCGTATGGGCATTCGACATCAGGTTCTGGGTATACTGTTCGGCCTCAGACGTGTGACAAACGGCGCAGTCATCCGGGCTCACGACAACGTGGACCTGATACCCATTGTGGTCAAAAGTATCGGCATGGCGGTCTGGGCGAAGGGTGTGACATTCAGCGCAGCCTACCGTCGTTTTCAGAACGGTCTCCGGAACGGCCGTACTTGATACCTTGCGGGCCAACCCTTTGACTGCCATGGCTTGCTCCGGGGTCACCGCTGAATGGCGACTGGCGCGCCAGTCATGTGCGATCCCGGGATGCGCCGACTCGTGGCAAGCCAGACACTCTGCGGTGGCATCGCTTATCGGGGCCTCAATGCAGATACCCTGGTTAACGGTAGAACCGAAAACGACAATGACGATGAATCCGAAAACCACAGCTTTTTTCATTTGCGACTCCTTGTCTTTCGCGTTTCCATCCGACGAAGCCGACCGATCTTTTCAGGGGGCCGATCTCTGGATTGGATAACATTTTGAAACGTTGCCAAAAATTTTGCAGATCCGATCACCCAGTATTCCCCTATGGTTATTAATGAATATAAGCGGTTGCATCAACCCCAAAAATAGGCCGTTCGGTTTATACCGCTTTTCAATAATAAAATCCGCAACACGGAAGGGTAATAAAAGTGATTGTAAAAAAACGATCGAACAACGGAACGTTTTTTGACCGCCACTGTATACCTCCATCGCCTGTTGAAAGACGCCATGAACAAAGGCTAAATCGAATTGCCGAAATACGGATGGATTTATGCAAAACAAAATAGAAACGATTTCTCAACTCTTGCTTCGGACTCGGGCGGTGGGCTTGTTTGTAAGCAACACTCCGGTGACGACCAAAAGTGTCCCTGAAAACAGGGAGGCTGTAACCGGTTCGTCGAGAAGAAAAAAGGCCATTACGACCGCACTGATGGGAACAAAATTGATGAACAGGCCGGCCTTGGTCGGTCCGATGGCCTTGATTCCGTCATAATACCACACAAAACCGGCAGCCGTTCCGAAAAATCCGAGATAGAAAATGCTGATCCAGTTCAACGGACTGTATCCTCCGATATCGGCCAACAACCCCTCGGCAACGGCCGGGCCGAAAAGCATCGCTGAGCCGACAACTGACGAGAAGAATATGGCAGTCAACGGCGGAACTGTCGTTAAGACCGATTTACCCACAAGCGAAAATGTCACCCAGCTGAGCACGCACCCAAAGATAAACAGTTCCCCCTGGCCAAAACCGCCCGACCAGAGTAGCGTCACGTTGCCCCTCAATACGACCAATACTGCCCCGGAAACCGACAGAAGGATGCCGAACAGTTGCAAACGGTCCAATCGTTCCTTGAACAGCAGGGCCGAGAGTAGCGCTATAAAAACGGGGTTATTGGCGATAATAACGGCGGCCCGGCCGGCCTCTATACGTTCCAGACCTTTGAAGAAGAAATAATTATAGGAAAAGACCCCCGTTAATCCAAGAACGATAATCGGAAGTATTTGCTTTCTATCAATTGGGGGAATACGGCCGTTGGCTTTCAGCAGAAACAGAAGGAGAAAAACCGTGGCAATGGCAAACCGCAGGAATGCCGCAGAAAAAGGCGCCACCTGACCGGCCAAAGAACGACCGGCAATGAAGGTTCCCCCCCAGAAAAAGGCAGTGAGAAGAAGTTTGATAAATACGATCATTTCATATAAATGGGGTATCAAAACCTGAAGTCAGATTCGAGAGAGACGGCGTCACCGATGGCGTCGCGCCGTATAGTCGATAATCACGGTGAACGATTTCCAGGGAAGTGCGGGTGCAGGTCCGGCAACCAACCCGATAACCCAGCCAATATGCCTTCCCAGAGTATTCCAATTCACTTCAATTCTTTCCCACATTCTTGCTCCGGTCAACTGAAAAGATGCCCTTTAGCACGCCGGTTGCCAGATGTCCATGCTCCTTTGCATCAAGGATCGTTCACCTGAAACGCCGATGGGCAGCCGTTGGCATTTCTTTAGGGTTGAGAATTCTGCATTCCGGTCATATGATTATGGTAATTTAACGGGTTCTATATTACAAACCGATCGGCATCAATTGTTGCCCGTGCGGCACCGATATTGGTCGCATCATTCATCCACGCACCGGATAAACCAGTATTAAAGATAGAGACCTGTGCATATACATGAAATCTGCCACCAGACATAGCAGAAATATGTCAAGCCGGAACATAGAGGGCGGATGCCTCTCCTGCGGCGCGAAAGCAAATCTGGGTGCCAAGCGGTATTGTTCCATCCAATGCCGTCAAAGACTGCGCAGAGTTTTAAATTTGAGAACCGGCCTGCTCAAAGCACTCAACATCCGTTTCGCCACATTTTACTTTACAGCCGATACGATAATGATGGATGTCATGGCGTTCGGCGACAAGGATATTTTCAGTTTCATGTATCCCCGATCAGCCCGCAGAAAACCCGCCGGTGATTTCTGCCGCTTGGCCGACGCTCTTGGCAACGCCTGGTGGGCCGAGAGACAAAGAACGAATCGTAAATACCTGGCGTCGCGTCAGGTTTTTCAACAGGCGCAACGCAACGAGCCGGATAGCGACGCCGTGGCGCCCATCCAGATTAAGATCCCAAATGTCAAAGACAAGGCATTGATAACACTGAAACTCGGCAAATCCGTACTCGACTCTTCCGAACTGTATCGAACGATCAAAACGGCATATCGCCAGCAGGCAATGAAGCATCACCCGGACCGCGGCGGAGATAACGTTTCATTCAGGCGAATTCACCAGGCTTACGAGGAACTTCTCAATTGGGCGGAGAACCCCACCTTTGTGAGGCGCCGGGGCTTTCCGAACAAGTGGTTTTATGACGGTATCTCGAATCGGTGGGTCCAACCGACACCGCTTCGGGAATGATTGTATACGGTAGAAGGTGATATCAGGCGGTATTCAATCTCCCCCCGGCAATGCCGGAGCAATGGCTTGTGAGTCGCTCAAAGCCGTTTTCTAAAACCATTTTTTCGAGCAACCCGCCGGTCATTGAAGGATAATAACCATTGTTCGGGTATTGGTTCCTGGAACTGTCAAACCTTGGGAGCCTCCCCTGAAAAGCTGCAGGTATAAAAATGATTATCATGGGAGCCACCGAGGAAAGTATCGATTCATAGGGTTGCATCGTCCAGTGTGCGTAAGACCACAGAATTGTATGCGTTTACAGGGTGCCGAGGATGCAAGGCGCCGGGCGCGCAGACGTAATGTTGTACTTCAAGTACCCGACAACAAAGCAGATGCGGTGCCCTGTAAATGCTTACCGAGGAAAAGACGGTTAAATCCGCTACCCACAAGGTTTAATTGGCCTCATTTTTGATAAGTGCTTCGATGATCCGGGGGAGATACTCATCGGTCTTACTGACGTGAAAGCGGCAGGCCCCAGCGCCGGGATGCCCCCCCCCTTCATAGGCCGAAAGGAGTAACCCGACGTTGACCCTGCAGCCGGGGTTAAAAATACTGTGCCCCACATTGACCGCGATCCACTCGGGTCGTCGCGCGTCATGGCTTATACGCATATGCACGTGAGCTTCAGGAAATAAAGAATAGACCAGGAACCGGTTGCCGACCGGCGTCTTATCGAGCGACCTGAAATCAGTCACAGCCACCTTCTTCTGCACGCGGGTGTAACGGTTTAGCTGCTCGCGATAGGCCTGGTTTTCGCGAATGACCCTGTCACAGTTTTGTCGAACGTCGTCGTCTGCCAGGATAGCATCGATCGTTTTTTCCCGCAGAAGTGCCACCAAACGATTCCAGTAATCGACGTCCGGGTTTTCATTATTTGAGATTGTCATAGCGAGTAAAACGAAATCGTACTTCTCCGGTTGCAGCACCTCGTCCATGGTTAAATCGGCCGAGTCGATTTTATCGGCGGCAGCGACAAGTACACCATGACTTTCAGGAAACCTGCCCGTATAGTGGGCATAGATAATTCCGGCCGCAGACGGTGCCTCTCTATAGACCCCTACGAAAGGTCGATCGATGCGGTTGGTATAATGATGATCGAACCATAAGGCACACCGATCATCGTAGGGTAGATTGGCGATAATATCGCTGCCTCTAATATCAACGAGCCCTTTTTGGATGTCTCCCGGTTCAACCCATTTCACCGGTGAGGTGATTTCTTCAACATCATAAAGCAATACCGCACAGACAACTCCATCAAAATCGGGTCGGGTGACAATCCGCATGGCAACTTCTCCAGGGTGGGTGATATAACCGGTTGATCCGATTGTAAAACTATGTATATATATTGCCAATCTGCAATTGGCAACCCTTTTCAAAAGGAGACACGCCATGGCGATTTATCTTGTGCAGCACGGCAAGAGTCTGCCCAAAAATCTCGACCCGCAACAGGGAATTTCGGAGGAGGGCCGAGCAGATGTCGACCGGATTGCCGCGGTCGCACGTAACTATGGCATCCAGGTGGCGAAAATCGTCCACAGCGGAAAGTTGAGGGCTTTGCAAACAGCTGAAATTTTTGCGGAAGCATTCGATATTTCCGATAAAATGACGGCTCGCAAGGGGTTGAATCCTCTGGACGATGTCGTAGTATTTGCTGAGACCGTGAACAGCGAGGACGAATTGATGGCGGTGGGCCATTTGCCGTTCATGGAAAAGCTTACCGCTTACCTTGTTGCCGGAGACGAAGAGAAAACTGTCTTCAAGTTTCAAAACGGCGGCATCGTTTGCCTGGATAAAGGCAGCGACAGCCGGACGTGGTATATAAAATGGGCCCTGATGCCAAATATATGTTAAGAAAAAATGAATCACTGTCATCGAGCGACTCTTGCACTGCAGGCTTTCATCACTTGATCTTCGAGCGGTTCCGAACGATTCTTATTTAACAATAGACCGGCAATTCACGCTTCATGCCCTTCGGAGGTAAAATAATGTCGGCAATGAATGGTGTTCGAAAATCGGGATCAGTCAGGCGCTCCGGGGTCGATCGAAGAGTGCAGCGGCAGTCGTCGTACTGGGGGGCAGAGAGACGGGGGGATTTAGATCGGCGCGGTTTTGGTGATCGACGCGATAAGTTTGACGCACCCAAACGTGCATTGCCTAAGAAATCAAGCCTGTTCGGTTATTTCTTCGGGAGAAAGGGCAGGGACAGCCAGGCTTCAGAAAAACGCGCGAAGCGTCCCAACGCTTACCAAGTCACCATCAGCGGCGATGAAGATGTTATCATACCGAGAACTCACGAAAGAACGCCCTGCGACGTTCCGGTGCAGATACTCGACCGGGACACGCACTCTTTTTACCCGGCCATCGCCCACAATTTTTGCACGCCGGGCATGTACTTGGAATCGAAGCACGCCCCCAGGATCGGCTCCGGAATTGTAATCGACATGGTCAAGCACACCGTCGATTCCAGCGGTCCGGATGACGTCGCCCGGTACTACTCGAAAGTGGTTTGGCTCAAAAAACTGTCTGGCAATGTCGTTTTCATTCGCTACGGCATGGGTGTCAAACATTGCCACGACCTTGATGATTTTTTGAGAATATTCGGCCTGTAATGACAATCGCGATTACACTTTTCGGCCTGGGCATCATGGGACGCCCAATGGCCCGGACCTTGATCAAGGGCGGCATCGATGTCCGCGGGTGGAATCGCTCGCCCCTCCCTGAAGATCTTACCGCAGGGATCCCCTGCTACCAAAATTTAGAGGAAGCCGCCCAAGCCGATTTGTGCCTCCTGATGCTAAAGGACTCTGTTGCCGTCGACGCGGTTTTAGGACACCTGGAACCACACCTCTCCGGCGGTCAGATCATTCTGGATATGGGCAGCTCGGACCCGACACATTCTGAGATCCATGCTGGCAATTTGGCGACCAGGGGCATCGGATGGGTGGACGCCCCTGTTTCAGGGGGCCCGGAAGGTGCAGAAACCGGTACCCTGTCGATTATGGCCGGCGGAAGCAGCCGCGATGTCGATCGCGTCAGACCCGCACTCGATGTGCTGGGGACAAACATTGTCCACGTCGGGGGGCCCGGTATGGGGCATGTGGTCAAAATAGTCAACCAGATGATCGTCGGGCTGACCATTGAAGCTGTTGCCGAAGCCTTGACTCTGGCCGAAAAATCAGGCGTTAACCCCGAACTCGTGCAAAGTGCTCTGAAAGGGGGGTTTGCCGACTCCAAAATCCTGCAGCTGCACGGCACCCGCATGGCCCAACGGCGATATGTACCCGGCGGCAAAACCGTATCACAGCTCAAAGACCTGACGCTGGCACAAAGGATGGCAGAAAAGATTGGGGTCAGCCTGCCGCATCTGGAAAGTACAATCAGATTCTATAATATACTCATGGTGCAAGGCCACGCGGACCTCGATCATTCCGCCCTGCACAAATTACTCTGGCAATAGACCGATACACCTTTAAGTTTCTATATAGGGAGGGGCTATGAAAATTGACATCAAGAAAATCCTGTGTCCGACAGATTTCTCTGAATGCGCCGAGCATGCGTTGGGCTATGCGCAACTCCTATCAGGTTTCAGTGGAGCAAAACTGCTATTGCTGGCAGCATTCGAACCGTTTACCTATTCCCAGGGCTCGGAATTCTTCGAGTCACAATACGACATGGCCGGGGCTGCAATGGAATTCGAATCGGCATTTAAGAAACAGCTCGATGATCGCGTGGCCGCAATGAAATTAACGAACCACAAAGTATCCGGCATTTTCGCCGTCGGTCTCCCCTTCATGGAAATCATCAAGGCCGCCCGGGAACAGAAGGCGGACATGATCGTCATGGGAACTCACGGCCGGACAGGACTGGAGCACGTCTTGATGGGAAGCGTTGCCGAGAAGGTGGTACGAAAGGCCCCATGCCCGGTACTCACAGTCAAACATCCCGACCACGAATTTAAAATGCCTTGAAATACCGACGGCCATTGCCACCAAGCAATGTAGGCGCTTGATTCTTTTTTCGATACCAATGAGAAGGCGAGTCAATGTCGCAATCAATGGCCTGGAAGAATATATGTCCGTGCTGACAGCGATGCGGGGTTGACAGCCGGATTAAATCCGGTACCGAAATCGATACCGGTGCGGTTGGCAAATACGACCAGTGGGGTTGGTTGATCCAACGAAAGGTAGGCGCCGCATGCTTCTCCGGCATCACAGACATCATCGTCATTATCGACGTTTGTTCCCGCATAGATCAGGTACTCCCCGGCCGGCACATCTCTTATTTCGTACGCATAATCACCATTGACGGCCACAGCGGTTGCCGTTGCCACGATCTCCAAGGTCAGCGCGTCCACAGCCAGAATGTAGTGGAAGCCTGCGTCATCGGAGATAGTCTGCGCGAATTTCTGCATCAAAACCGGTATGTTGAGCGTTCCCGCGTCAGAGTTGAAGACGATCGTGGCGCTATACGTGCCGTCGACCACCACATTGCGGTTAACTGTGACGCGGTAAATGCCCAGGAGATTCGCGTCGACAGATTCCGCTGAAACGGCAAGCCAGCTCAGAGCACTGGCGGGACTGATGGTCGGTGGGTCCACCGAAAGGCTTCCACCTCCGGAATTTGAGATCGTCACTTGACTGACAGTGGTTAACGATCCGAAATTGAGCGACGACGGCGTTGAAACGGGAAGCGGATTCGCCGGGGCAACGCCTTCAACAGCGAGGACCGCTCTGGCAGCGTCGATTAAGCCGTATCCGAAAAAATCATCGCGCCCAGGGGCCCCGCGCTCCTCGGTAAGTTCACCAGAAACGAGCAGTGCATCAAACTCATCCGGGCCGATGTTGTCTCCCATCGAATCCGCAACGGTTTCCATCAAGGCAATCACGCCCGACACATGCGAAGCCGCCATGGACGATCCGGCGGCAAAGGTGTATACAAAATCGATCGTCCCCCCGGAATCGTTACCGCCTGTACTGAGAACAAAATCCGGATAGCCATCGCCATTCGCATCCCCGAGGTCGCCGCCGGGGGCGGAAACATCGATCGTGGGCCCGAAGTTTGAGTACGTGGCAAGCTGTTTATTGATATCGACAGCACTGACTGAAACGGCACCCGGGCAGGCAGCGGGGTAAAAGAGGATGCTCGATCCACTGTTACCGGCCGAGGCAACGACGATTGCTCCGGCAGCGCGCGCTGCGGCAACGGCATCACAGAGGGTGTTTGAAAAGGCGAATGCGCCCAAACTTAGATTAATCACAGCTGCCGGCTGTAACGGAAATGTGCCCGAATTATTCGTGAGACCGGCCGCAAAAAGGATGGCCTGGGAAATATCGACATCTGATCCCCCGAAGGCCCCCAAGGCCCGGACCGGCATGATTGCCGTGTCCCATCCGACACCCGCCACGCCCGATAAATTGTCGGTGGCTGCCGCTATGGTCCCGGCGATGTGGGTCCCGTGAAATGAACTGGATCCGTCAGCGTTGCGGCCGTCACCGGGATCATCCGGATTGGGGTCTATGCCACCACCGTCCAATGCGTTTGCCGGATCCGAAATGAAATCGTAGCCCGGGACGAACCGCCCCTGTAAATCCGGGTGAGACAACAAGACACCGGTATCGATCACGGCCACAGTCACGTCCGCGTTACCAGTGGTTCGATCCCAGGCTTGAGGCAGATTGATCAGCGGGTAGTGCCACTGAAAGCTGTAAAACTGATCATTGGGAATGAGAGACGGTAAACGGATGTAGTTCGGCTCAGCGTAAAGTACATCAACACGTTTGCGAAGGTATTTGACGGCCTGAAGTGTTTCCCATCTGAGCCGCTGAGTCTTATCATGCCGGTACATGTCTTTCAGGCGATGATCTCGAAGCCACTTCAAACCAGGCATGCCGAAAATCCGGGATCGCTGATCGGGATCCACCAGGGTAAACAAATTTGAATCGCCTGCGCTCCCCTTCTGAACCCGGCGCCCCATACCCTGCAGAAATCCTCCGTCACCCAGCGAACGGGCCGCGAATATCCCCTTGAACCGGGTGACAATCTCTCCAGGTACAAAAATTTGATCCATGGAAAGTGCCGGGTTGACGGTAATCACCGCCTGTCCAACGGTCAACGTATAGTTTGAAGCGCCGGATTCTGCAAAGACTTCCACAAAATATATCCCATCGGCTGATACTGTCACGGATTCGCTGGCATTTACCCCGACGGAGGCAAAATCAGGCGCATTGAGATCCACACTGCCGTCATCGGAAAAGAGGAAAAGGTCCAAATCACTTCCGGGGCCAAGATCAGCATCGGCTACATTGAGAATGATGGTCTGGTTGGCAAGCAAGGAAACGCGATAGAAATCAGCGGTATCTCCGGCCGCAAAAGAGCGCCCCACCGGTCCCGATCCCGGCTGGTTGACATAACCCCCCGCCGTTCCAGGATTCGATAGACTTTGCGCCAGCTGCGGACCGTCGTTCGGGGCGTAAGGCGCGCCCGGGTCGTTGACGTCGCCATCTGCCAGTGAGCCCGGGGCGGCCCGCAATTGACCCTGAATCGCGAAACCCTTGACTTCGATAGACGTGGAAGCGCCGGCCCCCGAAGGATGGTTGGCGGAAATCACGGCGACGCCAACATCACCACCGGTAACAAATCCCGTCGTATTCATCAAGGCAATATCCGGATCGAGAGAACGCCAGGTGACCGCACCGGTCAGGTCAGCGGTGGTCCCGTCGTTGAATATGCCCATGGCACTGAATTGCAGCGTGCCTCCGGAATCGATAGCGGGATCAACCGGTGAAATGTCCAATGCGATGGGAACACCGGCAGCACCTGATCCGCCTTCCCCGGTTGAAAGCGCGGAATTGCTGCCACCGCCCCCCCCGCCGCAGGCGACCACTAACAAACAGAGAGTGATGGTTGTAAGTATTTTTATCGCGGCTTTAACTGTCATGAAGAAATTACTTCGTTTCGAACAACTGCATGCGTTTTATTTTTGGGTACGCCAATCGCCGAGCCCCCCTGCCGTAAGGAATTGGGAGGTAATGATTCAGAAACTCCTTTATATGTAATGCCAGAATTTTGGATCGCAAGCTTCGACAATACGGGAGGTTGATATTAGTGGTTGGTTAAAATAACGTTAGAATAATGGAATGATATTTTTTGACAACGACTATAATAGCATTACTTAGGAGAATGACCATGTATTGGAATCTGGCTCCCAGGTTGAACCCTTGGTAAGAGTCTATCGAATACTCGAAAAGGATATTTGGCAACAATAGATTCATTGATGATCATAACTAATTCATAAAGCACAATAAAAAATGAAACGATAAGGCAGAATATGTTCCGCCTCTTCAGATCAAAAAAAGACGCCTCTGCTCATACACACGATCAAAGCCAGAATGCTCACGGCCACACTCATGGTGCCATTGATCCGTCTATCATTACGACTGAAAGGGGAATTTGGGCCATCAAGTGGTCATTTCTGGGACTAATGGCCACGGCTCTTTTCCAAGTGGGTATCGTCATCCTTTCAGGAAGTGTGGCCCTCTTCGCTGACACCATTCATAACTTCGGCGATGCCGCCACGGCAATACCTCTATGGATTGCTTTTAAACTGGCCCAGCGAAAACCGAGCGCATCGTTCACCTATGGCTACGGCCGGGTCGAAGACTTGGCCGGTGTCGCCATTGTCTTTACCATCCTATTCAGCGCCCTTGTCGCCGGCTATGAATCCATCAATCGGTTTTTCCATCCGCAACCAGTCACGCACCTCTGGGCGGTGATCATCGCATCCATCATCGGATTCCTTGGCAATGAAGCCGTGGCGCTGTTTCGCATCCGGGTCGGCAAGGATATCGGCAGTGCCGCGCTTGTCGCCGACGGTTATCACGCGCGCGTTGACGGGTTAACCAGTCTGGCGGTTCTTTTCGGTGCCGTCGGTGTTTGGCTCGGCTTTCCCCTGGCCGACCCTATTGTCGGCTTGCTCATTACGGTGGCTATATTCCGCATCGTATGGGAATCTGGAAAGTCTATATTCACACGCCTGCTCGATGGTGTTGATCCCGAGGTCATCGATGAAATCAAACACGCGGTAAATCATACTCCCGGGGTGGAGGACATCTCAGAGGTGCGGGTGAGATGGTTGGGCCACCGGCTGCATGCCGAGCTCAATATAGCCGTTAACCCGGACTTATCGGTGGAAAAAGGGCACGAAATTGCCATAGATGTGAGGCACCAACTCCTTCATCATTTGCACTACCTATCCAATGCCACCATTCATATCGACCCGTTGAACGCATCCGGGGAAAAGCATCATTCCATCGCCGACCACGTTCACGGAGACTTGTCGACGCATTCACACTAACGACAGCCTGCCGGGATCATTTCCATCTCCCGTAGCGTCCCCAAAAAACATCCTCCAATAGCAGCCATATTTGACTTTGAGGGTCGTGAGCTTAAATTCTGTCGTATGGAGATATAGTGTTTGTATTTCGGAATTTATTATGGAAAAGCGGTATAAGTAGTGCGTTGTTCATGCGTCAAATAGCACATTGTTTCATATCGCGTGAAAGGACATGTCCATGAAGAAAGAAGCGCATAGGGTTGCCCTGATTACTGGGGCAAACAAAGGTATCGGATTTGAAATTGCCGACCAGCTGGCAGCTAAAGAAATGATCGTCCTTGTCGGAGCACGTGATGAAAATAAGGGTATTGAAGCGCGTGATAAGCTACGGAGCATGGGCGGCGATGTGCATTATATCAATGTCGATGTGACGGATCCCGTCACGATTCAAACCGCAGTAGGTCACATTACTGAAAAGTTCAGACGGTTGGACATTCTGGTCAATAACGCAGGTATCCTCATCGATACCCAGACTCATATCCTCGATCTCGATCAGGCCACGCTGAAAAACACACTGGTAACCAACGCTTTCGGACCCTTGTTGATGTCACAGGCATGTGTCCCTTTGATGAAACGCAACAACTATGGGCGCATCGTCAATATGGCCAGCACATTGGGATCACTGGCCGAAATGGCCGATCCCGATTCGGATTATGCCGGGGTGTTATCACCGGCTTACCGATTGTCTAAAACGCTTCTGAATGGCGTGACGGCATTGCTTGCCAAAGAATTACGCGGTACCAACATCCTGGTCAATTCGGCGTGCCCCGGATGGGTTCGAACAGAAATGGGAGGCGACCAGGCGCCAATATCCCCTACGCAAGGAGCTGAAACCCCTGTTTGGCTGGCCGCGCTTCCCGATGACGGTCCGACGGGTGGCTTTTTTCGCGAAAAACAGCCGATCGCTTGGTAATTGAGCAGAAGCTATCAGAAAGAACGTTCATTTTAATGAGACAATTGGATACAAGTGAGGAATAAAATGCCGAACACGCCACATTCGGTTAGTCGTCAGATCGAACACAGAGGGCTCTCGATCCCCACGTTTATTTACGGAACGGCCTGGAAAGAGCAGCGCACCGAATCTATGGTTCAAATGGCCATTTCGTCTGGCTTCAAAGGTATCGATACGGCGAATCAGCGCCGCCACTATTATGAAGCCGGTGTCGGCAATGCGGTTACGACGGTCCTCAGCGAAGGCAAACTCAGGCGCAGTGATCTTTTCTTACAGTCGAAATTTACTTACGCAGCGGGACAAGATCACCGACTTCCCTACGACCCGGACGCAGACTATGCGTCTCAGGTTCGGCAATCATTCGAAAATTCCCTGACGCACCTCAAAACGACATATTTGGATGCGTATATTCTTCACGGCCCTGCTTCCGGCCACGGCCTAACGAAAGCGGATTGGGACGTGTGGCGTGCCATGGAAGAGTTGAAAAATTCTGGTATGGTGAAGTTGATCGGCGTTTCCAACATTGGCGTCGACCAATTGCGTCTGCTGATCGAAAAGTCTGAAGTCAAACTGGCTTTTGTTCAAAATCGCTGCTTTGCGCGGACTGGGTGGGATGACGAGATTCGAAAGTTGTGTCGGGCAAACGATATCATCTATCAGGCATTTTCTCTTCTTACGGCGAATTCGTCAGAGCTAAACCGAGTTGAGATTCGTGAAATTGCAAAACGAGTGGGATATTCAATACCACAAATTGTGTTCCGGTTTTCACTGCAGGTCGGAATGATTCCGTTGACGGGTACCACGAGCGAGGACCATATGAAAGAGGATCTGGCCGTGTATGATTTTGAACTCACAGAAGCGGAAATCGCAACGATAGAAACGATCGCCACGTAAATTATTGATCGGTGTAATCCTTCAGTTATCGAACGGACGCAAACTTTCCAATGATTCTAACTTTATCACAGATAGGTCACTTTCGCTCAACCGCGTAAATGCTTCACGAGCATACAAGCATGTTGAAAACATATCATGAGGGCCGGCAAGACAAAACCCGACGAAAATAATAAATTTTGGGACTCGACTAGAACAGAGGCCTATTTCTAAACATTTTAAGCAATAATAAGTAAATATTTTTGTTACGGTTATTGAATCTAAATTCGCATTCTTTCAGATGTAGGTAGAAAGTCGATTCAGCAATGCCATGGAACTTCATCAAACGGTGTTTGGCATATGCCCAGAAGGATTCAATACCATTGATGTGACTGTGCCCCTTGGCAAATTGGTTGGTACCATGGCTGACGCGGTAATGCTTTTTGTAACCCAGGTCAACCAGTCCGTTGTAACCGCGCCAGCGATCTGAATGGATAACGCTATCGGGGTCGACGCGTCCCCTGATAATGCCTTGCAAAGTGGCTTTAGCGCAATCTGGAACGATTTCAGTGTAGACTTTGCCGCCACGTTTGAAAATACCAAACACAGGGGTTTTCTTAAAAGCACCGCGGCCGCGTTTGCCCTTGATGCGTTTACCACCGAAGTATGATTCATCGACTTCGATTTCGCCTTTAAACGGCGATTGGGTTTCACATACCTCGGCTATGCGGTTGCGAATGAGCCGCAGGTAACGGTTAACGGTATTACGATTAAGGTTTGTTAAAGAGGCAATCGTTTGTGCATCCAGGTCATGTGCGAATAACTTAACTAATTGCCTGAATTTGGCTTCTGTAATCTTTGAACGCTTTATATACTTGTTTTTTATTGCCATGACTGGGATTGAGCGTATTTTGGTTACGCTGTCCTAGTCAAGACCCTAAATTTTTATTTTGGTAACGCTCTTTTAAAGAGGCTTTGGAATATTTTAGGCGTGTGGCATGCGAGTAGGATATCATAGTCGTATCTGAAGTATATTAAATAACAGCTGTTTATATATAAATAGATATTTTGACGCCGCTCTTCAGCGGGAGCTGCTTTTTGCGATCCGCTGAAAGAACATATTGGGTTATTCCCTTTCAGCGATGTCTTTTGGGTCTTGCTTGATCTCAACCATGATCACATGGGTCGCAGTCTGGCCGACGTTTGCCCCGACGTGCGTTTGCCCATCCGACCACAGTACATCGCCTGCTTTGAACTCACGCATGAGAACCTTGCCGTCCGGCAAAGCTATCGTGCGCTTGAAAGCACTGATTGCATACAGGACAAACGCGGGGTGCCTGTGCTGATAAGTTTTTTCCCCTGGCCGGTCGCGATACTCAAGCACTCAGACTTGCTCGTTTTCAAGGAGAACTTTGTACTTGTCACCATCTGTCTTGACAGGGTCTTGAGCGTTGACTATTGCCGATAGCAATACAATGCTCAAGATGAGTAGTAAGCGCAGCATGGCAGAACTTCCTTTCTTTCAGAAATAACAAACGTTGCTAATAGAAGCCGGTTTAGAGGGTAAATAGATCCTTGTTGAACGTATGCTGTGCATAAATTTTATACTGTCAAGGGATTGAATACCGTGCATGCCTTTACAGAACAGGATAATTTAAGACTAAACCATTTTCGACAGTTTCAGTTTCAGCTGTTACAATAGCAGTTCCATTTGGAGACTCACAAATCTGCATACGGGTGATAAGTTATTTTTGTATGATACCTCAGTGTTTCAGTAGGTTTTAAGTCCACCAATACACTTATATTACAACACCTTCGCTTGATCAGCCTTGACCTCCTAAGTGCCTATGGTTATTTATAATATTCAGTACGCTTGAATCGCCTCCCTCACCAATGAGTTTAAGCCTGATAATTAGGGATAAGACCATGACAGCAGAAGGTTTGAATCGCAAACTCACCGCCATTCTCAGTGCCGACGTTGAAGGTTACAGTCGCCTAATGGGAGATGATGAGGAATCGACAATTCGCACTTTAACGAATTACCGGTCAGCTATGACATCTCTCATCCAACAGCATCGAGGGCGGGTAGTGGATGCGCCCGGCGACAACCTTCTTGCTGAATTTTCCAGTGCAGTGCATGCCGTTACCGGCGCGGTGGAAATACAACGGGAGCTTGCTGGAAGAAACGCCGAGTTGCCAGATGAACGAAAAATGCACTTTCGTATTGGAATCAATGTTGGAGATGTAATCGAGAATGAAGATAGAATCTATGGTGATGGTGTCAATATTGCAGCTCGCATCCAGGAGGCTGCAGAATCTAACAGCGTGCTTGTCAGCCAATCACTATTCGATCAGGTCAAACGTCAGTCTTCTTATCAATTTGAGGACTTAGGCATGCACTCGCTGAAGAACATTTCTGAGCAAATTCGCCTTTACAAGGTTATCGGCGAAATGCCGACCCATCGATTTTTTAATGCCCCCTCAAAAAAACACATTAACGCGGAAGGGGTTCGTGAAGCATCGATTGCAGTCTTGCCTTTCGAAGTCACAGGTGGCGATGAAAATCAACAATACTTCGCTGATGGACTCACCGAAGACATCATTGTGGAATTGGCACGCTTTAAAAAATTGTTTGTTAGCTCGCGAAGTGCTAGCTTTGCCTATGAAACACAGGGCATTGATCCACGTCAGGTTGGGCGAGAATTGGGTGTAAAACATATTCTTGAAGGGCAAGTCCGACGCCTTGGGAAGCAAGTACGAATCTCTGTACGGCTAATAAATGTTCAAAGTGGCGACCATCTTTGGGCTGAGCGGTTCGATCGCTCTTTTGATGATCTTTTCGATATATTGGACGAACTTGTTAGCCGAATTGTCGGCACCATTGTCGGCAGGGTGGAAGCAGCGGATATGGCAGAAGCTCGCCGGAAAAGGCCTGAAGACAGAACGGCCTACGACTATTTGCTTCGGGGTCTCGAATACCATCGGCTGGGAGGGGTGACTCTTGATAACCTGCGAGAAGCGGTCAAGTGGTTCGACCGCGCCATTACTGCTGACCCCAATTATGGTCTTGCCTATGCTTGGCGTGTTTGTGCTTCTTCCTGGTTACCCGATTTCGATCTCGACGAAAGCATGAAATACATGCAAAAGGCTATTGAACTCGACGAAAACGATGCCGAATCCCACCGCATAATGGGAGCCTGTCAGATGCTATCCGGTGACTTCGAAACTTCTGAATATCACCACCGCCGTGCAATGGAGTTAAATCCCAGCGATGCTTACATCAGAGCCCGTTCAGCTGCTTTTTACACGTTTAAAGGCGAACCGACCCAGGCTCTGGAACTGATCGATGCAGCGGTAGCTCAGGACCCGTTCCTACCGGTATGGTGCATCGAAGAACGGGGCGTAGCTTTGTTTGCGCTACGACGTTTTGAAGAAGCACTATCGGCCTTGGGTGCAATGCCGTTTCAAACCTTCCGTTCTCGCTGCTATGAGGCCGCATGCAGGATGTCACTGGGTGATCAAGCAGGTGCAAGAGATGCTGTCACCAAGGCGTTACGGATTCAACCGACACTAACAGCTTCAGAGTTTTTCCATAAAGAAACCTTTCGAGACAGGGCACAAATATCCAACCTGCATGATTTACTAATAGCAGCAGGTCTTCCTCAAATAGCACTTGTCTCGCCTTAATTGAAAATTGTGGTATCTCAAACTAATCGCAGGAACAGTTGTTGCTGTAACTGTTTCTAATGGGAAGGATTGAAACTACAAACAGCTTGCCAAAGGCGCAATCCAATAAAATCACGCCAAATATCACGATACCGTCTGGTTAAATTCAGGAAATCCGCTGGCTGATAGGTACGGGGCCATAGATACTAATGGTACATGTGGCGCAGTCTAGTGTTTGATACAGATCTTGCCGAAATGCTTGCCGCTCGACAGATAATCAAGGGCAACGCACAACTCCTCGAACGCGAACACTCGATCAATCACCGGATGCATCTTGTCCTGAGCAATTGCTATTGCCATTTTGGCAAAATCATCTCTGCTACCAACAGTGATTCCCTGCAGCCGGACATGTCGGGTCACTATAGGCCCTAACGGCAAATCCATGATTCCACCGGCAAGCACACCAATCATACTTATCGTGCCCCCAGCTCGGACAGCACGAAGCGATTGCGGAAGCGTACCTTGACCACCGACCTCTACAAGGTGGTCAATCCCATCGCTACCTGCAATTTCACGTGCACGTTTACCCCATTCTGGAACCTTACGATAGTTGATGGTTTCGTCAGCACCCATCGTGCGGACTCGGGCCAACTTGTCATCACTGGAGGATGTTACAATCACAAGTGCACCCAGCATCTTTGCGAACTGCAGGGCGAAGAGCGAAACACCGCCCGTGCCTTGCACTAATACCTTGTCGCCTGGCCTGATGCAGCCTTCTGTGACCAATGCTCGCCAGGCAGTCACTGCTGCAGTGCTGAGGGAAGCAGCTTCCACGTCGTTCAAATGCTTGGGCGCCTGCGCTACTCCTTCCTCAGAGAGCACCATAAATTCTGCCATCGTTCCATCAAGCTCACAAACCAAGCTCATAGATAGTCTCTTTTTATTCGGATCTCCACTTATCCAACTCTGAAAGAAAAGTGGGCAAACTCTATCTCCGATTTTAAATTGTGTCACGCCATCTCCCACTGATTCTACAATGCCGAGACCGTCACTGAGCATAATTAACGGCAACGCCTTCATCCTTGATCCATAGCCGCGTAGAGGCACAAGAAGATCTCGGTAATTTATGGCAGATGCCTTCATTCTGAGCCGCACCTGGCCAGCTCCAGGTTGCGGATCCGGTCTTGTGTTAATGCGCACATTTTCCATTGACCAAGCATCCTCAACTTGAAAAACTCTCACGAGTAATCCCTCCTATTTAAAAGATATATGATAACGCAAAGGTTCGTTGGATCGTCATATTGGGACAAATTGAGGTTTCCCTAATTTCAATACATCTTGCAGATGTTTGCTATTTTAAAAACTGTTCGCCTCCAAAACCTGCTCTGCCCTGAACCATAAATATAGGCCGATGTTTGCCCAAATGCCAGCATCATGGTAGAAACCATAATGACAGTAGTACAGATTTGGTATTGATCAGGGAGTCCGCATGCCGGCAATAAATACCCGAACCTCCATCCTGATAGCCTGTGCCTGCGCCATTTTTTGGCCTGGCGCGTTTATTTTCGGCCTACCTGGCGTCCTGCGCCAGCACTGGCAGCAGGTATTCGACGCCGACGGTGGCGCGGTGGGTAGAACAGTATTTTTCATTCTTATCGGTGCCACCTGCTTCATGTACTTATGTGGACGATTGCAGGAGAAATATAGCCCGGGAAGGTTGGCTTCCATCGGGGCCGTGATGTGCGGCGGCAGCTCCATCTGGCTGAGTCAGGCCGGAAATATGACTGAAGTCAACTTTTGGGCATTTGTTGTCGGCGCCTCTTCGGCCTTTGTCTATCTTCCAGGACTGACGGTTGTACAACGCTGGTATCCTGAAAGACGCGGCCTGGTTGCGGGATTTTTCAATATGGCCTTCGGCTTATCGGCGGCAGTCATGTCTCCAATTTTTTCCATTATCTTGTCAAAGTGGGGATACGAAGCGTTGACTCTGACTGCAGGCTGTGCTGCGCTTACCATCGGTTTTACCGCTTCTGCACTGATCCGGTTTCCAGAGGCCGGGGCTTCGGCAACGGAATCCACTACCCCGATTGCATTTGCCAGCCGTTCAGTGACAGAAGCCCTGAAAAGCCGAGAGTTCTGGTGCCTCTGGCTTACCTGGGTGTTTGCTGGCGCCGCCGGGGCAAGCATGCTGGTGCTGGCCACCGGGTTTGGCTTGGCTCGTGGCCTGAATCTGGGTCATGCCGTCGTCTTGCTTACGGTGTTTAACGTGACCAACGGCTGCGGCAGGTTAATTAGCGGTTATTTCTCAGATAGGATCGGGCGATCCCGCACTATGGCGACGAGCTTTACTGGCGCAGGCTTTGCTTATCTCCTCATGCCTCATTTAACGACCCTTTGGCTATGGGCCATTCTGGCGGCGGTCATCGGTTTTGCTTTCGGGACCCTATTTGCGGTTTCTGCCCCGTTGGCCGGTGACTGTTTCGGTATGGCGCATTTTGGGGCCATCTTCGGGCTAATTTTTACCGCCTACGGCTTCGTGTCCGGTCCGCTTGGCCCATGGTTGAGCGGCTATCTCTTGGATGTTACTCGGGGAAACTACACACTGGTTTTTTCCTACCTGGGCCTTTTGTATCTGGGAGCGGCCGGGCTCATCCTACTGGTTCAACCCTGGCGGGAATGCCGAATGTAAAGTTGAACCGGCCACCAGCAGAGGAGCTACAATAAATTAAGAAGCTCAACGTTCCCCTTGAGGGGCGCGGCGCTTTTGGCCGCGTCCCTTTCGAAGTGGTCGCTAGGCAAACTGTCTTAAATCAAGTATGACCCCATTTTCATGTACGGCCAGCGAAGGTGACCCCGATCGTTGCGCAACATCGCCAGCGTGTCTCCCGAAAACCCGACAGATAGAGCAAGCTTAGCTCCAGCAGTGCTCCCTGCTATCGGGGCTCCGTGCCGCACAACGTTCCGTTCACATCACATTGTGGGTCGATGCCCGGCTCAGCGCGTTGGATTTCGTTCAAACGCGATATTTCCTCGTTCGTCTTCTTGTTCGGTTCACAGCCGCAGATCTGGCTGGCCGCGCAGCTGAAGCCGACCTCGGCCTCCAGCTTGAGAATTTCCGAAGTACTGTGTTTGCCAAGCCCCATGCAGGCATCCGCCACTAAGGCCCGATTGGAAGGGTCGGTGCAGAGCGTCGCGTCGCAGGTGAAGCCGACTTGAATTCCGTTCTGGTTACTCTGCTTGTACTCGCTGCAAACCTTCTGGCAGCTCACGTCGGGCGGTACCGGGACGTCCCCCTCTTCGAAGTCTTCCGGCAGCAGCGGGCACCCGTTTTCACCGGGAGCATCGGGAATGCATTCGGGGAATGTCGGGGGGTCGAAGGTGGTGTAGGCGGCAGACCAGACCGTGCCGTCCTCGTCCGGGAGATCGCACGGCTCTACATTGGTTATTTCCCTCCCCACCTGAAAAGGGCCTGTAAAAGTCGGGCACGCGCATTGTACCAAGGGGTAGCCGGTGTACGGATCAATTACATTCGTACTCTTACAGGGGGCGGTCATGCATCCGGCGTAAAGAATTAAAGGGTCCTCTTCCGTACAAGAATTGTTATCTGTGGCTATGGGGATCTCCCCCTCGAGGGCGAGGCTGAAGGTCGAGATAAGGTCCGCGCCGGGAATCAGCTTGCCCTTGCGGATGGCTTCACATACCGGGGCCTCCGTGCGGCCGGACGGGAGGCACTCGCTGCCGTCCATCCCGCACGTATCCACGGTATCAAGGTACACGTCAAGGTTCAGGATGGCATTGATGTCGACAAAGTACCAGTGCCCGGAGGCGGGGATCTCGTAACAGGTGCAGTCGGCAATATCCTCATCACCCCGGAGGGTGCAGGGGGTCGCGGTGGCGTCGTCGTTCACGAGCGTTGTAGGTCCCGAGTAGTAGCAAAGCGCGATCGTTGCGCCTTTGCATGCAACAAAATTTTGCGGCGCTACCAGTATGTCCGCCCACGCTGGGGTATCAGGGGCGTCTGGGGGTGGGGGATAAGGAGTCGTGCAGAGGGTGTTGAGATTGAAGCGCTTGTTCTTGGTGAATTCGTCGAAATTGAATTGGTCCTCCTGCTGGCAAGACTGGTAGGACGGTGAGGATTTCGGGTCGTCACCGTGAGTGAGGACACGGCCGGCGCTGTAAGCGAGACTCGGGGCGACCAACACGCAGAGCACGCCAGCCACCAAGACCCAATGATACCATTTGTTTTTTTTGTCACGATTTTTACTCCTTTCAGTTGAAGTTGTTACATCGATTCTGAACTGATAAATACAGTTTTTTTGGGGAGCAATCGCAAGAACAAGGACCGGAAGTCGAGCCAGAGACAAGATAATGCAAGCAGAGATTCAGAAAGAACTATAGGATGGAGACGTTATTAATAAAGATGACTAATCTATATTTAATATGAGTGTCAACTAATATGTTGATATTACATAATATTACAATGCATTGCTTTGTTTTGGCTGCTATTTTGAGATTGTAAATGTAGTGGCATTATAAATATCTGAAGTTTAATGGTATGCGGCATTGTGACATCTTGCCAAAGGCGCAATCTAATAAAATCACCCCAAATATCACGATACCATCTGGCTAATGCACGGAATCCATTTGTTAATGGGTTCGGAATCGGCAGTAATTGAAGGTTTAAACCTTGATGGTCATGTAGACTATTTATTGCAAGCGTGAGCTGATTTGTGTCATGACATTTCGCGCGACCGCATTTACGGTCGTTAGCGTCGAGGCCGATGATATCGCGTCAACATCCTTATCCAAGGTGTTAGGTAGCCAGCCGCCATCTCCAGAAGTCGCGACAAGAATTATATGGGAATTATTCTCCTGCCTCTTCAGAAACACCTGCACATCTTTTTCCAGGCCCCATGCAATACAAGAACTGATCACAACAACAACATCGTAATCAGAGGATTCGATCCCATTGAGATCATTAACGCCGATTGTCCTTTGATTTATCCCCTTAGATACCAATGCATCGCCTATTTCTCTCACCAACGCTCTCTTAAACTCACTGTCCCGTGACGCCATGAGGACAATGGGACCTCCAGGCTTTCCTAAAGATTCGGAATGTGGCACGTCTTTCTGAGGCCATAAAACCCTTGGAACCGCACAACCACTTAAATACATTAACAATCCACACAAACAAGTCAACCAAAACAACCGCTGTTGATTCATACCATTCCTCTTACATATACTTGATCTGAACAATCCGCTGAGTCTTGATTCCAAGGGGCATATGTTAAAATTCCGAAGAGATAATTCAATATTCACTCTGGTGTTGAATTGAGTTGGATCATTGCCTCGAATATGGGCGGCATTTGTCGGGTATACTTGCCAATCCAATTGCCGTAGATATCAAGTATCTTTTTTGATCGGCAAAGATCGGAAATCACACGATCTGCAACAAGACGAAAGTCGGCATCGTTTCGCCTTAAGGCCAGAGCAAAAGGCTCAAAGGAAAACACATCCGACTTAATCACAAATTCCATTGGGTCCGGCTCTTTTGAAGCCATACCAATCAAAACGATCTGGTCAGAAGAAAAGGCATCGATCTTCTTTTTTCGTAGCGCATCAATGCCTTCATCTGCTGATTCGAACAAGACAATTTCAGCATCCGTTGATGTATCTCGAATGATTTGCCTCAATAAGGCTTCCGTCGTTGTGGCTTTCACGACGCCGAGTTTCTTTCCCTCAAAACCGGCAGAATCAAGCGCCTCATTATCTTTTAAGATCATTAGGGAAGCGCCGGTGACAAATGTCAATTGAGTAAAGTCAACCAATTCACTGCGGGAAAGCGTTTTGGTCGTCGCGCCACATAATATGTCAATTTTTTTATCAACAATGGCTTTAAATCGTTCATTAGCCGTTACGGGAATATATTCAGCCTTTACCTTCGTACCAATTTTGTTTTCAACTTCAGTGATGATGTTTTTGCAAATATCAATGGAATAACCGGCTGGGTTGCCGTCTTTGTCCAAGAACGACATGGGTGGTTCAGATGCACGATAGCCGATTTTGATTTGGCCGGATTTTTTAATCTGTTGAAGAGTTCCTGTGAGTTCTTGCGCTGATAAAGGGCTCGAGAAAAAAACGACCATTAAAATGATTGCCAGTTTGCCTCTCATAGTGGTTTTCTCCTGAATTATAGTGAGTAGAATGAGGTGAAAAGCGCTTACGTAAATGAGGAAAGACCATAGAGGAAATTCGAAGGAGAGTCAATCTGGGCTTCCTCCTTCAATCGCACTAAATCTGAGTGGTTGCGATGGACTGCATATCTATGGTCTATAATTAGTTGTCGGATATTGTTTAAACCTAATTTGAGCGATTGTTATGGTTGCCGAAGATACAGGGAAGATGTCGTTTCGTCCCGCCGCCGGCGGGATCAGCTATGCGGGACGGCATATGACGCCGTAGATGCGGCAAGATCGGCAATCCCGATGGATTTCAAATTTTAAAATCAAACTATGATAGAATTCCTTACATATAAAGCAGTTCCTCCTATATTTATAATTTGGGTTCTTCTCCGATTTAGTTGGTGTATATTGATGCGAAGCTTATATATGAATCATAGCGTTTGTAAATTGGCCGCCCGCTCACTCCGCTCGCTCGACATACACAGACTTTTGCCTCCGCGACCTGCGGAGGCAAAACAAGCAGTCGCTACGCGAGGCCATCCGCTTTTCTGCCTGAAAGGCATGCACCTTTTACCCGGGCAAGTCGCCCGGGTAAAAAGGGTTTGTCTGCGTTATGTCTGCGTGCGTCTGCGGTTAATTTATACTTTTATTTTAATAAGATATGAATAATGTACTCTCAAAAAACACCAACTTTTTTGGAGATGATCCATAATTTGAAACGCTCTCCTTAGGTTAAAGTGTAAACATATATTACTTGCCTCGACTCCAGGCTCTCAGTTTCCAAACATGGCCCCGGTTGGGCCCAGGTGACAGGAATAGCATCCAAACCCGGTCCGGGTGATAAGGCTGAAGGGTTTGAGTCCTAAAGCATCGGCCACCATGGGCACGAGGCGATTCAGTTTCAACCGGGTTGTTTCCGGATATTTTTCGAGTTCGGGCCCCAGAAGTAATTCCCCGCTGAGTTGGGGAAGATGGGCGGTGGGCATCTTGAAATTTCCGGTTTTTGGTCCTTGGCCATGACACAGGCTGCAGTCCACCTTAGAAAAACGGTCAGGACGCCAGGCAGCGAAAAGGGCAGCCGCTTTCGGTAAGATAACGCTTTTCATGTGCGCCTTACGCTCTGTCTGGTTCATTTTGGTCCAGGTCAACCGCTTCCCATCGGGGCCCATGGGCCCCACTCCTTTCGGATAGCAGCTCCAACAGACCATTGCAGCAATTATCGTTATTACGATGAATAGAGTATACTTACGGCGATCCATAAAAATACCTCTTTTAGTGGCAACTATCCAATCCTAACGGCCAGCATTGATACTGAGCCACCATCTATCCCCTGCACCGGGAAGCTTACTTCTTCCGTTTCCTCGCAAAGACCAAGCACATAAATAAAAGGCAGGTAATGATCCGGTGACGGAACAGATAAAATGGCATCATCGCCGAAATTTTGGTAGTCAATGAGTGATTTATATTCACCTTTCATCAACATCTCTCGCACGTAATTTTCGAATCGCATGGCCCAATCAAAAGGATCCATATCTCTGCCTGTCCACTTATAAGCCGATAGGTTATGGACAATGTTTCCACTGCCGACAATTAACACGCCTTCTTCTCGCAAAGACATGAGCCGATGGCCCATCTCATAGTGGAACTTGGGTGGCTGAGTCTCATCGATACTCAGTTGGACCACAGGAATATCAGCATTGGGAAACACATGTCTCAGAACCGACCATGTTCCATGATCAAGTCCCCAGTTGTCATCGAACTTTACCGAAGTAGGCTTTAACAGCTCTTTAACACGCTGGGCAAGATCACGACTTCCAGGAGCAGGGTATTCGAATTGGTATAGTTCTTCGGGAAAACCACTAAAATCATGAATTGTTGGAGGATTTAGACTTGCGGTCACCATAGTGAAAGGAATGTAATAATGCGCAGACACCGAAAGTATGGCTCTGGGGCGTGGTGTTGATCCATGAATAGATGCCCATCCCTCGGTATATTTATTCCGGGACAATGCGTTCATCGGGTTACCATGTCCAATGAAAAATACAGGCATCAAATTCGTCAATAAAGCACCCTCCCCAATAGTGGCTCACCATATTTCGATGAGCAACCAGATAGTGTATCCAGTTCTTGAGTTTCAGCTTGTTAAATTACACGTTTTATATCTTTGATGTTGTATCGATACCATATACCATTGAAAATGCAATATTTTTAAACTTATTCCATTTTTCTGGCATTTTTTACCAATACATAGAAAATTTAGCATCGGAAACATGTAATCCAGAAAACGGATGGACACTAATTAGCATGGCGAAGAGACTGGCTATCATTATTGTTGATAGTCGTTACGATTGAAGACACTTGGTTGTTGTCCGAAAAAAATTGCCTGTCTTTGCCATAGATATCTTCCCTGAAGTTCACTTCACCCTCCTCATCCACCCAGGCCGTATAGTAAACCAGATGCACGGGGATCGCATTTTTCAATACAATAATTTTCCTTTGTCCGCTTTCAATAATGGTTGCAAGTTTCTTTCGATCCCAATTTTGTTCGGTTAAAAGATATTCTGCCAGGGCCAGAGGATCTTGAACGCGGACGCATCCGGCCGAAAAAGTTCTTTTTTGCTTATCAAAAAGGTATTTCCCAGGCGTATCGTGAATGTATACTCCTTTCTGATTAGGGAACATGAACTTTACTTTACCCAGGGCATTAATTTCGGAAGGATCCTGGCGAAGACGGTAGGGAAAACGATCATATGAAACCTCGCCCCAATCGATATAAACCGGATCGAGTTCCGCCGCTTCACGCTGCTGACCGTCAAAGACTTTTATTCCTTGCCTTACTAAATACTCCGGATCTTCCTGGATTCTGGGCAGGATGTCTTTCAGGAAGATCTTACGGGGGATATTCCAGTACGGGTTCAACTCCAAATAGGTTATTCGGTCCGACATGACCGGTGTCTGACGACGCTTCTTTCCCACAATTACGCGCATTTTTCGGACGACCGCGTCATTTTCGACAATACGTAATTCAAACCCAGGAATGTTGACCATCAAATAACGTGAGCCGAAATCGTGAGGAATCGATCGCCAGCGTTCCAGATTGATTTGCAATTGGTTAATCCGGTCATCAACCGATATATTCATGGCAGCATGCGTATTTGCCCCGACAATACCGTCCGGGGCCAAGCCATGGCGGTACTGAAATCTCTGTACCGCCGTTTCAAGATCCTGATCGAAATTGTCGATAGGCGCCCAGGATTCAAATGACAGGTCACCGGTAATTTTGAGATGCCGGCGCAATGCTTCCACGCGCGACCCCTGAGCACCTGCCCGTAACGGTGGACCCTGTGCGATCATTGGCCAACCTCCGGCTCGTTTGATTTCGATATACTCTCTCAGGGTTCTTTGAAGATAGTGAACACCCTTCTGTCGAATCGTTTGACCTTTGCTATCCGTTTCCACCCTTTCATCATCCAAAGTCACGGCCCGTTGTGTCGACGTCTCAGGCACCGGGGAAAAAATGCGGTCAAATTTCTCATCGATGGGAATCTCCGGTGTGATCCGGGCAGGCAAAAAGGAGGTACTCCACGTATCGTTAAAATCCAGGATTTCTATATAAACAGGAGGGACCGGCCGCATCCATGGCCCATATTCGAACCGGGAGACATGTTCCTCTAATCCTGATATTGCCAGAGTGATGTGCAAAAACAGAAGCCACACGCTCGTGACACCGATGATGAGAACTTTTTTCATTTTGTATGATACCTCGTTGGAATTCCGGTCTTCTTAGGGCCATGTTTCGAAAAGATCGCAGGGGGTTATCCACATTTCACCGGGCATTGATTAAACGTACCTGCTGCCTGCATAATCAAGAATCAGACCAACTTGATACAATCCAGCGATATTTTCATATTAATTGAAATTACAAGAATTTATATTGATTGAATTTTGCCGTCCTCCTACAGAAACCCTTCAAACTGGGAGTTTTTTTTCACAATCTTTATGAAAAAAGATAGGCCTCGGTGGCGGTGATGGAGGCAGTCGAGAGCTTTAGCGAGCACGAGTGAGGACTATTTTCGAACGGCGTCTCAAAATAGAATTCGAACGCCAGGGGAACGTATCTTACTCCAGTGACAGAACGATCGTATTCTCCGTCAAAACAACACCAAATTGGCCTGTTGACATACTAAGCGGTGAGATGGTACCGCAAGGGGAAAAATATTTACAGCATAGGAGGTAAACGGACCAATTGATCGTGGCCATGACCTTGTTCTGCAGGGTCGGACGACCGCCATCCATGCCCTTGATGCGGTGTAGAGCCGGATCAAATGGGCATACCATGGCAAGCCCGAACGATCGAGAGGTCGTCAGCATCGATGGGTAAAAAGGGGGGACCACGATGGAGGACATACACGGAGAGGAGACGGATAAACAAGGAAGACGTCAGACAACAGCGAAGTGGTGAGAAACCGCAGCGATTGGTCTTAAAAGCGATCCGGGAAATCAAAGACCTCGAGACGGTCCAGTTGAAGCGGTGGCAGAAACCGCCCCAAAACGGTTGAGACGCTGCCATCCGACTGTACATACACACAAAATGGCCGGAGCCTGTCCGGACGACTGAATTCAGTAATGGTGCTATAACCGGAACGCTGTTGAGCGGTGGTTTTCAGACCATATCACTCAATATTTGACCCATCCGGCAGAATGTTCCGCAACCTGCCGAACCCGTCCAATACCAGACGTCTTCACATATCCATCCTGCCTATTACAAAAAAACGATCAAGCAATTATAGAAATGAAAAAAGCCGGTCATTCCGGTGAAACCGGTAGACCGGCTCTTTCCTCAGATTACCACGGTCGTTACTTGTTCTCTTTTATTTTCTCTGTCAACTCGGGAATGAAATCCAGAATGTCTTCGATGATACCGACATCGGCCACTTGGAAGATCGGCGCTTTGGGATTTTTATTGACGGCCACGATAAAGGGTGACCCTTTAATCCCTCCCAGGTGCTGGAAGGATCCGCTGATGCCCAGCGCAAGATAGACTTTGGGTTTGACCGTCTGGCCTGAAGTACCCACCTGGCGGGGTTTTTCGAGCCACTTGGCATCCACGATCGGCCGCGAACAGGAAACCACGGCACCCATCGATTCGGCCAATTCCTCGGCCAATTCGATATTATCCTGATCTTCGATTCCTCTACCCACAGAAACGAGGACATCGGATTTGGTGATATCGACATCCCCTTTCTCGGCCTCGACAACTTTCAGATAACGGCGTCTCACCGCCAGATCGCCAACATCCGCCGATTTGTCCACCACACTGCCGCCGGCTTGAGTTTTGTCCATCGGTGGAAACGAACCGGGACGGCAGGTCAGCACGGCGCCTTTGGACAGGTCGCATAGTGCGTGAGTGCTGACCATACCGCTATACTCCTGCCGGATAACCTTGAGGGCACCGCCCTCTACACCGGTAAAATCGACGGCATCGGCGGTATAAGCGCTGTCGAGTTTGATCGACAAACCGGGTCCCAGGTCCATCCCGAAAGTATCGTGGGGTAGGAGAACGATAGCGCCCGCCGGCAGGATGTTAACCAATGCTTTGCGGATAATTTCGGCATTCGGGTAAGCCATCGCATCATTGTTGATTTTCCATATTTCGGGGTAAGTGGATGTCAACGCGTTGCAAACACTCTCCAGTTCGTCACCGACACCGGCAACGATGGCCGTTGCCGGCGCATCCGGATCGATTTTGGCGGCCGCGGCGAGTAATTCCAGAGCCGTGTCGTCAGCAACCCCGTTCCTGTGTACGATATAGGCAAAAACCTTTCCGGCCATTACTTCAGCCCTCCTTTGGCTTTAAGAAGTTCGATCAGCTTGTCAATCTTTTCCTCCAAGCTACCTTCCAGGATCTCAGCTCCCTCACCGAGTTCGGGAACAAAATAATCGATGCGCTTGACCCTGGCTCCTCCGGATCCCATGGTCTCGGCGGCCAGACCGAGATCGGCCGCGCCATGCACGGGTATGTCTACGGAAGCCACTTTACGAATACCGCGGATCCCGACATAGCGCGGCTCGTTAATGCCCGTCTGAATCGAGAGCACACAGGGAAGATCGATCTCGTTGAGCTCCTGGTTACCGCCTTCGATCTCACGGCCGACCTTAATTTTTCCACCGTCCTCTACTTCCAAGGAATTGACCAGCGATGCATAGGGCCAGTCCAGCAAGGCCGCCAACATCCCCCCGATCTGCCCGGCGCCATCATCGGCCTGGGCGCCCGTGAGAACCAGGTCATACTGTCCTTTTCCGACGGCGGACTTCAGGATGGTTGCAATACCGCGGCCGTCGGAATTCTCGAAGGCAGCATCGGACAGCAGAATGCCGTTATCCGCACCCATGGCCATCTCTCTTCTGAGAACTTCTTCTGATTCATCGTCACCGACAGTAATGACCGTCACGCTGCCACCCACTTTGTCGCGAATCTGGATCGCCTCCTCGACGGCGTAGTTGTCCCACTCGTTGACCGAATAGACGAGGTCGTCGCGCTCGATGTCCGAGCCATCCTTGTTCACCTCGATCTCGTTTTCGGCCGTGTCGGGAACCCTTTTCACACAAACCAAGATCTCCATTTCTCCCTCCCAAAAAGTATCTATCGTGTCAATAGAGGTCTGACCTGTCACGGAGTCAAACCGAACCGATGTTACGCTTTGTCCAATTCATTTATGAAAATTTTTTCCGCTGGGCTAATTGAGTACATTAAGCTTTCAAATAGAAACGGAAATCCCGCTGCTTGTTCGCGGGGGCCGCACAATGGTTTGCAGCACGGCGTTACTGTGTGGACGGCGCTGCTGGAAACCTGCTGATAATCCCGCCTATGGCGGGACCCAGCGTAAAAAAGGCGTTTATGGATGGACACTGTCTAATTGCCGGACAGCCAGTTCGCACAGATCAATGGCTTCCATCTTACCTTCCAGGCCGGCAACTTTGATGGCGTCTTCGATATTCACCAAACAGAAGGGGCAGGCGGTAACGATAACATCGGCGCCGGCCTCTTCGGCCATCCGAACCCTGATCACCCCCATCCGCTGTTCTTCCTCTTCCGGTTCATAAAAGAGCATCAGGCCTCCGCCGCCGCAGCAGAATGAGCGGTCGCGGCTGCGCTCCATATCGATCCGCCGCAGACCGGGTATGGCATCGAGCAGCGCACGCGGCTCTTCGTAGAGCTTATTGTGCCGGCCGAGATAACAGGGGTCGTGGTAGGTGTATGTTTTGTCACTATTTTCAAGCGGCTTGAACGTAATGGCCCCGGACTGGACCCTCTCGTACAACAACTGACTGATGTGCTCAACCGACGGCATATCCCGGTAGTCTTTCTTCAGGGCATTATAGGCGTGCGGGTCGGAAGTAACCACTCTGGTAACGCCTGAGTCAAGGATCTTTTCGGTGTTGTGGGCCATCAAGTCCTGGAAAAGCATTTCCTCGCCGAATCTCCGGGCTTCGTGGCCGCTGTCTTTCTCGTCCTTACCCAGAATGCCGAAATCGATCTCCGCAGCCTGCAGCAACTGGGCCGTAGCTCTGGCAATATCCTGCATGCGGTCATCGAAAGAGCTGATACTATCGACGAAATAGAGGGCGTCGGCGGCGTCCTTTTTACCGAGAACCTTTACAGGGCAGGTCTCTTTGAACCCTTCCACAGCCGCCCAGTCGGCGCGCTTTCTTTCCATCTTGGCCCAGGGATTACCCCTTTTCTCGAGCGCCTGCAGCGGTTTCTGCAGCGACTGCGGTACGATCCCCTCATCGACCATCGCGCGACGAACGTCGACGATCTTGTCGATATATTCGATCATGACCGGGCATTCTTCCTCGCAGGCGCCGCAGGTCGTGCAGGACCAGATCTCATCTTCTTGCAAAACATTACCGATCAAGACCGAATCGGTTTCCGTCACTTTCGATGGACCCACAAGCGGGTATTTGCGGTAACCGTGATCGCGGCATTTGATCGAAATGAATCGTGGCGATAGCGGTCGGCCGGCAGCGTTGGCCGGACAGTTGTCGGAACACCGCCCACAGTCGACACAAGAGTAGAAATCGAGAATGTGCTTCCAGGTAAAATCCTCGTAGACCTTCACTCCGAATGATTCCAGATCGTCCAGGTTCTCGTCGCTCACACCCCAGCGCACCGGCTTGACCGTCCCTTTGTCGAGTTTCATGAAATATACGTTGAAAAGAGAGGTGATGACATGAAAATGCTTGCCCAGGGGCAGAAAGCAGAGAAAGAAGAAGAAAATCAGCTCGTGAATTAGGAACGATCCCTGATTCAGTTGCTGAAGGGTTGCTTGCGGCAGCGTCTGGAACAGGTTTGCAGCCACCCAGTGTCCGGTGCCCGGAATAATGGCTTCGGTAGGAAGGCCCTTTTGAAGCTGCGCGGCTGAAAGACTGCCGTCAAAGATCATGTCGCACGTAACCAGGCCCGTGATGAGGCAAAGCACCAGGATGGCCTCCCAGGTGTGCCCTTTACCGTAGCGGGGCGGAACCGCATACCGGGCCGGTTTGAATAAACCCCGACGGATGATCAGCACCAGGGCCGCCAGCAGCACAATGGTCGTTGCCAGGTCTTTCAGCACTCCATAGACATGTCCCAGTCCTCCCCCCAGCCCCGGCATGACGAACCCGTCGCTAAAGCCCATCATTACGAGGGTCAACGAACGGACCGAAAGGATCAGGAATCCGGAAAACAGCAGGATGTGCATGATTCCGGGCAGGAAGTAGCGCGGGTGTTTGTACTGCCCCAGCCAGTACTTGAAAACGCTACCGATGCGTTCACCCACACGGCCGAAACGAGTATCCGGGGCGGCTTTCCGCAGGGGGCCGATCCTTCGGATCATAATGTAGGCAAAGATACCGATGCCGATCAGGGGGATCAGGATAAAAATGGCCTTCCCGGGCAGACCGAAATAGAGGGCGTTCGCGGGTGAGATCAGGACCGATTCCATTGTTTGTTCGAGACTCCTTCTGGTTTTTGTGATCAGCCTGGCTTTATACTGAATGAACGCTCATTCAGTATTTTTAACGGGAGTCGCGCCGCCTGTCAAGATAAAAACGCCTCAGGCAGACTTCCCGGTCGGAAAATCGGCCACACCCTTTTGAGTGTATAACGACTCACGGTACGAACGGATACCGTTATGTTCCCCTCCGAGAGCAAGGCAATATAAAGCGCGTGATCCGCTCGTTGCACTGCGGGGATAATCACTTTAACCTGTTGTAATTTATTTGTTCTCGTTATATGGGGAGTGGTGTTGACTGTATGTTCATAAAACTGCGGCATAGGGGAGGATTCATAGCATGCTCGGGCCTGTTTAACAACTATAAAGGAGGTTGACCGTGACGACAGAATCCACATACCAAGGCAAACCCTGGCTGGCCAATTACGAAAAAGGCGTGCCTGAATTCGTTGACTTCAAGGAGATCTGTCTGCCGGAGTTTCTCGAAAGGTCGGCGCAACAGTTCCCGGATCATCCGGCATTGAACTTTCAGGGTTACCGGGTGACGTTTCAGCAGTTGAAAGACATGGTTGACCGCTTCGCCACCGCTTTTTCTGCCATGGGAATTACCCCGGGCGATCGGATCGCCATCCTCCTCCCCAACGTCATTCCCTGCGTGGCGGCATACTATGCGGTGCTGAAGGTCGGCGGCATTGCCGTTATGAACAACCCCCTCTATTCCGATCGCGAACTCCTGCACCAGTTCAACGATTCCGGCGCCAAACTGCTTATCACACTCGATCTGCTCGGAAACCGTATGATCGATCTACGCCCCAAATCACAAATCAAGCAAATCATCATCACCTCCATCGGCGACTACCTCCCCTTCCCCAAGAACCTGCTCTTTCCCCTGGTGGCCAAAAAGAAAAAACTGGCAGCGGATGTCAAACCGGCCGATGAGGTGTACCGCTGGAAAACGATCCTGGCACAACATACCCCCGATCCCCCGGTGATTGATCTTGGATTTGAAGACGTAGCCATGTACCAGTACACCGGCGGCACCACGGGTGTGTCAAAGGGGGTGATGCTGACCCACGCCAACCTGAGCAAAAATGTTCAACAGGTTCGCGCCTGGTTTCCGACATTCGAGGAAGGCCAAGAAATCATGCTCGGCGCCCTGCCATTTTTTCACGTCTTCGGCCTGACAACGGCCATGAATTTTGCCATATCCATGGGCTGGGAAGACATCCTCGTACCCAAACCACAACCCGAACCACTGCTTGAAACCATTGGAAAATATAAACCCACTTTCGCACCCCTCGTTCCAACCATGTACATCGGCATACTCAATCATCCGAAAATCGACAGCACACCAATGACCTCCATAAAGGGCTGTTTTTCGGGCAGCGCCCCGCTGCCGGTTGAAGTCATCCGTGATTTCGAGAATCGCACCGGTGCCGTTATCGTGGAAGGTTACGGCCTGACGGAAAGTTCTCCGGTGACCCACATCAATCCGTTCGCCGGCGGCAAACGCAAGGTCGGCAGTATCGGCTTGCCGATACCGGACACCGAATGCCGCATCGTCGACCTGACCGACAGCCAAACCGAACTGCCGGGTGGAGAATCCGGCGAACTGATGATAAAGGGTCCTCAGGTGATGAAAGGCTACTGGAACAATGCGGATGACACGGCGGAGACGTTAACTGATGGTTGGCTGCATACCGGTGACATCGCCCTGATGGACGAGGAGGGATACTACTACATCGTCGATCGCAAGAAAGACATGATCATTTCCGGTGGCTTCAATGTCTATCCACGGGATATCGAGGAAGTCTTCTTCGAGCACCCCAAAGTTCAGGAGGCAACCGCCATTGGAATTCCCCACCCCTCCCGCGGCGAATCGGCCAAGGTGTTCGTGGTCCTCAAAGAGGGTCAGACGTCCACTGCGGAAGAACTGCTCTCATTCTGCCAGGAAAAACTGGCTAAGTTCAAATGGCCGACAGAAGTCGAATTCCGTGACGAGCTTCCAAAAACGAACGTGGGCAAAGTGTTGAAAAAGGAGCTAAGGCAGCAGGAGCAAAAGAAGTAAAGTCGGTGATCGACTGAGAAATCATAATTTTATCTTGATTGGCTCTTTGTTAAATCCCCCAGTCCCCCTTTGTCAAGGGGGGGATAGGGTAAGGTTTGAAGTGGTTTCGGGCAGCTTTTGCCCAAGGAAGGGCGGCCTGAATATTAAGCGCCCCCTACCGTGACTTTGAGTCTTTGGCAGCATCAGGCCGGCCCCGCCTTTTAACCACCGAAGGCCGCCTCGGCGATATCCACGGCGGCCCCGTTGGTTTCGAGAATCGCCTTCATCTTCCCGTTCGTTACCGGCAGGATGGTATGAATAAAAAATTCAGCGCTTTTTATCTGCCCTTCATAGAAAGCGGTATCTTTCTTTTTGGCGCCCTTTTCCAACGCCGCTGCTGCGACCGTGGCCCGCCAAAGGTGCAGCCACGATAGAACAACATCGCCGCAAACATCCAGAAACGGATGGGCATAGGCAAACGCGTAAAGGACCTTGGGTGACATGGCGGTCTGTCCCAGGTGCAATGCCACCTCCCCCAAACGGTTCACCGCCTTCTCCACCCTTTCGGCAAAACCCTTGAGAGCGTCGATCCCTTTTGCCGTGGCAAGGGTTTTCTGAATTTCCCCCAGCAGATCCATGATGGGCTTGCCCTGGTTCAAACCCAGTTTACGGCCGAGCAGGTCCATGGCCTGGATTCCGTTGGTCCCCTCGTAGATCATGGTAATGCGGCAGTCACGCAGCAACTGCTCCATGGGGTATTCCCGGATGTATCCGTAACCGCCGTAAACCTGGAGCCCCTGGCTGCACATTTCAAATGCCCGGTCGGTTACATATCCCTTTGCGATCGGTATGAGCAGATCGATCATCCCCTGCAACCGGGCCTTTTCCTCGCTGCTGTTGGCCGTATCCATGCGGTCGCTCAACATCCCCACCAGGTAAAGCAGGCTGCGCATTCCTTCCACATAGCTCTTAATTGTCAACAGCTGTCGGCGGACATCCGGGTGCTGGATAATCGGTACCGGCACCGCCGTATTGTCCTGCATCTTGAGCAGGTGTCTCCCCTGTACGCGCTGCCGGGCATAATTCAGCGCGTACAGATAAGCTGAACTGGCGCAACAGAAACCTTGAAGACCGACCAGTAGACGGGCCTCGTTCATCATCAGGAACATGGCACGCATGCCCTTGTTCTTATCACCGAGAAGAACTCCCCGGCATTGGCCTTTACCCCCGAGTGCCATGGAGCAGGTCGCATTGCCGTGGATACCCATTTTCTCCTCCACCCCGGTGCAGACGATGTCATTGGGCTCTCCCAGGGTGCCGTCGTCGTTGACCCATATCTTGGGTACGATAAAAAGGGAAATACCGCTTGTGCCTAACGGAGCGCCTTCGATCCGCGCCAGTACCGGATGGATGATGTTTTCGACCAGATCGTGATCACCGCCGGATATGAAAATTTTGTTACCGCTGATGGAATAGGTGCCGTCATCGTTCTTTGTGGCTGTTGCCGTCAACGCGCCGACATCTGAGCCGGCCTCCGGCTCGGTCAAGAGCATGGTGCCGCACCATTGACCGGTGTACAGCTTCTTCAAATAGAGTTTTTTCTGTTCGGGGGTGCCGAAGGTTTCGATCAGCTTTCCGGCGCCATGGGTCAGACCCGGGTACATCATGAACGCCAGGTTCGCACCGACGAAATATTCGCTGGCTGCCTGGGCAACGGTCCGCGGCATCCCTTGGCCGCCCCACTCGAGGCTTTCGGTCATCGCGACCCATTCCCCTTCCTTATACGTCTCATAAAGTTTCTTGAATTCCGCGGGAACCTTTACGGAACCATTTTCAAAGGTTACGCCCTGACGATCGCCGATAACCTGGGTCGGCAACATTTCCTTTATGGCCAGATTGCGGGCTTCAGATACGATCAGATCAATCGTCTTGCGGTTGAAGTCCTGATACTTTTCATTATCACTCAACTCCTCAACGTTTAGCATCTCGTGAAGTACAAAATCGATATCCCGCCGATCTGCAATTTGCTGTGCCATAACCTGATTCTCCTTCTGTATAGGGTTTTCCCGGAGACGCTAAATGCCGTTTGCAGCCTCAAGGGCTTGGGCCTGCTTTGGGCTGCCGATGCCGTTTAAGAAGAGGTCTACCAGTGGATCCGCCATCGATACCAGATCGTATTTGCCGCCGGAGTGCAGCCACGTGTTGATCACCTCGTCGACGGCACCGACGATAAACCGTTTGACCAGGCCCAGGTACAAATCTTTGCGAATGCACCCCTCCGCCTGTCCGGTTTCGACGATCTCGCTGATGATATCCAGATACATTTTCGACATCTCTTTTATCTGGGATTCCGCCCGGCGGCTGATGCGGTGGGTTTCGGCCTGGTAGACGATGGCCACGTTGCGGTCGCGCTGAAACTCAGCAAGATGCAAACGGACAAGATTTCGCAACTTTTCTATGGGATTGCCGCCCCGGCTGACTTCTTCCCTGAAGCGCTCAAAAACCTGTTTGGTTTTGTAACTGAAAAACTGGACCAGGATATCGTCTTTGTTTTTGAAGTAGAGATATATGGTCCCATCGGCCACACCAGCTTCGTTGGCAATTTTGGAAACCGTCGACTGGGTGTATCCGTATCGGGCAAATACCTTTATGGCGGCATCGAGAATAAGATGGTATTTGTTGTTTTTGTTGTTAGAACTGATGGTCCACCTCCCGGATGATATCCCCTTTTTATGAATGAATATTCATTCATTTTACACAGCACCCCATCGCTTGTCAAGACCAAAGGCCCCTCGGACGCCAATTATTTTTTCCATATAATTTCAGTATATTTCACCTTAACTCTTCAAAATTTCTTAGCATAAGTGAAACGATCTTTTGTTGCAAAAACTGACTATTATCTGAAGGAATATTCATTTTTTCGGGATGGATGCATCCGGACGGATCGCCCGGCTAGCGCGAGTGTCATGCTTGAAATTATTCGATGCAGTCTCTTGATCTTTGTCCCTACGCAAAAATGTTTGCAACTCCGTGAACATTGATTAAGTTGTTAAAGGTCAAATCAATTCCGGGTGTAGCATTTACCCACCGTTACGAATAATATACGGATATTTCCTGGTGTATTTGAGACTTGGCGAAAAAATCCCGATGCTCCCATCCAACTAAAATCATTTAGGCCATACAAGATGCCACCGCCACAAAAAAAATCGTCAATAAATGATGTCGGACCAACGCGGCTCTGGCGCATCGCGTTCCTGGTGCTATGCGCACTGGGGATTTTACTGAGTGCCGATCTTCTGCACCTGCATATCCGGGTGCATACCGACCCCAACTACCAATCGATTTGCGCCATGAGCGAGCAGGTCAACTGTGAAACCGTGGCACTCAGCCGCTATGCGGTATTCGCCGGTTTACCGTGGGCCGTGTGGGGCTTGATCGGCTACCTTTTTATGTCAGGGCTCTCTATCCGGGGGCTGCGCAGCGCGAGAGAGCCAGCCAGCTGGCCCTTTGGTATCTTGTTTTGGCTGAGCGCTTTATCTGTGCTTGTCAGTATTATCCTGTTCGGGATTTCACATTTTCTCATCCGCTCTTTCTGCCTGGTGTGCGCCGCGACCTATGTCACCAACTTTTTGTTGGCCAGCATCGCCTTTGTCGAACTGCGCCGGACCGGATCGGGGCCTCTGGCCGCCATTCGCGCCGAAATGCATCACCTGGCGGGCAGAAAAGCACCCACGCTTGTTTATCTGACGACCTTCGCCGCGGTACTGGGCATTCTCTGGCTGGCTCTGCCGACGTACTGGAAGATGGGAATGTCGACCGGCCCGGGAGGGCTTTTGGTGGGAACGACACCGGAGGAATACCATTGGATCGGCGCACGAGTACCGGTTCTCGACATCACCGATTTCAGCGATTACCAGTGCCCGCATTGCAGCCGCGGCCACAACGAGATCCGCGCCTTGATCGGCAAATACACCGATAAAGTGCGGCTGGTGCATCGCCATTATCCGCTCAAACGCCACCCCTTTGCATTCGACTATTCGAAAATGGCCTATTGCGCCGGCCGGCAGGAGCGGTTCTGGGAGGCCAACGACTACCTGTTCGAACACGGCCGCCGCAGCGAAGCGATCACACCGAAGGAACTGGCCGACGCCATTCACATCGATGGGGCGAACCTGGCGGTTTGCGTGGAAAGCAACCCGGCAAAGCAAGCGGTCTTGAAGGACCTCGCGGCCGGTAAAGCATTGAATGTTAGAGGAACACCCACGTACGTCATCGGCAGCCGGGTCTACCCGGGCCGCATTCCAAAGGAAGTTATTGACGCCGCACTTTCAATCACGGCGGATTCCGCGCGCTAAATTAGTGTCCATCCATAAATGGTCTTTTTTCCGCTGAGCGGCGTTCTCCGCAGGTTTCCAACTGCGGCGTACGTACAGTAGGCCTCGCAGCAAACCCTTGTGCGGCCTTGCTCAGTGAAAAAAATTCTCATCTATGAATTGGAAACTCTAAATTGCCATCCACTTGTTGCGGATAGACAATTGTAAGGATTACCGTCAAAAGTGAGGCTCCTCCCGCAGAAGGAAGGCCTCAGGTAGCCCGCCGCAGGCGGGCTTGAAACGCCTCTTAGGTTTTGGTCTCTTATATCCCTTTGTCCCGCGCCGAGCATCGGCGAAGTGGACGGAAAAAAGCGCGCGGGCCTGTTTGAGTCCGCCGCAGGTGGACGAGTTTCCGCAGGCTCCGGCCGCATCGACGACGCGCAGGATCAAGCGGGACACGGGCGGTTTCTTTTGGTTCGTTTTCTTTCACGTGAAAGAAAATGAACGAACAGTAAAAATCGACGCGCCGCAACGGAGCAACCTTTCCAGGTCCTCCACCAGAGGCGGAAGGCTTAGATCGATACTAAAAATGCTATTTCTCAAGCGCTGACCTGTATTACAAACCACCAATTTGGTATTGATTCGATTCAATCTGTACCAACTATATTGTAGAAGAACCAAAAAGAAGAGCCTCCCTGCAGCAAGCTGCAGAGAGGCTCTATGGATTGGACTGACGTTATAGTCTAATCAATCTTAACGACTGAAGTAACGACTGAAGTAACGACTGAAGTAACGACTGAAGTAACGACGCTTCCGATCATAGCGTTTTTCGCGCTTGTCATCGTCTTCATATTTGTCATCATCGTCATCATCTTCTTCTTCTCTGCCTTCTTTATATTTATCGTCGTCTTCTTCATCTTCCTCTTCGTCGTCTTCGACTTCACCTTCGTCATCGTCACCGCGGGGAGGTGTGATAACCGGCGGCGGTTCAATGGTGCAGTCTGCTGCGCAGCCGTCACCATTGGTATTGTTGCCGTCATCGCACGCTTCGCCGGTATCGAGGCTGCCATTACCGCAGGTCAGCTCAATAATGCAGTCTGACGTGCAGCCGTCACCATTGGCATTGTTGCCATCATCGCACTGCTCGCCGGCATCTTGGGTGCCATCACCGCAGAAAGGCTCAGGATCAGGCGAACTCTCAGTGGTACAATCTGACGCACAACCGTCGCCATTGGCATTATTGCCGTCATCGCACTGCTCGCCGGCATCTTGGGTGCCATCACCGCAGAAAGGCTCAGGATCAGGCGAACTCTCAGTGGTACAATCTGACGCACAACCGTCGTCATTGGCATTATTGCCGTCATCGCACTGCTCGCCGGCATCCTGGTTGCCGTCACCGCAGAAAGGCGCAGGCGCAGGCGGACTCTCAATGGTACAGTCTGCCGCACAACCGTCGCCGTTGGCGTTGTTGCCGTCATCGCACTGCTCGAGGGGATCCACGGTGTTATCACCACAGAAAGGATCAATGGTGCATGCCGAGCAACCGTCGCCGTCCATAGTGTTGCCGTCATCACACTCTTCACCAGAATCTTGGTTTCCATCACCGCAGAAAGGCTCAATGGTGCAGTCTGCCGCACAACCGTCGCCATTGGCGTTGTTGCCGTCATCGCACTGCTCGAGGGGATCCACGGTGTTATCACCACAGAAAGGATCAATGGTGCATGCCGAGCAACCGTCGCCGTCCATAGTGTTGCCGTCATCACACTCTTCGCCAGAATCTTGGTTTCCATCACCGCAGAAAGGCTCAATGGTGCAGTCTGCCGCGCAACCGTCGCCATTGGCGTTGTTGCCGTCATCACACTGCTCGCCGGGATCCACGTCCCCATCACCGCAAAAAGGATCAATGGTGCAGTCTGACGCGCAGCCGTCGCCATTGGTGTTGTTGCCGTCATCACACTCTTCACCGGGATCCTGGTTGCCATCACCACAGAAAGGTTCGATTACGGGGGTATCCAACGAATCGCCTGGAAAGGTTCCTGCCATAATTTCCTCTATGTTAGTGAATCCATCGCCATCAGAATCGATATCCTCTATGTTTATGAAATTCCCAGCGAAATCATTTCCATAAGGATTTTCTCCTCCTGTGCCCTCAGTATCGGGGTCCTGATTATTGTGGCAGGTGATGCAACTGCCTAGCGCGGTACCACCGTTTGTTCCGGCAGTCCCGTATTCGGTGTTAAACATATTGGTATAGGGGGTAAAAGCACCTGCTATACTGGGGATAAAAGCCACCAGCGCCATCATACACATTAAAAGAATTGAAATTCTCCTCATTTGACTCTCCTTTTTTAATTCGTTTAACAATTAATCTTGAATTCAGAATCGAACCTGAAACTCGGGTGACTATTTATATGTTGCTTTGTCTATACAAAATTAATGCCAAATGGCGGGGCCACACTTTGAGGGATTTCCCACCACGATCAAAACCATCTCTAAGGGATCAAATCATCGATTTGGATATAGGGGAATAGATTGGGTCTCGGTGGGACCGGGGTTTGTTTTACCCTGTGATAATGGTGGGTTGTACTGACCCAATATCATATGCAGGAGCAAAAATCAGGCCATCACGGCCGACATGCACATTGCCGGTAAACAGGCAAATTGGGTCGTTCGAGGATCACTGTTGAGGAGACCTTTGCGGAGGATTATTGGCCGCGTGGTCGGTCGGTGTAGGATTTTTCATATTCTATATTTTACGGAATATTGGCATGTTACCAACCAGTTCAAAATGCGAATTTCCCCAAGTGAAGGAAATGCCCAACAATTATCCAGCGAAGCAACGGCTGGTCGATAAAATTTGAAATAAAAAGAAAGCGAATGGCCATTCTTTCTCAGGGCTTCCTCCGTAACCGCAGCATCTATTGGTCGTGTGGCGTCCGCATATTTTTTGATTCGCAGCGCTGCACTGGATCAGGGCACTGTCATGTTGTTAAATACTTTATGGGGATTGTGATGTGGTGGTATCGATGATATGGGGTCCGCTGAACCGCCTGAACCCCAAACACTGGTTCTATAGCAAGTGAAACATATTCTTAAATAATTGATAAGACCTTAAGCATGACCATTTCAAGTATGCAAAACCGTATCGCCCGCCGTTCACGTCGCCGGCACGAACCGGCCTGGCAGGACCTGATGGCGGAAAGCGTGACCTCGGTTGAGGCGTTGTCCCGGCACCTCGATATCGACCGCCGGGAAACGGAGGCCGTGATCCGGCGCTATCCGATGCGGATCAACCCGTACTATCTCTCCCTGATTGAAAAAAAGGGCGGACCACTCTGGCTTCAGGCAGTGCCGGATATCCGCGAAATTCAGAAAGACCCTTTCAGCGACGATCCGCAGCAGGAATCCGTCCATTCGCCGGTGCCCAACCTTGTTCACCGTTATCCGGACCGGGCGCTGTTCATCGTTTCCAACCGCTGCGCGCTGCACTGCCGGCATTGTTTTCGCAAGCGCATGGTCGGGCTATCCGACATCGTTACCCCGGCAACCCGCGACCAGGGGCTGGACTACATCCGCAACACTCTGGCGGTAAGAGAAGTCATTCTATCCGGCGGCGATCCGCTTCTGCTGGAAGACCGCCAACTGGACGATATCCTGAAACGCCTCCGGGCCATCCGTCACGTCGAGATCATCCGCATTCACTCGCGGGTGCCGTGTACCCTGCCCCAACGCATCACACCGGCACTGGCCGCCCTGCTGAAACGCTTTCACCCGCTCTATCTCAACACCCAGTTCAATCATCCGGCCGAGATCACGCCGCAGGCGACAGCGGCTTGCACCCTTCTGGCAGACGCCGGTATACCCTTGGGCTGCCAGACCGTCCTGCTGAAAGGCGTCAACGACACCCCGGATACCATGCAGCGCCTGCTGCAAACCCTTCTGAAGATCAGGGTCAAACCCTACTACCTTCACCACGCCGACCCCGTCAAAGGCACGGCCCACCTGCGGACGACCGTCGCCTGCGGCCTGGCCATCATGCAGGCCGTGCGATCGCAAGTGTCCGGTATGGCCATACCCCAGTACGTCATCGATCTGCCCGGCGGCGGTGGAAAAATACAGGTGCCGCCGACGGGTTACCCAGAGCGGCTTCAGGCCGACACCCGCATCATGGGCGATGGCGACCGGATTTCGAGCGGATTTTGACCGCATTAACGTGGGCGGTCAGACCCTCTGTTTCGGCCAAAAGGACGATGTCAGCGGCTTCCTTATTAAACGCGGCTTCTGAGTAGTGGATGATGCTGGTTTTTTTGACAAAGTGATCGACCGATAAAGCCGAAGAGAACCGGGCGGTCCCGGCGGTGGGCAACACGTGGTTGGGACCGGCAACATAATCGCCGACCGGTTCCGGTGTATAGGGACCGAGAAAGACGGCGCCGGCATTTCGAATCCGACCCAGGTAGGCGAACGGCTCCTGGAGCTGCAATTCCAGGTGCTCCGGCGCGATCCGGTTGGCCAATTCAACCGCCACATCGAGACTATCGACCACCAGAATCGCCCCATAACTGGCAAGGGATGCCTGGGCGATTTCTCGCCGCGCCAGGGCTTTAAGCTGGGTGCCGAGCGCCTTTGCCACCCCGGCAGCCACCTCCCGGCTGTCGGTGATCAATACCGCCGAGGCCAGAATGTCGTGTTCGGCCTGGGAAAGAAGATCGGCCGCCACGTAGCCAGGGTCGGCACTGGCGTCGGCGAGCACGAGGATCTCGCTGGGCCCGGCCACCATATCGATGCCGACTGTCCCGGCAACGATCTTCTTGGCCAGGGTGACATAAAGGTTTCCCGGACCGACGATCACGTCGACACTTTTCACCGACTCTGTACCGTAAGTGAGCGCAGCGATGGCCCAGGCACTGCCGATTTTGTACACTTCGTTCACACCCGCTTTGCGTGCCGCCACCAGAAGGTGCGGATTGACGCGGCCATCACGGGTCGGCGGGGTGACCATGACGATCCGCTCGACACCGGCAATTTTCGCCGGGATGACACCCATTAGTACAGAAGAAACCAGCGGCGTGGTCCCGCCCTTGCCGCCGGGTACATATACCCCCGAGGCCTGAACCGGATTCACCATCTGGCCGACCATGGTCCCCGGCCGATCGGTCTGAATCCACGATTTCGGCGATTGCAGCCGGTGAAAAGACGTGATCTGATCGGCAGCGCGATTCATCGCCCTCCGGAACGATGCGTCCACCTGCCGGGCCGCACCTTTGAACTCCGCCTCAGTGACAGCCAGTTGTCCAATCGTCATGCTCGGCGCGTCAAACTGGTTGATGTATTTGATCAAAGCGCGGTCACCGTTCTTGCGGACGTCCTCCAGAATGCGGGTCACGGCAAGAATATCTTTTTTCCTGAAACTCATGCCGCGATTGACAATCGCCGTCAGTTTTCTCTCTGCGGGCGCTGACGGATAAGCGTAGATTTTCATTCAGGTGCCTTTCTATGCGGGATAGGCGCTACGAGTGTACACAAGCTCCGTTTTTATTCATTCAAATCCTGTTTGTCAACGGTTCGTGCCCGGCAGCAACCCATTCGCGATCCGGTTCTATCCGCGTACTCGGCTGTGCGATCCTTCTGCTGTGTGTTACGGCTGTTTTCATAAATAGTGTCCGTCCATAAGATGAGAGGGTGTGTGCGTAAGTAGAAAACCCCCCAGTTCCCCCTTTGGCAAAGGGGGAACTGGAAATGACCCGAAGCGGTTTCAACACAGCCTTTGCTTCAAGAAGGGATGCCGGTGTGTGAGCGTTCCCCCTCTTTTTTGAAAGGGTGGGCAGGGGGGATTTAAAAAATACACCACTCTGAATACTATTCTGGCACTCAGTATAGTCGTCTGCAGCACATGAGGCCCGGCCCGAAGATAATGAACATTTACCCAAAATCGGGTTGACATCCGCAAGGTGTTCGGTGCAAATAAGTAGCTCGAATATTCCCGGTTTAACCACCGCCCGCAAGAACACTTCAGATCACGTGGAGGAAAGCATGACGTTAAAAAGGATTTACAATTTCAATGCCGGCCCGGCCGCGCTGCCCCTGGAAGTGCTCGCAGAAATACAGGCCAAATTCCTCGACTACGACGGATCAGGGATGTCCATTACTGAAATCAGCCATCGCTCCAAATGGTTCGACGACATCATCAACGATGCGGTCGCCAGAACCAAACGCCTTCTGAACATCGGGGACAATTTTCGGGTCCTCTTCCTGCAAGGTGGTGCCAGCTTGCAGTTCTGCATGATTCCGATGAACTTTTTGAAAAATGGGCAATCGGCCGACTATGTTGACACGGGTACCTGGTCCACCAAAGCCATCAAAGAAGCCCAATTATTGAAAAAGTCCGTGCGGGTCGCCGCATCTTCGTCCGACAAAAATTACGCCTACATCCCGAAGGACATACCTTTCGACCCGAATGCGGCCTACGTTCACATTACGTCAAACAACACTATCAAGGGAACCCAGTGGCAACAGTACCCGGCGACAGGTGGCGTACCGCTGGTGGCCGACATGTCTTCCGATATCATGAGCCGTCCCTTCGAGGTTGCTCCCTTCGGTCTCTTCTATGCCGGCGCGCAAAAGAACATCGGACCGTCGGGGGTCTGCATGGTCGTTGTCCGGGAAGACATGTTGAAAAACATTCCGGATGATCTGCCCACCATGCTGAATTACAAGACCTATGCGACGAAAAATTCCATGTACAACACACCTCCCTGCTTCGGTGTGTACACCGTTCAGCTGGTCCTCAAATGGCTGGAGGAAACCATTGGCGGGCTGGAAAAGATGGCGGCCATCAACGCTGAAAAAGCCGGTAAGCTTTATACTTTCCTGGACGCGAGCGATTTCTATCGTGCAACGGCGGAACCGGACAGCCGTTCGCTGATGAACGTCACTTTCCGACTGACTTCGGAAGAACTTGAAAAGCGGTTTGTCCAAGACGCCCTGGCGCAGGACCTTGGCGGCCTCAAGGGCCACCGATCGGTGGGCGGATGCCGGGCGTCGATCTACAATGCCACCCCCATGGCGGCGGTGGAGACCCTGATAGACTTCATGAAAAACTTTGCGGCTAAAAACGGATAAATCTTGCAGCGTTGCAGCGGTTGGCATCCAGGGTTTTACTTGACATTACCGGGGATTCCCCATAATGACAGTGGAGAAGATGAGTCATCGTTATTTACTGGATGCCCCTGTACGAACCGCACAGGGCGACCGTAACATCGTTGAGGCAAAGGAGGTTCTTCATGGACAAGATACTTCGCATCGACATGGGCGCGGAGGGCGGTCCCAAGTTCAACACCACCCCCCCGGGAGATTACGCCGGAATGGGTGGACGGGCACTGACCTCGGCCATCGTTTCGAAAGAAGTGCCGCCCCTCTGTCATCCGTTGGGTGCCGACAACAAACTGGTGATTGCCCCGGGAATGCTCAGCGGAACCACGGCTGCGATGTCCGGACGCATGTCGGTTGGGTGCAAGAGTCCGTTAACCGGTGGTATAAAAGAAGCCAATGCGGGTGGACAGGGTGCCCAGGTGCTGGCCCGCCTCGGATATGCCGCCATCGTCCTGGAAGGCAAGCCGGCCGATGACACGCTTTACAAGGTGTTCATCAACAAGGACGGGGTCAAGATAAGCCCGGATGAGAGCCTGAAAATGCTGGGCAACTATGACCTGGTGGACAAGATGAAGGCAGAATTCGGGGATAAGATTACGACCATCTCAATCGGGCAGGCCGGTGAAATGAAAATGGCGTCCGCCTCGATAGCCTTCTCCGACATGGAGTTACGCCCCACCCGCCATGCCGGACGCGGCGGTGTCGGCGCCGTTATGGGCTCAAAGGGTGTCAAGACAATCGTGCTCGACGATACCGGCATGACCATGCGGGCGCCCAAGGACCCGGATAAATTCAAGGAAGCCAATAAAAGTTGGGTGGCGGGATTGAAAAAACACCCGGTTACAGGCGAAGGGCTACCGACATACGGCACGAACGTTCTGACCAACGTTATCAACGAGGCCGGCGCGTATCCCACGAAAAACTTTATGTGGGGACGCTTCGACGGCTGTTCAAAGATCAGCGGTGAAACCCAGGCTGAAACCGAAAACGCCCGTGGGGGTAAAGGATCCGCCACCCATGGCTGCCATCGGGGCTGCATCATCCGCTGTTCAGGTACCTATTATAACAAAGACGGTCACTATCTGACGAAGCAACCGGAGTACGAAACCGTATGGGCCCACGGCGGCAACTGCGGCATCGATGATCTGGACGCCATTGCCATGATGGACCGACTGGATGATGACTTTGGTGTCGACACCATCGAAATGGGCGCCACCATCGCCGTGGCAATGGAAGCCGGTGTCGCAAAGTTCGGCGATGCGGACGCCGCCATCAAACTGATAAAAGAGGTCGGCCAGGGGACGCCGTTGGGTCGCATCCTCGGCAATGGCGCCGAGGTCACCGGTAAAGTCTTCGGTGTCGAGAGGGTTCCGACGGTCAAAGGCCAGGCCATGCCGGCATACGACCCGCGCGGTATCCAGGGTATGGGTGTCACGTATGCCACCAGCACCCAGGGAGCGGACCACACCGCCGGATACGCCGTTGCAACCAACATAATGGGCGTAGGGGGCAGCGTCGATCCCCTGACCCCCGAAGGTCAGGTGGAACTCTCCCGGAACCTGCAGATCGCCACGGCGGCCGTCGATGCCACCGGGATGTGCCTTTTCATCGCCTTTGCCGTGCTGGATCAGCCGGAGACCTTTCAGGCTTTGATCGACATGCTCAATGCCTTCTACGGTCTCGAACTGACCGGGGACGACGTGACCGCACTGGGCAAGAGTGTGCTCTCCAACGAAAGAGACTTCAATGCCCGGGCCGGATTTACGTCCAAGCAAGACCGGCTGCCGGAGTACTTCTTGAATGAAAAACTGCCGCCGCACAATGTCACCTTTATGGTCAAAGACGAGGAGCTGGACCAGGTGTTTAACTGGTAGTTCTTCCGATTCGATACATTAAGCAAGTAAAAATGGGGAACGCCGCACTCGGGTTCCCCATTTTGGTTTTTACTCACCGGGTTGTCCGGATGATCTTTCATCATTTGAGATAACTTCTAATCAACGGACAATTTAAGCGCCCTGCCCGCTTTCAACCCGGTGGGGAAACTGATCATAGCGATAAAACGATAAGGAGCGCTTCCGATCATGCAGGATGGCAACCCCGTAAGAAATCTAAACTTGGAGATGGACCCGGATATGATTGCCGGATGTTTTACCGCGTTGTATTCCAAAGGAGTTGTCATCAGGGCCTCCGTGGCATGCACCCTTAAAGAGCTGCTGTGCGAGCAGGTCGGCATGGCACCGGATTATCTGGAAAAAAGAATTCAGACCGTTTTTCTCAACGGGCAGCCCGTTGATGACCTCGATCAAGCCATCGTGGGAAATGGGGCAACCATTGCCCTGTCGGCCGCCATGCCCGGTCTTGTTGGCGCCGTGTTGCGCAAAGGGGGTACATTTGCCGGACTCCGTAAAAGCATCACATATCATTGCGATGCAAACGGCCAGGCGACATGTTCCGGCAGCGTTACGGTGAAGTTGTTCAATATGACCACCAGGGAAGTCGGGCCGCTACTCCTGTCCCACGGAATTTTAATCGAGGGTGATGAACTTCTGGATATATTCAGAAAATGGGCGGAAGAATTGCGCCAGGGGTGCAGGGGAATTCGCCTCGCCGACCGCTCGATAAGCCTCGATGCACTAATGACGGCCGCCGCCTCAAACGACACGTTTCTTTTGCAGGTCGACAGCGGCTAAAGAATCATTGCAGATTAAAATTCAGCATCTAACCACCGCCCACCGGGGGGAAAATCCCCAGCCGGCAGCCTTCCTTGAGTACCGTTTTTCGGTCGGCGTGGATACCGTCAACAAACATGAGTTTGACCTGGTCTTCGGGAACACACAATTGGAGCATCAGTGCCTCTATCGTCATTCCTTCGGTAACATCCATGATCCCGCCGGCCGCTTTCACCTTCGGAGGCAGATACCGGGCCAGATTCGCATACAGATTGATTTCGACTTTCATGGCGTCATCACTCTCGGGCGTTCAATCAACTAATATTTTCGATTTTCGCCTACAAATGTAACATAGATCTAATTTGAACGATTGTCGAGACTTGTCCGCCGCAGACGGTTTTGCCAAAAAATATACCGCTTGTCAAAAATACATTCCAAAATACGGAATGGCGATATACATGGTTGGTGAAAGAAACGTTCAAAAACAGCACGCTTTTTTTGGCAACCACCCTATAAGGAAAAACCAATGGGAAAAGGTACAAACGGGCACCTTAAAAATTTGGTGCGGTCACAATCATATCCAATGACCGACCCGGCCGCGCGCCCGATTCGAGTTCTGGAGGAAGCGGCGGCGCAAAAAATCGCCGACCGCTATGGTTGCAACCTGGTCGACATATACACCGCCGCACTCGAACAGGGCATCTGGCCTTATCGCTACTTGCGCAATCGGGATATACTCTCGGAATCAGATCAGTTGCAGCTGGCCAAATCCAGTGTGGCCGTCATCGGCGCGGGTGGGTTGGGTGGCACGGTCATACTATTGTTGGCCAGGATGGGCATCGGGTCATTGACAGTCGTGGACGGCGATGTTTTCGATGAAACCAATTTGAATCGACAGGCCCTCTCGGAAATATCGAATCTCGGATCTTCCAAAGCGGAAGAAGCGGGCAAGACGGTAGGTGACATCAACCCCGCCGTTAAAGTGACCATTTACCGGACTGTTATGGAAGCATCCAATATCGAAACGGTTTTATTCGGGGCTCAGGTGGTGGTTGATGCGTTGGACAATATCCCGGATCGATTGATGCTCGGAAAGACCGCCCAAAATCTCAACCTGCCCCTGGTCCATGGCGCCCTGGCCGGTTTCGATGGACAGGTGATGACCGTATTTCCCGGGGACCAGGGATTGGAGCGAATATACGGAAATGCTGAAATCCGTAAAGGCGCCCCTGATCGACCGGAAGCGGTCATGGGTGTCCCGGCGCTCACACCGTCCATCGTGGCCACACTGCAGGCGATGGAGGTGATCAAGATCCTGCTCAACAGAGGCCAGGCTCTCCGCAACCGGATGCTGCATGTTGATCTTGAGGGCGGCCGGTTCGACAGTTTTGAGTTCTGAAAACAGATCCCCTCGCGATAATTTGGTTCAATGCGCTCCGGCAAAGCAGGGTGGGCACAGATAATTATTATTCGGACGACCGCCGATCTTTTCCCCGCTTGACTCACCTGCCTCATTTTTCTATACAAGTCGATTCAAGTGTCTTCCAACCCGAAAGAGGTCAGGCTGGAGAGGTGATTCAATTTTTTAACATTTAGGAGGATTAAATGAAAAACCGCGTAACTCTTTTGTGTATCTTGCTGACGGCTGTTGCCATAACCATGGCGCATGCCCAATCCTACCGTATTTCAGTCAGCCAGTTCGTGGAACATCCGGCGTTGAATGCCGTCTTAAGCGGATTTCAGGACTATATGGTCGAAAAAAACGTCGACGTTCAGTTCACCGTCCACAATGCCCAGGCTAATATGGCCACTGCCAATCAGATCGGGCACCAGATTATGGGCGAAAAACCGGACATGATACTGGCCATCGCCACACCCTCCGCCCAGGCTTGCGCCCAGGCCCTGAAAAAATCGCCCCATATGCTCAAGACCCCCATGCTGTTCACGGCGGTCACCGATCCGGTCAGCGCCGGCCTGGTCAAGGATCTGCAGCAACCCGGCGCTAACATAACCGGAGTTTCCGATATGCTGCCGGTCGATCGTCACCTGATGATGGTCAAAGAATTTCTCCCCCAGCTCAAACGGCTGGGTTTTCTTTACAACGCCGGCGAGGTCAACTCTAAAATTTTGGTGCCGTTGTTCCAGGCCGAAGGGAAAAAACTCAACATAGAGATCGTCGAAGCCACCGTGTCAAAATCGAGCGATGTTTATCAGGCCGTTAAGAGCCTGGTGGGTAATGTCGATGCCGTTTTTATCCCGACCGACAATACCGTGGTCTCCGCGCTGGAATCGGCAATCAAGGTTTGTGAACAAAATAAGCTGCCGCTGTTCAATGCCGATGTGGATTCGGTGAAACGGGGATCCATTGCCGCCATGGGGTTCGACTATTATCAGCACGGTTATCAGACCGGTGCCCTGGCACAACGCATTATGCAAGGCGCCGACCCGGCAACGACGGCGGTGGAATTCCAGGAAAAGCTGCAGCTGCACATCAATGCTTCGGCCGCTCAAAAGATGGGGGTCGCCATTCCCGCAGCTCTCCGTGCCAAAGCGGACATGATCTACGAATAAAACCTAACTTCTTTTTATTGCTGGTATAAAGCGGAATTTTTCGTTTAAGGAGAACCTCTACACATAATGACTTGGTATGCCTTTATCGGCGCCCTGGAGCAGGGTCTGGTCTATGGAATCATGGTCCTGGGTGTCTATCTGACTTTCCGTGTCCTTGATTTTCCGGATCTGACCGTAGACGGCAGTCTGCCGCTGGGAGCGGCTGTGTCCGCCGTGGCCATCACCCACGGTGTGAACCCGTTTGTGTCCCTGGTCCTGGCCGGAATTGCCGGATTCATCGCCGGTACGGTAACGGCCCTGCTCAATACCAAGCTTAAAATTCTGCACCTGCTGGCATCGATCCTGACCATGATCGCGCTCTATTCAATCAATATCCGTATCATGGACGGCCCCAATATTTCCCTGTTGGGGGTTGCCACGGTGTTGGATCCCATGATGTCGCTGGGCATTGCCGGTTATGTTGTCGCACCCGTTTTATACGGCATTTTCGCCGTAAGCATCACCGCCGGGATCGTATGGTTTCTACATACTGAGTTCGGCCAAGCCATGCTGGCCACCGGAGACAACCCACAAATGATTACCAGCCTGGGCGTCAATACGCATCAGGTCATCTTTTTCGGCGTGGGGTTGTCCAATGCTCTGGTGGCCATAAGCGGTGCACTGGTGGCACAGAATCAGGGGGCGTCCGATGTCAACATGGGCATCGGCACCATTATCGCCGGTTTGGCCTCGGTAATTCTAGGCGAAACTGTTTTCGGCAAGACAGGTGTGGTGAGGGCGTGTGTGGCTGTGCTTCTGGGCTCGGTGCTGTATCGGCTGGCCATAGCCATGGCTCTGGGAGTGAAACTGGGCCGGTTTGCCTTCACCCCCAGCGACCTGAATCTGATAACCGCCATGCTGGTGGTGGCGGCGTTGATGGCGCCCAGCATCAAACGTAAATTCGGCAATAGAAAACCCGTATGATCCGACTGGAGCGTTTCACAAAATACTTTCACAGGGGCAGCATCAACCAGGTACTGGCCTTGGACCAGATCGATCTACAGGTTGCAGAAGGCGATTTTATCACCATCATCGGCTCCAACGGCGCCGGCAAATCGACCCTGCTCAACAGCCTGGCCGGGACCTATCCGGCTGATGATGGTCAGCTTCTGCTGCACGGCGAAGATATCGCTGATTGGCCCGAGTACCGGCGCGCCCGGTTTATCAGCCGGGTGTTTCAGGACCCATTGATGGGTACCTGTGCGACACTGACCATCGAACAGAATTTGGCCTTGGCCTTGCGCCGGGGGGCACAACGGGGCCTGGCTATCGGTGTCAAAAGGTCGGACCGGCATGTCTTTCGCGAAAAACTTCACCGTCTGGGATTAGGGTTGGAATCCCGCCTCGGGGATAGAGTGGGGCTGCTTTCCGGTGGTCAGCGTCAGGCGCTCACCATGTTGATGGCCACTCTGGTGCCACCTCAAGTATTGCTTCTCGATGAGCACACCGCGGCCCTGGATCCTAAAACCGCCCGGCAGATATTGGATCTGACCCGGAGCATCATTGCCGAACAACATCTGACGACCCTGATGGTCACCCACAACATGCGCCAGGCCCTGCAGATGGGCAACCGCCTGATCATGCTACACAGAGGTAGAATCATCCTCGATATTCAAGGAGAGGAGAAAAACGCTCTCAGCCAGGAAGACCTGGTGGCGCGTTTTTATGATATCCAAAAAGAAGTCGTGGCCACAGACCGTATGCTATTGGGATAATGGCCCGATGTGAAAATGACGGACAACCCGTTATGGGCTCACAGACAGGGCCTGAACGGGTTTGGTGCGCTTGGGGGACCGGCGCCGAATTAATCGGTACGGGTATCTGAAGCTGAATAACCGTGCCGTACAGCGAGCTTGGCAAACATTTGAGCCAGCCCGGCACCAAGAGTAAATACGGCCTCGATCCCGAGGTTTTCATCTGCCGTTTCGTCGAAAAAAAGATTGATACTCGATTCGATGCCATCTTCCGGTAACCAGTAGCACACCATGACGGGGACCTTCGGCAGGGGGTAAAGGACAACCGATATATCCGACCGGAACTGCTTATCCACCTGCCGACCGTTGAAAACATGGACCATGTCGTCGAAAAGGTCGGTATAGGCATCCGCCACAGTCTTCAATACCTCTTCGCAGCGTTTCTGGAAAAGCGGGTAGCGCTCTTGGCCTCCTTTTAATTCGCGAAACGAGACCCAGCGCCCTGATACCGGAAGCCCTTTTCCGTTCAGAACATAAATCAGCAGGGGCCCAACAACCCAAGGATTGATATGAATATCGCTGAAGAAATTTCCCTGGGAGTCAATGCTGAAATCTTTACCGAGGACCTTGAGGGTCAAATGACCGTCAGAGAAGCGCCCGCCGGCCCTTTCGGCCGCAGTTACCAAGTCAACGGCAGCAAGCTGTTTTCTCAATGCCAGAAGCCCGTCATCCTGATCCTGGTCTGTTGCCTGCCTTCGGTGCGGCGCTGAGAACCGCTCAATTATTTCGCGATCAAGTTTCGGGCAGTCTTCGATTCTTCTATGCCCTGTCAGAACGGCCCCTGCAAACGCAAGACAAGTCTTCTCGCCGCAATCGCGGCAGTTCGACTTGTCGAGCAATTGAAAGATCTCCATGGCATTTTTGGGCCGGGGCATGGGGGCCTTCCTAATCTCTGCTTTTTAGCATGTGCAGGCAGTGTCGGGTTTTATTTATACCAATAGGTGTCGGTGCGTAAAAATACGTTTCAAACCGGATTATTTTACGAACCCGAAACCGAAAAATAGTGCCTGAGCGGCAGCTAATCGCAGAGTTCGAAAAGCGCCGCTGCCCCCATGCCGCCGCCAATGCACATCGACTCGACCCCGTACTTCACACCGCGGGCCTGCATATTGGCCAGAAGGGTCGCGCACAACTTGGCACCGGTGCAGCCCAAGGGGTGACCCAAGGCAATGGCGCCGCCATTGACATTGACTTTTTCCATGTCGATGCCAAGTTCACGGATACAGTAAAGAGCCTGTGACGCAAAGGCCTCATTGATCTCAAACAACCCGATATCGTCGATCTTCAAACCGGCCATGTCGAGCAGTTTGGGAATGGCGTATCGGGGGCCGACACCCATTTCCTCAGGTTTGCAGCCCACCGTGGTGTAGTATCTTAGCTTGGCGATCGGCCGAATCTCCAGTTCATTGATTTTCTCAGCACTCATAATAACCGATGCGGCCGCACCGTCGGTTGTCTGGGACGAGTTTCCCGCCGTCACCGATCCTCCGGCCGCGAAGACGGGTTGCAACGACGCCAGGCCCTCAAGGGTGGAATCTTCCCTGATGCCGTCATCGAATGTCTGCAAATGTGTTTCCTTCTTAAACGTACCGTCTTGCTGTTGAACAAATTTTGTGGCCGGCGTTGGAATCAGTTCACTATAAAGATTGTTGCTCTTGGCGTTAACAGCTTTCACCTGGGACCGGTACGCGAAGTCGTCTTGATCCTCACGTGATACCTTGTAGTTTCGGGCAACATTTTCGGCCGTGATGCCCATGGACACATACAATCCGGCGTGCTTGCGGGTGTATTCGGGATGCGGCCGGGGCATAAAGCCCCCCATGGGAATATACGTCATCGATTCGACACCACCACCAATGGCAACATCCACCCATCCCGCCATTACCTTCAAGGCTGCCCCGGTGATTGCCTCCAGACCGGAAGCACAAAAGCGGTTGACTGTTGCGCCGGTCACCTCGACCGGAAAGCCGGCAATCTGGCTGACAAGCCGCCCGATGTTCAACCCCTGTTCAGCTTCCGGGAAACAGCAGCCGATCATGACATCTTCCACGTCTTTTTTTTCGATGTGGGCTGTCCGCTCAACCGCAGTGGACATAATAAATGCGAGTAAATCCTCCGGTCTTGTGTCCCTGAACGCACCTTTGCTGCGTTTACACCCCGGTGTCCGGACGGACGTGACGATATATGCATCTTTCATGGTTCGATCCTCCCTGGAATCCATTCCTATATACGGGAATGGGAATATTTTGCATCCAACAACCAGTCATCCGCAACGGCTTCAGTTGCGGAGTGGTTTGCCCGTCGTTAGCATATGGTCGATCCGAGCAATGGTTTTGTCCTCACGCAGGAGGTCCATAAACGCCTTACGTTCCAATGTCAGTATGACCTCTTCATCCAGTGCACTGTTTGCCCGAACCTCACCACCGCTGATGACATAGGCGATCTGTTGGGCCAGGTGGGCGTCATAATCGCTAATGAAGCCGGCTTTGTGCATGTTATATATTTCGGCGGCAATCATTCCCTGGGCCGATTCACCGACGACCTTAATCTTTCGTTTGACGGGTGGGGCATAGCCATCGGCCACCATTTTAATAACTTCCTTCTTGGCCTCACCAATAAGGTAATCCCGGTTGAAAACAATCCGGTCCCGGGTGCCGAGGAAACCGTTTGCACGGGCATCGGCGGCAGACATTGACACCTTCGCCATGGCAATGTTCATGAAAACTGGTATGAAAAATCGGGCCAGATCCATATCCGTAACCGTCTGGGGGATGGTCTGAACATATTTACGCCAGAGGTTGAGGCACCCGCCCCCGGCCGGCAGCAGACCGACGCCGACCTCGACCAGCCCCATATACAGTTCGGCATGACTCACGATTCTGTCGACAGCCAAACAGACCTCGCACCCGCCCCCCAACGTCAAACCGAACGGTGCGGCAACCACCGGAAAGGGAGCGTATTTTGCTTTCTGAAGCACCGATTGCAAGCCAGCAACCATCTCCTCGATGTCTGCAAAACGCTTCTCCTTGACCGCGCCAAGGATACCTTTGAGATCAGCTCCGGCCGAAAAGGCGCCGGGCATACCCCCGGCCTGGTTACCGATGATCAGCCCAGCCCCCTTGGCATCGACGTAATCGATCGTTTCGTCCAGAAATTCTAAAATTTCGGAGTTCAACGCGTTCATCTTGGTGTGAAATTCCAGGCAGGCCACGCCGTCATCCAGATCGATCAGGGTGGCCGATGGTGTGCTTTTGATCACTTTCTGAGCATCCTTGACGGCTTTGAGAGAAATAATGTTCGAGCTGACCACGATTTCCTGATAATCACCACTGCTGAAATCGAAAAACATGACCTTGCCCCCGTCGGCCTTGTAAAATGAGTTGTTGCCGGCGGAAATCATCGCGCGGATCGCTTCGGGAACCGCGAATCCGTCGCGATCCATTTTCTCGACCGACTGTGTCAAGCCGATGGCATCCCAAGTTTCAAAAATACCCAATTCAAAATTGAATCCCCATTTCATGGCGTTATCTATATCGACAATGGTATCGGAAATTTCCGGAATTCTGTTGGCAGCATAGATGAGGTTATGTGCCAGAGCCTTCCAGGCAAACCGCGCCAGTTTGTCTTCACCGTAAATTACGGCCCGCATCCTCTCGGGCAGGCTCCCTGCCTTCTTGGCTGCGGCCATGCAGGGATATTCCGACAGCTCATACTCATGATATGATAGGTTTTGCGGATCGATGACTTTACGTATTTTTTGCCACTCGGGGGTCAGCTCGGTCTTGTAAAACCCACTCTGCGTTTTTTTCCCCAACAGGTTTTTTTTGATCATCTCCTGCACGAAATCAGGCAGCACAAAACTGTCCCGGCTTTCATCATCCGGCACCATCTCGTATGTGTTTCTGGCCACGTGCGCCAAAACATCCAGCCCCACGAGATCAGCGGTTTTGAACATGGCCGTTTTGGGCCGTCCCATGACCGGTCCGAAAACCATGTCTACTTCCGGAATAGAGAGTCCCTCGCTAATCATCAGTTGCATGGCTTTGATAATACCCTGTACACCCACGCGATTGCCGATGAAATTGGGGGTATCCTTGGCCCAAACGATACCCTTGCCCAACACGCGTTCACCGAAATCGGCGACAAACGACAGTACATCGGGCCGTGTCTCCTCGCCGGGAATAATTTCGAGTAACCGCATATAACGGACAGGATTGAAAAAATGGGTGCCGAGAAAATGCGCCCTGAAATCCGGACTCAACCCCTTGGACATGGCATCGAGTAGAATCCCGGATGTATTTGTGGAAACAATCGTTTCCGCTTTCCGCACCGCATCGATTCGGCGCAACAGATCTTGTTTGATCTTGAGATTTTCCACCACGACTTCAATGATCCAATCGCATTCAGCGATCTTGTCGAAATCGTCCGAAAAATTGCCGATGGCGATGCGGTCGGCATCATTGGAGTGCATGAGAAGCGACGGGTTGGCTGCGATCATCTTATCGAAACCGGCCTTGACGATGCGATTGCGCACCTTCGGATCGGGGTCGGTGCTTTTTTCCGCATCCGGCGGCACAATATCCAACATCAACGTGCGCACACCGGCACTGGCAAGCAAAGCGGCTATGCCGCCGCCCATGACGCCTGACCCGAGCACCGCTGCTGATCTTATTTTTCTCATGACGTTTCCCTCCCTGCGTTATAAATATAATGAATGACCATTCATTGATCTAACAGATCTGATCTTAGCCTGTCAACAAAAAAGACAGAATGGCACTAAACAATTCAACACATTAAAATTATTTTATATAAATAGATGTAAAATGGAAGTTGGCATACCGGATTAGTTGATTACTGGAGGAAATATTACGATATGTTTAATGAATTTTAATTCAAAAACAAACGATGACCCCTGCGAACAATTTTTATTTAGAAGATTTTCCGGACCATCGTTTTCGAGGGAAAACGAACCGATCGATCAATTACGGAATGCAAAGTTTTCGAAGTGGGCATGTTCATCGGTAAGAACGTCGTCTTCACTATGCAAATCAGCGCAGATACTGCTGAAACGGTTTTCCAGAGCGATAAAGGCGTCAACGACATCCGGGTCGAAATGGGCCCCGCGCAATCCCAAGATGATATCCCGCGCCTCCCGATGCAAGAAGGCCTTTTTGTAGAACCGCCTGGAGGTCAGTGCGTCATAAACGTCAGCCAGGGCGACGATGCGTGCCGAAAGTGGGATGGCCTCTGCGCTCAACCCATTGGGATAACCGCTGCCGTCCCATTTTTCGTGATGGTGGTAAGCAATCTCCCGGCCCAGCGTCAGAAATGACTTGCCATCAATTCGCGAATCGATGGCATCTAAGGCCGTCCCGCCCAGAAGGGTGTGAGTTTTGATAATTTCGAATTCCTCTCCGGTCAGTTCTCCTGGTTTCAGCAATATCGCATCGGGTATCCCGACCTTACCGATGTCGTGCAAAATGGATGACTGGTAGATGTCTGCCGTATATTCCTTGGTTATGTATTCCCGATATTTCGGCAATCGTGACATCTGTTCCGCAATGAGGCGTGAGTATTCCCGTATCCGTTCAAGGTGAGATCCCGTACCTTCGTCTCTGTATTCAGCCAGTTTGGCAAGCCCCAGAATGGTGGCGGCTCGGGCTTCATGCAGTTGGATTTCCAACCGTTTTTTTTCTCTTTCGGCTCTGAGCTGTTTGGTTACATCCCGGATAACGCCCCGAAACCCTAATGGTTGACCGTTACTTTCGCGGCGTAAGTAAACTGAGAGTGCAAGAATTTTCCGCCGGCGATTATGTGACTGCATTTCGAATTCGTCAATCTGGTCCGGCAGGCCGGTCTCGAGAACATGCGTGAAGACCCGAGTGGATTCAATAGCCATATCGGCGTCGGTGCAGTCCCCTAGTTTCTTTCCCTTTAGGGCCGCATGCCCGTCACCGAGCATTTTTTGAGCCGCATCGTTATAAAAGGACAGGCGGCCGTCTAAATCAAGTTCGTAGTATCCTTCCTCGATGCTTTCAAGAATCGTACGATATTTCTCCTCGCTGATTTTCAACGCTTCTTCTGCTTTTTTACGATTGTTGATCGTGAACTGGACATGGGAGCCGAAGAAAAGAAAAAGGCAAAAAACGATGAGACGCGGCCAAATTTCATTGATGTCCGGGCCCAGCAACTGTTTTAGGAAGCTGACTTCGTGGGTGGTAAAGATGTTGAGCAGGGATTCGAGAACCCAGTACGATGCGGCAAGTCCCATACCGATTAATACCATGGAATCGGCAACGCTCACGCGGTACTTGAACATATTTTTTATGTTGCTATCGATCATTCCTAACGGCTCAGCACTGAGATTATCATGCCCCATATACACTTTGTACTACCTGAAAATATTGTTATTTTACCATTTTTATATCGAAATGTCACGATCTATAAAAAAGGTTAAACCGTCGCATAGGCTGCATAACGATAGAGCACAAATAAAATGATCCGTATTCTGATTCTCAATGGCGAGGGGACTCGTGGGCGCAACTTTCCGCGAGCCGTGGATTCAATGGCCGGACCCATACGAACCGAAGGGCGCTATCGAAAAAGCCTTTAATGTGATCAACTTGACCCCTAAAGGTCAAGAATGGTACAATATTGTCTCATTCGATGGGGATTTATACTGACCAATAAACAGCATGCCGATCGGCGATCAAGGGGGCGTGGGAATGAATATAAGAATAAAGAGGTATATATTTAGCGGCGTATTGCTGTTTATTGGCTATTTTCTGGCCAGCCAGCACATCGTCATTAACGACAGGGATTTCAGACTGCTTGAAAAATCCGAATTAACCTACGAATACACTTTTTATAACCTCACCGACAAGGACCCTGAAGACGTGCTTCAGATCGACGCGCTGCGCGAAGATGGAATCGGCGAAATTCTGGTTGAGTTTGGCCTTTTAAGTGAAGAAGAAAAATACCGTTTGGAAACTTACTATAGCAGCCTATGGGAATGACGCCAGCGCGGCACCGAAGTATCCCACTCTCTGCCACTGCATTTGCCGAACCAATATTCCGGGTTTTCTTTTAACCGCTGTTGAGCATGTCGGCAAAGACCATCAGCATTCCACTCAACTTCGGGGCCATTTCCTTGAACCGGATTCCCAAAGCAACCGTTGGTTGTCCTTCAAAAGATACGTTTCTGCTCCAGACAACACTTCCCGAAACATTCAATGTCATTGCTTCACCCGGGATGCACACCTGGATGCCGGCCTTTAACAACGCGATTTGAGTTTCCGAAATATTTGCATATTTCGTATCCACCACAACGCACACACCACCGACGGATATATCCCTCGAGTAGCCCTTCAGTACCAGCGGTGTGTCATCGACACCGTCAGGATATACTTCCAGGTTTATTTTTATCGGCAGGGGGTGCCGCCCTCCTTTGCGGTTACCACGCGCCGGTGTCGTCTCCGCATGTTTCCGCCTGCTCTCAACCAGGCTGACCAAGGCCCGTTCGATACCCGGATACTTGCCACATACCTCCGCCAAACGGCTTTTTGAGATTTTCATCAACTCGACACCGGAGATGGTCTGTGTGAAGGATTGCGATATTTTTTCTTCACCGAAAGGCAGTACATCCCCGAGAACATCGTTTTCACTCAGGTAGGCGGTTAATTTATTTTGAGTCTTCTCGCCCCGCTTCAGAGGACGGTAAATCGTATCGCAAAGGGCGCCTGAGGCAACAATGTATAACGCATTCTCGATGTTACCGATTTTCTTTAGCATGGATCGAGCCGGCAGGCGCACCCGCGCGATGCGATTGGTCAACGCGATGAATTCCGCATAACTCAAACTGAGGAAAAATGTTTTTACGTCGGTTGCATAGGTATTGATGCGTTGAATATCATAATAGAATTCACGGGCCTGCTCGTGGGAAGGTTGGGCGATGCGCCACTGCATGATCTTTGCAAGGATAGCAGAGACGATCTGGTGATTTTTGACAAACAGTTCTGCGGACTTGCCATAAACGATCGCCGCCGCGCGTTGTGATTTTTTTTGGAGCAGCAGATCAGCAAAAGCAGCGTGTAAGGCCGGATTATCTGGAAAAACCAGCAACATGCTCCGAAACTCAGAGACAGAATCAATGGTAATGGTGCCATCGATAATGTGCCTGGCGATGCTCCTGTGTCTATTCAATTGATCCTGCACCGGTTCCGCCTCGATTGATATCGATCGTTTATGGATACCGCTTTTCAATAATAAATTCCACCATACGGATGTGTGGCATACGTGGTTGTAGGAATAAACGTTCGAATAAAGGAACGCGTTTTTAGCAACCACGATATCAATCCATACAAAATTTTACCCGATTATAAGAATAAAATCCACTATTTTAATAAGTTAGGCAGAACAGATCTCAATCGCATCCGTTGGCCACCGTGCAAATGGAAAGCCTTCGACCATCAGAAGTCAAGGAAATGGCACCGTCCGTATCGGTGCGTATGAGGCGGGTTTGCTGCTGGCGGTAACGATCGATCACCTCCGGATGAGGGAATTTATAACGGTTCTGCCACCCGGCGGATATGATGCCGATCAATGGCTGAACCGTGCGAACGAAGCCGGGAGTGCTCGATGAGGCACTGCCGTGATGGGGGATAATTAGTACCGTGCTTTTCACTCTTTCGCCGGCATACATTACGAGTTCTTCTTCGGCTTTGGCGGTGATATCTCCGGGAAACATAAAAGAAATCTTGCCGTGAGTGACCTTGATCACAAGTGAATTATTATTGAGGTTGCGCCAGCGATCCACGCGTTTGCGTTTCTGAAAATCAAGTGGCGGATGGAGGATCTCGAATCGCACCCCATTTCTGTAGAAAGTGCGATCAACCTGGTCGTAAACGGGGTAACCGATGCCTTTCTCCTCTAAAATGCGCAGGAAATGTCGAAAACCTGAAGTATTGCCCTCATCCCCATTGGTCAGGACCGTCTGGACATTGAAGTTTTCTGCAATAAACAACAATCCATTGAGGTGGTCACTGTTGGGGTGGGTCAATACGATCGTCTCAACGGTTCTTATTTTGTTGCGCCACAAGAATGGGGCGATTACTCGCGCACCGACGTCGAAGACCGCGTTGTCCGAATAACCGCCACCGTCGATCAACATGCAAGCCCCTCCGGGTAATTCCAACAATACGGCACTCCCCTGCCCCACGTCGAAAACGGTGGCGCGCAGATCCTGCAGCCAGAACCTTTGATACATCCAAAAGCCCACATCCGCCGAAAGTGCTGTCAGTAGAACCACCAAAACGATCCAAAGCCGTCTGATGTTGTGACCGTTATCAATTATCCCTGAAAATCGCTCTCCGGTGCCTCCTCGCACTGAAATTGCTGCTGCACCATGGGCCATTCTAATCTTTACGATTGTCCAGGCAATAAGTCCGTAACAGACCATTTCGAGCATAGATGGCGTTACGGTCCGAATAGCGGCAAAAGAGAAGGCCGACAGTATATCCACAAGGTTGAGCGACCACTCGACGATATCCGATGCCATCTTTAAAACCGTTTCTGCGGCTTGCTGACTGATCGGAAGAAGAGCAACCGCTATAAGACCACTTGGTACAACACCAAAGCCGATCAGGGGAACGAAAATACTGTTGGCCAGAATTCCGATCAGCGATACCTGGTTGAAATAATACATGGCCAAGGGCAAGGTCCCGATGGTTGCCAACAATGATACGAGAAACAAGGTCAGAATGTTGTTTCCAATCCGCCGCGCGAAGTTAACGGGACCCAAATCTTTGTTTAATCGAAAACAACCCATACCAGCGATGATCGCCAATACAGCGGAAAAAGAGAATTGAAAGGATATGGAAAAAAGCACCGGCGGATGAATCACGAGAAGCACAATTGCGGCCACACAGAGGCTGTTCAACAGATCTTGATCTCTTTCAACCAAGTAGGTCAGCATAAATACCCCCACCATCACCACGGCTCTTTGGGTGGAGGGTGACATCCCGGAGAGCAAGGCATACAATAACACAGGGGGTAGCGCGCCAACAGCCGCCCATTTGCGACCGCTGGCCGTCCATAAGAACCAGGGAATCCATGCTAAGGTTCGGTTGAGAAGGAAAAAAACCGCTGAGGCAACGATGCCGATGTGCAGGCCGGATATTGCCAACAAATGCCCTATGCCCACCCGGTGAAACGTCTCGGTTCTCTGCGATGTCAAACGGCTGCGGTCGCCGAGTATCAGGGCCGCCAGTACGGCCCGATGATCGCCCGGTGGTAACCGATCGATGAGGCCATAGACGCGGTACCGTGCCCTTTCTATCAGGTCCTGGATAACACTTTGCGGTTCCGTGGGCAGCACTGTCAACGATTTCTGCTGACAGTAGGCCGTTACCCAAACTTTTTCAAAAGCCAGATATCGCTCATAATCGAACCCGCCGGGATTATAAAAATTCCTTACCCGCCGAAGACGGCTATCAAATACGATACGGTCGCTCCGGCGAATAGTTGTCCCGTCCCCTACTGTCGTCACCCGGATCCGACCAGTGATGGGCAACCGGCGGTCCTTGGTATCGATAGACTCGCCAGAAAGAAAAAACGAGGTACGGTTACCGTGAATTTTCGGCTGAGAAGAGACTGTTCCGGTAATACGCCACTTTTGCGTGCCGGCAAAGTGAACGATATGGTGGGGTGGGAAACGGGGAGCGATCCAGGGTTGGATCGAAAGGTACCCCAACAGAAAAAATACCAGGATGGGCGTCAGCCGTGCAAATTTTTGCCGTAATAAAAAGTATAGACCAAGCGCGGCAAACCCTGCCAGACCGATGATACTCGCGGCTAACATGCCCGGAAAACGGACACCGACGGAGATACCGGCCATAAGTGAAAGGACTATCGGGGCAATCGGCCGTGTGTATGCCTTATCAAACATCGGTTCGGCCTTGCGTATATAAGGTATTGGCAAGGTGCGGTGCCGGCGCAGTTCTCCTCTGCGATATCAGGGTATATCAATCGATCCCGATCAGCTGGGTACCCTTTCTATGGCGGCGCCGAGGGTGGCGAATTTCTTCTCAATAGCCTGATAGCCGCGATCCAAATGGTAAACGCGGTTAACCTCAGTCACGCCTTTTGCCACCAGGCCTGCCAGGATCAATGACGCACTGGCTCTCAAATCAGTGGCCATCACCGGTGCGGCCGACAATTGGGGTACCCCCCGCACGACTGCCGTATTCCCCGTGCACTGAATATCGGCACCCATGCGGTGCAATTCACTGACATGGATGAAACGGTTTTCGAAAATGGTTTCGGCGATGACACTCAATCCTTTGGCTACCGACATCAGAACCATGAATTGCGCCTGCATGTCGGTGGGGAAACCGGGATAGGGCTGTGTTTTGACATCCACGCTCATGACCTCGTCACTGCCGGTGACCGTTACGCGTTTGTCTTCGGTTCGTATTTTTGCGCCCGTCAACCTGAGTTTGTAAATACAGGCCTCCAGATGTTCCGGCTCGCAATTTACCAGCGTTATTTCTCCTGCTGTCAATGCTGCGGCAACCATAAAAGTGCCGGCCTCTATCCGATCGGGGATGATCGTACAGGTGGTCGGCTTCAACTCCGCGGTGCCATGAATTCTCAAAACCGCCGTTCCGGCGCCCTCCACGTTGGCCCCCATTTGGTTCAACACTTCTGCCAGTGCCACAATCTCGGGTTCGCGGGCCGCATTTCTCAGAACTGTCACCCCTTCTGCCAACGCAGCCGCCATCATCAGATTTTCTGTGCCTGTAACAGACGGAACGTCCAGATAGATGTCGGCACCTTTCAACCGATCAGCCTTTACATCCACATATCCATGCTTGAGATCGATGGTCGCCCCCAGAAGTGCCAGCCCTTTGAGATGTAGGTTAATGGGGCGGGCACCAATAGCACATCCTCCCGGCAGGGAAACGCGTGCACGCTTCAGTCTGGCAACCAGCGGTCCCAACACCAGAATTGAGGCCCGCATTTTCCGGACGAGTTCATATGGGGCCTCGGGGTTGTTAAGACCGGCAGCGTTGATCCGCACGATGTCTTCTGTGCTCTCCACTGCGGCCCCAAGATGCCGCAGCAATTGCATAGTACTCTCAATGTCTTTCAAACCCGGTACGTTACTGAATTCATTCCATCCGTCGGTTAACAGAGCCGATACAAGTATCGGCAATGCCGCGTTCTTGGCACCACTGATGGTGACATCACCCCGCAGGGTATGACCGCCCTCCACTCGTATTTTATCCATGTATTTGGATTCCCGGTTCTCTTTATTTGGGTGAAAAAACGAAAAAAGCGCTTACCCGCAAACATCCATCAGGGGGCAAGCGCTTTCAATTTTTAAACAGTCACGACGTATAAGATCAGTGATGATGACTGCCATTGTCTTTTTGGGTGTCTAGAACGGCCTTAATGACACAATACGTCATCCCGAGACCAATGATGGTCAGGGCGTACCAGAGCCCGCCGTGAAATACCATGTGCCCCATATCCCATATCCATTCGAAACTAAACGGAAACATCTCTTACCTCCTCGGTTCAGGCCTGGGCCGGTTGAAGATCTCCTGCAGGCGCCTCTGGACGATCCGGTTCGCTATCCGGTACGGTTTCTTCCGCTTCGATCGCCGGCGGTGATTCAATGGGGTTCAACTCTGCTTCCTGCGGAAAAATTGGCAAGTAGCGATACGACAGGGATATCAGAATGATCCCATAGGCTACCGGCAGTATGGTGGTCGCCACCTCCTGCCAGCTGGGATAATAAAGCACCCATTGTATAAACGGTAAAACCGGTACGGCCAGCACCTGAAGCACCAGAACCCAACGATTTAGGCTCACACCGATAACCGCCAGGATCACCGCCAACCAGAGTATTTTATTGTTTTCGCGTGTTTTGCGGCTGACCAGAAGTAGCGCCGGTAACCAGCCACAGAGAAACAGCTCGACAAACAGGATCCAGTACCCGTAAAGGGCATTATTGGTGTAAAAGTGGCTCAGGACAAACCCTTTTGACGGGGCTGTGACGAAGGCCCAGTAGATGGTGTCAAGCGTCTTGGCCGCCGCATAGGTAAGCATCATCCAACCCGATATCTTGGCCAGTAGCCAGATCACGTTATCTTTCACCAGTTTCTTGCGCGTAATTTTCTCGGTTATTTTGGTGATCATTATCGTAAAGCACGGCCCGTAAGCCGCCGCCGACCAGGTAAACAGAAAAAAGCTAAACGGCCAAATGAGGATATGCTCCCGAAATCCAAATGGCCGCCCGAATAGAACCCCGGACACGCCACCAAGTGATCCCTGGTGGAAGAAAGAAAGAAACGCTCCGGTGGCGGCAAAGATCGCCATGATTTCGTGCATGTTGTGGCTCAGTTTGTGAAAAAATGGCACTCTATCGAGTTGGCGGTTTTCGAGCATCAGCGGAAGGTACTCAATCGTCAGCACAAAGAAATAGCAGGTGAGGCAAAATGCCACCTCCGTCAACATGGAATGGACGTTGGCATGCCAGAAAATAAACCAGCCTCGCAAGGGCTGCCCGATATCAATGGCCAGAATCAACAGGGCCGAGCTGTAGCACACGAAACCGATTAATACCGCGTAGTTGATGATGTTCTTGAGTTCATCCTTCCCCACGAGATACTTGAGGAAACCGGAGAAAAAAGCGCCGCCTCCCAAGGCGATCACCGCCAGGTCGGCCCAGATCCACAAAGCAAATCCGTATGCATTGTTCATGTTGGTCTGGTTGAGACCTTTCAGCCAACAAAGCAACATGGCATATACGCCCCAGAGCAAAATCAGGGCAACCGGCGTAAGACCGGCCAGAAATTGCCACAATGGACAGCGTTTCGTTCCTTTGGGTATCAATGCAGCGTCCATAATTTCCTCGCTCCTCAGTATCTATTGGATAATCTGGTTGATAACCTGCCGGTCTTCCCGATCCGCGGCAAGTATTCAGCGCCTGAGCGAACGATTTTCACGTTCGGTCCGGCCTGTCAGGCTTTATTCGGTTTATCCTCATAGTTATCGCCCAGGCGACGCACCCATTCACGACTGGAGTGGTAGTAAACCTTGGTATTGGTTCCCAAACGTTCCAGTAACCGGAAAACATCCTTGGCCCGTGGTTTGCCGCCGTGACTGTTATCCGGTTGCGCCAGCTTGGTCACCGCGTGCTTCGGATTATTGAGGTCGCCGAAGGTAATCGCCCCCGCCGGACAGGCCTGGGTGCAGGCCGTTTGATATTCTTGTTCATCGACATGGTCTCGGCCCTCGTAATACGCTTGGTCCTTGGCCCTTTGGTAGCGATGAAAACAGAAGCTGCATTTTTCAACAACGCCGCGCATGCGCACAGAAACATCCGGGCTCAGCGATTTTTCCATTCCATCGGGCCAAACCGGATCCCACCAGTTGAATAACCGGACGTGATACGGACAGGCCGCCATGCAGTACCGGCACCCGAAACAGCGCGTGTAGATCTGACTGACAATTCCGGTGTTGCTGTCATAATCGGTGGCTGTTGCCGGACAAACGGACACGCAGGGAGAATGGCCATGTTGCCCTTCGCAGTGTTGGCATGGCCGTGGAAGATAACACACATCTGCTTCCGGGAATGGCTTACGGTTGTTCAACTTGTAAACCCGGAGCCAAGAAACAGTGAGCAGCTTGTCCGTTTCGTCTTCACGGAAGGGCACGTTGTTTTCGGCCATACAGGCCACCATGCAGGAACCGCATCCGGTGCACTTGTCGAGATCAATGACCATTCCGAATCTATGGGCTTTTTCCTGTTTCATCTGTACCTCATCGCCGGTTTATATTGAGGGGTCAAGCCGCCGGCAACAGGCCGCTTCCCCTGCTGGTCTTTCTGTTAGGCCCTGGTTAGTTTCGCCCGGATTCCCCAAGCGGCATCGAATCCGGTTGCGGGATCTTCAACCGGAGCCATCAAGGCATTGATATTGGCGCCCTTTCCGGCCAGGTTCTTTTCAAAGGCAGTATGCCCCAATCCCCGCGGTAAGCCCACCAGACCCGGCATCATTCCATTATAGTAATGGATCCGTACATTGGCCTCTCCGTTGGGAGTCGACAATACAGCATGGCTGTTGTCTTGGAATCCGATGGCTTTGGCTGTGGTGGGATTGATTTCCACCAGGACATCGTTGCCCTTTAAAATTGTATCCTCTACGGTTTTGATCACGAATTGAGGGTCGCCAATATAACCGTTCCACAAGCGCATCGTGTCGAACGGTATCAGTACCAGTGGGAACTTGGCTTCATCACCGGCCGGTTTAACCGGTGCGAAACGCGGCATGGCATCGATAGCCGGGTTGACGAATTCAAACCGGGAAGACTCGGTTTCAAAGGCCTGGTTCCAAGCCGGCGGACTGAAATCCGAATCGACCCAGAAACCATGTTCGAGAAGCACATCCCATTTGTCGCCCATGGTCTCTTCGAGACACTCCTGATAGTTCGCCCAGGGGAAAGCCGAAGCGACGGACCCCCCTACAGCCTGTGCCAGTTGTATGACTACATCGCCGGTGTGCATGGTGTCAAAGAGCGGTTCGACGACCGGTGTGGTCAGGTTGATCAGCGGCCGATTGAACCCGGCGGCAACCGGTCGGTCCTCGTAACGCTCCAGGTAAGTGGGACTCGGTAAAACAAGATCAGCAAGAGCCGCTGTCTCTCCCATGTAAGCGGAAAAACTGACGACCAGGGGAATCTTCTTAATGGCATCCGTGACTGTGGCGCTGTTTGGCAGCGAATAGGCCGGGTTGGCATCGGCAACAAACAACACCTGAATCGGTGAGTCCACGCCTGAATTGACGTTCTCCGGTAAGCGGTTGAGCAGATAACGAGCATGCGGGTACTTGCTGGTGCCGGCCATGTCGATTCGTTTCTGCTGCATCCCGGCGGCGGCAATGTCGTCCATCTCGGGTTCTGGCCAACTGATGTATTCCGGCTCGGGAATCGCCCAGACGCCGCCGTCTCTGCCGATGTTTCCAACCAGGGCATTGAGGGCGTGAACGGACAGGAATTCCTGCACACTGCCGGGCACGAGTCCTTTGCCTCGACCGCAGATGGCCAATGGCCTTTTTGCCCGTGCAAAATCCCTGGCCAATTTTGCCGTGACATCACCTTCCACACCGGTAATCTCAGCCACCCTGGCCGGGCTGTAACCGTCCAGGACCTGTTGCTTCCAGATTTCGAATCCCTTGGTGTTTTCAGTGATAAATTCAGCCCGGTAGAGTGACTCTTTGATGATCACGTGGGCCATTCCCAATGCCAGAACACCCTCGGTACCGGGGTTGATTGCGACCCACTTGTCAGCTTTGGCAGCCGTATTTGACAATCGGGGTTCGATTTGAATCAGCCTTCCGCCGTTATCCCGCCAGCGGCTGTGTGCTTGAAACATATGGACCGGCGTCCCCCAGCCTTCAAGAAGACCGCTGCCGAAACTGACGACCATATCACTGTTATCGATGTCGAATCCGGCCATGGCCCGCACACCCTGCATCAGATTCAGGGTGAGTTCATAGTTGTCCTGCATGGTAGGCATGCGAAAAAATTGAGGTGAACCATAAACCGTCAAAAATCGGTTCAGCAACTGCGACACGGTCCCTCGGTCTGAATCGGCAATAGCTGCGACACTGTGAGCGTGCCCCACGGACCGCAGGTCTTTAAGTTTGGCGGTGATTTCCGTTATAGCGTCTTCCCAGGAGATTTCGACAAACCTGCCGTTTACTTTTTTCAAGGGCGATTTGACCCGCCGCGGTCCATAAAGCAGCTGCGTCCCAGCCAACCCCAACGTGCAGAGATTGCCGTCATTGATCGGGTGACCCGGCAGACCTTCGATTTTCACGGTCCGCTCTCCCACCTTTCGGACACTGATACCACATCCCCCCGGACAAAGCGTACAAGCCGATTTAACGTAAGAGACATCTCCCCTTTCGGGAACCGGTATCCATGGCCACATCTGGGACCAGATCGCTATGTCATCGGTCAGTTTCCAGGGCAACGGTGAAAGTGTGGTCCCAGCTGCGCCGCCAATCAAAAACGACAAGAAACTTCTTCTGTCAATCTTCATCTATCAATCCCCTTATACCTGCACATACAACCAAAAGTTTAAAGGAGCCGATCCCTGTAAGAAAACAACCGGATTTATTTATGGCAAACGAAACAGCCCCCCCGATGCGTTTGTACGCTTCCTTGATTGACCTTTTCCTTCTTGTGGCAGTTGGCACAATCATCCATCTTCATTCGGTCCCAGGTATTACGCTTGATTCCACCAATGTTGTGGCCCCAGATATCACGACTATAACGGGAGATCCTGTTTTCCTCATACGGCCTCAGACTTTCGGATTCGCCGATGTCACCGTGGCAGGTAACGCAATCCATTTCGCCCTTTTTAACGTGGGCAGCGTGGGAAAAAAAGACGCAGGGTGGCTGCCGGGAATAAATCATCCACGGTACTTCACGGCCTGCTTGGACATACTCGGTGACGAAGTACTCTTCGGCCTCACTGTCACCCTGCACTTCTTCATGGCAGTCGATACATTGGGCAAGTTTTGGAACGCCGGAATAAGTGCCGTCCTCACGGAAAAAGTGGCAGCTTTCACAGCCCTCATCAACCAACTCGTTGTGTAGCGCATGATTGAATGCCACCGGTTGCTCTTTTTGGGAATAGAGTAGTTTGGGGAAAACCACCCATCCGACAACCAGGCTGGCCGCCAGGCCGACAATAAAAAACAGGATGATCGAAGCATTCGAACCATCCTGTGTATTTTCCCCGTTTCCCGAAGACGCCGTTTTCGATACCTGGTCGGCTTCACTCTCCGAATTCGTCCTCTCACGATCGTCTACTGCACTCATGTAAACTCCGTCTGTGAAAGATTGATGGGTTCACGGTCTGACGGAAGCCATCCCGTTTCTATCACTAACACCGGCGCGCCTGTTGCAATTGGCCCTTTGCTACCCAATTTGCCTTGCCGCAGACCACGATTTTTGAAACTATTGGTGCCGTTATAAAGCCACCCTGCCGCCTGGAAAAAATTTTTGCCTGTGTACCTTGAGAGCCGGTCTTTGTCAAGGGAAAATCATTGCCCCATGGCACCGTAACTGTGCAATCCTGGCAGCAGGTTGACACCGAAATAGGTGAACAGCACCGCAGCAAAACCGAGCACCGAAAGGTAGGCGATTCGTCGCCCGTGCCAACCACGCATCAATTTGGCATGCAGGAGCGTGGCATATATGAACCACGTTATCAGTGACCATGTTTCTTTTGGATCCCAGCCCCAGTACCGTCCCCAGGCGGAGTTTGCCCAGACAGCGCCCGTGATGATACCGACCGAAAGGAATAGAAACCCGAACATGATCATCTGCTGTGTCAGGCCATCGAGATCTTGCGCTTTCGGAAATCGATCAATTATCGCGCTTTTACCGGACAGTTCGCTTTGTCGAATGAGATACATGATACTGAGCCCGAAAGCGATGGCGAAAGCGGCATAACCGATAAAGCAGGCAAACACGTGGGCGATCAGCCAGTTGCTTTTTAATGCGGGCAGGAGCGGTTGGATCCGATCACTGATATTGGGCGACAATGACGCATAGGCGATCGCCAAGCTTGCCAAGGGCATCACAAATGCGCCGATGACCCGGTTACCATAGCGGCGTTCGATCACAAGGTAAAGACCGGCAATCGTCCAGGCAAAAAAGACCAACGACTCATAAAGATTCGACAGGGGGGCGTGCCCGAAACCCATCTGGTATGATTCCACCCAGCGCATGATGATACCGGCAGTATTGACGACAAGACCCAGCAAAGCCGCCCAGGTGGCCAGAATTCCAGGGGTCCGTCTCTTGAAAACCAGGGCCACGAGGTATAGGAACGCAGAAATACCGTATATGAATGTGGTTATGGAGAGTGTCAAGGAACTATTCATTTTATATCCTCTTTCAATTTCCGGCCTAATGCGAAGAGTCCGCTATCAGTCTCTTGCTTTCGATTCGGCCAGTTGGTCGGCGATGAGTTCCACCTTCCGCCGCATTCCGAGTTTGTTTTTGTTAGCCTTTCCGGACACCGTGACGCGACTTTTCTTCCCTCTTGCTGTCACCTCAACGCAGATCCGCTGATGGGACATGAAAAAGGTGATAATACACCCGATGATCATCATTAAGAACCCTGTATAGACGACAATCACTCCGGGATCTTTAGTGACCTGCAAACCGGTGTAGTAGCGCTTGGCGTGCGCCTCCGTATTGGCGGCAAACTCGTCGACCGTAATCATGACCGCATCGCTCCGTTGCGGATTGACCATGGCACTCATTCGGTCGAAACTGGGGAAACGCAGAGGCAGAATCACCTCCACAGAAGCACCGTTTTTCTGAGTCAGCACCCCAATCAGAGTCGGACCTAATTCTCTGCCCCTGAAGTCATATTCATCTTTGAATTCCTTAAGTTCAAATTCGCCAAGGTCCTCAGGAATATTGACGCGTTCGCCGAGATGAACCTTTTTATTATAGACCATACCGGTCTCTTTACTCGTGAAAGCCAGTCCGATTTCTTCCGGTACAGCGGTCACCGAAAGTTCGGCGGGCAACTCGCCATAGCTGGATTGAAAAAGATTTATGCCTCTATACCGCAGCGGGTGATTGACCAGGATGTCCTTTTGGAGAATTGCCTTTCCGTTTTCGATTATGGCGAGGCTGCTGCGAAATTCTTTCGGCATCCCGTTAGGGTAGAAGCTGACATCAAAATCATCGCACCGAATCTCAAAATCCAGTTTCACCGATTTATCAGCATTACGGAGCCGTATCGTATCGATCGTCTCTCCTTCGGGTATATTGACAAATCCCTCGAAACCGAAAATAGAACCAACCAATCCACCGATCAGCAGTAGAATGACACTGGTATGGACAATATACACACCGAGCCGGGTCCAACGCCATTTTTCTGCAAAAAATACAAACCCACCCTCGGTATTTTCCTGGCGGTAAAAGCCGAATTTTCGGGAAACCAGATTCTTTACAAGCGGTCTGAGTACTTCGATGGTGCGCGTGTCATCGCATTGAACTTTATGCTTATCGTTGCGGAATTGGGTGAGCTTGAAAGTTGGGTTTTTGGAAAAGATAATATTCCACGTCGCTTTGAGGCGATCCACTGAGCAAACAACGACGTTGAGAGTCAGCAACAGCAAAAGCAGCTGAAACCACCATGAGTGATACATATCGAAGATGTCCAGGGTATCAAACAATCGATAAAGAAAATCTCCGAAGGCCTGGCGGTAAGCCTGGGGGCTTTCGTTCTGCGGGATGACCGTCCCAATGACCGATGTCGCCGCTAGCGTCAGCAACAGCAGAACAGTGAGCTTCACCGAAGCGAAAAACTTCCAGACAACGTTGTGTCTCAGGGGATCGCGGTCGATCTCCTTTTCTCTCATTTTATTGTCCTCTCTGGGATTTCCAGAACGGCGTTGTTCTGATTCCCAGCATTTTATGAAATCAGGTTCAGCGCTAAGAACAGATGAAAATGCCATCATCAACCAAGTGGGATAGACCGGGATTTTTTCTCGTCTCGGGTGGACTGAATCCGTGCACAGATGATCAGTCATAGACGTCACGTAGCTTGCAAGCAACCTGCATATAGCGATTCGCTCAGCGCCAACAAGATCCCAGTACCCGGCTGCCTGTCGCGAGCTACATTTCATACAAGATTGCGCAAGCCATTGCAATGGGAAAGGCCACAAAGGCACCCGATGGCCTTTCGGTATTTTTTTTCTATTAATATCTACAAGTTAAATAGAAGTGGGCCACAGGATTAATGACCCATGGTGAAACATGCGGCATGTCAGCAGAACGTGGAAATATTGATGAACCGTAAGCCTGAAACAAAGGAAGTCTTCAACTGCTCGTAAAAAAATAAGGGCGGCAGTTGAAGACTTCGGTGTCGTATTTCTATAAATCGACCCGATTTCGATCGTGCGGATCATTGATCCAGTCGGGTGTTTCCCTTTGGAAACGGTTTCTCTGAACTCTATTTAAGGTTGAGCCTGCAGTTGAATCGGTAACCGCAGAGGGTCACCCAACGAGATTGTGTGAGTCATATCCACACGAGCTTGCCGGTCAAGCGACAAATCGATCTGTGAGACACTAAGCCGTTATTTCTGCCACTCGCATCTGCGAAGCGGCAAAACCTCTTCCCAACGGAACAACGGGGTCATTGACATCGGACGGTACTAGGCTTTGGTGTAGACACCCCGTGACATCGATTTGATGGCGCCCTTTTTTGTCAGCTTATAAAGCGCGTTGCTAAGTTGCCTTGGATTCAGGTTTGTTTTTTCCTTCAACTGGGCGATGGATATCCCTTTTTTACTTTTATTGATGACACTGGAAACCGCGCTGAGAACCGTCGCGCCTTTATCGACTTTTACCCTTTTTACCGTTTTTACCTTTTTTACCTTTTTTGCTGCCGGCTTTTTAACGGCTTTGGCCTTTGCTTTTCTTACCGGAGCGGCTTTTTTAACCTTCTTGGCTTTCTTGGGGGCAGCCTTGGCCTTTTTCGCCGGAGCTGTCTTTGCCAATTGTGCAGATAGACTTTCTACCTTTTTCGAAAGCATGGCAAGGTTCTTTGCGATGGATTGTAACTGATTTTTTACTTTGGTCATCTCAGCATTCCTCCCTGTTCTATTGAAGATTTCTGCAAAACATCTGTTTTGCTTCATAGTAGTATATATATACTTTAGTAAAAGTCAACAATTAAAACTTAATTTCGATAATTAATTCAACGAAATAAGAATAAATCGACAGTAATTCAAACCGGGACATTCATATAGGAAATAGTGGAAGACAACTCGCAACGATTGTCTATTCTTTTGGCGTAGACCATTTGGAAAGCGCGCCCCCATGAGCATTAAATCTTCAGCGGAAGGTAGTCTGGTTGATTTCTACAGCTTGTACAAAGAGGGTGAAACGTGGTATGCGGAGACTTGGTGCCTAACCCCGAGCCGCAAAAGTATTAACACAAGCCAAGAAGGTATATTTTCAGATGGGAGAAAAATCCTCGGTTCGTTCCATGTTTAAGGCCCATAGAAAATAATTGCATACCGTATTATAGCTCCGTAAGTTCCACGGACCTATTTCCTCAGAATTAAGTCTGGATGAATTCGACTTCGGATACATACGGATGCGGTTCCTTTTCGATACCTCTCATGCGTGACATGACTCCAAAGAAAAAAATGCCCGATAAAACCAAGCACATCAACTACGCGCAAGAACTCAATCCTTCCCAGCTTGAAGCGGTCATGTTCAATGACGGGCCGCTCTTGGTTATCGCCGGCGCCGGAAGCGGTAAGACCAGAACTTTGACCTACCGGGTCGCCCGTCTGGTGGAGGAAGGAATACCATCACCGGCGATCCTTCTCCTGACTTTCACCCGCAAAGCATCACAGGAAATGCTATCCCGTGCGTGCCAATTGCTCGACAACCGTTGCGGAAAAGTTTCCGGCGGTACATTTCACTCTTTTGCCAACGCGGTATTGAGGCGATATGCGCCCGCGATCGGATTCGACTCGGGATTCTCCATTCTGGATCGCTCCGATGCTGAAAGCCTCATCGGTATGGTAAAAAAAGAGCTTGGCTTGACCAGTCACCAACGCACTTTCCCTCGCAACCAGACGGTAGCCAATATCATCAGCCGGGCCGTGAATAAGGGGCTGACGATCAGTGACGTCGTATTCAATGACTATCCTCACTTCTCGCCGATGATAGACAGTTTGACATCACTGTTTGATGAATATACCGTACGCAAGCAGCAACATAATTTCCTCGATTACGACGATCTACTGGTCTATCTTTATCGGTTTCTAAGGGATAATGAGGAGACCCGCCACCGAATTTCATCTGCCTATCGATATATCATGGTCGATGAATACCAGGACACCAATCACCTGCAAGCCCAGATCCTTTATCTGCTGACGGACAGAAATCAAAACGTGATGGCTGTCGGAGACGATTCCCAGAGTATATATTCATTCAGGGGCGCCAATTTCAAAAACATCATCGATTTCCCACAGATATTTTCCGGTACCACCTTTATCGGTCTGGAAGAAAATTACCGCAGTGTCCAACCGATCCTGTCCCTAACAAACTCACTCATCGAACGTGCCGCCGAAAAATATGAAAAAAGGTTGTTTACCCGCAAAATTGGTGGTTCACGCCCCGTATTGGTGGAAGCAGGAGACGAAAACCGGCAATCGAGATTTGTGGTTTCCAGAATCGGAGAGGCCCTTGCTGAGGGCGTGTCGCTGAATCAGATGGCCGTGCTGTTCCGGGCCGGTTTTCATTCATTCGACCTGGAAATCGAATTGGCACGCGAAGGGATTCCATACGTCAAAGTTGGCGGTTTCAAGTTCATGGAATCGGCCCACATTAAGGACCTGCTGGCCCACATGCGCGTCGTCAATAACCCGTATGACCGAATAAGTTGGTATCGCTTGTTAATGCTTCAGGAAAATATCGGTCCGAAAACGGCCAGTGATATTTATACGGCAATCGAAAGGGCAAAGGTCGGCTACAATGGCATCTTTACCGCTGCGGAGGGCCGTAGTAAACTCAAAGGACTTAAAAAACTGGTGGCGCTTTACGCCGCTATCGATGCCGTTCCCATGACCGTGTCAGAAATGGGAGAAGTCGTACTGACCTACTACCAACCAATTTTGAAAAGCAAGTACGACGATCATCCCAAACGGATGAAAGACCTGGAGCAACTTCTCACGATTATGGCACGCTACGAAGAGCTTGAATTATTCTTGATTGATATGGCGCTCGAACCACCGTCCTCAAGCGTCGAAGGCGCCCTATCAAATCAAGACGGCGATGAGCACCGTTTAGTGCTTTCCACTATCCACTCGGCCAAGGGATTGGAGTGGCACACCGTTTTTATCATCTGGGCCGTGGACGGACGGTTTCCATCGGTTCATGCTCTGGACAACCCCGAAGATCTCGAAGAAGAATTGCGCCTGATGTATGTCGCGGCCACGCGCGCTAAAGAAAACCTGTTCATTACTTATCCCAGCCAGGTGTACGATCGGAGTTCAGGGCTTTTCTTCGGTCGACCATCCCGTTTCGTCGACAGACTGCCGGAAGGACTCATCGACAAAGTGAAACTTTCATCCTGGTAGAAAACCGGTAATGCCAGTATTGTTTACGATTTCGAAAGGGCACCCAATGGCGGCGATAAGGCACAATGCGGGATGATCTGCCCTAACCGCTCTGAGGCCAAAGGCTACTCAGAGAAATGCTCGACGGTGTATACCTTGACCGAAAGGCCACCATTTTGCCAGCAATTTTTCTTCAAGCCAGCTTTCTGACAGAGATGCTCGAGGAACGATCGCTTCTGTGGTAATTGCTGCCAGACTTGCGGCAGAAAGGTGGCCGAGTTCCAGTTCTTTGCAATTATGACCCCGTGAATACCCGGTTTCAATTTCTCTAGAAGATCGTCGGCACTTTTGTATTGAAGTTCTTGGGGTAGGGACAGCACACTGATCTCAATATTGACGGTAGGCAGTTCGGAAACCTCAAGCGGGGAAAAACGAGGATCTTGGAAGGCCGCATTGAGTGCATTCTCTTTGATTCCGTCAAGGAGTGACCGCGTCGCCTCGATGTTCCCGATACATCCTCTCAAACTCCCGGCTTTGTGCAGAGTCACGAAACAGCCACATGGGGTGCGCATGGCGTCCGAAACCTCAAACGGCTTGACCTCCTCACCCTCCTGAGCCAGTTCGACGGAAATAACACTGCGTGCAAATTTTAATAGGGATCGTCTCTCTGTTTCGGATAGCTGGAACATGAGTGCACACCGGTTTTCAACTTGGAAACAGAGGCGGCACTAACGGAGAAATGCCCACCAGATATAAATGCCGAAGCCAAACACGGCTAATATTGCCGAAAGATAGGCCGGCCAGTTCACCGTTCTCTTGGCCATACCATGGCTGTCGACGTCACCCAACTTTGTTTTGCATTCGGGGCATTGGAATGTCCGCAGGGAGACATATGCGTAACATTCCGGGCACCTTTTCGTGGCATGAACGAAGCCCTTGTCATTGTCATTCGGGTCGGAACTCATCACCGATCGAACTCCTTCGAAACCAAAGATATAAATCATGGTCCAATGTCATTGTTTATTTTACACGATTTCCAAGGAGATAAAAACAGATTTGTTTCCTGGGCTGCCGGCTTCCGCCCCGCAGGCCGGCAAGGCATTTGGTTATTGGCCTGTATCGAATTTCTGAATCGACCCGGAAGTTCAATTTAAAAAGGAGCTTTCAATTGTAATTTCACTGACTTTGCGTACGTCTGCAATCCAATCCCCGACCACCCGGATCTGTTTCTGTTGGAGAAGCCCTTGCTTCGCGTTGGCTTTCTCCGTTTCGAACGCACTCTCCGCAGGCTCTTTCCTGCCGGCAAATCCAATGACATATACATCACCATTGGTCTCAAATACTTCGTCCGGCAAACGGTTCTGTTCCGACAACATAAAGGCTGCGCCCGCTATTTTCTGATCGTATCCGATCTTCGGCAATGGGGTATTGCGTTTGAAAAATCCAGTTGAATCCACAGCAAAACCCTGCTTCGCTGCCGCGTCAGCCATCGATTGGCCCTTTTTAAGGGTTGCGAGAAACGCTTGGGCCTCTTCCCGCGCTTTTTCTTGCTGCATTTCTTTGATTAAGTCTGCCCGCACTTTCGCGGCAACATCGGCGAACTCCGGAAGGCGGGCCTCTTTTTTATCTGTAACCTGCAGGATGTAGTACCCGTCGTTAAGGTCCTGGATCGTGCTGATGTCGCCGACGGTAAGATCGAATGCCGCCGTTGCGAATTTCACCCGGTCCTTGACGTCTTTCTCGGGACCCTTGCGAGTAAAATACTCGGTTTCATGTATCGAAAATAAATTCTCAGCAGCATTCCGGACCAGGTCCTCGCCCTCGAAAGAATTGTCATAGATCAGTTCAGCCATTTCAAAGGCCAGAGTTTTGGCGCGCTCATCGGTCAGCTTCCGGCGGATATCTTCGCGGGCCGTATCGATCGTAACCGTGGATTCTTCGTTAACTTTTTCAACCTTGATGATGTGCCAACCGAATCGGGTTCGCACCGGATCGCTGATATCTCCGGCTTTCATCGTAAAGGCCTGATCAGCGAAAGGCTTAACCATGGCTTCTTTGCGAAAAGAACCCAAATAACCGCCATTAGGGGCCGTGGGGCCTTCGGAATGTTTTTTGGCAAGTTCTGCGAAATCCTTGCCGCTCCTGGCTTGCTTGAGTATTTCTTCCGCTTTTTGACGCGTAACGGCGACAGTCTGTTCGTCGGCTTCCTGGTCGACCTTTATCAGGATATGCCGCGCCTCTACCGTCTTGGGTGTTTGAAATTCATCCAGGTTGCTGTCGTAATATGTCTGTATGTCACTCTCGGAGATATTCACTTGCTTCTCAAACGGCTCTGGACCAATTCGCAGGTAGCGGACCTTTAACTCCACTTCGCTTTTGTATTTATCCTTGTGAGCGTCGAAGTAGGATTGGACCTCGTCTTCTGTCGGGGCGATACCCTGGTAATTTTTTGGGCTAAATTTGACGTAACGGATGTCTGTTTCGGCGTTGTTCCACTTGTACCATTCCAGGGCTTCGGCATCGGAAACTTTAACACTCGAGATGACAAAGTTCCTGAGTTTGTCGATCAGCAAGGCCGATTTTTGTTCGTCTTCAAAGGAATCCTGCGTCAGCCGAATGCGACTCAGAACATATTCGTAGCGCTTCGGATCGAAAACCCCGGCCGTTTGAAAAGCCTCGATTCGACCGATCGAATCGACCAGTTCCTCTTCACTGACGCTGAAATTGAGCTTTGCGGCCTCAGTCAACATCAACTTCTGGTCTATCAACTGGTTTAGCGCCTGTTCCTTAAGGCGCAACCCCTTGATGGTCTCTTCGTTAACCGATCCGCCAAAGTTGTTACGCACCTGATCGAGCAGGTTGTTATATTGTCGATTAAATGCCTCGAACCGAATCGGCTCCCCGTTTACTGTCGCCACCTCGGCATCCCGTCGGTCCTGGTAAATTCCGTAGCCGAAGGGTATAAAAGCGAGAATGACCGCTCCCAGGATAAATTTGATCATCCAGCTGCCGGCATGTTTACGCATTAAGTTGAGCATGATCTTCCTTTCCTGTTAACCCCCAGATAGATAATGATACAATTGCCGCCGCGTGATACAATTATCGGATTCATTTTCGTCGGATGCGTTCGTCTTTTGTGTTTCGTGGTTATATTTCAGACCTTTACGGTACCGCCGCTTAACGGGCGTGCACCCGATCCTCAGGCGATAAATTCTACCCGACAATTCCAGGAGGGGGATTAATCCGATCGAGTTTTGTACCCACCGACCCCGAACAGTAAGCGCAAAGGTATTCGTACTTATCGCCTTCAGGGAGGACCAGCAGCAGTTTCTTACGCACCGGTACGGCCTGACGGCAGGTCGCGCAGTATAGTTCAGTGGCATCGAACTCCTCGAATGCCGCGCTGCGATTGCTCCCAAGACTCTCAGTCCCGGTGTGGGGTATTTTGAATCGAGTCTTCATCGGTCGGTATTTCCGCATCTTCGATAGGTATCCTAGTGTTCCACCAACATCAATTTTGTCTGCAATCCAAACATGGTTGGCTTGTCGATAAAAAAGGTTTTATATTATTTTCCTAACGACACTTTGTCAACAGATTCCAGGCAAGAACTGGATATGACAGAAGCCATAACTGTCGCAAATCCGATCGCACCGATGAAAATACCGGTAAATAAATGTTGACACCCCTTTGCGTCCTTGGTATTTTACTCCTCCATGTTTTCGGGGCTGTAGCTCAGCTGGGAGAGCGCATGACTGGCAGTCATGAGGTCGTCGGTTCGATCCCGATCAGCTCCACCAGGAAACCAATTCATACGGCTGACCCTTCGGTTGGCCGTTTTTTTTCCCAATATCACCGCGGTTGTCCGTGAATCGGCATCGGATCTTGACATATTCAGCGATATTGACCTAAAAGTAATCGTTTGTCGCGAGCACAACCCGCAAAACTATCACCAAAGCTTTAGCAAAATCGGCTGATTAACTCCCGGCAGCAAATATGATGCGATTGAAAACAACCATGATCTGTCAAGTCAGCTGCCTGGCATCTTTAATGGGCATCTGTGCATTTCTGCCGGTTACCGCCTGGAGTGAGGACACAATGACCCCTCCGCCTTCGACGGTGGCGGATCCTCATATTGAAAACCAACATCCACAGGAACAGATCTTGGTCCATATATATTTTGCCGATAAATTCGCAAATTACCTTCAGGCAGAGGAGCGGATACTGGCATCCGTCTCAAATACCGTTGAAATGGGACGCTTGATCATCGAGGCGCTCATCAAAGGACCCAAATCCGACCTTACCCGAACCATTCCCATCGGTACGCAGCTAAATGCTTTCTACCTCGGTCAGGGTGGGCGAGCCTACGTCGATCTATCCGAAAACGTGACGAATAATGGCCCCGGGGGGTGCAGGTCAGAAATACTGACCGTGTATTCCATCGTGAACTCCTTGGTATTGAACGTGCCGGAAATCGAATCGGTAATGATTCTGGTCAATGGAAGGGAGACACCGACTCTAGCGGGCCACATCGACAACCGCTTTTCATTTAACAGCGACATGTTATTGATAAGATGAGTAACCCTATAAAAATAAACCAGATTCGAAATATCGGCATCATCGCTCATATCGACGCCGGCAAAACGACCGTTACGGAACGTATCCTATATTACACCGGCCGGTCGCATAAAATCGGTGAGGTCCATGATGGTGAAGCGGTTATGGATTGGATGCCGGACGAACAGGAACGCGGCATAACGATCACATCGGCAGTTACCACCTGTAACTGGAAAGATTCCGAGATACACGTCATCGACACACCGGGGCACGTCGACTTCACCATTGAGGTCGAGCGCTCATTGCGGGTACTCGATGGTGCCATCGGTGTCTTTTGCGCAGTGGGGGGTGTAGAGCCCCAGTCCGAAACCGTATGGCGCCAAGCCGACAAGTACAAGGTCCCCAAGATCGCCTTTGTCAATAAACTCGACCGCGTGGGAGCGGATTTTTTCGGAACCGTCGATGCGATGAAGAAAAAACTCCACGCCAACCCGCTTATTTTGCAACTGCCGGTGGGTGCTGAAGACCACTTCGCGGGTATAATCGATCTGGTCGAAATGCGTCGCATCGTCTGGGACGACGAGACCCTGGGTGCCAGTTATCAAGTTCTCGACATACCCGACGACCTGGTCGACCTCAGCCAGAAATACCGTGAACACCTCATTGAAACCGTTGCGGAGCAGGACGATGACGTCATGGAGGCCTATCTATCGGATGCGCCCATTGCCGTTGAATCCTTGCTGAGTGCCATCCGCCGTGCCACCTGTCGCCTGGACATCGTGCCGGTTCTGTGCGGCTCAGCCCTTAAAAACAAGGGTATACAACCCTTACTGGACGCCATCGTTCAATTTCTGCCCAGCCCCGTGGATGTCCCGCCGATCAAAGGTATCAACCCGGATACCGGAGAATCAATCAATTGCAAGACCAGTGACACGGCACCATTGGCCGCCTTGATCTTCAAGGTATCAATGCAGGAGGGACGCAAATTATCGTTTGTCCGGGTCTACAGCGGACGGTTGAAGGCTGGCAGCGATGTCTACAATCCAACCCTGAAGAAGTCCGAAAAGCTTTCCCGAATATTGCGGATGCACGCCAATAAACGCGAGCGCCTGGATATAGCCGGAGCAGGCAATATCGTCGGCGTTGTCGGCCTTAAAATCTCATCGACGGGAGAAACCCTGTGCACACCCACCCATCCGGTTCTGTTGGAGCGAATCGAAACGTATGAACCGGTCATTTCGGTGGCGGTGGAACCAAAAACTCACTCTGACCAGGAAAAACTCGACCAGGTACTGGAAAAGTTTCTGGCTGAGGACCCGACCCTGAGGGTGCGGCAGGATGAGGATACCGGCCAGATGATTTTGTCCGGTATGGGCGAACTCCACCTGGAAATCATCATCAGCCGCATGCAGCGTGAGTTCAACACCCAGGTTAACGTCGGCAAACCTCAGGTGGTGCATCGTGAAACAATCGAATCGGTTGGCGAAGGCACTTCGGAATTTGACAAAGACATTGCCGGCCAGCGACAATTCGGGGATGTAACCCTGCGGATCCGACCGCTGCCAAGAGGCGAAGGCGTGAGGTTCACTTCGAAGATCAACGCTGACATCATACCGGACATCTTCATTCCGACCATCGAAATTGGCGTCATGGAATCCCTGGAAAGCGGAACACTAATGGGTTATCCGGTGGTCGACGTAGAAGCCCAGTTGATCGGTGGATCCTACAGGGATTCCCTGGGTACAGAGCTGGCCTATAAGGTCAGTGCATCTATCGCTTGCAAAACCGCCCTCATTAACGGAAATCCCTACCTGCTCGACCCGATCATGAAAGTAGAGATATTCGTTCCCGAAGCATTTATGGGTGATGTTATCGGTGACATTAACGCCCGTAGTGGAAAAATCGAGGCGATAGAATCCCAATCGGGTCTGCAAATCATCAAAGCCATTGTGCCTTTGTTTCAAATGTTCGGTTATTCAACGGTTCTGCGGTCGGCGACCCAAGGACGCGGGACATTCACCATGCAGTTTTCCCACTTCGATCGTCCGTAGAAGGACACACCTGGCGCTCAACCAACTGGCTAAATACCCAATACCAGGCGTGTTCGCCACGCACGCTATTGACGGCTCTGCCGTTTGAGGGCGGCCTGGATATCCGCGATCTCTTTGAGACGCTTTTCTATATCCTGCCGTACTTCTGAATCTTGAGCTTTTTCAAGAGCTTGTTTAAACTGGATCCGAGCATTGCCAAAATCCCTCTTTAAGTAATAATAGAGCCCTAAACTATAGTAGGCTTCGGCAAGTTTACCCTGCTCCCCATAAGACTTTCCAAGAAAATAATAGACTTGTTTCGTTACAACGCCCTGCTTTTTCAAGGATTCGAAAGCCGCTTGCGCCTCCGCCGGCCGGCCGAGTTCCATCTGGGTGCGCCCTAAATAGAAAAGGGCCTCCGGTTCTCCTGGTTGCAGGCTGAGTGCGCTCTGAAGGGTACTCAGGGCCTCCTCGTATTTTCTGTCCATATAATACACCCGGCCCAAAGCCGATAAAATGGTCGCATTGAAGGCCTCAACGGCCAATGCCTTTTTGAGTGCGTTAATGGCCTCTTTGCGCTTGCCAGCCCTTGCAAGTACCAACCCGTAACCGTAGTTGGCCATGGCGTCTCCGGGATGGCTACGGACGGCTGTTTCATATTTTTTCAGGGCAATGCTCTCATCGGTGTACAAGGCAATAATACGCGCCCGGACGAGGGCGAAGTCCTCTGAATTGAGCCGGGGTATCTTTTTCTCTTTTTCAGCATGTCCGGCAAGATATGTATCAATATAAGCCAATCGATCTTCCACCGCCGGATGGGTCATCAAGTAGGAAGGGACCTGACCGGTACCATACCATTGTTTGGAACGGATTTTATTCAGAATGTCGATTAACCCCTCACCGGTATATCCGGCCTCCTGCAGGTAAACCAATCCCACCTGGTCGGCCTGAATTTCGTCCTCGCGACTGAAGGCCAGAGCGGCAGATTGACCGGCCGCCATGGAGCCCATGGTTATGGCGCTGGCGGCCTCCCCTCCGCCGGCGGCGCCAATGAGTAACCCCGCCGCAAGACCCGCCAATGTGGCCATGTTGATCATCTTGGAGCGTTCGATTTTCTGCGAGATATGCCGGCAGTAAACATGCGATATTTCATGAGAAAGGATTCCGGCCAACTCATCCTCATTGTCCATGGCCGCTATCAGTCCCGTGTATATGAAAATGTGGCCAGCTGCGGTGGCAAACGCATTGTAGACATCCTCTTTGACGACATAAAACCGGTATTCAAAAGGCTGAGATGGAAAGTTAGCGAGGATCTTTTTCCCTATCTTATTGATATAGTTGACGATGACTGGATCATCGACGATTTCGAACTGGGCCGTGATATAGCGCATGAACTCGCGGGCCATTTCTTCTTCTTCCTTAATCGTTATCCCTGTGGCTGCATAGGGACAAAGAAGATCAACCAGCAGGACAATGGCGACAAGGCCAACGACGGTCTTTTTAAGGGTGATCATAATGCCTCGATTCGATAATAAGGGACCGGCCGATGGGAGCGAACGGTTCGCTTTTGCGTGTGTTTTGGATGATGATGCCACATTTTTAATACCTTTTCAAACGGACTCTATTATGTTAGGTTCCCCGCCATGGCGCAGATCCTTTGTATAGCAAACCAGAAAGGCGGAGTTGGCAAAACGACAACAGCGGTCAACCTGTCGGCAGCCTTGGCGGTATCGGAAAAAGAGGTCTTGTTAGTTGATTGTGATCCGCAGGGTAACGCCACTTCAGGAGTCGGCCTGAATAAGCATCACCTCAAGAAGACGCTCTACCACGGCATGCTCGGGAATGAAGATGCCCATAATCTCATACTTGACAGTGAAATTGAAACACTGAAGGTTATCCCTGCCAATGTGGAACTCATCGGTTTTGAAGTCGAAATGATGGCCAACCCCGAAAGAGAGTCCGCATTGAAAAATTTGATTTCAGAAGTATCTGGCACTTTTGAATATATCATCCTCGACTGCCCGCCTTCTTTAAGCCTGCTGACGGTGAATGCATTAACGGCGGCAGACGCCCTTGTCATACCGCTCCAATGTGAATTTTATGCCCTGGAAGGGTTGGGGCAACTGCTACATACCTTCAAGCGGATCAAGCAGCATTTGAACCCGCATCTGAGGATTGGCGGCATACTTCTGACCATGTTCGACCGCAGAACGAACCTGTCTTTTCAGGTTGCCGAAGACGCAGAGAAATACTTCAAAAATCTGATTTTCAAAACCATCATACCCCGTAATATCCGTTTAAGTGAAGCCCCCAGTTTCGGCAAACCAATCCTGCTCTACGATGCCACTTCCACTGGGGCCCAAAGCTATATCGAACTGGCCAAGGAAATAATAGGCGCGGAAGTGGCCGCTCCGGCACGACTTTGACTCGCTCGATTATTACGACCAACACAACCGCACGCAGTGACTTAAAAAAAAATGACTATCAAACAATCAGAATCCGCTAACAGAAAACGCAAAAAGCTGGCCCTCGGTCGCGGATTGGATGCTCTGATTCCCGAATATGATCCGGCGGTCGATACAGAAAAGGAATACTTTCTCTGTGATGTCGATCGGATCCAGCCCAACCGCTACCAGCCACGACAACATTTCAACAATGAGGACCTTGAAGACCTCAGCAATTCCATCAAGGCTCAGGGTATCATTCAGCCACTGCTGGTACGCCAGTTCGCGCACGGGTATGAGTTGGTCGCCGGAGAACGCCGTTTGAGAGCCGCAGCAATAGCCGGTTTGACTCAAGTGCCGGTTGTCATCAGAAACGTCTCTGACACCGAAATGTTGGAGATGTCGATCGTCGAGAACATCCAGCGCGAAAACCTCAATCCGTTGGAAGAGGCCGAGGCCTATCACCGCCTGATCGAGGAGTTCAAACTCACCCAGGACCAGGCCGCCGAAAGGGTCGGTAAGAGTCGATCCGCTGTGGCCAATTTCCTGCGGCTTAGAAGTCTGCCACCGCAGATCAAAGAAAGCATTGTTTCCGGTTCCCTGAGCATGGGGCACGCCCGGGCCATCGTCGGTATCGACAAGAAAGCCTTGCAAGTCGATATCTGGCGCAAGGTCATGTCTAAGGGGCTTTCCGTTCGCGAAACCGAGAACCTGGCAAAACAAGTAAAAATCGGAAAACCGTCACCTCGGCAGATTGAAACCAAAGCCGCCTCAAATTACCTTTCAGACGTCGAGGATGAACTGACCCGTCACTATGGCACCAAAGTCATGATCAAGCGTCGCGGCAAAATCGGCAAGGTCGAAATCGAATTTTACGGCGACGATGATCTGGACCGGTTGCTCCACCTATTGAAGAGGTAACGAGTGCATCGGTCCATCGGCGATCCGAGACATGAACAGCCGTTTTTTTGGACCCGTTGACGCGTCCGCGACATACCCCCCTGATAGATTCCACCACTTACGACACGCCTAACGGGCCCATCCGATTACTCGGAGAACTTCAACAAACTGGTAAACGTTTTCATGGCGCTTCATATTATTATCGATGGCTATAACCTAATCCGAGCCTCAGCCGACCTGAGCGTCCTGGACCGCCAGGATATCCAGCTGGGGCGCGAAGCCTTGGTCGACATGCTGGCCAGCTATAAAAAAATCAAACCGCATAAAATCACTGTGGTGTTCGATGGTGCCGGTATGCCCGGTCACTCTCGCAACAGGGACCGGATCAAAGGTATCCTGATCAAATTCTCACGAGCCGGTGAGTCGGCGGACAGTGTAATTATTCGTATGGCGGCACATGAGAATGAACGCGCCTTGATTGTCAGTTCCGATCAGGAAATAATCCGGGCTGCCGCAGCTTGTCGTTCGGCAACGATCACTTCTCCGGCTTTTGCGGAACGCGTGTTGCTGGCGAACTTCGGTGGCAGTGATTCGGAAGAAAACGAACGTGGTTACAACCGCCAGTCTATTTCAACCAAGAAAAAGGGCCCGCGGCGCCGATTACCCAGGCGCCAGCGTCGAAACAAGATAAAAATGGGCAAACTTTGATTTCTCCAGGCAAAAAATGCTTTTGCGGAATCACTGGCCCGGTTTTACCGCTTTTGATAGATAAACGCCGTAATACGGAAAGACGTTAAATAGCGATTATAAAGATTTCGTTCCGTTCAAAGAAAAATGGGGTATCGATGATGGACAGTCCGAAAATTTTGGAGTTAGGAACTCGGAATTTAAATATAAGGAATTCTGCCGGTATTATCAAATTAAATCGGATACCCTGCGACCAATGAAAATACTGATAGCAAAAACCGCCGGATTCTGTATGGGAGTTCGCCGAGCTGTGGAAATGGCCATGGATATGTCCGGCAACCAGCAAGGCCCGATTTATACTTTTGGCCCTCTTATCCACAATGCCCAAGTTCTCAACCTGCTGTCGTCCAAAGGGATTTCGATCTTAGAAGAAGTCCCCGAGCAAGGCAGCGGTATCGTTCTGGTCCGAGCCCATGGCGTGCCACCGAAGACAAAGCGCCAGTTGAAGAAGGCCGGCTTCACAGTTATAGATGCCACTTGCCCAAGGGTAATAAAGGTACAGAGCATCATAAGACGGCATGCCAATAAAGGCTATGCGTCTATTATCATCGGTGATAGGGATCACCCCGAAGTCATCGGCCTGCTGGGTTATGCCGGACAAAACGGCCATGTGATCGGCAGTCTCGATGAACTGGCATCCCTGCCACCGTTCGACAAGGCCATTGTTGTCGCTCAGACCACCCAGAACACTCGGGTTTACGGCACTATAAAAAAATTCATCCGTGACAAACACCCGGCCTATAAGGTCTTTGATACCATATGCGATTCCACCGAACGCCGCCAGACCGAAGTCAAGCGCCTGGCGACCAAGTAGACGCAGTCATAGTGGTCGGCGGGCGCAACAGCGGCAATACCCAACGGTTGGCCGAAATAGCCGTGGCTTCGGGCAAACCCACCTACCACGTGGAAACCGAAAAAGATCTGAATGCATTAGAGATCAAAGAACTCGCCGCCCTGCAAATTGTCGGGATCACAGCCGGCGCATCGACGCCCAACTGGATCATCAAACGCGTCTACAAAGCTCTGGAATCGCTACAGTTCCGGAGGGCTATTGGATGGTGGCGCGGGGCCTTCATTCTGCAGCGCACGCTCCTGCTGACAAACTTGTATGTCTCCATGGGAGCCGGCTGCTTATGCTTCGCCTGCGCCCGACTGCTCGGAATCCAACCGGCGCTGCCCTTTGTCATCATCGCTATGCTATATGTTCAGTCGATGCATATTTTAAACCATCTGACGGGCAGCCGGTCCGATCAATACAACGATCCCGAACGGGCGTCTTTTTACATCCGTCACCGGGTTTTTCTTTCGCTGCTTGCCGCCGTTGCCGGCGGCACCGGTCTACTGATGGCCTATACCAAGGGCAGAGTGTCTTTCGGCATTCTGCTTCTCATGAGTCTGCTCGGGCTAACCTACAATCTAAGGATCCTTCCGATAGGGTTGACAGGCGGGCGTTATCACCGGTTGCGGGACATTCCCGGTTCAAAAACGCTCCTGATAGCAGCGGCCTGGGGCGTTGTCACATCGTTACTCCCCTCCTTGAACGATGCCAATTTACCGGTGATGAGTATTATTCTGGTTTTTCTTTGGGCGACCGGTCTGGTGTTTGTTCGAACCGCATTTTTTGATACTTTGGACATGCAAGGAGATCGCATCGTTGGCAAGGAAACCATCCCGATTCTTCTGGGTGAGAAGCGTTCACTGCGTCTTTTGAAATCGATACTATTGGGACTTCTGATTGCCCTACCGGTTGCGTCCCTGACAGGACTGTTACCCGGTCTGGCTTATGCCTTATCTCTCTGCCCGGTATTTATCGCCGGTGTCGTCCTGGGTTATGAGCGCAGCATGATGATCCCAGGCATCAGACTTGAATTTCTAATGGAGTCGCAGTTTGTCTTTGCTGGTATCATTGCACTGCTCTGGTCTTCATCCCAATAAAATAGAAGGATATGCCGGGGGCGGCAAACCAATTACCGAAATAAAACAACCCGCATGGGGTCATTGGCCGATTTTGGGCTCGCTCCCGTTCAGCAGTCTACGAATGTTATCCTTGTGGCGAACAAAAATCCCCAGAGCGATCAACAGGGCACAAAGAGAATAAATCGATGACCCAACATTCCACCAGACGGCGGGAGCAAATATGGCCGCGGCCGAGAGAGATCCTGCCGAAACCCGACGCGATAGACACACAACCACCAAAAACACAGTTAAAGCCAATGCCGTCGCAAGGGGGGCAATAACGATGAAACAACCGAGAGCCGTCGCAACGCCTTTACCTCCGCCTTTCATCTTAAGATAGAGGGGGAAGAGATGCCCGGCGAATGCAGTGATAGCCGTGACGGAAACAAATACCTGGTGCAGGAGTGGATCGAGACCAACAACCTGACTGGCGTAGTAAACCGGTATGACACCTTTCAGCAGGTCACCGGCAAGGGTCAGTAACCCGAATGGCGTGCCGGCCAGGCGGCGGACATTCGTGGCGCCGATGTTTCCACTGCCATGTTTCCGGATGTCAATCGAAGTGAACCACCGGGTTAAAACGAGCCCCCAGGGTATCGATCCAAGAAGATATGCCAGTATAGGAAGGCCGAACAGAACGGATGGTAGGGGGCGAAACATTGATCAAATCACCGCCATCGGCATTGAAGTTTAAATAAGAATCGCTAACAGGGGTCAATACATCCGGTAAACCGTACCTTTGATATATCCACAACCAACGACCCCAAAGCGACCAGATGACACTCACTCAAGGATAGCTTTCAACTGATCTGATGGAACCGATAAAGCTGCCGATAGAAGACGTTTTAGATCTTCATACTTTTCATCCGCGTGAAGTACCGGATCTGCTCGATGATTACTTCTCCGAGTGCCTTGCCGTCGGAATAATGTCAGTACGGTTGATCCACGGCAAAGGCAGCGGAATACTAAAAAAGAAAGTGCACAGCCTGTTGAAGAAGTGCCCCATGGTTGAGGGCTTCAAGGATGCGCCGCCCGAAGCCGGGGGATGGGGCGCAACGTTGGTGGAATTGAGAAGAAAACCCGATATCTGTCTATAATTGACCCTTCTCGGCTAATTCAGTACCTACCAGGCTTTGGCGTCAAATTGAAGAACGGACTCTCCGCACATCCTGGCGACCTCTCTGGAAGCGGCCAATATCACATCGATCTGCTCGGTACCCTCATCAGCGGCAGAAGTTAACCCCCTAATTTTCCACGAATACGATTGTCACCGTCACCACGGATATCCCGACCGTAGAGGAGAATAGATCGGCGGATCTATTCTCAGAATCTCCGTCACGGAGTGCCCCGTTACTTCGTGTGTCTCCCGCCGCCCTGTCACCATCAACAGCCTTTGTTAATCAGTATGCTTGATACGACATCGTTTGCATAAGTTTAAAATGAAGGGCGTCAAACGCAATGATACAGATTACAGAATAAGCTCTTATTTCAAGGGCGCCCAAATACATACAGATCTTTCTGCAATCGGTTGGTATTCCAAAGAATATTATGACCGAACGCCAAGCTATCAGCGTTTTCTGTCGATGATATAGGTGGCAATGGCGCGCAGAGGATCCGAGCGGTTGTCGAAAGGCTCCAGAGCTATCAATGCTTTTTCAATGAGCTGGCGGGCAAAAGCTTTTGACGCCTCCAGGCCCATTAATGAGGGATAAGTGTTTTTCCGACGCAATGCATCCGTCCCAACGCCTTTGCCCAAATGGTCCGGATCGCCTTCCACATTTAGTACATCGTCCTTCACCTGAAATGCAAGACCGATGCAACCGGCGTAAGTTTCGAGCTGGTCGATCTGTTCTGACGTACCGTTTCCCAGAAGGGCACCGGAAAAAACCGCAGCTTCAATCAAAGCACCTGTTTTCAGAGCATGCAACCGTTCGAGCTCCAGCCGGGAAAGGGTATTGTTTTCGGCGGCGATATCACGCATCTGACCTTCGACCATGCCCCGGCAACCGGCCGCACGCGATATGCGCTGGATAACCTTTAACCATGTTTCGGCATGGTGATCATCGAATTCGATGGCCTCAGCACTGGAAAGCACCTGAAATGCCATCGTCAATAGGGCGTCACCGGCAAGTATAGCCGTGACTTCATCGAAATGCACATGGCAGGTCGGTTTCCCCCGGCGCAGGACATCATTGTCCATGGTAGGCAAGTCGTCATGAATCAAGGAGTACGTGTGTATCATTTCAAGAGCGCCGGCCGCCGGCAGAGCATTTTCTGCCCAACCACCGACAGCTTCAGTCCCAGCCAAGCACAGAATGGGCCTGAGGCGCTTGCCCCCGGCCATCAACGAGTACCGCATGGCATCGATTAACCGCCCTGACTCGAGTACCGCTTGAAAACATTTTTCAAGGTAAGCATTGATCTGCTTGCGCTTGGAACTCAGATATGCGGGTAACTCAAACATATGCATTATCCAGTATTCATCTTTTTCAAATGTTTGAGGGTGTCAAGAATGCCGCCGAATCCGGGGGGCTTAAGGTACGATTTTTAGTGCAGCTGAAGGAAAAGTCCGCAACCTTTCATTATAGGCGGCCCTTTTCGGCAAACTCTGACAGCACCAACCAGGCTTTGGCATCAAATTTGAGAGCGGAATCCATGCACATTCTGGCGACCTCGCTGGGAGAGGCCAAGATCACTTCGATCTGCTCGGCGCCTTCGTTGGCAGCGGCAGAGGGTAACCCCTCACATTCCACAAACACCATGGTGACCGCCTCGTCGGTCATGCCGGCTGATGAATAGATCGGCGGGCTGATCCTCAGAATCTGCGTCACGGAGAGGCCGGTTTCCTCGTATAGCTCTCGCCGCGTTGCCGCCTCCACCGTTTCACCGTCATCGATGAGGCCGGCCGGAAATCCGTACTCGACTCCCGCAAGCGGGACGCGGAATTCCCGGGTCATGACAATCTTGCCGCGGCCGATATGAAACGGTACGATAACAACAGCATCCGGGATGGCAAATTGGCCCGTCATGCACTTGGGGTGTTTCTGCCGTGTGGCGACTTGCCATTGCCTTTCAGTTTCATAAGAATCAACATAATGAATATTAAACAGGTTCAGCCACTTGAGATCCGTCAGCTTCTCACCGCCCTTGATCCGCATATTCATCCGTCTCCGAAATAACGATTTTTCATTCGAAACGATGTTTTTCCAATGCAATATTACATATTACTTTTGGTGCGCTTAAATCAACAAACATGTTAGATGGAATGGGTGCCGATCTCGTCGGCATTGAAAAAAGGCGGGCGTACGTATATTCCTGATTAGCGTGAACACTTCGCTGTCAGAGGCCAATCGCTCCCTATATGTCGCTAAGGCTGATAAGTCAAAACAACGACACTACTGTCAGCACTATTGGCAACAGCCAGGTCGATGTCACCATCGCCATCCCAGTCAGCGGCAGCGAGAGAGATCGCCCCAGGTTGATCCGGAAGTCTCTGAACCACGGCAAAAACGCCCGCACCGTCATTCTCGAGAATATCGATCCTGTTGGCCCCAAAGTATGCGTTGGCCACAGCCAGGTCAATGTCGCCATCACCGTCCCAGTCTCCATCGGCCAGAGCCTGGGCGCCAGACTGGTCTACCAAGGTTTGAGCGACAGAAAAACGGCCCCTGCCATCATTCTCAACCACATCGACTGTGCTGTTGTAGGAATTCGCAAAGGCCAGGTCAACGTCCCCATCGCCATCCCAATCGCCGTCGACCACGGCCAAAGTTCCGAGTCGGGCTAAAATCCTTTGTGTGACCAAGAAAGAGCCACCGCCGGCGTTGCCGAGGACATCAACCCAGTCGCCGATGAAATTTGCCACAACGATATCAAGATCGCCATCTCCATCCCAGTCACCGGTCGCAAACGCAGCGGGCCCGATCTGGTCCCAGATGAGGTTCTGAACACCAAAGCTGCCCGTCCCGTCGTTGGTCAATATGACCACCCAATCTCCGTCGAGATTCGCCAGAACGAGATCGATGTCACCATCGCCGTCCCAATCACCAGCGGTCAAACCGTAGGGACCCCAGAGACCCGAGAAACTAAACCCTTGGTTGAAGTTACCCGTGCCGTCATTTTTCAACACGTCTAACCTGTGGGCTGCATAGTTGGCAACGGCCAGATCGATGTCGCCATCACTGTCCCAATCGCCAGCGGTCAAGGCTCTGGCACCCGGTTGATCTGGAATTTGCCCGGCAGAACGAAAATGGCCCGCACCGTCATTTTCAAGCACGGTGACACGATTCGTACCAGGGTTGGCGACAACCATGTCGATGTCACCATCGTTATCCCAGTCTCCGACAGCCAGGTCGATAGCGCCAGATTGGCCGGGTATGGTTTGAGTTGCAACAAACCGGCCCGGTCCACTGAGTGTCTCAGTTCTGAATCGGTAAACAAATGGGAGGCCCAAAGATCGCCCTTCAGCCGAACTCAATGATCCGGTCAAGATGACATCAATCTCTTCGCCGGTTTTAAACCGATTGTCAGAATCGAACCCGAGCGTTGCTGTGCCACCACCAGTGAAACTGCCGGTCAATTTACCACTCTGAGACCCTAGCACAACGAAAGAGTCGGCTGTGCCGGCGTTCATCACCTGGTCAAAATTCGTCAGGATGGCTGCATCCACCCGCACCGCGCTATCGTTGGCAACGGGATCGAAACTCAAAACCTGCGGCGCCCCTTCGACCAATTCAGCCGTTCGGATTCCGCCTGAATCGCCTGAAGACCCACCGCAAGATAGTAAACTCGAGATCAAAACTAGAACCAGAAACCTAACCAAGAAGTTTTTTGCCATAACAGCCTCGCCTGAAAGCCAACGTTGAAACCAGCAGCGCAATTATATTTGCAATTTATTTTTGAAAAACGGTATCAAAGGTACGTGTCGTCGAAGGTCAAACAGATATTTGCAATATAGTTATCTTCTTCTCTGCAGCATAGCGTTGCTTCCAACCGCTACCACCTGAACAGTAACCCTCCCGTGGCCACAATGGCCTGCTGATCATAGAAATCAATATTGGCATCAATGTCCACGTATCCTCCGCTAATATAAAAGTTTATGGGATTGCTGCCGAAAATGCGCCAGCCCCAGGGATTTTTGTAGTAAACGGACGCTTGCAATCCGATGTGGTCATCATTCTGGTATATATTGTAGATGGGATTTCTTTCGTCATAATCTTCAAATCCGAAAAACAGGTTGGCAGTCACCGTAAAGGGATCCCCTGAGTACACATAATTCAATTGGAAAGTATATGTATCTCCGGCCATAGCGGCACCCTTAAGATCGCTTCGCGTAAATCTGAATACCGGTGTCCACATATGTTTGGGCGTGATGCCAAAGCGATAGAGTATCTCCCCGACATGGCGATTTCCATTTCTACTCAGAAGATCGCGCTGTACACTGTTTAAACCCAAAAATTCGCCGCTCTTTTCGCTGCCGAGATCGATTTGGCGATACGTGTATTGGAGCTGCAACTGGCTGTCGAAAATTCTGTCCCAAACCAGCCTTACGCCATTGGCTCGCCGATCGGTTTCGACGCGATCCTGGTAGCCTGCCACGTAAGGGTCCTGCCAAACAGTGGTCGCGAAAATATTGAACAGAAATCCGCCTTGGATAAGTCCGAGTTTTCCGATTTCCTGTTTGATACCGACCTGCTGGCTGAAGTCCAACCGGATCAGGTCTGTCGGATCCGTGCCGATGAAAAGCTGTGTGCGGGTGTCCGAAAACGTGTATTCCAGTGAAAAGGGGATCAGGAAAAGGGGTGAGGATTCGGATTCCGGGCTGTCAAACAATGAACCGGCGTTTTTCTCCGAAACGTCCTCCCCTAAAAAACTGGCAACCATGTTGCTTTTAACACTGACATAACCGGCACCGGGACGGATATATCCGCTAAAACCGGAATCCCGGGGCACCGGTTCCAGGGCCTGGACGATGGTGGCCACCAGAAGCAGAACCGTCAAAAACGCAATACTTGTCAAACAGTTCTGTCTAATTTTCCCCACGCCACTCCCTCCTCGAAACTTGTTAAGGAAACCGATCATTCCCATCACAAAATAACAAAGGGTTCGCGAAGATCACAAACCCTTTGTGTTAATGGTGCCGAGGGACAGAATCGAACTGCCGACACGGGGATTTTCAGTCCCCTGCTCTACCGACTGAGCTACCTCGGCGAAGGTCATTTTAAGAGTGATCTCTTCTATTGAAAGTGCCGTGGTTTGTCAAGGTTTTTTTCCCCATATCACCGTAAAGGTATTGCAGCAGGGCCGTTGCGGCCACGGTGGCGGTTTCCGTCCGCAGGGTCCGCGGACCGAGACCGACGGTGATAAATCCATTCGCCTTGGCCATGTCGACCTCTGTGGGGGAAAACCCTCCTTCGGGACCAAGAACAGCAATGATTTGTTTGATCTCGATACCTCTGGGTGTCATCTCGTTGAAATCGAGCAGCCGGGCTTCATTCTCCCAGAACATGATGCGCAGATCGCAGGGCTTTGCTCTCAACATTACATCGTCAAAGCTGTCGGCCGGTTCGATGTCCATGGCGCGCCCTCTTCGGCACTGTTTCAGAGATTCGCGGGTAATTTTACGCCACCGCTCGAGACGCGTGCGAAGGCGCCGGTTGTCGGGTCGCGATACGGACCTTGCCGCGCAGAACGGCATCCATACCGTCGTGCCCAACTCGGTCATCTGCCGGATGAGATCGTCCATCTTTTTGTCTTTTAAATAGGCCTGCGCGACAATTAATTCCACGACAGGACCGTCCGGTGCGGGTCTGCAGCTGATAACTTCAACAGTGACACTGTCCGGTTTGATCGAATTGATCTGAGCCATGAATGAATTTCCCCGGCCATCAAGCAGACCGATCCGGTCACCACGGCTGAGGCGCAAAACATTTCTGATGTGACGAACATCGGAGCCCCTGATAATGACCCTTTCACCGGCCAAAACCGGTTTGTCGACAAAAAAATACCGCATGGCCGACCATATCCGCTCCGCCGAGCGATTGCAAATGCCGATTCCCTATTATTTCACAAGTCCTATGCCCGGTGGGAAAAACGCACGCCCGGGCACACGTGATCAGCCCTGCAATCTCACTGAAGGGGACATTCTAAAGCTCGGCCGACATAGAGTTCCGCATACTGGTGGTAACTCCGCCAATGGGTATATCTAAAGAAAATGATTTTCTTTTCGGCCCTGTGGAAAACAATTATGAAAATGGCGGGCCGTTGACGGTTCAACAACCCGGCAAACATATTGACTTGGTTGGCACTATATGATAATATACTAAAATTAATGGGAAATATACTAAGTTTATGTCCAACCCAATCATAGAGGACAACCATGCAGAACCGCGATATCGATTCACCGGCCGGACCGAAAAACAATGAACTGGAAGACGACCTTATCATCAAATTCGCCGAAGAAGTCCTGGCGGTTCCGGATGATGATATTTTTGAGCTTGACGATGACAAAAATCCGAATGCCGAAAACGACGAGATCATCGACCTGACGGAAGTTGCTGAGACAAAGCTTCAAAGCGATGACGACATCCTCGACTTGACTGAAGATATAGAGATCGGTCCGGGTAGTGAAGATGAACTACTGGAACTGGAAGATCTGCCCGAAGAGTCGACGGATACCGAGGCGACACTTTCTGAGATTATCGACGGCGATGACGATTTGACTCTCCTGGATGACGCCGTGCTTGACCTCGATGACGTGGTGGAAGAGATAAGCGCTGTCGAACAGGATATCTTCGCACAGGAGGATGAAATTGACGACGAAGGATCGATAAAATCAGCTGAATTTCTGAGCACCGCAGAGGCGGAAGCTTTGGATACGCTGACGTCTGACGGCACCGAAGAGGAAATCCTGCTCGATTTCAATGATGACCTCACTGACGAAGATGCTGTTGAAGAGGTCGAGCTTGCAGGCGACCTGGATGAACGACCGAATGAAGTTCCGATAGTTGACGGACCTCAGGAAAAACTGGAACTCACTGAAACCGATCGCCGAATCCTTGAAGAGGAACTGAGTCTCGATACCGACGAGGGTATGGATGCCGTTTTAATCGATGGTGAGAATGCAGATAACGTCAAGGATACCGCGGATCCCGTTGAGGACGAAATCGACCAGTCCCTGGCGGATACCCCAGACCCCGCCGAGAACGCAGTGCCTCCGGCTGCTGAAGAGACAACGCTCAACGGTTCAGATATCTTAGCGCTTGAAGACGACATCACCGAAACCATGGATACTGAATTGGACCGGGATCTGGCTGAATCGTTGCCGGACATACCCGTGGAGGCAGGCCAGAGCCAGACCGTGGAAGAAGACCAGGATCGAATTGACATCGACAGTGACATCGAATCGGACGATAGTGAACCCGCTGTGGATGAGGCTTTGGAAACCGATGATCCGATTGACGAATTCAATTTTGATTTCGATGATGCCGCACAACCTGCTGCCGAGGCGAACAACGGTGAACTCCCACCGCTGACTGCCGAGGAGGAACTCTCAGTCGAGGCTCTGCTCGCTGAAGTCGATTCTCCCGAAAATTTGGAACTGTCGAATACAGTTGAAACTGGGCATGAAGATCCGGAGTTGGATGACCAATCGGACGAAAAATCCGTGGCCGTCATGCCATCGGATGAAAAACAACCGGCTGCTGACATTAATATGGACTTTGATCAGGCCGATGCGACCGACGACAATGATTTGCACAAAACTGCAGATCCGATATTGATTCGCGTCAAAGAACAGGCCACACCGAACCACGCGGATGAAGACACACTGCTCAATAGTGTCTTCGAACCGGATCCGGAAGTCGGTAATCTCTCTTCAGAACAACTCGAAACGGTTGTCGAACGGGCGGTCACCAAGATCTTTTCAGAGAGGATCGAAACGATTCTCTTCGATGCCATCGACCGGGCCGTGACCAAAGAAATCGGACGGTTGAAAACGCTTATCCTTGGCGACGCTGACCAAAAAGACTAGAAGTTATCTCAAAATTAGGATTTTCGGTCAAGATCAAGGCGAGACCGAGGATCCACGCTGGGCGGGATTTCCCATCCGATCCAACACAACCTGTGGGTCATAACCCGCAGGCATACTCAGGCATGTCGAGGACTTGAGACAAGGGCTCAACGCCGAGATTTATCTGCCTCTGGCAGATCGGGCGAAAAGGCTTTTTTGAGATGTCTTCTAAAAATCGACCGCAACCATAGCTCTGACATTGACAGCAATGCCGGGATTTCGAAAACCTGGCCTTCCACCGCATCAATAGATAACGAAGGTTGATCAATATCATCCTGCCGCATGAAAATCCGGTTTCCTATCCCAAACCTTCGTTGTTTCTAGCCGTAGGCCCTGCGGCTGGACAAGAATGTCCTCTAAGCTGAGGCCAGGTCCCCCCTTCGGCCTTGCAATCGGTACTCCCCGCTCGGCTTTATAGACCATCGTCTCAGATCCCGGTGCAAAAACCTGATCCTGACGGCCACGACGGCTATGGATTCGGAAGATTTGAGGTTGAAATCTTGCCTGTCTTCTATTAAGAATGGGCCTGTTTTACGAGTTTGATTCTACCGCTGAATGGCAATACCGCCGATCGTCGTCGATCTGGAAGGAGTAACACTGTATGAGTTCGGACCAATTGAGTAAGAGCTATGAACCGCAAGAAGTTGAAAGCCGTTGGTATCAGTACTGGGAGCAGGAGCAACTTTTTGCTGCCCGGGAAGATACTTCTCGCCAAAGCTTTTCGATCGTAATTCCACCACCGAATGTCACCGGTGTTCTCCATATGGGACACGCTTTGAACAATACGCTGCAGGACATCCTCTGTCGCTATCGACGACTCCGGGGCGACAATGTCCTTTGGATGCCTGGAACCGACCACGCCGGCATCGCAACCCAGAACGTCGTGGAAAGAAGCCTGGCAGCAGAGGGGTTAGACCGCCATCATCTCGGTCGTGAAAAATTCATCGACGCTGTGTGGCAATGGCGCCAAAAATACGGCAGCGCTATCATCAATCAACTCAAACGTCTCGGGGCATCGTGTGACTGGCAGCGTGAACGTTTTACCATGGATGATGGCCTCTCCCTGGCCGTGCGCACGGTTTTTGTGCAACTTTACGAAGAGGGATTAATTTATCGCGGTAACTACATCATCAACTGGTGCCCACGTTGCTTCACCGCCTTGGCGGACCTGGAGGTCGAACACGAGGAAACGGACGGTCATCTTTACCACATCCGTTATCCCTACACGGACGGTTCCGGTGACATCATTGTTGCCACGACCCGGCCCGAAACCATGCTGGGCGACACTGCAGTGGCGGTCCATCCGGAGGACGACCGCTACCGGGATGCCGATGCCAAAACGGTAACTTTACCTTTGATGAATCGCGTCATTCCGGTTCTCAGGGACGCCTATGTGGATAGGTCTTTCGGCACCGGGGCGCTGAAAGTGACCCCGGCTCACGATGCGAATGATTACGAGATTGGCCTGAGACACAACCTACCACTGGTCAAGGTAATCGACGACAACGGCCGTATGACATCAGAGGCCGGCCGGTTCGAAAACCTTGAGCGCTTCGAGTGCCGAAAAGCGGTTGTCGAAGCATTGAAAGAAGAAGGGTATCTTGCCCGCATCGAGGACCACAGTCACAGTGTCGGTCAGTGCTATCGCTGCAAAGAGGTGGTAGAACCGAACCTCTCCCGCCAATGGTTCGTTAAAACCAAACCATTGGCCGAAGAGGCCATCGCGGCAGTAAAAAACGGCCAAACCCGCATCATCCCAGAAGTCTGGACCCAGACCTACTTTGACTGGATGGAAAATATCCGCGACTGGTGCATTTCGCGACAGATCTGGTGGGGACACCAGATTCCGGCCTGGACATGTGAGGGATGCCGGGAAATGGTCGTGGCCGTGGAAACACCAATTACCTGCCCTTCCTGTGGCAGCAATGCGCTGGTCCAGGACACGGATGTACTCGATACGTGGTTCAGCTCGGCTCTGTGGCCGTTTTCGACGATGGGCTGGCCGGAGCAGACACCGCTTTTGGGTATATTTTATCCGACCTCGACCCTGGTGACCGGTTTCGATATCCTCTTCTTCTGGGTCGCCCGAATGATGATGATGGGGATTCATTTCATGGGGGACGTGCCATTTCGTGACGTGTATGTTCACGCCCTTGTGAGGGACGAAGAAGGCAAGAAAATGAGCAAATCCAAGGGGAACGTCATCGACCCGCTCAATGTCATCGACACTTATGGTACCGATGCATTCCGATTTACCCTGGCCGCCTTTGCCGCGCAAGGACGCGATATAAAAATGTCCGAAAAGCGTATCGAAGGCTACCGCCACTTCATCAACAAACTCTGGAACGCCGGCCGACTGTGCCTGATGCATCTCACGGATGAACACACCTCCGTCGCTAAGGCCGGTAAGAGGAATTTTTTACCGGACCGCTGGATATTGTCCCGGTTGCAGGCCTTGACATGCGCCGTGACTGACGCCTTGGACGGCTATCGCTTCAACGAAGCTGCCGGCGCACTGTACAACTTCGTCTGGCACGAATTTTGTGACTGGTATTTGGAAGCGATCAAGCCGGTTCTGTATGACAAAGCCGGACCGGAACAGAAAGCGGCTACGCTGGCGGTGCTCAGGCGTGTGCTGCGCGACACGCTGGTGCTTCTTCATCCGTTTATTCCTTTCGTCACCGAAGAAATCTGGAGCAACCTGCCGGACGTCGATGGCTCGATCATGACCGCGGCCTATCCTCTGGAGGACACAAAATATTCATCTCTATCCCGCGATTCGGAAGCCGAATCGGAAATGACGTTACTGACCGATATCATCACTGGTGTTCGCAACATTCGCGGAGAGATGGATCTGCCGCTATCCCTGGCACTGAAGGTCGAATTCCAGGCCGAAGATGCCGCCGTCAGGGCCACGGTCGACAAGCAGCGAGAGTTGATAGTCAATCTTGCCCGGGTCAAAGAACTGATCACGCGCGAGCCTGGACGCAGACCCCCCGCCGCCGCAACGGCGATTATCGAATACGGCGTGATATTCGTTCCACTCGAAGGTCTCATTGATTTGGCCAAAGAAATCGATCGACTTCAGAAACGGATCAACAAAGTCAACGCCGATCTGTCACCGGTCATCAAAAAATTGAATAATGAAGATTTTTTAAACAAAGCGCCGGAAAAGGTTGTCGCCAGCGTGAAGGAAAAACAGGCCCTATTGCATCAGACACTGGAAAAACTCCAGACCACCCTGATCAAAGTAAAAGACCTGTCGAATGCTGAATAAACATTGAAACATGCAGCCTGAGCGGCGCTCGGTGGTGCAATGCCGCTTCGGCGCTGCAACCGGGCACCCCGCCAAAGGCCTCATTACCGGCAACGATTGGAAGGAAGTGAGCCTGATGAATGCTATCGAGAAATTGATCGATCAGGCCCTGGAAGAAGACATCGGACCAGCGGATATCAGCACTGAAAGTTTGGTCCCTGTCGATTTGGTGGGGACCGGCGAGATCGTGGCCAAAGAATCGGTGGTGCTGGCTGGCCTCGATATCTCCCGAAAAGTATTCGAACGACTCGATCCCGATATTTCCTGGAGGCCCCGCTACCGGGACGGCGAAGCGGCTGCCGACGGTGCCACGGTGGTGGAATTGTTCGGGAGGCTTGGGGCGTTGCTGTCTGCGGAACGGGTCGCGCTCAACTTCCTGCAGCGCCTGTCCGGTATCGCTACCCTGACCCGGACATACAGTGACAAACTTGGCAATAGTAACGTCCGACTCGTCGATACGCGTAAAACTACACCGGGATGGCGGGTCCTCGAAAAGTACGCTGTCAGGGTCGGCGGTGCCGGCAACCATCGGATGGGCCTTTATGACGGTGTGCTGATCAAGGATAATCATATCGCTGCCTGCGGCGGGATCAAAACAGCCGTGGCACGCATCCGCCAGCGAATCTCTCATCTCATGAAAATCGAGGTCGAAGTCACGACTCTGGACGAGGCCCGAGAGGCCCTTGCTGTCGGCGTCGACATTATCATGCTCGACAATATGACACCTTCAAAAATCCGGGAGGCTGTCGCGTTGATCAACAAACGCGCGGTGGTAGAGGTTTCGGGAGGTGTCACCGATATCACCCTGGAAGAGTTGGCCAAAACCGGTGTCGACATTATTTCGGTGGGCGCCCTCACCCATTCGGCCCGCAGTGTCGATCTGAGCATGCGCATTTCCACCAGCAATAATTGACGGCTTTCATTGAATATTTTAGCGACCGTATTGGCTGTCATCGGTCTAACGTTAGGATAGACAATGATTCCGATTCGTGACACCATTCAGGCGCGTCATTCTCCGGTTGTCAACAACGCCCTTATCGGCATCAATATCGTTGTGTTTATGGTGCAGCTGGCTCAGGGAGCGGAAATGGACCGATTTGTTTTCCTATACGGTCTCGTTCCAGCCCGCTACACGGTTTCAGAAGTCGCGGCATATTTTTCCACCAGTCAACAGATTTTCTCGCTTCTCTCTTTTATGTTCCTGCACGGTGGCTTCTGGCATATCCTCGGCAACATGTGGTCCCTCTATATTTTCGGTGACAATGTCGAAGACCGTCTCGGACACTTGCGATACCTGATTTTCTACCTGCTTTGCGGACTGGTGTCGGGTATTTCTCATCTGGTTGTCAACTGGCATTCCACCATACCAACCATTGGCGCCAGCGGTGCCATCGCCGGCGTCATGGGGGCTTATTTCATCCTATTTCCGTCCTCGAAAATCCTGACTCTGATACCGATCATCATTATTCCCTGGTTTGTTGAAATCCCCGCTTTTTTCTTCCTCGGCTTCTGGTTTTTACTTCAGTTCATCAACGCCGCCGGAACGCATGGTGCGATGAGTGGGATCGCTTGGTGGGCGCACATTGGTGGGTTCGTTTTCGGTATGCTCTTTTTGAAAATATTTCAACAGTTACCGCATTCGGGACTGGCCGAAAAGATCGGCCCGGTAACCGAAAAGAAAACGACGCATCGCCTGCAGGTGATTCACCCCAGCGGCAGCGGAGATGATCCCCATCTCTATGGTACAGTGACCATATCGCCTCATGAGGCCCAATCCGGGACACGTAAGATGGTCAGTTTACCATGGGGATTTTATACCCGGATGCTGAAAGTATCCGTGCCGTCTGGTATCAAGGAAGGAAGCACGTTACGTCTCAGGGGAATGGGTCGACACGTTGAGGGTGGGCAGAGGGGCGATTTATATTTGAAAGTCCAGATACGCTAGGGTTTCAGCACTGAGGCATCTTCCACCTGGAGTGCAGTGACCCGGTTGCGGCCTTTTTGTTTGGAAAGGTACATGGCCTTGTCGGCGCGCTGGATGAAAGTCGAGAGCTCTTCATTCTCGTTGTACTGGGTTACACCGACGCTGATGGTAATCGAAACTTCTTTACCTTTTTCAGGTCGAAATACTTCCTCGTGGACCACATTGCGGATCCTCTCTGCAACCAGTATCGCCTCTTCACAGCTTGTTTCCGGCAGGATCACCGTGAACTCTTCCCCGCCGTATCGGTAAGCTGTGTCAAGTTTACGCAAACAGGATTTAATCATCTGGCTGATGCGTACCAGGACTTTGTCGCCTTCAAGATGCCCAAAGGTATCATTATAGTTCTTGAACCGGTCGATATCCAGCAGAAGCAGTGAAAGAGAGTGCTTATAGCGATTGTAGCGATCAACCTCAACCTCGAGCTGGCTGTAAAATGACCGTGAATTATGAAGCTTCGTCAGACCATCAGTGATGGCCAGTCGCTGGAGTTTTTCCATCATCCGCACGCGTTCCTGGGTGAGATCACGTTCTTTCAGAACACGCTTCAGGCGCAGTAATAACTCTTCGAGCCTCACCGGCTTAATGACGAAATCGCTGGCTCCCATGTTGATCGCTTCTTCGTAGGAATAGTCACCGCTGTAACCGGTCATGACTATGACATCGGAGTTGAAGTCCCTTTTGATGAGTTTGGTCAGCTCAAGACCCCCCATACCCGGCAGCATGATATCGGTGATGACGACATGGATGTTATTTCTATTTTTTTCTAATTCCTCCAGGGCCACTTCCGCACTCGATGCCATCGTGGAATTGTATCCGGCCATCTGGATAAACTCGTTCATCGATTCGCGGACACCGACCTCGTCATCGACGATCAATACGTTTGTATTTTTTTTTGCCTGTTCCATTTATCATTCTTGGCTGAATCGAAGGAGTAGTCCTGAATACCGGGGTTGACAGATTTGAAAGCAATCTGATAAGTTACGAATTTTTAAAATTAAGGCGGTAGTATAGCTGTTAAAAAATAGCGTGTCAACTTACATTTAACTACCTAACCGCCTCAAGCAATTGCACTGATATCGGTGTAATGTCACCTTACCGGCTAAGCCATCGTTTCCAACCGGAACATTCACCCGATGCACGATATCCTGCAGCCCGAAGTGTGCTGCCGACCATTTGGCCCGGCGGGATGACCCACCGTAAGGAGCCGTTGGGCTCAATTTTGTGAAAATAATGAAAAATATCAGAAATTTCAGCATCATTGCCCATATCGACCACGGAAAATCGACTCTCTGTGACCGCATGATCCAAGCAACCAATATCATTGAGGATAGGGATTTTCACGACCAGATTCTCGATACGATGGACATCGAAAGGGAGCGGGGAATAACGATCAAGAGCCAGACGGTTTGCCTGCCCTACAAGTCCCAGGACGGCCAGATGTATCAGCTCAACCTCATCGATACCCCCGGACATGTCGATTTCACCTACGAAGTGTCTCGGGCATTGGCATCCTGTGAAGGCGCATTGCTTCTGATCGACGCCAGTCAGGGCGTCGAGGCCCAAACCCTGGCCAACCTCTACCTAGCCATGGAACATGACCTGGAAATTATCCCGATAATCAATAAAATAGACCTGCCGTCCGCAGATATCGACCGGGTCAAAGATCAAATCAGCGAAGATCTCGGTCTCGATCCGGACGATGCCCTCCTCGTTTCAGCCAAGGAGGGGACAGGTGTTGCGGATCTCCTGGAAGCCATCGTCCATCGCTTGCCACCTCCGCAAGGCGATCCCGATGCCCAGTTGAAGGCGCTGATATTTGATTCGCACTATGATTCATATCGCGGAACGGTGGTTCACTTTCGTGTCTTTCAGGGACGGATCCGTCCGGGAGAAACCGTCCGCTTTATGTCCAATAACGCCACCTACCGGGTGGAAGAAGTGGGCATCTTTCAAATCGTCAATGTGCCCCAAAAAGTTCTCTCCGCCGGCCAGGTGGGTTACATCACTGCCGGTATAAAAACCGTCAGTGATACCCGTTGTGGTGACACGATCACTTTGAAATCCCGTCCTTGCGACCGTCCAATGCCCGGATTCAAAGAAGCCAAACCGGTGGTTTTTTCTTCTATCTACCCTGTGGCCTCGGACGGTTACGAAGACCTCTCGGTCGCCCTCGAAAAGCTGAAATTAAACGATGCCTCCCTGGTTTACGAGAAAGACACATCGGTAGCACTCGGATTCGGTTTCCGTTGTGGTTTTCTGGGGTTGCTGCATCTCGAAGTGGTGCAGGAAAGGCTTGAACGCGAGTATGACCTGTCTTTGATCTTGACCGCCCCATCCGTCCGTTACAAGCTCATCATGAACGACGGTACCGAGATAGTGATAGACAATCCGGCGCTTTACCCGGACCCGACCCACATCGATATCACCAAGGAACCGTTCATTCGGGCGACAATAATGATCCCGGATCGTTACATGGGCGCAGTGATGAAGCTCTGCCTGGACCGGCGTGGGATCAGTGACAACTATCAATACCTGACAAACAATCGGTTGGAGATGATCTTCCAACTGCCGCTGGCAGAAGCGATCTACGACTTTTACGACAAACTCAAATCGGTCACCCAGGGCTACGGTTCTTTTGATTATGAACTGATCGATTACCGGGAGACGGACCTCGTTAAACTCGATATCCTGATCAACGGCGATCGCGTGGATGCCTTTTCCCAACTGGTTCATCGGGATCGGGCCGTGGAGCGGGCCCGGTTGGCGTGCGAAAAACTCCAGCAGGAAATCCCCCGCCAGATGTTTAAAATCGCTATCCAGGGTGCCATCGGTGGCAATATCATTTCTCGCAAAACCATTTCGCCTCTCAGAAAAGACGTTACAGCCAAATGCTACGGTGGTGACATCACCCGTAAAAGAAAACTCCTGGAAAAGCAGAAACGCGGCAAGAAGAGGATGAAAATGGTTGGTCAGGTGATGATCCCCCAGTCGGCGTTTCTTTCCGTTCTAAAAACAGACGGAGATTAGCACGAAAACATCACGACCATGTCAGGCAACACATAAAACTGCACTACCCAACTTTTATACCGCTTTTCAAAAATCTATTCCGACATATGGAAGGGAGATAGGGTTCACCCCATGAGCCCTGCCACCGCAGAGGATAAGGCGTACGCCGGTTAAATCGGAATCTATATCTTTCAGGCGGCTGCCTGGCCGTTGCCCAGCGGTAGGGTGGGACCGAGACAATCCGGCTGGTCAGCGGGAGGTCCGTGAATGGCGATAAATTTTGCCAGCCCCTCTTCTCCCATAAATTTTTTCAGGAGCCGAGCCGCTGTTCTTCTCAAGTCTACGACCAACAGTCCGTCCACAACGTCCGCAAATGACTTGTCGACATTGAAGCAGATCAGATTGCCATTCAATTTCAGATATTGACGCAATAAGATGGGAACACCTTTGCCGTCCTTTTCGATCTCTGAAATAAGCAGCGAAATATCTTCGATATCCTGTATCGAGGACTGCAGCAAACGTCGCGAAACGCCCAACCCCCGCCAACTACGGTAAGGGCGGCGCGGAGAAACGAGCCGTGACAGGACGCTGTCGAAGCGATTGTTTTTAAGGAATCTGACGATCAGGTTCCGGGATACCGTGTGGTAATCGTTACTGATACTCACTGGCCCAAAAAGAATATTGTAACGCGGATTCCGGGCCACAAAAACCCCGATTCCCCTCCAGAGCAGCATGAGGCCGTTGTACTTTTTCTGATACTCCGGTCGGATGAAAGAGCGCCCGATCTCGATGGCACTGGTGAATTTATCCAAAAGCTCGGGTTTGAACCGGAACAACTGGTTGGTATAGAGGCCTCGGGGTCCGTATTGCTCGAGGATAGCATCCGTCAACCCCAGTCGGTAGGCACCGACCAGTTCGCTTTGTTTATGGTTCCAGAGGAACAGGTGGAGATAATGCTCATCGAACCGGTCCAGGTCGATCGATTTGCCCGTACCTTCGTGCACCTCCCGAAAGGTTAGCTCCCGCAGTCGACCGATCTCCTGCAGAATGTTTGGAATTTGCTCTGCATTGGCTATGTAGACGGTGTAACTTCCGGACGCGACCAGTTGCTGGTCAGCGGGCAACTGCAACAATTCATCTTGCAATACGGCGCTGTCCAGAGACGGGATAATGGGCACCGGCGCATCGGATGCTGTTTTCTCCGTTACCCGCAGCGGGTTGCTTTTGCGAAGGTCCACGGCACGATTTTCTAAAAAGTAGGTTCGCAGCCGCAAATAATCGATCAGCGCCTTGTCATTCCGATACTTCTTCAATCTCTGCCAGGCAATGGACTTTCCCACCAGAGGCTTGATCCGGTGGTCGGATTTGTTTATCAATTCCCGGGGCAGCAAGGCGGTCCTTAAACGGGGGTGCAACAACCCGAGCAGCTGAAATGACAAACTATTCTGACCCGGGAAAAAAACCGGCAGAACCGCAGCGTGGGTATGGCGTATGATGCCGGCCACATGGCGGCTCCATGTCGGATCCGCCACCTTTCTGGTTTTAATCCTTAGGCTCGCGACTTCACCGGCCGGAAACACAGCCAATACACCCCCCGACTTCACCCATCCGAGGGCCTTTTTCAGGCCTTTTAAATTACCACCGATCGATCCTGGAGTGCCAAAAGGATCGACCGATATGATGTAGTCTCCGATTCCGTCCAGTCTTTTGAGCAGGAAGTTGCCCAGAATTTTCAGATCGGAACGCACCTGCAGAATGAGCGCCCCGAGGATCACCCCTTCGAGGCCTCCAAAAGGGTGATTGGCCACGACAACAAGAGGTCCTGAGGCCGGAATTTTATCCAGATCACTGGAACTAACCTTATATGTAACGTTCACCGATTCCAGCGCGGCCTGGAAGACGCCATTTGTTCCTTTACATGACCTCAGATTTTCATAATAGTTAGAATAGCATCGATTCAGACGGTCGAGGCAGAAAAGGCTTTCGATCGGCGCCTGCATGAGAGACACAGCCCGGCGAAATAACGGATGCCCGACGGCAGCCTTCAAATCGATTAATTTCGGTGCCTCGGATTCATAATGTCCGCGTGTGTCATGGGCAAATGGGGCGGTATCCATGGCTCATCATCCTCCAAATGGGCACGCTATTTTATTCTTCATTAGGGGCGTATAACCCTTGTTTTTTGTCCATACTCAACGGTTCGCATGACACCGTAGGCGGTATGTGGATCATGAAAAATTACGTTAGATTAATGCCAGTGTTGCGTAAACAATCGGTTAGCGGCATATACCAAGTCTATTGGCTTTGTACCCAACATTGAATGGCGCATATGAAGAATAATATTAGGCAGATAAAGAGGGCGTGGCAGCCTGCTGCATTGATCTGTATCATATTCCTCATTGCCGCTCAACCGGCTGCAGCGACCCAATCTTTGACCACCAGCCTTCCGGCCCACTATTCAATTTCGGTTGCATCTCCGCCGGATGCTTATGACGCCGGTGATACGTCCGGATCGTCTCTATTTTCCTCTACCCCTCTGTCGTTTTTGACCGGCCGGGTTGAACCGATGCGGGGACTTGATCTGGTTTGGACCATGGCATTGATCGCGCTGGCAACGCTGATCAGTGAAGACCTGGCCTGCATTAGCGCCGGCCTTTTGGCCGCCAGGGGGACTATTGGTCTTCTACCGGCAATCGGTGCTTCGTTTGCGGGAATCCTGATCGGTGACATCCTGCTTTATTTGACCGGCCGGTACATCGGTCAACCGGCTCTCAGCCGGGCGCCCCTGAAGTGGGTGATTAAAGAAGAAGACGCCGCCAAAGCCGCCGGCTGGTTTTCCGCCAAGGGACCCACGATCATCATCACATCCCGTTTTTTACCCGGAAGCCGGCTGCCTACCTATTTTAGCGCCGGAATGTTGGGTACCGGATTCTGGCGCTTCACGATCTATTTCAGTGTCGCCGCTGCACTGTGGACACCCATTCTGGTCGGCCTGTCGGCTCTGGTGGGTGACCGCATGTTTGTCTATTATGACGCTTTTAAAAGCTATGGCATAATGATCGTGCTGGCAACCATTCTGATAATATGGATAACGGTAAAGCTGGTAATCCCTCTTTTCAGTTTCAGGGGTCGACGTCTGCTGCTCTCCTCTTTTCGTCGTAAGACCCGGTGGGAATTCTGGCCACCGCACATATTTTATATTCCAGTGGCGGTCTACGTCCTTTTATTAAGTATCAAATACCGGTCGCTGACGCTTTTTACTGCCGCGAATCCGGGAATACCCGACGGCGGATTCATTGGAGAATCAAAATCGCAAATTCTCGATCGCCTGAGGGATAATGGGAAATTCGTCGCCCGTTTCGATGTCATCCGATCAGAACTGGCACCGGCGGAAAAGCTCAGCCTGGCCGAAAGCTTCATGCACGCGGCCGGCACTGGTTTTCCGATTGTACTCAAACCGGATACAGGTGAACGTGGCAACGGTGTGGCAATCATCAGATCCAGGCAACAAATCGCCGATTACCTTACCCGCACCACCGGTGATTGTATTATTCAGGAATTCATCGACGGTTTCGAATTCGGTATTTTTTATTATCGCTATCCGCACGAGCCCACAGGCCAGATCTTTTCAATCACCGACAAACGAATGCTGACAGTCACGGGAGACGGCCGAAGTACCCTGGAAGAGTTGATTTTACGAGACGACAGGGCCGTGTGTATGGCACAGTTTCATTTCAAGAACCATCGCAAGCAACTGTATACGGTTCCCGGGGGGGATGAAATTTTCCAACTGGTTGAGATCGGCACACATTGCCGTGGAGCATTGTTCCTGGACGGTCGCGCCATTCAGACACCGGATCTGATACGTGCCATAGACGCGATCAGCAAAAGATTCGACGGTTTTTTCTTCGGTCGTTATGATATACGGACGCCATCCGTCGAAGACTTCGGCAAAGGCAAGAATTTTAAAATCGTGGAACTTAACGGCGTAACGTCCGAGGCCACGCATATATACCAGCCCGGCAACAGTCTCTGGTCCGCCTATCGAACATTGATGCAGCAATGGAAACTGGCCTTTGACATCGGCGCGGCCAATCGCCGTCGCGGTATCGCACCGTCGTCGGTGCGCAAACTTCTGAAAGTCCTATTATGATAAACCAGGGGCTCCGGCCTATCGCTGACAAACATCGTAACAGATTAAATTTACAAGTAATAAAATTTAGAAATACACCTGGTGCCGGACGATTCTGTCTTAACACCAAGGTCGGACACAGGGAGGTCAACGTGTATGTCGGATTATGAATCTGTCAAAAAAGAAGTGTATAGCTGCGCCCGCTGGCTGTGTGATCATGGATATTTCGGCGGAAAATTGGGCAGTGGCGGGAATGTGTCGTTGTATCTGCGGAGTGAAAACCTTGTCGTCATCACGCCAAGCCGTAAACCCTATCGGTCGATGTCCGCCAGCGATATCTGCGTGGTAGATCCCCAACTCGAACGGGTAGACGGCCATTTACCGCCCTCGATGGAATCGAGCATGCACCTTGAAATCTATCGAAACCGGCCGGATGTCGACGCCGTGGTGCACACTCACCAAATCTATGCCAGCGTTCTTGCACTCATCAACCAGCCAATCCCGGCCCTCTTCGATGAAATTTCTCTGGATATCGGGCCGGAAGTCGCTTTGATACCGTACGCTCTTTCAGGCAGCGGAGAACTGGCGGCAAACGTGGCATCCAGACTGATGAACAACGGTCGCTGTTACATCATCCAGAACCACGGTGCTCTGTCCCTGGGTAAAGATCTTGCGGAAGCGATGCGAAACGCGGAACACCTCGAGAAGGTATCCAAAGTTTATGTTCTTGCTCTGTGTAGCGGCAGAATAATAAGCCAGCTGCCCGAAAGTGCGATCAATCAACTGCTGGCGATGCGTCAACTGATGCCAGTTTAACGCCTTTCTATGCCAGCAGTCATCCAGAGCTGTTTGAGGCCGAAGCGCGGTTTCAAGCAGATGCGTCAGCAGCGATGATCTGCTGTTCGCTGACGACCTTGTTGGCGATGGCACCGATCTTCTCGATGCGGCATTCGACCAAACTGCCGGCCTTAAGCACAATTGGCGGATCCCTGAAAAAACCCACGCCGCTTGGGGTGCCGGTCGAGATGATGTCCCCCGGAATAAGGGTAATATCTTCGCTGATGTATTCGATCAGGGTTGCCACGTCAAAGATCATATCCCTGCTATTACCGGCCTGCATGACCGTACCGTCCACAATCGTGGACAATTGCAAGGTCTGGATGTCGCCGATTTCGTCCAGGGTCACGATCGCCGGACCAAGGGGGGCAAAAGTATCGAAAGATTTGCCGCGAAACCACTGAGAGTCGGAGAACTGGGCTTCCCTGCCGGACACATCGTTCATGATCGTCACGCCTGCGATGTAATTGTGGGCCTCTGCCCTGGGAATGCGCTTACCTTCTCTGCCGATGACGACCGCCAATTCAACTTCCCAATCTATTTCTCCGCAGCTGCGCGGCAACAGGATAGAGTCGAATGGGCCACTGAGCGTGTTCGGCCCTTTACAGAAAAGCAGCGGTTTCACCGGTTGCTCGAAACCAATTTCCTTGGCATGCTCGGCATAATTTTTTCCCAAGCAGATGATTTTAGACGGACGTTGGATCGGAGAACCCAGCCTCACGGTCATGGGTTCACCGGTGTCAGAGAGATCGGCGATCTTCTCGAGCCAGCCATTCCTGAAAAACATCTCGCCGATATCGGGAATGTCCGGGTGGTGTCGCTCGAGGTCAATAATACGTTCCCCTACCTGTATTCCCGGTTTCTCTTTTCCTTTGGGTCCAAATCGTACCAGCCGCATGCTCAATACTCCTTGTTCTGTTTTCCCTCTTCGTAACACTTATTGGCGTACCAGTTTATCTGGCGACAAATCCCCCGGATGATGCTGACCTCTTTGGCCGTCATCCGTATCCGCGTAAAAAAATGCCGAATTTTGCCCATCCAATAGTCAGGATTCTCCGGATTAATATAGCAGATGCGGACGAGGATGTCCTTGAGTTGGGCGTACATGCCGTCGAGTTCATGATGGCTGGCCAGCCGAGGGACGTGCGGCGCAGGACTATTGCGGCGAGAAGTAAAAAACGCGTAGCAGATGATCATGACGGCCTGGGCCAAGTTGAGAGAGGCAAACTCATCCGTTGGTATGTTTACCAGCCATTGACAACGGCGGATGTCTTCATTGGTCAGCCCGCGGTCTTCCGGGCCGAACAGCACCGCTACCTGGTTGTTACGGGAAATCGGCATCACTCTTTGTGCCAATACGACCGGGGATTCGATGACCGGCCTTTGACGGCCGAGACGGGCAGTGGTCCCCACCACCAAGTGAAAGGGTGCCAAGGCGTCCTCAAGTGTATCGAACACACGCATGTCTTCGACCACACCGCGGGCCGCATGGGTGGCCATTTTTAAAACCCGCGTCAGATCGCAATTATGAGGATCGACGACAATCAGCGTCTTTATCCCCATGTTGCGCATGGCTCTTGCGGCGGCCCCAATGTTTTCCGAATAACGCGGCCGGTGAAGGACAATGGCAATATTTGCCAATTCTACACGTTCGCCCATCAGGTGACGATTTCAAACCGGTTGAAAAAATAGCCGATCTCGAAGGCGGCAGTTTCCGGTGCATCCGACCCGTGAACCACATTTTTCTCGATGTCAGTGGCAAACTCCCGTCGGATGGTCCCTTCGGCGGCTTCTTTGTAGTTGGTGGCCCCCATCAACTCGCGATAACGGACGATAACATTTTTGCTCTCCAATACCATTACGACACAGGGTCCGGAAGACATAAACTCGGTGAGGCTGTCGAAAAACGGGCGTTCCTTGTGCACCGCGTAGAATCCACGGGCCTGATCCCGGTTCATGTGGATCATCTTCATCGCCGCAATTTCAATGGACTGTTGTTCAAGCCGCCGAATAACTTCTCCAATGAGCCCGCGGGCGACACCGTCGGGTTTGATTATTGAAAGTGATCTCTCCATTTTGGGTCATTCCTTTCGGTAAATTGAGTTTCTCATTCGGAACGCTCGCGCCGGCACCGTGCCGATACAAACAGTAGTACCGTACAGCCAGTCTTGGACCGTAGTTAAGATCAGGCCCCCTTATCAAATGGCCCGTACCAAGTCAACACGGGGTTCGGCCAGTTTCGGGCATTGCCCTGGCAGACGAACAGATGTTTCTCCCGACCATCGACCGGATTATCTGCATCCACAGTTGACAAAGAAAAAGCGAAATTTTATCATTTCGGATGATTATCTAACGTTGTTTTGAGGCCCTTATGGCCGTTCTTGTGGGAGGGGATGCAAATGCCGATATACGAATTTTATTGCGATGCCTGCAACACGATTTACAATTTTTTTTCAAAAACAATCAACACGACGAAAAAACCCAAATGCCCCAAGTGTAAAGTCAACACCCTCCAGCGGCAGATGTCCGCCTTTGCCATCGCCGGAAAGGCCAAAGAGGATGACGGTATGGAGGATCTGCCCTTCGATGAATCCAAGATGGAACAGGCAATGAACATGCTGGCCGGAGAAGCGGAGAGGATTGACGAAGACAACCCCCGCCAGGCAGCCGACCTTATGCGCAAACTGTCGGACATGACCGGAATGAAACTCGGGGACGGAATGCAAGAGGCGCTTAGCCGCATGGAGAAAGGCGAAGACCCGGATAAAATTGAGGCCGAAATGGGCGATCTTCTTGAAAATGAAGACCCTTTTACCCTGCCGGACAAAAAAAAGATCGGCAACACATCCTATAGACCATCGCCGGCCCGCGATGAAACCCTCTATGATCTGTGAGATATGAGATTACCGTGCAAGCGAGGTCATGCTTTAGATCCGGAGATTGATGCCAGAATCGCGGTTTGTCAGGGGGACATTACACGCCTTGCGGTAGATGCTATCGTCAATGCGGCCAATAGCTCCCTTTTGGGTGGTGGCGGCGTCGACGGGGCCATTCACAAAGCGGCCGGACCCAAACTTTTAGAAGAGTGCCGCGCTTTAGGCGGGTGCCCGACAGGAGAGGCCCGGATCACCAGAGGTTACAATCTGCCGGCCCGTTATGTGATCCACACCGTCGGCCCGATCTACCGCAGCACGGGCCCCGGCCAGGCCGAACGCCTTCTGATCAGATGCTATGAAAACAGTCTCAAACTGGCCTTGGACACGAAGCTTTCCAGCATTGCCTTTCCGGCTATCAGCTGCGGCGCATATGGATACCCGATCGATAAGGCCTGCCGTGTCGCTGTCGAGGCTGTCACCCGGTTTTTGCAGACAACCATCGAGATACAGAAAGTCATCTTCGCCCTTTTTTCCGACAGCGATAAAAAGGTTTATGATGACACCATATCGGCGCGCTTAAAGACGTTATGAACGGTCGTTAGCCTTGAAAAAAATCGACCCAAAGTACGATTTTTGTACCTAAATACGAATGTGGCATGCCGAATCCAATCAGGTTGCGTTACCAAACGGACCATTTTCATAACACTTCGCGAAAAAACCGCGTTGGTACCAAGAAAAAGAGCATTATATGAAGTGACGGCCCCCGTCTGCAACAGCGTAAAAACCTTTACCGCGAGATTCGGGTATAGAAATGATTTTTTTGCGATTGACAAACACCGGTAAGATCATTAGTTTCGCCACTGGAAAGTAGCGTCGAACATGTGAGCACGGTTGCGGTATATTCGAAGGAGGATATTATGGTTGAGGTTACAGAAGCGGCAACACAACAAATTTCCGAGTATTTCAAGGGCAGAGAGGTGTCTCCGATACGGATTTTTCTTAACGAAGGTGGTTGAGGCGGGCCTTCGTTGGCCATGGCTCTGGATGAGCCGAAAGATACCGACCAGGTTTTTAGCATAGAAGGGTTCACGTACATCATTGATAAGGAATTCATGCAAAAAGCCACACCAGTTAAAGTCGATTACCTTGAATATGGATTTAGGCTGACCAGCAACATCAAATTCGAGAGCAAATGCGGCGGTTGCCACTCCGATGGCAGCTGTGAAGTCTGATTTCGGACGAAATCCCAGGGGCAACACTCATCAGTGTTGCCCCTTTTATTTTGGTGATGACCAAACCGGCGATTCAACCTCCTCCGTGGCAATAGACCCTTGATGATTGGCCAGTGCGCATCGGCGATTGCAGACTGCCATGGGGTAGGAACAATTGCCCTGGCGGCCGGGTTTTCGAATGCCACTCACATGCGAGGCTTATTATGTGGCTTATCTTGACCGCTGTTGTTGTATTCATCGGATTGGCCGTTTTTTACCGACTGAAAGTATCACACCAAAAAGAAAACCGAACCGGCAGCAGTGACGTCTATATCTGTCCCAATTGCGGTAACCAGCACTGTAATTGCTACAAACGCAATAAAGACTGAACATGCTCGCGGGCAGACACCGGTTTCCGCAGGCGTGGGTCGCGCCCTGGGGCCATCTTTCACGAAAGAACGATCAAAAGAGATGGCATAGACAGCTTTATGGATATCATACGGGGAAGGCAAAGCATCCGCATAGGCCTTCCATCACGTGCCTCCTATCGACCGACCCCAGACGAAGCCACCACCGAATGTTTCGGTCGATGAAGTGACTGTATCAGTGACGGGGTTATCTTTGCCCTCCGTAGGAACTTAGGCCACCATTATAATTTAGACTTATCCAGATTTGCCGACCACCGAACACCTTAGGAACCGGGCCGTCATGAATGATCTTGATTCATCCACACCGATCGGTCTGGATGCAGACGAACTAAAGACCTGGGTAGAATCGCACAATGAAAAAGATTACCTGATCGTCGATGTGCGCCAGTCACAGGAATACCGTCACGGACACATTCCCGGGGCAATGTTTCTCCCTCTACTGGACTTGGAATCCCAGCTCTATGCGTTGCCAACCGATCGAGATTTGATTTTTTACTGCAGCAACGGGGGGCGTTCTTTGGCAGCAGGCACCCTGGTTATCGACGCCGAGGTCACCAGACATCGGATTTATAACCTGACCGGGGGCATATTGCGCTGGTTCGGACAAACGCTGAATGACTTTCCCAGGGTCAGGGTCTTTGACGAATCGGGGAGAACTGACGCCCTGCTTTACACGGCCATGAATCTCGAAAAAGGCGCCTGGCGATTTTACCACGCCGTGGCCACCCGCTGCGCTGCTCAACCCTATGCGGCGACTTTCGAAGCACTGAGTCGGGCCGAAACAGCTCATGCGGCATCTGTTTACGCCATTTGGGCCTCCCGCATAGAAAATCCACCGGAATTTGAACGCTTGTTCGCTGATCTGACAGGAGAAATCCTTGAAAGCGGGGAACCGTTGCAAAAAGTCCTGGCGGAGGTCTCTTCGCCGATTTCAGAAGAGGACTGTATCAACCTTATCGAACTTTCCCTTCTGATTGAGTACCGGGCCTTTGAACTTTATCGCACTGTCGCCGAGCGCACCGCGGATGACAATGCCCGTGGCGCATTGTTGTCTTTGGCCCAGGCGGAAAAGGCACACATGCGCGTTTTAACGCAAGCCATCGCTAATTGTGGAGGATAATCCCGTGGTGGCGTCGAAATGACATCACGATTCTCTCAAATCGTTTCCAAACAGCGCCGATACTTCAATAAGGGACGAACACTGTCGATCGCGTTCCGCAGGGCACAGCTGCGCCGCCTCCGATCAGCAGTGGTCGCAAACGAGAAGGCAATCCTGAAAGCGCTGAAGCGCGACCTCAATAAGGCCCCATATGAAGCGTACATGAGCGAGGTGGGGATCGTTCTGTCCGAACTGCGTTTTGCCCTCAGACACCTACGCTCTTGGAGCCGGCCGGTGCGCGTCTGGACACCTATGACAATCTTTCCGGCCGCCAGTTTCATTTTTGCGGAACCCTACGGCGTGTCCCTGGTCATAAGCCCCTGGAATTACCCCTTCGCTTTGACGATCAATCCTTTGATTGGAGCGATAGCGGCCGGAAATTGCGGCATCCTGAAGGTCTCGGAATTTGCCCCTAACACCGCAGCCGTTCTGGCGCATATGATCGCCGACACGTTCGCGGCCGAATACATTACCGTCGTTTCAGGCGATGCTGACGTCGGTCAGGCCTTGCTCGAAGAACGGTTAGACAAAATATTCTTTACCGGTAGTCCGGCGGTCGGCCGCTCAGTGATGGCAGCCGCCGCCAAAAATTTAACCCCGGTCTCACTGGAACTGGGCGGCAAGAGCCCCTGTATCGTCGACCGGGATGCCAGTCTGGCCGATGCTGCCCGCAAAATATGTAGCGGGAAGTTTCTGAATGCCGGACAGACGTGTATCGCCCCGGACTACCTTTTGGTCCACCGCAGTGTAAAAAAGGCCCTTGTAACCCTGCTGCAGGATACCATCCACCAGTTTTACGGAAAAAATCCGCGTCATAGCGAAGACTTCTCTCGGATCGTCAACCACCGTCACTTCGACCGTCTGATTGGATTGATGGCTGACGGAAGGATTATAACCGGTGGCGATCGGGACCGAAAAGCGTTCTACATCGGACCGACCATCATCGATGACGTCGGTTGGGATGCAGCCATCATGCGGGAAGAAATATTTGGTCCCTTATTACCGATCATGATATTTGACCACTTAGACGAAGCAATCGCGAAAGTCAAATCCATCCCGAAACCGTTAGCACTCTATTTTTTCTCGAACAACCGCCGCAACCAGTCGGCGGTCTTGCACAGCATATCTTTCGGCGGCGGCTGCATCAATGATACCATGCTTCACTATGCCTCACCCTATTTACCATTTGGTGGCGTCGGTCAGAGTGGTATCGGCAGTTACCGGGGTAAAGCCAGTTTCGACGCGTTTTCGCATCGAAAGAGTGTGGTGAGGAGGTTCCCGCGGTTGGATTTTCCGTTGCGCTATCCGCCATACGGCAGCCTTTCACTTATCAGGAAACTCTTGCGATAGTTAGTAGGTATGAAAAATACATCTTGCATGAAACGGTATCAACATGGAAGAGCAAAGCGCTACAGACATTATTCGCTATCACGAGCAGACCAAACACCACTTGCACCGGTACGCCAGATCCCCGGGTTATATGGACTGGAAAAATCAGCCGAACCCTTTCAGATTTTATGACGGTACGACCACCATAACCCTTCCGTTTGCTGAAGAAGAATCACCCCACCACCACCTGGAACTGTATCAGCGCGGGATTGAAAACGGTGGCGCGTTCACCCTGCACAGCGTGGCCGCCTTTCTGGAACTCTCCATGGGGTTGTCAGCCTGGAAAGCCTACGGTCAGAACCGTTGGCCTCTGCGTATGAATCCCTCAAGCGGCAACTTGCACCCCACGGAAGTACATTTGATTCTGCCTGAAATGAAATCGGTCCCGGCCGGACTTTATCATTACGCGCCGTATTATCATGCGCTGGAACTGAGGGCCGAACTCCCGTCTACGCTCTGGCACCGAACACGCACCCATTTCAACAGCGACGGCTTTCTGATGGGCCTGAGTAGTATCATTTGGCGTGAGGCGTGGAAATATGGCGAACGGGCGCTGAGATATTGCAACCATGACGTCGGACACGCGCTGGCGTCTTTGAGTTTCGCCGCAACCCTTCAGGGGTGGAAAATCACTTATCTTAGCAGCCTATCCGATGCAGACACCGAAGCGTTGCTGGGGTTCGACCGGATCGAATGGGAACCGTTGGAATCCGAAGAACCTGACCTGATCTGTTTCGTCCATCGACAAGATACGACACCCACGGCTCGAGCGATTCCTGAAGACATCGTCGCTGATTACACCCAATTGCCATTAGCCGGAACACCGAATAAGCTGAGCCCGGAAGGGGTCGACTGGCAGATCATATATCTGACACTCCGAAATTGCCGCAAACCGCGCACGGCGGATGCATGGTACGATTATGGCGACAGGCCGTTTCTCAATGCCCGGTCAAGTTCCCTGAGGGCATCTGAGATCATTCGCCGCCGCCGCAGCGCAACCGCATTTGATCCGGAGGGATCGATCGATCGAGAGGCCTTCTATGCCATTCTTGACAAGACCTTGCCCCGCAACCACTGTCCGCCTTTTGACCTTGGTCTCGGAAAGAGCCTGGTTCACCTTCTGCTGTTTGTCCACAATGTGCAATCCTTACCGAAGGGGCTCTATATTCTCTGCCGCAACGAAACAGATCTATCCAGCCTCCAGAAATCATGCCGCACCGATTTTCTGTGGGACCCGGTTACGCAACGGCTGCCACTGTACCGACTCGAACATGGCAATTTCCGCGAGGAAGCCACCCGGGTAAGCTGCCACCAAGATATTGCGGGGCAGTCGATCTTTTCGATGGGTATGATCGCACGCTTCGCCGAACCCGTGATATCGGCACCCTATCGCTATCGCCAAATGTTCTGGGAATCCGGTATGATCGGCCAGACGCTCTACCTGGAGGCCGAAGCGCAGGGCGTGCGCGGCACCGGTATCGGCTGCTTTTTCGATGATGCGGTTCATTCGCTGCTCGGATTGACGGGAACTCGCTGGCAAAGCTTATACCATTTTACTATAGGGACTCCGATCGAAGACCCGCGCCTGTCGACCCTGCCGCCCTATCATCACCTGAAACGGCCCGGCTATGAAAATAAGAAATGACATTTCCACCCTGCGCCGTCACTTGATCAAGTGGTACCAGCACCATCAACGCGACCTGCCGTGGCGTGAAACGGATGATCCCTATGCCATCTGGATATCCGAAGTTATGCTCCAGCAGACCACGGTAAAGACCGTTATCCCTTACTACCATCGTTTCCTGAAGCAGTTCCCGTGCGTCTTAGATCTCGCACAGGCGGATTTATTGGCCGTCTTGAAAATCTGGGAAGGCCTGGGGTACTATGCCCGCGCACGAAATCTACACCGGGCAGCCCAGATCGTGCAACACCGTCATGGAGGACGCATCCCGCCGGAAATGGACGACTTCAAGAAACTGCCCGGCGTCGGCGACTACATTGCCGCCGCTGTCTTGAGTATCGCCTTCAATCAACCGTTTGCGGTTGTCGACGGCAACGTCAAACGTGTCCTGGCGCGACTGGGTCGGATCGATTCCCCGGTCAATTTATCCGCATCTCACAGGGTGTTCAAACCAGCAGCATCTGAGCTCCTCGATCCCTCGCAACCGGGAACATTCAACCAGGCGCTGATGGAGTTGGGGGCACTGCTTTGCAAACCCCGTCGGCCGGCATGCTCGGATTGTCCGATTCAGATGCACTGCCGGGCCTATGCCGATGGCATGGTCACGACCTATCCCAAGCGAATCAAAAAAGCACCCATTCCCTTACACCGGGTTTCCGTTGGCGTGGTGTTTGAAAACGGCCGGGTTCTCATCACCCGCCGCAAGCCAGATGGGCTTCTGGGCGGTTTGTGGGAATTTCCCGGTGGCAGGATCGAAGAGGGCGAGACACCTCAGGAGGCCTGCATACGCGAAATCTGCGAAGAAGTGGGCTTGAAAGTGCAGGTCGACTCATTTCTATCCCGAATTCGGCATGCCTACACCCATTTTAAGATCCAAATGGATGTCTTTTGCTGTCATGTAGAATCCGGCCGTGTAGAACTTAAGGGTCCGACGGACTATCGCTGGGTGAATCTCGATGAATTATCCGCTTATCCCCTTCCGAAAGCCAACCACAAGTTCATTCCTCTATTGAAAAAGGAGGCAAGATTTAAGATTTTCAACCCCACCTTGAAAAATAGCCAATCCTGAATACTTTTACCTTTGTCGATTAAACCATGATATTAGGCGCAGGCCCTGCGCTTAATAGGTCGATAACTACTATATCGAATATCGAAAGGAGTGAACAATGAGCGTTCTTGTTGCTAAGGAAGCACCGGATTTCACGGCCCCGGCCGTGATGCCGAACGGCACTATTGACGAAGAGTTCAAGCTGTCGAACCTCAGGGGTAACTATGTCATCCTTTTTTTCTGGCCCCTCGACTTCACTTTTGTCTGTCCGACGGAAATTCTGGCCCATGACCACCGCATCGAACAGTTCAAAGAACGCAACGCAACCGTAATCGGCGTATCGATCGATTCCCAGTTCAGCCACTTCGCCTGGCGCAACACACCGGTCAACGACGGCGGCATCGGACCGGTGAAATTTCCCATCGTGGCCGACATCACGCACAGTATTACCAGAGCTTACGGCATAGAGCACCCGGAAGGGGTCGCCATGCGGGCCTCCTTTTTGATAGACAAGGACGGCATTGTCCAGCACCAGGTGGTCAACAATTTGCCCTTGGGGCGCAATGTGGAAGAAATGTTGCGGATGGTGGATGCCCTGCAGTTCCACGAAGAGCACGGAGAAGTGTGCCCGGCCGGTTGGCAGAAGGGGGAAACCGGCATGAAACCGACGGCCGAAGGCGTAGCGGATTACCTGTCCTCAAAGGCAGAGAAACTTTGATCTGTTGTTAGCAGCGTGTTGAAAAACGTCATGGACGCCGGCAAGACAAGGCAAAATTCGACGAAAAAGTGGCGTTAATGTGAGATAAATGTGCATTTTCGCTGAAGCGGGGGTAGAGCCCCCCGGTTCAGCTTTAACGCCGTATTGTCAAGCGCAATCGTTTTTCAACACCCTGTAGTCACGCCTACCCGCGATTCTTCAATTCCTGCCGCCCGATTCGATGTTCTATCCAGATGCCGGATCGGGCAATTTTGTACCACCAAAATTCTCTTCCAATTGGATGACAACGTGCGCCAGACAGTCACGAATCATCCGGGCACATTCTCGATAGGTCTCCAGAGATCCACCGTAAGGATCCGGTACATCCCATCGCGCGCTGGCCGCATTGAAACCGCAGAGCAAGCGGACATTTTTGGATTCGCCACCGGCTGCGTTGCGGATAAAAACGACATGCGGCTGCGCCAGTGCAAGAATAAGATCGGCGCTATTCACAAAACCAGGGTCAAACAATCGCGAGCGGTGGGCTCTTATATCGACACCGTACTCACTGGCCGCACGCACGGCGTAGGGTTCGGCTGGCAGACCTTCCGAGGCATGGGTCCCGGCGGAATGAATGACAGCCTCCGGGTCCAGATCCTTCGGCCACATCGACTTCAACAAGCCTTCGGCCATTGGGCTGCGGCAAATGTTTCCGGTGCAGACGATCAGGATGTCAATCGTCCGACCCGCGTTCGGTGATGAATGCGCCAACTTGATGCCTCCTCACCCTTTGGAATTTATTGCAATATATTGCTGATTTCGTTTAAATTTTAGAAGTCTACGCAAGCAGCCGGTATTTCGTTGAGCGCCCCGGCACACAAACTTGTCCTGGCAGCTGACCACCGGGACATTTCATCCAATATTCTGAGTCTCCCGCAACGCGTCACTCAGTCGAAGATATGATGCTACGGTATTCGTCGGCAAGACGGGTATATATCTCCACCGTTCCGCGTATATTGTTCAAGGTTTTATCGTCCAGGCTTTTTTTGACTTCTGCGGGAACCCCAGCCACTAAATGGAAAGGGCCGACTTCCTGACCTTCCCTGACAACCGCTCCCGATGCAACGATTGAACCCTCCCTGATTACCGCACTGTTGAGCACGGCGGCCTTGATACCGATCAGGCAGTCATTTTCAATAGTACAGCCGTGGACAACGGCAGCATGACCGATGGAAACACCGCCGCCGATGCGGACCGGTTTGCCGGGGTCGGTGTGCACGGTACAATTGTCCTGGATATTGGTGTTATCTCCAATGGTGATGGTGTCCCTGTCGCCCCTGACAACGCTTCCGAACCAAATACTGGCATTGTTTCCGATAGAAACCTTTCCGATAACAACCGCGGTCGGCGCAATAAAAACGTTGTGCCCGATTCGAGGCTTGTTCCCCTTATATTCCAGTATCACAACCAATCTCCTTATGTTATGTGTTTGTCCGTTGAACGATAAGGGCTTTTGAAAAGATCGCCATTGTCGTATAGTTATTTATCTTGGCGTAAGAGAATCTGATGACCAGAGTTTCCCGCATAATGGCACGTCTTTGATATTCACTGAATTCCTGCAAAGCCGCAGGGATGGCTTGTGAACCGTTCAATACGGTCTTTTGAAACTATTATTTCGGCCAAACAACCGGCCGTTGAATTTTTGCATCGTCACCGGTCGTTGTTAACTTCTGGAACTGTCAAGCTTTGGGCGTCTCCTCAAAAAGGCTGGGGGTTTAAAGATGATTATTCTTATTGGCCCAATTTTACAAGTTTGAGTATCAATGAGACCTTTCAAGGTACCGGCCGCAGAAATCGAACGCAGGCGTCGCAACGTTCAGCATTTCTTGCAGGCAAACAGCATAGACGGTCTGTTGATCATTCAACGGGTCGACCTCTTCTATTTCAGCGGTACGGCACAGCATGGATTTCTTTTCATTCCGGCCGACGGCGAACCGTTGCTGTGCATCAAACGCTATCTGCCGCGAGCACAAAGGGAGTCGGCCCTACACAACATCGTCGCCATACAGTCCGTCAAGGATCTTCCCGAACGTATCATTGATCTCTATCATCGCCTTCCGCCAACGCTTGCCCTCGAATACGATGTGCTGCCGGTTAAAGAATTCAACTTCTACCGCCGCCTCTTCAATGGTTGCCGGCTGGTGGATGGCTCTTCCCTTATTCTGAATGTACGCCAAATCAAATCTGACTGGGAAATTGTTCAAATGGAGCAAACCGCAGAATTGAGTGCCCGAACATTCGACTACATGCAGACGGTCCTAAAGCCGGGGCTGAGCGAAATGGAATTCGCCGCGATTTATGAAACCTATGCCCGCAAACTCGGGCATGGCGGTAAATTGCGCACGCGGAATTATCAATCCGAGGCCTACCCGTGGCATGTGCTCAGCGGTGAAAACGGCGGCAAGGTCGGGATGCTCGACTCGCCATTTAGCGGCGAAGGGACCTCACCCGCCTTCCCCTGCGGTGCGGGGCACCGCGTCATAAAGCCACACGAACCGATTCTGGTGGATTTCGGGACGATGCTCAACGGCTATCACATGGACGAAACCCGTATGTTCGCCATAGGAGAGATGACTGAAAGGGCATTGCAGGCCTGCAACACCGCCATCGATATTCACAATGCGGTACTCAAAAAAGTGAGACCGGGTATTACAACCGGAGAACTTTTTGATTATGCAGTAGCCGCCGCCGAGTCCGCAGGATTTGAAGAGACTTTTCTCGGACCTCCGGATCAAAAGGTCGATTTTATCGGTCACGGCATCGGACTCGAACTTATCGAACCACCCTATATCGCCAGAGGCAAAAGAGATGTCCTGGAACCCGGCATGACGTTGGCTTTGGAACCGAAATTCTGTTACAGAGACGAATTTGCCGCCGGAATCGAAAGCGTTTTTCAGGTTACCGACAGCGGCTCGCGTCTGATCACGAGAGTTCCGGCCCGGGTGTTCATCTGCGACCAGTGATCCGGTTCAAACCGTTGTTTATAGAATTTCGCCGGCTGCTGACCTAAGGCAGTTTTCAGTTGATTTTAGTCAGCATATCCGTCAGTGTGGTCATTTTTCGCCGGTCAATAAAAAGGGCACAATTATCTCCGTGCGGGAAACCGGCATGCCCGTGCGGCCAATCGGCCTGTTTCATTGCAATATTGCCAGCGAATCTTTTGTCAACCGAATGACAAAATATTTCGCTTGATGGAATGTAATGTGATTTTATACGGGTTGATAAGAACCTTTTATGTCCGACGATACATTTACAAGATACATGCGGGCTGACCGTGTTGTAACCGGCAGTTCACGCGAAAGGACCGATCCAAGAATGAACCATAGGAATATTAGTTTTGAACAAGGACCGATACGCCCCCCCAATGAAGCACGCAGTCTGTTGTTGAGGTTAACGCGTAACTGCCCCTGGAACCAGTGCCTCTTCTGCCCGGTTTATAAACACAGAAAATTTTCGCTGCGAACGGTGGCGGAGATCAAGCAAGACATACAGGCGGCGAGGGACATTGCCGACGATATCCGAAATCTGTCAATTCAGCTGGGCCACGGGGGCGAAGTGACCGATGACGTCGTCAGCCATCTTTTCAACCAGTCCGGATACAATGATACTTATCGCAGCATCGCGGCATGGCTCTATTATCGAACGGATGCCTGTTTCTTGCAGGATGCCGACAATTTGATCATGAAAACCGATGACCTGGTGACGGTGCTGGGGTATCTCAGAGAAAAATTTCCAAATATTTCGCGTGTCACAACCTACTCGCGGTCTCGAACGGTCACCCGCAAGTCAATTGAATCTTTGAAGCGAATCCGAAAAGCCGGCCTGGATCGTATCCATATCGGATTGGAAACCGGGTACGACCCATTGCTGAAATTGATGAAGAAAGGTGTCTCCGCCCAACAACAGATTGAGGCAGGGCTGAGGGTAACAGAGGCCGGCATGGAATTGTCCGAATACGTCATGCCAGGCCTCGGCGGGCAAGAAATGTGGCGGGAGCATGCCGTGGAAACCGCTAAAGTCCTCAACCGAATCAACCCGCATTTTATTCGATTGCGCAGCTTGCGCGTCCCCCGTCGGATTCCGCTCTACAAGAATATTGAAGATGGATCGTTTACGATGCAGACCGATGACATGCTGGCGGCAGAGATCAAACTTTTTGTCGAAACCCTTGACGGTGTTACCAGCACTCTCACCAGTGATCACATCATGAACCTGCTGGAGGAAGTCAACGGAAAACTACCGGAAAATAAAGAAAAAATGCTGGCGGTGATCCGAAATTACCAGGAATTAGACGACACCGACCGTCTTGTCTTCCGGGCCGGTCGTCGGGGAGGAACGTATAGATCCACCGAAGACTTGAGAACCGACCCGGAAACCTACCAAAAAATCAGGGGCCTTATCGAGCAACTGCAAGAAAGCGAAGGGCCCCAGGGTGTCGAGAAATTTATCAGCGAAATGGTGGACCGGTACATATAGCCAATTTCAGAATATCATTCGGAAAGGGGCCTTTGGCTCGCACATGATGGAAACGATCAGAATTCTGGGGACGGGATCCTGCGTACCGCCCAAGAGATTGACCAACAACGATTTGGTGGCTCTGGGTCTCGATACCACGGATGAATGGATAAGCAAAAGAACCGGCGTTCGCGAAAGACGAATTGCGGAGCCGACCGTGGCGGCTTCGGACCTCGGTTATGAAGCTTCACTCCGGGCTTTGGAAATGGCCGCTATGTCCCCCCGGGACCTGGATCTCATCATCATGGCCACCATCACCCCGGATACTTGCTGCCCGTCGGCTGCAAACTGGTTACAAGCAAAATTAGACGCCCCCCGGGCGATAGCCTTCGATGTCACAGCGGCGTGTTCGGGTTTCATCTTCGCCCTCAACGTCGCCGAGCAGTATTTAAAGAACAAGACCTGTCGGCACATTCTGGTGGTGGCATCTGAAATTATGACCCGCACGCTAAACTGGCAGGACCGATCCACATGTATCCTGTGGGGGGATGGTGCCGGCGCGGCAGTGCTTACCCTGGGTGAGGCTGGGCCGGAAATCCTGTCGACCCATATTCACACAGACGGCGCCAATGGCACGGATCTATTGCTCCCGGGCGGGGGTTCCAAAACAACGCCCATTAGTCACGAAAGTGTCGACAAAGGGCTTCACACCCTTAACATGATCGAGGCCAATCTGAGCTTTCGGGTGGCGGTGAGATACTTTATGGATTCGATCAGGGAAGCCGCTGATCACAACCGGGTCGAAATCTCAGATATCGACTGGATCATACCCCATCAGGCCAACATCCGGATGTTCCAGTACATCTCCAAGTCGATGAATATCCCCTTTGAAAAATTCTACATGACGGTGCACAAATACGGCAACATCTCCTCGGCTTCCTGCGCTATTGCTCTGGATGAAGCCATTCGCGACGGCAGTATCAAGTCGGGGGATCTGATCTGTATGCCGGTATTTGGTGGCGGGCTGACCTGGGGAAGCGCACTGGTCCGCTGGCAATGAAAGCACTATGCTGATTTTATTACGGCCCGCCCATGTATAACAATCAGGGGCGCTGCCGTCTTCAATCACCGCAAACTCCTGATAAGGGCACAAAAGGGTGCAAGCGGTTTGCCCTACGATTTCATCCGCACCGGTCCCGGATATACCACGGACCCCGCCCGGATAGAAAGGCCCATGCCTACTGGAAGACATTAGGAGGCATCTCAGCAGAGGCGTCTTTTCGCCCGATCCGCCAGGGGCGAACGAGTCTCTGCGTTGAGCCCTAGTCTCAAGGCCTGGACATACTTTTGTATGCCTGCGGGTTGTGACCCACATGCGGTGTTGGATCGGGTGGGACATCCCGCGCTGCGGGGATCTTAGGGTTCGCCTTGATCTCGACCGAAAATCCTAATTTTGAGATTGCGTCTAGTCCTTACGGGGCCATTCGACGTCGCTGCGCTCCTCGACGGCAAAACAGAAACGATCCCAATCGAACTCCCGGTCGCTAATCGGACAGCGCAATTTGACTTTGCGGTCAGTCACACTGACAACCTCCCAATCGCCTTTGCGCGGGCCTTCCGCAATGTAAATCTTCTGGCCACCCGAGAAAGGGTAAGGTTTGAAGATGACGACGGTCTGATTTCCCACTTGCAATACTCCTTTTGGTATTACGATCAGGCAAATTTACTGCTGACCGCCTTGCCGTAATCCTGGCATGCACGCCGGCCTTCATCGGTCGGAACAACACTTTCTTTCAGGTTCAGAGCGCCTAAATCGAGCATGTCCATTTTGTAGACATGCTGCATTGTATCGAAAATCATCTGGGCGGACTCCCCGCTATGGGTGGAGGAACCGAACGCACCGCCGATTTTGCCGACCATATTGACCTTCTGGGCTAAAAACAGAAAGGACTTCATTCCGCCGGTCAAATCTCGGTGGTATGTGGGACAGCCAAAGACGTAACCGTCGTATCCAGCCAATGCTTTTTCATCCTTTATTTCTGCAATTTTGATCAACTCGACATCGTGTCCGTTGATTCGGATACCTTCGGCAATATACTCGGCCATTTTTCCGGTGGTGCCGGTTCGGCTGACATAACCGATGAGAACCTTCTTCATGCCTGACCTCCTTTGATATGATCGATGGGTTGAGTTATTAGCATTCGGTGCCCACTATACCCAAACTGTACCGGAAATGACTTAACACCATTTCGTTGCATGCATCAATGTTTTTTTCGGTTCTTGTCACCCGGTGAGGCGTATTCGACCTAAACTGACCATCGCGAACGGCGAGGATGTAATTTGTATTCTGGGAAGAGTTTCTCTTATGGCGGTTGGCTTTTTTGAGGTTTGGGAATTTCAACCTCCAGGACACCATCTATATACTTGGTTTTATCGTCTCCGGATCCACCTCACCGGGTGGGCTGAAAGATCTCAGAAATCGTCCATGGTTTCTTTGATCATTTATCTCAAACCAAGGCTGGCTGGTATATTTTAGCTTAAATAATATTACTTATTGCATATAAAGTTTTTAATAATATTTTTAAACCTGCGCGCCTTGATTGCCTATTTGTTCATGTTAACCAGTGATGGAGCCGTTGGTGACACCTGGTCATACGGTTCTTTAGGGATACAACTGGCCACCGAAACCCTGGTCAGTCAAGCAGAGAAGATTTACTGAATTTTTCGAGAAAATGGCCTCACCATGGCATTACGGCACAGGGTTGATGGATTGATCTGCGGAATGTTGTGGGAGAGATATGGATGGGCCTGATGAAAGATTACACTCGAACTCAACCGCCCCGCCGGCTGTACAGGGCGGTCTAAATTAGCGAGTACAGATCGAGGATCGCAGCGAATCCCCAGCCGGATATCATTGGAGACTGCGCCCTAAAGAAAAGAAGGCCGGTACCCGGATGTCTTGGTCGTCGGTTCCGGCCCTGAATATTCAGCCAGCATTGACCTCTATTTTTCTAGGGGTGGCTTTCTCCACTTTTGGCAAGGTCAGGCGCAGGACTCCGTGCTCCATTTTGGCATCGATCTTGGTCTGGTCGATCACCTCGGACAGGGTAAATTGCCGATAATATTTGCCAATCGCATATTCGATCAGAAGTTCACTTTCATCCGGTGAGCCAGCCGGTTCGATTTCACCGGTAAGTGTCAGCATATTATCACGCAGATCGATATCGATATTCTTGGGCTTCACTCCCGGCACATCTGCCAGCAGCGTGAGAGTTGCTGCGGTCTCAAATATATCGACGTTGGGTGTAAACACAAGCCCTGGCTTGGTCTGTTCGGCCGCAGATGCAACCGCTTGCTTTTCTCTGACCTTTATTTCTTTGGATTCTGTATTCATCTTCGCTGATATCTCCCTTCTCTCTTGCCATTGGATGTTGTGCTCGAGGCATCCACGCAAGTCCTCTAATTGACTGCAATTTGTCGCGGCTTGGCTTTTTCAGCCTTTGGCACGACGATTTCCAGTATACCATCGGTCAGTTTGGCCGTAATATTCTCGGCGTCAATCTCTCCAGGTAGGGCGATTGCCCGGGAAAAGCGCCCGGCATCACGCTCACGGCGATGGTAGCGGGCCGATGCCTCTTCTTTTGCTATTTTTCTCTCTCCGCTTATTGACAATGAGTTTCCAGCTGTCTGAATGTCCAAATCTGCCGGTGTCACCCCAGGCAGTTCAGCCCTCAACACGTAATGGTCCCTGGTTTCGGTCAGGTTTGCCGGTGGAAATACCCCGGAGCGTTCACGATCGTTTGACATCGCCGGCCAGCCGTCAACCATACGACCGATCTGCCTCTTAAGATGATCCATTTCGTCCAGGGCGCTGCCGGTGCGCCATGCCGGAAGTCCAAAAACCCTTCTGTACATCATTTTTTTCCTCCTGTTGAATTTTTGTTCAATAATGAATCTAAAACGTGCCCCGACTTGTCATGCTCTCTGCATCTTACCAAGACAATAAATACCGATTTGTTATTGTCAAGAATCGATTTAAATTTAATCATATATTAATTAAACATTTTTTTTTAATTAGTAATGTTTTTGGTTTCTCGCCTATCGGTCGGAAAACCATTCTTGTTTTTGCGCTGATTCAGTTCGGTTTGTTATGGCTGTGACGATAGAGGTCTAAATGGAGGTGTCAAAAAATCTTGGGAATGGCCGGCGATATCAATTGCCGGGATGGGAAGACGTTGTGTGAGTTGACAGTATCGCACCATCCGGATATAATTAAGTATAATTTTGGGAGGCCAGAAGAACCTTGCACTCATTCGGTACGTTTGTAGAATCTCTGCGCAAAATCGGCTTGAACCGCCGCCATTTCATAAAGACTGGATTGCTGACGACTATCGCAGCTATCATCAGTCCGGTTGAGCTTGCCGAAGCAATCAGCCAAGGTTTGCCCCCCACCAGGCGCCTCTCTTTTTTTAATACCCACACTGGGGAAACCCTGGCGGTCAGCTATTGCCGGCAGGGTGGCTACTGTCCCGACGCGTTGAGCGAAATCAACCACATCCTGCGTGATCATCGTACGGGTGACACCCGGGCGATCAGGCCCCGGCTTCTCGATATCCTTTACCGCCTAGCCAAGCGAATTGATCCCTCCGAACCGTATCACATCATTTCGGGTTATCGATCTCCGGTCACAAATGCCGAGCTGCGTACAAAAAGCAAGGGAGTGGCCCGCCGCAGTTTTCACACCTTGGGTATGGCCATTGACATCCGTATCCCCGGCTTTGGAACTAAAGGACTGTACGTGGAAGCCATGCAACTCCGGGCGGGTGGTGTCGGCTACTATCCAGAATCCGATTTTATCCATCTGGATTGCGGTCCGGTCAGGCATTGGTAGATAGCCCTCCTCGGATAGACAAAAAGAACGCAATTCTGGCCACCCCCGTCTTAACTCGATACTTTTGTAACGGAACCAGTGCCCGTTTGTTCGGTTTCCTCCGGGCCGATGCTCGGCGGCCTTTCTTTTAAAGCAACATCCAGCCGTGAATCCCTGCGGTATATGTCGTCGCGAAAGTTTACCCCTCCCTGAGAATCCACCCAGGCCGTCCAGTAGAGCAGGTGAACAGGCACGGGTTTACGAAGCCGTACGATTACGTTTCCTTTTTTACTTTCAATGGTTTCGAAAATATGGCTTCGGGTCCATTTCGGATCATCCTTCAAAAGATAGCCGGCCAAATCCAACGGCCTTTCCAATCGGATACAGCCCGAGCTGAAGGACCGTGTATTGCGTTTGAAAAGCTTTCGGCTCGGTGTGTCGTGCAAGTAGACGGCAAATTTGTTGGGCAGCATAAACTTGATCCGACCCAGATCGTTTGACGGACCCGGCTCTTTTCTGAGTTTGAAAGCAAAATTACGCTTTGTCACCTTGGACCAGTCAACAGCGTGAGGGCTTATTTCTTTGGCGTTTTCCTGCCAGCTTTCAAATACCTTGATCTGTTTCTTGACGAGATAGTCGGGGTCGCGTCGGACTTTGGGCAGAATGTCCTCGACCGCAATTTTACGAGGTATATTCCAATACGGGTTGATGACAAGATAGTTGAGGTTGGCGCTGAAGACCGGCGTGCGACGGTAATCCCGTCCCACGACCACCCGCATGCTCCACTTGGGCTGGTCGGCCTCCACCACCGCCAAGTTGAAATCGGCAATATTCACGAGAATATGGGGATCGCCGAGATCATGGGGAATCCAGCGCCAACGCTCAAGGTTCAATTCGATCTGCCGAACCCTTGCATCCACGGGGACGTTCAATGAATCCAGGGTTTCCGCATCGATCATCCCGCTCTCAGGCAACCCATGGCGGGCTTGGTATCGCTTTATACCCACCTCCAGGAGATCGTCATACATGAGGCTATCCTCCGCTGGCCCAGCCGCAGGTGATAGGTCACCGGTTGACCTGAAACGCTCTCGCAACTTGGCGATGTGCACGCCAGAATCACCCTTCTGCCACGGCAGATCCCTATCCAGAATCGGCCAACCGCCGAAGACCGAAATTTCCCTGTAGCGATTTAGCGCCGATTTTAATTCGCGGTAACCAGGGTGGGGAGGTCTCAAACTGTCAAGAGCAGACTCGATCTGGTCGGTTTCCAACGCCGTTTGAAGAATCTCGGCCAGGTTGTCTTCGGGATGATAGACCGTCCATTGGGTGTGAATGGTTTCAGGGTTCACCCGTCCGGCCATTAAATGGGATCCCAGCAGTAAAAAGGCATCTGTGAGGAGCAATTCAAGGTCCACAAGAACCTCTGGTTCGTTTGGCGTCGAGCAGAGACGATTTTCTGTCACATAATCGATCAGCATCTCGAGCTTGTCTGCATGATAATCGGCTGTCTGTAATCCATCGAGGCTGGCAACACGTATGGCCCGCATCAAAGATTCCGCAGTTGCCAACGAAGGCTGTAACACCCATGCCGGCCGGAACCCTCTGCGGGCATAAAAAAGCGGGAGATCAGCGATCCCGCAGATTAGCTCATCGCGGCATATGAACCGCGCCTGCTTCTGCTCGTGTTCGATTCTCAGCCGCAGTAACTCCCGTAATTCATCGCCGGACGGCTCGTCAACAATTGTCGCAACAGCCGCTACATCCGCCGCTGTGAAAAACACGCTCCAGATCACTATAACAGCACCAAAATGTCGCATCAGTATTCGTAATTTATTTCTAATTCTCACGTTGGTATCCCTGTCTTCAGTCAGTGCTCCAATCAAGTTTATAGTCGCATTTTGCACGCACCAGACAACAGTTTATGTGTGTCACCATCGCGCAATTGCAGGCAAGCCTTCGGCCGGGTGCCCGCGATGACGCCCTAAAGTCTAACCTAATCCTTTTGTACCGTATTTCAAAAATAAATCTTACCCTACGAAAGGGTGGAATAAGTAATTGTCAAATAAACGTTGCAAATACCGGAACGTTTTTCTTTGAACCACTATAATACCAAATGAAATCATCCGGTGAATTTTCGGGCTGAATCTACGGAAACTTCCCACGGCTTATTTACATTCCGATGAAGGTATTTATGTTTTAATGGTATAGACCAACAGAAATAAGGCAAGGAGGTCATTTATGGAACTGAAGAGGATTATGTGGCCGACGGATCTGTCCGGACGGGCCGAAAAAGCGCTTCCCTACATCAATTCGTTGATCGAGAAATACAATACGGAGGTTCACGTTCTCTATGTCATCGAAGATATCGCTAACCATAAGCCCTGGTATGGAGATTTTGAGCAAGATACAATCAAGAAAATCGTCAAATGGGAGGAAAAAACCGCCAAGCAGCGGTTAGATAGCCTTTGCTCCAATCATCTCCATGGGTGTCCCCTGTATATCAAACATGTTGCTGTCGGGGATCCCGCCCAGGAAATTCTTAAACTGGCTGAAAAAGAAAAGGTGGATGCCGTCATTCTAACCACCCGCGGTGCCAAAGGGCACTATCGGCTCGGCAGCACGGCCGATAAAGTGGTACGGAATGCCCCGGTACCGGTCATCACTATCCCGGTCGACCCTGAGCCGAACGCCTGAACTTTCGAAATGATAAAAACCCCTGCAGCCGGGGAGTTCTTCTATAAAACTCTTAACTGGGGAGGAAGGGATGATCAGCAGCGCAAGTGGGCACAGTTTGAGTGCCTTGGGCAAGGTTGAAAAAGAACAGCGTTACTGCCAGGGATCATGTGACTGGAACAAGCGCTATTGATATCCTAAGATTATATTTTTATTATCAAATCCTGTTCTTTCTTTATGCTGCTTTCTGCGCAAGTTTGCACGCAGAGGTCGCTGGTCACCACTTCTTTCTCAAGGGCAACGGAAACTCCCCGAATGTTCGCATGCCTGAGGGGTCGAGATGTATCACCTTATGACGCTTTGCCGAGCGCAGAAAAGTGGCCAGTGGACAAAGGGGGCACCGCCAGAAACCAGCAAAATCTGAATCACAAATCAAAGGTGATGCCTTGCGCCAATGGCAGGTCATCAGACCAATTAATGGTGCAAGTTTGCCGCCGCATATATGCCTTCCAGGCATCTGAACCAGCTTCACGGCCGCCGCCGGTTTCCTTTTCGCCACCGAATGCTCCCCCGATTTCAGCACCAGAGGTGCCGATATTGACGTTGGCTATACCGCAGTCACTGCCGCGATGACTCAAAAAATATTCCGATTCCCTGATATCCCTCGTAAAAACCGCTGATGACAGGCCCTGGGGAACACTGTTGTGGTAGACCATGGCTTCGGCCATGGTGTTATATTTGATAATGTATAAAAGGGGCGCAAAGGTTTCTTCCTGCACGACGGGCATATCGGCCCGGACCTCGCAGATGCAGGGACTGACATAGGTTCCAGCCTCGTAAAGACCACCCTTGAGCACCTCACCGCCATAGAGTACGCGGCCGCCCTGCTCCCTGACCAGTCCCAGAGCCGCTTGCATGGCTTCAGTTGCCTCTTTGTCGATCAACGGGCCCATGAGGATGCCGTCCTCCAAGGGATCACCGATGGTGATTTGGCCATAGCTTTTGATCAGAGCGGGTATCATCCGGTCATACACATCCGCATGGACGATCAGGCGTCGGGTCGTCGTACAGCGCTGACCGGCTGTTCCCACCGCACCGAAAACGATCGCCCTGATGGCAAGATCGAGATCGGCGCTGGGCGTTACGATAATGGCATTGTTGCCCCCCAGCTCGAGGATGGTTTTTCCCAGCCGGGCTGCCACCGCTTGTGCAATGTGCCGACCCATGCGGACGCTGCCTGTCGCTGAAATCAGCGGCACCCTTCGGTCATGGATGAGGGCGTCACCGACCTCGTCACGTTTACCGGTAACCAGGTTGAGAATTCCAGCGGGCAAACCGTTTCGCTCCAGCACCGGCCAGATGATTTTCATGGTCGCAATGGCGGTAAGAATCGCCTTGGAAGAGGGCTTCCATATGACGGTATCACCGGCAGCAAGGGCGATCAGTGCGTTCCAGGACCAGACGGCCACCGGAAAATTAAATGCGGTAATCACCCCGACCGGTCCAAGCGGATGCCACTGCTCGTACATCCGGTGATCAGGCCGCTCGCTGTGCATGGTGGCGCCATACAGAATTCTTGACTGTCCGACGGCAAAATCGGCCATGTCGATCATCTCCTGGACTTCACCTTCACCTTCGGCCTTAATTTTTCCGGTTTCCAGGCTGACCAAAGCCCCCAATTCTTCTTTTCTGGCCCGCAGGGTATCTCCAATCTGACGGACGATATCTCCGCGGCGGGGAGCCGGTATTCGGCGCCAGATTTTAAAAGCGTCTACAGACTGAGAAACGACGGTTTCATAGTCTTTCCGGCTGGCCGAACGAACGCTACCGATCAGCCCACCGTTAATGGGCGATACGACATTAAGAAGTGGTCCGTTGCAACGCAGCGGTATGCCTGTCCCGGCACCGGACTGTTCATTTTTCAGATCAAAGGACTTCAGGATCGATTCCATTTGGTTGTTCTCCTCATTTAACCTCGGTTCGTTGACCGTTGCTGGGGCCAATGGCGCATTTGTCTCGGTTGCACGAACGCCCCGGTATTTCCTGTAAAGCGCCTTCTCTTGCGATGACCACGGCAATCACGGCTTACCCAGGCAGGTATTCACCACCGATTGCATGGCAGCGGCCCGGTTGGTAAAGATCCAGGTAATGCCGCGATTGAGTTCATGGAACAAACATTTTTTCGAGTCAACAAAGCCTGTCCCCGCTGTCTGACCCAATTTCCGATGCTTTTTCACGACGGAATCGGTCATCATCACAAAATGGCCCAAAATCCCACCAAGCCTCTTTGACACTGCCAGTTTGCTCATAGCGCCGATATTGACCTGCGCTATCGGCAGCAATGCCCGCTCGGGTACAAAGCCGATAAAGTCGAACAGTTTTGGGGATAGAGAGATCAAGTGAAAATCACGTTGGGGAATGAGGCTTCTGAAAATTCTCTCCAAACTCCGCCGTTGATTCTCTCGGTCGGGGTACGGCTCCTCTTTTAATTCGACCATAAGGTGTGCACGCCCGCCGAATTCCCGGACCACTTCTTCAAGGTGCGGAATCATTGGGTGCGTGTTCCGAAGATCCCGGTAGGTTGAATTCCGAATGCGCAAGTCGGTGCCAAATATCCGCCGGGTGTCGGCATCATGGATCACTACCGGTTGCAGATCGCAAGTCCAGCGAACATCGAATTCGATTCCCCACACGCCAGCGGCGATGGCCGCCTCGAAGGCGGGAAACGTATTTTCCGACACGCCCGGGGTTTCGTGATCACCACGATGGGCGATCAATTTGCAGTGCTTTAGCCGTTTATCATCGGGAACAGGTTGCGGAAAGCGCCGGTACAGCCCATCAGCGGCCCTGAGAAAAGCTTTCTCGATCAAGGTATGGAGATGCATGCGACAAGAATCTCAGCGTACGGTATCACTCTCGAGCCCCGGGAACGGCGTCAATTTTACAGAATAAATGGTCGTCTACCCAACGACCAGAATAGAAGCTTCCGGCACGAGATGGAGCACTTTCTGAGAAATGCTTCCCAGAAAGTAGTCTTTTATACTTGCCATGCCCCGTCGACCGAGCACCACAAGATCATACCCCGTGCCTGCTTCGATGGCAATATCGCGGGCAATGCCCTTGGTTTTCGGCTCTGCCTTTATGGTAATATTATCCGCTTTGAACCCGGCATCCCGCAATACACCGGCAGCCTTTGCCAATGCCGTCGAAACCAGATCTTTCTTTTTCTCCTCGAGGGCACAGAAGGACTGCTGCTGTGACTTGAAGTAGGGGATCAACTCCGGGCTCTGCATGTCACAAAGTGCAGCGGTGTCCTGCAGCACGGTAAAAAGGGTCACGCGGTGTTCCGGAGAAAAGGTTCTGGCTATGTATTCCACGGCGCGCATTGCGTTTTCAGAATCGTCGAAAGCAATCAAGATTTTCTGTCCCATGGCCTAAAACCTCCTTTGATCATCAATTTGGGTTGACCCACATCCGCACGCCGTTCCTTTCGAAGTCCCGCCATGCCTTTAATTTCACTCAGATATCAATGACATCGTGTCTCCTGCCCCTTTGTCCTTTTACGTCAGGGCAGACGCAAAAATCAACCTAAATAATATTGAAATATTTCCGTCTCGAAATTCGGCTCCCCTTCAGCGACCGCTTCAACCTCGCTCTATTGACCTGTCGGATACATTCTCCTATAATGGCGGCAAAAGGTCATTCGGCTTGGCCCTAATTGAACTCCTCGGAAGGCGGTACGACATGCCTGACAAGTTTGACCTCTGTATCATCGGCAGCGGCCCGGCAGGTTACGCCGGCGCGATGCGGGCACTCGATTTGGGAAAGCACGTCTGTATCGTCGAAGGCGGCGAAATCGGCGGAACGGGCGTAATGTGGGGCGCCCTATCGTCAAAAACCATGTGGGAATTGGCCAAAGACTATGACATCGCCGCCAAGGTCGATCGCGGGTTCCGGAGTGCAGGATTGAGCGTCGACTACACCGCGGTGCGCAACACCGTCATCCAGGCTGTTAAAGAAAAACAATACCAGATGCTCTCCCAGTTGGAAACATATTCCCCCGAGCGCTGGAAGGGTCAAGGATCGATCACCTACAAAAGGGGCTGGGGTACTTTCATTTCCCGCCAAGCCCTGGAAGTAAGATTCGAAGACGACAACCGTGAAGAGATCCGGGCCGATTTCTTCCTGATAGCCACGGGTTCCAAACCGCGGGATTTCCCCCACATCAAAACCGATCAAAAACGGGTCCTGAACTCTGATGGTATTCTCAATCTGAAAGAATTTCCCAAACGTTTGGTTATCATCGGAGCCGGCATTGTTGGATGCGAGTATGCGACGATTTTCTCCAATTTCGACCAGACAAAAGTATACCTGGTCGATCATCAGGAACGGATCATCCCTTTCGAAGATGAAGACATCAGCCGCTTTGTCAGCCAGAATCTTCAAAAAAACGGCGTTGACATATACCACTCCGGCATTTTGAGGACAATCAACGCAAGACCGAACCACCTTGAAGTCATTCTTGATTTTGCTGATGGTCGTTCGGAAGTGGTTGAGGCCGATGCAGCCCTCATTTCCATCGGACGTATCCCCAACGTGGAAGGGTTGAATCTCGACCGTCTGGGAATCGCACCGGATGAGACGGGGTACCTCTCCTGCGACAATAACTGCCTCGTCAAAGACAACATATACGCCGCCGGCGATGTGACGCGCCACCCGGCCTTGGTGAACATTGCCGAAACCGAAGCCCGATATGCCGTTAAACACATGTTTAACGCGACCAAGTGGCCCCTCAAGTACACCAACATGTCGACCGTCATGTTTTTTAAACCGGCGGTTGCCGCCGTGGGGCTCAATGAACAGGCCTGTCGAAAAAAAGGGCTACCTTACCGGGTAGCGGTTTATTCCAATGCCTTGCTGACCCGCGCGATCGCCATGCGGGCATCCGATGGTTTCGTCAAGATTATCGTCAGCGACGACGACCAGGAAATGATTCTGGGAATGCGCGCCGCCGGACCCCAGGCCTCGACGACAATCATGTCCATCGCATTGTTGATGGATCAGGCCAAAGGCATTCATGATGTTCTCAAGTCGGTGCATCCGCACCCAACGATGTCGGAAAATATACAGGAGTGCTTGCGGGTGCTCCTCGGCAAATCAGTTTACAAACCGCATGCTTTCCCCAAGTTCATTCAGATCCGTCGATGGCACCCGGATCAGGGGATGAGCGCGTGAGGCCTCATGTAACCGGCCGGAACATCGACCGTCGTCGAAATTAACACTGACGAAGGAACCGAACGGGCCGAAAGGGCCGGCCAATCGGGTGATCGGAATCGAGCACCCGATGTTCAACCTGTGCGATTATGCACGATCGTAAACCGATCGATTGATTCTGACAGTTATCGGATTCTCACTCTGCCGACCGACCCAGCGCCCACCCGTCGGACCTGCCGCCGTCGTTTTTAACTATCTGTTTCGTTAATAAATAATCTCTGCCGGAAACAAAATGGACTCAAACATAGATAGAATCCTTTGTGCCGTTGATTTTTCGAAATTTTCGAAATCGATTATCGACTACGCAACCGGACTGGCCCAGGGATTCACGGCTCATGTCACCGTGTTTCACGCACTGAGTTTCCCACGCACCCCGTTACAGGGGGATTCAGATTGCAGACCGGGAACAGTTGCGCCGGAACAGGTCTCAAAAGCCTGCGCCCGGATCGAGGCGCTAATGGTCGATCGGCGCGTTGCCTGGGACACTGTCATCCGCTGTGGCAATGCCGTTGATGCCATCGTCGAGTATACCGGGGCAAATGACATTGGGATCGTTCTGGTCGCCAGTTACGGTTTGTCGGGTTGGAAGCGCCTTCTCCTCGGGACGGTCGTAGAAGCACTGTCACGAACACTGAGCCGGCCGCTTCTGGTGGTTCGGCCCCCTCGAAAAAAAACGCAGGATCCATACCCGACACAGCTGCAGTTGAAAAATATCCTCATTTGCTGTGATCTGAGTTCTAGGACCTTATCGCTGTATCCTTACGCAGAAAAATTTGTCAGGCACTTCGATTCCAGACTGCATATCGTTCATGCAATGGAAACCCCGGTGCAGGAGGATCTTGTCGACCCGACAACCGCACCTTACGCAGAAGTTCAGCAAAGTTTGCAGGCACAGCTGCATGAACGTTTACAGCGCCGAATGCCGTCCAATTACCATAAAAGCGACGCTATCACCACGGCGGTTATTCCGGGAAACCCTGCCGACAGCCTGCGTGACTATGCGACGGCGAACGCCATAGACCTGATAATGGTGGGAGTGCGGCCGCGCGGTTCGTTCCAGAAGATGTTGATCGGTTCAACCACGGAGTCGATGGTCAGACATGCGCCTTGTAATGTACTCACGATTCCATGTGGATCGGACGAAAAATGACAAAGCCGCTAAAAGAATGATGACAAACACCGACTGCACACTCAGACTTCTGAGGCAAGTTGAGATTTTGAAGAAGCCCCATGGATAGAAAAGGCACCCCGCAATGCCCAAAACAGCAATCGTGCGCGACCACAGATTCCTTGACCACCGGACTGGGAGAGATCATCCGGAGACCCCCCGGCGAATAGAGGCGATTTACAACATGCTGGACCGGCCCGGGATGGCCGGTCGTTTTGCGACAATCGAACCCCGTCTGGCCGAGACGGCGGAAATTCTATTGGTCCACTCACTGACATACTTGGAAAAAGTCGCAGCCACGGCCACGCGCGAATGCACCGCACTGTCCCCTGACACCATCGCCTCCTCCGGCTCTTACGAAACCGCCCGCCTGGCGGTCGGCGGTTTGCTTCAGGCCGCTACCGAAGTGGGCTCCGGTTGTTACTCAAATGCTTTCGCTCTGGTTAGACCTCCCGGACATCATGCGGAAGTCAATCGGGCCATGGGCTATTGCCTGTTCAATAACGCGGCTGTGGCAGCGGTTTATGCCCGCAAGATCCTCGGCATGGCGCGTGTGCTGATCATCGACTGGGATGTCCACCATGGCAACGGTACCCAACATATTTTCGAGAAGGACAACACCGTTTTATTCTTCTCCATGCATCAATATCCGCACTATCCCGGCACCGGTAGCTTCACTGAAACCGGTCTCGGCACAGGCGAAGGGTTTACCGTCAACTTACCGCTGGCAAGAGGTTACGGTGACAGCGAGTATGCCGCTATCCTGCACGCATTACTGCCTCCGCTGGCGGCTGAATTCAAACCGGATTTAATAATTGTATCTGCCGGCTTCGATCCCCATGAAACGGACCCCCTCGGTAACATGCGTCTCTCATCGGTCGGGTTTGCTGCATTGACCCGCTGCCTGATGGAAATTGCCGAGGCCTGCTGCAACGGTCGTATCGTAATGGTTTTGGAAGGCGGTTATGATATCCGGACCATCGGCGACAATGTCAAGGCGGTTCTGGATGAACTTTCCGGTAAAACCAAATGTCGAATTTCCGAATTGGCGGCTAACGCCAACATCAGAAAGGTTCAATATACCCTTAAGCGCAGTGTAAACGTTCACCGCAGATATTGGAAATGCCTGTCCCACCCGTTGGAAATCTGCTGCGCCAATAAACGTTCCCATATATAAGCGTATGACGAATGAGGGGGGACTATGAACAAAATAAAAATCATGCAGGCATCGGTCCGAAAATGGAACCGGATAATTGCCGGGGAGGGATCTGACGGTGGTATCCTGGATTGCCCGCCGTGTAGAATATACTACATGCTGGTCTGTAGCGGTTGCCCCATCTCTCAGTATACCGGCAAAAAATTCTGCAAAGGGAGCCCGTACGGCCGCTGGTACTGGCATCAGAACAATGCGCATGGTCACATCCGCAAAAAGGTTTATTGCCCGGAATGCCTCAAACTGGCCACTGACATGCGCAATTTTATGATCGAGATTGTTGACGATTTGAAAGCCAAGAGATAACGATTCTGAAGGCAAGCAAACATCGGCGCCCGGGCCATTACCATCTCCAGTGCTCTCTGACTGTTAAAACCATATCGCCGATTGAGCGGCTGGCTGACGCCGATGACAGAGGAAGATAGTGGGCGAAATGCTGAGTGGCGAATCTGCCGCATGGGCAACGGTGACGGAACTGGCCATCCTATGCCTGGCGGGTTATACTTTTTTCCGACGCCGGGGCAACACCTTGTCCGAAGCTGGCGCATACGGTCTCATAACGACGCTGATGACGCTCTCCTTATTGTTTCAGCTGTCTTTTATGGTACGTCTGCCGAACGCATCCGTTGTCTTCGAAATCGCTCTGGTGATCCTCGCTTCGGGATATATTATAAAAAACCGCCAAGAACTACTGCACGGCGCGATCGCCGTGCGGGTGATCTATAAACGGGCACCCCTGGCATCCACGGTCATCGGCCTTCTTCTGCTTTACCTGGCCCTCCAGGCGCTGGCGATCCCGCCCACTGCCACTTACTGGCAACCCCTCGGCCAAGTGTTGCTATACGCACGTCATCGCACACTATTTCCGACTGACATTCAAGGGATAGCCGCCCCTTTTACCCAGACGTTTTCGCCGTTCAACACATTGATCCTGCCGCATCTGTTTCTCCGGTTTCAGACCGATTGGGGGGTGGGCTTGCTCGGTTTCATGGCATATCTTTCTGTCGGTTTCAGCACCTACGCTCTCTCCCGCCGCTATGCCTGGCCGCCGACAGCTGCAACGGCTTCGATTATCGTCATCAGCATGCCGCGACTGGTTTACCTGTCTACATCTCCCGGGTATGAACTCATACCCGCGGCCACGGCTCTGTTCTGTTTGCTGGCCGTCTTTCGCGCCGTTGAATCACCGAATCTTCCCGACATGTATCTTCTGGTGCTGGGTCTACTTTTCATGTTGTCCGGCACCTTTATGAATTTTGTGTTTCCGCTTGTTTTGGCACCACTGGCATGTATTCTGCTCTTCCGACGCCACGGGGCAACCGCCTGGTGGAAAATTCTCTCCACCCGTCCTTATCTCATGCTGATGTTCTTGATCCCGGCGGTGGTATTTTCCCAACTTTGGCACCCCATCATCGGCCTATCCGCCAACGGAAACATATCGGCGCCACTGGCTCCACCGTCTGCCGCATTTAATAGCGATGGTATACAGGGAGCGCTGGCCAATATGTTGCGCTATACCTTACAAAGCATCCATTTCACTCGCCCAGTGGACAGCCTGTTGAATTGGGAGACCGGCTTTTCTCCCACCGCAGCACTACAAAAGATCTACGATAACCTGTTGGTGCCGATTCTTGGAAATCGGGGCGCCGTCACAGCTTTTCGCATCGCCTGGGTACCGAATGAAAAATTATCCTGGTTTGGACCGTTCGGCTTCCTTATGATTTTGCCGGCTGTAGGCTACGCCATTCGACGGGCACCCCGACGGTTGAAGGCTGTCTCCGTCACACTCATCGCATACGTATTTCTCGTGTCCCTCATACCGGCCTGGCATCCGTACAACGTTCGCTATTTCGATGTCTTTTTCGTTTGCGGCGGCATGTGTATTGCATTTTTCCTGCCGCCCTGGCGTCTGAACAGACGCCGGCGACGGGTTCTGACGCTCATCAGTGCCAGCCTGATGCTGTATGCCGGTATTTGCAATGATAATAAACCGGCGTTCAATTTTCTTTCCGAAAAAGCGGCCGGCAGCATCTGGCAAGCCTCCAGTTGGGGTCGAAATCGCTACTGGGCCACACGTGAGACATACGGCGACGACCGACTGACATCGGTACGAAAACAAGTAGCTGCCGAAAATCACCTATGGTTGATATACACAGACTTTTCCATGACCTACCCTTACCTGCTGTTATATCCGAATGCCCGCACACTTCCAATTAAGGCCTTCAACCCGGACGTGACCGCTAATCTTCGGAAAATGAAACCCGAATTCATATTGTTCATCGATTGTATTCCACCCCCTTGGATCGCGAACCGTTTCGGGAAAACGCTCTGGTCAATTCCTCCCGGCAGGCTGACGCTACCGGGGGCCCTCTTAAAGGTTGATTAAACACTGACAGCCGAATAGCGCACATGAAGTAACCGGGATGGAAGCCCATGGATCCCATCCCGGTTGATTCAGGCAGAACCTCCCGAGGATTCCCCTTTGATTTTCGCGGCAATATCTTCTATAATGACTCAATTATACAAGGATTTTTTCAACCCTGGAAAGAGATGGTAAAAAGACCGTGAAATCGATCCTTACGTTTCTGGTCCTGGTTGTTTCGATCGTTTTGTCCCAATTTTTCGGCGAGATCCAAGCCCAGGAAGAACACCAGGTTCAAATAACAGAAAAGTATTTGAAAACAGCCGCCAGTAACAGTCTTTGGCGGCTGAAGCACAGCATGGAAAAGGACGGTTATTATAGCGCGCGTGTCGCGTTGAATGTGTGGCGCAGCAATGCCATCGATGCCGGCATCTTCGACCAGGTCGAATACGATGCATACAAAAATCAAATCTATGAAAAATCGATCCATAGCAATTTGAAGTGCTATGAACGATCGCTTCAGAACGAAAATTTAACCGATGCCAGGATATGCCTGTTTACTTGGAAAGCCCATGCCCAAGAGTTAGGCGTTTTTGATCCTGACCGTTATAAAGAAATGGAAAAAAAACTTAAATCGGCCACCTCGGTCAAATAAGGAAAAGAACTTGCCGGTGAGAACCGCCGGAGTTGTCGCCCCGCAAGCGCAAGCATCCTTCGCGCGGGGAATTCATACTGCCAGGCCGCAGGCCGGTGGTCACGAGACGTTTCAGGAGCACTTTGCATGACATCAATGGCGGCATTCAACGCCGAACCCCTGATCGGCACCCAGGTGGGAACGTCAACAATCATTAAGGAGTTGGCCCGGGGCGGAATGGCTATCGTTTTCATCGCATTCCAAAAAACCCTGAAACGACAGATTGCCGTAAAGGTTCTGCCAAAAAGCCTGATAACAGCCAAATCCGCCGAACTGTTTCAACAGGAGGCAGAAGCGGTCGCGATTCTTTCCCACCCCAACATCATACCTGTTTACGAAGTCGGCGAAACGGCAGAATTTCTCTTTATCACGATGCAGTTGATTCAGGGCAATGCCCTGTCCCAATATCTGCAGGCGGTTAAAAAAAATCCCATCCCTTCCAAGCGCATATTGGCCCTGGCCACCACCTTAGGGGTTATCAAACAGGTTGTGGGCGCTCTGGATTATGCTCACCGCCAGAATATTGTTCACCGGGACATCAAGCCGGGTAACATCCTTATCGAAAAAGACTCCCGGCGGCCATTGCTGACTGATTTCGGAATTGTCAAGGTGTTGAACGCAGACACACAGGCCACCACCGTCGTCCACGGCACTCCACTGTATATGGCTCCGGAGCAGATCCTTGGCATGGAGGTGGACGGTCGGACAGACATATATGCTGCCGGAACAATGCTCTTCCAGATGCTGGCCACTGATCTTCCCTTGCCAACTTTTAAAAAGAAAATCGACCTCCTGAAGCATAAAGTCATGAGCAAGGATAACGTGTTCCTGAAAAAACCGTCTGAAATAAATCCAGCTGTCCACCCGGAAATGGATCGCATCATCCAAAAAGCGACGGCTTTCGACCCGTCCCGGCGGTACGCGACCTGCCGGGAGTTTCTCGATGATCTGGAAACGTACGAAAAACAGCGTGCCGCATAGCCAGGAGAGGGGTTCAGCATGGCCATCACAAAGCTCCCGAAAGAGATTTCCAATAAAATCGGCAGAGCATTCGCCCTCTTGTTTAACCGGTCGATGATGTACAATATCGATCACCCGTTTACTGCCCAGGCCCTGTCTGAATTCTACAGGGCGACCACCCACGGCCTCACGTTGTTTTCACCCATTGTCCTGATTCTGCATCAGGAGCAATTCTTCATCGAGGAAGAACCCCTCGATCCCCGGATCAACACCGGTAAAATGCTCCACCATTTCAAAAAAGCCAACATCCAGTCCATCTCTTTTGAAGAAGGTCTCCAGGAGACCGAGTTGATTAACTTTGCCGCTGTGTTCATCGACATCGCCCAGCATATCAGTGCCGATTCCATGAGGACCGCCTGTGACCGCGCCGGTGTCACCAGCATAAAGATCAACCATGTTTTTTACCAGAAAGTCACGGCTGATGACGAAGTCGTTGATCGCAGGGTGCTGCAAGAGTCCGCCGCCTCGCCCCCCGGGGCACCCGCACAAAAAGCCGATCAGGTGTTGGGTATGATGGTGGAAAGCGTCCTGATGGAAGAATTGGAAAAATCCCTTTCCGTACAGCACATCATTGAGAATCCCAGCGACACGTCTCAGAAGATAATCGCTGCCGATCAAGCGGCGGTCTCATCCGGGGAACCTGACGCTCCCGAATCCGGGATGGTCATCATGGCGCAACTTCAAAAGATTCGCGAAGAGGTGAACCGCTCTTTTGAAGATACCGATAAACCCAGCCTCGGTGAACTGGCCGATGCGGTTTTCGCCATGAAAAAGGACCTTCTCAACGGAATATCGGCTCGTAAAGCAGAAGGCGTTGTATTCGAAAACGAACAACTAATCATAGAAGAAACCGAAACGCTCACCGACACCGTTCTGGTTCAACTCATACGGGAAGAATACCAAGAGGGTAAAATATCTGTTCAACGCCTGGCCCAAATCCTCCGACGGTTGGTCCCGGAACCGGGTGAACTCCAACGGTTGATGCCGAAAATAAAAACCGCCCTGCTCGAAGAAGGAATGAGCCTGCATGAATTTCTGCAGTTGACCCGCGAATTGAAACAAGAGCTGCAAAGCGAGGACTTGGTTAAAGCGCTTGAGAAAAGCGCTGATCAAATGGGTATAGATCCAGATATCCTGATCGAGGAGGTCAGCCGCGATCCCAAAAGTGCCGCTGAATTAATTTACCTGGCCTCAGAAATTCGCAGAGGAACCGGCGATGAGGAGGTGATGTCCGACCTGCTGGTTGATTATATAGAGCGCGTCGGATCGGAGATCGCCATGGATGCCGCCCAGAAAGAGGGTGATGCGGGCGGTCAGCACCTGCACGGACTCATCTCCAGCATAGAGAAGACCCTGGTGGATCGTTTGAAAAACAAGGATATCAGCACCGAGGTGTTGCACAAGGTGGCGAACCGTTTGAACGAGCGGATGGAGGAATGCCTTAATGCCTTGAAAAGCCAGTGGACAATTCGGCACAAATCCTTCTCCGGTGATGGCCAGGAGGGTGCAACTTCCGTCATCGGCGTCTTCGAGGAAGGGGCCACAAGCGGTACCGAGCTCAATGCCATCATGGAGAAAGTACGTTCTTCCATCGATGTTCAAGATAAGGACAACCAACACGCGGACACGGAAAACCCAGCCCCCGAAGCTCAGTCTGCTGCCGAGAAAGATCAGAAGGAAGGGTTAAAGTCCCATTTGCCCAAAGGCATATTGATCCGCAACAGCATTCTCTATATCCTGGAGAAGGAAATCGCCCGCGCAATGCGTTATGACACGCCCTTTTCCGTACTGATGCTGTCGATTTTCAAGGTTAGCCCTTTAAAACCGCTGCCCGCCGGCGCAATCAATCGGGGAAAAATCATGCGGTTCGTGCTGGCCAACCTGGCGCGCGTTTGCCGCACCACAGACATCATTGGGGTCCTTGACCGCAACAAATTTCTCATTCTGCTGCCCATGACCCCCGAGAAACAATCCCGCGCAGCCATGCGCCGAATTCTGAAGCAGATTCACGACTTGGAATATCGGGTTGAAGAAACGGAAATCACCATTAGGCTCGCGGGTGTTGTCTCTACTTTTGATAAAGATCGAACCCCCACCCTCGATGATCTCGTCAAAAGAGCGGAATCCGATATATTCGACATGGTCAATCGCTTGAGAAACATCCAGAGTATTTACTGACCCCACTGTTTGACAACAGGTAACATTGTATCAACGGCCGGCAGCACAAACCCCAGGAAGGACGTCCAACTTATCACCTTTCCTTGGCCATCAGCATCCCTGTGAGTCGTCTCTGAATATAAACTGGATCATGGACTGGCAGTAATTCCGTTTGGTCACCGGGCGCAGAATGAAAAGATCTCCCGCCGAAACAACACCGGCATCGGTCATTCTTTCCCTAAAACGGGTCATTTTCTCATATGGAATCCAATCTCTTTTCTCCAGTATTTGACACGATGACGCCGATCGACCTATAGTGAAGGTCATGACAGTGTTTTCTTTTATCGTTGTTGTCAAAAAGCCTGTCCGATGTCCGAACGTATTTTCTACAACCACTTATACCGGCCTATTTATATTGCGGAATTTATTTTTGAAAATTGGTATTAATCCATAACTGGAAAGAAATGGGGCATGCTCAACGGCACAGAGCCTTAACCTCCGGAGGTTCTTCCATGGCTCACAATCCGACATATGAGCAGTTGGCGCAGAGATTAAAAGCGCTTGAAAATGAGATCGAACGATTCCGCTCCAGTCGATCCGCGCTGCAGGAGGATGCGGAGGCTCCCACACGCAGTCAAGCTGAAACTGTCGCGATGAAGGATGATCAACGGTTTCGCGAAATAGCCGAACACAGCCAGAAGGTTTTCTGGTTGTTCGATCTAAAGTCCCAAAAAGTCATTTGCGTCAATTCCGCTTTTGAGAGACTCTGGGGCCAGCCGGTCGCCGCTCTATATGACAGCCATGATGTTTGGGTGAAGAGTATCCACCCTGAAGACGTCGATTCGGCCCGAAATTCATTCACCCGTATTCTTGAAACCGGCGGTGGTGACCCGAGAGAGTACCGGATCATCAGGCCTGACGGTACTGTTCGATGGGTGTCCGATAAGGGCTATGCCATTCGTGACAAAGATGGCAGGGTGGTGCGGATCACCGGTACGGCCGAAGATATCACCGATCGTAAGGCCGCAGAAGAATTGCTGAAGAAAAACAATCAATACCTTTCCGCCCTCCATGATACCGCTATCGGTCTGATCCGTCGTCACGAACTGGATGAACTTTTGCAGGACATTATCGAGCGCGCCGCACGTTTGGCCGACACCGAGCACGGTTATATCTACCTGTACGATAGTGAAGAGGATGAGTTCGTCGTCCGCTTCGGTGTCGGGGCGCTTAAAGAGGCCATTGATGTGCGGGTGAAATCCGGTGAAGGCCTTGCCGGTAAGGTTTGGAGTTCGGGCTATCCCATGGCAGTAACGAACTATAGCCGTTGGGCAGGGCGGATCACGAATTCTGTATTCGACGATTTACAAGCGGTGGTCGGCATTCCGCTGAAATCAGCCGATGAGGTCGTCGGAGTCATCGGGCTGGGCCGTTGTGAGGAGCATAATGCCTTTGGGCAGGAGGAAATTTCAGTTCTCAGCCGTTTTGCCGAACTGGCCTCGATCGCCTTTGATAATACACGACTCTACGCCAAATTGGAGCAGGAGCTTTCGGAACGGCGGCGGGTGGAAAAATCCTTACGAAAGTACGAAAAAATCGTGTCCACCTCGAAAGATCTCATGGCTCTGATCGATCAGGATTTTATCTATCAGGCCGTCAGCGATAGCTATCTGAAAGCCCATTGCCAGACACGCACGCAGATCATCGGAAGTAAAGTGTCCGATCTGATCGGATCCAAGCGATTCGACAGGGATATCCGGAATAAATTAGAGCAATGTTTGGCCGGTGAAGAAGTGACCTTCCGTACGTGGTTCGATTTCAAAGGTCTTGGCAATCGCTATGTCGAGGCCACGTATTATCCATTTGAAGACGAAAATAATCAAGTTACCGGCATCGTTGTCGTCTCCCGTGACATTACAGAATACAAGCATCTCCATGAGCAATTGCTGCAATCTCAGAAAATGGAAGCCATCGGAACCCTGGCTGGTGGCATTGCCCATGATTTCAATAACCTGATGATGGGGATTCAGGGACGTACCTCAATGATGCTTCTCGACATAGATAAAAATCACCCCCACCATGAACACCTCAAAGGGATTGAAGAGCATATCAAAAGCGCATCGAATCTGACGCGGCAACTTCTGGGTTTTGCTCGAGGCGGAAAATACGAAGTCAAGCCGGCCGATTTGAATGCCGTCATCAAAGAAAAAAACCGCATGTTCGGCCGCATGCAGAAAGAAATCAAAATCCAGGAAAAATTTGAACCCGATCTCTGGGCCGTCGAGGTCGACCAGAGTCAGTTCGAACAGGTCCTCCTGAATCTCTATATCAATGCCTGGCAAGCAATGCCCGCAAAGGGAACCCTCTGTATTCAAACCGAAAATGCCTTGGTGACGGCCAAGGTTGCCGATCCTCACGGCGTGAAACCGGGTCGCTATGTAAAACTATCCGTGACCGATACAGGCATCGGCATGGATGCCGGAACCAGGGCCAGGATCTTCGAACCGTTTTTTACGACCAAAGAGATCGGCCGGGGAACCGGCTTGGGGCTGGCATCGGCATATGGCATCGTCCAAAACCACGGTGGATACATCACTGTTGTCAGCGATAAAGGGCACGGCACAACCTTTCACATATTCCTGCCCGCTTCCGACAAAGAGATCAATAACTCAGATCCGTCAGCCGAGCCGTTGTCAACCGGAAACGGGACAATCTTACTGGTCGATGACGAAGCAATAATTATTACTGTCGGATCTCAAATGCTGCGCCGACTGGGCTATAACGTACTGACGGCAACCAACGGCAAGCAGGCACTGGAAGTTTACAAGGATCACAGTACCCGGGTCGATCTGGTCATTTTAGATGTCATTATGCCCGACATCGGCGGTGGCGAGACCTTCGAGATGCTCAAAACCGTCAACCCGGCTGTCAAAGTTCTGCTATCGAGCGGTTACAGCATCGACGGTAAAGCCAGTCTCATTCTGAAGCGCGGTTGCAAGGGCTTCCTGCAAAAACCGTTTGACCTGCAAACCCTGTCGAATAAGATAAAAAAAATACTATAGCCCGGACATCTCACCACAAAACGTCTCGCATGGCGCAGATAATTCACGGAGACGTTGGACTCCCTCTACCGTGAAACTTGAATAACACAGTTTGACGATCCCCGAACGACGGGGCCAATGTGTCTCCGTTTGGCCTTATGGTGAAAATTGGGTCTGGAAAGGAGTGCCTTTTATGTCGATTCCCGGCCGCCTATTGACAACAGCCATGGCCGTTATGCCGCACATAGACGTGGAGCGTGCCCTGGCCCTGGCCCTCTCACTCGATGTGCCGTACTGGCCCCAACTGCCGAATTACAATTATTATGAAGACATGTACGTTCAGGCGGCGGAGCATTTTCCCGGCATTCTTCTGGATATAGAAAACCGTAACCTGCGATTTTCCATGGACAAATTTATCGATGAACTGGAACCGGCCATGGACCGTCTGGACGATCCGGAGTATATGGATATCAGCGAAACCCACTCGGTTGTCTACCATCGTTTCCTTAAATTGGCTCTCGAAGATCGACCGGCCATCCGGGGTCAACTCGAAGGTCCGATCAGTTTCGGTTTCAACATTCTGGACCAGAACGACCGGCCGATTCTTTTCGACGACACGGTCCGGCCGTTCATGTACGAGTTTATGGCGCGGCGGATCAATGCTCAGCTTGAAAAATTGAAGAAAAAAAACGCCAACGCCTTCATGTTCGTCGATGAACCCGGGTTGCAATTTCTATTCTCGGCCCTGGCCGGCTACGGAGATCAAAAGGCCAAAAAGGATATGGAGGTTTTTTTTGCGATGGTGGATCGTCCACGCGGAATTCATCTTTGCGGCAACCCGGATTGGGACTTTCTCCTGAATCTGGATCTCGATATCCTCTCTCTCGATATTTACACCAATGCCGAAGTTTTCGCGTCCTATGCTCCCGCCATCAAGCGCTTCATCGATCGCGGCGGGGTTATCGTCTGGGGCATCGTACCGACCAATATCGAGCCGTTTGAAAAAGAATCTCTCGAATCCCTCACCAATCAACTTGAATCTGTCTGGACAGCACTGGCCCAAAAAGGCATCGATCGGGACGGTATGCTGCTTAGTAGTATGCTGTCACCGGCGACCTGTTGCCTGGTCAATCCCGACCGGGAAAAAACCGTGGAAAAGGCTTTCGATACTGTGCGTATGCTTTCCCTGAAACTCAGGGATCGTTACGGGTTCTCATGACCCTGAAAGGCATGGGTGTCACGATACCTTTCTGAGCCATGGCCGGAAACAGCATTTCCCGCCCTGCAATAAAATTCTATTATCAGGGATCGGATCGCCTGATCAGCTGCAATGTTATTGTACTAAGAACCAGCCGTATGGCCCTGCCCTTGACACAAATACCACAATGTAGCAGTTTGAGAGGCAGGATTGTGGATAGAAGAGAGACCTAAATAATCTAAGTTTGAGCGAAGGGGTAGAGGGGGTTCGAAATGGCATACTTGAGATTAAACATATATCAGTACATTCTGATACTGCTCTTGGTGGCCACATTTGTCACCGCCGGGGTGGACAGGAGCGTGGCTTTCGACGAAATCAACACCACATTTTTCGGGGTGGCCATTAAGGGATACGATCCGGTCGCCTATCACACTGAAAACCGTGCCGTGAAAGGCAAAAGTACTTTCGCCCATAACTGGAACGATGCCAAGTGGTACTTTGCCTCCGCAGCGAATCGGGATCTTTTCGTTTCGAATCCGGAACGTTATGCGCCGCAATACGGCGGGTACTGAGCGCGGAGTCTATCGACGACCGGCAAGGCTGCCGGTGTGAACCCTGAAGCCTTCAAAATCATCGACGGCAAGCTTTACTTGAACTGGAGCAAGGAGTCTGCCGATGAATTTGAAACCAACGCGGTTAATAATATAAAATCCGCCGACGACAACTGGGACAAACTCGTTACAGATAATTAAGCGCTGCCGAATAATCCGCCTGCCGAGACGATGCCATCATTTGAGCCCGGCCTTGCGGAGACCCGCAACGATTTTCTCCCGATCCTCCCGAACCGTGAACCCTGTACCGTATGCGCCCGTCTCGAAAAAGGGGTCTAACCGGCGAACATCTGCTGCCGCTTGAGCGGCTTTCTCATCACGGCCCATTTCAGCATATGTTGCCGCCAGAACGAGATAGTTACCAATAAAATACGGTTGGTTGACGACCCCTCGCTCTAGTACATCCAAAGCCGCATTATAACGCCCTTGTAAGTAGTAGGCGGTCCCGAGTAGAGACCAGGTATTGCGTGGCGAACTGCCATCGAGCCGCAGAGACATCTCAAGTGCCGATGCTGATTCATCGACCCGCCCCGACCACAACAGGGCCCAACCGAGAGTGTGATAGCTGCTGGCATGGTTGGGGTTGAGCGCAATGGCCTGCTGCAGGGCCTCGATAGCCAACCCGTATTGTTTCTGGAAGGCAAAAACGGCACCAAGCAGTCCGTGGGCCGATGCGTCAAACGGATCCAGTTCAAGTGCCCGCCGAGCCAGATCGTAAGCACGCTTGAGCGATTGGGCGGGAAATTCGGTCCAGCCCTCTCCCACCTTCAACTCGTGCACCCGGCCCAAACCGACATAGCCGGCGGGATAACTCGGATCGATTTCGATCGCCTTGGCGTACATCTCGGCCGCCTGGTTGGCTGCCTCTCTCGTGCGGCGGGAGAAAAATTCGAATCCTTTCAGAATATAATCATAGGCTTCGAGATTTTCCGTTTTTTTGTTAAACACCCGGTTGCGCTCGGCAGTTGATATGCTGAGAGCCAAGTTAGAAACGATTGCCTGGACGATGTCGTCCTGCAGCTTAAATATATCTTTCAGATCACTTGTATAGCGGTTGGCCCAAATGTGATTGCCACTGGCGGCATCGATTAGCTGTGCGTTGATACGGACGCTATCTCCGGTTTTCTGGACGCTGCCTTCGAGCACATACCGGACCCCGAGCTCTTTTCCAACCTCGCCAATGGTCACCGCCCTTCCCTTGTAATTAAAGACGGTATTGCTGGCAATCACTAAAAGTTCGCCAAATCTCGACAGGTCGGTGATGATGTCGTTGGTGACGCCGTCATTGAAATACTCCTGCGCCGGGTCCCCGCTCAGGTTTTTAAATGGCAGCACGGCAATGGATGCTTTGCGCGATACCGCCGCCACGGTATCGCGCAAAGCATCCCCATGGACCTTCTCCGGCCGGTGGGCCTCAACCCACAAAAAGAATGCACCCACCAGAAAGGTCAACATCAATATAATACCGCCAATTTTCAGGCTTTTCGGAAACCCTGAGACCCTATGGTCGATTCGGCACCCGTTACCGGCGATTTCGGCTTGAATCCGGTACACCGGGACCGGTCGGTCAATGTTTTTCACCCTGCGCCGCCCCAGGTATGTGCACCCGAATTCCAGCTTGTTTTCGATCTGCTCGTAGGCGTTACCCGAAATGCAGATACCCCCCTTTTCGGCCAGGGATTCCAGCCGAGCGGCCACGTTCACGCCGTTGCCGTAAATTCGTTCCCCTTCGACGATCACGTCTCCCAAATTGATGCCGATGCGAAAAGACATCCGTTGGTCCTCAGGAAGCCGATCGTTAGCCGCCTGGAGGTCCGCCTGAATGTCCATGGCGGATTGAACCGCGTTGACCACACTGTCGAATTCCGCCAGGAGGTTATCCCCGGGAGAGTCGACCACCCGTCCGTGATGCCGCCGGATGAGATCGGTCATCACCTGTTTATGGGCGGTCAGCGTGCGGACTGTAGCCGCTTCGTCACGGCCCATTAAGCGACTGTAGCCCGCTACGTCAGCACTTAAAATTGCTGACAGTTTGCGCTTTATTTCACTTGTTGTCATATCATTATATGAATGAAGACTGTTGGTGCTGGCATATGGTTAAAATTGACCACCCGCAGCAATGGGGCAAAAGGCATCCCCAACGCGCTCGAAAACGGGGGGAACTTGTTCGCGGTCATGCCAACTGGCCGGTCAATCTGCCGTCAGCGCGCATAAACGTCCAGTATTTTCAAGTTGCGTCTCCGGTATGAAAAGTATAAGTGTTTATTTTAGAGGTACAAGTGCCCGTGACCAACACATGCCGGTATCTGAATTGCCCTGCCCGATCACGCTTGAGCACTGTTCTCCTTCGATCAAACCTTAAGTATCCAGCGACACTGCGAACACCCGACTGTCGATAACCGTTACAAAGTCATCGAGTGCAAGATGGATTCAGAAAATTTGCAGCAGGAACTCAAAAGGCTCAAAAAAGAAAAGGCGGTTTACCAGGCGCAGAGCCGGATGCTGGACCATTTTGTCTCCGCCGCCCGTGATTCAGCGGACAGGAGCATGCTCACCAAGACGTTGCAGAAAACTCTCGACGTGTCAATCGGTTTAACCGGTGCAGAAAAAGGGAGCCTGTTTCTGCTCGACAAGGATGGCACGGTCATCGATAGTATTCTGACGCGCGGGAAAGCCTCATCGGAAGAGCGCAGTCGACTCATCGGCACCGTGCTGGACCAGGGGCTTGCGGGCTGGGTAAGGCAACAGTGCCAGTTGGCTTCCGGCGATTGCCGGGTTGCGTATATCCGTGACACCGAAAACGACGATCGCTGGCTGACACTCCCCGACCAACCCTACAGAGTCCGATCTGCCCTCGCGGTTCCGATCAGCAGAAAAAAACAGCTTCTGGGATTGCTGACATTGTTGCATTCCCAACCGGAACACTTCAGTTCGGAATCGATAGATTTAATCATCATGACCGCAGAACAGATTGGCGTGATCCTCGAAAATGCAACGCTGTACAAGGAGTTGGATGACTCCTTTCACCGCATCGAACAGGCCAAATTGGAGATCGAAGCCTACTCCCACGCATTGGATAGCGAACTGGAAAAAGGCCGCAGGATTCAACAGGATTTTCTGCCCGAAATGATCCCGCAGCTCACTAACTGGGAGATTGCAGTGTATCTGCATCCGGCCATTCAGGTCTCCGGCGATTTTTATGACGTCTTCCAGCTTCCGAATGGTAACTTGGGACTGGTGGTTGCCGATGTGTGTGACAAAGGCGTCGGTGCGGCCCTGTTCATGGCCCTGTTCCGCAGCCTCATTCGCGTGTACACCTTTGCTACCGCAAGGGAAAGTGGGGCCGCAACCCCAGAGCTTTCCGGCCGTCGTCTCAATGTCTTAAACGCCGTTAATGAAACGAATTCTTATATTGCCCGCCATCACGGAAAGATGGGCATGTTTGCCACTATGTTCGTCGGCATGCTGGACGTGCCTACCGGTAAGTTGGCATACATCAACGCCGGGCACGAGCCCCCGGTCTTGCTCAAGAGTTCTGGCAAATTGAACCTGTTGCCGCCGACAGGGCCCGCGGTCGGTTTAATGCCGGATATGATTTTTAGTACCGATCAGGTTCAAATGGATGCGGACGATATGATCATCGTCTATACTGATGGGGTGACTGAGGCAAGTTCAGCAAATTCCGAGATCTTCGGGAGAAAGCGGCTCCATTTGATTCTCGAAGAAAAATTTCCGTCAGCATCGAAAACCATTGAGCGCATCAAGAACGAAATATTCAATCACATCGGTAAGGCACCGCAAAGCGACGACATCACGCTTCTCGGTGTGCGTCGGAAAGGGAAAGATTAAATATCGATAACACGCCAAAAATCAACCGTACATTTCATCTACACGGTCTTTATAGCGCTCCAGAATAAGACTTTTCTTCAACTTGAAAGTCGGTGTCAACATACCGTTTTCAATCGTAAATTCGGGCACGATGGTAAATTTTTTAATCGTTTCGAAAGGCGCCAGAAATTTGTTCCGTTCGGCGATTTCGGTTTCAATCAGCTTTTCAATGGCGGGGTGTTTACCGAGTTCGGCTACTGAACCGTAGGCAAGATTGTGCTGACGGGCATAGGTGCTGATCGACTCCGGTTCCAGTGATATCAATGCCGTCAGATAGTGACGCCGATCGCCGACCACACAAATTTGATTGATATAGCTTGAAGTAGCGATATGTCCCTCGATGGCGGCCGGACCGATATTCTTGCCGCCGGAGGTGACAAGGATCTCTTTCTTTCGTCCGGTGATACGCAGAAAACCTTCATCATCGATCTCACCCAAATCGCCTGTTTTCAGCCAGCCGTCATCCGTAATGACAGCCGCCGTCTCTTCCGGCATTTTGTAATAGCCTTTCATGACATTGCGGCCACGAAACAGAATCTCACTGTCCGACGCCACTTTTTGTTCGATACCCGGCCCAGGCGGTCCAACCCAACCGAAGCGATAATTGTCGAAGCGATTCAGGTTGGAAAAGCTCGTGTTTTCAGTCATGCCGATCCCCTCTACAATAAGGACCCCGGCGGCATGAAAGAACCTTCCAATCTCGGGGTTCAGCGGCGCAGCGCCGCTGATGCACCAGCGGAGCCGCCCCCCGAGAGCGGCCTTTATCTTACTGAATACGAGCAGATTCGCCAATTTATACTGGAGCGCAACAGCCGGTGGAATCGGACGGTGGTCCAGCTGCAGATTACTCACTTTGTATCCTACCGTCAGTGCCCAGCGAAAGAGCTTCAGCGCCAAACCACCCTTGGCCTCAGCCGAGTTAATGATTTTGGATCGGACCTTTTCATAAACTCGTGGAACACTCGGGAACCAGTGGGGCCGAGCCGTTTTTAAATCCTCGGCCAGCGTGTCCATGTTACGGTTGAACGTCAGGGTGCACCCGGCCAGAAGCGCCGTATAAACGCAGGTGCGTGCAAAGACATGCGCCAGTGGAAGAAAAAGAAATACCTCGTCGTCCGGATACCAGCTCACGCTTTTCTCGACCGACTGGGCCGTAAAAGTGATATTGTCGTGCGTGAGCATGGCTCCTTTGGGTACACCGGTGGTTCCTGAAGTGTAGACAATGGCAGCTACATCTTCAGCGGTAACTGCTGCCGCCATTTCCGTAAATGACCGGTCGGGAACATCCCGCTCCTGAGCGGTAAATTCTTCGAAAGACAAGGCCCAGTCATTCTTCGGATTTTCACCATAGAACAGTACAATTTTTCGAACGGCGGAAATTTCTGCGCGAATTTCCACCAGCTTGCCCAGTTGTATGTGATCTTCCGCAAAAACGAGCACGGCGTCGGAATGCTGAATGATGTAACTCATGTCTTTGGGCGGCAGGGTCTGATAAATGCCCACGGTTACGGCCCCGATGCTGGTGGCGGCCAGATCCGTGAGCACCCAGCGATAACAACTGTAGCTGGCGATGGCAACCTTGTCTCCTTTTTGGATACCAAGTGCCATTAGGCTTTTAGCGACCTGTCGGACCTGAGTGTAGAATTCGTCCCAGGTGACTGAGGTGGGTTGGGCGTCGCTTGTCAGCCACCGGTAAGCCGGGAATTCCTCTCGACGACCAACGGCTTGCCTCAGCATCGCATGGAGGTTTTCAAAATCTTTGAATTCTTCCATTTCGCTCTCCCATTTTCGTTGACTGAAATAGCGTAGGGTTATGAGTTCGGCATACCATGCCAACGGCAGTTTAACAATTGATAGAATAATGGGAAATTTTTTCTCTAATTCAGAAAACAACTCCCCAGTTATCACAATTAACAAAAAAGCGATAACCATTCAAGTATCTGAAATTGTGAATTTAAATCTATTTTTCGTATTTGCATAATTATTGCAACGTACTCCTTTTAGTCTGTGGGATCGGCCTTTTAGCAACGGTCCGTTCATTTTTTAATCTAATTATATGAAGGAGGACGGTATGAAGAAACTGATTGTGTTCGGTATCATAGTGGCCCTATTCACAATGGGTTGCGGTCATATGGCAAAGGAGTCTGAATTTTACGACCACAATGCCATGTACAAAAACTGGGATCATATGAAATTCAGCATGTGGGGTCACAAAGACCCGTCGGTAGAAGTCGCTCAAGTCTCCACCAGTGAAGACTGGTGGGGCATCGGTATTCCATACGTGCCGGCGAAATAACGACAGCCATTCGGTGCCGGCAGTTGACGGATTGAAAGTTTGATGCTATCCGAAGATTAAAGCGCAAGGATTCGCCGGGTTGTGAATATAGACAGTGGTGTATAACGCCTAAACCTTCCTTTGGAATCCCTTGCGCTATCCTTGAGTTATTTGCCTGACACCCGTCATAAGATTAACCTGCCGATGGCGGGCCACAGTCGGAATGATATTTCCAATAGATCCGACACGGGACATCCTGACCCTTCGCAGCGATCATGCAACAATAGGCGTAGCAGATGGGGGAAACCAAGAAAACACGCTGGCTGGTCATCAGCTTTTTTCTAGTGATCGGTCTTCTTTTCTGCGGTTTCATCTACACCGCAGTAAACGGTCCCAGGTATTGGCAAAACCGCCAGCGCTTGGAACGTGCCGCCGTTCAACAGAATAGCAGAGTCTCGAGCCGGAAGGAAGAAACCAATATCACCCTAACCTTGGGCCAGATGAAATCTGTGGGCAACATCAGGCTGATATACAAAGGGCTCGACGGTGAAAAGATCTGTATCGATGTCATTATACCGGAATTTGACCCCGAAATGGCCCACCGTCACATGATCAACCAAACAGATGCAAAAAAAACGTTGAAGTTAGGGGGGCAGGATTTCGTGTTGATCTCCGCCCGCGATTCACGACTGCACCTTCAAAAGATCAAATAAAACCCTTCCACGATGCTTATTGCACCCAGAATCCGGAGTAATATCTGTATCAACGCCCATCCGATGGGCTGTGAAGCCCAGGTACAGGCTCAAATCCGGTATGTCCAATCCCGCGGATCAATTGCCGGCCCAAAAAGGGTGCTGGTGGTGGGTGCGTCCAATGGCTACGGATTGGCTGCCAGGATTGTCTCGGCCTTTGGATCGGCGTCCGCCACGATTGGCCTTGGATTCGAAAAACCCGGCACAGCCAACAGGACGGCCACTGCCGGTTGGTACAATAACAGGGCTTTTCTCAAGGAAGCCCAAAAGGCCGGTCTGGCGGCGTGGGACCTGAACGGCGATGCCTTCTCGGCCCAAACCAAATCCGATGCCGTACAATTGGTTAAAGAAAATCTCAGCCAGATCGACTTTCTGATATATAGTATCGCTGCACCGCGGCGAATCGATCCGAAAACCGGCGAAATCTATTCATCGGTCATCAAACCGATCGGGCAGCCATTCACCGCCCGAACAATAGATTTTCTCACCGGAGAAATCGGAACGATTACCGCCGATGCAGCAACCGAGGAAGAGATTCGGCAAACCGTAAAAGTGATGGGTGGCGAAGACTGGTTTCTGTGGGTGGATAAACTGCGCGCCGAAGATCTTCTGGCACCCGGGTTCTTGACCGTGGCTTTCTCGTATATCGGTTCGGATTACACCCGTCCCCTCTACCGCGATGGAAGTATTGGTGCCGCGAAAAAAGACTTGGAGAAAAAGGCTGAAGAAATCAATCACCTCCTGGCCCCGATCAACGGCAAGGCCCTGATCAGTGTCAACAAGGCTCTGATTACAAGAGCCAGCGCCGTGATACCCGCCGTGCCACTCTATATCGCACTTCTCTACCGGGTTATGAAAGCCAAAGATCTGCATGAAGGTTGCATCGAACAGATGGACCGTCTTTATCGCGACCATCTCTTCTCCGGCAAACCGCTACAACTGGACAAGAACGGTCGCATCCGTATCGATGATTACGAAATGCGCGAAGATACTCAACGCGCCGTATCCGAACTATGGGAAAGAATCGACGGCGATGACATCAGTGAAATTGCTGATATAAAAGGTCTGCGGGAAGAATTTCTGCGGCATCACGGATTCGGAATGCCGGGTGTGGACTACAGTCGTGAGGTCGAACCCGTCGACCTGTAAACCGAAGCCAATCAACCCCGACGCGATCTATCAATCAGACTGCCAACGATGGGTGCGCTAACGGAATTTCTTCTCAAGGAGCCTGTGGGTAAAAGCTTTGGCGTTATTGCCGGAGTAGTCCGCCACAATCTGTCCGTTGCCTATCAACCGCCACTTATAGATCAACAATCCTTCCATACCCACCGGACCGCGGGCATGAATCTTATTGGTGCTAATGCCGACCTCGGCGCCCAGCCCATAGCGGAAGCCGTCGCTGAAGCGACTGCTGCAGTTCATGAACACGTCGGCCGAGTCAACCAGATCCATGAAACGAATTCCCCGCTCACGATCTGCCGTCACGATCACGTCGGTATGTCCCGAGCCGAATTGATTGATATGTTCAATAGCTGCATATAGATCGGGGACGATTTTAACGGAAAGCGTAAAGTCCAGATACTCGGTGCGCCAATCTTGGTCGGTCGCCGGATCGACATCGATCAGCTTCAACGTCTCTTCACAACCGCGAATTTCAACACCTTTCAGCTCCATGGCGCCCTTGAGCGCTGGGAGGAGAGCGGCAGCGATCTCCCGATGCACCAGCAACGTCTCGGCGGCATTGCACACCGCGACATACTGGCATTTGCTGTCAACGCTGATTCTGAGAGCCATGTCAAGATCGGCATTTTTATCTATGTATACATGGCAGATGCCGTCGGCATGACCCAGGACGGGGATCTTGGTGTTATTCATGATGTGCTGCACAAACGCATTGCTCCCCCGCGGAATAATCAAATCGATGCTTCGGTTCAGTCGCAAAAGGTCGGTAACATCGTCCCTGGTTTCCAGTAAAGTCAGCCATCCGGGCGCAAGCCCCACTTTCTCTCCGGCCGCGGCGATCAGCCCGGCCAGGACCCGATTGGTTTCAGCGGCTTCGCTGCCGCCTTTTAAAATAGCGGCATTACCGCTTTTCAAGCACAGGGAAGAAATCTGCACCAAAGCATCGGGTCTGGACTCAAAGATCACACCGATCACGCCAATGGGACAGCTGACCTTAAAAAGCTCCAGCCCAGAATCCAACTCCACAGCATTCAAGGTCACGCCGACTGGATCTGGGAGTCCAATCAGGCTGGATAAACCATTGCAGGTCTCCTTGAGCTTGCCGCCATCGAATTTCAACCGTTTCAATAAAGGGGCCGCAAGGTTTTCTTTCTCGGAACGTTTCAAATCGGACTGATTGGCGGTTTCGATTTCAGCTGCATGTCGATCCAGCATCCGACCAATTTCAGCAAGCGCCTGGTTTTTTAGCTCGCTCGAAGCGGCGGCCAGATATGTGGATGCCGTCTTCGCCTGTCGGGCTGCCTGTTCGATGTCCACTGTATCCCCCTTTTCATGGTTGCCAGACCACGCGTCGTCCATCCCGTTATTGGATCCGGACCGGTATTTCTTCATACAACGCATCCATCCATGGTTTCATAAAGAGTACTGATCCGTTTCCGATACATAACGATGCCATTTTGTGCAAGTTCGAGAAATTCAATGACCTTCGGAAAAGCCAGAGGAATGGCTTGTTAACCGCTCAGAGCGGTCATTCAAAACGATTCGTCCGGGCAACCGGCCGGTCATTGAATGTCGTTTTTAAAAAGAATACGTTATCGACCTCGTCGGTTGTAAACTGTTTGCTGCTAGGATCGATCTGCGCCATGAACACCATATATTTATCTGTTATTACTTCTTTTTCTTTGCTTTCTCTTTTTTCGGTTTCTTTGCGGCGCCTTCCGCGGGTTTTTTAGCCGCCGATTTTGATTTCTTGCTAACGCTCTTCGCAGCCGCCTTTTTATCCGCCTTGGCCTTGGCGCGTTCTGCGTTCTGTGCCTCCTGGGCGGCAATGGCGGTCAAACGGTACCTGGCCTTGCGGATATCGGCTGTTATTTTTTTATAAACAGCGTCCCGTTGAATAGCAGCGTCGTCCAGGCCTTTCTCGTTGAGAATCGCCTGCCGCGCGGCGAGTTTTTCCAGGGCTGTTTTCTTTTGGTTCTCCACATAAATCTTTGCTTTGAGGTTCATTGAATTCTCCTGACGTGTTTGATAATTAGTTGTCGCAAACAATACCCGAAGGAACGCGGGCAAAATATAGGCTACCACATGTGATGAATACGCATGAAGGGAAAATAACGATCCAAAATACAGTCCATCAATCCAAAATGTCAACCAAACGTATAAATGCCCCAACTGGCGACCATAACGCGGCGAAATGTCAACACCATCGCGCAGCATCCCTTGCGAGCCCCCCTGCCGGGGACCATCTTGGAGCCAAAAGCCCATCTGAATTGATCTGTTGACAAAAGAGTGGTAATGCTTTCCATACTTATGGCCGCGTTTCTTACGGTTACACGCACCATAGCTACAAGAACCTCAGAAATGTCGTGGTCAACCACGACAAGGCAACTTTACCATGAATTCTCCCCGGTGGTTTCTACATCCAATATTTATATTCCTGCTGTCCATCATTGCCCTCGGCCTGTCACTTTTCCTTTATATTTACTGGTACATGGAAGCCAGCATCGGCCTGCGGGCGGTTATCGAGCGTTTCAACCTCGACAGGGGGCAGGTCCTCAGATCCGAGACCTGGATGGTGATCATGGTCCTGTCACTGCTGGTGGGCATCATCCTGATGGGTATTTTCGGTATTTTTGTGTACAGCCAAAAAACGGTACAGTTGTACCGCCTTCAAAACAACTTTATCAACAACTTCACCCATGAACTCAAAACTCCGGTGACATCGTTGAAGCTGTTTTTACAGACGTTTTCCAAACACAACCTGCCGCGGGCGGATCAGCTCAAATACATCCAATACATGATCGCTGATGTGAGCCGCCTGGCCGAAAATATCAACCGAATCTTAAACCTGGCAAAAATTGAAAGCAAAAGTTATGCGAACGAATTTGTCGATACGAACATACTGAAAACCATCGACAGTTTCTTTGATAATAACAGACACTTATTTCAAAACAGTTGCATTCGAATTCATCCCCCCCCACGAGAGCTCTCCACCTACCGGATCAATCCGCCCCTGTTCGAGATGTTGTTGATGAACTTAATGACCAACGCCCTGAAATATAACGAATCAGAAAAACCGACAGTCGATATCCGGTTTGAGGTCGAATCGCGAAAGCTACGCATCCGCTTTGAAGATAACGGTATCGGTATCGATAAAAAGGAACTTCGTAAAATATTTAGAAAATTTTACCAAATCGGCCGCATCGACAACATGAGCGCTAAAGGCAGCGGCCTGGGTCTATCCCTGGTTCAGACAATTGCCCACATCCATAAATGGAAAGTGACGGCCAGCAGCGATGGCCGGGGGATGGGGTCTAAGTTTATGCTGGTTTTGCCCATGTGATTCCGGATAATATTCTGGTGGTCGCATCGGGTTATCTGTTATTTTAGAATTTATTGGGCCGAATTATCGTATCGTATTGGCGTAGCCTCAATTTTTTCAAAACCCAGTAAGTAGGGGTCGAACAGCTTCATGGCATCAACAGAAAAAAACATCATTTTGGTTATCGAGGATGACGCCCACATTGCCGAGGGGCTGAAACTGAACCTGTCTTTGCAGGGATACGAGGTCGTCAGCGCAGCCGACGGGCCATCCGGACTTCAAAAATGGAAACAGATCCGACCGGACCTGATCGTGTTAGATATTATGCTCCCCGGCATTGATGGCCTATCCGTATTGAAAGCCATCCGTCTGGAAGATGACCGCCTTCCCGTACTCATCCTGTCCGCGAAAGCCGCATCGGATGACGTGGTCAGAGGCCTCTCTTACGGTGTGGACGATTATCTGGCGAAACCGTTCAATTTGGAAGAATTTCTGCTGCGTGTGGAGCGCCTGCTAAAGCGTGCTGGATGGAACCGGCATGCGAACACGCCGCAGACACCAACTCGGGCCAATTTCAAGTTCGGTGGCAATACGATCGATTTTGAAAAAAACATCGCCCATTGCCGGCAGGGACAGATCACCCTGACAGAGCAGGAAGTCAAGCTTCTGAAGCTCTTCATTGCCAATCGCGGTAAACCCCTTTCCCGTGACGCTCTCCTTGAAATCGGCTGGGGGTATACCCGCAATATCACGAGCCGGACGGTCGATAATTTCATCGTCCGTTTGAGAAAGTATTTCGAGGAAAACCCCAAAGATCCGGTATATTTTATTAGTATACGATCAATCGGTTATATGTTCGACCCTGGCCCACCACAATAATCGCTGTTCTTTCGCGGTCAACAAAAAACATTCCGTTGCGCGAACGTTATTTATATCAGGGATCGGGGAGTTTTTCCCGCAAATGCTGAACCAGAGCGGATGGAATGATCAGCAGCGCAAGCGGGCACTGTCTGAATACTTTAGGCCGCCTGGGGAAAGAACAGCGGATAGCCCGGCTCTCGGAATCAGGCCACAAACGCGGTAAAATATTTGAGTTCCCATTTGGGGCGCTGAAGGGGTGATCGTATGCAACCGCAGGGCCCTCCGGATCTTCCGTAATTCCAAAATGGACTTGGGGAGTGTTCTCTATAGATGATCGCCATCCACCCACCATCAAAATGTAAAACTTTTGTAAAACAGACCTTCTGCCTTGCGATCCTTGTATATGCATTTTAGTATGAATAAGTCAGTCTGTATTCACCCCTGAACCGGGAATCAAGCGGATCGTACCGTTTGGTCTTGTCAGATCCGATTGAAACCTAGCCGGATTCGTATCCTTTCCAAATGGCAGGGAACCAGAACTGCCCGTTCAGGGATAATCAATCTTACGCATTACGACCCGCTATTTCGGGTCAGTACCAGCAAGAGCCCAAAGGCAATCATGATGAATTTACCCGAATTGAGAATTGGCAATCATATCAGTCCTGTTCCGATCATCCAGGGTGGTATGGGTATCGGTATATCACTTTCACGCTTAGCATCCGCTGTCGCCAATGAAGGCGGGATCGGTGTCATCGCCGCAGCGGTGGCGGGAATCCACGAACCCGACTTCGCCACCAACAGTGCTCAGGCGAACATCAGGGCCTTGGGAAATGAAATCAGAAAGGCGCGCCGTGCGACCTCAGGCATTCTCGGTGTCAACATCATGGTTGCGCTATCGGATTTCGCCGATATGGTGCGGACCTCCATTACGGAAGGAATCGACATCATTTTCTCGGGAGCCGGCCTGCCATTGGATCTTCCGAGCTATCTGACTCCCGGTTGCAACACAAAACTGGTGCCGATTGTATCCTCGTCAAGGGCCGCAAAGATCCTGTGCAAAAAATGGCTGTCCCGCTATGATTACCTTCCAGACGGCTTCATTGTGGAAGGCCCCAAAGCCGGTGGACATATTGGCTTTAAAGAAAATCAGATTGATGACCCGGCGTTTGCTCTCGAGCAACTGATTTCAGAGGTAATCGCTGTCACCAATGAATACAAAATGACAAAGGGACAAATGATTCCGGTCGTCGCCGCTGGCGGCATATACACCGGCGAGGACATTTACAACTTCCTTAAATTAGGGGCAGCCGGTGTCCAACTGGGCACACGATTTGTTGCCACCTATGAGTGTGATGCGGATGATGCCTTCAAGCAGGCCTACATCGATGCCAAAAAAGAGGATATGGTCATCATCAAGAGCCCGGTGGGGATGCCCGGCAGAGCGATTCACAACGCATTTATCGATGGGGTGAATCAAGGCAAGAAAAAACCGTTCAAGTGCCCTTTTCATTGTATTAAAACGTGCGAGGCTCACAAAAGCCCCTATTGTATCGCCATGGCACTGGGAAATGCGCGCAAGGGAAAATTCAAAAACGGTTTTGCATTTGCCGGAAAAAACGCATACCGGGTCGAAGAGATCGTATCTGTAGCCGACCTGATGAATTCCCTGATAAGAGAGTACTCCCTGACAGCTGTTTCAAGGTTGTCTCTCGGGGATGCCGATGGGGTCCTGGACGATCGTTTCCAGGCCATGGCTGCAAGATAACGTAACGGGCTACTATACAGATCGCAAGCGTTCACGGCTTTTTCTCCCCTCGATAAGCGGCTGCTTTTTCATGATCGTTCATGGTTTGGTAGCAATTCGCGATGTATTCCTTGGCCTGGTGTGAGTGCTTGAATGGCAACATCTGAGCCAAAGCCTCGTCAAATCGCGCCAGGTTCATGAAACTGACCCCCAGGCAAATATTGAGGTGCTCGTTTTGCGGGTAATGACGCACCCCCTCTTCGAGAATCGCATGGGAGCCCTCGAAACGCCTCCCCTTCTGAAGGATTATCCCGAGCCCGAGAAAAGCCCGCTGGTCCGGGTGATAGCCCAGCGCTCGCCGGTAAAGAGCTTCGGCGATTGAGGCCTTGTTCGGGATGGCCTCGATACCGGCATAATCGCCATGATCGAAAGTCATGGCAAGGCGCGAAAGAAAATCAGCGTTCAGCTGATAGAAATCTTCCCTGTCTTCCAGTTCCAGTGCTGCCACGGCATCGGGTAACCCCTCGTAAAAACTCTGCCGCAAGTCTCTACCGAAAGATAGAACCTGTTCCTGATCCAGGTTTGGATCGGTTTCAAAGTAGAGGATGTCCTCGATGCGTTCGAGCCATATGTCGTCCGTGACGCCGGCGGCCTGTTTATAAACTTCATACAAGGCCGTTCCGGGAAAAAGGTCGAGTATGTAAAAAACAACACTGAGAGGTTTGATACGCCTGATCAGATCGATGGTTGCCTGTATCGTCTGCTGTGTCTCACCTGGACAGCCGTATATGAAATAGGCCCGGGAAAGCATGCCGTAACGCGTCGTCAGTCGGAAAGCGCGCTCAATCTGGCTGTCGGTGAATTTTTTATTCAACAGGCGTCGTATATTCGCTGATCCGCTTTCAACGCCATAGCTGATTTGAATACAGCCGGCTTTGCGCATCCAGGTGAGAATCTCCCGGTCGACCATATCGACACGGGATATGGCCTGCCACGTGATCTGGAGATTTCGCTTGAGAATCAAGCGGCAAACCTCCCGAACGCCTTTGCGGTTGACGGTGAAGGTGTCATCGGAAAAGAAAAAATGGCGCACGCCTTTACGGCTCAAGTATTCGAGTTGATCAACGAAATAATCGGGCGAGTGGGAACGAATTTTCCGGTGCCAGAAATTCGGCGACCCGCAAAATGTACAGCCGCCAGGACAGCCGCGGGTCAGTGATATGTGTCGATAGGTAAAGTGCTGCGCCGGATTGGTCAGGGCGTCGAGTTCCTTTATCTGCTCATCGCATTCATTGAAAATCACACTTCCGTTCTGACGCTGGGCAATACCGCCGATAGAGGCCACATCGGCGGAACGGCCTTCGCCCAGGCTCTGAACCAGTTTTAGAAAGCTGTGTTCACCTTCACCGATGACCACATAATCAATTTGGGAAAAATGTGTCAGCAAATGATTCCACAGATAGGAAGCGCCGATACCACCAAAAACAATACGAACACGTGGATCGACCTCTTTGGCGATCGAGGCGATATCGATCCCGCCCCAACGGTTGGCATGCAGGATCGAAAACCCGATGATATCCGGCTGCTTCTCCTCCAGCGTCTCACGGATCATGTGCGGTGTCCGATGGATGTCAAACCAGTTTAGCACTTCGACATCGTGGCCATGCTGCTTACAGAAAGCCGCCACATAAAAAATTCCCTGAGGCGGTACGCTGATCTCGTCGACATGGACACGGTCTTCGAGGAAATATGGATAAATGAGGAGAATTTTCATTTTCTTGCCACCAGATTGATCTCGAAAAATTGACATTTGATATTGTTCGCGTATCATAGGGCCGTTGATGAACCGAACGCATCGAGCCTTCGGAAAGTTTTCATTAACCGGTAGCGGAAGGAATCATCAGCGACTTCAGCGCGCAAACGCATGCATAAGGCAGCCTAATGCATTCAGATCCCGCTATGGCGGGACCCGCTTTCACTGCTGCTCATTCCCCTCCGCTCTGGTTTAGCATTTTCAGGAAAAACGCCCCTGAACCAATTTATGTCGCGTCGGATTCAATTCAACTGTCAATAATTTCAACACCCTTTTCGATTCCAACATGAAGAAACCAACGCGTTATATCAAGGCCGTCCTCTTCGACTTCGACGGCACGCTCACCCGGCCTGACTCGCTGGACCTGTCGATCATCAAACGCAAGATCGGATGCCCTGAGGGCAGTCTAATCCTGGAATACATCGATTCACTGCCAGCACCGGATCAAAGGGAAAAGGCCCTGAAGGCAGTGGATGCATTCGAATTGTCGGCTGCGGCAGAGGCAAAACCGAACGCGGGCGCGGAGGATCTTGTCCGGTTCCTTCGCAACCGAGGCATCCGGGTCGGAATAATTACGCGCAACAGCCAACAGTCCGTTTTAAGGGCCCTTAAAAACTATCATAGAATAACCGTCAATGATTTCGATTTGATTATCACGCGTGACGATCCGGTCAACCCAAAACCGAGTGGAGACGGCATCCGGCTGGCCGCTCGGCGACTCAATGTGGCAACGGATGAAGTCTTGATGGTCGGCGACTACCCGATGGACATCGAGGCGGGTAAACGGGCCGGAGCCACAACGGCCCTGCTGGCCAACCCCCACCGGATCGACACCTCTGACATTGAGAGCGATTTCAGCATCGACAGCCTTAGCAATGTTAAGAATATCGTGCGCATGGGATCGGCCTTGCCCAGTGGTAAACTCCCGAATGATCTGCTGGCACAATTCCTGGATCAATACGGTTTTGAAGACCCAAAAGTATTGATAAAGCCGGCGATCGGCGAAGACACGGCGGCGGTCGACGTTCGAGAGGAAGAGGTCCTGGTGCTCAAATCGGATCCGATCACTTTTGCTTCCGACGCCATAGCAGAATATGCCGTGATCGTTAACGCCAATGACGTGGCCACCGCCGGTGCGACCCCGCGCTGGTTCCTTACGAGCCTGATGTTTCCGGTGGGCACCAGCGCCTTTATCATTCGCAAAGTGATGAAAGACCTGAGCGACGTTTGCAGGTCTCAGAACATTACACTCTGCGGCGGGCATACGGAGATCACAGATGCGGTGACACGACCAGTGATCACCGGCATGATGGTCGGAACCGTCAATCGGCAATCATTGATCGACAAGCGAAACATGAAGCCCGGCGACCGGGTTTTGATGACAAAAGCCGTCGCCGTGGAAGGTACCGCCATCATTGCCAGGGAATTCGGAGACCGACTCGTGAGAATCGGCGTGCCACTGGCCGAAATCGAAAACTGTCGCGGATTTCTGGACAATATCAGTATCTTGCCGGAAGCAGCCCTGGCTTTGAAAGTCAGCGGTATCAGTGCCATGCACGATGTGACCGAAGGCGGTTTGGCAACCGCTCTGGCGGAACTCAGCCTCGCCGGAAATCATCGGATCCGGGTCGATATGGAAAAAATCCCCATCTTCCCCGAAACGGCCAGGATCTGTGGTTTGCTAAAGCTCGACCCACTGGGGTTGATCGGCTCCGGCAGCCTGCTTATTTGCTGCCGAAATTATGCCGCCAAACAGCTGGTGCAAAACATCCGCAAGGCCGGAATCGCCGTATCGATTCTCGGCGAGGTGCGCGAGGCCGGCAGTGGTATCGAAGCGCTGCGCCAGCACCAACCGGTTCCCTGGCCGCAATTTGAAGTGGATGAAATCACGCGCCTATTCTAAATTCAATCTCCTCCGGCTTTGCTGGAGGAATTATATAATCATCATGGACTCAGAGATTTTTAACGTCTGGAATTGTCGAACTTTGGGAATCTCTCCAGTAAATATGGGAGTTTAGCGATGGTTATTATCCGAGGATTCAGTTAGTTGCGCATTATTCCGTCTTTGAATATTCCAAAGGCAAGATCCAGAGTTTCTCTGAGAAAATCCTTCTCCGTATTGATAATGCGTTTGCTGGTCGTCCACAAAACCACACCTGAGAACAACGACCAGAAAATATCGGAAAGGGCCATTGGATGGAGATCGACAAAAACGCCGGATTTGATTCCTTGATTGAATATGCGTGACATGCCGCCGATGGACTTGCGGGAGAGATCTTTGATTTCCTCCAGGAGTTCTGGGGATAAGTTTTTGAGCGTTTCGCTCGACTGGAGGTGAAACATGTTGATAATCACGAGAGGATCGAACTCGTAAACATCGTACATCGCGTCGATCATGGCATCCAGTTTTTTCTCCGGATCGAGTTCTTTGGAACTCTCAACGTGCTCAACCCGGATGTGCAAATAATGCAGTATCCTGAGAGAAAGGGATGCATACAGTTCTTCTTTGTTTTTAAAATAGAGATATAGCGTCCCGGGACTGAGCTCGGCTTCACCGGCAATATCGTCCATGGTTGCCTTGTTAAAGCCTTTTTCCGAAAACACTTTCTTGGCGGCAACGATAATCTGTTGCCGGCGTCTTTCCCGTTCGCGCTCCTTACGTTCAAGGATTCCCATAGTCACCCCGCTGCATGAATCGAATTTATTCGCAAAATGACCTATAGTTTATTTGCTTAATTTGGTCAACAACTAGTGTCATAAGGCGGATCGGCAACCACGCCTTTGACACGCGCCTTTTGAGTTACAATTACGCCATCTGAGTATAAAATTATTGGCCATTTGAATGTGGAAAGCTCTTTGAAGTGTTATGATGTCGTAACATGTTCATATTGCGTCATATTCTATCTGATTTTTAATCCTGCCTGAAATACAGATACAAATCGACCTTATCACATGTTTCAGAACAAAATGAGCGACCACCAGATGCAGGGTGGCTTCCATTCATCATCTCTATTAAAGCAACCAGCGATGGAACATTGTATTACGTGTGAAAATGAGCTGTAATAGCGCGACCCTAAAACTCAGTCTCATCCAGATTCTTATATTCTGATCCAATATCGTCTTGTAATTCATTAATCGCATCGATAATCCTCAAAAATTTTTCTCCAAAACTTGTGAATCTATATTCAACCCTTGGCGGCTTTTCCGGGAATACAATTCGCTCCAGTATCCTGTATCGTTGAAGCTTGCTTAACCTTTCGTTCAGCACCTTCGCAGTTAAACCCTCAGTAGCGTGCACCATAGATCCGGGTCGGTTAATTCCATGGTGAATAAGATCCATTACAGTAAGAGACCATTTGCATTTTATGACGTCTTCCACAATTGCTTTGGCGTCAGGAACATTCGATTTTTTTAAATTTTTTTTCTCTTTCATTTTCAATAATTAACACCAATTTGTAAGTATCTTTCCTTTCAGTGCTTGGTTGAATTAAATGGTTTGCGTCGTAGATTCTATCCTGTTCAGACAGCATTAAAAACACTGAAAAAAAAGGATTTTATTATGACACTCGTCAATATACGTACAAAATATCGTTATTCAAACATAATAGGGCTGTTATTCTTCACAATGACTTTGCTCCTTGCAGGAACTGTATCTGCTGATAGCGGAGTTCAACCAACCCCAGTAGCGCTATCGAATGATTTGGAAATTGAGTCAGCATCTGTGCACTTTATCAGCGAATTAGATTCATTGGCTTTTGAATTACTTGTAGTCGGTAAGGCAGGTGGCATAGTTCCGAAGGCCAAAGGACAACTAGACGGGGCCCCGGTATTAGCGTATGTGTTCGTGACTGATCTCAAACCAGAAATAGTTGGTTTTGGGCCGGTCGAAGGCGGCATTCTCGCATTGGCCATTACTGTTCATCCCGATTTTGATGATACTCCATTATGGGATGAAAATGTTGATGGCAATTATGAGAATGACGGCTATCTATATCACACGCATTGGGTAGTGTTAGTATCAGATAAGCGGGTTGAAGGTGGCCTCTCGGTGGCTCAATTCCTAAAAGATGACACTGCAGTGATACTGCCCCCTACAAATCCCGGCATGTCCATTTACTTGGATAGTCCGGGTCACCCCGTTAATTTGAAAGGCAACAAATTACAGGTAATCGTCCCGGGTTACCGGCTTAAGAGAATAACCAAATTTGCCTTTGATGCTGTATCTGCCTATCTGCAGGTAAACACGAGCGACAATACAAAGCCCATGCTCGGCGTATATAAGGTTTACGACGTGCTTTCCGGTGATCTCAGTCTCCCTTTTAAGGTGGACACCCGCTAAAAGGCATGCGCATCTGAATACCAACGAAATGGCTTTTCAGATGCTTGTTAGATGATGAGGCGCAACGAGTGTTGGTATTCCATTGCTTTTGAGGAAATTCCGAAAGTTTTTGAAATGCCCCTTACCCGCTGCAATATCAAAAAAATAAATGGCCGCTCTGTACTTCCAGCCATTAGGGAAACGTATCAAATCAGGATGATACCCTATAGTTTTTTTGTAAGTTTTACTAACATCAGCAACAGTCGCCTACTGGCAGATAACAAGGATCTTCATACTGGCCCTCCTTATTGACAATGTAACAACAGCACAGATTGGCGCGGTCCTCAGAGTCTGCCTGAGGCATTTTGCATTCAACAATTTCTTCTTTATCTTCTTTCATGATGCAGTCCTCTTATTTTAGAGGTAATATTTTCTATTATAATAGGCATTTTCACCCACATTGCCAAACTTTAGCGATTAAAATCAGGTCTTATTAGTAAACTAGATGTGCATAGGCGGTCAGGAAAAGCTGAATATGCCTTCTCTGATCAGATGATCTTCTATTCATCTGACCTCCTTAAAGCTGGGTGCAGGTTTCAACTACTTTAAACTTTGTTGGAGTGATCAAAATAATAGTGGTCTGTGAAATACAATTGCAATTTTTCATTAAAAGATTTTTTATAAAAGAAATAAATGATTCATATGTCTCCTACAAGCAGGTGGCAATGACTTAAGAACCTCTACCATAGCTCTTCTCATAAAGACATTTTACTCAGCACATTTCACATTTGCGCCAAAGCTTATGCGGGGTTTTGTTGTTTTAAATACAACCCCAGGCTATGATCCCGCTTCCTAATTAGAATACCGCCGATTTTTTTCAAAGAAAGAATTGCGTTTGACAGCAACCGGGCAATTAGCTCAAAGACCGCCTGGTCATGCATTTGCCTTCCCCGTTTCACTAGTTGCTCAAATTCCTCATAACCACCTACCGATTCTATAACACTATTATTTTTCCAATCCATGCTGCACCTCCTTGTGGGTTGTTTTGCCGGTACAGGCAATCGTTTTTCGTTTTACTTGAAACCATTTTGGCTATAGATTATTGTTCAGTAAATACCTAATTGTCATCATGTGTTGTGCAAATATGCACAACTTGTCTGCGGATCGACACCGCACATGTTCTAACTATACGGAATTTTTGCATTAAATAATTTTAGAGAATTGAATATGGATTTAAACTGGGACGACATGCGTTTTTTTCTTGCCCTCTGTCGAACACATTCATTTGTGTCTGCAGCCCATGAGCTCAAGCTGACGCATAGCACGGTGGCCCGTCGGATATCTGCTTTGGAAGCTTCACTGAAAACACAACTTTTTCAGCGTACGGAGAAAGGCTGTCGGATCACCTCCGCAGGAGAGGCGCTGCTTCCATATGCCGAAAGGTTGGAAAGCACTGTCATTAACCTTGAGGGAAGCGTCTCGGGCATGGACAATCAATTGTCGGGATGCATCCGAATTGGAACACCGGACGGGATCGGTAATTGTTTTCTAGCCTCTCGACTGAGCAAATTTCAAAACAATCATCCTGCTCTGGAAGTGGAATTGATTCCCATTCCAATGTATTACAGCCTTTCAAAACGAGAGATCGATATTTTGATCACGGTGACGAGACCGAAGGTAGGAAAATTTATTACGCGAAAGCTGACCGATTACAAACTGGGCCTGTTTGCAACAAGACAATATCTGGAAAACCACCAGGAAATTACTAAAAAAGAGAATCTTCGGGGGCATCGATTTGTTGGCTATATTGATGATCTGTTGTATGACCCGCAACTAAGGTTTATGGAGGAAAATTACCCAGGGGTGACGCCAATATTTCGATCCTCAACGATTATTGCCCAAATGAACGCTGTTGTTGCTGGAGCCGGGATAGGCATCATTCCGTACTTTATGGCGCATGCAGAAAAAAACTTGGTTCCTGTATTGCCAGGGCAAAGTATCGAAAGAAGATTATGGCTCCAATTTAGTTCGGATTCAAAGCAAATCGCTCGTATAAGGACAACTATAGACTTTATCATAAGCCAGATCAGAGCAGAAAAAGACCTTTTCCTTACACTCCCAAATGGTTGAGGCCTTTTGGTTGGGAACAATTGTCAAGAGTCCCCAATAATGGTCAACTTAGCAAAGCGCTTACATTTATGCCAAAGTGTTCTATAACCAATTCCAGTTAATCAGATAGGCCTACAACAGATAATGCTGCATTTTTTGAATTAAAGAACGCCCTACAATTGTGATTCTCGAATACAGCCAATTGCAAAGATAGATTGCCCCCCAATGACGAACCATACCTGTCCAAGATTAGGATCGCGCAGGATTGTGGCAAAGGCACGTCATGCGGCTTCACGAGTCAGCGAATATTCAGACTCTGCATAAAATGAAATCTTCAAATCAACGAAAACCGGTATGTCGCCCACACTATCGGACCTTACTTGATCAGACATTGCTGATATACATCTCCTTAGGTCTATATTTGCTTGTCACCCGTCTGCGCTAACCTTCCACAGCTAAGCGGTCTTTTCCTAATAATCTAAGAAACACTATGTAATGCGTTACAAGAAGCATCGGGACCCAGAAGGAAGGAATCCAATAAGACGCTCCCATAAACGGCCCGATGTTATGGAGCGTTCCCATTGTAATGGCGTATAACAAGTCCAATGTCCCGAACAAATTAAATATCCAAAGTAGTGCTATCTTGTTCGAAGATTGTTTTCTTACAGCTACTAGCGCGATAACTGCTAGAATCGCAGTAATCAGGTCTCCCATGGCGGCGGGGACGGCAAAAGCTGACGGCATTCCCTTTATTACAGCGCCTGACGAGAGAAACATCAATCCCAGGTGTCTCAAGGAATGAAAAAGTAGAATCGGTTGGAACAAAACCCGATCGCTCAATTGCTGAAGATGTGGGATAAGATACATTCTGGCGACTATAAAAAAGACGATTGTGCTCAATACAAGGTTCATTGCTAAAATCCGATCGGTGATAATTGATTCCATCATCCACCTCCCATGGGAAGATAGGTTCATCCACATGTTTTACAGTCAATTCTTGGATGGTTAATTTTATTTATGTAGTCACTACAATTAATATAGTTACTTGCAATAAAATGTCCAGATGCTATATTTAGGTTATGAAAAGACAATATAATTTCGACTGTCCGGTTGCCCGAACCCTCGATATCATCGGTGAACGCTGGACTATTCTTATTTTGCGAGATTTGTTTTTAAACGAATCAAGACGTTTTCAGGATTTTTTGGAATCGCTGAAGGGGATTGCACCCAATACCCTCTCAAGTCGTTTGAAGGTGCTGGAGGCCGAGGGTATTGTTGAGCGGAAAATGTATACAGAACATCCTCCGAGGCTGGAATACCTTCTAACAAAAAAGGGTATGGATTTGGGCCCAGCACTTAAAGCCCTTAGGGATTGGGGTACTATGTATTAAGGTAACTTTACTGAGGTCAAACTACCAGGAATCATTTAATCAAGGTTTTAGTTCTTAATAATAACACGCAATTGTTTGTTAAGTGCTTCTTTGACTAAATGACGTTTCTGTTGATAAATCTCAATATAGATTCTCGGGCAGGACCTGCTGGACTTCCTTCCAAATGCTTGTAGCATGGAAGGCAGAGGCATACTGAGCCTTTGATACGGCAGATGCTTCGGCCTTCAATTAGCCGATCGCAAAGATCACATATTGAATTGCTTTCCAGGCTTTTGGTTATCATTAACTCTTCTGTTTTCTTTAATAATTTCGCACCTATGCCATATCTTAAATCTCGTAATTTTTTAAGTTCATTACACCAGCGAATCCGCACTCTATAACCTGCAAAGGTGTCAGGGGCGGGCGATTTAGCGAGTAAATCCGGCATTACGATTGTCGTCTCATTGCCGGGCACCAACGGCAGATGGCTCTCAATATAGATACCACCTTGGCTGAAGTTGAGCAATCGAGCGACAGCAAGCTCCTCTGTATCTTGTATTTTAAACTGGAGCGGAACTTCGACCTCGTTTCGGGTGAGTGTCCGATACTCCGTGCTGATCATGAATATAATCCTTTCTTGCTCCGATCCTCCCTTGGATCTGTTTTTAAGTGTATCAAATATTCTATATCGGAAGACCTAACCCTTAGATCGCGGAATGATTCTTATCACTCTTTTTAACTGCCGATAATTCTTTATAGAGTTTCCTGCATGCTTTTTTGCAGTCGATACAATAGGTAGTAACGGGTCGCGCTTTGAGTTGCTTCAGGGCAATTTCTTCACCACAAATTTCACAAATCTTGAATGTGCCTTTGCCTAATCTTTTGAGAGCATTCTTTATCTTCCGAATAAGCTTGCTTTCGCGATCCCTGATGCGAAGAGCCAAATCCCAATCAGTTTCCAAGGACATCCCGTCAAGAAGGCCGGACGCGTATACCGTTGTATCCAGCAGTCCAATAATAGTGTGATCATCTCGCTGCAGAAGATGATCCCATTCCTTAAAGGATTTCAACTCTGAATTTTTTATAAGTCACCCCCCGCAACAACCTCATTTTATGGTTGTTGCCCCGAAACCTTGTGCCACTCTGGATAGCCTTAATTCTCCAATAAAGACGCTTTAGATCGAGCTGTGGTGTTACATCGCCTCTCTTTTGATCGAAATGGATGTGAACTATTACATGATTTGATCAACCGATTTTTGCCCAAAATGCCGTTAACCGACTCCTTGAGTCTGTCGATAGCATCCTCACTTCGGATGAAGTAAACAAGCACCGGGAATTCCGGACATTTTTGTTTAATTTCAAGCAGAAGAGTAAAGCTGTCGAACCCCTCTGACAGAGTATTCAGCAGCATCATGTCCGGCTGAAACTCTTCTATGTGTTCCCAGAGCGAATCGGCATCATCAACAATTGCCGTCCGATATCCTTCTTCGCGCAGTGATTTGGAAACCAAGTACCGGTTATGGGGTTGATCATCCGCAATGAGAATATGGGCTATTTGGTCCATCGATTGATCCTCGCATTTTATCGATTTTTGACATCTACTGGTAAATTATTGGCCATATTGTAGAAACCTTCCGCCTTTCTTATGATTTATGTTTCCCAGGAGCTCTTGCACCGCATCGATGCCGAACGGTTTAAACAACCACCCATCGGCCAGACCGGAGTTTAACTCGGCAGCGACATCGGATTGTGCAAACCCTGTCATGATCAAAACGCCTGTCATCGGGGAATCATCCTTTACTGCTATAGCCAACTGGTAGCCATTCAGATCCGGCATGTCGTAGTCAGTGACCAATAGATCAAATTGTTCTGCTAAGATTGACAGTCGCGCCTCATTACCTCCCGAGGCTTTTTTAACATTGCATCCTATGCATTCGAAAATGGCGGCTACCACTTCGAGCACATCTTTATCGTCATCGACGACGATCACCTTCATTGGTTCGGGATCTGAATGACCGTTGAATTGCTTTCGGTGACGATCTGTCCCCCTATTCGCTGTTGTCATCTCGATCGGGTCTTCGATTTCGTCCATTTGGATGCCCTCCATTATTTAAATCCCGAATAGTCCAGATGGGTATTAAGTGCATCATGAATCTAACGCCGATTTAATCGATGATCTCAAGCTTTATGCGCCTTTTATGTTTTCAGCCACGGCAGAGGAGATCGTGCGCAACGCTTCGACTGTTGAGATGGTTAGAGCCGGTGTGAGGATATTTGGGGAACTATGTTATATTGGAATATTATTTGGGGAATAACAAGACGAGTTAGCTATGAGTATAATATGGGGATAAAACCAATACTACTCAATTTGAGTAAGGTACGTTTTCAGATTGACGGCTTTGTGTTTCAAGCCCAGATTGCGGCGAATGTTGTGCCGGTGAAAATCGATCGTGCTGGTCGCCAACCCCATCAGTGCCGCAATTTCCTTTGTGGTTTTTCCTTGGCGTATAAGGTTAGCGACCTGGCTCTCAGCAGGAGAGAGCCGTGTCATTCCCATGGAAAGCCGCTGCGCCAGGGGGAAGACGATATCATCCAAGTTCGATTCAATTACAATCCCTTCCGGTTGTTATCCTGGAATCCATCTGGTTAGTCCTCCTAATTTTACTCAGTAAGCCAAGGTATTTTATAAAAATTGTCTTTCAGCAAGAAATCAGCTGGACCGGAGGGATTTGGCCTCCGGGTTTTTTTAGGACATCGAAATCGGAATGATTTACCTGCGATGATAGGGTACTCGCAGATTTTCCTTATTCATAATCACGTTTGGCATTATGAGTTGATTTTCTCCCTCAATTTACCAGATGCCTTAAATGTCACAACTCTCCTTGGCCTTAACATCATTGCCTCCTCTTTTAACTATCTAAATTTAAATTATTTATACTAATAAAGTTTGGTAATATAGGGTTTTTGGTTTAGATTTATCTTTGATCCTCTTCATATAATGACTAAGGTCACTGAACTGCTTCGGTGCTTACGCGGGCCTGATCGATTGCCGCGGGACTGTTGGTTCAAATGGCGTCTCGCCTCCTACTCCAGAGCGATGACAATTTTCTCGTTCTTTTTATGCTCTTCGATTTCGACCAGCGTTCCTTGTGCGTCAGGATTTTCCGAGAGTCTAATAATTTCCTCTATATCAATTCCCTTGTCCTGAAGGATTGCTGTCAATCTATAAGGGATTAGCTTGGATGCAATTTTGAGAATATTACCAGGAATAGTTATGGTTGTTTCCGGTTCTGTTTCGCCTCTTTTGAATACACGAATCTTCAAGTTGGCCATGTCTCTTGCCTCCTAATACTCAATTTCCGATGCCTTATGGTTTATCGAGAACATCGAAAAGCAAACAGGATTGTCAAACTTGTGAAAGCTTGCCACTAAATATACCTTTCAATCCGCTAAAATCTTTCCAAATACCGTGTTCGAATCACAAAGATTCAAGATGTTTTCCATCTGTTCATGAAATTTTTAAATACGCACAGAACAGATTGATTTCATTTATTTTTATGAACCATTATCAGGATGTAATGCTTTCGCTTATTTCGTAATGCTGTGATCTATCATCATGTCTTTAAAGCACTTTTCTTGCTTTTTCAGGTACATATTATTTCTGGTAATTCACCCCAGCGATCTGTTTCACTGCTTCCAAAGAATCAAAACGCATGATCGTAATAAACTCTACCTCGTTGGCTAATTCTCTTCTTAGAAGCTGGATTCCGCGATAACCTGATACATTTTAGGATGCGATTGTAGGGAATATTTCAGTTTTTAGGAGGGTCCCATATATGTCTGCATTTTCGAGTGTTGTCCAGCCATGCCAGATTCTGGATATCATTTTTCAACGTCCTTCAATTTGAGAATTTAGCATGAAAAAGGGACCTCTATCAGAGTGTGCCTTCTTGCCATTTTGTGGAAATTCAGATTCTGAGAATTTTCAATGGATAGGATCTGGCTATCTCAATATCTAAAGTCGCTCTTGGGGATGTTTAAATACCAGCTTATTTTTTAATCAAAGGATTACCAGAGCCCAATACCGTAAACATTGTACTGTGTTTTGGCACCCAGATGTTTCTCCATCTTATTGACTATTTCTAACCTTTTTGGATTTTTTTTCCATTCCTGCCAATGTTCTTTGGTCGTCCATTTGCTTATAACAATGCACTCCTCCGGACGTTCCAGATTATATATTGTTTCACCAGATAAATATCCAGGTTGCCTTACAGAAAGCGACCTGATTTCGACTAAATCAGGATGAAGAACTTTTGCATTAACACCATCTTTTGTTATTCTCTTAATTAGAACTCCTATGGCCATGTTGCTCTCCATACTACTATTAATTAAATGTGAAATTTTGAAAGGGGAGTGGTGTGGACTGTAGGGAGCTTAGCGAAAAAAGACAGGGCAGCTTCAGGCACAATGTAGGCTAATAACAATTAAATCGATATGGCAAGAATTGTCAAGATTTTTGGGCGTCGATTAAAGACCGAAACTCCACTTACCTTGCCAATCTCGGAACCATCTAAATTTTCGTGTATCATAACGATACAGTCTGGCTATCTCACCAAATCCCAGGGGGTGATAGGTGTGGAACCATAGCAACAGGCGCAAGTTTTAACTACCAGACGATCACAAACATCTCCCTAATATTTCCTAATTTAGACCTGCCTTGCGAAGACCTTCAACAATTTTAGCTCGATCCTTCTGTTTTCGAAAAACAGAACCATAACTATTGATCTCGAAAAACGGTTCGAGCAGAAGAACTTCCTGCGTTTCACGCTCAGCATCATCTAAGCGACCAGCTTGTGCATATGTGGCAGCGAGAATGATATGATTACCAGCCCAGTCCTTTTTTCGACTCACACCCTCTTCTAACACCTTGATAGCTTTATCATATAGTCCTCTTAAGTAATAGCCAATCCCAAGAAACATGTAACTACCCGGCACCTGATTTGGATCGAACCGAAATGCTGTCTCCAAGGAATGGATAGCTTCATCTGTCTTACCCGACCAAAGCATCACTTGACCAACATTCCTGACTGACTATAGCGGAACGACATCTTCCTTGTACCTGCGGCAACGTCACCAAAGGCGAGCAAGCCTCGGCAATCGCTCAAATTTGGTATCAGTATCACAGGTTTAATAGATCGTGAAGATTGACGCTTGTAACCTATTGCTAAGTAGACTATACGTGCCATTTTGCGAGTTATTAGATAAATGGGGCAAAACATTGATAGGAACCGTCGTTAATACATTTAGCATCATCATTGGTAGCCTGATTGGCTTGTTTTTTAAAGGAAGCATACCTGAAAAATACAGCAAGACAATCATGCACGGTGTTGGTCTTGCTGTCATTCTGATCGGCCTTAAAACAGCGCTTAAAACTGATGCGATCCTGATGGTAATTATTAGTCTCGCAATCGGGAGTTTTTTGGGAGAGTTGCTTCGAGTCGAAGATAGACTGGATCAACTCGGCAATTGGATAGGAAGACGACTCTCAAAAGATAGCGAGGGGATTTCAAAAGGCTTTGTGAGTGCCAGCCTGCTCTATTGTGTGGGCGCGATGGCGATTATTGGTTCAATGGAGAGCGGCTTGACGGGAAATCACCAGACACTGTTCGCCAAATCCATCCTTGACGGGATTGGATCGGTCCTATTTGCATCAACATTAGGTATTGGCGTTATTTTTTCTGCTGTCTCCGTTTTTATCTATCAAGGTCTTCTTACATTAACCGCATCATCGATCAAACCATTTTTATTACCCGAAGTGGTTTCGCAAATGTCTGCCGTTGGGGGACTGCTCATTCTGGCTATTGGCATCGGTCTGCTGGAGATTAAGAAAATAAAGATTGGCAACATGCTCCCGGCAGTATTTATTCCTCTTGTTTACCAATTTTTGAAACACTTTTATGAGATACTTTAAAACTCACTGATTTTGAAAACGCTTTTTGATCCATGCGCTTCTGAAATCAGAGTGGGCAGAATGTTCCTTTACCTCTCAACTCTTTACAGCGTGTGAATTCAACTTCATAATAGTTGAGAGCATCACACATAAAACGTAGCCAAAGAAACGACAGGTTACTTACCACACAATCAATTGTCGGAAGTCGGAACAATTGTCAGGATAGCATCTGGCTATATTCAGAAAATCGACCACGTGATAGATCAAGGATCATAGCGAGACTGTCGAAAAAGTCCGATTCTGATATTTTTTCTAATTTCGCATGGTTGAAAATCAGATAGTTATGAACCCTGAAATAATTCTTTTAGGATTTTTCGACAGTCTCAGCTGATAGTACCACCCGCCTCTTTCTTTTGTTTTGTTGGATCAATCTGTAACGCTCGCCTAAGCTGCACCTGGAGCAACGCGGAAGGTGCCATTCTTGAGACGTTTGTTATATGTTTTTGGCTCCGATTCTGTGACCAGCAGACTGTAAGGGCCTAAAGAAAAGGCGGCGTTTCAGATTGTATTGAAACGCCGCGCTTATATGTTGCCAATAGCTTATATCGTTCAGAACATCCGTTAATTTTATTTGTGGCAGTTATCACTTCCTGATCATCCGATATGCAGTTCAGAATACGCTTCAGAAGCCCTCGAAGACGTTTATGCGACGATCAGGCAAGGTCGAAGCGGTCAAGGTTCATAACCTTGTTCCACACCGCTACGAAGTCGTGCAGGAACTTCTCCTGGGAGTCCTCACTTCCATAGACTTCCGCCAAGGCCCGGAGTTGGGAGTTTGAACCGAAGAGGAGGTCGATACGGGTGCCGGTCCACTTGAGTTCACCCGTTGCGCGATCACGACCCTCGAACACGTCTTCGTCTTCCGAGGTTGCCTTCCACGTCGTGCGCATGTCAAGCAGATTCACGAAGAAGTCATTGGTGAGCGTCTCGGGCCGCTTGGTGAAGACGCCGTGCTGGGATTGTCCGAAGTTGGCATTCAATACGCGCATGCCGCCAACGAGAACCGTCATCTCAGGCGCGGTCAGCATCAGCAGTTGCGCCCGATCAACCAGCAATTCCTCTGCAGATACGCTGAATTTGGTTTTGAGGTAGTTACGGAACCCGTCTGCAACCGGTTTGAGTACGGCAAATGACACTACGTCGGTTTGCTCCTGCGACGCATCCGTGCGTCCCGGCGTGAATGGAACGGTCACATCGTGACCGGCATTCTTCGCTGCTTGCTCGACGCCGGCGCAACCACCCAGGACAATCACGTCGGCGAGCGAAACTTTTTTCCCGCCTGACTGCGCGCTGTTGAACGCCTTTTGGATTCCCTCAAGAGTCTGCAGGACAGGCCTCAGTTGGGCCGGCTGGTTGACTTCCCAATCCTTCTGCGGCGCAAGACGGATGCGCGCCCCGTCCGCACCGCCGCGCTTATCGGAGCCGCGGAACGTGGACGCCGACGCCCAGGCCGTCGAGACCAGTTGGGAGACAGACAGTCCCGAGGCGAGGATTTTGCCCTTGAGGGCAGCGATGTCCTGCGCGTCGATCAGCTCATGATCGACTGCGGGCACCGGATCTTGCCAGATCAGTTCCTCTGACGGAACCTCCGGGCCGAGATAGCGCGCGCGGGGGCCCATGTCGCGGTGGGTCAGCTTGAACCAGGCCCGTGCAAACGCGTCCGCGAACTCCTGAGGGTTCTGCTGGTAGCGCCGCGCGATCGGCTCGTAGATCGGGTCGTAGCGGAGGGAGAGGTCCGCCGTGGTCATCATCGGCCGATGCTTCTTCGACGGTTCGTGGGCGTCAACCACCATGTCCTCATCGGCCACGTCCTTGGCCAGCCACTGATTCGCGCCGGCCGGGCTCTTGACCAGCTCCCACTCGTATTTGAACAGCACGTTCAGATAGCCCATGTCCCATTTGGTCGGGTTCGGCTTCCAGGCGCCCTCGATGCCACTGCTGATCGTATCGCCGCCTTTGCCGCTGCCGAAGCTACTCTTCCAGCCGAGCCCCTGTTCCTCGATGCCGGCGGCCTCGGGTTCCGGACCCACCAGCGCGGCATCGCCCGCGCCATGGCACTTGCCGAAGGTGTGCCCGCCGGCGACCAGTGCGACGGTCTCTTCGTCGTTCATGGCCATGCGTGCGAAGGTCTCGCGAACGTCACGGCCGGAAGCGACCGGATCCGGGTTGCCGTCCGGGCCTTCCGGGTTCACGTAGATCAGCCCCATCTGCACGGCGGCGAGGGGGTTTTCGAGATCGCGGTCGCCGGTGTAACGGCTCTTGGGCTTGTCGCTCGTAGCCAGCCATTCATCTTCTGAACCCCAGTAGATGTCTTCTTCGGGTTCCCAGATGTCCTCGCGCCCGCCGGCAAAGCCGAAGGTCTTGAAGCCCATCGACTCCAGAGAGCAGTTGCCGGCGAGGATCATCAGGTCGGCCCAGGAGATTTTCTTGCCGTATTTTTGCTTGATCGGCCAGAGCAGACGGCGCGCCTTGTCGAGGTTCACGTTGTCGGGCCAGCTGTTGAGGGGTGCAAAACGTTGGTTGCCGGACCCTGCGCCCCCGCGACCGTCGCCCATGCGGTAGGTGCCTGCGCTGTGCCACGCCATCCGGATGAAGAGCCCCCCGTAGTGACCGTAGTCGGCTGGCCACCAGTCCTGGGAGTCAGTCATCAGTGCATAGAGATCCTTCTTCAGGGCCTCCAGGTCGAGTTTTTTGAATTCCTCAGCATAGTTGAACGCCTCACCCATCGGATTGCTCATGTGAGAGTGTTGATGAAGAACCTTGAGGTTCAACTGGTTCGGCCACCAGTCCTGGTTCGACGTGCCGCCGCTGGCAGTGGATCCGGTTACCGGGCATTTGCTTTCGTCAGTCATAATGTTTCCTCCTTTCGTTGTCTGAACTCATGCACCATGCTGCTATGAATAGCGTGCTTCGGTGCCCATCTATATCTAATTAACTTTTGCGGACTCATCGATTGATTTTTAGTGACTATTGGAAACTTAAACCTAATTTGAGCGCTTGTCGAGGCTTGCTCGCCTATGGTGACGTTGCCGCAGCTACAAGGAAGATGTCGTTCCGCTATAGTCGGCTATGTGGGACGGCATATGACGCCGCAGATGTGGCAACCCTTTAGAGGCGGATAAAGACCGGCAATCCCGAAACGGTTTTAAATATTAAAATCAAACGATGATAGAATTCCTTAAAAAAAAGCAGTTCCCCCTCTATTTATAATTTGAAACGTTCACTTTAGGTTAAAGGATCTTTAGAAGAACGTCGCACCATTTTTTGAGCACAAAATTTGCGGCCGGCTGTCATTACATTCTGATTATCAGCGACAGAGCACCAACATTATCGGTCAGTTTTTTCTTTTCATACATCTTGACCTCTTCATTAATTTAATAATAGAAACAAAATATCATATGATAATGACTATCAATTAGCGGCAAAAAAATATATCAAACTTTCTCTGCCATACAATTGCTGCATATACCGAAAAAGTCCAACCTATGATTCAGAATTTTGAAATTAGTCTCTAATGCGACCTTTTTTTCCATTTCATCCAAACTATCCAAGGCTGGGTCGACAATTTTTTTACACTTGATACAGATGACGTGCGGGTGAGGGGTAGGCTTGTTTCCATCATAGCGGTTACTCCCATCTGGGAACCCTAACTCAAGGACTTCACCAAATGATTTAATTAATACAATATTTCTGTATACAGTGGCAAGACTCATTGTTGGAAATTCTTTTTTTATCTGGACATGGATATTTTCAACACTGGGATGGCCTTCACTTTTGGCAAGAATTTTAGCGATAGCCAGCCGTTGAGGCGTTATCTTGTGGCCATTATCCCTTAATTTTTGGATGATGATTTCAGATCTATTTTTATGGTCTGCCAACTGAAGCCTCTTTATTCTAAATAATAATATTTATCATTTAACATTGATTTTCTTTTCAGTCAACGCCTATTTCAATCGTTCACATATGATCACTTCATTGGTTAATTTCTACCAATTTTAATCTGTTCAATAATGGTATAATCGCTCGGTTTTAGATTTTTATTTTGAAGCGATGATTTCTTTTGTCAAAGCTCACTTTTAGTTAGTTTGAAAAAATAAGTTTTATCTCGTACAGCTTGCCAGTCTCGCAATAAACTGATTTTACGTGGTTACATCTGTCTATCAAAACCGTTCGGTCATAAAAACATCGCAACGGTATATTGGATTCATTGCAAATAATTTCGTTTTTAAAAGACAACGCCATTCTCTGAACAGTGCCATTCATTTGACAAAAACCCAATAATATATGGAATTGCGTTTTCAACTCAAACGGCACAGGCCAAATTACTCGCGAGATTCAGGCATTACAACGACCAATCAATTTCCAGGGCCGAATCCCGGCATGTTGACAATTCTTCATTCTTGACAAAACAGACTTCAGAAGATAAAGTTTGGTTCTCTCCAACCGCGCATACCCAACCAATCCCGGCGCCATAGCCGGGAATCCATATTCGTTGTAGAAGGGCCCTGTTATGAAGCATCCCTCTGCGGAGGAAGCCCGGATCATCATAGAAAGCGTCGCCGAAGGCGTTTTCACGGTAGACGTGAACCGGGTGATCACATACTTCAACAGAGCTGCCGAGAAGATTACCGGTTTCAACAGATCCGAGGCCATCGGACGCTACTGTTGGGAGGTTTTCAAGGCCGATATCTGTGATCAATGTTGTTCTATACAACAAACTCTGGAAAGCGGGGATTCTCTTATAAGCAGCGAAGTCTTCATCACCAATTCCGAAGACAAACGTATACCCGTCAGTATATCGACCGCCTTGTTGAAAGACGAGAGAAACCGGCTGCTCGGGGCTGTAGAAACCTTTCGGGATCTTAGTGAGGTGCGGCAACTGCGGCGTGAACTGGCCGGCACTTACATCTTCAGTGGGATCATTAGTAAAAATGATACAATGCTGCGTTTAATAGAGGTCCTTGAATCTGTGGCTGAAACGGACATTCCGATTCTGATGGAAGGCGAGAAGGGCACCGAGAAAGAGCTTTTTGCAAAAACTGTCCACGCCATGAGCCTCCGGAAAAATGGTCCACTGGTTACCACCTGCTGCCGAACGCTGCCCGAAGCCCTACTGGAAACCGAACTTTTCGGCTACACCGCCGACAGTGATACGAAAACAGAACACGATAAACCGGGGCGGGTTGCCCTGGCGGCAGGGGGTACTCTGTTTCTTAATGATGTGGATGCCTTGTCACCGAAACTTCAGAAACACCTCGTCAGAGTTTTGCGCGACAAGGTCTTCGAACCACTGGGTGGCAAACGGCCGGAAATTGCCGATGTTCGTATCGTGGCGGCCACACGTGGACGGCTGGCCGATGTGGTGGGACCGGAGGGATTCCGCGAGGATCTGTACGAACTCATGGGCTCTGTCATAATACGAATTCCACCCTTGCGTGAACGCAAGGAAGACATTCCCCTGCTGATCGACCACCTGATCGCAAAACACACAAATCTCAATGGCAAATCTGTCAAGGGCGTTTCACCGGAAGCATTGCCGCTTCTGATGGCTTATAACTATCCCGGAAATACCCGCGAACTCGAGCGTATTATCGAATACGCCCTGGTTATATGCCCGGACGGGCAGATCCAGATCGCCCACCTGCCGGAAATTCTTTTCAAGAAACCGAATCATCAATCGCAAGCAGAAACCCAAGAAATCCCCCCGGCAGCAAACTCCCTGATGACTGTCGAACGTTCTTTCATTTATAAAACACTGATGAAAAACGCTTGGAATCGTAAAGCCACGGCTGCGGAAATGGGTATCCACCCGACAACTCTTTGGCGCAAGATGAAACGTCTCAATTTAAAAATGCCCGTCAATCTTCGCCAGGGCCGAAGAAAATAACGCCGCGATCGGGCGGTTCGCAAAAATGATTACCACCCGGCTGCGAGGGTCACAACACACGCTACTTCACTTCTCACCATGCCTCATATCGATACCGTCGGCAATCGTCTCCATTATACTATCAGCCATGCAGGCTCCCGGTCCGGATCATCTCTAGTGTGTGTTCACGGATCCGGCGGCAGCCTCACCCATTGGCCCGAAAAGTTGCGGGCGCACAAACGTAATCTGCGTGACCGCCGTCGACATGCCCGGCCACGGAAAATCGCAGGGAAAGAGCCATGACACGGTTAAGGGCTATGCCGCCGTGCTTGATGCATTTATTAGGGCAATGAATTTTTCACGGGTGATTCTGATGGGTCATTCCTTGGGTGGGGCTATTGCTCAAACGCTGGCGCTCGAGGCGCCGACATGGCTGGAAAAGATCATTCTCGTCGGAACCGGCGCACGCCTGCGCGTAGCGCCGTCTATTTTTGAGGCCCTCCTGGTCGGAGCGGGATCTGCTGCTGATCTTATCAGTGCCCGGGCGTTCGGCCCTTCAGCCAGGCGGAATCTGGTAGATGTTGTTCGACGTGAACTACAGCAGACACCGGTAATGGTGACTCGAAATGATTTCAGAGCCTGCGATGGGTTCGATGCCATGCAGACCATCGAAAATATCCGTATCCCCACTCTGGTAATATCCGGCAGTGAGGACCAGCTGACGCCCCCCAAATACGGTGCCTACCTGGCGGCTAACATTCCAGGAGCCAGACATGTGATTATTCCGAGCGCCGGGCACATGATGGCGCTCGAATACCCCGATATCTTCACAAAGCACGTCATAACGTTTCTAGATCCAACCACAATCCAGTCAGAAGAATAACCCGCGGCAAAGTCGTCTCGATCAAATGACGCAAATCTATGCCGTTTTGAAATTGGTGCCTCAGCGGACATGTCAACGGTTTTCTGGGACGCTCTTATATCCGGCGTGCGGGCTTCAAGGAACGAGACGAGCCTTTCGTACGTCGCAGTGAAATGAAACGAAGCACAACACAGTAGAAGAACGTCTCAGGAAGCCGTTAGAATTCTTTGTAGATTCGCGCCAATGCATGCCCCGGCGCCTCAATCACCAAATCATTGAAATAACCGTAAGGCGTCTGGCGGGCCGTATACCCTGCAGCAAGGAGACGCCTTTCGACGCCGTCAATCAACGCTTTGGCCTGTTCCGGTTCGGCCTTCTGCTCTCCCAGGTGGGTGAAGGAATGCAGAATTATCTGCTTGGTATCCCACTTGCGCGCCAACCACTTGGTATTTTTAACCAGCTTCGTCTCTGCCGAACTGCCCGGCACGAAATCATTAGACTCTACATGGATGAAAGCGACGATCGCGTTTTCGTTCTTTGCCTCCGCAGCCGCAGGGGCATCTTCTAAGGTTTTGATCGTCGGCGCCCAGTCGAAACGGGTGCAATACCAGAGTAAAATGCGCATGGTTACTACAGTATCAAGCAGGTATCACCTGGCATGAATGCATACCGCCAGGAAAAATATTTTTAAAAAAGTTCCGGTAGACGTTTGAAAGCCGGCGTCGGGAAGGACGGCGAACTTGGGCTGGCAGGCGATCCATTCATCCGACAAACACATTGAGGATGTCCTTACGGGCACTCGCCCGCTGTATGACCACCTGTACCAAGTCTTCGGGTTTAAGGATCAAACCGCTGGTAAACGGGATCTCACATTCAAGCATGTATTCCGGAATCAGAACCTGGTACCCGCGGCGGCGCTTGGAGAGAACGATGGCCTCTTCTTTCTCCCCGATGCGTTTTTCCAGGTATTTCAATATCCAGTAACGGAGACGCCGCTGCTGAAGGCGCGACACTTGGCTCATCGGCAGTTCCAATTGTTGAATGATGTTGTCTATTTCAGCGGCGGAGTAGAGGGTTTCCAAACCGAATGCCGCCCGGACCTGGCGTTGGGTGACCAGATCGCAATACTTTCGTATGGGAGAAGTTGCCGTCACATACGCGTCGAGTCCGAGACCGGCGTGGGTTTCCGCAGCGTGGTTGAGTACGAACCGGTTAAGCCGTCTGCGCTGCATGATATTCTGAAACAGACTGTCCGAATCCCCTTGATACAGCCGTTCTTTGGCCTCTGGCTGGGAACGGAAAACGGCCGGTATTTCACGATCTTTAAGAAACCGGGCCATGAGCCAGTTGGCCATAATCATCAATTCGGAGACCAGCATCCGGCCGGGGCTCTCCCGGTTTATTCTGTTCACCGAAACCTCGCCCGTCTCTCCAACCCAGACATGAATTTCCGGCAGTGTTATCTGTATGGCCCCGGAGTCCAGTCGATACTTGCGAAATTTAGCCGCCACATCCTTCAAGATGATGAAATTCTGATTATCATTGGCCAGAAGATTCACGTCATAATAGGTGAGTTGCTGATCGACTTTAACCAGCGATGGGGTGACATCGACCGAGACAATATCTAATCCTGAACTGAGTTTCACCATCGTGCTGATGGCCGGCCGAAGCTGACCCGCTTTCAGGCTGCAGAGGTCTTCGGCGAGACAGGCCGGCAGCATTGGTACTCTTTGATCCGGCATGTAGATCGAACTGCAACGATTCTGAGCTTCCAAGTCGAGGGGCGTGTTCTTTTTTACCCGGTGCCCCACATCAACGATATGTACCCCGAGCAGGTAATATTCATCATACTTTTCAAGGCTGAGGGCATCATCATAGTCAAGGGTGGCCTGGCCGTCCACGGTCATCAATGACAGTTTCGTAAAATCGCGCCGGGGGGATGGTGGCGGTATTTCGACGGAGAGCGACCCCGCCGATTCCACAATTTCATTTGCAGCCGCGCTAACCTCCCGGGAAAATGCGGTCGGGACATCGAGAACCATCAGATCTGTGTTTTCATCTTCGCTCCAAACGCCGAGCTTCACCAAAGCTGGAAAAAGATCGATCGGTTCAGGGATACCGGCACCCGAAAGAATCTCCCTTCCCAGGGTATAATCGGGGCTGTCTTTGCCGAAAAGGTAAACCGATTTAAAAGCTTCGATCAGTTTTTGTTCATCGGCCGTGGAGGAAGAGGTCTGACGGTGTTCGTTTTTCTGTAGCACCTTTAACCAGGTAATCCCCTTGGTTATCAATCGGCTGCGGCGCTCCGCTTCCTTTATTTGGGCAACAATCCGATCAACCTGTTCCGGCGTGTAGGGAAAGAATCGATCCGGATTGAACTTGAAATACAGCCGATTACTGAAAAAAGCCCGGATAACCGCCGCCTCATGATCCTGTGACGGACTGTTGGGAAAACAAAACGCTGTCATTGTTTCCAGATCAATCCATTCCTGTTCACTGTTTAGTACTTCCCACAGTTCCTTGATATCCACACCGTCGATGAGTTTTTCACGCCGACAGGCAACATGCTTCAAGGCTTCAACCGTTTTTTCCCTTCCGTGGCCAAGGTCGAGACGTTCTTTGCATTTGTGGGACAACCGATTGGCAGACAGATTCACCTCTCGGTTGTTCTGGTTCAGAACGCGCAAGCGCTTGTCTCTGACCTCGAGAACGACGGCGCACATTATCTTCTCACGGTCGATATATTCTACAATGTGACCCATTTCCATAACAGGCCATACTAACAACCGATCATTTGAAAGTCAATTAGAGCCGCCGGTTCAAAGCTCCCTGCCAACGACCGGCAGAGCAACACCGCAGGACTCTGGTTGCAAAGCGGAGACTGTTGACGATAAAAAATTTGACCCCATTATTCCATGAGATTTTCGAGTCAAAATTACCGCATAGTAAGCTGAAGGGTTCAGCGGGAGAGTGCGCTTCTGGACGCTGCCGCTTGCAGATGAATTCGCCAGTCACTATATTGAAACGGAAAACGCCATTATCAACCCATCCCCTGGACAGCACATGACAATGAAACCAATCGAACTGATCAAGCCGTATTTTATAGAGAATCGTTATCTGATCGCGGTCGGCTTGCTCAGTCTGATCGTTGTCGATGTGCTTCAGCTATTTATCCCGCGGGTGATCAAATGGGCGGTGGACGACCTGATGACCATGCAGACCGATGCCTTCGGCCTGCTCATCTATGCGCTTTACATGTCCGGGATCGCCCTGCTGATCGGCGTGTTTCGCTTTGTCTGGCGGCGCTGCCTGCTCGGTACGTCGCGGCGGGTGGAGGAAGGCTTGCGCAATTCACTTTTCACCCACCTTCAAAGCCTCTCAGCGTCGTATTTCGACCGGGCCAAAACCGGTGATCTTATGGCCCATGCCACCAACGACATCCAGCAAGTGAGGATGGCAACAGGAATGGGCCTTGTGGCCCTGAACGATGCCGTTGTTCTGGGAACCGCGGCCATCGGATTCATGGCCTACATCAATGTTCGCCTGACCCTACTGGTCCTTATTCCGATGCCGCTGATTATCTTCGGGGCGCGATTTTTCAGCAAAAGGATGCACCGGCGGTACCAGAAAGTACAAAGCGCTTACGCCGAATTAACCGAGGCGGTCAGGGAACGCTTTACCGGAATCCGAGTGGTAAAGGCTTATGGTTGGGAAGACAATGAATCCGCACGGGTGGAAGAGATTTCCCGAAACTACATCAGAAAAAATCTCGATCTGGTAAAAGTCACCGGTGCCTTTTTACCGATGATGATGTTTCTGACGAACCTGAGCCTGGCCATCGTTATTTATGTCGGAGGCCGCCAAACCATCACCCAATCCATAACACCGGGTGATTTCGTGGCTTTCATTAGTTATCTCGGCCTCCTGACGTGGCCGATGATGGCCCTTGGGTGGGTCACAAATCTGATTCAGCGCGGCAAGGCATCCCTCGACCGCTTGGGCAGCGTTTTGGCCACAAAGGCGGAAATCTCCGACCAGCCCGGTGCGATTGCATACGCCCAGAGCCAGGGGGCCATCACATTTGAGAATGTTCGGTTCTCTTACGCCCCGCAACCGGGTTCCAGGTCAGTAACCGCTCTCGAGGACATCGATCTTCAGATCAGACCAGACAGTATAATAGGCATCGTCGGTCCGCCCGGCAGCGGTAAAACCACTCTTCTCAATCTGATCCCGCGTCTTTATGATGTAACCACTGGACGCATTTTACTGGACGGTAGAGACATCAGGGAATTGACCTTGTCAAGCCTCAGGTCCCAAATTGCATTTGTCCCTCAGGAACCATTTCTTTTTGCCGGAAGCATTCGCCAGAACATCACCCTGGCTCGGGAGCGCTTCAGTGAAGACGACCTTGAATCCGCCGCCCGAAAGGCTGCCATTCATCGTACGATCGATTCTTTTCCAAACGGCTACGACACCATCGTTGGAGAAAAGGGCGTCATTCTCTCGGGCGGTCAAAAGCAGCGGATGGCCCTGGCACGAGCCTTTCTCGACCCTGCGCCGATACTCATCCTAGACGATCCGATCAGTCAGGTTGATCTTAAAACCGGTACCACCGTCGTCTCCAACATCCGGGCCATGGCCGGGGGCAGAAATGTGCTTATCGCCTCTCACCGACTATCTGCGGTTCGATTCGCTGATACCATCATCACGTTGGACGGGGGGCGAATCCTGGAATTCGGTACACACAATGAACTTATAGAAACCGACGGCTACTACGCCAAAACCTATCGCCTCCAAGAGATCGAAGAGGATGCGTATGTCAACTGACACCAGATACTTTGAGGAAAAAACCCTCGGCAGGACTTACGATACCAGACTCCTGCGACGCCTGTACGTGTTCAGTCGCCCGTTTACCAAACCCATCATCTGGTCCGTGCTTCTGGTGATGACAATTACGGTGCTCGATCTTTCCATTCCGTATGCCACCAAAATAGCGATCGACCGCTACATCGCCCCCTCAGGCCCGGACGGGATGCGTATGATCGAAGTAGACATGCGGGATGCTTCGGCACGCGCCGTGGTCGAAAAACATCCGGCTCTGTTCAGCATCCAAGGATCTCGAGCGCTGATTGCGACAGACAAGCTCGGCCGGCTGACCAGCAGTGAAATTACCGTGCTGCGCGCGAAGGACATCAAAGGCTTGGGACTCATTGCGGTTCTTTTTCTTGCCATTATCGCCTTGAATTTCGTTTTCAATTTCTTTCAGAAGTGGATTATGGTGTACACTGGCCACATGATCATGCATGATTTGCGGATGCATCTCTTTCGGCATATTCAATATCTGTCGTTGGAATTCTTCACCCGTAACCCGGTCGGAAGGTTGGTGACCCGTGTGACCAACGATGTGCAGAACATGGATGAGCTGTTTACCTCAGTGATCGCTTTCGTGTTTAAAGATCTTTTTCTCCTACTCGGCATCGCGACCGTTCTGATCGTCCTCGATTGGAAACTGGCCCTGGCCACTTTCACCGTCCTTCCGCTCGTGGGGCTGGCCACCGTTATTTTCTCTGCCAGGGCCCGGGACATCTTCCGGCTGTTACGGGTTAAAATAGCAGAGATCAACACCCGTTTTTCAGAAACCATCGGCGGAATGAAAGTCATTCAGCTCTTTCACAACGAGGCGGATAATTACCGCACTTTTAAAACCTTGAACCATGAAAACTTCCTGGCCGGTATGCGACAAATCCGCGTTTTGGGGCTCTTTCTTCCAACGGTCGAGGTCCTGGGGGTTCTGGCAACCGCAATTGTCATATATGTCGGCGGCGGTGCCGTGATGACGGAATCTCTGACCTTCGGCACTCTTGTCGCGTTTATCGCTTATATAAAAATGTTTTTCCGACCCATCCGCGACCTGGCGGAAAAATACAATGTCCTTCAAGATGCAATGGCATCGGCCGAGCGCATTTTCCTTATCCTCGATAGCAAGAGCCGGCTGCCGGGACCGAGGTTATCCGTCGGCACTGCCCACCGCCTTGAAAGCATCAAAACCATCGCACTCGATGGCGTCTCTTTCAGCTACCTTCCCGGCGAACCCGTACTTCATGACATCAATTTGACCATCACGGCCGGCGAGGTCCTTGGCGTGGTCGGCCCCACCGGCTCCGGCAAAACATCCCTGATCAATTTAATCACCCGTTTCTACGATCCGAGCAGTGGGAAAGTACTGATCAACGGTATCGACGCCCGTGAATATGAGCCTCAGGCGTACCGTACCAAAATGGCCCTGGTCATGCAGGACCCTTTTTTATTTTCAGAATCGATCCGGGACAACATCTTCCGCAGCGAGGGTAAAATGACAGCGGCAGAAATGGATCATATCCTTGCGGTTTCCAACTGCCGGATCTTGACTGACAGGTTGCCGGACGGCGCCGACACCATGCTCTCCGAAGGCGGCACCTCCATTTCAAGCGGCGAACGCCAACTTATCTCGATTGCCAGGGCGTTTGCCCGTGAACCGGAGCTGATCCTCTTCGACGAAGCCACCTCTTACATCGATACCCAGACTGAAATTAAAATACAGGAAGCATTGGAAATATTGATGAAGGGTCGTACATCGATCATCGTCGCCCACCGGCTTTCAACGGTACGCTACGCCGACCGGATCATCGTCCTCAACCGCGGCCGCATCGTCGAAACCGGCAGCCATGAACAATTGATGGCTCTAAAAGGATTCTACTACAGCCTGCGGCAATTTCAAGATTGACCCTCGCCCCACTCTCGACAGCGTCGCCCCTCCCTGGTGAGGCTGCCTTTCAACCTGCCGTACATATCACTTGCCAAATCAAAATCGACATGTTATTGGTTCTTTTCTGCGAGTTAATAGGTTACTGAACACCTTGAAAAATCTATGTATTTCACTCAGGCTTAAAGAATCGGAGGTCAATCCGGTTCATGTATTGTTAACCTAATACAAGAGGAGGAGGATAGATGGCTTACGATGCGGTAAACATGGCAGACTGGCAGATTTCCGAGGCAGCCGAGAAAAACATGCCGTCACCGGATGAATGGCGCGAGAAACTCGGCCTACAACCGGATGAGATGCTGCCGATGGGGAGACTGGCCAAACTCGATTTTCTCAAAATCATCGACCGTTTAAATGACAAGCCCGACGGAAAGTACATCGAAGTGACGGCCATTACGCCGACACCCTTGGGCGAAGGAAAAAGTACCACATCCTGCGGCCTGATGGAAGGCTTGGGAAAACGTGGCGTCAATGTCGGCGGTGCCTTGCGGCAACCTTCCGGCGGACCGACCATGAACGTCAAAGGCACTGCTGCCGGCGGCGGCAACTCGCTGCTGATTCCCATGACCGAGTTCTCTCTGGGTCTGACCGGTGATATCAATGACATCATGAACGCCCACAACCTGGCCATGGTGGCGATGACCTCCCGGATGCAGCACGAGCGCAACTACAACGACGAGCAGCTTCAGCGCCTGACCAAAATGCGGCGGCTCGATATCGACCCCACCCGGGTGGAGATGGGCTGGATCATGGATTTTTGTGCCCAGTCTCTCCGGAACATCATCATCGGTATTGGTGGTCGTTTCGACGGCTACACCATGCAGTCCAAATTCGGCATCGCGGTCGGCTCCGAGTGTATGGCGATTCTGGCCGTTATCCGGGACCTGGCTGACCTTAAAGAACGGCTCAACAACATCACCGTGGCCTTCGACAAGAGCGGCAAACCGGTCACGACCGGCGATCTCGAAGTCGGCAACGCCATGACCGCCTTCATGCGCAACACCATCAACCCCACTCTGATGTGCACTGCCGAGTACAACCCGTGCATGGTCCACGCCGGTCCGTTCGCCAATATCGCCGTCGGGCAGTCCTCGATCATCGCCGACCGTGTTGGTCTCAAACTGTTCGACTACCACGTGACCGAGTCCGGCTTTGCGGCCGACATCGGCTTCGAAAAGTTCTGGAACGTCAAGTGCCGGTTCAGCGGCCTCAAGCCCCATGTGTCGGTTCTGACATCCACCATCCGCGCCCTCAAGATGCACGGCGGCGGACCCAAGGTGGTGCCCGGCATTGCCATGGCCGAAGAATACCAGAAGGAAAACCTCGATTTGGTGGAAAAAGGCTGCGAGAACATGGTTCATCTGATCAATGTGATCCGCAAAGCCGGCATCAACCCGGTGGTCTGCATCAACCGCTTCTACACCGACACCGATGCCGAGTGTGCTGTCGTGCGCAAGGCCGCTGAAGCGGCTGGTGCCCGTTGCGCCGAATCGAAGCACTGGGAAAAAGGTGGTGACGGGGCGCTTGAGTTTGCCGATGCGGTTATCGACGCCTGCAACGAGGAGAACGACTTCCAGTTCCTCTATCCGCTAGAGACGAAACTGCGTGATCGTGTCGCCAAGATCGCCAAGGAAGTCTATGGTGCCGACGGGGTGTCCTGGTCCCCAGAGGCCGAGGCCAAAGCCAAAATGCTGGAAAGCGATCCCAAGTACGCCGATTTCGCCACCATGATGGTCAAGAGCCACCTGAGCCTCAGCCACGACCCGACCCTCAAAGGCGTGCCCAAGGGTTGGACCTTACCGATCCGCGACGTGCTGATTTATTCCGGCGCCAAGTTCCTGTGTCCCTGTGCCGGCACCATCAGCCTGATGCCAGGGACCGGTTCCAATCCGGCTTTCCGACGGATAGACGTGGATGTCAAAACCGGTAAGGTTTCCGGCCTGTTCTAACTCGATGCAACATCCAGACAAACCAAAAGCCCGGGGCATTTGCCCCGGGCTTTTTTTATTCCACCTTTTCTAAATAGCCCGTGTAATAATCGGATCCCGGATACGATTCCCTCTTTATAGCGGTTATCAAAAAAACTTTCCGTTATTCGAACGTTTTTTCTAAAACCACTTATACCACCCCTTTTGTATATTGGAATCTATTTTTGGAAAGCGGTATAATAGCCCGTTTTATCGGTTCACAGGGTTGCAACGGCCAATATGCTTAAGACCACAGAATTGTAAGCGTTAACAGGGTGCCGCGGATGCAAGGCGTCGGGCGCACAGACGTACTTTTGCACATCAAGTGCCCAACAACAAAGCAGATGCGGTGCCCCGTGAATGCTTACGGCCCGTCTTCATCGTTCGTCAAGAGCTATGTAATCCGTTTTTTTCTGACCGGTGTATATCTGCCGCGGGCGGCAAAGCTTCCATTCGGGATCGTCCATGCTCTCCTTCCACTGGGCAATCCAGCCGGGCAGGCGGCCGATGGCAAACATGACCGTAAACATACTCGTGGGAATCCCCATGGCCCGGAGCACGATTCCGCTGTAAAAATCGACGTTCGGATAGAGGTCGTGGTCGATGAAGTATTCATCCTTCAATGCCACCTCTTCCAGTTCCATGGCGATGTCCATCAGTGGATCACTCAGGTTGAGTTTGTCGAGTATTCGGTGGCACATCTCTTTCATGATCTTGGCTCTTGGATCGAAAGTTTTATAGACCCTGTGTCCAAATCCCATGAGCCGGAAGGGGTCGTTTTTGTCTCTGGCCCTTTCGATGAAGGGTTTGATCTCTCCGCCGTTGTTTTTAATATTGGTCAACATCTCGACCACCGCCTGGTTGGCACCACCGTGCAGCGGTCCCCAGAGAGCGGCAATGCCGGCTGAAATGGCAGCATAAAGATTAACGCGCCCACTGCCCACGATACGCACCGCTGCAGTGGAGCAATTCTGTTCATGGTCGGCATGCAAAATCCAGAAAACGTTCAGGGCTTCGACCAATTCATCATCGAGCCGGTATGGTTTAACCGGCGTATCGAACATCATGTTGAGAAAATTGGCACAATACGTCAGGTCCGGACGCGGATAAACCACCTTATGCCCCCGGGAAATTTTATAAGATATGGCGGCCATGGTGCGGAGCTTGGAAAGCAGCCGTGTCATGGTAATGTTGATCTCTTCCTCGGTGCTCTGCAATTCGGGATAAAAACTCCTCAGGGCATTGACCATCGATGACAGAATCCCCATGGGGTGCGAAGCGCGCGGATATTTTTCATAAAAGACACGCATGTCCTCGTGCACGAGTGAGTTATCGTTCAATAACACCGAAAACCGATTGAGTTGGGTCCGATTGGGGAGATGACCGTTGATCAGCAGATAAGCGGTTTCAATAAAAGTGGAACGCTCTGCCAACTGCTCTACCGGTATGCCACGGTATCGCAGAATCCCCTTTTCACCATCCATGAAGGTGATTTCACTGTAACAACTGCCGGTGTTGGCATAGCCGTAGTCGAGGGCGATCAAGCCGCTGTCCCTGCGCAGCGTCGAAATGTCGATGGCCTTTTCACCTTCGGTCCCGACCACCACCGGTAGTTCATAGGTTTTGTTTCCGTGTATGATTTTGACGGTTTCACTCATACAAATCTCCCGTTTCCCGTTGATTCTTGAAATCAGTTTAACGTTGAGGTCCCCGAAGCGCCATAAGCTTGTACTTATTGCTGCATTCGACGGAAATATCAAGCATCTTTTGCGTGCATCCTTCTCTTCCTTTTCTGAACGACTGGCACTGACCGGCACTGGCTGCACACACCACACGGTTATATCTCGCTGGTAAAAAAGAGTGGAGATGCCGCGGTTACCTGTTATCCAATATCTGCCATTTCTGAATCAGACAGATCCTTATTAAAACCGTGACACCGTTGATATTGAGTCAATGCCCGATATATTATTATGAAATGTCGGAATAGGCCCGAATGCAACGGTTTATTTACAGACGACTCCGTCTGTATTAAGATGTAGAAAAAACTCCGGATTGGAGGTGGACATGTCCTTCAAGAAAAATCTTCTAAAGAAAATCGAGATCGACAGCCTGGTCGCCAAAGTGATGGCATCCGTCAGGCCGCTGGAAAGCGGCCGCAAGGTGGACAAGGAAGCCATGCGCACTCTGCTCGAAATGGCCGGCTACACCCTTCGCAAGGAAAGGGATCTCGACCTCTACCTGGAGGATGCGGCCGCAACGAAGGGCAATATCCTGGTCCTTGACAATGACCTGACCATTTACGACACCACGGTCGAGGACGTGGTCATACGCAAAAGCCCCTACCTGAAGGATATGATCAGCGTTCGAAACATCATCAAGATATTGAACGACAAGGACGTGGTTGTCAGCAAAAAGGAATCCTCGGTCAGGCATGTCCAGCAGGCCTGTATTGCAACACTCGACCTTTCGTACGATTCATCCGCGATTGCCGATATCGCGATCGATGGCGTGGCGTCCCTGGAAAGCCGTTACGCTGACGGTGTGATCGAGGTTGTCGATATGTTCGCTGTGCTGCTTGGTTATAAACCGCCACCCAAGATTTTTTCACTTCGCCCGCATCACGTCAGGGGAGCCCTGGAAGAAAAAGAAAACGGAGAACTGTTATTCGGTCCGGTTGCCATGTACAGCCCGGAGAGCAATACCATGAAAGTCATCAATACGCCCATCAGCTCAAACGACAAAGCAAAAATGCAATATTATAAAAATGTCGCATCCGATGAAGAAAAAGCCCCCATCAGCGGTGAAGCCGCCTTTAAGTTTCTGAAAGAAGCTGTTTTGGAGACAGCACCGATTCTATCTGCCGGCGCTTAAGCCCTCTCCACCATACCCCCGGTTTTTCCGCGGCCATGAGCCCTAATGGGAGGCCCTCGGATTGCCCATTCTCCGCCTGCACATTACAGAAGTTCATCACTCCTCAATACATTCTGCCAGTGCCCGTTTCCATAGCTGGTCCCCCTTTCTCCGCTACCATCAATTTAATAACGAAAACACCGCCCAGCGGGCCAAAGATTCCTGGGATTTTGAACTTGATTTAACACCGCTTATAGAGTAAAGAGTCTAACTTGGCCGATCCTAAACCAGCCAAACGAACCCACCGCCGCTTGACGGTGGGTTCGCTATAGGGAATGGATGTTAGCCCGGATATTTCATGAAATATCCGGGCTATTTGGGGAACATATCTATAAAGGAGGTAATAATTGAAACGATTCCGAGTGAAAGACCTGATGGTGCCGCGGGATGAATATGCGATCATCAGAGAGAGTGCCTCGATTTTCGAGGCAGTTAAGGCTCTCGAAGCGGCCCAGCAGGATTTCGATCAAACGCGCTACCGGCATCGAGCCGTTCTGGTAGAGGACGAGAACAGGCGCATCGTCGGAAAATTGGGACAGCACGACATCTTACGAGCCCTGGAACCCGGCTACGATGATATCAAATCGAAAAGCTCGGCCGTCGCCCACCTGGGGTTCAGCAAACGTTTTATCGAGTCGATGATCGAAAACTACCGGCTCTTTGATAAACCCTTGGAAAAAATCTGCGAAAAAGCGGGTCAGCAAAATGTACGTAAATACATGCACGTGCCCTCTGAAGGCGAATTTATCGAGGAGGAGGCATCTCTCGATCTGGCGATTCATCTTCTGGTGCTCGGCCACCACCAGTCATTGCTGGTGACCAGGGGAGAGGAAATCATCGGCATTCTCAGATTGACTGACGTGTTTGCCGCCATTTTCCATTCCATGGAAGAATGTTTTGCCAACCAGAAATGACTATTGAAACGGGCTGATGTTATCGAAAAAATGGTCAAATGTAAGGAGGAAGTGAATGGCTACCGATGCTGTAGTGGGCGATCAACGTACGGCGATTAACTGGCGTAAAATCATCTTTTTGTCCGTCGGTATTTTACTCTTTTCCATAGTTTACCTGGCACCGCCCTGGCCGGATGCTGTTGATCCCATGGGTGAGCATTTTCCCTTAAGCCGTGAGGCAAAGGGCGCACTGGCGATCTTTCTTCTGGCCGGCACCTGGTGGGTGTTCGAAGTCGTGCCCATCGGCGTGACAAGCCTGGCGATTGGGGTTCTTCAGGCTCTGTTTCTGATCCGTCCGGCCAAGGTTGCTTTTAAAGACTTTATGGATCCCTCGGTGATGTTCATTTTTGCCTCGATTATGATCGGTCTGGTCTTTACCAAAGTCGGATTGACCAAACGCTTGGCATATAAGATGCTGGCGATTGTTGGTGAAAAAACAAGTATGATCTACCTAGGGGCTTTCGTTGTTACCTCCGCCCTTACCCATATTATGGCTCATACGGCGGTGGCAGCCACCATTTACCCACTATTGATTTCGATCTATGCTTTGTATGGTGAAGGAGATAAGCAAACCAAGTTCGGCAAGGGATTATTTATCGGTATGGCCTATGTCGCCGGTGCCGGCAGCATCGTGACCCTGCTGGGAGCGGCCCGGGGTGCCGTTGCACTGGGTTTTTATACAGATATCATGAATCAAAATGTCAGCTTTTTTCAGTTAAGCTATTACATGTTTCCTGTTGGCTGGCTGATGACGTTTCTCCTATGGGGTTTTTTTATGATTTTCTTGAAGCCGGAAAAAGACCGTATCCCCGGACTCAGGGAAAAAGCCAAACAACTGAATTCGGAACTCGGCCCCATCACACGTAAGGAAATCACTGCATCAGTCATCGTCTTCGGCTGTATTCTGGTGATGTCCCTGAGGTCCTTCATTCCGGTCCTGAAACCGGTCGATAAAACCGCCATTATTCTAATATCGACAATCATGTTCTTTATCACCGGCATCTTGGACCTTGAGGATCTCGAAGATATCCCCTGGAACATCATCCTGCTGTTTGCCGGTGCCATGAGTATCGGGTTCTGCCTGTGGGAAACCGGGGCTGCCAAATGGATGGCCGTCAACTGGCTGACAATGTTCCAAGAGTCCAACTGGTTCGTATTTGTGATGAGCATCGCCTTCTTTGTTATGATGATGACAAATTTCATCATGAACGTGGCCGCGATTGCAATTTCGCTTCCGGTGGCGCTGGTCATCGCCCCTTATCTCGGTGTGGCCGCCGAAGTGATCCTGTTTGCTTCCCTAGTGGTCGCCGGTATGCCGTTTCTGCTGCTCGTGGGTGCAGCGCCGAATGCAATCGCCTACGATTCCAAACAATTTTCAACCGGTGAATTTTTTCTTTACGGCATTCCAGCAAGCATTTTGCTGATGCTTGTCACCGGATTTGCCGTATATATCTTGTGGCCGTTGATGGGGATGCCCACAACGCTGGGTGCTGGGTAAGTTCTGTCTAGAATCATTGGCACAGAGGGGACATATGAGATTTTCATATCTCAACCACAAACAATCATAAAAGAAACCGCTCCTGAATCCGGCTTACGGCTGGCTTCAGGAGCAGTTTGTGCATCAGCTAACTGCGCACACCGTGATTGTCTACCACATTGCGATGGAGGAAGGATGAAACAACTCGAAAAACTGCGCGATCGAATTATTCAACGGGTTGACGTCAATTTGAGACGTTTCGATTTTGATGTACCGGGTTTCCTCAAATACTATGTTCCACTGAACAAGATGGTTAAATATTACGCCCTTTACGGCATCACGCCCCACCACCCCCTACACTATCAATTTAACTATTCGAACCTTGCCGGAAGCAACATTCTGGGACGGTGCAAGGTCGATAATTCGATACTGTATAAATGTGATATCCGTGGTGACGAGCTGAAATCCTGCGGTGATGTCATACACTATGAAGGAACCGACATCCCTCTCGAATATGACGAAACGATTCTGATCAAAGACAGCTTTCTGATCAAAACCCTGGTCCACAACTGCTCGCACAATCCGGAAAACCCGGAACTGTTCCTGATCAAGAATACAGCCTCAGCGGCCTATGTGAACATCCACGGCTCATGGATCGAAGGCTGTTTTCTCAATCCTTTCAGCACGGTTGACTTGACCAGCCTTCACGGCTGCTCTGTGGGAACATTTGCCTACCTTCAGGTCGGCGAGATTTGGCACAAGCAGATCCCCTCCGGTCAGATTTGGGTCAAGGCCGAAGATCAATTCGATTTCAAATATAACTTTCCCGAAAAGGCGCTGAAAAAATATATCGACTTCCATCCTGATCGCCGACCCACCGGAATTTTCATCGATTTTCTCGAAAGCCGCAAGGAAGATTTTCAGGACGTCTTCAACGTGGTTCACTTTTCAAACCCGGTGTCTGTTCCGAAAAGTGCTTCCCTCAGCCCTTACGCTGTCGTGAAACCCAAGACCCGCATCGCTGATAACGTTCTCATCGCCCAGCATGCCTACATCGAAAGTTCGGTCCTTGGCAAAGGGGCGAATGCCCAGGAGCACTGTTACATCATCGACTCGAAGCTTAAGGGCAACAATGTGACCGCCCACGGGGCTAAACTGATCGACGTCGTGCTTGAAAATAATGTCTTTGTCGGGTTTAATTCATTCCTTCGGGGCACTTTCGAGTTTCCATTGCGGGTTGGAGAAGGTGTTATCGTCATGCCGCACACCATTATCGATATGCAAGCATCTCTGACGATTCCACCGGGCCATCTGGTCTGGGGGCTGATAAGAAAGCCGAAGGACCTGAAAGAGCACAGCATCGCTCTTGAAGACCTGGCCAAGGTGAAGGACAAACTCAAAATCGGCGCTATGGAATTCGTTGGCAACGGCAAAGCTTTCGTCAATGCTTTTCAACACCGTATCGACCATATCCTCGAGGCCAACGGGGCTTATTACGACGGTAAAAAGAACAGGGGACATGCCCAGAGAGTCCAGCACATTGCCTATAACATCATTCAACCGCATCCGCTCGGCGTGAAGAAAGGGGTCTATCCGACCATCGACATTCGATCGTGAATCTGGGGAGCATGCCAATGCCGCCGAACCCGATAACCTGGGATCGATCGGGTTATTTTTTGAAAAAATTCAGCAAGGCATGCAGGTTGGTCAAGGGATGCGGCGGGCAGCCGGGAATGAACAAATCCACTGGCAGCAGGCTGTCAAGGCCCGGAGTGATTTCCGGGCTGCCCCTGAAAGGACCGCCGCTGAGCGCACAGCTGCCCACGGCAATGACGACTTTAGGGGACGGCACGGCTTCGTAAGTTTGAAGCAGTGCCGTTTTCATATTGACGGATATGGGGCCGGTGACGACGATACCGTCTGCGTGGCGCGGTGAGGCCACGAAATTGATCCCGAACCGGGCCAGATCGAAGAAAGGGGTGGCCAGAACGTTCAAATCCGCTTCACAGGCATTGCAGCCGGCGGCTGATACCTGGCGCAGCTGTAGAGAACGGCCGAATAACTTCTTAAAGTGCTGCCGGGAATGATCGGCCAGTGAAGGCAGGGAGCCGTCGGTCATTAAATGCTCTTTTTCGGCAACCGAAAGTTCAAAATTCCGGGTAAAGGAGACGAACCGGCCTTGGGAAATCCGTTCGCACGTGCCGCAGAATACGCAGCGTCCCATATCGATCAGTTTGCGCCCGGCATCGATCGCATCCTGGGGACAGGCCGCCGCGCATTTGGTGGCCAGTTCACTCGGAGCCTCCTTATGAATTTGCGGTAATCCGCGATAGCGGGCCGGAAGTTTGATTTCCTTTTTAGGATACGCACTGGTTCGGTATCCCTGTTCAAACCTGTTTTTCAATGTTTTGAGCATGGTCGTCTCACGTTTGACGCTCGTCGGGTTGATGGCCGCTTGGTTGCATCTGACCGCACATACGACAATTTTAACCGTTCATTGCGTTGCAACGTCCGATGTGTTGTAAACCACCTGAAAGTAAGCGTTAACAGTGTACCGCAGATGCAAGACTTCGGGCGCGCAGACATACTTTTGTGCATCAATCGTCCGACAACACAGTAGATGCAGTGCTCTCTGAACGCTTACCGATAATTAGAGATCGAATCCGCAGTATGACAGATTGTAGCTCTTGTTGTTGAGCGGAAAATCTGAAATTCCGGTATCCCGCAAGGACATGGCCAGTCCGTTCCAGTTATGAAAAGAAGGATCCTTGACCTTGTAACGCAAGATCCCTCCCGCAGTGTCGGTCAACACGCAGTGCGACAATTCTCCGCGCCATGCTTCGTTGATTGCCACCACAAATGAAGCCGGCGCTAAAGTCGCATCGAAAGCTTCGACACAGGCCGTGTCGATCGGTTCGCTCAGCCAGGACTGAATCATTTCGATCGATTGTATCACCTCATCCGCCCGGATCATGGCCCGCGCGTACACGTCACCTGTGGATTTGGCATTCTCGGGGATATACTGCTGCCCAAAGTGCCCGGTGGGAAAACAGCGCCGAACATCATACGGAAGGCCGCACGCCCTGCCGGCCGGCCCTACCAAGCCCAGTTTTTCCGCCGTCGCCGTACTGACCGCCCCGCAGTCCTCAAACCGGGACCGGACACTGGAAGTGGCAAACAGCAGGTCGATCACATGTTCGACCTGGGGTTTAAGTTCGTTCAAACGTGCCATCAGCGTGCTGCGATCCTCGTCGGTCACAGGGAAGCGGACCCCTCCGGGGCGCACCAGCCCTTTGCCAAAGCGGTTGCCGCACATCCACAGCGTCAGGTTAAGGAAATCACCGCGCATCCGGCCGAAGTAATTGGCCGGCGGCAAAAAAGCGACATCTCCGCTGAGAGCACCCAGGTCGCCGATGTGGTTGGCAAGCCGTTCCAGTTCCAATGCAATCAACCGGATGATGTCCGCCCCGGTATCGGGTCGGACCGCAGTCAATGCCTCAACCGCCTGGGCCATGCACAGGCTGTTTCCGATGGCGGTGTCGCCGGCAATCCCCTCGGCCAAAATTGGCAACCGTTTGGCGTCGGCATCGAGCAATAGTTTTTCAACACCACGATGCTGGTAGCCCAGTTGAATTTCCAGATGCAGCACGCGCTCTCCGATGCAATTGAACCGGAATTGACCCGGCTCGATAACGCCGGCATGCACCGGGCCGACTGCCACCTCATGGATCTCATCGCCTTCCACGGCATAATAATCGTATCCGCCAGGGATGTCTTGGCTGTAATCGTTTCCGAAGACATCCGGTCTGCCGAGGTCGTTGGCGTGATAGCGAACCATCTTCAACCAGGGATGTCCCTCGGGTACAATGCCGAACTGTTCGGCAATTTCGCGTTCGAACATGTGGAACGGTTCGCACTGCAACGTCATAGCCGGATAAGCGTCCGGCGCATCGCATCCGGCAACCAGGAGTAGTTCGGTCCTGAGCACCGCCAGAAGTTTGACCGCAGCGCCGTCCTGGTAGGCGAAATAGTGCACAACTTTGCCCCCGCCTTCGACGACCGCCAGAGCCTGAGTGCGAAAGTCTTCGAAATCAAAATGCGGGATGCGTTCTCTGTCAATCGCCTGCCCATTTCCGATCTGCAAAAAACCCGTCTCCATTGGCGTCACCTAACTCGGTTCTATCAATAAATTGAATCCAGGCTGTATTCAGGCCCCGTCGAAAATTTATAGTTTGAATGCGCCTCTATGTTACGGCCCGGTAACATTCACTGCGTTGATTATCGTTTGGTACAAGGTGCCCGGCATCCAGAAAAAGAGCACGATAGAGGTCAGGAGCAGTGCGAATTGGGGCCAAACCATGTGGGGGATTTCTTTCGCCTGGATTTCGGCCTCGGTGCTGCTGAAAGCGATCTTCATGACATGGTTGGCAAATCCGGCAAAAATTACACAGATGCTCAGAATAAACAGTCCCACCCCCCAATAATGTCCGGTGCGAAAAGCGCCGAGGATAATGAAAATTTCACCCAGAAATATCCCGAACGGCGGCAGGCCGGCTATACCGACAAATCCGCCGAAAAATGCCACAAAGGTTTTGGGCATCAGTTTGGCAAGGTTTCCGGTGCTTTCTATCAAACGACTGCCGTATCCAAGGAGAATATTTCCGGAACACAGGAACAGAGCCGATTTTATCAGGCTGTGATGGATCAGGCACAGCACGGCGCCATAGGCCCCTATTCCACCAATGCCGGTACCGAAGGCAATGATACCCATGTTTTCGATACTCGAATAGGCCAACAGCCGTTTGTATTCGGTCTGCCTGATGATGAACGTGGCCGCTGCCAGCATGGATACCAGGCCGAAGACGATCAGAATGGTGCCGGAGAAATCCCCCAGCCCTGCGGCCTGCATGATTTTATTGGTTTTGAATATCCCCAGGTAAGCACAGTTGAGCAGCACACCCGACAAAAGGGCCGATGCCGGACTGGGGGCTTCACTATGCGCATCGGGCAGCCAGGTGTGCATCGGCGCCAGTCCCATCTTGGTACCGTAGCCCACCAGAATAAAAACAAAACCGGTTTTGAGCCACAATGGATCGAGGCGTTGGGCCACTTCGGTCAGCGAAGAGAAGGCCACCGGAACATCCACCCCGCCCACTTCCATGGAAAAGTCAATTAGAACCGAGCCCAGAAGGGCCAGTGCGATTCCCACCGAGCAGATCAATACATACTTCCAGGTGGCCTCGAGGGAAGCAGGCGATCGGTGGGTGTATATCAAGGGTGCACTGGCCAGCGTGGTGGCCTCGATGGCGATCCACATGACCATAATGTGGTCCGAGAGGGTGACCATTGTCATGGTGGATAAAAAGAGCAGCATCGAGCCAGTGAAAATGTTCTCCGATCGGATATCGGCTTTTTTGAGATAGGCGATCGTATAGATGGAGATCAGGAAAAACAGCAGTGAAATGACCAGCAACGACAATAATCCCTCGGGTGTCACGGCGAAATAATCTGGAAACAGCGCTGTCGGCCGACGGATCCACAGCGAAAGTGACAGCAGCAGGTGGATGGCTCCGGTGATCACCAGCAGCGGCCGTCCGAAGGCCCGCGGGAGGAAAAAGGCGATGACACCGGTTAAAAACGGCGTCATGAATACAAGTTCAACCATGAGAAACACACCTATTCCTTTAAGGTTCTGAGCAGTGCCGTGTCCACATCATCGAAGGCCTGTTTGATATTCTGCAGAATGACTGCCATTATCATGACCCCGGCCAATACGTCCAGAAGGATGCCGAATTCCACGATATGGCGGGCGCGAACGGAAAAGCTGGTGCCCACCAGATAGATGCCGTTCTCCATCACGATATAACCGAGAACCATGGCAATCGCATTGCGACGGGCCATGAGCAGGAACATGCCCGCTGCCAGCAGGGTTATCGCGGTCGGGAGTAATAACGCGTTGCCGCTGGCCTGGGGTAAATTGAATTTCGGACTGACGAAAGTAGCGGCCACGATGAGGATCAATCCGACCAGAAGAGAGGCATGATAGCCAACAATGGGCTCGACCTCCCGACGGATAGCGACTTTTTTAATCGCCAGATAGATGCATAGGGGGATGACGATACCCCGAATCAAAAGGGTAACCAGCGTAAACACGGTTCCACCGGTGGTCAGGTCATGGCCGATAAACAGCGGCACAATGGACACCGCCACGCCCTGAAAGGCGATAATTTTGATCAATGCCGGCAACCGACTGGTACCGAACGAGAATAAAACCGACAACAGAACCAAGGCTAATAGTGTATCGACGGAATCGATCATCGCATGAACTCCAGGGTAATGACGGTTGCAAAAAATGCCAGGGCAAAAGATGTCAGGACAAACTGGGGCACCTTGTCCATCCGGTATCGGGCCATGACAGACTCGGTGACGCCGACAGCTGCGTAAACCAATGCCAGAATGCAAAAGAACAGGCCGATATCTGCCAGCGTGCTGCCGAGCGTAAACGGGCAGATCAGCAAGCTGACCAATGTCGCATAGAAGAATAGCTTTAAAAAGGACCCCAACTCGATCAAGGCAAAATCGGGTCCGCTGTGATCCAGCACCATGACTTCATGGATCATCGTCAATTCCAGGTGGGTTGCCGGGTCATCCACCGGTACCCGTGAATTTTCCGTCAGCAGGATAATAAAAAATGCAATAATCACAAACAACAAGGGCGAACCGGCTGTTTGCCAGAGCAGAAGGGGCTGACCGCTCGAAAAATAGGCCGCCAGACTCAATTGCCCGGTGAGAATAGTAAACAGGATTAAAATCATGAACAGTGTGGCTTCACAAATAATAGGGAAATAGGCCTCACGGGCCGCACCCATACCTTCAAAGGGCGAGGCGGTGTCCATAGCGGCGGCAATCGTGAAAAACCGCCCCAGGCCAAACAGGTAAAGCAGCAGGATGATATCTCCGTTGAAAGAAAATAGCGGTGGTTGGCCGGCAATGGGTAAAAACATCAGTGCCGTGACAGCAGCAGACAGAGAGACCATAGGGCCCAGTTTGAAAATAAAGGTGGTACTGGTACTGTAAACCGACCCCTTTTTGAACAATTTGATCATCGTAAAATAGTTGATGAGCAACGGCGGCCCTTTTTTGCCGCCAAAAAACGCCTTGACCTTGAGGATAAGCGCTGAATACAGCGGTGCCAGAAATATCGCCAAGGCCAGAATGATTATGGATCTCATTACAATATCCCCATCCTTATCATGTATCGCGAGGGCTGCCGCCTCCCCGGGCTAAACGAAAAACAGCAGGGCCACAATTGCCAGCAGAATATAACCGATATATAAGTGTATATCCCCGTGTTGCAGCCAGCGCAATTTGTCGAAAAGCGACAGAATCGGTCGCACAACGATGCGTTCCATGTGCAATTCGGCAATATCATTGACGTGGCTACGGTAATGGGTTTGTTGGGGGAAATTCCCCCGTACCTTCAGTTCGTCTTCGGTCAAGGGTGCGACCGGTCTGAAAAACTCGAGAATCGAAGCGGCATAAGAAGATCCCGTGTACTGCATTTTAACCGTGGGCTGGGTGAATCCGCAGCCCCAGGTGCCGGATCGGGTAATGGTTTTGCCCCTATACAAAGCTGTGCGTAGCGCCAAAATGACGAAAAAAACGGCGAAAATGAGAGCGGCGGCTCGGGTAATGTTTCCGGTCAGATGCTCAAAGGGTGCCAATGGAACCACGCCGTAACCCAACTGCAAAGATGCAACGGCCTTGACCGCCATGGTCATAAACAACGTCGGAAACACGCCGATGACGATGCAGGCAATTGCTAGCACCAGCATGGGGATCAGCATCATGGGCCCGTCTTCATCCACTCTTTCCGCGGCCTTGCTGCGCGGCTCACCTTGAAAGACAACGCCCACCACCTTGGTGAAACAGGCCAGGGCCAGCCCCCCAATAACTGCCAGGCTCACGATCGCCAAGAGGCTGAACGCAAAGTCTGTCCTACCCAGTGCAATGCCGCGAAAACCGCCGAGATAGATTAAAAACTCGCTCACAAAACCGTTTAGCGGGGGAAGACCGGATATGGCCAAAGAACCGATTAAAAAAGTCGTCCCGGTAATCTTCATCTTCTTGATCAGACCGCCCAGAAGATCGATGGACCGTGTGCCGGTTTTGCGCAACACCATGCCGGCCCCCATAAACAGGAGGGATTTAAAGATCGAATGGTTCAAGACATGCAACAGTCCGCCGGCAAATCCGAGCACGGCCATGACCGGTTGGTCGGCAGAGACCCCGATCATTCCAATTCCGATACCGATCAGGATGATCCCGATATTTTCAACACTATGGTAGGCCAGCAGGCGCTTGAGATCGTGCTGGCCGAGTGCGTAGACCACGCCCAATACTCCGGATAGGATACCGGCAATCAATACGATGTCGCCAAACAACGCCGTATGCCAGTCCAACACCGCGTAGATGCGAACGATCCCGTAAATGCCGGTCTTGATCATGACGCCCGACATCACGGCGGAGATATGGCTGGAAGCCGCCGGGTGGGCATGGGGAAGCCAGACGTGAAAGGGGAAGACACCGGCCTTGGAGCCAAAACCGATAAAAGCCAGAACAAAGACGAGAATTTTGGCAGCATCCGGCAAGTTGGCTGCCGCATCGAAATCGATGCGGCCCGTATGGGCATATATGACAGCGAACGCTGCAAATATGAACATGGCCCCCACTTGGGAAAATACAAAATAAAGATAGCCCGCGCGTCTGTTTTCTTCAATTTCGTAGTTGTAAACCACCAGGAAAAACGACGCCAGGGACATGATTTCCCAGGACAGCATAAAGCTAATCAGGTTACTGGCGGTCACCACCAGCGCCATGGCAGCAACGAGAAGGCTGAAAAAAAAGTAATGGACCGCCGTCCGAAATGCTTTGGCAGGGTTGTCCATGTAATGAAAACTATAAAGGGCAGCCAATAGTGAGACGGCGAAAATGGCGATAAGGAAAAAAGAGGATAGTGCGTCCAATTGAAACGTCAGGGAGAAAACATTCAGGTAACTGAAAGAAACGGAATAGATTTGGGGTTGGAACAGTTTAATTGTCGCATAGACCAGCCCTATCAGGCATCCAAAACCGATGCCCAGAACACCGGCCGCTTTCATGAAGACAAACTTACGCCCAAAAAAAAGAGGCACAAGGCCTCCGTAAAGGATCAACGCTACCGCAAAGAAAAAGTGATTCATAACGCCCCTTTTTAGTCCGGCAATATAACAACCCGACAGCAGGTAAAGGCTGGGAAACGGATCCTAGCGTCCGGTAGAATTAGAAGTTAGGTTTCAGCAGGCGTGCCGACCTTAAAGAGCCCAATTTAAGTAAATAATTTTGGTTGTATATTTTAAAATCAGTTTTGAGTCAACCCTGTTTAGAACGAGGACGTAACCCCCTCCAAAGATCAGATTTTGAAAAAAATGATCCTGGGTACGACCAATCAATGAAACGTTGATACGAACTATTGACCTGTGCGATTTCGTCCGAACCGATTGATTCGCCCTCGAATTTTCTCTCAGTGTTTTATTCAAAAAGGGCATTGATCCCTTTCGATTTCTTAGATCACATGGCTTGAATGGGTGAAGGAAATGCTTAAGCTATTTAAAAACCTGAACGGAGGGAATGATCAGCAGCGAAGGCGGGCATTGCCTGAATGCACAATTGCCGGATGAATCAATGACATTTTTCCTTTTTAGCCATCCCCTGAATGGCACTATGTTTAGCATGTCTATCAATTTTCAATACAGGAGTTGCCGTCTATGAAAACATACAAGGTAAAGGATACGATGGTGCCGTTATCCGAATACACCACCATCAATCAGAATGCGACCCTTGGGGAGGCACTTATCAGCCTGAGAGATCTCATGCAGAATTCGGTGCACGATCACAATATCCACCGCAGCCTCCTGGTATTGGATGATCACGTCAAAGTCGTCGGCAAGTTGAGCCAGCTGGATTTGATTTTGGGCCTTGAAGAAGGCTATCGTAAGATTGGCGATCTGAAAGGGGTGACTCACTCTGGCTATGATCCGAAATTTATCAAAGCCATGATCGAAAAAAACAGGATGTGGGAAAAGCCGCTGGATGAAATCTGCCGCAAGGCGATTGGAATCAAGGTCAGGGACATCATGTACACACCGACCCGGGGCGAATACCTGGATTCAGAAGCCTCCCTCGACGTCGCCATCCATCAATTGGGAATGGGGCGGCACCATGCCCTGCTTGTGACTGAAAAAGACCGGGTGGTGGGTGTCCTGAGGTTAAGTGATATCTTCGATGTGGTCGATGAGGCCATCCAGAAATGCAGTCTCTAAACCCAGCCTGTAGTGGCTTGACGTCCGGACTAAAAAATATCCTAATTTGCGATATCGGCGATGTCTGCAATCCGATTCAAAACCGCCAACAATCATTTTTAATATTGGATACGGATTCCTCTTGCTCACCTCCTCGCCATACCAGGAGATCGGTGTCGACCGCGCCCGCGCGACCCTCAAGGCCCGTTTTCTGTCCCAGTTTGCATCTGATGTTATCAACAAGGCCTATCCTGAGCTTCACCAAAAGATGGTCCCCTACACCGCAGTGTTAGATTGGAGTACGCGGAATCTTGAAGTCATTTGAACGAATCTTCCGGCGTATGCCTCCCCTCTCCAGTTGGTTTAAAATCTCAAGCTTCATCGCCTCCTCATAGAACGATGTTTCCAAGAATTTCTCAATTAATCTTTACTTTTTCAGACACCTGTTAAAGCTTTTTTGCTTGATCCAAAATTATTTTTTGCTCCAATTTCCTTGGACAATTCGATTGAACGCTTCAGATAGACTTGGGCTTTCTGTTCAGTTACGAAATAATTGCCAATGAGAAAAGGAATGTTTTTGATGATGTTTGATCATGATCGTTTTTTACCAGAAAGGCGTCATTCAGAATGTGCTCGACGAAATGTAAATTGCAAAATTAAGTTCCCGTTGGCATCCAGAATGCATATATTAGCAATGCATATATTTGTTATGAACACCGATAGCATTGGGGGTGCAGTCGTGAAATGCCTCTTTTATAATAAAACCACCGGATAAACCGTATAGCTTACTGATGGAAATTTTCGTTCAAACCATGTGGTAACTGGAGCCGAGGGGGAACTTTCAGTAGGTGCTGTGGCGCTAAAAATTCTTTTACCATGTGATAAAACACGTGACACGGAGGGTGATTCTTCGAGATATTTAAACAAAGGTTGAGCGGCTCAGGGTTCAACGTTCCGGGTTAGAAAAACTCCCAACCAGCTCCTAGCAAAGTGAATCAACTGTTATATGTTAATACAGCTTTGTCGCCCAATGGGTGAAGTCGGGTATTCCGGATCTTTATCAATATAGTAAGCAGGTTCAAACATTGGTAACCTTTGAACCCTGAACCTGGAACCCATCAGTTTAGGTTTGAGATTCATCAGACGCGTTCAAAAAAGGAGGGTAGCCATGAACAACCAGAAGGTATCCAAAAAAGCAGGCCGCCGCAGGGTGTCTTTCACGTTCTATGCCCCGCAGGCCAACAAAGTTATGCTTTTGGGCGACTTCAACAACTGGAAAGCCGGGGCCTCCCCGATGAAAAAAAATACCGACGGACTCTGGCAGAAAATATCTTATCTTTATCCCGGGAAGTACGAGTACCGCTTTCTGGTGGACGACAAGTGGTATTGTGACCCGCGCAACTTGAAGCGCTGCCCCAACTGCTTCGGTTCCGAGAACACCATCATCGAAGTCGAAGCGCGGAAATAAGTCCTCAGATCGCTCTGTAACATCTAAATTCAAACGCGCTCTATCTTGACGACCAATATGTTTTGAGAAAGCATGATACGAAATGCTGGAATGTGGATTGTTAAGCGAAAAACGTATCGAGTTCGACTTGCCGGTTGTTCTGGACGTGTTCCGGGAAGATGAGATTATTGTGGAAGAAGCGAGTTGTTTATTTCAGAAACAGCTGTTCTGAGGTGGGAGTTAGAAGACATGTGGATTCCCATTTTGGAATATCGATCGCCACTCGAAAAGGTAGATTTCTATGACTGGCCGGATGTTGTTCGTGAGTATGATATCAAGTATCAATGCGGGACTTGCCGTTAAGACTTGCCCGCCACTGCCAATGACAGCATCGAAGATGCCGGTTTACCATCCGTTACCGCCGCCGGCTCTTTGACTGTCACCTGCTCTTGCGTTATACCGCCTTCCATTGTCAGTTCATCAACGATCGCCTGTCCCCTGGCGGCAGCCAGTTCATTCAGGGTGGATTTATCGAAGGGTTCATTCTCTACCAAGCGGGTATATGCGGCCTTCGACAAAGCGCCCGGATCCCCACCCTTGGCCGATGCGTCCGGCGGGGAATTGCTATCGGCGCCCTCATCCGGTTGACTGGCGATGGCGCCTTCCAGCTTCTTAAGTTCTGACGCGCCAAAGCGCTCCTTGAACATAGATGTCAAAGCTTTTTGGGTTTCGGGGCTACCGAAATCGACCGGATCGGGTTTTTCATCCGGCGCAAGCGTCGTTCCAAGCTTCGCGGCCAGAGAACGGCGCACGCTCATACCCTTAAGGGCGGCTCCATCGACTTTGGTACTGTAACGGCCCTGGATTTCGAGAGTCAGCTGCGGCCGCTGCCGCAGCGCCTGCGCCAATTTATTGATTTTTTCCTTTTCAGGTGGCGACAACGCGTATTCTCCGGGCTCGAAAGCGATGGTGTCGAGGTCATCTGATCCGCCGGGAATCATTCCACCCAGGACACGGAACGGTGCCGTCACGATCTTGGTGATCAGGTTGAATAGGGCCTGACCAATCAGGTGCCCGTAACTGAATTTGGGATCATTCAGATCGCCTTGCACCGGCAGGCCGATATCGATGACACCATCCGTATTCTCCATTAGGGCAATGGCCAGATCCAGCGGCAAGTTGGTGGCATCAGGGGAGTCCACTTTTTCGCCGAGTTGAATGCGATCCACGACAATCTTGTGATCTCCCTTGAGCTGCCCATTGTCAATTTTGTACTCCAGGTCAAGGGATAGCTTACCCGAGTCGATTTGCCGGCCGGCAAATTTTCCCGAGTATGGGGTCAGGTTGCTCATCTCGATGTTGTGAAAGTCCATGGTAATGTCCGTGAAACCCACCGGATCGAACGTATTGATCTCCCCGCCGATTTTCGCTTGTCCGTATTGATCGACCTTGCCTTCGAGTTCGACCTGGGCGCGGGCATTCCGTGAGGATGACATCCCGGCAATCACCCCGCTGAGCGCCTCGATTTTTGTGCCGAACTGGGGTGTCAAGGTAAGGTCGGCAAAATCAAGGCTCGCATTGTCGACCCGCACCTTTTTTACGCTAACCGGAAAGCTTCCGTTCTTAGTGTCCTTTGCGGCACCGCCTCCTTCCGGTATAGCGGTACCGCCCCTGTCTTTCATCACATTGGCCAGATTGACAGATCCATCTTCATGGATAATCAATTGAGCGACCAGCTGTAACAGTTTGAGTTCTCGAATGTCGAGCCGATTCGGCTGCAAGGTTAGTTTGAGCTGCTCGGTACTGAGCGCTTTCCATCCCAGTAACGTATCCTTTGAATCGGGCTCGGTGATTCTCAACCGGGCCAAGTTGAATCCCCCGGCGTAAGCAAGATCGCCACCGGCAGACTTCTGGCCATAGGTCAATTTCCCGCTGGAAGAAAACGTGCCGGAATGCAGCACGATATCTGCCACGGCATCGACGATGGGTTGGAAGGGTGTCAGTGCCACCGCGTCGATGTTGATTTCAGATTCCAGCGACGGACCGGTGGGGTCGAAAGTGCCGCTGGCAGTCATGCCGCCACCCTCCCGGATCTTGAAATCCAGGTTGAATCCCGTGGGGGATTTGCCGTCGACATCGCTGAGGCTGATATTCAAGGGTTCAATGAAAAATAGCTGCCCATCCGGTTTTAATGCACGATCACTGATGCTGGCTGTAAGGCCTGAGAACTCGATTGTTTTCGCAGAAAATTGCCACGGCTCGCCCTTTGCTGCCGCCTCCTCGGATTGGCGCTGAAGGGTGCGACTTTCCGGGGGGACGATCAGGTGAAACAGGTTGACTTCTCCATTGGCATTACGCTCCAGGATGATGTGGCCCCCCTCGAAACCGACCCGCGATACCGTGAAATTGCGCTGAAGAAGATCGAAGGCACCCTCCTGCAACACAAGCTGGTCAACACGGATCAATGGCTCGGGCACCTCTGCCAGACCGGCATGGACGTTATCGAGGTTGACAGCCATATTCTGTGCCCGCAGGTTTGTCGGGCCTGCGCCGGCTTCAGCTTCGATACTGAAATTTACTTTTACGGCATCGATCCCGGCGGCCGATTCCGGCGCGACGCTCGCATCGCGGTACGCAAATGCGATGCCATCGATCTCGACGTTCCCCATTTTTACTTTCCACGGCGCATCTTTATCACCATCGACCGCGGACGGCCCCTTGTCTGTTTGGGGTAATGGGGGCGAGGTATCCCCATTTTTGGGTGTCGGTCCTATTATTCGCTTCAGGTCCAATGTCCCCTTTTCGTCGACCGCCATTCGTACCGCGCCGCCGCTCAGCGCCACGCGTTCAATTTCCAACTGCCGGGTCGCCAAATCAAAACGGGCGTTGTTCAGTTCGGTTGTTCCGATATTCAAGAATGAATCGGTGGCACCGTCTAACTTCAGCGCCAAATCGGAGAGACGGACGTCGAGACGGCTGAGTATCAACTGAGGTTCTGCCGGGCTGAAATCGATCTGATAATCGGTACTCACCTGCAAATGCCCTTCAGGGGGTTCGATATTGATCGCGTCGCTGACAAATTCATACATGGTGGCGGCCTGAACGTTATCAAATGCAAGGCTGCCCGACGATCTGATCGGATTCAGGAATACTTCCCCCGTCCATTTCAGTTCCGTTCCGTCGTCGGTGATTGCGGTCAGTGAATAGGGACCTTTCCGTTCGGGAAGGGTCGATATATTTTTAAGTTCAAGATCTACCGGGCTGATCTTCACGGTGGCTGGGGTGGATTGGCGACGGTCGGAAATATCGATTTCACCTTCCTTTATCGCGACAGAGTAAAGCAAAACACGCATCGGTTTCGAATCCGCCTCCGTCGGTGGTGTTTCAGATTTGGATAGCATCCGCGTGAGGTTGAGTGTACCATCCGGTTCGAAAACAATGTTCACCACCGGTTTCACGAGCTCGAACTGACGGAACGTCCATGCCCAGCGGAACAGGCTGCTCAATTCAAAATCGACAAGCAAACTCTCGAATCCCGCAATCGGGCGAGCGTCTTTCTCGCTGAGAAGGACGCTATCGGCCGCAAAGGTAAACAAAAAGGGGTTGATGCGAACCGCACCGATGCGGATGTCGCGCTGGAGGTGTTCCTGCACCAATTGCGGCACGTATCGCTTGACCAAATAGGGGGTGAGAAAGAAGCCGGTAAGGCCGTAAAAAAGCACCAAACTGGCAGCGATGATGATGCCTTTTCCGAGGAAACGTCGCCAGAATGACTTTGGGGAACGATTATTCTCTATTTTCTCTTGCATGTGACACCCTTTTTCTTGCTGATATTAACCGTTTCACAATGAACGTGGATGCCAACAAATATTAGGCGCCAGGGCAGTAAGTCAAGCCATCCGCTGCGATAGACCAAAGGAATCGTATGAAAGAATGACTAATTCCCAGAGCCCGACGGCCTCTAAAGAACTACGGCCATCAATGTCACCATCGCCTTGGCGACCAGTTTCTCCGATTTTTTATGGAGGGAGAACACTTCCGACTCTGAAACGATGATTTTTTTACCGGGGTGGACAACCCGTGATCGGCAAATAAGCGTGTCCCCTACCGCCGGTTTGAAATAGTTTATCTTGAACTCGATGGTCAGAATCCGCTCTTTTTCCGACACCAGGGTGAAGGCAGCGTACCCGGCCGTGTGGTCGGCCATGGTCGCCATGACACCGGCATGGACGAAGCCATCCTGCTGCCGATGCATTTCCTTGACAGCCAGTCGCGTTTCAAAAACTCCGCTGTCAACCCGATCCACCACGAATCCACAGTGGGCAGGGAACCCCTGCCGGTAATCTGAAGCCAGAAATGAAAATCGCTCTTCCTCCATATGGAAACCCTCCAAATTGTCCCGTTGCTGTAACTAAAGTAGATTATTTGAATCTGACAGGGTCGTTTTTTTATTGCATAAAGGCCGCTCGTCGTGCAAATTATTATTATGAGTCTTATATTTTGCAGCTATTACGAATCGCCTATCGGCATTGTGGAAATCGTCGGTACGTCGACGGCGATAACCGAATTGAATTTCGTCGATGAAAGACGCCAGGACGCCGTTACCCATCCGAATGTTCGTAAGGTCAAGCAGCAGGTGGCCGAATATTTCGAGGGAAAGCGCCGCAAATTCGATATCCGGCTGGCCCTCGGCGGAACTGAATTCCAACAGCAAGTCTGGCAACGCCTGCAGACGGTACCCTATGGCCGCACGGCATCCTATCAGGATATTGCCAGGGGTATCGGTCGACCTGCGGCCGTAAGGGCCGTCGGCGCCGCCAACGGGCGCAATCCGGTCGCCATTATCGTACCCTGCCATCGCATCATCGGTAAAAACGGTCACCTGGTAGGATATGGCAGCGGCCTGTGGCGCAAGGAATGGCTGCTCAAGCACGAAGGATACCTGTTGGTCTAATCCTCATTCAGAATCTGCCCACTCTGTACCATCTCTAAGCGACATACGATCCGACAAGATTGTCACACTTCGGCCGATGGAAGCCAACATCATTGGGGCACCCGTCATTGGGTTGCGGGCGAGTCCCTGCCGAAACCAATTGAACGGTAGCGCCCGTTGTATTATCATTGGTTATGCTGTGCCCGAAATGCCAAGCCGCTATCCAGGAACCATCAAATTTTTGTCCGTATTGCGGCGTTGATTTACATAAACGCCGATCCTATCGATCGTGGATTGCCCTTATTGCCGCCGGCTCGCTGATTTTGGCGGCCTTTGTGATCCTATTGGTCTCATCCGACCCGATTCCTGGCACTCGAAATTCTACGGATCATACCCATAATGAACCTTCCGCAACGCCACCCGAAGCGTCCACCGAACCGCAATCTGCCGTTAGAATCCCGACCAGGACCGCGCCGGTCCGCATGCCATTGCCGACCGGGGTGGTGACCATTTATGACATCGCCGGCAACCAAATAAGAGAATACCCGGCCGCTGTGATCGCCGAGGGATGGTTGGCCCTCCCAGTGGACGTCTGCATGGGAGGATATTACTGGCAGTTTACCGGCAATGGTGGTGACGTTTTTGATATCGTCGGCGGTATCATCGGCGAGGAGGATGAAATTGGAATATGGCAATTGCAAAATGGCAATACACTTTTGGGTCCGCGACTCTCAGCTTGGATTCCCGCAAAGACCCTCCAGTGGACTTCTATTGTATCGGAAAATTCGGTTAACGCGGTCTCGATGACCATTGTTTCGGATCAACGCTATGTTCTGAAAATCGCATCACCGTCGGTTCCGGATGAACCGGGTGTTTTTTCTCAGGATGACCACGTGGTGGGTTGGACTTTCAGCGGTGCGGCAAAAACCGGCTTCCTGTGGAATGGGCTCGATGGTAAGGATCTTGTTTACGATGTCAGCGTGACCGATTACTATCGTGCATCGTTCGAAAACAGTCGTGAAGAGAAATTCATTCTGGCCTTGGCCCAAACAGATGCTGCGCCTCAATTACAGTTATCCGCTTTTGCCGATGCCTTTCTTCTGGACCCAAAATACACGGTTACGGCGACTCCCCGGCACCTGCGGCGTGAAAACATCATTGCCCGGATGCGTGGTTTAATCAGGCGCCTCATCGAAAACGGACAATCGGCAGAGGCAGCCGACGGATTTGACGGACGCAGACTGGCTGCAGCGGGGGACATGGCTCTGATCACCGACGTTGTCGGCGTCACACTGAACAGTTACGGTTTCGGTGCGGCCGTTGATCTTATGGAAGCTGTCCAGTCGGACCTCGTTGGCGGCATCGATAGCGAGTCGGAAGAACTCGAGGCTGCCCGCAGGCAGGTTTATGGTAAATGGTTGGCGACCTCAATCAGAGACGGTGAAATCCAAACGGCCTGGCAGATTTACGACCGCGCCGAAACCGCTTTCCCGCATGATCCACAGATCCATCTTTTGGGGGTTGAACTGGCGCTGGCATCCGGCGACTGGCCGTCCGCCCAGCGTTTGCTCGCCATGCAGGTCTACCCCGCCGAACTCTCTGACAGGGTCGCGCTTTTAAAAAGTCAGATTGCTGCTGCAAAAGGCGAAGAGGGAAAAATCATTGTCCGATTCAATCCCGGCTCACGCCAGATACCAGTGAAAGCAGATCTGGGTGGTCGAATCGAACAGAACTTTGTAATTGACACCGGGGCGACGATGGTCACCATCCCTCGGTCTACGGCAGAAAAACTGGGGCTGCCCGATGAGAATTCATCCCCCCGGCACCAGGTTCAAACGGCCGGCGGAATCATCAATGCATATGAGGTGGTGCTTCCCTCCGTGCAACTGGGCAACTCGCAGGTCGAAAACGTCAGAGCCCTTGTGCTCGATCTGCCTAACCAACCGAATATCGGTCTTCTGGGCATGAATTACCTCAGCCATTTCCGGATGAATATCAATACCGAGATCGGCGTGTTGACCCTGGCCCCAAGATAGACCGCGTCCGCCACAAAAACTTGGCGCCAACCATAAAAAAGGGCAATCCATCCTTAAATGATGAATCGCCCTTTGAATACGTCGTGGCCCGGCCGAACTATACCACCATAACGTTCACCGCCGAAGGTCCCTTTGGCCCCTGTTCGACTTCGAAAGTTACCCGGTCGCCCTCTTGCAGGGTTTTAAAACCGGATCCCGTAATGCCGGAAAAATGAACGAATACATCCGGCCCACCTTCCTGCTCAATAAACCCATAGCCTTTTTTTTCGTTGAACCACTTCACTGTCCCACTTGCCATCGCCGTACCCCCCTCTTTCCTTAATCTTGATATTTTAGCATGTTGCAATGTACCAATACGGCAGGCACCCATCGACAACCGGCTCATATCTTCAGGGCGAAACCGACCCGCCGCTACCCACATAAGGGTTACAGATAACTCAATATAATATCCCGAACAGCGTTGAAATCAAGTATTTTTTTAAAGCCCGGTCTGTTTTAGAGCTTACAACGAACGCCGCCTTAGACCCGTTAACCCTCTTGCCCGGTGAACGGTGTTAGAGCATATTGGGCTTGCTTTTGAAAAATGCCTGTGTTTAAAACCTGTTAGGTCCATTGGCCGAGACAATCGTTTTCTCAGTGTCGATCCGAATCGAATGTCCAATGACGATTTGGTGAGTGTTTGTCCAGAAATGGTAGAATTCGGCCCTGGGCAAGGCCGCAGCGATATTGCAACCGCAGTTGCGTAGCACCGATAGGTCGAGGATTGCAAACGATCGGGAACACCGGCGCGGAACGAAAGATGTTGTAAATGGATGCTCAATGGTTAACAGTTGTTGTCAGCTGCGAAAAAGGCCTTAACCAACAAAAAGGAGGTGATCCGTCGTAAGATACTATACCTGATGCTATAACGGAGTGAAGAGTTCTGTTCCATTCAAGCTAATCGTTCAGAAAAGTGAAAGGGGAAAGAAAATGAGATACAAAAAATTACTGCTGCCGCTGGTCTTGTTGCTGGCCGTTTGCCTGATGCTTCCGGCCGGTTCGGTGGATGCCGCTAAACGACGCTTCGTATCGATCGCTTCCGGTTGGGTCACCGGTGCCTACTTCCCGATGGCCGGTGCCATTTCCCGGGTTGCCTACAAAAATTTGCAGGATAAGGGCATCAAAGTGACCGCGGAATCATCCGGAGCCTCGGTGGCAAACGCCAAACTGATCGGTGCGGGTGACACGGACCTGGCCATCCTGCAAAATGACATTGCCTCCTACGCCTATGAGGGCAAAAAACCGATGTTCGACGAGAAGATTACGAACTTGCTCGGCGTTTGTACCCTTTTCCCGGAACATGTCCAGCTGGTGGCGCGCAAGGATTCCAACATCAAGTCTCCGGCCGATCTGAAGGGCAAGAAAGTGGCCATCGGGCCGGTGGGATCGGGCACGACCGAAAACGCCATGCAGATCCTCGAAGCCTACGGACTCAAGGTTGAAGACCTCGCCAAAGCCGAACAGTTGACTGCCGAACAATCCGCCGACTACCTCAAGGACGGTCGGCTGGATGCCGTTTTCTTCACGGTGGCCGTCGGTGCCGCAGTCATTGTCGATACGTCCATCGTCGTCGATACCACGATTGTTCCGATCTCCGGTGCGAATGTCGACAAACTGGTCAAAAAATACCCGTTCTATGCCAAGCAAACCGTCCCGGCCGGCACCTATAAAGGCAACGACCAGGATGTTCCCACCGTATCGGTAATGGCGATGCTGGCCGCCAGGGCCGACCTCGAAGAAGACATCGTCTACTCGATAATTAACGCCATGTATTCGGATATCGATCAACTGCGCAAGGCCCAGGCCAAGTTCAAAGACATTTCACCTGAAACAGGCCTGGTCGGCATGAGCGTACCGTTGCATCCCGGCGCCAAGAAGTACTTCACCGAAAAGGGCATCCTCAAGTAAACGCCCCCAATCGATCATAGATCCAGACTACGGGGGACTTTTTTGTCCGTTTGGGTAAAGTCCCCCGTAAATTTCTCATCTCCGCAGCCGGCCTGCTACGATTGACGCCTGTCCGGCAATTAACCCGAAATATGCTATCTGGAGGCAAAGAAGTGCCTGAAGACAGATCCTCTGACCTTGAATCAAGCAAGAAGATGATGAAAGAGGCTGAAACTGGATCCCGTGTTCTCTCCGGAAAGGCTCGTTTGATTGTAGCCGGCATTGCCATTTCAATGTCTCTTTTTCAGCTTTATACGGGTCTATTCGGAGAACTACCCGGTTCCAAGCAGCTGTCCGTGCACTTGAGCTTTGCGATGGTTTTATGCTACTTGTGCTACCCGCTTCGAAAAAAATCACCCCGGGACAGGATCTCCACCCCGGACACCTTTATGGCGATTGTTGCCGGATTCTGCGCACTGTATCTGTTTCTTAATTACGAACATGTGGTGACATCGGTGGGCAATCCCGCCCCATATGATCTTGTCATCGGCGGTGTCTTGATCGTTTTCATCCTGGAGGCCACCCGGCGCAGCGTCTCGCCGATGCTCCCGATCATTACGATCATATTTCTATTGTATGGTTATTTCGGCCCCTACCTGCCGGGAGAATTCGCCCATCGAGGTTTCAGAATCCAGCGCATTATCGACCATATTTTTATGAGCGGCGAGGGACTCTGGGGGGTGCCCCTGCGCGTTTCAGCCACCTTTGTCTTCCTCTTTGTTCTCTTCGGGGCCTTTCTAGATAAAATTGGCGCGGGAGAATATCTCATCAACCTGTCTTTTTCCTTGATGGGACGCTACAGGGGGGGGCCGGCCAAGGCAGCGGTCGTGGCCTCGGCTGCCATGGGATCGATTTCGGGATCTTCAATTGCCAACACGGTCACAACCGGCGCCATGACTATTCCGCTCATGAAAAAAGTCGGTTTCAAACCCCACACGGCCGCGGCTGTCGAAGTCGCTGCCTCCACCAACGGTCAACTCATGCCGCCAATCATGGGGGCGGCTGCCTTTATTATGGCCGAAATGATCGGTATTCCCTATGTTCAGATCGTCAAGGCGGCTTTTATACCCGCGATTTTATCGTATACCGCTATTTTCTGCATCGTGCATCTGGAAGCCGTCAAAGACAATATCCGCGGTTTGACCAAAGAAGAAACACCACCGATGCTGAAAACATTTCTTTCCGGCGTCCACTACCTCATTCCGTTGGTGCTGCTCATCTACCTGTTGCTCGTTGTCATGTGGACCCCCACGACATCGGCCTCGTGGTCCATTCTTGTGGCAGCCCTGGTTGCAGCCGGGAACAATCTCTACCGCACCAGTGTCTCTTTTCCACGGATGAAGGCCCAGAACCTGATCAGCAATGATGCAGCCTATCTGGCCTACCAGCAGAATTCTCGAAATTACTTCCCCCGCCGGACGGTTAAGGAAATCCTGGATTCTCTCGAAACCGGTGCCAGGAACATGGCCGGCATCGCGGCGGCATGCGCCTGCTGCGGCATCATTATCGGCGTGGTGACACTCACCGGCCTGGGTTTGAAAATGGCCGTGCTCATTACCGAAGCCGCCGGGGGCAGCCTTCTTCTGACCCTGATTTTTTCGGTATTCGCCTGCATCATCCTTGGTATGGGGCTCCCGACTACCGCCACTTACATTATCATGGCCGCCATGACCGCTCCGGCGATCATGACCATCAGTGCCGATTTGAACCTGGGACTGCCGATCGTTGCGGTTCATCTTTTCGTCTTCTATTACGGTATCGTCGCCGACGACACACCCCCGGTCGGTCTGTGTGCCTATGCCGCTGCCGGTATTGCCGGGTCCGACCCGATTAAAACCGGTTGGAAGAGCTTTCGACTCGACCTGGCCGCCTTTACGCTACCGTTTATGTTTATCTATAACCCCAAGCTGTTAATGATCAACACGAACTTCGCGGAACTGGCCTATATCATTCCGCTATCAATTCTGGGGATGTTCTGCTGGTCGGCATTCATTCAAGGGCACTGGCTGGTAAGAACGTACATCTGGGAGCGGTTTCTCTTTTTGGGGCTGGCCTTTTTGCTCGTCAATCCCGGCCACTTGTCTTTCGGCGATATCCATTTCAATAAGCACTTTGTAAACATGGTCGCTATTGCCGGCGTGGTACTGATCTATTTCTGGCAGCGATCTCGGAAAAACAAACTTGTCGCCAAAGAGGTTTCGGTATAAACGTCGAAGAACCGTTGCGGAAAAAGCGGACAGCGGCAATCCTGATCAGTATCGTCGTCGTGCTACTGGCGATAGGTTTGGTCGTTTCGGTTGACATTCTGACTGTACGGCTGCCGCGCCGGGATTTCAAACCGGTCCTCGCTTTACATGTCACCCAGGGGAGTGAATTCAGCCTTAACTACCGTCACTCGGTGGAATTGACGGAAGTCGAGGGCCGTTTCTTGATCGGAGAAGGACCCGTGCTGCTGATCAAAGAGACACGTTTCACTTCCGTCGGCTCCGGCCTGCCGAATACCCAGACGGATAAAACCCGCCGGGAAAACGGATGGTTCGTGGTCGATGAAGGTCCAAAAGTCAGCGGCGAAATCCGCTTTTTTATTTCCCCGGTCAACCAGACTCGACTGATCATTGAGGGCCGCCCTTTTCCGTTCGACCACCTGGAGCCGGGAACGCTTATCGCCATCAACGTGGAACGGATGCCGATTTCACGATGGCTTGTGCTGTGGGCAGCGTTGACAGGAACGGCCGAATGAATCGGATAATAGTAGTTAAACTTAACTTGGTGTTGAAAAACGTCATGGACGCCGGCAAGCACAATAGTCTTTCAACAGCCTGCTAAAGAGGAGAACAAACGATGCCGGAACTTGCCTATTTAAACGGTGAAATTCTGCCCATAGAAAAAGCATACGTATCGATCGAAGATCGAGGCTACCAATTCGGCGATGCTGTCTATGAATTTATCGCCAGTTACAATGGAAAACTCTTCTGCCTCGACAAACACCTGGACCGCCTTGAGCGTTCCATGCAGGGGCTTTCCATGCCGACGATACCGCAAGAAGATATTCACAATGCAGTAATGAGCCTTTTTGAAAAGGCCGGCATTTCCCGGGCCGGCATATACATGCAAATCTCCCGTGGCGTCTCCCCTCGAAACCATCCTTTCCCGGAGTCTGCCCAGCCCCAATTCGCAATGACCATACGTCCGGTGGAAGAAAAACCCCCGGAATTGCGACAGACCGGGGCAACAGCAATTACCGTGGAAGATTTGCGCTGGGGTCGCTGTGATCTAAAAACGGTGCAGCTGTTGCCGAACGTATTGGCCAAGCAGATGGCACAAGAAGCGGGTGTATTCGACGCTATTTTCGTCTCACAGGAAGGCGTGGTCAGGGAAGCCACCAGTTCAAATATTTTTATTGTCGCCGACGGACGGTTGGTGACCCATCCCCTGACGCCCCAAATACTTCCTGGCATCACCCGCACGGTAGTAATTGATCTATGTCGCTCCATCGATCTGGCAGTGGAAGAACGTTTCTATAGTATCGATGACCTTTTCAGCGCCGAAGAAGCATTCTTGACCGGAACCGTCACTGAAGTTCTTCCGATTGTCACCGTCGACGGCAACCGCATCGGCAACGGTCGCGTCGGTTCGGTCACCTCACGTCTGTACAGAGCGTTGCGAGAGATGGCCGGCGCCTGAAACCCGTGGCGGAAAACGACCGACGCTTACACGGTGAATGGAGTAGAAGCCGTGAAATGCTGCTGGATGATATCTCTTTTCAAACAATATATTCCGAAATGCGGAAGAACGGTATAAGTGGCTGGTGAGATAACCCGGGTAGAAAGTATGCCCACCACCCATACAAACCCTATCGTCCCCAAAAAGGCTGAAAATGAGCGTCGATCTCTGCCATGCAAAACATGCTGTCAGAAGAAAAGTTTCGGCAGTGCTGGCTGTAGTGATTTTGGTGCTGGCAACCACAGGCTGCGAAAATTACGGTAATCTGCAACGCGACGATGCGTTGACCAGCGCTTTTGAGAGTTACACTCTGCCGCTTAATTTCACGTATTATTACTACGGGCCTGACAACATGCCCTACGCCATCATGGGTATCGGTTCCAGCTACAGGCTTGAATCGAAATTGTGGCAGACGGTGGATCTTGAAACCGATCGGTTCAAGAAAATGATTAAGTGGGTCTGGACGGATCACAACTACACCCCCTCCGGGGCATACATTATGGGGCCTGGGGGCGACCGAATTGGAATCTGGTATTCAAGCATCGATCACGCTGCCATTAGCGTGAACGAGACTCAAAAAACCATTGGCGTCACTCCGGATAAACCATTTCTGCGGGGCGGTCCGGGCAAATAAACCGGCATCGGCCATGGGGTATTGCAAGCGATAATCGATAGCCCTGTCGCCGTTGTAGCGGCGCGATGAAGACCGATTGTCGTCATCGAAATCGGCTACCTAATTTTTCTCGTGCACCGTATCGACGTCCTCGATACCGGGCATTTCGTTTTCCCGGCTGACGAAGATCAGATAGGCATACGCAGCGATCAGGCACACAACCAGCAACACCATTCCTATGACTGTCAGTAGCGTTGTCATTTTAGCCCACCTCCTGCTTTCCTCTATCGAGTTGAAAGCGAACCACACCAAAAATACATTCAGGCATTGATTTATCCGGTGGCGCTAATGCTGCCCAAATGCTTCGAGATTGTGTAGAGAAGCGACTCGAATGGAAACGGTTTCTCAATGACGTCGTGTATCCCGTAGTTAAAAACGCGTGACATGGGATCAACATCGCCAATGGCGGCCACCATTATCTTGATCGAACCGGGACAGTAACCCTGCGCAATTTTCAGGAATTCAAACCCATCGATACCGGGAAGACTGAAGTCGCTGATGATGATATCGAAAGAGCCTTCCTTCAACAAACCGATTCCTCCGGCACTGGAATAAGCGCTTTCGAGAGCGCACCCCTCACCCAATAGCGCTTTTTTTAACGTATCGCGAATGTAAGGGTCGTTTTCGACCAAAAGCACTCTGAGTCCGCAAAGTTTATGAAGGTTAATCATCTTGGGTTCCTATCCGATTAAGCGAATGTTTTATGCAATCACGACATAGAAACCCTACAAAGATCATGCCAGTTCATCAAAAAATTAATTTTTATAATAATAATAGATTGTTAAGCCGACTCAAACAGGAAGATGATCGGGTGTGAGGTAACAGGTGGGTGAAATGCCCCGATTTCTTTGGGCAAAAGGCACAGGGAATGTGCCCGTCTGTCGCTATCGGGGTTTCCGGCAAAAGAAGTGGAAATTGAAGGGGTCATCGGGAATCTCCAGGACTCGAATCATTTGAAAGCCGGCGGCGCCGAGCATTGACTCCGCCTTCTGCCGGCCCCACATCATTCCGAGACCGGGGCCACCGTTCACCAGGCCAACCGGCATGCAATGCATCAGGCTGACCGTGTACAGGAACGGTGCCATCGCATGGGTCATGTTGTCTGAAAGCCGGCTGCTGGCGGCAATATCGATCATTGAAAGAAGCCCGCCAGGTTTCAAGATCGCGTAAATACCATTCAGGGCCGCTTGGGGACGACTCTGATCGTGAATGGCGTCAAATGCGGTGACATAGTCGAATGATTCCCGAAGCTCTTTATCGGCATGTAGTGCAGCGGCATCCAACGTCAAAAAGGTCGCATTCGACAAATTCGACCGTGCGGCATCTGCGCTCGCCTTCTCTATGACATCGCTCAACATATCGATTCCGACAAACTCGCTGTTGGGAAAAGCCTCTGCCATTAGGATCACGGCAATTCCCTCGGCACATCCCAGGTCACAGACGCGAATACCCGTCCGCAATTTCTCAATCAACCGCCCCCCGTCGATGGTTGGCAGAAATCGGCTGACCAAAACCTGCCGATGTTTGGCATTGGCCAGTTGGGCCATGAAAGCCTGGAATTTCGGATAGTTTTCGTACCCAATCCCTTCTCCGCTGGAGAAATTTTCGACAACGGAATCAAAGGCACATGACGTCAGCAATGGAATTTCTTGCGTATAAACACCTAAATTAGCATTTCCGGCACGCCGGGTGATCAGATCGCCATGTTCACGCGGCAGGAAGAAAAGATCCACCCCATTGTCTTCGATGGATATATCGACGACCTCTCCGCAGACCATCACCCCCAACCACTCTTTCACGTACCTTTCGTCCATTCCGGATTTTTCGGCAATCGTGGAAGCCGGGGCCGGCGTGTCAATCGCATCCATCACATCCAAAAGGCCGGTTCGGTAACCAATCGCAAGGGCAAGGTTCAATGCGCTGGAATTCAATACCGTAGATATTTTAGTCGCAAACGCTTCGCGTTTTTGTCTCGATGACTGCTTCATATCGCACTCCCTGTGGAGCCGCATGATTGTATATGGTACAGGGAAATGTCAAGCAGTTATCGGAGAGGGGGGGGCTTAAAGTATCTTGGCCGATCTTGCTGTCATCCGAGAGTGTTCTTTCGAGGTCTATTCCTGAAGGGGCTTTGCCGCAGATCCTTGCTTGAAAGATTAGCGATTGAAATCAAATCCTGAATTGGTGTATACAACCAATGATTCGCGCATCAATTACCGGCTGTTGATTTCTGCTTACAACCATGGAAGTATTCATCACCTCGAATCAAATGAAATATGATTTGTTAGCATCACGAAATACCTACTTCTCCGCCGATAGGCCAATGTCCTGGTTCGCACGCAGGTCCCCCGCAGCGGTGTTCTATGCCAAAGTCATAATGATCGTGGTCACAGCGTCCCGCCTGGCCAAAAGAGGACTTTACAAAGATAATCAATGGATCAGAAGCAGCTATAATACTGTCAAGGCGCTCGAATCCGTGGGGGGAAGCTTTGAGATCGAGAATACGCACGTTTTTCGAGAGTTAAAAACCGCCTGTGTATTTGTCAGCAATCATATGAGTGTTTTGGAGACCTTTGTCCTGCCCTGCCTGATTCAGCCCTACCGCGATGTTACTTTCGTGGTCAAGAAAAGCCTGATCGACTACCCCTTTTTCAGATGGGTCATGCGTAGCCGCGACCCGATCGTTGTCGGGCGTGAAAATCCCCGAGAAGACCTTAGAGCTGTTCTGGAGCAAGGTCAAAGACGGTTGAAAAACAATATTTCCGTCATCATTTTCCCCCAAACGACGCGCAGTGAGTCATTCGATCCCAAAGCTTTCAACACCTTGGGAGTGAAACTTGCCTTGCGGGGAAACGTACCGGTGGTGCCGGTCGCCCTGAAGACAGATGCCTGGGGGATTGGCCGCAAATACAAAGACTTCGGGAAGATAGAACCAGCTAAACGGGTTCACATCAGCTTCGGTGAGCCGATGCCCGTGAAGGGATCGGGGAAAAACGAGCACAAGGTGATCGTTGATTATATAACCGGAAAGGTCAATGCGTGGCAGGCAGAACAAACGGCCAGAATTGGAAAGACGGGTAACCCCGAAAAGGCTTGAGTCGAACGATAAAATTTCACTGTTTTACAAATAAGATGCCGGTAGGAAACGATGCCTGAAATGTCCCTGCCGGTACAATTGTTTTGCCCTGGAATAAATAGGATAAACTTCGCCATTCGTCTGAATCGGCTATCGAAACATACCGATCAGGTCGGTTTACGACTGAAATTTAACAGACGGAATCTGGTCTTTATCTTCTTGACACAGGTCTGGGCGTGCAATTTACGCCACATGTCTTCCAGGTATTTCCATGACAGATTGCTGATAGAAGCATAACCATTCGGTAATTCCCAGAGCCCGGTCGCTGTATCACGCATAAGGTCAGTAGACTGCTGGCATTGGGGACAGACCAGGGTGATGTTTTTCATGTTTACCCTTCCAGTTGGTGATAGACAATATACCGACCACCATGTCGGCAATTAAATGCACCTAGCAACCTGACCACCAACCTAGCGAAACAAATATCTGACGGCGGCCCGGATTACACCTGGCATGCAAAAAGTGTGCAAAGTAATACAAAAACATATATAATGCTGAATATATTATTAATATTTTATTTCGCGCTAAATTGTGAAGTCGGAAGGAATTGGGAAATTGTGAAGTATATGTAATAAAAATCGGGAAGGATTTTACACAATTCGGCCCGCCGGGGTGCCCCGGTTCGATAGGCGACGTTTATAGGATACCGACCCATCGGTTCCCCTGAAACCATGACCGAAAGCTAATGTTCTTTCTTTTCCTTACAGGATGCATTTTTGTGAACGATCTTTTTCTTTAGTTTGCACCACAACCCGACAAAAGTGCGACACGATCTCGATCCGTCGGACAGTTCCTTGGGCCATTCAGCATACGCGCATTTCAAGTCACAAAACTTCATCGCAGCCATTCCGTTCGACAAGGTATTTTGAAAATATGCATGATATTGAAGATATTATCCTATCTCACAGCCTACGGGGCATTGACACCGTCCGAAATGCTCTCCCATCGGGATACTGCCGGCGCGCGGCCGAAATGATCATTGCCAACCCGGGTACTGTTTTGATCGGAACCGGTTTTCCTGTGGGTGAAAGCTTTGAAACTGACGGTCCAATAGGTGCCATCGGACTTTATCGCGTTCTGGAAGGTCTCGGGTACCGCCCGATGTTCGCCTGTGCCCCCCCGATCTCCCGAATTCTCACGCGCACCTATACCACCTATGAAATACCGATTCTGGATTGGGAAGCCAGTATCAGCATGGCCAATTCCGCCCTGGGCGAAATAGCACCCCGTGTGATCGTAGCAGTGGAACGACCGGGAGTCAGCCGTGATGGGCGATACTATAACATGCGGCGTCAGGATATTACGGACCGGGTTGCCAAATTCGATATTTTTTTTCGTCTCAGTACCTGCCCGACCCTGGCCTTTGGCGACGGTGGCAATGAAATCGGAATGGGCAATCTGATCGAACACCTGGCGCACCTGCCAATCATACCTTCCGTAACCACCTGCGACGAGTTGGTCATCTCCACGGTTTCGAACTGGGGGGTTTATGGCGTCATTGCAGCCATGAGCCAAATACTCGGCCGGGACCTTTTCAGTTTTTTCGATCCCGAATCGATACTCGATTATTTGGTTGCCAACGGATCGGTCGATGGTTTAACCACCCGACCGGAATATTCCGAGGACGGCTTCCCGATTAAGGTCGGCCTTTCCATAATCGACAAACTGCGCCACGATTTCGCGGCTTGACGCATGCTCAACGACGCTGCCGCCCCCAGACAAACAGAAAGGATTTCCAACTGCCACAGTACATCTTTTTCAAGCGCCCCCCGCAAGTTTCCGATATTTCAAGGACTTGATCACAAACAAGGGGGAGCCGGTGCGAAATGCCGTGCCGGCTCCCGTGAACTAAAAATCGCCTACATGCAGGAGGTTACCCTTGCGCTCTTATGGGGGTCAACACCATCGTAACGCGGCGATTTGCGGCGGCACTGCTTGAAATGGGTTGGGATTCACCAAAACCGATCGCGGTCATGCGTTCGGAGGCGACCCCCCGCTGCATAAGGGCGCTGGTGACGGCCTGAGCACGTCGTTCCGACAGGGTTTGATTATAATCTTCCGGTCCGGAACTATCGGTATGTCCCTGAATTTCCACCATCGTTTGAGGGTAATCGGCAAGAACTTTGGCGACCCGGTCAATTTCGGCATAGGCACCGGGTTTAATCTTTGCCGAGTTGAAATCGAAGAACATGTCGCTTTTAAATGTTGCAATCAAAACATCCTGTGAACGCTGAATCGAGGCCTGATCAGCCGCTGTGGCCGCTGCCATTGCCTGCCGCAGCGCCTCTTCCTGCCGGTCCATGTATGCGCCGACCTGGTTGCCCACAAGGCCACCGGCAACGGCACCTGCCAATCCCCCGATAATCATGCCCTTGGTACGGTCTTTTTTGCCCGTAGACGCACCACCGACGGCGACACCGATTGCAGCCCCGGTGGCCGCACCGATTGCGGTCCCTTTCTGCTGTTTGGTGTAAGTCCCCTGCGATGCACAGGCAAAAATGAATACCGAAGACATAACGACGCAAAGCGTTTCTTTCATTCCTGAACTCCTTTACTAAGTAGTTTCACAGCTTTCATAATGAACCAACCCCTGTCCGCTGCTAAAGACAAACAGCCTATTCGTGCGGCCGGATTCCATCCGATCGGTTTTTCCATCAAAAACCATACCGAGTCCGAATCCTACCGATCGATATGGAAAGGTTTTTATTTTAGTAAAAATCCCGCCCAAGATCAATTGGAATGATGAAATTGGCCGGCACCCAGAATTTCAATTTCGGCAACTTGCCATAGGAAATAGGGAGCCATGGCTGAACGCCTTTCTGGTTTTGCCGAATCGACCACTTTCACCGATGGTCGAATGCACGGTCGAGTGTCCACTTGGACGCCCATGTGGCCGAAAGGTTTACCCGCCATTACGACCCCTTCTGCCGGATTTTCCGGAAGTAACTGAATTAATTAGAACTTTTCTGGTGACCGAGCACCGCCTTTCGATGGAATATCAGGGAGATCAGTACCCCTCGCTCGATGGACAAAACGATCTTGCCGATTGATTCCCGGGACGCGATAGGGTAAGGTGCCAGGTAAGAATTCCGCGAAATTAACCCCCATGCACCCGGGAGAAAAAAATGGACCGTTATGCGGAGCCGACGAGGCAGGTTTATGAAGGCTGGGACGAATTTTATGATCGGTCGAATGATGAAAAGATCGAATTGTTTCGGCAAAACGGCCGCATCTTCGATGTTATCTTTGCCCAACAGTTCGACCGGGAATTCCTGGATTACATGGTCGGCCTTGCCGATAAGATAAGGCTATTGGCCAACACCAAGATGGGTCTCGGGAAACTCAAGCGTCTGCTGCGACACAAACGGGCGATGCTCTACTTCGTGCAGCCGTCCACCCGGACCTTTCTATCGTTCCAGAATGCCTGTTACACGCTGGGGCTGAGCGTTTCCGAAATCCGGAGCACATCGACCAGTTCGGAGGTCAAGGGCGAATCCCAGGAAGACACGATCCGCACCTTTGCCAGTTATGTCGACCTTATTATTGCCCGGCACGCTGAAGCCGGGTTCGCCGAAAAGACGGCCTGGGTCCTGAATCAAACCGCCCGCCCTGTTCCTGTTATCAACGGCGGCTCAGGCCCCGACCAACACCCGACCCAGGCCCTGCTCGACATCTACACCCTTGAACGCGAATTTCGAAACCTCGGTGGGTTGGACGGAAAAAAGGTCGCCATGGTCGGTGACCTCAAACGCGGACGAACGGTGCGCTCATTGAGCTACCTGATGAAAAACTACCGGGATATCACGCTCTATTTTGTCGCCCCGGAAGTATTCAGGATGCGTAAAGACATCAAACAATTTTTGAATAAACACAGCATCCTTTTCTATGAAACGGAAGACTTTGAAAGCATCATGCCGGAAGTAGATGCCATATACATGACCCGGATCCAGAACGAGTATGCCGAACACCCCCAGAGTGAAGATGAAACCTACCCGGCATTTCATTTCAAAACCAAGCATCTGCCGATGATTCAACCCCACTGCGCGATCCTGCATCCCCTGCCGCGACGATACGAAATCGAAGTGGCCGTTGATCAGGACCCGCGTGCCGCCTACTGGCGGCAGGAGCGTTGTGGGATGTGGATCCGCGCGGCATTGATCACTTACATCTTCAGGGTCGATCAGATCATTCTGGATGAGTTTTCATAAGAGGAGTCACACCATGGGTGTCAATCTGCGTAACCGCCATTTCCTCAAGCTACTCGATTTTTCACCCCAGGAAATTCACTTCCTGCTGAATCTTTCCGCCGACTTGAAAAAGGCGAAGTCCGCCGGTACGGAGCAACCGCGGCTGAAAGACAAAAACATCGCCCTGATTTTCGAAAAAACCTCCACCCGCACCCGCTGTGCCTTCGAGGTGGCGGCCTTCGATCAGGGCGCGCGGGTCACCTACCTGGCTCCGACGGGATCCCAAATGGGGACGAAAGAATCGATCAAAGACACCGCCCGCGTGCTGGGCCGCATGTATGATGGAATCGAATACCGTGGATTTGCACAGGAAAAAATCGAAATACTGGCCCGCTACGCCGGCGTGCCGGTATGGAACGGCTTGACCGACAGCTTTCACCCCACCCAGGTGCTGGCCGATTTTCTGACCATGATCGAAAACAGCGACAGACCGTTAACGGAGATTTCATTTGCTTACCTGGGGGACGCCCGCAACAATATGGGAAATTCTCTGATGGTGGGCGCTGCCAAGATGGGCATGGACTTTCGGGCAGTGGCCCCCGTTGACGTTCAACCTGATCGGATCCTGGTCGCCGAAGCCCGTAAAATTGCCGAACAGACCGGTGCGCTGATTACGGTTACCAACAATCTGGACGGTGTCAAAGGTTGCGATTTTATCTGTACCGACGTCTGGGTGTCCATGGGCGAGCCGCAAAACGTCTGGGAAGAGCGCATCCGTCTGCTGCAGCCCTACCAGGTCAACGCGGCGGTCCTGGAAAAAACCGGCAAACCCGATGTTAAATTCCTGCACTGCCTGCCGGCATTCCACAACCGCGAAACCGAAGTGGGGGAGGAAATTTATCAGCGATTCGGGTTGAATGCCATGGAAGTGACCGAAGACGTGTTCGAATCCGAGGCATCAGTGGTATTCGACGAAGCCGAGAATCGTCTTCACACCATAAAGGCCGTAATGGTTGCAACACTGGGAAATTGATTTCACGCCTTCTCAAAAAAAACATTAATCAAAGACGATCGGCCTTGAAGGTGTTGCACCGGCTGACTTCGCCGGTTTGAAGGCCGATCCGAAACCAGCGCACCCGCTGCTCCGAGCTGCCGTGGGTAAAAGAATCCGGTGTGATGTACCCTCGGGACTGGCGCTGCAACCGGTCATCTCCGATGGCGCTGGCGGCGTTGAGGGCCTCCTCGACATCACCTTCTTCGAGGATTTGCCGTGACCGTTCGGCATGGTGCGCCCAGACACCGGCAAGGCAGTCGGCCTGCAACTCCATCATAACCGAAAGTCGGTTTCCCTGTGCCTCACTGACCCGACCCCGCAAGTCGTGCACCTCACCGGCAATTCCCAACAAATTCTGAACGTGATGGCCGATTTCGTGTGCCACCACGTATGCTTGGGCAAAGTCGCCCGGCGCGTTGAACCTTTTTTTCAGATCCTGGTAAAAGCTCAAATCGATGTATACCTTCTGATCCCTGGGGCAGTAAAAGGGACCGACAGCCGCTTGAGCATACCCGCAGGCCGACTCGACCGCACCCGAATAAAGCACCAGGTACGGCTCTTGATAGGTTCCTCCCATTTGCCGGAACAGGGCATGCCAGGTATCTTCAGTGTCCGCCAAGACCACCGAAATGAACGCCGCCAGCTGGTCATCGGCCGGTGAACCAGTACCCGGTTGTGTCTGTTGGGTTGTGGTACCCCCCGGCGGAACGCCCTGATTGATGACAACGGAAGGGTCAACCCCGAAATACAACGCAACCAGTACCAATAATAATGTGCCGATGCCGCCGCCGGCCGCACGGCGCGACACTCTGAATCCGCGGCGATCCTCCACATTACTGCTTCTGCGGCCACTTTTCCAGCGCATAGCAACCCTCTGGTTTTTTCTGTTATTGAACCCGAAGATATTCATCCCGGACACTTCATTTAATGAAATGTCCGGGCAATGTGGCTACCGGTTCATGCGGGAAGACTTCCAGCAGATTGTCTGAACCCCTTGACAATCCAGCCGGGTGCATCACGCCGAAACGGTTGTTACAACTTCTGGGCCCAGACCGTATCCCCCAGTTTATTTTTAATGCTGAGTGTCAATTCTGAGAGATATCGATCCGCGTCCGGTGCTTGCAGCGCCCGCTGATAGAAACGCCGGGCCCACTCCTTATCCTTTAAGTAAGTCAGCGCGCATTCTGCCAGAAAACTCAGGTCGCGGGCCCCGGAGATCTTTTTCTCGGCCGATTGGATCACCTCTTTTACAACTCCCGGATCACCGGTTTGTCGATCGGCCGACCGGACCAAGATTTCATAGTCATCGGCGTTCTCACACAAAGTTTCGGCCTTGGCATACAGGGACCGGGCACGATCCATGTCCCCAAGGCCGGATAGAGCGGCACCGGCAGCAGAAGTGCAGCTGACCACATCGGCACAAGCCTCTGCGGCTTTTTCGAAGAGTTGGCCGGCCCATTGTTCATCCCCCATTTTTCCCAGTACGACCCGAGAGAGGCGCACGAAATCACTTGAATTGCGGCAACGGGATTCCAGGCCGGAGTAGATTGTCTTGGCCCACTCTTTATCCGCGAGATTGGTCAATATGCCGTCAACCACATTGTTGGTCTTGACCTCTTCATCACACTTTTCCAACTGCGTAGTATAGATTTCTCGGACCCAATCGGCGTCCTGCAGATCGGCGGAGATGGCATCGGCCAGCGTCAAATATTCAGGAAAATACTGACTCCTTTCAGCAGCTATCTTGTATAGTTTGCGCGCGTAATGTTTGTCTCCGGTCTGGCTAACCACGTCCCTGGCCAGTGCCACTGTGGCGCCTGCGGTTTGGGATTCGGTTTCGCGACCGATGAATTCGGTGTAGAGGCCCGCATTGGCCTCTCTTCGTTCCTGCTGATCCTTTATTGCCTCTACCCATTTTGGGTCATCGGCGTACTTCAGAATGGCTTCAGCGGTCTTCTTGAACTCGTCATTGCTCTTCACTGCCAACTCAGCCTGCTTCAGGACGTTGAGTGCGGCAGGCTTATCTTGAATCTCCTCGGCCAAAGCGCTAGAGACTTCGAGGAGCTGCTTGGAATTCGGATTAATGTTCAAGGTCTTTTGATAGACCACTGCAGCAGCCTCGGTGTTACCGGTATCAGCAACAATGGCTTTGGCCAACTTTGACAACTGGTCAAACGTGGTCGAGAGAGGCTCAGCCTTTTTGTATATATCCAGGGCCAAGTCCTTGTCTTCGAGCGACTGGATTATTGACTTTGCCAAGGGCAGCAATTCTTCGGCCTTTTTCAAACGATCGGCCGCTTTACGATAAATTGTCTTGGCATATTCCGGATCTTTCAAGTCTGCAACCGCGGACCCTGCCAGCGCAATCAAATCTTGGCCGGCTTCGAGACTGGATTCCCCTTTGGCATACAGCGTGCGCGCCAAATCGACGTCGTCGAGGCTCTCGATAACCCCTTTGGCCAGCTGGGCATAATCAGCCCCGGTTTTACAGCTTTCAGCCGCCTGATCGAAAATACCCTTGGCCCGCTTCTGATCGCCAAATACTTCCAGTATGCCACTGGCGCATTCAATATGATCGGCCACCGAGGCGCATTTTTCCATCGCTGCATCGACGGTGTTTTTCGCCAGTTCCTCGTCGCCTAGAATTTCTTGGATATTTTTGCTCAAAGCGAAAAAATCGGCAATGCGGTTACATTTGCCTTGAGCAGCGGCCATAAGTTCGGATGCAACCTCAGCTTCGTCTATTTCAGATGCCACGCGCGCTAGATTAATAAAATCCTGCGTTGTGGCACCGAAATCCTTGGCCTGAACCAGGTACTGCTTGGCCTTATCCTTATCCCCCAGCGCATCTGCGGCACCCTTGGCGAACAATATCAATTCGTCCACGGTCTGTGCCCATTCGGCACCTTCATCCAGCAATTCGCCGGCCCACTGCGTATCGGAAAGTTCCTGAGCGATTTCCTTTGCGACATTCACATAGTCTTCTGAAGTTTGACAACCTTCTGCTTTCTCTTCCAATTCTTCCTTCGTGCTCACTTATCCCTCCTTTGTCAAGGTGATTTTGGGTTTGTATCGAAATGGTCATAACATCCGTCAATCGGCACGGCGTGAAAAAGGCCATTTAAGTGCGGTCACCGGAAAACGCGGCGCAACCGCTTATGTATTGTCCTACATCGTCGAACTTGGAGTTGTCAATCGGCAAACTTGTTTAGCACAAGAAAGGTTTTTCGGAATTTATCTTTGAGAAGTGGTATAACCATGTCGCTCATCTTTCCGTTCCATCAGCACAATAGCTTGTTTCTGTCATTGGCTCATTCGGGCTTCGGATTTGTTTCGGATTCCGATATTCGAATTTCGGATTTATCAGTGCGCCCTATACGGCATCACCACTGCAACATGACCACGCCCATAGGACGCGGTTTCCGACTGCAGGCTATACGGGAACCATTACGACCGGCACGGCGCTGCATTTTAGAACCCTTTCGGCCACACTTCCAAAATCAAAATGTCCCTCACTGCCGCGGTTGGTCAGGACGATCAGCTCGATCTTTTCCGCATCGATAAGCTTCAGGATTTCATTGGCCGGTTCGCCAACACTGATGTGACGGATGTAGAGTGGGCAGGCATTTAAAAATTTTTCGCACAGCTTGTCCAGCCGGGATTCGGCCGTCTTCTTTTCCCAGGCCCGCATCTTTTCGAATTCATTCGGATCATATTCGCCGTAATGAACACCGAATTCGGGGTAGTCTTTTAAAACGTAGAGGATGTGGATTTCAGCACCGTATTTTTCAGTCAGCGACGTCACATAGGGAAGGGCTTTAGCGGCGTTCTCCGAAAAATCGGTCGGCCAAAGTATCTTGTTGATCTCCATGAAACCTCTCTCCCTCTTTCGTAATGAAATCTATTTAGAGGTGATTGTTTTGCCAGTTACTGTACAAACGTTCTTTCACTTACCAAACGGGCACTTGGGATAAAGACATTCGGGGCAGTTCAGGCAAAGCCCGCCGTGGCCCATCTGCGCAATCTGTTCCCTGGTCAGATCCTCACCGGCAAGGACTCTCGGTAGAATCAAGTCCAGGATGGTGGTTTTGTGGTAGAGACCGCAAGCCGGGATTCCGATAACAGGGACGCCGCCCACGGCGGCCACCATCAGCATGGCGCCCGGCAGAACCGGCGCGCCATAGCTTTCGGCCCGGCCACCGGCCATCCGGATGCCTTCCCGGGTCACGTCATCCGGATCGACGGACATCCCGCCAGTGGTCAGAATCAAATCGGCTCCGGCGGCAAGCCACCGCCGAATCTCGCTCGAAATGGCTGCAGCGCTGTCCGGTGCAAAGGAAACGCCAATGACCTCCGCACCGATGCGGCTGATCTTTTCCCTCAACACCGGCTCGAACTGGTCTTCGATCAGACGCGTGAAGACCTCGTTGCCGGTAATCACCAGACCGGTCTTGGCCCGAGGTAGTGAAATGACCCGGAAAATACCTTTTCGGGCTTGAGCGATGGCAGCGGCCTGGTGCACCAGGTCGGTTTTAACAACCAGAGGAATGGCGCGCGTACCGGCCACGATATCGCCTTTTTTCACCAGGCTGTTTGTGTGCCGAGAGGCGCACATGACCTCGCCCAGCAGGTTGAAACGGGTCAGTCTCTTTACAGCAACTTTCAGCAGGCCGTCACGATCGGCCAGAAGGTTGAGCTTTCCTTCGCGGGGTTCGGCCTCCGGTACCACTCCCTCCCCACATAGGGCTTCGGCCAGAATAACGGCAGCATCGTTTTCATGTATGTGCCTGTCATCGGTGTCGAGAACGAAAAGATGCTGTTTGCCCAACCGCTGAAGGTGGCACAAATCCGATTCCCGAACCACGTGTCCCTTCTTGAAGGCCCGGCCCTTGAACTCGCCTCTGCGCACTTCGGTCACATCATGCGCCAGGACCAGACCCACGGCATCTTCAATATTCACGGTTCGGAACATGGTAACCACCTAAAACCTGGAGTTTACGGATGCTTACTATCAGGCGCGCAACCGACCACGTGAAGATTTCGCCGCGCGACAACCTGATAATAGCCCTCACCCCGGCAGGCCTTGCAAACAGGTCCCTGGACGGCTGCATAGGCCTCGCCACACCGGTCGCAAACGACGGTAGCGTCCTTTTTGATCCGCCGATACAACCCGGTCATGCAGATTTCCTCAGCCGATAGCACGTTTCGCCCGGCGTCGATAATCGTGGCATTGAGAATGTCCAGGGGGAGATCTTTTTTGCTTACCAGACGCATGTACCAGTTGTAAAGATTCTTGATTGGCCGCGCCTTTACAAGGTCCAGCCAGACGCGGTAGCCGTTGCGTTCGTGCCGGTCGTAGAGACTCAGAGCAAACTTGTCCCAGTCCAGGATCTTGAGCCAACCGTTGCCGACGGTGCAAGGGGTAAACAGCTGAATCGCATCCGGCAGGCAATGCCGGGTCTCGACAATCGCATCGGCCTCGACCCCCTCGCCAATCAGCTCGCGGGCCCAGTCCACCATGAAGAGTCCCAAAACCAGGCCCGGGGCCTGCCAACCGTGAAATCGCTCGATAATCTGCAAACACGCCGCCAGTGGCCGACCACAGACGTTTGTGTCGAGCGGCCCACTCCCATGGTTGATAAGGGTTCTCTTTTCCATTGGGATCACCTTTAAGGTTTAGCCCTAAATTTTCATCAATTGGAGGCTTTTATGGCCAAGGCATTTCGAGGTGATGCTGTAGTCAGTCTACCGCGATCCTCGAATAACGCAGGCCATGGGAGCCTCCGGTTGACTCGAAAGGTGAAATCTTTTCAGCTCTTTCATTAAATCTTGGGGAGGTACAAAGTGTCGCTCGGTTATACGGTTCATGAGTTTGACCAATGCCCCGATATGGCTATTTTTTTGACCACTCATTGAAAAGATTTCATGAAAAATTTGGGTTAGGCGACGGTTGCGATCTCTTTGATCGCTGCGTACCGGTGCAATACGCCAAAAAGAACCAGTGATAGAACGCCCAGAACGAGAAACACCATAAATCCCTGAGCGTAACCGGCCGTTCCGTTGACTTTGACAAAGTATCCCATTAACGGCGGGATCACGAAACCGCCGAAAGCGCCCAGTCCACCGACAATACCGGCCGCACCGCCGACGGCCTTGGGGCTGTATTTCGGCACCAGTTTGAAGACGGCGGCATTGGCAAACCCCATTCCGAGGGCCAGGATCATCTGACCGGTGATCGCAATGCCCATTGAACTGCCGGCCAACACCATCAGGGCAGCGCCCACGGCCACCATGAGAAAGGACACCAGCACGATGATTTCACCGCCCAGCCCGTCCGAAACGAAGCCGCCCACGACGCGCAGCAGGCTGCTGGAGAGGGAGTAGAGGGCCGTCAACAATCCGGCCGTCACCAGGGTGGTGGAAAACAGTTCAGCCCAGTATGTCGGCAGCCAGACCGTCAAGGCGATGAAACCGCCGAAGCTGACGAAGTAGAAAAAGGTCAGGATCCAAGTGCGCCAGTCCGCACCGGCTTTTTTGATGGAGTCGAGGGCGTTACCCGACGGTATGAGTTCTTCCCCGCAGGCGAGCAACAGGGCGTCCGGATCGATCTCCAATCCCATTTGCCGATACTGAAAATAGGGTGCGTCCTTCATGTAGACCACCACGAAAAAGATCAGAAAAACCAGCAGCCCGAACCAGAAGATATAGGAAGTCGTAAATCCTAAAGTGACGACCATCCACGGCAGCACCATGGCAAAGAGGCCCGGGGCGAGATTTCCCATCCCGGCATAAATGGCCAGGGCTCTGCCCTGTTTCTTCTGGGGGTACCAGTAGGACACCGAGGGGATACCGACCGAAAAAACGGCGATACCGCATCCGCACAGAATACCGAAGAGCAGGAAAAAGGGGTAATGAGCGGCCGTAGGCACCGGTGCGATACTAAACATCAGGGTGATACCGGCGACGCCGGCTGCGGCCAGGGAAAGCAGAATAAGGATCGGCTTTTTACCGCCCATGCGGTCCACCATGGCGCCGAAAGGGATCCGCAGCAGGGAACCGGTCAACGCCGGGCAGGCGGCCAGCAGCCCCATCTTGAGAGGGCTCATTGCCATGGTCTGTTTCAGTTTGGCGATGATCGGCCCGTAGGCTGAAACGCCGGCAAATCCGGCAAAAAAGGCCAGCGTGATCCACACGAGGGCCGCCGTGGGGCTCGACTTGGCATAGCAGACGTTTTCATTTTCAGTCATGGGGGTCCTCCTTCTCGCTACGTATCACCCTCCGGCGTGCTGACGTTTATCGCGCATTAATTTCCCAAACCCTTAACCCGCCGGCGAAAAACAACCGGGCTTCTGAAAATATAGAAAAATGGCGCGCTCCAGATGTGCACCAGGCGACTGAAAGGCGAAAAACCGAGCAAAGCGAACGCACTGAGAATGTGGATCTTGTACCCCAGGGGAACATTGGCCATCAACTGCGGATCCGGGGTTAACGTCACGATCCCTCGAATCCACGGCGCGATGGTATCCAAAACATAGAAGTGTCCGAAGACGACGTTGAAAAGCCCCAGCCCGGTGACAAAGACAAGTCCTCCCAGGATCAAGTAATCGTTGACGGTCGTGGTGACCTGAATGCGCCTGAACGTCAGGCGTCGCTTCAGTAAAAGGATCAATCCGGTAAAGGCGGCCACCCCGACCACCAGACCCGACCAATAGGCAATAGCCGAATGCGCCTGGCCGTCGATGCCGACAGCATCGAACCATGCCTGAGGAATCAGCAGTCCGCCGGCATGGCCCATGAAAGTCAGCAGGATGCCCCAATGGAAAAGCGTTATGCCGATAAAAGCGCTCTTTTTTTCCAGAAACTCACTCGATCTTGCATTCCAGTCAAAGGGATCGACGATGTAGCGATAAGCGTGTCCGACCACGAACACTGTCAGGCTAAGATACGGAAAAACGAGGAAAGCCAGTGTATTTGACAGGTCCATTGGGTGCTCCTTGGTTGAGTGTATTGCAGGTAATGTTACCTATCCCGCCGGCGGTTCGACAACTTGCGGGGTCTTCCTGACGTCACGAACAGACGGAGTGACGGTTTGTACGTATTCTGCCAGCAGTTCTAACGGCACCCGGTAGGGACTATCCAGTTGCAACAGTTTTGCGGCAATGCCGTCGGCCGCACCAAGATGGTGCCATAGCAAATCGGCACCTTCCGCCTGCGGGCATTGGGACAAAAACTCGAGTACCAGCGGCAGGTAGTCCGGCAGTTCAGTGGTTGTTCTCTCAAATCCGGCCCGGCAGTATACCTGGTCCAGTTCCGCCAGGGTCCGACCCCTGTCTTCAGAATCCCCCAGGCTGTGGTAGGTCAAATTCAGGCAAGTGGTCGGACTGATGTCGAAGATCTGGGTGAAGTGTTCCTGCAGGCTGAGGGGTGGCATGGCCTCGATATCGGTGAGAAACGCAAGCAGTTTTCTCTTGTTCGGAGAGTCAACCGTATTTTCCACGGTTTGCTTCAGCGCCGCCAACGACCCGATAAATCCTTCTTCCGGGTACTGGATCATCACCGAGAGCAGTTTCAACAGAGTGAGTGACCGATCTTTATTGTGCATCGCCATTTTTGGGTATCCCTCCAATCACGCAATTAAAAATTTCCCAACTCAGAAGCTAAATGCCCTCCGGGTATCCACAGCAGCCCTGTTCGACGAACAAATGGTTTGCGTTCGTTCGGTCTTTGGTCGGAAGAACAAAGCGGTCCTCGAATCTGGCAAGGGCCAGCAATTCGTACATGGCCTGAACCTGTGCCGGGCTCAGCCCGACGTTCTCCAGCACATCGTCATCCGGAGCCTCGCCGATGCGATCCGACCGCATGTAAGTCCGCATGGCCGCCAGGCGTTTCAGTGCCAACCGCACCGGGGCCTCATCGCCGGCAGTCAACAGATTGGCCAGGTAGGTCATGGGGATGCGCAGGGAATCGATTGCGCTTAACTGCTCCGGCTCGGCCACGTTTTCGCTGATCGGGCTCAATGGCGGAATGTACCATACCATCGGCAGCGTTCTGAATTCCGGGTGCAACGGCAACGCCAGTTGCCACTCCTTGGCCAGTTTGTAGACCGGCGATCGCCGGGCCGCTGCGAGGATGTTGGGAGCAATGCCCTGGGAGGCGGCGAATTGACGGACCTTGGCATCATGGGGGTCGAGCATGATCTCTAAATGGGCCGGATAGATGTCTCTTTCTGAAATGGCAGCGGCCGCAGCGGAAATACGGTCGGCATCGTAGAGGACGACACCGATATACCGGATACGCCCCACACACGTCTGGGCGCATAAGGTCGGCATTCCGGCTTCTGTCCGCGGGTAACAGAAAAGGCACTTTTCCGAACGACCGGTGTGCCAGTTGAAGTAGACCTTTTTATACGGACAGCCCGACACGCAATAACGCCACCCCCGGCATCTCTCCTGGTCCACCAAAACGATGCCGTCCTCCTCGCGTTTGTAAAGGGCACCGGAGGGGCAAGAGGCGACGCAGGCCGGATTGAGGCAGTGCTCGCACAGCCGCGGGAGATAGAGCATGAAGACTTTTTTGAATTCCAGGTAGATCTTGTGGTCCAACGTGTTGAAGTTAACATCCCCCCCCCGGTTTCGCAGACGCCGGCCAGGTCGTCTTCCCAGTTCGGCCCCCACTTGATCTGCATGTTGTCGCCGGTAATCTGGGATTTTGGCCGCGTAGAGGGTTGATGCTTCTTGCGTGGGCCGGAAATAAGTTTGTCGTAGTCGTATGTCCAGGGTTCGTAATAGTCATCGATGGTCGGCATATCGGGGTTGTGAAAAATGTTGAGAAGCTTATGGGGCCGGCTACCGGCCTTGAGTGCCAATTTCCCGTTTTCCAACCGCCATCCGCCTTTATAGATGTTCTGGTTCTCCCACTTGCGGGGATAACCGATACCGGGTTTGCTCTCCACGTTGTTGAACCACATGTATTCGGCACCCTTGCGGTTGGTCCACACATTCTTACAGGGTATGCTACAGGTGTGGCAACCGATACACTTGTCCAGGTTCAACACCATTGCCAGTTGGGCTTTAATCTTCATACCAGTCCACCTCCCCCGCCTTACGAACCACGATCATCTCGTCCCTTTGAGAACCGACAGGACCGTAGTAGTTAAAACCGTAACTCAGCTGGGCATAACCGCCAATCATGTGGGTCGGCTTCACCATGATGCGCGTGACGCTGTTGTGGGTCCCGCCCCGCTGGCCGGACAGTTTCGAGCCCGGCGTATTGATCAACCTTTCCTGGGCGTGGTACATGAAGGCTTTCCCGGGTGGTATGCGATGGCTGACCACCGCTTTGGCCATAACGACACCGTTGACGTTGAAGCACTCGAGCCACTCGTTGTCTTTGACTTCCAGCTTGGCGGCATCGTCGTTGTTGATCCAGATCGCCTCCCCGCCTCTGAACAGTGTCAGCATGGTCAGGGTGTCCGAATAGGTACTGTGGATCGACCATTTAGAATGCGGGGTCAGATAGTTGAGGATTAGCTCTTTGTTATCCTCACGATCGAGCCGGGTGGATCCCATAGCCAGCATGTCCAGCGGCGGCCGGTAGAGCGGCAGTCCTTCTCCGAAGTCCCTCATCCAGGGATGGTCCTGGTAAAACTGAGCCCGCCCGGTGAGGGTCCGAAAAGGCACTTTTTCTTCGATGTTGATCACGAATGGCGAATAGCGTCGCTGCTCCGATTCGATACCGCTCCAGACCGGTGAAGTAATGATCTTTCTGGGCTGGGCCGACAAGTCGGCGAAATCGTATTTGTCGCCCTTTCTGTCCAGGCTCAGATGCTTTAGCGCCAGACCGGTCTTTTTTTCAAGGGGTTCCCACGACTTCACCGCCGTAGCGCCGTTGGTTTCGGGTGCCAGGTTGAGAATCACCTCGGCCACCTGTTTGCCTGTCTCAAGTTGCGGCATCCCGTGGCTGATGCCCGATTCGATCACCACACCCAGTTTCTCTTTGAGTTCGGCATACTCTTCCGCAGCTTTCCAGAGCAATCCTTTGGAACCGACACCCGGGCTTTCCACCAACGGCCCCAGGGCGGTCATCATTTTGTATGTGTTGGAAAAATCACGGGAGACAACTGTCAGGGACGGCATGGTTTTGCCGGGAATGGCTTCGATTTCGCCCTTGCGCCAGTCCTTCACGTCCGGTTGGGCGATCTCACCGGGGCTGTCGTGCAGCAGGGGTGTTGCGACCAGATCCTTTGCCGGCTCAAGATGTACGGCGGCCAGTTCCGAAAACTTCTCGGCGATCGCTTTGAACTGATCCCAGTTGGTGCGGGTTTCCCAGGGCGGATCGATGGCCGGGTTGAACGGATGGATGAACGGATGCATGTCGGTGGTACTCAAATCGTGCATCTCGTACCAACTGGCGGCCGGCAGGGCCACATCCGCGTACATGGCGCTGGTTGACATGCGCAACTCCAAGGTCACCAGCAGATCGAGTTTACCCTCGGGAGCCGGATCCCGCCATTCGATCTCCTCTGGCCGTTGGGAACTGTCGGTGTTCAGGACCGCGTTATCGACGCCGAGCAGGTGTTTGAGGAAGTACTCGTGACCCTTGCCGCTCGCGCCCAGCAGGTTGGCCCGCCAAAGAAAAAATACACGGGGGAAATTGTCCGGATGATCGGGGTCTTCCACGGCGAATCGCATCCGGCCGTTTTTCAACTGGTCCACCGCATGAGCGATAATCTCCTGATCGGTTGTCGCTCCCGCCTCGGTCGCCTCCCGGCACAGGTCGATGGGATTGCGGTTGAACTGGGGATAGGAAGGTAACCAGCCCAAACGGGCCGCCGTCACGTTGTAGTCGGCCGAATGGCGGCTTTTCCCTTGGTCTGCGCCGGGAGTCAGAATCGAATGCACATCGAAATTGTCATACCGCCACTGGTCTGTGGCAAAATAGTAGAACGATGTGCCGTTCTGATGCCGGGGCGGCCGACGCCAGTCGAGCCCGAAGGCCACCTGGGACCAGGCCGCCTGGGGTCTGACTTTTTCCTGGCCGACATAGTGGGCCCACCCGCCGCCGTTGACGCCCTGGCACCCGCACAGGGTCGTCAGGTTGATGATGGTGCGGTAGATCATATCGCTATGGAACCAGTGATTGGTCCCGGCCCCAAGGAATATCAATGATTTGCCTTTGGTTTGCTCGGCGTTGCGGGCAAACTCCCGTGCCACACGAATCGCATCCTCCCGGGGAACCCCGGTTATTGCTTCCTGCCAGGCCGGTGTGTACGGTTTCGGATCGTTGTAATCGACCGGGTATTCATCGGTCTCCGACGCTATCCCCGGTAGCTTCACACCGAGGTGCGCGGCCATCAGATCAAAAACAGTGGTCACCGCAATCTCTCCGTCGGCTGTCCGCAGCTTCTTCACGGGCACACGACCGGCCCGGGTGCCCTTGCCCTTGACATCGAACAGGGGCAGATCGACCGGCAACCATCCGTCATTATCTTCCGAAAAACTGAGTGCCGGATCAACGTCGCCACCATTCTCACCGTCCTTCAAATGAAGGTTCCAGAGCCCCTCTTCACTCCAACGAAAACCGATACTGCCGTTGGGTATGACAAAATTTTGCCGGGACGTATCAAAAATGGCCGTTTTCCACTCGGCATTTGGAAGGTCTTTCCCCAGATCGGTGGCTCTTAGAAAACGGCCGGCCGTGTACGTTTCACCGAGTGGCTTAAGGACCACCGCAAAGGGCAGGTCTGTGTAGCTTTTGGCATACGATTCGAAGTACGCGGATCTGCGATCGACGTAGAATTCCTTCAGGATGACATGGGTCATGGCCATGGCCAGGGCGGCATCGGTCCCCGCTTTGGCCGGCAGCCAGGTGTCGGCAAATTTCACATACTCGGCGTAGTCGGGTGCAACCGCCGCCACCTTGGCGCCCCGATAGCGGGCCTCGGTAAAAAAGTGGGCATCCGGTGAACGGGTCATGGGCAGGTTCGAGCCCCAGACGATCATGTACGTCGACTCGAACCAGTCGGCGCTTTCGGGCACATCGGTCTGTTCGCCCCAAATCTGAGGAGATGCCGGCGGCAGATCGCAGTACCAATCGTAAAAGCTGATCAACGAGCCGCCGATCAGCGAGAGAAACCGGGCACCGGAGGCATAACAGACCATCGACATGGCCGGGATGGGAGTGAAACCGAAGATCCGGTCCGGTCCATACTTTTGGATGGTATGGATAAGGGATGCGGCTATCAATGTGGCAGCCTCATCCCAGGGAACCCGCACGAACCCGCCCTTGCCTCTATCGCGTTGATACATTTTTCTTTTCTCCGGATCGGCGACGATTGAGCGCCACGCCGCGACCGGGTCACTGCCGGACGCCAGGGCCGAACGCCACAAGTGCAGCAGCGACGAGCGAATAAGGGGGTATTTCAAGCGCACGGGGCTGTATGTGTACCAGGAAAAGGTCGCACCGCGTGGACAGCCACGGGGTTCATGGTTGGGGTACCCATCACCGCAGGTCGGATAGTCGGTTCGCTGGGTCTCCCAGACGATGATCCCGTTTTTGACATACACGTCCCACGAACAGGATCCGGTGCAGTTGACCCCGTGAGTGGAACGAACCTTTTTGTCATACTGCCACCTCTTGCGGTAGAATTCTTCCCATTCCCGCTGTCCGCAACGGGTTTCCGTCCAACTGTCGGCGGTTTTTTCCTCTCTGCAACCGTACGTATCGCCGCGCGGTCGGAAAAATCGGAGGGATTTCAGGAAGCTTTTATCGGACATGGCGTACCTCCCGTTTGAGCGGTCAAATGCGAAAAAACAGTGAGCCGTGAGGGTGAGAAATGCAAATTCTGTTATTCTTATACTGCGAATCTATCCGGTTAAATGACACCAAGGCCGTATTCTTTGTCCATATAGTGTGTATTTCCGTTAGGATTCCAGCATAGTTGGTAAACGAGAGTCTTCGTATCGTCCAAGAAAACCGTTCAATAAGCTAGTGCTGTAGATATTTTTCTGCCAATCTATCCAGCATGGCATGATATTCCTCATGACGCCCCGGACCGATTTCTTCTTTTTCAAGACGTTCGAAGTCGATTTGCAAACGGGCAAGTATCTCATCGGAAAACTGCGTGGCGGCGATCGGGAACAGCACGTTGTCTTCTTTTTCGATATGTCGGCGCAGAAGATCGACATACGTATCCACCGATTCCTTCAAGGCGTCTACGGCGCGATTGTCCCCGGATCGGATACTTTTCAGCGCCGCTTGCATACTCCTTATGTTCAAGCGACCGAGGTCGTGCTCGGACAGCATCACCCCAATGGGGCCGCCTTCCCGGCTGACACCAATTTTCTCAAGGGCCGGGAAGAGCAGTTTCTCTTCCTTTCCATGGTGGCATTGATCCACAAAAAACTTGAAAAATTCGATTAATTGTTCGATATCCCGCATGGATTCGGCCAACGCCACCTCTTCGCCTTTAGAGGCCATCTCTTCGAGAATACGCAACGCCGTCAGAACGGCCTGATGTTCGTTTTTCAATTCATCGATTGGCCCCATCGCCGATCTCCTTTTTCAGCATTTTCACATTCCAACAAAGAAACGTTCCACACGAAAAATCTGCCGTTTGACACTTTATATCAGCGAAAGTTTGCAAGCCTGATGCCAAATTTTTAACGTTTTATTTCAATTAGTTAATGAAATTGTTATGATATTAATAACTTCATAATGTTGCTATTAATATAACATTGTTGTAAATTTAGTGACAATGAATCCCTTTGAAACCCTCATATCGATGGCGATCGATTCGACCGCCGCGCTGACTGCCGGCGATCGTTACCGCCGGTTGCTTGACGCTCTTCGCAACGTCATCCCTTATGATGCCGCCGCTTTACTGCGCCTGGACGGTGACGCCATGGTGCCCGTGGCGACACGCGGCCTCTCACCCGACACCATGGGACGTCGTTTTCTGCTGCGTGCTCACCCCCGCCTGGACATCATCTGCAAATCGGACAGCCCGGTTCACTTTCCAGCCGGTAGCAGCATGCCGGACCCGTTCGACGGTCTTGTATCCAGCCGTACCAACCCCACCGGCCGTATCCACGCCTGCCTTGGATGCCCGCTGAGGGTGGACGGCACATTGATCGGTGCGTTGACGGCTGACGCCTTAATGTCAGAAGCTTTTGAAGATTTGGACCCTGAATTTCTCGATGCAGTCAGTGCGCTGGCGGGTGCACAAATGCGGACCGCCCATCTCCTGGCGACGCTGGAAAAATCCGCCGAACGGCAGGGTATGATCGCCAGCAATCTGATGCGTGACATTCAAATGCGGCAAGGCATGCCGCTGATCGGAACCAGTCCGATCATGGTGCATTTGCGCAAGGAAATCGATCTTGTTGCCCGATCGGATTTCACCGTACTGGTTTTGGGCGAAACAGGGGTGGGAAAAGAACTTGTCGTCCGCGCCATTCATGAGGCCTCGACACGCCGGAATGCCCCTTTGTTCTATCTGAATTGCGCCGCTTTACCCGAAACTCTGGCTGATAGCGAGCTTTTCGGACACCTGCAAGGTGCTTTTACCGGTGCCAACCGCGACAGGGCCGGCAAGTTCGAGGTGGCCGATGATGCAACGCTCTTCCTGGATGAAATCGGCGAACTCCCTCTGGCAGTTCAGCCCAAGCTGCTGCGTGCCATCCAGGAAAACGAAATCCAGCGGGTCGGGAGCAACGATACACTGAAGGTAAATGTGCGCCTGCTGGCCGCCACCAATCGCAAATTGGAGGAAGAAGTAAAGTCAAAACGATTCCGGGTCGACCTTTACCATCGCCTCAATGTCTACCCCATTACCGTGTCACCGTTGCGGCAAAGGCACGGTGACATTCCCTTACTGGCAGGCTATTTTTGTGAGCTAACGCAGCGGCGGCTTGGGCTGGGCCCATTCAGGGTCAGCTCCGGTATCCTGGAAGCATTCGAAAACTATCACTGGCCCGGTAATGTCAGAGAGTTGGAAAATGTTCTCTCGCGCGCAATTCTCAAAGCGGCGGCCGAAAACCCACATGGTACGCCTTTTGTTGTGGATATCCAGCATATCGATACCGATATTTCTGCCCCGTCAATCCAATACCACCAAGCAGAAACGAAATTGCCCCTGTCGGACGAAACGGTGACACTGCGACAAGCCGTGGAAAATTTTCAACGAAATTTCATCCGGCACGCGGTGGCCAGAAATCAAGGCAACTGGTCCGCCGCCGCCCGGCACCTTGGGATGCACCGCAGCAACCTGCACAATCTGGCCAAACGGCTAGGTCTCCATCGGTAGTCAGGACATGCCCTGACGGGCATTTTACTCAGTCGCAAAGACAAGGGATTCTGGAACCAAATTTTTTCTTTTAATAAATACAAAAAGGGGGTTTTCACCCCCTTTTTTGATTCGACGAGTTGAGAAACTACTTCTTATCAGAACTCCCGTAACCGGTTCCATCGGCCGGGCCGACACCGTCGTTACCTTCACCATCACCCGGACCATAGCTATGACTCTGCCCTTGCTCGGCGCCAAGACCCGCTTGGGAACCAGGTCCGGCACTGGGACCGGGCCCGTAGCCGGGGCCAGGCCCAAAGCCCAGGCTATTTCCTCCGCCGCCGCCATTGCCGACATTGCCACCATTGTTCCCGTTATTACCATTGCCACCATTACCACCTGAGCCGCCATTGCCGCCGTCTCCGCCGTCTCCGCCGGAACCACCACCAGCGCCGCCTCCGGAACCACCGCCGGAACCACCACCGGAACCACCACCGGAACCACCACCGGAACCACCACCGGAACCACCACCGGAACCACCACCGGAACCACCACCGGAACCACCTCGAGCGATGATGAACGGCATTTGAGCTGAATGATCAGAAATGCCGCTGACATGTTGAGGACTCGTAAAATCGGATGGGACAACCGCCGTCAGAGTCACACCCCAGGCTGGCGTCACTAAAAAAATCGCCATCAGCAAAACCACATATCCCTTTTTTATATTCTTCATAACCTTAGCCTTCCTCCCTGATGTTTTTGTTTTGGCAACAATATTACTTTTCCCCAGTTACAGTGAGCCATTTTTACCAAATTTACTTCTTTTCTTTCTTATTCTATCCCCCCTTCCTTTTATAAATTGAAACGTCTGTGGAGGATGAAGGTTACAGACTTTTTGTTACATCGAAAGATTTTGAAACCATATATTAGCCCAGCGATCGGGGAGTTATTCCCTCAATGGCTGAACCAGAGCGTAAGGAATGATCAGAAGCACAAGCGGGCACTGCCTGAGTGCGTTAGGCAGTGTTACGAAAGAACACTGTCAATGCCTGGGGCTTGGGGGGGCTCGAACAAGCACTGTTGTTATCACAGCGGAGTTCTGGCGATGATCTATTGCCCTCCGGAGCCACCCGAACCACCACCGGATCCACCGCCACCTGAACCGCCACCGGATCCACCACCGGATCCACCACCGCCTGGACCGCCACTGCCTCCGGCTCCACCGCTACCGCCAGATCCACCGCTGCCCCCGGACCCGCCGCTACCACCTGCGCCATCACCGCTTCCAGCGCCACCCGCCCCGCCGCTTCCGCCAGACGCGCCGGTTCCACCCGTGCCGGATGACGTCCCCGAAGCACCATGCGGACTTCCCGAATCAGCGCCCTTCCCCTGGAATCCCAATCCCTGCGCAATTGCTGCCGAATAACTTTTGGCAAGAGTTTCCGGGGAGGTGCTTCGTGATTGCGTCGAGAGCGCTTGTTGCATACCCTGAAGCGCAACCGGACTCAATCCGCTGGCCAAGGCCTGGCTGACGAGACCGGCGGTAACTGTTGAGGAGACACCCAGTCGCACGGCTGTCCGTGCGGTTTCGAACGCCTCAAGCGCTAATGCATAGGCGCTGTCGGATTTCACCGGCTCCCCTCTCTGCTGGACGGCGTGCACGATACCGGTGGCATCCTCGTCGGTCAAACCGGCGGCCATCGATTCGGCCACGATCTGCCCCAATTGGTTCTTCTGGCCCGTCTGGTTGGCGAGCTGAGCGGCCATCGCAAAAGACGCTTCATAGCGAGACGCAATTGTCTGCATGGCACTGACAATCGTGGCCGGTGGCACCTGCTTGGCAATTCCTTCTGATGCTTTGGCCACAACCGCCTGCAGGGGCAGACCTTTTTTACCGGCAGTTAGCATAACCCCGTGCGCATCGAGAATCTGTTCATCGTTGAAATTGTGCTGAATCATGCTTTGGGTCAAACCAATGACGTTGCCGCTATCGATGCCGATGTCAATCACCTGGCGGGCGCTCACCATGACCTGTTCCGAGGCAGTGCCTGCCAGGCCCTGGTCAACCTCATCGCCATGGACATTCGCTGCGAAAAGAAAAATAAGGATCACTATTACGGCTGTTTTTCTCATGGTAACCTTCTTATAAATGGATCGAGAGACATTTTAGCGCACCGGCACATAAATACAGTTTTTGGAACCAAAATCGTCCCTTTCCTGAAAGCGGCATTCCGGTAAGAATACGGATCCGTCGACAACATAAAAATAGGTGAATTCCGACCACGCGGGAACCGTTATCCCCCACTTGGTTTTGCTGATCCTAACGGTCTCGTGCAGCTGGAAAGCATCCAATGATGAAGCAAAACTGACGGAACGTGCACCGGGTATGTCGAGGTAAAAGTTGACCTCGGAAGCCGACTCGATGACGGTGTGATGAACGGCACACCCGGCGAGAATTGCGGTCACAGCGCTCAATATCAGTGTAAAACGTCTCACGACCGGCTATCCACCTCGAGAATCGAATTCTCCCCGCCGAAATCATCTTTTTCGCGGGCCAGAATTGTCGGATCCGGTATCCTTTTTCCGCCCTCGATAATGTAGCACAACCGGTGTTCGCCAGCCGGCATTTCCAGCGTGGCCTCCCAGTAACCGTTGCTTCCGGTCTTTTTCATTGGCACAGAAGACCAACCCGTAAAGGTGCCGGCAATATCGACCTGATTCGCATCCGGCTGGTAAATGACGAACCGGAAAGCCACCAGCGACGCCTCTTGCCTGGGAACTGCAAATACCAGAAGAAGTACAACCGCTGCCAGAGCCGTCCCCAGGGCAAATACCGGTCGCAGGCGCCAGAAGCTTACCCTGTGGCTTTCTTTCAACCGGATATCCGGTACATGGTCGACGACATCCAACCGGAGCAGCTTTTCCTGGTTCAACAGCTCGACGGTATCGTCTTTGAAATTTTCCTGTGCATGAACCGTCTCCACAAATGTTACCTTGTCACCAAGAGTAAGCTCGTCATCAATGAACATACTGATCAGGCCATTCATATCAGGGGTCCCTCTTTTAGAATTTTTTTTAGCTTCAAACGGGCACGGTGAACCTTTACTTTTACGTTCGCCTCGCTGATGCCGGCAATCGTTGCGATCTCCCGGTAAGACAAACCACTGCTGACAACCAAAGAAAGGATATCTCTTTCATCCCTATCGATCAGCTGCATGGCCGCCATCACCCGCCGGACGTCTTCCCGCACCAGGTACCGGGCTTCCTGATCCCCATCGATGATGTCATTATCACCCAAGGGCTGAGCATTGTGCTCCTGCTTGCGATAATTATCGATTACCGCATTGCGTGCAATTGTGTAAAGGAGCCCCGGTTGACCCTTCTTACCGTATCTTTCGAGATAACGGGTGAAGCTCTCCTGCATTATGTCGGCGGACAGGAAATAGTCGCCTGTCATTCGCATAAGATATGAAAAAAGTTTCGCCTTTTGTTCTTTGTAGAAAGATTTGAATTTATCCACGTTGAATTGTAAATTTTTCCCCACCTAACAGGGTGCTGAAAACGTCATGAGTGCAGGCAAGACAAGGCAAAATCCGGCGAAAAAGCGGCGTCTATGAGTGATAAATGAGCACGTCGAGCCGGTTTATTACGCTGTATGGCCAAACGCAATCGTTTTTCAACAGCCTGTTATTAGTTTAACGATTTACGAAACCAATAGTTACAAGGCATTTTTCGATGGCTCACTATATCAATCCCAGGTGAGCGTTTCAAACGCTTATAGTGGTTGTCAAAAAAACGTTCCGTTATTGGAACGTTTTTTTCTACAACCACTTATACCGCCCTTCCGTATTTCGGAATTTATTTTTTTGAAAAGCGGTATAAAAAGATAGATGTTACAATCCTACTATTTCCGGGGTATTTTTCACCCTATCTTTTTTTCGTATCGGTTCAAAGATTGCAACGTCCAATGTGCTTAATACCACAGGTAAGCGTTTACAGGGTTCCACAGATGCATGGCGTCGGGCGCGCAGACGTACTTTTGTAATTCAAGTGCCCGACAACAAAGCAGATGCGGTGCCCTGTGAATGCTTACTTTTTTTCTTAGATCTGGCCGTTTTCGGATCGATGGTCTGGAGGGGGGTGAAACCGTCGGATATGAATGGAATGTTGTCGGGGCTGATCTGAAGAGACTAATTCACGGACGAAATAGGGTAGGCTTTAGGATTATGGATTTATTGCCAGTGGGCCTATTATCATGCCCCGCTCATTCCTCAAAGAGCACACGCAGCGCATCGCTCAGTTCCTCTATTCGAAAGGGTTTTGTAACAACGCCTTTAAACCCGTATGTTTCACAGTCGGACATAATCGGGTCATTGGAGTAACCGCTGGACACGATGGCAACGGCCTTCGGATCATACGCCAAAAGCTTTTGCACAGTCTCTTTGCCTCCCATGCCACCGGGAATCGTCAGGTCCATAATGACGGCATCAAAAGCGTGGCCGGATTCCTTGGCGTTGCGGTACATATCAAGTGCCGCGCCACCATCCTCGGCCAGTGCCGATTCAAAACCCATAATTTTCAAAAATCTGGCGGCCACATCGCGGATCAATATCTCGTCGTCCATAACCAGAATCCGACCCTTACCTTTGAATATCTTTTTTTCGCTCTCAACCGCCTGTTTGACTGTCTTGGCGGATGCGGGTAAAAGTATCTGGAACGTCGTTCCAGCCCTCGATTCCGATGCCACCGTAATACGGCCATCATGTTTATCGATAATTGAAAACGCCACCGTAAGCCCCAAACCACTGCCCTTTTGTTTCGTCGTAAAGTAAGGATCGAATATTCTGTCGAAGTGGGCCGCCGGTATGCCGACCCCTTGGTCGGTTATCGCAATCTTGACATACTCTCCAGGAGTCAAGTTCTCCGCATTGTCGATGCCGAGAGCCACATTCTCGGCGCTTAACTTGAGCAATCCACCCTGAGGGGTGGCCTGGACGGCATTTATAACCAGATTGTTTATGACTTGGTTTATCTGTCCGGCATCCGCTTCAACCGATTTTAGTTCGGACGAAAAATCATAGTCGCATTTCAAATTGGACCCTCGCAAGGAAAATTCCACCGCTTCCTTCAACAGCTCAGGCAAATCGAGGCTGGCTTTAACCGGTTCCCCCCCTTTTGAGAAAGTGAGCAGTTGTTGGGTAAGATTCTTGGCCCGCAAGGCGGCGCTCTCCATTCTCATGATACTGTCATAAACGCTGGACGCTGGACCGATGTCGAGTTTGACCAAAGAGAGATTGCCGATAATCCCCGTTAAGAAATTATTGAAATCGTGCGCAATTCCTCCCGCCAGTACGCCCAGCGATTCGAGTTTTTGAATTTTGAGCCGTTCCTGCTGCATTTGACGTTTCTCGGTGATGTCACGAAACACCAGAACGACACCGATCACTTCGCCCCCTTTACCAATGATCGGGGCGCCACTGTCGGCAATGATGAATTCTTTGCCGTCTTTTCGGATCAGGAGGGTATTGTTGGCCAGGCCGATAATCTGCCGCGTGTCAATGACCCTCTGGACCGGGTTCACACAGGGCTCACGTGTCTGTTCGTTTACGATATGAAGCACCTTGGAGATGGGTTGCCCCAACGCGGAATCTTCCGTCCAGCCGGTCAAGTTTTCGGCCATCTTGTTGATAAGGGTGATCTGGCCGTTCCTGTCTGTGGTTATGACGCCATCCCCGATGCTTCTCAGGGTCACAGCCAGGCGTTCCTTTTCGGCTTCGAGGGCTTCCTGCGCGATTTTTCTTTCAGTAATATCCCGCCCAACGCCAATGAAGGCTTCCGCCGCGTTGTTTTCATCCAAAATAGCCGTATCCACCCAGGCAATCGATCGCCAACCATCTTTGGTCAAGGCGCGCTGTTCCATGTAAGCCGTGAAGGGTGGACGGTGGAGGTTTTCCATTGCCCTGGTGGTCGCCTCACGGTCATCGGAGTGCACGAGTGGGAGGAATGTCGATCCGAGCAGTTCGTCCTCGGTTTTACCGAACTTTTCGCAGTAGGATGGGCTGACAAAGAGAAACTTACCCTGGCTATCGATCTTAACCACCAAGTCCGTTTGGTTTTCAATCAACATCCGGTAGTTTTGTTCGCTTTGCTTCAGGGCTTCTTCAATTTGTTTGCGGTCGGTGACATCATAAAGCGCACCCTGAACGTGGGATGGCTTGCCGGAGGTATCGCTAACATTCTGGACATATTCGTGAACCCAGCGAACTGTACCGTCTTTTCTCAAGATGCGATACTCCGTCTCACAATGGTAGGCAGGCACCGTATTGATCTTCGCGGTACTCTCGATCTTTGACGTCAAATCATCCGGGTGAATCAACTGGTCCCAGCGAATTGAACCGTTTACCAACTCGTCTTCGCTGTAGCCGGTGATTTCTTCGATCGCACCGTGCATGAAAATTGGGGTGAAGTCCAATTGGCCCCTGAAAACGATACCGTGAAAGTTCTGGACAAAGGAGCGGTACCTGGCTTCACTATCTTTAATCAGTTCTTCGGCCTGGTGTTTTTCGGTTATATCGCTGACGATTCCCTGGTAATGCGTAATCGTTCCCTTTGTATCTCTCTGAATAAACGTCTTGTCTTCAACCCATATAACCGCGCCATTTTTCTTGATAATACGGTAAGGTTTATGGGTGAATTCTTCGCAACTTTTCCCGGAACTGTATCCTTTGACTTCCCTTTCAACGCGGCCCAGATCATCGGGGTGAACAACCGCCCGGTAAGAAGTTTTTCCTGACATGAAATCGGCGGCGCTGTAACCGAAAACCGCCGCCACGTTCTCGGTAACAAACTGAACCGGCCATCCGGGACTGTTTTGCCACAAAAAGGCCACCGCGTAACTTCTTTCTATTATGCGATAGGCGTTCTTTAACGATTCTTCCGCTTTCTCCCGCGCCGTAATGTCCCTAATCATGGCGCAGACGAGCTTGCGGCCTTTGTGGTTGTATATTCCGGCCGTAATCTCCACCGGGAATACTGTGCCGTTTGCTCTTTTGTGGAGACGGTATGCCAAAGTGCTGGTATGTCCACCCACCAATTCCTTGGCAACGGTATTTATGTGTCGTTCCGATTTATCCGGTTCGGCGGAAAGAGATAGGGCCGATAAACCACACATTTCCTCGTATCGATACCCGTATAAATTTAAAGCCGCAGGATTGGCATCGATGATCTTCTTATTTTCAACTTCGGTAATGATGATCGCATCCGGTTCGGCATTGAAAAGGTCCCGGTAGTTTGCCTCACTCTCCAGTAATTTGGCCTCTGTTTGTTTATGTTCAGCGATTTCCTTCCTTAAGTCTTCGTTGACCTCAGCGAGTTCTGCCGTGCGCAGCGCAACTCTTCGTTCGAGCCCGTCGTAAGCGCTTTTCAGCTGATCTTCAACTTTCTTGCGCCGAGTGATGTCTCTCGAAATGCCTATCAAAACGTCACGTCCGCGCCACCATCCCCTTGTCACTTTAGTCTCGACCGGAATTATCACCCCTCCCTTGGCAAGAAGCGGCACCGGACATTCCGTTAGGTTGCCGTCCATCATTTCTTTGATGACCGCGGCGGCTTCGTCTCGCCGCTCGGGTGGATGCAATTCAAGGGCGGTCATGGATGTAAGTTCATCGGCAGTGTACCCCAAACGGTTTTCAACTGCCGGATTGGCGCCCAAAATGTTGCCGTTGAAATCGAGAATGAAGACGCAATCTTCTATCGAGTCGAATAGGGTCTGCAAATCCTGTTGGCTTTCCCGCAGCAAAGTTTCGGACTCCAGACGGCTAAAAACACCGCCGATCTGCGATGCAATCGATTCAAGGGCATGGCGGGCTTGATGCGGAATTTCAGCGTGGCTGTGAGAAGCGAGGTTAAGTGCGCCGATAACTTTCAGCCTGTCCATTACCGGAATAACGGCAATTGCTTGTAATCCTTCGCCCGTGCATTCTGATTCGCTGTGGCATGATATTTCAGGAAATAATCCGTAGATCGGTTTCGCAGACATGAGCATTTTAACTTGTGGGGCGTTGGGGGGATATTTGGTGGCCATTTCGATAAAGCTATCAGGTAACCCCCTATGAACGATCAATTCCAGGCTCCCGGTCGTTTTGTCGAAAAGATAGATGCCGCCGCAATCGATCCCCTCGATGCGGCAGGTTGCATCCAGGATCAACCGTAACGCCTCTTTTTGATCGCTGGTCGCACTGAGGGCGATGCCGAGATCACGTTGGATCCGAAGTAGTTTTTCTGCTTGTCCTCGTTGTATGTCTGTCTCGGCCAAGCGGTCACCTCACAGTAGTATTAAGGGTCGGAAAGCTATTCTTTCAAATACGCAACCAGTGTGAAGGGAAGGATCAACAGGGCAAGCGGCACCGGCTGAATGCATGCGGTAGCATTGGGAGAAAACCGCGGTAAGGCTTGCCGGTGGTTCGAAGTCACAGATGCTGATCTTAATTCCAACACGTCAAACGCGTATATTCATCCAAAGTTTACACGTTTTTCCACTTCCACGGACATTTGGCCCAGTTCTTTTTCAATATTGTGGAAAGAGTCCTTCAGGGTGGCCTTCAACCTTTCCGTCGCATGTCGACGATACGCACGATCATAGGCCAGGGCGACCGCACTTATGATCCAAATCAATGCTTCTGAACGCGGTTTAGATCGTCCTTTCGCGTTAAAGGCAAGGCCCAGGTAAGACACTGAAATATCGTTTTGGCATAAGGGAACCAGCAGGCAAGAGGTTATATTTGCCTGACTGAGGCGGCCTTCCTTTGCACCGACCTCCCCTAGATTGTCCAGGCTGGCGACTGTGGGCAGGTAGTTCTGCATAATTTTTGCAAGAGTGGCGTTTTTAAACTCTGTTACTTTGTCACTCGGAAAGAGGTCGCCGGTGTCCATGACCACCTCATCAATCTGAACACAATCTGGCTGGTTATTCAGGCAGGTCATGAGCACGGCAAAATTGACCTCGATCATTTGGTTTATTATTCTGACAATATTATTTAACAACACTTTTTCGTTTTTCTGAAAATAGAGGGTTTTGAATAAGTCAACGCAGCTCACCGCCGTTCGGTCATCGGAAATAACACCCGGTTTCGTGGTATCGATTGAATCGCGAGCATTTTGGATGCTTTGGTCATCCTCAAAAGACTTCAGGATGTCTTTCAACTCCCCGACAAATGTATCCTCTGCACCTTCAGGCAAGGGCTCTTCAGTGTCATTATCAAGCTTGGTAACCACCGGGTGATCGTCGGATGGACCTGTCGGACTCTCGGCGCTTTCTTCCTCAGGGGCGGATTCAGCCTTCGTTACCGTGGGGGTGTCGGGTTCAATGCCGGCTTCGTCCTTTCTGTTCAACCCTTCCATGACGACAGCCATCGTGCTTTTTTCGATGCGTTTGGTTTTTTTTGCAGCCGGCAATTCTTTTAAAAAAAGTTGGACGTCATCCCAGGCAACGATGTCATATGCCGCCTCTTCCCCGACCCGTTCGCCAGCCTCAGCATCGATCAGATCGCCGTCTGCAATATAAAGAAAACCCTTTTGCTTCGATCCGGCGTGCACTTCGAGGGTGCAGGTTTTCTGCTCCATTTCGATCATCTGCAAAAAGCTGCTCACTGAAATACCTCTAATTGAACCGTCGGGAGGATTTTCGAGTTCTTTGATCACAGCCTCGGACATAATGTCAATATCCACGGGTTTTTCCATGACCCTTAATCGGCCTAAGGATTCAAGTTTTTTCTGCACCCGTTCCGTGCAAAATGCGCTGACAACAATGGCAGGAATGGCCGGAAAATTATTGTTCATGTAAACCAGCAATTCGATGCCGTCCATCTCCGGCATTTTAAGATCTGTGATCACCAGATCGATACTTTTGGATTCAAGCGTTTTGACCGCCTCCTTACCGTTTTTCGCGGTGAAAACCTTAAAACGATCGCTGTACGGTTTAAACAAGCCGGCCATAACCACCAGCAAGGTCTCTTCATCTTCGACGACCAAAATATTCTTCACGTCAACATATCTCCTTTATATTATATAATCTGCCGGCTGGATGCCGTATGTCGTCGGATTGAGGGATCTTAGCGTTTTTCTAACGTAGGCTCCCGTAACGGCGTCCTTTTCGGACAGGTCAACCAGGTGGCCGCGTTTGACGCCATCCTTTGTGTCTCTTTCAAGCAGGACCACACGAGGGAGTTTCCCTCCGGATTCGAACGGGTAATCGGTCACCAGGCCGATTTCGCCGCTGTCGAACTGCAGCAGCGTCCCCGGTGGATAAGTGCCCATCATCATGGCAAATACTTTCAACAGGATCGGATCGAAATCCGTTCCCGCCCCTTCTATCATGTGGCTGAGTGCCTGATCGGGGCTAAATGTTGCGGGTCTGTAAACGCGAGGGGATGTGAGGGCGTCGTAGACATCGGTAATATGAAGGACCCTGCCGAAAAGGCTGACCTCTTTTATGAAGTGGACTTTTGGATATCCGGACAGGTCATGGCGTATATGATGCTCGAAGGGAGCGAGCAGAATCTCTGATTTCAGATCGTGTGATGCCTGCAACTTCAGTATCTGCCGGACGCTTGACAGAGGGTGTTTTTGGATTTCTTTCCACTCCTTGGCATTTAATGCACCCGGTTTATTCACAATTTCACGCGGCACCTCTACCTTACCCAAATCGTGAAAAAGCCCGCAAATGCCCAAGCGTTCTAAAGACGTCCGCGACAGCCCGATACGGTTCCCCAGACACAAAGAAAGGACCGCAACATTGACCGAATGCGTGTATGTATAGTCATCGTAATCTTTGATAGTGCCGAGCCCGATCAGAATGTCTTCGTCCTGGAGGGCAACATCGACCATGCTCTGAATCATCCGCTTGGCCTTGCGAACGCCGGCAAAGCCTTGCGTGGTAATTTTTTGCGAGACCTGTTTCACCGCCGCAATGGCATTAAAATAGGTGTCCCGTGCCTTCTCTTTTGTGTTCGGGTCGCTCTTGTTTGGCTTCAAGTCTTCTCTATTTACCAGGCTCACCCAAAGGATACCCTTCTCGGTCAAATTTTTTTTCAACCAATCAGGGGGATGCTCCTGTTGGCCAGCAAGGATGAGCAACCGCATGAGAGTGATGATCTCCTCGAAAGCGGCCTCTCTGACAGCGGGATGAAAATGCAGGCCGTGCAGGAAACGTTGTTTGAAAAAAACCAGCAGAGCGTGAATAACGCGAACAAAGTCTTTGCGGTATTGAAGCCTTTCTCCGCGGATATAGAATCTTCCCTCCAATATGAGAACGGTAAGGTCGTCTTCAAAGTCTATCTTTGATATGAGGTGTCTGAATTTGCCAACAACTTCCTTTACGACGCCGTTATTGTCCTTGTGAATTCGAATCGCCTGTATCAACCGATACAGACCGAGCACGAACATTTCCTCCCATGGAACTGTATTCTGGTCTTTTTCAAGATAATTCATTTTCTAACTCGCATCCTAACGGCCTATCAGTTCAAATTTTTACTGTTCGCATTCGCGCTGAAAATGTTTCTTGATAAATACGGGTTCAAAGCACTTCGAGAGCAATTTTTCGAATACCGGGAAAACCGCTGCGCGAGGCCGTAACCAAAACCTCTTGGGCCTTTTCTGTCTTCAGTTCCATCAGGGCAATGGCGGCACCCTTTCGGTGAGCGGACGCAAGGAACCTGGAAATCAGCCCCCCTTTTAGAAGGGCATCCTGAAGAAATGGCAGCAAGTCGGCTTTCCCGCATTTGCCGAGCGCTCTATAGCAAGCCGACTGGTGATCACGCTCCTTGTTTTTGAATTTTCTTTTTTTGAGATAATTTAAAAGAAGCTTTTCGGTCTTTTCACAACGGCGCGATCCAAGATAATCCAGACACTTTTCCCGAATGTGGCCGTTCTCATCGTCCAGCAATGGGATGAGTTTTTCAGGTATCCAAAGATCCCGCATCGCAACGGCTTTTAAAACTTCCATCCGAACACGCTCCGCCGGATGATCGAGGAGCTTGATAAGAATCCGGACGGACGATTTGCTTCTTATTCGGTCGAGTAATGGAACCAGGCAATACAATAGATCTTCATCGGCGCTGTTCAGCAGTTTTTCGAACGGGCGCACATCTCTTTCAGCCAACGCGACAACCACGTCTGCGATTAATTTTCCCACCGCGGGGCGCTGCTTTTCATTCAGCAGAGGGCCTAAAGTAACCGTCGCGGTTGGCGGCAACAGGTTTAAGGTTCGTTTTGCTTTTTCCAGTTCGGATTCACTGAGTTTGGGCCAGGGATCTATCAGGACCGATAGAAAGTCCTCGCCGGATACCTTAATAAAAAATTCCCTGATTCCAGGATGAATGGATGGTGAAGATTCTTTGGAAAGGATGCGGACTTGGTGCAGCCTTCTAAGTATCTGGTAGCCAGTGTTAAAATCCTTTTGGATTAATGCCTTTTGCAGTCCTTCTTTCAAATACTCCAGCACGACATCGAAAAACTCCTGACCTTCCGGCTCCTTGAGGATATCGGCCATCATGTTCAGGATCTCTCCTGATGCATCGCGCAGTTCCCCTTTCCGGACCATTTCTCTTAGGGCCTCTATTTCGGTCGGCTTTAATTCCAGTAAGTCCATATCTACCAGGCGCAGCTGCTTGGCCCGATCGACAAGCTCACGGGATTCATCACCGCTGTTCAGCGACCCCAGGGACTTGAAAAGAGTGCCGCCATTTGGCTGACTGGCCCCACCCGACGCATATTTTTCTCCTTTTTCAAACGAATCCACGCTCTCCGAATCCGTTTCGATCATGCTGTCAGCGGCTTCATAATCGACATGCGGTAATTGTGCTTCCCACAGAGCGGTAACGATATCACCCTCGGCCTCTGCCGGAATGACCTTGTATTTGTGCAGGATTTTGACGAAAGTTTTGGTTTCGTGCAAATCTACCCCCGCCCGGAAGGTCAACGTAAGCATACCATCCCGAAACAGGGCAAAGGCAATGTCTCCATCTTTAGCGGTGCCCTCGTACACCACCTCGTCATCGATGACAAGCCGCTTCTCTTTCACCCTAATACACAGCTCGTTATGTTTGCTGAAGTAGGTGTCAAAACTATTTTTCAACCGCAAGGCAGCCGACTGAAATTTAGTATGCTCTTCAGAGTACAGGGACAATATCCTGCACACGAACTGCAGCGTTTCAATAATCGATTTGGCTTCTTCGATCGATTCTGTGGCAAGCTGTGTTGTCGGTTTTTGAGAAGTCATCCGATTATATCTCCCGGATGGGTTCAGGAAGCACAAACATCTATGTTAACCGCGGAGGAACAGGTCTTGTTACGACCGCTATTTTTGGCACTGTACATGGCGACATCCGCGTTTCGAATAATCGCGGACCGATCGGTGCCATCTTCGGGGTAGGAGGCGATGCCGATGCTCGTGGTGACTTTCCCCTGGGGTTGCAATTCGCCGCCGTTGAACGGATAATTTTCGATCTCGATCCGCAATTTTTCAGCGACGATCTCGGCCCCCCCTTTGGGTGTGTCGGGAAGGATAATGACGAACTCCTCTCCACCATAGCGGGCCACAACATCCGATTCCCTGACAAAATCACGCAGGATATCGGCAAGCTGGCTGAGGAGGCGGTCGCCCTTTTGGTGGCCGTGGGTGTCATTGTAACACTTGAAATAATCCAAATCAAAAAAGATCAATGAAAATAACCCATTAGTACGCTGGCAGCGTTTAATTTCCGCCTTCAGGTAATCCTGAAAGTACTGATGGTTGTAAAGTCCGGTCAGCGCATCGCGGCACGCCATCTGGTTCAGAATCTTGTTGGCGCTTTTGAGTTCGGCATTTTTTTTCTGCAGTGAATTGAGCAATCTGCGGTTTTCTTCGGTTAAACAGACTTTCTCTATGGCCCGCTTCGCTCCCGCGGATATGATGCTGAGGTCCTCGAACGGCTTCAGGAGGTAATCATAAGCCCCATTGCGCAGGGCCTCCAGGGCGGTCTCGAGGGACGCAAAACTGGTTATGATAATCACCTGCGTATCCGGACAGCGTTCCTTGACCTCTTTTAATAGTTCCAGGCCGTTCATTCCCGGCATTTTAATATCGGAAATGACGAGCGCAAACGACTTCTGTCCTAAAAGTTCCAAGCCCTCTTCGCCACTGGCCGCCGCCGTAACGGCATAGCCGTCTTTCTCGAGTACCTGGGTGAGAACGCTGCGTATCGACAGTTCATCATCGACAATCAGGATTTCGATTTTATCCATCCAATAGCCTCCATCCTTTGTAATGCTTTGAAACGGTGGTTTCGAAATACACAAATGCTTTAACAATCATCGGCAATATATTTAAAAAGTTGAGAACCTCCGGATCATTTTCCGGTAATTGCGTGGCAGGTCTCAAGTTTTTCACGAATACTCCGATAGAAATTATGCATGAATTCCACGATCAAATGACATGCTGAGCACCCGCGTTCCCAAGTTGACGATGGTTGAAAGTGAGCGTTTGAAGTTTTAAAAGAAAAATACCCGGGGAGATCTTGCCCATGATGAACATCATACTATCGGCGCTGATTCTCTTTTTGTTGCTGGAAACACCGCCCGCATGGGCGGAAGTCGTCGTGGCCGCCAAGAAAGTGAACGCCGCCCCTGTAATTGACGGCCGAATGTCGGACGCCCCCTGGTCTCAAGCCCGCGAAGTCATCGTTCACGACCCGATAGCCAGGCACAATATCGCTTTGAAGGCCGTGTACACCGATAAAAATATCTATTTCCTGGTGCGTTATCCCGATTCCGATGCGTCCCGAATACACAAACCCTGGCGCTGGAGTTCAGTCACAGGTCAATATGAGATGGGGCCGGAAAGAGAGGATGTCTTCGTATTCAAATGGCTCATAAATGCCGAATCGGCCGATTTAAGCATTTATGCTGATGAATCGTGGCAGGCAGACGTCTGGTACTGGAAAGCCAACCGCACCGATCCCGCCGGTTTTGCCGACGATAAAATCCAGACCCTCCTGAGCAGTCCCTTTCGACGAACCTTCCCGGTGAACTCGCGATCAGGAGAAAAGATGTACCTGCTGCGGGAGGGAGATGCGGGTCGCTCGGCTTACACATCAGTAATGCAGCTTGAATACAACGGCGATCTTATCCCGCAATACGAAACCATCGCGCCGACGGGCAGCCGCGCCGATATCCGGGCCAAGGGTGAATGGTCCAACGGAGAGTGGTGTATCGAGTTCGGCCGCCCCCTTAACACCAGTCACAACGACGATATCCAATTTGATATTAACGGCAGGTACCTCTTCGGCGTTTCCCGTTTCGAAATCGCCGGACGCAAGCCCGATGCGGCCATCAGCCAACCACTGTATGGTTGCGGTGACGTTTCCGCGAAGATGTATCTTGTTTTTGACCGCTAACAGCGAAGAACGATCATGTCATTTCACCGTGCACGAATATTTGGTTTAGGACTCCTGGTCGTCGTCCTTATAACCATCGGGATGATCCCCACCGTCATCATCATCGATTTTTCTGACAACGATCAGCGTTTTTTTCACAGTATGGAAGTCTCCAGGCTTGTCAGCCATCTTGGCGATCATTTCTGGCACGCCTCACTTCGTTTTGATCGTTTCATGTTGCACCCGCAAGATGGGGATCTTTCTATTGAAAGGCATTTATTCCTGGCCCTGGATTATGCCAACACCCTTAAAACACACCTTGGAAAGACGAACGAACCCGATAATGTCACCGAAATCGCCACGGTCATCCGTTTGATCGGTAGCCTCAGAGCCTATAGCCAGGCCGTTAAATACTATATGCAGGAGATTCTCTACGACCCCGCTTCCGATAGTGCCGACCAGTTCGAAAGTGCTGCAACGACGGCGCAGCAAGAAACAATTGATACCCTATTCCAAATCAACCGAACAGTTAGAACCGATATTCAACAAATTCATCATAAAATTAACGATGACATTAAATTCGGTCAGTCGGTGTCATTGTCCGGGCTACTCATCGGTATCCTGACGGCCGTAATCATTTCGGTGATTTTAGCGAAATCCCTCGCTAAGCCCTTAAAGGCCTTATTGAAGGGTACCCAAAGGGTGGCTGACGGCGATTTGAATTATCTTATCACCTCCACGGACAAGGATGAAATCGGAAAAGTGACCCAGGCCTTCAATGACATGACCCGAAAACTGGCTTTCAATATGGCGCAACAGAAAAAATTGCTCCGCAAGGCCAATCGCGCGGCGGAATCTGAACAAAAAAAGGTAAAATCACTCGCCCGGCTCAACGCTGTGCTGAGATCGGAAATTAGACGGCGTAAATCGATAGAGGCCGAATTGAAGAGAGCCAAGGACACGGCTTTGGCCGGCAGCCAAGCCAAAAGCAATTTTATGGCCGGTATGAGCCATGAGCTGCGAACGCCGTTAAACCACATCATCGGCTTTACCGAAATGACCGTCGACGGCCGGCTGGGCAAATTAAATGATAAACAGCTGAAATACCTGGATTATGTCCTTCAGAGCGGTGAGCATCTGCTATCGCTCGTAAACGATATTCTCGATCTCGCCAAAGTCGAAGCCGGCAAAGATGAATTGAAACTGTCGCCGGTCAATTTGGAAAAACTGATGCGAAACAGTCTGACCTTGGTCAAGGAAAAAGCAATGAAACACAGGATCCAGCTTTCGCTCAAGACCGTCAATATGCCCGAGACGATCACCGTCGATGAACGTAAGCTGAAGCAGATTCTCTTCAATCTCATATCCAATGCCGTCAAGTTTACCGGTGACAACGGCCGGGTGGACCTGACGGCTAAAAGCGCCAAAGATGGCAGCCATATTGAGATTTCGGTGATTGACTCCGGCATCGGTATCGATGCCGAGCATCTGACACGAATATTCGCGCCTTTCGAGCAGGTCGACGGATCATGCGGCCGTCCATATGAAGGCACCGGATTGGGGTTGTCCCTATCGAAAAAGCTGGTGGAACTTCACGGTGGCCGGATCTGGGCCCAAAGCGACGGTGAAGGCCAGGGAAGCCGGTTCAATTTCAGCCTGCCTGTGTTCGCCAACTGATATAAATTATTTCCATATTGTTGAGATAACACCGGTGCCTATTAGCCCTTCCTGCCGACCATCAAATTATATTCCGAATGCAAATTGAATAATTTATACAAATATACTATAATTGATAGACTTTGTATTACGCTTATGGCCTTTTCCGCCAATTTCAAACTGAACGATATGCATCTTCATGGGCGAACCCAGAGATAAAAATATCAACTATTTAAAGCGTTTATTCCCTGTCGGCGATGAGATCAGCGAGGCTTTCGATCAAAGGCGCAAACTGATCATGCTCTATATCATCACCTTGGTCGCTATGGCTGCCCTGATTCCTTTGGGAATTGTCGCCTATGCCCAGCACAACAAAACGCTGGGCCTTTTTGACCACTTCGTTGCGCTCGTGCTGGCAGTTAACCTTGTTTACATCATAAAATCTGGCAAGACTAAAATCCCGTCTATCATCGGCATTTCAATCGCCGGTGCCCTTTTTGTATATCTGTTCGTGACTGGTGGCGTAGACAATACCGGTCATCTCTGGCTATACACTTTTCCCCTTTTTTCGGCCTTTCTTCTGGGATTCCAGGGCGGAGCGATTGCCACCGGTATATTGTTCGTTATTGCGATCGCTTTTATCGCTGTCGGCCCCGAAAATTCCAAAATATTAACAACTTACAACAAAGAATTCGTTATTCGATTCGTTCCTTCATTCTTGGTCGTCGTCGCCTATGCCTATATGTTTGAGAAACTGCGCGTAAGCGCCAATAACACATTGATATCGAAAAATACTGAGCTTGAGCACGCTGTCGTATCTCTCAAGGATAAAGAAAGTGCCCTTCAGGATGCCCAGGCGACTCTCGAGCATAAAGTGCAGGAACGCACCGCTGATCTTGCCCGAATAAACGCCGAACTCCAATCATCCCAAAATCGTTTTACGACCGTTCTCGACAGCATCTCGGCCAATATTTATGTCGCCAATATGAAGACCGATGAAATTTTGTTTATGAACAAGCATATGCAGGATGAATTCGGTAAAAATTTTATCGGACAAAAGTGTTTTGTGGCCCTCAAAAATCTAGACAAACGCTGCAGTTATTGCCCGAATCCGATCCTCGTCGATGCGGATGGACATCCCACAAACGGCCTCATCTGGGAAAATTTCAATGACATAACCCAGAAGTGGTACCTCAACAACGATCGCGCCATCAGTTGGGTGGACGGCCGCCTGGCGCGTTTGCAAGTTTCCGTTGATGTGACAGAAAGAAAAAAGGCCGAACAAGCGGTGCGAGAAATCAATCAAGAGCTCGAGCAACGGGTCACCGAAAGGACAATCGAGCTGGAAAGAAAAAACGAGTTGTTGACAACCGAAATAATGGAGCATGAGAAAACCGAACGCGAATTGATCCAGAGCCAGGAAAGATTTCGCCAGGCGGTCGACAACTCACCCAATCCCATCTTTACCGTAGATGCGCAAGGACGGATTAGATCCTGGAACAAATCCTGTGAAACGGCTTTCCGGTATCCAAAGGATGTCATCAACCGGCGGTTCACTTTCTTGTTTGGAGACGGCGAGAACCAGGCCCTGGCTGACAGCATGCACAGCGCTGTCTTTCAAGGTAAGAAACTCGCAGATGTCGAGCTCTGCTACAAATGTGAGGATGGCGAGCGTCGTTTCATGGTCTCCCGCGTATACCCGGTGTTCGATCCAGATGGTGCTATCGATTACTGCGTTTTCGCCAATACGGACATTACCGAGCGCAAATATGCGGAGATTGAAATCAGCAAATCCATGGAGAAAGCAGAGGCCGCCAATCGCGCCAAGAGTGAATTTCTGGCCAATATGAGCCATGAACTCCGCACCCCGTTAAATCACATTATCGGATTTACCGAATTGATTACCGACAGTCGCTTTGGAGATTTAAATACGAAGCAGAAGAAATACCTGGGCAATGTCCTTCAGAGTGGCCAACATCTTTTGGCGTTGGTAAACGATATCCTCGATATTTCCAAGGTCGAAGCCGGTAAACTCGAAGTGCAATCAACGCCTGTAGACTTGAAACGCCTGTTGCAAAACTGCTTGATCATGGTCAAAGAGAAAGCCATTAGGCACGGCATCCGAATTTCCCTGGAAACCGACGGTATACTCGGAATAATTTCGGCCGATGAACGCAAACTGAAGCAGATTCTGTACAATCTACTGGCCAATGCCGTCAAATTCACGCCTGACGGCGGAAGCGTGAATTGCATCGCATGCCCCGCGGGAACGAACGGAACTATCGAAGTTTCGGTGACCGACACCGGCATCGGTATCAATCCGAATGACCTGACGCGCATATTCAATCCCTTTGAACAGGGCGATGGATCGATGAGCCGGAAATTTGAAGGCACCGGTCTGGGCTTGTCCCTGACCAAACAGCTGGTCGAGCTGCACGGCGGCAAAATCTGGGCTGAAAGCGACGGCGTGGGAAAGGGCGCTGCCTTTCGGTTTACGATCCCAACAGGAAAAGTGAGCAATTGAACACGATAACATTGATTTCCGGAATATTGATTATCGCCGGCGCCGCCGTCATGGCGTGGAGTATCGTCAAGTTCAGATCGATTCCGCGCCTGCTCAAAGCGTTTTCGTTAAAAGCCCATCACCATTTCTGGAGTTTATTTCGTTTCCATCAATTGTTGATGTTGTTTTTCTTGTTTGGTTATATCGCGGTTTTTGTTTCCATATTTAAGAAGATCGAATTCGTCGGTGTTTTTTTTGTGGGGGTCATCTTCTTTTTTGGCGCCATATTTGTCTACATGGGGATCTTGCTCGAGCTGAAAATGCTCGCCAGGATCAAAACCAGCTATCAGGAAGCGGTCTCCATCGGCCTGGAGTTGGATCGTGAGAAATCAAACCTGTTAAAAACCAATCGAAAATTAAACCAAGAAATAGATGTTCGCCAACAGGTTGAAGACAAGTTGCGGGAAAGCAGAGAACATCTGAAAGCCATCTGGGACAGCATCAGTGCCGGAATCGTCCTAATTGACGTTGAATCCCACAATATCATTGACGCCAACCCCTCAGCATTAACGATGATCGGCGCATCGAGAGAGAAAGTGCTCGATAATATCTGCCATAGCTTCATCTGCCCGGCCGAATTGGGCAGTTGCCCGGTCACCGATAAGGAAGAAAAGGTAGACAAGTCCGAGCGTGCCCTCCTCACCACCACCGGAGAGCAGGTTCCTATACTGAAAACGGTGACGGAAATAAAGGTGAAGGACAAGACGCATTTACTGGAAACATTTATCGACATCACACAACTCAAGTCAGTCGAGCAACAATTGAAGGAAACCTGCAAACTGGCAGAATCCTCCAACCGGGCCAAGAGCGAATTTCTGGCCAACATGAGCCACGAGCTGCGCACGCCGCTGAATCACATCATCGGTTTTACGGAGATGGTGGTCGACAGTCATTTTGGTAAAGTAAATACGACCCAGGCGACATATCTTGACAATGTGCTTCAGAGCGGCCGGCACCTTCTCTCTCTGGTGAATGATATATTGGACCTCTCCAAGGTCGAGGCCGGCAAAATGGAGCTGGCACCTGCCCGGGTCAACTTGAAGCAGTTGATGCAAAACGGTTTGATCATGGTCAAGGAAAAGGCCCACAGACACGGAATCCAGCTGTCCCTGGATACGGACGGAATTCCCGATACGATTACAGCCGATGAGCGCAAATTAAAACAGGTTTTCTACAACCTTTTGGCCAATGCTGTTAAATTCACCCCTGACCGCGGAAGCGTGCGCTGCTCCGCACGCCATTCCGAAACGAAAGACTGTATCGAAATTTCGGTCGCCGATACCGGTATTGGAATAAAGCCGGAAGACCTGGCGCGCATTTTCAATCCCTTCGAGCAGGCCGATGGTTCTGTGAACCGCCATTACAAAGGAACCGGACTGGGCCTTTCGTTGACTGAAAAGTTTGTCAAACTGCATGGGGGCAAAATCTGGGCCGAAAGCGACGGGGAAGGAAAAGGAAGCTGCTTTAGATTCACGCTCCCTAAATTTGCTAATTAATGCCCATCCACGATTGTTGAGATAATCGATGGGCACATGTGTAAGTGTCCGATTCATAAATGAGCAATTTTTTCTCTGTGCGAGGCCGCGGCCTTTCGGTTTACGATCCCTATACATGCAAACTAGAAGTGGTTTTAAAAACTTAGATCACGGCCAAGCGCAAGGCGTGGGCCGACGAAAAAACGCAGCATACATGGACGTATGTGAGTATTTTGAGGAGGACCACAACACAGCAATTGGGTGTTAGATGGGGTTTTGAAACCATTTCTAATGGTTTTATCAACAATACCGATAACATTCTTATCAGCAGCCGATGACATTTACCTTCGAGTTAGGGTTAAGAATCATTCGAAGGGACTTCCCTGATAAAATCCAAAGGAAATCCCACTTGAATTCGGGTGCTTAAAAAATGGTTTCCTATACGCTATGGCCAAGATACTGATAATCGACGACGATGAGATGATGTGCGAACGTTTTAGCTTTCTGATCGACAGCCTCGGTCAAGCATCTGATCGCGCGCACACACTCGAACTGGGCCTCAAAAAAGCCGCCGCAGAAAATTTCGACATCGTGCTTCTCGATGTCTACCTGCCCGACGGGTACGGCATCGATGCCGTTGCCAAGGTCAAAGAAATGCCTTCCCGGCCCGAAGTGATCATCATTACGGCCAACGGGGACCCGGATGCGGCCGAGCTCGCCATCAAAGGCGGTGCCTGGGATTACATCGAAAAATCGCCGCGAGAAAAGGCCATGCTGCTGCCTCTCAAACGGGCCCTGGCCTACCGTGAGGAAAAAACAACCCACACAGTACCCGTCGCCTTGAAGTACGACGGAATCGTGGGAAAAAGCCAGGCCATGGGAGACTGTCTGAACCTTCTGGCCCTGGCCGCGACCTGCGATATCAATGTTCTCGTCACCGGAGAGACCGGTACCGGCAAGGAACTCATGGCCCGGGCCATACACCTCAACAGCCGTCGCGCTGAGAGTAATTTCGTCATTGTCGACTGCACGGTCCTTCCTGAAAAATTGATTGAAAGCGTCCTTTTCGGGCATGAAAAAGGCGCATTCACCGGAGCGGACAAGGCCCATTCGGGTCTGATCGAGCAGGCCAACGGCGGCACTCTTTTTCTCGATGAAATCGGTGAGCTGCCCCTGAAAACCCAGAAAACCTTTTTGCGGGTTCTGCAGGAACGCCGATTTCGAAGAATCGGTGCCAGAGAAGAGACCAAGAGCAATTTCAGGCTCGTAGCGGCGACCAACCGCAATCTCGAAAAAATGGTTGAAGACGGACTGTTCCGCAGGGACCTGCTTTACCGGCTGCGTTCTATGACCATTGAATTACCGCCGCTGAGAGAGCGCTGCGAGGACATCGGAGAGTTGGCCCGCTATCACGTGACCCGGCTGTGCGATCGGTACGGCCTGGACACCAAAGGATTTGCGCCTGAATTTTTCCAGGCTCTGGAGGCCTATTCCTGGCCTGGCAACATTCGTGAACTGGTCAACGCCCTTGACAACGCGCTGGCAGTCAGCGGCAAAGACCCCAAACTCTATCACACCCATTTACCTACCAACATCCGCGTTCATATGGCGCGCAATGCCGTGTGCATGGGCAATGGCCGCAATAGCCGTGTCAAGGAAAGTAAACCCCTCAACGGCAATTTCCCCAAATTCAAGGAATTCCGTCAGTCTATCGAGAAGAAATACCTGGAGGATCTCATCGCGCAGAGCCAGAGCGATGTTAAAAAAGCCTGCCAGGCCTCCGGTATTTCCCGCTCACGCCTTTACGAACTTCTCGCCAAGCACAAGCTATCCATTTCTTCCCCGCCGCCGCACTTGGAACAGTGATCTCACCCATCGGTCGGCATACGAGGAAGGCCCTTTAAATGATCTCACCGCCCACTCGTTTTCACTCGCTCGAGCTTGCTATATTCCAGTAAGCCTTGAGCATGAACAAAAAAGGCTATACTCATTTTGATGCCAGTTACATGCAAGTTGGTTGGTAATCTGGGATCAAAAGAGGAGCATAGCCATGAATACTAAATCGCAAAAAGTTAAAAGGGTCAATAGGCAACCAATGATCGTTAGTCTGGATATCGGTAAAGGGTCTCATTTTGGATATTTCCGTGCCCCCAATGGGAAAGAAGAAAAACCTTTTGAAGTTACCAATTGCCGGTACGGTTTTGACCAATTTTGGAAGAAGCTGTGTCGGTTTAAAAAAGCCCATCGCTTGAGTCAGGTTCTGGTTGGCTTTGAGTCCACAGGGCCTTACGCCGAGCCGCTGCTGCACTTTTTGAGGCAGAAGCCGGTGCAGCTGGTGCAAATCAACCCGATGCACAGTAAGCGTGTGAAGGAACTTACCGGTAATTCTCCGAACAAGACCGATCGTAAAGACCCGCGAGTCATTGCCGATGTGATGATGCTCGGTCATTCTTTGACGGTGGTGGTTCCGGAAGGAGCGGCGGCCGAGCTGCGGCGGCTGACCCAGGCCAGAGAGCGCGCCATCAAAGAACGCACGGCCATACTCAATCAGTTGCAGCATCTTGTGTTTGTCGTTTTCCCAGAGTTTTTGAAGGTGATCAAAACCGTTTCTTGTAAAACCGGCTTGTATCTGATCAGGCATTGCCCTGCGCCGGGCGCCGTGTTGACTCTGGGCCTGGAGCAGTTGAGCCGGGACATGAGGCGTGTGAGCCGTGGCAGGATGGACCATCAACGGGCCAGGCAGCTGTTTCAGGCGGCAAAATCCTCGGTCGGAGTCACCGAAGGCCGCCAGAGCATTGTCTCGGAGATTGGCTACCTTGTGGATCAGATCGAAAGGATCAATGCGTTTGTCGATCACCTGGAAGGCCGCATGAGAAGCTATTTGGAGCAAATCCCATACAGTCCGTATCTTCTTTCGATGCGAGGTATCGGCCTGATCACCGTTGCCGGCTTGATCGGTGAGGTGGGAGACTTTCGTCAATTTTCCACGCTCCCTGAGATCACCAAACTGGCTGGTCTGGATTTGTTTGAGGTCAGTTCCGGCAAGCACCGCGGGCGACACCACATTTCCAAACGCGGACGACCGTTGATGCGCAAACTGTTGTATTTTGGCGCCATCAATACCGTTAAGTCCAATGGGATTATGCATGTGCCTTACAACCGAATGATTGAGCGTGGAATGCCCAAAATCAAAGCTCTGGTGGCGATTTCGCGCAAACTGCTGGCGGTGATGTTTGCATTGGCCCGTGATGGCTCGATATATATCGAAGATTACAATACCCATCGTTGTCAACTAGCAGCTTGATGTGAAAGCGGGGAGATTTTCATCTGCGCCATTAAGGCGATTTTTTCGACCTTCAGCTCGAGCATTCAAAACTCCCCGCTGTCACCAATTCCCGATGAAGCAAGATCAGAGCCGTTGGCGGACTCTCAAATACCAGGGTTGGAAATGGTGACCTCATTATAAGCAAAAACTATTTTAAGTTCTTGACTACAATAAACCAGGCGCGAAGGACGCAGAGAAATTCGTTTTTTTGCTTTTCGCTGAGACGCCGAAAAGCAAAAAGCAACTTGCCCTTCGGGTAGAACTATGGGGCATCAGCGGCCTTTTAATTTAAAAATTTGGAAATACCGTAAAAATTAGCGCTCTCGATCCGTTTCTGTTCGCCATAGGCGATCGCTTTTTATGTTCTCCTGAGGCCGAGCCAAGCTTCTTAAAACCGACCGGTCATCCCGCAGATTCGGGACGTCTCAGCGGGAAACATAAAGAAAAATAAACTCTGCGCTCTTTGCGCCTTTGCGGTGAATATTTATTTCTATAATTACGAAACCATGTCTGAATACTTTTTGCCGTTTTAGCACATAAAATCACGGTGTGATTTTATATCCGGTTTTCCGGACTCATCCGCTTTTCCGGACAATTTAACCCTCCCAAAAGCAGTAATACTTTCTCTTCTGCACCGGCAATTTTCAACCTAACTATTTCTAAATATTCACTATCATTAATTCTTACCTCACTTGGCACTCTTTTTGCCCTTATAAGGAAGGATTTTTAGCAACCCGCCTCCATCGAAAAAAGGAGAAGCCCCAAATGAGTGTTCTATTCTACTCCTCGAAAAAGGCCGCAGCCGTCGAAGATCTTCAGGAATTCGTCTGTTCACTACCTGAGGAGAAATCGGAAATCTGCGCGTCCTGCGAAGAGCTGATCCGACGGTTCCAACAACCTGGTCATACTCCCGAAGTCGCGGTGCTCTGCGCTTGCGACACCGAAGAGTTGAACGCCTTCATCTCACAGGTAGATCTCTTCGCCAATACGCGGCTGGTTCTCATTCTGCCCGACCGACAACTGGTCACGGTCGGCAAAGCGCTCTCTATGAACCCGCGCTTTATAAACTACGCCGATGGGTGTGTCGAGGATACCAAGGCGGTGCTGGGCAAAATGCTCTCCCGAAATGCTTCTCGGCAGGGCCCAACAATTGCGGAGTGCCGATAGCTCGGACCAGAAAAGAACGCACATGTCTGCGGTGGATGGCCCCATTCCAAGACGATCACCCTGAGATAGCCATCCAACGTTTGAAAAAGTACAAGAATCAATAGACAGTAAAGTGAAAGCGCTTTAGTGATAGACAATAACGTTAAATATAAGAGTAGAAATTCATTTAAGACTGAACCGCGAGGAACAGCGACCGGAACTTCTCCTGCTGGTCGCAGGTCTTGCATGCTCTTCCGGTCCGTACGGGTATTCTTCTGCACCGTTTCTTTCATATCATTGTTTCTTTTTCCTTTAAGCTTTTCTGCCGCCGCGGCAACCTTCACCGTCAACAGCACCGCCGATGCGATCGACGCCAGTCCCGGCAACGGCGTCTGCGCCGCGAGTGGAGGGGCCTGCACCCTACGAGCAGCCATCCAGGAAGCCAATGCCTGGGCCGGGGCGGACACCATTGTATTCAACATCCCTGCCACCGACCCCAACTACACCAGTTCGGGCGGCGAGTCCTGGTGGCGCATCGCCCCGGCCAACATTTTGCCGGCGGTAACCGGATCCGGCACGGTAATCGACGCTACGACCCAGACAACCAACCAGGGCAACACCAATAGTCAGGGACCGGAAATCGAACTGGACGGAACCTCAGTGGGAACTACCGACCCTAACTGTCTGACGATTCAGGGCGGCAATTCGGTGGTCCGTGGATTTGTGATCAACCGTTGCAATGACGACGCCATCGAAATCGAGATTGCCGGCGGCAACCTTATCGAGGGAAATTACATCGGCACCGACGTCACCGGGACCATCAATCGCGCGAACGGCTATGGAATCTCGGTGAAGTCGAATGGAAATACCATCGGGGGAACGACCATTGCCGCCAGGAACATCATTTCGGCCAACGCCAACTACGGGATTGGAATTTATGATGGCGCGGCCAACAACATCGTGAGAGGCAACTACATCGGTCTCGACAGGACGGGTAATGTCGGTCTGGGTAACGGGGACCAAGGTATTCGGATTGAAGGTGGCGCAAATAACAACACCATCGGAGGACTCACTGCCGCCGCAAGAAACGTGATTTCCGGCAATGTCAATGACGGCATTTATCTCCAGGACACGGGCACGACCGGGAACATCATTCAGGGTAACTACATCGGCACCAACGCCGCCGGAACAGCGGACATCGGCAACACCGACCGCGGCGTACAGATCGAAAGCGGCGCTAATAACAACACGGTCGGCGGCACCACTGCCGGCGCTGCCAATGTCATTTCGAGCAATGGAAACGACGGTGTGGTTATCGGTGACGGCTCCAATCCGGGCACCGGTACGACGGGCAACCTGATCCAGGGCAACTACATCGGCACCGATTATACGGGCACGGCCGCGCTCGGCAATTTGGCTCACGGTGTCCATGTTACCACGGTCGACAATAACACCATCGGTGGCACCGCCGCCGGCGCGGGCAACCTTATCGCCAACAACGCTTGGGTCGGGGTCATTATTCAGAACGATACGGCCAGCGGCAATGCAATCTTGAGCAACGCGATTCACTCTAATGGCGGTATTGGTATCGATCTGCGAGGTGATGGGGTTACAGCGAACAACGGTTCAAAGAACACCGGGCGACCAAACTTCGAGATGGATTTCCCCGTTTTCACCAATGCCAAGCTGGCCGGGACCTCTCTGGATGTATCCGGATACGTGGGCAAAGATCCGAACGATGCCGATTTCGCCAACGCGCGGGTCGAGATCTTCAAGAGCGACAACGACGGTACCGGGTACGGCGAGGGCCAGGCCTACCTGGGATATCTGACCGCGGACGCCAATGGCAACTTCAACGGCACTTTGGATGTGAGCGGGAATGAGCTTTCCGTGGCCGATCGGATTACCGGCACCGCCACTGACGCCAGCGGCAATACGTCCGAGTTCGGGGCGAATGTCGCGGTTCAGGCTCACCCATGCCCTGGTTGGGCGGTGACCACCACGGCCGACTCCGGGGTCCCCGGCACCCTGCGTGAGTGCATTATTGAAGCCAACAAGTTTTCCGGTGTTACCATCAGCGTGCCCGCCGGCACCTACACACTTGCCATCGCCGGGCAGGGTGAAGATGCGGCCGCCACGGGCGACCTCGATATCACCGCAAGCATGACGATCAATGGGGCGGGTGAAAGCAGTACGATCATCCAGGCCGGCACGGACCCCACCAACGGCATCGATCGGGTATTCGATGTTCAAAATAATGCCTCTTTGACCCTCTCGGATTTGACGATTCAAAATGGCGATGCGGGCGGGCAGAACGGCGGCGGCATCCAGGTTGCCGACACCGGCTCCGTCTTGACGCTGACGGACGTCACCCTGACGAATAACCGCACGACCAAAGAAGGCGGCGGCATTCAGAACAACAGCAGTACCCTCAACCTGACGCGCATTAGCGTGACCTCCTGCTCAGCCGAAGACGGCGGCGGGATTAACAACAGAAACAGCGGTACAGTAACCCTTACGGATTCGACCTTGAGCGGCAACACCGGCACCCGCAGGGGCGGCGGATTTCACAACGACAACGCCGATGCAACCCTGGAACGTGTCACCTTGACTGACAATTACGCCGGGAATGATGACGGCGGTGGGCTCGTGCACCGGGGTGGCCGCACGGTGAATCTCACAAATTGCACCGTAAGCGGGAACAGGGCGGAACGGAAAGGCGGCGGCATATACTCCGAACGCCTGATCAATATCACCAACTGCACGGTGACCGGCAATACTGCTGCTGAGGAGAGCGGCGGCATCCACCGCCAGGGGGACACGACAAACATCAAGAACACCATCGTCTCCGCCAACTCTGATCTCAATGACGGCCAGGATGACAATTGTAAGGAAACCTTGACTTCTGGAGGCTATAATCTCGAGGACCAAAACGAGTGTGGTTTCAATCAGACCAGTGATCAGTTCAACACCAATCCCCTGCTCGGCCCCCTGCAGGACAACGGAGGTCCCACCTTCACCCACTCCCTGACATCCGGCAGCCCGGCCATCGATGCCGGCACCAGCAGCGGCGCCCCGGCCACTGATCAACGGGGAGTAGCCCGCGGCATCGATGGCGACGGCACCCCCAATAGCCCTGTCTCCGGCGACTACGATATCGGCGCATACGAGGCCGGACTGCTGGGGGTAACGGTCAAAGGCACCGTCTTCGAGGACGCGAACTTCGCCGGAACGGCAACAGAATACGACGGCGGCACCAACGACCTGGCCCTGCCAAACGTGGACGTGGAACTCTACGACGACGCCGACACCTACATCACGTCGGTCACCACCGATGCCACCGGCAGCTACAGCTTCACCGGCCTGGCCGACGGTACCTACAAGGTGCGCGTACGCTCGGCCACCATCGGCGACGCCGACACGCTTCCCAAGGCCGGCCTTAATGCCACCGTCCCGGCCACCTGGCCCTACCCTCTTGCCGACTTGACCTGGGCCAACGGCGCGGCCCTCTACGGCGGCCAAAACCCGACCGTGGACGACACCGCCACCGCCGACAATGCCGGTCCGGGGGACACCTACATTACGGTCACAGTGAGCGGCAGCGATGTGGGCAGCGTCAACTTCGGCTTGGCCTACAACTTGATCGTCAACACCGGTGACGACACCAACGTCAATAACGTCCGCAGCAAACAGGGCTCCCTGCGCCAGTTCATCAAGAACGCCAACGCCATCGGCACGGCCGCTTCTTCGACGGCCAAACTCAGCCAGTTCAGGATTCCCGTTACCGATCCGAACTACAACGGCAGCGGCAACGGGGAGTTTACTATTCGCCCGACCATAGCCATGCCGACGCTATCGGACCGAATGGCAATCGACGCCACCACCCAGACCACCAACATTGGCGACACCAACGGCCAGGGACCGGAGATCGAGCTCGACGGCACCGGGATTGGGGGCACCTCACGGGGCTTCGCCATCAATGCCTCTGGCTGCACCGTGCGCGGCCTGGTAATCAACCGCTTTTTCGACGGTATCTACCTGCTGGCCTCGTCCACCGCTTCGAAGATCGAGGGCAATTACATCGGCACCGATGTCACTGGTACAGTTGACCTGGGCAATTCGCGCCATGGTGTGGTGGCGGGCAACGGGTCCGAGAGCTCGGTTATCGGCGGTGCAACGGCTGGCGCGGGAAATTTGATATCCGGCAACAACGGCGACGGAATCAACATTCAGGGTGGTGGGGACATCCGAATCTTCGGCAACTTCATCGGCACCGACGCCGCCGGAACGGCCGACCTCGGCAACAGCTCTTTTGGTATCAGGGTCTTTACCGATTCCAAGCTCAACATCATCGGCGGCTCGGCAGCCGGTGCGGGCAATCTTATCTCGGGCAACAACGGTGGCGGCATCTATCTTGCCGGACCTCTCAACACGGTTCAGGGTAACCTTATCGGCACCGACACCGCCGGCACCGGCAGCATCGGCGGTTCCTACGGACTCTATGTCACCGCCGACGGCAACATCATCGGCGGCACCGCTGCCGGTGAAGCAAATACGGTTGCGTTTCATTCGGGTAGAGGCGTTTACATTACATCCGGTGTCAATAATCTGATCACAGGCAACTCGATTTTCAGCAACGGCAGCCTGGGGATCGATCTGGCCAGTGGAGCCAATAACGACAAGGCTGTGCCCGTCATTACCAGCATTACCCCCAGCGGATCCGATTTCACAATCGTCGCCACTGCCGGCAGCGGCGACATTATCGAATTCTTCCGGGTCAACAATGCCGCCGCACCCTTGGTGACCGTCGACCCCAGCGGCTCGGGTGAGGGTTTCTTGTACCTGGGAAGCTGCGTGGACAACGGCGGCTGCAGTGGACCCCACATCAGCCCAGTGGTCGATGCCGACGCGGCCGCCGGCTCTGTTCAGGCCGTCCTGCTCTCGAGCGGTTTGAGCAGCATTGATGTGGTTACGGCCACAGCCACCGATGCGAGCAACAACACATCCGAATTTGCAGCTAACTCTTATACGTCCACATGCCCCGGAGGTGTGGTCACCACAACGGCCGATGCGGGTTTTGCCTCCCTGCGCGAGTGTATCAATTTAGCAAACAGCAATCCCGGGACAACCATCAGCTTCAACATCCCCGGCCCTGGGAATCAAAGCGCCGGTGCGGATTCCTGGTGGCGCATCTCTCCGACCAGTGCGTTGCCGACGGTGACGGCCGCCGGAACCATCATCGATGCCACCACCCAGACCGTCAACCAGGGTGACACCAATAGCCTGGGGCCTGAAATTGAAATCAGTGGATTATCAGCAGGTAATGTCAGCGGTTTCAATCTTACGTCAGCCAACAATGCCATCAAAGGGTTAATTATCAACGGATTTAATCAATCATTTAAATCGGGTGTTGTTATTAGTGGCACCGCGGCAACCGGCAACACGATAACAGGAAATTTTGTAGGAACAGACTATTCTGGTGGTTCGGCTGTACCTAATTACTATGGCGTTTACATAGTCAATGGCGCACAGAACAACACTATCGGCGGATCCACTGCTGCTGATCGAAATGTTATTTCAGGTAATTCAGATTGGGCGATAAGGATCACCGGTGCCAACACTTCCCTCAATATTGTCAAAGGCAATTACATCGGTACCAATCCTGCCGGAGACGCTGCCTTAGCCAACGATAATGGGATTGAGATCTCCTCTGGTGCGGATGATAATGTCGTTGGTGGAACAAATGTCGCTGATAGAAATATCATTTCCGGAAACAGATTGCAGGGTATCTATATAACCAGTGCCGACAGCAATGCCATAAAAGGGAATTATATCGGCACCGACGTTACAGCGAGTGTTGCTATCCCCAATTTGCGCGGCATCTGGTTAAATCTTGACGCGGCTAACACAATCGTTGGCGGTACAACTGCACCTGAAAGGAACATTGTCTCCGGTAATGGCTTTCGAGGCATCGTCATTGCTAACGCTGGTGCGAATTTAAATGTTGTTCAAGGTAATTATATCGGTACAGACAGCTCTGGAACAGCTCCGTTGCCCAATTCCGGTCACGGAATTGATGTCCAATTCGGTCCTCAAAACAACACGATCGGCGGCACCGCAAGTGGAGAAGCCAACCGGATCGCCTACAACACAGGTGATGGCATTTACTTGGCTTCCGGAAGCTCAGATTTTAACCAGATCTCCGGCAACTCAATCTTCGAAAATAGTGCCCTGGGTATAAACCTAGCCGGTGACGGTGCCAACAACGACAAAGCCGCACCGACGATAACCGGCCTAACTCCCAGCGGATCCGATTTCACCATCGTCGTCACTACCTCCAGCGGCGACACCATCGAGTTCTTCCGGGTCAACAACACCGCCGCACCGGCGGTGACGGCCGATTCCAGTAACTCTGGCGAGGGTTACCTGTACCTGGGGAACTGCGTCGACAACGGCGCCTGCAGCGGACCCCACATCAGTGCCGTGGCCGACGCCGACGCGACCGCCGGATCTGTTCAGGCTGTCCTGCTTTCAGGCGGTTTGAGCATTGGTGATGTGGTTACGGCTACGGCCACTGATACGAGCAATAACACGTCCGAATTTGCAGCTAACGCTTATACGTCCACATGCCCCGGAGGCGTGGTCACCACAACGGCCGATGCAGGTTTTGCCTCCCTGCGGGAGTGTATCAATTTCGCTAACAGCAACCCGGGGACCACCATCAGTTTCAATATTCCCGGCCCTGGGAATCAAAGCGCCGGTGCGGATTCCTGGTGGCGCATCGCCCCGACCAGTGCTCTACCGACATTGACGGCCGCCGGTACCATCATCGATGCCATCACCCAAACCACCAACAAGGGCGACACCAACAGCCAGGGACCGGAGATCGAACTCGACGGAACCAATGCCGGCGCCCCCAACATAGACGGTTTCCTGATTACCGGAAGTAACTGTACCATTCGCGGTTTTGTTATCAACCGCTTCAGCAGCGATGCCATCCAGATTGACAGTGGCGGCAGCAATGTCATCGCAGGCAATTACATCGGCACCGATGCTTCGGGGACGGCAGCTCTCGGTAATGCCGTCGGTGGTATTCGGGTATCTTCTGCCGGCAATACCATCGGCGGAACCACGGCGGTCACCCGAAACATCATAGCGGGCAACAACTCGCTCGGCGTCATCTTGTCCGGGGCTTCCGCGACCGGCAACGTCATCGCGGGCAACTACATCGGGACGGACAGGACCGGTAGTGCCGACCTGGGCAACGGGGCCTGGGGCGTCTTTCTCTCCGGCGCTGCCAACAACACCGTGGGCGGGACGACAGCTGGCTCCGGAAACGTTATCTCCGGCCACTCCTATGGCATCCATATCCGCAATGCAGGCTCCACAGGCAACCTGGTCCAGGGCAACCTGATAGGTACCGATGCCACCGGTACGGCTGCCTTGTATAATATCAGCGGTGTCCAGATCGATGCCGGCGCCACTGGTAACACTATCGGCGGAACAACGGCTGCGGCCCGCAACATTATTTCCGGCAACCAAAGCGGCGTTGTCGTGCAGGACAGCGGTACCTCCGGAAACATTGTCATCGGCAACACCATCGGTCTTGACGTCACCGGCAACGCCGATCTGGGAAACAATCTCCACGGCGTGCTGATCGAAGACAGCGCCTCGGGCAACACAATCGGCGGAACAGCAGCCGGTAGCGGCAATGTCATCTCGGGCAACAACAGCACCGGCGTATACATCTCCGGTACGGGCACCGACACCAACGCTGTGGCGGGTAACTTCATCGGTACCGCCGTTGATGGATCAACCGCCGTTCCGAACGGCCGCGGTATCATTATCATCGCCGGGGCAAGCGGCAATACCATCGGTAGCAGCTCGGCCGGGGCACGGAACATTATCTCGGGTAACACCAACGAAGGCATTCGGATCGAGGCCATCGGCACCGACGGCAACATAGTCCGGGGCAACTATATCGGCCCCGACATCTCGGGTACCTCGGCCCTCGGTAATACCGACGGCATCGGAATCCACAGCGCCTCGACGTCCAGCGTGATCGGTGGCGGCGGCGCTGGAGAGGGCAACATCATCTCCGGCAACAGCGGCTTCGGTGTGTGGATCAGCGGCGCTGGGACCGACGGCCATACCTTGCAAGGCAACCTGATCGGCACGGATACCGCCGGCAGCGCCGATCTTGGGAATGGCAGCCACGGTATCTACATCAGCAGCAACCCCAATTCGAACGTCATCGGTGGATCGGCCTCAGGCGAAGGCAACATCATCGCTTACAGCGACGGCGACGGTATCGCAATCTTGTCACCCATGTCCGGGGGGGATTACAACCGGATCTCAGGCAACAGTATCTTCGAAAACGCCGAGCTTGGGATCGACCTGGACCCCGACGGCGTGGGTGCAAGTGGCGGCGCCAACATGGACAAGACTGTGCCCGTCATCGGCTCGATCAGCCTCAGCGGGTCCGATTTCACGGCCGTGGCAGCGGTCACCTCCGGCGACACCATCGAGTTCTTCCGGGTAAACAATGCCGCTGCACCCCTGGTGACAGTCGACCCCAGCGGTTCAGGCGAAGGTTACTTCTTCTTGGGAAGTTGTGTCGACAACGGCGCCTGTAGCGGGCCCCACATCAGCCCTGTGGCCGATGCCAACCCGGCTGCCGGCTCCATTCAGGCCGTCCTGCTGTCCACCGGTTTGGGCTTCAACGATTGGGTCACTGCCACCGCCACTGACGCGAGCAACAACACCTCGGAATTCAGCGTGAATGCCCAGGTTCTGGGTTCTGCCGATCTGGCAGTGACCAAAACGGACAACCCCGATCCGGCACCGGCCGGCGGACCGCTGGTCTATACCCTGATCGTCGACAACAACGGACCAACAACGGCAAACAACGTGACCCTGACCGACACGCTTCCGGCCGGCGTCACGTTTCAGTCGGTCACTTCCAGCCAGGGATCATGTTCCGGTACCACCACCATTACCTGCGATCTCGGGGCCATCTTCAACAGCGGCACGGCCAGTGTCGAGATATTGGTGGTCACTTCCGGGGCCGGTACAATAACCAACGCAGCCAGCGTATCCGCCGACGAAACCGACCCCATTCCCGGCAATAACAGCGTCAGCATTGACACGAATGTTGTCATTTCGTCGATGTTCGACGTACCGCTCACCCAGTACCAGCGGCTGCACGGTTTCATCGATTACACCACCACCGGCGGATCGCTGCGTAACCGGCCCAATAACCAAAACGCCTGTTCGGTAGTCGGCAGTTCCACGGCCACCCTATCCGGAATCCCGGCCGGGGGCACCGTGCTGGCGGCCTATCTGTACTGGGCCGGCTCCGGTTCAACGGTCGACAACCAAATCACTCTCGACGGCGCCGCGCTGACGGCCGACCGCACCTTCACGAGCCGTTTCGTTTTGGGTGCCAACAATTACGACTTTTTCAGCGGTTTCAAGGATGTCACCACCGCGGTGCAGGCCAAACGCGACGGGAATTACACGTTTAGCGGTCTGACTGTTGCCACCTCCGGTATATATTGTTCTTCCCAGGCGGTCATCGCTGGTTGGTCACTGATTGTAATCTATGAGGATTCGAGCGTCTCGGGCAAAACCCTCGTCGTCTACGACGGTTTCGACCTGGAGCGCAACAACGCCACCAATTATCTGCTCACCGGCATATACGCCGTCGATCCCCCGGAAGCCAAAACCTCTTTTCTCTTGTGGGAAGGCGATGATACCCTTGGCGGCACGGCGGAGGAGCTCGAGTTCAACGGTGCCAATCTGTCGGATGGACTGAACCCAGTCAACAATGTCTACAACGGTACCATCAACTCCCTCCCCACAACCACCGCCTACGGGCTTGACCTCGACACCTTCGACGTGTCGGCCCTGGTCAGCGACGGCGACACCTCGGCCAGCAACAGGGTGTCGGTGGGACCGGATTTGGTCATCCTAAACGCGGTCGTGCTGGAAGCCAAGACCGACATCATCGCCGGCTATGTTTTCGACGATGTTAACTACGGCGGCGGCGCCGGCCGGGTTTTATCCGCCGCGGCCGCTGCGGCCCCCAGTTTTCCCGTGGGGCGTCCCAATTCCAGGGTCGAACTCTATGATGCGGCCGGAAATTATCTGCGCGCAGATACGACCAATGCGAACGGCCGTTACGGTTTTGCCGGAATCCCCAACGGCAGTTACTTCGTGCGCGTCGTCAACGATACGGTCACCCCGGCCAGAAGTGGCGCCACGGGGTCCGAATGGCCCGTCCAGACCTTCCGCACGAATGCCGCCACCGGAATCCCAATAGCGGTCACCAACGAGGTGGGCGGGGCCAACCCGGCCGCCCAGGACGCTCCGGCCAACACCACTAGCGCCAACCTGTTCTCGCTCACGGCCCAAACGGTGGCGCCGGTCACCATCGGCGGCTTTTTAAGTGTTATCGGTGTCGATTTCGGTTTCAACTTCGACACCATCGTCAACACCAATGATACGGGCCAGGGCAGTTTGCGAGAGTTCATCGAAAACGCCAACGCCCTGTCCAACACCAATCTGGCCCAAGCCGGCATGACCGCTGGGATCGAAAACAGTATTTTCCAAATCCCCGGCGCCGGACCTTTTACCGTTCAAACGACGACAATTCTTCCCACCCTAACCGACCCCGTCGTTCTGGACGGTACCACCCAACCGGGTTGGGCGAGTGCACCCATCATCGAGCTCAACGGTTCCAGCGCAGGGGCGGGCGTCAGCGGGATCACCATCACGGCAGGTGGCAGCACGGTCCAGGGATTGGTTGTCAACCGGTTCACGGGCAACGGTATCTACATCGACGGAAACGGGAACAACACGATCGCGGGGAACTACATCGGGATTAACGCGGTGGGCACCGCGGCGGCCCCCAACAATTACGGAATATGGATCAACAGCACATCTGGCAACTTCATCGGAGGGTCCGCCGTCTCTTCGCGGAACGTGATCTCGGGCAACACGTCGAGCGGCATCCGGATCCAGACCGCCGGATCGAACAACACGATCCGGGGAAACTACATCGGCACCAGTGCCGCCGGTAACACACCGCTGCCGAACAGCCTCGGGATCAACCTCATGGGAAGCTCCGGGAACACGATCGGCGGGACTGGCGCGGCCGAGGGGAACATCATTTCCGGGAACACGAATTTTGGTATCCAGGTAGCCTACGGCGCGGCAAACAACGTGTTCCAGGGAAACACGATCGGGCTGGATCCGAGCCGGACAGTGGCGGTCCCGAACACGTCGCATGGCATCGTTTTTACAGGACTTGCAGCCCCCCCCCACCCCTCCAGTAACATCGTCGGAGGTGCCGCGGCCGGGGCGGAGAACGTCATCTCCGGGAACTCGGGGAGCGGGGTCCTGATCGCGAGAGGAACGGGCAACACAATCCAGGCTAACGCGATCTACGGGAACGGAATGGACGGCGTCCAGGCCCTCGACGGGACGGGGAACGCGATCCTGACAAATGCCATCTACGGCAACGGCTTGATCGGGATCGACCTGGGGAACGACGGCGTGACGGCTAACGATGATGCCAAAACAGCCGGTGATCCCAACCTTCTGATGGACTTTCCGGTGTTCACCGCTTCCACGCTGTTGGGCACCAACCTGTATGTGGCCGGTTACGTGGGCATTACGCCCAACCAGGCGATCTTCGCCAACGCCCGGGTGGAAATTTTCGAAGCCGACAACGATGCCAGCGGCCACGGCGAAGGACAGATTTTTCTGGGTTTTCTGATGACAGACGCCAGCGGTAATTTCAGCGGCACTATCGATGTGAGCGGCAAAGGTCTCGCCGCCGGTGAAAATATCACCGGGACTGCCACCGACGGGAGCAACAATACCTCCGAATTTGGAACACACCGGGTTGTCGTCACGCCGGCAGTAACCATCGAGGATGTCACTGAGATCGAAGGCACCGGCTTACTGTTTACCGTTACACTGGACGAAGCAGTGTCGGGCGGCTTCGATGTGACCGTCGGCTTCTCCGATGTAACGGCCACCGGCGGTGCGGCGCCGCTGGCGACTCCGGAAGATTATGCCAATGATGCCGCAACCTTAAATTTTGCCGGCACGGCGGGTGAAACCAAAACATTTACAGTTGCAACACTCGATGATGCCCTCGTAGAGGGAAATGAGGCTTTCACGGTCACCCTGTCGGCTTCCAACGCAGATGTGGATGACAGCGATACGGCTTTAGGTACGATCACCGAGAACGATACCGATTTGGTGGTCACGAAAACCGTGGACAATGGAACCCCGGATGAGGGTGACACGGTCACCTTCACCGTGACCATCACCAACAGCGGTTCGATCCAGGTGACCAATGTCAGCATCGATGACGCCATTCCAGCAGGCTTAACGGCCGGAACCATCACCCCCAGCCAGGGCAGCTACACCGCACCCACATGGACCATCGGAACAATCGACAGTGGATCGAGTGCCACCTTAACAATTCAGGCCACGGTCGATGCCGGTACCGCCGGATCTACTATCACCAACACGGTCACCAATGTGACCCTGGATCAGGTGGATAGCGACACCACTGCCGATGATCTGAGTGAGTCGGTCACCGTCGGCAACGCAACGGATCTGGTGATTGGTAAAACGGTCGATAACGGCACCCCAGACGAAGGCGACACGGTCACCTTCACCGTCACGGTCACAAACAATGGCCCGGCCCAGGCTTCAAACGTCAGTATCGATGATGTGGTACCCGTCGGTTTGACAGCCGGCACCATCACCCCCAGCCAGGGCAGTTACGCCGCACCGACATGGACCATCGGAACCATCGACAGTGGATCGAGTGCCACGTTATCGATTCAAGCTAGCGTCGATGCCGGTACCGCCGGATCCACCATCACCAACACGGTCACGAACGTTACCTTGGACCAGACCGACAGCAACACCACCCCCGATGATCCCGATGAATCGATCACGGTCGGTAACGCCACGGATCTGGTTATTGGTAAAACCGTCGATAATGGAACCCCCGATGAAGGCGACACGGTCACCTTCACCGTCACAGTGACTAACAACGGGCCGGCCCAGGCTTCAAACGTCAGTATCGATGATGTGGTGCCAGCGGGTTTAACGGCCGGGGCGATCACTCCCAGCCAGGGCAGCTACACCGCACCGACATGGACCATCGGCACTATCAACAGCGGATCGAACGCCACGTTAACGATTCAGGCCACGGTTGATGCCGGTACTGCCGGATCCACCATCACCAATACGGTCACTAACGTCAGCCTGGATCAAGTGGATGACAATACCACCGCCGATGACCTCAGTGAGTCTGTCACAGTCGGTAACTCAACTGACCTGGTCGTTGCTAAGCTCGTTGATAATGGAACCCCCGATGAGGGCGACACAGTCACCTTCACCGTTACGGTCACTAACAACGGACCGGCTCAGGCCTCAAACGTCAGCATCGATGATGTTCTGCCCGCTGGTCTGACCATCGGTTCAGTAACACCGAGCACCGGAACATGGACCGATCCCACATGGACGATAGGAACACTCAATAGTGGCGTCAGTGCAACGTTAACCATCGTAGCTGATGTTGATGCCGGAACATCGGGTCAGACCATCACTAATACGGTCACCAACGTGACCCTGGATCAAGTCGACAGTAACACTACCGCCGATGATCCCAGTGAGTCGATCACTGTCGGTAACGCCACGGAACTGGTGATTGGTAAGACGGTTGACAACTCAACCCCGAACGAAGGCGACACCGTCACCTTCACGGTCACGGTGACTAACAGCGGTCCGGCCCAAGCCACTAATGTCAGTATCGACGATGTGATTCCGACCGGCCTTACTGCCGGTACGATCACTCCCAGCCAGGGCAGCTACACCGCACCCACGTGGACGGTTGGAACCCTCGCAAACGGTTCAAGTGCCACATTAACGATTCAAGCCAGCGTCAACGCTGGAACCGCTGGATCGACCATCACTAACACGGTCACAAACGTGACCCTGGATCAGGTCGACAGCAACACCACTGCCGATGATCCCAGTGAGTCGATCACCGTCGGCAACAGCACCGATCTGGTGATTGGTAAGACGGTCGACAATGGAACACCCGATGAAGGCGACACGGTTACCTTTACCGTCACGGTTGCAAACAGCGGGCCGGCGCAGGCCTCAAATGTCAGTATCGATGATGTGATTCCGGCGGGTCTCGCAATTGGGTCAGTGACACCGAGTATCGGATCCTACACTGCACCGACTTGGACTGTCGGTACCCTGGCTGATGGAGCCAATGCAACACTGACCATAACGGCTGGCGTCGATGCCGGCACCTCAGGCAGCACGATCACTAACACGGTCACAAACGTCACCTTGGATCAGGTCGACAGTAATACCACCGCTGATGATCCCAGTGAGTCGATCACTGTCGGTAACGCAACGGATCTGGTGATTGGTAAAACGGTCGATAACGCCACCCCCGATGAAGGCGATACCGTCACCTTCACTGTAACGGTCACAAACAGCGGTCCGGCTCAGGCCACTAACCTCAGCGTCGATGACGCGCTGCCCGCCGGTTTAACGATTGGTTCAGTGACACCAAGCACCGGAACATGGACCGCTCCCACATGGACCATCGGCACCATCAATAGTGGCGCCAGTGCAACGTTAACCATCGTAGCTGATGTCGATGCCGGTACCGCAGGCCAAACCATCACAAACACGGTGACTAACGTTAACTTAGACCAGACCGACAGCAACACCACCCTCGATGACCCAAGTGAGTCTGTCACGGTCGACAACAGCACCGATTTGGTAATCACAAAGATTGTCGATAATGGAACACCCGATGAAGGCGACACGGTTACCTTCACCGTCACGGTGACTAACAGCGGTCCAGCCCAGGCCACCAACGTCAGCATCGACGACACTCTGCCCGCCGGTTTGACGATTGGTTCAGCGACACCGAGTATCGGATCCTACACTGCACCGACTTGGACCATAGGCACCCTGGCTGATGGAGCCAATGCAACACTGACCATAACGGCTGGCGCCGATGCCGGCACCGCCGGTTCCACCATCACCAACACGGTGACGAACGTTACTTTAGATCAGGTCGACAGTAACACCACTGCCGATGATCCCAGTGAGTCTGTCACCGTCGGTAACAGTACCGATCTTGCCATCACAAAAATAGTTGATAATGGGACTCCGAATGAGGGTGACACGGTCACCTTCACCGTCACCGTTACAAACAACGGACCGGCCCAGGCAACAAACATCAGCATCGATGATGTGCTGCCAGCCGGTTTGACGATTGGTTCAGTAACACCGAGTATCGGATCCTACACTGCACCGACTTGGACCATAGGCACACTCAATAATGGCGCCAGTGCCACACTGACCATCACTGCTGACGTTGATGCCGGAACATCGGGTCAGACCATTACCAACACGGTCACCAATGTGACCCTGGATCAGGTGGATGACAACACTACCCTTGATGATCTCAGTGAGTCGGTAACCGTCGGTAACAGTACTGATCTTGTCATCACGAAGATCGTTGATAATGGAATACCCGATGAGGGCGACACGGTCACCTTCACTGTTACGGTCACAAACAACGGTCCGGCTCAGGCAACAGATGTCAGCATCGATGATGTGGTGCCAGCGGGTTTAACGGCCGGTACGATCACCCCCAGCCAGGGCAGCTACACCGCACCCACATGGACGGTCGGAACCATCGATAACGGTTCAAGTGCCACGTTAACGATTCAAGCGACAGTCAATACTGGTGAAGCTGGACAGACTATAACTAACACGGTGACTAACGTTACCTTAGACCAAATCGACAGCAACACCACCGCCGATGACCCCAGTGAGTCGATCACGGTGGGTAACAGTACCGATCTGGTGATTGGTAAGACGGTCGACAATGGAACCCCGGATGAGGGCGACACCGTTACATTCACCGTCACGGTGACTAACAGCGGACCGGCCCAGGCAACAAACCTCAGCATCGATGACGCCCTGCCCGCTGGTTTGACGGCCGGAACCATTACCCCCAGCCAGGGCAGCTACACCGCACCGACATGGACTGTCGGAACCATCGACAGTGGGTCGAGTGCCACCTTATCGATTCAGAGCTAGCGTCGATGCTGGTACCGCTGGATCGACCATTACAAATACGGTCACCAACGTGACCTTGGATCAGGTGGATGACAACACTACTGCTGATGATCTCAGCGAGTCGGTCACCGTCGGCAACAGTACTGATCTTGCCATTACAAAGATCGTTGATAACGGAACACCCGATGAGGGCGACACGGTCACCTTCACCGTCACGGTGACTAACAGCGGTCCGGCCCAGGCTTCAAACGTAAGTATCGATGATGCCCTGCCCGCGGGCTTGACGGCCGGAACGATTACCCCCAGCCAGGGTAGCTACACGGCTCCCACATGGACCATCGGAACCATCGACAGCGGTTCAAACGCCACCCTAACCATCCAGGTCACGGTCGATGCCGGTACTGCCGGATCCACCATCACCAACACGGTCACCAACGTGACCTTAGATCAGGTGGATGACGACACTACCCTTGATGATTTGAGTGAGTCTGTCACTGTCGGCAACAGTACCGATCTTGCCATTACAAAGATCGTTGATAACGGAACACCCGATGAAGGCGACACGGTCACCTTCACCGTCACGGTCACTAATAACGGTCCCGCTCAAGCTTCAAACGTCAGTATCGATGACACCCTGCCCGCCGGCCTTACTGCTGGAACCATCACTCCCAGCCAAGGTAGCTACACGGCACCCACATGGACCATCGGAACCATCGACAGTGGTGCAAACGCTACCTTAACAATTCAGGCCACGGTCGATGCCGGTACTGCCGGATCCACAATCACCAACACGGTCACCAATGTGACCTTGGATCAGGTGGATGACGACACTACCCCTGATGATTTGAGTGAGTCTGTCACCGTCGGTAACGCTACGGATCTTGCCATCACAAAGATCGTTGATAATGGAACACCCGATGAAGGCGACACGGTCACCTTCACCGTCACGGTCACAAATAACGGTCCCGCTCAAGCTTCAAACGTCAGTATCGATGATGCGGTGCCCGCGGGCCTGACCATTGGTTCAATAACACCGAGTATAGGAACATGGACCGATCCGACATGGACGATAGGCACCCTCAATAGTGGCGCCAGTGCAACGTTAACCATCGTAGCTGATGTTGATGCCGGCACCTCAGGCAGCACCATCACCAACACGGTCACCAACGTGACCCTGGATCAGACAGACAGTAACACTACCGCCGATGATCCCAGCGAATCGATCACCGTCGGTAACGCGACGGATCTGGTTATTGGTAAAACGGTCGACAACTCAACACCTGATGAAGGCGACACCGTCACCTTCACCGTCACGGTGGCTAACAGCGGACCAGCTCAGGCCAATAACGTCAGCATAGACGATGTGCTGCCGGCCGGTCTCACAATCGGTTCAGCGACACCGAGTATCGGATCCTACACTGCACCGACTTGGACCATAGGCACCCTCAATAATGGCGCCAGTGCCACTCTGACCATCGTAGCTGATGTTGATGCCGGCACCGCCGGTTCCACCATCACTAACACGGTCACGAACGTTACCTTGGACCAGACCGACAGCAACACCACCCCCGATGATCCCGATGAATCGATCACGGTCGGTAACGCCACGGATCTGGTTATTGGTAAAACCGTCGATAATGGAACCCCCGATGAGGGTGACACGGTCACCTTCACCGTCACCGTTACAAACAGCGGGCCGGCCCAGGCCACTAACGTCAGCATCGATGATGTGCTGCCGGCCGGTCTCACAATCGGTTCAGCGACACCGAGCACCGGAACATGGACCGATCCGACTTGGACAGTGGGCACCCTCAATAGTGGCGCCAGTGCAACGTTAACCATCGTCGCTGATGTCGATGCCGGCACCTCTGGTAGCACCATCACTAACACGGTCACGAACGTTACCTTGGATCAAACCGACAGTAACACCACCGCCGATGATCCCAGTGAATCGATCACGGTCGGTAACGCCACGGATCTGGTTATTGGTAAAACGGTCGACAATCCAACACCCGATGAAGGCGACACGGTCACCTTTACTGTTGCGGTCACAAATAACGGGCCAGCTCAGGCCACTAACGTTAGTATCGATGATGTGATTCCGGCAGGTTTGACGGCCGGTACGACCACTCCCAGCCAGGGCAGTTACACCGCACCCACATGGACCATCGGAACCATCGACAGTGGCGCAAACGCTACATTAACAATTCAGGTCACGATCGATGCCGGTACCGCCGGTTCCACTATTACCAACACGGTGACCAGCGTTACTTTAGATCAGGTGGATGACAACACCACCGCCGATGATCCCAGCGAATCGATCACGGTGGGTAACAGCACCGATCTGGTGATTGGTAAAACGGTCGACAATGGAACCCCCGACGAAGGCGACACGGTTACCTTCACCGTCACCGTTACAAACAGCGGGCCGGCGCAGGCAACAAACCTCAGCATCGATGACGCCCTGCCCGCGGGCCTGACCATCGGTTCAGTGACTCCGAGCACCGGAACATGGGCCGATCCCACTTGGTCCATCGGCACCCTGGCTGACGGCGCCAGTGCCACTCTTACCATCCTGGCCTCCGTGGACGCAGGCACCGCTGGATCGACCATTACTAACACGGTCACTAACGTCACCCTGGATCAAACCGACAGCAACACCACCCTCGATGATCCCAGTGAATCGATCACGGTGGGTAACGCCACGGATCTGGTTATTGGTAAAACCGTCGATAATGGAACCCCGAATGAAGGCGACACCGTTACCTTTACCGTCACGGTCACAAACAGCGGACCAGCTCAGGCAACAAACCTAAGCATCGATGACGCCCTGCCGGCTGGTCTCACAATCGGTTCGGTAACACCGAGCACCGGCTCCTACACTGCACCAACATGGACAATAGGCACTCTCAATAATGGCGTCAGTGCAACGTTAACCATCGTAGCTGATGTTGATGCCGGCACCGCCGGTTCCACCATCACTAACACGGTCACGAACGTCACCCTGGACCAAACTGACAGCAACGCTACCGCTGATGATCCCAGTGAGTCGGTCACCGTCGGTAACAGTACCGATCTGGTTATTGGTAAAACGGTTGATAACGGAACCCCAGATGAGGGTGACACCGTTACATTCACCGTCACGGTTACAAACAATGGTCCGGCTCAGGCTTCAAACGTCAGTATCGATGATGTGGTACCGGCGGGTTTAACGGCCGGAACAATTACCCCCAGCCAGGGCAGTTACACCGCACCCACGTGGACGGTTGGAACCCTCGCTAACGGTTCAAGTGCTACATTAACGATTCAAGCGACAGTCAATACTGGTGAAGCTGGCCAGACTATAACTAACACGGTGACTAACGTTACCTTAGACCAAACCGACAACAACACCACCGCCGATGATCCTAGCGAATCGATCACCGTCGGTAACGCGACGGATCTGGTTATTGGTAAAACGGTCGACAATGGAACCCCCGACGAAGGCGACACGGTTACCTTCACCGTCACGGTGACTAACAGCGGACCAGCCCAGGCCACGAACGTCAGCATCGACGACGCTCTGCCCGCCGGTTTGACGGCCGGTACGATCACCCCCAGCCAGGGTAGTTGGACCGCACCGACATGGACCACCGGAACCATTGACAGTGGCGCAAACGCTACCTTAACCATCCAAGCCACGGTCGATGCCGGCACCGCCGGATCCACCATCACAAACACGATCACCAATGTCACCCTGGACCAGGTGGATGACAACACAACCGCCGATGATCTCAGTGAGCCGGTTACCGTCGGTAACAGCACCGATTTAGTAATCACAAAGATCGTTGATAATGGAACACCTGACGAAGGCGACACGGTTACCTTCACCGTCACGGTGACTAACAGCGGACCAGCCCAGGCCACGAACGTCAGTATCGAAGATGTCCTGCCGGCCGGTTTGACGATTGGTTCAGTGACACCGAGCACCGGAACATGGACTGCACCCACGTGGACCATCGGAACCCTGGCTGACGAAGCCAGTGCAACACTGACCATAACGGCTGACGTCGATGCCGGCACCGCCGGTTCCACCATCACCAACACGGTGACGAACGTTACTTTAGACCAGGTCGACAGTAACACCACTGCCGATGATCCCAGTGAGTCTGTCACCGTCGGTAACAGTACCGATCTTGCCATCACAAAGATAGTTGAAAATGGGACTCCGAATGAGGGTGACACGGTCACCTTCACCGTCACCGTTACAAACAACGGACCGGCCCAGGCAACAAACATCAGCATCGATGATGTGCTGCCAGCCGGTTTGACGATTGGTTCAGTAACACCGAGTATCGGATCCTACACTGCACCGACTTGGACCATAGGCACACTCAATAATGGCGCCAGTGCCACACTGACCATCACTGCTGACGTTGATGCCGGAACATCGGGTCAGACCATTACCAACACGGTTAATAACGTTACCTTAGATCAGACCGACAGTAACACCACCGCTGATGATCCCAGTGAATCGATCACGGTGGGTAACGCGACGGATCTGGTTATTGGTAAAACGGTCGATAATGGAACACCCGATGAAGGCGACACCGTCACCTTCACTGTCACGGTGACTAACAACGGTCCGGCTCAGGCCACTACTCTCAGCCTGGACGATGCGCTTCCCGCTGGTTTGACTGCCGGAACGATCACTCCCAACCAGGGCAGCTACACCGCACCCACGTGGACGGTTGGAACCCTCGCTAACGGTTCAAGTGCTACGTTAACGATTCAAGCGACAGTCAATACTGGTGAAGCTGGCCAGACTATAACTAACACGGTGACTAACGTTACCTTAGACCAAACCGACAGCAACGCTACCGCCGATGATCCCAGTGAGTCGATCACGGTGGGCAACAACACCGATCTGGTGATTGGTAAGACGGTCGATAACGGAACACCCGATGAAGGCGACACGGTCACCTTCACCGTCACGGTGACTAACAACGGTCCGGCTCAGGCCACTACTCTCAGCCTGGACGATGCGCTTCCCGCTGGTTTGACGGCCGGTACGATCACTCCCAGCCAGGGCAGTTACGCCTCACCCACATGGACCATCGGCACCATCGACAGTGGCGCAAACGCTACATTAACCATTCAGGCCACGGTCGATGCCGGTACCGCCGGATCGACCATCACCAACACGGTCACCAGCGTGACCCTGGATCAGGTGGATAGCGACACCACCGCTGATGATCTGAGTGAGTCTGTCACCGTCGGTAACAGTACCGATCTGGTGATTGGTAAGACGGTCGACAACGCTACCCCTGATGAGGGCGACACGGTTACGTTCACCGTTACGGTCACTAACAGCGGTCCGGCCCAGGCCACTAACGTCAGTATCGATGATGTGGTGCCAGCGGGTTTGACTGCCGGAACAATCACTCCCAACCAGGGCAGCTACACCGCACCCACATGGGCCATCGGCACAATCGACAGTGGCAGCAGTGTCACTTTGACCATCCAGGCCACGGTCGATGCAGGTACCGCCGGATCGACCATCACCAACACGGTCACAAACGTTACCTTAGACCAGGTGGATAGCGACACCACCGCCGATGACCCCAGTGAGTCGATCACGGTGGGCAACAGCACCGATCTGGTGATTGGTAAAACGGTTGATAACGGAACCCCAGATGAGGGTGACACCGTTACATTCACCGTCACGGTCACAAACAGCGGACCGGCCCAGGCTTCAAACGTCAGTATCGATGATGTCCTGCCGGCCGGTTTGACGATTGGTTCAGTGACACCGAGCACCGGAACATGGACTGCACCCACGTGGACCATCGGAACCCTGGCTGACGAAACCAGTGCCACTCTGACCATCCAGGCCTCCGTGGACGCAGGCACCGCTGGATCCACCATCACCAACACGGTTACTAATATCAGTCTGGATCAGACCGACAACAACAACACCGCTGATGACCCCAGTGAGTCGATCACTGTCGGTAACGCGACGGATCTGGTGATTGGTAAAACCGTTGACAACGCCACCCCCGATGAAGGCGATACCGTCACTTTCACCGTCACGGTCACAAACAGCGGTCCGGCCCAGGCCACCAATGTCAGTATCGATGACGCCCTGCCCGCCGGCTTGACCGTTGGTTCGGTAACACCGAGTATCGGATCCTACACCGCACCGACTTGGACAATTGGCACCATCGACAGTGGGTCGAGTGCCACCTTATCGATTCAAGCTAGCGTCGATGCCGGTACCGCCGGATCCACCATCACCAACACGGTCACCAATGTGACCTTAGATCAGGTGGATGACGACACGACCGCCGATGATCCCAGTGAGTCTGTCACCGTCGGTAACAGTACCGATCTTGCCATAACAAAAATAGTTGATAATGGGACTCCGAATGAGGGTGACACGGTCACCTTCACCGTCACCGTTACAAACAACGGACCGGCCCAGGCCACTAACGTCAGCGTCGATGATGTCCTGCCGGCCGACCTCACCATCGGTTCAGTGACTCCGAGTATCGGATCCTATACTGCACCGACTTGGACCATAGGCAACCTCAATAATGGCGTCAGTGCCACTCTGACCATCGTAGCTGATGTTGATGCCGGAACCTCAGGCAGCACCATCATCAACACGGTCACCAATGTGACCCTGGATCAGGTGGATGACAACACCACTACCGATGATCTCAGTGAGTCGGTAACCGTCGGTAACGCCACGGATCTAGTTATTGGTAAAACGGTCGATAACGGAACCCCGGACGAAGGCGATACAATTACCTTCGCCGTCACGGTGACTAACAACGGGCCGGCTCAGGCTTCAAACGTCAGTATCGAAGATGTCCTGCCGGCCGGTTTGACGATTGGTTCAGTGACACCGAGCACCGGAACATGGACTGCACCCACGTGGACCATCGGAACCCTGGCTGACGAAGCCAGTGCAACACTGACCATAACGGCTGACGTCGATGCCGGCACCGCCGGTTCCACCATCACCAACACGGTGACGAACGTTACTTTAGACCAGGTCGACAGTAACACCACTGCCGATGATCCCAGTGAGTCTGTCACCGTCGGTAACAGTACCGATCTTGCCATCACAAAGATAGTTGATAATGGGACTCCGAATGAGGGTGACACGGTCACCTTCACCGTCACCGTTACAAACAACGGACCGGCCCAGGCAACAAACATCAGCATCGATGATGTGCTGCCGGCTGGTCTCACAATCGGTTCAGTAACACCGAGCACTGGAACATGGGCCGCTCCCACATGGACGATAGGAGCACTCAATAGTGGCGTCAGTGCAACGTTAACCATCGTAGCTGATGTTGATGCCGGAACTTCAGGCAGCACGATCACAAACACGGTCACGAACGTCACCTTGGATCAGGTCGACAGTAATACCACCGCCGATGATCCCAGTGAGTCGATCACGGTTGGGAACGCCACGGATCTGGTTGTCACCAAGATCGTCGATAACTCAACTCCGAACGAAGGCGACACCGTCACCTTCACGGTCACGGTGACTAACAGCGGTCCGGCCCAGGCCACTAATGTCAGCATCGATGACGTGCTGCCAGCCGGTCTCACAATTGGTTCAGCGACACCGAGTATCGGATCCTACACTGCACCGACTTGGACTGTAGGCACCCTCAATAATGGCGCCAGTGCCACACTGACCATCACTGCTGACGTTGATGCCGGAACATCGGGTCAGACCATTACCAACACGGTTAATAACATTACCTTAGATCAGACCGACAGTAACACCACCGCTGATGATCCCAGTGAATCGATCACGGTGGGTAACGCAACGGATCTGGTCATTGCCAAGATCGTCGACAACGGAACCCCCGACGAAGGCGAAACCGTCACCTTCACTGTCACGGTGACTAACAACGGGCCGGCCCAGGCCACTAATGTCAGCATCGATGACGTGATTCCAGTAGGCCTCACAATTGGTTCCGTGACACCGAGTATCGGATCCTACACTGCACCGACTTGGACTGTAGGCACCCTCAATAGTGGCGCCAGTGCCACTCTGACCATCGTAGCTGATGTCGATGCCGGTACCGCAGGCCAAACCATAACTAACACGGTCACGAACGTCACCTTGGATCAGGTCGACAGTAATACCACCGCTGATGATCCCAGTGAGTCGATCACTGTTGGCAACGCCACGGATCTGGTTGTCACCAAGATCGTCGATAACTCAACTCTGAACGAAGGCGACACCGTCACCTTCACCGTTACGGTGACTAACAGCGGTCCGGCCCAGGCTACTAATGTCAGCATAGACGATGTGATTCCGGCCGGTTTAACGATTGGTTCAGTGACACCGAGCACCGGAACATGGACCGATCCGACATGGACAATAGGAACACTCAATAGTGGCGCCAGTGCAACGTTAACCATCGTAGCTGATGTTGATGCCGGTACCTCAGGCAGCACCATCACCAACACGGTCACGAACGTTACTTTGGATCAGACCGATAGCAACACCACCGCCGATGATCCCAGTGAGTCGATCACTGTCAATACAATATTTGTCGAATTTAATACGCCTGCTGCTTCAGATTTAGAAGCAACAGGCGGCAACATTCCACAATTGCTCATCAACGGCAGTTTGACGTCGGCACGCACTGTCGACGTAACAGTCACCGGAGGCACGGCAACCAATGGTGTCGATTTCAACTTGACGACCACTGTGACTATTCCCTCAGGTATCTATGATGGAACAAATGCGACAGCTGTAAATGTTCCATTGACAATCACTGATGATTCAATAGTTGAACTCGATGAAACGATCAGCATTGAATTAGCGAATCCGTCGACCGGTATAAGTATTGGTGATGCAAACAGTGACGCAAGCACACAAAGCAATCACACCTACACTATTTCTGATGACGACAGCGCCGCCATCACTATCAACGACGTGACCGCCGCCGAAGGCAATGGCCTGCAGTTTACGGTGACCCTGGACAATGCGACGTCCGGGGCGTTTACCGTTACCACAAGCTACAGCGATGTCACCACCGACGGGGTCGACTACGATCACACGGCCCAAATTCTTAATTTTACCGGCAATATCGGCGAGACCCAGACCTTCACGGTCGCCACCACAGACGATGCCATCTTGGAAGGCAACGAGACCTTCACGGTCTCTTTGACCGCCTCGTCACCGCTGGTCACCGCCACCGATACCGCCACCGGCACCATCACCGACAACGATGCGGCCACCCTGAGCATCGATGATGTCGTGCAAGTCGAAGGTAATGCAGGAAACTCTACCTTCGTGTTCACGGTCAGCATTGACGGCGGTGTGACCAGTACCAGCGATATTACCTTCCAGTACGATACGGCCGATGGCTCAGCCGTTGCGGGCGTCGACTACGCGGCCGTTGTGGCCGGTGCCGGGACGATCACCGCTGGCAACGGTTCCACACCTGTTACCGTCGTTGTTTCCGGTGATACGCTGGTTGAGCCGGCGGAGACTTTTTTGGTGAACCTGTCCAACGTGGTCGGGGCGTCTCTCAACGATGACCAGGGACTGGGCACCATCACCAATGACGACAGCGCTACCATTACCATCAACGACGTAACCGCCGCCGAAGGTAACAGTGGTACCACCGACTTCATCTTTACTGTCACACTGGACGCCGCCGATCCAGACGATGACATTCTCATCGATGTCACCACCGCCGACGGCACGGCCGCCGCGGGCAGTGACTACGCGGCCACCAACGCCACCCTGACCTTTGCCGCCGGCACCGCCACCTTGACCCAGCAGATCACCGTCCCGGTCACCGGCGATGTCGCCGTCGAGGCCGATGAGACCCTTACTGTCGATTTGAGCTTGAACACGGCCAATATCGGCAGTGCAGTGATTTCAGATGGCCAGGGCCTGGGCACCATCACCAATGACGACAGTGCCGGTGTCACCGTCGAGGATGTGACTGCGATCGAAGGCACGGGCCTGCTCTTCACGGTGACCCTGGACAATGCCGTGTCGGGCGGCTTCGATGTAAGCATGATCTTCACCGATGGAACGACCACCGGCGGTGCCGCGCCGCTGGCCGCTCCGGAAGATTATGCCAATGATATCTTAATATTAAATTTTGCCGGCACGGCAGGCGAAACCCAGACCGTCACCGTGGCCACGCTCGATGATGCACTCGTAGAGGGCGATGAGGCCTTCACCGTCTCTTTGGCCGCCTCAAATCCGCTGGTAACGGCCACCGATACAGCCACCGGCACGATCATTGACAACGATACGGCCACTCTGAGCATCAACGATGTCACACAAGCCGAAGGCGATAGCGGGACGACCGCCTATACGTTCACGGTCAGTATTGACGGCGGTGTGACCAATACCAGCGATATTACCTTCCAGTGCGATACGACCGACGGCACGGCAACCGCAGGCTCGGATTACACAGCAGTGGTGGCCATTGCAGGGACCATTACCGCCGGCAACGCTTCCACACCCGTTACCGTCGTTATCACCGGCGATACGGTGGTTGAACCTCCGGAGACCTTTTGGGTGACCCTGTCAAACGTTGTCGGAGCAACTCTCAACGATGGGCAGGGATTGGGCACCATTACCAATGACGATGCGGCGGCAGTAGAGTTCAATCTGGCGGCTGCCTCTGATGTTGAGGCGAACGGCGGCAATTTACCGATTCTTCTGGTCAACGGTAATCTGCTGTCCGACCAGTCCATCGAAGTCAACGTCTCCGGCGGCACGGCAACCCTCGGAACCGATTATAACAACACGGTCATTATACCCATCCCGGCCGGCGTCTATGACGGTACCCCTGTAACGGCCATCCCGATCGGATTAACGGTCATCGACGATGACTTCTACGAAGCCGACGAGACCATTTTTCTCCAACTGTCAAATCCGGGTACAGGCCTGATCCTCGGCGACGCCAACGGGAATTCGGTTATGCAAAGTCTGCATACCTACACCATAAACAACGACGACAGTTTGGCCGTGAGTCTGATACACAGCATGGTCACCGCTTCCCCGAATATCATCGCGGCCGACGGTGTCGTCACCAGCATAATTACCGTGACATTGCGCAATGAATTGGGCAATCCGGTACCAGGTAAAACAATTCAGCTGACAAGCAACCGTGCGGGGGACGTCGTTACTTCTCCACCGGCACCGACAGATGCCAACGGGACGGCCGTCGGTACCATCAGTTCCACCGAACCGGGTGAGGCCGTGGTCACCGCCGCCGATCTGACTGACGGTATCACTTTGACCCAGCATCCAGTGGTCTACTTTACCCAGGGGCAGGTCCTCGAACTGAACCTGACGGCCAACAAGAATGAAGTGGTCGTGGGCGACATCGTCACATACCTTGCCATACTCAAGAATACCACCACGGCGGATGTGGTCGAGGTGAACCTCGATATCACCCCCCCGCCGGGGTTTGTCTATATAGAGAATAGCGCCCGGCTCAATGGTGTGCCACTGGCCAATCCTACCAGCGGCCACCCCTTGACCTTCAATATCGGCACTGTACCAGCCCACAATGATGCCAACGGCAACGGCCAGGTGGACCCGGACGAGGCGGGTTATGTGCCGGTCTTGTTCCAACTGGCCGTCGGCTCCGGTGCCGTCCCCGGCGATTACGACACCCACGCTGTGGCCCGCGATGTATGTCCGAGCTGTTTTATCTCCAACCCGGCCGAAGCGCGTGTTACAATCACTCTAGACCCCATTTTCGACCTGGGCACGATCATCGGCAAGGTGTTCTACGACCACAACCGCAACGGCTGGCAGGATCCCGGTGAAGACGGGGCCGGTGGTGTCATGGTGGCCCTTGACAGCGGTGTCTACGCCCTAACGGATCCTTACGGCCGCTATCACTTTCCGGCGGTCGAGCCGGGACACCGAATGGTTAAGATCAACCTGAAAAGTCTTGCCGACGGGGCCGAAGCGACCACCAGTCAAACCGTGGTTCTGAACATCACCCCCGGCCTGATGGCCAAGGCCAATTTCGGTGTGCTTTACGAACCGGAAACCATAAAAACCGGCCGGCCGGCCGAACCGGGGATCGCCATCCAGTCCGAAGCTGTCGAACAACCGATCCAGGTCCTCGGTAATGTCGACAGCCTGACGTTGATGATCAACGGCGAAGTGACGGCTGTGCCTAACAACAATGTCCGCCTCGTTGTGGAAAACCTGAACGAAGTCGTTGAACTCAAAGGAAGTCGGCTCGAAAAACCGGTTCAATTTCAGATCGATCGCAATTTCGATGTACCCGCAGAGAATTGGGAACTGAAGATTTTGAGTCCAAAGGGTGACGTTGTGCGGCGACTGAACGGAACCGGTCAGCCACCAGAAACGATCGACTGGAATGGACGCTACGGTGGCAATCAGATGGTTACCGGCGGCGACATCTATCAGTACCAGCTCGAGGTAAATCACACCGACGGCAGCCGGACCACCAGTGACCGCAGGATCTTCGGCATCAATCAATCCAAGATCATCTCCGTCAACCTGACGGGTGAAGCCTTTGTTTCGGACTCGGCCGAACTCAGCAAAAAAGCCCGAGATGTCTTGAAAGAAACGGCCAAGATTCTGAGGAAGTTTCCGGATGAGAAAGTCGTCATCGAAGGCCACACCGATTCTTCGGGGACCGAATCATATAATCTGGAACTTTCCAAAAAAAGAGCACAATCGGCCCTGAACTACCTGGTCAAAGAGGAAAAGCTCCCCGAAAAGCGCTTTATCGTGCGCTGGTATGGCGAATCCCGCCCGATTGTCAGCAACGAATTTCCCGAAACTCGGGCCCTGAACCGCCGCATCGAAATTAAGGGCCAGATAAACAAAACGGAACGCTCGAGACTTTACGATCAATTCCGTACCGAGGCCGGAGTAAAAATCAACGGGAAAGAACTGCCGCTCGACGGCAGCCGGTTTTCGGTCCATGTCGCCGATGATCAGATGAAAGAGTTCACCGTCGAGGTGGTCAACCGACGGGGGCAATCTCTCCAGACCACATTCAGCGTCCCCGATGTCGAAATTTTACAAACCGAAAAAACCGTCCTGTTACCCTTCGGCAGTGCCGGTGACGGCTACCACGTTGAAGAGGCCGGCAGCGCGGAAATAGCTGGGCAGGACACCATGGCGACCTATGAGGTGCAGGGACGCACTGCACCTGGAAACACGATTGAGGTCGACGACGTACCGATTCCGGTCAAACCCGACGGCGGATTCACGATACCCCTGGCGTTGATGCGCGGCAGCAATGCCTATGGTTTGCTCGTTCGCAATTCCTCGGGCACAACCCGGCTTGTCAACCTGATGGTGACGGTCAACGATCGCGATCAAAACGGTGAGTTGATTCTGGCTACCGACCCGATTCCGAATTTAACCGTTCAGTTGCCGCCCCGGGGGGTTCCGTTGACCCAACCGATACTGGCCGTCACAGGCGCCACAGATCCGGGCAACCGCGTCGAAATCAACGGCGAAACGGTAACGGTAGCCGAGGACGGCACGTTTTCTTCATCGGTGACCCTGCCGCCCGGTGAAAGTGAACTCCTGATCCAGGCCATCGATCCAAAGGGCCGTATCGGAGAAATCAGTCGGCCGATCGAGTTTAAAGATACGCAACTGTTTTTCCTTGCCTTCGGCGATGGTAAAATCGGGTGGCTCAAGAGTAAAGGCTACCTCGAGGGCACCGACAAGGAAGACGGATTTTACACCGAAGGACGGATCGCCTTCTACCTGAAGGGCGTCATAAAGGGCAAGTACCTTATCACCGCAGCGATGGACACCGGCGTCGCTGAATTCGGCGACCTTTTCAAGGACCTGGATAATAAACAGAACCAACGATTGTTGACGAATTTGGATCCCGACAAGATTTACCCGGTTTACGGAGACACAAGTACCGTTGTTTACGATACCGATTCGAGGGGCAAGTTCTACCTGGCCCTGGACAGCGACGAATTCCATGCCCTGGTGGGGAACTATCAGATCAGTTTGTCCGATACCGAGCTGGCAAGATATCAGCGAACATTTTTCGGCGCAAACGTGGCCTATAAATCGCTTTCGGAAACCAAATACGGCCAGCCGAACACTAAGGCGATGGTTTTCGGTGCCGAAGTACAGCAGCTGCATGTCAACGACCAGATCGAGGCCACCGGCGGTTCCCTTTACTACCTGAGCCATCGCGACATCATCGAGGGCAGCGAGCAGGTCAGCCTGGTGATCAGGGACAAGAACACCGGACTGGTGCTCTCGCGCACCCCTCAGCAGCAAAACGTGGACTACACCATAAAATACGATACAGGATATATACTCTTTCACCGGCCCATCACCAGCAAAGCCGCCGACGGCTCGATCATCAACCAGGATATCCTGCCCGGCAACCCGGTCGTCATCGAGGTGGAGTACGAAGCCACGGCCGATTCACTCGAAAAGAAGGCCTATGGCGGCCGCGTCCGGCAGCAGATCGGAGATCATGTGGCCGTGGGCGGTACCTACATCAAAGACGATCTGGGGACGGAGTCCTACACACTTCAAGGGGTCGATACGGAAGTCCGCCTGGGTAAGAACACGCGTCTTATCGGCGAATATGCCCAAAGCGAGGGGACCGGGAACGAGGTGTTCCTCAGTGACGATGGCGGTCTGAATTTCATAGACACCACTCCCACCGGGGACCAAAACGGCGATGCCTATAAATTGGCTGTTGAAGTGGATATCGGTGAGTGGTTCGAGCGGCCGGACGACTATCTTGTCGGCGCTTATTACAAACGTCAGAATCCGGGTTTTTTCACCGCAGGCAACCTCCTGCAAACCGGGACGGAGAACATCGGCATGAATCTGTCGTTCAAACTGAGCGAGGCCGATCTGCTGCGGGGCAAGCTCGAACGAACGGGAATCGACGCTACGGAGACCTTTGACAGCACTTCGGAAACCATCGGAACCCTGCAGTATATCCACGACCACAGCTGGTGGGGCGTGACTCTCGAATATCAGAATCGACAGCGCGACAACGAGCAAGTGACATCGGATGCCGGAGACAACAGTTATGCCGCCGCCGGACTGCGGGTGGACGCTACGGACGATTTGACGCTCAATCTCGACTATCAGCAGACCATAACCGGGCCATCCAACAACCAGGCCAGACTGGGTGCCCGCTACCAGATTCATCCGAAAGTGGCTCTCGAAGCAGCCGGCACCGTCGGTAGTGAAGGGAGCTCAGCCCTCGGTGGCGCCGTCGTGAAACTGGGCGACCAGGAACTTTACATCAACCAACGCCTGGCGGATCACCGGCCCGGCCGGAGCACAGCGACAGTGATCGGTGCGCGAGCATTGGTCGACTCATCGACAAAATTGTATACGGAATACCAATGGGAGAAAAATAACGGCGACGATCGTAATGTATCGTTAATCGGAGCCGAGCGCCAGTGGGAATTAACCAGAGGACTCAAGCTGCTACTCTCCGGAGAGTATGGATCAACCAATGCGGATGCCGGCGACAACGATCGCTACGCGATCACGGGAGGCGTTGCCTATAATAATCCGGCCGGCATCTTGGCGTCTTCACAGCAGCAATTCCGGGGAGAGGACGGCCGTGAAAATACCATCCAGTTCCTGTCGAACAACAACCTGGAATTAAAACTCAACCCGGACTTCACGCTGCTCGGAAAGTTGCGATACAGTAAAACGCGCAACACCGAAAACGATGATACAACGGCCGGATTTAAAGAATACAGTCTCGGGCTGGCATACCGCCCGGTGGCCTTCGATCGGCTGAATGCGCTGGCGAAGTACACCCTGCTTTCCGATATCGGCCCCTTGCGTCCAGGTGAACTGGTGCTCTCGGATACCCAGTCCCATGTCGCTTCCATCGAGTGGATTTTCGATATCACCCGCAGCCTGCAGTGGGTCGAAAAATTGGCTTATAAAATGCAGGCAGAGACGGTCGGCAGCCTGCCTCAGCAGGACACCCAAACACTCCTGGCAATCACCCGCTTGAATTGGAACTTCTGGCGCAAGTTCGGCCTGGGACTGGAATATCGCATCCTCTCCCAAAAACAACCCGAGAATACTAACCATGGCTGGTTGACAGAACTGATGTGGGAGCCGGTGGATCACTTCCGGATCGGTGCCGGCTACAATTTTACCGATTTTTCGGACGACGAGTTTGCGGACAACGACCACTCCTACGGGGGACCGTTCTTCCGCTTCCAAGTGCTTTACTAACATTAATTGCGAGCAGGCATGAAAGAAAACCAGCCCAGCCCGAGACCAAAATTTTCCAAGCGCTTGAAATCCCTTGGATCGCTTCTGGTGGAGTCGGTCATGACGATTCTTCTGGTGCTGAGCTTCTTCTCGATCTTTCTATATCTGCTCAATGCGTTATTTCCTACCGGGGTCAGCCTGAAAACCTTGATGGACCAGAGAGACGCACAACGGTACTCTGCAGGACCGACACCAGGCAGCCAAAAATCCAGAGGTGGTGATGTGGTGGCCTCATCCTGGCAAGAGCTGGCCGCCATCGTGACCCAAACGCATAACAGTGTAAAAAGTAAGCGGGCAGAAGCCATCGTTTGGATGTCCGCCGACGTTGGAAAACACCTTTTTGACCGGGACGCTGTCCAAACTCTCGACCAGGCGGCAGCCGAAATTACATTTGATAAACATTCGATTCTCAACATGGGGGAAAACTCTCTTCTGATTATCAAGAAACAAATCCAGGATCCTCTCTTCCGGGAAAAGAGGTCTTTTATGGTTTTGGTGGATGGAGACCTGAGGGGCAGAATCAATGGATCGAACCCCAATTCGGTCTTTATTGAAATTGGAACGCCAACAGCCACCATCAACACCAAAGGTGGTGCTGCCACGAAAAAAGAATTGGACTTCAAGATATCCGTCAACCCCGACAAATCATCTACCATAGCGGTGTACAGCGGTTCTGCCGAAGTGGAGGCGAATGGCAAAAAGGTGATTGTGGCCGCAAATCAAGCCACGGTCGTGGCCATGGGCCAGGCACCGTTAAAACCGCGGATGATTCCAAAGATTGTGACACTGAGCGTGCCGTCCAAAGGCCATGGCTATTCCTACCGGGATCTGCCGCCGCGCATCCGATTCCACTGGGAAACTCAGGCGGCGGCCACCGGTTATCACTTCCTGCTGGCACGGGATCCTGATTTTCGGGAAATCGTAACCGAAGACACCTTCGAAGACAACGCGTTCAGACACGGCAACCTGGTTGAAGGCATGTACTACTGGAAAGTGAGCGCACGTAGCGCGTCGATCGAGGGCGCTTTCAGTGAGGTCCGCCAGTTCAGGGTCCTGCGGGATAGTGTTCCGCCGCAACTGGACGTTCGTTTGCCTCCGAGTACCATCTACGGTGGTAAATATGTAGTGGAAGGAAAAACCGAACCCAATGCCACAGTCTACATTGGTGGCCAGCGGGTTGATATCAGTTCAACAGGTACGTTTACTCATCCAGTCAATCTTTTGCCCGGAATGAACGTCATTGTCGTCGAAGCATTCGATACGGTTAACAATGTTGCGTACTGTTCCAAAAGGGTGGTGAGCAAATAGAAGCGACCGGGGAATATGCAATGGGAAAATTTTTCAAGTTTTCGATACGGTTTAAAATTCTGATCGTGCTGCTACTGGTAGTAACAGCGGCGGTCAGTGCCATAACACTGACCATGGCAAAACTGTTTCATACGGACAAGTCGATTTATGTGCACGACCTGACCGCGGAAATGGCCATCCGAACGGCAGCCGAAACCCGTGCGCTTCTGACTGGTTATCAGCGTAATCTGCATGTATTTACCCAATTTCTGTACGACCCGGAGACGCAACCCGATCACAAACGAAAAATGGTTAAACAACTATTTGCGGATTTCAACGATTTCGTCGCGATCATCCTCTGGGTTGATGGTAAAGAGTTAACCAGTGTTTACGATGCCCGCACACTGGAAACAACGGGTCTCACCAAGGCGACCTTGTTGAACTTTTTCGAAACCCAGCCGATCCCCATGAACGAGGTGGAGCGAGGTGAAGTATACATTGCCAATGCTACCGTCAAAGAGAACTTGCCGGCCATCGTAATGGCCACTACTTATGCCCCGCCCGAGTCTAACGCCGAAACCTGTGTGGTGTCTGCCATCATCCGTCAGGATGGCCTTCAGCAACTGGCTGAACGCTCGAAAGCCTTTACAACATTTATCACAGACGCCAAAGGGGATCCGCTGGCCCACTCTGACTTGGCCCATGTCGTCAATCGCAGAAAAATCGAATGGATTACCACCATAAAGGGCCTTGGCAACGATCGCCTGCACGGCTCCACCCATGATTATGTCGCCAACGGTCAGGAGATGGTCGGTGGGTTGGCACACACCGATATCAGGGACCTCCTGGCCGGCGTTGAAATCCCAAAAACCACCGCCTACCTTACCGCGCGGGAGCTGTTGAAAAACCTGATATTGGTTTCCCTGATCCTCCTGTTGGTCGCAGCTGTCTTTAGCCTTCTCAGCTCGCGTTTCATCACGCGACCGGTAGAACATCTGGTGGAAGCAACCAAAGTCCTGGCTTCAGGACGATTTGACATCAAGGTGAGTCCCAGATCGCGGGATGAAATCGGCGATTTGGCCAATTCCTTCAATCACATGGCCTCGGAGTTGGAAGTCCGTGAAAAGGAGCTGCAAGACGCCCAAGTCGCCCTTGTTCAATCGGAAAAGATGGCCGCTTTCGGGCAACTGGGAGCCGGGATTGCGCACGAAGTAAAAAATCCACTGGCCGGTATTCTCGGGTTAACCCAACTTTGCCTGCTCGAAGCCGAAAGAGAGACCACTCAGTTCGAAAATTTATCCTTGATAGAGAAGGAAACCAAACGCTGCAAGACCATAATCGATAATCTATTAAAATTCTCCCGGCAGGAAAAAGTGAGCTTCGATATGACCGACATCAATCAAGTGGCTGTGGATACCGTGGCCATAATCAGCCACCAGCTCGGCATCAATCAGATTAAATTTTATCAAGATTTCGCAAAGGAACTCCCTCCGGTCTACGGCAATGCCAACCAGATCCAACAGGTGCTGCTTAACCTGATGATAAACAGCCAGCAGGCAATGGTGGGAAAACCGGGGGAGATAAAACTGGCAACGTCACTGATGAATGCGAAAACAGCAAAGATCCAGATCATCGATACAGGCCCCGGTATACCCAAAGAGGTGCAGTCTAAAATATTTGAACCCTTTTTCACAACCAAGCCAGCCGGACAAGGTACGGGATTAGGCTTGTCGGTGAGCTATGGTATTGTCAAGAGCCATAAAGGCGATATTTACGTTCAAAGTGAACCGGGGAAAGGAACCGTATTCACCATCCTTTTGCCGGTGGGAAAACCCACCCAGGAGTCGGTCAAGCCCGCAGATTCGGAAAATTACTCACCTGACACGCCTGTGGATAAGCGTCCACATGAAGGGAAAAATAATGCGCCCGGTTAAGGATAATCGTATCTTGGTTGTCGATGATGAAGAGATTATACTTGAGGTATTGTCAGGGGTGATTGCCCGGGCCGGCTACACTGTCACAACGGCCTCAAACGGTGAAGAAGCCTGGGAGATATTTTCTGACAAGCCCTTTGCGCTCGTAATAATGGATCTCGTAATGGAAGGTATATCAGGGATTGATTTGCTGCAAAAAATCAGACGGTGCCATCCCGAAACTCAGGTTATCATCATGACGGGTCATGCCTCGCTTGATTCGGCAACGGCAGCGCTTCGTGCCGGTGCCTTCGATTACCTCTCCAAGCCGTTTAGAGGCTTCGATAAAATCACCGCATCCGTCCGCCTGGCCATGAAAAAGTATGCGGATATTCATCAAAATCAGAGTGAAATTGAACGGCTAAAAAAAAGAATCGCACAAGTCGAGAACGCCAATAATGTGTTGAAGAATACGTCGATTCGAGACGGGTTGACCGGACTATTCAATTACCGATATTTTCAGGAAGACCTGGCCTACGAATTGCTCCGGTCAAATCGGTACAAACGAACTTTCTCGCTGCTTTTCATTAAGATAGCATCATTTCAGCGCTTCATTGAGACATATGGAAAAATAGAGGCGGACAAACTGCTCATTACCGTCGGCCATCAACTTAAGCTAAACCTCAGAAAGACGGACCTTTTGGCACGCTACAAGGACGAAATGTTTTTGGCCATTTTACCCGAGACCTCAAAACCGAATTCAGAAAAATTGGCCGACGGCTTGTGTACACGCGTAGCGAACAATGTTCAGGAACAGAGGGGCACCCGTTCAACCTATGATGTCACACTGCGTATCGGGGTATCGACATATCCGGTGGATGGTACAAACGGCTCATCACTCTTAAAATATGCTCAGGAAGCAACCTCCCGGACAACCGAAGGGGCGTTGAACAGAGTCAACATAAAAATGCCATGAAAAAGGATAGCCGAAGATAGATTGCCTTGAAAGGAGTGGTTAAATGTCACAAGAAAAGATGGTAAGGATACTGGTCGTAGATGATGAGGAAAGTCTATTGGCTGTCCTGTCCCAAGTTCTAAAAAAAGACGGCTTCGATGTCACCACCGTTAAAAGCGCCGAAAAAGCATTGGAAATCTTCCAACAAGACCCATTCCCTCTTATCATTACCGATATCGTCATGGGCGGAATGACGGGTATCGATCTTCTCGAAAGCGTTAAAAAGTCGCATCCCGAAACCCAAGTGATCGTTATGACCAGTTATGCGTCGCTTGACACAGCCATAATGGCTCTTCGGTCGGGCGCCTATGACTACCTATTCAAACCCTTCGAAGATCTAACCGTCATCTCAGCCGCCGCAGCCCGGGCAACCGATAGCATCCGGCTCTCCGCTGAGAACAAATATCTGCTTGAAAAACTCAAACAGATGAACAGCGAATTGGAAACCCGGATCAAGGAGAGAACCAATGAGCTGTTTGAGATAAACAAAAGTCTGAAAAGGGAAATCGAAACCCGCAAACTGATAGAGATAGATCTGACCGAGGCCAAGGAAAACGCAGTCGCCGCCAACCTGGCAAAAAGCGAATTCTTGGCCAACATGACGCACGAGCTGCGAACCCCTCTGAACCATATTATCGGATTCACCGAGATTGTCGCCGAAAAGAAATTCGGAGAGTTGAACCCGGAGCAGGAAAAATATCTTCAGAACGTTTTGCAAAGTAGTCACCACCTGCTAACGCTCATAACCGACATCCTGGATTATTCCAAATATGAAACCGGAAACCTAAAATTGGATCGCAGTGAAATCCAGCTCACCCCCTTTTTACAGGAATGCGTCAATATATTTCGAGACGAAGCAACGAAGAAGAACATCCAGATTACTTTAGACCCGAAGGACGCACCGGAAATTGCATCCGCGGATCAACGCAAATTCAAGCAGATTATGTATAATCTTCTCTCCAATGCCCTAAAATTCACCCCCCAAAACGGGAAGGTTTATGTGGAGGCTAAAGAAGTCAAAATTCGAAGCCGCCCCGGTCTTCGGCACAACGACTCTAAATCGACCCAGATAATCGAAAAAGTCGGTCAGGTCGCTAATGATGCCCCGGAAAACGCCCCCAGGGCTATTGAGGTATCTGTTTCTGATACCGGAATCGGACTGAAGCCGGATGACCTGACGCGTGTTTTCAACCGGTTCGAACAAATCGATGGTTCCAAGGGCAGAAGATACAGTGGCGCCGGTTTGGGTCTGGCCCTCACAAAGGCCTTCGTTGAGTTGCACGGGGGAGCAATAAAAGCAGAGAGCGCCGGTGATGGAAAAGGTTGTGCCTTCACATTTATCATTCCTTTACTAACGCAATCACCAAACTCTTGAGGACGCAACAATGAAAAAAACGACAATATTGGTGATCGAAGATAATGAATTCAATATGATCCTGGTGCGCGATCTTCTGCAAATTGAAAACTTCACGGTTGTTGAAGCGTATGATGCGGAAGCCGGCATCCGGAAAGCTCGCGAGACAAAGCCGGACCTCATATTGATGGATATTCAACTGCCGGGAATGGACGGATTGACGGCAACCCGGATCATTCAGAAAGATCCGGTTCTAAAAGAGATTCCTGTCGTGGCACTAACAGCTTATGCTATGGAAAAAGACAAAAAAGAAGCAATCGCAGCCGGATGTGTCGGCTTTATTGCCAAGCCGATCGATACCAGAAGTTTTGTCGATAGCGTATCTAAGTTCCTCGTCGATCTCTCGAATTGATAACGCCAACCGGAGAACGGAAAAATGGACAACAAAAAGAAGATTCTCATTGTTGATGACGAGCCTCTGAATATCGACTTGTTGGAAGCAATGCTCGCTCGTGAAGACTACGAAATCATGACGGCCAGCGACGGAGCAGAAGCTCTTGCAAAGACACAGTCAACGCCACCTGATCTTATCTTGCTCGACATTATGATGCCCGTTATGGACGGATTTGAGGTGGCCAAAAAGTTGAAAAGTGATTCGTTAACAGCCCACATTCCTATCATTCTGGTCACTGCCCTGGATGATTTAAGTGACAGAGTTAAAGGATTGGAGGCCGGCGCCGATGACTTTCTGACAAAACCCGTTGAAAAATCGGAACTGAAGGCCCGGGTGAATAACCTGCTAAAGGTCAAAGCCTACCATGATCATTTGCGCAACTACCAGATCAAACTCGAGGAAGAAGTTTCCCTCAGAACGCGGGATCTGGAAAAGGAACTACACCGGCGGAAGGAAACAGAAGCCCAATTGATTCGGGCCCAGAAGATGGAGGCCATTGGCACCCTTGCCGGCGGTATCGCTCATGATTTCAACAATATCCTATCCGCTATCTTGGGGTATTCAGAGATGGCTCTACTTCTCGCCACAACGGATGCGACGCTTTCCGATTATATCCGGCAGATACACACTGCCGGTGAACGCGCCAGTGATCTTGTTCAGCAGATACTTACATTCAGCCGTGAAACCGATGATGACCTCAAGCCGGCTGAAATCAGTGTGATCATAAAAGAGGCGCTCAAACTTCTCGGTGCGACCTTGCCGTCAACAATTACGACCAAACATAACATCGTCACAACGTCACCGGTTCTGGCCAACCCCACCCAAATTCATCAACTCCTCATGAATTTGTGCACCAATGCCGCCCATGCCATGGAAGACAATGGCGGGGTTCTGGCTGTGACACTCACCGACGTTGAATTGAATGCTGAATCACTGGCGGGCCATCCGGAGATGACAGCCGGCAACTATGTCAAGCTGAGCGTCAATGATACCGGAAAAGGCATGCCTCCCGATGTGTTAGAGCGCATCTATGACCCCTTCTTCACAACCAAACCTGCGGGCAAAGGAACCGGGCTGGGCTTGTCCACAGTCCATGGTATCGTAAACAACCACTTCGGCGCTATTGCTGTATCGAGCAAACCCAATGCGGGAACGACCTTTGATATATATTTGCCGATTGTCGATCGAGAGGTTGCCCCGCAAATTTCGGAGAACGAATCGACAGTTAACGGTACGGAAAGCATTCTTTTTGTCGATGATGATAAGGCCATTGCAGGCATGAGCAAAATAATGCTTGAAAATCTTGGCTACCATGTCAATTCAAAGACAAGCAGCATCGATGCGCTCGTCGATTTTAAAAGACAGCCCGAAAAATACGACCTCGTGATAACGGACCTGACAATGCCTCAAATGACCGGTTTGGAATTGGCGGGTGAGATATTAAATGTTCGTCCCGATACACCGATAATCCTCTGTACCGGCCTCAGTACACAACTGAAATCCGGTGACAGAGAACTCAAGGGTATCCAGGCCGTTTTGGCCAAGCCCATTCTCAGCCGCACAATGTCCGGAACCATCCGCAGCGTAATGAAGAGAAACGTTTCTGCGGACTGCGACATGATCATGTAACTGAAGAAGCCTATCGGGCCAACTCTTGTGATCAGTGATGATAAAGATTTAGTAGACTGTTGAAAAACGATTGCGCTTGACAATACGGCGTTAAAATCCTCCTAAAATTGCTCATTTATCACTCCTAAATTACGCTTTTTCGTCGGATTTGGTCATGTCTTGCCGGCGTTCATAACGTTTTTCAACACCCTGTTAGAGAATTGTATCCGTCTTGACAAACGGTGACTGTATCCCCATTCTGGCTATAAGTCAGTATATTTGGTGCTCAAGCCTTTGGATTTGTCGATTGGATATTTGACGGCGTTTTTCACCAACTTCAACGCGACAGCCCGCATTAGGTCTATCTGAAAAGCATCACAAAGGTACATCATGAAAATAAAAATATCGGCCAGTTCGTCCCCGACTCTGGCGATATTGGCATCGTCCAGACGATAGGACTGATCCGTCGTCATCCACAGAAATATTTCCTGAAGTTCGGCGGCCTCTACCCCGATGGCTTGTGACAGACTTTTAGGGTTGTGATATTGCTGCCAGTCCCTATCATCCCTGAAGGCCATTATTTTTCTTCTCAATTCCGTCAATTCATTATCCATGACTGTCTCCAATGCCCCGGCTCAACTGTACAATTTGAGCGTTTCGAGGGTAATAAGTTGAATCACCGCCACAAGAGTGGTGGTAATTTATGATGAGATAATTGGGCCCCCGGGGAGTCTTCATTAATTGCACAAACTATTCAGAAAACATCGGTCTGATGACAAATACAAAGGAAAGGCTGGGAGACCCAGCAGCAATCCAGGCTGATCGTCTGATCGCCCTCGATGTCATGCGCGGCATCGTTATTGTCCTGATGGCTTTCGATCACGCTTCGGGTATGTTCAACGCCGGAAGATACGTGACCGATTCCGCCGCATTCTATCGCACCGGTTCGGAGATACCGACAGCGCAGTTTCTGGTTCGCTGGATGACGCACCTGTGTGCCCCCACCTTCCTGTTTCTGGCGGGATGGTCTCTCGCCTTGAGTATCGGCCGCCGAAACGCTGAAGGGGGGCCCGGCGGCCATTTCGATCGTTACCTTCTCAAACGCGGACTCTTCATCCTCCTGCTCGACCCCCTCTGGATGAGTATCGGATTCGGATACGGCATCGTCTTCCAGGTTCTATACGCTATCGGCGGGAGTCTGTGCTGCATGATTTTTCTGCGGCGGTTGGGACCCCGCGCATTATTGGCCTCGGGCCTTTTTCTGATTCTGATCAGTGAGGCACTGGCAGGCCTGGTCGTCAAATTCGGTAATATTGAGTCCCCCGGAATCATCGCCGCTTTTCTGGTCACTGGTGGTCGCGTTGGCTCATGGGGATATGTTCTCTACCCATTGCTGCCCTGGCTGGGCTACATGGTCCTCGGTTGGGGAACCGGCCGGTTGATTGCGGCCGGCCGGGTGGCCCGACCGACAATTCTGTTCAGCGGTATCGGTTCTTCGGCCTTGTTCGTTTTTATCATCGTACGTGGGCTCAACAGTTATGGCAATATGGGTCTTTATCGCGACGATGGTTCCCTTCTGCAATGGTTGCACGTCAGTAAATATCCTCCCAGCCTGTCTTTTGCCGCCCTCGAGTTGGGTATCATGTTTTTATGTCTGGCCGTACTGCTCGCTTTCTACCGCAACAAAACGGCCGATCTTCGGAATCCACTGACGGTATATGGACAAACGGCCCTGTTCTTCTATCTCCTGCATGTCCACCTTCTGGCAGCCGCCGCCTGGTCGCTGGATCAGCTGCGAAAAGGTGGCCTGACTGAAACCCTCTGGGCAACTCTGGCATTATTGCTCGTGTTGTATCCGGCCTGCCGATGGTACCGGCAGTTGAAACTGAGTCGAAAATACAGCATATTGCAGTACGTGTAGGTTCGGATCGCTTTGGTTTGTGGCAAGAATCGGCGCCTGCCGCGTCCAATACACCAAAACCGGTACTGTCATCTTGTTGATAAAAAACAATAGTGTTGATATACAATTTTTGCAATGAAGCGTCCCCTCCTCGACGCCAACCCTTAAAACGCTCGAATCGCGATCGGTACATCGTTACAACACAGAGACAAGAGATGAAACCGCAGAAGAAAAGAAAAACCTGGAAGAGGCCGTTTTATTACCTTTTCGGATGGTTTTCCCGAATTATGCTTCTGGCGATATTCAGCACTTGCAGGGTTCAGGAATTCGGGCGGGAAACTGTCGAAGACTACCAAAAGAAACACCCCGGCAAAGGCCTGCTCGTGGCGACCTGGCATCGGGGAGTCATGTTTCTGGTCTACCACTACCGCCATCAGCAGCGTGTCACATTGGCCAGTTCCAGCAAAGATGGCGAGCTGGCCGCCCAAGCGGCGGAGCGCCACGGTTGGATCGTCGTGCGGGGTTCATCGAGTTATCGCGGGTTCGAGGCGCTCAAGGAACTCGTCCGCCTCTTCGAAAAAGGTTACAGCGGGGGACTGGTAGTGGATGCCCCCAGGGGACCGGCCCGGGTTTCAAAGATAGGGATCATTACCGCCGCCCGTATGACCGGACTGCCGATATTGCCCATCATATGGAACGCAGATCGTTGCTGGCGACTACGGAGTTGGGACCGCACCATCATTCCCAAGCCCTTTTCCCGCATCGTATTGGTTTACAATAACGCCCTTATCTGGGTTCCCCAAAAGGCATCACGGAGGGAACTGGAAATGTACCGTCAGCGTTTGGACGATGAGCTCAATCGGCTCGTGTTCCAGACCGACCGTTGTTTCTCACCAACCGGTGTTACTGATCCCCGCCAGATCACTGTGACAGACGCATCAGTATAATCGCCGAGGCTCACCATATTCATTTCGGCGGTTTTACGCGTTCTTCGGGAAGGAAAACGGGCTATTCCTCCGTCGTTTCAAGTTCCAAATCGTGGGTTATATCGATGCAGCCGATGACGCTCTGGGCCGCCGGACAAAGTTGAATGTAATGCTCCAGAGCATCCCTGGCCTCCGGCACTTTTCCCTCCGGCAGTTTGAGCCGATAAGACACTTTGATCCGGGTTATCTTCAACACACCGTGGACATCCTCGATGTCACCACTTACGATGGCTTGGAAACGATCCTGAAACGTACGGATCTTCTTTTTGGCCAGCACCGTGGCCAATGTCCCCATCATTCAACCGCCCACGGCACCGACGACATGGTCCAGGGTCGCTGCGTGCTCATCCTCCGGGGTCACGCCATAAAACTTCTTAATTCCGCCATGGACCCCATAGTAAACGGGTTGATCGAATCCTTTGATGACCGCTTTGCGGGTCGGTCCCTTCTCGCGTGTAATCGTAATTTCGGATCGATGGACAACTTTTCCCATATCAACCTCCTTGTAAGTCAGCGGAAAAAGTCGTATTCACACCGGCAAGATGCTGCTACCGGATTCGCAATTTCCGCACCTCTATATAATAACAACAGACCGGCATGGGTCAACAGGGGCCCGATTGAATTTACATATTATCCTTTGCCGGATCCGGTAATTGGACAGCGGGAGAGTTTTTTATCCTATCGCGGCGGAATATCCCTCTTTGGCGGCTCATTTTCTGACAACCAAACGAAAATCCCAAAGTTAGAGCGGGGGCTGCGGTGGTCGATCAGAGTCTTGACTTCCGGATAAAGGGCCCTTAAATTTTTTCCTATCTTGTCGGTGCGCGCTGCAAGTAGGGAAGCCTTTCCCTTTCTGCTGTCCCGTCGTACCGATTCTAATTTTCGGAAGCACTGCAAACGCCATGGCAAACTCAGAAAAAAAGGCTCGTGCGCTGGGACTCTGTTCCGGTGGATTGGACAGTACTCTGGCCGGACTCGTATTGCGCAAGCAGCAAATCGAGGTAGAGTGGATCAGTTTTGAAACGCCGTTTTTCTCGGCGGGGAATGCCCTCCGGGCAGCCGAGCAGACGGGAATCCCGCTGGCAGTTGAAAATATTTCGGATGAATACATGACGATGCTGCGCAATCCGAATTGTGGCTACGGACAGCATATGAACCCTTGTTTGGACTGCCATGCGCTGATGTTTAGAGTGGCCGCCAGAATTATGAAAATTAGAAAATTCGATTTTCTTTTCAGTGGCGAAGTCGTTGGTCAACGCCCCATGTCCCAGACCAAGCCGTCCCTGCGCTATGTTGAAAAAAATTCCGACTGCGATGGCTACATTCTGCGGCCGCTGAGCGCGAAGCTTCTGCCGGAAACGATCCCGGAAATGAAGGGACTGGTCGACCGGGAGAAGCTGTTGGACATTTCCGGCCGGGGTCGGAAAAGACAGATTCAACTGGCAAAGACGTTCGGCATTACGGATTACCCGGCGCCTGCCGGTGGTTGCCTGCTGACGGACAAAGGGTTCTCAAACCGCCTTAAGGATCTTTTCGAGCACCAGGAAACCAGCACCGAAAATGAGCTGCGGTTACTGCGTTATGGCCGCCATTTCCGCCTCAACGAACTGGCGAAATTGATTGTCGGCCGCACCCAGTCCGACAACGAATTCCTGCTCCGCTACCACAACCCAAAAACCGACACCGTCTTGAAGGTCGACCGGTACCCCAGCCCCGTTGCGATCCTTCCCAATTGTAACCGCAAAGAGGTCCTAACGTTGGCAGCCTCAATATGCGCCGGATACAGTAAGGCCCCGGCACTGACGGCGGTGGACGTCAACATCGAGTCACCGGAAGGCGGCTCCAGCGCACGAGTCCTCGGCCTTCTGCCTTCAGATGTCAGCAAATTTCTTATCTAGTGTCCATCCATAAATGGCTTTTTTTTCACTGGATCCCGCCATGGCGGGATTATCCGCAGATTTCCGGCTACGGCGTACGATAAGTACGAATCACCGCAAATCTTAACGCATCTCAGTGTTTCTCCTGCGCGCGGTTGGCCCGCAGCTGACCGCAGGCGGCGGAAATATCCTGCCCCTTGCTGCGGCGTACGATAACCGTGTAATGTTTGGAGAGAAGAATCTGTTGAAATTGCTCGATAACCGCTTCCTCCGGTCGCTCAAAACGACTGGCCGCATGTGGATTGAACGGAATCAGATTGATTTTGGCTTTCACAGGACTGAGCAATGCCGCCAGACGGCGGGCATCCTCAACGGAATCATTGACCCCTTTGATCAGGATATACTCAAAGGTAATCCGCCGATGCGGCTTCAAAGGATATCGCCGACAAGCCTCCAGTAGCGCCGCGATGGGGTAGGTCCGGTTGATCGGCATCAGGAAATCACGCGTGCGGTCGTCTGTTGCATTCAGGGAAATGGCGATATTAACGGAAGATTCATCACCCAGCTGCAAAACCTTTGGAACCAGTCCGGCGGTCGACAAAGTAATTCGACGGGCGGCAAATGCGAGCCCGGAGCCGGTATCGGTCAGCGTGTCCAAGGCTTCGGTCACGTTGGTGTAGTTGGCCAGGGGTTCACCCATGCCCATGAGAACGATGTTTGTCAGGCGGGCCGGATCCTCCATGTTTTGCTGAACGTCCCGCACCTGCCCTATGATTTCGCTTTTGCTGAGGCTGCGGATCAACCCGTCCTTACCAGTCAAACAAAACCGGCACCCCAAGGCGCAACCGACCTGGCTTGATATGCAGAGTGTGAAGTGGTTGCGCTCCGGGATCAGCACACTTTCGATCTGTTGATCGTCCTTGAGACCAAAAAGATATTTGCGTGAACCGTCCACAGAAGTGTCGACCTGCACCTTTTTGAGGCGATCGATCGAAAAATTCTCCGTGAGCTTCTCCCTCACCGATTTGCTCAAGTCGGTCATCTGGTCGAAACGATCAGCCTGCCGGTTATATATCCACCGCAATATCTGTCCCGCCCGGTATGCGGCAATGCCATGTTGAGCGAGCCATTCACGCAGTTGCCTAATCGTCAGGTTTTTGATGTCGGATTTTACGATCATTTTGTTTGCATTTGTTTAATGGTTAAGCTAATGGTGGTGGCATGATAGCAACGATGCCGGACCGGCATTCGACGCGACCGATCTGCTGTAATGGGGCCAATATCTGTTTGACGCCAGTCTGAAATTCCCTCGCCGAGGGACACGCGTCCCCAGACGGATCATGCAAAAAAACGCTCTTCAATAAAGCCGTGAAATGGCTTGACATATCATTTTTTTCGGTCTATTTTCAAGGTTTTTGATCATACCATAGCGATGCATGCAATATCATGTTAGATAACCTGAGCGATAAACTTAACGCCGTTTTCAAGAAGCTCAAGGGGCACGGCAAGCTAACAGAAAAGAACATCGAAGCCGGCTTGAAGGAAGTGCGCCTGGCCCTGCTCGAGGCCGATGTTCATTATCTGGTTGTAAAAAAATTCATTGCCGGCATTAAAGAGCGGGCACTCGGCCACGAAGTTCTGGCCAGCCTGACCCCGGGCCAACAGGTTGTTAAAATTGTTTTCGAAGAACTGACGACACTGATGGGCTCCCGCAACGAAGCCCTTAATCTCACCGGTACCCATCCGGTTGCCGTCATGCTGGTGGGGCTCCAAGGGTCCGGGAAAACCACAACGTCGGGCAAATTGGCCATCCACCTGACGAAGAGCGGTAAAAAGCCGTACCTCGTGCCTGCGGACGTCTACCGACCGGCCGCCATCGACCAGCTGAAAAAACTGGGAGATCAGTTGACAGTGCCGGTTTTCCCATCGACGACAGACATGGACCCGGTAACGATCTGCCGGGGTGCTCGGGCCGCGGCAGCCAAAGAGGGTTGTGATACGCTGCTGTTGGACACCGCCGGCCGCCTGCACGTCGACCACCAATTGATGGATGAGTTGAAAGCGATCCGGGAAGCGATTGAGCCTTCCGATATTCTTCTGGTGGCCGATGCGATGACCGGCCAGGACGCCGTCAACATTGCCAAGGCCTTCGACGAGGCTCTGGATCTCGGTGGCGTCATCCTGACCAAAATGGATGGTGATGCACGCGGCGGCGCCGCCTTATCGATCAAGGCCATAACCGGCAAGCCGATCAAGTTTATCGGTGTCGGCGAAAAACTCGATCAACTGGAACCCTTTCATCCGGACAGATTGGCATCCACCATTCTCGGGATGGGAGATGTTCTGACGTTTATCGAAAAAGCTCAGGCCGCGGTTGACGACAAAAAGGCGGCTGAGCTTGAAAAGAAGCTGCGCAAAAGCCAGTTCACATTGGAAGATTTCCGAGATCAGATGCTGCAGATTCGTAAAATGGGATCACTGTCGGATCTGTTAAAAATGATCCCCGGTGTCGGCAGTAGCAAGCAGTTTAAAAATTTGAAGGTTGACGATCATGAACTGGTAAGAATCGAAGCCATCATCAACTCCATGACACCCGATGAGCGGCAAAGACATACGATTATAAATGGCAGCCGGCGCAAACGCATTGCCGGTGGAAGTGGCACGAGTATCCAGGATGTCAACCGTCTCCTGAAGAACTACGCCCAGGTAATGAAAATGATGAAAAAGCTCAACAAAAGCGGCATGCGCGGACTCAATCGCGGCATGCTGCCTTTCTGAAGAATAACTTTGAAGGAGACCACGATGGCAGTAAAAATTAGATTGGCCAGACACGGCGCAAAGAAAAAACCCTTTTATCGTATTGTCGCAGCAGACAGTGAGGCGCCACGGGATGGAAAGTTTCTGGAAACCCTCGGCACCTATAACCCCCTGCTGGAGGTGGAGGAAGTTAATCTCAAAACCGAAAGAGTTAAATACTGGATCGAAAAGGGTGCGACGCCAACGGTAACGGTTAAAAATATATTGAAGAAACAAGGTTTCTTCGCTGCGAGTACATAAATCCTGCTCTGTCGTCGTGCAGCGTAACGGAACCCTCCCTCATTCTCAACCGCCAACAAAGGAGATGGAGCGATGAAAGACTTGATCAGCTACATTGCGCAGGCGCTGGTTGACCATCCCGAACAGGTGTCGGTTTCAGAAATCGAAGGAAATCAGACATCCGTTCTGGAACTTAGTGTTGCGAAAGAGGATCTGGGAAAGGTGATCGGCAAACAGGGCCGGACGGCTCGGGCTATGCGGACCATACTGAGTGCTGCTTCAGCCAAAATAAAAAAACGCACGGTGCTGGAGATCATTGAGTAGTTCCGAGGAAAAAAGCGGTACCGTTTCAATCGGTAAGATTGTCGGGGCTCACGGCTTGACGGGAACATGCAAGATCTATCCGTATACCGACTCCTTGGCGGTTTTTGATAGCGGCAGCGAAATCTTCGTCACTTTACCGGACGAAGGGACAACGAGAGCGTTTGAAGTCGACTGGTCCAAGCCACACAACCGCCTCGTTCTTCTCAGCTTAGTAGGGATAAACGATCGCTCCCAGGCCGAAAAACTCATCGGTAGCGAAATTGTTATCGATAGGGTCAACCTGCCAGAATTGGATCCCGGTACGTATTACTGGCACGATCTGATCGGAATGTCCGTTTACACCAACGAGGGCGTATTTCTCGGACTCCTGGATACGGTGATGCCCACGGGAAGTAATGATGTCTACGTGGTCAAACAACCGGATGGCGAGCCGAACGAAGAGATCTTGATTCCGGCCCTTAATTCGGTTGTGCTGGAAATCGATCTCGAAAATCACAGGATGCGCGTGGATCTGCCGGAGGGTCTCTGATCCGGTCGCCTTTCAGGGCGAACATACGTGTATCGGCAACGGCACATTAAGAACATGCGAAGCGAAGCGCCCAACTGGAACGAACAGAAGCGCGGATGAAATTTTTCGCTCTGACAATCTTTCCTGATATTTTCTCGTCCTTTATGACCCACGGGATCGTCAGACGGGCGATTGAACGGAACATAATCTCTCTGAACACGATCAACGTCAGGGACTTTACAACCGACAAGCATCAGGTTACCGACGACCGTCCTTATGGTGGCGGCAGCGGAATGGTAATGAAACCCGAACCGCTGGCAGGAGCCATCCGGGCTGCCAAAGAGGCGGAACCCACCGCGGCGACAGTTCTCCTGACGCCCCAGGGAAGGGTTTTCAGCCAGCAAAGGGCCCGTGAATTGGCGGCGTTGAACGGCCTGATTTTCATCTGCGGCCGCTATGAGGGCGTCGACGAAAGAGTGTGCAAACACTACGTCGATTTCGATATTTCCATCGGCGATTTTGTCCTTACCGGCGGTGAACTGGCGGCGATGAGCATCATCGATGCCCTGACCCGATTGTTACCGGGAGCCTTGGGTGGCGAGGACGCCGCCGAAAAGGACTCATTTTCAAACGATCTGCTGGAACACGCACATTACACGCGGCCACGGCGCTTCGAAGGCGTTGAACCACCGGCCGTATTATTGTCGGGTAATCACAAGGAAATAGAAGATTGGCGGTTCGAATCAGCATTGATCCGTACAGTTCTCAACCGCAAGGATCTGCTGGAAAACAGATCACTGAATCGGCGGGAAGTCGACATATTGAGAAAATGGTGCACCGATATTGAAAGGATTGTCCGGGCCCAATCTTCATCTGGCACTGGTTCATTATCCGGTGACCAATAAAAATGGCGATGTCATCGCCTCAGCCGTTACCAACCTGGACCTGCACGACATTGCCCGGGCGGCCAGAACATACGGTGTGAAATCGTTTTATGTGGTAACCCCACTCGAGGACCAGATCGCGCTGGTAGGCCAGCTGGTATCCCATTGGGTCAGTGGCTCAGGGTCCGCATACAACCCGAAGCGACGTCAGGCCCTGGAACTCATCCGGATAAAAAGAAACCTGGACGAGGTCATTTCAGAAATCAGTGCCCTGCCCGAAAGCACTGGGGCACCCCGAACGATTGTGACCAGCGCTGTCATAAAACGCCCCGTGGTCACCTTCTCCGGCCTGCGCCGCATGTTCGACGACGGGTTTCCGTACCTGCTGGTATTCGGAACCGCCTGGGGACTGGCGGAGGCAATGATAACATCCGCTGATATTGCCCTCGAGCCCATCCGGGGGACGGGACGTTACAATCATCTGTCGGTTCGTTCAGCAGCGGCCGTTATCCTCGATCGGCTTCTCGGTCATCGGGACGCGGCGTACGAACGTGTTTCTAACAGCAGCGGCGGACAATCGGATTAATGGTACAATAAAACGGAATCGTTATTCAAAGATATTATTGAATTATCAGTTTACGTGGAGGTCAAATGGAAAAGATAAAACAACTGGAAAGAGAAATGATGCGGCTTGACTTGCCGGATTTTGCTCCTGGAGATACCGTCAAGGTTCACGTCAAAATCAAGGAGGGTGAGAAAGAGCGAATTCAGGTGTTTCAGGGTGTTGTTATCAGCAAACGCAAAGGAACGACAAACGCCACATTCACAGTGCGCAAGGTTTCCTATGGTGTGGGTGTCGAACGTATTTTTCCGTTGCATTCACCCATCATTGACAAGATCGAAGTGATCACCCGCGGCCGCGTCCGGCGTGCAAAGATCTATTACCTGCGGAAGCTCAGAGGCAAAGCCGCACGCTTGAAAGAACGCCGCTTCTGATTCCGGCGGCCCTGGGCAAGAGTGAGGGGGAAGCATGCCAACAGACCGGTTGAAACGGTCCGGATCGGTGCCGGACCATATCACCGGCGATCAAAGACCCGGTGGCAGCACCTCTATGCGGCGACAAACAGCACTTGGAATGGATCGCCGCCACAATCCCGAGCAGCGGGCCGCCGCTGATCCATGGGCTTACGAAAAAAAAGCGGCCGCGAACGGTTATGTGACGATTGCGGGAATCGACGAAGCCGGCCGGGGGCCCTTGGCTGGACCCGTTGTTTCTGCCGCTGTGGTCCTCCCACGAACGTTCTCGAATTCGGAAGTCACCGACTCCAAAAAATTATCCCCGACCCGTCGCAGCAAGCTGTACGACGTGATTTACGAACACGCCGTCGCTATCGGCATCGGAATCGTCGATGCGGTGGAAATCGATCGCATCAACATCCTCCAGGCGTCGCTGTTATCAATGGCCATCGCAACCCGCAACCTCCAACCATCACCTGACTGCCTGCTCATCGACGGCATTTTTCCGATTCCACTGCCAATGGTCCAGAAGACCATCCCCAAGGGCGATGCCCTGAGCATTTCCATATCCGCGGCATCGATCGTCGCCAAGGTTACACGCGACCGCATGATGGATTGTTACGATGTGTATTACCCGCAATACCGCTTTGCATCCCACAAAGGATACCCCACCAAAGCTCATCGTGAGGCCATTCAAAAATTCGGCTCCTGCCCCATACACCGGCAGAGTTTCAAAGGTGTGAGAGAATACGTCCAACCATCGAAAAACACGCAACTGCCACTGAGGACCGCGCATGCTGAATCGAAGACAAAAATTCGGTAAAGCCGGTGAATCGATCGCGGTTCGGTACCTGCGAAGCAGAGGATACCGGATTCTAGAACAAAATTACCGCACCAGACTCGGTGAGATCGACATCATCGCCAAGGACAGGAAAACCCTAGTATTCGTAGAGGTCAAGGCACGCAATTCGGGCGATTTCGGAAATCCCAAGGGCGCGGTTACCCCCCAGAAGCAACGCAAAATTTCTATGGTTGCCCTGCAGTATCTCAAATCCACTGATCAGATGCGGGCCAAGGCCCGCTTCGATGTCGTTGCCATCTGGTCCGCACACGCACCGCCCCAAATCGAACTGGTTAAAAATGCTTTCAACCTCGCCTACGAATAACCCCGTCGAGACCGGTCATCCCGGGGTTCTGTATGTCGTCGCGACACCCATCGGCAATCTCCAAGATATCACCCTCAGAGCATTGGACGTTCTTGGTTCGGTCGATATCATCGCCGCCGAAGACACCCGCAAGACGGGCCGACTATTGAAGAACAGAGGTATACAAGGAAGATTCATCTCCTACCATGAACACAACGAGCAGCAGCGGTGTCCGCTTCTAATCAAAAAACTTGAATCCGGTTTATCGGTGGCGATCGTATCCAATGCCGGGACGCCGTCGATCTCAGATCCTGGATTCAGATTGGTCCAGCGTGCCATCGAACGGAATATCAAGATAATACCCATTCCGGGGGCCGCCGCCGCCGTTACCGCGATCAGTGCTTCCGGTCTTCCTTCAGAGGGGTTCGTGTTCATCGGTTTCTTGCCCCGTAAACAAGGCCAACGCATCAAGCAGTTGAAAAAACTACAAAGCGTCCCTTGGACGTTGATATTTTATGAATCTCCGAGACGGATTGCCAGTCTCATTAATGACATCTTGACCCTATTCGGCGATCGCTCTGCCGTGCTGGCGCGCGAAATGACCAAGCGCCATGAAGAGTTCGTCCGTGGTCGCCTGTCCGAATTGCTGCAAACCCTGAATGAAAGACCGAACATCAAGGGTGAGTGCACTCTTCTCGTCGCCGGCAAGAGCGGTGAAAAAGCGTACCGTAGCGAAGCTCTAAAAGAAAATTTGACAACCCGCCTGAAACAGAAGAAACTGACCCTGTCAGAAATAGTGAAGGAAGTTGCCGCAGAGACTGGGCTTTCAAAAAAACTGGTGTACACCGAAGCCCTGAATATAAAAAACCAGACACGTCAGGAGTAAAAATCGATTGGATCCACTTGATGCCATATTCAGTCCCAAATCAGTGGCCGTGGTCGGTGCTTCAAGCACCCCCGGAAAAGTCGGCCACGACATCTTCGTTAACATACTGAGGGGTGGCTACCGCGGCACCCTGTATCCGGTAAATCCCAAAGCACATTCGATCGCATGCGTTAAGTCATACCCCGCCATCACGGAAATCCCCGATTCTATCGACCTTGCAATGATCATCCTGCCGCCAAAACCGGCTCTTCAGGCCGTTGAGTTTGCCATTGAGAAAGCGGTCAAAGGCATTGTTATCGTATCCGCCGGCTTCCGCGAAGTCGGGGCTGAAGGCCGACAAATAGAAGACCGCATCGTCTCCATCTGCCGGGAGGCCGGTGTCCGGGTGGTGGGGCCGAATTGCCTAGGCGTTATCAATCCGCAGCCCTCTGTAAGACTTAATGCAAGTTTCTCTGCCCGCATGCCGAAGGCCGGAAATGTCTCTTTTATTTCACAAAGCGGGGCCCTGTGCACGGCCGTGCTCGATTTCGCCGCCGACCGGGAGTTCGGTTTTTCAAAATTCATCTCCATCGGCAACAAGGCCGATGTGGACGAACTCGATCTGCTGCGGTATTTCCACCGCGACCAGGAAACCGAAGTCATCATGCTTTACCTGGAAGAGTTGCGCCGTGGACCGGAGTTTATTCAAGCCGTCAAGGAAATCACCTGCGGCGATTTTCGCCCCACGCCGGTACTCGTGATAAAATCCGGTCGAACCAACGCCGGTGCGCGCGCGGCAGCCTCCCATACCGGCGCATTGGCCGGAACTGAAGGCGTATATAATGCCATTTTCAAGCAGACCGGTATCATCCGGGTTGAATCCATAAACGAACTGTTCGACTATGCCAGCGCGTTTGCTTATAAAAACGAAACTGAACTCGGAAAAATGCGTCGCAAGGTCCCCCACGGAAACCGTGTGGCAATTGTCACCAATGCCGGCGGCCCGGGTATCGTGGCCACAGACGTGACAGTGTCTGCCGGTTTGACTCTGGCCGAATTCAACGAGGAAACCGTTGAAACACTGGCCAGCCATCTCCCATTGACAGCCAACCTGAACAACCCCGTGGATGTGATCGGCGATGCCGCCCCGGAACGGTATGAGAACGCATTGGTGGCCGTCATCAGGGATGAGAACGTCGATGGCGCCCTGGTCATTTTGACACCCCAATCGATGACCAATGCTTTGGGCACGGCGGAAGCCATCGTTCGTATCGCCCGGCGTTCTCACAAACCGATCATCTGCTGCTTCATGGGCATCGTCGATGTATCAGCCGGGGTAAAATATCTTCAGGAGCATGGTATTCCGGTATTTAAGTTCCCCGAGAGTGCCGCCAATGCCTTCGGTGCCCTGTACCGGTATTCCCGCTGGCTTAACCGCCAGCACCTGTCGCAGTTCGGGTTCAAACATGATCGCGTCAAAGCGGCAGACATTATTGCCGAAAATTTGGCGGCCGGTAACACCCAAATCGGGGAACTGGTGGGCAATCGGCTCTTGGAATGCTATGGCTTTAAGGTCTTGCCAACAAAACTGGCGACGACAGGCGATGAAGCAACAGATATCGCTGAAGAAATGGGGTTTCCGGTGGTGTTGAAGATCGTTTCCACACAGATCCTCCACAAATCGGATGCGGGTGGCGTGGTTATCGGCCTTGAAAATGGCACTGCCGTAAAAAAAGCATTTCATGAAATAGTCGAACGGGCCAAAGCCTTCAACCCGGAAGCCGTGATCGACGGTGTGCTGGTTCAAAAAATGGCCCCACCGGGTGAAGAGGTTATTTTAGGGGCCAACCGCTATCCGATCTTCGGCCCCCTTTTAATGTTCGGTATCGGCGGCATTTTCGTCGAAGTTTTCAAAGACGTTGAATTTCGACTGGCCCCTATCGGTCGCAACGAGGCCCGGCGAATGATACGTTCCATCAAGGGTTACAAACTGCTGAAGGGGTTCAGAGGGCGCCCTAAAACCGAACTCGACATCCTCGAGAAATCCCTGGTGGCCCTTTCGGACATGGTGATCGACCACCCTGAAATAATGGAACTCGATATTAACCCCCTTTTGGTTTATCCGGAAGGCCAGGGTGTAATGGTCGCCGACTGCCGGATGATACTCAAAGCACGCGAAGATTCCCATAAAGACAAGAGGGTATAACGCGATGAACATGTTCGGTCGGGGAACGGGCCTCTTTTTTGACAGATGCGCAGAGACAAGGCCGACGGAGAACACTGCCGTAATCCCATGCCCCTTATAGTGGTTGTCAAAAAAACGTTCCGTTATTCGAACGCTTTTTTCCTACAACCACTTATACCACCGATCCATGTTTCGGAATTTATTTTTGAAAAGTGGTATAAAATTGAAAGAAGAAAGATGATGGCAAAGAAACGGCTAATCGTATGTTTTCTAATGACAGGCCTGGTCGTAACGGGATGCGTACAGAAGACGAAGACCGTCAAACCGGACCAGCGGCCGGACAGTTCAATTGTGTTCAAAAGTAATCGAATAAAACATCTAGAAGAAGAAAATGCCCGCCTCACGGCAGAATCGGTTGAGCTGCGCCAGAAACAGGCTGCGCTTCAGAAATCCAATTCACAGCTGGCCGACAATATAAAGAATCTGTCTGAACAAACCCAAAAACTCAAAGCTGAGCTGGATCGCCAGCGGTCCATGGTCCGGTTACAGCAACAGGTCATCAAACTGTTGGATGATACCAAGAAAACCATCGAATCGAGTCTCAAGGACCAGATCGATTCAAAAGGTATTGAAATTGTCGACACGACGGATCGTCTGAAAGTGGTGCTGACCGACAAAATACTTTTTGACCCGGGCAGCCAGGAAATTAGTGCTGAAGGTAAAAAACTTCTGCTGGCGCTGGCAGATTCCTTTAAAATGGATGACACTTATCATATCGTAGTGGAAGGGCACACGGACAATGTTCCCCTGGGAAAACGCCTGAAAAAGCGGTATCCCACAAATTGGGAACTGGCTGCTGCAAGAGCGGCATCCGTTGTTCGTTTCTTGCAGTGGCAGGGAGGGGTCGATCCAAAGCGCCTTTCGCTGGTCAGCTATGCCGCTTACCGCCCGGTGGTGCCCAATAATACAGATGAGGGCCGACGTCAGAACCGACGCATCGTCATTACTCTCGGATCACCACAATAGTTCGAATCAGAATTACGGGAAGGTTGAATCAGTCGTTCTTGAAACGATGGGGTGGTGGATGGCGGCAGTCTCAGTGATTATTCATCACTTCACTCAATTTGGAAGACAGGCTGAATATATCGTACGGTTTTTGCAGCAAACCGATTCCCCCCTGACGGATGATCTCGTCGGCTTGACGCGAATGGCTATAGCCGCTAATCAAAAGGACCCGGATGTCGGGATTGATCTGTTTTAGCTGATCGAAAGTCTCCTTACCGTTCATGCCGGGCATAATCATGTCAAGGGTAATCAGGTCGAAATCCTGCCGGCTTTCGCGATAGAGGCGCAACGCTTCCTCCCCGTTTCTGGCGGACTGCACGTCATAGCCCAGCTCTCGCATCATCAGCTCCGTCGCAATGATCGACCCCTCCTCGTCGTCGACAACCAGAATCTTCCCTTTGCCCCTGGCAATCTTTTCCTCACGAAAGGCCGGTTTTTCAGGCACATCGGTATCAGCGACCGGAAGGTAGATCCTGAAGGTCGTACCGTGCCCCCTTCGGCTGTCCACCTGAATGGCGCCTTTGTGGGTTTTGATAATGCCATATGCAGACGCAAGTCCCAAACCGGTACCCTTCCCTAACCCTTTTGTGGTGAAAAAGGGTTCGAATATCCGTTCCATTGTATCGCGGTCCATGCCGTCACCGCTATCGCTGACAGATATCTTGACATATTCGCCGGCCTGAATGCCGATCCGCTTGCAAAACGCATCCGACAAATAAATATTTTCAGTCTTGATCGTCAGTTGGCCACCTTGCGGCATCGCCTGCCAAGCGTTGACATACAGGTTGATCAAAACTTGTTCGATCTGGCCGCGATCGGCCTTCACCGGATGAATATCCTCTCGGCAATTCAGATGCAGCTCGATCTCTTTACGGGTGCTGATGAACATCCGTGTGCTTTCTTCCACAAGCGTGTTGATACAGATCGGCTTGATCTCATATTGCCCTTTTCTGGCAAACCCCAACAACTGATTCGTAAGATTGGTGGCACTTAAAATCGTTTTCTCGATCGGCTCGATATGATCGAAATGCGGTTGCTTTGGATCGGACTGCATTCGAATCATTGACAACCGACCCTGGATCCCCATTAACAGGTTATTGAAATCATGCGCAATGCCTCCTGCAAGGGTGCCGATCGCTTCCATTTTTTGCGCATGAATCAATTGGGCTTCGAGTTTATTTTTCTCCTCTTCAATCTGCAATTGTGCGGTGATATCGACAACTTGAGCGACGAGTTTTTCCTGCCCATTGGAATCCTCGAATCGATTTGCGGTAATCCTCACCGTTCGCGGCTCTGCGTCCTTTCCAATGACCTGATATACTGCCGGGGGCTTCAAATTAGATGGATCGCTCGACCGCATCAGATAATCGATCGTGAAGGGCGGACCGCCCTCCACGAGGTAATCTTTAAAACGGCTGTATTCCAGAGCTTGGATCGGCTGATCGAGAATTTTCGATAATACACGGTTGGCAAAAAGAATTTGGAGGTGCTCATCGAGAACCATAATGCCATCACTGGAATTCTCGACCACCGAACGATAGCGTTCCTCACTCTCCCTCAACGCCTTTTCCGCCTCCACCCTGCGGCTGATGTCCCTGGCGACATTCAAGATAACTGAACTGGATCGATATAGAATCGGCCGGGAATGGATTTCAACCGGTACAACACTGCCGTCACTTTTACGATGCATGGTTTCAAGAGTCAGTTTGTCAACTGGGGAAGCATCATCCACCGGTTGCTCCAGGGCCAGGATCCGGTGAGCGTCTTGCGCGGGTAGCAGTTTATCCAATCCCAATTCATAAAACTCTGCGGGTGGATATCCGAGCGGAGAATAGGCTGCGGTGTTTGCAACCAGGAGCTTCCCGGAGAGGTCCACGATGTATACGGCATCGCCGACATTTTCGAAGAGTTCCCTGTATCGGGAACGTTCCTCGGCGTCCTTCAAGTTGGAAAGCATGTAATTGAAGGCCTCCGACATCTGGTCAAACTCCCAGTAAGGACCGGTTTGTTCGAAAAGCAGGTCTTTCTGCCCTTCGGATATTTGCATGGCCTTGCGGGTCATATCCCGCAACGGCCTGGTCATCCGGCGTCCGATTAAAAAAGCGATCAGCACGGCAGCAACCAATACGAGGCCGGAGAAAAGGCCCATCAACAGCGTCACTCTCCCCTTTTCTAAATTTAGCGGCTTCAGGGATGACAGAAAATAGACGTGCTCGAATTCAGATATTCTGGTATAGGCGTAGTCGCTGCCAATGGTACCGATGTCCGAACCTTCCACAACGGGCTTGAAAGCCCTGAGGTTTAAAGACAGCGGCTTGCCGGTGACGAGAGAATAAAGCGTGTCAGATTTGATAAACGCAATCTCCCCCTCGACGGCCTCGCGGAAAGCGGTAACAAGCTCCCTGTCATTGAGGATGTCATAGAGGGCGTAGGCGGTCCCCATACGTCCTTCCGTATGCATGATCGGCATTGAAAAGAGCCAGAGCAGCCGGGTCGTTTTTCGATCCTGAAAAATCTCACCCCGTGGTCTGATTTTCAGCACGGATCGAATGAGCTCATCGGAAAAAACGTTATTATTTTCTGGACAGATTGTTCGATTGGAATAATTCTGAACAAAGAAATAAGTGCCATTGCCGTGCGGATAGGACTGCGTGATATGTTCGGACAACTGGGCCCGAGCCCCCAGCATAACCGTCACTCGGATGGTGTTGTCGGAACTCATCTCCTTCAGGACGGTGTCGATGGCGGTCATGCGGTTGTTAATGAGAAGTTCCACCTGCCCTTTTTGGGCCCGCACTTTTTTCTGGAACTCGACATCCACCCGGCGACTGAAATACCCGTTTAACACAAACAGGCTCACGAACACTGAAAGGGTGATTAACGAGATGATGGTTGCCATCAACACCGTGGAGAAACGTCGGCGTGTTTTGGAACCCGATCGGAAAGATTGGGGGACTTTCTTGTCTGGCGTCGCGACCATAACCGTCTCGGAATATGGAATGCGGCAGGCAGGGACAAAAGCGCTAACCGCATGATTACATGCAGATACGTTTAGAAATTATGACAAATATGGTATTTTTGTGCAATATAATAAAATGAAAAAGCAAACCACGCTCCACCCCGTTATCCTCCCGGTTCCCGCAAACGCGCGTCAGCTATCACCCCGTTCGCGAGTTGTCTATCTGAGTCGCCACGCCCGCGAGGCACTCAAACTTTCCGCCGAAATGAGCGGCTTCGATTGGGGTGAACCGCTCAAAGGAGAAGACGGGCAACCGTTACCGACAAATGGTATTTATTGGTCGCTGACGCATAAACCTGACTATGTTGCGGCTGTTGTTGCCCAACGCCCGATTGGCATCGACGTCGAAAAAATTACCGAGCGTAAAACTGCTGCTATATTCGACAAAGTCGCGGACCCGAATGAATGGGCGCTTATCGGCGCGAGGTCCTGGGAAGGATTTCACCGCTACTGGACGGCAAAGGAAGCGGTATTGAAAGCTGAAGGCACGGGACTGAGGGGCCTGTCGCATTGCCGCGTGATCGAAATTCCGGATGCGTTCAACCTGATCCTTCGGGTAGGGGATCGCAGAATGATGGTTGAGCATCATTATTTCGACAACCATATTGCATCGATCGTCAAATCTGCCGCGAATGTTTGCTGGGCGCTAGTGAATTCGCCCCAAGATCCGGCTTGATCGATATGGGATAAGGAGCAGCCGGATATATCACAAGTATCCACGATTACGCCTTTGACTGCGACGGACCAGAAGGGGTTAAGACGATCTTACCCTCATCTCGGAGCAAACGTAACCCGAACATCATAATCGTCTTTTCCAGAGGACGCCCAAAAATAAAGTCGAGCATTTCCGGTTCTATCTGACACTTCTCGATTACCAGCTGTCTGAGTTGGCTGTCGTAGTTGATGCTCTCGCTAAGTTCGACGGTCCAATGTTCTTTATCACCTTTTTTCAACTTTGAAATAAGGTGTCCCAGACGACCGTAACCGCACCGCTTTTCGTGGTCGGCAACCAGTTCCCACAACCCGGCCACATTCTCCAGGATGTCCTTGCGAGATAGCCGGTCCCGTTCATACATCTCTTCGATTGCCTGTGTATCCCAGCACTTAAGCAGTCGGCACTCAAGGGGGCGATCGGCGTAAATCCGGCACTTTTCACTCTGGTCAACATAAAAAGTGCATACGCCCATATCTGCTTTGCTTTTAATTTTGATAATCTCCGAATTCACGGGTAGAAGGCCGCCGCGAATGGGGTCGTGGACCAGTTCACCCAAGCGAATCGTATAGAGATATCGGAGCTGGATTATCCCCTTCTCGATCAGCGGACGGTCTTCACCGTGAAATGCCGGCCCGCCTTTTTTACAGCAGATGCCGCAACACTGACAGGATGAGATTTCACTGGCAGATGTATTTTGGGGGGCTGATTTCATGTTTGTTATGTCACTAAGGGCTCGGAGAAAGTTTTTCTATTATCGTAAAGGAATCAAATTCTTCTTCGCAATGCCCCATAAGCCTGAACTGGTTCTTTATCATAAAAGGGAAAGGACCGCTGGCTAATCCCAAACGGTCCTTTCGTCTCTTGCAGTAGGAAAAAATCCGAATTGATATACCCGCCTCGTATTAGGCGGTGGTCTCCTCTTCTTTGCACACCGCAGTGGGATCGGCCAGCTGTTTGAGCGCCTGGTAGCGTTCCTGGACTTCCTCGGCAAGCCGGTCGTGGAGTTTTTTAGCCTCGTCCGGAAATATCCGCTTCAGAGACACGTACCGGATTTCGCCGGAGATAAAATCCTTGATCTTCCCGTCCGGCTCTTTGGAGTCGAGGGTAAACGGATTCTTGCCTTCAGCCTTGAGCTGCGGATTATAACGATACAACGGCCAGTAACCACACTGAACGGCAAGTTGGGATTCTTCCTGGCTGTGTCCCATCCCGCGTATAATACCGTGGTTGATGCACGGCGAATAGGCCAGAACAATCGACGGTCCATCGTATGCTTCGGCCTCGGCGAAGGCCTTGATCATCTGCTGTTTGTTGGCCCCCATGGCCACGGACGCCACGTAAACATAACCGTAGCTCATCATCATGGCCCCCATATCTTTCTTGGCGGTTTTCTTACCGGAAGCGGCGAATTTTGCCACAGATCCCGTGGGTGTCGCTTTGGAGGATTGACCACCGGTATTTGAGTAGACTTCCGTATCGAATACCAGAAGGTTGATGTCCTCGCCTGAGGCCATAACATGATCAATGCCTCCGAAAGCAATATCATACGCGGCACCATCGCCGGCGAAAACCCAGAAGGATTTCTTGGTGAACAGCTTTGACATGTTGCTGATTTCTTTCAGCAGGGCAACTTTCGGGTATTTCGGCAACTGGGCCTTGAGTTGGTCTCCGAACTTGCGGGACCCTTCGGGATCGCCCATCTGATCCAGCCATCCCTTGAGGGATGTTTTCAGCTCAGCAGGGACATCCGCTTCAAGAGCTTGCTGGGCCAAATCGGCCAGCTTGCGGCGTTGCTGCAGCACACCCAGGAACATGCCATAAGTGAATTCAGCCGGATCCTCGAAAAGTGAGTTGCCCCAGGTGGGACCGAAACCGTCCTTGTCCACACAGTAGGGGATGGCCGGGGCCGAGCCGCCCCATATGGAGCTGCAGCCGGTTGCATTCCCGATGATCATCCGCTCCCCAAACATCTGGGTCAACAATTTTGCATAAGGTGTTTCGCCACAGCCGGCACACGCGCCCGAGAACTCCAGCAACGGTTGACAGAATTGGCTGCCTTTCAAGCTCTTGCGGCTCATCAGGTCTTCGCGCACCGGTAACTCTACGGCATGCTCCCAGAGAGGAACTTGCAGTGGCGCCTGGGTGTCGAGTGGCTTCATAACCAGGGCCTTTTTCTTGGCCGGGCAGATATCGGCGCAGTTCCCGCAGCCGTAACAGTCGAGGGTGTCGACCTGAATCCTGAAATAGTAGTCTTTCAGATCCTTGCCCAACGCTTTTTTGGCTTCAAAGCCCTCGGGTGCTGCTGCCGATTCGTCTTCAGTCATGAGAAAGGGGCGGATGGCGGCGTGAGGACAGACCATGGCGCACTGGTTGCATTGAATGCAGTTGTCCATGATCCATTCGGGGACATTGATGGCCACTCCGCGTTTCTCGTATTTCGACGTATCCACCGGAAAAATGCCGTCCGGCATGAAAGCGCTGACCGGCAGCTTGTCACCCTGTTGAGACAGGATCGGCCGCATGACGTTTTTGACAAAAGCGGGTTCGTCCTTGCCCGCTGTCGCCTGGGCGACCGCATCGCCCCATGCCGCCGGATACTTTATCTCCTTCAGGTTATCGAGCGTTTTATCGACGGCTTCGTGGTTCATTCGCACGATCTTTTCACCCTTGCGTCCGAAGACCTTTTCGATTTCTTTTTTCAGCAGCTTGATGGCCTCGTCAACCGGAATTACGTTGGCCAACTGGAAAAAAGCGGTCTGCATGATCATGTTGATCCGACCGCCCAAGCCGACTTCCTGGGCGATTTTAACGGCGTCGATATTGTAAAATTTCAATTTTTTACGCGCGATGGTCTGCCGAACGCTGGCCGGCAATTTTTCTTCCATGTCTGCCAGGGTCCAGTTTGAGTTGAGCACAAAAGTGCCGCCTTCTTTGACCCCTTCCAGCACATCGTAGATCTCGACGTAATTATCCTTGTGGCAGGCAATGTAATCGGCGGCGTCAATCAAGTATGTCGACTGAATCTGGGTTTTGCCGAAGCGCAGGTGGGAAATCGTAATTCCACCGGACTTTTTCGAATCGTAAGCGAAATACGCCTGGGCATACATTTCGGTATTGTCACCGATGATTTTGATGGCACTTTTGTTGGCCCCGACCGTGCCGTCGGCGCCCAATCCCCAGAATTTGCACTGAACCGTTCCATGCGGCGCCACTTCGAAACCCGGTTTGACATCCAGGGATGTGTGCGTGACATCGTCGTTGATACCAACTGTAAAATGATTTTTCGGTTTATCGGCCGCCATGTTGTCGAATATTGCCTTGACCATGCTCGGGTTGAACTCCTTCGAACCGAGCCCGTAACGCCCACCCAGAATCATCGGTGTCTGTCCGCGTTCCATGAATGCCGTACAGATATCGGTGTAAAGTGGGTCACCCAGGGCGCCCGGCTCCTTGGTACGATCCAGAACGGTCAAGCGCTTTGTGGTAGCCGGCATCACCGCAAACAGATGTTCAGGTGAGAACGGACGGTAAAGCCGCACTTTGACGAGGCCGACCTTCTCTCCCTGCTTGGTCAGATAATTGACGACCTCTTCGATGGTTTCGCATGAAGACCCCATCGATACGATCACCTGTTCCGCCTCGGGGTCACCCACGTAGTCAAATAGTTTATAGGGTCGCCCGGTGAGATCGGAAACCTTTTTCATGTATGCTTCAACGATTCCGGCAACCTTGAGATAGTAGGCGTTGGCGGCTTCCCGGCCTTGAAAATAGATGTCAGGATTCTGGGCGGTCCCTCTCAATTCCGGTCTTTCCGGATTCGTGCCGCGGGCGCGGAATCTGGCCAGCGCCTCCCCGTTGACCAGCTGGGCCATGTCATCGTAATCGATCAATTCGATCTTCTGAATTTCGTGGGAGGTGCGGAATCCGTCGAAAAAGTGCAGAAACGGGATACTTGATTCAATGGATGCAAGATGGGCAACGAGTCCCAGATCCATGACTTCCTGCACGGATGCCGATGCGAGCAAAGCGAAACCGGTCTGGCGCACGGCCATGACATCCTGATGATCGCCAAATATCGAAAGGGCATGGGCGGCAATCGCACGGGCGGTCACGTGCATGACACCCGGTAGCAGTTCGCCGGACATTTTGTACATATTGGGAATCATCAACAGCAACCCTTGGGAAGCCGTAAAAGTCGTGGTCAGTGCGCCAGCAGCCAGACTCCCGTGAACAGAGGCAGCAGCGCCCGCTTCGGACTGCATTTGCCTGACTGTCATGGCCTGACCGAAAATGTTTTTACGGTCGACGGCAGCCCATTCATCCGCAATTTCACCAATTGGTGAGGAAGGGGTAATGGGATAGATCGTTGCCACGTCGCTCATGGCGTAGGCCACGTGTGCGGCAGCGGTATTGCCGTCGATCGTTTTCATCTGCTTTGCCATATGGAAACTCCTTTATCTTGATGTGAATGGATGTCAACGAGGAAACTTAGCGCTGGCATCCAAAGCGTATTGGCCTCATTCATTCGCAATTGCTCAAACAGTGACTTTTATTGTACGCCCCTCGGTTTGTAAAGCGATAGTTTTTTAAAGTTTATTTATATTTTGAATTAAATTCATCGCCTGGGCAATCGAAGGCCTCCCCTGCCTTATCCTGGATAGATCACGCCGTATTCGGCATTAGCAGGGTATTCAAGATCATAGCAGGTTTTCAAAAAAGTCGTTTCCTTTGTCATCCACGATGATAAACGCCGGAAAATCTTTAACGGTAATCTGATAAATCGCCTCCATTCCAAGTTCCGGATAGGCAATGATGTCTACTGCCGTAATACACTCTTTGCCCAGGCGGGCCGCCGGACCACCGATGGATCCGAGATAGAAGCCACCATATTTGTTGCACGACTCGGTGACGATTTTCGACCGGTTGCCTTTGGCCAGCATCACCAGACTCCCTCCCTGCTCCTGGAATTCCGGCACGTAAGGGTCCATTCGTCCGGCAGTCGTCGGACCGAAAGAACCCGATGCATACCCCATGGGGGTTTTGGCCGGTCCGGCGTAATAAATGATGTGGTCCTTTACAAACTGCGGCAGTCCTTCTCCATGTTGGAGTCTTTCGCTGAGCCTGGCATGGGCGATGTCCCGGGCCACCACGATCTTGCCGGTCAAGAGCAGGCGTGTTGCCACCGGAAACTTTGACAGATCAGCCCTGATGTCATCCATGGGGCGGTTCAGATCGATAGGCACGGCATCAGCGTCCTCGCTGACGGGCTCAGGCAGATATTTTGCCGGCTCGCGTTCCAAACGCTCGAGAAGGATTCCTTCCCGGGTTATTTTGGCCTTTACATTACGGTCGGCACTGCAGCTGACGCCCATTCCTATAGGGCAGGAGGCACCGTGCCGTGGCAGGCGAATAACGCGGACATCATGGCAGAAGTACTTTCCACCAAATTGAGCCCCGATACCCGACTTTTGGGCCAGACGCAACAGTTGGCCCTCGAGATCCTTATCCCGGAAAGCATGCCCGGACTCGTTACCGGAAGTCGGTAATGAATCGAGATATCCGGCAGTGGCAAGTTTAACGGTTTTAAGGTTGGCTTCGGCTGACGTTCCACCAACCACAAATGCCAGATGATAAGGCGGACAGGCCGCAGTCCCCAAATTCTTCATCTTGCTCCCCAGAAAATCGACCAGTTTACCCGGGGTTAGGATGGCTTTTGTTTCCTGGTAGAGATACGTTTTATTCGCCGAGCCGCCACCCTTGGCGATAAACAAAAAAGAGTAGGCACTCCCCTGGGTGGCGTACAAATCGATTTGAGCCGGCAGGTTACATCCGGTGTTTTTTTCCTCATACATGCTGAGGGGGGCGTTCTGAGAATAGCGCAAGTTACTTGTGGTGTATGCCCGGTAAATGCCTTGCGACAAGGCCTCTTCATCGCATCCGCCGGTGATGATCTGCTGACCTTTCTTACCGATAACTATCGCGGTTCCGGTGTCCTGGCACATGGGGAATATGCCTTCTGCGGAAATAACGGCATTCTTGAGCATCTCGAGGGCCACATAACGGTCGTTATCGGAAGCATCGGGATCCTTCAATACTTTCCCCAGAAGATTCAAATGAGACGGCCGCAGCAGGTGAGCCACGTCGGTGAAAGCCTGTTCGGCCAACAGGGTCAAAGCTTGCGGCTCGACTTTCAGGAATTCTTTTCCATCGAGCGTCAGCGTGGATACATGTTCCCGTGTTAGCTGGACGTATTCGGTCATGTCTTTAGACAGGGGGAACATCTCCTGGTATGAAAACTTAGGCATGTCAAACCTCCTTGGTATTAGAATGCTTTGTAGAAACATGCCCCGCCGGTGTCAAGGATAATTCCGTGCAAGGCGGGATACCCGTTTTGCAAAAAAGTGATTGTCCTTTTGTGCCTGAGCCGTTAATCTCGTGAATGTGGTGATCGAATGCACCCTGCCCCCAGAGGCAGGGCCGTTTTATATTGATCCGTTTGTTTACAGAGGCTGCCAGCCATACAGGATGAGCCGGGAGGGAATATGGACTTATTTGCTGTGTTGGGAATCGACCAGGTCAGCCATATACCAAAAACCGGGAGTCAAACGTGATCGTCGCGGGGTTGACAGGTGGCATTGGCACGGGAAAATCCACAGTTTCTGCTATATTCGAGGAAGCCGGAGCTGTCATTATCGATGCGGACAAAATCGCCAGGGACGTCGTGGAAAAGGGCCGACCGGCGTGGCAGAAAATCGTCAAACAATTCGGTCGTGAGGTTTTGCTACCAGACGAGAACATCGACCGGAAGCGTTTGGCGGACATCATTTTCAACGATTCGCAACAGAAAGACCGCCTCAATCGAATTGTCCATCCATATATCATTGCAGAGACCGACCGCAGGCTGAAGGAGATAGAGAGGGATCAGCCCGATGCGGTAGTCATTCTGGACGTACCCCTGCTCATTGAAGCCGGCATGGCCCGGGATCTGGCCGAAATCATCGTGGTCTGTGTCCCGGAAACGGTCCAGCAACAACGACTTATGGACAGAGATAGATTCAGCGCAGCAGAAGCCCTGGCGCGTATCCGTTCCCAAATGCCCATTGAAAAAAAGAAAGCGAGAGCCACCATCCTGATTGACAACAGCGCCTCACCGGCTGTTACGCGAAAAATCGCGTTAAAAGTGTTCGAGAGCCTACGGCAGCGGTCTCGCAGCCGGCGCCGGTCATGACACATTCTGAATCCGATATGGGGACCGGTCCGGGCGTCGCTTCGGGTTGAACCGTCGGAAGGACAGAATATAATGGCCACCTGTTTCTGATTGATTGCCAAGTGTTATTTACGGTCCTATTTTTCCCTTTAAGATACACAGGTTCGAATCGAGGCTGTTATGTTCTACGCGTTGGTCACAACGGTTACAGGAGGTGAGTATGGAAAATTTGACGGCAAAACCGGTCATTGACAATTTAAAAAAGATCACCCTTTCCGTTACAGTGGGAACCTCCCCACAGAAGTCGGATATCATCGATCACCCGGAATCTTTCAAGTTTATCTTCGGTTTAGGGGTAGACGGGCTGACACCCTTCGAGTATGCCCTGGCAGGCAAGTCCATCGGAGATGAGATCCGATTGCAGTTAAAAACCGAAGAATTAAACCGAATTTTTCGTCACATCATTCCACCTTTCGTAAATAAATTGGTCAACCGTGGCGAATTATTCCTAACCGCTAAGATAACTGCGGTTGAGCCCACCGATAGTCGTGAAGTCATTCGGGCGATGGCTGAAATGGCCGAGTGCGGTAGCGCATGTGACTGCGGATGTGGATGTGGCGATAGCGAAAGCGCCGCACACGGGCCCGATCGTTTCTGAAATCGATTTTTTCTCGTCCCAGGGAGCATCTCCACCACTGCATCGGGGTTAAATATGAATAAAAGCACACCCAGCAGCCAACTGGCAAAAACCGGGGCAGAGGCAATCTATGATAGCTTTGACAGCTTTCACAACCAGTTCAAGTCAATAACGCTCCGCGCCGGGACCCGCTTCCTCAATCGAGAATGGCCGGGCGTCCAAGAAGACGCCGCCCGGCGCCTGGGGCTGTACCGCAACAAAGTCGGAGAGATCGAAGTGGAGATACGCCGGCTGCTTGGGGTTTTTTTCATTGACCGGTCCGTTTGGATGGCGATGAATTCCATATATTCGGGACTGATTCGGCAACGAAACGATTGGGATATTGCCGAAACCTATTTTAATTCAGTCACCCGCCGCATCTTTTCCACGGTCGGGGTCGATCCTCAAATCGAGTTCGTCAACAGCGACTTCGATACACCACCCTCATCAACCGTCAATAATGTATACCGCAGTTACCTACCCCCAAACGACTCAACGGATGCATCAGAACTTATCCTCAACATTCTCGAGGATTGCGACATCAAAGCAAATATGCAATACCCCGACCAATGGGCCGCAGCAGCGGCCGAGCACATCCGACAGCATATCGACACCGGCAATTGTTTCACGCCGGTCGAACGGATAGATATGGTCTGCAGTATCTTCTATCGCAGCAAGGGCGCGTATCTCCTGGGACGCATTATCACCGCACAGGACCAATGGCCTTTCGCTATCGCCCTGCAGCATCCCCAAGAAGGGATTGAAATCGATGCCGTCTTGCTTGATGAGGAGAGCCTCAGCATCTTGTTCTCCTTTACCCGTTCGTATTTCCTCGCCTGCACAGACCGTCCCTACGATCTGGTCCGTTTTTTGAAAAGCATCATGCCGCATAAACGCATCGCCGAACTCTACAACGCCATTGGTTACAACAAACACGGCAAAACAGAGCTTTACCGTGACATTGTAAACTTTACCCGAGAATGCGGCAGCGAACAGTTTGCCCTTTCACCCGGCAAACCCGGCTTGGTCATGATTGTTTTCAATATGGCCCACGATGATCTGGTGATCAAACTGATCCGTGACCGTTTCAGTAGCCCGAAAACCACGACACGAAACGAGGTTATCGACAAGTATGAATTGGTTTTCCGGCACGATCGGGCCGGTCGACTGGTGGAAGCACATACTTTCGAATACCTGAAATTCGACCGCTGCTGGTTCTCTGATGAACTTCTGGATGAGCTTCGAAGGGAGGCTGATGAAACGGTCGTGATTCAGGAAAGCGATGTCGTTATCCGGCACGCTTATGTGGAACGACGGGTCACGCCCTTGGACATCTATTTGCGCACTACCGATCTCGAATCCGCATCCGCAGCATTGGTGGATTATGGCAATGCCATCAAGGACCTGGCCGTCAGTAATATTTTCCCCGGTGATATGCTACTGAAAAATTTCGGAGTCACCCGGCACGGTCGCGTCGTATTCTATGATTACGACGAGCTTTGCCCCTTGATGGTCTGCAATTTCCGAAAAATACCGCCAACACGATTTGAAGAGGATGAACTGGCGGATGAGCCTTGGTATTTGGTGGGGCCAAACGATGTTTTCCCGGAAGAAATGGTACGGTTTCTGGGATTACCGCCCGAACTGCTCGAAATACTCATGCAGCACCATGCCGACCTATTCGGAGTGGATTTCTGGCTTAACGCTCAGGAAGCCATCAGGGCCGGTGAGATCATTCACATCTTGCCGTATCCGCAAAATAAGCGCCTGATCCTGACGAGACCGCATATTAATTGACCGTCTTTCGACGAGGCTGAGAAGAAGAATTGATATCGACCCGGGTCATATTCGGAATGGAATTCACCGGCTCAAGGACGTTGCATTCACAATCAGTGATGATGGACAATAGTGTTTTTCTTTACATCGCCGGAAAAGTATCTATGATTGAGCAGTCTGGCCAGATGGATCGACTGTCTTTTTCGTCTCGTTATTCATTCTTTCGAATCGTGAAGTAATATAGATGGGGGTTTTCATCAGTAGGGGAGGTTATCATGGAAAATGAGATCTTACCATCCGGCATCGATGTCACCGGATCTTTGTCAGCAGAGTTTTCCCGAATTCTCACACCGGAAGCACTCGCATTTGTTGCCGATTTGGCGCGCCGTTTCGAAGCCCGTCGTAAAGAATTGCTGGAACGTCGCCTCAAAGTTCAAGCGGAGATCGATGCCGGCAAACTTCCGGATTTTTTGGAAGAAACCCGATCTGTCCGGGATGGTGACTGGAAAGTTGACCCGGTGCCGAATGACTTGAAAAACCGCACGGTGGAGATCACCGGACCGGTTGACCGCAAAATGGTAATAAATGCTCTCAACTCGGGCGCCACCACATATATGGCGGACTTTGAAGACGCTCATGCCCCGACCTGGGACGGAACCATCCGGGGTCAAATCAACCTTCGGGATGCCGTCGATGGCACCATCGAATTTCAAAACCCGGCTGGAAAAATTTACCGGCTGGCCCCAAAAACCGCAACGCTCATCGTTCGCCCCCGTGGCTGGCATCTGCTCGAAAAACACGTCACCGTCGATGGAAAGCCGATATCAGCCAGCCTGTTCGACTTCGGCCTATTCTTTTTTCACAATGCCCGCCAACTCATTTCAAACGGAACAGGTCCCTATTTCTACCTGCCCAAAATGGAAAGTCACCTGGAAGCGCGACTGTGGAACGACGTCTTCGTTTACGCCCAGAATTCGCTGGATATTCCGGTGGGAACCATCAAAGCCACAGTGCTCATAGAAACGATTCTGGCGGCCTTCGAGATGGATGAAATCCTATACGAACTCCGCCATCACGCCGCCGGGCTCAACTGCGGCCGGTGGGATTATATTTTTAGTTTCATTAAGCGCTTCAAAAACAATCCGGAATTTATCTTCCCGGATCGGGCCCAGATCACCATGACCCGGCACTGCATGCACGCCTATTCTCTCCTGGCAATCAGAACCTGTCACCGCCGGGGGGCTCATGCCATCGGCGGGATGGCAGCGCAGATTCCCATTAAAAATAATCCGGAAGAAAATGCCGCCGCACTGCAAAAAGTCCGTGATGACAAGACCCGCGAGGCCACAGACGGTCATGACGGCACTTGGGTAGCTCATCCTGGCCTGGTGCCAATCGCCCTGGAGGAGTTCGGGAAAGCAATGCCGGGTCCGAATCAACTGGAAAAACTGCGCCAGGATGTGCACGTAACGGCAATCGATCTTCTGCGGTTGCCAGCGGGAACAATAACTGAAACCGGATTACGAACCAATGTCAGCGTAGGCATTCAATACATGGCGAATTGGCTAAACGGCCTCGGTTGCGTTCCGCTCTATAACCTGATGGAAGATGCCGCAACGGCCGAGATTTCGCGCACCCAGGTATGGCAGTGGGTTCACCACCCCAAAGGAATCCTGGATGATGGCCGCAAGGTTACCTTGGAATTCTTTCGCACAGTGGTCAAAGAAGAACTGGAGAATATCCGTTCGGAAGTTGGCCCCAAACAATACGAAACAGTAAAATATGCCTTGGCCGCCCGGCTCTTCGAAGAAATTATCGCGGCTGATGAATTGGAAGAATTTTTAACACTACGGGCGTACGACTATCTCGACTGACCCGTGGGCGTTGTTCAATTTTACAGGCGACGCAGGAGCGTCGTTTCCAAGGACGGCAAGAGGAGGAAAGATGAAAACAATTGAAGAAACCGCGACCGAAATATGTGATCGGCTCTCCTGCCACGAGGTTCAGCCCGATGAGGTCGTCGCGTGCAGCGAATGTTGGGAACAGGATCCCCGGTGGAAAGGAATAGTGCGTCCCTATACCGCCGAAGAAGTACTAAAATTGCGCGGCACTCTATGCGTGTCGCATACGTTCGCCGAAGTCGGTGCCAAAAGACTCTGGTATTTGATAAACAACGAAGAATATGTGCCTGCGTTGGGCGCACTGACCGGCAACCAGGCCGTCCAGCAAGTCGAGGCCGGTTTGAAGGCGATTTATCTGAGCGGCTGGCAGGTGGCGGCGGACGCTAACCTTGCCGGAGAAATGTACCCGGACCAGAGTCTCTATCCCTCCAACAGTGTCCCGGCCGTTGTCAAAAGGATCAACAACGCCCTACGGCGAGCGGATCAAATTCAGGTTCTCGATGCCCGTAAAGGGGGTCCGAATTGGTTTGCCCCGATTGTTGCCGACGCGGAGGCCGGTTTCGGCGGACCATTAAACGCTTTTGAGCTCATGAAAATGATGATCCAAGCCGGCGCCGCCGGTGTCCACTTTGAAGACCAACTCGCTTCAGCCAAAAAATGTGGCCATCTCGGCGGTAAAGTCCTGATTCCGACCCAGGAGTTTATCGCCAAATTGGTGGCTGCACGGTTGGCCGCCGACATCTGCGGCGTACCAACGGTATTGATCGCTCGTACCGATGCCGATGCCGCCCGTTTGGTAACCAGCGATGTCGATGAACGGGACAGGCCGTTCATTCTCGATCAGCCGCGATCTTCCGAAGGATTCTATTACGTTAAAAGCGGTGTGGAATCCGCGATCGCCCGTGGTCGAGCCTATGCCCCTTTCGCCGATATGATCTGGTGCGAAACCTCGACTCCCGATCTCGACCTGGCCCGCAAATTTGCCGAGGGAATCCACGCCGAGTATCCGGGCAAACTCCTGGCGTATAATTGCTCGCCCTCATTCAACTGGAAAGCCAACCTGGACGACGCCACGATAACCCGGTTTCAAAAGGAGCTGGCGGCAATGGGATACAAATTTCAATTCGTCACCCTGGCGGGCTTTCATGCCCTTAACCTGGGGATGTTCGATCTTGCATTGAGTTATCGCAAGCAGGGGATGTTGGCTTACTCCCAATTCCAGGAAGTGGAATTCAAACATGGAAAAGAAGACGGATATATGGCGACCACCCACCAAAAATTTGTCGGTACCGGATATTTCGACCGCGTAATGAATGCCATCACAAGCGGGGAAACTTCGGTGGGTGCTCTCAACGGATCCACTGAAGAAAAGCAATTCTAACGCGAAATTTGGGGAAGGATAGAGTTTATCCGCCGTTGTCCCGAACGCGAGACATAGATATCGGTGATACGCCCAGGCGCAGCCGCCGTTTCAGTATGAAACCTTTGCGTGCACCGATAGAAAGAGGGAATGAATTATCTGGCTCACGCATATCTTGCCGAATCATCAGATGAATTTCTGGTCGGCAGCTTCATAGGGGATTTCGTCAAAGGATCGGTAGGAGAGAATTTCAGTACCGAAATCGCCAATGGTATCCACTTCCACCGGCGAGTCGACACCTATGCGGACAACCACAAACTGACCCGGACCAGCCGCAATTTTTTTAGCCGCAAACGTCGACGATATGCTGGGATCATCCTTGATATCTGTTACGATCATTTCCTGTCCAAACACTGGTCCACCTATGCCGAAGCGGAGCTCTCAGGATTCATTGAACGGATTTACTCTGTCCTGAAACGTCACCGGAGTATTCTGCCCCAAAAACTGCAAACTGTTTTACCGCGGATGTTAGAACAGGACTGGCTGGCGTGCTACCGCACCCTCGATGGGGTCGATATCACCTTGAATCGGATCGCAAAACGGATCACTAGAGCAAACTTTCTGAGTGGATCCGTTGATGAGGTCCAAAGCAACTACCGCAGGCTGGAAGATAATTTCCTGGCTTTTTTCCCCGATCTGCTCGAATTTGCGCAACCTTTCTCCGAATTGAGATCAAAACGACAGTAACAGCGTTCAAAAATGCACGTGTCGCCGTCAGTGCCAGGCGACTATCGATGAAATAATGGATTTCAAATGAGGTAGGCTCTGAGCTTCTTCAGATCCGTGTCTGTGGGTTCATTCAGAACGGCCCCGACCTGTATCTCGCCGTCCACTTCAACCATACGGCGGGCATCGCATTCAAAGTCGATATCTTCTCCGGTCTGAGGAAGTTTGAAGGTAATATTGAACCGATCCAATTCACGCAGGAATGCTTCTTTGATTTTCGATCCCTTGGGATATGTCACGAATACACCGCCCATGGCGATATCGGTGATGACACATGGAAACGAATCCCTTAATCCGTCTATATCCATCGTCGTGATCGCCGGGAGCGTAATCTTGCTTCTCTGGTGCCCGCGCCGGTCGGAGCCGGTTTCATGGGGCAGCAAGTAGCGCTGCTCTTCAAGATAGTCAAGAATGATCTTGTCCAGTAATGAAGCGACGGTACGCCGCTCTTTCTTGGCTGCCCGCTTGAGTGCTTCGCGCACTAAAATGCTCATACGGATACTGTATACGATGTCTTTTTTCATAGCATCTGTATTGTATAAATATTGTATTACAATGTCAATTGTTTTTTAAGTGTGTGCGACAACATAATCGTCTAAGGCCATATATGAGGTTGCTATTGACCTAAAAGAGACAGTGTGGTTGAGTTGCATGAAGGATGATGACTCACGCTGCAGCTGGACCGCTGAATGGTGCCCCTTCGCTAAATAAAGGATAATATGGAAAAATCGCCCGAATCCCCGACCCCTGAGGCGCATCGGTCGAATGATAATCAGGATCCTACCGAACCGAATCCGTCCAAGGACGCCGATGAAGCCGTCACCAAAGGTAGAGCGCCCGGTGAGATGGATACGGCCGCCCCACCGTCGTCCCCTGTCCCCCCGGAGCAGGGAAGCCGTGATGATGCCACTGACACGCCGGATGCAGCAGCGGACGGCAAGCAGGATGCGCCTGTTCGAAATGAAAACTTAAACCTCGATATGATTCTTGAAATTCCTCTGGAGATCACCGTGGAACTGGGCAGAACACAGATGCCGATCAGCAAACTGCTCCAGCTGGGACCCGGCTCAGCGGTTCCTCTATCAAAACTTGAGGGCGAACCGGTCGACATCATGGCCAATGACCGGTTGATTGCCAAAGGTATCGTCCTGGTCAAGGATGAAAAATATGGCATCCAAATTACGGAAATTACCGGGCGTTTGAATAGGTTACGGGGACTGCGCTGACAAATAAGGATCGCAAAAATACCGCAGACGGTGGTAATCGCCGCCCGCAACGCTCACCCCCTGTTGCGTGCCCCCCCGTTGCCAATTCATTGGCCGCATCGATCGATCATCCGATTCAGGGACGCACCGCACGCACCGCACCACAGGCATATAAATTCTTCTGCTGTCGTCTGAAACCGTTCTCCCTGTCTGACGTCACAATCAATGCCGCCTTGTTGTACCCCTTGACAAATACTTCCGTTGTCCAATACCAATCCGCACTCGTCCCTGGATAATACGGACGGCTCTTGTAAAGTCCCGCCAGTTCGTTGCCAAACGGTAGACGCCAGTCACGGTAGCCGCCAGTAGTCAATTCACTCACGTATTCTTGCGCGGTACTGAAATCCTGGCACCGGCCGGTGGCCGAGTATGAGTCGAGCAAACTCCAAGTCAAGCCCGTTTTCGTATCTTTGAAGGTATCGCTGCCGTTGACCTGGTAGCGGGAGCCGGCCTGGCGCACTTGCGTCACGACCTTTTCTCTGGTGGCCTGAAACTGTTTTTGCCTCAGGGCCAGCTCCGCCTGCTGCCGCTTGCGCTGCTCCTCAATCCGGGACTGATAGAGAGAACGGTTTTGGGTCTGGAGCTGGGTCAACAATCCCTGCGCATTTTGATCGTACTTGCTGGATGGATTCAGCCGGATATACTGCACAACGTAGTTAATTCTGTCGGGCAGACTGTAACGGCTGTTCTGGCTGTAAGCGACAACCGTCTGCCATTCACTGTTTTCTCTAATGATCCAATCCAGTTTGGCAATCTTCTCTTTAATCCGGTCGATCTGAGTGGAATCAGGGTTATCTTGCAAGTATTCGGTCAGAATTTTCTTGGCGGACTCATATTTATCACCGAGACGCTGTACCGCATGCATGACCTGGGCGACGGCTCTTTTGTCCTCCATGACAGCCTTCAGGTCATTGACTTCCGTCGTACGGTAATTGCTTTTAAAGGATTTGAGAAAGTTGCTGCAAAGCAGAATACACCGATCCCAGTCGCTTGCCTGATCGCATTGCGGTATCTCCCGCATTAAATGACCGTAGTACTCTTCGCTCATGTCGGCAATCAGGGCTTCGACCTGAGCTCTATGCCGTCCGTTCGGGTGTTTCAAAAGGTAACCCAAATAGGCTTCGACCCGATTTTTGTAATCCAACTGGATCGACTCCGTAAGCCGGGCATAATCGATATTGTCGATCATCTTAGGGATTTCAGAAATTTTTAATTGAATTTCGCTGTAACGTGGGCTCTCCGGATACTTTTCCAGGAACTGGCTGTAAATGGCAATCGCAGCGCTTTCGTAGTGCCTGTCTATAGCCAACTCAGCCACGGCGCTCATTACATCCTCGTAGTCCTGCAATTCGATGGCCTCGTTGACCTGTCGGATTTTTTCCCTGACATCATTATGGAACGCGCTATCATCGTGGGAACTGATAAAATATTGTAGGAGGACCTTTTTATCTTCGAGGTCTTCGATGGTGCTAACCTGTTTCAACACGGATTGAAATTCCTGTTCGATTTGGCGCGTCTTCCAATAACGGGTGCCGAATATGCTCGCCCCCACAAGCACCAGAACAGCCAGAACCGCCATACCAACAATCCGGACCGTCCGACCATTCGAAGGCTTACTTTTGGGCCTCTCGCAAGTGTTTATACCGGTCGGTGGCGGCGATATTGAGGACGGAAGCCGCCGCTGCCGGCGCCACGGTATTCTTGCCTATTTTATCATTACGAAGCCTCAGTGCTTCGATGAGAATCTCCATCAGCGGCTGATTGATTTCCACTTTGATCCCTGCCGCCGGATCTTTGATCGTGATTTCCGTATTGTCCCAGCTAATGATCTCATAAGCCGCTGATCTATTTTTCATGCTGCCGGACTCGGCGGCAATCAAATCGCCATTGAGCAGATGGAGGTATCCCACTGCGCCGGCCGTGCTCACTTCGAGCGCGCAGGTGAGTTTCTCAAGTAGCGCCATATGCAGGAACGAGGCCAGGCTTATTCCATGAACCATCCCACCTTCACCGCTGGAAAGGGCGTCGAAAACCTTACTGTTCAACACCCGTGTCTTGACCTGTTTCTCGAGATTTTCCGCATCCTTATCCGACAGTTTGAGAGCACAATAGCCGAGATGAACCGTGATATTGCCTGGCTTTTTCTGCCAGGGCCACAGCGCGCCGTAGAAAAACCCGTTTTTCGCCTTACGCAGGTAGAGAACCTGCTCCTCACGGATGCCGTTCAGGTATTTAAGGGTCGCATTGAACTTCAAGGTGACCGGCATTGGTTTTCCGGCCGGCTTTTTCGGTGGTCCGAAGAACCCCTCCAACTCCTTGCCAAGGGTGCCGACATCACGGCCTTGCGAAACCGCCTGGTACAAACTGCGGGTGATGTCGTAGGGTGTTTTTTGCATGTTTGGCAGGGTGTCCAGCAACTCCACCAGAGTTAGAAAATCCCTAGTGACATTAAGAATAACCATAATATCCGTCAATTCTTTGCTGGCGGCTCGGTTTCCTGCAACGGTGCTTTGATCAACCATGAATGCGATCTCCTTGGGAACGCGGTGATATTTTTCCAATTATGACACGTACGGGTCTTAGGATGCGCGAGGATGGCCCATGCGCAACAGTGTCTGCTGCTGGCACACGGCGTTCGGCACCAGTTCAGTCAACGGGTATGTCTTTGAATATGTCTATTTGACGAGGCTAGGGCGGTAGGATAGCCTTTATAAGATGTATATTTTAAACAATTTTTCGAATAGAATCAAGCAAACCTTTCCAAAACGGGAATTGGTGGGTATAGTATTGTGTTGTTTTTCGCCGGTACTGGTTGATATTTGGGGATGGAAATGCGGTGCTTGAAATTAACAGTTTTACCGGGCCATTATGCCGTTTGCCGGTTAAAAGACGACGCTGGACTTCATGAACGGGTCCGGGATCTGAACTTTTTCGCAATTGTTCGAACGCTGGGGACTTTAACTTTGGTCTGCGATCAAAAAGTCGTTGGCGACACCGAAGAATGCGAATTAAACTGGCGGTGCCTCGAAATAGAGGGCCCGTTTGAGTTTTCCGACATCGGCATTCTGTCGCAGGTATGTGGAATTTTAGCAGACGCAGGGATAGCCGTTTTTGTCATTTCCGTTTTCGAGACCGATTATGTCCTCGTAAAAAATGCCTGTCTGGATGCGGCCCTATCAGCTCTGAAAAAAGCCGGTCACCAAGTTAATACAGCCCCGGCAAATTGAAAAGGAGTATGCCATGAATATCACGTTCCACGGAGCCGTCCGCGAAGTTACTGGTTCCATGCACCTCCTCACCACCGAAAACGACAGGGTCATGCTGGACTGTGGTATGTTCCAGGGTCGACGAAAAGAAAGCAACGAAAAAAACAGGATCCTGCCCTTTGACCCGCAGATCATCACCAACGTGGTATTGTCACACGCTCACATCGACCACTCGGGTAGGGTTCCCCTGTTGATGAAAAACGGATTCAACGGCCGGGTGATGTGTACCCGGGCAACAACTTCGGCCTGCCACTACCTCCTGCCTGATTCCGCGCATATCCAGGAATCCGATGCCGAATATCTAAACTACAAAACCCTGCGACAGGCTCTCTCACAAATGAAGCCCTCCAGCCGCAAAAAATTGAATGTCGGCGGCCGGATTCGGGATATCAAGAAATTGCTTAAAAAGAGCCGCCACCACCTGGATGGCAGCGTCATAAATGATTATATCGATCGACTGCATCTCGACAAAATTGAACCCCTATACACCCGCACCGATGCCGATCTGGCCCTCAAGAATTTTGATGGATACCCTTATCGGTACCCGGTGTCGATCGGCAAGGACATGGACTGCATGTTCTACGATGCCGGTCACATCCTGGGTTCCGCCATGAGCATGATCCAGGTGAAGGAAAACGGTCGATCCCGAACAATTTGTTACAGCGGTGATGTCGGCCGCTTCGACAAACCGATAATCAAGGATCCGACTCTGAATTTCGAGGAGCAGCACCAGGACGTGGACCTGCTCATCATCGAAAGCACTTACGGCAACCGCACCCACGACCCTGTCGTCGATCTCAAGCCACAGCTCAAAAAAGTCCTGACGGATACGTTCAACCGGCGTGGCAGTGTGATTATCCCGTCCTTTGCGTTCGGCCGCACCCAGGAACTGCTGTACGTTTTGCACGAACTTTATGCCGAAAAGGCCGTATCTCGGATGCCAGTGTACGTAGACAGTCCGCTGGCGGTCAATATAACGAAGGTCTTTGGTGAACACCCCGAGGTTTACGACCGGGATGCGCAAGAGGATTTTTTAAAAAACGGCAAGAACCCGTTCATGTTCGATCAGGTTCACTTCGTTGCTTCGGTGGAAGAGTCGATGCGACTGAATCGTGAAAAAAAGCCCCATGTTGTCCTCTCCGCTTCCGGCATGTGTGAAGCCGGTCGGATTCTGCACCACCTCCGGCACAAGATACACAATGAAAATAATACCATCCTGGTGGTCGGTTTCATGGCTCAAAACACATTGGGCCGTCGACTCCTGGATGAAGGCAGAGCCTATGCAATGTCGGGCAGAAGCGGAACGGCGCCGCAGGTGAAATTTCTGAACAAGGTCTATCCTCTGAACGCCCGCGTCGAAAATATCGGTGGTTTCAGCGCCCATGGCGACAAGAATGAACTTCTAAAGTTCATCAAGGCATCAAACCTGAAAGTGAAAAAAATCGCTGTGGTGCACGGGGAGGAGGATCAATCTCAGGCATTTGCAGATCAGCTGAGGCGCGAAGGTTATTCAGCCTTCGTACCCAAACGGGGTGAAACAATCACGGTTTAATCCGAATAAACGCCAGGGTCTCCTCCCCGAGGCTGAAGTAGATTCACCCACCGACCCACAGGAGTTTTGTAATTATGAGCCGCTTCTTGTTAGTTGATATCGGCGCCGGTACCATGGATGTTCTTTACTACGATACCGCATCGGCACAGCACTACAAAGCGGTTGTCAAATCACCGGTGCTGACTGTGGCTGCAAAGGCGGAAAGCCTACCGGGTAATCTGGTGGTGACCGGCGTGGAAATGGGTGGCGGACCGATAACAGAAGTTCTTAAAGAACGGGCGAATACATCCGAGGTTGTAATGACCGCCGCGGCCGCGGCAACCCTCAGTCACACCCCTGACCGTATTCGTGAATGGGGCATCCAGATCATCGCAGATACCGACGTCGGAGAATTCAAGAAAAATCCCCAATACTCACATCTGATGGTCCAAGATCTGAACGTAAAACGACTGGAAAAAATTGTAACGACATTCGGGGTTGCATTTGAATTCGACGCGGTCGGCGTTTGTGCACAGGATCACGGTGTTCCGCCGGCTGGCGTTTCCCATCTGGCCTATCGCCACGACATCAATCGCACGGTTCTCGAAAATCACCCCTATCCGCATGCGCTGCTCTATCGCAGCACGGAAGTTCCTAAGACGCTTAACCGGCTGACGGCCATAGCCAGGTGCGCTGAAAAATTGCCAACAGCCGAGGTGTTTGTCATGGATAGCGGTATGGCCGCCATACTCGGTGCCTCCGTGGATACACTCGCCAGTTCCAAGACAAACATCATGGTTCTGGACATCGCTACATCCCATACAGTGGCCGCTGCCTTAACCAGCGGTGAGTTGGCCGGGTACTTCGAATATCACACGCGCGATATCACCTTGAATCGGATGGAATCGTTGCTGTGTGAACTGGCCGAAGGCAAACTAACCAATGACGACATATTGAGAGAAGGTGGGCATGGTGCCTATGTTCGTCGTCCCATCGGATTCGATACCGTCGAGATCATTCTGGCCACCGGGCCCAAGCGACGCCTGATTGAAACGTCCCGGCTGCCGATGACACTCGGTGCACCGTGGGGAGACAATATGATGACCGGAACCGTCGGGTTGCTGGAGGCCATTCGCAGGCACAAGCGATTGGCCGTGATCGATTATCTGTAAGACCGATCGCCCGAATCATCAGCAAACCCGAGGCGCGTATCCTCTCTATATGGCAGCGAAAATATTGACCAACCATGCGTTGGCAAGCGACTGTCAGATATACAGGCTGAAGGCGTCTGACAGAAGCTGAATCCCATTCTGCTCAATCGGATCGAGAAAGGCGTGATTTGAAGCTGTCCACCCGCAGTCGATACGGCACACGATTGATTCTGGACCTGGCGAAAAATTTCAAGCGAACGCCTGTTCAATTGGCCAGTATCGCTCAAAGACAGAATATTTCCGTCAAATATCTCGAACAGATCATCCGGCCTTTGAAAAATGCCGGCTACGTCACCAGCACCAGAGGACCCAGAGGCGGCCACATGCTAACCAAGAACCCTCAAGAAATTACGGTGGGCGAAATCGTGGCCCTATTGGAAGGCGGTCACGAACTGATCCGATGCGCCGACGATCCGCACCAATGCCGGCGTGCAAACCTTTGTGCGACACGCTACGTCTGGCAGGAAGCCGCCCGGGCCATGTATGACCGCATAAATGCCATAACCTTCGGTGACCTCCTGAACCTTGCCGATGAGCTCTGCAACGAAGATTTTAACGCCGGTTCCGAGGCGGTAGACGAAACCAGGCAGGGTTCGAAGCACTGAGCGCCTGCCTGCTAATTGTTAAAGTCGCAATTCGCAATGGACGTTGAACCCTTCACAGAAAAATTTCTCAGATATGCGCCCCACCGGGACATTGTCTTCGTGCTGGGTGCCGGTGCATCCCATCCCGACGGTGTCCCCCTGCAGCACGATATCCTGCCGATGATCATTTCTGACGAGACCTGCGGGATCGCGGGCTCGGCCATCGGCCAACAGATCAGAACTTTTGTCAATGACAACTTCTATGTTGAAGAGGGTGCGAATATCTACCCCAAGCTCGAAGCCGTCTTCGGATTTCTCGATTATTTCATCCAGCAGAACGAAAGCCTGAACTCAACCTACAATTACGCCACCATACGGCAGGTTAAGGAAAATCTGATCAAGGCGATCCATCACATCGTCAACCTGCGAACCGACGAAAGCAGTCAGATATACCATCTTTTCTGGAATTCAATCGCTCGCCACAATCGCAACGTGTCCGTCATCACCCTCAACTACGATACCCTGCTCGAACAGGCCTTCGATTTTCTGTTCCGCAAATACGGCTATTTGGACTACTGCATCCACCTGATGAACTATGAACGCTCCGACCCGCTCAAAACCTTCAATTTCTGGGTAAACCCCCGCCTGCCGGTCACGGTCGGTGCGCAAGAGGATCCGGTGCCATTTAAGGTCATCAAACTCCATGGCAGCCTGAACTGGAAATACTGCAACTGCTGCAACCAAGTCCTGCTGACGCCCTGGGATCGTAAGATCGACCTGAATCGCGGAAAATTGATCGGACACACCTATCCGGAGGCTGAAGAATACGATTACCATTGCCCGATCGACAGCACCGAGTTTCAGACGCTCATCTTGCCGCCCTCATACATGAAATCGTTGAACCATCCGATCATCGCCCAGCTATTCGGAGAGGCCGCGGGTGAGATTCGCGTCAGCCGCAAGATCGTTTTCATCGGTTATTCGCTCTCTGATGCGGATGTTCATATCAAAGCGCTGTTCATGCGGAACCTGCACAAAAATGTTCGGCTGGTTGTCGTCAACACCAAAAGGGCGGACCGGTTGAAGCAGCAGTATTGCGCCCTGTCCAGAAACGTCCAGTACCTCCACTGTTCGTTCGAAGATGTGGTCCAGGACACTCGGCTGATGCAACGGCTTTTGTCCTAAAGTAAGGGCCCGAATCTTCCTTACCGTCATCTTTGGCCGGGCGGACATCGAAATTCTATATCACACAAACATCGGGTATATCCTGCCATCACTGAGACAGCCTGCACTCCCGGTTGGACGTATCCCCCGTTGGAAGCCGGAGGTGCTGCCGTCGGCACACGACACGCTTTACAAACACTTTTTCTGCATTATTTTTCAGTCTCGAAACGAAAAGTAATTACTTTTTGTAAGCGTTTGTTGGCACGAACCGAAAATATCGACAACCAAGCATCCGTGCTTGTCAAAATAAAGGTGAAGGCATGAGCGACAAAGAAAAACCGATAGCGCCGAGCAGTGAATTAAACTCGGAGAGCAAACCCGAAACCCAAACGGATATTCCCAACGAACTTCCCATACTGCCCTTGCGAAATACGGTTGCTTTTCCGTTCTCGATGGTCCCGTTGACGGTCGGCATTCCTCGATCGGTAAAACTTGTCAATGACGCCCTTAAGGGTGATCGCTTGATCGGCCTTGTCAGTATGAAACACCCGGAGATTGAAGAACCGCTACCGGGTCAAACTTATGAGGTCGGCACGATTGCCAAAGTCGAGCACGTCACCCGTTCGGACGATAACAGCCTCCAGGTCATCGTCCAGGGCATCGAACGGTTCCGAATCGAATACTGGCTGTCCGACAAGCCCTATCTGCGGGCCCATATCGCCTTGGCACCGGACAAAATCGAAGAAGATACCGAACTGGATGCGCTGCAGCGTAACCTGCGGGAATTAGCCCGACAGGTGGTGGCACTGTCTCCCAAGTTTCCCAAGGAGGTTGGGGATTACCTTGCCCAGGTTAAAAATCTCCGCTACCTAGTCTATCTGGTTGCCAGTGGGGCCGGTTTGGAGGTTTCAAAAGCACAGCAGATACTCGATATCGATTCATTGAAAGAAAAATTCCGCCTGCTGATCGCCCATCTCTCGCGTGAAAAAGAGGTCTTGGCGATAGGGAAAAAAATCGAATCCGAAGCCCGCGAAGAAATGAACAAAGCCCAACGCGAATACTATCTACGCCAGCAACTGCGCGCCATTCAAAAGGAACTGGGCGAAACGGACCAGGAACAGTCCGAAATCGACGAATACACCATGAAAATAGACGATGCCGCTCTGCCGGACGAAGCACGCAAGGAGGTCGAACGCGAACTCAAACGTCTTTCGGGCATGTCGCCCCAGGCGGCCGAATATTCGGTTATCAAAACCTACCTGGATTGGTTGGTGGATCTGCCCTGGAACAAAACAAGTGAGGACCAGACCGACATCCCACGGGCACGCATCGTCCTGGATGAGGATCACTACGGTCTCGATGATGTAAAGCAACGGATTATCGAATATCTAGCAGTGCGCAAATTGATCCATGAGCGTGGTGGCGAAAAGCCGGTTCGGGCCGATGGACGTACGGACGCCATGGGGGTCATCCTCTGTTTTGCCGGCCCTCCCGGCGTGGGCAAGACCAGCCTCGGCCAGGGTATCGCCCGATCCTTGGGGCGGAAATTCACGCATATGAGTTTAGGGGGCATGCGTGATGAGGCCGAAATCCGTGGACACCGCCGGACTTACATCGGCGCCATGCCGGGCCGCATCATTCAGGCGATTAAACGCGCCGGTACACGCAATCCGGTTTTCATGCTCGACGAGGTGGACAAAATCGGCGTCGACTGGCGCGGCGATCCCAGCAGTGCTCTTCTGGAAGTCCTTGACCCCGCACAAAATCACGCCTTCCGGGATCATTACCTGGATGTGGACTTTGATTTGAGCGACGTGATATTCATTACGACCGCCAACCAACTCGAAACCATCCCCGCACCGCTGCAAGACCGGATGGAAATCATCCCGCTCGACGGCTACACGGAATACGAAAAGCTGCACATTGCCCAGCGCCACCTGGTACCGCGGCAGTTTGCGGCCCATGCGCTGAAGGAAGACGAAATCACTTTCACCGACGAAGCCCTTCGAAAAATCATCCAGGATTACACCCGCGAAGCCGGTGTCCGCAATCTGGAACGTCAGATCGGAGCCATTTGCCGCAAGAGCGTGGTCAAGATTGCCGCTCAGGAGTGGCCGCATGTGGTCATTACGCCGGAATTGGTCCGCGAATACCTGAAAAAGGAAAAATTTGAATCTGAGCTGTCAGAGAATATAGAAATACCCGGCATTGCCACCGGTTTGGCTGTCACCGCTGTCGGCGGTGACATTCTGTTTATCGAAGCCACCCGCATGAATGGAAAAGGCAAACTCACCCTTACAGGTCAACTCGGCGATGTGATGCGGGAAAGCGCCCAGATTGCCCACAGCTATGTCCGGTCGAAGTCCCGCGGACTGCATGTCGATCCGGATCAGTTTGAAAAAACTGACGTGCATTTACACGTACCTGCCGGTGCGGTTCCAAAGGATGGGCCCTCCGCCGGTGTCGCCATGGTGTTGGCCATGGCCAGTTTGTTCAGTGGACGGCCGCTGCGTGGAGATGTCGGCATGACCGGAGAGGTGACGCTGCGTGGACGGGTCTTGCCGGTGGGTGGTACCAAACAGAAACTGCTGGCAGCGCATCGCGCCGGCCTGACGACAGTCATACTGCCGAAGCGTAACGAGAAAGACCTGGACGATCTTCCGGATGAGGTCCGCAACACACTGATATTCGTTACGGTCGATCATATCGACGACGCCTTGCGAGTGGCATTCTTGACAGATGAGGCTGGTGTCGATCTTACGGAAACCGTCAGCTGACACCAGAAGTCCAACGACACGGGAAAATAGCGGCGTTTGCCTGCATCTGCCCGCAGGGATTAGAACTTGACCTGTTCGAGGATCTCTTTTTCACGGCGAATGATGTCCGCCGCCAAGATATCTATTTTACGCGTGATTTCGTTGACGAATTCATCGTCCTTAATGGCAGTCAAGTTTATCCGCACATTGTAAATCGCCGCCAGACCGGCTGAACGGGCCATCATGGCGGCCACCGCTCCATCGGTTGCCGCGTTGGGATTGCCATGCTGGACCACACTGCCGGCCATTTCAATGATCCGGCATACCCTTTCAGCCAGTGCCAAGGGGACCAGCGCCGCACCTTTCATGGCCTTCTGGATGGCACGGGTGCGTGAAGCCTTATCTGCGGCGGTTTTCTTTGGCATTTTGAATGCGTTAATAACCTTACGGTACGCTTCCGGATCCCGGTCGATGTCTTCCGTGCAATGCATTCTCATATCGGCTGCAGCGGCGCATATATCTTCCATCTCCTCATGCACGCCTTCGAATCCTTTTCGGCCGACGGTCAGGCCGGCAACCATTTCAGAGAGCGCCGCCGCCAGAGAGGCGCTAACAGCAGCGACACTGCCCCCCCCGGGAACCGGAGCAGATGATGCCGTTTCCTTCAAATAATCTATGATGGACAGGTCAGCATACATGTCCGCCCCCCTTCTGATGGTAATTATCGAAAACGATCGTCCCCTTCTTGATCACCGTTTCGACCGTACTGACGCCGATATGGTAAGGAATAAATGTGTATGAAGGAAACTCGAGAATGATGAGATCCGCCTGCTTACCGGGATCGATGCTGCCGATGGTGTCGGCACGGTCAACGGCGGCCGCACCGTTTAGGGTCAGTGCCGTAATCGCTTCCTCGGTGCCGATGTTCATGCAGAGGGTCGCCAGAGCGATAATCAGTGGCGTTGATTCCGTAAAACAGCTGCCGGGATTGAAATCCGAGGCCAGCGCAACAGCGCAGCCACGGTCGATCATCTCGCGTCCCCGGGCATACGGTTCCCTAAGGCTGAATGCTGTCCCCGGCAGCAGTGTGGCAACAATGCCTTTGCGCCCCAGTTCGCGAATACCCCTGTCCGAGGCTTGTAAAAGATGATCCGCAGAGACCGCACCAATCTCGGCTGCCAGTTCGGTACCGCCTATGGGCGCGATTTCATCGGCATGGAGCTTCAATTTAAATCCGAGCCGGCGGGCTTTTAGTAGCAGCCGCCGCGACTGATCGATCGAGAACACATTCTTTTCACAAAAGATGTCACAGAATTCGGCCAGGCGTCTGTCGGCAACTTCAGGCATCACCGTGTCCAACATGAAGTCGATGTAGTCCTCTTCCCTGCCCCTGTACTCCGGTGGCACGGCATGGGCCCCCATATATGTCGGGACGATGTCCACGGGATGTTCACGATCGAGGATCTGCATAACCTCGAGCTGCTTGATCTCGGTCTGCCGGTCGAGTCCGTAACCGCTTTTGCCCTCGACCGTCGTCACGCCGAAAGAAAGCATGCTGTCGAGCCGGCGGCGACCGGAAGCAACCAAATCCGGCACACTGGCGTTACGGGTGGCGCTAACGGTACTGAGGATCCCACCGCCGCTCTGCATGATATCCATGTAGCTGTCGCCGCGGAGCCGCCAAGAATATTCTTCCGCCCGATACCCGCCGAAAACAAAATGCGTATGGGAATCGACGAATCCCGGCAGCACCGCCTTGCCCGATGCATCGATAATCTCGAAGCCGGTCAGATCCATTCCCTGCAGAAGCGCCGATGACTTTCCGACCGCTTGAATGCGGCCCTTCCGTACAACGACCGCCCCGTCCTCGATGATGCCGAGATCGGCCATCTCGGATCCGCGTTTGGCTCTGAACCCGCTGCAGGTCACAACCTGCGCGGCGTTCTTGATGATAAGGTTTGCGTTCATCGTCATAGGCTACTCGTAAAGGCGGGTTTCGAGTACCTGTTCGGGAGAAAAGTCTTCCAGCCCCAGGTAATAGGCAGCGGTATCCACCAGTGCCGCCATCGGCACCAGACCGACAACCTCACTGCCGATCACGTTAACCCCGTATCGTCTGGCTTCGATCCGGATCAGCTCGAACGCCCGATAAAGGGCCGTTCGGGTGTAATCGGTCATGTTCATCGAGACCTGTACGATGCCGCGGTCTGCAAGGTCAATCCCCAGCGCTTTACAGTGTTGCAGTCCACCGCTGATATGCCTGACCCTTTTGGCGATACTATTGGCGATATCGAGTTTATCGGTGTCCAGATTGACGTTGAAAGCCACCAGCGGCATCCGCGCACCCATTGCGGTTACACCCGCAGACGGATGAACCGTATGCGGTCCGAAATCGGGTGCCCATTTCGGATCTTTTATTTTGTCTGCCATCCCCTCGAACTGGCCTTTGCGGATGGCCGCTAAATTCTTACGTTCCACCCGATCCGCCGATGCCTCATAAAGAAATATCGGCAGGTCGTATTTCTGCGAGGCCTCCGCCGCAACCGCTTTTGAAAGCGCCACAGCTTCGGTCATGGTAACGTTTTTCACCGGGATAAAAGGCACCACGTCCACGGCACCCATGCGGGGGTGCTGACCTTGGTGTCGTCGCATATCGATAATTGCAATGGCTTCCCCCATGGCCGCTATCACCGCTTTGTGCATCTCTGCGGGTTCACCGATTGCCGTCACCACGAGGCGGTTATGATCCTCGTCGCGTTGTGTATCAAGAAGCTTGACGCCGCGCGTTGTTTTGAACGGCGCTATGATCCTTTCGATGCTGGCGACGTTGCGCCCTTCACTGAAATTGGGAACACACTCGATAATTTTATTCATCACGGCAGCGTCTCCTTTTTTGCCCGACGGCCTTGTCAATCTTTACTGAAACTCCAAAGGGTACCAGCATCTCAGTCACTCCCGGCTGAAACCTGGGATAAAAGGCGCGCGATCAAACGATCGTCGGCGACATACGGCAGTGTGATCAAATCTGTTCCATTTCTCAGAGTGTTGTAATGGATTCCCGTTTCAACGGCATTTTCATTGCGTGCCCATGCGCGTCGGGCCACACCGCCCATGACATCCCAAGGAATCGCAAGACGAATGATATCGTCTACCCGTTCGCTCCCGTCCAAAACCAGTCCGAATCCGCCATTGATCGCATTTCCGATGCCGACCCCTCCCCCGTTGTGAAGGGCCACCAAACTCATTCCACGGGCGGCGTTGCCGGCAAAACAATGGGTGGCCATTTCGGCCATGATGTTGCTACCATCTTTTATGTTGGCGGTTTCACGGAATGGGGAATCCGTGCCGCCGGTATCATGGTGATCCCGCCCGAGCATCACGGGGCCGATATCACCGTTGCGAACCATGGCATTGAATCTCAGGGCGATTTTCATGCGGCCAAAGGCGTCCTGGTAGAGAATTCGCGCCTGTGTGCCGATAACCAGTTTGTTTTTGTCGGCATCGTGTATCCAGTTATAATTATCACGGTCCTGGAACCGACGGCTGGGATCGATACAGTCCATCGCGGCCTCGTCGGTTTTCAAAAGGTCTTCTTTTCGGCCACTCAAACAGACCCACCGAAAGGGACCGTACCCGTAATCGAACAGCAACGGTCCCATAATGTCCTCGACATAGGAGGGAAACATGAAACCGTCTGTGGTGTCTTTCCCGTTCTTACAAATTTCCTTTACGCCGGCATCGTATACCGCCTTCATGAAGCTATTGCCGTAGTCGAAAAAATACACCCCGTCTTCAACCAGCTTCTTTACGACCTCGAAATGTCGCCTCAAAGAACGGTCGACGAACCCCCTGAAGGCTGACGGATCGGTCCTGAGCATTTCCGTCCGCTCTCCGAAGCTCACGCCCTGGGGGCAATACCCCCCGTCGTAAACCGCATGACATGACGTCTGATCGGAAAGCAGGTCGATATTTTTTCCGTAGCGGATTGCATGCTCGAGCAGATCGACGATGTTGCCGTGGAAAGCGACGGCAAACCCCTGACGGTTCTCGATGTATTTGCCTGCCAGGGAAAAAGCCTCGGCCGGTTCGTCTGCAATCGCACCAAGCCAGCCCTGATCATGGCGGGTTTCGATTCTGGAGCGGTCGACTTCGGCAATGATTCCCACGCCCCCGGCAATTTCGACGGCTTTGCCCTGGGCGCCACTCATCCCACCCAAACCGGATGAAACGAACAGCCGGCCGGACAGGTTTTCTTCGGGCGGAATACCGAGAACGGATCGTCCGGCATTCAACAGGGTGCTGTAAGTGCCGTGAACGATTCCCTGGGGTCCGATATACATCCAGCCGCCGGCCGTCATCTGCCCGTAATTGGCCACACCGAGTGCCGCAGCCCGTTGCCAGTTCTCCTGATCATCGAAGGCCCCAACCATCAGTGCATTGGTAATGATAACGCGAGGGGCCGCCGGTGAGGATGCGAAAAGTCCGAGCGGGTGTCCCGAAGAGACAACCAACGTCTGCTCACGGGTCAATATTTCAAGAAAGCGTGCGATCAGCCGGTACTGCATCCAGTTCTGACAGACCTGACCGGTCTCTCCATACGTCACCAACTCATACGGGTAGAGGGCGATGTCGAAATCCAGATTGTTGTCGATCATTACCTGAAACGCCCGCCCTTCGATACAGTTGCCCTTGTATGCACCGATCGGCTGCCCGTAAATTCGGCCTTCCGGTCGGAACCGATAACCGTAGATTCGTCCCCGGGCAAGCAATTCTTCCAGAAATTCTGGTGCCAGTATGGCATGCCATTTATCTGGTATGTACCGCAGGGCATTCCGCAGAGCGAGATCGATTTCACTGCGGGACAGTGTGATCTTCCTTCTGGGAGCCCGGCGGATTCCCTCGGCAAAAGCCGGTAATTTTGGCAATTCATTGAATATCTCATCCAACCGGACACGCATGGATGCAGCGATTTTTCGGTTGTCTGGCATGCACTCACCCTCTCCTTTCGGTGTTGTCCAACAACGTCCCGTTCCATGTAAATTATGTCAACCCGTTTGAAAAAATCAAGCGTGGAAAAGAGGACCCAGGATTGAGTTTTTATTTCAACTGTACTATCCAGGAATTTGGCGTTTGTTGGTATTCAATTAGCGAGTGGTCATGGGATTCATTCGAAGAAAATTCCAGGGGAATCCTATTTTAAATGTGTACCCCCTTAAATGAGGGAATTGCAACTTAAGATCAACCCTTTTTCTTCAAACAACAGGAAACGAATGTGGAAACAATCAGAATTGGATATGATGGCCTGACGCTGGCGGATTTGGTAACAGTTGCCAGGGATAGGCGCCAGGTGGTCTTGACTGAAGGATCGGAAACCCGGATCCGAAAGGCCCGTCGACTGGTGGAACACTGGATCGCCGAGGGGAAGACTATCTATGGTATTACCACCGGTTTCGGCGCCCTGAGTGATGTCGCCATTAGTGCAATGAATACGCGCCGGTTACAGAAAAACATCATCATGAGTCACGCCGCAGGGGTGGGGTCTCCCCTGAACCCTGAAACGGTTCGCGCCGTACTGGTCCTGCGCATCAAAGACCTGGCCCGGGGGCATTCGGGTATTCGACTGGAAACCGTTCAACGTCTCATAGATCTGCTTAATCGAAACATCTGCCCGGTCATCCCTGAAAAAGGATCGGTGGGGGCCAGCGGGGACCTGGCGCCCCTGGCTCACCTCTCCCTGGTATTGCTCGGCAAGGGTGAGGCGTTTTATAACGGTGAAAAAATTCCGGGTGCCACCGCCTTGCAAATGTGCAAATTGAACCCGATTACCCTCGAGGCGGCCGAAGGTTTGGCGCTGGTCAACGGCACCCAGGTTATGACAGCCATCGGCGCTCTTTGCGTCAACGATGCCCTCCAGCTGTCCCAGTTAATCGACATCGCAGGTGCCATGAGTCTTGAAGTGTTGATGGGCAGTCGAACCGAATTCAATCCACGCATTCACAGGGTCCGCCCCCACCCCGGGCAGGCCGCCGTGGCGGAGAACATGGAACGGATCATCCAGGACAGCGAAATCATCACCTCACACGAGGACTGCTATCGCATCCAAGATGCCTACACCCTGCGGTGTTCCCCCCAAGTTCACGGTGCCACAAAAGACGCTATTGCCTATGCCCGCAACGTCATCGAAATCGAGATGAACGCGTCCACCAATAACCCGTTGATCTTTGCCGATCAGGAAGATTTCCTCTTGGGTGGTAATTTTCACGGTCAACCAGTAGGCCTTGCGCTCGATTTCCTTGGCATGGCTGTCGCAGAGCTGGCAAATATTTCCGAACGACGCATCGAACGACTTGTCAATCCGCATCTGAGCGGTCTGCCGGCATTCCTGGTCAAAGACGGCGGTCTCAATTCAGGTTTCATGATAGCGCAGTATACAGCCGCCGCTCTCGTATCGGAAAACAAAGTCCTGGCTCACCCTGCCAGTGTCGACTCCATTCCGACTTCGGCCAACAAAGAGGATCACGTATCGATGGGCACCATTGCGGCCAGAAAGAGCCGTACCATCATCGACAACGCCCGCGACGTCGTCGCCATAGAATTGCTGTGCGCCACCCAGGCCCTGGATCTTTTCACAAACCTGAAACCCGGCCGGGGAACCAAAGCCGCCTACGACGTCATCCGTAGCACCATCCCTCATCTGGAAACAGACCGTATCCTGTCGGCTGACATCGACTGCATGCGTCAACTGATGCAGAACGGCGACATTAAAGAGGCAGTTGAGGCCGCTGTGGGGAAACTAAACTAACCCCTTTTGGCTGAGGCTTCAATCCACAAGACGCGTTCCCTGAAGGATTCTGCCTGCGGATAAAGAAAACGCTCCTCACCATGGCTTTGGTGCAGGATAGCCGAGCAAACTGCCGCAGACGTCATAAACATCAATTATTGACGGGCCGGATTGCGGGCAGTATGGTGCACATTTTTGTCTGATGGATGGACTGATATTCAAGAAGTTATCTCAAATTTTGGATATTCGGTCGAAATCAAAGCGAGACCGAGGATCTACCCGCAGGCATACTCACGTATGTCGGGGACTTGAGACAAGGGCTCAACGCCGGGATTTATCCGCCTCTGGCAGATCGGGCGAAAAGACTTTCTTGAGATGCCTTCTAATGAGTCAACAAGGAAAACGATGCCTTCTCAAACACTGAAGTCGGACGCATTGCTCCTTCTCACTGCCACCATATGGGGGTTTGCATTTGTTGCCCAGCGAGTGGGCATGGATTACGTGGGACCTTTCACCTTCAACGGCATCCGCTTTGCTCTGGGTGGTTTGGTCCTTATCCCATTTATTTTGAAACAAAGTGGAAGAGGCCGTTCCGAGGCCGTTTTACCGGGTCCAAAAGGGGCTGGACAGCTTTTTTCGGGCGGTTGTCTTGCCGGTGTCATCCTGTTCACGGGCGCCTCACTCCAACAGACAGGACTTGTTTATACGACGGCCGGGAATGCCGGTTTTATTACCGGCCTGTACGTTGTGATTGTTCCAATTCTGGGCACAATTTTCAGGTTACAAGCTAATTCAGGCACGTGGATCGGCGCATTACTGGCTGCCGTTGGACTCTATTTCTTGAGTATTACCGATCAGTTTACCATTGCCTCTGGTGATCTGCTCGTGCTGGCGGGGGCTTTCTTCTGGGCCGCTCATGTTCTGGTCATCGGCTGGTTGTCGCCGCGTTCAGATAGCCTCAAACTGGCATTGACCCAGTTTATGGTCTGTTCCTTGCTGAGCCTCCTAACGGCAATCATATTTGAAAAGATCGCCTTATCCAGTATCTTGCAAGCTGCGATTCCCATACTTTATGGTGGTGTTTTGTCCGTCGGTGTGGCGTACACTCTACAAGTCGTCGCCCAGCGCGATTCCCATCCGGCCCATGCCGCCATCCTACTGAGCCTGGAAGCCGTATTCGCCGCAATTGGCGGATGGATTATGCTGGGAGAACGATTGACGGCCAGGGGATTGACCGGCTGTGGGCTGATGCTGGCCGGCATGCTGATCTCCCAGCTTTGGGGCCTGGTAAAACCGCCCGCTATAAACAAATCTGTTATAAAACAAACTTCGCTTTGACCTTCGAAAGCGGTAACACCGGAATTCAACGACCACTAATGCTTACCTATAAGTGCAGTTACTGTTTCCTGCGATAACCGTACATCCCAGTGCTGTAGAGAGACAAGCCGCAATGCCAATCAATGTCGATAATGACGAAATCAAGAAATTTGAGGCGCAAACATCCCAGTGGTGGAAAAAAACCGGGGAGTTCAAAGGGCTCCACGACATCAACCCGCTGCGTCTCAACTATATTGACACGCGTTCGCCCCTGGCTGAAAAATCAGTGCTCGATGTCGGCTGTGGTGGGGGTATCCTGGCCGAAGGTATGGCGGAACGCGGCGCGCGGGTGACGGGTATCGATGCCGGTGAAGCGCCTTTGATCGTTGCCGTCAAACACGCTCTGGACAGCGGGCTTGATATCGTCTACCGTAGAATTACGGTCGAAGAATTGGCCGAAACTGAGTCCGGTGCCTATGATGTCGTAACCTGCATGGAATTGTTGGAACACGTTCCGAATCCACCTTCCGTTGTTCAGGCCTGCGGTCGTCTGGTGAAGCCCGGTGGGGATGTCTTTTTTGCAACGCTCAACCGAAACTGGGTATCTTTCCTTCTGGCCATCATTGCCGCGGAATATGTTCTAGGTATTGTAAAGAAAGGAACCCACAGCTACCGCAAGTTTATCAAACCATCTGAACTCGACCGCTGGGCTGCAGACGCCAGACTGGCACAATGCAACCTGACCGGATTGCAATACAATCCGGTTTTCAAGAAAAAACGGCTCGGCGGAAAGGCCACCGTCAACTATCTGATGCATTTCAGGAAAAGCATCGATCGATCAATGGCGCAATGACAGTTAAGGAATAAATAATGGACCCAGATATAGAAGCGCACTATAAAACTCTTCCTGTACAGGACAACCACATGTGCTTTGCCTGCGGCCCGGCAAACCCGGCGGGCCTTCATATGCGCTTTTCCGCCGGCAGAGACCGGGTTGTTTCCTATCTGCGGGTACCCGGGCATCTGCGGGGCTGGAGTACCATGGTGCACGGCGGCGTCATTTCCACCATTCTCGATGAAATCATGAGTTGGGCGGCCATTCATATATTTAAATCGGTCATACTGACAAAGTCCATGACGGTCGAGTTCAAGAAACCGGTCCATGTCGACCAGCCGCTCAAGGCTGTCGGAACGGTCCTTGAAATCAGGAATGAAAGGGAAGCGGTAATGAAAGGTCAGCTCTATTCGCAGGTGGAAGATGAACTGCACGCCACTGCCGAGGGTGTGTTCGCTCTTCTCAAGCCGAAAGTGGCCCTCAAACTGGGGATTGTCAACGAACAGAACCTGAAAGATTTGCTGCCGGATATTTAATCTATACCCATCAGGGGCAGGAAAACGGTCAGGAAGGAGGTACCTCCATGGTCATTGCGAATTTTCTCAAGACGGCTGAAAAGTTTGAAATCCAAGCCTACAAACGACCGAAAGATCATAAAGTATTGAGAAATACCCATGTTGCGTTCAGCGGGTCCCCACAGAAACACCCGTTCGACGCGCACAGGGTTATTCTGGTCACGGACCCTTACAGCACAAACACGATATTCTACGAGTTCATGAAGAAAGACATCTCCTATGTCGAGGAACTACCCAATCTCGTCGGCCTCGACGGAGATACCGTAATGGTGGTTCGAATCTGGGTCAAAAAGCGCAGCATTGCTGTCCGCAGTTCGGCATTCATTGTGGACGACACAATGGTATTGTGAACGCCACCGGTGCAGCCGGCAGTATTTTCACCGACGCCAGTGCCGGCATGAATTAAGATCCGTGATATGCATATCTCCCATCTGGAAATCCTCCGCGAAGAGAAAATATTGAAAATCCTAATTTTGAGATAATTTCTAGTCTTTCAGAGTTTCCTGTGATTTATCGAACAGTTCTTTTTTGCTTCCGGTATAATCCGGAATGTCAAAATAAGGAATATCGACGATCCTAAACCATTCGAGTAAAAAGAGGATCACTAATAAACATAAAGAATACCCGATAAATTTTCGCATGACATACTCCGGCCAATGAACCATATGTTTCGTTGAATGCGAGTACCCCTTCTCGAGAAAAACTGTAGAATACTCCCGACGCTTTACCGGGAATGCCGATCTCGGCGCCCCAATGCCTTCACCGAAGCCCATTGATGGGTTCTTTAAAGGCGTCAACTTAGATAAAAATTTGCATAACTCTGATTTTATAGTACAATTATATAGTGAAAATCAAATAGCCGGAGGCGAAATGGGAAAAAACAAGGTTGTCGTGAGGTTCAAGGACGGGTCAGTCTTAAAGGGTAACACCAGTGACTTCCTGCCGAATAAGAGTCAATTTCATCTGGAGTCCGAGGAAGGTGAGGTCATCGCCGTCAGTGTGGAAAAGCTGAAAGCCATCTTCTTTGTCAAAGATTTTGTGGGTGACAAGGAACATGTGGAATCATACAAAGATGAGATGACCGGTTACGGCCGCAAGATAAAGGTGATGTTCGCCGATGGAGAAACAATTATTGGCTACACGATGGGATATTCTCCCGATCGCCCGGGTTTCTACATCACGCCTGCGGAAACGAAAAGCAACAACGAACGCGTTTTCGTCGTAAAATCGGCCAGTGAAAGAATTGATTTCATATAGAGCGGCTTTTGACCGATAAATTGCGAACGCGGTAGCAAAGTCCTGCGCCAGACTATCCCCACCGAGTGCCCCGCCATGAGTGGTTCATAAATGATTGGTTTTTCACTGGGCAGAGTAGATTTATGCTCTCAGGTTGACGCGAAATCCCGCTGTTTTTTAGCGCAGGCCGCACAGAGTAAAAAAGGCCTTTATGGTTGGACACTGACCGAATTGACGCTGAGAACAGTTCTGACCTTTTCTGAAAGCTCTTTGATGGTGAAGGGCTTTTGAATGAACCCGTTGCATCCCCGGTTCATGATATCCTTTGCCTGACTGTCAAGACTATAACCACTCGAAAGCAACACCTTGATGCCGGGATCGAGTTGTTTGAGCCTGTCATAGGTTTGCCTGCCGTTTTGGACCGGCATAATCATATCGAGAATAATACAGCCGATTCGGTTTCGATAAGACCGGTAAGTGTCCACTGCCTCCATACCGTTTTCAGCGGTGAGAACTTCATATCCAAGCTTTTGAAGCAGCCGTGAAGACACTTCGAGTACCATTTTTTCATCATCTACCAGTAAAATGGTTTCCGATCCCGTCAGCGTTCTCCCGGTCTTCTTCTCTTCCGGGATGACTTCTTTGTCAGTGGCCGGTAGGAAAATGGTAAACGTCGTTCCCTTGTCTGGTTTGCTTTTCACCTGAATGTGACCATTGTGGTTGCGGATAATCCCGTATACCGAAGACAATCCCAGACCGGTACCACGGCCCATTTCCTTGGTGGTATAAAATGGGTCGTAAATCTTTTTGATCGTTTCTGTGGACATACCGATGCCCGTATCGGTTATGGATATACTGACGAATTTGCTATCTCCTTTGCCGGTAATGGCAACGGCATTGTGATGGTTGTCTATGTTGGCGGTTTTAATAACCAATTCTCCACCACTCGGCATGGCTTCCCAGGCGTTGACCAAGAGATTCAACAATACTTGGTTTATTTGCCCTTCGTCGACTTCAGTCGCCCAAATCTTGTTCTGGTATTCTTTTTTCACCAATAATTCTTTCCTGGTCCTGCTGAACATGTCGATATTCTGATCGATAAGATGATTGATGTTCAATGCTTTGATTTCATATTTACCGCTACGGGCAAAACCCAGAAGTTGGCGGGTCAGCTCGGTCGCGTTTTGCACATAAACCTCGATGCTTTGAAGGTGTTCATTGAAGGGGTTCGCCGGGTCGCACTCGGCCAGCATCAATGATACACGACCCTGGACACCCATTAGGATGTTATTGAAATCGTGTGCAACACCGCCGGCCAAGCGCCCGATACTGTCCATCCTTTCGGCCTGTGACAATTGGCTTTCCATTTTCTTTCGTTCGGTGATATCGCGCACGAATTCGACGACCCCGGTAATTTTACCGCTGTCGCGATCGGTAATCGGATAACTGAAGAGTTCCAGCCATTCCACTGAGGTCCCGGCTGGCCCCCGTACGATTTCTACCTCGGTGTTACCGGTTGCCAGACATCTGAGGGTGGAGCACGGCTCACAAGGCGTTGATGAATTATGAAAGCACTCGTGACACTTTTTTCCGATCAAAGAGGTGGTTTCGCCATACCAATTCGTCATGACACTGTTGATATGTCGGATGGTGAGATCTACGTCTAAAACGCTGATTCCGTCCTGTATGCTTTCGATGATGCTGTCCAAAAAAAATTCACTGTCGCGTAAAGCCTTTTCGATGCGCCGGCGTTCTTCAACTTCATTCTGCAGCTCACGGTTTGATTCAAATAGGTCGGTTGTCTTTTCCTGGACCTTATTGAATGCCTTTTCCAGTTTCCGGTTCGACAAATTGAGTTGAGCCTGGGCATATCCCCGTGACATTTCCATGACCAGGGCAATAAAATAAATCGTCATATAGGCCGTGATATAGCGAATGATAATATCGGTATTGTACGCAGTCAGCATCGGGATGTGAAACCCGGCGGCAAAGATTGCACCGGCCAACCCCAACTGTATAAGCGACACCAACGAACCCAACCGCGGACCAAGCAGGGAAAGCGCAATCAACGGATAAACAAAGGCCCACACGAAACCGGTTTTACTGACCCCGCCATGGCCGATAAGAAAAGAAAAAAATAGGCCGATTCCGATTGTACCAATGATTTCAAGTTTTTTTGTATCATCGCTTTTCTTTAGGCGGGTGAAGATGATAACGACAAAACCGAGAATGATCAGGTCCACCGCTCCCAGCAACACGTAGTGTTGAAAGAAGGCAACAATCATCAAGCATGCAAGGAAGATACCCCCTACAATAACGATGAAATTGAGCAAAAATGTCTTGCGGACCCGTTCAATATTGTCGGCAACATCGTTACCGCGCTCGATTTGTCCCAACATCCGATCTCGCAGCGTCAAACTCAGCTCTCTAAGCATAATCACTCTAAACCTAATCGGATTTAATTATTTACAGTTATGGCTTAGCGTTGGACAGGATCGCAACCCTGGCATATCCGTAAGCCTGAATTACGGCGTTTCCGGGTTGTCAAAACCGGACCTGCATAGATCTTTATCGGCTGAATTCAAATAAAATTAAGTCGCGGCAGGAAATTATGTGGCCAAACAAGCAGGGTAATGGGGATCCAATAGTTCAATGACAGTGGCGAACGTCAGGGACTTGAGACTACCGCCCCTAACCAAGCCGAAGGCGCGCACATATCGGTCCGACACTATGATGGCGGATCGACCGGTGGTCGTCGGTCCGCTATCATAGTGTCGTATGCGTTCCCTTGGTATAAAAGGAACGCTGTCTTAATTTCATGAAACAATAAGATTGGATATCACTGCGAAGAAGAAGCGCTATTTGCCGGCATACGTTTTTGTTTGTTTGTCCGGAGACGCTTCCACGCGATTCAGGATCTCATCGACATTTGCCGTGTCGAGCCATTCAATTTGTCCTGTTCCGACGTCATAGATGGCACCGACAACTTTGGTTTTGCCCTCTTTGACGAGTGTGCGCGCTGTCGGGCTTTGCATAAAAAGATCTTCAATCGCCTGCCAAACGTTTTCTTCGATGGCATAGGGAATGATGTCATCGCCGTGAACGTCCTTGTGCTGTTCCTTGGCCCGTTGCACCGCTGGTATAATGTTGTCGACCAGCGGGAGGATATTGATTTCGAGCTTGTGCCCTTTCCCCTCGAGCATATGGGAGACGGCGGTTACGGCACCGCATTGGCGGTGTCCCAGAACAAGGAGCACAGGTGTGTAAACGTGGGCCAGTCCATACTCGATTGTTCCCGCCTCATCGGTGTCAATGACGTTTCCCGCAACCCGAATAACGAACATATCCATAACGCCAGCATCGAAAATCAACTCAACCGGCACACGCGAATCAGCGCATGAAACGACCGTTGCGTAAGCATGGTCTCCCTGATTTTCCGTCCCTGCCAATGCAAGACGCGCGGCATCGGCATGGGGGTGGGTCGATTGCCCGGTGAAAAAGCGTTCGTTTCCCTCCTTCAGCATTTTCAAGATCTCGTCGGGAGCCGGTTTTTGGGTGTGTTGGGCTTGGGTCGCTGCACCTGCACCTTTCCCGTGCTCCGCGTCTGACGCAACATAAGAATTCGGTCCGAAAATAAGGATGCCGACGAGAAAAACCGCCAACAGGACAACAGATGCCAATGCGACGTTCACAAGTGAGAACTTGTTAGTTTCCATTTACTCGATCCTTTCAATTTTTTGGTGTCTTCTTTCGGTTTGGTTATCTGACAGCGGTTGTGCACCAACAGGTTGCTGAAACACGTTGTTCTTGGCAACACGACGCTGATAACGTTTTTCAATACCATGTTCTATCAAGGTCATGGCAGTTTCAAGGTATCGGTCATGAGAGCGTAACCGTCAGGTCGACAAGCGTGAATGCATGAAAATCGGCGAGAATTAACGCTGCCGGATCCTTGCCAGTTTCGGCCCGATCGACAGGCCAATGATCAAAGGGCCCTATAATTCATTTCTGGACGGCTTGTCAAATTAAGTTCCATCTCATCTTCATGCTTGCCTCGAAGAGGTTTGGCCTTGAAAGCCAGCATTTGATGAAATGTCCCGGCTGATGGGTAGCGTTTGACATCCGGAACCGGCCGACGACCTGAGCGGTCTTGACAAGGGCGGCGATTGAGGTCACATTCCCCTAAAACATCCAGCCGCTGTCCACGGAGCCACTTCGCATCGGAACGAAAAAACATGGAAAACATCATCACTGATTTGAAACTCTCTAAGCGCAGGCAAGGCGGGGTAAACGTGTATCTCGACCACTGTTTTGCATTCACGGTGGACCTGCTCGAGGCGGCAGCACTATCAAAAGGCCAGGCATTGGATGCAGGTTTTGTTACCCGAATGCGAAGAAAACACGAAGGCAACTCTGCCTATGTCTGCGCCCTCCGTTACCTCAGCCATCGAATGCGCAGCCGCAAGGAGATCGACCGATATCTCTACGAACGCAGAGGGTTTGCACGCGAAACAACGGCCAGCGTCGTCAAACGCCTTACGCAAGAACGCTATCTGGATGATAAAGAATTCGCACGCCTCTTTGTCGAAAGCCGGATACGCTCCCGCCCGCGGTCGCGTGCGCTCCTGCGCCACGAACTTTCCCAAAAGGGGATTGACGATGATGTTATAGTCGCGGTATTAGAGAAGGTTGATGATGCGTATCTCGCCTGGCGTTCAATCGAGGGCAAATTGAAACTGTGGGTTGAACTCGATCGGGCGGACTTTAAAAAACGAATTGTCGGTTTTCTGCAGAGACGTGGGTTCCCTCTCAGCATTGCGCTGGAGACTTACTACCGTGCCCGTTCGCAAACGATTCGGGATGAAGGGACAAGACGGAATGACGGATCCAACGAGCCGATCACTTGACATGAAAACTTTACATCGATCTTTAAGGCGACATGACTGACAAGATCTCATCTTCAACCTCTGCCTCCGGACGACTGCAGGAACTCGCTAGTCATCTCGGCATCGATACAGACGATACAGAAACCCTCATCGCTGATATTATACCGGTATTAAGCCGGAAATTTGCGTTGTTTTCACGCGGAACCGCACAGGACGACCCCATGGAGAATCGGATTCAAACTGTTCTGCAGGAAGAACTTCCGAACATTTTGTCGAACTATGCCCTCGATGATCTGATGACGAACAAAACCGTCATGCTTTTTATTATCAAGAACTTGGCGCCGGAGCTGACCGATCTGCGGGCCAAACAGCTCGTCGATCAAAAATTCAGTCAGGCCGATCAATCCTTGGCCGATCTGCTCGCCTATCACCTCGGTGTCCGAGCCGAACAGATTCAGCACTTCAAGGAGAAGGTCATTCCACAATTAAAAAAATACACCATGGCCATGTACCGGAAAAAAGTGCGCAGCAGTGAGTCCTCCGTTGATTCTGCAGCCTACAGCCAATTTATCATTGACAACGTTTTCATTGACGAATTTGAAAACCATCCCTACATACGGTCTGTCACTGACAAGGACAACCGTGCCATTCTTCCGCCCGATGCCAAGAATGTTGCCATACAAATGATTTCGGCCTGGGAAAACGAGGTCGTGGCCGAAAAAAAACGGCAATAAATCCCGAAGCCTGAAAATCCTATCTATCGAATCAGCGGGGTTCCCGCCGTATGCGTCGACACATCTGCTGCATGAACACCAGATATTTATCTGTTTTTAAATATGAATATTCGCCGCCGCGGGTATCCGGTAACGCCTGGGACTGTTAATCTTTGGGATCTTCCGAGCAATTCCGGTGAGTTAACGATGAGTGTTATGGGAAGGTCTTGGAAAACCAATCGATAAGCTGTCTGGAGATGCTCCACTTCCCCGGAATCCGAGGCAAAGCATTGGCATCAAACCATTCGGCATCAACAATTTCTGAGGGATTCACCCGAATGTCACCTCCGGCATATTCCGAAGTAAACGCCACCATCAATGCATTTGGAAAGGGCCAGGGCTGACTGCCGAAATAGCGGATATTTTTAACCCGGATTCCGACCTCTTCTTTGACTTCACGCCTGACACAATCCTCAAGGGTCTCACCCGGCTCCACGAACCCTGCCAGAACACTGTGAAAGCTCGAGCCGATTCGGGTCGAACGTGCGAGAAGAATGCGACGTCCGTTCAAAACCGCAAAGATCACGGCCGGAGACACCCGCGGATAGTTGATCAAATCGCATGCAGGACAAATTTTGGCGCGCTCATTCTCCAAATCCTGGGTGGGCTGACCGCACCGGCCACAAAACTGGTGGGTTTGTGCCCAATGAATCATTTGATTGGCCCGGCCGGCGATTCCCAGTAATTCATCACCGACTTCCCCGAGAAGCCGTCTCACACGATGCAGTTCGCTATTCGAAGGCAGTGCGGCATCGCGACGCAACTCCGCGGTGTAACAATCGGTCTTTTTCAAATAGCCAAGATATTGTTTCCGGATCAGATCCGTCTCGAAACGTTTAACATCGTTAACAAAGGGACAAAAGGAATCATCGCCCTGGCGGTGCAAGAGGATTCGATCATCCCGGAACAGAAACCACCGCTGGGATCGGTCGACACCATCGGGAGGGCGTAGAGCGGGGACGAAGGTCATGGGGGAATTATTCCTGTTTCAAGCGGTTGGGTTCAACAACGTTGTTTACGCGAAAATTTCGAAGAATCTTTACAGAGAAGGGCGGTTTTCCAAATTTAGAATTCAAAAATTCCGATGTAGTTCTCCGGAGTAATCTTCATGAGTTCGGCTTTTATATGGTCTGCAACGTCCAATCCATCGATAAATTCAGCAATGGCCTTTGAATCGATCCGGGAGTGGGTGCGCGTCAAAGCTTTTAGGGCCTCATATGGCTCGGGATATCTTTCGCGCCGCAATACGGTCTGGATGGCCTCTGCCACAACAGCCCAGTTGTCATGCAGGTCCTTGTGGATGGCCTCCGGGTTGATAATCAACTTAGCCAGTCCTCGGTGCAAGGACGTCAGAGCTATCAACATATGGGCCAGCGGCACGCCGATGTTACGTATAACTGTAGAGTCGGATAAATCGCGCTGCAGCCGTGATATCGGCAGTTTGGCCGACAGGTGAGACAGAACGGCGTTAGCGATGCCCAGGTTACCTTCGGCATTTTCGAAATCGATGGGATTGACCTTGTGGGGCATGGTGGATGATCCTATTTCGCCGGGTTTGATCTGCTGTTTGAAATAGTCCATGGAAATGTATGCCCAAATATCGCGCGCCAAATCGATCAAAATGGTGTTGATCCGCTTGAGATTGTCGCAAAAGGCGGCCAGGTTGTCGTAGTGTTCTATCTGAGTCGTGTTGCGGGATCTTACCAAGCCCAGTTTTTCAGCCAACAACCGATCGGCAAAAACGAACCAGTCGATGTCGGGATAAGCAACGGCGTGGGCGTTGAAATTACCGGTCGCCCCACCAAACTTGGCCGAAAATGGCACTGTGGTGAGAAGCACCACCTGCCGCTTCAGACGCTCAACGAACACATAAATTTCCTTTCCGACGCTGGTGGGAGATGCTGGCTGTCCGTGGGTCCTTGCGAGCATCGGCACGGCCTTCCATTCCCTCGCTTTTCCGGACAGGGTGATGATAAGATCGGACAGAACCGGTTCGATCACCTCCAGCCATGCCGTCTTTACTCCATAGGGCAAGGCGGTGTTGGTGATATCCTGAGAGGTCAGACCGAAGTGGATGAATTCTTTAAACGCCCCCAGGCCGAGGCCGTCGAATTTTTCTTTTAAAAAGTATTCGACCGCCTTGACATCATGATTGGTGACTTTCTCGATGTCCTTCACGCGCTGGGCGTCATCGGGGCTGAACGAAGTATAAATCTGACGGAGTCGAGGCGCCATTGCGGTATCGAAAGATGTCAGCTGCGGCAGCGGCAGATCGCAGAGGGCCAGAAAATACTCCACCTCCACCATGACACGATGTTTGATCAGTGCGCCTTCCGAAAAGTAACGACCGAGCGTTGCAGTGGTCCGGCGATACCGTCCGTCAACCGGAGAAATTGCCGTCAACGGTGTGAGCAAGTTTTCCATGGCCTACCACCTTTTCGTATGTCTTTTCTCGTTTTCGACTTTGCCAATAACAAAGCGCAGTGTTCAGTACTGAACCACTGCGCTCCGTATATCATCTATATGGCCGATTGTCAGGTTTTACTGACAGTCGGAATCCGTGCAATCGGCTATTTGCTGGAACCCGAGGTTGCGCTGCTGTTTCTGGATGAATAACCGTCAGCATACCATCCGCCGCCCTTCAACTCAAATGAACAGGCCGAGATAATCTTGTGAGCTATTTTTCCGCACTTCGGGCAGGCGACTGAATCAGTTCCCATTTTGACCAATTCTTCCGTAACTTTTCCGCAGGAACATTCGAATTCATAGACCGGCATGAACATACCCCCTTGCGATTGCAAACCTTATATAATTTTTTTATCACAAACGACCAGATTTTAGCCATTTTATACAAGATGTCAAGAGAAAATGACCCGTCCATGTCCCGCACCACCGGCAATAAACGTCGCGCATGTGAACTGAAAATCAGGCGAAGTGTTTTTCGATATTCGTTCCGAACCCGTGAGCGATTCAGAACCGCTGTGCTGATTTTGTGGGGTTGCTTTGCTGCGATTGCGCTATATATTGAGCTGTTAAAATGAGTAGGCAGTTAAATTAGATACCGGGGACGCCGCTGTCCGGCCGCGGATTAGGCGCACGTTCAACTGCCGGGACCGCTGGACAACTGGATCTTCAATCAGGGAGGAAAAAATGAGTCTGCCAATAAAGGTATCGCTTAATTTCAGGGCTGCTGTCGTCTTTGTCGCCATCGGTTTTCTGGCTGCATTTCAGCCGCACGGTGTTTGGGCCTCCAAAGACGTACCGCCGCCAATGGTGCCCGCAAACTTCAGCCAGCTGGCTAAAATCGCCAAACCCGGTGTGGTCAACATCCGAACCGTCAAAACAATCCAGGGTGGCGGACGTGTATTTCGGCATTTCTTCGGAAATCCGTTTGGTGGTCGCGAGCGTGACCCGTTCAGGGACTTCTTCGGTCCGAACGACAACGGACCATCACGCGAGTTCAAACAACGCAGTCTCGGTTCGGGTTTCATTATCGATGGGGACGGCTACATCGTGACAAACAACCACGTCATTGAAGATGCCGACCAGATAAAGGTGCGACTGGTAACTGACAAAGAATATGACGCCACGGTCGTGGGAAGAGACCCAAAAACCGATCTGGCCCTTATTAAAATCGAAGGCGCAGTCGATCTTACCCCATTGCCGATGGGGGATTCAGACATCCAAAATGTCGGGTCCTGGGTTGTGGCCATCGGCAGCCCTTTTGGACTGGAACAAACCGTTACCGCCGGAATTATCAGCGCCAAGGGGCGCATATTGGGTTCGGGCCCATACGACGATTTTATCCAGACCGATGCGTCCATCAATCCGGGTAACAGCGGCGGACCACTCATAAATATGGAGGGCGAGGTGATCGGAATCAACACGGCCATCGTTGCCAGTGGTCAAGGCATCGGTTTTGCCATACCGATTAACATGGCCAAGGATATCGTTACCCAGCTGAAGTCCACGGGCGAGGTCACCCGCGGTTGGTTGGGTGTCGGTATCCAGGACCTGACCCCCGAACTCTCGGAATACTATAAACTCGGGGATCGATCCGGGGTACTGGTGACGCATGTTTTTAAAGGAGATCCGGCCGATAAAGCCGGCATCAAGGTCAACGATCTTATCGTTTCTGTCGACGGGGAACCCGTTTCCAGCAGCCGAGACCTGTCGAGACGTATCGCCGGCCTGGGGGTGGGAAAAAGTGCAGGTATCATCGTTGTCAGAAACGGCAAAGAGAGAACCGTCACCATAAAAACGACCAAACGGGAAGACCAGGAATTGCAGGCCCAGACCAAGACCGAGAGCGAAGACAAGCTGGGGTTAAGCGTCCAGACCCTGGAGCCCGATATGGCCGCGCGTTTGGGATATGATGAAAACGAAAAAGGCGTCTTGGTAACAGGCATTCAGGGAGACAGCAAAGCGGAAAAATCCGGCGTCCAGGAGGGAGATTTGATTAAAGAAGTCAACCGCTCACCGGTGACTGACGCGGCTGATTTTCGCAAGGAATTGGACAAAGTGAAAAAAGGTGATCCGGTTATGCTGTTAATAAAGAGGGGAACCGCAGGCTTCATTGTGATTAAAATGACCCGATAGGCTTCAAATTTCGGCCATTTGACGCTGTTTCTACAGCGCTCCCTGAAGAGCGTGAACAAGGGTCAGATTAGTTCCCACCAATAACAAAAAACCGCCCATAGGCTCCGTGCCCGGGCGGTTTTTTGTTGTCAATCAAAACTGAGATTAAATGATGTCACGACAGGTTCCAAACAGCACTTTTCATGACTATTCAATGATATAGGTCAAAGCCGGAGGAATGGCGTGTGAACTGCTCAAAGCAGGCTTTTAAAACGATTTCGGGCAACCATACGGTCATTGAATTATCACTGAGCTATTTGTGTATTCCTGGAACTGTCAACCTTTGGGCATCTCACCAGCAAAGCTGGGGGTTTACCGACGATGATTAATCAGTCACTGGCCAAGCGCGCCTCGAGACGTGTGAAACGCCGCTGGGGTTTTGAGTTCCCGACCGCTATGGCCAAAGCTTTTCGGGTGCCGACCATGACCACCAGTTTACGACCGCGCGTAATGGCCGTGTAGACCAGGTTACGCTGCAGCAGCAAGTAGTGTTGGGTAAGGATGGGCATGACCACCGCCGGGTACTCTGATCCTTGGGATTTGTGTACCGATACCGCGTAGGCCAAAACGATCTGGTCCAAATCTGAATACGAATAGATCACATCCTGTTCGTCGAACCGGATGACCACTTCCTGGTCAACCGGATCGATGCGCCCGACCCGCCCAATATCACCGTTGAATACATCCTTGTCATAGTTATTTCTGATCTGCATGACCTTGTCGTTGATCCGTAATTCCCGATCCCCCCGGATTATTCGTTCCGTTGCGGGATTGAGTTCTTCCTGCAAACGGATATTCAGATTGTCCGCGCCGACGATACCCCGATGCATGGGGGTGAGCACCTGAATGTCATCTATCGGATCAAGCTCGAAACGACGGGGGATTCTCTCCTTGGTCAACTCCAGAATGATATTCAGAACCTTCGCGGGGTCTTCCTGCTGAATAAAATAAAAGTCGGTCAATGACGGGCCTGCCGAAGATGTGTCCGACCATTCCGGTTGCTGCCCGTTATTGATCCGGTGAGCGTTGACGACAATGCGACTGTGCTTTGCCTGTCTGAAGATCTCATTCAGCGCCACCACTGTAACAGTCCCGGACCCAATGACATCTTTTAAAACGTTGCCGGCACCGACCGATGGCAATTGATTGACATCACCGACCAGGATCAGGGTTGTTCCCAAAGGAATCGCCTTGAGCAGGTGGTACATCAGCAGTGTGTCGACCATGGACGCTTCGTCGATAACCAGCAATTCACACGCCAGGGGCTTCTGCTCGTTTCGCTGGAACCCGCCCTTAAGCCGGTTGAATTCGAGCATACGGTGGATGGTGCGGGCATGGCATTTGCAGGTCTCGCTCATGCGTTTGGCTGCCCGTCCGGTGGGTGCAGCCAGAAGAACCCTGGCACCGATTCGGTTGAAAATCTGAAGGATGGCATTTATGATTGTCGTCTTGCCAGTGCCCGGTCCACCCGTAATCACCAGGACCTTGTCCGTCAGCGCCGCCGAAACGGCGCGGCGCTGGTCGTCGGCCAGATCGATGGTAAGCCTTCGCTGCACCCATTCCAGGGCATCGCTCACACGTATCTGACGCATGCTTTTAGAAGATGCTTTGAGGGTTTTCAACCGTTCGGCAATGCCTGTTTCACAAACGTGAAAGCGTGTCAGATAGACGCACGTATCGCGCCCCTCGATCTCTCTTTGACCCGGTGTCAAGTCCTCGATAACGATCCGACCCTTGATGGTCAGGCTCGCCAGAGCTTTCTCAACGAGCTCCGGCGCGACCTTAAGAACTTCACTGCATTCGGCCTTGAGGCTCCCGTATGGCGCAAACACGTGACCTTCTCCGGTCATGAGCTCCAGAACATAGAGGACACCGGCAGCCACTCGCAGATCCGAATCGGCCGGGAAATCGAGCAGCGCCGCGATCCGGTCGGCAATTTTAAACCCGATGCCGGAAATGTCAGTCGCCAGGCGAAAAGGGTTCTGCTTTACGACAGCGACCGATCGGTTGCCGTATTGTCGGAATATTTTGGTCGCGTACCCGGTACTCACCCCGTGAGACTGCAAAAAAATCATCACATCCCGAATGTCTTTCTGCTCATCCCAGGCACTTTTGATCATGGCAACGCGTTTCGCACCGATACCGTTGACTTGGGCCAGCTTGTCGATATCCTTCTCAATGACGTTCAGGGTCTCGCGACCAAACTTTTTAACGATCCGTTTGGCCATAACCGGTCCGAGCCCCTTAATCATCCCCGAGCCTAAATAGATCCGAATGCCGTGTGCCGTGGCGGGAACGGAGGTTTCGTATTCGTCCACCTTAAACTGATTGCCGTATTGAGGATGCCGCGTCCATTCTCCCGTCATCCGGAGGACTTCGCCCGGCGTCGGGGCAATCAAATTGGCCACGATGGTAATAGGATCCTGTCGGCCGGAAACTCTCACCTTTGCAATCGTATAGCCGTTCTCTTCGTTGGTATAGGTGATGTTCTCTATCTGACCGACAAGTTTTTCTGGCATGGTATCTCTGGCAACGTTCAGCTGAAAGGAAACGTCTGTTGCCCCGTCACTCCCAATCCGGAAACCTGACCGGTGTGTCATCGGGGTCAAAAGGAAAAAAGGCTTTTATATCGATAACAGGCGATCCATCGAATGCGTCGATTTCATCGATGTCGATACCGGAAGCGGTGACAGCCGTAATTCTGCACCGCGAAAGGGCGATGGGGTTAGGCCGGCGGGGAGAATGGGTCGCAAAAACGCCTGTCAGTGGATTGGCAGGGTTTTTACGCGGATGGACCTGCAGCGTTTGGCGCCTTTCGGGCGAATCGTTGAGATGCAACCAGTAAAGCACCTGGACGTGGGAGAAATTTTTCAACCCCAACAATGCCCCTGTGTACTCTGGATATATTTCAATCCGAACATCGTTTTCGCGATTGTGAATTATTCCCACCGGTAAGATGTAATAAGGGTCAATCATCAGTAATAACCTGCAAGTTCATGGGGTGATTGGCAAGGCCCTCATCGACGTAAGCGCGGGGATGTTCGATCCCCCGCGCTGCCTTCCCACTATACATTGCCGAAGTGCGCCTTTTAGTCACTTTCAGAAAAGGATAGAGGTCAGGTTCGGGTTAATCCTCCTGAAGCTCCGGCAAATCCTTGTAATAATTGAGCGCTTCCGGGTTGCTCAAAGCGTCACGGTTGAGCACCGGCTTGCCTTCGATCATTTTTTTCACTGCCAATTCCACTTTTTTCATGTTCAAAGTGTATGGAACGGCTGGAATGTTGATAATTTTACTCGGTACGTGGCGGGGTGAGGCATTTTCCCGGATCAATTTGCGAATTTTATTCTGCAACGCTTCGGTAAGTTGGCTGTTAGGCGCCATTTTAACGAACAGGACAATCCGCACGTCACTCTTCCAATCCTGTCCTACGACGACACTGTCTTCGATTTCATCGACCTGTTCCAGCAGACGATAGATGTCGGCTGTACCGATCCTCACCCCACCAGGATTCAACGTCGCGTCCGACCGACCGTATATGACCACTCCCCCGCGCGCGTTGATCTCAATGAAGTCGCCGTGGCGCCAGACGTTTGGATAAACATCGAAATAAGCCTTGTGATATTTGGTGCCGTCCGGATCGTCCCAGAAATAGATCGGCATGGACGGAAATGGCCGAGTGCAGACCAGCTCACCCTGCTGGCCGACAACCGATCGGCCGCTATCGTCAAATGCCTCGACCTTCATTGCCAGCCCCCGGCACTGCAACTCACCGGCATATACAGGGGCCATGGGGTTACCTAAAGCAAAGCACCCGTTGAGATCCGTCCCGCCGGAAATGGATGCCAACTGGAGATCGGATTTGACCTCCTGGTAGATGAAATCGAACCCTTCGATGGACAAGGGGGACCCGGTGGACAACAGCGCCCGCAATGGCGCAAGGTCATACGTTTTGCCGGGCTTGACTCCCGCGTTCTGAAGAGCGGCAATATAACCGGCGCTGGTCCCGAAAACCGTGACCTTTTCGTCCTGCGCCATCTCCCACAGGGCACCGGGCTGGGGATGAAAGGGGTTCCCGTCGAATAGTACCAGGGTCGCCCCCACGGCCAGAGAACTGGCCAACCAGTTCCACATCATCCAGCCGCAGGTGGTAAAGTAAAAGATCGTGTCCTGTCTTTTCAGATCGGTGTGCAGCATCAGCTCCTTCAGGTGATGGATCAGAATACCGCCGGCACTTTGAACCATGCACTTGGGCAGACCGGTGGTTCCGGACGAGTACATGATGTAGAGGGGATGGTCGAAGGGCAGTTGGGCGAACGCGATATCGAGATCGGATTCGGGAGCGATGTAATCATGATATAGAATCGCTTTGGGCACGTCAGCGATGTTGGGTGCCTGATGTGTATAGGGCACTACGACAACCTTTTCTATCGAGGGCAATTCTTTCAGGATGTCGGCAATCCGCTCCAGTGAATTTATCTTCTTACCCTTGAAGGAATACCCATTGGCCGTAAAAAGAACCTTGGGCCGGATCTGACCGAACCGGTCGAGCACGCCTTTGATGCCGAAATCCGGGGAGCAGGAAGACCAGACGGCGCCGGTGCTCACGGCGGCCAACATGGCAATGATGGCTTGGGGCATGTTGGGCATAAATCCCACGACACGGTCACCGGGCTGCACGCCCGTTTTCTTCAGCGCTTCCGTCAGCCGGGCAACCTCGTGATAGAGTTCGGCATATGTCAGGTAGGTGGTTGTCTGGTCTTCACCCTTGAAAACGATGGCCACCTGGTCGTCGCGGAAACGCAAAAGGTTCTCGGCAAAATTGAGCCGGGCCCCGGTAAACCACTTGGCCCCCGGCATTGTGTTCAGATCGTCGATCACTTCCTGGTAAGGCGCGGAAGCGATAATACCGCTAAAGTCCCACATGGTGGTCCAGAAATCGGAGATATTATCAACCGACCACCGGTAGAGCGAATCGTATTCGGTGAAATGCTGACCGAAGCGTGCGTTGACCTGTTTCATGAAACGATACATGTTGGTGGTTTTGACTTTTTCCGCCGCTGGCTTCCACAAGAGTTTTCCCATGAACCGCTTCCTTTCCTTTTAAACCGTTCGAATAATGTTTCAATCAGGCACGAAATCCCGCATTTTTTACGGGAGCCGCACCCAAGGATTGCCTCGAGGCGCACTGAACGTATGCTGCAGCTGGAAGGCGATGGATAAGAGGGCTCAGCCAGGAAAAGTCATTTTATGGTTGGGCACCAGTTATCATCGTCTCCTTATTACATGGTGCCTGTGGTGCTCGTCAAGGCGCACTTTCCCTGGTTTATGGCGTGAATCTCCACCCGCCTGTCACGTGGCATCATGTTGCCGCTTTGTAAGGGGCAAGATTGAGATCCCAAACGGCTTAAAGTGGAAGAAATAAACGCGAAATTCGAATTTATTCGGGCTCTCAGAAATTCCCCGGATCAGTTGAATCCTTCTGGTTCCTCCCCCCAAGGGGGAGGGTTTATTGCGCGATTTTTTTTGCGCAGCAATCTTCATCTTGACATGCCTTCCGGAGATCCCGGACGAAAAGGCTTGCCGGTAAGGAAAATATTTCTTAAAGATAGCGCCTGAGGTACTATCCGGAAGATTTTAACCTTTTTGGTTGCCCTATTGATATATCATGAAACTTTCGGGCTGAGTTCAAAACGCTTTCAAACCACGATATCCAATGAGGAAAAAACGCATGGATAACCGAATTGTCGATCTGCGTTCTGATACGATCACACAACCGACCGCTTCGATGCGCAAGGCAATGGCGGCAGCCGAAGTCGGTGACGATGTCTTCGGAGAAGATCCGACGGTCAACCGTCTGGAGGAAATGGCCGCTGAGAGGCTCGGTAAGGAAGCGGGACTTTACGTGACCAGCGGAACAATGGCCAACCTGGTCTGCCAGCTGACCCACTGCGGCCGGGGGGATGAAATGATACTGGGTGATCAGGCCCACATTTTTTTCTACGAACAGGGGGGGGCCTCGGCCGTGGGAAGCATCCACCCCAGGACCGTTCCCAATCAACCCGATGGAAAGCTTCTGTTGGAGGATATCGAAGCGGCCGTTCGCCCGGAAAACGTCCACTTCCCAATTACGCGGCTGGTGGTCCTCGAAAACACCCATAACCGCTGCAACGGCGCTCCCTTAGGTAGCGATTATCTTCAATCGGTCCGGCGCCTGGCCGCCAAGTTCGGTCTGAGGATCCATATTGACGGTGCCCGACTCTTCAATGCGGCCGTTGCACTCGATGTTCCGGCGGCCGAATTGGCTGATGCGGCCGACTCGGTCAGTATCTGCCTCAGTAAGGGACTGGCAGCCCCGGTGGGCTCGGTGGTCTGTGGAACCCGATCTTTTGTGGACAGAGCCAGAAGGGCCCGTAAGGTCCTGGGCGGCGGTATGCGCCAGGCCGGTGTCCTGGCCGCGGCAGGAATCGTCGCCCTGACGGAGATGACCGCAAGGCTTGCCGAAGATCATGCCAATGCCCGACGTCTGGCTCAAGGCTTGGCTGAGTTCAAAGGCCTGTCCATCGACCCCGAAGATGTAAAAACGAACATTGTCTTTTTTGAAACCAAGGCCGATGATTATACAGCGGAACTTCTGGCCGGGGACCTTAGCGCTGCAGGCGTGCGAGTACTTCCCACCGGAAAAAGCCGCCTTCGGGCCGTCACCCATTATCACATAACGGCTGAAGATATTGAGCATGCTTTGGGGGTGATTAATAACGTACTGAAAAAACGATAGCCTGAATTGTTGCATCAAATTCCGTGGCTATGTTGCATGAATTTTGCATACTTGGTACCGGGGATACCGGATTCACACCGACTCACCGATTCACACGAAGAAGTATGAAACGGGGCTTTGATCCCCCCGTTTTACTTGTCTTAACTGCCGACAGTCAATGTTGTCCTGAAATTTTCCGGCACCACACAAACTAAAATCTTCGCTTGATTGCAGCATTTATTCCATCTGAAAAATTTTAGATCACGAATGAAAAAACAGGTTGTTGTTTAATGCCTTTTATACTGCGCCTCTCTGTGATATGATAATAAAAATGTGTAGTAATTTGTCCGTAGTTGTATTATGGAGTAGTAGCTAACTGAAGCATTATTTACCTATCGTTGAAATGATTTCAGATCTTAATAAAAAACCGATCCACCGTCTGTCTCTATAGCAATCAAAATTTTGAAAGACCTTAACATATGGATACCATCGTGCATGATCAAGGCGGTAGACGATTGGGGTATGAGAGACGTAAATTAACTTATTTTCTTCATATTCCCGAAAGAAGATCAAACCATGACCGCCGATCGGGTAACGATCGAAGAAGCGAATCTGCAATTAGAAGAACGGACGCTAACGAGCGCCGAAGAATATTTAAACAGAAAAAAGTATAAAGGCCCACCTTGCCATTTCCATTGCTCTTTTTAGCGTTTCGAAAAAAGATAGATTACTCGCCCGCCAAGCACTCGCCAACGTTGATCGTTCTGTTATATTTAAATTGACAATTGTGAAAAGTTTGTCATATAAATGGGAAAAACATTTCACATGTATATCGATAGTGTCGGAGCCTCAGAATGAAACCGAAGCTGGTCAGTTTGGATACACTAAGAAAACTATTCGGGGACAACCCACCCGATCGTCCGGTTATTATTCGCAAGACCTGCAGTGAATGTGGGCAAGATGTTGAAATTGAACTCCATAAGACTTCCGGGGGCTTTGGCTTACAGGGTGGTATTTTGCTTGAGAGGCATGGACAAATCGACGCAAATTGCCTAAAATGTTATGACAAACTTACGGTCGCACTTGTTTAAAACGTCAGATTTCCCTTCGTTTCGCTCAGTATCTCGCCGATAATTTTATTCTTCCTTAACCCGCGATTTTGAAAATTTTATCCCTAGTCCGGGATTCAAAAAACAACAAGCGGGCGTTTTGCCCGCTTGTTGTCATCCGCTTCAACTTTAGACACCAAAGATGCCCCTCGTCCAGGTGTCGGAGCCTTATCAATGTTTGAATGAACGCTGGCCGGTGAAGACCATCGTTGCCTCTACTTCGTTGCATGCCTCGATGGACTGGTAATCATTGGTCGAACCGCCCGGTTGAATCACCGCCGACACGCCTTCACGCAATCCGACGTCGATCCCATCCCGGAAGGGGAAGAAAGCGTCACTGACCATCGCGGCCCCGATCAAGCCGCCCTTCACCTGGGCCACCCGGTAATCAATCTCGGCTTTTTTGTCTTTGTCTTTCATGTCGTTATACGGTTTCCCATGGGTTTCGAAACAGTAGCGGTCTGCCAGCTTGCGGTAGGCCTTATCCCGGGCGATCTCGGCCACACCGACCCGATCCTGCTCGCCGGTGCCGATGCCCACCGTAACTTGGTCCTTGACGTAGATGACGGAGTTGGATGTAATCCCCGATTCGACCAACCAGCCGAAGAGAAGGTCTTCGCATTCTTTATTCGACGGTTTCCGATTCACCCGATAGGTTTTGCCTTTGTAGTCGCACTGCGCCAATTGAAGTTTGTCTTTGGTACGGCTCATCGGCACGAAAGACCACTGGGCAATGATGCCGCCATCGATCAGGGATTTGAATTCCACCACGCGCTGGCCGACGAATGTGTTCAGGCGCTCGATGTTACCGATCCGGATGATCCTCAGACTTTTCTTGCGGGCAAAAATATCCATCACCCCGTCTTCGAAATCCGGTGCCACCACGACCTCGGCGTACTGCTGGTTGATGGCTTCGGCCGTCGCGCGATCGACCGCGCGGTTTAACGCGATACATCCGCCGAAAGCGGCGACCCGGTCAGCCATGTTTGCCTTGAGGTAAGCGTCTTCCAGCACATCGGACCTGGCCACACCGCAGGGGTTGTTGTGCTTGACGATCACCACGGTCGGTTTGTCCATGAAATACCGTAAAATGTTCAGGGAATTGTCCGCATCGGTCAGGTTCGTCTTCCCCGGATGTTTCCCGGACTGAAGAAGCGCGATATCGGAAGCCAGATATTGCCCCGGCTGAATCGATTCGGCCTCACCCAGGACCAGGTTGCCGTTGACCATCTTATAAAGGGCGGCTTCCTGACCGGGATTTTCCCCATAACGCAGCCCCTTTTGGACATCGTCAATGGCCCAGAGCACCTTTTCGTAAAAAAGCGTCTGCCGCTTGCTGCCTTCAATAAAACTGACCTCCATTTGGGAAGGGAAATGGTCATCGACAATGGTACGGTACATTTTCTTGAGATCTTCGGCCATGGCTGTCTCCTTTATCGGTTTGTATAGGGCGTCAGGGCCCCTCGATTGGCTTAACAGGCTGTTGAAAAACTATTGCGCTTGACAATACGGCGTTAATGGCTGAACCGCGGGGCCCTACCCCCGCTTCAGCGAAAATGCTCATTTAACACACATAAACTCCGCTTTTTCGTCCGATTTTGCCTTGTCTTGCCGGCGCTCATGACGTTATTAAAAACCCTGTTAAATCTCGAATCACTTGGCGTAACAACCGGCAACGTGCTCGACGGTCTGATCGGCCAGATAGTCCGCTATGGTACGGTCATAAACTGCCGTGTGTTCAAACGCTTTGCCGGCGAGCTGATACCGGAGGTCAAGGGTGAGTTTTCCACCGGTGGCCTTCAGTTCGGAAACGATCCGGCCGTAGTCAACCGGATCGACCACGGAGGCGACCCGGATGAAATTCTTGGCTGCAGCCCGGATCATGCAGGGACCGCCAATGTCAATGTTTCCACGGGCCTGTTCAACGGTCACGCCGGCGCGGACGATTGTCTCTTTGAAAGGGTAAAGGTTGACGACAACCATATCGATGGGAACACTATCCGTCCGTTTGAGGTCGGACTGGTGAGAGTCGTTATAGGTTTCCGTCAAAAGACCGAGGTATATTTTAAAATCAAGGGTCTTCACCAGTCCTCCCTGAGTCTCGGGCTGTCCGGTATAATCAGAAACCTGGGTCAGGCAGATGCCGGCTTTCTCACCCAGAATTTCCTTTAGCCGGTTATAGGTGCCCCCGGTAGAAAAAAACTTTATCTCCGGGTTGATATCTAACAACTGCGGCACGAATGCGTCCAAACCATTCTTGTCCGACACACTGACCAATACATGTTTCACGGTGACATCCGCGTCGATTTTCTCAACCACATTGATGCTCATAAAACTACCCCTTTCCGTCGTATTCTTGTAGAAAACGTTCAAAGAATTCTTCCATGAATTGATGCCGTTGTTCTGCCAGCTTCCTGCCGGTAGCTGTGAGCATGCGATCTTTTATCCGGCAGAGTTTGACCCGATACTCCCGGTATCCTGTGTCATCCGTTGTGTACGGCAGGGTCTCCTCAATCCGCGCATCAGGATTGTGAAGGCGGGCACCGACTTCACCAGCAAATAGAAATGCCCTGGCCACCCCCACCGCACCAATCGCATCCAGTTTGTCAGCATCGAACAAGACCCTGGCCTCGACCGTATCGGGCACACTTTCCCCCCGGAAGCGGTGTGTGGCGATACAGTGCAGGATATTTTGCTTCTGATCATCTGAAAACGGTAATTTTGCCACTATCGGCATGGCCATCCGGGCGCCCTGCCGGGCATGACACAAGTTGCCGTTGGCGTCATCCTGATCCGACCGGCCGATATCGTGCAGCAGGGCGGAAACGCGAACCACTTGCGGGTCCGCCAATTCAGCAGCGGCGATCCGCTCACAAAGCCGCAAAACTCTCAAGGTATGGTCCCAATCGTGACTGCCACGGCAACGCGCAAAAAAACCAGCGGCAATTTCTTTGACTTCGGTAACGAGACCTTCGTCAAAGCTGTTGCCTTCAGCAGGGATATCGCGACCGTCAATTCGGCCGTTTGTGGATCGAGTGACTTTTGATTTAAACATGAATTCAGGTTGTGCCGTTCATTATGCGAATCGTCATCTTAGCGTGATGATTTACCGGTCAAGGCGTCGATATCGACCTTAATGATAGCTATTCTCCTGATCGCTGCATCGGTGTAGTCAAACTTACCGTCGGTATATTGCGCCATGATGACATCCAGGGCGTCGCGTTTGGCTTGTGGATTTTCGATGAATGTGGCTGTTCCGAATCCGATAACGCTGCTGTAGCGCATACTGAATTCGCAGGCGTTTCCACCGCTGCGAACAGCGCAGTCACCCTCGAATTCAAAACATATCCGGGGGTTGTTTTGGAGAATGTCCAGTTTCTTACCGCGAATCGCGGAATGAAAATAGAGGGTATTGTTTCTGAAACCGAAACAGAGCGGCACGATGTACGGTCCGTTTTCGTCGGCCATGGCCAGCCGGCAGACGAGCGCCTTTGCGATGATGGCCTCGATTTCCGCCCGGTCCGTTATTTCTTTCTCTTTTCTGCGCATGCCGTGTCTTTCCTTCTGTTACCAAGCTGACGCTGTCGTTTACCGACACCCCTGTCGATCCTGAAAATGCAAGGTCTTCTGAATCAAGATCTTATCTAATGCCACGGGGTGGATTAATCAACCGATTTTTCGTTTAGGATCGAAACGGTGAGGATTTGGATCGGCAAACGATCCGGATTAACAACCAGCTTTATGGGACGGGGGAAGAGGTTCGATTGGAAACGATGAATAATAGTATCGGTTCACAGGGTTGCAACGTCTAATGTACTTCAGGCCACAGAATTGTAAGCGTTTACAGGGTGCTGCAGATGCAAGGCGTCGGGCGCGCAGACGTACTTTTGTACTTCAAGTGCCCGATAACAATGCAGATGCGGTGCCCTGTGAATGCTTACGAATAACCTTTTCACGGCTGAAGCATGAAGGTCTCGTATTCAAGTTTATTCAATTTACCGTGGAGATGGACAATGCCGACAAGACTGGACAATGTCGTGGCTACCGCAAAACCGAATCCGAAATAATGGGGTCCCAAACGAATACTCGTTAAGGTTGCCATGATGTTGACCAACAGGAAAAGTCCGGTCAGCATCATTGCCGAGCGGCGTAAATCCAGATAGAAGGCCACATTTAAAACAGCCAAAAGTAGAACCTGAACACCGATGCCGACCAGATCCACACGAAACAGATGACTGTATAGGTTTGATATGCCGATCGCATCCAGCAATCGCTCTGTCGCCAGAAACAGCAGAACCACCGTTATTCCCTGTACCTTGAAAATCTCGTATATCCCCTGCTTGACGTTGAGAACCATGTCGTCTTTGTGCAGACGGATGTGGTCGAGCGTATCTCCCTGACGAACAGCCGAATAGAATTTATCGTAGCTTTCGACAAAGTCTGTCTCCATGCGTACCAGGAAAACCGACATACCGGGAATAATCGACAAATAAGCGAGAAAAATCGGCAAATCGTATATTATGGATGCGCGCAGGGGACCGATGATCGGTTGGGAGGTTTCAGGCGTCCACCAGAATATGAATTTATCCGCCCAAATGGCCAGATTAAACATCAGTCCCGTTGCCGCTAAAGAATAATAGGATCGGCGAGGGCTTAAGAATTCAAAAGCAAGCAAATTCTCGCCCGGGTACTGGCTAATAACCAGATAGATCATGGCAAAGAGAAGTACGGACTGGCCTATCAAAAACCCGCCCAACAATCCTTCCATTCCCAGAGATCGCAGCAATAGCGACGCAATGAAAGCCGTACCATATCCGCCTGTAAAAACGAGTAGAATAGCATGGTAGGATTTCATTCCCGACAGAAATATCACAACCACCCAAATATTGGATAGGGTGACAAATGAAGCGATCATGATCAATTCATACAGAAATGTTTCCTGAAAAATGGTTAGGCTCAACGCCACGCCCATTAATCCTGAAACCAGTGTGGTAAGCAATAGGGCGCCGAGAAGGTTGGGCAATACAACCTTATCCCGCTTTTCGAACAGACGGTCCGATATAAAACGGGTGAATAATAGTTGTAAGGGGCTCGTGACTATCAGTGAAGCGGCCATCAAATGGGTGACCGATACCAGGTACTGAACGATCAAAGTCTGTGGTAGTACGCGACCAATGCTCAACACGCCGATCAGCATCACGCAAAGGATCGAGAGCACCCAGGGCCCTGAACTGATAACACCGGCATAACTGTAAGCGCGGATGATACCAAAAAGGGATTCCTTCTTGAGCAACTTGCGCAGTTCAAACCCGATACCAGCCATCAGCCATTCCTCTCCACCGCGTCAAACGCCGCCTGGTATATGCCGCCGTAATTCTCAAACATGTCTTTTTGAGTGTAATAAGCCTCCACCCTTTTGATGCCCGCTTGCTGAGCAGCATACCAGGTGGATTCGTTCTGTAGTAATGATAGGGCCGACTGAGCGGTTGCCTCAGGGCTGGCAATAGAAACCACAGCACCGGCTATCCCCAGCGCTTTGTCTTCCGGCCGCCCCCCTTCGATCAATTCTCGGCACGAACCGACGTCGGTCGCTACAGCCGGCACCCCGCTGGCAAAACCTTCAAGGATGACCAACGGCAGCGCTTCACTGATGGAGGTCAGCACCAGTACCCCTACTTGACGAAAAATATCCTCAACTTTTTGAAAACCCAAAAACTTAACACCGTTCTGCAATTCAAGATTCTCCACCAAAGCCCGACATTCAGTGGCATAATCCTGATCCTCCTCTTCTGGCCCCACGATCCAGCCTTCGGCATTCGGCAGTGTGTTGCAGATCGTGCGCATCGCCCGAATGAATGTCTTAATATCTTTAATTGGAACCACGCGCCCGATGAGCGCCAGGATCGGTGGGACCCCTTTTTTACGGGAAGTGCGGACCGGTATGAAACGATCAAGATCGATGCCGTTGGGAATCACATGGGTGCGCCGCTTATCGGCACCATCCTGAACTTGTCTTGACCGGTTTCCTTCGTATAGAGAAATGATCGGGTTGGCCGCATCATAGGCCACTCTTCCAATGCCTTCAAAAAATCGAATCCACAACCGGCGGACGTAGCTCACGTCAGCATCGAGACTACTGCCGAAGGCTTCACGCGGATCCTCTATCCAGTCGGCCTGGGCAAGGTCGATCTTCCGTTCCTTGGTGTAGATGCCATGCTCGGTAAGTATGAAAGGAACGCCTCGCTTGTGTTTAAGCAATGTGGCCAGAAATCCTGCGTATCCTGTCGAGATACTGTGAACCACCTTCATCGGGGGTATATTGTCGGTCATAGCCGCGAGGCGAAATACGGGTGTGTGCATAATCCGGACCGTCCAGAAATAATTCACAAACGACGGTTCGGTACAGAAATTCGAGTAGCTGTCTGTAATCTGAGTCCACGCTTCCTGGCTGTGCAAAAAGCTATCAAGTCCCATGTTTTTTGAGTCTCCCAATTCTTTGACCAATCTTTTCATCAGGAGATTCAGATCAATGCCACGGGTTGATCGCAGGACCTCGTGCAGATCATTCACCGTTGTATAGGCGGCCGGATTACCCTTCATTCGATGGGGCTTGTCGCCCCGCTGCGGATCCATGAGATAATGAACTTCGAGATGAACCACGTTGGATGGCAGAGGATATTTCATATCGCCATAATGTTTTTGGGCGCCGCCCAGAAAAACCAGTGCGAAAGTAAATTGAGGAAATCCGTCAATGATTTGCCGGACCCAACTGGAAACCCCACCGCTGACAAAGGGGTATGTCCCTTCCAGCATCAGGCCGATATCGGCCGGTGCACCAGAATTGAGCACTTTTTGCCAACTTTCATTTATGTCCATTATTCATGTCCAATACGCCGCGATCGCCGCCAGCCGTTCGCTTTTTCGAATCGAAGGCCCAAGCTGGCCAATGAAGGTGACGACCTGATTAAAATCTCGTTTTTCGAATGCAACCTCGGCCAGATAAGGCGCCACGCTCGTCTCCGGAATGCCCCATTCAACCGCTGTGGCAAAGGCATTGGCCGCTTCGTCCCACCGCCGCTGGTGCATGAGTAGCCGGCCGCGCTGAATGTGCAAACCCGGGTCACCGGCACCGGTATCCAACGCCTGCTCGAGATGATGTAACGATCGATTTAGCACATGGCGCAAAACATCTCCTTGGGCAAGCCCGAGGTAGGCCAATTCCCAATAGCTGTTGCTGATGCGTTCATGCAAATCCTGGTATTGAGACGGCGCCTCGTTTTCAAGCCGGGTCAGCAAAGAGCGAATGGTGGCATTGATCTCCTCCTCCAAGGCGTCGAGCATGGAGTATGCCAATAAACGGACATCATCGGCTGGATCCCGCAGTGCTTCTTTGAGCACAGGAATGGCTTCCTGGGATGTCATTTGCCGGGTTGCCATCACTGCCTTGATTCTTCTTTCCGGATCTTGAACGTGTCGCAAAATACTTACCATACCCGCCTGTCCATAAATGGGTTGCTGCTGGACTTTGAGCGGTTTATACGGCAGTTCTGGCACCGGGACCTGCATGTATCCTTTATCCTGTAAGTGACGGACGCGATATATGGCCGGCCAAACCGATAAAAGCAGACCGATCAGCCCTAGACCGGGTATGAAAAGGCAGATTAAGAAAAAGAAGAAAAAAGAAGAAAAGAGTGATTGCCGATAAGCGCGGGGAAGGATGCCGACCATAAACGCAGCGCCAACAATACAGCCCGAACCGTGAAGCATTAGAAATGCTTTTTTCTGAAAGATCAGCGAATCAACGGAGAATAAGACATTCAAACCGGCGATCTCAAGGCTGAGTGCTGTGAGGACAGCCAACGAAAGCCATATTTTCTTATGCCATTTAATCATTTAGACTCAAGAGAGTATCTATTTTGTGTTTGGCCAATATTTCACGCGTCATGATGCGAAGACCGAGCTCTTCGATGGATTGGCCGAAACGTTCACGCAGAATTTGGGCGATTCGCTTCTCATAACCTTCATATTCCAAAGGTCCTGTCAGTGGCATCAACAGCAACAAAGATTTCCCGGAGCCATTTTCGCGCACCCAAATACAGTCGAGACCGCGCCGCTGTCTCAAAAGTAATGTCTCGATTTCATTGCCTTGATCTCCCAGCGGAATTGATATGCTCACATGCATGGCCGGAAGGCCAAACTGACGCCGATTGAGAATGGCACGCTGGGTTTCCCGAACGAATCGGGCGCCATCCGCATCGGTTCCGCTTTGGCTGGAAGCCAGCGACAACATATCGCCGATTTGGCCACCCAAAACCGCCAGCAAGCGCAAATTCTCCTCCTGAAGTGACAGAAACAGCATGTCTTCTATAACCAGAACCCCATGGATCCTGTCATTGACATCGATCAGGGGCACTACCGCCAACGGGCTGTCCTCCATTGCCTCCTGGCGTTCGATAATATCGCGGACACTCACCAAACAGTCCTTTTGCAATGCAAGGGAAACCATTTCGTGATTGGGATCAATCTTTAGCTGGCCAAGGGTGGCCACCGGGTCAATTGCGACCTTGTTCGCCCTATTCACGCGATAGAGGGCCGCTATGCGAATCGAGACATAATCGGCAAAAAGCCTTAAGATCCTTCCCCCACTATCCTTGCCTAATGTTTCCTCGCTGGTTTGAAGCATAAGGCGTCGACGTAGTCCCATCAGGGCTTCTCTCAGGCTGACCGTGCCGGCTGCGAGGCGGTGTTCCATACGGTCGTGAGAAACCTTTAACAGGTGATAGCTGCGCGTAAATTCTTCCAGTCGCATGCGCTGGTAACTGTTGACAATGCGTTGCCTGGCTTCCCTTTTCATCCACACATCGACAAATTCTCCCGCAAGCATCGCTGAGAAAAGTAACCCGATGCTGTATTTAACCGGAAAGGTTTCAATGCCGAATTTTTGCCAATGTGCCGCCGCACCCAACAGACCAATGAGCAACATGGCGCTGGTGAATCCATAGACAAACCCATAGCGCAAGGCCGGTAAGAGACTGGCGAAGATCAGCCAGGGGAACTCCGACTGCACAAACAAGGGGTCCGTTGGATTCAACCAGTAGCCAATGGTCAGGAATGCCAACAGTATCGTCAGCGTTTCCCCCTCGGCGGTAAAGAACCGAGAGCGCTTGTCATTCTCGCGCGTATATTTATCGAATATCGCCATTGATTGCCTAATGCAGTGTCAGCCCTTTGAGTAGCTGCATCACCAATTTCTCTGCCGTTCCGCTCACGTTTGAATACCCCCATCCCGTTTTGGCCCCGGAGGCTGTCCAGAGTACCTGGCCCGAAGGCAATGCGACCACCTGCAGCGTCAACCCCACGGCCGGCTCACCATCCAAACCGGTTTTATACCGCCATTCATGAACCGAGCCTGTCACACCGAAGCGGGCGTTGCCTTGGCCGGCCTGTTTCAGAGCGTGTTCATAGCGCTGGCGATCATCCAGCAACAGTCCCCCACCAGCCTGGGACGTCCCTGTCTGGCGTTGTAGATCATCCACACCGCGGATGCGCAAGGCACTGTCGAGCATGGCCTCGATATTCTCTCCCGCCATAGGAACTTCAGCCAAATTGACCACTGGCAAAATCACCCATGCGGCATCCTTTTCCAGCGGTTGACTTTCCTGCACTTGGTGTACCGTACAGGCCCCAAACCAGCCGGCAAGCATTGTCAATGCGATCCATTTGAATATTTTCATGGTTCCTCCTGCCTTGTAATGTCCTGAATCGTCCAAAATAACTTTGAGAAACATTCGTGTCCGTCCCGTCAACCTGTCAGCGCCCAAGGTAAAAACGGTAGTACAGTTGTACCCGATAAGACGGCCCCCCGCCCGCGATTCTGTTTAATCTGTCATCGTACGCGGCGGTCAAGCCGAGTTCATCCCCACCAAACACGGACGTGCCCACACCGACACGGGCGGCCACTCCCAGGGTCGATTCGGGCTCGATATAGCCGAGCCAAAGATCGGTGAACCATCTCGGACTCGCCGACTGAGGGCTCGCCACCATGGGATAAGTGCTGAGTAACTGACCGCGTCCCAGGTACATGGAAAGACCGATATCGCGGTACTCCTCAGGGACCAAGGCGTCCGTGCCCACATCGGGGTTGAGAAACGGCTGCAAATCGTCCGGCACCTGGTCGACCACGTTGTTCTTCTCCCATGCCGCGCCGCCACCCAACAACCACTGGGTCGAACCGCCGAAGAGTCGATAGCTGAAGTTGAAATTGATGGTATTTCCACAAGCCAGGGTACTGCCGCCAAGGCTCTCGTAGCGATGCCGATTGGCGCCAAGTGATAGGGACAGCCTTGGATCAATCGAATACTCAAATACTGCGCCGACTCGGTCCTGGACGCCCAAGAGACGCATAAGACCGCTGACGGCAGTCAAAGAATTACTCTGCAGGCCCAATTGGTATTGCCAGGGCCGTCGGTCGGTGGATCGGTACGATAGGTCAAGTGGAAAAACCGATCCACCGTTGCCGTCCCGGTAACCGAGATCAAAAGCCCATATATCATCCCGGTATCGGCGCCAGGATCCGGTCAACCGGGTCTCGTTGTGCGGTGAAACGGTAAGAACGTCATCGTCTTCCTCAAAAGCGCTGATTCCACCGGCCAGCCCCCAGCCATATGTCCCGCGATTTCTCCAGTACAATCCTTCGAAATTATGGATGCCAAGCCCGCCGATACTGCCATTACTGTATCCGGCTTCCCACAAATTGGGCAGTTTGACCGCGGCCGCCACCGCCGCCGCCCGATGCTCGGGATCGAGCTGTTCAAGGGAACCGATTTCCGCAAGGGCCAGATCATCACGCCCTAAAAAAGTGTGAGCGTTCATTCGATCGATGGGTGCGATATTTATCGCATCGTCTTGTAGAAGCTCGGCAACGGTTTCATGGTCATCTTCGCGCATTGCCAACTGCAATTGCTGCCAGGCCGGCAGGCGGCTCCGCTCGATATGGTGCTCAAGCAACCAACTGCGGGCCGCATCATGATGCTGGCGATACAACCACCAGTTTAAGACCGTTGCCTTTTCGAGAGTGTGAGGTCGAGATGCCAACCAGCGTGAAGCGACCGGTATCCCCTGCAGATCAGCCACCAATTCGACCAAACGGTCCTCGGCAACGCTTTCCTTCTGTTCCGACAATACGCCAAGAGCATGTTTGCGGACTCTGTAAGCCGCATTTTCCCGTCCCGCACTTGCAAGCAAGTCGGCGAAATCGAGCAGCCAGAGTACATCGTTCTGATGAAATTCGATCTGGTCCTCATACCAGACCAGGGCCTCTCTATCGCGTCCCAACATCTGCAACGCGACGGCATGGGCTTCCGTTAACGGAAGCCCGGATCGAATGTGATTATTCACCCAACGGCTCAGTCGATCGCGATCCTTTGCATTGATCAGACTCCAAAGGATCCCATCAGCCGCTGCTGTCGACCGAGAATTGAGAGCCAAAGCCTGCCGGTAAGCCAGATAAGCCTGGGGGTATTCTTGTCGGACGCTGTGCCAATCGCCTTTAAGCAACCAGTAGTTCTCATCATAAGCAAACTGGTCCGGCAACGATTCGGCCAATGCAAACAACCGGTCCATTAGCGGCCATAATTCCGCCTGTCGCGCGGCTGTAAGAGCAGCCACAAAAGCCCTTCGGTCCCCTGTCCGCCGCCAGTGTTCTTCAAGCAATTGCACGGCTTCTTTTGTCTGACCAAGTTGTTGTTTGGCGACAATCAACCGCTGGCGTGAAAATTCATCTCCAGGATATTTTTCCCAGAGAGAATAATATGCATAAGCGACCACTTTATAGTCACCCTGCTGCCATGCCAGTTCTCCGATTAGCTGATAGGCATAATCGTTTTCCGCCATATCGGCAGCGGTTAGCATCTTAATCGCCCCGTACGCCGCCTCATAGTGGCCAAGCTGATACATCAGTCGCGCGGTTTGCAGGTGATCATCAGCGCTTGCATCCCGTCGCGCACTCAATGCCTGACGAATTTGGAGTGCTTTTTCCAATTCACCCATGCGCTCTTGCAATTCAGCCTGAAGCAATAATATGGATCGCCTCTGAGGGTGTCTTCGGCTAAAATCATTGAGGAGGCGCTCAGCACGCTCTAGGTAACCCAGGTATTCGTAACGGGCGGCCAGACGCAACGTTTCTTGCTCTTCTAAATCGGGACGATCAGCCAAAATTGCCATGGTTTTAAGTTCAAAACCGACATCAAAGTCGATCTGAGCATAGCGCAGGAGATGCAAATAGATCTCGGGGTCATCTGTTCTTTGCGCCAGGGTCTGCCATGCCTCAACGGCCTCCGGATAAAGGCCATTCCACTCCGCCAATTCGGCCTGCCGGCGCAAAGCCGCGTTATTATCAGGATTGAGATAAATATAGCGCTTCGAAAATTCGAGTGCCTGTTTCTTATGACCGCCATGCACCGCCAGATCGACTTGGCGCTCCAAGGCGATCAAATCATTCGGATGGTCCTGCAGGTAAAGCAGATTCCATTTGCGAGCCAGCTCGAACTGCTGTTGGGCCATTGCCATGGTGATGCCTCGCTCCAGAAGGCGTTCATCGGGTGGTTGCCGATCAAGAGCCTTTCGGATCATGACAAGCGCCTGCCCAACGCTCATGGAGGCCTCGTAGACCTTTAAGGTATCTTCGGCCAACATTGCGGCGGTATCCGGATCCGGCGCATGTTGATACGCCCGTTCATAATAGGCGGCCGCTTCCTCTAAACGGTTGGCGGCAAGGGACCAGCGTCCGGCCTCGGCATACCAGTGCCAGGCGTTACCAACGTCCTTTTTGGCCATTATCACGTAGTAGGTCGCTGCGTAATCAGGCGCCCCCATTTGTAGGCTGACGTCCGCCAGGTAAAGGATCTGTTCAGTGGTCAGATTTTCCAAATCCAACGTCGCGATATGATCACGAATTGACTGCATTTGCATCCGGCGTTGGGGACTCGACCCTGGTAAGGCTGAATACTGCGCAAGCAGCACCTGAAGCATCAGCCATTTGGTTTGGGGTAAAGTACCCAACGACGAACCACCACCTTTCAATACTGAACTGGCCTTTGCCCATTCTCCAATGGTGAGATAGTGCTTGGCCAGTTGCAGCCTTACTGACGTATTATCGGGCTCAGCCTTCAAAAATACCTTCAGATACGCTTCCGACAAGGCGTCCGGCTGCAAGTCGAAACGCTCATTTTCAAAGCTGTTTCTTCCATGCACCAAGACCATGAAAATGGCACTGAACATCAATACCAAGACGATCATGAATGGAAGATTGATCAGTTGTGGACGTTTATCGGCAGACAACCTCCACGCCCTCCAGATTTTGTCTGCTGGTTTTAAAGAGCCAACCGTCCTTGGTTTGCCTGCCTTTAAATACCCGTTTTCCATGGGTCAAACGGCATTTCCCGGGTCCGTCAAGAACCAGCTCAAGGGGTTGATGGCCATGAATCGAAAACCTTACCGCCTCGTCTTTTTTCTGCCAAAGGCTCAAACGACCGTTGGCCCGAACCAGGCGGATGGAGGGCTTGCCGGGAGATTTGTGTGTCAGATCGGTTTTCGTCCCCCCGGCCAGGGAATAATAGATGCCGTCATGAAGCCGCCGATAGCCGGCGACATTTTTGCCGGGAGAGAATGCCGGTGTCTGTGTATCTCCGGTCTGCCGCAGCGACCGCAGTTCAGCGGGTGCCAGGTAATGTAAATTGCCTTTGAGATCCTGGGCGACCGTAGCCTGCTGATAGGCCAAAACCCGCTTCGCATATTCACTCATAAAAAGAGGCAAAATCTCCTGTTCGAGTGTCCAGTCGTAGACTTCCTTTAGAGCACGGAGTGAGGCTGTCTTTTCACCCGAGTAGAAATGATAGTAAATGTCAATGGGCTTGAGCCGCCGGGGGCGGTCTGTCAGTTCAAACGTTTCGATCACATGACGGAATCCGTAATAGGGCCCGCGCCAGAGGTTGGTGTAGACGTTCTCGTTCATGACGGGAGCGTAAAGCTGCAATTCGCGACCGACCGGTCTTGACATCGGCGAAATTCGGGAAATAAAGGGGTGGCTTTTGCGAATGGTTGTCTCCCCACCATTGAGGTTGTACAGATCCGCTTTTCGAGCGATGCGGATGGCCCTTTCAGAAGGCAGGCAATCTCCCGTCCACAAAAGAACTTTCACGCGTTTTCCCGGGGGGGCCAGACGGGTATTGATATACTCAACAGAACCGATAATCTCTCGGTCCAAAGAGTATCGGTAGCGGGGAATCGGCAAACTGTATTCGCCACTTACGGTACCGCCCTCTTCAACGGCAATCCAGTTAAAGGGATGGCTGTAAGTGTGGCTGGCAAGTTCCACCTTCGGCAGTCTGAAAATGGCTCGAGCGATCCGCTCCAGATCGGGGCTCTGCCTCGGGTACAAACCTTCGGGACCGATTTCTCCTTCGATAATCGATACGGTGGTCGGAAGATTGTAGATCTGCAGAATTTGGGTTCGGATGACATCAGCGGCATAGGGTGTCCCCGGCAATTCCGCACGGTTGAGGAAGCCATCGCCATCGATATGTGACATCCAGAGGCGGCTGCCATTTTCGGTGGTCACATCGGGCATGGGAACGTCGGGCAAGGCCAAGCCGGTCTTGATCAAAGCAAAGGGATCGACAATCCAGCGGTCAGCGTTCAGGGCATTTTTACTGCGAAGCCAGGGATCCAATGCTATCCCTCCCCAATGACCAGTTACAACAGGGGTTATGTACTTGCCCTGTTTGCCAACCGCCCGAACATGGACCGTGTTGGCCGGATCCGTACTCTGCAAATCGGTCAGTGGTTCTGCGGTGACATCATTGCGGATCTCAAAACCGTAAAAGCTGTCGTGAGCGACTACACGGCAAGGATAGGCAACTTCAATCCGTGACAGCCCAAAAGACGTCAATAGCCGGCTTTGCGTAGCAACGCCGGGGTGTGACAGCATTACAACTCGCACCCCATCCGCCACCTGCCATTTTAGCCAAGTTTCATAGTCTACCGGGCCCTTGTCATACAGCCAGGATACAATACCGGCATATCGATTCATTAACCGAAACGGCGGTAGAGGCTGGTGAACATCCTGATACACCGGTACGTACCCGAAATAATCGAGTACCACGGATAAACCCTCGACATCCCGGCGATCTGATTCCCCATCGTGAATCAATAAAATGCGCCGCGGCAGTATTTCTTTGCAACCGGTGCCGATGGCATCGTGCTCCGGGACGGTGACCCATGGAGATATTCCGAGTTCGGCAATCTGCCTTGCCGTTTGGCGTGCCAATTCGCGCTGGTTCGCCGGCACATAGTCGATGCTGTAAACATCCAATCCGTATTCGTCTCGCGCCTCAAACAGCTCTTTGAGTAGCCAGTTCCGTTCATTGGCTGCCACAGGGTAATATTCGCCGTTGCGAGGATTCCAGGCGCGAAACAGACTTTCAACAACCACCCCCTGAATTAGCTCTTTTATCCGTGAAACCACAGGGAAACCCCTGTTGAGTATCAGTTCCGCATCCGGGAAACGGGCCTTAATATCATGAACCAGGTCCACCAGCCCTTGCTCCTGAACCTGCCAGTCGAGTTTCGCTTGATCGATGCCCTGATAGCTGTCCAGCGTATCCAGAAAAAAGGCACGAAATCCGCGTTCCCAGAGCGGTTTGAAGCGTCGGGACAATAAAAACTCCCGATAGTCCGAATTGGCCAGATCCGTAATGTCGGTATTCCAACCCGGATTGCGCCCGATAAACCAGCTGGTTTTCATATCCGGGTAGTCGCCTCGCCAGGACTCGGCCTCTCCGACCGAAACATATGCATGAACACGACCGCCGTATTCTTCCAGTCCGATGAGTTCCGCCGCATTGACATGGTCGGCTTCAACCACAATCCGGTCGAATTGGGCAAGCTCCTGCACCGGCACATGGCCGGCATAATAAACGGCGATACTCGGAAGTTTTCCAATGTCGGCACGAATAGCCGGGGTTGTGCCAAGCAAAAGTAGAAGCAGAGGAAGCACGATTTTGAGACTCTTAGTCAACTGGATGGCCTTCCGAATTCATAGTGGATTCAAATTTTGTAATCAAAATAACAAGGGCGTATTTTAGATACTAAAAATGTAATACAATATAACACATTGTGTCAGGAATGACAAGCGCTCTATCATTTAATTAATTATGTAATTACAGATATTTAATTCGATAAAGATATGTATATTGATAGTTAACGCCCGATCAGCGAAAAAAACTGCATTGAAATCAAAATACCTCCACATTACTCCACTATTTTCTTCGAAATCCATTTATGTTTTAACACTTATTAATTATTTATAAAAAATAATTCTATAAAAGAGTTTTTCTTGACAACCAGACAAAAATAAACTTAAATAATCAAAAATGTGGATTAAAGTGGACTATATTGGGGATTAGGAATGACCAGGTTCCGCGGCTTATCGAACCACAACATCGATTCTAAAGGACGCCTGATAATACCGGCCCGCTTCAAAGAGCTCATCAAGGACGGCGGACGGCCCGGTGTCATGGTCTCCAAGATGGACAAGTGCCTGGTGGCCTACCCGTTCGGTGAATGGGAGAAAATCGAGGAGCGGATTCTCGAACTGGCCGAACGCAGCGATGCCATGCGACGCTTCCGGCGCGTTTTCATCGGAGGTGCCTTCGAGTGTTTCTGCGACAAACAGGATCGTATCCTCATCCCGCCCTCCCTGCGCGATTACGCGGGATTGAACAAGGAAATTTCCCTGGTCGGCGTTCTGGATCATTTTGAGGTCTGGGCCCGGGATAGCTGGGAAAAGGAAAACGCCCGGTGTGATCAAGATATGCAGGAAGAGGACGTTCGCCTTCAAATTTCAAGGCTGGGGCTCTAATTGAATGCGCTACCGCCATATCTCCGCGATGCCGGTCGAAGTCATCGACTATCTGAACTGCCGCCCCGGAGGTTGCTATGTGGACTGCACCCTGGGGGGCGCCGGTCATGCCGGCCAGATATGTGAAAAAATTCTCCCGGGGGGAACCCTGATCGGTATCGATCAGGATATCGACGCCGTCAGACATGCACGCGAGGTCTTGGCTTCCTGCAAAGCTACCGTCCACATTTTCCATGACAATTTTATAAGTCTGCCGCGAATTCTTGGCCGCTTGAAAATTTCTGCGGTCGACGGCATTTTGCTCGATCTTGGCCTATCGCTCCACCAGATCGAAGCCAGCGGACGGGGTTTTAGTTTTACACGCGACGAACCGCTGGACATGCGCATGAACCCCGAGTCCGGTATCACAGCTGGAGACATTCTCAACCACGAAAGTGAAGCCGTGCTGGCCAGGATTTTCAGAGATTACGGCGAAGAGCACCGGGCACGATCCATCGCTCGGAAAATTGTCACCGAACGAAAAAAACAACCGATTCGAACGAGCGGTCAACTGACCCGCCTCATTGTCAACGCTCTTCCAATAAAGGGGCGGCATGGCCGGAAGATTCATCCGGCAACACGGATCTTCATGGCCCTGCGCATTGCCGTCAATCAAGAATTAGAAAGACTCGAAGCGTTCCTCGACCTGGCGGTTAATTGCTTGAATCCTGGTGGCCGGTTGTGTGTCCTGTCATTTCACTCGCTCGAAGACCGGATTGTAAAACAGCAGTTCGCCGCATTGGCCCGCGGCTGCATCTGCCCGTCGGAATTCCCGCAATGCGTCTGTGATAATCAACCGGCTGTGCGGATACTGACACGCAAGGTCGTTCGACCGACGTTAAAAGAAATCACCGCCAATCCAATGGCGCGCAGCACCAAACTGCGGACCGTGGAAAAACTGGCCGCGCATGCCCCTGAGGGTGATTGATGTTTGTAACCCGAACGATAAAAAGATCTCCTCGCACTGAGCGGAACCAGGGTGGCGATCATGAATAAGAGAAAGCGCCGACCGCAACAATTGCAACATGCCGGTTTATGGGCCCTTCTGATGGGAATTTTTATCGCCGAGCTATTTGTTTACACCTGGTTCCGCGTGCAGTGCACCCAAATCGGCTATGAAATCAATCGGGCGACAGAAACCCAAAAACGCCAGATTGCGTTACAAAACAGTCTTAAAATCGAAATGGCACGGCTGAAATCGCCCGAGCGGATCGTAAAAATCGCCACGGAAAAGCTCGGCTTGGTCTTGCCGCAACCGGAACAGATCATGTCATTGCCATGAATGCCGCCGAACGAAAATATTTCCGCATAAGGGTTGCCCTTGTGGGCCTCTTTTTCGGCTTCTTTCTGGCTGTTATTTGCGGGAAAGCCGCCCACCTGCAAATCTACCGCGGTCCATGGCTGTCGGATATGGCGGCGGATCAATATGAAGCTTCGGTAAAATCATCGGGAAAGCGCGGAACCATTTACGACCGTAAAATGTCGGAACTGGCGGTCAGCATCCCAGTGACCTCCATTGCCGCTTACCCAAGGCGGATAAAAAATCCGGCCGCGGTGGCGGCGTCGTTAGACAAACCGCTTAAAATGAATCGCCGCTCCCTCAAGAAAAGTTTGCAATCCAAGAAATCCTTCGTTTGGATCAAAAGGCAGGCCACACCCCGGGAAGTCGAACAGATAAGGAAACTGAACATCGAGGGTATCGGATTTGTCCCTGAGTACAACCGTTTCTATCCCCAAAAAACCCTTGCCGCCCAAGTCATCGGGTTCACCGGTGTGGACGGTGAGGGATTGGAAGGTGTCGAACATTATTACAATCGTTATTTGAAAGGAACCGCATCGGAGCGCACGTTTCTTCGGGACGCATTCGGTCATCGGATCGTTTCCGATGATAAGGAAGCACCGGATTTCAGCGGTCACAATTTGATCCTGACAATCGATCAATCGATCCAGTTTATCGCCGAAAAAACGTTGAAAGATACCGTCGAGGAGTATGAGGCCAATGGCGGCATTGTGATCGTCATGGCACCCAAAACCGGTGCCATTTTGGCCATGGCTCAATATCCCAATTTCAACCCCAATGCCTACCGTAAATTCAAAACCGAGCATTGGCGCAATCGGGCCATCACCGATTCCATCGAACCGGGTTCGACCATGAAAATTTTCAGTGCCACTGCTGCTATCGACGCTGTCGGATTATCGCCCAATACTATTTTTTTCTGCGAGAACGGATCCTATCGTATCGGCAGAAAGATCATACGCGACATCAAAGCTCACGGATGGCTCTCTTTACAACAAATAATCAAGTATTCCAGTAATATCGGAGTGATAAAACTCAGCGAGGATGTCGGTGCCGAACGGCTGTATAAAACTCTGACACAGTTCGGCTTCGGTTCGAAAACCGGTTTTGATGCCCCCGGGGAAACCTCTGGCAGCCTGTCCAATTACCGAAAATGGCGTCGCATGGACACCAGCGCGATTGCATTCGGTTACGGGGTGGCCGTTTCGCCCCTGCAATTGGTAACAGCCGTCTCAGCAATCGCTAATAAGGGTGTTCTTGTACAACCCTACCTGGTGTCGCAGATAACAGATCAGGATAACCAGATCATTGACTCTATTGCTTCGCGAGAGATGCGGCGGGTTATTTCTGAAGACAGTGCACAAACGGTTCGAAACATTCTCCGAACTGTTGTTAGCGAAGGCGGGACAGGTGCCCGCGCGGCCCTGGACGGCTACTCGGTTTGTGGTAAAACCGGAACCGCCAAAAAGCTCGCCGCGGACGGCACGTATTCTAGCAAAGATTATATTGCTTCATTTATCGGATTCACCCCGTCCGAAGACCCGGCGATAGTTGTGCTGGTGATCATCGACGAACCGAGAAAAGAATACTACGGCGGAATCGTGGCCGCGCCGGCGTTCCGGCGGATCGCTCAGGAAACCCTTAATTACCTCAATATACATCCTGACAGCCTCGGCGACCACCTGGCTGTCAACCGGCAGTCGGAAGGTCGAATTTGAACCTCAGAGCCCTGATAAGCGGTATGCCCACAGAGCGCATCGATGGCCGATCGGTCCAAAGTAACGACGAATTCGACCCTTCGTCGGGCCGCGGTCCGGACATTACGTCGCTGCATGTCCGGGCCCAGAACGTATTGCCCGGAGGGCTTTTTATCGCCATTCAGGGATTTACTGCCGACGGCCACGACTACATCGAGCAAGCTTTGAAGAAGGGGGCGCTGGCAGTAATTTCTCAGAAACCGGTAACCGTCCCCGTAAACATAGCGTTGATAGAAGTAAAAAACACGCGGGCCGCGCTGGCTTGGTTATCGGCCCGTTTTTATGGGGCGCCATCTGAAAAGCTGGTCGTGGTTGGCATTACCGGAACCAATGGCAAAACCACCACGTCATATCTTTTGGAAAGTATGCTCCACCAGGCGGGACTGGCCACGGGCGTTGTCGGCACCGTAAATTACCGTTTTGCCGGCAAAGAATACAACAATCCGGTCACCACGCCTGAGTCACTGGACCTGCAGCGGATTCTCAGGCAAATGCAAGACAAAGGGGTGACACACGTTGTGCTGGAGGCATCTTCCCACGCCCTGGACCTGCACCGGGTGGACGGATGTTGGATGGATATAGGGGTTTTTACCAACCTATCCCAGGATCATTTGGACTATCACGAGGACATGGCCGGCTACTGGTCTTGCAAGAAAAAACTGTTTACCGAGATCCTCTGTTCCGGTCCTAAAAAGGATCGCGCGATGGCCGTTATCAATAGCAATGATCCCCGGGGAAGAGAACTCGAACAAATCCACGATCTCCGGCACATAACGGTCGGCGAATCACGGGATAACGATATCTGGTGCGAGGCAGCCGAACAGAGCCTTTCCGGCATCAATGGCAGAATCCATACCCGGACGGGTGCGTTCGAATTCTGCTCGACCCTGGTGGGCATGCACAATCTGGAGAACATTCTGTGTGCCACCGGAGCCGGCATCGCTCTCGGACTGCCGCTGGACAGAATTAAAGCCGGCATTGAAAACCTGGCGAAAATTCCGGGACGCCTCGAACCGGTTGTCAATGATCGGGCACGCTTCATTTTCGTCGATTATGCACATACTCCGGATGCACTTCAAAATGTATTGACGGCTCTGACGAGCTGTTGCCCGCAAACGGATCCTTTGTGTGTTTGGCTGCGGCGGAGACAGGGACAGAGGGAAACGCCCCCAGATGGGGGCCATCGCCGCCCGGATGTGCGACCTGGCCGTGGTGACCTCTGACAACCCCAGGTCGGAACCCCCGTTGCGGATTATCGAACAGATACTGGTCGGTACCCGACAGGACGGGCAGCATGAATATTTACCCGCCGAGTTGCAAAATGGAATCACGGAAAAGGGGTATACCGTGGAGCTGGATCGGCGCACAGCCATTCGCTTGGCCATCGCCGCTTCAGAACCAGGAGATACGGTTCTTATCGCCGGCAAAGGGCATGAAACCTATCAGATCATCGGAGACCGAACCATTGCCTTCGACGATCGTCTGGAGGCTGCCAGGGCCATAGCGAACATTAACAACGATCCGGCAGCGGGGCCTCCGGCATGAAAAATTCGATGAAGCCGGCAATGTCGCCGCAGACATGGACAGTGACCGATTGTACGCGGGCCACCGGCGGCGATCTACTCGGCGGTGAAGCCGGTCGTGAATTCGATGCCATTTGCATCGATTCACGCCAGGTGGGCTCCGAAAGACCTGTTCGTTGCGATCAAGGGGGAGACCCATGACGGTCACCGCTTCGTTGCCGATGTTGTCGGCACGGGCGTCAAGGGGCTCCTGCTGTCCCGGTCCAAACTCGAAAAACTGCCCTGGGAAGACTGGATCAGAGAAGGCGTGGCCTGCATCGCCGTTGACGACACCATCGTGGCGCTGGGTCAGCTGGCGGCCTATCATCGCAACCGAAACAACGCCAGGGTCATCGGTATAACCGGATCCAACGGTAAAACCACCACCCGGAAGATGACAGCGGTGGTGCTCTCAAGGCAATACCGGACCCTGTCGACCCGCAAAAACTTCAACAACAATATTGGGCTACCGTTGACGCTCTTTGAACTTTGCCCGCAACATCGTTGGGCGGTCATCGAAATGGGAATGAACGCTCCCGGCGAAATCGGTTACCTGGCGGAAATATGCCGGCCGGATATCGGCGTCATCACCAATGTCGCGGCGGCGCACCTTGAAGGATTGGGGTCGATCGAAGGTGTCATGCACGCCAAAGGGGAACTATTAGATAAAATCGATCCTGGGGGAACAGCGGTTCTCAATGCCGATGACCCGATGGTCCGCCGCCTGGCCCGCAAGGCGGTCTGCGAGGTCATTCTTTTCGGTCTGGCGGAAGACGCCACCGTGCGGGCCACCGATATCACCACCACAAAAATGGGCAGTCGCTTCGATCTGATCCTGCCCGGTGATCGCGTGGCCGTCGATTTTAAAGTTCCAGGTCGCTTCATGGTGTTAAATGCCTTGGCCGCAGCAGCCGTCGGACACAGAATCGGATTATCGGCCCAGGAAATCAAGGCCGGCCTCGAAGCCTTTGTACCGGTTCGGGGACGCTTGAATATCATGTCGACACGGTCCGGGATCCATTTGATCGACGACACATACAATGCCAACCCCGGATCGATGGCGGCGGCACTGACAACCCTTGACGCATTGCGCAAAAGTCAGCGCGCTTTCTTCGTGGCCGGCGACATGCGCGAACTGGGCCCGCAGTCTCAAGCACTGCATCTCGAACTCGGGGCCCTTGCGGCCCGCTCGGGAATCAGTGCACTTTTCGTCACCGGAGATTTTGCGGAAAGTGTCGCTCGGGGGGCCGGCGAAGCGGGAATGGACGCGCGGCGCATCATCACTGGAACCAAGGAAGATCTTCTGAGCAGACTCGTCAGGATGCTGAAGCCCAGCGATTGGGTTTTGGTCAAAGGATCGCGGGCCATGGCCATGGAGGACATCGTTAGCCGTATCCGTGAGTGGGCAGATCAATGATTAGACATTTATCCTAAACAATAAATCAGAGGAATCGGGCTAAAACGTGCTGTACCATCTTCTCTATCCGCTGCATGTGACCATTTCGGCATTCAACGTTTTCCGGTACATCACTTTCCGGGCGATTTACGCCAGCCTGACGGCTTTTCTGATCTGCTTCATTCTGGGTCCCTGGTTTATCCGTAGACTCAGGACCATGCAAGTCGGCCAATATATCCGCGATGATGGGCCCCAGGCTCACCTCAAGAAAGCCGGCACCCCGACTATGGGCGGTACGTTGATTATCTTTGCGATTGTGCTGTCGACTTTGTTGTGGGCAAATCTGACCAATTTCTACATCTGGATTCTGCTGGGGATCTCGATCAGCTATGCGGCCATTGGTTTTGTCGATGATTATCTGATGCAGGTCAAAAAGCGAAGCAAGGGACTCAGCGCTCGCGGCAAGCTGGTTCTCCAAGTCCTGTTCGCACTTCTGGCAGGGGTGATGGTTTGCAGCCGCCCTGATTTCAATACCCAGGTTACGGTACCGTTTTTCAAAAATTTGACACCGGACCTGGGTTGGGCCTATGTCGTGTTCGCCGCATTCGTGATCGTCGGCACCTCGAACGCAGTGAACCTCACCGACGGCCTGGATGGGCTGGCCATCGGCCCGGTAGTGATTGCCAGTGTCACTTACATGATTTTTGCTTATGTGGCCGGGCACGTCAAAATCGCTGACTACCTCCAGATCAATTATGTAGTCGGTAGCGGAGAAGTAACCGTCTTTTGCAGCGCCATGGCCGGCGCCGGTATCGGGTTTTTGTGGTTCAATGCATACCCGGCCCAGATGTTCATGGGTGATGTCGGATCACTTCCGCTGGGAGGCGCCCTCGGTGCCATCGCGGTGATAACAAAACAAGAAATTCTCCTGGTCATCGTGGGCGGGCTGTTCGTGATGGAAGCCCTGTCGGTTATTTTTCAGGTCGGTTTCTTTAAGGTCACCAAAGGCCGGCGAATATTCAGAATGGCCCCATTGCACCACCATTTCGAACTGAAGGGCTGGGCAGAGCCTAAAGTCATCGTCCGATTCTGGATCATTGCCATCGCCCTGGCACTGGTAGCAATGAGCACGCTGAAATTGAGATAACACATGGATTTGGCAAACAAGAAAATTGTGGTTGTCGGCCTCGGCTCAAGCGGTGTGGCCACGGCTCGATTCCTCAGAAACCGCGGGGCGGTTGTAACCGCCACCGATATGGCCGGTGAAACGGAATTGGGTCCCGCAGCCCTCTTGCTCCGCGAAAGGAACGTCCGACTGGAATTAGGCGGGCATCGTCTCAAGACCTTTGAAACCGCAGATCTTATCGTCACCAGTCCCGGCGTTCCCCACACGGCCGCCCCCCTATTGCACGCCAAGGCACATAACATCACCGTGCTGGGCGAGATGGAGCTGGCCGCCCGCTTCGTTAAGGATCCGATTGTGGCCATCACCGGCACCAATGGCAAAACGACGACAACAACCCTGATCGGGGACATGCTAACGCGTTCCGGTTTCCAGGTTTTTGTCGGTGGAAACATCGGCACACCCCTCATCAGCTATGTCGACCGGAACGAGAAAGCGCAAATCGTGGTGGTCGAGGTCAGCAGCTTTCAACTCGACACCATCGATCGCTTCCGTGCCAACGTAGCGGTGCTGCTAAACATCGCCGAAGACCATCTTGACCGCTACCCGAACATGGATGCATACGCACAATCGAAGGCCCGCATCTTCAATAATCAAGGGCCGGATGATGTGGCCGTCATAAATGGTGACGACACGCGGATCGAGGCCCTGACGGCCAGCCTTGCCGCGCGTCGGTTTTCCTTTACCAGAAACGTCACCGGGCAGCGTAAATCCGTTGTCGAGGGTGCCGTCATAACCGAACACGCTATCGTCTTCGATCCCCGAATCGTAAAGAGTATGCCACAGGCGGATGTTTCGAAAATCCCTGCCGGCGAACAGGCGGTCATCCCCTTTTCAGCCATCAAGCTTTTCGGTCGTCACAACCAGGAGAATACAGCGGCAGCCGCTCTGGCGGTTATTGCGGCCGGCGGAAATATGCCCGGCATCAAGGCCGCCCTGAAGGATTTTGCCGGTCTGCAGCACCGCCTGGAGTTTGTCGCCACGATTGGGGGGGTCCGTTATTACAACGATTCCAAGGCAACCAATGTCGATGCCGTCATCCGCGCCCTGGAGTCCTTCAGCGAACCGGTCGTGCTTCTTTTAGGCGGCCGCAACAAGGACGGCGATTTCACAATTCTGGCGGACAGCGTCCGCCGCCGCGTGAAGAATCTGATCTTGTTCGGGGAAGCGCGCGAAGAAATCGATACGGCATTGAAAGGAGTCATTTCAGCAGTTTTCGCCCCATCAATGGCAGAAATGGTTGAGAGAGCCGCTGAAATATCCACAACCGGTGACGTTGTCCTTTTATCGCCGGGTTGCGCCAGTTTTGACATGTACGAAAATTATGCCCGGCGCGGCGATGATTTTCGCCTCTGCGTCGAAAAATTGAGAAAAGCGGCCTGAGGCTAAATTTTAAGATGATGAGGAAAGCTGTGGCGGAAAAACCTTCCCATATGACATCCATCAATTACGATGTCCGCCTCCTCTTTCCGGCGCTGTTTCTGGTCGGGGTCGGCATCGTGATGGTCTATTCCGCCAGTTCAGCCGTTGCACTGAAAACCTTCGGTAATGGCTATCTGTTTCTTCAGAAACAGGCCGCTTTCGCACTGTTCGGCACAGCGGTTCTGGTGGCCGGCTGTCACATTCCGTACCATTGGTATCGCCCGTTGGCCTACCCGATTCTGGTACTCGCCCTCGTTTTCCTGGCCTTGGTTCACATTCCCGGATTCGGCACTTCAGCGGGAGGATCGACCCGCTGGTTGAACCTTGGACCGGTTACCTTCCAACCCTCGGAAGTCGGACGCCTGGCATTGATTATCTACCTGGCTTACTCGCTGGATAAGAAGCAGGCGCTGCTGAAAAATTTCACCATCGGCTTCCTGCCTCACGCAGTGGTGCTGGCCATTTTCGCGGCCCTGATCATCACCCAGCCCGATTTCGGTACGGTGGCCATTTTAGCGACCCTGACCTGGATCATGCTCTTTGCCGGCGGCGTCCGCATTATCCATCTTTTGCTGTCTCTCGTCCTGCTGCTTCCTGTGGGATATTACTTCATGGTCAACGCCACCTATCGCCTTAAACGGCTTCTCAGTTTCCTGGATCCGTGGCAGTACCCTTCGGCCGAAGGCTACCAGGTCATCCATTCACTGATGGCATTCGGTACCGGAGGGCTTTGGGGAACCGGCGTCGGAAAAGGATACCAAAAGCTTTTCTACCTTCCGGAGCCTCACACGGACTTTATTTTTGCTGTCATTGGAGAGGAATTGGGATTGTTAGGGGTCGTCCTCATCCTATCACTATACGCCGCAATTCTGTGGCGGGGAATTGGAATTGCCCGCAACGCTTCGGATAACTTTGGGTCTTATCTGGCATTGGGGCTCACCGCCGGCATCGTCCTCCAGGTTTGTGTCAACATGGCCGTAGCACTCGGGCTTCTGCCCACCAAAGGGTTGACACTCCCATTTTTGAGCTACGGTGGAACCTCACTTCTGATCAACATGGCCTCGATCGGTATCTTAATGAACATCGGCGCATCATCACGGTCGGGCCCAAAACGTCGGAGACGCAGTCATGAAGGCCGGTAACATTCCCCAATTTCTATCGGGCCTGCTATGTGCAGCGGCCACGGCAACAGCCGTCGCCGGACGGCTTCTTGTCGCCGGTGGGGGAACCGGCGGCCATCTGTTTCCGGGTATAACCATTGCGGAAGAATTCATGTCGCGCCATCCGCTGAATAAGGTTCTCTTTGTCAGTGCCGGCAACCGGTTCGAACAGGAGGCCTTGTCCCGGGTGGGCTTTCCTCTTAAGAGAATTTCCGTAGCGGGTCTCAAAGGGAAAGGTGTATGGCGGAAGATCAATTCCCTGTCGCTTTTACCGATCGGTGTATTGCAATCGATGATGATCCTCAGAGCCTACCGGCCAAATCTCGTGTTGGGCGTCGGGAGTTATGCCGCCGGTCCCATCGTGTTGGCTGCATGGTTAAACGGCATACCGGTCGTTCTGCACGAACAAAACATCCTTCCGGGAATTACGAATCGGGTCCTGGCCCGTTTTGCCCGCAGGATTTACGTTTCTTTTGAAAACACGGCCGGTGGGTTCGATCCAGAAAAAATCCGGTTGACCGGCAACCCGGTGAGAAAAAAAATATTGCTGGAAGCCGATAGCACTGATCCGCGAGATGACGGTCCGACGCCCGCAGAACAACCGCTGAATGTATTAATTGTGGGCGGCAGTCAGGGAGCCCACGCCATCAACGAAGCAATGATCGACACACTCCCTTTTATCGCCCGGAAAGCGCAGCTGCGGGTCGTGCACCAAACCGGGGCTGCAGATGAATTGCGAGTCAAATCCGTATACGGGACCAATGGTATCGAAGCCACGGTTGGATCATTTTTTGAAAACATGGATCACCAGTACCGATTGGCGGATCTGATCATCTGTCGCGCAGGGGCCACGACGGTCGCTGAAATCACCGCCATTGGCAAAGCGGCCATTTTCATTCCATTTCCCTTTGCGGCCGATAACCACCAGAAACTGAACGCCGACGCCCTGACCGCGTACGGCGCCGCAGAAATGATTGAAGAAAAGGAACTCAGCGCTGAACGGCTAGCGGATCGGATCAATCATTATGCCCAAAACCGCGACAGCTTGGCCCGCATGGCGAGCGCTGCGCGGCGCCTCGGCAAGCCGGAAGCCGCCCGTCAAATTGTCGACGATTGCTACCGTCTGATGAAAGACTAAAAAGAAACGATGAGGCGAAAACGTCAATTGATACGACAACCTGCAAACATATTATCTGGACCGGTAAAGCATGTACCGTAAACAGTACCACATCCATTTTGTCGGCATCGGCGGTATCGGCATGAGCGGTATTGCCGAGCTTCTGCTGAACCTCGGCTACAAAGTTTCCGGGTCCGATCTTAAATCCTCGGACACGACTGAGCGTCTGAAACGATTTGGCGGCACCATATTCCGGGGGCACGAGGCGCATCAGGTCGAAAACGCCAATGTGGTGGTCGTCTCTTCGGCCGTCGATGATAACAATCCTGAAATTCAGGCGGCACGCCAGGTGTCGATCCCGGTCATTCCCCGCGCGGAAATGCTGGCCGAACTCATGCGCTTAAAGTACAGTATTGCCATCGCTGGCGCTCACGGAAAAACAACCACCACCTCGATCGTCGCTGCTGTTCTCGATCGCGGCGGGCTCGACCCCACGGTGGTGATCGGCGGCAAACTCAAAAGCATCGACACCAACGCCCGCCTCGGAGAGGGGGAGTTCATCGTGGCCGAGGCCGATGAGAGTGACGGATCGTTTTTGAAAATGTCTCCCGCAATTGCCGTCGTCACCAATATCGACCGCGAGCATCTCGATCACTACGGGGATCTGGATGATATCAAGTCCGCCTTTCTCAATTTCATCGACCGCATCCCCTTCTATGGGCTGGCCATTCTTTGTTTGGACAACGAATCGGTTCAGGATCTTATCCCGGACATTAAAAAACGCTACACCACATACGGCATAAGCGCCCAGGCCGATATACAGGCCAAAAACGTTCGTTTCGATCGGCTCCAAAGCCGTTTTTCGCTCTACCGTCGCGGCGACCATCTGGGAGACGTCCGTTTGAATCTTCCTGGCATCCACAATGTTTACAATTCCATGGCGAGCGTTGCGGTAGGCCTCGAACTTTCCATACCGTTTGATACCATCAAAGACGCCTTGGAAACACTGGAAGGCGTCCAGAGGCGCATGGAGATAAAGGGCGAGTGCAACGGCATCACTGTCGTCGACGACTACGGTCACCACCCCACTGAAATAAAGGCCACCCTGCAGGCAGCCAAAGAAGCCTGGCCGGACCGCAGAATCGTTGTGGTATTCCAACCGCATCGGTATTCGCGCACCCGGGCCCTGTTTGACGACTTCACCCGTTCTTTTTATCAGTCGGATATTTTACTGGTGCTGCCGATATATTCGGCCGGTGAAAAAGTCCTCGAGGATGTGGACAGCTTCTCCATGTGTGACGGCATCCGTGAACACGGCCACAGGGAAGTCATCTGCAAGGAGAACTTGATGGCCGCGGTCGCCGAACTGAAAGATATTCTTCAAACCGGTGACATCTTGCTGACGTTGGGCGCCGGAGATGTATGGAAAGTGGGCGAAAGCCTTCTGGCTGAAATGCTACCGGAGGTTTCGTGAGGCGCGTGCAATGAAAAGGGGATCTTCGATCCATTTCGCTGAAACGAAGGAACTATTATTCGGGAATGTCGATAGGCGACGGGGGCAAGCGATGGCTTGCCGAAAATTTTGACCAACAGGTCAGGTTCGATGAGCCGATGTCCCGCCACACTTATTTCCGGGTCGGCGGACCAGCAGAGGCATTTGTAAGCCCACGCGACCTGGAGGGTCTTCAGCGGTTGGTTCGCTGGTGCACGGCTGAAGGTCACCCGACGCTGGTCATCGGCGGTGGATCGAATCTGCTAGTAAAGGATCGCGGCATCTCCGGGGTCGTTATCAGCCCTCGACGGTGCCTGAAGGGCATCAAAGTGGCGATGGCCGGCGAGGCGCCTGCGGTGGTGGCCCAGGCAGGAGTTAACCTGCAATCCCTTTGCCGGTATTGCGCAAAGCAAGGACTGAGCGGAATGAACTTTGCGGTCGGTATTCCCGGAACGGTGGGCGGAGCGGTTGTGATGAACGCCGGAACGACAATGGGAAGCATGGGGGATGTCATCGACTCCATTGAATGCCTGCTCTGGGATGGACGAATGGTAAGGTACGAGCGTAGCGTGCTCGAATTCTCCTATAGAAGCCTATCCTGGAAAGAAAACCGGTCGGCCGGCTTTACTGAAACGCCGATCGTCATCAACGGCTGTTTTCGATTGAAAACGAGCGCTGCACCAATGCTGAAAAAAGAGGCAGAGACCTTGTTGAGATTGCGGACTGAAAAACAACCCGTCGATCAGCCCAGCGCCGGATGCTTTTTTAGAAATCCGGCCGACGGACCGGCCGCCGGATTTCTAATCGAGCGGTGCGATTTGAAGGGGTGTCGTATCGGTAACGCCCAGGTATCAACCAAGCATGCCAATTATATCGTCAATCTTGGCGGTGCCTCCGCCCGTGACATTTTATCCTTGGTGGAACTCGTCAGGGAAAAAGTGGCTGACCGATTCAAGGTCGATCTCGAACCCGAGGTGAAAATCGTTGGGCACTAAACGCATCAGGAAAAACCGTTTCCGGCGCAAACGAACAAAAGTAATGGGTCGTTTCCTGGGCGGTACCGTGAAAATTTTTGTCATCGGGGTCGGTATCTCCCTACTCAGTCTCTTTTTTATACTCTGTCACGATGTCATCACTCAATGGGAGGCTTTCAGGGTGGAAAGGATAACGCTGACAGGAAACCAGCGTTTGAATCGCGAGCAGGTTTGCGAACAGTCCCTCATACAATCGGGTGCCAACATCTTCGCCGTCAACTTGACCGCTGCCCGTAAAAGACTTCTGGCCCACCCTTGGATCGCGGAGGCTTACATCCAGCGGGAAATACCGGATGGAATTCATTTCCACATCCGTGAACATCGGGCGATGGCCGTGATTGATCTTGGACGCAAATTTCTGCTCGATGATGCCGGGACGCTTTTCAAAGAGTTGGAGTCGAAAGATACTGAAAACCTACCGGTCGTCCATGGATTGAGTTACGCCGATGTGGAAATAGACCACGCGGCCTCCCGGCAACGGAAATCGACGGTACCACTCGACGGCGAGAAGAGGGATTTAAGACGTTACACCTCGCCATATGGCGCCCTTGTCACCCTTTTGCAGATAGGCGACGAGATAGGCAGCGTTATTCCCAATACTCTGGTCGGCCGAATCGATGTGGACAGGGAAACCGGTATCACCGTCCATATGACAGAGGGGCCCAGAATCGTCAGGCTGGGATTCGGCGAGTATGCGGCAAAATATGCCGTTCTGCAGCGCCTGCTGGCTTATCTGGCGCAGGGTCCCGTTGGAGACTGGCACAGGTTCGAGGCGGTCGATTTGAACAACCTGAACCGGATCGTCGTCCGACCGCTTTATGATTCGGACACCGATACGGGGTCGCAAAAAGATACCGGCGGCAAAGCGAGTAAGGTCTCATAGCCCCGTATCCGGTGGTTTTAATGGCTTGAACACCGAGAGATGATGTCGCGTCAGCCGGGCAATAGCGCGCGTTCACCGGCAGAGCGCAGTGACTTATTAAGGAGGTTGGATAAATGCACGACCAGGGCAATATTATCGTCGGTCTGGATATCGGAACGACCAAAATCTGTGCCATCGTAGGTGAGGCCTCTGGTGGAAAATTGAACATCATCGGCATCGGCACGCATCCCTCCATTGGCCTGCGGAAAGGCGTGGTCGTAAACATCGAGTCGACCGTGGAGTCGATAAAAAAGGCGGTGGAAGAAGCCGAACTGATGGCCGGTTGTGAAATTTCGTCGGTGTACGCCGGCATTGCCGGTGGTCACATTACAGGGTTCAACAGTCGCGGGATCGTAGCCATTAAAGGGCCGGAAATAACCGAACAGGATGTGGAGCGGGTTATTGATGCCGCCAGGGCCGTGGCGATTCCCATGGACCGGGAAGTAATTCACGTCCTGCCCCAGGAATACATGGTCGACGATGAAGCGGGAATCCAGAACCCCGTCGGTATGGCCGGGGTGCGGCTGGAAGCCAAGATTCATATCGTAACCGGTGCCGTAACGTCTGCCCACAATATCGTTAAGTGTGCCAACCGCTCCGGTTTGGATGTCTGCGATATCGTTTTGGAATCGCTTGCCTCCGGAGAAGCCGTCTTGACCGAAGAAGAAAAGGATCTCGGTACGGCGCTCATCGACATGGGTGGCGGTACCACGGATCTGGCGGTATTTTCGGGCAAAAATATCAAACATACGTTCGTTCTGGCCCTCGGCGGCAACAATCTGTCCAATGATATTGCCATCGGATTGCGGGCCCCGCATGCGGAAGCGGAAAAGATCAAAACAAAATACGGCACTTGCCTCTCCAGTAATATCGGCAGCGACGATACCATCGAAGTTCCGGGAATGGGTGGACGGGAACCGCGAAAATTGCAGCGGCAGATTCTGGCCGAAATACTGGAGCCCCGTACGGAGGAGATTTTCACCCTGATCAATCGGGAAATTTACCGCGCCGGTCAGGAAAATTCGATCCCGTCCGGGGTGGTCCTCACCGGCGGCTCTTCCCTGTTGGACGGTGCGACCGAAATCGCCGAATCGATTTTCGGTCTTCCAACCCGGCTCGGTAAACCACGGGGGATCGGTGGCCTGGTCGATGTCGTCAATAACCCGATGTACGCCACCGGGGTGGGACTGGTCATCTATGGTGCCAGACGGCAAAACGCCAAGAAGTTCAGGATACGCGACAAGAATATTTTCAATCGCATTATGACGCGTATGAAACGCTGGTTTCATGAGGTGGTGTAGGCGCCGGAAGGCGCCGCATTGAAATGGCCCGATATCAGGTAATCAGAGACGAGCAAAAATTGCTAATCCAACGATGCAGAACCCAGGTTCCAAAATCTTGCAAGGGCGGCGGTGCACCGGGATGCACTTTCGACAGCGATGATTCTGTCCCTGCGGCCTGCATCATCAAACATTCACATTAGGGGGGTGAAACATGTTTACTTACGTTGACAATGAAAAATCGGCAAAAATTAAAGTCATCGGTGTCGGTGGAGCCGGCGGAAACGCCATAAACAACATGATCGCTTCGAAACTCCAGGGCGTCAAGTTTATCGCAGCCAATACTGACGCGCAGGCTCTCGAGACCTCCAACGCTCCGGTCAAAATCCAGCTCGGGGAGCAGCTCACCGAAGGGCTGGGCGCCGGCGCCAATCCCGAAGTCGGTCGACAGGCCGCACTTGAGAGCGAAGAGGTCATCCGGGAAGCTTTGAAGGACAGCCACATGGTATTCATCACCGCTGGCCTCGGCGGCGGTACGGGAACCGGAGCTGCACCGGTCATCGCAGATATCTGCAAAGATATTTGTGCGCTGACAGTCGCAGTGGTGAGCAAGCCCTTTTCCTTTGAGGGACGCAAACGTTCCCGCCAGGCGGATGAAGGCCTCCAATCCCTGCAGCAGGTTGCCGATACGGTGATTACGATTCCCAACGACCGATTGAGGGGTATTGCGTCAAAAAGCGCCACCATGATCGAAATGTTCCAAAGAGCCGACGAGGTCCTGCTCCACTCGGTTAAGGGAATTACGGACCTGATCATGATGCCGGGGTTAGTGAACCTGGATTTTGCCGATGTTAAAACGACGATGTCAAAAGCGGGCATGGCCATTATGGGCATCGGTAGCGCTACCGGCGAAAACCGTGCGGTACTGGCCGCTGAAAGAGCCATCTCACATCCGCTGCTCGAGGATATTCCCATCAACGGCGCCAGAGGTGTGCTCATGAACATTACCAGCTCCAGCGATCTGACGATGGAAGAGATGACCGAGGCTTCGGACCGGATATACAATGAGGTCGGAGAGGATGCAGAGATCATTTGGGGGACGGTTGTCGACGACAGTCTGGGAGAGGAAATCCGCGTCACCCTGATCGCCACCGGTATCGGCGGAAGTGCCGAACCTTTGGTCAAAGAAAATCGCCCCGATGTCAAACTTCGCGGTAAGGTTCGCGACCTTACCCCCGCAGACCTCCAGTATGCCGAGGATCTCGAGGTCCCCACGTTCATTCGCCAGAAGGAGGCCGTGGGGGAATCCAACCGGGCGACCTATCGTGGATACCGCGGAATTGTTTTGGACAATTCCGACCTGGAAGTGCCGACGTTTTTGAGACGCAAGGCCGACTGAGTCTTTTGCACGCTTCCGAGATCGGACGTTCAGCGGGTCACCGCAACGATCTCAAAGGGCGTAGCGATGTCGCCGGATGCTGGAGCGGTAGCGCTAAATATTATATGGGACCGCCATCGCCCCCCCCGGTTCAACCACCGGCGGCGACTGTCACCCGGTTGCAAATCAGCTTCAACATAGCTATCGTAAGCAAAAGCCGTTTGTTAATAAGGCTCACGTTTCAATGAAGCTGGTGACAGCCCATGCGAAAAGACCGTAAAACGACCAGGGGAGACCTGATCGGCGCAGAAATAGGTACAATACGAAAAAGCGGTCCCGGCCGCCTCAATATTGTGCTGGTCTACCCCAACAGTTACCACGTCGGCATGTCAAACCTCGGATTTCAGGTGGTCTACCGCCTGTTGAACCGGTTTGACGGTGTGGTCTGCGAAAGGGCCTTTTTACCGAACGACGAAACGCAACCGGGGAACGACAGCAAAAGTCTCGAATCCGGAAAACCGCTGAAGGATTTTGATGTTATCGCGTTTTCGATCTCATTTGAAAACGACTATCCGAATGTGCTCAGAACGTTGGAAACAGCAGGCCTCCCCCTGCAATCACAATATCGCCATACCAAACACCCCCTGGTAATTGCAGGGGGAGTGGCCTGTTTCCTGAATCCCGAACCCCTATCGTCATTTATCGACTGCTTTCTGCTCGGTGAAGCCGAAGCCATGTTGGAAAATTTCTGCGCACGACTTGTGGCAGACGGCTTAACCGGAGGGGGGGATAAATGGTCGATCCTTTCGGCGTGCGCCCGCCGGATCCAGGGCGTTTATGTCCCGCGGTTCTATCGACCCGTCTATACGGACGGCGGGCTCTTGAAAGCCATAGAACCGCTGGCCGATGTCCCCGAAAAAGTACGCCGGACGTATATCGCCGATCTATCGACGGTACCGGCCTGCAGTACCGTGGTCACCCCTCATACCGCCTTCGACCGCACGTTTTTAATCGAAGTCGGTCGGGGCTGCCCCCACGGCTGCCGATTCTGCACCGCCGGTTTTATCTACCGCCCGCCCCGCTTTCGCCCCCTGTCACTTCTTCAGGCTTGCATACAGGAAGGCGCAGCCGTTACCGACCGAATCGGATTGGCCGGAGCAGCCGTCTCGGATCTCCCGGAAATCCGAGAACTTTGCAGCCAGGCCCAGCAGGGCAATATCCGCATGTCCTTCAGCTCCCTGAGAGCTGACGCCCTCGATGAAGACTTGCTGGCAGTCCTGGATCACAGCAACGTCAAAACCGCCACGATCGCACCGGATGCCGGCTCCGAAAGAATGCGGCGCGTCATCAACAAGGGTATTGACGAACAGGCGATCCTGAGGGCCGCATCCCTCCTCGTGGCCAAAGGCATACCGAATCTCAAGCTCTATTTCATGGTTGGCCTGCCGACTGAAACAGGAGATGATGTCGAGGCCATCGTCACACTCTGTAAAAGGATTAAGCATGTATTTCTGCGGGAAAGCCGAAATAAAGGCCGCATCGGAGACATCACCGTCAGCCTGAATTCATTCGTGCCGAAACCGGTTACGCCCTTCCAGTGGACGGCCATGGACGACATCAGTACGCTCAAACAAAAGATTCGGCAGGTGAAAAACGGCCTTAAAAAAGTGCCCAACATTCGGGTGCATGCCGATATCCCGCGCTGGGCGTATATCCAGGCGCTTTTGTCCCGGGGGGATCGCCGGGTCGGCGACCACCTTCTTCTGGCCCACCGGAACGGACAGAATTGGCCCCAAACACTGAAAGAATCTCCTATCAATGCCGATTTCTACGTCCTTCGTGAGCGTGCGCTCTCTGAGAAATTGCCATGGGACTTCATCGATCACGGTATCGAAAAATCCTACCTGGCCCGGGAATACCGCAAAGCCCAAAAAGGCCAATCATCACCACCCTGTCCGATGACTGACTGCACCCTCTGCGGGGTCTGCCATGATGAGGGCGCAGACAGTTGAAACAACACTGCTTTTCGCTTCAGAAAAAGCCTCCCGGCGACGTCTGTTTTCCGCCCGTCGATCTGAAAAAATAACTTGAAAGAGGATATCCATTGTGATAGGCGATGGGTGCTTTTTTTGTGTCCGCTATAGTGATTACACCCTCCTCACCCTTGAAAGGAATGTATATGCCATGAGTTCTAAAAAAGAACTAAAGCTTGCCTACGGAATGGCAATCGCGTTATTCGTTGTGGGTGTCGTAAGCTATGCATATACAGCCTTTTCAGCCAAACCACCCGAACTGCCGGTGCGCATTATGTATCATAGCGCAGCAGGCAAAGTTCTCTTCGATCATAAAACACATACAGCCGATACGGGATACGGTTTTTCCTGTTATGACTGCCATCATCATCCGGAAGACGATGAGTCCGCCTTGCGTGCCTGCGGCGACTGTCACAACCTGCCGGTAGAAACGGGACAATTTCCGGAATCATGCATCGAATGCCACGACCAGGACGAAATCGAAGGCTCGGAAGTCTCTAAAAGGGGCGATGCCTTTCATCTTCAGTGCATCAACTGCCACAAAGACGCCGGTGCCGGCCCCGAAGACTGTAATTCCTGTCATGTGTTGTAATGGAGTATACCGCGGTTGGCGATAGCGATTCTCCGCCGTGTTACATGTTTTGCGACCAAACGATAAAGGGTGAGATATGATACGAAAATCGTTTTTCGGCCTTGCTAAACCCCGCTTCGAATACGCAGCGCTCACCGGTGCAATGCCGGAAATCCTGTCCATCCCCCCACCGAAATCGGTAAGATTCTTAATCAATGGTTCCTTTGAGGCCAGAGGTAAGGAAGCCGTCAAACCGGGAGATGACGTCATGCGCGGCCAAAAGCTGATTCACTCTGAGACTGGCGGCGCCTACGCGATGGCAACCGTCAGCGGAACCGTGACGGCAGTCATGCCGCATTCGGGTGATTTTGGAAAAGCCTGCACGGCGGTCACTATCGATGTGTCAGCGGTGGATGAAAGCGACGAACCCAGCGAAAATAATCAAAACCTGCCGACACTGGACACCGCCCTCGACACTTTGGCGTGTTTGCCAGGGGCCCCTCCGTTTGAAAAGTTCAGGAACCCGGAAACCCCGATTCACACGGTTGTCATTTATGGTGGTGATAGCGATCTTCTGATCAACACCAACCAGATCGTCATTAAAACAAAGTTGGACGCGGTCAAAGCCGGAATCGCAGCCCTCAAGCATATCACCGGCGTGGAAAAGGTCATCGTGGCCATCCCCGGTGAAATCATTCAGGGGTACGGTCATATCGGTGCCGAAGTGAAAAACGTCGCTCTGGAATATCCGGCGGCATTTCCCCAGATGATCATGAAAAATGCCCTCGGGCAGGTCGTACCGGCCGGTCAGACACCGGAAGATCTCGGTGTGACTTTCATGACGGCTGAAGCCGTGGCATCCCTCGGGGAGGCCGTTGAGATCGGACGTCATCCGGTCAGAAAACTTATTACGGTCGCCAACAAGGCCGGTGGCCTGAAGTTGGTATCGGCCGTCGTGGGAACCCCCATCGGAGAAATTTTACATGCCGTCGGCATCACCATGGAAGAAAGTGACCGCCTTATCATCGGCGGGCCCATGACCGGAACGGCCATCTATTCCGAAGATTTCCCGGTCGAACCCGACACGAGTGCCATCATCGTGCAGGACAAGTCAGACGTATCCCACGTTTCCGACTATCCATGCATAAACTGTGGAGACTGCATCCGCATATGTCCGGTCGATATTCCGATCAATATGCTGGTGCGTTTTCTCGAAGCCGGGCACTACGAGGATGCGGCGGATATGTATGATCTTTATTCTTGCATCGAATGTGGTCTGTGCAGTTTTGTCTGTGTGGCAAAGATACCCATATTTCAGTACATCCGGTTGGCTAAATTCGAAATTAGCCGGGTAAATGCAGCGGAGGCGGTGAATGAATAGTCGCAAAAAGTTCATTGTTTCACACGCGCCCTTCTGGCACTATGGCAGCAATATCAGCGAGCGCAGTTATCACACCATGCTCGCAGCGCTGCCGGCCGTTTTATTGGGCATGATTCAGTTCGGACTCCCGGCACTGGCCGTCGTGGCCCTTTCCGTATCGTCCGCTATTCTATGGGAATGGGCCTTTGCGGCCATCACGAAACGCCCCAACACGATTGGCGATGGCAACGCCGCGCTTATCGGCCTGTTGCTCGCCATGCTCATACCGGCCACGACACCCTGGTGGGCAGTGCTGACAGGCACTTTCATTGCCATTGTGATCTGTAAGCAAATTTTCGGTGGTATCGGCGGGAACTCCTTCAGCCCGGTGGTTCTGGCGATTGCCATTTTGGCCCTTTCCTGGAAGGATATTTTCGATTTCGATTCGGCGCTCGTCAATTACGACCTGGGGTTCACCATGTATCATCCTCTGGTGGCCCTGAAAGCCTTCGGATCGAATGTCGTCACCGATTTCTCGATTGGAGATCTGTTGCTAGGACGTCAGGTCGGGGGCATCGGCTCCACCTTTGGGTTGGGATTGATTCTCGGCGGTATCTACCTGATTCTCAGGGGATTTATTCGCTGGGAAATCTCACTCTCATTTCTCGTGGGTATCCTGGTATCGGCAACGCTTTTTCACATGGCTGATCCAGCCAGGTTTGCGGGTCCGCTCTTTCATCTGCTGACCGGTTACACGCTGATCGGCGCCTTTTTTCTGGCCACCGAAGACTCGTCGTCACCAGTCAATTTTATTCCCATGCTGGTTTACGGGGCGGCCGGCGGGATAGTAACGGTCATGATCAGAAACATCGGCGCTTATGCCGAAGGCGTCATCTATGCCATTCTGGTGATAAACATGGTCAATCCGTTGCTCGATAAGATCCGGCCCAAAGCATTAGGAAAGGTAGTCTAACATGCGTGAAATGATCCAAATGGTCGTGGTCCTCACCATCCTAAGCTGCGTTTCCGGCGGTCTGCTCGCCTACATCAAAAATGGAACCAAGGAACAGATCGAATACCAGCAACTGGTATTCGTGAAAGGCCCGGCAATCCGTGCCATTCTAGAGGGATCCGCCAACGACCCCATCACCGACCGTTTCAAGATCGAAGACGGCGATACCGAGCGCAGCTTCTTCGCTGGCGTCTTCGACGGTAAGGCCAACACCGTGACGTTCGAAACCTCAGGCAAAGGCTTCGGTGGCGACATCGGCGTGATGGTCGGTGTCAACCTTGACGATGACAAAATCGTTGGTGTTGGCGTCACCACCCACAGCGAAACACCGGGAATCGGTGCTTTAGCCAAAACCAATGTCGCGTTCAGCAGCCAGTTCAAAGGAATGCCGCTGAAGGATACGTTTAAGGTCAAGACCGACGGGGGCCAAGTGGACGCTTTGTCAGGGGCCACCATAACCTCACGGGGAGTGAGCGCTGCATTGACTGATGCCGTCAAAATGTACGAAAGCCTCAAACCCCAAATCGCCGACAAAATGAAGTCATTTTCCAAATAAATAACGGGAGAACAAAATGGCGCGATCGATCGCTCAGGAGTTTACCAAAGGCCTATGGGATGAAATACCGCCGTTTCGTCTGGTTCTGGGACTCTGTCCCGTCCTTGCGGTCACCAAAACAGTCGAGAACGGCTGGGGGATGGGCCTGGCAACGACATTCGTGTTGGTGTGCTCCAATGTCCTGGTTTCTCTGTTGCGAAAAGCTATTCCATCCAAGGTCAGAATTGCCTGTTTTATCATCATCATCGCTACGTTCGTGACCGTGGTCGAACTGGCCATGCAGGCGTATGCCTATCCCCTCTTCTTGAAACTGGGTATCTTTATCCCCCTGATAGTCGTCAATTGCATCGTTCTGGGGCGGGCTGAAGCCTTCGCATCGAAAAACGGTTTTGTGCGATCCACTCTAGACGGTCTCGGTATCGGTGTCGGCTTCACCCTGGCGCTTGCGGCACTGGGCGCCGTGCGGGAGCTGCTCGGAACTGGATCTCTGACATTATACGAGACACCGATACAGATTTTTGGCTCATCCTATCAACCGTTTGGCTTTATGGTCGAGGCCCCCGGCGCATTTGTCGGATTAGGACTGATGCTGTGCATTATGAACATGCTGGGGAAAAAATAGGAGATCGTCATGGGTGACTACATCGTTCTTGCCATCAGCTGTATTCTCATTAACAATATCCTGTTGGCCCAATACCTGGGAAACTGCCCGTTCCTCGGTACATCCAAAAAAATGGAAACCGCCGTTGGTATGGCCATGGCAGTGGTTTTTGTTCTGGTAATGGCGGGGATGATCACCTGGGTGGTCAACGCTTTTGTCCTGGTTAAATTCGGCATGGAATACATGCGCACGGTGGCATTCATTCTTGTGATCGCCTCCCTTGTGCAATTCGTCGAGATGTTCCTGAAGAAAAGCATACCCGCACTTTATGCCGGACTGGGAATATTTCTGCCCCTGATCACAACCAACTGTGCGGTTATGGGTGTCTGCCTGATCAACATCAACGAGGAGTATAACTTCCTCCAGGCTCTGGTAACCTCTTTTGCCTATGCCGTCGGCTTCGGCCTAGCCCTGATTTTATTTGCCGGCGTCCGAGAGCGCATTCTGCTTGCCAGGGTGCCGCGACCGCTTCAGGACACCTCCATTGCTCTGGTGACTGCGGGTGTTTTGTCTCTGACCTTTTTTGCTTTCAAAGGCTGGGTGTAAAAGTTAATCTGAAACGATGCCGCGTGCTGCTGAATCGGGATCGACGACACGACGGCACGCTGCTAATGTGACGCGCTACCTGGTAAATGCAACCAACTCATCCACTGCGCAACTCATCTCCAAAGTCCATCCAAACAGCGGACACTCGTCCGGTTTCCTTAGTATTTACGCCATCCCAACAGAGGATTTGCATTTTCAGCAGGCCTGAGTGGGAGAACCAGGGTCGGTTGCTGTATATCGCCACCGGGCAACCGTCAATCCGAGGGAGGTAGCGTTGACAGGACAACGGCAACTCGATTTAATTTGTCGATGAACGGGATTCGGCCACAGCGAGTCGAGTTGAGAAACCGAACTGCTTGATTCAAAAACCATAAATGAACCGTTACCGGAGGACAACTTGATAGAAGCCGTTCTTGTAATGTTGGGGTTGGGCGCTGCCTGCGCCTCGGCGCTGACAGTCGCGTCAAAAGTTTTTTATGTTTATGAAGATCCGCGCATCGCCGAAGTCGAGGGCATGCTGGCCGGAGCGAATTGTGGTGGTTGCGGCTACCCGGGCTGTTCGGGAGCGGCCGCTGCCGTGGTCGACGGCAAGGCACCGCCCAGCGTCTGCGTTGTGGCCGACCTTGAAACCGCGATCAACGTCGCCGGGGTGATGGGAATCGACCCTGGCTCCGTGGAGCCCCTGAAATCCCTGAACACATGCCTGGGCGGTGACCGCGCGGATGACAAGTATTACTACTCCGGCGTCCAAAGCTGCCGCGCGCTAAGCGCCCTGTATGGCGGAAAGCGTGAATGCCGGGTGGGGTGTCTGGGGTTCGGTGACTGTATCGCTTCGTGCCGGTTTGACGCAATCGATATGGGCCCGGATGGGTATCCGGTTGTCAACGAGATGAAGTGCGTCGGCTGCGGTGCTTGTGAAAAGGCCTGCCCGAAGTCGATCCTGCAGGTCCGCACCATGTCCCAACGCCTGCTGCATTTCAATCAGGAAGACGACGCCCTGGCGCCCTGTCAGCAGACCTGCCCCGCTGAAATCGACATACCGCGATATATCGCCTGCATCAGGGATGGCGATTATGAAGCTGCCGTTAATACCATCCGCGAGCGCAACCCGCTGCTATTGACCTGTGGACGGGTCTGTCCGCACCCCTGTGAAGACTATTGCCGACGCGGCATCGAAGAAGAACCGGTATCCATCAACCAGTTGAAACGTTTTGCCGCCGACTACGAAATGAATTCCGGCAGCAGGCTACCGATCTCCTGCGCAGCGGATACGGACAAGAAAGTGGCGATTATTGGCGGCGGCCCCGCCGGATTGACCTGTGCCTATTTTTTAAGGCGACTCGGCCATGGCGTCACGATTATCGATATGATGCCCAAATTGGGAGGAATGGTCCGCTACGGCATTCCCGAATACAGGCTGCCAAAAGAAGTATTGCAATGGGAGATCGATGGGATCCTGAACCTGGGGGTCGAACACCGCCCCAGCGTCAAGCTTGGCGAAGACTTTACGCTGGCCGATTTAGAGGCGGAAGGTTTTGACGCCGTTTTTATGGGAATCGGCGCCTGGAAGGATTACAGTTTGAGAATCGAGGGCGAAGATATGAAGGGGTGCTACACGGGCATCGATTTTCTGACCAAATTTGCCCTCAACCAGCAATCCGATACGAACAAAAAGGATATTCCCATCGGCCGTAAATGTGCGGTGATCGGCGGAGGGAACACCGCCATCGATTGTGTTCGCACCCTGGTGCGATTAGGGGCCGAAGAAGTCAGCATTGTCTACCGGCGGACGCGAAAGGAAATGCCTGCCAACGACGTCGAAATTGTGGCCGCTGAACACGAGGGGGTCAAATTCCATTTCCTGGCCGCACCGACCCGCGTCGTCAGTGACGACGACGGCAATGCCACGCATCTGGAATTTCTAAAAATGGAGCTCGGTGAACCAGACGCCAGTGGAAGGCGGCGCCCGGTACCGGTAGAGGGTTCCGAAACCCTGATGGAAGCCGACATGATCGTGTCCGCCATCGGCCAGGGCCCGGATGTCGGCTTCATGGAAAAGGACAACCGCCTAAAGGAAATGAATGTCACCCGCTGGAGTACCATCGATGCCAATCCGGAAATACTCCAGTCGAACATCCCGAATGTTTTCGCTGCCGGTGACGCCTATACCGGTGCTTCCCTTGTCGTTGAGGCCATTGGCGGGGGCCGAAGAGCGGCGCGGGCGATTCATCTCTACCTTGCCGGTCACGAGGTCGAACCCGTCTTGAAGTCGCTGCGCAAAAAACATATTCCTGAATCTCTGTTTGGGCAGGTAGACGGTATCCGTCCGACGGTGCGCGCAGTCATGCCCGAATTACCGGTGCAGGAGCGGATAAAAACCTTTGAAGAAGCCGATTTGGTACTTGAGGAAAAAGACGCCGTAGCGGAATCACGCCGCTGCCTCTCCTGCTGCCGATTATGCTATAATCCAGACATCAAACCTGCAGCGTAAATCTCCCCAACGCCACCAAACAAAATATAGCTGCCCAGAAGGGCACCGTAGCAAAGCGGTGCCCTTTCTATTTATACGATGCCGCGCAGCTGAGCAAGCAGCTGTGTCATATCATCAGGCAGTGCGGCCTCGTAAGTCGTGCGCACACCGTCTGAAGGATGCCCAAAAGTCAGTCTCCAGGCGTGCAGCATCTGTCGATTGACCCGGCGTGTCAGCGCAAATACATTGCGGTCTAAATGCCTACCGGCCCTCCGACCGGCATAAACCGGATCACCGACTATCGGGTGGCCGATGGCCGCACAATGAACGCGTGCCTGGTGGGTTCGCCCGGTCCTCAAGTCCAGTTCTAACAGGGTCAACCCAGTGAACTGTTCCTGAACGCGCCAGCGGGTCTCAGCGGCCCGTGGCTTCCGGCTGCTGATTGACATGCGTTTACGGTCGACGGGGTGTCGACCGATGGTGAAGTCGATCACACCGCATTTATTCTCCACAGCGCCATACACAAGCGCCTGATACTTTTTCCGGATGCTCCGGGAAGCGAATTGAGCGGATATGTGGGCATGCGCCGCCGCGTTTTTAGCGACAACGAGAATACCGGAGGTGTCTTTGTCCAACCGGTGAACAATACCCGGTCGCATTTCGCCCCCGATGGGTCCAATCTCGGGGCAATGGTGCAGAATGGCATTGACCAGGGTTCCGGACGCATGCCCGGGGGCTGGATGCACCACCATTCCCGGCGGCTTGTTAATCAGGATCAAATCATCGTCTTCATAAAGAATATCTAAGCCGAGCGATTCCGGGATCAATGCCGGGCGCAAAGGCGGCGGGATGATTCCACGGATGTCATCTTTTACTCGGATGCGGTAACCTGGTTTTTTTACCTGGTCGTTCACCCTTATAATTTCTCTTTGGATCAGAGCCGCCGCCTGTGAGCGCGTCAATGCGGCAATCCGGGAGGCAACAAAGGCGTCGAGGCGACCCCCTGTATCGGAAAGGCCGACCTTGAGGTAAAAGACATCGTCGGAGGGCGTGGCAGGCATTATCTGGGACGGGTGCTATGCGTCGGAGGACTCCTGCACGTTTTCGGGAGTGAAAAACGATTCGATTTCGGACAGGACCGTCTCTTCGCTGGTTTTCTTGGCCGTCGATAACTCCTTGACGAGCAGAATCTGGGCCGTATCGTAAAGCTTTCGTTCTCCAAAGGATAGATCTTTGGTCAATTTAAGAAGAGAAAGATCCCTGAAAACCTCGGCAACATCGTAAAGGGAACCGGTCTTGATCTTGTCCATGTATTCGCGGTAACGACGATTCCATGTCTGATTGTCGCTGCCGGAATCTTTCTTGGACTTCATCACTGCATACACTTTGGGGATTTCTTTTTTGTCAATAACGTCTCGCAACCCGACCGATTCGACGTTCTTGACCGGTATCATAATGAGCATGTTGTTTTCTAATACCTTCATCATGTAGAAATCATGCTTCTCACCATTGACCACGCGGCTCTCGATCGCCTCTATTTTCCCGACACCGTGGGCGGGATAGACCGCAAGATCTCCGACATGGAACTGCTTTATCTTGGGTTTCTTCGTTCGGGATTTTGTCGGAACGCTCGCTTTTTTCTTACTCATATACACACCGATAGGTTATGTTGTTTCGTTTTAACTGGCGATTTTACGTGAGATCCGCCTGGCTCGGCATAGCGGATATCCAGCATCCGAAGGTTTCAATTGTTTCCTGCAGGATCAAGAGCACAGGGTCCGCTATTAACTGGTTCAAGATTTGTGGGCGTGTTCCGGCTCCAGGTGGGTAACCAAAAAGGCGAAACGGGCAAATTAATGTCCAAAAATCAACTATCTACTTATATCACAACACCATTTAGTAATCAATAAAATAAAGAAAGGGCTGGCACACCAACATGGGTGTGCCAACCCTTTTTACTTCATCAACGTGGCTATATAGAACCGATTGTCATGTATTAACCCATTTTTATCAGGATGGGCACCAGCAACAGCGCCACGACGTTCAGGATCTTGATCATCGGGTTGATGGCCGGTCCGGCGGTATCTTTGTAAGGATCGCCGACGGTGTCACCGGTAACGGCGGCTTTATGCGCATCACTGCCCTTACCACCCAGGTTGCCATCTTCGATGTACTTCTTGGCGTTATCCCAAGCCGCGCCACCCGTTGTCATGGAAATGGCCAAGAACAGACCGGTGACGATACTGCCGATCAGCAGACCGCCCAGGGCGATTTTGCCCAGGAGCAGGCCGACGATGATCGGTACGGCAACCGGCAGCAGGGCCGGAATGACCATTTCCTTGAGGGCAAACTTGGTCACGATGTCAACGCAGGCCGCGTAATCCGGTTTGGCGGTCCCTTCCATGATTCCCGGGATCTCGCGGAACTGCCGCCGGACCTCATCGACGACGGCACCACCGGCTTTGCCGACGGCCTTCATACAAATGGAACCAAAGAGGTAAGGCAGCATACCGCCGATGAAGAGACCGATGATGACGTTCACGTTGCTGAGATCAAAGCTCAATTGCTCGCCACCACCATGGAGAGCGAACTCCTGGGTATACGCGGCAAACAGCACCAGAGCGGCCAGTGCGGCCGAGCCGATGGCATAACCTTTGGTGACGGCCTTGGTGGTGTTACCAACCGCATCCAGTGGATCGGTGACGGCACGCACACTATCATCCATCCCGGCCATTTCGGCAATACCACCGGCGTTGTCGGTGATCGGACCGTAAGCATCGATGGCAATGACCATACCGGTCATGGAGAGCATCGACATGGCCGCCATGGCAATACCGTAAAGTCCCGCGAAATAGTAAGCCGTACCGATGGCTAAACAGATGGCCAGCGCCGGAAGAGCGGTGGCTTCCATACTGACAGCCAGACCGGCGATGATGTTGGTGCCATGGCCGGTGGTCGAAGCTTCAGCCACGAATTTGACCGGTTTGCGAATGCCGGTGTAGTACTCGGTGATCATGACGATAATGACGGTCAGGGCCAGCCCGACCAGGGTCGAGTAATAAATCGCCATCGGGGTGATCACCCTGACACCGGGAACCTCGAGTGTCGGCAGCATTTGCCGGCAGGCGATAAAGAAGGCAATCGCCGCTAAGATGGCCGCTCCGAACATGCCTTTGTACAACGCGCCCATGATGTATTCATTGGCACCCAGGCGAACAAACCCGACCGCGATGATCGATGCAACGATGGAAATTGCGCCCAGCACCAGTGGAAATTCAGTGGCCATGAGATGATCGGGAAAGAGCAGGTTTCCCAACAACATGGCGGCCACCGCTGTAACGGCATATGTCTCGAAGAGGTCCGCTGCCATCCCGGCACAGTCGCCGACATTGTCGCCGACGTTATCCGCGATAACCGCCGGGTTGCGGGGATCGTCTTCGGGAATACCGGCTTCCACTTTTCCGACCAGGTCAGCGCCGACATCGGCGCCCTTGGTGAAAATTCCACCGCCAAGACGGGCAAAGATAGAAATCAGGCTGCCGCCGAATCCAAGGGCCACCAGGGCGATAACCGCATCCCGAACGGGTGTACCGGTGTTAACAAGGATGGTATAAAAACCGGCCACGGCGGTCAGAGCCAGTCCGGCCACGATCATACCGGTCACAGCGCCACCTCTGAAGGCCATGGACAGGGCCTTGGCTAGCCCGCCTTTGGCCGCTTCGGCCGTGCGCACATTGGCGATAACGGAAACCCGCATGCCGATGTAACCGGCCATAAACGAGGCCGCCGCACCAACGAGAAAACCGACGGCGGTTTTGATGCCAAGCGTAAAGGCGATCAAAACGAACAAAACAACGGCCGCAAGGCTCATGCTTTTCAACTGGCGATTGAGATAAGCGATCGCTCCGGTCTTAATTGCTTCGGCGATGTCAGTCATTTTTTCATCGCCTGCCGGCGAATTTTTTACCATGCTCGCGGTAATGATCGAGAATAGCACACCCGCGATGCCGACTAATGTACAAATTAACGGTAGGTAGTTCATCCTTCCCTCCATCCAGAATCTAAGAGATTAAAATCAGATCAGAAATTGTCGGTCGTTGAAACGGTTCATCCCAACCCTGGGCCCTTTGGTCAGAGTGACCACCAGCGCCTTTTGGGCCCTGTCAAGTAGTCGGCTCAGCACTTCGGCCTCTTCCGTGGTGTGCCGGCTCAGAACATGATCCGTTACGCTGCGCTCATCAAGCGGGCGTCCGATACCGATGCGCAGACGAACGAAGTCCCCGCCGCCAAATGCGCTCATCAACGATTTCAAACCATTGTGCCCTCCATGCCCTCCTTTCTCTTTTATTTTTAATCTTCCAAAAGACAGGTCTAGATCATCATGAATAACCAGCATATCCTTGCCGGGTATTTTATAGTAGTCGGCCAAGTTTCTGACCGGCGGCCCGCTGTTGTTCATGTAGGCCAACGGCTGGACCAATATCGCCTCGACCCCTTCGATTCTGCCGCGGCCGTAACGTGTCTGGAACTTGGTTTTGCCTAGCGGGATCGCGTAATCTGCGGCTAATTTTTCCAAGATCCTGAATCCCAGATTGTGCCGCGTGTCACGGTAGGTTTCTCCGGGATTTCCCAACCCTGCTATCAGCCAGATGCTTTTACCAGGCATTTCTTCGGTACCGCCCCGCCTTAATCTTCAGCACCCGCTGCCCGCCACATGTGACACCAATCATCGCAATATTTTTATAAGGCGCCGCGCGGGCCATCTTCACCAGGGTTATTCATTTTCCGGTTCCTCGTCTGATTCTTCGCCTTCGGTCTCTTCGCCTTCTTCTTCCTCAGTGGGCTCTTCTTCTTCAACTTCTTCCGCCATCGGGGTGGTAACGGTAACGACGGTAAAATTTGTCTCGGCCGAAATTTCGACATCGCCCTCTAATGTGATATCCTCCACGTGGATGGCGTCACCGATATCCAGGTTGGTAATGTCGAGGGTAACGGTTTCGGGGATTGCACCGGGCAGACAAAGAACTTCGAGTTCACGCCGGACAATCTGCACAATACCACCGCGCTCTTCTCCTACGGATTTGCCGGTGGTAACTATCGGAACGTTGACCTTTATTTTACGGGTCATGCTGATGACGTAAAAATCGACGTGTAAAGGATCGTATGATACCGGATGGGTCTGCAATTCCTTGATCATAACGGATTGATTGAGCGTCTTACCGTTACTGACCACAAGGTCCAGAACCACCTGGGTAATATTGTGCTCCTTGAGCAACAGTTCGAATTCGTGCGTGTCGACTGACAGCAGTACCGGTTCGGTTTCGGGCCCGTAAAGAACAGCCGGTATTTTGCCTTCGCGACGCAAAGACCGGGCCGGTCCGTTGCCGGTGGCTTTACGAACGTTTGCTGTTAATTGAATTTTTTCCAAGTTTATCTGTCCTCCTTCTTGAAGCTTCGATGCAAGCCTTATATTGTCTGAACACTAAACAAAAAGCGATGTTACCGAGTCTCCGGTGTGGCTCCGGATGATCGCCTCACCAACCAGCTTCGATATGGTTAACAATTTTATTTTACTACACTTTTTAGCCTCTTGCCTCAGTGGAATCGTGTCGGTGACTACCAGGCTCTTGAGACATGAGCCTTCAATACGCTCGATAGCCGGTCCGGACAGCACCGCATGAGCGCAACTGGCGTGCACCTCCTTGGCACCAGCCTTCTTTATCGCAGCAGCAGCAGCAATGAGTGTGCCGGCCGTGTCAACCATGTCATCGAGAATGATAGCGACCTTGTCGCGCACGTCTCCCACCACAGCCATCGCTTTGGCCTGGTTAGGAGCAGAGCGACGCTTGTCTATGATGGCCAAATCGGCGTTGAAGCGCTTGGCAAACGCCCGTGCCCTTTCGACACCGCCGGCGTCCGGCGAGACGACAACAAGATCGTCATTGAAGTTCGACTGAATATAATCGATAAGCACCGGCGCTGCAAAAAGGTTGTCAACCGGTATGCTGAAAAATCCCTGAATTTGCCCGGCATGCAAGTCCATGGTAATGACTCTTTTCGTGCCGGCCACCGTCAGCATATCAGCAACCAGTTTGGCACTTATGGGCACCCGGGGAGCGACTTTTTTATCCTGCCGGGCGTATCCGAAATACGGTAGTACAGCCGTAATCCGTTTGGCGGATGAGCGATTGAAGGCGTCAATCATCAATAGCAATTCGACCAGGTTGTCATTGACCGGAGAACAGGTGGACTGGATAATGAAGACGTCTTTGAGGCGAACATTTTCATCGATCTCTATCTGAATTTCGCCGTCACTGAACGTTTTCACCTTGGCACCGCCAAGCGGCAGATCGAGATAATCACAAATCTTTTGTGCCAGCTCAGGATTTGAATTACCCGTGAAGATGACGAGGTCGTTTTCTTTTGTTACCATTTATTTAACTTTATCTCCAAACGTAACTGCGCTTGCCACGCTAATGCGTGTAGGTGCAAATTCTCTCCTTTGACATTTTTATGGCTGGGGCGGGAGGATTCGAACCTCCGAATGCAGGAACCAAAGTCCTGTGTCTTACCGCTTGACGACGCCCCAAAAAATAAAAAATGATGCCGCCGGCTGTGTGCGGTGGAATTCCAGACAGCCCGCGGTATCACTGGAATTGACGGCTGTCATCAGCGACGACGACTAAATCGGTAAGAAAAACCAACCACTCGGATGCGTTATTTCTTGCAAGCGTGCGCATCGCCCGGTGTGCCGCCGAGGCGTTTTCGAAAAGCCCGAACACGGTTGAACCGCTGCCTGACATCAAAACACCGCGGGCACCACAACCGCTGACGGCCGTTTTGGCGGCTTTCACCTGCGGATATCTATCAAGTGTGACCGTTTCTAGGTCATTACACAGATGAAACGCCACATCAAAGGACCCATCTTTCAAAACGAAGTCTTTAAGTTTTTTTTCGCAGTTTGTCAATCCCAAATCCAGATTTTTGTATACCTCTGCCGTTGACACACTGATTCCCGGGTAGAGGAGCAATACGGTGTAGGCCGTTAAGTTGCGGCAGGGCACAAGGATTTCACCAATACCTGTGGCAATTGCCGGTTGCCCAAAAAGAAAAAAAGGCACATCCGCACCAATTTCCAACCCCATCTCCATGAGTTCCTCACGACGAAAGGGATAACCGCACTGTTCGTTCAAACCATACAGGACCGCCGCAGCGTCACTGCTGCCGCCGCCCAACCCTGCGCCAACGGGAATCCTTTTGGTTATGTCGATATCGACCCCAAGTGGCAGGACACCGCGACGCCGCGTAACGCGACTGTTAAAAATCCGAGCGGCCTGGTGGGCGACATTGGAGTCATCGGTGGGAACAGCCGGATCCGTGCATGCAATTCGAATCCCGGACTTTAGCGGTTTGAGCCGCACGATATCGGCCAACCCGATGGGGCACATCAAGGTGAACAGCTCGTGGTATCCATCAGGCCGTTTGCCGGTAACCTGCAAGAAAAGGTTGATCTTGGCCGGAGCAGATACCTGAATCATTTGACACCCGCTACTGCCCTGAAGAACACCTGGCGCTTCTACCATCGAGAACCCCTGACCGTCCGCTCTTATTCCCTTTCTCTGACATAAGCAATTCTCAGATCATAAAGGATATTCTTGAGTATCTCGGCTTCATCCTTTGTCAGATTTCCGCGGGTTTTCTCCTCGAGCATGCTGAGGATATCGATGGTCTGTTTGGCCATTGGTAAGTTTTTGGCACTCTGCCCGGTCGCAGGATCCTCGATGATACCCAGGTTAAACAAGGCCGAGGCGTTCAGCGACATGATAAAGGTCGGAAAATTGACTTCCGGCAGCAGGGTTTCTTCAGCACTGCCGTTATCCCCTTCGGAATCCTGCGAATTATTTGGTGAATCAGCAGGTTCTTCAGGGACCGTGGCCTCTTCCTTATCCGGCTTCTCATCCTCTTTTTGACTCTCGCCATCGGAAAACATCCGACGGTCTTTGATAACAAAACCCTTTTCTTCGTCGGACATAACTGACCTCCAGTCTCGTGCCCCTTTCACTGTTTCAGGGGCTGTTTGGTAATAAACGATCCCGAAAACTACGTCGATTGAACTTTATGGACACCCTTACGCTCGCCGCTTTATCTTGCCGGTATCATCGCTGTGCCTAATAATCAAACCTTAAACCGGATGGTCTATTCGTCTTAAGTCTTTCAGGGCTCAGGCCTCACGGGGAGAAGCTGACGTCCGCCGCCGCTCGTATTGGAGAATACCGACCATGGATGCTTCCACCTGTCTCGCGGGATGGAATGTTCGAAAGAAGCGTTGATTGTTTGAGGCCACTTTCGGATCGGCTCACGAACTACAATTCAAGTGGTGTCACCGTATTGACCATGGGCAAGGCCCGCAGTTCCTTCAGGACATCATCTGGTATGGATGTGTCCGTTCTCAGAAAAATAATGTTGTTTTCCCCGTCCTGATCCTGGCCGACCTGCATCCGGCTGATATTGATGGCGTGTTTTCCGAGTGTCGTGCCGATACTGCCAATGGCACCCGGCTTGTCCTGATTGTAAATCAGGGCCAGATGGCCCTCGGGAATGAGTTCGAGCCCAAAATTATTGATCTGTACAATGCGCGGATCTCTCTTGCCGTATATGGTACCGGCGACACTCGTTGTCATGTCAGTGGTCACGACCCGAACCGAAACCAGATTGATGAAATGGTCGGAATCTGCACTGGTACTTTCGATTACTTTTATCCCCATTTCCTTTGCAATCACCAATGAATTAACGAAATTAACGGAATCCTGGACCATTGGTGCAAGTAGGCCCTTTAGGACCGCCGTTGACACCGGTGACAGGTCGAGCCCGTTGAAATCGCCCTCAAACATAATTTCGACCTTCTTGACCGGTCCCTGGGATAGCTGCGCCTGGAGAGCCCCGATTCCGTCGGCCAGTGAAAGGTACGGGCCCAATTTGGTTAATAGTTCGCCCGTAATCGAAGGCACATTGACCGCATTGATAATCGTGCCATCCTTTAAATAGGCGATGATCTGCTCGGAAATCGCGAGGGCGACATTGGTTTGGGCTTCCAGCGTTGATGCCCCCAGATGAGGTGTACAGATAAGACGGTCATGCCTGAAGAGACCACAGGCGCCCGGGGGTTCGTTTTCAAAGACATCCAGCGCGGCTCCGGCGATCTTTCCCGAAGTCAAGGCTTCTTCCAGGGCTTCCTCATCGACGATACCCCCACGGGCACAATTGACAATCATCACGCCGTCTTTCATCTTTCCGATGGCGTCTCTATTGATGAGTTTATCTGTGCTCTTCATCTTCGGCACGTGCACAGAAATGAAATCGGCACTGCTGTAGAGCTCGTCCAGGGTGACGCTCTTGTAACCGGCCTTGACGATCTGCTCGGATGAAACATACGGATCGTGAATCATCACTCGCATTTTAAGACCCTGGGCACGATCGGCGACGATCGCTCCGATCTTCCCAAAACCGATAATGCCGAGCCATTTATTATAGACTTCCCTCCCCTGGAGGGCCTTTTTTTGCCATTGTCCGGCTTTCAGGGTGGCGGTTCCTGTTGGGATGTTGCGGCTGAGGGCCATAATCATGGCAATCGTATGCTCAGCTGTGGTGATAACATTCCCGGTCGGGGTGTTCATGACGACCACCCCCCTTTTAGTTGCGGCCGGTATGTCGACATTGTCGAGCCCGATTCCGGCGCGACCGACAACTTTAAGGTTTCTGGCCGCTTCCAGAAGCTCTTCGGTCACCTTGGTGGCACTTCGGATGACCAAGGCGTCGTATTCGCCGATGATGCCGCGCAGTTCCTCAAGCGTAAGGCCTGTTCTTACATCTACTGCGATGCCGTCCTCTTCCTGAAACTTTTGAATGCCGATGTCGCCCAGATTGTCACTGACCAAGACCTTCATACCTACTCCTCTTGAGGTGTCGTTGCGTTGAGGCTCTCGAATTTAGAGCCATAGCTTATGGAATCCGGCTCTTTTGTCAAGGGGAAAGATCAACGATGCCGACCCGATATTTTCACCAGCTCTTACCAAAAAGAGAATTGTGCATAACAAGGTACAGCAGCCCCCTGAAGGTCTTGAATTGGGTTCGATTGCGATTGGTAGATGAACGGGCTTATTGAATTACGGACGGTTTGCCGGGCAATGGGCGCCTGGAGGTCTCTTGCCGTAAAGAAACGAATTTTTCGGCGCTTCAGGGCGGGAAATTGGTCATCGCGGACGGCCGGATCCGGCTCGGCTACCTATCGACAAGTGCACTTCTGAACTGGATGTACCCGTTCCGGACGGCCGAATACGGTTCGAGGGCCGCTTCTTTGATGGCTTCGTATTCACCGATGCGAAATGACAGATCGTTGAACCGGCGATAAAAGCCCACACCGTAAACGGCAGTAGCGGACTCCAGGTACGCGATTGGGTTAAGCCATAAGTCTCCAGCGAAGCCGACCGATTCCCGCAGAGTAGAGGACCCGACAATCGGCCAGACGATATAGAAACCATTGCCGATGCCCCACACCCCTAATGTCTGTCCCAGGTCTTCATCACTGATGTCCATGTTGAACATTTGTTTGCCTGGATCCCCTAATCCCAGTATGCCTATCGTGGAATTGACAAAAAATCGGGCGACCTCTGTCCCAGCGTTTTTCATTTTGCCCTGCAGGATACAATTGGCCAATCGGACCGGGGTCATAACGTTGCTGAAAAAATTGGCGATAATGAGGCGAAAATCTGTCGGAATCACAAAATTGTAACCCTGGGCAGCGGGTTTCAGCAACCAGAAGTACAGCCTGTCGTTGATCTGAAATATAACGCGGTTGAAAGGTTCCAAAGGGTCGGCGATCTGAACCGGGGAAACGGGCACTTCATTTTCAAGGAAGCCAAACTCGTCCTCGATTTCAGTGTCGTCACCCGGTTTCGACGCCGGGTCTTCGGATCCACCCGACTCAGTCGGCGTCTGGTCCATTGCCGGGGGGGCTGACGCCTGCGCTTCCTTTGCACCCGGGCTTACCTGCGCCCCGACAGCATCGGTATTGAACAAAAATAACGCCGCCAGGGAAAAGCAGATAAAAATCAGGGCAGGAATCAGATTACGCATACTTTAGGCAGTCCTTTGATATGAATCGGGAAATGGGTTATTTGTGGAAGGGCAATCGTCGTTACCCACTAATTTCTTTCTGTTGTTCCTGCTCCTTGATCTTCTGCTTGAGGCGATCGATGACCTGCTTTGCTGATTCTTTTTCGAATAGATCCCGAAACTGGATTTGATAGTTTTGGACCAGGCTGACGCCTGCAACATAAACGTCGTAAATTTTCCACTGACCCTCCGTTATACGCATGCTATAATCAACGTCTATATTCCCGTCCGAGGATGGAACTCTGGTTTTGACTTTGGCCCGTTTACGGGCCTGGTCGATATCCTGGTCGAGATATTCAACGGTCATCCCTTTGTCGTCTCCACTGATCCGGGTCAGATACGTGTTGCCGAGAAAATGGGCAAAGAGTTCCGTAAATTCCTGCCGCTGCTGGGGAGTAAAGCTGTTCTCCCAATGGTAGCGGCCGGTTGCCCTTTTGGCTATCAGGTCGAAGTCAAACATGGGTTTTGTAATCGATCGGATTTTCTCGCGTTGATCACCGCGCCGGGCAGGATCATCATACTGTGGATCATCGAGAATCTCAATCACCTGTTGTATAGGAGCTTTGAGCGCATCGACCGGCTGTCCGATTTCAGCAACCGCTGAAAGTGCGGTCAATAGAATGATCGACAGGCAAATGGTACCTTTCACATAAAACTCCTTTGGTAAATTATATTCTTAATTTAAGGCGAACAAGGCAATCGGTTGACAGTTGATTTCAACCCACCGACTACACCTGTCCGAAAACAAATTTGCTGATCAACTCCTCGATGTCTACCGCGGATTCGGTTTCTGTTATCATCTCCCCCGGTTTCAAAGGAACATCTGACACCCCCGGAGATATCTTTATGTACTTGTCTCCGATAAGCCCTGTCGATTTGATCGAAGCAATCGCATCCTCTGTTAGCGTGACGTTCTTTTCAATCTTCATCTTGACCACGGCCATCCAGCGTTCCTGGTCCAGAGCAATTCCTTCCACCTGTCCGATGGGCACCCCGGCAACCTCCACCTGCGACCCGGTTTTCAATCCCGCTATCGACTGAAATCGCGCGGAAATTGAATAGTAATTGTCACCGATGATTTCCATTTTCCCGAGACGTATGGTTAAATACCCTATACAGACAATGCCGATAAGCACGAAGATACCCACAGCAGTCTCCGTCGACAATTTTCTCATCTTGCCTCCCTTTCTTTAGCACACACGGAACTCGAACAGGCTTTCCTTCTTGGCTTCGGCACTGGCCAAAACCTGTTCGATATTGCTTCCCTTTTGGGCCTCGACAATACCGGCACTGACCGTAAAACAGGTGTTCGGTTGGGGCAGGATCTCCACGAGATCCTCGGCCTTGATCAACTTGGCTAGCTTGGCACAAAAAGCCCGTGCCTGCGCTTTGTTCGTATTGGCAAGCACCAGCAGTATTTTGTTCATACCGTAGCGTGAGCAGGTATCGGTGATACGAATATGGTGCTGCAACTGTAGGGCAAAATTTTTCAACGCCAACTGGCTGGCTTTGTATCCAATCGATTCAATAACTTCATCGAGATCTTGAACGGTCAACAACACCAGTGAAAATGCTATTTGGTGGCTCTGCAGGCGCAACATCTCTTCTCGGAATTTTCTATCACCGGCTTGCTGTGATGCCAGCCCCGTGAGGTCGTCGCGACGACTTTCAAGACCAGTGATAAATTGCCGGACCAGCGCGTCTTCCGTGTACTGAATCTCTTCGGCTGTACCTTCGAAAAGTATTTTGCCTTCCTCCAGCATGGCAATGCGTTGGGAAATGTAGAAGATATTGGGGATGTCGTGACTGACGACAACACCCGTGAATCCGAATTTTTTCTGGTAATCCGAGATCATGCTGTAAACGACACCTTTGCGGATCGGATCCAAGCCGGTTGTGGGTTCGTCAAAAAGAACGATTTCTGGATCCGTCACTAATGCCCTGGCCAGCGCCACCCGTTTCTTCATACCACCTGAAAGGTGAGAAGGATATTCATCGTCGATATTGTGCAGATCGAGTTTCGCCATTTTATCATGTACCCGATCACGAATTTCTTCCCGCGGCAGGGATGATTTTTCCGCCAGCGGCAACGCAATGTTCTCAAATATCGTCATCGAGTCGAAAAGGGCCGTACCCTGAAACATGTAACTGAACTTGCGTTTAATGTCCGCCCGTTCCTTTTTGGGGGCAGCGCCCAAAGGTGTACCGTTGAAAAGTATCTCCCCCGAATCCTGCCGGACAAGACCGATGATATGTTTTAACAGAACACTCTTACCGACACCGCTTTTACCGATGATCGAGGTGATCAACCCCTTGTAGATACTGAGGTTGAGACCGTCAAGAACCCGGTGGTTGCCGAAACTTTTGGATACATTCTTAAATTCTATTAACGGCTGGTCCATCAAACCTCACAGGAGGAAGGAAGTCAGAACATAATCTGTCACGAGAATCAAGACACAGGATTGAACCACCGCAGAGGTGGTTGATGAGCTGACACCTTTGGCGCCCTGTCCATTCGATCGACGGTGGGTGTTATATCCATAGTAGCAGCAGATGGTAATGACCACTACGGCAAAAACAATGGATTTGATAAATCCACCGGTAATATCCGTCATGAGGACGCTCGATTCAACCCGTGAGAAGTAGACCCCCGAGCTGAGTCCCAGCAGAACCGAGCCCGTCAGATACCCGCCAAAAATACCAATGACATCAAACAGGGCGGTTAAAATCGGAAAGCTGATCAGGGCAGCGGCAATCCTGGGACTGATCAGAAACTGTATCGGATTGATGTTCATGGTTTCCAGGGCATCGATCTGCTCTGAAATGCGCATGATCCCGATTTCTGCCGACATGGCCGATCCGGCCCGTGCGATGACCATAATGGCCGTTAGAACCGGTCCCATTTCGCGAACCAGGGTTAGTGCAACCGCCGAGCCGAGTGAACCGGTAGAGCCGTATTTGACCAGTACGTAATATCCCTGCAGCCCCAGAACCATGCCGGTGAATGCCCCGGTCAGACAGATGACGAATATCGACCGCGAACCGATAAAATTTATCTGTTGGAGAGTTTTCGGCACAATGGTGGGCAAGGTAAAGATCGAGGCGAATCCCTTGGCAAAGAAAATCATGATATAGCCCATCTCCCGCACCAGTGATATGGCAGATCGGCCAAGGGTGGTGATAGGCGAGGCAACGGATTCTGATCGGTTCATGCAGGGTATCCCTATTTGACGATTCTCAATTGTCGTACTGGTGTTTAACACAAAGTATTAAATTTATCGCATCAGACTGAATAATGTCAAGAAACCATTGCATCCCTGAAATATGCTCAAAATATTATTAAGATCTTACATTCAACCCGTAGTTGACATTTCTGGTTAAGGCCATTCGAAGCAAAGCTTGAAGACGGGACCGGCACGCGCTAATATAAGAGGTTAGACAAAGACGGCATTTATATAATAATGAGGGCCCCTGAAATGATCAGTATCGAAAACTTATCTAAACGATTCGGAGATCATATCATTTTCGACACCGTCGGGTTCCAATTGAACCGTCGGGAACGTCTGGGGCTGGTCGGAAGGAACGGTCACGGTAAAACCACCCTGTTCAAAATGATCAGCGGCGAGGAACAACCAGATGAAGGCACCATAAATATTCCAAAGAACTACCGTATCGTTCATGTTCACCAAATGGTTGCCTTTACCGAGGAAACTGTTTTATCGGAGGCCGCGGTCGATTTACCGGAACACGAACGCGATCACCTGTGGAAAGCCGAGAAAATTCTCAGCGGTCTCGGTTTTTCAGACGAGGATATGCAACAACACCCTGGAATATTCTCAGGCGGATTCCAGGTCCGTCTCAATCTGGCCAAAGCCCTGGTGGCCGAACCCGATCTGCTTCTGCTCGATGAACCGACCAACTATTTGGACATCACGTCCATAAGGTGGGTTAAAAGCTTTTTTCTGACCTGGCCGCGGGAGCTCATGCTCATCACCCATGACCGCAGTTTCATGGACAGCATCGTGACCCATACCATGGGGATTCACCGTCAAAAATTGCGCAAAATAGCCGGTGGAACGGATAAGTATTATGCCCAGCTCGCCCAGGACGAGGAGATATACGAAAAAACCAGGCTGAACGACCAGCGCCGCCGCAAGGATATCGAGCAGTTCATCAATCGATTCCGCGCCAAAGCCAGATTGGCGAACCTTGTTCAATCACGAATCAAAACCCTTCAGAAAATGGAAAAACATGAAAAGCTCGAAAAGATCAAGACGCTAGATTTTTCGTTCAACAACGAGCCATTTCACGGGAAACATATGCTGAGCGCTGAGAACCTCGGCTTCTCGTACCACCCCCCAAAACCGTTGATTGATAATTTCAGTATGACCATTACCGCCAATGACCGGATTTGTATCGTCGGTAAAAACGGTCGCGGTAAGACGACCCTTCTCAGGCTTCTGGGGGCAAGTCTTCGGCCAGGGGTCGGGAACATTCGAAAGAACCCGAACCTATCCATGGGAACATTTGAACAGACCAATCTGAAAACACTCGTTGACACCCGTACGGTGGAGGAAGAAATCAATTGCGCCAATCCGGATATCAGCCGCCAGGCCGCTCGAAATATCTGCGGTGCAATGATGTTCGAAGGCGACAATGCGTTGAAAAAGGTGAGCGTGTTGTCCGGCGGCGAGAAGAGCCGGGTCATGCTTGGCAAGCTGCTGGTCACCCCGGTCAACCTCCTGCTACTGGACGAACCGACCAATCACCTGGATATGGAATCGTGCGACGCCCTGCTAGCCGCCCTGGATAATTTCGACGGGGCGGTTGTCATGGTCACGCACAACGAAATGTTTCTGCATCTTCTGGCACGCCGGTTGGTCGTGTTTCAACCGGAAGGCATAGAGGTATTCGAAGGCAGCTACCAGCGTTTCCTTGAAAAAGATGGATGGCGGGAAAATGCCTTGCCCATAGCGACAGGATCCGCAGATACGATGACCGCAGAAAAACCGGAGAAGGTCAACAGAAAAGAGCTGCGGCGCCAACGATCTGAATTGCTGGCGGAACGCGCCCGCATTCTGCGGCCCCTCGAGCAGGCCATATCTGCACTTGAAAATGAAATCGACACCAATGAAAAAAAACTCGATCGTCTCACCCAGGATATGCAAAAGGCGACCTCAGCCGGTAACGGGAATCAGATCGCCGAACTCTCCCAGGCCATTCATGCCTGCCAATCGGCAATAGACCGGCTATTTGACACGCTTGAAGCCCGCACAGAGGATTATGAAAACCACAGGCGCGCCGCCGAAGAAAAATTGACAGACTTCGACACCTGATCAAATAATGCAATAACGGATCATGAACAGCTCCGATAGTGCCCCTGCTCAAATCAGCGTGGTTGCAAGGGTGCCTATTATATGATTTATATCGCTTTTTTAAAAAATTTTCTCAATATGGAAGTGGTGTCAGTGGTTGGTGAAAAAATGTTCGAATAACGGCACGTTTTTTAGCGACCCCAATACAAGGCTGTCGCTGAGACAGACCCGGAAGGAAAATTATGAAAGCCCAACGAATCCTCGTTGTTGAACAAAACGGAAGTGGTGAGCAAAAGGTCAAGGGTCTTTTGACCCATGGCAGCGATTCATTTTTGGTTGAACGCTGGAGCATCGACACGCCGTTGGAACCGGTAATCGATGATGCCTCCGAATATCTACCAAAGAAAATCGACGCCGATCTCGTTCTCGATTTTTTGAAGCATCCGGACCTGACCCAGGATCTGGCGGAAATCTGCCGGCGTCAGGGAATCCCGGTTGTGGCTTCCGGGAAAAAACTGCGGCTGGAAGGGGTTTTGACACCGCCGACCTGATGTGGCCTTCCCCGGCAGGTGGGCCTGGGACAATACGGTGAACGATTCGGTGCACCGGAATTTTCGGTGCGATTGTCGGCCGGAAAGATTGCGAGCGTCGAGGTGGTTCGCGGCGCCCCATGCGGGGCGACATGGGAGGCCGCCCAGCGCATCATCGGCTTGCCGAAGGAGGAGGCGATCGTGCGAATCGGACTCGATGTCCAATATTACTGTACAGCCGACCCGGCCGGATGGGATCCGATTCACGGAAAGAGCCCCGTCCACTTTGCCGGTAAAGTCCACTCAGCCGCTTTAATGAGGGCCTTGTCAAAGCTTTCCTGAACCGACCGAAGGGCACCCGAATCGGCGCATTGCCCGCATCACCGCATGGCTCGAATCTGTAACCCGTATATTTAAGATCTGACGACTTATTCATCTCCCCCCCCTCGGCGGCATGGTATCGGTTCACAAGGTTGCAGTGTCCGATGGGCTTAAAACCACAGAATTGTATCCGTTTAAACGGTGCCGTGGATGTGCAAGGCGTCGAGCGCGCAGACGTACTATTGGGCTTCAAGTGCCCACCAACAAAGTAGATGCGGCGCCCTGTGAAGGCTTACACGGCAGGACCCTTTCGCCGCGCAATAACGTAATACGTCAGCCCGGCAAACAGAATCGAGGGCAATGATCCCCCAAAGGCGGTCATCTTGACCGCCAGCCAGTAAAGGGCGAATCCGGCCGCCCAGGACACCAGAGCAACGATATTGTAGCCTCCCGTGTACCAGTACCCCCCCCCGATGGTGTAAAGAGCATCGAGATCCAGTCTTCTCCGACGGATGAAAAAGTAATCCGTCAGCACGACCCCGAACAAAGGGACAAACATCGAGCCGATGAAAAGCAGAAAATTTTCATACTGCTCCATGGGAAAAACCAGGGCGACCAGGATAGACAAGATCCCGGCAGCCCACATGACGGCCCCGGATCCGATCCGCTGCGAGATGTTCAGCATCGAGCATGTGGCTGAGTATACATCGGGGAAATCGGAGGTAATGCTGGACAATACCACCATAATCAAGGCCGGCAGGGCCAGCCCGATACTGCCCATGAGCTGCAAAATCAGCAATCCCGGGTCGGCCTCACCAGTGACCAGCGTGGCTGCCAACCCCAGCAGGTACATCCACGAGGAAACAAGAAAATAGCCCCACCACGTATTCCAGAACGCCGGGGCGGTCTTCCTGGCAAATCTGGCGTAATCGGCCACCAGCGGCATCCATGAAATCGGCATGGCGATCACGATGTCCATACCGATCATAAAAGGCATTCCCTGGGAGGGCATCCTTAAAATGTCGCCGCCAAACTCCCTGAAAGATGCCCAGGTCATCAGAACGATAACAAGCAAGAGGGCAACAACGGCCGCGGTTTGTAAAAATTTCCAGATCGGCCGACCCGTATGCAACGCCCATAGAAGTGTTCCAATCCCGATAATTACGATCCAGAAACGATCGAGGGCCAATAGGCCACCGACGGATTGGCCAAGCATGGCGCCGGCCCTGCCTCCGATAATGAGCATGATGGAGGCCCATCCAATGAGCTGGATGATGTTCAACACCGCCGCCAGGTTCGACCCGCGAATGCCAAAGGCCGGCCGCACGGACACCATCGACATGATCCCGTGGTCCGACCCGATGATGCCACCCAGAGACATGAAGGTGTTTCCCAGGATGTGCCCCACGACAATCGCCCAGAACCCTGCCCAGAATCCCATCGGCGCCAGGAAACCGCCGGCCCAGATCTCGGCCAGAGATATGGCCACACCGGCCCACAATAGTAGGTAATCGAATCCGCCGAGGTTTCTATCGCTTTGAATTATCGGTTTGATGTTCATCGGATACCTGTGATTATTTTTTTAAGATCCCCGAGTTACCGGATGACCAACAAAAAACCGACCAGATGAAGGTCGGTCGGTGTTCTGCCAGTTCCCTCCACCGGCATTACCCGGATCAGGTTCAGCGGTCGGACCCACGTTTACGCGGCAGGGTCCCTCTCAGCCCAGTTCAACCGAGCTCCCGCAAAGCTTTGATTATCGTCTCGCCTGAGGTTTAGGCCATGACTATTCTGCTGTCAAGTTCTTTCATGCCGCCGGGGCTCGCCGAGCGCATAAAGTTTATATCGGATTGTCATTTCTTGGGGAGGATTTCGATCGCCGCACGCTTCACGATCATTTCCGGGTCGTTCAGTCCAGCCTCGATCTCTTTGCGCAACGGTTTCAGATCGCGGGGGGGAAGAACAGCAAGCGCACGGAAGGCCAACTCCCGGATCCGCGGTTCGGCATCCGTCATGCACTTCCGGTAGACTTTCAGGTGGTCTCGAACGTCGCTGACCAAACCCAGAAGGACCAGGGCGTCAATACGAAGTTCATCAGTCTTTCGGGCAATAAACCGCAAGTAGACCTTGGCTGTCTCGGTGCGCTTGGCACTAAACCGCCATAAGTTATATAGAATACTTCGCCTTTGCTCCAGTTCGGCGTTATCGAGTCGCTCGAGAAGCAAACCGAAAATACGATCGTCTTGCAAGTTCACCAGGGCGTTGACAGCTGCCTGCTGCACCTGTGAATCCGGATCATACAACAGCTCGATCAGCGGAATTGCGGCCTGGACATTACCCTTCCACCCCAGGGCGAAGGCGGCATTGGCGCGCAAATCCGGATCCTCGTCTCTAAGATTCTGCACGAGCCGATCAATGAGCGCCTGGGGCTGCTTCAGGAAGGGCATGGTAACGCTGAGTTGAATCGATGCATCGTGACGCACCAATTCGTCTTCGGTTGGATCCGTCATCATTTCGTAGAGCGGCGAGGCAATTTCCTGTTTTGCAAACCCGCCCAGTAGCAGAACGATGCGTTGCTTCAGCTGTCGGTCTGCATGCCGAAGTGATTTAAGCAGGATCGGAACGGCAAGATCCCGTTCATTCAGAAAGAGCGCCAAGTCATCGATGTAAGAGCGGGATTGCTCCAACAGGCGTTTCTGCGGCTGGAAAGGTATAATCTTTTTTTTCATTGGTCGTTCGCCTAATACATCTTCCGGTTCACAGATACGCGCCATAATTGGGTCGTATCAATATAAGGACTGGGTCGTTTTCGCATCGAAGATATGAAGCTGTCCCAGATTTAAGGCCATATCCAGAGTTTCACCCACCCGAACCGGCCGTTGACCGTCACATTTCCCGATAACCCTTATGCCTTGCAAGTCCATGTGGATATTGGTCTCACTTCCGAGAGGTTCGACAACGGTCACAACCCCGGATACTGTGTAACGGTTTGGCGGACTTTCGTTACCATCGGCCGGGATGATATCTTCGGTGCGCAGACCCATGATGACCTCGGCGTTGTCTTTTACTGAAACATCCGGCTTCGGAGGCACGGGTATTTGAAGCGAATCGTTGAAGGACAGGTAAAATCCTTGCTCGGAAAATCTTGTTTTAGCCGGCACCAGATTCATTGGCGGCGATCCGATGAAACCGGCAACGAACGTATTGTTCGGATGTTGAAAAATTTCGATTGGCTCTCCGATCTGCTCGATTCGCCCGTCGCGCATGACCACGATCCGGTCAGCCAGAGTCATGGCCTCTACCTGATCATGGGTGACGTAGATAATCGTCGTGGACACCTTGTGATGGAGCTGTTTAATTTCGGTCCGCATCTGTGTCCGCAGTTTGGCATCCAGATTGGAGAGGGGTTCATCGAAAAGAAAAACAGAAGGATTTCGAACAATTGCGCGCCCCATCGCCACCCGTTGACGTTGACCGCCGGAGAGCTGGTGTGGTTTTCGCTTCAACAGATCCTGAAGTTCCAGCATTTTCGCGGCAACTTGAACCCGGTTTTCGATCTCAGCTCGCGGTTTTTTGGCCAGTGTCAACCCGAAAGCCATGTTCTTGAAAACGTTCATATGGGGGTAGAGGGCATAATTCTGGAACACCATGGCCGTTTTTCGATCTTTTGGTGCCACGTTGTTGACGATACGATCATCGATCCAAATTTCACCATCGGTAATCTCTTCCAAACCGGCAATAAGCCGCAGCACGGTCGACTTGCCGCAACCCGAAGGGCCGACCAGCACAACGAACTCCTTGTCTCCGATTTCCAGATCGATGCCATGGACGACTTCCGTCCTGCCGAAGCGTTTGACAATATTTTTCAATACGACACTTGCCATGGGTCATTCCTGTGGTTAACAACGTGTATGCTGGTCGCCTTTTGACGACCCATCCAAACCATGTTTCCGGCGCCGACGTCAAGCGTTCATTCGTATTCGCACGCAAACGGCAGTGTCGTATCGCCATTTAAGGACAGCCTTTAGACGAACGCCCTTATCTTTGGTTTGAGGGTACCCTGCGAGAAATTGAAAAGGCTTGAGAAATCATTTCACTTCGGCTACGGTGACTTTGCCGGACACGCCTGCCGGCGGCATCGCTCGGTTGCGGGAACCGGGGTGCATTCTATTCACCTTCGAAGTATCCTTTGGAACCGTTTTTAACCGTTTTTGAATCAACGAGGAGGCAGGTATGAGCAGAAGAAACAAATTTTGGATCATGACAGTCATGGCCGCAATAATGGTTTGGAACGGTAGTGCCCTGGCCGCACCCACCGAAATTCACTGGTGGCACGCCATGCGCGGTGCCCGCGGTGAAACACTCAAAAAAATCGTCGATGCGTTCAACGCTTCCCAGACAGAATTTGTCGTTATCGAGACCAACAAGGGCAACTATGATGAAACTGTCAATGCCGGCGTCGCGGCCTACCGGGCCAAGAAACAACCCCACATACTGCAGTCATTTGAAGTCGGCACCTTAACGATGATGCTGTCGGGTGCCATCTACCCGGTCTACAAGCTCATGGCCGACCAGGGCTACAAGATCGACTGGTCCACATATCTACAACCCGTGCTGTCCTACTACGTCGATGAAAACAGCAACCTGCTCTCCATGCCGTTCAACTCTTCTACCCCGGTCATGTACTACAATGTCGACCTGTTCAAGAAAGCCGGCATCGATCTGCTTTCCAAGACCGACCCCATCACTTGGGACCAACTAGGGGAGATCACCGCCAAACTGGTGGCCTCGGGCGTCAAGAAAGGGATGGTCACCTCCTGGCAATCATGGGTTCAGGTGGAAAACTACAGTGCCATTCACGACCTGGCCTTCGCCACCAAGGCGGACGGCTACGAGGGGTTGGATTGCGAGCTGGTAATCAACAACCCCCAGGTGGTCAACCACCTGCAAAGATTAAAGACCTGGATGGGGGACGGCCGCTTCTCATACGAGGGGCAAAAATACCAGGGGCCCCAAGCCGCTTTCATCGCTCAGGATGCCGCCATCTTGATGGAATCGATCAGCGGTATCGGCAACGTCAAGAAAAATGCTAAATTTGCATGGGATCTGGCCCCCCTGCCTGTCGAATCGAATATGAAAGCCCCCCAGAACAGCATCATCGGAGGGGCTTCCCTGTGGGTGATGAACGGCCACGACAAGAAAGATTACAAAGGGGTGGCCGCCTTTCTGGATTTTCTGGCCCAAACCGACATGCAGGAGCTTTGGCACCAGGAGACCGGATATTTCCCCATTACGATCACCGCTTATGAATCCCTTAAAGCCAAAGGGTATTTCGATGTCAATCCTTACCAGGAAGTGGGCATTAAACAGATGACCCGTCGGAACCCCACCAAAAACTCACGCGGTTTGAGGTTGGGCTATTTCGTGCAGATCCGCAATATTATCAACGAAGAGATGGAACTGATCTGGAACGGCGGGAAATCGCCCCAGGAAGCAATGGATGCGGCTGTGTCGCGCAGCAACGCGAAGTTGCGTGAGTTCGAAAAAACGTACAAGTAATCGAATAGACCTTAAGTAAAGGGAGCTTTTCTCTCAAATCAACAACCGGTGTTCCGGAGCGGTGGACGACGCCTGCCCGGAGCACCGGCCTGTTTAGATCTCTTTCCCAATCGGATGTGTACCGAGCCCCCGGCAACATCCGGTCGTTCGAATGCGACCACTATGACCAAGCGTTCCCTTTTCACATCCCGAACACTGCCCTATCTACTGATCTTGCCCCAGGTGATCGTAACGCTGACCTTTTTCTATTGGCCGGCCGCCCAGGGTCTGCTTCAATCGGTCATGCTCAGCGATCCGTTCGGGCAACGCAGCCGTTTCGTATGGTTCGATAATTTCATCAGTATTTTCACTGATCCCCTCTACCTGAAATCCATCGGTATCACCCTGACATTCAGTTTTGCCACCGCCGCCGTTTCCATTTTCTTCGGTCTGTTCATCGCCAGTATGGCCAACCGGGCCTTGAAAGCCAAGGCGGCGATTCGAACCATGCTGATCTGGCCCTACGCCGTTGCTCCGGCGATTTCCGGCATCCTGTGGCTCTTTCTACTGCACCCGTCATTCGGCGTAGTGGCCTTTTTTATTCAGCGCCAACTCGGCATCGACTGGAATCCGGTGCTCAGCGGAACAGATGCCTTCATCATGGTGGTGCTGGCCAGCGCCTGGAAGCAAATCAGTTATAATTTCGTCTTCTTTATGGCCGGTCTCCAGGCGATCCCGCACTCTCTGATCGAAGCCGCAGCCATGGACGGCGCCGGTCCGATCCGCCGATTCTGGGCCATCACTTTTCCATTGCTGTCGCCAACTTTCTTCTTTCTCATGGTAATGAATGTCATTTACGCCTTTTTCGAAACCTTCGGTGTCATTCACACGGTAACTCAGGGAGGACCGGGCGGCGCCACCACCACTCTGGTCTATAAGGTCTATCAAGACGGGTTCATCGGGTTGAACCTGGGGTCATCAGCAGCGCAATCGGTGGTTCTGATGGCCTTGATCGTAATCATCACGGTGCTGCAGTTCCGTTTCGTGGAACGCAGAGTCCAGTATACAATATGAGCCATGGTTGAACGAACGCCCATTCTCGATACGCTAACCTACGGATTTCTGATGCTGGGAATCTGTATCGTCTGCTTTCCCATCTTCTACACCTTTGTGGCGGCCAGCCTTCCCCTGGAAGACGTCTCCCAAGTGCCGATGCCTCTATTTCCGGGAGACCAGTTCTGGATGAATACTCGAGCGGCCTGGGAACAGGGCAATCTGGGCCGTCAACTCTTAAACTCCTTCGTCATGGCCTCTGGGATCACCATCGGCAAAATCGTGGTCTCCATTCTGGGTGCTTTCTCGATTGTCTATTTCGACTACCGGTTCCGGAAAGTCGCCTTTGCCACCGTCTTTTGCACCCTGATGCTACCGGTGGAAGTACGCATCCTCCCCACTTACGAAATCGCTGCCAATCTCTTCGGTCCCTTACAGTGGCTGATCGACACCCTGCATCTCGACAGCCTCGTTCAATGGTGGGTGGGAAACGATATCGACATCAGCTTGGAATGGAGCCTGTTGGACAGCTACACCGGCCTGATCCTGCCCCTGGTGGCCTCAGCCACCTGCACCTTCCTTTTCCGCCAGTTCTTTCTTACTGTTCCAGAAGAGCTGTGTGAGGCGGCTAAATTGGACGGGGCTTCGGCCATGAAGTTTTTTTACAGGATCCTCTTGCCGCTATCCAAAACCAACATCGCCGCTTTGATCGTGATCGAATTTGTCTACGGCTGGAACCAATATCTCTGGCCTCTGCTCATCACCACCAACCCGGACATGACCACTGCCGTCATCGGACTGCAGAACCTGATTCCTCAGATCGACGACATTCCCTACTGGAATGTAGCAATGGCCGGCGCCCTGTTGGTCATGATGCCGCCCATCCTGGTTGTGTTGTTGATGCAACGCTGGTTCGTCAGGGGTTTGGTGGAAAGAGAAAAGTAATGACACATTCTGAAAAGAAAGCGCTTGTCGATCAGGCCCAGTGTGCTGAGCGGTGCAGCTGCGGCGGCTCACATGCCATACCCGATATCCTCGCTTACACCGGTAAAGATGCCTTCCAAATGCTGGCGACCGACGCCAACCGTTTCCTGGCAGATAAAAAGGCCCTCGTGCTCGATGACGAAAACACCCATAGAGCCGCCGGTACCGCCGTGACCGATGCACTGAAAACCGCTGCCGTCGATCACCGGGTCATCACCCTCCCGGGAGATTCCCACTTGACCGATAGGCTTGCCGCCGATGTCGAGCGCCAGGTCGCCGGATGCCCCTTGATTATCGCCGTGGGGTCCGGTACGGTGAACGACCTCGGAAAATACACGGCCCACCAATTAGGCATTCCTTACTGGTGCGCTCCCACGGCGCCGTCCATGAACGGTTACACTTCTTCCATTGCAGCCGTGAAGGCGGCCGGGGTGAAAAGAACCCTGCCCTGCCTGCCTCCAAGGACACTCTACATTCAACCGGAGGTCCTTCGCAAAGCGCCCCTGAAACTGCGCCAAGCCGGATATTGCGATGTAATGGCCAAATCGGTATCGGATGTCGACTGGCAAATCGAATCCCTCCTTTTCGGCGGTTCTTACTGCACCCTGCCGTCTGCCATCGTCGCCCCGTCCGAGGTTCTCTACCTTGACCAACCGGAGAACATCGCCGCCGGGGAAATAGCATCAGTGGATGCCCTGTTTCACGGCCTCTTGATTTCGGGCATCGCCATGAGCCTAGCCGGATCCAGTGCACCAGCCTCCGGTGGAGAACATCTCCTGTCCCACTTTTGGGACATGCGCGAAGAGTTGACCGGGCGGGTGGTTGAGTATCACGGCCTCCAGGTCGGTGCCGGTATCGTCATGTCAGCCGTCTGCTATGAAAAATTGCGGAAAGTAAAAAGAGAAACACTGCGGCCTGAAGCCGAAAAGCGCTTCAAGGCTGATGCTGAAGAGATACAAGCTGTCTGGAAGCCATTCGCCCCCGGCGTTCGCAAACGCTTCAACATGAAAAAAGCGCTTTTGCTCCAATTCGATGAACTTCTGCCGCGGAAGTGGATGAAGATCGAACCGCTGTTGGCTACCGTCCCCCCGGCCAGGGTTTTTCTCGAGCGGATTCGACGGACAGGTTACCCGATGAACCTTTCTTCGCTGAATCTGTCGCCGGACGAGTTTATGCTGGCCGCACACAACGCCCGCACAATCCGGGAGCGGATCACCATTCTCGATCTGGCCGCACATACCGGTGTGCTGGAAGCCGCCGCCGAAGAGGCCCTGGAATTGCTGCTGGATAATTAACTCAAAAAGTGAGGTAAGTGTGGAACCGAACGATCAGGCCTACATTAAACTACAAAAGCACTTGGACAACCAGGCGGTTGGATTCCCCGCAACGCGTACAGGGGCTGAGATTAAACTTCTAAAACACATATTCACGCCACAAGAGGCTCAAATAGCCACTTTTTTAAGCTATAAACCAGAGCCGGTTGAAACCATATGGGATCGGATTCGGCCGCTGGTCGACTCAGCCGAACAACTGGAGCAGCACCTCGATCGAATACAGAAAAAAGGGGGAATCGAAACCAAAATAAAGTCAGGCAAAAAACTTTACTGCAACGCACCGCTTGTTGTGGGAATGTTCGAGTTACAGATTGGCCGACTCACCCCCGAGTTCGTCAAGGATTTCAACGAATATACTTCCAACCGAAAATTCGGTATCGAATTCTTGAGCACCGAGCTTCCCCAGATGCGCACCATCCCAGTGGCCAAAAGCATTCAACCGCAACACCAAGCGAGCACGTTCGATGAGGTCACGACCCTGATTCAACAGGCCGATGCGCCCTTTGTCATTATCGAATGCATCTGCCGCAAGAAAAAATCGATGGAAGGAAAAACCTGCAAGATAACGGATAGAAAAGAGACCTGCCTGGCTATCGGCAGTACCGCCCAGACTGTCCTGCTGAGCGGCAATGGCAAAGAGATTTCCAAAGAAGACGCGTTATCGATCATAGAAGAAAACCAGGCACAGGGATTAGTTCTACAACCGTCCAACACGAAAAAGGCCGAATTCATCTGCTCGTGTTGTGGATGTTGCTGCGGGATGCTCGGCATCTACAAATCCTTGCCCAAACCATTGGAGTTCTGGGCGGCAAACTACCAGGCGGTCTTTGACCCTGACACCTGTATCGGATGCGGGGCTTGTGCAGAGCGCTGCCAGGTAAATGCAGTTCGTGTTTCCGAAAAAAAGGCGCGGGCTGTCGTCGATCAGCACCGATGTCTCGGTTGTGGTGTTTGCATCTCCGACTGCCCGACCGGTTCCATTTCCCTGTTGAAAAACACCACTGAAGTCAAGCCGCCCCAAACGCGGGAAGATCTTTACGACACCATCATGGCGAGCAAGAAAGGCCGTCTGGAAAAATTAAAGCTGACAGGAAAGCTCATTGGCGATGTGGTTCGATCGAAACAAACGAACCTTTTGAAAAAATAACAGCGGAACATCTAATATTCAATATGGAGGTAAGACATGCGTGCAATAATTTTAGGGATGCTGATCGTTCTACTAACCGCCGATTTTGGCTCGGCTGACATCGTTGCAACCTGGAAGCTCAGTGATGGTGCCACCACCAAGCTGAGCATTCGTGATGACCAGCACGTTCGTATCGATACCAACGAAAAAGACACTTATATGTTGGTAAAGGACCAAAAAGTATACATGGTGCGCAAAGAGGACGGTCAGTGGACCGCCTTTGATATGGACCAGATGGCTGAAATGATGAAAATGTTTAAAAAAAACAACAAGCAGATCAAAGATCAAGATTTCCAGGAGAAGTTTACCGATACCGGCCGATTTGAAACCATCGCCGGTTACAAGGGTAAAGTCTTCGAAGTCGAGTACACCGACTATACCGGTAAAAAGAAAACCGATGAAATCGTTCTGAGCAAAGACAAAGATGTTGAGCGCATACATAAGGGCTGGGTTGTGTTTGCATCGCGTATGGCACAAATGCTTGGCCAGGATTCGGCCCGCAAGCTGGATCAATCCCTCAAATCGGCCAAAATGAAGGGTTATGGTGGTATGCTGCGTTATGGAAAAGACATGGTCCTTCAGCGTGTCGAGAAGCCTTCCCTTGACATCGGACATTATCAACTGCCGCCAGGAGTCAAGATGATGGACATGCCTTCCATGGGCAGCTCGGGGGGATATCAATCCTCACAACCGGTTCAACAAAAACCCGAGAGTTCTGCTGCCGGTAAAAATGACAAAACCGGAAATACTTCCGATGATACAGATCAACCATCGGTGGTCGATGGGGTCCGGCAGGGCGTCAAAAGCATTTTCAAGAAGGTGTGGTAATAATCATGTAAACCCCCCAATAAAACTGGGGGGTTTACAGATGATTTTCATGGATGGACGCTAAAGAACAATCTGATACCAGAGTAATCCCAACAGCCCGGCAACGGTAATCACTGTAATCATCCCCGCCTTAAGCCAATAGATCGCGGCAAAGGCTGCGGCACCAATGACGGCGGCAAACCAGCTGAATCCGCCTTCAATGGGGAAAAGCACCTGCAAACCGAACCAAACCGCAAGATTGAGTACGACGCCGACCACGGCAGCGGTGATGCTCGAAAGGGTCGCCGAGAGCCTGGCATTGTTGCGGAATTTTTCGATATAGGGCCCACCCAGGAAAATGAATAGAAAACACGGCAGAAACGTAAAATACGTCGCAACCAGCGAGCCGACCAACCCGCCCATCAACGGGCTCCAGCTTCCGGAATAGTTCCACCCGGCCATGAACCCGACAAACTGCACCACCATGATCAACGGCCCCGGTGTGGTTTCGGCCAATCCCAACCCGTCAATCATCTGTGGTCCGGTCAACCAGGCGTATTGCTCGACCCCTGCCTGGGCAATATAGGCCAATACGGCATAGGCACCGCCAAAGGTCAAGAATGCTGCCTTGGTGAAAAAAAGCGCTTCGGTGTAGAAAATCGGAATTGGCAAGAGAGCATAAAGTATTATCACGGGGAATATCCACAACAGAACAAATACCGCCATTAGAAGGATATTGCGCCATGTGGAGGGGTTAACGTGACATTCCAGCGGATCTTCGCAAATTTGGACATATCCCGCATCGAAATCCGAGGCGGTCTTCCCCTTTATGACATCGAATTTCGCAGGCAAAAAATGGCTGCCGACAAGTCCGATGAGACCGGCTCCGAGCACAATAATCGGGAACGGAATTTTGAGGAAATAGATGGCTATAAACGAGATCACGGCAAGACTCACCATGAGACCGTTCTTGAGAGCCTTTTTGCCGATCTTGATCACTGCCGACACCACAATTGCCATGATAGCAGCCTTCAGACCGTTGAAAATGGATGCTACCCAAGGGACCGAACCATAGGCAGCATAGGTATAGCTCAAGGCGAATAGAATGAAAATTGACGGGATGACGAAAAATGCACCCGCCACGATTCCGCCGGGCATTCGGTGCAATAACCAGCCGATATAGGTGGCCAACTGCTGGGCTTCGGGTCCTGGCAGCAGCATGCAGTAATTCAAGGCATTTAAAAACCGCTCGTTACTGATCCATTTTTTTCGGTCCACCAATTCCTGATGCATAATCGAGATCTGCCCTGCCGGTCCCCCGAAACTAATAAAACCCAGCTTCAGCCAGAATCGGAAGGCTTCGGCAAATGTCGGATGTGGGGTGGGAAGTTTTTTGCGTTCCTTGTTTTCACTTTTTGATATTGATTCAGTGGTATTGGGATTTACCATTTGTCTTCAACTTTCAAGGTTTACCTTTGAAATAAATATAAAGGTCATCGAGCAGTTTGGCGCCTATTTCAATCCGATCGGTGTCGTTTTGATGGGCGGCGACAATCCCGGAGAACATGACATACATGCCATCGGCCTCCGGGCGTTGGTATTTCCGGTCTTTCAAGTCGATGTCATGGACAATTTCAGCGAGTGGGTGGAGGGCCTTGTCTTTTATCCTGAAACTGTGGGTAATCTCTTCAAATGTGCACCTGTCACTTCGATGGGTATACTCGGCCTCGTACATGTCAAATCTGACTTCATCTTTTTGAGGGTTGTATTTTTGTGAGCCCACAAATTTGAATCTTGCCTTTTCATCGATAAAACGGGTTATCAGCCATGCGCTGGCAATTCTGTCCACAAATACGTTTTTACGGGTAACCCACACTTTACCAAGAAATTGTTTTGGGACTGTAAGAGGCTTTGGCTCTCCCTGAACGCCTGTGTATCTGGACAATAGTCCTGAAAGGGCATTTTCTGCACCAACCCTGCCCGAAGCTGAGAAAAAATCGATCGCGATGATTTCATCGAGCCTCTTTTGGAGCCTTCCTATCTGATTTCTGGTTTTTGTAACCGTCTCGGTGGCGGCCTTAGAATCCTTGTCGAGTTCATCGCTTATAGTCTTAATGTCTTCGAAGAGTTTTTCAAAGTCGGCGTTTCGGGCTTCCTGAAACTGGAAAACGATCTGATCGTCCGTCAGCCCTTCGATAAACTGAACCTTGCACAAACTGGCATCGCCCCCGCCTTCGATGATTTCTTTAATAATCCACCCAAAGTCCTCATAAGCCTGATCGCTTAGAGGCAATACATAGACGGATTGCTTAATCGCCATCGATCCGACCTGTTGCAAACGCCGCCAGATTTTCACACGAAAATAATCCGGCTTGGGCGGTATTTGATGGATCAGAAGAAGCCATGTTTTTCTCGAAACGTGTTTCATATTTTAACCTATCAATCGTTACACAACTATTATAACAGCTGTAACTTTTGTCAACCAAAAGTGTGACTCGTGTAAATCGACAAGAGCTATGAATCCAGACGCTTTAGACCCGCAGAGCTTAAAGAGCGTCCCCTTTCACCAGCAACCGGGCGTCATCGCGGTTTATAATGCGTCAAATCAACAGCTTGTCGATGCCATGAAAGCCAAATTATTGACGTATATATCGCAGATCGCTTGATGAACTCATTCATTATTTGTGCCATATTTCCAATAACATACTGTTATTATTTAACTTAATATCATTAAGTTTATTTGGCCCGAATTTTGCTGAAAGTATTTGTGAATGAATGCAAACAAACCACAGCCACATCGATGGACGGCGCCTCGCCGAGTGGCGGCAGATATTAAAATTGGGAATCGTGACAAGAAAATTCAAACCCGGAGGGACATATGGCCTTAAGTGAAAAGAGAAGATCTGATCGGAAACCATGCTTTTTCTATACGGATTATGCCTACAAAGGAAGAGTTTACCGGGATTTCATAAAAAATATCAGTTCTGGTGGGGCTTTCATTGAAACCACCAACGCCATCCCGTTGGGCCAGGAAGTCGTCTTGACCTATTCGGAACCGGTATCGGTACTTCCGGTAAAAACCTCCCCAATTGGTCAGGAGATCATGGTGCCCCTTACCGAGCCGGTATCTATTGCACCGGTAAAAAAAATCGGCAATGTGGCCTGGGTCGGTCCGGAAGGATTCGGTGTCGAATTCAGACCGGTAAGAGATCACTATACCATCTGAAATGTACTGAGTCCTTATTACCAATTGCGCCAAAAAACGTAGCTGCTGACATACAGGGCTGTAGCGATGGAAAAATCGAGCACGGCAACACCGATGAGAAACGGATAGTTATTCTGGGCCTGATTTGACATAAATGCTCCCGCCAAGATCATGGCCAGCAGAAAAAGGAAGAATCGCGGACTGAAGCATTGCCAGATCCCGGGATGCTCCAAAGCATCTATTCTCTCCAGGTTTTTCCGACAACTTCTGATAAACAGTAACTTAGCCTTTGTAATCCCGATTAGCACTCCGGCAGCAATCGCCAACCACGGCCAAACGAGCGCCGGTTGCATCGTATTTGCTTCTGCCAGCAAAAGCCACCCTTTTAACAACAGAACTATCCCCCCTGCATACCAGATGAAGGCCGCAACTATTTTAACCCTGCGAGTTGACATCGGCATGGAAGAATCTCGTTTTGGGGTCGTTTAATTCAGGCTCGGTCTTATCAGCGGAGAATTCTGATTTTCCGGTTGTCCTCCCCCAACGGAAGGGTAATTCCTATCGATGTTGCGACGTTTTAACCCGGCGATGACACGGAAAACGCCAGCAAAAACTGTCCGGTATAGTAAAGCGGCAGACCGAGGAGGCGGTTCAAAAACGCCCTATTTATGAACCGGTTTCGGGCCACAAATAAATCCGATATGTAAAAAGCCAACGCTCCCGCCGGCACCATGATCTGGAGCCGCAGAGGCATCGCGTTCTCTCCCAGCAGCGACACGGCAACAGTGAGCATGAGGGAAATGACAACAATGTAAGCCGTCACCGGCCCCTTCATCTTTGGTTCCAAATGCGGCTGGAGCCATCGGGAAACGATGGCCGCGTTGACGAAAACAGCCGCCGCCCCGACGGCCGTCCAGCGATTAAGGCCAACTATATTGTAAAAGGCGGCCGTATACCACAGGTGCCCTCCAAGAAACGCTACCAATCCGGTCAGAAAGAACGATCGCCGCTCAAAGATTAGGCAAGCGTCCCCAAGCAGGCAAAACACCAGTCCGGTCAGCATCAATCGATAATAGGTCGGATTTGGATGGGGTTGAACAACGGCAGTCAGCACGAACAGAGCCGAAAGCGGCAATTTGGTTGCCAGCTTGCCGCCCATGCTGCCGATATTTTCAAATACCAGCAGTCCGGCCAACAAACTCAGCGCGATAACGAGAATCAATGTATTTATATGCATACACACCCAATACCAGCCCTCCACTATCAAACCACTTAAAACGTCAGGGCGGGGTAAAGACCCGCCCTGATAGAAAAAATGTTCGTCCTTTAATCCTGCATGAAAGATTATCAAGGGTAAAACTATTTTTGAATAACGACAATTTGAGCGAACGATAGCAATAAACCCAAAAATCTATACGAGTCCTTGATCCATCATCGCATCCACGACTTTGAGGAACCCGGCGATATTGGCCCCGATCACGTAGTTCCCGGCTTGACCATACTGCTCGGCAGCCGCGACACAGGTCTTATGAATGCTCTTCATGATCATCTGGAGCCGGCTGTCGACCTCTTCGCGGGTCCATGAAAGTCTCATGCTGTTTTGGGTCATCTCCAAACCGGAGACCGATACGCCACCGGCATTGGCCGCCTTGCCAGGACCGTATAGCAGCTTGTTTTCGAGGAAAATATCGACGCCTTCCGGCACGGTAGGCATGTTGGCCCCTTCAGAAACCAAATTGACCCCGTTGTCGACCAATGTCTGGGCATCTTTGGCGCTGATTTCGTTCTGCGTCGCGCTGGGAAAGGCACAGTCGGCCTTGTGACCCCAAAGGGGGTTGACCTCAGGGGAGAGATCAAGGGGGGTGTAAACCGCCTCGTGATATTTCTCGGCATACTCCTTGATACGCCCCCGCCGAACATTTTTAAGCAGCTTGATGTAAGCCAGCTTTTTAGCGTCGATACCGCTCTCATCGTAAATGTATCCTGATGAGTCAGACAGCGTCACGATCTTGGCCCCGAGGTCGATCAGTTTCTCGACCGTAAACTGGGCAACATTTCCGGAACCGGACACCAGGCAGGTTTTGCCCTCAAGCGTCTGGTCTCGGGTGGCCAACATCTCGGCGGCAAAATAGACCGAACCGTAACCAGTGGCTTCCGGCCGGATAAGGCTGCCGCCCCAGTTGAGGCTTTTACCGGTCAGCACACCGGTGAATTCGTTGCGGAGTTTTTTGTACATGCCGAACAGAAAGCCGATCTCCCTGGCCCCAACGCCAATGTCACCGGCCGGCACGTCCGTGTTCGGTCCGATATGGCGGGACAGTTCGCACATGAAACTCTGGCAGAATCGCATCACCTCGTTGTCGGATTTGCCTTTGGGATCGAAATCCGCCCCCCCTTTGCCGCCGCCCATCGGAAGCGTTGTCAGCGCATTTTTAAACACCTGTTCAAATGCCAAGAATTTCAGGATCCCCAGGTTCACCGATGGGTGAAACCGCAGGCCGCCCTTATAGGGACCGATGGCGCTGTTCATCTCAATTCGAAATCCCCTGTTCACCTGAGCCTGTCCCTGGTCGTCCAGCCATGGTACCCGGAACATGATCACCCGTTCCGGTTCAGCCAGTCTTTCAAGGATTTTGGCTTGGCGATATATGGGGTTCTGGTCCAAAACGGGTTTTACCGATTCAAATACTTCGCTCACTGCCTGGTGAAATTCTTTTTCATGCGGATCCTTGTTGATGACCAGTTGTAGTACGTCGTCCATGGCCGCCTCCCTGGGTTAAACATCATTAATTAACAATGGATCATGGCAGGCTAATCAAAAAGTAGATTCAACTACTTAAAGCACCCTGCCATATTTCGGAATCTATTTTTGAATAGCGGTAAAAAAGAATGCGCCTCTAAAGAATTGGTAACAAACTTGCTACGGGGACACAAGCGAAAACGAATCCCCCGTGTCGCTGGCGATTGTTCCTGTCTGCATCCCCTTCTTAATGCGGATGGCAAATGAAAACCTCACGAGATCCTAACACAATCCTAACAGTAGATCCTTAAATACAGATCACGCTTCACGGCAAGCTCGACATCAATCGGCCGCTACACAACCGGGTAACGCAAGGGCAGAAAATTGAATTCAATGACAAGCAATTATATGGCAGTTTTTATATCGCCATCCACTCTCATTGCCGTTCTCCTGGCACTGTCTTCCGTGGCTTATATCTTGGGCCGTCGCCGCGCCTTCGCAGTGGCGGGCACCCCTGACAAGGTCAAGACACTCCATTCGCGCCCCACCTATTATGGCGTCCTGACAGCGATCTGGTGCGGCATTCCAGCACTGATTCTTTTTGGTTTCTGGCTCGCTTTTGAGCAGGCAATCATCACCAACCTGGTGGTGGCTGATTTACCCGAAAATATTCGTAGCCTGGCGCCGGATCGCCTGAATCTGGTCGTCAACGACATAAAGAACCTTGTCAGCGGAAACATTGTCTCCGGGCGTATCGATCCGTCCATGCAAAAGGCAGCGGCCCATTTTCGTCACCTGGTCAATGTCAGCCATGGTGCCCTGATGGTCGTTGTCCTTGCTCTTGCGGTCCTGGCCACCTTGATCGTCCGGCTTAAAATCACCCCGAAGATGCGCGCCCGGAATCATGTCGAAAACATTACCATGGTCATTTTGATAGGCTGTTCGACTGTTGCCATATTTACGACGATTGGCATCATCCTATCGGTATTGTATGAGGCCATACGTTTTTTTAACAAAATATCGATCTGGGAATTTCTGTTCGGCTTGACCTGGAGTCCCCAGATGGCCATACGTGCCGACCAGGTCGGCTCTTCCGGTGCCTTCGGTTCTGTGCCGGTTTTTGTCGGCACGCTTCTGATTTCGGCCATCGCCATGACTGTCGCCGTTCCGATCGGCCTGATGTCGGCCATTTATCTTTCTGAATATGCCAATCCCCGGTTTCGTTCGACGGCCAAGCCATTACTGGAAATCCTGGCCGGAATTCCAACGGTGGTTTACGGTTTCTTTGCCGCCCTTGTGGTGGCACCAATGATCCGAAACGCGGGTACGCTCGTTGGTCTCGACGTGTCATCCGAGAGCGCCCTGGCAGCGGGTCTGGTCATGGGCATCATGATCATACCGTTCGTTTCTTCGATCTCAGATGACGTCATTAATGCCGTACCGCAGGCGATGAGAGACGGTTCTTACAGCCTCGGTGCCACCAAATCAGAGACCATCAAACAGGTTGTGATCCCAGCTGCGCTGCCCGGCATCGTCGGCGGTGTCCTTCTGGCCATATCCAGAGCCATTGGGGAAACCATGATCGTTGTCATGGCCGCCGGGCTGGCAGCCAATCTGACCCTCAATCCCTTAAGCGCCGTCACGACGGTGACCGTCCAGATTGTCACGCTGCTGGTGGGAGACCAGGAATTCGACAGCCCAAAAACTCTGGCTGCTTTTGCCTTGGGCCTCCTGCTGTTTGTCATCACCTTGGTCCTCAACATCATCGCTCTTTATGTCGTGCGCAGATACCGTGAACAATATGAATAAGTCTTCCCATAACAATTCTTCGAATACCAAGAGTTCAACCCGCACCATCGATATCGTCAACCGGAGTCTTTCCCGCCGCTACAAGGCTGAACGGAGATTCCGGTTCTACGGCCTTTCGGCTATCATTCTTAGCCTGGTTTTTCTGTCTTTCCTCTTTTTCAGCATCATCAGTAAGGGCTATCCGGCCTTTCAGAAGACATACGTCAAACTGGACATTTTTTATGATTCCGATGTGCTGCGCCAGGACGCGCTTTCCACGGCCGATTACTCTGCATTGGTCAAGGCATCTCTTCGAAGCCTGTTTCCGGAAGTATCGAGCCGCAGGGACAAGCGAAACCTTTATCGTTTGGTCAGTTCGGGGGCGGCCTTCCAATTGCGCGCAATGGTTCTCAGTGACCCGGACGTCATCGGCCGGACCCAACCGGTGTGGGTCCCGGCCGATGATGACCTGGATATGCTGATAAAAGGTCATTCTGATCGCAGTGCAGCGGAAAGCGACCGCCGGCTCAATGATAAACAACTGTCCTGGATCGAGACTCTCGAAGGCGATCACCGGATCGAACACCGCTTCAACCGTACGTTTTTCACTGCCGGCGACTCCCGCGAACCGGAACTCGCCGGCGTCTGGGGTGCTGTGATGGGGTCTTTCCTGACCTTGGTGATCACCCTTTTGTTGTCATTTCCCATCGGGGTCGCCGCTGCGATTTACCTGGAGGAGTTTGCGCCCAAGAACCGTTGGACCGACCTGATAGAGGTCAACATCAACAACCTGGCGGCCGTGCCGTCGATAGTTTTCGGGCTGCTGGGGCTGTCCGTTTTTCTCAATTTCTTCGGCCTTCCCCGCTCCGCACCACTTGTGGGGGGCCTGGTACTCACCTTGATGACCCTGCCGACCATCATCATTGCCAGCCGGGTGTCCCTACAGTCGGTTCCGCCCTCTATTCGCGAAGCGGCATTAGGTGTGGGTGCTTCCAAGATGCAGATGGTCACCCACCATGTCCTGCCGTTGGCCTTGCCCGGTATGCTGACCGGAACGATCATCGGCATGGCCCGGGCACTGGGCGAATCCGCCCCCCTGCTGATGATCGGTATGGTGGCTTTTATCGTGGACATTCCGCGGGGATTCACAGACCCGGCCACAGTTCTACCGGTTCAGATTTACTTGTGGGCCGACAGCCCGGAACGTGCATTTGTTGAACTCACCTCCGCCGCTACTATCGTTCTGCTGGCATTCTTAATTGCCATGAACGCGACAGCCGTTATCCTGCGCAAACGATTCGAGCGCCGCTGGTAAGGCAATCATCTAACAAAAAACTAACGTTCCTCTCATGCCGACTTAACGATGGTTCTTCATATTCAGTCGAGGTTGAGATGCACGCTCATTGGAAAGAACGCAAAATGAACAAACATAATCTTAGCAATCCACCATCGAACGCCAGTGGTCGTTTACATTTAACCAAAAAGTTAGGTCCTTTCGGAATTAACCATCTAACTCACTAAGTCATTTCAAGGAGGATGTAATGTTCAAGAAAGCTATTTTATTCACCATCGTCCTTTTAATTGCCGTGGCCGGTTTTAGCGGCGCGGCCTCTGCCCAATCCGCCAGAGACTACATCAGCATCGTCGGCTCTTCCACGGTGTACCCGTTCGCGACGGTTGTCGCCGAGCGGTTCGGTAAAACCACCCAGTTCAAGACCCCTAAAATCGAATCGACCGGTTCCGGCGGCGGGCTCAAACTCTTTTGCGCCGGTGTCGGCACCGAGCATCCCGACATCACCAATGCCTCACGGGCAATTAAGAAGTCCGAATATGAAAAATGTATGGCCAATGGTGTGAAGGAAGTAGTGGAAGTCAAGATCGGCTATGACGGCATCGTGGTGGCCAACGCTAAAAAAGCCAAGCCGCTGAACCTTACCCGCAAGGATCTTTTCCTGGCCCTGGCAAAAGACGTCCCCGACCCCAGTGGCGCTGAAAACACTGTTCCCAATCCCTATAAAACCTGGAAAGACGTGAATTTTTCTCTGCCCAACGTCAAGATCGAGGTTCTCGGTCCGCCGCCGACCTCCGGCACGAGAGATGCTTTCGTCGAACTGGCCATGGAAGCCGGCGCCAAGGAGTTTGGCTGGCTCAAGGCACTCAGAAAAAGTGACAAGAAAAAATTTAAGGGGATCGCGCACACAGTTCGCGAAGATGGCGCCTATGTCGAGGCTGGCGAAAATGATAACCTGATCATTCAAAAGCTCGAGGCTAACCCCAATGCCTTGGGGATTTTCGGCTTCAGTTTCCTGGACCAGAACACGGATAAGATCCAGGGTTCTTATATCGATGGTGAGAAGCCGACCTTTGAAAACATCGCCGATGGCAAGTACCCGGTCTCCCGCCCGCTGTTCTTTTACGTCAAGAAAGCGCACGTGGATGCCATCCCGGGTATGAAGGACTACCTTGTTGAGTTCACCAGCGAGAAGTGCTGGGGTGACGATGGTTACCTGGCAGAAAAAGGGTTGATTCCGATGCCGAAGGCGGAACGGGAACAATTCAGTAAAGACGTCGCGAGCCTGAAACCGCTCTCTATGTAAATTGATACCTACCCCTGGAAATTTCATCAATTGGAGGCTTTTATGGCCAAGGCATTTCGAGGTGATGCTGTAGTCAGTCTACCGCGATCCTCGAATAACGCCGGCCATGGGAGCCTCCGGTTGACCCGAAGGGTGCAATCTTTTCAGCTCTTTCATTAGATCTTGGGGAGGTACAAAGTGTCCCATGTTTATGCGGTTCATAAATTTGACCAATGCACCGATATGGCTTCCTTTTTTTCTACTCGGTGAAAAGATTTCATGAAATATTCGGGCTAAGGAAGCGAATGCTGCAGGCAGGCAGGGTCATCCAGCCGGCCTGTTTTACCATCTTGCTTGCTCAGGTTGTCATCGTTTTCAAAATTAGATGAACGGATTGACAGTTTGGCCCTATCGGTTTTATGTTAAAACTAAAGTGAGCGTTTCAAAATTTAAAGGATCACATGGGCATTCGCAGCAAAGTCTCAAAAAGCACATTAGCAGATGCGAATGAAAAACGTGACTGGCGCATTTACAGAGACTTTGCCAAAATTCTGATCGATGAAGCCCGCAGACTCTATGCCGGTGAAGATTTTGGTCTGCAATTGCAAGAGACCATCTATGCTTTGGATGCGACCATCATAGATCTATGTCTTTCCGTATTCCCATGGGCGCAATTTCGGAAAACAAAAGCGGCAATCAAGTTACATACCCTGCTTGACTTGCGCGGCAATATTCCCTCTATGATTGCCATTACCGATGGCAAGGTGCATGAGGTAAACATCCTTGACCGGCTGGAGGCTGAAATCGGTTCGATTTATATCATGGATCGCGGCTATCTGGATTTTAAAAGGCTCTATACGCTCCATCAGGTGCCGGCCTTCTTCATCATTCGTTCAAAATCGAACCTGGCCTTCCGTCGCATTTACTCGCGGCCGATCGATAAAAGCTGCGGTCTGCGCTGTGACCAAATCATTGTGTTGGCGAATTACTACGCCAAAAAAGATTATCCGGAGCAGATCAGGCGAATCAAATACCACGATGCGCTTACCGACAACCGGTTGACTTTTTTGACCAATCACTTTCGCCTTCCGGCGATAACGATTGCCGATCTTTACAAGTGCCGATGGCAAGTGGAATTGTTCTTCAAGTGGATCAAACAGCATCTGCGAATTAAAAAGTTCTATGGTACGTCTGAAAATGCCGTAAAAACCCAAATCTGGATTGCCATCAGTGTCTATGTGCTGGTTGCCATTATGAAAAAAAAGATGAAAATCGACCTGAGCCTCTACACAATGTTACAGATTTTTAGCATCACTCTTTTCGAGAAAATCCCCATTTTACAAACGCTCACAGAGACCAATTACAAAAACAAAATGACTAGCAACTGTATCCAATTGAAATTATTCGATAGTTAACCGGACACTAATGGGGGAACTGCTTTTTTATAAGGAATTCTATCAAAGTTTGATTTTAAAATTTGAATCCCCATCGGGATTGCCGATCTTGCCGCATCTACGGCGTCATATGCCATCCCGCATAGCCTGACTATAGCGGAATGACATCATCCTTGTAGCTGCGGCACGACAATCGCTCAAATTAGATTAAAGGCTCTTTATAACCAAAGAATTCGGCAATGGACACTCTCATGCAAGAAATAGATGTACCAGATTCAAGGCATAACCGGTCGTTCGACGAAAAGTTGGAAAGCAGCGGCGGGATCGATGTCGCGATGCGGGCGAATATTAAATCCGGCCACAGACTGATCGGTCGCAACGACCGGAGAACTGTGGGAGACATCACGGTTGAAAATCCCCGGATGACCTGCCGAGAAGTCAATGTCCATTACGGAGACAAACAGGCAATCAATAATGTCTCTCTCGACATTGGGCGCAACGAGGTTATCGCCATGATCGGTCCATCAGGCTGCGGTAAATCAACTTTTCTGCGCTGTCTGAACCGGATGAACGATACCATCGAGGGTTGCCGGGTAACCGGAGAAATTACTTTGGACGGTGTCGATATCTACGGTAAGAACATTGATGTGGTGCCCTTAAGAGCTCAGGTGGGCATGGTGTTCCAAAAACCGAACCCCTTCCCCAAATCAGTTTACGATAACGTCGCTTACGGGCCGAAGATCCACGGCCTGGCGCAAAACAAAGCCGAGTTGGATGGCGTCGTTGAAACCTCTTTGCGTAAAGCCGGCCTGTGGGACGAAGTCAAGGACCGTCTCGATCAGCCGGGAACCGGCCTCTCCGGTGGCCAACAGCAGCGCCTTTGCATCGCCCGAACCATCGCTGTCGGCCCTGAAGTTATTCTAATGGATGAACCCTGCTCGGCCCTCGATCCAATTGCGACTTCGGTGATCGAAGATCTGATCAATGAGCTCCGCAAACAGTATTCCATCGCCATCGTAACCCATTCCATGCAACAGGCAGCGCGCGTTTCTCAACGCACAGCCTACTTCCACTTGGGTGATCTCATTGAAGTCGGCCCGACGAAGATGATTTTTACTAGACCCAGTCACCAATTGACACAAGATTACATCACCGGCCGATTCGGCTAATCCCAACCGACAAATCCTTAGAACGGGAAAACGCGCTATCTCTTTTCACGATGGCACGCATCCCGCACCCTCTTAATGTCCGCGTACCGGTCCCGCAAGGCATCGAAGTCCTCATTTTCAAAAGCGTGGTGCAGACCATCACAGGCTTCTTTGAAATCGGAATAACGAGCACCGCATTGATCGGGAAATCGGGCCATGCGATCGACATCCACCAGAAAACTGTCAACAGCCTCTCTATCCGGAAAACGTTCGGCCGCAAGATCTTCGTTGATCGACTTGAATAAGGATTTCATTCTTTTTTTCAAGTGCTTGAAGGTCATTGCAACATCTGCGGGACCTAATACATCGGACACTGGGGGCGTCTCTTTGCTATTAGCCGTTTCTTTTTTTTCTGATTTCAGCCTCAACTTAACTGAATATCCGGTGGGGTGGCGTTTGATTTTTAATTTGGCAGACTTGAAGTTACCAATGGGGATTCCCAAATCATTCGCGCTTCGATCGGTTGTACCATCGATAAAAGCAGCCAACTGTTTCAAAAAACCGGCCAACTGAACAGCTGAATAGGTCTTTTTAAACTTCTTCTCCAAAGTCATTTTTCGTATCTCTCCTCCATCAATAACCGATTTTCCGGCCATCTTCTGAAGGCTCTCCGGCTTATGGAAATCGGTTTTAATAGTTGCCGTGACGGATAATTTCACCTTCGATTAAATAAATAACCTCTTCGGCGATATTGGTGGCGTGGTCCGCCAGACGCTCCAAGTGGCGGGAGACAAGTAACAGATTAATCAGGTATCCTGTCATACCGGGATTTTCTTTCATAGCGTTTTTAATACGATCGTAGGCCTCTCTCTGGATTTTGTCCACCTCATCATCCATTTTCACCACTTTTAAGGCGATATCCTCATCAAGGTTAACGAGTGCATCCAGGCTCATCCGCAGCATACTCTCTGCCTTCTCAGCCATAAGAGTGTAATCAAAATCGAAAACCGGATTGTGGTGTTTTGCCAATACGCCGACCCTCTGGGCGATATTAACGGCCTGATCGCCGATGCGCTCCAAATCGTTATTAATCTTTATTACAGCGATAAGAAAACGTAAATCAACGGCCACGGGTTGGTGCAAGGCCAAGACCTTCAAACACTCCTCTTCGACTTCAACCTCCATCTCGTCGATTTCGAAGTCAGTTTTAATGATTTTTTGTGCAGCCTGGGAGTCGCGGTTGACCACGGCTTCGACGGCCAATCGAACGCGCTCTTCCACCATGGCGCCAAGTGACACAACCATCTTTTTTATATTGTCAAGTTCACGAATGAATATTTTCGCCATACGCGCCCCCTCATATTCTATCCACCGTAATGATAAAAGGACCCAACCAAATGAGGACCATCTTCACACCAGGCCGCCATTTTGGTCACCGCAATACGGTTTGATACTGGTATATAAATGTTAAAATTCAGTTAGATCTGGGTTAGTGTTTTGTTATGCAGCCGGAAAAACCGTATAACTACCTGAAGAGTCAGAGTGTCTTTCTCTTATAGCCTTAACCGAAGCAGAAAGGGTTTGATGGTTATGGCTTTATGGAAAACCTCAGAGATTAGCTAAAGACACAGGCATCAATAAAACATTGGCGCATCCTCCCAACAGTGTCAATGGTCGATTTATAATCTCCACCTTTTGATGGCGACTTTTTTTAAAATACTTCAAAAATAATCGCTCCTGCAATGAGGAGTTACTCCGCATGATCGATGACCGTTCTCTTGGCGATCAGATGAGAGTATCCGCTCGTCGATATGCTGAATCACTCGCCATCGATACCGCCGCTTTCAAAGTATCCGTTCTGAAGATCCCCCCTATCGCATTGGATGAGAACTTACAGATGGCCGAAGCCGATTAACCAAGACACGGATATAACTCTTTTCCATTACATTTTTTTCGTTTTATTTCGATGATATCGGGGGGTCACATGGTGGTCCACTACCATACGGACACATCGTATATGTACGCCGCGTCTGCGAGGCTATATACATTTTGTTGTATATTTTTATCGTGATGAATGCTATATATAGTGTATTGAGTATATCGTCGGTTCAGATCTCATGTCTGCGAAACCACATACGATTTCGGAATGGCTCTTTAAAATTTCGTTTCAAGAAAGGCATGTACATGGAAAACGCCAAACTCTATGTTGTTGACACCAATGTCTTGCTGGAAGATCCCAATGCGCTTTTCAAGCTTCGGAATGGAAACGAAAATCTCGTCTATATCCCATACCATGTTCTCCTTGAACTCAATAAATTCAAAAAAGACCCCCGCCTGGGTCACATCGCTTCCAAGGCCATCCACAACATCTCCGATTATCCCGATCAGTTCAAACTATTAAAATCTGATCGTGTTGCCGATTCATTCTCAAACCAGGTCGACAACCATATACTGGAGGAAATCCGCTTCAACGGTCTGGTAGAGCCGATCCTGGTGACCAATGACAAGGTATTCCAACTCCAGGCTGGCCTCTTCGGGATCAGAAGTGAAAACTACAAAGAATCGGTACCGTCGAAATCCGAAGCTGAACGATTTTCAGGATTTGTCTCCCCGGGTGACGATATCGCCCCCAACTGTTTTATGTGGAATGACAAGGGTAAACCGGTTTTTTACGGACCGAACGGAGAGAAAGTTATCGACTACCAGCTAAAGACCTGGAACGTCATACCGCGCAATGTATACCAGAACCTGGCCCTGGAACTGATGAACAATCCCGACATCCCTATTGTTACCATACAAAGCGCTGCCGGCTACGGCAAGAGTTACCTGGCGTTGGCAACGGCCTTATATCATGCCTTAGAAAAAAAGAGCCACCAGAAGATCTTCGTGGTTAAACCGATGATTGAAATCGGTCAAAAACTGGGCTATCTGCCCGGCCGAATCGAAGAAAAAATGGAACCCTACACCCGCTATGTGTCTGACCTTATTCTCAAGCTCCACCGCTTGCGCCCGGCTAACCGGATTTTCTTCGACCCCAACGAAGTCCCGCCGAAATACAATCCGAAAAAGTTCGAACTCCTCCCCCTGGCCTATATCAGGGGAATGAACATCGAAAACGCCGTGGTAATTATTGACGAAATGCAGAACATGTCCCGCAGTGAATGCCGATCGCTCCTATCCAGGATGGGTGAAGGGGTCAAATGCATCGGCCTGGGAGATATCCACCAGGTGGATAACCCCTATCTAAACCAGGACAACAATGGAATGAACTGGGTGGTAAACAAGTTTAAGGGGAGTAAAATCTACGCCCACATGGTATTGAAGGGAGACAAATCGCGGGGCCCAATAACTGATCTGGTGATACGTTCCGGTCTATAGCCCGAATATTTCATAAACATTTTTCACTGTGCAAACGAAACGCGTGGAATAAGCATATCGGTTTATAATATACAAAAGGGTTAAGAATTAAAATTTGACAATACCAAAGACATAATTATCGTTTGCTTTCACAATGTTGAAATCAAGACGGGAGCAAATTATGGAATTTACCTGTTACAAAAAAGAATGCCCTTTCGAAGGTAAGGGATCATATATACTAACGATTCCATCGGAAGCGTGTGTTGATGAACACAACTGTGCAACGTTTTTTTGCCCACACTGCAATAGTGAATTAATAAAAATGGAACCAAATGGAAATAATGTGACTCAATGAGAGGTCTACATCCGCTTGCCTTTCCAACGGGGCAGTTGCAGCCATTGGGACGTTACAAAGAGATGACATTTTTTCAAGGTATTTCGTCGGATTTTACCTTGTCTTGCCGGTGCTCATGACGTTTTTCAACACCCTGTTAAACTTGTTACCCTTTTTGCAAGAATTCCCATTGCCGACCCTACTTCGCCACCATGGCCCGCATCATGTCACCGGCATTTTCAGCGTGATCCGCTATTGCCCCGATGGTTTCAGCCAAGCGGACCATATGAAAAATGGTGACCGGATCCAAATCTGAATTGAACATCCTTCGTTTGAGTTGATCTTCCAGTTGATCCGCTTCATGTTCGTGCTTGCGTAAGTTTCGTATAATATCCTTGACCACCACCCGCTGTTTTTCCGAGAAATTCTGAAAGAACGTCCGTGCTTCACTCACCATGGTGCTCAGCTCTTCAATCGGTTCGATCACCGCATCCACCAGGAGAGCAAAATCTTTCTGGAAATCTTCCGGAATCCCGGGTTCGTCGCGATAGGAAATCCAATCCAGGGTTTCTTCGACAGAATCAAGCACACGGTCCTGTTCTCGCAGGTAGCGGAAGAGCTGAAACTTGTCCATCTGCAGCAGGGTGCCCTTGGGCAGGTGCCCCCGGATCCGTCTTTTGACGGCGTCGGCGTCGTGTTCGAGCCGGTGTACGTCCTGCCGGAACTCCTCGAATCTCGTGCAGTCTTTGGATACGTGGCACTCGATGGCTTGCTGAAAGATCCAGGTGCACTCTTTGATAATCTCGGCGTGCTCATGCAGACCATCAAAGGGCGAGGTTATGAACATGGAAATAAATGGTATCCGCATAAGCCTGATCTCCTTTACAAAAAATACTCCAGAATCTTGAAGATAATGACACTGGTAATCGCTGCTGCTGGAACGGTCAGCACCCAGTAGATGACGATTTGAAATATAATGCGGAAATTGACCGCCTCCAAGCCGCGGGCCAGTCCGACACCCATGACACCCCCCACAGCCGCGTGGGTGGTCGAGACCGGCAACCCCAGTTTGGACGCGACCAGCACCGTGGTGGCAGCTGCAAATTCGACTGAGAAACCGCGGGTATTGGTCAGGGTGGTAATTTTGGTGCCGATGGTCTCCATGACGCGGTGGCCGGCCATCCCGATGCCGCAGGCGATGCCGACACCGCCGAAAAGGAGAAGGAATGTCGGCACCGGGACCTGGGTCCCGATTCCACCGGTCTTGACTAGAAAATAGATTACCGCCAGAGGACCGATGGCATTGGCCACGTCATTGGCCCCCTGGGCCAGGGCTACGTAACAGGCAGTGGCAATCTGGATTCTTTTAAAAATAACCTCTTCTCCATGCGGACCTTTGGGTCGGATGAGGCGTTTCAGCATCTTCTTTCCGGCCATCCCAATAATGGCGGCAATCAATATGGCCAGCAGCAGCGCACTGGGAGTTCCCAAAGACAATTTTTTGCCCAGGGGTGTTTTGAACAGGAATGAGAGCACCATTACAAATGCCGTCGTACCAACAAACCACGGTGAAAGACGCAGGGCCCGGTCAAAAGGATCACTTCGTACCAAAATCAACTTGACGATGAGTTTGAAAATAAGAAACCCCATCGCCAAACTGAATACCGGTGAAATGATCCAGCTCAGGACGACGGCCCCAAGTTGGCCCCAATTTATGACCGAAAAACCGCCAGCCATGATACCAAACCCGATCATGGCCCCGACAATGGAATGGGTAGTTGAAACCGGCAGGGAACGCCATGTGGCAAAAGATACCCACAAGGCCGCGGCCAGCAGAGCGGAGAGCGCTCCGATCAACGCCAGATGAGGATCGGTTAAGACATCGGTCGATACGATGCCTTTGCGTATAGTATCCGTAACGTGCGATCCGATAAAAACGGCACCAACTACGTTTAATATGCCGGCTATGAATAAAGCCTGGCGAATGGTGATCGCCTTGGCGCCCACGGCTGAGGCCATTGAATTGGCGACATCGTTGGCGCCGATGTTCCAGGCCATGTAAAAACCGAATATATACCCGATAATCAGGACGGTGTATTCAGAGGTCATCGTGCTTCAAATGTAAAATATTATTTGGTTTGGTAATTTGACGGGCAATTTCTGAAAATCCGACTGTTTCCCGGATTTGAGTTCTGAGAAATCCGCTACCAAATTCCGGCCAGCTTCTATCTGAACCATTCAGGCTGGATAACAGATTTCCTTATCGTTCGTTAAGGAATTGTCAGGTATTCATGAGAATACTGTTCGGAAAGACTGGCGACCTATAGCATGAAGGTTCTGTTTTATCAACGGTTAACTGGGAATAACCGGGTGAGTGGATATTTGAGGTTTTGTTGTCAAACTCGAATAGAGCGCTCGAGGGGAGGGCAGGGTTTTCCGAATACCTGGTACCAATCCAAATTTGGATGATAGCCCATTGAGAGTTTCAATTATGAATGGGACACGATCTCATTTTGTTGGCGCGGCAATTGGATAATAAAAGTACTCCCCTGCCCCAAAGTACTTTCAACACTGATGTGGCCGCCGTGGGCTTGAACGATGTGCTTGACGATGGCCAGGCCGAGGCCAGTACCGCCCAATTTACGGCTGCGAGCCTTGTCGACCCGGTAGAACCTTTCGAAAAGTCGAGGCAAATGCTTCTGGGGGATACCAGCGCCCCGGTCGGTAATTTTTATGTTGACTTCCTTTGCTTGGCTCTCGGCGGCAATACTGACCCGACTTCCCTGGTCACTGTATTTGATGGCATTATCGATCAGGTTGACAAGGGCCTGTTCCAGCAAGGTTGCATCCAAGCTGGCCATGATGTCATCCGCAACATCGAGATCGATGGTGATGTTCTTGGCCGCCGCTTTCGGTTGACAGATTTGAACGGCCGTTTGGATGACGTCCCTGATCCGATTTTCAGCCAAGTGTATGCCCGTATTGCCGTTTTCCTGTTCCATGCGCGAAAGTACCAGCAAATCCTCGAGAATGGCGTTGAGCCGGTTGACGTGTTTGAGGATGATACCCAAGAATCGATCCTGCTCCTGCAGGCTTTGCCCTGTTCCCTGTTGAAGAGTCTCCACAAACCCTTTGATGGCTGTCAGGGGGGTTTTGATTTCGTGGGACACGTTGGCCACGAAATCGCTCCTGACATTCTCCAGATGACGAAGACGGGTGACATCATTGAATACCAGTAGCGTCCCGATCTGCTGGTTGCCCGCATCATAGAGTGGCGAGCTGTGAACGTTGAGAACACTCTCTTCTCCTCGATAAAGGACAAAGTCGTCTTCTATGGTTTCGATTGTCTTGAGGGCGCGAAGAGCAAACCGCTGAAGGGCAAGGTTACGGATCACCTCCTGGAGGTTACGCCCCGACACTTGCAGTGGATCACAGTCAAACATCCAACCGGCGGCAGGATTCATGCTAATAATACGCTCATTGAGATCGACGGCGACCACACCCTCGAGCATGCTGGAAAGCACGGCTTCGAGTTCATTACGCTGCTGGAGCACGGTCTTCATCCGGTTGTCCAGTTGAACGGCCATGCGATTCATGGCTTCGGCCAGACCGGCCATTTCTTCTGTATCCGGCACCGGAAGACGATGCGAAAGATCTCCCTCGAAAAAGCGAACGGCGCCCTGCCTTATTTTTTCAATCGGTTGACTGATGCGACGTGCAACCACCAGACTCACAAAAGCCGCCAATGCAGCAATCACCAGGCCACCAAATGCGATTTGCAACTGCACCGAATGCAGGGTCTGATCAAGTGAGGCAACCGATACGGCGGTACGGAGGACAGCTTCGACCCGCTGATCCTCTATCAACGGAACAGCCACATACATCATTTTCTGATGCAGGGTGCCACTAAAGCGAACAGATCGCGACACCGCACCGGCCAAGGCACCGGCAACTTCTTCCCGCTCGGCATGGTTGTCCATAAACCGGGGCGTTTCTCTGGAATCACCAATGACTTTGCCGTCAGGCAAAATAGCGGTGATTCGTGTGGCGGAAGCTTTCCCGGTCTCTTTGCAAATGACATCGACAGCGACAGAATCGAGAGGGTTGAGCAAACCGGCAATCTGCTTTTGGGTTAGGTAGGCCCGGGCTTCGAGATCCCTGGCGGTCTGGTCGAGATAAAATCGTGCCAGCAAATCGGATGCATACCAGGTAACGGCGACAACAGACAATATCGTGATGATCAGATAGGGCGGATAGAGCTGCCATATCAACCGCCGTCTGCGTTTCATTCTTTCTCCCTGAAACGGTACCCGACACCGCGAACCGTCTCTATGTATTCGCCGTGGTTACCGAGCTTTTTTCGAAGGCCGACGATTTGGACATCGACACTGCGGTCGGTTACGGGATAGTCGTCGCCACGAACGGCATCGACGATTTGGGAGCGGGTAAAAACCCATCCCGGTCTGCGGGCCAGGTTCCAGAGAACCTGGAATTCAGTGTAAGTCAACTCAACTGACTGATTATCAACCATAACACTCCGTTTTCCGGGATCGATGTTAAAACCGTGAATCCGGATAATTGTGGTGTCGTCTTCGGGATCGGCTGTTTTGCGACGCAACACCGCTCGCACGCGTGCGGTCAGAATTCGGGGGCTGAACGGCTTGGTGATGTAATCGTCCGCGCCGAGTTCCAAACCGGCAACGACATCCGACTCCTCGCCCTTGGCCGTCAGCATGACCACCGGCACACTGCGGGTCTTTGGATTGTCTTTGAGTTTGCGTGTCACCTCGAGCCCGTCGATGCCCGGAAGCATCAGGTCGAGAATGATCAGATCAAATGTCTCCGCTCGGGCCTTTTTCAGGGCATCTTCTCCGGTCAGTGCGCAAGTGATTTTATAACCGTCCTTATTGAGATTATAGCGCACCAACTCTAGAATGTCTTCTTCATCATCGACCACGAGAATCGTTTCTTTTGCCATGTCAATCTATCCTGGTTGATTTACCAGAAAGGCACCAAATATTAGAATCATACAAAGTCGTGGATGCAGGATCTACAACAAGATTGTTAAATTAAAGTTAGCGCCAAGTTAGAATCGTATTGCGGATAGATCCATTAATTTAATATTTCCGATGGTTAACGACAACCGGCCATCCAAACGGCCCGTTTCACCTAATCACTATTTTCCAAACCACCCTGCAGCTGTCGCCGGCATGCGATTGCAAAATCTTCCGGATAGTGCCCGCAGATCCAGCGCATCTGGGCTTCGCTGAAGGCCCCGGGCGACTCGGGGAGGCGCGGTAGAAACGCGTAAAGAAGCCGTTGATCGCTATCTTCCTCGTCAAATCGCTTGGCATACTCGATGACGGTAACCATCCTGGCACCCAGGGATGACAGAATTTTCATGGCGATCAACATGGCTCGATCCAGGGCCGCACGCGTGAACCTGTCGGCTTCTATGATGTTACCGACAGCGTCTTTTACCACCAACTGGAGCTCCCACTGGGAAGTCTGGGCCTTGGGTACGAAAAGCATGACCTGGTCATCTTCGGAGACGATCAGGCTGTTTTCCAAATCCCGGCGCCCATCCAGGCGCTGATTGCTGCGAATCGCCGTCAAGTAGGCGTCGAAAAACGGCCGGCCCGCATTGAGCCGGTATTGCGCAGTAAATTCTTGAATCATATCGCCGCAGCAGAAAGTGTTCAGTGTTCCCTCGTTGGATTCGCCGGTGGTGCCGGATGTCATTTTCCGCGGTACCAAGGCATACTGCTGGTGCGCTTGCTGGTGAGACGCATGCAGGCGGTAGCCGCTGGGAGAATAGTCAAACCCGAAGTTCCAGCCCCAAAGGGTGCCGTTGAACCGGAGCTGTGATGCTCTGCCCGGGGTATCGAGTGCCTTTCGGATCTTTCGGCGCAATTCTTCCAGTTTCTCTGGATTCACAAACGTGCGGGCCGGCGGGGGATGCATCCCCAGTTCGTGGGCCACGCGTACGTAGGTCCGCTGGTAATACAAGTGGCGCATCCCGGCGATATCGGTTGCGCTCAGATCGTCCAGCCGATAGCGAATGGCATCATCGGCCATATTGGCGGCAAAGTGTCCCCATGGGATATAACTGTTGCGACGCAGATACTCGAACACATGGCTGCCGCCGAAGGCCTGATCCTGAGAATCACCGACAATCTCACTGCCGCCCTGAGCACCGGGACGCAGCACCATCACGCTCTTGTAGTCATCTGGCAAAAGGGCATTGTTGGCCAAAGCCTCAAACAAGGGCATGTTTGTGATGATCGCCCGGGGATGACCATTATCATCGATTCTATATTCCAATCCGACCGGCCGGCCGGATTTTGGATCACGAACAAAATCACAGCACTGTTCTGCCAAGCATCTGAGGTCCTCAGGGTCGGTGGACGTCGTGGCCAGCGCCAATTTCAGAGCATCTGGGAGCGAGCATAGCATCCGGGTAAACCGGTTTTCCGGCAATGCAATCCCGCCACACCATTCTTTGATAAATTCAGAGAAAGAACACGCCTGCAGGCTGGGTAGCTTGATAACCGTTGGGTCAGCGGCTTTGACCTCTGCCCATCTTTTGAGGATATAGGTCACCCCGCGGAAGGCAAACGGATTGGGGATTTCATAGATGACCTCCGTCTCTCGTTCCTCGATATCACCGGGTGGGAAATTGATATGATTGTCTACCGGACGGGATTCCCTATCAGCACCGAGCGATTGTATATGTTCACCGGACCTTAGATTCCTGACAGAATAGGATGGTTTGTGAATTCCATATACAAACCGGCCGGATGGTGCGACGCAACTCCTCGGTATCATATCTTAATCTTCCTCCACCTTCTTCACTGATCAACCCCTGTTCGATTCGTCTCATTATAGCCGAGCGCATGTCAATGGAATATTCAAAATCAACGCTCAAATTAGGTAAAACCTTCACAGGTGGTAAATCAATAGAAAAATTCGAGTGAATTTGAGAATGGGAGGAAAGTCCGAAGATATGTCTGAAAGGGGTGTTAATTCTGGGAAGAGTTCAGAAGCGGTTTAACCGTCCTCTTCGCTCATTTGTTCTTGACCTTGATAGAGTTCCTGGTACGCGTCTCTTCTTTCCAGATCTTTACGGATACGCATCAACAGTGCTGTTCGACGATCCGTGCCGCTTCTGCGATACCGTTGCCAACGGCGCTCAGGAAATCGATAGGCAGACGAGCGCTTGCGCCTGTCCGCCAACCGGCGCCGGCCGCCATTGTCTGTCATGTCCGTTCGTCTCGCCACCCTTGTTGCGCCCCTCTATCGACATGCCATGGTAACCAGTGCATGCCCGTTGTCACTGCCTTATCGTGATGCTGCACGTTCAGCCTTGAAAAGTATGGTTCCCAATTGTTTCTGCGGCGTCCACGATCTGAAATCGAAATCCGTTTTGTAACCAAGCGTCAAGTTATGGGTAGTATAACATTAAACGGTGGTTAAGACCAGCACAGGATTATAATTCCTGGCTTATTTTATGCAAAAAACATGCAATCACCCGTAATTATATTAATATAATAATTACAGCATAGTAAGATTGTATAGGTGTTTAAACAGACCTAAAATATGAAATTAATTACCCTATAAGTATGGTGTTTTCTTCTTTATCCCCCTCTCAATTGCCCGAAAATAGTCGTCACGACAGGATAATACCTAAAATGAGCGTTTCAAATTTTAAATGGAGGGGGAACTGCTTTATTTATAAGGCATTCTATCATAGTTTGATTCTAAAATTTGAAACCCTTTGGGTTTGCCGATCTTTATCCGCCTCTGGAGGGTTGCCGCATCAATAGTGTCATATGCCGTCCCACATAGCTGATCCCGCCAGCGGCGGGACTGTACGACATCTTCCTTGTAGCTGCGGCAAATTCGACAATCGCTTAAATTAGGTAATAGACAGGTTAACGGTACAATTTGACAAATATCTTTCCATTCTTAGTCTAGTGTCCATCCTAAATAGCCTTTTTTACGCCGGATCCTGCCATAGGCGGGATTATCCGCAGGTTTCCGGCTGCGACTTACATACAGTACGCCTCACCGCAGATCCCGCCTTGGCGGGATGCGGCCCCCGTAAAACAACAACGGGATTTCGTGTCCATTTGAGGGCTTAATTGTACTCAACTTGCCGGCGGCATAAATTCTCAATCATGGAAAATACTCTCATGGTAGCCACCTGCGACTCATGGAAGGGCACTCGCCTGATTTGTCGCCATGGAAACCGGTAACGCCGACATTGCCGATTTGTTCAAGAAGACGGCCGATCTTCTCGAGATTGCCGGGAACAACCCTTTCCGGGTGCGTGCCTACCGTAATGCCGCCAGGCTTATCGAGTCTTTGGCCCGCACGGTCACCGATATTCTGGCCGAAGACCCCGATTTGACAAGACTTTCCGGTATCGGAAAGGAACTCGATGAAAAGATCAAGGAAATTGTTCGGACCGGAAATCTGGCCAAGCTCGAAGAGCTTGAAGAACGCGTGCCGGCCGGTCTTCACCAGGTCCTTAAGATACCCGGCCTCGGGCCTCGCAAGGTAAAAACCCTATACGACAATCTGGGAATTCGAAACATCGAAGATCTCAGGCAAGCGGCCCGGAAAGAACAGATACGGGCACTGGCAGGTTTTGGAATTAAGTCCGAGAAACGGATCCTAAGGGATCTCGATCGAGTGGACAGCCTCGAAAAGCGAATCTTATGGATCTCAGCCGAATATATCGCTCGCGTGCTGGTGGAATATCTGGGTCATGACCTTCCAGACGAGGACCTCGCTGTAACTGGCAGTTTCCGACGCCGGAAAGAAACCGTACGGGATCTCGATGTTCTGGTCGATGGCCAGAATGCGGAAACGATTATGGATCGTTTCGTAAATTTCGATCAGGTCGATCATGTGCTCGCACGTGGTCATACGCGTGCTTCGATTCGGCTGCGTTCGGGTCTCCAAGTCGATCTGCGGGTCGTCGACCACGAATGTTTCGGTGCGGCAATGCATTATTTCACGGGATCTCAAGCCCATAACATCGCCATCCGGCGCCTCGGCCGACAGAATGGCTTGAAAATAAACGAGTATGGGGTTTTCGAGGGCAACCGACGGGTTGGCGGTCAAACGGAAGAAGAGATCTTTGCCAGGGTGGGACTACCCTACATCGAACCGGAACTGCGCGAAGACTGCGGAGAAATTCAGGCCGGTCGCGAAAACCGCCTGCCCTCTCTGATTACCTTGAATGACATTCGCGGAGACCTTCACTGCCACACCGACGATAGCGATGGGCGCAACAGTCTGGAAGAAATGGTTCGTATGGCTGAACTTAAAGGGTATGCCTATATCGCCGTCACCAATCACACGGGCAGCCTGAAGATCGCCCGCGGCCTTCAGACAGCCGACGTTAAACGCCTAATCAATAGGATCGACCGCCTCAATCAGAAGTTAAGCCATTTGGTTGTATTGAAATCGATGGAAGTCGATATCTTGAAAGATGGCGCTTTAGACCTGCCAAATGACATCCTGAAAGAACTCGACTTTACGGTCTGCTCGATCCATTCACATTTCGGTCTGTCACGCGCCCAGCAAACCGAACGCATTCTGCGGGCGATGGATAACCCTCATTTCAACATTTTGGGTCACCCGACCGGCCGATTGATCAACCGGCGGCCGGCCTATCGCGTGGATCTCGATCGCCTGATCGCAGCAGCGGCTGAAAGAGGCTGTTTCATGGAACTCAACGCCCACCCCGAGCGTCTCGATGTCGATGATGTTCACTGCCGGACAGCCAAAGATAAAAATGTCCGGGTCGCCATTTCAACCGATGCCCACAGTATCGGCGACCTCGACTTCATGCGCCTTGGTGTCGCCCAGGCCCGCCGCGGCTGGCTTGAACCGCAAGATGTTCTCAATACCCGCGGCCTGGACCGACTGATGAAACTGTTTCAGCGCTCCTAATATCCCGATACCGGTAAGACCGGCAATACCCGTTATTCCTCAAATGTAATTGTCCGATTTATATCATTGCTAACCCAAATTGAGCGATTTTCAAGTTTGCCGCAGGTACAAGGAAAATGACGTTCCGGTATAGTGAACTATGCGGAACGTCATTTGACGTCGTAGATGCGGCGAAATTGGAAATCCCTTAGGGTTTTATATTTTCGAAATTCCGATGGGTAGAATGCCTTTTTTTTATTGTTTATTTTCATATTTCGAAAATATGAAACGCTCACCTTGGGTCTAATTAAATTTCGGCCTTAAAAGAGTCTGCCTGAAGGGTCTGTCTTCCGCTTCAACCACCGCCGTTGACAGTTATTAGTTCGGTTTATATATTTAGATACTGGTTGCAATCCGGTTTACCCTTCGCTTCCTGTTGAGGATTCGCCGCATCGATCTAAAAATGCCCCTCTCTTGCTTCAGCTGCTAAAACGCATTCAGCCACCTGTTTTGTTCTCAGTGTGAGCGCCCGATGAAAACCCCATTGCCCGGATACTCCGGATACGGTACCAGAGCTTCCAGATGCCACTTTCCGCTTCTTAGAAACCAGTTCCTATCGGAGTGAGACGGATGTGTTGAACCTCCGACGGCACCCGAAAGTCCGCTCGTACTCCCACCGGGCGGGTCTGAAGAAGATGTGTGTTTCCCGGTCGACATTACCGGATACTCTCAACCCCGTGTGAAAGGAGGACGACATGGCAGTCAAGGTTTTGATCAAACGTCGCTTTAAGGAGAAGTATTTCAATGAGATTAACGAAATGATCAAAAAACTGCGCTACGGCGCCATGGACCAGGAGGGCTATATCTCCTCGGAGACTCTTTGGGACATCAAGGATCCATACCTCGTGGTGGTAGCGTCGAACTGGCGATCGATGAAGGAATGGAATATCTGGAAAAACAGCGATCTGAGACGAATGGAAGGTGACAACATCGAGAAGTACCTCGACGGTGAAAGCGAATACGAAATCTATGAAATGGGTTTATATCCCCATTAACCCACCCCGTCCAGGCTCGGGCTGGACGCCGGAGACGGGGATCGCGCCCCCGGAAACGGGAGTCGGCCCGAGCCGAGAATCGAAAACGGGGTAACTCCTGAAATTTTAAAATTTTGGGTACCTCCCCGGCAAAGCGGGGTATTTAGCTGTGATTACACTATTGAGCCTCATTTCTCTTTTTTAATATTTTCCAATTTGTCTAAGAGGGTCTGGATGTTTTTTTGCTTCTCTTTTTCTCTCAATTTTTTCTGGGATCCAGTATAATATTGGTGGTTTCTTATAATATCGAGAGTCCCTTTGTACCATTTTTCGTCATCACTGACATCTACTCCCCTCGCCCGCCGTCCTTCCCTTAATTTTCCATCCAATATGAGAAAATCTTCTCTGCCCAAATGGTCGAGATCGGCATCACAAAGGATCTTTTCAACATGTGTTTCCGGTTCGCGCTCAAGATCGGTTACCAGTATCATATTTTGAATCTTTTCAATTTCGGATGGATTATAACCGATAAGTTTAAGTATTCTGCCGGCCATTCGGGCAGCAATCGGTTCATTCTTATCATATTCTCTAATGTAACCCGTGTCGTGAAAATAGGCCGCGGCAATTAACAATTCTCTATCATGTTCGGAGATATTCTCAGCGATTGCAATGCTGTTGGCAACAGCAACGACGCCTTTGGTCGGATGAAGTGTATGATCGGCATCATGATATTTGATGCCATCTGGCAACTCGTCTCTAAACAATTCCGTTATATATTGGTCTACGATTTTCAACCGTGGCGTATGGGCCTTATATCTTCGTTCCATATCATGACCTGCTAACTCAATTTAAATGTTATGACTAACCAATGTTATGACTAACCCGGACATTTCACGTCCCTGAGGGATTCAAAGGCAAGGCAATCAAGGGTGCCGCCGTAGTCAACCTACTGCAAGTCCTCGATAGCGCAGCCAATGGATGCCTCAGGGAGAGCGCCCAAGGGGTGAAAACTTTTCGGCTTTTCTCTAAATTTCATAAGTTGCAAATTGTACTCTGACCAAAATACGTCCATTTCATGTCAGGTATCTAAAATTAGATTAATTTATTCCTAGTGGCGAAAAGATTTCATGAAATATTCCGGCTAACTGTTGTTCGAAACGATAGCTGATATCGAGGCTACTTCTCAAAGATAAGGGGATCTAGAAGTGACGCAAGTCGTTTGGTCATGAATACCGGCAGCACGAAGGCGGCCCGGGTGACAATCTCGGACATTTTCACCCGCTGTGGGTCTAAATCCGCCAATGGACAGCGACCCTGACTGGCAGATCCAAAAGCGTAAAGGGCACCGGGATAAGAAAGGGTCGTGTCTGATCTATGCCCGTCGAATTTCAATGGTTAAACCGTATCGCTTGCATTTTCCAAGTCGAATTAATTCGATGATGCTTAATAATTATCTAACCAATCCCTCATCCGATATTGATCATCAATCTTTAGAAAAAGGATGCATTTATATGCAAAATTTAACCTCGCTTCTCATAGTTAGCCTTATCTGCTTCTGGTCTCCAAGTGCACCGGTTTACGCATTAGAGCGTCATCAATATGTCGAGAAGACAGGCGCCTCCAGATCCGTTTTTTCGTGAGAAGCGAACGCGTCACGTGAAACGATGATTCGCGTCAGGCAGAGCAATACTCTTTTCGTAAATTACTGCGACCAATCCGGGGCCACTTTGAAATGGCATTACCAGAGTGCCAGTGCTGGCATCCGTGTCAATCGCCTGGGAAACAGACTCCATATGACCGGCACAAACAAAGGGAAGAAAGTTAACCGATATCTTCAGGTGAACGATTCCCCCTGGTAACAACCATTAAGTTATTCCTTGCAGCATTTTCTGGCATCCGATCGATCATCGGTGTTGTTTTGGATCGTTCGGTCGAGTAATCTCAAAGCGGTCTTTTAAAACCACTATTTCGGACAATCAACCGGTCATTGAATGTAATTTTTTGTAGGAATGAATTATCGACCTTGCCGCAATTAAACTCTTTTTTACTACGCTGGATCTGCTCCATCAACACTAGATATCTATCTGTTTTTATTTTTTCATAATAATCATCGTCTCAGGTTTTGGTTAACTCCTGGAATTGTCAAACTTTGGGAGGCCCCCTAGTTAAGCTGGGGGTTTATCGATGATTATTATTCCGACAGCCGCTTCATGACTTCGAGGTATTCAGGAGAACGTGAGAGGTAAAAGGAAAGGGCGCGGGCAAAGTCTTTCCCGAGAACGCCGTCGATAAACATCTGGCTGATTTCCCGGTTGCGGTCCAGGGCGAATTGAGATGTCACCAGTAACTGGCGGTCCTCTTCACTGATCGTATTGAGCAAATGCAGCAGGGCCGTTTGGGCACGCGGCTGGTACATCCAGAAATAGAGCATGTCCAGGACATGAACCATAACGATCTTCTCTAGATCGCGTGCCTCGGCATTGTTCCGGACGGCATACCGACAGGATTTATCGAGAATCTCCCGGGTAGCGGTCTCAGGATACATGACCTCCAACTGGGCGTAGACTTTGAAAAGCCCGGAGAGTTTCTTGCGATATTCCCGGAAGCGGGACTTAATGTTGGAATAGCGATCACTCAGCCCCTCGATGATACCAGCGACAAAATCCGAAGCCGCCTTCGATATGACAGCTGCCCAGCGTTGCAAAACACTGTCGACACCGGGAACACCGGCGATGTGTAACAAAGACCCGGCAGCCGCATTGAAAATGATGGCAATCGGAATCGACAGCACGCTGCGGAAAAAATTGCCCACGATGACGCTCCGGGGAAATCCGCGAAAAGCATTGTGACTGGAGAGGTAAATCCCATTGGCCAGCGCCATGAACGTGTACAGGGCCATCGGGCGGTGGGCGGTTGTAATACCGAACCCTTTGTCCAGAATAAGTGTTTTTACCACCAGGTCCAACAATGGTACCGAAAACCCAGTGTAAAGCAGTGAATCGGTCAGACGATCCCAGCTCACATAGTCGTTCCATCGCAACAGGGGCGAGCGCCTGAGTCCTCCCCCCCCGAGAACGGACTGCAGGATATTACGCAATCCGGTAATACCGAACCAGATGAAGGCACCACCGTATGCCAATACCCACCAGTCTTTTGTAAGGGCAAAGGTGGTGAAAGCAGGGACGAAGCCGATAAACACCTTGAGGGTGTTTTTGAGACGGGTATTCATGTATCGCCAGGAAAGGCGTTTGTGGTTTTGATCCAACCGCTGTGGTTTCAGGTACAGCTCGTTGGCCAGGTCCTTCTGTACACCACCGAGGGTGACGATGTCACCGGGTTGTTTCATCCGGATTGTCTTTTCTTCCACATACCAGTCTTCGATGCACCGATGTCCCAATCGGCGAAAAACCGGCAGGCGTCCTGCCGCACGAATGAAAGCTCTGAAAAGACGACCGGATCCCTCGTATGGTACGAAAGTCAGCCGCCGCAAAACCGTCATGGTCATTGGAATGATTTCACGATTCTTGCCGCCCTGTTGGGCCACTTCTTTTCTGGCCCGGGGGGCCAGTGTTTCGATAACGGCCAACCCCATTCCGTGCACCCGCGGAGAGCGACCGGTGGAATCGCTCCCGATTCTGGCTTTCAACGGTGTTCCTTCATAAAGGGCCTTTAAATGGAGTATATCGTGCAGAATTATCTTCAGCTTCCAAATCCGTTCGGTTCGGTCGGACAAATCCGAAGCCTCAAGGTTGGTAATAATCTTACGTATGATTCGTTTCAGACTGATGACACTGCCTTCATTGAGGGCCTGCTGCAGCAGGTTGATATCGGCTAGGTGGGCGGTGTGACCGTCGGCATAGTCTTTGAGGTTGAATATTTCGAGTCGGGTGATTGTCCCCTCACAATCATAGAGCAGCTCCAAGACATCTTCCACTTTTAGATTACTGAGATTCAGCGTGATGCGATGTCCGGAATGCAGGTTTGTCAGCCGTTTAATCAACTCGCAAGGGCTCAGACGCAGCAAGTCGGGAACCTCCGGACCGTCGCTGGGAAGACCCGGATTGGGGAGATTCGGGTTCTTTTCAGGCCGCAGAAAATCTTCTAAAAATTGCTCGATATCAATGCGGTTGAGGGTCTCGATCTCACCTCGTATTTCGGGCTGTTCTCTTGTATCTGCACTGTTGTATCGCTCACGCAAAGCAACGACACGGTCTTTCAGGGCTTCCAGCACTTTTTGATGTATAAACTTGGAAAGATGCAGTGTGGACTTTTGTCCGAGAGCAACAAATTTCAGAAACGCAGTTTCATCCAGTGGAGCCAGTTCGATCCGAAAAGACTCGGCAATCTCCTGGCGGTGGGTTTTATTGAATTCTCGAAGCAATGCCAGCACATGTTCCTGCTGGTATGCCGAAACAACCCGCCCCTCATCCATGATTTCCATGACCGGGTCTTCCGCCAGGAAGCAGAGAAATGCCTGCGCGTCGGGAAAACCCCTTGGCACCCAGATTACCTGCACATATTTGTCGCGAAATCGCGCCGATAACTCGATGCCGATGCGAAGATCGACACCCATGATGGCGGCCGCCTCCAACAGCTCGGCGGCAAAACGCGGTTCAATATAATTGTAGTGGATGACCCGCAACCGTCGAATACCCTTTATCCAGGCATCCATGATCAGGTGAGTGGATGATTTGCGCCCCTTGGTGTTGGCGTCGTGCACATGGTCGTCAAAAGCGATCTGATTCCATTCCTCCGGCATTTCCAGCAAATGGTATCGTCGGAGTTGCTCCCTAACAAACCGTGGTTTTCCGGTGGCCGTCATTCGGAAATCATGGGCCAGTTCGAGCTGGCGGCGATAGTTGCCGTGAGACCTGACCAGCTCTTTCATAATTTCCATTAATACCCGAGCGGTGTTCTTGGGCATGGTTCCGGCAGCGGTGTCGAGGATTTCGTCCCGAAGTGATCGCAGGGCACTAAGACGCTCTTCCACTGCTCCGACTTCAAGGGAACTGAGAAGGTGGACCACGGCATAGGCGATGCGCAATCCCTTCGATTCAGCCATTTCCTTGATGCCGTTGGGATGAAAATACGGGTAATAGATTCTGCGGGTATACTCGAAGGTGCGGTCACGGTTCAGGACACTGGAAACGATGCGCAGCAATTCATGGTCGCGTCGGTCAAACAGTATCCTGGAAACTCGATCTTGTTTCCTTTCACGTGGCAAAGTCCGTTGGCGTGTTTCTTTCCTGCATGTTTTCATCAGCATAACAGTATGAAATTTATACAAAAATGTAAAGAAAAAGATGTTGACAGTCGCCCCTTTTATGAATCATGATGCATTGGACCAGGTTGCAACCTGCAAATTTCACCTGTTATCGCGATAAGGAATCCGTGATTGGTGATTGATCTAGAGACGAACCGGAAAGGTTATGAATGCCGAGAATCACCATGATTGCCTGTCACGAATGTGACCTGCTGCATCGGCTGGGACCACTCCGGAAGGGAACAATAGCGCGTTGTACCCGTTGCGGCGCTGTATTGTTACGTCACCGGCGCAAAAGCCTCGAACGAACCCTGGCTCTGAATATCACCGGTCTGATTCTTTTCGCTCTGGCCAATTCATTTCCTTTTTTGGCGATGACATTTGAAGGCCAGTACCGGCAGATCGTCTTGCTGACCGGCATTAAGGAACTCTATCTTCAGGGGATGCCCGGAGTCGCTGTGCTGGTGCTAATAACCACAATCGTATCGCCAGCCCTGCACCTGGCCGGGTTGCTGTATGTTTTGCTGACACTCAAATTGAACCTGTTGGCCCCCGCCGTTTGGCGCGTATTCCGTTGGGTTCGACACCTGCAGCCGTGGAGCATGCTGGAAGTTTTCATGCTTGGCATTCTGGTGGCCCTGGTCAAGCTCACCGATGTGGCAGACGTCGTTCCAGGGATTTCGCTCTACTGTTTTCTGGCTCTCATTTATGTTCTGGCGGCCATCACTGTCTCCCTTGACCCGAACAGCGTGTGGGAAAAATGGTGGGACCGCCGATGACATCAGCGAGCATCACCTCAAAAGACGCCGACCTGATCAGCTGTCACAGCTGTCACCTCCTTTGCCGACCCGCTGCACCTCAAGGCCACCGCCCCGGTCAATGTCCGCGCTGCAGCGCCACCCTGCATTTACGCAAACCCCGCAGCATCAAACGGACTTGGGCACTGCTGAGCGCCGCCGCGATCTGTTATATCCCGGCGAACGTATTGCCCGTTACAAAAGCCACCTCTTTGGGAGACGTTCAGATCGACACTATTATGAGCGGGGTGATTTATTTCATCAATACCGGTATGTGGCCGATCGCAATAGTTATTTTTGTCGCCAGTATCCTTGTCCCCTTATTGAAAATCGTTATACTTTCCGGCCTGCTGGTTTCAGTTCAACGCCGTTCGATATGGCGTTCGAGGGATCGCGCCCGTTTTTACCGCCTGACCGAGATTATCGGGCGCTGGTCCATGGTCGATGTCTATGTCATTACGATTTCAGTCGCCCTGGTCAAAATGGGGGCCGTCGCTTCGTTTGAGGCCGGTCCGGGACTGGTATTCTTTGCAGCGGTGGTGGTATTGACCATGATTGCCGCAATGAGTTTCGATCCCAGGCTGATATGGGATAAATAAGGAGCCCCGCAATGGAAGAGAAGAATAGAGAGGAATTCCAACCTGACGATATACCGGAAGCGATTGTCCAGTCCCGCTTCAGGCAATTCTCGATCGTGTGGATCGTTCCATTGGTTGCTGCCCTTATCGGCGCATGGCTGATATATAAGGCCCAATCGGAAAAGGGCCCGATCATAACCATCACCTTCCAAACCGCCGAGGGCCTCGAGGCCGGTAAAACCAAAATCAAATACAAGGACGTCGATCTCGGCCAGGTCCAGAAAATCAGTCTCAGCCGAGATCTATCTCAAGTGGTTGTCACCGCCAAACTTCTTAAGCAGGCCGAAGATCTGGTTTCTGAAAACACGCGCTTCTGGGTTGTACGGGCCCGGGTTAATGTCAGTGGGGTTTCGGGAATTGGCACCCTATTCTCAGGGGTTTACATCGGCATGGATCCGGGCAAACCCGGCAAACCATCCCGGCATTTCACCGGTCTGGAAGAGCCCCCGATTGTAACTGCTGATCTGCCGGGCCGCCACTTCGTGCTGAAAGCTGAAAGACGCGGTTCGCTCGACACGGGATCACCGGTCTATTTTCGGCAAATCAGAGTGGGTCAAGTTGTCGGCTATCAGCTGGCCGAAGATGGTCAGAGCGTAACGATTAAGGTTTTTATCAACAGCCCTTACCACAGATTCGTATACAAAAATTCACGGTTCTGGAACGCCAGCGGCTTGGACCTTTCGATTGGTACCGAGGGCGTTCAACTCAATACGGAATCAATGGTAACCATGTTGATTGGCGGCATATCCTTTGACGTTCCCAGTTACCTTGAAACCGAAGGTCCGGCTGCAGCGGATCAGGTATTCAACCTCTATGAAAATTATACCGCCAGCCAGGAGAAAACGTACCTGGCGAAGAATTACTGGGTGCTCTATTTCGCAGGATCCGTAAGAGGTCTTTCACCGGGTGCGCCGGTAGAATTCAGAGGCATTAGGATCGGCAAAGTGGTTGACATCACGCTCGAGTTCGATGCCAAAGGAAAGGATTTTCGCATACCGATTCTGGTGGAAATGGAAGCGGAGCGATTTATCCCCTCCACAGAATTGCCCCGGGAAGAGGAGCGCCGGACGATCCTCGATTTTCTGGTGGAAAAAGGCCTGCGGGCTCAGCTTAAGATCGGCAACCTGATCACCGGGCAGCAATTGGTTTCGTTTGACATCTTCCCCAAGGCCTCACCCCGGCAGATTCACTGGAATGACCCCTATCCGGAATTTCCCACTGTGCCAGCACCGATTGAGGAAATAAGCAGCCAGGTAAGCCGCATCCTTACCAAATTGGACAAGTTGCCCTTGGAGCAGATCGGCAATGACCTTCGCGACACCGTCAAGAGCACTAAGGAACTGATGGGCGGCCCTGAATTACATGAAGCCGCTCGCAATCTGAACGGGATCCTAATGGAAATGCAGCAACTGATCGGTGATTTGAGAACGGGAGTAACTCCGGACATTGCGGCCACCCTGTCGCAGGCAAAACGATCCCTCGCCGCCGTCGAAACGATTCTGAACGAAGACGCTCCTTTGCAGGTCAATATCAATAATGCTTTAGTGGAGCTTACTGCCGCGGCCCGGTCACTGCGCGCCCTGACCGATTACCTCGAGCGCCATCCGGAGGCACTTATCTATGGCAAGAAAAAAGATAAGTCGATTCAATGACCTCCGCTAAAGCCGGAGGAATGGCTTGTGAACCGCTCACTATAGGTGATAATAATCTTCGTCTGGACGTTGTGTTCTTCTGGGGCAGCCAAACTTTGGAAGTTTCCCGGTAAAGCTGGGGATTTAGCGATGGTTATTAGAAATGCCGGGCATTAATGACAAGATGACACAATATGCTCAGCCCATAACCCAAGGCAATGGCCGGCGTCCATTTCAGATGGGCACCGAAGGTGTATATACCCCATGCCGTGCCGAGTAACCCCACTCCGGCGGCCGAACCGATGGCCAGTAAGCAACCACCGACGCCGGCGGTTAATGTGACTAGAAGCCATTGTCCATGCGACATGCTGGGGTCCATGGTCAGCACGGCAAACATGACCGGAATGTTGTCGCCAATCGCAGAAAGCACGCCGACAGCCGTGTTGGCTGCCGTCGGACCCAGGTCGACATACATGTAATTGGATACCAACGCCAGGTAGCCGAACTGCGAAATACCACCGACGCACAAAATCACGCCGTAAAAAAACAGCAAGGTATCCCACTCCGCGCGGGCGATCCGTTTCATCAGATCGAAATGTGAGGTCCTGCGTTTCATATTCGTATAATCGTGCAGCGTTTCCACAACCCCGATCACCTTTCCCTGGTCATCTTTGACCGGTGCCGCGGCAATGGAGAGCCATTTGCCTTTCTTTCCGACAGTGGGGAAAAAGGCGGCGGTTTCGTATGCGTGTTCGATAGAATGAACCTGTTTGTGGTGGCCGCCGTAGTGCCGACCGATTTCTTCCTTGGGAAAGTTTTCCAGCACCAGATCGGCCAAAATAAGCCTTTCCTTTTCATAGAAGGGATACCAGTGACGACGTGTGCCGATGACCTCGCCGGCCGGTACGCCGCTGAGCTTCTCCATGGCCGGGTTCCAATACGTGACAATGTGATCGTTATCGATCATAAAGGTGGGTTCGGAATACTCCCGGATGAATTCCGACAGGTTGCTGCGCCTCTGGATCAACGCCTCCAGGGGGTGAAGCGTTTCATGCGGGCGTTGGCCGAGGATGCTGTCATACCTGTCTTCACGACCCTCGCGTATCTTGATGTAATAGGAAAACACACCAAGGTACCCCAACCCCAGCATCATTCCTGCCGCTGGCGGCAGGTGAAGGAAATTGTGGAATGACACCGCGGTGGCAATTGTCAACAGAAACAGGCCAATCATCCGGTGGGCACCCAGTTTCATGGTGGCAGCTTCCTCATTATTTTTAACCTTCGGCACTTTTTTCTCTATCGCCAGGCTCATGAGGACGGCAGGTACCAACCAGTTAACGAGTGAGGAAATATATCGAAAAATTCGAGGAACGACACCTTACCCTTCTGCCACACCATGAGGGTGGTAATATCACCGAACGGTGAAAAGGCACCGCCGGCATTGGCGGCGACAACGATGTTAATGCAGGCCAGTGTAACGAACTTCTTGTTGTCGCCACCGACAGCCATGACCGCGGCACCCATGAGCAGTGCGGTCGTCAGATTGTCTGCTATCGGGGATATGAAAAATGCCAGCAAACCGGTGATCCAGAAGATCCTTCGCAGGGAATAGCCTTTGGAAACGAGGTATGACCTCAGGGCCTGAAAGACGTTCCTTTCTTCGAGGGCGTTGATATAGGTCATGGCCACCAGCAGGAAAAGAAAAAGCTCGGCGTATTCGAGCAGACTGTGCCTGATCGCCTCGTGAGGTGTGTGCGTATCACCCACGGACGCATAACCGAGCGCCACCAAAACCCAGATGATCCCTGCGGCCAGTAAGACCGGTTTGCTTTTGCGCAGATGGATTTTGTTTTCGAGCGGAACCAGGGCGTAGGCGCAGACGAACAGCAGCAGTCCTACGATGCCTTAACCACTGGCGGTGAAATCGATGACGGTGGCAGTTCCAGATTCAGACGCCAGTGATAATGCCGGCACGAATATCAAGATTACAAAAAGCAGGCAGGATTTCATCTTACGTTATTTTTTCCTCCTTAGTATGAAGGATGTCGCTTTTTCGAAAGTACGGTTTTTCTGAGCCCCCAGGATAGTGCCGATGGCCGTTTCAATAGCAGCATCCAGGTCGAGACGCGCAGTATTTATGATAAGGTCATAGTGTTTCCAGTCAGCGATATCTTCACGAAAGCTGTCCTTGATAAAAGCCTTTCGTTTGGAGTTACGGTGTCTAATCCTCTTTCTCGCTTCAACCAGAGACACGCCGAAATGAAAGGCCACATTTTTCTCGCGCACCTCTTCTGGAGCGACAACGCGAATGGCGAAGCGTTTATCAACAGGAAGGATAAAATTGGCACCGCGCCCCACGATCACGGCCCGACCGATCATTCCCAGAGCATTGACAACCTTGGTAAGATGATGGAAATAGTCGCCGGAATAAACATATTCGCCGGTGAGTAATGAGGAAACGAAATCCTGTAATTTAGAAAACCGTTCTTTTTCGATTAAATCGAGGGCATTGCTACTGACATCGGCGCTGTGGGAGACCGCATTGAGAATGTTTTTCGAATACAACTCGAAACCCAGCCTTTTGGCCAGCCCTTCTGCGATGAGATACCCACCGCTGCCGGCTTCCATGCTGAGGGTGATCACCGGCACGGAGATCTTTTTTCCCAAGTCTTCTTCCGTCAGGCGATTATCAAACTTGGCCCGCTGTTCGGCCACGAATTTTTCTACAGTCATGCTTGATGAGCCCATTTTAACTCCTTTCAAGAATTTATTATATAATTCTGGGTCGTGGATTTACTGGTGCTCGGCCTCGAATAGCGCGAATTAAATATCCGCATATCATCGGGTCACCTTTTGAAAGATTCACGAGGCGTTGGAGTAATGAGGTAGAATATTTACGTGCTTCGTGAGTAAGCTAAAGGATATTTTAGATTATCTCAGGGGTCGGGGAGTTTTTCCCGCAAATGCTGAACCAGAGCGGAGGGAGTGATCAGCAGCGAAAGCGTGCACTGTCCGAATGCATTAGGCAACTTTGGGAAAGAACAGCGGGAACCCCGATTATCAGATTCGGATCACAACAAGTGAACTAAGCTCAACAGTTTTATATAATTATGAAATCTTCTCTTTCCTTAGGTTGCCTTACGCATGAGTTTGCGCGCTGAAGTCGCTGAGTATTTCATCCGCTACCGGATAGTGAAAACTCCCCGAGGGCTCAATTATCTATTTGTTTTATATTGGTTTCTCGGATATTCTCCTACGAACCCTTCGCCATGGGCCGTCCGATTATTGGCAAGTTAATCATGTCACTCTCCTAAAAAACACCCCACCACCATTCAAAATTTAGTGAATTCCGATATTCGACGGCTATAGTGATTGTCAAAAGAACGTTCCGTTATTCGAACTTTTTTTGACAACCACTTATACCATCCTATCGAATTTCGAAATATATTTTTGAAAAGCAGTATAAAGGCGCGCAAACTATTCCCAATCGGGAGGTATGTCAACCAGAATCGAGCAACTGAATCACTTTATTAGAATCGTACATGGGGATAGGCTTCAGGATTGGACCAATTTCAAGAAATATCGATGCAGGCGCGGATCAGCCGTCAATTCTGGATGAAACGCGGTTGCCAGGTGCTTCTGCTGTCGGACAGCAACGGCGGTTTGAGTATCCAGCCGGGCAATGACGTTGGCCTCACCCCATGTCTCGATAACCTTGGGCGCACGGATAAAAACAGCTGGAAAAGGGTCACATGTGTCGTCGCCAAGACCGTCCACCGTCACGCCGATTTCAAAGCTGTCGACCTGGCGGCCGAACGCATTACGAGACACAGCCATGTCCATAATTCCTAACCGTGGCTGATCGCCGTCGATACGTTTGGCCATCAGGATCATCCCGGCACAGATCCCCCACACCGCTTTGCTTTCGGCAAAGCGGCGTAGCGGTGCCACAAGGTCATAAAGCACTGCCAGTTTGCCGATCGTCGTACTTTCCCCGCCGGGAATGACCAGGCCATCGAGCCCCCCAAGATCTTTGCCAAGCCTCACCTCGATCACTTCAGCACCAAGCCGCGTCATAATATCGATGTGTTCTTTAAAGGCCCCCTGGAGAGCCAATACGCCGATTTTCATTGATACTCCCTTAACAGGCTATTGAAAAACGTCAAAAGCGCCGGCAAGACAAGGCAAAATCCGACGAAAAAGCGGAGTTTATGTATGATAAATGAGCATTTTCGCTGAAGCGGGGGTAGGGCCCCCCGGTTCAGCCATTAACGCCGTATTGTCAAGCGCAATCGTTTTTCAACTGCCTGTTAATGCAATAAACTTTCACCAAAGCCGGAAGAATGGATAACGAATCGCTCAAAGCGGTAAAAGTTACCAACCGCGCCCGGCGAGAAGTTCATTTTCGGGTATGTCACGAACGCTGATTCCCGACATCGGTTTTCCAAGGTTTTCACTCACCCGGGCAAGGATCTCCGGGTTGTCAAAATGGGTTGTGGCTTCGACAATCGCCTTGGCGCGTTCTGCCGGATTGTCGCTTTTAAAAATACCGGAGCCGACAAACACCCCGTCCAAGCCCAATTGCATCATCATCGCCGCATCGGCCGGTGTCGCAAGTCCACCGGCAGCAAAATTAACGACCGGCAGCCGGCCCAGTTCCCGGGTCTGCTTCACCAGGTCATAAGGCGCCCCAATGGTTTTGGCATACGCCATTAATTCCTCTTCAGGCAACTGGTGGAGTTGCCTGATTTCACTCATGAGGGTTCGAGCGTGTTTTACAGCTTCCACCACGTCACCGGTGCCGGCCTCACCTTTGGTTCGTATCATGGCCGCCCCTTCCCCGATGCGACGCAGGGCCTCGCCCAGGCCCCGACATCCACAAACAAATGGGACCGTAAACACATGTTTATCGATGTGAAAGCGATCATCCGCCGGGGTGAGCACCTCGCTCTCATCAACGTAATCCACACCAATGCTTTGCAACACCTGGGCTTCGACGAAATGCCCGATTCGACATTTTGCCATCACCGGAATACTGACCGCGGCCATGATTTCGCGAATCATACCCGGATCTGACATGCGGGCCACCCCTCCGGTACGGCGGATATCCGCCGGTACCCGTTCCAGTGCCATCACAGCCACCGCACCGGCCGTCTCGGCGATAATGGCATGCTCGGGGGATACGACATCCATGATGACCCCCCCTTTAAGCATCTTTGCCATACCGCTCTTTACAGTGAATCCTCCGGTTTCTCTTAAACCACTATTTTGGATCTCTTCCATTTTAACGCCCCTCCTTCCGGGCGGCCGCTTCTCGAAAGCCCGATCAATGCCCTGGACCGCCACTATATTTACGTTCTTGGATCATTTGTAGATTAATACGCCAGGAAATGGTATTAAAACAGATACAGAATTCTATAAATTTTATCATAACAGATGGCGTGAGTATCAACCCGGAACCAAAGGAGAGCGATTACTTGAAACCGTCGGGAAAGGAATTTCGTTACCGCCAATTGGCCAAGGAAATCGAACGGGAAATCCTCAGTGGGAACTACCTGGCAGGGGCGCGGCTTCCGTCTATCCGCCGACTTCACCGCCGCACCAACCTGAGCATCTCGACAATTTACCAGGCATTCGTGGAACTCGAAAAAATGGGGTTGGTGGAGGCCAGACCCCGGTCCGGATATTTCGTCAGCCCTGTGACTCTAAAGCAGATTAAAGCGCCGTTTCATCGCAAACGCTCAATACCACCCCGGGAAATCCAGCTGTCATCGGTCATCAATTCTGTGGTCACTGCGATCAACGATACCACTCTTCTGCCGCTGGGAATGACGGTCATCGATGCCGAAATGCTACCGTTTAAAGCCTTGTCTCGAATTTTAAAGGCGACAACACAGCGACAACTGAAGGACCTTTTGTCCTATGCGCTATCGGAAGGATCATTGGAATTGAAACAACGGATGGCCCATCGTTACCTGGGGGTCGTCGAAGGAATCACCGAGGAGGATATCATCATCACCAACGGCTGCATGGAAGCGGTAGCCCTCTGCCTTCTGGCGACTGTGACGCCCGGGGGTACAGTGGCCGTCGAAGCCCCGACCAATTTCACATTCCTGCAAATGTTAAAGGAACTCGGCCTGATGGTAGCCGAAGTACCAACCGACCCACAGACGGGATTGGAAATTCAGGCTCTTGAGCGCTTGATTCACCGCACACGAATAGATGCCTGCCTTTTCATGCCCAACTTTCACAACCCCCTGGGGGCGTTGATGCCGGACCTCCATAAAAAATCGCTCGTGCGACTATTAAACGGCCATGGGATTCCCTTAATCGAAGACGACATCAGCGCCGAACTCCATTTTGGTCATCAGCGCCCTTTACCCCTTAAGGCATATGACCGCAACAATCTCGTCCTGACGTGCTCTTCTTTTTCCAAAACTCTGGCCCCGGGATTGCGGATTGGTTGGGTATTGCCCGGCAGCCGTTTCCGGGAAAAGATCCAGAATCTGAAAGCCGGAACCACCGTATCCACATCTTCCCTTGATCAGCATGTCATCGCTCAGTTCATCGGAACCGGCAGCTACGAGAGGCACCTGCGCCGGCTGCGGGCGGCTCTGGGGCAGAATATGATTCGGACCGCAATGGCGGTTCAGAAGCATTTCCCGGATGACACCCGGTTATCGGTACCGGAGGGAGGGTCTCTCCTGTGGGTGCAGTTGCCGCCGGGTATGGACGGACTGGACGTCCACCAGAAAGCCCTTATGCGTCATATCGCAGTCATACCGGGAGTGGTGTGCTCCAATTCCGGACTTTTCAGGAATCACATCCAGATTAGCTTCGGAATGCCTTTTACTCCGACTGTAGAGGAAGGAATCGTAACTTTAGGAAAAATGCTAACCGAGATGCGCTGATAGAATTGGCCAATCCCAAGTTTCTCTCGAATTAGAAAAGATTTGCTTCAGGGTACGGAAGGCAAAACTTATTAAATGATGAAATTTTATATTTTTGTTATTTTGCAATATTTGAATTGATCAAACCTATCAAATCGCAGAATGTTGGTGATTGGCAAATCATAGCTTCATCTGCGATGCAATTCCTGGCGGTTGGTTTACTGGCAAGAAAACATTAGCCGGATACAACTCACAGTACTGATATGATATCACTACCCTCACGGAATTCCTCCCGACCACAATATGCTGCAGTACCCTGAATCAAACCTCATTCAAGCTATTGGCAAGCAGCACAATAACCAATATTGTCGCTCCGAATATACCTTTTGACTCAGGATTTATACTCCTTTTTATCTAAACCGTGTTTGATTGCCAGCCTGCTAAATTGCCTTGTTGTGATTTTGGCTTCTTTGGCTGAGGTTTTGATTTTTCCATTGTGTTTTTTCAACAGTTTGGCAAGGTATGTACGTTCAAATTCATCGATGGCAATTTGTCTGGCCTCTGAGAGAGGCAGATCCTTTGCGCAATCAATCACCTCCATGCATAGCGAGCCAATGACCAATGTCTCTGGAAAACTCTCTTGTTTAAGTGTGTCGCCAGATCCAAGAATACAAGCCCGTTCCAATACGTTCTCCAGTTCCCTTACATTTCCGGGCCAACTATAAGATTGCAGCGCCTCAAAAAGTCCATGTTGCAGCCTGTCAAAATTTTTTCCATATTTCTTATTCAACTTTCCTAAACATCGATTGATCAAATGGGGTAGGTCTTCCAAGCGCTTTCTCAGTGGAGGTAGTTCTATCGGAAATACATTCAATCGGTAGTACAGGTCATTTCGGAAATTGCCTGACGCCACCAATTGTTGCAAATCAATGTTGGTTGCGGCGATGATCCGGGTGTTGGTTTGTAGTTGTTCCGTGCCCCCAATGCGGTCGAAGGTACCATCCTGCAATACGTGTAACAATTTGACTTGCATGGCCGGACTGATTGTCCCAATTTCGTCGAGGAAAAGCGTACCGTTATGTGCCGTCTCGAATTTACCTATTTTTCTGCGTTCAGCACCGGTAAAAGCTCCCTTTTCATGGCCAAATAATTCGCTTTCTACAAGCGTTTCAGGAATGGCACCGCAATGGACCGAGACAAATGGTCCTTCCGATCGATGGCTGTGTCGGTGAATCAACTTTGCCATCAATCCTTTGCCGGTTCCTGTTTCACCTAAAAGCAGGACCGTGGCTATGGTAGGGGCAACACTGCGAACTTGCCGCAAAATGTATAACATATTAAGATTATTTGTATGGACGATGTCCAGCCATTCCGATTTCCAGAATTTATCCCGCAAATATTCTAATTCCAGTTTATTAGACAGCCTTTGTCGGACAGCCTCAAGAACCAAATCGATCTCATCCCCAACGATTGGGTATATGAGATGATCGTCGGCTCCCTGCCTAACGGCTTTAATAGCTCTCCTGACCATATTTTTTGGGGATAGTACAACCAACTGCACCTGTGGATTGAGACTTCTGAAATGATTGGTGATTTTTTTAAAAAAGTCTGAAAAATTTTCACTTTTCAGGGTGACATCGAGAAAGACTATATCAAAGGGGTTGTCAGGAGGATCGACAGCGGTAGAAGGATCAGGAGCAATGCGCACGTTAGCCGTTTCACTGACCTTGGTTTTAATTAGTTCACAGACATCGACGTCATTGCAGAAAATCAGAACATCTTTCATTTTTTAAACCGTATTATTGATTCACATGGATATTTTTGCAGCGTTGAGTATTAAACTATTAATCTCCATTACTTAAGTCCAAGTACCTCAAAATTAATGATTTATCAATAAATTCATTTGGAAAATGAGAAGGATGATTTAACGAGGAAGGAAGTATTTGCTAAGGATATATTTTATCTGCATTGCTTATCGAATCTGAACAATCGAATCGAAAACCTTTAACATAAATAATTATCCCATTTGTTGTATTTTCAATTATACCATCTACAATAACCTTCTTATGAACAATTTGTCTCAATCTTATACCCATAAGATCATCGGCGATCCGATACCTCCTTTCATCATATCCAGCTATTTCCACCGCAGATACTTCGCCATTTTTCCCCCAGTCAGCAGCAATGACAATGCCTTTTAAAGTGATTGGAGTTTGTTTTTCCATCAAGTCACACCAATTGGTTTGGTAAAAGGATTACACCCCATAAAACCCAACCTTTCAGCAAACATCATGCCCGATTCAAACCTATGCAGCTTGATTTGTCATTTATTTGTAACCGTTTTGCCAGAAGAAGGATTCTTAAGGATCGGGGAGGGGGTGTTTGAGGATACCATCGTCAGTCCAGAAATTACCCGCGACCCCGTTTAACCGAAATGCGGCGAGAGAGCGTCAGCTAAAGTCGCTAACCATTCGGTCAGGATCAATCGATTAATATCATCATAGAATGAAATCTGAATTGGGTGGGTATAATTACAAAACTCGATTTGAGAACCAATTTCAGCAACCCGTAAACGGACATTTCGTGTCAAAATGCAAAACCGAAATCGGACATCTCATATCGCATTTTTCGTTGAAATGGTGCCCCTTAAAGACAACCGAAGATAATTAGAAACGCATTTTATTCAAAATATCGCTGCAAAGGAATAAAATTTAGAAAATATCCTAAAATTCTAAATACTTATAGGGCAACCAATTAATAGCATCGATTTTGGCTCGTTGTTTGCTAACTTCTGCTCAATAAACGCCGGGCAATACAATGAACCTGAACGGCAAAGTATTGATCGGACGAGACGGCAAACTTCTCAAATTTATGGACATCATTCCATGGCGAACAACGGCACCTATACCCGAAGCGAGACCGCTACCGGCAAACCTTTATTCGGCAAACTGGATCGTCGGCTTCAAATTGGACTGTTAACGGCCTTCTTCATCCCAATGGCGGTGTTGTCCGCCTATTTCCATTTTCAGTTTCAACACACCTTAACCGCCATCGGCAAAAACCGTCTTATAGTGGTTGCCGAAAGCCAGAGAAATACCGTCGATCTTTTTCTTCAGGAGCGTGTGTCCAACATCATCACACTCTTTCATCACAGTGGTTTCAAGTTGTCACCCACCGAACACGACATGATGTCGTTGTATCAAAACCTCAGACAGGCCAGCGATGCGTTTATCGATCTTGGCTTTCTTGACGAGCGTGGTATTCAAATCGGATATGCTGGCCCATTCCCTTATCTGCAGGATAAAGAGTACAGTGGGCAGGAGTGGTATACTCGACTTATGGATCGGCAGGTCCAACATTATATTAGCGACATCTATCTGGGTTTTCGAAACAAACTGCACTTTACCATTGCCGTCAAACAAATCATCAACGGAAAGCCGTATGTTTTCAAATCCACCCTAGACCCAGACAAATTCGACCTCTATCTTAAAACAATTTATCAGGGAGATGGTATTCAAACCTCCATCATCAACGAATCAGGAGAATATCAGGTCGTTGATCCCGCCCAAAGGCTACATCTGAAAAAGAGTGCCTATATACCGCCAGCAAATGTGCCATCAGGTGCAATTGAATATAGGCAAAAGGACCGTTCCGTGCTGATGGCACATGCTTGGTTGACCGAAACTCGCTGGGCGCTTTTGGTTGCCGAACCGTTTGAGATCGCTTATGCCCAGCTCTATCTCGTCCGGCGAATCATGCTCATCAGCTCGGCGTTGACGATCGTCGCTGCCATTTTCCTGATCCGATTTTCCACACGGTATCTGATCAAAAAGCTTCGCGAAACAGAGGGGCAGCGAGAAGATACCTATCACCTTCTCTTACACGCCTCAAAACTGGCTTCATTGGGTGAACTTGCCACCGGTGTTGCCCATGAGATAAACAACCCTTTGGCGATCATCATGGCTACCACCGGTGTGCTTCGCGATATGCACAACCAGGAGTTCAAACTAGACCCTTCGCCAGAAGACGTGCTTGCAGAATTGAAAATTATCGATGAGGCCGTGTTGCGGGCCAAGCTCATCACCGGCCAGTTGTTAAACTACGGACGCAAAGACACACCCCGGCTGGTAGCCACCGATCTCAATGCAATGCTTGAAGATGTTTTGGGGGGCTTTAAAGGGCGCGAATTGTTCCTGGAGCAGATTACAATTGAAAAGGAATTTGACCTTGACTTGCCTGAAGTAATGATCGACCCGGATCAGGTGCGCCAAGTCTTCCTCAACTTGATCAACAATGCTGGAGACGCCATTAAGGGACCCGGTCGGATAACCATTAAAACCGCACCAAAGGATCACAACGTTTCCGTGAGTTTTACGGATACCGGCATCGGCATGCAGGCCGATCAGATCAAAAAGATATTCGATCCATTTTACACGACCAAGGAAGTTGGCAAGGGCACCGGTCTTGGACTGAGTGTATCGCTCAGCATCATTGAAGCCCTGGGCGGTGCCCTTGATGTTCAAAGCATGCCCGGAGCAGGCAGTACATTTACGGTCCATTTTCCGCTAAAGAAAAACCAGGGAGAACAGATGAATGAATCAAAATAATCGACCACAAGAGTCCGCTGGGCCAAGAATTCTATTGATCGATGATGAGGAACGATTTCGGATCGCTCTTGCGCATCAATTAAAGGTCAGAAACTATGATGTTCTAGATACCGATAATGGCCTGGATGCCATCAAGATCGTCCGGCATCAAAACCCGGAGGTCGTCATTCTGGATCAAAAGATGCCGGGTATGGACGGCATTCAGACATTGCAGGAGATCAAGAAAATCAAGCCGGAGGTCCAGATTATCATGTGCACCGGGCACGGGTCCACCGAAGCGGCCCGCATTACGGGTAAACATGATGTTTTTGCCTATTTGGAGAAGCCGAGTCCCATCGATGATATTCTTGAAACCATTGAAAGTGCCCGTATTGAGAGAAACCGGGCCATGGCCAAACATGAAATCCCGAGCAGGGCCAAAACCGGAATCAAAGATTATATCGTCGGCGTTCACAATGCCCGCCCCGGTATTATCATGCTTGGCATAGTCATCTTATTGAGCGTCGCCTTCATGCCCACGCCTCACAACCTGATGAAATTGCTGACCGACACAAAACAGGGACAAATGGGTGAAGGTATTGCCGGATATGCTGATTATCGCAAGATGAAAAGTGGTGATTCCATTAGCCAATTTTACCCCAACAGTGCCAAAATCTACAAGAAGGATAATTCAACACCAAACAAGCAGGAAAAGATCATCATCACGCCGGAACAAGTCGCTTTTCGAGCTAAGGTGACCATCGGCATCTTGTTGATATCTGCCTTGTTTTGGGCTACCGGGGCTATACCCGTTGGTGTTACGGCACTGCTTGTGGGAACGCTAATGATTTTCTTCGATGTACTTTCTCCAGGCGAGGTAGCCAAGAGTTATGCAAAGGATTCGGTGGTATTCATTTTCGGCGTCCTGGCCATTTCTGTGGCAATCGGTAAAACCGGACTGGACAGGCGCATTGGGTTGCTGCTGCTGGGTACGAGCACATCGCTGCTGAAGTTCTGTCTCATATTTGCGCCCATGCTAGCGATGACTGCCTCATTTTTGTCCGAACACGCCCTGGTGGCGTTTATCGCACCCATTCTCATGGTGGTCTACATGGGGGCGCTTAAGAACGCGGGCTTAAAAAAAGATAAACACCTGATTGTCATGCTGATGCTAATGCTGACATTTTGCGGCAATATAGGCGGTCCGGGATCACCAGCCGCGGGCGGCCGCAATGCGGTCATGTTGGGCATATTCGCCGACTATGGCGTGCAGCTCAGCTTCGGCAAATGGGTGATGCTGGGCCTACCCTTTGTCCCGGTGATGGCCCTCACTATCGGCATGTACTTCTATCTGGTCCTTAAAAAACGGATCGAAATCGGAAATCTTAACATTGCCGTTGAAATCAGGCGGGAAGCCCAAAAAATAGGTAAGATGACCCCGGATGAATACAAGGCGGCCGGTGTGCTGATCCTGCTGGTTTTCCTTTGGAGCTTCTATTCTGATAGTTTTGGTATGGGGGGTCCAGTCCTGCTCTGTCTGGTCTTGATGAACATCCTGGGAATTCTACGCTGGAAAGATATCAACAACATTCATTGGGATGTGGTAGCTCTTTATGCCGCCGCCAGCGCAATGGGCTACGGGTTAGCGACCACGGGTGCTGCTTTATGGTTAGCCTCCGGCTTTCTTGCCGTGATGCCGGACTTTTTAACTTCTGGTATAGGATTAGGAATCTCCACCAGTTTGTTAACCGGCATTCTGACCAATTTCATGAGCGACGGCGCAACCGTGGCAGTCGTCGGGCCCATAACCGTACCTATGGCAACCCTGTCGGGGACTTCGCCAATACTCGTGGGCCTGGCCACGGCGTTTGCCTCTTCCTTTGCACATGTATTGATCATCGGCACACCCAACAACGCTATCGTGTTCAGCCTTGCCAAGGACCCGGAGACCGGCGAACAATTGTTAACCATGAAAGATTTTTTCGTGCACGGCCTGGCGGTTCTTGTCCTAAGCCTGCTCATATTGTGGGTGTGGACTTTTTTTGGATACTGGAAATGGATGGGCTTTAGTTAAAATCGGTCAGATTGACGGTGGCAACGCACAGAATACCTATCACTTTTAAACTGTTACTTATTAGGAGGTTTCAATGAACCCGGACAAGATAAACTTGATGATTGTTGACGATGAAGAAGATTTCCTGAATGCGATTCGCCGCAGTTTGGAAATTAGGGATTTTCATGTCATCACAGCCAACAGGGGTGAAAAAGCCCTTGAAATCGCCAAATCTAACCCAGTGGATATAGCCATTGTAGACCTGAAAATGCCCGGAATGAATGGCCTGGAAACTCTGGAAGCCTTAAAAAAGGCTCATCCATGGATGGAAATCATCATATTGACCGGCCACGGCACCATAGATTCGGCCGTAGAAGCCACGCAAAGTGGTGCTTACTCTTATTTGCAAAAACCCTGTGAGTTAGATACTTTGATGCAAATGTTAATCAAAGCTTATAAGAAACGTGTCATGAATAAGCAGCAGTTAGCAAAAAAAAAGATGGACGAGCTTCTCAAAATTTCTCAAGGTCGCTCCGCTCGTGAAATACTTTCGCGGCTTAGAGAAATCGATCGAAAGGGGTAATCGAGGATAAATATCCCGATATACTGGTGACCGGAACCAAGGGACAGTCGAATTCAGTGGATACCCTTATTGAGGATCGTAAACCCAATAGATGCTCCGACGCAGTCCAACTTTTGTAATTAGTATCCGGAAAGACCGGATAAAAGAATGGCTCAGCTTGAAAACGTTACTAAGCATTTGAATTACGATGACAGGAAATTTTTTTACCTGTAATCCTGAACCAGCTGATATCCCGGTCAAGGTGAAAAAGCACATACAAACTGATGAGTGAGATTCCTTCATTAACATACTATGTTCGATTGCGACGTGCATGGGAATTCTGTTGCCCGAATGTTTATCACATGGTGTTAGAGGCTGGTAAATCATAGATTCTCAAGGCAAGTTGTGAACTCAGATTCTCTTTTATAGGCATAGTGGTTGGCAGATCAACAAGCATGTTGATCTTGGAAAAATACATCTTAAAGAATATAAAGCTGGACTATACTTCACGTTTTATAAAACGCGTGATACCCTGCTGATTCATAAAAATAGAAAAATGGCCAACCACAACATAAGATGGTTGGCCTATATTATTATGATAAGGTCGATGTATCGTGGGAAAAACTGACATGGTGAAATTCGAGTTTGCTGCTATGATATTTGAGCTATCATCTGGTCGATTCGTTTGAGATAGCCAGAACGTATCGTTTAAGATGGTGTGATTTCCTATAGTTGATTTATGGCAAGCTGTTCTGAGTATTGACCTCTCCAATAATATCCATCGGAAACTGCCCGACACCATATCTGCCCCCTTCGGGCAGATATGGTTTTGTATTGGCGATTTTATGAATATTTAAATCCTTATTGACGCTTCTTTACGACCGTTGATCCTTTGATTCACACCTTTGTAAAGTCGCACGATCATTGGTGATCAATGCCTGATGTCAGCAATTGTACCTGCATCTGTTTGCCAAATTCACACCAGTCGTTTATATTTGTGAAACGTTTTCATCCACAATTTTGGGAACACCCTATCAGTAAAGGGAAAATATATTATGAACCCGCAGGATTGGTTAACCGGCTTTATAGCCAACAAGTTGTTGAGCACAACGATTTTGATTGTCGCCGTTCTGATGATCCGAAAATATGTCGTTCATTGGATTAAGGGCAAAGAGACGTTTCTTCCGACATTCAAACGGCAGTGGATCGTGAGTGTCCGCAATATAACCATCTTTCTGATATTCGGAATAATGGTTGTGGTATGGCTGGAGCAGTTGCGTACCATTGCCGCCTCCATTGTAGTCATTGCCGCAGCAATCGTCATTGCTACAAAAGAGTTTTTGCTGAATGTGGTTGGTTTTTTTTATCGCACAACGGCCAAGTTCGTGAGCGTCGGCGACCGCATTGAAGTGGATGGCATTCGGGGAGACGTGATTGACCAGAGTTTAATGGGCATCACGCTGCTGGAGATCGGCCCCGGAGATAAGACCCATCAATACACCGGACTTTCTATTTTCTTGCCTAATAGCCTGTTTCTCTCTGAGACCGTAAAAAATGAGACGTTTTTATGGAGTGATTAAGTCTTCCATTTGATGACTATTTCGATCAAGGCTGACGAGCAATGGTCAAAAGCTGAGGATGCCTTTCTGCAAGCCGCAAGGGATGTCAGCGCCCCTTACCTTGATAAAGCGCGGCAGGTTATGAAGACACAGGCACTGCAGCAAAACCTCGAGGAACCGAGTGTCGAACCTCGCGTACAGATCCAGATCGCCGACCCTGAGAAATACCATCTGGTCTTACGGGTACCTGTTCCGGCGCGCAAACGAGCCCGACTGGAGCAGGATATAACTCGCCACTACCTAAAACTCATGGGAACCGCAGAGAAGGACCCGCCAGAATCGAAACCTTAAGAAGAAAACGAATGGTCACCGCCAGATGTTGGTCGGTGCCCGCTAACCGACTGCGCAGAGGAACATTTGAATGAGTGATCATACGATTTTTATACCCTTGATCGTCAAGTTTTTTGAACAGGATATTTCGGCTGCATCACATATCCTTGAAAGCATGAAAGAAGCGGAGGCTGCCGGTGTACTTGAATCGTTGCCGCCGTCCCTTGCCGTTCGTGTTGTCAAGCATCTTCAAATCAGCTTTGCAGCCACCTTGTTGAACCATACCGGTGACGCCTTCCTGCACCGGATTACATCGCAGCTTGAACCCCAGTTTTTAGCATCCATCCTGATGCATATATCCAAAGAATCCCGTGAGCGCATCAGGACACATATTCCCGAAAAAACCGAGGGGCAGATCCGGGAGCTTCTGGAGTATCCCCAGGGCAGTGTCGGCCGCATCATGACGTCCGACTTTCTGTCTTTCAGCAAAGACGCACTTGCCAAAGAAGCGATCAGCAAAATCCGATCGCTGGCCAAAAAACGGATTCCATCGTCATATGCCTATGTGGTCGATACCGACCTGCATCTAGTCGGTGTATTGAACATGCGCGATTTAATGATTGCATCACCGCAGCAACCGCTCGAGTCAATTACCCAGAAAGAGGTATTTTCGCTGCATTGTTTTACAGACATGCAGGACGCGGCCAATGAATTGTCCAAGCGGCGTTATTTTGCCGCACCAGTGGTAGACAGTGAAAACCATATACTCGGCATAATCAAGGCGGAACGTTTGATTAAGGGTGTTCAGGATGGAACGGCACAGGACATCCAATTGATGTTCGGTGTGAGTGCAGATGAGCGTCCTTTCTCAAGCATTTTTTTCTCCCTCAAAAAACGACTCCTCTGGTTGAATGTCAATCTGGTTACTGCATTCATGGCCGCGTCCGTGGTGGCCTTATTTGAAGGCATCATTGCAAAAATAACTATTTTGGCAGTATTTCTTCCAGTAGTTGCTGGGCAGGGGGGCAATGCGGGTGCCCAATCGCTGGCGGTGGTCATGCGAGGGATCGTGATGCGTGAAATTCCCCCCAATAAACGATTCGCCTTAATCATGAAAGAGGGCAAGTTGGGCGCAATCAATGGTGCAATCATCGGCGTGATCACCGCAATGGTGGCCTGGGTATGGGTGGGCAACCCCTACCTGGGGCTGGTAATCGGTTTAGGAATGCTGGTCAATCTGTTCTTTGCAGGATTATCGGGTGCTGCAATACCCCTCATAATGAAACGCATCGGTTTAGATCCGGCACAAAGTGCGAATATCATATTAACCACGATAACCGACATCATTGGCTTTTTTGCATTTTTGGGATTTGCAGTTATTTTCCAGAGCTATCTTGTGTAGTCGATACCCCAATGAGTCAAGCAAACAATATAAGTCCGTTGATGTTTTGGTTTGGCTATCCTACGAAAACAAACCCCAGCGAAACCGTTGCTTACTCCAACAAAACACAACCTCTGACCGACTCACGCCTGCTGCTAATGTATTGCGGAAAAAACTGTCATGGCGAAATTCCAGTCTGCTGCTATTGTCCAACACCTATCACTCGGCGCATTTCCTGGCGTGAAAATAGCCATACGGTATTGTGATATTTGGCATGATTTCATGGGATTGCGCCTGTGGCATCTGCCATTTCTGCAAGAGCAAATAGCTTTAGTCCTTGTAATCTATCCTTCACTGGACCAGGTGTTTCACACGCACAGGTATTTGTCGCGCACGTCCTCGTTGTCCCGAAGGTCCTCGCGGGTGCCGTGGTAGCGGATCGTCCCGTTGTCGATGACGTAGCCCCGATCGCTCAGGCGCAGGGCGACCTCCAGGTTCTGTTCGGCCAGCAGCACCGTCAGGCCGCCCTCCTTGAGCCGGAAGATCTGCTCTTCGAGCATGTTGACGATCAGTGGGGCGAGCCCCTCGGTCGGTTCGTCCAGCAGCAGAAAATCCGGGTTGGTCATCAGCGCACGGCCGATGGTCAGCATCTGCTGCTCACCGCCGCTGAGAAAACCGGCCCGCCGGTTGTCGATTTTTTCGAGTGCCGGGAAAAAAGCCGTAGACCCGCTCCTTGTTCCAACCACCCTCGTGATAGTTGCGTTCTGAAATCTCCAGGTTTTCCCCCACGGTCAGGTCGGCAAAGACGCGCCGGTCATCCGGAACGTACCCCATTCCCTGGCCGAACCATGAGATACGGTTTTTGTCCGGTACAGGGGATGCCCTTGAATTGGATCGTTCCCCGGCGCGGCGGGGTCAGCCCCATGATGCTGCGCATGGTCGTGCTTTTGCCGGCGCCGTTTCGGCCCAGCAGGCAGACGCACTCGCCGGCGTCGACCTGCCAGGGAGACATCGAAGAGGATGTGGCTGAGGCCGTAATAGGTGTGGATCTTTTCTACACGGAGCATTCGTCCGCACCTCCCAGATACGCCTCCCGCACCTGCCGGTTGTCTCTGACCGCTTCGGGTACGTCCTGAACCAGGGTGCTGCCCTGCTGCATGACCATGATCTGGGTGGCGATGGAAAACACCATGCCCATGTCGTGTTCGCAAAAAAGGATCGTCAGACCCCGTTCGCTTGGACAGCCGTTTCATGAGGGCGAGGGTCACCGCCGTCTCTTCAGGGGACATGCCGGCCGTGGGTTCGTCGAGAATCAGCAGTTCGGGACGGTTACCCAGGGCGATGGCGATTTCCAGAACCTTCTGGTCGCCGTGGGACAGGGAACCGCTGGTCACATGCGCCTTTTCCAGCAGCCCGACACTGGCGAGAATCTCCTCGGGTCTCCTCGACGGCCATGAACCGGGCCGGCGCGAAACAGGTTGAGCGTCTTTTCCGCGCCGGGAGAGGACGGCGACCTGCACATTCTCGAAAACGCTCAGCCGGTTGAAGATGTTGACCACCTGGTAGGACCGGCTGATGCCTTTGCGGCAGATCTGGTGGGGCGCCAGCCCGGCGATGTTCTCTCCCTTGAAGAGGATGCTGCCCGCATCGGGGGCGAGTTGGCCGGTGATCAAGTGAAAGAGGGTGGTCTTGCCGGCACCGTTGGGGCCGATGACGGCCACGACCTCCCCGTCTCCGACCGTGAGGGAGGCTCCGGCCACGGCCATGAACCCGTCGAACGATTTCTGCAGTTCATCGACGCGAAGCATCTAACCCTCCTTCGGAACCGATCGAGAGGCTGAGCCTTGTTGAGAAACAAGCCTAGGACGCCTTCGGGCAGAAAGAAAATCAGCAGCATGAGTACGATCCCCAGAACGAGCGTCCAGTATTCCGTGTAGATGCCGACGAAGGAACGCAGGGCCACGATGATGGCCGCTCCGAGCATGGGCCCCAGGAAGATGAACCAGCCGCCCAGCAGGCACATGATGAGAATTTCCAGGGAAAGGGTCCAGAACATCAGATCCGGGAACACGGAGCCCTCCACGGTGACGAACAGCGTCCCGGCCACGCCGGCGAAGAATGCGGCGATGATCTGTCCAACGAGCTGGTGGCGCTGGACATTGACACCCACCGCCGCGCAGCGCTCCGGGTTGTCACGGATGCCTTGGAAGGTGCGTCCGAAGGGCGAGTTGACGATCCGGTACATCATCAGCAGGCAGCCGGCGGTCACGATCAGGTTGAAATAGTAGGCGTTGGTCGAGCCTTCCAGCAGGGCCGGGATCGGGATGCCGTGGATGCCGTCATCACCGCCGGTAAAACTGTACCAGCGGTAAACGATGGCCCAGACCAGCGAACCCAGTGAAATCTGCATCATGCCGAAGTAAAGCTTGGACAACCGGATGGTCAGTAATCCGAGCACCAGGCCGAGCAGGGCCGAACAGATCGGAGCCAACAGGTATCCCAGCCAGGCCGGCAGGCCCGACTTGACCGCAAACAGGGCGAAGGCATAGGCGCCGAAGCCGTAAAAGACGGCATGATGAAACTGGTACATGCCGCCGAAGCCGAGCACCAGATTGAGGCTGGTGGCCAGCAAGCCGGTGGCAAAAATCAGGGCCAGCAGATAGATGTAGAAGCGTGTCAGGAACTGGGGCAGGATAAAGAGCAGCACCAGCAGGGCGATGCCGGCGATAAACAGGTTCTTGTTAAAGCGAACACCAGGCACGACCGATCCCCCTACCATGTCGATTTGAGAAGTCCTTTGGGGCGGAACAGCAGGACGATCACCACCGCCACATAGGGAAATACAATGGCGAACTGCGGCCACATCAGAATGCCGATGGAATCGGTCAGGCCGAAGATCAGGGCGCCGAGCAGGGCACCCCAGATGTTGCCCAGTCCGCCGATAATGACGATCAGAAATGCCTCGATAATGATCGAATGATCCATGCCCTGGGTGATGTTCTGCGTGGGCGCGACCAGGGCCCCGCCCAGCCCAGCCAAGTAGCAGCCAATGACGAAGACGGCGGCGAATACCCAGCTCACGTTGATCCCGACGGCACCGACCATCTCACGGTCCACGGCAGCGGCCCGGGCGATCTTGCCGATCTTGGTCCGGTTGGTGAGGAACCACAGGCCAGCAGCAACGACGGGCCCGACGATCAGCAGGAACAGATTATACCGGGGAAACGGCAGTCCCTTTGATCGAAAAGGACCCTTGTAGAAATTCGGGCGCCGTCAGGCTGCGGTAATCCGAACCCCAGATCAGCTTTACCAGATCCCCGAAGACCAAAGTCAAGGAGAAGGTGAAAAGCAGCAGCATGAGATGTTCGCGCTCGTACAGATGGCAGAACAGGCCGCGCTCGACGAGAAAGCTTATCAGCGCCACGACCAGCGGCGCCACGACCAGGGCGATAAAAAATCCGGCGGCACTCTGTCCGAAAACGGTGGCGACCGTGTAGGTCACAAAGGCGCCGATCATGTAGAGCGAGCCGTGGGCCACGTTGGGGATCCGCAACACCCCGAGAACCAGGCTGAGGCCTGAAGCCACGATAAACAGGATCGTCGTTCGGCTAAGGCCGACCAGGACCTGCTGCATCAGCGCCGAAAAGGTGACAGTAGCGGAAAATTCCATGCAGATCGCTATCTCGGAATCTTGTGTTCCCGCAGACGAAAATGTGTGCGGGAACTGAATTTAATATTTTCGATGACGCAATACGCCTGATGGTGTTCATCCAGCAACGGGCTATTTACGTGATTCGGCAATCTCCTCACAGCTCGGCATCACCTCCTCGCCGGGAATCGTGACGATATCCGTGGCTATCAGAAAGTCATAGCCGGCCACCTTCTTGGTCACGCCCATGAACATGGGCAACGTTGTCTGATGGTCGCAGGCGCGCATGGTCACCGGACCGACGGGGCTATCCACGGTCAGTCCTTCGACCGCATCGATGAACGCTTCGGTCTTGGCCTTGCCGGCTTTCAGGTAACCCTGGGAAATCAGCCTGGCAGCCAGCACGCCGTAGAGGGCACCCACGGCCGGTTCGCGGTTGTAGGCCTGTTTGAACTCAGCGACGAACTGTTTGTTGGCCTCGTTTTCCGGAAAGTAGAAGAAGTAGTTGGAGGTGCCGATGACGCCCTCGGGGCCGTCGAGCCCCAGGGGCTTCAGGGTGGACAATTCGGTAGCCGTGTGCATGAAAAAAGGCATTCGCTCGTTGAAACCGGTGGTCTTGGCCGCCTTTAGAAAGGGCACGCAGTCGCGCCCGCCCGTGGCGATGATGACCGCGTCAGGCTGGGCCGAGAGGATGGCCGTGATATAGGGCGTGAAGTCCGGTTCTCCCACCTTCCACCAGGACTGACCCAGCAGTTCCACGTCCGGACGCAGCTTTTTGAGGTTATCCCACACGCCGTCGGCCAAGGCATGGCCGTATTCATAATCGTCGCCGGCAATCCAATACTTCTTGTAGGGCCGCTTGGCCAGTCCCACGGCGCCGGCCTTGCCTGCCAGAGCGGTGTTTTCGGTGATGGAGAAGACATACCGATGGCCCTTGGCGCCGGTGATCTTGGCGCTCTTGGAAAAGGTCGCGAAAAAGGGGATTTTCTCCTTGGCGGCCAGATCGGAGACGGCCAGGGCCAGGGCGCTGTTGATGGTGCCCATCAGGATATCCACATTCTCGCGGTAGATCAGTTCTTTGGCGGCCGACAGGCCGATATCGACCTTGAACTTGCTGTCCCGGGTGGTGAAGACGATCTTGTGGCCCAGAACGCCGCCGGCGGCATTGATCTTGTCGACCTCCAGTTTGAAGGCATCTCTGACGTCGTTTGTGTATGTGGCCGGCGGACCGCTGTAACAGTCGACGATGCCGACCTTGATCTCCTTTGCCGCCTCGGCGGGAGCGGTGACCAGAACCAGGGCCATTGCCATAGCGACGCAAAACCAGGCAGACGTTTTCATGTTGAACCTCCTCGTTGAAAGATTAGACAAAGAAAGACTGGGGCCGTGAACTGGATGGCAAGAAACAACGCATCTAAAATACCGCAAATCTGTTTTCAGTCAATGGAAAAAATACAGGCTCAATTCTCTACGATCACGACCAGCATCACGGCCCGGCGTGGGCCCCGGGAACCAGCGTGACTTCGATATCGGCGGTCTTGTTAGGTCCGGAATCGGTTTTTGATTTCAACGATTACTTCCCTCACCGGCTCAAATCAATTCTGGTGGCGGTTGATCATCTCGGCACCCACAGAACCGTACGCGCTTTTTTTGTCATCTCTTTAGCCAGGTCTTCCACGGGGCCGTATTGCATGCATCCTGCCATGCAATGCTTCACGCAGGCAGGTTCAAGGCCCTGTTTTGTGCGGGGTTTGCACAGGATACACAGCTCCGTGGGAAAGGGAAGGTAGGTGAGGTAGTACTTTCCCTTGGGCAGTTTCTGGACGATCTCGTTGACACGGATGCCCCCCATTCCTGCAGGCCAGCCATATTCCTGGGCACAGGCTACCTGGCAGGTATGGCATCCGGTGCAGTATTCATAGTCGATCAGGAGGCCGAATTCATGCTTTTTAGCCATGGGTCACCTCCTCGGGGCTGCATTTGTAGATCCTGCACATGGAATGTTTGATGGGGGCGCCCTGGCCGTCTTTCCCGTGGTGGTTCATGGGGATCAGTTGGTTGATGTTGGATTCCCACACCCCGAACAGGCTGGGTTCCGCCGCCTCCTTTTCCGGAAACCACCAGCCATGGGATGCCATGATCATCCATTCAGGAACCACGGGCGTCAGTTTTGCCTTGTACCGGGCCCGCCCCATCCAGTTTTCTATCCACATCCACTCACCGTTGCCGATCCCGTGGCTGGCAGCGGTTTCCGGATGGATCTCCACCAGCGGATCAGGATCGATCTCCCTCAACCATGGGATATTGCGATGTTCCGAATGGAAGAATGCCGGCGACCGCCTTCCCGTGGAGAGAATCAGGGGATAATCTTTGGCCAGGTCAGGCCTGCTGACCGGTGTGAAGGGAGGCTCTTCGTGGTGGGGGACAGGCTCCAGGTCCCATTCTTCCCGGAGGGTGGAATAGAGTTCAAAAAGGCCTGTCTGGGTTCTGAAGCCCGGTTTCTTATCGGGCCGGAGCAGCCCCTTCTCATGACGCCGGTACGGGCAGCTCGAACTCCCCTCGGGAGGATAGGCCCATCCCTTTTCCTGGAGTTCCTTGAAGGTCATACCCGAGGGTTTGAGAATATCATCATACAGATCGTAGATGGTCTCATACTCGTACTCGGGATCAAACCGTTTGGCCAGTTCAAAATTGATTTCCACATCCGGGAGACATTCGTCCACGGTCATGGCTTTGTTGATGCTCTGGAGGGGAACCCACCAGCTCCTGAAGCTGTCTTTTTCAAGAAAGGTTCCCGCCGGAAGAACCACATCCGCATACTGGGTGGTGGGCGTGTGAAACAGGTCGACGGCAACCACGAAATCCAATTTTTCCAGGGCCTTTTTCCATCGTTTCGGGTCCATGCCCAGCCCCTGCATGATGCCGGCGGTCTGTATCCACATCCCTTTGATGGGGTAGGGCTTTTCAGTAAAGATCTGATCCAGGGTCATATCGGTCTGGCAGCGCCAGTAGAACTTGTTCAGGGGCATGAACCGGTCGGCACCGATACGGGGTTTGTCCATCTCCTTGGTCTTGAGGCGGATGGGTCCGGTGGTGCCCGGCAGGGCGTAGGAGACCACATCAAAGGCAAACCGTGCAAATACGTTTCCGCCGGGGACATCCAGGTTTCCGGTCAGGGCCCACAGGGCGGTAATCCCGGTCACCAGGGGGGTGAGTGCGGGGGTCATGTCAACGGCAACGCCCCAGTGTATGGACGCCGGTTTGCTTCTTGCGTATAGCTCTGCCGCCGCCCGGATATCCTTGGCCGGCACCCCGGTGATGGCTTCAACCCTGTCCAGGGGATAGGTGTCAACCTCCCGGCAGAATTCGTCCCATGCCGTGTGGCACCGGACGGTGTCACCGTTGGCCAGCACGACTTCCCATTGGCCGGACAGGGCCGGGCTGGCCTGGCTGTCCCGGTAGGCGATATCGGCCGTATCCCAGATGACCGGCCCGGCGTTTTTTGTATCCCATGCCGCAAAATTGCCATGGGAACCCGTGTCGGCCAGGTCGTCTTCCCTGAGTAACTTGCCGGTGTCCTCCCGGATCAGATGGGCACCGTTGGTCCACCGCTCAAGGAACTGTTTATCGTAAAGGTCCTGGTTGATGATGACGTTAAGAAATCCCATGACCAGGGCGGAATCGGTTCCGGGTCTCAATCTCAGGTGGTGTTTTGACCGGGAGGCGAACCAGGACAGTCTGGGATCAATGCAGATGATCTTGGTGCCTTTTTTCATGAGATCGACAATCCAGTGGCCGAACTGGTTGTCCGGGCACGTGGCATGGATGTTGTAGCCCCAGATAATCATGCACTCCGGGGACGTGTATCTCGGATCCTTATACCGGTCCGGGAACCACTGGGCGGCGTCAAAAACAGCAAAATCACCCTGGACGGTGATAACGGCGGAAAGGCGGGGCCCGTAACAGGCCTGGCCGGAAAGGCCGAACATGACGTTGGGGCTGCCATAGGCATAGGCCAGCATGCAGATCCAGGCATAAATATCCCGGCCTGTGCCCACATTGAACACCATGCTCTCCGGCCCGTGTTCCTCCCGGATTTTATTCATCCTTTCTTCAATCAGGTCAAAGGCCTCGGCCCAGGTGATACGCTGCCATTTGCCTTCACCGCGCTTGCCGGTGCGTTTGACCGGATACCTCAGCCGGTCCGGGTGATCGACATACTGGGTCATGGCAAGGGCCCTGGCGCACAGGCGTCCCTGGTTCATGGGATGGTCGGGATCTCCCTCGATCTTTACCAGTTTCCCGTCCTTAATGTGGGCCAGTACGCCGCAGCCGCCGTGACATCCGGGGCCGGGTGACCAAGTGGTTGTTTTGACGATGTGGCTTCCTTGATCGTTCACTGGAATTTCCTCCAGGCTGGGTGGGTGATACTCGATCAATACCAGGGCCGGATCATTTAGTCAATAAATGTATTATCAATAAATTGACATTAAATCTATTGATCAATGAGCGCCATTGTAATATCGTCGCGCAAATTATTGTGAAAATTCAGACTCTGCTGAAAACCATGAACGAGAAGACCAAGACAAACTATGTCAGTGACCTGACCTTTGATGAAAAGGTGATGATGGCGATCGTCAGGGCTGCAGAAAATTTCAAGAGAGCGCATTCATCCATTTTCAAGAAACACGGACTCTCCTTCCCCCAGTACAATATTCTACGGGTCCTCGATGCATCTGAAAACGGCCGCAATAAAACCAGTGCTGTCAGCAGGATCATGCTGGTGCCCGGGGCCAACATGACAGGTCTTTCTAAGAGACTCGAAAAGAATGGGTTTATCCTGCGGACACGGGATCCCCAGGATGAACGGGTCACCCTGCTTGCCATTACCCGCAAAGGCAGGGATGCCCTGAAGATGATCGAAGATGAAAAAAACGAATCCATTGAAATCATCCTAAATGGATTTACCCAGGAGGAAAAACATGACCTCTTGGATAAGATCAAAAAACTGATCAAGTCAACCAGCGCTATATAGAAAAATCTGTCATTGTCCAAGAACTTCCCAAAAGCAACACAGGAAAATTGGTTAAACGGGAGCTTAAAAAGCAGGTAGTATATGACCCAGATTTTAGCAGATAGGCGGGACGTTGATTTTGTTCTACACGAGCAGTTTCAGGTCAGTGAATGATTTGGCCAATAGATTATAATAAAGGGTAGTTAGCAGGCAAGATTACACTAACGTACCTGGCAATACCCTGATGTTGTGCTTACTGATATTAAGCGAAACTTTCAAAAACTCCGAAACCACAAGGGCCAACCACAACATATGGCAGTTGGCCTTTTTCAATTATTTTTATCTCAACTTTCGGTATTCATAGCCAAATTGTTTTTTGACAAGCCGACACACTGCAGAGCGGTGTCCATAACTGCATCAATAAAGGCCGATGCTGTTTTTTCACAGAAGTTGCAGAGATTTCTCAATTGATCGTTCGCCAGAATCAAAATTCGATAAAGTGCTTCACTGATTCTCTTCCCCATTTTTGAAAACTTCGAGAATCTCATAAAACGAATTTCTTCGCGCTGGTGTGAAACCGGCCCGGCGAATGATGGTCTTAACTTTTTCCAGGGTAGCGGTCGGCGTGTGTCCGGCCGTGCGCAGGACGTTCTCTTCGAGCAGCACCCCGCCGAAATCATCGGCGCCGGCCAGAAGGCCGAGCTGGCCTGCCGGCACACTTTCGCTAAACCATGAGGATTGAATGTGGGCAAAGTTGTCGAGCATCAAGCGCGCCAGCGCAATAATGCGCACATAACGGGCCGGATGCGTCCGGGACGGCACCCGATGGCTAAGCAGAGAGTCTCCCGGTTTGAAAGACCAGGGAACAAAAGACGTGAATCCCCCGGTCCGGTCCTGCAGTTCACGCAGCTTAAATAAGTGCGCCACGATGTCTTCGTCGGTCTCAACATGACCGAACATCATGGTGGCAGTGGTACGAAAGCCGATGTGATGTGCTTTCTCACATACATCGAGCCACTCTTCTGTTGTTGCCTTTCTCTTGGCCACTTCTTTCCGGACACGTTCTGACAAGATCTCTGCCCCACCGCCGGGTATGGTCCGGATGCCCTCGTCGTAAACCGCCCGGAGGATGTCTTCCACGGGCAATTTTTCCATCCGGGAAATGAACACATACTCGGCTGGACTGAAAGGGTGAATGTGGATCTGCGGGCACGCTGCCCGAATCGCCCGAATGTAGGCCAGCCAGTCCTGCAAGCCGACCGCGGGGTTGTGCCCCCCTTGCAGCAACACCGTCGTGGCACCACGGGCGTGTGAAGCCTTGACTCGTTCAGCCAGATCATCCGGGCTGAGGGTGTAGGCTTCCTCTTGCTGTGCCCGTCTGTAAAAGGCGCAAAAATCGCAACACGTCACACAGATGTTGGTGTAGTTGGGGTTGGTGTCGACCACGAAGGTCACCACCCGCTGGGGCTGATGACACCTACGCGCCTGGTGAGCCAGGCCCATCAGTTCGCCCATAGGCATCCTTTTGAGCATTTCGAGGGCGTCGCTCCGCTCATACCGGATGATCTCGACCTTTTCGGCTGTGCGGCCAGGTTTATTATTCTGAAATGCTGACATTGTTGATCCTTGCTATCTTGATGATAATCCAGGCGAACCCAATATGTTTGCATTCGCGGCCGGCAGAACCTCTGAATCGATTTCTGCCCAATAAGAACACGCCGCATCATCGTCGAAATACCGTTTGTACTCGCTGAGAAATTTCGACTGGCCGGATAGGTCCGATGCGTCGAGCGTCCGACGGATCACCTGGAAATAAGCCGATATTTCAGAAGCGGAAACACCAATGCGGCGGGCGGATTCAGGCACAGCCTGCTTGACGAGTGCCGGCTCGCGTCTCTGAAACTCTGCCAGCCATTTTTCGAGGGCCTGCCTGGCTGACGTCGGCGCATCTTTTCTGACAACCCAGCGGGCAAAGACAAACGGAAGGTGGTGAAAGCCATACCACTCGCTGGCAAGATCGGTGACATGGGCGGCATCGGCCGCTACACCGGCGGCTCTTATGTCGCGCATCCGCATCAGTGCGGCGTCCCCTATCAACAGTTCACCATTGGGACGTTCATCCGTATTGGCCAACTTCGGCAGATTTTCAAAGCCGTTTCGATACCCGAGCACGAGGAAAAGCAGCCGGATACTCGAAGCCGATTCGGTTGTCAGACGAACGCACGTCCTCGAATCCATCTCGGTCAGAGGCCGGTCTGTAAAAAACAGCACGCTCATGGATCGCTCGGCAGCGGCAATGCCGAATTTACCGAGGTAATCCGTTATATCGGCAACAGCCGCCAGCCCTCCCACAGGAACCGCCGCTGCGATCACGCGCTTATTACACAACGCCACGATGCTATCCCGGGGCACCAAGGGCACAAAACGGCACCCGTCCGGAGGGCCCAACGCGCGGAAAGGAGCCATGTTGGTATAGGGAATCATGGCAACGGGATGGTTCAAGGGTTCGGCTCCTTTTGCCGGGCTCGCTTGGGTGACGGTGGCTCCGATGGCGACACGACCGCAGTCCCGCCAGCAATTGTCTTTGGTTCGGCCGCCGAACACTGATTGAATTGCCCGTCACGTTCGACCGGTACGAACCCGGCAATGGAAACGGTTTCCACCATTCTTTCCCGGGCCAGACCGACCGGCGTCTGGGCACCGGCCAGATGGGCTATTTTCTCCTCGGAAATAGTGCCGTCCATGTCATCCGCTCCCCAACTCAACCCCGCCGTGGCAGTTTCAACACCGGCCATGGGCCAGTAAGATTTCAGATGCGGTACGTTGTCGATAACCAGACGGGAAATGGCCAGAACCGCGAGCGTCTCAAGGGGCGTCGGCCCTTCTTCGATGAAACGCTGACCGCCAGGTTGGAAAGCCAGCGGAATGAAACATGAAAACCCACCGGTGTCGTCCTGGGTGTCGCGCAGAATCAGCATATGTGCAATGCGCTCGGGCCAGTTTTCTCCGAAGCCGAAAAGCATGGTGGCATTGGTCGGTATGTCCATCTCGTGGGCCAACCGGTGAATTTTGATCCAGTCTTTCGGTCCGATTTTGTTTTTCCAATGCTGCTGCCACAGGCGATCGGAAAAAATTTCAGCCCCTCCGCCCGGCATGGCATCCATGCCGGCCGCCTTCAGTTCTGCCAGGATCTCTGCCTCACTTCTGCCGCTGGTGCGAGCAAAGTAATCAATTTCCACAGCCGTGTAAGCCTTGATGTAAAGATCAGGAAACCGCTTCCTCAGTTCGCGCACAAGGGCCAGGTTGCGCGCATACGGCCAAACGCGGTTTAATCCGCCCACGATGTGTACTTCGGTCGGCTGCAACCGTTCGACGTTGTCGAGGATTTCATTTTCTTCCATGACATAGGCATGGGGGGCTGTGGGGCTGGCGGCATAATTGCAGAATGTGCAATTCATGGCGCAGATGTTGGCCGGATTGACATGCATGTTGAATATGTAAGTTGCGCGGTCGCCAAATCGCTGGCGACGGTTTGAAAGTGCAGCTGCACCAAGAGCATGCAGACTATCCGGTGTTATGGCTGCCGCCAGAGCCAGGGCTTCATTCCGTGACAGGCGCTCACAACAGGCCCCTTTTTCAATAGCTTTACTGAATAACGCGTTTTGCATCGTTTTAGTTCTCTCACCGCCGCTATTCATGCCGGCGTCTGTGATCTCCGCCCGCTGAAAGGGCAGCATCTGATAATTCCCCTGAGGGGCATGAACAATGTCTCTAACAGTATAAATCCGAAAATATAAGCACGAAATTTGAAACAAACCTAAATGTCAAAATAGCAGTGATCGGGAATTTATCACCGGCATCCTGCCCGCCGGATGATCATGCGGACTCAGTCTCAGGTCACGAACGTGGTATTTTTGTTTTTCACGTTTTGGACACTCGGTGAAAAGATTCCGATTTAGAGATACCTCCCAAAGATGGGGATCAAGGCCGCAGCGGTACCCGCAATGATCGAGACCGGAAAAAACCGCGCACTTATGGGGATCATCGGCAGGTACATGGCACCCATTGACAATGCTGACACGGATAAAGCCAGCGCGGCAACCGGTCCGCCATCGGTTAAATAATAAACTGCCGCTGCGCAACAAAACGCAAGCACGTGGGAAATGCCGGCGATCCACAGGGCATCGGTGGCTCCGAACCGGGCCGGCAGGCTGTGAACACCGGTCTTCCGATCACTGTCAAGATCCATCAGGGCGTAAATAATGTCCGATCCACTGAGCCACCAGAAAACAAACAGGGCGAAAATGACAGCTTCTGGAGTGAAATTCGGGTGTCCGGCAGCCGCAACGAAAGCCCCCAAGGGCGCCATGGCCAGGCAAAGGCCGATTCCAAAGTGGCAAAACGCCGTAAAGCGCTTCAGCAGGGAATATCCCAATAGGGGGATCAGGGGCAGTGGCGACAGCACGAGGCACCAGCCGCCCAAAGCGGCACAGGCCGCCAGGTAAACCGCCAGCCCGGTAAAAGCGACAATTAAAGCCGTTGAAACCGTCAGGCGACCGTCGGGAAGTTCACGACCGGCAGTCCTGGGATTCAATGCATCGATCTTACGGTCAAAAATCCGGTTGAACGACATGCCAAAAATTCTGGCGCCAACGGCTGCCAGAAGTATCAGAAGCAACACCACCAGAGGGGGTGTCTGCCCCCGGGTGCCGATCCATGCCCCGGCAAAAACCAACGGTAGGCTGAAGGCCGTATGTTCGATTTTGGTAAACCGCAGGATATTCCGGGCAAGATTTGATGACGACGTCTCCATGCCGAGGGCGTCTGCGTCAGGATGTGGCATAGCGCGATATCCCGTTGTTCAAATGCTCGGCGACAGCCTGGCTGACCATCGCCAAATTCTGATGAAGAGTGGTCCTCTCACCGTGGTCGGCCGTGTCGGTAATCCCTTTGATCATGTCCCAGGGTATACCGTAGAGTCGTGCGACCCGGGCCACAACCGCTCCCTCCATGTCCACCAGTTCACCCCAGGCCGCCAGTCGTCGGCGTTCGGCGGGGTCGAAAACCGGCTGTTCAACCGTTACCAGGCGAGCTGCCGGCAAATCCTGCCACAATTCGCCGGTACAGGGGATGGCATCCGCAGGGACACCGGGACCTGGCAGTTCTTCCAACACCGAAGAAATACGGCGAATATTTCCGGGTTCCAGGCCGATGTTGTCGACCAAGGTTCCGCAGACCCCCGCGTTCAGAATGCGGTCGCAATTATGTTCGCGGATCAACATCTGAGCCGCCAGTGCAGCCGACACTTTTCCCATTCCGCTGATAGTGATCAGAACGGGTGGTGTTCTGAGTTCATAGAGCGCAAACGGCTGGGCAGGAATCTCCTTTGCACCGGAGAGCACCAAATAGGGGCGGGCTTCCTGGATCGTGGCATAGAGAATCCCGATCGTCATATAATTCCAGCCTCCTGGGCGCGTAGGGTCAGCATGTCGGCTGCCGCCCTTCCGGTTTTTCCAAGATCGATGCTGAAGGGATTGACAAAAGTCTGTATGTGCTGTCGCAAAACCTCTTCCGAGAGTTCTTGGGCATGCTGTTGGATATACGGCAAAGCGGCTGCAGGTTCTTTTTGGGCCCGACGAATGCTGCGGCGGATCAAGGTCTCCATCTTGTGGATGAGATCGTTGCCGAGTTCCTTTTTTGCAGCGATGCATCCCAGGGGAATGGGTAAGCCGGTTTCCGACTCCCACCAGGCCCCCAGATCGACTATGGATGTGAAGCCGGCCTGCGCGTATGTGAATCGGCTTTCGTGAATGATCACCCCGCAGTCAGCCCTGTCGGCTGTAATTTCGGGGAGGATTCGATCGTAGGTCGTAAACGTTCTTTTATTTGCACCCGGCGCCCACAGGCGAAAAAGCAGGTGGGCAGTGGTCCATTCCCCCGGCAACACCACCCGGGCGTTTGCCACCTCAGTTCGCGTCAGGGGTCTTTTGGATACCAGCAGGGGTCCGCAACCATAACCCAGGGCCGCGCCGCTTGACAGCAACCGGTATCTCTGCCGAACCTTAATCCAGGCGTGAAAGGAAAGTTTGCTGATATCGAGTTCTGCGGCCATGGCCATGCGATTGAGGGTCTCAACGTCGTGAAGTTCCGTGACAATCTTAATCCCCGGAGGCTTCAGCTCGCCGCAGGCAATTCCGAAGAACATGAAGGTGTCGTTGGGACAAGGGGAATACCCCAAACGGATGGTATCGATGGGTGCCATTCTATCAACCGGAAAAATATCCTCAATGCTTGGTATGCGCTGGCGGTGAAAACAATGAACCGTTCATAAACCATTGACGACGCATTAATTTGGCTCATCCGACCATCGCCTTAACTACTGAAGTGAACATGTGGTCATCCGGAGGTGTTCTTTTTACGGCAGGCGGACTAGGAAATCAACCGTAAATTTAGCGCCGGGATCCACGTCCCTCCGCAATTCCCCTTTATTTCTTGGGTAGACGAACAAAGTATCCCACATTGTTGATTGTCGTAACGACCTGTAAGGTTATGTTATTGTGTTAATTTTGTGCCCTACTGAAAAATTTTGATCATATGTGCGGGCGAAAAAGGGTGCCATTAGGACATGAGGCGTGATATACTCTTGCGCATACAATAGCGGGAGGGGACCGGCTTGCCCCCCTCCCGTCTTTTAGTATCGGAGACGGGAATAATCGTGCCTGCAGGTCCGCGTGGCATTTTCGCGATGGCCTGGAGGACCAATGGTGACTATTTTGACATCGATCTAAAAACGAGGAGAAACGAATTGAGAAGATTATCGGCCATATGGATACTCATCGGACTCGTCATCACGATAGGTTGTGCCCACATGGGCGATCGGCCGCAAACCGGGCCCGCCCACTTCGAGGTGGACATACCTGCCGGCTGGCAGAAGCACTACACCAAAAAGTACTTCCTGATCTATAAAGGTGATCCCTACCGGCAATACATTATGGTTCAAGAACGCCCGATAGATAAACCCTTCAAACACTCTGACAAAATTATAAATGCCGGCATGACGCCGCTGGATGCTGCCGATGTCATTGCTGCCGAACTGGATGCCGACAAGCAAATCCTTGACCTCAACGTGATGGAAAAATCGCGGGCAACCATTAAGGGCAACGCGGGTTTCAAACTGTCTTTCTCCTATCGGCTGTCTGATGGCACCCGCTTCAGGACCCTTTATTACGGTTTTGTCAAGGACAACACTTATTTTAGTCTACGATTCAACGTTACCGCAGACAGGGAATTCGGCCGGGATCTGAATGTGTTTCATGCCGTGGTAAACAGCTTCAGGTTTGTTGCCGAAAGTACCGGGTAATGCCGTGCCAGAGACCGATAATCACCCCCTGACACAATTGACACTTGTGCGCCACGGCCGTGTCCACAACCCCCAAAAGATCTTGTATGGCCGGCTGCCCCGGTTTCACCTGAACCCGGAGGGTCTGAGGGAAGCCCAGGCCGTGGCCCAGGCCCTGAAAAGGCAACCCCTGGCCGCCGTTTTCAGCAGCCCTTTGTTGCGCGCCCGCCAGACAGCCAAGCAAATCCTCATTTTCCATACAGCTTTAAAACTTCAGGTATCGAAATTTCTGACTGAGGTGTATACCCCCTTGCAGGGTTGGGCATCGAAGAAAGTGGATGCGTTGGGAGGTGACGTTTACACGGGCTCTGCGCCGCCTTTCGAGCAGCCACAGGACATTGTCACCCGCGTACGGAAGCTATTCGCCAGAATTCGAAAACAGTATCCTGGCCGGCAGGTCGTCGCAGTAACCCACGGAGACATCATAACCTTCATGCTCCTCTGGGCCCGAGGCATGGAACTTTCACCCCGATACAAACGCAATCTTTCTGTAACCGGTATTTCGGACCCATACCCGGCCACGGCATCCATGACGACGTTCATCTTCCGGACCGGGTCAGACGATGAACGCCCTGAGATTACCTATACCCGTCCTGCAAAAATACGAAACGAACCGCATTGAATTTCGGAAAATATTCGACGGTCAGGGGTATCCGAGTGAGAGATAGCTGGCGCCAACGCAGTAGTGGCAGCCAATCGTATCCTTGGCCTCGCTACACCAGCGAACCTCTGCAAGGGTTATTTCGCGATGACCCTCGCATATTTCACTGGTGCACTTTTCAAGTGCGGGGTAATGGCGTTTGATCAGGATCGTAGAACCTGGGCGCGGCGCCGACGACGACTCCAGGCAGACCCCACCTTCACTGAAATTGAGTTGCCTTGCTTTATGGAATTGATTTTGATTGAAATAACACCAGACTACCGGAAGATCACAGGACTGCCGTTCGCAGGCTCTTTTTTCTAATTTTGCATCCATGAACCCACCCTCTAACCTTCGCATCGGATCCTGAAGGAGTCGGAGAAAGAGCGGATACAGTGGAAGACCGGTACGCGATTCCGATGCTTAAACGTGTGCGTAGCCACGACGGCAATGACTCGAGTGATTTCTTCATATTCTACATCTATGTCGGTGATGCTGTCAAATTGAATATGTTCCCCGTGGTTTACAGATAATTGTGAAGCCCTTCGGGAAATGGTTCGTTGTCGTCAGCGGACAAAAAAGTGCCCCCGTCTCTACGAAGAGCGCCGCGGGTGGTTGCCAGGTTGTCGAGAAATGCCTGATCGATGTCTCCGGTTATGTATTGACCGTCAAATATGGAGCAGTCAAAATTCTTGACTACCGGATTCCCGGCCGCAGTGCAGGCAACCAAGTCATCGATTTCCTGATAAACGAGCCAGTCAGCACCGATCAGACGCTCGACATCTTTTTCGGTACGCCCGTGGGCGATCAGATCGCCGGTTGTGGGCATATCGATGCCGTATACGTTGGGATACCGAACCGGGGGTGCCGCCGAGGCAAAGTAGACCTTCCGGGCACCGGCATCACGGGCCATCTGAATAATCTGCCGGCTGGTTGTCCCCCGCACAATGGAATCGTCCACCAGCAGGATGGTCTTGCCTTGGAACTCCGAACGGATCGGGTTGAGTTTGCGCTTGACTGACAGGGTTCGCTGCCGTTGATCCGACATGATAAACGTGCGCCCGATATAGCGATTCTTCACGAATCCTTCGCAAAACCTGACACCGATGCGGGTCGCCAACCGTAAGGCGGAGGGCAGACTGGTATCCGGGACCGGTATCACGGCCTCTATGTCATGGTCCGGCCGCTCGCGCAATATTTTCCCGGCCAGTTTCGATCCCATACGCAGTCGCGATTGATAAACAGATATCCCTTCCAGGATCGAGTCCGGTCGTGCAAAATAGACATATTCGAAAATACAGGGAAAACGACCGGGTTTGTCGGCACAGGTGCGGGTGGACAGCCGCCCCGCAGAATCAATACAGACGGCTTCACCTGGACCGATATCCCGAACCAATGTGAAACCGAGAACGTCCAGCGCGGCACTCTCCGAGGCAATCATGTAATCATCGCCTTCACCCGTATCGCGTTTTCCAATACAAAGGGGACGAATACCGTTGGGATCGCGGAAGCCAACAACACCAAATCCGTTGATCATGACAGCCACAGCATAGCCACCGCGGCAGCGATGGTGCACACCGCGAACGGCAGTAAAAATATCGTCAGGTGACAGTTTCGAATTGCTGAGTTTTTGTAGTTCGTGGGCGAATACGTTGAGAAGAACCTCCGTATCACACCCGGTGTTCATGTGTCGTAGATCGGACTCGACCAGTTGCCGAGCCACCGACACCGCATTGGTCAGGTTTCCGTTGTGAGCCAGAGCAATGCCGTAGGGTGAATTGACATAAAAAGGCTGGGCCTCGGCGGAAGAAAAACCACCGGCCGTGGGGTAACGGACATGCCCAATACCCATCGTGCCGGTCAGCCGTTTCAGGTGGCGGGTTGTAAATACGTCGCGCACAAGCCCGTTGGACTTCCGCAGGAAAAACCTGCCATCCTGACATGTGGCAATGCCAGCCGCGTCTTGACCCCGGTGCTGAAGTACCGTCAAAGCGTCAGACAGCGCCTGGTTCACGGATGTTCGGGAAACAATACCGACAACTCCGCACATTTTTATTCCTTTCCCTGAGGATGCCGACCTGCAAGACCTCAATAGAAGTTATCTCAAAATTAGGATTTTCGGTCGAGATCAAGGCGAGACCGAGGATCCCCGCTGTGCGGGATTTCCCATCCGATCCAACACAGCATGTGGGTCACAACCCGCAGGCTGTCTCAAGTATGTCGAGGACTTGAGACAAGGGTTCAACGCCGAAATTTATCCGCCTCTGGCAGACCGGGCGAAAAGACTTTTTTGAGATGCCGTATAGCATCTCGTTCGGGTGTATTGCACAAAGCAGCGTCTGTGACCGAAATAGCCTTCTCTTTGAAAACGGCCGGCCGAAATCATTCAAACCGGTCAACAGATGTTTGACACTGCCGTTAGCCTTGCCTATACTTTCACTATTCGTAGTGAATCAGTTTGTCGGATCGTTCAAGGCGCAGCGAAATCAACGATGGAAAGAACTTACCGGACCCTTTGACCATATGGCAATTGAATAGAACCCCGTAGCTCCAGCCAGACGAACAGGATGTGCCCCATGAAACCCAGACGGTCAATTTTATCGGTTCCTGGTCATGTTGAGAAAATGCACCAAAAGGCCCGCCTGAGCCCGGCGGATGTCATTATGCTCGATCTGGAAGACAGTGTCCCGCTGGATGCCAAAGAAACCGCCCGTGAAACGGTGGTCCGGTCCATCCTCTCACTGGATTGGCAAGATAAGATCGTGACGACCCGGATAAATGGCCTGGAAACACCATTTGGATACCTGGATCTTCTCTCTCTGGCGGAAAGAGCCGGTCAACGGCTCGATAGCGTCGTGGTCCCCAAAGTCGATCACAGTGGAGACATCCATTTTGTGGACCGCCTGTTGAACGGCATCGAGATGAACACGAAATTCACGAACCGGATCGGTATCGAGGCCAGCATCGAATCGGCACAGGGCCTCGAGCGGGTGTCCGAAATTGCCGGTGCCAGCTCCCGCCTTGAAACGCTGGTTTTCGGTGTCGCGGACTTTTCCTCCTCCATCGGCGCCCGCCTGGTCTCTCTGTCCGGCCATGGCGAAATGGAAGAAGATCTTTATCCGGGCCACCGCTGGAATTTCGTCATGAGTCGCTTGGTTATGGCCGCCAAAGCCCATGGCTTGATGGCGATCGATGCGCCATACGGTAACTTCAAGGATCCCGGTGGTCTGCGGCGTGCCGCCACCACGGCCTGCGCTTTGGGCTTCGACGGCAAATGGGCGATTCACCCGGATCAACTCGGCGGCATCAACGCAGTCTTCTCCCCGACTCCCGAAGACATCGATCGCGCGCGCAGGGTTCTCGACGCTTACGCGGAAGCAAAAACTGCAGGCCGGGGGGCAGTGTCAGTCGACGGTCGAATGATCGACCAGGCAACCGTGCGTCTGGCCCGGCAACTCTGGGAACATGCCCGCCACCTGAATCTGACAGAAAAGAAATAAAAGTCGCTGAACAACGGAGGATCTTAGCGCTGGGAGTATTTTGCATTCATGCGCGCGGGTGGCTTTCATCTCCATGCTCTTTTCGGGGTTCTATGCAGCCGGCATCATTGTTGGCCGCGCGGTTGACACGCGCGGAAACGGCGTGGAATTTGAAATCGTGCAAACCGTAGGTTTGAAGCACCTCCTGGAGCCGAGAAGTGATCTGATTTAACGGGTCCAGCCATGTGTCCCACCCGTCAGGGTGCAAAATAACGGGCATTCGATGGTGGATTCCCCGCAATTCGGGACTCGCATCGGTCGTAAGGATCGTACAGGAACGATGCGGTGACTGCCCCTCACTTTTTCTCCATGTTTCCCAAAGCCCGGCAAAACCGAAGGGTCCACCTGTCGACAGGGTCACAAACCACGGTTGCTTGCGACCCTTCTCACCTTTCCATTCGTAAAAGCCATCCGCAACAACCAGGCAACGCCTCTTTATGAAGGCATCCCGAAAACTCGGCTTTTCTGCCACTGTTTCCACCCGGGCATTGACCAACCGGGCAGCAATCGAGGGGTCTTTAGCCCAAAAGGGCACCAATCCCCAGTAAAACGAAACGAGCCGGTTGCCACCGTTGCGAACCACTGCCTGCACCGGCTGTGTCGGTGCAATGTTGTAGCTGGCAGCGGTTTCGGCCTCCACACTGTCGACATTGAATGTCTTTTCGATGAGGTCGAGTGAACTGTGTTTGACGAATCTTCCGCACACAATATGGATCCCCTGGCACACAAATCAATGGGTATAGGCGTGGGCAAGGCGCTTTCACCCGGCCTTACCGATCAGCCGGGTGAAGGCGGCATGGCAATGCATCGCGGTGGCGTCTGTAAAGTCGGCAAGTTATAGAATTCGCGTTGGTTAACCGAATCGGCATTATTCCGAAAATCCGTAATGGTAAATTTCGTAGTCAGTTTCGCCGCCCAGAAGAATGTCGATCTCACCCTGGATTTTTTTTCGCTCATCGCTCTGCAGCCAGGACTTCCAGTCCTCCGATGAGTGCCAGGTACTGATAACAAGAAACTCTCCCGGCGCATCCAGGCGCTTGAGCGTTTCACCGGAGATATAACCGGGCTGATTGGTCGCCATAGAACGCATTTTTCTGAAAAGGGGGATCATTTGTTTTGCTCTTTCGGCCGGGATTTTTCTTTTGATAAGGATTTTGACCGCCATAATAAACCTCCTCGTTATTGATTAACCGGTTGAATTTGGTTATATATTTTAATACCCTGACCGCGGTCGGTCAAGAGCATGATCCCTGCAAATGGGGTGCAGCTTCCGTCGGCCAAACCGGCTTCGAACCCGGATGGTGCTGGGAATTCTATTCAAGGAAGGGTAAAAAAACCGGATGAAATGCCTTTGCAGTATATACTCTGCAGCGCAAAAAACTTCCACCGGAATCTGCACATACCCTGTCGGGGTTTTGGACCAGCGGTGTATCGATTGGTTGGGCCGCATTCGGATAATCGGGCTGTTGATCTTTGTGATGACCACAACGGGTTGTGAAAGCATCCGGTATTATTCGCATGTCGCCTCTGGCCAGCTAAGTATTATCAACCATCGCCAGCCTATCAAGACACTCATTGCCGATCCGCAAACGGATCCGGTGGTGAAACAGAAGCTGGAGCGGATTCTCGAAATCCGGGAATTTGCTGAAAAAGACCTCGCCCTTCCCGTCGATGACAACTATCTCAGCTACGTTGATCTGCATCGTCCCTTCGTGGCATGGAACGTCGGCGCGGCCCCCGAATTCTCTCTCACACCCAAAACCTGGTACTATCCGATTGTCGGGCATGCGTCCTACCGGGGTTATTTTTCACAGGACAGAGCGAATGCATTTGCAGAACAGCTGAAAAACGAGGGCTTCGACGTTTACGTTGGCGGGGTAACCGCCTATTCGACCCTGGGATGGTTCGCCGATCCGGTGTTCAACACGATCATCAGGGGCAGCGACGACGCAACAGCGGCCCTGATTTTTCATGAACTGGCCCACCAGATCCTGTATGTACCGGACGACACGACGTTCAACGAGAGCTTTGCCACGACCGTCGAACAGGAGGGCCTGCGCCGCTGGATGGAAAGCAATGGCAACATGACAGGTTACCAGGTATATCTGGAACAACGCCACCGTCGCGAGGCGTTTATTGCCCTGATTACGAAATATCGGCAGAAACTGGAAGCGCTGTATCGGCTGACTCTGGAACAAAACGACATGCGTCAGCGCAAGGCGTCTGTCTTTACGTCTCTGAAAAATGAGTATGGATCTCTAAAATCTTTCTGGGGAGGATATACGGGCTATGATGCCTGGTTTGGCGAACAATTGAACAATGCGAAACTGAATTCGATCGGGGCGTATTATGACCTTGTGCCGGCCTTTAACCGTCTTTTGGACAGCCAAGATGGCAATCTGGAAGCGTTTTACGAAAAATGCCGGTCCCTTACCGCACTGCCAGCCCCCGAGAGAAATGAGCGTCTCAGGGCCTGGCACCAACGTTCCGCCACGGCTCGGCAGGCGCAAATGCATCGACCCGCGTCCTTTATCTCGACCCGTCCCAGATAATCAGCACGACAGAGGCCAGTATCAGCAGCCCGCCGGCATAGCCGATGATTGAAAACGATTCTTGCCACCAGAAATAGGCCACCAGGGCGGCAATAACCGGCTCGATAGTGGCGGTAATGGCCGCCCGCGATGCTTCGAGGTGTCGGAGACCGGCATAATAAAAATAATAGGCCAGGTAGGTAGAAAAAAAAGCCAGCGTCGCCAGTGCTCCCCAGGCCACAGCTGTCTTGGGAGAAAAAGTCACCCAGGGAAGTAACAGCAGCGCACCCAAAGGCAGGATGTAGAGAAAAATCGTCGGTGAATCATAGCGCCCGGAGAAATGTTTCCCAAAGATATAGTACAACGAATAACAGAAACCGGCGATCAACCCAAAGAGGAAAGCCGTCGCATCCAATTGCCCCCCGAAACCGGAGGCCCCATTGCCGACACCATAGGACACGCCGGCCACACCGGCAATCGTCATGACCAGAGCCGCGCATTTGACAAGGGTCAACGGCTCTTTGAAAACCATCCGCGAGAGTACCGTTACCCAGGCCGGAGCGGTATACAATAGTACCGCCGCAAGAGCGGCGCCCCCCTTTTCGACCGCCAGCTGATAGGAACCGTAAAACAAAGTGACACCGGTCACCGAAAAAATCAGCAGGAACGGCAGATCGCGCGCTTGAATCCGCAACTGTCCTGAGGCGACGGCATGGCCGCCAAAACAGATCCAGGCCAGAACAGCCCGCCAGAATGCAACCTCAAGCGGCATCACTCCCTGATCAAAGGCCAACCTGGAAACCGGACCGATAATCCCCCACAAAATTGCCGCTGCGATTATGTAAAGGTATCCTTTTGCCATAAGCGAAAGGTTCCTCTCCCGAATATTTCATATGTCGATATCATATCTGTTTCACAACCCCCATGAAAAATTCTCATGAAATATGCGGGCGATCATTCTCGTCTCATGGCCTCGGAGCTTCTCTATGTGGCGTTCCAAAAACGGTCAAGGCGGGTTTTCATATCGTCCTCGCTGCACAGCGTTACAGGACGCCACTCCGCAGGAAATAGCGCATGATAGCGCTCTGTCCTGAAGCGTTTGTCGACCAACACAACGACGCCGCGATCGAGTTCTGAACGGATAACCCTTCCGGCGGCCTGCAATACCCGGTTGATCCCCGGGTACATATAAGCGAATTCAAAACCGGCGCCGAGCGTGGTCTCGTAATAGTCACGAATCAGGTCTCTTTCGAACGAAATGCCGGGCAAGCCGACACCGATGATCATCGCACCGCTCAATCGATCGCCAACCAGATCAATGCCCTCGCCGAAAATACCCCCCAGAACGGCAAATCCCACCAGAGTTTCCGGGTTGTCGTGAGAAAACTGGGAGAGAAACGCACTTCTGTCGGTCTCCGACATATCGGAATTCTGGCGGATCGTCGCGACATCCGGGCAAACGTTCATGAATCCTTCGTACACCAAGTGCATATATTCGTATGATGGAAAATAGAGCAGGTAATTGCCCTTCTTTCGCCGGACCAGCGTGGTTGCTGCCCGGATCACATCAGGTGCCGTGCGCTGACGCTGTTTGAAATACGTCGAAACACGATCGCAAACGAAGAGGCCGAGATTGCCCGCTGCAAACGGTGACGGGAACTGGCGGTATGCGGCGGTGTCATGGCAGCCGAACATTCTTTTAAAATAGGTCAGCGGCGTCATCGTGGCTGAAAAGAATACCGCCGCTTTGCACCGTTTCAACGCCTCGCCCAACTGACCTGAGGGATCGATGCAGAATAATTTGACTTTAAGATCGCGGACCGACCTTTCATAACAACACACATAACTGTCATCGTACGTCTGATAGACCCGGATAAAAGAAATCACTGCGAAGTAGAGGGTGAGCAGCTCTTCCCGAAACGCTGATTTCTGATTGCGTGCCAGCCATTCCTCGGCCAGTTTCGTGAAACGCTGCAGGTGGGGGTAGATAAATTCAGGTCGTTCTTTTTCAGCCCGTTCGGAACGGGGATCATCCCAATCTTTAAGTTTGCGGGCCATCTGTGAATTCACCCGACCCATGCTTTTGAAAAGGCGCGGTAGCGTTTCCTGCACCTCACGCCGCAGATTCAAAAAGGGACGTTTGAATATCTCGGCCGAGAACATTTCCCGGGCGCGATCGACAAGATTGTGCGCTTCGTCAATCAGAAAGGTATAATCACCAGAAGCATCGAGAAAGAACCGGCGCAGATAAACCCTGGGATCGAAGGCATAATTGTAATCGCAGATGACGCAATCAACATATAGCGCCAGGGTCAGGGACAGCTCGAACGGGCACAGGCGATGGGACCGGGCGGCCGCCTCTATAACGCTTCGCCCCAGGGCCTCCTGCATGAAAATTTCGGGTAAGGCATCCCGCAGGCGATCGTAGTAGCCGCGGGCGAATTCGCATGTTTCGCCGCTGCACTCTTTATCCGGATTGAAACAAATTTTGTCCTTGGCCGTTAGCGTCAACGATTTGAAGCGCAGGCCGTTATGCCTGAGTTCGTCGAGAGCCTTTTCCGCCACGGTGCGGGCGGTTGTTCTCGCCGTCAGGTAAAATATTTTGGACGTGAGGCCTTCGGCCATCGCCTTGACAGCCGGAAAAATCACCGCCATAGTCTTGCCGATGCCGGTGGCCGCTTGGACAAGGAGATGCCCCCCGGCACGGATGGTGCGGTACACTTCCACCGCCATCGGACGCTGTCCCGGCCGATAGTCAGCAAACGGGAATCCCAACGATCGAATGGACATGTCGCGCACGTGCTGCCAGCTGATGATAGTGGCCGCCCAACCCAGGTAGCAATCGACCAGTTCCTGGTAGAAATCGGCCAGTTCAGCGAGGGTAAAGGCTTGCCTTACCTCGCGCATCTCTCCGGTATCGAGATGAAAGTATGTCAGCTGAACATCAACTTCCGGCAGCTGTTGATCGGCGGCGTACATGTATGCATAGCATTTGACCTGGCCCCAGTGTAAGGGATTTTGGTCCGTGACCAGGTGCTCGATGTCGCGGTCGGTTGTTTTTATCTCGTCGATTATTGTCTGGTGGGTTCCTTCGGTGGTGGCTTCGGAAAAAACGCCGTCGATTCTGCCGCTGATGGTCAATATATACTTGTCGGTTTCATGTTGTCGGGAGATGGGTACTTCAGCACGATACGTCTGCGGCCGTGACATCTGGATCACCTGATGCGCACGAATCGCCTCGACGGATCGACGGACACCTGAAAAAGTAAATTCCAGATCTCCTGACCGACAGGCGAATTCGACCAATTCACGAACGGCAATGTTCAAATTACGCTTCAAAAGACCCTCTTTGTCTGGGCAATTTACCAAGCGGCTAACGCCGCGCTCTTATCACCCATCGATTGCGGACGCTCACTGTAATTTTTCGGCATTATCAAGTCAAGGTGGTGCCTACACATCGGAAATTGCCAGATTTCGGATTGTGTGATGGTCAAAATAAGTTCGGTTATGCGAAGGGATATTTCACCAACCATTTAACCACCCGTATTGCGGAATCTATTTTAGTGAGGTGGTATAACACTCACGCCCGGTTTTCATCCGATCTTTTTATGTCGCAGGTTTCAGTTTGACGTACGCCGCGGTTTCATTCATACTGAATGGTTCACACCCTCCGGTGATACACTCCACGCACTCCGACAGCAGATCGCGAACCTTGCCGTGTCCGTTAGACAACCGTGTTCAACCCGATCCCGTCGGTCAGGATTTCACCCACAGGGCGACCAATATAAAATATCTCTGATTGCGGAGGCGTAAATAGTATGAAGACAACCCTCTCTGAACCGCGGAAACCACCGCCAGCGCGGACAGGTCCGAAGCACTGGCTCAAAATGACCCGCTCGCGGCTGTCCCGGCGAATTGTATTTTATGTATTTATCAGCGTCGTTGTGATTGAAACAATTATTCTGATTCCGTCATATGCCAAACGAGAACAGGATTTGCTACAGCAACTAAGAGTGCTGGCGACCGCCCAGATCGATGTTCTTATGGACATGTTGCCGGCCAAAGCCGGCCAGCCTGAAGTTTTCGATTATGTCAAATATTTAGTGATGGGTCCGCACATCCTCGGCGGTACCCTCTACGACGTAAACGGAAACATTGTCGGCACTTTTGGTGAGCAACCGGATCTGTCATTCACAAATATCATCGCGTCCGGAATGCTGAGTCAAAAAAGCCCGGACAACCTGCGCGTCGATGATGCCTGGACAGCCACGCAACTGCGGCGGGCGAATGTTCTCATCCTACGACAGGACGCTTCATCGGTGAAACAAGAGCTGTGGGCATACACCTTGCGGATTGCCGGCTTGGTGCTCATCATTTCCATGTTTGTCACCGCCGGAGCCTGGCTTGCCCTTCATCCGATCGTTGTCATCCCGATTCTGCGCTTGAGAAAGGACCTGATCCTTGCCGGCGAGGCCCTGAGCAACGACAGTGAAACTCCTGATTTTTATGCCGAATCGGTACACCGCCGGGATGAACTCGGCGAGGTGATCAAAGCGTTTAGACAAATGTACCATCGTATCGCTGAAGCCATCAGTGAACGCAAGAAGGCCGAAAGAGCCCTCAAAAAAAGTCTCGAGCAGGTTGAAGCCTTCTCGCAGGCTTTGAATTCCGAAATGGTGCGCGGCCAGGAAATGCAGAAAAATTTCCTGCCTGACGATTTGCCGCAACGCGCCGGCTGGGAGTTTTCCGCTTTTTTCAGACCGGCCCGGCAGGTGTCGGGGGACTTTTACGATGTTTTCGAATTGCCTGACGGATCGATAGGGTTGGTCATTGCCGATGTCTGCGACAAAGGGGTTGGGGCAGCACTTTTTATGGCTCTCTTTCGTAGCCTGATCCGGATTTTTTCAGGGCAAACATCACTGCAAGGGCTCGATTGCCGCATTACTGAAAATCTGAAGGACAACCGGTTGTCTCCTGAAGCGGTCAGCGGGAAAGGCGCCAGCCACCACGACGCCCTCATGGCGGTCAAGTTGACCAATGACTACATTGCCAAGAATCATGAGAACCTGGCCATGTTCGCAACCATATTCTTCGGGGTGCTGAATCCGGCCACCGGCGAACTCACTTATATTAATGGCGGTCATGACCCGCTTTACATTCTCGGGCCTTCGGGAAGAGTCAAAAATCATCTCGGCCCAACTGGTCCAGCGGTCGGTGTTCGTGCGGATGTCGACCTGGAGGAGCGCCGGGCAAGACTCGAACCGGGGGATATCCTGTACGGATACACGGACGGCGTTACCGAGGCCCGTAATATAAAGGGCGATTTTTTTACGGAAAAGAATCTTCTGGCGCTGCTCAAGGAGGGTGCCGACACGGCCTCAGGCCTTTTGGACGGTATCTCCAGGGCATTAAAGGAATATACCGGTGATGCCGAACAGTTCGACGATATCACCATGCTGGCGGTCAGGCGCGCACCTTAACCCGGCAGATTTCACCAGCACGGCAGTCATACGCCTGAGCCACTCCCTGAAAAGATTTCATGAATTCAATGCGCAGGTTGACAACCGTTCCGAAAATATGTTGCGCTATACAGGGTATATATTATATCTACGCATAAAGTTCCGGGCAGATAGGGGCGATCGGATCCACAGTGGTCAAACACTGGAACGGATCTATTGATTTGCGTCTAAATATCGCTACCTTCTGACCGGCTAATCAGAATCGGCAGTCAACATTTGAATCCCCCGAAATTAAGGAGAGGCCGAAAATGACGGAACAGCAAACAACAGATCAACCTAAGCCGGAACCCGCCGTTGCTGCGGAGACAGAGGTTATCCCGCGCAAGTCCTCGGGTGTGAGGAAACTGGTAATCCTGATCATCCTGTTGGCCGTGCTGACCGCTCCAGCCTTGCTGATGCTTCAGTACGTCAAGCCGAATGAGTACGGAATCAAGGTCACCCGAATCGGCATGGATCGCGGTGTTCACAAGAATGTGTACCAGGCCGGTTACCACATCGTCCTGCCATTCGGCATGGAAAAGATGAACCGCCTGCCAAAGGATATCCAGGTGCTGGAACTGACGAATAGCCCCGATACGGCGTCGAGGATGGCACGGATTGATAATGCGGCCCACATACAGACTTCCGACGGCTTTTATGTTGATGTCGACGTTTCCATTCTTTACCGAATCATCGACCCCTACAAGGTGTTCACCATCATCGGTCCCGGAAAACTCTATGAAGATAACGGCATCATCCCCCAGGCCGAATCAAAGCTGAAGGATGCCATGGGGGTTTTGACGACAGAGGAGTTTTACAACAGTCCCATAAGGGTTGATAGAACCGAAGTGGCCAAAGAGATGCTGAACAAAGAGTTGAATCCCAAGGGACTGCATGTCGAGCAGGTCCTGGTCCGCTATTTCACTTACAGTGAGGAGATCCAGCGCAACATCGAAGAAAAGAAACTCAAGGATCAGCTGGTGTTCAAGAACCAGGCCGAAGCCCGCGCAGCGACCGAAGAAGCCACCCTGAAAAAAATCATTCAAGAAGGCGTAGTGGCCGTGGGGGTCGAGCTTGAAAAAGGGAAGGCATACGCCACTCAAAAACGGGCGGAAAAGGACCTGTATGCCAGGCAGAAAAAGGCCGAGGCGGATCTACTGGTACAATTGGCTGAAGCCGAAAAGGTGCGCCTCAAGAACGACGCCCTGAGCGGCATCGGCGCCGAGCGCATGGTGGGGTTGAAAATGGCCGAGGTTTACCAGGGATTGGAGATGATCGTTCTGCCGAGTGACGGCCCCGATGGTGTCAATCCCCTTGATGTCGAAAAAACACTCAAGTTGTTCGATGTGCGGAAGGAAGGTGCCCAATGAAGCTGAGATCAATGATGCTGCTGTTGTGCGGAAGTCTGCTGTTATTCCAGGGATGCATTCTCCGGACCACCGGCGACACCGAAGTGGGTGTTCGAACACGCAAGCTGGCCCTTTTTCATCCCATCGGCGTCGAAGACAAAAGCTACGCCCCCGGGTCGACCTACTTTTTTCTCCCCTACATCAATGACTGGAATACGTTCGACATTAAAGATCAGAATCTGGAGATGACATTCACGCTTAAAAGGGGCGACCGCGATGAGAGGGACGATTTGTTGTTCAAGACCATCGACGGCAACGACATCAGCCTCGATGTCATCATCACCTACCAGATAGAAGCGGACAAAGCGCCTTATATTTTGCAGTACGTTGCCCCGGACAACCAATCCCTGCAGGAGAAAATCGTGCGGACAGTTGCGCGGAGCAAACCCCGGGATGTTTTCGGAGAATTAAAGACCGAAGAGTTTTACGTAACGGATCAGCGCGACACTCAATCCGGCAAGGCCCGGGAGGTGTTGCAGGAAATTCTCGGCCCCATGGGCGTCAAGGTAAAAACCGTGTCTGACAAGGGATTACCGCTTTAATGCCGATTACCAGCAAGCCATCGAAGATCGCAAAATAGCCGATCAGCAGGCCGAAAAAAACAAATCGGCCCAACGGGCGGCATGGGAAGAATACAAGCGCAAACTCGAAGAAGCCCGGGGGGAAGTCAATAAAATCGTGGCCGATGCCGACGGCGATTTCCAGAGAGCCAAGATTGAAGCCGATGCCTACCATGAAAAACAGCAGCGCATCGCCCAAGCCATAAAGACAGAAGCCGTCACCGAAGCCAGGGGTTTCCGGGAGATGAACGAGGCAATGAACCGGGCCGGCGGTGAAACGTTGGTCAAACTGAAGATCGCGGAATCTCTCCAGGGTAAGAAAATCATTCTGCTTCCCATGTCGGAAGGCGGTATGAACCTCAAGACCACCGATATGAATCAGCTGATCCAGACGTTGGGGGTCAAATCCCTTGGTACGCAGAAACAGGAGCCTTAACCCATTTCGCGTTTAAAGGCAGATATGATGAATCTTACGATAATCGATCTAACCGATCTGTTATCGCTACTATTTCCGACAATTCATTTGCACGAAACCCCTCAATTAAGAATGCGATGAAGATTTATACCGGCAGCGGTGACCGGGGCAAAACCAGTCTCTTCAGTGGAGAGCGATTTTCTAAAAATAATGTCAGAATCGAGGCTTACGGAGATGTTGACGAACTCAACTCGTCCCTCGGCGTCCTGGCTGCCGCGCTGGACCCTGATTCAGATAGCCGTTTAGACATACTCGCCATTCAGTCGATACTTCTGCAAGTCGGTGCCTGGCTGGCCACCACACCCTTGTCCTCCTCGACCGCTGCGCTCGACGTGTTCAGCGATCGGCCGATCCGTGATCTGGAATCGGCAATTGATCGCATGGAGCAGACCCTGACGCCGTTGAACGGTTTCATCCTTCCTGGGGGACAAATGGCGGCGGCCTTGGCTCATGTGGCCAGAACCGTCTGCCGCAGGGCGGAAAGGCATGTCGTGGCCATATCCGACGCAGGAAGGGACGACCAACAGTCACCGGAATCATACCGGTTGCTCCTTGTTTACCTCAACCGACTCTCTGATTACCTCTTCGTGCTGGCGCGATACTGCAATCATATGGCAGGTGAAGAAGATCTCGTCTGGAAAAGGTAATGCTGTATTCGCATGAAACCGATACAGGAATGTATTTCTGAGAACCATCGCAGCGACCTGAGCTCCCTGGAACGGCATGGTAGATCGCTTCGCAGCAAGACCGAGCACACAAATGGATACAGCCGTTTACACGTCTGAGCTTCTGGAACGGCACTGGCTGAGCGAGAAAACCTTCGAAGCGGTCCTCTCCCGGCCGGCCGGTTTCGAATTCACCCCTGGCCAACGTATCCGTCTCCGGCACCAGTCCTATGATAGAGATTATTCACTGGTGAACGGCAGTGACGACACGAACCTGGTTCTCTGCGTCCGGTCGGTCTCCGGTGGGAAGTTCTCACCGCTTCTGGCGACAGCGGCTATCGGAACCCCTTTCAATTTTACCGGCCCCCAAGGTTATTTCGTTTACAGGGCGTCGACTCGCCCTCCGGTGTTCGTTGCCACCGGGACCGGGATCGCCCCTTTTGTGGCTCTGGCCCGCTCCGGTGTCGGCGGCTATTTACTTCTGCATGGTGTCAGGGCGGAAAAAGACCTCTATTATGCGTCGCTACTGCGGTCGAAGGCCCGGCGATACGTCGCCTGCCTGACCGAAGACCCACGGTCAGCGGCCGGATTTTTCCATGGCCGCGTCAGTGAATATTTGGCAACCCACCTGGAATCAGGCGCCTACGACTTTTATCTTTGCGGTCGGGAAGAAATGATCCGGGACGTCACCTGGCTGGTGGACGACCACTTCCCCGAATCCCGGGTGTATACCGAGATCTTCTACTGACAACCGTTACCAGAACCACTTATATACGCCCAAAAGCAACATCGAGTAGACCATGACAGTGAAACCAGTGGGTCATATCTGCTATCAGGGCTATACACCGGGCGCGGTGGGACGGATTACCGCGGCGCACGCCGTTTACTACCATAAGTATTGGGGCTTCGATGTGAGTTTTGAGGCCCAGGTCGCCGCAGAGCTTTCCGCCTTCGCAATTGGCTTCCAGTCAGAGCGTGAGGGTTTATGGGAGGCCACCATTGACAGCGTTTTCACCGGCGCTATCGCCATCGCCGACGCCGGCAACCATGAAGCGCGCCTGCGCTGGTTCATTGTCGTACCGCCGTACCAGAAATGCGGCATCGGAAAAGCACTGATCCAGAAAGCCATCGCTTTCTGCCGGGAAAAAAGCTACCGCCGGTTACACCTCTGGACTTTCGACGGATTGGATCGCGCGCGCAAGCTGTATGAGTTAAGCGGCTTCACGCTCAGCCGGGTGGAGGTCGTCAAGCAATGGGGACAGCTGGTTAAAGAACAGCGCTTCGATTTGATACTGTAGTTTTATCGAATGCCTATAATTGGTTACAAAACTCAATCCCTGCATATTTTAAGAACGGAATATCGATTCCGTTCACAAGACACTATAACCTTCCACCAGCGGAGGCATCATGGAATTCAAAGCACAACGAAAAGAAACCATCGTTCTCAACCCTCTCAAGGACATGGCCCGGCGATCCATTCCGAGTGAAATCCGCGAAGATCCGTTGACCGGCCGGACAGCCCGTATCTGTCACTTCATGAAACTGCAATGGGAAAAACCGGACTTCGAGGCCATGGTGGCCGGAACGGAAAAAACGTGCCCTTTCTGTGCCGATAAGGTCATGAAAGTAACGCCCTGTTTCCCACCTGATATCGTTCCGGAAGGACGCATGACAGCCGATGACATGGTGCTCTTTCCCAATATCGCCCCCTATGACAGCCTCGGGGCTGTAGCCACCATGGGCGCCCGGCATTACACTCCCATGCTCGAAGTAACCACCGATCGGATGACAAAAGCCTTTGGCCTGGCCATGGATTTCTTCAAACGGCTTGAATCGGTGTCTCATCCGGAATCGGTCTACCACCTGATCAACTGGAATTTCATGCCGCCCTCGGGCAGTTCACTGATTCACACCCATCTGCAGGTTTTTGCCACATCATCGGCCCCCAACGTGATGCGCGAGGAACTCACCGCGTCCCGGACCTATACGGAACGGAACCGGGGCAACTACTGGGACGATCTCGTGTCCCATGAAAAGGAGAGCGGGGAGCGATATCTCGGCCGCACCGGACGCACCGACTGGCTGCTCAACTATGCCCCCTTCGGGGTCGCCGGCGACGTGCTGGCCGTGGTGGATGGTATCAGCAGCACGATGGGGTTGACCGATGCGGACCTTGCAGACATTTCGACAGGTTTGGCCCGCTTGATGAAAGCCTATGATCGAATGGGAATTTACAGTTTCAATATGAATTTTTTCACCGGCCGGCCGAGCGACGACTTCTACCGTTTTCATCTGCTTTTTTCCCCGCGTACCTTCTTTAACCAGGCTCTGGGAACACCCGACATCGGCGCCCTGCGAAACCTTTTCAACGAAACCCTCTGTATGGCATTCCCCGAAGATATTACCCGGATGCTAAAACCGGAATTTGAATAAAATCGTTGCACGAATTTAACAAAATCAGTGCCCTGCCCTTTTGTTGAAACGTGCCGTCAGCGACCAGAGGCCATAGCGATAGATTTACCACCAATTAAATGATCGGTTTAAACTAATAGTCGTATCTCTTTTTTAGGTTTTGAATTAGCAAAGAAAGCACAAAGCCCTTTTTAAACAATGAATTTAGACAGAGGATACTACTCTTACTTGCCGAGGTTTGCGTAATTATTCGCACCGTGGTCAATTTAATTCAGATTACAGCTGACAAATCATGTATCAAGCCGTTCACCTTTTTGAAGCAAAAAATCAGAGAAACTCTCTCTTTTTGGAATTTCGAAATGAACGTCTTCAAAATTCTCCGGTATGGGGAATCGGCCAAAGGTATGACACGCCGCCACAGCCGCATGTACATGTTCCGATGGGGTATCCGCTGGAATTTGGTTGAGATGAATCATACAGCGACCGTTTCTCGCTAACTTGTCGATATAGAGCTTGATACGTGCCACGATCGCCTCAACCGGGCCACTTTTTAGAAGCGTCGCATCAACGCCTGCTGTTATAAAAGCGTTGTGCTTATCTGCATATGCCTTCACTCTCTCAGGTCCGACCGCATATAAATCCGGGTCAAGTACACTCAGTGAACCTGGACTACATTTAAGTTTTTGTCCAAAAAATCGTTCTATATCGCGACTTTTTGAATCACCCCAATTCCCTCTTGTGATCACGTTGCCACCCAACGTGTTTCGCAGCTTCTCTGTATAGGCAACAACATATTCATCCATCATATCGAGAGTGATCATCGGTGGAGAGGCCCAGGCATCGCGTCCATCTATGATCAGGTTTTCATTACCGGCCTCACTCTTCATTACTTCAATAAAAGGTACAATTGTTTCTTCACAGAGAAATTTAAAGAGACGATGTACGAACCTGGGTCTCTCGAACATGTCGTTCACTAGATTTTCATATCCTCTTATGTTTGCGGCAATACTAAATGGTCCGGAAAAGTATACACGCTCAAGTATTCCTGTATGTTCCAGGTAATATTTATTGATCTGCCTGACCCACGGCATCCTGCCCGATTTATAGGGATCAGGAGGGGTGATTCTTTCCAGATCCGATGGAGTATTTATAAGTGGTTGGGTACGATCCGTATCCGGAATACCTACGGTGGGGAAAACGACCTTCTGCCCCAGGGCCTCAGCCTCTATGTTATAAACGTCCCAGAAATTACTGGCAACATCGAGATGGTAGTATTCGGTAACGAGGAGCTGCACCCGTGCAAAAGTATGGGCGTCTGTAAAGAAACGCTTTGGCAAAACACCGGCTATATATGCTGAATGATCATTGCTTTGAGCGCCGATAGCTACGTGCGGTTCTTCAATGGTCGAGTTCATGGGTGTCTTGTCTGTGATTACCATATTAACAAATCCCATCCCTTTTTTAGATTCATTCGAAGTTATCTCAAAATTCGGACTTTCGGTCGAGATCAAGGCGAGGCCGAGGGTCAACCCGCAGGCATACTCAAGTATGTCGAGGATTTGAGACAAGGGCTCAACGCCGATATCAGGCGAAAAGGCTTTCTTGAGATGCCTTCTAAACTGAAACCTAATTAGAGCGATTGTCGAGGTTGCCGTAGATTCAAGGAAGATGTCGTTCCGCTATAGTCGGCTATGCGGGACGGCATATGACGCCGTAGATGCGGCAAGATCGGCAATCCCGTAGGGTTTCAAATTTTAAAATCAAACGATGATAGAATTCCTTATAAATAAAGCAGTTCCCCCTCCATTTTAAATTTGAAACGCTCACTTTAGGTGAAAGTATCCTTAACAGCTGTTTAACCTTTTTTCAGGACAAACAACATATTGACAATCATAAGTGCCAGAAACAGTTTTACTTGAAAACCCGCCCCAGTCGATGCTGCAAAATAAAGTAAAAAAGGTATCACAAGCATTAATACCAAGGACGTTATCTTCAACTTTGAACTGTGCTTTTTTATAAAACTAACCATAAGTGTAATAAGCCTCTGTATAGAGTGAGCGGTTTCCCGCCCAGGCGGGATTCACGGTTCCCAGTTAAAGTGCCATAACTGATCTCTAACAATCGTTTTACGAATAAATTGGGTTGAATTCTATGTTTCACCCAATGGGTGTAAGCGGCCAATCCAAAAAATGGCGTATAAAGTTCAAGAAATCAGAATGGTATAACTTTAGAACCTTTGACCCTGAATCCCGCCTGGACAGGAAACCGATCAGTTTAGGCTCTGTACAATAAAAGATAGCAGCATCGAGATAACGCCTATGATAAAGGTAATAAAAAGCCCGTAACGAAGAGTGGCCTTCAAAACAGGCCCTTCTTTTCCCGATAGCCCGACAGTAGAACACCCCACGAGTATTTTTGCCGGAGCAATCATACTCCCGAGGGCTCCGCCGGTAGTCTGAGCAGCAAGGATCAAAGCCACACTGAGCCCTGCAAGTTCTGCCGTGTTTTTCTGAAGGACCCCAAAAACGACATTGGAGTTGGTGTTGCTACCCGTCATGAATGCACCGAGTAGTCCTATCCATGGCGCAAACATCGGGTAAATTGATCCGAATATCTTGCTTATCCCTTCAGCAAGAATGTATATCATCTGGCAGTGATCCATTATCATGGCAAAACAAACCATACTGACAATGCCAAGGCTTGTGGGCACGCCACTTGTTACGGTTTTTTGCAATATTGTTTTGATCGCATGCGGTTTATAGTATCCCTTGGACTGGTATACAATAAAACCGAATATGGATGAATATAAAAGCAACGCACCGCCATGCCCAAAAATATTGATAGATTTACCCTCTCCGGCATCAATGACCCATCCCTTCAAAGATATTATTTCCGGGAATGTCAGCGTCATCTTAACCTGTCCCAGAAATCCACTAACAGACGGTATAATGACACCGGCAGAAACAATTACAATTAAAATAAAATATGAAGACAACGCCCACCACAGCCCCATTTCTGCTGGAATTTGTGAAGACGCTGTCTGATTGTATATTTTCAATTTCGCAACAGCCAGGCCACTGCATAGTCCTACAAGACTCGCTACGAATCCGCCAAGCATCCACATCCCGGAAACGGCCAGCACATATTGGGTGCCCGCCATGGCAGTTCCTATGATAAGTATTGCCATAAAACTATGTTTTACCATTTTCCAGCCACCATATACTTGCACTGCAAATATACCGCAGAGATATGTGGTAATGCCAAGGAGTAGAGCTGACCATGGTGCAAGATATGAAGCATCAAGACCCGATACCGCCATTAGCGCTTGAAACGAGGCTCCCATTGAGCCAAATGTCACTGACCATGAATGTCCAATCGCTGGTACGGCTACGGCAACTACGGGAGAAAAACCAAGACCCACAAGAAGTGGTGCAACAACCGCTATGGGGACACCATAACCGGCAACACCCTGAAGAAAAGAAGAAAATATCCAACCAAAAATCAGAATTTGTATCGATTTATCCCCGCTGAATCGCTGAATTCCGCTTCCTATCGCTCGAATCGCTCCCGTTTCATTCACAACATTAAACAATAGGAGAGCTGCCCAGATAATATATAGAACATTAAGAGATAGGAGGACGCCTTTCATTTGTGAATATGCAACAAGTTCAGGGTGAGCCCCGAAAACAAGCGTTGCAACGATTAAAGAAACTAACCAGCCGGCAGCTCCGGCGCGAGAACCGCTCCAGTTATAAAAAACCATTAAAACAAGTACGGTTAAAATCGGTGAAAACGCAAAAATCCATTTGAATATAAATAGGTCCGTCATCATAAGTACCGTAATGTATTAGATCTAAAATACATACCACGATATACTGGTTGGCCCAAATTGGCGCAGATAATTTCCCAAGTCAAACATTTTATACATGAAAGGAACCAGATATAAAAGGAAGGGTCATCATAAACTGTTTACCTTCCGACCTGCCTGACGCTTCTCAAAAACCACCTCTGATGTGATATTAATTTTGATTAAATATAAGAGGCTTGACGAAATATCTATAGCTGGTACAACCAATCCAACTTGTACATCGGTGTTTTAATACTCAGGGGATATTTCCCAGCTGACGGCTGTGTCTAAATCGATTTTAACCGTGCAGTAGATGCACCGTGGCAAGCCGCGAGGAGTTTCGTTCCGCACTTTATTGATTCAGTTGAAGATTACCTCTTTTCATAGCGAAATACATTGCTGGAGGAAACCTAAATGGCAGATTTTGATAGCATTGTTACTGCACTCGTCGCCGGAGACATGGCCGAAGTCATCCAACGGACCAGAGCGGAATTGGATAATGGCACTAAGGCCGGCGAGATCCTCACTCAAGGCCTGATTAAAGGGATGGATATCGTGGGTGAGAAAATGGAGAGCGGCGACTTGTTTATCCCCGAAGTGCTTCGGTGCGCCAAGATCATGCACGCCGGTTTGGAATTATTGAAACCATTGCTGTGCGAAGAGGAAGTGGAATCAGCCGGTAAAATCGTCATCGGAACGGTTAAGGGTGACTTGCATGACATTGGCAAGAACCTGGTTAAGATGATGATGGAAAGCGCGGGTTTTGAGGTCATCGATCTGGGTGTAGATGTAGCGCCGGAGATTTTCATCAAAGCGATAACAGAAAATAAACCGGATATCATTGCTCTTTCCGCGCTTTTGACGACGACCATGCCGATGATGAAACAGACTATCGATACAATAACCGAACACGGTTTGCGTGACACTGTCAAAGTGCTTGTGGGTGGTGCACCCGTCACCCGCAAGTTTACGGAAGAGATCGGCGCGGACGGCTACGCGGCGGATGCCGGTTCCGTGAACAAACTTGCGAGAAGCCTGATACGGTGAAACCTGCGGGGAGATCGAAATGATCATAATCGGAGAGTTGATAAACGCCAGCCGCAGGGCCGTAGGCGCGGCTATCGCGGCCGGTGATGGAGATGCTATCCAAAAAATTGCCAGAGATCAGGCCGAGGCTGGTGCGGATTATATCGACGTAAATGCGGCAATTTTTATAGACAGGGAACCGGAATACCTCCAATGGTTGGTTAAAACCGTTCAAGACGTCACCCGGAAACCCTGCACAATTGACAGTCCTAACCCTGAAGCCATCCAGAAGGCCCTGTCGGTTCACAAAGGCCTCCCGATGATCAACTCCATTTCCCTTGAAAAGGAAAGGTACACCAATCTAATACCGATTATCGCCGGTACGGATATGAAGGTGATAGCCCTTTGCATGAGCGATGAGGGGATGCCGCAAACCGTGGATGACCGGCTGAAAATCGCAGACAAACTGATCAACGGATTGGTTCAGAACAATGTTCCAGCAGAAAACATATATGTGGATCCATTGGTCCAGCCCCTCTCGGTGAACGACCGGTTTGGCCTTGAGTTCATCAATGCAATAGAGCAAATTATGAAAACGTTTGAGGGTGTTCACACGGCCTGCGGGCTTTCAAATGTTTCTTACGGTTTGCCTGAGCGAAAATTGCTAAACCAGACTTTTTTGATAATGGCCATTGCTAAGGGATTGGATGGTGCCATCATCAATCCGCTGGACAACAAGATGATGGCTAACATCATTGCCGCCGAAGCTTTGATGGGTAGAGACGAATTTTGTACGAATTATCTTGCGGCTTACCGAGCTCAGACATTGGGGGCGATTTAGTCCACTGTTGGTAAACACCACCGGAAATTCCGTCCAATTGGAATTTTAGCAATCTCAAGATAATTTATGATTGGGAGATGGTGTTTCGGAAGATGATCTTTATCCCGAGGGAAAATTGTCTGGACATACCATGCAGGGTCGCAGTTAATGCAGTTCAGGCTCGATTTCATAATACGAGAAACCCACCTTTTTTCAAACTGCATTTTGACAGATACTTTTGGTTCCACGGAGTGTCAAATCTGCGATTTCGGCTTTCCGATTGATTTTAAAGCATTGATCCATTTATCACCAAGAACCCCAAAACTCCCGACAAATTAAAGGATTTAGAAAAGATTGGCAATATTGACCTCATACTCGTAACCCACGGTCACTTCGATCATGTGGGGGATACCGCTCAGTTATCGGAAAAAAAGGGAACGAAAGTAGCCATGAACGCTGACATGGGGCATACATTTGCAGCTCTGGGTTGGGTGCCTTATGAAAGGCTCATCGGATTTAACAAAAGCGGCCCCATTATGCCAATAGGTGACGATATCAAAATCACTATGGTCCATGCTGAACACAGCTCTGAAGTGGTTCATACAGATCCTGTTTCAATAAAGAAGAGCGTTCATCCTCGCGACGAAGAGGATACATACGATGGAAATGGTTCTAATCTATCATTCTGCGACACCGGCGTATTTAAGACATGAGAATATAGTTAATTTTAAAAACTGATTTTAATGCGGCGCAATGGCGGTCATTACAAGACCCAAGAAGATTATTCAGTCCGTTCATTGAAATCTACTAACGTATTGAAACCATAAAATATTTTTTATAGAATGATCATTGATGACTGGTCGGTTAAACAATAAATCTCTTATAAAGGCTGTCGAGTACCTTGAGGTGAGAGATCGGTTATTGAAAGTCGTGGTTTCAAAATATGGACCACCGCCGTTGTGGAAGCGTGAAGAGGGCTTCAAAACATTAATCTACATCATTTTAGAGCAACAAGTATCTCTTGCATCAGCAAAGGCCGCTTATGAAAAACTGCTGAAAAAAATCAGATCGATTACACCTGCCCATTTTTTAAAACTTTCCGATGCGGAATTAAAGCTGATCGGGTTCAGCAAGCAAAAGACATCGTATGGCCGAAATTTAGCCAAAGCGATAATTACCGAACGTCTTAATTTATCGGAGCTATCCGATATCGAAGACGCTCAGGCAAAAGAGCAATTGATGAACATCAAGGGTATCGGTCCCTGGACAGCTGACATATACTTACTAACGGCACTGGGCCGGCCGGATATATGGCCGAATGGAGATATTGCATTGGCATCGGCCGTTCAGAAATTAAAGGGACTTGCATCTCGGCCATCATTCGAAGAACTCAATAGAATGAGCCTCAAGTGGAAACCATGGCGAGCTGTCGCGGCGAGAATTCTATGGCATTTTTATTTGAGTGCAGAATTAAACAGAAGTATGCTGAGCAAGATATTTCCTATTTCATCTATTTTGTAAAAGTGGCCGGAAATTGGAAAATATTACGCCATTAATTCGAACACACGCGGCTGAGGCACGACTTGGATGAAAGGCCCGGTTTGGGTGCAACTGAATGAGAAATGCAGGGAGGGATTTATGCCGAAAAGCCAGTGGCCGGTGATACCACCGGAACGCGGCGATGACTTGCACAACCTTGATATGGCAGCAAATGCCGACCTGGTGCTGTTTATGGCCGGCAATCAATTCATGGCCATGCCGGACATCGTGGCGGCCTTCCAGGCAGACCATCCGGAAGTCAAAAAAATATTTTACGAGACATTGCCGCCCGGACTAGAGCTTAATCAGATACTGGCCGGAGGGGCAATATTTAGAGGTGAGGAGTTGCGTGTGTTGCCCGATATTTATACGTCTGTCAGTCAAAACGCCATGGATCGACTCGCAAAGGCCGGACGCATCAATGCGGGCCACTACCAACTTTATCTGCACAACCGGCTTTCCCTGATGGTTCCGGCTGGTAATCCTGCCGGCATTACCACCGTCGAAGACCTCGGGCGGAAAGACGTCCGTATTTCCCAACCCGATCCCGAAAATGAGCACATCGCTTTCCATATCATGGACATGTACCGCCAGATTGGAGGCAATCGACTGCTGAACCGTATCATGAAAGAGAAACGCGCCGAAGGGACAACCCTTATGACGGTGGTCCATCACCGCGAAACTCCGCTGCGGATCGTCGACCACTCAGTGGATGTCGGACCGGTGTGGGCCACCGAAATCAGCCATGCCCGGGTCATGGGACTACCCATAGATGCCGTCGAACCGGGAGAAAAATTCGATCAGCGCGAACGGATCAACTACTACGTCTGCCGTCTCAAGGCTGCGCGGAACCGTGAAAACGCCGAAAAGTTTCTGGCCTTCATCTCTTCTTCAAAGGCTCAAGCCATCTACGAAAGCCATGGATTTATCTCACCCCTGAAATAGTCTTCTACAGCGATTTTCAATCGCTCATTCCGAATGAATCCATGCTTTGTATCGATGATGGACAAAGAACAAATTCTAGAATTTGGAATGCGGAATTTGGTTTAAAATGAATCTTGCATGTATTAGCAGAGGGAAAGAGCGAAGCGATACCGCCAATCTAAAATCCAAAATCTAAAGTCCAAAATTTACAATAACAGATAGATAATGGGACTTTATTCTTACAACCACTATAATCTCTAACCGAGCACTAACAAACAAATATGATTGATTTGCCGACGTATTACCCATGGAGCGGAAAGAAGAAAAAACCTCTCCGCCCGTTTAAATATCTGATACGCTTCACCCTCATTGTATTCGCCATTACATTTCTACTGGTTATCGTTCTGCGCTGGCTGCCGCCACCGACATCCGCCTTCATGCTGCAGGCGTATACCCTGGCGAAATGGAACGGTCGCAGCGACGTAAAGATCCATTACCAATGGGTGGACCGGCGCGGTATATCACCGAATGCGGCCCTGGGGGTTATTGCGGCTGAAGATCAAAAATTTCCTCATCACTGGGGGTTTGATCGGGAATCGATCGTTGAGGCATTGGAAGAACGTCGCAAAGGCACCCGGATCCGCGGCGCCAGCACGATCACTCAGCAGGTAGCCAAAAATCTTTTTCTATGGCCGGGCAAGAGCTTTGTCCGCAAGGGAATCGAAGCGTATTTCACCGTGCTGATCGAAGCCCTGTGGTCCAAAAGCCGCATAGTGGAAGTCTACCTGAATATTGCCCAGTTCGGCCGTGGCATTTTCGGGATTTCTGAAGCCAGCCGGATCTTTTTCAACAAAGACCCCGCCCGCCTCTCTCGAAGAGAATGCGCCCTGCTGGCGGCTGCGCTGCCGAATCCCCTGCGTCTGCGGATAGACCGGCCGACCGTCTATATGCGGCAGAGAAGCGATTGGATTCTCAAAGAAATGCGCCGCATGGGCCCCATTGAACTGAGTGCTTCCTTCGGTCAATGATCCTTAGTAGTTAACAATCTGAGGTTGGAATCGATAAGCATCTGGTTTAATTCATCTATCGAAAGTTCCAACCGGGTCAAACCTAAATTCTTTTTGCGTATTTTTTAGCAAAGGCGAAAATTACTTTCCTTTCTGAAGGAAGTTTTCCGGCACCTGTACCGCCACGACCTCTCCGCGGGCACAGACCTGGCCGGCGGCGATCAACTGTGAGGCAACCACCACCTTGCGGCCCTTAAGCTCTTTGACCGTCGCCCGCACTTCGAGGATACCATCGATCGGCGTTGGCCGCAGATAGTCGACATGTAGGGAGGCGGTTACGTATCGCAACGGCGGCTCGGTATCCATTTCCCGCCCCTCGGCCCGGTAAGCAGCGGCAGATGCGGTTCCGGTGGAATGGCAATCAATCAGAGAAGCGATAAAACCACCGTAAACAACACCGGGAACAGCAGTGTAATGAGGTTGAGCTTCAAACCGGCAGACGGTTTCATCGCCGTCCCAGTAACTCTTGATCTGGTAACCGGCGTCGTTAAGGCGTCCACATCCATAGCAATGGCTGAAATGTTCCGGGTAGTAATCCTGAATCGCTTTTTTCATTTCTGACTATCCCTTTCTCTTATATTTACTGCTGCCGACCTTATCCGATGACTTCATCTCTGGCAAAGTCGGAGGAATGGCTTATGAACTGCTCTAAGAGGCTGTTGAAAAACTATTGTGCGTGACAATTCGGCGTTAAAATCCTCCTCAGGATGCTCATTTATCACACATAAACTCCGCTTTTTCGTCGGATTACGCCTTGTCTTGCCGGCGCTCATGACATTTTTTAACTCCTGGAACTGTCAAACTTTGGGCGTCTCCCCCGCAAATCTGGGGTTCAAGGATGATTATTATCGGACGAAGAGGGGATGGCCGGGACACCCTCCACAGTTATGAGTTCACCGGTAAAATGTCCCAGCGTGATCCGGCTCGCAAGTTTGATTGGTAAGTGACGGGCATCCGCAGTCACCCAAACCAGAATGTTGGCACCGGCCAATATATCAAATACCGGGTTGACGCCTTTGAAATCCGGCTGCACGAGATACGTATCATACGTCATACCGTTTGCGGTTACAGACTCCCGGCGGGTTACCTCTGCTTCCGCCACGGTACACTTTAATCCGTCGCTGATCGGGCGTGTGATCCGATCCCCCACGTGCAGATCCAATAAACGGGTGTAGTAATAAACGGAGAGCGGATCGAATGTTCCGATCATAAGGGGCGTAACATGTTCCGTTTTGAGAATGTCAGATTTTGATCCAAAAACGGTTTGTATACGCTTAAAATAAGCTCGTTTCGACATCCAATCGAAATCAACGATGATCTCTTTTACCTTTCTCCGTTTTCGGGTTTTTTCCTGGTAGCGTAGAGAATGGGTCATGTCAATATCGACATACGCGTCGATGCGGCTGCGATAGGTGTAGATCAAGTCAACGAAAGCGTTGGTCCTGACCGTCATTACAATGTGGTAGACAGGTTGGTTGTCCAGTTCCTCGATCGGCAGGAGTTCCAGCACCGCTTCTCCGGCCGGGATAGGACCCCACTTGAGTTGATATGTCAGTTTTTCACCGGGAAAGAACGGCCTTGCGTGAGTATCCCCCCAAGAAACCGTTGCGAGGATGCAAAAGATCGCTGATAGGAATGCCGCCAGCCCTCTTATGGTATTCGAGACGCTCACTTCGGTGAAAACTCGGATTCGATCACCTTAAGCAGATCCTCACCGATAGCAATACCGATATCGATAAATTGTGGGCCGTATTGACGTCCGGTGGTCGTCCGAAATGTATTTTTTATTCGGTGCAAAATAGCCAGGCCCTGGGGATAACTGGCCAGGAATTCGGCCAGGGTTGGATTGCGGTGAAAAACCATGCACCATAAGGTATCGGTAAAATTGTCCGGGCCCCACCGGAATTTGTCCGCATCATAGAGGCAGCCGGACACCAGGTCGCCGCGACGGCTGTTGATCGGCACCCTCTTTTGAAACGCTTCGTGATCGTGAATTGCCAGTCGAATGTCTTCCCGCTCTTCGGTTGAAAAGGGATAACTATTGAGCAAAGAAGCCGCGTGGGTCGCCCCTTTGACGGCGTGGTTCGGCTCTTTGCGTTTGAGGTCGTGCAACAAGCTTGCGCATTGGACGGTCACCACGCACCGATGGGCAGCTTTGGTGCTCATACCGATCCGCCCCCCCTCGGCGATCAGCAACGTTCCAGCGTCCAGAGCCACCTTGGTGGCGTGCTGAAGTCCATGTCCGAAGTCCTCCTCCAGGCGACCGGTCACGTAGAAACGCAGATCCGATATGGTTGGATGGGAATCAAAAATATTACGGGATAAAGAATAAGCGCGAGAAAATTCCGTGTAAAAATCAGGCGGCGGATAATGGGATACGATCTGCCGGGCGCGGTCGCGCAACCGGATATAAAAAGAGGCCATGATATTGGGTGGTGATCGAACGGCTCGCCGACATGAAAGCAATCACCATGGCGGCAGGCGCCTTGGGTCCATGCTCTAAAAGCCGGTAAATAGAAAGTGAAAGATGTTTAGATCAATTAAATCTTCAGGGAAAAGGCCCTGTCGCATACCTTCCACTTACCGTCTTCTTTAATGAGCTTCAGGGTTTCGTCTACCGTGTAGGTTTCGCCGAGAAAAAAGAACTTTCCGACAAGAGTGAATATCGGATTGATGTTCCGTTTTCTTTGAGCAGTGACGTGCACTTCGGCTGCCGAGCCGTCTTGGCTGAGAATTTCGGTATGAACTTCATACAACTGACTTCGCATATAATTGAAATCAAATCCGCTGATTTTGGCGTCAGCGGCCACCCGGGTCAGGTATTCGCTCACAATGTCAGACTCTCCATTGCCGGAATAATCACTGCAGAGAAAATCTGTCATTGACGGCTCAAGGTTGAAATAGGCTTTGGTGAAAGCGACCGCCGTCTTTGCCGGCGTATTCGGGTTATCGGCAATTAAAAGTAAGATTTGTAAAATGACGCCGATGACCACCACCGATATGATCGTCATAAACCTGTCGCCCTGTTTCATGTGCGCCTCCTCCTTTAACCCTTTTCTAAGCCGTCAAACTTTGCGATCGGCAATTGCCCTGAATAATTAACAATATACCCAAAACGTTGTCATTCTGGTAGGTTGTGTGAATCCGAGATGAAACGGGTATTTTATTAACACGGAACATTTTTCGAGACAAGAATTTTCTCGGCCGCTTCATCGGTAAAAACGTGGTGACCGGATATCATCTCGACCGAATGGCCGCTAAGCAGACGCCACGTCAGGGTTGCAAAAAGCTTTGCACCGGTTCTCAGCAGAAGATGAAAATAGCATTTACATCATTTAAATTGCTCAGCTGTCTCTTTTAGCTTTGAAATTCCCCATTCAATCTTACTGGGTTCAAACGCTGGGAAGGTCAATCTAATGAAAAGCCCTTTTTTTCGAATTTCCTTGATAAAATTGGTAGCGACAGCATCCCACGCACCGGCTATGCCCACACCAGCATTCTTTGCTGACTCTATAAATGAAGCTTCCTTATCAACTGAAATGTGTTCAAGGATCAGGAGGGCAAAAAAGCCACCGCTGATATGACCTGGAAAAGCTCCCGGAAAATTGATTTTAATCGCGGTATTCAACGCCTCCATTCTCGGTTTATACAATTCACACAAATACCTAAGAAAATCACAATATTTTCCCGATTCTATAAAATTAGCAATAAACGCTTGAGTCGGTAAGTTGGGGTTTATGCGCGTATTGGTTATAACTCCTAAAGAATGTTTTACGTAATGGTCTGGAACTACCATATCACCACGAGGTCACCGGCGTGTTATACTCTCAGCTTTCTTCCTCATCATTAATATCTTCCCGACTTTTATTGCCACCATATGAATAGGACAATTCAACGTCTTTTAGAATCTCTCTGGCGATTTCTGCCTGATCCTTTTTTACCATAAGCCGCATTGGTAACGCATTGAATAGATAAGGGGCAACATATTCACCTTGGATAAAATACGTTATTCCTTCGGCATCCAAAATAGATTTTAGAAAAACCCGATCTCCCGCGTTATGGGTTTCTAAAATCGGTACATATTCTATAAATTCATTTTTCATAGGTTTTCATGTGTAACCGAAAACTCACAAGCGCCTTCTTCTCGGCATCCTTTACAGCGGTTAGTTCAGCGCGGGTGATCGAGATACCTCCTATCCCTCACCGTGGGGGAGGATCGCTTTGTCCTCCGAGGCGACCCATACAAAACGAGACTGAGATTTACTACCCTTGTATGCGGAAACCCGGAAACGGCAAACATGAAAGCTGCAACTGATCAAGAGCTGCTCAAATTTCTTGCTCGGCTCAGCCGACCACAAAGCCAGACACCCCCGGTCGCGCAACGCCCGGCGGCAGGCCCGAATTCCTTCACGACCGTACAGACGGCGGTTTCCTGAATCTGTCATTTCGCTGGGACCATTATCGATATCCAGCAGGATCGCATCGAATCTGCTCTTAGAACGTAAGATAAGCTCGACGATATCGCCGGTCTCGATGTCAATTCGTTCGTCATCCAACGGCTGGCCGTTCAGTTCCCCGAAGAACTCACGATTCCATTCGACGACAGCTCCCAACAGTTCACTCACCACCACATGGGCGTGTGGGCTGAGCATATCGAGCGCCTGGCGCAAGGTATATCCCATACCCAACCCTCCGACGAGTATGCTGGGCGCCCTGCGTCCTGCCAGATGAGCACAACCCAACCGAGCCAGTTCCCGTTCCGACTCATGTTGGCGACTGTTCATCAAATCCTGCCCGTTGATCTGGATCGAAAAATCACGGCCATGCTGATAAAGCACCATCTTGCCCCCATCCGGGGTCCGGGCTTTCGCTATTCTTATTCTCGGTGTCATGGTGGTATCTTATTGGTGACAAGTGGCAACGGGAAGAGATCCCGGATTCGCGTTCCGGCTGTTGGTCGCCACGGTCATCACTCACTCTTTCCAGGTAGATTGATTCAACAGTGTATCGTTTAATAGATGGTTCCACACCCGTAACTTCATCGGGAACAAAATCGACCCACAACTTATGAAAATGGATAGACTATAGACGAAACGAATAAATTAGTATAACCCTAAATGGACGGAACATAACCGAGCCAATAACGCCCCCCAATGGAGTACTGACCATGCCCACTAAACCCCAATCTGTCTATTTCTTTGGGACTTGTTTAATCGATTCCCTTTACCCGACAGCCGGAATGGCAGCCATTCGGCTGATACAACGCCAGGGGGTCGACGTTATATTCCCTCAGGACCAGAGTTGCTGCGGGCAGCCGGCATATAACTCCGGTTTCCCGGAAGAGGCCCGGGTGGTGGCCCGGAAACAAATGAAAACTTTATCTAAAAAAATCCCGATTGTCGTTCCGTCTGGCTCTTGCGCCGGCATGATGAAACATCAATACCCCGAACTTTTTGCCGGGACGCCGGAAGCTGGACAAGCGCAGAGGTTTTCCGAACGGATTTTCGAGCTGACGGAATTTCTTGTAAGAGTGCTGAAAATCAAGCTCGAAGACCGGGGTACTCCGACCAAAGTCACCTGGCACTCATCCTGTAGTGCCATTCGTGAAATGGACGTGATCGGGGATTCCAAGTCCCTGATCCGCCAGTTGAGCAATGTGGAATTGATCGAATTGGATCGCGAAACCGAGTGCTGCGGATTCGGCGGCACATTTTCGGTCAAGCAGCCACTGATATCAGCCGCAATGGTTCAGGACAAGGCACGGAACGCGTCGGAAACCGGTGCGACCGTCCTGCTGACTGGGGATTGCGGTTGCCTCATGAACATTACCGGCGCAATGGAAAAGATGCGATTGCCAGTCAAAGGTAAACATATCGCTGAATTTATTTGGGAGAGAATCAATGCATAATGAGATGCCATTCGACTTTGAAACCAATGTAGCGCGGGATCTTAAGAACCCGCAACTGCGCCAAAATTTGCAGTCGGCAATGGACACGCTCATCAGCAAACGTAAGGCTGTTTTTCCCGACCCGGAAGAAATTAAAAACCTCCGTGAGATCGGCAATGCGATCAAGCAGCAGGCATTGAGCCGTTTGCCTGAACTCCTTGAGCAACTGGAAAAAAAGTGCATTGAAAACGGCATCCAGGTCCATTGGGCCGAAACCACCGATGAGGCCAACAGAATCGTCCTTGACATTATGCGTTCCCACAATGCCAATGAGATCGTCAAGGGTAAATCGATGGTGTCGGAAGAAATGCACCTCAACCACTTTTTAATCGAAAACGGAATCGAGCCGATTGAAACCGACCTGGGTGAATTCATTATCCAGCTGGCCGGGGAGACCCCTTCGCACATCATTGTGCCGGCCATTCATAAAAACAAAGACGAGGTGGCCCGGCTCTTTCACGAGAAGATTCCGAACACGCCTTACACCGAAAAGGTGGAAGAGCTCACGGCCATTGCCCGCAATGCCATGAGAAAGAAGTTTGCCGCAGCGCCGGTGGGCCTCAGCGGGGTGAACTTCGCCATAGCTGAGACCGGAACGCTGCTCCTGGTGGAAAACGAAGGCAACGGTCGCATGTGCACCACCGTCCCGCCAGTGCACATCGCGGTGATGGGGTTGGAAAAGGTCATCCCCAAATGGACCGACGTGCCGCCGCTGTTACGCTTGTTGACCGGATCAGCCACCGGCCAGTTGATCACAACCTACGTCAACATGATCACCTCGCCACGACGCCCGGGCCAAAAAGACGGCCCCAAAGAGGTGCACCTGATCATTCTGGACAACGGGCGATCTCACATTTTGGCCGACCCGAAATTCCGCCAGACCCTTCAGTGCATCCGTTGCGGGACCTGCCTCAATCACTGCCCGGTCTACACCCGGATCGGGGGCCATGCCTATGGCTTTGTCTATCCCGGACCCATCGGTAAAATTCTAACACCGCAGATGGAAGGTCTTGAAAAAGCGGGAGAACTCATTACTGCCTCTACCCTTTGCAATGCCTGCGGGGACGTTTGCCCGGTTAAAATTCCCATCCCCAGCTTGATACGCCGGCTGCGAGATGAAAGCCATTCTCGGGAAGCCACTTCGCAGGTTAAAGGGCATGGCTGCAAACGAACCCCTGTAGAACACCTGATCTGGAAAGCCTGGGCTCGGATGAACACGGTCCCGTTATTGCGCGAAGCCAACGAGAAAATTTTGGGCGCGATGGGGAATAAGTTGCCCCCGGTCGGTCCGCTACGAGCCTGGACCCGCGCAAGAACAGCTCCGAAATTTGCCAAAAAAAGTCTGCATCAGATTGCTCGTGAAAAAGGAGTCCGAAATGAGTAGCAGCGCCCGTGAACGCATTTTCAACCGCCTGCGGACCGCAATGACGGTATCGGCTGATCAGAAAACAAGTTCGATAGAGACCATGCCCATACCCCAGATGTCCCACGAAGAGAAGATCGAGCGGCTTAAAACTCTCATGGGGGCCGTGCGCACTGAAGTGTATTTGGTGACAGCCGACACCTGGGTTAAACAGCTTGAAACAATTGCAAAAGAAAAGAAGCTGAGTAACCTGCTGATCGCACCCGAAACCGACTATGGCAAGGCCCTCCTCAGCACCTGGCAAAACGGTCGAGAAGGACTGCCGGCCCTCTTGAACTATGACGGAGAGATCGAGGATTTCAAATCAAAGCTTTTCGAAGTCGATGCAGCCCTGACAACCACCATCGGCGGCATTGCCGATCCCGGAGCCATTATCCTTTGGCCGAACGAAATCGAACCTCGGCTCATGTCTTTGGTGCCCCACATTCATATCGCCGTTCTGGAGGCAGACAAAATCTACGCCTCCCCGGCCGATGCATTCGCCGAATTGGGCTGGTCAGAAAAAATTCCGACCAACGCCTTGCTGATTTCCGGCCCTTCAAAAACAGCTGACATCGAGTTTATATTGACTTTCGGGGTGCACGGTCCCAAGGAATTGATACTGCTAATTTTAGATAATTGAACGACTGGTATTCCAATTCATGCTTGCAGTATGTGGTGTGTATTTGTCATTGATGAGCGGGATTTTCACACCGGTAATACGCTTAGAAAACCTTAGACCGCCTTCCAATGCTCCCTCAATCAGACCACCATTGCTGAAAGATGTTTCCGTTGAAATAAATTCGAGCTTCCTGCCCCAGGCACGACCCAATATAAGGTTCAGGCCATACTGTGGATGGCGGGTTAGCGGTTTGCGATCGTTGACATTGGCGGTAAATTTTTCCGTACTCCAGTCCTGAAAATGAACCGCTTTTGGCCGATTCGCCTCATTCCCAAACAACGCCTCGAGTTGAGCCATTGCTTGTTTAATAAATTCAAGTCGTCCCATACTCGCCCGACTCTCTGCATCCAGACCAGAAAACCCAAATAAACTGAAAGTATTCCCAGAATTTGGCGAAGCGTCGTGGACCTCCGCCAATGGCCCACACTGACTGATGGCGGTGCCACACAGACCCATCATCCGCCAAAAAGGCGCATCATAGGTCGCAAAAAACTTCGCCTGCCCTGCCATCCAGGTAGGTGTTTCGGCCAGTGCTTGCATCGTTTCTTGGGGGAGTTCAGGTACAAATGTCAAGCCAGCAGCCAAGCGAGGCGGTATCGCCAGTGCAACCTGCTTCGCTTCTACCTGTACCTTTCCTGATGGTCCCATTGCATCGATCGTAATAACGTCATTGTTGATTGAGAGTCCAGTAACCATATGCGCCAATAATTTATGGGATGCGTCAATTTCATTAGCAATTACATTCGTGAGTTGATTGACACCCCCCTGAATGCGCAATGATCCTGTCATTGGTGATGCGTTCAGGGTTCTCTCAATACGACCGTCCATCTGTTGAAACAATACCGCGCCGTCAACATATTGCTCGAAATAGGGAATATCAAAATGTTTCAATAAACTGGCCACGAGTGGTTGACCCGGCCAAAACCAAGAAGGGCCAAGGTCGCAAGGTGTACCATCGTCTCCCGCCACTGTAAGAATCCGACCCCCGAACCGCGACCGGGCTTCCATTATGCTTGCGTTTTCACCTGCAGATCGTAATTGCCATGTCGCGGTAAGTCCACTAAGCCCACCACCAATAATGAGGATGTCTGTTTGCATATTTTTATTACCGATGAATCTAAATTATAGAGACATTGCTATATTTCGCCTAACGCTGGTGCTCAGTGGCGGAAGCGAAGCGAACGTCCGCTGCAGCGCATGATTCGGCTTTCTATATCCTAAAAATTGTTATTCTGCCCGTCATTCCGTGAATCCACGTTCTCTCATTGCTACGCCTTTCTTGAAGAGTGCCATGCCCGTTTTCATCTTCCGGAATCCGTGTGTTTGGTAGAACCCTTCTTTTCCTGGTGACGCGTATAGAATGACGTTGCAATGCGAAATCCGGGGCAAAATGTTCTTCATGATTGTCGTTCCGATCCCCTTCCGTTGGAATTCAGGGAGAACCGCGCAATCATAGATAGCAGCCTGGTAGACGCCATCGGAAATCGCTCGACCAAAACCGATCAACCGATCAGCATGATAGACAAACACGGTCGTATGGCTGGCTTCAAACGCCCTTCTGTGCACATCGGGTTCGTCATACGCCATTCCGACGCATTTCAATATTTCCGATACTGTCTTCCAGTCCACTCCGGCACAATCTTTGCTTAACGTCTACTTCCATCAAAGAACCTCGGTATATATGTTGTCGCCGAACGCCGCGGATCAGTAGTTGAGCGTCAGCGAGGTCCAACTAACCCGGATGTTACACGCCCCTGAGGGATTCATTGGCAAGGCACTCAAGGGTGTAGCCGTAGTATACCTACTGCAAGCCCCTGACGACTCACCGAATTACATATAAAAAGACGAGAAATCCAGCTATGCAGGATAACGCAGCCAATATATGCTTCAGGGAGCGCCCAAGGGGTGAAAACTTTTCTAATTTTCTCTAAATATCATAAGTTGCAAACTGTACCCTGACTATTATGCTTCAATTTCAGTTCAAGTATCTAAATTTTAATAAATTTACTCACAGTGTAGAAAAGATTTCATGAAATATTCGGGCTAAACCCGTTAGTATTCGACGTGCGATCACACGTGCTGATCAATCATAATTGGATTTCCATCAGGATCAATGACAATGAAGCTCGCTGGTCCAACCTCACTCTCATCGGTTTCTTTCTCAATTTTCATACCTTATTTTTAACAGCTAAACTGACTGAAAATACACCCAATTCCATTCGATCCTCCTAATATTTTTTGATTTATAGCTTTGGGAATATTAACGGCCGATAACCGAACAACCCGGCCATTGATCAGACTGAGCATAGCGGAGCCTGATCAACGTGGAAGTGAGCAGCGGCCTATATACAAAGCATGCATGCTCTTTACGTAAAACTTGCAAGCGCCTGTTAGGCTCGGGGCATTGAAATATGCTGATGAGTGATGAGCCAATTACCATTTTGCTTTTCAAGGCAAAAAGTAGCCCTGACCCAATCCTCAAACTTATTTCCATCTGGCAGAGTGCCACCACAATGTATGAAGCCATATGCGAATGCGACATCTTCGCCAGCAATGACTTTTAAATCATGAAAGTCAAACAGGCTCTCACCAGTCGTTTCGGGCTGCCACTCATCCCAGCTTTTTCGATACGATTCCGCACTCTCATACTTCATCGGCGGTAATACATCATATATTACGACTGATTCAGCATGATTACATAAAATTTTATCTTTCTTACCAATTTTCGTATTGTGTGCCCATTGCTCCAATAATCTTTGAATCGCAACTTTATCATTCATTTTAATTATTTAAGTCATCTTTCCAGTAGTCACCGGCGCCTCCAATAAAAATCCTTGGAAGGATGGCGGTAAATTAGCAAGCGGTATCTTGTATCGATTGAAATGGAACGGCCCGGACTGCGTGACAAAGGAGCTTGATTCCATATGGTTTATGCACTTATAAAGGATAATGATGGGAATTTCTGATTCAGAATATTTCGTTACCCATTTTGCTTAATAACACCACAGAGCTGACCTGATGAAAAGGTTCGACGGTTGCAGAAGGCGTGCATTATGAGATGCCTGTTTAAGATTTTGCTGTTCAGCCTATTATTTTATTTTATTGGTGGGACTGTTTTTACCGGAACGCAAATGCCTACCCAGGCATATGATTCGGGCAATTCACATTCCAAGATCCAATTTTACATCGCAAGTTTTAATCTCGGCGCATTTGACCTTGCAGATACAGACACCTTGATTCCATTGGCTGACATCATTTCACGATTTGAGATTGTCGCTCTTCAAAATATCCCGGCTGAGGTTGCAGATTCCGCTTTAAATGATTTGGTTGATAAAATTAATGCATATGGCCACCAATACGATTACTTGGCTGATTCTATTTTTCAAGTTGATATGCCCAGATTTGCGTACATATACCGTACAGACATCGTGTATCCCCTTCAATGGTATACCTATTCCGGAAACCAGTTGGATGAATTTTATCAAGCCCCCTTTATTGCCAGATTCGAACACAATGATGGCGATTTTGATGTCACGCTCATCAACTATTACGAAAACCTAAAATGGGCGCCAGACGAATTGGACTTTTTGCAGAAGGTCATAAATGACGTTAAGGAAAATATTCCAGACGAATCCGATATAATCGCTTTAGGACCCGCTTATACTGACTGCGAACGTCCCGCATCTCACGAATCCCTGAAAAGCCTGAACCAGAACGACCTCATCTGCCTCATCAATTACGGAGAGGCGCACAACCAATTTAGTGAATCCCCCACCAACCCCCAAATAATCATAGCCGCCTATTCTGATGCGCTTTTTTGGGAGGAAGGTGAGTTGTTAAGGACTGAAGATACTGACGCAATCTTGAATGAGGCGATTTCATCACCGGCGAGCCCGCCGGGATTTAGTGGTGTCATCGTCGTAAAAGCTGATGATGAAACAAAAAATGACACAGAAACAAAGGGATTTTGTTTCTTCAAAACTGCATCCAACTAATGCTCTGACTCGGATCGGTCGAGGGGTAATCTGGCAAATCCTTTCAATGACTTACCAGTCCGGCCATTGCCAATCCCGGCGATCCTTTTCGTCAGCAGGCAATTCAAGTCCTTCCGGATCCAGCAGTCCGCCCCAACTGGTGCGTTCTATCATTTCGTTTCTGTTTTCAGCTGAAAGGATTTCTTCTCCCTCCCTGACTTGCCAACCGCCTCCCAGCGCCTTGTAGGTGGCCACAAGGTTGGTGCCCACCTGGCCGCTGACTACTGTCAGACGATCAGACTGATTGGCCAGAAAACGCTGGGAATCCAAGACTCTTTGATAGTCGACGAGTCCCTCTCTATATTGCAGCAAAGATAAAACTACCGAACGTTCGGCTGCGCTGACACTTTCCTTAAGAAACCGTTCTTCTTCCCTGGAGCGTGTATAGGCCACCATCGCATCTTCGACTTCTCGTTGGGCGTTTAAGACCGTATTTTTGTAAGTGACCACAAGCTGTTGAAAGCGGGCGTCTTCTACTCGCACGCTGTTTCTGATGCGCCCGTAATTAAGAATATCCCAGTTGAAACCGGGTCCGGCGTTCCAGAACAAACTTTTATAACTGAATATGTCACCCAACGCATTCTGCCCGGATACCGAAGTTGCGTCTGTAGACCGCCATCCAATATTTCCAAATAGGAAAAATTGAGGGTATAGGTCTGCTTTGGCAATTCCGATCTGAGGGCTTTGGGTGGCGACTCGCAACTCAGCAAGACGGATGTCCGGTCGACGTCTGAGAAGATTGTTGGGAATGTCAATAATAACTGTCTCTGCTGCTACCGGAATATCCATCGGTCCATTTAGAAGATCCTTCAGCTCCCCTGGCAACACACCCAGCAAAATGGCCAGAGCGTTTTGGGCTTGACGCAAGCTGGATTCCAACCGGGGAATCAGGGCTTGGGTGTCAGTCAACAATGATTTGGCCTGGGCCACATCGAGCTCCGAAACGGCACCCTCTGTAAATCGGACGTTGACAATCCGTAGAGATCGCTCTTGCATCTTAACATTTTCCTCGGCGATAACCAGACGTCTCTCCAACGTGCGTATCACGATATACGTGCGTGCGACTTCAGCCGTCAGAGATACGAGAACGTTGTCATAACTGGCAACAGTCGCCTCCAGGTTGGCGACGCCGGATTGCACCGAACGACGAAACTTGCCCCAAATATCCAACTCCCATGTCGCATCGAACCCAAGCCTCAGGGCATTAAATTGACTATCGATAAAGGGGGTCTCGGTACTTGTGCTTAGTTTGTTGGTTGTCAGAGCTCCAGAAGCCGATTGCTGCTGAGGGTACAAGTAGCCCACCGCAATACCCAATTGCGCACGCGCCTCATAAATACGGATGCCGGCGACCTGCAGGGAAAGGTTCTGCTGGTAGGCTTTTTCAATTAAATTGTCGAGTACAGGATCTTCGAACGCACGCCACCAGGTACTGTAATCGGTCTGTCCCACACTCAAACCTGGTGCTCCTTTCTCCTTCCATTCGTCCAGCAACGGCGCCTCAGGCTTTACGAGATCCGGCCCGACCATGGTGCAGCCACCCATGATCAACACAATCGCTGCCCATGCCAGCATCCAATGCCTCAATGGCTTGATCTGTCTTGCGGCGCGCGCCATCTGGTAAGAATTGGTTACAACAAATCCTTCGCCGGTATACATAATTCTTTCCCCTCTATAACCCTTGCTGATCCTGAGTGGTGTGTGAGCCCATCGTAACCCTGCGAATAACCCGGATATGATCAATATGTGTTGTTATAGGGTTTAGCCAGGCACATTATTTGCGGGAAGTTTGACCCGAAAAAAGACGCTGTAGAGTGCCGGAACATAGTTCAGTGTAAACAAACTGCCGATACCCAGGCCGAAAAACATGATGCATGCCATGCCGTAAAAAAGCGGATCATGATTGATGATCAGTGGCGTGAAGCCAAGCATAGTTGTAGAAACCGAAAGCAAGATCGGCCGGAATCGGCTGACGGCCGAATTGACAACCGCATCATAGGGCGTTTGTCCCTCGCGCCGGTTTTCTTCGATTTTATCGATCATCACAATCCCGTTGTTCACAATGGATCCGGCCAGAGCCAAAAGTCCGAGGATGACCATAAAGCCAAAATCGGCCTGCATCACCAGCAGGCCGACTACTGACCCGACAATGACCAGCGGCATCGTTAAGATAATAATGGCGGCCCGCCGGATGGAGTTAAACTGCCACACCAGCAAAAAAACGATGCCGCCAAAACATGGCAGCATCCATTTCACTAAATTTCTCTGGGCCTTGGCCGAGTCCTCGAGTTCGCCCCCCACCGCCCAGTGGTGGTTATTCGGAAATTCCATCCCATTCAGGGTCGGCTTGAGGGCCGCAAACATCTCAGAAGCCTTCAACACCTGGTTTTTGGCGCTGACGGTTATGGTGCGCTCCTGATTGTAGCGCATGATGCGGTTCAACTCGCCCACGGCATACACATCGGCAACCTGGCTGACCGGCACGCTGCCACCGGATGATGTCCGGATGCCGAGCGTGCGCAGGCTGTCAGGGGAATCCCTTTCATCCTCGACCCCACGCGCGACGATGGGAATCTGAACATTGCCCTGATGATAACTAGTGGTTGTCGTACCGTCGATAAAAAACTCCAGGGTATCGGCAACATCCTTTGATGTCACCCCGACACGGCGAGCGCGGTTCTGATCGACATCCGCCTTGACCGTCAACACCCGGTTGTTCCAATCCTGTTTGATATCCTTGGTGCCGGGAATTTTTCGAAACGCCGCCATCAACTGTTCGGCATGCTCTTGCAGCACCCCCGTATCAGGACCGCTGAGCCGGATTTCCATCAAGCCGGTTTCACTGGCGCCAAGCCACATGGCCTTGACCCTGCCGCGAACATTCGGAAAATGATTTACCAGGTATTGGCCCGTGCGTTGGACGAGTTCGGGCACCTCTTTGTTTGTCTGGGTGTTGACGATTAAAAACCCGACGAATGGATCCGGATCCACCGGTGATAGGGAAAGGAAAAATCGTGGTCCACCGTTCCCCACGTAAGCAATCGTTCCGGTGATTTCCGGATTTTCCTTTTTGTCCTGCAGCCAGGCGCTGAGCTCTCTTACGGTCCGGTCGGTCTCCTCGATGCTCGTTCCAGCGGGAAGATCGAGATAAATCAAAAACTGATTTCTATCCCCGCTCGGGAAAAAAGCCTGCGGTATAAACGTTGCCGCATAGAGTGCTAAAGCAAACACACCACCCGTAAAAACCAGCACCAGAGTCCGATAGCGCAGAGATATTTCCAGTATCCGGCGATAAATCCGATAAAATTTCCCCTGATACGGATCGCTTTCCTGCTTTTTATCACCGTCACCGGCCGGTTTTGTCTTTAAAAACCAGTAGCACATGCTGGTGGAGGAAAACATGGAGAAGAACCACGAGCCCATGAGCAGAATGATCATTACCGAACCCAACGAGGAGGTGTAGTCACCCGTTGATCCGATTTGAAGCAGAATCGGCCCGAAGGCGAAAACAGTGGTCAGCGTGCTGGTCAGCAGGGGGACCGCAAGGGAGTTACCGGTTTTTAAAACAGCATCCTTGCGTGCCATTCCCGTTTCCAGATTCACTTTAATGTCATCGGATACCACAATGGCGTTATCCACGAACATGCCCAGTGCAATAATCATCGTGGCCAGGGACATCCGTTCCATATCGATCCCCAGCGCGGACATCACTAAAAGACCGAAGAGCATGACCAGGGGGATGAAAGAGCCGACAATCAATCCGGTTCTAAGCCCCAGGAGCAGCATGACCACCACCAGAACGATGGCCACGCTTTCAATCACATTGATCACCATGCCGCTGACGGCTTTTTTTATGAGTTTGGGCTGGTAGGTGGCAAACTCGAGCACATAGCCCCAGGGAAGGGATCGCTCTATCTCTTGGACTTCTTTCTTCAGTCGCTCGCCGAACTCGACCGCATCGACACCTTTGAGGATGAATATGCTTAAAACGATGGACTGATGGCCATTGTAGTAGGCCGGGTTGTGGATCGGCTCCACGTATGCTTTTCTAATTGTTGCGATGTCGCGGAGTGGAATCGTGGCCTGGGTTCCGGAGATCGGGATCAGGACTTCTCCGATCTCCCCTATGGACTTGAACCGACCCTGAGTTTCCACGATGATTTCCACATCGTCAACGTCTATTCTGCCGCCGGGTAAAAGTATGTTTTGCTCCCGCAGACTTTGCCCGATAACAGTGATATCGATTCCCAGTTGTGCAATCTTGGCGTTTGACACCTCCAGATAGATGCGTTCATCCTGCACACCGGTGAAATCGACCTTCTGGATTCCCTTCATCAGGTTGAGACGTTCTCTGATTTGACGGGCGGTTTCATGCATTTCCGCCATGCTGAATCCATCGCTCCATAGCGCGATGGTGGCCACTGACGTGTCACCGAACGTATCGTTGACCATCGGCCCGATGGTGCCTTCCGGCAACTCGGGTTTGACATCATCCATCCTGTTTCGCAGCAGTTTCCATGTCGCCGGAAGCTGTTCGGAAGGTACTTCATCTTTGATGGTTACATGGATCAAGGATTCGCCGACTTTGGATGTTGAATCCTTGATCTCATCCACCTCACCCATGCTCCGGATTTCCTCTTCGATAGGCCGGGTAATCAGGCGTTCGACTTGCTCCACCGGCATACCGGGATATTTTGCCACCACCACCGCTTCACGAATCGTTATTAAGGGGTCTTCCAGTTTCGGAAGGCCTATAAACGCATATACTCCTCCTACAATTACCAACACTATGGTCATGATAACGGTTCGCGAATTATTCAGCGCAAATCCGGTGATACCTTTCATTATCAATTCCTTTTTCCCCAAGGGTGATGAAGATTACACAGACATCGCAAAAATTATTCTCTGCAGGATGGACGAGACATCAAATACGGGCGGATTCAGGGAGTAATAATGTATTGGCTGATACCTGAATACTGACATCTGCCCCTTACTGTTTCATCAGTTTCACTTTCATTCCATCGGCTAAAAAACTGACACCGGCCACGGCAATGACGTCCCCAGCCGCAAGACCATCATCAGTGACAGCCTTTGTTTGTTCTATGTTGCGGAAGCGGACCGGCGTTTTTTTGACTATCGATGTCTGGGGATCATATACAAAGACATACCCCTGGTTCGCTTCCGTGGCAGGTAAGATTGCCTGAAGCGGTACCTTATATCCCGGCATCTGGTTTTTTTCTTTTACAATTAGATTTGCTTCAGCAGTCATGCCGGGTTTGACTTTTTTGTCCGGATCCTTCAGCTCCACTTTGACCGGAAAAGCGTTGGCTTCCACAGCGGCGGAACCGATGTATGAAATACGGCCTTTTGCCGATTCGCCCGGCAGCGTGGAAAAGGTGATCGTCGCTGCATCATCGATGTTGATCCGGTCGACGGCAGTCTCCGGTACGGCCAACTGTACCTCCATTTTCCCGGAAGCATCAATTTCAAACACTTTCTGACCGACTTGCACCTCCTCGTGTGGCTGCACCGACCGCAGGGCTATGGTGCCTTCGTAAGGAGAGAGCAGCTTCGTTTTACGCACGTTACGCTTGGCAAGATCCAATCTTGCCAGCTGAAAATTAACCGCGCTTTTGGCAGCCTTGTAATTATATTCTGAAACATCCACATAACTTTCTGCTCCCGCACCCTGTTCGTATATCCGCTTATGCCGCTCGTACTGCGATTTTGATTTGGCGACATTGTCCCTGGCCTTTACAAGTTCAGCCTTGACCGAATCCACCTCCAACTGGTAGGGCTCCGGATCAAGAACAGCGAGCACTTGTCCTTTTTCTACCTGATCTCCGATGTCGACTTTCACCGACTCCACCTGCCCTCCGACCTGAAAACTGAGGTCGGAGGAATCGACCGCGGCGACAAGCCCGGAAAACTTGAGTATCTGTTCGACCGCTTGTTCACTGACGGTCATTGTCTTGATCGCCCGGACCACTGCAATAACTTCAGCTTTTTCTTTGCAGGCCGTCAGGGCAATCGATAGGCAAAGCAGCCAGACCATCCGCTTTAACATCTGTTTTGGCATATTAAACCTCATTCTTGGCAGTAATTTTTGTTATTGGGTTTAGAGGTAAAAATGAATGTAATCCTTTTATTCATGAAATTGGAAAAACAATTGAAATTGATTTGGTCGTTTAGATCGAGCACACACGTCTTGTACCACCAGCGACAGGCCGCTTTCAGTGGGATACACGGACACCAGCTCATCATCTTTCCCAATCTCTTTTATCAGCGAATCACGCAGTTTTCAAGCGATCCGACGTTTTGATTGATTGTCATTTAATCGCTTGACGATCAATGCAACGGTTTCGTCCGGCCGCCTTCGCGAAATTGCCGACGAAGATGCTTGTTTCAGAGGCGGGATAAATGGTCGTAAAGATCTTGGAAGCCGGCCTGGTCGGATGCAAAAGCCCGCAGCCGGGCGTCATCAGGCTCAATCCTTCGTCCCGATAGCCACCTCTTCCACCTTTTCCCACGTGCTGTCAGGGTTAAAGAACGTCATGGCCTGCGCCGCTATCTCGGTGTTCTGCCCCAAGTCCTTTTGGTAAACCACTCCCTCGTGATTCACGATAAAGGTCATGATGCCTGTAGACGCATACGTGGCAGGATAAGCCACCACGGCAAATCCTCCGATCATCTTTCTATTTACCATGTAGTCGTAGGCGCCACCCGGAGTATCCTTCCCTTGCTCTTTAAAAATCCTGTAATAATACCCGTGATAAGGAATGGGATGACCACGAGTCGATCCAACCCACCCAAACTACTCTCCCATTATGAAACCCGGTGGAGTTTTGACCCATGAATACCCTTTAATTGCCATCTGGAACCCCAATTCATAGAGTTTACCCATGTACACCGGGTCGAACCCTTCCTTCGGCGATTCGGTAAACTCTGCCGGGATGTACGCCAGGTTGAAGTCGTTGCCATCACGTTGGCACAGGGTATAGATCTGATAGAGGTCACCGATCCCCTGTGTCCTGATCAACGAGTCTATCGAGCGGTTCGCAATCGGCACCAGACTTCGATTGATACCCTTGTAGTCCGTTCCTATAAATGAGTTCCTGATCACATAAACCTTGGGATCACCTTGCACCTTGAGTTTTTTCGTAATACGCTTCCAATCTATGGCTGCCGGGTAGACGAAGACCTGGGATCCTGTGCCCCCATCAACGTGCAACTCTTCATATTGCCTGCCATTGTTCTCAACAGTTATGGCAATCGGTGGAAAAATGACCGGAATTGCCGCCGAGGCCCTAAGAATCTCGTGGATCAACTCCAATTTGTGTGGATGATCGCTTGCGGCGATGGCCCCGATATTCCAGATCACGGAACGTCCGGCATCGAGATTGACCGTACCGACGAACAGACGAGGGCCGCGCTGGTGTTCCCTCCCTATCGCTCTGACAATGTCGATCGTAATATACTTGGCGATCATAGCCTTCAGGGGCGTTGTGTCGGTCATCGAGTCACCGAAAAGAGAACTGAGAAGTTTTCGTTCTTTCAGGACATCCTTGGTTGAAGTGGTTGTGTAGACCAACTTGAGTTTGTCATCATAGTCCGGTCCAAGAAAAGCAAAAGGTGCCGTCAGTGCGCCGGTGGTGATTCCGGTCACCATGGTAAACTCAGGACGATTGCCGTATGCCGTCCACCCCACAAGGAGTCCGGCACCAAAGGCGCCATTTGGACCACCGCCCGAAATTGCCAGGTAGTTGTGCGGTTTTTCGTAGATCCCATCAAAATGTTTCCGAAAATCAAATCAGCCGAAATCAGATATAGAGATAATAAGCAAAAAAGGCACTTCCTCTGGATCCTGTGATATCAAGAAATATCACAACCTGTCCCAAATTTCAGATTAGAAATCACAAAAATATTAGAACCCATCTCAAGAAAGCCGAAGTATTATTATAGTGCAAGCAAGTTTAACCATTCCGAGGTAATTCTCTACCCACTAGTTCGGAGGCGAATACCCAGTCATGGGAAACGCAGACCGTTCGGCCCTTCACACGCCTGTAAGCCCTCGCTTGGTGGTAAGGACCGGGATGCGGCATACCAGGGATATTCCCATTTGTCCGGCATCGAGATCACGTCCGCATTGACCATGTGCCCCCAGCGATCGTTGCGGACGGAACGCTGATTCGCTTTGTACGGCTGAATGCCGTGCTGTTTGAGCCACCGGCCGACGTCATAGAAATAGAACTGTTTGGACCAGAGCATCCCGGCCAGAGCCTGCCGCATGACACCGGCCGTGTCGGGGTTAACCGAGGCAGGAATGACGGTCGCATAGAACTCGTCGGCTTCCTGCAGCCGGGCCACAAAGATCTCATCAAAACCCTTGCCGAAGGGATTTCCGGACATCAATGTGTCGCTGAGTCGCAGGCGAATCGTGCGGGACTCTCCGGCCCCCAGCGTGAGCAGATAATGGGCCGAGACTTTGGTCCCTGTATTTTCGGGATTGACCGCATCTTTGTTGCCATAAACAATAAAGTTATCGATGCCGTCTTTTACGTATGGGTAAGTATTCGGCGTGCCGTCCAGCCGCTCCGTATTGGTTTCATTCTCCGTGAAAAGGAGCGCCGACGCGCTTTCCGCGTAAAAGAAGCGCTCCCCGAGTTCTCGATGCGAGAGCGCGACGATTCCACCGGTTTCATCCTGAGCAGTCTGACGAAGGATGGGGCGGGCGATATCCTCCCCCCACGACCAGTCATTGCGAAACCAGAGGGTGGGTAGGACCTGGAGCGCCGCCGGTTCCGGGCCACGGTTATGAGCGGTGACCTGAATGAGGATATCCTCGGGCGACGCTTTGGTGTATTCCACGAAAACATCAAAATAGCGGTCTTGGTCAAACACGCCCGTGTCGAGCAGCTCATATTCGGGGTTGCCTCGGCCGCGGTCGCGGTTCGTCGCGACCAGATTGTCATACGGGAAGGCCGCCTGAGGGTATTTGTAGAGGTACTTCATGTACGAGTGGGTCGGTGTCGAATCGAGATAGAAATAGCATTCCTTCACATCTTCACCGTGATTTCCCTCGCTGTTGCTCAACCCGAACAGACGTTCTTTCAGGATCGGATCTTTTCCGTTCCACAGCGCCAGCGCGAAGCAGAGGCGCTGATGGTCATCGGAAATTCCGGCGAGGCCGTCTTCGCCCCAACGGTAAGACCGCGAACGGGCCTGGTCATGGGGGAAGTAATTCCAGGCATCTCCGCTTTCGCTGTAGTCCTCACGCACGGTTCCCCACTGGCGTTCGCTCAGGTAAGGTCCCCACTTCTTCCAGGGAGTTTTCTTCGTTCGGGCTTCTTCGAGACGGGATTGTTCGGCATTCATCGATCGTCCTCCTTTGCTGGCCCCTTCGGGCCTGTCGGATAACGGCGCATAGATTGTGGGCATGGGATACCGGCCCTATGCCCGAAACAGGGATTTCTGTCAGTTCTGCTCTTCGCCGATCCAGTGCACCAACATATTGTAACCTACTGAAAGAACGATGGCTCCGGTGAACAGCCCGATCAAGCCGGAGAAGATAAATCCACCGATGGCGCCGAGGAAGATGACCAGCATTGGCACGGTGGAACCTTTTCCCATCAGCAGCGGTTTCAGTACATTGTCGGATAGGGCGATGGCCAGCAGCGGGATCGCCCACAGGATAGCCGGCGGCAGCTCATTTACCGAAAAGAGATAAATGATGACCGGTAAGATGACAATGACTGTAGGCAATTGAAGAATGGCAAAAACCAGGACAGCAAAGGCCCAGAGTCCTGCAAGAGGTACATTCGCCAACACAAACACCGTACCGGCTGTAAGAAACTGAAAGAAGGCAACCCCGAGGATGCCTTTGGCGACATTCTTGACGGTTACGCCTGTGATAGATATCATTTCATCGCTGCGTTCTCCGGCCAGACGACGGATCAGTTTGCGCGCAAAAGCGGCCGAAGCATCGGCTTTGACAAGGAATGCGCCGGCGATGATCACCGAGACGAAAAACATGATGAGGCTCTTCCCGGCACCGCCCAGTGGCCCGAGAATTGTCATGCCCAGTTTCGACAGAGGTTCCCTGTAGGTCGTGATAGCCGATTCCAGGCTCTGGGAGGCTAGCAACCATACTTGGGAAATAGGTTTTCCGATCAGGGGCCATCCCGCCACAGACGGGTCGGGAGGAGGGATAACAAGGGTCTGGTCCCTGAACTGGATGGTCAGGCTTTGTATCCCTTCAAACAGCGATTTGATGAGCCAGGCGGTTGGCAGCAGGAGGATGACGAGCATCAGTAGGATCAACAGGACCCCTGCCAGCATATTCCTGTTCCCCACCCAGCGTTTTACCATCCCAAAGAAGGGGTGCAGGCCGATGGCGATGATGGCACCCCAGATCACGGTCTCGAGGAAGGGGAAGATGATCCCGATGCACCAGGCAATGAGCAGGAAAAGCACGACGATCCTGAGAATGGTGTCGATTAAAGGCGTTTTAACGGTTTGGTTCATACGCTAACCTCTAACTTTCTTGAACTTGACGCTCCGGCAGAGATCAAAATCACATTGTTCCCTTGAGCAAGTTCGGCGTCGCCGATCAGAAGATCTATTTGAAGTTGACGCCGAAATTGCAAAAAGGGCCATTTACAATTGTTATTCGAACTTTCTCCCATCTACCCGAGCCGCACGCCTTCTGTCTCGAGCCCGCCTCCCTCAGCCAACTTGCTCCAGCTCTTTCTTTCCCACTCCTCCTCGAGCCATTCCCTCACCCCCTGCTCCAGGAACTCCGGCGCCGCCCACTCGTCCACATCGAAGTCGTTCTTAATATAGCCATGGCTAAGCATGAAATCCTTGCCGATCTTAATGCACTGCAAATTCTTGGTATTTAAACTCGGCACCATATCGACGTGTTTGATGCCCTCGTATGTATCCTCGGGGTCCAGGTAGAAGGTCTGCCGGTTGAGGAGCACCGCTGCAGCGCGCTTGTGCTCGTTCGCCCAGCGCCCGACCTTGACCATGGCCTTCATGTAGGCGACGACAACCTCGGGATGCTCCTTAGCCATCACGTCGGTGCAGGTGATGACAGCGGGGGTGTTGGCAACCTGCACGGTCCAGTCCGGGTACCGGGTCAGGTCCTCGATCATCTTGATCTTGCCTGTAGCCTCCTGCAGGTGTTGGAAGACCTTGCTCTGGGTGTAGATCGCATCGACGGTGCCATCCAGGAGCGCCGTTTCCAGAGGACGAAACGCCAGGTCGCGCTTGTGGTCACGGCGCATCCACAGTTCAGACGGGTTGTTCATCGGCGGGACCAGCATCTCGGGTTTATCATACCAGTCATCCGGGTACGGGAACTCCACGAGTTCCACATCATCCATGGTCATGTCGTTCAGCATCAGCATGTTCTCAATGCCCATGTGTTCCTGGATGCGCCACCAGTCGTTCTTGATGGTGTTCAGGCTCTTCGAGATACCGATCTTCTTGCCTTTCAGATCCTTCATCCGGAAGATCTTGTCGGCGGCGCGCACCGCCATGCAGCCGCCTTCGTAGACCCACGTCGCTCCCAGCAGCACGGTACGGCGGATGTCCGCGTGGACATGGATTGGGGGATACAGGCCGCCGAAGCGGATGAGGTTGTCGAGGTTGTGGATGTAGTGCGGGTACCAGTTGTTCTCGGGTGCGCGGCGGAAGTAGGCGTACTCAACACCGATCTTCTTGAACTCCTCGCGGCACCACCCCAATTCCTGATCGACGTTGTTGGCGGATACCATGGGGCAGTTGGTGAACCACACCTCTTTCCAGTTCAATGGTACTGTCGTACTTACTCTTTTCTGTTGCGTCATGAATCAGCTCCTTATCGATTGAAATTCAAAGTTTAAAGCAAGGTCCGACCGCCTGAATACTCCTGATTGATTACTTTTCCGATGCCAGATACGCCAGGCGCCTCTCCTATGGGAGCAAAGCCGATAAGCATCGCTCCCATGATCGCGGAAATGGGGGCATCCGAACTTCCCACGACATGGGGCGAGCTGGGGAAGAGGGCAAATATGGCCAGTGGAATAATGCCCGCATAGAGGCCAAACACCGGAGGCAATCCGGCCACCTGCGCGTATCCGATATTGAGGGGAATGATCAATGCCGCCAGGGTGATGCCGGCTGAAATCTCGTTGGGCAAATTTGCCCGCGTCATTCCGCGCAAACCTGAAAAAACCGCGGGCCACTGGTACCTGCGTGGCTTAGGCATGCAATTCTTCTCCTTTTGTTGGCGCGTTTATCCGGTTTGCGCGGCAAACTGACGGGCATCGTTTCCTCAAACCGTCAAGCATCATCGCCTCATACGCCTGGCCACGACCATCTATCTTGGAGCGAAGATCACTGGCCGTCTCTCTTCATGAACAATAAAGCCAATAACTTGCCCTCTCCACCCAGGGCACGACCCACCTCCCTCAAGGCGAAAAAGGGGATAAACGCCGCGAAGATGACCAAGCCCCCGGCGAGTACTTCGTAGGGTCCCTTTCCAAGGAACTCCATGACACCTTCCACGGCCCCCTTGCCCTTTATCAGGCCTTTGATGGCATGTTCGATGAAGACAAAGATGCCGACAAAGAGAGTGAAAATAGCCGTCTTTAGAAGGGTGGGGAAAATCAAAGGCCTGTGTTCAAGGCCGCGACCGAGGTGGAGTACATCGCCGATCATGATGACTTTGGCAAAAATAAAGGCTTCGATCAGGGCCACCCCGTATTCGGTGTAGGTAATACCAACGTCGGCGAGAATGAGCCTGCGGTACTGGGTGAACGCCGCGAAAACCAGGGATAGATAGCCGACAAAGACCCAATACACCTTCATTTCATGGAGTAGTTTTTTCTTCAGGTTCCCTTTGTTTTCGTCAGGGTTGTTCATGTTCTACACCTCTCTCTATACCCGACATTACCCCTTCACGAGTGAACCGTATTATGTTTAAAACTATCTGCATGAAGAGACTTAAACCTAGATTGAGCGGTTTCCCGCCCAGTTTCGGTTCAATAAATCAATTCTCCCAGAGAGTACATCGCGCGTGACAGCATGCCGCCGGAGATATTTCGAGCGTTGAACCCGTTTTGTACAAGGATGCGCGTCGCGTAATAGGCGCGCTGGGCCGAACGGCAGATGATATGGATCTCGCGGTCGCGGGGAAGCTCATCGAGGCGCGCGCGGAGCTGGCCCATGGGGATGTTGACCGCGCCCGGCACGCTCTCCACGGCCAGTTCCACCGGCTCGCGCACGTCCAGGAGGAAGGCTCCGTCCAATGAATCCCAGTGGCTGAGCGGCATGTCGCCCCGCAGGACATTGGCGGCGACCATTCCGGCGAAGTTGACCGGGTCCTTGGCGCTGCCGAACTGGGGCGCGTAGCACAGCTCGGCTTCTTCGAGGTCGTAGATTGTCGCACCCATCTGAATTGCCATTGCCAGGGCGCTGATGCGCTTGTCCACCGCCGGGCCGTCCTGGCCCAACGCCTGCGCGCCGAGGACTTTCCCGTTGGATTTCCGGAAAATGACCTTCAAGCCGAGCATCTTGGCGCCCGGGTAGTACCCGGCGTGTGAATTCGGGAACAGGAATATCTTTTCGTAGTCCGTGTCGCCGAGCTGTTTGAGCGTTTTTTCGCTGATGCCGGTCCAGGCGGCGGCACCACCAAACAGCCCGATAATCGAGGTGCCTTGAGTGCCCCGGTAGCGGGAGTCGCGTCCGGCGATCACGTCGGCCGCTATGCGGCCTTGCCGGTTCGCCGGCCCGGCAAGAGCAATGAGGCTCCACTGACCGGTCCCGAAGTCCTTGACCTCGACGGCGTCGCCGACGGCAAAGATGTCCGGGTCGCTGGTGATCATATGCTCATTGACGCGGATGCCGCCGCGTTCACCGATCGTGAGGCCGGCCGTCTTGGCCAGGGCGGTGTCCGGCCGCACGCCGATGGCGAGAATCACGATGTCCGCCGGATATGTTTTCCCTGAACTCGTCTGAACCTCGATCGCGCCACCTTCCAACTGCTTGAAACCGACCACGCCGTCGTTGGCGGCAACCTGCACGCCATGCCTTTTTATATGGCCCTGGACGAGGACCGCGATCTCCGGATCCAGGGGGGACAGGACGTGATCGGGCTTCTGGATGAGGGTCACGTCGAACCCGATGTGAATCAGGTTCTCCGCCGTCTCGAGACCGATGAAACCGCCGCCCACCACCACCGCCCGCCGCACGGGTTTGACCATCTGGATACCCGAGTACCTGGACATCCCGGTAAGATACGTCGTGCCGCATTCGATCCACTCCCGGATCGTCCGCGCGTCAGGCACGGTCCGGACATGAAATATCCCCGGAAGATCGATTCCGGGCAGGGGCGGATGAACCGAGGCCGCCCCAGGCGACAATACCAGCTTGTCGTAGGACTCGGTCGTGACCTCGCCGGTCTCGGTGTTGCGCAGGTCCACGGTTTTATTCTTCGGCGAAATGGAAACCGCCTCGCAGTTGGTCCGCACGTCGATCGCGAAGTGCTCGCGGAACAGCTGCTCGCTCGCCACAAGAAGGCTCGACTCTTTTTCGATCACCCCTCCGACGTAGTAAGGCAATCCGCAGTTCGCGTACGAAACGTACGGTCCGCGCTCGACCATGAGGATTTCCGCATTTTCATCCAACCGGCGCAGGCGCGCCGCACACGATGCGCCGCCGGCCACTCCGCCAACGATGATGATTTTCATTGTCTTATCTCCTTTTGATTTGATTTTCTGGATCGCGAAGGCTGCTTGAATTAACCTTTTATCTCCCTCTCACTTTCACGGTTTCGAGGTGAAGCGATTTTTCCAATGGAGGGTGAAGGCCGTATCTTCATCTCGCGTGGCTTCGTTCCTTTTCGATGGTCTCAATACCCGTCGAACTCGAGATGGTATCGAACCTGATCTCGGACTGTCTGAGTGCCATCTCCAAGACCAGGAGCAGGTTGCGATATTCTTCTGAACGCAGGTGCCGTTCCAAGGCCTCCTCGTCCAACCACATTTCCTGGATCATGATGACGTTCTCTTCGGCCAGGTCTCTGAATATTCTGGAGCTGAGGCAGCCAGGCTGGTCTCGGCACTGCTCAACGATGGGTCTTAGGATTTTCAAAGCCTCGAACGAAAGGCACGCCAACGATTGTTAGCCTTTTTACTGCGGCATGGCTATCAATAAAGTGGTAAGAGACACTGGACCAATGGTTTTTATAATTGGCTGGCAACAATCAAGTTCTCTCACCCAGCGCAGCATATTGCTCTCCAGGAGTATATCGATACGGCAAATGAATGTAGCTATAGAGTCAAACGGATCACCCAACAAATACAAGCGCATGTTGAGCGGTAGAGCCGGGCACCGTTTGTTAAAGCTTATCAAGCCTTGAATTGCATAAGATACTTATTTCCCGCTTCCCTGAAGAGGTGTGACTACGGAAAAGAGAATCCTCGTTTCTGCTATGGGAATATAAAACTCCCGCTAATAGAGAGAGGCAGCTCCGCAACGAACCTAAGTCATGCGGCAACCAACCCAGCGTATATCAGCATGATCATCCGTCGCTAAAAAGTCGTGTCTTCTCAGGGAGCAGGGAGGATAAATATGCCCGATGTCAATATAGGGATGGATCAGTATTTTCTAATTGACACTTTCAAACATATCAGCAGGTAAATTGACTCTGAACTGATTTCTGGCTCGCCGGAGAAATCTGAAATAATTAGATATGGAAATATTTTTGATTACCAAACGATATACGTAATAATTTACGATTTTTTCTTCATAGCCGTAAGCCAAAAATCAGGATAATTGTGGGTTGCTCGTACCTAATATGAAAGGCACTTTCCGATTTCAGCATGAATGACTTTTTGTACCTAAATTTATGCTATTCCATCCGATATCGAAACTATTTAAATCCCGGGGGGGCTTTGGCCCAGGGATAGCCTTTTATGGCCAATTGATATCCCAGATCAAAGAGTTTGCCCATAAACACCGGATCGAAGACTTCATTAGGCTTCAGATCAAAATCTTCCGGGATGTAGGCCAGATTGAAGTCAATTCCATCACGCCGACAGTCGAGATAAATCCGGTACATATCCCCAATGCCCTGAGTCCGGATGAGAGAACTGATTGATGTGCTGGCAATGGGCTTAATCTTGGGTTTCACCGTTTCCCATTCGGGTTTAAGATATGAATTGCGTATCACGTAGACCCTGGGGCTTCCTTTAACCTCGAGCTTCTGGGCGATAACCCTCCAATCGAGATCAGCCGGGTAGAGAAACACTTGCGAGGCAGTTCCACCATCCACATGCATTTCATCATAGCGCTTGCCGTCGGCCTCGACCTCGATTAGTACCGGGGGAAAGGCCACCGGTATGGACGCAGAGGCCAGAACGATGTTGTGGATCAACTCCAGGGCACCAGGCTGGCCACTAGAAGAGATAAGACCGATGTTCCAGATAACCGCCCGCTGGGCATCGAGGTTCGTTGTCCCGATCCACAACCTGCGTCCCTTTTTATACTCGGTGGCAATGGCCTCCATGACCTCCTGGTTAATGTATTTGGCGAGCATTTTCCGCAACGGTTTCGTGTCGGCGGCCGAGGTTCCGGTAAGGGTCGCCAGAATGTTGCGTTTAATCAAGAGATCCTTGGTGGAATAGGTCGTGTACATCTCCTTGATTTGATCATCGTATGCCGGACCGAGAAATGCCAAGGGCGCCAAAATGGCACCGGTGCTGATACCAGTGACCATGGTAAAGTCGGGTCGGGTTCCGGATGCGGACCACCCGACCAGCAGTCCGGCCCCGAAAGCACCTTCCGCCCCACCGCCGGATATCGCCAGGTAGTTATGTTCTCGCCCAAAAACGCCGGAAAAGGTTTGCATCAGATTTTCGCGTGGCTGACCGGCAATCGTTTCGGCAAACGGCGGGGATTCATCGCCCCAGAATTTGGCCTCCGGGATACCGGGAATCTGGGACGTCTCGCCGAATTCTTTCGGTAAGGGTTTGCGAATCGGTACCGTTCCGCAACTGCTCAACAAAAACGCAATCGAAATGAATACGAATAGAAGCAGTGATAGTTTAGTTTTCATCAATCACCTCACTTAAATATTGTTTGCCAAGCTCCTGTCATGAAGACGGAATAATATAGATCCTAAGAAAAACATATTGGGAAAATGGTTTATTGGTTGCAGTGCAGCAAGTTCGTCTGTCGTCTCTGCTTTCTGCGCTAACACCAGCAGCGGAAGAGCGGTGCAACCAAGAATGCTGAGTCATTTCAGCAGGTTCACAATCCCTCCACCTTTTTCCATGTACCGTCAGGATTGAAGAGCGTCATGGTCTGCGCCGCTGTCTCGGTGTTCTGCCCCAAGTCCTTCTGGTAAATCACTCCCTCGTGATTCACGATAAAGGTCATGATGCCTGAAGACGCATACGTGGCAGGATAGGCCACCATGGCAAATCCTCCGATCATCTTTCCATTTACCATGTAGTCATAAGCGCCACCCGCAGCATCCATTCCCTGGCCCTTTAGAATCCTGTAATAATAGCCGTAATATGGAATGGGTTGGTCACCACTGGACTCGACGTTGTATCCCTTTTCCTGGGCCGCGGCAAATAGGGGACCCAGGGGACTCTGATTTTCACCTTCTTTCGCCTCCCAGTACAGGCCGTTCTTCATCCCCTCGTCACTTTTGATTTTCTGAGCATATTGCAAATTTCCATCGGCGTCCCAGTGTTTGAATGCATATTCCCGCTGAGCATCCACATAAGCCAGGCAGACCTGGATGGCATTCAGTTCATTGCGTCCGATCCTGCGTGCCAGGATTTCCTCTCTGCCTTCCTCGGCGTCAAAACGCCATAGGCCGTCCTTTTTAACCAGGGGAATGGCAAAGGGCCAATCCTCGTTTCCAATAGAGAGAACCACCGTGTCGTCGGTTTGTTCCAACCGGCTTTTCTCGCCATACAATTTGAGAAATCGCTCGCGTTCCAATTGATCCGCTACCGGGTCGCCGGATGATAGCAGATCCGCGCTGCCGGAACCGAAAATCGCCTCCAGAGCCTTTTGGTCCTTTGATACCAGGGCATCCGTCATGGCCCTGACCGCTTCCTCGGGAGAAGTGAATGTCCGCTGTTTCACGGTCTGCGCCAGGGATAGTTCAGACACCGCCAAAGCAATAAACATGGCGGCCATAAGAATCGCCCCACAGCGTTTCAACCAAAGATTTCTTTCTGTCTTATTGATCTGTAGCATCATAGCTATTTCCTCCGTTCAAAATCGGCTGAGTGGTTCCAGGTCGGTTATCTGCCGCGTCCGCCGCCACCTCGACCACCGCCGCCGCCACCTCGCGACATACCCCCTCCAGAGCCTCCGCGACTTGCACCGCTTCCACCACCTCGGCCGGCTCGCGAAGATGACATGCTTTGATGCCCCCGGTTGCTGGAATCCCTTGTCTGGCTCCCTCGATCATAACTTCCGAAAGCACTCTTGTCGGTCCGCTGTGTGCTTCCGGCACGATCGATCCCACCGCTGTCTTTCCGCGGTTGAGACCCAGCGCGATCCATCGAACCGGCATTCGGGCGATCCTGAGAGCCCTGGTTGCCGCTCCCTGCACGATCCATCGAACCAGCATTCGGGCGATCCTGAGAGCCCCGGTTGCCGCTCCCTGCACGATCCATCGAACCGGCATTCGGACGATCCTGAGAGCTCCGGTCGCCGCTCCCTGCGCGGTCTCGGAACTGGCCTGCATCTCCGCGGGCGATGTCCTGTCTTCCGGCCTCAGCACGGCCGCGAAAGGCCTCGCGAGACTGCGCATCTCTGGATGCCCCCCTATCGAACTTCTGAGCGGTGCCCTGGTCCCTGTACGATACGCCTTTGCGGTGTTCCGGGTCGTGCTTCCATTCGCCCCGGCCGCCCTGGCCGCTCGTTACTTTGTTCTGGTACTTGCTCCGATCGATGTTGTTATTGATATTTGTGTTTCTATTGACGTTGATGTCTACATTACCGCCTCTCCAGTTGCAGCCTCCCCATGCATAGCCCCACGCCGCTCCCACGGCGACACCCACGCCAAAGGAGAACAGCGCAGCACCGGCCGCGTATCCAGGCGGATAGTAATAGTAGGGCGGGTAGGATGGATACCACCAAGCTCCATAGACCACTGTCGGATTGTAGGTCGGAACATAGACGACCTGAGGGTCTGCGGGCTCGATGATGATGGTCTGCGTCTCTTTTTCGACGACGACCTTCTGCTGTTCACTACTCTTCAGGTTGCCCTCTGCTTCGGCTTTCTCTCGAAGCTTCTGGACCGTGTCCATGACGCCTTTCTGCTGGGCAAGAAACGCATCGCCCAGCTTCTGGGTCCAGTCTAACTTGTCATTCATCATGTCCAGCACCTGGGGAAAGTTCACCAGCGACTTGACGCTGGGATCCCAGTCCTCCTTCTCCAAGGCCGCGCTGAGAGTATCTCCCTCCAGGGCCTGGTTCGCCTTGGCCCACTTCCCTGCCTGGACCACCTCGAGCGGATAGGTGGATGCCATTAAGATCTGGGCTAACAGCGAGTCCGGGTAAAGAGCGATGGGCGCCAACAGCTGGTCCAGCTCTTCCTGTTTAAAGGCCTTGGCATCCCCGCCTCCACTCTGCGCGAAGACAGCTTGAGAGGCTCCCAGCAGGAGTGCCAGAAAGACAGCCAATGATTTTGTCAACGTTGTATTCTTCTTCATGCCTCTCCTCTCTTCATTGTATATAGCACCGTACACCGCCTGATACTTCAACCGTATTTCATATCCAAAGGTTGTGATCCGAGTTGAATCAAACCCCTGCAAGTTGCCGATGGATGGGACAAATGGTGAATTGGGTGTTGAATGCATCACTCCATTATTCCACCATCCGAAGACTTCAGTCTCATTCAGGCCTATATTTTTCTTTAAGGTCTGTGAGCATTTTGCTTGCCGAGGTCCACTCCTCTTTGTCCACAGCATCTGTAAGGGCGAGCAGTTCGGTTATCGCGACCGCCTCTGTCAATGTATTCGTATGCCATCGGAATATATCGGCTTCAAACAATGCGAGCGCGGCAAGCGCGTTAACCCTATCTTTTGCTTCAATCGCCGACTTCACCATTTCGTAATGTTGCAATTGGATCTCGTCTGGCGTGCCGGGGCCTGGCCCGGGTGGGGGTGAGGCACAGCCACCCAACGCCAATATCAAAATTACGGTGCTGAAAAAGATGACGATAATGAAAAGTGCCGACTTTGCGTTAACGGCTCTTGTGCCCATATTGCCTCCTGTTTATTTGCTTTTCGGTATCGCGAACGGATCGACCCTGTTCGTCCACTATCGACCCAAATGGTTTCGAGTATGTCTTCTCTACAGCAGAAATTCAACAGGCGGCAGCCGGATCACCCAAACACCGCGGTTTTTCCAGAAACCGGCGTACGGATCAGAATCGTAGACGAATTTCTCTTCGTCTTTTTTTATGTGCCAGCGAATGGATTCGGTGCCGTTATTCTACTCCCTGAAGTAGATGCGCTGCACGGCGGCTATGACGATGGCGGTTGTCCAGCCGAACATGATAATTCCGTTGGCCGCTTCGAAAGAGGCCAAAAGCCGCCAGCGTTCATCGAGAAGGACGTCGCCGTATCCCAGTGTGGTAAAGGTGACCATGGAAAAGTAAACCGCCTGCTCCAGACCCTCGCTCGCACTCAACGCCAGATAAGTGCAGGCCCAAATCAACACCTCCGCCAGCGAGACAAAAAACATCATGAGGACGATCAGGCTGACCAGATGGATGTTCGTTTTCCTCAGCCATCGCGATTTTTGCGCCGCCTCTTGCCTCCTGATCAGTCGCAAGGCCATCATCATCCCGATTGTGTGGATTGCAGTGGTCATCACCATTAAGAGAGCGCCGATAGCAATCTTCAGAAGCACTATGTCCATCCTTGCTGGGTAAAACGGACTACGGCGGCGTGTTGTGAATCTTGGCGATGCTGCCCACCAATGTCACCGAAGAGATCTTGAGCAGTTTGACCACTACACCCTAATATTTGCATTGATCCCCCTTCCTGATATTTGGGATCATTCGGGTTTAAATGTCCTATTCCAGTACTTGGTGCGTTCGAGCATCTCGTCTTTGACCGCGTCGGGGATCAGATCGAGGGGATTCTGGCTCTGCCTCACCTCCCAACCGCCGCCGAGCGACCGGTAGACGTCGACCAGGTTGGTGGTAACCGTCCCCTGTATCGCAGCCAGCTGGTCCTGCTGAGAAACGAGCGCCTGCAGGGTGAGGATGACAGTGTTATAGCCCACCTCACCACCCTGGTACTGCAGGGTCGAAATGTCGGCCGCGCGCTGGGCGGCATCCGCCGCCGACCGCAAGGCCACGAGCTGCTGCTGGCTCTTGAAGAAGGCGACGATAGCATTCTCGACCTCGCCCTGTGCCTGCAGCACTGTCTGGCGGTAGTCCTCCAGCAGTTGCTGGAACACCGCGTCCTGCAACCGGATGTTGTTCCTCAGACGGCCGTATTGGAGGATGTTCCACTGAAAGGCGCCAAACAGATTGTAGCCTAATGTTTGGGCACTGAACAGATCACTGAAACTCAGGCCAGTGTTGGTCGAGACGCTGGTACCGATAGTACCCCCCAGTCCGAATGCCGGATAGAGTTCACTGACCGCAACACCGATCTGGGCGCTCTGGGCCGCCATCTGCCTCTCGGCGACGCGAATGTCCGGCCGGCGGCGGATCAGGTCTTGCGGCATGCCCACGGCAATCTCGGGCGCAACGGTCGGCACCGGCTGCGGTTCACCGAGCAACCGGCTCATGTCGAACGGCGGTTGGCCGAGCAGAATCGCCAGCGAGTTCTTGAACTGCTGCAGCGACAACTCCAGCGATACCACCGAGGCCTGTGTGTTGTAAAACAGGGTTTTGGCCTGGTCGACGTCCAGGGAATCGACCTCGCCGCTTTCGTACTTCGCGTTGGTGATCCGCACGCTCTCCTGTTGAAGATCCAGGTTTCGTCTCGCCGCCGCCAGGCGCTGCTGGGTGGTGCGAATGATCAGGTAAGTCTGCGCAACCTGGGCGACCAAGGTCACCATGACGCCGTCGTAGCCGGCAACGCTGGCATCGAGCTCTGCCGACGCCGATTCGATCTGGCGCTTGAAAGCACCCCAGACGTCGGCCTCCCAGGCCAGGTTGAAGCCAAGATCGTAGAACTCATAGGCCGGTGAGCTGACGACGCCCGCGATCCCGGCCTGGCCGCTGAGCTGCTGCTGTTGCGGGTACTGGTTGCCGATCGCAATCAAAAGCTGCTGGCGTGCCTGGAGCACCCTCAGCCCGGCTGAACGCAGGGAGAGGTTCTGTGCCAGGGCCATCTCCACAAGCTGGTCGAGGATCGGGTCGTTAAAAGCCGTCTTCCACCACTCGGGGGCCACCGGCGCGGTAGTGTCAAGAAGCGGGTCCCCGTAAGCCAGATATTCCGGCATAACCGGCGCCGTCGGCACCTGGTAGTCGGGACCCACCGTCATGCAGCCGGAGGCAATCACAGCCGACAGCACGCAAAGGCCGAGGATCTTCACTAAGCGTTTCATCTTCACCTCTTCTATTGGAGTGCCTTGGGTGCGGCGGGCACCGGATTGTTGCGCCCAGTGTCCGCACTGCCGGCCATCACTAGGACCGAACAAGTCGTGCCCACCCGCAGCTGGATGCTTTCGGGCACATCGGTGAGGTGCACCCGCACCGGCACCCGTTGGGCCAGCCGGATCCACTCGAAGGTGGGGCTGATAGAGGGCAGTAGTTCGAAACCCGTGCTGCCGTCCTGCTGGGATATACCCCAGCCGATGCTGTCGACACGGGCCTCGATGGGGCTGTCAGGGTAGGTCATTAGGGTGACGATGGCCCGATCGCCACTGCGGATGTCTGCAATCGTATTTTCCTTGAAAAACCCGTCAATCCAATAGCTGTTCACGTCGACCAGGGCCAACACCGGCTGGTTGGCGACGGCCTGGCTGCCGAGCCTCAGGTTGAGGTTGGTGACGTAACCGTCCACCGGCGCTTTCACCTGGGTGAACTCCAGATTGAGCTCAGCTTGGCGAACCGCGGCCAGTGCGGCCCGCACCTGAGAGTTGGCGTCCCCGATGGCGCCAAGCTGCGCTTGCGCCTTGGCCAGATTCGCTTGTGATTGGACCAAAGCCGACTGGGCCTGCCGGAGCCCGGCCTCGGCGGCGATCTTCTGCTGCAACGAAACCTCGTAGGAGGACTTGGACCATTCCACCGATCTCTGTGAGGTGGCCTTCTGCGGCAGTAGTTCTTTTTTACGCTCGTATTCGGCCTTGTTTTTGGTTATGGTGGCCTCAAGCTGGGCGATCGCGCTTTTGGCCTGCTCGATACTTTCCCGCGATGTGTTCACCCCTGCCCGGGCCGCCTCCACCTGCTTCTCTAAGGCCTGCACGCTGTCACCGGTTTCGTCCAGCTGCGCGCGCGCCTGGTCGAGGGCGGCCTGATAGGTGCGCGGGTCGATCTTGTAGAGCAAGTCGCCGGCCTTGACGAACTGGTTACTCCGGATCGGCAGTGCGATGACTGGGCCGGACACCCGTGAAGTGATCTGAATGACGCTGGCGCGTACCTGCCCGTCGCGAGTCCAGGGGTTGGCGACGTAGTCCCAATACTTGAAAAGCATTGCGCCGGCGGCGATGAGGACAACGACTCCGGTCAGTAGGTATGGGCGGATGGATTTCATGGCTTAAGACTCCGTTTGTCAAAAAGGAACGATCACATACCCGACAGCGACGGTGTAGAACACTGCCAAGGCGACAAAGACCAGGGGCGGATAGAATAAATACCGCGAGAGCCGGTAACGATTCAGCAGGTGCGCGGTCCAGTAGGCCAGCAGAACGCCGAGACAACCGGCCACGAGCAGGGGCGGCAGGTAAACGCCGCCGACGGTGAATTCGCTGGGAATGCCGTTCATGAAAATCGCTCCTCCCGCCAATGGGACCAATTGATAATTTGCGCCGCCCCGGCATAGGTCAGGGCGGCCTCCGATACCCCGCGGTATCCGCCAAGCAGTCGGAAGAAATGCGCCCCCGCTTCCCGATTCACATCGCTTCCCGCCCGGTTGATGACGTCCTCTATGAGGTTCTCGAGACGGTGCAGCCCTGCCTCCAGCCGCTGCTGGAGTCCCGCGACCGGCTCCGCTTCGGGGTGTCGGGACCATTTGCCGAAGATGGTTTCGATGCCGGCATGCCAGGTTTTCAAGTCCTCGCGAAGCTCGTGAGAGAGGGGCTTCGCCCGGCGGACCACGCCGGCTTCCAGAAACTGCTCGATGCGATAGACTAGGGCCTGAATACTGGCCACCAGGGCCTGGATCTGCTCGGGAGTGTTGCCGGGAAAGCGTTTGCGGTCAATGGCCTTGCCCCAGGCGCCGAGCTTGGCCGGAAGCGAACGCAATTGGCGCTGGTGGAACGCAATTCTCCATCGCTCCATACCTGAAGTGCGCATGGGCTTAGGCTTGCTCCGCGACATAAGGAACTCGGCGCTGCGAAAGAACCGATCCAGCAGATGCAAAACCACTTTCTCGGGTCGCGGCGAACCCAACAGGTAGGACATCACGAAGAGAAACGTGAAGCCCAGCACGAGAAAGATGAAGACGTTTGCCATCGCCGCGAAGCTGTAAACTTGGTGATTTTGGATCTGAAGAATGTTTAGAATCGCCATACTGCCGAAAAACCGCGCCATGCCTGAGAGAAAGTAGCAGACCAAAAACATGGTGCTGAACAGCAGCGAACCAAGGCCCAGGAAGCTGGATAACTGGGGCATGACGAAGACGTAAATCGCCAGGCAGATTGCCGAGGATACCGCCACCAACCCAATCAACGGGCTCGACCTCGAGGTTGGGGCGAGGGCGATGATAAGGGCGATGGTGCCCGAGAATTGGAACCAGCCGGAATGCCCCGGCGGATCGAAGACAATCCAGATCAGAAAACCGACACCGGTGGTCACCGCAACAAACGCGGCACTACGCAGATGGTCCCAGTCCGGGACGGGAAGCCACGTCGCTCGCTCCATCGGGCCAGGAGCCGGCACTGCCTTCTTCTCGCCACTGGCAGCCTGACCCTGAATCTCGCGGGCGCATTCGATCAAGTCCGCGGTTTGGGCCTCCAGACGCAGCATCTCCTGCCGGGCGACTTTAACTGCGGCTCGGTCGAAAGGGGTTAGGCGCTCAAGCGCGGCGGGGTCAACCTCCAAGCGAACCGGTCGCGAGAGATAAGCCGGTGACCGACCGGCAAGTAAGTGGGAGAGCGTGGCAAAGCGAGAATCGAGTTCGGCGAAAAAGGCTGGCAGGTCGGGGAAAACCGCCCGCACGTCAACCCGGTCAAGTTCGGCAAAACCGGACTGCCACCGACCCGCCGTCTCCAGCCAGGCAGTCGAAAGCCCCTGGAAGCGATCCCAGAGATGACTGACTTCACTGACCTCGTAGCTCTCCGAGCCTTCGGTCTGAAGCACCTCTCCGAACCGGGCCAGTTGCAGGACCGCTTTACCCTGCAGTTCCTGAAAGCTCGCCGTAGGTTCCCGCTGGCCGAGCAGGGTGTCCCGAGCGGTGCGCCATATATCGTTCAGGGTCGCGGCCAGTTCAGCGCTCGACTTCTTGATCGCTCCCAGGTTCGTCTGCGGCCAGAGGAAGACGGCGATCAGGGTATAGACCACAACCCCCATCACCGTTTCGACTGTGCGAAACATGGCGCTCTCAAACATGTTCGCCGAGGAGTCCAAATCGGACAGGAGGATCATGAGACAGACGTAGCCAGCCATCACCCACAGGTAGGAGTCTTTCTGCCGGCTCACCATCAAGTAGCTGGTGAAGAACATCCAGCCGCAGGTGAGCAGCATGAAAGTCCAGCGCTCCTGCGGCGCCAGGGCTTGTATGGCCAGGGCGGCGAGGCATCCGGGAATCGTGCCGACCACGCGAAGGGTGCCCTTCCGAATCGAGGCCCCTGTCGTGGGCAGCGCGATCACGGCCACCGCCCAGCCGGCCCAGTATGGGTTCATCCAGTCAAACTGCATGGCGATGCCGAAGACCAGGGCAAAGGCCAGGCCGGTCTTAATTGCTTCTTTGAACTTTGTGGTCTTGCTCATTTTAAATGCTACTCACTGAGTTCGCGATCGAGGTCGGCCAGCCTGGCCTTGGCAACTTTTCGGATCCGCTTCGCCGCCCGTGTTAGTGCCTTTTCGACGCACTCGTCCACCGCCGATTCGCCGACGATGACGAGCCCGGTCTCCCCGTCGTCGAGCACTTGGCCGAGGGCATTCAGATCCTTGCGCGACATGCCGCCCCAGAGCTTTCCAGCCACCGTGCCCGCGGCACCTCCGGCGAGCGCGCCAACCAGAATCGACGGCGGAAACAACAGCCCAACGACGCCGCCGGCGATGGCCCCCTTCCAGCCGCCGCTTTTAGCTTGAGTTCCGTGTTTTTCAACCCGGACCTTGCCCTCCGCGTTTTTTATGAGAATTGCCGTGTCATACTTTCCGACGAGTCCAACAGATGCAATCCTTTGAAACGTCTCTAAATCACCTCGCGCGTCGTCTCTGTTGTCGTAGCGAGCGGCGTAAATGGAAAGATCATTCGGATTCACGGCTTTCCTCCTTAATAAATTTTCGATATCGTTCAACACATAGATCTATACCGATCATTTCAATCCGACTTGCTTTATCGCTTCTTTGCAGCGTGAACTGACCTTCGCGTCGTTTTTCTCGATGCATTTCAGGAGCCGCCCCTCCCCGGCGCGTACATTCTGGCAGAACTGATCCAAATCGTCGGCACACTCGTTGACCACGTAAGACAAAGCGGCCACGGCCCGCTCCAGTTGTGCGGCGGCATCATAGAGGGCGTATTCGCACTTGCCTGACAATTTGTCGCTGCGAGCGTAAAGGCAGGCCAGCACGCGGCCTTCACCTGGGGTGACATCTTTGCAGTAGGTGTCGATTTCGGTCTTGCAGCCGTTGGCCACAATCTCCACCAAACTCTCCTCAGCCCAAGCTGATATCGCGAACAGAAGCGTTAAACAGATGGCAATGCTGAAAATGGATGTTGTCTTCATGATCTTTCCCTCGTTTTGATTTGTTTGTTCCAACCTTGACTTAACCGCAACGTTGCAAAATCGATCCCATCCTTTGAGTTCACCGGTGGGAGATATTCTAAAATTATTGGTTTTGCAATGATATTGGTCATAATTACGAACCATCGGCTATCCTTGCCATGTTGTTTATACGATTAAGGGGTTGAATCCCAGGCCGTCCTTTACGGCTCAAATGACAGTGAACATTGTTAGCTATCGGTCGAGAGTAACCCGCCTCGTGATCTTGTGGACCTCATACCGCTGGTCAGGGCTGCCGAGATAGTAACTGAGATCAACGGTGATGTCCACTGATCTGGCGCCCTTGGGAAGAATAAATTCTATGGATTCGGTTTTTGCCTGATAAGGCTGGATGCTGGTATCGCGGATATTCGCAACCTTTTGCTGTGCCCCGTAAAGCATCTTCGAATTCTTTTCGTTTGTTGCCTGAGGATGATAATGTCGCGTCTGGGTGCCGATTTCTTTTCCGTCCGGTGTCTTTGCGGTCACTTCCAGGACCACTCGATTGTGGGACGGTCACCCGTCGGGAATCCGGTGTCCGGCAGTTGAGGCGACCTTCGTGTTCACAATGACCTTCGGCACGTAGGCCTTGGCCTTCTCGAGCCACTCGTAGCCCAGGGTCTGGACGTCGAGTGACAGTGCTTCCTGCAGGAGCTTCGTTGTGTGCGGGATATCATCCCAGTTGGGCGCCATCAGATGATCCGCCAGACCGTCGATCGGTTTCATGTGGCATTCCTGACACGTCTGGGAGCCGCCGGCAGGAATGTAGGCATGCAGGTAGCTGCCGTAGAGATTGGCACACTGCACCGGGTTGTCGAACTCGAGATTCGGCCCCAGGCCGTGGCACTGTCCGCACATGAGGGATCGTTTCATGACAGCGCTTTTCTTCACCGTCTCGAAGACTTCATCTTCATGGGACTCCATGTCGGTATTGCCGTAAAGTGTTCCCGGATCCGGCTGGCCCTCCTCGAGTTTGTGGATGATCGCTTTTTCATTGTGGCAGACGATGCAGGTAATCTGAAGCTTGGCGATTTTCTCCCTATTCTGCGCGATGATGGCTTCCGTGATCTCAACGGCCACGGAATCTTCAGCATAATCGACGGCCTGCGGCAGGTGGCACTTGAAGCACGGATAGGTCTTGAGTGTTGCCTGCTTCGGTTCGGCCGGCGAAAAAGGCGTTGCTCCGGGTGTGGCAAGCAGCGTCATATTCAGGGTGCCCCTGATTCCCATCAAGGGGCGGGCGTGCTGTGACTTCTCCCACTGCGCATAGATGACATCATGGCATTCCGCGCAGCGCGATGAGTCGAGCATCGCGGAAAGTTCGTCTATCGTCTTTGCTTTCTGCGCAAACGCCGGCAGCGGAAGAGCGATGCAAAGAATAATGCTGAGCAACTTCAAAAAGTTCATAAACCCTCCCATAATGGGCAGAGCGGGACGCTTGCTTCCTTTCCCCCTCCGGTTATTCTGAATAGAAATCCCGCCTATATTTCACCTTGCTAAAAGGCTGTGCTCCGATCACCTCCTTTCATGTTTGATATCGTCACGGCAGCATCAGGTAAAAAGATGGTTTCAAAACAGCATCGGTCGCGAGTGCCCGTGTCCGATTCGGCGGGCATCTGTATGGCATCGAGAGTACCGCTGAACCGCCCATGACCATGATCAGGCCAACGGAGAACATCTTTATGCACGGTTCCTGATGATCCTCTTCTACGATAGGGATTCCACCGTCAGCAGCGGTAGATGCAGCTCGTAGATTTCATTCAGAACACCGGACAGGGCTGCCTGATCCATCAGGCGACCGACCAGGATCGTCATCGGTTGCTTTTCCGCAGTGAATGCACGGGTGATGATCATGCCAGCCAATTGATCTGAAAGACCGTCGTCAATGTGTCCGGTCACGCGAATCCGATAGGTGGCTGGTTTTTCAAATTTCAAATTTTTTCCAAATTGTTCGCCTGACAAGATATTTTCCTTGATTAATGGAGTTACAAGTAACATCTCTACTGAAGATTTTAGGAACACCTTAGGCCCACCAGGTAAGCAATGTCATCCCCCGAAAGTTGTAAAAAAAGTTGTATTTTCCAAGCGGCGACCATGGCGAGCAAAAGTTAGCGATTCCGGTCGATGTCCTTAACATAAATGGCTCCCCGTCCTTGATCAGTAATGCTTCCGGTCAATGGTTAGGCAGGTTTCCAAATGGCTGTGTCTATCGTCCGGTAAATCTAACTGTGAAGTCATGTTGATGGAAATAGGCCTGTGAAGTTTTAAAAATCGAGCACTTATTGATGAGTTTCTGGTTCCAACTTTGTGGTTATCACATTGACAGCCTCGAACACCCTGATTGTGAATACGATCAGGCCCGATGACCTGGTCGACGCCAACTTTTTTCAACATCGACATGACCGTCTGTTTCACGCGGGCGATATGGATTTCTACCCCGGCGTTTTTCATGTTTTCGGTGATTTCACTCAGCATATCGGCGCCTTGAAGGTCAATATTGTCGACCCCCTCCATATCGATCAGGATCGTTTTCACCGGCGGTGTCACCCCGCGTGTCACCGACTGGATCTTGTCGCGCAGCGCATTGGTGGTTGCAAAGAACAGGGGGCCGTCGAAACGGATGATGACCAGTCCAGGATAGGTTTCGCTGTCCTGATGGCTCTCCAGGCGATGATAGATGTTGGTGCCGGGCAACCTTCCCAGAACGGGGATCTCAGGTTTGGATACTCTGGCCACAAGAACGGCCAGAGACATCAAGAGGCCGTTGATCACCCCCTGCAGCGTGCCGAAAGTGAGCACACTCAGCAAGGCGATAACTCCCACCTGGAATTCTGTGCGGTTGAGACGGTAGATCCGCTTCATCGCCTTGACGTCCATCATACCGAAGACAACCGCCTGGATTACGATTGCGCCCAACACCGCTTTGGGAAGGTTCGCAAAAAGCGGGGCGAGGAACAGAAACGTGAGGATAACAAAACCCCCCTGCGCCAGCGAGGCCATCTGCGATCGGCCGCCGGAAGCGACGTTGACAGAACTCTTGGAAAGGCTGCCGGAGACGTTGATGCTTTGGAAAATACCCGCGGTGACATTGGCCATGCCCTGTGCCAGCATCTCCTGATTGACGTCGATGTCATAGTGGTATTTGGATGCGTACTGTCTCGCCGCCGCCAGGGATTCCGAAAAACCGACCAGTACCACGCAGATTGCGGTAGTCACGACCAGGCTGGAATTCTTGGTGATCAGACCGATCACGGGCAGTGCCGGGGTTGGAATACCCTGGGGGACTTTCCCCACCACGGCTACTCCCATACCCTGCAGGTCCAGTATCGTCGAAGCGCCGATACCCAGCACCAGTGCCACCAGCGCACTCGGTACTTTAGGTGCGAAAATCTTGAGTGTAAAAAGGATCACCAGGGCAATAATCCCGACAATCAGGGTGGTCGCATGAGCCTGAGGCAGGCTCTCCGCCAGCTGCAACAGTTTTGACCAGCAATTTTCACCAGCCACCTTCGTACCACTGATGTGTTTCAGTTGGCCGACCGCCACTTCGATTCCGATCCCGAAAATGAACCCGGTCAACACGCTCTCGGCCAAAAAGTTGGAGACCCAGCCCATTTTGAGTACGGACAAAAAGATAAGGATCAGCCCGGCCAGGAGGGTGATGGCCGCCACCAGGGCAATTGCCTCGCTGGAACCGGCAGGGGCCACGGATAAAACCGCGGCGCCGGTAACGGCGGCGATGGCCGAACTGGGTCCGGTGACAACATGGGGTGAACTGGCAAAAAAGGCGTAAACAATCAGGCCAATGGCGGCGGCGTATAGGCCGTATTGCACCGGTACGCCGCTGATAGCCGCATACCCCAAGGCCTGGGGCACCATCAGGGCCCATACGGATAAGCCAGCGACGATGTCACCTGACAACCAGGATTTAGAGTAGTGGGGTAACCAGTGCAAGATCGGCATACGCCGGGCAAGAAAGCCGGATTCTCTATTATCGTTTGGCTGCACTTCAGACATCGTACGGTTCTCCATCATGGGATTATTTTTGATTCACGCGGGTTACTCCATTAAAAAAACTCTTTTTTTAGGACCGTTCTGGTCCAGAAACAGTCTAATCCGGAGTAGAATCAAACGGCTATATATCAGGCTAAATTTTTAGGATATTAGAAATCATTTTCGTTGTCAGAGTTAGACAGCTACTCTCCTGCGGTATGAATGACTTTCTGTACTGAAATTTATTCTATTCCAGCCGATTTCGGAACTATTTAAATCCCGGGGGGGCTTTGGCCCAAGGATAGCCGTTTATGGCCATTTGATATCCCAGATCAAAGGGTTTGCCCATATACACCGGGTCGAAGACTTCTTTAGGCTTCAGATCAAATCCGGGATGTAGGCCAGATTGAAGTCAATTCCATCACGCCGACAGTCGAGATAAATCCGGTACATATCCCCAATGCCCTGAGTCCGGATGAGAGAACTGATTGATGTGCTGGCATCCTTTATGGAACCAACCCTGGACATGTCTTTCAAGAAACTTACAGAGCACGCCGAGTATTACGGTTTCAGTTAACCCTGCGGACTCGAATGAAGTGGGCGAGAGTGTCTTCAACCACCCGCGCCGAACAGCGCCTTTGCCAGAAGCTTATCCCGGCCGTATACATCCTCGTAGAAATAAAGAGCATTGTCCTCCGGATCCACATACGCCGTGCGGTACAATATGTAAACCGGCAATGGTTGGTCCAGCACGACCACTTGTCGCTTTCGGCCGGCGATGACATCATTGACGCGTTTCAGGCTCCACCCTTTCTCTTCCCCGCCCAGCACCCAGGCGGCCATTTCCGCGGGCCGGTCCATGCGGATGCAGCCGTGGCTGAACGCACGTTGTTCCTTTTTGAACAAGCCGTGGGCCGGCGTGTCATGCAGGTAGACATTGTACTCATTCGGAAAAACGAGCTTTACGGTACCGAGAGCGTTTTCCGGCCCCGGATCCTGGCGGACGCGGTATCTGTTCATGTCCCTCTTCGATACTTTACTCCAATCGATGGTCGTGGCATCCAGTTCCGGGGCGTCCGGCCCCCAGCCTTGAAAAATCCGCATGTTGTGCTTTTTCAGATAATGGGGGTCTTTCTTTAGCTTCGGTAGGGTTTCATTGCGAGCGATGCTGGGCGTCAGGTTCCAATAGGGGTTGAAAACCACATACTTGATCGTGTCGTTGAAAACCGGTGTTTCGTGGTAGGTTTTGCCGACGATCACAGGCATCCTCACATCGAATTTTCCCGGCTTACCGGCAGCCGCCTCGAAACCCGCGATATTGACCGCCACCAAGCGTTCGCCCATTTGGTTCCGCTTCAACCAGCGATACCGCTCCATGTTTAGGACAAGTTGGTCGATTCTGGATGCCACCGGTACATTCATGGCCGCCAGCGTCTGTTTGCCGACCGCACCGTCCGGTGTCAAATTGTGGCGCTTCTGGAATCGTTTGACGGCCTCTTCCAGCGCCGTATCGAACCAATCACTGTCCATATTCCCGGGGTCCAGATCGCCCGTTACGACCAGCCGGTTTCTGACCATGCTTACCCGCTGGTCTTCCATGCCCGGTTTCAACGTCTCTCCTGGGGATATTGACGGCCAGCCGCCTTTTGCAGCGAGGTCGCGATATTCGGCCAGCTTTTTTTGAAGTTCTATGTATTGCGGAAACGGCGGCGCCTGTTGCTCGAGAAAGGCCTTCATGTCCGGTGCTTCGAAAGCCTCTTGCCTGAGAGCATCCCAGTCGACGTCCACATCGCGGGAAGCGGCAAAGAGTTTTGGATCGACCTTGCGTGGCTCGATACGGCCCTCCCGCTGATCGGCCACATAACGCATCATGCCTAATGTCAGAAGGATATCCAGCCGCACCAGACCGGTCGTGTCCTTGCTGTCCCAGTATGGGCGAATCTTGTCTACTAAATAGTCATTCGGAACCAGCCCCTGGCTTTCCGCATCGTCAAGTACAGCGAGCGTGTCTACAGCCCGCCGGCCTGGTTTACCATCTACTATCCAGAACGGCTTCAGTCTATTGCCGTGATACATTTCAGTGAGCCGTTTATCGATATCCGCAATCGTTTTGCCGTGTGCATCGATTTTCAGGTAAGTAGCCGGTCCCATTTCCAGATAAACGATGAACACGCTCTGATAGTCATCATCAGACGCGGCAATGCTTTGGGCGGAGTAAACCATGAGTACTCCTATAACCAGAACAATAATTTTCGCGCAATAACATCTTCCCATCGGTTTCTCCCTTCTCTTCCCGGGTTTAATTGCGGGGGGTATTAGGCGCCTGGAGTTATATAAGCTTTTCAAACTTCGTTATGCCAACTCATTGTTTAAAAACTCATTAAGCCTGAAACCGGGGTGATCAACGACGGGATCCCCATTCTTATAGGCATCGACCAGGGCATCATTGTCAAACTTGAGTATAATTATTTTGTTTATGATGTCTATGTTTTTCTCCGCACTGAAAGTGCAGTATATATTTTCTGCCTGCCGCACGTATTTGTTCAGAAGCATCATCCTTTTAGTGTTACTCAGTACTTTCAGCTTTGCTATTCTCTCTTCTTTTCTATCATCATACATCATCGTGTATTCCATACTTGTCATTACTTTCTCTTGGTCACCTTTTTATTCCCACCATGTACCTTTCTCATGTCGATCATGTCAGTCGGTCTCCTGGCGGAAGGAACGCTTTGGTAGTGATTCTAAGCGCTAAAACCGCTGCGCAGTTGGTCAGTCGGTTCGGCGTCTAACAAGGATTCAAAACAGCATCGATCACGAATGCATGTGTCCGATCAGGCGGGGAATTGCGGAAAAAGTCCATTTATGGACGAAAACTACGTTAGTGACTCCACCGTCAGTAGCGGCAGGTGCAACTCGTAGAGTTCGTTCAGCACACCGGAGAGGGCTGCCTGATCACTCAGGTGGCCGACCAGGATGGTGATGGGCCGGCTATCCCCTGTGAACGCACGGGTAACGATCATTCCGCCCAACTGACCCGATAGGCTGTTATCGATGTGGCCCATCACACGGATTCGATAGGTGGCTGGTTTCTCAAATCTTAGATCTTTTCCGAATTGTTCATCTGCCAAGATGTTTTCCTCGCTTCATGGTGTTACAAGAAACATCTCTACTGGGGATTTAAAAACACCATAGGCCTTGCCGGTGGACGGTGTCATCCCCCGAAAGTTGTAAAATAAGTTGTATTTTAAATTTGAATTTACCCCTGTTTGCAGCGCGAGATGAATTCAAATAGCAAAGACGAGCACCGGGCCAAGGAATATCAGCAGCACGTTGGAAATGGCATAGCTGACAGTGTAACCTAGCACCGGCGTGCTGCTGTCTGCCGCATCGATCACGCTGTTCAAAGCGGCGGTGCACGTCAGGTTGCCCGTGATGGCGCCGCACAAGATGATCGGGTTCATTTTCAAGACGAATCGACCGTAAAACACCATCACCAGGCAAGCGAACAGGGCGGCACCCGCGCCAATGACCGGAAGCGTAATCCCATATTGTTTGATCTGGGCAAGGGCCTGGGGGCCGGTGGACAGCCCCACCGAAGCGATGAACACGGCCAGTCCGAAATCGCGCAGGTATTGAGCGGTGGAAGCGGGCAGGTTTCCGAAGGTCTGGTACCTGGACTTCAACCAACCGAAGATCAGCCCCGAAATCAGGCAACCCCCACCGGTACCCAGCCCGACCGGCACCCCTGCCACCGGCAGGCTGATCATCCCCACCAGGATGCCGACCAGCACCCCGAGGCCCAGATAGACGTAATCCACCACCTTGGACGGTACCAGGGAGTAGCCGATCTCCTTGGCCGCTTCCTCAACGTCCTCGGCAGCCCCGATAAGGTGGGCGACATCGCCGGTTTGCAGTTTGGTTTGGGGAAACATCTCGATTTCCTGGTCCAGACGATACAGCCGCGTCACCTGAACACCGAAACGGTGTCTCAGAGACAGTATGTCCCTGGCCTGGATAAGGGTTTTGCCGTGAAGCTCCTTGCGGGTAACGACCACGTCCCGTTCTTCTTGGATAAACCCCAGCGCACTGAGATTGGCGGTTTCCCGTCCGACGAAGACGCCGGCCTGAAAAACCTGCCCCAGGCTGCCCTGCAGTGCCAGACGGTAGCCGGCCTTGAGGGGGAGGTCCACCATCACAGCGATCCGCTTTTCAAGGTAGGCCGCCTGCTCCACTTTCACGTCGAAGCGGTCCTGGAGGTCGCCGACCGTCATTCCCACGGCCTCGCCGGCCTGGACTTCGAAAGCCCTCGTATGGACGTCTCCGAAGGCTTCGAATTGTCCCGGCTTCAACTTGGTCCCGGTGCCACCCAGGGTTGCTTCGAACTTCCGGGCTTCTTTTTTAAGATCGATACCTAAAAGCCGGGGGGCCACACGGCTGGAAAAGAAAATAACGGTCAACATGCCAAAAAGGTAGGTAATGGCGTATGTCACGCCGATATTGGCCTGCAGTTCCTTGATTTTTTCGGCACTCAATCCCAGGCGCTGCAAGGCTTCGCCGGCCGTACCGATAGCAGCTGACTCGGTAATGGCGCCGGACAGCAGGCCCGCGGCCGTGCCTTTGTCGAAATCCATCCCCTTGGACACCAGAAAGATGTAACCAAATATGGCAATTCCGGATATCAGCGCCAGGTGCAGTTGGCTCAAGGTCTTGCGATTCAGGCTGGCGAAAAACTGGGGTCCGCTGACGTAACCCGTGGCGTAGATAAACAAAGCGAACATCATGTCCTTCACCACGGGATCGACGGGTACACCCACCTGACCGACGACGATGGCAACCAGCAATGTCCCGGCCATACCGCCGAGCTGAAAATTGCCGATCTTGATCTTGCCGATCCAGTAGCCGAAAGCCAGGGACAAAAACAGGGCCGCCATCGGTGTCTTTTGGAAAAAAGTTTGCAAGAGTTCCATTCCGAACCTCCAGGTAAAAACGACTTCTTGGATTCCATGTACTCCCCGTAGTACGCGTCGAGCCGTCTTCGGATAGCAGCCCCGATATTACGGTAGTCCACTTCATGTAAATTAGCCAGCGACACCCGCGCCGAGGGGTGGACGGCATCGTATCCCTTGCCCGGCAGTAAAACCACTTGGACCTTTTCAGCTGCCGATCAAAATGCATTAGAAATTAATCTGCCATTTGGCACCGGCATACCACAGGCTGCCGAGATCCACTTTACCCTCGACATCTCCCTCTAAGTCACCGTAATCGCGGAGGCCGACCTCCGGTATCAAGTAGACACCGCTGGCCATCGTGATCGCGGCCTGGAGGTAGTATTCCAGATAATTATTTTTAAACTTCACGCTTCGAGTAGGATCCACTTGATAACTGTCGGATTTGCTCCCTATGTAGCCCACGCCGGCCTCGAGAGTCAGCGACTCGGTCGGCGAGTAACCTAATGCCAGCATCGCCATCAAACTTTTGACGTCGACGATATCGTTATCAAACTCGTTGAGAAAAGGCGTTTGTTCCGGCAGAAGAGAATTCAAACCAAGATTTGTACCGAGCCAGCCGGACACCGCACCGTTTTGATAGTAGCTCACCTGCGGCTTGACAAAGAACGGCCCGAAATTAAGATTGGCGCCCAGGCCGGCCACGTAGGAACTGACGTTTCTATCATAGCTCACCATGCCGACTCCACCAGGGGCCGGGGCCAACCAATACAGCTTGTAGTATTGGTAACCGAGGAAGCCGTGAAAGCTCATCGCGTCGTTCAATTCATACTCATAGGAGGTTTCAAACTTGGGGATCTTAGTTTCCGTCGTGGCGTCGGATGTCACATTTAGGGTGCTGGTTTCGGGAGTAACGGCGGCAAATTTTAAGGTCCCGGGTCCGAGAGTGCCTTCCAGCGCGACCTGCCCTTGCCGGCCACCATAGGCGTTGCCCACAAACTCAAGCTCGTTGTCGGTATCGAAAACCTGGCCGGAGAGGAAGAAGGTGATCGGGGTGTAGTCTTTTCCGACCTTGAGCCCCCAGCCCTCGGTGAATTTCCAGGTGGCGTAAAGCAGGCGGGAGCTGACATTGCCGCCGGCCCCATCTGAGGCAACGCCGAGCTCGAAGCGGGCATCAAGCCTGTTGCCTTTAACGGTGGCGCCGATGCGGGAGTTGCTCTGCAGATCCCACTGCGTATTCTTTATCGTGCTGCGCCCGAATTCATCATCCCCACTGGGATTTGTATCCGATTTGTAGAGATCTCCAAGATCTTCGCTCGTATAGAAGGTCGCCATGCGGGCACTGCCGTAAAGGTTCCATTCGCTGGCAAAAGCAGTACTTGCGAAAACGGCTGTGATTGCCACCACAAGTGCGATAATATTAAGCTTTTTCACTTTTCGTTCCTCCTTGAAGTGTATTGCAAACGAACAGTCCTGGTTAAAAATTCTCTAAACCAAATCCTCTTTACAATCCTCATCAACGATTACAACCAGTTACCGCCTCACCTCCCTGCCGGGTCTGCGAATCCGGCAGTTTACCGCGCTTACTGCGGGAAATCGGCTCTGCTCTTTGATTTTTGGGTGCAAACTCTGGTTGAAAACCAACCCGGAGATGCCCGATTAATTACCACCGCAACGGCTGGACCAGCTCCCTGAGGATACCGATAATCAAACCGGATTCATCCCCTGAGCCTGCTAGTTCAAGCCGCACGGCATGAGAACTGACCCAAGAGAGCGTCAGCAAAAGAACCAAATAAGCGATGCCGAGGGCGATGTTGGTGCGGCGGCCAAAAGGGGAGCGTACCAGTGACACCACCGGTCCGGCGTAGGTTGCGAGAAACCACGCCGCCCCACCGGCGACCACCGTTGCTCTTTGGAGAATGGAAACCTCTGCCGCATTATTTGCAAGCTTGGCGCCAAACATATCGATCGATACAGCCAGTGGTGCGAAAAATCCCGCCACAGTGTGCCCCAGCCCCAGATACATCAGCAAATCGCCGGCCACAAGCGACCAAAGCGTGCAGACGCCGACCTCATCCAGCGCGCCGGACACAATGAAAGCCACCATCGCAATGAAGGAAAGCGCCAGGGCCATGAAGAGCGCCATGGAGGCCCCGACGTGCACCGCGTGATCCAGCCCGGACACACTGAGACCACCCGGAGTCCGGTATAGCTGAGCGATCTGAAACGACACGATCGCGATGTTGAATCCGATCACGGTCAGACGCGCGCGCATCACGTTGACGGCGACACGCACTGGTTTGTGATTGTCAGCCATAGTGATTTTCTCCGCAAACAGGGCTAAAGACTTCCCCTGACCATTCAATTGTTTCTCGTTTCAGAAAGCGGTTGTCAAAAAAACGCTTTGGATCAAATGAACTTCGCCACCTTGCGCCAATTCGGGAAAAAAGGCCTCGATATTAATGGAAGGCATTGCCATTGATACCAGGCTGGTCACATCTGCCAGCCGTCCGGTCAGTAATGACAAACTCGATGAACTCCGTGAAAACCAAGTTACGCCAGAAGGCACCCTATATAATCAGGGTAAACCTAAAAAGTTCTCCCGTGATCTGGAGTCAGACTGGACAGCCATGAAAGACGACCCTTTCTATGGACGTAAAGAACATGCTTCGGGGGATGTGAAAAATGGCTTTATCCTGGCCACCACCATGCATGATTGAGGCAAATACTCCTGCTTTAAAAAACACCAAGTTTATTTCCCGCCGCAGCGGGATACAAATTTCAAGCGGTGAGGTAATTTAATTAACCCGATCGGCCTTAACGACCGATCGGGTTGTGCTTTCCGGGAATAAACGTAAACCTCATCCGCAGGCAGCAACATTGGATCTAACTTCCCGGATAATTTCCGTTGTCAGGAGAAGACCATGGCCATATACCCGAGAATCAGTACGAGGCACGAAGTCAGGGCGTAGGGCACCGGATAGGCCACCGCGCAAATGGCGCTCTGGCTGATATCCTGAACACCGTTCAGCGTCGGTGTACTGTTGCGACCACCGGAACAGGCTCCGGCCAGGATGATCGGGTTCATCTTGCGGAAGTAAAGGCCGTAGAGCCAGGCCAGGAAAGGAGGTACCAGGGCCCCAAGAAGACCGAGTACCGAAATCCAGATTACCACAGTACCCTGGAATGACGACATGATCTTCGGACCGACACCTGCTGCCAGTACTGCAACGAACATGCTCAGGCCGATGTCGTTGAGGAAGGCTCGAGCTCCCTCGCTGGTCGGACCGCCGAAATTCGGGTAGCGGGTGCGCAGAAACGACACGAAGATTCCCATCAGCATGCATCCGGCGGAGGTTCCCAGCGCAAACGGGATGCCGCCGATCTTCACGCTGGCATGGCCGACGATAAACCCGAACAGCAGCGCCACCGCCATGAAGGCCACCTCGGTATAGGCGCTTTCAACGATCGGCACACTCTTGAGTGCCTTGGCCGCCTGATTCACGCACCAGGTCGGCCCCGCCAGGCGCAGCACATCACCCTTCTCCACCACCGTCTTGGGCATGTGGGGAATCGCGGTGCCGGCGCGGAACATCGACTTGAGATGCACCCCGAAACCGATCTCCCTGCCGAGTTCTTCGAGGGTCTTACCGGCGTACTCGGACTTGCCCACATAGATGTCGGCGACCTCGATGTCGAACATCCTGGCCTTGGGCTCATCGATTTCCGTGCCCACCGCCTTGGTGCCTCTGATCAGGTCCCCGTAGCGCCCCATGATCCCGATGACATCGCCCATCTGCAATTTGGGATTGTCCTTCGATTCGATGACCTGATCGCCCCGCACCACTTTCAGAATGGCGGCGTACGGGTACTTATGGAACAGGTCCTGGACCGACTGCCCCACCAGCTCTTTGTCCTCCACCTTGTAGGAGCGGATCTGCTTGCCGGTAAAGCCCAGGATCGACGCGCCAGCCGTGCCGGGCAGGGCACCGCCGTCCTCACCACTTTCGAAGGAGGCCTCGGCCTCCTTCGCCGATTTCACCGGGTCGTAGCCGAACATCGAAGGCAGGTATTTGACAAACAGGATGGTGAAGATCGACGAGAGCACGTAGCTGATGGCGTAGCCCGCGGCCATGTTGGCGCCAACCATGTCCGCGGTCAGACCGGCGGGCATTTTGAAAGCCCCGCTGCTGACCGCCGAACCGGCGACCCCCATCACCGCGGTGACCGTGTAGCTTCCCGAGATGATCCCCGCCGCGTAGCCCGGTGCGAGGCCCAACAGCTTCGCGCCGAAGAACACAATCAGGACATTCGCGAAGCAGACGATCAGGCCGATTATGACGAAATCGAATCCGCCGCGAGCCAGGCCGGAGAAAAACTGCGGCCCGACCCGCATGCCGAGGGCGTACATGAACATCATCAGGAAGATGTCTTCCACCAGGCCCGGGATTGCGTAAGTGATCCCGAAGACCGCGCTGGAGGTCAGGGCGATGGCGATGCCAACCACCAGGGTTCCGGCCGTTGTACCAAGGCTGATGCTGGCGACCTTGACACGGCCGAGCGGATAACCTATGGCCAGGGCGAGAAACAAATAGGCGAAAGGGTTCTTGGCCAGGTAGTTGAGGAGGAAGCCAAAGATGCCGTGGGGCTTTTTCTCCGTCTGGGCCTTCGCGCTTTCGGCGCTCGAACTTTTGGCCCCCTTCTGATCGGTATCGGCGGCATGTGTGTCCTTGGCCGCGAGCATAATGGTGGTGTTACCCCCCTGCGTGTCCTTGCCGGAATGCATCATTGGATTCTGGTCGGTTCCTTTGGCCTGGGCGCTGCCGACCGCCAGAACAATCATAATCGTCAGGATGGCGATGGCACCGATCCTCATCACCGATCGCACCCTTGCATGGGGGTTCCTTCTATGGATGAGTAGTTTTTTAAGCATGAGTATCTTGTCCTTTTCTCATTGGAAGACCCGGCCCGAATCGGCTGATCAGCGAGCCGGGGCCTCCCGTATCAATTTCCAATTGGTCATTACGTCAGCTCTGCTTGCAGCTGACGACATTTCAACACTTGGCGACGGAGGTCTTCGCGTGCGCGTGCAGCTTCGGAGGCGTCGCATTGCCGCCGTGAATCTCAAGAAAGTCGCAGGCACTTTCGATATCGCCTGCGAGAAGCTCGGCAACATTTCGGTTGAGGTGCGGCCGAACCACGATCCTGAGGCTGTTGACCTCCTGGGCATCGGGCGGCATCGAATAGGCAGCCAGAATCCAGCCTCGTTCGCGGACTTTATTCGAGATGTCGAACTCGTTGTACTTCTTCACGGATTTGTCCAACGTAAGCGCAACTACCGGGATACGCTGGGTTTCATTCATGATCTGGAATTTTCCGGATTTGGTGAGGCGGTCGCGCAAATACTCGGCGTGCTCCAACGTGTGTTTCATGATGCGCGTGTAGCCCTCGCGGCCCAACCGCAGGAAGTTGTAATACTGGACAAGAACCGTCGCCGAGCTCTTGCTGAAGTTCAGGGTCGCGGTCGGCGCCTCGCCGCCGAGGTAGTTCACGTAGAACACCAGGTTTTCATTGAACACCTTGCGGTCCCTGAATACGATCCAGCCTAAACCGGGCGGGACAAGACCGTATTTGTGCCCTGAGGCGTTGATCGACTGTACCCGCGGCAGCCGGAAATCCCACTTGTAGTCAGGATATAGAAATGGATTCACGAAACCACCTGAAGCCCCATCGATATGCATCGGAATGGATATGCCGGTCTTTTTTTCGTATGCATCGAGCCAATCGTGGATATCCTGGATGTTGTCGTCCTCACCGGTAAAGGTTTGGCCGGCGATGGCAACCACACAGATGGTGTTCTCATCAACGTACTTGTCGAGATGTTCAGCGGTCAGCCGGTAATTGCCGGGCTTTAAGGGAACGAGGCGCGGTTCGACGTCGAAATAGCGCATGAATTTCTTCCAGACGACCTGGACGTTGCCTCCGGTCACCATGTTTGGTTTGCTGGCATCCTTACCGGCTTTATCCCGGGCCTCCTTCCAATTCCATTTATGCGCCAACCCACCCAGCATGCACGCTTCGGACGATCCAATTGTGGCCGAGCCATAGGGTTCACTATCTTTTGGCCCGTTCCAGAGATCGTGCAGCCATTTGACGCACTTAAACTCCGTGTCCTTGGTATGTGGATACATATCCGGATCGGCAAAATTTCGAAATGAACCTGCCGCAAAGATCTCGCGGGCTTCAGCCTCCGCAAAAGTGGTCACGAAGGAAGAGAGGTTGAGCATCGGATTCGCGTCGGTCCAGCACTCGCTGTTTACTATGGCTGCCGCCGCACGGGCCGTCATTACCTTCTCGGGAAATTTCTCGGGAATCGGCAAGTTGAACTCATCATAGGGCGTCGATGTTGTCATTTTGATTTCTCCTTTGTTTAGATTGTTAATGAATGGTTTTGTTTGTCCATGAATTAAAATTCCCTCAATAGGGACCGCCAATAGACAAACCTGGTCCTTCGGCAAAAAACCGCGTTAAACCCGGTGCAGGGACCAACGTGGCCTGATTTCAAAATCGTATTCCACTCCTGCAGTCGGGCAAATGCCCCGCCGCACGTTAATGGCGGACTATTCAAGCTTCACCTTCGGTACCTGTATATGGCCGTCTGGTGGGCGGTGTCATCACCCGAAAGTTGTAAAAAAAGTTGTATTTTTGAAGCGGGATCAGATTTCGGAAAGGTGGGTTTGGGGAAAGTGGGGGATAGAAAGCCGGATATTACAGAATCCCAATGGATTTGGCACTGATAACCGCCTGGTGGCGATTTTTTACATCCAACTTGCGGTAGATGGTGGAAAGGTGTCTTTTGACGGTCTCGGGTGAGATGAACAGGCTTCCAGCGATGTCATTGTTCCTCACTCCTTTAGCCAGCATCCTCAACACCTCGATTTCACGGTTTGTCAGCGGTTCAATCAGAGGCTTGTCTGGTAAAGATGCGCCTGGTTTGTTTCGATCATCCGCGCGACGGCTAAAAAATTCGGTCTTCCCGCCCCCGAGGGCCTCGAGGATTATCTCGGCATATCGTAGCGAGGGATTTTTCTTTACGAGACGGCCAAAGAGATCCGCCATTTCCGGTCCCTGGTCCAGGAAGGGACGAATGAACCCGCCCGGTTCGGCCAGGGCCAGCGCCGCCATCAACTTTTCGAGGGCTTGCGACTCGTCGTCCTGCGCAACGTGGAGCAAGGCCTGCAAAACGAGAACATCGATCAGCACGCGGGTGCTGTGGATCGACGCATAATAGTCATACATCTGGGAAAGCAGTCTACCTGCTTCGCTCAGGCTTTTCGAGGTTCGCTCCGCCAGGAGCACCCTGGGCAGGGTTATTTGGGGGGTATAAAAACGGTATGCCGGTGCCAGTGGTATGGGAGGCGTATGCCGTGCCCAAAGATCAGCTTCGGCAACATGCCCCTGACGCAGCGCCAGATCGGCCTGAAACACCTGGCAGAGTTCCAGCAGATCTGTATTGCCGGTTTCCAGCATGTAACCGATCACTGATTCGATTATCCGGCTGGCCTTTTTGGCACGGCCCATCGCCTGGTATGTCAAAGACAGGGCAAACGAACTTTGACAGTACGTTACGACAGTCGGGATGACCAGTTCGCCGTCTCCCGGGTCTCCGACGACCGGTGCCAAAAATCCCTCGGCCAGATCCAGGTCGTTGCGCTGATAATGGAGGATACCGTTAAAAAAGCGGCCGACAACGATGGATTCCGGCAGGTCATGCTTCTGACCGTGTCTCAGCAATTGGCCTGCCGTCTGTTTCAGGTTGTTCAAGTCGGCGGCAATCCAACTCGTATAACATAGACCGGCCAGCAACTCGGTCTTATATACGCTGATCGATGCCGCTTCCTGCTGCAGGGCTTCCAACACCACACGCCCGGCTTGCCCCGGGTCTCCCTGCATTTGAAGCGCTACTGACAGAATCCTAAGTGCCATGCCACGGGCGCTGAGATAATGGGCAGGAAGGCGGTTCAAGGCCTCCCGGGCCGCGGTTTCGGATAGATCGCCCCGGCCGGTTGCGTAATACTGAAAGCTTTTTAAGGCCTGTACTTCCCCCCAAAGGATACTGTCGTCAATGGATCTTTTATTGCTGATGGATACGGTCTGTTCGAGGACATTCACAATATCAAACAGCTCGGAATAACGGGCCTGTCGCTGGACCACCCATGCCCTTGCCAACAACAAATCGGGATGTTCCTGAATAAAGTCGGGCGGGAATCGTTGCAGCCAGCGGTTCAACTGGTACCATTGCTGTCGGTTCATCATATCGTGCCGATGGTGTTTTACCAACCGCGCGGCGGCCTCTTTATCCCCGATCTGATGGGCATGCGACAGGGCCTCTTCGATATAGCCATTTTCGGCGAACCAGGTACTGGCCAGTTTATGGAGCCTATCGATGTCTTCCGCTTTGAGCCGTTCTTTAAGCTGGCGTTTCAGCAGCGCCTGAAACAGATGGTGATAGCGAAACCATTCTTGGCCATCATCCAGGGGGATGACAAACAGGTTGGCGTTTTCCAACAGTTCCAAAAATTCGCGGCCATCCAGACCGCTTCCACCTGACTCCGCATCTGAATGACTAACCGCATCACAAAGGGGCGCGCAAAAGCGGTTTAGAACCGAGATTTTCAACAGATATTCCTGCACGGCCGGCGGATGGTGGGAGAGGATCTCGGTGACGACATAATCCATGACATAACGGTTTTCCACCGGCAGACCGGTCAAAATACCCTTTATGTCTTTGCGATGATTCAATGACAGGGCGGCTAACCGCAGACCGGTCACCCAGCCTTCGGTTTTTTCCTCCAGCATGGCGGCGGCAGCGGTGTCAATTGGCGCCCCTGTCATTTGTTGTAAAAAAGTGACAGTTTCATCCAGTGAAAAGCGCAGATCCTGAGTTCGTATCTCGACCATTTGCCCCTTGGCCCGCAGAGCGGTCAGCGGCAGCGGTGGATCGCGTCGGCCAATCAGAACGAGGTGCATGAAGGCCGAAGGATGCTCCAGGAGTTTAGTAACCAACCCGTGAACGCTTTTGTCCCGGATAAGGTGATAGTCGTCTATCACCAGGATAAACGCTTTTTCAATCTCATCCAGTTCGTTGATCAGACTTCTGGCCAATACGGATACCGGAGGCAAATGGGCCCCATTGAGCATGGGCAGGGTGGCACCGCAGGCGGTGGGAAAGATGCGTTGGATCGCAGAGACAAAATAGGAGAGGAAGAGCCCGAGATCGTTGTCATCCTCGTCCAGGGACACCCATGCGCTGGGGACATCGCTGGCCTCCAGCCAGCTGCTCACCAGGGTGCTCTTGCCGTAACCGGCCGGCGCCGAGACCAAAGCCAGCGGTCGATGCTGGCGCTGGTTAAGCCGGTCCATTAAATGTTGGCGGCGCAGATGGTCCCTGGCAACCGGTGGTCGGTGCAGTTTGGTACGGATGATAAGTTCGGTGTCTATTTTGCCTGTCATGGCGCTTATTCAGTCTATCATAAACCTGAACGGGTATTGTTATGTCGCTTTTTAAAAAATAAATTCCGAAATACGCAAGGATGGCATAAGTGGTTGGTGCAAAGAACGATCGCATAACGACATGTTATTTTGACACCCGCTATACATATTCTATCCTCCAGCATTTATCAACAGATTGAGTGTTGGGTTTCTTTGCGATTCAAAAAGACAAACCAGTCCTTGGGGTTTCGGTCATGTTCTTGGGATTGAAGCTGCCGTTGCGCCCTCGTGGGGCCTGAATATCTGATTGGCTGGCGAGGTATAGGATGAGTCCCCTTCCAGACGTCGATTCAGGACTTTGGCCCAACACCTGATCGATCCTGGATAAAACGCGCTGTCCGACTTGGTCATCGCCAATAGAATTGTGGCACCCTATGGCAGACATCTTTCGCTGGATTGGTTCACATGCTGTGATCAGAATTTGAATTTGACCCCGACGAACGGGCCTCTGACATTTAAGTCGTCAACCACGTCACCGCTGTCAAAGTTCCAGTCCAAGTAACGATAGGCCAGAATCAGATCGACCAACTTGAACCGGTAGCCAACACCACCAAAGACCTGCCAGGACACATTCGAATCTCCGATGCCGATGTCAGCATAATAGGGCAAATACCAGTTCTTGCTGAGGTTTACGTACCCCCTGAGTCCGACAATGCCATCCCATATCGAATCTGAAATGGTTAACCGTTTGTTGATGGGGGAAAGGGGGTAATTGAAATCGATCTTCGTGTCAGATTTGAGATACAAATAACGGGCACCGGCCAGAACATCAAAAAGGACCCTTTCTGTCTGGATAAGATTGTAACCGATAGACGGCGTGACAATCCAAGACGTTATTCCCTCAGAACCCTTTGCACTGATAATGCCGATATTCTCATCGGGTATGTATAAGTTTTTGCTGCCTTTAATATCCAGGTAGATTGCATCCAGCATAAACGACCACTTACCCTTGCGTGCACCAAACACGCCCATGAAGGTCATCTCGAGGTCAGTTAAAATATCGCCAAAATCGATTTCAAGTTCATTGCCGGAGGCCGAATCGACGTCAATCGTGGCGGCCCATAGGTAAATCTCGGCTGCAAATTCCCATTTGTCAGTTTGAGTTGTTTCCTCAGCTGACACGGTTCCATTCAAGCCAATGGCAACAAATAAAATCAACGTTAGTAACAGGTATTTTCTTCTCACCATTTCAATTCCTCCTCTTTGTCAAAGGATGGATACTGTGCCTTGCTGTTATGTTTCAGTGAAAAAGCTCGACCATTTGATAGGCATTCATCTATGCCGCCGTGGAAGACCCCATGGATTTCATCAAAAGGGTTTTGGTTGTCGCGGAATTGCACGGTCAATCTCCTTTTGAGTCCCCAAAAGTTAGCATTAACCGCTTACCTCAAGTCATTTAAAAGCCGTTGGAACTCAGGCGAATCATTCATAACTCGATGAGCGACTTCAGTCAGTTTATCCACCTGCTCCGGCTTCAACTTAAACGATGTCGGTAATCTCTTAAAATACATCTGCTCCTTTTGATCTTTCAAATTGCCAAACTTCACCTCAACGACATAAAACTGTATATTCCCGCAGGAACCCGGTACGGTCGAGACTCCTCGTCCCGTGCACCTTTGCGTCTTTATCTCGTCGGCCCACAATCCGACATTTTCCTTCAGGAGAGCGATTGTTTCTTCATTGTACCGTTCGATGGCGATCGTGGAGTATGAGGATAACATCGCACCAAACGGTGGATTTCTTGCACTCTTGCTCCACTTGGTATCGGGCGCAGTCTCGGCATTCACAATGATAAAGACAATTTTGTTGACATTTTCTATTGGCGTCCCTTTGATATATTCCCAAACGCTGCCCCTGGCAATAACCCTATCCAGAAGGGCTCTCAGTCCAAGATTATCAGCAACTCCTCCATCCACCAGATGAATGTAAGGATTCTTTTGAGAGTCAAGCAAGGGGGCAATATTATTTGCAAGATAAAACTGCCGCTCCGAAACGCTACGGTCTTTTAAAATCTTTTCAAATTTTTCGGGAATTTTATAGCCGCAAGTCCCCGCATAATTTCGCAAGGTGATGGGGCTTAAAAGCATGGGAACGGCTGAGGAGGCGGTTGCAGCTCTTGCCACAGTGAAAGGGGACAGGTCTGAGCATATCGCATCAAATAACTCCTGGGTAAACCCTATCCGGGTCCCATAGGTCATCTCTGTCGCATTCATGAGGATCTTCGGCCCATTTCGGGCGTTGATGTCGCCAATGGTACCCCCTTCAAATATATACTTATCATAGTATTCCGTAGCGAGATCGCTGCGATCGAAGTAGGGTGAGCTGAGTCGGACCCAGTTAATGGGATTAAAGAATATTCGTGCGGCAAGTGCCCCCTGAATATTCTTTTTCAGAAATTTGCCTTCAAAATCGGAAAAGATTCGATCGCCAAAGAGGCCGTAGTAACCTGCCGTAAAGCTTCCACCGGATACACTCGAAATCCCATCGATTTCATACAGGAGACGCCGTTTTTCTCCATCAATGGTTACCTCTGTCTCCCGAAGTTTTTCCAGAACTCCGTAAGATAGTGCAGCGGCTCGCGTCCCTCCCCCCGAAAAGGAAAGTTCCAACAGCACATTCTCCGAATTTCCAGGAATTCCCATGGACATTCCCTTGTATCCACTCTGGGTATCTACATTTTTCAAGGGCTGGTTTGTTGGGTAGTGAGCACATCCTGCGGCATAAAAAAGGGTCACCAACAAAAACAAACAAAGATGAAAGATTCTTCTATAATGTAGGTACATGGTCGTCCTTTCGGGCTCGAAGCTGTTCATGATTTTATTGATCTTCCCGTCTCGCTGCCGGATATCTGCAATAGTCTTTGCAAGCCGATCCGCATTCTGATCGGCAGCGCGGACATTGCTGGGAGCGAACTGAAATCGCGTTGCATGGGCACTTATATTTATGAAATTCCCATGGGCAGAATGCCTTATTTTTATTGTTTATTTTCATACTTCGAAAATATAAAACGCTCAACTTGGGTTTAACTAACTTTTCGCCCCGTTTTACCAATTGGATGGCGGTGGGTTGTGAAATGCCAAGTCTTTTGGAAAGCGCCAAGGTGCTGATACCAGTTTGCCGAGCGGCTATATCAATTAATATATCAATACCACTATCTTCGAGGTCGTATAGAGTTTATGCCATTGGTCTCGGTGTTATTAGTTCCAATACAGCGATTTCAGGATAGCAATTAAACCTGACGGGGTAAATGGCCCAACCGATTCCCCGACTGATAAAAAGCTGTGTTCTCGGTGTGGATATAAGGTCACTGGAATAGTCTTTGTTTTTGACAGGCAACACCGGGGGGCCCCAAAAGAGAATCACAACTTGTCCGCCGTGCGTGTGACCACTCAATACGAGTGACAATGATGTATTAAATGCTGTATCAACAGAGTCTGGATTGTGTGCCAAAAGTATTCGACATTCTTTTTTACCAGAACAAGAAAAGGCCTTATCGATATTTAAGTTATCTTCCCAGTAGTCGCCGGCGCCTCCAATAAAAATCCTATCACTACCCTTGTAAATAGGCTTACATTGATGCCTAATATTTTGACCCGTTCTTTCCATCCAATAAAGAGATCTATCGAAATCCGCCCCGTGATCATGATTGCCTAAAACAGAGTAGACCCCGTGTTTTGCTTCGAGTTTTGACAAAATAGTCCATACCTTATCAACTTGCTGACTCGCATTCCGCTCATGGACATAGTCGCCGGTACAGACGATGAGGTCGGCTCGCAATCGATTCGTTCGATGAACGATTTCCTTGACGAAGGACTCCGAAACAAGAAAACCTAAATGCAAGTCCGTAAGATGTGCAATAGTGAATCCGTGGAAGGATGGTGGTAAATGAGCGATCGGAATCTTGTATCGATTGATCTGGACAATATTTCTTTCGATTAATACCGGATAGCTCCCGGCAAGAGCGGCAGTTCCACCATATAGCGCAAATTTGAGAAATGTTCTTCTGTTCATTCTGTTATCGAAAAAAATCCCCTATCAGATCCATATCGCTCATATTGCCAAATATGTGCGCCAAGGGGTTCAATAGTATCTATCGCGATTAAACGGCTTTTACACTTTACATTCAGGCATCAGATCGTTTGTTTTTCCATGGGAGCTCTCCAGGGGATGCATTTTCCCATTCTTTAATTATTCTTTGTGCTTCCGGAAAGTCTGTCTCAGAAACCCGAATTAAACCCCAGCCATATTGAGTTTGGAAAAGGCCATCATATGCAGTATCATGAAATGATTTTATTTCTGCATATATTCCATGCTCCTCTAGTATCGATTTGATTACATTTGCTTCTGCTTCGTTCTCAGGTTTCATTAAATTCTTCATGGTTTGTTTTTCCAAACATTTTAGAGGATATCGGTAGGGTAAGCCAACGATTTTAAAGGTTAGACGGATGCGAAGTGTTTTATTCTTCGGTTGAATCTACCCATCAGAATAAGGTCAACTTTAAATGTGAAAAACGTACCGTATCTTTTTAATGGATTAGAAAGCTACTGAGGTGACAGCTATCTCGGCAAAGGCTTCAATCTCCGTTGCCAGCGCGTCATGGTCCAGTAAACCGATCTTAAGTGATGAGGGCACCTCATCCGATGCTGCACCAACCAGCATGCCCAGCAACATGCCCCTGTGGACGCTGTCACCACCGGAGTTGGCATTGGCCAATAAAGCTGCTTCCAGATCGAAATTGTGCCTGACGGCCAAATAGAGCATCATGGGCAGGCCGTGTTCAGGGTAGCAAGCCGTGGCTAAGCGATTGCGGGTCAAGGCTTCTTCTCCGATCTCATCCAGCACTCGGGGTATGTCCATGGGAATATCCTCCAGCCGCGTGTGAAGCTGCCACATCTCTTCGGAAGGGATGTTACCAGGGCCGTTAGCTTGTCTGTATCGGGAGAAAAGTTCACTGCCGGTTACTATGGGCATGCAAACCCGACGGGCATATGCTATCGTGGTTTCTCTGCCTTCATAGCCTAATGCCAAATCATGCAAGAGCGGAACAAGCACGCTCAACGCGGTGGCATTGTTTTCGGAGCGATGGGTCAGGTTCTGATGCTCGAAGGCCAGGCCAACTCCCTGGTAGGGATTTCGGGCAAGCAGGCTCACGACCAGGGGCCGGATTATTCCTCCATGCGAACCGATGGACCATGTGCTGCGTTGCAGTTCAGCACAGGCGTGGGGGGGCATTCCCCGGGTGTATTGCTCGAACCACCGTCGGATGTAGATTTCGGTATAGGGATCGCGATTGCTACCCGGTGTGGCGAGGTGATTAATAAACGCATCGATAAACGCCTGCTGTTCGTATCGGCCTTCGGCAACTACGGAACGCATGAGTACCCTGACGAGGTGCGCGCCCAGCGTGTTTTCGCCAGCTTGAAGACCATGGTGATAGTGGTAGCGATCGTCAAGTGAAGGCGTGGGGTTACCGTGCTCAGTCTCGCGCTCGGTTTGTTCGATTTCAAGGGTGTGAAAGCTGGTATTGTAGAAACGAACATGTTCGTGGAGAATATCATAAGGCCGATCGAGCCGCTTGGCGACTTCCACGTCCGGGTGATAGCCCATCCCGACCATGAAACTTTCGGGGTGTGGATGCCGGGCGGCCTCATAAGCGGTCACACCGCCTGCGAAATCCTTTTTGATATTGTCCTGATTGTAGTACCAATGCACCGGCATTGCCAGAGAATCACCGATAAACAGGCCCCAGAGGGCATTTTTAAGTCGCTGCAACCGCAATTTGATATCTTGCATGGTTCACTCTCCGATGTCTTCCTGAACGTAGATAACAATCAACTATCAATACCATAAACGCGCGTGCGAGATTTACAAGCTACAACTCATGGTTCGATGTTTGCATTGTATGATATATCATCTCAGGCTAGGTTGTTGAGTTGAAATATTAAAAATCGAAAAGCATACAAAGTTTCATTTTTCCGAAAATAATGTTTTCCTTACCTGATGGCGGCTTCTATAACTCGCGGTATTGATATAATGACATACTAAGGGGGTCATTTCCTACCCGACACGATATCTCTTTCGAGAGCGTTGATTAAGGATTTAGAACTACTACATGTCGGGTGGCTTATAACCCCATTAGTAAGTCATCCCATCAGCTTGAGTTCCTTTTCCACACTCTTTTCGCCCCTCTTTCCCGATTGGCTGGCAGGGGTTTGTGAAATGCTAAGCCTTTTGGAAAGCGCCAACGTGCTGATGACAATTTTTCCGCGCTGCCATACCGATCAAGATATCAATACCCGGCCCCTACCTCCCACTTGTCAACGAAGAGACGACGTCCCTATCTTCCTAAAGTACCATTTTGCTTTCAAGCGCCGAACGGCTGTGTTGACCGGCAAGTTTGCCCTTCTAATGGGCGTAGAACGTCTGGTTAGTGGGGTGAACTTGCCGAGTCAATTCCGTGGTTATCGGGTAAAGTCCGATGGCCTTGGAGTTGACCCGGGAACCGGGCATCCCGGCCGTCGATCAGGCGGACCACAGCGGAGCCTGATCAAGGTTTAAGGTCAGGCACGCCGCGGAGTGGTGTTACCTGCACCGTTTTGTTCGCAATTATTATTGTTTATGTTTTCGTTTAACTTTATCTGCAACATTATGAAAAACAGAACAATATCTTCAATTTTTTTGATCGTCATTTTCTTTCTGTTTTTCAGCTTAATCGAAATGCAGAGTGTGCTTCCATAGTCATTACTCTTTACTTCAAAATCAATATTCTGTATCTCGTTATAATTGATCGCTTTTTCCGTAAATAAATTACGCACGGCGATATTTTGGTTGTCCAGTGTTAAGGTAATTGGTTGACGTTGGATAAATAGTCCTATCGGAATAAATAGAGTTAATAATACAAAAAATAAAGCTTTACCCGCTAAAAAACTGCCAACGAGAAACAGTACGAGCACTGAAATTACAAAGTTAAAATGAAGCTGATATTTCAAAGTTAATTTGAACTTATGAGAATAAAAGCTCTCTTTACGAATTTCAGAAAGTTTTAAACAGATCGTTTTCAAAAGAACGGAGAATTCATTGGTTGCATATCGGATAGGAACTTCTTGTTGTTCATTTGAAAATATATCGATCCTGTCCCCTGACCGATCCTCTATGTATTGAATATCCCTCCAATTTAAACAAATTTTCTCGTCACTATTCGGACGGTAAATTAATTCCTTATCATGAACATCATAATAGATTTTACGATTTATGAAGGATTCATCAATAAAAGTTTTTGATTCGATCATTTCATATACATGCTAACGTCGCAAATCAACCTCCTCAAAAAGCAGAGTTGAGCGAAGCGAACAGGCGCTTTTTGAGGTCGGCAGCTTTTGCCTTGGTACTTGATTTAAACTCGAAATTGATCTGATTAAAATATTAAGTTTTACTTTTTTTAGTTTTCTTATCCTTTTTCTCTTTGCGTTTTTCTTTCAACGTTTTTTCTGATTTTTTCTTAACTGTTTTTTGAGCATCTCTTCCTTTAGACATGAAGTTCCCTCTGTTTCAGATAGTTAACTATATTATTTAGCCAGGATAGAAAAATGAGAGCGACCTGGCGGTTCCAGCGGCCAACATACTGCTCGTATGGGCTGCTGCGCTCCCAGGTGTCGGAGATATGTTCGTGGGCCATGGTCACATCCTTCTGAGCACCATGCGATGCCCAATGGCGGGTTGACCGGCGGGTTATAGCCAAGGGGTATGTCCCTGTACATATCTTTCAACAGCTTCAAAAGGTGTTAAATAACCGTTTCGATCTGCTGAAAGATACGTAAACAGACATTGATTAATTGCCATTTCAATAGTGTTTATTTGCTCTGGAGAATACAAACCGATAGTCAGCCGTTTCATCTCATTAATGCTGCCAGTAAGTCTACGATTTCCGTTTTTACCGAGAGAAAAAGATTTTGAACCGCGATACCAAGGACATGAATTTAGGATCGCCTTTGCTATAGACAGAGGATTTTTAAACTGTGATTTGCGCCGAACCATCGTAAACAAGGTATATTCATGGACAATGAATAACATCGGGACACGCCCGGCCATCACTACGTCTAACTTCCAGAAGTCTCCTGAGCGCTCCTCAAGATCCTTCCAATATATTCGAAATCGTTTTGCAGCTTTATTGCTTAGATTGATCATCTTTTTCGTGTACACCTATAACGTCGCCGGTGAGCAGCGGACAGGATAATTTACGAACTTGCAAGGCCTCTACGAAGAACAGCGATCTACTCGCCGTCAGCGATAAATATCTTTTCGATGTCCATCTTTTACAACCCAGACTGTTAATTCATCATCCTGTATAGAATATAAAATGCGATATCGTCCTTGCCGCAGCCGGTACCTCTGTTGCCCAGTCAATTTCTCGCATCCTGGGGGACGAGGATCTTCGGCAAGTGCTTCGATGCGCTCAAGGATTTTTTTTAGGTTGTTTTTTGGGATTGCAGTAAAATCCTTCTCCACAGACTTTTTGAAAAAAACCTTATATGCGGCCATCTTTTTTCAGCCTCTTGACCATTTCTTCATAGCTAATCAGCGCTTCATCCGCTCTTTCTTCAAATGCTAATAAATCTTCAGCATCATCTGAAAGTGCCTCCCGGACGGCCTGGTTCACAAGTTCAGATACGGATCGGGAAGTTTCAACGGACTTTAGGCGCAAAGCTTTGTGAAGATTGGGGTCAAAATATATGGTAGCGCGCTTTGTTTGAGTTGCCATAATATCACCTCCTTTAGTAGCTATGACACTATAGCGATAAAACGTTTTACCGTCAAGGTTGGAATTGGGAGCGAACGCCAACATCATCGGGCGCAATAGAGGGAGGAACAACCGGCGGTGTGTTCCGAGTGAATGTGCTTGTTATGCTTTGAGTTTATATTTGTCAGGATTTCATTTTGATATCCATCCAGTTTATATTTCCTTGTTCGCATCAAATTCCCGAAAATATGGCTTTATATCAAGAACCGGGGTATTGTCTAAAATATCTAGATCCGAAACCATTAGGTGCTTTTCTTTAATTTCATTGAGCTGAACAGCGGAGAACCCAATCGGATTTGGTCTTCTTGGAGACCTTGTAGCGAATAATCCCCTAACCACTGTTTCCTCCGATGGAGTAAAAATTAATTTGTACTCCGAAATTTCATGAAAATGGCATAATGGATGGGTGCTATTTTGTTTCCTTTCAGGAATGGCAGATTTCGGCCCCGGTCAAGGCCGCAGCGATTTTGTAACCGCAAGCGTAGGGGCGCTACATCAAGGATTACAAGGAGCGAGAACACAGTCCCGGGCCGAAAGATGCCATTACTGACGGACACTAACCGGCGACCGCCGGATTCCTCACTGCCTCCGATAGCGTCTTCGGAATCTTGATCGTGAAGAGCGTCCCCTGACCGATCGTAGATTTGACCAGGATCTCACCGCCGTGCTGCCTGACAATTTTATGAGAGATAAACAGTCCCAGACCGGTTCCGTGGCGCCCCTTGGAAGAGAAAAAAGGCGTAAAGAGCTTGGCAACAGTATCAGGCTCCATGCCGATCCCATTGTCGCATACGGTAAAAATTACATGGCTTGCGTCCTGACGAACGCCGAAAACGATTTTGTGGTCGGTCTTGGCGGTATCTTTGGTGCAGGCATCCACGGCATTTTCGAGAATGTTCGTCAAAGCCGAATGAATATAGCCGGCATCGATCTCGAAGTCGCCGACCGTATCGTCGAATTCCTTCACAAACACGATATTCTGATTCTCGATCTTGGGCGCAAATATGGCAGCAAGGTCCTCGGCGAAGCTAAGGGGATCGACCCGTTCCCACTTAAGGCCCCTTTTTTTGGCATAAAAGAGAATATCGAGCACCATCTTGCGGATCCGTTCCACCATCAGCTTGACCGTTTCCCAGCCTTCCTTGATTTGATCGCGGTTCTGCTTGGAAAAGCCTGAATCGACGAGGTACATGCCGCCGTCCAGGCCGGTCAGCAAGCCCTTTATCCCGTGAGAAATCGAGCCGATCATCAGACCGAGGGATGACAGATGGTCCTGCAGTTCAGTCTTTTCCCGCACAAGAGCCTCCAGGTTCTCGGTATACTCCTTGAGCTGCCGCTTCATCACGATTTTGTCCTGCACCCGCTTCAATGCGATTTCCAGGGCATCGACATTGATCGGCTTGGTGATGAAATCGGTGGCCTCGAACTTGAGGCTTTTTATGGCCAGGTTCATATCACCGTGACCGGTGATCATAATTACTTCGGTTTCAGGGCTCTCGCGCTTGATGATTTGAAGCAATCCGAGTCCGTCCATCCCCGGCATCTTGATGTCGGTCATTACGATCGGCGGATCGATTTTTCTGAAAATTTCAAGCGCCTGGTCACCGTTTTCGGCAGTGTGGACCGTATATCCCATATCGGCAATCGACACGCCGAGCACATCACGAATGTCTTCTTCGTCATCCACCAGCAAAATCGGCCGGTTGTTTTGGGTGAAGGTCATTGTGTGGCCTCTTTTCCCGTTAGTGTCCATCCATAAATGGCCTTTTTTCCACTGTGCGGCGTTCTCCGCAGGTTTCCGGCTGCGGCGTACGAAAAGTACGCCTCGTCACAAACTTTTGTGCGGCCTTGCTCAGTGAAAAAAATTCTCATTTATGAATTGGACACTCAATTGTGTCCTAATTCTTTTTGCGGATGTACACTCGTTAGAAGTGGCTTCAAAACCCCACCTAACACCCGAATGTGGTGTTGCCGATTTCATGGAACCCCCCGTGTTTTCCGGTAATGGTGTCCCGGTTTTGATTTGGCAATGGGAAAGGTTACGTTGAATGTCGCCCCTTCCCCACGACGGGATACGGCCTCGATGTTTCCGCCGCAGTCCTTGACGATGCCATAGCTGATGGACAAACCCAAACCGGTGCCCTTCCCCACTTCTTTGGTCGTAAAGAAAGGTTCGAACAGCTTGTCCTGGATGGCTTCGGGAATGCCGGTGCCGGTATCCCTGATTTCGGCAATGACGTGATCACCGTCGGACCAGGTTTTCAGCGTGATCTGCTTCTCATCTCCCCCGACGGCTCCGGATGCGCATTTCTCCTCGATGGCATCGCGTGCATTTAGCAACAGGTTGATGAAGACCTGCTCCATCCGCCCGGGATCCGCCATGATCTTGGGCAGTTCAGCGTCGATTTCCCATTGCACGTCGATGCCTCTGACCCTCAACTGCTGACTGAAGATGTCGAAAGCGCTTTTCAAAACATCGTTGATCTGAATTTTTTCCAGGGACAGGTCCGACTTGCGGGCGAACTGCCGCATGTGGCTGATGATGTTGGCGGCACGGTCGACGTTTTTGTCGATTTTTCCCAACATTGAATTGAGAATCCAGCTCTCGATGGTTTCCGCCCTCTCGATCTTTTTGAGAAAAAAACTGCTAGCCGTCTTGATGACTGAAAGGGGTTGGTTCAACTCATGGGCGATGCCGGTGGCCATCTCGCCCAGAGTGGCCATCCGGCTGGCTTGGATCAACTGCTGTTCCGCCTCGAGGCGCTTGGTAATATCACTGGTAGTAATCAACAACACTTTTCTTCCGCTGTATTCAGACGGCGATACCCGGATATTGACGAACAGGGCTTTGCCGTCTTTACTTCTATGCTTGACCTGACTGAGAAACGACACTTGCCTCAGATCTTCAGCATAATGCGCATTACTTTTTGCGGCAAACAGCGCCATAAAAGTGGTGTGGAGAATATCGTGCTTTTCGTAACCGTAATCGACGAAAACGCTGTCGTTGCAGTCGAGGATTTCCAAAGTGTCCTGGTCGAGAACGAAAACCGGGTTGGGGATGTTGTTGAAGATTTCATGGTATTTCTGCTCGGACTTCGCCAGTTCTTCCTCAAGCTGCTTTCGTTCGGTGATGTCCAGATTCATTTCCAAGGCGGCAATGATATCACCCTCGGTATTCTTGATTGGTGAGGTCTTCACTAGCCAGTAGGTTGGTTTTCCGTCCTTGGAAAAACCGGTTTCTTCACTGGTGTGCGATCGGCCGTTCGCAAAAGTTCTCTCCACCGGACATACCGTGCATTTTTCCTGTCGCCCTTTGTAGGCCCGGTAGCAATAGTCGCCGCTTTGGGGGGCGAATTTCTCTGCGAATTCCCGATTATATTGCACCAGTTTAAAGTCCCGGTCCTGAACCGTGATGATGCACGGGACCATCTCGAACAGGTCCTGGTATTCATTCTTCTGCCGGTTGAGTTCGGTCTGTTGTTTGCCGATTTCTTCGGCCATATGGTTGACGGCCGTGGCCAGTTGCCCCATCTCGTCTTCCTGGTCGACCACAACTTTAGTGCTGAGGTCGCCCCGCCCTATGGATCGAGTCCCTTCAATCAATTTTTTGACCGGCTGGCTAACGAATTTCAGAACGAGGATAAAGATGATGGTGGAGGTCAGCAGAAAAAGAACCATTGCCAGACCCGTGACACCCTTTTCGGCCAGCAGAATTTCATCATCGGTTTGCTTCAGAGAAATGACCACATCCAGCGCTCCAAGGATCTTCTTGTCTTCCGGATGGATGTGGCAGGCGTCGGTTGAACAGCCGGGTTCGTTGCAGATCGGGCTGATGATGCCGAGAAACCGGTTGCCCTGGCCGGAATCGAAAATGCGAATTCTTTCTTTCACGTTGAGATCCGTCACCGGCGGATCGGTCCGATGGCAGATGAAACAGGCCTCGGCCTTGATGTTGGTTTTAGTGTCGACCTCAGTCGGCTGGTTAGTATACTTAATTTCACCCTCTTTGTTGTAGATTCGAATATTGCTGATTTCCTGCTGTCTGGCGATGTTGTTGATGATCTGGTTGATGTCGTCGCGTGAGTTGTGCATCATGGCATAGTGAGTGCCGAGCTTGATCGTGTTGGACAGCCGATCGGTACCCAGCACAACATCGTCCATCAACTTATCTTTCTGGTAGTTGATGTTGAAATAGGCCCAGGTCGAAATCGACAACAGCAGAGTCAACCCCACCATGACGATAAGTTTGGTGACCAATCGTTGGCGTAAATATTTGATGATCTTAAACATCGGCAGACATACCTCCATGGTTTGCACCAGTGGCTATCGAGCCGATTCGATCGGCGTCAGGCCGCAGCATCCATCGATTCTCGAAGCTTTTCTTTGAATCCGACGGTGACGGCCAGATTCAAATCCAGCCGCACCTGCTGCTCGGAGAGGCCCAGTGCCAGCCCCAGCAACTGGGGCAGGTAGAGAATCGTAACGGCAAGATTCTCACCGCTTAATTTGGAAATCTTGCCCTGGTATGCTTCCAGGTTCATCTGGCACATGGGACAGACCGTCACAACGGCATCGGCCCCCCTGGCGCGCGAGAGGATCGACCGAACCAACTCCATACCAACCGCCATTTTTGTGTTCATGTGTGCGGCCCCGCAGCATTTACCACCCATGTCCCAGCAATGAACACTTGCCCCGACAGCCTTCAGGATCGGCGCCATCGACTGCGGGGCTTCCGGATCGTCGAAGACAGGATAAGGCCTGAGGCACTGGCATCCGTAATAGGGTGCAACCGACAACCCCGCCAGGGACCGTGTGGTTTTCTTGGAGACCAGATCCGGGCCGATGTCCTGCACGATCACCTCCAGCAGGTGCCGAACGCGAACCTGTCCCACGAAATGCAGCCCTTCCTCAGCGAGGATGGCATTGATCGGATCCAAAAGAGAGGCATCGCGTTTGACCATTTCTTCAACGGTCTTGAGGTTTAGATAACAGGCGCTGCACGGCACCAGGATCTCTTTTGGCCCGCCCATTTTTTCCGCCAACGCCAGGTTGCGGACCGGTAGCGCCAACGCCAGGAAACGGCTGGTGGCTTCGGCGGCACTGGCACCGCAGCAACTCCAGTCCTCGATCTCCGTCAATGTGGCCCCGACAGCGGCCAGGAAGGCGCGGGTGGACAGATCGTATTCACGGGCCGACCCTTCGAGGGAACAACCGGGGTAATACAAATATTTCATGGGACCTCCTCCAGTTCCGCGGCCTTCCGGAACAGCGCTGCCAGCGCGCCGTCACCTTTGGAAGGAATTTGCAGGGAGACCTTTCCCTTCAGCATCAGCTTTACGCCCAGCGCTACAAACCGCAACGGCAAAAGGGGATTCTTCATGGCGTTGAAGTAAAGAGTCATGAATTCCATCTCCCTGACGCGACCATGGCGCCGCACACTCTCCAGAAAGCTCTTGTAGAAGAGGATACTCTGGCGGTGTTGGAAGAGACCTTCGCGTGCGGCCAACTGCTTGAGCGCCCCCATGGCCTCTGTCAGAGGCAACCCGCGCGGGCACCGCAGCGTGCAGTAATAACAAGCGGAACAGAGGGTGAAGGTCTGACTCTGAAAAATCTCTTCTTTCTGCCCGGTCAGGACCAGTCGCCAGAGCCGGCGGGGGGTGAAATCCATTGCGAATTCATTGGGGCAAGACCCCGTGCAGGTGCCGCATTGGATGCAGGCCTGCACCATCTCCCGCACCGGTGCCAAATCATTGCTGCCCGACGTATCCGAAAAATCGAGTTCCCCTTTGACTTCTGTCGTCATGTCGAATTCCCTCAAAAACGCTCATGATTAAATCGGTTGAGCCCGTTAGGCCCGTTGAGTCCGTTGAGAGCAGCGGCTGACTGACTGAACCGCAACGTGTAATCGGTTGCCCAGGCGGAGGCGTCACCTTATTTTCGGTAAAAAATTCATCTGCTCAGCGTAATCCTCAGAATTCTTCTTTTCACCGAGAATTTCTTTCTTCTCTCATCCTATCGCCGTCAAAGGAGCGCCGCGTCGATGACATCCAACATCTGCTCTTGCCGCAAATCTTCCAAAACCGCAGCCTTGTTTGGACACGCGGTCGCGCAGCTTCCACACCCCTGGCACATAAGCGGGTTAACGATCACCTTCTGCTGATCGACATCCAGCATGCGGGCGCCGTAAGGACAGGCATCGATGCACCACTCGCAAAGACTGCAGAGACTGTGACGCACAAGGGCGACAACTTTGCCGGCCGGCAGGTTCTTGCGGTTCAGGATTCGCAGGGAGCGTTGGGCCGCGGCCTCGGCGGTGGCGATCGATTCGGCGATCGAACGGGGCGAATGTGCCAGACCGCAAGCGAAGACGCCCTCCTTGAGCGCATCGACCGGTCGCCACTTCGACTCGGCTTCCTGGAAGAACCCATCCATGTCGCGGTCAATTCCATAGGTGGTAGCAAGATCGGCCGGAAAATTCGGAAGAACGCCCGTGGCCAGAACAAGCAGATCGGTGCTGATCTCGATCTTCCGGCCGATGATCGGTTCGAACACGCTCACCGTTACCGCGCCTTGGTTGATTGCGACCCGCGGTTTGCTTTCCGGACTGTACTGGATGAAGTCGATGTCGCTTTTGCGCGCCTGGGTGTAATAAGTCTCCGCAAAACCATAGGTCATCATGTCGCGATACAGGACATACACGGCGATGTCTGGATTCTGCGCTTTCATCTGCAGAGCGTGCTTGAGAGCAGACGCGCAACACACACGGCTGCAGTAATTGCGCGGTTCTTCGCGCGAGTCGACACACTGGATCATGACCACGTTGTCGAGGCCATGAGGATCGATGGAGCGGTCAGCCAATTTCTGTTCCAGTTCCTTTTGGGTGATGATGGCCGGACAGGTGCCGAAACCGTATGATGTCGTGGGAGCCTCGTCACCGCCGGTGGCCAGAATCGTGACGCCGTGCTCGAGTGTCTCGACCTTGCCCTCCGGATTTTCAATCGTCGTGTAAAACTGCCCCACATGTCCATAGGCGGCCACAACACGGTTGCCGGTGCGGACCGACACCAGCGGATGTTTATCCACCCTCTGTTCGGTTTCTGCCAGCAAGTCCGGGATCGCCTGCCCCTCTAATGTCTGTTTGAGCCAAATCAGGTTGCCACCGAGTCGATCGGCCTTCTCGATGATCTCCACCGGGAACCCGTGCTCGGCGATCGCCAGGGCCGCCGTCATGCCAGCAATACCGCCCCCCACCACCAGGGCGCACTGCTGAATCGGCACCGACACCGTCGGTGACGGATCGATGCGCTTCAGGCGGGCCAACCCCATTTCCAGTAAAGAATGCAGGCGGTTTACTGAGGGGCCGACTTTCGCCTGGGACGGCTGCACGTCGGCGTCCGGCGCCACGTTCAGCGAGCGGATATCCACCACGTCCATCAAAGACGGATAAAGGCCGACTTCTCGGGCCAACTGTCTGATATTACGGGCATACACATACGGCAGGCAGGCACCGATCAGAACCCGATTCGGCTGGCGGCTCTTCACACGTTCGACCAACTCATCCCATCCCGCGGCTGTACAGGTTCTGTCGATGACCTCCACCCCCACAACCATTGGATCGGCAGCCACCTGCCTTCTCAGGTTATCCACCACAGAGGCTTCCGCCAGGGTCCCGTCGCAGGCACAGATAATGACAAGGATTTGGGGCACCTCCCGCGAAACGTCTCTCAACGTTGTCTCGGTTTCTGGCTCGGGAGCCAGCCCGCCGCCGGCGCCGTGAATGGTCCGCGAGGCCGCAAGCGCAGCAGCGGACGCCTGCGTGACCGATTCGCCGATGTCCTTCAACCCTGAAAAAGAGCCCCCCAGCAGAACCCCGTCACGCGACGTTTGCGTGAGAGAAAACGGCACCGTCTGTCCAAAGCCCCAGCTGTTTAAAGGGATGTCGAGCATCTCGGCCAATGCCACCGAACCGGCCGCCGGTCGCTGCCCGACAGCCAGGACCACCATGTCCTGACGGGATTCATGCACATGGCCACCGGTGTCGACATATCGGATGATCAGGTCGCCGCTGCCGTCGTCATGCATCACCGAATGAACCCGTCCCCTTTCGAAACGGACGCCACATTCGGCTTCCGCCCGATCGCGGTAGCGCTGGAACGGCTTCCCGAAGGTGCGCATATCCATGTAAAAAATAGTGGTTTCGAGAGCACCGACGGTTTTCTCCCTGGCCACAACGGCTTCTTTGATGGCCGTCATGCAGCAGATATTGGAGCAGAAATCGGCATCGGACTGCAGGTCTCGCGAGCCGACACATTGAACCCAGGCCACCTTGCGAACCGGCCGCTCATCCCCAGGTCGCACCAGGCGGCCGTCGCTGGGGCCGGTACCGCTGAAGATCCTTTCGAACGCCAGGCTGGTGACGACCCCCGGCAGGATGCCGTAGCCGAAAGTGTTTTTGCCTTGCGAGGGATCGTAATAAGACGTCCCGCCGCACAGCACCAGGGCGCCGACGTTCAGACGGCGTCCCTTGGTAGCCTCCACATCCTCATAGATCCTGAGGATCATGGGTATCAGCTTGTCCGGATCGAAAGGTTTGACCAAGTAGTCGAAGGCACCGGTTTTCATGGCCTCGACGGCGGTCTCCACCGTCGCATAGGCCGTCATCATCACCACACACAAATCGGGGTAGACCTCCTTGGCTTTTTGCAGAACTTCCACTCCGTCCATGCCGGGCATCTTGATATCGGTCAGCATGAGGTGATAGGCACCGTCGGCCAACTGTTTCAGCGCAGCGGGCCCGGATTCGGCCATATCGACCGAAAACCCCTCGTCTTCGAGCCAGGCCTTCAAGGAGTCACGCACAATCAGTTCGTCGTCCACCACCAGAATGCGGAATGTCTTGCGTTCCTGCTCGGAAAGCCGGATGGCAGCGGTCGGACACACAGTTTCGCAAGCACCACAGCGGGTACAGGCGCTGAAATCGATTACATACGGGTTCGGTATGGCGTGAGGCACCGGCAGGTAGATGGCTTTACGGCTGGCCATCCCGAAGTTGAAGGCGTCCGGGACCGTCACCGGACAAACCTTCGCGCAGTCGCCGCACCCAATGCACAGCGCCGGATCCACCCAGCTCGGTTTCTGGCGCAGCATCACTTCGAAATTGCCGGCCTCGCCCTCTATGGATATCAGTTCGGTGGACAGCAGAATCTCGATGTTTTCGTGGAACAATCCCTTGCGGAGGCAATACTGGGAAGATGCGTCGCGATCGACTAACGGCAGCATCTTGCACATGCCGCAGCGATCCGTGGGAAACTGATAGTCCAACTGACTGAGAATCCCGCCCAGATGGGGTGCACGGTCGATCAGAGTGACCCCGTATCCGGTTTCGGCCAGATCAAGTGCCGCACGAATGCCGCTGATGCCGGCACCGACAACCAAAGCGCTTCCAATTTTCCTTGGCATAAAAGCCTCCGAGTTTGGGCCCGTTGGGCCTTGTCCGTTGAGCCGGTTTGAGCCCGTTAGCCCGATATTTCCTTTGCGTCCGCTTGACCTGCTACCGCCTAAACTGGTTCAACCGGCTCTAACCGGCTAAACGGATTAACCAATCCCAACGACCTCGTTAAATTCGTTCTCCCTGAACTCGGACAGCGGCGGTTTTTCTTCGACACTGCGGCCGGCGGCGTAATCGAATGCCTGCTGGGTACCATGAGCGACTGTCCGAAGGAGTTCCATCACCGGAATATCGTTGGGACATGCGTTGGAACACTGACCACAGCCCACACAGGCCGTACTCATGTGCGCCAGGCGGGTGAGGTGATAAAAAATCGTGTCGGTCGGCATCTTTATCACCCCTTTGCGCTGGGCCCATTGCAGATACTGAATCGGCTCGTGGTTGAACACATCCGTAACGAAGACACATTCCTTGCAGTAACACACGGGGCAGGCCACCCGGCAGTTGTAGCAGTTGACGCAGCCGGCCAGATAGGCAGTCAGCCCTTCCAGGTCTTGCACGGCGTGACCGGTCGCGCTGAACATCTCGTCGCGATAGGCGCTGCGCCTGGAAACAAGCGCAGCGATGACCGCTTCGCGGTTTTCCGCATTTGGAGCCGGCGGCAATTCCAACCGGTTCAACAGATGGCTCCCCTTTTTAGTTTGGGACTGCAGCAAGAGGTGGTCGTCAACATCGACGCCCAGCAGCCCGATGACGATATCGGCGCCCTCGGCCACCGGATATTCACACGCCCGGCAGGCCGGGGCGATATCGATTCCTTCTTTTGTCCCGGTTTGGCCGGTCAGCGCATTACGGCAGAAATCGAGACTCGATGGCGCGGTATCGCCTTCGGCAAGCCTGAGATAGTCTGCATTGCCAAAAGCCCCCAGGCAGTCAATTCCCAGAATGACCAGCTCATCCAGACGCCCCTGCTTTAGTTTGACCAGTTCGATGAAGGCGCGGATTTCACAGGGACGAATGACCACAGCAATGGTTCCGCCGACCGGTTTGCGCGAAAGTTTCGACACCACCTTGGCAGCGTTCATCGGAAACACCGGCGCCAGCGGATCGATGTCGTCCAGGCGGCTCGGATCCGTGATCAACGTCGGCATCACCATCTGCTTCATGGGCAATCGGCTGGGAACGAGCAGCGCCTTGATGTCGTCGAGCCGTAAAATCGATCCAAAAAATTGCCTCAAAGCCGCCAGAAGGTCCTGATCTTTCACATCGATTCTTGCTGAAGCCATCATGTTGTTGATCCTTTTGCTTTTACTTCCATTTAATTTTATGCCGCGCCACCAAGCGCGGCATAAAATTAAATCACCATCTTTAGTTTGGCTGGGGACGGCCCGAGCGTCTTCACCTGGGCCACCAGCCCGCGCATGGTTTCGGCAAACTGAATGCCGTCGCTGGCACCGATCCAGGTCAACCGGAGCCGTTCGGGTTCAAAGCCGAACCGGGGTAAAATCTCCTTCAGCAGTTTGATCCGGCGCCGGGCTTTGAAATTGCCGTTGATGTAATGGCAATCCCCAGGATGGCACCCACTCACCAACACGCCGTCAGCCCCCTCCAGCAGCGCCTTGATGATGTACTGCGGGTCGACCATGCCGGTGCACATCACCCGGATCATTCTGACGTTGCGGGGATAGGTCTGCCGGGACGTGCCGGCCAGATCTGCAGCTGTGTAAGTGCACCAGTTGCACACAAAAGCAATGATGGTTGGTTCGAAATCTGTCATTGAGAGCACCTCTTTTTCTGGTGGATTTATTCGCCCACGGGCCTAACGGGCCCAACCGGCTAACTGGTGTCCATCCGGGTATTCATTAATGACAATGATCAGTTTCCGATCCAGAAATGTGCAATTTTCCGCAAGTTCAAGGAAATCGGCGGCATTGCGCGGGGGCATACTTTTGTATGCCGCACAAGCGATTCCGCGATTGACGCCGACCTGTCCCGAACCAGGCGGGGAATTGTGAAAAAGGGCCATTTCTGGACGGAAACTCATCGTCCCACCTTGGCGATGGCATCCATGATGCCGTCGATCTCTGCAAAGATCTGCTGGCTTTTGAAATGTCGGCTGCGGGCGGCATCGCTGGGACAAAACCCGGAACAACTCCCGCATCCCTTGCAAACCGCCGGATTCACTTCGGACACCCCCGTGCGCTCGTTGAATTCAATGGCACCATACGGGCAGAGACCGATGCAGACCTGGCAGCCAATGCAGATATCCGGATCGATCCACGAAATGGTGGGCGGCACCTCGACCTTACCGAGTGTTGCCAGGGACAGGGCCTTGGCGGCCGCGCCTGACGCCTGGGAAACCGTATCCGGAATGTCCATCGGCTTTTGGCAGCACCCGGCCAGGAAAACCCCGTCGGTGGCCGTGTTAAGGGGTCCCAGCTTGGGATGCTCTTCGAGGAAAAATCCATCGGCACCCTGGTTGACGCCGAAAAGCCTTCCGATGTCGCCGGCATCACTGCGCGCCTCTATGGCGGTGCACAATACCACCATGTCCACCGGCACCCGCACCCGGCGACTCAACAAAGTGTCTTCAGCAATGGCGATCAATTTACCCCGCTCTTCGGGCCGCATGGCCTGGTCGGTGATCTCGGCAACTTTGCCCCGGATGAAAATCGTGCCCTCTTCCTGGCAACGGCGATAGAATTCCTCGTACCCTTTGCCGAAGCAACGCATATCGATGTAAAAATCGTAGACTTTGGTGTCATGACCGACTTTTTCCTTGATCAAATGCGTGTATTTCAACGCATACATACAGCACACTCTTGAACAATATTCGTGGTAATTGACATCGCGGCTGCCGATGCAATGCAACAGGGCCACACTCCGGGGCGACCGTGTCAACGCGCCGTTCTCGTCTCGAATCCGGATTTTCCCTCCGGTAGGACCGGTGGCATTGCTCAGGCGCTCAAACTCCAGGGCCGTAAAAACGTTGGGGTAGACGCCGTAACCAAAAGGTTTCATCGGCGTTGGATCCATAGTGTCATAGCCGGTGGCCAGGATGATACTGCCCACTTTGACCTGAACTTCCTCCTCCCGCATTCCGTGATCGATGGCAACCGCTTCGCAGGCGCCCACACACGCCATACAGTCGCAGCAAATACCGCAGTTCAGGCAGCGCCGGGCCTCTCGACGGGCGTCGGCTTCCGTGAAGCTGCGATCGACCTCGGCAAAAGAGCCAACCCTTTCGGTGGCTTCCAAATGACGGGATTGCAGGCGCATTTCCGGACCAATGTTGCGGGGAATGTCTGCCCAATCGGTGCCGGGCAGCGGCCGCATCTCCATCTCGGCGGCATAGGCGTCCAGGTCTTCCCCGTCGATGAAACGCTCGATCGCCGCCACCGCCTTGTGGCCGGCCGCCACCGCCTCGATCACCGAGGCCGGACCTGAAACCACATCGCCGGCCGCAAACACATTCGGAATCGAGGTTTGCATGGTGTGCGGATGAACCCGGATCGTGTTGCGTCGGGTGGCATCGATTCCGGAACTGTCCGCCGCCCAGTTAAGATCGATCCTTTGGCCGATGGCCGGCAGGACCGCATCGCACGCCATTACGAATTCGGAGCCTTCGACTGGCACGGGGCGTCGTCGCCCGCTGGCATCCGGCGGGCCGAGTTCCGTCCGAATGCACTCGAACCCAGTTACACGTCCGTCCTTCCCGACAATCCGCAACGGGGCGGTCAGGTAATGAATTTGCACGCCTTCGGCCAGGGCATCCTGGATCTCCTCAGGGTAAGCCGGCATTTCTTCACGGCTGCGCCGATAAACGATCGCCACCGATTCGCTCCCCAGGCGCTTGGCGACCCGGGCTGCATCCACCGCCACATTGCCGCCGCCGATGAACACGACCGTGTCTCCGGGGCGCCTGCGGGATCCCAAATTGACTTCCCGCAGGAAATCGATGGCATTGGTTACCCCGTCAAAGTCGTCTTCCCCCGCGATGCCGGTGCCGAGGCCCAGGTGGGCACCGATGGCCAGAAAGACAGCGTTGAATCCCTGTTGCTCGAGATCCGTCAAAGTGAAATCACGTCCCAGCCGTTTTCCAGTTTGAACCTTTATTCCATGGCGTAGGAGATGGTCGATCTCACGGTCCAGAATATCGGGGGGTAGGCGATAGTCCGGTATCCCAACCCGGAGCATGCCGCCCAACACCTCGAGCGCCTCGTAAACAGTAACTTGGTACCCTTTCAACCTCAGGTAATATGCCACCGTCAATCCGGCCGGTCCGGAACCGACCACCGCGACCTTTTCCTTGCGCTCGCTGATCGCAGGCAGGGGCAGTTCGGACAAATCGACCTGGTCGGCGGCAAAGCGCTTCAAGTTGCGGATGGCGACCGCCGTATCGATCTCCGCCCGCCGGCACTGGGTCTCACAGGGATGCGGGCACACCCGCCCGAGAACACCGGGCAGCGGCAGCCGCTCCATGATCAATTGCACGGCCTGCCTGTATTTGCCCTGGCCGATCAGCTGGACATACCCCTGGACATTGATACTGGCCGGACAGTTCGTCACACAGGGCGCGCGGTCTTTTTTTTCGATATTGAAGGTAATCGGAATGGCCTGAGGGAAAGCCCTTCCGATGGCTTTGCGCTCCCCCAGCCCCACATCCCATTCATTGGGCAGTGAGACCGGGCAGACGTTGACGCACTCACCGCAACCGGTACAAATACCCTCTTTGACGTAGCGCGGTTTTCTGTGGATGGTGGCGGTATAGTTGCCGATGTATCCGGAAACCTCTTTGACCTCGCTGTAGGACAGCAGCTCGATGTTTGCATTCTGGGCCACTTCGACCATTTTGGGGGTACCGATGCAAGCGGCGCAGTCGAGGGTGGGGAAGGTCTTGTCGAACTGGAGCATGTGCCCACCGATGGTGGTCCCTTTTTCTACCAGATACACCTTGTGCCCGGAATTACCGATATCGATGGCGGCCTGCATTCCGGCTATCCCGCCGCCAACGACCAGCATGTCGGGATAGACGTCGGCCTTACGGGTTTCGAGGCTTTCGTGATAGTTGACCCGGTTAATGGCCGCGGCTGTCAGGCTCTTGGCCTTGGCTGTGGCATCGTCTTCGTCTTCGGTGACCCAGGAGACCTGCTCCCTGACGGAGGCCATCTGGAAGTAATAAGGGTTCAAGCCGGCCCGCTGGCAGGCCGCCATGAAAGTTTTGGCATGCAAACGGGGCGAACAGGAAGCCACCACCACCCGGTTGAGACCGAAGTCGTGGATGTCTCTTTCGATCATGGCCTGGCCCGGATCGGAGCACATGAATTTGTAATCGCGCGCCACGACGACATTTTGTAATTCACGCGCGAATGCCGCCACTTCCAAGACCCGCACCTTGTGCGCGATGTTGATCCCGCAGTGGCAGATGTAAAATCCGATTTTTATTTGCATGACCAACCCTATGATGGCTATGGACTTTCAGGCTAAACCCACTCCTCCGTATCTTCCAAACACTCGCCCGTGTGGGTTAATGAGTGAATAAGCTGCAAGAGTTCATCCGCTTCCGGCGGTTTTTTCAGGAATGCCTCCGGCTCGGGCATCGCCCCGCCCGAAGCCGATCTCTTGCATTTGAGGTAGTGAAAACAGGTCTTGCGATCAATGGTAGAGAGCATAATGACCGGAATGTTTTTTAGCTTCTGGTCGGCTTTTAGTTCTCGATACAACAGGGTATGGCTGCCATGATTCCGGATCACGTCGATGATGATCAGGTCGGGATCTTCGTCGATGACTTCCTGATAGGTCTCGGAATCACCCTCGGCAATTACCGGCTGGAAACCCCGTGTCTGCAACAAATTGCAGAGGAAGATCTGCATCTCCGGTTCGTCGCCTAAAATGAAGATTTTCTTCCGCACAAGTTCCGGAGCCAAATCAGCCTCCTTACGCTGGTAATGAATGGACTTTAAAAGCGGGGGAAAAAAAATTGATTCGCGTTCGATTAATCGAGCATTGAATACCGCTACTGCATGTTATATGCCGTGGCACCTTTATTTTATATATTTCAAATAATATCAGAATGTTGTTTAAATTCATGCCCGTCGGCCGCATCATTATGAATCACAACAGGCGTTGCAATTTTTGCAACAATTGCTGTCTGAATAAATTTAAATTGTTTTTTTTCAATATGTTAAAAATTGCAGCAATGTTGCGCAACATGCATGCAACGGGCCGGTGGGGGGTACCAGGCTGATCAAACTGGGCCCTAAACAGGTTGGTCATTGGGGAAGATAAATCAGATCATCCGACGCTTTTCCCACCAATCAGCAATGAGTCGATTATAGACAAAATCTATCATAAAAAATCTATGCGTTTCCCTTAGCGAATACCAGTCAATTAGGTGTACCGGAAATACTCAGAGCTCAAAATTTTATCATATGGCTCGCTGATGGTGCATTGCTCGAATACCCTTAGCCATCATATCAATTATCATCCCTATGACAGGGCGCGTGGCCTTTGCCTTGACACGAAATCCTATACTTTCTAAATTTAGCTGGTATACTCGGTAATCCGGCAGCAATTCGAAACTAAATGTCACAACTAAAACCTGAGGCGAATGTCCAATCCCAAAACCACACCTAAAAGTAATTCTCTATCTGATGGCGATGGAATCATTGCTTTGGATCGATCGCTGAAAATTATGAGCTGCAACCACGTTGCTACCGACATATTGGGCATAGAACTCGAACCCCGGGATCAATTCCCATTGAAGACGATTTGCGACAAAACTTCCTCGAGAAAATTGGAAACGGCATTGCGCCTTACTATCGATAAAGGGCGATCATATTCAGGGCTTAAGCTTCATCATTCCGATGCAAATGGCACCGAGAGTCGCATGATTCTCTCAATACAACCCCTCTATAATCACCCGAAAAATATCATTGGCGCCATCCTCTCGATTCAACCTTTTGTTCCCAGCAATGAACGATCCAATACGGACCTTCCGGATTCCGAATTCGCGTCGAGTGGAGATATTCCAATACATGAAGAATTATTGGAATCAATGCCCGAGGGCATTTTCACCATCAACACCCGCTGGCGCGTCGCAACTTTCAATCGTCAGGCCGAAAAAATTACGGGATTTAGACGCGAAGAGGTCATTGGCCGTAATTGTTGGGAAATATTTCGTTCCGACATGTGCCACACGGGATGCCCTTTGCAAATCGCGCTTGAAACCGGCCGGACAAAAATGGACCAGGATGTCCGTATTCTGAATAAGGGCGGAACACACCTGACGATATTGGTTAACGCTGGAGTACTGAGGGATTCAGACGGTTTGATCGCAGGGGCAGTGGAAACCTTCCGTCCTTTGATGGGAGAGATCTGTTCCTCGCAACATCAGCAGAAAGGAACTTATTTTGCCGATATCGTTGGCCGGAGTGGTGTGATGCAGCATATTTTTTCCATGCTGCCAAGCATTGCTGCCAGCGATGCCAATGTGCTGATTTCTGGGGAAAGCGGAACCGGCAAAGATCTTATCGCCCGCGCGATTCATAACCACTCTCCTCGTTGTCAAAAGCCATTTGTCGCTGTCAATTGTTCGGCTTTGGCAGAGACCCTTCTTGAATCCGAATTATTCGGCCATGAAAAATCAGCCTTCACGGGCGCAACCAGCCACAAAACAGGCCGTTTTGAACTGGCCAAAGGCGGCAGCTTGTTTCTGGATGAAATCGGTGAACTTAAACCGGAGCTTCAAATCAAGTTGCTGCGTGTTTTGGAAAACCGCGAGTTCGAGCGCGTCGGTGGCACCCAAACCATACCGATGGAAGCGCGCATTGTCAGTGCCACAAATAGAGACCTTCGCCAAGCCATTTCTGATGGGCATTTCCGGAAAGATTTTTACTATCGTCTGCGAACGGTCCCCATCGCTGTTCCACCGCTGCGTGAACGCATGGATGATATTCCCCTTTTAATAGAATATTTTATCAAACGATTTAATGCACGCTATGACAAACGGGTACTATCGATCCATCCGGAGGTAATGCAAAAATTCATGAAATACCACTGGCCTGGCAATGTCCGCGAGCTGGAACGCACCTTGGAACATGCTTATGTGTTTGTTAAAGGACCGGTAATTCGGGCTCTCGATCTACCGGCACCAGAGGAATTTCAATCATTTACTAGGGAACCAACCGGATCCGAACCTGCAGCCGATAAAGGAACCAGCATAGAATCCATCCGTTGGGCCCTATCGCGCGCGGCTGGTAACCGCAAGGCGGCCGCCAGTCTTCTCGGCATTAGTCGCACGACCCTATGGCGTCATATGAAGCAATTCGGCATTGATACTTAAATGTTTCACATGTGTTTCAAGTGTTTCAAGTGTTTCATCCACACCAATTTTGTTTTAATTATTTGTAATAATTACATTTTAACCAATTTTGGCCTTCATTAACTTCAGTTTTTCTCTTGTTTGAAACACCCCAGTGGTTCCAACTTCATCCCTCTCACAGCAATCATTGCCCAATTCTTTCCTGCACGCCTTAAATAAATTATTTTCTCTTAATTTTCAATAGGTTAAATTTTAAGGCACAAGACTTGCTCTCATGGATGCCGGTAAGATTACACCAATCCAAACCCATCCGGCATTTCTAAGGAACAAATGGTTAGCACCCTTCAAGAGCATGCTCCGACTGCCGAAAAACAATCCGGTGTTCTGGCGCTTTCCAAGACATTCTCCATCATGAGTTTGAACCAGGCTGCCAGGCATATACTGGGATGTGAACGTGTGCCGGGAGATTTTTGTCCGTTGGATAAACTATTTTCAAACGCCAATTTAGACGAGGCCCGCATCGCTGTTAATGATGTTTTGGCAAATGGGCACCCTCGCAAAAACCTTACTGGAATAATGGTACATTCAAACGGCAACACCATCCCATGCCATTACTCCGCCATGCCCCTATTCGAACGGTCTCGCAAAATCATCGGTGTCATTATAAATTTTCAAGGCCTGGTCTCTACAAAGGCATCTGCCGCTCACCATAAAGCCCGCCAGCCGCTCACCTACATGCCCCGGCTGACCTACCACAGGTTGGTGGAAGAATTACCGGAAGGATTGTTCACCATCGACGCGAACTGGAAAATAACAAATTTTAACCGTGCCGCTGCAGCGATCACTGGATATACAAGACAGGAGGCCCTGGGGCGACAGTGCTGGGAAATATTTCGTTCAGCAGAATGCCGTAAGAAATGTCCGATGCGCGTGGCAATGGATCGTGCGCAACCCCAAACCGAGATAGAGATCGTAACACTTACCCGCTCTGGTCAGCGTCAAAATCTCATCGTCAATATCGGTCTTTTTAAAGACTGCAGAGGCAAGGTTTTGGGCGCAGTGGAAACATTTCGTCCCATAAATAATGACCCGCCGGCCGACATTCGAAAAAAACACCAGTTAGATGGCATCATTGGCGAGAGCCCGAACATGCAGCGCTTATTTGACATGCTGCCAGATGTGGCGGCCAGTGATGCCAATGTCCTCATCTGTGGTGAAAGCGGAACCGGAAAGGAGCTCATATCCCGGGTAATCCATGATCTGTCTCCTCGATGTCGTCAGCCATTTATCGCCGTTAACTGTGCCGCCTTACCCGAAACGCTTCTGGAATCGGAGCTGTTCGGGCACGAAAAAGGAGCCTTCACTGGTGCAGATCGAACAAGGATCGGCCGATTTGAATTGGTTGGCAAGGGGACGCTATTTCTGGATGAAATTGGCGAACTTCGACCGGAACTACAAGTCAAATTGTTACGGGTGATCGAGCAACGATCCTTCGAGCGGGTTGGCGGAACGCGGCCCTTGAATTTTGAGGGACGAATTATCAGCGCCACCAATCAAGATTTACTGGACGCGCTTTCGGAAAAACGATTTCGTGAAGACCTGTACTACCGATTGCGGACCGTTCCATTGACCATTCCATCTTTGAGAAACCGTGTTGAAGACATACCCCTTCTCACCGAACAGTTTATTAAAAAATTCAACAAAACAACCGGCAAATGTGTCCGATCCGTCGACCCAAAAGTCATGACCTTGTTCGCGAATTATCCATGGCCTGGGAATGTTCGCGAACTTGAACGCTGCATCGAGCATGCGTTTGTATTCGTCAAAGGGCCGGTCATTTTTGAGCGACATTTACCCGATCCACACGAGTTTAGACAGCAGGGAGCGACACAAGGAATGCCACTCCCCTTAGGTTTGAATCCCAACGACAAAAAAAGCGTTGTGTGGGCACTGACAAAAACCGCCGGCCGGCGGCAGGAAGCGGCTGGTCTTCTGGGGATTAGTCGGACATCGATGTGGCGGCGCATGAAGAGATACGGATTGTTCTAACATGATTGTTTCAAATGTTTCAGCCAACGTTTCACATGTTTTTACTCTCATTTTCTTCGATGTCGCTGGATTACTCAAACCGAAAGCAGGGTAACATCTCTCCTGTGAAACACATCTTGTTTCAAAAATACCCAATCGGCCCATTTTCCCTGAAGTCGGAAAGAACATATAATTGATGCCAGTTAAATTAACAATAATATTAAGCGTTTAAAACAATGGCATATGATTTGCTCTATCCAAGATTAGCAATATCGCTAATGGACGAATGCAAACCATGGACATCGAAGGAGGCAATAAATGAGTCCCTATGGCACACAAGTAGATGAAATTATCGAGCGGTATCCGGACAAACCGGAATATTTGATTTCACTGCTGCAGGATATTCAAGGCAGCTTCGGATTCATCTCACCGGAAGCCATGCAGCAAGCCTGCGATTGGGCAGGTGTGCCCCTAACTCAGGGGTATTCCGTTGCGACCTTCTATCAGTCTTTCCGCCTGGATCCTCGCGGAGAACATGAGATCCGGGTATGTTTGGGCACTGCTTGTCATCTTAAAGGCGGCCAGCGCATGGTTGAAGAACTGGAACGTCGCCTTGGAATCAACGCCGGCGATACCACAGAGGACATGCGCTACACGCTTAGCACTGTTAACTGTGTCGGTGCCTGTGCCTTGTCGCCGGTAATGGTCATTGATGATGAATACCATCCAAGCATGACGGCCCGAAAACTGGAAAAAGAATTGAAATCCCTTGACCATCAAGCCGAGATCGAAGGGGAGGAGATGGGATATGCATAAACAAAGTACGGCACTAAAAGTGGATCAGTGGCGATTGGAATCCAGGGAAGATTTGATCAATCTGCAAAAACAGTTCACGAGCAGCCGAGATCCAAATCGGCCGGAAATCATTATCTGCCATGGTACCGGTTGCCTGGCAAACGGCGCCTTCAAGGTTTTCGACGCATTTAAGGGTGCTCTGGACAGTACCGGCATCGATGCCAAACTGATGCCGGGCATTAAGACAACCGGATGCCATGGATTTTGCTCCCGGGGCCCTCTGGTCATCATCCGCCCCCAGGGTCTCTTTTACCAGCAGGTCAAACCAAAGCACGTCGAAGACATCGTTCAGCAAACCCTCATAGAGGGAAAACCCGTCGAACGGTTGCTTTATAAAAACCCCAAAACCGGGGACCTGATATTCAATGAGCAAGATATACCTTTCTACAAACTGCAGCAGCGCATCGTTCTGCACAATATCGGCAAAATCGATCCCACGGATATCACCGATACCATTGCCGCCGGAGGGTACCAAGCACTGGCCAAGGTTCTGAGTTCCATGACACCGGATGAAGTTGTGTCCGAAATCGAGAAATCAGGACTCAGGGGCCGGGGTGGGGCCGGATTTCCTGCTGGACGGAAATGGCGCAGTGCTTTGAAAGCTATCGAGAAAAAGGGGCGTCCGGTTTATGTGGTGGTCAACGGGGATGAAGGCGATCCGGGCGCATTCATGGACCGCACCATAATGGAAGGCGATCCCCATGCCGTGTTGGAGGGGCTGATCATCGGTGCCTATGCCCTCGGGGCTGAACAGGGATATCTGTATGTGCGCGCTGAATACCCATTGGCCATTCGTCATCTGGAAATCGCCATGTCCCAGGCCAGGGAGTATGGCCTCTTAGGCGAAAACATACTCGGATCAGGATTCACTTTTGATGCACGTATCAGTCGAGGTGCGGGTGCCTTTGTGTGTGGTGAGTCCACGGCTCTTTTTACATCCATTGAAGGTAAACCCGGCAATCCCCGGCCGAAGTATGTCCGGTCCGTAGAAGAAGGTTTGTGGGGACGGCCCACCGTTCTCAATAATGTTGAAACCTGGGCCAATGTGCCGTTGATTATCGAAAAAGGGTCAGGCTGGTATGCGGGCCTTGGTGTGCCACATTCCACCGGCACGAAGGTGTTCTCCCTGGTGGGCAAGGTGAATAACGTCGGGTTGGTAGAAGTACCAATGGGTGTTCCCATGGCCACAATCGTGGAAGAAATTGGTGGTGGCATACCGGGTGGCGGGCCGTTTAAAGCTGTGCAGACCGGCGGTCCTTCCGGTGGCTGCATTCCCTACCGTCTCAAGGATACGCCGGTGGATTTCGATTCTCTGACAGCAGCAGGCTCTATGATGGGATCAGGGGCGATGATCGTAATGGATGACAGCGATTGTGTTGTGGATGTCGGTCGGTATTTTCTCAAATTCCTGGAAGAGGAGTCCTGCGGCAAATGTCTCCCCTGTCGATTAGGGCTGACCCGTATGCGAGAAATCTTAGACAATTTCTCCAAAGGTATTGGCAGGCCCAAAGACATTGAAGATCTCACTAGCCTCTCCCATGCCATCCAGGACGGTGCGTTGTGCGCCCTGGGCACGAGTGCTCCGAATCCTGTTTTGACGACGATTCAGTATTTTAAAAAAGAGTATTTGGCCCATGTGAACGATCAAAAATGCCCCGCCGGCGTCTGCAAGGACCTCATCACCTTCAGTATCAATCTGGATCTCTGTAACGGCTGCGCCAGCTGCGCTCGCCAGTGCCCGGTCGGATGCATCACGGGTGAGAAGAAAAAACCCCATTCCATCGATTCAAACAACTGCCTGCGATGCGGTATCTGCAAGGAAACGTGTAAATTCGGCGCCATACAGATCGACTAGAACACTATGTACAACAGCGGTCTCATTCAGGAGAAAGTAGCTATGATCAAATTAAAGTTCAACGGACAAGAAGTAGAGGCATGGCCAGGGTGGACGCTGCTCGAAACGGCGCGAGAGAATGACATCGACATCCCCACCCTTTGCTTCCACCCTGCCGTCTCGCCGAGCGGTGCCTGCAGACTGTGCGTAGTTGAACTCAGAGATGGCGAATGGTCCAAACTGGTTGCCTCCTGTATCTATCCGGTGACAGCTGGACTCGAAGTCTACACGAAGTCTGAGAGGGTGCAGAATGTGCGTCGCTGGATATTCGAAATGCTGCTGGCAGCCTGCCCGGCCAGTCAAGAAATTCAACAACTGGCGGCTAATTATGGTGTTAAATCTACCCGTTTCGCAACCCATGACCCGGATGAGGCGTGCATGGTCTGTGGGCTTTGCGCCCGCGTATGCGAGGAAATCGTCGGCTTGTCCGCTATCGCGACGGTTGACCGGGGAGTTCATAAAAGAGTCGGCGCCCCTTTCTCAAAGCCGACTGACGTTTGTGTGGCCTGCGGTTTCTGCGTAACCGTCTGTCCAACGGGTGCCATGCGGTCGATATTTGATTCAGTGCGCGGTGAACCTGCAATGGGTATGACCCAATTGGCCACTCATTAAAGGAGGTTAAAATGAATACGGACACAAATATCGGTGTCGTTCTCTGCGAATGCGGAAAAAATATCAAACCCCTGGTAGACCTGCAAGCGCTGAAAAAAAGTATCGAGGCAGAACCAAACGTGGTGCACTGCGACACCATGCCCTATCCTTGTCTCAAGCCCGGACTCGAGAAAATTACCGGGGCGGTTGCGAAAAATCGACTGAACCGATTGGTTGTCGCTGGCTGCGAAAATCGCCTCATGTTAAAAAAATTCGAAAAGGAGCTTGAACCGCTGGAATTGCGCAAAGGACAGATCGATATGATCAATCTGCGTGGACACGTTGCAGCAGTATCTGATCTGAATCCTGTTCAAAAAGCACAAAAGGCCGCCAAACTCATCAAGGCCTCCGTTGCAGAAATGACTGTTCTCATGCCCAGTGTCGAAAGTCGGGCGAAAATCGAAGGACCAGTTATGATCGTGGGGGGTGGAATCGCTTCTTTTTCCGCGGCCCAAGAACTGGCCCGTCATAGTATCGACTATTTTTTAGTGACCGCAACCACCGTACCCCGGGAAATTATTCGAAACGTTCATAAGTGTTACCCCGGCGAAAGACAACATTATAAACGTTTGGAGAAAACCATTGAAAGTGCAGTCAATAGCCCCTGCGCTACCGTCCTGCCCGACCACCAGCTAACCAATCTGGCTGGCGTCACCGGCGCTTACAAGCTAGACTTCAGTGATCATCGGGAAAGCGCTTCGGACCACACACACAATGCGGGCGCCATAATTGCCTGTCTGGATGCAGAATTAATACCACCCGGAAACGATTTTGGTTACGATGGCAAGACGGTTCTCATCCAGCCGGAAATGGAAGAGCAGATATACGACCATGGGTCTCCCGGCGGAAACGTGGTATTTTGGGTCAACAACTTTGAATCAGGTCAACCCGAATTTGCAGCCCTTTCAGCACGCAGCGCCTGGTTTATGGCCACCCGTTTACGCCAAAGTTCGCCGAGAACCCGCGCTATCATTCTGTATAACGAACAGATGGAGATCCCCCTGTCGGCTGCGGAACGGTCGCTAAACCGAAGACTTGGTGTTCTGTGGATCCCTTACGATAAGGCTGTTCGTCCCACAGTATCGGATAGTTATATTACCTTCTGTAACTTGGCCGACCACGTCGAACACGAGGTTGAATGGGATCGTCTTGTCCTTTCCCCGCTGCGCAAAGTGTCCGGAGCGGCTTTGAAAACGGCAAGAAATCTTGGGTTAGTCCATATGGAAGATCGCTTCCTGACAGGGCACCATGCCCGGGTCCGGCCTGAAATGGTGGGACGGGAAGAAACTTACCTGGCGGGCAGTGCACGTTATCCTTGTGATTTAACCGAAGCATTGTCACAAGGCCGGCGGGCTGCAACTAAAACGGTAGAAATGTTTCGTAAATCGGCGTCAGGCGAATTGTTTGTGCCTCGCATCGTGTGTGTTGTAGAGCCGACAAAATGTGTTGGATGTGGACAGTGTCAGGAATTGTGCGATTGTGGTGGCATCGGTGTGGCAGAAGGATCGGGTGGCGGCCTGCCGCGTATCGTTGACCCGATGGTGTGTACGGGAGGTGGGACGTGTGCCGCTGCTTGCCCGTATCATGCGCTTGTTCTTCAAAACAGTAGTAATGATCAGCGCGAAGCGCGGGTGGCAGCACTCGCCAACCAACTGGCCGATGATGAAGTTATGGCCATTGCTTGCGGATGGGGGGGATTGCCGGCCGCTGATAATGCCGGGAACATGGGCCTGAAGTACGACCCCAGGATTCACATATTGGGCGTCCCGTGTGTCGGCCAGCTTGATCCCTGCGTTATGGTTCGAGCGTTTAAAGAAGGTGTTCCGGGTTTGATCCTTGTTGGATGTCTGCCTGAAGAGTGCCACCATTCCTACGGCGTCGATCACTCCTGGAGTCGGGTCAATGCCATCAAGAAAACCATGACGTTATGCGGCTTTGATCGCCGAAGAATAGCTTTGGCCCATGCGGATTTAAACAAACCTGAAGAGTTTATTGACACTGTAGAGAGTTTTGCTCGAACTATTGATGCCCTCGGGCCTATCGAAAAGACCCCAGAAAATCGGGGCAAACTGGATGCCATGTATGACTTGCTCAAATACAACACCCGAATTCGTCACCTGCTATCCGTCAGTTTGAGACGACCTTGGGAAGATACCTACAGGGGTGACCAACGATATGGTCTCGATTATGATCGCGATTTTTCTGCCGCCTTGGCTGAAGAATTTATGCAACATCGTCTTCTGGGAGTGCTTAGGCAAACGCAGCGGCGTTTCAATATAAACGAACTCGCTGGTATCTTAAATGAGGACCAAGGGCAGGTGGCAGAATCTCTCTGGGAAATGATCCACAACGGTGTTATTGACTTTGCCCATGAAAACCATGAAGCCTTATATGCTTTACATAATTAAATCAAAAAACCGATGAATTGAAATGCACCAAAATTTATCTGATCAACATTTGAAGATGGCTTTGGGAACCGACCGGCGCCGTGCACCCGACAATGCTGATGGGTATGGTAAAAACACAGGCAGCTGTGGAGATACGGTTGAGATATACCTTGTCGTGGATCAAGACCGTATCGACAGTATATATTTTCAAACCAACGGTTGTCTCAACACCACTGCCTGCAGCAATACGATAGCAGAGTTAGCGATCGGCAAGCTGATAAACGAGGCTTGGCAACTAAAACCGGAAAATATTATCAACTATCTTAAAACACTTCCCGCCGACCATCATCACTGTGCTGACTTGGTGGTCGGCGCCATGTACCATGCATTGACGGATCTTTCTTCAAACATTGAAAAACCGTGGATGAAATTATATCGCGTACAACGGTAGTAATGCCCGGACGAATACCTCCCGCTTATGTGATTAATTGGTTCCTACTATGGATTGTCCTGGCTGGAAGATAGGGTTACATCGGGTGGACGAAGTAAGTCCGCAGGCAATATTTTCATAATTGTCAAATTATCAGGTAGTGAAAAAGGTGGAAGTTTTAGCGGTTCCGTTGATGAGTTCCATTCATTTATGAATATACTTTCGCGCGGAGTCATAAAAACAATTATTTTACGCTATTTGGACAAAAAGAAATGCAATTTAGAATTCAATTCCAGCCTGCGCTCTCATTCCCGAACTAAACGGATGATAGATCTCTTTCATTTCAGTCACGATGTCTGCCGTATTTATTATATTGGAAGATGCGCTACGCCCTGTGAGCACCACATGTAAATCAAGCGGTTTTGATTTTAAGATACGATATAGTTCATTGTTTATTAATAGACCAAAATCAATCGCTACAAAAATTTCATCCAAAACTACCATCTCATAATGAGAATTTAATACCGCTGACCGAAAACACTTGAGCCCTTCATTCGCAAGGTAAATATCCAGGGGTTCGCAAGCTCTTGATTGTACAAATCCTGGGCGCCCAAATCTTTTAATATCAATTGGGAGATGACACTGGTCAAAGGCCTTTAACTCACCGATATTCGATTGCCCTTTCATAAATTGAATGATCAGGACATTCAATCCTTGACCTGCTGCTCTCAGGGCCAAACCAATTGCTGCAGTAGTTTTCCCTTTCCCGTCTCCTGTAAAAACAATATTTAGACCTCGACGAATATTGTTCATAGTATACTCCTTATCAAGTATACTTCAGATAAAATATTCGAATGGAGGTCTCACTGTTATTCTTGGGTTTTTTATTTAATCAACAACAAGGCAACATCTCTCAAAAATTAAACATCTTTGCTTCGGCAGCCAAATCTATCAAATGAGGACCTCCATCCAATATCATATTTGGGAAGAATTTTGCTTCGTCAACCGTAGGTTACATATATTTTAATCCCATTTTATAATTTAATCCCTTCTCATCTATAACTTCCTCGACCCAGCGGACTTCTGTTAACCCTGTGGAACGAACATATTCTTCATGCCCATATGTAAAATTACGTATACGAACAATGAGATAAGCCCCCTTTTTAACCACTTTTGGCGATACAAGGACCAGACCTTCTTTACTGCACTTGATCATGTTGGCATTGAAGACGTCACTTCGCCCGGTGAGTTTGATACATTCGGCTTGGATGTCGCATGCTGTGTCGCAATTCGCCAATATTTTAGCACCATGGTCCATACCACCCTCCCTGATACTCTGTCCTTTGGTACGTATTACACTGGCATTTCTCTTTTGGCTTTCTTTGAATTGTATCCTGGCATCTGGAAGCATTTATCCGCCAGATGCCCCTTTATGTATGCATTTAAAACATCCTCCAAATTCCCACAAATGAACCCGATAACCCTGACACCTGTGACATTAATGGCGGTCTCCATTGGACGCGAAACAGCACCACACAGAAGTACATGTACGCCAAGGCGGTAGACTTCTCGCGCTCGCTCGAACGGCCCGCGACATTTCAGAACGTTGTCTTGCCGATTTAATTCTCTGCCGTTTTTGATATCGACCAGTAGCAACCTGTCGGAAACGTCAAACACGGGGGAAATTCGGTTTTCCCAATGCGCAATAGCGATTTTCATAGCCAACATTAACAGCAAACGCCATGCCAAAATCGGAAGAGTTGTAAAAGAGTTAATTTATAATATAATTAAGAAAATATGACGAAGTCAGTCGTTGACAGCAACATTGCATTATGCAATGTTGAGCCATAAAAAGTTTTGCAAATTGCAAGAATTAGATCTAGCAGGCCGAGACTGCAGAAAATGAGCGAAAATACTGACAAACGGGCTCACGAGGTTATTCTGGATTCAATCAACGAAGGCGTGTTCACCGTTGACATGGATTGGCGGATCACCTCGTTTAACCGGGCCGCCGAGCGAATCACCCAGACGACTCGCAACGAAGTTCTCGGTAAAGCCTGTTGTGATGTGTTTCACGCCAATGTGTGTGAAAAAAACTGCGCGTTGCGCCGAACGTTTCACACGGGTAAACCGGTTATAAACGCTACGGCTCACATTATCAATCGTCAGGGACAGCGCGTTCCGATAAGTATTTCCACTGCTATTCTTTGTGATGATGGCGGCAAGGTCATCGGTGGTGTCGAGACCTTCCGGGATCTCAGTCAGGTGGAACAGCTGCAGAAACAGCTTAAAAATCGCTTTACATTTGAGGACATTATTGGCCGCAGCGCCGCGATGGTGCAGCTCTTCGAATTACTACCTCAAATCGCCGAAAGCAGCAGCACGGTTTTAATCGAGGGCCCGAGCGGAACAGGAAAGGAATTATTCGCCCGAGCGATACACAACCTGTCTCCACGTCGCAAAAGTCGATTCGTTCCGGTGAATTGCGCCGCGTTGCCTGATTCTTTGCTGGAAAGCGAATTGTTCGGGCACAGAGCCGGGGCTTTTACGGATGCCAAACGTGATAAGCCGGGGCGCTTTGCGCTGGCTGATGGCGGGACGATATTTCTGGACGAGATCGGTGATATATCGCCGGCACTTCAAGTACGATTCCTGCGGGTACTACAGGATCGAATCGTAGAGCCGTTGGGGGCAGTGGAGCCGCTTCGGGTAAATGTTAGGGTCGTTGCTGCAACCAACCGTGACCTGGGCGAGCTGGTGAAGAACAGCCTGTTTCGCGACGACCTGTATTACCGCATTCGGGTCATTCATTTGGTACTGCCAGCACTATATCAACGCCGGGAAGACATTCCGCTGCTCACCGACCATATCATTGCTAAATTCAATCGTCTTCAAGATAAAGACATCGCTGGGGTCTCCGTCGAGGCCATGGCCCGCCTTATGGAACATGATTTTCCCGGAAATGTTCGCGAGCTTGAAAATATTATTGAGCAGGCTTTCGTCTTGTGTCGCGGTGGAATGATCGAACGTCATCACCTGCCACCGGAACTTCGCGAAAGCCAATATGCTTCGATTGAGGACGTCCACCCAAAGAGTCTGCGGACCATGGAGAAATTGCTGATTGCTGAAGTACTGCAAAGGCGCAAAGGCAATCGCAAGCTGTCTGCCAGGGATCTGGATATAGACGTTAGCACGCTTTACCGCAAGATAAAGGCTTTAGGCATTGATGTGCCCGGTTCGGATGGTCGCAACCGTTAAAGTAGTATTGCAACTTGCAATGTTATACCGCCCTCATCAGCCTATCGGTTTACTGTGTTCTTCTCAATTCACCCGATTACAACATAGATTTAGATGTTTAGCCCTCCTGATGCCCTTGTGGCATGCTCCTTGCTCAATTAATTTATAGACGGACCTTCCCCCAGTAATGGTTTGGCCATTGGTCCTGTTCTACCGCCTACCTTTCTCGGTTCGTTGGCTTAATTATTGGTCACGAACCGAAAGGAGCGGGGCCAATCGTTTTTGAACTGCCCTCATGCGGTGTCGTCGACGGTGCACAATATTTACCATTCTCCCATGATTGCAATCGGGTGTGCCATATCCGGTAACCGCTGAATTGAGCCCGAATAGATATATCGCGTTACGCTTCACTGCTCTGATATCAAGAGAAGAATAATGAAAGCCGGGCCGGAAGGACGTTGAGCCTGGATAGGCTATCTAAAAATTTTATTATTTCTTGATAATTCACCATATAACCGAAGGAGGGCTGTCAAATGCCAATCGAAAAAAATATTACGAAGGGTAAAACTCCGAAACTCGCCGATCCGATAGCTGCCTCAGTTGATCCGGCGACGCAACAGATGATTGAGCGCGCACATGAACTCAATGTCGAAACCGCATTTGACAGAGCGGTAGCTATGAAACCCTGCGCCATCGGATCTCAGGGGACCTGTTGTAAGAATTGCGGAATGGGTCCCTGCCGTTTGCCGTTGCCGAAAGCCGGAATTGAAGGAGAAGACGAGCGCAAGGGAATTTGTGGCGCTACGGCGAACACCGTGGCCGCCCGCAACTTCATCCGTATGATTGCTGGAGGCGCAGCGGCCCACTCAGACCACGGTCGATGTGTCGCCGAGATATTCCTGACCGCAGCCCGCAAGGAAACCGAGGATTACAAGATTAAGGACCGAATCAAATTGGTAGAAGTAGCTGAATGGTTGGGTGTTCCAACAAAAGTCACCGTCGACGGACAAGAACTCGATCGCGACCTCGACGAGGTGGCCGTAGACGTCGGTGAAAAGGCACTCAACGAGTGGGGCAAAGCCGAAGGCGAAGTGTGTTTTACACAAAGAGCGCCCAAGGCCCGTTACGACATCTGGAAAAAACACGGTGTCGTACCTCGGAATATCGACCGTGAAATCGTCGAGATCATGCACCGGACCCACATAGGGGTAGACCAGGATTACCGCAACCTCATTAAGCAAGGGACTCGGGCGGCCATCGCCGATGGCTGGGGAGGCTCGATGTTGGCCACCGAGCTCCAGGACATCCTCTTCGGGACCCCGTATCCGCTGGTCGGTGAAGCCAACCTTGGTGTCATGAAAGAAGACATGGTCAATATTGTGATTCACGGCCATGAACCGGTGCTGTCGGAGATGATCGTTGCGGCAGCCAGCTCCAAAGAGATGCACGATTATGCATGCTCGAAGGGTGCTCGCGGCATCCAGCTGTCCGGCATTTGCTGCACCGCAAACGAAATACTCCAGCGACATGGTGTTCCGCTTTGTGGCACTTTTCTGCAACAAGAACTGGCGATTATCACCGGTGCCTGCGATGCCATGGTGGTCGACATTCAGTGTATTTTTCAGAACCTTGCCAACGTTGCTAAATGTTTTCACACCAAATTGATCACTACCCATCCAATTGCGCGGATGGAGCAAGAAAATGTTATCCATATTGAATTCGACGAACACTATGCCATGGAGGACGCCAAGCGGATTGTCAAAATGGCGGTGGACAACTTCCAAAACCGTAGTGTGGAAGTAATGATTCCAAAACAAAAATCCACCATGGTGGCGGGGTTTGGGGTGGAGGCAATCGAGTATCACCTCGGCGGCACGTTTCGCGGCTCGTATAAACCATTAAACGACAATATCATCAACGGGCGCATCCGTGGTATCGGCGGCGTTGTCGGTTGCAACAATGCCAGAACCCGCCACAACGATGCGCACCTGCAGGTTGTAAAAGAACTCATTAAAAATGACGTCATCGTCTTAACGACCGGCTGCAATGGCATCGCCTGCGCAATGGAGGGTTTGCTGACTCCGGAATCAGCAAGCGTATACTGCGGACCAGGCCTTGCCGAGGTCTGTGAAACCGTCGGTATTCCGCCTGTGCTTCATTTGGGATCATGTGTCGATAACAGCCGTATCCTTCTGGCTGCAACGGAAGTCGTCAAAGCCGGCGGATTGGGAAACGACATCAGCGATCTTCCGGCAGCAGGAAGTGCGCCGGAGTGGATGAGTGAAAAGGCTATCAGCATTGGACACTATTTTGTGGCTTCAGGTGTATACACGATTTTCGGTGTCACCTTACCGGTGTCGGGAGCGCCGGTGTTTCAGAGGTATCTGTTCGAAGAGTTCGAAAAACTCTACGGCGGAATGTGGGACCTCGAGGTCGATCCTATTCGTCATGCCCAAAAGATGATCGCCCATATCGACAAGAAGCGCAAAGCCCTCGGAATCGACAAGGCCAGAGGGAGAATACTGTTTGATATGGCCGCCCGCCGCGAGATGGCAACGGCTTAGGCACGCACACGGAAATTTCGCATACAAGGGGGAATTGCCAAGCGATACTGATACGGTGTGCAGGATGGTAAATTTCGACTATGAATGACCAACGAACAACTCTGCAGCAACCTCAGAGAATTTTCATAGGTATGATGTTTCTTCGAGTTGTTGATACCGGTACAAGAGGAAGTTGCGAAGGCCGAATCTAAGACGGTGTCAGTTTGTATTTTTTCATCTTACGCCAAAGGGTGGTCCGGTCTATACCTAGTTCGCGGGCAGCATGCTGTCGGTGCCAGTTATGCTGGTGGAGGGCACGGTGAATCCTATCGATTTCCTCTGTTAGTGTACTTTCTTGGTCTTCGCGAACCGGCGGAGGCTGTCGCTGGAAACGGTCTCGGCCCTGGAGTGAGTCAGGCAGATGCCGCGGCTCGATAATGTCCCCCTGACAGATGATCAAAGCATGTTCGAGAATGTTCTCCAACTCGCGGACATTGCCGGGGTAATCGTAATTGAGCAACAGTTCCAAAGTCCCCGTCGATAACTTCATGCGACGGTCATCTCTGGCTGCACACAATTTGCGAAGGATATGATGAATCAACAATGGTAGATCGACCCGACGGTCTTTGAGGTCCGGAAGCCAGATGCGAAAAACGTTAAGCCGGTAATAAAGGTCTTCCCGAAAAAGCCTTTTCCCAACCATGTTTGCCAAATCCTGATTGGTGGCCGATATGATCCGGACGTCAACTTTCTGTGTTTGGCGGCTGCCGAGGGGATAAAACTCTCTGTCCTCGAGCACCCGCAGCAACTTGGCCTGAAGCGACAGCGGCAAATCGCCGATTTCGTCCAGAAAAATCGTCCCGCCGTCGGCCTCATTGAATCGTCCGGGTTTGTCCCGCTCGGCACCGGTGAAGGCCCCTTTTACGTAGCCGAATATTTCCGACTCGAGCAAATTGTCGGGGATCGCCGCGCAGTTTACCTTCACAAAAGGCCTGTGCAGTCGTTGACTGGCGGCGTGAATCACCTTTGCCAGAAGATCTTTTCCCGTTCCGGTGGATCCCTCTAACAAAATAGTGGAATCGGTGGCCGCCACAACGCCAACCGTCTCGAAAATACGCTGCATGACGGGATCTCTGCCGATCATATCCTGAAAGGTATATCGCTCTCTGATGGCCTGATCCAGTTGCCGCATCAGGGTCAGATCGTGGAAAGTTGCCAGCCCGCCGACAATGGTGCCCTTTTCGTTTCTCAGCGCCATGTATTTGGCCCGCACGGGGATCGTCTCGCCATTTTTGGTTGCCATCATCCCCTGGCGGCTGTTGCGGCTGGTGCCGTCAGCAATCGACTCCTTCAGCAGGCAAAGATCTTGGTCCGCCACGCCTTCGAATATGGCCGAGCACGGCTTGCCGATCACCTGACGTCGATCGAATCCAGAAATCTTCTCGGCTTCGCGATTGAAAAAGGTCATATACCCGCCGCGATTGACGGTAAAAACACCGACATCCAGGTTGTTCAGTATCAACTTCATACTGCGCTCTTCATAATGAATGCGGTTGATCAGATCGGCAATCGGTGAGTGATCCTGCAGAATCGTCAAACAGCCGATCACATTGCACCGGGCGTCATAAATCGGTGTGGCCAGCCGGGTGAGAAGGTGTTTGGTCTCCGATTCGTTTATGAATTCCACGTCGGGTTCGTCTGTAACCGGATCGTCGCCGTGTTCTATCGCACAGTTGACCATGCACGGCACACCGGTAAAAACCTCGCGGCAGTCCCGACCGATGACCTCGTTTTCCTTTAAGCCCATCAGCGCCTGGGCGCTGTAGTTAATGGATGAAATCTGGTGGTCGAAATTGACCGTGAAGGCCCCGATGTTCAATTCATCGAGCAACATGAGCCATTGGTCGCAACGGATAGTGGCATCGCCAGATTTGGGCAGATTGGTCATGATTCAATCGCTTGAAAAATTATTCACCGCTTGCCGGTAAGCGGATAGTAAAGACCGAACCGTCCCCTATTTTACTGTCCACGGTTATCGTTCCCTTGTGATGCTCGACAATTCCGTAGACTGTCGAAAGCCCGAGGCCAACCCCGTAGCCTTCTTTTTTGGAGGTGAAAAAAGGGTCGAAAATGTGCGCCAGATCTTGTGGATAAATTCCCTGACCGGTATCTTTGACCGCAATCCAAACATCCGCTTTGCCGCTATTACTGCCGGCCGACACCTCCAGGTTACCGCCGCCGGGCATGGCATCGATGGCATTGAAGATCAGGTTAATGACGCACTGTTGCAATTGGTTAAAATCCCCCGACACCTGCGGCAGGCCGTTCGGCACCGATACTTCCAGGCTGATATCGCTCAATTCAATCTTATGCTGGCTCAAAAGGATGCTGCGCCGGATCAGCTCTTCCAGGCTGACCAGACTGAACACCGGCGGGGACTTGCGCGAAAAGGTCAGCAGATTGGATATAATCTGGGAGCAGCGGCTGGTCTCTTGTTCGACCAGCTCGAGATAGCGCTTGAACGTCTGGTGTTGCTCTGCTTCCAGAGGGCCGCGATTGAGCGAACGGATCATCAACCGGACATAGTTCAAAATGCCGGTAAGCGGATTGTTGATTTCATGAACCACACTGGCTGCCAATCTGCCCAGGGACATCATCTTGTCCTGGTGCAAAATGCGGGCCTGATTGGCGATCTCTCTCTCGAGTTTGCGGGTTTCGCGAAGATCTCTAATGAAACACACCAATCCGTTTTCGTGGCCCTGATCCATCAGAACCGCAGCGGAAATCTGTACCGGAATTCTGCGATCATCGACTCCGATAAGCGACGTTTCATGGAAGGCGAGCCGGTGTCTGCCACCGAATGCGGGTCCGGTCAAGGCCTCTCGAAACCGCTGCTCGCAATCGTCCGGGAAAAACCCGCTCAGCAACATGCAGCCGATAACATCCGTCCGGTCATATCCCGACATCTCTTCCATACTCCGATTGAAGGTCAAAACCAGGCCGTTTGGGTCGCAGGCCAGAATGCCGTCCATGGAGCTTTCGATCAGGTTCCTCTGGAAACGGATGTTCTTGAGAAGTTGTTGGCTGGTTTGCGCCTTTTCTTTCTCCAGCAAAGCGGTATAATCGGTAAGTTGTTTGCGGGAAGAATAACGCTCGCGGGCGCGCTTGAGGGCCATGTGAAGAGCGTCGTCGTCGATCGGCTTAGTGATAAAATCCGAAGCGTCGAGCTGAAGGGCGCGAATGGCCAGTTCCATTTCTCCAAAAGCGGTGGCGACGATGACCTCGATATCCGCGAAATTTTCTTTCAAGAATTCGAGGACCTGAATGCCGTCCATGCCCGGCATCCGGACATCGGTAATGACGATCTGTGGTAAAAATTCCTTGCAACGCTGGAGACCGGACGCACCGTCTTGGGCTGTAACCACTAGATAGCCGGCATCCTCAAGCGCCACGGTCATGACGTCGCGAATATCTTCCTCGTCATCGATAAGTACGATTTTCCAGCCAGAGATGTCGGTCACGGCGGTGCCTCCAGAGAGTCCGGGGCAGCATGCGATAAATGAGCTTTCATCTGACCGATAGCACACCCCTGGAAAAATGAAAAGAGAGGCTAACGGATGCCGCACTCTCTGGCCCTGCGCTGCGCCTCTCTCTTAAGCCGCACCATTTGCGGGTGACTGCTGGTGTCGAGCTTACCCGACTGCGATGCCGCTCAATGATCATCTTCATCTATAATTTTCATTCAAGATTCAGGTATTAACAGGGTGATGAAAAACGTCATGAGCGCCGGCAAGACAAGGCAAATTCCGACGAAAAAGCGGAGTTTATGTGTGATAAATGAGCATTTTCGATGAAGCGGGGGTAGGGCCCCCCGGTTCAGCCATTAACGCCCTATTGTCAAGCGCAATAGTCTTTCAACAGCCTGTGAATCGAACACGAGCAGGAGCGCTCTCTCTTGAGAGACCTCTTTTTGCAATATATTTATCTGATCTCGCAGTTCAACACATATGATTTTGCTTTCTTTTGCAGTTCAACCAGGCGGCTTTCATTTATAATCTTATATTGTTCATTTGCATCCACTCCCTTTGGAAGATTGCACTTCTGTAAAAAATACCTTTCAGCTCCATTTATCAACATCGCAATTTCAATGATATTTTCATTGGTCACAAAAGGACTGACGCACGTCGTCCTGAATTCATAGGGTTTATCTGCTGACATCACAATGTCTATGCTCTCGAGGATTTTATTTTCATCAATCTTTTCTCTAAATAATTGTCGATATTGGCGAAGGTCCGTCTTAACATCCATAGAGATGTAATCGACCAAGCCATCCTTGACCAACCGATTTAACATGCCTGGAACCGTCCCATTGGTGTCCAGCTTCACAGAAAACCCCATTTCTTTCACCCTTTCACAGAATTCCGGTAAGTCAGCCTGGATCGTCGGCTCACCGCCTGTTATAACGATACCTTCCAGAAAATTTTCCCTTTGAGCCAAAAAATGCAGAAACTCTTTTTCTTCTATTATTTCAGACTGTTTAGTAAATTCGTAAGGGATTAAATAATAATTGTGACACCAAGGGCATCGCATATTGCAGCCTTGCGCACCAATAATCGTCGATATTTTACCAGGGTAATCCAGAAGGCTGGTTTTATGAATAGAGCCAATTTTCATTATTCATCTTTTTATTTAACGGATCTTAAAAAAGATATAACGATTTGATTTAATATCAAATCGTTATATCTTCTCAATAAAATTTTTTACAGAGACATTTGCAGGTAAAATGGCATCCACTCAATAGCAGCGCGCAATAAATTTTGCCGGGATAATCGATAAAGGCGTTCTTCTTGGCGCCAGCGACAAACATATTGAGGACATTCATGTCCAACTAATCGCTGATTGTTTAGCCACCGCCTGACCCTTTATGTCCCGGAGTTTCACTACTACCGGTTGAAGGGCAATGCCCTATGCAGCTGCTTCCGGTTTGCGCACAACTTGCCGGCTTTCCTCAACTTTCACCTCCCGCTCCGGAAGGTCTGTCCGGAAGATCTTTCGGCGCCGGAACTCGGCCTGTTTACCGTCGTTCCACTGCTTGATCGGCCGCAGATAACCGACAACCCGGGAGTAGACCTCCGTCTCTGCACTGCAGGTGGGACAGATTTCCTGCCGGCCGTTGAGATAGCCGTGCGAGGGGCAAACGCTGAAAGTCGGGGTCAATGTGTAGTATGGCAGCCGGTAATTGGCGGCAATCTTGCGAACCAGATTCTTCAGTACCTGGGTGTCTGTAATCTGCTCGCCGATATAGGTGTGCAAGACAGTGCCGCCGGTGTACCGGGTCTGAAGTTCATCCTGCAGCCGCAGGGTTTCGAAAAGATCGTCCGTATAGTTGACCGGCAATTGGGTCGAATTGGTATAATATGGGGCTGCACCGTCACGGTAGTCGGCCTCATTGGCACATAGAATTGCCGGAAACATTTTCTTGTCCGACATGGCCAGGCGATACGAGGTTCCTTCGGCCGGTGTGGCTTCCAGGTTGAAAATATCGCCGGTTTCCTCTTGCACGGCGGCCATCTCGTCACGGATGAAATCCATCACCTTGAGCGCAAATTGCTGGCCATCCAGGGTCGTGATATCTTGACCAATGAAATTCAGGCAGGCTTCATTCATTCCGATGATACCAATGGTGGAGAAGTGATTCTTCCAATACAGATCCCCAGCACTCTTGATATCCCGCAGGTAGAATTTGGTGTAGGGATACAAATTCTTCTCCGTAAACCGTTCCAATACTTTGCGCTTGATCTGGAGACTCTCCACGGCCAGAAGCAGCTTCTTTTGCAAGTCGGCGAAAAAAGCCGGTTCACTGTCGGCCGCGTAACCGATCCGGGGCAGGTTAATGGTAACCACACCGATGGATCCCGTCAGGGGATTGGCACCGAAAAGACCGCCGCCTCTTTTCAGGAGTTCACGGTTGTCGAGCCGTAAGCGGCAGCACATCGATCGTGCGTCATCGGGAGACATGTCCGAGTTGACGAAATTTGAAAAATACGGGATGCCATATTTGCCCGTCATCCGCCAGATGGGTTCGAGGTTCGGATTGTCCCAGTCGAAATCGGCCGTGATGTTGTAGGTTGGTATCGGGAACGTAAAAACCCGCCCCTTGGCATCACCTTCCATCATCACCTCGGCAAAGGCCCGGTTGATAAGGTCCATTTCCGCCTGAAAGTCAGCATATGTCTCATCCCGGTAGGCACCGCCGACGACCACCGGATGGTCCTTCAGATTGTTGGGAACAAACAGGTCGAGTGTGATGTTGGTAAACGGCGTTTGAAAGCCAACCCGGGTCGGAATATTGATATTGAACACGAACTCCTGCAGGGCCTGCTTGACGTCGCGATAGTTCAGGCCGTCAAACCGAACAAAAGGTGCCAGCATCGTATCGAAATTCGACAGCGCCTGGGCACCGGCAGCCTCACCCTGGAGAGTGTAAAAAAAGTTGACGATCTGACCCAGGGCGGATCGAAGATGCTTCGGCGGGCCACTTTCGACCTTTCCTTCCACCCCTTTGAATCCGTTGACAAGCAGGTCTTTAAGGTCCCATCCGACGCAATACACCGAGAGCAGATTCAGGTCGTGGATATGCATGTCGCCGCGCTTATGAGCGTCTCTGATTTCGGGTGGATATATGCTGTTGAGCCAGTATTCGGTGGTGATATCTGAAGAGATGTAGTTGTTGAGTCCCTGCAGAGAGTAACACATGTTGCTGTTTTCTTTAACTTTCCAGTCCAACTTGCCGATATAGTGATCGACCAGATCGATATGTGCCCGTGTGGCGATTTTCCGAATCTGGGCGTGCTGTTCGCGATAAAGAATATAAGCCTTGGCGGTTTTGTAATAGGGGGAGTCAAGCAGAACGCGCTCGACGATATCCTGAATTTCTTCGACTTCCGGAACCGGACCGATCCGCATTTCGTGAGCCAGGGTCAATACACGCAACGTCAGCTTCCGGGCCTCACGGCCGTCGAATTCACCGGTGGCCTTCCCCGCTTTGGCAATGGCGGCCGTGATTTTGGACGATTCGAAGCCGACAATACCTTGGTTCCTCTTTTTTATTTCTTCAAACACGGTACCCCCTTCTGCTGCAGATACAGCAGTATCCGGATGATGAAAAGTGCTTATAAGGTAACAGGGAAAAATGGATGCCGGAATAGATTCTGGCGTCTTAAAATTCAACAAGGGGACTACGGTCGACCGTCGCGCACAGGCGCAACCGAATCAACAGTAGCGATGAGAATATCGCAATATGTAGTATATTGTCAAGACTAAAAATCCTATATATGGGATTCAGAGAGGCAAGGTGGTGCCAGAGAGCCGGGAAAGGTCTATCGCATACCACGTTTGACCGTGGCTGGAGTGATCCAGATGTAATCAGCAAAGGATAGCTCGACTGTTTCACCAGCCGAAGCCAAATAGACAGTGCGGTAAGGGGCCTTTGTCCTTTTGTGTGCTCGTTCCGGGATACCGAATCGATGGATAATGTGGCCGTTTCCGACCAAAACCACCATCAGCCGATCTCCGAGGTGACGGGCCACCGATGACGCCATGGTGTCCTCCCAGGTACATTGGGCCTGGTAGAAAAATTCGAAATTGGCATCGCCATGAAAACGGTGCTGGTCGAAAATATTTTCCAGGTGCGCCCGGTGTGCTGTGTTGGTGGTATCGATATCGTCCGGCAGGTTTTGCCGGTCGCAACCCAACAAACTGTCGATCCCGCCAATCCTGATTTTCGGTGGGATGTAGAAGGGAATATTCAGGCCGATCAGGGGGATGCGGTTATCCTTGATGAAGGTAAGTATCGCCTGGTAGAGACCAAAGTCGTAACGCCAGTTGGCATACCAATGGGTTTCTTCGATGAAGGCTTCCTGGGAAAGTTGCCCCTCCGACCATTGATCGAGGACGGGCTGATAAGTGACATCGAACATCTCCATTCCAACGGCCAGATCGGCATGGCTCCGGAAAAGAGCCTGCAGTATGTCGAGCTGAATGTCGTGATGGAAGGTATTGGTATGACTTTCTCCGACATATACAATCCGGCTACCCGTCAAGTCTGCTATCATTTCCTCAAAAGTGACTGTCTCTCCGGTAGCCGCGGAAATAATCTGGCCCGTCTCTATGTGACGATCGCTATCCTTAAGGTACGCCCTCTGAGGCGTCGTGGCGCAGCCGAAAATGCATCCGACCAGAAATGTCAGCCGGATCGAATGCCGGAATATCCTTTTCATTTTACGCTTTTCCACAAGATTGACACCATTTGAGAAATCTTGATTTTCTTTCCTTGCACCTGTATGATCCAGTGATGCTATACGATAAAAACCCTGTTCACCGCAAGCTTATCATCCCCTGGTATGATTCCCAGGCACCTTGCTTGATCGTTCTCGCGTTCATGCTGCTGGTGTTCCTGTTCGCGGGGATAGGCATTTCGGTCGCCGGTGAAAGTATGGCGTTCCGCAGCAAGATCTGGTTGCCGGTCCTGCTGTTGACTCTCAGCGGCAGCGTCATCGTCCTGACGTCTTTCCGGTTGTTTAAACGCTGGAAACATCGTTTTTCCAACAACCTCGACTTGTAAAATACCGCAAACCGCTTGAAAGATTCAAGCGCAGATCGAGGCCGCCCAACCACACCCGCTCATCATTCTTTCAATTATCGTAAACGTGATACGGGTCCACTACCGGCAACACTTTCGAGTATCTTCATGAACACATCAGCAGGAATATAACCGGAGCGATGGCCGACAATGTCTCCATTCTCGGCCAGGAACCAGTTGTCGGGCAAACCGCGGACCTTGAACATGTCTGACACGTCCGTCTCCCGGTCCGTATCGACCTTTATGGAAATAAAATCCTTTGCCAGCATTTTCATTACCGCAGGATTCTGAAACGTTTCCTTTTCCATGGTGCGGCAATAGGTGCACCAGTCCGCCCAAAAATGAATAAACACTAATTTGCCTTCAGTTTTTCCAAGAGCCACCCCTTCTTTAAAAGGATACCATTTCAGAGTTGACTCAGCCGAACCGGACGGTACCATCAATGCTGTCATGACCACGACCAAACTGATAATTATGACGGTTTTGGTTTTCATGTTCATTCGATTTCCCTGCAGTGGGGTAAACGGACTCCTCTGATCTATTCGTTTCGTTTTTCGATCGATATGTATTTATCGGGGAAAAACCTGAAATTGTGCGTTTCTGCCGGCCAGTGATCATAGCATGCACGCGCAAATATAAAAACATCCGTCGACCGAACCGTGGGAATCAACTCCGGCGCCAACGGTTGCGCAAGTAGAAAACCGTCAACCCGATACCCAGAAGAACGGCATCACGGACGATATCCATGAGAGTGCTGGATTCCCCCTCACTGGCAGCCACCGAGAAACAACCGCAGTCGACATCGATCCCCCGGATCCAATTCAAGATCAGTGCCGCCATGAAGATGACCAATAGGGTGTTGATGATGAGAAGACTGCCGTCGATCCAAATGCCGCATATCAACAAAACGCCGCATAAGACTTCAACCCAGGGCAGCCAGACCGCGACGGAATTCACCAAATGTTCAGGCAGGAGCTGATAGTTGGCAATGATGGCGGCAAACTTGTGCGGATCGGCAATTTTTGTACCCCCGGCCCACAAGAACACGGCGCCCAGAATAATTCGGCACAGAAACTGAAGCCAGCTTTGATTGCTTCCCGGTAATATGTCTTTGGGCCGATTGGTCATTTATACCACTGTTTTGAATAAATACCACAATACGGAAAGGGATTATAGTACCCGTTGCACCGGCAAGCCAAAGGTGCCGTGGCGCTATCCGCTCAGGTCCCGCGCCCTTTGCGTGGCTGCGGCAATAGCCTCTACAACCGTTTTCTTAAAACCTCTTGACTCGAAAATTTCGATGGCGGCCTCGGTCGTTCCCCCGGGAGAGGTTACCTTACGGCGCAGATCTCGGGGGGATTCACCGGAAACTTCCAATAGTTTAATGGCCCCGCGAAGGGTCTTTGTTGCCAGAGTGGCGGCATCGTCCGGATCGAGACCGACCTTGGTGCCAGCCTCGATCAGAGATTCAACCAAGTAGAAGACATATGCCGGACCGGAACCCGACAGGGCGGTGACGGCATCAAGTTCTTCCTCATCAAACTCGATCACCGCGCCAATAGCCTCCAACAGATTTTGAGCACCCCGGATGTCCTCCGGTGTAGCAAAACGGTTGGCACTCATGCCTGAAATGGCGCAGAGCACCAGGGCTGGGGTGTTCGGCATGACCCTGATAATCGGTAAATTCTTTATGTCTTTTTCGCCTAACGGCGGGTAGAGGAAACTTTCTATTCCGCGAATCGGAAATCCGGCAGCGATAGAAATGATGAGTTTGCGGTCCGGAACCTCGTAACCCTTATGGCTGGACAACTCTTCGAGGATTCCTGGCATCTGCTGGGGTTTGACTGCCAGAAACACCACCCGACACGTCTCGAAAAGCGCGACATTGCTGTTTAGGCTCACAACTCCGTATTTCTCGGTTAAAACGGCCCGGCGATCGGCGTCGGCGTCGGCAATATAAATCATCGAAGCGGGCAGGAGGCCGGAGGTGATTACCGCCCCGATGATGGCCTCCCCCATGTTGCCGGCCCCGATGAAACCGACCGTTTGGTTAAATTCAACCACGATTTCTCCTTTGTTTGTAACGCTTCTGGGTGTCGGTCGATTTTCCTATTTCTTTGGACAATGGCATCTGATTATGGTATGATAACATATTTAAATTTGGTCATAATCGATCGTTACGCCAATAAAGTTACTTCCGGCCACAGGAGATGTCAACGATTATAGGCTCAAAGCCCTCCACCCTGATGATCATCCATAGAACTTGAGATCACTAGGGCGACGGTCAAATGAGTCTGTACTTCTAAATCCTGCGACCGCCAAGAATAGAAGGTCCATTTCCATGTACTCCATCGGTTATTTTTTGATGGCCGTTGCCAAGGTGCTTGACTACGTTCTGTTTTTCTACATGTGGATCATTATTGCTCGCGCCGTGCTCTCCTGGGTCAATCCCGACCCGTACAATCCGATTGTTCGCTTCATATACAACGTGACCGAGCCGGTAATGTATCGGGTCCGCTCTAAAATCCCGGTAAGCTTCGGTGGTATCGATTTTTCGCCGGTACTCGTGATTCTCATTATCTATTTCCTGCAGATCTTTGTTGTGAACAGCTTAGTCAGATTTGCCCAATCATTGCTGTAAACGACATTTAAGGAGGAGACGTATGGTCAATCTCACCCCCCTCGATATTCAACAGCAGAGGTTTAAAACCAAGTTCAGGGGTTTCGATATTCCGGAGGTTGAGTTATTTCTTGAACACATGGCTGACGCTTTCGAAGCGTTGCTGAAGCAAAACGAACATTTAAAAGAGGAGAACCGCCGGCTGCATTTGGAAATTAAGGGCTATAAGAACCGCGAAGACGCTTTCAAACGGGCACTGCTAAATTCCCAACGGGTTATCGAGCAGATGAAGGAAAATGCACTCAAATCAGCTGAACTTATCGTTGCCGAAGCGGAAGTAAAAGCGGAGAAAATACTCAATAAAGCCCACAACCGGCTGGCCCAGCTGCATGAGGATATCGGAGAGTTGAAACGCCAACGGGTGCAAATTGAGGTCCAGATCGGATCGATCATCGAATCGCATAGTAAATTACTGGAGATAAGTAATGAAGGGATGAAGGCGATGGATGATGAGGATGCCAAGGTTAAACTGCTGCAGCAGAATAAAGCCTAAAATCGGTACGACAATCGTTATCGACAGGCATTGGGAACAGAACCAGAATTCATCATTTGTTTTGTTGCGGAGTAATATATGGCTAAAATAGACGCGTTTTTCAAGTTGATGCATGAACAAGGTGCATCGGATCTGCACCTTGCCGCCGGTCAACCCCCGGCTTTGCGCATTCGGGGGGACATCGAAAGAATCAAGTACAAAGTTCTGGACAACGATGATTTACGCGGCATGTTGTATGAAATTACGCCCGAAGAAAAGATCAAGGTGTTCGAGGAGTCCGGAGACGTCGATTTCGGTTACGAAATCCCCGGATTGGCCCGTTATCGGGCCAACTATTTTATGCAAAAAAACGGCGTCGGGGCGGTTTTCAGAGAAATACCCAGCAGCATCATGACCGCCGAACAACTCGGCCTACCCCCGGTGATTTCAAAACTGGCGACGCTGCCCAGAGGTCTGGTGTTGGTAACAGGGCCCACAGGCAGTGGTAAATCGACGACGCTCGCCTCGATTCTCGATGTGTCCAACCGGGAGCGCAAAGACCACATCATCACCGTTGAAGACCCCATCGAATTTGTACACCAGAGCCAAGGCTGCATAGTCAATCATCGCGAAGTCGGCATTCACACGCAGACCTTCGCAGCCGCCCTCCGTGGCGCCCTCCGCGAAGACCCCGACATCATACTTGTTGGCGAAATGCGTGACCTTGAAACCATTTCGCTGGCCATTGAAGCGGCTTCCACCGGGCATCTGGTTTTTGCAACCCTGCATACCACCAGCGCAGTAAAAACGGTGGATCGGATTATCGAAGTTTTTCCTGCCGATCAACAAGCACAAGTCCGATCCACCCTTGCCGATGGTATCCGCGCCATTATTGCCCAGGTGCTGTTCAAACGGATTGATAGGAAAAGCCGCTGCGTGGCCCTGGAAATCCTGATTGCCAATTCAGCGGTCAGGAATTTGATCCGGGAGGGCAAGACCCACCAGATCCCGTCCATGATTCAAACCGGAAAGAAATACGGCATGCAGCTTTTAGATGATGCCATAATGGATCTGTATAATAGAGGCTGGATCAGTGCCGATGAGGCCTATATTAAAGCCAATGAAAAGGCAAAGTTCAGACCGCTGCTAACCGGACCGCCCACGGATTTTACGGAAGTATGACCCGGCCGGGGTCTATTTTGCTCAAGGGGATTTATCCATGAAAAAGCAGGAAATCGATCATATCCTCACCCGCATGCTTGATTCCCATAAAAACGTTTCAGACTTGAACCTGACGGTCGGCAAACCCCTGCAGGTCGAAAGCGATGGCGAACTGGTCCAAGTCGAAATGCGACCGCCTTTCAAGGAGCTGACGCCTTTTCAGACTGAAATTTTCGCCTTGAACCTCATGAATCAGAATCGGCGATTGAATCGGACCCTTCTCAAGGCGGGCTCCTGCGACTTGTCATATACCCTGCCTGGCAAGGCCCGGTTTCGCGTGAATGTTTTTTCCCAGAGCGGTTACTGCTCCATTGTCCTGCGGAAACTGGAATCCAAGATACCGACGATAGAAGAACTTCAGCTACCGGAGGCGATGCACAAGATCGCCAAGGAAAAAAATGGTATCGTATTCGTCACTGGCGCCACCGGTTCAGGTAAAACCACTTCATTGGCCGCCATACTCAACGTTATAAACGAAGATCGGTCGGTACACGTCGTCACGCTTGAAGACCCGGTCGAATACCAGCACCCCCACAAAAACTCCACCTTCAACCAGCGCGAACTCGGCATGGATTTCAATACCTACGCCAACGGACTCAGAGCCGCACTGCGCCAGGCCCCTAAGGTGATCCTGGTGGGTGAAATGCGCGATCGCGAAACCGTTGAAATCGGACTGAGCGCGGCCGAAACCGGTCACCTGGTGCTGACGACCCTTCATACCATCGATGCCGGCTCGACCATCAACCGTATTGTGGGTATGTTCAACACCGAAGAAGAACACCAAATCCGTATCCGGCTGGCAGACACCCTGCGTTGGGTCGTTTGCCAGCGGTTACTGCCCAAAATCGGCGGCGGTCGTGTGGCGACTTTCGAAATCCTGGGCACCAACCTGCGAGTGAAAGATGCCATTATGAACGGTGAGTCTGAAGGCAAGTCATTTTATGATATGATGCAAGCCGGTACAGCTTTCGGTATGACAACCTTCGATGATCACATTATCAGATTGTACGAGCTGGGATTGACCACCGAGGAAACAGCGCTGGCCTATGCGTCCCGCCGAGGTATTGTCGGCCGAGGCATAGACTCTTTGAAGAGCGCAAGAGGCGAGGCGACGTCGGACATCGACAAGCTGGAGATTGATCGCAACTACGGGGCCAATTGATGCCCTGCCACACGGCCGTATTTATAGTGCTCGCCCTGCGGTCGTGTTGAATTAAAGGTGGCCTGCAGACCCTGGCGAAAACGCAGAGGGAGCCGAGACTTTCACTATGGAAATCGTATGTGAGAATTGCCAAATCAGGTTCAAGATACCGGATGAAAAACTCCCGGCGGGAAAGACTGCCAGTTTACCCTGCCCGAAATGTAAAAAACGGATTACAGTCACCCCGCCAGTTGGACCTATCGGAAGCATAATAAACAATGTCAGCGAAAACAATTACAATGCTTCCGAAAAACCGTTCGATTTTATCGAGGAAGAGGGTAACACGGCGTTGGTGTGTGAATCCGATACCGCTATGCTCAAGAAAATCGTCGCGGCATTAAACCTGTTGGAATACCATGTGACGATATCGGACAGCGGGCGGGACACGCTTAAAAAGATGCGCTATCACCAGTATGACCTGGTAGTGATTAATGAAACCTTCCATTGCGCCGATCCCGAATCGAATATGGTGCTGTTGTACCTGGAACGGCTGAACATGAGTATGCGCCGCGACATGTATGTCGCCATGATCAGTACTGTATATCGTACCATGGACCAGATGATGGCCTTCAGGCACAGTGTTAACATTATCATCAATGCCAAAAATATCGACGACATAGGTAAAATCATCCAACGCGGCCTCACCGATCACGAATTCTTCTACCGGATTTACAAAGAAACGCTGAAAGAGGCGGGGAAGGTTTGACGGAAAGGCGCAGACCACCAGTGAGCCGTCAGTTGTAGCGCAATTCAATAAATCGTTCCGATTGACTCAAGAATTGGTACCGATGATGGACAATCCGTACACTATAGATTTTGGAATACGGAATTTGGATTTAAGGAATCCTGCCTTTTTTTCTTAAGGAAACAGCGAAGCGAGACCACCAATCTAAAATCCAAAATCTAAAATGTGAGCTATGCGTTAGATAACGGAGTGTATTTTTGACAACCACCATAGAAGAGTGACACATTCCCTCGAGTAAATCCAGATGTCAGTCGACCAATCTTACACTTGCCAGGAGTACCGGAAGGAGATGATGCTTCTTGGACTCAGAAACCGACTGAATTCACCGGAACTCTCCGAAGAAGAAAAACAAGGCATCCAGGTGGAGATCCGTCGTCTCGAAGAAGAAATCGGTATGGCTTAGCCCTCTATCTCGTTCATTCGGCAGCGTATTCCCGTGAAAATTTTCACCAAACACGGATATCACGGAGTGAAATATTTTTTCGTTTGCCGGTTATAGGAATCAGTCCGCTTTCGATCGCAATTCGGCAGCCATCTCCGCCGCTATAATTTTCAGTCCGTCCAAGGTCAGCAGAGGCTCCACGGCATCGATCGTTTTCGATACATCTTTCATCAAATTTGCCAGCCCCCCGGTAGCGACAACTGTCGGCGCTGATCCCATCTCCAATTTCATCCGTTCGACCACACCGTCTACAAGGCCGGCATAACCGTAAATAATTCCCGACTGAATGCTGGCGGCCGTATCCCTGCCGATGATCTTAGCGGGGGGCATGAAGATTTCAACCCGCGGCAGTTTCGAGGCCTTCATGAACAACGCTTCAGCAGCGATCATTATTCCCGGACTGATGGCGCCACCAAGGTATTCGCCCTTTGTGGAAATACTGTCAAACGTCGTGGCGGTTCCGAAATCGATAACCACAAGGCTGCATTTGTATTTTGCAAACGCTGCCACGGCATTGACGATCCGATCGGCACCCACATCGGCCGGATTTCGGTAGCGGTTGGGCATACCGGTATAAGACGCAGGATTCACCCAGAAGGGAGGGTATCCGAGGTATTTGCGGCAAAACGAATCGAATATGGTGACCATGGGTGGAACGACGCTCGAGATGATGGTTCTGTCGATCTGGTCCGGTCGGATGTTGTTCTGCGCAAAAAGGTTACTGATAATGATATTGATTTCGTCTTCGGTTGTATTCCGTTCGGTTCTCAGCCGCCAGTTCCGTAAGAGATTCTGGCCGTCGTAGACGCCCATTACAATATTGGTGTTACCAATATCTATCACAAGCAGCATTTCACCAAATCCTTTTCATCCCCAGGGAAACCCCATCCGTTATCAAATACTGTCGAATACGGGATTTCTCCAATTCAAGCGTTCAAAATGGCATCGACGATCTTAACGGCTGCCCGAGTGGCTTCGACATCGTGTACACGAACCATGTGGGCGCCATTTAATACCGCCGTGCAGACCGCCGCCAGAGTGCCCGTCCCCACCACGGGCATATCGGGCTGTATATCATCGCCGTCGGTATCCTTAAGGAGGGTTCGGATAAAAGCCTTTCGGGAAGGACCGACCAGAATCGGCAAATCAAGATCCTGCAGTTTCGCGAGATTTTGGATGATTTGCAGGTTGTGCGACATGGCTTTTCCGAAACCGATACCGGGATCGATAATCAGCCGATCCCGTTCAATCCCTCCCTTCACCGCCGCCGCTACGGTGCCGAAAAGAAAGTCTCCGACCTCGGCCACTACATCGGTATAACCCGGTTCAACCTGCATGGTTTTGGGTGTCCCAAGCATGTGCATCAGGATCACCGGGGCACCGCTTTCGGCCGCCAGCGCACACATATTGGGGTCGAGTCGCAGCGCGCTGATATCATTTATGATCGCGGCCCCTGCCGCCAATGCTTGGCGGGCAACGACCGCTTTGGTGGTATCAATGGAGACCGGAATCGAAATGTGCTCGACCAGAGCTTCGATCACCGGAATGACGCGGCGTAATTCTTCCTCGGCCGAAACGGAGTCGGAATATGGCCGGGTCGACTCACCGCCGATATCGATGATATCGGCACCCTCTTCTACCATACGTTCCGCCTGAACGACCGCTGCATCACGGGTATAAAAATTCCCGCCGTCTGAAAAAGAATCCGGCGTCACGTTGAGAACTCCCATAATGCACGTGCGCCGGCCCAGTTCGAGGGTGCATGCGCCCCCGTTTATCGAATAGAGTTTTCTGATGGGCATATACAGATAACGCCTACTGTCCGCAACATTGATTTACTTCGCGCCGCCCCGCATCGTCAGGGTATGGCGCTCTTTTCAGGCGGACGGCTGGTCCGAGGATGGGTTTTCGGTTTCCTCGTTGGAATCTTCCGGATTGGCTGCACTTGCATCCGCTTCCGCGGCAGTGGATTCATCTTTCGGCGCATCCTTTTCCGGATCATCGTACATGCTTTTCGAGGGCAGTTTGATTCCGGGTCTCAAGGAACTGATCAATTCATCCAGCTCCTTGCCGAGGACAGTCTCCTGCTCAAGAAGAACGTCTGCGAGTTTGTGGAGAATATCCAGATTGCTTTCCAGGACCTCTTTGGCCACCTTGTAGGACGAATCGATCAACAAGTGAATTTGTTCGTCGATCTTCTGGGCCGTGATTTCCGAATAATCCCGATGCTGGGCGATTTCCCGGCCGAGGAAAACAGGCTCTTCACCCTTGGCATAAGAAAGGGGGCCCAGGTCGCTCATCCCCCAGTTCCGAACCATCTGTTCTGCCAGCATGGTGGCCTGCTTGATGTCGTTGGCGGCACCGGTGCTGATGCGTTTGAAAACGATCTCTTCGGCAACTCTTCCGCCGTAGGCAACTGCCAGCTCATTTACCAGCTGGTCCTTGTACTTGAAATCGCGCTCTTCCGGTAGGAACCAGGTCACACCGGCCGCCCGGCCCCTGGGAATAATGGTAATTTTATTCACCGCATCCGTTTCCGGTAAAAACCGGGCCACAAGCGCGTGCCCACCCTCATGGTAGGCGGTGGTCCGACGATCTTCCTCCTTGATGACTTTTGACTTGCGCTCCAGCCCCATGTAAACTTTGTCTTTCGAATCCTCGAAATCAAGCATATCGATTTTTTCTTTGTCGCGCTTTGCCGCCAGCAAGGCGGCTTCGTTGACAAGGTTTTCCAGGTCGGCCCCCGAAAACCCTGGCGTTCCCCTCGCGAGAACCAAGGCGTTCACGTCGTCAGCAATCGGCGTTTTGCGCATGTGCACTTTTAGTATCTTTTCTCGTCCTTTGATGTCCGGCAACGATACGACCACCTGGCGGTCGAAGCGACCGGGTCTCAGCAGGGCGGGATCGAGGACATCCGGCCGGTTGGTGGCAGAAATCAGAATTACCCCTTCGTTGGATTCGAAACCGTCCATTTCCACCAGAAGTTGGTTGAGGGTCTGTTCTCTCTCATCGTGACCACCACCCAGCCCGGCACCGCGGTGGCGGCCAACGGCATCGATTTCATCGATAAAAATGATACAAGGCGCGTTCTTCTTACCTTGCACAAAGAGATCACGGACGCGTGACGCCCCGACACCGACAAACATTTCGACGAAATCGGACCCGCTGATACTGAAGAAGGGTACACCGGCTTCACCGGCTATGGCCCTGGCCAGAAGGGTTTTACCGGTTCCCGGAGGCCCCATCAAAAGTACCCCTTTGGGAATGCGACCGCCGAGGCGGGTGAATTTTTTAGGATCCTTCAAGAACTCGACAATTTCGAAAAGTTCTTCTTTGGCCTCGTCAATGCCAGCGACATCCTCAAACGTTACCTTGGCCGAGCCGTCCGACATCAGTCGTGCACGGCTCTTTCCAAACGATAGCGCCTTTCCACCACCGCTTTGCATCTGGCGCATGAAAAAAATCCACACGCCGATAAGAATCAACATGGGAAACCACGACACGAGCACGGACATGTACCACGGGTTTTCCGCCGGCGGTTTGGCCTGAATTGCAACGCGTTTAGACCTCAGTGTGTTGATTAAATCAGGATCCTGTGGAGCGTATACCTTGAAGCGGTTGCGGTTGGTGTCGGTGACGTAGAGTTCCTGCCCCTGAATAACGACCTCAGCAACCCGCTCCTCGTCGACCATGGTCAAAAACTGGGTGTAACCGATAGTTGATTCCGCCATCTGCTGTTGATTGAAAAGGTTGTAAAGCATAATCATCATCAGCGTGATGACCAGCCACAGCGCCAGGTTTTTATAGAAAGGATTCAAGTGCCACTACCTCCTGCTGAATAATTGTACTCACTTCGCGGCCTATGGACATAAATCCGCGCAATGGATATCGGCGTTTTAAATTCGACCTCCCGTCATCGTCCATTGGGCTGATTTTGTCAACTGCTTATCTGTCCATATTTCTTCAATACAAGGTTTACATGCACTTTATCGCAGATAAACATGCGGGCCGGGTCACAACACAGTAAATGCACAAAAGCCTTGAACACATCACCGACAATTGCGGATCCGAATTAAACCTAATCATTATCGCCGGGTTAACAAGCCAAATCCGCCCGCAGGACCCAACGGGTGTCCGGCGTCACTTTGCAGCCATCTGCGATCCGATGGCCCACAAGCCAGACAATCTGCTCCCCACTGAGAAGAACCGGGCATTTCCACCGATGCTCCCGTGGCACCTTATGGTCGATGAAGAATTTTTTGACTTTCTGCGACCCTTTTAGACCGATGGGGGAAAACCGGTCACCCGGTTGCACATTTCGCAAAATGAGTGGAAAAGCCAGACTGTTTATATCAAAGAAGGCGACCCCCTGTCCAGTATTGTGAACCGCGTCCACCTTCGCGATTTCCATAACCGCGAAAGTTATCCGCCAACCGATCTCTTCGATTTGTATGACAACCGGCGAATGCTGCGGCGGTTGAGGTCTTTGAACGTGGTAATGGAATGTGGGGCCGCATTTTTCTTTGAACACACCCGGCCGGGCAGTCTTCTGGCGATCGTTCGCAAATATGCACAGGCTGCCGTCGATGCGACGGACACTAAGTCCCCCCGGCAGTGCAACCGCCGGTCGTTGACGGCTGGATGTCACCAAACCGAGAATTGCCTCCACATGGGCAAAGGATATCCGCCGCAAATCGCCTTTGACTTCGGAAATGGCTTTTCGGATCACCCGACGACGCGCCGCCATGGGCAGATGCATCACGGCGACTGTGGAAAGACAGCATTGCCCCGGCCGGCCGGCCATCAGGGCTTTCGCGTAGTGGGTTGTGGTCACCTCTTCCATCCAGTGGCTCTCGTCCCGTAAGATACCGGACATTCGGTTGATAGCCGGTATGATCCGGGGATTGTACGACCGCTGCAAATGAGGAATCAATTCGTTGCGAATACGATTGCGCAGGAATCGATTGTCCTGATTGCTATGGTCAAAAATGCTCGGCAGATCGACGGCTTCGAGGTAACGTTGAATATCATTACGCGATAACCGGATCAGTGGTCGTATGATGATTTTCTCTCTGACCGGCGGAATTCCGGAAAACCCGACCGGACCAGATCCCCTGATTAAAAACATTAGGACCAGTTCAGCATTGTCATCGGCATGATGCCCAAGGGCAATTTTGTCGTATCCGTTTTGTGCAGCAATCGTTTTATAAAACGCATATCGCAATCGCCGGCCGGCCTCCTCTATGGACAACTTGTGCCGCTGACGAAAACCAAAGACATCCACTTTGCTTATGTGGCACACCAATACCAAACTGTCACAGAGGGATGCAACGAAAGCGGCCTCTTCATCCGCCTCCTTGCGTAAACCGTGATTAAGGTGCGCCACAGCCAACTTGAGGGATAACTCAGGAACCAGCTCATTCAACACGTGCAGCAAAGCTACCGAATCGGGTCCACCGGAAACCCCAATCAGTATGGACTCCCCGGAGCGTATCATTCCGAATTCGGCGATCGTCATTCTGACCGAGGCGAGGACGCGCCGGCGAATTCCTTTATGAGTGGGCCCCTTTGCTGTTGGTGACATGCCGTTGGCATCCTATGAGCACAGTGTATTCCGTTTTTCATAAACAAATTTCGAAATTCGGAAAGGTGGCATGAGTGTTGGTGATTAAAACGGTCGCATATCGGAACATTTTTTCATCAGCCACCATAGATCGTTTGCCATGGAACCGTTCCGATACCTCATACGGGCTTGTAGGAAAGAACGCAAATGTTGTCAACACCTGTCGGCGGCAGTTGCTCCCAAGCGCTCTGGTTAATGATGGCTGTGGCAGCAAGCGTTTTTTCCTTGAAAAAATTTGGAATTGCTTTATTCTTAGCCCCGGTTGTGCTAGGCGGGGAGTTAGCGGTGCCCTGTACCCGAAATCCGCTTATGCGGGGCTGAATCCCCACTCCAGGATTTTGATCCGAACGGGTGTTGGTCGTCCGACCGGCCGCCGCGCAACGGGCGGTCACGAACCTCGTCAGATCCGGAAGGAAGCAGCGATAAGTGATGCAGCCTGTGTCGTGGATCGATCCCGGTCATTTTGATGACCTTCCTTTTCCGGAGGAAATTCAAAGGTGGGTGCACAACCATTTCCCCACATCCCATAGGCCTCAATTCCGAATTTGAAGCGAAAAAAAATCGCCGAAAACCCTTCCAAACCCATATGCGGCAAGCCTTGACAACCTAGCTTACAGTCTTATTTTCTGTACTAAGTTTGACCGGCCCGAAAAAACCGACTTAAGCCACTAAGATTAAAGGAGATTTAACCGGCCAATGCCTGGTAAAAAGAAAATTAAAATTGACGACGGAGATCAGATCCAGGGAGATGAGGATTTGGGTGCTGCTGAACCATCGGGGTTATCAAATAATGCTCCTAAAACGGCCACTCAAAATGATGCAAACAATTCTATCAACGTCAACGAGCAGGATCCGATCAAATCACTCGAAGACAAGCTTGAATCCATGACCAAGGAGTGCCAGGAGAATTACGACAGGCTATTGCGGGTATCGGCAGAATTTGAGAATTATAAAAAGAGGTCTGCCAGAGAAATGGCTGAGGTACAGAAATACGCCAATCAATCACTGGTCAGGGATTTGCTGCCCATTATCGACAATCTTGAGATGGCCATTAAATCAGCAGCCGAGTCGACCGGTAACACCGATGGATGCCTGCTGGATGGCGTCGAGCTGACTTACAAAGAAATTCTAAAAGTTTTCGAGAAAAACAACATCGAACAGATAGCGGCTATCGGGAAGCCCTTTGACCCCAACTTTCACGAAGCGGTCATGCGGGAGGAGTCAGACGAATATCCCGAAAACACGGTCGCCAATGAACTGCAAAAAGGCTACCTCATGCACGACAGGCTCATCCGACCGGCGATGGTCGTCGTGGCAATGCCGAAAAGCACAGAATAAAGTGGATCCGAAGATCCGGATATGTGAAACATCACGAATTTTTTGAATATTGAACAATGTTAAGGAGGAAAAGACATGGGTAAAATTATCGGTATCGATCTCGGAACCACCAACTCTTGTGTGGCCATAATGGAGGGAGGCGATGCCAATGTCATCACCAACCCTGAAGGAGGACGAACCACCCCTTCGATTGTAGCCGTATCTGAAAATGGAGAAAGACTTGTCGGTCAGATTGCTAAGCGGCAGGCGATCACGAATCCGGAAAACACGGTGTTCGGCGTAAAACGATTGATCGGCCGTAAGTTCGAATCAAAAGAAGTGCAACAGGACCTCAAAATCCTGCCATATAAAATCGAACGGGCCTCCAACGGAGACGTTCGTCTTAATATCAGGGGTAAACAGTACAGTCCGGCGGAGGTATCGTCCTATATACTCGGATACATCAAACAATACGCCGAAGATTTCCTCGGCGAAAAAGTCGATGACGCCGTGATAACCGTTCCGGCATACTTCAATGACAGTCAACGGCAGGCCACGAAGGATGCTGGGCGTATTGCCGGCCTTAACGTCCTGCGGATCATCAATGAGCCGACCGCCGCATCACTGGCATACGGGCTCGACAAAAAAGCCGAGGAAAAAATAGCTGTTTTCGATCTCGGCGGCGGTACATTCGACGTTTCTATTCTTGAAATCGGCGAGGGTGTTTTTGAAGTCAAAGCCACCAACGGAGACACGCACCTAGGCGGGGAAGATTTCGATCTACGCCTGATCAACTACTTGGCGGATGAATTCAAAAAAGACCAGGGCATTGATCTGAGAAACGACAAAATGGCGCTGCAGCGGCTGAAGGAAGCCGCTGAAAAAGCCAAGATGGAACTGTCAACTTCCATGGAAACAGACGTCAACTTGCCGTTTATCACTGCCGACGCCAGCGGCCCCAAACACTTAAACATCAAGATCAACCGCTCAAAACTCGAGTCCCTGGTCAGCGACCTGTTGGATAATCTGGAGAAACCCTGCCGGTTGGCATTGAAAGATGCCAGCCTTTCCCCATCGGAAATCAACGAAGTCATCCTGGTGGGTGGCATGACCCGTATGCCGGCTGTTCAGGAACGGGTTAAAAAGATCTTCGGGCAGGATCCCCATAAAGGCGTCAATCCTGACGAAGTCGTGGCGCTCGGTGCTGCCATCCAGGGTGGCGTGCTGAAAGGTGATGTAAAGGACGTCCTTTTGCTTGATGTGACCCCACTTTCACTGGGTATAGAGACTCTTGGCGGCGTCATGACGAAACTGATCGAAAAGAATACGACCATCCCGACAAAAAAGAGCCAAATCTTCTCCACTGCTGCAGATAGTCAACCGGCCGTGTCGATTCACGTTCTGCAAGGTGAGCGCGAAATGGCCCCCGACAACAAAACGCTCGGGCGCTTTGAGTTGGTCGGTATTCCACCGGCACCACGGGGCGTGCCCCAGATCGAAGTGACGTTCGACATCGACGCCAACGGCATCGTAAATGTTTCGGCCAAAGATCTGGCGACCAATAAAGAACAGTCGATCCAGATCACCGCGTCCTCGGGTCTCAGCGAAGCTGAGATTCAGCAAGCGGTCAAAGACGCGGAATTGAATGCCGAGGAAGACCGTAAGAAAAAAGAATTGGTCGAAGCACGCAATACAGCCGACACTTTGGTATACACCACCGAAAAATCGATCAAGGATCTCGGCGACAAAGTCGACGGCGAGACAAAACAAAAAGTCGAAGATGCTTCTGCCGCCTTGCGGAAAGCCATGGAAGGCGACGATGCCGGGGAAATCAAGCGCCTTAGCGAAGAATTGACCCAGGTATCCCACAAGCTGGCCGAAGCCATGTACCAGCAAGCATCAAAGAAGGGGGATCAACAGGCCGGCGGTGGTGCCGGCGGCGGTGCCGGTGGTGCTGCAGAGCCGGAGGAGGATGTCGTCGACGCTGACTTCGAAGAGGTCAAAGAAGACAAAAAATAGACTTTATAGCGAAAACATTTAAAAAAAACCGCGGTGAAAAAGCACCGCGGTTTTTTTATGCTTCCTTTTTACTGAAGTACAGATTGACCAATGCCGCTGTGGAGGTCCCCACTATCAGCAGAAAAGAAATCGTGAGGATGCCCCACGCCGGCCAGATCGAAATTGTCGCGGCTGGCTTTCGGGTAGCCGTTGAGGATGCATATTGAAAGCGGTGTTTCTATGATCATAGCAATATCCTGAATTATTCTGTCCCCGGTTCAGTGGGTCCGTACGTTTCCATTGACACGGCCTGAGGCCGGCCGGTGATCCGGGTCAGACGCTGCGGAAAATCGGTAATGATACCTGCCGCACCGGCAGCGATGAATCGCTGTATGTCTTTCTCTTTGTTCACCGGCCAGACATTGACAGCGATCCCCTTTTCAGCCAGCTGTCCAATGATGCGATAATCGATCAGCGTGTAGCGGGCGTTGTAGGTTTTGAATTCCAATTGTCCCCAGTCCAAAGGCTTGATCTTGGAATAACCGATCAATGCCTGGACCTCTATATCGGGTCTGAGAACCTGGATTTTCTTCAACCACTCGTGGTTGAAGGATGATAGGACCAGATGTTTGCTGTCGAGATTCAGTCGGTCTACGAGCGCCAGTACCCGCTCGACAACCGGAAAAGCGGTCATTGGGGTCGGCAAGTATTTCATTTCGACATTGATCCGCCAGTTTGACTCCCTGGTGAAAAGCAAGGCGTCTTCCAGGGTGGGAATTTTTGCGCCCCGATACGCCGTTTGTTCCTCCCGCGATACGCTTCCGTCAATTATCTGGCCGAATGGGTCCGTATCGAGAAACCAGGATCCGCAATCCAACCTCTGTAGCTCGGTCAACGCAAAGCCGGTGACGTTCCATGGTGCCCGGCCGGGAAAAACAGCTCGGGCATCGGTTGTACGGGTTAGTGCGTCATCATGGAACAGGATGAGCGCCTCGTCAGCACAAACGGCCAAATCAGTTTCCCACATGTCGGCACCGGATTCCAATGCCTTTCGTGCCGCTTGTAGTGTGTTCTCCGGTGCCAGGCTTCGCGCCCCGCGATGGGCGATATTGAGAACCATGGTATTTGTTCCTGTGTAAGGAGTAATGGACGGCAGGTGTCGGAGGCCTTCGGATAGCCTACCGGAAATAAATAAGCCAGGGGGTGGGGTGTGTCAACATGAAAGCTGTAAGGACCAACGGTCACCTCTACCGAATTATCCGAAGAAAGTGACCGCGGCAGGATCCCGCATAGGCAAACTCCCGGATGACTTGCTGCAATCACAGTGGATGTGTTATGCAGTCCACATACAAACCGGTGAACTATAGCGTATCTCAATCGATGTGCATGAGGCTTAAAGATGACGCGGAAGACATTGCACCAAAGAAGGGCAAGATGACCAGTGTAACTGGAATGCTCACCTTGGATTCTCTCTCCCGTCTTGTGGCCGATGAACAGATCGACACGGTGGCGGTCGTTTTCCCGGATATTTACGGGCGCCTTATGGGAAAGCGGATCGACGGTAAATTTTTTATAGACCACATTGCCAAAGAGGGAACCCATGCCTGTAATTACCTGCTGACGGTCGATATGGAAATGACGCCTGTTCCCGGTTACGATTTTGCCAACTGGGAAAAGGGTTATGGTGACTTTCATCTGGTACCGGATTTGAAGACGCTGCGGAAGATCAGCTGGCAGGATCGGACCGCCATGGTATTCTGTGACCTGCACAACTCATCGGACCGCACCCCGGTTGCACTGGCACCACGGTCGATTCTCAGAAAACAGGTACAGTCGGCCGCCGGACAGGGATTCCGGGCAATGGTCGGATCTGAGCTGGAGTATTTCCTGTTCAGAGACTCTTACCGGGATGCCAATCGAAAGAAATATACCGCCCTCGAGCCGGCAGGTTGGTATCTCGAAGACTATCATATGCTCCAGGGCACACGCGAGGAGAACTTCAACGGCGCCGTCCGGCGCCATTTATCCCGTTCCGGAATTCCGGTGGAGTGCTCGAAAGGAGAATGGGGCCGCGGTCAGCATGAAATCAATGTCCGGTACTGTGACGCCCTGGAGATGGCCGACCGCCACACCGTCTACAAGCAGTGCATGAAGGAAGTCGCCGATCAACTTGATTGCAGCGTAACTTTCATGGCAAAGTATGCTGCCGACCAGGCCGGTTCCAGTTCGCATATCCATTTGAGCCTGTGGAACACCAAAGGCAATGCGTTTGACGGCAATGAATCCATCGGCCCGATACAGGGCTCGGAGACATTTCGCTGGTTTTTAGGGGGCTGGCTGGCCCACGTACCAGAATTCATGGTTTTTTACGCGCCAACGGTGAATGCCTACAAACGCTACCGCAGCGGTTCCTGGGCGCCAACGCGTATCGCCTGGAGCCACGACAATCGCACAGCCGGTTTCAGGGTTGTCGGCCAGGGGAGCAGCCTTCGCATCGAATGCCGTATCCCGGGAGCCGATTGCAACCCGTATCTGGCGATTGCCGCCGCCATCGCCTCGGGCATGGACGGTATTGCCAACCGTATCGAACCGCCCGAGAACTTCGCTGGAGACGTATATGCCGCTTCGAATCTCGCCCGTGTTCCACAGCATCTGTCGGCAGCACAGCTGAATTTCCAGAACAGCAGTTTTGTACGCCAGGTCCTCGGTGATGCGGTAGTAGACCATTACGCCCGGTTCTTCGCGGTTGAACAGGAAGCCTTCGAAAATGCGGTCACGGACTGGGAACGTCAACGCTATTTTGAAAGGATCTAAGGATGAGACTGAAAGGTAAAGTGGCTGTTATTACTGGTGCGGCCAGCGGCATCGGAAGAGCATCGGCGCTGCTCTTCGCCGGCGAAGGCGCCGCGGTGGCAGCCTGCGATATCAATGAAGACGGCGCCGCGGAAACCGTTTCCCTAATCCGCAAAACCGGCGGTGAAGCGCTCAGCGTGCATGCGGATGTATCGCAAGCCGTTGATTGCAAGAAAATGATCGCCATTGCCGAAAAAAATTTCGGAACAATCAACATCTTGTTCAACAATGCCGGCATTATGGACGGCCGGGATGACAATGCGGTGACCACCGACGAGGCGGTCTGGGATCTTACCATGGCGATCAACCTGAAAGGCGTATTTCTGGGGTGCAAATACGGAATACCCGCCCTGAAGAGAGCCGGTGGTGGGGCCGTGATTAATACCGCCTCGTTTGTGGCGATTCTCGGCGCCGCCACGCCACAGATTGCCTATACCGCCAGCAAGGGCGGGGTGCTGGCCATGACGCGCGAGCTTGCCGTCGTGCACGCTCGGGAAAATATTCGTGTAAACGCTCTCTGCCCCGGACCACTGAAGACCGAGCTTCTAATGAAATTTCTCGACACCGAAGATAAGCGTCAGCGGCGCCTGATTCACGTCCCTATGGGTCGCTTCGGCGAAACCGATGAAATGGCACGGGCAGCCCTATTCCTGGCCTCGGACGAGGCCTCCTATATTACGGGTGCGACCTTCACGGTTGACGGCGGCATCACTGCCGCTTATGTAACACCCGAGTAACTCTATAGGCAATTCAATGACCTCCCGCAAAATCGGATGAGTGGTATGTTAACCGCTCAAAGCGGCCATTTAAGACCATCAGCGCACGCAATCCGCCGGCCATTGAATTTTTCTCAAATATCTCCCTTCAATTGAATCAGACCATCGATTGATCTAATCGCATTTTGCGAAACCATTTTTCCATGTCCGCACCTTTGTTCCAACTTTCGATCAACCCTTCTAAAATATCAATTTTCCGTTGCTTCTCATTATTTATTTCTTTTTGAATTTGTTCATCTGTAAAGGACGACTCATCAACGCTTCCGGAAACCAATCGTACCCGAAGTTTCACAGTGTGTTCAAATTCGTGATCGACAAAATCAAATGCAATCTCACTCATTTTTTTCCCTCATGGTTCAGAAGACTTATTTTCTGATATTCTGTGGAAAACGGTATGTCATTGGGTCGAGATTTTACCCCGCTCGGGTGGCATCTAAAATACCTGTGGCAACGCTTAACCAGTCCACGATTATACTGAACACCATGCCTAAAAGAACCACATCTGCCGATTACAATTTCACATCACAAGCGGATGTCACCGTATTGTGTAAATAGGATATCCCAAGTGTTTATTCAATAAAAATCCCGTGAATCTAAATCGAATCGACAAAACCCCAAATCTGATAATTGTTTCCGTATTAATGTGGCGTTTTCATATCTGTCATATTTGTTTGAGGAAACAGCTCATTTGGCATTTTGTTCTCATCTGGTGAAACGGTGATTACTAATAGAAAGATTTAGAATGTTACTATTTTCAGGTAGATATGTTAAAATATATCAATGCCATAATGAAAGGCACCAAGCGTACGGCAATAAATAGGACCCAACTTCACACATTCTTTAAAAATGCAACAGAAGTAAGGAATTGTAAGTGAAACCAGTCGGTAATAACCCGGAAGAGACAGTAAAATGGTATTTAGAGGCCGTGGCGGATACAGACAGGGAATGGATGGTTGCCGTCAAGCCACTTCCTTTTATCATTGGCCGCGATGAAGACTGCGAACTTAAGTTGACTGCCAAGCGGATTTCCAGGCGCCATTCCGAGATTCGTGAAAGTGGTGATCATCTTTGGATTCGCGATCTTGAAAGCACCAATGGCACTTTCGTGAACCACAAGAAGATCGAGCAGGCAGAATTGCTCGAATCGGGTGACATAATTTCCATTGGGGATTTTAATTTTTACATTAAAAACGTTGAATCTAATACAACATCCACGATGAGTAAAACTATCTCCATGGATATTTCTCAAGAGTTAAATTACTTGGACTCTATGAGGCCCAAGCTGCGAGCGTTGCTTTTTGAGCGAACCGTTATCCCTCATTTCCAACCAATCGTAAAGTTCTCAGATATGACAGTAACGGGGTACGAAATTCTCGGAAGGATTCCTAATGGAGACTTACCATCAAACCCTTCCGAGCTTCTAGAAATGGCTCAGTGTTTAGGGTATGCCTCTGAACTCAGCGCCCTTTTCCGTGATGTAGGCGTTGACATTGGGAGAAACCTACCGGGATCTCCTATTTTGTTTGTCAATACGACGCCAATGGAAGTTTACAAGATGAATGTTCTCTTAGAATCGCTAAGGAAGATTCATGATATGGTCCCCTCGAACAGAATCGTACTCGAAATTCATGAAAAGGCTATCACCGACATGAATGAGATGTCGAGACTCCGCAATGGGTTGGAAAAGCTGAACATAGGTCTGGCATTTGATGACTTCGGCGTTGGCCAAACGCGGCTGATGGAGCTCGCAAAGGCGCCTCCGGATTATCTTAAATTTGACGCATCCCTCATCCAGCATATCCACCTGGCACCGAGGCGGTTGCATCAAATGGTTTCTACCTTTGTCAAAGCAGCCCAAGACCTTGGAATTGCCACCATTGCAGAGGGAATTGAATGCTCTAATGAGGCTGAAAAATGCCAACAGCTTGGCTTTAATTTCGCGCAAGGCTTTTTCTATGGCAGGCCTTTGCCCATAACCGAAATCAATATCAGCTCATAATAGATAAATCCCTTTAATCACCAGGTCATATCCCTCGAAAATCCTCAAAAACTAAAATTCGTATTGTGAAAATGAATCGCAACTGCGCCTATTTAAGGAGAATGTATTCAGCCGTTCCGACTATTGACAGTACAATTTTAGTACATAAACTACTTCTCATCGGGATATAAATGCCTTAAGAGGGTCATGTATTGACCGCTATACCATAAATTTCTCTTCAAACAATCATTCTTCCATCTTCCTTTACTCCCGGACACAGCGGTACTTTTTGGGCAGAAAGAGTAGCGTTCCATTCGCAGAAAAATCTGCCGGACAGTATACCACTTCTCTATTTGTCTCAAACTTCAGATTTAACATAAGGGAGCAATCTTACTGCTGACCACAAAACGCGAACCTGCACCCCGACTCTATAATTGGTATTTTAGTCAAAGATGAACACCGATTTTTATACAATAACGTCATGCATAACGAATCACGCCATATTCGCCATAGGAGAATAAGTTATGTCAACAGAAACTGAAGTCCGCAAAATTTCAGAACAATTCTACAAAGCATTGAACCGTATGGTCAATGGGGATGCCGGTCCACTGGCAGACATCTGGTCGCACAGCAAGACCGTTACGACCATGCACCCGAGAGGTGGGCGAGAAATCGGCTGGGATGCCGTCAGGGAATCGTTTGAGCAAGTCGCCCAATTGTCCTCAGACGGAAAGGTTGGACTGAAAGATCAACTCATCCAGGTCGCCGGGGATGTGGCCTACGAAATAGGCACCGAGCATGGGCAGTTTAGGCTTGCCGGACAGCAGGTCACCATCGATCATCGCGTCACGAACATCTATCGCCATGAATCGGGGGTGTGGAAGATCGTCCATCACCATACTGATGTTTCTCCGAATATGTTGGATGTGATCAGTCACATGTAAGCCGATACGTAAGCAACCTTATTATCGCTCGGTATGCCAAGTTCACGGCTGGCAGTGCGTGTTCGGGCATGTACAGAGGTCTGCGGCTCTGGGAGGCTGCTGTGAAAGTGGCCGGCTCGCTAAGACAAGAGAGGATGTCATCAATGCACTAAACCACGCAAAGATCGCTGAGGGGCCGGGGGATCCAGGGGAAATGGTGCCCGGTCAGCATCTCGTTCGAATGAACATGTACATTGCCCAGGCAAACAACGGTACTTTCAAGATTGTCGAGAGCCTGGGGGGCATTAATCCAAAGGAGTGCATGCAAGGTTTATATAGTAAGTAAACAAGATCCGTGTCGATGACCTCTTGGTGGCCTTGAGCGCGTCGAACAATGGCTGACGAGAATCGCGGGGCACAGCGTATAGCGGTCCGGTTGCAACAACCGGCGCTACAACCGGACCGCCAGGCGCACACTCTCGAAGGAATAGATCCATGAGAAATGTAATTCGTCAATCAGTCGTATTATCAGCTTCCCCTGAAAAACTATTTGAAATGTACATTAATCCCTCGACCCACCAGGCCATCACGGGTGAGCCGATCGATATTGGAGATAAAAGAGGTTCTGAATTAAAGATGGTCCTTTCCATGATTTGATAGTAACAGACTAAATTGATAAAGAGGACGTCGCCATGAAAAACGTATTGAGAACCCCGGATGAACGCTTCCTTGATCTTCCTGATTTCCCGTTCGATCCGGTTTACATCGACGATTTAAAGGACTTTGAAGGCTTACGGATGCACTACGTAGACGAAGGCCCTCAAATTGCAAATAACGTTTTTCTGTGTTTGCACGGCGAACCAACATGGGGCTTCCTTTACCGGAAAATGATCCCGCGTTTTACGGATGCGGGTAATCGCGTGGTCGCACCGGATTTTTTCGGTTTCGGTCGTTCAGACAAACCGGTGGACGAAACAGTGTATACGTTTGAATTTCACCGCAATTCGCTGATTGCCTTTATTGATCATTTAGACCTTAAAAACATCACCCTCGTTTGCCAGGACTGGGGCGGTCTTCTGGGGCTCACATTGCCAATGATCATGCCGGAACGATTTTCCCGCCTGCTCATCATGAACACAACTCTCGGTACTGGTGATGTTCAACTTTCCCAAGGCTTTCTCGATTGGCGCTCCTGGGTTAGAAAGAATCCTGACCTTTCACCTGCCAGGCTGCTAAAGCTCACCTGTCCGCATTTGTCGGAGCGAGAGTGTGATGCTTATGACGCACCATTTCCGGATACCAACTACAAAGCCGGTGTTCGTTGTTTCCCTGAATTGGTGCCTGATCGACCCGCCGCACCCGGCGCGGAATTGTCACGCAGAGCACGCGAGTGGTTGCGCAACAAGTGGACCGGGCCGGTATTCATGGCCGTTGGGATGAAAGATCCAGTACTGGGCCCACCGGTGATGCAGGTACTTCGCAATGACATTCGGAACTGCCCCGAACCATATGAACTTCATGAGGCCGGGCATTTTGTTCAAGAATGGGGTGAAGAGGTTGCCACAGAAGCGCTGGAGGCTTTGAACAATAACTAAACCCGCTTGGTAAAATCTCTGTAATAGAATGAAATCAAGAGCCTTCGAATGTGGTTCAAAAAATTCTGATTCGTATTTTATAAACACCCAAACATGAGGAGGAAATAATGAAAAACTTGACGCTCAATTATGAAACCCTCATCAAGATCTCTCGATCCCTATCAAAATCAAAGGATCCGGAAAAAATCATCCAAATGACCGTGGAGAGTATCAAAACAGCTTTAGGCATCAAGGGATGCGCATTGTTTTTGGTTAATACGCAGTCAAAAGAATTGGAGGTTGCTGCTTCGACAGGACTAAGCTCTGAGTATTTGAACAAGGGCAAAGTGAGCGTTTTACGCTCGATTGCCGAATCTCTTGAAGATGGCCCGGTAGCAGTTTATGATGTAAGCGATGACCCCAGGATACAATATCCCGAGGCCGCCAAAAAGGAGGGCATCGCCTCCATACTTTCTGTACCTATCTTTGTCGGTGATGCAGCCATCGGTGCAGTGCGGGTTTATGCATCCGAAAAATGGGAATTTACATTGGACGATGTCAACTTCGTTCAAGCTTTGGCCCAGATTGCAGGCATCCTAATAGAAATGAGTCGTTTATACAAAGGTCAGAATGAATACATTGACGTCTTGACAATTAGTTGTGAGTCTCCAGCTCTATAGATTTATGCCAAATCCGTAACCGTAGGTACTTTTTATTTTACCGCATTTACCGACATCAAGGCATTGTGTTTGGGTTTTTTAACCTATCCTTCCTTAGGGACAATTACCCTATTATGGTAAAATATGCCCATTTAAACGTGGTTTTACCCTATTGAAAAAGCTCCAGAACATCGATATGTGATACCTAATTTGAGCGATTGTCGGGGTTGCCGCAGCTACAAGGAAGATGTCGTTCCGCTATAGTCAGCTATGCGGAACGGCATATGACGCCTTAGAGGCGGCAAGATCGGCAATCCCGACGGGTTTCAAATTTTAAAATCAAACTTTGTTAGAATTCCTTATAAATAAAGCAGTTCCCCCTCCATTTAAAATTTGAAACGCTCACTTTAGGTGAAAATAATATTAAAGTTTACCCGACATGTTCTTGACCTCCAGATCGATATAAATACTGATCTGTCTCCTTTGCTAAGACGCTACTAAATCTCCTTCCGTTTCCTCCTGCTGGAGAGAGCCGTCGAAGTCTTGAGAACCGAGCTCTGGAAGACAAGATCCGCGTCTTTCATGCCGCCAGTCACGGCATCTACGGATCACCCAAGATTCACCGGGATCTTATCGATGATGGCGTGCGATGCGGTAAAAACCGTGTCGCCCGAATCATGCGTGAAGCCGGTATCCGGTCTCGGACCAAAAAGAAATTCAAAGCGACGACCAACTCCCGGCACAACCTGCCGGTAGCGCCAAACCTGCTGAACCAGGATTTCACTGTGGATGCTCCTGACCGTACTTGGGTTAGCGATATTACCTACATCCATACCGAGAAAGGATGGCTATATCTGGCCGTGCTGCTGGATCTGTTCAACCGCGAGATCGTCGGTTGGGCAACCTCATCTCGGATGACCCGCCAACTGGCGATTGATGCACTGCAGATGGCTCTTGGCCGTCGAACTCCTGCACAGGGCTTGATTCACCACTCGGATCGGGGCAGTCAATACGCTTCCGGCGATTATCAAACAGCAATTGGTTCGTTTTACGCAAAAACGAAAAATCAAAAATTGGCAATTTTTAACCCTTAACTTTCTTGGTTAAAAACATGAAACAAGGTTTTGGGAAGATGCCAAAATGCCTCTGGGGAATATTTTGTCCTTCATAGAGGCCTCTTTTCAGCTTTACCAGGAATCTATTCGGTATTTAACCAGATCGCGGTATAGATTGGAGGGCTGATAAAATGAAAACGATATTGGTTTCTCTGGCCTTAGTCGGCTTCGGTATTTTCTTCACCACAAAATCATATCCAACATGTTTAAACAGATATAATGATAAAAATTGTGAAAGTAATCTAAATTACTACCTATCCCAATACTTTCACATTGCCGCCGACATTATTATATACCCCAAAGTCCTCAATCTCAAAAGCAAACGCAAAACAATTATATCAGGGATCAGGTTGCATGACGGGTATGATCCTCATGACATTGACGGGGATTCCATCGAATTATCCGTTCAGTCCTGCGTGGTCTGCAAAATAATCTATCCGGATTGTGGGTATCCTTCGCACGGGCGCTACATCTCCGTTTTCCCACGACCGGGCCTGATTGATGATATCGAGACCGTCGCGCTTGAATTTCCTACCAAGTTAGAGCTAAAAATAACCGGTGAGCTAAAGGACGGGACCCCCTTTGAGGGGTTGGATATTATTTGGGTTGTCAAATGAAAATAGTGCAAAGAAAAATAGACCAAGGTCGATGCAACGATGCAAGTTTCTTTTCCCTAATTCATGACTTATGCCAAGGCGTTGTTGATCGCCTGTTTTTCGCTTTCGTTTAACGCACGAAACTTTTCAGTCTATCGGATCCACCGCAGTGTAACCCATTGTTCTTGAATTGAATAATTTTATATATGTCTTCGGTTGGACAGATCAAATTCATTCTCGGTAGGAGATACGCCCATCATAAAGGAAATATTCCCACTAAAATGTATGTTTCCCTCTATTGAAAAACCTTAGAGAGCAAATATATACATGTTTATTGGAAGTTACCTCAAATCGGGGCCATCAGTAAATCCATGCCGGTGATTTTTGACAATCTTTTCAGAAGTGTTCCTTCTGAATTAAGCGTCGTGAATCGTCGGTAGTTAGACTATCATAGTGGCTCTCGTATCGATGACGGCGGACAAGTGTAGCGAGGTCAAATAATGGAGTCAGAGACAAGACGGAAATATCCACGCCTCCCTGGTCAAATTTCAATTTTGTATGCAGGATATGACTCTGGGGGTTATGATAAAGCCATAATGCTTAATAGCTGTCCGGATGGAATGTATTTTAAATCGGACTCGCCTGTTCAGCCACAATGTGATCTTTACATCAAAATCCAGGATCACCGGCGAGGGAGTTACGTGCCAGATCAGTATAAGGCTTTTCGAGCCAAGGTGAAATGGTGCCACAAGGTAAGGGGCGATAAGGTTCCGTGCTATGGCATTGGCGTTCAATACACAGCCAAGAGTCATCTCTCATACGGTATAAATTGTACCAACTCCGACTGTCTTTGCGATTTATGTGAGAAGCGATCCCCTACCAAATCGATCCATCGAACTGAAACCGGACTGCAGTTGTGCCCCGATTGCTTAGAACATATGGAGACACTTTCCCGCTCCATGGTAGAATCTGTAGAGCGTTTTTTATTAAGAAACGTGGTTTAATTGACACAGTTCATCGCAACAAATTTAGTGAATAAGGAGAGAATGACCTATGGAAATGACATCAATCGCAAAAGATTTTATTGGCCTACAAAAACAAGCTTTCAATAATTTTTTCGACGCCGTGGCACTTATCCAAGACCAGACTGAAATAACGAACAGATTTTTTACCAAACAAATGCGTATCAGTGATGAAGCGCAAAGTTATGTCGATCAATGCCGAATGATTTTCAAGGATGGGCGTGACGAATCCCGAAGACTTGTCATTGAAAGCATCACTAACATGGAGAACTTTTGCGACGCTTTAGGATCGAATAGACGAATCGAAAAGAATATTGGCGCTTCAAAACCTTAACTGCCGTAAACTCCTTGAAGTGTTTGATACCCCGATAAAAGGTCTATAAAAAACAAACGATCAGAGGTGATTGTCAAAAGCGATATCCATTAAAGTCGCCTTTTTACAGTACTGCATGCCTTAGTGTGGTCGCCAGAATGTAAGCCTTACCGTGCGAGATACTTACCAATTTATCTAACATAAATTACCCAAATCCGAAAAGTAAGAACAACGATTAACCGCAATTTTGATCGTACCTCAAACTTTTGGGTTAGCCTAACCATAACCTTCGAAAATCCTCAAAATCTGAACTTTCATGAGCTGGAAAGAAATCGTAACATTTCATCACACCGGTAACTTAACAATACCCTTTGCAATAATATAAAGTTGGCGATATTAGAAGTATGTGATGTATCCACGATTTCCGATTATCATAGATGTCATATAGGCCATAGGCAGGTTTTTAAAGAAGACACGGGTTTGCTCATTCAGTAGGTTGCAGCGACCACATTAAGGTTTTAAATACAGCATTGTATTTTCTGCATAATTGATTCTATGATAAGCGCAATGCTAAAATATAAATTATCAAAACATAAGTGATGTTCTCATGCATTGATACCGAAACCCTGTTTCTCAATCGAGAGGCGGATTTTTTGGTTCGTGTCCGAGGGGGGTGGATGTTATGAAAAATTTAACTTTGTTCATAAAATTAATTTCATTTCAGCTTGTATCAGCATGCATAGTGTCAAACCTTGTGTTACCGGCTCCAGTTTTTTCGGCGGAGACTTCCCAGGCCTTTAGGCATGAAAACGGTCTCCAGACCTATGTCCCCCCCGAGTGGTTTCTAAGAGGATACTTCATTGCCAGTGAAAAAAAACCAAAGTACGTTTTTGGTACGGTTCAGGATTTTGCAGATACGCTTGGTGACACAACCACGTGGTTGATCGAGGACTTGGAGTTAGAACGGCTGAAAGCGGCCTCTGCTGATGGTAAGAAAATCGAATATTCGCTCTTTCTTGAAGCGGTTTTAACTGATAGCACAGAATACTGGGTTTTCGTAGTGCTGCCCTATGAAAGTGCGCAGGCGTGGTACGATGCGAGGCGAGCCTATCACGGAAGAAAAGCCGATGAATATTACGGAGAAGCCCGAAGTGAGATTGAACGTGCATTGAATCAAGGATTTAACATTAACGCTGAGCTTCGCTTTTGGATAGAGAACGGAGAGACCAACCTGCAGGTCCCCGAGGACGTAATCGTAAGCAAATACAACATTAAACCGGTTTTCGATCTCGGCACGGGCCGCCGGATAGCGCCGGCAGCTAAAATTGAGTAACTCGGAATTCAAGGAGGGTATAAATCATGCCATTCAATGAGAATAAATCTGATAAATCTAATCGCCGGGATTTCCTAAAAAAAGCAGCTAATATAGGATTGGGGATTGCGGCGAGCGGTGCCGTTCTCCGGTCGCCCCGTCCGGCATCAGCTCAGATCACCCTTCCCAATACGCCAGTACCCCGCAGACCTTTCGGCCGGTCGGGCACAAAGGTCTCTACACTTTCGCTTGGCGGGATGTTTGACATATTGAATAATCGACTAATGCTTGCCAAAGCGCTTGAGTGGGGAATCGACTATTGGGACACTGCTGAAGTATACGGTGGGGGTCGCAGTGAAGAGGGCATCGGTCGCTGGTTCGCTAGGTATCCTGATAGCCGCAAACAAGTGTTTCTGGTGACCAAGCTTTCACTGAGAAAAGGTAGCGATTTTACGCCCCGGCTTGAAGCATGTTTGAAACGGCTCCATACCGATTATGTTGATCTTCTCTTTGTGCATGGCATCAGAGGCATTGGTGATATGCCTCCCCACCTGGAATCTTGGTCCCAAGCAATGAAAAAGGCTGGCAAGTTGAGGTTGTTCGGTTTTAGCACACATGCCAATATGGAAGACTGCCTTGAGGGGGCCGCTCGGCTACCGTGGATAGACGGCATCATGTTTACCTATAACTACCGCCTGATGCATGAGAATCGAATGAAAGCGGCAGTTGAGGCCTGCTACCAAGCCGGTATCGGTCTCACTGCAATGAAAACCCAAGGCGGCGGTCCAGTCATGAGTGATTCCGATGCTGAGTTAGAAATGGCAGGCCGCTTTATGCAGAAAGGATTTACACACCATCAAGCAAAACTAATGGCTATTTGGGAAGATAAACGTATCGCGAGCATTTGCTCTCAGATGCCCAATCTCACCATTTTGGCAACCAACGCGGTTGCAGCAGTCGATCAAACCCACCTTTCACAGTTCGACCGTAACTTGCTGGTTAAATACGATCGGGAAACTTGCAGTGACTACTGCGCTGGATGCGGTCGTCTTTGTTCAGAAGCGCTTGATGATAGGGTGCCCATAAACGATGTCATGCGCTGCCTGATGTACGCTCATTCTTACCAGGATTTAATGCTGGCACGTTCCACATTCGAAATGCTACCGTTTCAAACAAAGGCGCTCTTGACTCAGCTGGACTTTAGTGCAGCGGAACGGTCGTGCCCCCGAAACTTGCCGATTGGACGGATGATGCGAGAGGCGAGTAAACTTTTGACTTGACCGGGTGAACGGCAGCCTGTTTCTATTTTCATGAACCTATCATCTGGTCGATTCGCTTGATATAGCCGGATCCTATCGTCATCGATGGTACGATTTCCAATAGTTGGAGGATCGGCAAGAAGGCCCGAACTCTATGAAGTCCTTTTTATATGGGATATTTTTTAAAATAGAATTACATTAAGTATAACAGGTTCTGTATAATACCTGTTCGAGAACCAGACGATTGAGGACAAAAATGGGTATTGAACAAAGAGTCAACCCTCGGAGCACGATATCCGAGAGGCAGAGCCAGGCGCACATGCTGGGGCACGGCTTCTATAACAAACACTCGCAAGAACAGGGCATGGTGAATCGCTATTGCTTGCCTCTCTTGGCTGATGCTGTGAACACAATTGACGTCGAGCAAACCGCTGACCATTTTCGCATAGCTGATTATGGCTCAGCTCAAGGGCGCAATTCGCTTTTGCCGATCAAAACCGCGATAGCAAAAGTTAAGTTGCGTTGGAATCCCCTCCCTCCTATTACAGTCATCCACACTGATCTGCCGACGAATGATTGGACGACTTTGTTCCAAACGGTGCTCACTTCGACCGATAGTTACCTTGTCGGCGAGACAAACGTGTTCGCTTTTGCCAGCGGTATTTCCGTCTACAGTGAAATCTTTCCACCGAACTACATTGCACTCGGTTATTCCGCCATCGTCGAACACTGGCTAAGCCACAAACCAACCAACATAACTGATCATATATGGACGGCTCGCACCATAGGGAAGGAGCACGATGCTTGGGCGGCGCGGGCCAAAGACGATTGGTACAACTTTTTACGCTTTCGCGCGGTAGAATTGATTCCGTCGGGACGCTTAGTGATTGTGGGGAGTGGGGCTGATCCTGAAGGCAACAGCGGTGCGGAGGCGCTCCTTGATCTGGTGAACGATATCCTTCAATCAATGGTAACAAAGGGCGAATTGCTCGCCGATGAGTATGCACAAATGGCAATCCCGACCTACTATCGGGTCGAGAAAGAGTGGCGCGAACCGTTCAAGGATTCGGAGTTTATCCAAGGGAATCCGCTCAGACTGCTGCGTTATGAAGAATTCGCCTTGGACGATGTCTATCTCGCGCAATATGAGCAGACCGGCGATGCCGTCGCTTTCGCCAAGGAATATGCCGCCTTTTTCCTGGCCGCTTTTGAACCGTCGCTGTTCGTCAGTTTGCGTGAAGACCGAGATGATCTGAACAAACAGCGCATCAGCGAGATCTTTTCGAAACAATTACAGACTGCGCTGGCCCAAGACCCATCGAAGTATTCCGCGCGGTGGTGGCTGGCGGTAATGGTGATTGCAAAGAGATAATTGGCAGCATGATGACTCTTGGAAATCGGCTTGTTGCCACCCGAAACAGAAGGCCTCTAACAATGCAAATTCAGGAATCATTGAAAAGACTGTGATAGCCAGATCATATCCTTATAAAATTCTCAAAATCTGAAAATTGCGATTATGACAAGCCGGCAATAGCATTGACCCACCCACAAGTTCCATATAGTTTAAATATATCGGAAAGTGAGTAATCTTCGATCTTATCCAAGTATGGTCAATATTTCATGATTTAACAAATCCTCAAAAGAATACGGAATGGAGATTCTTCAATGGGGAAGGTTCAAGCAGATTTCAAAACACTACGTTATCCGTTACCGATAACTCTTGTCGGTGCTATCGTAAAAGGGAAACCAAACTTTTTAACCATTGGCTACTTTGCCATCCTCAGCCATTTGCCACCTATTGTCTCAGTAACATTATACAAAAACCATTATACTGTAAAAGGAATCAAAGAAAACGGTGCATTCAGCGTAAATATTCCATCTGCTGACATGGTGAAAATAACGGACTACTGCGGAATAGCTTCTGGGCGGAAAGTGGACAAATCGAACCTTTTTAAATCCTTTTATGGTCTGCTCAACACCGTACCGATGATCGAGGAATGTCCATTGAATATTGAATGTAAGTTATTTCAATCTATAGATACCGGCAACAACTTAATATTTTTACTCAACTTTCGGTGTTCGTAGCCAAGTTGTTCTTTGACAAGCCGACACACTGCAGCGCGGTGTCCATGATAGCATCAAAGAATGCCGATGCTGTTTTTTCACAGAAGTTGCCAAGATTTCTCAATTGATTGCTCGCCAGAGTCAAAATCCGGTAAAGCGCCTCAATGAACGAGATATCACTGACTTCATCACAGCAGAGGTAAAAAAGCTCTCCAAAAGTTCGATGATCTGTCTCGGTTCGGCACTGATAGGCCAAAAACATATACCGCATGAACACGATGGACGTATGAGCAATCAGGGCGTCAAAGTCACGGCACTGGATTTCTTTGGCCAGTTTTAAATGTTGTTTGGCCATTTTGAAGAACACTTCGATATCCCAACGCTTACCGTAGATGCGGACAACATCTGCATCGGGCAGACTGATATCGGTTGTTAGCAGCGCCAGCCAGTCCTTTTTGCGTTTATCCCGGACAAAGACCAGTTTAACCTGCCGACCATCTTTGAGTTGCACCAGGGTGCTGGCCAATACCTTGGCCCGTCCCCGTCGTTTCTTCAATTTGCCATAGATATTCATCAGATCCATGGCATGCCCGTTGTAGCGGTAGAAAATCTTGGAGGACTTTTTCACCATGCCGACGACATCAATATGTTCTGCCAAGGCCGTAACGGTAGCGGGCATCGTGAACCAGCTGTCCATCAGAAGATAGTTTGCACAGATACCAGCAGACCGTATGCGTTTGACCATGTTTTCAAGATGCGCGGTGGCCTTAACCGTCGCCTCTTTTCTGCGTTGATGCGCACAGCAGCGTTTATCCAAAGGTTTTTGACTGCCGCACAAACGCTTTTTCGAATCGGCCGAGGAGAGCAGGGAGAAGTCCAACGGCAGGCAACTGGCACCGTCGGACCAGCATACGGTGAGCATCCGAAAGCCTCTCAAATAACGGCCCGTACTATGATCCCAGACGCGGCACAGCAGTTCAACCATTTTGGATCTGGAGCGATCGTAAGGACTGTCATCAATGATGAGAACCGTTTCTCTATCTTTGCTTGTTAGCCTGTCGAAAAAAGCGAACAGACGACGTCCGAGGCAAAGAAGCAATCGACGCCAGTTATAGGTTGTTCCTTTAAGCAACTGATAGGCCGCATCTTTGCCGAAGGGAAGATCCTGGTTGATAACAATGCCGCGGAAGAAGTTCTGACCGACAAATGGCAGTGTGAATATGGCTTGTGTCAAAGAGCGAACACTATGACCGTGGCGTTTTCGTACCCCACAGCGGTGCAGAAGGGTGCCCAGTCTGAATCGGTCGAAAAAGTCATCAATTTTGCTTTGAACGTGAATGTTTCCTTGAGATTCGGAGGCAATGTTGGTATGGTCCATTTGAGCCCTTTCTTTTTGATATTATTATGAATTATGCCAAATCCATTATAAATCAAAAGACGGGGCTCTTCAATTTATTTCTTCATGATTTCAAATAATTAGACCATAATTCTGCCTCGCAAATCTAATCCAGAAAGTTGAGATTTTTAGGAGAAGTAGCATCTGTTTACGCTAATGAAGAGGTCTTGAGCGAAGGTGTGCCAGATATTCGAACGATCGACCCAATGGTGCTGTTTGGGTCTGTCTACCACTCTTGGAAATTCGGGCAGGAAATCGCTGGGGCATACCGGATTGGGAAGAAATTCAAGGACAGCGTTTCTTAGAAGAAACAGATGTCTCCAACTAAACGTATATGAGTAGAAGTTACAAATATCTAAGATGATATCTGTAAAAATTTTTCCATTAAAAAGTACTGATATTTTAGACCTATCAACCGTATAGGTAAACTAAAACCTGCTGCTATGACCTTTGAGGTATCATATGGTCAATTCGCTTGAGATAGCCGCACTGTATTGTATCAACATAATTAGTGCGCCATATGATAATTGGACCTTTAGTAAGAAATCTATCGATTCGGGTTTAATCCTTCGCATCAGAGCCTGTCGGCCAATGATAGAGCCCATAAAAATGGATATTTTTAATTTCGGTTAATATTTATTGTGCTAAGAGGTGAATGTGGTGATTAGGTCACTCTATTAATTAAGGAGGGGCAGCATGTATAATAGTTTATTTTCTGAAATTAACATACAGGGCTTGATTTTGAAAAACCGTCTTACAATGGCACCACTCTACCTGGGCTATGCTGGTGAAGGCGGTACGGTCAGCGAAATGTTGCTGGAGCATTATCGAATCATGGCTCAAAGCGGCGTCGCCATGGTCGTAGTCGAAAATTCGACTGTAGACCATCCCCTCGGAAGCGGCTCCAACAGAACCCTGAGGGCTGACATCGACGACAATCTGGACGGTCTGAAGAAGTTGGCCGCAACCATCAAAAAAGACGGTGCGCTATCCTGCTTACAGATCAACCACGCTGGACGTTTTGCCCATTTGGCACAAGAACCGGTGGCGCCATCGGCGGTAAAAACCTTTGGCCGGATACCCAGAGTCCTCGAAAAGGTAGAGATCGACCGTATTATGGACAAATATGCCAACGCCGCGGTTAGGGCCAAAACTGCAGGGTTTGATATGGTGGAATTGCACGGTGGCACCGGCTATCTGCTGGCCCAATTTCTCTCTCCACGAACCAACCACCGCACCGATCAATATGGCGGAAACCTGGAAAATCGCCAGCGATTCGCCCTGGAGGTACTGAAGCGGGTCCAAGATGCGGTGTATGGCTTCCCAGTGGGGTATCGGTTTTTGGCCGATGAATGGCTTCCGGACGGCTTGCAATTGGATGAGGCAAAACAATTCGCCAAAAGTTTAGCCCAAGCTGGCATTGCGTATATTTCAGTCATGGGCGGCACGTATGAATCCTTTTCCTTGCCTGAAATTGTAGAACAATCCAAACAGCAAGGTTACATGCTCGATTTGGCCGCAGAGATCCGTGCAGGAATCGATGTGCCCGTGATCGCCGCCGGCCGCTTAGCTACCGGTGGATTTGCGGACCAGGCCATCTCCGAAGGCAAGACTGACCTGATCGGGTTGGCACGTGTACTCTGGGCCGACCCGCAATGGCCGAAAAAGGTTCGCGATGGCCAGGAGGCAGACATTGTCCATTGCGATCCTGACTGCGGTGACGCCTGCATGCAGATGGTGATGAAAGGTCGGCCGGCGTTTTGTGTAGCGTGGTCTCCAGAAAAAATGAAGGGATGGAAGGCAAAATTTATTGAAAAGTAAATTCAAAATCCCATCAAATGCACAATAGCGGGGTTGCGTACATGTAATTTTTTCCAAATCTATCTCTGGAATATTTCCTTATCTTAGCCAGATCGTATCGTCACCTTTGATGCGATTTCCGATATTTGGTCTAGTGGCAAGTAAACACAAGTATTGACCCTCCTCACTATTTCCATATACTCTTTCAATCAATCTGTAAGTGGCTGGTTTCCATAAAATATATCATTGACGAAAAACACTAATTCATGCATCGACACGATTATCCCCCTGCATATCAATCTTGGCTCACTATTTGTTTAGGAATTGCGTTCTATTTTACGGGCTTTTTCCACAGGATGGTTACTGCAGTTATGGCGGACCAGCTTATGGCGGATTTTAATATAGGAGCGGCTGCTCTTGGTAATTTTTCCTCTTTTTATTATTACAGCTACGTGACTGTACAAATTCCTACAGGAATTCTCGCCGATTACTGGGGACCCAGAAAATTGCTTACTGCAGGGACTCTTTTATCAAGTTTTGGTGCTTTCACATTTGCCTTTGCCCCCTCAATCGACATGGCTAATTTTGGAAGACTTATTATCGGAGCATCAATAGGGGTTGCATGGGTCTCTATATTGAAACTATCAACCCGGTGGTTTAAGCCAAACCAATATACGTTTGTCACAGGCATAGCGCTTTGTCTCGGAATATTGGGTGCATTATCTGCTGGAGTTCCTTTAAGGCTCTTAATGGAGTTTTTTGGGTGGCGATGGGTAATTTGCGGTGCTGGCATAGTAACACTTTTATTATCCCTGACTATTTGGATTTTCGTGAGAGATGACCCAGTTCAAAAAGGCTATATCAGCTATGCTTCAGACAGTGCTGGTTCAAATCCTCTATCTAAAACTTCAATTCTCAACGACCTGTCAAAAACATTTCGATATAAAAATACATGGATTCTCGCCATCGTTCCAGCCAGCTTGGTTGGCCCTTTATTGACCTTTGCTGGATTGTGGGGAATCCCGTACCTCACAACTCACTATCATCTAACTATTGTAAAAAGTGGTACTTTAATATCCATCCTTTTAATCGCTTTTTCGCTCGGTGGACCAGTTTTGGGTATCCTCTCTGAAAAGACAGGTCGCAGAAAACCAATCTATTTTTATGCCCTCTGTATTTCTTCAATTTGTTGGGTACCCATCCTTTTCCTACAAAACATTCCTTTGTGGTTTATCATTGTTCTATTTAGCATAATAGGATTCGCCTCCAGCGCCATAGTTATTGGTATGGCTTTTGTGAAAGAATCAGTGCCTTTGGATTTGGCAGGAACAGTTACGGGTGTCTGCAATATGGGTATGGAAATGGGACCGATGTTTTTGCTACCCGCCATAGGTTGGGTTCTTGATTATAGATGGGATGGAATATTAGAGAATGGAATCCGGAGATATGACCTCAGTGCTTATCATGTGGCCTTTATAGCAATGATCGGAATATCCATTCTGGGTACTTTGATGGTTCTTTTTACTAAAGAGACTTATTGCATACAATTGAAAGAATGAAAGATCCCAATTCAGGGGAACTTGTGCCTGGTGCTATTTTCCGGCCCTATCAACCGGCGGATTTCCTGAATATATCCTGACGGTATCGTTATAATAGAGGAGAAATTAGATAGTTACGATTTTGGCAAGCTGTACGACATAAAACCTATTATTTCTATTAATAATGGTTAGTTATAGCCCATTAAATGTATTGGTTTTTGCTCTTTGTCAAGAGTTTTTTCACCGTCACCGGTGTGGCGTTGAAGCACCTTGTTCATGGCGCTATAGTAATCACGTCGAACCTTCGGGTTGGAGACCCGACAATACCGCTGCGTGGTTTTTATGCGCGTGTGGCCGAGCAGATCCTGGATGGTAACCAGGTCGGCATCGGCGTTGAGCATCTGCGTGGCCATCGTATGGCGAAGTTGATGGCAACAGACTCTCAGCCCTGCTTTGCTGGCATAGAGCTGCATGCGGTGCTGGATGCCGCGGGCCTTGAGCGGTTTGCCTCTAAAGCGGCCCTTTTCCACCAGGAAGAGCTTTTTGACCCGCGAGTGGGGTCTGGCTTTAAGGTAAGCAGCCAAGGCGGTGTATGCGTCCTTGCTCAGATAGACCACACGGTCTTTTAGCCCCTTGCCCTGGTAGACAAACACTTGATACCGCGGCAGGTCCAAGGCACTCAGAGTGAGATTGGTTACCTCTTCGACCCGGAGTCCGCAGCGCAGCATCAGCTTGAAGATGGCCCGGTCTCTGGGATTGTCGATGACCGCAAAGAGCGCAGAGATCTCTTCATCCCGCAGGTAGCGCGGCAGTGGCCTGGAGAGCCTTAAGGTATACCCGCGCTTGACCGGATTGCTCATTACAACCTCCTCTTCGTTGATCAGGTAATCATAAAAGCCGCGGATGCTGTCCAGGTAGCAATTGACGGTCTTGGGTTTCAAACGCTTGCTGCGCAGATAATCGATGAAGCCCAATAGTTTCTTGTGGGTGACAGCCTCCACGGGCATATCCAGCCAGACGACAAACTGCTTCAGGGTGCTCATATAGGTTCGCAGCGTATGGGCGGAGTAATTGCGTCGCTTTAAGAACCTACGGTAGTTGATAATCGAGTTGGTAATGTCCATGGAGTTCTCCCTTTTCGACGATGGCCATGGCTTTGTAGTATTGTTCCCGGCGCGTGTTGTCGGTCAGCCGGGCATAGCGGCGGGTCATTTCGATGCAGCTGTGCCCGAGAAGCTCCTGCAAACACTGCAGCGGCATACCGGCGTTGAGCAGCTCTGTGGCGAAGGTGTGCCGCAGGCAGTGCAGGGTGTATCCCTTGTGGGCCAGTCCGGATTTTTGCAGATAGGCGTTGAAGATTAGGCGGGCAGCCGCATAACCCAGGGCTCGCCCGCAGTTGCCGTAGAAGATGAACCCGCTTTGTCTTCTCCTGGTGTTCAGCCATTTTATTAGAGCGCTTCGGGCATCATCGCTCAAATAGACAACGCGTCCGACCCGGTTCTTTTGTGCTTCTATGATTTGTATAATATTTTCCCGCAGGTTGAGATCTTCCACTTTGGTGCCGAGCAGCTCGCCGATGCGCATCCCGGTTCGCAACAATGTCAATACCAGGGCGCGATCACGCGGTTTTTTGACTACGGCCAACAGCTGCTTGATATGATCCGGATCAATGGCCCGCGGCAGGGCATCGGGAACTTTAATGCGCAGTTTGCGCTTGAGCAGATCCGGGTGAAGCACATCGCGATCGATCAAAAAGTTGATAAAGGCATACAGGCAGCGCAACTGAGTGCTGACCGTATTGGGTGAAAGCCCGCGGTCTTGCTCATGTTCAACGAATTCGGCGATGTGCTCGCGGGTGATGGCGTGCAGTTGATTGGTGCCACTGTCTTTGAGAAAAAGTAAAAAACCGGTAATGTTGCCACCGTTGGATCGGATCGTGTTGGGTCGGCAATTGCGTCGATGCTGATTGAGCAAATACGCCCTGACATGCTCTGCAGCCATGAGATCCTGCACGGTGATTTTGCGTAGGATTCGGTCAATAAGAGGATTGAAAGTGAAGGGATTTCGATCGAAATTGGAACGGACCGAGGACGAACGAATTGATTTGTCCTTGCCGGACCGATGCCTTTTGAGTTGATCGGTCTGGATTTCTGCGGAAACGTGTTCGAGGTTCATCACTGCCTCCTTTCGTTTTTAGCAGAAAAAACAGGCAGATAATGACCTCTGTAACACTTTCAGTCAATTACCTTTTTATGTCGTACAGTGGCAAGAAATGTTTAGTGGTGAACCACTTTGTAGTATTGACGGGATTTTGTTTAACGTGAAATGAACGTTGACGTAAGATCATAACTTAAGATGATAAAGAGATAAGGAAAATATGCCCGGTATTCTAACTTAACAGGTTTTACAAAAACTGGGAGTAAAGTACTACTATGCGTATTAAGATATTCTTTGCCAGGGTGCTCGACGCTGTTTTTGGTTGTCTGCTAACGGTTGCATGTTGCAACCTATTATCTGTAGTATTGGTATTCATAAACATCTTAAATATAGCGAATCCTCTATTGGCAGTCCAACATCCTTGACAAACTGCAACGAGTTAGTAGCTTAAATCCAAACTTGGGTTGTTAAATGGCCTTGTAATACTTCCAGCATCTCTTCTGTTTCCAGATATTCGCATCTAAAACTTCATAAGTAATCTTATGAAGCCTTGTATGGAGTCAGATAATTCTTATCCGATCAATCTTAAATTAATCATCAATTCAGTACCAATAGACAATAAACAAAGAAAGGATGAACCCAATGAGCACAAATGATCTATTTGTATACGCAGCGGCATATGACGATGAAGGGGACGCACGTTCCGACCTGGAGACATTTCAGGAGTTAGCTTCGGTAGGCGTCGTCGGCAAATGTGATACTGCGGTATTGACCAAGGGTGAGGACGGAAAAGTCCACGTTGAGAAGCATGGCACTGCCTCTAAAAGCGTCGGTTGGAAGGGTGCTATCGCTGGAGGAATTGTGGGGCTTCTTTTTCCGCCGTCAATTTTAGTCGGCAGCCTTGCCGGTGGTGCCGCCGGTGCACTGGCCGGGAAGCTATGGGGCGGTATGTCCCGCTCCAATCTTAAAGAGATCGGTGAGGCTCTCGACGAACACGAGACCGGGCTGGTCATTGTGGGTGAATCCACCGTCGACGAGTTTGTCGAGAAAGCACTAAAAAAAGCTAAAAAACGCATTCGCAAAGAATTGAATACCAAACTTGACGACATCGAGAAGGAGTTAGAATAGCAGAGCTTTTTAAATCTAATTTGGAATAGTTTTGATTTGAAATGGATGTAAATTTGGCAGGACCAGAAATGGCCCTGCCTTTTATTTGGAACAATTACATTTGTTGCTGTCAAAACGCAAACTCAATGTACCTGCTATGACCTTTGAGCTATCACATGGTTGGTTTGCTTGAGATAGCCGAATCGTATATTCATTTTTAACGGTATTTTTGATAGTTACGGAAGTGGCAATATTTTTTATAACCCCACCACAAATATTCACCGATAGGTCACACACCAAAACAGTACAATGTATTATAAATATCTAAAATAATATATTTTTGTTGACATTATTTCTCCTCAACAATAATGAATTTAATATTCAGCTCCTTCCGCATCTGATGCTCCATACCGAATCTACATCCATTGTATAAATTATCTAAATCCACTGAGCTGATTTTCGACAAGATTTATATAGCCGACCAAGTTTTTAATTACCGTTCAATTACTGGTAACACCTAAACAATACTACAATAGTTGACTATTAGATTTGCTTCCCAGAGGAGGAATCCTTTGAAACTAAAAAATAAATGGAATCTGTTCTGTTTGAGTGTTTTATTTCTTGTATTTGGATTACTCATGGCTTCATGTGGTGGTGGTGGGACTGGTAACAATAGTCCGCCAAGCCCTGCTACACTGTCTGAGGCAAAAATAACGGTCACCTCAGATGATCAAGTCGCGACTGTAATGTTTGTTGATGGCTCAGATACTTGGGATGCTGAATATGTAAGTTCTTGCCTGGAAGATTGTATTTCAGACACTGACGATCCTTTAGGGCCATGGTACGGTCAGTCAGTTAACTTTAAAGGTATCGAATCTGGAGGTAAAGAATTAATCTATCGCTACAAACTTGAATTTGACCAGGATGTTGAAGTTTCTTCAATTGAAATATCAGGAACTGGGTGGGGTAAGTTTCGGTTATTAGATGAAAGCATGAATGATCTAATAAATATTGATCTTCCTGGTGGCAATAATTTTCATACTTATACTATTCATACCCATGGATCGGATAGTAAAATTTACTATATGGAAGAAATTGATAGTGTGAATACTGTTTCTCGATACCGTTCAAATATTGAGGCCCATTTCTCACAAACGTGCGCTTCAAAGGCCAATATTATCCTTGATGGCAGCATTTATAGCAGTATCTCAGGGACTGGATGGTTTGTAGAAGAGGCTTCGATTGGTGCTTATTCGAATTACGACCCATCTGGTGGCACTTATATATGGGTTGAATATGAAACCTATTTAACCGAGGGGGAATGGAACATAGGGCTATGTGCCATTAATTGGGGCGATCTCGGCCCTGATCCCGAATGGTATCCTTATTTCGAGCTTTCAGTTATCGTTAAACGCGAAAATGATACCGTGGCAGACAGTATCATTACAGTACCAGCAAGTGACACCAGTTTGAATTCGGGATATTATACCGTTAAAGTACCTGAAAATGGGCTATATAAGGTAAGATTCGCGTGGCTAAATGATAAATATGAAGAAACCAGACCTGATGGATCAATGGCTTTAGATGCCAATATAAAAATAGCAAGGGTATTCTTTGACAGCGATGATGACGATGACGGTGTTCCAAACATCAACGATGTTTGCCCAGAAACTGCATTCGGAGCAAACGTGGATATAGATGGATGCAGTGGAGCGCAAATCGTGGACCGAGAGTGTCCATGCGATGATAGTTGGAAAAATCATGGTGAGTATGTAAGTTGTGTCGCTCATGTCGCAGAAGAGCAGCTGGAATCCAACTTTATCACCCCCGTAGAGAAAGAGGCTATCGTATCCACACATGCTAAAAGCGTCTGTGGGAAAAAGGGATAAATATTGATTGAGCGTTAGGGTGAAATTTACCTCCGCCAAACTGCTCCTGATAGCGGCTTGAAAGAGCCTTAATATCATGAAGGCCAACCCAGCCAACTGATGGTTGGCCTTTTCCAGTTTAAATTTGGATTTGATTTTAATATCTCAGGGAATATGCAAAAGCACCTTTCTGGCATATCTCCAACGTATCTTAAATATATTTGCCCTTCGATTATTTCCACATTGTAAACAAATCGTAAGGCGAGACCGACTCACACTTACTGCTATGACCTTTAAGCTATCATCTGGCCGATTTGCTTGAGATAGCCAACCGGTATCTAACGAATAGAGGGGTGAAGCCAACCAAGGGATTCACCCCTTTCGTTTAGCAATATAGGTTTTCAATCCACCTCATCGCCTCTGTATCACTGATTGTTCCAAGATACCGCTGAGTGGTTGCAAGATTTGCGTGACGGAGAATGACCTTGCTCACGATTTCGATTGGCGCTCCGGATCGAGAGGCATAAGTAGCCGAATGCCGCCGCAGTTCATGGGGTCTCAAATGGATACCGACCATCTTTCCCGCTTTTTTTACAACCAGCCTGGCCGCTGCATAAGTAATCGGGAAAATGCGATCATCTGGCCTGTTATAAGTCTTAATGGCATAGTCACGAAGCCTGGCAGCCACTTTCTGCGGGATGAACACAATCTCATGCTCTTTACCGCTTTTCGGTTCTCGCAGGATCAGCTTTCGATCCTGGATGTCATTCACTCTGAGTTTTAACACTTCACCGATTCGCATCCCGCCACGGGCCATCAGTTCAAGCATCAAACGATTACGAATTTTGGTGGTTCGGAAAATGATTTCATCAACGGTCTCTTTTTCGATGATTTCCCATCTGGATACCACCCTTTCCCGATACAGTTTTCGGATCATAGGCGTATCGCAAGGATTGCCTATACCAGAGTCGATGTTATTGCGGAAAAAATTGAAAAAGGCGGACAGGTAGGAATAACGGACTCGCTTTGTGTAGGGCTTGTTACCATTGGTAAAGCTGTTCAGAAAGGAAAGGACATCATCCGGTGTAACCTGTTCAATCTCAGCATCACCGAACTCCCGGCAGAATCGGTCAATAACTGACCAATAGGACCGAACGGTATTTTTTTTTCGAGTGGGCCTTGTGGTAATCGATCCATATTTTTGCGGCTTCGGCCACTTTCATGGTTTACCTCCTCTGGTTATTGATGTTTGACAATCGGGGAAATCCCGAGGTAAACCAATGATACTCAGAAAGTATATTCAGTTTCAACGCTATTTTCGATAGTTACGAGACTGGCAAGATACTCATAGCTACGAATGCAGCGTATAGAGGCAGAATAGCCCGATTAAGCTCCATTCCTTTTATCAATTTACCAAAATTCTTGACAATTCTTAACTCACCACATTAATGGTTTTTAAACCAATCACTGAGACAGATAGAGGTATAAAAATCATTATGACAAATGCGTAGTTTTCCATGCGCAAAAGAAAAAATTAAAGGGACTAAAAATGGCGAAGATAACAATTTACCTGAAAAGAGGAGACGTAGATGCTGCCACGCGCGCGTTTCAAATGGCCAAGTTGGCGCATTCCCAGGGGCATCAAACTAGCCTGTTCATGTCCGATGATGGCGTGTATTGGGCGGACAAAAACCGGAGTTTGGACGAAAAGACCGGAACCAACGACACGGCAAGCGAATTTTTTCCCTATCTGGTGGAAAACGAGGTGCCGATCTACGTCTGACCTCCCTGCGCTGAAGCTCGCCAGGTTGGCGAGGAAAACTTCTATTCCAACATGACCCTGGCCGGGGCCCCGAAATTGATCGAACTGGCAGCAGAAGGGAGTGTAATAAGTTTCTAAAGGCCAAAGGCAGACTTTCTGAGCTTGCCCGGGGTATTTGTATTGGCCGATCCATTTTCTCATAAGGACTTATGGTGTAAAAGATCAGGGCAGAGATTTGATTTTCTTTACCTTCACCTAAGAGTCTTGAGCGTCATCACTACACATTGTGGTTCCAGTCAAATCAACAAATTTAAATTTATACATACTTGAATTCAGGGGGCGGGGAGTTTTTTACGCCAACGCTGAACAGGAGCGGAGAGAATCATCAGCAGCGAAAGCGCGCACTGTCTGAATGCATTAGGCGGCCTTAGGAATAAACAACGGAAACTCTCTGACGGTCCAATGTAAATCCAAACGATGACTTTTAATTATCTATTTCATATTATTATGAAATCTGTTTTTTCCTTAGGCCGCTTTCGGCATGAGTTTGCGCGATGAAGTCGCTGATCATTCCCTCCGCTCCCGTTTAATCAAAAACTCCCCGAGGGCTCATTTATATTCTTATGGGCCTATTCGAAGTTCATGTGGTTTAATCGACTGGAAAAACCAGCTACGGCATCTCTAAGGAGTCACCATACATGAGACGAAAGAAGCTTTTGATTGCTTTGTTGGTAATTGAAATATTGATGTCGACGCTTATTGAGCCAATATGGGCCCAAAATAAAGGAAGCGGGCGAAAAGCGGGTTATAGTTTTTCTTTTTCCTATACGCCTGTCTATCAATTTGAAACCGACCTTGACAGTGGCGGTAGTTTCGATGTCAGTCGCCACTACTTGAACTTTGACGTCATCCGTCCCTTTGGTCAAAACCTGCGGCTAGGTTTGGGTTTAAATTACGAATTCGAAAAGTGGAATTTCAATAATATGACCAATGTGGTCGGGGCAACCCCATGGGGTTCGATTCATCGGCCTGGTATCAGCCTGCCGATTTTCTACACTTTCTCGGATAACTGGATTTTAGGATTCTCGCCGTCAGTAGAATATTCCGGTGAGTCTGGGGCCAAGTTCAGTGAGAGCTTGAATTATGGTGGTATTCTATCTTTGTCTCATCCTTTCAGCCGAAATCTTTACATAGGGCTTGGCTTCGGTCTTTTTAGTCGGTTGGAAAAAACAACCATTTTTCCATTTATTGTGATCGATTGGAAAATCAGCGAGCAATTTCGAATCACGAATCCGTTCAGAGCAGGACCGGCTGGACCGGCCGGACTAGAATTTGTTTATTCTCCGGCAGAGAATTGGGAGCTGGCAATAGGCGGAGCGTATCGATTCTACCGCTTTAGGCTGGACGATAAAAGCGCTGTTCCAAATGGTATCGGTGATAATAAGTTTGTGGTGGCATTCCTTCGGGCACAGCGGAAACTGGGTGCAAATTTTTCCATTGATCTGGCAGGAGGAGCGCTTTTTGCGGGGAAATTGTCCATAGAAAACTCGACCGGTGACAAACTGGGATCAGACAATTACGATCCGTCTCCCTTTTTAGCGCTCACGTTGGCTGGAAAATTTTAAACTGCTGGATACGGCAAACCCTTGATAATTTCAGAGCCTTTTGGGATGAAACCGATTTTCCAGCCCCAGAAAGACTTGGCGAGCGCGGACCGGTTTTCAAGTATCCTGAGTGGTTGATCATGTTCATTGCCATATTATCGGTGAAGTTATCTGCTTCCCTGTATGGAGGAGGTATAGAACCATGAAAATCTTTGTTCTTTGCGTAGGGTTAGGTTTTGGAATTTTTGCCATAGCAGTTTACGCCTATGGTCTTAAGCACCGAATAAAAGAGTTAAAGCAAAAGCCAGATGAAAATAACTAATTGGTCTGGTAAAGTCATTTAAGATTTTAGTGGCGAACAAGTGCATGCAGGGCATTGCATTCCGCTGCACTTCATGCCCCCCTGATGCTCGCGTTAGGCACGAAATATTGGGTTGGCGGAACCTACCGCTGAACTTTGAATTACTCCAGCAAAACATAAGGCCTGATCGAAGCACGCCTTCTGCTAAGCGATGGTCCTTCGTCGCTTCAAAACCTTACGATACTAAAACAATACCCGCGCTCAATACCACATCGTAGCAATTGACAATAGTAGCCCTTCCTGTATTGATTATTTTAGTCAGAATAGCCAAAACGTATCGGCATAATTTATAAAATTTAGCGGCGTTACTCTATTGGCAAAAAACCTATTGCATGAGCCTACCTGATATATTATTGATAGAATCATTGAATCACAGCTGAATATGTATGATAATAATTTTGTTCAGCGAGGCAGAAAACCAACCCCAAAAAGAAAGGATTGATCATGCAAGTAGAAGACTACTGTAAAGCAATGAAAGCTGAAGTTACGGCATGGAAAGAGAAACTTGAGGCGATGAAGAAGACGGCGGACGGATTTGGGACCGAGCAAAAGGAAAAAGTTCTCCCACTGATCGGGCAGCTCGAGCAGGAGGTCGTGACCGCGCAAATGAGGGTGGATCAGCTCGAGAACGAGTGCCCTTCCGACTGGTCACCGATAAAGAACGAACTTGACGAGCTTTTCGGAACGGTTGGTAGCAAGATCAGCCATCAGTTCCAGGAAATGTCTTCGCGAGAAACGTTGTGGTAGAAGCTATCCGGGGGAAAAGTGTCTCGCTTTTCCCCCGGTGGCCGAAGGCTTGGTAATTTTACAAGTGAACTCGATTCGCGAGCAGAAGCATGAAACAAAGTGCCCGCCTGATTGGCCGCCGATTAAAACGAATTCGTTGATCATTTTGGTACTATCTTCAGCAGTGTCGACCAAACTTGTCGCGATATGTCTCCTGGGATTTCACCCTCCCCCATGAATAATTTTTTTTCAGATTGTTGTCCTCTATCATAGGGTTTCCTGAACAAATCATGTCCTTGCGGCGACCACAGTTTTCCCTGAAGATATATGAAGTAAAAAGCTGGTTATATAACGTTGCAAAACTGATTTTTGCTTTTGAAAAACAGGCACAAAGAAATGGCAGATAGCCATTTCTCCACTTTCATCACCAGGAAGCACAGTGCAATGGCCGTCTCACTGGTAGATGCCAACTTTGTCATCAACCGGCCGATACCAAAGCGCCGTTTACCCTGGCCGAACTTGCCCTCTATCGGTATCCGATCCAGTTCATCCTGCCGTGCCTGAACGGCTTCGGCTTTAAGTCGGGCGGCATTCTCTGCGGTCACCTTCGGTGGTCTTCCCAATCTCGGGCCCGACAACCGGATGTGGTGTTTCTTGCAATAGCGAAGATTGTCTCGCGTGCGGTAGATCCGATCTGCATGCACCGACTTCGGATAAAGCCCGAAACGCCTCTTGTAGGATTCTACCTGGCCTTTCAGGTCTAAACTTTCGTTGAAGTTGTCCCAACTGCATCGATCCACAAAATCGTAGCCTTCTACCAGGCTGACGGATAATTTGGGGCCGAATTCGGTATCGCTTCCGGCCTTGCCCCTTTTTATCGGCAACACATGCGGTAGGCTGATGCTCACGATTCGATCGCTGATCCGACGGATGCGGTTCTCATACATCCAGCGTTGCTGACGGTAGAGCTCGCTGACCACCAATAGATCTCTATATTGTTTTCGGTTGAGAACCCTTAGCCCTGTTGACTCAGATAGCTTGTCGATGCTTGCCAGGTTGCGATGCAGATAGCCCAACTGACCCCGGAGTGCTTTACGAAGCTTTCGGCCGCCAACTCTCCTGCTTTTGGCCACAGCAAGGTAGGCTTTTCTGGCCTTTACTCGATAGGTTCGAGGCTTCTTAAAACCTCGGCCACGGCCTTTATGCAGCACGTCTATGATCTGCTCGCTCTTCTGCCGGGCGGTGTTCAAAAGCTTAAAATCGGTCGGATAGGTGATGTCAGCCGGAACGCAAGTCGCATCGAGCACCTACTTACCCTTGATGGATGGGCCTTGTGGCTGATCATCATCTTTTTTGATGCTCTCAGAGGCCCTGGTGACAATGACCTCATTGACATGCTTGAGAACATCGACGGAAAAGCGTTTTCGAAAATGCACCAACATGGTGGGATGAAAGGGTGACTCGGTAGTAAATTGCTGCAACCCACAAAAATACTGCAGATAGGGGTTCTCTCGGATCTGCTCCACGCACTCCTCGTCGGTCAGCCCCAGGCGCTCTTTAGTAATCAGTGCCGCCAAGGCCATGCGCACTGAAAGGGCCGGTGGTCCTTGACCGTTGCCGGTAAAATTCCGGCAGTATTTCTCTTCGAACTCGTGCCAGGGAATCACCTCTGCCAATCTGACCCAGCGATTGTCCGCTGGTAATTTACCACCGAATGGCAGGTGAAACTCGACAAATTTCAGCTGTTTTTCATTGTGTCTGTACATAATCTCCGGCGCATTGGTGCAAGGAATTTTGGTGATATCGCTTGTTTTTCGTGCACTTTTTGCAACCGAATAAGCATAATTTAGATATAATTACAAGTATTTATACGTCATTCAGTTGGCTCTATAATATTCCCCTACAACCGGCACTTCCACCACCTTCCATGGTTACGAATGGGTCTCCCATCCCGGCGGCAATAACATGCACCGGGCTGTCATCTTTCGGGACAGCGCAGACCGGACTCGTCAAGTAGTCCAGTTTTCCCAGTATGACTCGGTCGATCCGTAGGTGGCAATTACGTTAATATAGAAAAGGCCGAATTAATGATTGTCTATAGGGTTCTGAGCTAAAGGTAAGCCTCTCTGATAGTTTTAGACCCTCATTTTGATACCAATCATTAATTATTGAAAACACCTTAATGAGCAATTAGCTTCAAGATAATTTCAACAAGTAATGCCGTTCCAACTCTATTTTTATTTAGTTCCATATTTTACCAATTTGATAATTGATAAAGGAGAAGTGATGAAAAACAAAATGTTATTATTTACAGCTTTTTGCCTTGTATTTGTTTCTGTTTTGACCGGGTGTAGCGACGATAATGGTAATCCAATCATTCCGCCAAATGAGGCGTCGATTAGAATCTTACATGCGTCACCGGATGCACCAAATGTGGACGTACTGGTTGACGGACAAGCAGTTTTAACAGATGTCCCTTATAAAGCAGCCTCACAATTTTTATCGATACTTTCGGGAAACCGAAATATTAAGGTCAATGTGGCAGGCACCTCGACTTCAGTAATCGATGCAAACGTTAATTTTGCCACGGATTCACTTACTACGATCATCGCAACAAATTTTGTCGCTCAAATCGAAGCGCTTGTTTTGGACGATGAAGGCACTCCACCCAGCGGTAATCTACTGAAGATCCGGGTTGTACATAGCTCTCCGAGTGCACCTGCGGTTGATGTGTATGTGACTGCTCCAGGTGCAGACATCAATGCGGAAAATCCCACTTTACCCAACGTGCCTTTTAAGGCAAATTCCGATTTTCTTGAAATCCCCGAGGGAGATTATCAGATTCGGATAACAGCTACTGGCTTAAAAGTTCCCGTTTATGACTCAGGTGCTGTCGCGTTGGACGCCGGTTCAATACTGACTGCGGTGGCGGTCGATGCAACCGGCGGAGCTTCACCGGTATCCCTTATTGTACTGACCAATGACCCGACAACACCATCAATTGAAATTGCTGATAGTCGTGCACGCCTCCGAGCTGTTCACGCTTCTCCCGACGCACCCAATGTCGACATTCTTGTCGATGATGTGATTGTTATCAACGATGTGGCATTCAAGGAGTTTTTAGACTACACGGAAGTACCTTCCGGTGACCGAAACATTAAAGTTAACGCAACTGGAACAGCAATCAGTGTCATCAATGTCACGACCCCATTAGCTGCTGGAACAGATTATACAGTTCTTGCCGTTAATTTCTTGGCGAGCATTGAGCCTCTGCTACTGACAGATGATAACACCAGCCCCACGCCAGGAAATGCTAGAGTCCGCGTGGTTCATGCTTCACCGGATGCGCCGAACGTGGATATTTTGGTCGACGACGTAGTTGTGTTGACTAATGTTGCCTTCAAACAATTTTCGGATTATTTGGAGGTACCGGCCGGAGCCAGAAACATCAAAGTAAATGCTACAGGGACAGCAACTACGGTAATCGATGAAACGCCAACTTTGGCTGATGGGAGCGTTTACACAGTTATTGCCTTAAATGATCTGGCGAACATCGAACCACTGTTACTGTTGGATAGATAAAATCTAAAAACAGTAATGAAGTAAATGGTGGAAAAAGAGGCAGGGTCTCCATTGGCCCTGCCTTATTCGAAATCCTCACTATTAATGATGCCGAAACTCAGACTCAAATTCCTGCTACATAGAGAACCTGTAGGTATTTCTCAAATGCTCATCATAGCCACATCATACCTTCACCGATGATATAATTGTTGACAGTTGGTGGCAAGCAGGTTTGATTATTGACCCATCCTACGATTTTAAATTACTCTCAATGTATCTGTAGCCGACAGGCATTTTACCCAAAGAGGAATCTTCACCAATCAGGTTTTCCAAGGTACATTAGAAATTTAAGAGTAAGGAGCCAATCATGGCCAAAGTTGAGCTAAATACCCATGCTCCTGAGTTTACCTTACCCGATTTTAATGGAAGCAACGTTTCACCTTCAGATTTTGCCGGACAGAAAAATGTGCTGGTAGTTTTTAATCGTGGATTTGTCTGACCATTCTGCCGCAAGCATATGGCGCAGTTGCGTCAAGATTATCAGCGCTTTTTTAAACTGGATACAGAAATAGTCGTAATTGGACCTGAGGATGCCGAATCTTTTCAGAAGTACTGGAAAAAGGAAGACCTGCCATTTATCGGATTACCTGATCCGAAACATAAAATTTTAAAATTATACGGGCAGGAGGTCAATTTGTTCAAGTTGGGCAGAATGCCAGCCCAGATGCTGATTGATAAGTCTGGAATGCTTCGGTATGTGCATTACGGACATTCGATGGCGGATATTCCCTTGAATGAAGACATTATGAATCTGATCAAAATATAGAAACCTGTCATAGAAATTCATCATAACCAACAGCATTAGAGGCGACGGCAAAATGCCGCCACGACTTATGCTAAGCGTTACTGATAGCTCCAACGTATCAAACGAATGTGAGAACTCAAATCTGCTGCTATGGTCCAACATCTATCACTCGGCGGATTTCCTGAATATAGCCAGACGATATCGTGATATTTGGCGTAATTACGGATAGTTTGACCTGTGGCAAGCAAGTTTGAGTATTGACCGGCCCACAGATTCAACCTATGCTCAATCTACACACAATTGGAAAAGTTGCAAAAAAACCCGATAAATATCATTTTATCAGGGAAAATTGACCTGATTATAAACGGTTAGCCATCTAGAGGAAAGATATATGGAAAAAAGTGACCGATATAAAAGAGGGTGGGAAAAATTAAAAGAGGTAAATGGAGAAGCTGGGGAAAGCGTTTTAGAAAGCCTTAAAGATATTGCACCAGAGTTTGCCGATTTACTAATCGAATTTCCATTTGGCGATATTTACTCACGTCCAGGATTTGATTTAAAATCAAGAGAAATCGCAGTGGTAGCCGGTTTAACTACATTGGGCAACGCCACGCCTCAATTAAAAGTTCATATTCATGGTGCACTAAACGTGGATGTACTAGACAAGAGGTTGTAAAAGTAATTATGCAAATGGCTGTTTATGCCGGGTTCCCCGCAGCCCTTAATTGCTTATTTGCCGCAAAAGAGGTCTTTAAAGAAAGAGAATAAAACTATAGAAAACTATTCGTTTCAGCGGACCCGCAATCTCGCGGGTCAGGTTGACCGTGTGGTTTACACACAGGCCAAGGGTGACTTCATTGGGAAAGTTACTGAGAGGGCAATTCGTTACTACAGAAAGGCCCAACCATTAAAATCAGAGGACACAAAACACCCCGCCGCTGATTAAACCGTTCGTCCCAAGAATGAAGAAATTATGATACCTATTATTCTAAAACGCATACTTGGGATCGTTTCTCTCTTGATCGGTGTAGCTCTCTGCGTATGGTTTATTTACAATCAGTTTGCCCCCACTGACGCATACAAGACCGATTTCCACGGTGTGTTTAAACTGATCCTTCCGATTGCATGCCTTATAGTTGGTTGGAAATTGGTTCGCAATAAGGGCAAATCCGACCGTACTACACTTAAATCTTTCCCACGTCGCTCGATAATGATATTTGGCAATCTTCCATTCCAAGGGCACCGAGGCAAGATTGAATCGATCGCCTTTTCTCCCGACGACAGGCTTGTGGTGACTGGAGGCACGGAGCGATCATACGGCCCCGATCGAGCGGCCAGAGTTTGGCAAATCCCCAGCGGCCGCCTCCTGAAGAAACTCAAGGGGCACCGAACGGGAGTCCTCAGCGTGGCCGTTTCCCCGGATGGCACAGCGGTTGCCACGGGTGACGACGTGGTTTGGAAGAACGAGAACCAGCTGGAGGGCAGTTGCATCCGAATCTGGGATGCGCGGTCAGGGCGGGAGACGAAACGCTTTGGCGGGGAATTATTCCGAGTGGAAGCCCTTGCTTTCTCTCCGGACGGTCAGTTCCTTGCAAGCGGCAGCAGCAACTACTTGCCGCATGCACCGGCCTCCGATGGACGCTGTCTGCGGTTGTGGGACTGGAAAGCGGGCCGGGAAGTGCGCAGCCTTGGTGAGCACACCGCTTCGGTCGAGTCCATTTCTTTCTCTTCGGACGGCAAGTGGGTGGCATCGGGGAGCAACGGCATGACTGCCTCCGGGGGACTATACCAGGTTCCGACCATCCGACTTTTCAAAACCGCTACGGGCCGCGAGTGGACCCAATTATCCTCCTACCTCAACGGGGTAAACACTGTTGTTTTCTCCCGGGACGATAAACGGCTGCTATCGGGCGGGGGTTATGAGTTGCTATGGTGGGATCTCGCGTCCGGAACTGTTAAACACCAGTTCGACCCTGGTCTGAGAACACTCATTTGCTGCGCGGCCGTGTCTCCGAACGGCATGTGGGTGGCGGCAGGTTATGGGGGCCAAAATGAGCCGGGAGCCCCTCGCGAGGATTGCTATGTGCGCCTCTTCGACGCCAAATCTGGAGCCGTAGTAACGCGATGGGAGCATGAGGAGCCGGTGCACGCCATCGCCTTTTCGCACGACTCTCGCTGTGTCCTCGCCGGCGAAGAGAGAGGGGTGCTCCGGTTGCGGCAGACGCCGGGATGACCCGCTGCGGTGCTCACAAGGCTCTGTGGATAATCTGAAATACAACAATGGACGAACAAAGCAGCCCACACCGTCCGCTAATCGCGGCGGGTGACTGCGGGCGTTAGGCGAACTTTTGATTTCTGCTATTTAACCTAACTCCCACTTGTTGAGAAATGCTTTCGATTGCCAAACCATATAACAAGCCGTCCACACGCATCCTGAATTGAATTTTGAATATATCACAGGTTTTTTAAAAGAAGTATTTTTAAGATACTTTGGTGGTAGCTGGAATCTCTCAAAGGTTATGACCTATCCAAACTATCGAATCAAGAACTTACGACAAAATTTATTCAACTCATAACACCTTAAAAAATACGATATAATAAAAACAAAGCTATACATGCAAGAAATATTAAACCACCATCCGTACCATGACTGTACCAACTAAACAGATCTTCTTTATCACCTTCACGTGCTTTACTATCGGGAGCTTTAAACATGAAAAACAATCCAAAGAACCAAGTTAAAGCACAAATTGCTGCACCTCTGGAGAAAAAATCGCCTTTTCTATAAGCAACGATACCTCCAAGAAATATTACAGGAAAATATAATACCAGAAATAATAGCGCCTTTGTTGTAGTATCCATTTCTAATCTCCTCTGCTTTTTTTTATTTTGGCTCGAGATTGTTCTTTAGGTCAGAATGAATAAATAGGAGAGGAGTTTTCTATTTTTAGATCAGGTTTAACCCAGTTTTCTACACAACTTTAGCGTCGTATTTATTTTATACTGCAATTAGTTCAATGGGGTCAAATCTTTTTTACGAAGTGATAATATGTGGGATTTCTTGTTCCAAAACCTATCTGAAATCCCAATGTCCTATGCTGTCAGAACTCAGACTCAATGTATCTGTTATGATCCTTGAACTATCATCTGATCAAATTGCTTGAGATAGACAATCCGCATCAATGGCATAAAGGGGTGACACCCAAAAAGGGGTTCACCCCTTTTTGCATTAACAATAAAGGTTTTCAATCCAGCTCATTGCCTTTGTGTCGCTATTTGTCCTAAAATACCGCTGAGTGGTGGCCAGATTGGCGTGACGGAGAATGATTTTGCTCACTATTCCGATTGGCACTCCAGATCGAGAGGCATAGGTTGCCGAATGTCGCCGCAAGTCATGCGGTCTCAGGTGAATTCCAACCATCTTTCCCGCTTTTATTACAACCAGCCTGGCTGCTGCATAGGTATTCGGGAAAATGCTGTCATCTGGTCTATTACAAGTCTGAATGGCGTAGTCACGGAGTCTATCAGCCACCTTTTGTGGGATAAAAACAATCTCATGTTCTTTCCCGCTCTTCGGTTCTTGAAGGATCAGTTTTCGATCCTGAATGTCATTCAACCTGAGTTTCAGCGCCTCACCAACCCTCATACCCCACGGGCCATCAGTTCGAGCATCAGTCGATTGCGAATTTTGGTAGTCCGGAAAATGATCTCATCAAAGGTATCTTTTTCGATGATTTCCCATCTGGATACCACCCTTTCCCGATACAATTTTCGGATCATGGGCGTATCGCACGGATTGCCTATACCAGAGTCGATGTTATTGCGGAAAAAATTAAAAAAGGCTGAGAGGTGGGAATAGCGGACCCGTTCGGTGTACGGCTTGTTGCCGTTGGTAAAGCTATTGAGAAAGGAAAGGACATCATTCGGTGTTAATTTATCGATTTCGGCGTCGCCGAACTCCTGGCAGAATCGGTCAATAACTGACCAATGCGACCGCACGGTATTTTTTTTTCGAGTGGGCGTTGTGGTAATCTATCCATATTTTCGCGGCTTTGGACACTTTCATGGTTTACCCCCTTTGGTTATTGGTGTTTGACATTCGGGGAAATCCCGAGGTAAATCGATGATACTCAGATCGTATATTCAGTTTCAACCCCATTTTCGATATTTACGGGACTGGCAAGTTGTATTAATTTTTTAGTGATGAGTTTTTCCTGGCAAATCTGATCTGCTCATCAGAAAAATGAAAGAGGTGTTTAAAGACATTCCTAAAACCCATAAGTTAAGGGTTCTGAGATAATATGGTTACCAATAACTTTCAAAAACAAATATGCCCCAAATGCTCTAAACAAGAGGGTTTAGAAATCATCTATGGAGCCCCAACAGGGGAAGAAGCTGAACGTGTAAAACAAGGGCTTGCAACGCCGGGTGGCTTGCGTCCTGAAAGTGGTCCTGTGTTTAGATGGAGCTGCAGCAATTGTGGATATGTTTGGGGCGAAACATAAAGATGAAAAGAGCATTTCTATCGCTTCTGTAACTTGCTTTCCCACATTTCGTAAGTCATAGTAAAAGGACTCTACTCATCTTTATTTATTAAAGTGGTTTTTGCTATAGAAGGAGGTTATCCTTATCACAAATATATTCTAAGAGCACAAAATTGCAGCTTACTCCCAATGTATTCGTATCGGCCTGGTTAATATATAAACTGTACGACAACTATGTTACCATAGTATTCCTGACCTTGATATTTTAAAGATTATCATATTTATTTCGCTAAATCGGGGTTCTGACATTTAGCCTTTATTAGGAAATCCACTGTGTGCTATTGAATTTATATGATTCGTGCGTATGTTATACGGTGAATGCAATCCAACTTCGATAAGCAATAATAAACCAGGCGATGGCTTAAGGCATCCCAAAGGTTATATTTTAAAAAAGGAATGTTTGGGCGGCATTTAAGGAGCTTCTTGGGTGTGCGTGCATCTTCTCTCTGAATAACGACACATTTGGAGGCAGTAAATTGAGCAGGGTCAGAAATGGCACTGCTTTTTTTAATACGCAACCGAGTGCGACTTTTGAAAGGAAGCGAAGATGGAAATGAAAAAAGTGCTGGCTGGATGGAGCAATGTCTGCCCTGGCTGCAACATTGGGCGCAAATACCCAGATTCCTTTATCGGCAAGAAAGTCAGGAAGCATTGGGAAAAAGGTTGCATCTCGCATAACGCCTATGTTGAGGTGTACGGCAGTGACGAGCCTTCACCGAACAAAAGCAAGGAATCCTCCGGCGATAAATGAATTTGCAATTAGCCGTGAGGGAGCTGGTTGCCGTGCACCTGAGAATATATCATGGATACCAACTGAACATGAGGCTTATCGAAACCTGTCCTATACCCGGCAAACCTGTCCCCACCTCAGCAAAAATGTACCCGTTATGCTAACAAAGCTATTCTCCGGTCGGTTTTAATGGTATAGCCAGAACGTAACTGAATATTAAGTGTAAATTCTTACGGTTACGACTTTCGCAAGCAACCACAAGAATCGGTGGGCTGCGTTTTTGTAGGATAGCCATTACGGACCCGTCCGGTCATTAAGATTCAGCCACTGCCCGGAAGCCTAAAAATTAACCAACCATCTAATTTACAAAACGAGAAATGCCTTAAAGAGCGACATGATTAAGTATTGGCGCCGCGTGGTCCAGCCCCCTATATCTAGTGCCCTCTGAAGTGCGGTTGACGTTTTTCTTTCAGTGCTCGCACTCCCTCGAAATGGTCTTCTGTTCGCTGGGTGATGCCCTGAAAGGCGGCCAACAGATCAAGATGGCCGCTGATTTCCGCTGTGCGAGCCTGACGAATAGCTTTCTTAATCATAGAAATCGCAACAGGGCTGTTGGCTGCGATGGAATGTGCCAGCTTTTTCGTTTCTTCTTTTAGTGTGTCCACTTCCACCAGGTTATTCAGAAGACCCAAGTTAAGGGCTTCATCCGCCGATACGATCCGGCCCGTGAGAGAGAGTTCCATAGCTTTGGCATAGCCTACGACTCTTTGCAAAAAGAAGGTGCCGCCGTCACCGGGAACCAGGGCCAGTTTGGCAAAAGTTTCTCCAAACCGGGAATGCCTGCATCCCACTCGAATGTCGCACATGCAGGCCAGATCACAACCGGCGCCGATCGCTGCACCATTGACCATAGCCACGAGAGGAGTGTGCAGGGCCTCGATGGTGAGCGGAATCTGTTGTATGCCCCTTGTGTAACGTCGCATAAGCCCTTCTGGATCACCGGCGAACATGCCGGTTTTTTCTTCCATAGCCTTCACGTCACCACCTGCGCAAAACGTGTTGCCGGCCCCCGTCAGAATGATAACGCGAACATCGTCATCCCAATCCGCCTCCCGGAGCAAGCGGCAGAGTTCGGTAATCATCTCATCAGAAAACGCATTGGAACACTGAGGGCGGTTGAGCGTGACCCAAAGCAGTGATGCGTTCATTTCCACCAGAAGATCCGTGTAAGCTTCATTGAGGTAATCTTTCATAGCCTTACTCTCCTTGTTGAGTCGTGGGCTGTCATGAGTTATGTGTCACTTTTCATGGAGTCGGAGGTTAGATTGGGTTTGGCCTCGGGGAGGCCAAACCTGTCGAGGTTTTCATGTGAGGTTCCGGCCAGAACATAGTGCTAGCAAACCTCAAAGGGAAGACCTCAGGTTCATTACAGTTGTCTAAATAAAGACCTTTTGAGGAACTTAAAAACCTGGATGAACCGATCAAAACTATAGATCTCCTGCTTGTCGAAAGAGTCTTCCATCGACATCCATTTGGTAAGATAGAAGGAGACCTCCCCTTCCCCCTTTTTCTGAGAACAACCTTTCCCATTGCTTTCTTCCCCGTCAACGGATCCGTTCCCTCAACGATGACCTCCAGTCCTTCCGCTCTGAAGACGTCGACTTTTTGCGTTTCCGAATCTATATTTTAGCGGCTTTGGTCACTTTCATAGTTTACGCCCTTTGGTTATTGATGCCTGACATTCGGGGAAATCCCGAGGTAAACAGATGATACCCAAATCGTATATTCAGTTTCAATACCTATTTCGATAATCACAAGACTGGCAAGAAAGCCGTTGTTTTCAACTGTCTGATTTTCGTGAGATAGCCATATCTATTGGCAATAGTTAAGCCATTTTATTCTAAAAATCTTGTTTTCACGACAGCTTCTCGTCAAGTAGAATCCTCATTTTGGCTGTGTGGGATGGTCTTGTACCACAACAGCCGCCGACGACGGTGGCGCCGGCCGCAAGCCACTCGGAGACATGAGCACTGTATTCTTCCGGACTCAGATCCGAGCGCAGCGTCAACAGGCCATCTGTGTCTTTTTCTCCGTCCAGGGTCCAGTCTTGCGGAATGGGAGCAAACGTATTGGCGTAGCCGCCGATCCATTGGGCACCCGTTTCAGCCAATTGGGGCATAATCGTGGTAATGCTTTCCGGCGCACAACAATTCGCGAGGAAACCGCTGACAGGTATACCCTGCATAGCGGCCACAGCTTCTGCAACGTTCTCTCCGCTGCGCAAATTCCCCGAACGATCTTCATGCAGCGTCCAGGCCACCCAAACCGGTTTGCCCGTTCGGCAGGCAGCCCTGGCAGCAGCTTGTCCTTCGGTGGCACTTGACATGGTTTCGCACAACAGCAGGTCGACATGTGGGGCCAGCAGTTCAGCCTGCTCCTGGTAAAGGGCCTCGATTTCCTGACTCGGTCCCACCAGATCGGAACGGTAGCTACCACCCAACGGAGGCAGGGAACCGGCGATGACGACTTCCCGCCCGGATGCCTCACGCGCTCCAATGGCCAGATTGCAGGCAATCATGTTGAGTTCGGCAAAACGATCTTCAAGCCCTTCTTTGGCCAATTCCTGCCTGATAACGCCGTAGGTGTTAGTTGTTATGATATCAGCACCAGCAGCGATATAGTCGAGATGAATCTGACGCACAACCTTGGGGTCAGTCATCAAGGCTCCTGCCGACCAGATTGTCTTCGGTACCGCTACCCCCCGGAACCGCAATTCACGCCCTAAGCCACCATCCAGCAAAACGAGTTTGTTGTTAACATTTAGCGATCTCAATACAAGCCTCCTTAGCAGTTTTCATTCTAATTTTCGTTAAAATTACGTTTAAAATCATCGTGCACCCTGAAATAACTTATTGCATAATCTCGTAATGTAAAATGCGTTCCGACCGCCAAACAACTATGTTCATAATTGTCAACTCGGATGACTCCTCATGTGCAGAGGCTGCGGGTCGATTTACAACCATGTATCCCAAAGAGGCCCTTCGCCTCGGTCTGGTCTGAGACGATTATATGAAAAAGTTTGGGCTGATATTGAATTTTAACTACAACCAATAGCCGCGAAAGGTTTCCTGATGTTATCGGTTTTGTGAAATTAGAATGAACTCAGCTTCTGGATCTTTAGACAAATAATTACGATGTCAGGCAAACCTGACGAACCCATTTTTCTTCGCTTTTATAGTTCCCAATAATTCTATCCTTTATTTATCATATCCGAATCAATGCACACGGTTCATATTTTTTGTGTTAACTGCTGAGACTGTCGAAAAACCATAGATCAGCGATGTTGGTGTTTTTAAACTATTGATTTCATTATATGCGAAATTGCCAAAATCGCTCTTTTTGGACTTTTTCGACAGTCTCGCTATATTTCTTGAGTTTTTATCTGGTCGATTTGCTTGAGATAGCCACACCCTATCGTTTCAGATGGCGTGATTTCCTATAGTTGGTTTCTTGGCAAGAAAACTTAAATTTCTGAAGAGTCTAAATCTTTCTGATTTCACCTACGTATATGGAATGTTTAAATTATTCAGATAGCAAGCACGATATTTTTACCATTGTGCTACATTGTGGTGTTGACGTTTGAATTGCTATTGGGTTATGCGTTTTTCGAGAAAATCAGATTGATACCGATTGTTACCGCTACCATTTGATCGGCGTACCTTTATCTGTCCTGCCCTAATTTCCTTTTAGCCAATCTATTTCTCACATCCACAAACGGCTTACATTTTTACCCTTAATTAAAAGAGGATTTCTTATGCCAACCTATTCTACTTTGAGAAAATATACTCAGAAAGGTATAGAAAATATTTAAGAAGGACCATCAAAGCTTGTAGAGGCAAAAAAGGCTTTTAAGGCTATGGGCGCTGAAATAAAAGAATTTTAATTGGTTACCGGAGAATACGATATGGTTGTTTTCGTGGAAGCACCCGATGATGAGACTGTTGCTAAATTAGCTCTCCTTATAGGCGCAAAGGGTACATCCCGCACCGTGAATTTGAGGGCTTTTAATGAGCTTGAATATCGAAAGATTATTACCGAACTTCCCTGAACATTACAAACTTTCTTTATAAAGGAGCAGCCTGTGGACAAGAGTCAGACAACATTTGACTGTGTTAGGTTTTTTTATGACGCTTGCCCCCATAAAGATGACCCATTAATTCTAAAGTTTAAATGTTTGGCTTCCCCCACCTCCAAAAACAAAACCGTAATGTCGAAAGATGACAATAAGCAGATCGAGTTGTTATGTAAAGGCTGTCCAGACTATGTGAAATACCTCTAATAATCATGATTGAGTAAAACTTCAGATAGCCAAATCATTTCCATCCCAAATAATGGGAACCTGAAAATCCATTTACTGGCAAGTATTGACCTGCCGCACAAGTATATTATAATCTTCAACAAAACTGTAAATATCAAATCTGATAATTGTTTGAAGATTCGATTTTTATTACACTACAAAAGGGAGAATCCAATGCCATGGAATTGCCATTTTTATTGCCTTAGGGCTGAATTTAACCCTTATTGGAGGGGGAATTTTTCTGTGACAAGAAAAGGACTTTCGTTTTGACTAGGCCATGTTAACACGTCAAAAGACCTACAATGAAATCTTTAAAGAATAATCTGTATAGTAAAGAGGGGGGGGACAATCTTGGCATCATTTACAGATCGCATGATACGGGCAGCAAAACTGGATTTAGCCCTTTATGAGGAGGTCGAAGCGGACAAGGGAGCCATGGGGCAAGCCATGGGTGTGGTCATTCTCTCCAGTGTTGCTGCAGGAATCGGAACCATCAGCGTTACAGGGACAAAAGGACTTATTTTCGGTACCATAGTTGCCCTATTGGGATGGTTTATCTGGGCGTTTCTGACATATTTTATTGGAACCAGGCTATTACCTGAGCCACAAACAAAAGCAGATTATGGGGAGTTGTTACGCACTATCGGATTCTCGAGTTCTCCGGGAGTTCTGCGAGTTTTGGCAATTATCCCCATGTTGGGGGTCATCCTCAATTTTATCGTTGGTATCTGGATGCTGGTGGCGATGGTCATTGCTGTCAGGCAGGCACTAGATTATAAAAGTACTTGGAGAGCAGTCGGTGTCTGTTTCATCGGCTGGATCGTTCAGGCCGTTCTTTTCGCTTTGTTTTTTTGGTTGGCAGGGGGAATCGGAGCCTCTCAAGCCTAAATAGATGGCTTTCTAATGTATTGGCGAATTTGAAACTTTCAAAAACCTGAGATAGCCAGACCATATCGTAACAGGTGGTATGATTTCCAATAGTTGTGCCTGTGGCTGTCATGAGTATTGACCCGCCCCACAGATTCAACCTAATCTCAATACATCTTAATTGCGAGAGGATCATTGTCTTAGCTGGAAAACATTATATAAACTCATGAATAGGAGAACTTATGTTTAAAGTGACACCAAACGGTATAAATCGTTTAGATATTGAGTTGAGTGGAAAGTTAAACGCAGAAGATATGAAAATTGCATTAGACGAATTAGTCAGCAAGTCGAAGAATATTGAAAATGGCAAAATGATGTATGAAGTTATCGACTTTCATCTTCCGTCATTCGGTGCAATGAGTATTGAATTTTCTCGGCTGCCTGAGATGTTTGGGCTGATGAAAAAATTTGAACGCGCAGCGGTATTGACTGATAAGACATGGTTAAAAATAGCAAGTGAATTAGAGGGAGTCTTGTTCCCAGGTTTGGAAATTAAAGCTTTTAATAGAACCAAAAAAGCAGAAGCAGAAGCGTGGTTGTCGAGTTAGGGTTAGGTATTTGTCTTGACGGCTTCATCTGTGCTGGTTATGCTGGCCCAAAAAATTTAGGGAGGTCGTAAATGAAAGAATTCGATGTGTTGCTTAAGACAGTTGCTGACGGATTGGAGGCCATGGCAGATGGTATCCATGTGCTTGCAAAGAAGGTTGTTGCTATTGCCGAGACTCAGGCCCGAGAGAAACCATCCAAAATAAAGAAGGCAACTCGAACAAGGAAAGTAAAACCAGTCTCAAAGAAAGTAACCAAAAAGTCAAAAATAAAGGGCACAAGGCCTGTACCTGCCACCGAAAAAGTACTTAAGGTTATCAAGAAGTCCAAGGCTGGAGTGGACAATGTTTCAATTGCTAAGAAGACAGGTCTTGATAGGAAACAGGTGGCCAATGCACTGTCACAGTTAAAGAAAACAGGTAAGGTCAAGTCTGTAAAAAAAGGTGTTCATGCGGTTGCTTGAATAAACCTTAGACAGATCCAGACACTGGTTGTGGCATAGACGAAGTCAGGGATTCTGAACTCTGACTTTCTTAATATCAACACCAGATAATTTTGGAGTGGTCGTTTGACCGGGTAATGATCATCTGGTAAAGATACAGATGGGTGGGTCACCACTTTGTTCGGCTGTAATCTTCCCCGAATATTTGGCAGGGCGATGGATTTCCTGAATATATCCATACGGTATCGCTATAATAAACAAAAATTAAGATTGTTACGAGACTGGCAAGTTAAGTTTAGTGCTCTGCTACATTGTGGCAATTGACGTAACATACCAATTAGGTTAAGGTTTTTTAAATTATTGTTTTAATATAAATGCTTGAATCATTATGGGAGGATACCATATAAGCACGGGTCTTTAAGATAATTGTTGATACTGGTTTAACTGCGCTGCCTTCTGAAAAGATAGCCGGGCTACCTTATGTAACATCATAAAAGTTGCATGTTGGAAGCTCGGTTTTTTTATTTAAAAATTCGGTTCTTCTCCCGATTAGTGGGAGAAAGCCTGGTAGATTTTTAATGTAAAGTAGCGTAAATCGTGGAACCCATAGGCTTTACGTTTAATGACCTTTATTTTGTTATTTACCCCTTCAAGTTTACCGGTATGAATGGGGTAATCACAGTGGTTGAGGATACCGTAGATATATCGTTCCAGAGTTTTAGCAAAGGCGTTTACAGATGGATGATTCAAGGATCGAGCCAGTGAGCACCAGTCATCAAGTGCCTTGATCGCCCAGGTTCGTGAACGGTAAGTCCAGATATGTTTGAGCTTCTCTTTTAGGATCATGACAGTGTTGATGGTTTCGTTTAGTGCCAGAAGTTCTTTGAGATGCTGCCTTTGCTCCTGGGTCTTCAGATTTTTTCGGTTTTTCAGCAACAGATACTTGGTGCCTTTGTAAACGTTTTTATCTTCCTTGGCGGCATTGCGATATTCGCTGTTTCGTACTTTGTCGATGACGCGATTAAATTTGGCGACCACATGGAACAGATCGAACACGATTTTAGCGTGAGGCACTTTTTTTTAACGGCTTTGATGAACGGCTTCCACATGTCCATCACAACCGCCTCGATGCCGGCGAGTTGCTTCCGGCTGAGCTGATTGAAAAAGCGTTTGAGCGTGTCGGCCTGGCGATGTTTTCCGACATAGACCACCCGGCCGCTCAGATAATCCAGGACCACCGTCAGGTAGCGATGGCCCTTGCGCACGGAGATCTCGTCTACCGCCAAAATACGCAGGCCGTTTAAATCGGGCTGCCCGTAGTCGTGCTCCAAGTAATATTTGTCGATGTTCTTGACCGTTTTCCAATTCAACCCCAGGTGCCGAGCGACCTCGGAGACGGTCATAAATCGGCATAATTGATATACGTAACGCGCCATCCGTTGGGTGACTCTCAAATAGGGATGAAAGAGCTCCAGATCCTCGATATGAATGCCATGGCAGTGAGCGCAGAACACTTTGCGGTAGCGACAAGCCAGCCAGACCCGGGCGGTGGCCATGTTCAGGTCCCGCACCTTGCGCTGGGTCCAGCTGTGAACGCCAGTGGCCCTGCGGCCGCAGCCGTGGCAGACTGGTGCATAGCGTCCGTCGGGCTGCATCTGGATGTGTGCAGTGCCGGCATCGGCTGTAACACTCTGATTGGTAATTTTGATTCGACCAAAAGGGAAATAAGGTGCTATGGTGGGAACGGACATCGCAGGCCTCCTTTGGATATGTTTTTTCTTGGGCGAAAAAACCAATACCCATAAGAGATACCGGATGTCCATTCTGTTTTAATCTATTACACACTTTTTTTGCCCTGCTTCACTACAACTAATTCGGATATGATCCAAAAATTCCACACTGATTTAAAATTGAATTTAAAGGTATGTCTCGCTTTGAGAGCCATAATATCGTTCCTCAGCTAGAGGTCTTACACATTTATCAAATCAGGTATAAATACAATTGACAATTATGAAAAGAATCCTGTTAGAGTAAAGGTTTGGCTTTTTATAATTCTCACCTTTTTAAGTTGCTCAACAATGAAGTTGGAAAAATATCAAGACCCTAAAAACCCTGAATATGAGGAATCATCACGTGCACCAGGACTATTTTTACATGCTAAGCCAATGATGAATAAAACTGATTTTATGAAGCATTTTGGAGTTAACTTGCTAAAAAATGGTATCTTAGCAGTCTATATTTCTGCCTGGAATAAGAATCCAAACAAAAGTTATATAATTTACGAAGAATCGATAAGAATTTTGGAGAGTGCATCGGATGAAACAAATTTCCACCCGGAAACCAAAGATTCAAGCAGGGAATTAGAAGTTTTACACAAACATTTTTTGCTGATTACCAAAAAGATATCGAAAAAAAGGGCCAACTTTAATCGACAAAACATTGACTGATATTACAAAATTTTAAGGGATTAAATGACGTTATTTTAAAAAAACAATATCAAGTAAATGTATCTGCTATGACCTTTGAGCTATCTTACAGTTGATTGGCTTGAAATAGCCGGATCGTATCTATAGATCCTACTGGCAAATCGCCATTCAAACTTATGGCAAGTATTCAATATGCTATAATTATTTGTTTACGGAACACACGCTGGATGTCACTACTCCCCTTCGAGCAAAACATACATAGGTCATTAGACATTCAGATTCAGGAACGTTTCGTCTATATGATGAATTACTATTTTTTATTTATTAATCGCATGAATCTTATTTAAAAAAAGATTAAAAAGATCACCAAAATTGAAACTTTTTTAATGGAAAAACTACTAAAGTAGGAGGAGGAAATGAATCGATTCTATTTATTAATGATTGCTTCCTGTATTTGTATTATAAGCTCATGTGGAAGTATTTGGTATAGTGCAAAAATTGGAAATATTGAGGAAATTGAAAAATCATTGGATCAAGGCGTTTCAATCGAATCGAAAAGCCAAACAGGAAACACACCACTGATCATTGCCGCATATAGTGGGAACGCTGAAACAGTCGAATATCTTTGTAAAAGAGGGGCAAATGTGAACGCCCAAGGTGCCAACGGTGCAACGGCATTGATTCATGCCGCCTACTATAATTTTTATGATGTGGCTGAAATCCTGGTTAAATACCATGCAGATAAAAACATAAAAGATATTTTCGGAAACACAGCCCTATATTACGCTTCACAATTCAGACACCCCCCCATGATTTCTTTGTTAAAAGGTGAGTGACTTCAATCGGTTTACGGTTGATATGCTCGTACCGTAATGATTCTGAATTTAAGTTGAAGATGCTATAACAGACTGAAAACAAAAATATTTTAATTTTTGTGCCGTATATCTTAATCAGCAGCTGGTTTGAGTCTGGATCAACCATGAATCGGCAGATATGATAAATCTATTGCAAGGAAAAAGCAGTTACAAAATCAAACTTTACCTCCAACGTATCAAACGAATTGGTGAACTCAAACCTGCTGCTATCTAAACCAAGTTACGCCATCCTAAAATCCCTTGGGATAGCCGAATGGTATCCTTATAGAATCCTTGGCCATTCAAATTAACGATTATAGCAAGTTCATTTAAATGCTTCAATCTCCCTTTCCCACTATTCATTCCTGTCTTTTTCACTCTGCACCTATAAAATATCAGGTTTAAAGTTGTTGCATGAATAGCCTAAGTTCGTAGAAATCTAGTGCCGTAATCATTTGGTCATCTTTAAGGTTAGCTGTATTCACGGTAGTACTGCGAAAAATGGTCAATCGTCTAAGTGGTCCGTCTGAATACGGGACATATTACTTGAGAATAATGTATATGCATGGTATTATTAAGTATATACTTTCTGTGGTTTTTATGCGCCGCCGAACATGTCATGAGAGGGATTAACATGATCTGGCTAGCGTTTATCGTTGGTTTCTGCGTTGGTCTTGCTTTCGCGATCCTAGTTATCGGATTGTACAGGGTTGCTGAAGTAGAATAGTGCATAGTCACTGCGGGTAGTCGCACTGCGCGTGCCAACGGGTCACCTTTTTTTGTTTAAACCCATCTCAGCCGCCATCAACCGCAATGGCGAAGGCAGAATCTTAACTTGCATTTTTTGAGGGCGAGGTAAGATCTGGAATATTACGGCACGTTATGAGATAATATCATATTGTAGTGGGGATGTAGCTCAGTTGGGAGAGCGGGACGTTTTACGTCTATGTCGGGGGTTCAAGTCCTCCCATCTCCACCAAATTTTTAGTAAAAGGCAGGGTCGTAAGACCCTGCCTTTTACTATCTGCTGGTTTGTTTGAAAGTGTCAATTAGAAAATACTGGTCCATCCCTATTTTGACATAGGGCATATTTATCCTCCCGGCTCCCTGAAGAGGCGCGACTTTTTAGCGACGGCTGATCATGCTGATATACGCGGGTTGGATACCGCAAGACTTGTATTCGTCGCGGAGCTGCCTCTCTCTATTAGCGGGAGTTTTAAATTCCCATAGCAGGAACGAGGATTCTCCTTTCCGTAGTCACACCTCTTCAGGGAAGCGGGAAAAAAGTATCTTATGCAATGGTCAGTTGCATTTGTTTATCGATGGCCCACATAAAAGCACCTAATTCACGAGCAATGGCGGTCACTGTGGCCTGTCTGGATTTTCCCCTGGCAATAAGTCGCCGGTAACGGGCGCATAAGCGTGTTTGGGCTTTCCAGGATATATCGCACACGCTTTTGGGTAATCCCTGCTGACGTTTAAGAAGTATTATAGATTTTCGTGCTGGCATTTTATAGGTCCAGGCCGCTTCGACCAAAACCCGTCGCACATGACTGTTGCCCGTTTTGGTAATCGAGCCCCGGCGGACCTTTTTACCACTGGAATGCTCTGAAGGGATGAGTCCCAGATAGGCCATTAGCTGCTTGGGGTTCGGGAAACGGTTCATATCTCCAATCTCGGCCACAACGGTGGCCGAAACAATTAACGATACGCCTCGCAGGGCTTGATAGGCTTTAACAAATGGTGCCCGGCTCCACTGTTCAACATGCGCTTGTATTTGTTGGGTGACTCGTTTAACTCTTTGGCTACATTCATTTACCGTATCAATATACTCCTGAAGAGCAATTTGTTGAGCTGGATGGGGAAACTTGATTTGTTGCCAGCCAATTATAAAAACCCTTGGTCCAGTGTCTCTTACCGCTGTATTGGTAGCCATGCCGCAGCAGAAAGGCTAACAATCGTTGGCGGGCTTTTCTCTCTAAGCGTCTGATGTCATCCCTGCAACGGATGAGGTCTCTGATGGCTTCATCTTCAATGGTCGGCACATTAATGCTGGTCAACTCTCCAGCGCGAAACAACCTGACCAGGTTGATGGCATCACGACGGTCGGTTTTGATCCGGTCACCACTTCGCCTCGGGATCATGGAGGGGGCAACCACAGAGCAGCTTATGTTTTTGGAAACAAGGTGCCGGTAAATCTGGTAACCACATGGTCCGGCTTCGTAAACAAATCGAAGCTCGACATTGGTACCTTTTAACTTCTCAATTAGCTTGTCCAGTGCATCGAGAGTGCTGTTAATTTTACCGTAGGATCTCACCTTACCATTTGACCGGCTGTTTGTTATTGCTGCATCAATGGTATTTTTGTGGACATCCATACCAACATATAATATTTTCTTTTTCATGGTCTGCCTCCTTGGTTATGGCTCTGAGCCGTTATGACCTAATTAGGTCGCACAGCTTAACCCACGCCGCAAGGGGCAGACCATACTCTTTCAAACATTATGTCTATTATTTTATAGAGAGGGAGCAACGGTAAATGCCAAAAGCCTTTGTCACGGGAGGAACGGGATTCGTTGGATTTAACCTGATTTTACAACTTCTCGCCGATAACTGGGAGATAGTTGCGCTTCATCGCCCGACTACTGATATAAAAGGTCTCCGTGACAAAAAGGTGCGGCTCGTTAAAGGATCGATCACAGATCGTGACTCTCTCCTTGATATTTTCCCGAAAAACGTGGATGCGGTTTTTCACGTTGCTGGCAACACCAATCTGTGGTCTCCTCGAAACCACGTACAGTATCTCGATAATGTCGTAGGAACCCAAAACATGGTTGAAGCGGCATTAAAGCGAGGGGCCATAAGATTCATTCATACCTCCAGCACCGCAGCTTACGGGCACCACATAGAAAGGATCAACGAGGAAACAATACCGAACGCTATCACCTCCCCCATTAATTACCATCGGACCAAGTACCTGGCCGAGATTGAAGTCCGCAAGGGAATCGAAAAAGGGCTGGATGCAGTTATATTAAATCCGTCCAATATCATGGGGCCTCACGATTACCACAACTGGTCACAACTATTCATGCTCATAGATCGTCAAAAGCTACCGGGAGTGCCGGAAGCGACCCAAACATTTTGCCATGTGAATGAAGTGGCCAAAGCCCATATTGCCGCATTCCATAAAGGAAGATGCGGTGAAAACTACATTCTTGGCGGCGCAGACTCTGATTATTTGAGCTTGGTTCAGAAAATCGGTGAACTTTTAGGGAAACCCACCTCTAAAAGAACAACCCCGAGATGGCTACTGCAAATGGTGGGACGTTTATCTTTGTGGGGCTCATATATTACAGGAAAAGAGCCTACGATCACTCCGGAAAAGGCTTATTTGTTAAGTAATCAAAAGGGGTGCGACTCACAGAAGGCTCAGAAGGAACTTGATTACAACCTGGTATCATTGAAAAACATTCTGGAAGATTGTTACCGGTGGATGAAGGCAGAGAGAATGATTGGATCTTAATTCGAAAACAGGTGGGTCGGTTAGGACTCTGTCCCGCTTCGGCTTTGCCCGAATATTGGGCGAGTCGGTATCCGCACCTGTCATATAGGGGTTTTTGAAGTGTTAACTTACGTTACGGCCTGTCCTGTAAGTTTTAATTTAGTCAGTATAGCTAAAACATATCTGAATAATCACATAAAATTCCCGCGATTAAGGTATTGATATGATATCATAAGTTTCGCAGATTCTCCGCTGACCACAACATCTTGGGGTGCTCCGGAGTTGGCATCAGGTCAAAATACTGGCACCCATTAAAAGGCTTCCGTCAACAAAAAACACCACGCCATCGCAAAAGGGGTATATTTTTTTGCAGGAACAAAATTCAGTTCGACGTTCGTTCTATTTTTTTACCTGCTCCCGAAATTTCTTTTTGTTTGCTGTGCAGCGTCACTTAATCTGCTAACAGGCACCCATCAGGATCAAGGCCAAAGAGAGAATATCTAAAGCCCCTGGTCCGATACCGGACCCCAGAAAAAGATCGGTACCTTGTCAAAGCCAATTGGGTTGTCACAAGAGATAGGGCTCCTTTCGGGCCAGCCATTGCGAGCTTATGACAAGGGCAGATCGAAAAAGCGGACACCCGCCTGAATTTATTTTGTAGGGAGTGCAGCGGTGTACCAACCAAGCAACAGGGATTTTCACCACCAATATGTAGGGATCACCGCTGCAGTCCCAAACTAGTGCGCAATAAGCTCCTCCCGAAAGGGGACTTGATCTCTCATGATATAGTAGCAGATGCGGGCCAGTTTGTTACCCAGCGCTTTGGTCGCAAGGCTTGTATTGGCCTGAGCGGCCTTGCGGTTATAGTATCGTCTGAACGGTTCATTATACCGACGGCCCAATTGAGCGGCTTCAGTGAGCGCCCAACTCAGGTAGCGATTGCCATTTTTACGGTTACCGTGCCCTTTGCTTTTACCGTCGGATAACCGCTTCGATGGTACACACCGACAGTAGGAAGCAAAATTACCGACCTTTGGAAAACGCTTGATGTCACCCACTCCCAACATGATAGTCATTGCCAGGATGTTACCGATACCGGGTATTGTCAGCAATTGCCCGAACTCTTTTTTGAGTTTGACTCTCTGTATGATCGCTTTCTCTAAACGTTTAATCTTCTCCTTCAGAAAGTTGATTGTATCCAAACTGGTTTGGGCCGAGATAACCAAATACTCTTCTTTTAACCACTCTTGTAATGCTTCGACGGTCAGATTGCGAATATCACCTGTACTTATTTTTACGCAACAACACCGTTGAATGAAAGATTGCAGGCTCAAAATATTGGCGGTCTTGTGCCGGACTAAAAACATCCGTTTGCGAGCCAGGTCACGCACCGGACGATGGTCCTTTGGGTAAATGTAACCTTCGGGCAAAATGCCGAGTATGAGAAGTTTGGCCAGAAAGAAAGCGTCGTGCTGATCGTCACTGTACTTTAGACCTTCATATTGCTTGATGGCCGACGGGTTGGCCAGGTGCGCAATGCCATATCCGGCACCCATGAGGCCATCGACGAGCCAGTACCAGTTGTAGGTGGACTCAACAACAAATCCCTTTAGTCGTTTTTTGAAGGGCTTTAAAGTATGAAGAATTTGGTCAAGATCATTGGATACACGTTTTTTGAAGACACGGTTAAATGCATCGTCCATGATTCCGATGTAGGTATTTCTTGAATGAAGATCCAAACCGGCATACAGTTCCATAGGGCACCTCCTGGATTATAGGGTTATGATTGCGGTTAACCCTTTATAACGAATCGCGATGTCCTTTGCGATTGGGAGGTGCCTTTTAGATGATTATCAAGCAGGCTTGATCAATCATTTAAAATGGCAGAACACAAAACATATTGGTGCGCCACGAGGGCGTAAGATGCCAGCGGGTGCAAGTCCCGTCCGGGAAATTATCGGTTCATCCCGGTAGCTACCCAGACAGTGGGACAGGGAGACCTTCCTGCTGAAGCTCTGGGGAAAGATGTAAGCCGCAAGGGCTGCAGCGACCTGGCAGGCCGTAACGCGCGTGAACCCTGAGAAGGCCTCGAAAGTACAGTTGTGGATGCCGACCCGCCCAATATTCGGGGAAGGCCGCAGCGGGATGGGTACGTAACCGATCCACCTATTCCGGTCCACCGGGGTAATGGGGACAGCATGTCAGGAAGGTATCTTGGGTAACGTGGGAGACCCGTCCCGGACGCGGGGTCGCGACCCGCAACAGCGTGTTTGACGTTGGTTCGGGCGGGACTCGGAGAGGGCCATAGTACCGTTGAAACCGGGTAATGCCGGTGGAGGGAAGGGCCCTTACTTCTGGCGTGCTTTCGAAGGAAACGAGATGCGGTGATTGGCCTTCGGGTCTACTAAACACCTGATATTCGGACTTTCCAGAGAAAGCTTTACCGCAGGGCGAAGGTGCAATGGCATTTGATGCACTTGCGAGGTATCCAATGAGAAATGCCTCCCGCCGTGTGCCTTACGGTGAGGCCAGTCGGAAAGCCGGATGCGGGAGATCCGCATGTCCGGTTTGATGAGCGGGGATGGGAAACGGGGCTTCATGCTACCGCGCCCATCCTCGACTCTACTGCCTGCCTTTTTAAATTTGAGTGATTGTTACGAAACGAATTACACACTGCGAAAACGGCGCTGCCTCAACAGAGCTGGCGAGCAGACCACACATAGATGATATCGATCTTTGAACTATAAGACAGCGTTGATATAAAACAGCCAGCCGCTGTAGAGGCAAGGCATTTATTGAGGTCCCGTCTTGCCTATATTTATTTAAGGGACTCGACTAGAACAGAGGCCTATTTCTAAACATTTTAAGCAATAATAAGTAAATATTTTTGTTACGGTTATTGAATCTAAATTCGCATTCTTTCAGATGTAGGTAGAAAGTCGATTCAGCAATGCCATGGAACTTCATCAAACGGTGTTTGGCATATGCCCAGAAGGATTCAATACCATTGATGTGACTGTGCCCCTTGGCAAATTGGTTGGTACCATGGCTGACGCGGTAATGCTTTTTGTAACCCAGGTCAACCAGTCCGTTGTAACCGCGCCAGCGATCTGAATGGATAACGCTATCGGGGTCGACGCGTCCCCTGATAATGCCTTGCAAAGTGGCTTTAGCGCAATCTGGAACGATTTCAGTGTAGACTTTGCCGCCACGTTTGAAAATACCAAACACAGGGGTTTTCTTAAAAGCACCGCGGCCGCGTTTGCCCTTGATGCGTTTACCACCGAAGTATGATTCATCGACTTCGATTTCGCCTTTAAACGGCGATTGGGTTTCACATACCTCGGCTATGCGGTTGCGAATGAGCCGCAGGTAACGGTTAACGGTATTACGATTAAGGTTTGTTAAAGAGGCAATCGTTTGTGCATCCAGGTCATGTGCGAATAACTTAACTAATTGCCTGAATTTGGCTTCTGTAATCTTTGAACGCTTTATATACTTGTTTTTTATTGCCATGACTGGGATTGAGCGTATTTTGGTTACGCTGTCCTAGTCAAGACCCTTATTTAAACTTAACGAACCGCCTGTGCTTTTGCTTGTTCAACGAAGGATTCATCGGTGAGTGCGTGCAGAAATGCAATTAACTGTCTCTTTTCGTCGAGCGTTAGATTGAAACCGGTCATCAGTGGATCTATGGCGGACCCGGTGTCTATTTCGCTAGTTCGGTATTTGTTGAGGCGAGAATTGCCTCCCGCGGCATAATGATCGAGGACCGCCCCCAAGGTTGGTATGCTGCCATCGTGCATATAAGGGGCAGTCAGAGCGATGTTCCGCAAAGTCGGCGCCCTGAATTTGCCCATATCGCCAATGAGTCCGCTATGCCGGTGTAAACCGGTATTGGGCTCCGGATAGGCGCCTTGTCCGTCCTCATTGTAAAGTGCGGTATTGTGTAATCGGGCATCGGGTGTATCGTTTCCCTCATAGGCCACCGGCCCCGAAAAATTGAATCCGGCATGACAACGAAAGCAACTCAAGCGCTGGGAAAAAAACAATCTCGCTCCGGCGCGCTGATCCTTGTCCAGAGCATCTGTTTGACCGCCGTAGGCCCAACGGTCGTAAGCTGAGTTTCCGGAAATGAGTGTCCTTTCGAATGAGGCCAATGCATAGATGATATTGCGCATGCTGATGGGGTTTTGCTCCCCAACAAACGCCCTATAGAAGAGCCGACGCACGCGGCGGTCATTTTTGAATCGGTCCAAGACATCTTCTTCGTGATCGGCCACCCCCATTTCGGGTGGTTGGGTATTGTACAGCGGCACGAGGATCTGATCTTCGAGGCTTGTGAGATTGGGATCATCCCACCCCAGGGTGGCGTTATATGCCACGTTAGTCAGGGACATTGCTGAGCGAGGATGGATGTTACCCGCTATCCCCACGGCCCGACTTCGACCGTCGGTGAAAGCGCGCTCGGGCTGGTGGCAGCTGGAGCACGAGACAGTACCGTCACCCGACAAGCGTGAATCGTAGAAGAGTTGCCGACCGAGCTCGACCTTTACGCTGGTCATTGGATTGTCCTCAGGAACCTGAGGAGTAGGAAAGCCTTCAGGAACCTGCCAGACATACCCTGGCAACCGATTTTGATCTACCGTTTTTGCCCCTTCGAATTCGTAATCACAGGCGATCAAAGACGCCTGTAACACTGCGGCAACGGACGCCACAATCAGGCTTGCTACCATGCCTTGACCAGTCCGTCCAGGCCTTCGGGCTCCTCACCGGATGCAATGGCAGCTTGAAGGGCATCGGCAAGTCCTCGATTGAGGCGAGTCAATTGTTGATGGTCCGCCAAGGCCTTCTGCTCATCACCCATAAGCATGTATAACACTCCTCGATACATGTAAGCTTCAGCCAAATTTGAATCAAGTTCAATGGCTCGATTGTAATGAGATAGTGCCTCTTCATATTTTGAATTCCCCTGCTTTCTCAGGGAGTACCCTAAGTTATTGTGCGCCTCTGCCATGTTGGGATTCTTTTCCACCGCGGCTTTGAACTTCTTTTCGGCTAGGTCGTATTTGCCCTCTTTCATCAGTTTCACACCGGAGTTATATTCCGAAACACCCGGACGTTGGTCGCTGGCTGGTTTCGGACTGCTTCCCGCGGCGAACGCTTGAACAAAAAGAAACGTTATGGTCACGGTGATGGCTGAAAGCCCAATCAGTATTTTTTTCATGATGTACACCTTTCCAAGTAGGCCTAAAGGTTAGTGGGTAATGATGCATTCGTCGCCCTATTTGGCACAAGACTCAGTAATGGCAAACATAAATATAATAAAGTGATTTTCAAGTGAGCTTGGGCAGGATTTGTTTAATAGAGTCCCGAAGCCCACATTTTCATGCATGTCATGCCTTTTTATCTATCCTACGTTAAAACCGGTATGAGTCGAATACTCGGTGGCTCTCACAGTCGCATACCTTTGTAAGGTATTCTCATTTAAACCACCCCCAAGCGCAACTCGATATTATTTTCCAAAATTGTCAATGGCTCTGTCTTTTTTAACTTGATACGTACCTGGATTTACCCCAATTTAGTGGACACCTCAGAAAGCCCGAGGTATATGGGCAACAGGAGGTGTTCCAATGTCAAAGAAACAAAGAAAGACCTACAGCCGAGAATTCAAGAAGGAAGCTGTGGCGCTGATCACCGAAAAGGGATACAGCATGGCCGAAGCCTCCCGGAATCTGGGTATCGAATACAGCATCCTGCGCCGCTGGAAAAAACAGCTGGCCGATGACCCCCAAAACGCATTTCCCGGCAAGGGACAACTTAAAACTGCCGACCGGGAAATGCGGGAACTCCAGCGGAAATTGGAGCGAGTTACCGAAGAGCGTGATATCTTAAAAAAAGCACTGGCCTACTTTGCGGAGGATCAGAAATGAAATTTCGTTTCATCTCTGCCCACCGGGAGACGTTCAAGGTAGGCCGCATGTGCACGCTGCTCAAAGTCTCCCGCTCTGGTTACTATACCTGGCTGAAGCGTCCAGAGAGCCGTCGAAGTCTTGAGAACCGAGCTCTGGAAGACAAGATCCGCGTCTTTCATGCCGCCAGTCACGGCATCTACGGATCACCCAAGATTCACCGGGATCTTATCGATGATGGCGTGCGATGCGGTAAAAACCGTGTCGCACGAATCATGCGTGAAGCCGGTATCCGGTCTCGGACCAAAAAGAAATTCAAAGCGACGACCAACTCCCGGCACAACCTGCCGGTAGCGCCAAACCTGCTGAACCAGGATTTCACTGTGGATGCTCCTGACCGTACTTGGGTTAGCGATATTACCTACATCCATACCGAGAAAGGATGGCTATATCTGGCCGTGCTGCTGGATCTGTTCAACCGCGAGATCGTCGGTTGGGCAACCTCATCTCGGATGACCCGCCAACTGGCGATTGATGCACTGTGCAGATGGCTCTTGGCCGCCGAACTCCTGCACAGGGCTTGATTCACCACTCGGATCGGGGCAGTCAATACGCTTCCGGCGATTATCAAAAACTCCTTTCCAAGCATGCCATTACTTGGCTGATGGCGTGGCAGGAAATCAGCGAGCAGACGAGAACGGCGTTGCTGGAGCCGGTGCGCTTCAGCCATTATAAACAAGTGCCAGACGGCACGTTGCTGAGCATCAGAACGCTGCGTCCCGGTCCAACGGAAGATCTCACCGATCTCGCCGACTTGAAGCTGCTGATCGGCCCGATCAGGGCGATCACGGTGCGATCCGGGACAGTCGCCGTTGTGGACGAGTTGCGACAGAACCTGTCGTCGGATAGGTCGCTGGTGACGGCAATGGACTTGCTGGGGTCTATGGTGTCGGGTATGACCAACCGGATGGAACCGGTCATCTCCGATCTGACCCAAGACATCGATGACGTCGAGGATGCACTGCTCGACGGCAGTTCAGTACCACACCCGCAGACGCTGAGCGAGTTTCGGCGCCGAATCTTTCGCACCAGACGGCAAGTGAATTCCACCCAGCAGGTGCTTTCTCCGATGACGACCGATCCCGCCCTGGCCCTGGATGCCGACGATCGTGAAACGCTGGTCAGGGCGTCACAGCACGTCACCCGCCATTTAGACGGGCTGGAGGAATACCGCACGCGGGTGCAGATGCTGGAGGATCAGGTCGAGGCGCAACGCTCGGAGACCATGACCCGTTCCAGCTTCAATCTGACCATCGTTGCGACTGTGTTCTTGCCGCTGACCTTCATTACCGGCTTGCTAGGGATGAACGTCGCTGGAATCCCCGACCAACATAATCCGTATGGTTTCTGGCTGGTGACCGGCTTGTCCGTCATCATTTCCCTACTGGCATGGTTTTTACTGCGTCGTAAAGTGTACGATCGCTATCTGGATATGGCAAGTACCGATAAAAAGAAACCTGGGCGACTGCCGGAGACTTCTCTATCAGATGGCGCAGGATTGACGTCCGCCTCCAAGGAGTCTAGACGGGAGCATGACAAGCGATGCGACCCTCCGCCCGACACCGAAGGTGGGCATCAAGACAAATCAGATGGAGCAAAAGTGGACGGACATCGACCTTGTTCTTGGAGCAAGATTGCTGGGGTCCATGTCTTTGCACTGCTGCTTTCGCTTGTGCTGTTCGCTTTTCATGTATTCGTGATCTTCGATGCATCTGGCGAGGTGGTTCGTCACAAGGCATGGCTGCTGGCACATCTGGGACCGGAAAATTACGGCAAGATCATCCTCCTTGGTTGCTTTTTGTTACTTACGTTGGCGCACCTGTCGGAGGCCGCGGCATGGGGCCTGTTCTTGCGCTGGACGCGGCTAATACCAAGCCTTACGGAAGGCATCTATTTCACCGCCACGACGATCACGACTCTGGGCTACGGCGACATCCTGCTGAAGTATCCTTGGCGACATCTCGGGACATTTATTGCGATAACGGGGGTGCTGATGTTCGGCTGTTCAACGGCGTACTTGTTCGTGATCTTGCAGGACGTCTGGGTGCATCACTTTTACTAGGGGTCCTGTGGAAGAACCCTCGAAAATGACGAGTATCGGCAGCCGCCTATACTTTAATCAGAAATCGCCTGAAAAGGTTATTTTGAGGACTGTGCTTATAGGCTGCAAAAAAGTTAAAAAATCAAACATGGAAAGGTAGCCTAACACTACTGAGTTATGCAAATTCAGAGCATATCATAACTTTTCTCTGAAACAAGATAACTCAATATATCAGCACTTTCGTAATATTAACAACATGATTTTATTGGTCCACAGAGGAGATCACTGTGTTTAATTTGTACTCGAAATTCGATTTCCCCACCGCTCTACGGTGGTGGCTTGCCCTCGTCCTGATTTGCTGCGTCGCCACTTCCATTCACGCCCAGGAAACGACAGAAACCAAATCAGTCGGGGAGAACACGCTCACGGGGACGCAGCAGACTGCCAGCGGTAAGCCCACGATCAGACCCATCCGAACGGACAGCCCGCGTAACACGCTCAAATCTTTTCTCCGCCTCAGGGACGAGCTGGAACAGACCTTGCGTTCCTATAGGTTGAACAACAAATCCCGTGAGCTTGCCGAGCAGATGGAGGTGATCTCTGATCAGCTCGTGGCGCTGCTTGATTTGTCATCGGTGGCGCGGGCCTCACGCCGCGAGATCGGGATCGACACGATCGCCTATCTGCTCGACATCCTTGGGCGTGTCGAATTGCCTGATCTTGAAAGTGTTCCTGACGAAGAGGCCTTCGAAGATGATGTGTCACCCGCGAAATGGCGCATCCCCGGCACCCCGATCCGGATCGTCCGGGCCGATGAGGGAGCGCGCGAGGGGGAGTTTCTGTTCAGCGAGCGCACGGTTATGGCCGCGCCGCGATTCTATCGGAGTATTGAAGATCTGCCTCTGCAAACGTCTTTGTCTATCATTAGCTGGCATCGCGCTGTGCGCCAGTTTACTGGACCGATGATCCCGGCGGCGGTGCTCAGAATCGTACCGCAAAGTCTACGCGACTTCTGGCTGGATACACCAAAGTGGAAAGTCATGGCGGTGGTCCTTATTAGTGCTCTCGCAACGCTCCTGCTGTTCGTCTTTCACAGTGCGATCAACCGTCGCGAAACCGACAATCGGGTCGGCTTCCTGCTGCGTCGTGCCCTGACGCCAATCGCGATCCTCGTGGTGGTCTGGAGCATAGATGATTTCATTACCCACCAAATCTTTGTTTCAGGCGCATTTTCGACCGTGGTTGGCGATATGGCAACCATTTTGATCCATGCCGGCGCGGTCTGGCTTTTATGGCTGGTCATGCTTGCCATTTTCGAGCGCATCGTCCAGGCACGGGATATCCCGGAAGATAGCTTCGACGCGCATCTCTGGCGCCTTGGTGCCCGTACCATCGGGATCGCGGCCAGCGTGGTGATCATCGGTAATGCAGCGCAGGCGCTGGGGCTGCCCCTCTACAGCGTGGTGGCTGGACTAGGTATTGGCGGTTTGGCAGTCGCGCTTGCGATTCGCCCGACTCTCGAAAACCTGATCGGCGGCATCATGCTCTATCTGGACCAGCCCGTGCGGGTCGGGGATTTCTGCTCTTTCGGTGACAAAACCGGCACCGTCGAAGCCATCGGCGTGCGCACGACCAAGATCCGGGCGCTCGATCGCACCCTGATCACGGTTCCCAACGCCGCCCTCGCAGACATGCAGCTGATCAACTGGGCGAAATGCGATCGGATGCTGATCAAAGCGACCATCGGTCTCCGCTACGAGACCGAAAATGATCAATTGCGCCATGTGCTGGTGAAGTTTCGCGAGATGCTCCATGCCCATCCCAAGATCCACTCCGACACGGTACGCGTGCGTTTTGCAGACTTCGGTCAATCCTCCCTCGACATTGGCGTCCGGATATATGCGCTTACCCAGGACTTCAACGAATACCACGCCATACGCGAAGACGTCTTGCTGCGAATGAGCGAGATAGTTAAAAAGTCGGGAAGCAGCTTTGCCTTTCCGTCACAGACCCTCTACATGGGTCGCGACGACGGACTCGACGGTGAGCGTGGCGAGACGGCTGCGAAAGAAGTTGAATCTTGGCGCAAAGCCGGTAAGCTGCCGTTTCCAAGACTTGCGGCTGACAGAATTGAGCAGCTCAAAGGTACTCTCGACTATCCACCGCGGGGCTCGGTCGAGGCCGGCACTTTCGAGTCGCAGGTGTGGGAAACGTCCGAGCGGCTCTCCGCCGAGCCGGACGACGAAGAGGAGAGCGATCGCAAACCGCCATCGCAAAAACGTGGAGAGGATTCATAGGTCGGACAGATAAAATTACAAGACGCATATCCTCTGGTAATCTTCCATATTTACAAAACTCAAAATTACCGATACCTCCAGCAAAGTTGGAATTATCAGGGAGCGCCAAAAGTTATGATATAATAATTTTCAGATTTCAAGGCAGAAGTGTTGCTTTCTGCTGATATGTTTGAAAGTGTCAATCAGAAAATACGGGTCCATCCTCATTCAGACACAGGTAAATTGTTGATATCTCGGCCCTCTGAAGAGGCGCGACTTTTTAGCGACGGATGATCATGCTGATATTTGCAAATTATTACGATACTATTTTGAAAGTACAAGTGTGCGGGTCACCCTTTTATTGAGTTTTGAAATCACTCCAGATTGCTACTTTAAGAAGCTATTCAGTATCGATTCGGAGAGTGAATAGCGCATTGCGAAATCCACAAAATGACAGGGTTTTACGATTCAGTTATCAATACGCAATTGCTGTTTTTTTGAATAGACTCAGAAATCTGAATTAAATCGGCAGCCCTGGAAAGATTTTGTTACTTTGGGATGAAACCTTGATTGAAGCAAGAATAGCGCAAATGTCACCTTCCAAATGCTGGCGCATGGAAGTAGATGATTGACGCATGGCATCGGCAGATCTGTGCCGGGCTTCCACTGCAGCGACAGCCAGCAGATGCGCGAACGTATTAACCAGGTAGTCGTTGATTTGCATGAAACATCTGCTGCCCGGGTCGTGGCGCCAGTAAATCGGAGAAGACGAACGGGCCATTTCCATTTGAACCATACGGCATATCGGAACGAAAACCTCGGCCATCCACTCCACGATCGGATCCCTGTAAGCGATCAGCCCTTCCATGCCCAAAGGTCCGTCAGGTGTCAGGCGGCCTTCTCTTTCGAACCAACGGTAACTGGACGTTCCCCGAAGGACGATCTGACGGTGCCCGAGCAGATTGGCGGTACGATCGAGCCTGTCGAGCAGATCGAGATTTTTTAAAAACGAATAATTCCGGCGAAGGTCCGACCATACGGCATCCGGAGTAAACATCAGAAATCCAATTTCAGGTTCTATGCCCGCCATGCGACACGATTGAACGGCCCGTTCCCCGGCAGTTACCGAAGAGCTTTTGTTCAGGTTTCCCAGAATGGCCGCAGATCCACTTTCAATACCCAACAACAGCGTCTGCAAACCGGCGGAACGCAATCGCTTTAAAATATCCTCATCGAGATCGTCCGGTCGGGTCTCCATTCCAAAACTAATCCCGAGCGTTTCGAGCCGCTCGGCCAGTTCCAGAACCCGTTGTCTTCCCCGCCGACCGGGACCGAAGAAATTGGGATCGACGAAGTAAATGTCGGTAAACCCCCGGTCGACCAGTTCAGCCACCTCTCTGAAAATATTGTCCGGACTGCGGCCGCGCCAGAGGGTCCCTTGATTGTAAAAAGAGGGAATCGGGCAAAAGCTGAAGTGATTGTAGCAGCCCCGGCTGGCCAGTACGCTGGCGGTAAGATTGTCAGATGCAGATGTCCGCCGCGTATCAGGGGTCCACAACTCGTCAGAAACACGGCGCGGAAAAGGAAATCGATCGGGATCGACTTCCGGATCGTTCTACTCCCCGCGCCTTCCCACACCGCTTCGTTAAGGATAGCAGTATGCGATGTAGTGGCTCTTGCGGGTTTCGTCCCCGGATACAGCGGCGGGTCCGTGCCGGATTTTCACCGGCTTCCCTAAATGGCCTTCTTAAAGGCCGCCAACAACGGTATTTTAATTATCGAGCGCTTTATCTATATTTCGGGAAAAGACATGTCAAGAGTAAACTATTGTTGTTTCGGGTCACCGCCCGCTGTGAAAGCGGTGGCGTGTTTACTTTACTGCTGAGGAAATAAAACACCGGTTTCATAGCTTTCGATGGAATAGCTGTAACTTTGTGTGCCGAGCTTGACGATTTCCCGATACACGAGCAGCTTTCGCGGCAGTGTCCATCCGCTCTGGGCGCCGTCAATATTTGCCGTTTGAATTTGGTAATACAGGCTGTAATTGTTGGTGTCTTGAACTCGATAGATGCAGCGGTTGTTGGCGGGCACCCACACCGCACCGTTTTCTTTGGCTTTGTATATGCCCTGGGTACAATGCGGATAATCGCGCCTGAATATTTATCTCCTGACTGGCTTCGGCTAGTAAACAAAAACCATACCAACCGGGGCAGACGATGAATAAAATTACAAATTAATAATTATTCTAAATTCTTAAAGGCATATCATCCATGGCGAGACTATTGACAAGGCGGGTAAATAAACCAAATCATTTTACCATTTTGGTATGGTAGAGAACAAAAGTAAAATCATTCCTGTTATATAGAAGAAATCGTATCAAATTGGTGCGGTACAGTTAAAAAGTCCCCAAAACCACAGCGAAACCGGCCGGATACCTGACAGTTACTCGTCGATAGGCGCTCTCGATTGGGTACGTCCATCGACATTTCGTGGGTTGTCATGATTTTATTTCAGAATGGAAAACCTGGCCCTCGGGGCCAGTCGAAGATCCCACCATCGGGGGTCAGAAATAATCGGCTATGCCTCAGAGCAACACTGTTTATTGGTTTCAAGTTTCGGTCCTGAAATGGATGCTCTTGCGGCGCGTAAGGTGGAAAAAACCATACACAGACAGGCTCGAGCCTTTACCGCTGTCACCGAAACCTGACCACGGCAGGGCCGGATCGAGATAGTCGCATCGATTCTGGTATACGGTGCCGACCTTCAACCGACGGGAAAACCACTCTGCCCGCGCCCGGTCTGCGGTCCAAACTGAAGCCGTCAGGCCAAAACGGGAATCGTTCATCCGTTCCAGGGCCTCTCGGTCGCCTTCCACCATGAGAACGGGCAGTAACGGTCCGAAGCTTTCGGCCTGCATGACCGCCGCTTCGTTGGGCACGGCGGTCAATAATGTGGGCGGGTAAAAATTCCCAGTCGTTACCGCCGGTCGGCGGCCACCAAGGATGATTTCTGCACCCCGCTGCACGGCGTCAGCCACCTGGTGGTCGAGATAATCGGGGGCCTGGGCCGAAGCCAAGGGCCCCATGGTCGTCTCTTCATCCAGGGGATCCCCCAAGCGGTATTGGCGCATGATGGCTTCAGACCGTTCGATGAAATCCTCGTAGCAGTTCCGATGCACGTAGACCCGTTCGACGGCGCAGCACGACTGACCTGCATTGTAGCAGGCCCCGTCCACCACGTTGGGCACCGTAAATTCCAGATCCGCGTCCGCGGCAATATAGGCGGGATCCTTGCCGCCCAATTCCAAACCCACGTCGATAAAACGCCCGGCCACGGCGCGATGTATCGCTCGTCCCCCAGGAACCGAACCGGTGAAGACCACGTGATCCACACCACCATTGTGGATCATAGCGAGGGTTTGATCATGGGTGAGGATGAGATTCTGAACCAGTCCGGGAGCCTGTTGACCGAAAGCTTTCTCGAAATGCAACCCGCACAGGGGCGTCCTGGCACTGTGCTTGAGCAGAACGCTGTTCCCGGCTAAAAGGGCTGGGATGACCACATTGACGGCGATGAGCAATGGATAATTCCAGGCGGCGATATCCAAGACGATCCCGAGGGGTTCATGCTCAATCCTGCGGTGAAAACCGACCTTGCCAGGCAAAATTTCGGCAGAAAGAGCGTCCGGTGCAATGGCCAGCATGTGCTCTGCTCTTTCGAAAAAGCCGCCGAACTCGTTACGGGACTGGTTGATCGGTTTTCCCATCTGGCGGCTAATCTCCTCGGCAATAACCGCTTTGTTCGTACGAAAATAATCCAATCCCTTTTTAACAGTGTCGATCCGCTCCTCAAGAGGCGCCTGGCGCCATTTTTCGACGCTGCGGCGAGCGGTATCGATTTTATCCCCGATGCGGCTATCCGTGTCGTAGGGCAGTTCGGCAACGACTTCCTGATTAAATGGATTGTAAACCTTCAGCGTCATGTCTCTTCCTCGGAGAGGCTTTTCAGGGAATGTGCGCGCGGACATCTGTGGCCGTCATACCGGCTTTGCGGGCGGCCTCCAGACCGGGATTACCATCTTCGAAGACCTGGCAATAGGTGGGCGCGACACCCAGGCGCCGGGCGGCCTCCAGGAAAATCTGCGGGTCGGGTTTGGGTGCCACCGGGTCATCGGCCGTAATAACGGTGTTAAAGTACTCCGTCAGTCCGATGGCATCCAGGGTCAAAATAACATTGTCACGGGTTCCGCCGGATGCGACGGCCATCGGCAAACGGCCCCAGTACTGCAGAACGATATTAGTGACGGGTTGGATCGGTTGGGCTTCCGCCAGTCGCAGGCGGGCGCGGCGGTTTTTCTCAGCAGCAAACGACTTGACGTCGATCTGGTGATTGTAACGACGATTGAATTCGGCAATGATTTTTTCGGCCGGCATGCCTTTGACATGGTCGATGAACTCGGGTGGGCAGGACACTCCCCAAGCCTTGAAAGTGGCAGACCAGGCATCGATGTGGATGGGCATTGTATCCGCGAGGGTTCCGTCACAATCGAAGATCAGGCCTTTAATTTCCTTTGCTACGGCAATCACGGCGGTTATCCCCCCTAACGATTCGGCGATAGAACAGTGGCCTTTTATGTGGGGCGGGTATGGACACGAAGAATTTAAGCCAATCGTCACGACGTCGGTCTGGAGCACGAGGGTCGGGCCAACAAGTCCTTTGGGACCCGGACAAACCGGGAATTCAATTGGCTTGGCGATATCCGCTGGTTGCCCTTTCCCTGGGACCGATTTTGGAATTTATTCTATAATAACGATATGAATCGACCCGTCAAAGAAAATATCGAGTAGACGGCGTTTTACCTATTCACTCATCCTGCCAGTCCTCGCCCCATTCTTCGGAGGCAACGGCAGCCTTTGCCAGGACATCGAGCTTGGCGGCCTGCACCTTGCGGTATACCGACCGGTAGTCCTTTTTTTCACCGTCGACCCGCAATATATCATTATCGATGGAGATACCGAACAACCTTTCGTTCTCCTCGAGGTAGGGCAGAATCAGTTCCCAGTCTGCAGGTGTCAAATCCACGAACTCGCCACCGTTCAGCTGCCCTTCGACAGCCGTCCTATGCGGGTCCCTCAAGTAGATGGCGCCGCCCGAGGCCAGGGAAAAGAGGTTCGAACCGGGGTATGGGCGCTCTCGGGCGACAATATTACCGTTCGGATCGAATTCGAAACCGTTCAGAACGACGAAGCCCCCACCATTGAGGGGATCGCCGGCCATGAAGGATTCGGCCAGAAAATCCAGGCACGTGCCGTTGATGACCACGCGGGGGCGTCCGACGGCGTTGATCAACGGCCGTCCGGCAGCATGACCCAGGATGTAGACGTCACCCCCTTTGGCGCCGTACATGAAGGTCTGGCCGACATCGCCGTGAATAACCAGTTTCCCGCGTTTCATGATCTGCCCGAGCTGGTCCTGTGCGTTTCCATGGACATGGATCTCGAGGCCGTCGATGCCTGAAGCGAGGTAGTCACCCGAGCTGTCGTAAACATCGATGCGCACACCGTCGGTATTGCTCAGCAGTCCGCACCCGGTGAATCGCTGCCCCTTGTACCCGTAACAGAGAAACTGCCGCCACCCCATTTTATAGGCCGCACAGATCAATCGCGCGTCGCAGTTATCGCCTTCCGGTGGAAACTCCCTGGCATTCACGACCAGTATTTTTTCCGGTTCCTGCGGGGACCGCAGCGCATCCCGCGTCGACCAATCGATATGACGGTAAATGCTGCTGCCGTTTATGTTGATTTTAGGCACGTTTATGAAGAGTGCGGTCATGTTTTCTCTGACGATTTGAAGCGTCGAACTGCGCTTTTTGGCACCGGTTGCCAGCCGGCGGTCGTTCAGAAACGTCAGAACCTCGATCGCTTTGATCTTGGCGGCATCGCTTTTTGTGCCCTGGTCAACCAGTTCACGGCAGAAATGAACGAGCGCTGCATAATCCCACCGGGGAAGGTGGGTGGCGCCGTATTCTTTGAGGTCAGAGGTGTCGGCAGCTGCCAGGCCACTGGCCACCGCGGCGGAAATGTCATTTCCATTGTCGGCGGACCTCAGGGCAAGCGACGGCCGGAAGTGTGCCTGTCCTTCCGGTGTCTGGACAGTGGCGCCGAATTTGTTGGTGCAGACGAGCGCCTTGGAACCGTCGCCCCGGCCGGCATCCTTGACGGTGAAGAGAAAGGCCCCGCCGTCGGCGGCGCTGCCCCCGCGGGCGTTCCAATACCTGTCGGCCACCGGACAAAAGCGATCGTCTTCGGCCGCCAGGTTCTGCAGGGTGGCATCGATGGCCTGCTTTTCCGAGCAAATCAGGCCGATCTGCACCTCGCCCTCCTGCAGGGCAAACACCTGCGGGCGCAGCATGGAGGTGTCGGTGATCCCGATGAGCTGGAAGTAGTTCGCATAGGGATTGTTGCGGGCGATAATGAAAAACCAGGGGCCATCCGGCGAAGCATGAATGTGGGCCGACTGGATATATCGGTAGATACGCTGTTTTTCGGGTGACAGCCGGTCGAAGTCGTGCTCCGTGGTCGGTGCCATGGCCTCGATGATATATTCCATCGGGTACTCGAAAGTGCGGTTCAGCAGGTCCAGCAGCTGTACCGAAACCTCGGTGTCCGTTAGAAACTGGGGGTAGATGTTGTGCTGCTTCAGGTATTCGGAGACCGCATGGTAATTGGCGAAATCGCCATTGTGAACCAGGGCCTCGTCCATGCCGCTGAAGGGATGGGCGCCGCCGGGATGCCAAACCCGTCCCTTGGTCGGATACCGCTGGTGGGCGATCCATCCATGGGCCTTGAAATCGTTGAGCATGTAATACTCGACGACTTTTTCGGCGTAGCCAACAATTTTGAGAATCATCAGATTGCGGGCGTGGGACAAAACGAAGGCCCGCTGTTCCCCCAATGACGCGTAGAACGCCTGATTGATGCGGGTCGAGTTCTGGCAGATGAACTCGTCTTCGGCCTTGCGGGGATCCAAGTCCTGCAGCCGGTTGTCATCGATGAACCGTGCCAGCGCGTCTTTTCTGACGCGCACGAAATAGCGCCAGACATCCGGCGGCTTGACTTCCAACCCCTCGATGTCACGGTAATCATCGACAGTCGGAAGCCGTTCGGCTTTGTGGACCTCCAAAAAGGGGGCAACATTGGCGGCTTCCACTTCGGGTCGGGCCGTCGTATCGAGCAGCGCCACCTGCAGCATGTAATGGGTGTCCAGGATGTCCTGCGTGACCCCCAGGCTCTCGGCCGAGAGCCCCACCGCGGCAATGCCGCCGCCCTTGCCGTTGCCCCGGTTGTGCATCTGGGTAGAGGGCTCATAGATATGGCGCCCCCGGACCGGGATCGAGGAGATAAAACCGGTAACACCGCAGCCCCCCTCTTCGGCGGCTTTCTTGTTTTGCACTGTGCCACGGGCAATTTTCGCCCGGGACGCCAGAATTCTATCTGTAATCGAATCGCGTCGATCTCTCATTTTTACTCCTTAGGGTTCACGAAAAAATAAGTTGGCAATTTTGGACGTTGAGGCGCCCAAAAGGAAAGTTATTTTTGAGTAAGCCCCTAAATAATCAACTGGTGACGGGGTGCGGGTTGATACCGGGCTCTTTGCACTTCGTCCAGGTAATCGAGGTGGACCAGCAGGTCGGAGCGTCCGACGAGCTCCCCCACACTTTGCATGCCGAACTGCCGCAGTATGTCACACCACTGTTTGCGCCAGGCCATGTACATGTTGACAAGGCGCTGCTCGGTATAGGCTTCTGACATCATGTGGCCCAGTTCGTGATCCGTAGAAGCGATGCCGCGGGCACAGCCGCGACCGCTCTCGCAGTTGCCACAGCGCACGCATTCCATCGCGACCAGTTCGGCGGTCCCGATGACCACGCCGTCGGCACCCAGGGCAATCGCCTTGGCCACGTCCATCGCGTTGCGGATCCCGCCGCTGGCAATCAGGCAGACTTCGTCCCGGATCCCCTCGTTCTTCAGGAATTGATGCACCTTCGGAATGGCGTACTCGATGGGCATGGCGATATTTTTCTTGGCGATGTCAGGCGCCGCACCGGTCCCACCGTAACTGCCGTCGATATGGATGATGTGGGCGCCGGCGTAGTAGCTGCCGACGGCCACCATGTCCACGTCCGTGGGCGTCGACACTTTCACTGAAACCAGGCCGCGGGGATTGACTTCTTTAACCCAGTCGACATGCTTCTTGTGATCTTCAACCGAATAAACGCTGTGAAAGGGAAAGGGCGAAAAAAGTGAGCTGCCCACCACTGTTTCACGCATGGCGGCGACCTCCGGAGTCACCTTGTCACCCAGCAGGTGCCCACCCAGACCGGGCTTGGCGCCCTGGGCGTATTTGAACTCGATCACCGGCGCGCACTGGATTGTCTCTTCACGGACTCCAAACAAACCGGTGGCAACCTGGGTGATGACGTAATCGGCGTATGGGAGGAACTCCTTGGGATATCCCCCCTCACCGGTACACGTAAGGGTGTTCAGCCGGGCCGCGGCCCGGGCCCGGCCAACTAGTGCCGTGAGAGCCATGGAACCATAGGACATGCCGCCGCTGTAGCACGGCAGAGAAAGCCGTCGTTCCGGGCGACCGTCTTTTCTCTTGTTGAGATCGAGCCCCAGATCGATCTCCTCATCGCTGACATCACGATAGTCTGCGGGGTCAGACAGCTTAAACCGGATCTTGTCGAATCCACCGCCGGAGCATCCAAGATTGTACTCCAGACCCACGGTGGGAAGGTTGCCGGTTTCGGCCATTTCCCAATGGGCGAGCAGCATTTCGGACGTCCAACGATAGTCTCCCAAAGTTTCCAGAACCGGGTTAAGCCGCAGTGTCAAGGCCTTTTCCGGGCAGCGGTCGATACAGTAGTAGTCGTTTTCCTTACACTTGAACCCGATGCACTTGTGATCGATTGGTCGGAGCGACTTTGAATATTCTTTGTAGCGGGGATGGACCCCGTAGGGACAGAGTTCGGCGCACAGTCCGCAGGAAATGCAGGCCGAGCTGCGTTTGATGGTATATTTGCCGATCGTATTGCGAAACCGCGACCGGGCTTCTTTTGTTTCAGGCAATTTCGTGGTGTGTGGTGTATGTTTCATTGTCTCTATCCCAGTCCTGATACTTTGCGTTCTCCGAAAATAGGGCCGAAATGATCGCGTTCCAGGTCTTCGAACCACATGGACCGCCCCACTTCGCCCCGCAACCGCCTGGCCTCCCGGATGCCCATGGCACCCATCAGTTCGATCAATTGGCTGTGCCAGGCGCCGATGAGGTTGACAATTCGCTGGCTACCCCAGCGGGTATCGAACGGTTGATCCAGATCGACCGGACAGCTGAGACCATTGCGGCACCGGCCGCACAGCCGGCACTCCATGGCAATCAACAGGGCCAGATCGGCCGTGACGGCGTCGGCACCGCAGATGAGCGCTTTGGCCATGTGCTCAGCCATGGCGATCCCGCCTGAAAAAACCAGGTTGATCTGCTGACGAACGGCGTTTTCCACCAGTTCCAGGTGGATCTCACGGATCATTTCCTTCAAGAACCGCGGGTTCTGCGAATCGCGTTCGTTGCCGTGATCATCGGCATTGAAATGCAGGGTATCGACGCCTGTTCTGGCCAAGTCACGCGCGCGGCCGGCCGCCCGCGCGTCAAGGGGCATCCCGACCATGATCAGCACGTCCGGGTGGATACGACGAACAGTATCGAATACTGTTTCAATCCCCGGGCCATCGACCAGTTCAACGACCCGGCTGTGCCGAATCATGTCGCTGTGCGCCTCGAGGTCGTCGCGGGTCAGGCAGGGAATCAAGCTGTCGGCATAAGGCCCCAAGGCCTCGGTGACATCCTGAGGCCTGACGAACATCAGGGTCCCCAGCCGTCGGGCAGCCCTGGCCGCCGAAAGCAGGACATGTTCGTTTATGACCAGATCCTTCGACAGTTTGAACAACAGCGGGAGCGGAATCTCGAGAATCGGTGGCACGGACGAGGCCAGAGACATATCCGAATTGAATTCCAAGCGGGTGATCCGGCGGGAAAGCTCGATGCTGGTATTGATGTACTCTCGACCGTGGATGCCATCACGCGTCGGCCGCACGATCTCGGACATATCGGTCCACATGGCGTCGAAACCGGGTCCCACAAAAGGACCGCGATACCCCGCCCCGGAAACCGGTATTTTACCCATGTGGGCCTGGTACCAGAGTCGGTGGAGAATGTCCGCTCGCCAGTAGTCGTCGCCCAAGGTGCGGTAGTCCGGGTTGATCGTGCGGGAAAATATGCCCTTGGTGCACTCCTGAATGCAGCGAAAACAGCTCATGCAGGTGTAGAGGTACTCCGGCTCGTCCATGGCACTCATGTGCAAGACGTTTTCGTTGAAGATATTGTAGACGCATTTCTTCTTGACGCATTTTCGACAGCTACCGGCACAGTTCTCTCGAAACTCGACCGTCGCATACTTGCCGATCGGGTGAAATCGTGGCGCCGCCATATCCGTGTGAATCTGATACTTTTGGGGCATGGATGTCTCCGATACAGTCTTCTTTTTTCCGGTTTTCAATTGGCTACCGGACTTTTTTAATAATCCCTCTATCCTTTCTTATAAGAAGGGGAAAATTCCCCTCCCTCTATCAAAGGGAGCCCGGGAAAGATGTTGGATGTGATTGCATTTACACAACAATACAAATAAATTCCAATTTGCGATAGGTAATGAACCAAACAGGTTTGTAATCTTGAATTTTGGTCATTGCGATTTGTTTGTTATTTGCGAATTGGAATTTTTCACCGTAACTTAAAAGTTTCCTTTTCGAACAAGCTGGAAGCTTGCAGCTAGAGGCAGTGCTGAATGTTGAACCTCTAACTGGGAACCTTATATGCTTTCAATTGCGCCGCTCAAGGCAGTCAAAACAAAATGACACGACACTCGTCGACCGATGTAGGCCCTTCTTTAGGGCATCCCACTACGGGCGCGGCAGGAGACCGGCAGCCTCGACGATCTCGCGTACGATTTCTTCCCACTCGATGGCCATGATGTGTATACCGTGAAGCCCATCGATCTGACGGAGTTCGGCAATAGTTTCCAGGCAGATTTTTAAGCCCTCGTCGGCCGCCTTCTCCTTGGAAACACCGCCCATCCGTTGAATCAAATGATCGGGGACGTCCATTCCCGCCACCTTTTTGGACATGTAGCGGGCCATACCGGCGGATTTCAGCGGGGTCACGCCGGCCAGGATATGAACCTTTTCGGTCAGACCTTCCTCGTGCGCCATCTTCATCCATTGTTTGAACCGATCCATGTTGTAGACGCATTGGGTCTGGATGAAATCAGCACCGGCCTCGATTTTCTTTGCCAGCCGAATAATCCGGTACTCAAAGGGATCGGCAAACGGATTGGCGGCGGCCCCGATGAACATGCATGGTGGCTCCTTGAGTGCAAAGCCACTCATGTCGCCGCCTTCATCCCGCATGTCCTTGACCGTCCGCAGAAGGTTCATCGAGTCGATATCGAATACATTCAAGGCGTCGGGTTGGCTGCCGAAGCTCTGGTGATCGCCAGAAAGGCAAAGGATGTTTCTGATCCCGAGGGAATATGCCCCTAAAATGTCCGACTGCAGTGCAATTCGGTTGCGGTCGCGGGTCACCATCTGCATGACCGGCTCGAGCCCCAGTCCCAATAGATGGACACTGGCCGCGATGCTGGACATGCGCACAATCGCCGTCTGGTTGTCGGTCACATTGATGGCATCCGCACATCCCTGCAACAATTGCCCCTTCTTGTGAACCACTTCGGGATCGGCGCCGCGGGGCGGGCCGCATTCAGCCGTCACGGCAAAACCGCCGTCGGACAAAACGCTCTGCAATCGACTGATGCAATCAGTTTTCATATTTCATGATCCTCTCTAGTAAGTTTGCGAGGCCCGGAGGCAAGGCTGGCGCACCAGTTTTTGGGCGGAAGATACACTTTCAGGTTGGCGGTTTGCCCCAGGGCCGTCAGCCGCTCGATGATCAGATGCCAGGCACAGTCGGTATCCGGGTTGACCTCACATTTGCCTTGGCGTGAGCCGCCGCAAGGACCATTCACCAGTTTTTTAGCGCAGCGGGTAAACGGGCAGACCCCGCCGAACAGGGCCAGCTTGCAGTCTCCGCAACCGGCGCACTCTTCGGTGAAAAGACCCGGCTTTTCAAGAACGCCCATGAAGGTCGTGTTAACTCCCGGCAGAACGGGTGTCGTTTTAAATCGTCGGGCCAGCGCCTGAACCCCGGCGCCGCAGGCCAACGACAGGACGGATTCGTTTCGGGCAATTGCCTCAGCGCTTTCCTGAATGAACTCGTCCTCACACTGCCGTTCGACCGTCAACTCCTCGACTTCGATGTCCCGGCCCTCTATTTTAACGGCCAGTCGCAAGGCCGCGGCCATCACGGCGACCTCGTCTTCACCACCGGCAAAACAAGTTTTGACACAGGTGCCGCATCCAAGGAGCAGGATTTTCTTGTAGGGGGCGACGATTTCCTTGATTTCTGCAATGGATTTCTGTTCTGCTACAATCATTTTTCAACTCCAGTCGAGACCCAATTAAGTCTCATGGTAAACGTTCATGGCCTCAAAGGGCCACCACGATACATGAAAATTCTATTTTCGTACGAAAGCAGTTGTGCTAGTTGAGTCGGTTAGGCCGGTTATGTCAGTTAAAAGATATCATCGATTTTATCGACTAAACCCTCATGCCCCTTATGCCGTCACGGTTTATGAAAATGACGCGTCAGAGCTCAGATGAGCGGTTGAGAACAGCGGTTGACTGTCTGAGTTGCCTACAGGATCTTAGGCCGGACCCGATGTCATTGCCGCATAAAACTCACAACCTCCAAGCATAATTCCATACTTTTTTTGAAGACGGGCCTGGTTCGGGCTTAGGCCTCGTTGGCGGCGAATTTCAGCCGCAAATCGAAACCGGTTTCCGGGCGCAGGCGCCCGCTTTGTTTTCGTACTGAGGGAAGCTGCGCTTCCTGTTGATAACCAGGCTCTATCTCCGCGATTGTTCACGGCAGATCCCGTGCAGCCGGATTGCGACCCAGAACCGCCATTTGTCCCAGGATATCTTGAATGATACGGTCGACTGCCGCCGTGTCACCGGGATGCAGGTTGAAAAGAGACAGCCGCTTGCCGTTAAGACCAATATCGTCCAGTAAAGCCTGGACCCACCGCACACGCTTTTTGGCACGCAGATTACCTTCGACGTACCGACAGGCGCCATCGGGGCAAACCAGAACGACCACGGCATCGGCACCGGCCTCGAACGCCCGCAAAAGGAATACGTCTTTCACCATGCTCGAACACGGCAACTTCACAAATTTGGACGCGAATTTCTCGCCTCCGGCCAGCGGCGACGCATCACCCTCTCCAAACGTGTTGATGCAATGGAATACCGTGATTTTGGGTTTGAACACTTGCCCCATATTCGTTTTCCTAACGTTTATTGGACCCATTTAAAAAGCAAAAAAAAGACGCCCCTCCTCACTCTGGAGATAGGGACGTCTTTGTCCGAACAATGCAAGCTAATGAACTTTGGGCGCCATTGTCCAAAGTTTTCGAAATTACAGTGAATTAAGGGGAGCCCTTTTTATGTTTTTCCATTATCCTTGTCAAGGAAAATTTTTCTGGATGATGTATTGACTTTTCAGGGAAACCAGGATCATGATTAGACTTTCCGGCCGAACACCGCTTGACACCCAAGCGAAATCTCTGGAGGGCTGTCAGCACACGGTCGAAGTTCATATTTAGTGTCCGTCCATAAATGGCCCTTTTTCCTCTGAACGGCGTTCTCCGCGGGTTTTGATCCTCAACGTAGACAGGCTACGCTTGTGGTCAAAACCCTTGTGCGGCCTTGCCCAGAGAAAAAATTGCTCATTTATGAATCGGACACTGACACAGGTGCCCATCGATGTTTTCAACAATCTTGGATGGGCACTATTTAATTAATACAATCAAAATTATACCGGAGATTAGCGCAAACGATGACCGATAACTATGCCAGAATTATCGCCGAGAACCTTGGGCAACTTTACCGTTGCCGGACGGTGGACCTCGCCGCGGCCCTGCCGGCCGAGCAGGACGGCGGTTCGCATACGTTCAAAGCCTTCGGCGAAACCTGCCGGATTTCACCTGAAGGAGTCTCTTTCGGCGGGCGAAGTGAAAACGGCGTCCTCGGCGTTCTCATCTCCCTTTACGCCCGTCATGCCCGGCCATCGTCTCAAATTATCGAGCCGTTGAAGTCTTTCAAAGAAATGCCCAACAGCATGCCCTATGCCGGTGCCTTCGTGACCCATACCGAATTGCCCCTGGTGCCATGGGTAGACCAAATCGAAGCCGCGCAAAATCGCATCATCGAATTCCTCGGTGGGGATGCCGACGCCCATCCGGCAACCGGCGATTTCAGTTTTCTGTTACAGCCCCTGCCCAAAATCGCCTTGATGTACATCTTCTATCGCGCCGACGATGAATTTCCCGCCTCTGCGACCTGCCTGTACTCGAACAATGCCGCGGAATTCATGCCCAGCGACGGCCTGGCGGACATCGGCGAATACACCTCGAAAAAAATCCTATCCATTTTAGTAAGTGGAGAAGTGTAGACTCATATTTTAAAGTTTCTTAGATAAATTAGCGTGTTCCATCTCACCAGCCTCCCACCTGTCTCTTGACAATCTATAATTATTTTTCTATAAGCCTTTGCTCTGCAAACAGTTGGTTGCAGCCGTCCCTGACAATTTATACCGCTTTTAAAAATAAATTCCGCAATACGCAAAGATGGTATAAGTAGTTGCTGAAAAAAACGTTCGAATAACAAAACTTTTTTACAATCACTAAAGATCCGATCTGACTGAACCAAAAGGAGTATAAGATGATCCATGTCGAAAATCTGACAAAGCACTATGGTGACGTCTGCGCTGTGGATCATATCAACATCGACATCAAAAAAGGTGAAATTTTGGGCCTGCTGGGCCCTAACGGCGCGGGAAAAACCACCACTCTGAGGATGTTGACCGGGTTCTTGACACCCAGCGCTGGAACCATCCAGGTCAAGGACTATGATATCGCGCACCAGTCCATCGAAATCAAAAAAATCATGGGGTATCTACCCGAATCGGCGCCGCTCTACCACGAAATGCTGACCTACGATTACCTGAATTACATCGCCGAAATTCGCGAACTCCCATCGGACCGTAAACAGCCCCGCATCCGCGAGCTCGGCGACTTATGCGGTTTAGATACCGTCATGCACAAATCGATCGGCGAACTATCCAAGGGTTTCAGACAGAGGGTCGGCCTGGCCCATGCCCTGCTGAGCGACCCCGAAATCCTGATTCTCGACGAACCGACTTCCGGTCTGGATCCGAACCAAATTGTCGAAATACGGGACATCATCAAACGTATCGGCAAGCAGAAAACAATCATTTTGTCGACTCACATACTCAGTGAAGCCGAAGCCACCTGCGACCGCATCATAATTATCAGCCAGGGGAAAATCGTCGCCGACGGCAATGTTGAAAGCCTCAAGAATTCGGCCGGAAACACCACTCTTGTTCATCTCGTTTTCCAGCAGACAGATGCTGAAACCGTTCGGAGTAAACTGTCGGCAACTGCAGGGGTGGATCAGATCGTGGGGGTGACCGACGACAAAGGTTCGCTGAAGGTCACACTGTCGGTCTCATCTTCTCAGGACACGCGAGGCGACATCTACCGCACCATTAAAGAGACTGACTGGGTATTGCTCGAATTTTACCAGGAATCCCAGACCCTTGAAACCGTGTTCCGCGAACTGACCAAGGAGAACTAGTATGCACGCGGCTATTCCTATTTTCAAGAAAGAGTTCGGCACTTATTTTGTGTCACCGATAGCTTATATCGTCATCGCCATTTTTCTTCTCGTAACCGGCTGGTTCTTCTTTGCGACGTTTTTTATTCTGGAACAAGCCAGCCTGCGAAATTTTTTCACCATGCTGCCGGTCATTTTCTCGTTTATCGTGCCGGCCGTTACCATGCGATTGTTTTCAGAAGAATTGAACGTCGGATCTTATGAGACCTTACTCACCCTGCCGGTCACCTATACGGATGTCATTCTGGGTAAATTCTCTGCGGCGGTCGCTTTCATCATCGCCATGCTTGTACCGACCATCTGTTACGCGATAATTGTGTCTACCCTCGGCAACCTCGATTGGGGACCGGTGATGGGCGGGTATATGGGGGCCGTGCTGCTGGGGGCCGCTTTTGCGGCCATCGGCCTCTTCGCTTCCGCCGTGACCCGCAATCAGATCATTGCTTTCATCATCGGTCTGGCCATCTGCTTCGCCCTGACGCTGATCGACCGCATGCTCCATTTTCTTCCCCAAAACTTCCTGGGTGTACTGGCTTATTTGGGAGCGGATCAGCACTTTCAAAATATTTCACGGGGCATTGTCGATTCGCGCGATATTATCTATTTCCTCAGCATTTGCTTCATCAGCCTATACGGCGCGCATCTGGCATTGGAAGAGAAAAATTAAGGAGTTATCACATGGTGGTCAAAGCAATAAACGGAAAATACATCAAATTCATCATATACCTGGTTGCCGTCGTCCTGATAAACTTGGCCGGAATCACGCTTTTCTTTCGTATCGACCTGACAGGCGACAAGATTTATTCCATTTCTAAAGCCAGTCGTCAGGTGGTCTCCACACTTTCAGAGCCGTTGACCATCGATGTTTTTTTTACCAAGAATCTCCCGGCACCATACAACAACCACGAGCGTTACCTGCGCGATTTGCTTGAAGAATATGCTATCTACTCCAGCAAGTACTTCAATTATCGGTTTTATGATGTCAGCCCCGACGAGGGCGATTTAGACCCCGGCTCGCGAGCCAACCAGGAACTGGCCAACAATTACGGTATCAATTCGATCCAGATTCAGGTAATCGATGAGGATCAGGTCAAGTTTCAGAAGGCATACATGGGCCTGGTCATCATCCATGGAGATTTGATTGAACGCATCCCAACGATTACTTCCACCGACGGCCTCGAATACCAGCTCACGACGGCCATTATGAAACTGAACAATAAAATCAGCGCCCTGCAACGACTTTCGGACAAGATCCGTATCACCCTTTACCAGTCCTCGTCCCTGAATGCGGTGGCAAAGGTCATCGGCCTCGATGATCTGCCGGATCTACCGGCGCGGACCAAAACCGTCGTCGATAAACTGAACCCGACTCTTTTCAACAAGCTCGAGTTTCTCTACCGCGATCCCAGCACCGACAGCACGGCTCTCCAGGATTTGCGGACGAAGAAGTACGACCTGCTCAGCCTCAAGTGGCCGGCGATAATGGAAGAAAACATCGCGGCGGGCGAAGGTTCGGTCGGACTGGTGCTCGAGCACGGCGATACTTCGGTTGTGGTGCAATTGGTCAACATCCTGCGCATCCCGATTATCGGTACCCGCTACGACATGGTGAATCCGGATGATATGGAAGACCTGATCTCTAAGAATATCGAATCGCTGATCGACATCAACGCTGATCTTGGTTACCTGACGGATAAGGGGACCTTGCCGGTCAGGCCTCAACCGCAGATGAATCCGGACAATGCGGATGCGCTAAATAGTTTCCGGCAGCTCGTGTCTCAAAATTATACAATCAAGGATGTTGCCCTCTCAGAGGGTGAGATCCCAATGGATCTAAAAACGCTGGTCATCGCGCGACCCATGGAAACGTTCAGTGATTATGAGCTTTACCTCATCGATCAGTTTCTGATGCAGGGCAAGAACCTCATGCTTATTCTCGACAGCTTCGAGGAAATCCTCCCGTCACCGCAACAGATGGCCTTAGGCATGAATCAGGGTCCCCGATATGAACCGCTCGACACCGGTCTGGAAAAACTGCTCACGCATTACGGGATCCGAGTCAACCGATCATACGTAATGGACAAAAACTGTTACAAACAGGAACTGCCCCAGGGCATGGGCGGCGGTGAGCGGCCAGTCTACTTTGCACCGCTCATTCAAGCTGACAAAATCAATCATGATCTAGACTTTATGAATAATATCAACCGTCTGATAGCTGTTCGCATATCACCTCTGGAACTGGTTGACGACCGTCTTAATGAAAACGTCAAAACCTACCGGGTGTTTTCCTCATCCCCGGAATCCTGGAAAATGCAGGGGCAGATCAACCTCAATCCCAACTTCATCTTTCCGCCAAAAAATGAGGAAGAGATGCAGAGCTATCCCTTGGCCTATCTGCTAAACGGAAAATTCACGAGCTATTTCAAGGGCAAACCACTCCCTGAAAAAAAACCATCCGAAAACGATAGTAGCGAATCTAATACCGACAAAAATGAGTCGCAACAGACACCGGACATGGCTAAAGAAGCTCAACCCGAAGATGTACCGCCGCAAATTGAAAGCACCGGTGTGTTCCTATCGGACGGCCAACCGGGTTCGATATTTATCATGGCCTCTTCCGAAATGCTGACGGACAACGTCATCGATGCCCAGGGTCGAGGTGCCAATGCCGTTTTTATTATGAATGTAATCGACGCCCTGAATGGCCGGGAAGATTTGGCGAGTTTGCGGAGCAAGAAACAGACGTTTAACCCCCTGCAAAAAATTGGCGCCGGAGCCAAAACACTGATAAAGACCTTCAACATCGCCGGGCTGCCGGTGCTGGTGTGCCTGTTCGGTGTAATGATCTGGTTCCGCAGAAATGCACGCAAGAAACGCATCCAGGCAATGTTTCACGCGAAATGATCGTGGACAAACGGAGATTAAAATTTGTTTAGAAGTGGTTTCAAAACCCCATCAAACACCAAATTGCGGTGTTGTGGTCCTCCTCAAAATACTCACATACCCCCATGTATGCTGCGTTTTTTCGTCGGCCCACGCCTTGCACTTCGGCGTGATCTGAGGTTCTGAAACCACTTCTACGATCTTACAAGGGCTTAAAAACGGGAGACGACCAAAGTGAAGGTGAAAAAAGAATATGTCATTCTGCTGGCCGTTATTGCCGGACTGTCTGCCTATCTTCTCACGCGGCAAACGGATCGGACGCACTACGAACTGCCACAGTTGGCCCCGATAAGTGGCAAGACGATCACCCGCATCGAGATCTCGGGACCCAAAGGCACGGTCGAATTGGCCAAAGCTGATGGCAATTGGAGCGTGGGATCCAAAAAATATCGGGTGGACAAGGCCAAAGTCAGCCCGATAATAGACACCATATCCGACCTCAGTCTGACGGCCTTGGTCTCCGAAGCCAAGGATTACCCCCGCTACGAATTGGACGATAAAAAAAAGATCCTCGTCAAAGCATGGAGTGGCTCGACCGTCGATCGGGAATTCGATATCGGCAAACCCGCCCCCTCGTTCCGCCACACCTTTGTCCGGCTCGCCGGGGATCCTAACGTCTTTCAGGCCAGTGACAATTTCAGGTCTAAATTCGAATACAGCGCAGAAGACCTGCGGGACAAGGTCGTTCTCTCCTTTGCCGCCAGCGACGTATCGGAAATAGAGCTGTCGAAAGGAGAAGAAGCTCTCTCACTGTCGCGGAAGGAAGTCCCGCTCGAAAATTCAGGGCAACCCGAGGGGAGTGAAAGTCAAAAGAATGAAAATGCGAAAACTGCGCCGCTCAAGGGTAAAATGTCCTGGCTGACGGCTGACGGTCGTCCAGTCGACGCTGCCGTAATCGATCAGCTGGTAGCAACACTGTCCCAGTTGGCGTGCGATAAATATATTCCGGACAAGAGTAAAACTGAATTCTCCGCCCCCATATACACAATAGAAGTAAAAGGACTGCAAACCTACGATCTGGCCATTTTCGACAAACAAAACGACATAGACACGTTCTACCCGGCAACATCATCGCAAAGTGCCGAACCCTTCTATCTGACCGAAGCGAGCACCAAGAGTTTAATGCCAGCATTTGAAGATGTCGTCGAAAAATTTGCCGGGGAAGGAAAAGGTATTGCACCGGATAAGACAGAACCAAGCAATTCACAAAGTAATTAACCGCGCCCTCGGGGAGTTTTCATCATCCGGTAGCGGAGGGAATAACCAGCGACTTCAGCGCGCAAACTCATGCATAAGGCAACCTAAGGAAAGAACAGATTTAATAATGATATAAAACTGTTGACTCAGTTCACTTACTGAGATCCGAATCTGATAACCGGGGTTCCAGCTGTTCTTTCCCAAAGTTGCCTAATGCATTCGGACAGTGCACGCTTTCGCTGCTGATCACTCCCTCCGCTCTGGTTCAGCATTTAAGGGAAAAACTCACCAACCCCTGAATTAACCGTTTCTTAATGATTGAACCGGGGTGGCAGGGGGAAACGCGCCGCCCCGGTTCGGTATGATGATGCCCTCGCCGTAGATCAAGCCAAGGGTATCACCAACAGACCAGCATTCGGGCGTTTGACAAGCAGTTTGATCCCGTCACCCTTTTTGTTTTGGTCGAGCAGTTGCTTGAATTGACTCACCGATTCGACACTCCCATGATTCACCTCGAGGATGAGATCGCCCGCTTTGACACCGGCCTTATCGGCCTTGCCGCCGGATTGCACACCGACCACGACGATACCGTTGGCGTTGCTGAGATTGTATTGCTCGGCCATCTCCGGTGTTAGTTCGGACACTTGAAAACCGTACTCGCCTTCGCTTTTCTGATGACTGTCATCGGCTGCCGCCAAGGTTAGCGGTCGTTTTCCGATATTAACCGTCAGGGTCTTGGTGTCACCACCCCGCAGAATTTTGACTTTGGCCCGGTCACCGACACCCAGACCGGCCACCAGTGTCGTCAGATCCCGGCTGGTTGTCATTTTTTTGCCGTTGACCTCCATGATGATGTCCTGGGCCTGAATCCCGGCTTTATCTGCAGGATCTCCGGGGGTAACGGCGGCAACCAGCACACCGGTCTGCCCCTTGGCACCATAGTACGCCGCCAGCTCCCCTTTCAAATCCTGAATACTGACACCGAACCACCCGCGGGTGACCGAACCGTTTTGTTTCAACTGAGCGAGGACATTCTCTGCCAAGTCGATGGGAATCGCGAACCCGATTCCCTGCCCGCCGGCGATGATCATGGTGTTGATCCCAATAACCTCACCTTTCATGTTGAGCAGGGGGCCGCCACTGTTTCCCGGGTTGATGGATGCGTCTGTCTGGATATAATCGTCGTATGGCCCGGAACCGATGACGCGTCCTTTGGCGCTGACGATTCCGGCGGTCACGGTTTGTTCCAACCCGAACGGACTTCCAATGGCCATGACCCACTCCCCGACCCTGAGATTGTCGGAGCTACCTAAAGCCACGGTCGGTAAACTGTCTTTTGTTTCAACCTTGAGAAGGGCAATGTCAGTGACAGGATCCCGCCCGATGATCTCGGCGTCGTATTCCTTCTCATCTTTTAAAATGACCTTGATTTTATCGGCACCCTCGACCACATGATTATTGGTAACGACATAACCGTCTTTGTCGATGACGAATCCGGATCCAGAACCGGGCTGTTTGAATTCCGGTCGGCCGTTCGGCCCGAAAAACTTTTCCGAATGGTCTTTGAACGGATTATTGTTGCCAAAGGGGTTCATCCCAAATGGCCCCATAGCCGGCCCGCTGGTCTTGACTGTTTTTTCCACCCGGATGTGGACGATAGCCGGGCTGACAGTGTCGGCCAGACCACTGAAATTTTCCGGAACCATCCGTACCGGTGCATTCGGGCTCGCATTTGCGATAAATAAACCCGATACCACCAAAAGCCCTGTCATCATCAGAATGATGATAGACCGTGTTAAATTGATTGTTCGCGTCATGTGCTTGTCCTCCTTGCGATCGGTTTGTTGTCGACGCGCTCGTTCATTCGAACCTTAACAAATGGCTCCCTGCCGTCGACGGTTTGTTGGGTTGTTCGGTTCGATTTCATTTGCTGATACATTAATGCCCCAACCTTTCATGCGCCTTGCACGAATATTACAACCGTGTAATCCAGCAGAAAGGCTACGGAAAGATGACTGTATTATTATTTATGGACATTCTCCCATCGAGTTGGAGACAAGCCACGCAGAGCTTAAATTATAGGAAAGGAATTCACTCATGAATAAAATAAAGAACCGTATCAAACGGCTCTTGAAATCGACTCTCTTGTGGGTCTTTGTTGCAATCCTCGTTTCAAGCGCGGGTGCCGGTCATGACAGCCGCACCCCCAACGACGGTTTCGGCGATCTTTTGACAGCCCCGGTCAATGCCGCTGAAACGGATCAATCCTTCCAAAAGCCGCTGACGCCCTCCTGGCCCCACGAAAATAGTGATCTTACGCCGGACCCTGCGGTCGTGTTCGGGGAACTCCCCAATGGATTCAGATATGCCCTCATGAAAAACCGCACGCCCAAGGACAGGGTCAGCATCAACCTGAAAGTCTTGAGCGGCAGCTTGAACGAAAACGACGATCAGAAGGGTGTGGCCCACTTTCTGGAACACATGCTCTTTAATGGATCAACCCATTTTGCACCCGGGGAACTGGTGAAGTATTTCCAAAGCATCGGCATGCAGTTCGGTGCCGATGCAAACGCCTACACCGGCTTCGATGAAACGGTCTATGTGGTTCTTCTACCTGAAGGGAACGAGAAAAATCTCAGTGAGGGACTTCTGGTCATGAGGGACTATGCCGACGGAGCTTCTTTGTTACCGTCCGAGATCGACCGCGAGCGAAAGGTCATCCTGGCGGAGATGCGCAGTCGGGACTCGGCATCCTATCGCACTTATGTGGCCGGCCTCGGTTTCGAAGCCCCCGAAGCAAGGTTGTCGCAGAGGCTTCCCATCGGAAACACGGAAGTCATACGAAACACAGACCGCAAACTCCTCAAGGACTTCTACGATACCTGGTACAGACCGGATAACATGGTCTTAGTGATGGCCGGTGATTTCGATACCCGACTGGCCCAACGACTCATAAAAGATCAATTCAGCGGCTTATCCGTCCGGGCGCCGCAAAGGATTAAACCCGAATTCGGCACTGTAAACCATGTCGGCATCAAACCCTTCTACCATTTCGAAAAGGAGGCGGGTAACACCACGGTTTCTATGGAAGTCATCGAAACGGTTCCTCACCGTCCCGATTCCACCACCCTTCAGGAGCAACTTCTTCTGGGAGAAATCGCCGATCGAATTCTTCAACATCGTCTGGATGCTCTGGTCAAGGAACCCGATACGCCGTTTACAGATGCGTCCACCGGCTCGGGAATTTATCTGCGTCGTTTGAAAACGGCCATGATCAGCGCCGAAGGCAACCCCGAAGACTGGGAGAAAATGCTCAATTCAATCGAGCAGACCCTCAGAAGCGCCCTTGACTATGGCTTCACCCAGACGGAACTGGAACGCGTCAAGAAAAGCTTGCTGGCAGAGTACGACGAAGCGGTGAAAACATCAAACACCCGCGACAGCCGCCATCTGGCAATGGAGATCCTCTCTTCGCTAAATCGAGACCGGGTTTTTCAATCCCCGCAGCAGAGAAAAGCACGGGTGGCACCGTTAGTTGGGGCCCTCACCCTCGACCGGGTAAACACAGCCTTTCGGAACGTCTGGTCGCCCGCTCACAGGCTCGTCATGGTCACCGGAAATGTGGACTTGCCCACCGGTGACATTCCTCCCGAGCAACTGTTACTGGCCGCTTATGACCGCAGCCGGTTGGCAGCGGTCGCCCCCCACGTTGAGGCGAAACCCGTTCGCTTTCCTTACCTGCCTGAACCCTCATCCAAGGGTCGTATTGTCAAGACGACATCTCATCCGGACCTCGGGATCACCCAGGTCGATTTCGCCAATGGGGTGCGCCTGAACCTCAAAAAGACCGATTTCAAGAAAAATGAGGTCTTGGTCAACATCACCTTCGGTAGCGGCCGGTCCGGTGAACCGCATGACCTGCCGGGCCTCTCCGCGTTCGGTCAGGCGGTGGTCAATGAAAGTGGTCTCGGCTCATTGAGTCGCGATGATATCGAACGGGCCATGGCCGGGAGTAACACCACGGTTGACTTTACCGTCGCAGAAGACCATTTTGCCCTTGAAGGCCAGACGGTGACGGAAGAGGTTCGTCTGCTGTTTCAACTGATGTACGCCCATTTAACCGATCCGGACTACAGCGAGCAGGCCTATGCCCTCTCGATGCAGCGATTCGGCCAGATGTACGCGGCGCTTTCCCAATCGATCGATGGGCAAATGCAACTTTCCGGATACCGGTTTCTGGCCGGCGGCGATCTGCGTTTCGGCCTTCCGCCTTTCGATTCTTTCGCGGCCCTGACGCTCAAAGACGTGCGTTCCTGGATTGATACCGCTTTAAAGAACGAGCCTTTGGAGGTATCCGTAGTCGGCGATTTTGACGAGATGGTTGTGGTCGATATCGTCGGCACCTATATCGGCAGCCTGCCCGGCCGGGCAGGTTTGGGCGGCGAGAAAAGATCTTCCGCGATCCGATTCCCGGCCTCGCAATCTTTAGACATACAGATTGAAACCGAAATCCCCAAAGCCTTGATCGTGGTCGCCTATCCCACCGAAGACATGTGGGATATCAAACGCACGCGCCGTCTGGCCGTTTTGGGTGAGATCTTCTCGGACCGGCTGCGGGAAAGGCTACGGGAGAGTCTGGGGGCGACCTATTCCCCATACGCCTACAACAGACCTTGGCGGGCCTATCCCGGCTACGGCTTTTTTCAGGCGGTTGCAATGGTTGACCCGACCCAGTCGGATGTTGTTTTGGATGAGGTCAGGCAGATCATAGCCGACATGTCGCAAAACGGCATTCGCCCGGGCGAACTGAAAAGGGCTCTCGGCCCGAGCCTCACCGGAATAAAGGACCGCCTTCGAACCAACGCTTACTGGCTCGATACGGTGCTCACGGGGTCGAAACAATTCCCCCAGCAAATTGAATGGAGCCGGACGATCCAATCCGATTACGCCGGTATAAACAGCCATGAATTGTCACAGCTGGCCGCTAAGTACCTGGATAATGGCAAGGCGGCCGCAATTGTCATCAAACCGTCATGAACCCCGTTGGTAAAATAAATAGTCACCGCAAGGGCGCAAAGATCGTAGAGGTTATTCTTCTTTCTTTTCCCGCTGAGACGCCGGAAAGGAATGGGCCCTTGACGCCGCGTGGTTTTTCTCACTATTGCCTATGTTGGGCGGTTCAGGGTTCAACGTTCTGGGTTGAAAAGCCCTTAAACTCCTTATATATACATAGTTCTGGTTTTATGGTGTTAATAAAACCGTTTCACTCAATGGGGTATGTTGGGTATTCCGGATCTTGAATATTAGGGTATGCCGTATCCATTGATAGTAACCTTTGAACCCTGAACCTGAAACCGATCAGTTTGGGTATTAGTACTTGCATAAAGCGTTTCGAAATTTTCAATAACGAAAACTTTCCAAGGGCACGAATAATAGGGAAAGATTGTCTCAATGAGAATCCTGGTTGTTGAAGATGACAAGAAGATCGCCTCCTTTGTCGCCAAGGGCCTGAAGGAGGCCGGTTATGCGGTTGATATCGCGCATGACGGGTTGGACGGGCTGGATCTCGGGCTCAGCGGGGTCTATGATGCCGCCGTTGTCGACATCATGCTCCCCGGCATAGACGGGTTGACCCTGATCGAACGGCTGCGGGCCAAAAAGGACAATACCCCCGTGATAATCCTCAGCGCCAAGCGGACCGTGGATGATCGGGTGAAGGGATTGCAGGCCGGAGGGGACGACTACCTGACCAAGCCCTTTTCCTTTTCCGAATTGCTGGCTCGCGTTCAGGCATTGATCCGCAGAGACACGCGGGTGGCAGAGCCTTCGACGCTTACCGTCGGCGATCTCAGTGTCGACCTGTTGACACGCGAAGCCAAACGCGAAGAAACGATTATCAGTCTACCGGCGCGGGAATTTGCGCTGCTGGAATACCTGATGCGCAATCCCGGCCGAATCATCTCCAAGACCTCCATTCTGGAAAATATTTACGACTACAGCTTCGATCCGCAAACAAACGTTGTCGATGTTTTGGTTTGCCGTCTGCGCAATAAAATCGACAAAGATTTTGACCGCAAAATGCTCCATACGGTCAGGGGAATGGGGTATGTCCTTAAAGACCAATAGGCGAACCGGCCTGACCTTCAGCCTGAAGTTGAGCATCTCGTACGCTGTTTTTTTCGTGTTCAGCTCCCTGGCGCTCTTCCTCGCTGCCTATTACCTGATTAACGGATTGGTCGGAGAAAAAGAACGGGAAGTCATCCGTGACCGCATCCAGGAGTACTCGGCCTGGTTTTCAGAAGGGGGTGTGGATGCCGTCCGTACACGGTTTGCAACGCAATCCCGGGGCTCCGGCGATATTTTCTTCATCCGGATCATCGGACCGCTCAACCAGGTGTTGTTCATCAGCCTCCCACCGGGCGCCGAAGAGTTTGATCGGCACCGGCTCAAAGCTCCTGCTCCGGGTCAAAAGGATCCCCTTTTTTTCGTAGAGGACGACGGAAAAGGTTCCTGGACAATCGGCAACAGCCGACTTCCCGGCGGACTGATTCTCCAAGTCGGCAAGAACTCAACCCGCAGCCAGGAGTTTTTGTCCTACTTTCGATCGGTATTCCTCAAAATTGTTCTTCCACTGCTTCTGCTCGGTATTATCGGTGGTGGTTTTTTGACCTTCCGCGCCATGCGCCCCGTCCGGCAATTGATCCTGACGGTAAGGAGAATACTTGACACCGGCGATACGAGCAGACGGGTGCCCACGCGTTCCGGACGCGGCGAACTCGATGAACTCGTCAGTCTTTTCAACCAGATGCTGGATAAAAACGACGCGCTTATCCAGGCCATGCACGAATCCCTGGACAATGTCTCCCACGATTTGCGCACCCCCATGACCCGCCTGCGGGGAACAGCCGAACTGGCCCTGCAGCATAATCAGGATTCGGACCCTTGCCGGGAGGCACTGGCCGACTGTATGGAAGAATCCGACCGGGTCCTGACAATACTGAACACCCTGATGGACGTGGCCGAAGCAGAGACCGGCGCAATGCGGTTGAACAAAACCGATGTATCGGTACCGGAGATCGTGCACTCCGTGGCCGATCTCTACGAGATCATCGCAGAAGAATCGCAGATGACCATCCATACCCACCTGCCGGACGAACTTCTGATTCATGCCGATCGAAACCGCATCCAGCAGGTTACCGCCAACCTCCTTGACAACGCCATCAAATACAACCACCCGGGCAGCCCGATCGATATTTCGGCTCACGAAGACGGCCCGTTCGCTGTGATCAAAGTGGCCGACAAGGGCGTCGGGATTGCCCCGGAGGATATCAATCAGATCTGGGATCGGCTTTACCGCGGCGACCGCAGTCGCTCCAAACGCGGTCTGGGGTTGGGATTGAGCTTGGTCAGGGCCATCGTTGAAGCCCACGGCGGAAAGGTCAGAGTGGAAAGCCGGCCCGATGAGGGGGCAACGTTTTACGTCATGTTACCCAAAGCAGAATAATCTACCCATCAAAGGAACAAAACATGGCATCACAAAAAACCGGGAAGAAAACAAAACCGAACCGAAAGTCTGAGAAAAGAAAAAAAATGCCGGCCATGTCTTTGTTGATCGTCGGCATTGTTGCCGCCGTTGTCATCGGCGCTTTTTTCCTCAATAGATACAACAATGAAACTAACCGGTTACCGACATTGAAGGATGCCGCATCGTCACGTCCGCCAGTAAAAAATCCTTCACCAGCGCAGGATACTTACGCCAAACTGCTCGGCCGCTGGCAGCGACCGGATGGCGGTTACGTCATCGACATTTCTTCTGTCAACACCGATGGTTCGCTTGAGGCCGCTTATTTTAATCCGCGTCCGATCAATGTTTCACAGGCATCGGCAGCCATCGAGGAGGGAAAAATAAAAATATTTATCGAGCTTCGCGATGTCGGGTACCCGGGTGCAAGATATTCCCTGGCCTACACCCCTCAAAGCGACACGCTGAAAGGCCTCTATTATCAGCCCAGCGTTGGACAGAGTTTCGAGGTTGTCTTTGCGCGGATGAATCCGTGATCAATTTATGAAGCAAATCTAGACTTATGCTTTTTTGATTCGAATACCCCCCTTACCTCTTACAAAATAACTGAAAGCCTCTTAGACCTCTTTTCCTTATTTCAGGGGTAATTTTTGAAAAGCAGTATAAATCGATAAGCAATATCGAGCGACTCGATTTTTTTGCCTCGTTTTAGTTGACTTCCAGTTTTACAGCATTAGATTCACTCAAACAAAAGCGGTTATTCCCCAGTTTCCTGCCTTAACTTCACTTACTCAACCATTCACTTAAATTATTCGCTGTAGACTGTTTGACTATTACTAAGATGAAAAGGAGGTTTAAATGAAAAGAAATGGATTTGTTTTGCTTCTGGTCGCCGCCCTGGCCTTATCGGGCGTGTTTGTTTCCGTATCTTCGGCTCTGGAGGTCGTGGTCGAGGAGGATATTAAAGAGAACATTATCGCTACAGAGAGCTTCGTGAAAGTCGTCGACAATTTCATCGTGCTCTTCGACGCGTCCCGGTCGATGGCCGACACCTACCCGGCCAGCGGCACGCAAAAGATCGAAGCCGCCAAAGAGATCCTGCGTCAGCAAAATGCCATATTGCCGGATCTGGGTTGGAACGCCGGTCTTTACACCTACACGCCCTGGAAATCCTACTACGATATGGCCGCATACGACAAGGCCGCCTATGGTGGTGCCATCGATAGCCTGCCCTCGACCCGCACCGCCGGCGAGTGGGTGCAGAATAGAACCCCACTGGCCGACGGCATCGACCGGCTCGATCCGGTGCTCTCTGGCCTGTCGGGCAAAACCGCCGTATTCATTTTCACTGACGGCTCTTACCAGAGAATCGAGCCCAAAAAACTCTGGCCCATGGACGCCATTAAAAAGGTCGCCGAGAAGCATCCGGATACCTGTTTTTATTTTGTCAGTTCCGCTAAACCCGGAAAGCAGTTGAACCTGTTGAACGAAATGGCTGGGGTCAACTCTTGTTCGCGGGTCATACCCTTTGACGATCTGTACAATAATCCCGTATACGGTGCCGGCTTGCTCTACCTGGTAAAATCCGGCACGGAAGTGGTCACCACAACCGAGAAACGTTTCGTCGGGGTCGAGGTGGGCGATGTCAACTTCGAATTCGCCAAGGCCGATATCGAGATGCAATACGCCAGCGAACTCGATAAGCTGGGTAAATTTCTGCAGGAACACCCGAAGGCCGCGGTCGCGTTGGCCGGTTTCACCGACAGTATCGGCACCGAGGAATACAATCTTTACCTCTCGCAACGGCGGGCGGAAAGTGTGGCCAACTACCTGAAACAAAACTTCAACATCGGCTCGGACCGTATTGCCACGTTCTGGTACGGGAAAACCAACCCGATTGCCGACAACAGCACACCCCAAGGCCGCGCCAAGAACCGGCGGGTGGAAGTCGCCATCGGTGGCATGTAATTAAAGAGACAAACACTTGACTACTGGGTGCCCAGCCAGCAGGTATCTGATATTCGCGAGAATAGATACCTGCTGGCTTTACCAACCCGGGTTTGTAATGACCGTTCCCAATCGAAAAAGCAAAATGATCGCCGGCAGCGAATATCGAAATTAGTTGCCGGCTTTTTATTTTCCTGATAGACCGAAGTATCTCGATCGCAATTTTGAAGAGTATGCTTGCCAAGGACCTTAAATCAGGAGTTGTGACATGAAAAAAACGCGTCAGAGCCTTCTATTGTTTCTATGTGCCCTCGTTATCGGCACCGGGGTGGCGGGTGTCGCTCCAGAAGTCAACGCATCCGAGCCCACGAAACAGCAGTTGCTCGTCGATCAGGCCCGTATCACTTTTCAAAGCATGATCACCGAGCACGGTATGACCTGGCTGCGGGACAATTTATACCAGGCCAAGGGCGTTTTGATCATACCGCGCCTGCTGAAAGGCGGTTTTATCTTCGGAGGCTCCGGCGGTTGGGGCGTTTTGCTTGTCAAAGACCCCGACACCGGTCAATGGAGTCAACCGGCTTTTTATTCTTTCGGCGGGGGAAGTATCGGATTTCAGATCGGCATCGAATCCGCAGAGGTAATCATGATGGTTAGAACCCAAAAGGGTGTGGACAAGTTTCTGGCCTCCTCATTTAAACTCGGGGGCGATGTTTCATTGACGGTCGGACCGGTCGGCCAGGGCGTCAGATCGAATGTCACCGCCGATATCTACTCCTTTTCCCGCTCCCAAGGCCTTTTCGGGGGTGTCGCTATAGATGGTGCCCTACTCAAAACCAGCGATGACAGGAATGCCGCCTATTACGGCCGGCCGGTCACACCGGCGGATATTCTCATATCGAACTTGGTCAACAATCCCGGATCCACTGAACTTCGCAATGCAATATCCAGTGTTGCCATAAAAAAATAGCCGGTAGCGACCTTGTCTGCGTAACTCGGTGTTACATCCGAACGGGATAGGTCTTGCCCTGTCGAGCAATATATAAAAATAGATAATAATTTATGCAGGTTGGTTATCAAGGAGGAGAATCCATGGCGAAAAAGAAAATCCAGCACTTGACCTCAGTCATTGCGTCCGTATTTTCTCACGCAGGTCACATTACCAAGGAAGACGCCAAAGAAATCAGTGGACTTGACGACCATGAATTTGAAAACGTCTACGCAAAAGCTGCCGACATCACCGATAAAGTGATGCATACCGAAGGCGACAAAATGGAGACATTCCTGGCGCACGTTGCCAAAGAAATCGATGCCTATGTCGCCCACTATGGCGGCAAATTATTTGAATAGTTACAATCATCAGATCATGATTCTGAAAAATATTGATCTCTGTCAGTGAAAGTAAGAAAAAAATAAAAAAACCCCACCTTAGGAGGTTCACCATGAATAAAATTCATAATATTTACAGGATAATGTTAACTTCTGCGTTGGTCGGTATGCTGGCCATCGGCTTGACCCTACCTGCCAGCGCAGCCGAGGAACAGGCGTTAGTGGAAAAGGCGCGCATTACCTTCGAGAGCTTCATGGCCGATCCCAACATGACCTGGCTGAAGGAAAACCTGCACACAGCGAAAGGGCTCGTGATCGTTCCCAGCCTGCTGAAGGCCGGTTTCGTCTTTGGCGGTTCCGGCGGCAGCGGAGTTATGATCGTACCGGATGCAAAAACCGGAAAATGGAGCGAACCGGCCTTCTATACCATCGGCTCGGTCAGTTTCGGTCTGCAGATCGGTGGCGAAGCCGCCGAAGTGATCATGTATGTCAGAACCCAAAAAGCCGTGGATAGGATGCTTACCTCCTCTGCAAAACTCGGTGGAGACACCTCGGTCTCGGTCGGTCCCATGGGGGTCGGGGCGAAATCGAATGTCGTGGTCGACATTTTTTCCTTCTCACGAAGCAAGGGCGCGTTTGCCGGTCTGGCTCTCGATGGATCTGTGGTGGCGACACGGGATGAATGGAACAAGAATTACTATGGCAAGCCGGTGACGCCGGTTGACATTCTTGTCAAACATGCTGTCAGCAACCCCGGGGCCGCCGGACTCCGTGAGGCGGTGACCAAAGCCGCCAAAAAGTAACCGGCTTTTTGAAATATTGGACGGAAATTTGAGAGCGCCCGAAACCGATGCCAAACACTTTTTAACCCGGTATGGTGGCCTTAAATTTCCGTCCTTGTTTTATAAAATATAGAGTGGGTTACGCATTATATCAACTATAAATGGGCGTCCACTCTAAACTAACGATCTATACCATACAAACTGACAGCGGTAATTAAGATAGGGTGAAAATCAACTCCAACAAAAAGCTTTGGCTCTTACTCTTGATGGCCATTTTGCTGCTTGGCAGCGGGCACTTGTCTGCGGTGACCGCTTTCACAGATCTGGAAGTGCTCAATTACAGGGCCTGCTTTGACGGCGTGCCGTTGCGGGAACATCCGGACAATTTCGCGCCCCGAACGACCACAATCCCGGAGGGTACCCTTGTGAAAGTCGACATCCAGCGCGGAAACTGGCTCAGGATTATCTACAAGGTGCCCGCGGGTTATTTCATCGGTTGGTCTCTGGCCTCGATGATGTGCCCGGTAAATCAATGACCGCGAGTAAAGCTGGATGATTATTATGTCGCAATCCATCGGTCATCTTTCAATATCCGGATCCAAATCTCTCGAACCCTTCGCATCAAAGGTCTATTTATTCATCTCGACTCCCGGATGATTCGCTACGGGTAAGGAGCGGTGTGTCTTCAAACCGGATTCACCCGGAAAGCCTCCAAGCGATCTTCCGTCGATTAGGATTGTAAAATGACGCCGGATACCCGCAAAAAACTCGGAATTGTCTTGGGCATCCTGCTGTTCATTCTGGCGGTTGGCGTATTTACAGTACCCCGGCTGATCGATCTGAATCACTATAATGCAACGATCGTCACCGCCATCGAAAAAGCCGTGGGGGGAAAAGCGCAATTGGGTCGGATCACCTGGGGCCTGAACGCCGGTCTCTGGCTCGAGGCCGACGGATTCTCCCTCAACGGATCCCCCGGCATTCTCAATGATGTTGCCATAAAACGCGTTCGTACCGTCATTTCCCTACTTCCGCTACTGGCAAGAAAAATCGTGATAAACGATCTGCTCCTGGAAGCGCCCGAGTTGAGCCTCAATCTGGCCGCAACCGGCACAGACGGGAGTGATGACATCGGAAAAATCACGTCAGCGGATCAAAAGGGAAAGCTGGAGACCAAATCCGATAAGGCCGGCCAACCGGGGGTGCCATCCCCTGTAGATTCTCTTCCTCCAAAATCGGCGAGAACGGAAACCAGCGCAGGCAAGCCGCGAAAGATTATGATAACCGGGGTCACCATCAAGCAGGGTCGCCTAACGTTGAACGACGCGCGGACGCTGCCCCCCCAGACCATTGCGCACACCTTCACCGATATAACCGTAACGGCCGATTATGCTGAAACCAACCGGGCAATTACTTTCGAATTGTCACTTCGGGACGAAAACCAAAACGGCTTCGGATCTTTGGTCGCAAAAGGGTCGTTTATCGGGCTGACGGAACAGTTTACGATCGAAAGCCCCCAATTGACGGTCAATGCGGCGATCAAGGACCAAAATATCGCCGCCATCAAACCTTATTTGAAAAACGATCAGCTGGCCGAACACATGGGTGGATCGGTTAGCTTTGAAATAGACTACACTGGTGATTTCAGTCCGACAGGGCAAGCGTCCGGGTCTATCGACCTGACCCATCTGACTTATACCGACCCATCCTTGTGGAATGCCCCGCTGCCAGGAAGCGGCAACCGAACTGATTTTCACTACAACGTTCACTCCGGACGAGCTTGTCGTTGATAAAGTCAATTTGAGCGTCGGAAAGATCACCGTCGACGGTCGATCCCGAATGGAAAACTGGAAGGTCGCGCCTGTCTTCAAGGATATCGTCGTGTCGGCCAATATTCCGCTGGCGAGTCTAACGTCTCTGGTTCCCTGGCAGCAAGTGGGAAAACAAGCAGATTTACTAAAAGAAATGCTGGCGGGCGGCGGTACGGTAAAGGTTGAGAAAGCATCTTTGGTTGAACTCGACCCGGCCAAGCTCCCTGAAAATTTGGCCAACCTATGGGCACAAGTCGAATTAACGGCAGGGATCTCCGCGGTATCGGTGCAGCCATCACCAACGCTGCCGAAAGTGCCGAAAGCGAGCAACATCAGTGCCGCCATCCGGCTGACCGACGGGATCTTCGATATCGATCACCTAACCGCCGACATTGCCGCGGTCAGCCTGCCGGAAATATCGGTACAGATCACCCAATTACCGCATCAACCCCTGATAGACGTGAAACTCAAAGGCCCTATAGAAGTCGTCGACAGTCCCGATGAGTCACTGCATAAACTGTTGCGTGGTTTTGGTTTCGACAAACTGGCCTTCACGGGCGACCTCGACCTCGCGGTACACCTGGAAACCGCTCAATCCAAACATTTTGGCATCGAAGGCACAGGGAGCGTGCGGGATGGCCTGGTAAAAACGTCCTATTCACCGGTTGTATTGCAAGGCCTCAATGCCGATGTCACCCTGGCATCCGATATGGCGACCGTTGCCAATCTCGTGACGACCGTCTTATTGCCGACCGCTAAGAAATCTTCTGCAAAGCCGGTTTCTCTGGCACTGCAGGGACAGCTCAAAAATTTGAATCGCCGCCCGTCGCTGAACCTGCAGAGCTTGAAAACCTCCCCGATCTCTCTGACGGCCCTGGCTGCAGTGATTCCATGGGAAACAGCTCGACGATGCGTCCAAAGTCGTCAAGGATATATTGAATGGTGGTGGTACCATTGAAATCAACCAGCTGTCTCTGCCATATATCGATCTGGCCGAACCGTTCAATGACCCTGCCAAACTGTTATCCGCCGCAAAAGGTTCCGTGAAGCCTGGCAGGGGTTACAGTGAGACCTGATCCCGTCACTTCCCGCGATCGAAAGCATCAGCGGACATCCACGCCTGGAAAAGGGTGTGCTCACAACGACGGACCTCAAAGCACGGATCGGACCACTCACAACCCCAACAATGACCATTCGTGTCACCGATTTATGGGGTCAACCAAAATTTACGGCCACTGCCAAAGGGCCAATGCGTGTGGCCGGAACCGAGGATGCGTCCATCGAAAAAATTCTCGAGAATTACGGCCTCAAGAGTTTTGATGGAAACGCTAATGTCGATTTTGACGTTTTTTACGACCACGCCAACCCGAACCAATGGTCAGTAAACGGCTCGGCCACACTCGAAGGGATCCAGGCTGTCACTTACCCAGCGGAAGTCCGTTTGAAAAACCTTCGGGGCCGAATTTCCTTATCGAAGCAAAAATCGCATGAATGGGTTTTTGAAAATCTGAGTGCGGAAATTAACGCAGCGCCCATCCGGTTGAATGGAAAGATTTCGGGCAATAGCACCACCGACCTGGCCGTCGACCTGAAAGCCGAAACCCGGCAGTTGGATCTTGCGGCCATGAGCGAGTTGATTCCTTCCATGAAAGACCTCGGCCTGCGGGGAAAAATCGACCTGGACATGGACATATATCTTCCCCATGAAGCGCCCTTGCAGAGCCGCCTGACAGGCAGGTTGACAACCGATCGGTTTGAGTTGCACCACAAAGAAGCCGCCATCACTGTCGAAGACATCAACGCAGATCTTGATTTTAGCGGCCGCTCGGCCAACATAAACCGCTTGACAATGCGCCTCAATCAACAACTGGTTAATGTCAGCGGACAAATGAAACGCCCCGAAGAACCGGCACTCGACCTCGTGATCACCTCGCCCAACCTGGACATCGATCGGCTGTTGTTCGCCAAAGACTCCCAAGAAAAACCACCGGAGCAAAACCAAGACAGTCCAGCGGGAGTTACGACCGGAGATTCAAAGGCAGACCAAGCTTCTGAAACTAAAAAACCGCGTTTCCTGCGCCTATCTTCGGCCAACATTCGCCTCGAGGCGCAAAAGGGGCGTTTCAGAGGACAAGACGTGGAGGATTTACGCATCACGGCAGACTATGAGAAAGGCGTTATCAAGGACTATACGCTAGATTTTAATACCGGGGGCGGTCATGCGGCCGCCAGGGGCATGATCGATATGAGACACCCGGATCACATCGCATTTATCGTCGAACCCGACATCAAATCAGTGCAGCTGCAAACAATCGTTTCGATTCTCGGAGCGGACAATTTCTCCACGAACGGTCCGTTGACGGCATCGGGTCAATTGAGAGCCCGCACGGGGACTAACCGTGAACTGCTTTCCAGTCTCAACGGCAGCCTGAATGCTGAAATGGGGCAAGGCTTAATAACGGTGCGTGATTCTTTTGGAATATCGCTGGTTAAAATGTTGCGGTTCATGAGTTTCAAAAGAATTCTGAGCGTACACCTGGAACGAAAGTTGGAAGGTGATGGATTGCCATTTAATAGCGCCAAAACGACAGCCACCATCGAGGACGGTCGGATAAATATAGATGCACTCGAATACGATGGTGCCTCTTTTACCTTCGATGCCGACGGTTCAATAGACCTGCCGGGCCACCAGCTAAAGGTAAATGCCAAAATGGCCGTGTTCGAGGCTATCGGTACGGCGCTGAAGTTTGTCCCCATTGTCGGCAAAGCCGCTGACGCTGCCAGCAGCCTCTATTTTACCATCGACGGCTCCTTGGATGACCCAAGCGTGCGGATCAACCCTGCCAGAGGAGTCGTCAAAGGCACCGAAGAGATCATCACGGCACCCGAAAGGGCGATAAAGGATATAATGAAATTTGACAAAGAGTGATTCCCGTCGCCGTAAGGACCGATAGTAAATCTCTTCGAAAGATTGCTCTATAGTGGTTGTCATAAATATGTTCCGATTGGCGGTTATGTGCGACACTACAAAATCCCCCCTGGCCCCCCTTCATTAAGGGGGGAGAGCATCCGCGCCGGTATCCTTTCTTGTCGCAAGAGTTGTTTTGGAACCACCTTAATCCGTTCCCCCTTTGTAAAAGGGGGACAGGGGGATTTTAAGACTGCGACAATCGGAATAAACTTCTGACGTTCGCTATATAATCTCGGTCTGTCCCGGCAAGAGGATATTGCTCCAAAGGGACAGGTCTCTAATCCGCGACCACCTTTTTAACGTGGCGCCAGGAAAGAACCTGTGCATCAGAGCGTCGCTGGGAATCATCGCCGCCATACACAACGTAGCTTCGAACACGATGTGTCTTTCCCGCGTCTGTCACGCGTTCAGAGAAGCGCTTGAGGTTCTTGAAATAGTCCGCGGTTGTGGTGGCGCCCGATTTGATCTCGACGGCTGCAAGTTCCTCGCCCTGCTCGACGAGCAGATCGATTTCCGGTCCGCGGGCCTCCCGATAGTGAAATAAATTAGGCTGCACGCCGCTGTGCACCCAGGCTTTGTAGATTTCGGAGACCACCCAGCTTTCGAAAATTGCACCGCGCATGGGGTGGAGGCAAAGTTGGCCCGGTTCGCGGATACCCAACAGGTAACACGCCATTCCACTGTCGAAAAAATGCAGTTTAGGTGCTTTGACGACCTGCTTGCGGATGTTGGCATGCCATGCCGGCAGTCGATGGACGATGTAGCTGGTTTCCAAAACGGACAGCCAGGCGCGCGCCGTATTGTGCGTCACCCCGGCATCGTTGCCAAGTGCCGAAAGATTAATTTCCTGGGCTGTACGCCCGGCACAGAGTTTGAGGAACCCGCTGAAGGTTTGCAGGTCACCGATATTGATGACCTGCCGAACGTCACGTTGCACATAAGTGGTAATGTAGTCCGCCAACCATTGGTGGGCCGGGATTTCGCGATCATAAATTCTGGGATAAGCACCTTGCCAGAGCAGAGGGAACAGGTCGGCAGGTGCGGTCGGAAAGGCGCGCAGTTCTTCCAGACTGGGTGGCAACAGCACCAGGATGCCGCAGCGCCCTGCCAGGGTCTGGGAAATGGAATGCGATAACCCAAAATGCTGCGAACCGGTCAAAATGAAGCGACCCGGTTCCGAACGGTCGTCAATGTCACTTTGCATATAGCTGAGAAGTTCAGGAACATGTTGGATTTCATCGATAATGGCGCCATCGGCGTACTCAGCCAGAAATCCCCGTGGATCGCTACGGGCAAAATCGCGCATATCCAGTGACTCGAGCGACACATAACGTTTGTCCGGGTATGCCATCCGGCAAAGGGTGGTCTTGCCCGATTGCCGTGGCCCTGTAACCAACACAGCGGGGTAATAACCCGCCATTTCGTGCAGTTTCTTTTCGAGGGTGCGTGGAATCATTAAGCTCAACCTGCCACACTATTCATAAATTGTCAATTGTAATGACAAATTATGAAAGTTACGGACCGGCAGCCCTAAAGAGCTCTTATCCAAGTTTGAAGGATAGCGTTTCCATCTATTTAAGGTGTACATGCAAACAATCGGGTTCTAAGATATACTATTGCATAGATTGTAAATATTCAGTAAAAAAATTTTTGCACATTATATCTATTAAACTCACTCAATATATATTATTTATATTGACTATCTGGTTTCCGAGGCGTTTTCTATGTTAAATTTTGAGTGGTGAAGAAAGGGACGAGCTGCGAAAGCAATCCAGTCTGATCTCCCCTTCCGCTCCGAATTCTACAGATCTCCTAACGGGTTCAATCCAAACACGACTCTCATGGGGATACCTTTATAAAAATCGTGGACAGATTCTTGCGCATGCGACGAATTGAAAAAGTGATTCTTTCTGGTAATACTGGCCTGGCTGGCGGCTGGTACATTTGCGTATGCTGCAGACGTGCAAGATGCAAAACCGAAGCGGGTTTTGGTAATTCTTAACCGTGCAGATCTGCCGTGGCTAAACATTCTATCTCAAAGCCTGCAGGCGACCCTGCAGGCAATATCTCCTTACCCTGTCGATCTGCACATCGAATACACCGACCAGGGACGCTATCCCGATGACATCTACCTCCAAAAGCTGACCGAATTATATCGCCTCAAATATGTCGATGCCCCAATGGACTTGGTCATCGGCGTGGGGGATGAGGTTGCAGATATGCTGGTTGAATACGGAGTGCGGTTATTCGGAGAAATTCCGATGATCATCATCTCTGCCAATCCAAAAACCCTGCAGCGAGATTTCTTGAAACCTAACATGACGTCTCTTTTATGGGGCGCTGATATCCAAGGCAACGTCACTCTTATTGAAGAATTGATGCCCAATACCCGCAGGCTCTTTATCGTTTCGGGTAGCTCTTTATCCGACCGCGAAGTGCAAAAATTGGCGCAGACAAGTTTGCGCGAGTATCAGGGACCACTCGAAATCAATTATATCGATGATGACAGCCAAGCGGCGCTGCTTGAAAAAGTGGCCCAGCTGCCGGAAAACGCGGCGCTGCTTTATTTGGTCTTCAACCGTGATGCCAAGGGCGCCGCCTTCGTTTCGCGCGAGATGTTGTCTGCTATTTCCGCAAAAGCCAATGCACCCGTATTCGGTATTCTTGAAACCTATCTCGGGTTCGGCATCGTTGGCGGCAGCCTGCTCAGCGCCGAGGTTCAGGGGCGAAGGTGTGCTGAAGTTGCCGCACGCATCATGAGCGGCGTATCGCCCAAGGATGTCCATCCCGAACACGTTCTCAATCATTTAATGTTCGATTGGCACCAGCTGAAACGCTGGAAAATCCCAGAGGATCGGCTCCCCCCCGGCAGCATCATTCGGTTTAAAACCCCCTCATTCTGGGACCTCTACCGCTGGTACGTCATAACCGCCATTTTTATTGTTCTTGTTCAAGGCGGCCTGATCTCTTTTCTGTTGAGACAACGGACGCTGCGCCACTATGCTCAGGCCGATCTTGCAGAACGATTGCGCTTTGAAAAGACGCTGTCCGCAGCTTTCGGCCCGTTTCGTGAATTTGCCCCCGGACCGGGTGGAATCACAGATAGCGCACGAATTGAAAATACTCGCTAAATTCTTCGAGGTGGATCGGGTCACGGTATTTGAGATTTCAGAAATCGACCAAAGGCTGCATACCGTCCACTCGTTTACCAGATCCAATGTCGCACCGGCACCGTCGCAGATCGAATTCCACCGGCTCACCTGGGCCCAAAAAAAGCTATTCAACGGGGAAATGGTCATTTTTTCCGATCCAGGAGAATTGCCGCCAGATGCCGTTGCGGAGAAAGAATTCCTCCAGTCTCAAGGCGTCCGATCGGCAGTTGTGGTCCCCCTCAAGGCGGACCAGTCGACGCTGGGTTTACTGACCCTGACGATGCTGAGACGTCCCAAAGAATGGCAGCGAGATCTGACGCCTCGATTGGGTCTGGTGGCCGAGGTCTTCGCCAACGCCTTGGCTCGCAAACGGCATCAAATAGCCCTTTTGCAAAGCAAAAATTTCAATCGATCGATACTCGATTCTCTGAATTACCAAATAGCCGTGTTGGACCATGGGGGAAACATACTTGACGTCAATGAAAGCTGGAGGAAGTTTGCCAGTCAAAACGATGCGAAATCTCTGGATCGAATCGGTACCGGCCTCAACTATATCGACGTTTGCCGTGAAAGCGCTTGTGCTGGTGACACGCTGGCTCAAACCGCACTGGAAGGGATACAAACCGTGTTAGACGGAAAACGGGCGCAATTTATGTTGGATTATCCCTGTGATTCGCCGGTCGAAGAGCGCTGGTTTTCGATGCGGGTGATCCCGTTTTCAGGGCGCAAAGGCGGGGCCATCGTTTCCCATATCGACATCACCGACCGCAAACAGGCGGAAAGCGATTTGCGCAAAGCCTACACGAAGATCGCGGGGCTGAAAGACCAGCTGGAAGCCGAAAGCGCTTACCTCCAGGAGGAAATCAAGCTGGAGCGCAATTTCGAGAGTATCATCGGCACCAGTGCCGCTATAAAATACGTTCTCTACAAAGTGGAGCAAGTCGCCGCCACCGATACCACGGTTCTGATTCTTGGCGAAACCGGTACCGGTAAAGAACTGGTGGCCCGGGCCATCCACAACGATAGTGCGCGCAAGACCCGCGCCCTGGTGAAAGTGAACTGTGCCACCCTGCCGTCAAACCTCATCGAAAGCGAGCTGTTCGGCCATGAGCGCGGCGCCTTTACGGGGGCCCAGACCCGGCATATCGGTCGCTTTGAAGTCGCCGAAGGCAGCACCATATTTCTGGATGAGATCGGTGAATTGCCTTTGGAGCTGCAGACCAAGCTGCTGCAGGTGATTCAGGACGGGGAGTTCTCACGTTTGGGCAGCACCCGGACGATCAGGGTCAATGTCCGGGTGATTGCCGCCACCAACCGCGACCTGGAAGCGGAGGTTCGCGAGGGCCGTTTCCGGGAGGATCTGTTCTACCGCTTGAATGTTTTTCCAATTACGGTGCCGCCGCTGCGGGACCGCATGGAGGACATTCCCCTGCTTGCGCTATTTTTCACCGAAAAAGTGTCCAAAGGGGTGGGTAAGTCCATCGTACAAATCCCGCATAGCGTTATGAAAACCATGCAGGATTATCCCTGGCCCGGTAATGTACGCGAACTGCAAAACGTGATCGAGCGGGCGGTCATCAACAGCTCGGGACCCAAGCTGCGCTTGGCGGATGATCTCACCGAGCCGGCGCATAAAGCGATGCCGAACCATCTGAGAACGCTTCAAGATATCGAAATCGACCACATCACCCGGGTGCTCGAGGAAACCGGCTGGCGCATCGAAGGCCCCAAAGGCGCGGCCGTGATCCTGGACATCAATCCTTCCACCCTCCGCACCCGCATGCGCAAGCTGGGAATTAAGAAACCATAGATCAATTCACCAGCGACGCGGGGTCGGCATGGAATGGATTGGTTACTCTCAGACTTCCAAACTCTTGATCTGCTTGCAGGTCTTCCGTGAGCAGATAGCGACAATCAGCCAACTGAGCAGCAGAAACAACCAGGGAATCCCACCAGGAAAGTTGACACCTGTCCTGAATCAGCCATGCATTTTCCAAAACACGGTCGTTTACCACGATGGGGCGCCAGGCCAGCAAGGCGCGAACATCCTTTCGAGCATTTTCCGGATCAAGACCCGGTTGCAGTTTAGCGGTAACGGTTACGTAAAACTCCTGCAAAACCTGATAGCTCAATATACCCGTCTTGGTGCTGCCAGAGATGAGCCATCCAGGCCATGGCTTGCGCCTGCTTATGCGGCTCGGAAGCGTCACTGCTGTAAACAAGAACGTTAGTGTCAACGAAGACCTTTGCGGTCATAAAGCGCCTCGCGCACGGGTAACTTTTCTCCCTGAGTTTTTCAACACTTTGGGTGATTGTGACAGATATTGCTGCATCGCAATCTGATAGTTTTGCTCTTCGAGCATTTTTTCGCGAAGCAACTCGCCGACCAGGCGTGAGACACTCGTGTTTTCTTTAGCCGCCATGATCCGCGCCCAGCGGGCCACTTCCTCCTCGAGTGTGATCGTTACGTTTTTCATGACAATAAATTAGTGCAACACGAAAGTCGTGTCAAGAAAAATGGTAAGTGATTCTTTGAAATGACCTTTACAGAAATGGTTCTAAACATATTCCGTATTGAATGAAGACATAGTTATTTCCGCGGTATCCCACGGTTCCTCGGTATCCCACGGAAAATCTCATCCTGCCAAACACTCTCCAAAATCCTATCATATTTAATTCTAATAATAATATCAATTATATATAAAAAATGCGGTGCTATTTTCGCTATTGGTATGAATCTTGGAATCTGGTTATCATAAAAGCCGTTTCGTTCTTTAACCCATGTCACGAATTTTTCATGCGGGCTAAATCCATGACATGGTTTCCAGAATAGGGAAATCGAATGATTCTTACCTTCATTAAAATGAACGTGCGTCCTGAAAAACGCAAAGAGCTTCGTCAAACCATCCGCTCGATCGTTCAGGAGGTGCGAAAGGAGAACGGATGTGTGGATTCGACCTTCTATCAGAATTCTGAAAATGAATGTGATTTCTTTTTGTTTGAAGAGTGGGAGAACCGGCAAGTGTTGGATGACCACCTGCGGTCGGCCGGATTCACGGTGTTGATGGGAGCCAGGAGTCTTTTAAGCCGACCGCCGGAAATTATGATTCACTCGGTTTCCCACTCGTCGGGATTGGAGGCAGGGAGCCATAAAACGTAAAGTTTAGCAATACCTCTGGCCGCCGCCTCCAGTTTGATCGAAGAAATAATGTTTAAGTTTCGGTGAAAAATTCCAAATCGCAAATAACAAACAAATCACAATGACCAAAATCCAAAATGTCAATCCGATTTGGGTCATTTTTTTAACAGGGGGTGTTGACACACCGCAAACGAATGAAAGGAGTCAAAAATGAAAGCATCAACAATGAAACCCTTTGTACTCGCCTTTGTGGCGCTCGCAGTGGTGTTGGCCTTGACGGTCGCTCCAACAGTCGCGGCCGACAAGAAGCCCAACATCCTGTTCATCATGGGCGACGACATTGGCATCATGAACGTGGGTGCTTACCATCAGGGCCTGATGGTCGGCGAAACGCCGAACATCGATCGCATCGGCAAGGAAGGTGCGAGATTCATGACCTATTATGCCGAGCAGAGCTGCACGGCCGGTCGCACCGCCTTCTTTACCGGCATGCATCCGTTGCGGGCGGGCATGGTCATGCCGCAGCTTCCGGGTGCCAGAAGTTCGCTGTTGCCGGGCACGCCCGCGCTGGCGAAATTCCTGCTGGATCTCGGCTACAACACCGGCGAGTTCGGCAAGAACCACCTCGGCGATAAAGCCGCGTCGCTGCCAACGGCACACGGCTTCCAGGAATTCTGGGGCTACTTGTATCACCTCGACGCGATGCAGGGGGTGAGCTTCCCGGATATCAACAAGACGCCGACCGATCAGGCCGTTGTTCCGCCCTGTAAGAACACCCCGGTCAAGGGTCTCAAAGAGGTCCCCGGTGCCGTGGACCCGGAGACCACGCTCTGTATGACCCCACCGCGGCCGGTCCTTGCGTGTACTTCTTCGGACGGCACCGAGAAGAACCAGAGCTGCACGGACGAAGGGCCGCTGACGCTGGAACGTTCCAAGACCGTGGACGAGGAAATCTCCGCCAAGGTCATCGACTTCCTCGACCGCAACGACCCCGAGAAAACCGGCAAGCCGTTCTTCGTCTGGTATAACCCGGCGCGCATGCACGTCACCACCATGCTCTCGGACAAGTACCTGGACATGCTGGGCGAGAAAGGCGGCAAGGACTGGGGTATCAACGAAGCCGGCATGAAGCAGATGGACGACAACATCGGCTACGTGCTGAAGAAGCTGGAGGACATGGGCGAGCTCGACAACACCATCGTCGTCTTTACCACCGACAACGGCGCCGAGGGGATCACCTATCCTGATGGCGGCATAACGCCCTTCAGGGGCGGCAAGCTCACCACCTGGGAAGGCGGTATGCGGGCGCCGATGCTCATGCGCTGGCCGGGGCACGTCAAGGCTGGCACGAATCCGGACCAGATATTTTCCTCACTGGACTGGGTGCCCACCTTCGTCAATATCGCCGGCGGGCCTTCGGGTGATGGCCTGAAGAAGCAGATTGAGGCCGGCAAGTACCCCGGCATCGTCAAGACCACGCTCGACGGCTTCGACCAGCGGGACTATCTCGAAGGCAAGTCGGATTCGGCACGCGACACGTTCTTCTACTACACCGGTGCACAGCCTTCGGCGGTGCGGCACAAGAACTGGAAGTTTTACTACACGATGGTTTCTTCCAATGCGCTGGAGTCGTTCAATTCCCCAAGCACCTATCACTGGACCCAGGTCAACAACCTCAAGCGTGATCCCTTCGAGAGGTCGGTCGCGTCGGCTGAAGGTACCCTGCTGGGCTACGGCGGCGCACTGGCCGCCCCGAGCACCGCGTTCATCTATGACTGGAACCTGCTGCCCATCGGACAGTTGCTGTGGCTGAAGGAACTCGAGACGTACAGGACCTTCCCGTCGCTGCAGACTCCGGCGAGCTACAACCTGGATAACATTATCAAGGCGATGCAGGATGCGTCACACATCAGCCACGCGGGTCAGTAACTAAGTGAAGGCAGTATGATGTGACAAAGAAGTGGGTACTCCGCAAAAGGGGTGCCCACTTCAACCCACAGGACAACAAGAAGGGGGACTCGGTGCGAAATGTAAAACGTGCTTTCGTATTCCTATGTGTCTTAATGGTTGCGGCCTCAACGGCAGCGGCCGATCCCGATGCGCTCCCGTCTTGGAACGACGGGCCGGCAAAGTCGGCGATCATGGAGTTCGTGCAAGCCACCACCGACAAGTCGAGTCCGAAGTTCGTGCCGCCGGCAGAGCGCATCGCCACCTTCGACCAGGACGGGACCTTGTGGGTCTCGCACCCAATGTACGCCCAGGTGGTTTACTGCCTGGACCGGGTGCCGGCGGTCGTCAAGTCAAAGCCGGAACTCGCCAAGGTCGAGCCGTTCAAGACCGTCCTGTCAGGCAACCGCGAAGCGATCGCCAAGCTCTCGATGGACGACCTCTTCAAGATCCTTGCCGCCACGCTCACCGGCATGAGCGTCGAGGAGTTCAGAGCCGAGGCGAAGAAGTGGCTCGACACTGCCAGGCACCCGCGCTGGAAGCGACTCCACACCGAACTCACCTACCTGCCCATGCAGGAGCTGCTGAAATACCTGCGCGCCAACGGCTACAAGACCTGGATCGTCACCGGCGGCGGTCAGGACTTCGTGCGGATTTACTCCGAGCAGGTGTACGGCATTCCGCCCGAGCAGGTGGTCGGTACCGCCGCCGGCACGAAGTACGGATATGACAAGAACGGAAAACCGTTTCTCACCAAGGAGCCGAAGCTGCTCCTGAACGACAACGACGCCGGCAAGCCCGAGGGCATCCACCTGATGATCGGACGCCGGCCGTATGCAGCATTCGGCAACTCGACCGGCGACCGTCAGATGCTGGAATACACGAAGGCCGGTGACGGAGCGCGGCTCGCAATGCTTTTGCTGCACGACGATTCCGAGCGCGAGTATGCGTACGGGCCGGCCCAGGGGCTGCCCGATACCAAGGTCGGTGCCTTCACCCAGGCGCTTTACGACGAGGCGAAGAAGCAGGGCTGGGTCGTTATCAGTATGAAGAAAGATTGGGCGCGTATTTTTGCGTTTGATAATTAGTGCCCATCCATCTGTTGTTTAATTATTTCATAATAATCATCTTCTCAGTTATTGGTTAACTTCTGGAACTGTCAAACTTTGGGAGTCTCCCCAGAAAAGCTGGGGATTTATCGATGATTATTATAAAGGAGAGGATAATGAAAAGGCGATGGTGGCAAGCAAGGCTTGTCCTGTATGCGGGCATGGTGATGTTGATAATGGGTTTGGGTGCGACGGGTTTCGTCGGCGTCAGCCCTTGCGGCAGATAAACCCAACATCCTGGTCATCTTCGGTGACGATGTCGGCATGTGGAACGTCGGGGCTTACACCCACGGCATGATGGGCCGCACGCCCAACATCGATCGGATCGCCAAGGAGGGCATGCTCTTTACCGACCATTACGCACAGCCGAGTTGCACGGCCGGACGCGCGGCGTTTATCACCGGGCAGATGCCGATCCGCACGGGGATGACGACCATCGGTATTCCCGGATCGACCCTGGGGCTCCAGAAGGAGGACCCCACCCTGGCCGAAGTGCTGAAGCCGCTCGGGTACACCGCCGGTCAGTTCGGCAAGAACCATCTCGGCGACCGCAACGAGTTTCTGCCGACGGTGCACGGATTTGACGAGTTCTACGGCAATCTCTATCACCTCAATGCCGAGGAGGAGCCCGAGCAGCTCGACTACCCCGGCGTGAAGAACCCGGCCTTCAAAGAAAAGTTCGGGCCGCGCGGCGTGCTGCACTGCTGGGCGACCGACAAAGACGACCCGGCCGAAGATCCCAAATTCGGCCGGATGGGCAAGCAGCGCTGCGAGAATACCGGGCCGCTCACCCGCGAGCGCATGAAGACCGTGGACGCCGAGTTCCTGAAAGCCACCGAGAATTTCATCGATCGCAGCGTCAAGGACGACAAGCCCTTTTTCGTCTGGTTCAACCCCACCCGGATGCACATCTGGACGCACGTTCCCCAGGAATACATCCAGAAGGCCGTGGATGAAGGACGCCCCGAAATCGATGTCTACCGGGCCGGCATGATCCAGCACGATGAACAGGTCGGTCAGCTTTTGAAGAAACTGGACGACCTCGGGATTGCCGACAACACCATCGTGGTCTATTCCACCGACAACGGTTATGAGCTGCTGTTCTGGCCGGACGGTGGGTATTCACCCTTCCGGGGCGAAAAGGGCACCACCTGGGAAGGCGGCGTGCGCGTTCCTCTCGTTGTGCGCTGGCCCGGCAAGATTCCGGCCGGAAGTGCCGCAAACGGTATACAGAGTCACGAGGACCTCTATGTGACGCTTGCCGCCGCCGCCGGCGCAGCAGAAATCAAGGAGGAGCTGCTCAAGGGCAAGAAGATCGGTGGGATGACCTACAAGGTGCACCTCGACGGATACAACAACCTGGATCTCTGGACCGGCAAGACCGAGAAGTCGGCCCGCAACCGCTACTATTACTATGACGAGTCGGATCTGACCGGCGTGCGGGTCGGCGACTGGAAGATGTCCTTCGCGGTCAAGGAAGAAGGCCTCTGGTGGGACCCACTGGTCTACCCGCGGGTGCCCTACCTATTTAATCTGCGCATGGACCCCATGGAACTTTTCGATCCGCATTCGCCCGAATGGGGCTACATGGGTCGCAAGCTCTTCGCCGAGAAGTTGTGGACCTTAATCCCGGCCCAGGGGATTATCGCCGAGCACATCAAAAGCTTGCAGGAGTGGCCGCCGAGACAGCGCGCAGAGTCTCTGAGCATGCAAAAGGCCATGGAGACCGTTATGCAGGCTATCGAAAGATCACCGGGCGGAATGCAGTAGCCGGCGGCGGGTTATAGGGATTTCAGAAATCTATTCCGATTGGTCGTTTTATAAAATCCCCCTGACGCCCTTTAACAAAGGGGGGTCAGGGGGGATTTTATACTAGCGCACACTCCTTCCAACCGGATCAGATTTATGACAATTGCTATAAACAGAAAATTTCAACAAATCTTATTAGGTACTAAAAAGGAGGGTTATCGTTATGAAAGATCGAATGACTTGGTTAAAATCTATCGCGGTCATCATGGTTTTGGGCATCGCGCTTGCCGGATGTGCGGCGATGGAAAAGAGTGATGCAACCGATACGGAACAATTGTTGGCAGCCGCGGGGTTCATTATGAAGCCGGCAGATACCCCCGAGAAACTTGCACATTTAAAAACCCTGACCCAGCTGAAGGTTGTTCCCCATGATCGTAATGGCAAAGTGTATTACGTTTATGCGGACTCAGAATTTTGCAAATGCCTATACGCGGGCAACCAGGAGGCCTATCAGCGCTACGAGAACCTGACAGTAAAACAAAATATTGCGGAAATGAACGAAGACGCGTCGATGAATTGGGGCATGTGGGGTCCGTGGGGGATGGGGTGGTAAAAAGCCGCATGGCTTCGCAACCGATTTACGGGCCATTCCACCGTAGCAAATATCAGAAGTATATTCCGATTCGTTCCTTCTAATCGGAACATAATCATGACAACAGCTGTAACGATTTAGAATGTCAAGGAGAAGATCAATGAAAACAAAACCACACTACTTTTGTGTATCCCTGATGGCTGTCCTGCTGACAGCTATACCGATGACTTTCGCCCAGACCTCGGTCGGTGACTTTACGGACGATCCCGACAAGTCGATGGCGGCGGCCAACGAAGCCTACCTCAAGAAAGACTATGACAAAGCGGCAGAACATATCCACAAGGCAGCAGACTACTTTCGCAAGGAGTCGGACGAGGTCGCAAGCAGTGGTAAAAAGTATATGAAAGAAGCCGGCGACGGCCTGGACAAACTGGGAGATGACGTCAAGAAGGGCGCTGTGAAGTCTGATGACGATCTCAAGAAAGCATTTGCCAAGGCGGACCATTTGAGTGCGAAGGCGTGGCACGAGACGATGGCGGCCTCCAAGAAAGCGGGTAAAGACGTGACCAAGGCCTTCAAGAAGGCTGGTACCAGCCTGGACGGCGCCGCCCGATGGTCAGGCACCAAACTGAAAGAAGGGGGTCAGATGACGGTGGACGCTGCCAAGAAAGTCGGTCAGGGCACAAAGGTCGTGGGTGAGGACGTCGACAAAATGTTTAAGGGTATCGGCGACGGCATCGAGGATGTGGGCCGCAATATGTAATAAAATGGATTGATTCACAATAAAAATTGTGACAATTAATCATATCAACGGTTTGCCCCTTTATATATGTTATTATAGGCATTTAGTGTCAGGCGAAAATGATCTTGAATCGCCCGCTTTCCGGCAGGAAAATCATGCAATGACGATCGACAAGTCGTCGGCAAAAGAAATAACCACTGAGTTCGCCCGCGAACGAAGTAGTGAAGCGACCGAACGGACGCTCATGGCCTGGATCCGCACGTCCCTGGCGATGATAGGCTTCGGGTTCGGCATCGGCAAAGTCCAGGACTATATGGAAATGATCCATCCAGCACGCGTAATCGATCCGATCCACGGTGCGCGATTATTTGGCGGGGCCTTTATCACCATCGGTATCCTGGCCGTATTGTTGGCTATTATTCAGTATCGGCGACGGCTGAGTCAGATCAGGCAGGATGTGTTTGTCTACAGCTCCCCCTTGCCCCTGTCCGAAGTTGTGGCCTTTCTGCTACTGATTATCGGACTGTTCGGGCTTGTTCATCTTTTTCTTTGAGACTGCCATCATCCTTAAAGAGGAACTAAATTGAGCGATTGTCGAGTTTGCTGCAGATGAGCAAGTTGAGCGTAGCGAAATCCCGCCCAACGGGAGAAGATGCCGTTCCGCTATAGTTTATCATGCGGGACGACATCTGACGCCGTGGATGCGGTAAGATCGACAATCCCGAAGGGCTTCAAATTTTAAAAATTAAAAACGATAGAATTCCAAATAAATAAAAATCGTTTCCCATCCTTTTAAAATTTTAAATGCTCAGTTTAGGTAGGAGGTAGAATGAATACTCGCAGACAAATAATAATTTGGGGGTTGCTTTTTGTGTTGACCCTATACGGCTGCGGAGGGGCATCCCTGCCTCAAGGTGGTCAGAAAATCGGCCGCTACGAGGGCACCTTTACGAGTGCTTTGCTTTATGGGCCTTGCCAGGTGGACCTTTACCGGCTCCCAAGCGGCAACAGAACATTTGAAGGCTATTTTCAGGGGACCGAAGAAGACGTCTTCCTCACGATTAAAGGACAGATGACAGGCAACAATCTCGAGGGCACGTTTCTCGGTGAAGGCGTCTTTGCAGGAAGTACGATTTCGGGGACTCTGACCGACGACGAAAACAGCATGAGTGGCACTTTCAGCCTGAATACGGCCTATTCAGTCAAAGGAACCTGGAAAGCCCAAAGGAAATAGCGGTATAAAAGGAAAAAAGATGACTGACACAGAAACGGAAAGCCTTCCCCAAAAAACGGGAATCGGTAATACCTTAAAGCGGTATTTGGGCCCTGACGGCGTCATCATGATTCTGCTGGCGCTGCTCGCCATTGTGGGTATCGGAATAACGGATTATTCTCCGCAACGCAGTCACTTGTACTGGATTGCAATGGTCGTCGTTACAGGGATTGCCTGCGTCGTCATGGAGTGGTCCCGCTCCCGGAAAACGGGTCACAGCATAGGGGCCATTCTTAAAAGCGAGGGGCTCTTTTGGCTCAGTATCCTTATCGCGGTCTATCTGGTGTACTTCCTCTTACGCGCGGGCCGTCTCGACAGTGAGAACACCGGGCTGGTCATCCTCTTGATACTGGCCTTGGCCACCTTCCTTGCCGGACTGCGCCTGGGTTGGCGGCTATGCATTCTGGGGGTCTTATTAGGGTGCACCCTGATTATGGCCACCTATCTGGAAGAGTTCCTCTGGATTGTTCTAATGGTGGTGATGTTCGCCGCGGCAGCCGTATATTTCATGGCGAGATTCAAATCTGCCCCCTGAGTCCGGATACCGGCTAACGAATCGCCACCCTGTTAATTATGACACAGTCGCTGTTCATTTCGAATCTTGGGTACGTGGTGGAAACCAGGTAGAATTATGGATTCGAAGATGAACCCAAAATACTGCCATAAGCAGGTAAAGGAGGATACATGTCTGAAATCCCATTGAACGCAGCGGTCGAATGCTTGGACGGACCTTGCGGCAAAACGATTTCGATTGTCATCAATCCCGCCAGTAAGAGCGTCACGCACATTGTTGTCCTTGACAAGACACTTGGCAACGACGAACGGATGATTCCGATTGAACACCTCGGAGAAGCCACAGAAACGCAAGTCAAGTTGAACATTCGCAGAGACGAAATGGTCGGCATGGATCCGTTTATCAAAACCCGCTATCACAAGACAAAAACTGTCGACTTCATGGAAAGCTACATCGGTCACGATTTCGATTTTTACCTCTTGCCCTACGCGACCCCCATGAAAACCGTATACACCTCGATCGATGAAGAACAAATTCCACCGGGCGAACTGGCGATTCACCGTGGCGCACGCGTGGAAGCCACGGATGGTAAGGTTGGTATGCTGGGTGAGTTCCTCGTCAACCCGTTAACCGGCCATATCTCACGCTTGATTTTAATGGAAGGACACCTGTGGGAAAAAAAAGAAGTATCGATACCCGTATCGGCCATTCACCGCATCGAGGAGGGTTCCGTATACCTCAAGCTCGACAAAAAAGCCGTTGAATCGCTGCCTTCGGTACCGGTTCAGCGGCTCTGGTAAATTAAACCCAGTGCACCGGGTTAGTGTTCAGGTGTCGGGTTTCTATATTTTGGAGTTTGCTGAAACCTGACACTCGAAACCTGACACCCATTACTGCGCATCTTTGCATCTCGCGGAGAAGTAACGATCTTAATTTCACATAAATCGATATCGATTAATTAAAAGGAAAAATGAATGGAAGAGAGAGAAAGGCGATTGGTTCTGGCCGGAATGGCACTTTTCGTCGCGTTCTACTTGTTGGGCTGTGCCATAACGAGCCAAAAGGAAAAGGACTTCGATGCGGAAAATCTTCTTGTGTCCGCCGGTTTCACGTTCAAGGTCGCAGATACTGCCGAAAAACTCGAAAAGTTGAACAAACTACCGCAGCGCAAACTGTTGCGACATAAGCGGCAGGACAAGGTGACCTATTTCTATGCCGATGTTGTTGATTGCAAATGCGTTTACATGGGAGATGAAGCCGCATATCAACGCCTCCGACGGTTGTCGTACAGTGATAAATTGACGTCCAAACAGGAAAAAGGCATCTGGTCGACAACCAGGGTTAGCGAAGCGGCTGATTTAGCTTCATTCTATGATGCTGTCGATTTCGAAGATGTAATCGACCCTATTTATAACTACTAATGCGGATATAAAAATTAAAACATCGTTTCTTAATTGTATCCCAAAATTCCAAATAGCACGGGGTGACCAAGCCTGCATAGGCGCCATTGAATGACCTCCGGCAAGACCAGAGCAAGCGAATCGGGCCGCAAGGGGTCGACGCCGCCACCCGCATCGTCGGTTTTTTCGTATCCGCCATGGGTATGGCACTGATTTTCCATGGCATTGTTGAGGTTATGCAACAATATGGTGTCATACCCAAGTCATAAGGGGCTTCACGGAGTGACGATGGAGAAACACCCACACCGTTGAAAGGATTGATCTATGAAACAAAATATACGCAAACATTCGGGGGTCGCAAAGAAGACTCAGACAGAGAGCCGCGGGTCTAAGGGAAAAAAGCTGCACAAGGACTGGCGGGTCTGGGTGGCGGTCATCCTGATGCTGGCCGCGATGGTCATCTACGTTCTGAGTTTAGATGACTCACTTCTGGTGCTTGGCATCGGTCCTTTCTTTTGCTGAATGATGAAAGATAATTATTATACAAAGGACGTTTGTGAATACGTCCACAATGCTGCAAAAATCCATAAGGAGAAACGTCATGAGTAAAAAAGGCATCATTCTCACTGTTTCGATTTTCGTACTGACTCTGATCATGGGTGGTTTACCTGTCATTGCATCTGAAGATGCTTCTTCGATGATGTGTGACAACGGCGTGGTTGAAAAAGGGGACTTTTCCCAAACCGTGCAGGATAAATGCGGCGAACCCGACAAAAAAGAAGGAAATTTTTGGCGCTATAATTTCGGTCCGGATTTACCGGTCTACACGGTTGAGTTTGACGGAAACGGCAATGTGGTCAGAATGATTGAAGATCAAAGCGGCAGTTGATCCGTACCTGCGCAAGCATTCTAAAACGTTGAGACGCCGAAATTAGGACCTGACTGGTCCTTGCGTTTCCAGCAAACAATCCTGTTTCCGAAATAGAAAAGGTTAGAGGGAAACAGTCGATGCAAAATAAGAAAAAATTGTGCCGATGTCTGGCCCTATTGATCGGTGTTTTTATTCTGGCACATCTTCCGGGTTGCAGCCATGTGGGCCCGGCCTCTTTGAGTCGCGGCCGTGCGGCCTACAATGATGTTCTCTCAGAGACAAATTCCGAGCAGAGTTTGGCCTATATCGTCAAGTTGCGGTATGGCGTGCAGCCGAGTATGCTCGCTGTTTCGAGCATCACCGCCGGTGTCAAGTTCGTTGCCGGTGCCGGTGTCAATATCGGTGTGGGTCCCAGTAGTGGATATGAAGGCAATCTCGTTCCGTTAAGCGGCGGTGTGGCCTATGAGGATAACCCGACCATCACGTACTTGCCGGTTCAGGGCGAAACGCATATCAGGGCTTTGATGGCGCCCGTTCCCGTTGACTTTCTCATTTTACTACTCAACAATAATATCGCCATTGATCCTGCCCAATATTTGACTTTGCTTATATCAAATATCAACCGGATACCGAACCGCGGTTTTATACCCGTGTCGGAGGCCACCAGTGATGACCGCTTTGCGAAATTCACCTCTCTGGTGAGAGTATTGCGGCAAGCACAGGCTTTAGATATCGTTCAGTCCGACGAAAAAAAAGGTACCTTTCTGTTTTGGATTCACGATTACACACCATCCTACAATGAGCAGGTCCGTCGGCTGTTAAACCTTTTGGAAATTGCCGGAGTGTCCACAGATGGCAAGGATATTTTTTTGCCACTTTCAAACCGATTTCATGACCCCACCGCCAAATCTGTTTCTATACAGACGCGCTCCGTCCACCGCCTTGCGAAAATTTTAGCGGCGGCTGTGGATGTCCCCGAAGAGGATCGCGCAAGCCGCATAGCGTTTGAGTACCCGCCGCTCGGGCTGGTCGGCGATTTCATCAAGATCCGGCGTTCTGCCAAACGCCCCGCGAATGCCGTATCGGCAGCCAGGTACAGGGGCTGGTGGTACTACATCGACGGCAGCGATCCGAAGAGTAAAATTTCTTTTGATCTCTTCCATTTGCTGATGGCCACCCGACTGGCCGAGACAGCCAAAACCTTCAACGCGGCACCTTTGTTGACAGTTCCCGTGAAATAATAAAGTCTTTAAAATGGTTCCTTCATAAGTGTGAACAAGAATAATGGAGATTTTTCATTCGCAGGCAGGATCACCGAAAGTATATCTCCCTGTTCACGCCAAATCACGGCCCATCAAAAGATGCTGTCTTCGATACCAATGGTAAAATTCACGCCCTTGCGTGCAGGGCGCTATACCATCAGGTTCATCAATTTATCGTGAAGCACCTCATAGGAATAGTATTTTTCGGCGAGTGAATAATTGACCGCTACCATTTTTTCCCGAAGTTTTTCGTCCTGTAGCAATGCCCGGGTTTGATCCACCGCCTCATCGGTTATATATCCATCAATTTCAACGGCTGAGAAGCCTTTGGGCTTAATGTCGAATGTATAGATCGAATAACGGTTGACTAGAATTGGTTTGCGAAAATAAACCGCTTCTAAAAAGGCGTTACCAAAACCTTCGATGGTGGATGGATAGGTGATGAAATCGGCGTGGTGATAGATGTCGTAAAGCGTGTAAATTTTTCGCCCGTCCGGAGTCGTTCCCCGGCGGTCGTTGATGATGTCCGAAACGAATAGGGTATTGACCTGCATGCGCTGTGAGAAGTCGATGACCCGCTGTTCATATTCGTGCCCCTCGTCTCCGGAAGCATGTGAGATGACCAACCGCGCTTTCATGCCCAGTCGGCTGACCAGCTCAATGGCGTTTTCGATTCCCTTGCGTTTGACCACCCGGGTGGGCTGAAGAATCATTTTCTCATCTGGATCGAGCCCAAGGGCAGCACGGACATCTTCGGTATAAGCATCCGGTGGCGGAGGCGGGTTTTTGAAATCCATCACGTTGGGAACAATGGTTGCGGAGATCCCGGTCCTGAGACTCAGCTGATTGTCAGCTGATGAATTGATGACCACATGGCGAATTGGTGGCAGGTGGGGGGGAAAGGACATGTTGAGATAGTCCCACACGGCATTGGTTTTGAATTGTTGGCGTTCCCAGAAAAAATCGTGGTGGTGTGCGATGGTCAGAAGGCCGGTTTCGGCAATGACTTGAGTGATGGCCAGGCCGAGAGGGATGTTGAGGGGGATGGTCACCGCATTTTCGGGAACGAGAAGGTCAATGTTGAATTTTTCAATGAATTCATATAGTTGATCCTTAAGATGCTCCTTGATTTCTTCAATGATATCCGTCAGGCTGCGTTCCCGCACACCGTTGGCGTGAGAAGCAAACGCGGTGTTGAATATCATCCGGATCTCCGGATTCATGAAGTGGGCTTTGGGAACCAGGAAGGCCTGTGCCGGGTTGCGGTCCAGTTCTCCGGCGAAGTAGAAGCATTTAAACCCCTCTTGTTCGAATACCTGGGCCCATTTTTCCGTTTCCAGGGACACACCATCTGTTCCGGCGAATCGGGTAGAGATGAATCCGATGTTATGAATCTTGTCGAAAGGGATATACATATCAACGCCTTCACGTATGAAGAAAACAGGGCAATTCAGGGTCAAACGGTCAAATAATTAATGGTTTTTCATTTAGAAGACATCAAAAAAATGAAGATGTCAACGGCCTATGGTCGAAGAAAAAATAGTTTGACCTGAAATGCCGCCGGATGTTGGTTCAGGACAAGGCGCGTCAATAATTTCAGTCAGGCACTGGGGGGCCATTGACGCAGCGCCGCGGCCAGCCCATAATACAAGTAAATGTGACAATAAATTTTTTTTCGGGCTTTAATCCTTAACTCGGGCAAAGGGTCTAACTTTTCCAAGGATAACCGGATGAAATCGATATTACACCGGATATATGGTCGGGAAAAAGGGGATGCGGCCTATATAAGGCTTTCGGCCGTGCTGGATTCTTTTTCACACAAGCCATCGGCCCGGGGAAGAAACCTCTTCACAGAGGCCGATATCATCCTCATTACATACGGAGACACGCTTTTCCGAAAAGGAGAACCACCGCTCCAAGTACTTCACCGATTTTCCTGCGATCATTTCAAGGATGTATTTTCCTGCATTCACATCTTACCCTTTTTCCCTTTTTCCTCAGACGACGGGTTTTCTGTCACAGATTTTCAGGCGGTGAGAGCCGACATGGGCAGCTGGAATGACATACAGGCCATCGGCGGAAAGTTCAAGCTGATGGTCGATCTCGTGGCCAATCATGTGTCTGCTGAAAGCCGGTGGTTCCAATCCTATCTGGCAGATGAAAAAGGATTCAGGGAACTGGCAATCGAGACCGATCCAGCGGCAGACCTTTCTGGTGTGACCCGGCCACGCACCCTACCCCTTTTGACCGCATTCGAAAAGCTATCCGGCCGTCAGGTGCACCTGTGGACGACCTTCAGCGCCGATCAGATCGACCTCAATTACCACAGCCTGGACGTGCTAGAAAGCATGGTGCGGACAATGCTCTTTTACGTTGCCAGGAGAGCGCGCATTATCCGTCTGGACGCCATCGCCTACCTGTGGAAACAGATTGGCACACCCTGCATCCATCTGCCACAGGCCCACGACATGGTCAGGTTGTTTCGCAGAATCCTTGATCTGACGGCACCCGGAGTGACGCTGGTCACTGAAACCAACGTGCCTCACGTTGAAAACATCAGCTATTTCGGCAACGGTACCGACGAAGCCCAGATGGTCTATAATTTCACCTTGCCGCCGTTGCTGCTTTATTCACTGTCCACTGGCAGCGCCCGCGTTTTTTCCGATTGGGCCCGGATGCTGGCAACTCCCACGGAACGAACCGCTTTTTTAAATTTCACCGCTTCCCATGACGGCATCGGGGTGCGCCCCCTGGAAGGGATATTGCCGTCATCGCAGATTGAATGGCTGGCCGATCGGATTCGCCTAAATGGCGGGCAGGTTTCCGAAAGGCGCAATCTTGACGGATCCAACAGTCCCTATGAGTTGAATGTCACCTATCTGGACGCGCTGAAAGATCCAACATGCCTGGAAGATCAGCTTCATATTTCCCGATTCCTGGCTTCACAGGCAGTGGCTCTGTCTCTTACCGGGATTCCGGCCGTATACATCCACAGCATATTGGGATCGCAGAACTGGATTGATGGGGTGCGCTTGACAGGGCGGGCCCGGACGATCAACCGCGCAAGATTGTCGGACGAAGCCGTCGGCAAAGAATTGGCCGATCGAAGGGGCCTCCGGGCGCGGATTTTTTATCCCTATCTGAAAATGGTCCGCATTCGTAAGCGCCAGCCGGCTTTTCATCCCTCCGCCGGCATGCAGGTTCTCAACCTGGACGACCGGGTTTTCGCGGTTAAACGATTTTGTCCCAAACAGACCCTTTTCGCCGTTTCCAATTTTTCCGCCGACCCCCTGACTGTCGCCCTGCCTGCCAGAAAAGACTCAACCTTCATATGCGATCTTCTCAGCGGTGAGCGGTTCGGTGCAGGTTCGATTCCTTTGTCTGCATATCAAACCGTTTGGCTGACCCGAAATGCCTCTAATGATTGACGCCGAAAAAGTTGGCCATCAGGTTGTCCAATTGACGCTGTAGTGTGGCGTAGGAGTAATGACGTGTAGCCACGGCGTAATTGTGGGCCGTCATCCGTTCCCGCAACTTCGGCTTTTCGAGTACTTCCCGGACCCTCTGGACGTTTTTCTTGGTCAGAAAACCATCCATGACAATCAGGTCGAAACCCTTGGGTTCGATGTCCCGCACAAAGATGGCATAGCGATTGATTAGCAGGGGCTTTTTGAAATATACCGCCTCCAGAAAGGCATTGCCGAAACCTTCGTAGAGGCTGGGGTAGGTAATGAAATCGGCGTGCGCATACAGCTCCCATAAAGTCGGCCGGCCCGGTGCCTCTGGAACACGCGTACCGATCAAGCGAAGATCCACTCCACGCTCCCGCGCATGATCGGTTAGCCATTCGGCGTACTCGAAGCCCTCGTCACCAGCCTCGTGGGAGACCAGGAGTTTGAAGTGCTGATTCCCCAGTTCGTGGACCAGTTCGATAGCGTGCTCGATCCCTTTGCGCTGAACGATACGCGTCGGCTGGAGGATCAAAAAGTCTTCCGTTTTCAGGCCGATCCGTTGTCTGAATGCATGGGTATCCTTTTCGTGAACCGCCGGTCGATTATCGAAATCCAGCACATTGGGAATGATCACTGCTGCGATGCCCGTTCGCAGGGCCAATTCCTCCTGGGCTGCCGAGTTGATGACCACGTGCTCGATGTTTGGCAGGTTGGGCGGAAACGCCATACGAAGGTAATCGCCCACGGCATTGACGGAAAAGCGGGTTCGTTCCCAGTAGAAGTCGTGGTGGTGGGCCACTGTGGGAATCAGCGTCTCTGCGATGACTTCGGTCATGGCCAGACCCAGCGGCAGGTGCATGGGAATGGTCAGCAGGTTTTGCGCCACCAGCATGTCGATCTGGAACCGGTCGATAAATTCATATAGTCTCTTTTTCAGGCGTGCCCTGAGAGCATGTATAGCCTGGGTCGTTTCACGGCTTCGTCGTCTCCGGCCAAAAACTTCCACATCGATGGCTTTATTCGTTTCATGCTTGAAAAAGGCCTCCGGAACCATGAGGCTCCGTTCCGGGTCACGGTCAAGGTTACCGGCAAACCAGAAACAGCGATGTCCGCTTCGCTCTAAGATTTCCGACCATTTGCCCGCCTCCAGAGACACCCCGTCGGTTCCTGCGAAACGGGTGGAAACGAAACCGATATGTTTACCCATTGCACCTCCTGCTGACCTGGTCATAGGCGGTTGACAAACCGCCTATGTTAATTAACTATAAAAATACATGACAAAATTTAGAAATGGATCCCAGGATTGTTCCGCCAAGCGGATGTTGATCATCTGTTCCGCAACTGAGACACCGTGAAGATCGCTTTTGTTCACTACCATCTGAAAACGGGGGGCGTCACCACTGTCCTGAGGCGGCAGATTGCGGCCATCCAAGGGGCCTGCGATGCCCTCGTACTGACAGGCGACCGGGCGAAATCCGAATTGCCTTGCAAGGTGATGGAGATCCCCGAATTGGGTTACGATCAGCCGGGCGTTTCCCCGCCGGCTCCGGACAGGATTGCCGAGCGGATGCTCAAGGCGTTGTCCGATATATGGCCAGGTGGATGCGACGTCATGCATGTCCACAACCCGACCCTTGCCAAGAACCGGCAATTTCTTCAAATCATTAAACGGCTGCAGCAGGCCGGGGTCAACCTTTTTCTGCAAATCCATGATTTCGCCGAAGACGGCCGGCCCGATGTCTATTTCGAGGAGGATTATCCGGCGAATTGCCATTACGGCGTCATCAACGCCCGGGATGCGGCAATTCTTATGGGGGTGGGGCTGGATGGCGCAGGCATTCATCACATTCCCAACGCCGTCGAAGGTCTTTCTGTCAACGGGAGCCGAGACCCGAAGCCGCGGATTTTATACCCGGTTCGCGCCCTTCGGCGCAAGAATCTGGGCGAGGCTATCCTGCTATCCATGTTTTTCAACGCCGGACGGCGGTTAGCTGTCACCCAGCCGCCGAACAGCCCAACGGATACAGTCAGCTACCGGGACTGGATCTGTTGGGTGAGGAAAAACCGATTGCATGTCGATTTCGAGGTCGGGAAAAATGTCGACTTTCCCACGCTCGTAGGTACCTCGGAGTCAGTGATTACCACGAGCGTTGCCGAAGGATTCGGCTTCTCCTTTCTCGAGACTTGGTTGGCCGGCAAGATGTTATGGGGGCGACGACTCGGTGATATCTGTGCGGATTTCGAGGACAACGGCATCCGTCTGGATTCCCTTTACGACCGGCTCGACGTTCCCCTGGCCTGGATCGATGCAGACGCCTTCTCCCGCAAGTGGCACGAGGCGGTCTTAAACGCCGCCGAGCATTACGGCCACATTGTTGCAGCCGATGCGATAGACCGTGCCTTTGCCCGATTGACCCATGGCGACAGGATTGATTTCGGTTTGTTGGGCGAGAAATTTCAACGGCAAGTCCTCGTGCGCCTGATCTCCGACCCAGTGACCAAAGCGGAATTGATCTCGCTGAATCCCTGGTTTTCCCATCCTGGAGCGGTTTCGGACCCATCGGCAATGATTGAAAGCAACCGGCGGGCTGTTGAGCAGCACTATGGCACGCAGCAATACCGGAATCGCCTCATGGCAATATACGATAGGATTGTCAACCACCCGGTTTGCCATCATATCGACAAGGGTGCCTTGCTGGACGCGTTTTTCGATCTCGACCGATTCTCACTGCTCAAATGGGGCGCATATGACGGGTAATGACAGTGACGCCATATTCGAACGGCATATCCGTCCCCTGGTGCCGATTCCCACCGGGATTGCCCCGGATCTATCTAAAATGCAGCGGTTTTCGGCGATGCTCTTCGACGTCTACGGCACCCTGCTGATCAGCAGTGCAGGGGATATCGGGCTGAATCGGAGGCCAGTGGAGAGGATGGACGACTTGCAGGGGCTGCTGAAACGCTGGGATATCGACCGCACACCACAAAGCCTTGTCGATGCGTTGGACCGGGCCATAGAAAAGGCACACCGCATCCGGCGGAAGCAGGGAATCAATTACCCCGAGGTAGATATCGTCCGGGTCTGGCAGCAGGCGTTTGGTATAGATAACATCACCTGGTTGAAAGCTTTTGCCCTGGAGTACGAATTGCTGGTAAACCCAGTCTACCCGATGCCAGGTGTTGAGGAGTTGCTGTTGACTTGCAAAAGCCGCAAGATGCCGATGGGGATTATCTCCAATGCCCAGTATTACACCATTGATTTGCTTGAACAGTTCTTGGGGGCTACCCTTGAAAAGCAAGGACTTGATCGTCGGTTGCTTTTTTTTTCCTGGCGTGAGGAACATGCCAAGCCATCGACCGTTATGTTCAAGCGAGCCAAAGCGGTCCTCTTTGGCATGGGGATTCCCGCTGCGTCTGTGCTGTATGTAGGCAATGATATGCGCAACGACATTCTGCCGGCCAAGTCAGTGGGGTTCAAAACGGCACTTTTTGCCGGGGACCGGCGATCGTTGCGCCTGAGAGAATCCGATGGCCGGTGCAGGCATCTATCTCCGGATTTGATCGTCACCGATCTACGGCAATTGATCGCTACAACCGGCGATCCTTATTCGAGAGGATAGTATGGAAAAATATCTTGACGTCCTGCCGATGTTTACGGATCAAATCCGTAGGATTCGTGAAATCATCATCAGCAATATCGTAATGGTCGGGCAGATTCCTGCCCCCACATTTCACGAGAGAAGGCGTGCACAGTATCTGGTTGAACGCCTAGCCGATTTCCGGGTGGATGAATGCACCATCGATGATTTCGGCAACCCGATCGGTGTGATCCGCGGAGCGTCTTCCGAAAAACAGCCCATCTTTGTCGTCGCCCATCTCGACACATTTTCAGAGGTGGCGGTAGACCAGCACTACGAGGTGACGGATAAAATCATCAAGGGCATCGGTGTTTCGGACAACTCGGCTGCCGTAGGCGTCCTGGCATCCCTACCGGAGATCTTCGATCAACTGGCGCTGACCTTTGAATCGGATATCGTTCTGGTTGCGCCTGTCCAAACTCTCGGCAGAGGAAACCTCAAGGGCATCCGCCAGCTTCTCGAGGCATGGCAGACGCCGATCCATGGTGCCATCTGTCTGGAGAGCGTGGAACTGGGGCGACTCAATTACTCTTCCAACGGCATGATTCGGGGCGAGATTAGTTGCAGTATCGCCACCGAAAAGCAAAGCGGCAGACATCACACGCCGAACGCGATTCTGGTGATCAACGAGGTGATCAACGCGATCCTTGGACTGCGCTTGCCCCAGAAACCCCGAACGCAGATCGTCATCGGGAAGATTGCCGGCGGGTTCAACCATGGAAAGATCGCCTATGACGCCAATATCGGTTTCGAAATTCTTAGCGACGCCGATGAGATGGTCAAAGCGCTCTATAGCGATATCCGAGATATTGTCGATGGAATCAACAAGGCCTTTGCCGTTAAACTAAAGCTCAACCGCATCAGCAACCTCAACGCCACCCGTTTGCCATACAATCACCCACTGGTTAAATGTGCCTCGCGGATTTTGGATCGTTTGGGTGTAGATACAGTGAGCGAGCCCAGTGAATCGGCCTTGTCGATCTTTTTACAACGCAAGATTCCGGCTGTCATGCTAGGATTGACCTATGGGGACAATTTCCACCAGGATGGCTCCATGATCGAAATTGAACCGATATTCAAAGGCATCTCTCAAATTCCGTCATTGATCATGGCCATGGACAATGGGGTGTGCGATGAATAAGAACTGGATCGAATCGAATACCTTTCACCATGCTGAATTTAAGGATATCGATCGCCTGGTTAAAGCCAAACAACAGAAGAATCTCACCATTTCCCTATGCCTGCCCACGCTTAACGAGGAAAAGACCATTGCCAAAGAGATCGTCATCATGAAATCGGAACTCATGACCCTTTATCCCCTTTTGGATGAGATCGTGGTCATCGATTCTGGATCGATGGATGATACCCGCAAAATCGCCAGATCATATGGAGCGACGGTTGTGGAAGCCAACGACATCCTGCCGCACCTGGAAACATTCAAGGGAAAAGGGGAGAACCTGTGGAAGGCGCTGTATGTGGCCAGAGGAGACATCATCATCTATATCGACGCGGACATTAAAAACATTCACCATCGTTTTGCATATGGCCTGTTGGGACCGCTGCTGCTTTCGGATCATATCCGGTTTACCAAGGCGTTCTACGACCGGCCGATCTCCGTGGGAAAAAACAAGTGGCGTGCCACCGGCGGTGGTCGGGTGACGGAACTGGTGACACGACCGCTGTTTTCGATCTTCATGCCGGACCTGACCCAGTTTCTGCAGCCGCTCTCCGGAGAGTACGCTGGATATCGCAGCATCTTCGAAAACATCCCCTTTCACATCGGCTACGGCATAGAAACCGGCATGCTGATCGACATTCTGGAAAAATGGGGTCTTGATGTGATGGCCCAAGTCGATCTTGACCGACGGGTCCACAAAAATCAGGATACGAAGGCGCTGGGACGGATGGCCTTCGTAATCATCAAAACGTTCTTGAACCGTGTCCAGAAATTGAAGAGAGTGGACATCAAGCAGGAAATTTTCGATGAAATGATCCAGTACCGCCTGATCAGAGACACACTTCAACCTGATATACACCTGCTCGAGCAGCACGAGCGGCCGCCGATAATTCAAATCCCTGTGTATCTGGAAAAATTCTCCACCAGGGAACCTGATCCATAGACCATTTTTATTCTTATGGGCTTCATTTGAACTCAAAATATACCGCACGCAAATTATTTCTAATGGTCGTGCAGACGCTGTAAATAGTTTAGCAGTCGGGGAATTTTCCCCGCAAATGCTGCACCAGAACGGAGGGAATGATCAGCAGCGAAAGCAAGCACTGTCTGAATGCTTTAAGCAGCCTTGGGAAAGAAAAGCGGCAGCCAGGTACAGGGGCTGGTGGTACTACATCGACGGCAGCGATCCGAAGAGTAAAATTTCTTTTGATCTCTTCCATTTGCTGATGGCAACCCGACTGGCCGAGACCGCCAAGACCTTCAGCGCGGCACCTTTGTTGACAGTTCCCGTGAATTGAATGGGAAATGAATCTCCCCGCACAAGCTGCAGGGAGATTCATTTGATGGATTTACTTTTCAACTTATAAAGGGCGTCGTATGCGATTTTAATTTTTTACCCGAAGATTCGTGCACAGTTACAGGCATCGGTAAGGAAAGGGGGCACTATGCTGAAACTTATGGCCCAAGCGTCACGCGTGGGATATCTCTTCCTGGTTCCGGGTCTTGTTCTGGCGATAACGGCCTGTGCCAATTTTTCTGCAGTCGACAAACCCATCTCTAAAGTGACCCCGATTTTTTCAAAGCAGATTACGGGCGATCGCTCGCCCGAGCTGCTTGTTCTGGTGGCCTTCTCGGGCGGAGGAACCCGCGCGGCCGCTTTCGCCTATGGCGTGCTCAAGGCGCTCGCCGACACCGAAGTGAAGACCGAAAAGGGCCGACGATCTTTGCTGCACGAAGTGGACGCGATTTCCTCGGTTTCCGGCGGCAGCTTCACCTCGACCTACTACGGTCTGCGGGGCGACAAGATCTTCGATGAGTTCGAAGACCGTTTTCTGCGCAAAAATGTCGAGGGCGCCCTGATCTGGCAGGTTCTCAGTCCGCTCAACTTTTTTCCGCAGATGAGTACAATATACGGCCGCGGCGATGTGGCGGCCGAGTACTACGACAAGCATATATTTGACGGCGCGACGTTTGCGGATCTCAAGCGGCCGGGAGCCCCTGAGGTGATTATCAACGCCACCGATCTGGCCACCGGAATGCGATTTTCTTTCGTCGACGGCTTCTTTGACATGCTCTGCGCCGATCTTGATCAATACCCGCTATCGCGGGCAGTGACTGCCTCCTCGGCGGTTCCGATTCTCTTTACCCCCATCACGGTCAAGAGCTATGCCGGAACCTGCGGGTTCCAACCGCCGCCATGGCTGTTAAAAGCTGCGAAGGATACAAATAACACCACTCGCAAAGTCGAGGCTCGCACCCTGGAGGATTATATGGATCGCGAAAAACGGCCGTGGCTCCACCTGGTGGACGGCGGCATTGCCGACAATCTCGGCTTACGGTCGTTTTACACCGCGTATAGCCTCCTGGGAGACGCCCGGGAGACCTTTCGAGATCTCGGCCACCCGGACGTGCGCCACGTTATCATCATCTCGGTCAATTCGTTTGCACACAAGGCGGAGAAATGGCCCCTGAGGAGGGCTGCCCCGGGACTCGCGGAGACGATAGGCAGCATCAGCTCGGATCAGATCGGTCGGTATAATTACGATACCATCGATATCGTACGGTATTCCTTCAATTACTGGACTCAACAGATCTCGACCCCTCAGCGCCCTGTGACCTTCGATTTTGTAGAAGTAAGCTTCAACCAGATCCACGACAAAGATCAGCGCCAGGCGCTCAACAACATCGGCACGAACTTCGACCTCAAGGGCGACGAGGTAGATCTGCTCATCAAGTCTGCCGGCGAGGTGCTACGCGGGGACACCGAATTTCAGGCTTTTTTGAAACGAACCAACGGACAAATTAAACCCTAACAATCAATTAAAAAGAAGGTTGCGATATGGTAAAAGACCGACTGTCAGCGACAGCAAGCAGGCCTCGCAAAGGCCTCGCACGCGTTATCGGCTGGTTCGTACGGGCCATTGCACTTACAGGGCTTATCACCATTACATTATTACTCGTCTGGGCCTTCGAGTCCCGAAAAATGCCGCCGCTATACATCTGGCACACCACACCTTTAACGAGTGAGTTCACGGCTCAAGATGCGGGACCCCACAGTACCCTAAAAGATTATCTTGAACAGGAAGAGCGGCTATTTCGCGAGCTTCAGGTGAAAATTTACGACAAGGTATCGCCGACAGCTGAGATGGCCACCAGCCGCTATCGCACCGGGGGCCTGCAGGATCCGGCGCAACTGCCGCGCAATTGGAACCGGACCTTCGAACTCGTGCCGGAAAGCATTCAGGGGGGCGCCCTGCTCCTGCATGGTCTCACCGATTCGCCCTACAGCCTGCGCCGCATCGGTGAGATCCTCCACGACAAAGGGTTTTTACGTTCTTGGTCTGCGCCTGCCTGGTCATGGAACGATACCGGGCGCCCTGACGGAGGTGAACTGGGAAGATTGGGTGGCGGCCAGCCGCATTGCTGCAAGGCATGTCCGCGAACGGATCGGTCCGGACAAGCCCTTTGTGATGGCCGGATACTCCAACGGCGGGGCTCTAACAGTCAAATATAGCTTAGACGCATTGGTTGATCCAAGTTTGCCACCGGCTGACAGACTGCTGCTTTTCTCGCCCGAAATCGGCATCACACCGTTTTCAGCTATTGCCAACGCACACAAACTCTTTAGCTACCTGCCATACTTCTCGCAATCCAAGTGGCTATCTATCCAGCCCGAATTCGACCCTTTCAAATATAACTCGTTCCCGAAAAATGCGGCCCAAGAAGCATACGAAATAACGTCCGCTTTGCAAGATCAATTGAAGGAATTGCGTACCGCCGGCAAACTGGCCAATTTTCCCCCGGTGATCACCTTTCTTTCCTGGATCGATGCCACGGTTGAAACATCCATGACCATCGATCGTTTTTACGGACAACTCGAAAACCAGGGCAACGAGCTGGTCATTTTCGACGTGAACCGTTTCGACCAGTTGACACCTTTTTATCCGGCCGGGGACGCCGCCACGCTCGAAGCCTTAGAGAACCGCTCCGACCTGCCTTACCGATTGACGATCATCGCCAACGCCGCTCCGGATACCTCAGATGTCGCCCAACGGACAAAGGCACCCCGCTCACCAGATGTCGAGGTGTCGGCCCTGGGCATGGCATGGCCGTCCGGCGTGTACTCACTGGCTCACGTTGCTATCCCGTTCCCTCTCGATGACCCGGTCTACGGCGCCGCTGAAGACCCTAACGGGTTCTACAGGGGTGTGCCATTCGGCAGATTGCAACCACGGGGTGAGACCCACTACCTGACCGTGCCGCTGAGCCAATTCTTGCGGATCCGCCACAACCCGTTCTTCACTTATATCGAACAGCGTGTTATAGATGCGACCGACGAGATGCTGGGGCGAAGTCATGGCGCAACGCCTGGTACATGATGGTGTCTATAGAGGATCCGCATAACTTAAGCTTCTGCAGTTATCAAACGGCAGTCTGCAAGTAGAGCGAATATCTGGGTTATTTTTTAGAAAGGATTAACACAACCATCTGCAACAGCGCTCCAAGCGAATTTCTGGCACCACTGGCGCTGCGGTATACTGAGACCGTTGTCCACCTGAAACCCACAGTTCAATCGAGACAATCTCGATCGCCTCGAGAGTTTTTCCATAGCTCACAGGGAATTGTTGGCCTGGCATCGACCCAGGGCAGGATCCATGGTATTCCCCCTGCTGTTGAAGGAAGCGGTTGACGCCTTTTGCGACAACCTCGTATAGGATCCAGGATCTTTATTGGTTTCCGGTAACCTTTACGGCCCGGGATACGATGCCTTCCGTGGGGGCTTCGGGCGCACAAATCGGCCGGATGCACTCGCCAGGCTTGATGCCTATATCGAAAATAAAAAGAACAGCGGAGGAATAATGAAAATTCTGATCATCGGCGGATATGGGACCATTGGTAAAACGGTCAGCGGGCAATTATCAAAGAAACATGACATTATCGTTGCCGGAAGGAGTTCCGGGGATGTTTCGGTGGACATAACCGATAGCCAATCGATCGAAGCCATGTTCGAATCCATCGGCAATGTTGATGCCGTTGTCTGTATTGCCGGCGAGGCCAAATGGGCCGCTTTTGAATGACCTGACCGAGGAAGATTTTTATATCGGTTTGAAAAGTAAGTTAATGGGACAGGTGAATGTGGTAAGAATTGGCCAGAAGTATCTGAATGCCGGCGGCTCGTTTACCCTTTCCACGGGAATACTGGCCGATCATCCTGTGGAATTTACCACAAGCGCTGCCATGGTTAACGGCGGTATCCACAGTTTCGTCAAAGCGGCCTGCTTAGAATTGAAAAAAGGCATCCGAATCAATGTCGTCTCATCAGGTCTGGCGGCAGATGCTGTTGAGAAATATGAGGCGTATTTCCCTGGCCATAATCCCATACCTATGAAAAAAGTAATAAATGGCTATGTAAAAAGTGTTGAAGGAAAAGGAACAGGCGAAATAATAAGAATGTATGACAATTGTTGATGGGCACTATAGTAATTTATGAAATATTAGAACAATGTTTATGTGCGATTACGCGTTAGGGCCCATACATACATGGAAGGGCATTAACCAAAAACGATTCGAGCCGTTCTCCATCGAACCCTGGCATGCCGAAAAATAAAGACCTTTTGACTGAAAAGCCTTCCCGCCGTCATGGTGTTTGGCGATCCATTTTTCCGGATCCTCTCATCCCTCATTCCGACCGCGAACGGAAACGGTATCTCCTCAAAAACCTGATACTGCATTTCCGACCGTTGAGTGTCCCCGAAAAGACGCTCATGTTTTCGCTGACATGGGGGCTGGGTGGAATGGCGGCCGTTCTGATCCTTCTCCAATTCGGAACCGGGTTGTTGCTGAAATTTGCTTACGAACCCAATCCGGTAACCGCCTATTCGTCTATTCAGGTATTACAAAATGACGTCACGTTCGGGCAGTTGATCCGTAACCTGCACCACTGGGGTGCAAACCTCTTGGTGTTGATCGTGTTCCTGCACATGTTGCGGGTGTATTTCACAGGGGCGTTTCTGCCACCGAAGCAATTTAACTGGATAATCGGTCTGGGTCTCTTTGGCCTGGTGCTGTTCGCCAATCTCACCGGTTATTTACTGCCGTACGATCAATTGGCGTTTTGGGCGGTAACCGTATCGACCGGCATGCTGGAGTACATCCCAGCCATCGGCGTCCGGCTGCAGGAAGTGATCCGGGGCGGATCAGAAATCGGGCCGGCGTCTCTGCGGATCTTCTACGCCCTGCACACAGCCGTCGTGCCTGCGGTGTTTGTCTTTTTGATGGCTTTTCACTTCTGGCGGATCAGAAAAGCCGGCGGCCTGGTCATCCCCCGGAAACCGGGCGAAGCCATCGAGACTGCGCCGACCCGCGTGCCGACCGTACCGAACCTTCTCTTACGTGAATCCGTTGTCGCCGTGATGCTTATTGCCGTTGTGATGCTGATGGCGGTTTTCTTCGATGCACCGCTCGGGGATCCGGCCAATCCCGGCTTGAGCCCCAATCCGACAAAAGCACCGTGGTATTTTGCCGGTCTGCAGGAGATGCTGCTGCATCTTCATCCCATGTTTTCGGTGTTTTTTATCCCCTTGCTGATTGTAACCGGTCTCTTGTGTCTGCCTTACATACGCTACCAGTCCGACACGCAGGGGATCTGGTTTGTCTCCTCCACTGGACGCCGGTTGGCCGTTTGGGCCTCAATTAGCACAGCGATCGTTACACCACTGCTGATTCTGATAGACGATCTTATCATCGAAACCGGAAACCTGCATTTCGGGCTACCGCCGCAGATCAGCAACGGGTTGATACCCGTCGCGCTTATTTCATTTGCCGTGTCGGGAGTTTATTTCATTGCGAAGCGTCGCTTCGCGACCGCGAACAACGAGGCGATTCAAACCGTGGTGATCGTGTTGCTCACCGCGTTTATCGTGCTGACCGCCACCAGCGTATGGTTCCGGGGGCAAGGAATGATTCTTGTGTGGTTGTTTTAAGTTTATACCCCGAAAATCGGTAAAGAAAGATACCAAGCGATATGAAAAACAAGAATGATGCAGAGCAAACCGAACCGTCAGCTTCGAGGCGAAGCGTCTTGTCGATGATATGGGTGGGACTCGGTGCGGCGGCCCTGATTGAATTCGGTTGGCTGGTTTTCACCTTTTTTCGTCCCGCAAAGCCGCCGACCGCTGCAGGAGACATGAGCGCAGAGTTCGAAGCCGGCCCGGTGGGTCACTTTAAACCGGATACCGTGACAGCGTTTCCCAGGGGGCAATTTTACCTTGCCTGCCTCCAGGATGGCGGTTTTCTGGCCCTCTCCCGCCGCTGCACACATTTAGGCTGCACTGTTCCCTGGATTGAGGCGGAAAATCAGTTTATCTGTCCCTGTCATTCATCTGCCTTCGACATCAGGGGAGATGCCGTCAAACCGCCGGCGTCGCGCCCCCTGGACCTTTTCAAGGTCAGGATCGAAAACAACATTGTTAGGGTAAATACGGCCGATCGAATCAAGCGAACCGCATTCCGCGACAACCAGGCCGTTTACGCTAAATGAAGACAGAGAAACCCGTACCCCATTGAACACAAAAGAAATGACAACCTGGAAAATAATCGGCATCGTCGCCACCACGGTGATCGTGCTCTCGATACCGCTCTACACCCTCAAAACCGCACGCGACGGCGGATCGGCTGAAAAGGGGGAAATTGCAGCCAAGGTTGAATTCGCAGGTAGTGACACATGCAAGGACTGCCACAAACCAGAGTACGACAAGTGGCTGACGTCCCACCACCAAATGGCCATGGCTGTCGCCACCGACAAGACCGTGTTGGGCGATTTTGACGGCGCCGAATTCGAACTCTTCGGTGTAACCTCCCGTTTTTTTCGCAAGGACGGCAAATTTTTCGTCAATACGATAGGGCCGGGCGGCAAAATGGAAGACCTCGAAATTACCTATACCTTCGGCTGGTACCCGCTGCAGCAATACCTGGTGCCGTTTCCCGGCGGCCGCCTGCAATGTCTTCCGATTGCCTGGGATGTGAAAAATAAAAAATGGTATCATCTTTATCCCGACCGCCCGTTGGCCCCCGATGACTGGCTCTATTGGACCAACAACGGCCAGAATTGGAACGGCATGTGCGCCGAATGCCACTCCACCGACCTCAAAAAAAATTATGACCCCGAAACCGACACCTATCAGACCACCTGGTCTGAAATTAGCGTCGGGTGCGAAGCCTGCCACGGCCCGGGCTCGGCTCACGTCAAATGGGCCCAACTGCCGGATATGGCCCGCCCCGCATTGGAAAATGATGCGCTGATCGTCAAGACCAGCGGTCTCGATGCTCGCCAGCAGATCGAGTTATGTGCCCCGTGCCACTCCCGCCGCATGTCCCTGGAGGACAACATTCATGCCCATGCCGATTTTCTGGATTACGGAATTCCGCAACTGTTAAACGAGGGCATGTATTTTGCTGACGGCCAGATTCTCGATGAGGTCTACGTCTACGGATCTTTTATGCAAAGCAAGATGTACGCACGCGGCGTCCGCTGCAGCGACTGCCACGACGTGCATAGCACAAAGCGCGTCAAGGAAGGCAATGCGCTTTGCCTGCAGTGCCACAAAGCCAGCGTCTACGATACCAAGGACCACCACTTCCACAAGCGTGAGGGCGAAAAAGGCGAACCGATCAAATCCGAAACCGGAGAGATCCTGTTCGAGGTCGGCTCGGGTGCCCTTTGCGAACAATGCCACATGCCGGGACGAAACTACATGGGCATCGATTACCGACCAGACCACAGTTTCCGGATCCCGCGCCCGGATCTCAGCGCGAGTAACGGCACACCCAATGCCTGCAACCGTTGCCACAGCGATAAAAGCAACCAGTGGTCAGTGGAATACATGACAAAATGGTACGGTCAGAAAAAGCGCCCTCATTACGGAACGGTGTTGAATGCCGGCCGTCTGGGACAACCGACGGCCCTTACGGACCTGATCCGTCTGGCCGATGACCGGCTCTATCCCGCGATTGTCAGAGCCACGGCCCTGATGCACCTCGCAACATATGGAGGCATCGACAGCCGGCAGAGCCTCGAGCGTGCCCTGACTGACGAAGAGGCCCTCATTCGCCAGACGGCCGTGCGTCATCTACCAGCCTCCGATCCACAGACAGATCTGGCGCGTTTCGGTCCGCTGCTTTATGACCCGGTGAAGGCCGTACGGATCGAAGCCGCGCAGAAATTGACGTCGATTCCCACCGAAAATATGACATCGGACTTGAAAACCAAATTTCAATCCGCACTGGATGAGTACATATCGGCGATGGAGCGCACGGGCGATTTTGCGGCTTCCCGGCATAATCTCGGCAACCTGTATGCCAACCTGGGAGATTCGGAAGCGGCCATTGCCAACTACCGCAAAGCGATTGAAATCGACCGCTTGTTTTACCCGGCCAAGGTCAACCTGGCCATGCTCTATAGTCGCATGCAGGATAGCGATCGGGCCGAGACGCTATTGCGGGAGGTGGTTGGGGAATTCCCCGATCTGTATGAAATCAAATACTCCCTCGGACTGCTGCTGGCTGAAAAAAAGCAATACGAGGAAGCGACCGGGTACCTGGCGCAAGCGGCCGAAGGCCTGCCGCAGCGGGCCCGCATCCAATACAACCTCGGCCTGCTGCTTCAATTCCTTCAAAGAGATCAGGCAGCCGAGATCGCACTGCAGAAAGCCATTGACATCGAATCCGATAATTTGGACTTTCTTTATGCCCTAGCTGACTTCTATCTGAAACGAAATCGCTGGGATGATGCCGGTCGCATCGCCGAATCGATGGTTGCCAAACATCCAAACCAGAAAATCGGGCACGACATTCTTGAATTCATTAAAGGAAAACGGCGTTCATAGCGAATGACGCTTTATAACCGTTGATATTTTGTCGTTGTCAGCATATTCTGGAGCAAAACAAACGACGAATTGCCTTATGGTAGCGACAACGGTTGAACTCACCGGCAGGCCGAAAACATTTATAATGTCAATGTTGAGGAAAGGAGATTACCCATGAAACATCTGCGGCTGGCCCTGATTCTTCTACTGGCAACCGGGCTCCTGTACAACTGCACACCCAAACCCTTGGTGTACAATACGACCTATGACTTCGACATCAATGCCGGATTCACCGATCAAAAACGCTATGCCTGGCTGCCCCTTCCGATAACCTCGACAATTGATCCCTTGAGTATCGAAAGGATCAAATATTATGCCGATGCCGCTCTGCGGTCGAAAGGGCTGGTTGAGGTCTACGAAAACCCTGATTTTGTGGTTGAAACCTACATCGGCTTTCAGAGCAAACTGGATACCACCGGCGGCCCGAAAGACTATGGGTTGTATAGAGAAGGAAAACTGCTTTTCACTTTCCTGAAACCGAAAACCAAGTTGCTCGTCTGGCGGGGATCAACCCGGGTGAGAATCCACCCGGCGCTGGAACCGGCTGAAGCGGACAAACTTATCAGTGGTGCTGTCACCGCTATTTTGAACAACTATCCGCCGCCCAAGTAGTGTTATCCTTAATTGGTGGGGATGGACGAAAAGCAACTGCGGCTTGCAACCAGCGCATGATAAACCACGATAATCGCACAATTGGGGTGTAGGACAGATTTAAGGGTTCGGGTAAATTCAAGAAAAGTCGGAACCGGTCGCTCAGGCATAGATATCGATCAGCGCGCCCACGGAAACGCCGACGCTGCCGGTAACGCGGCTAACCCGTGTATACGTCTGCGCCTCCCGGTGGTGCACGTGGCGCGTCGTTTGAAGGCGGTGTGATCGCTCCTCAATGAGAGACAGATGGACAATTCTGTCTGCCTCTCCCCTGGCAGCCTGGCTGCCATGGTGGAAGGAATCGTCACGATAGTCGTGCAGCAGGTATGGTAGCAGTTTTAGGCTTGAAGGCTTCACCATATAAAAGTTGCCGTTCCGAATCGTCGTCAATCGATAGGTTCAAAATTTGAATTCAACCGCGCTGCTCCGGTTCTAATATCCTTGCAGCGCACCGACGAAAAGCGGGGAATTCGAATTTGGATTTTAAAAACGGCAAAGAGAAAAGTACCGCATTAAAAATAATTCATCCGGATGTCCACAGCATGGGCACCGTCCCCGATTAATTTCCTCAGCAAGTTTTGTACCAGCCGTTAAATAAAATTTTAGCTTATATTTCAGGGTGTTGAATAAGTTATGACACTCTGAAATGGTAAAGTATTACCCACCCTTCTGAAATAAGATTCTCATTCCCAAAACGTTGTATTGATTCTATACTGCAAATGTATTCACATGGAATACAAAAGGGAAAGCGAAACCGAACAAAGAATGACTCGCCAAGAATTTATCGTGCTATACCGTTTTTCAAAAATATCTTCCGGCATGCGAAAGGATGGTATAAATGGTTGTAGAAAAAACGATCCTGTAACCGAACGTTTTTTGACAACCACTATAACAACACCACATTCGGCCCTGGGGGGATCGGCAACGACGCCCCAGGTAAGCGAGGAATCGAGGGAAAGATGGGATCGTTGAAAAATTCGGGCCACCGGGTTGCAACGTCCGTCAACCTGTCCCGTTCGGCAAACGCCGCCAGGATAGTGACCGGCATATTGCTTGCTCTCATGCTTGGTTTGGGTGGCTGTAAATCCGTCTACGAATTCGGTAATCCCCCCCGCGAGCAGGTCATTCTGCTGCATGGCCTTGGTCGAACGGACCGTGCGATGTCCTTTTTGCAGAAACGGATCAGTGAGGCGGGGTATACGACACATAATATAGAATACCGTTCATTGAAGGATACCCCAGATGAGATTATAAACAAGGTTGGAGAAGAAATTGCGCGCTGTTGTAAAAACAACGGCCGCCCTGTTCACTTCGTCGGGCACTCCCTCGGGGGGCTGGTTGTCCGCGCCTACCTGGAGCGGCAGCCATTGAATAATCTTGGCCGCGTGGTTCTCATTGGAACACCGAACCAGGGCAGTGAGTTGGTCGACAGGTATGGAGATGATTGGTTTTTTGGGCTCCTTGGCCCAACAGCGCGTGAGCTCGGTACGGATCGTTCCGACTTGCCCAAACGGATCGCACCACCATACTACCCGCTGGGAATCGTTGCGGGCGCTTCAAGTTTTCGTCCGATCTTTTCCAGGATTCTGCCGGGGCCGGATGACGGAATGGTGGCCGTGGAAAGCACAAAAATAGAGGGAATGGCCGATTTTCTTCTCGTGGACACCTCCCACGGCATGTTACGGTACAACAAAACAGTCGCCGAAGAAGCCATATACTTCATACGCCACGGAAAATTTTCGCACGCATCGGCAGCCCTTCCTCCCTGACGGTACTGTCGGTCGGCTTTGACGGTGGCCAAGTCTTCTAAAATAGCGCATGAGGAACGCTGCGGCTTAAGGCTTCGAGACGAGCAACCGGGTGACCTTTTTTTCAAGGTCTTCATTGTCGATCGGTTTGACGCAGTATTCAGCCGCACCCAGTTGGAAGGATTCCTGGGCGGTTTCGATGGTGGGATAACCGGTGAGAATGATGGCACGGGTGGCCGGCGCGATCCGTTTTAATTCCGCCAGCACTTCCACACCACTCATATATTTCAAGTTGAGGTCCAAAATTGCCAAATCGACAGGGTTTTCAGCGGCAAACGACAGCGCCTCTTGTTCTTCGGTAAATGGGAAGACGGTATGTCCGGTCTCCTCCAAAATGCGACGTATCAGATTCACAGCATCCGCAACGTCGTCGAGTACGAGGATTTTCGCCATCTGTGTCCCCTTATAGTGGTTGTCAAAAAAACGTTCCCTTCTTCGAACGTTTTTTCCACCAACCACTTATACCACCCTTCCGTATTTCGGAATTTATTATTGAAAAGCGGTCTATTTTCGTGTCCGGTCACTCACCGATTTGATGCGATCGGAAAAAAGTTTTGTACAGGTCGGACAGTAGTTGTGGTGGGACTTCACATCCGTATGGCCCAATGTCCGCTCGTGAATATGTTCCAGAAATCGCGGGGTGGCATACAGTCGGCCGCAACCTTCACAGCGTTCCAGCGGGTGTCTTCCGATGATCTCGCCTCGAATGGTGATGGTTCGAACATTGTCTTTGTCTTCGATAAGAATGACGTCGGTCGGGCATATATTGGCACAGGTGCCGCAACCGATGCATTTCCCTTCCACAGGAACGACGAAATTCTGTCCAATACGCTTCTCCATTCTGAGAGCACCGGGACCGACAATTTCCTTACACACCCGGATACAAAGCCGGCAGCGGATGCATCCATCGGGAGGCGCGCCCGTATGAACGCCGTATTTTTCGGCCAGAGTGGTGATCGCTGCAGATTGCGGCGCCATCCGCAACAAATCCCGGAACGCACGCATGCGCGCGTTGTCCACAACCTTGCCACCGGTCTTCACCGTCAATCCTTCGCTCACCTTGAGTATGCAGGCCAGCATGGTGATCGGTTTTCCGGAAGACCGGCCCGACACCTCCACAGCGCACAACTTGCACGCCCCCGAAGGTTTAAGCGCCGGGTGATAGCATAGTGTCGGAATGTTCACACCGTGTTGCTTGAGCACTTCAAGAACGGTTTGACCCTCCTGTGCCTCGATATTCTTCCCATCGATTTCAATGGCTACCATTTAACTCCTCCATGCGAGAGGGTTCGCCGTCCGCAATGATCGAGAACTGGTCCGCTCGGCCGCAGTATAAAAATCTATCTCGGATCAATCCCTACCGGCTTCATGCAGATCGTCGATGTAGTTCTTCAAGTGGCGAAGCTCATCTTCGAGGGTTCGTATGTGTTCCATCATCAGTTCCCTCGCGTTGAGAACGCCGTTTAACTGTCCGTCCTCAATCACCGGCAAATGACCGATGTTCGCCCGAAACATCATCTCCATGGCCGTTTCGCGCTCTGCATCAGGGCCGACGATAATCAGATTGTTGCTCATTGCCGCCCCCAGTGTTATCCCACCAAAGACGGCCGGCTTCTCTTTGAGGCAAAACCGAAGGCAATCTCTGGTTGAAAATATACCCACCGGGCGATCTTCCTCTACAACGATCAACGCGCCCACCTTCTCTTTGTCCATCAGGATAATGGCATCCTCGATGGATAAATGAGCGGGTGCCGTCACAACCGATCGTGCCGTTTTTTTCAACAAGTCGCGTACCGCCATGGGATCTCTCTCCCGGCAGGGGCAAGGTCTTTTTACTATTCCAGCAGCCTGAGGCAATCCTGGGGGAATCGATGGGTCCCTTTGCCCACGAGGCTGACCTCAACCAGAGCATCGGGATCATTGATGGCGGTGTCCGGATCGGTGATCATACCGTGGAGTCCGATGTATTCATCCATATAGCTTTCCCAGCTTTCGTCGGATGACCGGCGATAGACTTCTACTTTCTGGCCGCGACGGAATTCCATGGTCTTCTCCTATTTTTGGTTCAATAGTGCCGGGGTGTCGTCGCCGCTGCGCCGGGCGGTTGACTTCCGGGCACACGCCTCGCACAGCCGCTGGTTTCCTTTAATCCGGGCCACAGTGCTGGTTCTTTTGCGAACGAAATCCAGGTAGCGAACCGGTCCTAAAACAGCGCCGCAGTCTTCACAATATAACAGCTTTTGACGATTCAATATAGTGCCGCATAGGGAAAGTATTCTCTCCCCACCCGTGTCTTCCATCCGCATGGCGCCAGTGGGGCAGTTGGCGGCGCAAGCCCCGCACGCAATACAGCGCTCCGCCGTCATCCGGAATTCGGTTTTCACCGGATGATCGAAGTCAAAATATCCCATCTGCAAGGCATCTACCATCATTTTGTCCCTACAAATTTCGACACACTTTCCGCACCGCAGGCAGATATCGCACCGCAGACACCTTCGCGCCTCTTCACGAACTTCGTTTTCTGAATAGCCCAATTCCACCTGCTGGAATGTCGTCCGCCGACGATCGATGTTGAGCAAGGGCATTTCCGGACGTTTGAGGGTCATCTTCGTACTTGCCGGTACCTCCAGCCATTTGACCCGCCCTCTTCTAACAGGTACCGGCGGCATGCTGGGCTGCGGAATGCCTCTGAAATATCGATCGATGGATTCCGCTGCCCGTTTCCCGGCCCCGATGGCCTCGATGACGGTCGCCGGACCGGTAACGGCATCTCCACCTGCGAAAACGCCGGCCATATCGGTTTCCATGGTGGCCATATTGACATGAATGGTGTTTCGTCTCGTCCATTCAACTGTCGATAGTTCCTGCATGCATGAATTATCGACGCGCTGCCCGATCGCACAGATGATGACGTCGGCTTCCAGCAGGAACTCGCTGCCGTCAATGGGCTTGGGAACCTTGCGGTTCCTGCCTTCCATTTGTACCATTTTGGCCCGGAGGCATTGCAATCCGTCTATAGCGCTATCGTTCCGGCCGACGCCGATGGGAACGGTTAAAAATTCGAGATGAATGCCCTCTTCCTCGGCCTGTTCGACTTCCTCCTCGTCGGCCGGCATCTCGGTGCGGGTGCGCCGATAGGCGATGGTGACTTCCTGGCAGCCCAGCCGCAGCGATGTTCGAGCGGCATCGATGGCCACATTTCCACCGCCGATGACAACCACCCGTTTACCGGGTATCGTACGGTCCCCTAAAGCAACCCTTCGCAACAGGTCGACAGCCTCGATGACCTGCGGGCAATCCTCTTCCCCCGGTATCCCCAACTTGAACGACCGTTGGGCGCCGATGGCAAAGAAAAAGGCATCAAATCCTTCCTTCTTCAAGGCCTGGAAAGTGGCATCCTTTCCAAAACGGGTGTTGAATTGAAACGCAACACCGAGTTCCGTGAGTTTTGCAACCTCCCGATCGATGACTTCCCGCGGCAGGCGGTAACGGGGAATGCCGAGTAACAGCATACCACCGGCCACCGGTTGATGCTCGATCACCCGCACGCTGTAACCCTTCAGGACCAGGTAGTAGGCCGCACTCATTCCACCGGGACCGGCACCGACCACACACACTTTTTTCCCCTGGTCCGGGGCCTTTTCCGGATTGTGGTAGGTCCTTTCGGACATGGACCGTTCGGCGGCAAATCCCTTGAGGAATTTAATCGATATCGGTGTATCGATCCGCGCCCGGACACACATGTACTCGCAGGGCCGCGTACAAACCAGCCCGCATACCCAGGGAAACGGGCAGTCTTTTCTGATGACATCGATCGCCTCCCCATCCTGCCCCATCCCGATCAGAGTCAGATAGGTTGGAATGTCCAGCCCGGCCGGACAGGTCATCTGACAAGGCGCCGGGGCCAGTCGCAGGCAGTCACCGCCGGCACAGTTATGGGTCTCGATGTGACTGACGAACACTTCCCTGTGGGCATCGAGGGCGTCGCTAAGCGTCCGGGCCACGTTCATCGAGGCCTCTCCAAACTCTTTGCTCACCAGTTGTCCGACCAGGGATTCGATCGCCGAAATATGCTCACCGCCGGCTCTTCCCAGGGCGATATCTTCCAAAAGCCGTAGTACTTCCTCCGCAATCCTGCGGCTTCTGGGATGCGACAGACCTCCGGAGCCGATGACGCTCTTCAGGTCGGCAATGCTTTTATTAACCGGACAGACGTCTTCGGTCATTTCTTCCTCATCACTCTATTGGCGGCAGCCTTTATATTTCACAAATTTGAGGCTTGCATAGCCCTTGGCCAAGTCTTCGTCCTTCTACCAGGTGCCTCAAATAATGCGGACCAATAGACACGAACGTCCTCGTTTGGCCCAGAGAGTGAAACTTTTCGGATCGCCAATGCGTCTCTAATATGTCTTCCATTTGCGGCAATATCACACCTGGTCCAGGGCCGCGACGGCCCGTGCATGACGCTCCCGTCGGATCTGGGTCGTGTCCTCAACCTTGCCGAAGCTCAGACAGTGCGTTGTGCAAACTGTGACACAGGCCGGTTTGAGACCTTGATCGATACGATCCATGCAGTAGTCGCACTTGACAGCTTTTCCGGTTTCTGAGTTCCACTGAGGCGCTCCCCAGGGACAAGCTGTAATGCAAGCCTTGCAACCAACGCAGCGTTCCGACTCTACAAATACGATCCCGTCTTTGACCCTTTTCTGCATGGCACCCGTCGGGCAGGCCGCCACGCACCAGGGATCTTCGCAATGAAAGCAGGGCATGAAAATGTATGACGCCTTGGGAAGTCCACCAACAAACTTCGGCCCGACTGTTATAATCTGAGATATCCGGGGTCCAACCGGCAGGTTCTTGTTGCTCTTGCACTGGATGGTGCAGGTGTGGCAGCCGATGCATTTTTTTGAATCCTGAAACAGGTAGTAATTACTCATTTAAATCCTCCAGAGTTGTCATTCGCTTTCGCGTTATGCCGGGTTGACCGTGACAAAGGTTTCATGCAGAGCAGGGCTGCCGCCGATTTTATCCATTACATTTTCCTGAAGCAGGCTATCCGACACCCCTTTGTTGAAACTGCGCGTAGCCGCTTTGGCTTGATGGCCAAAACCGTGCAGCATAAACACGGTCTCAGGGTGAATCAGGTCAGTAACGAACGCCTTGATGGTTCCCTTGCCGCAACTGGATGCCACTTCGACAACATCGCCGGTTTTGATCCCCAGTTCAGCCGCCTTTCCGGAATTGAGCCATAGGACGTTCTCCGGAACAATTTCGTTCAAATAGGGATTGTTCTGGGTGGAGACATGAGTGTGCAGGGCGACCCTGCCGGTGACGAGACGAAATTCGTTGCCCATCGGTCTTTTGACGGGTTCGTATTCCGGAAAAGATTTGAATCCTGCTTCCTCCAGCAGGGATGACTTGAATTCAATTTTCCCGGAGGGTGATTTGAGTTTCAAACCGTCGTTGCGGTCCCAGAAGATCTGATTCTTGCCGTAGGCCACAAATCCCTTGGCATTGAAATCTTCCGCGCTGAAACCGGTGCCCTCCAGCTGCCAGGCGACCAATTCATCCATGGTCTTGTATGGGAAGTATTTTCCGATACCGATGCGCTCGCCAATCTGTTTCAGAATGATGGCCCCCTCCCGGGTATCGTAACGCGGTGCAACCGCCTGGCGCCGTAAAAACATCTGCGGTTTCAAGCCGTTGGCCTGCTGAATGCAGTCGGTTCGTTCGAGATAGGAAGATTCCGGCAGCACAACATCAGAGTAACTGGCAATATCGCTGTGGTTGATGTCGATGGTCACGATCAGGTCGAGTTTGTCCAATGCCTTACGGGTCAAACCAGAATCGGGAATCGATCCCAACGGTTCGAAGCGGAAAGCAATGAGTGCCTTGATCGGATACGGATCCTCATTGAGGATGGCATGGGGCAAAATTTGCGGTACCCCGTGACTGGGATCCGGCAGCGGCAAGTCGGGCGTACCCGCCTTGTCGAACCGCGGAAGATCAATTTTCGGAAATTTCTGTTCGACCAGTTTGCGGGCCGCCTTGCCGCCGGCCTCGCCCGGCCCTTTTTTGAAGAACAGGCCGCCCTTGTTTTCGATACTGCCCATCAGCGCGTTTAGCATCAGTATTGAGCGACGCTGATAAATTTCGTTGGTGTAGTGGGCGCCACGATAACCGTAGTGAAACACCACGGATGGTTTGTCCCGGCTGATTTCCCTGGCCAGGTTCACGATTTCATCCGCTGCAATACCGGTTTCCCCTGCCGCCCAATCCGGTGTGTATGGCCTGACAAAATCCTGCAATTCGGAAAGTCCGTGCACCCAACGATCGACATAAGCGGCATCGTACAGACGCTCTTTCAAAATCACGTGTATCAGGGCATAGTTCAAGGCCAGGTCGGTTCCCGGCCGTATCATCCAGTACCGGTGCGCCTTTGTCGCCGTGACAGTGACCCGGGGATCGATGTAGGTCAGCTTGGCCCCGTTTTCAATGGCACTCATCAGGTTGTTAACCTCTTTGACCGAGACGGCCTCGAATATATTGCGACCGTAAAGGACGATGTGCTTGGTGTTTTTGTAATCGATCCCGACCTGACCATCGGTCAGCCCGAACAGGGACCGGCAGGCGGTATTCACCGATCCCTTACACAGGGCGTCGTGAGTGAAATGGTTGGGGCTTTTTATCGCCTTCAGGAAGGTCTTGCTCACGTGAGTGGCCAGTTGCGTCCGCTCGCCTAAGACGACGCTATGACCGCCGTGCTTGTCGATAATGGCCTGCAGTTTTTCGCCAATGTAGTCAAGAGCTTCGTCCCAGCTGACCTTGCGCCACTTACCGGCGCCACGTTCGCCTTCACGGATCATCGGTGACTGAAGCCGCTCGTGATCGTAAAGCATGTTGATGCCGGCCGCACCTCGGGGACACAAACTTCCTTCCATTCCGGGAACATGGGGATTGCCCTCGATCCAGCGGACCTGACCGTCTTGTGCCAGAACCTTGATCGGACAGCGGATCGAACACATGAAACAAAGACTGAAAACTGAATTCTCCATACTGTAAACCCTCCTAATAACCAATTGTATAAAACAACACCGTTTTTATCTGTCCGCTCGACCGCTGAGAATTTGTTGATCAGACGGTCTACCGAAACGTACCATTTGGCTGTGACACCAAAAATGATAGCAATATCCATACCATTGTATAGCTCAAATGGAAACCGGTGAAAGCATCTGCGAACCCCAAGGAATGTCCAATAATAACAAATCGTAATAGACCCCACACGCCAGCCGAACAAAAAGGCGAAACGGCGCCTCCAGCAAAAACCGCATCAAATTTAATGCAATGCAATAATTATACTGCACCATTGTCAAGGATTTATATTTATTACATTTTTTAACTTTAACCCGGTTTAACGAATGGTGCCCACCAAGATTGGGCCACCGGTAACAGTGGCCATTGAATCCAACCGCCTTTTCGCGATCCATTGGATCAAAGACACGCTTTTAAGTTATTTAATTGAAATCGTTACGTTTTTTTCCCTGAAGCGCCAGATATATCTAAAATCACCCTAACCGGGTCGAGTGGCACACGGCTTGCTTAACACCATTGCATCTTTTGAACATTGTGCGATCTTAGGTTGCACGGTCGCAATCGACGATACCGCGATGATAAGCAGCCAACGGACTGACAGCGGTCACCTTGTCATCGAAAGCGACCGGGAATTTTAAACACGCACAGGACAATCCTTAGCCGGAGCCTGCTGCGACGAATAAACCATATTGAGGAGGTCGTGTATGAAGAAGAGTCTGAAAATCGCGAGTTTATTGCTCCTGGTGGTCATGGTGGCAGTACCGTTGCTGCTGACGGGCACCGCGGTGGCAGAAACACTGGAAGAAGCAATTGCCAAGACCCCGGCGGGCACCGAGGCCGGACAGATCGATCCTGAAGCGAAAACCGGTTTTCTCGGTATCCCTGGAGCACCGGACCCCAGCTTGGTCGTCGGGTTTTTTTGGGCCGTATGGGTCGGTTGGATCTTTTCCACGGTCGGTGCATTCGGCGGTATCATGGCAGGTGTCGGCCACATCACGGTTTTCGGCCTGGCCGATTATGGCAAAACTTTCAAAAAGACATCCCCCGCTCTGAACAAACTCATAACTGACAGTATCCGGGTCTCCAACCAGTGGCTGGTCGGACTGAGCGCGGCGGTATCCAGTTTCAACTATTACAAAATGGGTCGCCTGGTGCTGCCTCTCGGCATTGCATTGGCCATCGGTTCCGTGGCCGGCAGCATATTGATACCGATCATCACGGCCGGTAAAATATCTCTTAAGGCTTACCTGGGTTATTTTGGCCTGTGCGTGTTTGTTATCGGCGCGTTTCTCTTCTATGAAACCACTCCCAAGGGTCAGGCCGGTAAAAAAGAAGCCAAAGCGGCAGCCAAAGCTTTTGAGGACGCGAACATAAAGAAATCCTCCTCCCTCGCCGAAGAAGATCGGGGGGTCAGGGTTCACCAATGGGGTATCGGCCGCGTTACTTTTTCCTTTTATGGCGTGGAATTCAGCTTTCGGCCCATCATCCCGATCATTGGTGGTTTTTTTATTGCCGCCCTGGCATCCTTTCTGGGCATCGGTGGCGGCTTCCTGTTCGTCCCCTTCCTGACCAGTATTGCCGGCCTGCCCATGTTCCTCGTCGCCGGCACCTCGGCCCTGACGGTTCTGGTTGGGATGATCATCAGCGTCTTCACCTATATGCTGGTTAAAGGAGTCCCTGTATACTGGTCCCTCATCGGCATTGAGCTGATCGGTATCTTCGTCGGTTCCATGATCGGCCCGCGAACCTCCAAGTACATTCCGGACATCTGGCTCAAACGCTTGTTCGTCGTTCTGGCGCTCTATGTCGGACTGCGGTATACCACAAAGGGGTTTCTGGGCTACAGCATCGTTCCACCGTTCTGATGCGCAACCGGCCACCTTGTGCCCGGATGCCCAATAGATGCATCGGACAAACGCGATAGGACCTGCTCCCGGATCACGAATCGGGAGCAGGACAACAAATCCAGACCGGCGGGATAAATAAAATAATTTGCCACCCAGAGGGCTTGCTATGGCTATGATGAATACATTATATTTACACATTGATCGTTTTCTGATCGGATTCTATCGGATCAGCGAAGTTCCCATTTTTGGTTACCTTTTTGGATCGGCCATTCTGGGTCTCCTGTGTGTTGTGTTGGGCCAGTTCACCCTATCTCTCGCCTACAGGGCCAACCGGAAAAATCTCAACAGCAACAACAAAGAGATGGTCCGGATGCACAACCTTTCGATTTACGCGTTGCTGGCAAAAAATAAAAAGGCCTATAAGAGCTGCAACAAAGAGGCCAACGACGCATTCGGAAAATATTTTTTTGCACAAATCGCCCTGGGAATATCGTCCCTGTGGCCAATCCCTTTTGCCATGGCGTGGATGCAAACCCGATTCCAAGGGGTCGAGTTTCTGCTACCCTTTAATATACCCGGTATCGGTCAAACCGTTGGATACACATTTACATTCATTCCTATTTATGTTCTGGTGTACATTCTCTTCGGCAAGGTCAAGCACCGGTTGCCTTATTTCAAAAGAGAGCATGAATTTATAAAGACCGATGGCAACAACACGGAAAAAATGCTCAGCATTTCTGATTTGCACGCCTAAAGACCGACCAGCACCAGATCTGTTTCCTCACATCTTCAAACCCTGCCGCCGCCTGTCTTCAATTATCGGGTCATTATTTCTGCACCGGTTGATGCCGGTTCTCGCCATTATCTCTTTTACTGCCGACAGTGCCCTCGCCACCCAAAGTCACGGCCACCCGGCCGGCCTGTATGCCCATCAGATGGCCCATGTGTTCTTCATGTTTTCCATGGGGTTGCTGATATACTGGCTCCGTCACAGAGGGCTGACCAGATCGGCGGGATGGCGGACCATTCAGTATGCATCCTTTTTCTTTATCCTCTGGAACGCGGACGCCTTCCTGGTGCACTTTATTGAAGAGCAATCGTTCGCGCTGGACATCACGCGCTTGAGCACCTGGGAAATCAGCATAAAGGCACCGCCGGAAATGGGCTGGTTGGGATATGTCTACTATATCGCCAAACTCGACCACCTGTTGTGCGTTCCGGCGCTCTTGTTCCTCTACATTGGATTGAAAAAATTGCTCCGGGAAAGTATCAGTCAAAACGAAGGGATCGGTTGATGAATGCCTCCTCGCTGCCGATCTGGACCGTGGATGTCATCGGCTCGTTGTGCATGATCGTCCTCTCTATCCTGTGTCTGCATGTGGCGTGGCAACTGCAACACCGCGACCGCAGCAACATTATCTGGACCTACCTTTTTTGGGTCTGCGCGGCCTTGACGGTTTTCGCCGTGTCCCGTTCAGCCGGCCACATCCTCAAGCAAATTCTGATTATCGGCGGTAATGAGTCTGCCTGGGCAGCCATTCGACCATACAGCAGTGCGATCAACACCTTCACTTTCGTTATCGTCGCCTCATTGACCCTCTTTTTCGAACGCACCTGGAGCATCTACCAGCAGATTAACAGCGACAAACAGGACTTGCAGGCCGCCCGTGACAAATTGCTCTATTTGAACCAGAACCTCGAAAACCTCGTCAGTGAGCGAACGGCGGAACTGGCCTTGTCCGAGCATAAATACCGTCGTATTTTCGAGGTCTCACGCGATATGCTCCTCGTCGCCGAAAAAAGCGGTCAGATCATCGATATCAACCCCTCCGGCCGTGAAATGCTCTCCCTGCCCGGTACCGTTCCCGCGGTCAACAACTTGAAGGTCCAGGATTTTTTTCTCGATCCCTCCGGGTGGCAACCGATTTTGGAAATCATCGCGGCAGACGGGTTCATTGCCAATGCAGAAATCCAACTGCGGTGCAAGGACGGCAGCCGCATCCGGACCCTGTTGACAGGAAGCCTCGATCGTGGTTCCCCAGGCAACGACGACACGATTCACTTCCTGGTCAAGGACATAGAACAGCACCGCCTGTCTGAGGAACAGATCGCCCAGGCGGACAAACTGGCATCCATCGGCCAGCTGTCGGCCGGCATTGCGCATGAAATCAACAACCCGCTCGGTATCATTCTCGGATACACCCAGCTTCTGATCCGCCATGAAGACCCGCAAACCGAAAAGCACCAGGACCTGAAAACAATTGAAAAGCACGTTCGCAACTGCAAAACAATCGTGGAAGATCTACTGAACTTTGCACGGACATCGTCTCCCAAGGAAAACCAAATAAGAATCGATGACGCGCTGGAGGAAGTTGTTAAATTTGTCCACCAGCACGCGGCTCTCGATCACATCGAGATCAAGCGCAATTACGACCCGTCGGTTCCTCGAATGCTGCTTGATGAAAAAAAAATCAAACAGGTGTTCATGAACCTGATCATGAACGCCAGGCATGCCGTCGACAACCACGGTACGCTCTCTCTATCGACGGAATTCCGACCTGCAAAGCGTCAAGTCGTCATCAGAATCGCCGACACGGGGCACGGTATTGAAAAAAAGAACCTCAGCCGCATCTTCGATCCGTTTTTTACCACTAAACCAACCGGAGAAGGCACCGGGCTTGGCCTGTCGGTAAGCTATGGTATCATCAAAAACCATGGCGGTAACATCGACGTCGAAAGTAAAGTGGGCGAGGGCTCAATCTTCACCATCACACTGCCGGTGGTATCTCCCAATAAAGGGTATCAGAATGCACAGAGACATTCTCATCGTCGATGACGAACAGGACATGCTGCAATTGCTGAAGCGCAGCCTGACGCCGGATCTGGACTGTCGGATCGAAACCGCCTCATCGGGTAAGGAGGCCCTGCGTGCTATTTCGCACCACCCGTTTGACCTGGTTCTGGCCGACATCAAGATGCCGGAAATGGACGGGCTGGAGCTACTGGAGCTCATCAAGCGCAAGAAGCCGGAGCTGACCGTGGTCATGATGACCGCCTACGGAACGGTCGACACGGCCGTGGAGGCCATGCGCAATGGGGCCTATGACTTCGTCACCAAACCGTTTGACCACGAGGCTCTGATCGTTCGGCTCGAAAAGGCCCTGGAGAGAAGCCGACTCTTGAAAGAAAACCAGCGTCTGCAACTGGAGTGTCGCGAGAATACCGCTTTTCAGAGTATCGTCGGAAAAAGCGCTGCTATGAACCGGGTTTACGAAACCATCCAAATGGTTGCCAAAACCGAACTAACGGTTCTGATCACCGGGGAATCGGGAACAGGAAAAGAATTGGTGGCTCGCGCCGTGCACAATCTGAGCGACCGCAGAACCGGTCCGTTTGTCGCGGTCAACTGCCCCACCGTGCCGGAAAACATTTTGGAAAGCGAACTCTTCGGTTATAAAAAAGGCGCCTTCACCCATGCCTCCCAGAACAAGATCGGTCTTTTCCAGGAAGCGCACCGGGGATCGATCTTTTTGGACGAAATTGGGGACATCAGCCCGACGATTCAAACCAAGCTTCTACGGGTTTTGCAGGAGAAAGAAATCAAGCCTTTGGGCTCCACTAAATCGATTTCCATCGATGCCCGCATCATCGCTTCAACCAACCAGGACCTCGAATACAAAATTAAACACGGTGAATTCAGGGATGACTTTTTTTACCGCCTGAATGTGCTGCCCATAAAACTGCCATCTCTGCGGCAACATCCTGAAGACATCCCACTCATTGTCAATCATCTGCTCGAAAAGCATTGCGCCAAACTGGACAAACCACTAAAAACAATCTCGCCCCAATTAATGGATATTTTTGTCAACCGCACCTGGGAAGGAAATGTCCGCGAGCTTGAAAATGTCATCATGCAGGGAATTCTCTTCTCCACCACGGATGTGATCCGACCCGAAAATGTGGAACTGGACAATAAGGAGGCCACCTGTAAAATGGACGGTATGGATTTTTGCCGGCTTCCCTATAAAGAGGCCAAGGAAAATACGCTCCTGCGTTTCAACCAGGATTACTTCTCCCGCCTGTTGAACGCAAAACAGGGCAACGTCACACAGGTAGCGCGCCAGTGCGGCCTCGAACGTCAAGCCCTGCAGCAAATCATGCGGCGCTACGGTATCAAGGCAGATCCGTTCCGACCCTGACACAATGACTTACATCGTTCCACCCAAATAATCTTAGAATTACTTCTCTCGAATCTCATGAACTGCCGTTATTTTAGAACCACAATTCGTTTTTTAATTTCATTCAAAATTCAGGGATGAACTGATGTCCCCACGCCGCATTACGTTGACGCTCTGCCTGGTTGAAATACTCGGTCTGATCGGTATCGCGACCTTTCCGGCCCTCTTACCGCAATTTGCCGATGAATGGCGTCTCAGCAACACCCAGGCCGGATGGATCAACGCCGTTTATTATGGGGGTTACATGATTAGCGTGCCGTTTCTCGTGAGCCTGACCGACCGAATCGACGCGCGACGCGTCGTTTTCACCGGCGCGTTGGGTGGGGGAATCGCCGCTGCAGGTTTTGCGCTTCTGGCCACAGGTTTCTGGTCCGCGATGCTGTTTCGGTTTCTGGCCGGTATCAGCTTGGCCGGCATCTATATGCCGGGGCTCAAACTGCTTGGCGATCACACGGAAGGTCGCCTGCAAAGCCGGTATGTCTCTTTCTACACGGCCTCTTTTTCGATCGGACTCAGCCTGTCATACCTTCTGGCCGGTGAGATCAGTGTATTGCTCAACTGGCGTTGGGCATTCGGGTTTTCGGCAATGTGTGCCACGGGCGCTTTACTTCTGGCAGCTTACGGCCTGCCACTGGGAGCCACGCGTCCGGCAGTCGGATCCACCGGTGACTGGTTTAATTTCCGTCCGGTACTGGCGGCCGGCAGCGCGCTGGCCTATATTTTTTGTTATGCCGCCCACATGTGGGAGCTTTTCAGCTTGAGATCCTGGATCGTGGCGTTTCTGACTTACAGCGAGAATCTTCAACCCCTCATTGGGTATAGACCTTCAGCCACCCAACTGGCTTTTGCAATCGGCCTGATCGGCCTACCGGCCAGCATTGCCGGTAATGAACTGGCGCGCAAGTTTGGCCGAAAAAAAACGATTACATTGATCATGACGACATCCGCCCTGTTGTGTGCCGGAATCGGTTTCACCTCTTCATTGCCCTATGCCCTGGTGGCCGCTTTGTGTGTTTTGCACGGCGTAACGGTTGTGGGGGATTCGGCGGCATTGACGGCCGGTGCGGTGGCGGCCGCCCCGACCGGATATCGCGGTGCAACGCTGGCCCTGCATTCGACGTTCGGCTTCGGAGCGGCATTTTTCGGTCCGCTGGCCGTGGGAATGGTTCTCGACTTTTTCAGTCCGGGAATGGCTTTAGCCTGGGGCATGGCTTTTATCACAATGGCTCTCGGCTGCGCCCTGGGACCGATTTTCCTGATGCTTTTCGGTCGGAACAGCCGGGTCAATGGGCAGCCACCGGGCCCCCGAGAGAGGTCTTCCCGTGAGTAACCGATTCGTCAAATGGTTGTTGATCGGGTCACTGGGTTTTGCCGTCATGGTAATTGTCGCGATGGCCACGGCCGCTCTCTGGTATCGCACGACCGTCGCGAGAAGCCAACCGCAGATAAGCGGCAGCATTAATGTGGCCGGCATCGTCGATAGGGTTGAAATTATCCGAGATATCCACGGCGTCCCCCATATTTTTGCCCGCAACGAACCGGATCTTTTCTTTGCCATGGGATATGCCATGGCGCAGGATCGCCTTTGGCAGTTGGATCTTTTCCGTCGTGTCGGCGCCGGCCGCCTGGCAGAAATATTGGGACCGGAGGCTATTGAGATCGACCGCTACTTTCGATCCCTGTCCGCCGCGCAAAAAAATCGATCGCTCCCTCACGACCTCGCCTTCATGGTCGATTCCTTTTCAGCGGGCATAAATGCCTATATAGACGACCATAATGACCGATTGCCGTTGGAATTCAAGCTGCTCGGATACCGCCCGGAGCCGTGGAACCCGCAAGATTATTTTTCTGTCTACACCTTGATCAACTGGGGTCTGAGCATCGGTTGGCGGGTCGATCTGATCGCAGCCGGAGTTCTGCGCAAGGTCGGCGAGGAGAGATTCCTCGCAGCTTTTCCGACCGCAACCGAAACAGACCTGTCCATCCTGAGCGAGATCAGACAAACCCTGCCGAACGTTTTTTCGCCAGCGCAATCGGTGGTCGCGGCGGTAACCCGACTGCCCGGCTTCACCCCGGGGCCGGCCAGCAACAACTGGGTCATTTCCGCAAAGCGGTCCGACACCGGTCAGCCCCTGCTGGCCAACGACACCCATATGGCCCTGACCAATCCCTCCCTCTGGTGGGAAGTCCACCTGGCGTGTCCGACCATCGAGGCTGCCGGTTTTGCCATTCCCGGATTACCCGGCCTGCCCGTTGGCCGCAATCGCCACGTTGCCTGGGGTGTAACCAATGTCATGGTGGACGATGTCGATTTCTACATCGAACAACTCAATCCGCAAAACCCTCTGAAGTATCTATACGCCGACCGTTGGGAAGACATGCGCACCCAGGTTGAAAGAATACGCGTCAAAGGTGCCGAACCGGTCGAATTCAATGTTCAGCTGACCCGCCACGGGCCGGTCATCGCAAGTGCTGATTCGGATGCGGATATACCGGCGGACAAGGTGGTGTCGGCCCGGTGGACCGTTTTCGAGGTCGACGGCCCGGCCCGGGCCGCCTATCTTTTGTTGAAATCCGGCGACGCGGCCGGGGTAGTGGCTGCACTGGCACACTGGTACGCACCCGGTCAGAACTTTGTTTTCGCCGACACTGGCGGAACCATCGGCTACCAGTGCAGCGCCGCCATTCCTATCCGCCCCAGAGGCAACGGGTTGCTGCCATTACCTGGTTGGACAGGTACAAACGAGTGGTCGGGTTTCATCGCCTTTGACAAATTGCCCCACATCAGTGACCCGGCCGAAGGGTATATCGCCAGTGCCAACAATCCGGTCACCGGTGGCGATTATCCGCATGTCATCGGAACCTATTGGGAACCCACAGATCGGATCAGCCGCATCCGCCATCTGCTCGAGGCAAATCAAAGATTGTCCGTTGCTGACATGATGTCCATGCAGTCAGATATCACCCCCCCTATGGCGGCGGAATTGACCGCTGCCATGTTGCGCATCCTAGAAGAAAACCCGCATATATTTCCGGATCCCCGCATCAGAGAAATCCTCGGGAAATGGGATCTTCAGATGACCCGGGGCAGTTCCGCAGCAGCGCTGGTCGAAACAACCTATCTCAAACTCTTGGAAAATATCTTTCAGGATGAACTCGGCGCTGAGCTATATGCCAGATATATCGGGCTGACGATTTTCGCACCACGAGCCTTGAGACAGATCCTGAAATCCGGACGATCCGCCTGGCTGGATGATATCAGGACGTCGGAAGCCGAAACGCTGACGGACGCCATCGAAAAAAGCATGCATCAAGCTGTCGCACACTTGCGGGAACGTTTGGGCCCGAAAGTCGAATCCTGGACCTGGGGGCACCTGCACACGCTCACATTCCGTCACATTCTCGGAGAGCGCAAGCCTCTGAACCGGCTATTGGATCTGGGCCCCTACCCGACATCCGGCTCTCACCTGACGGTCAACAAGAAACAATACGACTACACCGCCCCCTTTGCGGTCAAAGAGGGTGTATCGCAGCGAATGATCGTGGATCTGGCCGCCCCAGAGACGGCCTTTCATGTTCTTCCAACCGGCCAGTCGGGCCTGCTCGGCAATCCCCACTATCAGGACCAGGTGGCTCTCTATCTTGATGGTCGGTATCATCCGAGCTGGTTAAACCAAGCCGACATCAACCGCCATGCCGAAGCCTCGCTGGTGTTATTGCCCCGTTGATAGGGCAAAATAATGATTGTCACGGACCGACGCATGTCCTATAGGATCCAAATCCCCGGGCAATGCGCCCCGAAGATTCATTGAATTCTATAACCTCCAGGAAAGCCGAGAGATCAGATATTTGTGTACTCCTGGAACTGTCAAATTTTAGTCGTTTACTCAACAATGCGGGGGATTTAGGATGATTATTATAGGGATAACGAACCAGGAAGGAGAATTAAAACATGGGTAAAGGAACCCAATGCGTTCACAGCGGATCAATAAAAGACCGTCTCAGCGGGGGGCTGAACTCTCCGATCTTCACATCCTCAGCCTTTGTCTACCTGGATGCAGATGAAAACGTTTATCCGAGATACTTTAACACCCCCAACCAGAAGGCCGTCATCGGCAAGCTCTGCGCGCTCGAGAAGACAGAAAGCGGGCTTCTGTTCAGCTCCGGTATGGCCGCCATCAGCACCGTCGTCTACGCCATCGCCGGCCAGGGCGATCATGTGGTGATGCAGCGGGACATTTATGGCGGCACGCACCACTTTGCCACTGCAGAACTGGAAAGGTTCGGCATCGAATACACATTCGTATCCAATAAACCTGATAATTTTGAACAGGCCGTCCGGGACAACACGCGGCTGATATACATTGAAACCCCATCCAATCCACTGCTCATGGTCACCGACGTCGCGGCTGTGGCAAAAATCGCCCGCACACATGGCATCGTCAGCGCCATCGACAACACCTTTGCCTCGCCCATCAACCAGAATCCGGCCGACATGGGGATCGACATCGTTGTCCACAGTGGCACCAAGTACCTCGGCGGCCATAGTGACATCTGCTGTGGGGCCGTTTTGAGCACCGATCGACTCATTGACCGTATCAAGTCCTCCGCCGTTAATTTTGGCGGCAGTCTGAATGCCAGCACCTGCCACCTTCTGGAAAGGAGCATGAAAACGCTCGGTATCCGCGTTGAAAGGCAGAATGCTAATGCATTGGCGGTTGCCCGCCACCTTGAAAAACATCCGAATATCCAGCAGGTTTACTATCCCGGTTTGGAGACCCACCCGGGTTTCGAGGTGGCCCGAAACCAGATGCGCGGTTTTGGCGGCATGCTATCGTTCGAGTTGAAAGAAGAGCGGATCGAACCGCAAAGGTTCGTCCGGCGACTCGATCTGATCCGTCCGGCCCTGAGCCTGGGTGGCGTGGAAACGATCATTTGCGCGCCGTCAGCGACATCCCACGTTAAATTATCTCCTGCTGAAAGAAAGGAGCTCGGCATCGCTGATGGACTTTTCCGTCTATCGGTCGGTATCGAAGACGTGGCGGACATCACTACCGATCTCGACAATGCCCTCGACAATTGAGAAGATAACTGGCGCTGCAGTGCTGAATTCAGCCACGGCAGTATGTCCATCCAATCCTAATATACCGCTCAACAATGGTTTCTGAAAGAACCTACAAGCAAATCGTGTTCTGCGACTTCGACGGCACCATCACAGTCGAAGAGACCTTTGTCGGGATGCTCAAGCAATTTGCAACCGTACCGTATGAGGAAGTCGAAACCCAGCTGATCGAAGGCAAACTGACCCTTAGGGAAGCAGTGCGCCGGTTGGTCGAATCGGTGCCGTCAAAATACCATTCCCATGTGCTGCAATATATCGACGACAAGCCGATTCGCGACGGTTTTATGGAACTTCTCGATTTTCTCCACTATCACGGCGTCCCTTTTGTCGTGGTCTCAGGTGGCCTGGTGGAATCTGTATCCGCCAAGCTGATTCCCTACCGCGAGCGCATCCATGAAATATATGCTGCCGAAACGGATAACAGTGGTGAATTCTTGCGTGTATCTTCGAAATTTGAAAGCCAATCGGAGCTGGTCGCCAAAACCCGCGTGATGGATCGGTACATTTGCGATCAATCCGTTGTCATTGGCGACGGCATTACTGACCTTAATATCGCGATGGCTGCAGATCTTGTCTTTGCCCGCGGCCAGCTCGCCGGATTCCTCGAGACAAGGGGCAAACCGCATATCATCTGGAAAGATTTTTTCGACGTTTGCAACCACCTCTCAAAACGATGGTTGGCATCATGAAGCCGGCCGGCCGGCCACAAACGCCGCATAGGGTAATTTCCGTCTGTTAAAAAAAATGAAACTATTGGTATTGGTGTACAGGCAGATTGTGAATGGGAAAAGGAAGAAATTGGAACGTACCGATACGATGAACGCACGTATATAGTCCCGGACCAACAGCGAGATTTCGCGTTTGCATGCGTCACGAAACGGGCGACTATCAGGTATCGCTTCAGCGCCCATTTTTGCGGGCATGGGTTGGCCGGATGAGGGCAACACCGATACGGGCATCCAGCGGAATCTTAAGGTCAACTGCTCAGTTTTTCGAGATCACCGAGATCATCTCCCAAACGCTGAATCCGCCCCCCCATCATCTCGACAACTGCAGATTGCGCTTCCAGCCATAGCGGCAGGGCCCGTTGAAGCACTCCCACACCTTTAGGAGTCAGTTCAAGCGTGCGTGTGCGCAGATCTTTGCCGTGCCCTGATTGAATCAACCCTTCACGCTCCAACGGCTTGAGATTGCGATTGAGGGTTGTTCGATCGAGCAACATCATGTTGGCGACATTGCTGATGGTGGCACTGGGGTTCAGGTAAATGGCGTTCAGGAGGTTAAACTGAGTGCCTTTCAGGCCCGCCGGCTTGAGGTGCTCGTCGTAATGGTTGTTCACAACGCGCGCCGCACGCCGAACACGAATGCCCATGCAGGAATCGGCCACTTTATGGCAGATACCCTTCAATCGTTCCAAATCTTGCTCAGCCATAAGTCTGTATCTACACATTAAAAACCCGACTGTCAAGCCCTAAAAATTCGCCTGGCGATTGCGGCCTGTCGACCCTTCCTGCCATACCGTAACGCTGTATCGATGGCGGTATTTATAAATAATTCTGCTTCCCAAATCGCTGCCCCTTCGTTAGAATAAGCGCCATTTACTCCTGAAACCCATCTCTCCTTGTGTATAAGGGGCCGCCGGGTTATCGGAAAAAGGTACCGGTATCAGAAAATTTAACGCCCCGGAGTCACCGCTGACCCATAAAGCGATGAATGCATCGAATGAAACCAAATAAGAAACGCAAAGCCAAACGCCGCCGTTGGTTGGCGGTTATCGTTCTTCTCGCGGTTTTCTTCGGGTTGGGCCTTGTCGTTCTGGACAACTTCCGGGAAGAGGAAAAAGCACTGCGTCAACAATTACGCGAGACAGTGGCAGAAATATTCCCGGAACAGGCCGCATCGGTGTATGCCTCATTCGGTTTGCACCCCTATAGCCAGGAGCCGCTTCCCCAGACTATTGGAGAACACCATAACCCCGACATCGTTTTGATCCACGGCCTCGACGACCCGGGTAAAATCTGGATGAACCTGGCACCGGCACTGCCGTCCAACGAATTTCGAGTCTGGGAAATGACCTACCCTAACGACCAACCCATAAGCACGTCGGCCCGATTCTTTACTTCCAAATTGAGGGCTCTGAATGCAAGCGGCGTCACCGCAGTCATCGTTGTCGCCCACAGCATGGGCGGGCTGGTTTCGCGGCAGATGCTCACCGATCCAGATATTGATTATGCCGGCCTGCTGGCCGCCGGACAGGTACCAGCTGTTGTTTCCCTGGTAATGGTCGGCACGCCGAACAACGGTTCGGAATTGGCACGCCTAAGAGGGTTTACCGAACTGCGGGACCAATTGACCCGCTTGGCCGAAGGAGAGGGGCACTGGCTCGGTGGAATCCTGGACGGTGCCGGCGAGGCCAAACTCGATCTGCTGCCTGGCAGCCGCTTCCTGGAAACGCTGAATGCACGTCCTCATCCCGAAGGAACCGAAATGCTGGTCATTGCCGGAATTGCCGCGCCCTGGAGCGAATCAGAAATTGAAACCCTGGCGCACTCCCTCCAGGGACAGGCACCCGAAAGCATGCACACGATCATCACCGATCTCCAAGCTATTATGCAATCCATGACCCGCGGCCTGGGAGACGGCCTGGTAACGGTCGATTCCGCACGTCTTGAAGGGGTTCCTTTGCTGACAGTTTCCGGCACCCACCTGACGATAATCCGCAACTTATCCCAGTCCAGTGATCGGGTACCACCCGCAGTACCGATTATCATCGACTGGATCAGACGATATTGAGTCTCTTCTGCCCCCACCGCCCTCTTGGAAACCTGAATCGCCCCGTTATACCGCTATCATTGACACCCCTGCGATTGTGCTTAACGTTTTTTAAACGCTAGCAGGACAGATCAACGGGCACACGTCTCCATCTTCTCTGCCGAATATAAAAAGCACGCCTACCTCCTGGTCGCGTCCCAGAAAGTAGGCTCCGCATGCAAAAATAATCGAATGCAAGGGCCCGGAAGGCTTCATCCATAAAGCATACATTGAGAGCAACGATAAATGCCGACCAATCGATTGATCGACGAAAAAAGTCCCTATTTGCTGCAGCACGCACACAACCCGGTTGACTGGCATCCCTGGTCAGAGGCGGCGTTCGAAGCGGCCCGCAGCCAAGACAAACCAATTTTTCTCTCCGTCGGATATGCCACCTGCCACTGGTGCCATGTTATGGAAAGAGAAACCTTTGAAGACAGTGAAGCCGCACGTTACTTGAACGACGCCTTCATTTGTATCAAGGTCGACCGGGAAGAACGCCCGGACATTGATGCAGTTTACATGGCCGCCTGCCAGATGATCACAGGCAGCGGAGGATGGCCTTTGACCATTTTCATGACCGCGGATAAAAAGCCGTTTTTCGCTGCCACATACCTGCCTAAAAACACCCGGTTCGGCCGCGCCGGGGTCATCGAACTGTGCCAGCAGGTCAAAGACCTCTGGAATTCCCAGAACGAGAAAGTAACCACCTCGGCTGAAAATATCGCCGGACATCTCAGTCGGGCGTTCACGTTTACCACTGCCGATGATCTGGATACCACTCTTCTTGACCGGGCCTACTCCGAAATTGAACAAAATTTTGATTCACGCTTCGGCGGATTCGAAACGGCACCCAAATTTCCCACCCCACACCGGCTGCTGTTCCTGCTTCGCAGTTACCACCGCTCCGGCAATCAACATGCCTTGGAAATGGTCGAGAAAACGCTGACAGAAATGCGGCTAGGCGGAATATGGGATCACGTGGGCTTCGGTTTTCACCGCTACTCGACCGATCAGCAATGGCTGCTCCCGCATTTCGAAAAAATGCTCTACGATCAGGCTCTCGTTGCACTTCCTTTTCTCGAGACGTACCAGATCACCAAGAAACCGTTCTATGCCGAAACAGCCCGAGACATTTTCACTTATGTCCTGCGTGATATGCAAGCCGATCAAGGGGGGTTCTTTTCGGCCGAAGACGCCGACAGTGAAGGCGAAGAAGGAAAATTCTACGTGTGGTCGGAAGATGAGATTCGACAAGTATTGGGGCCCGAATCTGCCGACATCTGGATCCGTGCACTGAACATCAAGAAAGGCGGTAATTTTCATGATGAAGCCAGCGGCACCAAAACCGACGCCAACATCCTTCATCTCAAACGTTATCCTGACGATGTTGCACGGGAGATCGGCATCGATCCGGCGGATTTCCAACACCGCTGGGAAGAGGTGCGGTCAAGACTTTTCCAGGAGAGAAAAACACGTGTCCACCCGTTAAAGGACGACAAAGTACTGACCGACTGGAACGGACTGATGATAGCGGCTTTGTCCCGCGGCGGGCGGGTCCTCGGAGAACAAGCCTACATTCGTGCAGCAACTGGCGCGTCTGATTTTATCCTGGAAACCATGCGGGATGACAACGGACGGCTGCACCACAGGTATCGTGAGGGTGAGGTCGCTGTTGCCGGGCAGGCGGCGGATTATGCCTTTTTTGTCTTCGGCCTGTTGGAACTATACCAAGCAACATTCAATCCGAACTGCCTGGAGAACGCTCTGTCACTTCAGCAACAAATGCTGACCGATTTCTGGGATGGCACAAATGGCGGATTCTACTCAACGGTTGAATCAAGCGGTGATTTACCGGTTCGCCCCAAGGAACTCTACGATGGCGCTCTTCCGTCGGCGAACTCTGTGGCGCTCTATAACCTGCTTTGCCTCGCAAGGTTCACGGGTAACACGCAATGGGACGAATACGCCCAATCCCTGGTCCGTGCTTTTTCCGGCACCGTCAGAAACCAACCCACGGCGTTCGCATTTCTCCTGATCGGTCTCGATTTTGCTTTAAATCCGGGGCAGGAAGTGGTAATCACCGGTGAACCGGAAGCACCAGATACCCTTGAAATGCTTCAGGCGTTGAACGCCAGTTTCACTCCGAATAAGATCACGCTGGTAAAAACCGACCAAAATGCGGCGCTCTTGGCCGAAATCGCAGGTTATACGGACGGCTTACAGGTGGCCCAGGGAAAAGCAACCGCTCATATTTGCCACGGCACTTCCTGCAAAGACTCCACAACTGACATTGTGAGTATGATCCGTCAAATCACCGGAAAATAGCGAGACATCGATAGAAAGTTCGGAAGGACCGGAATGAAAGACGATCTGGGTTTGTACTATTACCCGAATCCCCTAAACAAAAATTTCCGTATCTACGTCAAAGAGATGAACGGTGAGATTTGCTTTCGTATGTGGAATTCGGAAGACCTGTCTCTCTGGGAGACCCACGGATGGGTTCCCTACGGTGCCATCCGTGAAGCGTCAAAGATCTACCAGGGGAAGACAATCGATCCCAAACAGGCCTATGATATCGAAATTGCCCAGGCGCTGTTGAAACAAGGCCGGTAAACCGGCTGAAACCGGGCAGCCCCAGCGGAGATGGTGGCTTGATCCTCGTCCTGAAAAACGACCTTACGCTAGTCGATATTCCGCCGCAGCTTCATGAGCTATTGACGCAAAAACTCAAGTTCCCAAACCCCAAATATATCGAAAATGCCCGCATGGGACGCTGGAACCGCGGCGTGAAGAAAGAGTTGCGCTTTTTCTACCGACTCCGGGGCAACAAGCTGTCGATCCCGCGCGGGTATATCCGACAATTGATCACCACCTGTCGGAAGCTTGAAATCGACTATACTATCGAAGACCAGCGCCGCAGTCTCCCTCCCGTGGCGTATACTTTCAAGGGGCACCTGCGCCCCTTTCAGCAGCAAGCTGTCATGCGTATGCTATCAAAAGAGTTCGGTACGTTGAACTCTCCCACCGGTTCCGGAAAAACGGTAATGGCCCTCCACATTATCGCCCGCAGGCAACAACCGGCGCTAATCGTCGTTCATACGAAGGATCTGGCCCGCCAGTGGGCCGAGCGCATCGAAGAATTCCTGGGAATTTCCGCTGTGGAAATCGGCCTCATCGGTGGCGGTAAAAAAACTATCGGCGAGAAGATAACCGTCGCCTTGGTTCAATCCCTGTATAAATGCGCTGACGAAGTGGCGCGCCATATCGGCCACCTGATTGTCGATGAATGCCATCGCACACCCAGCCGGACGTTCACCGATGCCGTAACGGAATTCGATGCGCGCTACATGCTTGGTTTATCAGCAACGCCCTGGCGGCGCGACAATCTCTCCAAGTTGATATTCTGGCATCTTGGTGATGTCCACCATCAGGTAGAAAAACGAGATTTGATCCGGACGGGCAATGTTTTACCCACCGATGTCATCTTCCGGGAAACCGAATTCAAACCCTACTACGACCCGGTACACGAATACAGTAAAATGCTCTCCGAACTGACGGTCAATGACGAAAGAAACCGGCTGATCGCCGGAGATATCGCAAAAGAAGCAACGCAGCGGGAGGGCGTTTGTCTCGTCTTGTCCGACCGCAAAAAACACTGTGAAAGTCTCTGGGCAATTTTGAAATACGGCTATCGCCTCAGGGCCGATATTTTTACCGGTGATTTAAATACCAGCCAACGACAGATTGTCCTGGATCGCCTCCATGCCGGTGATACCCAGGTACTCATCGCCACAGGCCAACTTATCGGTGAGGGGTTCGACTGCCCCAACCTGAGTACTCTTTTCCTGGCGACACCGGTACGATTCAGCGGTCGCGTGATTCAGTACCTGGGGAGAATACTGCGACCCGCTCCAGGGAAAAAAAGCGCCCGGGTATTCGACTACATCGACATTCATGTCCAGCCTCTTCTGAAAGCCGCCCAGGAGCGGAAGCGCACCTACGGTTTGCAATCGTAAAATCCTGGACCGCCAGCAGGGTGCCACCACGCGTCTACAAAACCTCCCGTCAGGTGGCTATTGACTCCTTTTGGTAGGTAGTAGCTATAATCCGGTTCCGTCAGTGGATCGAAACGCGGACTAGAAAAATTGACAACAACCCTTTCACTCGGCAGGATTCGTGAATATGTTAAAAAGAATTTAGAGAAACTGTTGTGCTTGACGAAACGAGGTAAGACTCGCCGCGAGATGCACCTTGCCATAAAATAAACCTCTGCGCATTTTGACTGAATATCGACTTGTCTTATCGGTTTCTCATGACCTTATTCAGTACCCTGTGAATAAATTCCTTACGACACTTGTGGCCCTAAGATGTCGTGCAATTGTAAGGAAACAGGGGCGCCGGCGTCGAAAGTCATGTTGGGCATTACATAACCGCGGTAAACGGGTAAGCGGGGAGGATTTCGATGAAGATTGCAATGATCGGTTTGGGACGAATGGGAATGAACATGGCCAGACGACTGCTCGGCGGCGATCACCAGGTTATCGCCTACAACCGCAGTCCCGATAAGACTGAAAAACTGGTAACTGAAGGCGCAACCGGCGCTTTTTCTTTGGAAGAAGTCATCCGGCTTCTCGAACCTCCACGAATTGTTTGGTTGATGCTGCCGGCCGGACGCGTGGTGGATGAGCACATCGACGCACTGTCGTCGATGCTCTCCTCGGGGGATATTCTGATCGATGGTGGCAACTCCTATTACAAGGACGATATCCGCCGCGCGGAAAAATTAGCGCAAAGAAAAATTCACTACTTGGACGCAGGTGTCAGCGGAGGGATCTGGGGACTCGAGATTGGTTACTGCACCATGATCGGCGGTGAAAGAAATTCTTACGAAGAGATAGAACCGATCCTGAAAACCCTTGCCCCCAAGGATGGCTACCTGTATTGCGGTAACACCGGGGCCGGTCATTTCGTAAAAATGGTACACAATGGCATTGAATACGGCATGATGCAGGCTTATGGGGAGGGTTTTGAAATCCTGTCCGCCTCGAAATACGCTGAAGGGTTCGATTATGCCGACATTGCGCACCTTTGGAATCAGGGCAGCGTCATCCGGTCATGGCTGCTGGAACTGGCCGAACAGGCTTTCCGCAAAGAGGCGGACCTCTCCGATGTTAAGGGTTACGTACAGGATTCAGGTGAAGGCCGGTGGACAGTGCTACAGGCGATAGAGACGGGCGTGCCGGCGGAAGTCATCACGCTATCGCTGATGCGGCGGTTCAGATCCCGGCAACAGGACCCCTTTGCCGAAAGGGTTCTTGCGGCTCTGCGCCGGGAATTCGGCGGCCATGCAACGATTTCGACGACGGGAAGCGTGCCGAAATGACTTCTTGCCATTTATTGACTGACGGGGGACCATTTCATGAATGAAAAAACTTCAACCCGCAGCGGCCGGTATCAACCGATCGTCAGGGTCAGAGCCGACGATATGGAGATTCCGCAGGATGACTGCCGCATCCCTATTCGCAGCGAACCCTGCACCATCGTCATCCTCGGTGCCACCGGTGATCTGACGGCCCGCAAATTGATGCCGGCCCTTTTCGACCTCTATCAGAAAGACGGGTTGCCGGAAACCTTTGCGATTGTGGGCTGTGGCCGCACGGCGCTGAACGATCAGCAGTTTCGCAAAAAAATGGAATCCGCCGTGGTCGTTGAAAATGGAGATCGCTCCGCCTGGCAACGTTTTGCCGCGGCCCTTCACTATTTCGCGCTTGTCTACGATGATCCGGAATCTTATCTGCGGCTGGCAGAACTGTTGAAGGACCTTGATAATCGTCACCATACGGACGGAAACCGGATGTTTTATCTGGCACTGCCACCGTCCCTGTACCGTACCGTGGCTAAAATGCTGGGGCGGTCCGGACAGGGGCGCGAGCATACCGACGGCAAGGGTTGGGCGCGGCTGGTGGTCGAGAAACCCTTCGGCCACGACCTGAAATCAGCGATCGAGTTGGACCGCGATATTCAACACGATTTTAAGGAACAACAGGTATTCCGTATCGACCATTATCTCGCCAAGGAGACGGTTCAAAACGTTCTGATGTTCCGATTCGCCAACACCATATTCGAACCGGTATGGAACCGCCGATACATAAAATCGGTCGAAGTAACCGCCACCGAAACCCTTGGAGTCGAACACAGAGCCGGATACTATGAACAGTCCGGAGTTTTGCGGGATATGTTCCAGAACCACATGATGCAGCTGTTGGCACTAACAGCCATGGAGCCACCAAGCCGGTTCGAAGCCGACCGTGTCCGAGACGAAAGGGTCAAAGTTTTCCGATCACTTAGGCCATTTCCGGTTCAGGACCTCCAGGAGTATCTGGTCCTTGGTCAGTACGATCGGGGGACGGTCGGCAAAGATCCAGTGCCCGCATACAGGGAAGAACCGGGCGTCGACCCATCGTCCCTGACACCGACTTATGCCCGCATGAAAGTGTATCTGGACAACTGGCGTTGGCAGGGCGTCCCCTTCGTATTAACCTCCGGCAAGCGGCTTGCCGAAAAGCTTACCCGGATCACTATTCAGTTTCGCGAGATACCCCATTCGATGTTTCGCCAAGTGCTGGGACAAAACGTTAATCCAAACCGTCTGACCCTGGGCATTTATCCCGAGGAAAGGATCTCACTGACCTTCCAGACCAAGACGCCGGGTCCGCGGACCTGTCTGCGAAACGTGACCATGGATTTCTTCTATCACCAAAAAGATGCCGGCCCGGTTCTCGACGCCTACGAAAAAGTCCTGCTCGATTGCATGCTCGGAGACCAGATGCTGTTCTGGCGCCAGGATGCCGTAGAGCAATGCTGGTCATTCTTGACGCCCATTTTGACCGAATGCGAGGCTTGCGGCGATCGAAAGCAAATGCTCCATGCCTACCCGGCTGGAAGCCATGGACCGGCAGTATCCTTGAATCTGGCGTGAAAGCAGACACGCAATGCGCTAAATCGATTATGACCGCGTTTATTCGCTCTGAAAATACTTACAAAAATCTGTTGAGGGTGACTCATGCAACCAAAACTTGACCAAATGTGCATCAACACCATCCGAATGCTTGCTGCCGACGGCATTGAAAAAGCCCGTTCAGGGCATCCTGGTATGCCGATGGGGGCGGCAGCCATGGCCTACGTACTGTGGACGCGTTTTTTGCGCCACAACCCGAGAAACCCCGCCTGGCCGGATCGCGACCGATTCGTGCTCTCTGCCGGTCACGGTTCCATGTTGCTGTACAGTTTGCTGCACTTAAGCGGTTACGACCTGTCACTCGCTGATCTCAAGAATTTCCGCCAATGGGGCAGCAAAACCCCCGGCCACCCTGAACATGGTCTCACCCCCGGCATCGAGACCACCACCGGCCCTTTGGGACAAGGTTTTGCCAATGGCGTTGGTATGGCCATTGCCGAGGCGCATTTGGCCGCCGTCTTCAACCGCCCCGGATCTGAAATCGTCGACCACTGCACATACGGGATTGTTAGCGACGGCGACCTGATGGAAGGGATTTCCCACGAAGCGGCTTCTCTCGCCGGTCACCTCGGCCTCGGAAAATTGATCTATCTATACGATGACAACCACATATCGATCGAAGGCAGTACCGACATTGCCTTCACGGAAGATCGCCTGGCCCGTTTTGCCGCATATGGCTGGCATGTTCAGCAGGTACCGGACGGCAACGATCTGTCAGCAATTGAGACGAGCATTGCATCGGCACAAAAAGAACTTCGGCGACCATCGCTCATCGCTGTGCGCACCCACATCGGTTTTGGCAGTCCGAATAAACAGAACACCGCCGGTGTTCACGGGGAACCTTTAGGGGCCGAAGAACTCAAACTGACCAAACAAAACCTCGGCTGGCCTCAGGATCCGCTTTTTTACGTCCCGGCAGAAGCCGCGGCGCATTTTCGTCAGAGCATCGAAAAGGGCGCTCAAATCGAACAAACTTGGCAGAAAGCTTTGGCCGAATATACGAAAATCTATCCGGAAATGGCTGACCGCTGGCGCCAGGTTGAGGAAAGTCACCTGCCGGAAGGATGGGACCGCGATATCCCCTATTTTCCGGCCGACCCCAAGGGGATGGCCACCCGTGTGGCATCCGGCAAGGTTCTCAACAGCATCACCCCCCGACTACTCAATCTGATGGGTGGGTCGGCCGACCTGGCCCCGTCGACCAAGACACTGATCGATGGTGAAACGGATTTCCAACCCGGCAACTACCAGGGCCGAAATCTGCGCTTCGGTGTCCGCGAGCATGGCATGGGTGGCATTTTGAACGGCATGGCACTCCACCAGGGCCTGTTACCATACGGGGCGACGTTTCTGATCTTCTCCGATTACATGCGACCGTCCATTCGCCTGGCCGCCTTGATGAAATTGCAAGTGCTCTATGTCTTTACCCATGACAGTATCGGACTGGGAGAAGACGGCCCGACGCACCAACCGGTGGAACAGCTGGCCGCATTGAGAGCTATCCCGAATCTGGCGGTCATCCGGCCCTGCGATGCAAACGAGACTGCCGAGGCCTGGAGAGCGGCGATAGATTATGTTCACGGCCCCGTCGCCCTGGTCCTGACCCGTCAGAACCTGCCGGTATTGGACCGTGCCACAGCCGCGGTGAAAGACGGACTCCGCCGCGGCGCATACATTCTTTCTGATCCTGACACTGGTCAGCCGGATCTCATCCTCCTGGCCAGTGGTTCGGAAGTGCACATTGCGCTTGCAGCTGCGGCCAAATTGAGCGGTCAGAATGTGGCTGTAAGGGTTGTCAGTCTGCCGTGCTGGGAATTTTTCAATCGCCAACCCGCATCGTATCGCGACCGTGTTTTACCGCCCGAAATAACAGCCAGGGTGGCCATCGAAGCCGGAATTTCCCAAGGCTGGCACCGATTCGTCGGTACTCATGGTGCAGTCATCGCGATAGATCACTTCGGCGCCTCCGCGCCCTATCAAATTCTGTATGAAAATTTTGGTCTGACGACCGGTCAAGTGGTGGCAAAAGCGCTGGAGGTACTGGAAAAATCAACTCGGGGTTGAAACCGGGTTCCGATTCTCGAAAAATGACAGGACTAACTGTGAACGCTAAGAAAAAACCGCGCATCATAGTGACTCAAAGCGCAGCGGATTTGGCGAGGGAGAGTGCGGAATTTTTCCATCTCACGGCTGCGGCAAGCGTTGCCCAAACCGGCCAGTTCAGAGTGGCTCTCTCCGGAGGATCCACCCCGCGGCCGCTGCATCGTCTCTTGGCCGCGCCGCCGTATCGCGACAGTATACCCTGGACGCAGACGCATATTTTCTGGGCCGATGAGCGGCTCGTACCAACCGATGACCCTGCCAGCAATTTCGGTGTCGCCAGAATAGATTTGCTCGATCACCTTCCGATCCCAACCGACCAAATTCATCCGATGTGTTCCTCACGTCCCCCCGGCCAGGCCGCAGACGATTACGAAAATACGCTGGCGTCATGTTTCCATTCAAATCCACCGGCATGGCCTGTTTTCGACCTCATTCTTCTTGGTATCGGCCCGGACGGACACACGGCCTCGATTTTTCCCGGCGACCGCACCGCACTCGACACCTCCCGTTGGGTCGTTGCCGTCAACGGAGGATCACCGAATGTCGACCGCCTGACGCTGACGTTGCCGGTACTCGAACAGGCTCGACATATCGTCTTTCTGGTGTCGGGTTCCGACAAAGCCGGTATGGTCCGAATTATCCTGACCGAAGAAACAAAGGCATTGCCACCGCAGCATCTCGCATCAGCCGCTGGCCGAGTGACCTGGTATTTGGATCAAGATGCAGCCCATCTATTGCCAAGAGAGCTGGCCGGAAAAGCGCACTGAAACTGCCGTTTGCCGTGCAAATTAGCTCCCACGAATCAATGACCGCATGAATTTTTTTCTAAAGAGCGTAAATTATGGCAAAAAAAATCCTGGCTGCCGATATCGGCGGAACAAACAGTCGATTCGGCGCTTTCAGCGTCGACAACAAGAACCGTTTGGAACTTGTGGCGTCCCGTTGGCTGGACACCCGGGCGTATTCCTCGTTTCGAGATCTACTCTATGAGCTCGAAACCGGTGGATTCGAAATGCCGGTTTCATCCGCAGATTCCGCCGTTTTCGCTGTTGCCGGGCCGGTAATAAAGGACGTCTTCAGCAGCCCACCGAATATCGACTGGGATATCGACCTAACAAGTATTGCCAAAGAATTCGATGTTGAATCATGCGTATTAATTAACGATTTCATCGCCCAGGCGTATGCCTGCCGTTCGCCGGTCATAAAGGATGCCCGCCAGATCCTTACCGGGGAAACTGACCCTGAGGCCCCATTGGCGGTAATCGGAGCGGGCACGGGACTGGGGCAGGCCGCTCTGGTTCCCTTGAAGAACGGTGGCTATACGGCCCTGGCTTCCGAGGGTGCCCATACCGGTTTTGCCTTTGAAGCCGAGTCGGAACTGGCCTATAAGCGATTCCTGCTAAAAATTTCAGGCGAACCGTATGTCAGAGCAGAAACGGTTGTTTCCGGTGCCGGTTTGGCCCACCTGCATCGCTTCCTCACCGGTGAACGGCTCGAACCGGCCGAGGTGTCCGCGACCTTGGGCGACGATTCGGAAACCCTCCGCTGGATGGCCAGGTTCTACGGCCGACTCACCCGCAATTTGGCATTGCAAATGCTGGCCCTTGGCGGCGTTTATATTGCCGGTGGTGTAGCGGCCAAGGTTCCCGAACTCGTGACGCATACGGAATTTACGCGCGCGTTCCGACACTCGGTGACGATGCGCCGGGTATTGGAACAGATACCGGTATACTTGAACACAAATGAAGAGAGCGGTCTGTGGGGCGCGGCCTTTAAGGCGATGCAAATGAGCCGATAGCGCCTTCCGACACCAACATTCTTGCAAATATCAAAGATAGGCTTATTTTGGTCGAGCCCGTCGTGAAATTCGATAAATTTTTATGCAGCAAGTTAACAAGGAGGTCCTATGAATGATCATGTAAAAGGGTTCGCCACCCGGGCCGTACATGCCGGCCAAGCGCCGGATAAGGCAACCAATGCCAGAGCCGTTCCCATTTACCAGACCACGTCATTTACGTTCAACGATACGGCCCATGCCGCGGATTTGTTTGGCCTGAGGCAATTCGGCAATATTTATACTCGGATCATGAATCCAACGACCGATGCCCTCGAGCAAAGGATTGCCGCTCTTGAAGGCGGTGTCGGGGCCCTGGCCCTTTCTTCCGGCCAGGCGGCCGAAACCCTGGCGTTGCTGACCCTGGCCGAATCCGGCGACGAAATCGTTTCGTCCACCGATCTTTACGGCGGTACCGTCAGCCTTTTCACCCATACATTCAAAAAATTCGGCATTAACGTCAAGTTTGTGCCACCGGATGACCCGGCAGCGTGGGAAAAAGCCATCAGCGCCAATACCAAGGCCTTTTTTACCGAAACCATCGGCAACCCGAAGCTCGACATCGTCGATATCGAGGCCATTGCGGACATCGGCAAACGGCACGGAATCCCCCTGGTGGTCGACAACACGGTCACCACGCCGTACCTGCTGCGACCGTTCGAGTTCGGCGCGGCCATCATCATTCACTCCGCCACCAAGTTCATCGGCGGCCACGGCACGTCTATTGGCGGTCTCATTGTCGACTCAGGCAATTTTGACTGGGAAGGCTCCGGTAGATTTCCGGCCTTTGTCAAACCCGAGCCCGCTTACCACGGTTTGAAGTTTGTCGAGACCTTCGGAAACCTGGCCTTTATCCTGCGCGCCCGGGTGCTCGGTTTGCGGGACATGGGAGCGGCCATGAGCCCGTTCAACGCCTGGATGTTTTTGCAGGGCTTGGAAACCTTGCACCTGCGCATGGCCTGCCACTCGGAAAACGGATTGCAGGTCGCCCGTTTCCTGGAAAAAAACAAATGCGTCAGCTGGGTCCGTTACCCCGGCCTCGAGTCCTCGCCCACCTATCATTTGAAGGATAAATATCTTCCGAAAGGTCAGGGTGCCCTGGTCGGATTCGGCATTAGCGGCGGCAATGCCTCAGCGGTCAAATTTATCGAAAGCCTCGAGCTGTTCAGTCATCTGGCCAATATCGGTGATGCCAAAAGCCTCGTCATCCATCCGGCTTCGACCACCCATGAACAATTGAGCGCAGAAGAACAAAAGGCAGCCGGAGTCACACCGGATTTTATCCGCTTGAGCGTCGGCATCGAAGATATCAATGACATCACCGCAGATCTGGGCCAGGCCCTGGAGGAAGGGGTGGGCTGTAAACTTTAAACTTAATTATACCCTGTCGCGAGCGACAGCGTATAATTAAGTTCAATCAAAGCCTCTATATTTAGAAGAGATCGAACTCGCGTATGAATCCCCGGGAAGACCAGAAGCGCCGTGCAGCATGGGAGGCCATTGAACAGGTACAATCGGGCATGGTCATTGGGCTCGGTACTGGCAGTACCGCCACTTGGGCTTTGAAACGCCTGGCGGAACGCCTCGCAGCGGTTGAAATCACAAAGATTGCCGGCGTGCCAAGCTCCCGGGACACCGCGGAAAAAGCCGTTCGGTTAGGCATCCCCCTGACCGACCTGAACACCCACCCTGTACTTGATATGACCATCGACGGAGCCGACGAAATCGATCCGGACCTTAACCTGATAAAAGGCGGTGGGGGAGCATTGCTGCGAGAGAAGGTTCTGGCTCAAGCCAGCCGGCGCAACATCATCATCGCCGATGCATCAAAATTGTCTCCGCATCTGGGAAGCCGACATGCACTTCCGGTTGAGGTGACGACGTTCGCCTGCAAATGCATTGAACGCTATCTGGTTGCCCTTGGTGCTAAAGTTCAGATCCGACAGTCCAACTCCGGCACATCGTTCCGTACCGATCAGGGGAACCTGATACTCGACACCGATTTCGGCCCTATTTTGGACCCTGGAGTGCTTGCGGCCAAATTGGCCGACAGGGCCGGGATCATTGCCCATGGACTTTTTCTGAATCTGGCCGACGACGTCATTGTCGGTGAAGAAGAAAGGGTTCGGCACTACTGCTGCTCAAGCCCAGGCGACGAGTGAATCGCCCCCGCCGAATGGAACCATAAGCCATCCCCCTTAATAGGGGCAAAAGCAAAAATACACACCTTACAAATTCGAAAATATAAGCCCGAATTTCGCAACGAATCCAAATGGTAAAAATGCAGCGGCTGTCATTCACTTGTTCTTCCCCCGATAGAACCGAGCCAGCACCTGCGGGGCAACACCCAGGTAATACGCGATGACCACCGCCTGATTGACGGCCCACGTCCGCCACGCTCCCAACCTGAGCCAGCGCCGGGCGGAAGTGAGGACCGGAACCGGCAGGGTAACGATGTGACCCTTCTTGCCCAGACGTCGGATGATTTCATAGTCTTCCATGATCGGCAGAACGGGATATCCACCAACCGCCCGGTATGTCACGCCCGACATGAAGAGTGCCTGATCACCGTATGGTTTTTTCAAGAATCGTGAGCGCCAATTTGCGACCTGTTCCATAATACGCATGGCGCCATGGGGCGCGTCGATGCGCAGTTCAAAAGCCCCGGCGGCGACCTTCGGTTTTATCAAGCAGCGGCGGACGACCTGATCATACCCTTCCGGCAGCAGTGTGTCGGCGTGAAGAAAGAGCAGGATATCACCGCTCGCCATCGCCGCACCGAGGTTCATCTGCTGCGCCCGTGGCGGGGAAGACGTCCATACAACCGCACCGGCCGAGCAGGCAATGTCCCGAGTACTATCACAGCTGCCGCCGTCAACGACAATGACCTCGATGTTTTCTGCCTGTTGCGCTCTTCGGACCGTCGCCGCGATGCTTCCGGCCTCATCGAGCGCAGGAATGATAACCGATATCCGCTGACGCGCCGTCTTTATGACGGATTCGCCAGTCAATTGCTCCCAGACGGGGAGATCTTCCGGTCGGTCGACATCGGCAAGGGTTGGCAACATCGCTACCGATAACCCCAACGCTGCCGCCCTGTCTCGTGAGAGTTCCATCACCTTTCTTGTCCCCCAGGGTATATCGGCAAGCAAGTGCGGAATCGCCCTCGCAACGGATTTTCTGTGCAGACCGATCAGATAGTAACCGCCGTCGACTGCCGGGCCAAAAACGATGTCCGTCCGTTTCAGCGCATCGAAGGCTCTATGGATCGTATCGGCGGTAATACCCGGTATATCGGTCCCGACCACGATGGCAGCGCTGGCACCGCCAGAAAAACCCGCTTCCAGGGCAGTGCCCATGCGATGGTCGAGCTCTCCATCACCCTGGGCGGTATAGGTATATCCGGAACCGAGCCATTGACGCATCGCGGTTGCGTTTCCGCCGGCAAAACGGATTTCTATATGCAGCGGACGTAAGCGCACAAGCGGTGTCAGTCGGCGGAGCAAGCGCTCCGTCATGCGCCGCTGCAATTCCGCTGCACCCTCGGCCCCCACGGCCGGAATGAGGCGGGTTTTTGTATGACCGGGTTCAGGATAGCGGGTAAATATGATCAAATGTTCGCTGGCAATCGGTGGCACGGCGTTCCTGACGGTGTTGTATCCCAAATGAATACCTTGATCGATTCAAAAGAGGCTATCTTCCACCGGGACTTGTATCGGTTCACAGGGTTACAACGTCCAATGTGCTTAAGGCCCCAGAATTGTAAGCATTTACGGGGTGCCGCGGATGCAAGGCGCCGGGCGCGCAGGCGTACTTTTTTGTACTTCAAGTGCCCGACAACAAAGCAGATGCGGTGCCCTGTATATGCTTACCGGGACTTTCGTCCATATCGTGTCAAGAGTCAAGGCATCGGCACATTTGGGATCGAACGGAGCGTCGTTTCGAAGTGTTTAGGCTGTGAAACTCTGCGTATGGTGATATATCCGTGATTGGAAATAGAAAGGGTTTCATGACCGCATGAAGGGATCGAAGAGGGAGCGAATGAAAGCAAGGTCCATATACCGTTGAAGGGTTCGCCAGGTATCCGGATTTTTCATGCCAACAAACTCGGTCTGATAGGCCACCCACCCCATGGCCGACCAGGATATGCCCCGCAAGTAAACGAACGGATCACGCAGGCGGATTCGATCCTGCAGTGTCTCCCGCTGATGAGCATTTCCAATACTGCGGGAATAAGCGCCAGTGAATTCTTTCTTCGCCGCAGGCGTCATACGGTAGTTTGTCTTCCACAGGGTCGTCAGAGGAGAACAAAAGTGGGATAAATCCTGTGAAGGGTCTCCCCAGCGCGGCATTTCCCAGTCCACCAGGTAAATGCTTCCAGACTTTCGGTCGACGATGAAGTTCCCCGAATTTACTTCAGTGTTTATGACACAGTGCCACGGATCGTCCTGGTAGTATGTTTCCTGCTTCCGCGCCTCAGCGGCCCAAAGGATGACCTCCCCCAGGTACCTGCGGAGGTCATCATCCGCCAGATCCGAATCGAAGAAGTGCTGCAGCAGACCTTTGCACTCGTTAAAGATCAGACTCAACGGCGCGTCTTCGCGAATCAGATGATTTCTCTCTTCGGCAACCCCGATCTGGTGGACGGTGGCAAACAGATGGGCTGCCGCTTCCAGGTCGCGGCTGTAATCCAGTGGTTCACCCGGAAGGTATGCCATGATCAACACCCCGTGGTCCAACCTTTTCCGGCTGTCATCCACGAAAAAGGGGCGGGGGGTAACACCGCTGTTTTCGAGCAGCTTCAGTGCCCGGTATTCATAATCGATCTGATCGGAGCGATCGATCTGGGTGCCGATATTCACGCGGAATACAAGCGGCACGCCATCGGGATCAGCGCTCATCAAGTAGTTAAGATTGTATTCCCCTTGCGCAAGCGGTGCAACTGTATACCGGCAGCCCTGCATGCCCGGAACGCCGCGCCAGTCTTGGCCGTCGATGTAGACCTGCACCTTCGGCAACATGTCTTCCATCAGGCCCATACAGTTTTACCCTTTCGACGGCACCATCGGCGTTTGAAGATGATAAAATAGAAAATTATTTCGAATATTTGCGCACCTTCGAAACTGTCAAAATTTGGGAGTCTTCCCAGAAAAGCGGGGGGTTTACAAATGATTATTATTTTCGATTGGAAACACCCGAATCCTGTCGGGCGGCAACCGAAGTCGAACGGCCTGCCCCGGATAATACTCTCCCCGTCCGGCCAGCACTTCCAGTCGTTTCCCGCGGCAACTCACCCACACCCGGGTGGCCACTCCTTCAAAATGGGTTCGTTCCACCCGACCCTCCAAATCAAACTCGTTAATGGTTGAAAGCAGTATGTCCTCCGGCCGAATCGTTGCCGTCAGAGGATGTCCGTTGCCGGCCATTTTGGGCAGAGCGAAATCACCGAATACCGTTTGAAAGCACCCATTTCGGAAGCGCCCATCGAAGAAGTTCACTCCGCCGAAAAACCGGGCGACAAGCCTGTCTACCGGCTTATAGTAAAGCTCCTGGGGCGTTCCCACCTGGCGCAATTGACCGTCAAGCAGTAACGTCACCCGGTGGGACATGACAAGCGCCTCAGTTTGATCGTGGGTCACAAATAGTGTTGTGATACCGGTTTTTTCCTGAATATCGCAGATCAACTCTCGCATCTGGTGACGCAGGTTGGCATCCAGATTGCTCAGTGGTTCGTCGAGTAACAAAAGACCCGGTTTCAATACCAATGCCCGGGCCAGGCTCACCCGCTGCTGCTGACCGCCGGAGAGTTCGTGAATCTTCCGTCTTCCAAGTCCATCAAGCTGGGTGAGTTCCAAAATATGCTCTACCTTGTGTCTGACTTCACGCGCCGCCAGCCCGTGCATTTTCAGTCCGAAACCAACATTTTGGGAGACGTCCAGAAAGGGGAACAGTAGCGGCTTCTGAAAAACCATGACCGTGTTGCGTTTTTCCGGAGGCGTGCCGTTGAGCAAGCGCCCATTTAGCCATATCTCGCCTTCGGCTGTTCCGATCAGGCCGGCCACAGCTTTTAGAATGCTCGTTTTCCCTGCGCCGCTGGGTCCCAGGATCGATACCATTTCACCATCTGCGACCTTCAGGTTGAAACGATCGATCACCGATTGCCGGCCGTAACGGATGGAAATATCTTTCAGGAACAGCTCGCCCATCACCAGACCCCCGTAAGACTTTGTCGGCCAAGGTTCTTGGCACTGAAAAGCAGCGCCAGGAAAGCCGGCACTACGAAAACAATGCTGACCGCAGCCGCAACCGGACGATCCCCGCTGGCCATCAGCGCGAAAAGGATCACGGGCAGGGTTGTGATTTTTCCGCCGCCAATGATGAGGGTAGCCAGGTACTGGCTCCAGGACAACAGAAATGAAAACAGGGATGCCACGACGATTCCCGGCAGTGTCATGGGCAGCATGATCCGCAGAACAACGCTGGTCGTATTTGCGCCGAGTGATCGTGCCTGATCTTCGAAGTCGGGATTGTAATTCGAGAACACGCCCCACATCACGAAAACGGCATAGGGCAGGCAGAAGGTGAGGTGGACGAGAACCACGCCGATAAAAGTTTCGGTTAATCCCAACCGAATGAACCACAGATGCAGTCCCATGGCAACACACAGAGGCGGCACGATGACCGGCAGCGTCAAGAGAACTGAAATCAAATCCTTACCTCTAAAAGTGTAGAGTCCAAGCGCGCGACCAGCTGGGAATCCAACCAGCAGCGCGATGACTGCGGTTGCCGCTCCGACGGCGATACTTTGAAAAACGGCATTTAAGATCTGGTCGCCGGCAGTTCCGAAGATATACTGCCACGCGCGAAGACCCCACGCTTGGGGAAGAAGACCGGGGTAAAACCAGCGGGCACTGAACGACCAGATGAGAAGTTGGCAGAAAGGCAACCCGATGGCGACGGTGACCAGTCCTGCAAAAATATACCGGGTCGGAATTTTCATAGGATGACCCCCCTTCGGCGGGCGACCTGAACCAACACTTGGGAGAGAACGATGGCCACCGCCACAACTGCTGCAATGATCAAACCGGTGGCAATGCCCTCGGGACGCGCCATAAGATCGATATCGCTGAAATTCCGGTAGGCCCACACAGGCATGGTCATGGGGTAGGTTTGGCCCAGCAGATACGGCACCTCGAAAGCGCCAAAAGTGTACGCAAAAACGATCAGGCTGGCCGCTCCAAGACTGGGCAAGATGATCGGCAACACCACGAAGCGAAACCGCTGCCACCGGTTGGCGTGCAGCGTGCGAGCGGCTTCCAGCAGTTCTGTCCCCTGGTTGTTTAGCACGGACAGGACCATAAGGGTGATAAACGGAACTTCTTTCCAAACGTAGGTAATGATTATACCGACACCCCAAGAATCGTTTACCATCAAGGGAAACTGTGACGGATTGTCGATCAGTCCGATGGCTTGCAGCATGCGCGAGGCCAGGCCGCTGGGGGCCAACATAAAGATGACGGCCGTAGCAATAACCAGGTGCGGCACCGTCAATGGAATCTGAAACACAAAGTTGACAACACGTCGAGAGGATCGGTAACCGGTCATGGCCATCGCCGCCAGCACACCGAGTACCGCGGCAATTGCCGTCGATACCGCAGAGATATAGAATGTCAGGGCAAGGTTCTTCAGAAAATCCGGATCAGCGATAATATTGTTGAAATGCTTCAGGGAGTATACCGTCATCCCGGCTGCCGGCAGATGGCCGAGGCTCTGAAGAGCCCCCAGGAATAGTCCCCCCCCAAACAAGCCCAGCACCACCAGCAAGGCCGGTGTGAGAAGAGCGGTCAACACGGGAAAACCCGGACCGGTGCGGGTCCGGGCATCGGTAATCGGTTCAACGGTAATCATCTTTTCTTCAGCACTTGATTAACCCAATCTTTTTCGAGGCGGATTAAAATTTGCGAAGGCGGTTCCGGCAATTGATGGCTCTGCAGGACATCATCCGAAAGGGTGGCGATACCGCGAGGTAAATCGGCAAACCGGGCCTGCCACTGCGGATCGAGGCGTTTGACATCGATCGCTGGGAAATCGCCCCATACGATCGGGTCTGCTTTTTGGAACTGTGCCTCGGGAGAAAGAAGAAAATCGGCCACCACCATTGCGCCTTCTTTGTGTTCGGCGTTGAAGGGAATCGCCACAAAATGGGTATTGCTGATCGTCCCTTCCTCGAACACAAAAGTGCGCACAGATTCTGGATAAAGGCCGTCATTGATTTTCTTCGAAGCTTCGGCCGGATGGTAACTAATGGCGAAATCCACCTCACCGTCGGCAAACAGCTGGGACAGCCGCTCGGGGTTTTCCGGATATGTTTCCCCGTCGCGCCAGAGAGACGGTGCCAGTTCACGTAGAACACGAAAACACTCCGCGGCGGTCTCCGCAAAACGGCCTTCGTTCAGCGGCCCCTGCCATGCACCGACATCTCCGGAAATAGCGTAAAAGACATGACGGACAAATACCGAACCGGTAAAATCCGGTGGTGCCGGGTAGGTAAACCGACCGGGATGATTGCGTACCCAGTCGAGAAGATCTTTCATGCTACGGGGTGGATTCGGCGTGCGCGCACTATCGTAAATCATAACGACCTGGGCACTTCCCCAGGGTGACTCGAGATTTTCCACGGGTTCACCGAAGTCGTTAAAGACAGATGGGCGACTCCAATCGACCAGGCGCTGGTTCGGTAGTTGATTCGCAAAAGGACCAAAAAGCAGATCGTTGCGCTTGGCTGTACGAAAGTTTTCACCGTTAATCCAGAGCAGGTCGGCCTGACCGCCGGCATCCTTGCCGGCCTGTTTTTCCACTAGTAGCTTGCTGATGACTTCCGCAATATCGGTGATGGGAACCTGGCGCAGGCTGATGCCGTAGCGCTCTTTTACGGCCGGAGCGACATACCCGTTGACATAGGCATTGGTGCTGGGAAATCCCCCCCACATATACCAATCGACGGTCTGCCCCTTCGCGCGCCGAAGGATGTCGTCCCAGTTGTCACCGGTAGCATGTATTAACGGTGGAAGACACAAAAACCCGAATATCGCCATCAATAGCCCAATGGCGACAGGGTGCCACCGCTTTTTCTTCGAGAGCGTCATTTAGGAGTCCTTTCTGAAGGCCGATTCGACGAAATTCCTTTAATGGTTTTAACGCTCAGACTCAGGTCTTCATCAGTTTTCTGAGAACAAACGGGAGGATACCACCATGCGCGAAGTAGTCGACATCCACGTCGGTATCCAGCCGAGAGATCACTTCAAATTCGACGGTAGTCCCATCGGGCTTGACGGCTTTGACCTGCAAAATCTTACGCGGTTTCATGCCGGCCACACCGCTGATGGAGTATGATTCATCGCCATTCAGCCCGAGGCTTTTCGCCGTGACGCCTTCCTCGAAAACCAGAGGCAATACCCCCATGCCGACCAGATTGCTACGATGGATGCGCTCGAAAGATTCAGCGATAACTGCCGTTACCCCCAGAAGCATGGTTCCTTTGGCGGCCCAGTCACGTGACGAACCGGTGCCGTATTCTTTGCCACTGACGACGATCAGCGGTTTTGCCTCCTCAATATAGTCTATGGCGGCGTCATAGACAAACATCTCCTTATTCTCAGGAAACTTTACAGTGTAACTCCCCTCTTTTGGTTCCACCAGCTTGTTTTTGATACGGATATTTCCAAATGTACCGCGCATCATGACCTCGTGGTTCCCTCGCCGCGAACCATAAGAATTGAAATCTGCAGGGGCAACGTCCTGGTCGACCAGATAGCGACCGGCGGGGTAATCCACCGGAATGGCTCCTGCCGGCGATATATGATCGGTAGTCACGGTGTCACCGAGCAGCATCAATGTTGTGGCGGACGCGATATCGCCTGGCTGAGAAAGCGTCAGGTCGAAATTTTCGAAGTACGGCGGCCGCTTGATATAGGTGGACCGGCTATCCCATTTGAATGTTGTGCTCTGATCAACCGCAAGATCCCGCCAGAACTCGTCACCGTCGAAAATGCGGCCGTATTCTTCCGTATAGAAGTTCTTCTTGACGTGCTTGCGTACCAGGTCGTCGATTTCTTCGCCGGCCGGCCAGAGGTCTTCTAGGTATACTGGTTCACCGTTCGGATCAAGCCCCACCGGTTCAAAGGTTAAATCGATATCAATCCGCCCGGCAATGGCAAACGCGACCACCAACATGGGTGACGCAAGGTAATTGGCTTTCACGTTCTGATGGATCCGGGCCTCGAAATTCCGGTTTCCCGAAAGAACAGAAGCAACGGTCAAATTGTTTTCATTGATGACCCGTTCGATTTCAGGATGCAGGGGACCGCTGTTGCCGATGCAGGTCGTGCAACCGAAGGCAGCCAGATGAAACCCGAGTGCTTCGAAGTAAGGCATCAATCCGGCGTCTTCGAGATAGCGAAGGACCACTTTTGAACCGGGTGCCAGGGAAGTTTTAACATATGTCGGCACCTTGAGACCCCGCTCTACCGCCTTACGCGCCAAAAGACCGGCGCCGATGAGAACGTAAGGGTTGGAAGTATTGGTGCAGGATGTGATCGCTGCAATCGCCAAGCAGCCGTCACCGAACTTTTCCGCCCGGCCGAAGAGGTTGACGTCGAAAAGTCTGGAGTTTACCGGATTGCAAACCGGAGCCCGCATGGTCTGGGATCCGGATTCATCATGGAAATTTGATACCTGGGCGATGTCGGCATCACGGTCGTATTCACAACCCAGAACATCGGCAAATGAGCCTTTCAGTTTCGGCAGGATGATCCGATCTTGGGGTCTGGCAGGGCCGGCAACGGCAGGCTCGACCGTTGAAAGATCGAGGTCGAGCACTTCGGTGTATTCCGGATCGTTTTCGCCGGTATAAAAGAGTCCGACAGCCTTGGTGTAGGCCTCAACGATTTTCGCCTGTTCTTTGCGATTGGTCAGCTTCAAGTAATCCAAAGTCTTCTCGTCCACCGGGAAGAAACCAAGGGTAGCACCGTATTCGGGCGTCATGTTGGCAATGGTCGCGCGGTCTGGTACCGAAAGTTTCTTCATTCCCGGGCCGAAGTATTCGACAAATTTTTCGACCACATTCTGCTTTCGGAGCATTTCAGTCACCGCCAAAACCAGATCGGTCGCCGTAACGCCAGCCTTGAGTTCACCGGTCATCCGGACACCGATTACCTGGGGAATCGACATATAGTATGGTTGCCCCAACATGACGGCCTCGGCTTCAATACCGCCGACACCCCAACCCATGACGCCGATACCGTCGATCATGGTTGTATGGGAGTCGGTGCCCACCAATGTATCCGGATAGGCCAGAAGCCCCCCATCGCTGTCTTCGGTGATGACGACCTGCCCGAGATACTCGAGATTCACCTGATGACAGATGCCGGAGTTCGGCGGCACGACCTTAAAATTATTGAAACTCTTTTGGGCCCATTTTAACAATGCATACCGTTCTCCGTTGCGCTCATATTCTTTGGCCACATTCTTGGTCAAGGCGCTTTCGGTGCCGAAATAGTCCACCTGGACGGAATGGTCCACAACCAGGTCCACCGGAACCAGCGGATTGATTTTCATCGGATCGCCGCCGAGCTGCTTGACGGCATCACGCATCGCGGCAAGATCGACCACCGCCGGAACACCTGTAAAATCCTGCATCAGCACCCGCGCCGGGTGGTAGGGGATTTCGACCGGTTCAGCATAGGTTTTCTGCCAGTTGGCAATGTTGAGAAGATCTTCTTCGCGAACGATTCGGTCATCCAGTTTCCTGAGAAGGTTTTCAACCAGAATGCGGATGGAATAGGGCAAACGGTCGATGTCCGCGACACCATTCACCTGCAGTTGCTTGACATCCAAGATGCGGACTTCCTGGCCGTGAACGGCGATCTTCCGAACATAGTCGTCTCGTTTCATGGGCACTCCTCTTTTTTGCAGCTAGATTGTTTCGAATTCGATCTTATCGACAAATTTGATCCAATCGAACCCAAAATATCCTTGGGCGACCGCCCGGATCGGGTAGCCGTGTTTTTGGGGCAGCATCTGCCCGTTGATCTCATGGGCAAGAAATACAGTGTCCGACTGGATTTCGGATACCTCAAAGCGTTTTGATTTCTCATCGGAGCCGTTTGGCCCGCGAATCGTGACATGGGTGATACGACTGTCAGCGCGGGCGGCCTTAAGAAGCTGGGCTATTGAAATCCCTTTCCAGCGCCCGAAGTTAGCAAATACCCCCGGACAGATCAAAAGAACATTTTTCTCGACTGCCGGTAACTTCATAATATCGGTAAAGCCCAGGCTGAGAGGTTTTTCGACCTGCCCGGTGACCGCCAGGCGCCAGGCCTCGATTTCAACCGCGTGATCGCTCAATCCCATGGTTTCGAACTGACTCAGCGGTAGGGGTTGAAGATTGCGCGTATCCAGATAGCGTGGATTTTTATTGATCAAACTAGCCATTGGGGTATTGGCAGACAAAATCTGTCGCTTTAATTTCGCTTCTGTCGCTCGGACCCGGGACGACCAGGGGTAAAAATTCAGAAAAACCGCGGCCATTGAACCGAACAGCCTTTTAATGAATGTTCGTCGTGTACCTGAAATCATCGCCTGTAGCCTTCGGATGTCAGTCTTTTAGCCGGTCTCTGCCGGGTGATCGATCGTATCGGGAACCCTCCGAGGCGATCAGTGGGTTCAACGGCGGTGTCAGCCTTCCTTCCGCAGCTTCTTGATTATTTTTGGAATAAAGAACGAAAACGCAAATAATGCAAGTGAGAAAAATACCTTGAAAGAAACCAATTCCCCCCAATTACCGGATGCCCATACGTCTTTAATCGTCCCGATAAAAAAGGTGAATATAAAGGTGCCGACGATGATACCCAAGCCGGTACCGGCGGTGTAGTCCCAAAATCGTACGCGTGTCAGACCCATGCCGAAGTTCATCGGCGTGAAGGGAAAGTATACCAGACGCAGGTAAAGCACGGTTGCAAAACCGTTACGCTCGATGGCCTCGTCGTATTTTTTCAAACGGTTACCGATCAGTGACGCGGCGAATTCGCGCCCCAGGGTTCGCCCGATGACAAATGCGGCACATGCACCCAACATGGCGCCGAACCAAACGTAAATGAAACCCCAGTAAGGACCGAATATCGCCGCACCCAGCCCGGTGAGAAGGGTCCCAGGGATAAACAGGCAGACCCCGACAGTATATATCAAGATAAAGACCAAGGGAGCCCAGATCCCAGCGGTATCCAGAAATTTTCCCAGTTGTTCTGCGGTCAGTATCTCTTTTATCGGGGTAAATCGCACCAGAATAATGGCTCCGGCCACAAATGCTGCCAAAATAGCGGCCTTAAATATGGCCTTACCCCGGCCCCCAGACGCTTGTTTTTCAGCGGATTCCATGTGTCGACTCCTGCACGGAAAAAACCTCAATGCTCAATATTACCCGACCACTGCTTCTTTGAGTAAACAGTCTGAATCAGATTGGCTTAAGCCGGATATTTGACCCGCCGGAGGCTTTCTTGGCCAAGGCGTTTCGGAGCGAAGCTGTCGTCGGGCTACCGCAAGCTTCGAATAATGCCGGCCAGGCAAGCCTTCGGTGGTTCAGCACTCTTCCGGGCTACAGGCCCGGCCTTTTAGATTAAAAAAGAACTTCAGAGTATTCTTAACTTTATCGGAAAATATTTTTGGAGAGAAATAGTTGCCCGCCACCCGTTTGTTTATTTCACCAATCGTCGGATAGGGATGGACGGCTGCCGCCAGAGTGGACAGTTTAACCTTTCCATTGAGGATAGCAACCCATTCACCGAGTAGGTCACCGGCGTGGGGTCCTAAAATCTGAACACCGATTGGTTTTTCCTTGCCGTCCAGGATCATTTTAATTTGGCCGTTCCGTTCGCCCTCGGCGAGACTGCGGTCATTGTCTTTGAATGCTTCGGTCCAAACCGAATAGTCTATACCGGCTTTTCGGGCTGCGTTTTCGTTCATACCGATGCTGCCCAAAGGGGGATCCGTAAACGTGCACCAGGGCAGGAACGTATAATCGGTTTTACGGGGCAAGTGGAAAATGGCATTACTCACAACGATCCCGCCTTCATAACCGGCGGCGTGCGTAAATTGGTAACCACCCTTAACATCGCCGGCAGCGTAAATGTGCTTACGGGTCGTTCTCAGGCGGTTGTCAACTTTTATCCCCTGCCGGTCGTATTCAACACCGATGGTTTCGAGACCGAGGCCATCGATGTTGGCGCCCCGCCCCGCAGCGACCAGGATGGTTTCGGCTTTCAGTGAAACGCTCTGCCCCTCGGGCGTCTTGAGAGAAACCTCTATCTGGCCGCCGAGATCCTTAACATATTCGATGGCCGCTCCCAGGAAAAATCTGACACCTTCAGCGGACATGACATCTTTGACGATCTCCGCCATGTCCTGATCTTCTTTTCCCAGGATTTGTTCGGCAACATCGAGTATGGTCACCCGGGTACCGAGACGGTTAAAAGCCTGCCCCATCTCGCAACCAATCGGACCGGCACCCAGAACAAGCATGGAAACCGGCAGGCGATCCATATAAAAAATTTCACGGTTGGTAAGATAGGGTGTTTCAGCCAGTCCTGGAATCGGCGGTGCAACCGGGGATGAACCGGTGGACACAAGCCAGTTCTTTGCCGAGTAGGATCTCCCGTCCACACGCACGGTGTGTTGGTCGGAAAAAGTCGCTTCACCGAATACCACCTTGGCGCCAAGTTTGCAAAATCGCTCTTCGGAATCGTGTTTTTGGATGGTATCGATAACTCGTTTGATCCGATTGGATATATCTCTGAAATCCACTGGTGGTAATTCAACTGTCGGCAGGCCGAAATCAGCAGCGTTTTTCATTTGATGATAGATATGGGCGCTTTTGATCAATGTTTTACTCGGGACACAACCAAAATGGAGGCAGTCACCACCCAGCACATTGTCCTTTTCAATCAAGAGTGTCTTCGCTCCCAGTTGAGCGGCACCGGCCGTCGTCGTCAAGCCGGCGGCACCCCCACCGATGATCCCGATATCAAAGTCGAAATTCGCCATGCTAACCTCTCCGCTCGCTGGTTGAAGTTATAAAATTATCGCGATGGTCCCCGAAAATGTCTCCGTTGGCCCCGAAAGTAAAATCTTCGCGCTATTCAAGCACCCCGGGCCAGTTTTGTTCGGCCTTATGAATGTACCCCAGAATGTCTTCTTTCCACTTCTGCTGGATCTCGTGGTTGTAATTCAGATAGAGTTTGTCGTCGACAATTTGCCAGCCGTTAACCGGATCGATGTCTGCGGTGGTCCCCATCGCAACGGCGTAAGCTCAGTAGCCGCCATACTGGGGTGCATACCTCTGCGGATCGGATTTAAAACGTTCGAGATGCTCGGCGTCCGCAAATCGCCATTTAGCGCCGCGCCATTTAAACTCAAACTTTTTATTGCCTTTGATCGGTCGGCCTTCGATGAAATAGGCCACCGGATCATAACCCTTAACGGCAAGCCCCAGCCAATTGGTGTTTACCGGCTTTTTGTTCCGAAATGCTTCCAACGTATCAACCGGCATTAGAAATGTTACGAGAATTAAAAGCAGCGTCAATGTCAATCGACTTCTGATCATGATCGCCTCCCGGTGGAATGGTTGTTTTGAGGTGAAAGCGCAACAGATGGATTTAAGTTCACACGACCGAAGCCCGTATTAACAATACACCAAGATAACGCACAAATTCATCCCATGCCACCTTCGCCCCTATTCGACCGCGCCTAAGATGGTGTCCATCCGTACAAGGCAGATAGCGCTCTTTTGTATCCCATTTCTTGCTTGGTCGCTGGCAGAACGGCAAACTTACAGACACGGTTACCGGATAAGAGACGACGATCGGGGCCGATGCAGAGTATTTGGAAGTTGCGATATAATAAAGGCGGCTGACGGACGGGTTGCGTCAGATCTTGCCTTTCCACGGTACCAGTTTAAATTCCAGGTACCGCATCAACAGGTCGCTGAGCAGGGCAATCACGCCAATCACGACAATACCCATCACAACCACATCGGTTACCAGAAATTCCGAAGCGTTCAGGATCATGTAGCCCAATCCGGCTGCCGCCGCCACCATCTCTGCAGCAACCAGGGTCGTCCAGCCGAAGCCAATGCCGATACGCATTCCGGTTAATATTTCCGGCAAGGCCGCTTTGAGCACCACATGACGTATGACCTGCGCCCGGGTCGCACCAAGGGAGTAAGCGACGTGGATCTGTTCAATGGATACCGACCGAACGCCGGCCCTGGTGCTCAGGGCCATTGGTGCAAAACATGCGAGGTAAATGAGAATAATCTTCGAGAGTTCATCGATACCGAACCAGATGATAATCAGCGGTAGATAAGCCAACGGTGGTATCGGTCGGTAAAACTCGATGGGTGGGTCGAACACTCCCCTAAAAATTCGGCTCATCCCCATGGCCAAACCAACAGGTATCGCGGTGATACAAGAAAAGAAAAAGGCTAAAAAGACCCTGTATATGCTGACCCAAGCATGAACCCAGAGTGTGGAACCACCGAATCCGACGGTTCCGACCTCGATGGCCCGGTTCCAGACCGCAGCGGGCGACGGGAGAAACAGGGGATCCACGATTCCCCACCTTGTCAGCGCCCACCAGAGGAATACCAATATAAAGACCGTGACAATACTGATCGCGAGGCTGCGCCCGCTGCCGGGGGCACCGTATCCCTCACCAGCCGGTGTGTCGTCCCCGTTGACTTCACGCAAAAGCAGCGATATCAATTCAGGCCGTTTCATTTTTTCGGGGTCGCACTTCCAGATGTTAAGAAGCCTTGTTGGCGGATGATTGTAAAAACAGTTTCGCGCATGGCGATGTAATCCGGCTGTGACTTGATCGCCCGCGAATCCCTGTGTTCGAGATACCGGCGGGAAAATTCGGGCTCAAAAGAATGGACGATCCGACCGGGTCTGGAAGACATCACCACCAGGCGTGTCGCCAAAAAGAGTGCTTCCTCGACACTGTGGGTGATGAAAAAAATCATTTTACGGGTGTCGGCCCACACATTTAAGAGCAACTCCTGCATGCTGTCCCGGGTTAGGGCGTCCAACGCACCGAAGGGTTCATCCATCAGCATAATCTGCGGATCGCTGCTCAGTACCCGCGCGATGCCGAGGCGCTGCTGCATACCGCCCGAAAGCTGATAAATGGGGTAATTCTGGAATTCTGCCAGCCCGACAAGAGCCAGAAATCGGCGTGCCACCTCTCGACGCTCCTGACGGGAAACCCCTTGAAGCATAAGCCCAAATTCGGCGTTCTCGATGACATTCAACCACGGTAAAAGCGCGTGTTTCTGAAACACCACCCCGCGGTCTTTGTGGGGACCGACCACTTCTTTGCTGTCAAATAGGATCCGACCTGTTGTCGGCCGGATGAACCCGGCCAGTAAATTTAGCAGAGTTGTTTTGCCGCACCCCGAAGGACCCAGCACGACCAAAAACTCCCAACCCGCGACATCCAAGTTGACATCATCGAGAACCGCAATACTTTCACCAGCTTCTCGACCGGGAAACGTGAGGGTAACATTTTGGATTTCAAGTTCAGTCACTATTTTTGAGTTCAGATTCTCGTTGATATGAAAATAGGGTCTCGATAGGCGTCGGCCGATTCAATAGCCTCCGACAAAGCCGGAGGCATGGATTGTGAACTGCTTAAAACGGCGTTTTCAAAATGTTATTGCGGGCAACCCGCCCGGCATTGAATATGATTTTTAAGGTTTTTTTAGCGCCATTTCCACCCAGCCCGGGTTGATGTGTGCGCTGTAATCAGGAAGCACGGCCGGTATTTTTCGTTCGTTTTTTAAAAATTCGGCTGTTGCCAGCAAGGCCCTTGCCGCCCCGCCATCCTTACCGCATCCCAACCACTGGCAGGAGGCCTGCTGCTCCAGATCAGGAAAGACATAACTGGCCAAAACTCCGGGAACATCCGCCGGATTTCCGCCGACAAGGCCGACAATGGCTTGCACGGGTTGAGAGTCAGATGTCCAGGCCACTGAATTGTCGCGATATTCGGCGTCTGTCTTTGCTAAAACCGAAACGAACTGGATCATAAATTCGGAATGGCTTTGGGAGAATTTTCGATCGGCTATCAAACCGTCAAAGGTGGGTTTACCCCACCGGCCCAAATCGCCGGAGGTAATTAGTACCTTACCGGTTTTTTTGATGGTCGAAAGCGCCGGATCCCAGACAAATGCAGCATCGATATCCCCGCGCTGCCAAGCCGCCGCAAGTCCGTTGGGTGGTAAATTCAGTATGGTTACATCGCCGGGGTCGATACCGAACTGTTCAAGGGCAAACAGGGTGTGGAAATGCGTCGTCGATACAAAAGGCGTCGCCAGTTTCCGGCCCTTCAAGTCCTGGGGCGCGACAACGCCTGAACCGTTTCGCACCACGAGGGCTTCCGCTGAAGCGATGCCTTCAGCTATCCAGAATAGCTCAACGTCAAGACCCCGCGACATGGCTGTGCTGACACCTGTCGACCCCAACAAGCCGATTTGTACGTCACCGGAAGTAATCGCCGGCAGAAGTTTTCCAGGCGAATCAAATTTGTACCACTGGATCGTGTAGCCGGTCGCTTTTTCAAAATCTCCACGGGCAATGGCGACCTTCCAGGGATTGAAAATGAGTTGATACCCGATGGTCACTTTCTTTTGTTCTGCCTGAACCACCGGGCAGAGAAGGGTCAAAGCAACGACAACGAGTAGAAGATGAACAGCGCTCTTTTTCACGGCACCTCCTCACATTTGACTGTGGTTGAATTCGGGCTGTTTCTTGAAAATCGTTATGAACCCCGGCAAGACAGGGCAAAATCGACGAATAAAAGGAATCTATGAATGTTATATGGACGAGCACTCTCGCGTCGCATCTCATACTGTATGCTTATCGCCGTCGAAAATGACTTTACTGTTCATACCATAGGTAAAGGGTAAGTCAAGCGGCAGGTGAAGATCCTTACAGTTATCGAAGGCCGTCTATCCCCAATCTTTCATGAAATATCCGGACGAAAAAAAGCCGAGTATTTCCGACCCCTCTTCCGCATATTCCATCTTGGTTTCAACGCATCGGTGCAACACGCACAACGGTAAAGGAAGGGGATAGCGGTGGTCTGTTGACTTCAATTTTTTCGTCATTACAATTTGGCTTGGCTCCCCGGATAATAGTGATTGCCATTCCTTTACGCCGTGCGCAATTTACTACTGTTCTGAAATTGTGTCTAACCAAGGAAAAGAAGGAGGAAGAAACATGGCAGACCGATCTGGTCTCGTTACTGTCGGTGGAAAACCGGTTACACTGGTTGGTCAGGAATTGAAAGTCGGCGATGTTGCGCCGGATGTCACGGTCCTGGGCAATGAAATGGAAGAGGTTCGACTTTCGTCATATCGGGGTAAGGTTTGCGTGATTAGTGCCGTGGGTTCTCTCGACACGCCCACCTGCGACGTGGAAACCCGGCGGTTCAACGCCGAGGCCGGCAAACTGGGTGATGACGTTATCATTCTGACTATAAGCATGGATCTGCCCTTTGCACAGAAGCGCTGGTGCGGGGCGGCAGGCATCGATAAAGTGGTCACGTTGTCCGACCATCGTGATGCAGCGTTCGGCACTGCTTACGGTATCCTTGTAAAGGAGTCGCGCCTGCTGGCACGGATCATTTTCGTGGTCGATAGAGAGGGAATCGTGCGCTATGTACAGCTGGTGAAAGAGCTTGCCGATGAACCCGACTACGATGCCGTCATCGCAGCTGTACAAAAAGTCGTGTAACCATGGCGTCGTACGGCCGATATCGTGATAATGCGGGGAAAATCCATTTGCCGACGGGTCATTGAATCACCAACGCCCGTGTTGATTCAACGACCGGTATTTATCCCGGAAATTTGATGGTAACCATCTCTGCCCCATCTTTCTGCTTGAGCTTGACTTTCAGATCGATGCTGCTTTCCCGCATTCCCAGAGCCAGGTCTGTCTTTCCCTTGTCGCCTTCAATGTGCGTCGCTTCCCTGACGGCTTCGAAGACTTTTTGTCCCACTTCACTACCCGGTGTTGGCAGCTCGGTGAGCCTGTATTCGGCCTGGACTGTCACCTTTCCGTCGCTGCTGCGATGGATGGAGATCTTTTCCGCATTGTTGTTAACGCCATGCAGGGCCGCAAGAGCCAACCACTTCACGGCCGCCTGGTCTTTGTCGGCGTCGTTTTTAAGAATCGACATCTCCCGCAAGGGGTCTGTCGTTGAATAACAATCACACATTTCTTGGATCTTTTTATGAACACTACCGCTGTCTTTCATTGTCTGCCTCCTTTTATTATCCGAAAAATAAAAAAATATAACTTCTCGTTTTGCCAATAGTTTAAACACTAATTCGGTGAATGCAAGACACCTTCGACCGAATCACCGAACGGTTTAAAATCGCAAACGGGTTGCTGTCAATATGACCGCAACAGGGATGAAAGTCGAATCCCAGAAGTGGTTTCGAATTTAGCCCTTGAGCTTTTGCCTCGATAATGGCATTTTGTCTTTAGAAGGTATTAAAATTGCGGTTCAAATCGGAATGCATAGCTTTTGAACCGGGCAAAGCGTTCTTTTAAATTCATTTTCCCGGGAATCCCGCGGTGGTTGAATCCTTTGATTATTATTAAGGGAGATTATTAATGAGAAGTAAATTAAGTGTCGCTGTTTTTGCCTTGTTCATCCTGTTGTTTTCGTCCCCGGCTTATGTCGCTGAAATCGAGTGGAACGTCATTCAGACGCTGAACCTCAAAGTACCGCCGGTTGACATCGCTTTTTCGACATCACGAAACATGATCCTCGTGCTCACGGAACAAGGGGAACTTCAGGTCTTCGAGCCTGATGGTCAACAGGTGGCCAACTTGGATGTCGGAAAAGGGTTCGATCGACTCTATCACATCCAGGGATCTGATGTGGTTCTGCTCAGCGGTCACGGCAACAAGACCGCGAAAATCATCGAGCTGAGTTTCATCGAGCAGATCAACACAACCGGTGCGCCCTTTCTGGGTACGGAAAAGGCACCAGTCGTTATCACCGTGTTCAGTGACTTCGAGTGAGTGTACTGCAAGAGACTCGGGTCTCTACTCGACCAGGTGGTCGAAAAATATCCCCAAAAAGTAAAAGTCGCCTACAAGAACTTCCCGGTGAGATCCCACAAATATGCTGAAACGGCCGCCCGTGCCGCACTGGCGGCAGACAAGCAAGGAAAATTCTGGCCGTTTCATGACAAGCTGTTCGAATACTACAACCAATTGAATGATGAAAAGGTTCGTGAGATTGCCCGGGAGCTGAAACTGGACCTGGCACAATTTGAAAAAGACTGGAAAGACCCGGGCATCGCGGCCACAGTCCAAGCGGACATGGCCGAGGGCAGTCGGATCGGTGTCCGCTCGGTTCCGACGGTCTTCATCAACGGCAAGCAGGTGAAACGACGCACGCTGGATGGCATGTCGGAGATGATCGATAAGGAGTTGACCCAACCCTCAGAGGCTAAAAAGTAAATTGGCTGATAGGTGTGACGCAATGGAAAAGCAGCTTCAAATGAAGCCGCTTTCTTTAATGCGTTGTCGTCATAAAACGGCACACATCCATCGGTAACACGTTAAAACAGATGTGTTTGTCTGTTGGTTAATTGAACCATCAGTGAGTTATCATCGACTGGGAACGGAAGGAATGATCAGCGACTTCAGCACGCAAACTCATGCATAATGAAACCTAAAGAAATAACAGATTTTATAATTATATAAGGCTATTCAACCCAATTCACCAATTGTAGTTACAACGGACAGTCGGGGTTACTGCTGTTCTTTCCCAAGGCTGCCTAAAGCATTCCTCGCCATGGCGGAACTCGCTTTCGCTGCTAATCATTCCCCCCGCTCAGTTAGCATTTACAGGAAAAACTCCCCGACTGCTGGGTAAACTGACGAAAAAACCAGCCGATTTTATGGTACCCATTCATAGGTATTCGTCACATTGCCGCCTGGGACCAGATCTCCGCTGATCTTCATATTGTCCGTGCCGTCCGGTCTCGATGAATAGAGCTCCTTGACATTAATCGTATCCTGGTCCGCCCGGTAGGCCAACCGGGAACTGTCTGGCGCCCACTCGAACGAATCGACGTCATCCCCCACTCGGCAAGAGGGACTGGTGCGACACGGCAGTGTTGACGGTTCCATCCGGAGTAGACGTGTATAGCTCAAAAGATGTCGAGGCCTGCTCGGCGATATATGCGATGCGTCTACTATCCGGCGCCCAGCCAAAAAAGGGTCCGCTGAATATATCGGTGGCGGAGCCCACCAGCGGTTGGTGTTCCGGAGACCTTGACGAAATCGCCGTTAAGGTTAGGGGCCGTGGTGTAAAGTTCATCTTTATTGATCTCATCCTGGTTGGCCTGATAGGCAATAAGTGAACTGTCGGGTGCCCAGGCAAACGCCCGCACATCCTCACCACCGACAAGCTCATCGCTGACTTTCCGGGGTGATGTTCCCGAAGCATTGTCGGTGTATAGCTCAAAAACCCCGACAGTGTCTTGATCGGCGATATAAGCGATACGAGAGCTGTCCGGTGCCCACCCAAAATTGCCGACCGTACTGTTGTCAAAAGTCAACTCTGATACCAGAATCGGCGACTGGCTCCCGTCGGCAAAAACAGTGAGCAGATCGAACCGCTGATCGAGAAATTGATCGGCCCGATAGGCAATGCGCTGGTCGTTCGGCGCCCACTCGAATCCCGTCACTTCTCCCAGGGTCTGCAATGTGCCGGAAAGGGACACGGGTGTTGGAAAAACAAATGCCGCATCGGCGACAAACAGCTCGTTTATACCGACAGTGTCAACTTCAGCGGTAAATGCAATCAGCGAGATGCCCGGGGACCAGGCATAATCGGAAACAGTGGCAATAATCGAACCTGTTCCGGGGGTGTTGGAGAGTTGATTGTTGTCCTGGTTAAAGGGGCGGGTAGAAAAAAGATCGAGTTTTGTTGGCGTACCCTGGATGACATTCTGGGTGTATGCGAGAAGCAAACGGCTCGGCGACCAGGCAAAATCTCTGACTTCTCCATCCGGGTTGGGAAAAACAGAAACTCTGACCGGTGTCCCCCCTGTCGGGGATACTGTGAACAATTCGATATTACCGACCGTGTTGGGAACCGGGTTGAACGCCCGAAAAGCGATTGTAGAGCTGTCAAAGGACCAGGCAAAGTCCTCCACTTCGAGAATGTTGGTTGACTGCCGCGACACATTTTCTGGCGTTCCACCCTCAACGCGGACGACGTAGAGTTCGAATTTTCCGAACACTTGCTGATCCGCCTTATAAGCGACTCGCTGCCCGTCGGGTGAAACGGCAAAGTCAACCACCTGGCCGCCGTTTACCAGCGTTCCAGATAATTTTTCTACCGTTATGGCGGTACCGTCATCAATCGAGACGTAAAGCTCGGTGGTTGTGGCATCGTCCTTTTGAGCCAGAAAAACAACCGCGTCGACAATCGTTGTGCCACCGCCGCCACCGTTCGATTCATCCCCATCGCCGCCGCAAGAGATAAGTAAAAGCAAAGCCAGAGAAAGCAGTCCTGAAGACATCCCGGCAACTCTCTTATTAAGGCACGTCATTTCCATATTTTCATCCCTTCGATTTGGTGCGGTCCCTTATCAGGGTTTTGCAGAGATTATTTGATGCCGTATCGCAAAGTACAATCTCTTTTCAACCACATTACGACAGCCATTCGTATCTACAGCTAGAATACCCGGGCTCAAGCGAGATTGACGGCCAGGAGCGACCATCCCGGAATTTAAATTTATAATGGTTATTCTAATCATTAAAAACAATAATTGCAAGCGTTTATAAAGTATTGCAGGCCGCAGTATTTGTATATACGACGGCACCTTTTCTTTTCACGGTAAGAACAAAGGCAACGGCGCCCTGATCCACCGGTAGATACGTGAACTCTCGCCACTCCCAAACTATGCGTTGATTACAGTCGGTCCTCGCTGTCATTGCATCAGAACAAATCTAAGATAGATGACCGTGTTTCCGTTTGACACGCGGCAGCGGCTCAATTATGTTTAAGATAGTTCATTTTCCTGCCTACCGATATGAGGTCATCATGAAAAGGTTTCATGGGATAATGGTCGTTTTACTGGTTTTATCGTTTCCTGCACTCGGCATCGCGGAGATCCCGGATGAAATCGCCGGATTCAAACTCGGCGGAAATATTGCGGAATTTCAGGATCGCATCAAAATGGACACGGCGTTGCCCCTGCGCTACTCCAACTACATCGAAGAAGTCGAAATTCAGCCTGTGGAGGGATTTAAAAACGGTCTCCTGTGGTTCGGAAAATGCACCGCCCCCGGGCGTATCGTCAGAATTCGCCTGAAATACGCCGATTCATCGAAAAAATTCTACAACGAACTTCTGAAGCGTTATCGAGGTCGATTCGGGAAGCCGACAGAATGGCGCGGCGACCCGTTTCACATCGTTATCTCCTGGAAATGGTCGTTTGTGGATGATCAAAATAACCGCATCAGCATGATCCTGGATCACAATACCCGGGATGAAGAAGAATCCTACGGCAACACGGTCAAACTGACCATGTGGAACCTCATCGATGAGGAACGCGAGTGTTCTAAAAGAAAAAACGCAGACCGTCCTGCCCAGCCGCGAAAAAAGGCGTCAACACAGGCGGATTGGGAATTACTTCTGCCCCGTTGATTCTACGGACGTTACTATTTCGATTGAGATAATTCGTTGGGTATTATAAAAACGGGGCTGCCCGGAATCCGGACAGCCCCGTGATATGGAACTTTCTGCCTGCTGCTTCGGGGCCGCTAGCCACTCCGCATTCAGTGAAGCCATCGTCCGCTCAGATCAATCGAATAGGCTAATAGTCAAACAGGTAGAGAGCTCGCTCCGCTTTGCGCGACCCACAGACAGGATTTCCCGCATTTGTACTTCAGCTTCGGCTCTGTCGGACTTCAGAAATCAACTCCGGTCAATAGTATTGTCCGGTTGATTGCGGAAAACCAGGTTCCATATTATCAACGCCCTTTTCGCCAACCGCCCACAACGGTGTTGAAAACCACCAAGTGGCGCATCAATCCAAAGCAAAATCCGGACCATCTTTTCGTATTATATTTATAATAAATATTTTCAGATTGTTATAACAATGGACGATTCGAAATTTGGATACCATCTGACGGGCAGCGGCAGGTAAAATGCCAAATTACGTCAACAGGCGGCGGGAAGACAAACGATATGAAGGAAAAAAAATACACTCAATCTCCTTGAATATATGTGGTTTTATCAAATTATGCCGCAATTGAGTCAAATTTGAAGAAAAAATCCTACAGTCACGGATTGGCTAGGCCCTTTTTCAACATTCATCAAACATATGACCAACCCGATAATTATCGGTTCACAGGGCTGCAATGTCTAATGTACCTCAGGCCACAGAATTGTAAGCGTTTACAGGGTGCCGCAGATGCAAGGCGTCGGGCGCGCAGACGTACTTTTGTACTTCAAGTGCCCGACAACAAAGCAGATGCGGTGCCCTGTGAATGCTTACCCCGATAATTATTATCAACATCGATAATCACCGACGATTAGGCCGAATCAGGCGCCCATAACTTCACCGATGCTGCCGGACAACTGCATCAGGCTGAAAGGTTTTCTTAAAAAATTACCGGTTTCGGCTGTTAAGTCTTCTTTCAAATATTGAGCCGGAAGGTCTTTGCCGGTCATCATGAACTTCACTGCCGGATCGATCATCTTCATATTGGACAAGATCTTACTGCCGACCACCTGCGGTATATCCGCGTCGAGGATCACCAGACAAATGTCGTCCAATTTCAACTGGAATACTTCAAGTGCGCGCAAGCCGCTATCGGCCTTTAGCACACTGTAGCCCAGTTTTTTCAACATCTGCTCCAACACATCGAGTACGGCGGAGTCATCACCGACGGTCAACACGGTTTCCCTCTTGGCGGGTTTGGCCCTTGTATACGCCTTATGCTCCACCAGCCTTGTTTTCATTGCAGGTAGAAATACACTGAAGTTCGAGCCTTTCCCTTTGGTACTTTGAACGGTGATAAACCCATTGTGGTTCTTTACGATACCGTAGGCCGAAGCAAGCCCTAAACCGGTTCCCTTCTGCGGGCCCATTTTTTTGGTTGTGAAAAACGGTTCGAACACGCGCTCCATTGTAGCTTTATCCATGCCAATGCCGGTGTCAAGGATTGACAACTTGACGTATTTTCCTGGCTTATACTTCTGGTTTTTCAGAGAATTCTTGTCCAAGACGAGGTTTTGCGTCCGAATATGCAGCCCCCCCCCATCGGGCATGGCATGAAGGGCGTTAACGACGATGTTCATGATGATCTGTTTTATCTTGACAGGATCGACCTCGATTGGCCATAGGTTCTCTTCATATTTCGTATGGACATGGATATTCTGCCTTGTCTTTTCAAAAGTCTGGATCTGCTCCTGGGTAAGTTCGTTCAGGTCGGCCACCTCCATCCCCACAGTTCCACCCTTGGCGAATCCGAGCAGTTTTCCTGTCAACTCATTGGCATTGTTGATATAATTCTCAATTGACAAGAGATGGTTGAAATAGGGGTGCACGTATTCTGAGTTCGAAAGCATAATCGACACGTGGCCTTGAATTCCCATGAGAATGTTGTTGAAATCGTGGGCAATTCCACCAGCCAATGTTCCCACGGCCTCCATTTTCTGGGCCCGATAGAGGCGATATTCAAGCAGTCTTTTCTCCTGTTCGGCGCGCTTGAGTTCGCTGACGTCATGCACGACGACGGTGGCCGATTTGGGTTTACCGAATTCGTAATGTTTCCTGTCATTGATCACAGCCCAGAAGACTTTGCCCTCCTTGTTCCGAATTTTGAACTCGGCTGATTCTGACAGTTCCGTACCCCTATAAATCTTGGTCAATCGCTCGAAAAACAGGCTCCGGCTGTCCTCGGTAAAAATCTCGTAACTTTTCATGCCCAGCAATTCCTCACGGGTATAACCGGTCAGATTGCAGATGAGATCATTGGCCCGGACGAACCTGCCGGTCCGTAGATCGACCTCGTAAATACCAGCCGGTGCATATTTAACCAACTGGCGGTAGCGCTCTTCACTTGTTCGCAGAGATTCCTCGGCCTGCTTTCGGATCGTAATGTCCTCGATCACACCGTCGATCCAGATGAGGCGCCCATTGTCATCCGATTTCACAGCGGCGGAGCACGACACCCAAAAAGACTTTCCACTGCGTTTTCGCATCATGAGCTCCCGCCCGCTGATGTGCCCCTGGTTAATAATGTCGGCGATAAAGTCCTTCATTTCCAACGGATTCAAATAGAGGTCAGGTATTCTGGTGTTCATGAAATCGTCGACGGAGCGGTATCCAAAAATTCTGGCCGCAGCCGGATTGGCGCGGACGATACGGCCAGCGGGATCAATGGTACATCGAAAAACACCCGCTGTTAAATTTTCGATGAATTCGCGGTGGTCATCTTCGCTCTTCAACAGGGCGTCGCGGGTTTTTTTGAGCTTGTTAATCGTCGTTTGTGCATGGGCGCCGAAGATCAGCAGAATGCACAACACGATGACCCGGGTGTAAATTTCATAAAGGTCCGGGCCGAAAATCTCGGCCACGATGTTGTATCTGTTGGAAAAAAATATATTGAGTATGGAGTCGAGAACCCAATATATAATGGCAATGGGAATCCCGGCCAAAATCATCGAATCCATACCTCTCGCGTTTTTTTGCGCGTCTTTCTTCATTCCCTAATCCTTGCCTAAGAATTAAACACAATACAATTCAAGCGAAAATGCCCGCCGACAGCCTCGGGGCATCAATACCGAGCCGTTAACATTTTAGGAATCCGCCCGAGAAATTAAAGTGCAATAACCATTCCAAAAATCCAGTGACGCTGTCGCGTTTCGAAATCTACTTTTGAATAGGGGAATAATCTTGGATGGTCACTAGTTCGTCATCAGGTGGGCAACGGCCTTCTCGAGACCGTCGATGGACAATTCGAACATGGGAAAGATCTGCTCGATGACTTTAACTGTTTGGGTGTAGGACCACATGTCTTCAGTCATGGGATTAAGCCAAACCGAATGAGGAAATGTCTTGGTCAGAAATTTGAGGCACTCGATACTCGGTGTTCCACTGCGCTCCTCAATGTGGATCGAGCCATCGGCGACCATTAACTCATAGGGTGCCATGCTGGCATCACCGACAACGAAAAGCCTGGTCTGGGGGTCTTCAGCGGCAAATTCCTCGATCCGTTTCGGTTTGCGGAACCTGGCCGAGTCTTCCCAAAGAGTGCTGTAGACCGTGTTGTGAAAGAAATAGGTCTTCAGATCCTTGAACTGCGAGCGGGCATAATCGAATATCGTCTGCACAACGGAAATATAGGGATCCATGGAATACCCGCCGTTGTCGATGGCCAAAATGATTTTGAGCCGATCCTTCAGACTGCGTTCAAAGACTATTTCAATCTCCCCGCCGTTCTTCATGGTCTGGTAGAGCGTCGCATCGATATCGAGCATGTCCTTGGGGCCCACCGGAACCAGATTGCGCAACCGCTTCAGGGCCTCGCCCACCATCGGTCGCGTCAGCGGCCCACTGAGGGAATAATCCCTGTAACGCCGATCCATAGCGACCTTAACGGCCGACTTGTTACGGGATACACCGCCGACGCGCATTCCCCCCGGGTGGACACCCGAATGTCCCACGGGTGAGGTCCCGCCGGTTCCGATCCATCGGCTGCCACCGTGATGTTCGCCGGTCTGATCTTTGAGACGCGCTTTGAAATATTCGATCAATTCATCCGGACTCAAGCGGCTCAGTTCCGATTCGTCGATACCCAGGGCCTCGGCCAGCGCGCGGGGATCCTTGAGCCAGTGTTCCAGCATGTTTCTGGCGATATCATCCAACTCGACGCCGGTGTAATCCGGCAGTTCAGCTCCCTGAAAGTGATGGGCAAACGCCTGGTCGTAGAGGTCGAAGTATCTCTCGCTTTTAACGAGGATTGTACGGGACGCCGTGTAAAAATCATTTAGGGAGTTCACCAGATCGGATTGCAAAGCCCGGTGAAGGGTTAGAAAGGACGTCGGGCTAACAGGAATCCCGATATCTTTGAGTGTATAGAAAAAATCAACAAACATAGGGACAATCCTGGCTTAGGAAAATATCAGTACAACCGCCTGCGGCGAATGTACTCGGTTGTTTTCCGGAGGTCCTGGCTTTTTTTGAACAGCACGCCAAGGTAAGGAATCTCGCCTTTAGCCAGCTTTTTGGGCCTGAAATCCGGATCGGCATTGAGGGCCCGGATCCAATTGATGAGCTCACGGGTTGCCGGTTTCTTTTCCACCCCGTCCAACTCGCGCAGATGGTAAAAGGCCGTTACCGCATGTTCCATCAGCTCCGATTCGAGATCGGGGAAATGAACGCCGATAATGTTGCGCATCATCTTTGGCTCCGGAAAGGCGATATGGTGGAAATTACAGCGCCCCAGGAACGGGTCCGATAGGTCTTTCTTGGCATTTGAGGTGATGATGATCACCGGTCTGTGCCTGGTTTTGACGGTTTTGTCGATTTCGATAATGTCAAATTCCATCTGATCCAGAACATCGAGCATGTCATCCTGAAAATCGGTTTCGGCTTTATCGATTTCATCGATCAGCAATACGGTTCGGATATCAGCCGTAAAAGCCTGCCCTATTTTTCCCATGCGGATGTACTCTTCGATGTTGCTCACATCCCGACTGGAGTCGCCGAAACGGCTGTCGTTAAGCCGGGTGAGTGTATCGTATTGATAGAGCGCTTCAATCAGTTTCATGCTCGATTTGACGTTCAACACCACCAGAGGCATTTTAAGATTCTCGGCGATGGCATGGGCAAGCATTGTTTTCCCGGTACCCGGCTCCCCTTTAAGAAGAAGCGGCATTTCAAGGGCCATAGAAATGTTGACGATACTGGCCAACTCTTCATCGAGAACATACCGGGTGGCACCGGTAAAGCGTTTGGAATTGTTTTCTGTAGTCATTCAATCATACCTTCAATTCAATGACCTCCGGCAAGGTCGGAGGAAGGGTTTGTGAACCACTCCAGCAAAGCTGGGAGGTCACCGATGGTTATTGGGGTATAGATTCAAAACCGAGCGCACTGCGCAGTCGATCGGAGACTTCCCGTGTCAGCTGCAACACTCTCTCTGCCAGGGACGGTGACAGCGTGCCGGTCCCGCAACTGGGTGTGATAAGGGATTGAGCGGCAATTTGACGGCGGCTGAATCCCAGCTCTTCGATGGCGCGAACCTTTTCATACCACTGGGCGGCCAACGATTCGGCAGTTTCCCTGGCCACATCGTCTCCATCACCAGTGGGCACAATGCCCCAGGCCAGAATTTTGCCCGAGTCGATAAATTTCCGGATCAGTTCGGGATAAAGTATAAAACGGTCAAAGTAAGTATACGCATCAAAATTGATGATGTCTGCCGGAGATTCAAGGGCCAGCGACCAGTCGGTATTGGCACAGATGTGGACCCCTACAAGCCCACCGGCGGTGTGAACCGCCGCCATGATTTCTTCCAGGCAGGTGGTGATATCGTCCCGAGACACACTCAAGAATTCCGAAGTGCCGAACCCGGCCAGGGCCGGTTCATCGCAAAAAATAATTACCGAACGATCGGGAGCGGACATCTGGCGCACTTGCCATGCGGCTTTCAGGGCTAAAAGCTTGACGGCAGCATCCCGCATCTGCAGATTATAGAAAATGGCTTGCCGATTGTCATCTTTCAATCCGGTGCAAAAAGTGAACGGACCGGTTACCTGTCCTTTGACTGCGATGGGGTTCGGCTGTTCCGGCAGGTTTTCCATTAATACTTCAAATCCGGGGGCCGTATCGGTGTTGAGAGTGAAACGGGATCGGTTGAGGTCCAGTTGCCCCTCCATCACGGCCATGTATTCTTCGTAGAATTCCAGGATCTGCTGATCGTAATCCGCCGCTGCGGTATCGACAAACGTGCGGCCGTCAACGATACGGACACCAGGCAGGCCTGGTGTAAACTGGGGAATCATGCCCTCACGAGCATGGACCGGTAGCTGAACCCACAGAGGAATGTCCGGGGTATATTTGAAAACGAGCCGGCTGGCCATGGCATGATCTTCCAGCGGCAGACTGCCGATAAGCAGGGGCCGGCAATCAGCTTCAAACTGAAGCGCCATTCAAGATTCCTCTCCGTGTGGATTCCAATTGCGTGTCATCTCAGCCTTTACCGAAACTGTCCGCAACAATCAGAAAATGAGAAAGTGGTATTTGTAACATGAACCTATATCGTTGACAAGACAGTTCACCAGTAGGAATATACGCCGTCGGCTATCATAATGCCGGATGATCAATCAACCCGCTCGACCGGACAGATAACCACCCTGAAAAGATTTCATGATTCAATGACCTCCGGCAACGTTGGATGAATGGCTTGTGAACCGCTCAAAGCAGTCTTTTAAAACCATTATTTCGGGAGTTTTTTAACTCCTGGAACTGATAATTTTTCAGAGTCTTACCAGCAAAGCGAAGGATTTACCGATGATTATTATTCGGGCTCGGGTTTTCGCCATTTCCGGCTGATCGGAATGATTGACACCTTTATATGCCGGTGCTATAGTCTGAGCCTGCTCGATTTCTGCCGAAAGACAAATTAGTACAACAATTGCGGTGGTTTATACTAAAATGGCTGCAGGTGTTCGAGCGAAGGCAACCCGGCATATATACATGACAAACCTGACTTGGTTGGCCAGGATGCGCTATTGTCCGCGTACAAGCGATAACCGGGGTCGGAACACGAAAAAGATAATTCCCACGGATAGGAGGAATATATGTTTGGAATCGGAATGCCGGAGCTGATTATTATTCTGGTGATCATCCTGATCATATTCGGAGCCGGCAAACTACCGGAAATCGGAGCAGGAATGGGAAAAGCCATCCGCAACTTCAAGGGCGCCACCAAAGAAGACGAGCAACCGAAGGATCCTGAAAAGATCGAAGAAAAGAAGGACGCCTGATTTTCACGTCCTGTGTTCAGTAACGCGTCTTTCCGTCACCTCAACTTCGCTCATAAAGGGCAGTTTCATGACGCTGCCCTTTACTCGACCCGCCTTGAAATCCCAACGCTTTATATACCAGAGTGTTGAAAAATATTATGCGCGCCGGCTATCCAAGGTAAAATTCGACTCCTCAGAAAGGGATGTCATCATCCTGCGAATCCGAGTACGGCGTCTCGGCGTCCGGAGGTGGGGGCCCACCATAAGCGTCCCGCGACTTGGCAGACTCTTTGGGTCCCAAGAACTGGACTTCATTGGCAACGACTTCGGTGGTGTAGCGCTTGTTACCATCCTTGTCCTGCCAATCCCGGGTCTGCAACCGTCCTTCCACATACACCTGCCGGCCTTTCGAGAGATATTCGCCGCACAACTCGCCAAGCTTACGCCAGGCGACGATACGGTGCCATTCTGTCCGCTCCTTTTTCTCACCGCTGCTCTTGTCGTTCCATTCCTGTGACGTCGCAATCGAAAAAGTTGCAACGGCAGTGCCGTCCGGCGTGTAGCGGACTTCCGGATCGCGCCCCAGGTTACCGATCAGAATAACTTTGTTGATTCCGGCCATGTTTTCTATCCCTCCCTGTCTATATTCTCAAAACATAGTGTCACTGTCGCAAACATAGTGTCATTGGCCGAAAGATAATGTCACTTCAGAAAAAAAATATCGTTCATTTTGCCGGTCTCAATAGCGGCTTCTGGACATTTTCCCCCAAGAAAGTGCTCGACCCTTGGGCCGGGTATTCCATCTGATGGATTCGCTAGGTAATTTTTAGAATTAATTTCCAGCCCTGAAACACTTGTTGATATATGAACTACCGAATCTGACGATTATGTCAAGAGGGCTTCTATCGTCCCTTCCTGATCATGACAATCAAGGTGGGACATTACCCGTAATTCGATAAAAAAACAAGTTTCGAGGGGTTATGGTTATTTTTAGTTTTTAAGAGACCCTCACAGTAAGGGTATATAGCAGCAGGTTGGACTTTCGCCGTGGCAGCTTTTGCCGTGATAGGTTGATCTTATATTGAGAAAAATTGAAAAAAGCCGACTACCAGATGTAGTAGTTGGCCTTCATGGTTTCGGAGTTATTAAAAGTTTCGCTTAAATGAAAACAATTAAATATAATTCTGGACACCTCACCTCTTCCAAGGGTTGACCTGCAACGTTAACCCTTCCACATTTTGGATAACCACTCTATCACCAGGCAATAAAGGGGCTTCACTGACAGCCTTCCATAGTTCCCCGTTCACGAAAACTTTTCCTTCATTCTTCTTCCAGTGTTTGACCTCACCCACCTTACCCAACATGCCTGAAACCCCACAAATAGGTTTTCTCTTTCTTCCCATGAAAAACCAGAACAGAGGAAAGGCCACGTGCTCAATCAGCTCAAAAAGAATAAACCCTATAACCAGAGTCAATATAATATTTTCTATCATCCTTTGTTCCGGGTTTAAATAATGGAATCAAGCATTAAGCCTACCAAGTCAATCGCCTATGCGAATATCACTCAGGAATCTTAACATCGTCATCATCATATATCCCATTTTCGGCGGTTGTGTGACATGCTATACAGTTCGACAATGAGCCAATAGATTTACGTTTGAAAATCGCGGGGTCCAATTCATGATGCTTTTTACGGATATAAGGAATATCGGTAATCCGTATGGGTACCTGGCCTCCCAAACATCTCATGATTTTCACTGATCGCTCTGCTGAAGAGTTCTCCGCACCATTCGTTGTGAGATAATCTGAAATGTTTTTTATTGTAGCCGGATCGGTCTCAATTTCCTCTCCGAAATGGTTATTAAGTTGGTTTAAAATTTTCAGCCATGACGCGGATGGCAACAGCTCCGGCTGATATGCGAAATGACACTCACCACATGTTTCTTTATATGTTTGGTTGGTCACCGGCTTCAAATGGTCGTTGTTGTCATGACCGTTTCTATCATCATCAACCTTTTGACGTCCCCCTCGATACCGGTATCTTTTTTTATAATGGTCATCATCAGAAAGAGCTTCGAAAATACAACTGAATGTCAAAAAAAACGAAACTGTAAATATGATGTATTTGGTAGAAGGTTTCATTTTATCTCCTATTCAATCACATTGAGGCTGAAATGAATCGTAACAATTGGAAATTTAACCTCTGAACCGGGTCAATTTTCCAACAATTGCTCTGGTGACCTTACGTATTAATTTAAAACACCCGACCAGTAATTTCAGAATCAATATCACCAAGATTTTGCAAACGATAAAGAAGGTTTTTAATTTGTCTTTTGAAATAATCCTGTTCAAAAGTATTGGTTCTAATTTTATTCCAGTTCGGTACGTCTTGTTGCTAACAGAATCGTTTTTAGTATACACTTTCTTCTTTAACTCTTTATCCTTTCCTAAACTTCGACATATACCTCCTGTATCTGAATAATAAATTGCGTAACTCTTACAGAAATATTTGGTTCCTTCCCAGTCCGGCAATTGAATAAGTTTTTGCAGAAATTCTCCTTTTCTAATTCCGGTTCGTTTGGTTTCACCTTGTTCAAGGAACAAGATGCTACCATTTATAAAACATCTTCCTTCATTTAAACTGTTCAAACCGCTACATGATTTCCAAAACAGTTGGCCGTTGTTTTTTTTCATGATTTCATACTGGTTTAGTTTATAGGAAATATCTCCGCTTTTATAAGTCTCAATCGATTTATACTTATTTTTGGTAACCCCTGTTTGAATTGATTCATTTTCTCGGAGAATAGTTTCATCCTGCAAACGGTTGTTACTTCTCTCAAGAAGTGGTTTGATTCTACCGGTTTTACACTCATAAATCTTGTAGCTCGTGCAGTAGTATTTAGTTTTTTCCCATTTCGGTAATTTGTTGAGGTGATCCAGAAACTCTCCCTTTAAAAATCCCGGCCCTGCATTAACACCCGGCATTAAATAAAGAATATCTCCATTTATAAAGCATTTTCCATTTTTCAAAGTACCTAAACCAAAATGGCATTCCCACACCAAATCACCGTACACGTTCTCGATAATTTTATACTCGGATAATTTATAGGCGATTGTTTGCATCATTTGCCTGTTACTTCTTTAATAATTGATCCCAAATCTTAAACTGGAAACCAGATGTTTCAAAAATAGAGACTGTTCAGGCTGGAAAATGCAGGTCTTATCGAAAAAGGGATTATATAAGAAGAGAGAGATTTTGCAGATACGCAGGTAGAGATCGAGTCTTTAACGGTTTAATATGATGAGGAAAAATAATCTTTATTAAATCGATATTGGACTGGTAATCAGATAAATTAAATAAAATAGATGGGGTAACAAGTATTTCTAGTTTTAGTTATCGAGTGGGCACCGTTTGACGCCTTAAGGGTTTGTATGTCCTCCAAATTACAACTTTTGCATTGGGTTCCTAAACAGCGAGTATGAAATAGAAAACTTATACTTGACCATTCTTTACCTTGAATACCATGTAGACATGCCCCTCCGCAAAGACACGCTTGCGGCAACAGACTGTTCGCAAAGAGTCCTATGATGAGAAATTTTATAAAATACAGTCTGAATATTTTTAAATTTCTCAGCAAATTATTTTCCATCGTTATAGCCCGTCAAGAATTCCAATGGGCTACCGCAGTTACTCGTTTTTTATAACACATCTTCAAAATGTTATTCAAGACACTTTGGATATTTTTGCAGAAACACAAATTATAAGCCGTAAATTATAGAAGAAACTTTGTAATTGAATATACAGTCTGGCTATATTCAAAAAATCCGGCTTTCCTAACCTTTTATGGCTTGATGTTTGGTTGCAAATCCAATGCCTCGCGCAGAAAGGACACGGCTCGCTTTCGACTATCATATGCCGCCTCTGGATCCCACTGAAGAATGGCGGTCTGGTTCTTTGCAAATGGTGCATAACCCTTCCAGGATCCTGCGCGATCGAATCCATGGTGAGCATCGGGATACAATTTCAATGAAACTACGCCTGGTTGTTTCTCGTTCAACCAATCGCAAAAGTTCTTGCAAGTCTCTCCGTCGCCCCAGGAATCTTTCTCTCCGCTCATTATAAGTATCGGGGCTCCTGTTGGTCCGGTCGAATCGAAGTGTTTCTTGAGCCATTTGCAGGCGGGATAGAATCCAACGTGAGCAGTAAATCCTTGCTCATCAGGACCGAGCCACTTTTTGACAACTTTGCGTGAAGCAGCTGTTACGCTAATATGACCACCGAGCGAAAACCCCATGATAGCAATACGCTCTGGATCGATACGGGGATTTGAACGTATGGCCACTAATGCTCCAAAAGCCCAAGGCAGAAAAGTTTCAACAGGCGGCCGATCAGAGGGGCCAGTGTAAATATTGCTTTTAAAATCAACCTCAAATGTTGCTATTCCCGCTTCCAGAAGTGCGGGGCGATGAAATTCGTATCTACTATCTGGTCCTGCTGTCCCATGAAATAGAATCACCACTGGCACTTTTTGCTGAGCGCTTCAGGTAACGTTAATATACCGCTAAAATTCTTGGTTGTCGGTTCAAGGCCCTTGAATCTAAGAGTTTGGCGGTTTACCTGCGATGTACACTCAGGTAATGCAATTAAAATAAATAATGCCAATGATATCCGAACCCATGCCATTGAAATTCTCTTGCAGTTAATAATTGCACGATATCGTATGATCCAGAAGCTTTGTGTTACATTGGGATTTTCTGGCAAATATCGGAAACCTCGAAACGTGTATAATTGTATCTAATTGGAAATAATGACAATTTAAAAGATACTTTCTGGGCTATTTAAGCTATAACCTGCCTATTGTCAGTGTGTCAAATCAAAATCGTGATCGATCAGTTCCCCAGCAATCAAAAATCACAAGAACAATAATCAAAAAGATGCCAATTCCACTTAATGAGAAAGGTATTGCAGAAGGATGCCCTAATGGGGAAAATCGGCGTTGATTTTGAGAGCGGGGAGGTAGGGCTGTTGGATTGAGACCGGAACTGCAGAACCGTTTTCAGCTGAAATGCGAAATGGAATTTGGAATTTTGGGGTCAGATGACGGGTTGGCTGGATTTTGGCTTGGGAAAGAAAATGGGGATAAAGATTGGGGCCGAGCATCTGTTTATTGACAAATGGATTCGAGCATCATAAATGCTATGGTTAAGATAGCCAAAAAGTATATGGAATTACAGTCAGTTGAAGGTATTGGCAAGATAGCTGTAATATCCGCCCCTCCTATTTTCGTGTGATACACGAAACAAAGCTTGATCGATAAAAAAAATGATGATTCTCCTTGTTCAATTATTTCTATCCCTTGCCACCACAAAGATTTTTCCTATAAGCTGAACAATTAGCCAAATGAAGGTACACTTTTCGGAGGGACTAATATGTCTATCGAATCGAGGAATTTAAACTTTTAATTTTGGCGCTTATTTTCTCAGTTATTGGCACTGCCAACCATGGCGGCTAAACAATAGGATTGGAAGCGTTTTTGCTTCGAACTGGAAGGTGGGCCGGTCTGGCAGGCCAAAAACGACGTGCTGATTCCTGGAAACTCCGGAACTGAATTTTTGTTAAGGATTGTTCGCTGGAGAGTAAAAACATGAAAACCCGCATTTTTCTGATCTTCTGTTCGGTCGGCTTGGTACCGATCGCGTTAGGCTATGGAGCCAATCCGTCGGCCACCCTGGACGCCCTCTTTGGCATCACAGTCGACACGACCAATCTCACGCACATCATGCGGGCAGTAATGGGCCTGTATTTTGGAATGGTCGTGATCTGGGTTTGGGGTGCTTTTAAAAAGCAGATGACCGCTCCGGCGCTCTTGAGCTGCGCGGTTTTCATGCTCGGACTTGCCGCCGGACGCGTACTAAGTTTCATTCTGGACGGCCTGCCGCATTGGCTGCTTATCGTATATGCGGTCCTTGAGATTGTGCTCGGCCTGATCGCGATCACCCTTTACAGGGGAAGGACTACATAGTGGCGAAGGGGCCCGACGGCGGTTCGCTGCGGTTCGCAAGTTTATAAGTTGGAGAATCTCGAAACGGCGCCTGTCCGCGAGTTACCGCCCCTGGTGGATTGTTATTCACCGTCCATCCGGCGTTCGCGTTGCCCGTTCATTTTCAAAAAAGGATAAGATAACTATGCGTAAGGCATTGATTGCCGGTGCAACCGGCGCGATCGGCTCGGTGTTACTGGAATTACTGAACGACTCCGACCAATACTCGGAAATTCACTGTATCGGAAGGCGAGAACCACCCACCTCAGGCGAAAAGATCAAGGCTCATATCGTCAGCTACGATGAGCTGGATCAGCTCAATTTTCAGCAACCCATCGATGACGTTTTCTGCGCTATAGGGACCACCATCAAGACCGCGGGCTCGGTGAAGGGCTTCAAGAAAGTGGATCGAGATTATGTTCATTTAGTGGGCAAACTGGCCCAACGTCTGAACGCGAAGACCTGCTCCGTGATCAGCGCCATCGGAGCCGACGCCGGATCGTCCAACTTCTACAACCAGACCAAGGGCGAGGCCGAGGAACTGCTGCAGAGCCTGGGCCTGAGATCGCTCCGCATCTTCCGCCCCTCCTTGCTGCACGGCGGCCGCGATGAGTTTCGTTTGAAGGAAGTGGTGGGTTTCGTGGTGCTCACGATCATGACCCCGCTGCTGCAGGGGCCATGGAAAAAATACCGCGCCATCCGCGTCGAACAGGTCGCGAAAGCCATGTATGAAAGCGCTCGGCAAGATTACCCGGCGGTACAAATTTTCGAAAGCGACGAGATCCAGCGTTTCTAGCTCAAAGCCATCAACAATCAACCAGATTGATACACGACAAGGCGGCGAAATAGGAAAGCGACGCCCCTAAAAAACAGAGCACGAACACAATGTCACCATGATACGCGTTTTACTGTTCCCGACATGATATCCAGTTGTAAAATGAAAATTCTATGCATTCCCTGATAGACAAATCCCTGGCAAGCAAGCTGTACTATTGGATACCCCGTATTTGTTGGATAGCCAGGACATATCTGTTCAATTAGAACTGACTCAGATGATTATAGGAAAAGGTGGTGGTTACCCTCGCGTAACAAGGATTCTATTTAATTAAGGCCGGATTTTTTCAGGCCCGCAATATACAGTTCAATCACTCAGCATCCTTTATGAAGTGCTGAATTAATTATCGTCAACGGGATGGAAAATTCAGCTTTAATTTTAATACCTCTTCGACATTCTGTTTTTTAACCCAAAAATTTAAAGTTGTAATTTGCAAACTGACATTCCATAATAATTAAATTTTGAATCGCTATTTTCCGGCCTTTTTGTATTATGAGGCTTTAAATTGGAGCGATCATTTTGAGCGAAAATAAGATAAACATGCCAGAACTAATGAGGAACAATGAACTTTTCCGGATTTTTATGGAGGAAAGCATCGAACCCATTTGGTGCTTTGAACTCGACGAGCCCATTTCTCTCGATTTGCCGGAAGACGAACAATTTAACTTATTCTTTAGTCAGGATACCTCATAGAGAACAACAGGGCATATGCGCAGATTGTTGGGTACGAACGGAGGGAGGACATGCTGGGTCTGCGCGCTCGTGAAATCATGCCACCTTCCGTTCCCGAGAATGCGGACGCCATTAAGCAGGTCATCAGGTCAGGCTATAATTTGCGTGATTTCGTGAGCGTTGAAATTTACAAAGATAAGAAATATATTGTTCTCAACAATGTTAGGGGCGTCATCGAAGATGGAAAGCTCCTTAGAGTATGGGGGACGGCCCGAGATATCACCACTCAGATAGCCGCTGAAGATGACCTTCGCGAAGCAGAGCAGCGCTATCGGACCGTAGCCGACTTTACTTATGACTGGGAAACCTGGGAAAACATAGACGGTTCCTACAATTATGTATCCCCCTCTTTTGAAAGGATTACGGGATATCGAGTGCAACAATTAATAGACCGTCCTGGTATGCTAAATGAGATCATTTTGCCCGATCATTTAACCCAGTGGCAGGAACACCAACAAGCTGCGTATGCCCGGCATGAAACGGACGAGATTCAGTTCCCTATCCGCGCAAAGAACGGCCAAATCCGATGGATCGAGCACATTTGCCAACCTGTCTATGGTGATAAGGGAGAATATTTAGGCATCAGAGCCAGCAATCGAGACATCACCGCCAGAAAACTATCTGAAAGAAGGCTCCGCAACGCTTATACGAAGATTGAGGAGTTGAAAAACCGGTTGGAAGCCGAAAGTGCCTACCTTCAAGACGAAATTAAGCTGGAACACAACTTTGAAAACATCATCGGTCAGAGCGATTCAATCAAATATGTACTCCACAGAGTCGAACAGGTCGCCCCCACGGATTCTACCGTATTATTTATGGGGGAAACGGGTACGGGCAAGGAGCTATTAGCCCGGGCTCTACACAAGCTCAGCCCTCGCGGTAGAAGGGCATTGGTGAAGGTGAACTGTGCGGCCCTGCCCCGGGAATTGATTGAAAGCGAACTTTTCGGCCGGGAAAAAGGGGCTTTTACCAGCGCCACAACTACCCAGCCGGGGCGCTTCGAACTGGCCAAGGGATCCACGATTTTTTTGGACGAAATCGGCGAAATGCCACTCGAGCTTCAGGCCAAACTGCTGCACGTTATTGAAAGCGGTGAATTTGAAAGACTGGGAAGCCCCCGCCCACTTCACTCCGATGCCCGAATCATCGCCGCCACAAACCGCGTTCTGGAAGAAGAAGTGCGGAAAGGCCGTTTCCGGGAAGATTTGTGGTATCGGCTCAAGGTTTTTCCCATTACGGTGCCTCCTTTGCGGGAGCAACCGGAAGACATCCAGTTGCTGGTCGCTTGGTTTATGGATCGACTCGGCGGAAAAATGGGAAAACGCGCCACCGAAATCACTAAACGGTCCATGAAAATGTTGCAGAGCTACCACTGGCCAGGCAATGTACGAGAATTGAAACATGTGGTTGAAGCTGCAATGATTACCTCAAAGGGGAAGAGGCTGAATTTTGAACTTCCCCAAACGGAGGACACTTTGGGTAGTGATTTCAAATCTTTTGAGGAAATGGAGCATGATTATATTCTGCAGGTGCTCAAAGCCAGGAATTGGAAAATCGGGGGTGATAACAGTGCTGCTTCAACTTTAGGGATGCATGTCAACACGCTTCGTGGCCGTATGAAAAAACTCGGTATTAAGAGGCCGAAACCACAATAACGTAAGTTTGATCGTCAAAGTAACTGTTACGAAAACACCTCTATACTTCCCGCTTAAATCCAAAAGCCGGCCCAAAAACACCAAATATGGTTTTAACAAACCATATTTGGTGTTTTCAATCGACTTTTTTTATCCCGCCCGCCACTTGAAAAATCAGATATTTCTATAGTTTACTAATAGTTAGTAGCGTGTCTGGGTTGTTTTTTCTAACGGCATGATATTTGATAGCTCAATAATTTACCAAGTTTCTTGCTCATGGTCAGATCCTTTCTTTTTCGGAATAACACAAAGCCTAATACATTTTCCGGTTTTAGGGGGACACCTCTGTGATGATCTACTTTTTAAATATCGAAATAAAGCCATACAAAGTCGATGAATTTTTCGACAGCATGCAATCGTTTACTCACCGCATTCGCAAAAATAACGAATGTCTTGATTTCAACCTGTTACCGGAATTCAGAAAAGGAAAATAGCTATATCGTGATTGGTAAGTGGAAAACACGCCAAGCCCTGGAGAGGCATTTCCAAAGAAACGAATTCGAACTGTTACTTGGGGCAGCCAGAGTACTGGGGGAGACATTCGAAATGAACATTGTTGAAGTATTAAAAACAGGGGGCCTTGAATTTGCCAAAGAGCAGATTCATTGCAATGATTAAGGGGCACAGTGCTGGATGAACATTTTTCGTAATCGTATATGATCCGATGTTTAACTTACAACACAAATCAAAGCGCCACCATAAGAAAAAGGAGAAACGAGATGAAACAGAAGTTACATGAGGACGTTAGCCGTTCCGTCCCGATCAATGCGTCTTTCTCACAGCGTTGGTCGGCGTTCGCAGCGATGATTTTAATTATAGCCATTGGACTCATCGTCGTTGCCACCGACGAGGCGTATGCAAAGGAGAAGTTCGACCGCACAGTTTTGCCGGTGCAAGAGCCCCTCCCCCCAACATCCAGTGAACTGGACGCCCGAAACGCAACGCCACCTCCGGGATTTGAGGTCAAAGCC
>CAWKCK010000018.1:0-175000 GCA_963848135.1 uncultured delta proteobacterium
GCTCCGCCGCCTTGTAGCGCCGGAGCCTTGTCTTCTTGATTAACGCTTCACTGGTAAGCATATTGCCGGCGTCTCAATCGGTCCTGGGAACCGTTGCCTGTGGTCCACACAGCAGGTGACCTGGAATTTATCCGCCAGCAATAAGCCTGCGGCCACTTAAAAATCCAAATTGGCCGGTTCGTAGAATTCGCTTGGGTGTTTGCAAATATGCACATTTCGGCGGTGGTTCGACACCCTCTACTATATAGCCGCAAATGCTGCATTTCCATTTGATCGCTTGTTCGCGCTTAAAAACAGTGCCAGCCTCGACCATCTGGAGCAATTTTCGGTACCTTTCTCTGTGATGCGCCTCGATTTTGGCAACCTGCTTGAAGGCCATGGCCGCTTCCTTTTCGCCTTCTTCCTCAGCGTCTTTGGCAAAGCCGGGTACATGCTTTCGACTTCGTATCTTCCCCTCCAAAAGTTCCTTGAGGTTGGCCCCGTATCCCCTATTCCGTTCAGCAGTTTGAGATGATCCTTAGCATGCTGTTTTTCATTCTCAGCCGTTTCTTCAAATATTTTGGCAATGTAATGGTAGCCCTCTTTCCGGGCAACTTTGGCGAAAAACGTATACTTGTTTCTTGCCTGGGACTCACCTGCGAACGCAGCCTTCAAATTGTCGGTCGTCTTACTCATTCTTTTTCCTTTCTGTTGTTATTGTTATCAGATATGGCCTATCGTCATGGACGATCTTACTTACTGCACGCATTGCAAATCCCTTTGAGAACTACCCTTTTGCGCTTCACCTGAAAATAGGTGTGAATATCCTCCGGAACGTCCAGGTTATCTAACCGACGTTAATGAAATCCTGGATCTTTCCACATCGCATACAATGCAGATGGTGATGGTCGATTACGTTCGTATCAAATCGTTTGGCCCCGCCGTAGATCTCGACGACGTCCAGGATGCCGATTTCCGCAAATGTCAGCAAGGTGCGGTTGACCGTGTCGAACGAAATGTTCGGGTACTCTTTTTTGACAGCCTGATAGACGCATCGGCTGTGGGATGTTTGTCTGAAATTAACAACTCTCTATAAATAGCGACTCTCTGGGGTGTGATCTTGAGCAGATGACTTTGACAGATCTGAATGAACTCGTAGTATTTTCTTTTTCTGTCAGTTGTTGCATATCTCCTAAATAATATTAAATCCAATTTGTCAAGATAATTTGCCCGGCAGCATTCTGAGTGTTCAAATTTTTTAGTTCCATGAATAACCCACAACGATCGCGAATACTCATGGCTTGGGCTCGTGAAGGAAGAACAAAAGGGTATTGAGATCATCGGGTGTGATCAACACGCCCAGTGCAATATATCCAGGCCATTTGTAAACCCGGCTGTCCTCTCTGACTACTCTTCTTTATGTCATCAACCAGCTCCCTGACAATGGAAAGCACGTTGCGCCCCCTTTGGCGAGCGATACGATGTGCCTCGTCCACCAGAATGGTTGCCCGCTGCTTCAGCACACTCTGGGGGGGCAAATCGATTTCATGTCTTTGGTAATGCCAGGCCAGCAATCGCGTGGCCACATTTTCTTCCTGTTGTCTAATAAAACCCACGCTGCCATCCCTCCTTATTTGATAATTCAACTAATGCTTTCGACTTTCCCATGCGCAGCGCATTGTGTTTTCTGCGTCTTTGCACCGCGCGGGGAAGCTGCAAATGCGCATGCCGGCACCAGACCCCCTGAAAGACGAACTTAACCAGCTGAACGGCGTACGCATAGTTTTGCGTAGAAAAACTTAGTCATTTTGCCGGCAAATCTTCAGTATCACTTCCTCAAGAATCAAGTGCTTGTTATCGCTACCGGATTTGATGCGCAAGTCGGCCATCGAAAGGTATTCGTAAGCTTGGAGGAGTTCCTGTTTCGAAAAATTCTCCGCGTTGTTGAAAAGTTGATATATTGGGTAGGGATTATGTGGAAATTTGGCAAGCAACAAATCCGTTTTCAATTGCTTTTTTTTTCCGCGGCTCCGCTTCTTCAGCGGCTTGACTTCGTCATTAACCGGTCCATCCAGATCATCCCGCCATTGCTGCAGTGTTTCGAGCAGCTTTGAATCGGATTTTTCTACCACTGGCAAGACGTTGGTTCTAAATGTATTATAGTGACAGCCTGAACGCCAGATCTGTCCAAGAGGGCTGGAGACAAATTCTTTGATCAACAATAGTTTCCTGACCTGGTTCAAAAGGGCGACCAGTATCTGCTCAGCCCGCAGGGCGTCCTGTCCCGCAGACATCAGCGCATTCATAAAAAACAAAGCGTCTTCCCTGTTGCGGGACGTAAATGCCCCCGTAAAGGCGTAGACAGGATCCTTTTTCGTCCGTTTGAGCGTCGAGACGATGTCTTTCCGAGTGATAATATCTCTGCCACCAACGTAACTCACAAGCTTTTCTAAATTGTTAACAATAGCCCTGAGTTCAAAACCGGTTGTCTCGATCAGGGCCTTATAAGCGTCAGGTGCCAATGATTTACCGCTATCGCGTAGAACGGCATGTACCGTATCTGCCAACACCGCCTCCTGGGCGGTTTTATCTGCCTTGCGATCGCCCTTGGGAACGGAACAGTCGACGATAACGCCTTGTTCCCGAATGGTCTTATATAGTTTACGGCGTTTGTCGACCGTGTCAGTTGTTATCAGCAAGCGATGTCCAGCCGGGAATCCTTTTTCGATCGCACGGCAAAGTATGCTCTCATTGTCTATTATTTTTGGAACCTTGCGCCCCTTTTCCAGGCAAAACGCGATGATATCGTCCAAACACCGATCGTCATCCGGTAGTTCTATCCCAGCAGGAAGGCTCTCCCGCCGGTTCGGTAAAGACAGATCATCAAAGGAAAGATTCACCAGGGCCATAAATCGCAAAAGGTAGTCGGCCGCTCGATCAGGTTCTGATTTTCATCGCCTTCACGGCAGTGAGCAAAATATTTTCCGCATTTGTTTTCGAATCGAAAATCTGGGCTTCCAGCAAACCGACAACTTTCGGGCCGGACAGCAATGAAAACGTGTTTATTTTCTCGATGGCCTCAGAGACACCGTCATCGTTCCCGTCAATGGGTTCGAAATTGAAGCTTTGATTGGATTCAGGTACCAATCTGTCTAACACCTTTTTAAAAGCCGCTTTGCAGAGCATTTCTTCGCCATAGATCAGGTATACAGCGAACGGCAAATTGCCACGGTCGTTAGCCTTGTTGTCGTTTACAGAATCGAGACCATTAAGATGGTCATCCAAGGTTTTGTAGTTTAGCTCGGTCATGGTAAATTTATTGATGGGCGACAATGTCGTTCAGGGGCCCTCCGGGATGGGATGTCGGGATCGGTGCCACAGATATAACAACATGCTCAACCCAGTAACGGCAATGAAGGCACATATGATTTGCGAGTTCGAGATAATCGCTGGCGATGGTTTGGTATATCCTGGAAAATCGAGAGTATCTACCAGCAATTGAAGCGTGCTGTGAAGTATGACGAAAACCCAGAAGACCCTTCCATCGAAATTTCTGTGCCCTCGCAACATCAGAAGGATAATGAAAATGAGAAAACTGCCGCTGGCCAGATAAAAGGGTCTCGGATGCAGCATCGCCAACATACTGGTCAGGCCTTCCTCCGGCCAGGCAAGATAACCCTCGATCATCGATTCTGTGCGCCTTCCGGGACAAAGGCCCGAAAAAAAGCAGCCAATCCACACAAAAAAATGACCGATTGCCAGGGTCGGTGCAAACATGTCGGCGGTTTTCCATAACGGCAATCGCGCATGCCTGATAAATATCAGCCCGACGATGAGGGCGGCAGTCGCCCCGCCATAATAAAACGATCCACCGTTCCAAAGACGTAAAATTTCCAACGGATCGGCGAAAATGACCTCAGGATTGTAGTACAGGTCACTAAACCTTGCTCCGGCGATTGCCGCAAGCATCAACCAGAAACAGAGGTCTGCAATGCGGTTTTCGGCACCGCCGGAAGACCGGATCTCAGCCTTAATCATCTGGAGACCGGCGATAAGCGCCACAGAAACGAAGACGCCGAAGACAATCGACGGTAGTATATCGGCATCGAAGATCATCGCGTATTGTCATTGACCCGTGCGGCATTTGCTTGAATTTTGCACGCGTCTGAAAAATGGTACACTGCTTCTTCGGTCGGAATGCTTTTCGGCAGAACCCTGGGTAAGGCCCTTCCGATCTACTCTGGTAACTTCTTGAACAGCAGGTGGAGGATGAAAATTCCTATACCGATAGTTATGGCGCTATCGGCGACGTTAAATGCCGGCCAGTGAAAGTTCCCGATATAGAAATCGAGAAAATCGACAACCTTTCCCAATCGAATCCGATCGATAAGATTACCGATGGCACCGCCGAAAATCAATGCAAAAGCGCTGCCCAGTAGAGGATACGACGCCGGTGTTTTCATGTAGTACCACAGGATCAACCCTACCGCCAGAAGGGAAACGAAGAGAAAAACCACTTTGCGCAGGATCGGGTCGGATTCCGCCAGGAAACCGAATGCTCCTCCAGGATTGTGAATATGGATAAGATTGAAAAAACCGGGAATCACAGCAATGGTATCGTAAAGCTTCAAGTAGTGCGCTATCAGCGTTTTGGTGACCTGGTCGAGAAGCACCACCATGCCGCTGATGACCAGCAGCCTCGTTATCTTGTTTCCCTCTATTGTCACAATCACGCTCTTATTTAGTGTTGATCCATAGAAGGATTTTTTAACGCTGGGATCGCCATGGCGGGATTATCCGCAGGTTTAAAAGGCTGCGGCTCAAATACAGTGCCCCTCGCCGCAGACCTTTGTGCGGTCTTGCCCAGCATAAAATTTCTCATTTATGAATTTGACACTCAAAATAGCCTTATCCAATTGTGGATGGCCGACTTAGAAATACGGCCTTCACAAACGCGCAGTCCATCGACTATTCGTCAGTCAGTCATTTCTTCCAGCGATGATTTGCAGCGGTTGCAGATCCTCGGATGATCGTCGAAAGTACCGACCGATGTATCATGAACCCAACAGCGTTCGCATTTTTCACCTGCCGCTCTTTCAACGAGTACCTGCAATCCCTCTATTTCCTCACTCTCGTATGCATTATCAAATTTTGCATCAATAACAAGCGCGGTCTGGGAGACGATAAAAATGGATCGTAACTCCCCGGCATACGGCGCCAATACAGCGTGTTGGGCTTTGGGAACCGAGATGGTGACGGCGGCATCCAGCGGGTGGCCAATAAGTTTTCGCGCCCTGGCGGCCTCGAGCGCTTTGGTAACCTCTGCCCTAACGGACAGCAGATTTTCCCAGTTCTTTTGCAGGTCTTCGTTCTTCCACTCGGCATGCACCTTCGGCAGGGTGGTCATGTGAATGCTCTCAGCTTTTCCCGGTCGATCGGGCATATGGGCCCAAATCTCCTCGGAGGAAAATACGAGAATGGGTGCCATCAAGCGGGCCATTGCATCCACAATGGTATACATCACCGTCTGGGCGCTTCTCCGCCCGCTCGAACCGGCCGGTGAGGTATAAAGACGGTCTTTGAGAATATCCAGATAAAAAGCCGACAGATCAAGGGTACAGTAGTTGTATAGACGGTGATAAATCACGTGAAAATCGAATTTTTCGTAGGCTTTGTCGACAATTTCCGTTAGTTCTTGAAGCTTGTGCAGGGCAAACCGGTCGATTTGCGGCATTGCATCATAGGCAAGGCTGTCCGTCTCCGGGTTAAAGTCGTAGAGGTTACCCAACATGAATCGGGCGGTGTTGCGGATACGGCGATAGGCATCACTGAGCTGTTTGAGAATGTTTTCGGAAATCCGTACGTCTTCCCGATAGTCGGAGGCCGTCACCCAAAGACGCAGGATTTCGGCACCGTATTTGTCGATAACTTCTTTGGGGGCAACGACATTGCCAATCGATTTTGACATCTTACGGCCATCGGCATCCACGACGAATCCATGGGTCAGAACCGATTTATATGGCGCACGATCACGTGTCCCCACGGCAGTCAGTAATGAGCTGTGAAACCATCCCCGGTGCTGGTCACTCCCCTCCAGGTATAGATCCGCCGGCCAGTTCAAATTTGATCGCTGTTCCAGAACGGCTGCGTGGCTGACGCCTGAATCGAACCAAACATCCAGAATATCGTCTTCTTTTTTAACGGATTTGCTGCCGCATTCGGGGCATGCGGCGTCGGCCGGTAAAAAATACTCGGCCGGTTTTTCGAACCAAATGTCGGCACCGTGGGTGGCAAACAGGTCACAAACGCGATTCATGATGACTTCGTCGCGTAAAAGCGTGCCGCAGTCTTCACAGTAAAACACCGCAATTGGAACTCCCCAGGCCCGTTGCCGTGACACACACCAATCGGGTCGATTTTCGATCATCCCATATATGCGCTCGCGACCCCAGCCAGGAATCCACTTGACCCGATCGATTTCTTCCAAGGTTCTTTGGCGCAACCCCGTCTTATCCATGGAAATAAACCACTGGGGCGTGGCCCGGAAAATGACGGGTTGTTTGCAGCGCCAACAGTGAGGGTAGGAATGCTCGAAATTCGCCTCAACGATCAAAGCCCCATGTTCCTTGAGTTTGGCATTTATGGCCTTGTTGGCGTCAAATACAAACTGCCCCTTGAAAAATTCGACATCTTCGGTAAACCGTCCGCGATCGTCGACGGGAGAATAAACTTCCAACCCGTATTGGAGACCGACCTCGTAATCCTCGCGCCCGTGCCCGGGAGCGGTGTGCACGCAACCGGTTCCGGCCTCAAGGGTTACATGATTTCCCAGGATGATAAGCGAATCCCGTTCGTAAAGGGGATGCCGACACGTCTTGCGTTCCAGGCGCTCGGCCCCGATTTCGGCCAAGATCCGGTAAGTGCCAATGCCAAAAGTGAGCATGCAGGCGTCTACCAAATCTTTCGCTATAATCAGAACCTCGTTCCGCCCCACATCCACGGCCGAATAAATAAAATCAGGGTGCAGGGCAACGGCCATATTCGCCGGAAGGGTCCACGGGGTGGTGGTCCAAATGACCACAGAAACCTTCTTGCCAGCGAGATCTGGAAATTCCTGGCTCAAGTCATCCTTTAAGGGAAACTTTACGAATATGGAGGGCGACGCCTCGTCTGCGTATTCGATTTCTGCCTCAGCCAATGCGGTCTGGCAGTCGTTGCACCAGTAAATCGGTTTTTTGCTTCTAAACAAGCTGTTATTCAGCACAAATCTCCAGCACTCACGGGCGATCGTCGACTCGTAAAGATAATTCATTGTCAGATAGGGATTATCCCATTCGCCCATAACACCCAAGCGTTTGAATTCTTCCCGCTGAATATCGATGAATTTTTCGGCATATGTCCGGCAGAGGCGGCGCACGTCGGTCAATGAAAGATCCTTCTTTTTCTGGCCGAGTTCCTTGTCGACGTTGTGTTCAATGGGGAGCCCGTGACAGTCCCAGCCGGGCACATAAACGGCATCATATCCGGACATCTGCCGCGACCGCACGATCATATCTTTAAGAATCTTATTCATCGCGGTCCCAATATGGATGTGGCCATTGGCATAGGGCGGTCCGTCGTGCAGGATAAATCGCTCGCAACCGTCTGAAGCCGTTCTGATTTTCGTGTGCAGCTGCATCTTTTCCCAGTCGCCCAATTGTGCGGGTTCGCGGTTGGCAAGATTCGCCTTCATCGGAAATTTCGTAGACGGCAGATTGAGCGTTTTCTTGTAGTCCATTACGCCTCCAAATTCGGATGTTGATATATAGTGGCTGTCACAAATATGTTCCGCATCTCGAAAGTTTGTCCTACAACCACGTATACCACCCTTCCGTATTTCGGATTATATTGTTGAAAAGCGGTATAAAGCGGAAATTTGTACTCAACAAACGATTTGGTGTCAAGCAAATACGATATCCGCAAAGCAGTCGCCACTTTATCAGCATGTGCCAGGAAAAATTTTTGTCGGAGGAAATAACGCGGTCGGCGGGTGCAAAAAGTGCCCTTGGCAATGTTGTCCAGGGGCACCAATGGTGCCATCCGGCGGCTGGATTCAACCGCCGAAACGGTTTCTATGGAGCGGCATCTGTGCCGAGATGTGAAATCAAAGCCCTATCTGACACCCAATTGCGGTGTTGTGGTCCTCCTTGGTCAGTGTCATGGGCCCTGCCCATGACACTGAATACATACGCCCATGTATGCTGCGTTTTTTCTTCGATCCACGTCTTGCACTTGGGCGTGAACTAAGGTTTTGAAACCACTTGGAAGATGATTGCAGTTCAAGCGGATTGCTTTAGCGGGATCACCTTCTCAGTCTCGCATGGGGTGGGTCCCATCGCCATCGCGCCGACCGCAAGGTAGGTATAATTCCGGGATATCAAATCCTCGAAATCCGGTATCATCCGCCGGCCATCCATTACCAAGTAGGGGGGCTTTACCAGCGTTTCAACTGTGCGGGATAATCCCCGGAACTCTTCACAGTCGGATGATATGAACAGGGCATCGGAACCTTCGATGGCTTCCTTGGCACTGTCAAAATAGGCGATTTTTTCGAAAAGAATGTTCTTGGAGGGATCGAAAACCGCCTGGGCGGCATCGTTAGCCAATGGATCGTAGGCCTGTATTCGAGCAGCACCTTTGCCGAGTAATGACTCAACCACCTTGATGGAAGAAGCATCGCGCATGTCGTTGGTGTGCTTTTTGAAGGCCAGCCCGAGAACCGTGATGGTTTTGTTGTTGAATTTGAACCCGGCTTCGGTGATGGCCCGGTCGACAAGATACACTTTCTGAAATTCGTTCACCTCGTATGACGCTTCCAGCATTTTGGTACTGACATTCACCCTGCGAAGCTGATTTATCAACGAGGCGATGTCTTTACCGAAGCAGCTACCACCGGCCCCGTTGCTGACGAAAGACCCCCAGGTGCTGATGCGCTCATCGGAGGTCACGCCCAATCTCAAATCATCGATGACAATATTGGGAAATTTTTCCCCGATCTTTGCGCCCACTCCGTTCCAGAAGGAAATATAGGTCAGCAGCATGGTATTGGCCACATATTTAATGGCCTCGGCGGTTTCTGGTGTGGTTTCTATGTATTTAATGCGTACATGGTTAACGAATTGGGAGTAAACCCGGCTCAGAATATTAAAATCCTGTTGATCGTCGCAGCCGACTACAACCCGGTCCGGTCGGCGGGCCTGCATAACGGCTGTGCCCTCCGCCAGAAACTCCGGATTCGATGACACACCAAAATTTTTAACCCGGTGGGAAACCATGATCTGTTCGAGGTGACGCGCGGTTCCAATCGGAACCGTACTTTTGTTGATGATGACCACGCGACGTTTATCTTTGCGTTTTTCCAGGAGTTCGGCAAGGTGCTCGGCGGCAGCATCATAAAATGTGAGGTTGGTGGAACCGTCTAAGTTCGGCGGGGTTGGCAAGCACATGAAAACGGCATCCGTCCCCTCGATGATCGACGCCAGATCGGACGAAAAGAAAAGGTATCGGTCTATGGTTTCCCGAATGACGTTCACCAACCCAGGCTCGTTGACAAACCGTTCTATTTCCTGTGGTTTTCCAGTTGCAAACGCGTTCAGTTTTTCCTGGTTGTTGTCGTAGGCATACACCTCGTGACCATATTCAGAGCAAACGGCGGCATGCACGAGACCAACGTATCCGGTACCCAGAACAATAACTTTCATATTTTCCCCTGTTCAAAAATTGGCAATTAATAGACATGGCGGGAATGTTCCCGCGGAATTTCTGGCCGAGATAGATATTCTATCATATCTTGCAGCATTTCTTCAATACCCAGCTGCTTTACCTTGCGCTGCAGGAATTCGGATATCGTGGGTTGATAGGCTTTTAATTGGGGGTACATCTTGGCTTCACTGGGCATCTGGTTGCCCTTTTTATGGTTGCATTCCCTGCATGCGGTCACGCAATTTTCAAACTCCGTCCGCCCCCCCCTGGATTTAGGGACAATGTGATCGATGGTCAACCGTCCATGAGGGCTCTGGCAGTAAGCACATTTAAACCCGTCTCTGATCAGAACGTTTTTTTTACTGAAAGGAACCCGTGCCCGGTAAACCATTCGGATGAACTTGACAAGTTTGATTACGAGAGGCACCCTGACAGACAGACCCTCACCGGTCATGACGGTTTTACTTGAATATCGCAGCACTTTGACCTTGTCTTTTACCAGTAGACAAACAGCCCGTTTCCAATCCACCACGTTTAGGAAAGAGTAGTCCGCGTTAAGCACGACACACTGGGCCATGGCCAACTCCTTGGGTTGCTTGTAAACGATCGGGACAGCGAAAACCGCTCAGGATGCGTCATTCCGGCCGTCGAATCCGAATAGGAAATAATATAACGAATTGGAAAAATCAAACATTTTCAAAGTCAATCCGCGTCCAGCGTGGTTTTTGGCCCCGGCGAATCCCAGCATGTCTGTATAAAATCTTTTTGTGGGGTCATCTGAAAGGTTTTCATCAGGGAATCGGGTTGATCTTTTCAATTATAACCTTATGGTTTTTGAATAATTCGGGCCGTTTTTTTTAGCGATGTCTCGCCTCGACTCATATTAGATTTCTATCTGATTTAAAATTTAGATCATAGACCCCGATCGGCTTTGGTAACGTTAATCGAACCATATTCGAGGAGTGCAACTTATGAAATCTATCGCGATTATGCTCATGATCCTATTCACAGCGACAGGATCTGTTTTGGCCGGTGAAGCCGACGTCCTGGAGGTTGAGGTTGTAAAAACCGGCGCAGAGTCATTCACTTTTTCAGTCACGGTGAAACACGATGATTCGGGTTGGGAACACTATGCCGACAAATGGGAGATCATCGGGCCGGACAGGACCATTCTCGGCACCCGAACCCTCTTTCACCCCCATGTGGACGAGCAACCATTCACGCGCAGCCTGACAAACGTATCGGTCGCTGCAACCGTAAGTCAGGTTTCTGCGAGAGGCCATTGTTCAGTTCATGGTTATGGCGGGAAAGAAACCACAGTAACACTGCCGCATTGAAAGGAGCGATGACATGCTGAACCACCTGGTTTTAATGAAGTTCAAGCCCGGCGTTTCCGAATCTGATATCGACAACCTGGAAGTGGCCCTGGACGATTTGCCCAATGTCATCGTCGAGATTCAAATGTACGAGTTCGGCCGTGATATTCTCCATACGACGCGATCTTATGATTTTGCAATTGTCTCACTTTTTGCCAACCAGGAGGCGCTGCAACGCTACCAGCAGCATCCGGCCCATTTGGCGGTGGGCAAGCGCTTGAAAGAACTCTGTGACCAGATCATTACAGTTGATTTCTTCGGAACTGATGCCGCGGATTTAAAACCCAAAACGCCGCTGGATGCGTTGCTTAAAGATGATAAATAAAAGGAGGCACAAAAATGAAAGAACAGGCTGAAGCCATGGTCTTGGCATCTTTTGCGGCCGACGCGTTGGCCTTGGGGGCTCACTGGATATACGATACGGCGGTAATCGACAACGATATCGGTCGCGTGGATAACCTGAGAAAACCACCCGAAAACTCATTCCATCGCACCAAGAAAGCCGGTGAACTCACGCACTATGGCGACCAGTCCCAAGTGCTGTTGGATTCCATTGCCGCCAACAAGGGGTTTCACATCGAGCATTTTGCCCGGAGTTGGCAGTCATTTATGGATGATTACTCAGGCTACCGTGATCACGCCACCAAGGATACATTGAAAAATATTGCGGCCGGAAAGGATCCGACAGCATCCGGATCCGGGTCGACCGAACTTGGCGGTGCGGTCAGAATTGCACCGTTGATCTTTACCCTTAGAAAAAATCGTGAACAACTATTATCCGATGCCAGAAAACAAACGGCCATGACACACAATGATCCCCTGGTTGTTGAAAGCGCCGAATACTTGGCCGATGTCGTTCTAAATGTACTCCAAGGCACAGCGCCTTCCGCGGCATTCAGGACGGCGGCCCCTACCAGACCTCGGCTGCAGAAATTAATCGATAAAGGACTGGCGACCAGCGGAAATCAGACCCGTGCAACGATCAAGGCTTTCGGTCAGACGTGCGACACTGCCGCTGCGCTGCCCGGTGTCATTCACCTATCAACGACTTACGAAAACGACTTGAAATCAGCATTGATTGAAAATGTCATGGCGGGCGGAGATTCCGCTGCGCGGGGCATGGCGGTCGGCATGATCCTTGGGGCACACTTGGGCCGACAGGCCATTCCTGACCAGTGGCTGAAAGATCTGAAGGCTTACAACCGAATCGTTGACCAGCTAACGGCCATTCCCTGATCAGTACGCCGTTATGACCTTGTATAGATTGACTCAAGCCGCAGAAAAAAAACCTTCCGCTTGTGCATCAATGGGGCTTATTGGTACAATACAGGGTAAAGGTACCTATTGTGATTACGGATTACAATCAGCGATGAGGTGGTGAAATGAAATTTGTCGTCAGGCATTTCGAAGGGGGATTTCAAGTAATGGAATCAGAAAACGGAACGAATACGCTGATCGCGTCTTTTCACAAAGAGCCCCACACACGAATCGGCAAAAAATCACTGGCGCAACGGCGGGCTGAAGAATACTGTGAATTCTTGAATCAACGTGATATAAGCGGCACGGAAGATTTCGATTTTGATTAACATCTGGACCTTGTGCCTCTGACGCATATTTCGTCTTATTTTTCATGCACGGTTCAGATAATACTCTACCACGATGCCAATGTTGCTCAAACTCTTTCTCGCGTTTACCCTCATACCCGTCGCCGAAATCTACTTGCTGATAAAGGTCGGCAGTCAAATTGGGATCGCCAAGACTGTTGTGATTGTCATTGCCACCGGCTTTGCCGGTGCCTATTTGGCGCGCATGCAAGGATTGCAAACCATGCTGAAAGTCCGGTTGAGCATGCAGCAGGGACATTTGCCGACCGAAGAACTGTTGGACGCCGTGCTGATTTTCATTGCCGGTGTTGTCTTGCTCACGCCCGGTTTTATTACCGATGCTGCGGGGCTGTTACTCCTGATTCCCGAGACCCGCTACCATGCCAAACGCTTCATCAGAAGACGTTTCGAGTTGTGGAAAGAGAGCCAAAACCTTTCTCACGACCATTTTCAATGATAAACGGCCGAAACGGATCTCTCTTTCCATTTCAGACAGGCTTTAACGCAGGCAACGCACGGTTTGTCCTCGAATAATTGCCAATCATCCCCCAAAAGGAATGACATAAAATGACAGAACAGCGTGTACCCGACTATGGCATCATCGATCAGCCGGAAATTCTGTCGGTCCTTTTTCATCCCCGTCCCGATTATGGACACACGCCCACCGGCCCACCAGCCCATGAAGTCATGATACCGGTGGAAGAGTCTGTTGCCGTCGGGGCATGTTTCCATGCGGCGAATCCGTCGGGGACGAACATTCTCTTCTTTCACGGTAATGGTGAGATCGTCGCGGATTATGCTGACCTGGGGCCGCTCTACAACAAGATGGGCATCAATTTTTTGGCCGTCGACTACCGCGGCTACGGACGATCGAAAGGCAGCCCCACGGTAACGGCCATGATGCAAGACTGCCACGTCATCCTGAATTGGACCAGGGACTGGTTGGAGAAAAATGGTTTCAAAGGCCCCCTGGCAGTGATGGGACGCTCGCTCGGCAGTGCCTCGGCCTTGGAACTGGCAAGCCGTCAAGTGTCCCAAATAGACGGATTGATCATCGAAAGTGGATTCGCCTTTGCTGCGCCGCTCTTGCAGCTCTTGGGCATTTCACCGGCGGCAGTGGGATTCAAGGAAGAAACGGGCTTTGGCAATATCGATAAAATCAAAACCATTGACAAGCCAACCCTTATCATTCACGCCGAATTCGACCACATCATCCCTTTCTCAGACGGAAAAGCCCTATACGATGCCAGCCCCTCCAAGAACAAAACCATCTTGACGATTCCCGGCGCGAACCACAACGATATATTTGCACGGGGTCTGTCCGAATACCTCGAGGCGGTTAAAATGTTAACACAAAAACTGATCGGCTGACCGGTGGTAGGTGACGAGAACCGATTTAGCGGCGTTCCTTTCGACAGGAATAGTCACAAACCCTTTTGCCGAGAGTTGCAGCATCTTCACAGGTTGTCGGTCATGGCCGGCCAACGCCCGTAAACTTTCTGAAGGCTTGCCAGAACGTCACCCGAATGGCATCGTTTTCCATAAGGATCTCATGCCGCGACGTCGGAATGGTCACCAGACGGCAATCGGGCAATCGGGCGCAAGCCTCCATTTGGGCGCTGACTGATACAATCCTATCTTCGCCGGCACAAACCATCAGTACCGGTGTTTTAATCTCTTCCAGATAACCGGGCGTTTTAAAATAATCTATCGAGTTCATCGTGGCCGCCAACCAGCCAAAGGTTACAGCGTCCACAGCCAATGCGGGATTGGCCTCCAACGCTCCTTTCTCTGCTTGAAACCTTTTCTTATCCGACGTCAAAGGATTGCCCTCAAAGTGCCAATCCCTTTCCGACCGCTTGCGGCTTCCCGGCACTACGGCATCTCGACGGCCGGATTTAACCGCCATCTGGATCAAAAGCTTGACCAGCCAACTCGGATAGGGAGCTGTGAAGATATCGATCATTGGCGCCGATAGAACGGCGCCGTCGATCCCTGTGCGGCGGCGATGTAAAAACCGTATGGCAAGGTGTGCGCCCATGGAATGAGCCAGAAAGTAAATTGGTCGCCGGGTGTTCGCAGGGATAACCGTATCGAAAAACACTTGCAAGTCGTGCAGGTACTCGTTGTAGTCCAGAATAAAACCCCTGGACCGGTCCGAAAGCATTCGCGTCGAAAGCCCCTGCCCGCGCCAATCGAAACTGTATACATCAAAACCCATCCGGTTAAGATCGCCCGCCGTTTCGTTATATTTTTCCAGGAATTCTTTGCGGCCACCCAGCAAGATAACGGTGCCGTTCGGACGGCTTTTGGTATTCAGCCAGTGGTGATACCGGATGGAGATGCCCTCATCACTGGTGAAATACGCACAATCGGATAGCATATCGTTCCGATATCGCTCGGCGTCATCCATCGATCTCATAGGGTGAGTTCCCTTGCAAAGCCGTGGAAATGCGGTACTGTATTCTCACGACTGTATATCCTACCGAAAGGCCTATCGCACAGCATGTTCACGACAACAACACGGCTTCATAAGGCGCATCTCGGCTTGACCCCAAGTGTTTATTTGAATAGAGTTTCCCCGAATGCTACAAGATAGTTAATGGCGGGCGTTTTTCTCTGATAACCCTAACTGGATGGGATTGTTGCCGATCTAAAATCCCTACCCTCTTCCATGTAAGTATAAGGAGCATGGGCGTTATGGCTGTTCACTCCCATAAATTCGTCGAAACTTATAAGGGACTTGTCGGATTCGGGCTCAACCGTGAAACAGATGAAAACACCGTCAAGTACTACCTGCAAAAATTCTCCGACGACCAGGTTCTCCAGAGCGTGACCGAACGCCTGACCGATGAAGAGTTGGGAGAGCTTTTCGGTCTGATCTCGCGCCTGCTTCGGAATCACCTGGACGAGTCAGAGTATCACCGCCTGTTTCTGAAAGACGACCATCCCTGACCGATTATTATCTTAGTGAATGGCAGAAAACCGAGGATACCGTTTACAGACCGGAGGATAGTCCATGTTGTCGCCAGAAGAGCTTGAAAACTATGCCGATGTCCTTTTGTGGGGTTTAAAAACCGCACGCAAGCAAAAATTTAAAAAGTATGATGTCGTGGCCCTTCGTTTTCACCAACCAGCAAAACCCTTGGCCAATATTCTTTTTGACAGGCTTCTCCAGTCGGGTTTGAATCCGGTGCAGCGGGTACTGGATACACCGGAAATGGAAAAAAGTTACTATACCCATTCAAACGCCCGCCAGTTGACTTTTGTTCCTCCGGGCGAAGAGAATTTGTATCGCCACTTAAATGGCAGCATTATGCTGTATGCACCGGAATCGCTCACCCATTTGAGTGGTATCGATCCTAAAAAAATCGGTAAAGCTGCGGTGGCGAAAAAATTCTTGCGAGACACACTGGACGGCCGCGAAGAAAGCGGCGAATTCAGCTGGACCCTTTGTGTTTTTCCCACCATGGCCCTTGCCAGGCATGCAAGAATGTCTCTGAAATCCTACAGCCAGCAAATTGCCGCCGCATGTTTTTTGGATCAACCCGAACCGGTGAAAACCTGGCAGGACATTTTTCAAAAAGTCCATGCCATCAAAAAATGGCTAAACGGGCTTACGGTCGAAAAATTTCATATCGAATCCAATAACATCGACCTTTCGATCACTCCGGGACATAAAAGAAAATGGCTCGGAGTGTCCGGTCGCAACATTCCGAGTTTTGAAGTATTCATCTCCCCGGACTGGCGTGGGACCCGGGGCGTGTATTACGCTGATCAGCCCTCCTTTCGCAGTGGTAATCTTGTCTCCGGCGTGCGGTTGGAATTTGAAAAGGGTTCAGTTGTCCGTATTGAGGCGCGAAAAGGCGCCGCTTTCGTCCGCAGCCAGTTAAACATGGACACGGGGGCCCGCCGGCTGGGTGAATTTTCCCTGACCGATCGGCGTTTTTCGAACATCAACGCGTTTATGGCCAATACCCTGTACGACGAAAACTTCGGCGGTCAACACGGCAATTGTCATGTGGCGCTGGGCGCCTCGTATTCAGATGCGTATGCGGGCAAACCCGTCGATCTTGACGATTCCCGGAAAGACGCATTGGGCTTCAACCAGTCGGCACTCCATTGGGACCTGGTCAACACCGAGAAGAAACGGGTCAGCGCCCATTTGAAGGGCGGGCGCAACATAACCATTTACGAAAATGGAAAATTTGTTTACTGATTCATCCCCAATTGCGCCTTCTGAATCCTCGGCAAACGACCTGAATTGAATTCACCCAGTCGGCCACTCAGGGGCTTCCACAGCATAAAGCGATGGCGGCCGATAATAGACGGTCTGCCGCTTCACCCCGAAGTGCGTTGGCTCGGGCTATGGCCGATAGGTATTGCGACCGGGCTAAAGGCTGATGACAGCACTTTCGCAAGCCATGGCTATCATCATATCGCCGGTGGCCATGCTGGCGCCTTCGATCAAATCTTTCTCACTGATACCCCTGGAGATTGCGCACGGCGTGCATACGTGGATTGGCACGTCAAATTCTTGCAGGTACGACAAATGATCATCGGCTTTGTCACCGGTTGCCGCTTGTAAATTGTCGACAATCCCTTTCTTGGCAAGATACACGCCTTCGTCGAGTAAAAATACCGCCGTATCCTTTCCTGACTTCTTCGCGACCATGGCAAAGAAAAGGGCCCGAGTGGCCCGGTTGGGGTTGTCCGTACCACAGGATAGAACGATCAATACTTTTTCCGTCATTGTTGTAATCCTTTCGGTTTCGAAGGTTTCGATCAGCCAGGCTGATTTGTTATAGATGCCTTACCGTTCGGTGTGCCAGAAAAAATATTTATTCAATGGTTCGCCCCGGCACCTCTGCGCTAATAGACAGTTTCCGCTGGTCGGCGCCAGTTCGTGTCGGCGCCGACATTAATAATATGGTCAATGACCTGATCGACATTCATCCCCACCGTATCAATACCATGCGAGTCATCACCGGGAACCAGCGGGATGCCGAGCTTTGCAGCCTGTTCCAATATTGAACCGGCCGGGTAAGGCTCACTGCCGCCCTTGGTAAAAGCGCGTGCGTTAACATCCAGAATCAAGCTTAAATCCCGGATGAGTTCCAGATTACGACGCACTTTTTCTCGAACCACCGGCAGGTTGAGGTGGGAAACATAGTCTGGATCATATATTCGTATTAGATCGAAATGACCGACAACCGCAGGGATTATCTCGGTGATTAACCGATACTGCGCATCAAAGTAACGGCAGTAAAGCGCTTCGATATCACCGACCGCAGATATGGCCCGAGCGTATTCTTCTGCGGAGTAGTCGAAACCGATACCCTCGATATGGTGTACGGATCCGACGACATAATCCGGCTCGAAACGGTGCATCAGATCCCTGAGGTACGGTATGGATCCAGCGTAATGCTCAGTTTCAAATCCGACGTATATCTGAAGAGCGCCGGCGTGTTTTCTCTGCAACCGACGGCAGGCGGCGATGTAGCGCTCAAACCTGCGGTAGAGGGATTGGGCATTGAGACCCGCTTTGATCTCCTCGGGGTAGAGAAACCGGTCATTGATGGGAGGGATATGTTCGGTGATGCCAACCCAATGAAATCCTTTATCAGCATAAGCGACGATGATCTCATCCAGCGAATTGTTTGCGTGGCAGCAAAACTCACCGCTGTGTCCGCCGTGGATGGAAACCAGATTCGGAAATGCGATACGATCCGTCAATTCACGTTAACCTCGGGTGGCAACTGATAGCGTCAAATCGACAATAAACTAAATTTTATATTTTCCGAAATCATCGGGCGACAGATTTTCCAAATAATCGGCCCACTTTTTACCTTCCTCGCTCTCATCGAGAACCTCGACATCCTCTTTGTTCATCTTAGACTTTTCCATGACAACTTCATCAACGAAAATAGGTGCATCGAACCGCAGGGCCAGTGCAATCGCATCACTGGGGCGAGCGTCCATGTCAAAATGACTGTCTTTAGACTGGAAATAAATCCTGGCGTAAAAAGTGCTGTCTTTCAAATCGCACACTTCCACCTTAACGACGGTGATGTCGAGCATTTCCGAAAAATTCTTGAAGAGATCGTGGGTCATTGGTCGATCGAATTTAACGTCTTGAAGCGCCGATGCAATCGAGGTGGCTTCGAGCAGGCCGATCCAGATGGGAACCGCCTGGTCGCTCTCAACAGACTTCAATATGATAATCGGAGTGTTGGATGTTGGGTCCATGGTCAGACCGGCTATGCTAACTTTATGCAGCATAACTCTTTTCTCCTTTCACGGCAGCGGGTGTCTTTCCAACCGCCAGGGGAATTCCCCACAGAGAGTGGGCATGCGCTTTTTCAATCCGCACACGCACCAGTCTGCCGGCTAAGTTTTCTCTTGTTGAATTTGGAAGGTCTTCCGTCTCAAAGTTGACAATCTTATTTGTCCCGGTTCGTCCCGTCCACTGGGGCGGCGCATTGGCCATTGATTCACCGCGACTGTCAGAGACTCGCCGGCGCTTTTTCCCCAGCCCTTCAACCAGGACCTTCTGCTCTGTCCCAATAAACGCTCTGTTTTTTTGAAGAGTCACCCGATCTTGCAATGCTAAAAGCGTCTGCAGACGCTGGTTTTTCTCCTCTTCGGGAATCTTTTCTTTAAAGCGGTTCGCCGGTGCTTCGGGTCGATCCGAATAGTTGAATGCAAACAGGCTATCGTATTCGACAGTCCTAATCAGATCGAGGGTTTGTTTAAAATCGTCACGCCTCTCTCCAGGAAAACCAACGATAAAGTCGGATGTAATCGCAATATCGGCGCAATATTGCCGTAATTCTAAAACTTTTTCCAAATAACTTTCTCGAGTGTATCGACGATTCATCCTCTCAAGGATGCGGTTCGAACCGGACTGGACCGGCAAATGGATGTGCCGACAGAGTTTCGGCATATCCCTGAAGGATCGACACAAGGCCGTGGACAGGTCTTTAGGATGCGATGTGGTAAACCGTATACGCATCAATCCATTGACATTGCTGATCCGCTCCAGTAGCTCGGGAAAACTGCAGAGCCCTTCCTTTTTCCCATAGCTGTTGACGTTCTGCCCCAAAAGGGTCACTTCACGCACACCCGTTTCAACAAGGCCTTCTATTTCCGCAATGATGTTTTCGGGCCTGCGGCTGGCTTCCCGTCCACGGACATAGGGAACCACACAATAAGTGCAAAAATTGTCGCACCCCTGCATGATCGTCACAAAACGGGTAACACTGCCAGAAGGCTCAATAATATTTCGGGGTCGCTCAACCGGATCGATACTCGTGGCCGTATCGACGTCGACGACCCTGCTGAAACCTTTTTCGGTTTTCGCTATCAGGTCGGGCAGTCGGGCAACCGCGTGCGTACCGAAAACGATATCGACATACGGTGCCCGCTCGAATATCCTTTCGCCTTGCTGCTGGGCAACGCAGCCACCGACACCGATAACCAATTCGGGTCGTCGCATTTTCATACGGTTCAACCGTCCTAGAAAGCTGTATACTTTCTGTTCGGCTTTTTCCCGAATCGCACAAGTATTGACGATGATGAGATTTGCTTCTTCTATGTCTAATGTTTTTTTATAATTCAGGTCTGCCATAGCACCGGCGATCCGTTCGGAGTCGTAGGCATTCATCTGGCACCCTATGGTCTGTATATATAATCTTTTCGGTTTCATATCCTGGATACCTGACGCCATGATTCGACAGATTCTCCCCAACCCCTTGTGTATCATCAGGAACTGTGGCCCACGGTTTAGCAACATATCTCAATGTTGATACGCCGCTCAAAATGAGAATCCCTGACGATCGCTACTTCGAAATCGATCGCACCTCACCATGCGATTACACACTAACCTGATGAAAGCTGAAGGAGAATTGCTAACAGGAAAGACGACGGTGAGTCAAGGGATGTCTTCAGCCCCATTCACCCGTGCATCCATCAGCGCGGGACGGATCAGGCACACGATCACCAGGCTAAGCGGGGGGATCAGCGGGCTCAATCAAGATGTCGTTTTTCAGGTCTGAAATGATTGCATCTATTTCCGCCTCACGCCCGGGAGGTATATGGAGAACCACCAAGCCTAAATCCGCATCGACCGTCGACAGCAGGCCCACGCCGTCATAGGCCTCAATGGTGAATTTCATTAGAGCGATCTTGCTCCGGTCCACCCGGTAGAATTGTTTCAGGCTTTTCATTGTGTGTCCCTGGCCGATCCTTGTAAATACCAAGTCAAGGCAAGACCCGTCGACTGCAGATTTGTTGAATTAGTATAACCACATCACCGCCTAATGCAACAGAAAAGTCTGCCATTGCAGACGCTGCCCAGAATACGTCCCCAGAAGGTCCTCACAGAAAATATTAAGGGTTGTTCTGACGACGATACTAATGGTATATGCCGCCTCGATGAAAAAACACTGGCGTATATGCCAACCAGACACCCGCCTCGTTCAGCACCTGTGCAATACGTTGCATTGTTCTCCTATCGTTGCCGCCATCCTGGTGAATCGCGAGCTTGTCACGCCTAAAGACGCGCTGAAATACATGCACCCTCAGCTCGGGCAACTTCGTTCGCCAAACAACCTAAAAGACATGGAACCTGCCGTAGCACGCATCGCGCGGGCGATTACAACACAGGAAAAGATTCTCATTTTCGGGGATTACGATGTGGACGGCATCACATCGGCGGCAATACTGCACGATTTTTTACAGCAAAGCGGAGCAGATGTTTCCTATTACCTGCCCCATCGGATCAAGGAAGGTTACAGCCTCAAGCCCGAACATATCGATCGTATCGCCGTACCTGGCGGTGTATCCCTTATAATCACCGCCGATTGCGGCTCCAACAGTCATGCGGCTGTAAAGCGGGCAAATAGGGCCGGTATCGATGTCGTGGTCACCGATCATCACCAGGTATCTGACCCCCTTCCTGCGGCTGCAGCAATGGTTAACCCCCAACGCCCGGATTGTCCGGCCGGATTCGAACACCTGGCCGGCGTCGGCGTCGCAATGGCGCTTCTGATCTGCCTGCGCAGACACCTGAGAGATAAAAATCACTGGAAAAGCGGCACACAACCAAACCTCAAAACCCTTTGTGACCTCGTGGCGCTTGGCACCATTGCTGACGCCGTCCCCCTGGTGAGTGAAAACCGAATTTTCGTCAAAGCCGGATTAGATGTTATTCGCACCGGAAGATCCAGGCCCGGAATCACTGAAATCCTGACGGCCTGTCATACATCTCACCGCAATGTGGATGCCGAAGATGTCGCCTTCAGGATCGCCCCACGCCTGAATGCAGCCGGTCGAATGGACCACGCCCATTTGGCCGCGGAGTTGCTACTGACGAACAACCCGCAGGCAGCCAAAAAAATCGTGGCATTACTGGACGAATTGAACGTCCAACGCAAAGAAACTGAGCGTGCCATTCTCGAGGAAATTCAACTGTATTTATCAGAGAACCCGGCAGAACTCTCGCGGCGGTCACTGGTTCTGGCCAATGATAACTGGCATGAAGGCGTTTTGGGAATTGTGGCGGCGCGCTTGGCAACCCGATACTACAAACCGGTGGTGCTGATATCGACCCGCAGTGGGATCGGGAAGGGATCCGGTCGCAGCATACCGCAATTCGACCTTCACAAGGGACTCACGCAAAGCTGTGCAGATCAACTTGAAAGTTTCGGTGGCCACAGTATGGCTGCCGGGTTGAAAATTAGACCGGAAAATATCGATAGATTTAAAAACGCTTTCGACCGAAGCGTTATCGATGTGACCGATGGTCTTGAGTTGTTAAATGAAGTCAGCATCGATCGCGAACTAAGATTCCGCGAGATCACAGGGCCGCTCATCGATGAGATCGAAACCTTGAAGCCATTCGGCAATGGAAACGAGGAACCACTTTTCATGGCCTGCGGGGTGAAGGTTAAACAGATCCGGATTGTAGGCGCCCGACACCGCCGAATGCGCCTTGAGCAAGCGGATGATTCCACCGGCCGGGCTTTTTCAGCCATTCAATTTAACATCGACCCTCAACGTGACGCTCCGGAACTATTCGGCCGGGTGGCCTTTCGATTGCAATGGAACAGATGGAACGGTAGGAAAGAAGCGCAATTGCTCATAGAGGAAACTGACGAATCGGGGACCTAAAGACACCGAAGACAATCCATCAAAACAATCACAGCCGCGTCCAAGGACCGAAGCAGGGTGATAAACAAACGCCGTGTCCAACAAACCTAAATTTTTATATTTAGGAGGCGCGCAACATCCCTGGTTGGATGTCAGGCGGTTAGAAATCCAGCCGGCCTCTTTGGGTGTCAATCCGTAAGAACGTATCTTCTGTCAAAAGCCCCCACTTGAAAGGTCAGCACAAAGGCAGGTCTTCAAGTTGAATTTCGAACTGTGCCAGATCAACCTCGGAAAAACCCAGTATTTTTGCCTCCGGCAGGGCTGAGAGACTCACACTTGGATCTGCCGTCACCCCGATACCCACCTTGCTACAGGCGTGATCCGCCAACCGCACAATCAGCAGCAGGAAGTCCTTTGGATCGAATTCCTCTTCATGGTGATCGCGCGCCACATTGCAATAACTGTCCGGAAGATTCCAATTTTTCAGCAGCGCGTATCCGTGTTGGCTGTGCATACTGCGCATGACCTCATCCAGCATGGCGTTGGACGGTTGCTGCCCGCCATTTCCATTCCGCCGAATGTCTTCGACGACAGCCAAAATAAAGAGTTTGCCGACATCGTGGAGCAACCCGGCAAAAAAGACCTCATGGGCCAATGACGGGAAACCGCCTTGTTTGGCCAACCAGTGCGCCCCGACACCACAGCCGACTGAATGTCGCCAGAGCTCGCGCATGATTCCGTTGATGTAAGGATCTTTGGATTGGAAGTTTTTCTCTTGCGTAACCAGAGTGACCATGTTCGAGACTTCATTGATACCAAGACGCAGAATCGCGTTGCGGACTGTCGACACTTTTACCAACCCTTGGTAGAATGATGAGTTGGCCACGCGCAGCACTTGCCCCGCCATGGCCTGATCCCGGACGATAAGTTGTTCGATCAGATTAATATCTGGATCCTCTTTCATGATTTCCTGCCGGATCCGCTGGGCCGTAGCGTCAAATGGCGGCAGCTGTGTTTTTTTCGAATCCAGATGCTGTTGAACGATATCCAGAAAAGACATTGCAGTTGACATGATTAAATCCCTACCATCCGTTGAAGGTCCTTTAAGTGCCGCGGTTTCTGGAGCCGCGGTAAACAGCGAAAAACTTCCTCTAGGGAAACGATGCCAGCGGCCGCTTTGACAAGCCCTTCCTCAAAAAGCGTCACCAAACCCGCCGATTCAATGCTCAGGCGCCGTACCTCCTGGCTGGTTTTCTGTTCGAGAATGGCACTGCGCACGGCCTCGTCCGGGAGCAACAGCTCAAAAACACCGATCCGGCCTCTGTAACCCGTGTGGCGGCAATGGGTACACCCCTTGCCTTGATAGAATTTCACCCCTGCCAGATCCGTCGATTTATATCCCAGTCGACGGAGATCTCCTGAGGTCGGCGCGTAAAGTTCACGGCACTCCGGGCAAACCTTGCGGAGCAACCTCTGTGCAAGGACGCAGACGACTGTAGAAGATATCATGAACGCTTCGATACCCATATTAAGCAGGCGCAAGAGTCCGCCAGTGCTGTCTTCGGTGTGAAAGGTCGTCAGCACCTTATGCCCGGTAAGTGCCGCCTGTACGGCGATATTGGCCGAAAATTTGTCCCGGACTTCCCCGATGACGATAACATCCGGGTCCTGGCGCACGACGTGACGCAAGGTTTCGTCGAAGGTCAAATTGATTTTAGGGTTGATCGAACACTGAGCAACGCCGTCAATGAGGGCTTCAACCGGTTCCTCGGCCGTAATTATGCTGATTTGTGGGGAATTGATTTTGTTGATACAGCTGTAAACAGTGGAGGTTTTACCCGATCCGGTCGGCCCGGTGATCAGGAGAACCCCGCTGGGTAGTTCCAGACCCTGCTCGACGAACCGCGCCATAATTCGCGGTGCCATTCCAATCTCTTTGAGGTCCAGCAACTCATTTTGTCGATTGAGCAGCCGAAGAACGATTTTTTCCCCATGTACGGTAATATAGAGCGAAACCCGCAGGTCCAACTGGCCCTCGGCGTGCTCGAAAAGGATGCGCCCGCCCTGGTGCCGTCGTTTTTCGGTGATATCGACATTGCACATAATTTTAATGCGGCTGGTCAGGGCCGCTATCAGATCGGCGGGCAAATCCTTATAGTGGCGCAAGACCCCGTCCTGCCGGAATCGGATACGCAATTTATCCTTGGTCGGTTCTATGTGAATATCGCTGGCTCTTTCCTTGATGGCCGCCATAATGATCGAATTGACGATTCCGGAGGCAGAATCCTCAGCAGTATGCGCCAAGGTATCGATATTTTTCAGCCGCTGCATGCGGCGTGCGGCTTCTTGGATTGAGTTGGCCGAAGCAATGGCGGGTACGATGTCCCGACCGAATATCTGTTCAGCCGCCTCCAGGTCGAAGCGATCCATAGGATCGGCAAATGCGACAATCACCTTGCCGTTCTTGTCGGTACGCACCGGTATCAGTTTATGGGAATTGAACCAGGCCGAGGGGACTTTCGAAAAAAGGTCGCGATCAATCTCCATGAACTCGGGATCCACGACCGGCAACCCGAGCTGCAGCGACAACACATCAAGAATCTCCCGCTCGCCGATAAAGTTCTGCTCGACCAGGATTTGACCGAGTCTTTTGCGGGTTTTGTCACTTTTCTGAATTTCAGTCGCCCGCTGCAGATCCGCTTCTGAGATATATCCCAGTTCCAGCAGCAGATATCCGATTTTCATGGACACGCGGTTGGTGCGTATGGCATTTCGAATCTGCTCATCGCCAATGTATTTCAAATCTTTAAGGACCTGGAGTAGCGTCTTGCGCCCATCAAGCTTCGATCGAACCCTTTCGGCGTATGCGAGCTGCTCCTTCTTGACCAGGCCTCCCTTGACAAGGATGGCAACGATTTCGCCGTATTGTTCAATACGCGGTGGTTTTTCGGGCGGGACCACAGCGGCTTCGGGCTGGCGATTCTGGGCCACTTTCATAATCATCCCCTGCTTTCGTTCATATGTCGACTTCCCATCCAATGGCACCAGTGTCTCGGCCACAATCTCCGCCGGTTGGGACACCAGCGTGGTTTATAGAGGTGCGATGGCCATTGGGGGCTATCAGCTGATCCATATGTACTATCGCCCGTTATCGATAAAACTTAAGTACATCTGTCGACACATGTCTGGTTATTGGCCGGTGAGCCCTATTATATTGATATAAAATGGCATCGCCGACTGTGCACATTTTTCTTGCAATTCAGAATAGCTGTCATTAATATAGATGCGATTTAAGCGATAGATAACTGCTGCAAAACAGTTGTTTTCATAAGGAGAAAGCATGGGGAAAGTTTTCCGACCGAGTAACAGAGAATCATCGATACTCTCCAAAATCGAATCATCTAAAGAACATGCCCGCCGCATGGCGCTTCAGGGAATAAAAGATCGCCTGGAGCCTTTGTCGAATTCCATTGCGATGAAACTGGTTGAGAACAAGCTTGTTGAGACAACGAGCAAAAATAATCTTGAAGAACAGATCAGTCTGTGTCTTGAGAAATTAAGCCGAGCAGAGGATTTCGATATTGATTACTCAATATCTCCGATCCGTAATCTGGTCCCAAATCCGCATGTGGTAAGTCTGTATGTCACCGCATTTGTGATTGAAAAGCTGCTGAGCCACAAAGACATCGTGGACATATATGGTTCCGACGAAGAAATCTATCAGTGCATCAACCATCAGGTAAAAAAACACCTTCTTTAAAATGCGCCCGTCATTCTGCCCCAGGTTGGTCAACGGTCCCTTCGACGACCCGGGTCTCTATATTCCCTTCGGTTTTCAGCACCGCGCGTTCATGTTCGACCTGGGAGATATATCGGCCCTTTCTTCAAGAGATATTCTAAAAATCAGCCACATTTTTGTGACTCACACCCATATTGACCATTTCGCCGGATTCGACAGGCTGTTACGCCTGATGCTCGGCCGCAATAAAACACTCTTTCTTTATGGTCCTCGTGGCTTTATAAAGAACGTAGAAGGAAAACTAGCCGGATACACCTGGAACCTGGTAAAAAATTACACCGACAGCCTGGTGTTGGAGGTTGCCGAAATTGATGCCCATACGGTCATCCGGAAGAAATATCCATGCAAACACCGATTTAAGGCCCGGGAAGAACCACGAATCGCTCCCTTTAATGGTCGACTGCTCGAAGAGAGGGACCTAACAATCAATGCCACCGTGCTTGATCACGGCACTGACTGCCTCGGATTCACACTATTGGAACACTTCCATATCAACATTCGCAAAGACGGCTTGGACGCATTGAATCTTCGGCCGGGCCCCTGGCTGCGCGTCTTCAAGCAAGCCATGTATGACAACCTTGATCCGGCAACCCGGATCGTGGCCGAGAGCAAACAGAAAGGCCAATTGGTAACTTTCCGGTTAACAGAACTGAGGGAAAAAATCGCCCTGATTACACCCGGACAGAAGGTGAGTTATGTGGCCGATGTGGCTTACAATGAAACCAACATCGATAGAATTCTATCCCTTGTAGAAAAATCGGATCATCTGTTCATCGAAGCGGTCTTTCTTGATGAACACCGCAACACCGCCAGGCTCAAGAACCATTTAACCGCACGACAGGCAGGCTCTCTGGCCGGTTGGGCAGAGGTGAAACAGATCACGCCGTTCCATTTTTCGCCACGGTATACAGAGGAGAGACACCAGCTGGAGGCCGAAGCGCGTCAGGCCTACACTGATTCTTTCGGCTCACGGTTTACAACAGCCGGAACGAATTGAAGCGCAGTGCAGAATCAGGAACAGATATGCATCGGCACCGCCAAACTCGCTGCGAGACCGAAATCCGGCCGACCCAAGATAAACTCCGGGGCGAGATGATTAAGATTTGTCAGCGAAAAAACCGGATATCAATCGTTCTAACCTGTTCGCAATAGGAGGGAGCAAAAATGATTAAACGCACTATTTTCACTCTACTGGGAATCGTTCTGCTTATCGGATGTGCGGCCTCACCGCAGAATATGAACAAACTGCGCCTCGGAATGTCAAAAACGGAGGTCATCGACACCATGGGCAATCCCGTCAGCACCAGTGCACGCCAGGACGTCGAATTTATGCAGTACCGATTCCGATCCGACGGACTATTTTCATCCGATTACTACGTCAAGCTTCAGGACGGTAAGGTCGACGCTTTCGGCCGCGCAGGCGATTTCGGGCTTGGCTATTAAATCGTGTCCATCGGCAAGGGGATAGGACCTATTTGGTTTGAAAGTCCTTGATCATGTCGACCACGTACATCAATTGATCATCTGTGAGCTCGGGATAGATTGGCAGGGCCAATGTATGGGTGGCCGCTTCCTCGGCAAACGGGAAATCTCCGTTGCGGTAACCCAGGCGGACGAAACATTCCTGAACGTGCAATGGGACGGGGTAATACACTTCAGTGCCGACACCGTTTTCAAGTAAGTGCTGTCTTAGAGCGTCACGCTTTTCCGGCACCTTGATGACGAACTGGTTGAAGATATGGCGACTCTCCTTCTCCAACGGCACCTGGATGCGCTCGAGCCCGGCTTCGGCAAAAAGCCTGCGGTAAATTTGTGCGTTCCTTTGCCTCGCCGCACTCCACTGGTCCAAATAGTTCAATTTGACTGATACCACGGCTGCCTGCAGGGCATCAAGTCTGAAGTTTCCGCCGATGAATTTGTGGTAGTACTTCGGATTCGAACCGTGGGCCCGCAATATTGTCAACCTTTCATACCTGTTCTCGGAATTGGTGGTCACGATACCGCCGTCTCCGAATGCCCCCAGATTTTTTGAAGGGAAAAAAGAAAAACAGCCGAAATCACCCATTGATCCGGCACGCCTGCTTTTATATTCCGCACCAATGGCCTGGGCGGCATCCTCGATGATGACAAGGTTTTGAGCAGCGGCAATTTCGCAGATCGAATCCATGTCTGCACATTGCCCGTATAGGTGGACAGGCATGACGGCCTTGACCTGTGAGCGCTCGGCGTTGGAAAGTTTTTCAAGAGTGCGGTAAATTTTTTTTGGCGAAATATTGTACGTGTCCGGCTCTATGTCCACGAATACCGGTCTGGCACCTACCCGGGCAATTGACCCGGCTGTCGCAAAAAAGGTGTAGGGACTCGTAACAACGGCATCGCCGGGCCCGATACCGGCGGCCATAAGCGCGATAAGCAAGGCATCCGTACCCGAAGAAACCCCCACGGAATAGTCGGTTGAGCAATAAGCAGCCACGGCCGTTTCAAGACTCTCCACGCGGGGGCCGAGAATAAAATATTGGCTTTCAAAAACCTCAAGAACAACTTTAACTATTTCGTCGCGGATACCGGAATACTGGGCCTTTAGATCAAGCAAGGGGACTTTCATTCTTTAACCTCAACATTTCACTCAATATAACCTCGGTTGAGCGGTTGAACGTTCACGGTTCCCGGTTAAAGTGCCATAACTGGTCTCTAACAATCGTATTACGCATCAATTGAGTTGAATTCTATGTTTCACCCAACGGGTGAAAGCGCTCAATCCAAACGATGGCGTGTTAAGTTAAAGATATCAGAATTTTATAACCTATGAGCCTTGAACCCTGAATCCCGTCTGGGCGGGAAACCGATCGGTTTAGGTAGAAGTATACGCCGGTACTCTAAACCTCTCGGCAGAACGATTGGATGACCACAAGGGGTTTTTCGTCTCGATTTTCAATCGTAACGACATCGGCGGTTGTCGCACTGAACGTTTCACCGCACAAGACATCCCGCGTCGCCGGCCCCACAATAATATGTCCTTTACCTGCCACCACCGTCCAACACCGGGCGGTTTCAAGAACAGCTTCGCGGTTGCAGGTGGACCCGGCATAGATAACGAGGCGATTGACAGAATAATCCTCTTTTCTTTCCAACAAGGTGTCGGTTCCCCAGGCGTGGTGAAGCGTCCGGTGCCGGAGATGCTCAATACGTCCCCGCTCTTTCAGTTGGGCGACGAACTGCTTAACTTCACGGCTGGATTCGATATCCGACACGAGGACTGCGTCCGGGGTTTCCACAACCACAAGGTTGTCAATACGATTGGTGGCAATCAGGCGATCGTGGCCCATGATGATGCAGTTTCGCGTCTGGTTGGCCATCACATCCCCGTCTATCACGTTGGCTTCACCGTCCTTAGGCAGAAAATCATACAACGATTTCCAGGATCCGATGTCGCTCCATCCAAAATCTGAAGGCAGCACGACCCCCTGGCGGGTGTGTTCCATGATGGCATAATCGAAGGAGATACTGGGTAGTTGCGCGTAGCCTTCATCGTCGCATTGGCCTGTGGACAAATCCAGGCGTTTCATGCGGTCGAGCAGCTCCGGTTGAAATCGTTTGAATTCTTCCACAATAACCGATGCCCGAAAAGCAAACATGCCGCTGTTCCAGAAGAAATTGCCGGCTCGGATATATTTCCGGGCAGTATCCAAATCCGGCTTTTCGACGAATCGCACCGTTTTCCGTGCCCCGCCAGATAGACCTTCACCACCTTCAATGTAGCCGTAGCCAGTCTCGGGATAGTGGGGTGTGATACCGAAGGTGACGATATGGCCGAATTCGGCCAAGGTAATGGCGGATCGTAGGTGTTCATTAAAAACGGTATCATTACTGATGACATGGTCGGCCGGAAAGACGCACACGATCGCATCGCGTTCCACTTGCAAAATGGTCAGCACAGCCAGAAGGATAGCCGGGGCCGTGTTGCGTCCACAGGGTTCGCTGATGATTTTACCGGTAGGCGGGATACCGATTTCCCGCAAATGTCGGGATATTTCATGGTAATGATCGTTTCCACAGACAATTCTGATATGGTCGGCCGCTGTTACCGGCAACAAGCGCTTGACCGTGGTCTGTATCAGTGAATATTTACCGATAAATTTGACCAATTGCTTCGGATTGAGCTCTCTGGATACCGGCCAGAGCCGAGACCCGACGCCGCCAGCCAGCAAGACTGCATAAACGGACGTCATTTTATCCGCCATTGTACCTCCTGGAGCCCCGTCTTCCATTTCGTTTCATTAAATTAGTTGATGCCATAGAGGCGCCGGTATTGCACATCGTTTCAACCGCGTCATAACCGAGAAACCGGTTGACATCGCGTGTCAAATGCGGCCCGGGCTGCAGTCTGATCCGCTCCGAAACGGAAATCACCGTATCGGCACCCTGGGGATCGCGCAAATGCAAAAACGTGCGGCACGACCCAGGATACCTCAAAAGAATGTCCTGCAGATTGAGGAGTGTCTCTCGATCCGTTAGCGATATATCCAAATGTAAATGGATACTGGCTGTCCAGGCTTCTTCAGCCTTGTCAATCGGAATGATATCTTCGGCAATCACCCGGACCGATTGTTCGTCCTTCTGGAGGCGCCCCTGCACCAGAATCGCGTTGTCCTCAAATAGCATCGGCTCGGCAATGACATACAAGTTGGAAAATACGATGATCTCTACGCTGCCGTGCATGTCCTCAAGGGTCACAAAGGCCATCAGGTCGCCTTTTTTCGTTTTGATGACTTTGGTTGCGATGACAATACCGCCGATACGCACCATCGTGCCGTCATTGCTCTCTTTGACAGTCAACGCATTGACATTGGTGAATTTTTCCAAGACGGCCTCCAGCCCCCCTAGTGGGTGGCCAGAGATATAAAACCCGAGGGCTTCTTTTTCGAATGCCAGGCGTTGTTTTTCTTCCCACTCCTGAATTTCGGGCAACAGCGGTACATTGATCGCCAGTTTGCTCGCCCCTGTATCGAAAAGGTTCATTTGGGAATCGTTTCGTTCCTTCTGAATCCGCTGGCCGTATTCCAGGGCCTCCTCGATAGCGGCCATCAGCTGCGAACGCCTGGCTCCGGTAGAGTCGAAAGCACCACATTTGACAAGACTCTCGATCACCCGCTTGTTGACCCTTTTTAAGTCGACATGCTCGCAGAAATCAAACAGAGACGTAAACCTGTCTTCGTTGCGGGCCTCTATAATCGCCTCTATAGCGCCTTCTCCGACGTTTTTTACGGCAACCAGCCCGAAACGGATCTCATCGCCCGATACGGTAAATTCTATGTCGCTTTCATAGATGTCGGGCGGCTGAACGCGTATATCATGGCTGCGGCACTCGTTTATGAATTTGACCACGCCATCGGTGGAATGCATTTCACTGGTCAGCAGCGATGCCATAAATTCCACCGGGAAATGAGTCTTGAGGTAGGCGGTTTGGAAAGCGATCAATGCGTAGGCGGCACTGTGTGATTTGTTGAAGCCATAACCGCCGAATTTTTCGATAAGATCGAATATGGTTCCGGCTTTATCGGCCTCAATTCCATTGGCCATCGCCCCTTCAACGAACCGTTCACGGTGTTGTGCCATCAGTTCTTTGATTTTTTTTCCCATGGCCTTGCGCAAGTCGTCGGCTTCGGACATGGTGTAGTTTGCCAATGTCGCAGCAATTTTCATCACCTGCTCCTGATAGACAATGACACCGTAGGTTTCCTCGAGGGCGGCTTCGAGTTGTGGCAGCAGGTATTCCACTTTTTTCCGGCCATGCTTTCGATCCACATAATCATCGATCATACCGCTTTCCATCGGTCCGGGACGATACAGGGCCACAAGGGCAATAATATCATTGAAACATTCCGGCTTCAGCCGCACAAGCAGGTCTTTCATGCCGGAGCTTTCCAACTGAAAAACGCCGGTTGTGTCTCCGGCACACAAAAGTTGATAGGTTTTCTGATCGTCAAGATCCAAATTGTTGATGTCCGGAACCTTACCGCCTTGTCGCTTGATCAGTCCCAGGGCATTCTCAATGACGGTCAGGTTGCGAAGACCCAGGAAATCGAACTTAACCAGCCCGATCTTCTCGACGATTTTCATGTCATACTGGGTAACCACCTCACCTTTCTTCCCCCGGTAAAGAGGAAGGTAGTCCACCAGGGGTCGATCCGAAATGACAACGCCGGCGGCATGGGTTGAAGCGTGCCGCGGCAGGCCCTCCAGAACACGGCAAATGTCGATCAGGTTGCCGACGTCAGGGTTTTCTATCGATAACTCGGATAGACGGGGTTCTTCCTTAAGCGCACTATCAAGACTGATGCCCAGTCTGTCGGGCACCATCTTGGCAATAGCGTCAACCTCCCGCAATGGGATGCCGAGTGCCCGTCCCACGTCCCGGATGACCGCTCGGGTCTTAAGTTTACCGTAGGTTATTATTTGAGCGACATAGTCGCCACCGCCGTATTTGTCGACCACATACTTGAACACTTCCTCGCGACCATTGATACAAAAATCCACATCGATGTCCGGCATGCTTTTACGGGCAGGATTGAGAAATCTCTCAAAAATCAATCCGTATTCGAGCGGATCCAAACCGGTAATTCCGAGTGCAAAGGCGACGAGACTCCCGGCTGCCGAACCCCGCCCCGGTCCAACCGGGATATTATGTTCTTTGGCATAACGAATAAAATCGGAGACGATCAGAAAATAACCCGGGAAGCCCATATCCTTGATGACCGACATTTCATAGTCAAGCCTCTCGCGATAGATGGTCTCGTCGACATCGGAATTCCGGGTCTTGATTTGCTGCATCGCCTGGACGAACCCTTCCTGGACACGCTGCTCGAAGTAGGCGGCTTCGCTTTGCCCATCCGGTGCATCGAATTTAGGGAAATGGTATGTTTTGAAATCGAAGGTAACGTTGCAGCGCTCGGCGATTTGAACGGTGTTTTCCAATGCGCCCGGAAAACCGCTGAAAAAATCAGACATCTCTTGCGGTGGCTTGAAGTAGAGCTGGTCGGTACGAAATTTGAGTCTTTCCGAATCAGTCACCACCTTACCCGTTTGGATGCAAAGCAGCACATCATGGGCACGGACATCTTTTTTGTCGAGGTAATGACAATCATTGCTTGCCACCAGGGGTATCGACAGCCGACGGCTCATGTCTTTCAAGGCTTGATTGACCGATTCCTGAACGTCTATACCGTTGTTCTGCACTTCGAGGAAAAAATTTCCCTCGCCGAAGAGCTTCAAGTATTTCTGCGCGGTGGTATCGGCATCCTTGAGACGATTTCTCCGAATGAGTGTCGGAATCTCGCCATGGAGGCAAGCGGTGAACGCGATCAAGCCTTTGTGATGCTCCCGCAAGAGGTGTTTGTCGATCCGCGGTTTATAATAAAAGCCTTCCAGTTGGGCGATGCTCATCATCCGACAAAGATTTCGGTATCCTTCAGGGTTCTCAGCCAACAATATCAGGTGGGTAAGTCCTTTGTGATCCAAGGGTGTTTTGTCAGACAACCGGCGCGGGGCGACATAGCATTCACAGCCGATGATCGGTTTGATGCCTGCTTTAATGGCTTTCGCGTAAAACTCGATGGTGCCGAACATGGTACCGTGATCGGTAAGAGCCACGGATTTCATACCGAAATCAGTGGCCCGCTGAAGCAAATCATCGATACGTATGGCGCCATCCAAGAGACTGTACTGCGAGTGAACGTGTAGGTGAACAAATTCGGGCGGAATCGTACTCATGGATTGTATACTCTCGGGTAGATGTAAAGATGAATCCCGTTGACGGTAATCGCTGGTACCGATTTCAGAATCGGGCCTTCTCATCGCGGAAACTGAACTGCGACGGGATGCCATTCGGTCGACACGAACGAATTACGGTGTCCAAATTAAAACCGCCGGACTCACTCCAGCCGATAATTGGGTGCCTCTTTAGTAATGATTACATCGTGAACGTGGCTTTCCCTCATGCCGGCGGCACTGACCTTGACAAAGCGGGAATTTTCCCGCAATTCTTCCAGGGTGCGGCATCCGCAATATCCCATTCCGCTGCGTAACCCACCGATAAGTTGATGAATGTTGGCCGATAGGCTTCCACGGTAGGGAACCCGTCCGACAATCCCTTCGGGAACCAGTTTGTCGTCTTCCGCCTGCTCCGTCTGGTAGTAGCGGTCTTTGCTGCCTTTTTTCATGGCCTCTATGGACCCCATGCCCCGGTACACTTTGTAGCTGCGTCCCTGGTAAAAAATCTGTTCTCCTGGACTCTCCTCCGTACCGGCAAACAACCCGCCGATCATGACCACTTGGGCACCCGCACCGATAGCTTTGGTGATGTCACCCGAAAATCGGATGCCGCCGTCTGCGATCAGGGGCACACCGGTTCTGTTGGATATCGACCGACAGTTCATTATCGCCGTTAGCTGCGGTACACCGATTCCGGCAACGATCCGGGTGGTGCAAATCGACCCCGGGCCGATACCGATTTTTACTCCATCGACCCCGGCCTTGATAAGATCCTCCGCCCCCTTCTCCGTCCCAACGTTGCCGGCGATCAACTCAAGACTTTCGAAGGTACTTTTGAGCTGCAGAACGGCATTGATGACATTTTTCGAATGCCCGTGCGACGTGTCGATGAGAATGATATCGGCGCCGGCTTTCACCAGAGCCTCGGTCCTCTCGAGCATGTCGGGGCCGACACCGATAGCCCCACCGACCCGAAGCCGTCCCATGCTATCTTTACATGCATTCGGGTATTTTTTTATCTTCTCAATATCTTTAATGGTAATCATACCTTTGAGCTGCCCCTTTGAATCGACCACGAGAAGTTTCTCTATGCGGTGCTTGTGAAGCAGTTTCTTGGAATCCTCCAGATTTATGCCTTCAGTTACCGTTATGAGGTTCTCTTTGGTCATTACTTCCGCAACGGGCTTGTCCAATTCGGTTTCAAACCGCAAATCTCTGTTGGTGACGATCCCTTCCAGTTGATTGTTTTTGGTAACCGGAACGCCCGATATTCGGTATTTTTCCATCAGTGTCAGTACCTCGGAAACCTTCTGTTCCGGCCGAATGGTAACCGGATCGACGATCATGCCGCTTTCTGATTTCTTGACCTTGTCGACCTCCATAGCTTGGCTCTTGACGCTCATATTGCGATGAATAAAGCCGATTCCTCCCTCGCGCGCCATGCTGATTGAGGTTTCAGCTTCGGTAACCGTATCCATAGCGGCACTGACAATCGGTATATTGAGGGTCAGGTTGCGCGTCAGGCGTGTCGCCAGGTTGACATCCTTCGGCAATACATCGGAATAGTTGGGTATCAGCAGTAGGTCATCGAAAGAATAGGCTTCTTCCGGCGGAAATTTGTTCATCACAACCCCCGTATATATTTTAATTTATATTTCAGTTAGTTATGAAACAGGTGACATGGAAGTCATCAATAATCCGGCAGCTCGAACGCATGGTTGCATGATCAGCCGACCTGATGCGTGACAGACGAACGAATTATCAAAAGGATTATTGTTTAGCAATCATTATTTAAGCGCATCCTTGACATTGATCAGCCGTGATAATAGATAACGAACCTTCGGGAAAACCGCTCTGACGGTGTATCCATAATTCCCATTAAAAACCAATACGCATCAATGGGTGGTTAAACTGTGTCCAATGCCAAGGGTTTATTCTTCGGATTCGGCCGCAACGCCGCGGATGAACGTGGCCAGGCCAGTTGCGCGAGCCAGTGGAACAAATGCGATTAAATAATATGCCGAAGCGCCTATCGGCAGGCTTAACATGCTGATCTCAATCAATCCAATAAACCCGCAGTTGCGTCTGATTCGGAAGGTCGTCGACCTCTTACGGGATGGCGGTATTGTCGCTTATCCGACCGATACGGTCTACGGCATTGGGTGCGACATCATGAACAAAAAAGCCATCGCAAGGGTCTACCAGCTTAAGCAACGCCCGCAGTCGAAACCGTTCAGCTTTATCTGCTCCGACCTAACGAACATCAGTTATTATGCCAAGGTTTCCAACTACGCCTACAAGACAATGAAACGGCTCCTTCCGGGCCCTTACACCTTCATCCTCGATGGATCCCGCCAGGTTCCCAAGATGATGTTGACCAAGCGCAAAACCGCCGGTATACGCGTACCGGATCACGCCATTTGCCTCTCCCTCGTTTCGGAACTCGGCAATCCGGTCATCTCGACCAGCGCCACAACGCCGGATGGCTCTATCATGAGTCACCCGTCGCTCATTCACGATTTTTTCAACTCCCGCCTTGATGCCGTGATCGATGGCGGTCCTGTGTCCGGTCAGCCATCAAGCGTCATTTCCCTTATCGATGACATACCCGAAATCATCCGCAAGGGTCAGGGAGAGGTCAGTATTTTCGAGTAAATTGGTTAGATGAAAAAACGGCTGGCATAAAACAATCGGGGCCTGCAACCAAAGGCTGCCGGCCCCTTTACGACGTTTATGGAAATGTCGAAGATCACCGATATCGGCTAATCCTCATTCAGCTTTCCTTGGAGATTTTCGCGTAAAATCTCGCCGAAGGACGATGTCGCCGGTCGCATGTTGTTCACGTAATCGCTCAACAGACCCTGTTCATCATCCATTTCGAGGCGCTTGATCGACAGTCCGATGCGCCTTTCCGTCGTGTTAATGTTCATTACTTTGGCCGTCAGGACATCCCCGACCTCGAATTTGCCCACAGGCGTCTTTATCTTCTCTTTACTGATTTCAGATACGTGCACAAGGCCTTCGATACCTTCTTCAAGTTCAACGAAAATGCCGAAATCAGTCAAATTGGTGATCGTTCCGGTGATTTCCTTGCCGACCTCGTAACGCTCGGCAACAGTTTCCCAAGGATCGGATTGCAGTTGCTTAACCCCGAGTGAGAATCGTTCGTTATCCTTGTCTATATCCAGAACGATCGCCTGGACAGTATCGCTTTTTTTGTAGACCTCGGACGGATGCTTAATCCGTTTGGTCCAGGAGATATCCGAAATGTGAACGAGTCCGTCGATACCTTCATCGATACCGATGAACAACCCGAAATCGGTAATATTTTTTATTTTACCCTCAATGGTTGTACCGATCGGATATTTCTCGCTGACGACATCCCAGGGATTCGGGACAACCTGTTTCATCCCCAGCGATATCCTTCGGTTATCGGGCTTGATGTCGAGCACGATAGCATCAACCATCTCACTGACAGATACAACCTTGGAAGGATGGCGAATTTTACGCGTCCATGACATTTCCGAAACGTGAATCAACCCTTCGATTCCCTCCTCCAGTTCAACAAACGCCCCGTAATCCGTCAAACTGACCACTTTACCGGTGACGCGTGCACCAACCGGGTATTTTTCGGCAGCCGTTGTCCAAGGATCCGGGGACAATTGCTTCATGCCCAGTGACACCCGCTCTTTTTCGATGTCGAAGTTGAGAACTTTGACTTTAATTTCGTCTCCGATTGCAAAAAGTTCGGAGGGATGTTTCACACGACCCCAGGAAATATCGGTGATATGCAGCAATCCGTCGACACCGCCCAGATCAACAAAAACACCATACTCGGTAATATTCTTGACGACACCGTCGAGAATTTTCCCTTCTTCGATGATTTCCAGTGTAGCCGTTCTCTGCGTTTCGCGCTCTTCTTCGAGGATCACACGTCTGGAGAGTACAATATTACTCCGCTTTCGATTATACTTTAGAATCTTGAATTTGTATTGGTTGCCGACCAGGTCATCCAGATTTCGTATGGGCCGCAGATCGGCCTGAGAACCAGGCAGAAACGCCTGTACGCCAATATCGACAGAAAAGCCGCCCTTGACTCTGCTCGTAATAATACCATCTATGGTGCCTTCTTCGTCATAGGATTTTTTGATCTCTTCCCAAACCTTGACGTTCTGGGCTTTTTCCTTGGAGAGAACGACACGCTCTTCCTCGTCATCCCACCATTCGACCATTACTTCGACTTTATCGCCGACATTGGCATTGATAATGCCCTTTTCATCTCTAAACTCATGGATTCGGATCTGGCCCTCGGACTTGTAACCGATATCGACCAGGACATGGTCCTTATCCACGGAAATGATCCTGCCGGTGACGACTTCACCCTCTTCGAATCTCTTGAAACTTTCCTCATACATGTCCATGAGGTTTTCCATCGATTCCTCGGGCTTCGAGCCATCCTCTGTCGGTGATTCTGCAGGTGTATCAATGGCAGCGGTTTCCGCCTCGCTTGTCTCCGCGGATTGCTGTTCATTCGATGCAGCCTCGACACCACCCTCTTCGTCGCTGGAAACAGTTTGCTGATTAAGTTCCCCGGTTTCCTCGTTTCTGCCCAAATCTTCCATTTAAAAGCGTACCCCCTTAGCCGATTTTTAAATATTGCCGCCGACGTACGGCTGCATAACCTGAGGTGAGTATCAGACCCTTATTGAAAATACAACGATTATTTTGAATATCCAGCAAATTCTGTCACTGGTCAATTCAGCTTTAGGCATAGGCTGAGGCTTCCCGCATCCCCGTTCCGTCCACAAATCAACCAAGACGCCCCGGGTGCTCATATATTTCAGTATTACCCATCGGTTAGGCGGGCAATATGGTCAAGCATAACGGCAACAACCGCTTCGATTCCCATTATGGTCGAATCGATTTGAATGGCATCGGTTGCGGGCTTCAATGGGGCCTCAGATCGGGTACTGTCGTTTTCATCCCGTTTCCTCAAATCCCTTTCAACTTCATCCAAACTCAACTCACACTTGGATTGCAGTTCGAGGAATCGCCGCCGCGCGCGGGTCCTTTCGGTCGCATCGAGGTAAAATTTGATCTCGGCATTGGGAAAAACCACCGTTCCCATGTCACGTCCCTCAACGACAACCGCCTTCTGGCGCCCCATCGCCCTTTGCACATCGAGTAAATAGCGTCGCACCACCGGTCGTGCCGAGACGGCCGAGGCCAGCATGGTAATGTCCGGTGTTCGCAGCTCTTCGGTGACATCCTCACCATTGGACAGAAGCCTCAGTCCCCCATCGGTTTGAACATACCGCAGATCAAGCCCATGGCATATCTCCTCTAATGCCTTATCCTCGACCGGATGGCGCCCTTTGCGGCTTACAGCCAATGCCACCGCCCTGTAAAGGGCTCCGGTGTCAATATAGCGGTATCCTAATCGGTCGGCCAGCATCCGGCTAACGGTTGTTTTACCGGCACCGGCCGGTCCATCAATTGTTACAACGATTTTTCTCATCCCGTTCCTTTTAGGAATCGTTGTTCGGCTGATCCACCGGCGGCCAAACCACCGGATGGATTCAATTTCGTTTCAGGACACTGGCAAGTGCCGCCACGAATCGCTCGTTCTCCTGGGGCAATCCAACGCTTATCCGGATGTAACGCGGATAGCCGTAGGATCTCATCGATCGTACAATGACGCCCTCAGTCAACATCTCTTTAAATACCGTGTCGGCATCCTTTTGAACGTCAATGAGAAAAAAATTGGCTTGGGTCGGGAAACTGCGAATGCCCAAGCGGCTCAACGCATCAAACAAATAGTCGATTCCTGAATGCACGAGCGTGATCGTTTTTTGAAGGTATTCTTCATCTTCAAGCGCCGCGGTCGCTGCCACCTGAGCCAACGTACTGGCATTAAAAGGCTGCCGGATGCGGTGCAGGATGTTCGCCAATTCAACCGGCATCAGTCCATAACCGATGCGTAAGCCGGCAAGCCCGTATATTTTGGAAAAAGTCCGCAGGGTCACTACGGGAATTCCGGATTGAAAGAAATCGAGCCCTTTGGCACAATGGGGGTCCCTGACAAATTCGATGTAAGCCTCATCAATGACGACAGTAACACCGGAGGGCAGTGCTTTCAGAAAAGTGGTCACGTCCGCGGAAGTCATGATGGTGCCGGTGGGATTGTTGGGATTGCATAAAAAAATCATCCGGGTTCGCGGCGACACCCGGTCGAGGATGGCATTCAGATCGATGGCCAGCGCATCGTTCAGGGGAACAATTACAGGCTGAGCGCCGACGCTGCGTGCCGTAATTTCGTACATCAAAAACGACGGTCGGGGCATGATGACCTGGTCGCCGGGCGCCAACAGGGCCCGGCTCAGCATGCCAATCACCTCGTCGGAGCCGTTGCCAAGAACAATATTCTCGGGTAACACCCCCAAATGGACCGCCAGCTTATCCACCAGCGCGTGGCCGCCGCCATCCGGGTATCGGTGCAGATCCTTCATCTTCGATTGAATAGCCACCACGGCCCTTGGGGACGGACCAAGAGGGTTCTCATTGGACGCCAATTTGATCGAGTCACGAATACCGTACTCCCGCTCGAGCGCTTCCAGAGGCTTTCCGGGTTCGTATGGTTCAATGGCCTGGATGTATTCGGGTATCGTAAGATCCACGTATTCTTACCTAAATTTTATGTGAAATATACCACTGTCCTAACAGGAAGCGACAGCCTTCTGGCCTTCGTCAACGGCCGTCATGTTCAATGGGATCAACTTTTTCTTTTTGGCAAACTCTGTTTTCACACATGCTCTTAGTGTTTCCAACCCGACAATTTTACTCCGGGCAACAAAAGCGGACAAGGCGACAATATTGGCTGAACGCACACTGCCGATTTTGATGGCGATCTCATTTACCGGTACCCGAACCTCATCGACATCATTCCGGTTCGAGCCAATTGAAATCAGAGAACTGTTCACCAAAATGACACCGCCCGCCTTCACCTGAGGGGCAAACTTTTCAAGCGATGGGCGGTTCATGGCTATCAGGTGCATGGGATTGCGGATGATTGGTGAGCCAATCAACCGGTCGCTGACGACAACCGTGCAGTAGGCTGTACCGCCGCGCATTTCCGGCCCGTATGATGGTACCCAGGCGACTTCACGTCCCTCCTCCATGGCGGCATGGGCCAAAATCTTGGCACTGAGAAGAATTCCCTGCCCACCGAAACCGGCAAACATCACTTCGCTTTGCATAGACTCCCTCCAAAAATACCGATCACGACATAACAAACAGACGCCACATTCAAGGGTTGAATGTGATTGCCGTTTATTGAGGTTGCGGTGTTGATTTGACTTTGTCCGGGGTTTTCAATTCGCCCAACGGGTAATATGGCAGCATGGTTTCCTCGGCCCATCGAACAGCTTCCACGGGCGTAAGCCCCCAGTTTGTGGGACAGGTGCTAACCACCTCGACGAAGCTGAAGCAGGTGTTGGCCAACTGATATTCGAAGGCCTTCTTGATCGACTTCTTGGCTTTGGCAATGAACTTGGGTTTAATAACGCTCTGCCTGGCGATATAGGCCGGTGTTTCCAGGGTCGCAAGAAGCTCGGCCATCTTGATCGGCATGCCGACGTCTTCCACCTGTCGGCCAAACGGCGATGTCGTGGTCCGCTGAAGCGGCATGGTCGTTGGGGCCATCTGTCCGCCAGTCATTCCATAGACGGCGTTATTGACAAAAATAACCGATATTTTCTCGCCCCGATTGGCGGCGTGTATGATTTCTCCCATTCCGATACTGGCCAAATCCCCGTCTCCCTGATAGGTGAATACAACCAAATCGGGACGCACCCGCTTCATTCCCGTGGCCTGTGCAGGAGCGCGGCCGTGAGCCGCCTCAAGAAAATCAAAAGTAAAATAATTGTACATCAGCACCGCACACCCGACCGGTGCGATACCCACCGTTCGGCCGCGAATTCCCAGCTCGTCAATGACTTCGGCCAACAACCGGTGGATGACGCCGTGGGTGCATCCCGGGCAGTAATGGGTCACTTGGTCTGACAGGGCTGCTGGTTTCTGAAATGTCTTACCCATTTAAATGCTCCATGAAAGCGTTGAGGTTGTGAGACCGAATTTTTATCTCGACAACACTGTTAGAAGTTTTGATTCTGTTCGGCCGTCTTCGTGATGGAACGAGGGCCAACCCGGACATGCCCCTTATGGCGGCCGTCATGGCCCATTCGAAACGGCCGTCCATCTACTGCGAGCCTATAATGACGCTTTGGCGGTTTCCATCGGGTCTAAATGGCGTCATTTATGACCGGAAGTCAATCGGTCAGGGATTTGACAAAAGCCACCACTTCTTCCGGCGTCGGTACTTCACCGCCGCATTTGCCGAACCATGATACCGGCCTATGGCCCCTCACGGACCGTTCGACGTCCTCGACCATTTGACCCATGCTCATCTCGATACAGCCAACAGCGCGACAACCCTCTTTGGCGGCGGCCTCTTCGACAGCCTCTTCCGGAAAGGGAAAAACGGTTTGGGGTCGGATCATACCGACGTCGATCCCCTCCTCTTTGAGCATGTCGATCGCCGTACGACACACTCGGCTCATGGTACCATAACTCACGAGCAGCACGCGATAGTCCCCTTCCGTATTGTAGCCCTCGTAACGAATTTCCTCCCGCTTCATCCGGTCATACTTGGCTTTTAACATCAGGTTGTGGCGGTTCAGCACTTCAGGATCGAGATAGAGAGAGCGGATCAGGTTGCGTTTATCGCTCTTGCGGGTGTCCATGCCGTTGACAGCCCATTCATCATTGCTATTAGGCGCAACTTTCAAGTCGTCCGGGAATTCCACCGGCTCCATCATCTGACCGATCAGTCCGTCGCCGAGGATCATCACCGGATTGCGATATTTTTCCGCCAGCGGAAATGCCATCATTACCATTTCAACCGCCTCCTGAACGCTGGCCGGTGCCAGCACCAACATTCGGCAATCCCCATGGCCAATTCCTTTGGTTGCCTGCAGGTAATCCGCTTGTGAGGGCAGAATACCGCCGAGGCCGGGTCCACCACGCATGATATTTACAAAGACCGCCGGGCACTGGGAGCCGGCCATATAGCTGATTCCTTCGCTCATCAGGCTGATCCCCGGACTCGATGATGTCGTAAAAACCCGCTCACCGGTGGCAGCAGCACCGAGAATCATGTAAGAAACGGCAACTTCACTCTCCCCCTGAAGAAAAACGCCACCCACCTCGGGCAATCGCCGGGAGAGGTATTCGGCCACTTCTGATTGCGGCGTAATCGGATAGGCGAAATAATTTAAACAACCGGCGCGAATCGCCGCTTCGCCGATAGCTTCGTTTCCCTTCATCAGCACCTTGCCCATTTCTTCCTCCAATCATTTCGAACCGGTCGACGTCTCGGCCTCTTCGGTAATGGTTATGGCAACGTCCGGACACATCGTGCAGCACAAGGCGCAATGAATACAGTCCTCGGGACGGGCGCGGTAGGCGGGGAAATACCCCTTGGTGTTGACCTGGTCGGTTATCTCGAGCACCTTTTTCGGACAGACCGTCACACACAGTCCGCAGCCTTTACACTTATCTTTATCGATCTCATGTAGATACGCCATGGTTACTCCTTAAACGATCGGTTTGGCTTTTTTCCAGGGCGGCACAAGCTGCCGCTCGATGGTCAATACCGGACATGACAAACTCAGCAGTGGCAAATGCGGCAGCATTTCAGCGGCAGCCGTTAAGAACATCACCGGCAACCCGCTTTTTTGTGACAGTCTCTGCAAAAATTCATGGCCTCGAACGATGTCATCCGGCGTGGTTTCGTCCATCAAGTGGGCGTTGCCGATCCAGCCGGTGACTTTTAATCTCGCAGCTGTCTCTATCTCCTGGCGCATGGCCAGGCAGCCGTCAATGGTATCCGTCTTCGGCCGCATCGGGTTGATAACCTGCAACATGTGGTAAGAACGATCGCCGAAAGCATCCGCCAGGGCCGACAGGACTCTGGCACCGGCGGGATCACCGCCGGCATCAATCAAATCCAGTTGACCGGGACGGCGGATAAGTCCTGCCACCAATGGGCTCAGGATCGGCAGATCCGCCATCAAGTATTCATCGGGGGGTAGGATCACCTCGATGCCGATATTCGCGAGTAATTTCCGGGCTTCCCGAGATCTAAAATACGGATTGACTAAATCAAGATCCGCTAATCGCACCCTGATCCCTGCGCGATTGCGGTCGACGGCCAGATTGATGGCGACTTCGGTTTTGCCACTGCCGTAGTTTCCAACGATGACCACGATACCCGCGAGTTGAATCTGCATTAAGAACTATTGACCTGTCATTCTGCCGCTGTATGAAATTCCCACTTGCAGCGAAAAATATGCAATTGATCTTTGTATTTTTTATTCGTATCGTTGTCAAGATATTCGCATACCAAAAATTATCGGCACCACCGAATCATGGCACCGTCCACTCCGGATGAACCCAATCCCTTGACTCAAGCATCAAAAATGCTATGCTGCCAGCGGCCGAATGGCACCATGCGACAACCCGATCGATGATTCGGAGCCGATCGCCACGGTGTCGCCATATTTTTCATTCACTTACCGCTGCCAGTGGCAACGGTTGTCACTGTTGGGAAGACAATGCAACCTGTTTTCACCGGACTCGAAAACCTCTGCCAGAATCCGCCTTCCGGGCTGAAGGGCTGCCGGCTTGGCCTTCTTTGCAACCCGGCCTCTATCGATCGGAATTATCGTCACGCGCGTGAGCTCATCGCCCAAAGTTTCCCGGGACAGCTCAAGGCGCTCTATTCACCCCAGCACGGGTTTCATGCCGACAAACAGGACAACATGATCGAATCCGCGGATGGTATCGATCCGGTCTTGAGGATACCTGTTTTCAGCCTCTACAGCCTTACAAGAATCCCGACCCGCGAGATGTTAGAACCGATAGACGTATTGCTTGTCGATTTGCAAGACGTCGGTACCCGGGTTTACACCTTTATATACACGCTATCGTATTGCATGGAAGCCGCAAAGGCCCACTCTAAAAAGGTCGTCGTACTCGATCGGCCCAATCCGGTCAGCGGGAAAACCGTAGAGGGAAACTGCGTAGCAGCCGACGTCACCTCTTTTGTCGGCCGCTTTCCAATTCCCATGCGGCATGGACTGACCATCGGAGAACTGGCCTTTCTGTTTAGCCGACAATTTGGAATCGACTGCGATCTTGAGGTGATCCCCTTGCAGAACTGGCACCGCGCGATGTACTATTCTGACACCAAGCTGCCTTGGGTACCACCTTCACCCAATCTCCCAACCCCGATCTCCGCCATGGTCTATCCCGGTCAAGTGATCTGGGAAGGAACCAACGTTTCCGAAGGCCGCGGCACCACTCAACCGTTCGAAATTTTCGGTGCGCCCTTTATTGACCCGACACGACTCACGGCAAGGCTATCTGAACAGAAAATGCCCGGGGTAATTCTGAGACCGGTATCCTTTGAACCGACATTCAACAAGTGGGCCGGACATCCCTGCAAGGGGTATCAGCTCCACGTTACTGAAGCGACGGCCTATCAACCATATGTAACCTCACTCAGGCTGCTGCAGGAGGTCATACGGCATCATGGCGGGGACTTCAAATGGAAACAACCACCCTATGAGTATGAATTCGAAAGACTGCCGATCGACCTAATCATCGGAGACAGCCGTATCCGCCAACGGATCGAAAAAGGTGAGGACATCGACGATATTGCTTCTGAATGGCAGGACGATCTGGATGCCTTCGCAGCTCAAAGCCAACAAATCCGAATGTATTCTTAAACCAATGAGCCGATCTTCCACCGATCAACCGCAATGGCGCCGGATGCGTTTCAAGAAAAACAAGGTGTGGATGGCAACCGATAGCTGCGGCCGACCCATTCAAGAAAAGGGTAAATATTTAATAAAATATCAGCTCGAGCAGAATCACGAATATTGGGTCAATCCCGCCAATGTCACGCCCCTCGATGATAGGACCGCAGAACAACCTGTCCAAGATCCCAGCCCCGCAAATGATACGCCAAACAGAACGATAACGCCGTCGAATGACAGTCCGGATGAAGATGCGGTGCACATTTACACCGACGGCGCCTCATCGGGTAATCCTGGTCCTTCCGGTGTAGGTATCGTCATGGAATACAAGGGACAGGCGAGGGAAATCTCGAAGTTTATCGGCCATACAACCAATAATGTGGCCGAATTGGAAGCCATTCGGACCGGATTGCTCGAGTTAAAGAAAAGAAACCTGCCGGTCGTCATATACACGGACAGCAGCTACGCTCACGGCGTGCTGTCACTGGATTGGAAAGCGCGAAAAAACCGCGAATTAGTCGATGCCATCCGGAAACGAATTGGCACCTTGAAGGAAGTGAAATTGGTAAAGGTCCGCGGGCATGCCGGCCATCGCCAAAATGAGCGTGCGGACCAATTGGCCCGCACGGCAGTTACGTCCAGCGACAAGCGTCTGTAAATAAAAAGAGCTCTACCGTTTAACGGAAGAGCTCCCTGAAAATAACGGTTTGTTAAGCCTTTTTCAGGCTCTTAATCTCGTCTTTCAGCTCATCGATCTCTTTTTTGTATTGGTCAACATCCTCATTTGCTACCGATGTTGGTTCAAAGCTTTCGTCTTTCTTCCACGTATCTTTCAGCTCATCGAATCCGAGATAAATTGCCAGCCCGCCACCGAGCAGGAGCATAACCGGAATGATACCCGCCAGTACCATCAAAAACTCACTCCACCAGATCCCGAGGCCGACCAGGCCCAGTGCCGCCGCTATCGCTCCTCCGATTAAAGTTTTCATGCAAACCCTCCTCTTTTTTGATTTGTGTTCGAATCCTTGTTAGTATCTTTGAATGAGTCGTCAATTTAGTACTGCTAGGATCATGCGTCAAATAAAAAATTGAGCGCTGGGATCGTTTTTCTCTTCCAGGCGGCGAATTTTCTACCTGAAACAGTCCGTATGCCTTCTCTCACGACTCAATTGGCGTGGTGGGATGACTTAGACTCAGCGGACCATTACCACAGTTTTGGGGCCAAAACAACCCCATTTCGACAAACAAATGTATCAAAGAATCATTTTGGGGCGAACCGCTGATGGCCATTAGCATCCGGTATCGTTCAAAATAATATATTGCATATCGGCCATTATTTTGGTAGACAGTTTCTACTTAGATTGTAAATACTTAGAAAGTTTTCAAAACTGCCTGCGGCTAATCACGCCGGCCTCACGTTGACCATTGCGCCTCCTTTGGTACCCCAGAGGCACCCGCGCGGTCGATACCGCCCCGGAAACAGCTCATGCCCCGCCGAAAAAAATCTGAACACGTGGACATTTCATTCAAACAGAATGGATGGCTCGACCGGTTGCTGGCCGGTACCACCCGACATTACAGCTGCTTTTTGCCCGTAAAACTCGGTCTGACAACAACGCTGCTCAAAATGTTCTATTCCGGAATCAAGGTAAGTGCCGATCAGACCGCCGCATTGAACCAGATCCCAACCGGGGATCCCATCGTTTATATCAACAAGAACAAAAGTAAGTTTGAATTTCTCTTCTATCACACAACCCTCTCCCGTCAAGGCCATAGGGTCCCTGAAATCGGATTCGACTATCACCTACTGATTTGGCAACCTGTCTCACGTCTGTTCAGGATAGTCCTTGCCCATTTGTATTATTTTATCAGGACAATGTCTTTCCAAAACCCATACAAAAGCGGTTACATCCGGGATGAACTTCTCGAGGGCCGGGCCGGATTTCTTTCTCTTGTGGAAAGAGGCGAGTTTTACCGCCGTTTTGTCAAGGCCAAGGTCGACCCGTTAGAACATCTAATACAAATGCAGCAAGAGATCGACCGCCCGATTCACTTGGTACCGATGCTGATGTTTTTCAGCAAGGACCCCTATCGGTCAAACCCGACCCTTGTCGATATTTTGTTTGGCCAGGAGGGAAAACCAGGCAATATTCGCCGTTTGGTAACGTTGTTTAAAAATCCGGGCAAGGTATTCGTTGAGATATCTGAACCGGTCAATTTGATGCAGTTTCTCGCATTAGGCGAAAGCCGCGAAACCAATACCGCTTATCAGTCTTTGTACCTGCGGCGGAGACTGCTGAAACAAATCAATCGACACCGTCAGGCAATCACCGGCCCGGTCCTTAAAAGCTCTGGAGAGCTCAAGGAAAATATTCTGACGGGTGAACGATTTCAAGAATTCATAACCAAGCACGCCGAAATCCGGCAGATCCCACTCTACAAATTGCGCAAAGAAGCTGACGCCTATCTTGGTGAGATCGCCGCAAAATACAGTTCAAACCTGATCAAAATCGCGTCAGGGATTGTCGAATACATCACCAATACCATGTTCGACGGCGTTTCCATAAACAACGACAGTATAAGGTACATCAAGACCGCATCCCAAAGGGCTCCGCTCATACTGGTTCCCTGCCATAAGAGTCATATCGATTACCTGATTTTGTCTTATATCCTGTATCACAATAATATGCCCTGCCCACACGTTGCGGCCGGTAAAAATCTCGCATTTTGGCCGATGGGTCCGCTGTTCAGGAGAGGCGGCGCGTTCTTCATCCGCCGTAGCTTTCGCGGGGCAGTGGTCTACTCAAGGGTTTTTTCGGAATACATCCACAAACTGCTCGAGGAAGGATTCAATATCGAGTTCTTCATTGAGGGTACCCGCAGCCGCACCGGAAAATTGATACTTCCAAAACTGGGCTTTCTTTCCATGCTTCTTGAAGCTTTCAGAAATGGCGCATGCGAGGATTTGATTTTCGTGCCGATTTACATCGGTTACGACCGTGTCCTGGAAGAAAGTGCTTATATTCATGAGCTTGGTGGTGGGCAAAAAGAACCTGAGAATCTCTTTCAGGTACTCAAAGCGCGCAAATTTCTAAAAAAACGCTATGGAAAAATTTACATCCGCTTCAACGAGCCGCTTTCCCTGAACCAGTTGTTGAACACTCAAGGGTTGAACATCCAGGAATGGAACCCAAAACAAAAAAATGCCTTCTGCCGCAACCTGGGCTTCCGGATCATAAACGCCATCAACAAAGCCGCTGTGGTCACCGCCCATGGCTTGTGTGCCAGCGCCATTCTCAACACGAGCAAAACCCGTTTCAGCCTCGACCATATCAAATCGATTACACAGTTATATCTCGACTACCTGAGCGCGCAGGAGATTCAATTGGCCGACACGCTGGTACTCGACCAGAAGCACGCTATCGAAAACGCTTTGGAATCCTATGCGCAACGCAAATTCATCGAAGCGATTCCAAAAGAAAAGGGCCAACCTGTTGTTGACACCGAGTATACGGTTAATGAAAATCACCGCTCGAGTCTGGAATATTATAAAAACAATTGTATCGCTTTCTTTGTTCCTGCAGCTTTTACCGCCATGGAAATACTAAATATGGATGCGTTTCAATTCTCAGCAACAGATATTCACGGCGGCTATAAGTTTTTGCAACACATGTTCAAAAACGAATTTGCTCACGATGTCGATCTTTATCCTGAACACTTGGTGCGCAAAACCCTCAAGGCGTTCATAGACGAAGCGATTCTCATACCCCACCGGACCCTGCCGGACACCTATAACGTTACTTCGGCAGGCTTCAGGAAATTGAAACTGTTCGCCAGTTTCCTGATCACCTATTTCGAAGCCTACTTGGTCGTATTGAGTTATTTTTTGTGGGCACCGGCAAGCGCTGCGACAGTTAAGGAACGCGTGAAGAAAATTGAGGCGAGAGGCCGGCGCATGTATAAGCGCAAGGAAATCGATCGCAGGGAAGCCCTCTCAAAGGTGACCTTTGAAAACGCGATTGATTTTTTTACCAGTCAAGGAATAAAGAGTTCGGAAGATATCGAAAAGTCCGAATTCTTTGCAGTCGCCATTAATCGCTATATCAGTCGACTGCAGTAGGGCAAATAATCACCCGATACAACACGCAAGAGCTCCGCGCGTATAACGGCCCCCAAAAAAAGATGAAAGCCATGATACTTGCGGCCGGTTTCGGTACCCGGCTGCTCCCGTATACCCGTAACACACCTAAACCACTTTTCACCATTGCCGGACGCCCCATTCTGGACTTGGCGATTCGGCGGCTTGCAGCGGCCGGCTGTCGAGCAATCATCATAAACACACACCACCTTAACGATCGGATCGATGCTTTTCTGCGCTCACAGAGCTACGATATTCCCGTTCACACAAGCTTTGAACCGACGATTCTCGGCACCGGCGGCGCCGTCAAAAAGGTCGCCCATTTTTGGGATAACCACCCTTTCGTGGTGATCAACAGCGACATTGTCACAGATGTCGACCTTAAGGCGGTATACCGTTTCCATCTGGACCATAACCACCCGGTGACCTTGGTTTTGCACGACGAACCCCGATTCAATATGGTGTCAGTCTCGTCAGAAGGTTTCATAATAGACTTCGGAGATCCCGCCGAAACTGACAATCCCGGGAATCATCAACGTCTGGCCTTTACCGGCATTCAGGTTATCAATCCTGAAGTACTTGATATTATACCGGACAAAACCTTTCACAGCAGCATCGACACTTACCGCAAGATCATCGCCGACGGCGGCGCTGTCAAGGCATATGTAACCAGCGGACATTACTGGACCGATATTGGCACACCGGCAAGCTACTGGCAGGCCGTCCGCGATGCGATGTCCAGAGTGGCTTTCGGACACATCGATCCGGATCTTGTGCCAGGGCAGGTAGAAAGTGAATCGTTGGCCGGCGACGGTTCAGATCGCCACTGGTACCGTTTGAGAAACGGTTCGGCCACTCTTGTGATGGTTGACCACGGGATCCGCAATGATGATAGCTGGTCAGAGGTCGATGCGTTCGTTGCCATCGGGCACCACCTAATTACAAAAGGCGTGCCGGTTCCGAAAATTTATAATCACGATTGCTTTGCCGGACAGGTTTTCATGGAGGATGTGGGCGATACGCACTTACAAGATGTGGTAAAGCGCAGGTCAGGTTCCGAGGTAATAGACACCCTTTACCGATCGGTCGTACGGCAGTTGATCACCATGTCTGTGGCCGGTATCGACGGTTTCGATTCGTCATGGACTTACCAAACGACGACTTACAACCGCGAGCTGATCCTCGAAAAAGAATGCCGGTATTTTACCGAGGCGTTCCTTAGCGGATATCTCAATCGCCCTGATTTCTATGCGGAACTGGAAGATGAATTTTCTCTCCTGGCCGATCGCGCCCTAAATTATGCGATAAACGGATTCATGCACCGTGATTTTCAGTCTCGCAATATCATGGTTGATAACGGGAAAATTTATTTCATCGACTACCAAGGCGGGCGGCAGGGTCCTATTCAATACGACCTTGCATCCCTTCTGATCGATCCTTACGCGGAATTGCCGGACAACGTCCAGTCGGATCTGCTTGAATATGGTATTCATCAATTTGAGAAACAGCATCCCGGTTGTGCTGACAACTTCCGCAGGGGCTATCATTTTTGCTGCCTGACTCGCAATCTTCAGATTCTTGGCGCCTTCGGGCACCTGAGCCGCGCCAAGGGAAAAACACAGTTTGAGACCTACATTCCGGCGGCCGTCAAATCACTTTACAATCGTTTGACACTTGGTAAGGACAGAGAGTTTCCGCGACTGGCGGCCGTCGTAACAGACGTGCGCGATCAAATGTTAAAAACCACCTCCGCATAGGAAGGGTCCCTGGGGGGAGATTCAATTGAACTGTTCGGGTCGGGCAACCTTCAGGGTTATAGGCTTTATATAACCTATTTCTACCGTTCATCGCCAAGGCAAGCCGTATCTCAATCGTAACCCGAAATGCACAAAAGGAGGATCAATCCAATGGAATCCATCAAGATAATGGTCAACGGCCTGCCGGGTAATATATCAAGGGTCGTCGCCGAGCATGTTATGGCCGATAACCGCTTTGAGCTGATCCCGGTCGCTCTGACCGGTCCCGAAATTTCTGACATCGAAATAACGGTGTCCGATAAAAAGCTAAGACTTGTAAAACCCAACAGTCGTGACAAGGTGATAGCGGAAGTCAAAAGATCGGCCGGTCATTTCATCAGCGTGGACTACACCCACCCGTCAGCAGTCAACGATAACGCTCGATTTTATTGTAATCATAATCTTCCATTTGTCATGGGTACGACAGGCGGGGATCGGCTTCAACTTGAGCGAAGCGTCAAGGACTCAGATACGATTGCGGTCATCGCGCCGAACATGGCCAAGCAAATCGTCGGTTTTCAGGCCATGATGGAATACGCGGCCAACCAATTCCCCGCTCTTTTTCAAGACTATACGCTCAATATCCGTGAAAGCCATCAACAAGGCAAAGCGGATACCAGCGGCACGGCCAAGGCCATGGTGAAACACTTCAATGCCCTGGGCGTCCCGTTCACAGAAGAAAGTATTCTCAAAGAGAGAAATCCTGAACAGCAGAAAACGGTCTGGGGCATACCCAATGAATATCTGCGCGGACACGCTTGGCACACCTATACCCTGATTTCGGCCGACAAGACGGTTCGTTTCGAATTTACCCACAATGTCAATGGGCGTGAAATATACGCCCGCGGGACATTGGATGCTGTCGATTACCTGAACGACAGGTGGCAAGAGGGAGCCAAGGCCAGGGTTTACTCAATGATCGATGTCTTGAAGGGAAAATAGCCCCGATTTCAGGGATTGTCGCGAATCATTCTTTTCCTATCGATATGCTCTAAGTACTCTCGCGCCCCATCGTAATCGGGGTCGATTTCAAGGATCTGTTGGAACTGCTTTTCGGCCTTTTCCAATTCACCGGCATCTTCATAAAAACGACCGAGGTATTCCCGGAACTCCGGTACATCGGGCGCTAACTCAATTGCCTTCAGAAACTCACGTTCCGATTTGTCATATTCGAAGACATCCTGATAAGCCATGCCAAGTCCGAAATGGTTGTCAGCGTTGTTTGGATTCAAAACCAGACCACTTTCAAAGGACCGAATCGCCATCGCGACTTGATCGGACCCAAGATAGGCTTTGCCCAGGTTATGAAAGGCCTGATCACTGAGGTATCCGGACCGGATGGCAGCCTCGTAGTAATGGATCTCATTTTCAATCTCACCCAATTGTCCGTAAACATAGCCCAGGACATACATCGCTTTTGCATTCGAGCGATCCTGGCGAAGCACTTCTTCGAGCATTTCGACACCGGTAAGGTAATTTCCCGTCTCGACGACAGTATACGCCCGCTGTTCGAGAGACTGGGTACCTGCCGGCGCCTTTTCTGTAGTGGATTGACGCAAATACGGTCGCGAACAACCTGCCGACATAAGAGAGAAAGCAAGGCCACAAACCACCGCAAAAAAAACCAGTACACGGGAGTGTGGGGCACTACAATAACGAAAAGAAACGTATCTCATAAATCATCTGGTCTTCTGTCAGTCGTTCTTGTTTATGGATTTACACTGCAGCGATTCACCCTTTCCGTTCCAAAATTTGTCGATTCTTGCAGGAGACTCAGAAGCTTAGATTTCGGAGAAACCCCAAAAGGGAAATTCCAGACGGTAGGAGGAAATTTTACCGGGACTGTTCTCCCGGCTGGCCACCAGCCACAAAGAACTCAACCGTTCCTTGGATGAAATCGGATCGACAGGGTCCCAATCGGGTATTAATATCATGGCATTATCGGCGCTGTACTCGATATCGCCGGATTCTTTGAAGGCACCGAGATCCGGTTTTTTAGCGTAACGCCCACCCTCGCCACGCGAAAGTTCGGAGACGACAAAAAAAGATACGTTCTGATCATCGCGGATGGCCTCCATGTGGCGCAACCAAGCGTCTATGCCCGTTCGTCGGTCGGATAGATCTTTAAAAGGCAATTTGTGTAAACTGTCGATGACCACAACGGCAAAATCCTTTCGGGTCTCGTGTTGCAGAAAGTCGATTTGGCGACGCATGATGTCCGGGTTTAATTTGCGATCTGTGACGACCCTGAAGTACTGCAGCAATTGCCGGAACTCCTGCCGAGCTGTTTCTAAACTCCGGGGGACATTTTCGTCGTTCGTGCTCTGCCAGATTTCTTTTTCAGCCAAGCGGCTCATTCGGCACAAGGTTCTAGCATAGATTTTCATGCGTCCGTTTTCAAAGTCGTAGTAAATCACTGGCATCCTTCGACGGGCCATTTCCGTGGACACTTGCATGTAAAAACAAGATTTACCAGCCTTCGGCGGTCCCCCCATGATATTGATCCCCTGAATGCCTCCCAAAGCCCGATCAAATTTGGCGAACCCTGAGCTAAGACCGGTCAGTTTTTCTTCCCGGTTGCGCGCAATCAATTCGAGGAATTTACGATGTTCCCTCTCAGGTGACGAAAATGGTGAAAAAGCCTTGGAGGACCTGATTAAGGCTGATACAGTCGATCGAAAATCCTGACCTTTCTCCAGGGCAAGATCGGTGAGATTATAGCCACGTTTGGCGTGGGGCGGCCACATGAGAATTCGCGCTTTAAAACCGATGCGGGTGGCTGCATCCCGCGCCGACAAATACGCTTCGGGAGTGTGATTGACCACGATGAAAACGTGCTTAATCCCTTCCAATCGCTCAGCACGGATGTGTTCTAGATCCCCAGCAGACGGGACGGCAATTCCGGGATACCCAAGTTCCTTGAGCGTCAGTAAATTGTCTTCCCCCTCAGCGATAAACAGCGCTCCGCCCTCGCACCGTTCAATCTCCGAAGCGCCAAAAATCTGAAAATCACCGCTGGTAAATTTATCGTCTCCGTGCCAGAAGTTATCCTCCTGCCGGCCAGGCAGGATACAGCGGGCGGCATAACTGTTCCCATCTTCGGCAACATATGGGTAGACAAGGTAACGGCCGTTGTAACCGATATTCATCTCGTCTACGACCGCTTCTGACACACCGAAGGACCGGAAATGCTCATATTCGCTTACCGTCATCAATGAGGTAAATTTAATAATCTCCTGTTTAAGATTTTTAATCGGATAAACGATGTCCCGGACGAAGGGCTCACGGTCAGGAATATAGCCCGGCACCTGATCGGGTTCGATACCGATCAAGCGTCCGAAGTGTAACGGGAATCCACCCGGTCGACAGCGGTTTAGACACCTGAAATATCCTGCAAAAAAACTGTCTGGATTCAAGTATGCAATCAGGGTTCCCCCCTCACCGGAACCGGTGGTGGAACAGAACGGACACGGCGCCTTAAGAATGTTTTTCTCCTGAACGGCCCCAGGAAGATGTCTGCGGTAAAAATGAGTGATCTGATCCAGCAGATCCATACAACGCCCCCTTCTTGACTACAGTAAAATATTACTATTTAATTCAGTTAATTATAGGATGTAAGAGCGAAAAATGTCAAGAAAGAATAGGTCGCAGGTCGGACTGTTCAAGCGATGTTGAGACGGTGAGTCTATCGGATGGCGCGCTGCTGAGATACTTGCCGCACAAACCTCTCGATACAAGACACATGCCGGGGCCTTTGAGGTTACCGATGGTCTGATCCGACCGTCAGTGGCGGTGGTGAAAAATGATTCCCGGCAAATCCGGAAGAATGGTTTGGGATACGCTCAAAGCGGTCTTTTAAAACCATTATTCCGGGCAACCAAACGGTCATTGAATTATATAATAATCATCGTCTCCGGTCACTGTGAGTTCCAAGAACTATCAAACTTTGGGCGTTTCCCCAGCAAAGCTGGGGGATTACCGATGATTATTATGTGGTATCCTTTCCCCATTTGATTTTTATTTGGAGCCTTCGATAAGGACGTAGGCAAGTTGGAGTGCCTGTTCGAGGTTTTCCGGTTGTGTGCCCCCTGCCTGGGCCATGTCCGGCCTTCCGCCGCCGCTGCCCCCGACAACCACTGCCAATTCCTTAATGAGCTTGCCGGCGTGGTAGCGGCCTATCAGGTCCTTGCTCACCAGAGCAATCAAGAATGCTTTTGGGCCGGCGGCCGCCCCCAGAATCACGATCCCGGATTTGAGCTTGTCTCTAAACCGATCGGCCAGGTCTCTGAGTGCTGCCGGATTGTCTGCCTCAACCTTCTTGGCCACAACCTGGACACCGTTAATTGTTTTTTTGCCGGCTTCTGTGTCCGCGGCCGAAAGGCTGGTCAGTTTGTTTTTCAAGCGGGCAAGTTCTTTTTCAAGCGATTTGTGCTCCGAAATTAACTTCGCCACTTTGTGAGGAACCGCTTCCGGTGAATCCTTTAAAAGGCTGGCCGTTTCCTGCAGTATTTGAACGGTCTTCTGTGTGTAGGCGACCGCTTCCTTGCCGGTCAAGGCTTCGATACGCCGAATTCCGGAGGCAACACTCGACTCTGAGACGATTTTAAAGAGACCGATATCGCCGGTGTTTTCGACATGAGTACCACCGCAAAGCTCCTTGCTGAAATCAGCCAGCGACACCACCCTGACACGGTCACCGTATTTTTCTTCAAACAACGCCATCGCACCGGATTGAAATGCCTCCTCGGCCGCCATTTCAACAGTCTGTGATGAAATGTTTTCGTAGATGCGGCCGTTAACCATTGCCTCGATCCGGTTTAACGTTTCCGGCTCCAATTGGGAAAAATGACTGAAATCGAATCGCAGTCGGTCTGCGGCAACCAGGGATCCGGCCTGTTTTACATGGTCACCGAGAACATCGCGCAAAACGGCATGTAGAATATGGGTGGCCGTGTGATTTCTTTGTACGGCCATCCGTTTTTCATAATCGACGGTCAACTGAACCGTCTGGCCTGCTGCTACCTGTCCTGAAAATACCCGCCCCTTGTGAATGATCAGGCCGGTGGGATCTTTTATCGTATCTGTTACTTCGACTTCGAATTCAGCTCCGCTGATGCGACCGGTGTCCCCGACCTGGCCACCGGCTTCTCCGTAAAAGGGTGTCGCCTCGGTAACGATTTCAATCTCATCACCCGATCCGGCTTGCTCGACTTCCTGGCCATCCCGCACCAACAATATTATTTTGGAGGTCAATTCGGTTTGGCTGTGGCCGACGAATTCGGCGGTGGTTCCCCGTGAGGTCAGTTTCTTGAACGCATCGCTGATCTTTGTAAAGGACGTCTTGGAACGGGATTGGGCCCGTTGCGCATCCATGGCTTTGTCAAACCCGGTCATATCCAGTGAAATTTTTTGTTCTCTGACGACATCTCTGACGATGTCTACCGGAAATCCGTAGGTATCGTAAAGTTTGAAAATCACCGCGCCGGGAATCTGTTTCCGCCCGGCGGCCTCGAGGTCGATCAGCGTATCTTTGAGAAGTTTCAGCCCGGTATCGAGCGTCTCGATAAATCGAAGTTCCTCATTTCTTATCACGTTGGTAATGAAAGATCGGGCTTCCAGAAGTTCCGGATAGGCCGGCTTCATAATTTCGAAAACCACGCTGGCGGTGTCATGCAGAAACGGACGCTTCAGACCGATTATACGCCCGTACCGGATTGCCCGCCGCATGATACGGCGCAGAACGTATCCACGGCCTTCGTTGGAGGGAAAAACCCCGTCACCGATCAGAAATGCAGCGGCGCGGCTGTGGTCGGCAATCACTTTCATGGCCACGTCGGCCTCGTTGTCATCTCCAAAAGCCTTTTGACTGATTTCTTCCGTTTTTTCAATGATCGGAAAAATCAGGTCGGTTTCAAAATTCGTCGGGGTGTTTTGGAGGATTGAAACCATGCGCTCCAGCCCCAGACCGGTATCGATACTCGGTTTCGGCAAGGGTGTGAGGGTGCCGGATTCGTCACGGTTGAACTGCATGAAGACCAGGTTCCATATTTCGAGAAAACGATCGCATTCACAACCAAGTTCACAATCAGGGTTGCCACAGCCGTAGGACTCCCCCCGGTCCAGATGGATTTCACTGCAGGGACCGCAGGGTCCAGTGTCACCCATGGCCCAGAAATTGTCCTCTTCTCCGAATCGTCTAATCCTTTCTTCGGGGACCCCGATGTTCTTATTCCAAATTGTATGGGCTTCATCATCGTCCAGATATATCGACACCCAAAGTTTGTCAGCCGGCAAACCATAGCCGTTGGTGAGCAGGTCCCAGCCGAAATCGATGGCCTTCTCCTTGAAGTAGTCTCCGAACGAAAAATTACCAAGCATCTCGAAAAAAGTGTGATGGCGAGCCGTGTACCCAACATTTTCCAGATCGTTATGCTTCCCGCCAGCGCGTACGCACTTTTGAGAACTTGTCGCCCGCCGGTAACCGCGGTTTTCCTCCCCGAGGAACGCCCGCTTGAACTGGACCATACCGGCGTTGGTAAACAACAAAGTCGGATCGTCCTGGGGGACAAGCGATGAACTCCTTACCACTTCGTGGTGGTGCTTCTTGAAATAGTCCAAAAATACCTTGCGTACGTCATTGCCTGTCATGGGTGCACTCCGTTTGGTTTAAAAATACGGTTCTTCTCCGATTTAGTTGGTGTATATTGATGCGAAGCTTATGCATGAATCATAGCGTTTTTAAATTGGCCGCCCGCTCACTTCGCTCGCTCGACAGACGCTGACGGACACAGACTTTTGCCTCCACGACCTGCGGAGGCAAAACAAGCTGTCGCTACGCGAGGCCATCCGCTTTTCTGCCTGAAAGGCATGCACCTTTTACCCGGGCAAGTCGCCCGGGTAAAAAGGGTTTGTCTGCATTATGTCTGCGTGCGTCTGCGGTTAATTTATACTTTTATTTTAATAAGATATGAATAATGTACCCGTAAAAACCACCAACTTTTTTGGAGATGATCAAAAATACTTACTTACCTGCAGCGCGGTCTACGATTGCGCCCGAAGACCGCTTCAAGTGAAAACGCCTAACGATTTGAGGTGCCACACCGGATCAAGATTCGTCCTTTTTATCCTTTTTATCTTTTTCCTTTTCTTCGGGCTTTTCCGAAAGTCCCAAGAATTCCCGGACTTTGCTGAGCGCTGAAGCATAGATATCCGGATTGTCCGTTAAAAAACGCTTCACATTCTCTCGTCCCTGACCGATCCGCTCGCCTTCGAAAGAATACCAGGAACCGCTTTTGTCGATAACCCCAGCCTGCACTCCCAGGTCAAGCAGGTCACCTGTTTTTGAAATCCCCTCTCCATACGAAATATCAAATTCCGCGTCTTTGAACGGCGGTGCCATCTTGTTCTTGACCACACGTACCCGGGTGCGGTTACCGGTGACTTCCTGTCCTTCCTTGATTGCACCGGTTCGACGTATATCCAATCGAACTGAGGAATAAAACTTCAAAGCATTACCACCGGTAGTCGTTTCGGGATTACCAAAAACGATGCCGATTTTCATTCGGATCTGGTTAATGAACACCAAACATGTGCGGGTTTTTCCGATCGTTCCGGTCAGTTTACGTAGAGCCTGTGACATCAGTCGGGCTTGGAGTCCCATGTGGGAATCGCCCATCTCGCCTTCGATTTCGGCCCGAGGCACCAATGCGGCAACAGAGTCAATAACCAGCACATCGATGGCGCCGCTCCGTACCAGCATGTCGGTAATTTCCAGAGCCTGCTCACCGGTATCCGGTTGTGACACAAGCAGTTCATCACAATTCACCCCCAGTTTCCTGGCGTATACTGTGTCTAATGCGTGCTCGGCATCGATGAAGGCGGCTATTCCTCCCTGTTTCTGAGCTTCCGCTACGGCATGCAATGCCAAGGTTGTTTTCCCGGAAGATTCAGGGCCAAAAATTTCGACAATCCGGCCCCGCGGTAATCCGCCGATTCCAAGCGCCACATCCAAGGCCAGTGAGCCGGTAGGAATAACAGGCACCTTGATCACAGGACTGTCACCGAGTTTCATGATCGACCCCTTGCCGAACTGGCGTTCGATCTGGGCCATGGCTGTTTCTACCGCTCTTGATTTGTCCGCTACGTTGGTCATCAATTCCTCCTCGACGGCGAATTCAGCCGATAGAATCGAACTCACCCTCATGCTGTTTGTGGTTGCCTCCGCTTGCTATCTGCGATGTGGTACCCGGTGTCTTTGATTGAACATTCTTTAAAATTTGAAAGCCCTACGCATGATGCGGCATCAAAGTCACTGCGCGCAGTTCTGTGTATACCGCTCCTGCGGTATGCAATTCGCTTCTGAAAAGGCTTACCCGGTTGACGATGAATGACTCGGATTCGAAGGACTGAATTTCGGCCATCGCATTCATGAGGTGCCCAGCGTCGATGGCCCCTTTGCTGCGCCCGAGTGTTAGATGGCCCGAGTACCTACGCTTGTCAGGCGGGAATCCGATGGTGACCAACCGGCTTGCCATATCCTGTTGCAGTTCGGTTAGTGCAGTCACCTGGCCCGCGATGCCCATCCAGATAACCCGTGCCCGCTTGATATTGGGAAAAACACCCACGCCCTTCGCGGACAGATGAAACGGGGCCCTTTTAAATGCAGTTTCCGCTACTACGGCTTCAACCTCCTCGATGCGGGATGCGTCGATCTCACCGAGGAACTTCAGCGTCAAGTGGATGTTCCCGGCTCTTACCCAGCGCACTTTAAGCCGGTGACTGGCCAGCTGTTCCTGGGCATGTCGGATGTCGGCGCTCACCGTATCGGGCAGCGTCAGAGCTATAAATACCCTCAATCGCTTCATCGTTTCAGAAACCGAAGGCAGTTGACGCATCGTGCGGATATACGACTATTTGGCCGGTAGGGCCTAATATTTTCAGAATTTATGGATCTTTTCTGAGTGTACAACACGGCACCATTGCTCAAGGCTTAAGAATTCTCAGTTGTGCAGTAAAATTGTATACTTTGCGTCGCTCTCTGCTAAGATTTCGTCAGAATTTCGAACTAGGCAGAGTGAAAACAGGTTCACCAAGAAAAAATTTTCCGCGTGCAATCTTATCCTTGAGTATCTCTGCAATTTCCCTTGCACGGCTAACACTCGACAGCGGAGCCGTTGGCACTTTGCGACCGTCGAATTCGATGGTGCCGCTTTTCAATTCCTCGTAACTGATCTTTCCGTAGCTTTTGGAGATACCGTTGGGATAATCATTCCCATAGTCGACGATCTGAGTAAAGATGTCCTTATCCGATATGGCCGTGAATTGTGCGATTTTCTCATTGAGCACCGGTATCGGCACCCCCAGACCGACAGCCATCGAGCAGCCGTATCCCTGCAGACTCAACCCTTTTATCCATTTGGGGCTCATTTTTTTTAAATCACCCATAACCCACAGGGTTCCGGCCGGCTTTAACGGGACACCTTTCGGCGTTCTTTTCACTGATGGATTGTGTTGCGTGCCATGCCACGTAACATAACCCTCTCCACCGCCGAGAAAAATTCGGGTCCCCAAACCGATGGTTAGATAATAGGGATCGTTGAACAGCGGGCTCAGCTGTCCGGCCGAACAGTAGTTGGCGTTTCCAGCCTTCGGTTTCAAGGCGCCCATATAGGTGTAGACCGTTTTGTTCGAGAGGTTCACGGCGCAGTTGTAATTCTGGTAGGCGTTACGCGGGTTGCAAAGGGTTGCCTGGGGCAATGATTTGAGGCGAATGTCTTTTTCGACCATTCGATTGGGGTAACAATCGGTGCCATAGGCAAGCGCTTTCAAATGAACACTTTTCTTTTCCAGCAGATCCTGGATGACATGTCCTCCGCCATAATTGAATTCGCCGGGATGCACCTTGTTGAGAGGGTCGTCTTCACACGGCTCGGTAACGCCAATGTAACAATCAACAGCAGCCAGGCCCGCGTATGCAGAAACGTTGTTCAACCAAACCTTAGACGCCTTTACTCCTGGTTCAGAATGACCGAAATTAATAAACGCCCCCGATGAGCACATGGGTGCAAATGTGCCCGTAGTTACGACATCAACATGCCGAGCGGCCTCAACCGGCCCGTCATTATTTACGATATCGATGATTTCCTCGGCTGTTACGACCACTACATTACCGGATTTAATCTTGGCGTTGATTTCCTGGTAGGTCTTGTTTACCCTGTGAATTGTCATGTCACCTTTAACCGGCTCGATTATTTGCTGGTTAAGCCCTCGGAGTGCGATTCCAGGCTCGACCACTGGGCTTTCGATTACCGGCTTCCCAAACCCTGGTTAATAAAATCTATAATTTACAACAACTTACTGAAATATAGGCATTTAAAATTGAATCAATTTTCATAACAAGGAAAAGAGTGTTAATCAAGGCAAAGTTTATCGTTTCTTGACTTTTAATGGTCTGCGCGATAATATTTTCTTTGGTATTAGGTGCGTTTCACGCTTTGTGAACGGATGAACGGCAACCCTTGCCCGCTTGCACACCCCGGACCGGCTTCACGGTCCTCTATAGACATAAATTTGACTATCAATGTATTGCCACTCGGCTGGTCGGGTCCATGGCAGTACGCCATGCCGGGATAAAATTGGCGATCCGGTTCGCTGCTCCTCCCTAGAAAAAAACCAGTATGTCGACTTTAATGATCGGCAGAGAGAAAACCGGACGCTGCAACCCGACAAACGGCTGTACACGAAAGGGCCGCTTCAGGTAACGCATGCTTGCAGACATATGGTATAATGGCTGTAATGAAGAAGAAAAAACCGAAAACCTTGAAGATTGTGCTTATTCTTTTCATCTTATCCATCATCGGCGTCGTGACCGTCGTATATATCAACTACCGGAAATTAATAAAAAATCCGGAAAAACTGATCACTGAATTCAAACCGGGGGTCGATATGACAATCGACGATATTCATCAAACGGCCACCCGAAATGGTAAAAAGGAATGGCAACTTGACGCTACATCGGCCCGCTATTTCGATGCGGAAAAAAAAGTGCGCCTCGACAACATTGGCATGACTTTTTTTCTCGAGGATCAACAAGAAATTCACTTGACTGCCGATAGTGGTACATTGGAGACCGAATCACAAAACGTCAGCGTTCAAGGACAGGTGGATTTGAAAAACCAAGACGCGCACCTTGAAACCGAGGCGCTACACTATCAACACAAGAAACGATTCATCTCATCAGCTTCACCAGTGAAAATCACCGGTGAAGCCTTTCAACTGAGCGCTGACAGTATGACTCTCGACATGGAAAATCGGAGGGCCGTGCTGAAGGGAAATGTGCAGGGCACCTTTAGCGATGATTTTACGCTTTAACCCAAAGCGATTCTCCTTTCGCCTATGGGTCGCCATGATTCTGCTGTGGGGGAGCCTTGGGCAGATACCGTTAAGGGTGGCGTCAGCCGTGGATGAAACCGGAAACGAAGCAGAGCCGCCTCCCCCGGTTTCGATTGCTGCAGATGAACTGGTCGGCGACGAAAACGCAAAATCGGCGGAATTTATCGGCAATGTCAAAGTTATCCGCGGGGAATACACCCTGCTGACCGATCGGCTCAAGGTGCTTTTCGATGCGATAGAAAAGCCGGCGGCAGGAAAAAGCCACCCCCGGACGAATATCAGAGAGATCGTTGCCGAAGGTCACGTACGCATATTATCAGACGAATTTACAGCCAATGCAGACCGGGCGATATACAACCGCAAAACCCGAACATTGGTTTTGACCGGAGAAAATACGGAGGTCAATCGTGACGGCAGTAGGATCAACGGAAAACAGATTACCATTTTCATCGACACCGAAAAAGTTATCGTCAGCGGCAATTCCGAGAACCGGGTGCAAGGGGTGTTTAATATACCCCCCAAAAATTAGGTCATTACAACAGGGTTGTTGGATGAAGAGACCAAATCTGCTATAGAGTACCAATCGGGTCGGAAACTGCTGTGCCAACGCAGGCAGAGACCGGGCGTGTGTGAAATCGAAATGACCGTACTGTCTCTTCAAAATCTTGGCAAAGTTTACAACGGCAGAACCGTTGTCGATTCAGTCAGCCTCAAGGTTGAAAGTCGATGCGTTGTCGGTCTTCTTGGACCTAATGGTGCCGGCAAGACCACGACTTTTTACATGACAGTAGGGATGGTGAAACCGGATTCTGGCGAGGTGCTTTTGAATGATGAAGACCTGACCGAATATCCTATGCACCTTAGGGCCCGCAAAGGTGTCGGTTATTTACCGCAAGAACCCTCTATTTTCAGAAAACTGACCGTAAAACAAAATATCATGGCAATTCTTGAGGCATTGTCTTTGCCCAAGGATGAGCAGGAAGAGCGCACGGGTCTATTGCTGGAGGAACTCGGCATCAAACATTTGGCCAACCAGAAAGCCGCCGTCCTTTCCGGGGGCGAAAAACGGCGTCTGGAGATCTCCAGGGCACTAGCAACAAACCCGAAATTCATGCTACTTGACGAACCGTTTGCCGGCGTCGATCCCCTAGCGGTGATTGACATCAAGAACATAATCGGTCATCTTAAAAAACGCGGAATCGGCATCTTGATATCAGATCATAACGTCAGGGATACCCTGCAGTCCTGCGACATCGCCTACATACTGAACGCGGGAAAGGTTGTTGTGGCCGGTACTCCCGAAGACATAACATCCAGTGATATTGCACGCAAAATTTACCTGGGAAATGAATTCAGTTTATAAATATGGCTCTCGAACTTAGACAACAACTCAAGTTAACGCAGCAGCTCATCATGACCCCTCAGCTGCAAATGGCGATCAAGCTGCTGCAATTGTCCCGTCTGGAGCTTCTGGATACCATCCGTCAGGAGTTGGAAGAGAATCCCGCCTTAGAAGAGCTGCAGGAATCAGCCGGTGAAGAGCGTATGACTGAGGCGGCCGACCAAGCCGCTGACGATGGTGACCCGGCGAAAGAGGTCACAATCGAAGAGAAAATCAATGACGATATCGATTGGAGCAGCTACCTCGACGAGTACAACACACCCGGCAGAGTCAACTACGAGGGCGAAAGCAGAGAAACACCAAAATACGAGGCTTTCATCGCCCGCAAAGAGTCATTGAAAGACCATCTCTTGTGGCAGCTACTGATGACAGCGCCCAGTCGTGAAGAGGAACAAATTGGCTCGCTCATCGTGGGGAACCTGAACCAGGACGGTTATTTGGATATTAATCTCGAAGAGATCGCCCGGAACGCTGAAGCGGATCTGGCAAAGGTCGAATCGACACTTTCCCTCATGCAGACTTTCGATCCCATCGGGGTTTGCGCCAGGAACCTCAGCGAATGCCTGATGATTCAAGCCAAACACCTGAAGATTAACGACACCTTGGTTACAGAAATCATTAAGACTCATCTCGGTGATCTGGAAAAAAGGAACATCAAGGTTATCTGTCGCGCGTTGAAAGCGGGCACGGATGATATTATTGCGGCCGTCAATATCATCAGGAGTCTCGAACCGAGACCGGGCCGACAATATTCGGACGACACGCCGCAGTATATTACCCCTGACATCTATGTTTACAAAATGGACAATGAATTCGTCATTGTTCTCAATGATGACGGAATGCCTAAACTGCGCGTCAACCCTTTTTATAAAAAATCCATCACCGCCAAAGACAAAATCCCCGGGGAAGCCGAAAGCTATATTCAGGATAAATTGCGTTCGGCAGCGTGGCTAATCAAGAGTATTCACCAACGGCAGAAAACAATCTATAAAGTAATGGAAAGTATTCTCCATTACCAGCGAGAATTTTTTGAAAAAGGCATCTCGCGATTAAAACCGATGGTGCTCAGGGACGTCGCGCAGGATATCGGAATGCATGAATCAACCATCAGCCGCGTTACGACCAACAAATATGCCTATACCCCGCAGGGAATATTTGAATTGAAGTATTTTTTCAACAGTTCCATTCAGCGCGCGCATGGTGGTGCCATCGCCTCGGTCAGTGTCCAGGAAAAAATCAAACAGATAATCGCCAATGAAAATCCAAAAAAGCCATACAGCGATGATAAAATCGCCAAAATTCTCAAAGATTCTCAAATAAATATTGCCCGCCGTACGGTTGCAAAATACCGGGAAATGTTGAACGTGCTGCCGTCCAACAAACGCAAACAAATCTAAGGAGTTTAGATTCATGCAGACCTCCGTTACGTTCAAAAACCTGCCGTCTTCGGAACATTTAAAAAACTATGTGACAGAAAAGCTGGACCGCTTCGACAGGCTTCTGGATAATCCGGCAGAGGCCAGCGTTGTCCTATCGGTAGAAAAATTTCGTCATATCGCGGAGATAAACATCGTCGGAGACCGTCTCAATATTATTGGCAAGGAAGAAATTAACGACATGTACTCCGCCATCGACATGGTTCTCGATAAGCTCGAGAAGCAAATAAAAAAAAACAAGCAGAAAACAAGAGAACGCAGAAGTGGTGCCAAATCCAGCATTAAAGAAATCGAGGAATACGCCGCGGCCACGATTGATGAAGAACACGAACCGCAGCTCAAAGTCATGAATATCGAATACAAACCGATGGATGTCGAAGAAGCTGTTTTGCAAATGGATCTGGTCAAAAATAACTTTCTGGTATTTACCAATTCTCAAACCGATCGCGTCAATGTCCTCTACCGGCGAAAGGACGGCCACTACGGCCTTATTCAGCCTGAGAGTTAATTAATCTACACAAAATTCTATCAACAACCGGGCCGGTATGCCGGTGGATCGTGCGCTTGATATGGCTGCATCTGGTGCCGAACCGGACTTGAATGGACCACGCAAATGAAAATCCTGGATGTATTGCCCCGAGAAGCAATTCTCGCCGATCTGAAAGCACAGGACAAAAAAAGTATTCTGGAAGAACTTGTGGCCCCAATCGCCCGCCTGAAGGGTGCCGATCTGGACGAACTCGTCCTGGTCCTCATGGAAAGAGAACGGCTGGGGAGTACCGGCATCGGCAACGGTATTGGAATTCCGCATGGCAAACTTAAAAACCTTGATGATTTGGTCCTCGGGTTTGGCCTCAGCCATAAAGGTGTTGACTTTGAATCCATGGACGGGCGCCCCACGCATATCTTTTTCCTCCTGATGACACCCGAAAATTCCACCGGTCTGCATTTGAAAGTACTGGCAAGGATATCGAAAATACTCAAAAACGAAACATTCAGGGAAAGGCTCTTGAGCGCAACAAACTGCGACGATATTTACGGTATTATCAAAGATGAGGATGTTGATTTTTAAACCGAACCGCGATGACAAACGATTTTTCCGGTCCCAAATCGGATATGTGAACGGTTGTCAATCAATACCAGTATAAACGGGCAACGATTCCCTTGAATCGGGATAATCCGAGTTCGAACGACTGCCAACTATAGAACCCATAAGAAGATAGTGAAGCCTCCCAAAATAATCATCGTGACAGGCTTGTCCGGCTCTGGTAAGAGTACGGCCTTGGCGGCGTTCGAAGATGCCGGTTTCTATTGCGTTGACAACATGCCGGTTGTGATGCTGCCCCGATTCCTGGAAATGCCGGGTAATCAGCACGATGATATGGCCGGAATGGCCTTCGGTATGGATTTGCGCCAGAACGGCTTTCTGGATAACTATCCGAACATTTACAAAAAAATAAGGCAGAAAGGGTTCGATCTCGACATTTTATTTCTGGAAGCCGACGAAGAAATAATCCTGCAACGTTACAGTCAGACGCGTCGACATCATCCGGTTGCGCAGGGTAACAGCCTGATAGAGAGTATCCGAGCCGAAAAGATATTAATGAGAGGTTTGAAACGGGATGCCGATCATGTAATCAACACGTCTCGCTTAAACGTACATGAGCTTAAAGTAGCACTCAACGGCATTGCCAGCAGGATCGCCAATCTGCCATCAATGCGCATTCACGTGGTTTCTTTTGGATTCAAATACGGCACACCGGCTGACGCGGACTTGATCATCGACGTGCGTTTTCTCTCCAACCCCTATTTTATCCCGGAGCTGAAAGACCTGGACGGCGAATCGACCGAAGTGAAACGCTTCGTTTTGCATAACGATGCCGCACGTGAATTTTTATCTAAATATACTGATTTACTTGACTATCTGATTCCATTATATGAAAAGGAAGGCAAAGCTTATTTGACGGTTGCTGTCGGGTGTACCGGCGGCAGGCATCGATCCGTGGCGATAGCAAGAGCCATTTATGACCATATCTACCAGACCGGCAAAAACACAGCCCTCACCCACCGCGACATTAAGCAATAGTGGCCACGGGCACTGAGTCCGCATTCGATCACGAATATCGCATGCAAACTGAAATCAGCGGAAGCGGGAAATATACATGATCGGAATTTTAATAGTGACCCATTGCCAGCTCGGGGCATCCCTGATTGAAGCCTCAGAATTCATCATCGGCTCAAGACCAGAAAAAACCGAACCGGTTACCATCGATCTGAATGTCAGCGCCGACAAGTTAAGAAAGGCGATATCCGATGGAATTAAAAAAGTCGGGCAGGAAGAAGGTGTGCTAATTTTGACAGACATGTTTGGCGGCACCCCATCTAACCTGAGCTATACTTTTTTGGAGGAAGGACGTGTGGAGGTTGTTTCGGGAGTTAACCTGCCGATGCTGATCAAAGCCGTGAACGCACGCAATGACATGAAGATAGGAGAATTGGCCGTCAGTGTCGAAGCCTTTGGGAAGAAGAGCATTTCTCTGGCCAGTGGTATCCTGAAAGGCAACAAGCGGAGTTAGCCGTGTCTGCCTGGTCAATCGTTGCCCTTGATGAAAGTCATATCGACGCTATCGTATCCATCGAAAAAGAATCTTTCAGGCAACCTTGGCAGCGTATATCCTTTTCTAACGAACGCGCATGTAAAGATGCAATCGACATTGTCGTCCTGCATCCCGGCCATGGACAAATCATCGCGTATGCCTGCCTCAGATTGACTCTTGAGGACCTGCATCTGCTAAGGATTGCAGTTGCACCCAAATGGCGGCGCCAGGGAATCGCAGCCTGGTTGCTAGACACTTGCTTCAGAATGGCAAGCGCTAGGGGTGCAAAAGCCGCGTATTTGGAAGTTCGCCGATCCAATACGGCGGCCAACAACCTTTATTTAAAACTTGGTTTTCAAATCATCGCCACACGGCCAAGGTACTATATAGACACAAAGGAAGATGCTTTAATAATGATGAAATTTTTGGAGGAAGCACAATGAGTATAAAAGTTGGCATTAACGGTTTTGGTAGAATTGGACGGTTGGTATTCAGAGCAGCGTTGAAACATCCCGAGGTGGAGGTTGTCGCAGTAAACGACCTCACAGATTCGGCAACCATGGCGCACCTTCTTAAGTACGATTCAGTGCACGGTACGCTCGATGGCACAGTTGTCGCTAAAGACGACACCATCGAAGTCGATAAAAAAACGGTAGCGATTACATCGATCAAAGATCCGGCCATGCTGCGTTGGCGTGAATTCGGTGTGGATATCGTTGCTGAGTGCACCGGCTTGTTCAGGGATCGGGAAAATGCTGAAAAGCACCTCACCTCCGGCGCTCGAAAGGTCATTATTTCCGCACCGGCTAAAGATCCTGACATAACGATCGTTCTGGGTGTCAATTCAAACAGATACGATCCGCGCCAGCACCATGTCATCTCAAATGCATCCTGCACCACCAACTGTTTGGCACCCGTTGCAAAGGTCTTACTTGAAAATTTCGGGATCCGCAGTGGTTTGATGACAACCATTCACAGCTATACCGGAGACCAGCGTCTGCTCGATTTCCCACACAAAGATTTACGCCGTGCAAGAGCGGCGGCATTGTCCATGATCCCTACGACGACAGGTGCTGCCAGGGCCGTCGCTCTGGTCCTGCCCGATCTTTCCGGGAAATTGAACGGATTAGCGATTCGCGTCCCGACGCCCAATGTATCGATTGTCGACTTCGTGGCGACGGTCGAAAAATCAGGGCTCAACGTTTCGGATGTCAACGATGCCCTCAAGAAAGCGTCTGAAGAATCCTTGAAGGGCGTTCTGGGTTACAGCGAAATCCCGCTGGTATCAACCGACTATAATGGTTCGACGTATTCATCAATTGTCGATGCGCCCACAACCTACGTTGTCGATGAGATGGTGAAAGTATTGTCCTGGTACGACAACGAGATGGGGTATTCCAGCCGAATGGTTGACCTGGCGGCAATGATCGGAAATCAGATGTAATTGGCCGGGGTTGTTTTGAAGACCCTTTACCCCGACGTGTCGCGTCGACGAAATACCCACGGTACACGTAAAGCACCATAAACAGACGGAAGGGGTTCAGTTTTTGACACAGAATCGGACGGGACCGGTTAAAGGCCACACCTCTGCAATAAACAATAAAGCTACCGGGGAGCAATTGCCGTTTCTGATTTTTCCCGACTGGCGGATCAATGCTAATTTCCCGTGGCCGATTTGGGCTGCCGGATGGATCGCCATCTTCAAGGCGTTTCTATGGTTGGCCACGGACCCGGTCATTCCTTTCCCGCTGGCGCGGCTAATGGCGATAAAATTCCTGGTAACCATGATTCCATTTGCCGTCCTGGGTATCGGAATTTGGAATTTAAGAAAATGGGCCGTTTGGTCCCTTCTGATACTGAGCGTCATCGATTTGATATTTTACATCGTTTTTCCAGCGGCCTCTCGCTACATCGCCGGCAATAGTTTTGTAATATTGGCTATCGTGCTGTTGATCTGCACCGGACCGGTGGGAAATATCATGATCCTTGCGGCTGGACCCAGTATGCTCAAGCATGCTGGGAAATCCACAGTTTTTCATGAATTCGTAGAAACCGGTTCTAAGTAAAGGAGGAAAACATGGGCTCGCGCACGCCGCTGATAGCTGGAAACTGGAAAATGTACAAGACAGTGCCGGAGGCTGTTCAGACGGCGTCTCAACTGAAAGATCTGGTTTCCGCTGTGGGAGAAGTCGATGTCATGATCGCACCGCCTTTCACGGCACTATATCCAGTGTCCGAAGTCCTCAAGGACAGCACGATTGCCGTGGGCGCCCAGGACATGTATTGGGAACAGGAAGGCGCCTACACCGGGGAAATTTCATCCGCCATGCTCCTTTCGACCGGTTGCCGTTACGTGATTCTTGGTCATTCGGAGCGGCGTGAATACTTCAGCGAATCTAATGAAAACGTAAACAGAAAGGTGTCTGCAGCCTTGGCTACCGGGTTGATTCCGATCATGTGCATCGGAGAATCTGAAAAACAGCGCGAGGCCGGTGAAACCTTTTCTGTACTTGACAAACAGCTAAAAATGGGTCTAAAAGAGCATTTTGCCGAAGCGCTACCAAATCTTGTGATCGCCTATGAGCCGATCTGGGCAATCGGCACCGGTAAAACCGCCACGAGTGCTCAGGCTCAGGAGATCCATCAGTTCTTGCGAAAAAATGTGGCGCAGATGTTCGGTGATGACCTGGCAGTCAACCTGCGTATCCTCTATGGCGGCAGCGTAAAACCGCAAAACGCGTCGGAGTTGATGGATATGCCGGATATCGACGGGGCCTTGGTCGGTGGCGCAAGTTTGGATGCAGAAACCTTCAGCCGCATCGTACGTTTTTAAATTCGATGACAGATCGAATCTGTTAGGATTTTAATATGACACAGGTACTTATCATCATTCACGTTGTCGTTTCCATTGCTATGATAATGATCGTGCTTCTGCAGACCGGTAAAGGCGCAGACATGGGGGCGGCATTCGGCGGCGGCGCCAGCCAGACACTTTTCGGAAGTGGCGGGGCCTCCACCTTTCTGACCAAATTAACGACAGTCGCAGCGATTGTCTTCATGATCACCTCTCTAACCTTGGCGTATTATTCCACCAATCGCGCCAAAAGCTCGATAATGATGGAAACAAAACCGCCGGTTACCGAACAGGCCGTCCCTCAGGCCCAGCCAACGGAACCGACCGCGCCTGCAGAGCAACCGGTAGCCCCCGCTACGACGGCGCCGGCTCCTGCCGAGGGCGAAAAATCTCAATAGTACTTTTTCAGTATCATGTGCCGAAGTGGTGGAACTTGGTAGACACGCTATCTTGAGGGGGTAGTGGCCACAAGCCGTGCCGGTTCAAGTCCGGCCTTCGGCACCAAACTTTTTCCATAACCTGCTGTTTTTACAGCAGGTTTTTTTGTGACTGCAACCCTAAAAAAGCATCAAATCCATCTGTTACACACCTCTTACACAAACACCTTACACAAATCTGTGTAAGAGAGATGGAGTTGACGCCATGAAAACTACCCCCAAATTCCCTTCCTATCTGGTCCGAAACCCCTACTCATATTGTTTCCGGATGATGGTCCCTAAGGACCTACAAACGATTGTTGGCAAGACAGAATTAAGATATAGTCTGCGAACCGGATATGCCGGTATCGCCCGGAAAAAGGCCCAGTACCTTGCCGGCAAGATTCATCTCATATTCATGCGTTTACGAAAAGGCGGAACGACCTTGACCAAATTGACCGACGATCGAATCAAGACACTTCTTGATCAGTACATCAAAGAGACCATCCAGTGTTCGGACGAATCATTATATACTGAAGAGATTGACCAAGAGATGGATGCCCTGCCCTTCTCCGACGAAGGGACCTTTCACAGCTATGTTAACAGCCTTGATAATATCCGAAACGACCTCATCACCAATCTCAACCTTGGCAACTTCGGGATGTTGAGGGAGTCGATCCATGCCCTGCTCAAAAGAAACGGGATAGATGATCCTGACGCAAGCACACTCGAGTACCGACGGCTGTGTGCTGAAATTCACAAAGCTGAAATCCAGCTCCTACCCTTTCAAAAGAGGCACATGCTCTGCGATTATTCCTACAAGAAGGAGCTGACCGAGGTTTTTCCGAACACATTCCAGCCGCTCCTATCAGGATGAGGTACAAGCTTTTAGCCTCCTAACACTCGATACAACTTTGTCAGCATTAGGAGACTATGTTTACAAAATTGTCCAACCCTTGTTTGAGGTGTTCGACGGCTTCTTGCTTAGTAAAGATGTAGTTGAAGATCTAACTCAAGGCCTAATTCAGAGAAGACTATAAGCCATATCCATATGATCCGAAAGTTAACACTTTCTGCGTAAACACAGGTTCGAACAGGAGTAAATCATAATGGCAAAAGTAGAATCTGAAGTCGTAGTCACCGACATCAAAATGCCGTTTGGCTCTATGGTCCTGTTTATGGTCAAGCTGGCAATAGCAACCATACCGGCAATGATAATTATCAGTGCCGTTGGGTCAATCACGTTCGGCCTAATTAATTTCATTTGGGGTGGTCCGTATTTTAGGATGCACCGGTTTTAAAGTGCTAACTTTGATTTGATCGTACAAACCGGAAAATGATGTCAGGTGAAATCTATCAATTACATATAACACCTTACCTCAAAGCCCTACGAGATAACTAATTCATAGGGAGACATTATGGCTGCCCATCCTTTTGTTGCTGAGAACGCAAAAGAACGTGAACGATTAAGAACTCTTATAGACCGACTAACAGACGAAGAGCTAAACCTTCCATTGGGAAGTGATTGGACTGTGGCAGTTGCTTTTGCCCACTTAGCATTTTGGGATCAACGTTCACTATATATGTTGCGGAAATGGAAACAGACCGGAAATGTTGAACCATCTCCTATAGACATCGATATCATTAACGATGCCCTCCTCTCGACATGGAAGGCGATACCACCACGTACAGCCGCCAATTTAGCGTATTCATCTGCTAAAGAAATAGATCGTGAATTGGAAGAGTATCCTTCAGATTTGGTTCCAAAAATCGAGAGCATAGGTGAGAAATACAGGCTTTACAGATGCATCCATCGAAAACTTCACATTGATCAAATAGAGGATCTACTTAGCAATAAGGCCTGAACCTAACCGGGCGAGTGCACTTGACAGAAAAACTCACGGCCATTAATTGTCTACAAAACTATTTTAGGGCAGGAACGATTAAAGCCCTGCCTTCATCATTCAGCTCTGATCATCAACCTTTGCACTGGGAACATTGCAGATTGATTCCCTTGTAGCAGTCGGTAAGAAAGGAGTTACGGATGCAAGCACGTGGCCCACTTATGATTGAACATCGGCTAATCGAACGAATGATTTCCATCATCAAAACTGGCATTGAAAAAATAAAGTCAACACAAGAGGTAGATCCTGTATTTATAGATACAGCCGTAGATTTCATTCGTACATATGCCGACCGTACACATCACGGCAAAGAAGAGGACATTCTATTTAGAGATTTGGGCAAGAAAGATTTGTCAGCTGAAGATCAACGGATCATGCAGGAACTGATCGACGAACATGTCTTCGGACGGCAAACGACCAAAGTTCTTGTCGAGGCTAATACTCGATACCGGAATGGTGATCAATCTGCATTGACAGATATTACCAACAAATTGCAAACTATTGCTGAGTTCTATCCCAAACACATCGAGAAGGAGGACAAAGTCTTTTTCCCTGCAAGCAGGGACTACTTCACCGAAGAAGAGGACCAAGCTATGCTGGCAGAGTTTTGGGAATTTGACCAGAAGATGATTCACGAAAAGTACAGGACTGTGGTCGAAGGGCTTGAAACAGACTGATTAAGTTCATATCGGAAGGCAATGGGTTGCTCTATAGGGCCATAGGAGGATCCGGATCCTGAACTCCTCACTACGGGCCTTGTAGGCAGTCTAAGACTCTATTTTTATTGGTGTATCAGTTCAATCTCCTCCATTCCCTCGGACTGATATATTTGCGCCCGAGTGACCACATGCCCACCCCGGCCCTTCGGGCCTCGTTCTCTGCCTTCTCGTAGGGTCCATTATCAAACCCCTTAGCTGGTCGACCCCTATAAACCTCAGCAAGACCAGCCCTGACCATCTCAAGGTTCAAATTGTTGCCATCAACATAAACAACACCAAGGGTTCGGCCGTATCGATCTGTGCCGTACGAGACGATATCGACGTGCTTATTCAAGACAAGGCCAGCCAGATGCTTCGTGGAGGTTTGCCTGAAGGGCTGACCGGGCTTTTGCTTACCTCTAGACTTTTCAGGGGCATCTATACTGACAAGCCTGAAGTGGTTTTGGACCTGTGCAGTAGCTATAATCCTGACGGTCGAATAACTCCTCTAACCCAGGAAAAAAAGGATAAAATTTTACAAGTAAATCTTGGATTTAGTAAGGACGCCTTAAGGTTGATAGGGTTTGCATTCAAACAGATAAGGGACTCCCAACAGTTTAAAGAAACGGATGAAAAAGAGTTCGTCTTTATTGGCCTGCAGGGGATGATCGATCCGCCAAGGGATGAGGTGAAGGTGGCCATAGACGAATGCCATGAAGCGGGTATAAGCGTGGTGATAATCACGGGAGACTACGAGGGCACCGCCGTGGCAGTCGGAAAACAGATCAGCATAACCGGCCGGAGTATTACCGGCAAAGATCTTGAAAAAATCGGCGATAAAGATTTCGAGAATACCATCCAGGACATTGCCATCTATGCAAGGGTGAAGCCGGAACACAAGCAGAAAATTGTAAAAGCCATGCAAAACAAAGGGCACGTGGTGGCCATGACCGGTGATGGAGTTAACGATGCACCGGCCCTAAAGAAGGCGGACATCGGAATCGCCATGGGTATTACGGGAACCGATGTGAACCGGGAAGCATCCGACATGATATTAACCGACGACAATTTCAGGAGCATCGTAAATGCAGTAAAAGAAGGCAGAGGCGTTTATGGCAACATCAGAAAGTTCTTTGCATTCCTTCTTTCCGGAAACATAGGAGAGGTTGCCATCATATTTATCCTTCTCATGCTTGGATTTCCGGCTTTGCTCACCGCGACGCAAATCCTTTTAATTAACCTGGTAACAGACGGTCTCCCGGCCACCGCGCTAAGCATCGATCCATTTGAACCGAAAGCGATGAAGAGAAAACCAAGAAGCCGAAAGGAAAAGATACAAAGCGGTCTGGGTAATTTCCTAATCGGTTACCCACAGTTAATGACAATCGTTGCGATCTGTCTTTTTATGATGGAGTTCAACCGGTCAGGACATGTGGTAAATGCACAAACCTTTGTGTTTCTTTCAATCATATTTTTTGAATTATTCCTAGCGTTTGCCGCCAGTTCAACCTTGTTTCCCTCGATAAAAGTCGGCTTGTTCAAAAACCGGGCATTGTTGGGGGCGATACTGCTTTCCTTTATCGTTGCCTTATGTGCCGTTTATCTGCCACCAATGAACAATCTCTTTGGAACTTCACCGCTGACGATTTTAGAACTCCTTATCGTCCTGATCTTAAGCAGCGTCGGATTTATCTATCTTGAGATAAGTAAGTACCTGCGAAGCAAAAGGCTGGGACTGACTGCAGAATAGCTATTACTCCACCACCCACACCGTGCAGTTGCGGGCATGGTTGACGATCTTGCTGGAGACACTGCCGAAGAGAAACTCCTCACTGCGTGAAAGCCCCTGCCTGCCGACCACAATGGTACCGCATTTGCTTTCCTTACGTTCCGCCAGGATGCACTCTGCCAGGGAGGGGCAGTAGCGGAGAGTGGCACGCACCGATATGGCCTCCGGGGCAAAGCCTGCATGAATTATGATTTGACGATAGTTTTCCAACATGACATCGACTTTAAGCTTATACTTGCTGAGCCATTTTTCTTTTTCAGCAGGATCGGGAAAATAATCTTCTTCCGGTTGGCGGATGACGTGCAGGATTAATACGTTGAAACCTTCAACACCTTCCAGGAGTCCGCCCACATAGGCGACCGCCCGGCGGGCGTTATCCGACTCGTCTACGGCAATCAGGATATTTTTGTTAAACATTTCCTCGTTACCGAACATGCCTAACCCTCCTTAAGACTTGGATACTGTAATTAAAATTTATTTGATCATTGATATTAGTAATTTATTTAAGATTTGGTGTTTGCGTTTTGCTGTTTCCGGTTTATCCGGGTTAGGTTAAAGTCGTCATATACGTAGTAGTCAATTTAAGGTTTAAACTCCCCCAAATCATCCAGCAACTGTAACGTGTTTTCATAAAACCAGTTGGCACTCTTTGAAAAATGCATCAATACCCGGTTGAGGGTTTCGGGTATGTAAGGGTAAATCTTTTTGAGATTGGCCACACGGTTGTGGAACACGATATTGACATCCTCTTGCCTAAGTGCCTGCAGGGCCGGGTGGTCTTGTTTCTTCATTTCCGGTACCAACACATCTCCCATACCCACCAAAAATACCAAAACGTTACCCAGGCCAAAGAGGTCGAAGCCGTATATATTTTCCCGGTGACGGTAATTAAAGTCGAAATCGATCCAGCGGTACCGTCCGCTATGGCGGTCTATCAGAATATGATCGCGCCGGATATCCCCGTGCTTTTCGCCATGTTCGTGAAGAAAACGGATGGCCTCGATGCATTCAATAAAGTTTTTTAGAATGCCAGGGAACTGCTCATAGAAATAGGTTTGATGGCCAAGATTCATATTCTCCACATGGCTATGGAGGGTATTTCCGGCGATAAAATCGAGCACGCGAACGAGATTGCCCTCTTTATCCTCGATCCAATATCCATGCATGAAGTTTTTATGGCCGGCGACCAAATCCAGGATACGGGCCTCTTTTTTAGGGCTGCGAAAGCACTCGAATTCGATGCCGCCGATATGGGATGTATATTTTTCGTAAAAGACGAGTTTGATGACCTTCAGGCTGCCGCTTTTAAGGTCAATGGCGCGCTTTACCCAAAATTTGACCTCGTCATCAACCCCAAACCGCCCTTCTTTGGCATTATGACGAATGAGATAGGGCCTGTCGCCAAGAACAACCACATCACCATATTCCACACGAAAATAATCCGTGGTGTCTGTATGAATTCGGAAACGGTGGACGTCCCGGGAGGGAAGAAGCCATCGGGAAGCCATTTGCCGAAGCTCCTCCTGAGATAGAGGTGCTGTCATTTTGGGCGATTACCTAGGGCAAGAAGTCTCTAAATTTAAGAGAAATATGTGAGAGTTTAGGTCTATACCAACTTAATGAAAATAGCCTCGGGTGTCAAGGCATGGGATGGTCACCTATGTCGCGTTTTACGATTTCGCAATTTTTCGGACAATTTTCACCAACTCACTCTTCTCCCATGTCTTCATAGCAAAAGCCCGGATCCTATTTTCAACCCCTTGTTCGTTATTGATCCGTCTGGTTAGGGCGGAAGCCAGGATCGCCTATCACGTCAGGTATTGGTATAAACTTGTTGCATCGGCTTTTTCACTACGTTACCACTACCGGGCAGTACCCGGTTGGCAGCGTTGAAGGTGCATGATTTGAGAAATTCATTGAAAATTCCTTAGAGAGGGAGGTATTATCAAAAAACACGTGAAAAAGGGTTCAGACGGGTCTGAAAAACGAATCGGTAGGGTCTTAAACGGTTTCACGTCTCTTTCGACCCTTCAAACCAAAACAAAAGCATCGAAAACACGGAATAAGGTTTGTGGAACCTCTTTTTGGGGGAAGTCATCGCATAATCCAGGCTTTAAGAACTTTACGCTTTACCGGAAAAAACTGGTCTACAAAACGACATGCTCTAACTTATCCCGTAGCGGTGAGGTAGCCCAAACCACAGACAGTGTATATCGCCCATGGCGTATACTCTGTCTGTGCCTGTCCAGGAAACGCTCAGGAAGGAAGCCCATGCGATTGAGAGCTTTGGCCCTTGATTACGACGGGACGATCGCCCAGCACGGGAAACTCCACCATGATGTCCGCAGCGCAATTGAGGAAGCGCGCGGTCAAGGCATCGCCGTGATCCTTGTCACCGGCCGAATCCTGAAAGACCTTCGACGTGTGGCTGTTGACCTGGATTTCCTCGACGCCGTGGTGGCCGAGAACGGTGCGGTCCTGGTATTTCCCGAAAAGAGCAGGACAATGATCCTGACACATCCGCCTCCTCCCGTTCTGATTGAGGAATTAAGACGGCGAGACATCCATGCCGTTGCCGGCGAATGTATAATCGAGGCGGATGCAAGCCATGCTCAGTGCATCCTGGAAGTCATCCGTGAGTTGGAGCTGCCCCTCGCCATCACGTTCAACCGCAGCCGGCTCATGGTCCTTCCCCTTTCCGTCAGCAAGGCGACGGGTCTTCATAAGGCGTTGTCCTTCTTTCGACTGTCACCGCACAACACCATTGCAATCGGAGACGCAGAGAACGACCACGCGATGCTGGATCTGTGTGAGATCGGCCTTGCAGTACAGTGGGGCAGCCCGGCCCTCAAAGCGGTGGCCGACGAGGTCCTCGAGGGACCCGGCCCGGGGGCTATCGCCGCATACATACGAAAAATTTCCGCCGAACCAAGGCTTCCCAAGGTGCACAGGCGGCGAAAAATGCTGCTGGGTTTCGTAGAGGATGGCAAGCCGCTCTACCTTGAAGTGAGAGGGCGGAACATTCTAATAACAGGTGACTCAGGATCAGGGAAATCGTGGCTCGCAGGACTGCTCTGCGAGCAGCTTATCCTGCAAGATTATAGCGTTTGCGTTATCGATCCCGAAGGGGATTACTCACCTCTAGAAGACCTACCAGGAGTCGTGGTCCTCAGGGAAGAGTGCGGGCCGAACTTCGAAAACCTTGAGCAGGTATTCCGCTACCCAGAGTCGAGCATAGTCGTCGACCTCTCGAAGATGTCTCCGGTGAAGCGCCTCGAATACGTTCCAGCCCTATTGGAGAAGCTCGGCGCCCTTCGCCGTCAGACAGGATTGCCGCATCGCATCTTTGTGGATGAGGCACACTATTTCCTCTACGGGCCAGAGGCCCACCACGTGCTGGACCTCGAGATGGCCTCATATACGCTCGTTACCTTCCAGGCATGCCGGATGGATCCCTCGGTGGTGCATGCTTCCGAGGCGATCATCATTACCCGAAAGAGCGATCCTGCCGAAGCCAGCCGTCTTCATTCACTTCTCGGCGGCCAAGGTAGCGACATGGAATGGCAAGCGTTCCTGGGGTCCCTGAAGTCGAATGAAGCCGCCCTGCTTCAATGCACCGACGAATCGAAATGCCGACTAAGCAGCTTCCGGATCGCATCGCGGCTGACGTCCCACATCCGCCACCGCCACAAGTACCTGGACGCTCCCGTTTCCCCAAAAGAAGCTTTCATATTTACTTCCCAAGGAGGGCTGGCGGTCCGGTGCGCCAACAGTCTGACGGAGTTTATAACCTTGGTTTCGGCTTGTTCTTCGGAAGTCCTGAAGAATCACATGCGGCGCCACGACTTTTCGCGATGGATCCGGGATGTTTTTCGGGACCTTCCATTGGCGTCGCAGGTTCACGAATTAGAGATGCGGTATCACATCATGCGTGACTCTGAAATCAAGGTGTCCCTAAAGAAGTTGATCAAGGATCGATACATGCGCAAAACTCGATCAGTATTGGCCACAAACTGAAAAGTTCTTATGAGTTATGGTCCAACGCGAACCGTAATCAGTGGCCTAATATCCGCTTTATGAAAAACACCCCCTTCTTATCGTAGCATAACAGCCCACTATCCTTTATATTATACCCTTTCTGCGTCGTGCTGATAAATGATAGAAATGTTTAAGTTAAAAACCTCAAATCAATCACCTTTTGATATGGGTAATTTATACCGTCGAACCTTTTAAATTCCTCTTCACTACAAGAAAAGTCTATTTGGGCAGCAAAATTTACGAATATGATTATCGCATCCTGCACCATTAACTTTACTAATTGAAACGTTTTCGAATTTGTCACCCTCTCTGGTGCCTTTATTATAATATGCGATCTCTGTGTGAGAATCTGTGTGAGTAAATTTTTCCAAAATCGACTAAACCGTGTAATATTTACAAATTAGAAACGGCGCGCTGGCAGGTAGCCGTCTGGCCCGGGCCCGCTGTGACACCATCCGCTTGAAGCTTCTTAAAATCGGTGCGTTGGTTATCCGTAACACCCGTCGGGTTCGGGTGTTGTTATCCAGTTCTTACCCGATGCAGGAGTTGTTTTTGAAAGTATCCAAACGTCTCAGCACCATCTGAGAACTGGCGGTTTGGAGAAAATTGAGCCTTATCATTTACTGTCGCAGGTGGCGTTTGTCCAATTTTGATATTAGAGAAGTATTTTGAGGTGTCTAAAATCCTTCTGTCGCAGAAATTGCTGTTTTTAAGGTGCCTGGTTTTTGCAATGGAGCATTTTGCCTTCTGGATATTCACACTTCCGTATTAAGACCGAAGGTGTCCAATAAAAAACGATGAAACAAAACGATCTACAAGTCTACCGGACGCGATAAACCTTTTTCCATGGTTGCTTCTTGATGCTGTTGTAATCGGCGAGGGCGCGATACAAAGCGCCCACCGCGAGTTCGGCACAATGGAAGTGTTCCGCCGGCAGGGTTTCCAGGAAATTAATGACAGCCTCCGGAGTGTTTTCCCAAGCTTCGTTGATTGTTTTTCCTTCTACCAAGAATGAAACGGTGTTGGCGCAGGCGTTGGTATGCAGGCAGCCGTTGGTTTGATAAGCAACCGACTGGATAATCCTTTCACGGACGATCAGGTAAACTTCGACGGTATCTCTGCAAGCACCGGTATGCTTCCCATAACCATCCGGGTGTTCGATGGTTTCGCGGCGATCGGAACGCAAAGCCATTTCGAGAAATTGTCTTGAGTGATCCTGCCAGAAATCAAAGCTTTTTCCGGTCATTTTACGAATACATGCCCACCAAAGAAGTCAAAAACGAGAAGAATTTGCCTTATACGGCTTTTGAAAAAATAAACCCCGAAATTCGGAAGGGTGGTATAAGTGGTTGGTGAAAAAACAGTTCGAATAACGGAACGGTTATTGACAACCGCTATAAACCGGCCGGGAGCGTATGGCGTTAACTCTTTATATTCTCCAGCACGCCTTCCCATATTGATTTTACCGCTTTTCCCGCCGCGGTTGTTGAGTCGTATTCGAAAATCGTCTGGCCCTGAACCATGGCGTGGGTGAATACCGGGTCGAAAGGAATGTTTCCCACCATGGTCAAACCATTTTGCAACGCATGGGATTGTATTCTTTGGGTCATTTCCGTGTTGAGATCGTGCTTATTCACACTGACCATGGCCGGTATGTTAAAGTGAGCGGCCAGCTCCACGACCCGCTGCATGTCGTGTATGCCCGACACTGTCGGCTCGGTAACGATCAGCACGGCGCTCGCGCCGCCAATGGCGGCAATGACCGGGCATCCGATACCCGGTGGACCATCTGTGATAATGAGGGGAAATTCCAATTTTTCAGCAATTTTTCTGGCTTCCTGACGGACCAGGTTCACCAACTTGCCCGAATTTTCCTCGGCAATCCCCAGACGTGCGTGTACCATCGGTCCAAACCGGGTGGAAGACATAAACCATTGGCCGCAGGTATTCAATGGAAAATTCACTGCCTTCTCAGGGCAGAAATGATGGCACACACCGCAACCCTCGCAGGCCGTCTTATCCACCACGAAGTCGTCGCTGATGGCCTCAAAGAGGCAGAGATCTTTACATATCCCGCAGCTTGTGCATTTTTCGCTGTCAATGATGGCTGTATGACCGGATTGAAAATCATGGCGCTCTTTAACATCGGGGGCCATGATCAAGTGAAGATCGGCCGCGTCGACGTCGGCGTCGCAAAGAACCTTGTTCTGGGACAACGCGGCAAAGGCGGATACAAGACTGGTTTTTCCCGTCCCCCCTTTTCCGCTGACAACAATCAACTCTTTCATTCGGTTAACTCCTGTTTGCGGCATCACATTCTGGATGTAATCTGAAGTATATATCTCCGGAATTTCAGCCGTGCTGAACTATTTCGTTTATGTGTTGATAAAGATCCAGAAACTTTTCCTTGTATTCCGGCAACGCGTGAACAATCATTTCACCGTTTGAATATGCTTCGGCGATCCGGCGATCAAACGGGATCACCATTAAGATCGGCAAGCCGACTCGATGCGCATAGTCGCGCACCTTATCATCGCCCAGACCCATGCGGTTGACGACCAGCCCGGAGGGAATGTTCAGGGTTTGTACCGCTTCGAACGCCAGTTTCAAGTCATGCAGGCCAAACGGTGTGGGCTCGGTCACCAGCAATACGAAATCCGTATCACGCATGGATGCGATGACCGGACAAGACGTACCGGGCGGTGCATCGATGATGGTCAGCTTGTCCGGATTGGCGTAAGACCGCACCTTCTTGATCAGCGGTGGTGCCATGGCTTCACCGACCCTCAGGCGCCCGTGAACGAATTCAAGTCGGCCGTGATGACCGCATTCGATGGATCCGATTTCACGTTCTCCCTTCATGATGGCATCAACCGGGCAAACCTCCCAACATCCTCCGCAGCTATGGCACAGTTCCGGAAAAGTCAAGATGGCTGTGTCGGGCATGACGGCAATGGCCTTGAACTGACATAGCGCACCGCATTCTCCGCAAAAGGTGCATTTTTTTTCATCAATTTCCGGAACCGAAACGGTAACACGCTCTTTTGGGTCAAATTCGGGCCGGACAAACAAATGGGCATTGGGTTCCTCAACGTCACAATCGAGCAGCTGAACGCCTTTTTCAATCGTCATGGCCAGATTGGTGGCGACTGTGGTTTTGCCGGTACCCCCTTTCCCGCTGGCTATACTGATAATCATGCACTGCCTCCTCTTCGACCACCGCCGCCCATGCCTCTGCCGCCGCCCATGCCTCTGCCGCCACCCAGCCCCTGACCGCCGGTTCCGGCATGCAGAGGCGCATTTGCCGCGGTGGACGAGTCCATTTCACCCTTTTGGCAGGCTTTGACAAGATCTTTGATCGTGCCGGCTTGGCCGGTATACAGGATGATGCCGGCCGCATTCAAGGTTTGCACGGCATTGGGACCGCAATGTCCGGTAATGAGTGCTTCGGCCCTTTGGGAAGAAATAAACTGGGCTGATTGAATGCCGGCACCGCCGCCGAGCATGGCGTTTTTGTTTTCTATGACCTCAAAGCTCATGTCCTCGGAGTCGACGATGAGAAAATAGGCGCATCTACCGAACCTGGGATCGAGTTGGGCATTAAGGTCTTTTCCGGACGAACTGACTGCGATTTTCATTTTTCATTCCTCCTGTGTTTTCAATTACGGCTTTCTATCCGCATTCGGCATTTGATGTATGAAAGCCCCATCTGTTGTGCGTATTAAATCGGTGCCTTGGCCGGATGGCTGCCAGAAAAATGCGGGCTAGTGGTCGCAGATATTTGTGTTGGTCTGCAGGGTATTATCCAGATAACTGCGGACCAGGGTTTCCGGTTCCAGCGCCGGCGCACCGATGAAGACTTCAATATTTCGCTCCTGAAACAAACTGATGGCGTGTTGGCCCATCCCCCCGGCGATGATCACATTGGCCCCCAGCTCGCCGAGCCATTGGGGAAGAACGCCTGGTTCATGGGGCGGAGGAACGATCACCTCAGTTTTTTTTATCTCGTTGTCCTCTACCTCGATTAAGGCAAATTCTTGGCTGTGGCCAAAATGAGCGGTTAATTTTCCTTCTGCCAACGGTATCGCAAATTTCATAATTCCCCTCCTGAGTGTTTATCTTGGCTCGAAAGCTTCTCAGCCGATTGCGTTTCGTGGTAACAGATCAAACCCAGTGACCTTCCACATTAGCTTCTTCTGCATGTGAGAGTTCACCTTTTTTATAGCGCTCGATGGCCTCATCAATGCGCCCCCCGTCACCGATAACAACCTTAATTTTTGCGGCTTTCAGAACTTTAAATGCTTTCGGCCCGCAGTTGATGGTTATCAAGACATCGGGCGCGTGAGCAGCAATCGACCGGGCAGCCTGAATTCCGGCGCCTTGGGAAAGATCCAGATTCTGACTGTTTTCCACGACTTCAAAATCCATGGTGTCCGGATCAATGACCAGAAATTGTTCCGCGCGACCGAAACGTGGAGCAATTTCCGCGGATAAATTTTGACCTGCAGTCGGTACCACAATCTTCATGAGAACAGCCCCCCTTTCATGTTATGAGTATATTCTCATAATAGGGCCGCGGCCTCGTTCCGTCAAGTAAATATTTTTGGCATATGCTCATAATAAAATTGGCAGCCGGATGAAGGGAACTATATTATGATCAAATGATCAAAAAGAACTTTACCTATGACACGACGGAAAAACCACGATGCGTATCCACTTATCCTCTAACGGCATCGTTCGTTCCGAGGGGAATCCCTGTGCTCGGTGAGCTCCATCTGACGCTGGAAGAACTCGAAGCCATCCGTCTCAGTGACGTTGAAGGTCTGGATCAGCAAGCAGCGGCAGATCTGATGGAGGTATCCCGCCAGACTTACGGCCGGGTATTGTCCAGAGCCAGAAACATCGTCGGAAGCAGGGCAAACAATTAAGATCGGCGGCGGCGTATTCAAGGTCCGCGGGGCGCAAAGGCGCTGCCGCAGAAGGGGAAACAGAAGGACGAAGAATCCTGACGCCCGCCACTGCAGCGAGCAGCTTTTCGGCCAATGAACGCGGGGCGGCCTGCTGGCCGCCCCATCGATTCCATTTTCAAGCCACCGTTATCAAACGGGAGACCATCTTGAAAATTGCCGTAAAAGCTAACGGCCCAAACCTTGATTCCCGCGTGAGTATGGAAGAAGATATCGTTTTTTCTGAAACCGATATCAAGAATCTCACTCTGAGAAAGGCAGCCGTTTATGCTGGATTCACGGTTCTTTTGAATCAGGCCGGACTCGATTTTCCCATGGTCGATCGGGTGATCATTAGCGGTGGATTCGGTCGGTACCTTGGCATTGAAAAGGCCATTTCCATTGGCTTGCTGCCGGGTATCAAGCGAAACAGATTTCAATACCTTGGTAACAGCTCGATCGCCGGAGCCTATATGGCCTTGCTGTCTGACCACCACCGCAAGGAGGAGCGTGACATTTGCAACAATATGACCTACATCGATTTCTCCAGTAATGTTAAATATATGGAGGAACTTACCTCGGCGATGTATTTACCCCATACAAACATGAATGCATTCCCCAGTGTCATTGTTGAGTCGACGATGTCAGATTCCCGTACGACATCGGCGTGAAGAACGGTGCGTATAATTATGTCAATACCAAAAAGTGACAAATCACTGATAGAAATTTACCCTTGAAACAACCATTAGAAATTATATCATAAATCCAGATAGAGCGTGGTCATGCAAATGGGTAATATTGAAGATGGCTAAGGGTTTTAATACTCAATGCCAGCCTGTGCTTTGATGCCCGCATTGTAGGGGTGCTTTAACTCTTTCATGTCAGTAACGAGATCGGCCATGTTCACAATGCGTTTGGGCGCGCTACGCCCAGTGAGAACGACATGCAAGTTCGATGGCCTGCCCAGCAGAATTTCGCTCAAATCTGCCTCTTTAATAAGACCAAAATCGATAGCCACCAATATTTCATCAAGTATAATCAGATCATATTCGGAGAGGGACAAAGCATTGCGGAAATAATCCAGTCCCTGCTCCGCGATGCAGATGTCCAGGGGCTCGCAGGTTCTTGAGTGGACGAACCCTTCACGCCCAAATCTTTTTATCTTGATAGGGAGCCTGAATTTTATCAATGCATTTATTTCACCGATATTCTCCTGTCCCTTCATGAATTGAATAATGAGAACTGAGAGCCCCTGACCGGCGGCTCTCAGGGCAAGCCCAAAAGCAGCCGTTGTTTTCCCTTTTCCATTTCCGGTGAAAATGATGATAAAACCGGAGGCAGCCTTTCGCAAAAAATCTATTGGGTGTGCATGCATGGTGTGTTTGGTTTTTTTTTGCATCTATGGTGGTTTCAAATCGAAATGACGGTCACCGGGTGCGAAAAAACGGAATTGAATTTCAGCTGCGAGAGCATGGGGTGCAGACGGATTTGCCGTCCACGATTCTGGTTCGAGATTCCATTACGGATTCACCACAGATGCTGCAAGAAACAGAATTTCTGATTGCGGCAGGAGCAGGTTCAGGTACTGCAACGAGGGTCACCGAGAGAATATCTTCCTGAGGAGCAGACAATATCCATTCGGTAAGTACATTTCGATCCTCGCCGATACTATCTGGCAAACCATCGATATTAAATACGACGCGAACGGCCTTTCCTAAGGATCGGGAATAAATGGTGTATACGTGCTTTCCATAGTCGCTAAAAATGAGGTTCCCTTTACCGAAAGTGCAACCGGTGATGCACTGGAGCGCATCAACACCACATGCATCATTCTCGACAATTGAGACAATTTCCTCATCTTCTGATCGTGCTGTTTCGATAGCTTTCAGACCAGCCGAAGCCATTCTGTATCCGATGGCGAGCCCGGGGCACTCATGTCCGTGAAATTCAACTATTTCATCATATGTAGCCATGTTATCGTTCGCTTCTAATTGCCAGATTTTGGTATAAGCGGATGCGATGAGGTAATAAGGGTCTCTTAAAAATATACCAGACACTGAAATCCCATCCACCTAAATGATGAAATCAGGCTTTAAGAAACTGCTATTATGAGCATAATCCCATAATTAGAATTTCATCATAATTGTTTATTTGTCAATTCCACAGCGTGGTATAATTCTATTATATTAAAGGATAAAGTATAAATTACGTGCCTAAATCAGAAATATAGTAAAATTCCACATTTGATCTGCTAATCCAATCAACCGGTTGGTCGATTACAACTCCAACAATCCGTTTTTTCCATCCCAGCGCTTTTTTCACTGCGACTCATGATTAAAATAAGCGATTTCTGTGTGAGAATCTTTGGAATGATCTGTGTGATTCATTGACATCGTTGTAACTGTTTTAACTTTGTTCCTAAATCACATATATCCTATTTGGCTGTAGAATATTTTGACACGATAACAACAGCCAATATTGCTAACACCATCCATATCCCAACAACGACGACAGCGGCGACTCTATTTACAGGATTGCCTTTGAGCATTATAACCTTTGCTTGTTCTCTGTATTCAGCAATCACTTCTTTAGGTATCATTTTCAGAGCGAGGTCAATGCCCACAGGAAGTAATATTAGATCATCTATATATCCAAGAATGGGAATCGGGTCTGGAATTAAATCAATCGGGCTAAAGGCATATGCAACCACGCAAACAGTAAAAATACGTGCATACCAAGGAACTCTTGGGTCTTTATATGCCAGGTAGAAAGTATAAACCTCTAATTTCAGAAGCCTTGCTCTATATTTCCATCTTTCAAGCATTGGGAAGTCATCTGATTTGATATTGATCAGCTAATTTTTACCTTGAGATCCTCCATTAAGAAAATATTAATTTCTGGCTGAATACACAATTAATTTAACCCCCGAGATTCGAAACCTCCTTGACCAAGAACCATGTCAGTCCTACCTTTAAAAATATGATGGAACTCACATTGCAACCTCTACTGCCTCAACTCTCCATTCGATTCTTATAGACCATCCCTGCACCGAAAGATAATACGCAGGCGCAACAGATCCCGACCCTATCCCCACAGGCAAGCTTCAAGCCATGAAAACAGGCCATCGAAAATTACCCTTCTCAGGCCTCCGGAGAGTACTCGCGCTCCGGGGGCATGCTTGATCGTATAATTTCAAGCCATACAAATCTACGGAATATATTCAAACTAAGGAGGTCACACTATGGGAAAATATCTACTGATCTGGAGCCTTAACAATGATCTCGTGCCAACCGATCCCAAGGAAAGAGCATCCGGTTGGGGTATGCTCATGAATATGGTTAAACAAGATCTCAACACAGGCATCGCCAAGGACTGGGGGTCATTTCCCGGCGAAAACATGGGGTATTGTATTGTTGAAGGGAACCATTTGGATGTCATGAAAATGACCCAACAGTACGCCCCCTATGTCGGATTTGAAGTTCATGCTGCGGCTTCAATTGATGATGTCGGAGAGCTCTTGAAGCATTTGTCAGGCTAACTGTTAAACAGGCAGGGCGCCGAGGTCCTGCCTGATCCATTTTGGTCCATTTGAAGATCATATCACCAAATAATACGCCCAGAAATAATCATCGTCTCAACACCTCTTTATTCCCCGCCATTCAAATCCTAAACTTGATTTATCATCTTGCCCATTTCCGTGCTTATCTCGTCGCATATTTGAATTACGATTCAAACACTTCAAATCACCATATTGTAATTTATTTTATATAGATATCCGCCCTTTCAATATCTTTTTCCCTTAATATTGTTTAATTACAAATAGTTAAAAAAATTTCAAACTCCGGCACCATTATTGCTTTTTCATTTCTCAGTCCTTAAACCTGGAAAGTATTCAATTTTATGTGGCTCCTAATTTTTCACTGAGGCACACAGCTACAGCAAAATAGCTCAGAGTAATTACAGAATGAAACGCGTCTTTCAAAACATATTAACAGTCATAATGCTCTCTTTGATGACGGCCTATGCATACGCGTACGATATGACTCTCGCCTGGGATCCAAACTTCGAAATGGATATTGTGAGTTACAACCTATATGTTAGTGCTGATGATTCCGAATCATACATTTTAGTCGATGAATTAACTCTTGATGATGTAGATCCAAACAATCCGCAATTCATGGTCACAAATATGGAGAGTGACGTCACCTACGATTTTGTGGTAACGGCTGTGAATAATACTGGATTAGAGAGCGATTTTTCAAACGAAGTAACTGTGTTAAACGGTCAAGCTCTTGTTCCCGTTGGAAGTTCCGGTGGGAGTGACGGTGGTGGAGGTGGTTGTTTCATCTCAACGTCTTCGCGCGGAGCACGTATCAGGTAATATGTGATCGTTTAGCCAAGATCGTACAAGACCTCGTATATAATCACAATTAATTCAGAGTCTTATCCCCTTCATTAAATTTCCGGCAAGACCGACCTCTGGCACCATTTGCCTACTTTTGCTTACAGTTTCAGTATCATACTGAAACCTAAAGTGAGCGTTTTAAATTATAAATGGAGAGGGAAATGCTTGAGTTATAAGGAATTCTATCATCGTTTGTTTTTAGATTTGAAACCCGTCGGGATTGCCGATCTTGCCGCATCTACGGCGTCATATGCCATCCCGCATAGCTGACTATAGCGGAATGACATCTTCCTTGTAGCTGCGGCAACCTCGACAATCGCTCAAATTAGGTGAAACTGTTCTCGGTTTTATGCGAAAATCTCGTACCGGCATGTCGAATCCACGGCGCCAAGTAATTTTCAACCGGTAGGCTGTTATACAGCGGATCGTAACTGTTTGCGTGGTTCTTGCCTCATTTCATCCATTTTTAAATATCCATAAATTGTTGAATACTCTCGTTCGAACGCAGAATTCCCCAGGCTCATAATTATTTGTTTAGTTGATTTCTTTCTGTTTAACCAGCGTTTAGCCATGTTTTCAGAATCGCGCAGTCAAGACACTTTCGCCTTAGATTTCTAACTTCGAGAGGTTAAATTTGCTATCGGCCAATGCAATGGCCATTATCTGTTTTGCGAACTCAACTTGAATGCTTTTGCGTCGGTCTATATTATTATGGAGGGTCTGAATGAAAAAGCTTGCAAGGAAACTCAGCTTAATATTTGCAGCGGGCGCTTTAGGTGGCCTTATGAACAGTTTGGCTGTGTGGATTTTCGGAGAAATCGGGCTGACATCGGCACTGGGAGTAAAAATAGCCCCTCAACTTTCCGCCGCTTGGTTATATCCTCGCATTATCTGGGGCGGAATCTGGGGATTGGTATTCCTACTCCCGCTCCTGCAAAATCGGTTCTTTTACAGAGGTCTATTTTTCAGTCTGGGTCCGACCATCGTGCAGCTTTTCATTGTCTTCCCCATGAAAGCAGGTAAAGGGGTGATGGGAATAGACCTCGGCCTGCTCACCCCCCTATTTGTAATTGTTTTCAATGCAATTTGGGGCCTTTCAGCGGCAATCTGGTTAAAGTGGACGAACCAATAGATTCGCCGAACAATCACTTACCAGGCGTTCAGTCTCATCTCCCAATTCTGCCCTCTTAAGATATTATAATGTTGTCTGCCGTGAAGGAAGGTCAGGGGGCTCAGACGCACCTGTGGGTGACCCATTGAGGATGATGAGCCACCCAGCTTTAAGGAGGTCAGATGAAAAATTGATCATCTGAAGGTAGAAGGAATATTCAACCTTCACCTACAAAATAACATATGCTCAAAACTGTATATTGCAAGCCCACACAAATCAGTGTGTCAGACAATGCACATTTCAAACTCAATATGCGCATTATTAGCATCTAGGGCACATGGGCATACCCGTCGCTGTATCGACCAATCGATACCGTCGCTATCCCGATTTACCTTTGACACTTACCGAACGGTCAAGTATACACTCTTCGCAAAGCCCTAATATTTTCTGTTTCAGTGATTGTCGTTCCGATATGAATAACTCCCGACTTGTATACTCAACCGATTCAGGACGTATTTGTCCAAAGTGCCGGAAATCATCATCAAAATGCACTTGCAATAAGAAACGGACGAACACCGGGCCGCAGCTACACCCTAAATCAGACGGCATCATCCGAATTCGACGTGAAACTAAGGGCCGGAAAGGCAAAACAGTGACAACGCTTTTGGGATTTGATCTCGACGATCACGCCCTTAAGGACTTGGCCAAAGACTTGAAGCAACATTGTGGAACGGGTGGATCTGTCAAAGACGGGATGATCGTCATTCAGGGCGATCATCGGGATAAAGTCAAAAGGTTTCTGGCCGCGCAAGGATACAGGGGAAAATTGGCTGGCGGATAGGATTAACTTATATAATTCAGCCACAACTTCTGGTTGCAAATGATTTAATTATTCAAATACTTATAAATAGACGAGCGAATATCATTGCGCGGACCTCAAGCCTGATCATATGCAAATGATCAGGGTCTAATAAGATTAACACTTCCTGGAAAACTCGATATCACTGTCTTACGCATCGGTTCCAAAAACTTATATGCCAGACAACATCCAGGCTTATTCAGAAAATAATTACCAGTTAAACGTTTCGGTTGAAAACTGAACCTTACTGGCAACATAGAGGGAGATCTACCAAATGGATCCAACAAATCTGCTATTAGGAAAGAAGGTCTTAATAGTTGATGATGAGACAGATATTCTTGATACCATGGAAGAAGTGCTCTTCATGTGTGAAGTAGATGTTGCACAAGATTTCGAGTCTGCCCAAAGGATGTTCGGAAAGAATAATTACGATGTGGCGGTCCTCGATATTATGGGTGTTGATGGCTATGAACTGTTGAAAATTGCTAACACAAAAAACATTCCGTCAGTCATACTAACCGCCCATGCTCTTAGTCCGGATAATTTTCAAAAATCCATGCAGCTTGGTGCTCGGGCTTACATACCGAAAACGAAAATGGTTGAACTCGATGTGATTCTATCGGATGTATTCAAAGACAAAGACAAAAAAGCAGGCTCGCTGGGGAAATGGTTTGATCGGTTAAAAGGATACTATGATAAAAAATTTGGCCGCACCGATTGGTTAGAAAAGGACTCTATTGAAGATAGTGACAATTAAAAACATTATTTGATCCGATACAACATCTTGCGGAGAAAATATATGATTGATTTGCGGTTTTAAATCGAGAACTGGCCAGAGCTCGTTAAAACTCCACAACCTCATCTGCAAATCGTTATTCTAATGATATTCTGAGGTAAACATTTTCAACTTTCAGCACCACATAGTACGATAAGAAAGAAAACACATGAGAACGTTGCTGAAAAACTCATCGGAAATTGCCATCAGATACCTGGAAGAAATCGGCAATCGCATGGTCGCCCCCTCCAGTGCAGCCATCGAGAGCATAGAACGTTTCAGAGAACCATTGCCCGAAATCTTCCATAAATCCTGAAAAGGTCATCCAGATGCTGGACGACATCGGTTCTCCCGCGACAATGTCTATGGCCGGGCCCCGCTTCTTTGGGTTTGTCATCGGCGGTTCATTGCCCACCGCGCTGGCTGCCAATTGGTTGGCTTCGGCTTGGGATCAAAACTCGGCTCTGTATCAAGTGACACCGGCGACAGCGCTAATCGAAGAGGTAGCGCTCGCGTGGCTGGTGGATCTGTTTGGTTTACCTGCAGACAGCGGGGGCGCCTTTGTCACCGGCGCAACGGTGGCCAACTTTACCGGCTTGGCCGCAGCGCGACACGACGTTCTCAATAAGGCCGACTGGAATGTCGAGGCCGACGGACTGTTCGGGGCCCCGCCGATATCGGTCATCGTCAGTGCAGAAGCGCACCCGACCCTTTTCAAGTCCCTGGGGATGCTCGGATTGGGTCGCAACCGGGTGATCCGGGTACCGGTGGACGGTCAGGGCCGCATGCGCGCGGATGCGTTTCCCCAAATTTCGGGGCCAACCATCGTATGCACACAGGCCGGCAATGTGAATACCGGCGCATTCGATCCGACCGGTAAGATTTGCGATATCGCCCACGCAAACGGGGCCTGGGTGAACGTTGACGGTGCATTTGGCTTGTGGACAGCCACGACAACGCATTCAAACCTAACAGAGGGAATCGAAAAAGCGGACTCCTGGGCCACAGATGCCCACAAATGGCTGAATGTTCCCTACGACAGTGGTATTACCCTGGTCCGCAACCCGCATGCCCTTCAAGCGGCGATGGCCATAACGGCCGAGTACCTTCCAACCGAATCGGCCGACAGAAACCCGTCGGATTTTACACCGGAACTCTCCCGTCGGGCAAGGGGGATTGAGGTCTGGGCCGCCTTGCGACAGCTGGGCCGCCAGGGTGTTGCAGATATGATCGAACGCTGCTGCCGCCATGCGCGGCGGTTTGCCGAGGTCCTCGGTGATGCCGGTTATAAAATTCTCAATGATGTGGTCCTGAATCAGGTTTTGGTTTCGTTTGGAAAGCCTGAAACCACCCACAAAGTAATCGAAGGTATCCAGAAAGACGGTGTCTGCTGGTGCGGCAGCACCATCTGGCAGGATCATACGGCCATGCGCATCAGCGTTTCTTCCTGGGCCACCACGGATGCCGATGTCGAGATGAGTCTGGAATCGATGTTAAAGATTGCACGGAAATATTAAACTCCCCTGCAATCAGGCCTGAAAGTGATCCGTCACGTCGCTGCCGTACCATCCGGGAGACATTGATCGAAGGTAATTAAACCTGTATTTTGATTCGCCTAAAATACACACCATTTAAACCCTGTCCGTATTGGTCAGAGAAAAAATATCCGTGGGTTTCTGTCAGATTTGGTTTCTATTCACCCCGTTACAGCTTAACAGCCCTCGCGGATATCCCACTCTTCACTACCCGCAACTCGCTATCCATGACTCGCATCTCGTAACCCCCAACCCGCATCTCGAAACTCTCTTCTCTAATCCCGCGACCCGTAGGGCGGTTCGGCTGGGTTCTTCACGTCTCATCCGCATCTCCGCAATCTGGGGGCAAGAATTCAAAAAGTGGTTGACCGATGACAACCTCTGGATCATTTTTAAAGTCATTTAATATGGCTTGAGAAACCCGCCGGATCGTGTGGATAATCTGCGCATCGTTTCTTTCCGGCCGTTCATTGTTGTTTAGCAAACCGGCAAATCCCTGGGTGAATATCCACCGTGCCCGTTGAATCATTTCAATCTGACATGCTGACAGTCCCTGAAAAGGCGCGTAATCGGCGAGCCTTGCACCGAGATCGGCCCATATTTTGGCGCCGTATTTACGTCTTATAGGGACATGCTTTTCGTCGTTGATCGACCGCCACAGATGCTTTTCGTCAATGGCAAACATGACCACGCCTATCGCATGGTCGATCCACAAATCCCCGGTTCTGGTCGCGACGATGTAGTCGTAGAGCAGCGTCATCGCTTTTTTGACGATTTCCTCTTCCAGATGCGCCATGGAACTGTAACAGGAATAAATCGGCATGGTGGAGCAGTTCAGCTGTTTTGCCAGATATCGGGCGGACAGGTCCTGCCAACTGTTGTGTCGGACGTACTCGAAGGCGGTATCGAAAATGTCTTGCTTCTGAATTTTCGGTTTTGGAGGCATTGTCTTCACCTTTTTATAATACTGTTATATAACATTGTTATAATTGTCAATAAAAAACCAACCCGTTAAATACCTAATTATTTCTCGCCATCTAACAGCCTCAAATCATTCCCTGACAACTACGTCAACACTTCGCACACATTCGCTCGATGCCAATCACCACCTCGAAAAATTCCCCCTCAAGATCGATTCTCACTAAACTTTTTGTGCATTTGTGCCGATATACATTCGGTATCCTTTTGACTGGCTTAGGCTTTTGGAAAATTGATTGAATCAAACGGGGTTGACCAGAAGGAGGCATGAACGTGCATTATAACGTCGTTTACCAAGGCAAAATACTCGAGGGATTCGATTTTGAAGCAGCTAAAAACAAACTCATCGAAAAATTCGCTCTCACCAAGGAAAAAGCCGAAAAAGTGCTCAAAAGTCGCCGTGTGGTGTTGAAAAAGACAGTCGATGAAATAACCGCTCGAAAGTTGGGTTTGGCCCTTAAACGGGCCGGCCTCGATGTTATTCTAACCAAAAGCCGGACCACAGCGACGACTCAACCGGTGACTGTTGGTTCCAGCGCGAAAACCGAACCACGAACGGATAAAGGTGCCGCCCCTGCTACCGCCGCGATCGACCGTCAAAAAGACCTCGCTGCTTCATCCGCTACAGTCGCTCAATTACCGACAAAAAAAACCGCTGTCATCCCCTTTGAGTTTCATGGTAATGGTAATGAATATTTTAAAATTTGGCTGGTAAACATTATCCTGACCATAACCACACTCGGTATTTATTCCGCCTGGGCTAAGGTTCGCCGCAAAAGGTATATCTACGGCTCGGCACAGCTCAACGGCGCCGGTTTCGAGTACCTTGCCGATCCGGTTAAGATCCTCAAGGGGCGCATGATTGCCGGTGTTGCTCTGGTTCTCTATTCAACACTGTCCAATCTTTTTCCCCAAATTGGGCTTGTCTTCTCATTGGGGCTATTCGTTATGGTTCCCTGGATTGTCGTTAAAGCACTGGCCTTCAACGCTCGCAACAGCGCACTGCGTAATATCCGATTCGGTTTCAGCGGCAGTGTGAAAGAATCCGCCAAGGTCTTCCTCCTGTGGCCGATTCTCGTGCCTTTAACTCTGGGAATCCTTGCTCCGTATACTTATTATCGCCAGAGAAAATTCATTGTAGAAAACAGCAGTTATGGAACCACCCGTTTTACCTTTGCCGCAACGGCGCGTGATTACTATCGCCTTTTTTTCAGTGCATCTGTTCCGTTAATTATGGGCATCGGTCTTGTCGTGGCGGTCGTATTTTTCCTCCCCCCCCTGGCAATCCCGGTTGCATTGGCATTGTATCTTTATATGTTTGCCTTTTATTCGGTTAAAACCACCAATTTGCAGTTCAACTCCTCCCAACTGGCCGCACATCGATTCCAGGCCGACCTGAGAATTAAAGAATACCTGATGCTGGTGGTCACAAACTCCCTGGCAACAGCCCTGACCATCGGTTTGTTTTATCCCTGGGCCAAAATTCGCACCCTGCGCTATAAACTTTCCCATCTGAACCTGAATGCATCGGGGGACATCGACACCTTTATTGCTGATGAACAAAAGCAAGTCGGCTCTTTGGGAGAAGAAATGAGCAACTTTTTCGACATCGATATCGGACTATGATCTCCATAGATGGGAAATGGTATGACGGCCAGACTTCTGCCGAAGTTCGGTCGGTCTGTAATGTATACGACAGTGGTGCCGTGACGATCGTGCACGCGATAGACGGTCGCCAAATCATGTCTTTACCCCGCTTTGATATCAAAGTTTCCCCCCGCTTGGCAGACACACCCCGCTATCTTCACTTTCCGAATGGCGAAAAATTCGAGACCCAAGACAACGGCTCCATAGACCGGGTTGTAACGCGTTTCTCCCGTGCCCGCTGGACGGACTGTCTTCACCGACTGGAGAGTCACTGGCGGTATGTATTCATCGCTCTGATGGCCATGCTGGTGTTTCTGTGGGGAGGGATAAAGTTCGGTGTCCCGGTTGCGGCCCGAGTTGTCGCCGAGCGGTTGCCACCATCGATCCGGCACGCAGCCGGAAAGCAAACCCTGGACATTCTTGATCGATCGGTACTGAGCGAATCGGAACTCGACGAAACCGTCCAAAACCGACTGCGGGAGCACTTCTGGCCGGTCATCGACTCCCACCCGGATGAAAGCCTAACAATCCTGTTTCGCAAAGGGGGCCAGATCGGTCCGAATGCCTTTGCCCTGCCGGATGGTACGATTATTATTACGGATGAAATGGTTCGACTCGCCAAGCACAACGACGAACTCACGGCTGTTTTAACCCATGAAATCGGCCACGTGGTTTACCGCCACGGCTTGCGCGCCGTAATTCAAGATTCGTTGATTGGTTTCACCCTATTGGCAATCACCGGTGACGTAACCGGCTCGTCGGAACTATTTTTAGGGCTACCGGTCCTACTAACCCAAATGGCCTATTCCCGCAAATTTGAGCGTCAAGCCGATAACTACGCCTTGTCCTACCTGCGCGGCCATAATATCGCACCGAATCATTTTGCTCATCTTATGCAGCGTATCGAACAGAACGATTCATCCCGCTCCGGGGGGTCCGGTCCCAATTGGGCCGGCTACCTTTCTTCCCACCCGTTGACCGCAGAACGTATCCAACCATTTGAACAAGAAAGCAATTAATCACAACAGCGCCATTGATCCGTTTAGAATTCATAAGAATTCTATTATTTCTTAAAAAAAAGATCTTTACCTGTTAGCGCAGCCTGCCCTTGAATATTGGTTTTATCTTCTGGTTTATCAATATCTTTCAGGTAATAGGTAAAAAAGCGGATTTCTGTTGAGGCTATTAATAATTGTTCAAGATCTTCGGGTTCTGATTTATATTTGAAACCCGCATGCCTGAAATACCTGGCATAAACGTTAGTAATGCCCTTATACAGTTCCCCCGTTTTGGGGTCTATTCCGCACCGGCCTTTAATTAAATCAATGGTACCTCTGAGTTTATCCACCGCTTCATTTTCGTTCTTTTCAGGATTTTCGTGTGTTCTATTAAGACCAATGACGATTCGATCTGTTTCCCAATTATACGATACAATTATCTGAAATTCTCTTTCATAAATACCCTGACTTAAATACTCCTCAAGCCTGTAAATACCCCAGTCAAGCATCGATACCGGTTGGTTCATAAGATACTTGAATCCAGGGCTTGGTTCTGCGGACACGGATCTATCTGCTGAAAAAAAAAGACATACAATAACAAAACAACACCCCAGCCATTTGTGATGTATAGCTTTCATGGTTTCTCCTCTTGGGCCTTCTATTGAGACTTTCCAGACGAAAAGTAAATCCACCGCGCCAGAAATGGTTTGATCATCATTTTGTGCACCGACACGCCGCAGAGGTGCAGGTCGCCGGAAACCACATTCTGCCGGCCTGGGTTATGGCCTTCAGTTTGGCACTTTACAGCCCGATACGAAGAGCTTATGATCAAATGAACGATCTTACCAAGTATCGATTTTCTTTTTAGACCCGGGTCCAAGGACGCATCGTGCATACGCGAAACCGAATTTTTCTGTCCGGTAAAGACGCCCTGGCAGCGATTCAGGCCGATTTTGACCAATACGCCCCACAAACCCAACTTTTTCTCGAAATCTTTCCGCTGGTTTTCGGCGAACGCGCGGTCATTACCGGATCACACCGCGATGACCGCTTATGGATGACTGAACGCGGGCGCAAGATGTTCCGAATCAGCCCTCGGGATCTGGGCACTCGCCTCTGTCTCGAACTGAAACAAAACACGCCGCCGTTGGACGTTGTGGCCGCAATATGCCGGCGCGTTTTCAGAACCGAGGTCTATCCGGGTAAGCCCGACTGGTCCATCGAATCCGGCATATGGCTATTTACGGGCATGGAGACCTTCAAGTGTCACCAGTGCGGACACTGCTGCCACAACCTCGACTACTATGATCAACTCACTGAAACAGACTATAACCGCTGGCAGTCACTGGAACGAAAAGACATCCTGATGACAGTGCGCCGTGTCAGAAGGGGGAATAAGACGTTCGCCTATCGAATGTGGGAAAAGACCGGCACAGAAAAAACGGCAAGTCCCTGTCCATGGCTCCGCAAAATACCGACCCAAAATCGTTGGGAATGTCGGATCCATGATGTCCGCCCGGAAATCTGCCGTCAATACCCCGGCAGCCGCAAGCATGCGGATATGACCGGCTGCCCGGGCTTCAAGCCTTCCTAAACGATTTCCCGCTTCCATTCCAGACTATCTTTTAGCAGGGGACCGCGTTCTTAGCAGAATCTATTCTGTCTACGGGGATGACAACCAATTTTTCATTCTTTCCATGGTTGCGCTCGCCAATCATCTTCTCGATTTCACTTGTGTAGAGTGGATTCATCGCGACAACCACCTTCGGCCCGATGTCGTCCAGTGCCTCCGGCGAAACAACCTGCTGGCCGCTACCAGGAACAAAACGTCCCTGTTTATGCGGGTTTATATCGACGACATCATCGATAATACCAGCCGTTCTTAATACATTTAAAAATGTTACCCCTTTTGACCCCGCACCCCAGACAACGGGCCGGATGTCTCGCCGAAGCATCTTCTTCAATGATTCCTGCCAGTATAATACGGTCTGGGAGTAACTCTGAGCAAAACCGCGCACATATCCTGCCAACTCGCCGATTGAAGGAAGGGACTCCGGCAGTTCCAGCTCGGATGAAGCCGGCAGAGGCCTGGCTTCGATGCAAAGGTATTGCCCTCCAAACGAATCAGCGACGCTCAGAGGCTTAAAGCCGGTATCGGTAAACAAATGGTACAGTGACGGTTTTGTGTAGTAACCACAATGCTCATAAATCAAGTCCCAAATACCGAATTTCTCCAGAGTGAACATCGCATTTGGTACTTCGAAAAAAACCACACTGGCGTCATCACGACCGATGGAGCGCCGGATGGATGCCATAAACTTTCGCGGTTCCGCAATGTGCTCCAGTACCTGACGGCAGGCAATAAAATCCGCCCGGACCCCTGAATATTTATCGGAGTAATAATCCCGAACAATATCGAAATGATTGCCGGATTCTTTTTGAGCCGTCCTTTGCTCGTCATAGGCCGGTTCAAAACCAGTGCACCGGTTAGCGCCTTTTTCAGACAAGAGGCGTAGAAAATCCCCCTGGCCGCACCCGATCTCGATGATCTCCTTCTTGTAAAGATGGTAACGCTGAACAAGCTGCTCTGCCAGATCGATAAGATACGCCCGGAATACCGGTGAATACTGTAAAGAATTCTCGTATCGAGTGGTGTATTCCACCCGGCTGGGATCAAAATCTGCGTTGAATACGTGTCCGCAGTGCGGACAGAAGTGAAGGCGAATTCTACCCTTGGCGGCAGCCAGCGCTTCGCTGCGGCTGTCATAGAGCACGTTGCAGAAAACCGGCATGTCCTCTATGGTGATAAATTCTTCGGCTCCGGCAACCCAGCATACCGGGCAACGTATATGTCCTGATTGGCTTTGCGTCATCATCACACGTCAATCGACCGCCAATTTACAGTTTTCTAAACTCATCACAAATGGATCCAATTCCAAGCCCTGTAACTCGCGCTGAATCTCTTCGCAATAGATGGCATTCATGATAATCACAACATCCGGTCGATATTCCTTCAAGTCTGCCGGCGCAATGATTCGTTGACCGGAACCGGCCATGAATGTCTGCTGGCGAAAAGGATTGATGTCGACAACATATTCGATTATTCTAGATGCCTTAAGCGCGTGGAGAAAAGCCACGCCTTTGGACCCACCACCCCAGAGGACGACTCTTTTTTCTTCCTGCTTGAAGTGGCCGAGCTGACTTTCCCAGTATTTTAACACTTCAGGACATTTCGCCTGGAAACTTGATACGAGTTCATCCATGACGTTGACATCCTCGCACAGGGGCTGGTTTGATTCCGCGCCCTTTTGCTCCGGCCTGGCTTCCAACATTACGTATTGATCGTTGAACGCCGTCTGCAAATCGAGGATATCGAACCCATTCCGCTGAAACAGCCGTGCCAGAGACCCAGGACTGAAATACGAACAATGCTCGTAATAAATGTCTTCAAAGGCACAGCTTTTTAATATTCGGGTCACATCCGGCACCTGAAAAAATACAATCGTATCCGCTCGGTCCGCAACGGAGCGGCGGATAGTGGCGATCAAATCATCCGGGGCTGAAATGTGTTCCAACGTCATTCGGCAGCAGATCAGATCTCCCTGGTACGTCGAATATTTCTCCGAGTAGTAGTCCTGAATAAAATCGACGTTATTATCCGTTTCTTTTTCGTAATTTCTACCAGGCACATAGGCCGGGTCGATACCGACCCCGCGATTTGATCCCAGAGCACAGATGTACTTCAGAAATTCGCCTTTGCCGCAACCGATTTCAACTATTCTTTTTCCATTTAACTTATATTTATCGACCAGATATTGCGCCAGGCTTTTTGCAAAAGCACTGAAAGTCGGCGAGGATCCCTGGGATTCCTCGCATGCAGAAGAATACCTGACGGCCTCCGGATCGAAACAGGTATTCCAGATAAAGCCGCATTCTCGGCAAATTTCGAGGGAAAGATCTCCCCGTGGAAAGGCCCGGGCGTCCTCCCTGGAAAGGCAGTTCATCACGCTGTTGACCGGTATACTCTTTATTTCGTGAAAAAAACGCATATCCGTAGATCCGCAGCTCGGACAGGCGCATCTTTTTTGCGATATGTCATAGTTAGTGTTCATTCGGTGCTATGCAAATCCCTGTTCTTGATCAGTAGATTACTGCTTAGACGGGCCTTCACCGCCCGCTTCGCTCGCGTCTCAGTGATTGCAAAGGGGTTTTTTAGTAGAACGTGTCAAAATCTATCGTATTGCCGCAGTAGTGATTTCAGCCGAGCTTCAAACGATCCGGGGTTCGGGAACCGGTATGATAAAACGGCCGCCCTTCAGTCGATACGCCTCTTGCTGTTGCATGATCTCATCGGCAAAATTCCAGGCCAGAATCAGCACGTAATCGGGTATTTCTCTGACCAATCTATCCGTGTCGAAAATAGGAATGTGTTTGCCGGGCATATACTTCCCATGCTTATGCGTATTTCGATCAACTACAAACTCGATCAAATCGGTACCGAGGTCAACGTAATTGATCAGCATGGTACCTTTGGCCGCAGCCCCATAGGCCGCGATTCTTTTACCTCGATTTTTTATCGAACGAAGAAGAAGTGCCAAATCAGCCTTGAGCTTCTCGACCCGCTGCGCAAAATCACGGTAGTATACGATTGTATTCATTTTCCGCATGGCCTCCTCGCCCAGAAGCTTCTCCACTTCTTTGCTGACGGATTCGGTTTTTTCCACATATAATCGAAGAGATCCGCCATGGATCGGTATGCGCTTAACGTCATTTAAGAATAACGAATGACGCCGAAACAGATGGTCTAAGGCGGTGACCGAAAAATAACACAAGTGCTCGTGGTAAATCGTGTCGAACTCACAGTGGTCGATGAGTTCTCCGATGTACGGCACCTCGATCACCGCAACCCCTTCATCCTTCAAAAGGATGTGGATACCTTCAACAAAACCATTGGTATCGGCAACATGGGCCAGCACATTATTGGCGTGGACGACATCGGCCCGTTTGCCCTCATCACGCAGCCGAACGGCAAGTTCCTTGGTAAAGAAGGCTCTTATAGTTGGAACACCCTCCTCAGTGGCAGCCTTGACCTGACCCGGGGCCGGATCGATACCCATTACAGGGATTCCCGCCGCCACATAATTTTTCAACAGATATCCATCATTGCTGGCCAATTCGACAACAAGGTTTTCCTCTCCAAGTTGTCGTGAATTGATAATCTCGAGCACATTCTCGCGGGAATGCTTTAAAAGCGCTGGTATAAAAGAAGAGTAATACTCGTATCCTTCGGTAAATAACTCCTCAGGGGGTAGGGTCCCCAAAATTTGGACCAAACTGCAGTGCGGGCAGAAGGCGACTTCGAGAGGATAAAATGCTTCCTTCTGGTTGAGCATTTCTTTTGTTAATATACGATCAGAGGGCGGCTTCACGCCTAAATCCAGGAAGATTTCAAGATCCTTTGCATTACATGAACGACATTTTGCGTCGTGAGGTTTCATGAGTGTCCCTTTGGTTAGTTCAGGAGCGAAAGGTATACGGTTGATAGAAAGGATCATGGGGTTGAAAAATTCGTCCTTCGCCTAAGCAACCTCGCCGACCCGTGAGAGTCTGTTGTCTTTATTTTTCCAGCGAAGGTTTCGATCCAGCATCCCTCTGTCGATCAGTTTTTTAACATGGGCAATTCTTTTAAATATAGGGCCTTCGTACTCTTCAAGGGTCAGACCGACCTGTCGATAGGCATCATATAGCTGTTCAATGCCACGCCGTGCCGTCCACTGGGGTTTGAATGTCCTGAGAACCCTGGCAATCTTGTTGCAATCCACCCGGTAGCAGCGTTTATCAGGTCCGGCATCGGGGGCATAATCTATTTTGCAATTCGGCACGACATCCTTGACGATATCGGCGATTTCACGAATTTGGTAATTCTCGGTCGTTGAACCGACATTGAAGGCTTCGTGGTGGACCAGTTCCCGAGGCGCTTCCATTGCTGCAATATAGGCCCGGGAAATGTCTTCCACATGCACGATGGGACGCCACGGCGTCCCATCGCTTTTCAGGTAAACTTTACCGGTGGTGAAAGCCCAGGCGGTGAGATTGTTGGTCACCAGGTCAAATCGGATCCGGGGTGACAATCCATAGGCGGTTGACGCACGCATGAACGTTGGGCTGAACCCACTATCCGCCATTTTAGAAAGTGCGACTTCCACATCTACCTTTGACTGAGCGTAGGGGGTCACCGGACTAAAGTCAGTGGCTTCGTCGAGAAATTTTTCGCCGGCCGCTCCGTAGTTGCTGCAGGAGGAGGCAAACAAGAAACGCTTGATTCCGACGGCCTTGGCCATTTCGGCCAATCGAATCGACGCATCGCCGTTGATTTCCGCTGTCAACTCCGGTCGATAATCACCCAGAGGATCATTAGACAAACCGGCAAGATGGATGATGGCCTCGTAACCCACCAGGTCGTCCTTGTGCAAATCACGAATATCTGTTTTTAACACCTCAATATCCGCTATCTCTCCGGTGAACGTGCAGCGGCTGTATAGATCCGTGTCCAATCCAGCGACATCGTGGTCTCTTTTTAATAGCATGGGGACGAGAACTGTGCCGATGTAACCCTGAGACCCAGTGACCAGTACTTTCATGTTCAATCCTTCCAAATCTTCCAGGGCGCCTTGCCCGAATTCCAGTAACTTTCCAGGATATGTTTTTCCCTGAGAGTGTCCATACATTGCCAAAAAGATGTGTGCCTGTAAGCCATTAACTGCCCATCCCGTGCAAGGTTTTCAAGGGGTTCTTTTTCCCATTGGGTGGTATCACCGTCGATGTATTCGAACACGCCCGGTTCGAGTATGAAGAAGGCACCGTTTATCCACCCTTCCCCTGTTTGTGGTTTTTCTGAGAATTCGGCGATGCGATCACCGTCGAGTTCGAGGTGACCGTACCTGGCCGGCGGGCGCACGGCCGTCAGGGTGGCCAGTTTTCCGTGGGATCGGTGAAACGCGATGAGTTTGTCCAGGTTGATGTCGGCAACACCGTCCCCCCAGGTGAGCAGGAACGTTTCGTTGCCGATATACGATGCCAATCTTTTGATGCGTCCGCCGGTCTGGGTTTTCATTCCCGTATCGATCAACTGGACGGTCCAATCCATATCGTTTCCTTCGTGCCGGACGATTTGGCCATTTTTCAGGTTAACCGTCAGGTTACTGGTCAGGGCGCAGCAATCAACCATGTACTTTTTGATGTACTCACCTTTGTATCCTAGGGCAACGACGAAATCTTTGAAACCGTAATGGGCGTATATCTTCATGATGTGCCACAGGATAGGTTTGCTTCCGATTTCGACCATCGGTTTGGGTCGAATCTCAGTCTCCTCTGCCAGCCTTGTGCCGAGGCCGCCCGCCAATATAGCCACTTTCATGTGTGTACTCCTGCACTGTTTACATTCTCGACGGAATGATTTCAGGCGTCATCCGAGTCAATTTTACGCAGTGAACTCGTGGGATTGGATCATCCCTTTATGGATGGGCCCTAAATAACAAATTCCTCGGCTATTGTAAAAAAGAATTGCCGAAGTTGACATTGACAGGTGTATTTGGCATTTTTTATTATTTGTGGTGGTCCAAACCCATGGATGGCCACGATAAGAACAGACGGATAGACAGGTGCAATGAACCCAAAAACAACCCCGAACGCAAACCATTTCAATAGCGGACATAACCGCCCCCGCATAAGCTTTGCCATCCCGGTGCGTAACGGTGAACGCTTTATCGGCCGGGCTATCGACTCATTGCTTGCTCAGGACTTCGACGACCTCGAGGTCGTCATATGCGACAATGCCTCGACAGACGGAACCGGAGAGATCGTGCGTCGCTACATCGAACGCGACCTGCGTGTCCGTTACACCCGCAACGTCGAGGACATTGGACAGATTGAAAATTTCAACCGCGTCTTCGCACTCTCCCAGGGAGACTATTTTCGCTGGATGGGAGCTGACGACTGGCTCGAACCCGCATACGCCCGCAAATGCGTGGCAGCCCTGGATGCCCGACCAGATGCCGTGGGTGTCACCACCCAATGGCGGTTTATGGACGATGAAGGCAATATCGATAGTATCGATGTCCCTGGACCGCGTGTCGATGCTCCGACCCCTTTTCAGCGGCTCTGCCGCGCATTGCTGCTGCTGCAAACCCCACCGGCACTTCTTTTCGATCCCATCTACAGCCTGATCCGTCGCGATGCGCTGCGGCAGACAGACATGCTCCCCATCAATGCCTGGACCGACCGCCTTTTGGCTGTCGAATTATGCCTCTTGGGGCCATTTTGTCATTTGGAAGACTGCCTCTCCACGCGGCGTGCTTCTTTCGAACGCTGGAAGGTGCGTTTGCCCCGTTACAGCGATCGCTTAAAGGAAAAGCGGGGACACCGCGTAATGCTTTATGCCGGCTACGCGGCTATCGTCCACCGCACCCCGCTCGACAGCTGGCAAAAAATGAGTTGCTGGTTCGCGATCCTGTATTACTGGCTGCGAGAGGACATCCGACGCCGCGTGAAGCGGATCGTTAAAAGGTTTAAACGACGCCAACAGCACAATTAGATCATACTCCTTGCGTACAACCAAGAAAGAACGCGTCACCCCCTTCCCCGGCGTCTATCAACAAGGAAGTATCACCGGTCCAGGCGGCTCCGTGCGGTTGCAAATTCAATGGGATATGATTATACTCCCTCCATAATGAAACCGCAGAATGAAAAAATACCCGATCCAAAAGAAATTGAAAAGGAAATCAGCGAGTTTCTCAGCAAGAAATTCAAAGATAATGTTAAAATCATCTCACCGGTAGTCATGAACCAGGAAGTGGCGCTGGACCAAACAGAAGCCAAGTCCAGCCACGGGAAAAACATTAACTTTGATCTTTTGCCCGAGGACCTTATTGCCTACCTGGATCAATATATCGTCAAACAGGATCAGGCCAAGGCGATTCTGGCGACCAAAATCTGCACTCATTTCAATCGGGTCAAAAAATCCCAGAGCCATAGCGGCATGGTCTCCAAAATGGTGGGCAGTATCAAGAACAACGTTTTGATGCTCGGCCCCACAGGTGTGGGAAAAACATATATTATCAAGCTTATCGCCAGTAAAATCGGCGTCCCATTCGTCAAAGGAGATGCGACCAAATTCAGTGAAACCGGTTATGTCGGTGGCGATGTTGAAGATTTGGTGCGTGATCTGGTGCGTGAAGCTGACGACGACATCGAATTGGCCCAGTATGGAATAATATACATAGATGAAATCGATAAAATCGCAGGCAGCCGCACGCACCTCGGGGCAGACGTGTCGCGTGCTGGTGTGCAACGGGGGTTGCTAAAACCGATGGAAGATACCGAGGTCGATCTGAAGGTTTCGCACGACCCGATATCGATGATTCAGGAAATAGAAAGTTACCGCAAAACAGGCAAAAGGAGCAAGCGCTGCATCAACACCAGAAATATTCTGTTCATCATGAGCGGCGCTTTCGCCGATCTACCGGAAATCATCGGTAAGCGGCTCAACGAAAAGGGTATCGGATTCGGTGCCCCTGTCAAAAATACTCGGGAAAATACCGATATCCTTCTAAAAATGCGCTCCGAAGATCTCATCTCTTATGGATTCGAGTCGGAATTCGTTGGGCGCCTGCCAGTCCGTGCCATTTTCGAACATTTGACCGAATCGGATCTATTCGATATCCTACAGAACCCGAACAATCCGATAATCCTGGGAAAGAAACTCGATTTCGCCGCCTACGGTATAAATATCAAATTCGATGAAGCGGCCTTGAGAATGATGGCCCAATTGGCCTTCGACGAAAATACCGGTGCCCGGGGATTGGTCAGTGCTGTGGAAAAGTCTTTGTTGCCGTTCGAGCGGAAACTGCCGTCAATCGGGATCAAACTGTTTCCGGTGACCACAAACACACTTCGCCAACCAGATGCGGTACTGGCTGAGATGATCGCAGCACCGCACAGTGAGACGCTTCGCCGATTATTTAAAGAATTGAGCGAAAAAGAACAGCTCTTTATCAAAGATTACCTGAAGACCAACGCGCGCAAGTTGGCTGAAAAATTTAGTTTAACGATGACCGAATCGCGAATCGGCATTGTGGCCCTCTGCTACGCCAGTCACGTTTTGGATGTCGGTACGGCCATTCGACAAATACGGTCCTATTACCATGAAGTTAAAAAAACTGAATTGTACTTTTTCAAAAATCACGACATCAATATCGTCCTTGAAGAAGAAGCCATCGATTTTATCATTGAAAAGTTTGTAACTTCTGATATGCATTTGGATGAGTTTTACAAACAGTTGAACGATAATTTTGAACACGGCCTAAAATTGGTACGCGAAAAGACCGGTAAAAGTCGAATTTTCGTGACACGAGAGGCATTATTGGATCCTGAAACCTTTATTCGCAGCATGCTCGCCAAGCAATTGGACCCATCCTGACGAACGGATACGGATACAAACCGCCGTGCGCCATGACCTTTCACTTCCACCGCAAACAGTAAACCGTAAACCGTAAACACACCTGAATCGAATACTATGATTGGAATATCTAAACTCTATTGTGGAACCGTTGAGCCATCGGATGCATTACGATACGGCAGACATTCTTCCCAACTCCCGTCGCATCTGCTGCAGTTCTCGGAGGATAAACGACCGGTAGTGGTCTGGAACGTCACCAGGCGGTGCAATCTCAAGTGCGTGCACTGTTACGCCCACGCCACGGATCAACATTATTCTAACGAGATGACGACCCAACAAGGCCTCGAACTTATTGACGATCTTGCGGATTTCGGGGTCCCGGTGATTCTTTTTTCGGGAGGTGAGCCTTTGGTTCGCAAAGATCTGCCTGAACTTGCAGATTATGCTGTCAAAAAAGGCATGCGAGCTGTCATCTCAACCAACGGCACTCTCATTACCGCTCAAATGGCCCGGACTCTTAAAGACATCGGACTCTCTTACGTCGGGATCAGTCTGGATGGTATGGAAGAAATCAATGACAGATTCCGCGGTGTCAAAGGAGCATTCAACTCGGCTCTAATCGGTATTCAAAATTGCCAGGCAGTGGGTATCAAAGTGGGATTGCGCTTTACCGTTAACAAATTCAATGTAAATGAAATCCCGAGGATATTCGACTTGTTGGAGGAAATGGATATCCCCCGCGTCTGTTTCTACCATTTGGTTTACGCCGGCCGCGGATCCAAGCTGGTGGAGGATGACCTTTCACACGCAGAAACACGCCGAGCTGTGGATTTGATCATCGATCGAACCCGGGATCTGCATGACCGCGGCAAGCCTAAAGAAGTTTTGACAGTGGACAATCATGCTGACGGCCCCTACCTCTATTTGAGGCTTCTAAATGAGGATCCCGAACGGGCTAATGAAGTTCTGCAATTGCTCAAGATGAACGAGGGCAACAATTCCGGTCGGGGTATCGGTTGCGTCAGCTGGAACGGTGATGTCCATGCTGATCAGTTCTGGCGACACCACAGTTTCGGGAACGTCACCGAAAAACCATTTTCTGAAATCTGGACGGATACGTCCGACACGCTCCTGCAGAAACTCAAAAAAAAGAAAGACCATGTCAAAGGTCGCTGCTCCAGCTGCAGATGGTTGGACATATGCGCAGGAAACTTCAGAGTTCGAGCCGAAGCACTGACCGGCGATGTCTGGGCGCCGGATCCCGCATGCTACCTGACAGACGAAGAAATCACCGATGTCGCCGGCGCCGGACAGCACTGCGAGGGGTGAAAATGGTTGAGTCCGTTAACTATTCAGCCAGTGGCGAGTTTTCACAGTGGGTCACCGTCGTTAACCGGCCAACGGGCCTTACGGCCCTAACCGGCCCAACTTAAAGAAGGAGCTCTGCGCCACAATGCTATTCCCCGATTACAGGCCACGACGGCTGCGGCAAAACAGCGCGTTTCGACGAATGATTCGTGAGACCCGGCTCGGCGTCGACGATTTCGTACTGCCTCTCTTCGCCATAAAGGGTAAAAACGTCCAGAACCCGATACCCTCTATGCCGGACCAGTATCAATTATCCATAGACCAGCTGGTAAATACAACCCGGAAGGCGGTAGACCTCGGCATTCCGGCTGTCATCCTGTTTGGTGTGCCCGACAAGAAAGACGCGCTCGGCACAAGTGCCTATGCCGCAAACGGTATCGTCCAGCAGGCGATCAAGGCGGTCAAAGACGCGTTGCCTGACCTGGCGGTCATCAGCGACGTCTGTCTCTGCCAGTATACCGATCATGGGCATTGCGGCGTGGTTGAAAAAGGGATTGTCGACAACGATGCCACCCTTGATTTGCTGGCCCGCACCGCTCTTTCACATGCCGAAGCCGGGGCCGATATGGTGGCGCCATCCGATATGATGGACGGACGGGTGGCTGAAATCCGAGAGGCTCTGGATGAAAACGGTTTCAGTCACTTACCCATAATGTCCTATGCCGCAAAGTACTGTTCCGCATATTACGGTCCCTTTCGCGAGGCCGCCGATTCAGCCCCGAAATTTGGTGATCGCCGCACGTATCAAATGGATCCACCCAACGTCCTGGAAGCCATCCGTGAAGCAACCATGGATGTGGAGGAAGGCGCGGACATTATTATGGTCAAGCCGGCCCTCGCCTATCTGGATGTTATTTGCCGTGTCCGTGAGGAAATCGATTTGCCAATCGCAGCATACAATGTCAGCGGTGAATACGCGATGATAAAGGCTGCCGCCCAAAAGGGCTGGCTGGACGGAGACAAAGTCATGCTGGAAACTTTGACGGCCATCAAACGGGCCGGAGCGGATTTGATTCTAACCTACTTTGCTATGGAAGCTGCGGGTCTGATTAGAGATTGACCACACATAAACGATAACATGGTTTTAAGCGTAGCGCACAGCGGGGTTTTACTACGGGGTATATGGTCGTAAACCCTTCCCTGTAGACAACCAGCCGCGCTCTTAATATATTCAGTTATGGAGTTTTGATGCATCCACACTCAATAGACAAAAGCGATCGTGCGTCATCCAATCCAGAAGAGCCTAAACACCCTGCTCTGCGACTGGTTGCTTGGGAAACGACCCGGAACTGCAATCTCAACTGCGTTCACTGCCGCGCAGCGGCCACTCGCGGCCCCTACAGTGGGGAGCTCGATACACCGGCAGCCCTTCGGCTACTGAATCAGATTGCCGAAGTCGGTAATCCCATCGTCATTTTGACCGGGGGAGAACCCCTGCTGCGTCCGGATATTTTCGCTCTTGCCGACCATGGAACCTCACTCGGTTTACGGATGGTCATGGCACCCAATGGCACCCTGATCACAGAAGCCATCGCTCACCAGATGGTAGAAGCCGGCATCAAGCGCATCAGCATCAGTCTGGATGGCGCCTCAGCGGAGCGCCATGACAAATTCAGGGGTGTTAAGGGGGCATATGAGGGGGCTTTGAAGGGCATATCCATGGCAAAAAAGGCTGGCCTTGAGTTCCAGATCAATACCACCATCACGCGCACCAATCTGACGGAAATTCCCAAGATTCAGAAACTGGCGGTTGAACTCGGTGCCGTAGCACACCACATATTTCTTCTGGTTCCCACCGGTCGGGGCAAGTATATTGTCGACCAGGAAATCTCTGCCGAAGAATATGAGCAGACCCTCAACTGGTTCTACGATCAGCAAGGAAAAACGCCCTTGCAATTGAAGGCCACCTGTGCGCCCCATTACTATCGGATCTTGAGGCAAAGGGCCCGAGCGGAAGGCAAAACCGTCTCTCCCAAAACCCACGGGCTGGATGCGGTAACCAGAGGTTGCCTGGGCGGTATCGGGTTCTGCTTCATCTCCCACCGTGGCATCGTCCAGCCCTGCGGTTTTTTAAATGTCAATTCCGGCGATGTCACTCAGACTTCATTCGCCGACATCTGGCATCACTCGGAGACGTTTCAGTCCCTGCGACAATATAACGACCTGAAAGGTAAGTGCGGCGCCTGCGAATACAGGAAATTCTGCGGTGGTTGCCGGGCGAGGGCTTACGAGGCCACCGGAGACATCCTGGCCCAGGAACCGCTGTGCAGCTATCAACCGGCGGGATAGAATCAAACCATAAGCGAATATTTCACCAAACGCTGAATATCATCGCATAGGCATTTTGAGGTCAAGCGGGCGCGATCGCTACGGACCAGTCACATGCACTTGCCGCCCCTGAAACAAGTCGTCGAAACAGGTCCATAGCAGCCTACGTAAGGCTTGAACGGTGAAACCTTCTCCCATCACTTTTATTCAATTAGCCATTTCCAATTTAAACAAGGAGGGACCGATGAAGGTCAGGGATCTGATGATTCCGGAACCCATTACCATCACCGCGAGTGCATCCATTACCGACGCTCTTGAATTGATGAAACATAACGCCATCCGACATCTGCCTGTGGTTACCTCCAAAAATGTGCTGCGTGGATTTCTGACCTTGGCCGATTTAAAGCAGGGTTTGATTCCCTCGATGGTGGCGGATGTTTCTCTGACCGATCTGATGATCAGTGATCCGATTACGGTAAGCCCGGACGAAGACATTGAGATGGCCGCCCAACTGATCTACAAACACAAAATTGGCGGCATTCCGGTAATTGATGGGCGTAAACTGGTCGGTATCATCACCGAATCGGACATCCTGAGGGCATTCATCGATATGATGGGTATACTGACCGGAAGCTCGCGAATCGATGTGGTAATGAAAAATGAACCGGGGGCGTTGAAAGAAGCCATTCAGATTATCAATGACAGCGGCGGTGATATCATGAACGTGGGAATTACCGCACAGCAGACCGGCAATAGAATTTACTACTTTCGTCTGGCGTCTTGCAAAACAGATCGTATCAAAAAAGCCCTCGAAACCGCTGGGTTCGATGTGTTTTATGCGATGGACTGACAGCGGACAATCTTGCACAATCAGCTGAGACGTTTTTGGATATAGAAGGATCCGGGTTCGTGTTCAGGCAACAAATAAGGACAGGCGGCCTTGAGGGTCGAATAATGATTGTGGTGCAGCCAATTAAGTGCGCCAATGATCTTCCAATCAGGGTTGTCCGTTAAAAAAGCTTCCAAAAGATACTGCTCGTTCCAGAATATAACTTCATCCTTGATCCATACCGCCGGGTAGTCTCTGGGTGAAAATACATCATGTATGTGGACCACGATACCACTACCCAGAGACGGAAGCAGCTGCAGGTACACAAACAATACATCACCCTGGGGTTTTATGATGTGGGATGAATCGATAAAAAGAATGTCATTGGCTCCCAACTCCTGAAAAAACGCTACCCCAAGGTCTTCCACCCGGCTACGGACGATTTCGACATCCAAATTATCGAGCCAAGGATTCTCGAAAGGCTCGACACATAAATGTTTGCAGTGATAATTTCTATCTTCCGCCTTGTTCTTTTCTATCGCCCGCACCGCCATGAGCGTCGAGTATCCGCTTCCCACCTCAAAAATACGCTCGGGTTTTTTCAATCGTATCAGGTTGTACCAGAATTCTGCATCACCAGACCCGAAAAAGCCATTATTTATAAAAAAAGAAGTCTTTGCCTCTTCCTTGTTCAGCGGTATGCCGGCCAATTCGTCTGCAAACACGAATGATTCCAGGATATGGAGTTGCTCTGGGGCGTTCCAATCAATTCCAGGGAGAGACCGCTCACCAAACAGATCGTCCTTTAGTTGCCGTGTATCAAACAATGGCTCGTAATACGTGTTTCTGACAGGGAACACGCCCACATTCAGAAGCGCCGCTTTACATTTGGGAAATCTCTGAATGCCATTGCTGCGGATCCGCTTGAGCATATATCCGGCAGGATAGCACAAGATGGACAATAACAAATCGAACTTGGGCAACCATTTTCCTCGTTTTGTGAAGATCCGCATCGTCTCTTAACTTATCATTCTGATCTAATGCACGGCATTAAGTTTCAGTGTAATCGGCCGGTCTTCTTCAATCTGCCCGCCGAAACGGATCGGGCCCGGCCGCCGGTAATCGTCATCTCCCGGGCGGGCGGCAAGCCACTTCTCTCGCAAATATCTGACCACTTTACAAGCGTTGGAATCCACATCGACGATGCTTTTTTCGATCACCAGGGCCAACTTTCCCTGCCTTTCTTCAAGGTGCATGAGCGGTGCGATGGGGATGCCAATCGGTTCCCAGCGGGCGAAATCTTGATCCAGATTCTTAATGGCGGCCATCTGCCCCGACGCACCGTTGGCGATAAGGCTGAAAACCGTGAGGCCTAAGTTGTATGTGTAGTTACAATCAAAACGCGTAGGATCACTCCCCCGGCCGTCATAGCCATAAAAATGGGTCTGGGTTTTGAAACTGGGCACCGTTTTTTTGTAAATTGCCGCAACGGCTGCCGGCGGCGTGCCTTTTTTATGGGCTTTGGCTTTTACCAGCTCCTGTTCGAGTGTTTTGAAAGAGATAATGGCGGATTTTCGTAACAGGTAGGCGCCGTCATCATAGTTGTCGAACAGAATCGGTCCGTAAAAATCTGGATCAAGGCCGTCGCGTTTCATGGTCTTCTGGTAGTATTCCCGCTTGATGCCCAGGCGGTAAATTCCCTCCTCCTTCAAGATATCAAGGTAGTCCTTGACCAAGCCCATAATGACCTTGTCGGTCTGAACTTGGGAGAACTGAAAATTCCCGTGGGCGTCTCTTTCGGTCAACAACCCTTCCCTGAAAAACTCGGGTATATCGTTGAACAGATCGTCGTCGCGGGTGTTCCAAACAGTAAAAGAGCTGTCCTCACGCGAACGTTTGGCCAGTCGCCGCAGGTGTTCGAGTTTGTCTTCCATCAAGGGAAAGTCATTGTGAAAGCGGGTGTCATGAGTGGCGTTGTATTCGCCGATGATCGTGTTGAGTTTTATGATGAATACCTGAATTTCATTAATAAATTCCAATAGCCCCTCAGGCAGGACGATGACGCCGAAATTCTTACCCACCTCGGCGCGTCTGACAATGGCATCGCATATGACTCGCGAGAGGTGGCGTAACGTCATGCCGTATGCCGTAAAATCGACCGTTTTTTGCTTCCTGGCCTTTTCGATCCGGCTCCGGTCGACAAAATCGGAGAGTTCCTCTCCGATAATCGTAATGTTGGCATGGGTCTGCAAGGCCACTTCAAGTGCCAGATGGCTGGCCACCCGGCCCATGACTTTGCAGATATGCCAATATTTTACATCTGAACTGGCATCGGTGCACAGATTGCTGATGGCATTCGCAAAGGCGCGGGCCGCGGTGTGAAAGCCAAAAGACATAGCGCACAGCACATGGCCGTTGGCATCCCGGACCTGGATGTCTCCATCAATGGTCTTCGGCACCCCGAGGACCTGGACACCGGATTTCTTTAAATCCTGGGCGAGAAAAGCGGCATTGGTATTGGAGTCGTCTCCGCCAACGATGACCAAGGCGTTCAATTCGAGATTTTTGCATGTTTCCCTGGACAAACTCATTTTCTGGGGGGTGTCAATTTTGGTGCGCCCGGTTTTAATCATGGTAAAACCGCCCAGATTTCGGTAGGCGTCCACATGCGCTTTGGTGAGTTCAACGGCTTCGTTCTCAATTATACCGTCGGGCCCAAGGATGAATCCGAAAATTTTCGTATCTGGATTGGCCCTGTGGGCCGCATCCCACAGCCCTGCAATTACGTTGTGCCCACCTGGGGCCGGCCCACCTGAAAAAACAATTCCGATATTGCGCCGCTTGAAATAGGACGCGGCTCGCGCGTCATCGGAAGTATCTGATCCGACCACTGTCTGGACTTTGTTCCCTATAATGTCCGGTAGTTGTTTTTGTGCCTCCCGATCGACTTCAAATGAGTAGCCGGTATCCTCTTCCAGGAATGTAAAGCGGTGTTTGAACACGTCACACGTTTGAGGTTGGCTACGGCGCCGTTCAATAAGTTCCCGGTTGATCGGACTGGTAATTTCCTCTACTTCCGTAAGGCTCAACAATTCTTCGGCACTGAGTGTTTTTCCGTCAACCATTTTTCCCCCTGTTTTCACAATTTGCCAATGGGCGTTAGGAACCATCTCTTCATATCCGGGCCGAATCGATGATGTCAACATTTACCTCCCGGCCGTCGGCTTAAAGTTGACTTTGTCTAACGCGCTGTTGCTGAAAACTTGACAGCAATTCACGGTCCGGTTTAAGAGTAGAATCCGGCAAAGAAAGCTTTACTTTGCGTGATCGTTAATATAGAAACAGGCAGAATATTGATGCTTCAATAGCTGAACGGCGTTTATTCCCACCGAGGGTGAATTCGCAGCCTGACACGATCTGCCGCATCGCTTGATGTTTAAAAAAGATAACAATTGATGACAATCAAACATACTGGTATCAGTTGGGTATCAATGGATGACCGCAGATAGATCCGAAATCTATTGCACATAATGCGGTCCCCCCAATAACCGGCCTGCGATAATCGCCATTGCGAATTCTCATCGGGCCATCATACACAAACTGAAGGAGGGTTAAGAATGAAAAAAGGTCTCATTACAGGATTGACAGTTCTACTGGCATGCGGGTTCTTATTCACCACCGCCGCTTTCAGTGACGATATCGAACTCGCTAGGCAGTCGACAATCAACGATATCATGAAAAGAGGCGAACTGCGAGTCGGGTTCGAAGCCGGCTACCTGCCATTCGAAATGGCCGACAAACAGGGAAACTTCATCGGATTCGATATCGATATGGCCAAAGAGATGGCCAAATCCATGGGAGTCAAGTTCGTGCCGGTCAACACGGCTTGGGACGGCATCATCCCGGCCCTGGTTACCAAGAAGTTCGACATCATCATGAGCGGTATGACCGTGACACAGGAGCGCAACCTCAAAATCAATTTTGCAGACCCCTACATCATCGTCGGCCAGACGATCCTCCTGAATAAAAAACACGAAGGGAAAGTCAAATCTTACAAAGACCTAAACGACCCGAAATTCACCGTGACCTCCAAGCTAGGAACCACCGGCGAGCAGGCGATCAAACGGTTGCTTCCCAAAGCCACTTACAAATCCTTTGAGGTCGAATCGGAAGCGGCCCTGGAAGTGTTGACCGGTAAGGCCGATGCCACCATTTACGACCTGCCCTTCTGCGCCACTTTCATGGCCCAGCAGGGTGCCGGTAAACTGATCTTTCTGGATGAACCCTTCACCTTTGAGCCGCTGGCATGGGCGATCCGCAAGGGTGATCCTGACTTTATGAACTGGCTCAACAACTTCCTGCGACAAGTCAAAAACGACGGCCGCTATGATCAGATTTACAACAAATGGATCAAGAGCACCGATTGGATCAAGCAAATCCAATAAATGACCGCCGTTCGGGATAAAACATTCCGTGACAACTTCTCAGGCCTCCAGAGGCGACGGCCTGAGAAGTTGATGGCCCGAAATATACCGCCTCCGGTCAACAGGACAATTACAGTAAACACTGAAAGAAGAGAAAGTGATGGGACGCGAATCAAAAGTCCGGCGCGCAATGTCGAAGCGTGCATACTATTTCTGGGTGGGGGTCTTTTTCCTGGTCATCTTTTCAATCGTCTTTCTGATCTATGCCGCTACCATACGGATCGATTATGTATGGGCCTGGTATAAAATCCCCTCGGCCTTTGTGTACCACGCCCAGGTGGAAACCGATGCCAACATCCAGGGGACGGTGGAAAGCATCACGCCCGAGGGTGACCAGTCCATCATTGCGGTTCGGGGGGCTGGCGAGGAAGAGTCCTACCGCGTGCCGACCAAGGATATCCATGTCGCTGTGGGCGATTTCATCTATCCTGGAGATACACTGGCCAGTTACGGCAAATGGAAAGCCGGCATTATGTTGCAGGGGTTGTGGATTACCCTCAAAGTCAGCATATTTTCGATCATATTCGGCATCATCATCGGTGTCATCGGCGGATTGTCCCGGATTTCGGACAATCCGGCCCTCAAGTGGCTGGCCATCACCTATGTCGAGTTGATCCGGGGCTCTCCCTTGCTGGTGCAAATCTTTATCTGGTATTTTGTCGTCGGCACCATGGTGAATCAACTCCTGGTTTATTACGGGTTAAATGAAATACCGAACATCTGGTACGGCGTGGCATCCCTGGCCTGTTTTACCGGGGCGTATGTTACCGAGATTGTCCGCGGCGGAATCCAGTCCATCGGCCGTGGGCAAATGGAAGCCGCCCGATCGCTGGGAATGAGCTATGCCCAGGCAATGCGCTACATTATCATGCCCCAAGCCCTGCGTCAGATCCTCCCTCCCCTGGCAGGGCAGTTTATCAGCCTGATCAAGGATTCATCCCTGCTGGGTATCATCGCTGTGCGTGAATTGACCAAGGCCACCCGGGAAGTCATTACAACCCAGTTGAATCCCTTTGAAATGTTCTTCCTCGCTGCGGCGTTGTATCTGGTGTTGACCTTTTCTTTATCCATGTTCGTCCAGTATTTAGAGAGGAGGACCGCAGCATCGTGATTGAAGCACGCAACGTATACAAAACTTATTATGTCCCCCACAAGGTTGAGGCCCTGGTTGATGTTTCCACCGATATTGCCGCCGGTGAGGTTGTCGTGGTCATCGGTCCTTCGGGATCCGGTAAGAGTACGTTCCTCAGGTGCTTGAACCATCTTGAAAAGGCAACCAGCGGCCATATCATCATCGACGGGATCGACATCTTCGATTCCAAAACCAACATCAACACGGTTCGGGCCGAAGTGGGCATGGTCTTCCAATCCTTCAATCTGTTTCCCCACAAAACGGTGGCGGAAAACGTCACCTTGGCGCAGCAGGTCGTGCGGAAACGCTCGAAGAAAGAAGCCGCCGAGAGGGCTTTGACATTGTTGGAGAAGGTCGGTATCGGGGACAAAGCCAATGTTTACCCAGCGCAGCTTTCCGGCGGACAACAACAGCGCGTGGCCATTGCCCGGGCTTTGGCAATGGATCCGAAAGTGATGCTGTTTGACGAACCGACCTCCGCCTTGGACCCGGAAATGATCGGCGAGGTATTGGATGTCATGAAAACCCTCGCAAAAGAAGGAATGACGATGGTGTGCGTCACCCATGAAATGGGATTCGCACGCGAAGTGGCCGACCGAGTGATTTTCATGGACGCCGGCCGCATCGTCGAAGTTGGAACACCGGAACATTTCTTCAAGGATCCTACCCACGAGCGGACCAAATCTTTTCTGAGTCAGATTCTCTGAGGTCAAACCGTGGGGGCTTTGGATTATTACCTGATGGAACTACAAAATGGGAGGGTAACCCGCTAAATCGCAAGGAGCAAGGGAATATGTTGTAGGAGATCCGTTGGAACCTGATCTCAATACTAATTAGGATCTATCTACAAATGAAACCCTTTAACGCAATTTCGGCGTCAAAGAGAACGCTGTAAAGCTTTAAAAAGGCCAATTATGGATGGAAAATAGCTAAGCCTTCATTTTCCCCACCAGATAACCATCCATTATCAGGAGCACGATGTGATGCACCACACAGAAAACCAGCGCCTGCCCGTATTGTGGAAAAAGAGCGACCTGCAAAATAATCGATAAGGGCAGCGTTTTCTGGGCCCCCATAAAAATCAGACTCTCCCGTCGGCCCCGGCCGATTTTGAAAATACGGGCAATTCCCCCGGCAGCTGCCAGCAGTGCACCGTGAAAGAGAAATGACAGCAGAATAATTCCACCGATCAAATTCCCCCCATCGAAGATAGCCTGCCGTGCCTGAGAAATCCCCATCCAGACGATAACCAGTATAAGGCATTGATTGAAAACCTGCAGCATCGGTGCCAAACGGATGCAAAATCTACCTGCAAAATACTTGATTACCATGCCGCCACATAAAGGTAGCAAAACGATGCTGAAAAGCTTTGCCATTATGTGCCACCGGTCGATCATTACCGTTGTAGATCCACCCTTGATCGACAGTAGCAGGGACAACGTGACCGGTACGCTAAATACGGCTATGGTGTTGGCCAGAATTGTGATAAAAAGCGCGTGGGCCATATTGCCGCCGGCAGCGCCCGTCATAACGACGCCGCTGCTCAGAGTCGTTGGCATCACCGCTACAAGAAAGATACCGATCAAGATTCCGGTTTGCAGCGGAATCTGTGCAAAGGCCAATGCCATCAATGGCGAAACGATGAATATGACCCCCAGCGCGGCAATTGTGCCGGTGAGATCCTTCAAACCCGCTTTGATCAGCTCGATTTCAAGCAAGATCCCGGATGCGATAAAAATCAGAAGCACGACAATATCCGGCCCGTTGCGTTGGTTGAGCCACCGACCGAATGAAGAGAAGGTATCGGATCTATCGGCGAGGGTTACGGCAAAAACGGTCCCCAGGGCGATCAGGAACCAGTATCGTTTGATCAGGCTTGACATGAGCATATTGTTCACGTACCACCATCGCCAATTGAATCCGGTGTCGGGATATTCTCTACAAAGAGGACGGAAGCTGCATTATCCGTTTTCAATGAGCCTTGTCAATGGACCGTCCGCCACTTCGATAAAATCAAAATTCAATGCCCCCTGGCAAAGCCGGAGGAGAGGTTTGTGGACCGCTCAGAGCGGTCTTTAAAAACCATTATTCCGCGCAACCAATCGGTTATTGAATTTAGACAATAATCATCGTCTCCAGTCGCTGTTAACTCCCGGAACTGTCAAACTTTGGGAGCCCCCCCAACCGATGATTATTATGGGACTCGCGACCGCATATCATATTTAATGATATTGCCCAAGTATTCATACTGTAAGCAGCCTTGCCCGGATATTTCACGCACCGTATTCATCCATTTACGCTCTCCTGGAACAATACATGAAATGGGCGGGCAAACAACAGGATCCAACAGGAAAAAAGAACCAATTGTAAATTACTGTATCGAAGCTCGGCAACCGGGAAAATGGCAGCGCGCTGCCGATCCTTTACTCGTTAACGAATTGACATTAATGACGCTCCGACAGCAACGACAAATACCCACCACATGTTGTATTTTGAAGTTCAAATTTACACGCTCTGTTGTGCTTTTCCCTTTACATTCAACCGCCTTCCTGGTATTCTTTTTCGGATTTTAGCCGGTTGCTGTATAGCATAATGCCGGCGATCAGGGAGCCACACGGCAATGAAGCTAAAAAAAATTGAAATCACAGGGTTTAAATCCTTCTGCGACAAATCCAGTATCGTATTCCCGGAAGGTGTATCGGCTATCGTCGGGCCCAACGGCTGCGGTAAGAGCAATATCGTCGATGCCTTGCGTTGGGTGATGGGCGAACAAAGCGTTAAGCAGTTGCGCGGCAAATCGATGGAAGACGTCATATTCGCCGGAGCCAACGGGAAACCACCGTTGAACATGGCCGAGGTAACGCTGACGCTTGCCAATGACAATGGTTCCGCCCCGGAGGAGCTGAAAGAATTCACCGAAATCATGCTCAGCCGGCGGCTTTTCAGATCCGGTGAAAGCGGTTATTATCTTAACAAGCAACCGTGTCGCTTGAAGGACATTCACAACGTATTTCTCGGCAGCGGTCTGGGAACCAAGTCCTACTCCATCATCCAGCAAGGTAATATCGGTGCCATCATCGACGCCGGACCGGAAGAACGTCGCTATTTCATCGAAGAGGCAGCCGGCACGACCCGATACAAAAACCGAAAAAATGAAGCGCTGCGCAAAATCGCGTCAACCAACCAAAATCTTCTGCGGGTTTCGGATATTATCTCTGAAATCAATCGCCAAATGGGCAGTCTCAAGCGACAAGCCCGCAAGGCCGAGCGCTACAAACGCTTCCGAAACCGGGCCGATGCTCTCGATATACGCCTATCTCTTTTGAAATATAACGAGTTTTGCCGCCAGATTGATGAAACAGATCGCCTGCAACGGGAACTCAAAGACGCTGACATCGCGCACACGGCTCAAATCAGGAAGCTTGATGCAGCAGTCGAGGAGATCAAGTTGCAAAGGTCACAGAAAAACCAGGAGATCTCAACGCAGAAGACGCGAAAGTTCGACCTCATGCGTAAGATCGATCGGCTGGAAAACGATATCGAGCACTTGAAGCAGGAAATCGCACGCCTCACCGCTGAAACAACCGCACTTCAGTCCGCCCGGCTGGACCTGGAAAGCAAAAACAAGAAAATCGGTTCAGAAATTGAACAGGCTGAAAGTGAAATTTCACGTCTGCAGGAAGAAATCGCCAGCATCAGAAATCTTCTTCACCGGGGACAGGAGGAGGCGGCCGAAATCAATGCCCGTCAGGAAAACCTGAGTGCCGAGCTAGAGACGAGCAAAACCGCCCTGATGGACCGTATGGCCGAAGAAGCCAGATACAAAAACATCTTTCAAAATGCTGCCAATAATAAGGAAAATCTTCAGCGGCGGTTGAGAAGAACCGCTGAAGAGGCTGTTGCTGCTCGCCAGAAAGTTGAGCAATTTCGTAAGACGAAATCGGCGGCCGAGGAGAATTTGGCCCAACTGACGCAACAGGCCGTGGCGCTGAAAGAAAAGTTAGATCGGGTAAGGAAGCTGAGCGATGAAAAACGCGAAACCCTGGGCCGGCAAGTCAAACAGACGCAATCCCTCGAACTCGAGCGCAATACTGCCAAGTCGAAGTATACCACTTTGAAAAAAATGGAGGAAAATTTCGAATGGTACCGTGACGGTGTCAAGGCCATCATGAAATCGCCCGAATTCAACCGCGACACCAACCTCATGCCGGTCGATGCACAACAAAAAGGGGATATCCGGAACAGGGCGATCATGGGCCTGCTGGCTGATATCATTGAACCAACCCCGGACTATCAACCCGCTGTAGAGGCGATACTGGGGGAATCTTTGCAGTACATCTTGGTAGATGGTCCTGATACCGGGGCACGGGCAATCGAATACCTACAATCCAACGATGCCGGCCGCAGCGGATTTATACCGCTTGATTCGCTGGTTGACAGCGCTAAAGACCAACCATGTCCGAACGGTGCCTTCTCCACCGCCGATACATTATTACATCACGTGAGTGTTAAAAAAGGTTACGAGAGGATTGCCGACGCTTTTTTGGGACATGTACTGGTGGTTGAGAATATTCAATTGGCTCGCGAAATTCATTCCAGCAGCGACCGACCAATGACAATCGTCACAAGAGAGGGCGATATCATCTCGAACCAGGGAATCATGATTGGCGGCAGTAAGGATAAGCTACCCGGAATTCTCGCAAAAAAGCAGGAATTAAAGACCCTAATGCAACAGATAGTATCCTGCGCGCAAAAACTCGAAGATGCCCGCGATCAACAGAATCGCTTAGAAATAAACGTCAGGAACATTGAAACCGAACTGCAACAGATATATGAAAACAAGACATCGGTGGATAGCCATGTTGTCGAAGCCGAAAAAGCGCTTTACAGGACTTCGGAAGAACTGAAACATGCTGTCCGTCATCTTGAGATCGTCGACCTGGAACACGACCAATTGTTGGGCGAAGAAAGCGATATAGACGATGAAATCGCACGCTATAACGCTGCTCTGGAACAGCTGACCAAGGCAATAGACGCTGCAAAGGAAGAGGTGACCGAACGAACAAGACAGTTGAGCAATGTTTCCGCTCAACTGGATACCGTCAACCAGAAAGTCATCGACCGTAAACTGACCGTGACGACACTGATCGCCCGTTTGGAAAACAGCAATAGTACACTCAGACGCCTGAAGGAATTTCAACAGGACGGGACGAGTCGACTTGTCAGCCTTACCGAAGACATTGCCCTCAAAACCCAGAAATCTACCACCGCCCGTCAAAGGGTCAACGAAGACGAAAACAGTCTCTCCCTGATGTACGAAGAACTGCAGAGCCTTGAGCAGACGCTGGAGACAAATGAGTCCAGCTACAGTACCATCGACGAACAGCTCAAAGACAGTGACAGTGCAATTTCGGACCTCGAATCCAAGCGCGATAGAATTTTGGAAAATTCTCGTATACTGGATATCGAACAAACCCAACGCAGGGTGCACCGGGACAACACTGTAAAAAGGCTTGAAGAGCAATATCGCAAACCGTTCGAAGAATTCCGTCAGGAACTCGATGCCCTCAATGAGCAATCCCAGACGGAAAGCCCGGACGGCAATGCAACCGATGCCATTGAGAAAGAATTGCTCGGACTGCGTGAAAAAATCAGTGCCATAGGCGACGTCAACCTGGCGGCGATCAATGAATACGAACAACTTAAATCCCGCCACGATTTTCTGTGTGAACAACGAGAGGATCTTACCAAAGCGATTGAAGACCTGCATAAGGTGGTCAAGAAGATCAACCGCATAACCCAACAGCGGTTCATTGAGACATTCAATCTTGTTAATGAAAAGTTAACCGAAGTCTTCCCGCGACTTTTTGATGGCGGCAGCGCCAAACTGGTTCTGACTGAACCGGAAAAACCTCTCGAAACCGGTGTCGAGTTTATGATTCATCCACCGGGAAAAAAACTGACGCGAATGAGCCTTCTATCCGGTGGCGAAAAGGCGTTATCAGCGATAGCTTTTATTTTTTCATTGTTTCTCATCCGCCCGGCGGCCTTCTGCCTCATGGATGAAATCGATGCACCCTTGGATGAAGCCAATGTGTTTCGCTTCAATAACCTGCTGAAACTGATCGGCGAAAAGTCTCAAATCATTATGGTCACTCACAACAAGAACAGCATGGAATTCGCTGATATGCTGTTTGGCATCACTATGGAAACAAAAGGGGTATCTAAAGTGGTGTCGGTTAATTTAGATCGTTGAACAGAACAAACGGAAAGTTAATTCAAGCATATGACCTTTAGCTGGTTCAGGAAAAACCGATCTAAAACAAGTGCTGAGGAAGCCGTAGGTAATAGTGCGGCGGCATCACCGACGGATGTTCAACCTACCGGTGCTGAGGCTGGTGGTGATGATCCATTATCGAATCCGCCACCAACACGCGATCAACCATGAAACCTCCGTTGGTTCAACTACCCCGGCAACAGGTCGACGAAGGGGCTTCAATCTCCACCGAAACCTTCGATTCCTCAAAATCTTTTTTCGGCCGCTTGCGCCGTGGGTTGTCAAAAACCCGGAAACTGCTCACCTCCGATCTTGACGAATTGTTTGCAGAAAAAAAGAAAATCGACCATGCGATGCTGGAAGAAATTGAGGGAATCCTTATCACTGCTGATATCGGCGTTCAGACGACAATGGAACTGATGGAGAATGTCTCTGCTAAGGCATCTAAGATCGCAAATGCCGCGACACTCAAAGCGGTGTTAAAAGAAGAGATACTTTCCTTCTTAAAGGTACAAGAACCGCTCCGGCAGTCAGCCGTATTCAAACCCAAAGTGATTATGGTCGTAGGGGTCAATGGCGTCGGTAAAACCACCACCATCGGCAAGCTTGCCGCTCGTTACCGGGCTGACGGCCAGAAAGTATTGATTGCCGCGGCAGATACTTTTAGGGCTGCAGCAATCGAGCAACTTGCCGTATGGGCGGAACGATCCGGGGCAGAAATCGTCAAGCACAAGGATGGTGCAGATCCGGCCGCCGTTGCCTATGACGCTGTCGAGGCCGCACGTGCCAGAGAAGCAGATATCGTCCTGGTTGATACTGCCGGCAGACTCCACACAAAAATCAACTTGATGGAGGAACTCAAAAAAATAAAGCGCTCCATCTCCAAAATACTTCCGAATGCCCCCCATGAAGTCCTCTTGGTTCTCGATGCCACCACAGGCCAAAACGCGCTTTCCCAAGCCGAGACATTTAACCAATCCCTTGAGGTTACGGGAATCGCCCTCACCAAACTGGACGGAACCGCGAAAGGGGGTATCGTGGTCAGTATATACAATAATTTGAACATTCCACTGCAATATATCGGTGTCGGTGAAAAAATAAATGACTTGCAGGACTTCGAGCCACGGCAGTACGTCGACGCACTCTTTTGACTCGTGTCACATGTCACAATGGATCAGGAGACCATTCGGCCTTAGTACCCGGCGATAGGAGGAATTTACACCTGCAGGACGTTTCGATAGCAGGCCGGCATTGTCGCCGCCAGCCTGTCAAAGGCGCTAACAATTTAGACAGACTATATTCCCAGAAGGATCGGCCCATTCGACAGCCGGTTTTTACCGACCTGTTACTTCAATCTCGCAAATAACGTTTAAAATCACAGTTTTCTGTTGACATAAAATCTATCCTTTTATAAGGACAATCCACCTGTAATGGGCATTCCGCGGTCAGTCGGGCCGGAATGGATAATCATTTAATCTAAGAAGGGGGAAACGTGTTATGACAAAAGCAGAATTGATAGACCAAGCAGCGGAAGATGCCGGAATCTCAAAAGCTGCGGCCGCCGCCGCGCTCAGTTCCCTGCTGGATGGCATCACAAAGGCATTGAAGAAAAAGGACGGCAAGGTGACATTGGTAGGCTTTGGAACGTTTGCCAAGGTTCGCCGCAAGGCGCGCAAAGGCCGTAACCCTCAAACTGGTGAATCGATTAAAATCAAGGCTTCAAACGTCGTTAAATTTCGCCCCGGGAAAAAATTGCGCGACAGCATTTAGGAACCATCAGATAAATATTGTGACTATGGCGCTGTTATGAACCGGCTCAAAATGCTCACATAAGGCATGTACGCTCCGCTTTTGTGCCGTTTCGTGCCTTGTCATAAATCCTAATCCTTATTTTTTTGACAGGTTCTAGTATACCGCTTTTAAAAACTATTCCGAACTATGGAAGAGCGGGAGAAGTGATTGTAGAAAAAAAACGCTCGAATAACGGAACGATTTTTGACGACCACTTTAAGTCATGGACATTCCTTAGGCGGTTTATTGGGCCCGGCCGATAAACCGCCTTTTTTCCACGCTGGTGTAAATCAATGTGGATTGGTGAACAGATAGGGCGTATTCTGCTTTACTTATTTTGCAGCGGCTGACAAATCAGTGTGTCACACGAAATGTTAAAAACTCGCCTGTGAAATCCTGCCATTGAACGTCGATATTTTCCACTGAAGCCCGTGGTGGGCCTTTCTGACACCACGCCAGCAATGACTCGACCGCCTTTCGGTCTCCCTCGAAGACAGCCTCGACCGATCCATCATTTTTGTTCCTCACCCACCCCTTAACGCCATATTTATCAGCTGCGCGTTGGGTTTCAAGCCTGAAAAATACGCCTTGAACAATTCCTGTAATGACGACGTGAACTCTAACCGATTCATTCATCGTTTACCTCCGCTGAAAGAACATTGCCTGCCTGCCCGTCTGTCGTTACTTCAAGGAAACGTTGCAATTCGGTTTCATCGATCACAGGTACCCCGAGATCCCTGGCCCGGCGAAGTTTCGATCCCGGCGAAGAACCAGCAACAACGTAGTCGGTACTGCGGCTGACGGCGCTGCTGACTCGTCCGCCTTTGGCTTCGATCTTTTTCTTGGCTTGCCCCCTGGTCATACCAGATAAGCTGCCGGTCAAAACAAATGATTTTCCGGCTAATGGGTCCTTTGCCTGCCTGTCGGCTGCCGGTGATTCAATGCAAACGCCATTTTGAAATAGCCGCTGGATTATATCCCTGTTTTCGTCCCTGCTGAAGAACAATATTAGACTGCTGGCCACTATTGACCCGATGCCACCGATACTTTTAAGTTCTTCCATCGAAGCATTTGACAGTTTATCAAGACTTCGAAAGTATTCGGCCAGTAATCGTGCAATATGCTCCCCGACATGGCGTATGCCTAACGCATAGAGAAACCGTTGTAAGGATATTTTTTTACTGCCATCAATTGCACGGAGAAGATTACGGGCGGATTTGGTGCCCATACGATCAAGACCTTCGATTGTCTTTTGTTCCAATTCAAAAATGCCTGCAAAGGAAGTCAATACATTTTTTTCAACCAATTGTTCGATCAGTTTTACTCCCAACCCATCGATGTCGAAAGCGCCTTTTGATGCGAAGTGTTTGATTCGCTCTTTTATCTGGGCCGGACAACCGGCATTGACACATCTAACGGCTGATTCGCCTTCCTCGCGAACCGCCACCGCTCGGCAGACAGGGCATCGCTCCGGCATTATAAAGATTTTTTCTTTACCGGTGCGTTTGGTGTCGAGAACTTTGACAACCTCCGGGATAACATCTCCAGCCCTCTGGATCAGCAACCTGTCGCCGATTCGAATATCTTTCTTTCGTATTTCGTCCTCATTGTGTAATGAGGCACGACTGACAGTTACTCCCCCGATTTTTACAGGTTTAAGATTTGCCACTGGTGTCAAAGTCCCAGTCCGCCCGACCTGTACATCAATATGTTCCAATATTGTCGTTGCCTGTAGCGCCTGAAACTTATAAGCAATCGCCCAACGGGGACTGCGAGAAGTGTATCCGAGCGTGATTTGATGTTTCAAGCTGTCTACCTTTACCACGACGCCATCAATTTCGTATGGAAGTTGGTGGCGTATAGTGTCAAGTTCCTGGTAGTAGTCCAACACCTGTTCAATGGTGATATGAGGTCGTATGAGAGGATTGATTCTAAATCCTAGCGACTGCAAATATTCGAGGAGATTCCAATGCGAATTCAAATTGGGTATGTCCGCCGAACCGATACCGTATAAGTATATTCGCAGAGGGCGCTGGGCTGTGACTCGGGAATCAAGTTGTCGCAATGATCCCGCTGCAGCATTTCGCGGATTGGCAAACAATGGCAAACCATCATTCATTCGTTGCTGGTTCAATATTTCGAAACCCTCCCGTTCCAGGAAAACTTCGCCTCTGACATCCATAAATCGGGGGACAACCCGGTCATGTTTTGCTTCCAGCACAAGCGGGACTGCTGAGATGGTCCTTGTGTTTTCGGTTATGACCTCACCGACATGGCCATCACCACGAGTGGTTGCAGATTTTAACCGACCGTTTTCATAAGTCAACGCAACGGCGACACCGTCTAACTTGGGTTCAGCAGTATACAAGGCTGTCTCCGTGCTGAGTTGTCTGCAGACCCGTTCGTGAAATGCCAGAATATCTGCATCCTCGAAACCGTTATCGAGACTCAGCATCGGTGCGCTGTGGATAGCTGTTTTAAACTTTGCCAGCGGCGCAGCGCCGACTCTGACTGTCGGCGAATCAGGGCTGACGACATCGGGAAACTCGGATTCCAGCCGAATGAGTTCCCGCAGCATGGCATCGTATTCGGCATCCGATATTTCCGGATCATCGAGCACATGATAGCGATAGTTGTGATGGTGCAGCGCCGTTCTCAGTTCAGCGACTCTCGCTATGATTTGGGGGTCGGTTGGGGTTGACATATGCGCCTAATGACCTCGCATGCTTGAATACGTGCTGAAGAAAATGCCTCGGTTTTAAAACCCGGTACCCAGTTCAAGGAAGACAAATCGTCCGATACGACCAGAATGCCGCCGATGTCGACACCGCGGTACCTTGCAACGGTGAACAGGGCCGAGGTTTCCATGTCGACTGTCAATGCACCCTGTGTCCTAAATTGCCTAATTTTTTCAGGCGTTTCCCTGAAAATAGCATCCGTTGTCCACACCGCTCCCTCGTGAAATTTCAATTTTTCTCGGGCGGTGTGTCTGCGGATACGATTCAATGAAATTTCAGCTGGATATGATATTTTTGAAGGTGAAGCGGTACAAGGGTAGTGAACGGACGTCCCCTCGTCGATAATGGCGGCGGTGGGAATGAATAGATCGCCGATCTTCACATCTGGCGATAGGGCACCACACCATCCTAAAAAAACAAACTGACGCGCTCCCCAGGCGATCAGAGTCTCCATTACCATTGCGGCATAGGGCGCGCCGACAATCGGACCGATGAATGTTGCTGATAAGGGGTCGCCTTGCGCACTGGCGTATAAGCGGCTGTTGAAAAGTGGTTGGGGGTGCACCGATTTTAAGGGCATCATCCGAATCAGTTTGTCGAGGTCGCCGGATGTTCCGACCAAAATCACTGGCGATTTGGCGGACAACGATCGTTTACCTTTGACAGGTTTGACAACGGCGTCATCGTGCCCGTAATTTCCGTTATATATATCGCTGCACCCCGGTTGAATGCTTTTGTTATTAGAACCTGCCATATGCGGTACGCTATAGGGTAAACCGTTTTTTTACGCGCCTCTCAAGCTCGTTGGATAAACTTTCAGGAAGGCCTGGACAGTGCTAACAGTTCTTCTTTTAATTCATCGATTATATCGTAAACCCACAGAAGATCCTCGACACTCAATCGCCCGGCTTTAACCGGGGCGCGTTGGCTACCGTCTTTTTTAAGCAGTATCCGAGGGCCGATCTGTATCTTTGGTTCTCCATCGCCGTAACGGTTGATCGAGATTACCAGCCCAGTTTCATCACATCGCCATTGTTTCAACACCTTGTCCTTTTCAGGTTCGTACGGCATATCGTTCCTCCCGTATTGCTATTGATTTATAATCCCTTTTAATATTCACAGAAGATTCAGGTAAAAATCCCCCGCACCCAATGATCGGAGCGGGGGAATGCAAACGGCTGACGCTACAGCCAACCCACAATGTGGTCAGCGAACGCGTCATACGAATCGTCAGATAGGCAAATGGTTGACAACCTAGATAGAGATCTTCGAAAAATCGGCCAGTTTTTCGTAAAGTTTGGCAATACCACCGAGCAGGGCCAGCCGATTTTCGCGAATACCGTGATTGTCCGTCATCACCATCACCCCGTCAAAAAAAGCATCGACGCTGCCCCGCAAGGCAGCAATGTCGCGCAGGGCTTGGTCGAATTGACTGCGGCCGACCGCCGCCGAAACTTTTTGCTCGGCTTCCTTGAGAGCATCAAAAAGCGCCTTCTCACTGTCGTGCTCGAAAAGTCCGCTATCGATCGTTTGAGGCTGAACGTCTACCGGCGACCGGCCGGATTTTTTAATGATATTTCCCACCCGTTTGAATGCAGCGGCCAGAGGTTCAAAATCCGGCTGCGCTTTCAATGCTTCCAGCGCCGCGACCCGACGCCACAGATCAGGGATATTGTTACTGGATACATCGACGACAGCAGCAATCACGTCTTTCGAATATCCCTCTTCAGCCATGAGATGAGCGATACGGTTTTTGATGAAAACATAAACATCCTCTGATAGAGCGCTTATTGCCGGCGCACTTTGGGTCGTGAACAACGCCAAGCTGGAGCGGATCATGTCGATCAACGAAAACGTAAATCCATTCACTTTCATAATCTGGACAATGCCGATCCCCTGGCGTCGCAGAGCGTATGGATCAGATGCGCCGGTTGGCACCAACCCGACGCTGAAACATCCGCAAATGGAGTCGATCTTGTCGGCTATGCCGAGAATTGCCCCAAGGGTTGTCTCCGGCAATGGCGCTCCCGAGTATACCGGGCGGTAATGCTCCTCAACTGCAGCCGCAACAGCGGCAGGTTCCCCGGATTCGGCAGCGTAAATCCTGCCCATTACACCTTGGAGCTTCGGGAATTCACCCACCACTTGACTGACAAGGTCAGATTTGCACAACCAAGCCGCCCGAACCGCTTGACTTTTCAGTTCAAGAATACCGGGGTCGCTGGCCCCAATAACGTCTGTCAGATAAGTGACGATTTTAGCCACCCGCTCTGTCTTATCATACATCGTGCCGAGTTGGGCCTGAAACAAGACACCCTTGAGTTTATCTATCCTTTGGTCATTGGGCACATCCAAATCGCCACGATAGAAAAACTTTGCATCCGCCAACCGGGCGCGGATCACCCGTTCATGGCCACTGGCCACCAAAGACATATCCCTGGCTTTGGTGTTGTTAACCGATATAAAACAGGGCATCAAGCGTTTGTTCTCGTCGAGGACCGAAAAGTACTTCTGATGCTCGCGCATGGCATTTATCAGGACCTCGTCAGGAACTTCAAGAAAGTCCTCATCGAATTTACCAACAACCGCCACAGGGTACTCGACAAGGTTGTTGTTGATATCCTCCAGGTCAGGATCGGGAAGTATATGGCCGCCAAGATCTATAGCCATTTTACCAACTTCATCCTGCAGTACCTTTTTGCGTTCATCAATATCGGCCAGCACGTTTGCGGTACGCAGAACCTCTAAGTAATCGTCGGCATCTTCAATCTTGATGCGGCCCGGATTCATGAAATAATGGCCATTGGTATACCGCCCACTCTTCAAGGGCCCCAGTTGGACCTGAATGACACTTTTCCCAAACAGGACGACAAAAGAGTGGATCGGTCGTGCAAATTGGATGTCGAGATCGGCCCAGCGCATCTTTTTGGGGAAAGGCGTGGCCAGTATAATATCCGGCAGGATTTTCTTCAGCAACATCCTCGTTGCTAAGGCTCGCTCTGTCTTCTCAACGAACAGGTAGGCCCCTTTATCTGTTTCTTTGGTTCCTATCCGGCCGATGGCGACGCCGACCTTTTCAGCGAATTTGCGGGCGGCCATGGTTGGCTGCCCAGCAGAGTCATAACTGATGGACACCGGTGGGCCAATGATCTCTGATTTGGCTGCTCTTTGACGGGCAGCGACATGCTCGACCTTAACGGCCAATCTGCGCGGCGTTCCGTATGTGATTACTTCGCCGTGATCGATACGGGCATCAGTTAGTTTTTGCCGAATATTCGAAGCCAGCGCTTCCAAGGCCGGTTTGATATAGCCAGCCGGAATTTCTTCAGATCCTATCTCTATCAATAATGTTTCCATGATCACCTCTGTTCCGATTAATTCATTGCCGTACTATTGCGGTACTCCTCAGTCGCTGCTTAGGAGGGGTTATATATACGACCGGTAGCGTGGTGGAAACCCCGTCCGGATACGATTTTACCTATTTAACAAGGGGAAACCCTTCTCTTCGCGCTGATTCAGGTAGGCCTCAGCACTGACACGCGCCAGATTTCGAATGCGACCGATATAACCGGTGCGCTCCGTAACGCTGATCGCTCCCCTTGCATCGAGGAGGTTGAAGGTATGGGAACACTTGAGGCAGTATTCGTAGGCCGGCAATACAAGTCCGACGGCAATCTGCGCCAAAGATTCAGCCTCGTACTTGTTGAACAGGTCAAATAGAGCGGTGACATCGGCCTTTTCAAAATTATAGGTCGACTGTTCCACTTCCTGCTGGTGATGAACATCGCCGTACGACACCTTGTCGTTCCATTTCAAATCGTAAACATTGTTGACTCCTTGAAGATACATGGCAATTCGTTCCAGGCCGTATGTTAACTCTACGGATATCGGCTTTAATTCGATGCTACCGGCGAGTTGAAAATAAGTAAATTGCGTAATCTCCATTCCGTCAAGCCAGACCTCCCACCCCAACCCTGAAGCACCGAGAGTCGGCGACTCCCAATCGTCTTCGACAAACCGAATGTCGTGATCGAGGGGATCGACACCTAAAACTTTCAAACTGTCCAGATACAACTTCTGGACATCGTAGGGTGACGGTTTCAGAATCACCTGGTATTGATAATAGTGCTGCAGGCGGTTTGGGTTGTCCCCGTAACGGCCATCGGTTGGTCGCCGTGAAGGCTGTACATAAGCAACATTCCAGGGTTCGGGTCCCAGAGCCTTCAACAACGTTGTCGGGTGAAAGGTTCCAGCCCCGACTTCCATGTCATACGGCTGGGCCATAACACAGCCCTTGCGGGCCCAGAATTTATTCAACTCAAGAATGACATTTTGAAAATTCATTGTTCGCCTCTCGTAATTTATATCAGCTCACACACCTGCCAAATGGCCGTCCGTACCAGTCGTTCCTGTCCTGCTTAATGTTTCACGAGACCTTGCGTGTCTATGCCGAAATCGAGCAGACAGGCTTCTGATCTTGCGGACAGAATTTCTCTCCACACCGGTCTGAGCCGCTGAATACTGCCGGTCTCACCCAATGCCCAAAGGCATCCACCGCCGCCGGCACCAGTGAAGCGCGAGCCGCAATCATTCGCTCGGGCGGCATCCACCAGCTTTACACCTATTTCGTCCAATACGTCGGGAGTCATTTCGCGGCGCAAATCCGTTTCGCGGTTCATGGCAACGGCAGCCTCTTTATAATTACAACCTTTCAGAGCGTCAATAAACTTTTTGGTCAGGTCCACTATTTCATGCCAGTGAGATCGGTATTCACCGGTGAGAAATTGCCGCACCCACCGCCCGTTGACGTCTTTCGAAGCATGGGGCACTCCACAATAGGCCACTAATATATTTCGCCTAAATTTACCAACTTCGTGCTTTTTGTAAAGGAGGGTTTTCTTGCAATCGAATCCTGATAGTTTCGGTTGCCAATACCAGGCATTCACACCGCCAAAAGCCGCAGCGAGATGGTCTTGGCGGCCGCAGGGAACACCGGCGACACTCTCCTCGATTCGATGGGACAAAAAAGCAATATGGCGCCGAATGGTGGGGGTCAAAACCAGATTTCCTGAGGCGATCAAATAAGCCGCAGCCACCGCGACCGACGCGGCGGAAGACCCCCCGAGAGCACTGCGCGGTGGAGACTCTGATTCAATGATCACATGGGTGCCATCGGCCTGGAAGTATGCAGCGATGGCAAACATAAGGCCAAGAGGATGTTTGAAAGGCGCCTGATCGATGGGAAACTCGGCGCTTTCAAAACCTTTAGAGCTCACTTTTATCATTCCGGCACTATAAGGCCGGAGTTTGACTGTGGTCCTGATGTCGACGGCAATGTTGACGGTGCAGGGTAACAGGTGCCTCAAGGGATTATAAAATGTGCCCAGGTCTAATGTCCCGCCCATATCGATTCGGCAAGGAACCGATGTTTGAACCATAGTTTTCTTAAGGCTGTCGTGTAAATTTCTGGCCGCCACTATATGTCGCCTTTCGTCCGAAAGTTATTTACCTCTGACCTGCTGTAAAAATTTTAAGCTGCGTGGTTCTTTTCCGAACTGGTAAGGGACAAACGCCTCGAGCACTCTCAGGCTTTCCCGGATGGCTGCTCCCGAGAGTCGGACGCGCCCGGCTTTGGAAAGTCCGCCGGTTTCAATCCAGTGCAATTGCTTGAGCGTACTTTTCGACATGATCAGCCTTCCTGAATTTGTCACCACGCAATCCGGGCAAACAAGACCGCCACGGGACAGATCGAACTGATACTCTCTGGCGTCGACTTCTTCCACCTTTCGGCAGCAATCTTGGCAGCTCCGCAAGTTCGGACGATAACCGGATACAAGCAACAGCCGGATCTGAAATAGAACACTTAACGCCTCGGGTGATATTTGCTTTTGATCGAGCCGACGAAGTGTAAATTGCAGCAAATGGTAGAGTTGCGGTTGCTGTTGACCTTCTTCGGTCGATGTCTCAATCAATTCGGCCCAGTAGCTGGCATAAGCCGTGCGCATGATATCTGACCGAATGCCGGAGAAAGCGTTTTTTAAAACAGCTTCCTGCAGAAACGGAAGGCCATTGCGTCGAGAGAGGGTGCAAACAATATCAAGCGTTGTGAAAAGTTCTAAAATGCCCCCAAACCGTTTTGTACTTTTCCTGGCAGCTTTCGCAATCGCCGAAAGCTTGCCTTTTTCCAATGTATAAAATGACAGGATAAGGTCAAAATCACCATACTCTACCCGTCGCAATATGATGGCGGGAGTTGTCAAACTCGACATACCGCTTACCCGGATTCATTTTTGAGCTTCATGCGGAACCCCCATTGCGGGCGGCACAAGGCAAAAGGGTTCGCCACGCCTCAAACTTGCTAGAGATTGAGTAAAGTCGTGGAGATATAGAAGTAAAACAAGACACTGATGATGTCCATCGACGTCGTAACAAAGGGCCCAGTAGCCACTGCCGGATCAACGTTAACCCTGGCAAATGCCATCGGCACGAAGGAGCCCACCAGAGCGGCGATGGCCATCGATGCGACCACTGCCATACCGACCGACAAGGCCAACATGTCGACCCGATAGCTGAAATGGGCCACAAACCCAATAATGGTCCCGTAAATCACGCCAAGTATGAAGCCGACAACCAATTCTTTTAGGACCACCGATCCGATTTCAGCGATCGAAATCCGGCCGGTAGCCAGGCCTCGGACAACGATAGTAGAGGATTGAGTGCCGATGTTACCACCCATACCCATGATAATCGGAATGAAAGCCGCGAGATAAACGAATTTGTTCAGACTGTCTTCAAATTGATTGATAATATAGACGGCAAGAATTCCTCCAATACAGCTGGCAAACAACCAGGGCAATCGAATCCTGGTGCTCTTCAATATCGATTTGGTCTCTACGAACTCCTCGCCAACACCGGCCATTCTCAAAATATCTTCAGTCGCCTCACGCCGAAAAATGTCGATCACGTCGTCCACGGTGACAATTCCCATCAATTTATTGGATTCATCGACGACAGGAACCGCAAGGATATCATATCGGGCGACAATTTTTGCAACTTCTTCCTGATCCATTTCGGTTCGGACAGAAACCACATCGGTGGTCATAAAGGATTTTAAAGGTGTTTCGGGCGGTGTTACCACAAGCTGTCGCAAGGAACTGACACCCACCAGCTTGCCGTATTCATCGACGACATAAAGGTAGAAGGGCATCTCGACGGCAACATACTCCTTCTGCAAGGAGGAAATGGCTTCTTTTGCGGTGGTTTCCTGGCTCAAGGCGATGAAATCCGGCACCATGATGCCACCAGCCGTATCGTCTTCGTAGCGCAGCAAACCTTCAAGTTGATCCACACCCTCTTTTTTCATAATTTTGAGGATGGCATCGGACGTCTCTTCCGGAAGCTTCCCCAATAAATCGGCCACATCATCCGCGGACATCGATTCAAAAATGATCACGATGTCTTCGGTTTTAATCTTTCCAATAAGTTCGAGAAAGAGATCTTCATCCAGCTCGGAAAAAAGGTCGCCTTTCTTTTCAGGGTCCTTTATCATGCCAAAAAGACGGTACCGATCCGGCGGCGACAGATTGCGAAAGACCACTGAAAGATCCGCTGCATGGGATCTGTTGACAATGTTTTTGAGGTGGGTAACAGCACCGCGACGCAGTAAACGTTTGACGCTGTCAACCAGTATCGTGTTGTTCAGTTCAACCCGCATGGCTACTCGTAAAACGACAATTTAAACAGTTTGTTTTTATGGTCCGCAACCCGGTTTGCACCCTATCAGACAGGATGCTTAGGGAAGTTCAATCTTGACGACTTGCCCGCTTTTTCCCGGTAAATCCAAAAGTTTACCGTTAAGGTGGAGTTTGATTCCTGCGGCATTGCCGACGAGCAAAGTGTAGCTTTCGGCCGCCTCCAGTTCAATCTGATCGCCGGGAAATAGATTGTATTCTTTGGGTTCCTGGTTGTCGACAGTGATTTTCATCCAGGTTTCTTCGATTGTATTGATTTTCAAACGGTAACCGGAAATCGGTGTTTGGTTGGCAGAACCATCCCCTGGCGCTATTGGCGATTCGGTTGCCGGCGGGTCTTTAGCGACGATGTCGGCCGATTCAGTTGTTGCCGCCAAGCCCGCTTTCTGCGGTGGATCGTCGACTACTGGAACGGTCTCATTCTTCGATGGTGTCTCTTGAATCTGTGTGTTTTTTTTTAATGAGGATTCCGCCGGAGCCGGTTCGGCAATCGCGATGGACGCCTCCTCAGTTTGTGCCTGTTTTTCGCGCCATATCGAAACAGCATATAAAGTGGCGACAATGAGGCACAAGAGAGCACCGATAGACAACACAAAGCGCCGCCAGAAAGAAACCCCTTCTGACTTTTTCAAGTCCAACTCCGAAGTGGTGATTTTCTGCATGACCTCAAGGCGGGCGATATACCGACGCACGGCCTCGTCGCCGTCGGCACCGATAGCCTTGGCATAGGCTCTCAAAAAACCTTTGACGAAAACGATATCGGGTAGATGCGCATGATCTTCTTCTTCGATATGAACCAGCGTTTCCGGCCGAATCCGGGTTTCCGTTGACACATCCCCAAGCCGTATTCCTTTCTCGATTCGAATCGACTGAAGATAGCGTCCAAAGGATAGAGATGTTTTTTCCGTTTCTATGGTCATTTCCCCCCGCTTTGTCCATCGCTAAACGCAATTTCCCGCCGGAACCGACGCTTCAATTGATGATCTTGATGTGTGATCGATCTCTTAAGGTCTGAAGCCAGGATTGGTATTTCTGATCGACGATCTGGTTGAAAAGTTTGTCTTCAATCTCAGAGAAGGCTTCTGCCAACGATTTGCCGGCCGTCTCATTGACCTCTTCCACAAGTACGATCTGGTATCCAAACGGTTCCTCAAGCACAGGAGTAAATTCCCCCGCGTTCATTTTCTCAATGGCGGTCCGCAGGGAAGGTGAAAGATCTTCCTGCTTAAATTCACCCAAGTCGCCGCCATCTATATTTTGACCCCATTCGGTTTCATTATCGGTCAAAGCGTTAAAGGGCTGTCCCGCCCTCAACTCCGCCAGGATCGTTTCCATAGCATTCCGGGCACTTTGTCTCTCAGCATCGGTTGCCATGGGAGATACACGGATAAAAATGTTGCGCAGGTGATATTTTTTCTCACCGGCATACTCCGCGATGTGTTGGTCGTAATATTCTTTGATATCCTGTTCGGTTATCACAATCTTCGACCGAACTTCCCGGTTCACCAACCTGGCCCGCAATAGTTGTTTTTTCGTTTGTTCACGGTACTCTTCATAGCTTATGCCTTCACTGGACAGAGCCTTGCGCAGTTCTTCATCAGTGATTCGGCGCGATTCTTTCAGGCGTTCGATTGTACTGTCGACTTCCTTTTCGCTAACCGATATGTCCTTCTCCTTCAGTTCCTGGTCTGCCAGCTTTTGGTTAATCAGTTCGCTTAACACTTGCGCTCTAACTTCAAACAGAACCTGTTGTTCGACATCCGCAGGGTACTGAGACGCTTTTACTTTCTGGATGTAGGGGGCAATTGTTTGATCCAATTCATACAGCGAAATGACTTCATTGTTCACAACTGCAACGATTCTATCAACAACCTCTGCAGCAGCAGCCTTCGGTATTACACTACCTGAGAAATAAAAAAGTGCGAGCATCAAAACCAACGGACCCTTAAGCCGGAATATATGTTTATGCAATTTCAATAGCCGTAGTAACATTTTTATTTTGCGCTTAAACTAAAAACCAGAAGTGCCGAACAACCGCCGGTTGTCAATTCGAACCTTAGATGCAATCGTGATAAGGGAATCTTGAATTCGTTAACGTTAAAGCGTTTTCAATCGTTCGCTGCGTTCAGTAGTTTATCCCACTGTTCGTTGTTAATGTCGACATTGTAGGTTGTGCGTAGTTTTTCTATCCATGCCTTGTAAGCAAGTTCTATCTTTTTTCTGCGCAACTGTTTGATAATGATTTCTTCGATATCTGTCGAATTCTGCATTTCGTTAAGCTGATTGGGATCATTATCATAAGTTTCCCTGTAAAAAGTGGCCACCTCATCGGCGGTGATAACAATTTCATCCTTCAATTCCTGTTCGACGAGTTTCTCCATAAGCAGGCGGGTTTTCAAGCCATTTTCCCAGGATTTGTAGGAGACCGCGTATTCCAGTAACGTTTCTTCGAAAACATCGTCCGGATAATCCGATTTAATCTTCGCAACGGCCTGTTCCACTTCCGCATCCGAAACACTGACGTTCAATTCACTGGCACGTTGAAGCAGGATCATTTCTTCCGTCATCTGATTCAACAATCTTAATTGCGTATCTTTGATATCCGCCGATGTCTGCATACTGCTGAGCGGATAAGCGGCTTTGGATATTTCAAACGCCCTGCTAAAATCTGCAACGGTAACCACACGATCCCCTATCCGAATCAGATACTCATCTCCAGCACCGTTATTATGCCCTGAACAACCAGTGAGGTAGAGCAAAGAAACAACCATGACCAGGTTGAATGTATGTCTGATGAGATCTTTCATATTTGTTGGCGAATAAATACGCGAAAATAGATCTGCCTACTCCAGGATTACAGGCAATCAGTTCCTGTCCGGGTCAGCCGAAGTTGGTTTATCATTCCGAAAACTTACTGATATAACTCTGATTTATAAACCATTAACTGTTAACATGACGCGCAATTTCTTTCAAGATGTTTTTGGTCTGACTCAGCAGGCCCGGCGCCTGCCCGACCTTTAACTGGGTTTTCAAAGCGTGATCAACAGTCAGGTGATATTTCTTGGGTTGTGCCATAACGAGATCGGCCAGACCCCGGGGGTTTTTCAGGTGGGCTTCTGAAAACGATATCGTTAGGTTGGCCCCCGTTAAATCGAGTCGTTTCGCACCGGCTCGGATAGCAAAAACTCTCAGCATGATTTTCAGCAACAAATTCACCGCTTCTTCGGGTAATTTACCGTATCGGTCGGCCAGTTCTGATTTGATGTCCGTTATTTCCCCGACGTCTGTCAGGCGCGAAAGACGCCTGTAAGCAGACAAGCGTTGATCGATGTCCGGAATGAAAGACTCCGGGATGAATGCCGACAACGGGATATTAATTTCCGGCTCCAGCGCTTCGATCACCGGCTCACCCTTGAATTCGGCAATTGTATTTTCCATGAGTTCCAAGAACATTTCATAGCCGACTGCTGCTATGTGGCCGGATTGTGACGCACCGAGTATCGTACCGCCGCCGCGGATTTGCAAATCGCTCATGGCAATTTGGAAGCCTGAACCCAAATCACTGTGCTCCATTAACACCTTTAAGCGTTTCTGAGCGTCTTTTCCCAGCAATGATTCGTTGGGAATAAAAAGGTACGCATAAGCCTGCTCATCAGAACGGCCGACTCTTCCTCTCAATTGGTACATTTGAGCCAGACCGAACTTATCGGCCCGATTGACAAGAATGGTATTCGCAGAAGGGATATCGAGGCCGGACTCCACAATTGTCGTGCACACCAGCATATCGGTTTCCCGTTGAAAAAAACGGAGCATGGTCCGTTCCAAGTCGTCTTCGCTCATCCGCCCGTGGGCAACGTCAATTCGAACTTCAGGAACCAGCGTTTTTATCTTCTTCGCTATTTTGGCGATACTGGAGATATTGTTATGGATATAAAAGATCTGGCCGTCTCTTTGCAGTTCCTTGCGGATGGCATCGGCCACTACACCATCGTCGAACTCCGAAATGTATGTCATGATCGCCTGACGATACTCGGGTGGCGTAGAGATCACACTTATGTCGCGGGTGCCCGTCAACGACATGTGCAATGTTCGTGGTATGGGCGTCGCTGTCAGCGTCAGCACATCGACGTTACGTCGCAAATTTTTCAACTTCTCCTTGTGTTTGACCCCGAATCGTTGTTCCTCATCCAAAATCAGAAGCCCAAGGTCTTTAAATGCGACATCCTTGCTGAGTAGCCGGTGCGTGCCGATGACAATGTCTATTTTACCGGATTTTGTATCCCGCACTATGGCCCGCTGTTCCCCCAAAGAACGGAAACGGTTAAGGCAGGCAATGCGCACCGGAAACTGTGCGAACCGATCCGAGAAAGTCGCGTAGTGCTGTTCTGCCAGGACCGTTGTGGGGACAAGAACGGCGACCTGTTTACCATTGTAGACGGATACAAAAGAGGCCCGTAGGGCCACTTCTGTCTTGCCGTAACCAACGTCGCCGCAAACCAGTCGATCCATTGGAACGGGTTGGGCCATATCGTTGAGTACATCTTCGATGGCCTTCAATTGGTCTGATGTCTCTTCGAAAGCGAATCCAGCCTCGAATTCACGCAATTCACCATCAAGCAGGTTAAAGGCGACCCCTTTGGCCACTTTGCGATCAGCATATAATTTGAGAAGTGCACCGGCAATTTTTTCGGCCGATTTTTTCACCCGGGCCTTGATACGTGCCCATGACTTTCCCCCCATCTTATCCAGTATAGCGGCAACCCCGTCCACTCCCAGGTATTTTTGCACCATGTTCATACGGTCGACCGGCAGATAAAGTTTGTCGTCATCCCGATAGTTAATGACAAGGTAGTCGTTGGTGGTGCCATTCAGTTTCAATTTTACGAGTCCACCGTAACGCCCGATTCCATGCTCGGTGTGAACGATCAGATCTCCCGCTTTAAGGTCCTCAACGGCTATCAATTCGGAGGGCTTCGTCCGTTGAACCTTGGCCCGCCGTCGATAGTGGGCGCCGAAAATCTCCTCTTCAGTGACGATGGCAATTTTCTCGTTCGGCCAGACAAAGCCGCCGGAAATACGGCCGGGAACAATATAAACCGCCCCAGACCCGGAACCTTGAGCAGGCAGTGTGTCTTTAAATTCCGGTTTAACCCCGTAAGGAACGAGCAGTGCCTGTAATCGCTCAGAACGGGATTTGGATCGGCAAACCAGCACGATCGTACAACCCGCCTGCTTTCGAGCCGCGATCCAGTCAACCAAAGGGGTAAAAAGGTATTCTTTAGATTCTGGATGTTTTAGAGCATTCTGCAGGTCAGAATTCTCCTGTAGATCAAACCGACAGGCCGTCACCGGATCATTCTCCGTGGCACCACGACTCAGAACAACAAATGATCTGATTCGCAACGGGTTCCTTTGCTCCAGAAGGTCCCAGGCACTCTCCCAGTTGAGAAACATCTGTTCTGGCTCAACGCACAAACGCCCATTTTCGCGGGCCTCGACGTAGTTGGCCCCTACCCTCGCCAAGCTGTCGACGGCCACCCGTTCTAAATCGCCGGGGTTCAACAATATAAAGAGGGACTGCGCTGGTGCATAGTCGAAGAGTGTGTCCAATTGGGGATAAATCAGAGGCAACAGGCCCTCGGCGCCTGGATAACTCCCTTCACTTTTGACCTGGTCGACGATTTTCCGAACCCGCGAAACCGGTATTTCTAATTTGGCAGCCTGATGTCGAATACGCGCGATGACCTCGATACGTGCCTGTTTGTAAAAGACGGCCTCCCGAGCCGGCAAAATTATCGCTTCGGGCAGATCCTCGAGCGTCCGCTGTGTCGCCGCTGAAAATATCCTGATTGTATCCACCGTATCACCGAAAAATTCGAGCCGCAGCGGTTCGTTATAGCCCGGAGTAAATACGTCTAGCAGCATACCCCTGGCACAAAAATCACCCGGTTCTTCGACAATGGCCGTGCGAGTATACCCGCCGGCCACAAGCTTATCGATGAGTTCTTCCCGCTGGCAGGTTTCCCCAGCCATAATAAGGTCGGCGAATTCAACAAGATTTGCACGGGGTACAACCTTTTGCAGCAAAGCATCCGTAGTGGTGATAACGAGCTGAGGCGCATCCGATGAAGCCAACCGAAACAGCGTACCGATGCGTCGGGATGCCGTTTCGCTGTGGTAGGCCATGAATTTGTATGGCGAAAGATTGTAGGCGGGGAATTTTGATGTCAAGTTTACCGCATCGGGTAAAAAAAAACGCAGATCTTCTTCGAAAACTTCCGCAGCCTTCATCGAACTGGTGACTAAAAAAATTGGTCCCTTCACCTCTCTTAGCAGTCTCGACACCAGAAAGGCGGCGCCAGAATCAGTTAAGCCGGTGCAATCAATCCCGGCATCTCGATTGGAAACCCGTTCGATCAATTGCGGTATCGTCATTTTTGCTTGATTTTGATTCATAAAAAACGTATCTAAAATTCTTACTTTCGGACCAAGATCAATTGTTGATACATCTGCACAACCTGATCGGAAGATTAACTCACCGAAAGAAGCTCACGGTTAAAGCCACCTTAGCTCAGTTGGTAGAGCAACGCACTCGTAATGCGTAGGTCCGCGGTTCGAATCCGCGAGGTGGCTCCATTAAAAAAGAGGATCTACAAAGATTATGCCAAGAAGATACAGCCATAGAGAGGATTAAGGAAAGCATATCACGGTAAATCTTTAATTGGAAAGGGTTTTGTAGGGTTCTACAAAGCCTTTTTTTATTTTGGTCAACATTTTGGTCAACATTTTTCAATTGGTCATCCAACCAGGTTGTGTATAAGTCCATGGCTCTTTTCAAATTGGATTCATCCAGAGCCATGTAATAGGCATCCATCCCCTGAGTGGCATGACCTAACATTTTATTCCAAAAGCCTTACTTACTCCCTGCTCTTGTCATATTGATATTGACAGACCGTCTGATGTCATGAAACGTCACACCGTTTGGAGTCTTTCTGCCGCAAGGGATCTTAGCATTTTTGTAAGTGGTTGTGAAAAATCGTTTCAACCCTCCCCGGTTACTAATCGGGCGACCTTTATATGTAATAACGTGGTCATGGTTCAAGGTGCGTGGCAACTTGCTCAAAACCGTTTTAACTTTGTGGTTGATCGGGACAACCTTCGCCCTGCCTTCTTTCGTCACTGTCAGTGAGTCTGATGAATCCATCCTTGCGGTCAACCTGGGTACACTTGAGTTCCCGAATCTCACTTGGTGTTATGTCCTATTATAATGGATTTTCTGAGGTGCAAGGGGGATTCCTTGATTAACCCTTTATGCTCGGCAATGCTGACGGTCCTCGTTCTGGCGTTCGCTCCCCTTTTTAATTTTCGTTTTACAGTCCTGAAGGCCTTTACCACATCCCAGCCGATTTTCCCATCATCGAAATCCTTGGTCACCTTGGTTTTACAATGGAAATCTCTTTGTCAACCGTGGCCGGTGAGGTGATCCGGCTCTTCGGATGGACTTACCTAACTGCTCAAAATGCAGAATGTTGACCAATCAAACAAAAGGGCCCGTGGGTAGTTCACAGGCCCTTTTTATTCTTATTTTTGTGGAATTGCCGTTACATAACCCTCTCTATTTCCATGTTTATCCTTAGTGAATTCCGTAAAACCCTTATTTCTATGGTACGTCCGGCAGGATTCGAACCTGCGGCCTGCGGACTCGAAGGGCAGAAATCTTGGAATTCAAAAATGGTTTAATTTCAACCAGTTGATACTATTTGACTTTTTCTACTAAAAACCCAACGACATCAATTATTGTCTATGGTGTCTTGGGATGAAAATTGGGTTCTCGTTTGAATATGGACAGTTAGGACGGTGGGGACGATGCTTACGGATAGATTCTAAATGATAATTATATGTTTCACCCAGGAAGCTGACGGATGCTACCCCGCTTTTTCAGATAACCTCTTATTCACCAAGCAACAGCAGGGGGACTCCAGGAGCTGCAGGTATCGTCGTGCTTATATCGAGACGGTGTATCAGGGGAATATCGTCGGTGGTATCGTAAATATCGTTGGTATCGTATCTATCGTCGGTATCGTTGAGAATATCGTCAATATCGTTGGTATCGTATCTATCGTCGGTATCGTCGAGAATATCGTCAATATCGTTGGTATCGTATCTATCGTCGGTATCGTCGAGAATATCGTCAATATCGTTGGTATCGTATCTATCGTCGGTATCGTCGAGAATATCGTCGGTATCGTCGGAATCGTCGTGCTTATCGTCAGAATCGTCGGTATCGTCGTGCTTATCGTCGGTATCGTCGGAATCGTCGTGCTTATCGTCGGTATCGTCGTGCTTATCGTCGGTATCGTCGTGCTTATCGTCGGTATCGTCGTGCTTGTCGTCGGTATCGTCGTGCTTGTCGCATCATCAAGTAGCAGTAACGGTATTCCGGGAGATGTATTTTGCGCCCAAACAGCAATCGCGGCAACGCTGCAGATGAGGACGGCCGTCAACACAAAAAAGGTACAGAATAATCCGGTTTTTTTCCTTGGTTTTGCCTTAAGAGAATTAGGTTTGTTTATTTTTGACATTTCCTTTTCTCCTGAATACGGGCTCTGATTTTCCGATTCAACCGCTTGAAATTATTAGATAGGGATAATTCTTGCGTTATAATAAATTTAAACTTACTAAGATGTCAATAATTATTTCAATTATCTGTTAAATCTATATTTTCTCAGGCCAATCAAACCTCTCTTTATCCGTCATATCATTTATATAGGGCCCCTGTTTTACTTCGATGATCTCAGCATCTTCTAGTATATCAACCCCATGTCCTCCTGAAGCCAAAAGAATGACATCACCGGATGCAAGGATACGGTCACAAAAAAATTTTCGGTCATCCGTAAAAAGCAGTATTTTAACTTTCCCTTTCCTTATTATAAGAACTTCCTGCGTTCGGATGACTTCACGCTTCACGTCATTATGCGTGTGGGGTGATATATGATGGCCGGCCGGGTGCCTTAGAAAACCTAACTGCTGGGTGAACTCCGGGGGGGTGAAAAAGGTGACTCCGGGAATAGAATCTTCGGCATAGATGATCAGGGCGATTATCTTACCGTTGTGGCTTATCTTTTCCATTTGTTAACCCGATTGAATTTCTGCGATACAATTTACAATATAGGTTATGTCTTCTTCGGTTAATTTCATTCCAGAGGGAAGGCTTAGGCCTCGCTCTCCCAAAAACTCTGAAACAGGACAACGTTCGTTTCTCAGTTCAGGATAAATTGGTTGCAAGTGGACAGGAACAAAAAAATTGCGGGCATCAATCCCACGTTTTGACAGTTGCTGTAAAATTTCGTCTCTTGAAACGCCAAAAAGGTCATCTATCACCAGGGAGTAGTACCAGTATACGGATTCAGCGTCCAGCGGTTCAGCCTGGAGTCTTAAACCGGGAATCGGTTTTAGTTTATTGCTGTACAGCGCAGCATTGCGTCTCTTCCTCGTAATCGACTCCTCGATATGGTTCAATTGGGCAACACCGATGGCCGCTTGAATATTGGTCATGCGGTAATTAAAACCAACTTCCCTATGAAGGTATCTTTTCTCTGGAAGAAAGGCCAGATTTTTCAACCTTCTTGCCTTGCGGGCAAGATATTTGTCATCCGTCAGCAGCATACCGCCTTCACCGGTTGTGACAATTTTGTTGGCATAAAAACTAAAGCAGCTGATGGTACCAAAACTGCCTACCCGCCGTCCATTATAAACGGCTCCATGTGCCTCGGCGGCATCTTCAATTAAAAAAAGATTGTGCCGACGGCAGATATCTTCAATTTCCTCCATATCGGCCGGACAACCAAAAGTATGCACGATAATGATCGCCCGCGTATTTGGAGTTAATTTTCTTCGTATATCATCCGGATCAATATTCCAGGTATCCGGCAATGCATCAGCCACCCTGATATCAGCTCCCTGGAGATGTACGGCATTGGCACAGGAGATAATGGATAATGACGGCAAGATAACTTCCTGGCCGGGTCCAATGTCGAGAACCGCCATGGCCAAATGAAGCGCCGCCGTGCCACTTGTCACAGCGACCGCATACTTTCTTCCACAAAAATCAGCAAAACCTTGTTCAAATATTTCAACGAACCTACCCCGCGATGAAATCCAATTTGTATCAAGACATTCTTTTACCAATGCCCATTCATCGCCATAGAGTTGCGGTTCACACATGGGGATTTTTTTCATGAAATTATTTTTCTTTAAATTTTTTTAGAATCATGGCGACATAACGAGACCCAAGGATAAATAAATCCAAGATATTCTCACAAGTTTTACTTTCCCCTCGCTGACGGTCGATAAAACTGTAAGGTATTTCCATAACTTTGAAACCACTACGCTCGGCGCTGAAAATCAAATCAATACAATATTCACCGTAGGCACCCTGCAGACGGTGATTTTTAATTAAACTTCGGCGGCAAAGAATGAAGCCGCTGGTTAAATCCGATGTTTTGGTGTTTAGCAGAAATTGACCAAAAGAATTTATGATCCTGCTAAAAACTCTTCTTGTAAAGGGTCGTTTGTCACGACCGCCCGGGATATACCGCGATCCGACCACCAGATGAGCAGACTGCAAGTGTTCAGACATTTTTTTAAATAATTCCGGGGGCATAGAAAGGTCACAGTCAAGCCAACCCACCGATTTCCCTCCCGCAGTATCAATACCGGCCTGGATAGCCGATGTGAGCCCTCTCTGATTTACTCTTCGATGGACCTTCATCCGCGGATATTTTATTCGAAGCGATTCGGCGGCCGCCCAGGTTCGGTCGGGTGAATCGTCATCAACAATGATGACCTCGACGTCCGGCATGGACGAAAAAATGCGCTTGATCAGCTTCTCAATGTTTTCGCGTTCATTGTAAGTTGGCAATATCAGAGAAATGTCGCACATAAGCGTCCTATATTACTTAAAGTTGAGCATCCTGAAAGCGTTAGGATGTTCGTCTAAGAAAAGCCCACCAAAAAATCGAGAACTATTGGGGTTCTGGCCTGCGGCTCAGCATTGTTGGGCTTCACTTCTGAGAATTCGGACCTTTTGGTAGCATCCGATAAAGGCCAAACTTATAATTGAGCTCCTGATATGACTTTATTTCTTTAACGGGATAAAGGTCCAATACGGTTTGGCAAAATGCTTTTTGTTCGAGATCGTCGACGTTGCACCAGTAATTGTAGTGGAAGTATACCCCGCCCCTGTAGCGGCTGAAAAGGCTATCCATATATTCTTGGCCATACAGGGCGGTCGCTGTCTGGGCCGCATCCTTTCCCCACACCAGGAACATATTCGGATTATGGGTCAGCACCAGCGAGTGGGCTGGCAGACTATCGACGATTTCTTTTGCAAACTGATGACCGACTCTGGCACCCCAAGCTTCCTGGGTTTCCGCCCGGATGTACGGCATAAAAGGCAAGAACGAAACAATGACAAGGGCAGCCAGCCCTTTATCCAGCCAGGTTATGTCAAACCAGTGCTCAAACCACCCGCATATGGATGCCATTCCATATCCGGCCAAAATGGCCAGCGGGAAATATGACATCAAAGAGAACCTGACATCAGTGCCATAATTATAACTCCCCGCATAAAAAAACAGGAATATGCCCCAGAATGCCATAAACCAACCGATCAATATGGTCTTTTCTTTAATCAATAAAAACTCAGAGAGCTTTCCGCGGGACAATCCATTGTTCGGCTTGTTGCTGCCGGGAAATACGATACCCATTATGAAGAAAAGTGAAAACAACAGTGGATAGCGGACATTTTTAAAATAAAATAACGAATTCACACTGACATTGTCTTTTAAATAGTGCAGCCCGAATTTTACGCCGTCAGATGCACCCCAGGCTTCACCTTTGACCGCGAATAGATGGATAAAGTGCGGCAACAAAAGAAACAAAACGAGGAATGTGAACCCATAGAGCCGGTAGCGCGCAAATCCCTGGGGCGCAAGCAACAGCAAGGCCAGGCATGCTGGTATTGTAATAAGAATTGACTCGGGACGGAACTGACACGCAAAAGGGAGTATGACGGAAGCCAGAAACTGGGTTTTGTTGCCGGGATAACGAATGAAAAGCAAGACGGCAAATACCGCCAATCCTCCCAGCAAGGCAGTGCTCGGCTCTGCCGCCGTCGTATTGGACCATCGGATTCCTTCCGGGGCCAGAACGAAGATCAAAGAGGCGAACAGACCGACATTGATATTCCTGAAGAGCAGGTATCCGATAAAAAAAACAATGAATCCCGACAAGCCCCAAAGGATATTGTTCAACAGAAAAGCGGCTGTATGTGATACGCCAAACAACCTATATAGAATGCTCAACAGAAAAGGCCAACCATTGGGCTCTTTGTTATATTCAAGCCGGCCGCAGAAATATTCGCCAAAGAGATTGCCGCCCTCAATGCACATGCCGGCTTTTTCAAGAGAGGCGATCGTTTGCCCCACATTTAGGTAAATATCCTCGTCGTGGAAAACCCGGTGGGTTCTGGGGGCGACGACGGCGGTCAAAACGATCCCCCCGAGCGTAATTAGAAAAACGACAATCCAGATTTTTCTCGTAATAGTCTTGGCAACCTCCCGGAATATATTTATATTTACAATGAATCCGATCAAAATTAAATAAAAGTTTAATTCTAGAATCAAGGGGGATACGAATATTAATTGCTCTTTTATCTGCTGGCTGTCATAGGATACGATCCAGACGATAAAACCGGAAAGCAGGACAAGATAGCCTATCAGCCATAATATGACCCCGCGGATTCTTTTAAATTCCATTTTGCCTCACTACCATGTAATTCCCGATTGCAAGAAAATCACAATTGGTATCCGCCATCGTTTTGATAGCATCTTCCGGGGAGCAAACCAGAGGCTCGCCGTGAAGGTTGAAGCTTGTATTAAGAGCGACTCCATAGCCGGTCAGTCTTTTTAATTCTTCAATCAGACGACAGAATATTGAACCGTTATTCACCACAATTTGTGGTCGACAGGACCCGTCCACGTTGATAACCCCTCTTAACAATGATCTTTTTTCTTTTTTAACCTGATAGGCCATGGTCATGAACCTATCGGGCCTGCCGTCGTAGTCCTCAAGAATTTCGCGGGCATCACCTTCAAGCATTGCCGGACAGAAGGGCTGGTACCACACTCTTTTCTTAAGGCGCAAATTTAATTCGTCCTTGATGGCTTCCGAGTCCGGGCGCGCCAGAATGGACCTTGCCCCTAAAGCCCTCGGACCATACTCCATGCGACCCTGAAACCAGAAGACGATCTTGCCGTTCGCCAGTTTAGCGGCCACATCCTTGGCAATATCCGACCGCTTGGAATATGAAAAACCGCTGGTTCGCAAGCAGGCCTCGATATCGTTGTCTGTATATTCCGGCCCCCATAGCAGATTGGGAACAGCATACCTGTGGACGGCATTTAATCTATAATTGGTAGCCATGGCAGCGCCTAAAGCAAGCCCGCCATCGCCCATATGCGGGAAAACAAAACATTTCTTGATCCCGGATTGATTTCTTAAAATCCGGTTTAGCTTCACATTGGAAAATATGCCTCCGGCAAGGCACAAATGTTTTAGACCGGTGGCCGCAACGGCATTTTTGACCAGTTCAAGCGCCTTAATCTCCAGTGTCCGCTGCGCCATAAAGGCAAATTGTTCCGCAGGGTAGCGCCAAAGTATTTTCTGCAGTGCCTCAAACATCTTTAAGGCGGAAAATCGGCAGCGCAGAGTGAGACCTTTTACGTCAATGAGCTCCATCATAGGGTTTTCGTCATCATGGATCGGGTAGGCGTAATTCGCCAATGCCATGACCTTGCCTTCGTCTTCCAGTTCCCGCATGTTCAACAAATTGGTTACATGCTCGAAAAAGATACCGAAGGAGTGGCGTGCAGAAATCGCAGATACCTGATCCAGTATCCCGTTTCTGAACTGATAAACTGTTCCGGACATTCCATCCCCGAGGCCGTCAGCGGTGATGACCAGCGCTTGTTTGAAGGGGCTGCAAAACGCAGCGGCGACAGCGTGACAGAAGTGGTGATCTTCTATTTGTAGACTGAAGTCATGGAATCCGAGCTTTTGCAACCGCCGGGTGACTGTGCGTCGGCTTACCCAGTGACTTGCACCCGTGGGAGGGAGTTCGGTAAGTTTATATTTGGCCTTTTTCTTGATAAAAGAGAGACGGCCGGCAGCGGCCTTTCTGCGGCGGATTAAATAATACTGCTCCTTTAGTGAGGGAAAGACCCGGGTTAAGGTCTTGGCAAAATCCCAGGTGGATAGAGAAATATTTGATATGTCCTGATAGGTGGTGCCTGTTTGATCAAGACACATATTTATCGATTTTTCCGGAAAGGCAATTTCAAGCTTACGCCGGGTCAGCCGCTCCTCATTCACGGCATAGACGATCTTATCACCCTCTATTAGCGCCGCTCCTGAATCGTGTCCGTCCCAAATACCTAAAATTTTATTGCGCATCTTTTTCTCTTTGGATCTGCTTATACCCCGTATTAAAAGTAAACTTTAAGCCACCTGCAATAGCGCTGAATAAACCTTTGGCCTTAATCATTTTTAACAATCTAAATAATGCTACCGGCCGGAAGTAAAAGCGCCGATACGCTTTGTTTCGAAAATCATTTACCCTTTCGGGTGCAAGACCAGGCAAACTCATTCCGGCCGTCTCCTGACTGAACTCGCGGAATTCGCTGCCCTTTATCCAGCCGGAGGCTTTGGCCGCTTCATAAAGATCGGATCCGGCAAAAGGGGTGGCACAATAAAATTGTGCCAGGTCAGGATCCAAATTTAAGGCAAATTCAATTGTTTCATTGATCGATTTTTCCGTTTCACCCGGTAATCCCAAGATAAAGTGAGCGGCCACCTTTATTCCCGCTCGCTTTGCCATTGCGACGGCAGTCCTCGATTGTTCGAGTGTTATTTTTTTTTTGACGGCATCTAATATTTTTTGATTGCCGGATTCAATGCCATAGCTTATCATCCAACAGCCTGCCTCACGCATGGCCGTCAAAAGCTCCTGATCGACCGTATCAACACGACTGTTGCAGGTCCAGCTGATGTCCAGGCCCTGCTGCCGAACGGATTGGCAAAACGCCATCACATAATCCCTGTCAACCGTAAAAGTGTCCGCCCAGATAAAAAATTCTTTGACACCAAAGGAAGCGATATTATGCTCAATCTCCTTCATCATTACCGGTGTAGACTTTCTGCGCAGTCTCCGGCCATAGTAGGTCTGAGCCGTGCAAAATGTGCAGGGAAACGGGCAACCCCGCAGCGGAGCGAGAATTAAATATGCTTTACCGTTAAGCGGTAATTTATATTTTTCCAGGTCCAACAGATGCCATGCCGGAAAGGGCAATTGATCCAGGTCCTGGATAAAAGGCCGTTGCCGGTTATGAAATATTCGGCCGTTGCTGTCCTTGTAACTTATTCCCCATATATCGTCTAACGCACCATGATGTTCCAGTGCATCTGCCAGTTCAGCCATTGATTCTTCCGGCTCATTTCGGATCACAAAGTCCAGCCCCGGGGTGTGGTTCAGACAGTCTTCGGCTAAAACGGATACATGGGTGCCAAATACAGCCGTTTTAATGCCGGGATCATGATTTTTTAACTCATCGGCGAAAGCAAGGTCGCTGTTGATCGTCGGCGTCGAGGAACTCCAAGCAACGAGCTGGTATTTGTTTGGCCGGATGTTTTTTAGAAAGGCAGCGCGAGAAATTTCCTGAGCTGCACAATCAACGATCTCCACCTCATGCTGATTTTTTACAAGAACAGCGCCGCAGGCAACCAAACTTATCGGAGGCCATAAGGTCGCCCACATACCTTTCTCTTGAGTGCAGCGGCCTTCGCGGATATAGAATTTTTGATCGCTGGAAGGTGGATTTAATAGCAATATCTTCATTGCAAACAGTTGGATGGGTATCCGGATGTCAGGCAAAAATCACTTGAATTGAAAAAAAATATCATGTTTATTTCATTTGAAAAATAAGTATTTAATAAAAGAGTATATATATCGGAACCAGACCTTTTTCAGGTCGATTTTAGAGTACCCGCCAACCCTCTTATTTTCATGTGAAGGTACTTCGCCCATGCGAAATCCTTTTTTAATGGTTTTAATAATCATTTCCTGCTCAATCGTGGTAATGTTTTCCTTTAATCCCAGCTGTTTGATTACATCTGTTTTGATTGCTCGAAACCCGTTTTGACTTTCACTCAACCACACGTTGAATTTCCAATTGATACAAGCCGCAATAAAGGAGCTGCCCATCAGTCGAAAACATTCATCAAACCCCCCGTGAAGTTCACTGGACCCGCCTATCAATCTTGATCCGGAAACGTGATCGGCTTCGCCCCGAATGATCGGGTCGATCAGTTTGGGGATGTCGGCAGGATTATGGGAGCCATCGGCGTCAATAAAGACGATAATGTCACCGCTGACATAGTTTAAAGAATGTCGCAGCGCTTCGCCTTTGCCTTTCTTATTGTCCAGGATAACTTTAACGCCAAGATCCCTTGCGATTTGACCGGTTTTATCTTCGGAGTGACCATCGACCACGATAATTTCATCGGCAAATGACATGCAATCCCTGATCACCTTGCTGATCGTCAACTCCTCATTGAGAGTCGGTATGACGACGGATATCTTATGCGCTGATTGCTGTTTTTCCATGATAAATATTCATTTTGATAATATAAAACTGAGTATCAACGGGAACCGAATCCAACAATAACATCACAGAATCGAATCTGCTTTCGGAAAAAACAGCTGGTGCTGGTTCCGTCAGTTAATTTGATAGATTTTAGGGTCGAATTTACCAAATTTTACATTATTTTCCCCCGCCACGACGTGAATCAAATCCCAATTTTTCGGTGGTATCCGATACCAGGACGGCATTGCAGCTCGGTATCCCGGTATTTCTATGACGCTTGCGGAACCATCAACCACAAGATAGCCGCCCAGCGGCTTTGGTTTGCCGGAATAATTTTCAACGATTTCGAAGGTCAATTTTCCTTCGGAAAATAATTGCACAAAGATGGCGGTTCTATGATCCGTATAAACCGGTTCACCCTTGTAATTTTGCAGTAAAACCGATGCAATTTTCCGATAGTCGGCGGTATGGATACGTGCGGCCTTTGCAGTATTGGTACCGGCGATGAACAAATGTATGACCATCAGGGCAAACAACGATCTAATGGCCCAGCGCCAATTTTCATGTTTCTGTATCATGTGGGTGCATAGGGCGGCTGTTGCCAGGCACTGCAAAGGTACGATCATTGATAAGTAACGAATATATTTTGTAATCGGCTCTCCCTCCAAAGACACGACACCCCACTGAAGATAGGCCGGGATCAGCCAGACACTGAGAGATAAACCCAAGGCCAACCACTGTTTTTCATACCATGCCGACAGCGGTACAAAGATGAATAGGAGCCATAAGATTCCGAAATGTCCTTCATCATAAATTGGATTAACATTGAATACATGAAAAAGGGTCCGGGGAAGATAGTTTGGGTCTTTGTTGCTGACAACTATTTTTTCGGTCGCGTCTATGCAGAAAATCCTGGCAAACCACGATCCCGATGCATAATATCCAATTAACATATCAGCAAAAATAATCAGAGCAAATCCCAGCAAAGCCCAATATATATAGGCACCACGCGGTCTTAATACTATAAGCACGGGTATTGCGGCAATTCCCATGAGAACAAAAAGTTCATTCACAAGCCACCCGACTCCCATCAATGCTCCGGATAAGATCAATACGGCGTTGCCCTGCCATGCCGGCCAGGCCCTATTTTCCAACGCCCTCGCTGCATGGATGAAGAAGAACAATCCGGCAGCAACACACGCAGCGTGCTGGTTTGAGGGGGAGAGTTGCGTGTCGAAAACAATCTGAAGCGGGTATACAATCCATAATAATGCTGCCAGGACGGCTGTTTGCCGGCCCCAAAGGCTTTCGGCTGTTAAATAGATAAATAGGCAGGTCATCAAAGTGCAGATTAATGGGTATACTGAAAATGCAGCCTCTGTATAGCCAAATGCTTTATATAAAACGGTGAGGGGCAGAACCATTCCGAGACGAAAGGCTAATTGGCTGCCGCCGTTTTCCAAAATATTGGCGCCCTCCCCCAGATTCCGGGCATGCTGAATGTAGCTCATGTCATCGTTTGGGCCGATGCCGACGAACCATAGTATTCGAATAACCAGGCAGAGCAGCAAGAGGCATACTATCAAACCGGAATTCCGCACAAAATTTTTGATTTTCCGGTTATCAGAACGCCGATTCACAGATCCATCCCTAATAAATGTCAAAACGGTACCGAATGTGAAGACAACCTGAAGAATACCCAGATTACATTAAGGGCTTGATTTAACATTTAATTAATTGTTATACAAGGTGTATTCAAATAAACTTTTTAATCAATAAATGAAATGACAATTTGATTGAAACTTTAAATCCATGCCCTCAGGGCATGATCGGAATTCAAAGGCTTTGTCACTTGAGCGACTCATTATTACCCCTGTAATGGGTTATCTCCACAATCTCATTAGGAGAAGGGACAAACGAATCGCTTCAGCAAATTAACCCATACCATTTGGCACGGCCAGTACCATATCATTTGGGTGCCCAAATACCGCCACAGGATACTCACAGGAGCAGTCGCGAACGAGATTGGTAACTGTATCAGGGCCTTTTCGCAACCATTTGGGTACCTCCTGTCGTCGCTGTTAATGTTTGGGTGAACTGTTGCTATGACCATGTTCCCAGATGGTTTTTTATTTTTCAAGTACGAATCGATGCAGGATCGAGGTTATACACATATTATTAGGAGAGAAGCCGGTGCTTTGTATCGACACTTGCGCCGCCGGTTTTATTATATATTCCGTCGCAATTATGTTCGCACCATGATCGCAAATCGCAAAGGTGTGTGTGGCCGGCATGGCTGCTGTGATCTCTCAATTTTGGCGAGATTCCGTACATGCATCGATCCTGCTGACCGAACGAAGTGCCTTAAGTGGCATTGTCTACCTTTTCATTGCCGACGGTATCCTTTCGACGAAAAAGATAAGATACCGGAGACAAGATCTTATTGCAGCTTTTATTGGTTGGAAGAAAACTCCGGGATTGATGAAACGCGAAGCGATCGTACCTGTAAATAGTTACTTATGTACACATATCCGGGTGATTGCCTGGCGCAGATGGGGGACTAATCGGTTGTGGATTTCGGAATGCGCAATTTGAGGCGCAATTAAACTATACAAAATTCGTTAAACTTTCAATCTCCACTTCTACGGCAACTGACAGCCGGTGCCGTCCTATCATGTTTTTCAATTTATCGTGTAGCACCAGGGAGGAACGGACTATAGGGGCAGGTAAATTATATTTCGGAAAAATGATTCCAGAAAACAAATAGAGTAAAAAGGGTTTAAAATCCTGGTCTTAAGGGCTTATTTAAAGGTACAGTGCAAACAAATTATATTGGGTTATATAAAAAAAAGACTGTATCTAGGCTAAGGGACACAAAAGACCACAGAGAACTCTCAATCCAAGTCTTAAACGACTCCCTGGCACTCCTCTTTGTTTAGGCTCACCGCAATCTTGCCGTCATTCAGAACTTCTCGACGGTATTATCAACAAAAACCTGTGGATATTGGGTGTATTCGCTATTATGCACCTGTTTAGCCGTGGATATGTCTCTAACATCGAAGGTTGGTGCGGTCACTCTGGCTTGATCTAAATGGGAAAATAAGTGTATAATAACTTATTGGTTATGTTCAACACCGAAGGAACGATCGGGCGCGACCGGAACTTGACTTTCCTTTACCGGGAACTCATATTGAGAAAGTTTCAGAAATAAACATTCAGCTATCCCGATAAGGAGAGAACAATGGCTTATACATGCAAAAATTGCGGCGCTGTTGCCGATGCGCCCGGTCATTTGTGCAACCCCTGTGGTGACAAAGCCAATTGCAGTTTCTGTGGCGAACCAAAGGTTGATACCAAACACGTATGCAAAGACAAGCTTGCTGTCATGCAGTATGTCTGCGAGGGGTGCGGTCGGGTGGCGATGGAGGAAAAGCACCTTTGTAGCCCCTCAAAAATCAAATGAACTACTGGTATATGTGCTTACTGGTATCTATTGAGCAGCGCCGTTAACATGTAAAATTGATCGGAAATCGTCCACTGATCAATAGAGTCCAAACATATGCGAAAGCGCTGGGGCTGAACAAACCCCCGTTCGAACCTGATCCGGATCGGCAATTCTATTTTTCATTCGAGGCCCTCGAACAACGTTTGGGCGTGTTGCGCGGATTGATGGCCAGTCAGGACGTATTGATATTGATCCTTGGCGAAAGGGGCATCGGTAAAACCACGCTTCTCCATCGGTATCTGGATAGCAGCCGAGTGGCGTGGCAATTCTGCCGCATCCGGAACAACGCCAACGAATGTAGAAAATCACCGGCACCCAACCGGTTCTATAAAGATCCTGCCTACATCCTACAGGATAAATCCTACCGGACCGTGCTGATAGACGATGCCCATCTTTTAGAGACTGCAACACTCAATTTTTTTTTAAAAAAACTGATGGCGGTTGAACAACCGGGCAAGGCAAACCGGTTGGTACTGTTTGGCGAGCCGCACCTCAGTGCCAACCTGACACTAATCAACAAGACTCTGGATGATAACATCGCCGTTAGCAAAATCTTCATACCGGTATTGACTCAGGTTGAGACCTCAGCGTATTTGCGCCACCGGTTGTCGATTGCAGGAGCTTCAAACCCGAATCTCTTCAGCAGACGAGCAGTTAAAAGGCTCCATCGTTCAACCGGAGGATTGCCAGGCCGTATCAACGCTGCTGCAGACATTTGGTTGCGAAAGCGCGAAAAACCGGCATCATACATGGCCTCAGGCGGTAAACCGACAAGAATGGGACCTCTGCGCCGCTTCCTAAACGATGTCACTGCCGCTGGTGAGTTGCTGTCAACAGGCACCTTTTTTCGAAAAAATCAGTCCAATAATCGCTTCAGAACCCGGAAAATGGTGTCATCCCCCAAAATGCCAGAGGATGGGATCAACGCCGGTCAAATACGATTTTCACAGGCCCCCGCAGGCCGCAATGAATCCAGCTCTGCCCCCGCACAAGACCCCATGCCGTCAATCGGCCGGAATAGCGCATTCAATATTTCCCCAACAGCCGGAGGAGCCTCGCCTTCTAATCCAATGGAGCCGATGTCTCCCGGTCAGAAGGATACCACAATTCACGCTGTATACCGTGAGGATTGGCTGCTCTGTCAGGACCCCAAGCATTACACAGTTCAGGTGTTGGGCGTGAGATCAGAAAAAGCCATCGCATCGATTGTCAAATCCCACCGATTGCCCGTCCATCGTCAAATCGCCTGTTTCCGCACGTTTTACAAAGGCGAAACCGCCTATCCATTGCTTTGGGGTGTCTACCGAACCCGTTCGGAAGCCAGTGCGGCCGTGGATGACCTGCCTAATAAACTCAAGGATTTTTTTCCACTGATTCGCCGAATTTCGGCTATTCAGCAAGCCATTAACGCCAACAACTCACCCTAAATATTTTATATTTTTATTTATTTTAATGTATCCCAGCTGATAGTCACGCATGAAACTTTTCGACAAGATAAAAGGCCGGTTGGTCGCTGGATTCGTAACTGCCAGTTTGTTTATCCTATTGGTTATGGTACTCGTCCCTCGCCTGGTCGATCTGGAGGTCGTCAAGCAGAAAATCATTTCTCGGATTTCCACTTCCTTGGCCGGTGAACTCGTATACCGAAAGCTGGACCTGCGTTGGTTCCCACAGCCGGTAATTGCGATTCACGCCGCTAAATTGACGCGGCCGGACGACCAGATTATTTCAATATCCGCACTCAAAATATATCCGAAAATCCTTCCTTTACTATGGGGCCGGGTACAATATAAAAGATTCGAGATTGTGCAACCCCGCTTCCAGTTAAATTTGCAACACTCCGGCCTATCGGAACCCGGGACGATTGCAGATCGAACAACCATTTGGCAGCTCAGGGAACGCATAATCGGCATCCTGGCTGAAACTGTCCTAAATGATCCAGATGTGGTCTATCTTATTCAGAATGGCAGTATTGACATTCTCCCCACTGCGGCCATCGATCTAAACTTCCGGAAAGTCAACGCAAACCTCCGATTGTTGGGCAACCGACGCCGCCTGAGAATTTCCTGTGAATCAAATATCGGCAGAGAAATTGTTTTAACGGGCTGGGTCCGGCCGGATGGACGGTTCGGTAAAGGCCGACTCCACATTAAACAGTTCCGCCCGCACCTTCTGATAGATGGCTTTTTTTCTGAAGCCCGTTTACAAATGATCGACTCGGTTATGAACCTGGAGGCCGAGTTCCAGGCCGATGCTGACAAGCACGTCCGCGCCGACTTGAAGCTCTCGGACGTCTCCTTTCGGATGCAAAACAACAATGACACCGCAAAAATTTCCGGCGGTAACATCCAGGTGGCATTCAGGTTGGCCCCCCAGACCACGGTCATCTCTTTATCCAAATTAGTATTCGACACCCCTCGGATGGAAGTATCCGGACACCTGTTTATGAATCACACAGGACCTGATATTAGACTTGAGCTCTCGGGAATTGATATACACATCGATGCGCTGCGGAAAGCCGCCGGGGTTATGGGGGGTAAAAACCATGGGCTTCAGCATGTCTTTAATGTGATCACGGGCGGGCGGGTGCCGGTTCTTACAATCAGCGGCCGTGGCCGGACGCTGACAGACCTGGGCCGGATTGAGAATTTAACCCTGAAAGGCAACTTGGCCGAAGGCCAGATCCATATACCGGGCCCCGATCTATCCTTGCAGGATGTGAAGGGAAATGCCACCATCAGTGGCGGCATGCTGCGGTGTAACCAGATGCAGGCAAAATTGGCCGATTCGCACGGTTACAATGGCGAAATGTCGCTCGGATTGATTGGAACTGAACCGCCGTTTCACCTGGAAATCGACACCCGTGCCGATGTATCCCAACTGCGAGAGGTCCTGTTACGACTGGTTAACAATGAAATGTTCCGGGAGGAGCTTAAGCATATTACAACGGTGACGGGAACAGCCACGGGCCGGCTGATCATCGGTGAATATTTGGATAATCTTCAGGTTTCTGCCAAAATCTCGGAGGCGCGGATCCAGGCCGATTATGACCGGATCCCTCTGCCGATAGGCATCAGCGGCGGCCAGTTTGAACTGACCCGCAACAGTTTTATTGCCAGCAATATTGACGCCAATATCGGCCGGTCTTCTTTCACTGGCATATCCGGTGAATGGGGATGGAATGATCAACCGCGATTAAAAGTCGCTTCAAAACGATCACAGATCGACCTGGATGAGTTGTACCGGTGGCTCACGAGGTTTGAGTTTCTCAAGCGCGAGCTTCCTGCCTTCCAAATAAGACAAGGCACTTTAGATCTTTCGGCGCTCACGGTATCAAGCGATAAGGCTGAAACACCAGCTTTTCGTTTCGAAATCGCCGGAACCCTATTACAGGCCCGCATCAGCGATGGAGAAACCCCGGCCCCATTGAACATTAAAATCCCAAGAGTTGATTTCTCCGCCCGGTCGATCTCTGATAAAGAAGCGAAAATCCATCTCTCGGGGAAACAAATCACGTGGGGGCAAACCCGGATGGATATCGCCGGCACTGCACATCTGGCAGGCGGTCATGCGCTTCTCGATCTCGATGTCAGTGCAGACCAGTTGAGCTGGTATCAGTTTGAAGAGATCAGCCGCCAACAGAAGACGTCTGCACCGCTAAAGTCCGGTTGGGGCCAACGTCTGCAGGGGAATCTTCGAATCGACGTCGCCGCATTTTCCTACGGCACCTTGAACTGGCAATCCGTAGTGGCCGAGGTTCGAATTGCCAGCAGCGCTGCGACCATTTCGATCCATCAGGCCGAACTTTGCGGCATACCCTTCCCGGGTGAAATCCGGATAACGCCTCGCGGTATTGCATTAAATTTATCGCCCTTTGTCGGCGATAAGGACCTGGAACCAGCTTTTTCCTGCTTCTGGAATCGGCAAGGCGCTGTTACGGGCAGATACAATCTGTCCGGTAGCCTGATAAATGCAGAACCCGAACCGGTACTGATCCGGGCCTTGAAAGGTAACCTCGATTTGAAGGCCCACTCCGGGAGAATTTACCGTTATGGTATTCTCGCCAAAATTTTGGCCCTGCTCAATCTTACAGAAATTTTCAGAGGCAAGCTGCCGGATATCATCAAGGACGGTTTTGCTTATGAAAGCATCAAGGCGAACGGGGAATTCGAGAACGGGAAATTCATCCTGAAAGAAGGTATCATCAATGGCGCATCAATGACAATTATCTATCGGGGCACGGTTAACCTGGTCGACGAAAGCCTGAATTTGAGTATCCTGGTCTCACCATTTAAAACCTTCGATGCCATTGTCAAAAAGATTCCCTTGGTGAACAATGCGCTGGGGGGACGTTTAATTTCGATTCCGTTTGCCGTAACCGGTAAATGGTCAAATTATACCGTAACGCCATTGTCAACAAATGCAGGCAAGCGCAAAGTTCCTTTGACCATTGATAATTAGAACGAATATCAAGATTCGGGTCGGGGCACAGGATTAAGTGCCGAGTCTCCTTAAATTAAAATATAAACATAATATCGCGAACAAATCGCGCTAATCAACTACACGGCCAAAGTCACTTCAACAGTTTTTTATTTGGGGCTTTACGAGCGTATCGTTCACCAACCGAATTTCTGCATCAGTTTGTGAGTTAAGTCATCGATCTCTTTTATGCCAAGCACCCGTCCACAACACACCAAGGCAACTGTAAACAAAACGCCGACAATCAGGATGACAAAGACACTGCCCGGACCGGTCGTGGCATCGATGCTCCCCAGCAACAACCGTCTCAAATATTCCAAGCCACCCCCCAGAATCCCGCTCAGGATTATCATCTGAAGGTAGAAGAGGTAAACCCTGCGACTGCCGCGATTGCGGGTTCTATAATTCCAAAGGGCATACAAGGCTCCGACCTGAATAATGGAAGAAAGCGAAACCGCCAGCCCGATACCCCCGGCACCCATGACCTGCATTCCGTACCAATAAATCGGCAGGCTGGAAAGAACGGCGAAAGTTCCAAATACTGCCGGGAACCATGTGTTTTGCGCAGCATAATACCCCCGAACAACTACCGTATAGGCCGACAAGGCAAATGCTCCCGGTAAAAGAAAAATAAGGATGTGGGCCGTCATCGCCGTTGCATCCGCATCAAATCTACCCCGTTCGAAGAGGATCTGAACAATTTCATGCCGGGTGACCATACACAAAGCAGATACGGGAATCGCCAGGGCCAAATACCTCAAGGCGCCATTCAGGAGCGTATTCATTTCCTGAATTTTATTCTGGGCGATCAGGCGGGCCATAAACGGATAGGAAGCCACGCCCACCGCTTGACCAAACAGCCCCACCGGTATGAGGAGAATCGTGCGGCCGTAATTGAGTCCGGCAACGCTCCCAGGCGCCAAGTACGTCCCAAAGTAACGGATGAAAACCTCCATTGAAAACATCATGGTCAGTCCCACCATAAGTGGCAGGGTGAGATAGATATATTTTCTAAGATCAGGGTGCCTGAAATTGAACCGGAGCCGATAGATCATACCGACCCTCCGGGCACCCCACCATTGCAAGGCGAAGTTTCCTACAAAAGCCCCGATCAGCACCCCCCACGAAAAACCTTCCATCCCGATTTTCGGAGCCAAGAGAACGCCGCAAAGAATGATCCCGACATTGTAAAATATCGGGGCCAGGGCAGGTATGACAAACTTTTCTTTGGCAAATTGGACTGCCATTAAAAGACCGCCGGCGAAAAAGAAAAACTGACCCGGAATAATGATTCGGGTCATGCTGATCACCTGTTCTCTGAATCCGGCATCGGAGCGACCACGGGCGATCAGATCGACCAATTCCGAAGCGAAAAGAACGGAAATCAGGATAAAAATGATGAGCATGCCGCCGACAACAGTGAAAATGATCGAAAAAACCCGCCATCCTTCAGATTCGTTGTCGCTGGCCAGATAGGCCGAAAATATGGGAATAAAGGTGACCGATAAAAAGCCACTGGCCACGATGTGGTTTAAAATTTCAGGGATGAAAAAAGAGACCTGATAGGCATCCACGGCCCCACTGGCGCCACCACTGAAAGCAATGACCATCTCGCGACCGAGCCCGATGAATCGGCTCAATAGAACAGATCCCATCATGATGGCGGAAGCGATACCGACCTTTTTTCGTATCGACTGAGACATCACTTCATTAAATCTTTTCAAAAAAAATATTTTATCGGGTTAAACGTTTTAACAGGTCATTGTTTAAAAGGCAAAATCTTCGGCAACTAAACGGTAACTTCCCCAGGGTTTCACCCAATGTTATCATATTTAGACCCCTGTTCCTGCTGAAATATAATCATATCATAAGCGGGTTATATCCGTACATGCGATCTGCGTTTACAAATTGCCCCCTCACCCTTATACTTTACGGCAACACCCGGACGACTGCACAAAAATGCATTTCTTAACACTGGGAAAAATGATAGAGATAGGAAAACAACATGCTCTCCGAGTCCGCTCATGGAAAAAGACCAAAATCGATCGTCTGGACCACAACGGAATAACGGTATATTCCAATACGTTCGGGTTTGGATCGATCGCCATTTTTCTGATCCCCAAATTCTGATTCTCAGCTTCCTGCTGATTATCGGATTCATCGTCATATTCATGCTTGGCGGTATGCTGATACCTGTGTTTGCCAGCCTTGTTATCGCTTATCTTCTCGACGGCATCGTCGGTCGCCTGGCTTTCTTCAAAATACCGCGCTTCGCTGCAGTGCTGATCGTATTTCTGCTATTTTTAGCCAGCCTGATCCTGTTGACCGTTTTCCTGTTGCCGCTTCTGTCCCAACAAATTGCTCAACTGGTCCAACAGTTCCCGTCAATGATCTTAAGGGGCCAAAAAGAACTTCTGGGTCTGCCCGAGCGCTACCCCGGATTCATTTCGGAGGCGCAGATTACCTATGTTCTGGACTTTGTTAGCGCCGAACTCACCGCTCTTATGAAGCGGATCCTATCGCTCTCTTACGCCTCGGTTCGCGGGATTATATCCGTTCTGGTCTATCTGGTGCTGGTTCCTCTGATGGTTTTTTTTCTGCTCAAGGATAAATATAAAATCCTCAATTGGATCACCGACATATTACCGGACCATCGCGGGCTCGCAACCGAAGTTTGGCGGGAGGTTAATCAGCAAACCGGCAACTACATCCGCGGAAAAATATGGGAAATACTTATTATTTGGGGCGTCAGTTACATGACCTTCAAGTTTCTGGGTATGAATTTCTCGATGGTACTCTCGCTTTTGGTCGGTCTGTCGGTGCTTGTACCCTACGTCGGTGTCACCGTCGTCTTTCTGCCGGTAGCCCTGTTCGCCTATTTCCAGTGGGGCATGACCACGGATTTCGTCTATGCCGTTATTGCCTACTCGGTAATACAGTTGCTCGATGGAAACCTGTTGGCCCCCCTTCTGCTCTCCGAAGTGGTCAATCTCCACCCCGTCGCTATTATTGTCGCAGTATTGCTCTTTGGCGGGTTATGGGGCGTCTGGGGCTTGTTCTTCGCCATACCACTGGCCACTCTGGCGCATGCCGTCCTGAAAGCCATGCTTAAGGAAAATAACACGGAAAAAATGGCCGGTGAACCCGCCGAGGCTAACTGATCTTTTTATTCGGGTTGGTTACCTAGACTCGCTTTTGACCCTTTTCCGTGGCGTGTCGGACAGTATTCTTATCACGGACTCATAATTCGTATCTTTTTTTACAGCGTAAGGAATCTTAAAATGCTGGTATAGGAGATGGAGGGTCAAATTGAATCCAGAATGCGATACCGACAATCTGAGATCATATGGCCTCTGTTTAGGTGCGTCCACTATCTCTATGGTGGCGGTGGAACAGAAGAAAAGACGCTATAACCCGTCGCGAGATTTCCCTCAGAGACGAATCGTGTCACAGGTCATCCGCTCTCACGGCGGGAATCCCAGAAATACACTGCGCGACATCCTCACGAACCACACCTTCCCTCCCTTACACCGTATTACAGTAACCGGCCGTAAATTCAGAAAATTCGTTAATATTACATCGGTTCCTGAACCTGAAGCGGTGGAATATGCCTATCGCTATACAAAACCGCGGGGCATCGACTGCCCGGCGATTATATCCGCCGGGGGAGAAACATTTATCGTTTATATCCTTGACCGCATGGGCCAAATTTCCAATGTCGTTACGGGCAATAAGTGCGCCTCTGGAACCGGTGAGTTTTTCCAACAGCAGTTGCGACGGATGGATGTCACCATTGAGGAGGCCGCCGGCTGGTCATCCGTTGGAGAACCGTACCATGTTTCCGGTCGCTGCTCCGTCTTTTGCAAATCCGATTGCACGCATGCCACCAATAAGGGTATCCCCAAAGCGACAGTCACCGCCGGCCTCTGTCAAATGATGGCCAACAAAATTCTCGAGCTGTTGAAAAAGGTGAAGCGTCAAAACCTCATGATCGTCGGTGGTACCACCCGAAACCAGATGATGATCACGTATCTTTCCCGGGAAATCCCGGGTCTGGTCGTACCGGAAGAAGCACCGTATTTCGAGGCCCTGGGGGCTGCCCTCTGGGGTCTTGAACACCCGACCGACCCGATGCCTGAACGCTCTGAAATCTTCTCCAGCAATACATCTTCTTTCGAGGTGCTGCCGCCCCTCAGCCGTTTTAGCGACCAGGTCATTTTCAAAACCATTCAGATGGCTCGCCCGCAGAGTGGCGATAAATGTCTCATCGGCCTTGACGTCGGATCAACGACAACCAAAGCGGTTCTATTGCGGCAGGAAGACTGTGCGATCTTGGCATCGGTTTATCTGCGTACCAATGGAGAACCGGTTGAGGCCTCAAGACGATGCTACCGCAACATTGCCGAGCAAGTTTCCAACACCGTCGATCCACAAAAAATACACATCGAGGGGCTGGGCGTGTGCGGTTCCGGACGTCAAATTGCCGGTCTGCATGCGTTGACTGACGGTGTTATCAACGAAATCATCGCTCATGCCAATGCCGCGGTCTATTTTGATGCAGATGTCGATACCATTTTTGAAATCGGCGGGCAGGATGCCAAGTACACTTACGTCACCAATGGCGTCCCGTCTGATTATGCAATGAACGAAGCCTGCTCAGCCGGTACAGGATCATTTCTCGAAGAATCGGCATTTGAGTCTCTGAACGTTAAAATGGAAGATATCGCCGCAATAGCGCTTGAGGCGAGAAAACCGCCGAATTTCAATGACCAGTGCGCGGCGTTCATTGCATCAGATATCAAAAATGCCATCCATGAGGGTGTCCGCCATGAAGACGTTGTGGCCGGATTGGTTTATTCTATCTGTATGAATTACACCAACCGGGTCAAAGGTAACCGCCCGGTAGGAAACAAGGTCTTCATGCAGGGCGGTGTCTGCTACAACAGGGCGGTACCACTGGCCATGGCAGCGCTGGTGGACAAGCCGATCGTCGTTCCACCGGAACCCGGCCTCATGGGCGCTTTCGGCGTGGCACTCGAAGTGAAAAAACGGCTTGCAAAAGGCCTGCTCAAGAAAAAATCCTTTGATTTGGTGAAATTGGCTGAAAGGTCCGTAAGCTATGGTCGGACATTCATTTGTAAGGGTGGGCAGGAAAAATGCGACCGCCGCTGTAATATATCAGTCGTCGAACTGGACGGAAAAAAATACCCGTTTGGTGGCGCTTGTAACCGTTACTACAATTTACGTAAAAAATTGGATTTCGATATCGAAAATCTCGATCTTGCCCGTTTGAGACAGCATTTTGTGTTTGACGCTTACGCTCCGGAACCGATCCCTGAAAAAAAGTCCAATAAAAGGAATCGGATCGGTTTCAATAAAAGCTTCCTGACTAACACTTATTACCCGCTTTACGCGACATTCTTTGCCGAACTCGGCATCGAACCCGTTCTCCCGAAGGCGTACTCACGCCATGGTATCGAAAAACGTAATGCCGCCTTTTGTTTTCCCGCGGAACTCGCCCATGGCTACCTTCATGCCCTGCTCGACATGCAGCCACCCCCGGACTATTTATTTTTGCCCCACTTCAGGGCTGTCCCCACTCACGATGCCTCTGCCAACTCTCAAGTCTGTCCGATCGTACAGGGCGAAACATTTTATTTACGTACCGCTTTCAGGAATGAGCTCAATGCCTTGAACGCCAAAGGCATACGGCTATTTACACCGCTGATCGATCTCACTCAAGGATTGTCGGGTGCGAAAATGCCGCTCATCGAAACCGCTGAGCAGTTGGGGGTCAACCGTCGCAGAGCGAAAAAGGCCTTTCGCAAGGCCATCCGACGGCAGATTCTTTGCCTGGAAAAAATGCGCACCGTCGGTAACCAATTCCTTGCAGACCTCGAATCGCAGCCTGATCAATTGGCAATTGTCCTCTTCGGCCGTCCCTATAACGCTTTTGTCGAAGAAGCCCATATGGGCATTCCCCATAAGCTGGCGTCCAGGGGAATCCCGGTAATCCCGCTCGATTTTTTGCCCCTGTCAGACGAACTTCCGACGCCCAATATGTATTGGGGAACGGGGCAGCTGATCACCAAGGCCGCTCGGTTCGTTAAGAAACATCCGCAGCTTTTCGGGGTCTATATCACCAATTTTTCCTGCGGACCGGACTCTTTCTTGCTCGGCTTTTGTCGCAACATCATGGGCCGAAAGCCCTCTCTGACTCTCGAGCTCGACAGCCATACAGCCGATGCAGGAATCGAAACCCGGATCGAGGCGTTCCTCGACATCGTGACTTCGTATCGTAAACTCGCGGTAAAAGATCGGGGTTTAACGCCAAAAAGCACGTTTTCAGCAGCCCGTACCCTTTTGAAAGACGGCGCACCGCACGTCATCACTTCGAGCGGTAAAGCGCTCGCTATCACGGATGCCCGGGTTACCCTGCTTTTTCCATCCATGGGACGGTTGGGTACAGAGTGTTTGTCAGCAGTTTTCAAGGGTAAGGGTCTCAATGCCAAGGCGTACCCGCCAGCCAGTGAGGCCGACCTGAAAATCGGCCGGGCCAACACAAGCTGCAAGGAATGCCTGCCACTTATTCTTACCACAGGATCGTTGCTCAATTATATTCGCAATGAAAAGAAACCGGATGAAGTGCTGGTTTATTTTATGGCCGGTGGCAGCGGGCCCTGTCGCTTCGGACAGTATGCGGTCTTTATGGAGAACCTGATTGAAAGGCTCGAGATCCCCGATGTTGCTTTGCTGACCTTGTCCTCGGAGAATGGCTATTCCGGCTTGGATACCGATTTTCAGAAACGGGGCTGGTGGGCTATTGTCATCTCCGACGTACTCGAAGATATCCGCTCGATGCTGTTGGCCAATGCCCAAGATGTCAATTCGGCCATGTCCCATTTCGAGGATGAACTGGGCCTCATTTTGCGTGATCTGCGTCATGGAGATTTCAGCCGAATCGTGACACGGCTCAATGAGACAGCCGAAAGATTTGCGCGCATCCAGATGAAACACCCTCCCAGTGCGGTGCCAACGATTTTTCTGGCTGGAGAAATATTCGTTCGCAGGGATTCACTCTCACGACAGCATCTTACGAAATGGTTGGCGAAGCATGGCTTTGCTACGATTTGCGCGCCCGTATCGGAATGGTTGCTCTACACAGATTTTCTCGTAAAAACCGGGCGAACAGATTGCAGGCCGACCTGGCTGGACCGTTTGACAAATACATTAAGGAGCCGTTACAAGCGGTATTACGAACGGAAAATCAAAGCGATCCTCTCCAAATCTGGTTTGATTCACGCAGAACCCGTCGACATTCAAAAGATCATCGGCAGTGCGTCCCGACATCTGTCACCGGACTTGGGCGGCGAAGCCATATTGACAATCGGCAGCGCCCTCGAAGAGGTCGTCAGTAAATCCTGTGGCGTCATCTCTATCGGTCCATTCGGTTGCATGCCCAACCGCATAGCGGAGGCCATTCTCAGTGAAACCATGAACCGCAAAGAAAAGAGCATCATCAATCCAAGCGACGAACGCATGCGGCTTGTCCTTGCAGATATCGACGAGTTGCCCTTTCTGGCCATCGAAAGCGACGGATCACCTTTTCCACAAATCATCGAGGCCAGGTTGGAGGCATTCTGTCTTCAAGCAAGGCGGCTCCATGAACGCCTTTATACGATGAACTAATGTCCCATCATTTATCAAAATCTAAATCGGAGAAGGTCATCAGCGGTGAAAGAAAGACCATTTGGGGATGGGCTTTTTATGACTGGGCCAATTCAGCATTCGCAACAACGGTAATGGCGGGCTTCTTCCCAATTTTCTTCAAGCAATACTGGAGCTATGGGACAGATGTCAATGTCAGTACTGCCCAGTTGGGGTTTGGAAATGCCATGGCCAGCCTGGTCGTCGCTTGTCTGGCACCAATTTTGGGTGCTATTGCAGACAAAGGTTCGGCCCGCAAAAAGTTTCTGATTCTATTCGCTTATCTGGGAGTATTGATGACAGCAGGCCTTTTCCTTGTCGGGAAAGGCCAGTGGGCACTGGCAATCTTCATATACGTAATGGGTATTATTGGCTTTTCCGGTTCCATTGTATTCTATGACGCCCTCTTGCCGCTGATTACCTCCGAAACCCGCTATGATCATGTATCCAGTCTGGGTTACGCAATGGGTTATTTAGGCGGCGGGTTGCTTTTCTTGTTGAATGTGTCGATGACTTTAGTGCCTGAATTTTTTGGATTGCCGGATGCCACCACCGCTGTTCGCATGTCCTTTATCACGGTAGCCGCCTGGTGGGGCGGATTCACTGTGCTTACCATATTATGGGTGTCAGAAGACGATACGCGGCCATCCACTATCGGCATCCAGGCTGCTGTGGTACAAGGGTTACATCAGCTGATCGAAACCTTCAAAGAATTCCGACGTCTTAAAACAACATTTCTGTTTCTGGTCGCCTACTGGTTTTACATTGACGGTGTCGATACCATCATCCGGATGGCGGTAGACTACGGACTCTCTCTTGGATTTCAATCCACCGATCTGATTTTGGCTCTTCTGATGGTTCAATTCATCGGCTTTCCAGCGGCATTGGGGTTTGGAAAGCTTGGACAGGTCTTCGGGGTTCGCCGTACCATTTTTCTTGCGATCGGCTTTTATGTACTGATAACGGGTTGGGGCTCCATGATGACGAACAAAAGGGAGTTTTTCATTTTGGCGGCTATGATCGGCCTGGTTCAGGGCGGCATCCAAGCGTTGAGTCGATCCTACTATGCACGCCTGATCCCTAGTAACCGGGCAGCCGAATACTTCGGGTTCTATAATATGCTAGGAAAATTTGCCGCCATTATCGGACCGGCCCTTATGGCTGCTGTGGGCTTGGCTGCCAAACGCTTCCTAATGCCACCATCGCCGACAGCGGCGGATCTCATTCACATCAGCCAACTGGCCTCGCGGTGGAGTATAGGATCGGTAGCGGTTCTATTTATTGTTGGCGGCGTGCTGCTTTATTTAGTGGATGAAAAGAAGGGTAAAGCTGAAGCCGCCTTTTTCGCGAATCATTGAACCAGATCGTATTTCTGACAACCGATCAGGCTGTAAGGCGTCTATCGATTCACTGCCAGCATGTTCGACTTTAGTATACCCAATGCCCTGAATTCAGAAAAAACTTGACATACGAAATAAACTTTCGTTTACTAATAGGTGCTATCCCTACGGAAAGGAGCATCCTATGAACAGGCATTGGATCGAAATCGATGAAGACGTTTGGGGTTATTTGAAACAATTTGCCGAGCCCTTTGTCGACACGCCCAATTCGGTGTTGCGTCGCCTATTGCTTGATGATGAGGAACGCGACGACGGAGCCTCTTTGAGTATGATTGACATTAAAGGTGTCCCTAAAGCACTGTCGCAGATTTTCGAAGTGTTGTACGAAATCGAAGTTAATGGCTGTTCACGTATCGAAGCCACACATAAAGTGGCGCAGAAAAGAGGAACCGCCCCTCAAACTGTTATTGATAAATACTGCCGGCAATTGAACAAGCGTGCCTATGAAATCGACCAGCTTTTTAACGAACAGGATTACGTACAGTTTAAAAAAATACTTAAAGAAAAATTTGTAAGCCACCGAAACATCATCGATCTTTATTTCGAAACGCTGATCGGAAATCCTCCGATCGATCCCCAAGTCCCGGACCAGGAGGGCATTGTGCAGGAACCAGCGCTCGAATTGTAGCGCGTTAGAAGGGCCCACAGGGCATTACCGTTAATCGCCCACAAACAAACCGTTCCGACCAATCATAAAGTCTAACCATAACTTTCTTGACATACTCTTTATATCCGTCTATTTTAGGCACTTATAAAAACTCGCCTCACGGAAACCTCGGTACCCATAGGATTCCGTCCGTTCAATATAATGAAGCGCCCTGCATGGGTCGAAACCTGGAACAAATTCGCTGCTGGCCAGCCGTAAGTTACAGTTTGAGGAGTGAATCCAATGATCGAAGCGGACGAAGCCCGCCTGAAAGCCGAAATTGATGGCATTGTTGCGAAAATCAACACCACAATGCAGAATATAGAAAGTGTCATTCCTAAAGACGAATCGGCGCCGGAACCGAACGGCAAAGACCAGACAGGCAGTCCGATTTCAACCCGCATAGATTCTTGATCCGGTTGAAATATTTCGATTTTATACCCCTCAGGAATGTAAAAATAATTATTGACGTTCCCATTCAACTCCATTAATGAAATGTGGACCGATGTGGACGACAACCGACCACATTGAGTGAGGAGGTGCCATGGCGTTAACCAAAAATGAGATTGTCACAGCTGTACACGATCTTGGTTTCACCAAAAAAAAATCTGTGGAAATTGTAGAGTCTCTACTTGAGATTATAAAAAACACCCTGGAAAGGGGGGAGGATGTCCTGATTTCCGGTTTCGGGAAATTCTGTGTGAAAGCCAAGGAAAAACGAAGAGGCCGTAACCCGGCAACCGGCTCCGACTTGATTCTACGGGAGCGCAAAGTTGTGACGTTCAAGTGCTCCGGCAAACTGCGGAATAAAATTAACGGACCTGATTAATCAATAGACAATTATACGGACATCGTCAGAGTGGCGCTTTAGCGCCACAGAAAATATTGCCTCACACCTTACTTTTTGTATTTACCTCTAACGACCCTATACCCCTCCAGTCCTACCGCCACCGATACGGATGAGCGCTTGTGTATGCCTCTGATTTGTGCCCTTCTCTAACGTAATGCGTCTTTTACTACCGATCGACAAAAGTGGTTTTCAGTGGCGCGAAAGTTTCAGATTTGGCCGATTGAAACCGCCGCCCCGCGCAGGACTCATCGTTCGTTCTGAATCTACGCAATTTGATGGCCCTTTAACAGACTGTTGAAAAACTATCGCGCTTGACAATACGGTGTTGTTAGTGGCAGAACTGCATGGCCCTACTCCCGCCTCAGCGAAAATTTTCATTTATCACACACAAACTCCGCTTTTTCGTCGGATTTCGCCGTTTTTTGCCGGTGCTCATGACGTTTTTCAACACCCTGTTAAAGATCAATATTGTAATTTTTTATTTTACTCAACAAAGACGGATGACTGATTTCCAATAGCCGTGAAGCTTGGGTGCGATTACCGCCGGTTTCTTTGAGTGCCTTTTTAATCAGCGTCTCTTCCACAAGTTTCTGGGCTTCTTTGAGTGAATATCCACTGAACAAGGTGTCGAATCTACCATTTCCGGACCAAACACCGATACTTTCGGGAAAGTTTTCAGGGAGCAGTGTTTGGTGGTCGGCCAGCACTACCGCCCGTTGAATGGCATTTTCCAACTCGCGAACGTTCCCCGGCCAAGCGTGTTTCATCAGAAGAGCCATGGCAGCCGGTGCAATTGCTTCAATGTTTTTGTTTAATTCGTTATTGAATTTTTCTACAAAAAGTTGGCAAAGTGGCGGAATGTCCTCGGCTCTTTCTCTGAGAGGGGGAAGGCGAAGCTGCATCACATTAAGCCGATAAAACAAATCCTCTCGAAACGTTCCAGCCTTGATTTCCTCTTCCAAATTCTTGGCTGTGGCGGCTATAATCCGGACATTGATTTTGTGTGTCTTGGAATCCCCAATCGGTCTAATCTCATCCTCCTGAAGCACCCGCAGCAGCTTGACCTGAAGGGCCAGAGGCAGTTCACCGATTTCGTCCAGAAAGAGGGTCCCGTCTTGCGCCTCATCAAACAATCCGGGCTTATCACGATCCGCACCAGTGAAGGCGCCTTTCTTGAATCCAAACAATTCGCTTTCGAGCAGATTTTCCGGTATACCGCCGCAGTTTATCGGTACGAGTGGTCCTTCGGCGCGTTCACTGTAAAAGTGGATCCCCCTTGCAATCAATTCCTTACCTGTGCCACTTTCGCCATTGATCAGGACGGTGGTATTATGACGCGCCACTTTTTCAGCCAGTTCGAATACCGAACGCATGGGTTTGCTTTTGCCGACCATTTTACCGAAACAATGTTGGTCCCGGATCCGAAGGATCCGCTGCCGCAATTGCTTATTTTCTCTTTTTAATCGCTCTCTTTCCTCGGCTTTTTTCAAAGTCAGATTGACCTCATCGCCTTTGAACGGTTTTGAAATATAATCATAGGCGCCGAGTTTCATTGCTTCAATTGCCGTTTCAATCGTGCCGTAGGCAGACATCATGATTACAGTCGTCTCTTTAATCCGTTCTCCAGCCGCTTCCAGAAACTCCATACCGCCCATGTTGGGCATTTTGATATCACACAGAATAAAGTCATATTGCTCCTGATCCAGCACTTTCAAGCCTTCGCGCCCATCGGCAGCAAGATCCACATCATAACCGGATTTCGTCAAAAGGGCCGAGAGCATGTGCCGCATGTTTTCTTCATCATCGATGACGAGTAAACGCCTCGAGGGGCTCTGGTCATTTGCCATAAGCTTTTTGTTCATCTGGGTTTCCTGTTAATACACGGCTGTCGAAACTAACATGTTCAAATGGTTTTCTTGGCTGATTATCAACCGGACCCGAACTGAAAACCGAAGGAGTTGCACGCATATATACCCGTGTTAATCGTTGGCGGCTAAAGGCAACGTCAAAGTCATCGTCGTTCCTTTACCAAGATCGCTTTCCGCAACTATTTTACCACCGATGCTATCAACAATCTTAAAACAGACCGAAAGGCCAAGTCCTGTACCTTTGCCGGGTTCTTTGGTGGTAAAAAAAGGATCGAAAATGTTGCCCAAATGCACCGTATCGATACCGAATCCATTGTCGGTCACTTCGATTTTGAGCCATTTCAGCGCCAGCTCGGCGGTTGATTCCTGGGGGACGCCTCCTGTGGTGTTCGATGACCGAATCATCAGGCGACCGTTGTCTTTTTTCGAATCTGTCGCAATGGCGTCGGCCGCATTTAACATCAGGTTCAGAAAAACCTGACGCAGTTGGTTGGAATCAGCGAAAACCCGATCGTTTGTAGCCGAAAGATCGAGTTGGATATCGATATCGGACATCAACGGCTGCATTTTCGCCACTTGGGTCATATCGGCGATGACCGCGTGCATGCGTATGGAGTCCACGCCTTCATTTGACGGTCGTGACAAATCAAGCAATTGCCGAATAATCGTATTGATTCTGCTAATTTCGTTTTCTGTTCGGCGAATATACTCGCGTTTTTCCTCACCATCGATGTC
>CAWKCK010000018.1:182500-888646 GCA_963848135.1 uncultured delta proteobacterium
GCGCCCACCAAACGATCGACCCTTTGAATGTCAGACATCGGAAGAAACGTAAACAAAGCCAAAAATCGTGCGACATCCCGGTCATCGGTATTGATCCAGTACTGATAGTAATCGTAGGGTGTCGTCCGATCGGGATCGAGCCAAACAGCACCATCGGCTGTTTTTCCCATCTTCGCCCCGCTGCTCGTGGTGATCAACGGGAAGGTGATACCGAAGGCCGGTTTCTGTTGCGTCCGCCGAATCAAGTCTATACCGGCGACAATATTGCCCCACTGATCGCTACCCCCCATCTGGAGTTGACAGTTGTGGCGTTTAAAGAGTTCCAGAAAATCATAGGCTTGAAGCAGCATATAATTGAATTCGATGAAACTGAGCCCTTCTTCCGCATCCAACCGTAACCGATAACTTTCTGCCTTCAGCATTCTGTTGACGGAAAAATGGCGTCCAACGTCCCTGAGAAAGGGAATGTATTCAAGCTTGGTGAGCCAGTCGGCATTGTTGAGCATTAATGCCTTGCCGTCAGTGAAATCGATATAACGGGCCAGCTGGCCCTTTATCCCCTTGACGTTTTCCGCAATCAACGCCGGTGTTAATAACTGACGCATTTCCGTCTTACCACTTGGGTCTCCCACAAGGCCGGTCCCGCCGCCGACAAGCGCTATCGGACGATGACCGTGGCCCTGCATATGGGCGAGGGACATGATCGGCACCAGGCTGCCGATATGCAAGCTAGAAGCCGTCGGATCGAATCCGATGTAGCAGGTAACCATGCCGCCATCGAGAAGTTCGGCCAATTCCGTTTCGTGAGTTGTCTGATCTATGAATCCACGTTCGCGCAAGATGTCGACGACATTGGACATCAAAATATCCTCTCTGCTTATTTATTTGCGTACTCCACCGCCCGGGTCTCACGTATAACCATCACTTTAATCTGGCCGGGAAAGGTCAATGATTCTTCTATCTTCCTGGCGATATCCCGGCTGAGTAGTGTTGAATCCTCATCAGAGATTTTGTCGCTCTCGACAATTACCCGCAGTTCCCTGCCGGCCTGAATAGCGTAGGTGTTTGACACCCCCTTAAAAGCGTTGGCAATTCCCTCGAGATCTTCGAGACGCTTTATGTAGTTTTCCAGCATTTCTTTCCGCGCGCCGGGCCGTGCACCGGACAGACCATCGGCGGCCTGCACCAGGAGTGAATAAACGGAATTGGGTGGAACGTCTTCATGATGCGCGGCAACGGCATGAACGACCTTCGGTGATTCGTTGAACTTTTTTGCAAGTTTTGAACCAATAATCGCATGAGGTCCCTCGACTTCATGATCGATGGCTTTGCCGATATCGTGCAGCAAGCCCATACGACGCGCTAGTTTTTGGTTCAATCCGAGTTCCGCTGCCATGATCCCGCACAAGAATCCCACCTCCACCGAGTGCTGCAATACATTCTGGGCGAAACTGGTTCTATACTTCAAGCGACCGAGGTATTTGATTAGTTCGCTGTGTATACCGTGAACACCGAGATCGAAGGCTGCCTGTTCCCCGGCTTCTTTTACGGCCTGATCGATCTCCTGCTCGACCTTCTTAACGACATCTTCGATACGTGCCGGATGAATGCGCCCATCGGATATCAACCGTGTCAGAGAAATGCGCGCGACCTCTCGTCTGACTGGATTGAATCCAGAGAGAATAACCGCTTCCGGGGTATCGTCGATTATCAGGTCGATACCGGTGGCCGCTTCCAACGCACGAATATTCCGTCCTTCTCTGCCGATAATACGCCCTTTCATCTCGTCACTGGGCAGCTGCACGACGGAAACGGTCCGTTCGGCGACATAATCTCCCGCATAACGTTGGATCGCGGTTGCCATAATTTTCTTGGCCCTCTTATCGGCCTCCTCACGCGTCTCGTTTTCAATCCTTTTTATAAGCTTTGCGCCTTCATATCGGGCCTCATTCTCCATGGCTCGAATCAACAACTCTTTGGCTTGGTCAGCTGTTAGCCCTGAGATTTTTTCGAGTTGTCTCTTTTGTTCTTCTATCAACTCGTTGAATTTTTTCTCATCCGCTTCGATGCGCTCAATTCGTAAGTTGATATCTTTTTCGGTGCGTTTTATACTTTGTTCTTTCTGCTCGACCTGATTGGCCCTATTATCGATGTGTTCTTCCTTCTGTATCAGTCTCTTTTCTCTTTTATTCAGTTCAGCCCTGGTCTCCTTTGTTTCGGCATCGAAGTCGCTTTTCATATTGAAAAGCTTATCTTTTATCTCAAGGTCAGCCTCTTTGAGCAGGGTCTCCGAGTGCCGTTTGGATTCCTCCAATATTTTTGATGCTTCCAATTCGGCATCCGCGATCTTCCTGGTCAGCATTCGTTTTTTTAACCAGGCGGCGATGGCAAATCCAATGCAAAAACACAAAATGCCAATTAAAACGTAATATATGTCCATAAACCTTCTCCTCAGAATGATGGCCGAATATCAGCGAATCAGAATAACAGAGTTTCCGCTGCCTGATCCCCCGACGAACACCGAACTAGGAATATGGACCGAGCCCATCCCGGATTCCCAAGCAGCTGAAGATTAATTTTGTTTTATGGTCAGAATGAGGAGGTATACAAGGAAGGCAGCTTCACGAACCGTGCGTTCATCCACCCATTAGGATCGATTTCACCCGGCACCTCGATGTTCATTCGGGTATCGAACACTGCTCCTGATGCCCACACGAAGCCTGCTATTGATGCGTTCACCCAATTAGGGGAATATGGACCCCTGCCAAAGTGCCGTGTTGGTAGGTCTTTGAACCTTTGGTCCAAAGCGGGCGCCATTTGGTTTCTTTAGGCTTTTCCGGGCAAGCCCGAAACCTGCTCACCGAAACCAGCGATGGCCCCCAGTGTATTAGTGTTGGGACAAAGAACAACTTCCAATCACGAACACGGCAGGGGTCAACAACCAGGCGAACATTTCAAAATAGAGGCTGCCGTCTTGCCGGCAAGCGAGGGGGAAATCCTTATGATACACGCCACAAGAGGAATGACGGAAGGCGAAAGAATGAAGTTTTCGGATACATCACGTGCCGGTCCGGAGCCTGAAGGCGTCATTTCCTTCATGCTCCATACAACAGGTATCGAGCTTGTGCAACAGTTCCGTTGAACGTTTTGATAATTCCCGTATGAATTGTGATCGATCTTTTTCCAGTTCCATATACTCTTGGGCAATATTCAATGCGGCCAGGATCATAATTGTCACATGATTCATTTTTGACGATTTGTTCGGATGGTGATTGGCGACCCTTGTGACTTCTCGGACAAGGAAATCTGCAACTTCCTTTGCCCTGTTAAGTTCCCCTTGGGTTTTAAACGTATACGGTTTCCCGAACAATTCTATGGTGACAAGCTGTTCCAAGAATGCGTCTCTATCCTTTCCACATTGCTCACCTGCGTCACCGATTTTTAAGGTTCAGCAAGATCTCCAAGCCGGGACAACAGGTTGTCAATTTTTGACCGGATCAAGGTCCTTTCCTCTTGGTAGCGCTTCTCCGCCTCAACCTTGTTTTGAAGCTCCTCCTCTAAACTAACGATTTTATTTGTGAGTTCCAGATTCTTTTCCTCACAGGACTTGTAAACTGCGATCACGCGCTCAACTTTTTGTTCAATCTCATCAAACTGTTTTATGATCTGCTCGTTATCCAAATCTTTCACCTCATCAATTTAATATTCTATAGTCCAGAGCCAAAGAAAAAGTCAAGGTTTAAAACAATTTAACGCTGCCGCAGGAGACCCTCTGCAACCGCTAAATCGGCCTTGCTGTTGATGCCATAAAATTCATTTGCATTTTTAGCGATCATGACACCAACATTTTTTCCCTCCAAGTTCCCGATGGCGATTATGTCAGTCAAATAGAGTTCCCCTTGCGCATTGTCACTTTTTATCATGTTAAGGGATTCCGATAAAAATGTGATTTCGACACAATATATCCCTGTGTTTACAATCCGCACGGTTTTTTGTTCGTCTGTGGCATCGGCTTCTTCGACGATGGCGGCAACACGACCGTCGGTACCGGTCAATATGCGTCCATATCCGGTAGGATCGTCGACTTGCATCGCCAACACCGTAACATCCCGTTGTAACTTTAAGTGGTCATCGATCAGCTCCCGAACCGTTTTGTCGGTAACCAGCGGAACGTCACCACATAGGATGAGAACATGGCGGCAACCGTCGGGAACAGTCGGCAATGCACAGGCAACCGCATGGCCGGTACCAAGCTGTTCCGATTGATGGGCATAGCGAACCCGGGCAAACTGCGCTATTGCTTTTTTTACCATCTCGGCTTGGTATCCGACAACCAGAACGATATTATCACCAACCACTCTGACGGCGGTATCCACAACATAGGATATCATTGGCCGACCGTGAACCTCATGCAAGACCTTGGCACGGTCTGATTTCATGCGGGTCCCCAAACCGGCGGCGAGAATAACGACAGCGAATTTCTTGTAAAGTTCTGCCACTCATCCTCCCGATAAATAGAAAAGGGCAAACCCTCACGGCCGGTTCACCCTTTTTAACATGATCACCTGTTCCAAAAAAACTTGCGGTCTTTGGTTATCTCTTACCGCTTTCTGCCAACTGGACGCGGTGCAATGCTCTTTCCAGTGCGGCTCTTGCCCGTGTAAAATCGATTTCCTCTTTTTGTCGGTCAGAGACCATTCGTTTTTGCGCGCGTTCTAGTGCAGCCATGGCACGTTCAAGATCAATCTCTCGTCTCCGTTCAGCAGACTCTGCCAAGATTGTCACTTTATCCGGCAGGGCTTCGGCGAAGCCACCGCTGACAAATATGAAGTGCTCGGTGCCACTGGCGTCCGTGAACCGGATCGTCCCTGTTTTGAGGGTTGTCATGAAGGGCGTATGCCCGTTCAGCACACCGAATTCACCAAGAGTGCCGGGTGCTGCCACAATCTTGGCTTCTTCGCTGACAACGATTTTTTCGGGGGTAACAATTTCCAATGTGATATTTTCAGCCATTCTTTAGAGCCCTCTTCGCTATGCAGCCTCTTCCCTCTTCTTGGCATCCTCGACGACCTCTTCAATACCGCCCTTCATGTAAAAAGCCTGCTCTGGGATGTGATCATACTTGCCCTCACAGATTTCCTTGAAACTGCGCACGGTATCTTCGATCTTTACGTATTTGCCCGGTTTACCTGTGAACGCCTCAGCCACATGAAACGGTTGTGAAAGAAATCGTTGCATCTTACGGGCCCGGGAGACGGTGACCTTGTCTTCATCAGAAAGTTCTTCGATTCCAAGAATGGCGATGATGTCCTGCAATTCTTTGTATTTCTGCAGAATCTGCTGCACCTGTCGGGCGGTTTGATAGTGCTCCTCGCCGATGTAATTGGCATCCAGAATTCTCGATGTCGAGTCGAGCGGGTCGACGGCCGGATAAATACCCAGCTCAGCGATCTGTCGCGAAAGGACCACGGTGCCGTCCAAGTGAGCGAAGGTCGTGGCCGGGGCCGGGTCAGTCAAGTCATCCGCCGGAACGTATACGCATTGCACGGCTGTAATGGATCCCTTGTCAGTGGACGTAATGCGTTCCTGCAGTTCTCCGAGGTCAACGGCCAGAGTCGGCTGGTACCCAACAGCGGAGGGCATACGTCCCAGAAGGGCGGAAACTTCGGAACCGGCCTGAGTGAATCGGAAGATGTTATCGATGAAGATCAGAACGTCCTGGCCTTCTTCATCGCGGAAATATTCGGCAGCGGTCAGGGCCGACAGGGCCACCCGCGCGCGCGCTCCCGGCGGTTCCGTCATCTGACCGTAAATGAGGGCGGCCTTGGGAAGAACACCGGAATCTTTCATTTCGTGGTACAGGTCGTTGCCTTCACGGGTCCGCTCTCCGACGCCTGCGAACACGGAAATACCACCGTGCTGCATGGCGATGTTATGGACCATTTCCATCATGATAACGGTTTTACCCACGCCGGCGCCTCCGAACATCCCCATCTTGCCACCGCGTGGAAACGGTACCAGCAGGTCGATGACTTTGACACCGGTCTCCAGAACGCGAACAGTGACGTCCTGTTCTGTAAATTTGGGTGCCTGACGGTGAATCGGCCGCATCTTTTCCTGGCTAATCGGGCCCAAACCGTCGACGGGGCGTCCCACAACGTTCAATACGCGTCCCAGTCCAGCCTCACCCACCGGCATCATGATCTGATTTCCGGTATCTTTCACCGGCATACCGCGAACGAGCCCGTCGGTAACGTCCATGGCGATGCAACGCACAACATTGTCACCCAGGTGCTGAGCCACCTCAATAACCAAGTTGTCCTCGACGTCGTCGATTGCCGGGTTCGTAATCGTCAAAGCGGTGTAAATCGTCGGCAGTTTGCCCTGCTCGAACTCCACGTCAACGACCGGTCCCATGACCTGCATTACTTTACCTAAGTTTTCTCCCATCGAAGCGACCTCCTGTTAACGAAATATATACAAACGGGTTTTCTTTATCCCTTGAGAGCCTCGGCGCCGCCGACGATGTCCATCAGTTCCGCCGTAATGGCCGCCTGCCGGGCCTTGTTGTAGGCCAGCGTTAAATTATCAATCATGTCATTGCATGCCTTGGTTGCATTGTCCATTGCCATCATGCGGGCAGCATGCTCGCTGGTCGAGGTTTCAAGCAACGCGCTGAATATCTGGACAAAAACATTTCTCGGCAACATATCGCCCAGTAGTTCATCGGGCGACGGTTCACATATGTGTTCAGCCACATAAGGCGTGTTCTCATCCACGGTTTCATCCGCTGTCGCCGTAATCGGCGGAATCGGCAGAAGCTGTCTCAACGTCGGTATCTGTTTGGCCATCCCTAAAAATTCGGCGTAGATAATGTGTACCTCATCATAAGTGCCATCGAGAAAACGATCAACCAGTTTGCGGCCAGCAGTCGTAGCGATGTTAAAGCCGAAATTCCCACCCACCACACCGAGGTGTTCTTCGGTGATGGTCTGTTTGGCAGAACGGCGCCAGTCGCGTCCCTTCTTGCCGAAGGCGGTAAATGACACTTCACTCCCTTGGCCTTCTTTTTCCTGAATGAATTTTCCGGCCTTTTGGATGAGGTTGGCGTTGAAACCACCACAAAGACCACGATCGGATGTACACAGCAGGAGATGAATTTTTTTTACATTATCTCGCGGAACCAATAGCGGATTGGCCTCTTCTCCTGACTTGGCGGCCAAGCTTCCAAGCACCTCGCCAAATTTGTTGGCGTATGGACGGAATGCCTCCATTTTGGTTTGCGCTCCTCTTAGACGTGAGGCCGCCACCATGTTCATCGCTTTGGTAATCTGCTTGGTCTTTTTGACCGCGTGGATCTTATTTAGAACGTCTTTTAATCGTGCCATCTGAATCCGCCTGTACCGTTAAGAAGTATTGATTTGCGTGATACGGATTATGGGGTTACGGGTCCATCGATCCTTAGCCTGGACGTTTGCCACCTTATAAAGGCGCATCGCGTAAAGTTATCCCTTATTTTATGGTATCCTTGAACTCCTCGTCGTAGGCTGTCAGCGCCTCGGTCATCAATTTATCCAATTCGTCATCGATGGCCTGTTTTTCCTTCAGCCCCTCAAAGACTTTCGGGAACCGCTCCTCGATGAAAGGATAGAGCCCGGCTTCGTATTTGGCCATCACCTCTACCGGATACTTGTCCAGAAAACCACGTGTACCGGCATAAAGGATGCTCACCTGTTTTTCCATCGGCAGCGGCTGGTACTGGGGTTGTTTGAGAATGGTCACCAGCCGGGCACCACGGGTGAGTTGCTGTTGAGTCGCTTTGTCAAGATCGCTGCCGAAAGCAGCAAAGGCCTCAAGCTCGCGATACTGGGCCATGTCCAACCGAAGGGTGCCGGCGACTTGTTTCATGGCTTTTACCTGAGCAGATCCACCGACGCGAGACACCGATAGACCAACATTGATGGCAGGGCGGACGCCGGCGAAAAACAGACTGGGCTCCAGATAGATCTGTCCGTCAGTAATCGAAATGACGTTGGTTGGAATGTAGGCGGACACGTCGCCGGCTTGAGTTTCGATGATCGGTAGAGCCGTCAGGGATCCGGCACCAAGATCATCGTTCAATTTGGCAGAACGTTCCAGCAACCGCGAGTGGTTGTAAAAAATATCACCCGGGTAGGCTTCGCGTCCGGGCGGCCGTCTGAGCAGCAGGGACACCTGGCGGTAGGCGGCAGCCTGCTTGGAAAGGTCGTCATAGATGATCAGGGCGTGCCGATTGCTGTCGCGAAAATATTCACCCATGGCGCATCCGGCATAAGGCGCGACGAATTGCAGGGTGGCCGGGTCACTGGCACAGGCTGCTACAATCGTGGTGTACTCCATGGCACCATGTTTTTCCAGGACCGCGTGGACCTGGGCAACGGTCGACTTTTTCTGGCCACAGGCGACATAGATGCAATAGATACCTGAATCCTTTTGTGCGAGAATGGCGTCAATGGCGCAGGCGGTTTTCCCGATTTGCCGGTCACCAATGATCAGTTCGCGTTGACCGCGACCCACCGGCGTCATGGCATCAATCGCCTTCAAACCGGTGTAGCACGGCTCATGCACGCTCTTTCGGGCAATGACCCCCGGCGCAACCATCTCCACACGGCGGCTGTCTTTCGCGTCGATGGGCCCTTTTCCGTCCAACGGTTCCCCCACGGCGGAAACGACACGACCGAGAACGGCTTCACCAACCGGAACTTCGGCGATACGGCCGGTCCGTTTTACGATGTCGCCTTCTTTAATGTGGATGTCTTCGCCCATTACAGCAACACCCACGTTATCCTCTTCGAGATTGAGAACCAACCCGAGGATACCGCCGGTAAACTCCACCAGCTCCAGAGCCATCACCTTTTCAAGACCGTAGACTCTGGCGATACCGTCACCGACCGAAAGAACTACACCGGTTTCACTGAGTTCGACTTTCTTGTCGTAATCCGTAATCTGTTCTTTGATAATCTGACTTATTTCTTCGGCTCTTAGTTCCATTAGGCACTCTCACCCCTTTTTAAAGATTCTCTCATATTGACCAGTTGTGATTTTATGCTCCCATCCAAGACAAGGTCGCCGATCCGCGTTACGAGACCTCCGATTAAAGACGGATCCTGCTCAACCTCCAGTATAATATCTTTACCCGTCCTCTGAGACAGGGCTGCACGAATTTTTTCAACGGCATCGGATGAAAGTTCGGTTGCCGAAATGAGACTCGCCCGAGCGATACCTTTGAGCTCATCGGCCATTTTCTGGTAAAATTGATTAATCTGACCGACAAAACCGATCCGCCGTTTATCGAACAAAAGGACCAGGAAAGACTGCATGACTTGGGAAAGATTGAGTTGTTCGATCACGGCTTTCAATACTTTTCTGCGGCCCGTAGCATCATACAGCGGATTGGTCAGCGCTTGTTCTAAACTTCTCTCGCTGTTTATCAACCCCGCCACTGCTGCCAGTTCGTCTCTGTAGCTATCTGCCTGACCATCTTCTTTCCCGATGAGCAGGAGAGCCTTGGCATAACGCCTTGCGATTGCTAAATTTTTCATTATGCCACCACCTTCTCTAAATATTCATCCACCAAACGTTCCTGATCATCATCCGAAATCTTGTTTCTGATCAACTCTTCGGCCTGAGCCAGTGCTTTTTCGAGAACTTCTTCTTGAAGGTCGAGCTTGGCCCTTTTGAACTCTTGCTCAATATTCCGCCGCGCCTGAACTTGAAGCTTCTCAGCCGCGCTTTCCGCTTCTTTGATTATTCTTAATTTGGCTTCTTCTCCCTGCTGAATGTACTGGGCAATGAGCTTTTCCGACTCCTGATCCAGTTGCTGAAATTTTCGATTATAATTGGCCAACTCATCTTCGGCAGCTTTTTTCTTTGCCTCCAGTTCATTGAGTTGCTCCTGGATGCCTTGAATACGGTCATTAAGCGCTTTTTTCATCGGTTTGCGAAGAAGAAAGATCAAAGCAATGGCCAGAACGGCAAAATTCATCACCTTATATGTGTCCGTGGCCACCCAGCCCTTGGCTTCAGTGGCATGCTCTTCGCCATTACCACCACTGGCTTCAGTTGCGTGCTCTGCACCGCTGCTGCCAGCTGAAGACCCCGCCGCTATTCCCGCAAAAAAGAACAAAAACATGGCAGCGACCAGTACAGGTGCTAATTTTGCAATCATGGGAAACCTGCCGATACAGGTGAAGACAGAACTTTTCATTAGACCGCCCTCCCCAAGATTTTTTGTCCGATTGTCTCGGCAAAGTCATCAATTTCCTGCATTAAAGAATCCCTGGCCGCCAAGGCCTCTTGGGAGATCTGCTCCCGGACTTCAACAAGGTTCGCTTTCGATTTGTCATTTATTCGCGCGATGATCTGTTTCTCTTCTTCGGTCGCTTCGGTGATCAGCAATTCCTTTTGCTTCAATCCCTTAGCCCGTGCATCCCTGATACCGACCATATAAGCCTCTTCTTTGTCTTTTACGTCATTCTCGGATGCAATGATACTTTCTTCGAGGCCCGATACTTTGTTCTTTCGCTGAATCAGAACATTCCGAATCGGTTTGTATAAAATCACATTCAGAATCCACATCAGAATGAGAAAGTTGGCCATCTGGAGTAAAAATGTCCAGTCGGGGATGACGGTGAGGCCACCGCCGCCTTCAGCGGCGACAGCGGGCAGGGTGGTCAAAAGGAAAATAAACGTCACCGGGACCGGCGACGTCAAAGGCAGTCTACGTCTGAAAAAAACAGACATCATTGGCAAACCCTCCATCACAGATGCGAATATTAGTATCTAACAGGGTTTAAACATTGGCAAAAAATAAAGACCGACCATTTCGACTCCGGCGGTCTATAACATCCGCGACAAAAGGTTGTCAAAGGTTTTTTAAAATATTTTAGTTCGACGTTGAGTTGGTCTTAGGTACTGATTTTTCGATCACCGGGGCGCTCTTTTTAAAGGTTTCGCCTCGCTGTGCCATAACGCAGTGGCCATTAAAAATCCCGCCTTCCTCAATGGCAATAACAGGCGCTTGTATATCGCCCGCAATCCGGCCGGGAGGATAAAGCTCGATGCGTTCGGCGGCATCAATGGTGCCGTTCACCTCTCCCATCACAACGGCAATGCCAACCGCCAAGTCGGCACTGACGACAGCCTGCTCACCAACGATCACCGTACCGCCGTTGCTGGTTATTTTGCCTTTGATCCTACCGTCGAGGCGTATCGTTCCTTGAAATGAAAGTGTGCCTTCCACGCTGGCATCCGGCCCAAGAAAGGTCGAAATCGAATCGGATTTAGGCCCTTTTTTTCCCATAATTCACCCTCCGCATTGGTATCAAAGAAAAGTCTGTCCTAAGACACGGTAAACGAACAATTTCGTCGGTTACAGCAAGCGGCCCCATCGATAATATTTGCCTCCATTTACCACATGGTATCCGGGATACCGCAGTCAACTCGCACTGCTATATTCAATGCCGACCGGCTCAAATGACGGCAATGTTTATTCCAGGGTGAAGCGCCGCATGCTGACGTTGATGAGCAGCCCAACGGCAATCATCATGGTAACAATCGACGAACCTCCATAACTGATAAACGGCAAAGTCACCCCGACGACGGGTAACAGCCCCATGACCATTCCGATATTCACGAATACCTGCCAGAAAATCATGGCAGAAATCCCCACCGCCATGATCATTCCGAAGGGATCGCGGCAACCGTAGGCCACATTCAGGCCCCAAATAATTAACAGTAAAAAGACAATAACCATTATCGCGGACCCGGCAAACCCCCACTCTTCTGCAAACACCGAGAATATGAAATCCGTGTGCTGTTCCGGCAGAAAGGACAAGGCGTTCTGGGTGCCTTTCAAGTAACCTTTACCTGCAAACATCCCCGAACCGATGGCGATTTTGGACTGTATGATGTGATATCCCGCTCCCAACGGGTCTCGATCGGGGTTAAGAAATGTCATAATACGCTGTTTCTGGTATTCCTTCAGCACAAACCAAACCATTGGAACGGCAATAATCCCCGAAGTGAATAATATCAGAAGCGATCGTCTTTCGATTTTGACGAACAGGGTCATGGAACCGGCAATGATGAAAAGAAGCAGAGCCGTCCCCAAATCCGGTTGCTTGACAATCAACACTGCCGGAGCCATCACCAGCAATAGTGGAAAGATGAGATCCCTTAAAGTAAAGCCGCGGGTGTAAGCATTTTTGGAATAATGCCTGGCCAGAATGATAATCACAGCCAGTTTGACAAACTCGGACGGCTGAACAGATACCGGTCCTAGCGCCAACCAGCGTTTGGATCCGCCGCCGACTTTCCCTATCACCAGTACAGCCACAAGTAGCAAAACGGAGAAAAAGTATATCGCAAAAGCATATCGATCCAACAATTTGTAATTGAACAAAAATGCGGCAACCATAAAAAACAGTCCACCGCAGAACCAAGTTAACTGTTTGTAATAGAGTGTTTTTGTTCCCGCCGCCGCATCGGCGCTCACCACGCTGAACAGCGTCAGGACCCCCAGGCCGCCCAGAACAACCGCCAACCCCAGCAATCCCCAGTCAAAATACTGAACGAACTTTCGATCAAACATGACGTTTTATCCTGTTATGGACACTCAATCGTACCGTCTATTTTTCGCGGATGTCTAATCAAGCTCAGCGGTCTTACGCCTGGCAATCATTTGCGGAACGGATAATAATTGATCTTTGTACAGATAGGTCTTTATCATTTCCCGGGCAACCGGCGCGGCCGCACCGGATCCATGCTCACCGTGTTCGACAATAACCGCCACAGCTATTTCAGGCGTATCGGTCGGCGCAATGCCAATAAACCACGCGTGCGCTTTGAGGTGGTCTGGGACCAGATCGGGATCATCCTCTGAACCTTCTTTGCGGCTGACAACCTGGGCCGTACCGGTTTTTCCGCTGATGGGCACGTCAAGAAACCGGGCCCCCCTCGCCGTTCCTCTTTCCCCGTTGACCACATTCCACAAACCCCGTTTGACAAGCGCCAGGGTTTTGGAGCTGATAGAAAACTTGCCGGCTAAAATCGGTTCGCTGACTTCCACCTGCCGCCCCTCCACCGTTTCTATCCGTTTTAGAATCTGTGGTTGATAGCGCGTTCCGCCCATGGCCACGGCTGCAGTCATGACGGCCATCTGAAGTGGCGTCACCAGGTTGAAACCCTGACCGATTGCCACTGAAAGTGTCTCTCCCTCCTGCCAAGCGACACCGGTGCGCTTCTTTTTCCAGGCGGCCGTCGGTATCAGTCCTCGTCCCTCATGGCCCAGATCGATCCCGGTTGCGGTCCCAAGTCCGAGCGCTTTGGCATAGTGCGCCAGTCTATCGACCCCCAAGGCAAGCCCAACCTGGTAAAAGTACACATCGCAAGACTGGGCGATAGCGTCAACGACATCGACGCAGCCATGCCCTCCCCTTTTCCAACAACGGTAGTAACGCCTGCCGAATCTATATTGTCCGTTGCAACAAAAAACGGTTTTCTCATTGATGACGCCTTCTTCGAGTCCGGCAATGGCCGTCAAAATCTTGTAGGTCGACGCTGGAGGATACTCTCCTTGAACCGCACGGTTATTCAGTGGTCTGGTCGGATCAGAGATAAAGGCTTGCCACTGGTCACGGGACAAGCCGTTTACAAAAACGTTCTGATCGAATGTGGGACTGCTCACGAGAGCCAGAATCTGACCGGTTGACGGCTCTATGGCGACGGCAGCTCCCGTGATTCCGTCCAAGAGTTCCTCCGTTTTCTGCTGGAGGTCAGAATCAATGGTTAGGAAAATATTGTACCCGGGATAGGCCGGAACGGTCTTGATAACTCTTACGACCTGCCCGTTGGCATTCACTTCGACCTGACGACCGCCGAGTTTGCCGCGCAGGTAATCGTCGAAGACTTTCTCAATCCCGAATTTGCCGATAAGGTCACCACGTATGAGATCCGGAAATCTGCCACTGCTTAATTCCTTCGGGCTGATTTCCCCCAGATACCCCAATAGGTGGGCACCACTTTGGTTTTTCACGTAGTGTCGAAGTGGCTTTGCGTTGACCTCGATACCCGGAAGGTCGTATCGATGAACTTCGACCATTGCGAGACTGTCGCGGTTGATGTCTTGAACGAGCGATATCGGTTTGTAGCTATGGCCGTTTTTGCGGTTGACAAGCTTTTCAAGCAGATCCTGAGCTGGTATCCCAAGATATTCTGCCAACTTTTGTAAGGTGTCATCCACCGGTTTGGCATTCTTGGTTATGATACTCACATCATAAGAAGGCCGATTGTCGACCAGCCTCTTTCCGTTGCGATCGAAAACAAGCCCCCTGAATGGCTCGATACGTTGTAACCGGATACTGTTATTTTCTGACAATCGCCGGTACTCCGCCCCTTTTATAACCTGGAGAAAAAAAAGACGCACCAGGAGTATCGCCAAACAAATGGAGACAACCAGAATGACGCCGATTATCCGTTGCTTATACCAGTCAGTATCCGCTGTTTTGAGGTACTTGTCCAATGTGAAATCTCGCCCTTGGCCGGATCCATTTTGTTATAGAGTGATGAACTCCGATCGGCTTCGAAAAAATCTACCGTGCAACCCGGGACGCGACTGTATCAGATCGACGCACTAAAAATTTGCCGATCGTGTGATCCCAGAAACGGTGCAACCGTTGCAATATCAGAATCAAAATCGGACCGAGGAACAGGGCCCATAACAAGCGAACGATTATCTTACCAATGTCAGCTGGCGGCATCTCCGCAAGCGCTTCGAAACCACCGAAGGATACAACGGATATCACCGTTTCCAATGAAATGCCCAAAATCACGATTAAGGCCAAACGAAAACGCAGCCCCACTTGCAGAATCCGACTCAACCAACGCACACATAGGTAGAGCCAGAAGTAGGCTGTCGTATACACCATCAGTGGTGTGCCCGAGAGGTTGTCCATGACCACACCAAGCAGTATAACCACCGGAAGACTTTCCCGGGTGCTTCGCAGCACACCAAGATAAATCACGAATATCGTCGTTAGATCGTAGAAGCTGGATATAACCGGCAGGTCCGGCATGATGACAGTCTGGATCACAATCAGAATCAAACAGGTGATTATGTAAAAGCCGTAATTCATGGTTGGCTCGTGAACGGATCTTTCGGCGGGGTGAGAATAACTAGAACTTCCTCGAGTTTTTCGAAATCCACATGGGGCGTCACAGTGACCTCCTGAAAGATCCCGGCGGCGCGTCTGACCACCCCTGATACCTCGCCGATAGGCATTCCTTTCGGAAAGACACCATCAAGTCCGGACGCGACGATCTTGTCCCCGACCTTCACTTCGTCTTTACGCAAAGCATACTGAAACACGCATCTCGACGTTGATTCTCCCTTGATGATACCGCGTGCGCGCGTGCGCTGAACGAAAGCATCAACGGCACTGTTACGATCGATTATCAACATCACTTTGGCGTATTGGGCGGAGGCGTCGGTCACCTGGCCGGCGACCCCTTCCGGTACTCCCACCGGCAGACCTTTACGAACACCCGCACTGCGGCCTTTGTTGATGACGACCGTCCGGTACCAGGGAGAGGGATCCTTTCCGACGACCTCGGCCGCAATCGACTGAGTTTCTAAGCTTATCTTGAAATCAAGTAACTGCCTGAGGCGAATATTAGCAAGTTCTATCTCCTGGAATCGATTGATACGCGCCACGGCGTGTTGCAGTTCTTTCCTGAGCCGGGAGTTTTCTTGAGCCGCCGAAATGTGGGCAAAATACGTATGCCAAGTGCCTTTGAGCGCACCGATGGTTTCTGTAACGACGCCTTGAACCGGGGCCACAAATATCAGCGCAATGCGTCCGACGCCATGAGTGGGAATGCGGCTGCTGGATAGGGAAAGAACCACGATGCTGGCAGCGAACAGAAAAATCACACCAGCGATCACCAACATTCTTTTTGAAAGCATGAACCTATGGTATTAGGACACGTTTGAGTATTTCGAGACTGTCAAGCGCTCTTCCGGCACCAAGACACACGGTTATAAGTGGATCTTCGGTTACCGTTATCGGAAGGCTGGTTTCCTCCCGCAGCAATTTGTCGAGGTTTTTAAGTAGCGCACCGCCGCCTGTCAATACGATACCACGGTCGACGATATCCGCTGACAGTTCCGGCGGGGTCTGTTCAAGTGCGATTTTAACGGTCTCCACGATAGCATCTATCTGCTCGGATATGGCAACACGGATTTCTTCGGAGTCGATGGAAAGAATTTTCGGGATACCAGATGCCAGGTCACGGCCTTTGACTTCTATGGTCTCTAGCTCCTGTGGATTAGGGTAAGCGTTGCCGATGGTGGTTTTAATGATTTCGGAAGTCCGTTCACCGATTAACAGGTTGTATTTGCGTTTGATGTACTGAATGATCGCCTCGTCCATTTTGTCACCCGCCACGCGCACAGACCGACTGTACACGATACCAGCGAGTGAGATGACGGCCACCTCGGTCGTTCCTCCGCCAATGTCAACCACCATGTTACACGTCGGCTCAGTGATGGGCAGGTTCGCACCGATGGCAGCGGCCATTGGTTCCTCAATGAGAAACACCTCCCGCGCTCCGGCAGATTCTGCTGATTCTCTAACGGCCCGTTTCTCGACCTGTGTAATACCGGATGGAACGGCAATGATAATGCGGGGGCGCACGAAGGATCTGCGGTTGTGAACTTTTTGGATAAAATGACGCAGCATGGCCTCGGTCACTTCGAAATCAGCGATAACACCATCCCGCAGCGGCCGGATGGCCACGATACTGCCGGGAGTCCGCCCCAGCATATGCTTGGCTTCGGAACCAACGGCTAATACACGGTTTTTAGACCGTCCGTCCATGCTGACGGCAACAACGGACGGTTCGTTCAGAACGATACTTTTGCCTTTGACATACACCAGAGTGTTGGCTGTACCCAGATCGATAGCCAGATCATTCGAAAAGATGCCCAAAAGACTGTCAAGAAATAAATTCATACGACCTCGGCAGGCACCCAAGGGGCAGGCGCGTTTTTTTGGAGATTATTATACAAAAAATTTCCCCGCTTCGCTACCAAAATTATACTGTTATTACAAGAAAAAATGTCGACCACCCGGTAATTGCACCCAAATGACCCGCTTATTTGCAGCATTCTACACAAACACAAACTGCCATACAAATGCAATACTTTTGAATGGCAGAGCAGCATGGTTTGAGCGAACAAGCCTTGAGATGCATTTGCCGAACCGGCCTATTGCCTTATCCACTTGACCGATCCGCACGCAAAGATTCCATGACGGCATCATGGATTTCCGGCCTAAAACGCTTTATCTGATTATTGTCGCGGTGAGGATGAACCCTGTTGCTCAAAAGAATCACGACGATCGCCCGCTCGAGGTCAAGCCAGAAGGACGTGCCGGTGAACCCGAGATGTCCGACGGTTTCAGATGAGAAGAAACGACCGCTGCTCGATGCTTTCTGAGACGGCGCGTCGAATCCGAGTGGTCTGCGATCCCCTTTTCCGCGTCTCAGAAAGACCTGAGCAAGTTCTGGCGGAAATAGTCCCGATGGGTTCTGACCACAATAAGCTGACCACAGCGCGACGACCATATTATGAACCGCCCGCGCGTCGCCGAAAAGACCCGCATGTCCGGCAATGCCACCCATCACGTGGGTATTGTCGTCGTGTACGGTACCCTCTATCAGTCGTTGTCTCCAGGGACAACATTCCGTAGCAGCGACATCAGCAAAATGAATCGGTGCGGCAAGGTCGACGAAACAAAGACCGGGATAACCGCTGGAGTTGATTCCCAGAGGTATATAGACTTCTTCAGCGACATACCGGTCCAGGCGCTTACCAGAGACGGCCTCTACCACCCAACCCAAAATCATGAAGCCCAGATCGCTGTAAACCTCTTTTTGGCCAATGGGATGGTTCAGCGGTGTTTGACAGACTGCCAATCGAATCGAATCCATTCGGTTCTCATTCGAAAGCTTGTGGATATCGGTATGATAGGGACGGTAATCAGGCAGGCCGGAGGTATGGTTGAGAAGTTGTCTGAGGCTGATATTTGCCTTATCGGTACCCCTGAAGTCATTCAGCAGCATACCTAGCGTCTGATCCAGATTCAACACCCCACGTGAGATCAAAACCATGACGCCCATAGCGGTGGCTAAGGGTTTCGTTAAAGAAGCCAGATCGAAAACTGTCTGTTTGGTAACCGGCTTTTGAGTGAAAATATTGCTGACACCGTATGGACGAAAAAAATCGATTTCCCCTTTACGAGAAACAAGGAGAACGCCGCCGGGGAAAACACCGTTCGCCACTGCCGCGTGCATGAGTTCATGAACCCGATCAAAGGAGATCATCATTTCTTATCCAAAGACAGCCGCACTATATTATTCAGTCGTCGCCGGGGCCTGATATGTCAAACGCCCCAGATTGGTATCGAGTGACGCCGTTAGACCGACCGGAATCGTCAGGTTTCGTTTTCCGTGACCGAATTCCAGTCCTGTCAGAACAGGATAAGGCACGCTCTTGAAACGGTCCGAGATAATTCTCAAAAATTCCTCCGGCTGTCCGCAAGCCTCGAAAGATCCGAAAGCCAGTCCGGCTATACCATCAAGAAACCCGGCCATATCCAGTTGGGTAAGCATTCGATCGAGCCGGTAGGGTGCCTCGCCCCGGTCTTCAAAAAGCAGGATATGGTCGTGTGTCGATGGTTGAAAGGGAGTTCCGATCAAATGGCACAGTGTTGTTAGATTCCCGGCCAGGACTGGCCCTCTCCCTATCCCCGGTCGAATGACTGTACCACCAGTGGCAGTCAGTTCGACGGGCGTGTCGCCGGCAACCGCCGCGATAAGTGCAGTCAACGAAGCCTTGTCGCTCGCCGGTAAACTGGCGGCAACAGGTCCGTGGAAGGTAACTAAACCGCATCGCACGTATAAAGCCGTAAGAAGTGCCGTCACGTCACTGAAGCCGACCAAGATTTTTGACTGTTCGCGTATTCGTTTATAGTCCAATAACGGCAAAAGCCGCATCGAGCCGAATCCGCCTCTGGCGCAGATAATCGCCTTCACGACGGGATCATCGAACATCTTCATGACAAGGGCCGCTCGCTGCGTATCAGGGCCGGCAAGATAACCGTTTTTGAGAAAAATACTTTTAGACATGCGGACATTGAACCCGGCAGACTCCAGCAGACTGACCCCGTAGTATAACTGTTCGATATCAAAGGGGCTTGCCGGTGCCACCAACCCAATGGTATCGCCAGGTCTCAATCGCCGGGGGAGAACCAGCGGGTTAAGTTCGGTTCTCGATCCAGGGTAAGGATATCGTCTTGACATGGTAATGATTAAATGTTAGCAGACTGTTCTTGCGTCGGGGCGTAGCGCAGTCTGGTAGCGCACTTGAATGGGGTTCAAGGGGTCGGAGGTTCAAATCCTCTCGCCCCGACCAAAAACAACAACATGCGGTAATTTATTCGATGACGGGACCGGTCTTAAGGGTGCCCGTTTTTTATTTATTCCGCAACCACGGACGGCGTGGCATTTGGATGGGCTCATTCGCACAAATACTATCAACGCTGACCACTCTATCGACCGCCTGCATTTTCATAACCGCCGAACGGTACGCGCTTTAATCAGCATAACTGGCATATAATAGGGCACCCCCCATCGTACTTTTATGACGTGCCTTACTCTTGACATCCTACTCTGTAGTATATAAAATCACTTCAGCGATCATTCATCGACTCAAATGATCGTCTCACACTCCATCGCATGTATGGGCGAGCCGCATCCCCAGCAGTTCGCCCGTACTCATTTTGACCGATGCATTCAAATCACCGTCTGATGGCAAACTCCCAACGGTCTCGATGCCGCCTAAATTCTGCAGGTGACAACGCTTTATGATATCACAGTCGCTTGAAATAACATAATAAAAAGACGATTTACTGGTGGGGAAACATCAATTGCGAAGATGGGAAAAAAGATTGGCAACCTTGCCGGTCGCCTGTTGACTGGATAATTTTCCTTCCTGATGAAGGTTCAGAAATATCTCCACAACTTCCGGATCAAATTGCGTCGTCGCGCCCTCACGGATGATTTGCAATACCTGACTTTCTTCCATGCGTTTACGGTAGGCGCGATCGGAGGAGACGGCATCGTAAACATCGGCCACTGAAAGAATGCGTCCGAGTATCGGAATTTCGTTTTTTGTCAACCCGTCCGGATAACCTTTTCCGTCGTAACGCTCATGGTGACAACGGATGATCTGTCGCTCCCGCTCCCAGAAGCCGAGTTGTTTGACAATGTTGGCCCCGATAACCGGATGCTCTTTGATTTTGGCAAACTCTTCTTCCGTGAGGCGGCCAGGCTTCAACAAAATATCGTCACGAATGCCTATTTTGCCAATATCATGCAGGTGTCCAGCAAAATTTAGAATATCCAGTTCTTCCGCCGTACATCCCATGGCCTTGCCGATTTCGATACTAAATGTGGTTACCCGGCTGGAATGCTGCTGGGTGTATGGATCTCTTGCCTCAATGGCGTTGACGAAAGCGTAAAGCGTGGCAAATAGATTCTCGTATATGTTTTCGTAGAGTGCCAAATTTTCAATGGCCTTGGCGGCATTCTGAGCCATGAAGGAGAGATAATACAAATCCTTTTCGGTATAGATCGCTTCACCGGTTTCAAGAGCCGCCATCAAAACGCCAAACACGGTTTGCCGGATCTTGAGCGGAACCAGCATCAACGATCGATAATCCCGTGGAATCTTCCGTTGCCCCTGACTATTTGAAACCAGCAAGGGGATCTCATCGCCGGCCACCTCTGATATCAGTTGCTCAAGATTCGGCAGTTCCAATTCATCGGTTTCATTAATCGGCCGGCATGGCTCCAGATTGCTTACCGCGACTGCCTTACCTGGCATCCCAGCAGGCTCTGCGGCCACTGCGAAAGGCTTGTCCATCGATTCATTGATAATGTAAAAACATGCGCGGTCCGAACGCGTAATTTCGATCGCCATATCGACCAGCCGCTTGAACACTTCACTACTGGATGAGTTGATGGTAAAATCGCTCAAAATCCGATTGAGGATGTGTAATTCTTCCACCTTGAAAGTCAGTTCGCGGTTGAGGTTCTCCAACCGATTCTTACTTTCGACCTCTTTTTTAAGGAGTAAATTTTCTGCAAAAACACGCCGCTGGGTAAACACCCGGCGCACGCAAAGTTCCATCTGGCTGAGATTGACCGGTTTGATCAGAAAATCGACGACACCGTTCTTTAGGGTTTGGATGGTATTGTCGAGCGATGGATATCCGGTCATGATGATAACCGGCAAGGTGTTGTCCAGGTGACGGATGTGCTCGGCCAGGGCCAGCCCATCCATGCCGGGCATGTTGATATCGGTGAAACAGCAGTCGACAGTCTCGGTTTCGATAATCTTGATGGCTTCATGGCCGCTGGCGGCCGTCAATACCTGATACCCTCTGCGTTTGAAATATTCACGAGAAACATTCAGAATGCTCTCTTCATCATCCACAAAGAGAATCGTTTCGTAACTGGCGTCACCCATAAAACAACACCTTGTAATTACAATATAATATTCTGAAATCAGCCTGGTCAACTGGATAGCGACGGCCAACGTAACGATGACTGCCTAGAATTCTATCGGCCAATTGCAAATATTCTGAAGTGAAAAATATTGATTAGAGAGCCTAAATATTGGTATCTGTCTGATAATAAATAATATTCACGGAGATAATCAATGACGTTCCTTTTCCTTGAACCGTTCTACGGTGGCTCACACCGCGAATTTGCTGACGGTTTGCACACTTGGTCGCGTCACACCATAAAATTTGCGATCCTACCGGCCCGGTTCTGGAAATGGCGCATGCGGGGGGCCGCCTTGTAATTTGCCGGAGCGATCAAATCCCCCCCAAAGATACGCTGGAATTGTTGTTACCAATTTGATGAGCCTCGCCGATCTCAAGGCCATATGGGGCAAACGCTGTCCGCCGGTACTGCTCTATTTTCACGAAAACCAATTTGCTTATCCTTTGGCGCCTGGAGAAGCACGGGATTATCAGTACGGTTTTACCGATATCACCTCCGCTCTGGCTGCCGACCGGATCCTGTTCAACTCGCAGACTCATTTCTGGACTTTTTTTGACACCCTACCCCAGTTTCTCAAAATGATGCCGGAATACGCACCCACCTGGGTCATCGACACTATTCGCGCCAAAAGCAGTATTGCTTACCCGGGTTGTCATTTTGACGGCACTGCCTCGACACCTTTTCCGGATAGAGACAGGAACCGGCCGCCGGTTATTATCTGGAACCACCGCTGGGAATTCGATAAAAATCCTGAAGATTTTTTTGACGCCCTCGAGGCCGTCGACGAAATGGGACTGGCGTTTGACCTGGTTTTATTGGGGGAGCGCTATCGAAGGGTTCCACAGGTCTTCAGCCGGGCACTCAGCCATTTCCAAAATCATATTATCCACTGTGGATTTGAAGCAAGCAAGGCACGATACCGCGGATGGCTGCAAAAAGGGTCGTTTGTGATCAGTACGGCACGTCAGGAAAATTTCGGTATGTCGGTGGTCGAAGCGGTTCGATACGGTTGTTTGCCCCTATTGCCGAACCGGTTGGTGTATCCGGAGATTATTACCGAAGAATTTCACACCAAGGTCCTGTTTGCCAACCACCAGGATCTGATCGAAAAATTGGCGGCAGGCCTCCGTGATAATACCCAGGATGGCGATCTGCGTCAGAGGCTCTCGGCCGCCATGTCGCAGTTTGCCTGGGAACGGTGTATCGGAAATTACGACGACAAGCTGGATGAACTGGTGGCTATCAAAAATTAGCATCGGAAGATCATTCTGAGGAATTTCCCGGGACAGTTTCGGGGATCGCCAATCGATACATTTTCCCTGCAAACTGTTTCCCGATATATTTTTCTAATCTGCGGGAACATTGAGCCACTTTAACGATATCGACACCCGTATCTATGTCCATCGAATTTAAGAGGTAGACGACATCTTCCGTGGCAATATTGCCTGCGGCACCGGGAACAAAGGGGCAACCGCCCATCCCGGCAAATGCGGTATCGAACCGCGTGATGCCGCATTCAAGAGCCGTTGTCAGGTTTACCAGTCCCAGGCCGCGGGTATCGTGCAGGTGGGCGATAACGGGTATTTCATCGACAGACGGTAATACGGCGTTCATCAGGCGACGGATGCTGCTGGGAGTGGCCATGCCGGTGGTGTCGCTGAACGACAGGGCATCGACTCCCTGTTCAACGAAATTCAACGCCATACGAATGATCCGCTTCAACGCTATTTGCCCTTCGTAGACACAACCAAATGCACACTGGACACCAGCGCGTACCTGCATTCCGTTTTCCTTGGCGAAATTTACCATTTGTTGCGCATTGGAGACCGCTTCATTTAAAGACATCCCGGTATTTTTTCGGCTGTGGGTGTCGCTGGCGGAAATGGATATCTCAACATGCTTCATGCCGGCACGCTGAGCCCTTTCAAGGCCCTGGCGGTTGAGTACGAGGCCGGAAAAGGTTACCCCTTCCCTTACCGGGAGCGCTTGCAGCAAAGTTTCGGCATCGGCCATCTGGGGCACCCGTTGCGGGTGAACGAAGGAAGTGACCTGGATATGCTTGATGCCGGCGGCAACCAAGCCGCCGATGATGTCGATCTTCATTGAAGTGGGAATGATTTGAGATTCGAACTGAAATCCATCCCGTGGCCCCACCTCAATGAGGGTGACCTTCTCAGGGTATGGGTGCGTCTTGTTAATCATGCGACTCCGTTTCTCATCTGATTCAGTCAACGGATATCGTATCTATCGTCCGCCATTAATTGTCAATGTCAAGTCCACAACATAAACCCTGCATGTCCGTATTCTACAAATGACTTGACGTAAAGGCCTATTCTCTTTTAAGTCGGGGCGACCGTTTTATCAGAGTGGTTGTAAAAAAGCGTTCCGTTTTTCGAATGTTATTTTCTAAGACCACATATACAACCCTTACGTATTTCAGAATTTGTTTTTAAAAGCGGCGGAAAGGACTTCGTCGAGAAATCGTTAACGAATGCGCCAGATCTAATGGGAATCCACCATGAAAATATTGCCCACCGGCCGTTACGAGTCTGTCTGCTAAGCTATCGTAGTAATCCCCACAGCGGCGGCCAAGGGGTCTACATTAAGAATATAAGCCGAGCCCTTAGGGATCTTGGTCATCGCGTTGCCGTTGTCTCCGGACCCCCGGATCCACAATTGGATGCCGACATACACGTTCATCGGCTACCCAGCCTCAACCTTTACAACCCCGCCAATCCTTTCCGTCTCCCCACGATGAGAGAGCTTCGAAACCCTCTGAATCTGCTGGAGTGGCTGAGCGTCTCCACCATGGGATACCCGGAGCCCTTCATCTTTGGCATCCGCGCCTACCACTTTTTAAGGCAGCACAGGGAATCCTTTGACGTCATCCACGACAACCAAAGCCTGTCATACGGCATTCGGGCCATCAGCCGCCGACTGCCGACCGTGGCCACCATCCACCACCCGATGACTGTGGATCGGACGCTTGCCGTAAGGAGCGCTTCAACAGGGTGGCAGAAAATGAAGCAGCTGCGATGGTATTCCTTCATTGGGATGCAGGTGCGCGTGGCCCGCTGCCTGAACCGGCTGATCACCGTATCAAACTGCGCCCGAACCGATATCAGCCGGTCTTTCGGCATTCCGATCGAGAATTTAGCAGTTGTCCCCAACGGCGTCCGCACCGACCAGTTTCATCCCCTACCCGGCATTCCCAGGGAAAACGGCCGGATCATCGTTACTAACAGTGCCGACATGCCGCTGAAGGGCATGTCCTACCTATTGAAAGCCCTGGCTCACCTATCTCGAACCCGGACGGTACGCCTGGTTGTTATCGGTACCCTCAAAGAAAAAGGGGCCGTCAACAGACTGATCCGATCGCTCGGTATCTGGGACCGGGTCGCTTTTAAGGGAAGAATCGATCCTCCGGCCTTCGCACAAGAATATGCTAAGGCTTGCGTGGCTGTCGTACCCTCCCTATACGAGGGTTTCGGCCTTCCGGCTGCAGAGGCCATGGCCTGCGGTGTTCCGGTAGTGAGTACCACCGGCGGCGCTCTGCCGGAGGTGGTCGGGGATACCGGCATTCTGGTGCCCCCCGCAAATACTCACGCGCTGGTGGATGCAATATCAAGTATTCTTGATCATCCAGAAGCGGCCGCCAGGATGGGTGAAGCCGGGCGGCAGCGGGCGCAAAGACTCTTCACATGGCCCAGTGCGGCCCGATTGACCGTAAACGTTTATCGGAGGGCAATCCGTGATTACGCCGAATTTTGACCATCTCCACCTCCACCCTGGTGACCGGGTGCTGGACATCGGCTGCGGCACCGGACGCCACACATGCGCAACTTACAAAAAAGCGGGTGTCGTCGCAATTGGGGCCGATCTCGATCTCGAAGACGTCCGGGAAGCAAAAAACCGCTTGGAATTGCACGATCGGCTCGGCATTCACGGCGGGGGGCGGTGGGGTCTTTGCGTCGCCGATTCACTCCATCTGCCATTCGATAACGCGGCCTTCGACCTGATCGTCTGCTGCGAAGTCTTGGAGCATATACGTGACCACCGAACGGCAGTGACTGAATTGGCGCGAGTCTTGAAGCCCGGGCATCAACTGGTCGTCAGCGTTCCTCGATACTGGCCTGAAAAAATCTGTTGGTCGATATCCAAAACTTATTCACGCGAAAAAGGTGGTCACATCCGCATCTACCGAAAATCCAGTATCGTCGAAATTCTCCGCTGCGCCGGCTTCAAGCTGCGTGCTGTGCATTACGCCCATAGCCTGCACACCCCTTATTGGTGGTTAAAATGCCTGATTGGGTTGGAACACGATGAGCACCAATTGGTTCGCCTCTATCACAGATTTCTGACCTGGGACATCATGCAGAGACCGTGGATTACCGGATTCATCGAGCGCCTCATCAACCCGATACTCGGTAAGAGTATCGTGCTCTATTTAGTGAAAAGCTCAGATGCGAGCAGCGTCTGACCCCTTTGGGTATCGCAAACCATGGCTGAAGAAACAGCCGGGCATACCCGCTTTTAGACACAATGCTCGACCTTATTTTTTCCTGAGTACTCCGAGCGTTTTGGTCATGGGATGTTCCTCGAACCGGCGGTCGGACCGAGCCATCTGGTACACCAAATAGGGTGCCTGTCCACCTTGAACCGGATCAACGAATATATCGTGAAAGAGTAGATACCCCCCGGGAACCAGGTGTTCTACCCATCCCATAAAATCTGCCATGACTGTATCGTATGCATGGCCGCCATCTATAAAGACTAGTCCCCAAAGGTGTTCGCCAGACACGGGCGACATCAGCCGACCGACATACCACTGGTAAAACGACATCTTCGAGACCCGCCCGTTCGATTGACCGTCGGAAAAAAGAAAACGTGTCGATCGTCCCGCTCTGTGGCGCCCAGAGTTCGGGATCAAAGTATGCCTGGCCAGGTTGCTGCTCTTCAGAGCCATGGTGGTGGTCGATTGAGAAGAGAACCGTTTGGTTTTCTCGGCAGGCGGCACCGAGGTAGAGAGCCGATTTCCCGCAATAGCTACCGATTTCCAGGCAGGGGCCGTAGCTGCCAGCTTCCAGAGCAAGCAGATACAACCGGCGTCCTTCCTCGTGGTCAAGAAACCCTTTGACATCTTTCAGCAGTTCAATATCAGGCAGCATCGGTTCTGAACACTTCAACCCTTCCCCGGACAGCCCGTAGCCATCCACGTGTGTTAGATGACACGATAGCGTGTCCAATGAATAGATATATGCGTTGAAAAAAAACATTCCGTAATTCGAACGTTTTTTCACCAGGCGCGCACAAAGTTTTGTGGACACTCTCTAGCTACCGTGGACCGGAACCGGAAACTTTGGACACTTCACAGCGGGGGAATAACCCTTTATGCATGACGTCACCCCATATTCTCGTAACTCCTGACCAGCACCTCCCTGGGTTTGGCACCATCCGCAGGCCCTACGATGCCCTCTTTTTCCATCATCTCGATGATACGTGCCGCCCGGTTGTAACCGATCCTCAGATGCCGCTGAATCATCGAAATGGATGCCTGCCGGGTTTTGGTAATCAGGGCAACCGCTTCGTCATATTTTTCATCGGCATCCCGGCCATCCGCTTCGGCGGCTTCTGCCACCACCATTTCAGTGACGTCTTCGTCGTATTCCGGTTTCTCCTGATTTTTCAAGTACTCGGTAATTCGAACGAGTTCAGTTTCGGAAATATAGGCGCCGTGTATGCGTTGCAGTTTCGCAGTGCCCGGCGGCATAAAGAGCATGTCACCGTTCCCGAGAAGATTTTCCGCACCGTTGGTGTCAATAATCGTTCGGGAGTCGGTTTTAGAGGATACCTGGAATGACAGGCGTGTCGGGAAATTGGCTTTGATTATACCGGTAAGAACATCGACCGATGGCCGCTGCGTGGCCAGTATCAGGTGTATTCCAGCCGCGCGGGCCATCTGAGCCAATCTCATCAGGGCCGATTCCACGTCTCGCGAAGCAACCATCATCAAGTCGGCCAATTCATCAATGATGATGACAATAAACGGCAGCTTTACCTCGGCCTCGGCATCCGCTGCGTCGGGTTTTGCCGGCTCGAGCTTGCGGTTATACTGAACGATATTGCGCGCCTTTTTCGCTGACAGGAGCTCATAGCGCCTCTCCATTTCGCGCACGGCCCAGTAGAGTGCATTGGTGGCCTTTTTAACATCGGTGACGACCGGAGTAATCAGGTGTGGTATTCCGTCATAGCTCGTCAACTCGATTCGCTTCGGATCAACCATGATCAGTTTGACCTCATCCGGTCCGGCTTTATAGAGCAGGCTGCAAATCATGGTGTTCAGGGCCACGCTCTTACCGGCTCCGGTGGCCCCGGCAATCAACAGGTGCGGCATCCGGTTGAGTTCGGCCACGAAGGGGTTCCCAATGATATCCTTGCCAAGGCAAATCGTCAGTTTGGATTTGGATTTCTCGAAAGCACTCGACACGACGATCTCTTTGAACCGCACCATTTCGCGCGCGGCGTTCGGGACCTCGATGCCGATCACGGCCTTGCCCGGGATCGGTGCCACAATCCGTATGCTGGTTGCCCGAAGCGCCAGGGCCAGGTCGTCGGAAAGGTTGACGATCTTGTTTATCTTTATTCCCGAAGCTGGTTCGTATTCGAAAGTGGTAATAACCGGTCCAGGGGATATTGCGACCACTTGGCCCCTGACACCGAAATCTTCCAGTTTTTTCTCCAGGAGTTTCGACAACATCCTCAAATTGTCGTCATCCGCTGAAATGGGGCGATTTTCCGGCTCTTCAAGCAAGTTAACCGAAGGAAGCTGAAAACCCGAACCAGACCGCATAAAACCAAAGACTTCCTGCTTGGGTATCGGAGCACTCTTGATTGGCGTATTTGTGGTATTTTTTATCTTGATCGGCGCCGCCTTTTTTAAGGCGTTCTCTTTGATCACTTTGCGGCGCTTTTTGGTTTTCTGACGTCTTTCTTTATGCTTCAGGTAAAAAGTCTTCACATGATCGACAATAATAATGCCGATGCGATAACACCACCTGGAAAAGGTTAGCAAAGAAAACCCGGTGGTCATGATGAATCCAATCAGCCAGATAATGCTCAGAATAATCACGGCGCCAATCGGGTTAGAATACCTGACAAGGAACATTTTGAAGGGGATTCCGATAAAACCCCCTGCCGAAAAACTATTTCCAAAAAGCGCGAACGCGTGTTGACTCAGCGCCAGCAAACTGCCTGTCGTAACAATTAGCAAGAAACCGCCGAAAATCGTACAAAGAATCGCTGTCCGCGAATGACCACCGAGAATATGCATGCTGGTCAAAAGCAGCAGGAGGGGTATCCAAAAAGCGCCGAGACCGAATACACCGATGAGTAAACCGGCCAAGTGAGACCCAAACACACCGAAGAGATTATGAATCTTCCCTCCACCGACGGCATTGAGAAGGGAGGGATCGTCGGGGCTGTAAGAGAGCAGGCTTACCAGGGTGAAGACGACCAGGAAAAAAAGTAGAATTCCGATGATTTCTTTACGCATAGATAGAATTTTGTCAGTTTACCCGTTCTTATCAATTCGCCCGGATGGCTGCGAATTCGAAATGCGGGGCATTACGGTATCAGGAACGTATAACCGTCACAAAGGGCAAGATTACCGGCCGCCGTCCAATCGTGAAATAAAAATACTGCCGCAAGGTGGACTGCAATCTCGCCCGAATAATTTTAATGCGGTCGGGAACTTCAGGGCCGACATCCTCGACGATTTCGAGAATCACACATTGGGCGTCCTGCACGAGATGACCGGTTTCGGTCTCGAACACAAACCCGCGCGAAACGATCTCCGGCCCGTATATCACAATACCCGTTTCCTCATCGAAAACCAGATTGACCACAACGAGGCCTTCTTCGGACAGCAAGCGTCTCTCTTTCAGAACGCTACGGCCGACGTCTCCAACTCCTTTTCCGTCGATGAGCACCCTTCCGGTCATCACCGTGTCGTTCACTTTACCGCAGGTCTTGTCAAATTCGATAATGTGCCCGTTTTCTGCAAGCAGGACTCTCTCGGACGGAACACCCATTTGTTGGGCTAACCGTGAATGCAGCACCAAATGTCTGTACTCTCCGTGAATCGGGATGATATACTTGGGCCGGGTCAGGTTGATCATCAATTTAAGCTCTTCCTGAAAGGCATGTCCGGACACGTGGATTTCGGAGATTTTTTCGTAAATGACGTTAGCGCCCCTCTTGTAGAGCCTGTTTATGATATTGCCAATGGCCCTCTCATTTCCAGGAATAAATTTTGAAGAGAGAATGACCGTGTCTTCTTTTTTTATACTGAGTTGCTTGTGATTGCCTGCCGCCATGCGGGCTAATGCAGACATGGGTTCTCCCTGGCTGCCTGTGGTCGCAATAATGACCTCGTCGTCGGGGTACTGATTAACTTCGCTGATGTCGATGCCCATGCCGTCGGGAACAGTAATATAACCAAGTTCCCGGGCCAGGTTGACGGCGACTTCAATGCTGCGGCCGCTGAAAACGATCTTCTTCCCGCGTTCACGGGCGATATCGACGATGTGCTGGATACGGTTGATGTTCGAAGCAAAAAGCGCGATGATTATACGGCCTTTACTCTCGTCGATGATCTTGGCCAGCTTGTCGCGGATCTCTCGCGCCGAAATGGTGTAGCCTTCTTTTTCTATGTTTGTTGAATCGGACAGAAGGGCCAGAACGCCTTCTTCTCCGCACTGGGCAAATCGGCCGACATCAGTTGCCAGGCCGTCACCAAGGCTGTGGCTGATTTTGAAATCCCCGGTATGAACGATCAGGCCCAACGGCGTGCGGATGGCAAGGCCGACACCGTCAACCACACTATGACCGACCTGAATGAATTCAAGCATAAAAGGTCCCAGCTTCAACTGTTCGCCCGGATGGATTTCGTGCAGACCTCTTGGTACGGTCGTGTCGTACTCCTGGAGTTTGTGTCGTACGACGCCGAGAGTAAATGGTGTACCGAATACTGGCGCATTGACTTCCTTTAGCAAAAAAGGCAGCGCACCGATGTGGTCCTCGTGAGCGTGAGTCAGGACGATGCCGGAAATCAACGTGCGGTTCCGCTTCACGTAATCCATATCCGGAATAACGAAATCGACCCCCAGCATGTAGTCCTCTGGAAACATCAGGCCGGCGTCGACGATAAACAGTGTCGTGCCGTACTCGAACACCATCATATTAAGGCCGATCTCTCCGAGCCCGCCGAGAGGAATGATCTTTAACTGCAAGCCGGCCCTCCTTTCACCTCAGCGAACCGCTGGCAAAGCAGGTCCCGGGTTTTGTCCATCAACTCATCCTTGGTCGTCCGATCATATCCTGCGGTCTCGAACGGCGGCAGTATGTCAAGGGTGACCCGGCTGGGCTTAATCCTCAGCCTGTTCTTGGGCATTATGGACCAGGTTCCGTTGACAATTACCGGAAGAATTGGAACGCCCGCATCGACTGCCAGAATAAAAGGGCCCTTTTTAAAGGGCTTGATCATGCCGTCCAGGCTACGAGTGCCTTCCGGAAACACCAGAACGGAAGTGCCTTTTTTTATGGTGTCAGCGGCTTTGGCCAGGCTCCGAAAAGCGGATTCACGATTAGAACGATCAATGCTGATGTACCCGCAACCATGCATGGCCCGCCCAAACACCGGAATTTTGAACAATTCAGCTTTGGCTAACCAACGGAACTGCAACGGTAAATGTGCCAGAAGAACCGGTATGTCGAAATTGCTCTGGTGATTCACCATCACGATGGATGACCGAATTGGGTCAATGTGGTCGGCCCCTTTCACAGAAACGTCAATTCCACTAAAGGTTAGAATGGCCCTGGCCCATACCCGGCCCACCTTATGGGGCGCGTCGCCGGTCTTGCTGAAAATAGCCGCAACAATTGCCGCCGTGGCAAAAACGAATGTCAACAGCAGCGTGCCGCTGTATATGAATACTGTTCTGAACATTAAAAACCGATCACGAGGTTCACTGAAGAGACGCGGATCTGTCTGCTGCCCTCTGGGGTCGCCATCAACGGTGGTCGCAACGTCGAGCAAGTGACTGAAAAACAAAGACAAAACCTGTCAAACGAATTAAAAAGCACTCGCACCAGCTATAAAATATGCTGATTTCCGAATCCCGGTTGACCTTTCTGATGGTGTATTTCCTTATTTTCAGAAACTCAGGCGAACATTGCCGGCCGTATGGTCAGGTATGAATGTCGAGTTGTTCGAAAACGCCATCTATGACTTTGACAATCCAGTTACGCTGGGTACGGTTTGCGTAAGCGATGCAGTCGCAACGAATTCTATCTCGTGTGCGCACCAGCAGTTCACATGACAGAGTACTCTCCTGCAACTCTACGGCGAAATAAAAGGGTTTGCAATCGGCATGGGAATCCTGTGTTTCGGTTAAGTGTCCTGAATCGATAGGAATCCAAAAAACGCCGCCGAGATCCGCTGGCCCGAACCGCTGTACCAGGTGCTCATTGAGTTTATCGTAGTCTTCCAAACGCAATTCATCGATAACATATTGCTTCATAACCGTAAGATTTAGCACAGAAAATAACCGCTTGCAAGGCGATTGTTGTCCGGCGGCAATCATGGTCAATTGACGGTATTCAGCAACTCGGCTACAATAAAGATCCTCTATTGCCATCAAGGAACACGAACCGGAGCATATTAGGTGGCCCAACACCTAAAACGGCATAATGCATGTATATTTTGAGATTAATAGCAACGGTCATCTTATCCAATGGCCAACGAGATGAAAAGAGGAAAAATTGTTGAAAAACGGCAACAAGATCGCTCTCCTTTCGTGCCTGTTCGCTGCTCTATTTTTCACTCAAGCCGCCGGAAGCCAGGCGATATTATCGCCTGGCAATGACCGCTCTTTTGAGCTTGAAGAATCCCCCGCGTTTTATGCCAATACCGAAGACGCCATACAGGGCAAGCAAACCGCTCCCCACCATCGCCAGGCATCACCGGCGGCAGCGTCTGACCCACCCCAGAGGATCGTAAGCCGTAAGGTCGACCAAAAACTTTCAGGGGGAGCAAACAGCCTCTGGCGATGGTTTTTCAATACCGGTTACCGCCATGATGAATTGGATTGGAGTTTTGCGCTACCGAACATAAACATCCGGTCTGAACTTCAATGGCGTAATTTAGAAGGCATTCAATTTGAATTCGGGTTGCAGCGGCGTCTGGGACGACATTTTCGGCTCAAAGGCAATCTGGCGTATTCCTTCCTCTTCGATGGCGACAACCAGGATTCCGACTTCAATGGTAATAATCGCTTCGATGAATTTTCCCGATCCAACAACAGCACCGAGAACGGAGATCTATGGGATGCCTCCATCGGTCTGGCGTATGACGTGAACCTATTTGCCGACCGTATTGTTCTGTCGCCGCTCGTCGGCTACTCTTACCATGACCAGAATCTGCAAATAACCCGCGGGAACCAGACAATACCGCCCCTGGGACCGATTCAAGGGCTCAATAGCAGCTATGACCCGACGTGGTACGGGCCATGGATCGGCGCGGAATTTTTATACAAAAACTACGGCCAATCCGCACCAAGGCCGGGCTACGAGGCCTTTTTTGGAGTCGAATACCATTTTGCAAATTTCGAAGCCCAGGCCGATTGGAATCTGCGTACGGATTTGGCCCACCCTGTCAGTTTTCGGCAGGATGCCGACGGGTCGGGGTGGGTCATGATGGGCGGGATCAACTACCTTTTCAATCCGCGATGGAGTATAAATTTGATCGGGAAATATCAGAAATGGGAAACCTCTTCCGGAAGACACCGATTTTTCTTTTATGACGGCACCTCCTTTCAGACAAGGCTGAACGGTGTGAATTGGGATTCATTCTCGCTTTCAGCGGGGATAACTTGCCGTTTCTGAGCGTCTCGGACTGGCTGCTGGCCATGGCGACACCCCTGACAGGACCCAACCCACTGAATTATCATGAGCAATGATCGGTTCCCATCCATAGTTGGCTAAAACCCTATCGCGTACCCAATCCATAGATGAAGATTGTATCAAGTGAGTAGGGCCGCACAGAGGTTTGCGGTGAAGCGCGCGGCAGTCGGATACTTGTGCAGGACAGCTCTCAACCAAAAAATCGAATAATGACGGAAACTAACGATCGAACGACGGCAGATGTCCATCTCGGGTAAACGCCATCGGCCGCCAAGGGGTCAAAAATTCCAAGTCCGGATTCGCTTCCACTTCTGCAGACAACGATTTCGAAACCTGAAATTTTTCAAGGTATTTTGTGTCCTTAATCCGCACCAGACGGGCCGCTGCCGGATCACTCAGCCCGGCGGTGCTGGCACAGACGGCGATAGCCTCTTGATCAGTATCGACGCTAAGGGGAACGGCCGCTTTTTCCGGTGAAATGGCTGTGATAGCGTTCATGTAAGTTTTTTGCATGTCGAGAGCCTCTACCAGGCGACGGGTTGTAACATCCGCCAAACCGATTCCATTGCCGTTGCCGTCGGATCCCGGACTCAGCTCGCGCACGAAGATGCGTTTGACATGGGGCGCCATATTGAAATCTCCGACAAGGTCTCTGTGGCGGCCGGTAACGTTGGAATCCATACCGATCCCGCTGATGTCCTTGCCAAAGCGGTCGACCACAAGAATGTCTATGTCGCTAAAGGGAATACGGGCCATCATGGTTGATGCTGCCTTGAGGAGTTTCTTTTCGCCAGCCACAATGTTCTCCGGTGTTAGCGCTTCAATCCGGGATAAGTCACCAGAGCCGTCCTCCAACAGCGCCAGGCCATAAAGAATCGAACATTTTCGGAGTACGAGGCGAGCGGCCGCTTCAATAATTGAAAAGGTGTGCCGGACGGCTTGTCGATGAAATTCCGCCGCGCCATCCGCCTTCCCCAGACCGATCGTCAGCATCTTGCACAAACCACTTTCGATGTCTGCCCGAAATTTCGTGTGAGGTTTTACACGGTTGATGACAACGATGTGGTCGGCGGCCAATGCTGCCCTGGAAAAGCAGATCTTCGTGCCATTGGAAAGCCGATCGACGACCTCCACCGCCATGTCAGGCTCGACCGGGATCCCCAAGGTGCTCTCGCAGATACCCAACTTTTCCAGAACGGCATGTTGTCCCTTGGCCGTCGCACCACCGTGACTGCCCATTGCCGGAACGATGAATGGCTTTAGTTGTTTTTGACACAAGAAATCGATGCACGCACTGGCGACCGTACCGATGGCGTTGATGCCGCGGCTTCCAACAGCTACCGCCACCGTTTGTCCGGGTTGATAGACCCCGTTAAGATCCAGACCTTTCAAAGCAGCATGAACCGCCCCGGGGACATCGACGATCGCCGCCCGATGCAGTTTCTGCCGGACCAGTGCCATATCGGGAAAGGATTGAGAAGTTCTACTCGTCATGGTCTTTTTCTGGATTCAGTAAGCACAAGTCAAGCCGGAAGAATGAACGTTGTTTTAGATGATTTTTGTGTGACTGAAAGTGGTTGCCGGATTGGAAAGAATCATGCAGGAAGAAATTGCCTCCGGGATGTCGGCAGGATGGACCTGGAGCATGGCCTTTCGGAACCGCTACACAATCAGTTCCGAAAGGCGAGCAGAACAGTTTAGGTCTCTTCGACAGTGATGGCGCCAGGTTCGCAAACTTCAATGCAGCTTTCACAACCGAGGCATTCTTCAGCATTCACCGGACTCGATTTTCCGTCCTGCATTTCAAACACTTCGACTGGGCAAACATCCACACACTCTTCACAACCTTCACATTTGTCCTCATCAACAATGGGGTTGAAAGCCATAACCGAATTCTCCTTTCTTGAGATTTTGGAAAAAGGTGATCCACATCACCTGTTGCTTCCAAACATGGAAAAAAGTCTTTATACCAATTAAAAAGGCGAGTCAAGCCTTGTTGTATTTTTATCGTCGATACAGAAATTCGAATGGATGACCATAAGAATTATCTTTAATTCTTACTGGTTATGAATATAAATTCAAATTTCTATCAAGGCGACAACTGTGTTTTCTGGTTCTGGACCCAACGTTTGATCTTTCTTTAGAAATTCGGATTGCAGACCGACCGACTTATGAAATAAAGCTCTCGGAGACTTGCCGGCGATCAGAAATACCGTCAGTTTTAGCCGCTGTGCGGCATCATCTAATTTGGGAACCATGGGCCAATCCATCCCGGTTGCCGTTTCCAGGGCATGGTTAGCGCCCGTCACCAACTGGAGCCGATCCAGAAGTTGACGGCGCCAGTTTTTAAAAACTTGCGGATTGTTGCCAACCACTGGAATGTCTTCCATCGTAAACATTTTTACAGCATCGGCCATCACGGCAACAGAGTGGTCAACAGCTGGCCGGCTGGTCGTAACAAAAATCCCGGGAAGGTTCGTATCGGCCGACTCGGCAACGCCAGCCACCAGGAGCCACCAGGCCCGAAGACGCTCTTGGATCATATAGTCCTGCTGCATACCGGAGCCCGTCGCCACAGGACTGGCTGGTTGCGGTGCGGGGGCACCGCCGTTCAGTTCGCTGAAAAGCTTTTTCTCGAATTCATCATGCCGCCGCAAGTCTGTCGCCAGGGCTTCGGCCCCCAAGTCCATTTCCTGGGCGATACTGAGGAAAACCCTTGCGCTGAAAAACCGCGATACGGACGCCGATTCTCTGGGAATTCTTCCCCTTTTGATGTCGGCCCGAATTTGTGCCACGGACGTCTCATCGAAATACGGCACCTTGCCCATGTGTGACCTGAAGTAGTCGAAACCTGTGCGATGCTGGCCACCGTACATGGCAGCCCAATTACGATAGTCCTTCAACACGAGGGCGAGTCGGTCCTCGTCACCTCTTGGTGGAACGATCATTTCAATCAACTCTCCCTGTTCCCATTCACGCATGACGTTAGGGACATCCCGTCGGGAGGGCTGATATACCACCACGGGGCTAAAACATGTTTGAATCGCCGCCATGCTCGCCACCGGTATGTACGTTTGTGGATAGCAAATGGGTCTCATTCTATCTGCTCCTGCGCTGGTTCGGGGCGATAACCCCCTTATTAAGCATTATCGTATCCGATAGTATCTGATTGACGGCTACCGATGGGGCCTTTGTGTCCGCTGCCTGACAGCGAAAAGTAAGGCCCGGCCTGAAAACTCCCGCACCCAGGGATGTCAGGCGTTCCCGAATTTCTGGTCTTGAACACTCACTCCCATACTTCTGAGCTGCTCACGAAGCCTATCGGCCACGACCCAGTTGTGGTCGGCGCGTGCCTTATCTCTCTCCCGCACCAGCGCTGCGATGGCCGGGTCGTTTTGCTGACCGACGAAATCAATCACGTTCAAAACACCGTCCAAACTTTGAAATGCATCGAGGATTTTTCGGGCGCCTTCCAGGTCTATCCGTTGATTCTTAATCAGCTGGTTTACTTTTTTGACGACTTTGAAGACAGCTGCCAAAGCGGCTGGAATGTTCATATCGTCATCAAGACCGCTGGTGAATCCGTGTCTGAGGTCATATAGTAGTTGGTCAAGTTCGGGATATGACGGGCCTGACTTCACGCCGCGCAAATTGCGGATGCAATTGTTCAGGCGGTTCAGTGACCGCTGGGCGTCATCCAATCTACCCCGCCTAAAGGCCACCGGCTTGCGGTAGGAAGATGTGATCAGCCAGAACCGGATCACCTTGTCTGGGTAGCCCAAGGCTTGCAGATCGGCCAGGGCCAATCCGGGACTCTTGTTATCTACTTTATGACCATCGGCCAATACCAAATCAGAATCGATCCAATATGTTGCCAGCGGCTTTCCAGTGGCGGCTGTGGCAATGGCATTGACATTCTCGTGATGGGGAAACATCAACTCGCGGCTGCTGGCGTGGATGTCAAACTGCTCACCGAGGTATTTATTTGAAATGGCCGAGGCCTGCAGATGCCAGGACGGCCGCACATTGCCCCACGCGGTTTTTATATAAATACCTCTTTTCAGCTCCGACAAGCGGGCGCGCTTGAACAGGGTAAAATCTCTTGGATTGTCCTTTTCATATTCGTCCAAGTCAACCGTTGCTCCGATACGAATTTTGTTGATGTCAATACCTGAAAGCTGGCCGTATTGGGATAAACGCGATATATCGAAATAAAGGGATCGGAGCTTTTCGTAGGCAAAACCTTTCTGTACCAACCGATCGGCCAGTTCAACCATATCATCGAGATGCTCACTGGTTCGCGCGAGAATTTCGGCCGGTCTAATGCCAAGGGTATCCAGGTCGTGCCTAAACTGCTCGATATGTCGATTTGTATAAACCCCCAGATCCTCGCCAGCGGCTTCGGAACCTGAAATCGTCTTGTCATCCAGATCGGCAATGTTTATGACGTGATTGAGTGTGTAACCTCGGAAAACCAAATATCTGCAGAGCAAATCTGAAACAATGAAGCGCCGCATTTCACCAAGATGGATCGGTGCGTGGGCCGTCGGTCCGCACGTACAGATGGAAACTTTTCCCGGAACCGCCGGTACAAAGGGTTCCTTCGATCGGCTCATGGTGTTGAACAACTTTAAATCGACCTTTTCCTTAACGACGAACAGCGGTGTGCTCAAATAGCGTTCCCCGCCGTCGGGTAAAATCACCACAATCGTACCGGTCTCCATGGCCTGGGCCTCCCGAGCAGCGATCGCCATGGCCGCACCGCTGCTCATACCAACCAGCAGTCCCTCATCCCGGGCCATACGTCGGGTCATTTCAAAGGCCTCTTCGTCATCGATGTTGATCTTTTTATCCAGAAGGTTCTTATCAAAAATTTCCGGGCAGTAGGCCTCCTTCATATTTTTCAGACCTTGGATTTTGTGGCCAAGATAGGGTTCGATACCAATGATCTGAATCGCCGGATCGTATTCTTTCAACTTTCTGGCCAGGCCCATGAGCGTGCCGGATGTCCCCAGGGTTGCCACAACGGCGGAGAGTTTCCCCCCGGTCTGCTCCCAGATCTCAACGGCTGTGCCGTTGTAGTGCGCTTGCCAGTTGGCTGGATTATTGAACTGATCTGTCATGAAATAGGTTTCAGGATTCTCTCGCACCAAACGGTAGACTTCTTCAATGGCCCCGTCCGTGCCAAGGTGCCCGGGGGTCAACAGGATTTCAGCCCCACGGGCTTTTAATATTTTCTGGCGTTCCACACTCACCGCCTCAGACATGGCCAGCAGCAACTGGTAACCCTTGACAGAGCAAACCAGCGCCAAGCCAATCCCGGTATTTCCGGATGTGGCCTCGATAACGATTTTATCGGCAGTCAGTTCGCCAGATCCTTCGCCAGCTTCGATCATTGACAGGGCCGCCCGGTCTTTTATGGAACCACCGGGATTGAAATACTCCAACTTAGCCAACACCTTCACCCCCGGATTAGGGTTGAGGTGGCGTATTTCCACCACAGGCGTATTGCCGATTAGATCGAGAATTGATTGTCCCATCTTTACCCACCGTTGATTCAGTGTTTTCTTCTTTTGTGTCTACCAATCAATGCTCGATGGCATGCTTGCGTGTTCCATTTCGGGATGGAAACGTTATAGATCCATTGTCGCCGACAAACCCAGAGCAGCTAACACGAATTTGAAAAGCCGAAAGGCTCGAAACATTCGTTTAGGACTTTAGCACCTGCCGAAGGCCGATCAGGATTTCGTTCTGAACCGTACGGGGGTCGTGTGACGCATCGACGACATAAAAACGCTCCGGTTCGCTGCGAGCGATGGTCTGGTAGCCGGCGCGGATCTTTTCATGAAAAGTCAGTGCTTCCTCTTCAAACCGGCTTTCATCTCCGGTCCGCCCACCGTTTTTGATTTGAGCCCAGGCTCTTGCCAGCCCGATTTCCGGTGACACATCCAGCAGGATGGTTAAATCCGGCTTCAAGGCACCAAGGATTGCCTGGTGAATCCGCCGGATCAACTCTAAATCCAATCCTCGTGCGTATCCTTGATAGACGATCGTCGCATCGTAGAAGCGGTCACACAGAACCGTACGCCCGGCCGTCAGGGCAGGCATGATGATTTTATGCACATGTTCGACCCGATCAGCCTCATATAGAAAAAGCTCGGCCAGGGGATCGATCTGTCGGTTGGCCGGATTCAAAAGGATCGCACGAATATTCTCTCCGATGCCGGTCCCACCCGGTTCGCGTGTGACCAGGACATTGTGACCCTGGTTTTCCAGAAAACGGCGGATGTTGCCCAATTGGGTGGATTTTCCCGAGCCTTCAATACCTTCCAGGGTGATAAACATTTTCTAATCCTGTCCCCCAATTTCGCTGCGGCCGCGGTAGAAATGCCGTTCCAGAAGGCGATGATAGGATGTCCAAGGCTCGTTGGGATTCTCACCGGCCATGAAATCACGAATGCCGTTAACGCGAGCATCGATTTCATCGATATAATTGAGCAGCACGGCCTCGATGGTCTTGGGTGGTTCCGGGGATCCGAATTCACGGGCGCCGTGATGACTGATGATCATATGCTTCAGCAATACAGCCTGTAGTGGTGGAAAATCCTCTAGCATGCGCAGCTTTTCCTCGAGAATCTGGACGGCAATAACAATGTGGCTGACCAGCCGGCCTTCATCAGAATAATCGATCTTCGAATCGTATTCAAACTCGCGAATTTTTCCGATATCGTGCAGAATTGCCCCGGCGATCAACATATCTCTATCGATACCGCTGTAATGGGGAATGATCCGGTCCGCCAGAACGGTCATTGACAGGGTGTGTTCCAGCAAGCCCCCGAGATAGGCGTGGTGCATTTTTTTTGCTGCCGGCGCTGTCTTAAAGGCCCGGGTAATTGAATCGTCTGCCCAGAAAAGATCAAACAGCCGCTTAAGGTGAGAGTTGTTCAAACCGTCGGTTATTTCCACCAGGCGGGCGAACATCTTGTCTACATCCCGGCTGGTGGCCGGCACGTAATCCACCGGGTCCACCGCTTCCGGCGGGCTGACCGCCATGTCCTTGACAACAAATTGGAGGGCGCCTTTATATTCCGCGATGGAGCCCTTGACGCGGACGAATTCACCGGGATTGGCGGTGCCGGCAATCCGGTCGACATGATCCCATACAACACCTTTTATCCGCCCGGTTCTATCGGCCAGTGAAATGGTAAGGTAATTTTCGCCGTTACGTTTTTGGGCGAGGTTCTTTTCAGCCAAAACAAAAATTTCCTCGACGGTATCGCCTGCCCGTAAATCTTGGGTGAATATATTTTTCATGTTCTCACTATCTGTAATGATCTATATTTAATATATTGAAACTATCATGCGATCGGGGGGCGAATTCGGATTACAGTTCGACCACCCATCTCTTTATTTCGGATAAGGCGTCGTAATCGGTCATATCGCATTTGATAGGTGTAATGGAAATAAATTTTTCTTCCAATGCCCTACCATCACTGTCCGGGATCTTTTCAAATCGCTGGACGTCACAGCTTTGCCAATAATAAGGACGGTTACGCGGATCGATACGTTTATCAAAGATTTCCACTGAATCGGCCAGACCTTGGCGACTGACACGCACTCCGGCAATATCCTCGATGGCCGTGTTAGGAATATTGACATTCAAAAACGTTCCGGACGGCAATCCGGTTTGACGAACTTTGTCGATAAGTCTGGCAATAAAACTGGCGGCCTCATCATAATGAACGTATGAACCGTGTCGTTGACTTCCATCGATACAGCAAGTGCCGGGACACCACAAAGCGTGGCTTCTTTTGCCGCGGCCACAGTACCGGAATAGTTTATATTGACACCCACATTGGCCCCTGGATTTATCCCTGATATGACCATGTCCGGCTTTGTGCCGAGGAGCTCAATCAAGGCCAATTTTACGCAATCGGCCGGCGTTCCGCTTACAGCATAACCGTTGCCTCCACCGTTTGCGAGGACCCAGGATGCACGGATCGGTTGGTTTAACGTAATCGCATGTCCGATCGCGCTGCGTTCCCGGTCGGGCGCCACCACCGTCACAGTGTGAAAGTCCTTGAGTCTCCGGTAAAGCGCCCACAAACCCTCGAAGTAAATGCCATCGTCATTCGTCAGCAATATGTTCATGTCGGTATCCGTTCTTGACTTTTTCCAACAGGTTGGCTTTTATACTGCAAATTCTCACCAGGTTCAACTGGGTTTCCCAAATTACCGCCACAGAAGGTCTGATGACGCATCCATCCGCATTAACCACCACGCTCATCACTCAGCACCAGGATGAGAAATCCGGCAGGGTCATTCAGGCTCTGCATTCGCGATTCGGCGCTATCTTCCTACTGGTGCACTGTATCTGCCTGATATTGAGTATCACCCCGCTTGAGGCCCAGGACATCGACACCTTCATGGACAGCTTTAAAGGGGACGATTCCGCACTGCCATGGATCATAGAGGCCGACACGCTCAATTACAATGACATCAGCAGTCAATACACCGCTGAGGGGCGTGTCGTCATTCGCAAAGGCGATCGCGTTATCAGTGCTGACCGGATCCATTTCGACAAACAGAACATGACCGCCATGGCCGAGGGAAATGTTCGCGCGACAGCCGGCAGTGACTTTTTGACCGGCCAGCGGGTCGAACTCGACTTGCTGAAAAAAACCGGTACGGTTTATGATGGCTATCTATATCTGCGGGAGAACAATTTTCACATCAAGGGCCAAACCATTCGCAAGACCGGTGAAGATACTTACGAAATCGAAAAAGCCAGCCTGACCACCTGTGATGGCGATCTGCCGGATTGGCGTATCACCGGCAACAGAGTCCGCGTCACAGTTGAAGGATTCGGCGAAGTCAGGGGCGCTACACTGCGTGCCAGAAGATGGCCGGTTCTCTATTCTCCGATCCTTTTCTTTCCGGCCAAGACCAAGCGCCAGTCGGGCCTGCTGTTCCCCCAAATGGGGGTTTCCGATCGATGGGGATACTTTATCAACCAGCCGCTTTTCTGGGCCATCAACGACAGCGCCGATGCCACGTTCTATGCAAATTACATGACCGAACGTGGCATCAAAATGGGCGGAGAAACACGATACTTCTTGAGCGAAACCACCAAAGGTGCCTGGATGCTCGATTACCTCAACGACCACAAAATAGATAACGGTCTGGATGATTCCAGCGAAAAATGGGGCTATGTGGGCGATGGCGTCCTGCGTCCCAACCGGGATCGGTACTGGTTCAGGGGCGGGCATTATTTCTCGGCCCCCATGGGCATGCGTGCCAGGCTCGAACTTGATATCGTCAGCGATCAGGATTACCTGACGGAATTCAAAAGCGGCTATTCGGGATTTGATACCTCCCGTGAGTACTTCCTACGCACTTTCAACCGACAGTTGGATGATTTCACCAATCCGGACCGACTGAACCGCTTCGATCTTGCCCGCACTTGGGACAAGTACAACCTGGACATCGACTTCCGCTGGACAGACGATGCGGTCAAACGACGCTTCGAGGAGACCGATGATACGCTGCAGCGGTTGCCGCTGATCCTTTTCACCGGCATCAAACAGCAAGTTTTCTCCTCGCAGTTTTTCTTCGACATCAACTCCAACTACAATTTTTTTTACCGCAAGGACGGCGACCGCGGGCAACGTCTGGATGTGTATCCACGCCTTTACAGGCCATTGCGCTTTGGTCGTTATTTTACCCTCGAACCATCCATCGGGCTTCGGGAAACCCTCTGGTGGGTTTCTCCGGAGGAGAATTCTGTCTTGGGAAACAACGGCGACCGCTTTCTAAACCGATCTTTGTGGGACGGCAGAGCGGAAATGACCTCAGAAATATTCAATGTCTTCAACGTTGATCGGAAAAGGATCGAGAAGATAAAACACACCATTCGACCGAAAATAATTTACCAATACACGCCCGACATCGAACAAGCGGATCTTCCCAGCTTCGATGCCATCGACCGCATCCTGCCCGAAAATATTGTCACCTACTCCATTACCAATTTTTTAATTTCCCGGGCCCTCCAACTCTCGGGGAACAAAGAAGACGACCGCGCGTCTCCCCGATACACTTACAACCAGTTCTTCCGCTTCAAGCTCGAACAGAGCTATGATTTCAATGAATCCCGAGGTATCGGCATAGAGGCTGGTGAGGATCGGCGTCCATTTTCACCCATCGGCGCTGAGCTCGATATTTTTTGGTTGCCCGAGGTTGTCCTTGACTCGGATGCAAAATGGGATATCTACGACAACCGGCTCGATGAGGGCAACGTCGGATTGCGGCTATCGGATTTACGCGGAGATACGCTGGCGGCAGAGTATCGCTATACCCGTTTTGAAACGGAATCCATATACGCAGACTTGCTCATCCGGTGGAATGAGGCCGTGTCGACCGGTTTCCTGTACGAACGGAACCTCCGCACGGGTAAACGGTTGCAGGCTGGTGCCAGATTGCTCTATCGTGCTGGTTGCTGGGGCATCGGCATCAATTATCTCGATGAACCGTTCAACCGCAGAATAGAATTTTCAATTGAGCTTTTCGGCCTGGGTGAGTTTAAGACCGCCTACTAAATAGACGAGAGAAAGCCACAGAACAATGATAAAAGTACTTCAGCCAACCTGGTATGTTCTTCACACCAAGAGCCGTTTTGAAAATGTGGTTCATGACGCTTTATTCAAAAAAAATATCGAAGTGTATCTGCCGAAAATCAAGGTCAAGAGCAAGCGCCGTGACCGCCGAATGATGATCCGGGTCCCTCTCTTTCCCGGATACGTATTCGTTAAATCGGACTTGACCCCTTATCGACATCTCGACATTGTCAAGACAGTTGGTGCGGTTCGCCTTATCGGTACGAAAAGCGGTCCGGTGCCAGTCCCGGAAGACACCATCGAATCGCTGAAAATCATGGTTTCGGTTGATCAGCCTGTAACCACCGGTAACCGATTGCGAAAGGGCGACCGGGTTATGGTCTTGAACGGTCCTCTTGCAGGGGTCACCGGAACCTTTGTCCGATATCGCGGCAAAGGGCGGGTGGTCGTCAATATTGATGCCCTGGGCCAGTATGCCGGGGTGGATGTCGAAGAGAACGATGTCGAACGCATGCCCGACATAATGTCATAACTGCTTGACTTTTTATCAAGATTTGATTTATAAATATTAAATGAACGTCGTCCACTCATTTTGTGAGAAGGAGGATATATGAACAAATTGGAACTGATTTCAGCGTTGAAGACTGAAGCGAATATATCAAAATCTGAAGCGGCAAAGGTCATTCAGATTTTTTTTGACAGGATGGCAGATGCATTGGCCGTAGGTGAAAGGGTTGAGATACGCGGGTTATGCAGCTTCTTCGTCAAGGAATACAAAGCCTACACCGGTAGAAACCCCAAGACCGGCGAAAAGGTCCTCATACAACCCAAAAAGCTTCCGTTTTTCAAGTCAGGCAAAGAGCTGCGCGAACGGGTAGACACGGCTATTTAATCCTGTGGCCAGTTCTGCAACGATTATGAACCAGGATCGACCCTTTCAGATCCTAAAAAACCTCTTCGAGAAAGCATCGATTCCCCATGCGCTCCTGTTTACGGGATTGGCAGGGGTCGGAAAACGAACGGCCGCCAATGCGTTCGCAATGATCTGCAATTGCACCGCAATCACGGCCACCCAGGGTATCAGCGCGACAGGTCCTGTGCCATTCGCATCGTGCGGTAAGTGTTCATCGTGCAGGAAAATTATCGCCGGAAACCATCCGGATATTCTGCACATCAAACCTGCCGGTCAGTATATCAAAATCGCCCAAATTCGCGGTCTTATCGAAACGCTGGCGATGAAACCCTATGAGGCTCAGTTGCGTGTCGTCATTATTGCCGAGGCCCAGTCCTTGAACCCTTCCGCCGGCAATGCCCTGCTCAAAATGCTCGAAGAGCCCCCTGACCGGACCCTACTGATCCTCACCGCACCACAGAAAGCCGATGTGCTGCCGACGATCGTTTCACGGTGCCAAATTGTGCGCTTCAATCCTGTGTCACGCGAATCAATCGCTGCTGAACTGACAGAAACCCACAATATGCTACCGGAAAATGCGAAGGTCTTATCGGCCATGGCGGATGGCAGCATGAACCGGGCCATCGAATTGCATCGATCCGGTTGGCTCCGTTATCGCGATTGGTTGATCGACGCATCCGGATGCGAGGAGATCGAAAAGATCGGCACCCGCCCAACCGGGATGCTACTGGCTTTTGCGGAAAAATTGTTTGTGCGTAAGACCCAGGTGGCGCTCGCCCTGGAAACCATGCTGACCTGGTTGCGGGACATCATTGTTTGCCGCCATGATCCAGAAAGGGTGGTCAACACCGATTTGATTGACAAGCTGAGGAAAGTATCGCAAAAGATGTCCGAAGCGGTCTTGTTGGAAAAAATGGAAATCATCCTTGCGGCCCAAAAAGAAATCGATGCCAATTCCAACTTGCGGCTGACCCTGGAAGTGATGATGTTGCGACTGGCACGCACTCGACCCGAAAATATCATTTTGGAAAAGAATATATAAATGAGTAAAAAAGTTGGTATCCGATTCAAACCGGCCGGTAAAGTATACGACTTCGACAGCGGGGCATTTGTATTGAAATGCGGCGATCAGGTTATCGTCGAAACAGAGCAAGGATTGAGTTTTGGCGCTGTGGCCGTTGCTCCGCAACCGATTGATCAAGATCCACCGGAAAAACCGCTTAAAAAAGTTCACCGACTGGCCAACGACAATGATGTGCGCCAAATTAGTACCAATATGGAAGACGAAAAAAAAGCGCATATCTACTGCCTTGATTGCATCAAGAAGCTCGGTTTACCGATGAACCTGTTTGCCGTCGAAAAATCCTTTGACGGAAGCAAATACACATTCTTCTTCACCTCGGATGGGCGAGTCGATTTTCGTCAATTGGTTAAAATGATGGTAAAACGCCTTAGCGTTCGCGTCGAAATGCGACAGGTGGGTATCCGTAACCAGACAAAGATGTGCGGGGGCATCGGTCGCTGCGGCCGGGAAATATGTTGTTCATCATTTCTGGACAAATTCGGACCGGTATCAATACGCATGGCCAAGGAACAGGACTTATCCCTCAATCCCACGAAGATATCAGGGCAATGCGGTCGGCTGATGTGCTGCTTGACGTACGAATTTGAAACGTACAAAACGCTAAAAAAACGTTTTCCTAAAAACGGTAAGGTCGTTAAGACTCCGGCCGGCGAGGGAAAGGTTATCCGTCACAATGTTTTGGCCGAAATAGTGACAGTGCGGATAGAGGGCGGCGCCGAAGTGGATGTTTGCCTGAAGGACGTCACTCAGCCGGGCCACTGAGACGCACCCGCAGACATCGCCGGTGTAAAAAGGCAAATTCGTTCTGCAAATGAAATTTGAGAGAGTAGGCGGCGCCTCGACATTGTTTCTGTACAGCCAAACCCTGTTATGATTTCATAAAACTTGCGAGTTAACAACACCTTCTCCCGACCGACGATAAACCTCAGCGATAAATTTCTCTACCAGGAGCGATCATGACCGACAAGTTTTACATCACGACGCCGATCTATTACGTCAATGCCAGGCCCCACCTCGGACATGCCTACACAACGATTATTGCGGATGTCGTTACCCGCTTCCACACGATGAAATCCGAAGAAACCTTCTTCCTCACCGGGACGGATGAACATGGGGACAAGGTCGTACGGGCCGCAAGGAAAGAAAATATAAGCCCCAGAACATACGTTGACGGAATCAGCGGCCTTTTCCGATCACTATGGCCGGAGCTCAATGTTTCCTATAGCCGTTTCATCCGTACGACGGAAAAAGAGCATATGACCGTGGTTGAAAGGATTCTTCAGAAAATTTATGATGCCGGAGATATTTACTTCAGTGAATACGAAGGGCTGTATTGTTTTGGATGCGAACGTTTCTATACCGAACGAGAACTTATAGAGGGCAAGTGTCCGGATCATGAAACAGCACCGGAAGCCATCAAGGAATCCAATTATTTTTTCAAGATGAGCCGTTACCAGGACTGGTTGATAGACCACATAAAAACACATCCGGATTTTATCCGACCGGAACGTTACAAAAACGAGGTACTGGCGTTTCTAAGAGACCCCCTTGAAGACCTGTGTATTTCGCGACCCAAGTCAAGGCTCAAGTGGGGGATTACGCTCCCCTTCGACGACAAATATGTCACTTATGTATGGTTCGATGCATTGCTTAACTACGTTTCGGCCCTCGGATACCCGGATGGAAATCTCTTCAGAAAATTCTGGCCCGTCGCTCAGCATATCGTCGCCAAGGATATTCTGAAACCCCACGGCATCTATTGGCCCATAATGCTCAAAGCCGCCGGCATCGATATATACAGGCACCTGAATGTTCACGGCTATTGGAATATTGAACAGAGCAAAATGTCCAAAAGCTTGGGAAACGTGATTGAACCATTGGAGCTCAAGAACATATATGGACTCGACGCATTTCGATTTTTTCTGACCCGCGATATGACGTTCGGGCTCGATTCGAATTTTTCGGAAGACGCGCTGGTCCACCGTATCAACTCTGATTTGGCCAATGATTTAGGCAACCTGTTTTCAAGAACACTTACCATGGTCCATAAATATCTGGACGGCATTGTCCCGGAGGTAGCGGCCGACATAGAAGCCGAATTGGGCCTGGACCTTGAAGTGCATGCCAAGGAAACGATTTCTCAGTTCGCATCAGCGATGAATGAATTTGCCTTTCATCACGCGCTGCAGGCCGTATGGAATTTCATCTCCCGAATGAATAAGCTTATCGACGTGATGGCGCCATGGGAACTTGCGAAAAAGGAATCCAGCCGCAACCAGCTCAATGCCGTTCTTTACAATTTACTGGAGGGCTTGCGGATCGTGTCAGGCCTAATCTATCCGGTAATGCCCGAAACGGCCAAAACCATGCACAAACACCTCGGGCTGAATCCTGACTCGCCTTTTTATACCCTCGACAGGTTAAATCACTGGCATGGAATTGCGCCCGGCACGAAGCTTGCCAAGACGGTGATTCTTTTTCCGCGGATCGACCTCGAAAAATTAAAGACCGCCGGTGCTCACCAGGCAAATGAAGGGGATCCAATCCCCGACGTCAAACCCCAAATATCCATTGAAGACTTTGCCAAGATCGATTTGAGGGTTGCCACGGTAATTAAGGCCGAAGCCGTTCCTCGGGCCAAGAAGCTTATCAAACTCGAAATCGATGTGGGAGAAAGAAGAACGATTGTCGCCGGTATCGCCGGCAGCTATACGCCCGAGGACCTTCAGGGCAAACAGATTGTTGTCGTGGCCAACCTCAAACCTGCCAAAATCATGGGTATTCTGTCTAACGGAATGTTGCTTGCCGCAGTCGGTGATGCCCGGACAAGCATTGTCACACCGAATCGGCCGATGAAACCCGGGACGCAGCTAAAATAAACGCTGGAAGATTTCATTTGAAATCATCGCCAGAAATATAGCGTTCGAACCGGCGCAAACGTCACCATAAAGGATCATTGCTTAGTATCTGATCCCTATCGTCAATTTAGGCAACCGTTTTGGCCGTTTTGATTTTCACATTGAGTTAAAACCTGGTAAAATAAGGCATGCTCGCATTTCCCCAATGCTTAGGTATTATACCAGCGCGTTACGGATCTCAGCGTTTCCCCGGGAAACCCCTGGTGGATATTCTCGGGAAACCGATGTTCTGGCATGTTTACAACCGGGCCCGTCGGTGTCCCGAACTGACACGCGTGGTGTTGGCCACGGATGACGCACGGATCTACACTGCAGCTGAAGGACTCGACGTCCCTGTGGTCATGACCCGGAAAGATCACCCCAGCGGCACAGACCGGGTCCTGGAAGCCGCCGAGCACCTCGGTGTCCGCGATGAAGCGGTCGTTGTCAACATCCAGGGGGACGAGCCGTCGCTGGAACCGGGTATGTTGAGTGAACTTTTAGCGCCCTTTGCGAACGCGACGACTCGGGTGGCAACCCTTGTACGGAAAGCGACCGCAGCAGACGTCGAATCCGCCGATGCGGTTAAAGTCGTCTTTTCCAAGAGCGGTAAAGCGCTTTACTTCTCCCGTTCATTCATTCCCTTCCACAGAGACATGCCACCAGAATACGTTTATCGGCACATTGGCATGTATGCATTCCGAAAAGAAACCCTTAAAAAATTCGTCACATTCGGGCCAAGTTCCCTGGAACAAACCGAAAAGCTCGAACAGCTTCGCCTGTTGGAAAACGACATCCCCATTCAGGTTGTGGTGACCACCAGCCGCAGCGTGGATGTTAATCGACCGGAGGACATCGATACTGTCAGCCGGATTCTGTCAGCCGGCGGGTGTAAAACACCATCGATCTGAAATTTATCCTGAATCAGGAGTTTAACCATATGAAATTGTTGAAAAACCTTCGAAGGGTTACCGCTTCATGTTTGCGGTCAACCTCTATATCTATTGCCGCTCTGCTTCGGGCGGAAGTTTATTTCAGTCGCTGTCTGTCCCAGGTCCCGAACGGATCGATCGTGCTGTTTCCATACAGAGCGACCTTTTTTTCTTGTGGTTTGGCCGGCATCGTTGCGCTTAAGAGACTGAACAAACCGACTGATCCGTCGCATTTGCAAGACATAAACCGAACGGTGGACACAATTGAACGCTATCGCTACCGTCAATGTCTGGAACCGCACATCGACCTGATGGATAAGTATGTTGGCGGTGACGCAATTATCGAAAAAATCTTGGCAGCCGCCCGCGGATTGAAATGTCGCGACCGTTTCCGCGAAATTTTTGGCGACCGGGATAAGATGGCGTTGATCGAATCGATTGCACAACGTCTGCACAAAATTGTTGCCGAAGAGAGGGCTGTACTCGATAAAGAGATAGGGCATATAGACACTAATGTCGTGGAGGTTTTATCTCGGCGTATCGAAGATTTGAAGGATGTCGCCTGGTGCCTATCAGTTGAAGTCATCGAAAATATAGCTAAAATAAAGGATTTGGGCGACATTAAAATCCGAAGCGGCGATCTGCCCCCGAACCAACTGAGATATCTATAAGAATATAAACACTGTTCTTAACAGTATCGACCGCCTGGAAGTCAGAGGTCGCGACTCGGCTGGAATTTCTCTAATGTTTATACTGGAGGGATCAGAATATCAGGATTTCCAGGCTAAGCTTGTTAACGACGGGTTGGATGAACAGTTGCAAGACCGCAGAAACCGGGATGTTCTGGTAAACGGCAGCATCACTGTCAACGAAACGACAGGCGGCAGTGGCCAACCGATGGTCACGGTCACCTTCACTTTCAAGGTTGCCGCAGAAATCGGCCGGCTCGGAGACAACATCCGCTACCTGAGGCAGCAGATTAAAAATGATCAGCTACTGAAACGTCTGGTTCTCTATCCCCACATGTACCACACTGTTTCCAGTCACACCCGCTGGGCATCTGTGGGAGCCATCACTGAGGCCAACTGTCATCCGGTCGACAATCATGTCATTGTGGGCGCCGGTCCACAAAAAAGCATCATTCATGTGTGCCTCAATGGCGATATCGACAATTACATTGAATTGTTGGCCGATCACCAGAAAAGCGGTAAACGACTTCATAAGGATGTTACCACCGACACGAAAATTATTCCGCTTCAGGTCGAAAAGTATATTCTTCAGGGTTTTGAAGTTGCGGAAGCCTTTCGCCGCGCCGTAAACGATTTTCAGGGGTCACATGCCATTTCCATGCATACTGATCTGGCACCCGGAAAACTTTTCCTGGCACAGAAGGGCAGCGGTCAGACGTTATTCATCGGCCTGTCCGAGGATCTGTACATGCCTACCTCCGAAGTCTACGGCTTTGTAGAAGAAACCCAGCATTTTATCAAAATGAACGGCGAAAAGATTGTCAGAGGTAAAAAAGGTGACACCCAGGGCCAGATATTCATTCTCAACCAGGATAGCACCGGGGGTCTGAACGGCATCCGTGCCATGTACTATGACGGTACCCCCTTAAAACTCAGATCAGGCGGATATCAAACGCACTGAAATCACATCGCGGGATATCGATCGCCAGGTATTCGACCACTATTTTTTGAAGGAAATCTCAGAGTCACCGAATTCTGTAGAAAAAACGCTGCAGAACCGGTGGAAGATTCGAAAAGATAACGGCATGCTGCAATACGTGCCGGCACTGGAAAATGTCATACCCGAAAAGTTGCGCAACGCTTTGGCTGCGGATCCGGCTAACGCCGGGATTCGACGTGTCTATTTCGTTGGACAGGGAACTGCAGGCGTTGCCGCGGCGGCCTGCGCCGATATTTTGAATTACTACCTGAACGAACCGGCTCTTCAAATCAGAGCATTGAAAGCTTCCGAACTGAGTGGGTTTTCAATCCAACAGGAAGACTCATCCAGCAGCATGGGGGACGCTCTGGTGATCGCGATCAGTCAGTCCGGCACGACCACGGACACGAACCGGGCCGTGGATATGGTTCGCGAACGCAGCGCGCACACCCTGGCGATTGTCAACCGGCGGGATTCGGATATCACTTTCAAAGTTGACGGGGTTGTTTACACCAGCAGCGGACGCGACATTGAAATGTCGGTCGCCTCTACCAAGGCATTTTACTCCCAAATCGTCGCCGGTGCAATTCTTGGCCTCTATATCGCCGCCGTGAGAAAACGCCGGGACGCGGGTTTTATTACCGCGGAAATCAAACGGCTGCTTGAAATACCGGATCATATGCGGACGGTTCTGGCAAACCGCACTGCCATCGGTGAGTCCGCCCAGAAGTGGGCAACACAAAAAGCCCACTGGGCGGTTGTCGGTAGCGGTCCCAATAAAGCCTCAGCTGATGAAATCCGCATCAAATTGAGTGAACTCTGTTATAAAACGATATCAAGCGATTACGTCGAAGACAAAAAGCACATCGACTTGTCGGCGGAACCGTTGATTATTATCTGTGCCGCTGGAACCCGCCAAACGGTCATTGGAGACATCATAAAAGACACGGCCATATTCAAGGCCCATAAGGCGACACCGTTGGTGATTGCGTCGGAAGGGGAAAATCGATTTGAACCTTACGCCGAAGACATCTTCTATGTACCGTCAGTCAGTGAACACCTTGCCCCGATTCTCAATACGTTGGTCGGTCATATCTGGGGATATTATGCCGCCCTGACGATCAACGAAGGGTCGCGGTTTCTTTTCAACTTTCAATCCGACCTCCAGAAGACGATCAACACCTTCACCGCCGACGGCCTGGACATCTACGAGGTTCTCCTCGAAAAACAGTTCAAAGAGAAAATCGTCTCATTCTACGGTGAGTTCCGGCACAAGAAAGCCCAAAAGAGATTTCCGGCCAGTATGGGCCTGGAGGCCGCAACAGATCTGACCCTGTTATTGAAATACCTTGCCGGCAAACTGCCGGTAAGCGATTATGAAATCGACTTCGGAACAAAGGGCACACCCCTCAACATGCTGAACCGTCTTTTCGGACGAATCGGCGACGGCATCAACGCCATGGCCCGACCGGTAGATGCCATCAAGCATCAGGCGAAAACGGTGACAGTCGGCACCAGCCGGATCAGCGAAAAACTTGAAGGGCTGCTCTTCGAAACGCTTACGAAATATGGTTTCAATGTATCCCAATTGACCACCAGCAATATTATCGTTTTGAAAAACCTGCAGGATATTGTCGCCGGAATCAAAGGGGCCATAAGATACCGCATCGACCACTTGAATCTGCTTGGCGAACCCACAGAAGAGACTACCATCGAAGTGGAACAAAAAGATGGTGTCCTCGCCCCCATTCCATCACGGGTAGAAGCTGACAGACAGCTAAAGGGGAGCAAGAGAATCATCGTTCGTCAGGGAAATGTTTATATCGGCAAGGGACGCAAAGATGATCGCAGTATAATCGTGATCCCGACCATTTCTACAAACCCGGAAACACCTAATATTATTGAACATATACTGTTACTCAACATCGAGTTTAAGAGCGATGTCAGCCTGACCGCTAAAATCAAGGCGCTCGGCGGTAAATACGAGCACATTGCCAGCATTGTGCAGGAAAACAGCGTCGCCTGGAATGACGAATATCTGCAAGTTATTGCGATGGATGAGCTTTTTGGTCGTTCTGCGGAAAAGATTGGTGAGTATATCGTATCAGAAGTGAGGTCAGATCGGAAAACTCTCTAGACATAGCGCCGCCGCTAACGTTAAAAATCATGCCATATTAACATTCATCCTCAGGTTTAAATTAAAAAAAACCATTCGAATTGCCGCAAACGCTGCGCTGTATCACGCAATCATTTCCCGACTATTTTTGCCGATTTTTCTTGAATGCAACAGCTGCGCGGATGAAATCACGAAAAAGCGGGTGAGGATTCATGGGCCTGGACTTAAACTCCGGGTGAAACTGGCAACCGAGATACCAAGGGTGTTCCGTCATTTCTATAATTTCGACCAGATCGCCCGAAGGTGACATGCCGCTGAATACCATGCCGCTTTCCATCAGCTTATCTTTGAATTCATTATTGAACTCGTACCGGTGCCTGTGCCTCTCGGATATGTGCTCGCGGCTATAGGCTTTAAAGGCTAACGTTTCCTTTTTGAGCTGACAGGGATACGCGCCGAGTCGCATGGTGGCGCCCTTGTCAGAATTCACGTCGCGTTTGTGGACCGTCCCATTTTTTTCATCGATCCACTCGGTCATCAAGTAAATGACGGGGTGAGGCGTCGCAATGTCGAATTCAGAACTGTTGGCACCGTTGAGACCGGCAACGTTGCGAGCGAATTCGATGACAGCAATCTGCATTCCAAGGCAAATTCCGAAATAAGGGATCTTGTTGACCCGCGCAAAATTCGCAGCGCAAATTTTCCCCTCGACGCCGCGTGTGCCAAAGCCCCCGGGTACCAGGACGCCATCAGCCCGATTCAGATGTTGGCTGCAGGTACCATCTTCCACCTGCTCGGAGTCGACAAAGATGAGATTGACCCGGGCGTCATTGGCGATGCCACCGTGATGGAGGGCTTCGTTGAGGCTTTTGTAGGACTCGGTCAGATCAACATATTTGCCGACAATGGCGATGGATACTTCCTGGTCGAGTTTCTCGATTTTTCGAATCAAACCTTCCCAGGCCTCCAGACGGGGCTCTCGGGTCCAAATATTGAGCAGTTCGATAATTTTGGCATCAAGACCTTCATGGTGGAAAACCATTGGGACTTCGTAAATACATTCCACGTCTTTGGCAGTGATGACAGCGTTTTTACTCACGTTGCAGAAAAGAGCGATTTTAGATTTGATATCTTCCGATAGATATCGATCCGTCCGGCACAGGAGGATGTCGGGCTGGATGCCGATGCCCCGTAGCTCTTTAACGCTGTGTTGCGTCGGTTTTGTCTTTAACTCGCCCGCTGTGCCGATGTAAGGCACGAGGGTGAGGTGAATATACACAACGTTTTCCTTGCCGACATCGGTTCTGAATTGTCTTATGGCCTCTAAGAAGGGAAGGCTTTCAATGTCACCGATGGTTCCGCCGATTTCAACAATGACAACATCCACATTGCCGGCAACCAGTTTGATACTGTTCTTGATTTCATCGGTAATGTGCGGAATGACCTGGACCGTTCCTCCCAGATAATCCCCCCGGCGCTCTTTGTTAATGACCGAGTGATATATTTTCCCAGTTGTAAAATTATTGTCTTTCCCGACTCTGGCACTTGTGAAGCGCTCGTAATGACCGAGATCCAAATCGGTTTCCGCACCATCGTCAGTGACAAAAACTTCACCGTGCTGAAAAGGATTCATGGTGCCAGGATCCACGTTGATATAGGGATCCAGCTTTTGGATGGTTACACTCAGGCCACGGCTTTCAAGCAAAGCCCCTATGGCAGCCGAAGCCAATCCTTTCCCAAGCGATGATAGGACACCTCCAGTGACAAAGATGAATTTGGTTGTCTTCGCCATATTTTACATCTCCACAAATAGTTCGCTAAAATTCATCGGGTCAAATGCGCACCGTCAATCTATTCAAAAATCCTGCGAAAACGTTCGATGGTTTTCTGCACTTCACTTTTGCCGCCGGGTTCAGGTTGACCAGACTGAAGTGGCTCGCCCGTAGGATAGATCGACTTAAGATGGGCAATATCAAACAATTGGTGGGATAATTTTGGATTTATCCGTACCCTGGCGACTTGAATTTTTCGCAGAAGACGCTCCCCCTGATAGATTTCGATTTGATAAGGATACCAGATGGTCCCCGTCTTGCGCCAACCGTTGTACCTGATTTCTACCGTATCGCTCAAATAATCCGTTGAGGTGGGCCGCAGAAGCCAGCGCACAGGCCTGAAGGTGGTTTTATCAAGCCACAGTTGCGGTGCAGTTTCGTCCGGGTATTGAGCCCCCAGCACATAAACGAGTGTTCCCTGAAATCGGCCGATGCTGGAAACATCCGGAGCTATTCCGAGCCGCTGCAGATGATTCTTCAACAATTCCCTCGAATTAAACAGGAAAATATCTTTGTACCGATCGAGGTCGCTTTCCCTTTCGGATACGATGTGTTGATTTAAAATCGTCAAAGAACGGCCGCCGGAGTAAATGTGGATATGGTTGCCGGCTGCCGATGTAAATTCCGATCGAAAGGAACCCGGTATCAGGTAACTGATGGTTTCATTGACACCAGTAGCCACTTCCGGTGTACCCGCATCTTCAAGGGTCGATTTCTGAACAACCTGCAGCTCCCGGGCGCTACCCATTTCTTTGAGCATCAAATCAAGGAGGTGGTACCCGTGGAGAACGTAGGCCTTGGTTTCAGGTGGGTCTGCAATGGACGATATGGCAAGCAAGAGGACAAGAGATATGATGGTGGCAATCCGTGGCATCACACCGTCCTGGCGGGCAGGCATCTGTTTTTTGACCGGCCGTTCGGATCGAATTTAAGGTTTGACGTTTGACAATTAGAACAATTCATCTGAAAACTTTGCCCCGTCTCCCAATTCCTGTTCGATTCGAAGTAGTTGATTGTATTTGGCAATACGATCACTTCGCGACATTGAACCCGTTTTTATTTGACCGGCATTGACGCCAACGGCCAAGTCGGCAATGAACGTGTCTTCGGTTTCGCCCGAACGGTGGGAAATCACAGTCGTGTAACCGGCGTGTTCGGCCAAAGCAATGGCATCGAGAGTTTCTGACAACGATCCGATCTGATTCAGCTTGATCAGAATGGAATTGGCAACCCCTTCTTCTATCCCTTTGGTCAAAATTTTAGGGTTGGTTACAAATATATCATCACCGACAATCTGAACCGCACCCTCCAGACGATCGGTCATTAAACGCCATCCTTTCCAGTCCTGTTCCGCCAATCCATCTTCGATGGAAAGGATAGGATAACGACTGATCAGTTCCTCGTAATAATCGATCATCTCAGCGGCGGTAAGTTTCTTTTTCTCCGATGCCAGTACATATTTTCCGTTTTTGTAAAACTCGCTCGCCGCAGCGTCCAGGGCAATGCCGACGTCCTTACCGGGTGCGTAACCGGCCTCCTCAATGGCTTTCATAATCAGCTTGATTGCCTCTTCGTTGGCTCTCAGGTCCGGTGCAAACCCGCCTTCGTCTCCCACAGCGGTATTGAGACCTTCTTTCTTCAACAACGATTTCAGAGCATGAAAGGTTTCGGCCCCCATCTGCACCGCTTCAGCGAGACTTCTGGCGCCATTTGGTAAAATCATGAATTCCTGAATATCGAGATTGTTACCCGCGTGAGCACCGCCGTTAATAATGTTCATCATCGGTATCGGCAGATAACGGGCGTTTATACCGCCAATGTAACGGTAGAGCGGTAGATCGAACGCATTAGCAGCCGCTCTGGCTGCAGCCATCGAAACGCCGAGAATGGCGTTGGCACCAAGTTTCGATTTGTTTTCCGTACCGTCCAAAGCGATCATGTGGAAATCGAGGGCTCGTTGATCAGCAGCGTCCAAGCCCATTATGGTCGGAGCAATTTCTTTCATAACGTTGTCGACAGCTTTCCGTACGCCTTTGCCACCGTATCGTTTGGAGCGCTTGTCTCTGAGTTCAAGGGCTTCGCGCTTTCCGGTGGAAGCACCGGATGGCACAGCTGCCCGCCCCACCGCACCGCTGGCCAGAAATATATCAACCTCGACTGTGGGATTGCCGCGCGAATCCAATATTTCTCTGGCGTTTACATCGATGATTTCCGTCATGCACCCCCCTTTTTGATGACCGTCAATACCTGTGTCGTAAGCCGAATCACGCGCCATCGTTCCTGCTTGACAAATAAATTGGTGATGTTACTCTTACGAAAATTCAATGTCAAGCATTTGAGTATCTAGTTATCCAAAATATTATCAAAGACGATTCTTTTCAGTTTTCATTCAAGAATCAGGCTCTGAATCATGGCGTTTGAGGATCTCTACACCAGTGCGCACCTGTTTGTTGCCGGTATACGCTTGTGCGAATACAGGGACAGCAAACAACCATCCATTGATGCTGTCTGCGCGCTGCTGTCCTTCTCTTTGGAACAGGGTAACCATGTTTGCAAGAAGCTTATGGAGTATGGCATTATCGATATGGTCGAAGGCGGCTTCGGCACCCGTCTATTTATCAAGGACCATCTTAAAATCGAGGTGATTCCCCGGGAAGAAAAAGGGAGCCGCATGAATGATGAAGTGAAAAAATTCCAGGACAGTAGAAAAGAGTTTGCTCAGAAGATCGAATCGATAAAGGCCGCTCAAGCCGAAAAGAAAAAAAACCTTTTTGCCGATGTGGAGAAAAAATTAAAAGAACAAATGGGAAAAAAGCTCCCCCCGGAGTAAATTCAAAAGCATCAAGCCTGCCGATAGAGCGGGTACGGGCACCCCTGAAATCCTCCGATTTTTCGAATCTTAAATATGCCTTTCCTATTCGGTAAGACGACACGCATATCAATTTAACCATTGCCTCAATCTCTCACCAAACTTCGCTGATTCAAACCACATTTGGTATCGATAGGATTGCAACGTCCAATGTGCTTCAGACCCTAAAATTGTAAGCGTTTACAGGGTGCCGCAGATGCAAGGCGGCGGGCACGCAGACGTACTTTTGTACTTCAAGTGCCCGACAACATAGCAGATGCGGTGCCCTGTGAATGCTTACCGCATTTGTAACGAGTTGCATGCCTTCATTTGCAGGGCGCACATTTTAACTTAATTTGAGCGATTTTTGACTCGCGCTGTACCCATCTATTGTCCATCAAGAGCCTGTGCCAATCCTCGACATAGCCATGGGTATGCCTGCGGTTGGCGCAGGCCCTTGATGAACAAGAACTCAGCACATTGGTTCCTCAAAAATCGCTCAACTCAGGTTTAACCCCTAGCGATCGGATGCGTGATCTCGCAAAGCGGCGCATCCGGAGCCATGAATGCCGGCATTGGGGAAAGGCCCAGATTCATACTCAAGCGTTTGGATTTCATACCGATAACACTTAGAGACGGAAATTATGGATTCAGTTTACGAAAAAGCACCCTGATTCTCCTGAAAAAACCCTGCGAATGAGGTCGTATTTTGATGCTGAGCCAGGATTTTTCACTTGACTAAAAAGCACTTTAATAGTACCCTAGTATCCTGAATTATTGATAAATTTTGTTTTCCGTTAATATCATACTATCATCGCAAAAACGCGGAGTTAAGCGAGACTGATGGAAACTTCAAGACATAACCGTCTTCAAATGCATTACCGCAAAATCACCCGTTTGGACAACAAGGAAGTCTTGCTCGACGCCGATATGATTCGCCTGCTCATAGCGATCGATGAAAACAAGGCCTTGGGGAGAATTGCCCAGGAAATCGGGATGAAACCAGACAAGCTGGGTGTGACCCTGGAAAAGCTTTTGGAATTAAAGCTTGTCGAACCCGCAAGCAAAAACGGATCCCGTCTCGGTAGTCAATTCATAGATGCATTGAAGCATCATCTCTCCCGCGCCGTAGGCCCCATGGCTCAGATCATATTGGAAGACGCCGTGAGCGACATGAACTTGTCGGGAAAGGAAATCCCCCAAAACCAGGCTGCCGAATTGATCAGCCTGCTAGCAGTGGAAATTCCGGAAGAAGACATGCGCATGCAATTCAAGAAGGCAATGCTGCCTCTGATTAAGGCTCAGGTCTGAAATCTCTGTAAATAAATGCCTGTCTGTTTGATGGTTTCACTTGATTTTTTCTGACCGATTAATGCAAAAAATAAGAAATCTTACAGCAAGGAGCTCACGGAAATGATGCAGATTACCTGCAACAATTGCGGTAAAAAATACCGGGTAGACGAAAGTAAAATAAAGGGTGATAAGGCCCGCTTAAAGTGCAAAGCATGCGAGAGCATAATCGTCGTCACCAAACCCCCGCCATCGCAGGCATCAGGGCCTCAAAACAAAGATATTTCTCAACCGGCCGCAGCACTGGACCACCAAACGGAGCCGACACCAGGCGATCAGGCTACTGAGGAAGAAATAGAGAAGCCGGTTCAACCGCATGCAGATCAGACGGACACCACTGGAAGTCGCTCCGCAGCAGGCGCAACAGACGAAGATGCAACGCCGGGGTTGGCCAAGCAGAAGGTCCGCTTCGGTCTTTTTACAAAAATCATCCTGATTATGCTACTCATCAGTCTGCTGCCATTCGTTGTCTTCTGGGGCATTGCCTACAAAGAAACCGTCAACCGAATTCGTAACGAGTCCGATCAGTTTTTCACCTTGACCGCGGAGAGCCTTGGAACCCAGGTGGACGGATGGATCGGCAACAATATCCTGATCCTCGACTCTGCGACCGAATTGCCGAATATCAAATCAATGGACCGCCCGAGCCAGGAACGGGTCTTGCGGGAGCTTCAAAAAAAATACCCCTACATGTACCTGGTTTTTACTGTCGGCCTCGATGGGCGTAATGTCGCCCGCAGCGACGATGTTCCATTGAAGGATTACTCGGACCGCCAATATTACAAAGACATCATTCAGGGTAAATCAGTGAGTTGGCAAACGCTTATCGGCAAAACATCGAAGAAGCCGTCCCTGGTTATTTCCGTCCCGATTAAAACAGGCGATCGACTCGTCGGCGTCTTGGCCGCAGCGATGACGATCGACGATCTGTCCAAGTATATAGCGAAATGGAAAAGAGGCAAATCGGGCTTTGCCTTTCTGCTCGACGAAAAAGGCAAGGTGGTTGCCCATCAGGTTCAGTCCTATGTCGAATCTCAGAAGAACCTCAACAGCCACCCCCTGATCGCAGCGTATCGAAAGGGTAACTGGACCAACTTTACAGCCAATTTCACCAATGAGAAAGGCAAACCAAGCTACGGACATGTGAGAGAAATCGGCCGCGGGTGGACCATCGCCCTCCAGCAGGAGGATGCCGAGGTGTTCGCCGCCATTAAACGGGTGCAATGGGTCGCATTGATCTTACTGGCAGCAACGGTTGTGCTTGTTTCACTGATCGCCTGGTTTTCAGCCCGGGCCATCGTCACTCCGATCACAAAACTGACCGAGGTTGCCGAACGGATGAGTTTAGGCGACCTGAACATGCAGATCAATATACCTTCGAAGGACGAAATCGGCTTACTGGCTCAAGCGATCAAGCGAATGCAAACCAGTTTACGCCTGGCCATGGAACGTCTGCGGCGAAAAAGATAATGTGAAGCATTCTTAAGGCTGGCAAAACACATCCAAGTCCATAAAAACGAATAGCCCACGCTGCTTGCGCGTGGGCTATTCGTTTTTATAAAGTTTTACCTAATTTGAGCGATTGTCGAGGTTGCCGCAGATACAAGGAAGATGTCGTTTTGCTATAGTCGGCTATGCGGGACGGCATATGACGCCGTAGGTGCGGCAAGATCGGCAATCCCAAAGGGTTTCAAATTTTAAAATCAAACGATGATAGAATTCCTTATAAATAAAGCAGTTCCTCCTCTATTTAAAATTTGAAACGCTCACTTTAGGTTTTATTGTATTTGGTTCTGGATACGCTTCAAATCGTCCCAAGCCCATTTCTGCGGCAGACCGTCCGGACGAATGGCCCGTTCCGTTTTGACGGTTTCAAGACACGCTTTGTAGGCCACTGCAGCGCCCTTCAGATCGCCACGCACCCGCAGTGACAATCCGATGACATATGCTGCTGCCGATTCCCATTGCGCGCCCCGGGCCATTCTTCGCTTTAATTCATCTACCGAAATGCCCCCTCGAAGGAATTCCGCCTGCCATGCAAAAAACCTAAATTCCCCAAAATCGGTAACGATGGCATCGAAGAATTGTCGACCAATCGCTATATCGTTATTAAACCTGACCGCTGTAATACCAGCGGCCATGGCCGCCCTGACCCTTAAATGCCTGTCAGCGTCATGGGCATTCATCACGAGTTTAAACAGGCTGATGGCTTGGGGGTAGTTTCCCAAGTCGATCATGCGATCAGCCACATACATGGCCGCTTCGGCATTTTTTGATTCGAGGACAGCCTTTTCAAGTGTAGCGAGTTCTTCGGCTCTCTTGCCCTGCCGGCGATATATCTCCGCCATAAGCAGCAGGGAATCTTTTTCGGTCGGGTTCAACCGTATGCTCTCCTGTACATGCTCCTCGGCGGTTTTAAAATCCCCCTGGTCCAGGTAATAGCGCGCGATTTCATTGATCGCATCCGGAAAATGAGGTTCACGTCGCAAGGATTCATGCAGAAATTCAAGGCCTTTGTCTCTGTCTCCTTTTGATATCAAAACCCGGCCGATATGATAGGGCGAATCTGGATCCCAGGGAAACGTCTCCATTGACGTTTGAAAATGCTGCAGGGCCTCATCGAGACGGCCAACCGAACTCAAGTGAATGGCGGTGTGGAAGTCGTGTCGTGCGATCTTACGGTTTTCAAGGTCGGGCCAGTCCGGCCAACACAGCACGCTCAATACGATGAGGAATAGAAAGGCTCGAACCACAAAACGCGGATCACCCAGCCGCCAATGGCGGCAAATCTGCCAGCCTGCTGCTGCGGCAAAAATCGACAACAAAACAGTGGTGGGCAAACGGTAACGGTCTGAAGCCTTGAAGAGGATGATCGAGAGAAAACTGATGATCGTGCAGCCGGCTATCAGCAACTGATCTTTCGACGGTCTGCGCAGAAGCAACAACCCTGAAATGCCGAGGGGGCCGACGAGCCAAAAACCGACCCACGGTAAGGAAAGAAAATTGGAATAGGCCCGATAGGCGTAGACATTGAACTCCTGGCTCCATTCACGGGCGTTGATGAAAATAGTCAATCGTCGCAAGAGGTTGACGGCGGTGCCTGCCGGATCATTTTGGATGACATCGATTAGCTTCTGCCCCCAGAAGCGTTCGACGTCTTTTTCCGTGCGCAGTCCGGCCTGTAGAGGTAAATGCATGTACTTGTCAAACAATATGCCGACCGGCGGGTGCAACCCCTTAAACTCGGGATTCAGCCCGGCATAAAGGCTCCAAGTCGCCTGCGCCCGCAACATGGGCTCACCGGATATTTGGTAATTACGGTAAACGATGGGGCTGATGACAATTGTCGTACCGATGCAAAAAAGAACGGCACGGAAGACCCCACGTTTAATGCGGGGCCGGTTAAACCAGATCAGCCACCAGGCGAGGAAAGGAAGGAGTAAAAAGAGATTGGCCCGCGCACCGGCAGACAGGGCAAAAGCGAATCCAGCCGCGGTGACGCCCCATATTCGGATGGAAGGATTCAGGAGCAACCAGATGGTCAGGCTCATGAAGAATATGCTGAAGCCTTCGGCAAACTTTTCGGCTTCGAAAACCACCAGCAGCCAATTAGCGGCCACAAGGTAACCTGCAATCAGGCCGACATTTCGATTCCAAGCTTGGGCGGCAGACTGAGCGATAAAGACAACCGACAACGAACCCATAAAACTCTGAACCAGTTTGTTGACCAGTGGACCTGTGCCGAATAACATTTTCTGCAATGCCAGAAAAGCCGGATAGATCGGCAGATAATTTCCGACGGAGTCCCAGAGCCAAACACCCTCGGCTATCCGGCCGGCCCACTCGTCGTAAACCTTCGCATCGATAACGGGCACGCCAAAAAGCGGATTGTCGGCGGATTGAATAATGTAGATCAGTCTGATACAGAATGCCACCAGGAACAAGACAAGCGCCGAATCTTTTCCGATGGCCGATTCGTTGGAGGCGTCGGAATTTACTGAATGGTTCATGAATATATCGATGTTATTTGAGCCCAACATCCCAATTCCACAAACCCGGTCGCTTTTTTAGCTCGATGTTGCCTGGCACGGGCTCGACCAGATGGACAAAAACCTGGTAGCCTGCTTTCTTCAGCTCAAGCTTCTTTATCTTCAGATCCAGCTTCCAGTTGGGATACACCCAATAGTTCTGGTCGTACCGGTGCACCCATGCCTTTTCGCCTTTTGGGCTTGTAAACGGTTGGTCTTCATGAATGCTTTCGGATACGGTGCGGGAGATACAAAGGGGCCAGTTGCCATCGATGACGATACCCAACGGTAATGGGCTTTGGCGCGGAAGTGCCAGAAGGTCTTCCCCGCCCAACTCGGGGCTGACGATTGCACCCGAAAAACCAAGATCTGCCGCAACCCCGAGTGCCAAAGGGTTACTCAGATTGCAGAACGGGCCGGCCCAGAGGTTCAGATTCTTTTCGGAACCTGTCAATCCTGTTTGCCAGTGCGTGTTCAAAACGAAATGGCGGGCACCATTACGTTGTGCGGACGTGACGGTTTCTATTACAGCATTTTCCTCATCAGGCCAGACGACAGGCGGGAGCCACCACCAAACTTGGGCAAACAGTTCCGCTGGTATCTTATCGAGGATATCCTTTGTCAACCACAGGCCGATTCGTCCGATACGAGACCGCCGGATAGAGGTCCGGTAGACATAAAGGTCATGAGCTTTTGATTTCGTCCTGACGATGCCAGGCAGTTTGAGACGAAAAGCCGGAAAAACCACCACCTGCTCTTCCGTCAAATTGAGCTCCCGCTCCAACCCTTTAAGCATATCCACCAGAACCGCTTCACGCCGATCGGTTAAAAACACAGGCGTCCCCCTGGCCGGTGGCCGTTTGGTCACCAGGGAAAGCGTATAGCGACCTTTTTTCGGCACTCCCCTGCCGACCCTTTGGACGGCATGCCACGTCTCATCCTCATACCCCAGGCGCAGGACATCTCCGCGTAAAAGATCGAATCTAGGAACAATATATGGTCGCTTGGCAGACCCTTGCACACTACCGACAAACAGTCCAGATCCGGTCTGGAATCTTATATCCACAGGGTTCTGGGGCCTCTGTGGCAAAAAATGGTAATGCGTGCCCGGCCGACCCAGGGCCTGCTCCAGGAAAGCAACCGCTGTTTTTTTGACTTGTGCCCGGCTTTCGGGCTGATCATCGATGTCGCGCAGCATCCGATAGGCTTGAACCGTGTAGTAGACGTAATGGGGCCCTTTTTTGCGTCCTTCGATTTTCCAGGCCTTTACCTGAGGCTCATGCAGCAGCGTATTGACCAGAACATCCAGAGACAGGTCATGGCAGGAAAAATATCGCCGCGGCTGTCGATTGTGGGTGTATTGCCGGCGGCATGGTTGGACACAGCGCCCTCTGAGGCTGCTTTTCCCGCCCATATAAGAGCTCCAGTAACACCTGCCGGAAACCCCGTAACAAAGTGCACCATGGACGAAAACTTCCAGCCCCACCTCGCTGGGGCACGCGGCGGTCATGGTCTTGATTTCATCGATAGAAAGTTCACGCGGCAAGACGATACGTCTGATTTCGGGGAAACTCCGTATCTGTTTCAGGGCAGACCCAGTACTGAAATTTGACAGTGTGGACAGATGGATTTCACCGGCGAAACCGGTTTGGCGGGCCAATTCGATCAACCCGAGATCCTGGATAATCAGGGCATCCGGGACAACCGACTGTTGGAGCTGTTTTAAAAGGGTGCCGGCCTGTTTTAAATCGTCCGGCTTTAATACCGCGTTGATGGCCACATAAACTTTGATACGTTTATCGTGCGCCAAGCGGGTCAACTCCGCAAGCTCATTGAGCGTAAAATTCTTGGCCTCCATACGGGCTGAAAAGTGCTTCAGGCCACAATAAACGGCATCGGCACCGGCCCCCACAGCCGCCAGAAAAGCCAACCGGCTTCCGGCGGGGGCCAGAATTTCGGGTTTGGGTCGCGTCTTATCCGATCGTGATGTCTGGGCCATTTGGTTTTCTAAACAGTTAATTCCAGCCGCTGGAGTCAGCCGATTAAATTAAACATTTCAATCACCGCAAGCTTCCGATTACGCCGCCAACGGAAAACCGATCATCTATTTTCTCTCATTATATCGAGCAGGTATTGCCCATACTCATTTTTAAGGTAAGGGCCGGCGATATGGTTAAGTTGATCATCGTTTATGTATCCCATGCGCCAGGCGATTTCTTCGACACAGGCAATTTTGAGCCCTTGCCTCTTTTGGAGCGTTTCGACAAAAACAGCGGCTTCCAGGAAAGACTCGTGGGTACCGGTGTCCAACCAGGCGAACCCCCGCCCGAGGAGTTCCACCTTCAGCTGCCTCTTCTGGAGGTAAGCCTTAATGACTTCGGTGATTTCCAGTTCACCACGGGCCGACGGTTTGATGTTCGCCGCCACCGTTGCCACCTCCTTGTCGAAGAAATACAGACCCGGAAGAGCGTAGTTCGACTTGGGGCGATCCGGTTTTTCCTCGATGCTGAGAACATTTCCATTCTGATCGAATTCGACAACACCATATCGTTGTGGGTCCCTGACCCAGTAACCGAATACCAACCCGCCCTCTTTCATCTGCACGGCACGGTTGAGTATATCCGGCAGGCTGTGACCGAAAAACAGGTTATCTCCCAGAATCAAGCAGCAGTTTTCATCGCAGATGAAATCTTTTCCGATGATAAACGCCTGGGCCAATCCCTCCGGATTCGGTTGGATGGCATAGGAAATTCGCAGCCCGACATGTGATCCGTCTCCAAAAAGGGTTTCGAACTTGGCGCGGTCTTCGGGAGTCGATATGATCAAAATATCCCTAATTCCGGCCAGCATCAAGACCGACAAGGGATAGTAAATCATCGGTTTGTCGTATATCGGCAGAAGTTGTTTGCAGACCACATGGGTGATCGGGTAAAGGCGGGTTCCCGATCCCCCCGCCAGAATGATTCCCTTGACCGACGTGTTGTTCGGTTTCGGAAATGTCGCATCGATCATGCTTCTCTCCTCCTACTTACTAATGAAGTCGTTGATATTTAGACATAATCTCACCGCCCGCTCGCAATCACTCGCTCGAGACACGAAGGACACAGAGAATTTCATTTTTTTGCTTTTCGCTGAGACGCCGAAAAGCAAAAGCAACTTGCCCTTTGGGCAGAACTATGGTGCATCAGCGGCCTTTAAATTTGAATATCTTTAAATACAGTAAAAATTTATGCTTTCTATCCGTTTCTGTTCGAGAGAGGCGATCGCTTATTATGTTTTCCGGCGTCTCAGCGGGAAACATAAAGAAAAATAATCTCTGCGTTCTTTGCGCCTTTGCGGTGAATATTTATTTTGATTTCTTAGGATTAGGGTTGTATAACTCGGAAATCATCTCAGATAGCGCTTCCTTCCAGGGGCGCGGTTTGATGCCGAAATTCTTTTCGATTTTCCGGCAATCCAGAACCGAATTTAAGGGCCTTTTTGCCGGTGTTGGATAGTCGGACGTCTTAATCGGCACCACGTCTTTCAGGGGCAGCTTCTCAAACTTGCCGGCAATCTTATAGATCGCCTCTGCGAACGCATACCAGGTCGTCGACCCGCCACCGCAATAGTGATACGTGCCCCACGATGTTGAACTTCCCTCTGTTCCTTTCGCGACAACCGATACTATCGCATCCGCAAGGTCAGCCGCAGAGGTGGGGCAGCCCCGCTGATCCGACACCACTTTAACGACCGGCCGCTCCCGCCCCAAAGACAGCATGGTTTTGACAAAATTCTGACCATCTACACCATACAACCAGGCTGTCCGTAGGATAATGTGTCTCGGCAGGTGATTTCGGATTTCCATCTCTCCGGCAGCCTTGCTCTCTCCATAGACGCTCATGGGCAAGATATCGTCCTGCTCGGTGTAGGCCTCAGTTTTAGTGCCATCGAATACGTAATCCGTGGATATGTGAATCAACGGCAGGTCTGAGGCGCAACAATACCGCGCCAGATTGTGTGGCCCGTCGCGGTTGACGGCAAAAGCGGCTTCCGGTTCCGATTCGGCCTTGTCAACGGCCGTGTATGCGGCCGCGTTGATAACCCAGCCGAGTTTTTCCGATGATATTCGGGCCTTGATGGAAGCAGGATCGGTGATGTCGATTTCAGGCACGTCCAACCCCAGGATCTCAAACCCCTTCCGTCGCGCTCTTCGCACCAACTCTCTTCCGAGTTGCCCGCTGCTGCCGATGACGGCAATTTTCATAATTAATTTCCAAACTTCTGATTTTGTATTTATTTAGTCCTAATTTGAGCGATTGTCGAGGTTGCCGCAGATACAAGGAAGATGTCGTTCCGTCCCGCCGCCGGCGGGATCAGCTATGCGGGACGGCATATGACACCGTAAATGCGGCAAGGTTGGCAATCCCAAAGTTTCAAATTTTAAATTTAATATTTGAAACGCTCATTTTAGGTTAGTAATAACTTGGTGTGGTAGTGTCATAGGTATGGTGGTCAAAGGCAAATCATCTTTCGCCTTTTCCCTTATGCCCCAAACTCCGGCAATCTATCCGGGGAAATATCAGCCAGGCAGCGGTAGGATCTATCCTTTTTAGAGAGTATCGGCGCCGTTACCGGCCAATCGATCCCCATATCGGGATCGCACCACAGCACCCCGTTTTCACAATCCGGTGCGTAATAGTCGCTGCACTTGTAGTGGAAAAGGGCAGTATCGCTAAGCACACAAAAACCGTGGGCAAAACCACGCGGTATGAACATCTGGCGTTTGTTTTCCGACGATAGGCGGCTGGCACACCACATCCCGAAAGACGGCGATCCCTGGCGTATATCCACGGCCACATCGAAAACCTCACCCTGCAGCACCTGAACCAGTTTGGCCTGCCCGCGCGGGTATTGAAAGTGCAGTCCCCTAAGGGCGTTATTAAAGGAAAACGACACGTTATCCTGTACGAAATCGACGTCGATCCCGGCATCTCTATAGCGAGCTTTCTGGTATGTTTCCACGAAAAATCCGCGGGGATCTTCAGAGATCCGCGGCTCTAGTATCAGCACGTCTTTTAGGGCTGCCTCGATGACTTTCATTGTGCCCTTCCCTGTTAATCGTTTCGTCAATTCTTCTACAGATTCTCAGTTCTCAGCCCGTATTATGATCTTTATTCGGTATCCCTTGAAAAAATCTCATGAATATTTCGGAAAAACATCCCGAACCGGAGTGACGCTGAAGAACCGCAGAAGTTATCGTGATCCGTAATTCTGCTCTATCCACCGGCGGTAACCGCCGCTGCGAATCGACTCCACCCAGTCCAAGTGCGACAAATACCAGTCCACCGTCGCTTCCAGAGCCGCAGCGAAGCGATACCGTGGGCGCCAGCCGATCTCTCGAGAGATTTTTTCGGCGTTGATGGCATAGCGCCGGTCGTGACCGGGTCGATCGGTGACAAACGCGATCAGTTGTCGGCTCGACGCCTTGCCTTTGCGCCCTAACCGGTCATCCATGACATCGCACAGCAGGTGAACCACCTCGATATTCTGCTTCTCCGAATGGCCACCGATGTTGTAGGTCTCGCCGGGTGTACCTTTTTCAAATACCTCGAGCAAGCCTTCGCAATGATCACTCACATAGAGCCAATCCCGGACGTTTTTACCATCGCCGTAAATCGGCAGTGCTTTCTTATCGAGTATGTTAAGAATTATTAGCGGTATCAATTTTTCGGGGAATTGATAAGGGCCGAAGTTGTTGGAACAATTGGTAATAAGCGTCGGGAGGCCATAGGTTCGGTGATAGGCCTTGACGAAATGATCGGAGGCGGCCTTTGAGGCTGAATATGGGCTCGACGGGTCGTAAGGTGTCTCCTCGGAAAACAGACCGGTTTCACCGAGACTCCCGTAAACCTCATCGGTGGATACGTGGAGGAACCGAAACCCGCTATCCCGGCCGGCCATCCGCCATTTGTTGTGCGCCGCTTCCAAGAGACGGAACGTCCCGAGTACGTTGGTCTCCACGAAGGCTTCCGGACCGACAATCGAACGATCGACGTGGGATTCGGCAGCAAAATGGATCACCCCAATGATGTTGTTGTCGCAGAATAGCTTTTCAAGCAACGCATTATCCCGAATGTCACCGCGAACAAAGTGATAGCGGCGGGCCACGTCTGGCACCATATTTTCTAAGTTTAAAGGGTTTCCGGCATATGTGAGCGCATCAAGATTGATGACTCTCTGTTCTGGCCGTTTATCCAGAACATATCGAATAAAATTAGAACCGATAAAACCGGAACCGCCTGTAACCAATAACGTTTCACTATCGATGGCCACGTCTCTCCCCATGTTTGTATTACAAGATTGTAATTGATAATTAACCGCAAATTCCGTATAATTGACTAATTATAGACAATTCTATCATTGGCGCAATTGAAAAATTTATCTGTAACGAAGCTGGAGAGCAATAACTGGAAAACGATTTTCTCAAAAAGTGTTGAGACGTTTCGCCTCACATTCTGAATTCACCGTAAAACGCACGTAAACTTTGAGACCTTTGAATTATGCCAATCATTGTTCAAATTCAAGGAAGACGAAAAATTTATCCTCGGAAAAATTTTTGTATTTTTCGAGGATGACATTTTGAGTACGACACCGGAATTGGGCAAAAAGTGGCGTTGATCAAGGGTTTCGCTGTATTGGAGTTGATGTGGCTAAAATACTCATCATAGATGACCTCCCGCTGTGGGAGGAAGAACTGAAGATAGAAATTGAAGCGCATCACATCCTCTCTCATTGGCCTTTTCGCATTGAAATGACCGAATACCTCAAAAAGGAAGAGTACGAAATCATCCTTTTGAACCTCCAACTGCGAAGGGTTGATAGCTTCGGCTTGCTGAAACAAATTCAACAGGCCAGTCCTTATACGCCGGTTATCGGTCTCAGCGCTTCGGATCAGGCCGCCCTGATCGTCAAAGCGGTAAAAAAAGGCGCATTTGATGTCATTGTCAAACCCTTTTTCAAAGAAAAAATCCTTCTTTCGATCGAACGGGGCTTGGAAAATAGACATCTGAAAAACGAAATCGACTATCTCAAGCGCGAACAGGATATCGTTTACGACTTCAACCGCATCATCGCCCAAAGTTCCACAATGCGACGTATGATCGCCACACTGAAGAAATTTGCCCAGACAGATTCGACCATCCTGATCACCGGTGAAACCGGCACCGGTAAAAGTTTTTTATCCGGTGCGGTACATTATAACAGCCGCCGACGTACCAAACCGTTCATCAAAATCAACTGCGCCAACCTGCCTGAAACCCTTCTGGAGAGTGAGCTTTTCGGACATGAAAAAGGGTCTTTCACCGGTGCCAACAAAACGCGGGTCGGCCGGCTCGAGCAGGCCAAGGATGGAACGGTTTTTCTCGATGAGATCGGTGAGATGAGCGGCACCCTGCAAGCCAAACTGCTGCGGGTGCTGGAAGAAAAATCTTTCGAACGGGTCGGTGGTAACCGGACCATTTTCTCGGATGTTCGTATCATCGCCGCCACCAACCGCAAACCGGAATCTCAGGTAATGGAAGGCACATTCCGGGAGGATTTATATTACCGCCTGAATGTCCTCAGGGTTCATATCCCACCGCTGCGGGAGCGGAGAGAGTGCATTGAGCCGCTGTCGAAATACCTGCTTGAAAAAATCTGCCGCAATCTGAAAAAGAAGATCAACGAATTTGCCCTGGATGTCATGGCAGCGTTTAGGGAATACTCCTGGCCGGGCAACATACGCCAGTTGGCAAATACCATCGAACGCGCCACAATCCTCGAAGATAGTTCCGTGATCGAAATGCAGCACGTCATTCTGCCTGATTTAAAATCAATTCAGCCGGTTTCGGGTGAATCACGCCACCCGAAACCGGCGGAATCTCTTGCGGAACGTGAGAAGGAGACGATCTTATGCGTCCTTGAAGACTGTTTATGGATCCAAAAAGATGCTGCCCAAAACCTGGGCATCACCCCCCGGGCCCTGAACTACAAAATCAAGAAATACGGCATCACCCATCCCCGGTGGCGTAAAAATAAGTAGAATTATAAAATCATCATCTCAGGTATTTGTTAACTCCGGGGACGATCAAAATTTAGGAATCTGCCCAATAAAACCGGAGATTTACCAAAGATTAATATGAAATATTTTTCCTATTTTACCCAAATTACATTCCCTATATTACACAATTAATACTTTTACCTTTAACGAGCCCAAATCATTATCTGCCTTTAGGCCTATAACATTCTATAATTATTCAGTTTTATTAATTTACCGATTTTCACCCTTAGCCATATTCCATGGCATTTTTTTTGCATATCTAAATGACTCATTAGAAACGATACGATGATTTCGATTTACCAGATACGATAGGCATGCATTCGGATGGATTTTCCGATTACAAACAATATAGGTGGCGCAAAAGTGAAAAGGTTAACGAAAATATCAATATTCTTTGTTCTCATATCCATAATTACAACAGTTTATGCATTTGCGGCATTCATCGGCAACCAAATCCAACCGCTACCGGAACCCCTTTACTTGCTGATTCTGGGGGTTATGTTGCTGTGCGTCAGTCATTTCATTAACCAAATGACTAAGGAATGATTTCCGATTCGATAACCCCAACTCAGACAATCGCTCTAATTAGGTTTAACAGTCACTATAAATCGCCGTAACTTTGTCACTTAAATTAATATCGTCAGGATAAAACGAGAAAAAGCCGCTCTGGTAGAGCGGCTTTTTTAAATGGGGATGTGGACCGGTAGCGCACGGAGAAATTGTATGAGTACACCCTATATCAAGCCCTGCTCCAATAAATGGTGTATGTGCAGTAAACCAATAATCTCATCATCTCCGTTTGTTACGATTAAAGACGTTATCTTTTTCCCTTCCATCATCTTCAGAGCCTCTGTGGCCAGCGCACTTTCTCTGATCGACCGTGGATTACGGGTAAAAATCTCCTCGAATACGATGTCACTGATTTTATCATATCGCTCGATCGTGCGGCGTATGTCACCATCCGTGTAAATTCCCACAAATTTCCCAAATTCGTCGACAACGATAACAACCCCTTGCTTGCCTTTCGTCATTGCTGCAAGGACCTCTTTGAAAGAGCTTTGCATGGGGATAACGGGCAGGTTTTCCCTGATCATGATGTCGCTGACCCGTGTCAGAAGCCGTTTCCCGAGAATGCCCCCCGGATGCCGCATGGCAAAATGCTCCTCTTCGAAGCCCCGCATAGTGAGGAGAGTAATGGCCATTGCATCTCCAAGCGCTAAAGTAACGGTCGTACTGCTCGTCGGCGCCAGGTTCATCGGGCAGGCTTCATCACATACATAGGTATTTAGCACCACATCGGCGAATTTTGCCAACTTCGAATCCGGATTTGCGGTTATGGCGATGATCGGAAGCCCGAGGCGCTTTACCGCCGGAATAGTTGACAGCAATTCAACTGTATTTCCGCTATGTGAAATCATAAGGCAGACATCCCCGGAAACCATCATCCCCAAATCCCCGTGAACGGCTTCTGTCGGATGAATAAAAAACGACGGTTGGCCGGTACTCGCCAGCGTGCCGGCAATTTTACGGGCGATATGCCCCGACTTGCCCACACCGAGAACCAGGAGTCGTCCTTTGTTTTTCAGGATAAGTCCAATCGCATCCTCAAAGACCGGGTCTAATCGTTCGACCAGGTTGCTGATAGCGTTGGCTTCACGCTTGAGTACGTCTTTGGCGATATCAATGGGTTGCGGCACTATTTGTTTTCCTGCTTGATCAGATTGTCTATTTTCAACCACAAAGGGAGCTTTTTATCGAGATATTCGGGCGTTATCATGTTGGGGCCGTCGCACTTGGCAAACTCGGGGCGGTCATGCACTTCCAGAAATAGTGCATTAACGCCGATAGCAAGTGCGGCCCTGGTGAGTGGGTCAACAAACTCCCGTTGGCCGCCAGAGCTTTCCCCCTGCCCTCCGGGAAGCTGCACACTGTGAGTGGCATCGAAAACGACCCCGACGCCCAATTTCTTTACAACTTCGAGTGCCCGCATATCCACAACCAGGTTGTTGTAACCGAACATCACCCCTCTTTCGGTGATCAGCAGCTTCTTGTTGCCGGTGCTATGCACCTTGCTAACGATATTTCCCACGTCCCAGGGGCTCAAAAACTGGCCTTTTTTGACATTCAGCACCCTGCCGGTCTCTGCCGCCGCAGTCAGAAGTTGCGTTTGGCGGCATAAAAACGCCGGTATTTGGATGACGTCCAACACCTCGGCGGCGGGTTTTACCTGTTCGATAGAATGGACATCACTGATGATCGGAACATCGAACGCCAATTTGACCTTCTGAAGGATATTTAGGCCTTTATCCAGACCGGGACCAACATATGATTCGATCGAGCTTCTATTCGCTTTTAAAAAAGATGATTTGAAAATAAAAGGAACACTGTACGTTTGCGTCAGGTTTTTTAAAGTTTCGGCCATGAACAGGCAGTGGTCGAGGCTTTCGATAACGCAGGGCCCGGCAATCAATACCAGTTGATTGCCGGAAGAAATCGGGATGTGGTCGATTTTAAATTCGTTCATTTTGTCGCCTGCGGATTAATAGACCAGAATACGAATCCCATCGTCACATGAACACCATGGCAAAGGATAACCTAATTTGAGCGATTGTCGAGGTTGCCGCAGATACAAGAAAGATGTCATTCCGCTATAGTCGGCTATGCGGGACGGCATATGACGCCGTAAATGCGGCAAGATCGGCAATCCCGATGGGTTTCAAATTTTAACATCAAACTTTGATAGAATTTCTTAAATAAAGCAGTTCCCCCTCCATTTAAAATTTGAAACGCTCACTGTAGGGATAACCAACATTTCGTGATTATTACCGATAACATAGCAAAACCGTTCGATTTTGAATGCCTCCGCCGCTGATATCGAAGGAGGGATCGATATGGCCATGTTGTTTCTGGATTGTATATCAGTTATTTTTTATTTTTTCCAGCAAAGGAAAGGTCAGCGGGGCAAGCTGGCACAGCTCCCGAATGCATTAGCCCACATATTTCATGAAATCTTTTCAATACTATGAGATAATTTAATCATTATAGATAATTGAACAGAAATTTAATCATATCAGCAAGAGCACAATTTGCACCCTATGATATTTTTGAAAAAGGCAGAAAAGAATTCACCCTCAGGGGCGTGAAATATTCGGGGTAGGCTGAATGGCGCTGAGGATTCCTTCCGCTGCGAGGGTAACGATAGCTCCCCGGGGGATCAGGTATTTAGGCGTTGAATCGTAACGCGGGAAGAGAACCCGCCAAGTGAGGGTGACTCTTTTTACATCTAAGGTTTAAGATTCATATCGTCGGTAATGATAAGTTGATCGAGTTTCGTTCCGGCTTCTCTCTGTTTGATGACAAGGGTATGTTTTCCTGTCGCAAGGGTATAGGTAACCGGGTTTGCACCGGTACGATGACTGACCATGTCCCAAACCCACTTTGTTGATCGGGTGACATCCCAAAGCGAATCTGCACCGCCGTCCATGGAGACGTAGAAAGAGTCAGCGAACCCATCGGGTGCCAGCACCCGTCCCCAGATGATATATTTTCCGGCCTGGGTAACGTCAAAGGTGAACGTCGCATAACCACCCGAATCACCGCCGGTGGGAACCCAGATGTACATCCCGGAGGACGCATTGTTGTCCGCAGCTCTTTCCATTGTATTGCTCATGGTTCCATCTTCAGCTTCAATTTCAGCATTGACCGATTCCGTGATCGAAATTGTGGTCGAGCCGGAGCCGGAAGACGCGCTCGTGGTGAATGGGCTCCCGTTAAAGATAGAGGTGCTCGGAACCGAAGTGGTGTTTTTTGAAATCACGACGCAGTCGAGTTTGGTTCCCTCTTCCCTATTGTCGATGCGCAGGGTGTGTGTTCCCGCGGCAAGATGATAGACGACCGGATCCCCGCCACCGCGATGACTGACCTTGTCCCAGGTCCAGTTTGTCGACCTGGCGGTATCCCAGGTCGATTTCGCGCCGCCGTCCATCGAGGCATAGAAAGAGTCAGAGACCCCATCGGGCGCCAGCACCCGGCCCCACACGATATAGTCACCGGCGGAGGTGACATCAAAGGTGTACTGCGCATAGCCCGATCCGCCCCCGCTCGGCACCCAGATGTATGTTCCGGAGGACGCATTGTTGTCACCGGATGTCACCATGGCATCGTTGATGCCTCCGTCTTCTGCTTCAAAGGCAAATACCGTCTGCGAAGAATCGTAGTCGTCGGTCAATTCGCCGAACACGGTAGAGCCTGTCGGATTAGAAGGAGACGGAGCGCTCGTTGAATCGGAAGGAACTGTGGGGTTCGTTGTGTTGGAGGGGCTCCCGTTAAAGATATCGGAAGGAACTGTGGGGTTCGTTGTGTTGGAGGGGCTCCCGTTAAAGATAGAGGTACTCGGGACCGAAGTCGTGTTTTTTGAAATCACGACGCAGTCGAGTTTGGTTCCCTCTTCCCTATTGTCGATGCGCAGGGTGTGTGTTCCCACGGCAAGATGATAGACGACCGGATCCCCGCCCCCGCGATGACTGACCTTGTCCCAGGTCCAGTTTGTCGACCTGGCGGTATCCCAGGTCGATTTCGCGCCGCCGTCCATCGAGGCATAGAAAGAGTCAGAAAGCCCATTGGGCGCCAGCACCCGGCCCCACACGATATAGTCACCGGCGGAGGTAACATCAAAGGTGTACTGCGCATATCCCGATCCGCCCCCGCTCGGCACCCAGATGTATGTTCCGGAGGACGCATTGTTGTCACCGGATGTCACCATGGCATCGTTGATGCCTCCGTCTTCTGCTTCAAAGGCAAATACCGTCTGCGAAGAATCGTAATCGTCAGTCAATTCGCCGAACACGGTAGAGCCTGTCGGATTGGAAGGAGACGGAGCGCTCGTTGAATCGGAAGGAACTGTGGGGTTCGTTGTGTTGGAGGGGCTCCCGTTAAAGATATCGGAAGGAACCGTGGGGTTCGTTGTGGTGGATGGGCTCCCGTTAAAGACGGAGGTGCTCGGGACCGAAGTCGTGTTTTTTGTAATCACGACAGAGTCGAGTTTGGTTCCCTCTTCCCTATTGTCGATGCGCAGGGTGTGTGTTCCTGCGGCAAGATGATATACAACCGGATCCCCGCCCCCGCGATGACTGACCTTGTCCCAGGTCCAGTTTGTCGACATGGCGGTATCCCAGGTCGATTTGGCGCCGCCGTCCATCGAGACATAGAAAGAGTCGTAAGTCCATTGCGCGCCAGCACCCGGCCCCAAACGATATAGTTACCGGCGGAGGTGACCTGAAAAGTGTATTGAGCATAACCCGATCCACCCCCGTTCGGAACCGCGATGTACGTGCCGGAGGACGCATTGTTGTCTCCGGATGTCGCCATGGCATTGTTGATGCTTCCTTCTTCAGCTTCAAAAGCAAATACGGTCTGCGAAGAATCGTAATCGTCAGTCAATCCGGACGACACATTGAACGAGAATTGAGCGTGTCGATTGCTCGTTGAATAGAAGCAACAGGAATTGGAACTGATGGGGATGGTATAGGGGATTTCAAGTGAATAGGCGCTTTCAACATTACTGGTATTGTACGCGGTGGCAGCAAAGTAATATTTTTCCCCTTCCTTAAGACCGGAGAGGCTGCAACTCGTATTTTTACCGACGTTGACGTTATGGGTGTAGTTCTTGCTGGATGTTCCGTAATGTATTTTGTATCCAGCGATATTCGAAAAGGTGTTCGCATCCCAAGCCAGAGTTACCGTGCCTGCAACCGCGGACAACGGTACCATGATGCACAGAGCAAAAAAAACCAAAATGAGAATAGATTTGTGAAAAAATAAAATTGCATCGTCATAAGTTCTAAAATTCTGCACGCCAACCTCGCACATATAAAGGATAAAAGGGAAAACGAAAAATCGTGCCGCACAGTGCTATTTTTTGCGGTTGGTTCGTGCAATTTCAGTACCACCTACCTATCATGCTGTTATCATTACAAACATAGCGTACGTGAATTTAAACTATATACAATAAGCGTATGAATTCTCCTTCACCAATTCACGTTATGCCGCTTATGCCCCAACGAAATTGAGTAATCATGGCAACTTACATTGTATGATTTTAACAACACCTCTGAAACCAAAGATTGTATTTTGTATTTTTTTAGTATCTTATGCGATTGTTCTCAGCCAAGGACGAATGGTTTGAAAAACGGGAGGAATCTGGGAGGGGCATTATTAGTTCAGAAGCATTCAGGGTCATATCTGTTTTTATATCGAAACCGAGTGTCAAAGTCGAATATAGTGGTAAACCATCAGATCACCCTTACCTTTCAAGTCACCTGGTGAGAAGCCTGCACACTCCTAATCTATTTTTCCAAAAGTCTAACGACATACCAAACGTTATGAAAATGAATGGCAGGTATGGAAGTACATTTCTTGTGTTAGCTATTTCCACTTGCCAGCTGATCCACATGGATCCGAAAAAAAGAAGTATAGTAAATGTATAAAAAACACCGATATTCAATCCATTCAATGACGCAATCAATTTAAAATTTAATTGATATTTGCTTATTAATAACGACTGGAGAACCAAAATAATTAAACAAACTCCGGCAAAAACGAGGCTATTTATTCCCAAGCTGACCAAAGCGACAATCGGGGTACCCATAATGAAAAACACTAGCGTTCCATATCTCACCTGAAAAGTCTTTTTATTTTGGTCGGATGAATGCAAAAAAAGATGAACTCCGGAAACAAAATAGGCACAGTATGTTGATAATACAAAGAAAAGAACCAAGGGATAAATCCACTTAAAGGCCCGGTAAATGTAGTCGAAAGTCTTGTAAACAATATCTCCAAATACTGTTGGCAGTTTTAGTATCGTCATTGCTATAGGGGGAAGAAGTTCATCTGTATTGAGAGGATCATACCATTGCTCCTCTCCGAAGCCTAATCTGTAGGGCCTCTTTCCAATTGTAAGTACAAATTTTCTGATGCCTAGCTTTATATAGGCTAAAGGTTTATTGAGGATCGCTTCTTTTGCTAATCTGCCAAGTAACGCTTCACCACCAAACTTTCCTTTCTCAACATCCGGTATTCTTAATTCCCAATGATTTTTTCTGCGCCTGTCGGGATTAAATTCCATTATGGCCTTGTAATCTGGTGAACTGTTTAGGGCGTCGTCGGTTATCGGCATAACGCCCTGCCAAAGATGCCTTCCGGATGAGTTTGTCAGTTCGAACCGGCCATATCTAGCCAAGTTACTCAACGACAATGCCATTATAAAAATGACCGTTGTTACTAAAATCACAGATATAAATCCATAAAAACACTGATTATCGAGTCGAAGATAAAACAAGATGGCTAGGCACGGGATAATGAGTATCGGAATTATACGGGTCACGACGAGCGCTCCAATTATCATTCCACAAGTGACACTTTTCAGCCAAAAACCGGCAGGCTGTCTTACCTCGCCGACATGGATCATAACCGTCAGATAAAGAACAGTTGAGAACAGGAAAAGCACCGTATTCTCAGACCAGAAGGCCTGAGGTAGGCCCGTTGACAGAATGAAAACTAAATAAAGTATGGCTACAAAATTGCTTATTCGCTGCATCCCCATCTTTTGACATGACCAAAGCACGAATAGAGACGATAGAAAGACAAGAAAATTCTGGGCTATGCTCCCCATATAAAATTCGGCTTTCAAGTCAAGTTCCAATAAATTAGCGACCTCGTGGATGAACTTATGGAAAAAAGCTGGTACCGCAATCGGGGTATAGTTATCTTCCCCTAATAATTGTCCGAAGATTCTATATTGTGTTTTAAACCATTGATCGCGCGGCCAGGGATTTACGGGTAACATCAGCGCTGATGCGATAGTAAATAAAAATAAAATGCTACCTGTACGACTCACATGTTTAAATTCCTTGAGTATCCACATGACATTACCTGCTCTTCAATTTAGCTTGTTTATGTGCCTGGAAATTAAGGAGTGCCACCCTTAAACAGACAAAATCAATGAGAAAATAAAATATGATAACCCCGGCCTACTTAAATTTTTGGCCTGCCGTTAACTAGGCGTACAATAGTCACAGGCCCTCAAGGTGTGTTTTTTGAACACACCCCTATCGTGACACTCAAAGTGTTCGGGATGGCTACAACACTGGATTTTTGGGTCGAACAATCGTGGGAGTTTTGAGAAGTCGGAGATAAGGGGAATTTTGAGGATGAGAGATTACTGATTTATTACAACGATCATTTCAATTGGGCGCCAACTTTCTGCCAGCGACGACAATTGTCGGCTGAAGCCAGCCCGGAAGGGACAATATCAGTTTCTTAATTAGGTTTATGCCGAAGGGAAAGATACGCAAAATTTTTTCAATCTCAGTGGAATTTAGGGATTCTCTTTTTATCAATTCGGGTTGTAAACCTGCCTGGGTCATCTTTCTTTTCAAAGACTTTATGGTTTGAAGATTCGAATGCCCGCAATCAGGGTTGTGAAAAATTCTGTTTACGATACATCGAAGCCTTCCTCGACTGTCACGATTTATTATACACCACCACAATATATCCATAAATATATGTGGTGTGGAAATTAAGCATGCCCCCCCGATCTTTAGAACTCTCTTAGCTTCTTCAGTATACAGGTTGCCGACGTTCAGGTGTTCATACAAATTAGAACTGAATACTAAATCAAGGCATTCATCTTTGAAGGGCCATGGTTTGGCAGCGTCAAAGGAAACGATTTTTAAATCGCGATAGTTGGTCTGAGTTGTCCGCAGGCAATGAAATTCAATATCCGAACCAACTATACGTGGCAGAATATCTCTCAAATTGCCTGCAACATGCCCGGAGCCGCAACCGATTTCCATGACGTTAGCATCTCTCTCAAGGCATGAAATCAAGCGCTCAAGCCCTGCAATGGATCTAACACCATAATCTCTATCTATAGTTTTATAATAATCACCTTTCATGCCATTCAAAAAAAACTTTTGAATTTACATTTCCAGATCGCCGCTTGCACTAATAATAATTAAGAAGATGATTTCTCGCCGCTTTGTATATTAGGAAGCGTTTGCCTATCGTTAGTAAAATAATGTGAAATTTTAGCGCCCAATTTCATTCCCGGGGCCTCTATGAACCGATAAAGGAATGCTGATGCCACCAATGTCGATATGATGGTTGTCGGCATAAGTATCCATAGAAACTGCATGGAATTCAGTTCATGAGCGAACGGAGAGACAGCTTTCATTATAAATATGATCAATAGTCTATGGCTCAAATAGATAGAGTAAGAAATTTTCCCCACGTATGTAATTGTTTTATTGTCTAAAATCGGTGATAACCTTGCTACCAGCCAGCCCTTTTTTGACGTTATCACAAACGGAAAAAGAAGCAGCCATATTACAAATGGAAAAGAACCGTTTACTCTATAATGCGCCTTGGTTGTATAGGCGATCACTGAAGCAATCAACAAGCAGATCAACAATACAAGATCCCGGTCAACATTTTTAAAAGACAGATACCGTGACAGAAAATATGACGCCCAGCCGATGATGAAAAAATGAATCTTATAAGGTAAAAAGGCCCCCCTCAGGACCGTAGGGTATACCGCTTTGATTATGATTGCAGCAAATAGTGTGAAAAATAAAAATGCAATTGCTCCTGCATAGTTTTCCTTTTCGATCAACAGCCGTTTTGACATATAAAAAAAGAGGGGCGCAAGCAAATAGAACTGCCATTCAAGCGATATACTCCATGCAAGGGGAAGGAACGCTATCGGTGCGGTGGGCAATACCGTTTCCGGGATCATACCATGTAACATCAAAAGATGGCTAACGACATGCAGCTCAATGTTCGCCCACCATGAATCCAAGTACGATAGATGCGGGAAAGGTTTTGAAACGAAAAGATGTGCATAGGATTCGGCATTATCGGGAATGAGGGTACAGGCTGGTATAGCGATAAGAAAAAGGATAAAAGAAACCGGGAACAATCGGAAGAAACGTCTTGTTATGTATGGCGAATATTTTTCCTTTTTTTTGTCAAGCAGAAAAAATATAACGAAACCACTTATAATAATAAACAAATCGACCGCATACGTCCCGGTTAAAACATATTTGAAACCGATTGAAAAATCACTCTTCGTCAAGCCTGTATTTCCGATCACATGTCCTACGACGACCCATAGCGCAAACACTGCCCGCATTCCGTCAATGGATGTGATTCTCATCGATTTATTCTGCATTACATCAGGGTGGCAAGTGCCTATAGAAATCGATTTGGTGGTGCAAACACGGAAATTCTAATAAAAATATCGAGCAATTCTCCTTTTCCTATCGGCTTTAACCCGAGACCTTTGCAAAATCCCAGAAAGACGCCCTAAAATTTGACCATTCCGATTGAATTTCCTTCAATAATATTGCCTAAAAAATATTATTTTGTCATTTTTTTTCTGCCAGTAAAATATAACCGGTACCTTTTTCGGTGTTATAGAAGAGGCTTTGGATGAAAAACATGAATCTCCACACAATATTGAATATTCTACTGGAATAAATAAAAAATATTTGGGACCACTTACCCCGGTCAATTCCACTATTTGACGAAGCCTCTTCTTTAGTGAACTCCGAATTGAGTTTTTGGGTTCGATAAACTCTATTCCCAATCTTTTTCCTAAGAATACGCTTTATGAGATTGATCAATGGATATCCGTAGGCATGTACTGCTTCTATTGAAAAATCTGCTTCTCCAACAGTTTCGATCAAGGCTGAACGGTCGTATCTTCGATAATGTCCTGCCCATACATCGTTTGGCCCCCAGAGAGCCATATGGCCTGGAACAGCAATTAACATTTTTCCACCAGGTCGCAAAAATTGCCTCCATTGCCTGAGGGCATTGATATCGTCTTCAATATGCTCCAAAACGGCAATCGCTATAACATAGTCATAAGATCCTATGTCCTCATTGCTGGTCGCGGGTTCAAAGATGAATTTCTTATCACCTTCCTGACAAAACGCTCTGGCAACATTTAGTGCATTTTCGGAGGTTTCTACTCCCTTTCCCCAAAATCCATGTAGCATGAGTTCTTGGATCAACGCACCAGCCCCAGAACCAATTTCAATTACAGATCCCGGATTTGACAGACAGGGTTTGAATACGTCAATGAGGGCGGCTCTTTTCATGATGTCGGTAGGCGTAGGAATCCAGATGTGTTCAGAATATACTCCTATCGTTTCATTATATTTTTTCATGTGATCATTTCCTGTAGTATAGTGGTAAATTTGAGACAAAGATTCAACTGCGGCCCAAAAATATCACCTAAACATATTCAAGGAACATGTGCAACGAAATTTAACCGGGCAGGCTAAATATGAAATAGAGCGAAACACAAAAATATGTATCTTGTTGAATTCACAGACTATTTTACCGGAATCAAAAGTAAGATATATCGTTGAACAATACTTCGGAATCAGTCACCTGTATGATGGGGCTAATAGAACGCGGTTTCTAACATCGCTAAAAACAATTTTGATGCCTGGTGCCGGCAAGTCGCCTATAATATAAGAAAAGGGGTTACCCAGGTTAAATTCGCTTCGCTGTTCTATCGAAATTTAACGGGGTAAAAAGATCCTGAAGGTTGCCACCGTATTGGGGGAGGATAGGTGCGCCCAGCCGTCGAGTAAAGCCTCTGGGCCACTCTAAAACGCTCTTGCAAGTCCAATTGAATGCCTGAAAATACGAAATTTTCATGAATAAATTCTGATACCATGATAAATTTATCCTTGTTTTCGAAAAAAATTTTACAGAAATTGATTGGCATTCTGTCTAATTTTTCAAAACTCTCCTATAATCAAACAACCACCCGAACTATCGACATTTATATCTGTTTATCAAAAATCATCGTTAATACCAACTGCGGCTTGTAATATTTTAAATCCTGTAAGGGACTTTCGAACGAATATCAGCACATTGGATTTTGAGCCAAAATTGATCCATCCTGTTGGTACGTCGATTTTATAGCAGCGACTGTCTCCGCATTCCCTAAATATGGCAGCGCCCAAATCAACCTCGTGGTTGTTGATAAAGACGGTAAGATCTTTTTCGGTTTCTACACTACCTTTGAGTGTGAAAAGTAAATACGTTCTCCCGGGGTTGCCTTCTTCAAGGGGTAGGCTTACGTGCATTTCACCTGAAATTTGCCGCCCGGAACCGCCCCCAGTGAGATCGAGCATAAGATCCGTACTCTCGAACACGCGGCTTATAGTCTTTTCGTCGATGACGTCCTGTGGATTTCGATAGGCCGCCCTTGCTTTCATAACTGCCGCAATAAAACTCTGACTGTGAAGCACCCCGGCAGCCAGTTCTTCTCCATAACGGGTCAGCCGGAAGTCCTCTGGTGAATCCATTTGCGGTTGATCAGGACTCCAAAGATGCTGCGAGGAGAAGACAAGACTTTCGAGAGTCCCCTTCTCTTGTAAAGTTTTAAAGTCCATCGTATGATAATAGGATACGAAACCGCCATAGCAATCAAGTTTGCCATTTACCTCGCGCAACTCCGGGCGTCCTTTCCACCTGTTCATGAGTAAATGCATGACATCCTTGTAACCGTGTTCACGAAAAAACGGTGTTGTCTTCATACCCTGTTTCTGAAGCTTTTGACCCTTGACCACCATTCCACCGCGGCGTATATGCCCCTCTGACCAGTTATAAATAACGATCTTGTCTCGATTTTGAATCAGATCAATTGCCTTGTATATGTTTTTGTACCATCCCTGATGTTCGCGCAGCAGCATACCGCCGCTAATAATTGGAACTTTTCCTCTTGCGATAACATGAGCCGTAAGCCGATTGGCAAAGTCGGCCCACAACCGGACCGGATCTTTGCCTTTACAGTCCAAATCCACAGCCCAACGGGAGCCGTGATTTTCCTGGTACATTTCATCCAGAGGAATAGCAAAGTGACTACCGCTAAGAACCGCTATAACATCGTCTATCGTTTCAAGAAGAATCCCCCAGGTCTCTGGTTTTGAGGGACACGGATTGACTCGACTCATCTTCTTGACACTCGGTCGCATTTGTTCCCATGTCTCGTCGGGGTAAAGTTCAGCAAGATGTTTGTAATTATAGTACAGCCAACTCCAATCCAGCGAGCCATCCATACTCAGAAAATGACGTGTTCCAAAATCGTTAAATTCTTTCGCCTGATTTGGTGTAAGCACATCTTTCCATGCCATTTCAGGGTGGCGACGAAGGGGTACGCTCCAGGAAGTCCCCTGCACCCAGACATGATTCAGTTTTAGATAGGATAAAAGCCTGAGGAAGTTTCTGAAATACTCATGCGAAATCTCCTTTTCCCTTGGCTTGCCCCTTGGCAGCGTAACTCGCATTCCGCGATAATAATGGTAGGGGCTGTCCACAATTGTTGTAAAAGGAAATTTTCCGGTATGTTTCCCGGTCAATTCGAAGAGCTGCAGTAGGCTCAAACAACCGTAATAGACTCCCTGTGCATTGTGGCCTAAAACGGCAGCGCCTCCTTTTCCTACTTTTATCACGTATGCGCCATCCTCATCCGAGAGGAGCATGGCGGCATCACCAGTCAGAGTATTCGCAAGATCTCCGTAATCGTTAGTACCTAAAAAGACAACCGGCTTTTTCTGATTTTCCCATCCGGCTTCATTGATAACCTGAAGTTTATTATCCTCGGCATTCATGGCCATCCCGAGTTCGGAGGCCAAAAAGTTAGATACCCATCTCAATTCGTGATTGCCGGAAGGCACTACGATGACCGTGGTGCTATCTATCGGGTAGCTTCCGTCGTTAAACTCTATTCTAGCCGGTGTAGGGAATATGGGCGTCGTTTCAAATGCGATTGCGCTTGAACATGTCACTATAAATATCACCAAAATATTGAACGAAGAAAATAAAACTTTGGTGCTCAGGCAGTGACCCTTCAATTCCGCTGTTTCCTTGGGTATCATCCATTCTACCCGACAAAACTGGTTAGCAAGCTGCAGACATGAGCGAATCATTATCAGGGTGAACTTGTTTTTGCTCTCTGAATGCCTGTGAAATAGGAATCACCATTCAGGATATTTTCAATAATGCGCCGTCCATAAAGTGTCAACGCTTTGTCTTCATCACTGCCCATCACTGGTTTGTTGGGCGACCAGAAATGACTTCCTGAATAGGACATGCCATCAACTACCCGCGGGTCGACTTTTTCTCCGGTCATGTAAGTGTAATGGGTTATAAAGGCACCAAAACACTTGCCAGTCCCGATCTGTTCGATGAGTTCCGGTCTGTCATTCCACTGCTTTCCCGCCTGGACCATGTGGATAATAGTGTTAATCCTGTAGCTTGCAAAATATGCGGTACTGCTGAAATCAGAACTGTAGAACATACTACCAAGCAGTGAATTTCGCCGCTGCTTCCGGACAAAGCCCTCGGACCAGTTGTTGATCACGATATTTTTTCGGATTAGAGCCACCGATCGATAGATATCATGAAATGCACCGCCGTGTTCCTTGATAAAGGGTGTGCTGTTAACGAGCGGTATTTTGCCCTTCAGGATGACATAATCGGCCAGCCGATTTGTGTATTCCGCAAACAATCGAGCAGGGTTTTTGCCTTGGCAGCGCTCATCGGCCACCCACCTGGAGCCGTTTTCGTATTGGCTGACTTCGTCAATGCCGAGATCAAAAATCTGGGAAGTGAAGAGCGGGGAAAGCTCGTCGATAATGTCAAATAATAACAGATAGGTATGCTCGTCTGACGGGCAAAAATTGAACCTGGCGCCGAAGCGATATTTCTCTGTCCGGGATTTTTCATTTTTTATGGGAATAGATGCCGGGCTTTCCCCAGGGGCCATCTCGATAAGCTCAGGATAAATGGACCAGGCTATATCGGCGGCAGACGATATGCTCCCCATAACGAATACATTGAGTTTCTGCGCATACTGAATCAGGTCCCGGGCCAACGTTTTTGAAATGGCATCATCGTCGCTGAGTTCGGGGTGCTTTTCCAACCGGATCGAGGCTGGAAATCTTCTCACATACAAATCCCGGATCCACAATTGATTCAGACGGCAGAAAGCCATTGCCCGTATCATTCTGTGGAAATTTTCAATTTCAAATGAATTGTTTTTAGGAAAATGCCCTCTGAGACCTCTAAATGACATTGACGGCCAGTCCATGATATCGACATTTGGCACACTCCAATCACCGGGGTTGATCAACTGCAGAAAACTGAACACCCCAAACAACTGGCCTTCAGGGTCGGTCCCGATTATCCGAATACCCTCATCTGAAACCGACAAAACATAGCTACCCGAATTTCCGATTGTCCCATCCGAGCCTCCATACATTTTTCGGTCCAATTCCTCCTGATGCAAGCGAATGTCTCCTGAACGAGGAGCCCCCACTTCAACAGGTTGCATTTCCAGCTGCAGACCTCCTGCAGACAGTTCTTTCGCCAACAGAACGGCATTATCGCGGCTTGCTTCATCAAACACTATTCGGCTTGAATCACAGATTTTTGAGACACCACCGCGGAATTTCATCTCAACCGGTGCTGGGTAAATCGCAAGGCGCATTGGTGGTTGGCCTCCCGAAGCACCCCTTAACGGAATGCCCTCCCAACATATCATGAAGGCACAGCAAGCTGATATAATGCTACAAAAAGAAACGAATCGGTTCTTTGACATGATATTCTATGAAATTTTTCAGGTGAGATTAACGGAAAGTATCGGGAGATTTACAAGGGAGAGGACAAAGGCTATCGTCATTTTCGACTGCGAAGGGGTTTTGCCGGCACCCCACCGGCAATTACATACTCGGGTAAGTCCTTTGTAACCACTGATCCAGCGGCAACGACTGTGCCGTTACCGATGTTGACACCGGCAACGACTACCGTATTTGCGCCCAGCCAAACATCGTTACCCACCTGAATATCTTTTTCAACCCAGGGTTGAATGTTCATTGGGATATTCAATTTCTTTGTGCTGTGATTGGATGAAAACATCTTTACACCGGGCCCCATCAGAAGGTTGTCTCCAAGAATAATTTTAGAATATTGGCTGGCCCAAATGCAGCAGTATTGATTTATATGAGAATTTTCCCCTAAATAGATGTTATGGCCGCTTCTGAAAGAAGCTGTCGGATGGATGCGGGGATTGCCTTTAATATTCATCTGGGAAATCGGCGCCACATGGTCATGAATATAATATCCGAATTTTTGGGCTAATTCCCTTAACATTGTCGGGCTAAAAGTATAGCGAACAACCTCCCACAAATGTTTGGCGGTAATCTTGTTGTGCGGGGAAAAATTTGAGTGCCGGTTCATTATATTATCTTAGAATTATCAGTGTTATCGCGTGGTGGAGGCTTTTTGCCAGGTGGAAATTTTTTGTCCGCTGAGCCACTGAATTAGCCCGACAAAAGCAGCCAGATTAATTAACAGAAAATAGTATGGGACGTAAAAAGGTTTCATTTTTATACCGGCTTTTTCGAAAAAAAAGCCGATGGTACCGAATATGTAAAAAATATTCTGAAAATGAAAAATCATAAGATACAGTGGATCTGCAATGAGAAACAGATTGAGAAACCAGATGACCACCAACATTGGGAAAGTAAGCCATCTCAGTACCTTGTGAGAAAAGATGTTGAACCATCCCTTACCTTTAAACACCCCGAATTTTTTGTTGACTTCAACCAGTGCGGCAATGCTCCGAGCCACAATTCTCGACCGCCGTTTGAACTCTTCTGATTGATCTTCGGTTGCTTTTTCATACGCCACGGCATTTTCCTCGAACACCGAGTCGTATCCTTGTTTGAGAATCGCCAATGGATGATAAAAATCGTTTGGTGCATGGGGAGGCACCGGTACAAAGAGTTCTCTTCTTATGGCATAAATGGCTCCATTAGCTCCCACCATTTTGCCTTGGCGGCCTTCGAGTTTTCGGATTTGATTTTCGTATTTGAAATAAAGCCCTTCTCCTTTGGCTGTAGCGGATTTCCCCTTTAAATATTTCAAGTGCCCACCGACGCAACCAACGGCCGGATTACAGAAATGTCGTAAGATATTTATAATGGAATCTTCGGTAAATATAGAATTCGCATCGGTAAAAATGATAATTTGCCCAGATGTTAGGGGAATAAATTTGTTGATGAGGTCATTTTTCCCTTCGTTTTTATCATTTATGAAGACCCTTAATCGTGGAGTTTTCCTATATGAATTTAAAATGTTATTTGTGCGATCAGTCGACCCATCGGAAGCTACAACGATTTCAGGCAAATCTCCCTGATATTTGAGGTGCAAAGAATTTTCAATTTTTTCAGCTATTACTGTTTCTTCATTGTAGGCTGGGATAAATAAGGTGTTTGTAAAATTAGGGAATTTACTCCCATCCCGACCTGACATCCTTTGTAATTTTTCACCTATTAGCAGGATTAAAAAATATCCAATATATATATAAATTATGGCAAATATAAACAGCCAAAACAAAAATTTAATGAGAAATTCAGCCATGCTTTTATTTCTGAGGCTTGACCGTAATTATAATGAATCCTTATTTTGTATTACAAAAATGCTTCTGTAATTTAAGCCATAATTCAATTGTTATAAGAATGCTCAATATTCTTGAATTATTCATGCCGTTTAAGTGATTTTGCCATATGTGTGCAATTTCAGTCGGTATGAAATATTCATGGCAAAGTGCATTCTTGGCAAGTATTAATTCTTCAGTCCAGTCTTTCCATTCTTGTCGAAACCAGCTCGGATAGTTTGTATATTTATCGAATTTCGAATCTTTTTTATTCCAGGGTAAAAATTTTTGTAAATAATAAAAATTAGGTGACTCAAGAGTTAAAGGTTTCATCGTTGCGTCATGAGGAATTTTCATTAAAACGTGGGAATTTTTCGCAATCAAATACCTATGGAATCGAGAGCCAATTTTCCATTCATGCGGTAGTTTTGAAGCTGTCGATACAAAATCAATATCCATAAATGGCCATCTAGACTCGATGTGATTCCATGTATAAAGCTGTCCGTTTATGATAAAACGTCGAACCCTCTGCTCTAAATAAAATCGGTCGAGTTGATCAAAGATATCACTCCACCAACCATAGCTTCGAATAATTTCAAGAATGGTGTCGTAATCTTTCCCGGCAGTATCTTTCAGAATTTCAGGTCTAAGAAGTCTTGTTTTTTGTGTTTTGGATAATGCCCCGTATGTCATTCTAATATGAAGTAGTTTTGCTAAAAAATCATATTGGGCGTTTTTATTTATTTCAAAAATCCTTTTCCCTACAATAGCGAATTGACCGAAATTATAGAAAAAAGCTCTCACAAACTCACCGCCAAGCCCTCCTATCATGATTTTACCACTCAAATCACCAATTTGCTGGTGATAACTGTGGCTGTGGGTATGTCTAAGGCTTTCGTGCCCACTTGTTAACCAAACTAAATGTTTAGCCCTTTCCGGCATCCAATTCGTATCTATGTTATATTCTAAGTGCTTTACCCCAAGATTTTCAGCAATGTCTCTCGCTATAATTCGATTCGCACTATTCGGTGAACCATGTGTAATTGTTTGGGTACGAGTATAATCAGCGGCAGAAATCAGAGCGCGAGTGTCAAGACCACCAGAAAGGGTAATAAGTACACCCTCTGGTGCATTTGAATAGCATTTTTTTACAGCATTGTTGAAGGCATAACGAGACGATTCTAATAAATCGGTTTCATTTGTAATTTTAGCACTTTCCTCATTTATGTCTTCCCACTTCCAATATCTTTCTATTTTGTAATCACCCGCTCCAGAAGCAAGCAAATACGATCTTGGCGGTATAAGTTTGATTTTAGGGTGCCATGTTCTTTCTTGTAGGATGTATTCATAAGACAAGAATTGTGAAAGTGCTGTTAAATCAAGGCTCTCATCGAGGCTGTTAACCGCTATCAAAGCACCCGTCTCATAGGCAAAGCTCAAAGTCGAACCATCATTGCACCAATAGTGGGGCCTAAGCCCAAAATGATCGGTCGCCAGAAAAAGCAGTTTTTCTCTTTTATCCCATAGGAAAAGGAAAAATTGACCATTTATATAGCGTAGAAAACTTATGCCATGCTTTCTATATTTGTTTGCAATCTGAATAGCGTGAATATTGTTATTATCAGATGATGCAATCCATCCACTGATACTGACAACTATTTCTTTCGATTCATAACAATATTCGGATATATTGAAGTTCTCGTTTCCTTTCCACCCTATTAATAATTTTTTATCATCGTCATGATAATGCCACTCATTTTTTGAACCATCACCAGCACATAATGAGTTATTGAAAACCTTCAATGTTTTTTCAATTGGTATAATGTCCTTACTGATTAAACCGAATAGTCCAGGCATGTTTCTTCCCTCTCAAACAATACATCAAACGAATGGTATTGTTAGGCTTCTTTGGAATTATTATTAAGTGTACATTAGATTTCCTATTCATACATATACAAAAATGAATCTCGCTGCAGCAAGCTACAGGGAATAGTCAAGTTTAAATGAATCCCGACTTTGACTTGACGGACGATCAATTAAACAAATACCGCCTGTATGTTTTTACATACACACAGAAAGGTATAATGTTTCAATCACTTATCAAATAATGGGATAACAATAAACTGCGTTTGTATGGTATTTCTTTCACTGTGAACTACGGAAAATGATAACGTTGTATTGTTAAAGGGAGCGAAATCAAACAAATGCAATTGAGAATAAAATTTAAATTCGCAACTATCAATATCATAAACACCAAAGGTTATTGCAATTTAATACACGGTTAAGGCACGAAGTTTAATGAATGAAGCCTTGGTATATGTCGCATTTATTGATATCATAGGAATTAAGCGACGATTAATTCAAATTATCCTAAATTCGGCATTTTTTTTGCATGCCAACAGTAGTCTAAATGCCGATAAACCAATTGTTGAATTAGGAGTTTATGCAGTTCAAATATTGTTGCCCTGAAATAATCTATCAAAATAAAGTTAGTTTCGTTTTCTAATCTTGGCGCCATTCCATCTGGTGATATAAAATCTTAAATTCATGAGATAATTTAAGGAGGAAATATATGCAGTTCAAAACAATTTTTATTTTTTTGATTTTAGTATTAACGTGGTCGAATACGGCCGTTGCAGCAGTGTTTACTGTCAGCAAGAGTGGCGGGGATTATTCTTCAATACAGGCCTGCGCAAATTCTGCAAGCAGCGGAGATATATGTTTGGTTAAACCTGGCACCTATAGTGAAGATGTTGATGTATCAAGAAGTGGAATAATCTTTAAAGCGGAAAACGCTCCAAACAGTGCCGCCCCGTCTATTCTTGACGGAGGATCGAAAAAACAATATGCATTTAGTATAAAAAGTTCAAACGTCCAAGTCATAGGTTTTATGATCAAGAATTACCATCCAACAACATCAAGATCTGGAGTAGTTTATTTTTCAGGAACTGCATCTAATGGGGGACAGGCAAAATACAACTATTTTACATCAAATACAATAGATACAGCGGATACTGGAGCAATATCAGCCAAATCAGCAGATAATGTTATCATCCGGGGAAATATATTCAGCGGTAATCGCGGCCTAAATTCATCTTCGCAGTCTCTTATATATGGTTGTTATGGATCAGATAATGTCTTGATCGAACTGAATAAATGCTTGGATATTACATCTAATAATGCAAGATTCATATATTGGACTACAAACAGTAATAACGCGATCATTCAGTATAATTATACAAAGTCCTATTCGCGCTTACGAATGTCAAAAAATCACCAGGTCCTAAATAACATTTTCGATAATAGCGAGGTAGGTCTTGAACTTCACGATCAATGCGGTGTCACAACGTGCCCAAATAAACCATCATGGTCAAAGGACAATTGCGAGGACTATGATTCCTCCAGAGGTGGTTGTGTTGAAGATTCAGATGAAAATCATGTCGTCAAGAATAACACCTTCTACAAAGGTGGTCGCCAAATTCGCCCGATAAGAATGGATAATGTCGAAATATCAAATAATTTATTTATAGACCCTAATATATATGCAATCGATAGAGAATGGGGCGGTTGTACTACAACTGACATAAGAATATCTGGTAATTTAAAGGATAACGTTGGCAAATGGCACAACCTAAGTTCTTCCGAATATTCAGAGTCAGGAACGGAAACATGCAATTCAAACTACAATAAGGAAACTGGATTACATACTTGTGACCAATCAAGATACGGAGCAAACTTAAGAATAGATCATTGGCCATTTACCGATAAGGATGGACGAGCATTAAGTTCTGATTATCCATACAGTGGAAGCTTTCAGTATATTAGTTTGCCTCAAGATGGTATAGCGCCACCATCAGGCTTGAAGATCTTAAAGGATAATTAAAGTGGAATAGTTTCGATTTAATCTGACACCGCACTTGAAAAAGTGAGGGTTACCGGTTTTGATGAAGGTGCTAACCGTAAACATCAAAACATAGGAGGTAACCGGGAGTGTTCAATATTCTGTGTCAGCCTGTTTTTTGATTAGCTATCATATCAGAGCCTTAATTCTTTATCCAGCCTCCCTTCAAAAAATATCGCTAACTGAGATATGGTCAAAGACCAGTTTTGAACCGGCATCGTCCATTTTTTACTGGCATTCTGAATACCCATATAGAGCAGTTTAAGCAGGCTGTCCTGGTTTGGGAAAGCCCCTTTGGTCTTGGTTAATTTTCGGAATTGCCGGTGAACCGCCTCAATGGTGTTGGTCGTGTAAATGATCCTTCGAATATCATCCGGATACTTGAAAAATTGACTGAGCCGTTCCCAGTTGTTTCGCCAGGATTTGATGACAATTGGATATTTGTTGTTCCACTTGTCTTCAAGCCTGTCTAACTCAGACTCGGCCAAAGCCTTGTTAGTGGCCTTGTATACCCGCTTGAGATCGACCATGAATTCTTTTTGATTCTTTGAACCAACATATTTCAAGGTGTTTCGAATTTGATGCACAACACAAAGTTGGACTTCCGTTTGGGGAAAGATTGTTTCGATGGCTTCCGGAAATCCCTTAAGGCCATCGATACAGGCGATCAGGATATCGTTAACACCTCGGTTGGATAGATCGGTCAGAACCTGCAACCAGAAGTTGGCCCCTTCGTTCTCTGAAATATAAAGCCCAAGGACTTCTTTGCGGCCTTCAATATTGACACCAAGGATCGTGTAAACAGCTTTGCTGAGAACCTTGCCGTCCTCACGAATTTTGTAGTGAATGGCATCCAGCCAGACAATGGGATAAATCGATTCCAATGCCCGGGCCTGCCACTCTTTTACTGTATGGATGATTTTATCGGTAATCGCCGTCAGGGTGCCCGTTGAGACCTCAATGCCATAGATATCCTCAAGATGGGCGGATATGTCTTTATAGCTCATCCCTAAGCCGTACAGGGCCAGGATTTTTTCTTCAATCTCATCACTGAGGGTAGTTTGGTGCTTTTTAATCAGCTTGGGTGAAAATGTACCGGCGCGATCGCGCGGTGTGTCGAGTTCAAAAGAACCATTGAGCGTTTTGATCGTCTTTTTGCTCTTGCCATTCCTGCGGTTGGCAGCTATCTCCTGGCCGAGGTGGGAGTCTAACTCCCCTTCAAGGGCTGCTTCCGTCAGATCCTTTATCAGTGGGGTGAGAACCCCGTCTTTACCGGTGAGGGGCTTGCCGGATTGGATGGCTTTGAGGGCTTTCTGAAAATCAAATTCGCTGTCGTCCTTTGCCATGTCAGTCTCCTTTTAGCTTTATATATCAGCTTTTTATTTGACTGACACAAAATTATGAACACCCTCATAGGAGGTAACCCTCATGCTAAATGGCAATATTTTCTATCACCCGGGTTGGTCGTGAACGAATAGATTCGCTATCCAACGCCTATCTTATCTAAAGCGATGTCCGATTAGTATTTAGCTTTCTTCATAACCAGCAATTTTATTCCAAGTGAATATTATTCAATAACGTCGCAGTCATAGGTGTTTCCAATTGGTATTATTAACCCGGCGATTTTAAGTGTTAAAAAGGAGTAAGTATGCTATGCTCCCGTGCATGGAAAAAACAGATGCACGTAGATTGAAACCTGAAGTACAACAGCAACTGAGAGATCAGGCATCGCGCCTTTTCAAAAAGGGCTGGAAGAACAAAGATATTGCGGTAGCCCTTGGTGTTAGTTATGTCACGGTAAGTCGTTGGCGTACGGTATATAAGCAAAATGGCAGCAAGGGGCTCAAAATAACAAAACGAGGCCGAAAGATAGGCATGCTTCGAACCTTGAGCCCTGAGCAAGAAAAAGAACTCAGAAATTCAATAAAGGATAAATGTCCTGACCAATTGAAATTACCGTTTGCTTTGTGGACCCGTGGGGCTGTTCAACAATTGATTTTTCAATTGTGGTCAATTCAAATGCCAATCCGGACAGTCGGAGAATACCTCAGTCGCTGGAAATTTACACCACAGAAGCCTTTGCGAAAAGCGTACGAGCAAAATCCCAAAGCTGTGAAAAAATGGCTTGATGAGGATTACCCTGAAATTGCTGCGAATGCGAAAAAGGAAAGAGCCGAGATTCATTGGGGAGATGAAACCGGGCTTTCGAACAACTGCCAGCATGGACGAAGCTATTCGCCTAAGGGAAAGACACCGGCAATAAGACTTCCAGCTAAAAAAGAGCGGATCAATCTTATTTCCTCGGTTACCAATCAGGGCAAGACACGCTTTATGATTTACGATGGCACCATGAACTCGGATACTCTGATTAAGTTCCTTAAACGGCTGATAAAGGATGCTGGTAGGAAGATATATTTGATTATGGATAATCTCAGAGTTCATCATAGTAAGCCCGTAAAAAAGTGGGTCAAGGAGCATAAGGATCAAATAGAGCTGTTTTTCCTGCCGTCATATTCACCGGAATTGAACCCGGATGAATATTTGAACTGCGATTTGAAAGATGGAGTTCACTCAAAAGTACCATCCCGAACCAAGATCGATTTAAAAGAAAAAAACTGTGTCGCATCTACGTAAGATCCAAAAGATGCCAGGACGAGTGAGAAAGTACTTCAAACATCCGAAAATCGCTTATGCAGTATTAATTGCCCTTTTATTGACGATCTTTATTTATAGACAATCCAACTATAAGGAAATTTTGGGCCCACCTCCAGAGTGTGATAAAAATTGTTCCCAATTGTGTGAGTTTTACTCTTATTCCTTTACCTTTGCATCCAAATTTTCTTGACCCTAAATGTGACTCTCAAATATTTCAATTAGCTCTTTGATAGTGTTTTTTATATCGTACATTTTTTCTACTGTTGCCCTTCCATTTATACCCATATTCTCTCTACTTTGTTTGGAAAGCGATAGTTTCATAATGGCATCAGATAACGCCATGCTATCTTTTTCTGGCACAAGATAACCATTCAATCCATCTTGAACCAATTCATCAATCGCAGGTAGTTTTGTTGTAATAACGGGTATTTCCAGAGCCATTGCTTCTGCTAATACATTTGGTATTCCACGGTGCGGATAACCGTTCTTCGGATTTCCAACCATAGCTAAGATAAAGAGGTGCGAATTTTCATAATGTTTTATAATTTCATCGTGGCTAAGCGCACCAGTTAGCGTAATAATTTTTTCTAATTTATCCTTCTCAATCAGTTGTTCAAGTCGTTTTTTACGTGGACCGTCTCCAACAATAACACAATTAACATTTATATTTTTTTCTTCTTTTAGATATTTAACAGCTTCTATTAAGTATTCGAACCCCTTTGACTCTGATAGTCTACCGACAGATATTAAATTGAGCGATTTGGGGGGCGGTTTGTTTTTTCTTTTAAATTTATTAAGATCCTTCCCATGGTAGTTTACAAATATTTTTTCTTCACCATTTAAGTGAAATGTTTCCTCCAAATATTTTTTATTGTATTTTGTGCACGTTACAATAAATTTAGCCTTTCTTATTTTCTCTCCAAGCATTGTTGTTTGATCGAAAATGTCAATTGCATGGCATGTCACACTAAACTTGATGTCAATTAATTCGGAAATAATTATTGCGGCTGTTGCAGGCATTGTTGCCCAATGCGCATGAATGTGGCCAACCCCTTTTTTTTTCATTTCGTACGCATAATGAACTATTTTTGGGAGAGATATCATTAATTTCGTAAGATTTCTAATATCTCTACTGTATTGACAAATTACATAATTAATTACACGAAGATATTTTATAGGTGCATTCTTAGCAAAGTATAACTGAGCGTAAAACCCTTTCATTGAGAAAATAAAGGGTGCATAGTAAATATGTTTTATTAAAGATTTTAACCCTGGGTGTTGTATATTCATTTTGGGTTTTTTTAAAGAAAATATTAATATTTCATAGCTCTTCTTTTTTATTTGGGACAATTCTTCTGTAACCCATGGTTGAAATACCGAAGGAAACCTTGACAAGATATATCCGATTTTCATATTCTTTCTTTCGTTCTTTACCTTTTTATTCATACATTAAAATTAGCAGAGATTTGGTTTTGTGTTTTTTTCATATAAATGTTTGTATAAATTTTCTGTCTCTTTTATAAATCTTGTCAAGGTGAATTTCTTGTTAAATCTATTTTTTCCACTTTTCCCCATTTTCCGCCGCAGCGTTTCGTTATTTATTAAACATACTATAGCCTCTGCCATTTCATCGGCAGCGTTACCAGGCACTAATATGCCGGTTTCCTGATTTATAACTGCTTCGGCATTACCACCAACTGTAGTTGCTACCACGGGTTTACTCGCAGCCATAGCCTCTAATACAACCATTGGCAAGCCTTCCCAATGGGAACTTAGGCAAACAATATCAAAAACTTGAATTAGTTTATGAGTATCGCTTCTTACACCCGTAAATACCACCTTGTCGGTCAGATCTAGTTTATATGCTAATTTTTTTATTTCATTTAGCCTAGGTCCTCCACCAACAATAATTGTTTTAGTCATATAATTTTTCTTATCTACTTTGCTCATAGCATCTAATAATACTTCATGACCTTTTTGTTCTGTCAGGCTGGCAATAATGCCGATCAATATTTCTCCGTCTTTGGCTTTGAATTCATTTTTGTACTTTCTCTTACTTGCTTCATCGATCTCTCTTATTTCGTCAACACCATTGTATATTGTGGTGTGTCTATACTTACTGAATATTTTCAATTTTTGATGTGAAATTTTCACGCTATTTGAAACAGTAATTATTTTCTTATGAAAGATCCCTAAAATATCTCTAAGTATTACTCTTGCAAAATTTGATACCCCGTTTTTGTTCTCAATGTTGTGTTCTGTTCTAATGATTATCTTTGTACCGCAAAATTTGCCAGCCAGCGTCGCATAATAGTTAGCTGTAAAACCATGAATATGTATTATATCTATTCGTTCATCTTTCAGTATCTTTATAAGTCGCTTTAATGCTATCAGATCAAGAATACCCTTTTTTTTCAAAACAAAATATTTAATTTTGTTATTCTTTAATTCTTTTTCGAAAATACCCCCATCCTTAATGGCGCAAACTTGTATGTTAAATTCATTCTTATTAATTTTTTTTGCATAATTTAAAACAATCCTCTCTGCTCCTCCTGCTGTTAAACTATAAACAACATGCAAAACATTTATTTTATCATTTCTTTTGAGCATATTCTTCATACTATTGTTTAATATCAGGTTTTTGAAATATTATTGATATATCCCAGCACCATGTTACGACTGATCTAACAATAAGGACAGCGTCATTTTTATCGAAGCGAGGCTCAGAGAATTAGGTCCAGATGGCATAAATCAGATGTAATATCATAGACCAGGGAAATCATATTACCCGCTCAGGCCAGAAACGACATTTGGATGAACTTTATAGTTTCCCATATCTCAATGCTTCAATAAGATTATGTAATTTACTAAATCAAGTGCTCACCACGTAAATGAATTGCAAATGAAAATGTGCATATCAAAAATAGCTAAGTATATGTTGAGAGGATTTTCTACACAATTAATATCTTTATTTATCTATGACACATCTGACTAAGATACAAATCAAGAAATTTTTCTGTCATTATTTCTATAGTAAATGTCAAATTAAACTTTTCTTTTCCATTGGTTCCAAACTTTTTCGCTAAGTTTTTATTCCTTATTACTCTTCTAATTGCATCTGCCATTGAATCAGAATCATTGGAAGGTACCAGAATACCGTTCTCTTCATTTTTGATCAATTCATTATTGCCTCCTACATCTGTTGCAATAACTGGCAGACCAGCACTCATAGCTTCCAATATTGCCATAGATAATCCCTCTGATTTTGACGATAACACGAAAAGATCAATTGCGTTTAAAATAGTTGGTATGTCATTTCTATCTCCCATGAATATCACATTTTTTGACAATGTGTTTTTTTTGACAAATTCTTCAAGATTAATTTTTTCTTCACCAGATCCTACGATTAATAGACGTATTGTTATATTTTCATTATTGATTGCTTTGATTGCTTTTAAAAGCATAAGATGATTCTTTACCTTCGTTAATCTTGCGACTATTCCAATATAATAATATCCTTTATTATAAAGACCGAGTCTCTTTCTGCTCCTATCTTTGTTTTCTTTGACAATACTTGTCTCAATTCCATTGCTGACAACCTTAATTTTATTAGAATTAATTTTGTACTGATTGCCTAGATCTTTTTTAAGTTTTTTTGAAACGACAGTTATACCGTCAACCAGGTTATAAAGTAATTTATCTTTCAATTTCCCCAATAGCGTTTTCTCAGTCACGAATCCATGTTCGGTATTAATTACAATTTTGTTACCTGACAGTTTACCGGCGAGATACCCATATAATAGAGTTCCAGGGTTATGGCAGTGGATAATATCGAATTTACGAAACTTTATATATTTTATTAGTCCCCATACTATTGACAGATCAACAGCATCTCTCTTTTTGAACTCTTTAACTTCCGTTTTTTTCAGCAATTGTGTAGATAGTTCACCCGAATGCTTTAAGCAGGCAATTGCCGAAAAATACCCGAGCTGATTAAGACGATTGTTCAAACCTACAATTAATTTTTCACGACCGCCAATATTCAAATGCAATGTCAAATGTAGAATTTTCAACATAATACCCAATTTATAGTCTCTAAGACAATGTTGCTTTAAAATTATTGAAGGCGAAAATATTAACTGTTAACGGAAATGTTTTATTCCTCTCATTTATTCAGTTTAACGAAAGTCTCATAAAAGTAGTCTCTCAGGGACAAATTTGGCTTCCAGCCTAATTCATTTCCTAATTTGCTTGAATCGAATAAAACATTTTTTTGAGAAGTCTCGTATCGATAAATAGTTAGAGGGGGGTTGCGCCGGATGAGCCCAAAAATCTTTTCCTGCACATAAATCATCCCTTTCATTATAGAATGTGGCAAGTAAAGATTGAGACCTTTACCTTTAACCCTACTTAATACTTGCTTAAGATATTCCCTTTTACTGATCCTATCGTTATGGTTTAAATTGTATATCTGTCCGATACTTTTGTCGGATTCGACGCAAAGTAGCATTGCGTCGATCACATCCTCAACCGGTATCAGCCTCAGTTTGTCGAAACCCATACCAAAAACAAGCCGCAATCTACTACCGAGAGCAATCCCAATTGGCTTAAGAAAAACATCTGTATTTTTACCAATGATCATCGATGGCCGTAAAATAGTCCAACCAACCTTTCCATTTGAAAGCTCTTCCTTGACTAACTTTTCAGCTTCCAATTTTGAGGCTGTATATGCCCCTCTCTCTAATGGACGTCTTTCATATATATGATTTTCTTTAATTGGTATATCCGGGCGGCAATCGGTGACATCAAATACACTCATGGAACTCATGTATATAACTCGTTTAATGTCGGCTTCAGCAACAATGCGAATCAGGTTTTTGACACCACCGACAGTAATTTCCATATAGTCGCTGGCAGGTACTCCCAGTGCGGCGGCCAGGTGAATAATAATATCTGTTCCCTTTGCGGCTTCTAAAAAAGACGGATAGTGCCTAATGTCCCCAAAACGTATCTCTACGCCCATATCCTCCAGTTCTTCAATATAACTCAATTTACGAACAAATGCGCGTACATTATAATTCTCTTGAAGTAACTTCCGAACCACTTCTTTTCCAACAAAACCTGATGCACCAGTTACCAGAACTGTTTGTCTGTTTTTTCTACTTTTGGAACTGATGTTACGTGAAGTAAAGTCTAATCGTTTATTGGGTATTTCATTATAAATTCGGTCGCTTGTTTTCTCCGTGTTGTACACGAGGTTTTTCGAAATAGGGCTTTCTGTTCCTTTTTCAATGCATTCGTAGAATTGTTCGATCAAATTTTTCATCCCATGATACGGTATTGCTCTTTTGGTGGCAAAATCAAAAATGTTCGAAACTGATTCCCAGTTGTGTTGAAATCCGATATCAAGATTATTGATTAGTATTCGATTAATTGCATCCGGTAGGCGATGTTTACGATAACGGATTAGGCTTATGTTTCGCCAGTCAATTTTCACAGCTTGTTTTTCACCGTAAATAATCATAAAGTGCTGATACGGTTCGCAGCTGTAGGACTGTACAACCGTTCCAATAGCTTTTTCCCCTTTAATCAAAACGCGTATTTCATCGGTCAAGTTCTGTGGTATAGCTCCGATAGCGTTAGAGACAACATGTAAATCCTTTACCTTACCCGTAAATCGCAGGCACATGTATAGCGGGTGAGTTATGTAATTTTGGTGAAAACCGCCTGGCAGGTTATAACTCCAGTGAATTTCATTATCACTGTTCGTCTTTAGGCGATCATATCGTCTCATGTTCATACCATAATAGCTTTCAACGTAAACCACCTTGCCGAAACCTGGTGATTCAACAATTTTGATCGCTTTAGATACAATAGGATCAAATAGATAATTGTAGCCCGGACATACTTTTACGTTATATTCTGCAGATGCATCATATATATCGCTAACTTCATCGAAATTTAAGGCTAACGGTTTCTCTATGTATACATGTTTACCATGTTTTATTGCTTCTAAGGCCAGCTCTCTATGCGAAAAAGGTGGTGTTAAAATGTGAACCACATCGACGTCACTTGAACTGAATATTTCATTCTTGGTAAATAATTTACAGTCTAGTTCATATTTAGTAGAAATTCTTTCACGAGCGGTTTTATTTTCGTCTACAATACCGACTATTGTAGCATTCGCGATTTTTTTTATAAAAGACACATGTTTCTCAGCTACCCAGCCGCATCCGATGATTCCGATATTCATTCGATAGTTTCTCCAGTATTTAAATTTAATATTTGCGGAAAGTTATTTTAACCAAAGTTGAGCGTTTCGAAATTTCGAAATATGTAAATAAACGACGTTAATAAGGCACTTTGCCCATCGGCATTTGGTAAATATAAAGCCCTCCGGCTTTTCCATTTTCACCGCATCTACGGCGTCAAATGACGTCCCGCATAGTTCACTATAGCGGAACGACATTTTCCTTGCACCTGCGGCAAACTCGAAAATCGCTCATTTAAGTTTTATATTTATCCGTACCATTTTTGGTATCCAGCGATTATGTACTATGTTTCTTTTTTTATTTATTAGTATAGATTATAATTTCGGGTCCAACCAATCCATCTTGAACTCTAGAAAACTTTTTTACTATTTGAAGCTTTTTGCTGAAACCAGGTATATATTTAAATGATTTGAATCCATTCGATTTAAGGAACCCTTTGTCAAAAGAAGAATAAATAAAATAGTCGGGCTCTTCAGCCCCAATCTGATTCAAATCGAGTACCTTAAAATCAGTTATCATATTTTTATATGAGGCTCCTCTTCCTTCGGTTTGCTTCACTATGTAGTTTTCGACATGATAGTATTCCTTTCCTAACTTTTCAGCATAACCTCTCTTTATTTTTCCCGGCAGTTTTTTCCTCATAACCTGTTCCCCGATCATCGAGTATCTCTCTCTGGCGAACCTGTCGATGTCTGGAAGCGGTGGTGCGTTTATTGTACGCCCCAATGCTATTTTTGAGCCCTTAGGTAAATTATCAAGTATCCAATTTCGAGCGGCAATTCTTGTATCTTCTTTTACATAATTATCCCGGTATGTTATCAATTTATTACCTGAAATAATAACAAGAATTACTATAAATACGAATACTAAGGATAACTTTTTTTTCTTCAACTCGAGTAATTGCGACACCGCATAAGCTGAAACTAAAAAAATAGCTGGAAAAGCAGGCAACAAATAGTGAAGTGAATGTTTTTGATACTTCCCGATCAGTAAAAAAGTGATAAAAATGTACGGAAGAAACAAAAGATATGACTTGTCGCCTTTAAGGGATCTGTAAAGTGCATAGAATAGTCCGATTATAATAACTAAGCCAAGCCCGCGCTCCCATATAACCATTTCGGAAAATATCCATGCATAAGGCAATCGTGAAAAGTAGAACGAGGAACCACTCTGTTCATTTCCTAGCCTTCCAATCTCCCAGCTAAGACCATCAAGATGAGCATACACATCAATTATAAAATATGGGGTACCGATAATAAAACCCAAGCAGATAAAAATTCCGTAGATGTAAATCAGCTTTGAGCGGACAAATTTCATTATCCGTTGCCTGGGTCCTAAATCAGCGCAAGAGTTCCATATAGACAAGATTATCCCAGACAATCCGACGATTATCAGTGTTCCAACATTGTATTTTGTCGCTATTGCTAATCCGCAGAAAAATCCACTCCAAATTATATGCTTAGTTTTGTCGCTATTAACAAATCGGATGAGAAACAAAATAGAAAGAACAGTGAGCAACAAATAGGTGCTATCCGGCAATGCCCATGCTGTTCGTATGAGTGTAACGGTTGAAAAAGTAAACATCGCAGCCGCGAGAATGCCAGTTTTACGGTCCCGGTATGTTTTCCCTACAGAATACAATAATATTATGGATATTGATGAGAAAATGATGGACATCAACCTTCCGATAAAATGGAAATAACCGGGGTACATCAGATATTTTACTGCAAAATCTGTTGTGTTGGAGATATCGCCTATCAGACTCGCAAACAAATAATAAAGAGCATAGCTAGCAGCTAGCAGATAAGTGTAAAATGCTGGGTACCAGGTTAAAATGGGTCGAACCGATTTTGTTGCTCCATAATTTAATGCGCACCCAATAAATCCATTTTCGTCCTCATCCCCTAAGTCAAACGGCATACCATAGTTTAGCATCGGCAGCCGCAACAATATTGTCACGGCTATAAGAAAAGATAGGGCCAATATGGTGACATATTTTTTTTGTTTAGAATTCATAACCATAGAAACAATTAATTATTCAGAAGGGTGCTCCGGATTTTGAAATTTTATTAAATATCATTGTAATTGCTGTGCGCATGTCTGTGTTTTCAAATTTCTTTGGAATCAACGACTGTGAAAATGAAATATTTTCCTCGTTAGTCTTGTGGAGTGAATAATTTACATATATTCTTTTGTTAATAGTACTCTCCACCCTTTTTTTTATTTCGTGAATAGTCGTCGGCTTTCCGGAAACTAATGTTAAAGTTTCAATATCATTGCTGAAATTATTTCCCATTAATCTTAGAGAAAAATAACGTCCGATATCAGGAGCAAAAACGTAATCCCGGATTGTTGTCAGACTTCCCGTGATGTAACTAATATTCTGCCTTATGCCGTTGATAATGAGGGTTGTAATTAACCCTAATCTCTGCCCTGGCATTATATAGGTGTAGACACTGCTGAGGCGATAAATGCATTTTTTGAAATTCTCTAAAGGCTCTATTTCATAAAGGGTATTTTCTTGTTTGACTTTCAACCAACTGTAGGGCCTTTTAGGTGATATGGAGGTGCCTGCAGTGACATGCCGCTGCCCTTCGAACAGCCCACCAGCTGAACTGACCGCGTGATAAACAACCAATAAGTTTTCAAAAGTGGACGATAAATTTTTTGTGAAATCAACAATTTTTAAATAATTATCCAGTTCTATATCGGTTTCTTGCTCGTTAGCGTTAAATCCGGCTTTGCCGGCACTCCACACAACATGGATGGCACAAACAGTGCGATATTTATATAATTCAGCAATATTTTTCTCTATTATTGAGAGTTGTTCATCCTGTTTGTCCGAATCAAACCATTCATATGCTACTTGTTTGAGATTGGCGTTTCCGGCCGACCGAAGGCCATCTCCAATAGCCGTGCCTACTAAGCCAGTGCCGAAAATGACAATGATTCGGAGTTTTTCGTCGTTACCTTTTATTGTAATAAAAAGAGACAAAATTATTTCTGTGATTTGTCTATCATGCCATCCAAGAGGGCATCCTTGGTTCTATCAACTATGTAAAAGGTTGGCTTGCCTTGTGACTGCAGCAAAATTATAGAAAGGTTTTCGAGTAAGATCACGCTAAGCAACGAGAGAAGACCACTGAAAAATAAAATGACCATCATGGTCGACGCCCATCCACGTGCCTGAATAGTCGTCGGATCGATAATTCTCGATATTATCGTATACATCGCCAATACTGCACTTGCAGTCATGGCAAACAATCCGACCAAGCCCCCGAACCGCGTCACTTTAACCTGCGAGGAGGTGAGCATTCGTCGTGCATGCTCGAAGAGTGAGCCGAGAGAATATCCGCTTTTGCCCTCGATATTATAGCGCCTGTCTTTTAAATCCAGCAGAATATTTAGGATGCGGTTTGTGAACCACCCGATGGCGATATCGAAATAGGTGTCATGCCCTGAAACAGATGCGGCCGCACGTGCTATGCTACCTCTGATAATTCTGAAGCTATTAAAGTAACGAACACTTGAATTACCGGAAAGCATGGCGATTGAACGTTTATAAGCCCTCGAAATTTTATCGCGGACATATGACTGGTGAACGGATCCTTTTGGGTTGGCATAAACGACATCACTCTTGTTGCTGACACCATACAATAACATGCTGACGATATTCGCCGGATGATGCTGCATGTCTTCATCCAGGGTAGCGATCCAGTCACCGGAAGAATGGAGGATTCCCGCAATTGTCGCAGGATGTTGCCCATAATTGCGCGAGAGTTCGAGAACTTTGACCCAGGGATAGCGTTTTCCAAGGGTCTCCAAAACTTCTGCAGATTCGTCGACAGATCCATCATCGACAAAAATCGATTCGATGAGTCTAAGTGGGGCCTCTTCACTTTCAAGGGACTCCCGAACCTTGTTCAACTCAGTGACCAGTTCTTCTAAGTACTTTGCTCCCTGGTACACCGGGGTTACAGTTGATAAATATACATTCTCCATATTTTGCAGTCCTGTTTATAGTTACCGATCGTTGGTTTTTCTATCGAATAATCATATGAAATTTTGAGGATGCCCCTATCAAGATCTTTTCTTCTCTTGAATTACTTGTCTCAGCATCAAGGGTAACGGTTGCTCATTTTCTTATTTGGATCGTTCTGTCTGTCCGGATTTGTTTGTTTATAATTGATTAACTCGGATACAATATAAAGCGGCCGTGATTTCGATTCATCATATATTCTGCTAAGGTACTCGCCGATTATGCCGATTGTGAAAAGTTGAATGCCTCCGAGGAACAAAACTGCAATAAAAACGGACGCCCACCCCGCTGGGATTGTCGATTCCGGCCGGAAAAACTTGGAATAGAGGCCCCATAAAATCATCATTATTCCAATGAAGGCAGAAACAAGTCCCATGTAACTCGCAATTTTTAGAGGTTTGTCGGAAAAGGAAATAATTCCGTTCAAGGCGAAGCGCAGCATTTTAACAAAAGGGTATTTGGTTTCACCCGATAGACGTTCATGCCGCTCAAAATCTACACCGATCTGTTTGAATCCGACCCAAGCGACAAGGCCCCTGATAAAACGGCTCCTCTCTCTCATATCGATTAGCACATCAACTACGGAACGATCCATAAGCCGGAAATCACCAGTATCCACGGGAATGTCAGTTGCAGTTAGGGCCCGCATAATGCGATAGAACAAAAAAGCCGTGCCCCGCTTAAAAAAACTGTCACCCTTGCGACTCTTGCGCCTGGCGTAGACCACCTGATATCCCTGTTGCCACATATCGATCATTTTGGGGATTAATTCCGGCGGGTCCTGCAAATCACCGTCGATTACGACAACGGCAGCGCCACTTGCATAATCCAAACCGGCTGTTACCGCCATCTGGTGACCGAAGTTTCTTGAAAAACTGATTATTTTTACTTGCCGGTCCTGTTCGGCAATTTCTCTGAGGCGATCGATGGTTTCATCCGTGCTGCCGTCATTGACGAAAACGAGTTCGAAATTATCGCTTTCCTGAAATACAGCTGCGCAGCGGCGATAAGCCTCTTGGACGTTCGCTTCTTCATTGTACACGGGTATGACGACAGAAACACTTTCCATCTTACACTATTCCTCGTCTGGCACGGGTTCATATTGACCAGCGAGGTATTTAAGACGCGCGGACATCGCTGCAAAAATGAGAAAAAAGTGGTTGTACTGTTGCGATAAGGCCAACATCGATACTAAAAGTACGATATAACCTATGCGGGCAGCCTGACTGATACTGTAGAGTTTATCATCTTTGCCTTTAAAGTGTTTTTCAGCATAGAGCAGATTTTTTAAAGACACCAAGGCTATAAGTATATAGACCGACAATGCCATCAGTCCGTTTTCAGCCCCGAGTTCGAGAAATGCATTGTGTGCGACATGGGTTTTGTCACCCGGAATAGCGAAATATTGTTTTGCGAGAATAAAGTTTCCTGGCCCTACCCCAAACCAGGGCCTGAGTTGGATGAGTTCGGCTGCCTGTTTCCACAGTTTCGTCCTTGAACTTTGTACTTGTGGTGTGTCTAAGTTTTCAATTCTCTGGAAATATCGGAAATGCGTATTGATAAGCGCCACCACAATGAGGCCGAGGACAACCAAAACTATTACCGGCTTTTTTCTCTTTGCCCAGACGACTTGCAAAGTAAGCAGAATCAGACCGACAAAGCCCATGCGTGATCGGGTGCGGGTCAACGCTAATAAAAACGCAAGCAGGCAGGCCCCAGAAAACAATTTTGCCTTTTTTTCCTTCGCATGCTCCATAAAGTGGAGCGCAAACGGCATCATGCTTAATATCATTAATGCGTAGTCGTTCGACCCCCCATCCCCATCGAAGGACCGCAACCTATATCCAATTATATAAAGTTTTTGCATTACGAGGCTTAAGGCTACATCAATGAACATTAAGATCAGCATAATCCAGAGCACCGTTGTCATTCGCTGCGGGTTGGCCATGGCAGAGACGAATAGATAATACAAGAACATGGCTTTTACGAAAAACAACCAGTAAGATAGGCTCGTATCGAAATCGATCGATTGCAGAGTAGCTACAAATGAAAACCCGACAAGCAGTGCGAGAAGCTTGCTCTGAGTAAATCGCATAGTTCCGGTTGCATGCCCGCTATTCATAGAAAAAACGAGGGCCAACACGGATATCACCAATGCGGGTCGCAGTATTTGTATTGCCGGCATTAAATTCTGTGGGTTCCAGAATATAAACGTGAGATATGCAACAAATAAATAGAAATCCAAACCATGTGGCTCGGTTTGAGCTTCGATATCTTCCGTTGTCGTTAGCACGTTTTCACTTCTGTAATATCTCATCGATCCAATCATTTGATAACAATTAATGTTTTTGAAGAGGGGCTGTCAAACTTTAGCTACTTGCTCCTTCTAATAAGTCGACGAATTCTGCGGTAAGTGTTTTCTTGCTAAATCTCTTCAAGTAGGCCCCCCTAGCTTCATGCTTCAGTTTGCCATCCAACCATTTTTTATACGCATCCAATATGGAAGATACGGTATCTTCAACGCTGTTAATTGACACCACGTAAGATTTCTTAGAGTACTTTTGAATCAGTTCCTTGACCTCTTGGCTGTCAATAACCGCCAAAATCGGGACGCCATCTCTGAAGGCCTCAAAGAGTTTGGTGCTGATCATTGGCGGAACGATCCGAAGCAGCATCAACGCAGATTTTTGTAATATTAGCTGTGCTTCAGCTTTCGGCACATGTCCAGTTGCCTGGACAATCTGCCCAAGTCCGAACTTCTCCTGGACCTTCTCAAGCCAGTTGGCCTTTTCACGAACGGCGCCCACGTAAAGAAAGCGAAATTTGCCTTTCGGTATCAATTGTTGATCTTCAATTCGCCTTAAGGCCTGGAAAAAGGTTTCGCAAGGGATTAAATTGTAATAGAAATTGCCGAGGTATACAATTGTGAAGATTTCAAAACTTTGCTTAGCAGGCTTTGTGTCGGGTGGCAGGAAATATCCGTTGTATATGGTCGCGGTTTTCCCGATGAGAAAGGGATACAGCGTCTCGTACATCCCTTGTGTTTGTCGTGTGGTCGTGATTAACCGGTCAGTGTTAGTGAGAGCGTAATGTTCCATTTTACGAATAATTATAGAATTCATTTTCCCGGCCCAGTTTTCCAAAAATAAAATATCTGGAAAAGACACCGGATCTCTAAAATCGAGCACAAGCGGTTTATTGGTTACCTGTTTTAGTAATACGCCGGAAAGTGCTGAACTAAAAGGCTTGCTGGAGACATATATAAGATCGATATTATGCTTTTTTATGATATCTAAGCCTTTTAAAAATGCCGGCAACAGCCAACCGACAAATGCATCCGGTATGCAGGCCAACTCCTGAACGATGTTCGACTTAAGGTTTATTCCAAATGACTTTAAAAAGAGTCTTAATACTCCGTTCGCTTTCCAGGTGAAACGGTTCAGGTGAAACCAGGACCGGCAGTAATATGTCTTTATGTTGCTCGGGGGGCCTTCCGATCCCACTTTGCATAGGGATGTGTCGGGATTTTTAACGGATAAAACATAGGGTTCCCACCCGAAAGCAGTCATGTTCTTTGCGAAACCAAGTGCTCTCAGCCCACCGACATCTCGGATGGGGGGGAAATAGTAGGAAATCATCAGAATTTTTTTCATCTAAACGCACCGAAATCCGAAAGACACAATCTTTTCATGAAAACATTGGCAACACAGGATGAGAAAACAGCTGCAACGCGACTGGCCAATATTTTATTCGTAGCCACCATAAACTTTGTGCAAAAGTCAAAAATATAGTGAGGAATTATAACACGACGAGTGTCCTGCGAAAAGCCGAAGATACCGCATCTTTCTCGTTTTCAATGGTAGGCAAGACAATTTGGGTCCTGCCGATCTGGCGTAACCCGACGATCACAAGTCTTATTTAGTTTTTTTAAAGACCTCCAGAAAATCTGGAAGTTTAACGGTAACTATCTAAGTGTGATCCTGAGTGGTCACATTTCCCAGGATTTGCGTGTAAAAACTCAATACCTGTTGTTCCCAGATTTTTTTGTCGTACTTTTGAACGGCCTCCTTCCGCGCTGCGGCGCCAATTCGACGCCGCAGCGATGGATCGGACAGCAGGCTCGAACAGGCTTCGACAGCCGCCCTACCATCATTCAGTGGCACGAGGAACCCACCGCGTCCCGCTTTCAGAATGTCGCGGGTGCCGGGCACGTCGGTCCCCACCACCGGCACACCGCAAGCCATGGCCTCTACCGTCGACGTCCCGAACCCTTCATTCCGGCTCAACTGCAAGATGACATCGAAACCCGGGATGAAATCCTCCACCCGCTTTTGCCAGCCCGTCACAACGACAGAATCATTTATAGCCAGTTCCACAGCCCGTCGCCGGGTATCCTTTTCGAGCGGGCCGGCCCCCACCATTACAAGATGCAGATTTTTGAAACTTTTTTTTAGTTCAGCAAAAACCTCGATCAGAGCTAAGGGCCTTTTCTGTTTCTCGATGCGACCCACAAATCCAACGACAAGGGCAGAATCAGGGAGATTCAGCCTGCGGCGCATGGCTGTGCGTTTATTCAGATCGGGCACAAAAATCGATGTATCGACGGAATTATGAATAACTTTTTTAATGGTGGGCGGTTGTACAAAGTTTCCATACAAATCCATAAAGTGACTGAGCGCTCCCTGGGAAATCGCGTAGATCCCGCGAACGGACTGGAACGCCTCACTGTAAAGATTTTGGTGCCAGGGAGACCAACCGCTTTTTCTAAATGCATTGCGAACGCTAAGGATGATCGGAAATCGCCCATAATGAGCGAGATACAGGCGGCTGCCCTCGAAACCTGACCAGGGTATAAAGATGTGGATCAGATCAGGTTTTTTTCCGGCAAAGGTTTGCCGAGTCATCCGCATGGATCGAAATTTATTGACTGATCGGGCAACGCGCCAGGTTTTATGTTCTATTTTGGCTCTCTGGAGGGCAGTGCGCGACCAAATCGGCAACTTCTCCCGCCACCACCAGCCCTCCATGAATGGTGGTGGATCGAAATCGACAACCGGTATACCCTCTTTCTGCAGTTCATCGGCCCATTCGTCAAGTGCGGCATGCCGGTTGATTGCTATCGATGGCAGATATCCGTTTTGTTTCAGTAGCCGGGCTTCAAGTCCCATGCGTAACTCAACCCCGCCGAGCATTGTCGAGAGACTGCAAAGTGTTATCCGCTTCATTATTTTTCCAGCAAGAAGGTGGGTCCAATATAGTTTACCAGTTGGATATTCCGCTCATATAAATTAGATTATTATACGGAAGGCTTGGACCGTTTTAATGCTGCACGGTCGCGGAACCGTCTCGAAAAACCTGTCATCTCGAATAGGCGACGACACAGGAGAAAGAATCGTTGAGATGGTTCTCGAAAAATCAAGAGCATGCAAAAAATATATGAAAGCGCCCCTATACCAGTGGCAATCAATACGGTCAATATCTCACCGACGCCGTTCGCCAAAGACATCTTGACCGTCTGCACAACACAGATCCACATGATCCCAGAAGATACGAATGCGGGCAAAACGGCCTTTCCGAGCGTCTTCATCCGCAAATCAATTGCCCCGGCGGCAATCGCGATGAACCAGATGGCAAAACCCGACAGCACAACGGACATCCCCGTGGCCACGCCAACGATACCAAAACGGGATCCCCAAAATACTGCTACCAAAAGAGGAATAACCTGAAAGGCATTCATCTTGAATTCGCGATTCGGAAGTCCCAATGCCATTAAGACCTGACCGCCGAGGCTGGCGATTGATCGGATAGTTGTAAAAGCGATAATGATTTTTAAGGGCAAAACGGCCGGTCTCCACTTTTCTCCGTAAATGGCAGGGATGATTATTTCTGCTGTAGCAAGCAAACCGATGAGGCATGGAAACAAGATAATTGAAATGGTCTCCACGACCTTTAAATATAGCCGTTGCATTTCTTTGATATCATTTTGCAGCTGAGAAAATGCTGGAAATAAAACCTTTCCACAAACCCAAACGACGTTCTTAATCGGCCAATTAGCCAGATTATACGCGAACCTGTAAAGCCCCAGTGGCGCTGCCCCCAAAACCTTTCCAATAATGAGGTAGTCCCCATTTATATTCAAATAACGAAGAAGAGTCGTTCCAAATACATACTTGCCGAAAGTGAAAATGTCTTTCCAGTACTTCAGGCCCAATCGTAGGCGAGGCCTCCAGGGAACCATGTACCAAAGAAAGATTATCCGAACCGGTTTGACAAACAAATCCGGTAAAACCAGACTCCACAGGCCACAACCACCGAGCACCATTCCTACTGCGATGATATCTTTGAGAACAGTGCATATTATGTCGACCATTGATAATTTTTTGAAAGCCATATTCTTCGATAGCAGAGTCGCATGTGTACTACCAATCGACGATAGAATGAAGCCGCAGGCAAGAATCTTGATGATCGGTTCGCTGATCGGATTGTTATAGAAACCGGCTGCATAAGGGGCGACCACTAAAGCTACCGCCGCTATAAAACCTGATACCATGACATTCAGCCAGAAGGTGGAATTGGCATATTCATCGATATTCTGTTGCTGATGGACCAGCTTTGCGCCCAGGCCGAATTGTCCCAGTATAGCAATCATTTCCCATACGACCATTGCAATCGCCACCATCCCGAAGTCTTCTGGCGCAAGGATGCGAGCCATCAAAATTCCCACGCCCAATGACAAAATACGTGTGATCGCATGAGCACTGAAATTCCATATCAGCCCCGATCCTATTTTCTGTGAAACCGATTTTCCCATTACTATATCATTCATCCTTTTTGAAACGCCGTGTTACCGAAATACCGCATCCCACATCGTTGTAGGAAGTTCTGTCGTAACAGTAAGTTTCGTCACCCCTCGTTCCGGTGACCGGCAAGAGTGCTGATAAATAATTTAACGCACTCCTCTATTTGCCGCCTGGATACGCCATAATTAAAACTCCTGAGAAGATAATGCCATGAATCTCGCCATTGGTTTCTTTGGCGGCAGCGGTAGGATAATTTAACCAGGGTGTTTCTCAATCCTGCCCATACGGTTTTTCGTTCCAAACCGGAAAGGTCATATTCTCTTATATATTTTTTGAACAGATGGAGATGGGCGTGGTAGTCCTCCATCAGAACGTCCGTTTGGCTGAATTCAGTCAGGTTGCCGGAATGACGATATTGTATAAAGGTTGGACTCACTCTGCAGGCGAAGTCGGCGCAGGCCTCCTTGAACAGCCGAATGGCAAAATCGCGGTCTTCGGCAAGGCGGATATCTTCGTCGAACAGAATTCCGCCGGCAACCTCTCTACGAACCAATGAGCTGCCTATGTGAAAAAAATTTTCCCGAACCAGGGCTTCGAAGATATTATCCCTCAATAACCAGAACCCGTTTTGAAGATCTTTTTTGCGAAGGTTTTTTAAAACTATCTTTTGATCGAAAAAATCGCAAACATGCTTATCCGATTCGGCATCCATGACGCTGAAATTTCCGAATATCACTGTGGCTTTCGGGTTCATTTTAAAGCATGCCAAGGCTTCTGATATATGATCGGGAAGCCATTTGTCGTCGGAATCTAAAAAAGCCAACCAGTCTCCTGTGGCCGCTAAAATACCTGTATTCCGGGCTCCGGAAGGTCCTTTTCTGCGGTGATTCAAGCAATAGATTACCGCAGGATATTGCCCCCGAAGCTTTTCAACAACGCCGGATGTATTGTCCGTGGATCGGTCATCGACAATGATTATTTCGAGGTTGGGATATCCCTGCCGAGCAACACTCGCTACCGCCCTATCAAGCAAATGGGCGCGATTGTAGGTGGGGATTATCACGCTCACTTTTTCATACGTCGTTGTCGCTGGAGTACTAATCAATGCTTCCCCATCACTTCTCTTGACCATTCATTATCGCATTTCAATGAGTGACAAGAGCTTTGCCGTTTCCCGTTCGATGTTGCAGTTTTCGCCAACAAATCTGCGACCGGCTTTGCCCATTGCTTTGCGTTCGGGGCGCGGCAGTAGCGATATTTTTTAAAGCATCTACCAAGGCATCGGTATCATTGGGTGGGACGACAATGCCGGCCGTCGCGGGGGATGATCTCCGGGATGCCGGCGACAGTTGTCGATATACGGGTATTTCCATGGCCATAGCCTCGAGTATTGCCGTCGGGGTGGCATCCTGGTCGCCGTTGTTTGCAACTATGCACGGCAATACAAAAACGTCACTCTCATCAAAGAGATCTTTCACGTATTCGGAAGGACGTGGGCCTTTCAGTTCGGCCCAATCTTCAGAGTCGTTTCTCCGGATAAATCTCGCTAAGCGTCATATTCGGGCCTTCGCCCACAATACTCACTTTTACATCCATTCCTTCATCCACAACTTTCTTAAAGCTTCCAGCAGGTATATGATGCCTTTCTTTTCAACCAGCCTGGCCACAGACTAATATCATCAGGCTATTGCGGCTTTCTCCTGCGTGAGGGTTAGTGTTGATCGGCTTGGCTGAAAAAGTTGTCAGATCGATTCCCAAGCGGATAACGACGATTTTTTCTTCAGGATATCCCGGAAAATATTCGTGCAGATACTTTTTGTTGAAATCGCATTCGGTAGAGACAAATTTAGCGTGTCTCATCTTCTCCTTGAGCATTTTGGGATGGACGTAGATGTCCAGTGCATGCGGGTGCATACTGTAGGGAATTCCAGTCACGGTCCCGGCCAGCATGGCCATCTCAGCCGCTTCCATAGCAAAGTGGGCGTGAACGTGACCAATACCATTCCGGATGAGTTCACCTCCCAAATACAAGGCCTGCTTCAGCTTCCAAAACCTCGCGCTCTCGTATTTTTCCCATATAAATGAGAGTGTGCGTACTAATCGAAGTGGGTGCAAAAATCCCGCGATGACTGCATTTTCGAACTTTCGCCTCTTACCAAGCTTATCGAAATAAGTGACTTCAGGTGCTATGGTTTCAGCCCTTGCATGGACAACTTCTTCTGCCGACCTGTTCATTGCAACCAACAGAATGTCGACGCCTTTTTGCTTTAATTCCCAGATCTCATTTAAGATAAAGGTTTCAGATAGTTTGGGAAACGAGTTTAATATATAGGCTATTTTTCCTTTTGAAACATTATGCCCCATAGGGTCACTCCCCTTTTTTGAGCCGAAAAACGCGCACTGGATATTTCGCTTGGTCGTTTTCCATGATTAATTCATATTTATTGTCCACAATGTCCTGAAGCCACTTAAGGTGTAACAAATATATTTTTTCTGTGTAGCCATCTAATACAATAATTTGAGGCGGATTCAATCGCATATCTTGTTCAATTCTCGCCGTGACTTCATCGCGCATACGGTAGCGATAGGTCAAGGGATGCGAAATCATTGCGACAGGACGACGATGTGACTCGAAATCCCATATAACCGCACCGGACATCACGGCATCTCCCGGTTCACTGTTTCCTTCAATAACGGCAGTGATCTTTCGAAGCGCATCTATAGACCAGATTGAATCATACCGCATGTCCATTGTTGACGCAGCGAAAGTAGTACTCAGAACCAGGAAGTTTAAAACAAGGCTTAAATTCAAAAATCGTAGCCGTTTTGTAATTAAGAGCGTGGTTATGCCAACCATGCCTAAGCTGACAAATACCAGAGCAATATTATTTGGTATCGCGTCGACCGCGCGACTTAATATGTATAAAAAAGCGAATACAGCCACCGAGAAGATAGCCAGCACTCTCGATCGCATCCTCATCTTTTCTCTGAGCAACAAAACGATGGCGAGTGCTCCGGTGACAACAACGATCTGAACACCTTTCGGTAAATTGATGCCGGAATTTCCGACGATGAAAATGGCTGCAAGACCCGTAGCAATAATTATTGACGAATAAACCCATGTATTATTTCGCGTCCCTCGAAAAATTGTCTCCCAGGTATATGCAGCAAACAGGATAACCAAAATCGGTAGAAACTCCCTGAAATAGTCAATATAGTATCCGAACGTTTTATAATAATATAAGTATGCGATTGCAAGCAGTGCCACCCAGTTGAGGGATAAAAAATAACTTCTACCATACAGTGGGTTTAATATTGAGATAGCGCGACCTTTGAATACGACTCTTAAGGTTGCCCAGGCGACGCCAATGAATAGAAAGAGGTGCAGGAAGACGGTCCACTTTAAATAATGGAAAGAATAGATGGTCTTGGTCCCGAGCTTACCGCTTGCCTCACCGGTAATTCCTGAATTCATACCGATTTTTATAGAAAGCAGGTGCCAGACTTTATTTGCAGCATTCAAAATAAGACCGACGGGATTCCCTTTACTATACAAAAGTTCATCCGCTGCGGTGAACTGCAAATAGAAAGCGAGGTAGGGTATAACGACAAGGGCATACCCTAAAAGATACCACCCAAACGCCCGCGCAGATGCCGAAATTTTGCGTTCATTTTCAGTGACGATTAAAACGAGTCCTAATAGCGGTAAAAAGAGTAATGATTCTCTCACATAATAGCCTAGCGCCGCAAAAAATCCTGCGAGCAAAAGGAAAAACCGATTCCGTTCCCCTCGATACAGCAGCAGCATATAAAAACTGGCACACGCCAGCACATTGGCCAGCGGTTCGGTCTTTACCACGACCGAGTTCAGTATTTCCAGCGGTAATAACAGGTAAACAATTGCAGCCAAAAGGGCGATTTTTTCATGAAACAATTTGCGGGCAATCAAGAATACGAGGATTCCCGTCAGAAGGGAACACGTCATCGGAAAAAGGCGTCCATATAGAAGACCCATACCCCAGACCTTTAACCAAACGGCGTTGGCAAGTACATAAACCGTTTGCCGGGCCCCGAAATCCACCTGAGGGATATATCCCTGCAATGTTAAAAGGCCGTCCATCAAATGGGCGCCTTCGTCCGGGTTGATCCACCGTTTATCCAGTAACCATAATCTAACGGTCAGGCTACAGATAAAAATGAAAAATAGCGCTAAATAACCGGCAAGTTGGCCATTACCCTGCGCCACCTCTTTCCGCACACCCGTCATCTTCGAAAGGCCCGGCCTTCCTCCGTCCATTGTATCTGAGATCCGTTCCGTTTGGGACACCCTATTGTCTGAGTTTTGATCTTGTTGTTAAATGACCGAAATGCGCAATTACAAAACTTTCTCGATGTCAAACTTTGGTCGTGATCGCCCGTGAGTAAATATTATTATCTCGCCGAGCAGTCCGATTCCGGCAGCCTGTATTCCGATCATAGCCAAAAGCAATCCTAGCAAAATTTCTGGCCTGTGCCCGATTGGAACACCGGCCAAGAACTTTTCAAGTAAAACATAGGCCATTATCCCAATACCGCCAAGAACAAAAATCGATCCAATTGCGCTGAAAAACCTGAGAGGTTTCCATGTGAATCTTGTCGTGAAGAATAAAGTAAATATATCCACCAAACGAGACATATATTCCGAGAACCGATAAAAACCTGTTTTCCCTCGCTCCTGGTAGTGTTCACACATGACTTCTTTGTTTCTATACCCCTTACGTTCAGCCAGTATGGGAAGAAAACGGTACATATTGCCGTAAATCTCGACATCTTCGAGAACTTTTCGTCGGAAGAGTTTAACGGTGCAGCTGAGATCTTTTATTGCAGACCCGGTAGCCAATCTTACCAACCAATTGAACGCTTTCGACTGCACCTGATTGAATGAAGGATCTACTCTGTGCTGACGGCAAGGGGTTACGATATCAGTATCCTCATTCAGGCTATCGATAATATCGCTCAGTGATTTACTTGTAATCTGCTGGTATGAACCACACACCAGCAGAATCCGTCCTGAACTTTCCTTAAGAGCGGCTTTAAGGCACACTGCCTGGGGTATCTTTTTATTGAAAGCAAACGCTTTGACGTTTCCATCGGAGGTCTGCATCAATTCCAGTTGTTGCCTTAAAAATCCTTCTGTTCCATTAGCAATGATAAGGATTTCAAAAGACTCCGAACGGCAGGTAAATTCCTGGACGAGATTAGCAATGAATTGATGAAAATCATCTTGGGTTTCTTCTAATAATATTATGATTGAATACTTAATTGTCCGTCGTAAATCCATTCTGGAAGTCCTTGTCAGATCGAATAGCGGATTTTCTGAGGAGTTGTCAGTATTGATTGCTGAGGGTAAAGGGAGGGCTTTGGTGCATCTTTAGAGGGTGTTGAAAAACAATTCAACTTGACTATGCAGCGTTGATGGTATTATCCGGAGCCTTCTTCCGCCGTCATAACAAAAAGCACCCATTTGGGGAGATATAGATTCAGACTTTTCTTCGAATTTCTCCCTTTCAAGCGGGTGCTCATGACGGTTTTCGACACCTGCTAATCTTCTGCAGAATTTTGGGCAGCCACGTGAATTTCTTTTTTAAGCAGAGCTGGCATATGTGTATGAGAGAGATCGCTCATCCCGACAATCAACTCTCCCAAGGTTCCCAGTAGCACGAGCTGCATCACCGACATGCCAGAAATAGCGGCCGATAAAAGGAAAAAGACCATTTTCCCTTCTGTCCAATTCATCGACCATGCGCATAGAGTCAGAATCACGAAAAATATCATGAGAAATAAAAAAGGAACTGCACAAAGACCAAAACCGACAAGAGGCATAGAGGAAAATCGTATAATAAGGTTCATCGAGAATATATCGCTGAAGACCTTGAATATTCTGTCAAAACCGTATTTCGAAACGCCGTGCTGTCTCGGATGGTGATTGACCGGCACCTCAGCAACTCTGGCACCGGTCATGCTGGCCAACGCCGGGAAAAATCGATGCATCTCGCCGTATCCCCCGATCGATTTAATACATTCAGCCCGATAGGCTTTTAATGAACATCCGTAGTCGTGAAGATGAACACCGGTAGTAATCGAAATCAAACGATTGGCTATTTTAGAAGGTAAGACACGTGACCAGTGATCCTTACGGTCTTTACGCCAGCCGCTAACGATGTCGTAGCCCTCCTTCATTTTCTTGAGTAATTTCGGAATGTCGGCAGGGTCATTTTGAAGGTCACCGTCGAGTGTTATAATGATTTGGCCCTTGGAATTTTCGAATCCAGCAACCATGGCACTCGTTTGACCATAGTTTTTCCTTAACTTTATTCCCTTAACTTTTATAAAGATGCTTTTAGTTTGCTGAATAACTTCCCACGTTTTATCTTTAGATCCGTCGTCTACTAAAATTATTTCGTATTCATATTTGTTTTTTTGACATACGCTATCTATCTTGTTAACGAGTTCATTTATCGATTCTTCTTCATTATATAATGGCACCACAATGCTTAAACTTTCGTTATGCGTTCCAGTTTTTTGCATCGAGGTATTTTTTTGCATTTTATTATAAACTTTTTTAGTTATTTGTTTATTTTATTTTGAATCACTTTTACCTAGGTTGAGCGGTTTCCCGCCCAGGCGGAATTCACGGTTCCAAGTTAAAGAGCCATAACTGGCCTCTATCAATCGTATTACGCATCAATTGGGTTGATTTCTATGTTTCACCCAATGGGTGAAAGCGTTCAATCCAAACAATAGAGTGTAAAGTTAAAGTAATCAGTATTTTATAACCTTTGAACCCTGAACCTGGAACCGATCTGTTTAGATTTTATTTGATTAATTCTAATTCTAAGTATTTTCAATAATGATAAAAGGGGCACATTTATATAATGCTACTTTGAGGGTGGTATTCCCATGCTCAGAAGAAACCTGGTGTATAAGATTGTCCCAGTTATTGTGAAGGACTGACCTTTTAAACGCGGTTTTCAGCTCTTCCTCTTTTAGGTACTCTGAGAATACGATTATGGTTTGTCTGCCTAGTTTAATTATTCTTTTAATGATAAATATTTTTTCGAATAAAAAGCGAAAATCCTTAATTTTTAGATTCTTTATACGCCTTTTGATTCTGGCACCCAACGGCTTGTTTACTGGGTATAGCTCATGGCTTCCGAGTCCCTTATAGCACGAGGATATTATGACTTTTGAAACGTTTTTTTTTAATCCGTTAAATAGCCAAAGCCCCCGGTCATGGGCGAATTGAAAATCCATATCGAAAGGATATGCATCGACTATGACGACATCCGCGTCATCCACTTTATTAAATGTATAAAGCCCTTTGGCGTATTTGGCGCCTTCCTCGTAAGCGAGTTTTTTGTCCCCGGTAAATAATCCGGCTATATCACGATCTTGATTGAGCACCGCGTTAATAACGAAATCCAATCCGGCACGGCTGGCAATAACATCCATTTCTCTCCTTATTTCACTGTCACTACTAATATTGCCCCTTTTACCCCCTTTGATATAATCATGGATATACCTTGTTGTTTCGCTTCCGCAAACTCCGGGAACTATGATTTTCGAGCCACCTGAAAAACCGGCGGCAGGATGTGGATAAATACACCCGATACCAATAATAACGTCGGAATCAATGATATTTTTGTTCACATAGATAGGCGTCGCTCGTTCCGTCTTTCCTAAATATTTTAGATTGTTTTCCGGATCGTGAGTAATGATGTTACCAAAAAGACCGGTGTGACCCTCGACCTTCCTCTCAATGTCCTCCCGACTCATTCTCGGGTGTGTGCCTCCTGCGATGATAACATCTATATTCTCTGTTATAGCTCCGCCGGCTTTTAATTTTTGCGCAAGAAGAGGTAATATTCTTCCTAACGGTGTTGGCCTGGTTAAATCGTCAATAACGATAGTGATCTTTTTTTTATCTTTTACAATATCTTCGATTTTTTTCTGGCCAATAGGGTTTGATAGGCAACTTTGAAGCTCACTGTCACTGAGCCTTCTTAAATTTTCAATACCCACAGGGATAATTTTCCATCTATTGGGGAATTTTAATTTTAGCTTCTGATCGTATTTCCATGCGCCGGTTCTCAGCTCAACTATTTGGGGCTGTTCCATCTGTAATATTTCCCATAATTTTTTTTCTTTTTGAGGATAATAATTTTTGAATTATAAATATTCCGCCGATCAGCGATCCAAATAAGTTTCCCAAGTATAATAGAAACGAAAATGCAACGGCTGTAGCCGCGGAAATATTGTAAATCCCAAGCATGTAGATTAACGAGCCTTCGCGGACGCCAAACCCTCCGATTGAAATCGGCAGGGTACAGAGGATAAGGATTATTGTCCTAATCCAGCCAATGGTAAGAAAGCTGACGTTTAAATCCATTGAAAGGGCGAATAGATAATGCGCAGTGATAGCGGTGATATGTTTAGCCAAGTTGAATACGAAAACACCAACAAAGTCTGAATACGTTAGATTGCGATATTCTAATATTGAATTTAATACTTTATTAATTTTTTCCGTAATCTTGACCGGTAAAAATTTTATTTTATTCATAAGTTCAATTATTAATGAACTTATTTTCCTGTTAAATATAATAAAATGCAAAATACCGAGTATAAAAATCAATGCGGCTAAACCTATTCCCATAAATGTACTTGAATTCGGCGGTTTGTCGAGCACCCAGAAAACAAAACCCAGAACCGATAAGATTTGGAAGTCAGTATATCTGTTGAAAACCATGACCGCTAGCGCCTGCGCGGGCATTTTGTCATTCTTGGATATAATGTACCACCTGATTACACCTTCGGAAATTACCTGGGGAAGAAATAAATCATAGAATTTGGTGTAATAATTTATCTTCACAATTTCCCAGGTCGAAAATGTCATTTTTTGCTTATCGGTCAGTATCCGATATTTTTTTGCAGCAAAATAATTGAGAAGTTGAAGCATGAAAGCGCCAAAAATAACATAAGAAATATTCGCTTTTTTGAGGTTTTGGAGGACTTCTTCGTAGGGTATAATGCTAAAAATATAGACAAGAATCCCTATGGATACTACGGCTCTCAAAACCCAATAGATTTTTTTCTTCATTGTTTAAATAGGTGTCTTTTTTGCTTTTTAATGGTAATCATATTTTGTAAAATACGGCAGGGTGATCAGTTTAACGATATATTGTCTGATTCTATTTAACTTCAGCTTCCACTCGACATCATGTATAATTTCGACATTTCCGTAATTGAATCTAACTGGATTTCCGGCGGCAGTGTGAAATTTTTTTTCTAACATGACTTTTTGATCATTTATAAAATTAATCTCGACTTTTTCCCCACACACTTTTTCAGCAATTTTCTGAATTGTACCAGTAGGAGACGCCGCGAAATCTTCATATTTCACGCGAATATACCTCCGATTAGTATCTCCCCAGAACCCCTCTACAGCAGCATTTTGAATATCCCAATATAAACTGCTCTTAACAATTCCAGCTTGACCGGTATAAACAGTTTTTCCAATTTCAGGCTGGTACAGGCGTTTTTCAAGTTTTGAGAATGCTACGCCTCTCGGATCCCGGATTAAATGAACAATATACATGTCGATGCCTTCAATTTTATCTAATATTTTCCCGTAAGGAGCCGTTTTCGAACAATCAACAATAACATTGCACCGGGTTTTCTCCTGAATAGCCAGGTATAATTTTTCAAGTGTTCCGGAAAATTCTCTGACATTTTCATTGGAAAAAAACTTTTTGCCGTCAGTAAGCATCATCAAAGGAATGTGCCTCATAAAAGCGCTTTTCTGTCTTAATTTATAGATATGTTTCCCACTGATGTTTTGAAATCCATCATAGGCGAAGTTAAAAATGTCGATCCAGAATCCACACTCCTTTAAAGGTTTCCCGCATCCACATACTCGATTCTCGATGAGACCGTATCTCCATATTTTGCACATTTCTCCAGCAAAATAGAATCCAGACAACTGCCCGAGGATGTTGCTCAAAATTGTGCTGCCGCTCCTTCCAGATCCAGCAATGTATAATACCTTTAATTTTTTATTTTCCATCTTGATTGTCATTCGATCGTTTTATAAGTTTTTACCCTACGAAATCGGCATGACCTATATAAATTTGCCGTTTAAATATGTTTGAATATTGTTTGGCAATTTTTCCCCAGCTGAAATTCTCTTCTAATCGATTTCTCGCTTTTGCGCTTAACCTATTACACAATGTAGAACTTTCGGCCAATTCCGTTAAGGCTAATTTTATACCTTCAGAATCTCTGGGGTTCACTAAAATTGCAGAATCCCCAACAACTTCGGCACACCCTGTATTTTTCGTCGTGATAATCGCCAAGCCTGCGGCCATTGCCTCCAGTAAAACTATTGGAAAATTCTCAGCTTCTGAAGGAAAAACGAATATTTTTGAAGTTTCATATAATTCTTTTAATTCTGGAGATGAATTATCCATCCAGCCACAAAAATTGACTTTCACATTTTTTTTCTCCGAAAACGCTTTTAAATTTTGCAGGTACGGGCCGTCCCCCACAATATTCACTTCATAATCGATACTCAGGCCTGAAAGAGCGTCAAGAATATATTGAACGCCTTTCCTTTTTATCATCCTCGTGACGACAAGGATTCGATTTTTCTTTTTCCTAGTATGATTAAATTTTGATATTTTAATTCCATTTGGCACCAAAAAGGTTTTTGTATCAGGTTTTCTTTTTAAAATGAGGTTTCGAATGGTTTCACTCGGGCAGACTATTCCACTGGAGTTGGCTATAACCCTTTTCCAAATGGGATTTAGAATTTCGTGCTGAATTTGAAAACGGTCAGGATTGTAACCCGGCACATCGGAACCATGAGCGGTAATAAGGTAGGGCAGTCCAGTCGCTTTCTTAACTATATTTGAAATTAGTCCATCCGGGAATATAAAGTGGGTGTGGTTTAGGTGATATTTGTTATTTTTTACTAAGGTTTTTACAATGGGGATCGCATTAATGATATAGGTTCCCATTTCATGGGAAAGACAAACGGACTCTTTTTTTCTGATGCAAGGAACTCTATATATATTTAAACCGTCAAATTTCTCGTAAAGTGGAAGCTCTTTAAATCTCATGGTAACAATGTCAATGTTAAACCCTATTTTTACGAGCTCTTTAGAGAGTCCAAGAACAACTTTCCCTCCCCCTCCCCCAATTGGCGGAAATTCATAGCATAGTACCAATAAGTTCTTTTGTTTTTCGTTAATCATAATTTGAGTGCGTTGGCTTCGATGTACAATGCCATTATCTTGTCGGTAATCAACTTTATATCTGCCCCGGCATCGATCATTCTAAATTTAGCATCGCGATCATTTAAGTTTTTGTATTTTTCTCTTAGTTCGTTTATTTTTTCACAACTCAGTTCCATTTTCCTCTGTTGGATGATATTCGCCGTGGTATCGAGCACAAATACGTTGTCAGGTTCAGGCAAACTGTATAGAATTTTCTCCAGAATGTTTTTGGGCAGTTTGATTTTATAACGAAGTGGATCGATGACAATATCGTAAAAGTACCTATCAAGTATTATCAGTCGATATTTTCCAAGTTCCGGTAAAATCTTGTAAAAATACCCCAGGGCATAATCCGTCCAAAAGGCAAATAATCTCAGAACCGAAATAAAACTCGTGCTTGTTTGCCAGGTTTTGTAGAAGGTTCTTTTTCCAGTGGATTTAACTTTCTTTTTTTTATTTAATAAATGCGTGATGGTCGGAAATACGCCAGGACGAATATGAAATGTATTTTTCCTGTCGATTTCAATTTTTAAAGTCTTGGATATGTCATTATAAAGCTGTTCGGTTATGGTGGATTTGCCGATTCCGTCAGGGCCTAACAAGGTGATCATATATGGGGGTGGTTTGAAGTATAGTCGAAAATAATAGACATAGTGCAGAAACAATGCTTTCGCAAAATATCGAGGATTTTTTAAGAAAGACTCTATATAAGTCTGCAGAATAAGCGCTTTCCTATCTTTCTCTATTTCAGTGACTCTATTAGTCTTCAGCCGGCTTATAATTTTTTCGAAGTTCTTTTCGCTTATTACCCTGTTAACCAACGTTTGGGTATCATGGGGTTTTTCCTTAATGCCTCTTTCTATTCGCGGCGAATATTTTCCCCACGCAGCGCCGCCTTTCATGATCCCTTTTACAATGCCCAGGTACGCATTTTGGGCTACTGAAAGTGTTTTCCCAAATCTGCTGTCCTGAGCATTATCTAATATTTCCCGGGAGTTTAAAAACAACCTGCCGCGAAATTCAATATTGTTAAACAGGTCTAATTTTATAGAGTGAGTAACTTTTTTTGACTTTTTTAAAGAATAAAATATATACGTATTTCTTTCTTTGTATTTTTGATAATAATAATATCCAAAACCATTTTTTTTAAAAACTGCTTTTGTGATGGCAGTGGCAATTTTCTTTTGATGATCAGGTACGAGAATATCGATATCTTCTTCACCATTATGTTTGTTGTTAAGAATCTCCTTTCTAATTTTTTCGTAATTGCTGAGTATACAAAAATCGATTCCCCGTTGTTGAAACCAATTAAATAATTCATCTAATGTTTCTATGAGTATTTTATTTTCGACCATTAGTCACCGTTTTGTATATATCTTCATAACTTGATCTTTAACAGCTATATTATATAATCGGTATTGTAACCTAATTATGCGGCAGGTCTTAATTTTCCAAGACGGCAATGCCCGTTGAACGAAGAACCTTTAAAAAGGTTTCTAGATTAGATTTATCCTTGCGTATTTTAGATGGAGGGGGTCCGGGGTTAGTCGTGGGATACAACACTTTTTTACCGCGAAGATACTTTCCAATAAGTTGTCGAAGATCCTCCTTCACGGCACATTTCCAGTCGACCTGGGAGATAATGGTATCGACGTAAGGAAACCTTTGATATATTATTCAGCATCCCAATCATCTCTTACCTAAAGTGAGCGTTTCAAATTATAAATTTATAATTTGAAACGCTCACTTTAGGTTATGTTTAGCGCAACGTGGTTTGATATATTTTTATTAAATTTTGGGAAATGGCACTATAATTTAGTTCCCTATCCGCTAGCTCTTTGGCACTTTTTCCCATAGAGCGCGCCAATGAGTTATCACTAAATAATTTCCGGAGAGCTAAATAGAGAGAGTCTATGTCTCTTTTCTGAACGAGGAATCCATGTACTCCATCTTCAATGACTTCTCCTATTCCCTCACCGATGCATCCGATTACTGGCTTCCCAAATATCATGGCCTCGCCCCAAACGGCGCCAAAGGCTTCTTTCCAAGAAGGAAGCACAAAGACATCACACCAAGACATAGTCTTCATAACCTCATCATGTGATACCTGCCCATATAGCTCTACGAAATCGTTTAAATTTAGACTATGTATTAGGGTTTTTATCTCTTTTTCCTTCTCTCCACTTCCGATCAATATGCACCTGATCTGGGGAAACTTATCCTTTAATTTATAAACAGCCCGAATAAGATATTTGTGGCCTTTTCTCTCAAGGAAAGCCCCCACGCTTAGAATAATTTTTTTGTTTTTGTATTTTTCCGGTCTGGGTTCTTTGATTCTTTCTGCAACGTCAGTGTCACCGGCATCCCTAACTACACCGGTATTTTTGGTTTTGTGAAAATTTACCACTATCTTTTCAGTCATTTTGTTGCTGGGCGTTATAACGTAATCACTCGCCTCAACCACTCGCGAATAAACATTATTTAGATTTTTTATTTTTATCGCCATATCCAAACGCCTCGCGCCGCGTTCATGAAACACGAATGGAATTCCATATTTTGCTTTTATTTTGGCACCCATGTAACCACACGGAAACATAAAATTGGTATGCATTACCTGAAAAGGGTAGTTTTTAAAAATATAAGATATTGTATCTTTACACCATCGGTATATCAGTTCGGATTCAAAAAAGGGGAAATACTTATAGAGTGAATACCTGACTTCTTTTCTCGGGTAATGAGGGCATTTGGGATAATATATCTTCAGGTTGCTCAGTTCGATCATTTGAGGGATGCGCGCCCAAGCTTTTAAATTTGGCGTACAAGCCAACAGTGTCGGGATCCAAGGCGTTGGCGCGAGAACGACGACATCCACGCCTTGCTCCTTAAGTGCGAGGCAAGTCTTCAGGGCCCAAGTACCCCGGGTCATTTGTTGGGGTACTGGGAAGAAATCTGATATCCAAAGAATTCTTTTCATAATCACCTTGCCCCCATTTTGAGCTTAGCGTCTATCCAATAGTGACTCATATTCTATCACATGGAAATCTACCGCTTTATTCATTTCAAAGTAAGTATTCACAAAATCGGACCCTTTCTCACCTAACAATCTCCAGGCATCATTTTTTAATAGTATTTCAAGGCCTTTATTATAATCTCCATCCTCTGCGCAATATCCAAAATCAGAAGAAATGCGATCAGGATTTACTGAACTTAATATGGCGCACTTATGCGCCGCTGCTTCCAGGAATGAATTAGCAAGGCCTTCTCTGGTCGCGGTATTGACAAAGACCCAGCTTTTCCCAAGTATCTCAGAAAGCTGATTTGATTTAAATTGATCAATAAAGCCGGTCATGTCTAAATTCGGGAGACACGAGTATTTCTCCCTTAAGTACGAATCCCATTTCAAATCTCTGGACTTTCCAACAGCTATAAAATTGACCCGGGGAAATTTCTTGGCCATTTCAAAGTATATTTCAGGCCTTTTCCTTCTGTCAAAGCGTGCGATATAGCATACTGTCGGAGTTTTAGATTTTTTAATTTTTTTTGGGATATCTACAGGTGTGGGCAAAAATTTAGGCGGTAATTTTAAAGCATAAATACTTTGAACTTTTGGTATGAGGTACTTTGCAGTCGTGCAAATACGGTCCATCCGTTTCATAGCGCTTTTAACACAAACATTATTCTCGTAAAGATAATTAAGTATTACCTGCATTCTATTTAAAGACGGCAAACTTAATTCCATTTTCCAGTCATTGAAATCGCGTGGATCTCTGCATGTGACCATGTGTTTTTTTTGGGGTTTTTGTTTATACGCGAGAAAGGTGCCAAAAGATGGTTCACAAGAATGATATATATCGGCGTCACATCTATTGAACCACTTAACTGCGGATAAAGGGTTATATGGATTGAACCCAAAAACGGTCATCCCATCCAGATTCTCGATACTTTTTTGCCCTTTTCTTTTAGGCACGACAGCACAGACTTCAACGCCACGCTTTACCAATTCTCTTCCAATAATCCGCGTCGCTTTACCGAAACCGCCATACTTTCCCCAAGCAAATATTTCAACTGAAATTAGACAAATTTTCAAATCAGTCTCCTTGGACGATTATTCGCGTATAAATGAATATTCATTAATCAGCAAAGTGAATTTCTTTCAGGAATACTCTGTTTCGATGATGTTTATATATTTCTTACAACTGATATACTTCACATCATTGAAGTCGCTGAACAAGCGATGCAGCTTGTCTCTTGTATTCCGTAAATTATAGTAGTGTTTGAATTTATTGGTTAATGAAGCATTTTTAACTACGGGTTGAGATGGATCAACCTCCCAAGGGTGAAGGTAAAACAAATAGGTCCTGTTATCATTGAAATATCTTTTAAGACCGTACCTGATGATCGAATAGGGAATAAGGCGAAAATAACTCCCGCCGCCGAAAGGCAAAATAAACCGAACACCAGAATTTGAGCTTCGATTTCGCTTTTTTTTATAGAACGGGGATAACAAATTTGTTTCTAAGTTACTTACAGGCAATTCGTAGAAATTTTGGGGCAGTTTGTATGCAATTGATTTTTTCTGATAACCATTTAAATTTAGACGTCCATAGCGGCCATGCAGCGAGAAGGAATTGTAGCTAGAATCATAAGAATAACCGCATGTTGCGATGATCTTTAATTTTTGATCATCAATAGAAAAACTCGGTGCACGGTATCCGTACACTCTTGTGCCTGTGATGTCTTCGATAAGTTTTTTGCTGTCTATCAAGTCGTTTCTAAATTCGATGTCCGTAAAATTTTTTGGCAATTCATGACGGCATCCGTGGGAAGCGACTTCGTGACCGCGGGAGATCATTTCGCGGAGAAGGCTGGGGATGCGTTGAGCGACCCAGGCCAAAACGAAAAAAGTCGCTTTATGTGGCAGAATTGGTGAACTACCCGGTGCTGCTATAATGGCAGGCCTTGACGCTATGGAACGTGCTGACACGGCATCGAACAGGTCAAGCAAACGGTGGACATTTTTTTCAACGCGGAGTTCACGCTGTCCCCAGGTATCGAAGGGTATCCACGGTTTGAAGTTCTCGACCTGAAACCAGTCTTCAACGTCAACGGTGGTTAGAAAATATTTCGATTTATCTGAGCAGTCAGTGTTAACTGTATTTATTGTGTTCAATACGTTAGTTATAAAAATATCGAAGCTTTTTTAAGCCACGCTCATTAAAAAGGGGGCGCAAATGGGCCCCCTTTTTGTGGTTACGTATCTACTAATACAGGGCTCTGTAAGGTAATTCGGTGGCAAGAGAAAGGTTGAGCAGGATACGGTTCTCAGTGTATTCATTCGCATCAACTTCTGATGTATTCTTTCGGAAGGCATACCCTAAACGGATCGAGCCCCATCGAAATGGCTGCCAGGTGAGCCCGGCACCGGCCAAGAATCTGTCCTCATCACGTTCGGGAATTGTATCGATATATTTATTATGTCTGTACGCACCGTATATATCTCCAATCAATCGTCTGAATATTTCCCAGTCGCCGGTGACCCCTCCGCGGTAATACCGGGTAAACCCGTAACTTTGCGCGGTAGCATTAAAATTACCAAAATCGTAGCCGGCACCGGCCTCAACCCTAACCCCTCCCCTTTTCAGATTTTTACGTAAAACCAGATCACCGACCGCACCGTCCTGGTTGGAAGTGATGTCATTAAGCTTAAAGGCCCAACCGACGTTTATGGTCAGTAAAATATCCTCAGCGATCTCATAATTTGCCCCCACCCTGACATCATGGGTTTGGTAGTTCTCGTTTACCACGATCGTCGGTTGACCAAAACCGGGTACGGTTGAAATTAAATTTCCGCTGGTATATTTTAAGTTACCATACGTATACTCTAAATAACCGTCAGTTGTCCTGGAAAACCGTCTTATCAGTTGCGCCCTGCCTCCCCACAGGTCAGAGTCACTCGAGGGAATACCGTCAAAATCAGCGAGTTCTTCGTAGGTGCGCCGTGAAAATGTGCCTTCTATTGTCGTGCCCCACTTGGGCCCCCAAAAATACGTGAAACCGGCAAAGCCCGTATTGACATCACTGTCTTCATATTGTTCGTTGTTGTCGTTACGGAGAATTCGATTTCGATATTCTGCAAATACTGATTTATCGGCACCGAATTGATGGTCCACCCGCGCAGTTAAATTGTTTCGCCACCATTTATCACGGCCTTGCCGAGTGGTTGGATCCACAAACGCATCAGGGTCAGCTCTAACATCGTTGATCAATTGATCAGGATCCGGGTCCCTTGTCAGATAAAAATCGTCTCTAAGGCTGAAGGTTGTATTGCGAGTAATGTCAACAAAGCTGTTGAGACCGGCATTCAAACGCCAGTAGTTGCGATCACTATCATTACTATAAAAGGTGTATCCGGGGTCAAATGTGACATCAATCCCAGCGGTTTTTCCGGAGACTCCAGCTGTAAGGCCAAGAATGGCAGTGGTGACGAAAGCTGATTCTTTATCCTTTGGAGTGAGAAAAATATTGTCGGTATAATATGAATTGAGGCCTAAGCGCGGTATAAATGTATATTTGGCTGCAAACGCGAGAGAGGAAAGTATTGTAAGGCTGATAACTATAGAAAGAATAACCGTCTTCCTGACATTTTTCATATCATTCCTCCCGGTTTGATTTGAGTTGCAGGTAAGCTTTATTACCCATTCAGTTTAAATTTCTACGGCCCAGAATGCGATTCGACAATCGAAGGTTCGAGGGGCAGATTATAGGGCCTTAAAAACTATCCTCTAGGGAATAATTATCGTATCATTCGCACGGATCAGTAGATCCTGTTCCAGGTTCTTCCCTTTGGCCATGTCTTTATAATCGATCTTGTAGACTTTCTTTTGCCCGCCTTCACGCCGTATCAGAAGGATTTCGGCCTTTGACGCCCATTCGGTAAATCCACCCGCTAACGCAAAGGCCTGCATAACCGATATATCTTTTACGAGCTTATATTCACCGGTCCTTTGAACCTCACCAAGTATATAAAATTTTTTGCTTTCAGGTTCTTTCACTGTAACTGTAACGACGGGGCTGGCAACATAATTTTTGAGTCCAGTCTCTATGATATCCTTCAGCATCAGCGGCGTAAGTCCGGCTGCCTGCACGTCGTTTAAAAGTGGGAAACTGATTTTTCCGTCTATTCTTACAAGAACATCATCTAGCGTAAAATCGGGTTCTTTCCACGTGACAATTTTAAGAATATCCCCGGAATCTATCACATATGATGCTTCCGCTGAAACTGTTCGCATCTTCTTTTTGTTTCCATTGTCAGCGTATCCGTTCATAGCAATAAAAATAATGATTATTGCTAAAATGTATTTAATTTTCATATTTTTTATCTCCTTCTTTTTGTTGGCTCTTGAGTTATCCGGTGCCTGATTTTTATTGCTTTCGTGTTTAACCCTCTAACTCCGGGTTGCTTCATCAAATATTTTGATACGATATACATAATTTATTGCGATGTTATATACAAGAGGCACAGTATAGAATAATTATTCAAAATGTCGATTAACCCGTTGGCGTTTACCTGGCCCCTCTCCCAAAAATGACAATCTTTATGGTTTTAAGTATGATGATTAAGTCCATAAATGTTGCCAGGTTTTTAATGTAAAATAAATCGTAATTTAGCTTTTGAACCGCATCTTCCTCGGTCGCTCCATATCCGTAACTGATCTGGGCCCAACCCGTAATTCCAGGTTTTACCGTAAATCGCTCCCCGTAGTATGGAATCTTTTTTAAAAGAATATCGACAAAATATTTTCTTTCCGGTCGCGGACCGACGAGGCTCATTTCACCCTTCAAAACGTTAAATAATTGCGGTAGCTCATCGATCCTCAGTCTCCTGATAATCTTGCCGACTCTGGTGATTCGCTGGTCGTCTTCACCTGCCCATACGGGGCCGCTTTTCTTCTCGGCATCCGCAACCATTGACCGGAATTTATACATCATGTATTGTTTGCGGCCCTGCCCGACCCTCTTTTGTGAAAATATAATGGGTCCGGCAGAGTCTAACCGGATCAAAATTGAGGTTAAAATAAATAGAGGTGCAAATAGAAGTATCATAAGGACCGCGAAAAAGAGATCTGTAGACCTTTTTACGATTCTTTTAAACGCCGATTTTCTGAAACCGTCTGAAAAAATTAACCAAGAAGGATTAATTTGGTCAACGATCAATTTCCCGGTTAGCATTTCATAAAAGCTGTTTCCTTCTATGACCTCTATTCCATCGACCTTACATTTTAATAACGCTTTTGTCGGAAACTCCCCCCGCCTTTCTTTAATGGCGACAACAATAGTACTGATTTTCAGTTTTTTGGCAAGTTCACAAATGCCCTGGTATCCCTTCTTGCGAATGCAGGGTGAATCCGCTTCGAGCACAGTATCGCGGTGATGTTTTCCCAATACAATGCAAGCGATATTATAGCCACAGTCTTCTCTCTGTTTGATTTCGTTGACTATCTGTTGGGCCATTTCATCGGCGCCAAGAATAATTATCGGTTTATTGAATAATCCTCTTTTTAGTATTTCGGAATAACCAATTCGCCATGACATTATCATAATGGCAATTAGTAAAATACTGTATGACAGGAAGCGGTATTCGATTATGGCGGCGGGGAAGATAAAATAGATGATCGAAACAATAATTGCTGTCATTCCTAAAGCCTGCAGCAATTTTACAGTTATTACTTTTAGTTTAATGTCGAAATATTCGTAAAGATCAAGATAATACAAGCAAACTTGACAAATAAAAGTAAACAGCAATGCCTTGTAAAATACTTCTGAATCGGCTGGAAAACCGCCCAAATTGGCCACGACAGTCGTTGTAACCGCAACAGTCGCCCAAATAATAAGGCCTTCAACCAAAACGAAAATAATGTTTCGTATCGGATAATATTGTTTGAATATTCTAAGCATTTGACCGTTCTACATGTGTTTAAATAAAGTATACATACTATTTTTGTCGTTCATTAATCAATTTTATAATATTTCCCGTATTTATGGTAATTGGCATAAAATCCGGATTTCAGGTTAAACCCATTGAATATAACTCCCCTTATTTTATCTCTTCCTATAAGCCCTATCGTTTCCTCGATAACCTCCCTTTTTGTTTTACCTGCCCTTACGACCAGCAAAACACACTCTACAAAACGGGACAGCGCACTCGCTTCTGAAGCCAATTTGGGGGGTGGCGTATCAATAATTATACATCGATCCTTGTATCTCGATGTGAGTTCTTTTAACAATTCAACCATTTTTTCCGAAGAGACAAGTTCAGATGGATTGTTTGAAGGGCTTCCGCCTGGAAGAATCTTGAGTTTTTCCAAATGAGTGTCGCGTATGATCGATGAAATCGGTTTGTTTTCGGAAAGATAATCGCTCAAACCACTGATATTCATCGGATACCCGAATCTTGTATGTATCTCTGGACGTCGAATATCGGCATCTACGAGAAGAACGTGCTGCCCGAGTCCCAAGGCTAAACTAATGGCCAAGTTTGCAGCGACAAAGGATTTACCATCTCCCGGCAATGCACTGGTCACTAATATAGAACGGGGTGCAACGCCTGATTCAGGAAAAAGAATGTTCGTTCTTAGTAGTTTGAATTGTTCTGACTCAAACGATTTGGGGTTATGTAATGTTATCAGCGATTCATCTATAACCGGTTCGGCAGCATCGGATTTTGTTTTACGCAAGTCTATATTCGCAGCACTATGCTTTTGGTCAATACTGTAATTATCTGGGCTTTCTTTAAATATAACTTTGGTATCTTTTTCTTTAGCAATAATCGGATGATCTGAGCCAACTGTATCGGTTTTAGCCCTGTTTATCTCTATGGGAACAGTTGGTTTTGTGGAGATATTATTCTTGAATTCTGGATCATTTATTTTGTTTTCTTGTTTAGCGTTCGAAGCATCGTCAGGCTCAGTGGTTGATGCCTCTTGCCTAAAGCTTTGGTAATTATTCCCACGACCGATTTTATCTTTTTCAGAAAAAAGCTTTTTATTCGCACCTTTTATCACATCGCGAATTTCAGCACCACCTTGGATATCGCCATTGCTTTTTGATTTACTTTGTATTCCGCTTGTAGGTGATGATCCGGGTTCATCTGTGCTCAACAATTTATTTTTTATATGCTTCCTATCTGCTTGAATGATTCTTTTACTGCGGTTTTCCCTGACATCTTTATCGAATAGCAATTCATGTATTTGCTTCAGTTCTGCCCCATCTACCGGACCTATCTTTGATTTATTTTGGTTTTTTGGGCCTGTTTCTGTCGTTATATTGGCTGGTTTAATTACCGGGCCAAACGTTCTCAGGTTTTTGCCGGCTTTGTCTTTTTGTTCTTTTTTCGACTTTTCTAACGCCTTATATATCTTTCCCATTTTTTCACCCTATGCAACTAAAATTAAATTGACCGGATATTAAATCTTCATGTAGTTTTCGTAGTACTCAATGGCCTTGTCCAGGCCTACCCAGGTGATGAATGAAAAGGTACTTATCAAGACAAGAGTTAGAATGGCAAACAAACTACAAAATGCTGCCCCTAGTTTTTCTTTCATGATTTCTGAATTTTTCCGGTAGCCAATGGGGATGGCGGCGATGATTGGCAGTTTAAAATCTTTCTCGATATTTTCCGGTTTTCTGTAAGTTGAATCTGTATACTCCAATAAGTAAGCCAAACCGAAACCAAGCCCGAGACCTATCGCTATTGTCATTAAGAATATCCGCTTAACATTGGGTTCAATCGGCCTTATCGGTATCTGGGCACGGTCAATTACTTGAAATTGCTCACCTTTTTGTTTCTTTTCCATACTCACGGATATTTCCGACTCGAGTTTTCTTTTTAATAACGAACTATACAAAGTGTTCATATTATCATAATCTCGCCGGAGAGATATCAATTCCTGTTCTCTTTTCGGTGTCTCTTCAACGCGTCTTTGATATGTATAAATTTGTGACTGAATATTATTTATCTGGTTTTCCAGCGTTACTATTTCTCGGGTAAGCTCGGATCTTTTTCGCGCAAGTGTCGCGCCCCCTCCGGCGCGATAACTTCTACCTTGGCCGCCTTGCTGGTTTTGCAATTCGGTAATGCGATTTTTTAACCGAATGACATCAGGATGACTTTCCGTATACCGCATCAGCATATTAGCCAGCTGTCTTTCCATTGCTTCGATATCATAGGGATTCGAAGTTTGGCCTTCGTCGGATCTATACTGGTTTTCCACTTCGGCTAATCTGAGTTTTATATCCCGAAGGCTGGCCTCTTTTGAGGTCAATTGATTCTGAAGCCCTTGCAATCGCGATAAATTACTGTTGAGTTGCTCCGGCAGTTCGCCCATGAATTGCTGCCGGTACTCTTTTAGCTCCGCTTCCATCAGCAGCAATCTCTTTCTCACGTTTTCAAGCTCATCTTCTAAGAACTCATTCGTACCCGCCGCCTGAAATTCCCTTTCGGTAAGGCTGTTGGCGATAAAATAGTCCGTCAGGGCATTTGCAATTTCCATCACCTTTGTCGGATTGTAACCTTTATACGTTATCGAAAATGTATCTGCGCCTCGTGCGATCCCTTGAACGTTGATACTAATATTTGATTTTAAGACCTTCAATAACATCCTCTATATAAACATTATTTCCGTTTTTGGGCATCAGATCAAAGTCCATGATTATCTTTTCAAGATTTGCCCTGCTCATTATTTGCTGAGAAATGGTGCTGAGCTTCGATTCGGCGTCATCGGTCACCACCGATCTGACAAAATTTTCCGGAACCTTTTGCGGCTGTACAATGACGATTGTACCGGCTTTATAGATTTTCGGCGTCGTAAAGGCTATGTACATACCAATGATAATCGTACAAAATATAGGTATAAGTATGACCCAGCGCCTTCTGCGAACAATATCTAAAATATCTTTCGATGTAATCATACTTTCAGATTTCATGTTGTACCCCGTAGTAACTGTTAATTTATATCAAATTGCTTAATCTTGTTCAGCAACGACTTATAACTCACTTCTAAAAGTGATGCCGCCTTTTTCCTATTCCAATTTACATTTTTCAATACTTTTTCAATCAGTTTTTTCTCGGTTGCAGCGATAAATTCGTCTCGAATTGACTTCAGAGAATAGTTGTTAATCTCTTTCAATATTTTTTTTATTTTCGCATGACTATAGAATGGGTCAGTCGAGCTGTTTAAATGAGCCCTGGCTTCCTGCGGTCTTTGACATTCGGCATAATATATCCGTTTTAGGATCGCATCTTCATCCCCTGCTATTATAATTTGTTTAATCACAGTCGCAAGTTCTTTTATATTACCAGGCCACGGATATTTTGAAAAACAATCTTTGGCGACGGCTGAAATATTACGGTAACTTTCACCCAATTCAAAACAATATTTGTAGCCTAAAAAATCTGTCAACAACGGGATGTCTCCAGCCCTCTCCCGAAGCGGCGGTATCCTGATATTCAGAACTTTCAGGCGATAAAAGAGTTCCTTGCGGAATAATCCGCTTTTGACCAAGCCGATAGATTTTTTGAGGTAGATACGATCAGTCTAATTTGCGGTTTAGGATTTTCACCGGGTCTCGTTACCATTTTCCAATACCTGAACAATCTTTGCCTGTAGCGATCAGCGGAAGGGCTTCAACTCTCTTTATGAATACGGTGAATTTTCCTTCATTGTTAAGCATTCCATTTTTTTTTCTTTGATGCTTGGCGACATTAATTCCATTATATCCGAATAGCTCGTCATCCAGCAATTGATAGGGCAATTTTACTGCGTTGATCTTAATAAAAGGATGTATCACGCCACTCTGAATCCGAGTGAAGCGCCCTTGCAAATAGTTCTTTTCCGGTTCCCGGTTCCCCTTCAATCAAAACGACCTCTTTGGTTTGATTAAGTTTTGAGATCAGTCCACGCAATTTGAACATTTCGGGACTGTTCCCAATAATCAGAGGCTTGCTGACTTCGGCTTTAAGTTGGATGGACGGATCCAATACACGGGTAATAACCGATCTGATTTTGTTTACCGGCGTGTTTCTCTTTATGACTTGTACATCGAGAAATTGATTATTCTTGATATAGTCCCTGACCGCGCTGTCGCCTGACATTATTAACATCGGCAGGCTGTGTTTTACGATTTTCAGTGAATTTATGAACCGGACGACATTGTCCGCGATAAGATTTCCCGAAATAACCAGATCCGGGTTGAGTGGGGCCAGATTTTCCAGGCAAATGAACATATTTTCAAAAGTGAACGGCAGATACCCCCATCTTGAGATCATTGATTTCAGGTAATCTCGGCGGGATTTGTCTGTTTCGAGGAGAACAATTTTATGTTGGTTTGTTTGAAGCATCGATTTTGGGGTTTGCGGGCGCATGCCGGAAAAATCGTGGCAATTGTTAAGAGATTCGACGACCGTTATCGTAATGTCAAGCAAAGTCGTATGCGCGCCTATAGCTCCGCCTTGCCGATTCCATCCTCACTATCAACATATATATCTGTTTTTATTATATTTATTTACGAAAAGTAGCAGGATTGATAACGAGCATCAACGCCCGGCAGAACCGGCTCCCAACACGATAAATACACCCAGGTGGCATTGGGCACTGTGAAAAAGTTGAACCTTCTTATTAGCAATTTATGTGCCGATTACCTACTAAAATGAGAAAAAGAGGTAAATATGAGAAAAAATGTATGAGCTATGTATTTATTTACAGCATTTATGTATGTTTTTTACCAAATAATGACCCCAATTGACGGTATTTTGTAATAGTTTCAATATGGGTTTAACAATAAGGTCGGCTTGAAAATGGTAATTATTTCCTTAATAAATAGGTAAAAAAAGTATAAATTGTGTAATAGTTTTTCCTTTTTACAATACGGACCTTGCCTTACGTGCCGGACACAGAAAACATATGCGTATTTCAGGGTATGCATCTTGACCCTTTCGACATGGTAAAATAAGTAACACCCTCGCGTCAGCGATTATTCCATGGAGGGAGCATCGGTGCATCACTATTCGCCAATTGACCATTAGGTAGCGTTTCAATAAAGGCGTGCTTATCCCCACACCCGAGAAATATTCGCCGTGTGAAGGCATTATTTTACCAGATTTCCGCATAAATTTATATCTATTTTCAAGGTAAATAAAAAAAATCAAAAATAAATTCAGGCTGTTGGTTATAGATGACAATCAAGAAATGCTGGCAGGACTCAGAGAGCGGTAACCAATTCGCAATCGTCACAGCCACTGAAGGGCTGAATGCTCTTCTGAAAATCGAAGCGGCTCAAGAAGGCTTCGATCTCGTCATCACCGATGTTGGCATGCCCAATATCGGTGGGATCGGCATCATTTCACTCATCAAACAAAGACAGCCGAGTATACCTATCATTGCCATCACTGGAACGTTTGCACCTCCTGAACATTCGGCGCAAGAGGCCAATGCAAATGTCATATTGGCAAAGCCATTTGATCTGAACAAACCAATTAAATGGATAAAGATTCTTCTGGCGGAAAAAATGGGTGATTAGTACAGGTAGGAAAAGTCACTTGCCATAATGCTGCAAGTGAAACCATATTTACGCAGGAATCAGTTCATCAAGCCAATACTTCGGACAATAATTTGCTTATTTCCGAAATATCAAGCGGTTTAACCAGAAACCCTTTGACAATACCATTGAGACCATTGCCGGAATGTTCGGATTGTTTCCCACTGCTTTCCGTTAAGGCCACGATCTTTGCACCCGGGTCATTGTCCAATAAGGACCTTAATTGTAATAGATCGTCTTCGCCGAGTTCAGACGCATCTATCAAAACCACATCCGGTTTTACATTTATATAGTTATTCACCGCATCATTGACAGACTTGGCCCTGGCGGGTCGGTACCCCAAGCATTCGAGCAAATCACTTGTAGCGGTGTTTAACTCTAACGTATTCTCGATCACAAGTATGGCTTGTCCGGCCCCCATGGTAATGGCCTTACTGCGGACATCACGACTGTCACCGGCCAAAGGCAATCGAATCTCGAATGTCGTCCCCTTCCGGGTAGAAGATAAGACCGCAACGTCACCATTGTGGCTTTTGATAATGCCGTAGGTTGTAGAAAGGCCCAAACCGGTACCTTTGCCAACTTCCTTGGTTGTAAAAAATGGGTCGAAGCACCGTTTGGGAATATCACCATCCATCCCTTCACCCGTGTCCGATATTCGGACCACGGCTGCCCGACCATTGCGTAAGGCATCGATTGTCAGGACACCGCCAGACGGCATGGCATCACCGGCGTTAGTGAACAGATTCATAAGGGCCTGACTCAATCCCAGAGAATCCCCGATTATTGGCAGAGAATGACGGATGTTGAGCTGTATTTCTATTTTCGGATTAAATGATTTCCTTATAATTTGATACGTTTCGGCGATGACGCTGACCAGGTCGAGCGCCACAAGTTCTTTCTTGGTTTCTTTACGGGCGAACTGCATCAGACGCTCCACCAGTTGGGCGCCGCGTTTGACGGAAATGTCTATCCGGCCCACAAGCTCCTGTAACTCGTTGTCGCTCTGATAATTCTCCTGAATGACCTGACTGTTCACCAGGATTCCCGTTAAGGTGTTGCGGAAATTATGGGCCACGCCACTGGCTATTGTCCCAATGGCCTCCATTTTTTGAGAATGTTGGAGCTGCATCTCCAAACGTTTGCGCTCGGTGATATCGGTTATCAGAATAATGCCGCGGTTTTTTTGCGCCTCAACAGTCATATATTTTATCGTGACATGGCGATCGTTCAGCTCTAACGGTTGCGCCTCGCCGATCTCTACCATCTGTGAATCCGCGGATTCGATCAGATCATAAACCCGCTGGCGTTCATTGACATCGAATAGCTCTTCCGGATTGACAGCCAGTATTTTTTCAAGCGGCTGGCCAATGAGGTCGATAGCGGAAGTGTTCGCGTATACAACCGTATTCTCGATAACCTCGAGGATCCCCTCTTCCATGCTCTCCAATATGGCCTGCAAGTGACGGTTGCGTGAGAGCAGTTCCCGCGTCATCTGCCGGGGCGAGACATGCTCAAGACCCATAATTTGTTTTGGTTTACGAGAAGGCGCTGAGACAGCCGGTCGGCTTGAGTCCTCAACGGCGGCCAACACATGTTGCATTACAGCGGCAAATGGACCTTTTGCAATGAAGGCATCGGCACCGATTTCACTGAGATCGGATGACATCTCGGCCACCACAGCCGAAATGACCACTATATAGCAATCTTTCAGATCATCCATCTTGCGGATGATACGACAAAGTTTGTCTCCGTCGATTTTGGGCAGGATCAGATCGAGGAATATGATATCCGGTGTAAAACCGGTCAATACATTGAGGGCGGAGACGCCGTCTTCAACTGTGGTTACCGCATGACCGGCAGCCTCCAAGTGCTTAGTGAGGTACTTTAGAAAAACCCTGTCGTCATCGACCAATAGTATCGTCTTCATTCTCGGTTCCTGCCGCAGAATCGATCGCGAAAAATAGGTCTGATACTCTTTAACATTATTAGAATTTTGGGGTGATTGAAGAATCTCCCATAGAGTAACGGACCCGGTACGAAATGCAACGCAATGCTGATGAGATGCAAAGTGGTCCATTTGCCCTATTAGATCATAATAGGTATTAAAATGAAAAATCAAAGGGCTTGTTGTTATTCGTCCGCTGTCAAGCGGCCTTCTGCGAGCTGCAGCAGGCTGTCTTTCAGGCGTTCGAGAGCGGAGGACAGACTGGCGACCATTTCGGATACCCCGGAAAGGTCACCGGTCCGGCCTTTTATTTCCAAAATCTGAGCGAGATTGGACGTCTCCTGGGCCTTAAAAAGCCTGACCATGCCCTTGATCGAATGGGCATAACGGCTGAATGCAACAGCATCTTCGGATGCCAGCATGGCTTTGAGTCCCTCGAGCATCTGCGGGTAATCATTTATAAACAGATCGACGACCTCCCGGAAAAAATCCCAATCCTGATCAAAGGCTTCGACAATGGCATTTTTATCGATCTCCGGGGGATGATAAGGATCCTGCACCGCTTTCTGTCTGCGTGTGCTCGGTTCGCGCCGGTCGGATATATTCTCGCCGATCTGCTTGATAATATCATACAGCTTACCGGAGGAAATGGGTTTAGATAAATATTCGTCCATACCGGCGTCAAGACAACGCTCCCGGTCACCCTTGATAGCATGTGCGGTCATTGCAACGATGGGAATATGAGCAATCTTCTCATCACCGGACTCCGCTTTGCGAATGGCCCGCGTCGCCTCATACCCATCCATCACCGGCATCTGAACATCCATGAGTATCAAGTCAAAATTGTCTTCCGGTAGTTTTTGAAGAACTTGGCGGCCGTTATCCACAATAACCGCTTTGTGGCCCCAGCGTTCGAGCAACCTTTGGATGAACTTCTGATTGAAGGGGGTATCTTCCGCAACGAGGATGTTCAAGGGCCGGTGCCTGACAAGTTTGTCATTTCGGAATGATGCGCGATTCTTCGTTGGCACTGTTTGCGGATGGAACGTTTTTGATAGTATTTTAGACAGTTCAGTTGGCCTGACCGGTTTCATCAGTACGTTGGTGACACCAAGTGCGGCATAATCGATTTTGAGCTGCAAATCAGGATACGTCAACATGGCGAATACCGGTATATTAAAATTCTCCTGTCGACTGATCCACTGGGCCAGCTCTATACCGCTTCGATCGGGAAGTGACACGTCTATCAGCACAAAACTATATGGCGGCATGGAGGTGGCACTGCGAAGGATGGTCTGCTTGGCTTCTTCGGCGCCTAATGCCGCAGCCGGCTTCATACCCCATGACTCAAGAAGATCAATAAGCGCCCTGCAACTCGCACTATTGTCGTCTACAACAAGGGCCCTCTTCCCCTCAAGAGCTGTATCAATCAATCGATCGACCACACCACTCGTGGGGTCCGTTATTCCCCCGAAACGACAGGTAAAATGAAAGGTGCAGCCTTTTCCGGGATCACATTGCACCCACATCTCCCCCCCCATCAGTCGCACAAGTTGATCGGAAACAGCCAGGCCAAGACCGGCGCCTCCATATCGGCGCGAGGTGGCGGCATCAGCCTGAGAAAAAGCCTTGAAAATGTCGCCCAGTTTGTTTTCGGGAATGCCGGGACCGGAGTCGGAAACCGAAATATGAAGCAAGTGATCGGCCTGCGGGTCTGTTTCACGAACCATATAAACGACCACTTCACCCTTATCGGTAAACTTGTAGGCATTGTCCACCAAGTTGAGCAGAACCTGTCGAAACCTCGCAGGATCACCGTGGAGGATTTTGGGGACATTCTGGGCGATACGGCAAATCAGTTCCAATCCTTTCACCTGGCATCTCATGGCCATAATCCGTATCGATTCTTCGAGGATCTCCCGCGGGTCGAATGCCGTTTCTTCCAGATCCAGTTTACCGGCTTCAATTTTGGAAAAATCGAGAACATTGTTTATGATGGCCAACAGTGCATAGGCGGCCGATATAACAACATCTAGATCTTGCCGCTGTTGCGGCTTGAGATTCGTATCAAGCATCAACTCCACCATGCCAATGATGGAATTGAGAGGAGTGCGGATCTCATGGCTCATTTTGGCTATGAAATCGCTTTTGGCGCGGTTGGCGGATTCAGCCGATATTTTGGCCCGCAGCAGTGCTTCGGCCTTTTTGCGCTCGGTAACATCGCGCATGAATCCGCTGAATCCTGTTGTCTTTCCCTTGATGTCCAGTAGCAAGGACACGGAAGACTCAACAAAGCAACGGCTGCCGTCTTTACGAATGAGTTCCCACCCCAATGACTTCACCGGTTTGCCGGTTTTGAATACTGTTCTAAAGGCGCGCAGAACTCTTTTCCGGCTCTCCGGGTCCAACGGAATCCGGCTGTCCATCACGGACAACTCCTGCCGGGTATAACCAACTATGTTGCTCATGGCATCGTTGAAAAAGACCAGTTTCCCAGATGTGTCCACTTCATAGTAACCATCTTCCGTGGTTTCGATAATCGTTCGGTATTTTTCCTCGCTTTCTCTCAATGCTTCTTCGGCAGCCTTGCGCTGGTTGATTGTGAATTGCGCATGCGATCCGAGAAGTAGTAGCAGAGCCAATATTGTCAGACGCGTCCAAATGACGCTGATGTCCGGGCCAAACAGCCGCCTAAAAAAATCAACATCATAGGAAAGAAATATATAAAGCACCGAGTCGAAGATCGTGTAAAATACCGCCAGGGCGATGCCGATCAAGACCATCTGGTCCCATAGGTGAACTCTAATTTTTGGCTTGTCTATCATCTGGGGCCCAACGGTTGCAGCTCGCAAGGTTTTCATTGAGTGCCTGCCTGATGCGTTGGTTCGGCGTGCTGACAATTATTTAAATAAAGGATATCAATTCGGCAAACCACGAGTTGCAGTGCTGCGATAATTGCCCCGGTGGCAATACGTATTTATTTGAGCGCACGGGGGATAATTGTTGAAACGGAAGGAAAGATCAGCGTATGCAGAACGCAAACTCATTCATGAGGGCGCACGAAGAATTACGGCATTCCATCAAAACACAAGGCCTGTATGAATGAGGAAAGATGCCAGACCAGTCCTTACCCTTCATCCGCATTTGTAACGGGGGAATCTTCGACGGTCTTCACGGTCACGCCGGTCTTTTTTCGCTCTTCTTTCCGGAAGGTGAATGGAATATGAATAATTTCTGCGGTCGCCGCCGGACCGTCTGCCGCCGTTGTCCACCATCTTGAATTTTTCATATGGATTGGTGACAACCTTTGAAACGCTGGCTACTGTTGACATTAGATGATCCTTTTCAAAACCGGTCATGTCATGGTCATCCTAAACAGTTCAAAATTAATGCAATTTGCCAATTATCGGCGCCAACGATTGTATCTGTTGCCAATTTCTCATTAAAAGGTCAACTAAAATCGATACACCTCGCAGTCGCCACACAAGATTAAATGTGTAGTGCACATAATATGCCAGTTGCCCCCAATATTTACGTCCGGAAACCGGTTGCAGGCCAAATTATAAAAACCCCATAATTACAGAAACTTGACCGAAAACCGCCTGTGATCAACAATGGTTGACCGTACTTAAATTTTGGTATTGTATGAAAATCAGGTTTGAGGAAAAAGAAGCGTATTACATATTTCGAGGTTTACCCAATATCCGCGCCTTATTGGAATCCACCCGGATGTTTCATCCGGCAGAGACGCCCGATGACCAGCGCTGAAAAGACCATTTAGGTTTGGGCACAAATTAAAATTCTTGATCGAGATTGGCACCATTCGGCGGTTCGATCTCTAAGTCTTTAATTTTGTATAGTAAGGTCTTGTAACTGATCTTTAAAATCTTGGTCGCTTTGCTGCGGTTCCAGCCCGTCTTATTCAGGACAAACGCTATAACCTCTCTTTCAACCCGGTCGAGAACTCTTTTTCTAACCTTTTTAAGTGACAAAGAATTTAGATTGTCATCGTTATTACTATCGAGGTTCAAAATTTCGCTGTGAACCAGAGGTTCTAAATTTCCTGGACTGCCGTTGGCCGGAAATCCATGTCCTTCAGAAGTCTGCAGAAGATCTGCGAGGCTCTCTTCCGAGTCCCCTAAAATCATAATTCTTTTCAGAACGTTTTGCAGTTCTCGAACGTTTCCGGGCCATGAATAGGCGAGCAGCTTTTTCATCACGCCACTGCTTGGTTTTTTAATTTGCTTGTTTTTAAACTGTAAACTGTATTCCTCGAGATAATGGTCGATTAGAAGCGGAAGGTCTTCAGACCTTTCCCGCAGCGGGTTTATCGATATCTTAATCGTGCTGAGCCGATAAAAAAGATCGCCGCGGAACTTCCCGTTTTTCATATCACTTTCAAGCTCGTGATTGGTTGCGGCGATGACCCAGGTATCACTTTTGACATCTTTCTCCGAACCCAGGGGCGAAAATTGACCGCCCTGAAGAACATGAAGCACTTTGGACTGCAAAGGCAGCGACATGTCACCGATTTCATCCAGAAAAAGCACGCCGCCATGCGCCAATTCAAACTTACCCCGCCTTCGGCGTTGGGCACCGGTAAAAGCACCCTGCTCGTAACCGAACAACTCGCTCTCTAACAGTCCGTCCGGCAGGGCCGCGCAATTGACCTTTATAAACGGTTTACCCATCCTGTCGGAGCGTTCGTAAAGATTTTGTACAACCAATTCCTTGCCGACACCCGTTTCGCCGCAAACGAGGGTATTCAAGCCGGTATCGGCCACCTGGTTTATCAGTTCTTTGATCCGTTCGATATTTGGACTGACTCCGATTATTTCAGTACCCATGCTCTCCCAATCAACTCGTGTATGTGCGTACGGCCGCCCGAAAAAAAACACCTCATCGGCGGTTTTCAACTCTTGCTCGTATTCCGTTTCACCAGCAACGTTGTAATGGATTGCTCAAGTTCTTCCAGGTCAAAGGGCTTCTCAAGCACCAGGTCCGCATTGGCTTCTATCGCCAACGCTTCCGGATGTTCACCCCAGCCGGTAATCGCAACGACCGGCGTTCCGGGGAACTCTTTTTTTAGTATGGATATGACGCCGACCCCGCTGACATACGGCATGACAAGGTCCGTGATGACGAGGTCAAATCCGCCTTTTTCGGCCTTTAGTAACTTGATGCCTTCCAGACCGTCTGTGGCAGTAACGACATCAAAGTTCTTTTTTTTCAGATACTTATCGAGCGCGATCAAGATTTCCTGACTGTCATCGATTACAAGTAATTTGTATGTCCGGTCCATTAATCGTCATCCTAAACGTTGCGGGTTATCCTCGATTAAGGTGTGTAATGATATCCACTTACACATAGTATGTAAAATAGGTTACAGTGTATTATAACAGATGATTTGAAAAATATACAATCGGAATTTATTATCAGGTCCAGCGATACGGAATAAAGGTAAGCATTCACAGGTCACCGCATCTGCTTTGTTGTCGGACACTTGAAGTACAAAAGTACGCCTGCGCGCCCGACGCCTTGCATCTGCGTCACCCTGTAAATGCTTACGAATAGGTGGCTTGAGGCACATTGTGACGTTGCAACCTTGTGAACGGCTACGAATAAAGAGTGTGCATCCGCTAAAATGTGATGCCACAATTAGGGAGGAATATCCATGAAATCGTCAGAATTGCATTTCTACGGCGGCGTTTCAGCGGATATTACCAATTGGAGATTGTGGTGGATTTCGGTCAAGTCATTTGTTTCACCCAAATGGTCAATGACCCATTCCGGTGATCGATCATATTGCTGGGCCAGTGATTTGACGGCTTCGTCAAGCGTGCGGTACTTGGAATCGGCAGCAACCCAATATTTGTAAGTTCTGCGAGGATCATAGAAAAGAATCCCTGCCGTATCTTCCGTAACCTTTGTTTCGGCCTCCGTTTGCTCTACTGTGCGGTTAAGATTGATGTAAATCTGCCCCAAGTCATTGGTATTTCCCAGGTTCTGACCGACCCAGTAAGGGTCCTTGTCAAATTTGGCCGCCAGATCGTCAATCGCCTCATTGAAGGTGTGAAATTTCGTGTCAGGCCCTGTCTGGTATTTAAAATCTCGCCTGGCACTATAAAACTGGATTCCTGTTACAGATTCCACCAGTGACCTATCGATATCAATATCAGTTGATGCATCGGATAGGCTGTTTGCCGGACCCGCACTGTCGCCCGAAACCGCGGTCGCGCTCTTTTCGATAGCGGGTGCATTTAGATTATTTTTGATTGCCGGTGCGATTTCGGCCGTCTTCTCGTCGCTATCAGGCCCATTCCCATCTGCCGCGCCCTGATTGCTCTCAGCCTCCTGGTGTCCCCGATCAATCCGTTCGACGATCTCCTTGGAATAGGTAATGACAATCCCCTCATAATTCGGAAGGGTAAATCGCACCAAGCCATTATCTTCCCAGACCTTTTGAGCCTCTACCTGGGTACCGTCCTTTAGAAAAATCAGGTCCGCTCCGCCCTTCTCCGGAAGCATCAGAAGCATCAGAAAGAGAGCAATTGGTAACCTTTTGAAGAAACACATACGGTAAACTCGATGACTCATTCGATTGGGACCGACGATTTGAAACCCGGTTATTGTCCTGATTGTCTATTGAATTCAATTTCGACGCGACGGTTGAAACTTCGGCCTTCAGCGGTATCGTTGGAGGAAATCGGATTTTCAGGGCCCATACCGGTTGCGGAAATTCTGGTTGGATCGACACCTTTGCCAACCAAATAACTTTTAATAATGTTGGCGCGAAACTCGGAAACGCTCATGTTATAGCTCAGCACACCAAGGTTGTCTGTGTAACCCTTGACGACAACGGATATATCCGGGTTGGCCAGCAGTGCGGCTGCAAACCGGTCCAGCGATACAAAGGCCTCATCCGGCAATTCATTCGAGTTGCTGCCGAATCGAATCACGACCTTCTTTATCTTTGAAAGATTGAAAATGGTATCTTGGGTCTTTACGGTGGTGTTGTTTGCAACGCTGCCAATTTCATTGGCCTCTGTCGATCGAACAGCGTCGCCTGGTTTGTTTTGCATGTCTTTGGGTTCGGTGCTTTCCACCGAAGGCTGGCTCCCAGGATCAAGCTGTTCGGGTTTTGGCGCAGTGACGACCGGCGTCCGCTGGGGCGCGAGTTCATCTGGTGACCATGGTGCACTTGTTTCCTGTTCACCGGTGAACATGAAGTATCCAGCGGTTCCAATGGCTGCAGCGATGAGGACTGCCACCATAAACGAAGATACCGAGGACTGCCTTACCGGTGGCTTCTGTACCGTTGCTGGTGCCGCAACCGGCACCGTGGGTATAATCGGTACTTGTACATTCACAGGCAGGGTAGGATTTTCATTGGGAAGCCTTATTTCTTCAGCACATTCTTTGATCGTGTCGGCGTCGATAATTTTGCGTTCGGCCGCGTATCCGCTAAGTAAGGCATGATCACAAATAATATTGGTCAGACGCGGGTTACCACCTGTAAAGGCAAAGATCTCTTTTATGGCCGGCGCTGCAAAAACCTTATGCGTACCCCCAGCCACCTTAAGTCGATGCAAAATATATTGAGTCGTCTCTTCCTCATTAAGGGGTTCAACCTGATAGCGGACGGCAATGCGCTGGCGCACGGCTCTGTTTCGGGGCTCCAGCAGGATATGATTGAATTCGGTCTGGCCGACAAAAAAAATGTTGATCAGCTTCCGGTTTTCCATTTCTATGTTAGAGAGGAGCCGGATTTCTTCCAACAAATTGTGATTCAACCGTTGGGCCTCATCAACCAGAAGCAATACCTTTCTCTTGGTGGCTTCGGCCTTGATAAGAAACTTTTTGAGCAGCGCCAGGAATTCACCTTTGCTCTTTATCGCCCGGCCGAATCCAAAAGTGGCGGCGAGAAAGTTGAAAAAATCGAGCAAGTCGAGTCCCGGATCCGGTACGGTGGAGATAATCGACTTTAGTTCTATGTTTCTCACCAGGCTGTTGATCAAAACGGTTTTACCCGTACCGACATCGCCGGTAAGTAAAAGAAACCCTTTGTCCTCCCGGATTCCGTATTCCAGAGTCGCCAGGGCTTCTTTGTGTTTTTCACCGAGCCATAAAAAATCGGGGTCGACCGTGATTTCAAAAGGCTTCCGCTTCAGATTGTAGAATGAAAGATACATAAGACGATTCTCTGTATTTTTATTAAAAAATTCAAGGATCTTCCCTTGGAGCCATAGCATTAAGAGTGGCTAAAAACAAGAATAATGCGGGGAGCATCTATTTGCTGAAGTTTCCAAGGGATTATCCAAATTCTATCTTCAATATTGGATATCTCGTTCATCCCTACCCGTGTCTTTTGATTAATCCCCTGCTGTAGTAAATATACACCACGATCCATAGCAGAAAGAAAAAAACGATGTAGGCTGTCCGTTGTCTCAGCAGGATTTTTTGCTTTTTAGCCACCAAATTGGCCGAATTTTTTAGCTCCCTTTTGACGATTTCAAGCTCATTGAAAAGTGATTTCAAATCTGAAAGGTCTGAATACGATACCAACTGTTGCGCCTTATGCTCGAAGTCGCGCACATTGAAGGCGTCGAACATGATCTTCTGTTTTTCAGTCAGGTAAGAGATATCATGAATTTCTTTGGCCAGTTCCGCACAGAAAAATTTTCTGTAGGGGTTAATTTCCGGCACTTCGCCCAGTTCCTTAAGCCGACTGTCGATTCCCGTTTCCAGTTCTGTGTTAATCTCTGCGTACATATTTTCCAGTTCTTTGATCATTTCGGTATTTTTTTTCAAGTCGGTTCCGCCCAACGCTGAGATGAAGAATATCAGGAATCCAGCGGTCAGACCGCTGAGAATGATTTTAAATATGACAATAAAATCTCTCTTCAGCGCGGAAAACTTGTCCTTGAAAAAAGCCATGGCATCATTCCTTTCATCAACCGAGCAATGGAGCAGAAAGTGTCTCCGTACCAGGTAAGCCATTTAAATTACATATAATACAAGTTTTGAATTGTATATGATTTTCCAGCACCTGTCAACAGATCAAGGACGCCGGCGGTGGAGTGTACCGATAGCCCATACTCTGACTGCCGCATCTGCATGTGGTCACCCATTAATTCCTGAATGATCTCAAGGAATTTTCAGGATAAATAGGTTGTATCCAGGACTTCCCGAATTTTTTGGGAAAGCGCCACCGTATCGAAGGGCTTTTGAATAAAGCCTCCGCATCCTCTGTCCATGATTTCCTGGGCTTGGCCCTTGATGCTATATCCGCTGGCCAATAGCACCTGTACGTCAGGGTCGGTTTTTTTCATCCGGTCAAACACTTCTTTCCCGCTCATGTATGGCATAATCATATCCAGTATGACCAGATCAATAGAATCGTGTTCCTTGTTGAATATGGAAATGGCCTCTTTGCCGCCTCTGGCTGTCAAGACTTCATAGCCAAGGCTATCCAGCATCTTTTTGGTAACCTCGATAATCAACTTCTCATCGTCTACAAGCAGGATGGTCTCACTGCCCTTGAGGGATTCCTGGATCGGATTCGAAATCTCGTCCCTCCCCTTGGCGTATGCTGGCAGATAGACGTTGAAAGTCGTTCCGATGCCGACGGCGCTGTAACAGGTAATAATTCCACCATGGTTCTTAACGATTCCGTAGGCAGAGGCCAATCCGAGGCCGGTTCCCTGCCCGATGGCCTTGGTCGTGAAAAAAGGTTCGAAAATCCGTTGTTGCACGCTCTCATCCATTCCGAGGCCGGTATCAGTGATCGATATTTTGACATACCGTCCCGGTTTGACATCGAAGGGCTTGGCAAAGATATAGGCCTTATCGAGATGGACATTATCGGTTTCAAGATGCAGATCACCGCCGTCAGGCATGGCCTGCCACGCGTTGACATAGAGATTTAACAACACCTGTTCTATCTGGCCGATATCGACATTGACGATCCATATATCTTTTCGGTATCGCCGGTGAATTTTTATCTCCCTGCGGGTACGGCCGAAAATATGTGCCGTCCGGTTCAGCACCTCGTTCATATAGGTCGGTTTTACCACGTACTTACCGCCCCTGGCGAAACCGAGGAGCTGTTTGGTTAGATTGGACCCGCTTTTGACGCAGCGCTGGATACTCTTGATGTTTTCATGCAAGGGGTTCTCAGGGGGTATATCCAGAATCATGACCGATGCATTCCCCTGAATGCCCATCAACAAATTATTGAAGTCATGAGCGATACCACCGGCAAGGGTCCCGATAGACTCCATCCGCTGGGCCTGGTGAAGCTGAACTTCCAGAGCTTTCTGGTCCGTAATGTCTCGCAGAAAATTAAGCGCGGCAATTTTCTTCTCCCAGTTAATCAATACAGCATTGATTTCGACCCAATGTTCCCCTCCGGTGCTATCGACCAATTTGAACGTATACGTACCAGGGGTATCGCCACCTTTCAAACAGCGTTTGTACCATCGCAGAACCGCATCCTTGTCATCCGGGTGGATAAAATCGAAAAACGGCTGCCGGCTGATATCAATCTTCATCTCACTGCTCAACAGCCGTGCTTTCGGATTGGGGAATGTCACCTGACCGTCCTGAATGACAAAAATGGCATCGTTGGAATTCTCGACCAGAAGGCGGTACTTTTCTTCCGACTCCCGCAATGCCCGCTCCGAGCGTTTGCGCTCGCTTATTTCTTCTCTCAGTGTATCGTTGGCCACCACAAGCGCAGCCGTACGCTCTTCTACCAGCTCCTCAAGGTGGCTGCGGTATTGGTCGAGTTCTTCTTCTTTTTTCTTGAGATTGTTAATCGTGTATTGAGCATGGGAGCCAAAGATGACGAACAGGCAAAGGATGATTATTCGAATGTAGATTTCATACCGGTCCTCGCCGATAGCATTTGTGATCAGATTGAACCGGTCGGAGTAAAAGACATGCAGTATCGTATCAAGGGCGAAATAGATGATAGCGATGAATATCCCGACCAGCACCATCGAGTTGAATATTTTCTCCGTTCGGACGTCTTTTCGACTTTGCTCATTATCACTACGCTCGTGCCGATCGGCTCGGCTGCCGCGGCTGATAAGCTTAGGCATGGTCACTGTAAATGTCATGTTTTTTCCTATCGGCGATTTCGTCCGCATCCTTCAGGTGTCGCATGCGCCCATTTTGCATGACGAACACCTGGTTTGTTATGAATAACACCATTTCAAGATATTTATAAAGGCCCAAGGTGGTCTTGTGAGCCTGACCATAATGCAAGTATCTTATTAAATATACCGCCATTTTTCGTTCGCCAGCGCCGGATTCAGTCCGACCCTGGATTTCTGCAATCATCTCTACACGCTACACCTTAAAATATTTACGCTATTTATCTTTTTGCGAGATATTTTTCAACCGGTCGGCAGCGTCCAAAGCCAAGCTCAATAATGCAGGGATAAGAAATAGTGTAAACACGGTTGAGACGAGCAACCCGCCGACCACGACACTTCCCAGGCCGCGGTAGAACTCCGACCCGGCGCCGGGAGCCAGAACAAGGGGCAGCATGGCCATCAATGTGGTGATACTGCTCATGTAAATCGGCCGAATCCGTGATTTTACCGATTCTGCAATAGCCCGCCGGTGCGGCATACTGCCATGGCGGATGTTATTGAGCGCCTGATGGACAATCAAAATAGCATTGTTGACCACGATTCCCACCAGGATCACGAAACCGAGCATCGTAATGATATCGAAGAATTGGGATGTCCCCTGCAGCAGCGTCACATAGACGTTGACCAGCGCCAGCCCCACGAATCCGCCGGCAGCTGCCAACGGAACACTGAACATGATGATCAACGGATAAAAGAAATTTTCGAAAAGGGCGGCCATAAGCAAGTAACTGATGATGACCGCCAGAATAAAATTCCATTGCAGGGCCTTGCGGGTGCGGGTCAAATCATCGGCTGTGCCACCCATGTCGATCGCGTAAAGATTTGACAGGTTGCCCTTTGTCTTTATTGGTGTAACCACTTTTTCGCGAATGGTGTCCATCGCAACCTCGAGCGGAATATCTGCTGGCGGTTGAACCACCAGAGTGATGGCCCGTTGCGAGTCAATGTGATTAATCTGAGTCGGGCCTTCCTCCAGGCGAATGTCGGCCAAGGACCCTAAAGTGACCTTCTCGCCACCGGGCGCGATGATCGGAAGGTTCAGTAAATCCTGGGTTCTATCGAGTTTGCCTTCCCTGTTTTTGACGATCAGATCAATCTCATCACCATAGAGCCGATAAATGCTGGCCTTGGCGCCATCCACCAGGGCATCGACCGTAACGCCCAGATCAGGAGTTGTGATGTTGAGTCGGGTCATGCGGTCACGGTTTGGAAATACCCTCATTTCAGGATTGCCCAGGTCAAGACCCGGTACAGGTCGAATACGGGCGCCGGGTAAAGCCTGAGCGGTCATGCCGTAGATTTGTCGCCCAAGACCAATCAATCGGTTCAGATCCGGCCCCTTGATCTGAATCTCGATCGACCGCCCCGTGTTGCCCCCCCGGGAAAAAAGGCTCGGTTGAAAGACAAATGGAATCATGCCCGGAATTTTACCTAAAACGCCATAAGCAAATGGCAGAAGTTCACGGGTGCGTTCCTGCACTGCAGAAACAATGCCCATAAACACTTGCTGCCCCCAGGCAACATAGAAAAAGTTTTTTACCGGTGGCAGCTCCCTTTTGGCCGCATCCGCTGGCGGAGTGTCTCCGGGAATCAGAGGTAAAACCTCTCCTTCGATGATTTGGCCGATGCTCTCGAGTTCCGAAAGGTTGTAACCCGGAGGCGGCAAAAGCAGTCCGAATAACAGTTCGCGGTTTCCCTCCGGCAGATACTCCGTTTTGGGCATCAAAAAAATAACCAGGGATAGCGACAGGGCCGTAAGGATGAAAGCCACGCCCAGCCGTGTCGAATACCGGCCGCACATCCAGAACACGAACCGGGCGATGCTATCGGTGAAACGGCGAGCCAGGTCCACCAGAGGGTTATAAAACTTCAGGCCAGAGCGATTGTTGTCAATGTTGCCTAATATTCTGGCCGACATTGTCGGGATAACGGTGATGGCGACGATCAGGCTCAAAGCCACGGCACTGCTGATGGCAATCGCGATGTCCCTGAACAGCTGTCCGGCCTCTTCTTCCACAAAAATAATGGGAAGAAACACGGCAATGGTTGTCAGCGTGCTGGCCAACACCGCGCCCCACACTTCCACGGTGCCATCATACGCCGCCTCAATACGGGATTTTCCGGCTTCCCGATGGCGGAAAATATTTTCGAACACAACAATGGAATTATCCACCACCATCCCGATGGCAAAAGATAGGCCGGCCAGGCTCACCACATTGATGTTGCGTCCCAAAAGGGTCATAACCAAAAAGGTACCGATGGCGCTGATCGGAATCGAGACGGCGATAATTAAAGTGCTGGCAAAATTCCGGAGAAACAAAAGCAGGACAATAATGGCCAGAACGCCCCCGACAAAAATGTTTTCACGCACCAGGTTGATGGCACTGTATATGTAACCGGTTTCATCATAGACTTGCTTGACGGCGAGATCTCTATCAATCAGCACACCGGAATTGAGTTCAGCCAGTGCCGCTTTGAGTTCGTCCATGACCTCAAGAACATTGGTACCGGGTTCACGCACGGCATTGAGCACAATTGTGGGCGTGCCGATGTGGCGCACGACAACGGTGGGGTCTTTATAATCCAGCTGCACCCGTGCCACATCCGCCACAGTGACCGCGATGCCGTCCACTCTCTTGACAATGACGGCTTCGATATCCTCCGGTGAAGTGTATTCACCGACCGTACGGGCGATATACCGGCGTTTGCCTTCGTCAAAATCTCCGGCGCTGATGTTGCTGTTCTCGACATCCAGGGCGCGGATGAGTTCCGGGATCGTTACCTTTCTCGCCGCCAATGCATCCGAATCGACAATGACCTGCATTTCGCGTTCTCTGCCACCGTATATATTGACGGATGCCACACCGGCAATCCGTTCGAGGCGCGTTTTTACATGCTCGTCGATGAAATCATACTCTTTCTTGAGGTCCCCTGAATAACCCTTCTCGGCCCGGAGTACCATCCAGGCAATGGCCTGCTCGCGACGACCGCCTGACTTGATGACGGGCTTGTCAACACCCGATGGGTAATTTTTGACCTGGTCGAGTTTGTTGGACGCCCGCAACAAGGCATCATCGGTATTGGTGCCAATGTCAAACATAAGGCTGATATATGCATAACCATCCCGGCTTTCACTTTTCATCTCATTCAGGCCATCGAGGTTTTTGAGTTGCTCTTCCTGAACATCGATGATCTCATTTTCAACTTCAAGCGGGCTGGCACCCTCCCAGCGGGTCTCGATCGATATTTCTGGCAAATCTACATTGGGAGTCAACTGGATGGGAATTCTGAAAAGCGAGAGAGTGCCGAACAATAGTATCAGTATGACACCAACGCTGACTGAAACCGGTTTTTTTATGGCGGTGTCGACGAGTTTCATTATTCCTGATCTATTCTATTTGGCAATAGTACCAAGTGGCCCGTTGAATCGAATGACTATTCTATTCGTAACGTTATGATATTGAGTCAATATTGAGATCTGCTGAAAAAAGTTTTACGAAACATACCGGCTAAGGATTCTGAACGATGACGGTCTGACCCGGCCGCAGCCTTTCGTTGCCGCGGATGACCACCCGGTCACCGGGCTTCAAATGGCCATCTACAGCAACATCGCCGTCATAATATCCCTTGACTATGACAGCCACCGGTTGGGCCTTGCCATCTAATATGGTAAAAACAGACCGATTGTCCCCGGAAGTGACGATCGCATCTTTCGGCACCAGAAGAACTAGTCGTAAATCGTCGAGACTGAAGGTGACCCTGGCCTCCATTCCGCTTCGTATCTTGAATGTTGGATTGTCAACCTGCACTTTTACGGGAATCGTCCGGGCTGCCGGGTTCCCTTCGGGGAGGATGACATACGGATTTCCTATCAACATTTCCTCCGACAAACTTCGTATCATAACATCGGCAGACCCATTCGGCTGAAGTTTCACCGCATAGCGTTCCGGCACGTCGACGGTGACCAGCACCTGACCGAGATCGATCAGTGTGACCACAGGGCTACCGGTGGCCAACCACTGCCCGATTTGAGTGTGCTCATGGGCCACGTGGCCTGAAAATGGTGCTGTAATCGTCGTTTGGGATATTTCATAGACGAGCTGCTCTATTTCCGCTTCGTTCTGCAGCAACTCCTGTATGAGCCCCCTATGGGCATAAAGCGCTTCATCATATGCTTTTTCAGCCACACTGTTGGTGTCTCTGAGTTTTGAAACCCTGGCAAGCTCTTTCTCTGCGTTTTTGAGGTTGGCCAACACCCGCTCTCGAGCTGCGCGAGCCCCTTTCAATCGAAGGTTGAGATAGGTGGTACGAAGTTTAGCCAGCAACTGACCCTTTTTGACGAAATCACCTTCTTTTATCGGATATTGTTCTACGATACCCGGAATTTCCGCCGCAACCGTGCTCTCGGCAACGGCCGCTGTCGTGCCGATCAGGGAAATCTGTTCGGAAACCTGTCTGTTCTCGACCGTTGCCACCTGGACAGGCTTCCCCTGCTCGTTGCCCGGAGACGCGGAGCCTGCCGCGGTGGCAGCGCTGGGTTTCGTGATCAAAAAAATTACGGCGATAAAGCCGCAGACAATTTCGACATGACGGGGTTTTCTGTAATGCATAGGTCCCTCATCTCGGAACAGCATGTTCATTTTACAGTGTAATAGGATGGGGTATTTATCGGGCGAAATCGACGAAATTTCCAGGTTATTGACTTGATTAAATATTCAGAATTGCCCTAAGCGTCAACCATATTCAAACCAAAGCCGTCGATAATTGCCAAAAGAAGATCGGATCTCTATCGAGTCTACAAAATTTGGAGGAAATCAAATAGACTTCTAAAACGCCGGACAGCTTTGCATCGCCAAGGGTTATTCTTGACAATCCGGGTGGTTTGTGAGTTAATTAATATATTTATCGCCCATCGGGGATGGCTAAAAAACAAATAAATTGGGCTTCTTACTGCATATTGGTGACATCGGAGAGTCGTTTTGGCGAAACAGGACGAAATTTCCTCAACCGAAAAGCTTCTTGAACTGATCCGTAACAACAAACGCACTCAAGAAATAGAGTCGACCGAACCCTCAACGATAGAACCCAACGAGACAGAATTCTCGAGTGCCAATAAGGGTTTCAAAAGCGCCGTAACAAGAGGAAAAGCTGCGAGTGTCGGCGTTGATATCGGCTATGATGACCTGAAGCTGGTCAAAATTCACAAGGCCTCAAACCAAAAGCGCGAGTTGTTGGATTACCTGCGCGTCCCCTTCGAACCTGACCTTTATCCGGGTCATCCCGAATTCTACAAATTCCTTAAAAAGAATCTCATACGCTTTTGCGGGTCCTCCAAAAACCTGGAAATCTGGAGTTGCATCTCTTCAGCGCGGGTTGAGTTGCGTTACCTGCGAATTCCCAAAGTTCCACAGAAACAAATCGCCAACGCGGTTTACTGGTCTCACAAAAAGGTCGCTCCCTATAAAGACGAGGGCGCGATTTTTGATTTCGAAATTTTGGGCGATATTGTCGAAGATGGTGCTACCAAGACCACTGCCATTTCCTTCACCGCACCGGACAAGGAAATCCAGCGCCATAAAAACCTGTTTGCAAAGAGCGGTTTTCCCCTCAAAGGGGTTACAATCGTCCCCTTCTCTTTTCAAAATATTCTACGCAGCCACTGGCTCCGCACGAACGTCAATACGATATCTTGCCTGTACATTGGTCGCGATTGGTCCCGTATCGATATATACGCAGGCGAAAATCTCGTCCTTTCCCGCGGTATAAAGGCTGGTATAAAAACCATGAACGAGGCCATGCGTGGTGAGCTGATCGAATCAGAATCAAACAACGGGCTTGAAATCGTGCCGGAAATGATCGATTCGCCAGAACTGATGCCGCAAAAACCTCAACCTGACCCTCCGAAATTCGATCCGGAAAAAGCGCAAAAAATCTTCTTCGGTCTGATCCATGACATTTCACCCAAAGCAGAAGAGCAGACCAAGCTGTTGCCGGAAGAAGAAGAAATATTCCGCATGATCCTGCCGGCACTCAAACGCCTGGTTCAGCAGGTCGAAAGGACTTTCGATCATTATACCGCCAACTTCGACAACCGGCGGGTGGAAAAAATTTATATCTCCAGTACCGTTCGTCCCCACCGCCGTATCGTCGATTATATCGGTGATGAGCTTGGGCTGCCACGGGAAACTTTCGATCCTTTTGTCACCGACCCTGGTTTTCTCGAAAACGTGACCATTCCGTCTTCGGAAGCTGAGAGAGGCTCCTATGCACCGGCTATTGGTATGGCCCTTTCATCCAATTCACATACCCCGAACTTCCTTTTTACGTATAAAGAGAAGGAAAAGGCCGCCAGGAGCCGGTTTGCCAATAAAGTGACGCTGATTGCTGCCCTCGTCCTTTTGGGGCTCTGTGTCGGAATTTACGGTTGGCAAAACCATGTTATTGATCTAAAAATGTTTGAAATCAGCAGGTTGAAAAGCAAGCTGGATTCATACACGGTAGCGGTCGACCAGAAACTGATCCTCAATCTGGTGGACAAGAACAAAGAAAGAGACACAGAGTTCCGTGAGTTCAGCCGCAAGTACCTCGGGATGGTCGTTTTGACGGAAATATCGAATCTTACACCTTCGAATGTCCGTCTGAACAGTATTTATGTATTACTCGATAGCGACACATCCAGCGGTGGAAAGGCATCTGACTCAAAGAATGTGATCCTTGAGGGCATCATACTGGGAGATAGAACGGCCATGGAAGCTACATTAGCCGGATATCTGATTCAACTCAGTGGATCTCCCCTCTTCAAACAACCGGTTATCAACCAAAAGGAACCGGGATTGTTCATGGACAAAGAAGTCCTGCGGTTTACCGCCCAATTAAAATTGATATAGAAATATTTATGGCCCAATTTAATCTCACATCGTTACCGACCAAAAGCCTTCTGCGTGTATTTTTTTTCGGCGGCGGGATCCTCCTTTTTATTCTCTTGGCCATTTTACCGTCACTGAAAGAATCTAAAGCGCTTGATAACCAAATAGTTGATATCAATGCCCGTATTAAAGAGCAGCAGCTATTGTCGCCAGTTTACGACAGCCTCCTGAAAAAGTCGAAAATGAAACCGCCTTTGGGGCTGAATGTCGTCCCATTAAAAAAATTGAAACGCAACGAAACGGATAAGGTCGCGCAGGTATTTCTGGAAATGGCCCGCCAAAGTAAACTGCAACTGGCAGATTATGCTCCTGAAATCCAGTCACTGATCGGCGACACGGAGACGATGAAAGTTAATGTGCTGCTGAAAGGGGAATTTATCGACCTGCAGCCGTTTCTAAATCAGCTGAGCCAATTGCCTTACCTGGTAAAGATGGAAGAGATTACAATCAAATCGGTTAAAGACGCCAAGGAGATGCATTTGCGTTTGTGGCTGGCCCGCGAGTAGATGACAGCCATTAACATCGCGTCCATAGAATTTTCACAATTATTGTTAATCGGCACTGATACGGTAGTACAGGCAGACAATCGCCCTGTATGTTCAAAACGGTTGTCCATCGTCGGGTGCCGCCGACGCTATCATCGAGGCCTCGGGTATGTCAAAGCGTGAAAAAATAATTCTCATTATCATGGCATTGACCATCGTTTACGGCTTTTACGCTTTATTCCTGGAAAATCCGATGCCGGTGGGGAATAAACTGGCGTCATCCGGGAACAAACTGGATGAATTCAGCAAATTCATAACGAACGTGGCCGCTCTGACCAAAGGGGGCCTTTCGGAGGAAGACGCGTACATAATTGAACGCATTCCTGTTAAATGGACCAAAGATCCCCTGCTGAATACACGACAAAGCTTTGCCTTCAAACCCGAAGAGGAAACAAAAGAAGCCGCCGTTGAAAAACTGGGAATCACTTATACCGGATATTTAAGGATGGGAAACAAGAGCCTCGCGATCATTGATGGCCTCGAATACGAAATCGGAGATGAACTCCCCGAAAGCGGTCATACCATCGAGAAGATTGACGCCAACAAGGTGGTCGTCGTCACACGTGGCGGTCGCAAGAAAATAACCGTCCCACTGGAAGAAACGCAATAGAGCAGCAGGTAGCAATGGCACCCAAATTCAAAATTGACAAACGGCTAACGGGCCTGATCGGCATTTTCGTGATGGCAGCAGTGGTAATCGGTTGTGCCAACACCCCGGAGGAGCCTGAGAAAAGCTTTTTTGACGAGTGGAAAGCCAGAGTGGCCGAATCACAGGCCTATACACCACCGCCTAAAAAGCATCTGAAGGACCCCCTCAAGGAGGAAGGCGAACAGGGTCCTTCGGCGGCAGACACTTTGATACCGCCGGCCGAGAAACAACTGCCGACCCAAAAAATAACAATGAAAATGAGTGATATCGATGTGGCCGTATTGCTGCGGGCCCTGGCCAAGGTCGCCAATCAGAATATCGTTCTCAACGATAAAATCGCCGGCAAGGTTAACATCAATATTACCGAGGCCCCCTGGGATGAGGTATTCAAAAGCCTGTTGCGCACCCAGGGCCTGACCTATGCCTGGACCGGTGACATCATTCGCATTTTGACGGTCCAGGATATGGAAAACGAGCTACAGCAGGAGAGCCAGCGGATCGAGCTCAGTAAAGTCGAACCACTGATCACCCGGGTGGTAAAGATCAGCTACGCCCAGGCAGCCAAGATGCGCGAAAACATGCAAAAATTTCTTTCAACCGGTCGAGATGGAAACCCGCTGGGAACCGTGCTGGTTGACGAACACACCAACTCGCTGATCATTCAGGCGATCCCCAGAGATCTCAGCCGGATGATCGATGTTGTCGAACTACTCGACCGACCGACGTCTCAGATCCTTATCCAAGCATATATCGTAGAGACCACCAATGACACGGCCCGGGCATTGGGTGTACAGTGGGGTGGGGCGCTCCTCGCCAGCTCCAACGGGAAGAACGCCTGGTTGGGTCCCAACGGCGTCGACTATAATGAAAGAAGATCTCTTATAGACGATAACGGTGACGACATCGAGTATCTGTGGCCGGTGGGCAACGTCTCCAACTTTCCGGTCCCTCTTCCGGACGACATCGGCCTGTCATTGGGATTCATGTATCAGAATATCGGCCGGGGCCTTCTCTCGCTCCAGCTCCAGGCGCTTCAGGATGAAGGTAAACTGAATATCCTATCGAGCCCGTCCATCACCACGCTCGAAAACCAGATCGCCCTGATTGAAGCCGGTAGCCGCATCCCCACCCAGACGGTGGAAAACGGCGAGGTCAACATCACCTATATTCAGGCGGTCCTGCGGCTGGAGGTCACACCGAATGTCATCGATTCGGAGACCCTCAAACTGAAAATCCTGACCAATAAAGATGAGCCTGATTTTACCAGAACGGTCGCCGGCAACCCCACCATTATTACCAAAAAAGCGGAAACCAATGTTATCCTGTTTAATGGGCAAACAACGGTTATCGGCGGCTTGAGTAAGGAAACGAAAGCGGATTCCAGTGCCGGTATCCCTTTTGTGAAGGACGTACCGGGCCTGGGCTGGTTTTTCGGTAACCGATCGCGAATTAGCGCCATGGAAGATGTGTTGATATTCATCACACCTTACATACTGGAAGAAAAGCCGTTGGATCAGATTTCGAGCGCTTCCGGCAAAACGATTCAAACCGAAAATCCGCCGCAATAAGCGCATCTGGCGACCAACCGGTATGCAGCAAAGGCTGTATTTCTCAAGGTCATTAGGGTCCAAAAAAAAACGGTACAAAGCGCTTTTTCTTCACTCCATCTGATTGGTGAAATATCCGGGAAATACCCCAGTAAGCAGTACTTAAAGAAAAAACTATAAATGTGAAATGGATTATTTCAACGTCGTCAATCTTGATAGGGAGCCGTTCTCAAACTCCCCGGATCCGGATTTTTTCTTCGGCTCCAACCAGCATCTTGAATGCCTTCAGAAGCTCGAGCTCGCCCTCCGGCTGCGCCGTGGCCTGAATGTCGTCATCGGTGACGTCGGGACCGGTAAGACCACTCTCTGCCGCCAACTTATCCGCCGTTTTTCCGAAACCGAAGATTTTGAAACTCATCTCATACTGGACCCGGATTTTTCCAGTTCGACGGAATTCTTGTTCACCGCCATCAAAATGCTAACCGGCAAGAAACCGCCCGGGCATTCCAAGGACTGGCAATTGAAGGAGGTTATCAAAAACTACCTCTTTCGCCGGGGTGTCGATGAAAAAAAGACCGTCATCCTCATCATTGATGAGGGGCAGAAAATTCCTCTCTACTGCCTGGAGTTATTGCGCGAGTTTTTAAATTATGAAACCAACGAGCACAAGCTTCTGCAAATCGTTATTTTCGCTCAGAAAGAATTTGAAAACACAATTGAGAGTTATGCCAATTTTGCCGATCGGATCAATCTGTATCACTATTTAAAACCGATGAATTTCTCCGACACCCGGGCCATGATTCGGTACCGACTCGAAAAATCGAGTAAAAACCTAAAGGCCTATACCTTTTTCAGTTTCCCAGCACTTTTGGTTATCTATCTAACTTCCAGGGGGTATCCAAGAAAAATAATTAATGTGTGTCACCGTTGCATCTTGACGATGATCATTCAAAACCGCTCGGCGGTCAACTTATTCCTGGCCCGAACCTGCAGCCGGAGAGTTTTTCCACACCGCAGCCATCGACACCGACGGATCGCTTTGTTGGTCGGCATCCCTCTTCTGCTTGTTATCGTCGGATTGAATGTCATTGGCATTGGGAGTTTGAATCGACCGTTCAGACGACAACCTTCAGCTACAGAATCAGCCAATGTCGCCTATGACACCCCCAGTTTCAGAAAAATAGAGACGCAATCGCCTCAAGTCATACCGGCCGTGCTACCCGAGCGAACAGCCGCCGCAACCGTCAACGATCAGATGCCGGCCCTTCGGCGGCAGAATGATCAAATGAATAGTCCCGCTCCGGTAAACATTGCCGTAACCGCCGAAACCGCAAAGATTGGGCCCTCGACCGAGAATCCGATGTCCCCTGGTGCGATGCAAACGCAACCGAATACCCTCGGCCAGGTCGTCATCATGCGCAACGAAACCCTCTACAATCTGATCGAAAATGTCTACGGCGACTATAGCTCTAAACTATTCAGATCATTGATACTGGCCAATCCCCAGATCGAGGATCCTGATGTGGTCAATGTGGGGCAGATTATCCAGGTACCGGCAATCCCGGTTGATATCCGTCCACCGATTAATCCGGCCTGGTGGGTCAGCGTCGCTCGTGCCAAAAGTCTGGATGAAGCCTATGGTTACCTGCGTGCACTGCCTCGAGGTACCCCGATGATACGTATCCTGTGCTACTGGACACCACAGCGAGGAATGCATTTCGATCTCATGCTGAACCAGTATTTTACCAGCGCTGAAGAGGCTCAAAACCATCTTCTGCAGTTACCGACGGCCTACTCCAAAAACAGCCGGGTCGTATCTATTTGGTCACATGACACGGTTTTTTATGCCAACCCGTTTTTTGAACGTCCCAATCGCCAGCAAAAGGGCTGATGACGCTCTGAGGCGGGTAAAAAAACTATACGCAGACTTTATTACTGCGCAGCTGGCGAATCTCCCGCGAGGCTGAGATTCCGGCACTGTTACGGCAAGACCGGGGTGCCTTATAAAATGTGGAATTGGTTCGTGACACGCAGCCACACCCGGAGATAACAACTTTCATTTACAGGATGCCGCTTTAATAATTAAGACTGCACCTGTAACCCACACGAGAAAAGAAAATTGAAAATCAAAAAACGATTGGGAGAGATTCTGATAGAAGGCGGGCTGTTAACCCGCATGCAGTTGGAAGAGGCGCTGCCGTATCAAAAAAAGTCCGGCCTCAAGCTGGGGCAGTTCCTGGTGCGCGAAGGGATCGTTAGTGAAGCCCAGATCGTCGATATGGTATCCAACCAGCTGAATTTGAGAAAATATACGTCTGGGAAATATCAGATTGATCCGGAGCTATCCAATGTCATTCCGGCCGAAATGGCCTTCCGGTACCAGTCTGTCCCGCTCAAAAAAAACGGACTGCTTCTGACAGTTGCCATGACGGACCCGATGGACATCAATGCCGTGGATGCCATCGAAGTGTATACCAACAACGAAGTTGAAACGATTATATGTACCGAACAGGATTTGAATCAACTGCTGAGCAGCCTCTACGGCACCTATTCCGGCATCGATGGCGTACTGGAAGACATGGAGGACATGCAGTACGACAAAGAATCCGAGAAAGCACCGATCACCGAGGATGTGGAGGTCAGTTCGTTGCAGGGAATGGCCGAAGAGGCGCCGGTTGTTCGTCTGGTTAACTCCATTTTATCGCAGGGCGTGCGTGAAGGCGCCAGCGATATACATATCAGTCCTGAAAAAGATTTTGTTCAGGTCCGCTTTCGGGTCGACGGAAAATTACATGAAGTGCCGGCACCGCCCAAATCCATGTTCCTGCCGATCGTCTCACGACTAAAAATCCTGGCCAACATGGATATATCCATATCGCGTATTCCCCAGGACGGTCGTTTCACGGTTAAAATGAAGAACAAGGAAATTAACATCCGGGCGTCTACGATTCCTTCCATATACGGCGAAAACATGGTCCTGCGTTTGCTCGACACCAGCAGCGGCGTATATTCCCTGGAGCGTCTCGGTATGTCACAAACGGACCGCGACAAGATTGTCTCGGTCATCAATCGTCCCTACGGTATGATTTTAAGTACCGGGCCGACGGGCAGCGGCAAGAGTACAAGCCTGTATTCAATCCTAAAGACAATCAATAAACCGGACACCAATATCATTACCGTCGAAGACCCGGTGGAATACCGAATCGAGAAGATTTGCCAGGTCCAGCTCAACCGCAAAGCGGGAATGACATTTGCAGACGGCCTGCGGTCGATCCTGCGTCAGGACCCGGACGTCATCATGGTGGGCGAGATCCGCGACACGGAAACCGCCACCATTGCGGTACAGGCGGCCTTGACCGGTCACAGGGTACTGAGCACGTTGCATACCAATGATGCCGCCGGCGCGATTACCCGCTTTATCGACATGGGCATCGAGCCGTTTCTAGTTGCCTCGACCATGATCGTATCCTTTGCCCAGCGCCTGGTCCGCACCATCTGTCCCCAATGCAAGGCCCGCTATGAACCGCCTGAGGAGGCCTTGCATTTCTGGGGCCTGACGGGTAAAGACGGGACCAAGCTGGTGCATGGAACCGGCTGTTTCAATTGCATGCACACCGGCTACAAGGGCCGTTCCGGCATTTTCGAAGTCTTGCTGATCGATGATTTGGTGCAAAATATGATTCTCAAAAAACGATCTTCACATGAAATCAGCAGAGCCGCAAAAGAAGCGGGTAAACTATCGACGCTAAAAGAGGACGCTGCGCAGAAAATATTGCAGGGAATCACGACAATTGAGGAGGCGGCATCGGCGGTACTAGCATAGTTTCCGTCCATAAATGGCCCTTTTCAGCAATTTCGGCGTCAATTGGCGGAATCGCTTATGCGGCCTACAGGAGTACGCCTCCGCGCAATTCCTTGATTTTCTTGAACTTGCAGAAAATTGCTCATTTCTGAATCGGAAACGAATCAGTGCCCTTAATGAAACCGTGGATGGGTACTAGCATAGTGTCCGTCAACGAAAGGATGATGGATCGATTGAGTGCCCAATTCATAAATTAGAATTTTCACTAAAGCGGGGGTAGGCCCCCCGGTTCAGCGTTTAACGCCGTATTGTCAAGCACAATCGTTTTTCAATAGCCTGTTAAGCCCGATAACGATTAGCGACCGTGAATTCACCTAAGTCGCACCAACTGTTGAGGCGAGAATGCCGAAATTTGCCTATAAGGTCATCACTGAAACCGGAGATGTAAGCGCCGGCACGATCGAAGCCGAATCGGTGGATGCCGCCAACAGCAAGCTTACAGCCCAAGGATATATCCCCACCCAAGTCCGGGAGGTAACGATAAACGCCGGCCTCGACCTAAAGGCCCTCCAAGACAGGCTAACGCCAATCAGGGTTCCCGAGATCATCCTGTTTACGAAACAGTTTCGCACGATGATACGCGCCGGTGTTTCGATGCTGAATCTGCTTTCGATTCTCGAGGACCAGACGGAAAACGTAAAGCTGAAAAAAGTCATTTCCGAGATGCATCAAGCCATCAATCGGGGTGCGAGCTTGACGGAAGCTTTCCAGAATCATCCACGGGTTTTCTCGCCGCTCTACTGCAGCATGGTGCAAGCCGGAGAGGCCAGTGGAGCGTTGCCTGAAATCCTGCAGCGCTTGACCTACATTCTGGAGCACGAGCAAAAGGTAAAAAACGACATTAAATCCGCACTCCAATATCCGGCGATCGTTGTGACGTTTTTGATTATCGCGTTCATCGTGTTGTTGACATTTGTCATTCCCAAGTTCGCCAATATTTTCCAGAGTGCCGGCCTGAAACTGCCACTGCCGACAGTCATCTGTATGAAACTGTATGAATTCATGTCAAGTTACTGGCTGCTGATCGTCGGTGCCATTATCGTCGGAATCATTGTCCTGCTGTCATATTTCAAGACGCCACAGGGCCGCTTCGTCCGTGATACCGCCATGCTCAAGTTGCCAATCATCGGTATTTTGCTCCAGAAGGCCGCAATTTCAAGGTTTGCAAGTATATTCTCGATCCTGCATGCCAGCGGGGTGGACATTCTCGAATCGATGAACATTCTTTCGGGCACTATTGGTAATGAAGCCATTGCCAGTGACCTCGATGCGACAAAGGGATTACTCGAAGAAGGCCGGGGAATTGCCAGCCCCCTATCGGGTTCAAAATATTTTACGCCGATGCTGATCAACATGGTTGCCATTGGCGAAGAAACCGGTAACCTCCAGGAAATGCTCCAGGAAGTCGCCGATCACTACGACTCTGAAGTCGAATACGCTATGGGAAAGCTCTCGGAGGCCATCGGGCCCTTGTTGACTATCGGTCTGGCAGCCGTGGTGGGCTTCTTTGCATTGGCGATATTTTTGCCGATGTGGGATCTCACGACCATGGTCAAATGAGCGCGTCCATAACTCGAATATCATAGATGATCCAAAATTATTTCAAAGATATCAAAAACCTTCCGCGTTTTCATATCAGCCTCTACCTTATCATTCCCTTCATTATCATGGGATTCACCGTTTTGGCGGCTCTTGTAACGCTGAACCTGACCCGTTACCACCTCGTATCTCAATTTGGTTTTGGCAGCCCTTTATTCTGGGCCGTTGCGCTCATTGCCATGTCGGCTTTCATTGCCGGTGTTCTCCTCGTAAGACTCATTTTGAAACCGGTCGAACGCTTTGTCGAAAAGGCCAGACAACTTACCCCTCGATCGGATGAAGACCAATCGGTACGACCGCAGACTGACGGTGACCAGATTCAACAGTTCACTTACGTCTTCGATCAGGTGACCAGTGTTCTGAGTCGAATGGAGTCGCGTCACTTTTTTCCAAAACTCATCGGCGAAAGTCTGCCGATGAGAGGACTGATGAGTCTGATAATGAAGGTGTCTCAAACCGACTCAACCGTGCTCATTCTCGGGGAGAGTGGCACGGGAAAGGAACTTGTGGCGACAAGTATCTATGAAAACGGACTGCGCAAAACCAAACCGTTTATCAAGCTTAACTGCGCCGCCATTCCCGAAGAACTATTGGAGAGTGAGCTTTTCGGCCATGAAAAAGGTGCTTTTACAGGTGCCACAGCGTTAAAGCCGGGAAAGTTCGACATGGCCGACAACGGTACCATCTTTCTCGATGAAATCGGTGACATGCCGTTCAGCCTGCAGTCCAAGATTTTACGAATTATTCAGGAAAGAGAATTCTACCGGGTCGGGGGCAGCAAAACCATAAAGGTCGATGTCCGATTCATTGCCTCGACAAACAAGAACCTGGCACAAATGGTTCGCGACGATAGCTTTCGGGAAGATCTATTTTACCGCTTGAACGTATTCACACTTCACCTACCGCCATTAAGGGAGCGTAAAGAAGATATACCGGCGCTGGTGGACCACTTCCTGGAAAAAAACGCTAAGAAAGTTGACATATCGTCGATGGCCCTCCAAATGTTGATGACCTATTCCTGGCCTGGAAATGTGCGCGAACTCCAGAACACTATCGAACGTGCCGCGGTCATCTGTGAGGACAGCTATATTGAACCGGCTCATTTGCCGCCCGATATCACCCAGATCTTCGATCGCGGCGATACTGAGGCTATACCGCCCCTGCCAGCGAACTATACTTTGGATGAACGTCTGTCCGAAGTTGAAAGAAATATGATCCTCGAAGCGCTGCGTAAAACCGGTGGCGTTCAGATACGCGCCTCCGAACTGCTGGGGATCAATCAGCGCAGTTTGTGGCATCGAATTAAAAAACATAATATTGACGTCAGACGCATCAAAAATGGAAATAATTAGAAGATTACCTACATAATATGTAGCATATCCCAACGGTAGTGGCCGTGTTCCTGCCGGGTTTCGCGGTCCAGAAAAAAATCAACCTATTTGAATTATTAGTCTTTTTTTGATATCGGTTTGCCGGGAAACTTTTCTTTGACACTTGGCATGGTACCTGCATAATTTTGAGTGTGTTGAATTTTGTCTGATGTGATCACAGAGCGCCAGGGCGACGATGATTGTTCATAGTCTGACTTTACTACCATTGGCGTCACAGAACGATTTTGAATGTTTTCTTTGCTAACAACGCTTTTTTGACAGGCGAACACTATTAACCGCCTGACAAAAAAGGAAAGGAGCTAAATTATGGAACCTATAACCAAACATTTGAGGAATGAAGAGGGTTTCACGCTGGTCGAGATCATCGCAGTCTTGATTATATTGGGTATCCTGGCCGCTGTGGCCGTGCCGCGTTACATCGACCTTGAAACCAACGCGAAAAAGAGGGCTATCGATGCGGCAGTTTCAGAATTGAACGGACGCGAAAACCTCACCTGGGCCAATGTGAAAATCAGTCCTGCAGCGCCAGCCGATCCGGAGACGGCTGTCTGGCCACTGGACAGTAATCTCGGTGCTGATTACGAATGGAATGGTGGGCCGGCGGCCACAGGAGGCCAACTTCGATTCAAGCAAGGGGATTGGGTGACGCTAAATCGGACCGTTTCTCTATCCGATCGACCGGGCAACTGGGTTCTCAGCAATTAGGCAAAGCTGGGTGTATAAGCGCTCAGCGGAAGATTCGGTTATGAAAGGTCTGTGGTCTGCAGATGGGTTTTATGGCCGGCTGATGCAATTTCAGATGTGTGTGGTTGTTCATCTCTCATAGGACTGGATGTCAAACGTGGGCGAATCGGAGAAAACAAAAACCACATCACTTGTCAAGTGGCTCCCTCACACCATAAGCAGCCGTGAAGGGTTTACACTGATTGAGATTATTACCGTTCTGATCATTCTGAGCGTGCTGGCCGCTATTGCCGTTCCCAAATATATTGATCTCGATGCCCATGCCAAGGAACATGGCATTGACGCTGGCATCGCCGAAATGAACGGCCGGGAGAGTTTGGTGTGGGCCAACATCAAGCTGGCCTCACCTTCAGGCTGGCAGAGCGATGCTCAGGTTTTTAGCTATATTGACGATAATTTAGGCCTCGATTACACGTGGTCTGCCGGACCGGATGCGGCCGGTGGTACCTTGACGTTCCAAACGGACGTTACGGCCGAACTTGAACGCAGCCCGTCTGAAAGCGTAAAACCAGCACACTGGTCCAGGAAATAATATGAAACCTGAGGCCTGTTTTTTACACAGACGGATAGGAATCTTGGATGGAGATGAACCAACGGCTGAAGTTTAGAATATCAAAAGAAAGCGGTTTCACGCTGATTGAACTGATGGCCATTTTGGTTATCATTGGCGTTATCGCCTCTGTTGCCGTCAAGAAATACACCAACATCAGCACCCACGCTGAAAAACGGGCCATACTTGCCGGAATTGCCGAACTGAATGCCAGAGAGACCCTTTTTTGGGCCAATCATCTGATTGCCAATGGCGGATATAGCGGCGATGATCCCATCTGGTTACTGATGGCGCTAAACACTGACCTCGGTTCGGCCTATCAGTGGACGATCGGACCGACCAAACTTGGCGGTGAATTATCCTTTGGTAGCCAATCGGAAACCCTCAATCGAACCACGTCAACACAGTTATCAGCTGCAAAATGGTCCAGTACTTAAAGTATTGTTTCACTCATCAAATGTTGACGGCATCATCACCGCTACCCATACCTTTACACTCACCGCCAACATTTCGCCCCTCCGGCATATGCGCCTTTTGCGCCCAGACCGCCACCTCCAACGAAATGATTTCGATCGCCCTTCAATAGATACGGAATTTGTCTTGCAATACGTTAGACGGTGTTATTATTTTTAATTTTGATAACTACTGCAACTGTCAATCTTTGGAATTTCCCCCGCAAAGTTGAGGGCATCCGATGATTACTATGCTGAAATAATTGTGACTTTTCGTACTTGCGGTTGTATATGAATTACGATGAACACGATATCCGTGTCATCCTGCAGGTCCTCCGGGGGGACCGAAACGCCTATGCCGATATCGTCGAACGATATAAAAGCCCCGTTTACAACCTGGCCATCCGACTCACCGGTAATCTGGCCGATGCTGATGATCTGGCCCAGGATATCTTCATCCGGGTATATGAACGTCTGGACCGTTTCGATGTCACCAAACGTTTTTTCCCGTGGATGTACACCGTTGCACTGAATGTTATTCGCAACTACAATAGAAAGAATAAATCGATATTTCTGAGATTCCATAACAACAACTCCGCGGATAAGTGGCTGAAGCATTCGGAAACACCTGAGAAAAACGTTGCTGAAAATCAGCAGCAAAATAAACTTGCCCGCTGTATCCTGAAACTGCCGATAATACAGAAAGAAGCCGTGGTTTTGCGCTACTATCAAGGTCTGACTTTTGAAGAAATCGCGGAAGTGAGTTCCTGTTCGCTGAGTGCTGCAAAAATGCGCGTCTACCGCGGTTTGGAGCAACTCAACCGGCTCATGCAAAGTCCCTGATAGTAAGCATTCACAGGGCACCGCATCTGCTTTGTTGTCGGACACTTGAAGTACAAAAGTACGTCTGCGCGCCCGACGCCTTGCATCTGCGTCACCCTGTAAATGCTTACAAATAGGTGGCTTGATGCATATTGGATGTTGCAACCCTGTGAACGGCTACCCCTGATAAATCACTGTCTGAAAGCAAAATATGCCGCATCAAGATAAAAACCTCGTCCCGCACGGACATACAACTGAATTAACGGATGACATTGAAAGTACAGTGGCATTTGAATTCATCCTAAACTTATTAAAATCCTCAGCTACCGTTACGCCGCCGCCGGACTTCACCCCCAAAGTCATACAATGCTTGTCACAACTGAACATCGATCCCCGCCGGTCATCCGACCGCAATTCCCTCAACGACCGGCTGCAGGATGCAATCGGAAACCTGACTTCGCCCGCTACGGCAATGGAAATGGCGACGTGTTTTTTTCTCAGCGGCTTTTTCTACCTGGTACTGGGCATCAGCCTGCATCTTGGGCTGAAATCACTGGGCGTCAATCCCCAAGCGACGGGCTGGATCTATTACCAACCACACCTCGCCGTGCTGATCGCCATGGGCTTCTCAACCGTGGGGTTTTTATTTTTGAAAAACAGCCACCGGGCATTCCGAATCGCCAATCTGACAACCATTGTCTATATTCTGTTTTCGATTTTCAACAGCGTGCAAGTGCAGTTAATTTCATCGAATCCCTTCAGCATAAGCGCTGTGCTCTGTTTCTCAGCGGGAACCATATTCGTGGGCGTTTTTCTGGCCGTGACCGTAAATAATTTTAAACGCTGGGCATCTCCGTCGCGCATTGGCTCACCCTGAGTCTTTACAGTGCCCATCTTTGAAAGGCAGATAGCATGTCTCATGATTGTTATGGCAAATTTAAACCCTGCAGAAAAATTTCTATGTAATATGCGGGAAAACAAGAAAGAAGCATCTATGGTCAAATCAGAGTCAGGATTTACCATCTTTGAAATCTTGGTCGTGCTGATCATTTTGAGCATAATCATGGTATTTGCCATCGGGCGGGGAAGGGTTACCGGTGCGGATGTGAAAGTTCAAACCGAGGTGTTGAAGAGCCAGCTGAGGCACGCCCAGGCCAGGGCCATGAACGACAATAATTCCTGGGGCATTCAAACCGACAGTTCCGGTGGCGCCTACTGGTTATTTCGATATGACGGCAGCTTCAACCAGTTCCGTCTTCCGGGCGAGGATGCACTAACAATTAATCTCGCTGTAAAAGGCCTGAGTATGACGCCGGGGATCTATTCCTTTGATCCTGACGGCACCCCCCACTTTGATTCTGACCCGACAGCGAGTCAACCGTCGACGGCCGTCCTGCCGTCACCGGGTCAGCAAATCACAATCTCCGATGGCACCGATAGCTACATCATCCTGCTTACCAGAAACACGGGATTCATTCAATGAAACGGTTGTTATCAAAAATAGGTACTCAAAACGGATTCACGCTGCTTGAGGTCATCATCGCCATGATTGTTGCCGCCATATTGGGGGCCATTCTGCTCGAATTCATGGGCCATACGGTACAGAAAAGCTATCAACCCATCCAGATGGCGCGTGAGAATATGGAACTCAACGAAATTGTTGAGAAGATGAATGCCGACTACAAAAAGCGCCTGCTTCTCTCTCCCGATCCGCTGGTTGGCTTCAAAAGCGATGTTGAGGCGGGCAATACGGCCTCTCCTCTGCCCTACTATGGAGATTACTCGGTGACGACGTCCTGGATTGCCTTCGACGGAGCTGGCCAGGAAATCGCGGACACCAACCCGATGGACCCTTTACACCAAAGAATTCTGAAAGTTACCGTGGTTAGGGGCCAGCATGAAATCACGACTCTTTACACGAGGTAGAAAGGCCCTATAGCCACGTTAGATTCAACTGCCGGGATCGCCTTCAGGAATGTAATTATGAAAACACCGAGTGCCGGATTCACACTGGTTGAAGTCATCGCGTCACTTTTGATCGTTGGAATACTTGGCGCCATCGCCGGGATGGGAATGGTCACCGGCATGCAGGGGTATATGCAGACCAAGGAAAATGCCCACCTGGTTCAGAAAGCCCAGGTCTCGATGGACCGCATTAGTCGTGAACTGATAAAACTGACTGATGTTGTTGCCCGTGACGATGGTTCCGACCCCTGGGTCATATTCGATAACATTACTGAACGACAGGCCTTGGCTAAGGTGGGTGACACTCTGCAGCTTTTCAGGCTTTCTGCCGGGGCAACAGACCTTTCGGGGGTGACGGGAGACATCCTTGTCGACCAAGTGGACAGGTTCAGCGTAACTTACAAAAAAGGCCCCTTGGACTGGATTATCTCAGACGGTGTCGACCTGCTCTCAGCCATTAGAGTGGAGTTAGACCTGCAACGATTAGAATCTAGCGGTAATATAATTACATTTGCCAACACCATAAATCCACGCAATACCAGAAATTCGAGCGGGGCTTCCACTACGGTACAGGAACCTTACACGGCGCCCCAATATCAGTGTTTCATTTCAACTGCCGCTGCCACCGGCACCTCGCCGCCGATGAATGGGTATCTTGTACCCATGCTTTTGATTGCTGCGACGCTTGGACTCATGAGTATCGTAACGTATTGTCTGCGCCGCAGTAGAAGCCGGCCTTGGCACACGCAATCGCGAAGGACACAGTGCTGGAACCCTGCCGGCGGTATCAAGTCAGCGACAGAAGAAAGAGGCAATGTGTTGGTCGGGCTTGTGGTCACCATGCTGCTATTTGCGGCTCTGGGGGCCGGTATGGTGACAATGACCGGCACCTCCTCAACCAGCCAGGTGGTCGGCAACACCTCTGTCAGGGCCTACTATGTGGCCGAATCCGGTTTCCGCTATGCCGCCAGCCGCTACCTCAACACCACCGATGCCAACAACCGCTACGAATCCAAGGATGAAAAAAACCAGACCCTGGAAGCCTTGGACAATCGTACGCATACACTGTCCAACGACGATGGCAGTTTTCGCCTGAGAATATTCCCTTATTATCTTAGCGTACTCGCCGATGCCAACGCCAATGCCACCTCTCTGTATACAAAGTTTCCGGGCAGCCAGCCGAATGGATTCACTTTGCCGCCAGCCGGCCTCATCGCGCGGATAAAAATCGGCAATATGGTTCACACCTATGGCAGCTACAATAGCGGGACCGGCCAATTCAGCACGATCTCACCCCCTTTACTGGATAACGTTTATCAGAACGCGACTGTCAAACTGGTCGGCATCCCTGCCGGAAGCACCGTACTCTCCCAAGGCGGCGACCTGTCGCTCGCCAGTGCGAGCTTTTTCCCGCAGCTTCAAGGGCGTATAAAGATCAATGGCGTCGCCTACAGTTATATCACCAGTGACGTCAGCACCAACACCCTGCAAGACATTTATCAGGTCGACGACCCGAGCGCGGCTTTCAACATTGCGGTGGATACCACCACAGATATCGTCCTCGAACCCTTCGTCCAGGTGCGGTCTATCGGAACCGTCGGCACCGGCGATCTGACCGCCACACGCGAAGTCGTCTTTAACACCCCATTGCCGGAAAAACCGGGAACGGTGGAAGCCGAAGAATTCAGGGATGAGTTTAGCGACCTGAGCCACTGGAATGCCGCGACACTTGGCTCTTTCGCCATCGCAAATGTCGGGGGCGAAAATGTCCTGGCCGTCACCAATGTCGAACCCGGGTTCGGCATCCTCAAAGCCAGCCTCATCGGTTTCGATTGGACCACGACACCCATTAACTTTGCCTCGACCCATCGCACGGCCGGGTATTATCTGAGCTACGACAGCCAGGTGAAAATCGGCTTTGATACCGCCCCCTTTCCGGAAACCGGCTGGGGACCGGAGGGATCCCCCATTCCGAAACATTTCGCTGCCGGTCTTTCTTTCCGGCTGGACGAGAACCAGAATTTCTACGGCCTCTCCTTCATGCGCGGCTGCACGGGTTCAGAAGGGATAGACTGCAGTCCACCGGATAGGATAGACGACCCCATCGTCCCGGTAGACGATGTCAAGGTTGTCGTTTTGTGGCAGCAAACCGGCGACGGCTCGGACCGGCAGTGGTTGGCCTACAGCGAGTTGGGGCTGCTTTTTTCAGATGGCGCCGAACTGGAGCCACCGCCGGGCAAATGGACGGCCGACGACGATCATCCTGGCGATCCGCTCTGGACGAGGGCCGACAACTATGCATTCAGCGGAACCTACTCTTGGTCAACGAGCCCGGCCGGTACTTACACCGACCCGCCCTCCGGCGAAACCTGGAACGATTCCCTGACCTCGGAGGTGATCGATCTTTCCAATGCCACAAGCAGCTGAGCTGACTTTCAGAACCCGATACCGCATCGATTCCTGCGAGGACAATGGATTGGTTGAAATTTCTGGTGATGGAGGTTCAAATTGGATTCCATTGAACGATAATATATCGCAACACTGTGGCGGATCAGAACCTGACGATTCGAGTGAAGCCCGCTACACCAGCAACAGTGATGAAATAACGGGAAATATTAACGGCTGGCTGAAAAAGTCCCTCGACATCAGCAGTTACGCCGGCAACCCCAACGTCCGAATCCGGTTCAGATTCGAAAGAAACCCCTCCAATACCCGCGACGGCTGGTGGCTCGACGATATCCGGGTCATCCAGGATTTTGATATCAACGACGCCACCCTGCTGGTGCGGATCTACGAAGCGACCCTGGTCGAGTTCGACAGCGGCGGCCGAACGGTCGGCCCGGACACGATCGATATCGATGCCGGGGATATCGTTTACCAGTCCAACGGCGCCAGGGGCCGGGTCATCGTACCGCCGATCCTCTCCTCGGGCAGCTGGTCCGGTGGTACCGCCGATGGAATGCTGTGGCTCAACAACACCTCTGATGACGATTTTTCAACGAGCCTGCCGCTGAGCGTCGTGAAGGTGAGCGGATCGAATATTGCCAATGTCACAAATGTCAATATGCGCAAAAATTTCATTCAGGCCTTCTACGGGGCTCAGAATGGCGTCAGTCCACCGACCAGCCCCGATCTTGCCGGCTTATACCAATATGACCAAGAACGCCTGAGTAACCTGTTCGGTACGGCCCACTGGCCCCCGAATCCGATCTATATTTCCCCTCCCGACCCCCCATATAGCGGTACAAACGACTATTTTACCCTGGTGCAATGGAACGATGTCGTGCAAGGCGCCACCCGCATGGCGGATGAAAACGACAAATATACGATCATCGCTTCCAGTCAGGCGGATCTCTTCTCACCCGTGGACACCTACTTTCCCTATACCCGTCCCGAACTCGGCCTGCACGCCATTGGTCACGGCGCTGCCAACGTTTATTACAAGGACTTTGCCATCCGGGCCGGTATGGCCGTGCAAACCGGGCTGATCCCGATACAACAATAAAATTTATCCGTTGCCCACAATATTCCGTGGGCAACGTGAAAAGGTTAAGTGGTTTGCATAAATCCTTTCATGCATTATATTTCCCTTGTTTGTTTTCCAGTACGCGAATCTTCGCATTCCATGATTATCTTTTTGCAGTTTCTATAAACAACGCTATATAATTTTCTACCCGAAAATTATTTTGAAAGGAAAATAGTATGAAACTGGCGGTAAGCGGTAAAGGCGGGGTCGGCAAAACGACATTCGCAGCCCTACTCATCCGGACCTTGAATCAAGAGGGCAAACGGGTTCTGGCCATCGATGCCGACCCGGACGCCAATCTGGCAGCCGCACTCGGTATTGCCGACGGAGATAAGATTACCCCGATATCCGAGATGAAAGACCTCGTCTTCGAACGGACCGGTGCACAGCCCGGTATCGTCGGGGGCTACTTTTCACTCACGCCCAAGGTCGACGACCTGCCGGAATCCCTTTCGGCCAGGCTTGAAAACATTAAACTGATGCGCCTGGGCGGCGTTTCCAAAGGCGGCGCCGGGTGTATCTGTCCCGAAAGCAGCCTGCTCAAGGCGCTGGTGCGGCACGTCGTACTGCAACGGGACGAGGTGGTGGTGATGGACATGGAAGCCGGAATCGAGCACCTCGGTCGCGCCACCGCCAAGGCGGTCGACAAGCTCATTGTGGTGGTCGAGCCCGGCCGGCGCAGCATCGACACCGCTGGTCATATCAAACAACTGGCATCTGAAATCCAGCTGAACAATATTGCCGTTGTCGGTAACAAAATTCGCAGTTCCAAAGATGAAGCCTTTCTAAAGAACCATCTTTCCGATTTCGATTTCCTCGGTTTTATGCCTTATGACGAGGCTCTCATTGAAGCGGATCTTGAGGGAAAATCGCCGTTCGATGTCGACTCTACGGCCAAAAGCATAATGAAGGAGATGATCAGCCGACTCTAATGGCCCGACGCGCAGCATCACCACATCCCCACCGCCACTCGAAACGCAGACAAAAAAAAAACTTCCATGGGGCGCGTTTGCAGCGCCTGAAAGCCGGGGCGGATAAAAAACTCACAAAGGTTTTTGCGGGCATCGGCGTACCGCCCCAAAAACCTTTTAAACCGGACCGGTTTCAAACCGAGGCTGTTGCGGCCATTCAGCAGTCGGACTGCCTCGTCACGGCGCCGACCGGCGCCGGTAAAACCTGGATCGCCAGGCAGGCGATCGCCCGCCTGCTCAAAAACAACGGCCGGTCTTGGTACGCCTCCCCCCTCAAAGCGCTTTCGAATGCAAAATATGCCGAATTCACCGAAATTTTCGGTGACGGACCAGGTCGGTATCCTGACCGGTGATAGAAAAGAAAACCCGGAAGCCCCTGTGATCGTCGGTACGACCGAAATCCTGCGAAATCACCTTTACGATGCCATGCACAGCGGCAAAAGCATGCATACCGATCTGGTCATCCTCGACGAAGCGCATTATCTGGGTGATCCTGAACGCGGCGTCGTGTGGGAAGAAATCATGATTTATCTTCCCGTCCGCATCCCTCTGCTCCTGCTTTCCGCCACCATCGGCAATGCCGGGCAGATTGCGGACTGGTTGGCCGGAATGCGCAATAGAAAGTGCACTGTCGTGGCAGAAAACAAGCGGCCGGTGCCGCTCTACCCCCTGTTTTTGCATCCTTCAGGCACGCTATTGCCCTATCTGGCGCCGGCTGCCGCCGGTAAAAAACCAACCGTTTATAAAAAATTGAATGACTTTATTAACCTGCGGCGCAGACCGATGATCTCACCACCGGGCAAACTGCCGCCTTTCGGTGATATGCTGGGAGTATTGAAAAAATTCAATCTCCTCCCGGCCATTTTCTTTCTAAAATCTCGCGCCGACTGCGACCGGGCCCTGCAACTCTGCCGGGACAATCAACAACAGAGCCGCGGTCAGAAAGACAACCGCATCCATCGGATTCATGAACTGGTATCCGAGAGCCCGCATATTATCCGCCACCGTCAGCGATGGTCTCTGGAACACCTGGCGGTGGGCTCCCACCACAGCGGCCAATTGCCGGCCTGGAAACTTGTGATAGAAACCTTGATGGTTGAAGGGTTGCTCGATGCCGTGTTCGCAACCAGCACGGTGGCGGCCGGTGTCAATTTTCCTGCCCGCACGGTTGTTTTTTTTAATTCCGATCGCTTCAACGGTGTGGAATTCAAGCCCCTGACTCCGACTGAATTTCATCAAATGACCGGCAGAGCCGGCCGCCGAGGCATGGACAACATCGGTTTCTGCGTCGCGGTACCGGGCCGATATATGGATTTGCGCCTCACCGCACGACTTCTCCATGCAGCTCCGTCCGATGTCATCAGCCAGATCAAAGTTAATTTTTCCATGGTGCTTAATCTGTTACTGTCGCACACCCCGGAGCAGATTGAAAATCTTCTGGCCCGCTCTTATGCGACCTACCTGTTACGAAACCCTTCTTCGGGTCGATCCTCCCGATCTTTTCCTAAGACATGGCAGCCGACAGAAACCGCTCTCTGGCAGGATTTTCTGCGCCACTTGGCTTTTCTTAAAGACCACGATTATGTCACCCGCGACGGCGGATTGACGGAGGACGGAAAGTGGGCATCGAAGCTTCGGGTTGACCAACCCCTGTTGATCGCTGAAGGACTTCGAAAAAACGTATTCCCTCAAAATGACCCCCTCCTGATGGCGGCCATCACTGCGGCATTTGTCTACGAAAGGGAATCTGATGACCGGATGGAAAAAGCGTGGCTGTCAAAGCCCCTGATGAAGGTTATCACCCATCTGAGAAAGGCTTTGACACCTTTTGTACAGGATATGATTGCCAAAGGATTTCATGTGCGGCCCCTATACTTGAAACCGGCTGCTGCGGTTCACGCCTGGGCTGCGGGCGAAACCTGGGAAAGGACGCTGGCGATAGCTGAAGCGGAGGAAGGTATTCTGGCGGCCCTGATTCTGCGGACGGCCGACAATCTGAGGCATATCAAAAATCTGCAGGCGATATTTCCTGAAGCCGCTGAAACGGCGGCAATTGCCACCGACCTCATTCTACGAGATCCGGTGGCACTGTATTATTGAAATGAGCGCAGGTAAAATACGCCATTGGCTTTGCTAACGGATTAGTTCTGATCAAGTATCTCCCGCAATTTCAACGAAAGTTCGCGCAGTTTGAAGGGCTTTTGGATGAAACCGTTGCAGCCGCGATCGAGGATTTCCGTGGCCTGGCCACTGAGACTGTAGCCGCTGCAGAGAAGAACGCTGATGCCGGGATTGATTTTTCTCAACCGGTCGAAGGTCTCCCCCCCGCTAAGGCCCGGCATGACCAGGTCGAGTATGACCAGGTCGATGCCATTCCAGCGTTCTTGAAATATATGCAACGCCTCATGTCCGTTGGTGGCGACAATGACTTTGTACCCGAGGGCCCTGAGGATCTCCTGGCCGACTTCGATGATCATATGTTCGTCATCAACCAGAAGAACAGTCTCATTGCCCCTGAAAAGCGCTGATTGGTTCTCCCCTTCCTCAACGACCACTTTTTCCGACGCCGGCAGATATACACGGAAAGTGGCGCCCTCACCCGAGGCGCTGTCCACTTCGATAAAGCCACCATGATTCTTGACAATCCCGTACGCCGATGCCAAGCCCAGGCCGGTACCCCGGCCCATCTCCTTGGTCGTGAAGAAAGGTTCGAAAATACGCTGCTGGGTCGCCAGGTCCATGCCCACACCGGTGTCGGTAATCGATATGCACACGTAAGGCCCCGGTACGACGCGATAAGGCCGAATGCCCTTCCCGTCGATATCGACGTTTTCGGTCCTTAAAAAAAGTTCGCCGCCACCGGGCATGGCATGCCATGCATTCACGAATATGTTCAAAATAACCTGGTCGATCTGGGCTTGATCGACTTCAACCGACCGGACTTTTTTAAGCGCCGTGCTGTGTATCTGGATTTCTTTTTTCGTCCGGCCGAACATGCGGGCCGTTTTGAGTAAGAGATCATTGGGGTCGGTCACCTTGACTTCGTATCTACCGCCCCGGGCAAACCCCAACAGTTGTTTTGTCAGGGCCGCACCACCCTCAACATAGCGCTCGATCGTTTTGACTTTCTCGAAATGGGGATGATCTTCTTCCATATTCAAAAGCATGAGAGACGCATTGCCCTGCATGCCCATTAAAATGTTGTTGAAGTCATGGGCAATACCGCCGGCCAAATTACCGATGGCTTCCATTTTCTGGGCCTGCATCAACTGCTTTTCCAGTTTCCTTTTCTCGGCATCAGACTTTATTTTCTCGGATATATCCCGAATCATACCCCGCAGGCCGATCGGCTGTCCGGCCTCATCCTTCATCAGATAAATGGACATCTCGACGGTCACGACAGCGCCGTCCCGGCGCTTTACCCTGAAATCCGACAACCTGTCTGATTTACCCGTACGGCGCACACGGTCCGTGATGCGATTCATCCTTTCTCCATCCGCCGGATCCGTGCAAATGGTATTGTTCTTGCCGATAAGTTCCCCAGAGCTATAACCCAGAATGCTGCTTACCGAATTGTTGACGAAAGTAAAGTGCCCTTCGAGATCCATTTCGAAGAAACCTTCATCGATGTTCTCGACGATTAAACGATACTTCTCGTCCTGCTCCCGCAGTTTTTCGTATGCCTTTTTTCGTTTCTGATTGTCCTGCTGCACATGCGACACGAAAATGACGAAAATGCACAAAACCAATAACCGCGTCCAGACTTCAAAAAGATCAGGCCCTAAAAGATGATGAAAAAGGTTGGCTTCGGGTGCCAGGAAAAAAAACATGAAGGATTCACACACCCAGTAAAGGGCGGCCAGCCCAACACCGGTAACGATAATCGAGTCCTTCCAACGGGTTTGTGTTTTTGAGGTTCCGGGCATCAGTGAGTTTCCAGCATCATCTGCAATGCCTTCATGGTTAAATGGGACTTAGTTGTTCACAGGGTTGCAACGTCCAATGTACATCAAGTCACCTATTTGTAAGCATTTACAGGGTGCAGCAGATGCAAGGCGTCGGGCACGCAGACGTACTTTTGTCCTTCAAGTGTCCGGCAACAAAGCAGATGCGGTGCCCTGTGAATGCTTACAATGGGACTCATAATATTTCTGGCCAGAGACACAAGTTATATATTATTTTAAGGGTAATATCGGGCCCAAGGTATGCGTCCCACGACAAGAATACCCCCTTTTTACCGGATGACAGAACCGTCTGTCTAAATTTTACCGCAAAATTAGATTTTAGTAAAGAATTAAAGGTGTTAAAATTAAGAAGGTCGAATCGAATGGATGTTTCAGCGGAAAGTTGAGGTCTGCTTGGTCTACTCAGACACCCAAGTGACCACGATATTGTGACCACCGGGAGTTTTTTTTAATGTTAGATGACTCGCAGAGGGGTTAGATGAAAAAGAAAGGGCTTCTGGTTATCGGCATCTGCGTTATCATTGGCGGCTCAGTTATTGGGTTTTCCTATCGGCATAAGGTCCCTCAGCCAGCGGGAAAACTTAATAAGACTGATCGGCTGACAGATGAACTGAGTCAATGGATGGATGAAAGGGGTAAGTCGAAGCTGCTGGAGGATATAGAAGCCGAGAAATTAAGGACAAAGGCTTTTCTCCTGGCACTGGATCACTATCGGTATGTTATCAAATCTGATTCCTCCATCGAAGAAGCCAAACAGTACGCTAGTTCCCACTGGAATGAATACGTAAACCGGCGCGACGAAAAGGAGATTGCTGATAAAGTTCAGTTTGAAAAGGATATTAGGAAAGCAGAGCGGGACGAAAAGTTGAAAAAAAAGTAATGGACGGACACTGGTTAAGAACTGCAAACTTAACGCTGGCTCCATCGATAGGGCCTTTTTTGTTTTGCTTTTCAAACCAATCTGACGCCGCCAATGAGCCACCCTTCTGGATAGATTTTTCTTGCAATTCCAGCCGGTCTCTGACAAATATCAGACGATAAAAATACGTTTTTTAAAGGTCTTTATGTTGGATTATGGGGGAAGTTCGCATAAATTAATCAATCAGATTCTCACGCAATAAAAAAGAAAATCTCGTAATTATCAATATAAGGCGAAAGGAGAATTTAAAATGAAACGGATGAAAACGACCGTCGTACTCGTGCTTTTGCTTTTTTGCGCGAGCTTTATAAGCTGCGGCGGGGGTGCAAAGGTTCAATCTGAAATAACCACAACGTCTCTGGGGCAGGAGTTGACGGATCTGGAAAAAGCCTACAAAGCCGGTGTGATCAATAAGACGGAATACGATAGAGCCAAGAAAGGTCTCATGAAGCGATACAAGTAATACTTGGATCTTGCGTGAATATTAAAAGGAGATATGGAAATGAAACGATTGGGAATTACTGTGATGATTGTATTCTTTATGGTTGGCGGCGGTCTCATTGGTTGCGGGGGCGGTGGCGCAAGTGTAAAAACCACGACAACCACGGTCACGCTGGGGCAACAGCTTATGGACCTTGACCAGGCATTTAAAACAGGCGCGCTTGACGAGAAGCAATTCAAAAAGGCCAAAAAGGACCTGTTGGACAAATACAAATAAAACGCCTGGCCGGAAAATATAGTGGAATCATGTCGGGGTTGGATATGAATGCCCTCTCGTATCGATCATATAGTCCGATCTCTCTTCCTCCATCGTAGGAAATCGAGAAAACCGTGCCGGTGGGGTTGATTTCGGTTCCAAAAAGAAAGAGGTTGCAGGTTTGCAACCTCTTGATGGTTTTTGGTGCCGGAGGGGAGAATCGAACTCCCATGACCAAAAGGTCGGAGGATTTTGAGTCCTCTGCGTCTACCAGTTTCACCACTCCGGCAAAACGTATCCCTTAAACCTTAAGTATATCCGGTTCAGGGAAGCATTTTGGTTCTCATTTACAGAAATCGAGTCCATTCGTCAATAAGAAATGGTCATTTACGCACGGCACGATCGTTTCAGCTCAAAGCGGCCAGAATTTCCTGCCGCGATATCGCCCCTTCGCGGACAATGACCGGACGGTGGCCGGTGACATCGACAACCGTTGACCCCCGTCCTCCGCTCAATGGACCGGCATCAAGTATCATATCCAGCTGCGCAGCCACCCGCCGGTCAAGGTCTTCGATCCGATAGCAGCCCGGGTGGCCTGAAATGTTGGCGCTGGTGCCGGTAATCGGCTTGCCGAACATCGCACCCAGGGTTCTTGCCACCGGGTGTCCGGATACGCGCACACCGATCCGTCCCGATCCGGCAATAAGATTATCGGGTAGTCTCGAAAGCGCTTTGAGTATAATCGTGACCCTACCCGGCCAGAACCGATCCATCAGCGTCAATGCCGCTGAGGGTACCTCCGCGGCCACTTCCCAAACAGCGTCTCGATTGGGAACCAGGACCAGAAGAGGATTGCCCGGAGCACGCTGTTTGATGGTAAATACCCTGTCGACGGCCACCTTGTTGAATGCATCTGTGCCCAATCCATAAAGGCCTTGGGTCGGAAAAGCAATGACCCCGCCGCGATCGAGGATGGCAACGGCCGCGGCCATCTGCACCGGCAGCGGGTTCCGGGGATCGATCGGTTCGATATTACTGGTAATTTTCAAGCTTTTTTGCTTTTTCATCGACCTTGGCAGCCATCTCAGCCTTATAGGCAGCGAGTTTGTCGGCCAGGCTCTGGTCACTGACCGCAAGGATCTGAACCGCGAGTATTCCGGCATTGGTGGCGCCTGGTTTGCCGACGGCGACAGTGGCAACCGGAATTCCCGGAGGCATCTGAACCGTTGACAGCAGGGCATCCAAACCCTGAAATGCCGAGGAATCGATCGGTACGCCAATGACCGGAAGTGTCGTCTGCGCGGCCATGGCCCCGGCGAGATGTGCGGCGTGACCGGCACCGGCAACAATGACTTTGATCCCGCGATCTTTGGCCTTAGAGGCAAATTCTGCCGCCCGCAAGGGCGTCCGATGGGCCGACGCTACCGTGATCTCGAAAGGCACGCCAAACTTGCGCAGGATCGACACCGTTGCTTCCATAACCCCCAGGTCCGAATCACTGCCCATGACGATCCCCACCTGCGGTAGCCGTTCGTTACCGATTGATCCACTTCCTCCTGAGCTCAAGGCCGCCTCCTTCTCGTTTTTGATTTAATACGGATAGGTCACTTGTGTAATATGGCATGACCGGATAGAACTGCTTCGAGCCGATAGTCAATCACACGCGACAATGGATTGTGCGATTTGTTCAAGCAACTCTTTTTTTCTCTTCTCCAACTCTTGGCGTCCTACCAGAGCGCCCTTTATACCACCGTCAAGGGCGATCTCAGAGAGATAGAAACTTCCGTCTTCAAGCACCAACAAATCCAGGTGGGCATACGGAAACCGTGCGCGCCGCATGATATCCCCACACAATTTCAATTGTTCGCTGTCGGGTTGGTGCGGACGGCTGCTGCCGCCAACGGCTAAATTCATTCGAAAGTTGACGTTGTTGCGCCGGACGTAGGCCTCGACATAATCTCCGACCACGATAAACCGCAAATCTGAAAACTCCTGCTGGTAGGGCTGAAGAACGAAAGGGAAAGAAGATTTATTGAAAGCGACGGTATTATAGAGGGTTTCGATACTCTCCCAACGACGAATGCCATGGCCGCAATGCATCCGGTCTTCTTTGGTGATCACCGACCCGATACCCTTTCTTTGATATGCGCCCATGGCTTCGAATAAATCCGCCCGGCGACGTATCACGCGGGTCTGCGGCAGCATCCATTGCGCCAGCAGCGTGGATTGGGCCGCCTTTGATCCATTGAGTGTTTGCGCCAAGGGTGCGGGAAGGCAATGCACGCCTCTTTCGAGAAGGTCGATCAAAAGGGTGTGTCTCAGATGACCGGTGGGGATTCTACCGATGAAAACATCTCCAGGATTCAACTGGCTGTAAAGCTGCAAGAGCTTCGTGGCACCCCTTATGATCATAGCGTCAGCGACCGGTTTTGTGATCTTCCAGGCTCAGCTCGATCAGGCGATCCATCAATTGCCCAAAAGGGAGACCGGCGGCGGCAGCGGCCTGGGGGAAAAGGCTGGTGGCGGTCATTCCAGGTATTGTGTTCGTCTCGAGCACAAAAAGATCGCGGCCTTTGAGCATCATATCCGTTCGACTATAGCCACGGCAACCGAGGACTTCGTGAGCCATTACGGCATAGGACTGGGCTTTACTGGTCAACTGTTCGTCGATGCGAGCAGGACAGATTTCCTTGGTGACACCGGGGGTATATTTTGCCTCGTAGTCAAAAAATTCGTGACTCTTGTCGGGTATAATTTCGATTAACGGTAGTGCGTCGGGATTATCATTTCCGAGAACGCCGCCCGTAACCTCAACACCGTCGATATATGCCTCAATCATGACCTCTCTGTCATAGGCAAAGGCTTTTTGGATCGCCTCTTCAAGGTCATCTTCGTTTCGAACGATCGACATGCCAACACTCGAACCGCATTGCACCGGTTTAATCACTACCGGTAGTCCCAACCGCGCGGCAATATCACCGGTATTGAATGAATCATTGGTTTTGATGACGATATACGGAAGGATAGGCAAACCGGCCTTTTCGTATAACTGCTTCGAAACCACCTTGTTCATGGCAATCGCACTGCCCATCACGCCGGATCCCTGGTAGGGGATGCCAAGCAGGTCAAGCATCCCCTGAACCGTACCATCTTCTCCGTAGGGCCCATGAAGGATTATCAGGGCAGCGTCAATCTTATGAGCATCGGCAACAAGACGCGCCAGATCGGTTTTTGGATCGTAACGGCGCACGTCGTATTTTTCCTTATCGAGTGCTTCGTACACCTGGTTGCCGCTGTTCAGAGATACTTCTCTTTCCGACGATATGCCGCCGGACAGCAGGGCCACGGTCAACTTTTTCATGGATTTTCCCTCCATTCAGCCATTACCTGAAAAGATTTCATGAACGTTTTGAACTCGTCCTCCTATTCGCCGTCTCGAGTCGATCGATCAGCTTGTCGGCATAGTGCTGGGGAACATCGAACTCAATCGATCCGGTGCGCATATTGTTCAGCTTCATGATGAGAAAATTGAGTTTTTTGATGGTTTGGTATTTCTCTGCTTCATCGATCATACCCTGCAGTAGGTCTTCAGTCCGGCGGATTTCTTTCTTGAGTTCGATCTCCGGCGGAATCATATCGGCATTTTTCAAAATTTTGTAGGCCAATCGCAGATCCTCCGGGATGTGGGCGTCATCGCTCAGATCCAACGGTTTACCGGATCCGGGGAGTTTTTCAAAATCTCCCCGCAGCTGGGCGCTGCGGATTCTTTCTTCCACTATCCTATCGAATCCCGGAAACATCCGTTTCCTCCCCATCTATTGGCGCAATTTTATGCTCATTCAATGACCGCCGTTAAGGCCGAAGAATGGCCTGAAAACTGCTCAAGGTGGTCCTTTTAGTGGTTGTCAAAAAAACGTGCCGTTATTCGAACGTTTTCCTCTACAACCACTTATACCACCATTTTATATTTCGAGAATAATTTTCGATAAGCGGTATAAAATTATTATTTCAGTCAACCAACCGGTCATTGAATTAAAAAAAACCATCGCCTCAGGATGTCAGGAACTCCTGGAAATGGCAAACGTTGGGAGTCTCCACAGAAAAGCTGGAGGAGTAGCGATGATTATTATATTTTATAGTACAAACCGCCTATGGTTTTCAAGGATGAATCGTTAGTTCCGGTTTGCCCGGCGCACCGAACCGATACTTTATCATGGCTGAATCGTTCCCGTTTTCGCGGTTTTCAATAAAATTAATAATTTGACCCTAAGCGCTTCGATCTGATACACGGTACAACCAAAACCGACCCGAAAGGACTTGGCACATGAAAAAGATTGCCTTCGCCGGCACAGACGGACGAACGGTATTGTCGGCCCTTATCGTTTCCACCGCCATAAGCGAGTCGAACCCTAAAAAATATCAAGGACTTGTCGTACGGGGGACACCGGCTATGCCGGCATTCGCGGAAATGATGAATTGGCCGATTCGCTTTGTTCCGACAGTCAGCAACACAGTCGATGACTATGCCGATAGTCTGATTCAGGCCATGCGCGATGATGAAATCGACTGTGTGGTTCCCATGCCGGAAGCGTTACTCTTCGACGGGTTGGTGGACAAGGTGGAAGCGGCGGGATTCGGTGACCGCATCATCGGCCTCAGCCAGGCCGGCGCTTTTATCGAAGGCGACAAGCTCAGGTGTAAAAAATTGTGCCGGGATGCCGGCATACCGGTCGCTCCCGAATGGTTCGAAGCCGATGCCCGCGATTACAAGGGTGTGCTAAAAATTTGCCTGAAACTGATGGACACTTATGGTGGTGCGGTTCTGAAATATCCATACAGTGCCGGCGGCAAGGGCGCCCGAATCATCCGCAACGCATGGCAGATCAGAGAGGTGTACGAGACTCTGATCCATGACTACAAAGAACCCTACCGGGCTCAGTTCGGCAAAAGAGGTCCCTGGCCGCTTCTCATCGAGTCCCTGATGTCCGGAGCGGAGATCAGCTTCACCATGCTCGTGGATGCCAAGGGTGATTTCCAGATTCTGCCCACCGCCATGGATTACCCGGAACGCTTCGAAGGCCCGGCGGGCAAGGACAACCCCATTACAGGCGGTGTCGGGGCCATCTCGCCCCACCCCATGGAATCCCTCCAATTGATCGAAATGGCTGGGAAGGTCATCGCCAGGCCGTTAATCGAAGCCCTGAAAGCAGAGAACATCCTGCGCGCCTGCATTCTCTACCCAGGATGTTTCGTTTCTCTGGACCAGGACATGAAACCAACTCGGATCCGGGTGTCCGAAATCAACATCCGGCCCGGCGAGCCCGAGGCCCAGCCGGTCGCCCGGCGGATCCGCAACCTCGGCGCTTTGATAGAGGCCACCGCCGAAGGCCGCCTCAAAGATGTCTGCCCGGAAGTTCGCGATGACCAGTTGGCACTCTGCATCGCCCTTGTCACCGGTCCCGGTGGACCTGACAATCAAAAAGGTTATCCCTGGTCCTGCACCAAAGGCGAACCGTTAGAAATCGATTTCAAATATCTCAAACGCAAGGCCATACAGGTCATACCCTCGGCGATGACGGTAGCCGACGATGGCGATGTCTTCAAATCCGACGGCACCCGGGTGGCCTATCTCAATGGAAATGTGACTTTAAAAGATAACGATAAACCGGGTCTTGTGGCGGAACGCCTGCGAAACAAACTGCTGGCCGCTTTCGACAACGGCAAAATACGGGTTGTCCCCCGCGAAAACCCGGACGGCAACCGGCTCGATCTGCGCCGCGATATCGGCCTGCATTACGGGCAAGCGGAAAATATCTTTCCACGGAAATAGATCAGCCCCCGGAACGGGGGCTGAATTGACGCTGGAATTGGTGGCGATGCAGGGATTTGAACCCCGGACACTGCGGATATGAGCCGCATGCTCTAACCGACTGAGCTACATCGCCAGAATGAATTCAACCGAAATATAAATCATGATCGCTGATAATTAAACAGATAATCGGCGACTAAATCACAAGAAGACAGCCGAATCCTCTACGCCATCGGCATCGGCTCTATTAGCAACTCCCCTCCCCTTAGTCAAGCGGAAAACCGTCGCACACCTCCTTAGCAGGGCACATCATCTGCCCGAAACATCAACAAAAGAATGCTAAATTCAAAAACCGGCACCCAAACAAAATGCCGGTTTTTGAATTTAGTTTATATGTATCGGCAGCGACCGCTCTGCGAACCGCGTCTATTTTTTCGCTTTGACGGAGCCGGCCACCTCGACGGTGTATTCGTCTGGATCTTTCGGTAAATTAGAGAACACGATCATAAATGGCAGTACTGCACCCTTTTTTAAGTTAAAATTCGACCGGTCTTTCCCCATTCGATTTCCCATTTTTTTGTCGATCCCGACTTTATCCAGTCCGACCAGTTCGGCATCAGACAGCACGTTTCCGGCATAAACGGTTTTTTCTAATTGCAGTTTGCGCCCTTTAGAATAGAGCTTTCCGGTAATCTGAATAAAGCTGCGCGGATGATCGTAGTCATTTTTTACTTTGCCGCTGACGACGTACAACAATCCCTCTTTGGTGTCGGAAACGAAATGGCCGTCGACATCTTTTTCAATGATGGTGATCTTGAGGTTGCCGGCGTCCTGCGCCTTCGCGCCCAGCATATCGCTAACGTAAGGAATATTGAGGTCTTTGACTTTATCCAGGTATGGTATATCAATGCCGAAGTACTGCGCGCCGACATAGGCCCCATAGGCACCGCCGATCAGCAAAACCAGAACGAGGAGTGTTTTCATCAGGCCGCCGACCCGCTTCTTTTTTGCTTTTGTCGGCGTGGTATCCCGGTCTTGTCCGACCCTGGCCGGCGTGTCGTCTTCAGCCTCACCGGCTTCATCATCCGTCTCGGCCATTGTCCCCATGCCGAATCCGTCGGAACCGCTGGCAGCCGCAGTCGCAGCAACTGCAGCAACCTCTGCAACGTTGTTATCCGTTACCTCTTCTTCTTCGACTTCGAATTCAAGGTTCGCTTCTCCCGCGTTATCCGCAGTGGTCACCTCTCCCAAATCTAGATCAAGATCAAACTCTTCTTCTTCATCAGTCACCTCAATCTCAGGGCTGTCTTCAATCTCGAGCATGTCGTCCAAATCGGAAAGATCAAAGTCGTCTTCATCCTCATCTTCTCCGGCATCGCTGATCTCGGTGCCAGACTCACTCTCGAGGTCGTCATCGAGCACCAAATCAAAATCACCACCGTCATCATCGGCCGCTTCCGAAGGTGCCAGTTCTTCCATCTCAATATCGAGCATGTCGTCAAGCGTGACATCACTTTCATCGCTGCCATCGCCGCTCCCCGAATCAAGTTCCTTGTTAGCACTGCCGACTTCCACGTCTGCCTGGTCATTTGACTTCTCGGGATCATCATCGAGTTCCAGCAAATCATCCAAACCGGTAAGATCAAAATCGTCGGTAATTTCTGTTTCTTCCGCAGCAGCGCTTTCAATATTTCCATCTACGATATCAGCATCCCGATCAATTCCGAGGTCGAGTTCGTCGACTGTGGAATCGTCACCGGTCTGAAATCCGTCGCCCTCTTCACTTTCGATCATCTCCTCCAAATCTGCCAAATCCAGCTCATCGGTCGACTCCAACTCGTCAGTCTTGTTATCAGGCGCATCTACCGCATCAATCGGATCCAAATCGAGTTCGAACTCGAGGTCTTCGCCACTGGAATCCGATCCGAAATCTTCCTGGTCACCGTCCACTTGGGTACCGGCTTCCTGCCCAAAATCAAGGTCGATATCCAAACTTTCAGTGGCCTCGTCTGAAACGGATTCTTCAACACCTTTGTGTCCCAAATCGAGTAAGCTGTCCATGTCCGACAGATCGAGTTCCTGGGTCTCGTCGAATTCTACGCCTGAGTCGGCGACGACCGATTTTTCGTTTTGATCGAAGTCCATACCGGCAACCGGTGCCTCCGATCCGGTCTGGTCAGCCACTTCGTCATCCAGATCCAAATCGAGCTGGAATTCAAGATCATCCGTTGTGTCATCACCGGTAAGCGCATCGACACCTTCGGGGGTCTCATCGAGATCCCCGTCAAGGTCAAAATTGAGATCATCGTCCCCAGCGGCCCTCTCGGCGACAGCCGGCTCATCATCGAGGTCAAGGTCCAGTTGAAAGTCCATGGTTTCCGTTGCCTCGGCAGCCAAATTGGCTTCGCCCGTGTTGGCATCGGCGTTGGCATCGAAATCCAGATCGAGATCGAAATCGAGTTCATCTGTGCTTTCCAATGAGGCCTCGTCGCCATTGACCGCCGCAACGATATCGTCATCCTCGAAATCGAGATTCAGCCCGGCATCCTCAGGCACACCAACCGTAGCTGTCTCTTCTTCTGGTGCCAGATTTGGATCCAGATCGAGAGATTTTTCAATCGCGTCGAGATCCAGATCGTCAAGACCCGCAGCACCGGCAACCGATGTTTTTCCGGATAAAGATAATTCGGATGGGACGTCCGGCTCGGCCTCCGCAACAGATGTCGGCGGTACGACGACAAAGATGTGTCGACACTTGGAGCATCGTACTTTTGATCCGGAACTTTTGATCAGATTTTCATCAAAACTGAAACTCGTGTCGCACTTTTCGCATGTAAGGATCATGGTATACCCCACCGAATTATAATTAATGGCTTCGACATTCGCTTATTTGCCGCGATGCTTTCCATCCTGTCGGGTTGCCCGTCGGGTGAGGCGTACCCCCCAGAACAAACCCCAAAAAAATTTTATCATGCTTTTCAATGTCGACAAACCCTGGCACGGCGATACGGCACAAATTGACTTTCGCGACGGCCCCGCGATTTGGGTGCATTATAATTTAAGATCGTAGATGGCTGGCAGGTGCCGATATTGCTCGGCGTGATCCAACCCGTAGCCGACAAGAAAACCTTGTTCAACGATACATCCAACATAATCGATAGTAAAATGCCTGTCGCGCCTCTCGCGCTTATCGATCAGGGTGCAGAGCCGCACACTTTTGGGTGCCTTTGATTTTAGATGTTCCAGTAGGAATTCCAGCGAAAGGCCGGTATCGATGATATCTTCAACCACGACAACATCCCGGCCAGTGATATCGATCTCAAGTTCTTTGGTCAGGCAGATGGAACCACTGGTCTCGGTATGACATCCGTAACTGGATAGCCGAACAAAATCAACTTGAACAGGAATGGAAAGATATCTGACGAGATCGGCGAGAAAAATAAATGCGCCCTTCAAAACGCCAACGAAAACAACCTCACGATTCTGATAATCGTTCGATATTTGTTGCGCTAATTCGGCGACCGCCTTCTCGATTTCTTCCTTGCTCAGGACGGGATTCAGATCAGGCATTTTAAAAGCAGTTTCCACATCGATTCACAGACAGCACACGAAACGGTGACAATGTAATACGACACTAAGGATGCCATATAAAGATCCTTCTTGTCAATAATTTTAAAGAATTACAGCCCCGTTGCGGCTAATTTACGAATCAGATTCTTTTGCTCGCTATTCAGGTGTTTGGGCATGAGGATGTGAATGCGGACAAACAGGTCACCGCGTTTACCGCCTTGCATGTTGGGAAGACCATTTCCTGCAAGCCGCATTTTGGTTCCGTGGCGGGTGCCGGGAGGAACTTTTAAGTTGAGTTCTTTGCCATCCGGCGTCGGTATGGAAAGGGTCGCGCCCAGGAGTGCCTCGCTCAATTTGATCTCGCGATTGGTAATCAGGTTGTGATCGTCGACACTAAAAACAGGGTCATCAATGAGTTTTGCCTGAATGAAAAGATCTCCGGCGGGTCCGCCGTAAGGGCTCGCCTCTCCCTTACCGGCGAGCCGTAACTTTTTGCCTGCAACCATGCCTTTGGGGACCTTTACGGTAATTCTTTCCGACTGGCCTTTGTGGTCGAAACTGACCGCTTTGCGGGTGCCCGTCAATACTTCCTGGAGAGTCAGGGGGAGTTCATAGACCAGATCCGAGCCTTTGACCTGGGGTTGCTGCCCGCCAGGATTCCCGTAGGGCGATCCCGCGCCGAAGGGACTTCCTGATCCAAAAGAGAACCGCACGCCACCGCCGCGACCACCGAATCCAAACTCTCTCAGGATGTCATTGAAGTCAAAATTCCTAAATATATCCTCCTGGGAGAACCTCTGACTGAACCCTTCAGAACCGAAAGTATCGTACTGTTTTCGTTTCTCCTTGTCGCTCAATACGGCGTATGCCTCGCTGATCTTCTTGAATTTTTCTTCCGAAGCTTTGTCTCCCTTGGCATGATCGGGATGATATTTCAACGCTAGCTTGCGATAGGATTTTTTTATCACCTCTGCTGACGCATTTTTTTTCACACCCAATATGTCGTAATAGTCTTCGGCCATAGAGTTTATTCCTTCTGTATAATTGACTCGGATGCTCGCATCGGCACCCGTTGGTCAAATAACTGCGTGATGGTGCTCACACACCTGTAACTCGTTGAAAATATTTGAATCGGAAGAGATAAATATAATTTTTTAAGCCTAACGTGTCAAGGTGTGTTGCCACATAAAGAAATCCCCGGCCACGTTAGTTCAGCCTCCGTGGTCAGCCGTGGTGGGATGAACTTTTTGTATCGGCTCACAGGGTTGCAACGTCCAATGTGCTTAAGACCGCAGAATTGTAAGCGTTTACAGGGTGCCGCAGATGCAAGGCGTCGGGCGCGCAGATGTACTTTTGTACTTCAAGTGCTCGACAACAAAGCAGATGCGGTGCCCTGTGAATGCTTACGAACTTTTTAGTGCGATCATCAGGACTGAAAGCGCTGCCGGGGTGATCCCGTCGATACGGGAAGCTTGTCCAAGAGACACCGGTCGCACCGCGGAAAGCTTCTCCTTCAGTTCATTCGACAAACCGTGGACCGTGGCATAATCGAATCCTTCCGGTATTCGCTTGCGTTCAAGGTTCTTAAATTTTTCAATTTCCCGCTGCTGGCGTTCGATATAGCCCTCATACTTGACCTCGATTTCCACCTGCCGCGACACTTTTTCCCCAATCGGCACCGGACTTGATGCCATCGCATCCACTGCATCGTAACCGAGCTCGTTTCTTTTCAGTAGCTGATCGAGGCGAACCCCGCTTGTGATCGGATTGGTCCCCTTTCCTGCCAGATAGGCATTCACTTCAGGAGTCGGTTTGACGACCGCCTTCCGTATGCGGCCGATTTCGGCGTAAACTTGCTGCCACCGTTCCTTGACTTCTGCCAGCGCATCGCCACCGATGAGTCCCAAGGAATGGCCGATTTCCATCAATCTGATATCGGCATTGTCTTCTCGCAACATCAGCCGGTATTCGGCTCGAGACGTAAACATGCGGTAGGGTTCGCGGGTTCCCCGGGTGACCAGATCATCGATCATCACGCCGATGTATGCCTGCGATCGATCAAGGATAAACGCCGGTCGACCCTGGACTTGGCAGGCGGCGTTAATGCCGGCCCACAACCCCTGGGCGGCAGCCTCCTCATACCCGGACGTTCCATTGATCTGTCCCGCAAGAAAAAGACCACCTATCCGTTTGGTTTCAAGAGTCGGCCTCAATTGGATCGGATTGACGTAGTCGTACTCGATGGCATATGCCGGTCGCATGATTTCAGCGTCTTGCAGCCCATCCACCGAACGGACGATCTCGTATTGAATCTCGAGCGGCAGGCTATTGCCGAGACCGCTGGCATAAATCTCTTCGGTCTCGAGCCCCTCGGGTTCGAGTATCACCTGATGTCGCTCTCTATCGGGAAACCGGACGATCTTATCTTCCAATGAGGGGCAATATCGGGCGGAAACACCCTTGATGACCCCGCCATAAAGGGCTGAACGATCCAAATTGCGCTGCACGGCACCGTGAACCCTGAGGTTTGTGTGCCCAATATAGCTCGGTACCTGAGGCAACTGGATCTTTCGGGTAAAAAGGGAGAATGGCACCGGGGATTCATCGACCTCCTGGATAGCAAATCGGGTAAAATCGATACTTGAACGTCTCAACCGGGGCGGTGTTCCCGTTTTCATCCGCCCCAGCTGAAAACCGAGCTGTTTGAGATGCGCCGGAAGACTGTATGAGGCAAACTCACCGGCCCGCCCCGCCTTGAAAGATTTGAAACCGATGTGCACCAGACCGCTTAAAAAGGTCCCCGTTGCCAAAACGACCGTTGCGGCCTGATAACTGAATCCGGTTGTGTCTTCAACCCCAACGACCTTATCGCCTTCGGTGACAACTCGCTCAACCATGGCCTGCCGCAGCTCGATACCGGGTTCGTTTTCGATGATATGTTTCATCACCGTGTGATAGCGGTTCTTGTCGTTCTGGGTGCGTGAAGAATGGACGGCCGGACCTTTCTTGGTATTCAGGGTCTTATACTGAATGGCGGTCTTGTCGGTTGTTCTGGCCATTTCTCCGCCCAGTGCATCGATTTCCTTAACCAGTTGCCCTTTGGCCATGCCACCGATGGACGGACTGCAGGGCATGGCAGCGATTTTATCCAGATCAATGGCCATCAGCAGCACGCGACAACCCATCCGGGCAGCCACAAGCGCCGCTTCACACCCCGCATGCCCGGCACCGACAACAATGACCTCGTATTTTGGTGAACTGAACGTCATGAATCCAACCCTATCAAATTTTTCACGTTTTACAATTTATTCTCAACCCGTTATATTCGTGAATAGAAGAATCAGCCCAAAGAAATACCGAAACAATACCCTGGCCGGATAATGACCCCTCCCACGACATACAATGACTTGAATACCTATCTGCGCGAAATGTTCGGATGCCGCGTCCAGAAAATCACCATTGACGCAGGGTTCTCTTGCCCCAACAGGGACGGAACGGTCGCAACTGGTGGCTGCATTTATTGCAATGACCGCGGTTCGGGAAACGGTGCCCATGCGCAGGGTATTTCCATAACCGAGCAATTGCTCAAGGGCAAAGCGAAGTTGTCGGCAAGATACAAGGCCAAAAAATTCATTGCCTATTTTCAGTCGTTTTCCAACACGTACGCACCGGTTGCCACCCTGAAACGATTGTATGATGAAGCCGTGGCCGTCGATGACATCGTCGGGCTCTTCATTGGAACCCGACCGGATTGCATCAACAGTGCCGTATTCGATCTATTGGCCGGATATGCCGCCGATCACCTGGTCTTTATCGAATTTGGCCTGCAGTCCGCCCACAACAGCACCCTATCTCTGATTAACCGCGGCCACGATGCCGAATGTTTCAAAACGGCCGTTTCGGAAGCACACAAAAGGGGGCTGAATGTCTGCGCTCACGTCATTCTGGGGCTGCCAGGCGAAACCCGGCAGCACGCAATCGAAACGGCTCATTTTTTGGGCGATCTTGGCATTGAGGCGGTAAAGATACATCTTTTATATGTCATCAAGGGAACCAGACTCGAAACCCTCTATCGGCAGGGGAGTTATCGTTGCCTGTCCCAGGAGGCGTATGTCGCACTGACCTGTAACTTTCTGGAACATCTGCCTCGCCGTGTGATTATCCAGCGGCTGACCGGTGATCCGCATCCCGCAGAGTTGGTGGCCCCCGGCTGGTCTCTGCGCAAAACCGAAACCTTGAACCTGATCAGGAAAAGGCTGGAAGAGCGGGGAACGTGGCAGGGAAAGGCCGTCGGCAATCGCGATCATTAGAACCCATCTCAAAAATATTCTAAGCGCCCATGGCGGTGTTACGAACCGGCTCAAAATTCTCACGTACTGAATGTTTGCTGCGCTTTGGTCCGCAGAAACCTCCGGGCCAAAGCGGTAAAACGTCCCTACACGGCAATAATCCCGCCTACTGCGGTTTGTATCCCTGGGCAATCGGATATCGCCGACCGTATCCGAAGGCTTTCGAGGTCACCTTCAGCCCCGGGGCTGCCTGGTGGCGCTTGTATTCGTTTCTGTTGACCCTGGCGACAACATCTTCCACCAATTGTCGATCGAATCCCGACTTCACGAGATCAGACACACTCCGGCTGTCCTCGATGATTCCTTTCAAGATCGGATCCAGGATTTCATATGGCGGTAAATCGTCATCGTCCCGCTGATCGGGCTTCAATTCCGCGGACGGCGCCTTTTTAATGATGCGCTCGGGGATGACACCCGCTTCCCGGTTGATAAAGTGCGCCAACTCATAAACCATTGTTTTCGGCACATCGGATATGACCGACAATCCGCCGCTCATATCACCGTATAGCGTGCAGTAACCGACCGCCAGTTCGGACTTGTTGCCTGTGGAGAGCAATAAGCAGCCCCGATGGTTGGAAATGGCCATGAGAATGGTACCCCGAACACGGGCCTGAACATTCTGTTCCGTGATACCGGGTTCGCGAGCGTCAAATGAGGGGTCCAGAAGATTGACAAATTCCTGAAAAATGCTGTCGATTGGAATCGTTTCCAAAGTAACGCCGAGATTGCGGGCCAATTGCTGTGTATCCTCGTAATTGTCGGCAGACGTGTAGACGGACGGCATGAAAACGGTGGTCACATTTGCCGGTCCAAGCGCCCGGACGGCAATGGCGGCTGTCAAGGCCGAATCGATACCGCCGCTCAATCCGATAACGGCAGTGGTGAACCCGCACTTTCGCACGTAATCCCGGGTGCCCATAACCAGCGCCTTGACGACGGCCTCGGCCTCGGAAGTTGCTATCTCTCGTATTTCGGCCGCCCCTGAGTCCGTGTCGTAAATGATCAGGTCCTCCTCGAAATCCTGGGATCTGGCAACCATGCGACCCTGCCTGTCGAAGACCGCACTGATCCCGTCGAAAAGAAGGCTGTCATTGCCCCCGACCTGGTTCACGTACACCAGACCCACGCCGTATTTTCGCGCTATGGCGCTGTGCATGTTTTTTCTAAAGTCTATTTTGCCCGTGTGAAACGGAGAGGCGGATACATTTATAATCAACCCCGCACCGTCCTTCACCAGCGCATCGAGGGGATCGAGATGATACATCCGGCGTTGAAAGATGTCCTTGTCATTCCAGAGATCCTCGCAAATCGTGAGGCCAATCCGTTGTCCCTTGTAATTGAAGGTCCGGCAATCCGTTCCGGCTTCGAAGTAGCGGCTTTCATCAAACACATCGTAGGTCGGCAAAAGACGCTTGTATACCTGGTGCCGAATCTGCCCGTCTTCAAACAGCACGGCGGAATTTCTCAACCGTTTCCCATCTGCTGCGGGATTAAAGTCAACCAGGCCGCACACGACACCGATTCCACGAATATCTTTGAGCATCCGGTTCAAACAGTCGAGATTTGCGTTCACAAAATCGTTTTTCTCGAGCAGATCATGCGGCGGATAGCCGGAAACGACCATTTCTGAGAAAACCACAAGATCGCAGGATCGGGCGACGGCCTTTTCGGCATACTCTCGGATCCGCTGGTAGTTGTATTTGAAATCACCGACAATCGGGTTTACCTGGGCCAGAGCAATCTTCATCTGCATAACTTTTCAGTTAAAGGTTTATATGGTGACACGGGTTGCTATCAAACGGCCACCTTTAACAATCAATTGGGTCGCCGTCAACGCCCACCTGCATCGGCCGCCTGTCGCTTGCGGCCCGATGCGGAATGCTGTATGTGTGATATAAATCCGGAAAATTCTACCCGCTGTGGACCGTCTAACCCGAATATTTCATGAAACATCCAGGCTAAGAATATTGATATTGCCCGCAATTATAAATTAAGCCTTTAAGCCGGTGATTACCAGACGAATGGCGGCCACCCATTTCAAGTCTCCAATCTTGAGCTCGTAACCGGGCTTTCAACACCGTATGGAAAGGGGCAACCGGTGAACAGTGTCGACGAGCAAAATCACCAAAGCACCACTCGCATAGATGAATTTGATCTGTCCTTCAAGATCTTTCATGAGCTGATGGCCAAAAAAGTCGGCAATATTCTCTTGGTGTCGACGCCGTATGATGCGTTTATCATGGAAGAAGAAGGCCGTTTGGCAGAGCGTATCATTCATGAATACCGCGGGCTGAATCTATCGAGGCCGCCACATTTGACCTGGGTGTCGACAGCACGTGAAGCCATCACGACCCTGTCGCGAAAAAAATTCGATCTGGTCCTTACCATGCCCCGTCTCGACGACATGGACGCCTTCGGGCTTAGCCGTCACATCAAGGAAATCTATCCCGCCCTGCCGGTTTTTCTTCTGGCGCATCGGACCAATCGCCAGCTTTTCGATTCAGAAACTCGTCTCAATCGCTCCATCGACAAGATTTTTATCTGGACCGGGAACACCGATCTACTGTTGGCGTTGATCAAAAATGTCGAAGATCGCATGAACATTGAACACGACACTCAACGGGCCAAAGTCAGAGTCCTGATTATGGTGGAGGACTCCCCTCTCTACTATTCATCCATTTTACCGCTGCTCTACAAGGAGATCGTACTGCAGACCCAGGCGGTCATGGAGGATTCACTGAACGACGAGCATCGAATTTTGCGCATGCGGGCCCGTCCGAAAATTCTGCTGGCAGAAAATTTTGAAGAAGCCGAGGATCTTTACCGCCGGTTTCGGCCATATCTTCTCTCAATATTCTCGGACGTTCGCTTCCCTCGCAACGGGGTCATTGACGACGAAGCCGGTTTTTCTTTATTGAAAATGATTAGAAATGAAACAGCGGATATCCCACTTCTAATGCTCAGTTCCGAGGAAAAAAATCGCCTCAAAGCCGGTACGATTCCCGCGGTCTTTTTGAACAAAAATGCACCCAATCTGCATGAAGAAATCCGCTCGTTCTTTAAGAAACATCTCGGTTTCGGAGATTTTATTTTTCGGTTGCCCAATGGCGCGGAAGTCGGCCGGGCCTCAAGCCTAAGGGAGATGCAGAAAATTATTCCTTCCATACCGGACGAATCGATATTCTACCATGCCGCTCACAATCACTTCTCCAGCTGGTTGATGGCACGCTCTGAAATTATGCTGGCCAGCAAGCTCAAACCGATTAAACCAACGGTGTTTGGTTCGGTCGCTGAATTAAAAAAATACCTGGTGCACTGCATCGAAGAACGGCGGAAGGGGCGCCAGAAAGGCATCATTGCCCAATTCGATCCCGACCATTACGATCCCGATGCCGAATTCGTCAAAATTGGCCAAGGATCCCTGGGCGGCAAAGCCCGTGGTCTGGCCTTCATATCGATCCAATTAAAGGAAAACCACGATTTTAATGCCCGGTTCGAAGACATCGACATTCACATCCCCCAATCACTGGTTATATCCACCGAAGCCTTCGACGAATTCATCGCGGAGAACAATCTCAAGGAAATTCCCATGGGCGATCTCAGCGATGCCCAAATTTCGGAAAAATTTCTCAACGCCCGAATGCCTGAGGGTTTGCAGCGCCATTTGAAACTGGCCCTTGCCAACCTCAGATACCCCCTGGCGGTGCGGTCCTCGAGTCTGCTGGAAGACGCCCAGTTTCAGCCTTTTGCCGGCATATACCGCACCTACATGCTCCCCAACCAGCATCCAGATATCAACCTGCGGTTGAAACGTCTCGTTCAAGCCATCAAGATGGTGTACGCCTCAACCTTCATGGAAGCGCCGCGTGCCTATGCCAGGAGCACGATGCACCGCACCGAAGACGAAAAAATGGCGGTTATCATTCAACAGTTGACCGGCGATTTTTATGACAACACATTCTATCCGGCCATTTCAGGCGTGGCGCAGTCCTATAACTTCTACCCTATCAATCACATGAAACCTGAAGAAGGCATCGCCCACATCGCTCTGGGACTCGGGAAAATGGTTGTCGAAGGCGGAACCTCCCTTCGGTTTTCACCCCGTTACCCCCAACTGATGCCGCAGTTCTCAACTGTCGATGATATTCTCCGCAATTCTCAACGGTACTTCTATGCCTTGAACACCAAACATTTCCCGGAAAATTTCAGTACTCCAGAGAATTTCGCTGACGATGTAACCCTGGTGAAAATCGACATAGATGCCGCCATTGAGCATCCTGTCGTTCGCCAAATGTGCAGCACATATAATCCGCAAGAACACCGCATCCGGGATGTCTTCAGCCCCCAGGGTCACCCGGTACTAACCTTTGCCAGTATCCTGAAGTATCAATCGTTTCCATTGGCGGAAATACTGAACGATATACTGGAAATCGGGCGACAGGGGATGGGCAGTCCTATCGAAATAGAGTTTTCCGTCAACCTGCCACTCAGCGGACAAGGTAAAAAAGAATTCGCACTGTTGCAAATTCGACCGATGGCGGTCAGCCGGAATGATCGCGTAATCGACATCACCACCGAAGACATCAGCCGGGCTTTCTGCTATTCGACCATGGCATTGGGAAACGGCCGATTCCGCGATATCAGCGACATAATCTTTGTACGGCCCGAATCGTTCGAACCGAAGGACACCGTCGAGATTGCCAGGGAGATCGATGGGCTCAACCGACAACTGGTTGCAGAAAACCGCAAATATCTTCTCATCGGACCGGGCCGCTGGGGATCGGCCGACCGCTGGCTGGGAATACCGGTAACCTGGAGCGACATTTCAGGGGTCGGTGCGGTTGTGGAAACGTCTGTAGAAAAGTTGAAAGCCGATCCTTCCCAGGGGTCTCACTTTTTCCACAACATTACTTCTCTGGGAATCAGTTATCTCACCGTTGTTGACAACAGGGACAATTTTATCGACTGGCACTGGCTCGGAAGCCTTCAACCCAATAGCGTCACGCCACATGTAACCCATGCCCGTCTCGATCGACCGCTAACAATTAAAATCGACGGTAAGACCTCGCATGCCGTTTTATTGCATCAGACACCACCGGAGGACGCTGAATCTTAATCCGGCATCGCCCAACTCAGCCGCGATGCGGCCCATGAGTAAAGAATCAACTTTCAATGGATGCTAGCTCAGGCCCTCAAGGCACTGCTCGATTTTACGCACGAGCTTTCCGGCAGATTTGAGACGTTTCTCAGGCTCTTTGATGAGAAGTTTTTTGACAATTTGACTGCAGCACACCGGGACGTCCGGCAGGACTTTTTTCACCGGTGGGTATGTGGTATGGGCAATATTGTACATCAGGTGAGCCACGTTATCGCCTCTGAACGGTCTTTCTCCGGTAAGCAATTCATATAGAACCACGCCCAGAGAAAACAGGTCCGAGCGTCCATCTACGTGCAGGCCTTCTACCTGTTCGGGCGACATATAGTTGGGCGTGCCGAGAATGATGCCGGTTTGTGTTTGAGAAGCACTCACGACCCGCGCGATACCAAAATCAGCCACTTTCACCTGATTGCCATCGACCAGGATAATATTGTCCGGTTTTATGTCCCGGTGGACGACACCGTGGGTATGGGCATAATCGAGTGCTTCGGCTACGGTAGCGACAAATCCGAGTGCTTTGGCTACCGGCAGAAGATTGCTCTTTTGACAATATTCCGACAATACACGGCCCTGGATCAACTCCATGGCCATATAGGCCATATCGTGCTCTTCTCCAACATCGTAAATCGTCACAATATTCGGGTGAGAAAGTCTTCCGGCGGCCTCGGCCTCACGCAGGAAACGGTCTTTGATCTCATCCAGCTTGCCTTCGTCCACGTTTGCGTAGCTCAGGGTTTTGATTGCCACCTCACGATTTATCTTGGGGTCCCGCCCAAGATACACCGTTCCCATGGCCCCTTGTCCGAGTTCCTTGATAATCTCATAGCGGCCGAGTGTCGGGCGAGTGGTGGCTTCGTCCAGATGGAGCGCCCCGTTTGGTTTTACGGCAGTCGGGTTAACCGACTCGCCCAAACTCTTCAAGGTATCGATGCGTTGTTGAATATCTCTGAAACGACCGGCTTTCTGCATATGGTAATACACCGCCAGCGCCTTATTGAACATCCGTTTGCGTTCGAAATCCTGCCCCAGGCTGTAAAGCAGATCGCGCACTGATCCGTTTTCCACCGGGCATTTGCGGAATTTTTCAAATGCCATATCCAACATGCCCTTACCTTGAAATGAAAGCCCAAGCATCTTGTTCAGCTCGATACTCTCCAACTGTTTTTCGATGGCAAATCGGCGAAAACCAGCCACGGAAAATCCAATAAGTGTAAGAATCAGCGGCGCAAAAAGTTTCAGCCAGTATCCGAACGCCATGAAAAGAACGCCTGCGAAACACACCCAAGTCACCAGAAAAATGCTTAGGATCAGAGCACCATCGCGTGGCTTTACACGCGGGATGACAAAAACCAGGAAGAGACCGAAGTAAACGACAACCAGTATTTCCAGCACGTTGGCCCAGACCGGGCGAGACAAATGCCGGCGGCTAATAATATTTTCTATGGCAGCGGCCGTGATGTCGATGTTGCTCAGACCATCGTAGCCGGCTGAACGATAGCGTGGCGTACGTCCCGGCAACTCTTCTCCGAGCAACACGATCTTGCCTTCGAACATATCTGCGGTTACATTCCCATTGTAGACGTCTGCGAATGAAATGCGCTGAAGGTGTCGACCGATACCCGCGCAATCGATCAACATTTGGAATGCACCGTCCGTTGGGACACTCGCGTTTTTGAACGAAATGCCGGCATCACTGCGTTGGATGTCCCTCAGGTCGGCCTTTAAGTATCGGGCAGCGACTTGGAGAGCAAAAGAAGGAAAATACCGATCCCGGTACTCGATGAACAGCGGCACCTTCCGAATGGTTCCATCACGATCGGCAGCCACATTGATATGTCCCAGGGCACTGGCTTTTCTGGCAAGATGTTCGTATGTTGGGATGACCGAAAATACTGATATCGGTTGATCTCCTGGGCGCAGATACAATAGAGAATCGATGGCAGAGGCTGAAACACGCCGGGGGTGAAATCTTTGATTCTCAAGTGAATGGCGAACCAACCAATCGGGTAGTGTCCCGGAGGTTACCGACATATCAGTGGGTTCAGTGGTAAAAAGAACCGGCAGAACGGCATTGACGGAATAATTTATCGCCGAAATCAACTCTGCATCGTGATCCAACCTTTCGGCGGCATCTGAGAGGAGCTGATCCACTTTAGTACGGTTTTTTTGTTGCTTGGGGAATATTTCCGTCCGGAGCTCCGTCCGCAGATCCTGAATCTCCGACAGCGCCGGGTTGATTTCAGGTCCGGAAAAAAGGAGCTGGATCGCCATGACCCTGGGACTGAAGTCCGACAGCTGATTGACAGCTTCTGCGATTATCGATCGCGGCCAAGGCGGTGCACCAATCGCGCGCAGAGTGTCGTCATCGATCTTGACAACGACCACCGCATCCGATGCGGAGGAGCTTCGCAAACGGCAAAGAGAATCATAGGCCTTGTGCTCGATGAACTGCAAAGGATAAAAATTCACCAACATCCCCGCTATGATTCCTGCGGTCAAGATGGTGCATATCAACCAATTAGAAAGAAGGATTTTCTTTAAGTGATATTTCATCTTGTCATAGCACCGTTATATTTCAAGATCATGACCCATAAGAAAGAAACAACCCTGATCCGCAGTGAGCCGGTTGAAACGGATTTCAGTCATCGCAGAGTGATATGTTATTGGTGTATTATATTTGTATCACTTTGTAATTCATTGCCCCAAAAAAAATGCCAGCAAATGATTAGCCAGCAAAAACCCGGGCAATGTGCTCATTATTATACGAAACAATCGCCGTTCATGTCAAAAAAAAGCCACTGGGCGTCGCTCCGCATTTTTCACTATTCGCATTCGTTCATTTACAAGGCATTCAGTGGCGCAGCTGTACTTTGGTACCGCAACCCTCTGATAACGCAGTAAATGGGCGAATGCGATTGGCCCCACGGGTGAATATTTTTTAGCCTTTTTTCAGATCGTTGGAGTACAAAATGTACACTAAAATTTAGCGGCAGGATAAGGTTTATGTCACTTGTTTTATGTTTAATTTACAAGTTTGCTGAAAAATATCCATCGCGGGGTAGCCCCACCTGTTAATTACCAAGCTTGCATGAGAATTTTTCACCAAGGTCGAATTTGGATACCACCATATAGTGTATAAGTATTACCTAAAGTGAGCGTTTCAAATTTTAAATGGAGCGGGAACTGCTTTATTTATAAGGAATTCTATCATCGTTTGATTATAAAATTTGAACCCCATCGGGATGGCATTTGACGCCGTAGATGCGGCAAAATCGGCAATCCCTCAAATTAGGTATTATTGATAATCAAACGAGCGGGTCACCTTGTATCATTGCCAAACTGCATCTTTGAAGAATATTATCGACCCTTCGGACGCGTCCACTGCGTCCCTTGCATGATTCGACAGACCGATTCAGGACCGGTAGTTGACTGGAAAAACGGACCAGGGCCGAAAGCCTTTACTTCCACTCGATTTAATGGTTTCATGGGGTGAGAAATGGACCGGTGAATATGAGCAAAGAAAATGATATCGTATTGATATATCTCGAAGATCAGCCGCTGAGCTTTGCCCGGATAGAGGAAATCCTACCGGATTCAAAACCCGATTGGTATCATGTGCGATTGTTGCTCCTGCATGTGCCTTTGCAAGTGGTCACATGGATTTTAAAAGACGTTTATATCAACGGTGACGAATTTACCATGAACGGCAAGCGGATGCGCTTGGAGGCGGTTAAGGCGCCAGAAGAAGATGATATATCGGATAATCCGAACACCGGAGATCATCTCGAAAAAGGACCCCACGAGGGTAAAGTGATTTCCTTCAAAGACTTGAAAAAAAAGTAACCAAACAGCATGCGAATACATTTAAAATGGTTGAAATCACGCTCAAAATCCCCCAGATCGTCCTTTCCGCCTCCAGGAGAACAGACATTCCGGCCTTCTATTTATCGTGGTTCATGAATGGAATTGACCGGGGCTACTTTGATGTGACCAATCCATACAATCAAAAGGTTAGACGCATACCGGCCGGCCCGGACGCAGTGCATACGATCGTCTTTTGGTCCAAAGATTTCAGCCGCTTTCTGGCAGAAAATGCCGGAGAGACATTACAGCGTAGAGGATACCACCTCTTTTTCAATTTTACCGTCAATTCCGAATCACCGTGGCTCGAACCGCACGTCCCACCGCTGGTTAACCGGTTAGATCAGTTTGATGAGCTCAGCCGCCGGTTCGGATCGCAATCGATCAACTGGCGTTTTGACCCGGTTTGTTTTTATCGCTTTAATGGTGGACCGATAGAAACAAATCTGGCTGATTTTGCACGCATAGCGAAGAGAGCTTGCGTATCCGGTATCCGGCGGTGCGTTACAAGTTTCATGGATCAATATACAAAAATTTCGCGTCGCTTGTCGGCCATCCCGGGCATGTCTTTTTGTGATCCGCCACAGGACCGAAAGTTGGAAACCCTTTTGGGGATGAACACCCTTTTGCGCGCTAAAAAGATCGTTCTTCATACCTGCTGTGAAAAAGATATCACCGATCGGTTGCCAGAAGGTTCGGGCATCATCGAAAACGCATGCATTCCTAACAGCCTGCTGGTAGAACTCTACGGCGGACAACTATCCCTGAAGAAGGACCCGGGGCAGAGGCAGCGGATGGGCTGCCGCTGTCAGGTCTCGGTAGACATAGGATCTTACCGGAAGCATACCTGCAGCCACAGCTGTCTCTATTGCTATGCCAACCCGGCCCCAAGCACCCCTGTCCCGACTCCGGCGGGGAATTGCGGAAAAAGGCCATTTATGGATGGGCACTAACTCATCAACCGGTATTCGACTGCAATGAAAATTGGTACGCTGATATGTGACAATACCGCGGTTCTGGCCCCACTTGCCGGTATAACCGATCTACCCTTCCGCCTGCTCGCAAAGGAGGCCGGCTGCGGCCTGATGTATTCGGAGATGATCAGTGCCAACGCGCTGGTGAGACGGTCGGTCAAAACACTGAAGATGCTTGACAGCTGCTCTGCAGACAAACCTCTGTGTGTTCAAATCTTCGGCGCAGATCCGTCCATCATGGCCGATGCCGCTCAAATGGTTGAAGGTTCGGGTGCGGATATGCTGGATATCAATTTCGGATGTTCGGTGAAGAAAATACTTAAATCCGGCTCCGGTGCGGCCTTGATGAAGGAAACTAAAATCACGGAACAAATTCTGCGAAAGGTTCGCCGCTCGATCAATATCCCCCTTTCGATCAAAATCCGTTCCGGATGGGACAATTCCGGTCACCAGGCTGTGGCCACCGCCCGAATAGCTGAAGCGTGCGGTGTCGATGCCATCGCCGTGCACCCCCGGACCGCCACACAGGGATTTCGCGGTCATGCCGACTGGTCCATCATCACCGCGGTCAAAAAAAACGTTTCAATACCGGTTATCGGCAACGGGGATATCAATACCGCTGAGGACGCGCTGAGGATGGAAGCCGACACAAGGTGTGACGCAATCATGATCGGCAGGGCCGCAATCGGAAATCCGTGGATATTCGCCGGCTACCTGGCTCATAAAGATGGTCGGTCGGCCCCCGTGGTCAATATTTCAGACCGCCTCGACACGATGAAACGGTTCCTAAAAGCGATGATAGACTACAGGGGAGAGCTGGGAGCGTGTCGTATGATGCGCAGTCGATTGGGGTGGTTTGTCAAGGGGTTGCCTTTTGCCGCCGCATTCCGGGAATCGATCAAATCCATTGCGTCTGAAGCCGAAGCCATTGCAGCGATTGAAACTTTTCGCACGGCAATTGAAAACCGCCGCCCCGCCCCGGCGGCCGATGTATCGGGCTCAGATGTCCAGCCACCCCATTTTAGTCAGGAAATTTGAAGGCATCTCGTGCATGTCTTCTTATCGACTCGATGAAGATTATTTAACTAAAGCGACCGTTTCAAATTTTAAATGGAGGGGGAACTGCTTTATTTATAAGGGATTCTATCAGAGTTTGATTTTAAAATTGTGAAACCCATCGGGATTGCCGATCTTGCCGCATCTACGGCGTCGTATGCCGTTCCGCATAGCTGACTATAGCGGAACGACATTTTCCTTGTATCTGCGGCAACCTCGACAATCGCTCAAATTAGTTAAAGCCCCCAGCGGGCTTATGGTTTGACGGGCCCTTTTCAGGGTCCGCTATTTTTTTATACCAACGGCTTGCCCGGCCTGAAATCCGCTGCCAGTCAGTGGAACAGCCCGGGCACTGTCCTCAAGGGAATCGGTGACCTCTATCTCGCCGATCTTTTTACCCGTAAAGGTAAAGCGATGATCGCCAAAGCCTTCGATAGTCGGCCCGTTTTCATAGACATTGAAAATGGTGCCGACACGGATTCCCGAACGGCTGCCGGATGCGATCTGGATGTCGTCGCCATTGGTGGAAACAATGTAACTCTTCCAACCCATTGATTTTATTGAATAGCATATACCACCTTTCAGGTCGTCAATGATCTCTTTCAGAGCCTTCTCTATGAAGGACTGATCGATTTTGTTCTGCGAACGAATCAGGTCAACATCGGTTTCATCTATTTTTACCCGTTTTGCCACAGCGCGATCGAAAATTTTGACAGCGGTCTCCATACCGTAGAGTTCAACCAGGGCTTCCACCTGGATATAGTAATCGGTTCTCCTTAAGAACCAGAACCCTTTGTCCTTGGAATCGACATTGATGCTGGTGACCGTTGCTGTCAGGATACCAAAGAAACCGGAGGGCCGTCCGTCCATCGCCAGTCGGAAATTATCGATTTCCCCGGAGGGGAGTTTCGGTATCTGTGATAATACTTCAGGGTAGAGGCCTTCAGCGGGCGTAACGAAGATATTATTGGGGCAATCCGCATCTACCGCTTTGACCAAGTTGTCCTGGAAAACGCTTTTGGTATTTGGATCACCATACTGGCTCGTTATCTGGAATGGCACGACGCCAATTTTTTTGCGAAATCCGCCATCGGGTGAACTCGACTTGAAGGTCCTGGACAAAAGGCTCGGTTCATAGGGCATTCTCGGTCCGCCGCCGGACCATTTTGAACAACCGGCGATGAACATCAGTATGAGGATAATAGATATCCATCCGGTTCCATACTGACCTCTCCGTTTCCGAAAAGGTATAGCATGAAATTTCAACATATAGATTCTCCAGTTTCAAAGGGCCCAGGTTTTTCGCTTTTAGCGGTTGTCAATGAATGTTCCCCTATTCGAATATTTTCTCACCAATGGCTTAACTCACCCTTCGGTGCTACGGAATATATTCTTGAAGAGCGGTATAATTAGGATCCTCAGCTGCCTGCGGCGAAGATTGCAAATCTAAATAATTGATTCAACTGTCAAAGTCAATCAGCAGATGCCAGAGGGCGGTGAGAGTTGATTGACAGGCAACGCTCTTTTTGTTAACACTTCAAAATAATTATTAATTTTTATGAATGGAGACATCGATGGCCTCGATCGAAGAGCAGATTCTCAAGGCAACCAAAGAAATCATTGTGAAATTTATCGAAACTGGCCGGCTTTCTCCCACCGGTTTCAGCGATACCTTCAAAAAGGTCTATCGTACGGTCGAAAAAACGGTCAGGCAGACAAAGCCGCAAGACGCCGAACCACCGAAAAAGACCAAATAGCCCCGAAGTCTGAATGATGGTGATGTTCCCGACCGGAACCCGGGGTGGTTTCAAAGCCTCAGATCACGCCAGGAAAGCGGCGCGGACCGACGAAAAAACAGCATACACGAACGTATTGACTCCAGTGACCGGGGTCGGTTCCTTCTGGCACTGACTGAGGAGGTTCACAAGCCATTCCTAATGGATTTCGGCCCAGTTATCCCCCCAGCCAATATTCACTTTCAGTGGCACTTTGAGTTCCCAGACGCCTTCCATGAGGCCCCGGATCATTTCTTTCACTCGGTCGAGTTCTTCAGGGGGAACTTCGAACACCAGTTCGTCATGAACCGAAAGAATCATGGCCGTTCTGAGATTCTGTGCCTGCAGTTTCTCATCAATCCGTATCATGGCGATTTTAATCAAATCGGCAGCGGACCCTTGAATGGGTGTATTGACGGCCGTCCGTTCCGCAAACTGACGGATATTTGCGTTCGCACTCCTTATGTCGGGCAGCAGCCGTATCCGATTCAGAAGCGTACTGGTCCGCATGGTATCGAAAGCATCAATTTTGGTTTTCTCCACAAAGCGCTGAACGCCCTTGTAGCGGGCGAAGTAATTGTCGATATACACTTTCGCCATTTTCTGGCTGATGTCGAGCTGACGGGCCAATCCGAATGGGCTCATACCATAGATGATGCCGAAATTAATCGCCTTGGCCTGGCGGCGCAGTTCAGATGTAACCGAATCCGCTGATACCTGGAACACCTCAGCCGCCGTTCGTGTATGGATGTCTTCTCCCTCCCTGAACGCCTGGATGAGGATCTCGTCGTCCGAGCAATGGGCCAGGATGCGCAATTCTACCTGAGAATAATCGGCCGATAGCAGTTGCCACCCTTTACGGGCGACAAACGCCCGCCGGATCTCCCGCCCTTCCGCTGTACGAATGGGAATGTTCTGCAGATTGGGGTCGGAACTGCTCAGGCGCCCGGTGGCCGTAATGGTCTGGTTGAAAGAGGTGTGGATCCGTCCGGTCCGCGGATTAATCAGCTGAATCAGCGCATCGGCGTATGTTGATTTAAGTTTTGACAATGTCCGATGCTCCAGCACCAGAGCCGGGAGTTCATGTTGGCGGGCAAGCACGGTCAGCACGTTGACATCCGTCGAATAGCCGGTCTTCTTTTTGGTCTTTTTCTGCACCGGAAGCTTTAGCTTTTCAAAAAGGATCCGGCCCATCTGCTGTGGAGAATTGATATTGAATGATTCCCCGGCAAGTGCATGGATGCCGCTCTCCAACTGCTCGAGCCGATGCTCAAAACTCTTCGACAGATCCCGCAATTTATCGTCGTCGACCGCAACGCCCCTTTGTTCCATGCGCATCAACACGGGCACTAACGGCATCTCCACTGTATGAAACAACTCTGTCAGGCCGATCTTTTCGAGCTCACGGTCCAGCACCGACTGGGCCATGAGAGTGATATCGGCATCTTCGCAGGCATACGGAACGGCCTTTTCTAAGGAAACCTGGGCAAAACTACTCATCCCCTTGTCGAAGACTTCCGCAAAGGTGGTTGTTTTATGATCCAGAAAATCAAGGGCGATTTGATCAAGATTGTGGGCCCGTTTGGACGGATTGATGAGGTATGAGGCCAGCATGGTGTCAAATACAACACCATTGAGTTCAACACCGCTCTGGCTGAGTACAATCAAGTCGTACTTGATGTTCTGGCCGGCTTTCTTGATTTCCGAAGACTCGAGAATCGGCTTGAGGGTGTTTAGCACCTCGTCACGCGCGAGTTGGCCCGACGCATCCGGAGCGGTATGACCGATGGGAATGTAAAACGCCTGATCTTCTTGCACCGCCACAGAGAGCCCGACCAGATCAGCTTGCATCGCATCGATGGCGGTTGTTTCGGTATCCAGGGCTATGAGGTCGGCAGCCTCGAGGGCGTCAGCCAACTCAAGCAGCTCCGCCCTCCGCATCACGGCCCGGTAATCCTTCTTGCGCGGTTTGCGTGTCGTGCCGAAAGCCTTCTGGAGTTGGTTGAATTCAAGTTCCTTGAAGAGGCTCGCCAGCTTTCCTTCATCGGGTCCAGCCAAACAAAAGTCGTCAGGAGTGAATATCACCGGAGCCCCTGTATCGATTCTAACCAGATCTCGGCTCAGAAAGGCCTGTTCTTTAAATTGAATCAAATTTTCTTTCTGTTTTTTCTTCGTGATCTGCTCCACATTTTCGTATAGCACATCCATGCTACCGTAAGTTTTGATCAGGTCTAGAGCCGTTTTCAGCCCGATCCCCGGCACCCCGGGCACATTGTCGGACTTATCCCCACACAGACCCATGACTTCCGTCATCTGGCCGGGGGTTAGGCCGAACCGCTCGTGCACGACAGCCATATCGATCGTGTCCTCCTTCATGGGATCCCAGATACTGGCCTTTGCCGTCACCAGTTGCACGAAGTCCTTGTCGCCGGTCACCATTACGACGGTATAACCGGCCTCTTCCGCCAAACGCGCCACCGTGCCGATAAGGTCGTCGGCCTCATAACCCGATTGTTCGATAACCGGCAGCTTGAATCCGCGGGTAACCTCCTTGATGATCGGAATTTGTAATACCAGGTCTTCGGGCATTTGCGGACGATTGGCCTTGTATGCCGCATACATATCATGCCTGAAGGTCGGACCTTTGGCATCGAAAAACATGGCCCCGAAGGCGGGTGAGCGGTCATCGATCAACTTGATCAACATGCGGGTAAATCCGAAAACGGCATTTGTTGGCATTCCCTTGGAATTCGACAGTCCGCGAATAGCGTGGTAGGCTCTGTAAATATAGGCGCTGCCGTCTATCAGATACAGTATCTTTTTTTCTTCCATCACTTGAAAAATCCTCGTCTTTGTTTACCGGTGTAGAACCGGTATTCGTTCTGAATATCGATTGACGGCCATGAGACCGACCGGCGCACGGCCGTCAGGGGATGCAAAAGTATGGTGCGCCTGCAGGTTCACAGCCTGCATACCACCAACGACGGTAAACAACAAGGAGGGGGAATCGTTCTATCCGTCGAGAAGAGAATATAACCTAAAGTGAGTGTTTTAAATTTTAAATGGAGGGGGAATTGTTTTATTTAAAAGGAATTCTATCATCGTTTCATTTTAATATTTGAAACCCATCAGAATTGCCGATCTTTATCCGCCTCTGGAGGGTCGCCGCATCTAAAGCTTCATATGCCATCCCGCATAGCTGATCCCGCCAGCGGCGGGACGAAACGACATCTTCCTTGTGCCTGCGGCAACCTCGACAATCGCTCAAATTAGGTATAAATCACGGTGGATGGCGCCCTTGACGGTCGCTGCAGGTGTGTTGATATTATTAAGGTCTGATTTGTCGACATTAGTTTCCAGGTGTTAAAAATCGAAGGCATGTGCCTGTTCAGAAACAACGGAAGCTGTCATGGAAGAAGAGAAACCCACAACGCGGTATAAACGGCGCTGGCGCGAAAAACAGTCGGTCTGCCACTTATGTGGAACAACCGTTCGTTTCTGCTGGCGGTGCCGCTGCGGTTTCAGGATCTGTCAGGCCTGCATGAATGAAAACTACTGGGGAATGTCCTGTAACGGCATCACATGGGAGTGCCCGGAATGCGGCGACCAGAACGGCTATGGCAACCAATGAAAACGGGGCGCCCTATGCCGCCAAGGACTAAATTGCTGTTGAAAAACGATTGGGCTTGACGATACGGCGCATCTGCATCAAGGTGCGCCTTTATTGTCCATAAACTGTGCTTACCGGATTTTGCCGTGCCGCGCCGGCGCTCGTGAGGTTTTTCAGCAACCTGCGGGCAATTTATTCCACCTGCCGACGAAATACTGCGCCGGAGGCGGTTCCATCGAGGATATCTTTGACCTGCCGCAAACGGCTGATGTGATATTGAGCATCCAGCTTCCGATTGGCATAGGCTGCAAAGGGCACACCGGCCGCGCCGGCGGCAGTAGCATCCAATTCCGAGTCGCCGATAAATACAGCCCGCGCCGGTTTGAGGTTGAAATGGGAAAGGATCTTGTGCAACTGATCCGGATAAGGTTTGGGTTTCGTCACGTCAAGGGCGGTGACAACCAGATCGAAAGCATCCGTCAGGCCATTGGATTGGAGCACACCCTGCATGGTATCCGTCCGGTTGGTTGCAATGGCTGTTCGAACGGCTGGTCGAAGGAACGCGAGCAAAGAAATCAGATCGGGCTCAATCTCCATGAATCGCAAAAACGGAAGATAACTCATCTGGTTGCGAAACGCGATTGCTGCGGCATATTCGGCGTCATCATCAAACAGATGGGCCAGCGATTCGTCGACGGTGTGCATATGGGTATAGGCAAACTGCTCCGGTGTCATCAAGGGTTTTCCGAAATGCGCCAGGATGTGGTTGTAGTATGCCGTGTTGGCTTTGGTGGTATCAAACATAACGCCGTCGCAATCGAAAACGACGGCATCGTATTTTAAATCATTCATTACACTCCTAACGACGAACCCATCCATAAATGATTGATGGCGATTTTGAGTAACCAGCTATGATTGAGAATTGTTCCCGCCGGGAAAATCCACACAACCCGAAAGCGCAGTTAATTGGCCTTTGGTGATACGGGTTCGCTAATTTTACCATAGACCCGAATACTAATTTTCGGTTTAATCCGGCTGTCGGTCGTCAGGTAAATTGTATCGTAGAAGCGTCCGGTCGTCTGCTTCAAATTCTCCACTGTCAACAGGTAGGCGTTTTGACGGGACTGCTTGTCCTCGCTGACATGATACCGGATCTCTTTTCCCATCTGCGCCTTTGTATCGATTATCTTGAACGGATAGTTTTCTTCGGGAACAATCCTCACCGTTTCTTTCACTGCCGCACCAATCGTACCAAAAAGCTTCACATTTTGAGGCGTTATGGTTGCAAATACCTTGACTGGCCCGCTGATGGACAGCTGTGTCTCGGCACGCCGGGGATCGTTGGTTAACACCCGGATGGTTTTGTGGAGTGCTTTTCCGCCGTATCCGTCGGTGTTGACCTTAATCGCAATTTTACCCTCGCCACCGGGAGGGATTTGTCTCGAAAAAGAGACCGCCGTGCACCCTCACCCGGTTTTGACCTCTTTGATAAGAAGCTCCGCCGTCCCCGTATTCCGGACGACATAATCGTGGCGAACCTCCATCCCATCCACAATCGGTTCAAACTCATGGCGGGTGGAGAGAAATTCCGCAACCGGATAGCCCGATCTGGATTTAACGATTTCGATCCGGTCGTTATTGACTGTCTCATCCTTTGTTTTTCTCTCAACAAGGGGCCGCGTGCTGCCATATCCCACCGGGTCGATACGGCTGGCCTCAACCCCATGGGCGACAAACCAGTTGAAAATAGCCTGGGATCGACGACGTGTGAGACGTAAGTCATTGTCCGGTTCAGCGGTAGCATCGACATGACTTTCGATAGTCATCCGCAGTGACGGATCCGATTGCATTTGTTCCAGAAGCGGCTGCAACGAGGGGATTGCCGCTTTCTCCAGCATGGTTGATTCCTTGTCGAATGTGACCCCTTCGAGGATGGTTCGATCACCGATCGATTGGTCTGCAAATGCACCGATGGAGGATATACTGGCAAAACAACAAAAGATGAAACTGATCAAAACGATTCGCATCAACTATCTCCTTGGTTCGTCCGTATTCCGGATCACATCATAAAATAGGGGTCGACGTCGACGGCCACGCTGAACCCCCGCTGATTGAACATCGCCGGGTTTTCAGCCAACAGCCGGCGGGTAAACCGGTGAAGCGTTTTTACGTGTTGACCTTTGAGCAGAATCTGCCAGCGATATTTGCCGGCAATTCGGGTCAATGCGGCTTCGATCGGCCCCATCACCTCAACGGTATTTTGAAAACGGCCCTCGCGCCGCCGCAATCGATGGCAAATCTGGCCGATCGATCCCGCCAGAGCCTCGGTTTTCCGTTTGTCACGTCCAGCAATTTTCAACTGTATTATCCTCGAAAATGGCGGATAATTCAAGGCGCTTCGGAAACTGATCTCCTGTTCGTAAAAAGATTTGAAATCCTGCTTTTGCGCAGCGAGAATACTGAAATGCTCGGGATTGTATGTCTGAAGTATCACCCGGCCGGAAGCATCGCCCCGCCCGGCCCGTCCGGAAACTTGGGCCAGAAGTTGAAACGTTCGCTCGCTGGCTCGAAAATCCGGAAAACTCATGGAAAGATCCGCACAGATAATCCCTACCAACGTAATATTTGGGAAATCATGGCCCTTGGCCACCATCTGGGTACCGACAAGAACATCGATGCCTCCGTTTCTGAGTTCCTTCAGAAGGCGAACAATGGCACCTTTGCGGGTGGTGGTGTCCCGGTCCATTCTGGCCACACGCGCCTCAGGAAACAGTTCCCCAACGGCGGACTCGATTTTCTCTGTCCCCAGACCCAAATGGCTTATGCGATTCGAGCCGCAGGCATCGCAGGCGAGCAGTGCCGGACGGCTGAAACCGCAGTAATGACATCGCAGGGCATTAGCCTTCTGGTGCAAAGTCAGGGAAATGTCGCAGTGTCTGCATTTGACCGTTTGGCCACAGTCCCGGCAGACGGGGAAATTGGCAAATCCGCGCCGATTCAAAAAAAGCAACACCTGCTCTTTCCGAATCAGACTCTCCGCCATGGCCTGGCGCAACTCGGTTGTGATGAATCGCCCGATTCCCCGCAAATCCCTGTTTTTACGCATATCAACCACGGTGATCTCCGGCAAGGATCGTTCTTTTACCCGTTTATCCATAGTGAGCTCGACAAATTTATTCCGACGGGCATTGTAGTATGACTGAATCGAAGGCGTGGCCGATCCGAGCAGGGCGATGCCCTGGTCGAGTTTGGCCCTGACCATCGCCAAATCTCGCGCGTTGTAACGTAAGCTTCCCTCTTGCTTGTAAGATGTGTCGTGCTCCTCATCGACAACGATTAGCCCCACACGGGAAAAAGGAGCAAATATTGCTGATCGGGCGCCAATGGCAATGGTCACCTCTCCGCGTTGAATCCGCAACCACTGGTCATAACGCTCACCATAGGACAGACCGCTATGAAGTATCGCCACTTGCTCTCCGAATCGCGCACGAAAACGCCTTTCCATCTGGGAAATCAGGGCAATTTCGGGAATGAGGACAATAACCGGCAATTTCCTGCGGACAAACTCGGCGGCCAGCTGCATATATACCTCGGTTTTGCCGCTGCCCGTAACGCCGGCGAGAAGAAAGGCGCTGAATCCTGTTCCGATGGCACCGATCACCCGCTCTACGGCCGTGTGTTGGCCTTGGTTGAGAAAAAACGGTGTGTCTGCCGTGACGGTATCGCCGAAGGGGTCGCGGTAAACCGACTTGCGCGTAATCGATAGATATCCCGCATCAACCAGAGCGTTGATGGTGTGGTTGGTCGTCCGAACATCAGCTTTCAATGCCTTGGCCGAAATCTCACCGGCAGCGATCACCCATTCGCAAATTTTTTTTCGCTGTCCGGTAAGGACGTTCGGTTCCGGCGGCGACTGTCCGAATGTCACAAACGGTTCGGTTCGGGGCCCGATCCGGTCACCTTTCAATTCGCGGGTGATGGTAATCCAGTTACGGTCCTGCATGGAATCGAAAAACCTGCGTGACACCCTGTGCGGCAATGCGGTGCGAATGTCTTTCAACCGCCTGTCTCCGTTTCCCAAGAGCGTGAGGACCGCTCTTTCGGCATCCTCCAGTACCTCTGTTTCGAGCGCTTTTCGTCCGGCGTCGGTAACGGAAAGCATAATAAAGTCATTAATATTCAACCCACCGGGCAACGCACACTTTATGACCTCGCCGATGGGGTGGATATAGTAATCGGCGACCCAACGGAAAAAAGGAATCATCGACGGCGGGAAGAGGGCGGTGTCGTCCGGTATATCCAAAATCGGTTTGATATCTTTTTGCGGCGGCGGCAGATGCGCGCCGAGCACGTAGCCTGTAACACGCCGCTTCCCGAAAGGAACCAAAACGCGCATACCGGTTTCGATGCCTTCGGCGAATTTTTCCGGTATACAGTATGTAAAGGTCTGGTAAACGGGAAGGGCTATGGCGACTTCTATGAATCGCTGCTCGTGGTGCATATAAAAATCCATCACCGGTTTTTCTTTAGGAACCGGCTTCAGGTTATTATTTGCTAACCGTCTGACAGTATAGTATAATAATTAAAAATCGACTGGATGCCAGCAAAGGTGCCAGCACCGCAATACGCTTAAGGAGGACTATATGCATAAACTCGTCAAACATTCCATCGTTCTTTTGATAGCCCTTTCCGTAGTTATCGTTCCCCTCAGCAGCCAGGTCCTGGCCCAAGCCGAGGTGGACACCAAGGAACCCAGTGCCGGTTCCATGACATACGACTTGATCGTCATGCGGCCTCTGGGTGCTGCGGCCACCATCCTTGGCGCCGGAGTGTGGGTCGTTGCACTTCCATTTACCGCCATTGCCAAAAACATCCCGATAGCATCCCAAAAGCTGGTAAAAGATCCCTTCCATTTTACCTTTAATAGACCGCTGGGAACTTGGTAAGCACCATCCAGCCCCATTTGCGTTCTTGACAAAACGGCGTTTTGCGTATAATCCATGCCCCAAAATAAGCAGGGAGCCGGGCCACGGTTACGTGTGTCCGCGCCCTGCCCTTCCGTTTTTCAATTAATTCAAAAAGTTCAACGCATTATCAAGTGCCCATCCCCTCATGTTTGATGGCACCAATGAGTTGGCCAACGCATTGGTGAGATTTTTTACTGGGCACATCCGCACAAAGATTTGTGGTGTGACGGACTAAACGTCGACCACAACCGGTAACCGGCAGAATGACATCCAACGTTTTTAAGGGTATTGGATGGCCACGAACTCGTTTCGTCACGGCGAAACGCACTTACACGGGTAACCGTGGACAACAATAAGGAGGCGCTGTGTCAGTTCACGTGGTGGAGCATCCTCTTATCAAGCACAAATTGGGGCTGATGAGGGAGCACAAAATTACGACCAAGGACTTTCGGGATCTTGCCTCCGAACTGGGTAATTTACTCACCTACGAGGCGACCAAAGACCTGGAAACTGAAAAAGAGGTTATTCAGGGATGGGCCGGACCGGTGAATGTCGAGAGAATAAAAGGTAAAAAAATCACCGTTGTGCCAATCCTGCGGGCAGGTATTGGCATGCTTAACGGGGTCCTTAACCTGATCCCTTCGGCCCGGGTCAGTGTTGTCGGCCTCTACCGCAACGAAGACACCCTCGAACCGGTCAGATATTATGTCAAACTGACCGGAGCCATCGAGGAACGGATTGCACTGATTCTCGACCCCATGTTGGCCACCGGCGGAACCGTGGTAGAAACCATCAGCTTGTTAAAGCAAGCCGGGTGTAAGGTTATCAAAGGTTTATTCCTGGTGGCCGCACCGGAGGGTATCCGGCGGGTTGAGGAGCAGCACCCTGATGTGGATGTTTACGTGGCCGCAGTTGACGATGCACTCAATGATATCGGCTACATATTGCCGGGGCTCGGAGATGCCGGCGATAAAATATTCGGCACAAAATAGCTTCGGTGCAACTCTTTACGAGGGTACTGCTGCCCGTTCGATCATTGGTTTCCGTCCCCAGGCGGCCGATTCACACAATTTCAGCGTCAATCGCGCCCAAGGCGGGCACATCGGCAGAATCTTTTGTGCGGCGTTCCCGAGTAAGCCTTCACGCATATGATTGCTTGCCTTGAATTTGAAGGAAATTGCACCTTTCTGGACCAAAAACTGCTCAGTGCTCTTTATAAAACCGCGGATGGTCAGCAATTAACCGCGACTTGACCGCGCCGCCGCCTCTTGAAACTGGATTTTCAGCCGACCCTCACTGCTGTTGAGAAGTCACTCACCGAACAGAGAACCGAGAGAGGAGAAATACGCCATGCCCCAAGATCCTGCATCCGCAGAAAACCGTTTCAGCCTGAAGATTCCCATCGTCGGCGCCCAGATTCTCTTTGTCGCCTTCGGTGCGCTGGTGCTGGTTCCGCTACTGACCGGTTTGGACCCAAACGTTGCCCTGTTCACGGCTGGGGCCGGTACCCTGGTGTTTCAGTTGGTAACAAAGCGGATGGTACCGATATTTCTGGCCTCTTCCTTCGCTTTTATTGCCCCTATCATCTATGGTGTTCAAACGTGGGGGATTCCATCGACGCTTTGCGGTTTGGCTGCAGCCGGTGTAGTTTATGTTTTACTGAGCCTCGGTATAAAATTGTTCGGAAGTGAATTTCTGGAACGCGTGCTGCCCCCTGTGGTCGTTGGCCCTGTTATCATGGTAATCGGGCTGATCCTGGCGCCTGTGGCCGTCCACATGGCCATGGGCCGGACCGGCGATGGGTCGGCAGTCCTGGTACCGGAAAAAACCGCCCTGATCATTTCAATGGTGACCCTTGCCACCACAATCCTCGTCTCCCTTCTCGGCCGCGGAATGCTGCGCCTGATACCCATCCTTATCGGAATAGGCGCCGGTTACATCATCAGTATCGCCTTCGGATTGATCAATATGACACCGGTTACCGAGGCCGCGTGGCTCGCGATGCCCAATTTCGTCTTCCCCGAGTGGAACCTGAAAGCGGTCCTTTTCATCGTCCCGGTGGCCATCGCACCGGCCATCGAACACTTCGGAGACATCCTGGCCATCGGTAACGTCACCGGCAAGGACTACATCAAATCACCGGGTATTCATCGCACCATGCTTGGTGACGGATTGGCCACCATGCTTGCTTCGTTCCTGGGCGGACCGCCGAACACGACTTATTCCGAGGTGACCGGTGCTGTTACCCTCACGAAAATGTACAACCCGGTTGTCATGACATGGGCCGCTGCGATTGCCATTCTGCTGGCCTTCGTAGGTAAGCTGGGCGCTCTGCTCCAGACCATCCCGGTGCCTGTCATGGGCGGTATCATGCTCTTGCTCTTTGGAGCGATTACGGTCGTGGGCCTGAACACCCTGGTCAAAGCCGGCAATGACCTTACCGAAGCCCGCAATCTGATTATCGTTGCAGTCATTCTGGTGTTCGGAATTGGGGGCATGTCCCTTTTTACTCTCGGGGGTATCGGACTGGCCGGGATCGTTGGGGTCCTTTTGAATCTTATACTGCCGAGACCAAAGCGGGATTGACGGCGAATATGCCCGCCTATGAATCATAGAATCGCGTTCATAGCCGATATCACCCATAAGCCTCGCGGTTTCTGCAACACATTCGTGCCCATCCAAGAATTGGAGATGGCAATGTCGGGTGTCTATCGATAGCCACCAAAATGGGTGGAGAAGGTTGAAGCATGGTGATTTGAAATTCTTTTTTACAAAAAAAGGGCGACCACTTCTGCTGCTATCACCCTGCATATCAGGATAAGATTTGTCTATCTCAAAACAATCGACTTTATGATAGCTGCAAGACCATAGCAACACGCTGTCGATCATATATATATGATACTTTGAAGTAATCTTGATTTTTTTTGACACAATTCCGGTGCAAGTAGATTGATCTAATACGTAACAAATCCTGATTTTTCTATTATTATTGATATCTTATAGCCTATTTACCTGCCTCAAAATTTACTGATTGTCAAGGACATTCTGCCGGCCCTCCATCATCCAGGGCTTCGTCAGGTAATGGGGAGTTTGCTGAGCCGACCGCTTTATGATCTTCTGCATGGCCTGGTAGTTGGCCTTCTTTGTTTCTGAGTTTTGAAAAGTTTCACTTAATAGATAGTAACGTGACGAGTAAACAATCGTGTGGTATGCTCTTACTATCGTTAAGATCCTTATAATTTATAGATTGATGGCCGGCGGTGGCCCCCAACTTATCCAGTTCATCATGAGCGGTAGGAGTCCTTTGGCGAGTCGGTAATGCGCTCAACCGCCCAGCCATCTGGAAAAGAAAACCACGGGTTTGTATCTCCAGCCGCTGTCTCTGACAATCTGCATAACGGGGCTCTTCATTTCAGCACTGTTGAATGTATACCGGTAGGCATTGTCAATTGCCAGGCGGCCCTCTTTATAAACCAATCCATAATGGGTCTCATATTCCTTTTGGAAAAAAACAATTCCCCGGAAAAAACTAAAACTGAAGCCAAGGTGCAAGGTACCCGCATCTGCTGAACCGCGGACCGTCTTTGAAATATCGATTGCACGGCATGCTGCATCTTCCCCGGAGAGTTTAATGCGTATTATCTGAGTGCGTTTTATCTTATTCAGGGTCAGGAGCCCTGCCCATTTGGCATCAGCCAGACGCCAGACAATGTCCATCTTCCCTTTTTTCCCCTCGATAACCTGCAGCGGAGAATCCGTTTCGTTAATCGCCAGCAACCGCTGTCTGAGTTCAGATTCACTGACAGGCTCAATGCCGGGCGTTGGTAGTACTGTTGCCGACCAGGAGGCTACCCGACCCCATAGGGGAACGAGAAGAAGGACATACAATAAAATAGAAATTACGATTTGCGGTATGTACTTGTCGGTATAGGCGATATCAGTAAAGATATTCGCTTCAGGGTTGCGAATCATCAATGCCGATCTGTTGATCGCCTGATCAACTGACGGATAATTCTTGCCTTCAACGTGGACGATAATCCCATCCAAGAGTTTAATTCGGCCCGCAACTCCCAATTCCTTCTTTTTATAGTTGTAATAACCGATCCCGCTACTGCGAGATAAAATCTCTTGTAGATATTGCTCGGCATAATTCTTAAATATGGATTTAGCCTGCTCCGCATCGCGCGGAACCATGACAAAAGCAGTCGTGTTGGTATCTTTTGCCTTCAGGCCGGCCTGCATTTCGGGGTAGCTGTATCGGTTTTTCATTGGCAAATCGGGAAAGATTTTTTCAGGATATCGGAAGTTTCCAGCGGAGATCTCTGCCACACGTTTATCAAGTGTATATTTCGCTGGCGCCAACAGAAAACAAATTAAAAACAGGACAAAAACAAGAAAAATTGAGCCAAAGAAGAAACAGAAGGCGAGAAAAACTTTCATTTTGTTTTTCCAGGTAAAGAGGACCAAAATTGAGTCATTGCCGACTAACCTGCCATTCGTAAATCTCACGGGTATTTTTTTGCAGATCATCCTCCGGTTGCCGCAGGGTCTCGGCACATCTGCCGGACGTAAAGCGTATCCCACAGATTAAAGTTTGATGGAAATAGCACATCATTTCATTTTAACTTTCGTTGTAAACTTCGTGCTTTGACCAGAATTCTGATCGTGGACCACCGTCTGCACGTCATAATCCCCCGGTGGGGCATCGGTAAGCCAGTAGGTCAACTCAAGCTGGAAGTCCGTTTTCTGCATGGGTGAAATGAGTTCAAACTTCCCGAAATTCTGCTGACCGGCTAGTATTTCACCTTCTCGAAGGAAATAAACATCCGTCGTGATATTAATAGAATAGGAATCTCCAACCGGCTTCATTTTGTAGCCGACAAGATGCGCAATGAAATGCATCTTTTCTCCGGAACCAAATGTGTTGTTCTTCCTGGTTTCGTAGATCTTCATGTCTTCAACAAGTCTTACATTCTTTATGGTCAGAGGCACCTCATCCCATATAGATAAAACTCCAATTCTTAAATTATCAACCGCTTCAACCGTGTCACCCTCCCTGAAAGATACTATTGCGGCATCCAGCAGAGTCTCAAATTCACTACCTGGCTGAACCCCAGCGGTATGTTTCTGCACAGACGATGGAATTAAAGTTTGTACTGCGTCCTGGCTACCCATCTCCACCAACTCCACTCTCCGATTAAGCGCTTTCCCTTCCTCTGTTCTGTTCGTGCTAATTGGCGATAAAGGGCCAACGCCCTCCGCCTTGAGACGCTTTGGAGAGATACTGTATTTCTTAATTAATTGATCTGCTATCGCTTGAGCTCGTTTGCGGGATAGCTCCAGATTGTATGCTGGCTCGCCGGTGGCGTCGGTATGGCCAACCACATAAACATTAAGATTCTTGTTCGCCTTCAGCATTTTTTCGATCACTTCAATGGCAGGTTCAGACTCGGGTTTAACAACATAGCTGTCATGGTCAAAGTAAATCCCGTAAACAGTGAAATGCCCAGTTGTGTTAATGTCACTTGCCATGGCATCGGGGTCCGCTATCACCTCTTGCTCCATAACAGCGGTTTGAACAATGATTAAACTATAGTTGTCTCCGGTAGTAGTAGTTGCGGTGTTCAGTTCAATCCAAGTTTGCCTGCCTGCTTTGTCAACTTTCATGAAGCAATGTCCGCCTTCTTTAAGAACATGGCCACCGATTTTCTTGACTGCATTGATATAGTTTTTCTTAATTTTGAGTACACCCGCTGGCGCAAGACCTTTTTTGATTTTATAACTTATCTGCCATTTATGACCCTCGATGACTTGCTTTCTCCCCTTTTCATCGTAAAAATTGTGAGAATCGTATTCAACTTCCTGGCAGCTTGAGATATAAAAATTCTGTATTCTGGAAAGCATTGGATGATCTCTGCATCCCTTATAGTCGTCCTGGGCGTAGGATAAGCCCAGCATGATAAGAAGCACAATTGTCATAGCCATTTGTAATATTTTGATTGTCCTCATTGCATGCCTCCTTGTTAAGAAAAACTCAAAAGACTCCTAAAAATACTACCAATAGTGTCACTTTCACGCAGAAGAGAGTGCGGTTATAACCGCTTTGATCATATTGATTCCCGCAATCGCAGGAATTACATGAAAGAAGGTTTTTCGACTCTCTACGGATACATCAAGCGTGGTTTAAAAAAAATGGCACCCTATTATCAATCATTTCATTGTCAGAATAATTGGGGTCTTGAGCATGCTAAAGCCGATTCAACAATCAAGAAGGGAGAGGTCAACTTGAGATTTAAGTAATCACCGCTATTCTATAAGAATTGGAAGGGGAATGTGAACAAACACTCTAAAATATTAATAGAATGGATCTGCTAAGAGGGTCAAGTGCCAATCCTAACCGGTATCTGAGTTTATGCTATTTCAAAGTGCTCAGATTAAGCTTGTGTCCTTGAAATCTGTAGTTACGGTGACCAATGAAAACTGATTGTGCCTATCCATTTTTTGGAACGAGGGTTCAATAAACGGCAAATCAAGATATTTTGTCTGATTGGAACGCTTTCCGAGCGGTGATTACATGCCAGTTTCTTTAGAAATACAATAATTCTTATAGGTTGTAATGAATTGAGATCATCCTACCTCGAGCGAAAGTTATGATACTTAAAGATTTTGATGAAAATTTGATGTATTTTGGACTTGCACTTTCTTGGGACTGCAGCGGTGATCTTTACATACTGGTGGTTAAAATCCCCATTTCTTGGTTGGCCACCGCTGCACTCCCTCCAAAATAGATTCAGGCGGGTGTCCGCTTTTTCGATCTGCCCTTGTCATAAGCTCGCAATGGCTGGCCCGAAAGGAGCCCTAATTCTTGCAACAACCAATTGGCTTTGACAAGGTACCGATCTTTTTCTGGGGTCCGGTATCGGACCAGGGGCCTTAGAAATTCTCTCTTTGGCCTTGATCCTGATGGGTGCCTGTTAGCAGATTAAGTGACGCTGCACAGCAAACAAAAAGAAATTTCGGGAGCAGGTAAAGGAATAGGACGTAAGCCGTACTGAAATTTTTTCCTGCAAAAAAAAGTATCCCTTTTGCGATGGTGTGGTGTTTTTTGTTGACTGGAGCCTTTTAATGGGTGCCAGTACCTTGAAGTGAGAATATGAACGGTTTTGATTTGGACATCTGAAGCCCTTCATCACTGCAATGGCAAACCCGGCCGCAGGCGGGTTGGCGAAACATGAAACTAAAATGTGGGCGTCGGATGGGGTACTGATCACTTCACAATCGGGCACGACTCACCACGATTAAGCAAGCTGCCCAATTCAATCTTCGATAATCTTAGGTTTTGATGCCCGTCAATCGATCTTTATCGATTGTATTTAATAATTCCGTTTTATTTATGTAATTCTTAATGGCAACGTAATCAGGCATACATGACCATCCGACAACAGGTTTGCTCATATCAGGCTTTTTACCTCTTTTGGGCCACCTTGGATCGGCTTTGGTTATTATCGAAGATTCAAAGCCGAATGTACCCATTGGTTTTACAAGAACAATTTTTAACAAGCGATTATATACGCATATACGTTTTTTGTAGCAGTATCGTTTTTGCTTTAAATCTGTATCTTTTTCAGTTTCGACTGTAGGTCCTTTCTTAAAGATTCATGATATTCGCTTTAGAAGAAGAATTTTTATAAAATTCGGAATAAAAACTTCCGCGTAAAATACATACTTAATAATACAAAACCATAACCATAATTCATCGTATGGTACTTTTTCTTGTTCCCCATGATTACCTCCCGTACGGTAAATCTTGGACTCAGGGGGATGTTACGGGTCATCCCCCCTCAGACGGTTCGGCCGAACCGTGTCCAAGATGATTAAAAAACTACCTTCCTCTAAAAGCAGAAACGGCATCCGGGTAATTAATCCTTGATGCCGTTTTACGTTTATAATCGATCAGTGAAATTACGTTAATCGGTATTTTTAGATTTAGTCGATCCTTAAAACTTTCGCACCCTTTATCCGTCGCTCTTTGAGATCGATCAGGGCCCGGTTGGCTTCTTCGAGTGCATATTCCTGAATTTCGGGGCGGAAGGACATCGCTGCGGCCAACTTCAGGAATTCGCCAACATCCCGCCGGGTGACGTTGGCCACACTCTTGATCTCCTTTTCCATCCAGAGGTCCTTCGGATAATCTATTTTCAGAAGTTCGCCCTTATCGTTGTCTTCTTTTCGAATGGCATTGATCACCAGGCGTCCCCCGGCAGCAAGGTTTTCAAGGGCTGCCACCACCGGCGCCCAAGCCGGGGTCGTGTCGATGATGCTATGAAGTTTCTCGGGCGCCGCGTCCGTACTGCCACCGGCCCAAACCGCTCCGAGCTGCCTGGCAAACTCTCTTTCCTGCGCGCTTCTGGCAAAGACGAAGACCTTGACGTTCGGGTACTTGCTGCGAACGGTTTTCAATACCAGGTGACCGGATGCGCCGAATCCGGTCAACCCGAAGTTCTGCCCGTCACGAAGCCCGGTCAGCCTCAAAGACCGGAGACCGATGGCACCGGCACACAACAGCGGCGCCGCCTCGATATCGGTAAAGACATCGGGTAATCGGTGGGCAAAGGTTTCCGGAACTTTGATGAACTGGGCATAGCCGCCGTCCACGTCCCGCCCGGTGGCTTTGAATTCGGGGCACAGGTTCTCTTCCCCGGCCAGGCAGTACGTACAGATTCCGCAGGCCGAGTGAATCCAGGCGACGCCGACACGATCCCCCAAGCAGAACCGCGCCGCACCGGCACCGGTCTCAACTACACGGCCGACCACCTGATGGCCGGGCACAACCGGCAAAACCGGCGGCGGCGTGCGGCCTTCAATTTCATCCAACTCGGTATGGCACACACCACAGGCGGTCACTCTAATCAATATGTCTTTTTCGCCAGGTACCGGCCGGGCGATCTCGGCTGACACCAGCGGTTCGCGGTTCTTATTCAGGTCGGTTATCTGGTGGCAAATCATGGCTTTCAAGGCTGCACCGATGGATATTTTAGAGCATAAATGCATAGTCGTCGCAGACAACTATTCGTGCCAGTGACGTGATTCCGTTCACGTTGAAGCGCCGGGTCTGTTTAATCAATGAGAAGAATACGTCACAGCTTGTCAACGACCACCCGCAGTCAAAGGGTTATCCGCCAACGTAAAACGCCAGGCGCAATAATATTCATCCGGGTGAGAATCAGGCGGACAGCTGATACACTCTGTAGTAATACGCGAATCGATCGATCGGGCAAAATAGGTATACTCTACCAAGCCGCCTGATTTGCAAGGATAATCCTCGAGCCCCTTACGGTTGCGCGCCGCCTGCACGCGGCAGGCGTTCATCTGAAAAATGAGGTCGGACCCTTCTTCGATGAAAGACTGGGTGTTAATGCGGGCATAGAGCCGATACTGCAGGGCTTTCTTCAGACCATGCAGCCCTGGTTGTGCAGGGAGATCGAGAAGTTTTTTAATCGACCAGGCCTCAAAAGGTGAAAAATGGGCCCAGCAAGAATCATTGCAGCGTTTGGCGTCATTCATTCCATGGTCGAATTCTATGGCCTGAAACCAAACCCCGTCGTTGGCCAGCCAGTTTACCGCCACACTGTCCAGGAGAGCGAGCAGAGAATCTTTGGGCATATTCAACAACGGTTCGGGAACGCCGTCTTGCATTCGAAATCCGAGTTGTTTGGATAGCCTGTTTAGTTGAATGGCCAAACTGCGTTCCGAAACCGCACCGAGGGCTTTTAGTGCCGCGTCCATCCCCATCTGGTGTCGCACCTCGCCGAACCACAGGCCATAATGGACGATGATCCTATGGAACATGTCCAATACTAGCCGTGAGAGTTCTTCCTGCGAGAGATCTTCGACTTTTCCCTGGGTGAATGTCATCAACACCTCCCTGCCTGTGGAAGAGAAAAGGTGCCCTCAGGCCTGTCACTCTCCCTTGTTGTAACGGCTTTTCAAAATTCAATGACCTCCGGCCAAGCCGGGGGGGGAACCCGATGATTATTATGGTTGAAACCGTTCCGGTAACACGGTTTCGGGAGGCCAATCAGCGGGCACGTTTTGGCGCGGTTTTTCCCCCAATTTTTCTTTGCGTTTGCTGAGGCCGGGCCGCGCGAATTCGGGGTGTCCCTCTTTCAATGTCCGCCCGTTGATGGCTGCCTCGCTGCGAAGCCTCTTGCCAACGGTCCGCTCGATTTGACGCCCCAGCCAGAGCACCCTGTCAACGTCATAACCGTGGGTGATACCCATTTCGTCGACCTGAACCAGCATATCCTCCAGACATGTCAACCCCACGTAGCGTGGATCTTCGTAGTAGTAATCTCCAGTGCCCGGAACGGGGCAATCGTCCAGAAAATTTGCCGGTTGACCACCCATACCGCCCAGGGTCGCTTCGAAATGGGTGATCCCGGCCTGCAGTGTGGCTAAAACCGAAGCAGAAGCCACCCGTTTGGTTTCGTGAAAATGGGCAATGTGAACGGATGTATCCGGTATCTGATCCAGAATCATGGAGAAGTAACGGTACACTTCCGGGGCCGAGGCACTGCCGTCGTGGTCGGCATGCTCAATGTCGGATGCACCGATGGACAACCAGCGTTTGGTAAACTCCACCGCATCCTGTAATTCTGTGGCCCCGGCAATCGGGCTACCCCAAATGGTGCTGACCGTACCGCACATTTTCAGGCCGGCGTCCCGGCACTTTTTAATGGCGCGTTCGGCTTCCTTCCAGTATTCGGGAAGGGTTAAGCCGGAATTGGCGAAGTGGTGTTGCTCTTCCGTGGACACCATCATCAGGCAACGGTCGGGACCGACCCCTTTCTCTTTCAGCCGAATGGCCTGATCCACGGCCCCCTCCCGGATGGTTACGGCCGTCACACAGATGTCATCCGGATCGATACCGCGCTTGGAGCACCGTCTTTTGAACAGATCACTCCGCAAAGCGGCCAGAACCTCTTCGGCATCGCTGAATTGAGGCATGAGGAAAGGGTTGCCAAGGTTGGTCACCTCGATGTTTCGGCACCCGGCAAAGATCATTTCCTGGGCGTAGAAAATTTTTGCGCGGGTTGAAATGAATCTTTCAAGATGCTGAAATCCGTCTCTGACCGTGATGTCGCCGATGGTCACTTTGCGGGGCATTCTCGGAAAAATTTTCCAATAATCGTATTCTGTCATTTTTCCACCTCACTTGTAAAAAGGTTTGTTATCTGTCAATCAAGCCGAATACTCTATAAGTAACTTCTAATCAAAACAACTCACTCCGAAACCGGTCAACGGACTAACGGACTTACGGACAAACCGGCCAACCGTCTCTTACTTCCCCTTGTACATCGGTTTGCGCTTTTCCCGGAAAGCCGTTAATCCCTCCAGACGGTCTTCGGTAGGAATGCAAACCCAGTAAGCATTTGATTCGATGGCCAGCCCGGTGTTCAGATCGGTTTCCAGCCCGTAATTGATAGCATACTTGGCTTGCTCGATGGCGATTGGACCGGTTTCACAGATCATCGCAGCCATTTTCCGGCACTCATCGATCAATTCTCCCGGCTGACAGACCTTGTTCACCAAACCGATTTCGCGAGCCTCGGCGGCATCGACCCGGCGTCCGGTGAATATCAGTTCCTTGGCTTTACCCTTGCCCACCAGTCGCGGCAGCCGCTGGGTACCGCCGGCCCCCGGGATAATCGCCAGACGGGTTTCGGTCAACCCCATGGTGGCTGTGTCAGCGGCGATGCGAATGTCACTGGCCAAGGCCAGTTCGGTTCCACCGCCGAGCGCGAGCCCGTTCACAGCCGCAATGACCGGTTTGTTAAGAAACTCGATGGCCGTAAAGAGATTGCGGATTGTGTAAATATACGCCTTTACCTTTTGCGGGCTCAGACCGGCGCGCTCTTTGAGGTCCGCACCGGAGCAGAAGGCTTTCTCTCCACTTCCTGTGACGATCAACACGCGGATGTCCGGTCTGAATCGCACCGCTTCCACCGCATCCCTGAGTTCGTGGAGCAGTGGAAAATTCAAAGCGTTCATGACTTCCGGACGGTTAAGGGTAAGGATCAATATGCCGTCGTTTTCATCTTTCAAAAGATTCGGTTCACCCATATCATCCTCCCAGAGCGGCAAAGCCGCGTTACATATAATCGCGCACCTTTACCCCGTCTGACTGCACGATTAAATCTCGCTCAAGACTTGAAAGCCCCTTGACCTATCACTCGTTTTTCTTCCTTGTTTCTCTCAGAGCGGCAAAGCCGCGTTACATAAAATCGTGCAACGATTTTATTCTAGCACCCGATAAACCGCGATATCACGATGCGCTGTACCTCGGATGTGCCCTCCCCGATTTCGAGCAGCTTGTGATCCCGATAAAACCGTTCCACCTGATAATCCTTCATCAACCCGTATCCGCCATGGATCTGCACCGCGTGGTCCGCCACCGTTCCCATGGTCTCGGAACAGTATAATTTAGCCATGGCAGCCTCCTTCTCGAAGGGGCGACCCTGGTCTTTGAGCCAACAGGCCTTGTAAAGCAGGTTCCGACTGCACTCAATTTCAACCGCGCAGTCGGCCAGCTTAAACCCCACGGCTTGAAATTTTGAAATCGGTTGCCCGAACTGAACCCGTTCCCGGGCATATTTGAGTGCCATCTCGTAGGCCCCCTGGGCGCCGCCGAGTCCCATGGCAGCAATCGAAAGCCGTCCGCCGTCGAGGGTTTTCAACATCTGGTGAAACCCGTCCCCTTGTTGCCCGAGCATGTTTTCTGCGGGGATACGGACATTGTCGAAGTAAAGTTCCGCCGTATTGGAAGACCGCCACATCATCTTACGATGCATGGGTACGGCTTTGAATCCCGGCGTTCCGTGCTCCACCAGGAAACAGGTGTATTCGGGTTTCCCGCCGGCGCGTTCCCCGGTCACCGCCTGAACGGTAACGCCCAGGGACATATCGCAGGCAGCATTGGTGATGAAAATCTTGGATCCGTTAAGCACCCATGAATCCCCATCTTGAACAGCCGTCGTCTGGCTGCCACCGGCGTCTGAGCCGGCCGTCGGTTCGGTCAGGCCAAATCCCCACAGCGCTTCTCCACGGCAGAGTTTGGGAAGATATTTTTTTTTCTGTTTCTCAGTGCCGAAATAGTAAATAGGACCAATGCCGAGGGAATTGCCAGCAGCGACCGTCGCCGCCTGTGACCCGTCGATCCGGGCCACTTCTTCTACGGCGATGATATAGGAGATATAGTCCATCTCCTGCCCGTCATAGGCCTCCGGTACGAAAAGTCCGAAGAGGCCGATTTCGCCCATCTTGCGCGTCAGTTCAGGGGAAAACTCTTCCTTTTCATCCAGTTCGCCGGCCACAGGGGCGATTTCACTTTGAGCGAAACGACGAACTTCCCTGCGGATCATCTCCTGCTCCCTGGTCAAATCAAAGTCCACCACATCCTCCTTTCGAGGATCACCTCGGCTGAACCGAGAGTTTATAAAGGTTAAAACCTTGGGGGTGGCCGCGTTGTCATATGGGGCTCCGCTCCCTCGGTCCGGGTTCCACTTCGATAGGCTGCTGCGGTAACGGTTCGCAACCATCCGCAACCGCGTGTCGGCAAAATGACGCTCAGCTGCTGGCTGAAATCGTCACTGAGCGAGCGCTCGTTCAGGTAGCTATAAAATAACTGCATCCGCTGGGGTTTGTCAACAGGAAATTTATCCGTCCAGAAAGGACTCCGCGGATAAAAAGAGACATAAATAAGTATCATTTTCAGTGCGTTATAAAATATTAAGTTCACGCCTTTCATCGTTCAAATGGGGGAAAAGAAACCAATGGAATAACTTGACAAAAAACCGGTCGCCATGCTAAATATTCGAATGAGCGCTCGCTCGGTTTTTCTCGGCGTTACAGCGGAAAATTTTGGTCACCTTTCTTCGTCTTTGTCGAAAACCCGACGGATGGAAACATGTCATGCATGAGGGCAGTCGAACCCAGGATATCCCAACCCAGATAAAAAACCCCGAACTCGTCGAACGCCGGCGCAACCAGATCGCCAAAGCCGCTGTCAAGCTGTTTATCAAGAACGGATTTCACAAAACGACAACCCGCCAAATTGCCAAAGCGGCCGACTTTTCCATTGGCTCTCTCTACGAGTATGTGGCCTCCAAAGAGGACGTGCTCTACCTGGTTTGCGACTCTATCCATGCCGAAGTCGAACGCCTGGTGACCGACACGCTCGCAAAGGCCACCGGCGGACGCGATGCGCTCGCCCAGATGATCCGCGAGTACTTTCTGGTGTGCAACCGAATGAGTGATTTTATTCTCCTTATCTATCAGGAAACCCGCTCCTTGCCGGCGCAATGGCAAAAAAGGGTTCTCGAAAACGAATTGCGAATAACCGGCTTGTTTGTAGCGGTCCTGGCCCGGATAGCATCAACCGGTGACCTGCCGAGCCTCAACGAGCGCTCCATTGAAATGGCCGCACACAATATTTCAGTTTTGGGACACATGTGGACTTTCAGGCGCTGGTTTTTCGGCCGCCATTATACTATCGATGACTATATCGACATGCAAACCGAGTTTATATTGCGAATGTGCACCGAAACGGTCCGGTGAGTTTCGACCATGCACCTCGCCCGGATATTTAAGCGAATTCAAACGAATATGCCCTAACGGACGGGGTATGAAAAATCACGCCACCCGCTGCAACCGGCAAGGCTATACAGATCGATTGGCTCTCTATTCGCCAAGTCCTTCAGCACCGAAACAGGAGGGAGTATGAGCGCAGCTACCGAGGTCTACACACCTGAAAACAGCATCCGCGTGGTCACAGCGACGTCCCTATTCGACGGACACGACGCCGCCATCAATATTATGCGACGACTTCTTCAAGCCACCGGCGTAGAGGTCATCCATCTCGGTCATAACCGTTCGGTGCAGGATATCGTCGATGCGGCCATTGAAGAGGACGTTCAAGGAGTCGCCGTATCCAGTTATCAGGGCGGACACATTGAATTCTTTAAGTACATGGTCGATCTGCTCAGGGAAAGAAACGCCGGTCATATCAAAGTATTTGGTGGCGGTGGCGGTGTCATCGTACCGCAAGAGATCCGAGAACTCGAATCCTATGGTATAACGAAAATATATTCTCCTGAGGACGGCGCCCGACTGGGTCTTCAGGGAATGATCAACCACATGGTGCGTCATCTCGATTTTTCCACTATTAAAGATTTCGATTTCTCCTTCGATTCCCTGAACCCTGACAACAAACAGCTGGTGGCCAACTTGATCTCCGCCGTAGAAAGGGCCAAGGCGCTGGAGAACGGGCATCTTGAAAAACTGAGGGCCCAACTTCAGGGTAAACTGCAGAAGCGCAAGGTGCCGGTCATCGGGCTCACCGGCACCGGCGGCGCCGGAAAGTCATCATTGACCGATGAACTGATTGTGCGCTTGCTCCATGACCTCAAGGATCTTCGTGTGGCCATCATCAGCTGCGACCCTTCCCGGCGCAAAACCGGTGGTGCCTTGCTGGGCGACCGAATCCGGATGAATGCCATTGGCAATCCCAGGGTATACATGCGCTCTCTGGCGACCCGCCGATCGCAAACAGAAATACCAATGGCCCTCGCCGAAGGCATCCTGGTCGCCAAGGCGGCCGGGTACGACCTGGTCATTGCCGAGACCGCCGGCATCGGTCAGGGCGATTCGATGATCACCAACCTGGTGGATGTCTCTATTTACGCCATGACCAGTGAATTCGGCGCAGCCTCTCAGCTCGAAAAAATCGACATGCTCGATTTTGCCGATATCGTGGTGGTCAACAAATATGAAAAACGCGGCAGCGAAGATGCCGTCCGCGATGTCCGCAAACAGGTGCAACGCAACCGCAACGCCTGGGACAAAAACCCTGAAGACATGCCGGTTTTCGGTACCATTGCCTCAAAGTTCAACGATGACGGCGTAACGGCCCTCTATCACGCCCTGCTGGACACGGTCGCGGCAAAGACCGGGGTAAAATTCATCTCACATCTACCCCGAACGGCAACCAAGACGTCCACCTCTAAAACCATCATCATTCCTCCGGAGCGCACGCGCTATCTGTCTGAAATTGCCGACACGGTCCATAGCTATCACCAGCGTACGGCCACACAGGCGGAAAATCTGCGAACCGCGTGGCACCTCGAGGAAGTCATCAAGACGATCGGTGATTCGCCGGAAGAACTGCTCGCCCGTTTGAAAGAAGTTGATGCCACCGCCCGTGAAAACATACGTGAAGAGACCCGCAAGGTGCTTGACGAATGGCGGGACATTCAGGAAGCCTACGGGGGAGACGAACTGGTATACATGGTCAGAGGTCGTGAAATCCGGTTACCACTCTACACCGAATCTCTCTCCCGCAAAAAAATCCCGAAAATCGTCCTGCCCAAGTTTAAAGATCCCGGCGAAATCTACCGCTGGATGCGTGAAGAAAACGTTCCCGGAAGATTTCCGTTCACAGCCGGTGTGTTCCCGCTCAAACGGGTGGATGAGGACCCCACGCGCATGTTCGCCGGTGAAGGTGACCCGGCCCGCACCAACCGGCGATTCAAACTCCTCTCGGCCGATTACGAGGCCAAACGTCTATCCACGGCATTCGACTCGGTGACGCTTTATGGTTATGACCCTGACCGTCGACCGGATATCTATGGCAAAGTTGGAACCTCGGGCGTGAGTATCTGCACCCTTGACGACGTCAAGGTTCTCTACAGCGGCTTTGAATTGTGTGCTCCGGGCACATCCGTATCGATGACCATCAATGGCCCGGCGCCGATCATGTTGGCCATGTTCCTCAATACCGCCATCGACCAGCAGGTGGAGAGATACACAGCCGAGAATGTTAAACCACCGGAACCGGAGACCTATGGAAAGATTCGCGCCGAGGTTTTGTCCAACGTGCGCGGTACCGTTCAAGCCGACATCCTCAAAGAGGACCAGGGACAGAATACCTGCATTTTCTCTATCGATTTCGCCTTGAAAATGATGGGTGATATCCAGGAGTATTTCATCGACAACAATGTGCGCAACTTCTACTCGGTCTCGATTTCCGGCTACCACATCGCCGAAGCCGGCGCCAATCCGATTTCACAACTGGCCTTCACCCTGGCCAACGGTTTCACCTACGTTGAATACTACCTTTCGCGGAACATGCCGATCGACAGCTTTGCACCGAATCTCTCCTTTTTCTTCTCCAATGGCATGGATCCGGAATACACAGTCATCGGCCGGGTGGCCCGCCGCATCTGGGCCATTGCCATGCGCGACAAATACTCCGGTTCTCAGCGGTCCCAGATGCTGAAATATCACATTCAAACCTCGGGCCGTTCGCTGCACAGCCAGGACATACAATTCAATGATATTCGAACGACTTTGCAGGCGCTTATTGCCATTTACGATAACTGCAACAGCCTTCACACCAACGCCTTCGACGAAGCCATTACGACACCCAGCACGGAATCGGTCCGCCGCGCCCTCGCCATCCAGATGATCATAAACAGAGAGTGGGGGTTGACCAAAAACGAAAATTTCAACCAGGGAAGTTTCCTTGTGGAAGAACTCACGCGCCTGGTCGAGGAAGCCGTCCTGATGGAGTTCGACCGCATAACTGCCCGCGGCGGGGTTCTGGGTGCCATGGAAACCGGCTACCAGCGCAGTAAAATCCAGGAAGAGTCCATTTACTACGAGACTCTGAAGCATACCGGTCAAATGCCCATCATCGGTGTCAATACGTTTCGCGACCCCAACGCCGAACACAACGTGCTGGTCGAAACCGTTGAACTGGCAAGGGCCACCGAGGAAGAAAAGGAATCGCAGATCAAGCGATTGAAAGAATTCCAACAACGTAATGAAAGTGAAGCACCCGGGGCTCTTAAGCGGCTGCAGGAATCAGCCCTTAAAAGCGAAAACATTTTCGCCGAACTGATGGAGGCGGTACGGTATTGCTCGCTGGGCCAGATTACCCGGGCCCTTTATGACGTCGGCGGGCAGTATCGCAGAAACATGTAATTAATGATTCAAGAATGGCTCTTTGACCCAATCTCAGCGTCAATCTTCCCAATGATTGTTAGACTGAGTAGATACCCGGGTCCAGAGGGCCCGGCACTGGTTCCTACCTGAAAGGGAGTGTTGGTTTTATTACATCAAAGTGACTAAAGTGAACTAAAATGAGCTAAAGTGCCTAAAGTTAAGGAATTCTATTCCTTTTTATAAACGACAGAGCGAAGCGATACATAAACTTTAGATCACTTATAACTTTAGTTCACTCCACACTTTGTATTATTTTCTTGGCAGAGCCCATTATCTCTGACCTGGCCCAAAGGACCAGGTGTTTGGATACAGAATAAATAGAGGAGAATGAACCATGAGAGAAGCCGTTATCGTCAGTGCGGTACGAACAGCGTTAGGTAGTTTCAATGGAACACTGGGACGCATTGGCGCCACCCAGCTTGGGGCCGCTGTTATCGAGGCCGCTGTCGGTCGCGCCGGTATTTCCAAGGATGAGGTCAATGAAGTCATCATGGGGCAGGTCCTTCCTTGCGGATACGGTCAAAACCCAGCCAAGCAGGCCGCAGTGAAGGCTGGCATGCCCTGGGATACGGCCTGCATTACGGTCAACAAGGTCTGCGGTTCGGCCCTCAAAGCGGTCATGCTCGCGGCCCAGGCTATCCAGCTGGGGGATGCCGACGTGGTGGTGGCCGGCGGGATGGAGAACATGACCCTGGCACCCTATTTTCTGGATAAAGCCCGCTTCGGGTATCGCATGGGGCCAGGCAAGTTACAGGACCACATGATGCATGACGGGTTGTGGGATATCGTCAACGATTTTCACATGGGTATGTCCAACGAATTGTGTGCGGAAAAATATTCCATCAGCCGCGAAGATCAGGACCAATACGCAGCCGAATCCTACCGCCGCACCCTTGATGCCATTGCCTCTGGACGTTTCAAGGACGAAATCGTTCCATTCGAAGTTCCCGGGCGGAAAGGCACAACGGTCCCGTTCGATACGGATGAATGCCCCCGGGAAACCCTTTACGATTTTTTGGCCAAAATGAAACCGGCTTTCAAGAATGGCGGTACGGGTACGGCCGGCAATGCATCGATCCTCAGTGACGGTGCTGCTGCCGTTACGGTCATGGCCCGCGAAAAGGCGGAATCCCTGGGTTGCCAGATCCTTGCTTCTATTGGCGCCCAGGCATCATACGGTATCGACATGAAATACGTCCTGGTCGCGCCGATCTGGGCCATTCCCCGGTGTCTCGAAAAGGAAGGCATCGGTGTAAAAGATGTCGACCTGTATGAGATCAACGAGGCTTTCAGCGGCTCAACCGTAGCCGTCTTGCGCGAGCTTGACCTCGACCCAACGCTCGTCAATGTCAACGGCGGCAGTGTCGCCCTGGGGCATCCGATCGGTGCCAGTGGTTGCCGTGTGCTGGTAACGCTGATTCACGAAATGATCCGGCGGAACAGCAAGACCGGTCTGGCCTCCCTCTGCCTGGGCGGCGGCGAGGCCGTGGCGATGGTCGTTAAGAGATAGAAATCGGGTTGCGGGTTGCGGGTTGCGGGGTGCGGGGTGCGGGGTGCGGGGTGCGAGTTGGTAGCTGCACATTTTATACTACTTTTCAAAATAACTACATCAATTAGATGGGTCAATAGACTTAATTCTTAGGAGTGGTTTCGTAATAGTGCCAAGGTCAAGGCGTGTAAGCTTATGCGGCGTGAGGCGTACTGCCCGTATGCCGCAGCGCCTGCGAAGCGCAGCACAACGAAGAGATTGGCTCTATTACGAAACCACCCACCCCCTTGAAGGAGGAAGAATGAGCATCAATACCTTCGGCGTCATCGGTGCCGGGCAGATGGGCAGCGGCATCGCGCAGGTCGCGGCCGCCAGTGGACTCAACGTCATTATGAACGACATCAAACCGGCGTTTGTCGAGCGCGGTCTGGCCGTCATCGATAAGATACTGGCGCGGAGCGTTGAGAAAGGCAAGTTGAGCGCCGAAGAAAAGGCGGCCCTACTGGCCCGAATTCATACCAGCGTTACCTTGGAGGACATGGCCGAAGCCGATTTTATCGTCGAGGCGGCGACCGAAAACGAGCCGCTCAAGTTCCAGATCTTCAAAGATCTGGACCGGGTTTGCAAGCCATCGGTCATATTGGCGACCAACACGTCCTCTATTCCCATCGGTCGTATCGCCGCTCAAACGGGGCGCCCTGACAAGATCATCGGCATGCACTTCATGAACCCGGTCCCGCTCATGAAACTGGTGGAAGTTATCCGGGGTATTGCCACATCGGAAGAAACATTCAAGCTGACCTGGGAACTATCTGAAAAATTCGGCAAGACGCCGGCAGAAGCCAACGATTACCCCGGTTTCATCGCCAACCGGGTCCTGATGCCGATGATCAACGAAGCGATTTTTTGCCTCTATCACGGGGTGGGAAAACGCGAAGACATCGACACGGTGATGAAGTTGGGAATGAACCATCCCATGGGCCCACTGGCGCTGGCCGATCTGATCGGCCTGGACACCTGCCTGGCGATCATGGAAACCATCTACAACGGATTCAGTGACTCAAAGTATCGTCCCTGTCCCTTACTGCGTAAATACGTCGAAGCCGGCTGGCTTGGCCGCAAAACCGGACGCGGTTTCTACGAATACGTCAAATAAAATCGTGCAACTCCTAATGGAAAAGGTGTAAAGCCCGTGCGTCCACACGCTCACCCCTGCTTCAGATGCAAGCGTAAGCTCTCTCTTCCGGAGCGGCGAAGCCGCGTTTCATAAAATCGTGCAGCGATTTTATTTTTATTTAAATATCCGGGCGGCCAGTTCGACATCTTCGGGGCAAAAGACAAACAGACACTTTTCTTCCGGCGAAGAGACAGAGCCATAAACGTAGTTGATGTTGATGCCCTCTTCGCCGAATTTGCTGGCGATTCTGGCCAATTCACCGGGGCGATTGTCAAGCTCGAGGGCGATGACCGGCATGATGTCGAACAGATAATCGTTCTTCGACAACAGATCGACAGCCTTGTCCGTATCTCCGACAAGAAGGCGGATAAGCGCAAATTCGGCCGAGTCCATCCGCATTGAATTGTAGCTGGCCGCCGATGCTATCCGCTTGAGCGCTTTTCCTCTGGCTTGAAAGAGCTTCTGAACATAGGATGAAGCATCTTGAATAGTGAGGGCGTCGATGTTGATATCCGCCTCGGAAAACAGCAATGTCAGCTTGCCGAGTTCGCCGGGTGCATTCTTTAAAAATAGGGAGATCTCTGTTCTGACCATGATAAGCTCCTGATCTGATGCGTCTTTGGGAATGGTTCCGTTATCGATTCCTATAAAAAATAGCGACTGAAGTCAACCGGCCTCAAAAATACGAGCCCGACCATAAAACCGCTTAATTTGTCGCATTTGCCATTGGAAAAGCACACACATTAGCGGTACTGAAAAAAATCATGAATTTTGCGGGTGAACCCGGTCGATCAACCATAGCATATCCGCTTGTTCAGTATAGCCCTGAAAACAAATTCCCCCTGCATCCTCCATTTTTGAAATCGGAAGGACAGGGGGTTCATTGTGCTAAGATAGCGGTCCGCAGGCGGCTCCATGCGGCCTCGGTCCGTGGCAACCTATTTCGAAACTATTCCTTAGCCTTTCCGAACATTTCTTTGATTTTCACCCGGTCGGGCGATCCGTCCTCCGACAGCGGCAATTCCTGCGCAAATTCGACATGACGCGGTTTTTTGAATCGCGCAATCCGTTGGCCCACAAACTGAATCAGTTCATCGGAATTAAGGTGTGCGCCCTCTTTCAACTGGCAGACCGCCATGATTGCTTCTTTCCATTTCGGGTCCGAAACCCCAAAGACAACGGTTGCCGCGACAGCCGGATGTTGCAAAATCACCTTTTCCACTTCGGCGGGATAAACATTTTCTCCCCCGGGTTTGATCAACTCTTTTTCGGCTTTGCGGCCGGCGTACCACAAATAGCCATCGGAATCGAAACGCCCCAGGTCGCCGGTGTGATGCCAGCCTTCCCTGAAAGTGAAAGCGTTATCTTCAGGCAAGTTCCAATACCCTTTGAAGATCATGGGGCCTTTCATGACGATCTCACCCACCTGCCCTGTTTCAACGGGTCGATCGTAGTCATCGAACAACTGAACCTCGGCCAATTGGATGACCGTGCCGGCCGAACCCGGCTTCTCGTTGTACTTTCCGAGCGTCGCCAGGCAGGAAGTCTCCGTCTGTCCGTACATGCTGTAAAACGTCCCGCCGGTCGCTTTCTGATATTTCTCGATGGTCTCGGGTGTGTCCAGCCCCAGCACACCGCGCAGTGCACTGATATCCCGGCCGGTTTTCTCGGCTTCCTCCACGATGGAACCCAGAATGGGAGAAAAATCGAACATGATGCTGGCCTTGCGGTGCACGATCATATCGACCGCACGAGCGGCATCAAACTTGCTCATGTTCGCACTGGGAGCCCCGCTGTGAAACGCACTGGTGATCATTACCAACCCGGCGATGTGAAACATCGGCAGCAGATTCAAATGAACGTCGCGGGTGGTCAAGTTGAAAAGCTGGATCAAATGCATATTGGCGCAGATGACATTGTTGTGACTCAGCAGGGCGCCCCTTGGCCTCCCGGCAACAGCAGCCGTATGGATGATCACCAAACCGTCGCTGGACGAAACCTCCGCGATCGCAGCATCAAAACCTTCCTCATCGGCCAGCAGGGAAGTAAAAGTCGTAAATTTTCCCGTGTCGGTTTTCAGGTTGTAAAAAGCCGTCACGCTTTGCAGCCGGCTTTTATTATCATCGATCAGCTTCTGATACTCCTGATCGACGAAAAGCACGACCGGTGTGCCGTCGTTGAGATTGAAGCAGACCTCCTCGGCCGAAAGCCGCCAGTTGACCGGCAGGACGATGGCGCCTAGTGCGGCTGCAGCACCATAAACCAGGAAACATTCAAGGCTGTTTTTACCGAGAATACCTATCCGGTTGCCTTTGGTTACACCGGCCTTTCGCAGCCCCTGGGCCAGGCGGTCAACGGTCACCTTGTAATCTTCGAAGGAGAGTGTCCGGTCGTCATCAATCTCATACCAGGCGGGATGTCCCGCGAATACCCGCGCATTGCGATTGATCAAATCATAAAAAGTAAAGTCGTATAGACCCAATGTTGTCACCCTGAAATTAGATTCAATGCCCACCGGGAAAGCCGGGGTTTAACGATGATTTTTATTGGCGTTTACTTTGTCGTCGTCACCGGGCACGGTGCTTTGAGGATAATGTATTGAGCGGTGGATCCGAGAAGCATCTTCCGGGTTTTGGATTTCTTCTCGATGCCGACAAAAATATGGTCGATGTCATTCTCCTCGGCGAACCTGACGATATCTTCTCCCGGCGATAGTCCCCTTGCAAAGTGCTGACTCTCGCAGTCGATACCTGCCTCTTCGATGAACTTGCATGCCGTTTTCAACTCATACTCGACTTGGCCGATCTCATCGAATGATTCGCCTTTGCCTCCTTCCATCGAGGTCATCACAACGACTTTTGCACTGTGAATCTGTGCAAAATCCCTGACAAGCGCCAGCGCGGCTTTTGATTCCTTGGAACCGGTATAACCGAGCAGAAATTTCATTCCGTACTCCTTTTCGCGTCTGCGACCAAACACGTGCCATTCATCGTACAGACAATACTACATCCACCGCTTACGTCTTTTGTACGATTTGACATTCTTGAAAGATTTACGCCGCCCGCCCTTAGTGATACCCATATAAAATTCTTTGACATCTGGATTGTTTTTCAGTTCCTTGGACGGTCCCTCCATCACAATTTTACCGGATTCCATGATGTAGGCATAGTTTGATACTTCTAACGCCACTTTGGCGTTCTGCTCGACAACCAGGATTGTTGTCTCCATCTCCTGATTGATGCGCTCGACATTTTCGAAAATCTCCTTGACCAGCAACGGCGCCAGACCCAATGACGGTTCATCGAGCATCAGCATTCGGGGAGATGCCATAAGTGCCCGTGCAATCGCGATCATTTGCTGCTCACCGCCCGAGCAGTAACCGGCAAGCCGGTTGGTCACGCGCGCCAGACGGGGAAAATGCTTATACATCAGCTTCAGGTCTTTTCGAACTGATGCGGCACCATCTTTGCGTGTAATCGAGCCGGCCCGAATGTTTTCATCCACCGTCAGGTGCTTGAACACGCGGCGACCCTCCGGGACCATCACCGCTCCGTGCCGGACCACTTCGGTACCCAGCCGGTTGGTAAGGTCCGCACCTCGGAAGTGAATATAGCCTTCCTTGATGAACCCGTTCTCAGGCTTGAGCAGCCCACTGATCGCCCTTAAGGTCGTGGTTTTGCCGGCACCATTTGTTCCGAGAAGCGCAACGATGCCCCCTTCCGGTACGTTGAGGCTGACGCCCCGCAGGACCTGTATGATGTCGTGATATACCACCTCGATGTTGTTTACTTCGAGAAGATAATCGTTTTTCTCCGTCGCACTCATACTACCATACCTTCCCGCCGGATCCACCCGCGATCTGGGTATTCATGTTATCGAAGTGTTGAACCGGGAGGCCGGCGATTTATTAGAACCGCCAGCCTCCGTTTTGCAGCCAGGCAATCAAGATACACCTGTCGGTATTTTACCACATCAGCAGTTATTTAATTTTTTTAGCATACTCGGGGGCATACGGTTTTCCAACTGCCCGAAATACGCCATCTTTTACTGCATAGAGTTGCAGGGTATCGACGCCTTCCTTGTCGGTTTTGGAATAGGTGACCGGACCCACGGTCGTAAATGGCGTATAGGCGTTAGCACCGTTCATGGCCAGAAGTTCCTCGTAGAGCGCGGCACGGTCGATTTTCTTTCCCTTTTCCTTGGCGCGTTTCATGGTTTCAACGGCAATTTGGACCACCATGACGCCGCTGGTGTAGTTATGAGATTTGGCCGTTTTATCGTCGCGGCCGTAACGCTTTGCCAGGGCCAGCTGCTGGTCTGTCCAAGGTCCCGGTTCGGAGGTCAGTTTGTAAGATGTCGTCCAATAAAAGTTTTCCGCCGCCGATCCGGCCAGATCGATCAAGTCGTTGCCACCGGTGTAATGTGCGCCCAGGAAGGTCAGTTTCTCCGGCTCACCAAAGGATGAGGCCGCCACACCCAGGCGTTGGGCATCGTTAATCAGCGTCGCCACTGGAGATTGGACGGTATGGCTGATAACATACTGGACGTCCTTGTTTTTCAGGCGCTGTAAGGTGGCGCTGTTGTCCAGATCCTTGCCGTGCTCGACCACTTCGACGATTTCGACGTTCAAACCGGCCGCAACCGCCTTTTTTAGATCTTCCACGGGCCCGCGACCAAATGCCGAGGGATGGATGAACAGGGCCACTTTGGCTTTTCCGTCCTTATGGTTGTTGGCCACGTATTCGGCCAATCCAATAACCTGGCTGGAGTAAGACGCGATGGGCAGGAAGATGTAGTTGGAATCCTCTAAGTTGCCGCGATGATAAGAGGCCGGGAGCACGGCAATTTTCTCTTCTTCGAAATCCCGTTTCAAACCCAATGTGCTGCCGGTGGAATAATTCAGGTAGATCACGATGCCTTCATCGAGAAATTCTTCGAAATTCCGTTTGGTGACATCGGTCTTATACTGATCGTCCCGAATGTCGATCGTGACCTTGTCATCGCCCAATAGTTTTTCATCGTTAGCGTAGCGAATGAAGTCTTCCATACCCTTCGAATACGGGTTCCCAGCATCGGATGTCGGGCCGGTAATCGCCAGGGACGAAGCGATTTTGTGGGTATCTGCAGCCTGAACGTTCATGGCACAGATCACAAGAAACAGCGCGGTCAATACCACAGTGAAGCCTGTCCATTTTTTGGTGCTCATTTTTTTCCTCCCATTCATTTTGGTTGTGGTTGGCTGGGCAATACAATCGATTTTCAATGCCCTAATCAACTGCCGGCTCATACTGTCAGTCGGCGATGGCGCAGCCATCCTAATATCGGAACGGCCACAGCTTGAAATATGATCGCGCAATTCGCCACCAGTTGGCGATTCCGCGCGGCTCGAACATCAGAAACAAAACGATAACCAAGCCGAAAGTCAATGGGCGCAAGGCTGTTGCCAGATTCATCGTTTCTGAAAATACGATGCTCGCAAGCTCAGCCACATGTTCGACCTGCAGGTCGAGCAGGTAGATGGCCGCCGGACCGAAAAAAGATCCGACCAGGGTGCCCAGGCCGCCGACGATGGCCATGGCCAGGTACGTGATGGAATGGTGCAACGTAAAAGATTCAAAACCGACGCCACGAAAAAGATAGGCGTGCAACGCGCCAGCCACCCCGGCAAAAAATCCGGCCAGGGCAAAGGCATATACTTTGGTCAGCCCGGGATGCATCCCCATCGCATCGGCGGCGCGGTCATTGTCGCGCACCGCAACCAGGCAGCGGCCGTAGCGGGTGCGCATGAGGTTGCGGACACCAAAACCGAGTATCACGACAATTACCAGCGTAACATAGTACCAGAAAAGGTAGTGGTCGCGCCGAGACACTTCCCCGGTAATCCAATAGGCCCGTCCGATAAAAATGGTCTGTCCCTGGTTGAAAAAAGTCGAAAAGTTGATGATCCAAAGAAAAATCATCTGGAAAGAAAGTGTCGCAATCGCCAGGTAGAGGTGTTTGAGCCTCAGCGCCGGCAAACCGACAAAGGCGCCGATAACAGCACCGACCCCCCCGGAAACCAGCAGCATCAGCGGCCAAGCGTGCGTAATGAGCACATGCGAGTCGCCGAGAACCCGCGAGAAAGAGGCCAGTGTATAAGCACCGACGCCGACGAAGGCCGCATGTCCGATGGAAATCAGCCCAGCAAATCCGGTCAGAAGATTCAAACCCAGTACCGCGATAATGGCAATAAGAATGTTGTCGATAACCAACATGTACTTATTGCTGACCTCAAATAATAAAGGCCAGATGAAAAAGACAGCCAGGAAAGCGATGAATATCATTCGATCGAGGTGGGTCTGGAATATGCGCTGCTCTTCCTCGTATGTCGTAAAGTAGTTACCGGTTGCCAGCCATCGGTTTACAGCCATGATCTACACCCGTTCAATTTCGTGGATTCCGAACAATCCGTGCGGTTTGAATAACAGAATTATCAACAGAATGATGTAGGGCAGCAGGTTTGCCGTCCCATGTAACCCCCAGAGGCCGTCAAGGTAACCGGCAGCAAACTGCTGAATAAGCCCCATGATAATCCCCGCCACCACGGCGCCGATAATCGAATCGAGCCCGCCGAGAATGACCACTGGAAACACGGTGATACCGAACGCGTGAAGGGTGTCAAAATTCAGCCCGGTAATATTTCCGATAATGGCCCCTGCTGCCGCCGCGCTGAAACCGGCTGCCGCCCAGGCCAGGCCGAACACCCGCGGAATGGAGATTCCGATGGACATAGACGCCAGCTGGTCATCGGATACGGCCCGCATGGAGATCCCCAGCGTTGATTTTCTGAAAAACCAGGAGAATCCGCCGATGAGGATAGCTGTAATAATCACACCGACCAGTTGGGTCCAGCTAATGGAAACTCCGCCCATCCTGATGGGAGTGGTCGGCAGAAATTCGGGAAACGAAAGGTTGTAGGTTCCGAAAGGCGTCAGGTAGATCAGACCGTCCAGAATGGACATCAGTCCAATGGTCACCATGATGACCGAGATGATCGGCTCGCCGATGAGCCGACGCAGAAACACACGTTCCACACTCATGGCAATGAAAAAGGTAATGACCATACTCAAAAAGAAGGCGAGTGCAATGTGAATACCGACCCACACGGCCAACGCGTAAGTTATGAATGCACCCGTAGCGATGAGCTGCCCATGGGCAATGTTCAGAACGCGGCTCGACTTGTAAATCAGCACGAATCCCAATGCAGACAGCGCGTAGATCGATCCGACCACTATGCCGCTAACGACCAATTGCAGAAAGTAAGTCATGTCACCTCATCCATGGTGTAAAACTTAATCGTGGTTTGAACATTTGTTGTCTGTCCGTCCTGATACTGGAAAAATGCCTCTACCTGCTTCTCACAGACACCTTTATCGTACAAGGCTGTGTATAGGTCTTCGTATTTTTCCCGGATGTGCTTGCGGCGGATCTTGCCGGTCTTGGTCAACTCGCCGTCATCGACGTCCAGCAACTTGTAGAGAATGGCAAAGCGGTGAATTTTGAAATGCTCTTTTTCTACTGTCCGGTTAAATTCGACCACCTGCTTTATCATCAGATCGGCGACCTCCGATCTGGCGGAAAGATCCATAAACGTCGTGAAGGATATCCCGCGATCCTCGGCCCATTTACCGACCACGATCGGATCGATATTGATTAAGGCGGCAACGTACTCCTTTTGATTTCCGAAGATGACCGCCTCTTTGACGTAAGGACTAAATTTGAGCTTGTTTTCCAGAAACATCGGACTGAACATGTCGCCGGTCTTGCTGTGCATGACATCCGACAGCCGGTCTATGACCACCAGATGACCGTCATGGTCGATGAAACCGGCGTCACCGGAATGCAGCCATCCGCCTTCGAGCAGTTCTTCGGTCTTGTCGTCCAACTTGTAATACCCGGCGGTGACGGACGGAGAACGGGAAAGTATTTCCCCCTCTTCGGATATTTTGCATTCGGTTTCCGGCAGGGGAACCCCTACCGTATCGGGACGCACGTCGCCGTCGTGATGCATATAGGCAATGCCGGTAATTTCCGTCTGACCGTAAATCTGCTTTAAGTTGACGCCAATGGCCTGATAGAATGTGAACAGATCCGGGCCAAGAGCCGCACCGCCGGTGTAAGCCCTGCGCAGTCGCAACATGCCGATCTGGTTGATCAGCGGCACGAATACCATGACGTTACCCAACCAGGACTTGATGCGGAGCGCAAAAGGCATCTTCTTCCCGGCCATACGGTAGACGGCGGCACGCTCACCGACTTTCATGAAATATTCGTAAAATCGTCGATTCAGCCAGTACGAATCGTCGATTTTCAACCAAATCTGGGATCGAAGGGTCTCATAGATACGGGGGGCACCGAACATGAAATGCGGACCGATTTCCTTCAAATCTTCCATGGCCGTCTCGACCGACTCTGGGAAATTGACCGTAATGCCGGAGGCCATGGCCACACCGAAAGAATTCATCTGTTCACCAATCCACGCAAACGGCAAAAATGACACATATTCGTCGCCTTCATCCAAATTATCGACTTTGGTGATCTGCACCCCCATATTGATGTAATTACGGTGCGTCATCATGGAACCCTTGGGCAACCCGGTCGTCCCTGAAGTCTGGCAAAAATGACACACATCGTCCGGCCGCCCTTGTTCGATCATTTCATTGAAACGTTCCGGGTTGTCTTTGAGGACTTCATCACCCAACGCATACAGATCATCGATAAAGATAAACCATTCATCCGTACGGTATCCACGCATGCCTCGCGGGTCTTCGTAGATCACCTTTTTGACCTTGGGTATCCGGTCGCGCACCTCGAGGAGTTTATCCACCTGCTCCTGATCGTCGCAGAAGACGATACTAACGTCCATGTAATTAAGGAGGTCGGCAATTTCATTCGGCAGGCTCGATTGGTATATCCCGGCAGAAATGCCACCGATAGCCTGCGCCCCAATGGCCACCATGAGCACCTCAGGTATGTTGTCGGCGATGAGCGCCAGTTTATCGTCCTTTTTCAGCCCGATTTTCTCGAGTCCAGCAGCTGTTCTGCGGACATATTCGTAATATTCATGCCACGTATAGCTGATCCAGCGGCCGAAATCTTTCTCCCGCAGGGCGATTTTATCGCCCGAATGCTGAACCCGCCAGCGGAGCAACTGAGGAATCGTGTAATCACGAATATCTTTCTTCTCTTCCATAAGTTGTTACCTGGATTTTGCACGAGTCGGAGGGTTTCATCTGCAAACCCTTAATAACGCAGCAGATGGAAGCCTCCGGCTAGCCCGAAGGGTGAAAATTAAAAAGACAAAATGACTTCCATCATTTTTACCCATTTAGCATTTTGAATTACTTATCAATATCGCGCGAACTGTCTTTTTTATGATTGGTACACATTTCTTTTTAATTTTCATGCAAGATTCTGGTGTTAATCTTCCCCGATATAGGCCTCAATGACCTTTGGATCTTTGGCGACCTCATCCGGTTTTCCAGCACCGATCAGCTCACCGAAATCGAGAACATAGACATAGTCCGAGATGTCCATCACAACCCCGAGGTCATGTTCAACCAGTACGACAGTCGCGTGGCGTTCTTTTTTTATATCCATTATGAAGCGGACAATGTCTTCTTTTTCCTCGACGTTCATACCGGCCATGGGTTCATCCAGCAGCAGCAAATTCGGTCCGAGGGTCAGTGCGCGCGCAACCTCGACCCGCTTTTGAATACCGTAAGCCAGACTGCCGACCGTCTTTTTGCGATATGGTTCGAGTTCCATAAAGTCGATCACATCTTCGACAAAATGCCTGTTTTCAGCTTCCTGTAGAGACGCCCTACCGAAGAAAATGACGGCTTGAAAGAAATTGTATTTAAGATTCTGGTGGCGGGCGAGCATCAAGTTGTCAAGCACTGTCATACCGCGAAACAGCTCAATATTTTGAAACGCCCGGGCAATACCAAGGTTGGAAACCTGGTGCGGTGACGACCGCGTAAGGCGGTGTTCACCGTAATAGATATCTCCCGAATTGGGGTGATAGAAACCGGATATACAGTTTAGCAAACTGGTCTTTCCGGCCCCATTCGGCCCAATGATTGACGTAATGAGACCCGGTTCGATATTCAAATCTACGTCGGACAGTGCATTCAGGCCGCCGAAGGAGAGGGTAACATCTGAAATTTTCAAAGTGTCCATGTTCTTCCGTTGGGCTCCGGGAAATCTCAATTGAGGCGCAATGGCTTCGGTTCAAACAAAAAAAAGGCCTTTGCTTTAGACCTTGCTTATCTATTCCAAGTGTATGGCTTCACTATACTCGTGCCGCTCGGTTTCAGGCTGAAGTTGATCAGGTAGTATCTCATACATGAATACAATTCATTCCATAAAGGGCGTTCTATGTTATGCCTATTATTTAGTCAAGTGGAAAAAGAACTTCCAAAATAACCGACATTACACCGGAAATTTTCGTCTTCTTCGATTCGGCGTTTAAAGCAATTAGAAAACTGGGTGAGCGTAAGGGCAGGCAGTGGTGGCCCGCCTGAGCTACAAAGTAGCTACTTAGTTTTTTTATAAATACAGAAACCTCTGGCGATGTCAAGTTTATAATATAGCGGTATAATAGTGGTATAAAACCGCTAATTTGTTCCCGGCCAGGCATGTGTAAATTTCTGTAAATTCAATGAAATCGAACAATTGAACGGGGACGTACTCTTTTACGCTGCACAAGCGATTCTGCCGACCTGCCCGTCTTCGGCGTGATAAACACCGAAATTCTGGGCAAAGGCCACTTAACGGACGGAAGTTAATTATCGACAGCCATCAAGTGAGCCTGCAGATTTATTTTTTTGTTCTTGATTCCCAGTTTCTTACGGATGTTGTAACGGTGAAAAAGAATGGTGTTTTTGGAAAGGCACAGCAGGGCGGCAATCTCTTTGTTGGTTTTTCCCTCTTTGACCAGGTTTGCCACCCGGATTTCAGCGGGGGTCAAATTGATGTGCCGCGCTGCGAATTGGCTGATGAAAGGTGAGATAATGTTGTTCAGGTTCGATTCGAGAATGCTGACGAGCGTCACTTGATCGGTGTTCAGGCGGCTTTTCCTAAGCCTTTCGAGATAAGGCCCGATCAGCTCTTTGACGTTGGACAGAACGTTGTCAGACAATTCTTTTTTGTCGTCTTCGCGCTGCTTCAACAACACTTTTAGGGCCGTATTGACTTCAGCGAGATGATGAGATTGGGCTTTGAGCTCCACCTCGCGCTTGCGCAGCTTTTTCTCAACCCGTTTACGATCTTCGACTTCCCTCGCCAGGCGTGCATTGGTATTCGCCAGCTCGGCGGTTCGTTCGGTCACCAGTTCCTCCAACTGATCGCGGTATTGCCGCAACTCCTCCTCGACCTTCTTAGCGGCGCTGATATCCCGGAGGATCACGATATTTCCGGCCGGTCTGCCATCGCGGTCGTTATAGAGCCGGGAACTGATCTGAACATCGAGTATCCGGCCGTCCTTGGTCGATCGCCTCGTTTCGAAAAGCTGGATAGTGTGCCCGCTCAGCATGCTCTCGATTGCGGCTCTTGTTTCCGGTAAGTTTTCTGCAGGCACAAATTCGATCGGCTTTCCCAGCAACTCCTCCCGCGCATAGCCGAAAGTGCGCTCGAAAGCGGGATTCACATGCGTGGCCCGGCCATCGATGTCGTAAACCGCCACCGGATCGGGGGAAGACTCCAGCAGGGAACGGTATAACTTTTCGCTGTCTCTCAGAATGGCTTCAGTTTTTATTCTCTCTTCCAGTTCGCGGCGCGCATCGGTGATCAGCTGCGCTTTTTCAAGCGCCAGAAGCGCCAGTTCGGCAAAGCGACTCAGTATCGTAACATCCTCTTGCTGAAACCCTTTGTCATTTTCCACCCGTGCCAGCCCGATGACGCCCAAGACACCTTTTTCAGATGTTAATGGGATCCCCACAATGGGGCCTAATGGGTCGAGACTCCTGTCCGGCAACCGCCCGGGCCAGGATTGGTAGTCGTCGACCACAACAGGTTGTTCAGTTTGCCAGACCTTGCCACCCATACCTTCCCCGATTCGAACGCGCCGGCCAAGCTGACCCTTGAAAAATCCCATCCCGACCTGCATCTGCATCCGGGTTTTGCTGGGTTCCAACAGATAGATATACCCATGCCCCGAACCGGTCAACAATGCGGCCCGATAGAGAATGGTCTCGAGCAATTCGTCCTTGTCAAGCAGGTCGAGCAGGCCGATGGCGGTTTCATGCAACGCGGTAAGGTACTCGTTGCGGCGCAGCAAGTCTGAACGGCCCTTTTTCATGTCGACAGCCGCCACCGCTATTTTACAGGATCTTTTTTCGAGCTGTCGGCGGTGTAATTTATTCTGCAAATTTTTCGGCACCTGATTCACACCGAACCTGTTAAGATCTCATAAATTCAAAACCCTCCGGCAAAGCCGGAGGGTTTACCGATGATTATTATCGAAAAAAAACCTGGCCGGGACCGACCCCGGTGAATTCACGGCGGCAACCTGCCACCCGCCTAAACCCCTCAGGAATTGCCCTCCCAGCCGACAGTGACATCATCCGCGTCGACGATCACCGGCACCTTGCGCACCCCCTTGGAATACTTCAGCATGGTATCAAGATTAACGGTTGACGAATAGATGTCGATGTACTCGAAGTCTTTACCCGCTTTCGTGTGAGCTGCCCGAGCTTGAGTGGTGAACGGTCATGTGTTCTTGCCAAAAATCAGGATATTGTCCCCCATCTTACACCTCCTCCATACGACCTATATTCGAAAACACGCTGGCAGTCCGGGGCATTAGAAGCAGTCTCAAAATGAGGCTTTTCGGCCAAGATCGAGGCGGGACCGAGGATCCCTGCTTTGCGGGACGTCCCGCCTGATCGATACTTCCTTGTAATTCGCAACCCGCAGGCATCAAGAATGTCGAGGACTTGAGACGAGGACGCAACGCAGAGGCTCGTCCGCATCTTGCGGATCGGGCGGAAAAACGTTTTTTGGGATGGCTTCTGGTCAAGGACCGCCCTGGCCGCTTTCTATTAATGGTCCCAGCGGCAACTGCTGGAGTGGTAGCAACATTTCCTATAGGTGTCAATGATTTGGAATTGACAAGCCCTTATGGTGCTGCTAAGAATACCTGTTTTTGTTCCGGCAATACGATCTGCGTTCCCCGCACCCTGCCCGCTCATGCCGGCCACCATAAACCATGGCTTCCAGCATCACCTCACGCATGCAATTTCAATAAGGAGGCTCAGAAAAAAGCTGAACGGCTTGATTGACGGCGCGCAGCAGGCAGGTTTAAACGGCGAGACAAACAGTTACACATCGTTGCCGATTGCATCGCAACACGAAACGGGGGCCGACGGAAAAGAACCGCAGACTATGGTTGAGCATCAGAAAAAGATGTCCCGGGAAACGGTTATCATCAACGAACTTGGTCTGCATGCGCGGTCGGCCGCACAGATTGCCAAGTTGGCCAACCGGGCCAATTTTAAAGTTTGGTTGTCCAAAGGTGAGGCGTCGGCAGAAGCGACAAGCATAATGGATCTGCTGGCTCTTGAATGCCCGCGGGGAACAAAGGTGGTAATCACCATCGAAGACCCTTCAGATATGGAGGTTCTAAACGGAATTGCGCAGTTGATCGAAAACGGATTTGGAGAATAACGTTTCATGCAGGAAACCAGCAAAAAGGAATTCAATCTCACAGGAATCAGCGCCTCGCCCGGTATTTGCATCGGCAAGGCCTACTTGGTCGACAAGGAAGGTGTCGACGTCGTTTCCAGATATTCCATCCAGAATGAAAATCTAAAGGATGAAGTCAAACGCTTCAAAGCCGCTGTCAAGAAATCGCGCGACGAATTGCGGGCCATCATCGAAAACACACCCGATGACTTTCGCCAGCAGACCAGCATTCTGGAAACGCAGGAAGTGCTCCTGAAGGATAAATTGCTTTATGGGAAAACCATCGAGGTCATCGAACAGGAGCGCGTCAATGCCGAATGGGCACTTCGACAGGTTGTGGCCCATCTTAAAACAATTTTTCAGGGCATGTCGGACCCCTATCTGAAAGAACGCGCAACGGATGTCGTCCATCTCTCCGAGCGTATCATGGGCAATCTGGTAGGGACCAAGCAGGTCAATATCGGTATGATCGACAAACGGGTTGTTCTGGTAGCCAAGGATCTGTCCCCAGCGGAAACCAGCCAGATCCGACTGGAACGGATAAAAGGATTCATTACCGACAAAGGTGGCAAGACCTCTCATACCGGAATTATTGCCCGAACTTTAGAGATACCCGCCGTGCTGGCTCTGGGCAATGCCACAGCGACGATTCGCAACGACGATATCGTCATCCTTGACGGCAATACCGGCACAGTCATCGTACACCCGACTGAGGACACCTTACTCGCGTACGAAGAGCGGCGTATGCGATACGAACGTCACAAAGCGGCCATCAGCCGCAGCAGCCGTCATCCGGCCGAATCGCTTGACGGCCAAGGTGTAAAAGTACTCGGAAACATCGAGCTCCCTGAGGAAGTCGTTTCGGTGGTAAACTACGGTGGCGACGGTATCGGCCTCTACCGTACCGAGTTTCAGTATATGAGCCGCCCCAGCTTTCCCAGCGAAGAAGAACTCTATGACAAATACTCCGATGTCATTCAGGTGATGGACCCCAAACCGGTAACGATCCGAACCCTCGATATAAATGGTGACAAATCGCTTTCAAACGGAAACGGGCTACATGAACCCAATCCGGCCCTTGGCCTGCGGGGCATTCGCTACTGCCTGCAGCGTCCCGCGGTGTTCCGCACCCAACTGAGGGCAATCCTGAGAGCCGCGGTTCACGGGAATGTGAGGATCATGTTCCCGATGGTGGCCACTGTAAGCGAGGTTATCCAAGCCAAAGGGGCCATCGAAAAGGCTGCGGAATCCCTGGAGAAAGAAGGTGTCCCTTTCAATGCCGATCTGAAAATCGGTGCCCTGATTGAAGTTCCCTCTGCGGTCATCATGGCGGATGTGATCGCGCAAGAGGTCGACTTTTTCAGTATCGGCACCAACGACCTCATCCAGTACACACTTGCCATCGATCGGGGCAACAAGAATGTGGCCCATCTTTTCCGGCCCCTCGATCCGGCAATTCTGCGCATGCTGAAACGACTTGCGGAAGTCGCCAGGCAAAACGGCATCCGGGTGTTCATCTGTGGTGAAATGGCCGGTTATCCGATACACACGCCCCTTCTTTTGGGCCTCGGGTTAGACGAATTGAGCATGAACCCCCAGGCAATACCAACCATAAAGCAAATGATTCGATCAATTAATATCAGCGATACAGAAGCCCTGGTGGATGAAGCACTCAAATTGATGTCGGCGGAGAAGGTCTTTACCCTCTTACGCGACACATACGGAAATATACTGTCCGAATTCGACCAGGCTGAATAGGTTCCTATGTGAGCCTGATTCGTACTACCGGTCAAATTCAATCTGAAGTAAGGAAGGACCCGTGGGAAAAGGGCAGAAAAAGAATATTGCCGAGAATCGCAAAGCCCGCTTCAACTACCACATCGAGGATGTGTATGAGGCCGGCCTCGTTCTCATGGGGACCGAAGTAAAGTCACTGCGTCAGGGACGAGCCAACATCAAGGATGCCTATGCCAAGATTAAAAATGGCGAGGTGTTTGTCTATCAGATGCACATCAGCCCCTACCCTTTTGCCTACTATGACAATCACGACCCGCTGCGTCCGCGCAAGCTGCTGCTGCACAAAAGCGAAATCAAGCGTCTCTATGGAAAGGCAAACGAGCAGGGGGCATCTCTCATACCCCTGAGACTCTATTTCAAAAACGGGAAAGTGAAAATTTCTCTGGCCCTGGCAAGGGGCAAAAGAAAATATGACAAGCGTGAATCGATACGACGCCGTGACGAGCAACGAGTGTTGGAACGCGCGCGAAAGAAATATACCAGCCGTTATTAGCCTTGAAGTCGAAAGGTAGCAAACACGACTCGCAGCCGCAGCCACAATGATCCACCTGGGACGCGGCTGGAGAATTTGAGCAACCACTTGACAAACCTATTGAAATCTCTTAGATTTTAGTTGAGACTTGTTCTTTGAAAAAGCTGCAAAAGCTTTTTATCCCAATACCATTTTCCTCTCCTTATTGAGCTTTGAGCTTTCGGCTTCGAGCTCTTCCATATGGGGGCGAAACGGCTTCGACGGGGACAAAGAAGCTCAGGCTGCATACCGAGCATCCTGCCAGCTCGTAAATCCGGTGGGGCATAAACATAATCGCAGACGATTATGCATACGCTGTAGCAGCTTAGCTACCGTCCTGCCAGGCTACTCCCACGGGCCTGGTAAGGGCGTCGACTAGTGGGATAGCCGATCCTGGGTACCTGTAACGGGTGAGGCGAAACTTTAGCAGGTTGGCTTTGCGGACATCCCGCCTGGAGGAGTTCCGCAAGGCGAGATTCAAAGTTCAGGATAAGTATGTAGAGGTCTGGGTGGAATGTTTTCGGACGCGGGTTCGACTCCCGCCGCCTCCACCATTTTATTGTACTAATTACAATAAGTTATACCAATTTATAGCCTTCAACATGTTGTAGATATGTTGTAGGCTTTTTGTTTTTCAGGTATCTTTTGTCTATCGCTAATATTTTGTAATTTCATTTATCCATATAGATAGACATAATGTTTGAAAGAGTATGGTCTGCCCCTTGCGACGTGGGTTAAGCTGTGGGACCTAATTGGGTCATAACGGCTCAGAGCCATAACCAAGGAGGCAGACCATGAAAAAGAAAATATTATATGTTGGTTTGGATGTCCACAAAAATACCATTGATGCAGCAATAACAAACAGCCGGTCAAATGGTAAGGTGAGATCCTACGGTAAAATTAACAGCACTCTCGATGCACTGGACAAGCTGGTTGAGAAGTTAAAAGGCAACAATGTCGAGCTTCGATTTGTATACGAAGCCGGACCATGTGGCTACCAGATTTACCGGCACCTTGCTTCCAAAAACATCAGCTGCTCTGTGGTTGCCCCTTCCATGATTCCCAGAAGAAGTGGCGATCGGATCAAAACCGACCGTCGCGATGCCATCAACCTGGTAAGGTTATATCGGGCCGGTGAGTTGACCAGCATTTATGTACCGACCGTTGAAGATGAAGCCATCAGGGATCTTGTCCGCTGCAGGGATGACATCAGGCGCATCGAACGTAAAGCTCGCCAACGACTCCTATCATTTTTACTGCGTCATGGGCATCACTACAGCGGTAAGAGGCATTGGACAAAGGGCTTTTATAATTGGCTGGCAAAAATCAGGTATTCTCAGACGGCCCAACAAATTGCTCTTCAGGAGTATATCGATACGGCAAGTGAATGTAGCGAAAGGGTCAAACGAATCACCCAACAAATACAAGTGCATGTTGACCAGTGGAACCGGGCACCCTATGTGAGAGCCTATCAAGCCCTGCGAGGCGTATCGTTAATTGTTTCGGCCACCGTTGTGGCCGAGATTGGCGATATGAACCGTTTCCCGAACCCCAAGCAGCTAATGGCCTATCTGGGACTCATCCCTTCAGAGCATTCCAGTGGTAAAAAGGTCCGCCGGGGCTCGATTACCAAAACGGGCAACAGTCATGTGCGACGGGTTTTGGTCGAAGCGGCCTGGACCTATAAAATGCCAGCACGAAAATCTATAATACTTCTTAAACGTCAGCAGGGATTACCCAAAAGCGTGTGCGATATATCCTGGAAAGCCCAAACACGCTTATGCGCCCGTTACCGGCGACTTATTGCCAGGGGGAAATCCAGACAGGCCACAGTGACCGCCATCGCTCGCGAATTGAGTGCTTTTATGTGGGCCATCGATAAACAAATGAAACTGACCATTTCATAAAATACTTTTTTCCCGCTTCCCTGAAGAGGTGTGACTACGGAAAGGAGAATCCTCGTTTCTGCTATGGGAATATAAAACTCCCGCTTAATAGAGAGAGGCAGCTCCGCGACGAACCTAAGTCATGCGGTAACCAACCCGCGTATATCAGCATGATCATCCGTCGCTAAAAAGTCGCGCCTCTTCAGGGAGCCGGGAGGATAAATTGCCCCATGTCAAAATAGGGATGGACCAGTATTTTCTAATTGACACTTTCAAACATATCAGCAGTAATCGTGAGTCGGTCAGACCTTATGTTTTGTTGGTGATAGTACAGGTTTCGAACCAGATTTCATCAGCCCAATATATTGTATGGTCAGAACTTTACGTGCAATATCCATGAACCCTTTCATGATAGGCGAAAGCCATTCCCCCTTATGCCAGATCATTAGTTGAGTCGCTTCTATGTTAATTTCTGACCATGGTAAGGTTACCGAATATTTCAACTCAAGCTCACATCGATTTCAGGGATTAAAGTTACGCTAAATCCGGCGGCCACACATTCAATGATGGCTACAACACTATTAAATTCAAGAACCATTTTGGGCTCACACCGTGACTCCTGCAAGATTTGCTCAAGTATTCGCCGATAACTACAATCAACCCGCGAGAGTAAAAGTTTATGGTCAACCAACATGCCTAAAGCTGTACTGAAGATAAAATCCCAGGGACGGATGCCGCTCAATCCAGCCATGTAGCTAATAATATCTTCTCGTCTAAAAACAAAAAGCCCTGTCCACTACGATAAGACAGGGCTTCAACACAAATTGTGTTTTCCAGTCCAGTTATTAAAAACCTAACTCATTAGCGAGTCATCAGGCGGCTTCAAGGCTTACAGTCTTGGCTTCCACCTTGCCAGCCTTAATGGCAACTTTCACTGCATCTTCCATTGGATCCTTTAAAGGCACCTCGATTCGAAGCAATCCGTGCTCGTAAGTAGCTTCTGCTTTGTCAGGTTTTACAGGCCAACCCAATGCCAGTGCCGAAACGTACTCAATGTCCCTTGCTGGCGCCAATAAATAGACACTATCTTTTAGTACCTTCACATCGATGGTTTCCGTTGGCGCTCCTGGGATTGCGAACTCCACTATTAGCTTGTGCTGCTCCCCGTCTGCATACGCTACCGTAACGGGCGCTACCTTCATGCGATCTACCTGCATCTTTACACACTCCTTTATGTCTTGATTCCCGATTAGTCGGGCCTATTGCCAATTAATCCATCGACTTTACGGAAATATAGCTTGGTATTCTAAAGTATGCACGATTGTAGTGAAGTAAAGGTTTTTCTATGTAACGTTATGTAATCTACACTTATTCTTTAGCATTTGAACTGGGAACTTATTGCCGTTGTGTGCCCTATTTATTATCAGGGTTTAAACACAAAACATCTGTACCTAAAAAAAGCAGTGCCATTTCTGACCCTGCTCAATTTACTGCCTCCAAATGTGTCGTTATTCAGAGAGAAGATGCACGCACACCCAAGAAGCTCCTTAAATGCTGCCCAAACATTCCTTTTTTGAAGTATAACCTTTGGGATGCTTTAAGGCATCCCATGGTTTATTATTGCTTATCTAAGTTGGGTTACATTTACATCTATATAATACGCACGAATTATAGAAATTCAATATCACATAGTGGATTTCCTAATAAAGGCTAAATGTCAGAACCCCGATTTAGTGGAATAGATATGATAATCTTCAAAATTTCAACGTCAGGTATACTATGGGAATATAGCCGTCGTGCAGTTTTCATATTGACCAGTTCGATACAAATACATTGAGAGTAAGCTGCAATTTTGAGCTCTTAGAATATAGCGACAACCACTTCAATAAAGAAAAATGCTCATCTCATCTTTATGTTCTGCCCCCAAACATATCCACAGCTGCTGCAGCTCCATCTAAACACAGGACCACTTTCAGGCCGCAAGCCACCCGTCATTGCAAGCCCTTGTTTTATGCGTTCAGCTTCATCCCGTGTTGGGGCACCATAGATGATTTCTAAACTCTCGTGTTCAGAGCACTTAGGGCATATTTGTTTTCGAAATTTATCGGTAACCATATTTTCTCAGAACCCTTGACTTATGGGTTTCAGGAATCTCTTTGAAAAAATCTTTCATTTTTTCAGATGAGCAGATCGGATTTCACAGGAAAACACATCAGTAAAATATTCATACAACTTGCCACTGTACGACATAAAAAGGTAATTGACTGAAAGCGTTACAGAGGTCATTATCTGCCTGTTATTTCTGCAAAAAACGAAAGGAGGCAGTGATGAACCTCGAACACGTTTCCGCAGAAACCCAGACCGATCAACGCTGTCCTAATTGCCAGTTAATGGCACAGCAAATCTGAGAAAATGGGGTGACACTCCCGAGTGTAAAAACCTATTACACAGAAAGGAGTGAGACCCATGGCAAAGAAAAAGAAGAACCGTTCGGCCGGGGGGAAGAAAGCCACCCGGACCTGGGCCTATCCGGTTGAGTTCCGAGTCCGGATCGTTAAACTCTTCATGGAGGAGGGCTACAGCGCCTCGCTGATCAGTGAACAGCTCGGCATAAGCCATCATTCGATCCGCCGCTGGGTCAATGCGTACCGGCAGGGCGGTGTCCAGGGATTGGAGCCCAAGCCTCGCCCAGGAAGTAAATCCAGCGTAAAGCCTGAGGTCCGGCGGCGAATGGTGGCGGTCAAGAAGGCGCACCCGGAATACGGACCGCGACGAATCGCCGACGTCCTCAAACGGTTTTTCCTTATCCCTGCCAGCCAATCAACTGTCCATCGAACGCTGTCCGACAATGGATTGGTCAGCAAGGCCAAGCGCAAACCGGTAAAGAATCCTTCCAAGCCCAGGTTTTTCGAGCGCTCCCGTCCCAACCAGCTGTGGCAGAGCGACATCATGTCCTTCCGGCTGGCCGGACGCAACGCCTACCTGATCGGCTTCATGGACGATTACAGCCGCTACATCACCGCCCTGGGATTGTACCGCAGCCAGACGGCCGCCCATGTGCTGGAGACCTATCGCCGGGGTATTGCCGAATACGGTGTGCCCAGGGAGATGCTCACCGACAACGGCCGCCAGTACACCAACTGGCGGGGCAAGACGCGCTTCGAGCGGGAGATGAAAAAGGACCGTGTCAAGCATATCCGTTCGCGTCCCCACCATCCCATGACCCTGGGAAAGATCGAGCGTTTCTGGAAATCGATCCTGGGCGAGTTCCTCCAGCGGGCCCAGTTCGACAGCTTCGAGCAGGCGGTGGAGCGAACTAATTTTTGGATCAAATATTACAATCACCGACGCCCTCACCAGGGTATCGGCGGCCTGTGCCCGGCCGACCGATTCTTCGAAATCGCCCACGAGCTGAAGAAGACCCTGCAGCGCGGCGTCGAGGAAAACGCACTCGAATTGGCGCTTCGGGGCCGCCCGGTGGACCCATTTTACATGGTCGGTCGCATGGGCGGCCAATCGGTGGTCATCCGTGCCGAAAAGGGCAAGGTCAGGATGCTGGTGGACGAGGCCAGCCACAAAAAAGAACTTGTGTACGACGCAAGAAAGGATATAGACCATGAAGACAAGCCAACGAACCCGCAGAGTATTCGACCCGCAGCAGAAAATAACGGCCGTTTTGTCGATCTGGAGCGAGCGGCGCACCAGCGCCCAGGTTTGCCAGGAACTGGAGATCGAGGGCATGCTCAAGGCCCTGGACCCAAAGCAGAAGGACCCGCTGCCGCCGATCAACCAGCGGTTGTCCCGGCTGATCGCAAAGAAGCTGAACGATCCGGGCGGCAAACTGGAAAAACGTCTCCAATCCATCCAGAAGGCAGCGTCGGCCGGATAGGCGAGGAAGCCTATGGCAAAGCAACCATCGAATCAGCAAATGGCGCGGCTCAGGGCCGAGATGATCATGAAGGTCCGCTGCGGCCTGCTTACCGCCCGCCAGGCCGCCGATCGGCTGGGCGTGTCTCGCAAGACGTTCTACAAGTGGGAGACGCGGGGACTGTCCGCCCTTCTGGACAGTGTGACCGACCAGCCTCCCGGCCGCCCGTCTCATCCGTCGGACGACCATCGCCAATGGCTGGAGAAGCAGCTCCAGGACGCCAACCGGCAGATCGAACTGCTGAACCACAAAATGGCGCTGAAGGATGTGCTGATGGATTTGAAGCTTCCCCAAACCGGCAGCGACCGGACGAAAAAAAAATGAACGCATCCGACAGGCGGTGGCCATGATCGAAGAGATGAAAACAGCCTATTCGCTCTCCTATACCCGCCTGGCGGACCAGGCAGGGCTGCGCTATCGAACGCTGATGCGCTGGAAACAGCGGCTTGCCAACGGCAAGGACGCCGTGGGAAAATGCGGCCCGAAGAAGGTCCGGCCGTTGAATCTCACCGAATTCAAGAAAAAGATCCAGGATTTGAATCACGGTCGCAAACGCAGCCGCGGCACCGGCAGGCTTCATGCTGATTACGGCGAATCGATCTCCCGCAGGGAATTGAACGTGCTGGTTCGCAAGGCCCGCCGTGAGACCCATCGTCATCGGAAAGCCGAAGCCTGTCACGTTCGTTGGCTACGACCGAACCTGGCCTGGGCCGTTGACGATTGCCGGAAAAGCGATACCGAAGCGACCGGAACGCTGCATCTACACAACCTGACGGACCTTTGTTCTCGCTATAAGCTGCCACCCATCGCTTCCGGCAAGTTGCCCTGTGGAGAGGAGGTGGCCGGGCATCTGGCGCACCTGTTTGACCGCTTCGGTCCTCCTTTGTTCTGCAAGCGCGACAACGGTGGCAACCTGAACCACGCGACGGTTGACGAGGTGCTGGAAGATGCTTGGGTGATCCCGATTAACAGCCCGCAGTGCAGGCCTTCTTACAATGGTGCGATCGAACGGGCCCAACGGGAGTTCAAGGACCAAATCAAACGCTGGCAGTGGAAAGCCAATACGATGGAAGCATATTGTCTTTTGGCGGAAACTACGGCTCATGAGTTGAACCACAAACCCCGGCGCTGCCTGAATAATCGGACGGCCTACAATACCTATTTTGGAGATGGCCGCATTGGTTACACGAAACGCCAACGAAAATCCTTTTACCGATGGATACGGGACCTGGCAATCGAAATCGCGCTCCGGGCTGGCAAGCCTAAAATCACCAACGTGGAATGGAGAGTCGCTGCCAAGCAATGGCTGCTGAAAAATGATCTGGTCAAAATCGTAAGAGCGGGAAAAGTGTCACCCTATTTAAATCGAAACTTGTGCCATAATTAGCGATGTCGTACAACTATGATATCACCCAATGTGCCACGGTTTTAGCCGTCTGAGTTAAATGCTTGGTCAGCGGGAAATGTCCTTTTATAATACGGCTGGCCAAGTCACAAAATATAAAATCTGGTTTGCCAACAGCTTCGGAAACGCATGATATAAAATTAATGATATTGCTGTTTACGCACTGAATATGAATCTTTCAGTCTTTGCGTGAATTCAGCATCGTTATCATAATGTGACTTTGGCATCTTCTGCATAACTTCATCAATATAGCAATCTTCGCACAATATTTTAGAATGAAATTCCCGCCCATCACCTTCCTTTATAGTTGATTTGCATTTTTCGCATTTTTTCATTTTACTCCGCCAATTCCTTTAAAAGGGTCATTTCAAATTGCCCGTTAACAGGTATTATACAGAATCTGGTATATAAAATAGATTCTATATTAAAGAGTATCCCATATAAAAAGGGCTTCATAGAGTTTGGGGCTTTCTTGCCAAAATCTACATTAACATTTTCCTTGGATTCGTAAACAATACGTTCTGGCTATCTCAAGCAAATCGACCAGACGATAGCTCAAGGATCATAGCAGCAAGTTTCAGTTCACCCAAACGGTTGATACGTTGGAGCTAATTTGGATAAAACAAGGACATCAGGTCTGGTAACTATCGCCTGGATGCCCTTGTTAACGGGTCTCACTTCACTTCACCAGCTCGATCTCACCCGCACGCCATACCTTCGTAAAGAAGGATTCCAGCGGACTGTAGAGGCGCAGGATGGTGAACCAACCCTTGCCAGGCATCGTCTGGATCCAGTTGCCGCGTTCCACGCCTTCCGGCTGTTCGGGGCCGAAGTTGATGGTCGTGGAACCATCGGCACTCGCCACAGCGGCGGGCGAAGGATAGCTCTGGCTACCGGCGCGCGGGTAGCGCTGCGGCGTGTCGAGCATCGATCGGGACTGGTTGTCATAGACGGTGAACGACCAGAACGCTTCAGACGGGATGTCCTTCGGAAGCGTACACTTGTAAGTCTTACCGCCGTCGAAGGGATTCATGTCCACGTCGAGGAAGCCCATCAGATACTGCGAGCCGACCTTTGGGACGCGCATGATCATGCCGGGGGAGTCCAGGGTGTAGGCGTAGTAGAAGGCGGTCCGTGAATCGAGTGTGCGCGCGCCGGTCGGCGGGAAAGGCTTGAAATAGCCATCCTTCGTTATCATCGGTGGTGGCGTCTCGAAGTTGTAGCCGCCTTCCCACAGCATGTTACCCCACATCGAATTCTCGTAGTAGAACCAATCGGGATGCATTTTAGCGAAGCGCCAGTTCAGGACGCGACCGGTGGCATTGCCGAACTTCGCCGCGTCGTTTAGAACCCTCTTCGTGTTGGTATCCGGCTTGAAGGGCTTTCCCTTGACGATGCCGATGGCGGCAAGCTGGCCGGCGAGCTCGACGTCGTAGCTGGTGGCCGGCTCCTGCTGCACGTTCTCGTTAATCATCTCGAAGTAGGTGTAATCGCTCGGCGGGATCGTGTTGAAGACCTTGCCAGTTGCCTCGATGAACTTGGTTTCGGGAACCGGCGGATTCACTTCAAGTCGGACTTTGCCGTCCAGTGCCGTGGCAATGCTGGTACCGAAGCCACCCGGCGTATAGGGATAGACCTTCATGGTCTTTTTGATCAGCTCTACGGCTGGCTTCGGATCGTTGTCCTCCAGATAGGCACGGGCCCCGTAGAGGATCCGGTTGGTCTTCGAGTGTGCCACGTGAAAGCCGCTGTCCGGCAGTGGACCGTCGTAGCCGGGAGGCACAATCAGATACTTTCCGCCTTCGCCGCGATCGGGTCCGGGAAATCCGATGTCGATGATCCATGAGAACCACATGTCGTTGATGGTGCCCACGCTCTTCGGCGGCTGTTCGATCACCATCGGCCCCTTGGTCAGATCAAAGACCGCAAGGTAATAGACGGTGTCCGCGTTGGCGGTCAGGAAGAGCGACTTCGCATCCATCAGCTCGGAGAAGATGATGATCGTGTTGTTGTCCTCCGCGCCGATGCTTTGGAAGCCCTTCTGTAGCGCGTAGGCCGAGGCTCCGCGAAAGCTGTTGTTATAGGCGTTCAAGCCGTTGGTAAAGATCAGGAAGTCGGCCACCTTCTTGGCGGTTTCCGGTGTCGGAGCGCCGTCGTTGAAGGTGAGCTTGCCGAGGCCGGTCTCGACCACGTCCGGGGTGCGCAGCGACTGCGGGATTGCATCGTTTGATTGGGCGGATGCGTTCGACAAGGCCAGCGCACTTACGAGCGTAGCGGCCAGTAGTGATTTTACATTCATGGTTATTTTCCTTTCAGTTATTTATGACGTTGCGATTTGCATTATGATGCGTTGCTGGTCTTGTCGCTGCTGAGTTCGTGGCCCAATCCTTGTCGGACATCGTCGGATGATTATCAAGAAGATATTTTCTTCGGATGGCGCATAATAAGTCCAATATTATTCAGATATATGCAAGGGTTTCAAAATTTAGAAACGATAGACAAACGCAAAAAGGGGGTGAGTGGGCGCTTAGATTAGCCAATATTTGGACCGAAATTTAATCCGGTGCACCCCAAGATGGGGTGGTCGGCAGGTTTGCTCGAATATTTGTGATTACATATCAATATCACCGAAAAATCCGACCCCTAGTTTATTACCAACTATTTGAGCTATTTCAACTACTTTTGTACCGAAACTGGCGGTTATTGTAATTAAGGGCATTTTTGATCCTCCCTCAGTATTCCGAATTTTATAAAAAAATTATGTTGAATCTTTATCGTATCGAATACCATATACCCACCTTAAGACACGGGCGAAAATTATTAAATATGACATTGATTTCGTTTTCCATTCTCCGATGCGCCTTCATGCGAAATTCGCTTAGTAACTTTCCCGTTTGTATGAATGAGAAAGTAGGTGCCAGAATTACATGTAATCAATACTTGGGAAACGGTGGCTTAGTATTTGGAGAGAAAATGGTACTTGGGGCTAAAACTAGCCAAAGGCTATACTAACAGAAATTGCATCAACAGAATCGATGCGGTTCGGCTATCTCAAAGAAATCCTCCAGATGATAGCGTTGAGGCCATAGAGAGACTGTCGAAAAAGCCCAGAAAGAGCGATTTTGGCAATTTCGCATATAATGAAATCAATAGTTTAAAAACACCAACATCGCTGATCTATGGTTTTTCGACAGTCTCAGCAGCAGGCGTGAGTCGGTCAGAGTTTGTCTATTGTTGGAGATACAACAGGTTTTGCACGGCTAAAAAAACTGCGGTACTTAGCAGCGATAGTAGATCTGAGCTGCGCAGACGGGGAAACACGTCGGCCGACTGACTAGGCGGCGTCTCCTTCAGCCACAAATCCGAACGCCCGATCGTGCACATAGACGAGCTTGCAGGCTTCGACGTACTTGGCGGTGTGCACGCGCCCGGCTGCAATGTAACCCACCTGACCCTGCGTGAGTTCCAGCACTGGACCGTCGGGGAGCAGCTGCTCGTTTGCCCGCGTGAAGAACTGAATCAGAATTCTGCCTTCGACCACGACGGTCATGTCGTCCCCTGGGTGGCTGTGGGGTGGTTCTGAAGTACCGGCTTCCCAGCGCTCCAGCATCACCTCGACCCCGTCCGCGTTGTTCGGAAAAGTGGTTCGTACGGTGAACCCCGGAGTATTGGGGACAGCGACGTGGTCGCGCCAAATGGCGCTTTCGTTTGCGTTCATGCGACCTCCTGAATTGTGGCGTTGAGCGGGTGCGGTTGCTTGACCCTGGCACACAAGCGGACCGGCGTGGAAGGGTAAGTATAGGAATTATAAAAACCCTATTTCCATATAACAAGTTACGACATTTAATCCGACAATCTCTTAATTATCTGATATTAATTATAATTCCGGTATTGTCAACTTAATGCCCTTTCGTTCAGTATGTACGTCCACACAAAATTGTGGCCGACAAACTTCGCAGTTAAGTTGCCACCTTGTAGCATATTGCCAAGTGTGTTCCAGAATTTGGTGTATCTGATTGGCAGCAAATTGATAAATCATGGAAAAATATTGAACTGTAATGGGAAGTGGATGACAATAAATATGTAAAGCACCTTGGCATGATCAAAGAAAGGTTCAATTTCAGATATGTTCAAAATACTTGCAAAAATTCACATCTATAAAAACCTGTGATATAAAAAAATATCAAAACTTTCCCCAAAGTTGGGATATGTAAGATGAAATCACAAATATTATAGCGCTCCAAAATATTCAATTTTCTTACCAATAAAGTAACGGCGCCAAAGGTCAGAAAATATACCGATACGATTCGGCTATACTGATCAAATTAATCAATGTTAGCCGCCGAACCTCAATCATCCGATTTCAAAGGACGTCACTCCATAAAGACGATTTAACGGCATATCAGGCTTTTCCCCCTTATACATTCTGGCGGTCTCAAACGAAACATTCATATTATTGCGTTCTGCCAACTCTACAGCAGCCCGATTAACTTCTGGTGTATCCAGATAAAATAGTTCTGATGGTTTGGCCTTGGATTTCAATGCCCAAAGAAGCAATTCAGCCAATTCCGGGTTTTCTGCAAAAAGGGGCCCTATTTTATAACCAGAGCGGCACTGACGAATGACACCATAACCAGCAAGCTTGCCGTTTTTCTTAATTCCCAGAGCATCAGCGCCAGTTTGATTGATCCAAGATTTGATAAAACGAGATCGGTTTGCAGGGAAAAATGGCCGATCGTATGAATCGATCGTTTCAAAAGGCAACGTGTACAACTTTACAATTTCAGCATTTTCAGGTGGATTACTGCCGCCGACCCCTTCGTACCGAATGTTGCGATAGGCCAATTTGAAACCTGACTTTTTGTAGTTGGCCTGCTGTCCCACGACGCCATCAAGACCAATATTACGCCCTTTAAGATATTTAAGGCCAGCGTTCCAAATTTGAATACCATAGCCTTTGCCGCGATATTCTGGTTTGACAATGTAGAATCCCAGAAAACCAAAAGTCATACCGTATTTGATCACAGAAATTGTGGCAATGGGTTCATCGTCAAGAAACCCAATAAGAAAACCATTCGGATCGGCGGTGTAGTAGCAGTCGGCGTCATGGAACCCAGGATTCCAACCTTCCTTTGCTGCCCATTCAATAGCAATGTCAATTTCCTTTCGGCTCATTGTTTTGATTATGTAGTCTTTGCCTTGCATAGGATCGTCCTGAAAATTTTATGATCATTTATGGGCTAAAAAATTTTATACGGATCTGAGCATTATCACTTTTGTAATGTTACCCAACCAAAATGCGAATCGTGGTGCGATAAAGATACATTAAAACTATATGGAAATAATTCGGGAGGTCAATACTAAGGACAGCTTTCCAGTATGACAACTGTCAAAAATTATATCTTCGGTGAAGGTATGATGTGGCTATGAGGACCATTTGAAAAATACTTACAGATGCTCTATATAGCAACTATCTTTAGTTAGCAGGTCTTACAGGTAGGTCGAGTCTATCGCATGTGAAAGCTTTTTAATTCATCGGTGTTCGCATTGGCGTGTTGTGCATCACCGTAGACGGTTCATATAAATCAATCACCGTCCCTCCCATCTTTTCCCCAAAGTGTGTTGGTGGCGCGGACTATTCCGTCTCACCATGGTAATTGGCTTACCGACCACGCTCACTTCGCTTTTTTCGGTGGTACATAAGGATCCGGTGTGCCGAGAAGTATGGGTGGCTCCGCTTTCAAGGTTTTTTAGAAATTCCACGACCCGTGACATCACGACCGGCAGTATCCATGTCGAGTCAGGGGCGATATCCATATTCTCTTTCGGGTCTTTTGTAAGGTTGTAAACCAACGGAATGTTGCGTTTTTGCGGAATGCCGAACATACTGTTTAACTCGATAAAATGGACCTTCCAGTTGCGCCACTTGTACGCAAAAAGATCATCGTGGTTATAAACGGGAAATCCTTTACGCTTGCTGTGCCCGTTCATAGTGAAGAAAAGATCGGACTGATCGATACCATCGATCAGTCGGTCGCTGGGCACTTGATAGCCGCCAACGCCGGAGAGTGTCGGCAATAGATCGGTGATGTGCAACATTTCATTGGTCACTTTTCCGGCCGGAACCTTTGATGGCCAGCGGATGATGAAAGGCGCCCGCAAGGAGCCTTCAAGTGCTGTGAATGAATTACCCCGCCGCAAGCGTACAGGGTAATTCATTGACATACAACACGCAACTCCATATACTCCACTACTAAAAAAGGTAATTCGTTATCAATGATGATATCAAGCTCCTGGCGACCACTTTGATTATATTCCCATGTTCTAATTTCTTTAGAAGATTATCCTTATATTGTTCTTTTCAGGGATTGATTTGGTGGGTCTAAATTGTTATAAAGGTAAAGAGGGCCAATTTGCTGATAATGGATTGGCCAATTTTGACTGTTAAATGTTATTCTTTCTTGGATCATATCTACCTTCTTTTTAATTTTATCTTAAATATCAGGCAGAGATTGACCTCTTTCTCAAAACCTGTCAATTCTCATTTTGTTATGTAGAGTGGCAAGCAAATCTTACACTCATGTTATTACTGGATCTTACTTTTTTTGTTAGCAGGTGATGCGAATGTACAAAATAATAAGAATAGTCAGATCTGCTATATTTACCATTATTATCCTGTCCCCCTGTTTTTGTGCTATGGCAGGACCAGTCCCAGATACAGGCCAAACCAAATGTTACAATGACTCTGTTGAGATCACATGTCCTGAACCGGGAGAAGACTTTTATGGTCAAGATGCCCAGTACCAAATAAATCCACCCTATTTTACCAAACTTGATGCCCAAGGTAATGACTTGCCTGGTACAGCCACCTCCTGGGTAATGGTTCGAGACAATGTGACCGGGTTGATATGGGAAAATAAAAAAGACATGGATGGGATTATATACAGTTATTCTAATACCCATGATGCAGACAATTCGTACACCTGGTATGACAGTAATCCAGATACCAATGGTGGCGATGCCGGCAATCCTGGAGATGGAAGGGATACAGAGGATTTTATTTATGCTTTAAATTCTGACAATTTCGGAGGGTTTTCAGACTGGCGCCTACCAACCACAGAGGAACTGCTTTCCATTGTTGATTATGGAAGATATGACCCCTCTATAGATACAACCTATTTCCCCAATACTAAGTTGTGGTATTATTGGTCGTCCACTACCAAAGTGCGCTTTGTAGATAGGGCGTGGCGTGTCAGTTTCGAGGATGGCGAGGTTGATTGGGACTATAAAAGGATTAGCAGATATGTTCGTGCTGTACGCGGAGAACAGTCTGAAAAAACCTATGTTGATAATGGTAACGGGACAGTTACGGATGTATCCACAGGACTGGTATGGCAGCAGGCAACGGCCGGACCAATGGACTTGAAATCAGCCCTCAAATATTGTGAAAGACTTACTCTTGGGGGTTGTTCCAATTGGAGGCTCCCGAATATCAAGGAACTGGCATCGATTGCAGACTTCAGTAAGGTAAGTCCTACAATAGATACAACTTATTTTCCCATTACCCAGGCGTATTTCTACTTTTCGTCTACTACCAATGCTGCTATTACCGAGAATGTGTATCTCCTGGAATTCAATAGCGGATATATTTATAGTTACGCGAAGTCCTTTGACTACGTTTTTGTCCGTGCCGTGCGCGAAGGGCAGTGTGTGGAATCCAAAATAATGAACATGCCATGGCTTAATATTTTGCTGGATGATTAATCTGATAGAACTAAAAAGCTCAAAAAAATAACTGGTATTTATATCCTGGTAAATGTTTGTTCACAGATACGTAAGATGAAAGCTTAGTAATATCGTTCTTCCAAAATTTAAATGTTTCTTGCCAATAAACCAACTATCGGAAATCACGCCATTCGAAACGATAGGGTCTGGCTATCACAAGCAAATCGACCAGATGATATGTCAGGGTTCAGGCAAGTAGCGCGGAGGAGTCTCACCCCTACGCCCTCCAAGAACCGTACGTGACAGTCTCCCGTCATACGGCTCCTACTGTCCAGCCGAAGGCCGGAAGCCAAATCCCCAGGATGCGAGCAGTCTGGGTTCCCGACGGGCTATACGTCCCAACCAATGGGCCGCCCTTCGCCAATGACCTCGCAGTCTTTTGTATTTCCGCATGGCCCAACGTACCAATGCATTTTGAATCTGACGTAAGATGGGATAAAGTGCTGTTTTGCGAAATTTGCCATAGTAATTCAACCAACCTCTAACCACGGGGTTGATTCGTTTGGCAATATCCTCCAAAGAAGCGGAACTCCACAATTGCAATTTCCACCCTCTTATTTTTGCACCCATCTCTTTGACGGCTGATTTGCTGACCGCTGGTGTAAAACCCACAAAGCAATTCCGCCCCTTACACAAACGAGCACGAAATTCATAGCCGAGAAAATCAAAACTCTCGTGCATGTAACTTCCCGGGCGTGTGGCGTTCTTACAATAGACAATCTTCGTCTTCTGCGGACTCAATTTTAACTTACACCGCGCCAGCCGCAGTTCAATGGCTCTCAACATAAATTTTGCTTGAAATTCCGTACGGCAATGCACAATGATGTCATCCGCATACCTCGCAAATACAGCAATCGGATGGCTTACTCTCATCCATTCATCAAACACATGGTGAAGAAAAATATTGGCCAGCAAGGGGCTAATTACACCCCCTTGGGGTGTGCCCTTTTCTCTTTCGATTAGGCTGCCATCTGCCAGCTGTGCTGGAGCTTTTAGCCACCTCTCTATGTAGAGCAATATCCACCTGCTATTCGTATGTTTCCTCACTGCATGTAACATCAGATTGTGGTCAATTTCATCGAAAAACCCTTGGATGTCTAAATCCAACACCCAGCCATACCTCCAGCACCGCTTGCGAACCACGGCCACCGCATCAAGTGCCGATTTGCCGGTTATATAACCATAAGAGTCCGCATGAAATATCGGTGCCACTTGTGGCTCCGCCACTTGCGTTTCTCCCTTAACATCGAGACGACAGGTTCCCACGTTCCATACAAAAGCCTGAATCAAGGTCATGCCATCTTTATGCCGGACGCCGCCCAGACAGTAAGCAGGTGGCCTCTGGGCTTATCCTGGGATTCTGCTAGTACCCCAGTTTTGACGTCATCTCTGCCTTTTCGACACCTCAGCAATGGTTCGCTCGCGCTCATCTCCTTGATTCATACCTGATCCCGTCAAGCGAGACCTTTTCCTTAACGCTCACCACCCTGGCTCTTTACCAGCGCAGCTTAAGGTGGTTTGAAACCTGCTCCTGCAAGCCGGTTCCGAGGGGCCTACCCTCATCTTTTGTACAGTTACACACACTCTATTTATATTTAAAGTGCGCTCGTGGCACACTAGCAGCAAGCGTGAGCCGGTCAGACCTTATGCTTTGTTGTGGGGGTATCTTGATTAACAATTAAGCTCATTTGCTAATTGATTCTTTGCATTATGAAGAACTCATAGCCATAAAAATCTGAAAATTTTTTATAGAGATCAATTTCATCTTCCATTTCTTTAAATATTCCTAATGCAATTTCATTACCTTGATATTTCTTATTCAACCGGGTTAATTCTTCTTCCATCGGAAGATAAAAACTATCAAGCCATGATGATTTAGGTAGGGTGAAATTAGAGATTAAATGGAATCTTTCATTCTGGATTAATTCAATCTTGTCTTTAGCAACCTTAATGTCTGGATATTCTTTATCAAAATATTGAATGAGAGGGGCAGGCGGATTATTCACAAGATATACAATTTCCGTCACAGCTAAAATTCCATCATCTTTGAGTAATTGATGACACCTTCTTAAGCCATTCTGAAATCCCATGAAATACAAAGCCCCTTCTGACCAAATGATGTCAAATGTATTATCCTCAAAATCCATATCAAACATTGATAAATTTTTAGGAACAATATGATCTAAAAGCTCTTCCTCCTTCGCATTTCTTATCAATTTATCAAGAAATACTTGATGATTATCTAAAGCAATGATCCTGCCCTTTGACAGTTTTACTAATTCAATAGTTTGTACTCCAGGGCCACATCCAATATCTAAAATGAGGGGCTGCTCTGGTCGTTTTGGGATGTTATTAAAAGCCTTCCGAGTAGAACTATTATCGCCTGGGCCACCTCGTGGTAAGGCCTCAAACAATTCATAAAAATATTCCATTCCGTCCATTGCATATTTCCATCGCTGTGAAACTTATTAAATTCAAGATAACTTAGTTACTATGTCAAATCCAGATAAATTGAGAGTAACTCGTAAAAATCAGTTTCGTCAAGGCTCTTGCCTTCTTGCCAAAGGCAAAACTGTTCGTACTTACATCATTTATACAAATATGGTTTGGTAATCTCCAGGCAATCGGCGAATTGATAGATGCGGGGTCGTTGCAGATTGCAAAAGTTTCATTGTTAAACGCTTTGTAGACGAATATTCTGAAAGCCGCAAAATAATGACACTGATAATTCCAATCAGGCGTCGCCCCTTTTGTCTTTATTCTGCCTATTGATGTGTTCACGCATAATAAGATAAGCCCGTCGGTAGTTGAACACTCCGCCCGTAAAAAACAGTAAACTGCCGATCAAATATTGCCACGCAAGATATGCGTATAGGGTTGTGCGGTCCGATTCGGCCTGAACCTTCCAAAGGTATGGAACCGAAGCGACAGTGAAAAGAACCGACCCGACCACAAAAGATACCGCTGTCAAATTCATCAGCTGAAGTGTAGTAATCGAATCAGACTTGACGATTTGAAGGACGTTAATGCAAGCAGCGAGAACGAACAATAAGCTACCGAAGATAAAACACCAGGCTCCGGCTTTGATCCACCCGACGTAAGAGAGAAAAAAAACGCTGCCCAAGATAAACAAAATCGTGCCCCACATATAACCTACGGCTGCGGTAAACTCAAGGATTTGGTCACGGTCGTGGTGATGGTTTTTACTCCAATAGCGACGGACTTCAGCAAAATCATGCACTGTGACAATAAGATAAAGCAACGAACCAGTAAAAAAGGTCCACGCCCCGATGTTTGCGTAGGCTTCAAACTTAGGGAAGAAAAAAATACTGCCGATGATAAAAACGATTCCGCCAATTACATAAAGAACGGAATTTATCGCCTCCCATCGAAACTGCGCACGCAAGTCTGCCTTATCTTTTGTCAGGCCGTGCAACCTACTCCGATTGACGAATAAATGGGGCATGCTACCTTCTCCTTAAGTAACGCTATGAGAATAGCCTCCTCATCTCATTGGTATAGAATTGAATCAACACACGAAAATTATTTATTAACAACTTTAAATTTCATGTCCTTAGTCCAACTTACGAAAATTGTATCATCTATAATGGTCCGCTGTGGCTATCTTAAGGATATCGGCAGATGTTAGTTCAATTGTCATAGCAGTAATTTAACGTGGAGCTAACCTGCAGCGGAGCAGTTCCCGCTGTCAGAGTTTAGCGAGGTTATGTGATACGGTATAATACATTATTCACCCCACTCATTTTTTGACACATAACGCCAGTATTGAGACACTCTGTGCGGAATTCTCAGCGGCCTGCTCGGAATCGCCTCTTATGCATGGTTGGGTTTTCCTCAGCTGCACGTCATTGGTTCATGATTTGGTCCATATGATGTCCATGTCGTCTTTGGTACCCAGCGCATCCCGCAACATCAGGATGAGCGTCTCGTCACCTCCATTCTTCTCTAATTGATCCAGTTGATCGCGGTTTATATAGTAATCTTGGTCTGTACTACTTTCTTCCACGAGTTCATCTATTAAGAATTGGAGCTGTTTCTCATTAATCTCGCCTATCAATTCCTGAGTGTTCTTATTATGCAGCTTTATCATGTCTTTTTGCCCCTTTCGTTATCGACCATATTGTCGTAACCCAACATTATTTATTATGCGGCTATTCGCTTTTGACACCACAATCGTTAAATCTTTTAATTCCTGTAAAATTCAACCGTGAACTCACCTTTTCCCCGCAAACTACCCAACCATTATGAAATACATTGAATAACGGATTATTTAACACTATTATATAAAATAACAAATATGACAATACAATCCAAATTAGCCGTTTTTTGTACGAATCATGACAATTATACGGAAAATACGCTTATTTTTTAAAAATAATTATTAGAGAGCCTGTCTTGTAACTGTTTTGCGATATTATTATTGGTGAGATCGATATTCAGCCATTTTTAAAGAGCGGAAAAATTACTTTGGTCCTTCCAACAAAAATACTTTCGGACAGCGTTCGATATCTACTTCTCCACGGAAGGATCGGACTAACACCCGGGTGCAGGACACATTTCGGACAACGTTTTGTGTACCGACCGTTTGTCCAGCACGGACGGGGCACTGCGCTACCGTTCTGGCAGGAAGGGTATTTTGTATCAGGTTGACGAACTTACTATCCGGTTATTCGGGGGGCAGACCAAGCTGGATGCCCAACTAACAAAGCTTTTGCAATGAATTGTGGCCGAGTTTAACGCTTGGAGCGATGTTTTCGGGGTTAAAAAAGGCGATGTAAGAAAGAACAACGGCTGCATTTGTGAAGGCCTAACAATTAACGGTTAATAGTAATGAATAGTGGTATCAGTACTGCCAGGACCGGTACTGTTTTCCGGGATGAGCGCTCTAAGTATGCTTGGCAGAAAAAATGATCGCAGACATGTTCTGTACATTCTGTCATGAATGATCGGGCTGGCCCTTCTTTCTTCCTGTTTACACCAGAATTTTGGTGTCACTCGTCGGAGAAACGCAAAAGCAGTTTTTTCATGGGATGTTCCACCCGGGCGATTGCCACACAACATTTCGAACGGGCCGCGATCTGGGCGGCGAAGTAGCCCACCAAGGTCCGCTTCAGAAGCCCCGCCTTATTTGCGCCCTTGACTGCGCCAATGATCAGGAGATCAAACTCGCCTGATCGGTCCACCAGGAAATCCAGGGGTGTGTCCGAGCACTGCATCTCAACGCGGAACATGGCCCGGCCCTTGTGTAATGAAATGGCTGTGGCCAAGACACTGCTGGAATAGTTCTTCTGTTCCCTGGTGTAGTTTTCTGGCAGGATGTTCAAGAAGGTAATCTCCCCTCCGAACCTGTCGGCCAAGCCCCCGGCCAGTGTCACCATGAGGCGAAGGTTCAGGTGACTGGTTAAAGACACGGCGATTTTTTTCGGGGCAAAATCTCCGTGGCTTTTCAAAAGCACTACATCGGCCCGGGCTCGGTTGAGAACGGACTGGACAAAGGCCACGGACTCGGGGCTCTGGTCTTGGGGATACCCCATAACAATGAGGCCGCAACCTTCCTCCTCAGCCGCGTGAACGATCCCCTTGGAGATACTGCGAGAAACCCGCACAACAGGCCGGACCGGGACCTTGTGTTCTTCGCCCGAGGAGGCTGAAGCCTCCAGGAGTTCCACTGAAGCCTCTGATAAGGACAGGGCGGTGTGGAAGTCCATCTGGGAAGAGGCAGCTACCACAGTAAGCACCACTACTTCGGTGCTGCCGGCTTCCGGAATGAAGGCCTGGGCCATCGTGAACAGAGCGGCCTGGTTCCGCGGATTGGCCACGGGCACCAGGATGCGGTTCGAAAAATCCAGGACAGGCGGCTGGGTCTCGCTGAGGATTAGGCTCATGCCGCTCCGAGAGCGGATTTCCCGTTTGCGGGAATAAAAAAAGTACAGGAGACAACCGATCCCGGCGAGCTGAAGCCCGATCATGATGGAATATATATCCAGCGTTAAGAGGAGAATGACATTGGCCACCATTGCCGCGTAAGGGATTATTCTTTTGATCTTGCTGGCGGGACCGGACTCCCGGGTGGCTTTGTGAAGCCGGATAAGGGCTACGGATAGGGGAAGCATGGACACCAAAAAACAGAAATTGGCGGCCTTGACGATGATGGAAAGCTCACCTGGCAAAATGGCCAGGACCGTGGCCAGACCGCAGGCCAAGAGGGCTGCCCGCGGGGTGAGGCTGGACTGGTGAATACGGCCCAGCATCGTGGGTAAAAACCGGTCCTTGCCCATGGCGAAAATCTGCCGGGCCTGGGAGATGATGGTGGAGTTCAAGGCCGCTGCCGATGCCAAAACGCCCCCTACCACGATGAATATCCACCCGGTCTGGCCCATGCCCGCCTTGGCCACCACGGCCAGGGGGGCCCGGGATTCTGCCAGTTCCTTCCAGGGTACGACCAGGACCGCCACAACGGCAATAGCCACGTAAAAACACAGGCTCACCACCATGGCCAGGAACATAGCCCGGGGCACGGTCTTTTTAGGATCTACGATTTCCTCCGCGTTGTTGGCGATCAACTGGTACCCGAAAAAGGACACGTAAATGAGAGACACGGCTCCGCCCACACCGGACCAACCATTGGGAAGCATCGGGGCCATATTGGCGGTGTCCGCCTTGAAAAGCCCGGCTGTGATAAGTACTCCGAGAACCAGAAGATTGCCCCAGGTGAACACAAACTGGACCTTGTTCCCGCCCTTGGCGCCGACTGAGTTCAAGATCGTGAATCCAGTCACGGCCCCCACTGCGATCAGTCTCGTTCCGTATTCGGGGAACCCCGCAGGAAAAACGCTTGTCAGGTAAAAAGCGAGTCCCGTAGCGTACATGGCGCAGGCCAGGATGCTTCCAAGCGCCAAGAGCCATCCTGTCATGAACGCGTATAAGCTATCCAAGGTTTTGTAGGCATATGCGTATCCCCCTCCCGTAATGGGCACACGGCGAGAGAGTTCCGCGAACATGGCCACGGAAAGCATGGATAAAAGTCCGCACACCAGGTAAGCCAGCCAAGCCCCAGGTCCGGCCTTTTCAGAGGCAAGGCCAATGAGCACATAAATTCCGGCGCCCATGAGTGCGCCCACGCCCAAAGTGGTGGCCCCGAAAAGTCCCATGGTACGTGCGAACGCTTCCGGGACCAGCTTGCGCCGGAAAATCTGGCGGAGGTTATTGTTTTGTGGCCCCTGCAGCATCACAATCCCCTAAGTCATAGGTAATACACCGGTTCTGCCGGTGAGAATTGAAAAGGCTCTGCTTTAAAAAACGAGAGAGTGATAGACGGTCCTCCCAGAGGAAGGTCCCGAATGGCAAGGAGGACAGTCATGAAGGATTGGCGTAGTCAACACTGTTGAATATTTGCGTTCGCCTTCTGTGGAAAGTTGAGAAAGTGAATTCTCTTTAGACTTTGATAGGTTATGGCCGCACCCGTTACAAAAATTGAAATCGTCAGGAATTTCGAGTTGGCATTTTGGGCATTTCATTTACGCCCCCTAGTTATGCGGCAGATACGGTTCGTTTGAAATAATAATGTGAAGGAGAGTTTGTATTTTTATATTACGAACGCGAATTTATGTCAATTTTGGGCAACTGGGGGAGATACAGACTACTTGCCAGTCATTGAAAATAAGGCTAATTCCAAGCACCGCTATATCTTGTGGTCAGACGAAATTTCAGGTGGGTGGTGATTACACGTCAGGCAATGAATATATCTGAAAAATCGGCTGGATAATGATTTATTGAGACTATATGGATATTATTGGGGAGGTCAATAATCAGGACAGCTTGCCATTATATGGAATAGGGAAAAACTATATGTATGATATGGAGTTTAGGGAGTTTAGGGACATCCTGTATTCCCCCTGTCAAGCTTTTACTTTTTTATATTGATTACAACTTGTTATAATATTTGTAATCAAATGGACGCACTTATCTTCTACGTTTTTGGTTAAGGAATTCGGCGGATAAACTCGCTTGTAAATGAGCCCTGACTTGATCGTTACTTTTATACGGCATATCCCTGACAGAGAGGGATCACCCATCATCCCTTGTCAAAGTTTGGGGCTCAGCGAGAGGCCCTTAATTGTCCCTCCAGAGGTCTCAAAGCCTCAACGTCCATTCTCGGGCTCTCTCGCCGAAGTCTGTTCGATTCAAGCTATATCTTCAGATATGACGGGCTGAACGGTTCCTTTTTCTTCATCAAGGTCCAGGCGATCACCAAAAATTTTGACGCCAACTTGACACGCATTTTGGTGCGAATACCTTTTTCTTTTTCTCTGCCTTTCAGGATGCTGTGATAATAAGCTCTGAACTGCCTGGTCAAGCTCGAGGCCACCAAAGCTGCCTGGTAAAGAGCGTAACGCAAATCGCCTTTGCCTTTCTTGCTGATTACCGGCACGGCGCTGCGGCTTCTTTTACCGCTGCGCGAAGCATTCAGGTCAAAGCCTGCCAGTCGTTTGAGCTGCTGGATGTTTTCAAAACGGTGCGGGTTGCCGATCGCAGCCAGCACGACCGCCGACACATACGGCCCGAATCCTGGAATTGTCTGCAGGTGAGCATACTCCTCGCAGCTGCCGCTAATCTTTTCGATTTCCTTCTCGACTTTTTCGATCTGCTCTTTGGTGCTTTTGATATTCTCGGTAAGGACTTTTGCTTCAAGTTGCATCGCAGTGCCGGGGCGACAGCCGATCGACTCGCCGGCCATCTCCCAAACTGTGCGTAGACGACGACGTTGACGGATGCCTCGGCAGCGCTTTGTTACCCGATTAAAAAAGTCTTCAAATTCCAAAGATCTGATTTTCTCGGGAGACAAAAACCAGCGCACTATGGCCAGGTTCTCGTCTTCAGCCTGATTCCACGATTTGTCGAGCTCCGGAAAGTACTGTGCCACAAGATTGTTGCGGATGCGCACCCGGCAGCTGTGAAGCTGCTTCTTTAAACGCTTTCGCAACAACAGCAGACTGCGCAGTTCACGGATCGGCATGCCGGGCAGATCATAATAGTTGCATTTTCCCTGGCTGATAAGATCGGCCACATTGGCTGCATCTTTGGTGTCGTTTTTGTCCCAGCGCCCATCGAGCAATGTCCGGTTTTTCTTTATGGCCTCATTGGTGACATACACGACCATGTGACCGTGCTCGATGAGCTTCTCGGCCAGAGGTTTATGATATACACTGGTTGGTTCAACACCGAAAACGACCTCTCTGAAACCGTCGCGGTCCATGTAAAACTGCACACGGGTTAGAAGCTTCTCCAGCCCTTGCCGTGAATTTTCAAAGATCAAGCCTTTCAAAACGGTTTTACCGTTTGCGGTTCCCAGGAAAGCGTGATGCGTACTCTTGGCGATATCGATTCCTACGATCAAATGACGATCCGAACCCCGAATCTCCTGCTTGAGTTGACGGAACCCCTCGATCCTGCTAAGGTCAGAGTCGTTCATGATAACCTCCTTTTAGCTGTGGGTTTAGGTTTTGGGTGCCCTTATGCTATCAGGAGGTTATTTTTTTACAAGGCGATAATTACTTTCTTTTTTACTACTCTTGGAAGTATATTCTATAGTTATTTCAATATATAACGCCCATAAAATTATAATTTTCTATTCCTTTCTAAGCTTTAATTGCTCACTACTGGCAATCTTATCACCACGCCTGACTGAAATACTGACCGAGGGCTTTGAGATGCCAAGGCCGAGCAACTTTAGCTTGTAGAAAATTAGGAGGTTATTACGTTATTGGTGTCCCCAATAACATTAATTTCGAACCATTTTTTTTTTACTTTACCATCCACGACCATTCACTACTGAGGGATGAGTCTCATTGAAGAAGCAGAAACAAGATTCCAGGATTAATTTTAGACGCACTATCAACGAATAATTCGACATTCTTTCCCGTCATACTAGCCGAAATACCGAATGCGCCGATGGCTGCCTCTGGCTCACCTTTATCCAATGCTCGGTCTGCGTCAATATCCATGAATGCCGCTACGTAGTAATGATTCCGGGCGGGAACATTGGCAATGCTGTATGCCCAGGGACCGGAGCCTAAGGGAGTGAGGATAGTGGTTTTAGCCAGAGCAGTAATCAGTCCTGAGCTATCATATACGGCAACGTAGATCTGCTGTCGTTCAGCTCCAGCGTAGGAGACATTGCCGGAAACCATATACCGCCTTGTATCAGTGGCATGATTATAGTTCGATCCGCCGGGATCATCTACTTCGGTCGGCCGCGTATCGAAACCATCCGCATAACCGTCATTGTCATCATCGGTGTCGGCATTGTTGCCAATCCCGTCGGAGTCGGTGTCAAACCACTCGGTTGCATCCCTCGGAAAGGCATCGTTCTCATCTAAAACCGTATCGTTGTCATCATCGGTGTCGGCAATATCCCCAATGCCATCTGAATCTGTATCCAACCATTCATTGATGTCATTGGGGAAGGCGTCCTCGACATCGGCAACGCCATCACCATCGCTGTCGGCTCTGATGGTGAAGTGGGGCATGCTGGAATAGAAGATTTGATGTATGGAGCAGTTATCGACATCTTGATCTGGGGCCTGCTCTCTGTAGGAATATATTCTGTAACTATAGGTATGGTTTACTTTAAGGACACCAGGGGCAAACGTGTAGGTACTGTCCGCCAGATAATCACTCCACTGTATCGGGTTGTTCCAGCCGTCGTTTAACCTGATGCGGTAGCGGGATGCCCCCGGCACATCATTCCAATCCACTGTTGGAGTGGTGCTTATGCGGATTGAATCTGCTGCGGGTGTGACATTGGCCGGCAGTGGCAGGTCACTTACTGAGAGATCGTCATGGACAAAGTGGGTATTGCTATCAAAATCGGTGACGATAAAGGTGTATATCCCTGCTTGAATGGCGGAAGAGTCACTGTAAACTTCAAAATCCTCATATATCGCTTCAGTCGAGCTTATATGCCGATCGTATCGCAGATAACGGTTTGTTGTACCGTCCGGATAGACAACTTTTACGGACTGTATATTGGATGGCACACCGTCTGGATCCGAAACTTTAACCTCAAAGGCCAACCAGTAACTCGAACTTGAAGTATGCGGCATAACCGTATGAGCCACATAGGCACCCAAATTATCAAGATCGAGTGTGGGACTGGATGAACCGCCTGTAAGGGAAGTTGTTAAAAACTCAGGGCTTTGATCATGCGCCCAGGGGCTTGAGGACCCATGGTCCACATTCTGATCGAAAAACTCCCGGTGGGTTTTTACTCTATAACGGTAGAGGGTTTTCTCTTTCAGAAAGCCTTGGGCAAGCTGATAGGTGCTTTGAGTGGTGGGAAATGCATACAACCGGTTTCCGTCCGTATCGTATATTTCGAGGCGGTAGAAAGCAGCCCCGGAAACATCCTCCCAATCGAAATTCAAACCGGTGCTATTGACCAGCGTGTTGTGAACCGGTGTCAGCGTCGATGAATCCGGATATCCAATTGGGTTAAATGTCAATATTTCATCAACCGAATAACTGTTGCCAGACAGGTCCTCAACGACAAATGTGTAGGTTCCGTTTTGAATTGACACCGGATAACTTTCTCTCGAATACGCCCCTCCTGTTGGTGTATTTGAGGTGTATCCAGGATAGTAGTAGAGAAATTCTTCACCTCCGCCGGGATAGATCACTTTAACCGATTTGATGTCCCCCGGTACACCTTGAGCGTCATGAACTATAATCCAGAATGACAAACCGGTACCCATAAGTTCGCTATTCCAAACCTGTACACCGGCACTATCGAGTTCGATAAAGGGCGCCGCCGCCTCTGTCGATCCGGTGTAAAACCGATAGGATTGGCTGGTCGAGGCCGGCGATTTGGATCGATTGTCTATTTCTAAAGGATCATGGGCATCCCGCGCTTCGACTCGAAACCGGTAATAAGTATTCGGCTCAAGAACCCCCGGAGGTACCCGGCAGGAAGTCACATTTCCGACATTGCCGTTCCAGATAGTCCTATTGTTGTCGTGACTAAATATTCTAACTTTATAGCGGTTCGCGCCGGGAATCGTATCCCAGGTAAAGGTAGGCGTAGTCGTGGTCACCAAATTCATCCTGGCCACCAGCGACATGTAGGGCATTTTAGGTGGTGTAAAGGTGCCGGTAGGCGTATATTCGGCCGTATTCCCGTCGGCGTCAAAAGTCAGTTTTGTACCGTCCCATGTTATGGAAACCGTGACCGTTTGCCCCAGGCTCACAGACATTAGTTGTCCGCCGTCAAGGTGATCCCAGTGATAGGTTTCCTGTGCGTTGATGTTGTCTAGAGATACGCTGTAGGTGATCCTGTCATCTCTAACGTATATATTTGCGCTGATATCACCCGCACCGTTGTTGAGGAATGTGCCGGAAATTCTACCTCCGGCACTGCTATCCATGCTGATGCTCGGGACCGAAATATCCGCCCGCAGCGAATAAATACTGGCTGGATCCTTAAATGCTAGTCCACCGTTGCCGCGGCCGATTGTGTCGTTTATCGTAACCGACAGTTTTTGGCCCTGAATGGAGGCGTTTTCATACCACGGCTCCCACTTTTTAAGGTCGAGATCTGCAATGGAAGTATAGGAATTGAAGTCTTCATATAGGGATCCATTGACCCATACATTATCGAATGTGGCGGTGATGCTTTCAACTGTCGGATTTTTAAGGCTGGGGGTCAATGACTCCTCGTCCGGGACCGCCAGCGGATTTACGACAAGGGTGTCCACGTGTGTTCCGGTATTGCCTTCGGGATCGGTTACTGTGAAAGTGTAATCTCCCGCCTGAGGAGAGCCCGCCTGCCAAAAATCATATTCACCGGCAGTTGGGCTCACCGCATTACTATGCCCTAACTGTTTGGTGGTCGTCCCATCCGGAAAGATCACTTCTACCTCATGACTGTTTCCGTTATAGGCGACACCATCGTGATCGACAACCCGGATGAACAATGACAAATTGCTCCCATCGGCATCCGAATCCGTTACGGCACCCCATTGCACGGAGTCAATGGCCGGTTTGGCACTGTGAGGCGCTAAACTCCCCGCCATCGTAAAGGTCAGCCAAGCGCTGTTTGAACGGTTGTCTTCGTCTACCCAATCGGCGTTATCACCCACTCTGACATACCACTCGTAGGTCTGTCCGGGTAGTAAAATTCCGGCGGGAACTGTGCAGGAAAGCAAATTTTGTTCCCTTGCTGTCCAAAAAACATTTTCCCCCAACGAGTTTTTGATCCACATTCTGTAAAATAAGGGCCCATCGGTGTAGTCTACCGCCGCCCAACTGAAAGTAGGCGTCTTAGAGGTCAGGATAGCTCCATTAGCGGGAGAAAAGGTGGCGGAATCCGGAATCGGAAGGGTGAGGTTGACATGCTGGATATTTGTATCCGTGGCAATGGCCGAATCGCTGCTGACAACAGTGACAGAATAGGTACCGATTTCAGGAGAACCCGGTACTCTGAGAATGAACTCCCTGAAATCCGAAAGATAGTCGAAATCGACCTTAGTATAGGGCAGTACCCCACTGGGTCCCGTGATGGTGATTTGCGTTATATCATCGGGTAAGGTGCCGTAAAAATCAGTGCCAATCTCCACTTCAAATTGGGTTTTTACACTCTGATCGAACTCTCGCCTGTTTTTTTCTACAAAGGTAATCGTAAAACTATGGTTTAAAACAAAGTCGGTTTCCGGTAAATTCTGGCCGGATAGAACCGTAAGTGGCATTGCATAATTACAGTCGCCTGTGCCGGCGCCTCCGTCCCACCATTGGTCCATATAATTGCGCGGCACATTAACATTAGCATCGGCTTTAAGGAAAACCTTACCGGGCGTCAAACCTGATATTGTAAAATTTCCGCTTGCATCGGTGTTACCTGCGCCAATCCAGTTATTCCAACAACGATCAGAATAGGCGACCACCACCACACTTGCCAGGGATTGGCTATCGCTTCCGGTGACCGTGCCGGAGATAGAACCTGCCAGATCGAGCGAGAAATCAATATTGGCGGTCGTCTGACTCTGAACTATATCTACCTGGGCGGCTGACGACCAGTAAGTTGTATCGCTATAATACTCCTGCGCATAATTGCCCTGCGGGTCCGAAACCACAACCCTGTGACCTCCAGCCGGAACACCGGTTATGGAGTAAAATCCGTTAGCCAGAGTGTACTCCCGGCCAACCTGATAGTCCGTAGAATAATCTTTAACCTCAACACGTATACCCTCTATTGGATTACTTGAAACCGAATCAGTAACAAGGCCTGTTATGGTCCCACCAAGCTCCAGACTGAAATTTATGCCTGAGATTGTCTGACCCTCGGTCACATCGATTTTGGTGGCCAGGTTTGCGGCATAGGTGCCGTTGTAATATTCATCAACATAGTTCGTTCCTGAGCAATCCACCCATATGCGGTAACTGCCCGGTGCCAAGCCGGTAACCGAATAATCGCCAACGGAATCCGTCTGATCCTCGCTTACGCAAAATCCAGAAGTAAATTCACATGCATACACTCTAATATTTTCAACAGGATTATCAGTGGCTGTATCTTTAATATTCCCGGAAATTGATGCACCGGCGCCTATGCTAAAGTTAATATTGGAGGTGGTCTCGCCTTGAGTTACTGCAACAAGTGAAGCTGAATCGTAGCTGAATTCGTTATTATAATATTCGTATGCGTGGATGGTGCCACTGGTATAAACAAGAACTTTATAACTCCCGGTGGATAGCCCCGAATAACTGTAGTCGCCACTAGCATCCGTTGCCACAGAGCCGACCCATGACCCCGAAACGTAATCACGAATTTGAACGCTTAATCCGCTAATCGGCATTGCCGTAACCGAACTGGTCACATTCCCGGAAATGGTGCCCGCAATGGCTGCCACCGGAACAACGAGGGCAAGAATTAGGAATACTGATAAAAAGTTAAATATTCGAGGCATTGGATGATATAAAGTCATTTTCATATCCTCATTGCATAAATAGTTTAGGAGAGTTTCAGTACGCCCATAAAATTATAAATTTCTATTCCTTTATAAGCTTTAATTGCTCGCTTCTGGCAATCATATCACCACGCTTAACTGAAATACTGACCGAAGGCTGTGAGATACCAAGCTTTTTTGATAGTTCGGTGGCGCTGAAACCCAGCTTCCTTACCGCCCAATAACACAATAAACTGCGCGCTTTGACTGTGAGCGGATATTTGCCGGCCCTCCACACCTGTTCAGGATCTATACCCAACTCTGATGACACTCTCATGGTTACTTTTTCTAAATCATATCCTTGGGCTTTAAGTCGATAGCGCTCCTCCAAACGCTCTTGCGCTTGATCTAATACGGCCTGTGCAAATTCACCGTCGCCCAAAATACGCTCATCACTTTTCATATGATCCTGTGCCCGGCGCATCGCTTTGACGGCCGACCAGCCGCCGGCACTTCGAACAAGACCGCCTCCAACCAACTCCGGCCGACGGCCCCGGGCTATGCCCTTATCGACATAGGCCCGGTAGGCTTTACGCGCAGCGGCAACTTTCCTTCCAAACAGCCGCAGTACATAGGCGGTGTCCTGAAAATCTCTTTTAACTTTTCCCATCAGCACGCTATGGCCACTGTATGGATATTTATCGGATTCTGTCAGACTTTCAACGCTTTTGGCGCGTAATGGATTCAGATGAATATAACGCACCAATTCCAGCAAGTAGGTGTCCTCTTGGCACAATATTGATTTGTAACGATTCTGGAATAGATGTCCATGCCGCCGGTGCCGGCGATTAAACGAAACCGCATAGCCGGTTAATAGCCGTCTCATCACCGTGGCCAAAGGCGCTTGTCCGGTTCGCAGTAAAATATGCGCATGATTGGGGATAAGCGCCCAGGCGAAACAGGCGGTTTGTGTTTCAGTGACGATATCGCCCAAACGTTTGACGAAATTATCCCGGTCCTGATCATCCGAGAATATCCGTTGACGCTTGATTCCCCGGACGAAGATATGATGCAGCGCTCCAGGAGCATCGATGCGCGATTTGCGTGGCATAAAACCTTTATATCATCTATTGTTCATTCATAAAAGTTATAATTCTATGGGCGTTATATATTGAAATAACTATAGAATATACTTCCAAGAGTAGTAAAAAAGAAAGTAATTATCGCCTTGTAAAAAAATAACCTCCTGATAGCATAAGGGCACCCAAAACCTAAACCCACAGCTAAAAGGAGGTTATCATGAACGACTCTGACCTTAGCAGGATCGAGGGGTTCCGTCAACTCAAGCAGGAGATTCGGGGTTCGGATCGTCATTTGATCGTAGGAATCGATATCGCCAAGAGTACGCATCACGCTTTCCTGGGAACCGCAAACGGTAAAACCGTTTTGAAAGGCTTGATCTTTGAAAATTCACGGCAAGGGCTGGAGAAGCTTCTAACCCGTGTGCAGTTTTACATGGACCGCGACGGTTTCAGAGAGGTCGTTTTCGGTGTTGAACCAACCAGTGTATATCATAAACCTCTGGCCGAGAAGCTCATCGAGCACGGTCACATGGTCGTGTATGTCACCAATGAGGCCATAAAGAAAAACCGGACATTGCTCGATGGGCGCTGGGACAAAAACGACACCAAAGATGCAGCCAATGTGGCCGATCTTATCAGCCAGGGAAAATGCAACTATTATGATCTGCCCGGCATGCCGATCCGTGAACTGCGCAGTCTGCTGTTGTTGCGAAAGCGTTTAAAGAAGCAGCTTCACAGCTGCCGGGTGCGCATCCGCAACAATCTTGTGGCACAGTACTTTCCGGAGCTCGACAAATCGTGGAATCAGGCTGAAGACGAGAACCTGGCCATAGTGCGCTGGTTTTTGTCTCCCGAGAAAATCAGATCTTTGGAATTTGAAGACTTTTTTAATCGGGTAACAAAGCGCTGCCGAGGCATCCGTCAACGTCGTCGTCTACGCACAGTTTGGGAGATGGCCGGCGAGTCGATCGGCTGTCGCCCCGGCACTGCGATGCAACTTGAAGCAAAAGTCCTTACCGAGAATATCAAAAGCACCAAAGAGCAGATCGAAAAAGTCGAGAAGGAAATCGAAAAGATTAGCGGCAGCTGCGAGGAGTATGCTCACCTGCAGACAATTCCAGGATTCGGGCCGTATGTGTCGGCGGTCGTGCTGGCTGCGATCGGCAACCCGCACCGTTTTGAAAACATCCAGCAGCTCAAACGACTGGCAGGCTTTGACCTGAATGCTTCGCGCAGCGGTAAAAGAAGCCGCAGCGCCGTGCCGGTAATCAGCAAGAAAGGCAAAGGCGATTTGCGTTACGCTCTTTACCAGGCAGCTTTGGTGGCCTCGAGCTTGACCAGGCAGTTCAGAGCTTATTATCACAGCATCCTGAAAGGCAGAGAAAAAGAAAAAGGTATTCGCACCAAAATGCGTGTCAAGTTGGCGTCAAAATTTTTGGTGATCGCCTGGACCTTGATGAAGAAAAAGGAACCGTTCAGCCCGTCATATCTGAAGATATAGCTTGAATCGAACAGACTTCGGCGAGAGAGCCCGAGAATGGACGTTGAGGCTTTGAGACCTCTGGAGGGACAATTAAGGGCCTCTCGCTGAGCCCCAAACTTTGACAAGGGATGATGGGTGATCCCTCTCTGTCAGGGATATGCCGTATAAAAGTAACGATCAAGTCAGGGCTCATTTACAAGCGAGTTTATCCGCCGAATTCCTTAACCAAAAACGTAGAAGATAAGTGCGTCCATTTGATTACAAATATTATAACAAGTTGTAATCAATATAAAAAAGTAAAAGCTTGACAGGGGGAATACAGGATGTCCCTTATTTTTCTTATTTTTATCTTCGCCACTGGTCTTTCTATCACTAATTGCTTATAGCCTTGTTTGTGATGTGCTTTTTGTCTGGATGCCGACTTTTGGCAACGGGCGTAATATTGTGCACGCTTCCTCTTGACCTTCTGGTATCCTATCCTAATGTTTCGTTTTCATAATCTTCATTTGAGAGGCAGGAGAATTCTATGATGCCCAGCAGCAGACAAAACCGCCCGGACGCCGGGTGGAAATTCGAGAACAGTTACGCACGGTTGCCGGAGGCTTTCTATGTCCGGCTGAATCCAGTACCGGTGCGCACGCCGAAACTCGTGATTTTCAACGTAGCGCTGGCGCAGTTTTTGGGGCTGAACCCCGATGCCCTAAATGGCGATGAGGGCGCCGCCGTTTTCTCGGGCAACAAGCTTCCCGAGGGGGCCGAGCCTCTCGCTCAGGCCTATGCGGGGCATCAATTCGGTTTTTTCACCATGCTGGGCGATGGGCGGGCAATATTGCTGGGCGAGCAACTGACACCGAAAGGTGAGCGCTTCGACATCCAGTACAAAGGGTCCGGCAGAACCCCGTTTTCGCGGCGGGGGGACGGGCGGGCGGCCCTGGGGCCGATGCTACGGGAGTACATCATCAGCGAGGCCCTGCACGCCCTGGAAATACCGACGACCCGCAGCCTTGCGGTGGTGACCACTGGTGAACCGGTGTCCCGTGAAACCACCCTGCAGGGTGCGATTCTCACCCGCACGGCGGCCAGCCACATCCGCGTGGGCACTTTCGAGTATGCGGCGGCAAGGGCAAAACCCAACGAGTTCCGGACGCTGGCCGATTACACCATCCGTCGCCACTTTCCTGATCTGGCCGCGGACGGGAATCCGTATCTTGCCCTACTTGGGGCCGTCATGGAGCGGCAGGCGTCCCTGGTGGCCCGCTGGCTCCAGGTCGGCTTCATCCACGGCGTTATGAACACGGACAACATGGCCCTTTGCGGTGAAACCATCGATTACGGCCCCTGCGCGTTCATGGACGCCTACGATCCGATTACCGTCTTCAGTTCCATCGATCAAAACGGCCGATACGCCTACGGCCGGCAGCCGCAGATCGCCCAGTGGAATCTTGCCCGGTTTGCCGAGACACTGTTGCCGCTAATTCACGAGGATCCGCAAGAGGCCGTATCGATGGCAAAAGAGGCAATCTCTGGATTTTCAGACAGCTTCCGTCATTACTGGCTGGCGGGCATGCGGGCCAAACTGGGACTGTTGAACCAGGAAGCGGATGACGGCGCTCTGGTGGAGGACTTGCTCGATTGCATGCACCGACACGGAGCGGATTTTACCAACACCTTTCGCGAGCTGGCATCCGGTTCCTTGCCGGAGGCCTCCGTGTTCCGGGCCCTGGATTTTAAGCAGTGGTTTGAGCGCTGGCAGGCCCGGCTAAAACGGCAACCTGATTCCTGGGAGGCAGCCCGTCGGCTTATGAACACCCACAACCCGGCGGTCATCCCCCGCAACCACCGGGTGGAAGAGGCCTTGGAGGCAGCCGTGGAGCGGGCCGATTTTACGGTCATGGAAAAACTACTGGTTTTTCTGTCCCAACCCTACCAGAATCCACCGAAACAGGCCGGCTATCACCAGCCACCGCCCCCTTCGGCGCAGCCCTACCAAACCTTTTGCGGGACGTGAGCCCATCGACGGTTGCCACTCTCTGCAGGCCACCCTGCTGGTTGCCGGCAGGGTGGCCCTTTATGCATTACCATCCGCGACGCCAACCCGACAGGCCGACATTGATGTGAGGATTAGGTTTTGGCCTTTAATGACTATGAAAGGGACGCAGTTCTTCTGCACTTTGGGGATTTCGAGCACCTCAAAACTTCTTACCTTGGTTTGGGCCTTTCTTGCCCTCTCGGACAACCATCGGGCTACCCAATATAAGAGCATTAAAACAGTTTCAATAAACGTGAAACAGTTATGTATTTTGATTTAAAACGTTTTACCCCTAATAATTTCGACAAAAAATATCTCTCCAACTCATTGCCTATCACATAACTGGTTTCCCAAGATCACCAGCAATATTTCAACTCATACCAATTGAAGTCATGGGAAAAAATGGAAATTATCAAACACCATATCCCAAATATTAGAAATATTGATTCAAACATTTTAATTGTCCTCAAAATGGGTTGATCAAATGAATTTTGGGCGAAGTAAATGCTTTCTGATTTATGTGCAATCGCAGTGCCAACACTTTAACCATTTGGAATTAAACAGCATTGGCAACTCACTGCCCCGTGGCGAGTGGATCACTGTATGAAATACCCAACAAATCGGACTTCTGAGTTTATGAAATTAAACTCAAGGAAAGGTTATCACGAGATAAAAATCTCAACTGGTGGCGTTTGTGGGGTACTTAAACGAACTGGCTTGAATCGGTTACCAAAAATTGATGAATGTTTGGGGTCACGGCGAAATGTCAATTCACGCGGTGCAATTATTTTTCTGAAAATTTTTCCCGCTATGTTTCTGGGCGTTTGTGGTATTTTTTTTCGATAGTTTTGTCCATTTTATAATGTTTTGTCATGTATAAGTTCAAAGGCATAAAACCTCCCAATACTCCTTTTGCGCTCATTTTCCCCCTGGTGGTTGGTCCCGAACCGGTGATGTCGTATGCTTTAACGCTTTGAGATCTCTACTCCATTTCCTTTCCATCACTTGCCCCCAGAGAGGCTCGCGCTCTAGTGCTTCCTCCATACGCTTTAGGGTTCTCTCTCGCTCCTCCAATGAAAGCGCAAAAAAGTAGGCTGAAAAAGGACCGAGTTCACGAGGTGTGTCAGCATAGCGCTGCATAAACTCTTCGTACTCTGTCAAGAAATGATCCATCAAATCTTGTCTTACGGATACCGGGACCTGATAGCGGCCCTTTTCTTCTGCGTCATAATTGAGTTGCCTGATCATAGCATCCAGCTCATTTATCGAGCGGGACCATTCATATGGATTATCGGAAAAATCAGAAAACACTGTGGCTTGCTTTATTTCGTTAAATGCCACCCGTCCCGGAAAGGATGTTTTGCCTGGGACAAGAGGACCAAAAGCATGATGTAGCTTAGGTATGTAGACGAACTCAATCCATGGAAAAAGCTTACGATCCAGCACATTGTGGAAATGCAACAAACGCTCTATCTTGTATGATCCTGTGAAATCCGTTCGAATTATCAGCCTGGTCGCCAATATGTAATACTATCGACCAAATTAAATCTGTAACCTCTGTAATAATAAACAATGTAAGCGCCTTCTATGGGATCGCCTTTGTCATCCAATAGCTTACCCCTTGTCTCTGGTGCTATCGATATAGAAGCTGCAGCAATCACCAGTGTGAGTAACGCGGATGAAACTAAGAAAATACGAATGAGGAGAGCAAAACGTTTTCGAGATCCCTTTGTTCTATTTTCTGATCTTTCACTTTCCATATTGTGGGCGCCTGTAAAATATTTTTATATCATGCCGCTTGAAAATTTCGACTTTCAGGGGCGCTTAAATCGAACTACCCAACGCGAGGGGGTAGTTGCCTAAAGCGTCGAATCTGACCGTGCGCTCTTCGTTCAATAGTCTGTGACCCAAACAACCTTCCCGGAGGCGAGAAGCCGACTTTCTAGTTGCATATCAGTAAGGTCAGCCACGAATTCCGCTATTGGTGTTGATAGCTCGGCAGCTACCTGTGGTAAATCGCGGAATTGTTCGGGCGCGAGTACGTCTCTCCACATAACGATGCGGTCATACACACTTCAATCTTTGCAATAATACTAATACATTATACATAACAAAAACCAATTAAACAAATATTGGTTTGCCTAAACCTTTGGGTTACGTACCTAAATTGTATCACCAAATACGCTTATAATTCTTGAGACTTAGCGGACGTGACATGCCGGCTGGGGAAATTGCAGATATGTGCCTGATTGGGCGAACTTTCAGGGTCGTACCAAACGTGTGGCAGCTTGTTAGTATCAAAAAATCCTGTAAGGTTATGATTTGCTGCATATACAGAAAATATAGCTTTCGTCAATCAAAAATGATATTTATTACTCTTCTCAACTGCCGATGATTCTTTTCCAGAGTTTCCTGCATTCTTTTGCAATCGATACAGGATGTAGTAACGGGTCGCGCTTTGAGTCGCTTCAGGGCGATTTCTTCACCACATGATTCACAAATCCCAAATGTGCCTTGTTCCAATCTTTTGAGAGCTTTTTTTATCTTCCGAATTAGCTTGCTTTCGCGATCCCTGATGCGAAGAGACAGGTCGCGATCGGTTTGCAAAGATGCCCGGTCAAGAATGTCGGATGCGTGGACCGTTGAATCCAGTAGTCCGTTGATAGTGTGATCGGCGCGCTCCAGAAGCTGTTCCTGCCAATCGATCAGCAACTCCCTAAACTTTTTCAGCTCTGATTTTTTCATTATCCCCACCCCCCGAGATAGACTCTTCTTGTGGTTGTTATCCAAAGGCTTGGTGTGGCCCTAAAAGCCCTAATTTTCCTATAAAGACACTTTAGCAGCCTGTTAAATTAAGCTATGGTGTTACATCGCCCGCTTCTTGATCGAAATGGATGTGTATGTTTAATGGATTCGACCAACCGGCGTTTGCCCATGGCAGAAAGGATCGTGCGCTACGCATCGGCTGTTGAAATGGTTTTAGCCGGCGCAAGGCTATGTATGGAACTATGTGGTATATTCAGATACAATTGGGGAAATCACAAGACGAGTTGATTGCGGGTATAATATGGGGTAAAAACCAATATTATTCGGTTTAGAAAAGGTCAGTGCAGGAATGCCGATTTTAATTTTCAGGCCCAGTTTTCTTTGGAAACTGGGCCGGTGAGAATCGAGCGAGCTGGTAACCGGGGCACATCAGTTCAGCGAATTCATTGGGTGTCTTTCCCTGGGGTAACTTGTTGGCTACTGGGAATTCAAATCTTTACTCCCCTCCCTTAGTTGGATGTTGATGTTGCTAATCCTAAAAATACGGATAAACTTTAAACCAACCAGCGGACAAGAGAGACAATCAGTAACCAAAGAAGAATCGAGGGGGGTATTGAATAGCAAATCCCGCGGAGGCAGGTATTTTCCTCATCTACATTAATGGGATTTCTTGCGTGGTAGCTTTCAAGATCGCTGGTTGTGTGGTTCATCGATGCACCGCCTTATGTGATGCCAGACAACTACGAATATGTGCATTAAAAGTTATCAACTGTAATATTCCGTATGAATAGAAAATTTACAAAATTCAAATAGGCATATCGCAAGCTGAAGAAAACGGGGCTGGTGCAGGCTGATCTCATTTTCGATTTGCGAAATCAAATATATCTCTAGTTATGTATTTATTTTCTACCTGAAATCACCAATATAAATGGAATGTATAAAAGCCCTATACCAAATACCAGTAAGGTGGTTTCGAACAAGGTTGTTTCAAACATTTTGATTTTACTCCTGGCTTATAATTGAGGATGATTTACTTCAAGAGGATTGAGGAAATTCACTGCAATTAAAATGCCGAAAATTATTATATATTTAACTCTCTGCAATTAAACAGTTTTATTTAAGATATTTTTTTAGTAGAAAGGATAGTGTATGAATTAACATACAAATTGAGGCTTTCTGGTGTAGGAAATGTAATACACGATTGCTGGAGAGGAACTGCGCCGAATCAGCCGCAACTGGACAGCGACATCGAGTTACTTCAGTTGATGGCCGCTATCCTGTATGTAAGCACCGGCAAAAAACCGCGAGTATTCGGGGGTTTTCACTACGCAGTTCGGAAATGGAAAGATTCCATGCAATGACTGGGCTAACCGCGGTAGGATAACTTGTAACCGGAAGATTTGACATATGAGTCAGACCATATTCTGGGCCCTGCATATTCTCATACAGATCGCACTTATAGTGAGGGTGCTGCTACGGCCCCATCGGGAACCGGCCTCGCGGATCGCCTGGATCGTGGTCATCATCGCCGTTCCGGTGGTGGGCATCCTGGCATACATCCTGTTGGGTGAGACAAACATCGGCCGGCACCGAGTGGAGCGGATGCGCGAGGTTCTCTCCCGGCTGCCGGATGTGGCTGCCGCGCCGGGATGGGACGCACGCAAATCTGCAAGGCCGACGTACCGCAGCGCTACGCGCATCTGTTTCAAGTCGGAAAATCGGTCAACGGTTTCGACCCTGTCGGCGGCAACCGGGCGCAGTTGATGCAGGATTCGAACGCAACCATCGACTCCATGGTGGCCGACATCGATGCCGCCAAAGACCACGTTCACCTGCTGTTCTACATCTGGCTGCCGGACAACAACGGGCGCAAGGTGGTCGAAGCGCTGAAGCGGGCCGCGGCGCGCGGGGTCACTTGCCGGGCCATGGCGGACGGACTGGGCTCGCGCACCATGATCCACTCGGAGCACTGGCAGGCCATGCGGAAGGCCGGCGTTCACGTGGCCGTGGCCCTGCCGATCGGCAACCCGCTGCTGCGGCCGCTGAAGGGGCGTATCGACCTGCGCAATCACCGCAAGATCGTCGTCATCGACGATCGCATCACCTATTGCGGCAGCCAGAACTGTGCCGATCCGGAGTTTCTGGTCAAGGCCAAGTATGCGCCCTGGGTGGACGCCATGATGCGCTTCGAGGGACCGATCGCCCGCCAGAACCAGCACCTGTTTGTCGGCGACTGGATGGCGAAACGGGCGAAGAGATCAGCGATCTGTTGAGGCAGCCGCTTCCGCCGGCCCAGCCCGGGTTTCCGGCGCAGGTGATCGGCACCGGACCGACCGTACGCTACTCGGCCATGCCCGAGATGTTCGAGTCGCTGATGTACGCCGCCCGCCGCGAGCTGGTTATCTCGACTCCCTACTACGTTCCCGACGAGGCCATGCAGACCGGGCTGTGCGCGAGCGCCCGCCGCGGGGTCGATACGACCATCATTTTCCCGGCGCGGAACGACTCGTGGATCGTCGGCGCGGCCAGCCGAAGCTATTACGACGATCTGCTCGCTGCCGGCGTCCGAATCTTCGAATACGAGGGCGGGCTGCTGCACACCAAGTCGCTGACCCTGGACGGGGAAGTCACGTTGATCGGTTCCGCCAACATGGACCGCCGCAGTTTCGAGCTGAACTACGAAAACAACATCCTGTTTTACGACCCGGCGCTGACGGCCGACATGCGTCGGCGCCAGGACAGCTACATCGCCCAATCCAAACCGGTCACCGGTGACATGGTGGCGCACTGGAGTTGGCAGCGCCGGCTCTGGAACAACGCCATTGCGATGCTCGGGCCTGTGCTGTGAATAATACGCTTGGCCAATTTGACCTCGGAAAACTTCCAGAGCATCAACAAGGCGCTAGCAATATTGACCTTGAAGGTTTTGATATGCGGGGTGAGGCACCAAAGACATGTAAAATGTATTGCTTTTTAATTAAACCGTCGTGGTTCGATGGATTGGGAGAATGGTTACCCCCCCCTTAAAGGGCTTATACCTTTAATATTTCAATGAAAATATAAAAAAGGTTGATATTGTATTACATATGATGTACAATTTAACCATGAAAAAGGACATCGTTTACTCAATTCGGATGGCAAACTTGGTGCGCGATACGCTCAGGCGTGCAGCAACAAAAGAGCGGAGGACAGTCGCATCCCTCCTGGACAAAATCATTTTAAATTATCTTGAAGAGCAGCGCTACCTATTACCGCATGAAACTGGTAATGATCGACGTGTGCATCAGAGGAGCAAAATTACTCTTCCCGCAATGACGATCATGGAAAATGGTTACAAAAATTCTTCATATCCCTGTGTGATTACAGATATCGCCATGGGAGGTGTAAATATTACCTATCCTAAGGGGTCACAGATAAGAAGGTTTTGCTGCGCGGGCAGGATGAGTTCAGGCTTTTATTTAGACTTCCCGAAAATACATTGGAAATCGAATTCAAGTGCGATGCCCGCCGTTTGGTGGAGGAAGACAGAGAAATTCACGTCGGTGCCATGATCAACAATCCTAATCCTGACGACCTTGACACCCTGCGAAAATACTTAATATAGCATTGAGCTGAAATCTGAATTCTGTCGGTTATTTCCAAGGTGCAGTAGTTTAGACCCGATCTGACAGCGACCGATTTTAACTCAGTGTCTACCAGCTTAAAATCAGGCTACAAACTTTTCTCGTCATATATTTTTCCCATCCTTGAGTGTTTCCGTTGGCGTTCGCCCGCAACACATCTTACCTTGTATGTTCATTAATGGTCGTATTTAAAGTGGTCATTAAAAAAACGATCTGAACCTAACATCACGTTTTATGGCTTTGCATCATAAATACTGCGTTTTTCTTGATTGTGATATGTTTTCATGATAAGGTGAAAATCGCTCTTGCGGAGCAGGTATCAAAAGGATACCGCCGTCTCATTCCGAGGCGAATGATCTTTTTATTGCTACAATTTCAAGAGGTTATTGATGAGTGATTTAACTCCCCCCTGGGAAACGCTCAGTGAACTGATCGCTGCGGAAAACAGCGTTGAATTGACAAAATTTATTGATACTCTCAGCCCGTCGGAGACGGCCAGGGCCATCTCTCGACTGACAGAGGAAGAACAGCTTCGTCTGCTCAGCCTTCTCAGCCCCGAGGATGCCGCCGATGTGATTGAGGACATCCCGGAAGCCCAGGCCGCGGATCTGGTGGAGGATATGCCATCGGAGCAGGCGGCGGCTATTATGGAGGAGTTGACCAGCGATCATCTTGTTGATGTGCTGGGCGAAATGGATGAGGATGCAAGTCAGGCAATTCTGGCGAAAATGGACCGGGAAGACGCCGAAGAAGCGAGAATGTTGTTGGAGTACGCACCGGACTGCGCCGGCGGACTCATGATTTCCGAGTTCCTTGTCTATAAAACCGACAATACTATCCAGGACGTACTCGATGACCTGCAGGCCAATCGGAGTGAATACGTCGATTACCATGTTCAGTATTTTTATGTTGTTGACCGGGAAGAGAAGCTGGCCGGCGTGCTTCGCATGCACGACCTGCTTTTTCCTGCCCGGGAAACCCAGCTCACCCAGGTAATGCTCTCTTCGCCTCTCAGTGTGTCGGACAAGGCTTCGCTTAAAGAGCTTGAGGAGTTTTTCGAGGAACATCATCTGTTCGGCGTGCCGGTTGTGGACGATGGGCGGCGGCTGGTCGGTGTGGTGCTGCCGAATGCCATTGAGGAGGCGGTCAATAAGCGGAAAACAAAAACATTTCTGCGGCTGAGCGGTATCATCGGCGGCGAGGAGTTCCGGACCATGCCGCTGCTCTCCCGTTCCGGACGCCGTCTGTCCTGGCTGAGCATGAATATTGTCCTCAATATCATCGCCGCAAGTGTCATTGCCCTGTATCAGGATACCCTTGCCGCAGTCATTACCCTGGCGGTTTTTCTGCCCATGGTCAGCGACATGAGCGGCTGTTCCGGCAACCAGGCCGTGGCGGTTTCCATGCGTGAACTCTCCCTTGGCCTGGTCCGGCCGGGCGAACTGCTCTGGGTGCTGGCAAAGGAGGCCAAGGTCGGCATCATCAACGGTCTGGTGCTTGGCTTGCTGCTTGGCGGGGTCGCCTTTTTCTGGAAGGGAAACCCGTGGCTCGGAGTTGTGGTCGGCGGTGCATTGGCGGCCAACACGCTGGTTTCCGTCACCCTCGGCGGTATGCTGCCCCTCGTGCTCAAGCGGTTGAAACTGGATCCGGCCCTGGTTTCCAGCCCGCTGCTGACAACGGTCACCGACATGTGCGGCTTCTTTTTTGTTTTGAGTTTCGCCGCGGCGGTTCTGCCAAAACTCGGAGGCATGTAGAAGCTATCTCGAAAAAGTCTTTTCGCCCAATCCTCCGATGGCGGACAAATCACGACGTTGTGGCCCTTCTCGGTCAGCTTCAGGGACCCCTGCCCCTGGAACTGGCACTGAATGCATACGCCCGTGTATGCTGTGTTTTCTCGTCGTCCCGCGCCTTGTACTTGGGCATGATATGTAGTTTTTAAACCATTTATAGCCTTTCTATGCAGCCGGCCACTGGGCTACCAATCTTTCAGACTTTCAGCCCGGGCCAGCTGATGATACTTATCAACCCCATATTACTCCCTGAAATGGAAGGCGTTATCGCCTAAAAAAAGGGTCTTGGGTAATCGAACCCGCAATCATTGCTTTTTAGTGCCGTCTGTTTTACTAACCTCAACCTTTGACCGAACGGACCAATGGTTTTCCGTTACGGACGTCTCCTTCAGTCGCATGTTTTGAAATTTCTGCGGTACAAAGTTGACTTCCTTGTTCACAGCATAGAGGTTCAAAGGTGAGTAAATAAAAACCGCATAAGCGTTATCATATATGTACTTCTCCATCCGCCTCATTTTTTCATCCTGTGCTTTTTCATCTACCGTCCCGGCCATGTCTTTGAACATTTTCTCGTAAACCGAATCGTACTCTATCCAGCGTATTCCAGAAGCGTCGATAAAAGGATAGATCAAATGTGCTGGACCAGAATGACCCCAAAAGTCGTTGTTATAGCAGACCGATACATCCCACTCTTGCTTTAAAGCAATTTCCTCGGTCGGGCACCACACTTTTCGTAGCCAAACTGGCCACGGGAACACTTCCACATTCACCTTCAGGCCGATCCGCTCATACATCCTCTTCATGACCTGGGCCTCCAACTTTTGCGCTTCCGGGGTAATAAGGGTCATCTCGAATCCATCGGGGTAGCCGGCCTCTGCAAGCAGTGATCGAGCTTTTTCAATATCATAATTGTAAAGAGGTTTGTTGGGATTATAGCCCGGGGCCCCGGGCGGTATATGACCCCCCAGATTATACGCGTTCCCTTTGGTGCCATATTTTACAAGCTCCTCGCGGTTGAGCGCGTGACTGATAGCCTTCCTCAATCGTATGTCCTTCCACTTGCTATTTACCTTGCGCTGGTTTATGGCCGAGTGCGTTTGGGTAAAATCCTTGCTTTTCACCACCCTGGCGAAGGGGCTCTCGGCCACTTTAAGGGTGTCCAGCGGACGGATGAAGCTAACGATGTCCACCTCGCCTTCGGTCTCCCTGCAGAGCCGCATGACCTCTTCTCTGTCCTTTTGAAGCTTGTTGTCGAAGATCACACTTTTCACATTCGGATATTGCGCGTCCCAGTATTTATCATAGGCATTTAGGACCACGCGATCACTGAACTTCCCCGGGATTATGGTTCCCTCAACCAATACGAAGGGACCCGTCCCCCATGGTCCAGGCTCTGAGAGATACCCCCAGCGCCGTTGGCCGAACTCATGCCCGTTAAAAAAGGCGGGCGCAAACTAAAAAAACCACCGAAGTCTCGGCAATGCCAGGCCGTCAGCTCAGGAAATATGAATCGAACAATATTAATGTCAACGATTTCGAGTACAGTCCCATCATCAATGGATAGAACCGCAGGAAACATCGGAGGTTTCAGTTTATTATAGGCCTCCCAGTTGATCTTGACCACCTCTGCGCTGAACGACTCTCCGTTGTGAAAGGACACCCCCTTCCTCAATTTAAACTCGATCGTTCGCTCATCAATCCACTGCCAACTCTCGGCCAGGCAGGGAACAAAGTTGTTGTCCTTGTCCAACTCTACCAGGCCTTCGGCATAATTCAGCGCCACAGAGCGCCCCACATTCCACAAATCGACGACCTTCAAGGTCCCCCGCAAATTTCTATCGTTTTCGAATCCTGCGCCGAAAGGGTTGACGGCAACGCGACAATGAGAGCGCAGAAAAGCAGTGCCAGTCGTGCCAGAAACGGGTGCTTTAACCGTACCATGATATGACCTCCTTTCCAGCCAAGCCTTCCTCCGCAAAAGAGGAAGTAAGTGTTAATCAAATGCGGATGGCTAAGTTTACATCACCATGTCTGCAATCGAACCAATAGGAGTCGATCCAGGGTTTTGGTAACTTTCACACCATAAGCCGGTAAACAGTTACCGGCGCTGAAATGTTCTTGAGCCGGTGCTCACCAAAGGGTTGAATCATAAATCCCCCTTGCAATCGATTCACCGTCTCCGGGCCAAGCAGGATCTCGCCGTTCGTTGCAAGTCCGGCGATCCGCGCCGCGAGCACCGTGGTTAAACCGGAGGCGGTAAACGTCCAGCGTGAGGTTGACATCCCCTCAAACCTGGTTGCGCCAAGAAACACCTTACCTGAATTGATGCCTATATTAACAACAGTAGGTTCGAACTTTCCGCGAAGCTCCGCATTGACCTTCAATGTTTTGTAGTGAATGGCGAAGGCTGTCGACACGGCACTGCTGGCATGACCTTCCTTGTCTTTCCCATGAAAAATAATCATCAGCCCATCCCCCGCCGTCTCGTTGATCTCACCGTTACCCTTCCTGACGTCGTCGAGGAACTCGGAAAAATACTTCTCGATCAGGAAATTCACCCTTTCATCATCCAGAGATTCACACATGCTGCTGTAGCCGCCGATATCAAGGAAGAGAACCGTGGCATCTGATTCAACTTTCTGAAGCACGAAGGTCTCCGGATCCGCCTCTGCCACTTTGCTTACGGACAGCGGCACGAACTTACTGAGCTGTTCCTTGGCGCGCTCCAGCAGCTCGATGCGCTCCTGCGCCCGTGCCAGTTCAAGGCGGGCTTGTTCCAAATCCCGTTTCGTGCTTTGAAGTTGCTCTTTGAGGGCCTTTTCCTGCTCGTCGCGATGCCGTTTCTGACGCAGCAGGAACCTTATCTTGGCCAGCAGTTCATCACGATCAAAGGGCTTGGAGATAAAATCGTCAGCACCGGCTTCAATCCCCCGAACCCGGTCCTCATTGGCACGGAGGGAGGTGAGAAGAATGACCGGAATCAGTATGGTTTTTCCACTTCCTTTCAATATGCGGCACACCGTAAACCCATCAACCTTGGGCATCATCACATCCAAAAGCACGAGGTCGGGCGGGTGCTCCTGCACCTTGATGAGGGCTTCTTCGCCATCGCGAGCGGTCAACAGATTGTACCCCTCCTCATCCAGCTCCTGGATGAGCATATCCACGTTGATGGGTTCATCATCAACGATCAAGATGGTCGCTTCAGATTCCATCCGTTTCCTCCAACCGGATTGGCATCATATTTCTCCCCTTATGGAGGGTCTCAGTCAGGTACATCTTGTTCGAGATACTTCCCTATTCTCTGCATCAGTTCGTCTTCGTCCAACGGCTTGACCAGGTACTCGTCGCAACCGGCGGCCAAGGCCTTCTCTTCATCGCCCACCATCGCATGCGCAGTCAGGGCGATGACCGGGATTGAACGCAGCTCATCGATCGCTTTCAGACGTCGGGTGGCTTCCCAACCATCCATGACAGGAAGGGACAGGTCCATGAGGATCAGCTCCGGTCGCTCTCTTTCGCAACCTCGACGCCTTCCTCTCCGTTGACAGCCTCGATGACATGATACCTGTCCTCCAGGAGTTGAACAACCAGATCTCTATTAAAGTCATTATCCTCGACAACCAGGATTTTCCTCATGTGTGCCGTTCTCCTTTTTGGCAGCATCATGTTCATGAAATATTGACCGAATTTCCTCTATCAGGTCTTCGCCGCCAAGACCTGACTTCCGGATGATTTTATCAACGCTGCGGTGAAGGAATTCCAGGTCAGCGTCGGTGAGGTCCTTTGCCGTCACAACAATGATGGGAATGTCCCTCAACTTCTTGTTCTTCTTGACTTGCTGAATGACTTCAAAGCCGTCCATATCGGGCATCAGGAGGTCAAGTAGAATGATGTCCTGAGGGGCGGCATCCAGAACACTCAGGGCCTCTTTGCCGTTGCAGGCCGTCTTGACTTGATACCCTTCATCCCTGAGGATTTGATTGAGCAGGTCCACCGCAGCCGGTTCATCGTCCACCACGAGCACGCGCTTATTCGAGTCAGCGGGGATGCGCCGCAGCACGTCCATGATGGCCTCGTTATCGAATGGTTTCACCAGGTAATCAAACGCTCCGAGGCTGAATCCCAGCTCCTTGTTATCAATGATGGAGAGCACGATGATGGGTATTTCACGGGTTGCGGGATCCGCCTTCAGTTGGCTGAGAACCGCCCATCCATCCTTTTGTGGCAACATAATGTCCAGCGTAACGGCGAACGGATGAATTTCTTTTACTTTTCGGATCCCTTCATCTGCACTCAGAGCGCCAACGACATAGACGCCCTCATCCTCCAGGTTTTCCTTCAAAAGAATCAGCACATTCGGATCATCATCGATGGCCAGGAGGACCTTTTTCCCCATGATTCCAGCATGAGCACGAATCTCCTCATCAGGTATTGCCGTCTCTGTCCGTAACTCTTTATTCCCCTCATTTATGGGAAAGGTAACGGTAAACGTTGCACCCTTCCCTTCGGTGCTGCTCACCGCAATCGTGCCGCCCAATAGATGGGTCAACTTCTTGGTTATCGACAGGCCCAGGCCAGTACCACCGTGCTTGCGCGTAGTGGAACCATCCACCTGCCGAAATTCGTCGAAGATGTATGCGAGAGCATCGGAAGGGATGCCCGTCCCCGTGTCGGCAACGGCAATACTCAGCGACGCAGCCTCCCGTGCAGCGGAGAGCTTCACCTCTCCCTCTTCGGTAAACTTGAGCGCATTGCTGAGAAGGTTGATGAGGATTTGCTTCAATTTGTCCGGATCACTCAACACCTCGGGAAAGTCGTCCGGCACATCCATGAAAAGTCGCACCTTATCCTTTCTCACCAATGGCTCAACTGTGGTAAGCAGGTATCGAGAAGGGCGGCCAGATTAACGGGCATGGTATTCACGATCATCTTTCCCGCTTCTATTTTCGATAGGTCGAGGATATCATTGATAAGGGTCAGAAGCTGCTTTGCGCTGATCTCCACCTTATTCAGGTTCTCCTGCTGCCGGAGGGGAAGAAGGTCCGCTGTCTTACGGCGAACCAGCCGTGTGAAACCAATGATGGCATTCATCGGCGTCCGCAGCTCATGGGACATATTGGCCAGAAACTCGGATTTCAGCCTGTCCGCCTCCTTTATCTTGACATTGGCAATCTGGAGGTCCTGATTCGTTTTCTCCAGTTCCATTGTGCGTGCTTTAACCTTGTCCTCAAGCGCCAGGTTCAGCTTCGCCAATTCTCCGGCATAGCGGTCCTTATCATCGATGCTCACCTTCAGGTCTTGCGCCATCTGGTTGAAAGAAGCTGAAAGCAGCCCGACCTCGTCATCCGATTGCACGGCGATCTCGGTAGAAAGGTCCCCGGAGGAAATGGCCTTGGTCGCATCGACCAATTGGTGAAGGGGACGTGTCACTCGTCGCAGGAGCACGTTTACGGTAATGGCAGTAATGAGGATGGCCAGGATCGTAACCCCAATGGTCACAATGGCCACGAACAGTCGCTCACGTTGGAACTGTTTTAATGGATATAGAAAATCGACCGCAATAACTCCGCGTAATTCATTATCCGACAACACGCCGTTGCCATCCTCGTCCCAGTAAATAGGCGTGGATTTGGTCATGCGGGGCGCAATGAGTGACGTGTAAACTGTGCCGGAAGCCAATTCTATTGTGCTCTGAAAAAACGCCGTATCATAGACGTTCTGGTATTCACCCCCGACTTTGTCCCCCCAATACTTGGCGATTTCGCGGCCTTTGTTATTTATGAAACGGATCCCGATGTAAACATGGTCAATGCTGTTGTAGCGATCCGAGAATCTTTTGAAATAGCGCTCCAACTCACCTTTGATACAGTGCCGCCTCTTCCGAGAGACCATAGGCAACGTTGTGAAAGTAGTTGGCCACCGATTGGTCCTCGGAGATGGTAAGGATTTCGTTGTGGCGATCCAGGAGAAAGCGTTCGCTTTGTTTCTCAGATAGTTCGCTTAAAAAATGAAAACTGATCAGGCTAATGGTGAGCATCGAGACGATGACGAGAGGCAGAATAAGTACGAGGACTTTCCGCTGGATACCGGCTTTGGGGATGGTCGGACGATCGGCCATGCTCTCCCTCCAATCATCGAAATTGCAACTACAGGATGCAGACGGAGATTTGGCGCGAAAGCAGGAAAGTTCTCAGAATCAGTATTGTCGGTTCAGGATGGATTAGATTATTTGTAATTTGGTGGCGTACTTTTTGTCAATGATTATCAGCCGAAATGGATCCTGTTTAACGTGAAATGAAACCGTTAACAGCGGATTATGAACCTTGTATTTTTATTTTTAAACCGCTCCCCCCTTCTATGAAAGGTTTTGAAGCCACTTCTAAAAGATTTTTTTTATTGCCCATTGCGCTAATTGTGCGACTTGATGTTCAAATGCCCTTCGAGCGGGCCTAATTATTATATGATTCAACCTTAGAGAGTATTTGAGCAATAAAAATACCAGAACTGGAAATGCGACAAATTCAAAATTTTTAAGTTATTATGTTTTATATTAATTAGTTAGTCTCACCGTTCATTTAAATCTCTTGTCAACAATCGGCATGACCGTTAACCTTGTTTACAGATTTCAATTCCGACCGCATACATGGTTGACGCATATTGTATGACGAAACGATTTAATCGTCGCTCTGGAGTCACCGCGACTACCTCTTGCCGATGGCTTTGGCGTTATCGGTTTTCAGCCAGTAAGAGTGGTACAATGTCTCGCAATAAGAAGTATTTGTCCAGATCGGATGAGTAGGATTGAGACGAAGGATGGAAATCATTAATTTCATTGCAACATATTTTTCATGCCTGGGGATTGACCTGATACCGCTGGTTGGGTAAACAATAGGGTAGCCTAAATTGAGCGATTTTCAAGTTTGCCGGGTACAAGGAAAATGTCGTTCCGCTATAGTGAACTATAAGGGACGTATTTGACGTCAGATGCAATTGGAATCCCGTAGGGTTTTATATTTTCGAAATCTGATGGGTAGAATTCCTTATTTTTATTGGTGATTTTCAAATTTCGAAAATATGAAACGCTCAACTTGGGTGTAAACAACTCAACGGAGGGAATAGCAAAATGTTTCGCCACATCCTATGTCCGACCGACTTAAAAGAGCGCGCCTACATCGCAATTAAAAAAGCCACACAGATTGCCCACCAGTTCAATGCACGGGTGACGATGCTCAACGTCCATGCAGAATTCATGGATAAGCACGAGCGCGAAATGCTGCGGGTCAGCGTCGAAAAGATCAAAAAAAAATATCGACAGATTGCCATCGATTCAAAAGAAGAAATGAAAGCCGTCATTCATGAGCTACATGCGGACGACATTGAGGTAAACTATCTGCTTCACAAGGGCACACCGGCAGAAACCATTGTCGAGGTCTCCGCTCAAGAGGGGGTGGATCTCATCGTGATGTGTACGGACGGCAGAGACAACGTAAAGGACTTTGTCACCGGCACCATAACCGAATATGTTATAAATAATGCCCCCTGTCCGGTACTCGTGATTCCCTATCGAAAGTAACCCTCGAGGCTTCCGGCCCTCCTGCTTGATGACAGGTACGTTTCGAACAAAAAAGCAACCGCTTGTCAGATCCACTATCGAGAGTCCCTATAAATGCCAACCGTTCTCTCGCACCCTGCTGTTCCCATAGCCATCGGCCTTGGTCTTGGCCGCAAGGTTATACCTGCGCGCTTGCTCATGGTCGGTATCGCCATATCGGTATTGCCGGACCTGGATGTTCTCGCTTTTCGATTCGGCGTCTCCTATGCCTCCGATATCGGTCATCGTGGCTTCAGCCATTCGCTGGCCTTTGCGATGGTGGCAGCACTGCTGGGCGCAAGTTGCTTCCGCAGGCGATTTGCTATGGCTTTTTGGTTTCTGTTCGCTGCGGCAGCCTCCCATGGTTTATTTGATGCATTCACCAACGGTGGCCTTGGGATTGCCTTCCTCTGGCCGTTTTCGACGGAGCGCTTCTTTGCCCCGATCCAGGTCATAGAGGTCTCACCGCTTTCGATCCAAAGATTTTTGTCTCCGCGCGGCGCAACAGTATTGATGTCAGAGATCATATGGGTGTGGCTGCCCTGCATGATTATAGGGATCTTTATGGCAGTCATCCGATGGGGACCGGTCAAACTAAAACTGTGGAATATTAGACCGAAAATTTCATAAAATATATTAACGTCATATAGAAATGATTTAAATAACAACGATGCGGCAGGGGGTAGGGTGTCTAAAGAAAAATTTTCAATCAAAACGAAATTTCGCATCGGCGCGGCGGTCATTTCCCTTCTGACCTGTATTTCTGTAGCGATTGTAGTCTATTACTATCTCAAAAATCTTGCCACTCGAGAGGTCTATAAGGAGACCGAAATATTTATCGGCACCGCGGACGCCACCCGGCGATACGTTAAAGACGTACTGCGGCCCACCATGGGTGACCTGCTAACTCCGGACCGATTCATCCCCCACGCCATGTCTACCACTTATGTGGGGCGTGAAATCATGAGTCGTTTGGGCAAACGTTTTCCCGATTTCAGCTACAAGCGCGCGGCTGGAAATCCGACGAATCCCATCAACAAAGCCGATGCCCTGGAGCTTGAAAAAATAAAGTGGTTCAACGACCACCCGGATCGGTCCGAATGGCATGGACTGATTTTAAAAGGTGAGCGATCCTACTATGCGCGTTACCGCGCCATCCGCGCCGAGACCGAATGCCTGCGTTGCCATGGCGATCCCATCGATGCGCCGCAGCAAATGAAAGACATTTACGGCGTAGAGGGTGGATACCATTACCGGGTCGGAGAAGTTGTCGCCGCCGATTCTATTTATATTCCGGTCGACGTCACATTCCTGCGCGTCAAAGAGACGGCCTGGAATGTTTTCCTGATCGCCACCATCAGCCTATTTGCCCTATTGGGGCTTTTCTATTTGTTGTTCAATCGTACCGTTATCACGCAAATGAATGAGCTGCTGAAACGGTTTCGAGCGATCGACATTCGACAGGATGGCGTCCCCCCTCTCGAACCAACTGTTGAAACAAACGATGAATTCGAGCAACTCAGAAATACATTCGAAAATGTCGCCATAGACCTGAAACATACACATGATGAACTGTGGGCTTCTGAAAGCAAGTACCGCAAACTGTTTGAAAGCAGCCGGGATACCATCATCATTTGTGATCGTGAAAATCGCCTGATCGATATCAACCAGGCCGGTGAAGACCTGTTTAACTTTAGGGACAAACCTGAGGCGCTTTCCATCGAAACGCATTATCAGCTATTCTGGGACACACGCGACGCTGTTAAGTTTACAAAAACATTACGGCAAAAAGGCTACGTGGAAGAGATGGAAGTGCCGATGGTAAACCGCCGCGGCCAAAAATTGGCGGTGATGATCTCGGCCACCAAGCGCGTTGATGAAACCGGGCGATTCGATGGTTTCGATGCGCGCCTGCAAGATGTTACCAACCGGCGCAAAATGGATATTCATTTGGCTCAAACTGAAAAACTGGCATCCATTGGCCAACTGGCTTCCGGCGTGGCCCATGAGATTAACAATCCACTTGGCGTGATCCAAGTTTATGCCAACCTCATTTCCAAAAATACGCCTCAAGATGCCCAGGTCGGTGCAGACATTCGAATCATCCAGAAACACACCGAACATTGCAAGTCGATTGTCCAGGCCCTATTGAACTTTGCCCGGGTATCGGAACCCTTAAAAACAAAGTGTGACATTCACGAATGCCTTATCGACGTCTTGAAAGTTCTCGAACCCCAGATGAACAAAAAGGCCGTTGAACTTAAAACCGAAGCCGATCGAGACCTGCCCCATTTATTGTTGGATGAAACACAGATGAAGCAGGTCTTTATGAATCTGATCATAAACGCGCTCCAATCCATGGACAATCTGGGCACGATCACCATTTCACTGCGTCAAGACATAAAAGACAATCGCATCGATATCAAAATTACCGACACCGGGTCCGGTATTGCCAGCAAGTATCTCAATCGCATCTTCGATCCCTTTTTTACGACCAAAAGCCCCGGTAAAGGCACTGGGCTTGGTTTGGCTGTCAGCTACGGCATCGTCAAGCAACACGGCGGTGATATCAGCGTCGATAGCATACCCGGCCAGGGTAGTTCGTTTACCATCCATCTGCCTATTGAAGAGGGAAAACAGGAGATTTGAAATGGCCCACGACACGATTTTGCTGGTAGACGATGAAACCGATCTCATTCACGGACTTCAGCGAACCATTGCCATGGAAATCGATTGCCACGTATTGGTGGCTGAAAACGGTATCGAAGCACTTGGTGTTATATCGGCCAACGCAGTGGATGTGGTTCTCGCCGATATCCGCATGCCGGAAATGGATGGACTGAACCTTTTAAAGGAAATTAAATCCCGCAACCCGGCAGTCACCGTGATCATCATGACCGCTTACGGCTCCATCGAGAAAGCCGTTGAGGCGATTAAAATCGGTGCCTACGATTTTATCCAAAAGCCTTTGGATGAGGAACGACTGATCCACCTGCTACGAAAAGGACTCGAGTTGAACCGGCTGGTTCGTGAAAATGAGCGCCTTATGGAGAAAATGCGCCTCCATGATAGTTTTGCTAACATGATTGGCCAAAGCAAACCCATGCGGGACACCTTCGAAAAAATCCGTATGCTGGCCCAATCCGACGCAACCGTATTCATTCGAGGAGATACCGGCACCGGAAAAGATTTGGCGGCACAGGCCATCCACAACCTCAGCCCACACGGTCACCGCAAAATGATCACGGTTAACTGCCCGGCCCTTCCGGAAACGATATTGGAGAGTGAATTATTCGGATATCGAAAAGGCGCTTTCACAGGCGCCGTCGAAGATCGGAAGGGGTTGTTTGACCAGGCCCATGGAAGCTCAATCTTTCTCGACGAGATCGGGGACCTGACGATCCCGGTTCAAACCAAGCTTCTGCGCGTCCTTCAGGAAAAGGAAATCAAGCCGTTGGGGTCCAATCGCAGTCATTCAGTCGATGTGCGTATTTTGGCGGCCACCAATCAAGACCTTGCAACCAAAATTCGGAAGAGCCTTTTCCGAGAAGATTTGTTCTATCGCTTGAACGTGGCCCCGTTAACCATGCCGCGACTTGAAGACATGCGAAGCGATATTCCACTACTGGTGAATCACTTCCTTGAACTTGTTGCCGCTGAGCAAAACAAACCCCCAAAAACCATCGCCCCGGAAGCTCTCAACTACTTTCTCGGCCGCGAGTGGCCCGGCAATATTCGAGAGTTGGAAAATATGATCCGGGGTTTATATGCTTTCACATCAGATCAAGAAATAACGCTTACGCATGTGGACACAAATCCTCAACCAGGGGTACCCGAAAATAGGGAAATGGATCTGGTAAAACCTTACCAGGAACTGAAGGAACGTGTTGTCGAAGCCTTTACGCGTGAATACCTGAATCATCTGCTGAAACAAACCAATGGGAACGTATCTGCTGCCGCCCAAATCGGAGGAATGAAACGCCAGTCCCTTCAAAAAATTATTAAGCGCTACAACCTCGCTGTTGATTCATTTCGCAGGTAGAATCACAGTTCTATTCAATGAATTCAAGCCGCAATCAAGACTGCCTGTGGGGTCGAATATTTGATCGCTTTTCATCACTTCGACCACTGCCCCCTTCCAGAGGCATCGCCAACTCAAGGCTGCACCCACCCCGGGCTTGACTTCTTGTGGTTAACAGCACAACCGCAGTAACTGTAACCATTCGTTATTTCTACAGTATTTATTATTTTTTTAATACCTTTCATTTGTCATTCCGCATTCCAGCCCGCATCGATGCCATCTACAAGCGGCATATGCAAGCCCTGAGACGCCGACCATTACATCAAATAAACATTTAATATCAATATGTTATTGATATTAAATGTTTTGGCATGTTCATTGCTCAAAAATGAAAATTGTATCATACATCGAGCGATTCTGCGCTTAGGCCATCATCTCCATGCAAAAACCCTGGGAGCGAAACAGGGGTTTTATGGATATACCCACACACACAATGATAACTTAAAGAGAAAGGAGTCTATTGGAAATGGCAAGCAATCCAGATGTGGTTAAAGATGTCGGCAAATGGGAGTGGTCCGAATTACTAAAAAAGGAAGACTGGTGGGCGGTTTGGCTCGGTTTCGCACTCCTGATCGCCGGAATGCTCATCTATTTTCCCCAGTCCGGAGTTATGAAAGGCAAGCTTGAAGAGGCTCAAGCCAAGTATGGAGAAGCCGCCAAGCGGACAGACAAATTTAAGACCATAGCATGGTTCCAGCTCTATGATGCGAAAAAGAAGGTCAAGGCGCTGGATATCCCAGCCGGTAAATGGCTGAAATCATTTTCCGGCAAGCCCAAGAAGTGGTCCAGCAATCCGGCGGAAGCATTTGTCTTGGATTCGGCAACGGCCGATGCGCGCAAAGCCAAAGCAGTTACCAAATACGAGGCGGCTCAGGCCAAGGAAAAGGAAGCTTTCGCTCTCGCTATGGCCGCTGAGCAGGCCGCTGAAGCTGCCGGGTTTAACGATGCGGCACTCAACGCCGAGGCTAAGAGTAAGATCGAGGCCTGGCGGGACACGCACCTGGCGGCCAGCAAAGCCAAAGGTAAAACCAAAGTCAAAGCGTACAATCAAATTTTTAAGCTGATCGGCTTGGGCATATGTTTTGCCATATTCTTTGGTATCGGCATCGCCGCCATGGGACAATCCTTTGGTAAATTCGCTGTCGGCTTTATCTTTGTATTCGGCGTGGCGGTACTCGCCTATATTGCCGCCAACCAGGCCACAATGAAACATTACGGTATTGGGTATGCGGCCTGGGCAATCTTTTTCGGTATGCTCATCAGCAACACCGTGGGTACGCCCAAATGGGCCATGCCGGCGGTTCAGACCGAGTACTATATCAAAACCGGTCTGGTGCTCTTGGGCGCCAAAATCCTTTTTGAAAAAATAATCGTCATCGGCACAGCCGGCATCTTCGTCGCCTGGGTGGTCACGCCCACCGTCTGGTTTCTGACCTACTGGTTCGGGCAGAAAATAGTGAAAATGCCGTCCAAACGTCTCAATGCCACCATTTGTTCAGACATGTCGGTTTGCGGTGTGTCGGCAGCCATTGCAACCGCTGCAGCCTGTAAAGCCAAGAAAGAAGAGTTGACGCTCGCCGTCGGCCTATCGCTCGTTTTCACGTCGATTATGATGATTGTCATGCCGATTATTATCAAGGGCTTTTTCCCCGTAGACAAGCAATTGATTCTTGGTGGTGCCTGGATGGGCGGCACAATCGATGCCACCGGTGCTGTTGCAGCTGCCGGTGCTTTTCTTGGCGAAAAAGCGCTTTATGTAGCGGCCACGATCAAAATGATCCAAAACGTATTGATCGGCGTCATCGCCTTCTTTGTGGCCCTATACTTCACCACCAAAGTCGAAGCCGCAGAAACCGGGCAAAAAGTCGGTGCCATGGAAATCTGGTACCGTTTCCCCAAGTTTGTCATCGGCTTCATCGCGGCCTCTATCATCTTTTCGCTGATCTATACCAGTTTTAACGGCCAAATCAGCGGATTGGGTTCGGCAATGATCGACCAGGGCGTTATCAAGGGAATGGGCGATCTTTTCCGGGGTTGGTTTTTCTGTCTTTCCTTTGTGAGCATCGGACTGGCCACCAATTTCAGAGAGCTCAGAGAGCACTTCGTCGGCGGCAAACCGCTGATCCTTTATGTATGCGGCCAGTCTTTCAACCTCATGCTGACCTTGATCGTCGCTTACATTATGTTCTATGTTGTATTCCCAGAACTGACGGCTACCATTTGATCGGAATATGGGACATACCAAGCCAATGTAAACTCGCATAACACAGGCATCTCGGTGGCTTAATCCGCCATCGGGATGCCCAGACAAGTATTTAAAAGGCATCAGAATGACTGCATTCTCAAAAGATAAAACGCCCGGGTTGAAGCAACGGCGCAAAAGCCGTCTTAAAGCTTGGGGACAATTGGTCAGCGTATTCTTGCTCCTATGGGTGTTCGCCACTGCGGTCGGCCCTTGGCTGGAGACCCGCATCCCGACATTCAATAAAATCGTCGAAACCATAGAAGAACAGGATATAGATTCCGGCGCTTATTTTTATTCGGAAATAAAAGGTTCTTACGATGGTGAACGGTATTTGCGGGATGCTTTGGAGCTGGGTGCCCCGGATGAGATCGGATTAACGTTTTCCTTCGTTTCCGGAATTGTCATTTGCCTTTTAATGCTGTGGCTCGGCTTTCGCTATATGCCTGTGGAATGATGGAAATGAAAAAAAACCTGATCATCGCTTACGAACAAATGCAAGCCCAGCGGCTGGCGAGCAAGGTTATCTTCAAACCGCCTTTGGCTATCTGGTACATTATCATACCGGTCATATTTGTACATTACTTCTACCGCCTCCAGATTTATTCCCAAAATCGGAAGGCGTTCGTTGCCCACTACATGCGTGCCCGAATACGGACCTTAGAAGCCGTAGCCAATGCCCTTGCGGAAGGCCGCAACATTACCGTCAACGAAGTCACTGCCCATACCCGCACACCGGCAGAGGCCATGGCCGAATACAATGCCTGGATGCGTATACTGATCGACCACTACACTGTTATGCTTCAAGCGAAGGGGAAGGATTTCGATGAACTTTTGCGTTTGGCGTATCGCTCTCGTAGCAATTATCTGCAGTTCGCCAACCAGCTCGGCAACACCGAGAAACGACTGAATATAGCCCTTACCCCCAGCCTTGCCGCTGAAAATAGCGATGTGGCCAAAACCATCTCTCTGATCGAACAGCAGGTTCAGCGGATGAGACGTGAAGAAGCCGACCGTATTTTCCAATAGGTTGCAATTCGGACGCCGGCAGCAAGATCGTCAACTCATATACAGTTTCAGTATCCTTCTTCACTCGTCAACGATAACCGCACGCCCCGAATTCCGCTTCTCCCTTAGCCCCTCTCGCTCCCTTCAATAATATCTTCATCAGATTTTACCAAAGTCCAATAGCAAAAACGTTGTACTCTGTTTTTGCACCCAGATGTATCTCCATATTTTTGTTCAGCTCCAACCGCCGTGGATCTTTTTCCCAAGCCTGCCAATGTTCTATGGTCGTCCATTTGCTGATGACGATGCACTCCTCTGGGCGCTCCAGGTTAAAAAATGTTTCACCCGAAATGTAACCCGGTTGCCGCACGGCAAGGGCTCTGATTTCAACAATATGCGGCAGAAAGACCTTTGCGTTCGTTCCATCTCTTGCAAGGCGCTTGATTAAAACTCCAATTGCCATGTTGTGCTCCTATCTGTGACCCTTAACGATCGTAAACAAGATGGGATATGTTTTTATATAATTGAATTAACGAGCAATGTGTAATTAAACATGCATTCTATTAACTCTTCTCTTGGTAAGTTGTATTTGTTTTGTTTTAATCCCATTTTCTTTACCCAGCGGGAAAACCGATGCAGCCCCATCTCCTGCGTTATCAAAGGTTCGCAGTATACGCATACGGCTTCACCCTTGAATGTCTTGGACCCGGGGCATCCTCGACTTTCGCTCAATTAGGGTGTGACCTAAAGTTCTATTACATTTGCCTGCTAAATATGAAGAAACTCATCAGGATAAGTGATGAGAGAAGAACCTATATACGGGAGAATCCAAATTGAAGAGAGGAACAGATTTGTATGAGAAGCGTGTCGCTGGCCGCAGCCCAAGCGAAATTTAAGTAACAGAAACAATTCAGGTTCTGCTGTACCCTAATGGGCCATTTCCCATAATATATATTTATAACAATGTCCGGCTTGCTTTCAATGATTGTATTGTAGTGAGCGATGAACCCAATTCGTTACCCGTGCATACGGGAAATGTCGACCCGCAGCGTGACAAATGAATTTCCGTGCGGCACGCCGCGGGAAATTAGACCCTAAAACTGATTAATAAAGATTCACCGGAATCTCGACCCACCGGCGGAGTTATACTGTTAAGCACACCCATAACCATAAGACAGATGCGATCAGCTTCAAGAATTTCGTTGTAGATGATTGCGACCTGCAGTCGCTTAAGCGTTTCTTTCCAATATCAGTTCGATCCGATGGATGTTTTCCAACTCTGTCCAAAGTCCGCAAAGGGCCTTATTTCCTGTATCTCAAAAGCGACATACGCATGAATCATCTTGTTGGCCGTTTCCGCGCCGACTTTTTTGGCGATCAGGGCTCTTATACCTTCCAATTTTTCGCCTGACTTCTGGCATTCGGTCATCGTCAAATAAACACGGACGCCCTTCCATTGCGGCGGCGTTTCACCAGGCTCCATTATCATGAAAACGGCGTTCGGGTTTTCGGCCAGGTTGGAAAGGGTGCGGTTGGTTCCCATTCCGATAACGACGGTTTTTTCATCTGCCATGTGAGCCGACCCGAAATAGGCCACATCGACCTGACCTTCTTTGCTCGCCGTACTCAGGGTACCTAACCGCGGTTGTTTGTTGAAATAGTCCATCAATTCTTTAGACATGGGAGGGCCTCCTTAAGATTTTGAATGGTTCCAAAAGTGCAATGCATCTCATTTGAAAAATTCAGCCTGCCCTTTCAGCAAAGTTTAGACCCTGAGGTCAGGTTACCTGTCCACCAGCCGCCCGTTTCGCTGCTTGCCAGGCCTTTTCAAGCAGCGCCAGCGTTCCTGGGCGGATCTCGGTCTTAAGTCCATATTTTTCGGTAAATTCCTTTGTGTTTTTCCTTAATTCATCTTCAGCCAGAACGGTCGTGGGCAAAAGAAGGCTTCGTTCGTAGTTTCCCATAAGGCGTTGCAGGATCTCGTCCTTTTTTTGAATCAGTTTTTGGGGAACATCCGAAGACAAGATCTTTTCCCAATGCCTCGAGAACCCCGCGTTCATGAACATAGTCCCCGCGCACAGGCACTGTTCTTCATAATAGTTTTCTCTGCCACCGATGATCAGGCTCACACAATCGTCCACCGGTCCTTCCTTATCCATTGGAAGCATTACCGGTATGCGGATATCTTTGAAAAGTTCGTCGGTATTTATCAACGCGTTACCACAAAGTCCGTAGCCCAGAAGAACAGCATCGACAAACGGTGCAATTTCTTTGACTGCTGCCTTGATCTCCCGCGTTAAAGTCTTTATGCTGGAATGAAGTCCAACCTCCATGACCCGGATCATCACCGCAAGGCCGTCAGTTTCGAATTTTTCGACGTGCGTTACCCTGCTTACGCGTTGAGGAGTATCATATTCCAGAATCTCTATAAATTCCCGGGAGAATTGATCATCGACAATCAAGATTTCCGAAACGGAGGCATCATTAGAAAGCATGTGAGCGAACTCCATCTCCAATATCTGACAAGTCACCACACCCAGTTTAGTCATTTGAGACTCCGATGCGCATGAATCTTTTTGTCCGCAGGATCAAACCTTGACTGGCACGTGTCGAAGGTAGGCTGCCTGCATCAAAATTAAACAAGGGATATCGGTTTTCCGCAAAGGTTTATTCCTAATCTGCCAGAAACCATCTTCATTTGACAACTTTTTTTATGGGTTCAACCTAAAAATAAAACGCGGATTCAAATTGAATTTCCGCGTTTTATGGATGGGATTCTCACAGAGATAATGTTTCGGCTGATCTTCAGTGGTGCCTCAAACCAAGGCCTTGGAAAGGCTGGATGTCTGGAAAGAAAAGCGGGATTAGTATCTTTTTCTGCGAAAGGATTGTTTGGAACGTTTTCCGCCAGGGTTGGCCGGATTAACCTTGATGTTTCGTCCGTCTATCAATTTTCCGTTTAAATCCTTGATTGCGAGATCCGCTTCCGAGTTATTCGGCATTTCAACAAAGCCGAATCCTTTGGGCCTGTTGGTAAACTTGTCCATGATAACTTTTGCACTCTCAATTTCTCCGAAGGCGGCGAACATATCCCGCAGACTGTCCTCTGTGATGCTGTATGGTAAATTGCCGACATAGATATTCATAAGGTATCCTTTCAACCCATTAACCAGAATATTGAATGATTTTTTTCACGGAAATAAAAAAGGCATTTCCTCATTTTGAGAAGAAATGCCTTTTTCGATTCAAAATTAGAGAACTACACGACTGTCACATTGACAGCGGCAGGACCTTTTTGTCCCTGCTCTATGTCGAATGTAACTTGGTCGCCTTCATTGAGGGATTTGAAACCGGAAGAATTAATTCCTGAATGATGAACAAAAACATCCGGACCGTCTTCCTGCTCGATGAAGCCGAAACCCTTGCGGTCATTGAACCACTTAACGATTCCACTAGCCATGACAACTTCCTCCTTTCATAAATGTTCTCAACGTCTCTATCTGGAGGATGCCACAGTAACTAATGGATTGTTCCCTCAGACTGAACGGCCCTGCCAACCGATGGTAGGGCTGAATTGATTAGATCAACGATAACCCCTATTTGAAACGAATGCAAGTGAATTATCGAACTTTTCCCCGGATTTTCATCAGTTGACTTATCATTCGGATCGTGGTTATAGCTCAATGTCATCTTGTCCTTGTGCTCTGGCCCGGAGTCACCATGAAACCAATTGATAATTTTATTCATGGAATTAAAGGTTTAGATCGATATAACCATTTAAAATTTACTGTTCAGGAGGGAGGAAGTACGATGATGAAAAAGCTTGCTATAATTTTAATTTTGGCCCTGGCCCTATCTGCAATGTCAGTAGCCGGTCCGGCGGTTGCCGCCGATAAAGTGTACATTAATGGTTTCGATGCCGCCTATCCACCGTTCTCTTTCATTGACAAGGCCGGCAATCCGGCGGGATTCGATATCGATGCCGTTAACTGGATCGCCAAGGAAATGGGATTCAAGGTCAAGCACCAACCAACAGATTGGGCAGCGATCGTGCCTTCGTTGAAAGCCGGAAAAATCGATTTCATCGCCTCGGGCATGAGCATTACCCCGGAGCGTCAGGCGCAGGTCAATTTTACCGAACCATACTGGCAGGTTATCCAGTTGATGGTGGTCAAAAAAGACGCCGATGTTACCGTCGATCAATGTCTGGAAGCGGGCCGCAAGATCGGGCTGCTGCGCGGCAGTGCGGAATACAAATGGGTCACTGAAAATCTTTTAAAAAAAGGTTATAAATTCGAACTCAGGCCGTACGACACCACGCCATTAGCCATCGAAGATGTGGCCAATGGCCGCATCGACGGGGCGACGGTTTCCAACACCGCACTCAAAGAAGCCACCGACCAAGGTCTGCCGGTAAAAAGTATCGGCCGATACGGTCAACCGGATGTCAACTATGGTTACGCCGTTCGCAAAGAAGACAAGGAATTTTTGGACACTTTGAACGAAGGGCTCAAACGCTTGAAAGCCTCCCCGGCCTGGCAGGAACTGGTCAAGAAGTATGACATGAAGTAATATATTTATGCCATGACCCGGAAGGCGGCGATGTCGTGCCTTCTGAAAATGTAAACTAATCAACACACCCGCGACAATTGAAGCATATGGGAAGGCCGCGCCGAGGAACCAAGCGGCCTTCCCGTTTTTATCCGTTGAAACCTCTACCCCGAAGGGTTAAGAGCAAGATGGAATTCCAATCGTGACATCGGGCTGGCATGCGGCACTTGAAGGCCTGCCATACATTCTAAAGGGCATCTGGGTGACCCTTACCGTCGTGGCCGGGGCCCTGTCGATGGGCCTTGTTATCGGTCTGGTCCTTTCGGTGGTTCAGGTTTATGGAAACCGGGGGTTGCGGCGGTTGGTGGGGATATACGTCTGGTTTTTTCGAGGAATCCCCCTGCTTGTGCTTCTGTTTCTTTTTTACTTCGGTGTCCTGGGCTTCTTGCGGATCGAACTGTCACCTTTCGTGGTGGCCATTATCGTTTTGGGATTGATCAGTTCCGCATACCAGTCTCAGATTCTGCGCGGGGCGATCCTTTCACTGTCCGAAGGCCAGTTTAAGGCCGCGCGTGCCATTGGTATGAGTGATGCTCAGGCCATCCTGTTTATCATTCTGCCACAAGCGATGCGGCTTGCCCTGCCAGCCTGGTCCAACGAATACACGATTTTACTGAAAGACTCCGCCGTAACCTATGCCCTTGGCGTGACCGAAATTATGAGCCGTGCCAACCATGTGGCTGCCAGAACCTACCAGCACTTTTGGCTTTATGTCCTGGCCGGTTTTATCTTCATGGCGTTGACCTATATCGGAACAAAAGGACTGCAGATGTTGGAGAAAAAAGTCGCTATCGCAGGATATACAGCGCAATGACCCAAATATTTCATCCTGAAGTGAGCGTTTCAAATTTTAAATGAAGGGGGAACTGCTTTATTTATAAGGAATTCTATCAAAGTTCGATTTTAAAATTTGAACCCCGTCGGGATTGCCGATCTTTATCCGCCTCTGGAGGGTTGCCGCATCTACGGCGTCATATGCCATCCCGCATAGCTGACTATAGCGAAATGGCATCTTCCTTGTAGCTGCGGCAACCTCGACAATCGATCAAATTAGGTTCATGTAAAAAACCGAAAAGGCCAGCAATCGATCGGTACGCTACCGTTTTCAGCCTTATCATGGCTGTGCAAATGGGAGAATACCGCTCGTGACTTAAGCAAGTTGGGAATCAACGGTATGGTCGAAACCGGTATCATCCTCGAACTCGAAAACATCACCAAACACTACGGTGACCAGATGGTCCTCAAGCGGGTATCCTTGTCTCTGCGCAAGGGCGACATCAAAGTGATCATCGGCCCTTCCGGTGCCGGGAAGAGCACTTTGCTGCACTGCATAAATTTTCTGACCAGGGTGGATGGCGGCCTTATCAGACTGCGGGATCAGGAAATCAACTTCCACCGCAAGCGCGAACTCTACGCTTACCGCCAGAAAATCGGTATGATATTTCAGGATTTCAACCTGTTTGACCACCTGACGGCTTTGGAAAATGTACAGATCGGCCTGGTTCGGGTGAAAAAACTCCCCAAACCCAAAGCCCGCATGATTGCTACCAGGGAGCTGGAACGGGTGGGATTAAAGGACCACGTGCAGAAATATCCGGCAGAGCTCTCGGGTGGTCAGAAACAACGGGTGTCCATTGCCAGGGCATTGGCCATGGAACCGGAAATCATGCTGCTGGATGAGCCAACCTCCTCACTTGATCCGGAACTTACCGGTGAGGTACTGGCCGTTATTCGCGACCTGGCCGCCGGTGGCATGACCATGTTGATGGCCACGCACCAAATCGAGTTTGCTGCCTCTCTGGCTGACGATATCATATTCATGGAGAACGGTGTCATCGTGGAGGAAGGGCCGGCCAGAAAAGTTCTTTTTGATGCCGACTGTGATAGGACGCGTGAATTTTGCGCCCGAATCCGCGGTTTGGAACAGGGAAGGTCATCGTGATCGAAGAATTGCTTTTCATCCAACAGGAAGTCGCACCGGCGATGCTGCGGGGACTCTGGATGAGCATACTTCTCATTCTTCCCTCGGCAGTCATCGGCCTGACGATCGGTGTCGCCACGGGACTTATACGCGTATACGGCCACCGTTTCTTCAGAACAATCGCCGATGGATATGTGCTGTTCTTTCGCGGGTTCCCGCTGCTGGTGCAACTCTACCTCTGGTATTTCGGCTTACCTCACATCGGCATCTACCTCAGTCCTTATACCGCGGCTGTCATCGGGTTTTCCCTTTGCAGCGGCGCGTACCATTCAGAGTACGTACGCGGCGCGCTCCTCTCTATAAAAAACGGTCAAATGCTGGCGGCCAAATCCATCGGTTTCAGCCGCATAGGGGCCATTTTCACCATCATCCTGCCCCAGGCTTTCCGCAGGGCACTACCCGGCAGCGGCAACGAACTGATTTATCTGATCAAGTATTCTTCTCTGGCGTACATGGTCACCTGCATCGAATTGACCGGTGAAGCCAAGATCCTGGCATCGTCCTATTTCAAGTATATGGAAATATTTATGATTGCCGGCGCAGTCTACCTGCTGCTGGTATCCCTGGCAACCTGGGCCTTAAACTGTCTGGAGGACGCCATCGCCGTACCGGGATTCGCGCGCATCCGCAGCTGAAAAGAAGCATATAAAAGATGCTGCCTGAATACAAACCCATCAGCGACACCGTGGCTGCAGAAATCCGCTCGGCAGTGGGCGCCGACGGTGTCCTCTTCGATGCGGAAACCCTGCGTATCTGTGCCAAAGATACCTCAGAGTTAGTGCACGTGCCTGAAATGGTCGTACAGCCTGACACCCCCGAAAAAGTTGTCCGCCTACTGCTGCTGGCCAATCGATATCATTTTCCGGTCACCCCCCGCGGCGCCGGCACTGGCTTGGTGGGTGGTGCCCTGGCGGCCCATGGCGGCGTCGTTTGCTCCCTGGCGGCTATGAACCGGATACGAAAGGTGGACACCCGAAACCTTGTTGCCGAGGTAGAGCCGGGAGTAATCACCCACGATCTGCGTCAAGTACGGCACAACCCGCGATTACATCCTTGGACTGGAGGCGGTGCTACCCAACGGGAACCTCATTCATACCGGTGTGAAAACCCGCAAAGGCGTCGTCGGCTACGACATGACCCATCTGATCGTCGGCTCGGAAGGCACCCTGGGGGTGATTACCGGTCTGATCCTCAAGCTTATTCCGCTTCGGGGGAACACGGTATCGGCATGGCCATAATGCCGTTTATCGACATGGAGCTGTCACTGGAATCCATCCGCCTTCAGATGGAAATCAAGCGGCTCTTCGACCCGAATTTAATTCTTAACCCCGGAAAAATTTTCGATTGGTCCGGGGGTCCAAAAACCAAACGAACTCACCGGTAGTGCCCGGACGAAACAGGTAAAAACATGAAGCATTCCAAGCCAACAAACCGGCAACCAAAACAGAAACCGATTACCCGTCGGGTCGAACGGATCCCGGCCTCGGATACCAAACAGATGCCGATGCTGGCTGCCCGTATCGGCGGCTGTGTTTCGCTGGGCCAGGGCGTGCCTTCATTTGAAACCCCGGCCCACATCACAGAAGCCGTCTGCAAAGCCCTGCGGGACGAGCCTGCCAGCGGAAAGTATTCCCTTCAGCCCGGCATGCGGCCACTGCGCATGGCCATCGCCGAAACCCTGGAAAAAGAAAAAGGCATCCTTGCCGATCCGGATAGCGAAATTGCGGTCACCGTAGGTGCCATGGAAGGCCTGCTAACAGCCATTCTCGCCTTGGTCGAGCGCGGAGACGAAGTCATCCTACCGGCACCGACCTACGCCTCTTATATCGAGCAGGTGCTGCTGGCCGAAGGCAAACCGGTGTTCGTTCCCTTGCGGACCGCAGACTGGAGCCTGGACGTAGACGCGATCGAAAAAGCAATCACAAACAAAACCCGACTGATTATCGTGTGTAACCCTTCAAATCCCACCGGGGCTGTTTTTGCCGACGATGACGTCCGCCACTTGGCAGAATGTGTAAGCAAACACGGCATCTATCTCCTATCAGACGAAACATATGACTATTTGACCTATGAGAGTCCTGTACCGATCAGCCCGGCCGCGCTGCCGGGCATGTCCGAGAAGGTCATATCGGTTTTCTCTTTTTCAAAAAAGTACGCTATGACCGGCTGGCGTGTGGGATATATCACTGCGCCCCGATCGCTGATGGCTGGCATGATGAAAGTGCACGATGTCGCGGCCATCTGCGCACCGGTACCATCCCAGCATGCCGCTCTGGCCGCCCTAACCGGACCGGTGGATCCGATCCGGCAGATGCGGGAGGCACTCAACGCTCGCCGCAAGCTTTGCTGCCGGCGACTCGATGCACTGACAGATTTCTTTGACTATGTCGCTCCCCGAGGTGCTTTCTACATCATGGCCCGTTACCACTTTACCGACACCCCTAGCCGGGAAACGGCCGTTCACCTCCTTAATGAGGCCCGGGTAATCACGATTCCCGGAGGCTCATTTGGTCCGGGTGGAGAGGGACACCTGCGCCTGTCCTACGGGGGAACAGTAGAAGAAATCGAAACGGCCTTCGATCGCATCGACGCCTGGCTCAATCATAAGGGACAGCGCATTACTTAAACACGAATTCCTTTTTGAACTGGGCGGAATTCTACAAACCGGCCATTTCCCGGTTCCTGCGGGGCATGATTGAAATCCCCAGTGAAAGTTGTCAGGAAAAAGAAATCGTTCTGTATCCGCCGGTAATCAGTGGGCAGGATATAAAAATGCGGTGCTAAGAAAAGGAAAAAACAGTGATCGATCTCAACATAAATTCCCCAATTCGCGATAAAAACATCGACTACTGCCGATCAAAAAATATCACCCTACCCACCTTTGATATGATGATTCATCCGCACAAAGTGCCGCGAAAAGTTAAGGACCAACTGAAGCACATCGGTTTGTGGGATATCCATCCGGCCAACCTGTATCGCATCTGCTGGAAAAACGAACCACAGGATTCCGGAGGCCTGTTCAGCGAAGTCAACCACAGGGTGTTGCCGTCGGAACTCACCGGCTGCCGAGCAACGATCGTTGTCCTTGTCGGTCGCTGGTTTCCTACCGGTGCACACAAAGTGGGGGCGACATTCGGCTGCCTGGTGCCTCGGCTGGTAACCGGTCAATTCGACCCGCAGGAAACTAAGGCCGTCTGGCCCTCCACCGGTAATTACTGCCGCGGCGGCGCCTATCTGTCGGCCCTATTGGCCTGCCGCGCCATTGCCATCCTGCCTGAAGGAATGTCAAAGGAGCGTTTCGATTGGCTGCAGCATATCGCTGGAGAAGTCATTGCCACTCCGGGTAGCGAGTCAAACGTGAAGGAAATCTTCGACAAGTGTTGGGAGCTGCGCGCATCCGGAGAAAATCTGCAGATCTTCAACCAGTTTGACGAACTCGGCAATCCCATCTGGCACTTCGCCGTGACCGGTCGGGCCATTGAAGAGATCCTTCAGCCTCACCTCGGGCGGGGAAAGCGTCTGGCAGGTTACGTTGCGTCCTCCGGTTCCGGGGGCACCCTCGGCGCCGGTTACTACCTCAAGAAACAATTTCCACGAACCAAGCTGGTGGTCGGTGAAGCCCTTCAATGTCCGACATTGCTGCAAAACGGCTTCGGAGACCACCGTATCGAAGGCATCGGAGACAAGCACGTTCCCTGGGTCCATGACTGTAAGGAAACCGATTTCGTCGTCGCCATAGACGACGAAGTCCCCATGCGGCTACTGCGCCTGTTCAATGAAGAAAAGGGGCGCACGGCCTTGGTCGCCGAAGCTGTTCCTGGGGAGCTGGTTTCCGAGCTCGACCTACTGGGTATTTCCGGAATCGGCAATTTGATCGGCGCAATCAAATTTGCCAAATACAGTGAACTGACGGAAGAGGACATCGTCGTCACCATTGCCACGGATTCCATGGCGCTCTATGGATCTCGGCTGCAAGAGCTCTCTGAGGAACGTGGACCGTACACGAATGCGGATGCCCAGCGAGATATCGAACTTGCAAAATCGATCACCTTAGACCATGTCAAGGAGCTTTCCTATTACGATCGCAAAGCCATCCACAACCTCAAATACTTCACCTGGATCGAACAGCAGGGCCGCGACATTAATGAACTCAATGAACAGTGGTACGGGCATGATCCTTACTGGAACGGCACGTTCAATCAGGTCGAACGGATCGACGCGTTGATCGATGAATTCAACGGCAAGGTGGGGCTGCTTTAATATCACAAGCCATTCACCCCGGGCCGTCGAGATGCCGTTTGGTAACATGTGCGGGTTAAGACCCTGAAAAAACGGACCGCTTTGTACGGTGAGGGCGATATGGCGGGAATCAAGGCCCTGGAAAAAGAACTGCTGGCCCAGAACGCCGAATTCAAAGAGTGGGAGTACACCGAAAAAATAAAAAAGTCGACCCAGACGGCAAATCCCTTTACATGCACTGCCTGCCGGCAGACATCACCGGCGTGAGTTGCCGCGCAGGCGAAGTCGCCGCCTCCGTCTTCGATCGCTACCGGGATCCGCTGTATGCCCAGGCCGGCTGCAAGCCATATATCATTGCCGCAATGATACTCTTGGCCCGGTTCGACGGCCTGGCGGCAAAACTCTTCCACCGATTGCAAGAAGGACGAATGCGTGTCTGGTAAGCTTCCTATTTGCAGTTTAACGATACATATCAATCTATTAGATTTATATGACGCCGGTTTCGAATTGGCTCTCATTGTAATTCCAGTGTATATGTTATCCTCGGCTGCCCCTTGACAGGTTGGGTTTCTTGCTAGTATTGCTAGGCTGGTACTGTATCGATTCTCAAGTGCCGAAATCATAAATTACCTGCCGCTGGTGATTAACGGAATACGTCTGTGCTCTCAGGGCGGCATTGGGTTGTGGAAACATGCCATGCGAGGATTCGTCCAAGTATATACCGGAAACGGCAAAGGGAAGACGACCGCGGCCCTGGGCCTGGCCATTCGAGCGGCCGGTGCCGGATTGAAGACCTTCATCGGACAGTTCATCAAGATGGGAGAGTACAGCGAGATTAAGGCGCTCTCCCGATTTTCCGATTTGATCACCGTTGAGCAGTTCGGGAAGGGACGGTTCGTGAACAACAAGCCATCTCCCGAGGACATATTGCTCTGCCGCCAGGGTCTAGCAAAGGTACGAGAGGTCATCTCATCTGGAGACTACAGTATCATTATACTCGAGGAGGCCAATGTGGCCGTAAAGTATGGCCTGATTCAGGTCAGTGAACTCGTCGAACTGATCATCCATAAACCCGAACCGATAGAGCTCGTCATAACAGGCCGTGGTGCCAGCGATCGCGTCATCGCGTTGGCTGACCTGGTGACGGAAATGAAGGCCATCAAGCACTACTACCAGAAAGGCGTAAAATCGCGCGTCGGAATCGAAAAGTGACCGGGTCACTGCTGGTCCACCGTCTAACGAATGATGATACATGCCGATGAACACTTGTCAGTTAAATCAGCGTAAATGGCTGTCCGATATCACTTTCGAGGTTGAATTGAACCGCCCGTCCGGTTTCGAATTTTTAGCGGGTCAGAATATCTGTTTTCATTTCCAGAGTGTAGAGAGATATTACGCCCCGTTATCTTCGCCTGCTGACCCCTATTTAAAGCTATGCGTTTATCTTATTGAGAGCGGCATCTTCACTCCGGTCCTGGCAACGGCCGACATCGGAAGCCCGTTTACTTTCACCGGGCCGCATGGCCATTTTGTCTTCAGGCCTTCCGACCGCAAGCCGATATTCGTGGCGACCGGTACCGGAATCGCTCCCTTCCTGTCAATGGCGCAATCGGGGATCAGAGGCTTCTCGCTGCTTCACATCGTGCCCCGGGATGAAGATTTATACTACCGGGAATACCTCGAAGATACGGCAGATGAGTATGTACCCTGTATTCCGGACGCAGGTCGTCAGGCAGAAGATATGCTGACGCTACCCGCCGATAAAGCCCTTGATTACCTGACGCAACACCTTCCGGTCGATGCGTACGATTTCTACCTGTGCGGCAATCAGACCATGATCCGTGATGTGACCCTTTTTGTCGACAACCGATACCCGGACTCTATGGTGTATACTGAAGTTTTCTATCGTTCCAGTAGGTCCTGACAGGACGCCGTCTTCAAGAACCGCTGCACAGAATGGCATCGAGTTTTTTATTGAGTAAATCGGGATCGAGGGGTTTAAGCATGTAACCGTCGAACCCGGATGCTCGGGCCTTTTCCTCGGTCAGGTCAAATTCACTCGCCGTCACTGCCAGCAACGGTGGCGCCTTACGCCCCGATTCTTCCAAACGCCGTATTTCTTCCGCCAAACCGAACCCGTCCATAACCGGCATTTCGATGTCGGTGAGAACAAGATCGTAATCGGTGGTTTGGTATTTTGCCAATGCGTCACGCCCGTTCACCGCCGAATCGGTTGTGAAACCCAGGGCGGTGAGTTGATTGCGCATGATTTCAAGGTTGATCTCATTGTCATCGACCACGAGAACGTGTGTGATCTTTTTCCGCTGATCATCGGTACATGTCATACCGGCGAGCAGCGCCTGGCGCTCCTCCTCATGATCCGCGTAGGTCAGAGCGATGTTGCGAAACACCGCATTTATTTTTAGGAAAGCATCCACGATATCCGGGTCGAAGTGTTTGCCTTTGCCGTCTGAAATTATGCGAACGGCCTCCTCGTGAGGCATCGGTGGTTTGTAAACCCGTTTGCTGATCAGCGCATCATAGACGTCGGCCACGGCCATCAGGCGACCGGATATGGGTATCTTGTCGCCTTTCAATCCTCGGGGGTATCCGGATCCGTCCCACTTCTCCTGGTGGGTGTAGGCTATCTGGCGTGCATGTCGCAAAAACGTGCTTTTACCGAGTTTCTGTTCGGTAATGTGCAGGGCGTCATGCCCATATTTGGTGTGATTCTTCATCTCCCCGAATTCATCCTCATCCAGTTTGCCGGCTTTGAGCAGGATGTTGTCACGGACCCCAACTTTGCCAATGTCGTGCAGCGGGGCCGAGAGGTAGAGCAGGTCGATGGTTTCGTCATCCAGCTCCTCCCGAAATCGCGGGTGGTTTTTCAGGGCGGAGGCGAGCGCTTTCACGTAGTTTTGCGTCCGCTTGATGTGGCCCCCGGTCTCGGGGTCGCGATACTCGGCCAAAGTGCCCAGACTTTCGATCATTACCGCCTGGGTCAATTGCAGTTCCCGGGTTTTTTCCCGGACCATATCCTCGAGACTGTCCCGGTAGCGCTTCAACTCCAAATGGTTGCCAACGCGTGCCCTTACCAAATCCGGATTAATCGGCTTTGTGATATAGTCCACCGCCCCGAGGGCCAGTCCCCTGGCCTCGTCCTCGGCATCGGCCAGTGCAGTAAGGAAAATCACCGGGAGGTGCCGGGTAGATTCACTCCCTTTGAGACGGCGGCACACTTCGTAACCGTCCATCCCCGGCATCATGATGTCGAGAAGGACCAGATCCGGTAAAGTCTTCTCCACGATCGACAAAGCTGTGTTGCCATCCTTGGCGATAAGCAGCCGGTAACCGCACCCATCCAAGGTTTGCCGCAGCACCTGAAGATTGGCGCTCGTATCGTCCACCAACAAAATCTTGGGCTCTTGTACCCGGTTCGTGTCATCGGTCATCTTGAAACATCTCCCCCTGTTATCCTTCGGATTCGGCCCGAATATTTCGCCACAATTTCATTCGACAGTGGCAAGCAGCATCGCCACGTCGTCTTCGGGTGGACGTCCAGCTGAAAAAGTGCCTAAGTCTTCGACAATACGGGAGAGAATCCTGCGGGGATCGTTTATCTCCGGTGGCTCCAATTGCCGGCAGAGTCTTTCTTCACCATAGGGACGATTCCGTATGTCGAATCGTTCGGTGACACCATCGGTGTAAAGCAGGAACCGATCGCCCTTCTCCAATGCAATCGTTGAAACCGGGACGTTTTTGTAAACATCGACCCCCATTAAGAATACACCGTCACAAGCCAATTCTCGTGCTTTCCCCTCTGACGGGCGAAACAGGATCGGCAGGGGATGTCCGGCACGGGCGATCTGAAGCGTGCGGTCTGCATCGTCGTACAGGCCGTAAATGGCCGTCACGAAACTCTCCTTGTTCACGTTGCAGAGATTGTGGTTGATGTAGTCGATGACCTTTCCCGGTTGGCCGTGTAATTCCGGGCAGGAACGAAACAGAGCGCAGGTCATGGCCATCATCACCGCCGCCGGAGCGCTGTGGCCTTCGGCATCGGCGACAAGCAAACCACAACGACCATCGTTGAGTTTGACGACATCGAAATAGTCACCCCCGGCGTAAAGACTGGTGTCATAGTATACCGCAAGATTCATTCCCGGAACATCAGGCAGTGTCTTCGGCAACAACTCCCGCTGAAGGTTGGAAACGACTTTGAGTTCGTGCACCAGTCGATCCCGCTGGGTTTGAACCTCCCGCGCCAGGCGGTGAAGGGTCAAATGGGTATTAACCCTGGCAATGACTTCTTCAGGTTGAAAAGGTTTCGATACGAAATCTACGGCACCAAGCTGGAGGCCCTTTACCTTGTCGGCTGTGTCATCCAGGGCCGAAAGAAAGATGACCGGAATCGGACGGGTTACCGGATCCGTTTTCAACCGCCGGCAAACCTCAAAACCGTCAATGCCGGGCATCATGATGTCCAACAGAATCAGGTCTGGCAGGGTTTTCTTGGTAATCTCCAGGGCCGCTTTGCCGGTTTTTGCCACCAAGAGTCTGAGCCCCGGCTTGTCGAGCAGCTGATAGAGCATTTGGAGGTTGACCGGATTGTCGTCCACCAGCAGGAGCTTTCCTCCGATGTTATTGTCATCCGTGACCGTTTTCGTTTCAATCGACATCTGCAGCCCTGTGAACAAGCGTTATCTTTGACCTGAATATATAATGAATATTTTTAGAGCACGCCTGCGTTGGAGTTTAACCCGTATTGCCTGGTGTCGTATCGAGAGTGTCCGGTTGGTTGCCACTGGATTCATCCTCCGATCCGGCAACCGGCCAAAAGACACTAAAGGCGGATCCCTTTCCCACCCGGCTTGTCACCGCTATTTCTCCGCCATATCCCTTGACAATACCGTGGATGATGGCCAATCCCATCCCGGTGCCGCCATCGTGTTTGCGGGTGGTGAAAAAGGGCTCGAATATGCGCTCCAGATGTTCGGCGGGTATACCGTGACCGGTATCGGCCACGGTCAATTTTACAAAGCCATTGGGGGCCACCAAATCGTCCCTCTCGACAGCTTTAGGTCCCTCCGTGGTGTTAGCCAATTTGACGGTCAGCGTTCCATTGCCGGAAGGCATGGCACTGATGGCGTTCATGCATAGATTCGAAACCACCTGACTGACCGGTATTTCATCCGCCATGATCCGGGCGTCCGAGTCTACCGAAAGATGAATCTCAATGTTTTCCGGAGCCGTTGCGACGATTGTTTCCACGGCTTTCAAGACAACTTCCTTCAATTCTATCGGCTTCGGTTCCAACAGCTTCTGGCGGCTGAAGACTTTTATCTGCACAACCAAATCTCTGGCCCGTTTGACTGTTTCACGGATTCCCACCAAGCAGGGCCTAATAGGCGATTCGACCGAGATCTCGTCAAGGGCGGTATCGCTGTAAATCATTATCGCCTGAAGAAAATTGGTGAAGTCATGGGCGATAGCTCCGGACAGCCGACCCATAGCCTCCATTCTTTGGGCCTGGACGAGTTGTTTTTCCAGACCCTTTCGCTCGGAAAGGTCCTGCCAGGTCTCAAGCGTTCCGAGGGAACGGCCGTTTTCGTCCCTGAACTGAACGATAGCCGCCAGCAACCAACACCCATTATCTCCCAGTTGGGGGACAAATACTTCTACTTCCGAGGTCCCCGAAGAAATAACGCGGCGATGCGATCGAAGGTGAGTCGCCCCCTCCGCAGAATCATCTATGGAACAATCGCCGATCAATTTTAGAAGATAAGGGGTATCTTTATCTGCCGGGCTTGCGCTGTTCACCTCACGGCCGACGGCATCGTTCGACAAGATGCCAGTCAGTTCTTCACAGGCCCGATTCCAAAAGAGTATTTTTCCGTTTCGATCCGCTACCAGAGTCGGGAAAGGCGTTCCCTGAACAATACGATTCAGAAGCACTTGGTTTTCCCGGAGGGCTTTGGTCCGGTGTATAACCAACCGATTCAAAGACCATATCCATACGCCCCCGAGAGCGAGAAGAAGGACCAGGGGCAAACCGAGCCATTTGGCGAGACTTACCAGCCTGTCCCTGAACTTGTTTTGTTCATAAACAGAAAACCATTTAAGGTATATGCGGTCGTACTCCCCACTATTCTGGACTAGGTAGAGGCCTTCATTGAGCAGAGCCAAAAGATCCGAATCCCCGGCCTTGACGGCAAATCCCATCTTCTGGGTTAACACCGGTGGTCCGATGGTTTTAAGGTTGCCGATCTTCTGGGACCGCATCAAGTCAAGTCCGTTCAGCCTGATGAGAACAGCACAGTCGTATTCTCCCTGGGATAACTTTCTCAATGCCTCTTCGGGGCGATCAACGGTTACAATTTTGGGTGTAAATTCATTCTGAAGCAGCCAATCGTGGGCATAAACACTTTTGACCACAAGGATTTCCTTTCCTTTGAGATCCATGGGTGTTTTGATTGCAGAATCCTTGCGAACGAAAACAGCATAGGAAATAACAATGTGAGGGATCGAGAAGTCGTAAACTCTGTCCCGTTCCTGCGAATAGAGAACACCGGTCAATCCCTGGATTCGGCCGGTTTCGAGTTCATGCCTTATCGTGGCGAACGGGCCGAGATCGATTTGTATTTTCAACCCCACTTGGCGGGCCACGGCTTTAATCAGGTCGATGTTGTAACCGTCCGGTTCATTCTCTTCATTGATAAACTCATAGGGGGAAAAGTCACTGTTGCCCCGGAAAATCTGCGTGCCGGCTTCTACAGTGTATCCGGGTATCATCAAACCGGGACAACAGGTCAGAAGCAGAAAAGCCAGGGTAGTCGTGATGGATGCTTTTTGATGCATTTTAGGTATAGATCTGCCTCGTCGGCGATTCTTTGATCAGTGACGCCCGTTGCTGAATGAACGCGTGAATAGGTTTTAGATCGGCGGTAATGGCAGACTCCGGGCAAAGGCGAACGCAGTTGAAGCAATGGATACAAAGACCGGTCATATGCGGGGCATTTGCAAGGGTTATCGCACCTACGGGGCAGTTATCCCTGCAAATGCCGCAAACAGTGCAAAGTGCGGCATCGACCTTTTTGGGGGGAAATCCTGCTTTGGCGGCTTCGAAACTTCTTTGGAGCATCTGTTGCCGAAGATCAGGGTCCTGGTAATCAAGGTCGCTCAGTGAAATACCGGAGGGGGCCGTTGTTTTCAATTTTTCGGTTACGAGCGCCACCAGGTCTTCGATCATGCGGTCATCGTCCTCATTCGGGTGATTGAGTCCCAGTGGGGTATCCTCGGCCCACATCATCGAGTGTCTGGCCGTCACTTTGGCCGCCCCCAGCACCGAATATCCCTTTTTTTCAAGCGCGGTCCCCATTTCGTAAAGGGCTACGCCGCTGGTGACGGCCCCCCAAGTGACAAACGGTACCGAAAACCCGTTTTGAATCTTAGGCAAACGCGAGATGAGCGCCATCACCGGCGGTACTGGATGGGCCGCGTATACGGGTGAGCCGATATACAGGCAGACCCTGGCATCTTCTTCAAGGAGTTGTCCAATTATCAAATCGATGCCCGCAGCGTCAGCCAGGTCGATCACGGTAACTGGGATGTCCATGGCTTCAATCTTGTGCGCCATGGTTCGGGCCACCCGCGCGGTACTGCCAGCTGGTGAACAGAAAACAACGAATGCGGAGCATTTTTTTAAGGACATCGGCTCTTCTCTCTCAGCAGTTTGTTGTGTCCATTGACTCTTCAAGGACGCAAAATACTATAAAAATATAACTAAATTACAGATGGATCCAAAATGGAATCTTCTCTGGTCGCTGATCGGCTTGCAACAATCTAACACCGGTTGAATGCGTCCGAGCATCGATACTTAGTGGAAATTTATGGACTGGTCTCTTCGAAGTATGCATCGATGATCTGTTTGGTCTGCAGCAAACCCTCCACGTCCCTGATTTCCAACGTCCACCAGGAGCAGTCGGTCCGCTGGAGAATGTCCAGGCGACTAATGATGTCGTCAAGTCGTTTGGGTGGAAGATGGCCGACGCCCGGAATTTCGGTATCGTATACGTGCGCGTTGAAAACCCGGTTCGCGTGGGGGGTTACAAAATCCTCGGCATCGAACTGCTGACTGCGCACGGCCTCGCAGACCTGGGCATGGCCGATATCGAAAGTAACACCCGCGCCGGAGCGGCGAACCAATTTCTCGAAAAGGTTCGGCTTGCTGGTCCAACCCCAGGCGAGATTCTCCAGGCAGACCTTTACCCCCCTGTCCGCGCCATACTGCACCATGCGTCTCAAGTTTCTGATCGTGTCATTCCAGGAAAGGATTCTGGTCGTGTCGAGTTCCAGGCCAATATGCAATGTAAGGAACTTGCCGTTCGTCTTGGAGACGAGCTTCGTGATGCGTTGAAACAGGTCCACAGCCGCTTCGCCTCTGTCACGATCTTCATGCCCGATGTCAACCTTTGGAAAAGGGCAATGAAATCTAATTTCGAGCGGATCCAAAGCAGCCAGAAAATCGACCCAGCGGGATTCATCCGCCGGCCGCCTCGGAAGGTTCTCTATGTCAAAAGACCAGTCGATTCCGCCAAAGCCCTGATCCAATGCCATCCGTTTCAATCGGTCCAAGTCGGTAATGAAATTGCATATGGCCAGTTTGGGTTTTCCAGTGAATTTTCTTATAACCATGATCACAGTGCTCCGGGTTGCATCCTCGAAGGGAATTACGTATTATCTTAGCAGCAGGTTGTTGAAAAACGATTGCATTTGATAATACGGCGTTGTAATCCTCCCCAAACTGCTCATTTAGCACGCATAAACCCCGTTTTTCGTCGGATTTTGCCTTGTCTATCCTTCGCTCATGACGTTTTTCAACACCCTGTTAGTCTTCATCCGACGGTTAGAGATGTTAAATTGCATCAACGGCGCACCAGCATTACCTTTACTAACCCTATCTGCGATTGCAGATTTAGCATGGTTCCCCTGGGCAAGTCCAGGTTGAAATCGCCGGTTTGGAGTTCCTTATATTATGAAACCAATATATTTGGATTACAACGGTACCACGCCGCATGCACCGGAAGTCATAGAAGCCATGCGGCCTTATCTTGAAACCGAATTCGGCAACCCCTCCAGTTCTCACTGGTATGGTGCCGGACCGAGGCGGGCAGTGGATACCGCCCGCAGGCAGGTAGCCCGGATACTCAATTGTCGACCGCAAGAAGTGATCTTCACCAGTGGCGGTACGGAGTCGAACAACCATGCCATCCGGGGAGCTGCGCGCGCCTTGCGCGCTAAGGGCAATCACATCATCACCAGCGTTGTCGAGCACCCGGCAGTGCTGGAGGTCTGCCGCTATTTGGAAGGCGATGGATTCAAAACAACCTTTCTGCCAGTAGACGCCGAGGGTATCGTAGATCCTGCGGCCGTCGAAAGAGCAATCCGTCCTGAAACCATTTTGGTTACCATTATGCATGCCAACAATGAGGTCGGCACGATCCAACCCATTTCTGAAATATCGCGAATCGCCAAGAGCCGCGGTATCGCTGTGCACACCGATGCCGCCCAGTCAGTGGGCAAAATTTCGTCTGATGTTCAAGAGCTTGGCGTTGACCTTCTATCATTGGCCGGTCACAAAATCTATGCACCCAAAGGCATAGGGGCTCTCTATATTCGTTCGCCGTTGACGCCCGAGAAATTCTGCCATGGTGCCGGTCAGGAAATGGCACGAAGAGCGGGTACGGAAAATGTGCTCGAAATTGTCGGATTGGGAAAAGCCTGTGACATTGCGGCCCAAAACCTGCGGACGAACATGGCTCAAATGCAGCAGCAGCGGGATCGCCTGCATAAGGGCCTGAACCGGGTAGTGGAAGATATACGCCTTAACGGTCACCCGCTGAAACGCTTGCCGAATACATTGAGCCTATCCTTCAAAGGACTCGCGGCCAATCGCCTTCTGGAGGAAATCGGAAGCGAAGTCGCGCTTTCAGCCGGCGCAGCTTGCCATTCGGATTCGGTATCGGTCTCGCATGTCCTCAGGGCCATGGCTGTCCCGCTTGAATGGGCCAAAGGGTGTTTGCGTTTCAGCCTCGGACGAATGACGACCCCCGAAGAAATCGACAGAACCATTGCAGCGGTGGCTGCAGCCGTCAATAAGATGCGTTATGAAAACCCACCGACAATTTTTTAGCCCGCGTTTTTCGTATAATTTTTTCAGCAGATCACAATTCGGGCTGCCCCCATTTCTCTGGACAAGAATAATGCGGTATTCGCGTCCGTAAACTCTTTGCAGGCATTCCGTCAATCAGATCTCGCTTTTGTGTATGAATCTCAGCCTTTCAGAAATCTTCCACGACTTTAAAAGCACGGCAACGCTTCTTGGGACCGCATCTTCCCAGGAATGACCTTGAGCCATTTTCATTCGAATGTCGCTGCCGCTCAACCCTTTATCCTTAGGCTCAACCTCCCAAAGCACATACACATTCAGGCCGATGGATTCGAAATATTGCTTTTTCCGCCGCCCCCAGTCGTCGTATATGGAAAGGAAGTACACGGCATCGAGGGGAACATAGTGCCGATATCGATCCGGTCTACTAATGGGCAGGGGCACGATGCTAAACTCTTCCATGGCCACACCGGATTCAACCAGTGCCGCGCGGATGATTTGATACCTTTCATAATAGGTTAGCGGGTTGGCAAGCGGCGTGCCACGGTTCGTATCTGCCGGTTCCTCTTCGATCAGGGCAGGGTCCGGATTGGTTATACCAACAACCAAATGGGTGCACAATTCTTTACCGGCCAGCAAATACCTGAGGTGATCATTGTGAAGGATCTGGAATCGTCCATGGATAACACCGGTATCGTATTGAAATATTTTGTCAGGTCGTGATGTCATTACCACACACTTTCCTCCAGATACCAAAACGTCCAAGCAAGCCGCGGTATTTTCCCTCCGGGTGGTTGCGTCGATTGGCCGGTCGGTATTTCGGCGCTGTGTACCACATGTTCGCCTGCATAATCGTTTATTCGCTATTGCGTTCAGTCCGAACAATGCCGGTACGTATCGAATGGCAATATTCTAGAATGAATAAAACACCCTTCATGATCGACGTCAATCGTTTCGGCCAATGGCGGCAATGCGGCAGTTCAACGCCATTGCAATGTCCTTCGGTGCTATTTTCAACATCACTCCCCTTTGTCCGCCATTGATCATTACAGTATCGAACTTGCGGATCGGTTCATCAAGAACCGTCGGAAGCGTCTGTTTTGTTCCGAACGGACTGATTCCCCCCACCAGGTATCCGGTCAAACGCTCGGCGGTAGCCGTATCGGCCAGGGTTGCCCGTTTTACCCCAAACACTGCTGCCAGCAACTTGAAGTCCAGCCGGCAATTCCCCGTCGTCAAGGCCAGGCAATTCCTCCCGTCGTCCAAACCGGCAACCAGGGTTTTAACGGTCTGTTCGAGCGGAAATCCGGTCGATAGAGCGGCAAACTCGGCGCCTTTCTCGTCGTGAGGGTATCTGACAACTTCAAAGCGAATCATTTTTCGTTTGAGAAATTGAATGGCGCGCGTGGCCATAAGGTACTCCTGCCGTTTTGCCCGGCATTCCCCCAGCATCAGAGAAGTAATTACTGATAAAAGGTTGCCGTTGAGATGTCAATTTGAAAACAAATATTTTCGTGATGATTTGGATAGAATTTTTCTATACATACACCGGTCCGGGTAAGGATGAGCAATATTATAGGTCCTTTGCGCCTACGCATGCCACTTCGTTTGTACCCGAATACGGAATTCGTTTAATCCTATTCACTTTTTAGGGGTATTTTTCAACCCCATTTCCTCACGGAGCCTTATTTTATAGGCATTTAGATGTTGACTTTCCAGAGCAGTTATATTAAATTCGCTTATACATTGGGTTTACGGAGTATAAACCTAAATACAAAAAAAGGGGGAATCAGATGACAAAGGCAGATTTGATCGAAAAGATGGCAAAGGATGCAGACATTCCCAAGGTGAGCGCGGGCAAAGCGCTCGACTCATTCATGGCCAACATCGGCAAGGCGCTGAAGAAAAAAGACGGCAAGGTCACCCTGGTCGGCTTCGGCACTTTCATGAAAACCCGTCGCAAAGCCCGCAAAGGCCGTAATCCGCAAACCGGCGCCATGATCAAAATCAAGGCCAAGAACGTCGTAAAGTTCAAGCCCGGCAAAAAACTCAGAGACGCTGTGTAGCCCGGACCAGGGACACTGACCCCAGGCAAAAAAGGCAGTCAATCCCATTCGAGGGGATTTGCTGCCTTTTTCAATTCAAAGAGATCAGTTCACGTGGTGTGTCGCTGGTAACGAACTGATCTATTCGTCCGTACCCTGCTGATAAGGTTTGCCGCACTCCTTGCAACGGCCGTTCGGTCCGATCACCCCGATACAGTTACCATCGCTGCATAAGACCCGGTTTTCCCAAACCGGATCATCCGTCTCATCTGCGGCTTCTGATTCCACCCCTTCGTCACCAGCGGCTTTTTCGTCAGGTTGGTCATTTGGCTGGATGTCAGGTTGCTCAGGGATGCCCTGTTGGGGTATCGGTACCTGACCGTCGTAAGGTTTACCACATTCCTTGCAACGGCCGTTCGGTCCGATCACTCCGATACAGTTGCCGTCGCTGCACAAAACGCGGTGTGACCAATCATCATCGTCGCCGGACGGGCTCTCTTCGAATTCTTCTGACCTTTCTTCGTTCATTTGTAAATCTCCGAATTCAGGGTCGGCCGTCGCCGCCCTCGAATTATGGCTGATAGTTTTTAGTATTCCACCCTTCCGTATTTCAGAATTTATTTTTGAAAAGCAGTATAATCCCTCTGAATATACTCCGCAAGGCCCTAATTTAGCATTTAGAGAACGCAAACTCAACATCATTATCGACCCAAAACCGGGGACAATGTCGATCCCCGATGATCAGAGATGCAGAAGCCAGTTTCGGGTCGTGTGTTGAATCCAGGGAAAAAACTCTTAAATTAGAAAGGAATTCGACTTGTAAAATACGCACGGTAGATGGAATATTGGAAACATTAACAAGGGAGTATCACCAATGCATTACGAAGGAAACATCATTCGGCCACCGAGTGAGGCCAATAGCATTCTTCTTCAGGTTACCGTGGGATGTTCACACAACAAGTGCACATTCTGTGGTACCTATCGCGGGGAACGTTTCCGAATAAAGTCCGACGAAGTCATTTGGGAAGATATCGACTTTGCCGCCCGGCACTGCACGCATCAGCGCCGTGTGTTTCTCTGCGATGGCGATGCGCTGATAATCCCTCACCGCCGACTCATGCGTATTGTGTTGGCAATAAAGGAAAAACTCCCCTGGGTGACACGCATCGGTCTATATGCCAACACCAAAAGCCTGAAAATGAAGAGCATTGAAGAGCTGAAGGAACTAAGGTCGCATGGCCTGGGGATTGCCTACATGGGTCTTGAAACCGGTGACGATGTGACCTTGAAAGCCATACACAAGGGATCGACGGCTACAGAAATGATTGATATGGGCTGCAAGGCCAGGAAAGCCGGACTTAAGTTGTCGGTAACCGTTCTGCTCGGCATTGCTGGCCGCAACCGTTCCGCGATTCATGCACGTGAAACCGGAAGGGTCCTATCCGCTATAGATCCGGAGTATGTCGGCGCCCTGAGCCTCATGCTTATTCCTGGAACACCTCTCTGCCAGGATTTCGAAGCGGACCGATTCGAAATGGTCGAACCGGTAGACATGCTGCAGGAATTGCGAACGATGATCGAATGCACTCACATGACTCGTGGAATGTTTCATGCCAACCATGCTTCCAACTATTTACCGATAAAAGCCAGAATGCCCAAAGACAAGGAAACGACCCTCAAACTGATCGATTCTGCACTTTCGGGCAAAATCAGATTGAAGCCCGAGTTCATGAGAGCCCTTTAACCGCCATTGACCCATCATTCATTTTCTCTCAAAGAGGGCACCCGATAGACCCCAAAGCGTAAACCATCGACGAATGATGGCAGTATCCTCCCGGGCAACAAATCATACGTGAGAGAATATTCATCCCAGGGCGCAATACCGCGTAAAGGCCTTTGCCACGGCACGTGTCACCCAAAACGACCTCGCATTCGCAACTGTGAAAAAGGGAAGAAAATCGCCATGCCAGTCCCCGATATACAAACGATTATTTATGGATGAACCCTGACGATTAAAAGGCTTGCCTTCACTTAGCCATGAATGCTAATAGCCGGAGCGAACCGATGCAATTAAAGGAGGATTCCACCGCGATGAATGACGTTCTGAAAAATGGTCAACTCGACATCCACACGCTCTGTGTCAACACCGTCCGCACGCTTTCAATCGATGCCATCCAAAAAGCCAATTCCGGCCATCCCGGTGCGCCCATGGGACTTGCTCCGGCTGTTTATGTTCTTTTCACACGTATCTTGAAACACAACCCCAAAAATCCGGACTGGCTTGACCGCGACCGTTTTATTCTCTCCGGCGGTCATGCATCAATGCTTCTATACAGCATTCTGTATCTGACCGGTTACGATCTAAACCTCGATGACCTGAAAACATTCCGCCAGATGGACAGCCGAACGCCCGGGCATCCGGAGTTCGGCCATACGCCCGGTGTAGAAACGACCACCGGCCCGCTGGGCCAGGGTTTTGCGAATGCCGTAGGTATGGCAATGGCCGAACGGCACCTGGCGTCTGTCTACAACCGAAATGGGAAGGAAATAATCGACCATTACACTTACGTCATGTGTGGTGACGGGGATATGATGGAAGGCATATCCTCCGAGGCCGCCTCATTGGCCGGCCATTTAAGGCTGTCGAAGTTGACCTGTATTTATGACGACAATAAGATCTCCATTGAAGGCAGCACAGACATTGCTTTCACCGAAGATGTCGCCCAACGGTTCGCGGCGTACAACTGGCACGTCCTCACCGTCAACGATGGCAACGACCTGACCGCCATAAATGAGGCCCTCCAAAAAGCGCAGGCGGAAACCGAGCGACCGTCTCTGATCATCCTGCGTACCGAAATCGCCTTTGGAAGCCCGAATAAACAGGGCTCGGCCGACGCACACGGTGCGCCTTTGGGCGTGGAAGAAGTCTGTCTGACTAAAGAATGTCTGGGATGCCCATCGGATGTCGAATTCTGCGTCCCCGATGAGGTCCTCGCGCAATGCCGTCAAGTTGTGCAAAAGGGTCAACAGCTCGAAGCCGAGTGGCAAAAAAAATTCAATGTCTACAAAGAGGCCCATCCCGACCTGGCCGAAAGTTGGGTAAATGCCGTCAGCGGCTTTCTGCCTGAAAGTTGGGACGCCGCTCTACCGAATTTCACTCCGGCGGATGGCCCCTTGGCCACCCGAGCAGCATCCGGCCGGATTCTGAATGCCCTTGCCGCCACACTGCCGACACTTGTCGGTGGCTCCGCCGATTTGGCACCGTCAAATAAGACTTTTATCGATGGCGTTCCTGAATTTCAACGAGATTCACGGGCAGGCCGAAACGTGCGCTTTGGCGTCCGCGAGCACGCCATGGGCGGGATCATGAACGGCATGTTTCTCCACAACGGGATACGGCCTTACGGCGGGACATTTCTGGTCTTTGCCGATTACATGCGTCCGGCGATTCGTTTGGCCTGCTTGATGAACCTCTCGGTGATCTATGTTTTCACGCACGATAGCGTCGCTGTCGGCGAAGATGGCCCCACCCACCAACCGATCGAGCATCTGGCTTCCTTGCGGATCATTCCACGCTTAACGATAATCCGGCCGGCCGATGCCACAGAAACAGCCGAAGCCTGGCGTCTGGCGGTTCGCACCACCGGACCGGTCGCCTTAATTTTAAGCCGTCAAAAGCTCCCCATCCTGGACCGGGCAGGCTATCCTCCGGCGTCGGAACTGAAGAATGGTGCCTATATTCTGTCCGATTCGGATGGTCGGCCAGATTTGATCCTGATCGCATCCGGCTCAGAAGTACACCTGGCGCTGTCGACGCAGCAACGACTGGCTGACGAAAACATCAAAGCCCGCGTTGTGAGCATGCCCAGTTGGGAACTGTTTGAAAAGATGCCGGCCAGTTACAGAAATAGGGTCTTGCCTCCGGATATCTCCCGACGCATCGCCATCGAAGCTGGCCACCCCTTCGGTTGGGAACGCTACGTGGGCTGCAAGGGCGCAGTTATCGGCATTCAGAGTTTCGGAACTTCGGCTCCAGGAGCAGCTGTGATGGAAAAACTCGGTATGACGACTGAAAACATATATCAGAAAGCCCTGCAGTTGATGGCCAGATAGCATATTCCGGTCGGCATGATTTCGTATTCAAAAAAAATCCAAACGGCGTCAGTAGCGATGAGCGTTCGTTTACAATTACAATTATTCTGTGCACTCACTTGTCAAACATGGAATTGACCGGGTGTTGGCAAACAAAAGTGACTCGATCGGAGGAATTCGATGGATTTTAAGATAATGTGGATGACATTCGGCATGGTCTTTCTGGCTGAACTGGGAGACAAAACCCAACTGGCGACTTTCTGCTTGTCCGCCGATTGCGATCCCAAGTTTTCGGTTTTCATCGGTTCGGCCGCTGCCCTCGTTCTCAGCGCCTTGATTGCCGTTTTTCTTGGAGGAACGATCAGCAAGTATGTTCCCCAGCAATACATTAAATTCGGCGCCGGCATTTTTTTCCTGGTAGCAGGCATCTGGACACTGGTGTCGGCATTTCGCGTCACAACCACTTGAGAGCCCCGACGATATAGGCATGTTTTCCCGCACCTTGCCGCTGCACAGCGCCGGCTACACATTCCCCGTTATTAGGCATACCATGGAAAAGATACGGAAATACTTTCTGACCGTCACGCTTGTCTTCCTGGCAGGCGTCACGCAAGCAAATGAAATCGAGCTTTCACCTGTTCAAGAAACCATACCCTCTTTGATCTCGAGCATCCGGGTCCAACCACCACTCGACTTTTGCGGTGAACCGGTACCTTTAGACAATCAGGAGGTGCGCGAACGATTGGAGAAGGAACTGCTTCTCACTCTGGCAGACCGGCCCCAGGTCATCCTTTGGCTCAAACGTTCTCCACGTTACTTGCCGTTCATCGAAAAAGAACTGGCCGCCAACGGTATGCCGGACGACCTGAAATACGTGGCTTTTGCAGAGAGTGCACTGCGACCACACGCCGGCTCTCCGGCAGGCGCCATTGGCTTCTGGCAGTTTATCAAGCCCACCGGCCTTAAATACGGACTGGCGGTCAACGCCGATCTCGACGAGCGCCGCAGCATTTACACATCGACCCGGGCGGCGATAACCTACTTCAAAGATCTTCATGATGAATTTAACTCCTGGAGTTTGGCTGCTGCTGGATACAACATGGGCGAGGAAGGGCTTAGATCTGAAATTCTGCTTCAGGAGGTCAATGATTATTACCGGTTATATCTGCCACTGGAAACCCAACGCTACCTGTTTCGCATCATATCCGCCAAGCTGATACTGACAAACCCTGAGAAATATGGGTTCCATTTGACCGAAACCGATCTCTACCTGCCGTTTGAATTCGATGAAATCTCGGTGCAGTGCTATCGCAGAACGCCGATCCGAGTCATCGCTCAAGGGGCGGGAACCGATTTTAAGCGGATAAAAGATTTAAATCCGGGTATCCGGGGGCATTACCTGGCACCCGGGAAACATAATATTCTCGTTCCGAAAGGCACCGGCGCCGAATTCCAGGCGCGTTATGAAGAGGCCCTCGCTGCTTGGCAAGAAAAACCCGATGACCACGTCTATATCGTCAAAACCGGTGACAATCTCTCAAGCATCGCCGATATGTTTCAGGTGCCGCTGCCGGCATTGCTGATCTGGAACAATCTCAATCCCCGATATCACATCCACCCCGGAGACCGCCTGATTATCTACAAACGGGTTGAGGCCAGCCCAGAAACGGATCAGGAGTAATCCTGATCCGTCATATTAATCAGATTCCTCAATCGTTAAATAAATTAAGATGCAACGATGGTATGGACAATTCCGCTTCATCCAGCCAGTGTGCAATGCCATGACGGCAAAGTGTTGGTCAACAACCGGTTGAGGACTCGCTTTTTGGGACGCTCGGTTTAAGATTTAGCTGGAAGTGAGATCAAACGCTTTGCGGGATCGGGGTGCGGTTTAAAAAAAATGGCAACATGGCCGATCTGGCCGACCAGATCGGATTGCGTCTGCTGTTCAAGAGATTCGACGATGGCCTTTTTCTGTTCTCTTTCTTTATGCTCAACAAATTTCACTTTGATCAGCTCATGTTTTTTCAGTGCTTCAACCGCACTGAAAACCACCGTGTCTGTAAGCCCGTTCTGTCCGATTATAACCACCGGTTTTAATCGATGTGCCAGCCCCTTGAGATATTTTTTCTGATAGCCTTTCAACATTTCTTGGTCACGTTCCAGCCCGTTTACAGCACAAGTCACATCAGCGCAGCCTTTTAAGGCACCAGAGGCATGCGGTAATCAACGATCCCCTTGACGGATTATCGGATCCAGCAAATGTGCGAATGCGGCTCAATTAAAGAATATGTATAGAGAACAAACCATAAATCATGATTTGTAAGGTAAGATCTTCAAAAATTTCGTCAAGCGCGCTGAACTCTTGCCGTCTGTGCTGTAAAACCTTCTAATAAAGGTGCTTGTCTTGAGAATCGGTTCGATTTGTTGCGGGTGGAGTGGGTTTCACGCTCTGGCTATTGTGAAAAAAACCAAATATCGTGGTAATAGCGGCGCGGACGCTTTTGGTGTGTTACACTGGGTCGTTGCATTGGCTGAAGATTGTGTTCTCTCCCTGAAGGGCGTTATCAAAAAAAAACAGTCCGGATGGCGCCTTGTTATCTGCTGTTCTCGGCGTTGTCCAAACTGTTTATGGGGTATGTAAAATAGGGCTTCCGGAATGCCGTTGTTCTCGAACGATGCACAGCTGGGGTTGCTTTGGATGCCCGTCAGGAAGATGCACGCACACTCGAGAAGCCAAAATTATCTTTGTTTCAAAGAACGCTTATCTGTGACGCATTTTCCAAATTTCGTTATTACTATATACAACAAGCATGCCAAGTAATACAAAGTTATAAATACATATTAATTACGAATAGTTAAAAAAAATCATGCTCTGAGATCCATAAATATTCACGCAAAAACTGACAAAATTCGGCAATGATTCTGCCACAATTCGTCAAGTCCTTGAAAAATCTCAGCATCTGGCGCCCCAAAATCATGCCTCCATTCTCGAAATAAATTATAAAAATATTTTAACTTATTGTTATTAATACTTAATTATGCATTTTGCATTTATCACGGAAAAACCCGGTCAACAGACTGTTGATCCCGCAGAGCCAGTGTGGAATAAGGCCTGAAATTCTTGTTCGCCCTTACTAAAACGCCAAAATGCGCGTATCTATTACGGGAATCAGCACAATCCGGAATATAGAATTTTCTATTTATTTCAGATTCTTATAATGTATTTAATTATCTCGAAGGTCGGCACTCGAATTCGCGAGGGATAGGGTGACAATTTTTGTCAATCGATGCAAAAAAAGGGCATAGGATTTCAGGTTCGACCTTTGGAAGGCTGATATCATAACAGTTTTTCTCAAGACTCAATTTGACATATTACCCGAACGCAGGAATTAATATAGATAGGTAATCAACAGCACGTTTTTTTGACAACCTCTATAAATGCTTTGGCTGTGGAGCGCGCATGTAATGCGGACGGGGATGAGTGCGGTACAGGAAAATAGGATTTGGTGGCGACGGATAATGGGTTATTTCTTTTTATTTTTATAAGACCAGTAACGGATGGGGCCGACATCTATATGCACAAAATTTGAAGATGGGTTGTATCCGACACCACCACCCTTTGTCTCGAGGGCTGCGGTTCGTAAGGCGGACAATCGACAGTCAGGCAGACGGATGTCCGCCGCTTTGCCGGTAAGGTGATAGCTGTTGCGGGCCACCTTTCGGCCTTTTCGGCGCAGAAGTTCGTTTGTTTTGCGGCATCGATAACCGGAAATGACATGAAGTGGATTTTTATAATCGAGTTTTCTTTTAATTGAATACATCACATTTAGCAGATCCCTATCAATCGGCTTGACCTCATTTGTCCGATGGTCTCGCATGATATGACTGATTTCTGCCAGTGCATCGGGGATGTAATGGCCATTGATCCAGTAAACCGTCGATACGGCCTCACGGGTCGTCGGATCGTAAAGCGACAGCGACCTTTCCTGGGCGCTAAAGTCCGGAATGGAAGCAAGGCCCCTGATCGGGACCAGAAAAGTGAATCCGGCACAAAGGGTTAGTTTGAGCAACCTTCTACGAACATGATCGATCGGCTGCATCCTTTGCACCACGTATTGATTGGTCATTATTCCTTCCCCGCTTTATGTCAACTCTCGCTGATTGATGAATCAAGAAAACGAATTGATATTTGCATTGGCGCAGGATTAGCGGCCCAAGGCACAGCGGCCTCACCGCTTTAGCTGCCGGCCGATCTCTATATGGCCGCGGGAATACGCCTTAAGACGCTTTGATACCCCTCTTGATAACCGCTTGTTAGCTGGTGGGATAAACAATTTGTTGTAAACTACAGGGAGGCCAGACATGTCAAGCAATAATTTACCCCCGTAATTGAATCCTACAGCCGGTTTTGTGCAGAGCGGTATGATAAAACCTGTCACGCCAAAACATTATCGCTATTGAAAATGAAGGTGGCCGAAGCAACGCGGCAGATGGAAATTCAACTCATCAACCGGAGCCCAGGCCGCCCAGTGGGGATGGGAGGACTCATCAGCGCACTTATAGAAATTTGCCCTCCAGGTTTGCCCAGCAACTGGTAAAGTGAGGCCCACATATTTTTCAAACAGGGTAAATGGGATGTAGAACTCGACAAACCATAGTGTTTCGTCTGTTATTTCCGGATCGATCGCCTCGGGTAAGGAATGGAAAATTTGTAACTGCCTTGCGTCTTCTGGGCTTAAAGGAGTAAATTCTTTAAATCCGGATTTGACGCGGGTGGAATCAACAATGTAAGCGGCCAACAGGGTTCCACCGCAATTAAACTCGAAATTGAAATACCCTCGATCTGATTTGGGTTGTACGAAAAATTCAACACAGCTGTCTTTATAAACTGTGTCCTGGAATCGGTGGCGGATACAACGGATATATCTGTCTCGAACCATGAACAATCCGTGCAGCCCGTCGGACGAGTAAAGTAATTTGACAGTGGTGCAAGGCCGATGGCTGCTGCTTTCAACCCGGAAATTTGAGACCCTTAAAGTCGGCACTTTCTGCCAAGCGGCCCCATCCCAGCACCCCTGCATCTCAGGCTGATGGCGGGCCATAGAGATATCGTAGGCGTAGCTTTTCTTCATTCGTCTATCTTGCAGGTGAAAGCGATGTGATCGCAGAGGGTTTTAAATTCCGCTCTCACGACGTACCCCTTGACGCTCTTTACAGCGGCCTCTTTGGTGAAAAATGATTTTTGGAAATCGTTGAATTGAATCCGAATGACGATGCCGTCATCGACGTTGAAAGGCATTAATTCTTGGGTGGCAAACCTTATACCCGACCGCGAAAGATCTTTGATAATAATTTTGTATTGTTCGGGCTTCCCGGCTTTTCTCTCGAAAATCACTGTCCCATCGATATCAAGGTAATTTCTTTTATATCGACGTGTCTCCAGGACAACGCCGAACAAATTTCCACATTTACAATTATATACAAATTTGCGTATATTGGATTTGTTGAAAATCTTTGATATATTGATTATTTTTTGGAAGCCGCAACGGGGGCATTCAATCAAGGCCCGGTTATCTTTGGTCAACGAAGCGACGGTCAGATTCGATTCCATCATCTAATAATATTTGCAATATGTGCTGCGTTTCTGTTTACAATCATTAAACATCACCTAAAAGTATCCTTAGAATAATTATCGGGAATATCCAACGATAAAATTCCCGATTAAAAAAATATTCATCATTCAAGCCATATTATACTTTTAAATGCAGAGATAAAATAATGGCGAATTCAGTGATTACGGCGACCGGCAGTTATTTGCCGCCCGCAACCATACCCAACCAACATTTTCTCAGCAATGAGTTTTATGGGGCGGATGGCAATAAACTCACCCGCCCAAACCCCGAAATAATAAAAAAGCTTTTCGAAATCACCGGGATCAGAGAACGGCGATACGTAACCAAAGAACATTCGACCTCAGACATCGCCTATTTAGCGGCAGTCAATGCACTCGAAGGGCTTGACAGAGAAAGCCTCGACTACATCATCGTTGCGCAGAATTTTGGAGATGTTGACGCCAAAAATATCCGCGTCGACATGGTCCCAACCATCGCTGCCCGGGTGAAACACAAACTGGAAATACAGAACCCTTACACCGTTGCTTTTGATCTGCCCTTCGGGTGTCCAGGATGGCTGCAGGCAATAATTACGGCAGATTATTTCATCAGATCCGGCGATGCGAAACGCATCCTCGTCATCGGAGCCGAAATCCTTTCAAGAGTTTCTGATCCCCATGATATCGACAGCATGATATACGGTGATGGCGCCGGAGCCGCATTGCTCGAAGCCATCGACCAAGAAGCGGGGATTCTATCGCATGTCACCCGATCGGACACACTTGATGAAGCCTATCTCCTCTGGGCCGGTAAATCGTACAATAGAAACCACCATGGCAATGAGCTGTTTATTAAAATGCACGGACATGAGATATACAAATATGCGGTGCGAAAGGTTCCCGAAGTCGTTAAGAAAAGCCTCGAAAAAGCCGGGTTTGATATCGACGATGTCAAAAAGGTGCTTATCCACCAGGCAAATGAGAAAATGGACGAGGCCATCATAAAACGGCTGTTCAAGCTGTACAACAAGTCGGAAATTCCATCTGATATCATGCCGATGATGATCTCATGGGCTGGAAACAGCTCGGTTGCCACGTTGCCGACATTGTTTGATCTGGTAAAGAGAGGTCAACTGGATAATCACCGGCTGAGCGCAGGAGATATTATCGTTTTCGCCTCGGTCGGAGCCGGAATGAATATAAACTCAATGGTCTACCGAATGCCATAAAAATGACAAACTCAATCAATACCCCAAGCTTGAAGAAACTACTGATCAGTCCTTTTGTTCCGATCCTTCTCGATGTCCGCAGAAAAGCCGATTATATGGTATCTCCGAAAAAGATCAGCAGCGCTGTTTGGCGGGATCCGGAATTGATAAATGACTGGAGTACGGAACTATCCGTCGGGCGAAAAATCGTCGCTTACTGCGCCAAGGGCTGGTCCGTAAGTCAATCGGTTGTTGAGCGCCTCGCCCGGGAAGGTCACGATGTCGCCTATCTCGAAGGCGGCATCAAGGCCTGGGTGGATTCCGGAGAACCGGTCGAATAGATAACGGCGTCCCGCGTGGCAGATACGGCCCGTAATTATTTTCATGAAGTATAGCGGCTAACAGGGTGTTGACAAACGTCATGAGCACCGGCAAGACAAGGCAAAATCCGACGAAAAAGCGGAGTTTATTTGTGATCAATGAGCATTTTCGCTGAAACGGGGGTAGGGCCCCGCGGTTCAGCCATTAACGCCATATTGTCAAGCGCAATATTTTTTCAACAGCCTGTTAATGCCTTTGCACCTTCTTTCGTTCTTTTCTTATCTTTGCCTCCTCGTTTGCGTATCGCCTGTCGATTGTCTCGGAATTCTTCGCCTTCAAGCAATCCAACGTGTCGGCAAGGCTATAGGCTAGATAGAATTTATTGATATTGCTGACGTACCGCACGGTTTCCTGCCCGATCAATTTAAGCGCTCCGATCTCTCCGTGGAGGAACCACCGGTTGGGATCGTATCCCATTTCCGCCGCCAGAGCCCGCGCTCTTTGAATGTTGGCCGGTCCGGCATTATAGGCTGCGAGCGCATAGCGGAGGCGATCGATCGGTTCCATTCCAGAGTCATTAAAATATGTGTCGCGGAGTAGTGCGAGGTATTTCGCCCCCGCTTGTATGTTATTCTCTATTTGGCGAAATTCGACAATGTTTATGCGTGGATCCATAGCCGTAGACGGCATAATCTGCATGATACCGACGGCCCCCTTTGGTGATCGACGATTATGCTCCAGTCGTGATTCCTGGTAGCCCAGTGCAGAGAGGAGCATCCAATCGATGTTGTATTCGGCACCATACTTCTTAAACAGCGATGCATATCGAAAAGAATTATCTCTTGCGTTCGTATCGAGAGGATTAGAGATCCATTTTGTATCTTTGAAGTAACGATTGAAATAGATGTTTCCCAGGAGCGTTCCTTTTTTGTGATCCTTGACGAACTCGTCCAGACTGTCTTTTAGCAACGGATTAGTCTTGCGAACCATCCACGCCAGATTCGCTCCCTGGCGCAGTGGCAATTGATCATGTAGTTTCAAGTTCGGTAATATATCCGACCACAGTTCAGCCAAATGACTTTCAATGATACTCAGCTCGATGATCCCGGCGTTGAGCATCTCCAAGATATCTTCACTGGTCACATTATCGTCGGCCTTTATAATTCTGACCGGCGCCAATCCCAGAGAGTTCAATTGGCCATTCAATCGCCCAAGACTTTCATAGTAACTGCTGATCGGACGGACATATATTTGCTTGCCGGCAACATCTCGCAGGCTTCGAATCGGATCGACGTCCCGGCTGCTCACAAGCACTTCACTGACGTCGGTAAGATAGGGATCAGAGAATTCGAAACCTGGATGCTTTCCATCCGTGACAACCAATCCGGCAGCCACAATGTCTCCCAGCCCTTTCTCCAGGCTGGGCACGAGAAGTTCTTCCGGGACAGGAATAAACTCGACAACTGTTTTCAGGTCGTGCCGCGTATTGTGTCGGTTTATAAAACGCTCGTACTCTTTAAGCAGGCTGTACTCGAAACCATAAATCCGACCACTCGAGACAAAAAAGTTCGTCAGGGAAGTTGTTATCAAAACCCGAATCGTTTTTCGCTCCATTAATCCTGGCAAGTCATCGGTATATGTGTCGGAAAACCGGGCGAGATTGGAGAGCAATTCTTCAATGGCATCCCTATTATACGTCGATCTTAACCTGCAGTAAATTTCACTGACAGATAAAACGACCTCCTCGGGCATTCGCAAGGCATTTAACAGGACTTTTTGATCGACGGCGGTACCCGGTGTTTCGCTGGTCGGCAGTGCACTGTAGCTTGCGTCATTTACCCATACCCTCACCGGGTGCGAAGGTGTTGTTTCCTGACCAAATGCCGTCCTGGTTGCCATCAACGACATGAGCACAAAAAAAAGGATACCTAATGATTTCTGAAAATTGATCGTTGTCCGTTCGAGAAACCGGGGGGATTTAAGACTATAAAACTTTGTCTGTTTGATGCGGCGGTGCCACTGGGCATCTATGACCATTATGGTACGAGGCTTTCGTATGACGATACAGGCGGTCATGTCCGGGCTCCAGCTATAGGATTGGACGCTGATCATTCAAGAAGGTGCGACATCCGTTTATGTGCCGGGTGGCAGATGAAGATGCGTTGCGGCCAGGATAAGATCGCGTGTCTGATTAGTATCTATTCAAAAGATCATAAGCAAGAAATTGTGCGGGGTCAAGCGGACAGCATAAGGTGGATTGTTTGAAAGAGGTCTGTCTCAATTTTTCAGCACTCCAGGAGCCCTATACATCGCCGGAATCGCCGTTGCCGCCATATGGGCAGAATTTCTGGGGCCGTTTTTTTCTTAATAATCGATCGACGCCCCCTTGACAATATGTAACAGTTGATACATAGCTTGAATAACAGCTGAACAATAGTTCTTGCCGGAATCAAAAAGGAAAACCCAAATGAAATGGATAACCCGATCGCATGTGCACGTTGACCGCGTGGCCTGCCCGTGGCTAATCACCCGGTTCATAGACTCGAATGCCGAGTTCCTATTTGTGCCAAAGAGTAAAGTCTTGGAAATTGCCGAAATGACTGGTGCAATTCCCTTTGATACTCCGGGTGCCGAGCTGCACCATCGAGACGATTTGTGCACCTTCGATGTAATCATCAAAGAATACGCGTTAACCGACAAAGCGCTCCTGCGCATGGCCAAAATCATCAACGCTGCAGACACCGGCCGGTTGGACGCTGATCCACTGGCCGCCGGCTTCGAGGCGATTGCTGTGGGCTATAGCCTTCGTTACCCAGACGATTTGGAAAATATCGACAAGCAGATGGCGGTCTACGATGCTTTGTATGGCTGGTGCCGTTTGGATGTTGCTCGGAGCGAAACGTGAAGCAAAAGCGCATTGAGCCCCAAGGAATCGTAACAAACCGCATGGCCCGGTTCGCCGATTTTCTGGCACTGCAGCGCAGCACCGTCGGTGTGCTGGCCATGGTTGTACTGGTCGGCATGGGTGAACGGATGGCCGAGCGTTTTCTGCCCATTTACATACTGGCCCTTGGCGGCGGTGTTTTGGCCATTGGTCTACTACAGGCCATGGATAACCTGCTCTCGGCCCTCTATTCGTTTCCAGGGGGCTATCTGTCCGACCGTATCGGTACGAAACGCTCTCTGTTGGTCTTCAATCTGGTGGCCATGGCCGGTTTCCTACTGGTTATTTTGATCCCCGCCTGGCAGGCAGTCCTCTTCGGGGCTGCGCTGTTCATCTCATGGTCGGCCATATCGCTGCCGGCCACCATGAGCTTGATCTACAAAGTGCTCCCCCAAAACAAACGCACCATGGGGGTGAGCATGCAAGCCCTTGTGCGGCGCATCCCCATGGCACTCGGCCCTTTAATCGGAGGGATATTCATCGGCGTGTGGGGTGAGCGTGACGGCGTTCGCCTGGCATTCGGTGCCGCCCTTGTTATGGCAGCAGTGGCGTTGCTGCTACAGCAACGAATGATCGCAGACGACGCACCGGACGTGGTTTCCACAACCAACGCCTACGATCTCAGGCCGGAAAAAAACCCGCTGAAATTGCTGCGCTTGATGAACCCGGCCATGAAAGGGCTTCTGGTCACCGATATTCTGATCCGCTTCTGCGAACAAATCCCTTACGCCTTTGTCGTGGTCTGGTGCATGAAGGTGATCTCAGCACCGGTGACAGCCATCCAGTTCGGCCTTCTGACCACCATTGAAATGACCACGGCAGTGCTGGTTTACATCCCAGTGGCCTATCTGGCAGACCGCAGTACCAAAAAGCCTTTTGTGCTCGCCACATTCGTCTTCTTCACCCTCTTCCCCTTAATGCTTCTCTACAGCCGCTCCATGGAATGGTTGATTGCGGCTTTCATTCTCCGAGGATTGAAAGAGTTCGGTGAGCCCACCCGCAAGGCCCTGATCATGGATTTGTCACCGGACAGCTGCAAGGCGGGCATGTTCGGCCTCTACTATCTTATCCGGGACGTTTTCGTCGCTTTTGCCGCCTTGGGCGGGGCGTTTCTATGGCAAATCAGCCCGGAAACGAATCTTGTCACGGCCTTCGTTTTCGGGATCATCGGTAGCGTGGGTTTTGCGATTTTCGGCCGCGACATGCCGGTCCTGGAACCTCAACGGCGATCAGAATGAATACAGCTTTTCAAAAAGGCGGCATCGAGCGGCTGCGCATGGCCGGTATTTCTGAGAATGATATTGCCCTCTATTATCGATGCGGTTTTTCATGAAAATCCCCCCCGGACAGCAGACCAAGAAAGCGCTTCATTCTTGATGAGGGGCTTTTGGGGTCATTCATTATTCGTGCGGCGTCTTTACCCCGATTACACTCACCATTCTCGGCGTCATCATGTCCTTGCGGCTGGGCCACGTCGCGGGCCAGGCGGGGGTCCTGCCTGCGATGTTGATCATACTGGGCTCTTTGCCGCCAAAAGCGGACTCATATAAATAAAGGAGTTGGGGTAGAATATGGCTATCACCAGCCCACGCAAGAATATAAGACTTTTGTTAGATAGCAGATAAATTGAGTTTTGTTTATAGAACGCCTATGAGAGGAATCAAAATAAAAAGCAGGACCCGAAAAGGTCCTGCCTAATACATCTATGATATGTTTCTATTTTTTATATTTTCTCCTAATTCCTGCTATTCCTAAAATACCTGTACCCAACAAGATGATTGCGGGTGGCACTGGAACAGCTGACGGCGCTTTTTCATAATATAATGTTGCTTCAACTGTTGATCCATATATTTGGCCATAGTCCAAATTGAGCCAGTGGCCATCTAGATCTTTGAGAACATCTCGATTAAACGGCAATGTGGGAAGCAAGGATATACTAAACATACCGCTATCGCCAACGCCAAATGTGAAATTAGCCGAAGGACCCCAGGTCACTCGTCCCTCATCATTTATGTCGGGAAACGTAACTCCATAAAATGTTGATTCTTCGGCATAACCTACTGTTTGGCCGGTAATTGTGCCTGTAGTTACTAAGTTTGAAAACGAAAACTCGACACTTATATCTCTCGGAATATTATCTTCCCCGAGAGCTACATCACTTTCGGTAGTCCAAATATCAAATATGGAGAAAGGAGCTGATGTTTGTTCAGGTGATAGATCTATGATAATCGGAGATGAAAGGTATGGGGAGGAGTCCGTTGCAATATCAAGACCGGGTCCACCTGACCAAGAAGTAATAGAGAGACTATCTAAAATGAATTGATAAGCATTAGCGTGAGGTACAACGCCGCACATGAGCAGAGTCGCAAAGACAATTGACAGAATCCCATTCTTGATCATGGTGCCGCCCTCCTTTTTGCCCTATCTATTAGAGACTTTTTATTGTTTCGATTGTCGATGCAATAATCATGCAATATCGACTCGTTACAACGAACATAAATTAGTTAAAATAACAACAGCTTACCGAGTATACCACGGTGTGGCATAATGAAATTGTGGAGGTTAATTTACAAACATGTGTATTTCATTTCATAGTTATAACTTGATAATCATCTAAAAGGCACCTCCCGTTCGCAAAGGACACTGCGATTCGTTATAAAGGGTTGATCCCAACCATAACCCTATAACGCAGGAGGTGCCCTATGGAACTGTATGCCGGTCTGGATCTTCATTCAAGAAATACTTACATCGGTATCATGGACGATGCATTCAACCGTGTCTGTAAGAGACGTGTATCCAATGACCTTGACCAGATCCTTCAAGTTTTAAAGCCCTTCAAAAAACGATTAAAGGGATTCGTTGTAGAGTCCACCTACAACTGGTACTGGCTCGTAGATGGCCTTATGGATGCGGGCTATGGCACTGCACACTTGGCCAACCCGTCGGCCATCAAACAATACGAAGGGCTAAAGTACAGTGACGATCAGCATGATGCCTTTTTTCTGGCCAAACTTCTCATACTCGGTATTTTGCCCGAAGGCTACATTTACCCAAAGGAACATCGCCCGATGCGGGACCTGGCCCGCAAACGGATGTTTTTAGTCCGGCACAAGACCGCGAACATCTTGAGCCTGCAATCGCTCATTCAAAGATGCTGTGCAGTAAAAATAAGCACCAGTGACATCCGAAAGATAAACGTCGAAGCATTGGAAAGGTGGCTAAAAGAAGAGTACCTGATTTTCTCTGCTCAAACCAGTTTGGATACAATCAACTTTCTGAAGGAGAAAATTAAACACATAGAGAAGGCAATCATACAGAGAGTCAAACTCAATAAAGGGTTCCGGCAATTGCTGACAATACCCGGTATCGGTAACATCCTGGCAATGACTATCATGCTGGAAGTGGGTGACATCAAGCGTTTTCCAAAGGTCGGCAATTTTGCTTCCTACTGTCGGTGTGTACCATCGAAGCGGTTATCCGACGGTAAAAGTAAAGGGCACGGTAACCGTAAAAATGGCAATCGCTACCTGAGTTGGGCGCTCACTGAAGCCGCTCAATTGGGCCGTCGGTATAATGAACCGTTCAGACGATACTATGACCGCAAGGCCGCTCAGGCCAATACAAGCCTTGCGACCAAAGCGCTGGGCAACAAACTGGCCCGCATCTGCTACTATATCATGAGAGATCAAGTCCCCTTTCGTGAGGAGCTTATTGCGCACTAGTTTGGGACTGCAGCGGTGATCCCTACATATTGGTGGTTAAAATCCCTATTGCTTGGTTGGCCACCGCTGCACTCCCTACAAAATAAATTCAGGCGGGTGTCCGCTTTTTCGATCTGCCCTTGTCATAAGCTCGCAATGGCTGGCCCGAAAGGAGCCCTATCTCTTGTAACAACCCAATTGGCTTTGACAAGGTACCGATATTTTCTGGGGTCTGGTTTCGGACCAGGGGCTTTAGATATTCTCTCTTTGGCCTTGATCCTGATGGGTGCCTGTTAGCAGATTAAGTGACGCTGCACAGCAAACAAAAAGAAATTTCGGGAGCAGGTAAAAAAATAGGACGTACGCCGGACTGAATTTTTTTCCTGCAAAAAAATGTACCCCTTTTGCGATGGCGTGGTGTTTTTTGTTGACTGGAGCCTTTTAATGGGTGCCAATAGACCAACTATCGAAATTAGCATCAATCACGAAGATACGATCCGGCTATCTCAAGCAAATCGGCCTGGTGATAGTTCAACGATCATAGCAGATACCTTATGTGTGCGAATTGACGAGACCAAGCGATGAAATTCCAAATTAAAAGGCAGTGTCATGGCTGACCCTGCCTTTTAAAAAGATCATTTCATTAACATTATATAAGTTAAATCAATTACAAATTCCAGCACCTGTCTTAATAGGATCGCCACCATTTAAACTGAATAACGCTCCAGGTTCCAAGTCAATGTCTTCAGCGAATTGAGCACAATCCGCTGTATCGTCTTGGTCTAAATCAATCTCTACAGTGTAAGATTGACTTGGTACGAGCCAGAATATGTTAAATTCTGTTGGATTTGGATTAGATGATTTCGGAACTTCAACCCGCGTATATACTTCCTGATTACTTTCTGCAAATACAATTATGGTTGCATTATCGGAGTCACCAAATGATATATTATTAATACTACCGTTGATGGTGGCTGCCTTTAATGGGTGGTCAAAGAGGTGCATGACGGGTTTAAGCTTATATGTTGGATTTGAGGCGGGTCCAGAGACCACGAGAGACATGCTCAAATCAAAATGGATAATGAGATCGATAGCGGAATCGGAACCTACATCAACAATAAAATTTTTATCCGTCTTCAAATTATCGGAAGGAATTTCAACAGGCCAGTCATCCGTATTACCGTTGCTATTCAAAAGTCTTATAGTTGCTCTATCTACTACAAATCGTACTTGAGTATATTTTCCAGAATTAAGTTTTGTCGGCGGAACAAGTTCAGTGGTTTTGCCACTGTGAAATTGTAACAAATCAATGGTATATGGAGATTCAACTAAAGGTAATTGTTTCCATCCTTCTCCGGGTTTATGAATCCAAACCTCTGAAAACTCGACAAAAAAATTTGTAGCATTTTCAGGCAACAATGGCTTGGCATCTGTGACAGACATCGTTACGATGCCGGAGCCAGCAGGGATTGAAGAACTTCCGCCGCCACCGCCACATGCAAACAAAACAAGTGTTGAGAACAATGAACCCATAATCCAAAATATATTCTTTACTCGCACTATTTCCCCCTTTTCAATTTTCAGTCTTTATGTAGAAATTATATATTGGTAAATTGAAAAAATAGCTGCAAATAATATGCAAGGATTATTTTGAATTTCTTAATATATAATATAATTATATAGTTGCGGCAGTATTTTTTTCTGATTTTGATATTTTTCCTGTTAATCTGTATGTAGATTCCTTCGGTTTGTAGATAATTATTTACCGGATAGGTACAAAGTGTCCGAAAAAATATAGTTTATTAGGTATGAAATTTCATACAGGTCAGACTCAATCGGACATTAAATATCAGAATGTCTAAATAAGAGGCTGGAATTTTATTGATATTTCGTATTGATGAGCGTTTTGTTTTTCACACGTATGAAAACGACTTTATTTTTCGGAGATCCGTTAAAATAAAATCCAGTATAAACACCGCTTAGTAGTAACCAACTATACACTTACCTTGATAACCGCAACGCACTAAAATCAAATCGAGTATGACGATATGGTCTGGCTATAGCCAGAAATTCCACCAATATCACCAATTAGCAATCGATCAGTACGTTTGACTCTTATCAATATGCTAAATTTTCAAATCTTGTATATGCTTTTAAAAAGGCCAATTTGACTTTATCAACAGGACCGTTTCTATGTTTGGCGATAATGATTTCGGCTTTGCCTTCTTCAGTGGATGATTCCCCTTTCTTTCTAAATACCTCCGCTCGATGGATAAACGCAACAAGATCTGCATCCTGTTCAATGGCTCCGGATTCTCTGAGATCCGATAACCTGGGGCGCTTATCGTCCCTCTTTTCCAGTTGGCGATTCAGTTGGGAAAGGGCGACAACCGGGATATTCAATTCCTTTGCAAGCCCCTTTAAAGATCGGGATATTTCCGATATATCCAGATCCCGCCGTTCCGATTGCCGGTGAGCATTCATCAGCTGAAGGTAATCGATGATTATTAAGTTCAGCCCTTTATCCATTTTTAACCGCCGTGCTTTCGTTCTCAGATTCAAAACCGTGGTACCGGCCGTATCATCTATGTATAAAGGCGCTGTTCTCAGCCGGTTTCCCGCCTCTTGAATTCTTCTCCAAGCATCATCTGAAATAAAACCATCTCTGAATCGATTCGAGTTTACCCTGGATTCAGCAGCGAGAAGGCGCAGGGCCAGTTGTTCCTTTGACATTTCCAACGAAAACACGGCAACAGGAATATTGTTGTCGACCGCTACGTTGCGAGCGATATTCAAAGCGAAAGCCGTTTTCCCCATGCTTGGTCTTGCAGCGATAATAATCAGGTCTGCATTCTGGAACCCGGAGGTCAGAGTGTCGAGTTCTTTAAAGCCAGTGGGGACCCCTGAAACACACCCTCTATTTTCACGCCTTTCTTTAATCGTATCGAAACTGCCGTCAATCAAATCTCTCACCCGATGAAATGAGGGGTTAATCTTTCTTTCAGAGATTTCAAAGATACCTCTTTCGGCCACATCGATCATCTCTTGAACATCACATCGCACTTCTAAACAGCTACGGACAATATCATTACCCTTTTCAAGCAGAGCCCTCAGCGTACCGTTGTCATGCACAATCCTGGCATAGTGGCGGACATTGATTGCAAATGGGGCCCTCTCCATAATTTTTGATAGGTAGACCGGCCCGCCGACCTTGTCCAAATCACCTCTGACTTTCAATTTGTTGTTGAGGGTCACAAGATCGACCGGTTCATCATCCTTGTATAAGTCGACGATGGCAGAGAAAATTCTTTGATGAGCCGATCTGTAGAAGTCACCCGGGGACAATATTTCTATAATATCATTCAAGGTGCGGTTATCTATCAAAACTGAACTAATCAAAGACTCTTCGGCTTCGATGTTATGCGGCGGCAGTTTGTTTAGAAGAGGATCTTCGCAGTACGGCATCACCTTTTTCCCCTAACCCGCATTTTTCACTAATCGCATTCGTTCATTTACAAGGCATTCAGGGGAGCAGCTGTAATCTGGTACCGCAAGCCTCTGATAACGCAGTAAATGGGCGAATGCGGTTGGCCCCGCGGGTGAATATTTTTTAGCATTTTTTTTCAGATCGTTGGGGGTACAAAATGAATATTACAATTTAGCGGCAGAATAAGGTTTAACTCACTGGTATTATGTATATTTTAAAGGTGCGCTGAAAAATATTCATGAAATATGCGGGCTAAATGATCCGCGACGACTCATATATTGTTCGATATAATCGAACAATATAGCCAAAATTTTTTGGCGCTTATAAAATGTTATGTAGCGTATTGCCTGCTACCCCACCCAACTTTCGCGGTGGTCTCATTGATAATCAGGCCCAGTTCCTGAAGCCGTATAATCAACGCCTGTTTTGATACGTTCAGAAAACCACCAGCGTTTTGTACAGCCTGGGCAATGAAAGGCCAATTGCTGACACAAGGTTCGATGTAAATAGAGCTGTCTATCACGCTTTTTTCATTATAAAATTTGATTGGCTGGCTTCCGACCGATTTCTCGAAGGCTGACCGCACCCACTTTTCGGGCAGTAACATACAAGCTGCAAAATAATCTGCCTGCCATTCGATGGGCTTTTTTGCATCTTTTTTCCGGCAAAGGATAGCCGTTCTGTCTGCGCGTGGACCTCCATCATCATTAATATATTTTCTATGCAATACCCAGTGACCGACCTCATGGGCAAACGTGAATACGAGTCGTCCTTCATTGCAGTCGCTAAGCAAATGGGTATTGGCACATATCAATCCCTTTTTTACATAGGTAGCGCCAAGGACACCCTGCATACCGTAATTCTTTTCAAAATCTACGAAACCAATTTTCAAATCAAAATATCTTTCGATGATGTCTTCTACTGGAATGGGTGGCCTAACCACGCAACCTAGCTTCGATTCGTATCCCGCGATGATATCTTCGGCAATGAGTTGGATACCATTTTTCGGAAGCCACGGAACCTTCATTTTTTTACGTCCTCCCTCTTTCCAAGTTTTGACAATCGGGCCAATTGGGTCAGGCGATCCCAGTCGTCACCACTATATTCTTGGTCTTTCGCCATTCTGAGAAAATCCGCAACCTGTGGTTGATCGGCAACATATTCACTGAGTTCCGGATCGACTTTTTTCGCTTTGTTCAACAGGACCTTTTTATCGACGCTTAATGCCCTGGAAATATTGACGATGGTTTCCTCGGAGGGCGGGGGCACATTATCCAGTTCCACATCGCTGATATATCCTGGTGACTTTCCAATGAGGCGAGCCAATTCTCTTAAGCCTACACCGGCAGAATTTCTGAGGGATCGAAGTAGTTGCCCAAATGTTTCTTTACTTTTTTTCATCAATGTTCTATTAGACCGAACACTGGTGTACTGTCAAGTTGTTTTTATTAAACGAGGACTAAAGTTTTCAGATACCGCCCCATCATATAGCCTCACACTGAAGGTTTTCAAAAAACGCCGATCTGGAAATAAGAGAAATGGAAGTGGAACGGTGAATGGCGTAGTCGGGCGTGATTACTGCAAAAGCGATAAAGCCACGAGGGGTTCACCCCTTTGTTGTTTTCTCGGGTAGGACTATACTCGCGCCCTTGGCGTGACAGACCACGATCCCGCCTCTATCGGGATTAACGTCCATCTCTTAAACCCTTGGGAAAGCGGCTGATGCCGCGCTTTTTGATTTTGCGCTCAAGCATCGTTGCTTCAGAGCCGGTAGAAACCTGTTGGGACCAAAACAGAATCCAGGGGCCACGAAAGCGTTTGGTGGTTTTTGATAAGTCATTGTCAGGATTGTTGTGCTGGGAGAGTCTGACTGGCAGGTCTGTGGTTTGCCCGCAATAGTAGCGGCAGGTAGATTGGCTTTGGAGGATGTATACCCAGTGCTCCATCATAAAAAAGGCCGGTGAAACCGGCCATAATTATCGTGGCTCACCGAGGGCTACGAATGTGAGAACATAAAAACCAAAATCATTTTGAGGGGTTATGAAGGTAAGGCTATATTAGGACCGCCAAGCCCTCACGTGAAAGATTCCATCGCTATCCACACCTAATCATCTATGACAATAACCCGAGTGTGGGTGTCGCTAAGCAGCTCGGTCCCCTACCCTGCAAACGAACTGATGAGGTGCAATAACCAAGACTCAATCTGTCACTTTTAAAATCAAGACATAATTTGACCTGACAAAACGCAGAGTTGTGATAAATTTACAGTATATGAATTTTTCAGGAGGCTAATTTTATACAAATGGACGGTAGATATATAAAACGGCAAGCCCCAAGAAGCCCTGCCGTTGAATGTCGAGTATCCAAAACACCTACTTTTCTTTAACCTTATAATTGACGTTTGGACTCTCGCCTTTAAATGGATACTCTTTATCATTAGGGTCGTAATGCAGCTGAATGCCAGTATCGTAGCAAGCATCGAATTTTACAATATCAGAGGTGATTGTGACGTTACGCTCACAGTCCATGTTCATAGCAGCAGTACGGATTTTTACCACTACATTTTCTCCACGTTCTTCAAAAATCCAATCGCTTACCCCACTACTATTCCCACGCCATTCTACCAACCACCCATTGGGTCGAAGTAGCAGAGCCTTTATTTTGCCTGCGCCGCCTGTTGCAGTGTCCCCTCCGGCAATAGCATAATCGAGTGTACTTAGACTGAAAACCAAAACAATTGCTAACGTCAAGGCGGAGATTCGAGAACAAGACATGGCTTACCCCCTTTCACAAGTTCACGACGTTAAACAGCGTTAAGATTGTTTTGACATCACCTCCTTACAACACCGAATTTCGTAACCAGCCAGACAGTTATGGCAGACACAAATTGTAATGTTTAAATTGGGGAGAAAGGTAAGCGAGTATTGGCGGTGGATGTGGATGAGGTAGCTGGATATCCCTCAGAAGTCAGTATAAGTTTAAATCTTCCCTAATACTGCATATCCAGATATCAATTCAAATGTCAATGCCACAACGTATCAGTTTGCTAAAATTGTCACTATCTGCAAAATTACAAAAGTTCAGATATGTAAGATGATATATGTAGTTTATCAGATGATATCGGAGTTTTGTTAGATAGCAGATACATTTAGCGTCTGGTTTGTTGGCTGGAAGCTCTTGTTAGTGACAAACAATAAGTCCGGCGGGTTTCTTTTTAACGGTGCTCACCCAAGTGCAACTGCGACCGCCATACCCACTCCGAAGAACAAGTGATTGGCCAGACTAGAAAGAGGGCTTTTGATCCCTTCGGGAGACCGCCGGCCAAACATGCCAAACCCCATCGAAGGGTATACAAAAAACAGGGAGGCTACCGTTGTCGCGACTCCATAAATAAATGCCCATACTGGCGACACAGGCCCTCCAACCAAGAGATTCCAACCGAGGATGAATGGGATCGCGAACCCTACTCCGATGACGTAATGCGTGAAATAGCCATAAACCATCTCGTTTGGGACGCACTCCATTTCGTCTGGGTGGTTATACCGGAAGCGCCCTTGTGTCCATCCCACGGCCATCCTACCAATAATCCTCACGTCGATCTTCGAGATCACCCCAATCCGGGCGAAGAGATGATTCAAAGAATCCATCATCAACGTCCCCAACACTCCGGCTATGACTCCTTTTACGATGAGATCCATCACCTCTCCAGTGACCGAACACGAGATAGCAGACTACTTGTCAGTGCGTGGATTTTCAGTTTCCAAGGATTTTCTAATTGACACTTTCAAACATATCAGCAGTAATCGTGAGTCCGAACTTTTCGACCGAAACTATAGCATTCATACTTTTGGGGAGCGCAATTTATATCAGATTACCATATGATATTCACAGTTTTAAGCCATTTTACATTCATAGCCGACATTTACAACTTTACAGATTGGTGGATATCACAATATGTAAGATACACTCCAAGTAGAACTTTTATTCAATAATATGAGTGCACCCAAAATTGCTACAAAAATTTTACTGGAATTGTTTTTTTAAGGATATCATCTTATCTCTCTCGTTTTCTTGGTAATGACAACCAACATGGATACCATCGTTTCTGCCTATTTCGTTTTATTTTGTTCCGCTTCGACCTGCTTCGCGGCGACAGCCGCTGCGGCACCGGCCTGAACAGCCTTTTTATTACGTTCAACGGCTTCCTCATCCGACGGCATGTAGACTGTTACATTGCGATGGGCGAATTCGATGCCATTATCCCTGAAAGCCTCTTGCATCATCCGGAATACCTCTCGCCGAATGACAAACTGCTCGCCCGGTATGGTTTTAAACTTCACTCGCATAATCATGGCCGAATCATCCAATTCTCTGACCCCCTGGGATTTAACCTTACCTAGCATTACTGGGCCCATCTCTTTATCTTTCTTGATTTTTTTATTGATCTTCTTAATAATTTTTCTGACCCTATCGACGTCCGTGTCGTAACGCACGCGAAAATCAAGTTTGGAAATGATGTAGTCCCGGCTGTTATTGGTCACCGTGTCCATGCTGCCGAAGGGGATCGTATGAACAGGGCCCCGAGGACTGCGCAGTCTCAACGAGCGCAGGGATATATGTTCTACCGTACCCTTCATGCCGCTAGTTTCGATGTAGTCGCCGACCCGGAAAGCATCATCGATGAGGAAGAAGACGCCTGCGATAATATCTTTTACCAGGGTCTGGGCACCGAACCCAATGGCCAAGCCGATCACGCCGGCACCTGCCAGAAGCGGAGCAATGTTTATCCCCATTGAGGAGAGCAGAAGCAGGATTACGATGGTGAACATCACGACCACCATCGTTTTGCGCAGCAAGAGGAGCAAGGTTTCACTCCGGGAGCCGCCGGCACCGCCTTCTTCCGCCTGACTATCTTGTTCCGGTAGGTCTTCCTCTATGTTTTTTTGGATGTGGGATTTCACAAACTCCCATAAAATTAAACCGACCAAAAAGAGTATGAAAATCCGCTGCAGGGTATTTTCGAGGAATATGAGCACCGATCCGGTAATATTGATATGCTCGTCAAGAATATACTTTATCAGACTGACCATCAGCACGGTAAAAAGGATAACCAAAAGCCATCCGGTAGTTTTCTTTCCTGAAGAAAGCTCGGCAGTCCTTCGATACCACCACCGGACAAGCAGCCGAACAACCAGCAAGACAACAAGGGGCAGAACAGCCAGTGCGCACCACTGCCATAGAGTCTGATCAAGGTACGTCGCATTTGACCAGGCTGGCAGCCATTGGCTCCACTTGGGCGGCAACAGTCGGCCGGGATTGGTTACATAAAAATCAAAAAATTCACTGCTGATGAGCGCATTCTGCTTGTAGGGATAGTCTTTTACTTTACCGTAGAATTCTTCAAGTCGAACGACCGTCTCAGGGGTAAAGAGAAACTCCCCTTCGCGGGGACCTTCCTCAACCCGGTCAATGATAATATCAGTATTGGGGATTCGCCAGCGAATCAATTCCGCTATTTTCTCCATTTCTTCCTCAGCTTCGATGGCTTCGGCGTCTGGGATCTTTTCAAATGGGGGAAGGTCGATCCGGTCGAAAACCTCTTTGAGCATGATGGCGCCCTCGTAACCTGTATTCTTCTTCAGATTCGTCGGAACCTGGCTTAAATTCAAGCATTCGACGCCGCTTTCGAAAAATTCCTCTGCTTGTTTTACCATCTGCCGGACCGATTCTGAGGGAAAGTATCCGGGCGTTTTCAAGTTTTTTCGATGGGCCTTCATCAACATACTGTAAGCAAGGTTCATATTTTCGATAAAGCTTCTCAGCGTCTCCCGTGGACTGACCGTATTGGGTGGCTTGAGCAAAGCATTAGCGCTTCCAGAAGAATCATCATCCTCTGGGCGTGTTGATGTGGATTCTACCGAAGCGGCTTCTTGCGCAATTGCGATAGTCACAACAAACGCCGCGATGAATAAAATTGTCGTGAATCGAAATATTGATTGGCTCAATTTCATAATATTAGTTCCTTTGAATCCTTCACACGATATGATCCGCCTATCTGATCTGACTTGGTCGGTACAAATATATTGCCAGAATTGATTATCTGTTACCCCAATTTCCTGCGTAATTTGTATTTTAGCCAACCCAAAACTCAAGGGATTAATGAAAGATTGATTCGCACTTTTTTGTGTTTACGGCAATTTTAGTGGCGACGAATAGATTATGGAAAAATTATATATAATGACTGAAGTTATCAATCTTGTGAGAAATAAGATTAAGGTATTATAAATTGAGTTGAAAGACAAATACATCATTCGTGTATTTCAGATTCACAAATATACAGAATTTTACTTCATGAAAAACTGTGGGTTTCGTACCTGCTTCGAATCTTTAGGTGGACCCGAATAACTCAAGATTGGCGGATGTAATATTCATTTTGGGGAAATTGCAGATTTGGGCATGATCGGGAGGACTTTCGGGGTCACACACAACCTATTGTTTCTTGCCACAGGTCAAACTATCCGTAATTACGCCAAATATCACGATATCGTCTGGCTATATTCAGGAAATCCGCCGAGTGATAGATGTTGGACCATAGCAGCAGATTTGAGTTCTCACATTCGTTTGATACGGGTAAGTAGCGCGGAGAAGTCTCACCCCCACGCCCTCCAAGAACCGTACGTGACAGTCTCCCGTCATACGGCTCCTACTGTCCAGCCGACGGCCGATAGCCAAATTCCCAGGAAGCAATTAATCTGGGGTCTCGGCGTGCAATGCAACCCAACCAATGGGTCGCTTTGAGCCAATGGCCTCTCAACCTCTTGTATTTCCGCATCGCCCAACGAACCAAGGCATACTGAAGCTGGCGAAGGATGGGACGCATTGCTGATTTGTAGTATCTGCCATAGTAATTCAACCAACCCCTTATAACAGGATTGATTCGCCTGGCAACATCCTCTAATGACGAGGAACTCCATAATTGCAGTTTCCAGCTCCTTATCGTAGCACTCATCGCCTTTAGCGCCGATTTGCTCACCGCTGGGTTAAAACCCACCAAATAGTTTCGCCCTCTACAGTCATGGGGCCGAAAGCTATAGCCGAGAAAATTAAAACTCTCATGCTCATGGCTTCCAGGGCGTTTTGCATCCTTACAATATACAATCTTCGTCTTCTCCGGATGCAATTGCAGCTTGCAGCGTGCCAGACGTCTCTCAATGACTCTCAGCATAACCCGCGCCTGAGCTTCCGTGTGACAGTGGACAATAATATCATCCGCATATCTTGCAAATGGTGTACTCGGATGATTTACTCTCATCCACTCATCAAATGCGTGGTGAAGAAAAATGTTGGCCAGCAGAGGGCTGATAACACCCCCTTGCGGCGTGCCCTCCAACGTCTTGAACCATTTGTCGCCCTCCAGGACCCCGGCTCGCAGCCACTGCTTTATTAGCCGCAGTATTCGTGGGTCGGCAATCCTGCGTGCAACCATCCGCAGAAGCCACTCGTGGTCAACCGAGTCGAAAAATCTACGAACGTCTGCGTCGAGCACCCAGTTTATTTTGCGTTTAATTAGCGCTGCATTAAGCGACTGCAAAGCATGATGCGGGCTTCGCCCCGGCCTAAAACCATACGAAAAACCGAGAAAGTCAACCTCATAAATTGCGCTCAGAACCTCTGATACCGCTCCCTGGACAATCTTGTCTTCCAGTACCGGTATACCAATCGGTCGCAGAGCTCCATCTGCTTTGGGCACATAAGCCCTTCGCACTGGCCGAGGTCGGTAGCTTCCCGAATGGACCCGGTCGCATAACCTTTTAAGATTAGCTTCCAGATTTTCGCCGTACGCTTCCACCGTAACGCCATCGGCCCCGGCACTCGCATTCCGCCTTTGCCGGTTGTAGACTCTTCTAAGAGCCTCCACGTCGATGTGATGCATCAATGCTGTAAACCGGGTCTTGCGCGATTTCCTCGCCGCCTCGTTCACTCTGGCAAGATTGGCTGGCAAGGCTGCCCGACCCTGTGTTCGGACCTTCGCCTTCCTACCAGAGTTCCCCTCAGGCCAGGGCCTTCCCTCCGTACACCGCGTACTATTTTCCTTCGTTGACATCATCAGTACTACACCCCAGTCCGCCACCCCGCCTCAGCTCAGATCAAGGCTCCGGTCATCCCTTGCCCTGATCCCCCTACAGTGACCATCTATAGGACCCGACGGGGCTTCCTGGGTTCCTATGCCATCCTTTCGTACGTGATGTGGTCTCAGACCCCGATGGAGCAACATCGTCTCGCGTTAACGACGATGCATATGCTGCCTTCGACGCGTGGGACGGTCTCGGCCTCCACAATTAGTGTATTTCGTGGCTCAATAGCACACCCCGCACAAATGCTGTCTACGCTTCGAACGCCCTGTTACCAGTACGCTCGCAAGACTCGCTCCCGGCCCGCTCGCTAAGCTTTAGCCGGACGGGACTTTCACCCGCAAGATGTCACAAACTTCTCCCAGCGCACCCCACGTTCCGCACAAAAGCCTGGGCCAAGTTCATGCCATCTCTATGCCGGACGCCGCCCAGACAATAAACAGGCTCTCTCTGGGCTTATCCTGCAGGCCTCCAAGTACCCACAGTTTTGACGCCATCTCAGATATTTCGACACCTCATCAATGGTTCGCTTGCACTCATCTCCTTGATCCGTACCGGACACGGTCTTTGGCCATGCCTTTCCCTTAACGCTCACCACAACGGCTCTTTACCGATGCAGCTTAAGGTGGTTTGAAGCCTGCTCCTGCAAGCCGACTCCGAGGGACCCTCCCTCATCTTCTGTGCAGTTACGCACACTTTATATTAAAAGTGCGCTCGTGGCGCACTTGGAGACATCAGTAACGCTTAGCATAAGTCGTGGCGGCATTTTGCCGTCGCCTCTAATGCTGTTGATTATAATGAATTTCTATGACAGATTTCTATATTTTGATCAGATTCATAATGTCTTCATTCAAGGGAATATCCGCCATCGAATGTCCGTAATGCACATACCGAAGCATTCCAGACTTATCAATCAGCATCTGGGCTGGCATTCTGCCCAACTTGAACAAATTGACCTCCTGCCCGTATAATTTTAAAATTTTATGTTTCGGATCAGGTAATCCGATAAATGGCAGGTCTTCCTTTTTCCAGTACTTCTGAAAAGATTCGGCATCCTCAGGTCCAATTACGACTATTTCTGTATCCAGTTTAAAAAAGCGCTGATAATCTTGACGCAACTGCGCCATATGCTTGCGGCAGAATGGTCAGACAAATCCACGATTAAAAACTACCAGCACATTTTTCTGTCCGGCAAAATCTGAAGGTGAAACGTTGCTTCCATTAAAATCGGGTAAGGTAAACTCAGGAGCATGGGTATTTAGCTCAACTTTGGCCATGATTGGCTCCTTACTCTTAAATTTCTAATGTACCTTGGAAAACCTGATTGGTGAAGATTCCTCTTTGGGTAAAATGCCTGTCGACTACAGATACATTGAGAGTAATTGAAAATCGTAGGATGGGTCAATAATCAAACCTGCTTGCCACTGTACGACATAAAAAGGTAATTGACTGAAAGTGTTACAGAGGTCATTATCTGCCTGTTTTTTCTGCTAAAAACGAAAGGAGGCAGTGATGAACCTCGAACACGTTTCCGCAGAAATCCAGACCGATCAACTCAAAAGGCATCGGTCCGGCAAGGACAAATCAATTCGTTCGTCCTCGGTCCGTTCCAATTTCGATCGAAATCCCTTCACTTTCAATCCTCTTATTGACCGAATCCTACGCAAAATCACCGTGCAGGATCTCTTGGCTGCGGAGCATGTCGAGGCATATTTGCGCGATCAGCATCGACGCAATTGCCGACACAACACGATCCGATCCAACGGCGCCAACATTACCGGTTTTTTACGTTTTCTCAAAGACAGCGGCATCGATCAACTGCAAGCCATCAACCGCGAGCACATCGCCGAATTCGTTGAACATGAGCAAGGCCGCGGGCTTTCACCCAATACGGTCAGCACTCAGTTGCGCTGCCTGTATGCCTTTATCAACTTTTTGATCGATCGCGATGTGCTTCACCCGGATCTGCTCAAGCGCAAACTGCGCATTAAAGTTCCCGATGCCCTGCCGCGGGCCATTGATCCGGATCATATCAAGCAGCTGTTGGCCGTAGTCAAAAAACCGCGTGATCGCGCCCTGGTATTGACATTGTTGCGAACCGGGATGCGCATCGGCGAGCTGCTCGGCACCAAAGTGGAAGATCTCAACCTGCGGGAAAATATTATACAAATCATAGAAGCACAAAAGAACCGGGTCGGACGCGTTGTCTATTTGAGCGATGATGCCCGAAGCGCTCTAATAAAATGGCTGAACACCAGGAGAAGACAAAGCGGGTTCATCTTCTACGGCAACTGCGGGCGAGCCCTGGGTTATGCGGCTGCCCGCCTAATCTTCAACGCCTATCTGCAAAAATCCGGACTGGCCCACAAGGGATATACCCTGCACTGCCTGCGGCACACCTTCGCCACAGAGCTGCTCAACGCCGGTATGCCGCTGCAGTGTTTGCAGGAGCTTCTCGGGCACAGCTGCATCGAAATGACCCGCCGCTATGCCCGGCTGACCGACAACACGCGCCGGGAACAATACTACAAAGCCATGGCCATCGTCGAAAAGGGAGAACTCCATGGACATTACCAACTCGATTATCAACTACCGTAGGTTCTTAAAGCGACGCAATTACTCCGCCCATACGCTGCGAACCTATATGAGCACCCTGAAGCAGTTTGTCGTCTGGCTGGATATGCCCGTGGAGGCTGTCACCCACAAGAAACTATTGGGCTTCATCGATTATCTGCGCAGCAAGCGTTTGAAACCCAAGACCGTCAATTGCTACCTGGACAGCATCCGCGGCTTTTATGATTACCTGATCAACGAAGAGGAGGTTGTAATGAGCAATCCGGTCAAGCGCGGGTATACCTTAAGGCTCTCCAGGCCACTGCCGCGCTACCTGCGGGATGAAGAGATCTCTGCGCTCTTTGCGGTCATCGACAATCCCAGAGACCGGGCCATCTTCAAGCTGATGCTGCGCTGCGGACTCCGGGTCGAAGAGGTAACCAATCTCACTCTGAGTGCCTTGGACCTGCCGCGGTATCAAGTGTTTGTCTACCAGGGCAAGGGGCTAAAAGACCGTGTGGTCTATCTGAGCAAGGACGCATACACCGCACTTGGCTGCTTACCTTAAAGCCAGACCCCACTCGCGGGTCAAAAAGCTCTTCCTGGTGGAAAAGGGCCGCTTTAGAGGCAAACCGCTCAAGGCCCGCGGCATCCAGCACCGCATGCAGCTCTATGCCAAGCAAAGCAGGGCTGAGAGTCTGTTGCCATCAACTTCGCCATACGATGGCCACGCAGATGCTCAACGCCGATGCCGACCTGGTTACCATCCAGGATCTGCTCGGCCACACGCGCATAAAAACCACGCAGCGGTATTGTCGGGTCTCCAACCCGAAGGTTCGACGTGATTACTATAGCGCCATGAACAAGGTGCTTCAACGCCACACCGGTGACGGTGAAAAAACTCTTGACAAAGAGCAAAAACCAATACATTTAATGGGCTATAACTAACCATTATTAATAGAAATAATAGGTTTTATGTCGTACAGCTTGCCAGTCTCGTAACTATCGAAAATAGCGTTGAAACTGAATATACTTTCTGAGTATCATTGGTTTACCTCGGGATTTCCCCGATTGTCAAACATCAATAACCAAAGGAGGTAAACCATGAAAGTGGCCAAAGCCGCGAGAATCTGGATCGATTGCCACAAAGCCCACTCGGAAAAAAAATACCGTACGGTCATACTGGTCAGTTATTGACCGATTCTGCCAGGAGTTCGGTGATGCAGGGATTGAACAGGTTACACCGGATGATGTCCTTTCCTTTCTGAACAGCTTTACCAACGGTAACAAGCCCTAGACAAAGCGAGTCCGTTATTCCCACCTGTCCGCCTTTTTCAATTTTTTCCGCAATAACGTCGACCCCGACATAGGCAATCCGTGTGACACACCCATGATCCGAAAGCTTTATCGGGAAAGGGTGGTATCAAGATGGAAAATCATCGAAAAAGAGACCGTTGACGAGATCATTTTCCGGACTACCAAAATTCGCAATCGATTGATGCTTGAACTGATGGCCCGTGGGGGGATGAGGGTTGGTGAGGTGCTGAAACTCAGATTGAATGACATTCAGGATCGAAAGCTGATCCTGCGAGAACCGAAGAGCGGGAAAGAACATATGATTTTTTTTATTCCACAAAAGGTGGCTGATAGACTCCGTGACTACGCCTCTCAGACTTGTAATAGACCAGATGACCGCATTTTTCCGATTACCTATGCAGCAGCCAGGCTGGTTGTAATAAAAGCGGGAAAGACGGTTGGGATCCATTTGAGACCCCATGACCTGCGGCGGCATTCGGCTACTTATGCCTCTCGATCCGGAGCGCCAATCGAAATCGTGAGCAAGGTCATTCTCCGTCACGCAAATCTTGCAACCACTCAGCGGTATCTTGGAACAATCAGTGATACAGAGGCGATGAGGTGGATTGAAAACCTATATTGCTAAACGAAAGGGGTGAATCCCTTGGTTGGCTTCACCCCTCTATTCGTTAGATACCGGTTGGCTATCTCAAGCAAACCGGCCAGATGATAGCTCAAAGGTCATAGCAGATATTATTTTTTCAACCTTTTCAACCGAACCGACGATATCTGTACTTTTGAGGCGAGCAATTTATGCCAGATTACCATATGATATTCACAGTAATTGGCCATTGAACGTTAATAGCCGAAATCTACAATTGTTATTGATTGTGTATTATACAGGCTAATAAAATACCGAACCCAATCCATTGATTTTATAGCCTTCACGCCGTGGCGTCACCGGCACGATCAGAATCGCCTGTCTTCCCGTTCAGTGTTAGATATTCGATGTTGGGGGCTGACGGTATTATAGTACATAGAATTTAGAGTCGAAACTTGACCCCGATAAACGGGCCGTGCAGGGTCAGATCTTCGAACGCGTTGCTGTCATCAAAATTCCATTCCATGTAACGATAGGCCAGGATGAGATCGAGCCACTTGAACCGGTAGCCAATGCCCCCGAATAACTGCCAGGTAATATTCGAACTTCCGGTACCGATATCTGCATAGTAGGGCAGATACCAGTTCTTGTTGAGATTGACTTGCCCTCTGATGCCGACAATGCCGTCCCATATGGAGTCTGATACGGTGTCGCGTTTTTGAATGGGGGGAAGAGGAGCACTAAAATTGAACTTCGCATCGGTCTTAAGATAGAGATAGCGGGCGCCGGCCAAAACATCCAAATAGATCCTTTCTGTCTTGAAAAGATTGTAGCCGACTGACGGCGTGAAGACCCAGGCTGTCAACTCCAACGAGCCATTGATATCGAGAAGAAGCTCATCGACGGGTATCGTGACGCTTCCTGTGCCTTTTACGTCCATGTAGATCGCATCCAGCATCAGAGACCATTTGCCCTTGCGCACCCCGACCGCACCCATGAAGGCCATTTCAAGATTGCTGAGAAGATCGTCGAAACTGATGTCTATATCACCTCCGGTGCCCGTCTTGCCACCGATCGAAGCGCCCCATAGGTAAATTGCGGCATCGAACTCCCATTTTTCGGATTGAGCCGTTTCCTCGGCTGCCGCGATTCCGTAAAAACTGGCGGCAAGAGCAATAAGCAGAAGGACTAACAGGACTTTTCTTTTCATCATTTCAATCTCTCCTTCTTAGTGATTGTATCCAGAGGTACAGTTATTTGACCCGTCCATTGGTGCGTTTCAAAAAAGCCTGAAATTCGGGCGACCCGCGCAGCACTTCACCGGCAGCCTTAATGAGCAGGTCCACCGCATCGTCATCGAGATCGAAATTCGTGCCGATGTCGTTGAGTGCTTGACGCTGATCCACGTCGTCAATCACATTGAAGCTTACCTCGACGAAATCGAAGGTGACCGGGCGCTGAGGGGTCGAAGCCTTCTTGGTCCAATATTCAAAGGAGTAACGCACGATATCGATCGTATCGTAGTTGTACCGGCCGATCTGATCCGAGCTGATCGCGCCGATCGTCTCCGCGAGCCCCGGGGCGGCTCTTTCGAGAGGCCAATTCTCCTTCTTGTGCGCAAACGAGTTGACCGAGATGATCAGAACGTGCCGCACGTCGGAGTGACCGAGCTCGCGAAACGTCTGCCGGGGGTCACCCTCGAGGCTAAAGGTCGTGTAATAGGCCCTCAAGCCCAGGTTGTCGGCAATGCCGCCGTCCACCAGGTGGATCCACGGCCGCTTTTTATCGTCCATATAACTGATCAGGCCGCGCGCCTCGGCTTTGCGAGTGGACACCCTCTCATCCTTCTCGGCTTCGTGCAACCACGCCGGCAGTTCAAACCCGCAGGTCCCGGCATAGCTTTTGACAGTGATGGGGGTGAAGAGAACCGGCACGGCCGAGGAAGCCGTCACCGCCCGCGACAGGGGGTATTGATTAAGGTCGGCGCAAATAAGATCGAAGTACGCCGGGGTGAATGCGAAACGCATCCCGGTGGCCAGGTCGGTGGCGTTGATCACCACCGCCGGAGCTCCCGGCCGCTTGAGGTCCGCAATGGTCGCTCCGTCAAAGATATGCTTGCCGTAGTACTCGGCCGCCACATCGCCCCGGCCGTAAATACTGCTCATCTGCGGTATCCAATTGGCCGGGCTGAGCACCTGGCCGATCAGGGCGCCTTCGACATTTTTACGCAGAAAACGCTCTTCGAACTCCTCGAAGATTTTGTCGCCCCTTAGCCCGTAATAGGCCGAGGTGAAGCTGCCGCCGGAAACCGAAGAAATGGCGTCCACCTCGTGCAGCAACGATCGTTGACCTTTATCGGTCATCACTTCGGTGGCGGCGAGCGTTTTGAGAACGCCGTAGGCGAAAGCGGCCGCGCGGGTGCCCCCGCCCGAGAAGCCCACGAGCACGAGCAGGTCGTTCGAGCGCTGACTTACAATCTGGCCGGCACCGTGCGGTGTCACTTTGGATATGGGCTTGTCGACCGCAGAAAAATTGGCACAGGCCGTTAACGTCAGCACCAGGCATAGAAAAGCCAGGGCCTTATCCAATCGTTTCAACATGGCGACCTCCTTTCCTTTGCTTCATTTGTAATTGTTCATGAAATTTTCGGGTTAGAAAGTGAAACGAGTAGTAAACTGGGTGCGAAAGTCGGTTCCGTCCGCACCGTCCTTGTCCTCCCGTTTGCCCCAAAGTCCCTCCACACCGAGTAGCCAGCGAGAGTTCGGCACCCAAACCAGGTTTCCGCTGACGTACTGCGTCTTTTTAAAGGAATCCGGCGGCTGTACAGTCCGGTTGTTCGCCTTGAGGGCGCCGTAGACAAAGACCGAGTAAAATTGCCGGCTCCACCAGTGCTCATAACTTGCGAAGTAACCGAAAACCGGGATAGCCTCGAGCCTTGTACCGGCGCTGTCGAAGACGGCGTCAGGCGGTGAATCATTAAAACCACTTCCAATGCCTTCGCCGTATGTGGCGGAGAAGGTCATAAAGTCCTTTTCCGCTATAAATGGCATCCCCACTTTGCCGGAGACACTGCCCCCCCAGGCGAAGGCTGTTTCCGTCGGCCCGTTGTCAAGGCTGGCGCGCAGGTCACGCGCCAGGAATGCGCCCATCAGGTGGACGGGGGCTTGGTCCCAGACCAGGGAGAGCACACCATCCGGCCAGGCGGTGAGCGCGTCCGCCCCCTGGATGGTGTGGTTGTCGGGCGTTTCCGCGGCCACCATGAGTTTGAGACCGTCGGTGATCCCCCGGGTCCAGCGCACCAGCGGTTGGCGGGTACCGAAAAAGCTGTTAGGTCCCTGAAAGTCGAGGGTGTCTGGAAACGCTTCGAGATCGGAAAACGTCGACCAGGCTTGGCCGGCCAGCAGATCGCCGCCGAAGAGAATGTTGGTTACTTCACCATAGGCTTGACGCAAACGCGGGTCAGGTGTTGTGCTGGTTGAATCACCAAAAAAATCCATGGACAGGAAAGTGGTCAGCTTATGTTGGTCGATTGGTGTTCGCGTTTCGACATAGAGCCGGCTAGGATTGACGCTGAAATGGGTTTGACCGTCGGCACCCTCAACTTTGGTTGCATCCCTGGTCACAATGGCCGAAGTAACAAACTCGCCCGGCGTGCCGATGGCATCGCTATCGTGGATCACGTCAAGCTCGGCAAAGCCGCCGATCTTGAAGCGGGTATTCAGACCTTCCACCCCGAAGGACCCTTGCCATTCGTCGTGCGGGTGCTCTTTATCCCTTCTGGCGGTCTGGGTTTCCGTGCGCCTGCTGGTAACACCCCCAGGCGGTACTGTCGTGGTTTGTTCCACGACGGGCGTCTGGGACGTTTCCTGGTCTTCGGCCAGCGCTTGCACCTGCCGGCGGAGATCCTGGAGCTGTTTCTGTTGCGCTTCGAGTTGCTCCTGCTGCGTATCCAATTGCTTTTGTTGCACGTCAATGATCCGCTGAAGGTTCTGCACCTTTGCAGCATTATCTTTGGGGCCCGAAACGGAATGGTCCACGGCATCCTGTGCGAAAACAGGCGTCGGTAAGCGAATAGCCAGAACTGAGGCAATTAATAATAAGGGTATCGTGCACCTCATGGCAATACATTCCTTTTTAGTTTGAGAAAGCTACGGACTAAAAAAAGCTTTCAACGAAATTTAATTCGTTGTGAGTTCAGGATCACTCGAGCCATCCCCGGGTTCTAAAATAAAGATACATGCCGACGGCTATCAGAGCCATAACGACCAGCGCCACCGGATAGCTGTATGGAAAATGCAGCTCCGGCATCTTGTCGAAATTCATGCCATAGATTCCAGCGATAAATGTTAGCGGCATGAAGATTGCCGACAGGATAGTTAGAATCGCCAAGCGGTGGTTGGTTTTTTCCTGCTGGTTCATATCGAAGCGCTGTCGGATGTCTGCAATCGTTTTCTCGAGCCGGTCCACATTCTGATTCGCCTCTCGAACATTGCTGGGAGCGAATTGGAATTGCGTCGCCAGTGCCTTCAGATCCAGAATCGGTCGATTGAGACTTCCAATAAGTTCAAAGCAGCTGAGCTGGGTACCGACAACCGTATCGAGGACGCGTAGCGACCGTTTCTGATCGAGAATCTCATCTGCATCGACACTGTCCGGATCATCGTCCATGCGTTCGTCCAGATCAAAAATCGCTTTCTTCAGACCTTCGGATATCTTGAGACTCTTGGCCGATTCCACAAGCAACAGCAAACAAACCAGAGCGGAAATGGCTGAGTGCGAGTGCGTAAGGGTCAGTTCGGAAGTCAGCCCTTTGATAGTACCATCGAGGCTATCCAGGGGAGCAGAATGAAGGGTAATGACAAGGTTTTTTACGCAGAGAAAAGACAGGTGAGCGGGTTCCGAATCCACGTCTTGCGGACAAACCGGAAACTTGAAGAACACCTCTTCATGCAACGGGAGATAGCGCGTCGTCTGACCAGTCTCAAGACAGCATTTCATGGCCAGGTCAGTCAAATTGAAATTGTTTAACCATGCTTCGAGTTGATCGGTATCGAATGCGTGGATGTCGACCCAGTAACTTTCCTCACCAAGCCGCCATTGTTCCAAAACAGCATCGGATTCATCCAGAGGGACAAGAGAATCAGCAGAAATGCGATAAGAGGTGATTATCATCGATGTTTTCCCTTCCAACGATCGATGTTTCTCCAGCCCTTCGTTTCCTGCCTTGCGGCAGGATTGAAAGTTGACCATTCATCTTATTAACGCCCCAAACCCTCTCCCAAGTGCACATCCAGTTGGGGAAAGGCAATTACGATACCCGCGTCTTTGAGGCCCCACCAGATCGCCTCGTTGAGGCTTGATTTAAAGACTCCCGCAATCCATGGATTTTCAATCCAGACACTGACCTTGTAATTTACCGATGAGGCGCCAAAATCGGTCAAGAGAACTTCAGGGGCGTGCTGGTCGGACTGGCCAACCATTTGCGCGCATACCTTTTCAAGAATATTGCGGACTTGATTCAGGTCCGAGGAATAGGAGACCCCGACCGTGGTCCAGACACGGCACACCGAGTCCCGATAGGTGAAATTGGCGACCCGGGTCTGGACAAGTTGCGAGTTGGGAATCAACAGATCTTTTTCGTCCTTGGTCCTGACAATCGTGGCACGCAGCCCGATTTGCTTCACCCGGACCATGGCGCCATCGGTCTCAAGAACATCACCGGGGGAAATGGCGCGCTCGAACCGGAGCATCATGCCCGAAATCAGATTTTCAGAAATATTTTTCATGGCAAACGCCAGGGCCACGGCAAACAAGCCACTGGTGGTAAAAACGGACGACAGGTTGACACCCATCAGGTGAATGGCCAGGAAAATGGCCGGCACCATTACAACGAAGCGAACCACGCTCTTGTATGTGCGGATGGCACCATCATCACTCGTGTTTTGGTTTCTGAGACGACGATCCACACCTCGCTGCAACAGCCGAGTGATCCAAAGAGCCGCCAGGAGGACTATGATTACATGGATCCCCTTAATCCCTATTGTTTCCAGGCGACCCCCATCGATCTGGCCGATGAATGTTGAGAACCATTCTGATAATGCGTTCATTTCAATCATTACCCCCGATATCGTTAAGCAGGCGTTGACCGCAACAATCACAATTCCCGATCACAGGGATGTCTTCGGCCGAATGATCGTGTTGCCGACAAGCAAGCCCGCCGCGATCGTAAACGCGACCACGAACATCTGGACGAACTGCTGCTCACCTGTGGCGGTCTGACCCGCAGGAAATAGCCGCCAACCCGCGGAATCCGATGCTGCCGCTCACCAGCAAAACAATGGCGGGCAGCAGGACGATGGAAGTGGGGCGATCGGTTACTTTTCCCCAGATGTTCGCGAAGACGACCGCGATAATGGTGCCGAACAAATTCCCAAGGTTGCCGCCGGCGATCGCGCTGCCGACCAGTATCCCGCCGTAGGCGATGCCACAGCCAAGCACCGCCCAGAAAAAATCTTTCGGTGCGGTCTGAAACACCACACACAGGCCGATGATCAGCAGGGGCATAAACAACCAGAGCCACTGGGATGCCACCGACGAACCGGCGGTGGTTGGAATCGACCAGAAGAGGTGCACCAGCCTTACACCGAGCCAGGCGCCGGCAAACTGCTTGACCAGGTAGACCAGCCCGTTCATCAGATTGACCGTGCCGGACACCACCCGCTGGCTCACCAGCTCGATAATCCCGACGCTGATGGAAAACCCCGGGATCAGGATGAGAATCGCCGCCAGCGTGACAAGGACGACATTCAATTCCGGCAGCAGGATCTTGGCCAAAGAAGCCAAAACGCCCGCCACAAAGGCACTCGACAGCGGCAGCCACTCGGCCGTCCGCACCCCGAAACGACCGGACAACGCCACCATGCCGTAAACCACCAGGCTGAACAGCGCAGAGAGCAGGACATCCCACCACCCGCCGGACAGGAGTACGGCAAAACCGGACCCGCAGAATGCATAGCTGGCGGCGTTGGCCAAAACACCCCACGACTGGGGTTGTTTGCCGATTTCGTCCAGGCGGGCCATCGCCTCCGAAACAGAGACCTGCCCGGCCACAACCGCATCGACAAGCGTGCCGACTTCGGGCAGCTTGGCCAGGTCCAAACCGGTGCCGGGCATCGTGGCAATATGGTGCCTCTGCCAGGCGCCCTCTTTTTTTGCGAGTGTAAAAACCATTTCCGTAGGCGTGGATCGGAACACGCCGTGGTAACCCAGTGCAGACGTCAGGCGCGAAAGGTAGGATTCGAGCCGCACCGCATTGGGTCCGTAGCCATGCGCCATCGCGCCCAGCTTAATAATGAACCGGCAGGCCTCATCGAAGTCTTTGTCATTGGTTTGGTTTTCAGAAGACATGATTTTCTTTAAATTTTAGAAGTCATTTGTTTATGGGTGGCGATGGCGGGTGGGCATGTCGTTGATATGTTGTGGCATATGCACCCATTTCCCAATCGTCCATTGCGCCAGCACGCGAATCCACCATCGCCACCGTTCACCGCACCCGGAACAAAGACCCCGCGAAGCCCCCTTATAGTGTGTTTTTGAATACTTTTCCGTCTTTGACGATGAGCTTCAGGTTGTTCTCGAAGTCCTCACAGATGCCGACGTCTTTCAATGGGTCCTTGTCGTAGACCAGCACGTCGGCCATGGCGCCTCCTTCGATCACGCCCAGCTTCCCGTAGGGATTCCGCTGCCCGCATAGGGCCACAAGGTCGCCACTGTTGCCGGTGGCCTGGATCATGATCTCGGCGGAGGTGTACCAGGGCTTCCGGAGAGCGAGGTCTTTGAGCTGGCCTTTTCTGCCCTCGTAGTCGAACAGCAAATCGGTTCCGAAAGTCACCGTCACGTTGTATTTCTTTGCCAGCGTGAACATGTTGTCCATACCGGTCAGGGCCAGTTCGAGCTTGGCCTTGCGGACCGGATCGGTGTAGATCGGCTTGAGCATGGTCATGACGTAGACCTGGGTGGCGAGGTACGCACCCTTCTCCGCCATCAATTCCATGGCTTCTTCGTCGATGAGATGACCGTGCTCGATGGTCTTCGCCCCGGCGTTGATGGATCGCTTGATGCCGACGGGATTGAACACATGCACACAGACATAGGTCCCGTAGTCCTCGGCGACCTGGACCACCGCTTCGATCTCGTCTTGTGTGTACTCGTTGACGTAAAGGGGGTCTGTATAAGACGAAACGCCCCCGCCGGTGGCAATCTTGATCTGGGTCGCTCCCAGGTAGAGCTGGTGGCGAGCGACGGCCATCAACTGGTCCCTGCCGTTCGCAAGCGCCCCGAAGTTGAGCTCCGGCAACTCCAAAACTCCGTTCGGCCCGCCCCATTCTTTGGGTAGGTAGTTGGGATTCCTGAAATCGGTGTGTCCCGAGTACTGTCCGATACAGGCGCCGGAGGGGTAGATCCTGGGGCCGGGAAGCAGCCCACGGTCGATCGCCATCTTCAGACCGAAGGTGTTGCCGCCGACATCACGAACGGTCGTCACCCCGCGCATGAGCATCTCATCCATTTCATGGACCATCATGCAGTGCACGTATTGCGACGGCCCGTTCATCATCTCGCCCAACGAGACGCCGGCAATGGCGTGGTAGTGCGTATCGATCAGACCCGGCGTCAAATACCCCCCCTTGCCGTCGATGACGTGGCCGTAGGCGGCCTCGTCGCTTCCTGCCGGGATGATCTTCTCGATCGAATTGTCCATTAAGACCACATCCTGCCCCGTGATCAGGGTGTCCGTGGTTCCGTTGAAAATGCTGACGTTTTTGATCAGCGTCTTGTGGTCCGTGTCGGGGGCGGTGTGTGGACCTTTGTGAATCGATACATGCTTACGATCATCTTCTGAATGGATGTAATGTGTTGGACTCATTCTCCATTCCTCCTTGTCTTTTTATTTTCAGGTTAATTACAGCGTGTTCTTGTATACCTTGCCGTCCTTCATGATCAGCTTGAAGTTGTTCTCGTAGTCCAGCATCAGCATGATGTCCTCGATCGGATTGCCGTCCACGATCAGCAGGTCGGCATAGGCGCCCGCTTCGACAACACCCAGCTTGGCACCGGGGTATGGGTGCTTCAGGTTCGACAGGGCGAGGAGCTCGCCGTTGGCGCTGGTGACCTGCTTGAGCTGTTCCGCGTTCGAGTAGTACTCGGCACGGGTTTTGAACTCGAGATTGGTATTGTCGTAAGCCAAGCGCATGCCGAACATGTCGGTGCCCCAGGCGACCTTGGCGCCGTATTGCTTCGCCCATTTAAAGCAGTTGACTGATCCGTCCATTGCCTGGACCATCTTTGCACTCTGGATCGGATCGGCGAACACCGGGTTGCCGTCGTTGGCCTCCTTGGAGACGATGTACGACTGGGGAACGATCCAGGCGCCCTTGTCGACCAGCTTTTTCACGGTGTCCTCCTTGATCAGCAGGCCGTGCTCAATGGTCTTGACGCCGCAATCCAGGGCAACATTGATCCCCTCGTCGGTGTGAACATGGGCCGCGACGTAGGTCCCGTAGCGCGTGGCCTCGTCAACGGCCACCGCGACCTCTTCTGGCGTGTACTGGACGGAATAGAGCGGGTCGGTCAGGCTGGTGACGCCGCCGCCCGTGCAGATCTTGATCTGCGATACCTGCGAAGCCAATGCTTCACGGCAGGCCTTTTGCACCTCGGCGACACCATCGGCCAGGACGAAATACCCCAGATCCGTCAACCTGAAATGTTCGCCGACGAAGTACTTCGAATAGGCATTCGGGTTGCGCATATCCCCGTGGCCCGCAGTCTGGGCCAACCCCATGCCGCTGGAAAAAATCCTCGGTCCCGTGGCCATCCCTTCGTCAATGGCCTGTTTCAACCCGAGCGTCGGGCCGCCGACATCGCGTACCGTTGTGAAGCCACGCATTAGGTATCTTTCCGCTTCGTTGGTCATTACCGCGCCGATGTAATCCCATCTGCGGATGTTCACCAGCTCCGCCGGAGGTCTGCACAGGGCCAGGTGAGTGTGTACGTCGCTGAGGCCCGGCATCAGCGTTCCCCCGCCGCCGTCGATCACGGCATCGTATGGCGCTTCGTTGCTGCCCGAGGCTACGAGTTCCTTGATTTTGTTGCCTTCCAGAACGACATCCTGGCCGGCAATCAACTTGTCGGACGTTCCATTGAAGATGCTGACATTCTTGATCAAGGTAGTTATTTCTTTTGCCGCCATTTTTCCTTCTCCTGTTTTGGTGTTGTGGTTTTTCGAGTGCCGTGGGGTTTTCCATGGCACCCATATATTTTCATGCTTATCGGTAAGTTAAGCTATTTATGCGGTTTTATATTGAAGGTATCCTTTGCAGACAGGCGGCACATCCCCCAAAAAGGATTAAAAATGGGTGAATTTTTCCCGATTGGCTTTAATCTAAACCGGAAAGGCACGCTTGGGCGCATCGTCGTGCAGATTCGCGGCATCGGCCCCGGCAAGATGATTCACATCGGGTAGCCCCGAGATAACCGATCGCATGCGCTCCACCCGTTTGCGGCCGATATTTGTTTCGCCCAACAGGATATAGGAGACAATACCCAGCACCGGAAGGGCCAGGATCACAATGATCCAGGCAACCCGGGAGGATGCCGCCCTGTTTGGTCTCAGCAGCACCCTGATAATCTCCAGGATGTAAACGGATAGAGAAAATATCGAGAATAGTCCGGCGAGTGATAGATGTTGATCCATCAGTGCGCTCTTATTATAGATTGATAATGGGTTTATTTATGACTAATTCGGGTGCGATTTTGCGTGCTAACCTGAGGATTGGCGATTCTGAATCATCCCCTTTTCCAATACAGGCATCAAAATTTTGTTGTAAATCCTTTTCATTTATTCCGTCTTTACTACCAATAAGCACAATTTCAGATCTGGGTTCCTTCCCATCCCATAGACCACCCTGCATAATGACGAGTCGTTTTCCAACCATCTGGATGATGTAGCGGTACATGGTGAGCTCTTCAATATAGATGAACCCTTTACATCGATAAATTGAATCAGGTAGCATATCAAGCGCAGCGCGTAACTTGTATAGCGACAAGGCTCTGGTGCTTTTCCAATTCCAGCTTGTAAAAATGTGATCGGAAGTTGAATGGTGGTGGCCCTTAGTTTGACTATTAACGTTGCTGGATGCGCCAGTTGTTCGGAAGTTATCTCCAAAAACCAAATTAAAGGGGACCCTTCCATGTTTTACTTCAATGATCCTGGATGTTGGACTTACCTGATGAACGAGTCTATTTACCTCATCCAGTTGTTCCTGATCTACAAGGTCAATTTTATTGACTACAACTATATCGGCATATTCAATCTGGCTTTTTGCTAAAGTGAGAACCTCCCCTTCCAATTCCGGGAGTTTTTCGGCATCTACCACCGAAAGCACAGTGTTCACTGAAAAGAATGATAATAAATCAGGTTCATAAAATGTTTCTATTACCGGTTCCGGATCAGAAATCCCGCTCATTTCTATGAGTAAATGATCGAGGCCGGACTCACTCTTTAATAAACCATAACAAGCTTCTATTAGGTCTCCCCTAATGCTACAGCAAATACAGCCATTTGACATTTCAACTCTTTCACCTTCTACACCAACTACCAGCTTGGCATCGATGTTGATGGCTCCAAAATCATTCACCAAAACCGCTGCCTTCACCCCATGATCTTCGGTAAGTACATGGTTGAGCAAAGTGGTTTTTCCAGCACCGAGAAACCCGCCAATGATAGTGACCGGTATCGGTGCTGGAAAATTACTTTTGTTATTGTTCATTAAGATTCCTTTTGCGAACCATAAATTGGTTGTCCGGCAAACACATCTAATACTTCGGAGTCTTTTACGACTACTTTGCCGTTTACCACAACGTAAGGAATACCCGTTGAAGGAAGTCCACCATCCTTCATGGTAGAATTATCTGTGACTGTATTGGGGTCGAACAGGGTGATGTCTGCATCCTTTCCTTCCTGAATACGTCCCTTATTGGTCATTTGAGGTGCGCCATTGTCTCCTAAAAACTTAGCGATCATATAGGTCATTTTCGATATGGCCGACATCAAAGGGATATCAATTTTTTTGTCCCTGGACAGTGCCAGCAATCTGGCATGTGCACCGGCACCACGAGGATGTCCATTTACAGTAGCCGGATCAACATCAAAATCCAAGGCTGTTTTACCCGTTTCACGAATGGTAAACGGAAATGCATCGCTGCCGAGTACAGTATTCGGATTGGCCAATCCATTGTAAACCGTTTCTTCTGTTGCATTGTAGAACATGATAGAAGTCGCAGGATTGGTTTTCATCAGTTCTTCATACTTTTCTTTTGTTAATGGTTTCATGTCAGAAGTTACGATAATATCACTGTAATCGCGCCCCATGTTTGGTCCATAATTATCCGGCTTCAAGTAGTCGGCACCGACAATGGAGCCACCAAAATTATATGGATATATTTCTGCGAGAACAGGTATTCCCTTCGCCTGGGCGGCATCCACCAAGGCCAAAGCAGCAGGTGTATCGTTCAATGCCTGTGCCGTCATATGCTGAAGCACGAGGCCGCCACCATACACCTCCTGTGGGGCCATCATTTCCAGGAAACCCAGGATACCACTGGCCGGAGGCATTTGACTGGAATAACGGCCATGAAGGAATACAGCCTGTCCATATTTTCCGGCTAATTTTTGTGCAATTAGAGATTCTGATTGCGAACAACCCCCAACCATATAACCCACTGCATGTCCTACACCGATAGCACCATCCTTAATACCTTGCTCTAAATACTCCTCAAACTTCTTGATTTGTTCAGTGCTAGATACAACAGTACTCCATTGCATGCTGACATGAGTTTGTTTGGGAGCCCCGATCAGATCATACACAAAATCACCTGCAAATTTTGTTTGATAAGCAGGATTAAAGACATGTTCGCGAACACCAAGTGTTCCTGATGATGCTCCGTAATTGGCCCTGCATTTTCCTTCAAGTTTATCGTACCATTGCTTTACAGGGTATACTCCGGCTTCGAGTTCCATGGGCGTTGTGCAGCCATCACGCAAAAGCAGTTTCTCTCCAAAAGGCACACCGGTATTGTGGCTGTGCATATCGATAAAGCCAGGAGCAACAACAAGTCCCTTTGCATCGATCATCTCTTTCCCCTGGATGGGATCCTGCGTGATGATGTCGATCTTGCCGCCCGTGATACCGACATTGCGAACGGCGTCCAAATCGGTTTCCGGATCCATAACCCGACCGCCGATGATTACCAGGTCGTATGATTCGTTTTGATTTGTCATTGGAAATCTCCTTCGTTTGATGAAAGGTTCAACGTTCAGCGGTTCAATGGTCCAGGGCTTGCCCGCCTCAGGCGGGTTCAGGGTTTAAGAAAAAGTTTCTATCCGTCAACCCTGATGAACTCGTAAAAAGTCGCATTTCAGACGGTTTTTTAAAAAGCCCGAGATCAAGGCTTGCGGGCCGCGATAGCGAGTATAAGCGAGCGAACAGCAAATCGATCATCATCATTACGGCGAACATTTATGTTCCATCCCGAGAATACCGCTATCGCGGGTGCCGTAGGCAGCGTACTTATCGTACTCCGCAGTGACGAAGGATGAAGCGTAACGAAGATATCGGACTTTTTACGAAGCCGTCAACCCTGAACGGGGAACTTTGAACCGGTAACCTCCGATTATCACCATCACGCTGTCTTCGTCTGCGTGGTCAACCATTCGGGAACGGATAGCTGCCAGTGGATAGCGGCCGCGCGAATTCCGAAAATGAACAGGCAGCATCCTACTGCACTGATGAACCGATATTCCGGAAGGATGTACAGCAGAACAACATAAAGGGTGCATCCGAGCATTACCGGGGTGGCATAGAGTTCGCGTGACATCAGAAGGGTCTGGCGTCCTGCCAGCACATCGCGGATGAGGCCGCCGCCGATCGCCGTAACGATGCCCAGGATAATCGGGGCAAGCGGCAGCCCGAATTCCAGTCCCCAGACCTTGTCCACCGCCTGAATCCCAAACATCGCCACGCCAAAACCATCGACATACAGCATCAGGCTGTAGATCTCTTTGCGGGTGAATAACGAATGGGCTGAAAATGCTGCTATACTTGCCCCCAGCGCGACCCATATGTAATTCAGATCGGTTGACCAGAAAACCGGTACATCCAGGATCAGGTCTCTGACGGTACCACCGCCAATCGCCGTAATGATGCCCATCACGCAGGCACCGAACAGGTCAATGCCCCGAGGTGCCAAGGCAAGTACTGCCGTGACCGCGAAGGCCACGGTTCCGGCCATACCGATCCAATAACTCAAGGTTTCCATATTTAGTTTCCTCCACGGGTATCCGTTGCGAGTAGGCGGGTCAGACGGAGTATCGGCGATTGCGATTCGTCACCAGTGCCGATGCAGCCGTCAAAAATACGCTGCAATGTGTCATTGTCTATTCCAGCCTGCGAAGCAATCATGACGATTTCTGACCGTGGCGGCAGCGCCCCCCATGGTTCGGTGTCGCCGATGTTGTAGCGTTTGCCCACCATCTGCAGAACAACCTGGTGCGAGGGCAATTCTTCGAGATATACGATACCCTTCGCCCGATAGATGGTATCCGGCAGCGCTTCAATGGCTGACCGCAGCTTAGGAAGTGACAGGGGCATGGTCGCTTGTCCAGTGCCAGGTGGCAAACGGGTGGCTCGTTCAGGTGACCGATATGATCGTGCGGAGCATCCTCAGGCCGACCACTGGCCACGTGAATCCCGCTGCCCATACATGAGATTGAGCGGCACGTGCCCGTGCGTGGCTTCGAGAATCCGCAGCCTTGGGGCCACATCGCGGATCTGCGCCTTCACCGTTGCCAACTCTTGGCTATCGACCAGGTCCACCTTGTTCAGCACCACCATATCGGCGTCCCGAACCTGCATGCGCGCCAGGGGCGCCATTTCACCCCGCATGAGTCCGGGGAACTGCTCCGCATCAACCACTGTGATGACGTTATCAAGCGCCATGATGTGCTCGATTTCCGGCTGCATGAAGGTATTGGCCACCTGAAAAGGCTCGGAAACGCCGCTCGTTTCGACGATCAACAGCTCCGGCGGGTTATCACGCTGCACCAGCGCCATACAGGCCGGAATCAGGTCATCGCGAATGCTGCAGCACACGCATCCGTTGGCGAGACTGACCGTGTCGCCATCAACGCCGACCACCAGCTTGGCATCGATGTTGATGGCGCCGAAATCGTTGACCAGCACACCGGCCCGCACGCCATGATTTTCGCTCAGGATGTAATTGAGCAGCGTGGTCTTGCCGGCACCCAAAAAACCGCCGATAACGATAACGGGGATCGGTTTCCTGCTTCTGATTTGGTTGTCTGTCTTCTTCATGGGAATCACTATGTCACGTCAACCACCTCGGCTAAAGCAGAAGGCTTAAGGGCTTCAAGGATCCAAGGGCGGTCGAAGCGGTGCCATAGTGTACAGGTTGCTCATCTCCCTGCTCTGGGCACATGGAACAACATACTACTTGCACGATACGCTCAGCGATCTGGTGGCTGTATCACTCGAATCCTTGAATCCCTTTAACCGCACATTGTTAAGACTAGAGGTTTTAACGTCTCCAAAAGATTTGGGATTTTCTCCAATGTCCCCAAATGGGACATTAACCATTCCCACCCTTAATGGCGCGGTCCCGGATAGACTTTCAGCACCTCTGAGTCCTTCACAACGATGGTCCCATTGACAATCACATAGAGGAATACCTGTTGAAGGCAACGCAAATTTTCCTGTTTCAGCTACTGCATTGTCCGTAACGGTATCCGGATTGAAAATGGTAATATCTGCATTGGCTCCGGGTTTCAGTCTTCCCAACTGCTTCATGGCCGGCACAAAGTCTTCAAGCCACTTTGCGGTTAGATAGGTCATCTTTGAGATGGCGGTCATGAGTGGCATATAGTTTCTTTCACGAACCAGGCGTAAGGTCTTCGCGAAAGTCCCGGCACCGCGCGGATGGGCAACACCTGTTTCCGGTGCAGCGTCCCATTCAAGAGTCTTTCCGTTCACATCGGCAAACCCCATCGCATCTGAACCAACAATGACGCCTTCGTGCTGCATGGCGGCATCCACATCCTCCATCCGCATATGGTGCATCATCATAAATCCACCCGGATCTTCTTTTCGGTACTTGGCCAGGAGTTCTTTGGTCATTCTCTCACCGGTCTTGATGTACAGGATATCCGAGTAATCCATCAGCAAGGTTTCCTGAAATCCTTCACCTAAATAGTCGGCCCCGATAACCGAGGATCCAAAATCATAAGGATAGGCTTCGGCGAATACGTTCAGCCCCCTCTTTTGTGCAGCATCTACAAGCCCAAGTGCCTCTTTGGTGCGGTGCAGGGAAGTACTGTGAATATGTTGAATAAGAAGGGGCACATCATAGGCATAGGAAAGTGCGATGACTTCCAAAATCCCCATGATACCGCTGGGCTGTATATTTGACATATACCGCACATGGGTGGCAATAAAGGTGTTGTAACGTTTTGCCAAAGCAAATACGGCTTCCAACTCAGCACTGGTGCATTTATTGTAATATCCAACAGGAACACCTATTCCACATGCACCATCTTTCAGACCCTCTTCGATATTGGCCATGATTTTTTCAATGTCCTTTGGATCATCCGTGTTTTTTTCGTGCCACTGGGACCCGTCGGCCACACAGGCATTCATTGCTCCGGTATACATACCAAGGCCCTTAGGGTCTATACCGTCTAGTGCAGCCATACGTGCCCAAACATGCCCTATGGATACTGCATGGTTGGCCTGGGCCTTGCCCTCTCTTTCCTTGTAAAAAATATCCACAGGATAGGCTCCCGCCTCAATCTCCAGCGGAGAAGTTACGCCGTCACGCAATTTTGTCTTAATATCGAAGGGACTCTGTCCATGGCAATGGAGGTCGATAAATCCCGGTGCCACCACATGACCGGCAGCGTCTATCGTCTCCTTGCCCTGAATAGGCTGCTCGGTGATGATGTCAATTTTGCCGCCCTTGACGCCGACATTGCGAACGGCGTCCAGGCCGCTTTCGGGATCCATGACCCTGCCATTTAAAATCACTAGATCGTGTTGTTCGTTCTTGTTTGTCATTGTTTGGTATCCTTTTATTTTTTTTGAGGTTAAAAGTTCAACGTTCTGTCGGTTCACCGGTGAGTTGAATGTTTCGTTTTTCATTCTTCAACCTTTGAACTCTGAACCGGGAACCCAGAACCCCTTACAGCGTGTTCTTGTAAACCTTCCCGTCCTTCATGATGAGCTTCAGGTTGTTTTCAGCGTCTTCGATAATCGATACATCCTCCATGAAGTTTTTGCTCAAGACGATGATGTCGGCCATGGCCCCCTCCTCGATGACACCCACCTTTCCATAAGGGTTTCGTTTGCCGGTCAAATTCCACAGCGCTTCACCGCCGTTGCCGGTGGCCTGGATCATGATCTCAGGATCTGTGAACCACTTCTTTCTGACCGTGAGTTCCTTGGCTTGAACAGCCCGTGCTTCATCCGAGAAGATCATGTCCGTCCCGAACAACACTTTGGTTTTGTATTTCTTGGCCAGTTTCATTGCGGTATCGGTGGCGTCCAATGCTTGCTTGGCTTTGCCCGCCATCAGCTTATCGGGACTATCCAGCAACGACACGGCAACCTCGACCGTCGGGGTAAAGTATGCACCCTTTTCTACCAGCATTTTCATACCTTCATCGTCGATGAGCATCCCGTGCTCGATCGTCTTGACGCCCGCCTTGAGGGAGCGGATGATGGACCGTGGATTGAAACAATGCACTTGCACGTATGTACCAAAATCCTCACAGGCTTCAACGGCCGCTTCGATTTCTTTCTGTGTAAATTCGCTTACATAGAGCGGGTCTGCAACCCCGGATACCGATCCGCTGGTGAGCAGCTTGATCTGGGTCGCCCCCTGGTAGAGGTTGTGTCGGGTGGCAATTCTCACTTCATCGGCCGTGTTGCACAGGTAAGCCGCGCCAATCTGCTCGATCGGATCCAACGGACCGCCCCACTGTTTAATAGGGTAGTTCTGGTTCCGAAAATCAGCGTGCCCGGAGTAAATACCGATCGCTGCCTGCGAGGGATACATGCGCGGGCCAGGTATCAAACCCTGATCAATGGCTTTTTGCACACCGACAACATTTCCCGCGGCGTCGCGACAGGTGGTGAAACCGCGCATGAGATAAGCCTCGGCATCCCTGGCAATCAAGCCCTGATCAATGGCTTTTTGAACACCGACAACATTTCCCGCGGCATCACGACAGGTGGTGAAACCGCGCATGAGATAAGCCTCGGCATCCCTGGCAATCAAGAAAGAGGCATATTGGACCGGTATGGCTGCCAGGTCTTCAAAAAATACGAAAAAGGCCATGTGCCAGTGCATGTCGATCAGGCCCGGGCTCAGGTAGCCGCCCTTGCCGTCGATTATCTTGTCATACGCTTTTTCCTCGCCACCGGCAGGTACGAATTTGTAAATTTTGTTGCCAGCCAAAACAACGTCCTTACCGGTAATTAACGTTTCAGAAGTTCCGTTGAAGATGCTGACGTTTTTGATCAGCGTCTGGTGCTCGGGATGGGGCGCCGAGTGAGGCCCCCTGATTTCTGCGCTTCCTGTTTCTTTTTTCTCGTCACTTAAACACATGATTTTTTCTCCTTTTCCATTTCAGCCCTTGGTGACCGGAGCCCGTACGGCTTGGCCCGGGTAGACGCCCTTCTGCACTTCACTTTCCTTGACCACGATGGTGCCGTTGACCACTACGTAAGGGATGCCCGTTGTCGGTGCGGCGTTCTTCCCTTTGTCCAGGGACGAGTTGTCCTGCACGGTCTCCGGATCGAAGACCGTGATGTCGGCATCCGCGCCCACCTTGATGCGACCCTTGTCGGCCATTTGGGCAACGCCGTTGTCCTCCAGGAACTTCGCATACTGGTAGCTCATCTTGCTGATGGCTGTCATGAGCGGCATCAGCTTCTTTTCGCGGGTCAACCGCAGGACACGGCCATGGGTACCGACGGTGCGGGGGTGCGTATTGACCTTGTCCCACGGTGTATCCCAGGCGGACACGAAATTGCCCTCGGCATCGACGAACGGAAAGGAGTCGCTGCCGATCAGCACGCTTGGGTGAGCCACGGCCTTGAGCATGTCTTCCTCTGTGGCGTTGTAGAACATTACTGACGAATAGGGGTCGCTCTTGAGCAATTCGTCGTAGCGCTCCTTTGTCAGTCTCTCGCCGGTGGCCGCGACCATGATATCGCTGTAGGTCCTGCCCATGTTCTTCTGGTAGTTGTCGGGCTTGAGATAATCGGCGGAAATGCCATTGCCCGCTTCGCCATAGTTGTAGGGATAGACCTCGAGGACAACGGGCACACCGACGGCGCGCAGATCTTCGATGTACTGGATCGCCGTTTCGGTCAGGTTGAGGGCCTGAGCGGTGAAATGCGCGATGACAAGCCCGCCGCCATAGGCGCCAGCCGAGGCAATCGCTTCCTGGAAGCCCAGAATGGCCGATGTGGGAACCGTTTGACTCGAGAACCGCCCATGAAGGTGAGAGAACCGCCCGAATTTTCCCGCCAGCTTCTGGACGCCGATCATCTCCTGCGAGGTCATGCCGTCGACCATATATCCGGGGCAGATCCCAACCCCGAGGCCGCCTTCCTGCAGGCCCTGTTCGACGAGTTTCAAGATGTGGGCGATCCCCTCGTCGGAAGGAATGCGCGCCCAGGTATCGGCCGTGACGTTGGCATCTTTCTTGGACATCATGTCGTACACGATGTTCGCGGATACGGTCTTCTTCAGGTAGCCCTTGTCGAAAGTCGCAGTCCGTGCGCCGCCGGACGAGGCCGATGCGCCATAGTTGGTCTGCGACTTCCCTTCCAGATCGTCGTACCACCGGCCCACCGGCATGGCGCCAGCCTCAAGATCAAGAGCGGTCGTCACGCCATCTCGGAGCGCCGCTTTTTGAGCCAGGGGAATGTCGACCGTGTGCATGTGACCATCGATAAAGCCGGGTGCCACCACATGGCCGGCGGCGTCGATGGTTTCCTTTCCTTGGATAGACTGCTCTGTAATGATGTCGATCTTGCCGCCCGTGATACCGACGTTGCGCACGGCATCCAGTCCGGTTTCCGGGTCCATTACACGACCACCGGTAATTGCCAGATCGTATTTTTCGTTTGCTATAGCCATCTGTAACCTCCTCTTGTGTGGACGTCGTCATCTGCCGGCGGACCCGCAGACAAAATATTGATGGACTCGTTCCCTGATTGCTGAAAGCCGGATCAGCGTTTTATCTCTTTCCCGGGATGGTCTGGATCCAGTTGTCCTTCTTGCCCTTGGGTGTTTCCGGGGCAAAATAGATGTCGAACGAACCATACCAACACCGGGCTTGAGGATGATTGGATGTTGATTCAAAATATCTCTAATCGATAGGTGGCGCATCCCCCAAAAAGGGTCAAAAGCGGGTGATTCTTTTCCCCATTGGCCTTAAACGAGGCAGGAAAAGTGCATTTGGGGGACGGTTGTCGGGTGATGAAAAGACGAATGGTAATTATCTGCGCGTGATGATGCCGAGACGCTAAGCGTAAAGGATTTAAAACCGATTCTGTTATTCTTCGAACCTCTGAACCTTTCAACTCTGAACGATGAACCTCATTTATTTCACCAACACCGGTCTTGGCATCTTGTATGAGCCGTCGACGAGTGACATCCTGGGCCCGTAGAAACGTGCCGCGAACCGGAAACTGCCTTCCGGCGCCGGCAGCCAGTTTTTCAACTGGTTCGGGTCACTGGGCTTGTCTTTCTGCAAGTAGATCACCAGTTTGCCGTCTGCAACGTAGAGCTGCTTCTGGTCGATCATGAAGCTGTTGATGGTGTAGCGATCGATCGGGTTGCGAACAAAGTAGCCGTCCTTGTTGTAGATCGGGATGGACCAGAACTGGGTGACCGGCGGCAGATCGTTCATGTCGAAGGTCATGGTGTACTTGTTCTTGCCATCGAGCGGCTTGTCGTCGTTGTCGGTAAACAGAAACGCCGCACCATGAGAGACGTTTTTGTCGGGTCCCGCCCATCCGGCATCCGCCATGACCGACCGGCTCAGGTAGTCGGTTTCAAACCCTCCGACATTCTGCACCACCATCCAGCCGTTCATGGACAGCAGACTGGACTTGAAGGTTTTCTTGACGGTGTCGTAACCCTTTTTAAACCCTTGCTCCATGGCCGTCTGTGTGCCCTTATCCAGATCGGACCATTTAAAATTCTTGCCGGGGCCGATATTGAGGGTTGCGAGCTGAGTCAGCATGTCAGCCTCTTTTTTGGAGTCCTTCATCAAGGTCATGCTGGGGTCGTTCAGAATCATGTTGAGGATTGAGAAAAAGTCCTCCGCAGTCTGCTTGTCCACCTGTCCCTTGGCGATTTTTGGCATGCGCGAGTATTGTTTGAATGTACCGGGGACTACGCTGACCTTGGACTGGGGAACGCCCTTTTTGCCGTTAGCTAACCACTTGCTTAAGGGCGTGATGCTGATCTTATCCTGATAGGCGTTGATCTGGCTGATGTCTTTATCCGATCCCGTCAGCACCGCGATCCGCGTCAATACATAACTTGTCTTGCTCGGCGCATGAATCACTTCGGTGGTGGCGAACTCGGCCGGTAGTTTGCCTTTATAGTCGTCAGGAACGATGATGTAAGAACGTGCGGCGGTGCCATTGAACTGATTGCCCGCCATCAGGTAGAAGATGCCGTACTGGTCCATGATTTGCAGACTGAAATAGCGGTCCGTGATCGCGGGCATCTCGATGATCACCGGCTCTTTCTGCAAATCAAGGAAGCCGGTGCCATACAAAGTTGTGGCATTTGGCGTGACGACCGGAAAATCAGGCGTTATTTTTTCCCTAACGTTGTAAAACCGGTTAACGCCTACATAGGATTGGTTGTCCTTGCTGTCATCCTGGGTATAGATATAACGCTGCCCAAAAAAGATGACCTGCTGCAAACCATACGTATAGGCTTTTTCAGCAATCTGTTGAGCCTCGGCAGGGGTGACTTCTGCTGAGGCTGTGGAAGCTGCAAAGAACAGTAACGCAGCCACGAGGGCCAATATCCCCTTGTTAATTTTATACGTTTTCATTTCCGTTCTCCTTGAATTTATTTAACTGGCTGAGCCGCAGGAAACGTCCAGCTGCCATCAATAATTTCCTTGCGCGGCTGATAGAGTCGGACCAGATAGTTCCAGCCCTCCATGATCGGCAGAAAGTTGGGCTGCTTGGGATCGCCGCCGAAATGGATGGTCATGCTGCCGTCCTTGTTTTTCTTACCGGTGACATTGTTCACTGAGTAGGCGTTGTACTGGTTCTTTTGAAAATAGCCTTCCTCGTTATACAGGCTGATCGACCAGAATCCGTCCACCGGCACATCTTTCACATTGAGCGTGTAAGCGGTCTTGCCATCATTATTTTCAGGAGTGACGCCCGCATACATGGCATCCTTTTGCGGATTGCCGCCCCAGCCGGTCGCACTGGCAAACAGGAACTTGACCGGGTTGACTTCGTCCTTGCTGCCGAACGCGCCATCGTAGTTTTCCATGGTTGCGGAGAGTACTTTCAGAGCAGCGCGTATCTTATCCTGCGATGCCGTGTCCCAGTTGGGGATCTCAAATGTGCCAACGGACTTTTGCTCAACCGTGGTCTGTTGCTGGATAGCATTCACCTTCTTGATATCTTCAGGATCCTCAGCGTCAACCAGTGTTCTGACAACCACAAACACATAGCGGGTGCCCATCTTTTCCTGGGTCAAAGTATAGGGCCCCGGCTTATAGACAACCATCGGGGTATATTGATCCTCGTTGACCACCTGCATGGATTGGAAACGTTTGCCGGTATCGGGCTTGGTGATGGTGACAGGCGTGGTCAGATCAAAAACACCAAGGGAATAGATGGTATCCCGGTTCATGCGAACCACCTTTTGCTGATCGATGGGCGTTGGTTTGGGGATATGTAAAAATTTTCCAAAAGCGCCCATGTCAACGTAACTCTTTAACATCTTGTCGCTCTCGGCACGGACAAAATTCTTCCAGGTAACGGGGATAGCTTTCGAAGTGCTTATTGAAGAAATGGTTTTGTCTACGTGAGCTTGTTTGGCCCAGGCAGTGGACATCAGACTGGTTGCCATCAAGCCGGCTAGTGCCAATATCGCAAATTTTGATTTACTCATGTTCATTTTCCTTTTAAAAATTATGGTTCAACGTCCAAAGATCTCTGTTCAGGGCAAAAAGGACTAAAGGTTTCCGGTTCTGGGTTCAGCGTTCAGGGTTAAAGGATTTAAAACCGATTCTGTTATTCTTCGAACCTCTGAACCTTTCAACGCTGAACGATGGACCTCCTTTTTATTTAACCGACTCAATCTCACCCATCCGCCAGGCCTTGTCCATCCAGGGCTTGAAGTTTCGTTAGTGGGTGATAAAAGCAGTTTATGAATACCTTGACATGGTGGCAAAATGTGCTACCATTTTAGTCATGAACCGTAAGCATCAAAAAATATTGGCCGCCATTTTTACCGATCCGATTTCCGGCAACATTGAATGGCGACGAATAGAAGGCCTCCTCAGAGCAGCGGGATGTGAAATTATCGAAGGCAACGGTTCCAGGATCACCATCGTCCATGAAGGCCGAAAGGCGGGCTTCCACCGCCCGCATCCAGGTAAGGATGCCCTGCGGTACCAGATACGTGCGGTTCGTGATTTTCTTAAATTAATAGGGGTTACACTATGAAGAACGCCATGGCATATAAAGGGTATTTTGCCCGCATTGAGTTTGACGCAAAAGATCGAATTTTCTTTGGCCGCCTGGCAGGTATTCGAGATATTATCACTTTCCACGGTCAGACCGTTGATGGGCTGGAGGCCGCCTTCAGAGAGGCGGTAGATGATTATCTTGAAACCTGCGCCAGGCTGGGAGATAAACCGAATAAGCCCTACTCCGGCAAACTGACCTTGCGTATTCCGCCCAGCGTCCATGCAGCTATTGCCACAGCAGCTGAGACCAGTAATAAAAGCCTCAACAGATGGGTTGCCGACATACTGAATGAAGCCACGCATGACCATTAGATTTTCCGGGGACTTAACGTTTGGATAACTTTAGATTTACTCATATTCATTCTCCTTTTATAAATTATGGCTCAACGTCCAAAGATCTCTGTCTCAGGGCTAAAGGGACTAAAGGTTCCCGGTTCCGGGTTCAGCGTTCAGGGTTAAAGGATTTAAAACCGAGTTTTCTTCTTTTCAAAACGGAAATATTCGTTTCCAATCCTTCTTCATACTGACCACCTGCCATCCCCCTTTTTGGGCGGCATTCAACGACGCATTGTCTTTTTCCGCATACGCGAATTCACGCACGTCATCGTCATGATTGATCAGCAGTTGGAAATTGGGCAGGGGGTTGGTTTGGCTATAGGTCAGTTGTCCGATGTCACCGCCTGAACGAACGTTTCCGCAGGCAAAGATGGGGATGCGCCCGATTTGCCGGTCGATGCCAACCGGTTTGGTAAGACCGTCGTTGATAAACAGATTCTTCTTGTCTTTGATGATCTGCCACTTCCCGTCCACCTGTTCAAATTTGTTCATCGCAAAACTGCCGATTACATTCTCGGGAACAATACCGTAGGTGTCTTCAGCAAAGACACGCATGAAATCAAGCCCGCCCCCGGAACAGATGTAGGTTTTAAAACCGTTTGCACGAAGATAGCCTAAGAGTTCGAGCATCGGCTGGTAGATGGTCTCCGTATACTTCTTGTCGTATTTGGGGTGGCGGCTGGTATTGAGGAACGCCTTGACGCTGCGGTTGAATTCCGCCATCGGCATCCCGGTATGGGTGGCCACCATCAATTCCATCAAGGCTTTGCCGTGGTTGTGGGTCAGGTCATTGACCAGAAAATTTTTATCGCCTTCCAGGACCGCCTTGTAGGGCTGCTGATCTTTCCATTCGGGATGCTCGGGCGCCAATTGCTTGATGCGATAGGTCACAAACGTCTAGTTGGCCCACCGGCTGTTCACACCACAGCGTGCCGTCCTGATCAAAGGTGGCGATGCGCGCTTCCGGCGAGACATACTTCGGTCCACCTTGTTTGGTGACATCCTGCACAAATTGAACGATTGCCGATTTGGTGGGGCCATCGTTCCAGGAGGGCAGGAAATCTAAGGCTTTCGCCGCTTCAACCCATAAAGCGGTATTCACGACCAGTACCGCCACAATGAACAGACCCACATGTTGCAGCGGTTTCATTTTTGTCTTTTCCTTCCAGTTCTTGGGACGGACATCCACCACCGGCACGCCACCCAGCTTGGCATCGGTGACGGTGACCTGGTTCATCTCAACGGCTTTGGCGTTCTTTGCCTTGCCGGCCTGTTCGCCGGCGGCGTGGGCCTTGCGCCATCCCTCCAGGTCATCGGTTCCCGGCACCACGCGTTCATACATTTTGTTCGCGTAAACCGCGCTCAAGACCTTCTGAGCATTGGGCGAGATCGTATCGGGCACCTAATTGTCTCGAGGCGCAAATTGCGGCCCTTTTGCACACCCGACAATGGCAACAAGCAGAACCGGAAAAACACAGCATAATTTTATGATTTTTTTCATTGAACTTGCCCTATCCGAATTGACACTTTATTGTTCAAGATGGCCCCGCCCGGACAGACCGGGCGGGGCCATCTTGTGTGGTTTACTTTAGCGTGATGGTCGCCTCGTGGATCTTGCCGGTGAACTTGCTGCTGGCGCGGTCGTAGTCCTCTGATACCGGTGTTTCTGCGTCTAAGCCGACACCGGCGGTCTCATCGGCCGAGAAGATCGCGAACTCGGTCTGCCCGATCTTGCCGGATCCCACGGATTTGCCGTTGATGTATAGCGTCGCGGTGCCGCCGAGCCCGGCTTGCCGCCTTTGTAGGCGAAGTCCATCTTCACGGTCGACTTGCCCTTGGGAAGTTTCGTACTCGCGGTGGCAGTGAAACGGTCGATGCCGAGGTAGTTGTACATGGTAGATCGGTGTGCCGTCCTTCACGTACAGGCTCCAGCCGCCGAAGGCGCCGCCCTGGGCTACGATGACGCCGTTGGCCGGTTTGTCACCGGTCTCGATGTCGGCGACGATCTCAAACGAGGTGTTTTTGGTGTTGATGAAGTCATTTTCGAGCAGGCCGTGCATGCCCTCGTAGAGGGTCAGGCTTTTACGCCCGAACATCAGGTCCGGCCGCCCGGCGATTTTGGGGTTGAACAGCTCCTGCCGGCGGTCGTCGAGGGGCAGCACCTTGTACTTGACCGCCTCGCCGAGGAAAACCTCCTGCAGCTTGGCGAGGATGTCGGGATGCTTCTTGGCCAGGTCCGTGGACATGCTGAAGTCTTCCTTCACGTGGTAGAGTTCCCAGGTGTCCTCGGTGAACCTGTTCTCGACCTTGCCCCAGGGTTTGAGGTGGACGGTCCCGGCGAACCAGCCGTCGAAGTAGATGCCGCGGTTGCCGAACATCTCGAAGTACTGGATCTGGTGCCGGTTGGGAGCTTGGGATAGTCCCAGTAGTAGACCATGCTCACGCCCTCGATGGGGCGCTGCGGCGTGCCGTTGACGATCCGCGGCTGCGGAAGGCCGGCGGCCTCGAGGATCGTGGGCACCACGTCGATCACGTGATGCCACTGGCTGCGCAGTTCGCCCTTAGCCTTGATCCTGTCAGGCCAGTGGATGACCATGGCGTTGCGGGTGCCGCCGTAGTTGGAGGCCACCTGCTTGGTCCAGGTAAACGGCGCATCGAAGGCGACTGCCCAGCCGGCCGCCATGTGCGGATAGGTGGTCGGGTCACCCCACGCATCGTAGTATTTCAGCATGAAATCGATGTCCGAACCCTTGGGCTCGTTGTTGAAGTAGGTCATTTCGTTGTAGAGCCCGTTCATCACGCCTTCGGCGCTGGTGCCGTTGTCGCCGGCGATGTAGAAGATCAGCGTGTTGTCGAGCTCGCCCATGTCCTCGATCGCCTGGATGACCCGGCCCGTCTCGTGGTCGGCCATGTCGAGGTAGGCGGCGAAGACCTCGGCCTGACGGGCGAAGAGCTTCTTCTCATTGGCAGAGAGGTCCTTCCAGTCCTTGATGTCAGCAGGTTTGTTCGCCAGCTTTGTGTCGGGTGGGATGACGCCGAGCTTTTTCTGTTGCTCAAAGATCCGTTTGCGGATCACGTCCCAGCCCTCGTCGAAGCGGCCTTTCTGCTTGTCGATGTAGGACTGCGGCACGTGGTGCGGGGCGTGCACCGCACCCGGGGCGAAATAGACGAAGAAGGGCTTATCCGGGGTCAGCGCCTGCTGGAAGCGGATCCAGTTGATGGACTGGGTGGCCATGTCGTTCATGAAGTGGTAATCGGGATCGTCCGGGGTCTCCACACGGTTTTGGTTGTGGTAAACGGCGGGCGCCCACTGATTGGTCTCGCCGCCCAGAAAGCCGTAGAACTCGTCGAAGCCCTGGTAGTTCGGCCAACGGGTGAAGGGACCGGAAGGGCTGATCTCCCAGACCGCAGTCTCGTGCCACTTGCCGAAGGCGCCCGTGCTGTAGCCATTGAGCCGCAGCATCTCCCCGATGCTGGCCACGTCGTTGGGCAGCATGCCGGTGGCTCCGGGGAAGGAGGTGGCCACCTCGGTGATCTTGGCCTGGTTGGCCGAGTGGTGGTTGCGGCCGGTCTTGAGCGCCTGCCGGGTCGGCGAACACAGCGCCGTGGTGTGGAACTGATTGTACATCAGGCCCTGGCTGGCCAGTTTGTCGAAGTGGGGCGTTTCAATGACACCGCCGAAGGCGCTGGTGCCGCCGAAGCCGAGATCGTCCAGCAGGATGACCACCACGTTGGGCGCGTCCTTGGGCGCCTTGACTTCGAACACCGGGGGCGCCTTGGCGTCGCGCGCATCCAGTGTCGTGATCGGCGGGTACCAAGGGCCTTTGATAGGCAATTCTGTCCGGTCTACCTGTGCCTCTTGGGCCATGCCCGTGAACGGCAGGCACAGTGCGATGAGTAAAAGGGCCGCAAAGGAGAATGCCTTTCTCATGATTGTTTTCCTTTCTAATTTATGGTTCCGGATTCATCGTTTTTTGATTCAACGTTCCCGGTTCTGGATTAAAGGAAGAATGTCGTTAACCGCTATCTCATCTTCTTTTATTAAAGTTATCGTCCAGATCGGCAGATGCAGTTCATAGAGACTATTCAGGATCCCAGCCAGCTCGGCTTGATCACTCAACCGGCCGGTCAGAATTGTCACCGTGGTATGATCCGTCCCTGTGGACGTGGTGATGCGCATACCGCCAAAACATTCAGAATAATGCTCGTGAATTTGACCTTGAACAGTGATTCGATACGTTGCAGGTTTATCAAACTTAATGTCGAAATATTTGCTTGAAGGCGGCATGCTTAATGCTCCTTTATGGACATTACGGGCGGGTTCATCAGCATGCATTGACTATAGATGCCTCAGTCAATGCATGGATCACCCATAATGGAGTAAAAATTAGGTATTTGGGGATAGGTAGGTGGCTAAAAGGGTGAAATGTCGATTGTGTATTTAAGGGATAGGGAGGATACCTATGCTGGTGGCTCTTTCAACCGCCTGGCGGCGACTGTTGACTCTGAGTTTCTGATATATGTTTCGCAAATGTGTTTTTACGGTTTCAGGTGAAATGAATAATTTTCCAGCAATTTCTTTGGTCTGGAGCCTTTGGGCCAGCAGTGCCAGAACCTCCAATTCACGATTACTCAGCGGTTCAACCAGCGGTTGAGCGGCTTTGGATGGCGATAGTATGATATCGGGAGTGGACGCATTCGGCATCGATTCAAGCTCGTAATCTCGAAATTCGGCCAGGAGCTTATCGATATAGTCGACAGCAACGTTCCGTTTTCGCAGCCCTCTCAGCAGATTGGCCATCGGCGGGCCCGATTCAACGAATGGTCGGATCCATGGGCCGAGCTCCGACATGGCGACCGCCTGCTCCAGGACATCCAGGGATTCGTTCAATCTCCCCTGCCGGTGAATGGCCAGGGCCTGTAGAACCATGATCCCAATCATCTGGCAGGTGTTATGATGCGCTTGATTTAAACTCAGGAGTTCCTGAAGTTTTTTTTCAGCCTCCTGAAGACAATTGTCTGAGCCTTCGGCAAGCAGCACCCGGCATTGCGTTATAGCCGGAACTTCCAGCCATATGGCCATGGCTTCATGCTGCGGTGCTTTATTTTTACTCAGCACTTCAGACACAAACGCCGTTTCCCCTCTCATCAACGATAAACGCGCCCTGAAAGAATCGGCAATGTCTGATAGAGTAAGATCGTTGAAGGGACGGATAAAATCATAAAGGTGATCCAGGGTGGTACTGGCTTTTTCCGTCTGTTGTGTGGCTTGATAAGCCATGGCCAATCCTGCCATGCAGTCTACGGTAGCCCGCCTCAGCATAAGGTAGGCGTTTTCGGCGGCCTGACATAAATAATGGATGGCCACATCGGGTTCATTTCGATGAAAGTGAATCAAGCCCTGGTTATAAGAGCTCCAGGCCATCCAAGCGGCATCAGCATTATGGGTAGCGACATCCGTTAGTTGCTTATTAAAATGGGCCGCAACGGTAAGTTCTCCGGAGATGATGTGAATCCAGACAAGCGATGTCAGCACGCGCACTTTCCGTGAAACTTCTAATGACCAGTCGTTGAGCAGTTCAGACAGTTCATGTACAACCCTGTCTTTCTGACCTTGCATTTGACAGGTTAATCCAAAATAGGTTTCTGCAAAACCCCGCACCATGTGATATTCTACAGGGATCCGCTCAAGCGCCCCTTCTATGTTCTCAAGGCTGTGGAAATCACCTCGCATGAAGCCATTAACACCCTTGAAGAGGTAAATCTCTCCATACAGCGGTTGCTCTTTTGGATCGTCGCTCAATAAAGACTCCACGGAATCAAGTATCGGTGGAATGAGCGCATGCCGGTATTGATAATAGTGAACCCAGACCTGTGCCAACATAAGCTCCGGCTGCTGCTGAATAATACTATCGGGGAACATGGACAACCACTTCTCAAACACATGCCAGCGATTACTATTAAGCATCAATTGGCGATTCTGCTCGAAAAGTTGGATCGCTCCGGTCACGTCGCCGCCCGCCAGTTTATGCTGGATGGCCTCGTCGTGGAAACCATTTTTGGTATACCATTCGCCGGCCCGGGAGTGGAGTGCGGCGATCTCTTCGGAGCTGTATCTCAGTTTCAGTTGACTCTGAAGCAGTTCCTGAAACAGATGATGGTAACGGAACCAACAATTTTCTGTATCCAGTGTAATCAGGAAGAGATTTTCACTTTTCAACTTTTCAATGAAATCGGCACCATCAATCCCGTTCTCGCCCTGTCCAGAGACTTGCCTACTTAATGCATCGCATAAAGCGCCGGTAAAGTGATCCAGAATGGAGGTGACCAGAAGATAGTGTCGAATGATCTGCGGCTGAGCATTGAGAACTTCTGTGATAAGGTAGTCCATCACATACGTAGTAGTCCCTTTCAGCTTGAACAGCTTAGTGAAAGAGTCCTCCTGCCCACGTGATGCAAGAACTGCCAAACGTATGCCAGTAACCCAACCCTCAGTCCTCTCTGTCAATTCAATCGCGGTGGTATCTCCAATCCGATCGGCTAAAACTATTTTTAGAAATTCTTTTACTTCCCATTCTGTAAAGCGCAAATCATTGATGCGCACCTCCGTTATTAGGTCCCGGGCACGTAGTGTTGAAATGGGTAGAAACGGGTCTTTTCGACCTACCAGTATAAGGTGCATGTGCCGGGGTGGGTGGCGAAGCAATTCTTGGAGAAAATCGATGATGGATTTATCATTGATTAGGTGAAAATCATCCAGTACCAGTATAAAGTGCCGCTCAATTAAATCCATATTATTGATCAAATGACTTGCCAGCATGCGCAGCGGGGGCATACTCGGTGCAGAAACCATTGCCTGGACATCTTTACCGGCTTCTGGGAAGATACTTTGAAGCGCCGCCAGAAAACCAAATAGGAACTGGCGGAGATCATTATCCTGCCTATCCAGTGACAACCATGCGCCGGAGATATCGGTTATACCGAGCCAGCTACTGATCAACGTGCTTTTCCCGTATCCGGCCGGTGCCGAAACAAGGGTTAATGGCCGGTAAATACGCTGATTGAGCCTGTCTAAAAGATGTTGGCGATGTAGGTGGTCTTTCCCCAAAAGGGGGCGGTTTAGCTTCGTTCGGCGAAAAGGCGAGATTTGGATGTTTGTTTTCATCGAATAGCCCTGATACCAACTTGCGGGAAATATCTACCTGCTTTTACTCTTATGGTAACGATAAAAGTTGGTTACGTTGGTAGATAATCCTACACTCCTCGGTCAGTTCTGTGCACCACTCACTGCGGAATATCGCTAACAGTCTTCAGCCAGCGTCAATCTATCAAAACCGCGAAATTTTATATCATTACTTGAACGCCAATATTCTTACGGATACCATATGGCAATATAACCTTTTATTCAATAGCCTGAATTGTGTCTTCCGTGCCTAAACCTAAAATTCCAGATCGCCTGAAAAATTTCAATTCCAGATGAAATATTCAGTTTAAGGAAATTGAAGATATGTATCTATTTGGGGATAAACTTGGGGTTTTTAGGACTTGCACGTTCTTGCCAATAAATGAATTTTCAGTTTCCAAGGTTATTCTAAGGTTAGAATCTATCTATCTCAAGGTTCTGAGGTACACTCGCAGTTGCGATTAATAGACATAAGCGTGAGTCGGTCAGAATTTGTGTTTTGTTGGAGATACTAATGGGGTTAAAAGCCACCCGACATGTAGAAATCTTGAACCCTTAATTAACGCCCACGGATGGAATATAGTGTTGGGTAGGAAATGACCTCCTTAGTATCTATAATTTCATCTCTAAGCCCACCACCTCAATATCTTGTATAGCCCTAAAAATTAAGATAAGCGTGGTCTAATACCAACAATCCACGCCTTTTATCTGAAGAGTCCTTGTCAACATTGATACAAAGAGGATGCCCTGACTATCAAGCAAATAATTATATACCTGGGCGTCTCCTTCAGTCGTGGCTCTCTCCTTCAGGTATATAGGTAACGGTTTCTCCTTTCAACATTTTCAACTTTAGCTGGCGGTTATCATCGTTGGCCAGGTATAATGTGCGACTTGGAAAAGCAAAGTCGATACCCTCATCATTAAATCTTCTTAATACCATCAGACAGGTTCGTTGCAGCCATTCTTGCATATCCCAGTAATTTGCCGGATGATACCAGGCAATCACCGATATATTCAGACTCCAATCATTGAATCCATTAAAGTAAACCCGTGGCGGAAAGTCTGGATGCATTCCTTCGTGATTGGCCAGTATTTCCTTTATGATTGATACGGCCTTTTCCACTCTGTCTGGTGGTGTGTCATAGGTTATTGTGATATTAGTTAGCCACCTGATATGAGGGCGTTTGCCGATATTTTCCAAGCCCGAATTAACAATTTTTTCATTGGGGATCGTCACTAAGTGTCCGGTCAACGTTCGGATACGCGTACTACGAAAGCCCACACCCTCAACAACACCATCGTAATTTTCAATCAAGATACGTTCACCAACCTGGAAGGGTTTGTCAAACAGAATGGTCAGAGTACCAAAAAAATTAGCAATCGAATCCTTGGCTGCCAATGCGATAGCTATTCCACCGATGCCCAGAGAGGCAAGTAAGGGGCCAATATTAACACCGGTTAAATTCTGTATGATTAAAAGGCCTCCGATTATGACAATGAAGACCCGCAGAGTCTTGCCGGCTAGCGGGGCCAAGACATCATCAATGGTACTATCCGTTGAGGCAGCCCACTTTTTAAGGTGAAAATCCACGATAGATACCAGCTTGAAAATGAACCAAACTATCGCGACGGCCCCACCTAAATCAGCAGCTTTCTGTGCAATGGTAAGAACTAAATTGGTTCCATCAGGTTTTCGAAAATGCACAAACAACGGGGTCAGAACAAGATATATTCCATAGATCCATATAAACATTGACAATGGGTTGGCTATTGTCTCCAAAAAAAGGTATTTTATTTTTTTTTCTTCTTTTTCTTTTTCTGCTTTTCTCCTTTTGCGATCAAGAACCAGACGCACAATTCGTTCAATTATCAATACAACAAAAAGCAGTAAAAGACTTAGTATTAGTTTGAGCCACGTAATGCCTGCAAATGCCTTCGCATCTATCCAGCCCCCAATGCGTGAAGATGCTTGTTGAGTAAAATTATCGATTTGTTGTCCGACTTTTTCACCGGCCACGTCAACCTTTGTAGGCTCTTCAGGTATCTCTTTTGCTGGGAGGTCAGATGGTGATTCGGTTTTTGATTTAGTTTCTGCAGACGTTGTCGTTTGGACTTTTTTAGTATTAGATTCGACGCTTTGCCCCCGGGCTGGCAAATAAAAAGTGAGTACTAAAAAAATTACCAGAATGGGAAATGATATACAGCAAAGTCTTTTTACAGTTAAACACATTCTCCCCTCCATTTTTACTGATGACCACAAGAAAAAGAGTAGCAGCTGGTTTTATAGAGAAATAGGCGCCGAATAGCATACCTCAACTGTGAATCCTCATTGCAAATAGAAAAGGCAGACCACAACATCTTGTGTTTACCATTTTGTTGCCAAGATAGTGATACATTGAGAGTAACTGGTAAAAACCAGATTCGTCAAGGCTCGTACCTTCTTGCCATAACCGTAACTCACAGTCATTACGCTAAGTGTAACGATACGGTCTGGCAATCTAAGGAAATCGACTATTTAATAGCTCAGAGATCGTAGCAGAGGGCGTGAGTCGGTCAGATCTTGTGTTTTGTTAGAGGTATATGCAATTTCATTGGTTTGAGAATCATCATTTCTTTTTATCAGAATTTACTAAATCTTCCTCAATTTTTACGGCCACTATAGTTATGTCATCTTCTATTGCAGAATCTTTTTGGAATTGATCCAGGGCAGAAAAGACTGCTTCGATTATTTCCTTAGCTTTTTTAACGGAATTTTTGCGTATGATTTCATATAGTCGCTCTTTGCCAAAAATCTCTCCAGCTCGATTGTGCGCCTCCCAGACTCCGTCAGTGCTTAGAACAATGATTTGACCCTTAGCAAGATCCAGTTTTTCGTTTAACTCATATCGCCAGTTTTTGTCCACACCGAGTGCGATACCATTGCCTTTCAAATCTTCGAATGTATTTGTAGCAGGGTCGTAAAAGATGCCAGGATCATGCCCCGCACGTACCCACTGTAAACTTTGTTTTTCGGGATCAACGGTTAGATAAAACAGTGTCATAAACTGCCCCGAATCCTCGACATCGCGAACCAGTTGATAATTTACATCGGAGATTATTTGTGCGGTGCTACCCGGAAGAGATAAGCGTTGCCGCAATGAAGAACGGGCCGTAGCCATAAGCAGAGCGGAAGGAATGCCATGGCCTGAAACATCACCAATAGCCACGCCTATCTTTTTATTCTTGGCCTCATCAATTGTAATAAAATCGTAATAATCGCCACCGGTTTCATCACAATATATGCTTCTGCCTGCTATATCCAATCCTTCGATTTTCAGATTACCTTTTGGTAAAAGATTCTGTTGGACTTCCATTGCCAGGTCAAGTGATTGGCGCATCCTGTCTCGTTCTATGAGGCCATCGGTCATTTCGTTAATTACATCGCCGACATATCCGATTTCATCGTTGGAAGTAACTTTAACTCGCGAACCAAACTTGCCAATCGTTACTTGTTTTAAAACGACCACCATTGCATCCAAGGATTTTTTCAAGTTCAGAGCCACAATCAGGACCAACCCACCACCAATAGCCACAACAACCGGAATTAGCATCCACAAACCGGTAGTAAGCATTTCAAGTGAATCGATCGCATTGCGACCGGAAATGGCAACACGATATAGGCTGGTAAGGATCGCTAAAAAAGGTATTAGATTGATGGCTACAAAGACCGCAAATAGTCGTACAGTAAGATTGATCCGCCGGGTGCCCTTAACATCGTATAATTTCCCTCTGGGGAATACATAGGGTGCCAGGTACGATTGTAAAATCCGTTCAAGCAAAAAGAAAGCTATCGTGGTTGATACCAGACCAGTCAATAATGCATCAAACCGGTTCATACTTATTTCTTGCCACGAAAGACCAAAGTTACGTTCAAAGGCGGCAAAGGTTATCCCTGCCAGAATCCAAGCGGCCATATCCATACCAATAATAACAAACGGTTCGTTTAATAATCTTTTTTTAACCCTTGATTCGAGTTCAGAGGATATTGGGGCGTCGGACCACAGTTTTTCATAATAGCCACGAATAGGCCACTCGTACAAAATAATAAACATAAAAAATAAAGCAAAGATGGGACCAAAATAGTTGGCAGTACGAATGTGAAACTCAACATATTTATCCGACTGATAGCCTCGTAAGATAAACTCGTAGATTACATAGAGCAATCCAGCTCCAATGGCTGTTGCCAATAGATTGGCCGTAAACATGGCGTTTTTCAGGCAAAAAAGACGAAACCGTGTCATTTTTCCAATAGGGCCTTTATCTGTAGAGTGTGAATCGACAGGATTGGGTTGGAATCAAATTTTAGTTTGATTCAAGAACTATTTAAAGCAGAAATCAATCGGAATGCTGAATTAGTAGTGATAATATACCCAAAAAACAACAATTTTTAAGTTTATATATTGAGACTATATGGATCTTCTGGGGTGGGTCAATACGTAGAACTGGGCCGTCACGATCAGTACGACGCAGGAACGGCGAGCCGGTTCGGTCTCAAGTGGTGTGTTATATGTTTAGATCATTTTTTTCATAATTAAATCATTTTGCAATTCATTCCCCATTCTGAATGGATGCCGTCCTGCTTTTTTAAATCTCATTTTTTTATAGAATGATATTGCATCTATATTTTTTTCCCACACACCTAACCATACATAATTCTTCTTCATCTCTTTCGCTAACTGAAGTGAAAATTTAACTAGCTTTTTACCTAGTCCTTTTCCTTTGAAGGTCTAGCAGACCGCAGCTTTTATCGATCGGCCGCGAGTAAATGCGACGGAAGGCCAGGTTCGATTTTGAACGAATGATGAAGAAGGCCGGCACCTGATGGAGCGTATAGAGCCTTTTAAAATCCAGATAGCCGCGATCCATGATATAAATCGAACCGATTTCAGCCTCCAGCCGGTCAAGGATGTTTACCTCATGCACCTTGCCATCGGTAATGGCAATCATAGAGGGAATATTGCCGCGCAAGTCAAGCAGGGTATGTAACTTGATTGCCGCTTTTGTTTTCCGAAATTGCGCCCATGGGAATACGGAAAGACATAGATCTATGATGGTCGCATCCAAAGCATAGATGGTCTCTTGCAATTGCAGACCAAAATCTTCACCGGCATAGAGTCTGCGGGCTTCATCGATCAGAATTTTGGCAAAGTCTCTGTAAATGCGCCAGTCACGTTTTTCATTCGCATCTGCTAATGTGCTTTTTGAGACTTTGCTGCGAATGCCCATGTGATAAATCTTGATATATATTCTTTCCATTTCAATTGAATCAGTATCATTGATATCTGATTGAGCTGGTGCATCATTGATCTTTAGATATCCAGCCAATTCATTCTCTGCATACAAAAAGTAGAATAAACTGTTTTTATTATTTAATTCCGCTAATAGCTTTTTCTTATTGAACGCTTCTTGAAGATAAGAATCTATAGTTTCTTGACTATTCATCGTTCGAAAAGTCTCATCATAGGTTTCGTACCCTATGGCTTGTAATTTATCCAATTCAGTTATCGAGCAAGGCCGTATATTGATATACATAAACCGATTTCTCCCAGAATCTGTGATATATTGAGACTATAAGGAACTTGTGGGGTGGGTCAATAATTTTGCTTGCTTGATAATCATTTAAAAGGCACCTCCTAATCGCAAATGACACAGCGATTCGTTATAAAGGGTTAACCCCAATCATAACCCTATAACGAAGGAGGTGCCCTATGGAACTGTACGCCGGTCTGGATCTTCATTCAAGAAATACCTACATCGGAATCATGGACGATGCATTGAACCGTGTCTTCAAAAAACGTGTATCCAATGACCTTGACCAAATTCTTCATACTTTAAAACCCTTCAAAAAACGATTAAAGGGATTTGTTGTAGAGTCCACCTACAACTGGTACTGGCTCGTAGATGGCCTCATGGATGCGAGATATGGCTCTGCACACTTGGCCAACCCGTCGGCAATCAAACAATACGAAGGGCTAAAGTACAGTGACGATCAGCATGACGCCTTTTTTCTGGCCCAACTTCTCATACTCGGTATTTTGCCCGAAGGCTACATTTACCCAAAGCAACATCGCCCGGTGCGGGACCTGGCACGCAAACGGATGTTTTTAGTCCGGCACAAGACCGCGAACATCTTGAGCCTGCAATCGCTCATTCAAAGATGCTGTGCAGTAAAAATAAGCACCAGTGACATCCGAAAGATAAACGTCGAAGCATTGGAAAGGTGGCTAAAAGAAGAGTACCTGATTTTCTCTGCTCAAACCAGTTTGGATACAATCAACTTTCTGAAGCAGAAGATTAAACATTTAGAGAAGGCGATCATACAGAGAGTCAAACTCAATAAAGGGTTCAGGCAACTGCTGACAATACCCGGTATCGGTAAAATTATGGCTATGACTATCATGCTGGAAGTGGGTGACATCAATCGTTTTCCAAAGGTCGGCAATTTTGCTTCCTACTGTCGGTGCGTGCCATCCAAGCGGTTGTCCGACGGAAAAAGCAAGGGGTGTGGCAATCGTAAAAACGGCAATCGCTACCTGAGCTGGGCCCTCACTGAAGCCGCTCAATTGGGCCGTCGGTATAATGAACAGTTTAGACGATACTATAACCGCAAGGTTGCTCAGGCCAATACCAGCCTGGCGACCAAAGCGCTGGGCAACAAACTGGCCCGCATCTGCTACTATATCATGAGAGATCAGGTTCCCTTTCGTGAGGAGCTTCTTGCGCAATAGTTTGGGACTGCAGCGGTGATCCTTTGCTATTGGTGGTTAAAATCCCTATTGCTTGGTTGGCCACCGCTGCTCTCCCTACAAAATAGATTCAGGCGGGTGTCCGCTTTTTCGATCTGCCCTTGTCATAAGCTCGCAATGGCTGGCCCGAAAGGAGCCCTATCTCTTGTGACAACCCAATTGGCTTTGACAAGGTACCGATTTTTTCTGGGGTCTGGTTTCGGACCAGGGGCTTTAGATATTCTCTCTTTGGCCTTGATCCTGATGGGTGCCTGTTAGCAGATTAAGTGACGCTGCATAGCAAACAAAAAGAAATTTCGGGAGCAGGTAAAAAAAATTGGACGAACGTCGAGCTGAATTTTGTTCCTGCAAAAAATATACCCCTTTTGCGATGGCGTGGTGTTTTTTGTTGACGGAAGCCTTTTAATGGGTGCCACAGGCACAACTATCGGAAATCATACCACCTGTTACGATATGATCTGGCTATCACAGTCTTTTCAATGATTCCTGAACTTTCCTTAGAGGCAAGTAGCGCGGAGGAGTCTCACCCCTACGCCCTCCAAGAACCGTACGTGACAGTCTCCCGTCATACGGCTCCTACTGTCCAGCCGAAGGCCGGAAGCCAAATCCCCAGGATGCGAGCAGTCTGGGTTCCCGACGGGCTATACGTCCCAACCAATGGGCCGCCCTTCGCCAATGACCTCGCAGTCTTTTGTATTTCCGCATGGCCCAACGTACCAATGCATTTTGAATCTGACGTAAGATGGGATAAAGTGCTGTTTTGCGAAATTTGCCATAGTAATTCAACCAACCTCTAACCACGGGGTTGATTCGTTTGGCAATATCCTCCAAAGAAGCGGAACTCCACAATTGCAATTTCCACCCTCTTATTTTTGCACCCATCTCTTTGACGGCTGATTTGCTGACCGCTGGTGTAAAACCCACAAAGCAATTCCGCCCCTTACACAAACGAGCACGAAATTCATAGCCGAGAAAATCAAAACTCTCGTGCATGTAACTTCCCGGGCGTGTGGCGTTCTTACAATAGACAATCTTCGTCTTCTGCGGACTCAATTTTAACTTACACCGCGCCAGCCGCAGTTCAATGGCTCTCAACATAAATTTTGCTTGAAATTCCGTACGGCAATGCACAATGATGTCATCCGCATACCTCGCAAATACAGCAATCGGATGGCTTACTCTCATCCATTCATCAAACACATGGTGAAGAAAAATATTGGCCAGCAAGGGGCTAATTACACCCCCTTGGGGTGTGCCCTTTTCTCTTTCGATTAGGCTGCCATCTGCCAGCTGTGCTGGAGCTTTTAGCCACCTCTCTATGTAGAGCAATATCCACCTGCTATTCGTATGTTTCCTCACTGCATGTAACATCAGATTGTGGTCAATTTCATCGAAAAACCCTTGGATGTCTAAATCCAACACCCAGCCATACCTCCAGCACCGCTTGCGAACCACGGCCACCGCATCAAGTGCCGATTTGCCGGTTATATAACCATAAGAGTCCGCATGAAATATCGGTGCCACTTGTGGCTCCAGATACATCTTGACCACCATTTGCGCCACACGGTCCGAGACAGCTGGTATACCCAACCTTCTGGACCGCCCATCACGCTTGGGAATATCTACCGTACGAACTGGCGGTGGGAAATAGCTTCCCGAGGACATGCGATTCCAGACTTTATAAAGATTGTCTTTGAGATCGACCTCAAAGTCTTCAATCGACTGCCCATCGACGCCCGCCGCACCGCGGTTTGCTTTTACCCGACAAAACGCCTCCCAAACGGCATGCTTGGAAATACTATACGGCTTTGTTTTAGTCACCGGTTCCTCCCATCTCTGGTTGACCTTGTCACTAAAACCGGACAGCACAACCCCTTCGCTCCATCTGCATTACACAGACTTCATCACTACTTCGGGTTGTTCCGCCCCCGTGTCCCGCATCGGTACTCTCACGCTTGTGGGTCCGCCACTTGCGTTTCTCCCTTAACATCGAGACGACAGGTTCCCACGTTCCATACAAAAGCCTGAATCAAGGTCATGCCATCTTTATGCCGGACGCCGCCCAGACAGTAAGCAGGTGGCCTCTGGGCTTATCCTGGGATTCTGCTAGTACCCCAGTTTTGACGTCATCTCTGCCTTTTCGACACCTCAGCAATGGTTCGCTCGCGCTCATCTCCTTGATTCATACCTGATCCCGTCAAGCGAGACCTTTTCCTTAACGCTCACCACCCTGGCTCTTTACCAGCGCAGCTTAAGGTGGTTTGAAACCTGCTCCTGCAAGCCGGTTCCGAGGGGCCTACCCTCATCTTTTGTACAGTTACACACACTCTATTTATATTTAAAGTGCGCTCGTGGCACACTAGCAGCAAGCGTGAGCCGGTCAGACCTTATGTTTTGTTTACAGTATCTGGGTTTTCAGGGGATCGATTCTATACAGATATTATTCGGCTAAATTAATTGTGAGACTAAAATCACCAAGAATTGTATTACCAACGACAGAAGCAAATCCAGCACTAGCTTTGCCTATACTACTAATGATATTTCTATCATTTTTTTCTAAGTTTTTTTCTAATGCCAAATAAGCCAATTATCCCGGAACCCAAAAGCCATAAGGCTCCTGGAATAGGTACCTGTGAAGTTTCTGTCAAAAAAACACCTGACGCAGATTCAAAGGTAATTCCTTCAGGAACTGTAATAGAAAATTGTCCAGTATTCATAAAATTAGCATAGCCTTCATACACAGTAACTGAGAGGGAACCGCGAATTGAAAGATCTAATGGATCCCATCTTGCACTGGGATTTAAGTTAATTAACCATGATGGAGGACCAGCACTGGGATCCATCCATATCGTTCTACTCAAAGTGGCCGCTCCATCTGATATATCATCACTCCACTCAGTCGGGGAATTTGTACCTGTGATGAAACCATCGGGGCCTCCTATTGCGTAATTGATCATAGTGGAACCACCCACACCGTTAGGACTTAAAAAGCCATCTACCACCCATTCCAATTCTACTGGAAAAGGTTCGGTTGCACCGGAGAAGTGCAAAGTATCAAGCAATTCCGAACTAGCAGAAAAGGCAGCACCCCAAGAGTTTATATCTACTGGCCCGTCTCCAAAATCGTAATAAACTTTTCCTGTTGAATCTGCACTGACTCTCAATTTTCCTGTAGAAGCAAAAACACCTGCTGAAGCATTTCCGTCGTACTCAACCCAAGCATAACCTGGGTTCGCAACCCAATAGTTATATGAACCTGAGAGACTATATGATGCGGTCGCCATTCCTGAACCAATGTTCGTGTTAGCTTCACTTATATTACCACCTGCATCATTCGGGTATGTATATACGCCAGCTGTAGCAGTTGCCCTATTATAATCAGTAGGGAAAATATATGAATGAGCGTTTATTGGTAAGATAAAAATTGTAACCGATAAAAAGAATGTAATACATAGAAGAGATATTCTACGCTTTAATGCAAATTCCTTAATATGATATGATTCCTTAGCCATAGATACCTCCTCTGAGTATAATGACTCTAAACTTTGAAAAAAGTTCAGGTAAAGGACTAAGTATTCTGTTAACAAAAAATGCAAGACCACCCAGATGTTAGGCAACCCGACTATCTATCAGCTTTGCTAAGACCCTTGGTTTTCCGTTCTGGCTTTTTAGCAAGGTTGGCTTTATCTGTTCTGCAAAATAGCTGCAAAAACCATGCTAATTGAAAGAGTATTGGTTGGGTAAATATAGAAATAATATAAGCAGGTTATTTAATGTGCTACATGGTAGCAGTATTGAATTGGGAATAAAATTATAGAAATTTATGAAGAGAGTTCCACAATTGTAGTAGCTTTTCAGTATCTGCACAATTGCAAAATTTCAGATACGTACAGATAAATCACAAAAATTTTAGCGCTCCAAAATATTCGCCTTTCTTGATAATCATCTAAAAGGCACCTCCCAATCGCAAAGGGTATTGCGATTCGTTATAAAGGGTTAATCCCAAACATAAACCCTATAACGCAGAAGGTGCCTCATGGAACTGTATGCCGGTCTGGATCTTCATTCAAGAAATACGTACATCGGAATCATGGATGATGCATTTAACCGTGTCTTCAAAAAACGTGTGGCCAATAGCGTAACAATTTGTAATTTAGGCAAATATGTAAATATTGTCTGACTATCTCAAGCGGATCGACCAGATGATAGCTCAAAAATCATAGCAAATAGAAAAATTGTCGCCAGTATTACATGGCCACAACATATTGTCGTTCTGTCAGAATATAAAAGCGTGGTATTCATTCAAAATACCCCGCTTTTCCTAATTCCTCCACGAATTAAAGTATAGCAGGCTAGTGGACTCGGTGTTTGAACCTTTTTGCGGAGTTTTAACCGGTTGCGACACACCTTTTTTTCTACCGATGAAAGTATCCATTCATCTCATCACATTTGCCAAATTTTTGAAATTCGGTAATCTATCACCCAGTCAGGGTACAAATAAACTGAATACTTTTAGGGTCTTGACTAGGACAGCGTAACCAAAATACGCTCAATCCCAGTCATGGCAATAAAAAACAAGTATATAAAGCGTTCAAAGATTACAGAAGCCAAATTCAGGCAATTAGTTAAGTTATTCGCACATGACCTGGATGCACAAACGATTGCCTCTTTAACAAACCTTAATCGTAATACCGTTAACCGTTACCTGCGGCTCATTCGCAACCGCATAGCCGAGGTATGTGAAACCCAATCGCCGTTTAAAGGCGAAATCGAAGTCGATGAATCATACTTCGGTGGTAAACGCATCAAGGGCAAACGCGGCCGCGGTGCTTTTAAGAAAACCCCTGTGTTTGGTATTTTCAAACGTGGCGGCAAAGTCTACACTGAAATCGTTCCAGATTGCGCTAAAGCCACTTTGCAAGGCATTATCAGGGGACGCGTCGACCCCGATAGCGTTATCCATTCAGATCGCTGGCGCGGTTACAACGGACTGGTTGACCTGGGTTACAAAAAGCATTACCGCGTCAGCCATGGTACCAACCAATTTGCCAAGGGGCACAGTCACATCAATGGTATTGAATCCTTCTGGGCATATGCCAAACACCGTTTGATGAAGTTCCATGGCATTGCTGAATCGACTTTCTACCTACATCTGAAAGAATGCGAATTTAGATTCAATAACCGTAACAAAAATATTTACTTATTATTGCTTAAAATGTTTAGAAATAGGCCTCTGTTCTAGTCGAGTCCCTACTTTTAAATTTGGTGCCCATCAATCAGCCAAATTGCCAGTCTGCCGAGCAACACAAGGTCCACTGTATAACCTTTTCGTGGGATAGTGATAACACATCTTGTTTGACCATTGTAAGCCGGATACTATCCAAAAAGCGGCTCGCTCGAATCCTCACAATACGTAAATATTTAGTCACCCTCAAATATTCGTTGACATGAAATCGTTATATTTGTTATGCATCATACGATGCATAACATGTGATGTAAAACACCGCCCAAATTCAAGGAATCGGAATTATGCCCCCAAAGTTGAAATTTACCAAAAAGGAACTGATCGATGCGGCACTCAATCTGGTCCGAAAAAATGGATGGTCAGCGCTAACCACGCGATCACTGGCTGATGAACTCGGAACTTCTGCACGGCCTATCTATTCGCATTTTAATTCTATGGAGGATTTAGAAGAAGAAATCGCGAAGAAGGGCGTTGATTTGCTTTACAGGTGCATGATCCAAGAAAGAACCGGTGATTCTTGGCATGATCATGGAATCGGCTATGTTATATTTGCTCAGGATGAAAATCGCCTGTTCTTAGGCTTGAACGACGAAAAGCACATAAAATATTTTAAAGCATACGGCGAAGTGATTTGGGATACCCTCACCAAATCTCTATCAGATTACCCGCCGTTTCAAGGGCTTTCTGAAGATCAAATATATCAAGTTCAGTTGACCCGTTGGCTAATGGCACACGGTCTGGCATTTCAAGTGGCCAACCACCCACCAGAAGTATGGGAAGGAAATATTACTATTACCATGCAACAGGGCAGCATAGCTATCCTTGAAGGCTTAAAGCAGCAGTTCAATTTAAAAGATGAATCAATACCTTAGTGGGAACCGCAACATTATAAATGTACCTTAAAAAGGAGATCTCCCGTGCAAAAAGTGGCCGAAAAAACGTTTGGTAGCCTGGTCGAACATTATCTGGGGAACCGTTTGCCTGACGAGTTGGCAGCATCCGTTTCGCTGTCTGAGCTTTCGGAAGAAGCACAAGGTTTTACGCAAAGGGCGTTGTCTCTAATGAAACGTTCCGGGTATTCTGTAACCGAGTTTAATCCACACCTTATCCATTGGTTGTCTGTCACGGTACCAAGCTCACTGCCAGGTGCATGGGGAGGGCGAATCCCGCCATTGACGTTACCGAGTCGTCATAAAAAACTCGATAACTATGTGGCCAACTTGGCACTGAGTTCAGATGAGGAACCATCCCATTATTTAGATGTGGGGTGCGGTTTCCCACCGGTAACAACGGCTGATACCGCCATTAAACTAAAGGGTTGGCATGTATACGGTATTGATCGCCTATTTGCTGATTATGTATTGTACGATAGCGATGGGCACTACGCGTGCTTTGACCATGATGGGAAATTTATATATTCCCAAGGGCAAATGAGTGCCAGCGGGAGAGCTCTATACGCAGACCCTAAGGCGACCAGGAACCGATTCAACGCCATTTTTGAAGATCTTCATCCCCTTTTGCAACAATCCAACGGTACCAAAAGCGAATCTGTCGAAAAAGACGGTAACAGGCTCATCCATCATCATATTCGGGATTTCGAGCAGGAAAACCTTACTTTTATCAAATCTGATTTCTCGGATATCAAACTCCAACCAATAAAGGTGATCCGTTGTATGAATGTTCTCATTTACTATAATCCTGTTATCAGAAAAAAGATGCTGCGGCAGGTTGGTCAACTTCTCGATGATGACGGCATTCTTATCGCTGGGACCAATGGCCTCGGAATACAAACAAGATATGCTGTCTACAGAAAGGACCCGGATGGACTAAGGATGGATGAGTTCGCTTTTAGTCTGGATAATATTGGTCATCTCGTCTTTATGCCATTTTTTTCGATTCATGAAAACGATCCGGAGGGTATGTTATTGGCTGAATTGGCAAATGTGACTAGATCGGACCATTATTTTTGGACAGATTTCAGTCATCGACAGGATGAGCTGTTGAAACAGTTTGGAATTTGCCAAAGAAGATCAGATGGTTTTTTAGATTTTATAAACGCTGGAATGCCCTTAGGAGAATATTTACAGTTAAACGCATTACTTTGGCAAAATATGGAAGAAGAAGGTTATACTGACCAAGCAGTGAATGCTCTTGATCAATCTGGTTACGATGCATGGAATAACTCGGTAGGTGATATCGCGATTCGGCCCAAGGAAGAGTTTGTTGCTAATCCATAGATACCAGAATGCTACATATATATTACCCAAAGAGAACTTATGTCGCTATCCACTGAGAACCTCAATTTGCTCGAATTGAAGGAGGTGCCAAATGAATAGCCGGATTCTTTTTTTTGCTATAGGCGTACTGGGGTTAGTGCTTTCTTTGCAACAGGAAGACATAAAGGCATGTACCACCTTTCAGCTAAATCATGAGGGGAATATTTTTGTGGGAAAGAACTATGATTGGATGGTGGAAGGCGGTTTGATCATAGTCAATAAACGAGGAGTTACCAAAACCGCTATGGAATCCACAGCTGATAATAGCGGTCTTGGCACACCGGCAAGGTGGACGTCCAAATACGGAAGTGTAACGTTTGCTCAATATGGCCGTGAATTGATCCCCGGAGGAATGAATGAGGCAGGCCTGGTATTAGAATCGATGGGGTTGTTTCGAAATACCCCAAACAGAAAATATCCCGATCCGGATGCGAGGGTTTCTATCCTTGTGCAGCAATGGCGGCAGTATCAACTAGACAATTTTGCCAGTGTAAAAGAAGTTATTGAAAGTGATGCTTATCTTAGGATAAGACCCAAAAAAGGGATTCATTCTCACTTCATTATCAGCGACAAGGAGGGCAATTGCGCAACCATTGAGTTTCTTGACGGCAAAATGGTCTGTCATACCAACGATACATTGCCTCATCGGGTATTGACCAACAATACATATGACGTATCGACTGGTTACCTTAAGATAAATAAAATTCCAGAACCGGACAGATTTAAATCCATTGAACGGTTCATTGCTGCATCGAAGATGGTTCAAAACTACAAACCTGAAGCTGCGGAATCACCGGTTGATTATGCATTTAACATTCTTAAGAGCGTCAGTTGGAGCGCAAATCGGGAATGGAAGGGAACGCCCTATACAGTTAACACGAGGTGGAGTATTGTCTACGATCAGAATAATTTGTGTATCTATTTTCTAACCCATAGCAATCAGAGGATTCGAAAAGTTCAATTAAAGTCGTTTGATTTTTCATGCGCAACGCCAGTTGAAATTTACGACATCACCTCCAACGTATCAGGGGACGTATCCAAAAAATTTGTAGATTACACTCAGCAAAGTAATCGGAAGTTGATTGAAAACGCTTTCACAAAGACCTTGTTCTTGCCAAAATTTTCTGTCGAACAACTGGATGCCCTATCTAAATACCCTGACACTTTTGTATGTGAGAATTAGTTGAATTATCAATAAACGAAATCAACTTCCCATTGCGGAAACATAAAGAAGGCAGGACCTCTAACGAGACTCTGCCCTTTTTTGACTGGTACCCCCCCTACCAGCCCCCTATAAACACAAAAAGGGCGCTCTACCCGTATACCGGATAAACCGCCCTTCCCAAAATCTTTACAACTTAACAGCCGCGCTGAGTTTCTTCCCGGCTTTGAATTTCACAGCATTTCTGGCCTTGATCTTGATGGCTTCGCCGGTCTGCGGGTGCCGCCCCTTGCGCGCCTTCCGGCGTGTTTTTTGGAATGTACCGAAGCCCACTAGCGTCACCCGGCTGTCCTTCTTTTTAAGAGCCTTGGTGACCCCGTCCGTAAAGGATGCAAGGGCTTTTCCCGCCGCAGCCTTTGAAATCCCCGCGTCCTTTGCCATCTACTCGACCAATTCAGCTTTCGTCATCTAATTTCCTGCGTCGGGGCCGTCTGTGGACGAAGAACAATATCCTTACCATCACCGGTGATGAATCCTATGTGGGTCGGTACTACTTTAACAAAACCAGTGGGCGTGAAAAGAAGCCGAACCCGAAATCTGAATGGATACTCATCCCCTTAAAGCCGATTATAGATGAGTCCACCTGGAACCGGGCCAAATCTCTGAAGGAGAGTCGCAATCCGATCACGGCCCGGGTCAATCCCTCGGCCACAACCTCAAAAACCCTTCTTACCGGTATAGCCAAGTGCGGCCTGTGCGGGGCCAGTTTCGCTCTTGAAACCGCTAAAGGTGGTAGGTACACCTATTACAACTGTGCCAATTATTTCCGCAAAGGCAAAGCCACCTGCCCGGGCCAGCGCATCGCCGCCGACAAGCTGGAGGCGGCGGTCATTGACCACCTAACTGCCCGATTGTTTTCCAGGAGCCGAATCAAGAAGCTCCTTGCAGGCGCGCACAAACAACTCGGTCGTGCAAGCAAAAAAGCCGATGCAAGCCACAATCGGTTGATTGTTGATTGGTCAACTCAATGATGTAAAGCACCGGTTGACCCGGCAATACGAGGCCATCGAATCAGGCTAACTGGAGCTTGAGCTTGTCGCCGAACGGATCCGGGAGCTGAAGAACAAAAAGGACACGCTCGAGAGTTCCATCGACCGATTGAGCCGAACGAAGCCCCCTCCCCCGCATCTATTCCGGGACGAAACAATCGTGCAGTTTCAAGAAATTGTAGACGGCGCGTCCCGCAATGGGTCCAACCTCCGGACAGTGAAGCGCTATCTGCGATTGTTCATAGAGAGGATCACGATCAGGCTGCCGGTGGTGGAAATTGAGGCGAACACGAAGGGTATTTTGGCGACCATACAAAATAAAAAAGCTGTAAGAGCCGAAGTTCTTACAGCAAGTATTCCTTGGCTCACCGAGGGCTACGAATGTGAGAACATAAAATACGCATTTATTTTATATGGTTACGATGATAGGGTTATTCCCAGACCAAAGGTTTCCCAATTATCCGGTCAAATTCCTTCATGTAGACACCACCGAGCAATTTAACACGAAAATTTGAATTCAAATACAATCTGCCAAACTATATATACCATCTGTATTTATCTGTGCTTTGGCTACTATGCAGATACTTATATGATATCATAAGTTTCGCAGATTCTCCGCTGACCACAACATCTTGGGGTGCTCCGGAGTTGGCATCAGGTCAAAATAATGGCAAGATATTTTTACCAATGTATTACCTTGTGGTATTGACAACTGAATCATTATTGGGTTATTCGTTTTAAGGGGAGATCCAGATCGATTCCGACATCGACACTAATTAAAAACTGAAGCTCATTTAACTAAACCACTTAATTTCTAACTACCTAGTCCACATCCTATTCAGTTAGCCACTTCCCTTTCTCATTAATAAAAAACTTCGATTTACAGGTTAACCATAACCTTTTGGCTGTTGGATGTTCTCTGGCACTGGAGGAGGTGATGCCAAAATATTTCTAAATACATTGGATATCCAATTTTTTGAAAAAGGAGGATTGCATTCATGCATGAACAACAAAAAAGCAATTTCAAAATAATCGTACAATTGACCAATCGAATGTCATTGGCAATCTTAGTAGGTATAATATCTTTATTTTTATTGGCCGAATCAAAAACTCAAGCGGCAACTTTGCTCATGGGTGAAGGGACTGGCCTTCGTGGCTATGATGGCACAGTAGGCGTTCAGTTTACCGTGAAATCTGTTCCCTTACTGGTAACAAGTATAGGTCTTTGGGATGGACCAAACCCCAGTGGGACCGAAGGAGACGGGCTGCAAGTAGGAGCAGACGTCGGCATATGGGACAACAGCGGTAGCCTTTTGGCAAGTGTATCAATCTCGGCAGGTAGCATGGGTTCTTTCGTTGACGGATCAAGTGCGTCCAGTGTCTTCGCTCCTTTAATTACACCAGTAACTCTAAGTGCAGACTCAACTTACATAATCGGTGCATTTTATACGAGCGGAGGCAATGCTTTTACTAATAACCCTAGTGCAACAGCGTTATTCAGCACTTCGGTAAACGTAACAGCTGGTAAATTCAATAACAATAGTAGCAGCTTAGCTTTTCCAAACTTATCTGATCCCAATAATCTTTTTGGTTCAGCGACGATGAGGTTTTCAGAGGTACCTATCCCGGGTGCAGTCTGGCTGCTTGGCACTGGTTTGGTCTGTGTTATAGGATTTAGAAGGAAATTTAAGAAATAGATTCGGTCGACATTAAAATAAAAAGCAGGGCCAGTAAAGGCTCTGCCTTTTTATTTTGAAATATTACCAATGATGGATTCTAATAATAGACTCAATGTATCTGCTGATATGTTTGAAAGTGTCAATTAGAAAATACTGGTCCATCCCTATTTTGACATGGGGCATATTTAATCCTCCCGGCTCAAGAGGGCGATTTTTAGCGCGGATGATACACGCTCCTGGGTTTTCAGGGGTAAGTACTTCGGAGCTGTCCTCTCATTATTAACGGGCCAAGCAACCAGGATTCTCCTTTAGACCTCTTGAAGCTGGAAAAACCGGTAACGGGCGCATAACGGTTTGGCTTTCATATATCGCACATTGGTAATCCTGCTGACGGCATTTAAGAAGTATTATAGATTTTCGTGCTGGCATTTTATAGGTCCAGGCCGCTTCAAAACCGCCCTAGCCCCGGCGGATTTTTACCACTGGATATGCTCTGAAGGGATGTCCCAGATAATAGCTGCTTGGGGTTGGATCAACCGAAAACGATAAATTGAACCCACATAGGGTGCCCGGTTAACCACTGGTCAACATGCACTTGTATTTGTTGGGTGACTTCATTTACCAGAAGCTGATTTTTGCGAGCCCATGATAAAAGCCCTTTATCCAATGCCTCTTACCGCTGTAGGTGATCCCATGACGCAGTAAAAATGATAGGAGTCGTTGGCGAGCTTTACGTTCGATGCGCCTGATGTCATCCCTGCAGCGGACAAGATCCCTGATGGCTTCATCTTCAACGGTCGGTACATAAATGCTGGTCAACTCACCGGCCCGATATAACCTTACCAGGTTGATGGCATCGCGACGGTCGGTTTTGATCCGATCGCCACTTCTTCTGGGAATCATGGAAGGGGCAACCACAGAGCAGCTGATGTTTTTGGAAGCAAGGTGCCGGTAAATCTGGTAGCCACATGGTCCGGCTTCGTATACAAATCGAAGCTCGATATTGGTGCCTTTTAACTTCTCAATTAGCTTGTCCAGTGCATCGAGAGTGCTGTTAATTTTGCCATAGGATCTCACCTTACCGTTTGACCGGCTGTTTGTTATTGCAGCATCTATGGTATTTTTGTGGACATCCAAACCAACATATAATATTTTCTTTTTCATGGTCTGCCTCCTTGGTTATGGCTCTGAGCCGTTATGACCCAATTAGGTCCCACAGCTTAACCCACGTCGCAAGGGGCAGACCATACTCTTTCAAACATTATGTCTATTAAGCGAAACTTTTAAGATCTTCGAAACAAAGAAGGCCAACTACCAGATGTTGTAGTTGGCCTTTTTCCCTTTAAATCTACGATAAGATCAATCTATCTTTATAAAATTGGTCCCCTTAATAGTGCAGATAGTGATAAACGTATCGCAACTCAGCGTTTTGTCGGTTAAAGTTGAAGCTTTATTTGAAGAGTCACAGATTGAGTCTTGGTTATTGCAAATTATTTATTTCTAAAAAGAACCGAAATATAATATCAAGCTCTCCACCAGTTCCGCCATGAAGCCGTAGTCCAGTTTTTCCATGGTATCTAAAGACGTATGATAATGGGGATTGCGGTAAAACGCGGAATCGGTAATCATTACGGCTTTAAACCCCTGATCCCAGAACGACGCGTGATCGCTGAGTCTTACTGTCGGCAAAATCCGACCATTCAAGGGAACACTGAGTTTCACAACTGGCAATTCCCGGTTTTTGGAGAATTCTTTGACGAGTGCATTTGTGAACTCTTTTGATTTGGTGTTGCCGACAATTCCGATAAAATTGCCTTCCTTGGGATAACCGAATAACATCAGCGGAAACGGGTATCCCTGGCAACCCTTTTCATAGCAGGCATAACCCACCATCTCCAGACAGATCATGCCATCAATTTGTTCGTTATCTTTACGAACCTTTCTGGCATACACCCGGCTGCCCATGTAACGAGTACCGTAGACCGGCGGTTCCTCTAAGGCAAAAGAAACAAACTTGACGGATAGATCCAGTTTTTGGCTATCGATCATCGATTTCAGCAGTCGTGCGGTTTCCAACTGCACGGCCACCGCACTGGCATTATCATCGGCGCCCACTGTGCCAATCACGGAATCATAATGGGCACCAACCACAAATCGATTTTTGGCCCGGCTATCGGAAGTTATTTCGGCAACGACATTGGAAACGGTGCTGTTCTGATAGTTGTATGGTTCCCGGTGCACCGGTACACCCAGGTTTTGATAAAACGATTCAATGTAATCCGCCGTTCTGTTGAGATTTTCAGGAACCCCCAAACTGCGCTCGCCAATGGTGACGGTGAGTTCCTTCAAATGAGCTTTAACCCTATCAGCAGTATGTTCAATGTCGATCATAACGTTGTTCCTGTTTTGTGCCAGAGCGGTAATATTCCATGAAGATGCGTGCATCATTAGAATATTGATGAAGATGACACAGCTGTATCTGAATATAAACATAACAGTTTCCACAATATGTCATACCAACCAAACTACTGATCAAAAAATTGGTTTAGTTCATGATTCTTGTTACCATTGAATCATCTTGCCAATCGGACACTCTTGTGTCGTGTCGCTTCAATTAAACATCCCATCCAGCAGCCAATACCCGCTCAACGTTCACAGCGTGCAACCACATCCCTCTCTTAACCTTTTCGGGTCCTCCGGAATATATAAAAGGCTGTGGGTCGGCAACGCCCAGGATTTTCACACTTAAAAATTTTCTTAATTATATACAATAGGATCCTCAGGATCCGGATACCATCGCAACACTTACAACTTCAACAAACAGGGACCGAGGCTAATTTTATGCAGGCCGAGGTCGATAGGATAATTTTTTATTTTAGAAATGTTATAAACCTTTGACGTGAACTGACGGCAGAAAAGTTACGGTACGAAATGGCTATCACTTACCCATATCAGAGGGTAGAACTTTTGTTAGATAGCAGATAGAAAAACTTCGGTTCTGTTCAAGCTTTGTTGGAGATATCAAAAGGTTCCAAGGAAAATAAATACGGGTATTTACTGTATTAGAAATTGTTATTTAATTTTCGTCATTTCGATTTTATTAATAGACGTCGGTCGTTTAAATGTGCCTTTAATCTTATTTAAATTTTCTTCCATACTAAAAATGAACCAATATTTTTCATGACGGCCAAATTCAATCTGCAAGTTTTCAGGCTTTACAATCGCCTTGTATCTCTCATAGCCCGCTGGCACATTGTAATACCCTTTCATCTCTCCTTGGCAGTAAATAACTTTTGCTTCTTTAGAATTAATTTCTTCCACAACCAAGACTGATTCTACGCCATCAATACCCCATTCTCCCTCCCAAACTCCAGAAAATGCGGCTATCTTCTTTGGGACATCTTTACCACATGCGATAATTTTTATGTCGTCTGGGAGAGGAACATCTACATTTATTGTTTTTATTTCATCGGCATATATAATTCCGTATCCTAAGATTAGAATAATGCAGACAAATAAAAAAAAAACTTGTGTCTTTTTCAATTCGCACCTCTTTTCAGAAAGGCTGATTTGGCTATATCACAACTTTTTTTATTGTCCTTTAAACCTTTGAAGTGCTGGAGGTATCTGAAGTGAGAAAAAAAGTTATTCCAGTTCAATTTTATTCCAAATCATTGACATACGTTTACCCCTTCCACAATCGATTATCTCTTAATTTTTCGTCTACCTCCTTTTTAATGTTAAAGTTCGAGTTGTTGTTGCTCCTTTTTCTTTCCACAATCTTATTATCACTATTTCGTTACCATCTTGCCTGATCTCTGCTTGACTGGGTGCCCAAATAGGATTCCATGTCGCAGAATTTTCAACGTCATAAAAGTAAACCTCATCAATCACATTACCATTTATTTTTCCTTTTATTTTTTCTTTATTCTTTCCAGCGAACCTATCTCCATTTAATAGATAAATTCCCACAAATTGATTACCATTCTGCGAAATCTTTACAATGTCTTCTAAAGTTCCCCATCCACCAGTATCAAAAGCTGAATTCCATTCTCCATTTAGATCGTAAACCACTTGCCCGCTTTCTAATTTTACCGTATTTGGCATTCCCTCCTTGAGTGGATTGTCCATTTGGGCTCCTACCGTAGATGACAGAATGCAAAATACCAAAAACAATATCCCCTTTTTCATAACGCCCCTCCTCTTAGTGATGCAGGTACAAGGTTACCAAATCACAAAGAACACGGGTTGCTAATTCGGCTTCAATGTCGGTCTTTTTAGAGATTATCCATGTCTCTGGAAACTAATTTTTGGGTACGTATAAACAATGATATCAATAATATATCAGGCTGGAATAAAGGTGAGCTGGAACTGAGAAAGCACCAGTAGGAGAGGGTATGCGCCATGCACAGAAACTATAGGTAGTCTCAGCCTGATGAAGCATTGAAGAATGATTTAACCTTATTTACTCAACTTTCTGGATTAGATTTGCGAGGCAGAATTATGGTCTAATTATTTGAAATCATGAAGAAATAAATTGAAGAGCCCCGTCTTTTGATTTATAATGGATTTGGCATAATTCATAATAATATCAAAAAGAAAGGGCTCAAATGGACCATACCAACATTGCCTCCGAATCTCAAGGAAACATTCACGTTCAAAGCAAAATTGATGACTTTTTCGACCGATTCAGACTGGGCACCCTTCTGCACCGCTGTGGGGTACGAAAACGCCACGGTCATAGTGTTCGCTCTTTGACACAAGCCATATTCACACTGCCATTTGTCGGTCAGAACTTCTTCCGCGGCATTGTTATCAACCAGGATCTTCCCTTCGGCAAAGATGCGGCCTATCAGTTGCTTAAAGGAACAACCTATAACTGGCGTCGATTGCTTCTTTGCCTCGGACGTCGTCTGTTCGCTTTTTTCGACAGGCTAACAAGCAAAGATAGAGAAACGGTTCTCATCATTGATGACAGTCCTTACGATCGCTCCAGATCCAAAATGGTTGAACTGCTGTGCCGCGTCTGGGATCATAGTACGGGCCGTTATTTGAGAGGCTTTCGGATGCTCACCGTATGCTGGTCCGACGGTGCCAGTTGCCTGCCGTTGGACTTCTCCCTGCTCTCCTCGGCCGATTCGAAAAAGCGTTTGTGCGGCAGTCAAAAACCTTTGGATAAACGCTGCTGTGCGCATCAACGCAGAAAAGAGGCGACGGTTAAGGCCACCGCGCATCTTGAAAACATGGTCAAACGCATACGGTCTGCTGGTATCTGTGCAAACTATCTTCTGATGGACAGCTGGTTCACGATGCCCGCTACCGTTACGGCCTTGGCAGAACATATTGATGTCGTCGGCATGGTGAAAAAGTCCTCCAAGATTTTCTACCGCTACAACGGGCATGCCATGGATCTGATGAATATCTATGGCAAATTGAAGAAACGACGGGGACGGGCCAAGGTATTGGCCAGCACCCTGGTGCAACTCAAAGATGGTCGGCAGGTTAAACTGGTCTTTGTCCGGGATAAACGCAAAAAGGACTGGCTGGCGCTGCTAACAACCGATATCAGTCTGCCCGATGCAGATGTTGTCCGCATCTACGGTAAGCGTTGGGATATCGAAGTGTTCTTCAAAATGGCCAAACAACATTTAAAACTGGCCAAAGAAATCCAGTGCCGTGACTTTGACGCCCTGATTGCTCATACGTCCATCGTGTTCATGCGGTATATGTTTTTGGCCTATCAGTGCCGAACCGAGACAGATCATCGAACTTTTGGAGAGCTTTTTTACCTCTGCTGTGATGAAGTCAGTGATATCTCGTTCATTGAGGCGCTTTACCGGATTTTGACTCTGGCGAGCAATCAATTGAGAAATCTTGGCAACTTCTGTGAAAAAACAGCATCGGCATTCTTTGATGCTATCATGGACACCGCGCTGCAGTGTGTCGGCTTGTCAAAGAACAACTTGGCTACGAACACCGAAAGTTGAGTTATTTATTTCAATTTTTAGAATAGAGTCAAGAAAAATGAATATGCTGGTAAAAGAATCATTCTTTTCGGTTGAGCTTTCTTGCCAATAGACTAATTATCGAAAATTGCGTCAAGTATCACGATACCGTCTGGCTAAATTCAGGAAATTCGCTGATTGATAGATGCCGAAAAATAGCAGATAATTTGTAGTAATTCAGACTTGATCTGACAGTTACCGATTTTGAGGCGGTGTCTGTCAGCTCAAAATCAGGCTACAAACTTTTCTTGCCACTAGCGGTAACAAAATGAGAATTGACCAATAGAGGGTAACCGGTCATTATCTGTCTGATTTTTCTGCAACTTTCAGAAAGGAGGCAGAAAATGGCCAGCGTTGATATTTTATACTCAAACCCTAACCACGTCCACGGTTGCCACCCGCAGAGCCGCCAAAGTCATTTAGAATCTATTGATTTAACCTCACAGCACCAAGTCACCCAGGCCGCACTAAACTCGTTTTATCCATCAAGTGCAAGCCGGACCGATAGCCGCGGCGTCACCCTGGGCAAGGTTTTTCGCCGGCTTAATCGCTGCAGCTACCCGGGTAAACAGCCACTGACCGAATGGATACTTTATAAATACCGGCGCGGCTGCAAGCCGGTAACCCTGGCCACCAATTGCGGCTTTATTGTGCCCTTTTTGGTGTTTATCGGCCAAATGGGCAAGACCGGTGTCGAGCAGATCAACAAGAAAGATCTGGAAGCCTACATCGAACGCCAGCAAGACCGCGGTCTAAAACCGCTGACCATTGATGGCACTTTAAGGAGCATCTACGCTTTTATCGGCTATCTGGTTGAAGCTGATCTTTTGCCAGCCGATCTGCTGGTAAAAAAAATCCGGATCCAGGTGCCCAAGCCGCTGCCCCGGGCGATGGATCCGATCGATAGCCAGCGTCTTTTGGCCACGATTGACAACATCCGTGACCGGTCCCTGATCCTGTTGCTGCTTCGAACCGGAATGCGCATCGGCGAGCTTTTAAACACCCGTGTCGATGATCTCAATCTGGTCGACCAGAAGATCTTCATTATGATCGGAGAGAAAAATCGTCTGGGCCGCGCGGTGTGTATCAGCGATGATGCCTGCAGCGCTTTAAAGGCTTGGCTGCGCATCCGCGATAGCAGTCAGAAGTATTTGTTCTATGGGCTAAGGCGTCAACCGTTGGGGTATTCGCGTTCGCGTGACATACTGCGATCCTATCTTAAAAAGGCCGGCCTTGCTCACAAAGGATATACGTTGCATTGCCTGCGGCACACCTTTGCCACCGATCTTTTAAATGCCGGCATGCGCCTTGAGTGTCTGCAGCAGTTGCTGGGGCACAGCAGCCTGGAGATGACCCTACGCTATGCCCGGCTGACCGATAAAACCCGGGAAGAAGAATACTATAAAGCCATGTCACGCATCGAAAAAGGAGCCGTCGATGAACATCACCGATTCGATCATCAACTACCGCCGATATTTGAAAAGACGCAACTGTTCAGCCAGCACGGTTAGAAGTTATTTGAGCCACCTGAAGCAGTTAATCATCTGGCTCGATGAGCCCATCGAGCTCGTCGGTCATAAAAAAATTACTTCCTATGTCGATTATCTTCTCGGCAATAAACTGGCGCCGAAGACCATCAACTGCCACCTGGGAAGCATGCACAGCTTTTACAGTTATCTAGTCGATCAAGAAGAACTTCAGATCACCAATCCGATCAAAAAGGGCTACCACCTGCGCCTGGCCCGGCCTTTGCCAAAACACCTGCAGGATGAGCAGGTGGCCAGTTTGTTCAGCATAATAAAAAGTCGTCGCGATCGGGCCATGTTCATGCTGATGCTGCGCTGCGGTCTAAGGGTGAAAGAAGTGGCCAACCTGACTATCGATGCCGTCGACTGGCGCCGCAGACGCTTGTATGTCTACCATGGCAAAGGCGATAAGGACCGGGTCGTCTACATCAGTGATGACACCTACGCTGCGCTGGTTGCCTATGTAAAACAACGATTGGGCAGTCGCGTGAAGAAGATCTTTCTGGTAGAAAAAGGCGTCTACAAGAGCAAGCCCTTATCTACACGCGGTATCCGCAAGCGTATAGAGTACTACTCGAAAAAGTCGGGTGTAAACGTGTCCTGCCATCAGCTCAGGCATACGATGGCCACCCAGCTGCTCAACGCCGATGCGGATCTGGTGACTATACAGGATCTTTTAGGCCATACCCGCATCAAGACCACCCAGCGCTATTGCCGGGTGTGCAACCTGAAGGTTCAACGTGATTACTTTAAGGCGATGGAGGTGGTGATGAGACGCGCTGTAGGTTCGTCCCCCTAAATTCTCTTGACAAAGGCACAATTATGATAAATCATAGCAATACTTAACCTACTAATATAAATTGAAAAATCAGAATTTGTTACCGCTAGCTTGCCATATATTCTTCCCATCTTCAAGTGTTTCCATCGGTGTTCGTCCGCAACACATCTTACCTTGATGTGTTCGCTCGTGGTTGTATTTAAATAGCCAATCATCCAGATCAGCCTGTAGCGTTTCGATATCCCGGTATATTTTCTTGCGGAATGTCACCTGATAAAAATCCTGCAGAATGGTCTTATGAAAGCGCTCACAGATTCCGTTGGTTTGCGGAGATCTGACCTTGGTTTTAGTGTGGTCGATATCATTGATGGCCAGATACAGCTGGTAATCATGGGTTTCGGCTTTGCCGCAGTATTCTGTGCCTCTGTCCGTCAGGATTCGAAGTAAAGGCAACTGGTGCTCTTCATAGAAGGGTAAAACCCGATCGTTTAGCAGATCGGCGGCAGTTATAGGTGTCTTGGTGGTGTAAAGGTTGGCAAAGCCCACCTTGGCATAGGTGTCGATAAAAGTCTGTTGATAGATCCGTCCTACGCCCTTTAGTGTACCCACGTAGAATGTATCTTGCGAACCCAAATAGCCCGGATGGGCGGTCTCGATTTCACCGCACGCCTCATTGTCCTGCTTTTTGCGCTCAAGGGCCTGGATCTGGCTCTCGGTGAGGATCAGCTTCTCCTTGGCCATCTTTTCCTCAAGTGCCCGTAGTCGATCCTTAAAACGGCCCAACCGATGCCGTAGCCAGACACAGCGGACACCGCTGGGGGAAATAAAAACGCCTTTTTTTCTCAGCTCGTTGCTGGCCCGGACCTGGCCGTGGGCAGGTTCTTCGACGGCATATTCAACAACGGCCGCTTCAGTCTGTTCATCGATCCGATTCTTTAAATTGGGACGGCGGCGATCTTTGCTGATCAGAGCGTCTACACCACCCTCGTCAACGGCGGCTTTGTATCGGTAAAACGTATCTCTGGACAGCCCCATAATACGACAGGCTTAGGATACATTACCCAGTTCTTCGGCCAAATTTAAAAGTCCAATCTTGTGTTTGATGATGGATTTGTTACCATGCAGCATGAGGGTTACCTCCTGTGGTTTTGAATGGTTTTGGTTTGGCACCTACCATCAAAACCGGTAACCCTCACTTTTTCAAGTGCGGTGTCAGATTAGGTCTGAACTAATTCATATTATCAGCCACTGGAGTCTCTGTCCCCAATCTCAATTGCCTGCAAGACTAAAAGATGCTTCGTCCTAATCTGCCCTGAGATCGGAAAATTCCTTTTGTGCTTCTAGGTTATCGCAGAACTGATCAAAATGGAAAAACATACAGTGCTCACCGTATGATGATTTGCCATAGAAGTTGCAATGTTTTTGTGCGTTTTTTTCGGTCACATTACAAACAGAAATCATCTTTGTTTCACAGAAATTTTTTCTGGAGATCTGCATTCATGCCACCTCCCTCCTCTTTCAGTGATTTGTAACGCGAACCTTGGGATTAGCCTTTGCCAATAATTTGAGTGTTACCTCATTGATTAGTTTATTCTCATTTGTGTCGACAACATCAATAACCGTCTCCATTAAGTCGTAAAGTGTTGTCTGAATCTTGATTCGACTTCGTAGTTTCCGATCTAATTGTAGGCACTTGGTCAGAATAGCTTCCATTTTGTCACCTCTAAAAACATCAATTTACCAGCTCTTTGTTCAGAAATTCATGAAGCTTACACCCGGGCTGATCAATTACAGGATCTGCCTTTACATATGAGTCAATTAGATCTTCTTTGCTGGTTTTTAGTAATAAAATATCGATTGAGATATCGATATATTCCTGAGCACTAAGGTTTTGGAAGACATCCCCTATCTGCTTGCAGTATTTATCTAAGAGCGCGATCCGTTCATTGTCTTCTACTACTTTAAGCTTTTTTAGAACAGGTGCTTTTGCTGAATCCCTCATCTTCTTCCTCTCTACTTGTGAATCATTGTTAGAGTTTCATGTTACCGATTTGTTTCAATCTCTTCCCTATGATCTACGTATTTTGAATGTTTTCAATATGTTTAGGGGTTTTGAGGTTTGAAAATCAGAACAAATACAAGACAAACTTGAGGTTTATAACTCAATAAGAGTGTGGATTTTCACCCATGAATTAAACTAAATATATTTGAAGTAGGATTGTATACTCAAGAATTTAGTGGCAATTAATCAATAGCCTTTCGGTCAGATCGAACATATAATGTCAATAATTTCGGACCGTTGTTATAATGTATTAATAATGTTTATAATGAATATAATATTAGGTAGATATAATTATGCAGAGATGTAATTCTTTATTATTATTGACAAATTAGATTGCGTTTTAATAGTTAAGGAATATTATCCCCTCACACTATCTCAAAACCTCACCGGAGATTTCGATGGCACTTACAAAGGCAGACCTCGTCCAGTCCCTCACCGATCAAATCGGCTTCACTAAGAACCAATCCTCTCAGATCACCGAAACCCTTCTTGAAGTCATCAAACGGACCCTTGCCTCAGTTGAGGATGTCCTTGTAAGCGGGTTTGGTAAGTTTTGTGTGAACGAGAAGGCTGAACCGTAAGGGCAGGAATCCTGCCACTGGTAATTCCATGATGCTGAGGCCGAGGAGGGTTGTCACATTCAAGGTGTCTGGGAAACTGAGGAAGAAGATCAACTCTTAATGCAAAAGGAAGGACTGACTATGGATAGGTCCGATCTTTTTTAGATCTGGAGTATGGATTACAACGAAAAGAAAAAGGGGATAATGTTTAAAAGAATGAGTGTGGACTGTTGCAAACTGATAAAAAGATATTACAAGAAATCTGTTAGCAGAGAATAGCTCTGCCTATACTCTCCACTATAATGACTCCGACCTAATCTGACAGCCACCCATAACAGCAAGAAACTCTCAAGAAAGAGAAGCAACTTATGACAACAGAAAACAACGAAGTAGTGGTCACCAACATCAAAATGCCGTTTGGATCCATGATTCTGTTTATGGTCAAACTGGCAATCGCAACAATACCGGCAATGATAATACTTAGTGCGGTTGGTTCAATTACCTTTGGCCTCATCAATTTCTTTTTGAGCGGAACTCCCCTTAAAATTCAAACGTTTTAAATGTTCCGACCTATACTTGAGTTGACAGAATCGGAAAACGAGTCAGGACATCGATTGACATTATGATATCCCAACTATCTGAGAGTTTCACAAAGTTTATATATGTTTGAGTAATCTTGATTTTTATTTGCAACAATTCCGGTGCAAATAGATTGATCTTATCTAGATTAAAAGGGAAAAAGGCCAACTACCAGGTGTTGTGGTTGGCCTTCAATTTTTTCGTGGTTTTAAACTTTTCACTTAATAAAAGCAGATTTGCCTGGTTTTACAAATAGTGAAGAATGGTTTGGCTGTCTGTTACCATGGCAGCCAAGAACAATCATATGAGGTGGATCGGCCTAAAAAGGTAGGCACGCATCGTCTCATTGCGATACCTGGCAGAGCAGAATTTCGTCCTGCCCCAAAAGGGGCTTCAGTTCCGAGTAGATTTGAGTAGACCCGACAATAAAAAGAACTGTTGTCTGGCCCCTGGATATTGTTTTCACTCCTGTTAAAAATTAGCGACCCAGCCGAAAACAACGAGGTCTATAAAAAAGAAAACGCTAATTGTAAGCATAGCGCACCAAACGGACAAAATTATAATACCGTTCACCTCCTTCACCCAAAGGTCCGCCTTCGACTTTTGTGTCGAATCGAACGGCACCGGCGCCATGAAAATCATATCCTGCATTGTCAACCGCCGTTCCAAAGGCCACATACCAGGCGTAGTAATATTGGGGACTATCCGTACCGAAATAGGCACTCGTGCTCGTCCAGAAGTAGCCGTAATCAGGGCTGTAGTTCGTCGTCCCAGAGGCGAGCTCGGTGATCTCGAAAAAGTCCGTATTGATAGCAGGGCCTACGTTAGCCGCATCGACGGCACTGGGGGAACGGGTGTAATCGACGATGCTCTGGAGTTCTTTGACATTGGGCAGACGCCAATCGTCGTGGTCGGCCAAGGTCGAGCCCTCAGCATATGCTAACGCTTCTTCCCAGTTCATGCCGCTGCCACTATCTGCCTGTTGCCACATCAGCCCCGTCGCGCGATCAGTAACAGTGCCGTCGCCGTTGTCCACGAAATCATTGACACCGTAGCTATTTCCTCGAACGGCGCGTAAATAGTTTCCCATGGGACCAGAGGCTCCGGCGGGATAAGCCTTGATATGTCCTGTGCCATGATTCACGCCGAAAGCCGCGGCCGAACCGCCCTGTACAGTAATGCCGATGTAATAGTCGTCCGCCCAATATTGTTCATCTTTACTGACGCTCAGGCCGGCAATGTCGAAATAGGTCGTATCCAGATAAGGCCAACCCTGTAGAAAATCACTGATAGAGAACAGTTCTTTCAGGGTGGGCATACGCCAGTCGTCATAGCCAGCCAATTCCAGCGATTCACAATAGTCAAACGCCTCTTGCCAGCTGAAGCCGTTATTAACCGGGGTCTGCTGCCACATCAGGCCCGTAACATTGTCTGTTACTGTGTTGTCACCATTGTCGTGGAAGCTGGGTTGTATTCCGTAAAACTGTGCATCCTGGCCGGCAAACGCTTCACCTGATTCAGGGCAACTGATTTCGTCGCCGTTTTCATCATAACAGGCTGTCTGGCCGGTATCCGGCAGACCATAGGTGGTGGTGGCTGTATCGCGCACCAGGCGAACATAATTGTAGATGCGAATCGCATCCCCCTGTGGGCCGTTGCCGGTGGGGTAATCGGCAGGGTCACCCGTTTTGGGATCGCTGCGTTGGGCCCCCGCGCCATGAACATCTCTCCACGTGCCATCCATATAACCCATCGCCCGGCCAAAGGCGACATAGGCGCCATAGGTGCCGGGGGTAGCGGTCCAGTTGGCGTGGGTGGTGCTGCTCCAGTAGCAGGGATAGTCGGTTTGCCCTGCTTCATTGGTAATGGACGTTGCGTTAAACAACGGGTCAATGGCAGCTGATCCGTTCGTTCCGGGGGAACGGGTGTAATCCACTATGCTTTGCAATTCTTTGACATTGGGCAGGCGCCAGTCGCTGTAGCCAAGGTAGGTGTCGTTGTTTTTTGCTTCAACCCAGGCCAGGGCATCTTCCCATTCAAGGCCACTACCGCTGTCATTTTGAGACCACATCAAGCCGGTGGCGCTGTCGGTGATGGTGCTGTCGCCATTGTCCGCAAAGCTGTTTTCACCGTATTCGGTATTGCCACGCACATAGATGACAAAAAAGGTTTTTTCCAATCCGGAACCGGGCATGGTCAGTCCATAGCCCTTGATGCGCCCATCGGCAAAGTTGACACCAAAAAGAAGGGAACCAGCGCTATTGTCCACATAAAGGTTACTGGAGGCATACTGGGCGTCAATAATGCGCTCGCCGGCAGCGGTGTCACCGTAGGCAAAGTCAAAGTAGTACGTGTCGATGAAGGGAATCAGGCCGGAGGTGTCGGTGCCTTCATAACCGCTGGGATCAACACCGCTGAAGTCGATCAACGAGTATAGCTCCTTGATGGTCGGCAGGCGCCAGTCAGTATATCCGCCCAGGTTGAGCGTGTCTGCCCCGGCGACGGCTTCGTCGTAGGACAGCTTGTCGGCGGCGTCGATGTCGCCGTCTCCGTCGGTATCCGGACTCTGCTGCCACATCAGGCCGGTGACGTTGTCGGTAATTGTGCCATCGCCGTTGTCGGTGTAGCTGGGCTGATGACCATTGTGCTGATTATCCTGGCCGTAAAACGGTTCCCCTTCAGTGGGACATGTAACGAGTTCATTATTGTTATCATAGCAGGCGAATTGGCCCGTATCGACAATGGCATAACCTGAAGCATCGCTATAAATGTCGTCACCGTCACTTGAACTGCTATTGCCCGATGAATCGCCGCCGCATCCGGCGATAGTTATCACTGTCAGTAAAATTAGAATCATGCTTGTCGAAATCTCTACTTTTTTTTTCATGGCTTTTTTCCTTTTGACCGGTTGCAAATTACTCAGTTTGATAAGCACAAGCCATCTTAGATGAGTTGTGCTTACCTGGTTCTCCACTGTGCATTTATCGAATTAGTCGTTAGTGGTGTTCCTACCCCGGCCGTCAGGGGGGTTGTCTGGACGCAGGACCATCCGATCACCTTCCTTCTCACAGATGCCGGTCACCGTATCCCCGTGCGGGCTCACAAATTCGGCCGCATCCCCTTCAGATTTATCTTCGCAGGCAGTATAGGCTTCCGGAGGCGGTCCTTGATGTCTTCTGCCTGACCGCTGCGCGGATGCTTCATTCCCAAAAGAATTGAAGACGATAAAGATTGACAACAGAACGATAACGATGGATGTTTTTTTGGTGACGTTCATTTTTAGTACTCCTTTTCGCATTGTTGTTGTCGGGAGAGTTCCTACCCGGTTTTGCGCTGAAGATAGTCGACAGATGTAAAGATTTTTTGTCGTTCCGGGATAAAATTGTAAAGATTTTGTAAAGAGGATTGATCCCGACGTTGCTGACGGTATAGAACATGGACAATCAATTTGAATTGGAAAGGTTAGCGTGATCGTGTCGCATCAAGAGATTGAGCCATTTAATATGAAAATTCTGATTGTGGATGATGATAAAAAACTGTGCCGACTTGTTGCGGATTACTTGGAACCGATGGGATACAAGGTTGAGACTGCACACAACGGGTTACAGGGGCTGGAAATGGTCCTTGAGGGTGACTACCACGCGGTTATTTTGGACGTCATGATGCCGAAGATGGACGGGTTCGAGGTGTTGAAACGGTTGCGGAGGGAATCCAACATACCGGTGCTGATGCTCACAGCAAGAGGTGAGGAAACCGACAGAATCGTGGGACTCGAGATGGGGGCCGATGACTATCTCCCCAAGACCTTCTCCTCGCGTGAGCTTTTGGCGCGCCTTCGCGCTGTTACTCGTCGACATATCGTATCCGAACGCCAAGCTGAATCTGCAGCTAAAGATAAGGTCTTGATATTCGGAAATCTGGAAATTGAACAAAACTCCCGAACGGTTCGCCTGGATGCAAAAACGCTGAATCTGACCCCGATCGAATACGATCTATTGACAAGCTTGGCCCGGTCTGCCGGCCGAATTCTGACACGTGATCAACTTTTGGATGCTGTTGCCGGGCGAGAATATGAGGTTTTTGACCGCTCGGTGGATGTCCATATTTCCTCGATACGTCGCAAGCTCGGCGAAGATCCCCGCAACCCCAGATTCATTCAAACCATTAGGACCGTCGGATATATGTTCAATGGACCGGAGGATCTGGAATTATGAGTCCGGTTTCATCCTTATTCACTAAGATTCTGTCTTGGTTCTTCTTGAACATGATTTTGGTGGCTGCAGCCCTGGCAATCTTCTTTGCCTTTCAGCCGCAACTAAGTCTGTATGCGATATTCGACCAACAAGGAACAGATCGACTGCGAACCACCGGTTTGTTGATTGTCCATGACCTGGGCCAGGTACCGAGAGACAAATGGGCCGATGGTCTGGCAAGGCATGCAGCCATCCACCGGGTGGATTTCACGCTTGTGCTCGAAGACGGATCTCGCTTTTCGTCAACAGATGGCGAACTTCCCGAACCGGTAATGACACAGGTCAGGGATGCTTTGCGACGCAGACCGCCGAAGGGCCCATTTCCACCGGCCCATGAGTTCGGCAAGCCTCAACGGTTGTCGCCAAACCTCACTGACGGAGGGCCGCCGAACAATCGGGCCATCGGAAGAAAGCCGCCCAGGCCACCCGAGGGGTATGATGGCAAACCGCATTTTATGATGCGGACGCGGCGTCCAACCCGATACTGGTCCGGGCTTCGTATCCCGCTGCCCCCTGGCCCCATGCAACCTCCTGCTGCTGCCATTTTGTTGGCTGAATCGGATTCCCTGACAGGCAACGGATTTTTTTTCGATCCACTTCCATGGATGGTCGTCGCCGCGCTGGCGATTCTGATTTCGGCGCTGTTCTGGATTCCAATGGTTAGAAACATTACACGGCCGCTTGCCCGCATGACCAGTGCAACAGAAGAAATCGCCAATGGACGATTTGATATGTCCATCCATGAACCGCGGACAGATGAGATTGGCCGTCTGGCAAAAGCAATCAACCATATGACCGCACGGTTGTCGGTTTTCGTAAAGGGCCAAAAACGATTTCTGGGAGATGTGGCCCACGAGTTGGGTTCTCCTATAGCCCGGATTCAGTTTGGACTTGGCGCTTTAGAACAGCGTATTGGGAGGGAAAACCGGCAGCGGGTGATCGATGTCATTGAAGATGTTGACCACATGTCCAAACTGGTTGACGAACTGCTCGCCTTTTCACGGGCCGAGATGACATCGAAAGCCGTCATACTGGAAAGCATCGACCTGCTTGCTGTCGTTCAAACGGCAGTTAAACGGGAGATTTCACCTGAGGCCAAGATTGTCGTCCGAATAAAACCAGGGATGCGTGTTGTCGCATCTTCGGAACTTCTGACGCGTGCACTTGCCAATCTGCTGAGAAATGCCGTCAAATACGCCGCAGGTGCCGGCCCGATCGATGTAACCGCCCAAAAAAGAGACGGCGGAGTTGAAATTGAAGTCCGAGATGCGGGCTCCGGTGTTCCCGAAGATCTCCTTGATCAGCTTTTTGAACCTTTCTTTCGCCCCGAAGCTTCGCGGGATAGGGATTCCGGGGGTGTGGGCCTCGGGCTGGCTATCGTGAAAACATGTGTGGAAACGTGCAAAGGAACTGTCTCAGCTGCCAATCTCAAACCCAAAGGGTTTGCAGTTACTATCACTTTAGGTTCCTAATTTTCATTTCTCGCCTCCCCGTCAAGAATTACAAACTGCTACCGTTTCAACAAGCGACTGGAGTAGGAAAAAATACCATCATGTGCCGGCGACCTTTCTTTTTGTGTTGGGATCATATGTGTATCCCAATGGAAATTCGGCTATCTGAAGTTGTAAATAGATGATTGGTTTGTATGAAACATGTATTTTTTATGCGCAGCGAATCGTTGGTACACCTTGCTACTTTTTGGATTGAAAGACCAGTCTGCAATACCCAAGATATTGTGGTCAGCCGAGATTCTGCGAAACTTGTGATATCATATCAATACCTTGATATAACAAATGACCCTGGTGAACTGTGTTACAATGAGATTATCCCAACTCTACTAAAATTCTGATAGGATTATTGGCAACTGTCAACTAAAGTAAATCTCAGTTTTGATATTTGTAATATCAACTCGATCCACCGGCACTTAGGGCAGGACCGGTTATGGTCCTGCCTTTCTCACTCAACTTTTATCATCTACCTCAGCTTCAGGAGTATTCTTCTTGATGGACTCGATGGCTTTCAGCGCTGACAGTTTCTGTTTGTAGCCTTCTCCTGAAAACATAGCTTCGCCATTGGGAGCCTTAAAACGGAACCTGAACTCACCCTTCTTGTCCTTGTAAACCTCAAACTTGTACGCCATTCTGGCCTCCTTTCATTGTAGCGGTTATTGGTTCATCCTTCTCCATTCCCTTGGGCTGATATACTTGTCTCCGAGTGACCACATCCCCCTACCGGCCTTTCGGGCCTCGTCCTCAGCCTCCTGATATGGCTCATTGTTAAACCCTTTTGCTGGCCTCCCTCTGTATACCTCTGCCAAACCGGCTTTTACCATCTCAAGGTTTACGCTCTGGTCGTTAGCGTATACGACTCCAAGGGTCCTTCCGTATCGATCCTCGCCATAGGAGACAATATCGACATGCCTGTCCAGAACGAGGTTGGCCAGGTACTTCGTGGATTTCTGGCTGAAGGGCTGTCCGGGTTTGTGTTTGCCTCTGGATTTTTCAGGTGCATCAATTCCAACCAGTTGGATGGTGAACTTTTGGCCATCGGTTATGACGGTAATGGTATCACCATCAGTGACCCGGGTGAGCACCGGCAAGCAAGCGGAGAAGGACTTGTCCATACCAGATCAGATCCATCAGATGAAAAAGTGGTGAAAGGAACGCGGATACCGGGTTGTCAGTGAGTTTGTAGAGCCGGGCGCCTCGGGCCGTGATGAGAACCGGCCGGTATTCCGGGAGATGGTGGCCCGGGCTATAGGTCGTGACCGGCCCTTTGATTTGATTGTCACTCTCACCACCAGCCGGTTCTTTCGCGATGCCACCGGCGCCAGGATCTGGAAACGAAAGCTCGGCAAAGCCGGAGTACGAGTGATGGCGATGCATCTACAGGTTGCCGATGATCCCATGGGAACGTTTGTGGAGGGAGTCTTCGAATTGATCGATCAGTATGAAAGCGACATCAACGGATTCCATACACTGCGAGCTTTGAAGGAAAATGCTCGCCAAGGCTATTAAAACGGTTCAAAACCAAAATTCGGTTTCAAAACGGTAAAGGAGAATGGGTAAGGAACGGACCAAATCACGACTATCCGTCGACCCTGTCGAAGCCGGGATCGTAAAACGAATATATGCTAAATATGCGGCCGGTGCCGGGGCAAAGTCTATCGCCAATGAACTTAATCAGGAAGGCTACCTGCGTCGGGGCCGTCTGTGGACGAAAAACAATATCCTTACCATCATCGGTGATGAATCCTATGTGGGTCGATACTACTTTAACAAAACCAGTGGGCGTGAAAAGAAGCCGAACCCGAAATCTGAATAGATACTCATCCCCTTGCAGCCGATTATAGATGAGTCCACCTGGAACCGGGCAAATCTCTGAAGGAGAGTCGCAATCCGATCACGGCCCGGGTCAATCCCTCGGCCACAACCTCAAAAACCCTTCTTACCGGTATAGCCAAGTGCGGCCTGTGCGGGGCCAGCTTCGCTCTTGAAACCGCTAAAAGTGGCAGGTACACCTATTACAACTGTGCCAATTATTTCCGCAAAGGCAAAGCCACCTGCCCGGACCAGCGCATTGCCGCCAACAAGCTGGAAACGGCCGTCATTGGCCACCTAACTGCCCGACTGTTCTCCAAGGACCGGCTCAAGAAGCTCCTTGAAGGCGTTTACAAACAAGTTGGACAAGCAAACAACCGGGCCGATGCAAGCCACAATCGGTTTATTGGACAACTCAATGATGTATAGCACCGGCTGCCCCGACAATACGAGGCCATCGAATCGGGTGAGTTGGAGATTGAACTTGTGGCCGAACGGATCCGGGAGCTGAAGAACAAAAAGGACACGCTCGAGAGTTCCATCGACCGCTTGAGCCGAACGAAGCCCCCTCCCCCGCATCTATTCCGGGACGAAACAATCGAGCAGTTTCAAGAAATTGTAGACGGCACGTTCCGCAATGGGTCCAACCGCCGGACAGTGAAGCGCTATCTGCGCTTGTTCATAGAGAGGATCACGATCCGGCAGCCAGTGGTGGAAATTGAGGCGAACACGAAGGGTATTTTGGCGACCATACAAAATAAAAAAGCTGTAAGAGCCGAAGTTCTTACAGCAAGTATTCCTTGGCTCCTCGGGTAGGACTCGAACCTACAACCTAGTGGTTAACAGCCACCCGCTCTGCCTATTGAGCTACCGAGGATCAGGGTATGTACCTAAATCATAAGGTATGATTTTTTAGTCGACTCGTGTGGGATTGTCAACCCCAAATTGACGCCTGGGTCTTCCACGAACCGCCTATTCTACCAACCGCAGTTTGATCGAGAGTTCGTCCAATTGGGGTTTGGCGGCCGCTGATGGCGCCCCTGTCAGCAGGCAGGAAGCCTTTTGTGTTTTGGGGAAGGCAATAACATCACGAATGGAACTCTGCCCGCACAGCAGCATGACCAGGCGGTCGAATCCGAAGGCGATGCCGCCGTGGGGCGGGGCGCCGGAGTCAAGAGCCGAGAGAAGGAAACCAAACTTTTCCCGGTATTCCCCCGGTGCCATACCCAAGGCGCTGAACACCTTCTCCTGCAAATCGACCCGGTGAATACGGATGCTGCCGCCACCGATTTCAGAACCGTTCAGAACAAGATCGTACGCCCGGGAACGGACGGCCAGCGGATCATGGGAAAGAAGATCGTAATCCTCCTCCAACGGAGCCGTGAAGGGGTGGTGCAACGCCTGGTAGCGTTTTTCATTTTCATCGTATTCCATCAATGGAAACTGGGTCACCCACACAAAGTTAAAGGCGCTCTCATCGATGAGGTCGAGCTTCTTGCCTAAATAATTGCGTAAATGCCCGAGCGCCTCGTTGGTCACTTTCGGTTGATCGGCAACGAAAAAAACCAGGTCTCCCGGCTGCATGTCGATGCAACGTGCGAGGTCATCTTTTTCTGATTCGCTAAAAAACTTGGCGATGGGGGACTGCCACTCTTTGTCCCTGACCTTGATCCACGCAAGCCCTTTGGCCCGATAGACGGAAACAAACGCGGTAAGATCGTCGATATCCTTACGCGACATATCGACGCAGCCCTTGGCATTCAGGGCTTTAACAATGCCGCCCTTTTTAACCACATTCGCAAACACCTTGAAGTTGGAGTTTACGACAATATCGGAAACATCCTTCAATTCCAGGCCGAAACGGGTGTCGGGCTTGTCGAGTCCATAGCGTCCAACGGCCTCAGCATATGACAGGCGCGGAAAAGGTGTATCAAGTTTGAGGCCAAGAACATCCTGGAAAAGCGTGGCCGTCATTTCCTCGGCAACGCCCATCACGTCCTCTTCGCCCACAAAGGACATTTCCAGGTCGATCTGGGTAAACTCCGGTTGGCGGTCCGCCCGCAGATCCTCGTCCCTGAAACAGCGCACGATTTGATAGTAACGGTCGAATCCTGCAATCATCAGCAATTGCTTAAACAGCTGCGGTGACTGGGGTAACGCATAGAACTGACCCGGATTGACCCGGCTGGGCACGAGGTAGTCCCGCGCACCTTCGGGAGTACTGCGTGTCAGGAATGGGGTTTCGATATCCAGGAACCCGTTGTCGTTCAAATAAGCGCGCACGGATACTGCTGCCTGATGACGGGTGAGGATATTGCGTTGCATGAGTGGACGTCTTAAGTCCTGGTGTCGGCTTCCCAGGCGCACTGTTTCGGTGACCTCTATATCGTCTTCGATCAAAAATGGCGAGGTCTGCGCCTTGTTGAGGATCTTCAACTCTGTAACCAAAACTTCGATCGCACCGGTTTTCAGTTTGGGGTTCACCATCCCTTCCGGACGATTGTCCACTGTCCCACGGACCGCCAGAACGAACTCATTCCTGATAACATGCGCTTTTGCATGCACCGCCTCAGCCACATCAGGGTTGAAAACCACCTGGGTGATCCCATACCGATCCCTCAGGTCGACGAAAATAACGCCGCCGTGGTCTCTCCGGCGCTGCACCCAACCCATGAGAACAACTTCTTTTCCGACGTCGTCGCGCCCCAGTTCGCAACATGAATGGGTTCTGCGCATGTTTCCGAGTTTGTCAGCCAACGATTGCCACTCCTTTCAACGGTCATTCACCGCATCGCATTCAGATTGGATAAATGTCAGTGCTTATTAATCGTTTTGGGTACACTTTCCATGATCTTATCAAATTCGATCCGATCCTGTTTTTTGGTCTTCATATTTCGCAGGACAGCGGCGCTTTCCTTGATCTCATTATCACCGATTATCATCACGAAATTCGCGTTCAATTTATCGGCCCGCTTCATTTGACTCTTGAGGCTTCTGTCGCCGAAATCCATCTCGGTCCAAAGCCCCAGCTCACTCCAGCGAGTACTCCACAGAAACGCCAGCTTTTGCCCCTCTGCGCCCAGCGCGGCCACAAACAGATCCGGTGATTTCGGTTGCGACCGTTCTTGCTGTCCCACTATTTCTGCGAGTCGATCCAGGCCGATGGCAAAGCCGGTGGCCGGCATATCGGGACCACCGAGTACTTTTACCAGTCCGTCATAGCGGCCGCCCCCGGCAACCGCGCTCTGGGCGCCAAGTGCTCCGGTCTGAATCTCAAAGGTCGTGCGCGTATAATAATCAAGCCCCCTGACCAGGCGCTTGTCGGTTACATATTCAACACCGAGGCTGTCGAGTGATTCGCGAACCCATTCGAAATCACGGCGGCAAACTTCACACAAATGGTCGAGAATGGACGGGGCATCGATCATCGCCTGCCTGCAGGAAGGCACTTTGCAATCGAGCACCCGCAGTGGATTGCGCTCCCGCCTTCTGCGGCAGTCTCTGCAGAGACTGTCGTTAACATCTAAAAGGTAACCGGCCAAAGCCTGGCGGTATTGCGGACGGCATTCAGGGCAGCCAAGAGAATTGATGTGGGCTTTGACATCGACAACATCGAGCCGTTTCAGCAACGTCATCAACAGAAAAATCAACTGGACATCGATCAACGGCGAAGCCACGCCGAAGACTTCGGCATTTATCTGATAGAACTGCCGATAACGCCCTTTTTGGGGGCGTTCGCGACGAAACATGGGGCCGATGGTATAGAATTTTTGGACCGGGTCTGCCGCATATATGCGATGCTGAATATAGGCACGAACAATCGAGGCCGTTGCCTCCGGCCGCAGGGTAATCAACTCACCTTTGCGGTCTGGAAAAGTGTACATCTCTTTCTCGACGATATCGGTATCTTCCCCGATGCTGCGGGAAAAGAGCTCCGTGCGTTCCATGATTGGAATCCGGATTTCACTGAAACCAAAATCTTCGAAAAGCGCAGCAGCCGTTCGCTCGATTCGCTGCCAGGTTTCGATTTCCCCCGGTAAAATATCCTTGAACCCTCGTATCAGTTGTATCATAGCGGATCAATCTGCGGTCTGTTTAGAAAACCGCCGGTTGCAGGGTTGCAGTTATGCGTAAACCGTAATTATTAACTTAGGAATTATAGATTCGTCAACCCTTTATACACAACTGCAGAATAAACTGTTGTTTCGCACCTGCCCGGATCGGCATTGCAGTTTGCAATATCCCATGCTAATAGGTTTCCGGTGCCAATTTCAATCCAACAGGAGTATCCTGGAGATTTCCTATCATGCGTTCAGACATCCTCAAAAAGGCCGTAGAGACCATCCCTCACCGGGCATTGCTCATGTCAACCGGACTTCGAAAAGAAGATTTTACGGACAACAAGCCGTTTATCGGTATCGCCAACAGTTACAACGATATTATCCCCGGCCACGTCCATCTCAATGATCTTACCCAAGAAGTAAAAAGAGGCATCCGGGATGCCGGCGGGGTCCCCTTCGAATGGGGGGTCCCAGGCGTCTGTGACGGTATTGCCATGTATGCCGAGATGCGGTTGAGCCTGCCCAGCAGGGACCATATAGCGGACAACATCGAAATCATGGCACTGTCCCACTCTCTTGACGGCTGGGTCGGCGTGACCAACTGTGACAAGATTACACCCGGTATGTTGATGGCCGCCGGGCGCCTGGACCTTCCGACCGTCATTCTCACCGGCGGACCGATGAAAGCCAACGTCATCAAAGGCAAGAAGTATCACCCGATCATGGGTTTCGGCCTGGTGGGAGAAGTCAAAGCCGGTAAGATGACACTGGCAGAGGCCGAGGACCTTCTCCCCTGCATGGTTTGCGGTGCCGGTTCCTGCGTCGGTCTATACACCGCCAACACCATGGCGGTGGTCACTGAGGTCCTGGGCATGTCGCTTTCCCGATGCGCCACAACCCTGGCCGGAGACGCCCTCAAAAAGCGGCAGGCGTATGATTCCGGGCGGAGAATCGTCGAACTGGTGAAACAGGGCCTGACACCCCGCAATATCATGACAGCGGCGGCGTTCGAAAATGCCATCCGGGTCGATATGGCTATGGGCGGGTCCACAAATACGGTTCTTCATATCCCTGCCGTGGCAAAGGAGACCGGTATCGATATCGATGTGGATATGTTTGACCGAATTTCCCGCGAAACCCCGCACCTGTGTTCCATTATCCCGGCCGGGCCCTACGAAATGGCAGATGTGGACGCCGCCGGCGGTATCCCGGCCGTTCTTAACCGGTTGCAAGATCTGATAAATGACGGCGTGACGGTCGCCGGTCCCAGTATATCGGATATGGCAGCCAGCGGTGACATCCGGAATCCCGAAATTATCAGGGGCCTGGACGATGCCTACCATGCCGAGGGCGGTATCGCCGTACTTAAAGGCAACATCGCCCATAGCGCAATAATTAAACAGACGGCCGTCGACAGCGATATGCTGGTACATCAAGGGCCGGCGAAAGTGTACCACTCGGAGAAGGCACTGCTGAACGACATCGAAACCAAACGTATCGCCGAAGGCGATGTGTTGGTGCTGCCGTTTCAAGGGCCGGCGGGAGCGCCGGGCATGCCGGAAATGTTGACGCCGACCGACGCCATCAAAGGCGCCGGTTACAAACGGGTCGCCCTGATTACCGACGGTCGTTTTTCGGGAGCCACTTCGGGTCCCTGCATCGGGCATGTTGAAATGGAAGCTTATAACGGTGGCCCGATCGGCGCCATTCGAAACGGGGATGTCATCGACATTGACATTCCCGGGCGTAGATTGAATGTCAAGCTCGAAGAGAATGAAATTCGGCGACGACTTGTCGAACTAAAACCGCCTGAAAGAACGATGACATCACTGTTGGGGCGCTTCCGGGGGGCTTATAACGGGGTCAACTGTTATGGCAGGAAGGCTCAGTCCTAGCCGGCAGGATGCAGAGAGCACTGTCCAGCTGTGAAAAAGGCCAGTGATGGGCACCCGCTAAATGGTGTGCAACGTCAGCGGACGATCAAGCTTCTCATTGGCGGTCTTCAGCTGTGTCTCCCCTGATATGACAGCCACGGCCTGCGCGTCCCGGTCACCATCAAAATATTTGCTGGCCGCTTCTTTCACCCGGCGGATATTCAAGTTCAATAGGCGTTCCTTGAATTGCTGCCGGGCGTCATCCGAAAGGTGGATGATCTCACGATAAAAGGCCTTGCGGGCTGCCGGCCCCGGCGGATCGGGCTTGTCGATTTCGGAACAGACCTGCAACACGGCTTCGTCGATATCCGTGTCGCTGTATGCATCTGATAATACAAAGGCGGCCGCATTGTTGAACACGTTTAGAGTAGAAACAATGTGCGGATCCCTGTACGATGCCAGGCAAAACAGCCCGTCTTCCGGGCTGTACAGCGAAAACCCGCCGTAGGCCCCACCTTTCTCTCGAATCTCGCGATGGAGGTAAAGCGACCGCAGGAATTTACCGATAACCGCCAATGCCGGAGCATCGGGATGCTCCATCCTGACGGTTTCAAAAGCCTGGGCAACGAAGGAAACGGCCGATGACGTGCTCCACCCCTCCCGGACCGAACCATCGGAAGCAGATACATTCGGTGGCCGGAAGGCGTCGCCAATACCCTCGATCCCCGATGGGTTATGTAATCGCCGGCAAATGTCTATCACCGACGGCGTGGCCGATGCGATTACACCTTCTTCTCCGATCAGTGCAACCTTCAAGTTGTCCCTGAAAAATACCGACCGCCGAATAGTCGCCATGTTTTCAGCCAGCTGGGCAAGTTTGGTATCTGTTGGGGATTCTGTAAGTTCCTTGATTGCTTTTATTTGCGATACACCGGACCAGAGTTCACTCAAGTTCCGGGTAGTGGAAAAATTGCGGCTCGCGAGTGAAATGGCCAGGCGATGTCCGTTGTGAATGACCATTGATTCGAGAGATGCCCTATACTCCATCAAGAGGTTTTTCAAGCGGCTCAAATTGGAAAAATCACTATTGAAAATCAGCTCTTCGACAATAGCCAACATCGGGTCCTGATTGCGGTCGAGGCTCTTGGCGTTGAATGATAAAAACGGAATACAGTTCCCCTCGTCGTCGAAACGGGTTCTGGAATGCGCGGCCAGGCTGACACCGCCTGTGTATAGGTCAATGCGATTGGCCATCGCGGTGTAATCGTATTCTGTGGTTCCGATTTTTGGTAATGTGTAACAAAAAAAAGGAACGAGAGGGACCAGGGCCGGCGGTATCTGTCCGGCACCGGCAGCGGTCGCAAAGTAGAAGATCCCCGATGTTCTCTGTTCGTAGGCGGTAACCGGAGCATCCGTGGTTATCTCACGACCGGCAATGCGCGGGACGTCTGCCGGAACATCGGTTCGTGACAGTGTCGGCAAACAGGATATGTCTTCTTCGGTCTCCTGTATTTTCTCCAAAGCTTTGGCATCAGCAAAGATTTTGTCGATATCGGATTTCTGTAACCGGGTACCCAGTTGCGCCAACTCCCGGCCAACCCTTTTTTCTTCCTTTACTGCCATCTGTTGATCGGGCAGCAATCTGAAGAGAAGACGGTGGTTATTGCCGAGCAGGTATTTCCGGATACACTCTTCGAAGATGCCCCCTTCGGCCACCTTGCGATGGATCCACTTGAGGTCGTCATCCAACCGCAGCCTTTTCAACGGATCGCCACCGTGAAGCCAAATTCCGGCGATGATGAGCAACTGTTTAATGCCATATGGAAATGGTGTATTGGTCACCTCCTTACGGTGAAACTCGAGCTGGTGTAAGGCCGACGCGATCATGGCTTCATCAATACCTTCGGTTGCCAGACGATCGAGAACGCCGAAAATGACCGCCTGGAGTTGTTCCGCCGCCGAGGCCTGCATATCTTTGAGGCCGGCGACAAACATGGTGTCACGGTTGTCGGCATCGAATCCGGCCGCATCACATAGCGCCGTACCCAGCTGTGAGTCAATCAATGCTTTTTTCAGTGGGGAGCCGGGATTACCAAGCAGTATCTGCTCCAAAAGCGCCAGTGCTAAAACTTCGGAACTGTCACGAATATCAGCTGTGAGCCAGGCAATGCAGGCCTGACATTTGCTTGCCGGATCTTCGTTCTCCGCCAGAGGGTAGTAAAACGTGGCTTGGCGCGGCTCATGCCAGCGTGGTTGGGGTGATACCTTCGTGTCGGGCTGGATACGCTTGAATTTTTTAAGGATTTTTTCTTCGATAAACGCTAACTGGTCTTGCAACGGCTGGTTTCCGTAAGTATAGAAATAAGCGTTGCTGGGATGATAGTGGTGTTTATGAAATGCCTTTAATTGCGCGTAAGTCAGCTGCGGAATCACGGATGGATCCCCGCCGGAATTGTAGCTGTAAGTAGTGGAGGGATAAAGCGATTTGAGCAAAGACCGTGCCATTACCTGGTCGGCAGACGACATGGCACCTTTCATCTCGTTGTACACGACACCCTTGTATATCAACTGCGGCGAGGCTTCGCCACCATTTACCTCTCCGGTTGTCTCCAGACGGTGCCCTTCCTGTTTGAAACTGAGTTCTGCGAGTTTCGGGAAAAAAACCGCATCGAGGTAGACGTCCATGAGGTTGAAGTAATCTCTGGAGTTCTGGGTTGAAAACGGGTACATTGTCCAGTCCGAGGCAGTGAAGGCGTTCATGAAAGTGCTCAAGCTGCGCTTGAGCATCGAGAAGAAGGGATCGCGCACCGGGTACTTTTCAGAACCGCACAGAACCGTGTGCTCCAATATATGCGCAACACCGGTCGAATCCTTTGGAATGGTTTTAAATGCGACGGCAAATGTATTTTCCCGGTCGTCATTGCTGAGGTGGATATGCCGGGCACCGCTGGCGGCGTGCTCGAGTTCATAAAAGAAAATCCCAATTTCCTCAACCGCTTCAATTCTCTTGACGGTATATCCGCCGAAAGACCACTGTGGATGAATACCGGGGTTGTTACGGTCCTTTTTTTGATCCATCGCTAAATCCTTCTTCCCTCTCTATTTTCTATTTGGCAATGTAAACGCCGCGGCTCACCCGTTCAATTGAACCGTTTTTATTCAGCCGAAAAATAATGTTGCGAACCTTTTTGTCATCAAAACCCGTTTTGGCTTTGATTTCCGGCATCCCGGCCCCCTGTTTCAGTCCGCGAATCACCTCCAGGACCTGCTCAACGGCAGAAGAACTGGTTCGCGACCATGGTTTTCTAGCCGTGCCGGAACTCGCAGCGGATCGGCGCTTACGCCTTGTCGATTGAATCGATTTGATTTGCTTTTCGATCTGATCCAAACGGGTCATCAAGCGTTCGACATCTTTGGTTGTGGGTATTTTGTAATTGTGTATGAAAAATTTTACCATTGCATCAAAACTGATGTTTTTTGCCTTGCGCTTTGCCATGGAGATCCTCCTCTACGAAAAGGGTGACAGCAAATGTATTTTTCCAAAAAGAGAAAAACCGAAATAGCAATCTGCTAAAACTATTGAACATCATATTAAAAGTCAAGCCGCTGAACGTTTAGACGATTACAGGTTTCAACACCAGTTTTAAATTAATTTTAAGACATTATAAATTAAAATGATTAGATGGCTCACTTTAACCCAAATTGAGCGATTTTCAAGTTTGCCGCAGGTACAAGGGAAATGTCGTTCCGCTATAGTGAGCTATACAGGACGGCATTTGACGCCGTAGATGCGGTGACCCGCCTAAGGCGGATAAAAATTGGAAATCCCGGAGGGTTTTATATTATCGAAATTCCGACGGGCAGAATTCCTTATTTTTATTGGTGATTTTCATATTTCAAAAATATGAAACGCTAAATTTGGGTCTAAGTAAAAATTCCTGCCAGTCGCGACACCGCCGCTTGATTTAATATTTATATTGCTTTTCAACAATGAATTCCGAACAACGGCAAGTATTTTTGACAACCACGATATAAGCTGATTTAATCCGATAATTTCACAACTCTTTTCAAAAAGAGGCTCAAGTGTAACCTTGAGCACCAGAAAGCCAATTATGAAAGGCGCCGGTTATGACCTCACCCCACGCACTTCTTAAGGCCTGGAACATCCGGGCAGACAAACGTCTGGGCCAGAATTTTCTGACCGATCCCGCCACTGCTGCAAAGATTGTGGCACACGCAGGCGTAACTCATGGAGATGTCGTCCTGGAAATCGGAGCGGGCTTAGGAGCGCTGACCATACCGGCAGCCCGATTGGCTGCCAAGATGTGCGCCGTGGAAAAAGATGCTCGCCTCGTGGATCTGCTGAAGGCCGAACTCCTGGCAAACAATATTACCAACGCCACCCTTTTGAACAGGAACATCCTTCAAATCGATATCCCCGCCATCGCGGCCGAATCCAGCAGAAAACTGATCGTCCTGGGCAACCTGCCATACAACATTTCCTCGCAGGTCCTGGTACAGTTAATTTCTTCTCGATCCGCCGTTAAACGCGCCGTGCTAATGTTTCAATTGGAACTGGCCCAACGTTTGACGGCCGCTCCGGGCGGGAGGGACTACGGTCGCCTTTCGGTAATGATTCAATATTGTGCGACAATTCGGACCATTACCCGCGTATCTGCAAACCAGTTTACACCACGGCCGAAAGTGGACTCGGCCGTTCTGAAAATAGATTTTAACAAGTCGGAAGGCCTCGATGCCGATGACGAACTTTTTTTCTTCAGTGTAATTCGGGCAGCATTCGGAAGGCGCCGTAAAATGTTGAAGAATTCTCTGGTAGGTAGTGAGCTGGGGATCGACCCCGATGTCGCCCGGCAGGCCCTTGCAGACGCACGCATTGAATCGTCACGACGCGCCGAAACATTGGATGTGTCAGAGTTCCTGGCGCTCAGTGCCAGCCTGAAAAAGTTGTTTCATCGGTCATCCGCCGCTGGTGAAACCGGCCCTTAAACCGCGGCGGATCTCGAAAATATCCGTATCGTGGGGCACAATGGATACTAAAATGGCCGTGATAGACACCCGGAAGTTTTGCCCGTGATTACCGGATTGTGCAATTTACGCAGTTTCGGCGCTTGCATGTCCTGCCATTGTCCCCATTACTCTACATGTGATCGGCCACACTGACCGTCCGATCGCCGAGCATATTTACGTAACTGCCCATCTCGTTATCATACCAACCGTAAATAACCGCCTGCGTAACGGGAATCCTGACTATGGTATTGCTTAACTGCTCGATGACACGCTTATCAAGACTGGAAACATTTGCTAAATCAATGCTGGCTTCCGCCGTACGGGTGTGGGTTTCATACCCTTCGATGATGGCCGCCGCTCGCGGGACACCGACGATATCCCCTGAGACATTCTGCTTATCTGAATAGTGCAAGTATCCATTCGGATCGATGGCGGCCGCCTGGCGGTAGACGTCATTGACGACCTTACGTCGAATGAGTTCCTGATCCGGTTCTTCCTGGAGGTCTACCACCAGAATGATGAGCGACCCTGTAGCGATCGGGACGCGTACGGATTCGGCGATAAAACCAATCTGCTGCATTTCAGGGATGACTAGCCGCAAGGCTTTGGCCGCACCGGTCGTGGTCAGAATAATGTTGTTCATGATACTACGATTTTTTCGCAGATCTTTCTTCCCCGCTTGTGGCAGGCGGTCTAGAACTGCCTGTGAGCCCGTGGCGGCATGGACCGTAGCCATCGAAGCCGTCAGGATTTTCTGGGGTCCGAAGTGATCTAATAAAGGTTTTATCATATGCGCCAAACAGGTGGTTGTACAGGATGCGTTGGAGATGATGCGGTGGCGGCGGGGATCATATTCATTGGTATTGATCCCCATGACTGTGGTGACAGCGTCTTGGGGTGTTGAACCTTGCACTTCCGATTTTTTATCCTTCATTTTAAAAGGTGCCGAGACGATTACTTTTTCGGCACCGGCCTCGAGATGGCCGCGAACACTGCCCCCCAGATGGTCTGGTGGCAGTGTTGGGTCCAAAAATCGCCCGGTCGTGTCAACCACCAGCCGAACCCCGTTCTTCCGCCAGGCAATTTCAGACGGATTCCGGTCTGACCGCAGAATTTTGATCCGTACACCATCCGCCACAATGGAACTGTCCGATTCATTGATATCGCTGATTACCCGTTCCGCTGCGTGACCGTGAAGGAATGTGCGCAGCAATCCATACGACGAATCCCGTTCGAGGTAATGGGCAATGTCTGCCAGGGAGGTACCGGCATTGCGGCCGATATTGACCACAATTCCGCTGAAATACTTGCGACCGATGTGGTGCCATACAGTCAATTTTCCAATTCGCCCCAGCCCGTTAACACCGAGAATTAACCCTTGATTACCGCTTTCCGCAGTCATGTTCATCGTCTCCTTATTGATTTATCGGCTGTATACCGCTTCTCAAAATTAGACTCCGAAATACGGTAGTCTCCTTTTGGCTTGAAAGGTGAAATCTTCGCGCTAGTTGTTGTTTACCGTCAACTTCCCAAGATACACCGAACCCTCACGTCCATCAATACTGATGAAATCACCGGATTTGATGTGACTGTCTTTCAGCATACAGCTTTTTCCTTTCTCGTTGCAAATCAGGTCGCCGACACAAACCACGCACGTTTTGCCGAGGCGGTGAGCAACTACGGAAGCGTGGGATGTAACACCACCGCGAGCGGTCAACAGGCCATCGGCGGCATATATTTCTCTGATGTCGTCTGGTACGGTGTCACTGCGGGCCAAGATGAGGCTTGTCTCTGGTTCCTTGGCTCGCCATTTGTCGATTTCCTCCAGAGTAAATACCACCCTGCCGGTCAGTGCGCCGCCGCCAATACCGATGCCGTGTCCCAAATAGCGGTCCGTTGTAATAGCCAGCAAATCGAATGTGCTCACCTTCTTGCGTTCTCTCATCGACATGTCCCGGCACTGAAGCAAGTGGAGATCTTTGGCTGCGGGCGACTCGAAGGTAAACTCCATCTCTTGGGGCGTCCACCCTTTTTCATAAACGAGGTGGCCGGCCCAGTTCTTCATGGTAGTGTAGATTTCCGGGAAATGGGTCTCCAATGTGATGTCAGTCGGTCGCATTTCAATTTCCTGTTGATAGATCGAAATCGGTAGAGTGATGACCAGTCCGGAAACGACATCCTCGCCTTGATTGCTCAATGTAAAATCCCCCCAGAGTTTAAGGGATTCCCCTGGCCAACGGGGATTATGTGTAAAAAAAACACCGGATCCGGATTTATCCGACAGATTGCCGTACACCATTGATTGCACCGTGATGGCTGTACCCCAGTCGTCCGAGATACCCATTATATGTCGGTAGGTTTCGGCTTTAGCGGAATCCCAAGAATCGAGTACGCTTTGAATGGTCATGTACAACTGCTCAAAGGGATCTTCCAAAATGTCTACCCGGTAATCCTGGATCATCTTTTTATAGGTCAGGGCCACATTTTTCATCTGTTCACCGGTAAAATCCTTTTTATAAGCAATTCCGGCGAGGTTTTTCATATCCCGGATGATGGCATCGAAATCATCCCGCTCAAGCCCGAAGGCCATTCCATAGCACTGCAAAAAGCGCCTGTAGTTGTCCCAGGCAAACCAAGGGTTTCCTGTTACGGCAGAAAGGCCGCAAGCGATTTTCTCGTTGATGCCGACATTGAGGAATGTATCCATCATACCCGGTTGAGAAATGGAAGAGCCGCTACGAACTGAGAACAGAAGCGGATTTCCAGGGTTGCCGAAAATCTTGCCGGTCATTTTTTCGAGTTTGATGATGTGCCGGGCAATCTGGTCCTTGAAGTTCTTTTCCGCCGGCCGATAGCTTTCAATGACCTGGCGGCAGCGGAACACTTCGGTCGTAATGATAAAGCCTGGCGGAACCGGCAGTCCCAAACTCTGCAGCACAACGAGGTTGAAGCCTTTATTGCCCAAGTAAATGAGCCCGGTGACCCGGTTATCCGGATCGGAGATGGAGGTCATTGCGTTATCGGGGTCGTAAATCAACAATTGGTGCAGTTTATCCTTCGGAAGTTTATCCGCCTGTTGGAACAATATATTGAGAATACGGCTGAGAAAGCGATCGAGTTGCTGGAGCCCCAGTGAAGAGGCGATGCGATCTCGTGAAAATATTTCTGAAATTCGAAGCTTGTTTTTCTCGCGATCTATACTGGTCCCATTATCACTGGGAATATATTTGCACAGGACTTGGTCATTGGGAATCTTATCCAAAATGCGATTGAGGTTTTCTTCATGAATGTTATGAAAGTAATCGTTGATGATATTTTTAACCGCAGCAGCGAATCCCTTGAAGATGTCCAGGTACTGGGTGAAAGTGAATGCTTTTACTTCCAATGAATGCGCCAGCAGGTCGAGCTGACGCTCGATTTCAACTGATGAAATCCCATCAAGATGTAAAGCCTTATCAAACAGGCGCAGGCGGGCATAGATCTGGTAAAAAGTTGCCTTGGTAATAAGGCTCAAGTCAATGCTTTCAATCAACTCTTCGAAGAGAACATTGACCAAGGACTCAAGGCGATAAGTCAATCCGAGAGCATCGAACTTCAACTCGTGGTAACTGCCGTACATGGATGGGATATCGATCGTGATATGCCTTTTCTTATATATATCTTCCCGCACTTCAAATTTATCAGAAGATAGAATGATGCCCTTAAGTTGCCCCAGATAATCCAGCAGCATGAACATCTTCCTTTTGAGGTCCGGTTCAGATAAAGCGCTTCGGAGCCGGTTGAGATCCGAAAATGCCTCGGTGGACAACTGGGAAATATAACTCTTCAATTCAACGTAATCGACGCTGTATTTTTGATGAAGCAATTTGTAGAAGGCGACAATCAGAAGAACTCGCTGACGATCTTCCTCGCTCGCATCACCATTCGTATCGTCAATCATTCGGCGAAGTTGATCTTCCGGCAGCGTCAACAGGGTTTGGAGAGCAATTTCTTTACGTTTCAGTTGATCCATGATCGCGTGGACCCCGTCGATATAGGGTCCGTGGGTATCGATCCGCTCGTAGACATCGGGTGGAACGACCTGTTTCAACATTTTCTTGTCGCGGGTCGCCCAGAAATAGAGCGTCGCTTCCATGAATGCGATAATCTGGTTGCTGCTCTCTACATGACTCTGCTTGCGTAAAAAGTGGATCAGGATGTCGCGGCGGCGCGTTATTTCATCGATACGGGTCGATATGTCTCGAAGGCGTCCTTCTGCACCAATATCATTGAAGTAGGACGGAAATAGTCGTGTCATTTGTTTAGTTAGGTTGTATACCGGACCGACGTCACTGTTCAGAAATCGGGTGATGTCGCGTGGGAAAAGGTCGGTATCCCTTATGAATACGCCACTCAGTGCCAGGTGGATAATGAGAACCGATATGAGCCGGGTCGACCACTTGGGGTTTAGCTCGATCAACGCCAGCCAGGTTCGAATGTTCTGTATGTGGGCATTGTTAACCTTGATCTGCCAGTCTTCATCGACGCCTCTGATGCGTGGTGCTTGAAACGGCAACTCGATGACCTGATCGATAAAAAAATTGACCAGTTCACTATCATCGGTTCTATAGACGCCTTTGCCCATGGTCAGCACACAGTTCAATGCCGTGGCAGGAAAACTGAGCGCTTGTTTTTGAAGGATGGTGAAAGTCTTGCGGATCAGTCTGCGGATATTCAGATCCGATTCATTTGAAATAAGCCAACTGACGGTTCGGTTAATATCCCGCAAAGCCTCTTCGTGAATGATCGAAAGCCCGGAGGTGGCCATCATGTGAAACAGGAATATAATTTTCCATTGATTTCCATGAGTTTTTCCACCGGCTACCAACAGTTTCTGGGGTGTCTGACGGTATATCTCAACGATTTGTCCGTATCCGGGGAGCGCGAGCAAATCCCGCAATAATTCAGGAGCATCGGCAGGCCCCTTGGCACTGATTTCTTGTCGCCGGATTTCGAGGTGCCTTATTTTGTCATGGCTAATTTCTTTAAAAATAGGGGTAACCTGCTCCAGGTTACCGAAGTCATCCGTTTCACTGGCCTCGGCCGCAAACCAGTCGAGTGGGTCCCTGACAGCAAGCCAGTATTCATAGTTGCTCTGAAAATACCGCAATAGCAGCGCATTGATGGCATTGAAGTCGCCATTGATCGCATCCAGTCTCTGCAGCAGCATCTCCCCCAGGCGTTTGAGCTGATAAAAGCTTTTTACGAAAAGTAAAAAGTTGTCTCTGTCCAAATTTCGCACGTTGTCGAAGGCCTCGTTAAGTGTCGGTACAAAACGATCGAGCCCCGAACGAGATTCATTGATGATTTTTTGAAGAAACAGCACGAGATTGTCGACCGCCTCGACCTTGACACTGTCCTCTCTGGCAGAATGAATGGCGTCGATGAAGATCTCGACAAAAAGACGGGCGCCTTCCGGACCGTCGGTATGACCGTCCATCAGGTGGAAGTATTCGAGAGTGTAACGTCTGGCTTCGGCAATAATGAAATTCCAGTTCCGGTAGGGATGGGATAGTTCTTCCAGAAAGGTGTTGAACCCTTCCATCAACCCAAAATACCGCGACATAATATCCTGGAGCGTTGCATACTTCGGGTCGATGTCGACATCGATCCGGGATCCCGCCAAATTGACTTCGAGGGCTTTAGACTTAATCATGGACGCCAATCTTTCCAATTCGGATGAGCAAATAGCGTGTCGGTGTTCTTAGAGTGAATAGATTCAATGACCTCCGCCAAAGCCGGGGGGATGGCTTGTGAACCGCTCGAAGCGTTTATTGAAAAACATTCCTTCGGCCAACCGGCCGGTCATTGAAAAATGCTTTTTAAAAATATATTTCGAAATAAGGATAGTGACTGTTGCAAAAATCGTTCGCATAACTGAACGTTTAATGACAACCACGATAAGGGACACACTCCCCTGCACCTCATAGTTTAGGCTAACAAAGGTTATGATCGTTTTCAAGGCCTCCAACAATCCCCACGGGGTCTGAGTGTTGATTTCTCAATGCCCCGGGGTATAACTGGTGGTATTCCCGCCGTATTTAACAAGGCTGTTGAAAAGGCTATTGCATTTGACAATACGGCGTTAATGGCTGAACCGCGGGGCCCTACCCCCGTTTCAGCGAAAATGCTCATTTATCACACATAAACTCCGCTTTTTCGTCGGATTTTGCCTTGTCTTGCCGGCGCTCTTGACGTTTTTCAACACCCTCTTCTAAAGATCCGCCGGCAAATCCCGATATATATCCAGTTACCTATTATATCATATGTTATCCTTGTTCCCATGCACAACCCGGGTTTTGACTCCGGACGACATCCGCTCATAGCGATAATTGTTTAGTGCCAGATGGATACGGGTATCCATAAACGGCATCACCCGAACCGGAAGGGCGGTAATTCTTGAAACAACGCATCAATATCGATCATCTCATCGACCTTGTAAGTAACGGCGGAATTATCAGAACCGGCGTTGACATAATCAACGCTAAGGGCGTCCTGCTGTTAGAAAAACATGTTCCGGTCAGCAAGGTTCGCGCCTTGCTGGCCATCAAAGCATTTGGAATCACTCATCTCGAAATCGATCCCGAGACCGCCGGCGGCATGTGGGATGGCAATGGAAACCCATTACCGGTCTCTGAGGGGAACGGCGAGGCGCTTGCCCGCCCCGATCATGACGTAGAGTTATCGGATGTTGAATTGAAGATCAGGAAAATCAACCGCCAGAAATCCGAAGCCGTCTCGAAATACCATAAAGCCAAAGAAAGCATTAAACGCGTCATTTCAGATATTCGCGAAACAGGGGGTGAATTCGATTATACCTTGGTCGAGCACACCGTATCCGACATTTTCAATTTTCTCACAGGCAACAGTTCGGCTTTTCTGTATTTGACCAAAGAAATATTCACTTACGATGATTATCTTTATAATCACTCCGTAAACGTCTGCACCATCGGCACGGCCGTATTGAACCGCTTCAACGACCACTTTTCGGAAATCGTCAATAACTTTCTCAACGATTTTTATGCCGGCAATTCGAGCCACTCCCAGGATCCGAACAGGGAGTCATATATCAATTACCTGCCGGTGGATCTTCAGGACATCGCTATCGGGTATTTTCTGCATGATATCGGAAAGGTCCTAATACCTGAAGAGATTCTAAACAAGCCCGGGCGCCTGACAGCAGAAGAATTTGATCTTATCAAAACCCATTCGTACGTAAAAGGGATCGAAATCCTTAACCGCAACCGTCTTAAAAACCTGCCCGTGGAGACCATTGTGAAATATCACCACAGTGCACTTTACCGTGGCGAGACCAATTGCTATCCGACCGACAAGTTGCCGATCGAGTTGCCACCATATGTCAAAGTGGCGAAACTGGTCGACATTTATGATGCAATGACCTCTAAAAGGTGCTACAAAGAGGCCCTCAACCCGGTCAGCGTTGTAACGGATATATTCCGAAAATACGCCGAGAAAGATCGTATGCTGCAGTTCATATTGCACTCTTTTGTGAAAACACTGGGTATTTGCCCACCCGGCAGTATCATCTCGTTGCGAAACGGGCAGCAATGCTATGTGTTGACAGGGGAGGGACCGATCGTTTTGCCGGTTACCGATAACAGTGGACAACCGTTGCGTTCCAAACCGGACCCCATCGATTTGGGGAAGCCGGAAGCCGAAATCAACGGTTTGAGGATCGACCGGCGCCAACCGCTGCAAAATCCTATTGATATCTACGATCGTCTACCGGCATATGTGCAGCAAGCGATTCGGCAGGATTTGTAACTCTTATGTATCAAAGATAAATGGAGACATTGATCAGAGAGGTTTGCCATTTCAATGCCTTGACGCGGAAATGTAATTTCGCCACCCTGAAAAAAAAACCCGCTGGTCAAGTTCCAGTTACTGATGCTTCAATCCCCTCCGCCACCCGGTGCTAACCGAAATTCTGACGCATCGCTTTCGAACATTTACGAAACGCGCCGGTCCGCACGCCCATTCACCTCATCTGGACTTGGAAAGAAGATTAATGCCATTCAAACAACTTTTAGGCAAAGGAATCCGTGAATCGCTGGGAATCGTAATTCTATCAGGCTGCATCGCCTTCGGAATCAACCTTGCCAGGCAAAAACCTCTCGACCTTTTCGGGTCTGCGCCTCTTCCGGTTGAATCACCCGCCATCTTTAAACCCGAAGTGGCAGCAGGCGTCCAGGAAATTTCATTAGTCGAGGCGATTGACCACTTCCGTCAAGGCTCTGCCCTGTTCGTGGATGCCCGTTCGGTCGATGATTACCGGAGCGGTCATATCGACGGTGCCATCAACATCCCCGACCAAATTTTCGAAGAATATATTGGTCCCTTTCTGGCAGCGACTGCTCCGGATACGGTGCTGATCACCTATTGTGAGGGAAAGGGTTGTGCCCTGTCGCAAAATCTGGCCGAAAAACTCATTCTGGCCGGATTTGACAAAGTGTATCATATCAGAGACGGCTGGGGGGAATGGAAACGGAACGACCTGCCGATGAGCCGGGGGAGTTAATAAATTTAAAAATAAATTCCGAAACACATAAAGGGTGGTATCAGTGGTTTGTGAAAAACCAGCCGAAAAACGTCTCGTTTTTTTGACGACCAATAGACACCGATTGTTCGTCAAATAAAGATGAACTGAAAAACGAAATAAACAGAGCCCCACCACAACGAAGGCGGGGCTCTATTTTATCTATTCCACGGTGCGAGCATGCGCATTAGAATTCCCACTCGCAAAACACCGTTCTATCCTGTTATCTACAGTTCCAGCCAGGAATCAGAATAGAGGGACTTTCCAAGTATGACATTCACGGTCTTGGCATAGTCCTGCAATTCTTTCGGCAGACCCGCAATGTCCGGTTCGTTGCCGTCCATCATCCCATAGATAAGGTCGACAATATCCTGCCGCTTGCCTTTGGCAATGTCAATCAGCTGGTCGTCAAGCGGATCCGCAATCACCGATATCATACCGCATTTTTCAAGCATGACCATATAGGTCTGATTCAAGATCGGCCGCAAGTGGTCCGGCGGCCCATTGGAAATGTTGGACAGACCGCAGGTGCTCTTGGCGCCGGGGGCGATGTCCTGCAGCATTTTCTGGAATTCCATCAGGCTTATGGCCTGCGGCTGTTGAATGTTGACCGGCGTAACGATGCCGTCGACCCAGATCTTTTCGTTTGGAATACCGGCTTCATTGGCGAAATAGAGGAGTTCGACGCACAGGGCCGCACGCTCGTTTTCGTCGCGTGGCAATCCTTCGGGTCCCCACATCAGAGCGATGAAATCCGCGCCATGCTCAGCCGCGATCGGCACCATCCGTTCGTAGCGTTCTGGGCGCACCATGATCGAATTGACCATATGGCCAGCGCCGTTGGTGGAGGGTTTGATCACTTTGAGCGCGGCTTCTATGGCGTCAATGTTGGACGTGTCCAGGGCCAGAGGAAGGTCATCGACAACTTCCTGTACGGTTTGAACCACCCATGGCATCAACTCGGGTCCGTCTTTTTTCGCCGGCCCCAGGTTGATATCGATGAAGTCCATTTCCTTTTTACGCTGGAAAATGGCTTCCTCTTGAATCGGTTTGGGATCACGTTCTTTGAACGCTTTTCCGATTTTTTTCGAAATAACGTTTAAACTCTCGCCTATCAGCAGCATTGGCTCTCCCTCCTATCTGGCTTGTCGATAATGTTATCCGGCCGTCGGTTGCAGAATGGCCATTCGGGCCATTCTGCAACCGACGCGTTGTTGTCACTTGCTTTTGAGAAACCCGGGGATATGGGCCGCTTCACGCGGACCCACGGTGATTGTCCAGCCGGGAAGCTCCTCTTCCACGTCGCCGGCAATCGCAGCGGCATAGCCGGGGATGACGACTTCCTGGTGTTTGACTTTGTCGGCAATACCGCTCTTTTTTATAAACATTCCGACATCGTCACCGGAAAATTTTCCGGCGGCCCAGGCGGTCATCACCGAAAGGCCTTCAGCGTCTTTTATCAGGAGCCAGGAAGGAACGCGGCTGCCTTCGATTTCGCCGGATACGATAAAGTAGGTCAGGGCAAAGTTGGTCGTGACCATTATCGGAGAATTTTCATCCGGATTGCCGATTTCGTAAATTCCTTCTGTTACGGTCATCGGACGCTGCGGATCGGTGTAAATGTTCAGCCGCTCGAGCAACAGCGGGAAAAGGCTTTCGCTCTTGAAATCCGAAAAGACGACGAGCCCGCCGTACTTGGCCACGAACATGGCCCCGATCATGGTTTCAACGTCAAGGTTGGACGCCATCTCGCACGGAAAGACGATGGTCGGGAATCCGACCGCCCGGTTGCCGTCTTTCAAAGCGGCTCGACGCATCGCCACCTGGTCGGCAAAGGATTGTCTGATTTCTCTGGAACCCGGATCGATCACGAGTTCTTTCAATCCCATTTCAGCCAGTTTCTCCGTCAGAGGCACCAGAGCCTCAACGGAATCGGCCTTGACGGCAAGCGGCAAGTCGTTTTCCTTTGCCAGGCTGCCAAAGGCATCGAAATTGTCCGCTGTCGCCGCATACATCAGGGGTCGTTTGAATTTACTGGCTTCTACACCGGCTTTCATGACGTCAGGATCTTCGGTCATGAGAATCAGGTTGAATTCGGAACTTTCGGCGATCTTTTTTGCTTTTTCGGCAAAAGCGGCCGCGTCTCCGCCAACATCCTTCAGAGCGACCAGTTCAGGACGAAGATTCAATCCGACCCGCTCAAACTGGAAGGCATTCCACACCGCCAGTTTCTTTTCGAGGTCTGCCAGGGGAATATCCGAACCGACACAGGCCGCCAGGCCCGTGGGATTGTAAAATGTTTTTTCGTGGCGATATTGAACGGTTTCACCACCGACGGTTAACTTGCGCACACCCTTGCCGATCGACACCGGACGGATGGGCGGTGCTGAGGCTTCAGCCAGTTGCTCACGTGCTTCATCAGACACGTAAGGACAGCTGTCAAGTTCAGCCTTACCCGAAGCCAGGTTCATGGCAAATGCCAGACAGGTCGGAACCCCGCATTCTTTGCAGTTGGTCTTCGGCAGGAGTTTGAAAATCTGAATACCGGTTAATGCCATTTTTGTCTCCTTCAGTCGAGTTTCGAGTTGCCGGTTCCAGGCTGTGCACTGTGCCGGGCGGGCCGAATCAGATCGGCCCGCGCCGCACCCAGTGCGCAACACGCGACATGTCTTTAATATTTATTTGATAATCGAGTCCATGGACAGCGCTGGATGACCCTTTTCCTTGAGAAAAGGCATAATTTCTTCCTCGGTGATCCCTACGGTCTCATCGGCAATCATGTCGTAAAGATCGGGAACGCCCATTTCCTTTCCTCTCTTGATTATGCGCTCCTTGATCTCCTCCTTCAGGCTCTTGGGCATCCACACCATCCGCAAGAGTCCCCCGTCACCGAGGATGAACTTGCCCTGGGTGATGTTGAACTTCGAGTGTCCGACAAAACCCGGTGAGGACCCCCCACCGCCCATAACACCGGCAAGGGTCGTAAACTTCATACCGCAAGGGGTTTCCCCGGCATAATCCCGGTGGACGGTCATAACGCCATTACATGACGGCAGCATCGCCGCGATGCATTCGCAGCAGCCACAGGTGGTCATGGGGTCGACAACCATGGAGTAAAAGTTGTAGTGGTCGATGGCCCCCCGAGAGGCTTTGGAGATAAAATCGTTGACACCTTTCCACTGGCCCAGTTTCGCATCGAGGCATTCGCCCTTTTCGATCGGCTGGTTCGGCCCGGTGGGATTGATCTCGAAGGACGCTTTGCAGTCCATCCAGTTGTAAGCGCCGCATAGCCCTGTTCGTTCCGGACTGACCGTGCAGACGTGGGTGGGGGCGAATGACTGACACAGGGTGCAGGAGTAATAAGTCTCCACGTCCTCGTCGGTCATTTTCTCGACCCGCTCGTCCCGCAACTTATATTCGCCCCGGGCTCTCTTGGTCAACTCGTCGACCTTCTTTTTATCGGTTATCAGGGTCACTTGGACCTTGTCGAGAATGTTGCCGAAGTCCTGATGAAATTTGGCGTGCAGCACGACACCGATGTCTTTGATCGTAAAGCCCTTCTCGATGGCGGCTTTGCCGACGCGGACCCAGGCGATATCGCGCTGGCCGATGTGCATCACACCCTGGATGTAGTTGATCAGGTGGTGGATTTGGCGCTCGATGATCGGCTCGAAATCGGTCTGGAACTCACGCCCGGCCACTTGGACATAAATACCCAGTGGCAAGGTTTCCCCCTCTTTCAGATCGGAGACATCGGGTCCGTCGACAATCACCTTGCCGTCATCGATCTCGTTCATCTCTGCCATCTTGACCAGCTCGGTGGCCTGGGTTTTGCCGCCGCCCATCTGGCAGAACAGATCGGCGCCACGGACACGCTCGCCCTCATAGGCTGGACCGAAGGCACACGGAATTTCGATCTGGGAGACCGTGGTCTTCAAGCCGCGGACCTCCACCGATCTTTCAACCATTTTATCATGGGCCACGTTGGCCACGACGTGCTCATAAGTGCAGACGCCGGTGGGCAGGATCTCGGGGATGTCGGTATCGGCCAGGGTCGGGAAACCCCAGTTAACCGCGCCGGCCGCCGCGGCCGCCCATTCGGCGTTGACGTCACCGAGGGCATTGACGAAGGCAAAGATCCGGTCCTTGTTGTAGAGCAGCATCTTTTTGTAGTCGCCCGGTTTGACACCACCGAAGGCCATGGCGGCCCGGTTGGCGAACCCGAGGGCGAAGATGGCCGATGAGATGTCCGGCCCGAAGGGAACGATACGGGTGTTCCAGCCCACCTGAACCCCGGCCTGGATGAGTTGCTCGATCACGGTTGTACCGTTCTGATTGGCCGCGCAGAAAATGTACAAGCTGCGGCGTTGGTATTCTTCCACGATCATCTTGGCGGTTTCCGCATCGGGTGCCGAACCGACGATGGCCGCAAACCCGGGTGCCGAGCCGTCGACGAACTCGACACCTCTTTTACGGAAAACTGTATCGTCTGCCGCGCCGAGCCAGATCTTGCCGGCTTCGATATCCGGTTCTTCGGAATGGAGGTAAAAATCCGGTTCCTCTAGATATCTCAGGGCTTCGTCGAGTTCGAACGCCAGCAGGGCCGCCATACCGGCGTCCAGCAGTGGTCCGAGGTACGGTATATGGTTGTGGCCTTTTACGTGGGGCGGCAACAACCCGCGGGCAAAATCCAATGGTTTTTTCATGTCCTCCAATGTTTCGACCTTCAGGCCGAGCAGGGAATATATGACCGGCAGATAGTATGCGGTGTTGGGAAATCCAACTTTGGTGTCCGCATTGTAGGTCTGTAAAGCTTTATTGTATCTTCCTTCAACCTTGGAAACAATGTTGTAACCACCCTGAATGGCGGCGAATGCAACAAGTCTTGACATGCTTTCCTCCTCCTTTGTTGAGGATAATTGTGGTTAACGAGAAGCTCGAATCTCTACATAATGCGCTTGTGGATACGGTCCGCTTTGTAGAGCATCTTTTCCAGTTGCGTCATCTGATCACCAGCCGGTGTTAGGCCGATTTTGTTCTCCTTGGCCGCTTTCTTACGCTCCGCGGCCAATGCCTCACGTTCGGCGGCACGTTTGGCGCGGATTTTGGTTTCCTCGGCCTCGGTTTTGGCCTTGGCTTCGGCGGCCGCCTTGGCCGTGGCTTCGGCTTCCGCTTTGGCCTTGGCTTCAGCATCCGCCGCGGCCTTGGCTTCGGCATCCGCCTTGGCTTTGGCTTCGGCCTCTACCTTGGCTTTGGCTTCGGCCTCTACCTTGGCCTTGGCTTCGGCTTCTACCTTGGCGGCATCCACCGCGGGAGCCGCCGGTTGGGGAGCAGCCGCTGGTTTGGCCTCGGCAGCCGGTTTTGGTGCCGGTGCCGCCTTGGGCGCCTCCGCGGGTTTGGCCGGAGCAGCCTTGGCCGGAGCGGCCTTGGCCACCGGAGCGGGTTTCTTTTCCTCTTCGATGGTCAGATCCAACTTCGGGGCAAGGGCCGCGAAGTCGATATCGACGTCGTCAAGAGCCTTGCCGATAGGAGCGATATCGGCGGCTGATCCACCGTCCGTAATCAGATCGATGTAAGCTTTCGTCAGGCGGATGGCCTCCGGATGACGCATGATCAGAATGTCGGATCCCGACATGAGGTAGGACACGGCACCGACGGCCTCCATCAGGACGGCTCGCCGCTCGGGATCGCCTAAAAGCGGCGCACTTTCCACCGTTTCCTTGGCTTCCTTACATTTCCAGACCTCGTTGGCCAGATTGTTGACAATCGGCAGTTGCAACTTGTCGTCACCCTGGTTGAGTGCGGCCATGCGAATACGCTCCATAACGGAGTAAGAGTATTCCAGTCCATAACCCAGCCCGCCGGTGGTGGGATCGATCATGATCCGATCGGTGGGCATACCAAGGTTTTCCAGCAGGATATTGACCTGTTTGGCGAGATTGACGTCGATCGGGGAAGAGGAAATGATCGTATGGCCGTAACCCATTGCCGCCGCACCGATACCCTTGTGATTTTTGTCCTCAACCGGACCGATGACCAGCGGTTTGTCCTGGCAGACTTCAGCAACTTTTTTCAGGACCTCTTCGTCCTTCTGGACATTCGCGCATCCCCAAACGATCAGTGGCACATCGATGGCAGCGGCAACCTTTTTGACCGTTGCGGCGGCATCATCAGCGCTCGTATTCTGGCCGTTCGGATCGATGCTCTTTAACTGTAAAACGATCAGCTCGGCACCGTAGTCTTTAACGCATTTTTTGGCCCAGGCAGCCGGATCGGAAAGCACGCCCTTGAATGGGGCCAGGGCGGCTTCCGGCCAGTCTTCCGGCTCCATGTCCCAGACTTCCATGGCAATTCTGGGCTTATGGGGCACTTCACCTTCGAACTGGTAGAACGGATAGCTGGTCTCACCACCCACGGTCACCGCTTTGGCGCCCGTCCCCAGGGTGATCTCTTTGATCTTTCCCGTGTACGATTCCTTGTAAAATTCGAAGCCCAATGTTACCTCCTTAATCTCAATAAATTTAATAATTCGTTGAGGTTACACACTACGCAAACAATGCGCACCCACCGGACGCAGGTAAGGCCGCCCGGAAAATCGAAGTGTCTTATCCCCTCCTTTCGTATATTGAATTTTCCAGTATATCTACCGATCTATAGTGCAGATGAAAAAACAGATTATATATGTAACGGTCAGATGACTGCAGTCGTGTCGTCTTTAGTGATGAGGGTATGGGCAAAAGAATGTGACTATCCATCGCATTGATTGGTTTGGTACCAAGGATAACCCTTTATATTGGGATATTATTTTTGTCAATAGAGGAGTCCAATAAATCGGTCTAATTTCGGCATTGTCGACGCTATTTTTTCATCATGGTATTGCGCATTTCCAAGCGCCTCTTGAGTTCGGGAAACTGGTTCAGATCTGTGTGAGGCAGAAACAGAGCTGCCACATAGTTGTCCATGTATGAGGTTGTTTCAGACAGTTCGAAATTGGTCATTTTGCGGGTCACTTCGACCACGTCGCGCCGGATGCGATTTGTCAGGGCACTCATCTTGGCACCCATCAACGAACCGTTACCGACGAAAATGACCCGCTCCGGATCGATTTCCGGCAGGAGTCCGATGGTCATTGCTTTGGCCAGATCGACATAACTGCCGAATCCACCGGCCAGAACAATGTGTTCGATATCCTGGATCCCCATGCCCACTTCCGTGAGCAGCGTCATGCAGGCGCTGTATATGGCAGCTTTGGCCCGGATGAAATTCTCGATGTCGATTTCCGAAATGATAATGTCCCGATCAATCTGGGTCTCGTCTTTCCATGCCAGAACATATTCCCAAATCCCCTCGACCTCTCGGATACGGAGCGTATCGAGGTCACGGTTGAATTTGCCTTGATGGTCGATGATACCCATTTCGAACATCGTGGCCACAATGATGATCAAACCGGAGCCACAGATCCCCTTGGGACGGACATTTCCGATGGTGATGATCATCGGCTCCTGGCTCAGCGGGTCAATCGAAAAATCCTCGATGGCCCCTTTGGTCGCGCGCATTCCAAAGGTAATTCCTCCCCCTTCAAATGCCGGCCCGGCTGATGCCGCCGCACACGCCAGCCAGTCTTTGTTACCGATCACGATCTCGGCATTGGTCCCGATATCGATAAAAAGGGTCAGCGCCTCGGTACGGTAGACACCCGACCCCATGACACCGGCGACGATGTCTCCGCCCACGTAGCTGGATACAGAGGGAAAAACCAGCGCGGATGCGTGATCCGCCAATTCCAATCCCAAGTCGGTGGCCGTGATCGGTGGATAAAGGGTAGATGCAGGCACGTAAGGCGATCGCCGGATGTAACGGGGGTTCACATTTAGAAGCATTTGGGTCATGGTGGTGTTGCCGGCCAGGGTAATTGACGAAACCTCTTCTGCGTCGAGACTCGCCCGGCGAAGGACCTTGCGAATGACCGCATTGACGGTCTGGATCACCACCGCATGCAACCGCTTCAGACCACCGGGTTTCTCAGCGTAAACGATCCGGCTGATCACGTCCTCCCCGTAGCTGATCTGACCGTTGAACTCTCCATATTGGGCCAGCACCTCCCCGCTGATCAGGTCGATCAATTGAGCATAAACGGTAGTGGTCCCGATATCGACGGCAATGGCGTAATTCCGATCGGTGGTATCGCCGGGTTGTACGTCGATGATTCGGGTTTTACGGCCCTTGTGAACCGGTCTGGCCAGGGTAGCGGTCAACCTGAAATTATCCTGCCGCAGAACATCGGGAAGCTTCCGAATTACGGGCAACTCTACCACCAGACGGTGTTCGCCATGCTGCAACTTTAAAAAACTAACCAAACGGGTCGCATCGGCCAGGTTATCCTGAGCGGTGGGTGGGGGCAATTCCAGGTATTTCTTCTCCACCGGCGGCATGAACAATCCCTGATCTTTCAATTCCTCCAGGTTCATCTCCTGGATTCGCGCTGTCCGCCTTGGGGTGGCCTGCATGTTCAGTACCGCCGCATCGACCTCTGATTCAACCGGAATGCGCACCGCGATATCTTCGGTAACGGTGCTCCGGCATGCCAACCGGTAGCCCTCGTCGATATCCTGACGATTGAGCCTGTCGCTGAGGCCGCCTTCGACCATACCTTTCTCGATAATAACGCGGCATTTTCCGCATACCCCTTCGCCGCCACAGGAGGCGTTCACGTGCACACCGGCTTCCATGGCCACCCGAATGAGAATATCTCCTTTTGCCGCCTGAATGTCTTTATTATGGGGTAAAAACGTAACTTTTGGCATTTCGTATCATATCCTTAACTCATCGAACCGGCAGCTGAGTTTCAGCATTTCACCGTCGAAAAAGGTTTTGATTTGAAACGGCAGGCTGCTGAACAGCTTGATCATGCCCTGGTTCTGTGGAATCGTATAGGCCGTAAAGCCGGCTATGCCGTTTTCCCTTGCCGCTGCACTGAGCTTGTTGATTAGTATTTTTCCCAAGCCTTTTCCCTGATAGTCTTTACTGATGGAAAAAGCCACTTCAGCCATGTTGTTAGCCGGATCGAGCAGGTATTCGCCGATACCGACCACCCGCCGGAATCCGAAATCACCGACGACAGCCAATATCGTCAGGTCATTCATATAATCGATCAGGGAAACGCCTTCGATTTCGGCACGATCGAAGTAGGTTTTTTCGTGAAAAAAACGTGCAACAACATCCTTTTCGTCGAGGTTATAAAAATGTTCCTGAATACGACGGGCGTCGACCGGCTTGGCCGGCCGGATGACCACTTCCTGGCCATCGATTCTAATGGTTTCCTCCAAGTGAACCGGATAAACCCCATGGAGCGATTCGGTCACGGTACGCTTCCGACTAAGGAGCCCCCTTTCCTTGGCTTCCTCTAAAAGCTGATCTCGGAAGTCGGGGTGGGCGATGCTGATCATGGCCAAAGCCCTTTCCTGCAGGCTCTTACCGAAAAGGTTGACCGCCCCGTATTCGGTCACCACGTATGACGTGTCGCTACGCGGTATGACCGTAGCCGTATCGGACAGCATCGGCACGACATGGCTGACCTTGCCGTTATGGGTGGTGGATCTGAGCATAAGAATCGATTTCCCGTTTTCTGCCTGGGAAGCTCCCCTGACAAAGTCGAGCATACCCGTAATGCCGGAAAACAGGTTTGACGGCAGGGCATCGGCGGCGACCTGTCCGGTCAGATCGATGGTCATGGCCACGTTCATGGATACCATTTTATTATGACGGGCAATGACGGCCGGGTCGTTGACATAGTCGGACGGATGGAGCTCGATTCCTGGATTATCGTGTATGTATTCATACAGGCTCTTGCTGCCGATGGCGGTGCCGGCAATGATCTTCCCGTCATTGAATCCTTTTCTACGATTGGTCACCACCCCCCGGGCGACCAGGTGCATGATATCATCCGTAAGGAACTGCGTATGAATGCCCAAATCGTTCTTTTCGGACAGTGCCAACATCACCGCCTGGGATGTTGTCCCCATACCGATCTGAATGGTGGATCCGTCGTCTATAAGTCGTGTAATTTGACTGGCGAGAAGGTTGGCCTGCTGTGATTCCAACGATGTATCGATGGTCAGCAACTCCTCGTCGTATTCGACGATGACATCGACATCGTTGACATGGATGAAACTGCGCCCGAGGGATCGGGGCATGTTGGCGTTGACCTGGGCAATGACGATATCAGCCGACTGCGCCGCCGCTAGAGTAATGTCGACCGAAACGCCCAGGCTCATCCAACCGAAGTCGTCCGGCGGCGAAACCTGAATCAGAGCGGCGTGAATCGGAAGCCGGCGTGTTTTGAACAAACGCGGTACCGCGGAAAGGTTGAGGGGCGTGATGAACCGTTGATTTTGGGCAAGCCCGCGCGGTTTGGCCGAGCCGGCGTAAAATAAGCGGATGTTGAGCGCCTCGCTCCTTGATTTTTTGGCCATAAGAGTCAGTGGGGCACTCTCAAGCGCCATCAGGCGGACGATTTCAAGGTCCTGCAATCGTTCGACTTCTTCCGACAGGATCCGCACCAGATGCTGCGGTTCACCGGAAGCCGCGCCGATGAATACCCGTTGGCCCGATCGTAGCAGCGTCATGGCTTCCCGGGCCGTTCGTTGACGCTGGATGTATAGATCGGCCCAGTAGCCCCGCCTTTTCATCATAGACATCATTGGTTCCTCATTAGTAAACTCGACCCCTTTTTGGAAAAACCGATTCGATTTGCACCGACTTTCGCATTACGGCAATGCCGGAATAGTGGGATACAAGACCGGAAAGTGGAACAACTCATTTGTAACAAACGAACGCATCCCCATAAATCCATCCCTTCCGACACCCCATCTCTTGACTATGGCCTGTCTCCATGGCGGGTTTCCTGGACAGACCCTGAGGGTCTGAATCTCCTGTTGATTGGATCAATTTTCCCGATGGATGCCGACCATCAATGCAAACAGAACCGCAATGATTGCCTGACCACTCCGCGATTGACCCTTTTTGGCTGTACAATTGCCGGATGCCTCCGTCTTTTCGACATATCCATTGGTTTCGGTAGCCGGCAAAGAGATTTTTCTATCAGCAACAATGGATGGCGTCAACCGCTCGCTTTTCTGAATCTCAGTACCCGATAAGATCCTGTTTTACCAACCTTTACCAACCCTGCGGCTTCTCGGCGTGGATCCGACCAGGGCTTGACTCTAAAGGGTCTTTTCCCCATAGTCCTCATCCACCATTTTCTAAAGGGATGCATTAGGACCTATGGTGCCTTAATGTAACGTCCACTAGATTATAACTGTATTTTGCTTCATGACTTGACTTTTTTCAGCTCGTAAATTAGATAATTTATCATGTTTTGGCACGAGATTACACAGATAATCAGCGACAAGCTCGAACCTATCTGCAGGTCTGTGGTTATTGGAATATCAACGTGCCACTTTGAGATGCTGTCAGAATAGTAACTCAAAATCCACCTGACAAATTGGAATTTTGCAGTAAATCTGTTGTTCTATCAACCCTACATTAGGAGGAATGCTATGAAAAGACGGGAATTTATCAAGAAAGCTGGTGCTGGGGCTGTTGCAGCTGGAGCCGTGATTGCAGGAGCTCCTTTTGTACATGCACAAAAGACGATAGAAATTACAATGGTGACTACGTGGCCGCGTGATTTTCCTGGTCTGGGTACTGGCGCGCAACGTTTTGCAAAGCGATTGTCCGATATGACCAATGGTCGTATGAAAGTGAACTATTTTGCCGCTGGTGAACGGGTAAAGGCCTTTGATTCCTTCGATGAAGTTGCCTCGGGCAATGCCCAGATATATCATGCCGCCGAATACTATTGGAAAGGCAAGCACCCGGGTTGGCCTTTTTTCTGTTCTGTTCCTTTTGGTTTAACCGTCAACGAATTTAACGCCTGGATTCGCTTCGGCGGAGGCCAGGAATTATGGGATGAACTGGGTGCTGAATTTGGAATCAAAGGATTGATGTGCGGCAATACCGGCTCGCAGATGGGCGGATGGTTTCGCAAGGAAATCAACTCTGTCGATGACCTGAAGGGGCTCAAAATGCGTATTCCGGGCCTTGGCGGTGATGTCATGGCCAAGCTGGGCGTTTCCCCTGTTTCCCTTCCCGGTGGCCAGATTTATGAAAACCTGATTTCCGGATCAATTGATGCGACGGAGTGGGTTGGCCCCTGGAATGATGCATTCATGAAGTTCTATGAAGCCGCCAAGTATTACTACTATCCGGGCATGCATGAGCCAGGGTCGATGCTTGATATTGGCATGAACAAAAAATGGTGGGATGGCCTTTCAAAATCTGACCAAATGACCATTGAAACCGCCGCATCCATGGAAAATGATGTCATGATGGCTGAATTCAATTGGAAGAATGGCACAGCCCTTAAAAAACTGGTCACCGAGCAAGGCGTAAAACTACGAGAATTTAACGATGATATCTACGATGCTTTTGGTGAAGCCGCTGCGGAAGTGTTTGCAGAGACAAGAAAACATAGTAAATTGGCAGCAAGAATCTATGACAGTTTTGACAACGCACGCAAAGAGGTGGGAAGCTGGATGAAGGTCTCCGATCAGGCCTACCTTAACCAGCGGAACCGTGTACTTGGTCTCTGATCGATAGGTAAAAGTCTCCCATTGAAATATGGTACCCCCAAGGGGTACCATATTTTTCGTCTATAGGGGATGTTTCAAATAACCCATTCGGCTGTCCGGCTTCGTACCGCCGCACAATCACCATCCATCTGCTACCTCACATATGAACAGCCCACAACTTATGAGCTCACCAGACGCCATCGATACTAATGATTTGTCAGGCACAGCTATAAAGAACGATGGTTCAGGCCATAAAGTCATTATTTTGGGGATACGCGCATTTGCAGTATCGATTGTCGCGATCATGCTGCTTTTTCTGTTTAACAACTACCTGAATGTCTGGAGGCAGTGGCCTGGATTGCCATCTTTTTTTTCACACCATGGCTGGTTTGGCCTGGAAGCCTTGCGCACCCCTCTCGTGGACAACCAGATTACCAAAGGGTGGCTTCAGCTTCTGAGTTACTTGGGAGCGGTTGTGCTTGCTATCCTTTATGTTCTGTGGACCCGCAAACGGCCCTTGCGCGCGGATGCGGCTTTACTGTCCAGATTCGCGGCCTATATCATTCGAGCGGCCTTCTGGATCGTACTGATTATAGGCTTCGTCGATATCATTATCTCTTTTCTCAGGGTCGAGAACTTCCTGTCAGCACTGGTTGGTGATGAGTTAACCCAAGCCCTTGGGCGCCCCCAATTTCGCGGCATGTATGTGCACTTTCCATTGATCCTGCTATCGTTTGTCATCGCTATTTTTAATCGATCGCTGGGATTTACCTGGTTGGCCTTTCTGGTCGTATTGGCAGAGTTCCAGATTGTTATTTCCCGATTTGTTTTTTCCTACGAACAGCCTTTCATGGGGGATCTCGTCCGTTTTTGGTATGCGGCACTATTTCTTTTTGCCAGTGCCTATACGTTGGTTCATGACGGACATGTCCGTGTCGATGTTCTTTATTCGCGATTCAATAAACGCAGCAAGGCATGGACCAATGCGGTCGGCACATTGCTGTTGGGCTTGCCAATGGGCTGGATTATCCTCATGACCGGCATGTGGGATAAAACCAGCAGTATCAACAGTCCGATACAAAGTTTCGAAGTTTCACAATCGGGTTATGGATTGTATGTGAAGTACCTGATGGTTGGTTTTTTAGCCGTTTACGCGGTGTCCATGATCATACAATTTGCCAGTTACTTGCTCGACAAGGTCGCTGACCTTCGTCAGGAACCAGGTGGTGATCAGTTAGCCGTTAAGTCCTAAACGATCAAAAAATAAAAAGGATCACTACATGGAAGTAGTCTTTATCGCTATTCTCCTTTTAACGATGATGGTTGCGCTTTCTTCTGGTTTCCCGGTCGCCTTCTCATTGCCGGGCGCTGCCATTTTATCCATTGGCTTAGCATCGCTATGTGGGTATCTGTTTGCAGGAGATCCCAGCGCCTACTTCGTAGAAGGGGGCCCCTTAACCTGGCTCAGTGCCGGCGTGACCAATTTTCGAAGTCTCTATTGGAATGTCGAACGGGATACCCTGATCGCGGTTCCATTGTTTATTTTCATGGGCATTATGCTCCAACGTTCCAAGATCGCAGAAGATCTGTTGGTTGCGATGGCCCAATTGTTCGGGCCGGTACCCGGAGGGTTGGGAATCTCCGTTGTCCTGGTCGGCGCACTGCTTGCGGCGACGACCGGTATCGTCGGGGCAACGGTCATTGCCATGGGATTGATTTCACTTCCGGCAATGTTGCGAAACAATTATTCCAAACCATTGGCAACGGGCACCATTTGCGCCTCGGGCACGCTCGGCCAGATAATTCCCCCCTCGATCGTCCTGATTATCCTTTCCGACCAGTTATCCGGTGCTTCCGATCAAGCCAGTACGATCCGCAAAGCAGCTTATAAAGCGGCAACCGGTGAATTTAGCATGCCTTCGGTCCTGGATGTCACCTCCACCAGCGCCGGCGAAATGTTTATGGGGGCCCTGGTACCCGGTTTGGTGCTTGTAGGGATATATATCTTTTATATCCTGATGGTAGCCTTATTTCGGAAAGGGTCAGCGCCGCCGGTACCTTATGAAGGCAAATTCGATCGAACATTCGCCAAACGTGTTGCTTTGGCGTTGACACCACCGTTGGCCCTTATTCTTCTGGTGCTCGGTTCCATCATACTCGGCGTGGCCACCGTCAATCAAGCCGGTGCGGTTGGTGCCGTTGGCGCCATGATCATGGGGGGGTATCGCCTTACCGAAGGTCAACGCAACTCCTATTACCCTGCAATTCTGGCAGTCGTCTCGACCGTTGTCATTGGGATTGTACTCGCCTTTTATGACCTGAACGTCAAGAGTATCAAGGAGGGAGATGCAATCGGTATCTTCCTGGCTGCGGTTGCTGTCACGGGTCTGTTGATGGCCGTGGCCTGGAGTGCCTGGCGGATATATAAAGTTGAAGATACCCTCAACTCGGTCATGATTGAAACGGCCAAAACGACATCCATGGTTTTTATTATTCTTATTGGGGCTGCCATGTTGACCGCTGCCTTTCGTGGTTTTGGAGGGGAAGAATTGGTCAAGCATTTTTTAACCAATCTGGAAGGCGGCTTCTGGGTTCAATTTGTCGTCGTCATGGCGGTGATGTTTATTCTGGGTTTTTTCATTGATTTTCTCGAAATAGCTGTCGTCGTCGTCCCAATTGTCGCACCCATTCTGCTTGCCGACCCTGGTGCCAACGTGACAGCCGTGTGGTTTGGCGTGATGGTTGGTCTTAATCTTCAGACTTCATTTCTGACACCACCCTTTGGTTTTTCTTTGTTTTACCTTCGTGGCGTTGCACCCTCCAGCGTTAAAACAACGCAAATTTATCGTGGGGCTATTCCCTTTATTGGATTGCAGCTGGTTGCATTGGTGATTGTTGCTGTTACGCCCGCAATGGTGAACTACCTGCCCAATCGTATTTCTCTAACTGCTGAAACAGCGCCACCGCCAATAAATCCGCGAATGCAGTACTGTATTGAAGAATATCTCTTTGATTACTATGATATTCACGGTGAGCAGTTGCGCAGCCATGTCGAAACGTTGCGTGCCAAGGATCTCAGTGTGTTACCAGAAAAACGACAGAAAGCGTTGAACGAAAGCCTGGATCGAACCTTGAATACTTTCGATTTGGTCGCCAAGGTTCGCATGGCTGAAGAAAATCTTGTCGGCTATTCACCTGAATACCGTCCACAGCATCAGCGTGTTCGCAGTTTGCAATCAGAAATGCGAATTATCAGATTGAAAATCGTTGAATTGAAACAGGCTTTGACGAGAAATTCTCAGAGCGATTCTCCAGACAGGGATGATCTCACCCGAGTTAAAGCAGAAATCGAGAAAGCCGAGGCGGCGATAACAGACCTTGAAAACCAGATTCCTGAGAGCTGGGCTGGAGTCAACAAACGTTATGCAGAATTGGAAAAGGCCGAAGAGCAGGCACGTCGAAATTACCGCAACAACGTCGACCAAGCTTATGCAACGATAGTGGAGTTACGAGAGGACATCGATGGAGCAAATGCACTGGCTGGTCTTGAACAACAAATGAACACTCTCGAAACAGCAATCGTCAATGAGCCGGCTGAAGTTGCCATTGAACGGATTGAAAAAACAGAAAAGGCTCTTGGTCAGGTTGCCGGAACAAGTGCAATTAAGTCCAAGCTTTCCAAAGCACGCAGGGCTCTTAAAGGAAATGAACCAGATCCGGAAAAGGCGATTCAGATTCTGAGCGAAGGCATAGAGTTATATGCGGCCGAAGTCGATTGGCGTCATCGCGCAGCAGCTGAAATTGCCCCTGCTCTTGCTTCCTATGACAATGCCATCAAGGATTCCATCGGCCTTCGATTGCAGCGACGGTTGACGGCTGATCAGATCAAAGAGGTTGCCAGTTGCCAGTCGGTCCACCGCGATTTTTCATTGCAATTCTAATCTCTCGCGGTCGCAAAAACCGACGGTTAAAGAAGTTGCCGTATCTTTCAAGAATATTCGGAATGTGGGGGGACCTGGGGAACGACTTCAGAAAAAGCCTACTATAAAGTCATCCAACCGAAATATTCCTTGAAAGGATAAGGTATTATCGGACCGTTGTCGGCGCTAGGAACCTGCTTCCGGCCATATGGGTAAATCGCCAGCCGGCTGTATTGAGCCGGCTGGCTTTTTTCTTGGAGCAAAACATGACTATGATTCCGGATATAAAAAAAATCCTTTATGCGACCGACATGTCACCCAACGCCCGCTACGCCTTTGGTTACGCCGCGAGCCTGGCAAACCGGTACGATGCCAAAATCACGATCATCCATGTGGTGGAGGAGCTATCTCCAACGGCCCAGTTGCTCATCGGTGATATCATCGGAGAGAAACGCTGGTCATCCATGAAGGGTGAAAAGGAACACACGATCATCACAACCATCCGTGAACGTCTGGGCGACTTTTGCGAGACATTCTACCAGGAAATGCCGCATTGCCGTCTGGCCATAGAGCGGGTAATGGTTGAAAATGGTCCGGCAGTGGGTCGGATCATCGAGGCTGCGGAATCGACGGATGCCGACGTCATCGTTATGGGATCCCACGGCCAGGGGATGCTGCAGGAGGTCATGATCGGCAGCACCTCCCGCCGCGTTCTGAGGCGCTGTAAAAAGCCGGTGCTGATCGTCCGGCTTCCTGAAAACGGTGATGCACAAACGTAAACGGATTTAACCGGTCAACGAGTTGACCGGCCGGTGCCTGTCAGCGGTGTCAATCATCGGTTCATCCAATGGCGCATCCTGGATCTTACTCAATTTGCGGGTAATCACCCGGGTTCGCACCTGGGCACTGTCTATGGAATTGCTGGCCTCCTGAAGCTTCTTCTTGGTTTTGGCCAGAACGTCTCCAAATTTGCCGAATTCGGCTTTTACCGCACCCAGAAGCTGCCAGACTTCACTGGAACGTTTTTCAACAGCCAGTGTTCTGAATCCCATCTGCAAACTGTTGAGCAATGCTGCCAACGTCGTCGGTCCGGTCACAACGACCCGGTATTCACGCTGCAAAAAATCACAAAGCCCGGGTCGCCGTAAAACCTCGGCATAAAGCCCTTCAACCGGCAGGAACATGATACCGAAATCGGTGGTGTGCGGTGGGTCGATATACTTCTCACGTATATTCTTGGCCTCGCCCTTGATTCGCACCTCGAGACTTCGGAAGGACTTGTCAGCCTGCTCCCGGTCAGCCGCTTCCTGTGCGTCCACCAAACGCTGATAATCTTCCTGGGGAAACTTGGCATCTATGGGTAACCACACCGTTTCTGAAGGATCCTGACCCGGTAGGCGGACAGCGTATTCCACGCGATCGCTACTGCCTTTCCGCGTTGCCACGTTAACACCATACTCATCCGGCGTCAGGATTTGCTCGAGAATGGCCCCGAGTCGGATTTCCCCCCATGTACCGCGGGTTTTGACGTTGGTAAGCACTTTTTTCAGATCCCCGACCCCGACAGCCAGACGACGCATTTCGCCCAACCCCTTGTAGACCTGTTCCAGACGCTCGCTGACTTGTCGGAAGGATTCCCCCAAGCGTTTTTCCAATGTGTCATGCAGCTTCTCGTCGACCGTGGCCCGCATCTGTTCCAGCTTACGATTGTTGTCTGCTTGCAGATCCTGCAAACGCCTATCCACGGTATGGCGCAGGGCCTCGGACCTTTCTTCCTGCAAGCGGGTCAGTTCCATGATCTGTTTTGAGAACGAATCGAGTTGGTCTTTCTGCATACCGGCGTTTTCGGTCATGCGCCTGAGCAAGGCGTCATCGGAATCTTTCAGCGCCAGGCGTAATTCTTCGCGCAACTCCCGCGCACTGGTTGATGCTTGCTGCCGGTCCCGGATCAATTCGTCCTTGACCGCCCCTTCCATATGCTGCAGACGTTGTTCGAAACCGGCCACCCGGTCCCCAAGAAACGAAATTGAACCCGCAGGCAGGCGACTGAACAAACGGATCACCAATACAAAGACCGCCAGGAGCATGAAGGCTAAAGCGAACAAAAGCAGTTCGATTCGCCAGGTGCGAAACAGTTCCAAAACCGATTGGATGGCAGGATCCATAGTGACAACCTCATTTAATCGGAAGGTCGTTGAGCTTTTCCATTATACAACATGTTGTATTTTTTAGCATTTGATTGTACAAGAAGATGTAGTAAGCGTCAAGACAGGAGTCAATGGAGACTATTTCGAGATGCCCGAACTACCCGAAGTTCAGACCCTGGTCAACGACTTGAATACAGCCGACCTGGTCGGCGCCACTTTCACCAGAGCGCGGGTATACTGGCCACGGACAATTGCCACGCCTTCCGTCAGCGACTTCCAGCGTGTCATCAGGGCGAAAAGGATCACCGCCATCCGACGGCGGGGGAAATTCATTGTAATGGATCTGGCCCCGGCCGGTTATCTGCTGATACACCTGCGGATGTCGGGCCGCCTGCACCTGGTGTCTGCCGGTGTGAAAAGGTCCCGGCACGAACATGTGGTCTTTGAACTTGAGAATACCGGCGAATTGCGTTTTCACGACACACGCAAGTTCGGACGTGTATTCCTGGTTCGGGATCCGGATAGCGTCCTGGGGAATCTGGGTATGGAACCGTTGACGTCCGCGTTCAACGTCGCAACGCTCAAGGCGTCGTTGACGTCCCGCAAACGGTTGCTCAAGCCGCTCCTTCTCGATCAATCCGTCATCGCCGGTCTGGGAAATATCTACGTCGATGAAGCCCTCTGGGATGCCGGGCTTCACCCCTGCCGGCGTTCGCACACGATCTGCGGTCCTGAGATCAACGCACTGCGTTGGGCGATTCCGCGTGTCCTCAAACGCGGCCTTAAAAACCTTGGGACCACCCTTGGCACCGGCAAAGCCAACTTCTATTCCATCGCCCGCCACCGTGGGCGCAATCAGGATCAGCTTCACGTGTTCCGCCGTACCGGATCCCCCTGCCCCCGCTGCCGACAACCGATCCAACGCATCATCGTCGGTCAACGAAGCACCCATATCTGTCCGAAATGCCAGCCCATCTGACAACCCCCACTACCCACAGCCCGCAACGCGCAACTCGGAACCCGCAACGCGCAAACCGTATCTCCCCAACCGCACTCCCGAGTCGACGCAATTGGTCAACCAACCGATCCCGATATCTTAACAATATTTACATTGACATTTACATTGACATTTACATTACCGGGTGATATTTTTTCGACAGACCGATACGGAAGAGGAGAACTCACCATGTTGCCGGACATCACATCGAAGCAGCAGCGCTTCCTGGGCTATCTGGAACAGGAACTCAACCGCAGCGGCAAGACGCCCAGCCTGCGGCAGGCGGCCCGTGATCTGGGCGTGAGCCATGCCGCCATCTCGCAGATGCTCAAATCCCTGGAAGCCAGGGGATTCGTACGGCGCGACGGTCGCTACAGTCGCACCGTTCATCTACTCAACCGCACCGGAGAGCCCGCGGCGGCAATGCGCTGGCTGGAGGTGCCAATCATCGGCAGAATCGCCGCCGGCCTGCCCCTGTATGCCCAGCCGGAGTGGAGCGGAAGCCTGGTGGTCGACGCCGCCGTGTACCGCAGCCCCCACTTGTTTGCCCTCCGGGTCAAAGGCGAATCGATGAAAAACGCCGCCATCCTGGACGGCGACCTGGTCATCTGCGCACCCCGTCAGTACGCGGAAAACAGAGAAATCGTCGTGGCGCTGATCCGGCAGGAGGAGGCCACGGTCAAACGGTTTTTCCGCCGCAAGGACCACATCGAATTACACCCGGAAAATCCGGCCTATCCGCCCCAGCGTTACCGGTTCGATGACATCCTGGTCCAGGGTAAGGTGGTCGGCGTTCATCGGGGGCCGGAAGGCATAAAGTAATGGCCATCCATAAATGGCCTTTTTTACGCTGGTCGGCGTTCTCCGCAGGTTTCCGGCTGCGGCGTACGAAAAGTACGCCTCGCCGGAAACCTTTGTGCGGCCTTGCCCAGCGAAAAAAATTCTCATTTATGAATTGGACATACATTCAGAACTCAAAGCTGAAAGCAAAGGAAGTTGCCGGCCGGTCTTTGATCTATAGCTCTCGACTTTGAGCTTTGAGCTTTCAGCTCTCGCAAACAGCATCGGAGCAAGAGTGCATCTTGGACGTACCGTATGGAAGCCAAACCATCCCATACCCCTTGCCGTATCCACGTTGGCACCAGCGGCTATGCCTACACCGAATGGGTCACGGCCGGGTTTTACCCCGCCGGCACCACAACGGACCGGATGCTGGCGCTGTATGCCCGCCGCTTTTCCGTAACCGAACTCAACGCCACGGCCTATCAGCTTCCCCGGGCCGAGACGGTGGAGCGGCGCCGTCGGCAGGTTCCACCGGATTTCCTGTTCGCTGTCCGGCTGACGCGCACCCTGACACATGAAATCGACTTCCAGCGCTGGCCCGACCTGGCCTTGGCGTACCGGGACGGCCTCGCGCCCTTGATTCAGACCCGCCAGTTGGTGGTTGTTTTGATTCAGTTCCCGTCGACTTTCGACCGCACCCCGATTCATCGCAGACACCTGGCCGCCCTTCTCGACGCACTCCAGGGACTGCCCCTGGCGGTCGAGTTCCGCCACCGTTCCTGGGCCACGGACCGTGTGTTGCACGAACTTGAAAAGCGCCGGACAGCGCTGGTGGTCGTCGACGGTCCACCCCTGCCGGACATGTTTCCGGTCTGGGAAGCCGTCACCAACCCGGAGCTTTTCTGCGTCCGCTTTTACGGCCGCAACACCGGGGGCTGGCATTCGGGCAAACCGTCCCGGCAGTTCGACTACTGCTATGCCGATGATGAATTGTGCGAATGGATCGAGAGCCGGATCGAACCGTTGAGTTGCCGCGCCCGCAAGGGGATTCTGCTGTTCGGCAACCACGTGCGGGCCCAGGCGCCGCAGAATGCACAACGGATGATACGCCTGCTGCGGAGAAGCGGTCTGAAAGTGACGTGATTTGCACTCACCACAGAGCACGCAGGGGACGCAGAGAATAAGTCGTTTTTGCTTTCCGCTGAGAGGGCGGAAAGCAAAAAGAATCTGGCCCGTGGAACAGTTTGATTTTAGTACCTACAAAAAACTTTTCACGAGTGTTCCGAGGGACAACCGTCAAAGGTTTTCCGTTGCCGGCCTCTCACCGGCAACGGAAAAATTTGATTATCTTTGCGGTCTCCGCGCCTCTGCGGTGAATCCTTCGATAGGTGACGGCATGGGTTTGACGCATGAACGGTCGATCATTCACTTGAATGTGGCCGACTTTGCCGTAGCGGTGGAGCGCGTGGTAGACAGCCGATTGCAGGGCCGACCGGTCATCATCGCGCCCGAAGGCGCTGCCCGCGCTGCCGTATATGACATGAGCGAAGAGGCCTATCAATCCGGCGTCCGCAAGGGAATGGCCCTGCGCCGGGCCTTGCGGTACTGCCGTGGCGCCGCCGTGCTGCCGCCGCATCCCGATCGCTACGAACGGGCCATGGCCGGTTTTCTCAAACACGCCCTGCCCTATTCGCCTCTGGTTGAAATAACCGATCACAAAGGCCATCTGTTCATCGACGTCACCGGAACGGGGCGGCTCTTCGGTCCGCCCCCGGACCTGGCCGCACACATCCGCCAGGCCGTGTGCAGCGACCTGGGATTTAACCCGATTTGGTCCGTCGCAACCAACAAGCTGGTGGCCAAAGCCGCTTCGCGCACCGTCAAACCGGACGGCGAATCCGTTGTCCCGCCGGGCAACGAGGCCAATTTTCTGGCGCCGCTGCCCCTCCATCTGATTCCCGGAATCGAATCCGAAGACCTCAGCCGCCTGCGTGAGTTCAATCTGGTCAATGCCGGCCAGGTGGCCCGTCTTTCGGCAGTCCAGCTATCGGTGGCTTTCGGCCGGCGGAACGGGGAACTGTATGACGCGGTCCGTGGTGTCGACCCATCGCCAGTCATACCCGCCGGCCAGGCACCGGCGGCCGTCCAGGTCTTACATGCATTCGGGAACGACACCAACGATACAACCGTTGCGGAAGGGGTTCTCTACCGACTGGTGGAACAGGCCGGCGCCGATCTGCGCCGTCGCCGCCTGGCCGCGCGGCGGGTAGGAATTATGCTCGACTACTCCGACGGCGCGCGCCTGGTGCGCCAGGCAACCGTGCATCCGGCAACCGCCAGTGATCCACGCCTGTTCGCTGCCGCCCGAACAGCGCTCTACCGTGCTTGGTCGCGTCGCATCCGGATTCGAAACCTGCGGTTGGTTTGCGACCGTCTGACCTATCCCCCGGCCCAGTTGTCACTTTTTGCCGCAGAAAACGCTGCACAGCAAAAAAACGACCGGTTGGTTGCCGCCCTCGACGCTATCCGTGGCCGTTTCGGCAGAGGGGCCGTAAGCGTCGGCCGTACGTTGTCCGTTTAGGGCTCACCGCCGAGACGCAAAGGACGCAGAGAAATAAATTTTTCTCTTGCCGTTGAGAGGACGGCAAGAGAAAAGGATTGCCTTTTTCTATTCTACAAGAACCGGAGGCTTCATGGATATTAACAAATTAAGCAGTAAAATCATCGGGGCAGCGATTGAAGTTCATAAGACCCTGGGACCCGGTCTCCTTGAATCCGCATACGAAGAATACCTGTGTCACGAACTTAATCGAAACAACTTGTCTTTTGAGCGTCAAAAAGCGCCACCCATTTGTATACAAAGGAAAAAGGCTCGATTGCGGATATAAATTGGACATCGTCGTTGAAAACACGATCGTCCTCGAACTCAAATCCTGCAAACAGATTGAACCGATTCATAAAGCTCAACTTTTAACATACCTGAAGTTATCCGACTTAACTTTGGGATTGCTGCTGAACTTCAGGGTGTCAGTCATGCGTGACGGTATTGTCAGAATCGTAAACAGGCTAAAAGAATAAGGCTCCTCAGAAGAGACGATTCCTTTTGCTTTTCGCCCTCTCAGCGAAAAGCAAAAAATAATCTCTTCTCAGCGCTCTCGGCGTCTCTGCGGTAAAATTGACAACTATGATCCCACTCATCGTCCACTCCTATTACTCCCTCATGTGGGGAACGCGGTCCCCGGGCAAGATCTGCGCCGTGGCCCGAAGGCTGGGCTACCGAAAGCTGGCGCTGACCGATACCGATAATCTCTACGGACTGTGGCCGTTTTTGGATGCCTGCCGGCAGGAGGGCATCACCCCCATTGTCGGTGCCGAGTTGACCGACCCGGCATCCGATCACCGAGCGGTTTGCCTGGTGGAAAACGACACCGGCTACCGCAACCTTTGCCGCCTGATTACCCGCCGCCGGTTCGCGGAAAAAGCCCCCTTCGCATTCGAAACCGCGGTGGCCGATCTGGCCGAGGGACTGGTGGTGTTGACCCGGAATGCCGATTTGATGCGATCCTGGCATGCGGCCGGTGTCACTGTAGTCGGAAACGCGCAGGGTCGGCCCGATGGCCCGGCGCTGCGCCTGCGGCAGGCGGCCCGTCAACTCGGGTTGCCGGTTGCCGCCACCCCAGGTAGCTTCTTTCTCGAGCCGGAAGACGCGAAGGTCCACTGCCTGCTCAGAGCCATCGACGGCAACACAACCTTCTCCCGCCTGGCGACGGTTGATACCGCCCCGGCCGATGCCTGGCTAGCCCCACCCTCTGTCTATGACCGGTTGTTCGCCATGTGGCCGGACACCATCCGCACGACCCATGAAATTGCCGAACGTCTGACGTTCGCCGGCCCTCACAACGATATGGTTCTACCACCGATGCTCGACTCCCGGGGTGAAACGACCGCCCACCTTCTGCGACAGGCCGCCTACACCGGTGCCCGGCGCCGCTATGGCGACGACCTATCGGAACCGGTGGTTGAACGACTGGAACACGAACTGCGCATTATCCGGCAGATGGGTTTTTGTTCTTACTTCCTGGTGGTTCAGGACATCGTGGCCCGCAGCCCGCGTATCTGCGGTCGGGGTAGTGGCGCCGCATCGCTGGTTGCCTACAGCATGGGGATCACAAACGTCTGTCCCATCAAGCATAACCTCTACTTCGAACGATTCCTCAACCCCGGGCGTCAGGATCCGCCCGACATCGACGTTGATTTCGCCTGGGATGAACGTGACGGGGTCATCGATTCGGTTCTGAACCAGTACCCCGGTCACGCAGCCATGGTCTGCAACCACGTGGCCTTCCGGCCCCGCATGGCCATTCGTGAAACGGCCAAGGTATACGGATTGACCAACCGCGAGATCGGCCAGGTGTCGCGGCGGCTGCCCTGGTTCTGGAAAGCCGCCAGTGAGGACGACGACCTGTTAACCCGGCTCAGAGAGCTGCCTGAGTTGAGTCAGATCGATTTCCCGGAACCCTGGCCCGAGATCATCCACCTGGCCCAGCGCATCATCGGGCTGCCGCGTCACATTTCGGTTCATCCCGGAGGCATTATTATCACGCCCAATCCCATCGACGAGTACGTGCCGATTGAGCCGGCGCCCAAAGGCGTGCCGATCATCCAGTGGGAAAAGGATGCCACGGAAACGGCCGGGCTGGTCAAGATCGATCTTCTCGGTAACCGCAGCCTGGGAGTGATCCGCGATGCCGTCGCCAATGTCCGCAAAAACGGTATCGGTTTTGACGAACGCAAATGGGAGCCGGAAGACGACCGGGCCACGCAACGCACCGTGGCTGCGGGACACACTATGGGTTGCTTCTATATCGAAAGCCCGGCCACACGTCTGTTGCAGCAAAAATCAAAGGTCGGAGATTTCGAGCACATCGTCATCCACAGCAGTATTATCCGGCCGGCGGCCAATACCTTCATCCGCGAGTACATCCGTCGCCTTCGCGGCGGTCGATGGGAACCGCTCCATCCACTGCTCGCAGATGTTCTCGACGAAACCTACGGCATTATGGTCTACCAGGAGGATGTCTCCAAAACCGCTATGGCTGTGGCCGGTTTTGATCACGTGGAAGCCGACGGATTGCGAAAGGTCCTGTCTAAAAAAGACAAGGCCCGCCGTTTGGCTGACTACCGGCAGCAGTTTTTTTCCGGTGCCCGTGTCCGTGGAGTGGAAGATGTAAAAATTGAAGAAATCTGGCAAATGATGATGAGCTTTGCGGGCTACTCCTTTTGCAAGCCTCACAGCGCCAGTTTTGCCCGGGTCTCGTTCCAGTCCGCCTATTTGAAGACCCACCACCCGGCTGAATTCATGGCAGCAGTAATAAGCAACCAGGGCGGATTCTATAGTACTTTTGCCTACGTCTCCGAAGCACGACGCATGGGCCTGACGGTCCTGCCGCCGGATGTCAACCGCGCCGATATTCGCTGGCAGGGTCACGGCAACGCCCTTCAGGTCGGTCTGTTATCGGTAACCGATATCGGAACGGCAACGCAGCAGCGGATCGTTTATTGTCGGAAAGATGCGCCGTACCACAATCTGGCAGATTTTCTGAAGCGGGTGCGACCCGAGGAACCGGAGGCCCGTCGCCTGATCCATGCCGGGGCTTTCGACGTCCTTCATCCGCAAAAAAACCGGGCCGCTCTTATGTGGCAGCTGGCCGCCTGGCAGCAACGGCGCTGCGAGCGCTCGCAACCGCCCGACTTGTTCGGTGGGCAGATGGCCGCCGCAACGCCAAAACCCTTGCTGCCGCCGGACAACGCGCTTGACCGGATGCGCCGTGAATATAGGGCCCTGGGGTTTTTGTGCGACCGGCATCCAATGCTGCTCTTCAAAGAACAGCTGATGAAGTACGGTGTCGTCAAAGCAATCGATTTAAAAAAATTTGCCGGACGACGGGTGCGGGTGGCCGGCTTGTTGATCACCGGTAAAATTGTTAGCACAAAACATGGCGACCCCATGGAATTTCTGACCTTCGAGGACGAAACCGGTCTGGTGGAAACAACCTTTTTCCCACAGGCCTACCGCCGATTCTGCGCCATACTCGACCGCTACCGGCCCTACATCCTATCCGGCAAGGTGGACGAAGACTTCGGCGCGGTGACCCTGACGGTCGAAAAAGTGGAATGGATCCGCCGTTAGGTCACAATTCTCGAACATATTTAGGCTCCAACAACGGCTTCCCCGGAGACATGACCCTGCCCGCACAGGCTGTTCTATCAACCCAAGGTCCCCCAGCTGACATTATATTGCAACCGTCGCACAGACGTGGGATGATGGGCATCGGAGAGGACATGATGAATCCGTGTCCGATAAACAACCCAGAATTTCAGATCCATCCGTTTTCCAAAAGCGCGTTCTTTTCAATCAATTCGATTGCATATCAATCCTCATGAACTTTAATTCAATCGTCGCTATCGCATGGGTTACCGGAATGATGGTCTCTCCGGAGGTCTTGATGTTGCAAGGCAATATTGTCGGCACAAGCGGCCCGGCCTACTTCGTTGCTATTTTGGCAGCGATGGCATTGCATGGTTTTAATGCGAAAGTCTATCAACTTATCCCTACCCAAACAAATCCTCAATCAGGCGAAATTATTCTCCTCAAAGATACCTTCGGATCACTGACCGCCTCAACGTTGCTTCTTTTATCGCGTCCTGTCTTGGCGGTATGTTTAGGAACCGCGATCTTAATTGCAGCAGGATTTGTCTTCAATGAAGTCTTTATTTACTGGTTCCCAAATTTCGGTTTTGCAGTGGTGTTAATGTTGACCCTACTGACACTCAATCTCATCGGCGGGCGAACCGCCGCAATGGCCCAGGTCATCTTTGTCACTGTTGCCGTTTGCGGTTTACTTGTGCTGTCGGTATCGGCAATCTATTTATGGTTTCAAAGCGGTGATATACCATATCAAGAGCCCGTTCCATTCAATATTAAAAGTCTCGCACTCGCCGCATTACTATTTATCGGGTATGATTTGCTCAACTTTACAAACGCTGCCGGTACAAATATCAAAGTAGCCACTAAAATGATTACCGGAATTTCCCTCATCGGTCTTTTAACCATACTTTGGGGATTCGCCGCTTATCTTTATGTCGCTCCTGAAAGACTGGCGGATACCACATTGCCGCATATTCTGACCGCTAAAAAAATTGGCGGCCAAACCGGACGGGTCATCATCGGTATCGTCGTTATTGCCGGGACCTGTGCAGCGGTCAATGTTCTGTTTCACGCCGTATCCCGGATGATGACACAGATGGCTGCTAACCGTCTTTTACCCGCCGTATTCACCCTGTTTTTAGGCCGTCCGCTACTGCCCCTTTTTTGTCTGGCCGGCAGCATCGGAATTTTGATGGCCTTAGGGTTCGCAGGCTCTGATCTTCTCGACAAAAGTATTCGTGCGGGATTGTCGTTCTGGCTATTGAGTTACGCGATGACGCATTTGGCTCTTTTTATCCGATGGCATAAGAAAAGCCCTCCGTATCAAAGACCTCGCCCCTCCTATTGGCCCAAGCGCCATATGGTTGTGTTTTTGGCCATGTTAATCTGTTCTTTGGGCCTGGTTCTTATCGATGATAATATCGCCCAACTGCTGCTCACCATGCTGGTTATTTTCGTTATTTCTTTATTCATGGCCTGTTTAGGTTTGTTTTTGGCAAAATCTTCATTTGCAAACCGTCAACACAAATGAATTTTAAACACCTCTATTTATACACAACGTCAGTACAACATGCGCATTTGCGAATTTACTATTTGGCAAGTTATTCATCGCAGAGTCGCAGATGACACAGCGTATTGTTTTTATTTTTCATTTGCCGCCGAGACGCCCCGCAGGGCGGAATGACCGATCGGATCTTATAAATAATGGTCGGCCTCCGGCAAATGAAAACCATCATGCCTTCGGCAATTTAAGTACAATTGATGCCTGCCCGTTAGGACTGGCGTTTATTCCTTTTCGCCCCCTCAGTGAAAAGGTATTGATATATTTCCCAAAGGGTTGACTGAATGCCACAATGTGGTATGTTCAACATAGGTATTGACGTATGGTATCAACTGTATCTCCCTCAGATTATCCTTCCGACATGAATTCTCAGACACCCCGTTAATATCGTCGTCCTTAAAATCGATGTTCTGAAACAGCACAGGATACGGCCGTCGAGGCAAGGAGGAATAAAATGACGATATTTAAAAATTACAAAAGGCTAATTCTTTCGGCCCTGCTAACCGTGATCTTTCTGGCATTCGCAAATGTTGGCGCCATGGCAACGGATGCGACGGGCACAGAGGTCTATGGCGTGGCAATTAAAGGATACGACCCCGTGGCCTATTTCACTGAAAATCGTGCCGTCAAAGGCAATAGCGAGTTCGCCTATAATTGGAATGAGGCCAGTTGGTATTTTTCGAAGGCTGAAAACCGCGATCTGTTTGCGGCGAATCCAATAAAATATAAACCTCATCACGGGGGTTTCTGAGCGGTTAGTCTCTTAGCCGGCAAGGTTGCCGCAGAAAACCCTGAAGAATGGAAAATCATCAATGGAAAACTCTATTTGGGTTGGGAGAAACCTGAATAGCAAGGGTCCCTTCAGTTTAAGACTTAATAGCCGCGTACCCCCCAATAACGAAAATACCACCGCAGTGGTTTGTTTTTTGGTCAGCAGTACTCTTTCTCGCGATCCGAAACGCTATTGCCGGTGGAAATTCGAGTCCTATTTACTGCCGGCCTATTTGGCGAAATCCTAATGACGGTTATGACATGGGGCCGGTCGCTACGGAGATTTTATGACAAAAAAATTACCGTTACATCTTAATATATCCGTCCTGTTCATCGTCACATTTTCAATGTTATCGGGTTTCGCCGCGGCGGACACCATACCGCTGATGACGAAAGAAGAGCTAAAGACGCACCTCGGTGACGATGACATCTCTATCTTGGATGTCCGCGCGGGAAGAGACTGGAAGTCCAGTGAGTTTAAAATTACGGGAGCGCAAAGAGTTGAGCCAGCGGCGAATAATCAGTGGGCCAATCAATTCAACAAAGACAAGACTTACGTATTCTATTGTGCTTGACCGGATGAAGCAACGAGTGCCTGGATGGCATCTCAAATGAAGTCCAAAGGATTCACCAAAGTCTATGCTTTAAAGGGCGGGTGGCACGAATGGTTCCGGAACAAATATCCCGTCGTTGAAAGATAAACCGATGCCTGATCGTCGATTCAAAAGAAAACTGACGGCCATACTCAGTGCGGATGTCGAAGGGTACAGCCGTTTGATGAGTTTGGACGACGCCGAAACGGTTAACACCCTCAAGTCTTACAGGGAAAAAATAAGTCACCGGGTTCAAACCCTTCGTGGCAGGGTTGTTGATTCTCCGGGTGACAATATATTGGCCGAATTTGTCAGTGTTGTCGATGCTGTGAAATGTGCCTTGGAGATTCAGGATGAAATAAAAAAATCTAACGCCTCACTGCCGATTGATCGCAAAATGGTTTTCAGAATCGGCGTCAATCTCGGCGATGTAATCGAGGATGGCAACCGCATATACGGCGACGGCGTCAACATTGCGGCGCGGATGGAGGGTCTGGCAAAGGGCGGCGGCATTTGCATATCGGGCAACACATACGAGCAAATTCAAAATAAAGTTCCTTTGGGATGTGAATTCATAGGAAAGCAAACCGTAAAAAATATCCCCCACCCTGTTCCCGCCTATAGAATTTGGAAGGACCCCGATGCAACCACATGCACGGCTAATATTGCCGTGCCACGAAAATCGAAAAAGACCTTTCTGGCCGCAGCGGCAGTGGTGGTCATTATACTTGGCGGCGGCACAGCGTTGATGAAATATTCGCTCACTTCGACCTCTCATCCGGCAAGTGATAATGTCGCCCGGTCGCTTGAAAATCTGTCTCCGGCCAAGTCTTCCATCGCCGTTTTACCCTTTGCAAACCTGAGCAATGATGCCGATCAAGAATATTTCAGCGACGGGATTACCCAAGATATCATTACCGACCTGTCCAAGTTCCGCGAGCTGGCCGTGACGGCCAGTACGACCGTTTTCAAATACAAAGGGAAAACACCGAATATCAGAGAGTTAGGGGACGAACTGAATGTGAAGTACATTCTCGAAGGCAGCGTTCAAAAAGCGGGGGATCAGGTCCGCATCAATGCGCAGCTCATCGATACTGCCAGCGGGAATCATATTTGGGCCCAGCGATTTGACCGTCAAATCGAGGATATTTTCGAACTGCAGGATGAAATCATAGAGACGACCGTCAGAAAGCTGGCCCTAAAGGTGGATCAGTCTGAACGGGCGTTGGCCATGAGCAAAAGCACGGGCAGCCTGGAAGCCTACGATTATTACCTGCAGGCCTATCATCATCACTTTAAACGGACCAGCGACGGCAATATTGAAGCGCGGAAATTATTTCAAAAAGCGATAGAGCTTGATCCAAATTACGCCGCTGCCTTTGTGGGTCTTGCCAAAGTAAGAACCTGGGCTGTCAACTACGGTTGGACCGAATTTCCCAATGTTGCGCTCCAGGAGGCGCTGGATCTGGCGAAAAAAGCGGTTCAATTGGACGATTCCAACGCCAGCGCCCGTGCTGATATTAGGCTATATCTACATGCGTTTCGGGGAGTATGATCTCGCCAAGGTCGAGCTTCAAAAGGCCATCGATCTGAACCCGAACGACTATATCAGCTTTCGGCATATAGGTGCCGTGCAGTTATATTCCGGCCACCCCGATAAATCGCTCGAGTGGTACACTAAGGTATTGGAATTTGATCCCTATCTCTCTCCAGGATCGTATATGAATATCGGCATTGCGCACTATCTCAAAGGCGATACCGACCAGGCGATTCATTGGTTAAGGCAGGCGACAACCAAATGGCCGACTTTTTTAGGCGGCCACATTCTTTTAGCGTCAATCTATGCCCAAACCGGTCAAATGGATCTCGCCGCGGCTGAGAAGGCCGAAATTTTGAAGATTTCGCCCTTTTTCAAGGTCGATTTCTATGGCCAAGCCTATCAAAATCCCGCCCATCGTGAAAAGATTGTCGCCGGACTCCGAAAAGCGGGGTTGAATTGATCGTGACAAACAAATTTTTGATTTTGCCGACCGAAAAACAGCCGTCTGCCCTCAAGAGTTTCAAACCTTAGGCTTTGTTTCGGATTTTGATATTCGATTTTCGGAATTAACAGTGATCGCCCCACACGCCATAGTACGTGGTCTCCTGCTCTTATTTCTTAATGAATCCCGACCCCCTTGACGATCAATTGGGCTTGACAAACCTAGTCGTCCTCCGATAATTCCGCATCCAACTCTCCGCTCATATCGGCTTTACCGATTATCAGTGCCGATGAAACATATCAAAGCTCGTATTGCCACCCTGTTTTTAATTACCAGAGAAAGAGTTGTTGATGAACCGCTTACCCGTCTTGGACCGATTGGCCGATTGGATGGTGCGACGCGTATCTGACGAAAGCGCTCGCCGCAAATTGGCGCAACGGCGATTCTACAGCAAGTTACGCGGGCAGCTACCACAAAGTTTCCAAGCCCTGGACCCGGGGCCAGCCGCACCGGAACAGCTCATTGGGACCACTGCGGGAATGACGAAAACCGAGGTTGAACGGTGGCTGAATCCGGACTTCTACTTTCGCACCGGTTTTGAACAGATGATCGAATTCATCCAGGCGCTGGAGGGTGTTGCCTTCAATATTCGGACCGTCGGCTCTGTCTTCGAACTCGGCTGTGGTTCGGCCCGTCTTCTGCGGCATCTCCGTTGCATCCAGGGGGTCCGGCTTGTCGGTTCGGACGTCAATGATGATTGCGTCCAATGGTGTCGGAAGCACATCGCCGGTATTGAATTTCATCAAAATGGATTGCAGCCGCCGCTGACTTTTTTAGAAATTGATACCGTCGACCTTATCATGGCATCGTCGGTTTTCACCCATATTCCCATTGAATGGCAGCGGCCCTGGCTCGAGGAATTGCATCGCGTTTTGAGGCCCGGAGGCATATTTCTCTGTACCGTTCTGGGACGCAGCTACGAGAAGACCATGCTCACCGCAGAGGACCGTGAGAAATTGCAAGCGGACGGGCATCTCGTTCTCAACGCTCGGGACGATAAAGCCTCGTTGGCCACTCAACACGCGGGTTCGTGCGATGTATTTCAGACTCGGGCGGAAGTTGTCACCGTCTTTGGATCCGTATTTCAAATCCTGGATTACCTCGACCGCGGCGCCGGTGGGCAGGATTTACTTGTTCTTCGAAAACACCGGTAGCTTTGGAGAGAAACAAACGAATGGTCAAGGTATTCGCCTGTGCCATCGGTTTGACCGGCCTGGGTGTCATCATCGCCGAAGTGATCAACTCGCTGGGATGGCTCGAATTCCACCTGGCACCGCTTATCGTTACGGTACCAATGTTGTCTTTCTATGGTTTGTACGAAATCGTTGTCCATGGAATGGAACAACCGCCAAAATCAATTCAAGCTCAAACGGCCAGCAGGTTCATTAAATGGACCAATGTCATTCTCAGTCTGATCGGTCTCATTTTCCTGTTGAGCATCCCCTTGCTGTGGTGGGGCGTTATCAAAAGACTCGCACAATCGGCTTCTCAGGGGGACCGTTTTTTCTGACAGGAAAAAACCGACCCGGTTTCCGGTCAAATATTCCCTGCTGCAAGCCGTGCGACCGGGCGTTCGCGTATCGGCCAATGTAAGACCGCAGCAATGACCCCCAATACCACACCCAACCACCAGACCCCATCGTAGCTGCCGGTTCTATCGTAAAGCCAGCCCCCGAGCCAGACGCCACTGAAACTGCCAATCTGGTGACCGAGAAACACAATGCCGTAGAGCATGGCCATGTAACGCGTACCGAACATGACCGCTACCAAACCCGAAGTGGCCGGAACGGTGGCAAGCCACAAAAAACCCATGACGGCACTGAATGCATAAACCGATGCCAGACTGACTGGAATCAATAGGAACAGGCTGATTGCCACAGCACGACTCAAGTAGATAAACACCAGTACGTGCCGCTTGAGGATCCTGCCGGATAGAATGCCCGACAAATAGGCCCCGATAACGTTGCAGAGGCCGATAAGCGCGATACTCCATGCACCGACCTGGGCGTCGAAACCGATGTCGCTGAGAAAAGCCGGCATATGAGCGGTAATAAAAGCGACGTGAAATCCGCAGACAAAAAACCCCGATACCAGCAGAAGGAAGGATTTATAATTCAGGGCCTCATGCAAGGCTTCGGGAACCGTTTGACTTATATTCTGCAGCGAAACGTCATGGCTGCCCGAATAGGGTGCCAGCGGCATGGCAAACGCGGCCATCGTAAGCGCTGAACAGGCCAGCAGATTGAGTGCTGTCATCCAACCGTAGGCATCTATGAGAACCTGTGCGACCGGAACCACGGCAAACTGGCCCAGAGATCCAGCGGCAGTTCCAAGCCCGAGTGCCCACTGGCGGCGATCTTCGCCGACCGCCCGGGCCATTGCCGGCAGAACGATGCCAAATGATGTCCCGGCTATCCCAGCACCGACCAGAATACCGGCCGATGTGTTCAGCATCCAAGGGTTCTCTACGCCAGACATAAGAGCCATACCGAGGACGTAAACCAGCGTACCGGCCAGGATGACCTTCACATTGCCGAAACGGTCAGCCAGCCCACCGGCAAAAACAGCCACTATGCCCCAAACAATATTTTGAAGTGCCAGGGCCGTGGAAATGACCTCCCGTCCCCAGCCATTGGCCTCGCTAATCGGTTTAACGAAAAGTCCGAATCCGGAACGGTACCCGAAGGAAAGAAGTAAAAGCAGGCAAGCCGATAAAACAAGCCATTTGCTGAATTCCTTATCATCTGCGGTTTCGGTTTTATGCATCGTGATACGATTCCTTAATGAATCTCCCTGCAGCGAGCTACAGGGAATGGTCAAGTTTAATCGTTTTACAGCCGCAAAGCAGCGAATCAGACAGTCGGAGACAAGAACATCTCTTCACTGAGCTGGCTTTTGAAAGATGGCAATGGTTTTAGGGTAAACACCTATAGTGGTTTTTCAAGGCGAGAAAGCGTTGGAATGTATAGCGCCTGCAGGTAGAGTTAAGTTGGACTTTTTTCCAGCACTTTTATCTTGGGGGTTTTTCTCAAGCGATATATCGGACAGGATTCACATTTAATAACAGCCGATGAGTTTAAACGCTGAAGAGCATCATAGCAGGGGGCATCGAGGCTCTGGGCGGCCGGACAGATGTCTTTTTTTTTGCAGTCGAAAATATTCCAGCAAGCCGCTGAAACCAGGAGATATTTCAGGCAGGCCAGAGTGAATCCGTGATCGTGTATAAGCGCGTTGACGCGTTGAATCTGGCGAATGTCAAATTCGGTGTAGAGTCTGTTGTTGGTCGCTCGATCCCGCCGCGGCGCAATGAATCCTTCTTTCTCATATTCGCGGATGCGTTTTTGCGACAATCCCACTTGATGGGAAACATCACCGATGAGGAATAGATTTTCTCGTTCACCAGATCTTTTCACCCTTCTCTCCTTACTTATACTCAAATTGAGCGATTTTCAAGTATGCCGCAGCAGGCACAAGGAAAATGTCGTTCCGCTATAGTGAACTATGCGGGACGTCATTTGACGCCGTAGATGCAGTGAAATTGGAAATCCCGTATGGTTTTATATTTTCGATATTCCGATGGGTAGAATTCCCTATTTTTATTGTTGATTTTCATATTTCGGAAATATGAAACGCTCAACTTGGGTTATATACTCGCCTTCCCTACTTGTTACATCCAGTCATCTGTCTGAAAAACCTGATGGACACTTTCCCCCTATCACCTGTTGCAACAATTAACAATCCTTAAAGAAATGCATGGTCGGGAATGATACCCCCCGGTCCCCGGCAACAATCCCCGACGTTTGACAGGGTGCCATCTGACCAAAATCACGTTTAAACGCTGGCCATGTCGCCATGTGTCGAAACAAATCGTCAATGCAAATTCAGGTTACAATGTCTGGTCACGCATTATACCTGACTGTCGCAACCCTCTGCGGCGATATTGTGCAGGGAAACTCATTCACTTCAGGTGACGTTATTTTGCCATTCTTTTAACGGTCCGTTATGTAAGAAAAAACGAATTTAGAAAAACCTTCACCTCTCCAATATATCCCCAAGTTGGGAGGATCGAGTTATTTATCATTTCATCCTTATAATATGTAACGTCCGTATTTTTCTAAGCCTGATCTGCGCATTGCACATATTCGTTTTTTCTCCCTTCCAATTACACCATGGTAACCCGAAGTCCGTTGTCCGCCGTGGCTTTAACGTCTTCCACCTTCGCTGCGATCCGTATGAAAACTTCTTATATTCAGACGGGAAAAGTCTAAATTCAAACCGTTAAATCTGAACTTGCCCCTGCCTGCAAAACTATTTTGGTCACCTGGCATCAATTTTGTATATACGTTGTATCTTTAATGTAATTCGCGGATAGATTGCATCACGTCTGTAACTATTACACTCAAGAAAAAGGAGGATCGAATGCGAAAAGCGATGTTCATCTTTTTTATTGGACTGGCCTTATCCATCGGGTTTTACGGTCATGTATATGCATATCCAAGCAAAGGGTGCGACTGTACTCGCTGTCATGGTAGCAGTGAGGGACCGAGTCAATGTGAGCCCCCGCCCCCCCCATCCAACATACCACCGGTGGCCGTTATCAACTTTCCTGGACCCACACCAAAAGTCAATGATACAGTCATGCTGGTCGGTAGTGATTCTTGGGATGCGGACGAGGACGAAATATTCTATGCTTGGATTGTGACATCGCCCGACGACACTGAAACTACCTTTACGGATGTCAATCCCACTTTTGTAATCGATCAAAGCGGCGATTATTATGTGCAGCTTACTGTCTATGACTACCTAGATTCCAGCGTAACGAAGGAATTAACCGTCACTACTGCGAATACACCTCCGGTTGCCGATGCCGGATTGGATGATACGGTTACAGTCGGCCAAACCGTCGAACTGAGTGGCAGTGGTTCTTCCGACGTGGATGGCGACCAACTGAACTATCGATGGTCGTTTGTCAACAGTCCCTCTGGTACCAGCACGACACTGTCAGATTCAACAACGGTTATGCCTTCTTTTGAAATCGATCGCCCCGGCACGTATACGCTTCAGTTGATCGTCAATGATGGAACGGTCGATAGTAACCCGGATACAGTCAATATCACCACCATTAATTCACCACCGGTGGCCGATGCCGGATTAGATGACTCGGTCGTAATCGGTCAAAAGGTCATTCTTGACGGTCGTAGTTCCTACGACCCTGACGGCGATGCTTTCGACTATAGTTGGTCTATAACTGACAAACCGAAAGATAGTGTCGCGGCATTGTCCAATCCAGGTGCTGAAATTACCGATTTCATCGTTGATGCAGCTGGAACATATGTGGCCCAGTTGATTGTCAATGACGGAACAATCGATAGCAAGGCTGATACGGTGATAATTACCACCGAAAATTCGGCGCCAATGGCTGATGCCGGTCCGGACACCTATATAATAGCTGGCGAAACCGCTACTCTTGATGGAAGTGCCTCGAGCGATGCGGATGCCGACCCACTCACCTGCACCTGGTCCTTTACTTCAAAGCCGGATGAAAGCACTGCCGCAATAGCGGCGCCACATGAAATTGGGACGTCCTTTGATGCCGATGCGGCAGGGATATATGTGGTCCAGCTCATTGTCAATGACGGCACTGTTAACAGCCCGGCGGTGACGGTGACCATAACTGTTGAGCCGCCACCAGTTAAAGAACCGATCTGTGGTGACAGCGTTTTAGATCCCAATGAGCAGTGTGACGACGGCAATAATACCAACGATGACGGCTGCACAGCAACCTGCTCAATTGAGCCGAAACCCATTGTCGAGCCGGATCCCATCGTTGAGCCGGAACCGATCGTCGAGCCGAAACCCATTGTCGAGCCTGATCCGATCGTGAAGCCGGATCCGATCGTCGAGCCGAAGCCCATTGTCGAACCTGATCCGATCGTGAAGCCGGAACCGATCGTTGAGCCGAAGCCCATTGTCGAACCTGATCCGATCGTGAAGCCGGAACCGATCGTCGAGCCGAAACCCATTGTCGAACCTGATCCGATCGTGAAGCCGGAACCGATCGTCGAGCCGAAACCCATTGTTCGCGGTGACGATGAGGAAGACGATGATGCCGATGATGATCGCAAGGACGAAATCGATGACGACGACGAGCGCGATGACGATGGCAGAAAATATCGTTCAAAGCACCGCCGGACATATCGCAGTTTTTTCAGATATCTCTGGTCGAAATACTTCTTTTACAGAAGATAAAACCATGCCTGCCTTAAGATAACAGAAAATAGGCAGTAACTCAGCACCCGACCGTTTGAAACAACTTCGTATGAATCAGGTCGGTCCGAACCGGAAAGCCCTGCCGCGGTGTCGATGCGGCAGGGCCTTTCTGTTTCTATCCGCAATTAAATTAGCTCCCCGGGGGGTACTCAATGGCCTCCGGCTAAGCCGGAGGAATGGTCTGTGAACCCCTCAAAGCGGTCTTTTAAAACCATTATTCCGGGGAAACAAACGGCCACTGAATTATAATAATGATCGCCACCGGTCATTGATAACTACTGGATCTGTCGAATTTTGGGCGTCTCCCCAGCAAAGTTGGGGGTTTACCGATGATTATTATTTGAAATAATAAATTTGAGTGGTCGAAGTTGCATACCCACGCCCCTGCTTCCCTTTATCCAAGAAATAGCGTATTAATGTTGCTAAGGGGGTAAATTGTTCTATATTTACTAAAAAAATGCGCTTGATGAGGACCATGGTTTACGGTTACAGAATGGTAATTCGACGTCCGTGCGCTTGGTTATATTGTTGCTGGGGTAATAGAAAAACTCGTTGCGGCTGGCATTTGAACCGACCATAAAAAAATAGAGGGAATGTTGGTAAAGCAAACCATCACCGGAGTGGTTATTTTCATAATGCTGCTGAACGCCTGCAGTCCATTTGCACCGGATGTTCGCAGATCTCCGGCTGAGGATCTGCCCCGAACTTTTTCTCTTTTCACGGGTGATGCGGAACCGATGCAGCATTGGTGGGAAAGCTTTGAGGACCAAAAGCTTAATGAATTGATATCGACAGCATTGGCCGGCAATTTCACACTCAAAGAAGCCTGGGCGCGTTTAAATCAGGCCCGCGCACTGGCTGTCCAGGCCGGTGCCGAGCTCTACCCCCAGCTTGATGGAAATGGCGATGCGTTCGTGGGACGGCAGAGATTTGAAGGGGATCCAACCAGCCCTTTCACTATCGAAGATTACAGCCTCGGATTGATTGCCCGGTACGAAGTCGACCTGTGGGGCCGCATCCGTGCCCAAAGGGATTCTGCAACGCTGCGGGCTTCGGCCACACAGGAGGACCTGTACACGGCTGCCATTACGATAGCCGCCGAAGTAGCGAACCGCTGGGTCTTTATCATTTCCCAGCGAATGCAGAAGCAGCTTCTGCAAGAACAGCTGCGCATCAACGAAACGTTACTGGAATTGGTGGAGCTGCGTTTCCGAATGGCAATGGTTTCAGCCCTGGATGTGTACCAGCAGCAACAGGTTGTGGAAAACGTCAGAGCCGAAATCCCTCTGGTCGAAAGAAATGAGCAGTTGTTGCGTCACGAGCTTGCGGTGTTATTAGGCAAACCGCCCATGGCAGACATCGACATTAGCCGCTCCGAGTTGCCCCAGCCTCCGGCATTGCCCGCTACGGGACTGCCGGCCGACCTATTATCGGCCCGGCCGGATGTAAGAAGTGCAGGCTTACGACTTCAGGCTGCTGACTGGCAGATCGCTGCGGCAAGGGCGGCCCGCCTGCCGGCCCTCAGTCTCAATGCCGGCGCCCGGTACGGCCAAGGCGATTTTGAGGTTTTGTTCAGCAACTGGCTGCTGAGCCTGTCGGCCAACCTCACCGCGCCGCTTCTGGATGGTGGGAGGAGAGCCGCCGAGGTCGACCGCGTGCGGGCTCTGGCCGATGAAAATTTAGCCGCTTACTACAATACGGTACTAACGGCCGTTAAAGAGGTCGAGGACGCACTCATCAGCGAAGCGAAACAAAAGGAGCATATCGAGGGGTTACAAAAAGTTGTTGATAGCGCCCGCAAAGCCCTCGAAGAAGCCGGCGTGCGCTACCGCAACGGCCTGAACGACTACCTGCCGGTATTGACACAGCTGCTGACCGTGCAAGGCCTTGAAAGAGACCTGATTCGCAGACAGGCCGATCTACTCGCTGCAAGAGTTCTGCTGCACCGCGCTCTGGGTGGAACGTGGCCACAGGAGCTGACCCCACCGGAATTACAAAAGGATTCCGCTGGATGAAACAATTGCGAACACGTCGAAATAGATACCCGGGTCCAGAGGGCCCGGCACTAGTTCCTCCCTGAAAGGGAGTGTTGGTTTTATTACATCAAAGTGACTAAAGTGAACTAAATGAGCTAAAGTGCCTAAAGTTAAGGAATTCTATTCCTTTTTATAAACGACAGAGCGAAGCGATACGTAAACTTTAGATCACTTATAACTCATTTTAGTTCACTCCACACTTTGTATTATTTTCTTGGCAGAGCCCATTATCTCTGACCTGGCCCAAAGGACCAGGTGTTGGATACAGAATAATAAATAATGAACCCATTGCCCCAAAATCACCCGGAAATACCAACAGAACTACCACCGGTGCGCTGGTGGAAACGCCTTTTGCGCATCCTGGCCGCGGTTATCATCGTCGTTGCCGGCATTGCCGGAGCTGCCTATTTGCAAAAATCCGCCACCAGACCCCAGAAACGCCCCCCCACCAAATGGGTGCCGGTTGTAGAAACCCAGGCGCTTCAACGCACGTCTCACCGGGTTACTCTCACCGCTATGGGTACCGTCATCCCGGCCCGCACGGTTTTGCTGAAGTCACGCGTATCCGGTCAGGTCGTGACTATAAACCCTGAATTTACCGATGGCGGCTTCTTGAAAAATGGGAGCGTGGTCGTTCAACTGGACGACAATGACTACAAACTTACTCTGGCTCAGAAAAAAAGTGAGCTGGTCAATGCCCAGTACGGGTTGAAGCTGGAAATGGGACGCCAAGAGGTCGCCCAACGGGAGTGGCAGTTGCTCAACGGTAATCGAGGCAAAGAAGCCTTCGATTCCGATCTGGCCTTGCGCAAACCGCACCTGGACAAAGCCAGGGCCGATATAGACTCTGCAAAGGCAGCGGTCGAGCGAGCGGCCCTCGATCTGGATCGCACCCGGATCATTGCTCCTTTCAATGCCGTCGTACGATCAAAATCAGTGGATGTGGGATCCCAAGTTTCCGTCGGTGAGTCCATGGCCGAATTGGTGGGGACAGATGCCTTTTGGGTTCAGGCCTCCATTCCGGTGGACCGGCTGGAATGGATTCACATTCCGCAGCGGAAAAACGAAAAGGGCTCTGTTGCCAAAATCTACTATTCAGGAGGCCACACCGTCAAAGGAAAAGTCGTCCGCCTTATGGGGGATCTGGCCAGTGAAGGTCGTATGGCCCGTATCCTCATAGAAGTCAAAGACCCCATGCAGCATAAGGCCAAGGAGCGAACAGTCCCGCCACTATTGATCGGAGAGTACGTGCGGGTAGAGATGGAGGGACGGCAATTGGACGACGTATTTGTCATCCCACGTACGACGCTGCGAGATGGAAACTCGGTCTGGATAATGAACGACGACATGACGCTATCGATTCGGAAGGTAAACCCTGTCTGGAGAAGCGATACGACCGTCGTTATTCAGAACGACCTAAAGCAAGGGCAGCAACTCGTCGTTTCTGACCTACCGGCACCGGTCGAAGGTATGGCGATCCGGCACAAACCCGAACAGGAACAACCCGACACAGCGAAATCATCAGAAGACCACAACACTCGAGTTTCAGGTAATGGTAAATAAGGATACAGCCTCTTCAAACATCAAAGGTCCTATCAGCTGGATGGCCGGTCATCCCGTGGCCGCTAACCTGCTTATGCTTGTCCTGCTGGTGGGCGGTTTGTTTTGGGCCACCCGTATCAAGCAGGAAGTGTTTCCCGACTTTGAACTGGATATTGTAAACATCACTGTCCCTTATCCCGGTGCCAGTCCCCAGGAGGTCGAACGGGGAATACTGTTGGCGGTCGAAGAGGCCGTCTCAGGCCTGGAAGGAATCGAGAAAGTCACCGCCATCGCACGGGAGGGTTCGGGAACCGTGACAGTGGAAATGATCGAAGGCGAAGACATACAACGTTTGGCCCAGGATATCAAAGCCGAGGTGGACCGCATATCTTCACTCCCGGAGGAGGCTGAAGAGCCAAAGGTCACCATCGCCAACCGCAAACGCTATGTTGTCTCACTGGCGCTCTATGGTGACCAGAACGAGCAGGTCCTGCGGGAGTATGCTGAAATCGCACGCGAGCGCCTGCTGCAAGATCCCCAAATTACCCAAGTGGATTTGAGTAATGTTCGTGCATACGAAATCAGCATCGAAATTTCTCAAAATACCTTACGTACCTATAATTTAACCTTGGGTGATGTGGCCCAACGTTTGCGACAGGCCAGTGTAGAACTACCGGGCGGCGCCATCAAAACCCCCGGCGGTGACATCCTGGTGCGTATGAAAGAGCGACGGGACTACGGTCGCGAGTTCGGCCGGATCCCCATCATCACGGCCAGCGACGGCACCCAGGTGCTGCTGGAAGATATCGCTGTCATCAAAGACGGCTTCGAGGAGACCGACCAGCAGGCAACCTATAACGGCCAGCCCACCGTATTCATTGAAATTTACCGTGTGGGCGAACAGACGCCTCTCTCCGTTTCCGATGCTGTCAAACGCGTGGTTACCGAACTGAAAGAAACCCTTCCGGCCGGGCTGTATATCGACCTGCGCAATGACCGTTCGGAAATTTACCGCCAACGGTTGGGGCTCCTCCTGAAAAATGGCCTTTTGGGACTGGCACTGGTGTTCGTTCTCCTGGCCCTCTTTCTTGAACCGAGACTCGCGTTTTGGGTGAGCCTGGGCATTCCCATATCTTTCCTGGGATCCCTGCTATTCCTGATTTCTTTGGGTGTCAGCATCAACATGGTTTCCATGTTTGCGTTCATTGTGACCCTTGGTATCGTGGTAGACGATGCCATCGTGGTCGGAGAGAACGTCTACTCCCACCGTCAGGAAGGCAAGGCATGGTTTGATGCCGCAGTGGCTGGCACGCGTGAAATTTCCATGCCCGTGAATTTTAGCGTACTTACCAACATGGTGGCTTTCCTGCCCATGTTGTTCATTCCCGGTTTTATGGGAAAAGTATTCAAGCAGATCCCCATGGTCGTTATCTGTGTGTTCGCCATATCGCTGATCGAGAGTCTGCTGATCCTGCCAGCCCACCTGGGTCACCAAAAATCCCACCCGCGCTACAAACTTTTGGTGTGGCTGGAGAAGTGGCAGGGTCGTTTCAGCCGGGCCTTCATGGCAGCGGTGCATCGCTTCTATACGCCTTTTCTGGGACTCATCTTGCGCTGGCGTTATGTATCATTAGGGATTGCCCTGGCGATTCTTATCGTCACCATCGGATTCATACGAAGCGGACGGTTGGGTTTCGAACTTTTTCCCAAGATCGAATCCGACTACGCGAAGGTGACCGCGACCTTGCCTTTCGGCAGCGCCTTTTCTAAAACTGAAACTGTCCAGCAAAAACTTGTCTCGGAGGCCAAGGCCGTGGCAGCCGTCAACGGGGGGAATCGACTCGTGGAAGGCATCTATGCCCGCGTCAATAGCAATGTCGCCGAGGTGCGCGTCTACCTTCAGCCTCCAGGGATACGGCCCATGTCCACCACTGCCTATACCGACCTATGGCGCAAGCGGGTCGGTATGTTGCCAGGACTCGAATCGCTCCGATTCGAGTCGGATGCCGGCGGTCCGGGCCGGGGCTCGGCCATCAGCATCGAACTCAGCCACCAGCGTATGGACCTGCTGGAGCAGGCCAGTGGCGAACTTGCCGAAGCGCTGGTGTATTATCCCAATGTGGAAGATGTCGATGATGGCTTTGCCCCCGGCAAACAGCAGATCGATTTTCAGCTGCGTCCCGACGCCCGCAGCCTGGGGTTGACCTCGCGAGACGTGGCGCAGCAGATGCGTTATTCATTTTATGGTGCCGAGGTCTTGCGCCAACAGCGCGGCCGCAACGAAATTAAAGTCATGGTGCGTCTGCCAAAAGAGGAACGAATTTCGGAATATAACCTGGAAGAAATGATTTTACACACACCCGGCGGCGGCGAAACGCCCCTGCGATCCGCCGTGATCGTCAGTCGGGGACGAGCCTACACCGATATCATTCGCCGCAACGGCCGACGAATCGTTACCGTTACAGCGGACGTCCGCCCGCGCAGCAAGGCCGGAGATATTCTGTCGGCGGTAAAATCGGAGACTCTTCCCACTCTGCTGAACCGTTACCCGGGTTTGGAATTTAGTTTCGAGGGACGTCAAGCCGACCAGCGCAAGAGCATGCAGAGCCTGTTCCAAGGACTCGTCATCGTTTTGATCGTAATTTATGCCATTTTGGCTGTACCTTTGAACAGTTATATCCAGCCCGCCATTATCATGGCATCGATCCCTTTTGGAATCGTGGGGGCAGTGATCGGCCACATGATTATGGGCTACAGCCTGAGCGTCATCAGTATGTTCGGTGTGTTGGCTTTGACCGGTGTCGTCATCAACGATTCGCTGGTGCTTATCGATATGGCCAATCGTAAGCGGCGCAGTGGTTTGTCACCCTACCCGTCTATCTTGCAGGCCGGACTGCAACGCTTTCGCCCGATAATCTTGACCACGCTGACGACATTCGGCGGGCTGACGCCGATGATTTTCGAAACATCCCGCCAGGCGCGCTTTCTGATCCCCATGGCGGTGTCCCTCGGCTTTGGCGTTTTGTTTGCCACCATGATTACCCTGGCTCTGGTCCCCTGTATCTATTTAATCGTGGAAGATTTAAAAGAACTTTACCGCAGGGCGACCGGTGCCGGAAAATCCCGTACGAAGCTTGCCAAACCGGCCGCCTGAATTGGCGGACATAGTTCTGCCCGTTTCCCCCAAATTTAAGCCAGAACCTGATCCACCCTGATTGTGTACCGAGGCGTCACCGGCTGGATTGAAATAATCAGGTCAATATTACCCTGCAGTACCCGCGCTCACCGCTCCCGCTTCTCTTTGCGACACGTTCCATGTCTGGCGCTGAAATTAAGATCCCTGGGTCATACAGGTAGAATCAATTCAATCTGGTGGGGGTACTGCATTGAATAAATCAAAGAGGTTACAAACGGTGTGGCCCAATCTTAGCGGGAAGAACAATTTCGTCGTTTAATTCAACCTTTGATCCTGCTTTTGTCTGTCGAACCATCTCCTTCAAAATATATACGCCCGTCACCACCAATCAATAGGACCGGACGGGGTTTTACGGAGAATACAAAAATAATTTTAGTTGCAGCCCACTTTACCGAAATCGGCTGAAAACGTTATGAGATCAAGTTTTCCCGGGTCGGCGACCAACTCAAATAGATCGGCACCGTCGACATCGCCGTCGGTGGGTTCAAAATCTCCGTTACAATGCAACGAATACGCCACTGTCAAGGTCGGACGATCATCTATCGGGCCAACCTCGCTGGACCAGAAATCAACGCCGTCCGAGTCGGTCGGCCGAAATATCCAGCCGTGATTGACTGAAGGGTTGTTGACCCAGGCGACCAGGCTCGAAGTTACATCGAGTGAGTGAACCCCAGCTGGAGAACCGAAGGCAGTCCCCACCGATGCTCCGTATTCATCGGGCTGCACGCCGGGCTCACCGCCAAAGGAGTCGTAGGTGACGGCCTCATCCCAGTCGATCGTCACTTCGTTGACATCACCTGCAACACCGGCGTTTTCGACGACATAGGACAGGGTGGCTGTCTGGATAGTAGCCCCCAATGGGACTCGGCTGATTCCCGATCCGATGATGTTGTCAAACCGAATCAGACCATACTTCAGATAGCCTGATCCATAGGGGTTGTCCGTATCCCATCCGACCCAAGTGTTATCGCCGTTTGGCAGATTGGGAGCGCTGGCCAAAAGAGACGTATCGATCATATCAGCGTATCCACCGACGCCCTGGATGAAAGTCACTATGGTGGGCCCCGGTAATGTCGTCGCACATTGCACGGTCGTATACGACGATGGTCCCGCACCATTTGTCGCTCGAATTCGATAGCAGTATTCGGTGTCCGCCATCAACGCTTCATGGCTGTAATTTTCGGTATCAGGCGCCACCGTTCCGAGGTGGCTGAAGTCGACACCACCGTTTACGGACCATTCGATTTGATACCCGGCTTCATCGTCTGAATTGTCGGTCCAGTTCAGATCGACCTGGGTCGACAATCCGGCTGTGGCACTGAACCCCGTCGGTTCCGTTGGTGGACTTGTCGGCCCGCTGCTCATGTCATACGTCAAGTTAAAAGGAGCGGATATTGTAAAAGACCCCATCAGATCGGGATTATCGGAACCGAAGTCGTTTAGCCAGGGAGAATAGGTCGTGACAGTAATCGTATCTGCTAGCGGGGAGAATGTCATGTAACGTAGCCAACCGCTGCCGCCGTTTGCTAAACCTTGATAATTTGACAACAGGGTGTAAATCGTGTTGCCGTTAAAAATATCAGTTCGCATTTCCTCAGTGCCGTTATGGCCACAAAGTATGAGAAACAGGTTTGGATTGTCTTTCAGTGCATCGAATATCAACTGCCCATCTACGGTAAAATTACCCGGATCGTTGGGATTTAAACCGACACTCAATGCATTATGGGCCACAACAATAGCTCGTCGGGCCGACCAGGATTTCAAAAGATCATCAGCCCAATCGAGCACATCGGGATCAAGAGCAGCTTGATGGGCCAGGTTGATCACGATGAAATCCAGCCCGCCGGCGCTAAAAAGCGTGAAGTTGTTATCGTTATTGTCGACAGCGTAGCTGCCACCATAATAATTTCTGCCAAGAAACCTTGCCGGGTCGAAATACTGGTTATACAGGTTGGTTGGTTGATCGTGATTTCCCGGTAACACGCCATAAGGAATGCCGTCATCCAGGTTCGTCGTAAATGGATCCTCCAAAGCATACATAGCAATATCAGCAATCTGCCATTCGGATACCACAGATGCATTTTCGACGATGTCGCCAAGATGAGCCGTATAAACGATTTTCTGCGCGTCTTTGTTTTCGACGATCCATTGGGTCTGACTATAAAAGATATCCGGGAATAATTCCGAATAATACTGCGTATCCGGCAGCACGACGATCGTAAAATCATCTCCGGGAGCCGCATGAACAAATGCCGTAAAAGCATTTGTCAAAATTAGGATAGCCAAAAAGGTTCCCGTTGTAGCCAGGGCCCTTAATCTGTGCGTGTTGAAGTGCTTTCCCATGACCCACCCATCATATCGATATCGACGCATACAACCAGTAGCGTATAGTTTCTTCTTTTTCCACAGATGCCCCATCCCAATGAAACTGAGCAATATGTATGCCATTTGCCATATTTTCGGCCGCAACACTCAGAAGGTCACGTTCATCGTTCAGTGATAAGGCATATATGCTCTGACATCGGTAGCCAAATCCTATTAGAAATGATCGAATAATTATAATAACATTGCCTGCAATGAAGGAATGTCAACCCTTCTCATTCTAGTAACCTCGCCATATAGTGAAAAACAACCCCATTTTTCACTTTTACATTCCAGCAAAAATCAGTTATTATTATACAAAGAAACGTATTAGCAATACATTGAATGACATCTGTGCGCACTGTTATGTAAAACAGTTAATACTTTTTGAGTACTTTGTGAAAGAGACGGTTGAAACCCGCCATGATGATATTTGGGTGAAACTTACGGCTGAATCCTGCAGCAGAGTTGATATTGAAACCTCAAAAACCTGACCATCTCCGATCGATTGTACGCATACTTCTGCTCTTTTTCGTTATTTTCAGCATTATTTCCTGCAATTATCACCCACAACAAAAAAGGCTGCAGAATGCATCGGATTTTTCCAGACTGATGGAACTCATCCAGCTCGAGAACAGATACGAACCGCTCTTTGCGTTCAACGACTACGAGGAAAAATTCGACGTGGAATGCCACGAAGCTTCTCTCGAATACCTGAAGCAGAACCCCGCCTTAATCCGGCAGATCAAATCGGATCTGGACAGCACCAAACTGAAATGGGAAATGGTGACGAGCCGAAAGCGGATCGCATTTGTACCGGAAAGACGCCGTGACTACGCTGAATTGTACCTCCGCTATTGCCGGGAAATTATTGATTTTATCATCACCGAAACGAAGCTTGAAAACCCTTATATCCAGATCCGCCACCCGGGTGGAAGTTTTCCCGATATACCGGAGACTGAAAACCGCGTTACGGTTTTTCTCGTCCACAACCTGGCCAAGCAGTACGTAGAAACCTATTTGTTTTCAAGCGATTCAGACGAAAACAAGGTCAACATCTCCCTATCTGGAACGGTGTATACCGGTGAAATCGGTTCTTACGCATCGATGCTGGCGATACAGGGAAACGGCCAGCTGGCATTCGCACGAAATAACTACACGATCTGGCAAAACAGCGCAAAATCCCCGGTCAACACATTGATACTCCCCCTGGAAGAGACGCTGCATATTGCGCTCAGACCGTATACAGAAAGCGCCATTGACGATCAATGGAATCATTCAGCAGAAAAAACGCTGGATGAGGCCAGACGGATAACCGCTCAATGGATCGCCGTCGAAGAGGCCATTGCCGGCGGGCTGGCGCACCATTATTTCCCCCGGGTAGCAGATAAGTATATAAAAAATCTGGAAACTTCGGAAATCAAACAGGCTCTCGACAAGCGAGCGGAAAAAGAAAAATACAGATATCTGAAGAAAGGGATACGAATCATCCAAAGCGAGGGTCCGGATACGGTCCTGGACATGTATCGCAGCGCCCCCCGCAGATTTCGGGACCTGCTCGTAGAACAGGGCTGAACTCAACCAGGACACACCGTTGGCATAGAAAACACAAAAGGGAGAGTTTTATATCCCCCTTTTGTGTTTCAACTAACCGAAAAGGCTGGCTTCAGGTCGTTTATTCCATTACTTTGTAAGATTCGATCACAATGGTTTTTGAGCCGTCAGTGGCTTCTTCGACCATGCCCATAACCTCAACCTTCTTGCCGTTCATCGTGACGACATCGCCGCCCTTTTCACTTTCGCCAATCATATAAACGGCTCCGGACTCGTCAGTGATGGTATTATCTTCGCCGATAGTGCCCACCACAGTCATGCTGCCGGCCATTGCATAGCCGACAAAACCTAAGATCAACATTACCATTAATAGCCCATAGCCAGAATTTCTAAAATTGCGATTCACTTGTAGTTCCTCCTTATTTGTGTTGATTTGGATTACCCTCAGTAAAATAGTGCCTCGAGGATAAGGAGTAAAGGGAAGCAAAGAGCATGCCACACTATAATATGCTGATATCATTGGTACTATTTTTACATGACGAAAACAGGGAATTTTCAATTCCGAAGAAAGTCTTGTTTTTAGAGCCTTGAATATGAAAAGTGGCCAAAACGGCGAATTTAAGGTCCCGAACCGGCGGGATAAATTGATCGTGCTGTAATGTCCGGAACTGGTAGTTCTTATTTTGTCGATCCGGTGGAACCGGAAGGTCTCCGCATACGTTTACAGTACAAATACAGTACAAAAATTACCGGCTTCAGACGGCAACGCCGTCAGAGCGTGCCTCCGCCGACAACGGGTCTGCTACCTGCTGCACTTCTGATGACAAGCTCTCCGACCGACGAAAAAATCATCCTTGACAATTAATTGCGCGAACGTTTATTTGTGCTACCTTGCTTTGTAGCAAACTCTGCGTGTGGCCCTGGCCATACTTTAACCTAAAGTGAGCGTTTCACATTTTAAATAGATGGGGAACTGCTTTATATTCAAGGAATCCTATCATCGTTTGATTTTATAATTTGAAACCGCTTCGGGATTACCGATCTTTATCCGCCTCTGGAGGGTTGCCGTATCTACGGCGTCATATGCCGTCCCGCATAGCTGATCCCGCCAGCGGCGGGACGAAACGACATCTTCCTTGTACCTGCGGCAACCTCGTCAATCGCTCAAATTAGGTTTAACAATCTTGTGGGCCGGTGGCTACTGCCGCTGATCACGTTCCAGCCGACATCAACAGGAGATATCAATGCACTTTGCCGACCGCATCGCCCGATTAGGAACTGAAACCGCTTTTGCCGTCTCAGCCGAAGCGGCGGTCTTTGCTGCCAGTGGCAGGAAGGTCTACCCCTTTCATATCGGTGATCTGAATTTTAAGACCCCCGCCCATATTATGGCGGCTGCCGTAAAGGCCATGCATGACGGTAAAACCGGATACTGCCCCAATGCCGGTATACCGCAATTGCGAGGCGTATTGGCGGAACATATCCAGACCACCCGCGGAATTATCTGCAGCATGGAGAATGTGGCAATACAACCGGGAGGTAAACCGACCATCAGTAAATTCCTGATGACCCTCATGAACCCTGGAGACGAGGTCCTTTACCCGAACCCCGGATTCCCGATCTACGAGTCCCAGATCGAGTTTCATGGCGGTAAAGCCATTCCCTACGGATACCTCGAAGGGGAAGAGAACTTTATAATTGACCTCGAACGGCTGCAAAGCAGTATCACCCCGCGGACAAAGCTTTTGATTCTCAATGACCTCCACAACCCTACCGGAGCGGAATGTACGACGCCAGAGCTCGAGAAACTGGCTGATCTGGTCGACAGGCACAATTTATTCGTGCTTTGCGATGAAGCCTATTTCGATATCCGCTACCAGGGCCTGAGTCGATCCTTTGCCGCGCTTCCCGGCATGACCTCACGGTGCGTGATCCTTTATACTTTCTCAAAACGGTTTGCCATGACCGGTTGGCGGCTTGGCGCAACCATCGGCCCTAAGGAAATCATCGATGTCATCATCAGACTTAACGTCAACGACGAGTCCTGCTCGAACCACTTCATTCAGTATGCCGCCATCGAAGGGTTAACCGGAGATCAGACCGAGACAAACGAGATGCTTGCAATTCTCGAAGAAAGGCGGGATACAGCGGCAAACATATTGAATTCTATTGAAGGGGTGCATTGCTACAGGCCCCAGGCAACATTTTATCTCTATCCGAATGTCACTGGTGTTATGCATAAGATGGGCTTTAACAGTTATGACGATTTTCGCCTGGCTTTGCTGCACGAAACGGGGGTATCGGTATGCACCCGCACCCACTTCGGCCGACCGATCAAAGACGAAAAGAATCGATATGTCCGTGTGGCCTATGCCGGCATCGATACACCGGCGATTAAAGAAGGGCTCGGAAAATTCAAAGCCTTCGTCAACGGATAACGCCTTTTTATCTTCTTTTACTTCACTAAAAAAGGGAAACTGCCCGGTTACCGTTAGGCGTTTCCCCTTTTTCTTTTGTACTATTTTTCAAAAATAGTATTCGAAGGGTGTTGTAAGGGGTTGCTAAGAAAACGGTCGAATAACTGACGTTTTATTGACAACCACGAAGAGATATCTCGATTTCAGGCTTTAATCTTGTCTATCGTCACCCCCTGAAAGATCACCGTCTTCCCGCTGTACTTTTCAGCAAACTTTTTCGCATCCGCATTTTTGTCAAAAGCAAATGCCTCCTTACCCATCGGGCCGGACTGGTTGGAACCCACGACATAGTAAGCCGTGCGACCACTGATCCAAACGCCATATTCAAAATCAACGACCCAAATGAGGAACGGTTTTACATCTTTGCCTGCGTATTTAGTTGAATCGGCTAAAAATGCAAAAAGACACTGGGTGGAGCAAAAATGATAAACGTCCTGACCTTTGGTTTGTATCTGGCCCTTATTATTTGGGTAGCGGGCTGGATACATTCCGCAGACCGGGCACCTGTCTTTGTTGTCGACAGGCTCGACAATTTTTCCTTTTTTCAACCGGCGCTGAACGATCATTTGATTCTCTTTTTTGATTCCCTCTTTCGCAAACTGGAGGGCTTCAGCAAATCCCATGACGCTGCCACCGCACTCTTTGGCAAAGTTTTCGGCCTCGGATTTGGTCGCAAACGCTATCTTGCTTTTCATGGTCATGGTACCCGGCGCTTTCGACCCGACGACATAGAAAGCCTTTTCAGCCGGAATCATTTTCTGCGGCGCGGTATACAGGGCAACCTGCACGTTTTTGGGATCATCACCGGATTTCAGCGCCACATCTGCCAGGCAATGAAAGGAGCACGCCTCAGATTTGCCTTCGGCATTTTCAAACGTTTTCCATGTCCTGGCCCACATGGGTCTCACCATCCCGCAGTTGGGACATTGCCCGGGCATGCTCTTATCCGGAGGCATTAATGGGTGCTGAATGGCGCAGGGGTTGGCGGCATAAGCGTAAAGCGGATAAACAGACAGAGCGGCGGCACTTTTCAGGGTAAGGGACAGGAACTTCCGTCTCGATTCTGAATGCATAATCTAAACCCTCCTTTTTCTTGCATAAATTAAATCATACAATATTACTATGGATTTACTTCACCAATTCAATATTTCGTTGATCTTTCACCACATCGTGGCAGTATATTCTGTTTGTAATGCGCTGTTTTTAAATAAAATGTGTATTATACTGCTAAGACGGAAGAGAAATCAAGCCTATTTGTATGTGCTCTTATTCGGCAGTATATATAACTCAGTGGTCGGGGAGTTTTTCCCGCCAATGCTGAACCAGAGGGGAGGGAGTGATCAGCAGCGAAAGCGAGCACTGTCCGAATGCAATAGGCAACTTTGGGAAAGATCAGCGGGAACCCCGGTTATCAGATTCGGATCATAATAGGCAAATTGATCTCAACGGTTTTATATCATTATGAAATCTGTTCTTTACTTAGGTTGCCTTATGCATGAGTTTGCGCGCTGAAGTCGCTGAGTATTCCCTCCGCTACCGGATGGTGAAAACTCCCCGAGGGCTCATATAACTATTACCGCAAAGAGAAAGGCAGGGCCTTTAAAGGTCCTGCCTTTCTCTTTGCACATTTGAGCGATTCTATTTCGGAGTAATTCAACCTCCCCAATGAGTTCGCTTTAAATCCTAATCCGCTCGAAACCTTCTGATAATGACGCAGTATTACTTCTTTGTTTGGTCATCGATTTCAGCACCAGGCGTATTTTTTTGGATTGATTCTATTGCGCTTATGGCCGATTGCTTTTGTTTGTACCCCTGTCCGGAAAACATCACCTCTTTATTAGGTGCAACGAATCTGAATCGGTACTCCCCGCTTTTGTCGGTGTAAACTTCGAATTTATAGGGCATTTTCTCTCCTTTCGCTCAACTGGTTATCAGTAATGAACAAATACTCTGGCGCCATCACCATTGTAGAAGTGGTTTCAAAACCCCATCTAATTACCAATCCTCCGAAGGCAGACGAGCCACTGTGTTGTGGACCTCCTAAAAATACTCACATACGACCTTGTATGCTATTTTTTTCTTCGACCCACGCCTTGTTCTTGGGAGTGACCTGAGGTTTTTAAACCACTATGGTAATATTTCAATCCAATGGGATGCGGATCTTCTGCCCCACAAAGATGAGATCCGGATCCTTGATGACCTCGCGGTTGGCCTCGAAAATGCGTGGGTACAATTTGAAGTCGCCATAGTACCGTTTCGCGATTGCAGATAGCGTATCACCCTTTTCAATAACGTAAAATTCTATCTTGATTTCTTCGGCGGGTCTTTTCAGGTTATCTACGTTAACTTCCGAAACCCCCCTGACATTGCCGGCAATAAGAACCGCTTTTTCCATTGCTTCCAGGCTGTCAGCATCACCAGAAAGTGAAACGACACCGTCTTCATAGGTGACACCGACATTCTTGACTCCCGGATTGCTATCCTCCAGATGTTTTTTTATTTTCTCAGCTGCTTCATCATCCCGATTGAAAATTTTGTTTCCAATCTCCTTCACAAAATCTAATAATCCCATCATGTACCTCCTCTGTTAATAAGATGCCAGGACGTTTAGCAGGCTGTTGAAAAACTATTGCGCTTGACAATGCGGCGTTAATGGCTGAACCGGGGTGCCCTGCCCCCGCTTCAGCGAAAATGCTTATTTTTAACAAATAAAATCCGCTTTTTAAGTCGGATTTTGCCCTGTCTTGCCGGCGCTCGTGACGTTTTTCAACACCCTGTTAGTGGTTCAATCCCATTAATTTGTGAATATTCATCACCGCACCAGATTCGAGTCCAAGACCCTTGGCCAGGTCCTGCATGTATTGTTTTTCAGCTGGTGTGTCTACCCGAATTGCCAAAAGCGAGGCCGCATACACTTGGGCCCCGAGTTCAGGACTATTCACTTCTCTAATGATCGCAGCGAGATCACCCGGCTTTCCCATTTCCCGGAGGACGAAACTCCGCGCCTCATCACCGGCGCCAGTCTCTTCCAGTTTTCCCGTTATCCGCTCGATCTCCATTTGATCAATCTGCCCATCGGCCTTGGCAGCATTTATCATGGCCAGGAGAATCAACTGGGCATTATTTTGAAGCTCTTGTTGTTCTTTTTCATTTTCGGGCTCTCGCAATCCCAATGGCAACGATCCCGCTTCGGCAGTGTCTACCGGCCGGTTCATGTTTTTTATTGCCGAAAAAGCCAAACTGCCCAGCACTGCCATCAGTCCACCGCCCAATGCGCCTCGCCCGGCGCCTCTGCCACCGCCGAGCAACGCACCGGCCAAGGCACCGATACCTCCGGTAGCGAGTTTGTTGCCGCCGATCATCTTTTCGGCAATGCGTCCAATGTCGCCGAACCCACCACCGGAAGCACCCGATTGAAGCCCGCCCAAAAGGTCGGATAGCATGCCACCGGCACCTCCCAGCCCGCGATCACCTATAGCATGCTTGATACGATCTTGCCCGGTACGACTTATGCCGGACTGCATGATCTGTCCCAGCAAATCTGTAAAATCAATCATCGCTATCCTCCTCTTCTGTTATAATTTGGAATAATCGAAATTAAGCAAGGTAGTACTTTGAGAGGCTTCCGGTCCAAAGCAAGATTCGCAGGTGCAATTGATAAACAAGTGACTCTATAATTAGGCCAAACCCATACACAGTCAAGAATAATTTTTCGGGAGAGGAATCCCGGGTCATGGTTTCATGTCACAGCCACGAATTCTATAGTAACGCGACACGCTCATGCGCCCACTATCCTGCATATATCATTGACCTCCGGGTACACCACTGTTATCTTGATGGTCATGTCCATTTTCCGAAACCATGGCACCGGTTCCCCTGAATCACAACACGATTTAAAGAAGTAGACGTTTGGAAATCTACTGCAAGAAAACAATTATCTTCTAATAATCGAGGGCCTGATTTTGAGTCGACTCAGTCGCAAAACCTTCAGTTGGGCATTACTGGTGGTAAGCATAAGCGCCATCGCTGCCATCACCTGGTACGTTACACGTCCGGATCCTGTGGAAGTCATTGTTCGACCGGCAGAGATTGGAAAGGTCGAAAGAATCGTATCCAACACACGGGCAGGTACAGTCGAAGCCTGCCGGCGTGCGAAACTCTCACCCAGCATCGGCGGGCAGATTGCCCGTTTACCCGTCAAGGAGGGCGACACCGTCGCCGCCGGCCAGCTTCTGCTGGAATTGTGGAACAAGGACCTGGTCGCTCAAATCGCTCTGGCTGAAAGCGAAACGGATGCCGCCGAATCCAGGTCGCAAGCCGCCTGTCTTCAAGCGCAAGTCGCTCGGAGAGAGGCCAATCGCCAGGTGAAACTGCGAAAAACAGGCGCCGCTTCAGAAGAGCAGGCCGACAGGACTGAAACCCGGGCCAAGGCTTTGCAGGCAGACTGCAATGCAACAAAAACTTCGGTGGAGACCAAACGGGCCCAGGTCGGAGTGATCCGAGCAAACTTGGACCGAACGATCCTGACGGCGCCGTTCGATGGCATCATCGCCCAAATTAACGGTGAACTCAACGAGTACGTCACCCCGTCACCGATCGGCGTTGCGACACCACCGGCTGTAGACATTGTGGATACCTCCTGCTTCTATCTGACCGCACCCATCGACGAGGTGGATGCCGCCGCCATTGCGGTGGGGCTGCCGGCCAGGATCAGCCTCGATGCATTCGGAGACAAACACTTTTCAGGGCGTATCCGCCGTATCGCCCCCTATGTGCTCGACCGTGAAAAACAAGCCCGGACTGTGGATGTGGAAGTTGATTTTACGCAACCGGAAGATTTCAAACGCCTTCTGGCCGGTTATAGCGCCGATGTGGAAATCATTCTGGATTCCCGGCCGAAGACGCTGAGGATACCGACCCATGCGATCCTGGACAGCGAACGGGTTTTCGTTTACCAGCCCGAACTCAAACGGATAAACGAACGTAAAATCCAGATTGGGATTTCTAACTGGGAATACACCGAAGTCATTAACGGACTGCGGCCGGGAGAACGCGTCGTGCTCAATGCCGATCACGCTGGTATTGAAGATGATGCGCCCGCCATCGAATTGAAGGAGACGCCTTGATCGAGTTGTCGGGTATCGAGCGTAAATTCCAGGTCGGCAGTGAAACCGTGCACGCGCTTCAGAATCTCGATCTCACGGTGCCGCCCGGCGAATACCTGTCCGTTATGGGGCCGTCAGGTTCCGGCAAATCCACTTTACTGAATATTATCGGTTTACTGGATCGGCCCGATGACGGGGTTTATCTGCTGGATCGAGTGAACACGACCGAACTGAACGATGCCCGGCAGGCCTCTGTCAGACGTCACAAGATTGGGTTCGTCTTCCAGTTTTTCCATTTGGTGCCGCGTCTGACGGCGGCTGAAAACGTCGAGTTGCCGTTGGTCCTGGCAGGAATCGATCCGGCTGAAAGGAAAAAACGCCTCGGCACGGCTCTTGAATCGCTGGGTATTGACGATCGGGCACGGCACCGGCCGGATCAATTGTCGGGGGGGCAGCGCCAGAGAGTCGCCATCGCGCGGGCCACTATTATGCAACCCAATATCATTCTTGCGGACGAGCCAACCGGAAACCTGGATCGCGCCTCCGGTACAGATGTTATCGACATCCTGGAGCAATTGAACAGCCAGGGTAAAATTTTGATCATGGTTACCCACGATCCGGCGATCGGCCAGAGGGCAAAGCGTCAGATCCACATGCTCGACGGCCGGATTGGATCGGATTCAGGAGCGTCGACTTGAAAGCCTTAGACACCTTCCAATTCAGTTTTCGGGCCGCCTCCGGGTATCCGGCACGCACCGCTCTCATTCTGCTTGCCATGGCCATCGGCGTGGGGGCGGTTATATTGCTGACGGCTCTGGGTGAAGGTGCCCGCCGCTACGTGACCCGGGAATTTACTTCTCTCGGCACCCATCTGTTGATTGTCATCCCGGGACGGTCGGAAACGACCGGCGGGCCCCCGCCCCTGCTGGGCGAAACGCCACGGGATTTGACGCTCGAAGATGCTTTGGCGTTGAAGCGCAGTGCGAGCATTCGACGTGTCGCTCCAATTGCCCTGGGTAGTGCACCCGTTGTCTGGAAGCAGCTTAACCGGGAAGTGACCATCATGGGTTCCACAGAAGCGCTGTATGGCATTCGGCAACTGACGATGGCTCAGGGGCGCTTTCTGCCGCCTGACAATCCATCCCGGGGTACGGCCGTTTGTGTGCTGGGGTACAAAATTAAAAATGAACTTTTCGGCAACGGCTCACCCCTGGGCGAATGGGTGCGCATCGGCGGCCGGCGATTCCGGGTTATAGGCGTGCTGGCGCCGAAAGGGCAGAGCCTGGGATTGGACATGGGCGATATTGCCATTATTCCTGTGGCTTCGGCCCAGGCGCTTTTCAACACCTCATCCCTGTTCCGGATCATGATTCAGGCTACCGGACGGGATTCTGTTCTGTTGGCAAAAAAAGCCATCCTTAAAACGATCCGGGACCGACATGAAGGCGAGGATGACGTGACGGTCATTACTCAGGACGCCCTGTTGAAAACGTTTGACCGAATATTCACCGCCCTGACACTGACCGTCGGCGGAATAGCGGCCATCAGCCTGGCGGTGGCGGGAATTTTGATCATGAACGTCATGATGATTTCCGTGTCCCAGCGGAAAGCTGAAATCGGCCTTCTTAAGGCCATCGGCTCTCCCAGAGACCAGATCTTGCGACTGTTTCTCTCCGAATCTGCAATATTGTCGCTCATCGGCTCTCTATTGGGTGTGCTTCTGGCACTCTTCGGTACCTGGATCAGTTTACGACTCTATCCCAACTTCCCGGTCACGATACCGTGGTGGGCATTGAGCGCCGCTATCGGGGTAGGCCTGATCACCGGGCTTGTTTTTGGTGTGCTTCCGGCCCGAAAAGCCGCCGCGTTGGAACCGGTTGAGGCGCTGTCCAGGCGTTAAATAGTTGAGCCATCGGGGAGTTTTCGTTAATCCTGGAGCGGAAAGGGTAATCAGCGACTTCAGCGCGCAAACGCATGCATAAGGCAGCGTAACGAAAGAACAGTGTTCCATTCTATACCGGAAACTGGCCAGTGCGATTTATGAAACTGTAGGTGGGCACTAATTAGTCATCCGTCAATTGTAAGGGGTTATTCCGCTAGGATCTCATGCGGAGTAGAAAAGTACGCTATGAGCTTTCGTGATCTCATCCGCTTGTCACTGGGTGCCGTTTTCAGCCATCGGTTGCGCAGTTTCCTGACGGCACTGGGAATTGCGGTGGGTATTGCGGCGGTGGTTCTTCTCACGTCCCTGGGTGAAGGCATCCACCGCTTCGTCCTGGGGGAATTCACGCAATTTGGCACCAATCTGATCGGCATTGCACCAGGGAAAACCACCACCGCCGGTATATCCGGCGCGATCATTAGTAATGTAAGACCGATGACCCTGGATGACGCGGAAGCAATGAAGCGAATCCCTGGGGTTGTGGCGGCCGTACCTGTGGTCCAGGGAAATGCTCCGGTTGAATTTGGACAAAGAAGTCGCCGAACGTATATATTCGGGGTCGGTCCGGAAGCACCAAATGTCTGGCGTTTTAACGTGGCCAAGGGCCAGTTTCTACCCAAAGACGATCCCCGATCCCCACGTGCACTTGTTGTTTTGGGGAGTAAAGTCCAGCAGGAACTCTTCGGATTCCGCACCCCCCTGGGCCAACCCGTTCGCATTGGCGGTGAAAGATACCGGGTGGTCGGCGTTATGGCATCTAAGGGACAAATGTTGGGCTTTGACCTGGATGACGCGGTATACATCCCGGCGACCCGCGCACTGTCATTGTTCAACCGTGAAAGCCTGATGGAAATCGATTTGCTGTATGCCGCGGGAACCAGCGCGAACACGGTCGCTGAGCGTGCCCGCAAGCTGCTGAGCGCCCGCCACGGCTCAGAAGACTTTACCATCACCACCCAGGAGCAGATGCTGGAAGTGCTCGGTTCGATATTGAATATATTGACCGTTGCCGTGGGGGCAGTGGGGGGCATATCCCTTCTTGTCGGCGGGGTCGGAATTCTGACGATCATGATCATCGCCGTCAACGAACGCACATCGGAAGTTGGGCTGTTAAGGGCTCTTGGAGCCGAAAAGCGACAGATCCTGGCATTGTTCATCAGCGAAGCTGTCGTATTGGCTTGCGTCGGTGGACTGGCAGGCCTGATTATAGGCGCTGGCGGTGCCGGGTTGCTCCATATCGCCGTTCCGGCGTTGCCCACCCACACACCTTGGACTTATGTGGTTCTGGCCGAACTGCTGGCAGCGGTTATCGGGCTGGCAGCCGGTGTCCTGCCGGCGATACGGGCGGCCAACCTTGATCCTATTGATGCCCTAAGGGCCGAATGATCAGAAGCTATCTCAAAGTAGTCTTTTGGCCCAAACTCTACGTTGGTTCCTCGTTTCAAGTCATAGGTATACTTCAGTATGCCTGCGGGCTGCGAACCACAGAGAAGACGCGATCAGACGGGAAGTCCCGCACAGCGGGGAAACTCGGGTCCGCCTTGACCTTGAACCACAATACTACTTTGAGATAGCTTCCATTGTGCCATATAAAACCATTGATGGACACTCGCTAACTCGCGTATGACATGCCTATTGACATATGGCACGATAAACCACAGACATAAACCTCTACCATTTTGTTTAATATCATTTAAGGTTCACATGTAACCATCCACCCCAAGCAGACGAAAGGCACTATGAAAACAATACCATTCTCCATTACCATCGAGGTGGTCCCACCGGCAGGGCCCGATGCCAGAGCCCTTCTATCGACACTGCAAAAAACAGCGAAACTGCCTGTCGACGGCTTCAGTGTCGCCACGAATCCGGTAGCAAAACCGCGTATGAATGCAATGGTTCTCTGTTCGCAAATTCAGCAAACCACCGGACGTCCCGCTATTCTTCATTGTACCATCCGTGATCAGAATCGTTTGAGCCTTCAGGCCATGCTTTGGGGCGCAAAGGCACTCGGAATCGAAACGGTCCTCGCCGCCACCGGAGATTTTGTTGCTCTGGATGACAAAACGACCACGACGAATGTGCGCGATGTGGACGTTTTCGGCCTGATCGCCATGGCCCGTGAGACCGGCCTTCGCACCGGCGTCGTGCTCGACACACGACCGGAATCTAACGGCCTGAATCGGGAAATAGAGCGCCTGAAAAAAAAGCGCGATTACGGCGCCCAATTTGTCGTTACCCAACCGATTTATGACGCTGCCGGTGCCAATGAAATTTGCACGGCCACCCGTAATATCAACCTTCCGATCGTTATGGGGATCCTGCCGCTGCGCACCCCCCGCCATGCAGAATTCCTGCACCAGAAGGTGGCCGGCATTGCCGTGCCGGAACCCGTTCGCAATCGTATGCATCAGGCCGAAGACCCCGTCGCGGCGGGAGCGGCCAACGCGCGTGAGATGCTGGCGCTGGCGCGCGAGGGATTTGCGGGGGCTTGTATCATGCCGCCTTTTGACCACTATGAAGTGTTGGCCGATATTCTGTAATTAGTGCCCATCCACGATCTTTTGAAGGCACTTATGAGTGTCCAATTCATAAATGTGGATTTTTCCGCTGGGCAAGGCCGCACAAGGGTTTGCCCAGCGGGACAAAGACCATTACTAGGTGGACACTAATTAGCGCGCAGTTTGAAGCAAAGCCAGGAGATTTTTCGATCTAATCAGGCAGAAGATCATAGAAGTTGGGAAAAAGATCTTTATGAATGGACAAAAAGGCTTTAACGTTCGCATTCAATGTCTTCGGAAGAACGGGCAAGGCTCCAGGATATATGAGCGTGGCGGCAATGGCACTGGCCAGTGCATCGAAATCCGTATTTTTATGGGTTGTGACGATATGCATTATTCTCGATCACGAAACGATAGATGTAATAAAGACTCGCGGCCCAGCACGCCACCAAGGACGAATCCGGCAGTAAAACAAAACTGACAGCGAAAAAGTACGGCAGCAATCCATAGAGCAACACGGCATCACGGGCAACATTACCGTCATAAATCCGCTGGGTTAACCGGTGACAGTAATACCCACCGACAAACCAGAAAAGAAACGGTCCCAGTCGCAGGGCGAACTACGCCCAGCGATCTAAACACCAGACCACCCATCCCACCGGGCGGTGTCCAAATACCCCAGATCCAAATGCTGGGCATAATTCCAATAGTAACCTTCTTCGTGCAGGATTTCAGGCAAGCCGAGGTAAAAAAGCCTCAAGAGCACCGAATACGCGATCAACGCCAAACACAATATTGGCCAGTTTTGATCACGTCGTGAATCACGGGTTGCAGGATGGAATACGTAACGGGCCGTGGCGACCGAATACACCAGACATGACACGGGTGCAGCGATAAAAAAGGCGGCCAGATAAGAAAAGGACAATTGCCGTGCCAAGCAAGCCATGAGTCCGCTGCGAAGAAAAAGAATGGCCAGCGCAATCCACAGCCCCGACAAAGGGCACCACCGCCGGATGCCATCGCCGCATTGTTCGTGACCGCCTTAACGGCGAAAGATACCGTGGCAGCAGCCATGAAACTGATGAATTGTGCCGTGAGGGACCCGTTTCCTGTCGGATCAACAGGAAAAACACCACCATATCGAATGTGATTCCCACCCAAAAGGTTTTGCCTGCGGATTTCTGAATCAGCATCCGAAAAGACTCTGGGTTCTGGACTGCGGGATCAGACAATGGTGCCATCGTGCGGCTTAAACCAGTGGAATTTTGACATTCGTCAGAACCGTTCTCAAAAGATTGCGGACTGGGTAAACCGGTCGAAACCTGTCGCTCTCCTTGCCAGTCCGCTTATCACGAAATACATAAAAAATTTTCTAAAATTAACACGTTAGACTGAAAAAATCTATGTTGACAAAAAGGCCTCTGCATTGTAGTTACCCCCAAACACATAATTCAGGTAATGTTTTCAAATCGTTATGTTAAAAACCGATGCTCGGCCCGTTTTTTCACCCTATCCGCACCAAACGACAGCGCTTCCTATAATATCCTCCTAAATGGTAAGAATGATCAAGTCCGTCCCCATAAAGACGCCCCACGCGGCTGCAGGCAGAGCGAGGGATCACGTTGCCCCCAACCGGGAACAGGCGCTGAGGAAAAGCCGTCAGCGGGACATACTCTTTCTCTCGGCATTGCTCCTTCTCTGTCTCATATTGTTTTTTTTCTTACTTGGAAACCGGCCCCTATGGGATGTCGACGAAGGCATGCACGCCGCAACTTCCAAGGACATGGTTCTCAGCGGCGACTGGATAACTCCCCAGTTCAACGGTAAAAATTTCTATGACAAACCGGTCCTTTTCAACTGGCTGGCGGCTATTTCTTTTTTGTTATTCGGATTCACCGAGTTTGCGGCCCGGCTGCCTGCGGCCGTACTCGGCACCGGATGCGTGCTGGTAACCTATTTCCTCGGGAAACGCATGTTCAGCCCCACGGTGGGACTTCTGGGTGGCGCCATACTGGCAACCAGCATGGAATTTGTTGTCCTTTCAAGGGTCGTGGTTCACGACATCGCCTTGACCTTTTTCATCACCCTGGCGCTGTATTTTTTTTACCTGGGTTATGCAGACAAATCTCATCGAAAAACGGTATGGTTTGCTTTCTATGCCTCCCTCGGTTTTGCGGTTCTTTCCAAGGGGCCCATCGGGGTTCTGCTTCCGGGTCTCATCATCTTCCTTTTTCTCATAATCAAACAGCGGCTGAACATTATCAGGGATATGCGACTCGGATGGGGCCTGCTCATTTTTCTGGCAATTGCCGCTCCCTGGTACGGGCTGATCATCCTGAAGAATGAAGATTACGCTGGCTATTTTTTTATCCAACAGAACCTGGCGTATTTTTTTTCCGGTGAATCCCGCCACCCCCGTCCCTTCTATTATTATATCCCGATACTCGTGGGCGGGTTTTTTCCGTGGTTCCTATTTTTACCCACGGCCCTTTTTCGTGCGCTGCGCAAGGGACTTGGCAACCCAAACGACGGGACGTTGTTCCTGGTGCTTTGGTTCGGCGCCATCTTCCTGTTCTTTTCCACGGCCAGTTCGAAGCTTGCCACCTATATCCTGCCCCTGTTTCCGGCGATTTCCCTGCTGGTGGCTGCACTGTGGGGAGATCTTTGGATTCTGCCGTCCCAGGACGGACCCCGCAAGGGAATCCTGTATCCACTGGCGTTTTTTATGGCGGCCACCACCGTCGTAATGGTGTATATGCTCGTAAGGCCTCTTGACGCTCTTTTTGTAAATTACGGAATCGCGCCGGAACGTATCAACATCCTCGGCGGTATCATGGTTGCCTGCACCGCTCTGATCTTCTTTTTATTTCTCAGTCGGCACTATAAATCCGCATTTGCCGCCATGACCGGAATGATCGTAATCGGACTTATGATGTTCCTTGTGCTTATCGTGCCGTATATCAATCCCTACCGCTCCACAAAAGGCCTGGCCGAAATCGTCGACCCGCTTCTTCCCCAGGATGAAAAACTGACCTTTTTTCACAGGCTGCAGGATACGACATTGTTCTATACGGACAGGAAGGCCACGATCCTCTGGGGGAAAAAGTCTATTGTGGATTTTCTTGCCTCTGATAAAAGGGTTTTTTGTGTCATGGAAAAAAAATATTTCGATGATCTCAAGACCGACCTTCCAGGCGTAAACGTTTGGGCCCAGGAAGGCGACAAGTTTTTGATATCGAACACTAAACCGTAATGAATCCCGTGAGCGACAGTCAACCGGATCCCAAAATAGCCAACAATAAGTCGGCCCCTGAAAGCGGGGAGCTCCCGCCGTCACTTTGGGGCTGGCATACCATCCTGAGTCTTGCTATAACCATCGCCATATTTGCTTTTTTGGCCAGCAAACTCGATCTCGCCCGTATTTGGCACGAAGTATCACAATCAAATGTGACGCTTCTGATTCTCGGAGCACTTGCCCATTATGCCACCTACCCGCTGAGGGGGGCACGCTGGCAACGCTGTATGACCCACTTGCCGACACGATGCGGGCAAGGCAAATTCGGTCTGCTGCTCTTCTTTTACAATGCGGTGGACAATGTGGTTCCGGCGAAGCTGGGAGATGTCTATGGTGCCCACCTGGCCCGGATTAACTGCGGGATTCGACGTTCGGCCGCCATGGGCTCACTGGTGTTTTTACGCATGGTGGATGCCTGGATCGTGCTCGCCCTGGCCCTGCCGGCCTCGTGGCTGTTATTTTCGGCAAAATTACCCCAAGCCGTCTTTTGGGCTTTGATCGGGGGCGGCATCATTGCCGTCGCGGTCACCGCGATCATCTTGATCTTTTTCTTTTTGAAGAAGTCACTGCCCGGTTGGCTACCGGATAAAATCAAGGATATCGTGCGCGCCTTCCAAACGGGCATGTGGCCCCGGCCGAGTGAAGCCATCCCCATAGCTGCGCTCACAATAGCGATATGGGTTCTGGAAACGCTCTGGATATTTTTGCTCGTGTTGGGCTTCGGCGTGACGCTCAATGGCAAGGAGGCCGTCTTTTTAACAATGATCCCGCTCCTGGCCTCCGGGTTCCCGCTGACGCCGTCCGGCGCAGGGGTCGTTGATATTACGCTCTTCAGTTGCCTGCGAGTGGTCGGTGTGACCTCGCCCCTGGCCGTATCCATAACGGTCGTCAATCGCTTCATCGACTATTGGCTTCATATTGGATTGGGGCTTTTGGTCTGGGCACTGCGAGAGAAGCTGGGTATCCGTGCGGTGCGTGATGTGGCCGGAGCAGAGCCAAACCCATCGGATACTGCCGATGCTTAGGATTCACGACGGCGCGTATTAACTATTGTCCGTCCATAAATGGTCCTTTTCCCTCTGTGCGGCGTTCTCCGCGGGTTTTGATCCTCAACGTAGCCATGCTACGCTTGCGGTCAAAACCCTAGTGCGGCCTTGCCCAGAGAACAAATTACTCATTTGTGAATCGGACACATACATAGGTGCCCATCGATTTTCACAACAATCGTGGATGAGCACTAACTAAAAGTTGATTTGGTTTTGTAGGTATCGGTATCTTGCGGATACCCTCCGGGTGTTACCCGGTATTCGAAATATTTTATAATGAAAAGGAGCTGAAGATGACCATGGATTTTTTTGGAGCCGTCCCCAGAAGATGCGTCAACCTTCCACCGGGTAGCCTGAGAACGCTGGTAAATTGCGCCGCTCGCGGTGTCGTGGAAGACGGACCCGACCTTCAGGCATTCTTTCAGGAATTTGGAAAATGGATCGGCGTCCCGCATGTATTTGGCGCATCTTCGGGACGCACCGCCTTTCATCTGGCCCTGGAAGCGTTGGACCTCGAAAAAGGGGCTGAAATCATCTTCCCGGCGTTTACCTTCCCGGTAATGCCGATGGTGGCCAAAATGCTCGGATTTGAACCGGTTTTCTGCAATGTCGATCCGGACACTTTCAATGCCGGGGCCGCACACATCGCGGAAAAAGTTACCGACAGAACCGGTGCCATTCTCGCCACCCACCTCTTCGGACAACCCTGCCCTATTCAGGAAGTGGCCGCCCTGGCAAAGGAGCGCAACATACGCCTGATCGAAGATTGCGCCCATGCCTGCGGCGTCAGGGTCGACGGTCAACAGGTCGGGACTTTTGGAGACATCGGTGTCTTCAGTTTCGCCGAAGGTAAAAACATGCCGTGTTTTGGCGGCGGCGTCATCGTAACCGCAAACAACGATATCGCCCGGCGGGCAGAGAAAATCACGTCGCAAACGCTCGCTCCGCCCAAAGGTGAAACCATAAAAAAAGCGTTCAAGATATGGATCCAGTATCTGCTCACGCGCCCTGCCATATTCGGTCTGACCGTTTACCCGATTCTGCGTCTCAAAGGTCTGCTGGGCCAACCGTTAATGGATTCAGTCGTGGGCGATGATCTGCTTGCGTCATTCGCACGCTCAGCTCCGCGCATTAGCCGCCTGTCGAACCTGCAGGCCACGATCGGAAGACGGCAGATCGGTCGGATCGATGCGTTTAACGAGGGCGCCCGCCAAAATGCCGAAGTGCTGACGGATCATATCGGAGACGTTCCGGATATTCAGGCCTGCCATTCCGCCGCCGGAAATCATATCTATGTTTACTACCCGCTGAAAATCGCGGCGGAAGAACGCGACCGGCTGCGGCATTTTCTGTTGAAACATCGTATCGATTCAAAAAACACCGATATGGACGATTGCTCCACGCTCAAGGTTTTCCGAGACCCGAGTCTGCCGCAAGATGACAGCAACCAGCCGACGGCGGCCTCTATCCTTGAAATTTGCGTTTACCCGGTCATTCCGCAAAATGAAATGCGCCGGATTGGCCGGGTAATTCGAGCATGGGCCGGTTTACCGCAAAAGTAGGTCCGGTTTCCACCGGCAGTTAAGAGTGTGAGGAATAACGCGAATGAATGTACTTGCCGACCGATTGAAGAACGTACCCCAATATCTATTCATGGAACTGCGGGACCGGATCAAGCAGATCAAGGCCTGTGGCACCGAATTTATCTCCCTTGCCATCGGAGACCCGGTGGAACCGACACCGGCATACATCATCGAGAGCCTGCGGCAGGCCGCACTCGATCCGAGCAATCACCAGTACCCGACCGACGAACAGAAGGGTATGCACGATTTCAGAGCAGCTGTGGCGCGCTGGTACCGGCGGAAATACGGCGTTCAACTCGACCCGGAAACCGAAGTCCTTGGCTTGAGCGGTTCCAAGGAAGGCATACACAACCTCCTGATGGCCATCGTAAATCCGGGGGAAGTGGTCATGGTAACAGACCCCGGCTACCCCGGCTATCTTGCCAATATACCGATTGTCGACGGTGAAGCCTACCGGATACCCCTTCTGGCGCAAAACGGATTTCTGCCCGATCTGGATGATATACCTGAAAACGTCTGCCGAAGGGCTAAAGTCTTCTTTTTTAATTATCCCAACAATCCGACCGGTGCCTGCGCCACCACGGATTTTTTCACCCGCCTGGTGGCCTGGGCGACGACACATCAGATTTTCCTGGTGCACGACAACCCGTACAGCGAATTTGTCCTGCCCGGGGGAGAGAAGTTGAGCCTGCTCCAGATTCCCGGGGCCAAGGAGATCTGTGTTGAATTCAACTCCCTGAGTAAGACATACAATATGACCGGCTGGAGAATCGGCATGGCCGCCGGACATCCGGCCATCATCCAGGCCATGTCGAAATTCAAGGAAAACGTGACTTCGGGAATTTTCAATGCCATTCAACTGGCCAGCATCAAGGCTTTGGACGATGGTGATGAAGATATTGAAAAGATGATCCGAATCTATGCCAGGCGACGGGCGATGGCCCTGAAAGAGATAAGGGAATGGGGCATTGACACCCATGTCGGCAAGGGAACATTTTACTTGTGGCTGCCGGTCCCGAAGGGCATGTCATCGATAGAATTCACGACACGCCTGCTGGAGGACGCCCATGTTCTCGTTACCGCAGGAAGTGCCTTTGGAGAACACGGCGAAGGCTATTTCCGCATGTCCCTAACGGTGTCGGACGACCGCCTGGCGTGCGCTTTAGAGCGGATGAAGCGAACGTTAAATTAAGATGACTGCTCAAGTACTACAGGAGAATTATGGATATCGGCAACCAGCGAAAAATTGACCGCGTTCTGGGATCCTTTCTCTGCCGCATTTTTTCGTTGTTTCACAGCAATAGAACCGCAGCCAACCAGACGCCCAAGGTCGAGAAGATCCTCATTATTCTCTTATCAGAAATGGGCAGCTGGGTTCTCGCCCATTCAATGTTCCAGCGCCTCGTACGCAAATATCCGCAAGCATCCGTAAGCGTTCTTCTTTTCAAGAAGAACAAGGAAATCGTCGACATTCTCGATTATGTACCTGAAACCAACATCCTCACCATCGATCCCTCATCCATTTTTACTCTCGCTACCGACATTATCCGGGTGTGGAGTGACATGCGGCGCATACGTTTTGACACCGTGATCGACTGCGAGCTGTTTCACCGCATAAGCAGCATATTGAGTTTTCTCAGTGGGGCGGCCACCCGGGTCGGCTTCCACCCGCACACCCAGGAAGGGCTATATCGCGGCAATTTCTTCAACCGGCCGGTTCTCTACAATCCCTACCAGCATATCTCCCAGCAGTTTGTCACCCTTGTGGCAGCCATCGAATCGGAAACGGTGCCGAAAGCAAAACGGATTGTTGCCGCCGATACGGTGCCACCACCGCCAGTCGATGTCAGCCCGGCGGAGATCGAGACCATACGAAAAAGACTCCACGCTTCTACGCCGGCCGGTGTGGATCTCAATCGCAAACTGGTACTGATCTACCCGGGTGGAGGCATCCTGCCGATTCGCGCCTGGCCCTTGGAATCTTTTTGCCGCCTGTCGGCATCATTGGTCCAATCCGATTGCCGCGTCGGGGTTATCGGTCTCGAAGAAGATAAACCCCTCGCCGAAAAAATCGTCTCCCACTGCAACAATCCTTTGTGCGCCGACCTGACCGGCTTTACCAAATCGGTGCGGGAGTTAATGGTCCTGTTTCATCTGTCCGCGCTACTGATCACAAATGACGGCGGCCCCGGCCAATTTGCGGCACTGACCCCGGTACCGGTGATCGTCTTTTTTGGCCCCGAAACACCGGTTTTGTATGGCCCGCTGAACGACCGCACGTTTGTAATGCATACGCAGCTGTCATGCGCGCCGTGTCTGACCGCATACAACCACCGCCATTCACCCTGCGACGGCGACAATGTCTGCCTGAAATCAATCCGGGTGGAAGAGGTTCTGGAAAAGGCACGCACGGTCCTTAAGATTCAGTGACCTCCGGTAAAGCCGAAGGAATGTTTTGTGATCGGAATTTTTTTTGAAAAGCGGTAAATAATCATTATTTCAGACAACCCGCCGCGATCATTGAATGTGGCGCAAGTTTGGAAAGATTATGTCTTCCTATGCTCCAAGTCGATATATAAAAATCCCCCTGTTTTCAATAGGGGGATTTTTATATATCAAGCCGTCTATATGCCAGCGTTGAGCCACTCCACGTAACGGGCGATGCCTTCTTCGAGAGATACCGGCTTATGGTGGTAGCCCGTGGCGCTCAACTTCTTCATGTCGGCTTCTGTAAAGTACTGGTAGCTGTTTTTTATGGCATCCGGCATTTCGAAATATTCTATTTCTTCCGGAAGATTCAAGGCGCTGAATATGGCCATGGCGAGGTCGTTGAAGCTTCTGCTGTGCCCCGTCCCGGCATTGTACAGCCCGCTGGGTGCGGTTGAATCGAGGAAATGAATTACCGAATCGACCACGTCCTGCACATATACAAAATCCCTTTTCTGCTCACCGTCTTCCACTTCCGCACGGCATGACTTGAAAAGTCGTATCTTGCCACTCTGCTGGGCCTGAGGAATGGCGAAATTGGGCACACTGGCCATGCGCCCTTTATGGTTCTCACACGGGCCATACACATTGAAGAATTTAACCCCGTACCACCGCGCGGGGGTCTTCTTTTGCTGCAGCGCCCATAAATCGAAAAGGTGTTTTGAATAGCCGTAGGGGTTAATCGGCTTGTAAGCGGCGGTTTTCTCGTGGGCATCCGAGAACCCGCTTCCGCCGTCACCGTAGGTGGCGGCACTGCTGGCGTAGACGAATGGAATCTGTCTGTCTGCGCAAAACCGCCATAATCTCCGGGAATACGTCACGTTGTTTTCAACAAGATAATCGAAATTTTTTTCCATCGTATCGGTGCAGGCGCCAAGATGAATTACGGCCTCGACGCTCTCCCGGTCATGCTTTTCGAGCCACGACCAGAGAGAATTTTTGTGCACGTACAACCGGAAACTCCTGCCGACCAGGTTTTTCCATTTCGGGGAACTATCGACATTGTCCACGACCAGAATGTCGGAACAGCCCATCCGGTTCAACGTCGCCAGGGTGTTGCTGCCGATAAACCCGGCACCACCTGTTAATATATACATATGCCGCCTTTCATTTGCCGTTTCCCATGCGAGACATCTTTTCTGTGAGACCGGTCGTGCTGTAACCCGCTCTCACGGGCACGAGATGCACCCTGCCGCCGTTGGACTCAACGATGTCCCGGCCGACGACATCCTCCAAGCGGTAGTCGGCACCTTTGACAAGGACATCCGGTTTGAGGGCGTCGATGAGTTTGAGGGGTGTGTCTTCATCGAATATCACCACCAGGTCGACACAGTCCAGGGCGCCGAGGATGGCCGCGCGGTCGCTATCTGTCAGTATCGGCCGTTGAGACCCTTTGATCCGTCTCACCGATACGTCTGAATTCAGTCCGACGATCAACCGCTGACCACATCGCTTGGCCTCGTTGAGAAGATGAATGTGTCCCGGATGCAGTAAATCGAAGCATCCATTTGTAAAAATAACCGTCTCGCCGACGGCTTTCCAGGCCTGCACCTGAACCACAGCCGCAGCCAGAGAGTGGATCTTGGTATTTACCGTTCCGCAGATGTCGTCTCTGTTCAGCCCTTCGGCCGCTCTCAATTCCAGAAGGTTGATCGGTTGGGTACCCAGTTTGCCGACAACGACCCCGGCGGCGATATTGGCCATTCGGGCCGCGTCCGGAAAGGACATCCCGGCGGCAACCCCAAGGGTCAGGGTGGCGATAACCGTGTCCCCGGCCCCGGACACATCATACACTTCCCGGGCGATGGCAGGTATGAACTGCGGGCTGCGCCCCTCGCTCGACAAACACATCCCCAGCGCCCCCCGGGTCACCACCAGATTTGTCAGTCCGTATTTTTGTCGAACAGCGTCCATGGCCGCCACCAGGGCCTCGTCATCACGATACTGTTCTCCTGTAACCAGGCTGAATTCAGCGGTGTTGGGCGTAACACATGTGGCCCCTGCATACCGCTCCCACTTCTTTCCCTTTGGGTCGACGACCACGGGGATGTTGTGGCTGCAGGCGATATCGACGATGGTTTCCGTCAGGCCGTTTGCTTGAAATATGCCCTTTCCATAGTCAGACAATATAACGGCGCCGGATTCGGGGATGCGCTGCTCGGCTTCGGCGATGATGTTGGATTTCAATGCGTCATCGATGACCATGGTGCTTTCATCGTCGATCCTCAACAATTGTTGCCCCCTGGAAAGAAGACGTGATTTCGTAATTGTCGGCCGGGAACTGTCCTCGATCAGAATGGCGTCGATCTTCCGATCGTCGAAGAGCCGCCCGAGCATGGCGCCGTAATCGTCCGTGCCGATTATACCGAGCAATGTCGCCGACGCGCCCAGCCCGATAAGGTTCAACACCACGCTGCCGGCACCGCCAGGAACCGCCGAACGTTTCTTTACGTGGTAGACCGGCACCGGCGCTTCCGGCGATATGCGCCTGACATCGCCCCATAGATAGCGGTCCAGCATCACATCTCCGATCACCAGGATTCGGCAGCTTCCAAAGTCTATATCGGTTGAGTTCATAAGCGTATCCGTCATGCGGCCTTTTGTTTAAATATCATGTGGTTACATTCTGATTTCAGCCAATTACCGGAGGGAGCGGTGATTGTCAACGTCGAAGATCAGATTTTGTGATTTCGGGGTTATCTAAGCCACGAAAATGGCACTGCAATTTCATCAATGTCTACCGTCTGAGTCAGTTTCCAACAAGTGTACCAAAAACCATACACAAAGATAAAGAATAATATCGTGTATTTACAGTGTGCGTAAATGCCTGACAGAGCTTATCGAAGGAAATCCCCTACACTTCACCAGGGAAAACCCCCGTAAAAACCAATTAATAACTATTAATTCAAACGTTTATCATACTAACCACATTGTGGCACACGCTTTGCTATCCACCACGATGTAGTAGATTCGATCATGAAAGAATGGATAAAAACATTGAACAGCAACGTTACCAATATAGACCATTTAAGAAATCTTTTCACCAGCACCATCAATCCGAACGGCATGTGTACCATTCGTTCAAAATTTAATTCAGGGGGGTAATACAGGTATGATCCAACGCGACAGTTTAAAAAACAAACGTAGACGAGCATATTTAAAACCGATGTTCTTATTTATTATTGGAATGGCCCTAACGATCGGGGTTAGTAACAATTCATATGCGACTTCAGGGCAAGGATGCGACTGTAATTCCTGTCATAGCTTTGCGGATCAATGTGCCCCCGCCGATACACCACCGGTCGCCAGAGCGGGTTCGGACCAAACAGTCAATGCTGGGGGATCTGTAACCCTCGATGGTTCGGCATCTTATGATCCGGAAGGATCAGCGATAACATACAATTGGAGCCAGACCGGTGGCACGAATGTAAGCTTGTCCGGCCGTACAACGGCAAAACCGACATTCACCGCACCTCAACCGTCATCGACCTCCGCAACCTTGACCTTTACCCTGACCGTCTCCGACAGCGCCGGCAACACGGACACCGATACATGCATCGTTACGGTCAATCACGTCAACGCACCACCGGTGGCCGATGCCGGCGCCACGCAAACTGTGGCGCCCAATACCCAAGTCATTCTGGATGGTTCCAATTCGCGTGATCCTGATGATGGCATTTCAACTTATCTGTGGACTCAAACCAGCGGACCGGGGGTTGTTTTTTCCAATTCCGGAATCGCCAAACCGACCTTCATTTCTCCTGACGTCGGTGCCGGTTCGGTGTCTCTGAATTTCAGCCTGACCGTCACAGACGGGTTCGGGCTATCGAACACCGACACCTGTATCGTCAACATCTCTGCCGGGAACCTACCGCCAAGCGCGAATGCCGGAACTGATCAAGATGCCGATGAGGGCGTCCTGGTGACCCTCGACGGTACGGGTTCCAGTGATTCCGATGGCAGCATCGTCGCATATCAATGGACACAAACCAATGGACCGAGTGTCACTCTCTCCAATCCGGCTTCTGCGTCACCGACGTTCACCGCGCCGTCCTTTGGTACCGGTGGCGGTTCGTTGGCTTTTCAATTGACGGTGACCGACGATCTGGGTCTGCAGGCCACCGATACCATTATCGTCAACGTCGCCTGGGTCAATTTGCAGCCCACCGCCAATGCGGGGGATGACCAGACCGGCGCCTTCAGTATCGAAGAAGGCAATACGGTTGTACTCGACGGCACCGGTTCGAGTGACCCGGATGACGGTATCGCTTCGTACCAATGGGAGCAGACAGGGGCAGGGACCGTGGTCACGCTGTCGGATCCCACCGCTGCGCAACCGACCTTCTTAACACCGTTTGTCGACACCGGTGAAATCACACTGACATTCCGGTTGACCGTAACGGATACCGGGGGCCTGCAAGCCAGCGATGAAGTCCTCGTGACCGTTTACGACAATGGCATCACCGGTTTTCCGGACGGGGTAATGACCACGATGTCGGCACAAAACACTCCGATTGGCATCACCGCGCCTGTCGGTGGGAATATTACCAAATTGGACGTCATGGATCCGTCTTCCCTGCCGGCCAACGTGCAGGTCCCGGAGGATATGGTACACGGACTTGTTGACCTGGAAATCAAAACCGACACCCCCGGGGCCAAGGTCACGGTCACAATCCTCTTGTCAAGTCCGGCTCCGGCGGGCTACAAATGGTATAAGTTCAACCCCATCACCCAGGTCTGGACGGATTATGAAACGGTCACCGACCCAGACGGTGATGCCGGCGCCGTCTTTAATGCTGCCCGCGACCAGGTGACCCTCACCCTGGTGGACGGTGGTATGGGCGATGACGACGATATCAGCAATGGCGTGATAAAGGATCCGTCTGGTCTCGGTGCAGAGACCAATTTTACGACACCAACCACTTCCTCCGGCTCTTCTCTGTCGAACAGCTTCGGATCGGGCGGTGGCGGGTGTTTTGTCTCCACATCGCAGGCGGGTGCAGATCGACAGACGTTGCCGCCCATGCTGGCATTCCTGGCCGTCGTCCTATCACTCGCTGCACCAGTGGCACTGATGCGGTCGAACAGGAAAAAGTAGAACGGAATCCGTCTCGTTTCTTTACCCCATATGCGACGAGATGTTCGCTAAAAATGCAAGGGCGGAGATTACTCCTCCGCCCTTGCATGGCACTCATCGGATGACTTCCTGAATAACTTCTTGAATTCTTTTTTTGTTTTTAGTAAATTACGGGTGGGTAGGTTTCGATAATTCACGGTGCGTACTTCTCCTTCCATAATTACAGACGGAATCCGCAAGTGACCGCTCGTTAGCGGAGCCTTCTCGAACAAAAACCTAAGGCATCTATATCGTTGTTACAAAGCCCGGATATCACCGATTGAATCTTACGTAATCAAAATAATGGAGGCGATTGCATGCAGGCAAAATTCTTCATTGTCCTTTGCACGGCACTCTCTATCTTTCTTCTATCCGGCGTAACACAAGCCGCCGAGGAGGCGCAATACGCCGGTGACGAGACATGCATGGAGTGTCACGAGGAAATTTACGAAGGGTTCTGGAAAAATATCCACGGCATCAAAGGCGATCCACGGACGCCGGCCGCTCAACACGGCGGTTTTGTGTGCGAGTCCTGCCATGGTCCGGGTTCGGTTCATGCCGAAGAAGGCGAGGGCGGGAATATTATTGCCCTGAACGCCAGATCCAAAACGCCTGCGACTCAGAAAAACGATGTTTGTTTGAACTGCCACAGCAAGGGCAAAGTGGCCCGTTGGAAAAACAGTACCCATGACACGCGGGCACTCAGCTGTGCGAACTGCCATAACGTCCATCAAGACTACCCCCGGTACATGACAAAACGCACCCAGACCGAAGTGTGCACACCCTGTCATCGGCAGATCACCCCGCAACTGATGCTCCAGTCCCGCCATCCGATCCGGGACGGTAAAATGAAATGCTCCGACTGCCACAACAGCCACGGCACCATCGCGGACAAACTCGTGGACGCGCAACACGTTAACTTGAAATGCTTTGAGTGCCACGCGAAGACGAGAGGGCCTTATCTGTGGGAGCATCCGCCGGTGGTCGAGGATTGTCTCAGCTGTCACGTTCCCCACGGCTCCACCCAGGCTTTTCTCTTGAACAGCCGGACACCTTATCTGTGTCAACGGTGCCACTCGAACGTCAATCACCCCAGTGACTTGCAGGCCAGAAACAGTCAACAGGCCGGCCAATCGGTCTACAGAACGCTGAATAACAGGGGTTTCTACCGCGGGTGCTTGAACTGCCATAGCTCCATACACGGGAGCAACCATCCTTCCGGCAAGAGTTTGCTGCGATAGCGCGTTGAGTGAAGCACCGACAACCAAATGGACTCAAGTGAGGGGCTGATGATGAAAAAATATTTCTTGCTACCTTTCGTTGCCATGCTGCACCTCTGCCTACTGGCACCCCATGGATGGTCGGCATCATCGACACGGTTGTTCGATATCCGATTCGGCCAGCACACCGGTTTCAGCCGCCTGGTTATCGATTCCGCCGGTGCCCGGCCGCTAAAAATTGGACCGGTATCGGCCCAAGGGCTTCCCATTGTCTTCGATCAACTCGAAGTGGTGGGTGATAAAAGCAAAATCTTCGGGGAAATGAGAGGCGCTGTCGCGCGCGTGAGCCTCGATCGTGGGAACAACCAACCGATGGTATCGGTTATTTTCAAGCGCCCCAATACACAAGTCAAATCTTTTTTCATGAAGGGCCAATCTTCCACACCGGATTCATACCGCCTCGTTCTCGATTTTTATCCGGAAGGCAACCAGGCATCCGGCCCCGGTACCGCCGTTCCGCTGGCATCTGCGGTGGCCGGCGCGACCGTAGCGGCCGCAGCGACTGCATTATCTAAGACATCGCCCCCCCCGACGGTGATCGCGGCATCGTCGACAGCGCAGACTTCACCGTCAGCAAAGCAACCCATCAGCGCACCAGCGAGTGCGGTTTCCGAAGCAAGCAGCACGCCGGCGGCGACGACGACAGTTGCAGCAGAAAGCAGCGATGCGGCGGCGACCGGAGAGGTTCAGAATTCACAACCACCGGCCCCGGCTGAAGAACAGGAAGAAGAAGCCGGCGATAAGATGTCTTTTGCAGACAGATTCTCCGGAGAAGCCACCCTGATTGGCCGACCATATATTTCGGGCGATGATGAATCTTCGAACTTCACCCAATACGGGGAGTATAACAATGTGACCGGCGCATGGTCGATCAAATATTCGGACCTGGAACGGTACTTCTTCAGTACCGATGCCGCTAATGTCGGTCAGGACAATCAATATTATTTTCTCGGCGGTGGTCGTTACGGCAAATTTAAATTCGGCCTGAGCTACGATGAAATTCCACACAAGTATGCCTTCAACCAAAAGACGCTCTATAACGGTGTCGGCTCCCAAACGCTTTTATTATCCGACGCCCTGCAATCCGATCTTCAAGGCCTGGCCGGCGACCCGGTCGCCCAGGCCGATCAATTAAACACGGCCTATGCCACTGCTAACATCGGCGACCCGCAAGTCCAACGGAAAGATCTGGCACTGAACATGGACCTGGTGGCACTCGACCCGTTCAGCCTGAGGATCGAATTTGCCGGAGAAAAACAGGAGGGCACCCGGCCGCTGTTCGGCTCGTTCAGCCTGAATAACGCCATGGAACTTTTCGAACCAGTCAACAATGAGACCTTCGACATGAAGTTCATTGCCGAGTATGCCAAAAAGTCCTATTTTCTTAACGCCACTTACTATTTCCAGAACTTCAACAACAAAAACGACACCCTCACTTTCGACAACCCGTTCCGGGTCGATGACGCCTTGTTTGGACCGTCCAATGGCCGACTCGACCTGGCCCCGGACAACAATTATCAGAACATTTCGCTGTCGGGTTCTTACATGGATTTGCCGTTCAGAACCCGCCTCTCGGGAACAGCGGCCTGGGGGTGGATGAGCCAGGATGACGCGTTGATCCCATTTACGACAAACTCGGCCCTGGCTCCTCCCGGTGTGCCTATTGACTATACCAGCCCGTCGAGCCTTCCAACCCAGAAAGCCGATGTCAAGGTGAACACCGCCCTATACCAACTCGCCTTGTCCTCAAACCCTTTGGCGTTCATGCATGTGAAAGGTAATTTTCGCTACTATAGTTACGACAACGATACGGACCCAGTGGCATTCCCCGATGGGTATGTCAACTCGGATTCATTCCCGGTCGTGGGTGTGCTACCGAATCCCATATCGACCCTGCCGTCGAGTTACAGCACGACCAAAGCCGATATTGACGTGGGGTTCGATATATGGACCCAAACCCGGCTCAACCTGAAGTACACCTACAATCTGATAGAACGGACGAACCGGGAGGTCGATCGGCAGCATGACAACATTTTCGGGGTATCGATCGACTCCAACCGGCTCGATTGGCTGGGGTGGCGACTGGCCTATGATCGAACCGAAACCGATATCAATAACTACATTTATGACATTTATTTGAAAGGCGGACAGGACCTGGAACAATTGCCGGCATTGAGAAAATACGACCAGGCCGATGTTTCACGGGACAGGCTTCGCTTTACCATGAATCTGTATCCCACCGATCAGCTAAACTTCGGAGGAAGCCTTGTTTACGGGCGCGATAACTTCAGTGACTCGCCCTACGGGTTGACCAGCAGCAAGTACTACTCTTTCTCGCTGGACGCCGGTTATGCCCTCACGGATAGAATGGATATCAATGCCTTTTGGGTCTATGAAAAATATAAAAACGAGCAGATCGCTCAGGGAGGGTTCGATGCAAACAATGACGGACTCCTGACGGTCACCGATTGGCTGGCCGAGGGTCAGGACGAAATCAACACATTCGGCCTGGGCGTCAAATACGCGCTGATCCCCAAGAAGCTCGATTTCGATCTCAATTACTCCTTCACCAAGACCGACGGCTCGATCGATTTTGATATTCCTGTTGGTGGGGTTGACAACTTCGACACGGTGAATGACTCCACCCTGAATGCCCTGGACACCCGGCTCACATATAATTTCTTCAAAAGTTACTATTTCATTCTCGGTTATTACTGGGAACGGTTCGACTACGACGACTATAACACGCAAGGCTTCACAAACGTACCAACGGATGCCAGCGGGGCATACAACGGCGCCCTGCTCTCAGACTCTCTTTGGGAACCCTATAACGCCTATTATATTTACACCAACATCGCCGTTAAGTTCTAATCCGAAAATTTCCTTTAATTCAAGAATACAGCCGTAGTAAATCTACTGCAAGTCCTTGATAACGCAGCCAATGGATGTCTCAGTGAGCGCCCAAAGGGTGAAGTCTTTTCTGCTTGTCTCTAAAAATCATATGTTGCAAACTGTGCTTTGACTATTATGCTTCAATATCAGTTCAAGTATCTAAAATTCCATATATTTTAGCCCTCGGGGAGTTTTCACCACCCGGTAGCGGAGAGAATAATCAGCGACTTCAGCGCGCAAACTCATGCATAAGGCAACCTAAGGAAAGAACAGATTTCATAATGATATAAAACTTTTGAGCTCAGTTCACTTATTGTGATCCGAATCTGATAACCGGGGTTCCCGCTGTTCTTTCCCAAAGTTGCCTAATGCATTCGGACAGTGCACGCTTTCGCTGCTGATCACTCCCTCCGCTCTGGTTCAGCATTTGCGGGAAAAACTCCCCGACCCCTGATATATTTAATCGCAGCTTAGAAAAGAATTCATAAAATATTCGGGATAGAACCTTGCGTGTCTTTGACGCGGTTTAGGTGAGCTCTTTCGCTGTCTCGTTGACGGCCCGCACCAGATCGTCGATGGCATCGTGAATGCCTTCACTGACCGAACCGCTGGTTTCCAGCGGTCCCCCGGACTTTTCCCTGACCACTGTTTTGAGTTCTTCCAAGCGTTGAACTTTTTGCTCGTATGCCGTGCGTTGCTCTGCCCCCATCCCTTCTATTTTTTCGGAGTAAATCTGTCGGATGAGATCATCGGCTTCAGCCACAACCTGATCTATTTTACTGGGTTTGAAATCCATCTTTTTTTCCTCCTTTCCTTACTCTGGTTAACCTTGACTTCCTGGCGGCGAGAAAGCTGTCATATCAATTATTATCTGGATTTTGAACGAGTCGGAGGGTTTCATCTGCAAGGCATTTAAGGGCGCGGCCATAGTGGAACTATTGCAAGTCCCTAATAACGCAGCAGATGTAGGCCTGCGGCTCGCTCGAAGGGTGAAAATTGAAAAAATAAAATGACTTTTATCATTTTTACCTACTTGGTGATTCATATCGATTCTCAAAATCGTATGAAATGCCGTTATTATTATTTTCCTATATACTTTTTTAATTTTCATGCAAGATTCAGGTATTAATGTCTTATAGTGGATAAGATAAGGCTGATTCGTAAAATGAAAAGTATTCACTTAAATAATCGAGCCCTTGGGGAGTTTTCACCATCCGGTAGCGGAGGGAATACTCAGCGACTTCAGCGCGCAAACTCATGCATAAGGCAACCTAAGGAAAGAACAGATTTCATAATGATATAAAACCATTGAGCTCAATTCACCTATTATGGTCCGAATCTGAAAGTTGGAGTTCCCGCTGTTCTTTCCCAAAGTTGCCTAATGCATTCGGACAGTGCACGCTTTCGCTGCTGATCACTCCCTCCGCTCTGGTTCAGTATTTGAGGGAAAAACTCCCCGACCTCTTAAATAGTCCGCACGCGGATTAAGAATTGACACCATCTGGATTTTCCCATTTAATCGAACATATGTCCAACCAAGAGGTTCTGAATGCATCACCAAACATTAATAAAAGATCTCGTCCAAAACCCGGCCATCCGGGATTATATCGTCTCATTCAGTAACAGTGAGGTTCTGTGCGTCGAAGGGGCCGATACCAAGGACCTGTTTATCCTCCTCTCCGGTGCACTGGAACTTTTCAAGGGGAGCAACAAAATTGCCGAAATATCCGGCGAAGGTGCTCCGGTGGGCGAAATCTCGTTTCTGCTCGGATCAAAAAGGACCGCGACGGTCAAGGCCGTCACTGACGGGGAGGCCATTCGGATTCCGCACGCCAAACTGGAACAGGAGCTCAAAAATTTCCCATCGCTGATGTGGTTGATTGCCGAATATTTAGCCCGCCGCCTGGATGCACGGACAGAGACTCTGCATGCCCTGAAGGAGTTCTGTGACAACCTGCCGGACGCTGTCGTCGCCGCCAAAAAAGACGGGAACATTATCGCCTGGAACCGCGCGGCTGAGACTCTGTTCGGATGTGGTTGGGCTGAGATGGAAAATGGCGCGATGTCAGAACTTTACGATCATCCGGATCAGTTCACCAAGGCGCTAAGCGAATTGAAAAAGCCCGACAGTGTAAGGGAAGAAATCCTCAAGGTGAAGCATCCGATAAAGGGTGATCGCTATATTGCCACCAATCTGAGTTTGCTCACTGACAGTCAAGGCCAAACCGATGGCGTCCTGGCTATGAGTCGGGACGTAACCGACATCCAGAGGATAAAGCGTAAATACCAGCGCTTTCGTTTGTGGTTCATCCCCCTGCTGATTGCCCTGGGCCTCGGTACGGCCGCTTTCTTTTATGCGTCGCCCCAATTTCTGCAAGATAAAAAAATCATCAGTATCAAGCAACAGGCGCTGCGCGATCAGATCGCCAACGACTACCTGCTGTTGAAATCGATCCTGAAGGAAGCGTTTGCTTCCAGGAACCGCGATAAAGCGAACCAGGCCATGTCGGAATTCTTCCGGCTTCAAAAAGATGCGCTGGCGCCCTACCGTGGCGTTGTCTTGCTGGGAACGGATAAAAGGATCTTTGCCTCATTTGCCATGGATGAAAAGAAGAAACTGGATGGAATCATCGGCAGCAGTTACGCCGGGGTTCCGTTTACAGGGAGGGAGGATTCGCATCACAGCGTGCTCTCGTTATATTGGGACGATGGTCAGCAGTCGCTCGGGCAAAAAGGTATCGAGGTGGCATTTCGAATTGTCGAGAACGGGATCGAGGCCGGATGGCTGGTATTACAGATGGACGCAGAACGATTGGCCAGTGAGTTCGATGCGGATGAGGAAACCCTGAGAATATTTAGATTTTAAAATAGGCAAATATTTCTGCAAGAATACAATTCGGCTTGACCGCTGCCGTGTAAGCGCCTAAATATGACCTGTAGGCGATCATCGCCCCCGTAATTTCACGCATGTTTTTCAGTACGTTCAAAAAGAACGACAGTGTAGATTATTTACATGGTGTCATTATGACCAAACTATTCAACGTGCTGCCGTCTCTGTGTACAGTGCTTGCCATTCTGATCGCGCCGCTGTTTTATACCTATGCCGGCGAATCGACGGTCGTGGCAGATGACCGCCCGTCGGAGAATCAACCGATTACAATCAGCGTGCAGAATGAACCGCTGGGACAGGTGCTGGAGAAAATCGGAGAAGAAACCGGGTTTGCCTTCAGCATCGATGTGCAGTGGAAAACTCATCCGGTGAGCGTCTCTCTTCGGCAAACGCCCCTGCATAAAGGTCTGAAACGCATTCTGGCCGATCTGAACAACGTGATCATTTATGAGTCGAACAACAAGGTAAAAATTATTATCCTTGGAAAGATCGAACAGAGTAAGAGGGCACCTGTATCCGGAGCAGCTCCCAAATATCAACCCACGCCAGCCTATCAACAACCCGGCCCGAGACCTGAGCCTGAGCCCGAACCTGAACCAGAGGTACCGGATGAGCCTCCGGAACCTGAACCCAATACCGATGAGCAAACAGAGGAAAAAGCCGGAGCCGATTCCAACGGGGCAGAGGATGGTGAGAAAGCGGAGGAACCTGCGCCAGAAGGTCAGGTAGAAGAGGGTTCAGCGGAAGATCAAGCGGCGGCAGAGAATGCCCCGGAAGCGCCGGAGAATCCCGCTGAAGTTAAAGAAGAATCTCCCGACGCCGATACCGCCGCAGAATAACAGAACGGCGGCTGAACCCGAAAATTCAATGAAATCTTTTCTGCATCCCAATACCCTTGATTCAGGCTACTGAGATCCGGTTTTTTTCAATTCTTCATCGATAATCGCCTTAAAACCATTAAGCGACCGGTCCCGCAATGTCCGCCCGTTAATGAAAACCACCGGGGTGCCCTTCACGCCCGCTTTTTGAGCGTCTTGCATGTCCTGGCGAATTTGATTCATAATGTCGGGCGCCTTCCGTGCTTGCTCGAACTTTTTCTGGTCCAACTTCAGCACGACGGCTATATCGTTGATCATTTTGTCGTTCAATCGATTGTAATTTTTAAACAACTGGTCATGAAATTCCCAAAATTTGCCCTGGCTACCGGCAGCGAGGGCCGCTGTTGCTGCATTCATGGCATTTTTGTGGTTGCGGAGGGGGAAGTTTTTAAAGACAATTTTTACTTTTCCGGGATACGTCTCGAGCACCTGCTCGAGTAGCGGCACGAGTTGCGCGCAGTACGGTCACTCGAAGTCGCTGAAAACGGCGATGAGCACTGGCGCGTTTTCTGCGCCCTTGTAGGGGGAGCCGGACACGTCGATCTGCTGGATGTAATCGATCGCGAGAACCCTTACCCTTTTGTCCTTCGAACTGCTCAGGAGCAGCACATTTCCTTGGGGCCCGACGTTTATCCGGTCCACGTGCCCATCGACAATGATTTTTTCCGCCAGAGCGGTTCCAGATGAGTAGATCAGGATTTCCCCGTTAGCAGTCAGGACAAACATCTTCTGCCAGTCCGGCGACATCGCAACGTCGACGGGGGCCGCGTCAAGATCGATCGACTGTCTGATGGCCCACTCAACCTCCGCCGATGCAACACTCCAGACCCAAAAAGGAAATGCGGCCACCGCCATCAGGAGCAAGACTGTTTTCAATTTCGTTGTTTTCAATTTCATTCCCGATACCTCTTTGCGATAGTAAACGTTATAAATGAATGCATAGCGCGTTGAGTCAACCAGATAACCCGATGGCTGTCAATAGCCGTCCAGCCTGAAATCCGAGAAGATCATCGGATACACCGAAATGGCCGTGAAAACAATATATCCGATCATCGACCATATACTGAGCTTCTTCTGCAGCTGGGGGATAACCGTCTTCAGCGATGGGACATCCCGAAAACGGTCGATCACCCCGACGCCGGCACCGGTGATCCCCGCGGTAAAAAGCGCCAGATACAACGGGTAACCAACATAGTGGTATTCCCCCTGCAACAGGCAGAAGGGGCAATGATGGGTCGGCAGTTCATAATAATACACCGATATGACCGCAATTACAGCGCCAATGGAAAAAACCATCATGCCGGTGCTCAACCAGGAAAATATGCGGGTGCCCCGCCCCGTCACGATGACATGGATACCGGTACGCAGCACGAGAACCACACCCAGGTACAGAAGCACTTTTGTTGCGTATGACGGCAGCGACGCCAGGTCACCGGCAATACTCTGCGTATCCGTGCTGAAAAGAGTGCCGCAGCAGGATGTGATCACATCGGCCTTTAATCCGCCAAAATAGTTCACCGTCAGATAGGTTTCCAGAGCGAGCATGGCGGCGATTCCCATGAGGAATCGGTATTTGCGCCGGATCAGCGGATAGTCAGCCGCCTGGCCGTCGGCGTAATTCACGATCAGCCACAGCCCGCACAGGAAGAAATTCAAGAGCTTCACCACCAACAACGGGTAACCGTAGGGGTTTACATTGAGGGTACCGGCGGCGCACATGGCACCAACAAAGAGGCTGTGGATGTGGTCACCGGTGTAGATAAAGAGGAAGGTCGAAAAAAGGGCCATCCCGAACAGGTATGCCATAACCGTGGATATCAGGTAGGTTTTGCGCTCCAGGGCCAGTTGGCGCTCGCTGCCGCTGTGGATATCCCAGTACCGGATGATCCGCAGGCCGAAGATCGAGGCATAGGCCGCGTAAGCGGTCACCAGCAGGGAACTGAGAATAATGGCGATGATGGCCGGACTGAGGATCAAGGTATTATCTTTCCTTCGGAAAGAGCTCAATGCTCAAAGGTAAAGGCTCAAAGCAAATGAAGTTCAAGGCAGATGAGCTCAATGCTCAAAGAAAAAAACAGTATTAATACTCAGCTCTTTTAGATAAAACATCGGTCATGCAATATCTTAAGACTTTTTTGGGAGTGTTCAATATTCTGTGTCAGCCTGTTTTTTGATTAGCAATCATATCAGAGCCTTAATTCTTTATCCAGCCTTCCTTCAAAAAATATGGCTAACTGAGATATGGTCAAAGACCAGTTTTGAACCGGCATCGTCCATTTTTTACTGGCATTCTGAATACCCATATAGAGCAGTTTGAGCAGGCTGTCCTGGTTTGGGAAAGCCCCTTTGGTCTTGGTTAATTTTCGGAATTGCCGGTGAACCGCCTCAATGGTGTTGGTCGTGTAAATGATCCTTCGAATATCATCCGGATACTTGAAAAATTGACTGAGCCGCTCCCAGTTGTTTCGCCAGGATTTGATGACAATTGGATATTTGTTGTTCCACTTGTCTTCAAGCCTGTCTAACTCAGACTCGGCCAAATCCTTGTTAGTGGCCTTGTATACTCGCTTGAGATCGACCATGAATTCTTTTTGATTCTTTGAACCAACATATTTCAAGGTGTTGCGAATTTGATGCACAACACAAAGTTGGACTTCCGTTTGGGGAAAGATTGTTTCGATGGCTTCCGGAAATCCCTTAAGACCATCGATACAGGCGATCAGGATATCGTCAACACCTCGGTTGGATAGATCGGTCAGAACCTGCAACCAGAAGTTGGCCCCTTCGTTCTCTGAAATATACAGCCCAAGGACTTCTTTGCGGCCTTCAATATTGACACCAAGGATCGTGTAAACAGCTTTGCTGAAGACCTTGCCGTCCTCACGAATTTTGTAGTGAATGGCATCCAGCCAGACAATGGGATAAATCGATTCTAATGCCCGGGCCTGCCACTCTTTTACTGTATGGATGATTTTATCGGTAATCGCCGTCAGGGTGCCCTTTGAGACCTCAATGCCATAGATATCCTCAAGATGGGCGGATATATCTTGATAGCTCATCCCCAGGCCATACAGGGCCAGGATTTTTTCTTCAATCTCATCACTGAGGGTCGTTTGGTGCTTTTTGATCAGCTTGGGCGAAAATGTACCGGCGCGATCGCGCGGTGTGTCGAGTTCAAAAGATCCATTGAGAGTCTTGATCGTCTTTTTGCTCTTGCCATTCCTGCGGTTGGCAGCTATCTCCTGGCCGAGGTGGGAGTCTATCTCCCCTTCGAGGGCTGCTTCCGTCAGATTCTTTATCAGTGGGGTGAGAACCCCGTCTTTACCGGTGAGGGGCTTGCCTGATTGGATGGCTTTGAGGGCTTTCTGGAAATCAAATTCGCTGTCGTCTTTTGCCATGTCAGTCTCCTTTTAGCTTTATATATCAGCTTTTTATTTGACTGACACAAAATTATGAACACCCTCACTTTTTTAGCGAATTGATAAGACCTTTGATCATCGATGCGATTTCTATACCGGTAGTCTCAAATTTTTCATAATCCTCATCTGAAATCCATTTGACTCTTCTGAAAACCTCAAGAAGTGTCATGGTTTCATAGAGCGATCCGCGGGCTATATAACAATATTGAATGAATTCTTTCTTTGAGAAACGGCCTTTTCCTTCCCTCCGGGGCGTAGCCTATTTTTGAATGCGATTTTTATCTAACCATTTTATTCGTTTACCTCTTGATCCTTTTAACGATCGTTCCAACCACCTCGCTTCGTTTTTGCTCGCAGCTTTTTCAAAAGCGACCAAAGTCCAGGGTCTATCCTGAGCAGTTGATTTAACATATCCCGAATTATGGTATTTTAGACGTTGATCTATATCTGCTGTATGTCCGATATATATTCGTCTATTTGCTAAACTTTCTAACGCATAAACACAGTACATATTTAAAATCCCTACGGGGCGGAGCCTGCCAAATTCATTGAAATACTTGTAGAACTCGATTCAATCTGTTCCAGGAGACGATAATGCTTTCGATCGGTCGCTATATTCTCAACGGCGGTTATAACATCCACAGCAAAATTAACCGCCTTATCCCATACCGATAAATCTTCATACCCAAACCGCATTATCCTTTTTCCCCTATTCCTCAGACTTGTTCCTCACTACCTTTCAGCTTTGAGCCTTGAACTTTGAGCTTCTCCTGCTTTGAGCTTTCACCTTTGAGCGCTAATTCCTTTGAGCTTTGAGCTTCATTTGCTTTGAGCTTCTATTATTTGCCCATCGCGCATCTTGAAGACATGGCTGATGATGGCGGCATCGAAGACCAGTGGATCGTGACTGGCGATCAGCAGGGTTTTCCCTTCCTCCGCGAGGTCGGCGGCAATATCCAGAAATTCACGTGACAATTCAGAGTCCAGGTGCGCCGTCGGTTCATCGGCGATGAGGATGACCGGATCGTTTATCAGGGCCCGTGCAATCGCGGTACGTTGGCGTTCCCCGCCGGAGAGCTCCTCGACTCGCCGACCGGCCTTGGTTTCGATCCTCAAGCGCTTCAGGATCGTCATGGCCCTGTCCTTGATGGCACCAAACCTTTCACCGCTGGGATATGCCGGCAGCATGGTGTTCTCGATGACACTAATGCCCTTGATCAGATTGTGGTCCTGAAAGACAAATCCGAAGGTCGATCGCCGGATCTGCGCCATGAATTTTTCCGGCAAGCTGGTGGTTTCCTGACCGTTTACGAGAATCCGCCCGGTCGTCGGGCGGCTCATGCAACCGATTACGGACAGCAGGGTCGTTTTCCCCGATCCACTGGGCCCGATGAAGGCCGCGATCGTGTTAGGCGCAATCGTCAGGTCGATGTCCCCGATGGCGGTGAACTCATTGGCCCGGCCGGCGTTGTAGGTCTTGGTTATTTGTTTCAGTTCGATCATCTTATTATTATGGGACACAGATTGACTCAGATTTACACAGATTGTTCATTATATTTTTTACCAAGGGAATTATCTGGAGTATGTCGATCTTATCCACTTCTATTGGCAATTTTCTGCTATTGTATTAGATTCAATAAAACACTGATTTTCACAGATTTACACAGATGTTTTCATGATTTTATTTTTTATTTAGCTATAATCCGTGTTCATCTGCGTTTATCCGTGTTCATCTGCGTTTATCCGTGTCCTAAATAATTGGACACAGATTGACTCAGATTTTCACGGATACTTTTACCTAAATTGATTGGTTCAGGGTTCAAAGGTTATTAATCCTGATTTCAGTAACTTTGTACCCCACTGTTTGCATTGGTCGCTTAGACCCAATATGATCTTCTAATCCTTGTTCATCTGCGTTCATCTGTGTCCTATTTAATGGGACGCTGATCTTCGCTGATTGTCACAGATGATTCATTATAGTTTGTCGTTTTCGGTGATTATCAAAAATTTTTCTCTTCACCTCAGGAAGTGGGCCAAAATTCAATAACAGTCCAACTTCGACTTTGGTTGCCTTGAGATAGTTAAGCAGCTGCGCCTCGTTTTCTATAACCAGTGATTTGGCAGCTTTAATTTCTACGATCACCTTGTCTTCCACCAGTAGATCCGCAAAATATTCACCAATGATTTCGCCCTCGTAGATTACCTTAATAAATGATTGAGGATTGACTGCTATCTTTTTCTTTTTCAACTCAATCACCATCGCGTTTTCATAAACCTTTTCCAGAAAACCGTATCCAAGCTGATTATACACCTTATAAAAGCACTGAATGATTTTTTCGGTTAATTCTACGAACTTGTAATTCTTAAAATCTGTGTCCATCGGCGTAAATCTGTGTCCTATTTTTTTATCTCATCACTGCATCCGGGTCTGTCACCGCCACCCGCCAGGCCGGTACAATCGTTATCAACGTGTACGGCACCACTGTCAGGCCGAATACCGCCGCCAGTTGATAGGCATCGAACGCCGGTGTCAATTCGAAGGAAGGATAAAGCACCGCCCAACCCTTCAGAGCGTGCTCGAAAAGGGGGGCATCCGCCAGAAAAACGTGTAAATATGCCGCAGACACGCCGATCAAAAATGCCGACAGGCAGACGACCATCCCTTCCCAGAACTTGAGCAGCAGCACATCGCCCGTATCCCATCCCAGGGCCTTTAAGATGCCGATTTCGGTTCGCTCCTCGGCCGTAAGGCCGGTGGCCTTATCCCAGGCGAAGATAAGAAAGGCCAGCACGGCACCGGCCAGAAGCACGATGACATAACCGCTGCGCCAGTCGAACAGCGAGGTGTACGTGCGCACGATCTCTTCCCGCAAAATCGGCCGGGTGTCAGGCAACAACGCGGCGATCTTCTCGGCAATGGTCGGACATTCGTTTATGTTGCGAACAGTGGCAGTCAAATCGGTAAAAAACCCCTCCCTGACACCGAAAATCCGCCGGAATGTCGTTTCGTTCACGAGGATAAGGTCGGACGACACCAGGGCCGTGTTTTCGGAGAGTTCGCCGACAATCTCGAGTGGAACGGCGACCCCGTCGTAGGCCCTGAAGTACAATTGGTTTTCAAGGGCACCTTTCCAGGTGCGCCGCACCCCCTCGCCAATGACGGCCTGGTCGTCCGTCAGCGAATGGCCGTCCGTCGCCATAACCGTGTAGTTGGCCCGGGAGGCCTGGTGGTAGTAATACCCCCAGAGACGGCCTTCCACCTTGCGAACCCCGCGAATCTCCTTCACGGTCTCGGCATAGGCGGCCGGAATCAATTCATGCCGGCCGGCCACGGTGCGCTGAACGATGATCTCCGGCGCTCCCTCCAGCACGCTTTCGGCTTCCTTGCGGACGGCACCGGAGAAAAACAGCACCGATGCGAGCATGAAGACGATCAAGGCATACACCGCCACCAGGGAAATATTCTTCCACTTGCGCCGCATGAGGGAAGACAGCGTGAAGTCCAAGAAGTATCGGTGTCGTTCGAGCGATTTCATAATTTAATTTTGGCCACAGACCCACACTGACACACACAGAAAGTATTAGGTTACTTTATGCAGGCTGTATTATTGATGAAGCGACTATTCGTTAAATCCATTGACATTCAAACGAACGGTTAAAAGACAAATCTTTTTATTTCAGCTTTTGGGTGAGTAAAATTAACTAAAAGTCCAACCTTAAAACCCGTTGCTTTTAGATAGTTTAAAATCTGAGCTTCGTGAATTTTTTGCAGCTGACTGATAGCCTTGATTTCCAATATGATTAAATTCTCGACAACGATATCGGTGATATATTCCCCGACAATCTTGCCTTTATAATTGACGGATATTGGCACTTGTGACTGAGTACCCAACCCACGGTGATTTAATTCTGCCAACAAGGCATTCTCATAGACCTTTTCTAAAAATCCAGCACCGAGTATTCGGTTTACTTCGTAAATCGCACCATTAACCTGATATGTCAGCTCGTTTATATCCAATGTTCTGATTAACCTATTTCCTCCAAAGCGACAGTTTTTTCCCGGTCAGGTCGACCGGGCAAAACTTCTTTTGTCTGCGTCTTTCCGTGTGGGTCCGTGGCCGATATCGCTTTTTTACCTCTCTTTTCCAGCAGTGAATCGAGTTGGTGGTAGGGCAATAGACCCTGACGGAAAATGCTCGAAGCTCATGGGGTGATCCTGGAAAGCCGAAAACAGATCCGCCTGGGACAGATGGCGGGTATAACGGGCCTCTGTAAAAAGGCACAGGTCGGTCAGACCGAGCGTTGCAACCAGCTGCTTTTTCTCCTGCATGGCCGTATCGTAGCGCGCCGAGCCAATCAGTGGATAGCCGATAAGTAGGACTCCGAGCAGACCGATGAAGAGGATAGTGAAGCTGATATATAGGGTCGATTTTCGCATTTTTTAATGGGACACTGATGAACGCTGATGTTCACAGATTGTTTTAAACAGTTCAGTAAAATAATTTTTTATCTGCGCTTATCTGCGCAAATCTGTGTCCTATCATTAATCCAGTTTTTTGATCACCGCCGGTTTGACCTGCGCGAAGGTCAGGATTAGCGTGCCGCCGTGATCCTTCTTGAACTGCTCGGCATCCTCCCGGGTTTTACAGGGAATCAGCTCCCGGCCCATGGGGCCATAAACGTCACTGCCGACAACGTAATGCGCGATCAGTCCATCAATCAGTTCCATGTCGTAGTATTCGGTGACATAAATCGCGGTGATGTCATCAGCCGTTTTTACTTTTTCATATTTCTTCAGGTTGAAGAAATATTTGAACAGGTCCTTGGCCCCATCGAAGAAGACGGTGGCTCCGTCCTTGAAGATGATCTCCCCCACCCAGTCGGGATACTTGTACACGAACATACCGCACACCGGGCACTTGTCCTTCTTTTCCGGCTGCATCGGTTCGGGATCTTCGGCAAAGGCGTAGCATATCGAGAAAAGACAAATAATAATTGCGGCAATAGTTGGTTTTAGCTGCATGACCTATTTTCCAATTTGTTTTTAATATTCACCACGGAGGCACAGAGGTCACCGAGAGGATGACAGTTTTGTCCGATCGGGAGATACCGATCGGACAAAAGAAGCTCAGCCCTTCGGGCGAATTTTAAGCATTCAGACCGCGAAGCGGTTGAGGGGTTATTGCTTTGCCGCCGTCTCACGGCAAAGCAATGAAATTAAACACCTCTGTGTCCTCCGTGTCTCTGTGGTGATATTTAATCCGTGTCCGTCTGTGTGTGTCCGTGGCAAATTTTTTACTGCTTCTTTTTCATCTTCTCCTTCATCATCTTGCGCTTTTCACGGAGCATCTGGTTGTCCTGGTACATGTCGGCATAAGCGGCTTCAAAAGCCTCCTCGAAGTTGGCAACCTTACCACCGCTGGCCTTAACAAACGCCTCAGCGTCACTCTTTTTCTCAAACGCCCACTTGGCCCGCTTGGTCATCACGCCCATCTTGTCGCCGCCGATCACCCAATAGGCCTTTTCGGCATCGATCAGCTTTTTGGTTTTGTAATCACCGACGCCGTAGGACTGGGGTGTCATATCAATAAACATCGCTTCGCTCACAGCTGTGCAACGGATAGAGCAAAAACCCATAGTCGCGCCGTTGCTTTGTTCCATGAGCATTCGAGAATGGGCAAACTTGGCGCGGTCCATGCCGCATAAAGGACACTCGGGATGTTTAGCTATGTCATCCTCGCCGCCAAACGCTGGAGCATATACCCCCAACAGAACTATCAATCCTAAAACCAGAATAATTCTTCGCATGCCAACCTCCTTCATGGTTAAACAGTCAATCGCCTGGCGCAGATGACCAAACAGCCAGATAGAACGATTCCTCATCCGCATGCTGCCTTAGACGACTCTATTTTTTCCTGTGGAGCAATTTTCGTACCACGATTGAGCCGAAATTCCTTTAAACCGCAGTAGAGTACCGGCACCACCAGCATCGTTGCAATTTCAAAGGCCATACCTCCGAATGTGGGGATCGCCATGGGAACCATGATATCCGATCCGCGACCGGTCGAGGTCAAGACCGGCAGGAGTGCCAGTAGCGTTGTGGCCGTGGTCATAAGACACGGTCGCACCCGCCGCAGGCTGGCCTTGATGGTCGCCCGCCGGATGTCCTGGACGGAATTAATACTTTTTTGCTCATAGGCACCGTTCAAGTAAGTGGCCATCAAAACGCCATCATCCGAGGCGATCCCGAAAAGAGCGATAAACCCGACCCAGACGGCCACGCTCAGGTTGATTGGCTGCACCTGGAACAGCTCACGCATGGAAGTCTCGAAGATGGAAAAGTTGAGAAACCACGGCTGACCGTACAGCCATATCATGATAAATCCGCCGGCCCAGGCCACGGCCACCCCTGAAAAAACAAGCAGGCTTGTTGTCAGGGATTTGAATTGGAGATAGAGGATGATAAAGATGATCGAAAGGGCCAGCGGCAATATCAAGGCCAGCTTTTTCCCGGCCCGAACATCGTTTTCGTAATTTCCGGTAAAGCTGAAACTGACTCCAGCGGGAAGCTCCAGATCTCCGTAGGTAATGCGATCCAGCAAATACTCCTGGGCCTCCTCGACAACGTTTGTCTCAGCAAACCCCGGCTTTTTGTCAAACAGCACATACCCCACATGAAACGTGTTCTCGCTTTTGATCACCTGGGGGCCGGGTACATAATTGATTCTGGCCAACTGAACCAGCGGCACCTGGATGCCATTCGGCGCCGTGACCAGCACTTTGCCGATGGAGTCGATATGGTCGCGCAGCTCCCGCATATAGCGCACCCGCACCGGATAGCGCTCACGGCCCTGAACAGTGGTCGTGATGCGTTTGCCGCCGATAGCGATCTCGATCACGTCCTGCACCTGCTGCAGATCGATACCGTATTGGGCGATGGCCCGTCGGTCGATATCGATCTCAAGATAGGGTTTACCGACAATGCGATCGGCAATAACCGAGAAAGGATCGATGGAAGGAATCTCTCTGAGGATATTTTTCAATGCGGCGGGTTACCTGTTTCGATCGTGTGCAGGTCGGGCCCGTAGACTTTCACTCCCATATTGGCCCGGATGCCGCTTTGCAGCATGACGATTCGGGCGGAGATCGGCTGGAGTTTGGGGGCCACCGTGGTGCCCCGGAAGCGTGGCCGCCTTGACGATTTCAGTCCCAGATGTCGTCCGGTTTGTCTGATTCCCGGCCATGACGTCGGTTGGGGTTCAAGGCGGGATCCAATGCCGGACGCCAAAGCCGAAACGGTCTGGCCGTTGGGATCGGGGATCAGACGGCTGTCTTTCGTCCCGTTCAAAGCGGCCCTGGACATGGTAAGGATTCGCCGTCATGCGGCCGGGAGAGGCCGGCCGTCCGGAGCCGCGAAAAAGATCGAGCTCATGCGGGCTGAAACCGAAACGGTCCGGGTTGCCATTGCCGCTCAACCAATAAATACTGCGGCCGATAGTTGATCAGGGTCTCAATCATGGATATCGGGGCCGGGTCCAGTGGGCTTTCGACTCGGCCCAGTTTACCCACCGCTGATCTCCACCTCCGGAATGGCTGCCAAGGCCCGGTCCTGACGCTGCAGGATATCCAGAACTTCACCGATAGAGGCGTGCGGCATGGTCACCGGCATGTAAAGGTAGGCGCCCTCATCCAGCGGAGGCATAAATTCTTTGCCCATGCCGGGAAACTGCCTGGCGAGATGACGTGCCGGGGCCGAATCCGTAAACAGTCTGGGCAGCCACCCGAACAACGGTGTCGTAGCCCTGCCAGACAAGACCGCCCAGAATCAGAAGCCCCACAGGGATAGACAAAAAAGCCGTCTTATGATCCAGGCACCACCCCAATATCCGGTCGTAATAGTGTTGAAAAACCCGAAAAGCGACCATAATTCCGCCGATGAGCACCGCCACAAACACAAAATTACGGATGGCACTCTTTTCATAGCCCAGCGGTTGCCAGAAACCGGTCAAAAAACAGGCTACGCCAATGGCCACCAGGCCACTATTGACAGTGGGCATCCAGCGCTTGAACCGATCGGAGACGAAGGCGTCAGCAGGTTGTATACTGCCCATAAAAAGCCACGAAAAGGCCCGCGCGCCAGTCGAAAATAATGGCCAGCACGCCGCCCAGATAAATGAGTCCTTCGTAGAAGATCCAGCCATATTTTTTCTGCCGGCCCGGCTTGCGTCTGAAAAGAGCATAGGCCAGGGGCGGGATGAGACACAGGGCCACGAACAAGGAGGCCAGCAGGGCAAACGTTTTGGTAAATGCCAGCGGCCTGAAGAGTTTACCTTCCGCCGCCGCCATGGTAAAGACCGGCAGAAAGCTGACGATGGTGGTGGATACCGCCGTCAAGACGGCGCCGCCCACCTCCCGAGATGCCCGCAGAACGGTTTCCAGGCGATCTTCTTCGGGTGACGCCGCAATTCCAGATGCCGAAAATATTTTCGGTGATGATGATTCCCATGTCCACGATGGTGCCGATGGCGATCGCAATGCCGGAAAGGGCCACGATGTTGGCATCCACCCCGAAGATTTTCATGGCGATGAAACAGAGAGAACCGCCAGCGGCAGCAACCCTGAAATCAGGATCGAACTGCGCAGATGCACCATCATCACGATGATGACGATAAATGATAATCAGCATTTCGTTGGAAAGCGCCGAACTAAGGGTGCCCAGTGTTTCGTGGATCAAATCGGTGCGGTCGTAAAACGGGACGATACTGAACCTGGCTGACCGTGCCGTCCGCAAGGGTCCGTTTCGGCAGGCCGAGGGAAATTTCCTCGATCTTCTGTTTGACGTCGCTGATGACATCCAGCGGGTTTTCCCCGTAGCGCACCACGACCACACCGCCCACGGATTCAATGCCGCCCTTGTCCAGGGCTCCGCGACGCGCCGCCGGACCGAGAGAGACATTGGCGACATGTCGGATCAGAACGGGTGTGTCATCGACGAGTTTAATGACGGAATCTTGGATGTGCTCCAGATTTTTTATAAATCCGAGGCCCCGGATAACATACTCGACCTTGTTGACCTCGATGGTGCGCGCCCCGACGTCCACGTTCGCCCGACGGACGGCATCAACCACCTCTTCGAGGCGTACATTGCGATAACGCATCCGATCAGGATCAACATCAATCTGATATTCCTGAACGAAACCGCCCACCGACGCCACTTCGCTGACACCCGGAACGGCCATCAGGGAATAGCGGACATACCAGTCCTGAATGGTGCGCAGTTCATGAAGATCCCAACCGCCGACCGGCTGCCCCTCGGGATCGAAGCCTTCCAGGGTGTACCAGTAAACCTGTCCCAGGGCGGTCGCATCCGGCCCGATGGTGGGTTTGACACCTTCAGGCAGTTCGCGTGCCGGCAGGCTGCTCAGGTTCTCCAGAACCCGGGTACGAGACCAGTAAAAATCAATGTCTTCGTTGAAGATCACGTAAATCAGGGAGAAACCGAACATCGAATAACTTCGCACGGTTTTCACGCCCGGCAGTCCCAACAGCGACACGGAAAGCGGATAGGTGATCTGGTCTTCCACGTCCTGGGGCGAGCGACCGATCCACTCGGTGAAAACAATCTGCTGATTTTCCCCGATGTCCGGTATGGCGTCCACCGGCACGGGATCGCGCCACATTCCGCCCAGCTGCCAGTCGAACGGCGCCACCACCAGACCCCAGCCGATAACGATCAGAGTCGTCAATAAAACAATCACCCGGTTTTGCAAACAAAACCGGATGATGAGGTCGAGCCAACTCTCTCCAGATTTCTTCAGCATTCGTTATTCAGTTCCAGCAAAGGGGTGGCTGGTAGAAACTATCCCGGTCTCTCATCCCGCAGACTTTTCTGCTGGGTGTATCAAGCGCAAGGTTTGATCCCGTGTGCACTAATACCGAGATCACTTGAGAAAAAACGATGGGGTCCATTCGCCTGATGAAGATGACAAAGATAATCGTTATAACGCTCCGTCCGCTGGCTTATTCATCCAACAGCAGAAAGGGAACACCCGGTATCGCCTTGCCCGCCGTAGCGGGCATCAGACCAAGACTGAAATCATCCGCGCCAATAACTTTTTCATCCCCGGTTTTTCCCTCTGTTTCCCGAATTTCAAAAGTGCTAAACCCCGCAGTGTCAATTACTCCGAAGAACTTGTGTGCGGCCGTGACGACACCCTGGTCGCCGAAATCGACCGGGTTGGCTTCGTTGCCATCCAGAACAAAAAGTATATTACCACCAGCAGTACCGGTAATCCAGGCACCAACGCCGAAAAACGGACTCGCTCCTTGTGCGGCCGTCCCCTTGATCCCGTCATGCTGGAAACATTCAGGCGGCACGGACTCTACGTCACATAAAAGAATGGAAGTCTGGCGATCCGGGTCTCCGTGGGGATCGGACAACAATCCCCACAACCCCGTTCGCACGGGTCCACCACCGGTCTTTATCCGGTTCGCTGTAAAGTTGGAAGTCCACACGATTCCCGATCGGGTCACGCTGGCAACCGTCAACGGTGATCGCGAAGACCCCCATGCAGCATCATCTTCGAAACCCTCCTGTAACGTACTGACGCTAAGGTTGGTCAGCGCATTCAGGTAGGCGGCCTCATCGGTATAAACAGTCATTTCGGCCGAGGCCGGCGCAGTCTCCCCGAATGACAGCGTTGCCACGACGAGAAAGGTCAACGACCAATAGGTCATCAGATTATTTTTCATTCTTTCGCCTCCCTGTTACGGTCATGCATGCGCCGCTTGTTTTCAACGGGTTCACTTCCGGCATCCATAGGCATGGTCTCTGAAGCGCCAGTATGTTCATGATTGGCCACCGGCTTTTCCACAGTCGAATCGATTGGCATGGCGTGTGGTGCAGTGGCCTCCGGCCGAACCCTCTCTTGAATCTGCATGTTGTGCCCATCTGCTCCGGTCGCATTCATTTGTTGCGCACCACCGTGATGATGACCAGCGCCTGCCTGCCCTCCCCCCGGTTCCATCATGCTTGGCTTGGCGAGAATCTGAACCGCACTGTCAATTTTGAAGTTTCCGTTGACCACCACCCTTTCACCCTTTTGTAACCCGGCCTTGACGACGTAATAGCCTTTGGCCCGCGGTCCCAGTATCACCTCGCGTGGCTCGTAAATTCCTGCCTCTTGGGGGATCTCCACGTAAACAACTGCCCTTGTGCCCGTGATGAGGGGTGCAGTTTCGGGTATCACGAGCGGGGCTTTCGCGCGGCCTTGCCGGCCGGGTATCTTGACGCCTTCCGCGGTCAGCTGTGCCTGCAGTGAACAGCGCACGAGCATGTTCGGCTTCAAACGTGCCTTGGGGTCCAGGTAAAGCACCCCGACTTTGAAGGTCCGCGTATTCGCATCAAAGTAAGGGTCGAGGTAGGTCACTTTTCCTTCAAATGTTTCTCCAGGGAAAGCGTCGGTTTCGAATTCCGCCGTCTGGCCGATCCGTATCCAGGGAAAGTCCGATTCGTAAGCATCGAGCCGCGCCCACATGTATTTGGGATTGGCAATATTGAAAATCGTCTCGCCGGTGTTCACGTAAGACCCTTTGAATGCATACTGTTCGAGAACGATACCGGTGATCGGGGTGATGACCGTCGAAACCCCGGTGGGGCGACCCCGGGCCATGACATCGTCGATATCCTTTTTCTCCAGGCCCAAAAGCATCATTTTGCGTTGAATCTGGTCTAGCTTTTTTAGGGCAGCGGCTTTTTTCTCGTCGACCTTGCCAGTTTCGTCCTTGGCCGTCAATCCCTTGCGGTAAGCCGGTCGCATCAGGCGCCGGTATCGCTGTCCCCGGGAAGGCCGGTAGTCGAGCGAATCGGGAAACAGCTTCAGCACTTCGAAAAGCTCCTGCTCCAGAAAGAAAAGTTCGGAAGAATGGATATCGAAAAGCGGATCACCCGTTCTGACACTCTGCCCGGCACGCTTGACATAGATGCGGTCAATAATGCCCGGCGCAAAAGCGGTGATCATGTACTGCTCGACCGGATCGTATTCGATTTTTCCGAAAAGCCGAACTTCGGTCGTGACGAACTTCTCTTCTACCGGAGCTGTCAAGATGCCGGCCCTTCGTATGGTCTCTTCCGGGAACCGGATCCTGTTTGGACCCGATTCATGGCGGTGCTCCTGTGCCAGCGCTTCCACCAGCTCCATCCCGCAAACGGGACAATCGCCGGGAATTTCCATGGGAGGAACGCAGTTCATCGGACAAACGTAGATCCGTTCGTCCACGGTCGTTGCTGGTTCAAACGGCAAGGGTCTTGAATCAGAATCGGCTGTTGCATCCGCCGCGGCCGGCACGCCGGTGACTCTCGATTTGTCATCAGTACCGCTATTGTTCAACCCGAACCCGACACCGACACCCAGGATCAACGCCACCAGCACCACAACCATGTATTTTTTATTCTCTATAAATTTGAATGATTCTTTCATGACAACCATTTACAAATGGAAAAGTCCCTACCATAACGGCCTTATCGGTCGACAGTATCAAGCCGCAACAACTGATTATACCATAGGGCCACCGAATTAAAAGGGTCTTTCGACATGTTGCAGGCAGAAAACGACTGTTTGACGTCTTCAAGCCTGTGATGAGAAAGTTTTCCGGCGGATACCGGCCGTCGGGAGATCGGAAGGTGTGTATCGCGGGCCATCAATGATCAGACTGCTGATGAAGGCTGAGGTTCGGCGTGGACCATGTCGCCACCGTCCCATCCTCATTGGGAGGCATTGCGGCCGAATCCGTAGGCAAATGCGGCCAAATATCCGTTGGTGGCTGCGGCGGAGTATACCGCCAGGTCATTGCCGTCCACATCCCCGTCCCCGTCGCTGTCAAAGGGTGATCCGACATGGGTCAGCAACCAATCGTAGGCGGACATGGCATTCAGCAGACCGTAACCGTACGAGTTGTCCGGACCGGGCGTTCCCAGGTCGACAGCACTCTCTTTCAAGGCCTGAAGCAACTGGCTGACAGAAGTGCCTGTCATGGTACCGCCCAGCAGAGCCAGCGCACCGACGACGTGGGGCGCAGCAAAGGATGTTCCGGTTTCAAATATATAACCTGCGCCAGGATGGGCCGTACAGACGCCAACACCGGGGGCCGTTACATGCGGATAAACGCTGCCGTCATAACTCGACGGGCCGCGGGAACTGAAAGAGGCAATATTGAGGTCCCAGTCCACAGCCCCCACGGCGAAGCTTCCGGGATCGTTGGCCGGGCTCACGTCGCCGTCGGTGCCGGAGTTGCCCGCCGCAAACACCACCGCGATCCCGGTGTCATTGAGCGTCTGGATATCGCCTCTGAACTCCGTGTTATATGAGCCCTCGGTGCCAATTATATACCATGAGTTGTTGACGATGTCGGGAAAGTCCGGCGTGTTTGGGTTGCCGTCCGGGTCAAGGAGCCACTCAAACCCCTGGTGTAACAAACTAACCGTTGATTGACGAGCCGCATCGAAAACTTTGACCGCGATCCACTGGGCACCGGGCGCAACACCGATGGCATAGCCTGAGGCATCTCCACCGACGATGATCCCTGTGACCTGGGTGCCGTGGCCATTATCGTCATAGGGTTCTGTATTATTTCCGTTGACAAGATCCTTCCAGCTGTTGGATCCGTCGCGGTACCTGGATGCGATGTCGGGGTGGCCGCCGTCGGCACCCGTGTCCATGACGCCCACCACGCTCCCGGCCCCGTTGTAGCCAAGAGCCCACAGCTCGGGAACGCCCACATCGAATATGTTATCTCCACAATTGATTCCCGCGGTTCCGCCCAAACCAGCCACGACCGGCTCCGGCGGCAGGGTGACAACCGCATCCAGCGTCACCCGCTCGACCGTAGGCAGGTTAGCCAGCTCATCCACCAGCGAAACCGGCACCCGCGCGGCAATGCCGTTGATTATCCATAGCGACAGGGGATTTTTGACCTTGTTATCCTTGAGAAACGTGAGAATATCCTTCTGGTCGCGATCCTTACGTTCGATGAGGGCCTTAATGATTTTGGAACTGCGAACGGCCTTATCCTTGTCGCTGAAGCTCTTCAGATTCACCGTTTCAGTAAGCCGGATGATAACCGGCACCTCCGCCTCGGGCGCAAGTGTCCTGACAGCGTCTTGCACGTCCGGTGCCACCACGCCGGCCATTGCAGCACTCGCCGCCTGTAAGGCGAGCAACAGCCCGGTTAAAACGGTCAGTATCTTTTTCAACATTCTCGGCATTTGTCACTCTGGTCCGTAGCGTTGTCTCCGTCAGCGGTATCCGTGATCTGAAGGACTTTTTTCGGTACCGGAGAAGTCTTGTTGCCGACTTTTCTTTATTCAACAGTGATGTTTTCCAGCCTAAAGTCGCCAATCACCACCGTAACCTTATCCCCTGGTTGCACCAGGCGGGTCTTGTTACCAAAAAACATCCAGTAGACGCGGCCCTCCTGAGGCGTATCGGAGCTGCGCAGAGGTCCGACCTTGGCCGTTACCGGCACCTCCAGGACCTTGCCGCTTTCCTGGTGAATCAGATACGGTTTGGTATCACGTTTGAAGAGCGCCACCGCCTTTTCGGCATCCAGCACCCGGTAGCGGAAGTCGACCATGCTACCGGCCGCGGTGGTGCGTACGGCCACGATGTCAACCCCCCATTGTTTCTGCAGGGTGGCCCGCTTATCAGGCCCGCTTTGCGGACCGGTCGCACAACCGGCCAGAAGGAGCACCAGGGTACAAAAGAGCAGAACCCATACCGTACGCCCTGTCGTCATCAGCTTCATCGATCTCATCTCCGCCTTCGGCTTCACTCCTGACGGGAAGACAGAGCCGGATGCGACTCTGTCTTCTTTTTATCGTAATATTTATATATATTATTGACAGATCGAACCAAAGTTCAGAGCAAACACGTCAAGTGCCGGTATCACGCCAGGTCCGAAGATCGCTTCATACCTTTCAAGGTCCGTACCGTCCACGTCCAGGTCGCCGTCAAAATCACCCGGGCAGGAAACCTGCAGCAGAGCCAGCAGACCGCCTTCGCTCGATGCTCCGGAGACCAGGTGGTGGCTGCGGTCGAAGATCGGGAATGTGCCCTGTGCCGTCGGATCCCAGAGGGCATCCATCGTTTTGCCCGGGGCCAAATTCACCATGTACTGCTCTTTGGCATAGGGATAAGGATGGCCGTCCTCGGCAATCACTTTCATGTAAGGACCGTTCAGGATCAAGGGCATGTAAGACTTGAGCCCGATGTTCGCGAAACGGATGAGCGTTCTCGCACCCGGAAACCCTGCCGGCACCGGTGAAGCGGGTGCATCGAATGGCTGACCGTTGATCAGAAAATACTTCGGGCTGTAGGTCCGGGGTCGCGCCACTTGCAAGGAATCAGGATCATTATTCAAAGCCGGGTCGATCTCACTGTAGAGCAGGAGGGCCTCATTATTATAAGCGAATGCTGCACCGGCAGCGGGATCGGGATAGGCCTCACCGGGGGCATTATCCACGATGATGGCACCGTAGAGCCCCATGGGCACCTGCCGTCCGGGATTGGTGCCACTATGATAAATGAAAGTACCCGCGTTGAGGCCGGTCCAACTGTAAATCCCCGGAGTCGCAGGAAACGGATCCGTTTCCGTCGTGAACGACTGGACCCGACCGGTGGGCGGTACGGGTGTTCCCGTTGCGACCTGCCCGGGAATCATGATCGAGACCGGTACACTTAAGCAATTGCGCAGGTTGATTGTCAGCGATCCGTCGGTGGGCCGCAGCACCGGTCCCGGCGTCCAGGGGGAACCAGGGGCGGGGCAGCTACCCGGATCGTCGACAAAGCCCCACATACGGATTTCATCGCCGGCCGTTCCGCCCGGTGGCAACCACTGAGTTTCCACTGCTGCAAGTTCGAATACCTGGGCAACAGAGGGACTCGCTACAAGAACGGCGCAGATTATCGCCAGCACCGGTAGCATCGCGTGCATTAAAATGGTTTTCTTCATCTCGTTATCCCTCCTTTACCTAATCTATATCCACATTCCAGCCTTCGATGATCAGCATGGTCAGCATGCCACCAGGGAAGATGTCGAAGTTTGTCAGCTCCTTTTCCGTGTGGGAATGCCACATGTAGCTGAAGCCGCCGTTGGGGTTGAGACCGCCTTCGCCCGGAGGCAAGGCCCCCATACTACCGAGAAACGGGCTGCCGCCGTACCAGCCGCCGAAGGCCAGATCCAGTTTCTGGGGCAAAAGGGTCGGGAACATGCTTATCGTGGTCGTCACAGTATTCCCATGGTGTGTCTGTGCCCGGATCTCCGTATCCGTCAGGAGGGGCCACCCCGGTTTCATTGTCCACCAGATCGGTACAGTCGTGGGGAAGAGGGGGGTCGGTGGCGAACTGGGGGTCATCTGATACACCGTAGATGTCCCAGTTGAGGCCCTTGCCGGTCCATTCGAAGATGGCGTCTACGGTCTCCCCCGGCACCGAGTTGATGGTGAAAACCTCGAAGCTCAGGTCCGGAAAAACTCCAGCCGCGGGTGGCCCTCCGGTGCCCGTATCGAGCAAGCGACCGTCCCGGGCAATGACCCGGGCGTGGTTCCCGTGGTGGTGAAAGGGGTGCATTTCACGGTTGCCGCCGATGACCCGCATCAGCATTCGTTCGCCCGGATGCATTCGCGGCAGGGAGTTGTAGGGCTGGTAGAGCAGCAGCGAACCCGCGCTCTCACCGGCATTGCCCATGTTATCCGGGGCTGTCCGCCCATTCATGAACCAATATTTGGAAAAATAATCCGACAGGGCGTCGGTTTCCATCAGCTCGGGGGCATCCGGCCCGTAAGCGAACACCGTCTCGTGGATCAAGGGGTCCATCTCGCTCAACAGGAACAAAAACTCCCTGTCATATTCGGTGCCGGGGCCGTAAGCCGTGCGGTTGGTATCCGGATCGAAACCGGCCGGCCGAATGATCAGCGCCCCCAGCAGCCCCATTTCCACCTGCAGTTCGGGGCGGGTGCCGCTGTGGTACATGTACGTGCCGGGGTGGGTAGCCGTAAACGTGTAAGTTACCGTGCCACCCGGTGCGGCCTCGTTCGTCATTAGTCCGGGCACCCCCGGATCCGCTGTCTCAACGGTCACCTGTTGACCTGGGAAAACGATCGACACGTTGGGCGTTGCACCAGTGAAAAGGTTCAACTCGTTGGTCAATCGAATCTTTACCGTTTGACCCTGTTCGACGATCAGGGTCGGACCGGGGTACTGAGGCCGATTGGCGTTGCTGGGCGGGGCCAATGTGTCGGCGTACCCCCAGAAAACCACCGATCCGCCGTCAGCGGTGGAGATGGCATTCATCTTGACGGTCAAGTCGAATGTTACGGGATCGGTAGGCGTTCCCGCCCCTGTCCCCGAGATACCGTCAATAGCGGCGGTCGCGCTCCCTGCCAACAGGAAAAGGAGCACGGCCGCCCATACGAAGAGGCTATGTGAATTTGAAAACAGTTTATATTTCATGGCAGTTCTCCTTTTCTTATGGCGAAATTCTGATCTCGGTCAGCATGCCGCCTATACCGTCATCCGTCTCTCCGTTGACCAGGAAATTCAGGTCGGTGGCGTACAGAAAATGTGTACCGGACATTCCGGTGGTGTCGAGAATCACATCGTAGGACATGCCCCCGCCGAAGGTCAGCGAATGGGTGGTGTATGACAGGTCTATGCCGTCCGGTCCGCGCAGCAGCTTGGCGTCCTTGCCCACCACCCGCATGGGGATTCCCGGGCTGGCCAGGGTAAAATAGCGCGTGACTTCCAGGTTGGAGAGGCGCAGCAGGACCCTGTCTCCGGCCGCGGCCTCTATCAGGGCATTTACCTTTTGGGTACTGAAACCATCAAGTGGTCTGGCCTCGGGCGGTGCAGCCGGCCCGACCGGAGCAACCGTGTCCGGATAGCCGCGGCCGTTGATCATGGGGTAGTCGGCACGCATCAGGGCAAAGGGCAGCGGCTGTGTGTTTACACTGGCATCATGGAAGTCCGAGTCGAAACCGCCGAGTTGGAGGACAAACTCGACATCGTAAGCGGTGGAACCGTCCCCGTCGTTGTAAACATAACCTGTGGGGCCGGGGCCGCCTTCCTTGCCGGCGACGGTGTTCGGATCACCGCCGAAGCCGGTCTGATTTTGGATCGGGTCCACGTATAGACTCCCTAACATACCCATCTGCATGTGTTCGGTGGCCTCCACATGGCAGTGGTACATATAGGTGCCGGGATCGTTGTTCAGGTAGTAATAGGTCAGGCTGGCCCCCATCTTGATGGAAAGACCGCTCTCCGGCAGTCCGTCATAGATGTTGGAGGACTGGGGAAAACCGTGGTAATGCACCGTGTGGGGGTCGAAAAGATCCGGTCGGTCCACCATACCCACGTTGCTCAGGGTCAGCCAAAACACATCGCCCTCGCGTAGGGCTATCTGCGGTGCCGGAAACTCGTGCGATAATTGGCCATCGATGAACACATTGTCCGCGGGAATGCCGGTGACATCCGAAAACCCGAACATGTACATCGGGCGTCCATCGCCCATGGTAATATAACCGTCCCCCGACGACAGGTGCATGCATTTGACATTGGGATCAAAGTCTGGGTTGGGATCTCCAACCAGGATCCCATCAGGATTGGGATCCGGCAGGGTATGAGCCTCATAAACGGGATCCGGAACGGCGTCCCCGTCGAGATCCCCCTGACACTGGACCGAGATGGCCGCCCCGACTGGCAGGGTGCCGAACATCACCACCAGTAGCAGTAGGAGCGGCAGAAGGTAGCGCCTGTATGTTTCCATGGGTTGACTCCTTTCTATTCTGTTTCAGCCGCACCGGGGATGGCCCCCGGTTGCGGCGGTTTGGTCTCTACTGTTACGGTATCTGTAATTCGTCGGCACCCCAGTCGGAATTTCCCCCGGCGGGGAAAGGCCGCGGCTCATTGTCGATATCCACGGAAAGTGCGCCAGGGACGTTCGTGGGGCCCGCATTCTGAGCCGTCGAAACGCCAGTGATGTGGTAGTCGCTGCACATCCCGGGATTACCGTCATCAGGAGTTGCGTCGTCACACAGGGTCAGCGGGCCGAAACGCACCCGGATGAAATTGCCGCCCTCGTCGAACGCCGCCGGTGTCGAAATCAAGGTTGTCGGCTCGCCCGGCAAGAGGGTTTCACCACGCCCGCCGTTAAAATATTCCATTACAAACGCCGGGTTGGCGATGCCAGCCTCGTCCTGATTGTTGGCGACGTAGGTGCACTGAGGTTGATCCTCAAATCGACTCGTCAGGATATTCCTTTGCGGGTTGAGACATCCCGCCGTACCCAGGACAGCCAGGTCGTCGTACGGGTTCGCCGCTGGAATCAAGGAGTACGGCGGGGCGGCTGGATCGGGTGGATCGGTTGGGGGAGTTTCGCCGTAGTAGAATGAGCGATTGTGCCAGATAATGTTTTCTGTCAGTACAGGGTCGGGATTATCCGAATTGCAAAACCGGCTCGTACTGCCCGCATCGGCACAAGCCGCCGCCACTGCCGGACCCAATCCAAGAAGACCCAGAGCCGGGTTATCCTGGCTGTGGGCGCGTGCCACGATGCCGGCCGGTTGCGGGGTGGAAGTAAATGTGGCAAGGTCGATGGCGTTGCCCGACGTGGCCGTGCTGTCGTTGTTGGCCACCACGTTGAAGCGTATCCGCGCCTTGGCGACATCTTGGAGCGAAATGCCGCCGCCGGCCAGAGCCGCTACATTGTTGACGATCATGTTGCTGTAAATATTAACAGCTTTCCAACTGCCCGGAGCGCCGCTCACGTCCTGGCCGTTGACCCGACTCAAGCGGATGCCGCCGCCGTCTCCGACGCCGGCCGAATTACTCTGGATCAAGTTGCGGAAAATATTCACGTTGCCCGTCCCCGGGCTCAGGGTGTTGGCCTCCAGGGGCAGCTTACCGCCGACGAAAATACCGCCGCCGCTGACGGTCAGCCCCTGGTTGAACTGTTCGTTGAAAAGGATCTTGTTATCGGCGATAAGGCCGTTATTGCTCTCCCCAAAGTGGCCGATACCGGCCCCGTCTCCCAGGGTGAAATTGCCGCAGATCCAGTTCGCGCTGACGTTGTACCTCGTCGAACCGGTGCACAACGACACCCCGCCGCCGGCGCCGCCCAGGCCGCCGTTCTGGGTGATCTGGTTGTGGTGAATCCTGACATTATCATTGTCAGCATCCGTATGGATCTCTAATTGGGTATCCGGGTCGATCGTTGTCAATTCGGGGTGGCCCAAACGCACACCACCGGCGTAGAATCCGCTGTTATTCAGGATAATATTGTTACCAATATCCATGAACTTCGCATAACCGTTGGCAATGATGCCGCCGCCGGTGCTCGCGCCGCGGATGGTAAAACCGTCGATCCGCGCGCCGCGATTAACCCAAGTTGACTGGTTTCGAGCGAACCGGTTGGGTCCGGTTGCCTTGGCCAGCACCAGCACACCGGCCCCCTCCTCGGTAAACAGGGTGCCCGGTTCGACACCGCCGAAGGCCTGCTCCTGACCAGGCAGCAGATCCACCTCAAGGTCTTCGACCAACTGCCTGAGTTTCTGACGCCAGAATTCCAATTTCTCCATGGGCGTGTTAATGGCGTTGATGGTGACCACGCCCGGCCCCCAGCCCTGGAGCTGGACGGGTTTGTGCATGATGACCATTTCTTCGTAGTTGCCGGGTCCCACCAGGATGAGGTTGTTGATCCCATCGTTGAACCCAGCCGCATCGATGGCCTGCTGAATCGGCCCGAGGCCATCGGCATTCGGCGGCCCCGGTGTCACCTGTACGACGTTTGAACCCGGCCGCAGACCCACCTGGACCGTCAACCCGGTGATGGTGGTCTGGTTGTTGTCGCCGCGGGTCACCATCAACTGTTGGCCGCCAGCGTCGAGCCCGGCCGGTATCGTGGCCGTAATGGTGGTGTTCGACCAGGTCACATCCAACGGATTCAAGGTGACATCGCCGATCGACACGGTCCCCTCAGTACCGCCGAAACCGTAATCGCGGTTGATAGTAGTGGGCTCGGTACCACCCACGCCGTCATAGATTGGGTTCGGTACGGAGACTGACCCCATGGACGTAATGTCGATTGTCTGCCCGCCCAAGGTGTTGGGGATGAAAGGACCGCCGCCGACACCGTTGTCGACCGTTGCCATGCTGATCCGCGGTGTCCCGTCCGGAAACTCGCAGTCGAGCGGGGCCTGGTCGGGCCCGGCAAAGGCCGCCGAGGGAACCACAGGGGTATCAAGATACGTGGTCGCTCCGGGCATGTACTGGAAAGTGTAGCAAAACGTGCTGTACTGCGGGTTGAATAACGGATCGTCAATAAACATGCCCGGATCGGCTGGATCGGGTTTCCGCGGGTGGTTCATGCAGGTGGTCAGCATGTTGGGTGACATGCCGCTGGGTTGCGGCAGGTTATTGGTGTAGGTGGAGGGCACCAGGGCGTTGAAGCGCCCGTACTCGTCGGAATAGGTGCGTGAGATCTCCCGGCCGGTCCAGTCCTGAATCGATATCGGCATGAAGGGTGGCGCGAACTTCTCGCCGAACTGGGGCGAGGCGGGATCGAACTCGTTGGCGGTGTCGTCCAGGATACCGCCGACGATGTGGCCCGCTATCGGCACCTCGGTGAACAGGAAGAAATCGGCCGCAGCGTTTTGAGCGGGGTTAAGAAAGACCTGCTTGCGGTCGCACAAAGGCCTGATGGTGCCACCGAAGTCGGAGCCGACCGGCTCGCCCGGAAACAGCGTCAGCTCAGCCGGAACCGGATGGTCGTCACCCACACATTCCGGTGCCACCAGTAGCGGGCTGGGGGTGTATTCGTCGCCGAAATCGACGTTGCGGTCTTCCTCCTTAACGATCTCGTAACCCGGAGGGGTTTTGACCTCGACGATATAAAACCCAGGTTTCATGACGCCATAATCGGGATTTCCAGTGCCGTCGGGTTGTTGAATCCAATTAGGTATCACACCTCCAAAATCTTCCGAAATGCTGTACTCGGGTCCGAAGGCGTAGCCGCCGTCGAACACCCCCGGTCGCACCTGGTTCCAATTGCGCATGCCGTCGTAGCAGTCGGTGGCCTGACCCCGGAAGACATAAGGATCATCGGTGCCGCTGCCGGCGTTGACCCCGTATTGGCAGTTTGCGGGCAGGCTGTCGTCCCAGCTGTCGGTCCAGGTGACCTGAATGGCGTCATTTTGATCGAAAGTCGCGTTAGCTGGAACAGAATTTTCGAAATCCTCCGGTCCCATAGCGCCACCGGCGGACCATTCAAAAGGATAGTTGTCCACATCGGCAAGCTGGATGCCATTTGGCGAAACATCCTGGTCTAGGATGTTACCGGCCCCGTCGCTCTGGTACAGGTTGATCTGCACCCGCGGGATGCCGGGCTCCCAGGGTTCGACCGCCGCGAGGCGCGGGTCGTCCTCGGCCCGGGTGGTGGCATAGTAGACCACGCCTGAGACGCCGCCGGTTTCGCTGAATTCGTAGAGCTTCTTGCCCCATATCATGACGCTGGTCTGCCCCAGGAAACCCTGGAAGCCTTCGACCAGAGCCGGGCCTCTCTCGATCCGGTAAAGATCCGTATTGGGTGCCATCGGCCACCAACTATCGGGATCCTCTGGATTGCCTTGGACCTGGGGGGTGAGTTGACCGCCGAATGTCCAGTAGCTCGCCGGGCCATCCTGCGGAATCGGGCCGCCGTCGTCCACGACAACCATCACGCCGGTGGCCTTGAAACGCGCGAAATCAACCTCGGCCGTCAGCCAGGAAAAAAATGGAAAAACCTGGTCGAAGGGCGCGAAACCATCGCCATCGGTGGGAAACGATTGGTAGAGCGTGCCGTCGCGCCAGCGCAGGTTCACCGCCTGTTCGAGAATCGGCGGCTGCGACGCCAATCCGGTTTCGCCCGGATTCCATAATCCGTTGCCGTCAAGGTCGTTGAAGACGTGATTCTCCAGGCGGGTGAACCACTGAAAGACCCCAATATCTCCCAGGTCACAGTCAGGGCTGCACGTACCATCGGGGTTGACCGTTATACCCTGAAACGCAAAAACCACATCGAGATTGTCGTCCCACACCATGAGCTGGTAGTCCCCCGGCGGTACATTGGGGATCGTAAATCCGCCTCCGTCCGTCCGCGCGGCGTAAATACCGTTGGAAACCGCTGCCAGGCCGGCGTTGTCGTTCAGGCCGACCCAGGGTGTCGTGTGGGTCAAAGGGGCGCCCAAGTTGAAGGCACCACCGGCATAGGGGGGGCGGGAAAGGTGGTTATTGACCACGCTACCTGTGATGCTGGCCGTCGTATCGCCGGCAGGAATGTCGTTGAACGGTTCGACAAAGCCAATAAAGACATGGTAGCCCGGCGGCCCGAACTCGGCGAAAAACGGCGGCTCGTTGGCCTTGACCCAGGCGTCGATCACTTTCGTGCCCTCAATGGTGGAGGTCTGCTGCCAATTGGAACCTGCCGGCGGCGACGCGAGGATGCCGTACTTGCCCGGGGCCAGGTTCTTGATCGTGATCAGCCCGGTGGCATCGGTGACCAGGGGTTCGAAACCGGTCACGTTGCCGGCCGCATCATATTGGGTTCCCAGGGGGTTACCGAAGGCGTCGAAGAGCTGTTCACCGGCCGATGCGCCGTAACGGCCGCCGGCGTCCTCCACCTTGATCTGGAAGCCCGCCAATCCCGGCTCCGTCGCATCGGGCGCGTTGTTGATCGGCTGGGTGTCTTTGAATATGAAAATGGTGATCTGGGCCGTGGGTATCGGGTTTTGATTGAGGTAGACGGCAACATCTCCGGTGTCACTGCCTTTAAATTGGCCACCGCCGATGCTGTAGGTACCCGGATCCTTTGGCAGGACCGAAACGAAGTAGTGTTTGGCGGGGTTCAAACACGGAAAATCGGTAACTGGATCCGTGCAGACCGGCGGAAAGGCTGTCGCATCATCCCCCTTGGCCACCACAGGCATGTAGCTGCGGTGAAAACTGGTTGAAAGGGGGTACGGCTTGGGAGTGACGGTTGGCGGGACATTTTTCGAGGGGTTATCCAAATGGTGCCAGTTGGGATCGACCACCGGAAAACCGTCACCATCCAGTTGCACCTGGCCGCTGGCATCACGCTGAACGTGATAGGTCGCGTCCTCTTCGATCACCCAGCGGTAGGTTGTGACGGGTGACAGGGATCCGTCCTTATCGACGCCCGTAACGGTCAGTGTCGGCACCGCCATCACTGTGGCGGCAGAGCACACCAAGAAAATGGAGACGAGCAGCACAAGCCAAAGCCTGCCAACCCCGGTTGAATTTATGTTGATCACCTTCTTCATCTTGTGTCCTCCTTTCATGAAGGAAAATTTGACGTCAACTTGTCTGGTGACGGATATCGACCCGAATCATTATTCATCAGGGTTCTCGACTTAGTATTCGATACTGAATAGGCAATTTTCATACCACAATGTGTAGCGGTAACATTGGTGATTGATTTCAAGATGTTAGGACAATGACGGTGGATTTTGGCCCATTCTTGTCGACCGTATCCCCTTCGACGTTGCCTCCCAATTTGGGAGGCCAATGTTAAATTATCATTTAATTATAATCGTTTAGGTTAACATAGCCCACATTGGGATGATGTCTCCCGACGTCTATTTGCGACCGCGAAGATCAGCGTCTTTACTGCGCGAGAAATTGACATAGAACAGCCGCCTGTTCGGCCGTCAATTCGCTGAAAGTCAAACCGCAAATCCGGATGTCCTGGCCCGTGAATGAGCGCTGCTGCGAGAGGTCGCTGATGTCGTAGATCAACCGGCAGCAGACGGACGACAGCACTGCACCGTGGGCATTGCCGAAAGCGATGTCTATCAGCTTCCACCCGTCCGGTGATACCGACCCGTGCATGTATTCCGCCTTCAACCCGCCCAAGCTGATATCTCTGACGGCAGCGAAACCACCCGAATACCGATCTATGGCGAACAATCCTTTCTCAGACGGGAAGTACCGTCTGTGAGCCCGCCTTTCCGTCATTCTTTCTTTCCCCGTGGCCCAATGGAATGGACTCAAGTTGTCCAATTTGGTATTCAATGCCGCGAATGGACATAAGGCCCAATGCTGACCGGCGGCCAGCAAGCGATCTTTGTTAAATGGGTTTCAATCGAAAAGGTAGGAGAGCAAAAGATGTGCCGAATAATGTTAATTTGAATTAATACAATGTTTTCAGAAAATTACAGATTAGAGCCAGATACGAAACGGGATATGCGCCGCGGCGCACGCTAAGAAGCTCTCCCATTACGGGGCGCCCAGATAAAATTAATATTAATATTTCAGTCAGTTGGAATGAAACCGGCCATTGTGGGACGGTGCGCTTTAGCCGCTCATTGTGGGGAGAACGCCCGTGGGCGACGATCGGCCCACAAAACACAACCGGGCGGTCATCGGAAAACCGATAACCGCCCGGTTGTATGTGTAAGCTGGTTCTCGCGCTTCTTTATTGACCCAAAATCTTTGAACCAGCCCTGTCGATATATGGGGGCCTTATAATTACCTTTGAGTTCTCTCTTGCTATTTCGCGAAGACGGCGTAACACTATTCCCTAAGTCTTTAATTCACTTGTAGTCGACCTAATCCACTGGATTTGATGCCTCACACTGCCCTTGTTCCACTCCACAAATCGACCTATCCGTAAAACTTCCGCCTCACGGCAGCGAGGCCCAATAACCCCGATCCGAGCAGAAGCATGGCCGGGGGCACCGGTACCGGACTCCCGGCAATACCTTGTAAGGCGAACTCGTGATTCTGAAGCTGACCCGCCACGTTGATCAATCCCGGTGCGGTGAACAAGATGCTTTCAACGGTTACACCGCCGATAATGAGTGCGAGCTCACCATTGTCACCGGCTTCGCCTAAATTTTGATCGGCTGCAGCTAAAAATGCTACCGTATTGCCCCCATCCAATTGATAGAACCCACGTTCCGTATAGCCATTCTCATTAAAGAGATCGGCGATATAGATGGTATCCAATACAAACGGTTTGGAGAAACTCAAGCGCAGATACTCGGAACCCTCGATTTCATCCTCTTCGTAGCTATACTGCACGCCAAAACCATCTATGTTGTCCCACCACAGAGACGGCTGAAAGACCGGGTCTGGGGGACCGGGCGTCAATGTAAGATCGACACCGCCGATATCAATTGTAAACGAAGGTAAACCCAGAGCCGGACTAAAATCCAGAACAGGGGCCGGACCGTCATCGGTGAAACTGATGACAGCGGCCTGAACACCGGTTGTCAGGAGCAGTATCCCCATAACAATCAGGAAGATTTTTTTCATTTGCAACAACTCCTTCCCGTATCAATTAGGAACTCCAACAGTAAATGCATTTTGTTCACCAATTAGCTCCTCACCCGTCGGCGGATGCCCACCAGACCCACCAGACCCGCACCGAGCAGCAGAACGGTGGGGGGGATAGGGACGACGGCGCTAACGGTGATATCACTGCCTTGATTTAATGGCTGAAAGGGTACGCTGGATCCGTCCAGCCAGTTAAAAGCATTAATCTCTATGGCGGTACTTGACACAGCTTGGAAAGTTAGCGTAGCAAGATTATAATCGCCAGCAGGATGGGGAGGCTGGTTAAAAGGTGGGAAGGTCAAATTAGCAAAATTAAATTGAACAAAATCTTGCGTTGCATTAGATCCTACGGCAGCTGTTGCTTGACCCCAATTAGTACTATTTGGGATAGCAGTTACCAGGCTCAAAGTTCCGAGGTCCCATAGAACTTGAACATTACCGCCAGCTGCAGTTGGAAATTCTATAGCTTCTACGTCTATCGTGAATATTTCGCCTACGAATACTGTATCGGTAGCAGGTAAAGAAGCCACTGTCGTCGCCGCACTCGCAGAGCCGATGGTTAATAAAGCAACCACGATTACTAATGATCCGTAAAGTAGTTTTCCAAAATTTCTCATTTTTATATCCTCTCTTTTAATTAAAAAATGTTACTTATTATGTAATAACAATTCTGTCTGATAGACTTACAACGGGGGCGCGGTTGGACAATTAATACGTCCGAAGTCAGCGCCCGCGGTTTGAAGATCCAATATATCTACTGTACCGTCTCCGTTGAAATCCGAAAGGCATATATTACCAGCATTATTACAGTCAATTCTCCCAAACTCAGCACCAATGGCAGTAAAATCTAAGATATCCACAGTGTTATCACCATTCAGATTGCCCTCGCACGCATTATCGCCGACGTAAACCCAGCTCAGATCGGCAGGCAGACCAGCCGGATCTTCGACGGTTCCGTTAAGGGTGACAAAGTTGTCGAAAGTGTCATCTGGATCATTGGGGTGTATCTCGGCAAGGGCGACATTAAGAGAAGTGCTGCCATTTCCGACCGTATTAAAATCGATCCACCCCAAAAGAACAGTGCCATTCAGACCGTCGGTGGTGGTTCCCGGCCCGATCAGTCTTCCGCCTTTCATGGTCACACTGCCCGGGGTGCTGGTATCCACTGCCGGAGTCACGTACTGATCATCTTCGGTCGCCGGGTTGCCATCCCCATCCATGATGAAACCATCGGTAAAGCTGATATTTTTGGAAGCACTCGCTATCGATAGTACGGCCGGATCGAAAGTAACCAGAATCCCCATGCTGATCAAATCGATGGCATTATTGCCAAATATCTGAACGCGCAATTTGTTCGTTGCCCCGGTACTATCCGTTCTCGAAGCCTGGTCCGGAGTTATTGAAATATTCAGTGCATACCCGGATCCTGCAAACAGAAAAATGACGGTGGTAAATACCACAAAACCCCTTGATAAACACTTCAATTTAAACTTTTCCATGGCCCTCATCTCTCCTTTCCGGCAAACGCCAGATGATTTTGCACGTAACATGCCAGATAATTGATTGCAATAGCTTTTTATATATAACTGAAATTATAATTCATTTTTGGTATTACCGCTGCCGGATAAGCCGCCGCGTTCTTCAAATTGTGACATACGGTCGTGATATTGTGTGGTGTTTTTTTCACAATGTGTGAAATTCGTTTCTTATGTGTTATTAGCGGCGCCGCAGACGATTGAACGCCAGCGCAGCGTATTGTCAGGTTTCAGAAAATTATTTTTTATAACCCGTCCCTGGATCGGTCACTTTTGGACACACCACCCTCTTGGCACAACGGCACATTCATATTCGACATAGCAATGCGTGTGCCAGAAAACGTATATTGAAAATTACCGTGCATTTTCAGATAGATGATAAAAGAACGGCAGCCAAATGCACGCGCCGGACGGCGGCGTATTCCGCCAGGGTCTCCCATTCTGGGGTGGTCAATGATAAATAAGTGTATGATTCCAGAAGGATGACGCTATATCAACCAATCTGGGAGGGTACAACGCCAATAGCTTCCCTCCCGCAAAGCGTCTGGACATTTTTAGGGGCCTATTGGAGAATAACTATCCAATATCAAATGGTTATTCCGATGGGTGCTCTTATTAAATCCCCCTGTCTCCCTTTGTCAAAGGGGGGACTATAAGAGGCCTGCCGTGGTTGCGACCACAGCACTTACAGCACTTGCGACAAGAAGGGATGCCGGCGTAGGTGCGTTCCCCCTTTTTAGGAAAGGGGGGCCAGGGGGGATTTTGGCCGGTCACACACACCCACCAATCGGCACATATTTATGGTAACAGCCATAATTAGAGGAGTGGTTTTATCGTTTTTCGCTGCCAAATTGTCGTGGACCCATTTATCGGTTGGCTGCATTGGAAAAAGCGCTAAGGCCTTGCCCCTGAAAGCCAAAGGTGCCTGAAGTTATTTAACACCGTAAGACTCGAGCTTGCGCCGCAAGGTGTTGATGCCGATTCCCAGCACCCGGGCGGTCTGGGCCTTGTTGTTCTTCATCGACTGGTAGGTGTGGACAATGTGGGCTTTTTCAATGTCGGCCAGCGTTTGAACCGGTTTGTCCGGATTTTTGCCTGCCCGGCTCATGCTGGTGGCTTTTTTGACGAGCTGCGCCGGCAGGAAGCGGGCTGTGATCGTTTTTCCGCGGGCCAGATTGACCGCTGATCGAATTATCGATTGGAGCTCGCGAATATTGCCAGGATACTCGTAATACATCAGCATGGACATGGCTTTTTCATCGATTTCACCGCCGGATGGTCCGCAGAATTCTTTCAGGAAATGGCTGATCAACAGCGGAATGTCGTCCTTTCTTTCCTTGAGGGGCGGCAGGTGCAGCCAACTGCCGCTGAGGCGGTAGAAAAGATCCTTGCGGAACGTGTTGCGCGCCATCGACACCTCCAGGTCCTTATTGGTGGCCGCAATGAACCGCACATCCGTCCGGCTGGGCTTGCTGGTGCCGATCTTCAAAAACTCCCCGTCTTGAAACACGCGCAACAATTTTCCCTGGAGTTCCACCGCCAAATTACCGATCTCATCCATGAAGAGGGTACCCTTGTGGCTGCTCTCGAGATAGCCGGAGCGCTCCTTTTCGGCACCGGTGAAAGCCCCCTTGGTGTGCCCGAAAAATTCGGCATCGAACAGTGTGGGTGTCAGGGCGTCCATATTGATGGGGGTAAAAGAGCGACCGGCCCGCGGACTGGCCTGGTGTATGGCCCGGGCCAGCAGCTCCTTTCCCGTGCCTGTCGCCCCGGTAATAAGAATCGGCGCTTCACTGACCGCGTGAAGTTCCGCTTCCTTCAGAATCCTGAGCATGTGGTCATTGCGGGTCACAATGGGGGAAAAGGCTCCGGCATTGTCCAATCGGGGAATAGACTTTTTCTTACTGAGATCGAGAATATCGAGCAGACGCTTCCTTTCCAGGGCGCGGTTGATCGATGATATCAGGTCCTCCTTGGATATCGGCTTGACCAGGTAATCGTAAGCGCCCTTTTTCAAGCAATCCACCGCCGTGCGGGCTTCGTCGAGGGCCGTGATCATGATGCACTCGGTGCGCGGCTGCACGTTTTTGATGCTCTGCAGCAACTCGATGCCGGTCAGGCCCGGCATGGTGATATCGATCAGGGCGATATCGAAGTTTTCCCCACCTTCGATGACCTCCGCGGCTTTTATCGGATCCACTTCCGTGTAGATGTTTTTAAAACCGGATGTGATCAGTCCCCGTCGAACACTGTCGAGAAAGTCGGATTCGTCATCCACCACCATGATACGGGCGCGCATATTACACGTTCCTTTCCCTATCCTGCATACGTCATGAACACTTTTCAGATTAACTTAATAAATAACATAATATCAATGGGTTAATTTTTACAACCATTGGCATAAATATGATCCGATTGGGAGGAACATGCGGCATTAGGAAATCCCCCCTGGCCCCCCTTTCAAAAGGGGGGAACGCATGCACGCCGGCAACCCTATCTTGGCGCAAGAGCCCCGTTGAAACCAAGCCAAGCCTTTACCAGTACCCCCTTGTCAAAGGGGGACAGGGGGATTTTAAAAACGTACCAATCGGAGTAAAATTCTGACATTCGCTGTACCGTAGGTTTATATTCGATTTAAACGCAGCAAGCTGCGGGGTATTAAACCCGTAGAAAGATCAAATTTCGCGATAGACTGCGGCCGCTCAGGTCGGCAGGGTTTCAACCGCGGCGACGGCCGGACGGGGTTTTTTACGGCGGTCCCTGTCCGGCAGGTACACGGCAAATGTGCTGCCCTCTCCCGGCCGGGTTTCCACGTCGATTCTGCCCCCCAGGCTTTCAATCAGGTTGTGACACACGTACAATCCCAAGCCGGTCCCCTCGGCGGCCGACTTGGTGGTATAAAAAGGATCGAATATCCGCTCGCGCGTTTTCTGATCGATGCCGCACCCGTTGTCAATGACTTCAATGATGGTGTGATCCCGCCAGTTCCGGCCGGAGGATGCACGCAGGAGTACAGAGGAATCTTTCTTGTCCATCGCCTGAACGGCGTTTACGATGAGATTCAGCAATACCTGCTCCAAAGAGTACTCGTCCGCATAGACCGGCGGCAGGTTGGCCGGCAGGTCCGTTTCGAAGGTTTTGACGTGCTTTTTGATCTGGCTGCGGCAGATGCTGAGTACCTTGTCGAGAACCACCGGCAGTTCGAGCATCACCTTTTGCCGGTCGCCGTTGCTCTGGGAGAACTCGCGCAAATTGGAGACAAAGGTGCTGATACGGCTGGCGCCGTGTTCGATATTGTCGACAAGGTTGAAGACATCCTTGCGAAATTCGGCATAGGTCATGTGAAACAGCTCGAATTCGGGTTGCTTCTCGGCGTAGGCGTCGGCGATACCGATCAACGCCTCCAGGTATTCCCGCAGGATGGGAATGTTGAACGTTACGAAGCTGTTGGGATTGTTGATCTCGTGGGCAATGCTGGACACCAGGATGCCCAGGGAGGCCATTTTTTCACTCTGGATCAGCTGCCGCTCGAAGCGCCTCTCCTCGGTGATATCGGAGATGCGCACGATGGCGCCGCCGATTTCACTGTCTTTCTCTTTGACAGGATAGACCGAGACCTGTTCCAATGTTTTATCATCCCTCAGGCCCGTGCGCTCGAAGACGAGTGTTTGACCTCTTTCAACTGCCTGGGGAACTTCACAACTGGTACAGGCACCCACCGCCCCGTTCGCATTGAAGCATTGCTGACCGATGACGGCCTCATAGGAGGTCATTCCGTAAAGTTCGGCCGCCCGGCGATTAAGCATGCGTAGACGCATATCGTGATCGACGAGAATCAAGGCGTCATTTATTCCGTCAATCAGGGTCTGCATCATAGTACTGCTTTCCCGCAGGCGTTCTTCAGCTTGCAGACGCACCGCGATTTCGGCCTTGAGATTCTCGTTGGCCAGAGACAGTTCAATGGTGCGTTCCAATACCCGGTCTTCGAGCACTTGATAGGCAGACTTCAGTGCTTCCTCCGCCCGCAATCGTCGGATGGTCGCGCCGAGCTGCATGGCGGCCGCCTCGAGCATTTCAACCACCTCAAGGGCAAACAACTTCCCGCGCCTGTCGGCGACGTGAAGCAGTCCCAGGGTATGTTCACCAAGCCGGATGGGAATCAGTGCCAGGGATCGGAAGCCGAACCGATTGCAGGTGTTGCGCAGGCAATGTTCAAGACCTTTTTCGTTGCCGCTGGCCACCTGAGAAAAATCGTTTATAAAGTACGATCCCATCCTTGTAAAATTGGGCAATTCCGGATCGATGTCATTGCGCACCACCTGCACGCACATCCCTTGGTCCTTTTTCACGGACAAAAAATTTTCAACTTCACAGAACGCGGCACCGAATCCTTCCTCAAAGGCATAGGGAATATGACCCTCTTCATCCAGGATCCGGATGGCGGCAGCCTGGCATCCGGTCAGTTTTTTAGTGGCGGCAACAAAATCGGCCAACATCGGCTGCATTTCTGTCTGGCGATTGGCGATTTTCAGGAAATCGTGTGCGGCCCGTCGTTTCTGCTCGGCGAATTTGCGATCGGTGATATCTTTTTGGAATATAACGATGCAGTCAACAGTTCCCTTTTCGTCGCGAATGACCGATGCCGAGCAGTCGACGGTAACGCGACGACCGCCTTTACTTTCCATGTTGACTTCGCACATCAGATCCCCATTGTCTGGCAAACCGGAAAAAGCATGGTCAAAATAGTCCCGGCTCGCCGGATCGACGAAATTCGCCAGGCGGCAACCACGCATCTCTGTTTCCGAATAGCCCAAAAGTTCGGTGGCAGCCGGATTGGACACGAGGATACGACCTTCCAGGTCCAACAGGTAAATCTTGTCGGCAGCAGATTCAAACAAGCCCCGGAACCTTTCCTCGCTTTCCCGCATGGCCATCTCGGCTTCTTTGAGCTCACTGACGTTGCGGGCGACGGTGATGAAATGAGGTTCGCCTTTAAGTTCGATGGCATTGACCGAAAGCAGGGCCGTCTTAACATTGCCGTCCTTCATCTGGAAACGGGATTCGAAGTTGTGAACATAACGCCTGGATTCGAGAATGGAAACGAACCGATCCCGCTTTTCGTTATCTTCCCACAGCGTCAAGTCGAGTGCGGTTTGACCGATCACATCGTTTTTACTGAACCCCGTCAGCTCGAGAAATCCGTTGTTGACGTCAACGATCGTGTTGTCCTGAAGACGGCTGACGATTATTGAATCGGGAATGGTTTCAAATACGGTTCGGAATAAATTTTCGCTCTCTTTGAGGGCGTGTTCAATCTTTTTCCGTTCCGATACCTCTTTTTCAAGCTGTGCATTGGTATCCTTCAAACTGAGAACATATTCAGAGCGGCGGCGCTCATAACGCCGGATGGTCAGCCATACGGTTATCATTAGGAATATGCAAAACAGAGCGAGGGAAGCGTGGCTGAACCGAAACAGCGTCTGATCCTTGCGCATAACCCGGATGATGTCGCTTTCCAGCCGGTCGATTTGTTGGAGGAAGTCTGTGAATTTTTGGTCGTAAATAGCCAGGGCAGCGGAAATGTCATCCTTTTGCCAGAGGACCCCGGCTTGCTGGGTGGTATGATCCTTTAGTTCTGCAAACCGTGATTTCAGAATATCAATTTGGTTTTGAATACCTTTGTTTCGCAGCGGAACAACATCTTGTAATGGTTCAATTCCGGAGTTTAAAAGGTTTTCGAAATACCAGATGGACCTGTCAAGATAATCCCAGACATCCTCAGTGACCGGGTTCACACCGTCCTCTAAAATTTCATAAACCCCGAGCCGGGTGGCGTTGGCATCAAGCCGGATCTCCTTTACGGCGGACAGCAGTGGCGAGTTCAAGTCATGCAGGCGCTGGCCGTTATAATACCCGTAAAGGATGAGGACCAGCATGCTTAGCCCCGCAAGGCTCACCAGCAGGTTTATTCGCCGAAGGACGGTTTTGCCATTATCGTTTTTGTAATCTGACGTTTTCATGAAATTCGGCCCGGTCGCGGGCGGATCCCTATGTTCTTGATTCCGGTTCGGGCAGGTGATTCGCTGTCAAGCCCATCGGTCAGGCATCCGAATCGGTGCGTGGACATATCGGTAAAATTTTCCAAACCTTTTGTAGGACATGCAATTTTCATGCAATATGTTAAATGCCAACTCCCGAGGCACGCAGGCTTTCACAAAACCGTCTTGCTTGTTGGGACTGTAAGGAATAAGAATGCGATCCCCATCAAAACGAAAGAATACGTTTTCACGAATCTTTGGTTTGATTTTCTCGAACATAGGAAATATTTTTCATAATTGAATGTAACCGGCACTTCCAGGGAAGAGACCGATCGATCGGGCGCCGTCAGGACGGGGAGGGCCTTGCAATGTAAAGACCCTAATGGAGTGTTTTTTCGACCGCACCGGTTGAAAGCGGTCTGCTGTTAGGCTGGATCTGCCCCCGTACAACCAGATATCTATCTGTTTTTTTATATTTTAATGTTATATAATGATCATCGTCTCGGGTATCTGTAAACGCCTGGAACCGTGAGGCTTTGGGCGTCTCCCCAGCCGAGCTGGGGTTTATGGATGATGATTATTAGGTTGAAAATAGCGTGAGGATAGAATAAATTCTTAAGGCTGACAAGGCCAAAATGGGACGTTTGAATACACCGCAAACACTGAAAAACATACCACCCTCGTCAGTGGTCTCGGCTTATGGTGGTTGTCAATATAATGTTCCCTTATTAAAATGTCTTTTTCACCGACCGCTTATACCATCCTTCCGTATTTCGGAATTTATTTTTTATAGACGGTATAATTTCGAACTAATACACTAATAACGATATGCCGGTATTCGAATACACAGCACTGGATCAGCGGGGCAAGAACATCTCGGGTATCATTGACGCGGACAGCGTCACGGCCGCCCGCCAGAAACTCCGGGGTTCACACAAGTTTCCTGTCAAGATCAAGGAAGCCTCAGATACCCGCGAGAAAAAAGCCTCCCGGGGCCTGATGAGCCGGGGACTGTTCGCGCGCGTGCGCCAGCGTGATGTCACCCTGATGACCCGGCAACTGGCGACCCTCGTCGGCGCGGGCTTTCCCCTTGTTTCGGCCCTCGAGGCCCTGCTGCCGCAAATAAAATCCTTTGCCTTCAACAAGATGCTGGCACGCATCAAGGATTCAATTGTGGAAGGTAACAGTTTCTCCGCAGCCATATCCAGTTATCCGGACACATTCTCACCGCTGTATAAAAACATGGTCCGCGCCGGTGAAACGTCCGGAACGCTCGAAATCGTCCTTGAAAAACTGGCCGACATCATGGAAAAGCAACAGGCGCTGAAAACCCGCATTCAATCGGCCCTGGCGTATCCGGCCCTCATGACGGTCATGGGGACCCTGATCCTGATTCTTCTGCTGGTCTACATCGTGCCGTCTATCACGGCCATATTTGCCGATGTCAATCAGGCGCTGCCGGCCCCGACGCAATTTCTGATCGGTGTCAGCAACCTGTTCAAATCTTACTGGTGGCTCATTCTGATTGCCCTGATCGCCATGGTCGTCTTTGCCCGGCAGTTCAAGAAAACCGCCAAAGGAAGATACCTGGTCGACAAAGTGTTGCTCAAGTCCCCCGGTGTCGGCACCCTGATCCAGAAACTGGCCGTGGCCCGCTTTGCCCGCACCCTGGGCTCCTTGCTAGCCAACGGAGTGCCCATGCTCCAGGCCCTGGACATTGCCAAAAACATCGCCGGAAATGTCCTGATTTCCGAAGCGGTCGATCTGGCCGTCAAAGAGGTTGGGCAGGGGCAGGGATTGGCAAAATCTCTCGCGGTTTCGAATGTTTTTCCTGACCTTACCATCCAGATGATTCAGGTGGGCGAGCAGAGCGCGACCCTGGAGTCGATGCTCAACAAAATGGCCGATGTCTTCGAAAACGAGGCCGAAGCCTCTATCATGAGCTTGACCTCCCTGCTGGCGCCGGTGTTGATTCTGGTCATGGGGGTAATTGTCGGATTTATTGTGCTTTCGATCTGCCTGCCCATTTTCGAAATGAGCACACTGGTGAGATAATTCTTACAATACTATATAAATAATTGCTCAATATATCGGGAGCGCTTAATAGGTGATCGGTTTCACCGCCCATTCGCAACGCTTATTAGAGAAACAGAGTACCCAGAGGATTTTTTCTATTCCCTTTCGCTGAGAGGACGAAAAGGAATACACTTCGGCCCTTACGGGCAGGCTTCAACGGTACTTAGATTGCCAAAGGCATGATGGTTTTCATTTGCCGGCGTCTCAGCGGCAAATGAAAAATAAAAACAACACTCTGTGTCCTCTGCGACTCTGTGGTGAATACCTTGATAGTAAATTCTCTAATGCGCATGTGGTGCTGACGTTGTGTAAAATACTGCAAAAAAATTAAGCATTAATGTGATGCTACGATCGAAACAGCGCATGCACCGCTGATCTCGTTGTGACAACAGAAAATTTTTCTCGGTCTGCCGGTGGACTTGAGCGCAGCGGGCGATAAAATGAAAGATATACTTATGTTTCATAAAACATACGAAATCATACCCGAACAGGAGGATGAATGACTGTAAAAATACCCCGGGGAATATACGGCAACCGTGGATTCTCCCTGATCGAACTGATGGTGGTGGTCATCATACTTGGAATTCTGGCCATGTACATCGGGCCGAAACTGATGGGACGGACCGATCAGGCCAAGGAAGTACAAGCCAGGGTGCAACTCGAAGGCCTCGAAACCGCCCTGAAACTCTACAAACTCGACAACGGCGTCTACCCGAGCACGGAACAGGGTCTTCAGGCCCTTATCGAACCACCGGAGTCCGGAACCATACCCCAGAAATGGCGCAAAGGCGGTTACCTGGAAAAAGGCAAAATTCCCACGGACCCCTGGGGAAATGAATTCGTTTACCTCTCTCCCGGCATTCAAGGGGACTACGACATCACGTCCTACGGTGCGGACGGCGTGCCCGGCGGTGAAGATGAAAACAAGGACATCAACAGCTGGGAACCCCTATAGATTGCGCCCAACCGGGAAGAAAACAGAGATCCATCAGGGGCGTATTTCCCAGACAGCAAAACCCCGACACTCCACATTCAAAGGCATTAGCAATGTTTCCAGCCGGCGCCAAGCGCGGCTTCACACTGATCGAAATCGCCGTCGTCATCCTGCTCATCAGCATCATGTTGCTGGTCACCGTGCCGCGGTTGCCGGACTCGCCTCTGACCGATCAGACCCGTAAGACCAAGCGATGGATCATTCTAAAAGTGAAGGATCTCAGGGACCAGGCTGTCCGCGACCAGAAGATCTTTACCTTGAATGTCGGCCTGGAGTCGAACCGGTTGTGGACCACCAATGACGGCATGGCGGAAGAGAATTTGCAGACAGCCGTCGACGACGGGCTGGCGCTTTCCGGTGATCTGAAATTGCGCGACGTTGAATACCCGGGTGATCAAAAAATCGATTCCGGCCTGGCCGAAATTCGTTTTTTCCCCAAGGGGTATTCAGACCGGGCGATCATCCATATTGATGACGGCGACCAGAGCTATTCATTTCAAATTGAACCATTTCTCTCGACGGTCAAGGTCTATGATGGCACTATTGGGTTTGAAGAATAGGTCCGACCGCTTGGGGTCCCGCGGATTCACCCTGATCGAAATGATGGTGGCCGTATCGATTATCGCCATCGTTTTACTAGCCGTATACCGACTGCACTCCCAGACACTATTGATGAATCTGTCAGCCCGGTTTTACACGGTTGCCCCCCTGCTGGCCAAAAGTAAGCTGGCCGAGATGGAACAAAGTACCGTCAGGGAACTGGCGGAGGGATCCGGTGATTTCGGCGAGAATTATACGGGTTACAGCTGGGAGATCAGCGTCAGTGACGTCGAATCAGACCAATTGAAGGTCGCTGCTGACAAACTGAAACAGATCAATGTTAAGGTTCTTTTCAACCAAGGTGAACTGTCATACGACCTGCGGACATACCGTTTTCTTCAGAAGTAGCAGCACCGCCGGCTCAACCGGCCTAACTGGCCTAACTGACACAACCATACTCATGCGCCCGATAAAATCAATCAGCGCCTGGCGCGCACCCAAGAGGCCCCTGACGCTCTTAAGGAAACGGATAGGGTCTCGCGAACACTTTTCCCCCGGAAACGGGTTTACCCTGCTCGAGATCCTGATCGCCATTTTTATCTTTGCAATAGTCGTTACCACCATATTCGGCTCGTTCAACTTCGTATTCGGTAAAATAGGTTCCATCGAGGAAGGAATGGCAGCGTATGAGATGGCCAAAGATTGCCTGGGTCGTATGACCCTCGATCTTGAATCTTTATTTATTCTGCAACCGCCCGCGTTCAAAATATCCGGAAGCGACGATATTGAAGACCCGTTCCGTCTGGTCGGAGAGATCGCGAATATCGGCGGTAAGGAAATCGGCAAGTTGCGATTCACCGCTCTGGCGCATATCCCCCTCGACCGTCAACCGCGGGACGGGGTGGCCGAGATCATTTACTATGTCAATGAAAACAGTGCCGGTAACCGGGTGCTGAGACGATTCGACCGGCTCGACTTCACCGACCCGCCCGGCGATCTGAGTGGCGATCCGATTCTGTGCGACAATGTGAAAGATCTGATATTCACCTACATCGATTCGGAGGGCACAGAAAGAGAAACCTGGAATTCGGATTCCGCCGATGTCGACTATGCCACACCACAGGCGATTCGGATCAAACTGGAGATCGGTTCCGAGGAAAATTTTCACACGTTCGAAACGACGGTCTGGCTTTTGGTTAATCGGGAGCCGCTTGAGGCCGATCTGTAACGACTATATCCCAAGGGAGAAGCGGTCCGTAAAAAATCTGACAGAATGTATTTATTAACTCTCACAGAGCACGCAGAGAACTCGGAGGCAAAAAATGATTTCGTCTGAGTCAGTCTGTGTGGGTCTGTGGCTAATATGTCAATAATATAGCGCTTTCAGCCTTGAGCAGAAATTAACGAATTAATAGTTTAGGTTATTGAACAATGAGTTTGCCAAACACGATACGCAACCAACACGGAATGGCCCTGCTGATCACTCTGGCGGTCATTACCCTGCTGGTAGTCACCACGATGGAGCTCAACCGGCGGGCCCGCGCGACCGTTATTTCCACCGCGGCGGCGCGTGATCGCCACAGACTATCGGAAATGCTGGTTTCCGGGGTCCATCTCGCCATGGCCATGCTCGCACAGGACAAGAAGGACACAACCGCAGACTCGATTCAGGAAGACTGGGCCGATCCCGAAAAGGTCAAGAACCTGCTGGAAACCATACCGTTTGATGACGGCAAGCTGGAAGTCAGCATTAGCGACGAGCTCAGCCGCATACAGGTCAATGCATTGGTTAAATTCCCCGATAGCCATACGTTTAACGAAAAGCAGGTTGGGCTCTGGGACCGGTTCCTCAAGCTGGCGTTTCTGGCCTATGAGCCCCCGGATGAAATCGATCCGGCAAACACGATCATCAATTCCCTCAAGGATTGGATCGATTCGGGTGACGATGAGGCCATCACCGGTTTAACCGGCGCCGAATCGGATTATTACCTCGATCTGGACCCACCCTATGCCATCCGCAACGGGCCGCTTACCCACCTGAATGAGCTCTTGCTGGTCAAAAGCGTCACTCCGGAACTGTTCTATGGCACGGCGGAATTACCGGGTATTTCCAGTTTTCTGACCGTCTCCGGTATGACCGATGTGGGCGGCGTCGATTTCACCTACGAAGGCAAGATCAATATCAACACGGCCGAGGTGCCGGTGCTCATGGCACTATTGCCCGAGGAAAACAGGGATCTGGCCGTGGCAATCAGCGATTTTCGCCTTGCCAAAGCAGACGAAACCTTTACGCACGACCTTTCTGCAGGGGTAGGCTGGTACAAACAGGTCCCCGGGGCCGGCGACATCGTGTTGGACCCCGCTCTGATCACCAACCAGAGTGATTTTTTCAGAATCGAGGCGGTTGCCAGCCTGAACGGCGTGAGTATGACCGCCACGGTTGTCGTTAAAAGAGAACCCCAGGCAGATTCTGATCAAATTCGATGCCGCATCTTGAGTTGGGAGCTCAAATAATGGTATAATAGGATGTTCTGCACTGTCCAAACGGCAGCTTGCAATGGTAATACATTTCATATTATAGGTGCGTATTACATAAATCGGACCGAATTCGGCCGGACCTTTCGCAATGTGACGTTTATGGGAAAACGGATACTGGGACTCGACATCCAGAACAAAGCGCTCGCTGCGGTTCTTGTCAACAGCGGTTTCAAGGAAAGCCGGGTGGAAGCATTCACCCACATCCCGTTCCCTGAAACGGAAGATGGCGAGAACGGGTTGCCGGCAGCTTTGGACGCGCTGATCGAAGAAATGCCCGTAAGCGACGCTGTCTGTATCGTCTCGGTACCGGCGGACCAGGTCTCTTTCAGAAATCTGAAAGTGCCGTTCAGGCAAGAGAAGAAAATCAGACAGATCCTGACTTTCGAACTGGAACCGACGCTCCCCTTCCCGATCGATGATGTCGTCGTCGACTTCCATGCCCTGAAACTGGACGGGCAAGGCGATCAAACGGATCTTATCGCAGCGGTTTGCAAAACCGACAGCCTGCGGTCTATCCTCGAAATGCTCGCAGCCCGGCGAATTCAACCGGAAATCGTCACCGTGAGCGGGTTCCCGTCCGCGCTCTGCCTCAGCCGACTGGGTCAGCTGCCTGAAAGCGCTCTGGTGGTCGATGTCAGAAGTGACAGTAGCACCATTTTTGTCATGAAATCGGCACAATTGTCCATGGTGCGAACGTTGCCGGCCGATCGGGCGTATGATTCACGGATCGACATGCTCGGCCAGAACATTCAACGAACGCTCTATGCACTGGAAGAGATCAGCAGCCATCCGTTTCGGCCTGAAAAAATTTTTGTCACCGGTCCGGCCCTGGGGGAAAACGGCATCGTAACCGCACTGACGCGACTGCTTGACGTACCCATCACCCGTATCGATCTTATCAATGATATCGATACCAGGTTAAAGGCGATACCGTCTGAATCCTGGAAACCCTATCAGATGAACAACGCGTTGGCCCTGACGCTGGTCGAAGTTATCGGTATTAAGGGACTGAACTTCAGGCAGGGACCGTTTGCCATAAAAAAGCGCTGGACCGAATACAGAAAAAACATTATCACCTCGGCGATATTGGTGGCCGCCCTGCTTTTGATATGGCTGGCTTCGGCATCCGTCGATTATTTTTACAAGAAAAACCAGCTGAATACACTCAACGATCAAATTACGGATGTCTTTCAGACGACCTTCCCGGATGTCAAAAAAATCGTCGACCCGCTTCAGCAAATGCGGGTCAGCATCGACGAGCTGAAGAAAATCTCCCTCTTCCCGACTGACGGCAAGAATACCGTTCTGGCCATCGACGTGTTGAATGACATCAGCAGAAGCGTCCCCGCCGATATCGATGCGAAATTTACGCGAACGGTGATCGGCGAGGACAATGTGGTTATAAACGGGGACTCGGATACGTTTAACTCCGTTGACGCGATCAAGAGCCGGCTCGAACAGAGCGGGATGTTTCAATCTGTTACCATCGTATCGACGACCAAGGAAGATGCGAGCAATCGCATCAAGTTCAGGTTAAAGCTAACTTACTGAAGCGCTTAATTCAGGTGAAGATTTCTCGAAGAAGGCCGAAACTAATATAGAGATGATAAAATTTCCAAAATCGTTACCATTTACTGTCACCAAGCGCGAAAAATACGCCGTTTGGCTGGCCGGAGGCCTGATCGCCGCCGTGATCGTTTCCCAGGTGGTTGTTTCGCCACTGGTGGATAGTCGACGGCAATTGAACCGGCAGTTGGCGGCCCAGGCCCGCGCCCTGCAGGAAATGCACGTCCTCAAGGCAGAATACGAGGGCATCAAGAAGAGCGCCGATGCCGAAAGAGGCAAAATGTCCGGCAGAAGTCAAGGGTTTACACTTTTCTCTTTCCTTGACACCCTCGCTGGTCAGGTCGGTTTAAAGGACCGCATTGCCTATATGAAACCGTCGAAAACAACCCTGGAGAACAGCCCCTACTCGATGTCGGTCGTTGAAACCAAACTGCAGAGCATCACCATGAAACAGCTGACCGCCTATCTCTACCGGATCGAAACATCGCAAAACGTGGTAAGGGTCAAGGGGCTGTCGATATCCAAATCAGGGAAGCAGGACGGAACAGTTGACGCGGTTCTTATGGCCGAGACGCTCGACACCCGCTGAAACGCTCAGCCTTGGCGGTATCACCGGGTACTATAAAGGATCGGCCACGTAATGGTAACCAGGATCAACATCCATGCGAACCCTTATTCGTTGAACCAAACGAAAACAGGTATCTTAAAAATGAAAGCTTCGCTTGTAAAATCAAAGGTCATCGGCAGCTGCGCGATCCTGTTGCTGATTGTCTTTACTGGAGTGATGGCGGCGCATGCGGCCGAGCAAACCAGCAAAGACTTTCCGCAGGATCGCTTTGTCACGATCGATTTCAACAACGTCGATATCAATGTTTTTATCAAGTTCATCAGTGAGCTGACCGGTAAAAACTTCGTTGTCGACCAACGCGTCAGGGGCAACGTAACCATCATATCGCCCACTAAAATATCGATTGCTGAAGCGTACAAGGTGTTTGAGTCGGTGCTCGATGTCCACGGCTTCAACACGGTTCAGGCGGGCAAGGTCATCAAAATACTACCCTCGCCGGAGGCCCGTACCAGCGATATCGAAACACGCACCGGCACCCGGCCGGCAGCACCGACAGACCGCCTTGTCACCCAGCTGATTCCCCTGACCTACGCCGATCCCAACGATATCAAACGACTGTTCACGCCCATGGTGTCAAAGACCAGCCTGATTGTGGCCTATGATCCGACAAATACCCTGATCGTCACGGACGTTCTGTCCAACATCCAGCGTCTATTGAAAATTCTCAAAGAAATCGACATCGCCGGTGCTGGCCGGGAAATTTCGGTCATTCCCCTCGAAAATGCCGACAGCGGCAAGATGGTCACCACCCTGGCGTCCATATTCCAGACGGCGAAAGGGGCGAAAAAAGGAAGCACCCGGGAAGCCAGCAAATTTGTCGCCGACGAGCGCACCAATTCCCTTGTCGTGCTGGCCAGTGAAGTGGAGACCGTCAGAATCCGGCAGCTGATTGATTACCTGGATCGTGAAACCCCCCGGGGAAAAGAAAAAATCCGGGTTTACTATCTCGAATATGCCAACGCCGAAGACATCGTCAGTGTTCTGCAGAACCTGCCGACCAAAGAGACCGCAGCCCCGGGCAAAGGCAAAGCCACCGCACCGGTAGTCTCGGAAAAGGTCAATATCAGCGCCGACAAGCCCACCAACAGCCTGGTGATCACTGCCAGCAGCGACGATTACGCGGTCATAGAGGAGGTCATCAAAAAACTCGATATCCCGCGGCCCATGGTCTACATCGAAGCGGTGATCATGGAAGTCAATGCCCAAATCGATTTTTCACTCGGAACCGAGTGGACGGCAGCCGGATCGACCACCATCGGCGACAAACCCGCCGCCATCGGGAGCGCCTTCGTTTCTTCGACATCGAATATCCCCGCTCTGGTCAATGGAATACCGCCCCAGGGCTTCTCTTTTGGTGTTTTCACCGAGGCCATCGATATCGCCGGAATTAAATTCAACAACCTGACGGCCCTGGTGCAGGCCTTCAAGACTGACCGGGATATCAACATTCTGCAGACACCCCAAATTTTGACCTATGAGAACGAGGAAGCCAAAATAAACGTCAGCACGAACATCCCTTATCAAACCCAGAGTTCCACCACGAACAACCAGTCATTCAACTCATTCGAATACCGGGATGTCGGCACCATCCTGACGATAACACCGCACATCAGTATCGAACGGATGGTACGACTCAATATAGGCCTTGAGGTCAGTGCCCTGGAGTCCACCACCGACTTCCGCCCGACGACCCTGAAACGAACCATCAACACGACGGTCGTGGTGGGGGACAAAAACACGATCGTGATCGGGGGATTGATCGAGGACAGCGGTGCCGTGGTGGAAGAAAAAGTCCCCTTGTTGGGTGACATCCCGATACTCGGGTGGCTGTTCAAGGTCCAGAAAAGCTCATCGAGAAAAAACAACCTGTTCTTTTTTCTGACCCCTCATGTTGTCAACAGCCCGGAAGAAGCCAGCGAGCTGTACGGCGGAAAGCGGAACCGGATCGAAGGCCTCCGGGGCGGTCGGATCAAAATGTATGATGATACAAAGCCATCGCTGCCGGAGGCAATAGATGACTCACCCTAACCTGCGGGCAATGGCGACTCGTTATAGGGGTTTTCAAAAAACCGCGCCGTTATTTGAAGGTTTTGCCTGCAACCACTGATACCAGCCTTCAGTATTTCGGAATTTTTTTTTGAATAACGGTAAAAATTACCAGGCTAACCGATGGAAAGCAGACTGTATCATATTCTCGAGAAGAGTTTCGGGGTTTCGGAGAGCCGTTTCGCCGAAGCGCTCAGTATAAAAACCGACAAGGGCGGCCTCCTCGGCGACATCCTCGTCAGCAAGAACGTCGTTTCGGAAAGACAGCTGCTCGAAGCGCTGAGTTTTCTTTACGACCTGCCGGTCTGGTTCGATCTGCCGCTGGACAACATCGATTTTGCATTTACCCGTCACATCCCGATCCAGTTCCTGAAAAAGTACCTCATGGTCCCACTGGTTATCAACGTTCAGGTCCCGACAGGCGATTCGACCGGCTCAATACCCGGTGAGCAGGAATCCGAAGAGGCGTTGACACCGCACTCTAAATACGTCATCGCCATGAACAACCCGTCCAGTTTTCAACCCTTGGACGACCTGGTCCGGTCCCTCGAACTGAAAGAATACGATGTGGTGCTCTCCACCAAAGACGCTATTATGTCGGCCATCAACATCTCGTACGATCTCAGCCAGAGCACGGCCGAGGAGCTGGTTCAGGATATGGAGGAAGACGGGAGCAACATTATCAGTGAGCTGGAAGATACGGCCGATCTTCTGGACGACACCAGCGATGCACCGATCATAAAACTGGTGAATCACATACTGTCCCAATCGATAAAAGCCAGAGCCAGTGACATCCACATCGAACCCTACCAGGACAGCTTCAAAGTCCGCTACCGCATCGATGGTATTCTCTACGATTTGCTGGCCCCACCGAAATGGATCCAGCCGGCTTTGATCTCGCGCATCAAAGTCATGGCCAAGTTAAATATCGCCGAAAAACGCCTGCCGCAGGACGGCCGGTTGGACATTCGGATCGGTGCCCAGGACATCGATGTGCGGGTGTCGACCATCCCGACCTCTTTTGGCGAGCGGGTAGTGCTGCGGCTCCTGAACAAAACCAGTGCCGTCTTCAATCTTTCCGAACTCGGACTCTCCCCCCAGCGGTTAGACATTCTCAAGGGCCTGGTCCAGAGTCCCAACGGAATCGTCCTGGTCACCGGCCCGACCGGCAGCGGAAAGACCACCACCCTCTATGCGGTTCTGACAACCATCAATAAGCCGGACATTAACATCATCACGGTCGAAGATCCGGTCGAATACCAGATCAAGGGGATCAGCCAGATCCAGGTCAACCCCAAGATCGATTTGACTTTCGCCCGGGGGCTTCGCTCCATCGTGCGCCAGGACCCCGATGTCATTCTCATCGGCGAAATCCGGGACAAAGAAACCGCAGACATCGCCGTACAATCGGCCCTTACCGGCCACCTGGTCTTTTCAACCCTCCACACCAACGATTCGGCCAGTGCCATCACCCGCCTGGTGGACATCGGGGTTGAACCTTTCCTGATCTCTTCCTCGATGATTGCCGTCATCGCCCAGCGGTTGATCCGGACCCTCTGCAACGACTGCAAGGAAGCTTACCGCCCCGATGATCTGGCGTTAAAGAACATCGGGCTGGATTCGCGCAGCCTCGACGGACGCAACATCTACCGGGCCAAAGGCTGTGATAGCTGCTTCCACACCGGTTTCAGGGGCCGCTCAGCCATATTTGAAATCATGGTGATGAACGATGAATTAAAGTCGATGATTTTGAAGACCTTCGATTCAAACCGCATCAAGAAAAAGGCCCAGGAGTTAAAAATGCTGTCGCTGCGCCAGGACGGTATCCAAAAACTTCTGAATGGCATGACGACTATCGAAGAAATTTTCCGGGTCACCCAGTTATGATCCCCCGCCCCGCTTCCTCAGCGAAGAGAATGTCCACGAACGTTAGATTAGTTGTAAGCATTCACAGGGCACCGCATCTGCTTTGTTGTCGGGCACTTGAAGTACAATAGTACGTCTGCGCGCCTGACGCCTTGCATCCGCGGCACCCTGTAAACGCCTACAACTCTGTGGTCTTAAGCACATTGGCCGTTGCAACCCTGTGAAACGATACGATTAGTGTCCATCCGTAGAAGAGAAGCAATCCGTAAATTTTGGAATGTGGAATGCGGATTTTAGATTTAAGGAATTCTGCCTATTTTATTAAAAGAGAAGGACGAAGCGCGATACCGCCAATCCAAATTCCAAAGTCTAAATTCCAAAATTAAATCGGCCCTCATTCCTGCAGCAAATACTTGTGTGTCAGATGGGTATAGTGAGCGGCTTCTTCCACGCGACCGCGTTTGAGACAACCGCTGGCGTAGATGGCGCATTTTTTTCGGAGAGTGAGCGCTGCGGCATCTCGCTGGGACGTCGTCAGCCGGCCGGATTCGATCACCTTCACCAATGACCGGATCCGGTACTTGTCCAGCGCGTCTTGCCGGGACAGCTGGTCCCGATGCCCGCCCCGTTTGACAGTCAGGTGCTTGTCGATCAGATGGATCGGAATACGGCAACTGACCCGCAACCACAGATCGTAGTCTTCACAGGCCGGCAACTCTTCATCGAACAGACCCACTTCCCCGAACAATTCCCGCCGAACCATGACGGCCGAGGGACTAACCAGGCATAGCGCCAGCGAGCTTTCGAAGATAAGCCCCGAGGGTTTCCGGTGCCTTTTCCGGGGATTGACCCGCATACCGTTACGGATCCATATCTCTTCCGTTTGGCAGATGAGCGCCGACCGGTCATCCTCGAAAAAAGCGACCTGCACAGCCAGCTTTTCGGGCAACCAAATGTCGTCGGAGTCCAGAAATGCAACCAGCCGGCCGGTCGATACGCCGATGCCGCTATTCCTGGCAGCACTCACCCCGCGATTGGCCTGATGAATCCGGCGCAACCGATCACCGTATGCCTCCAGGATGTCATGCGTGCGATCGGTGGACCCATCGTCCACCACAATCAACTCGAAGTCGGTATAGGTTTGTGCGAGTACCGAATCGATCGCATCCCTTAAACTCCAGTCCCGATTGAAGGTTGGTATGATAACGCTGACGGTGGGAAAATGGGGGCTTCTCATTTTTTAAGGAGGATAATTTTATATCGGAGCCAGTATGCTTCGTCTTAATCTTTTAGATTTGGAGACATTTTCCAGAATGCGCGAATGATAAAAATGCTGCATTTGCTTAATCTTAAATTTATTCAGAATCGTCAGGTTTACGAAGCAAACCCCACAGCGTCTCGTTATTTTCCCTTTATATGTCTGCCCTTCCGACAATATCCGGATATCATATCTTTTGTTGCAGTAAATCCCTGAAAGCTGAAACCCCCTGCAGTCTATGGTCAGCCTATCGATTGTATTTTCCTCGAATGTATCGCCACTAGTAGGTCTGTAAGTAAAGGAAAGCCCGCCGAGACTGATATCTTTAATCTCACCGATCACATTTGAGCCGCCGACGAAAACTTTGTAATCAACCGCCCGGAATCTGCTTCGGGCTGATTTTCTTTTTTCGGTATATACCGGCTCGTCAATCATGTCGCTGCTTCAGTTTTAATGTGGTGTCGCTGCTGAAGATCGTATAAATAAAGATATCAAATTCTCATTGAGCATTAGTGAATGTGGGAAATTTATGGCACCGTAAAGAATATTCGAAATAAGCAGAATAATAGAAAGATGAATGCCTAAAGGTACGGCAGCACAGATTCAAGCATGAAAGCAATTGATTCAACAGTAAAATTTTATAGATAAAAAAATGAAAAGTCAAAAGATAAATGCCACTTTGTGATATTCACGATCGCCGGCATCCCGCACCTGCATTTATACCGGATCGCCGAGAGAGTGTCCGCCTATAAATGGGCCCTTTGCAATGCCTTAAACCCGAATATTTCATGAAATGTCCGGGTTAACGACTCGCGGATGGGCAATAGATAAAATCTGCGTTTGTATGATCGTGTTTTTGTATCTGTCATAGCAGCCTTTCGATTTCATCCATCGCTTCCTGCAACCGCATTTCAGATACCGGAACGGCGGTCTTTAGCTCCTGAGCGAAAAGCGAGACCTTGTATTCTTCGAACAACCAGTAAAATGCTTCAAGCGCATCCCTCTTCTCCGGGGATGCAGAAGGAGACAGTGTTTTTAAGAGTCGACTCAGGCCGGAAGAAAATCGTTTCAGTTCCGCAGCTTTCAGCTGCTCTTTTTCGAAATTGACCGATGCCCGCCGGGCACGGATCTCGACGGCTTTTATATAGCGTGGCAGGTGGCCGAGCCGCTCGAGATCGTAGATCTCCATGAAGTTCTCCGGAACCAAACGAGCCAGTTCGTCCTGACGCTGCCGGCAGAAATCGACCAGAAGCCTGTGGGTCCGATGGCCCCTATCCAGATGATGGATTACGGTTCGGGCGGCATGGAAAGCATCGATCACCGGCAATACCTTCTCGGAGAGTTCTCGACCGCAAGGGATGATCCGGGCGGCCAGCGCCGTAGCTTCGGCGTGGAAGTCCGCTTCGATTCGGATGTCGCGCCGGAAAAGCCGCACGACCACGGCGTCATAGATCCTTTTTTCAAGGACCCGGATACCGCCGAAATATCGCGCCGCCGGTGACCGATCGGGCCGCAACGCCAGGCTCTTCTTCATAAACTTAAGGTCTTTTGAAAACAGAATCCGGTAGAGCGCCGCCACCCCTTCGGCATGCGAAGCAGCAGCGGTATCTGCGTTGCGGAACAGTTTCAAATCTATGCGTTTTCCCGAGCCGTCGTCAACCACCGCAAGCCCCGGGAAAACTGCCCAGTGATCGCCATCCTGAACCTCCAGGTCAATACTGACCGGCAGATCGCCAAAATCCCATTGCGAAACGCCGGTCTTTTCCCAACGGCGACGCGCGGCCTCCCAGCCATCGGGTGTCAGATCGTTTTGCGGGAGTTGCCTCAGGATCTGCGGGTCGCGGCTGCTCTTAATGATCTCACCCCGGGGATCCGTAATGGCAATCCTCATGTTGAGATGGTCCGCCAACCCATCGGCTGGCCAGGCCGCGGCCGGAATGTCGACTCCAAAACGGTGATAAATGAATTTTCCCAGTGAGCTGACCAACGCGCCGCTATCCCTCGGCATCTCTTTGAGCACGATTCCCGCGGTTTGGCCAACGGGAACCAGCTGTTTGCGGTAGCGTTTGGGCAACCCTTTCAGCAGTGCTTCTATTTTGTCACCCAGAAGTCCGGGAACCAGCCAGTCGGTGGCACCGACCGGCACAGTCGGTGCCACAACCAACGGAATGCTTACGGTGAGGCCGTCTTTCGGTTGGCCCGGATCGAAATTGTAGTTGCACGTAAATTGTCCGCCACCGAGTTGGACGCTATTTGGATAACCTGTCAGGAGGTCGCCATTTGGTTGGTAGTTCATCAGGTCATCCGCTTTCATACGTAAAAAACCATCACCGCCTCTTTTTCGAATCATGCGGTCCAACTGTCTCAAATCATAAACGCCGGCCAGGCGCTGTTTATAAAACCGCACCTGCTCTTCATCATCCACCAGAATGTCGCGTCGCCGAATACGGTTTTCCATATCCCTGATCTTCCGCACCCGTTGACGGTTATACTGCAGGAACTCGAGCGGGCGCTCCACCTCCCCGTTCACCAGCGCCGAGCGGACAAATACATCCGTGGCGGTATCGGGATCAATGCGCCCGAAAGAAACGGTCCGTCCGGGAACAATTACCAGACCGAAGAGGCTGACCTGCTGCGTGGCAACCACCTGCCCCCGGCGGGAGTCCCAACGCGGGTTCAAATAGGTGGAACGACACAAGGCGCCGCCGAGTTCTTCCAGCCAACCCGGATCTATATTGGCTGCTACACGCGCAAACAATCGTGAAGTCTCCACCATCTCGGCCGCCACGATCCATTCACCCGCCCGGTTAAATATCGCCGAGCCAGGGAATACCATGACCTCACGGCCTTTGGTGGCCCGAAAAATATTCTTCTCCTTCCGAACGGCGATTTGAGCCAGAAATCCGCTCAGTATCGATCTGTGGATTGCGGCATAACGGTCATCGTCGTTCTCGGGAAGCCTCCCGTTATTTTTCAAGCCACATTCGACCAGGATGTCACCAAGCTGAACGCAAATGTCGCGCCATTCCCGCATGCGGCGAAAAGAGAGAAAATGCGCCCGGCAGAATTTTTTCATCTGATTGGTCGTCTTCACCAGCTGCCAGGTTTCTTGATAGCGGTTCCAGATATTGAGCAGCGTCAGGAAATCCGATCGTGGTTCCACAAATGATGCCTGGGCCCGGTCGACGTCATCGGCGCAATCTGCCGGTCTCTCCCTGGGATCCTGTATGCTCAGGGCGGCCGCAATCACGGTGAGTTCATCCAGGCAGTCCAGCTTCCGCGCTTCGATCAGCATCCGCGCCAGCAGTGGGTCGACAGGCATGCGGGCCATCATGCTCCCCCGTCTGGTCAGCACGAAGGCAGGGCCCTGATGGCGGGATGAAACCGCTTTCGTGCCCGCAGCGCGCGCTGTTACCGATGCGTTCGATTCGGCACTCGGATTTTTTAACGATTTGCTCTGCTTATCACCGCGGGTCGGTCTTCTTTTTTCAATCGCACCAAGTTCATACAGCACTTCGGTCCCATCGGTGATGTTCTTGGGTGACGGTTTGTCGATAAAAGGAAACACCGACAGGTCACCCAGCCGCAATGCGGCCATTCGCAGGATGACTTCCGCCAGGTTCGAACGCAAGATTTCCGGTGGGGTGTAAAGAGGCCGCGACTGGTAATCCTCCTCGGTGTAAAGGCGGATGCAGACGCCGTTTTCCACCCGTCCGCAACGGCCCTTGCGCTGATCCGCGCTGCTGCGCGACACCGGCACAACCGGCAGGGCTTTGGTGCGTGAGCGTGGATTGTATTGAGATATACGGGCCAGGCCCGTATCCACCACGTAACGAATTCCCGGAATCGTTAATGACGTTTCGGCGACATTCGTGGCGACGATAATCTTTCTGCCCACCGTCCGGGCGAAGACACGCGCCTGCTCGGTCGCAGATAAACGCGCAAATAGAGGCATCACCTGGCTGCCGGGATCCTCGTCGCCGTCGAGTATGTCACACGTGTCGCGAATGTCCTGTTCGGTCGGCATGAATACCAGAATATCGCCGGAAGGGCCGGTCGTCTTCAGTTTACGGACAGCAGCCACGGCCATGTCCACGTGGGTTGCCTCGTCGTCACTTCCATCCGTCAAACCGCACCAAGCCGGATCGTCCCCATAGTAGATCACCTTGACCGGGTACATGCGGCCGGACACCTCGATGACCGGCGCATCGTCGAAGGCTTTGGAGAACTTCGCCGTATCGATTGTCGCCGAGGTGATGATCAGTTTGAGATCCCTGCGCCTCCTTAAAATCATTTTCAGTAACCCCAGGATGAAGTCGATGTTCAAACTCCGCTCATGGGCCTCGTCGACGATGATGGTGTCGTATTCGCTCAAGGAGCGGTCCCGCTGGACCTCGGTCAGCATAATCCCGTCGGTCATGATCTTGATCAGGGCGTCAGGTACCGTTCGATCCTGGAAGCGTATTTTGTAACCGACCGATCGTCCGAGGGATTCTCCCATTTCTTCGGCGATCCGCCGTGCAACAGATGTCGCCGCGATCCGGCGGGGCTGGGTGCAACCGATCCGACCGTCGATACCCCGGCCTGCGGCCAGGCAGAACTTCGGGATCTGAGTTGTTTTCCCGGACCCGGTTTCACCGGAAATGATCACGACCTGATGCTTTCGAATGGCGGTGATGATGTCGTCTTTTCGGGCAGATATGGGCAGGGACGGCGCAAACGTAAGGCGGGGGCGTACGGCGGCTCTTTTTTGCCTGCGGACAGCAGAATCGGTTAACTGCTTCGCAAGCCTGTCGAGTTGCTGTTTGATATTTTCCGGTGGATGACCGCCGGAAACGCGTTGCTTCAACCGGCCCAGCTGACGGCGAACCGCAAAACGATCAGCGATCAGGGCCTCATCCAGTAGCGCCTGAATTTTTTTGAAATCCTTATAAGGCATTGACCATATCTATGATGATTTGTAACATCCCCAATCGGATGAATTCAGTTTTAAAATTCAATGACCGCCGCCAAAACCGGAGGAATGGCTTATAAAGTGCTTATAGCGGTCTTTTAAAACCGCCATTGCCGGCAATCATCCGGGCATTGAATGTTGCTATTTTAAAGGTATCGTATCAAATTGCCCGCTGCAGTCAATTCTTAGAGATGAAGACGTAATAAGCTGAAAACTCAATGCTCAAAAGGTCAAAGCTCAAAGCTGAAAGCTGAAAGGAATATGGAAAGCTAATAAACCTTGCGTTTTGAGCTTTAAGCTAAACGTCTTGCTTTAAACTTTCACCCCAATAAACAAGGAGCCTGCCATGAACTTCGTTATCATCGGTGCCGATGCCGCCGGCATGAGTGCGGCCAGCAAAGCCAAACGCACGCAGCCGGATCTCAATGTGACCGTCTTTGAAAAGACCGCAGATGCCTCTTACAGCGCCTGAGGCCTTCCATACAACATTGCCGATCCCCGGCGGGGAATCGAAGAACTGATTGTGAGAAAGGCCGAGGTGTTCAGAGAAAAGCAGGGAATCAATCTGCTCACCGGCCATCCGGTCACCGGCATCGACCGTGTCGCCAAACGTGTCAATGGCACAACCCGGGAGGGAAAACCGTTCGAGGCGGCGTATGACAAACTGTTAATCGCCACCGGAGCCGCGCCGATCCTTCCGGACATTCCGGGGATCAAGAACCCCGGGGTCATGGTCCTGAAAACACTGGCGGACGGACGGCGTATCAAACAATACCTCAACGGCAGGACGATCCGACGCGCGGTTATCATCGGTATGGGATATATCGCCCTTGAGATGTGTGAGTCCCTGCGAGCACTCGGCCTTGAGGTGGACATGGTCAAGCCGCACCCACGCTTTCTGCCCTGGCTCAAAGAGGAACTTGCAGCGGTGGTCGCGGAAGAACTCGCGGCCAAACGCGTAACGCTTCATCCCGGCTGCCGGGTGACACGCATCGATAATACCGGCGACCGCCTACAGGTTTTCTGTGAAGATTTGAGCCTTGACGCCGACATGGTGCTCGTCGCTACGGGTGTTTCCCCCAACAGCGAGATCGCGGCGGCGGCCGGGATCGATCTGGGACCGAAAAAATCGATTGCCGTGGACAAGCGGTTGCTGACTTCCGACCCTCATGTGTATGCCGCCGGAGACTGTTCTGACGCCATTCACGTGGTGACAGGCCAAAAGACGTGGATTCCGCTGGCATTGCGTGCCAATCGGGCCGGCTGGGCCGCCGCCGACAATGTTTGCGGTCGTGATGTCGCCTTACCGGGTGTGGTCGGGACTGCTGTATTTAGGGTCTTCGACCTGCAGGTAGCCCGCACGGGACTAAACCGCGAAGAGGCCGTTGCAGCCGGTTTCGAGGCCGCTGAGGTGGTGATCAAGACCCGGTCCCGGGCCCATGCCCACCCCGGGGCATCCAACATTCATGTCAGCATGGTCGCGGACACCAAAACCGGACGCCTGCTGGGATCCCAGATGGTCGGTAATGAGGGTGTGGCCCATCGCATCAACGCCCCGGCCGTGGCATTACACGCGCAAATGACGGTGGAGCAGTTCAGCCAAACCGACCTGGCGTATGCCCCCCCCTTCGGGCCGACATGGGACCCATGTTTGACAGCCGCAAATCAGCTGCTGAAAAAGTTATAATATAAGCTCAAAGGTCAAAGCTCAAAGCTCAAAGCGCAAAGGTCATAATTACAGTTGAAAGGTCAAAGCTCAAAGCAAAGAACGACATGAAAAACAGCGTATCCGACCATTGAGCATTTAGCCTTTAACATTCAGCTTCGACCTTTTTCCTTTGAGTTTTTGAGCTTTCAGCTGAATTTCCTTGGAGGAACAAATGAAAAGTTATCGCAAAGAACTCTGGTTCGACGTTCCCACCCGCCGGGCTTTTATCAACATCACCGGCCAGATCGATCAATGCCTGCGGGAAAGCGGCATCGCGGAGGGCCTCTGCCTGGTGAATGCCATGCACATTACCGCATCGGTATTCATCAATGACGACGAATCCGGCCTGCATCATGATTATGAAGCCTGGCTGGAAAAATTGGCCCCCCACGCGCCGGTTTCCCAATACCGGCACAATGTGGGCGAGGACAATGCCGATGCGCACATGAAACGCCAGTTGATGGGACGGGAGGTCGTGGTGGCCGTCACCGACGGGCAACTCGATTTCGGCACCTGGGAAAGAATCTTTTACGGCGAATTCGACGGTCGGCGCCGTAAAAGGGTCCTGGTTAAAATCATCGGCGCTTGACATCTTTGCCCATGAAAGCTCAGCAAACCGGTGGTAGTGACCCGTGAAACATGCGGGCTGCGAGTGGGGAAGCGCATCGCGGCGGTGGATATGTGTGCCAGACCATACCTGATTCGCTGTTGCAATTTTCCCGTTATTATGGTTATGAATATGAGGTAACAGTGTGGTATCTCAACGCTCAGGAAGTTCTTGCGAACGGCATAACGACCTGAAATCCGGAACCGCCCCTGCACCCGACCACAACTGAGCCGCACTGACGCTTCAATTCCCATGGTCGATATCGAACAGCCATATCCGTTAGCTTGAAAACTGAATGGATCGCTGAATAATCTGATTCAATGGGAGGCAAATGCGCTCGCCCAAAGAAATTGAATACCTCCTCAAGGCCATCGATGCCTTCAAGCACCGCCTGATCGTTATTTCACCGGAGTTCGAAATCCTGGCGGCCAACTGCGATATCCCTTCGTTAAAAAACGCCGATATTATTGGGCATCTCTGCCATCGGGTGTTTTACGATCGCTCGGAACCCTGCGAGAACTGTGCCGTCCAGAAAGCAAAACAGACAGGTCGCCCGGCCTTGCAGCCCAAACCGGAAGAATCGACCAACCTCGAAAAAATGCCTTGTTTCTATGCGTACCCGATCCACACCGATGATAAAATCGAAGCTTTCGTAAGCATGGACTTCGACCTGCCGACCCGTGGCGAGATCGAAGATAAACTGCAGAGTTCAAACGCCCTCTTGCGCAATCTCATTCTCAGTGCGGTTGACGGCGTGATTGCCGCCGACAAGAAGGGCAAGATCCTGATATTCAACGACATGGCCTCCGAAATATTCGGCTACGGGGTCGAAGAGGCCCTCGAATCCCTGAATATTCGTGATATCTATCCCGAGCGCATAGAACTTGAAATTATGCAAAGATTGCGCAGTAACGAATACGGTGGGCCCGGAAAACTGCGTTCTTACCAGGTGGACGTAGTCAACAAGAGTGGGGAACGCATCCCCATCAATCTCAATGCCGCCATCGTGTTCGATAATAAGCGGGAAGTCGCCACCATCGGCTTCTTCCATGATCTGCGCGAGATCAACCGTGTGAAAGCGGAGCTGGAAAAAACACAAGTTCAGCTGCTTCAATCCGAAAAGATGGCCTCCCTCGGCAAATTGGCCGCCGGAGTGGCCCACCAACTCAACAATCCCCTGGCCGGTATTACACTGTTCACAAAGCTGGTCATGGAAGACTACGCTCTCGAAGAAGGCGCCCAAAGTGATCTCTGCCGTGTCCTGCAGGATGCCGAGCGCTGCCGCGACACGGTCAAAGAACTGCTGGAATTTACCCGCCAGACCCGGCATCTCATGCAGCTCCATGACATCAACCGGGCCATTTCACGCACGCTGTTTCTTCTTGAAAACCAGACCTTGTTCCAGAACATCACGATCGAAAAAAACCTGGACACCTCTCTGCCGGCGGTTCACAGCGACATCCAACAGTTGAACCATTTGTTTATGAATATCATCCTCAATGCCGCTCAAGCGATGGAGGGCAAAGGTCAGTTAACAGTGGAAACCGCCAATCTGCCCACCAAAGAGCGGGTCTGCATCAAGATATCCGACACCGGGCCGGGAATCGCCGAAGATATCCTGCCCCATATTTTCGACCCTTTCTTCACGACCAAAGAAGAAGGCGAGGGGACGGGACTGGGCCTGAGCCTGGTGTACGGTATTATCGAGAACCACGGCGGGCAGATTAAAGCCGAAAGCCAACCGGGTCAGGGTGCAACCTTTATCATCGAACTACCTCTTATGCCAAAGACCGAGGGAGGAAGCGACAGTGGGAAATAATCTCGAATTGATCCGCGTTCTGGTAGTGGATGATGAGCGGGACATCAGGGATGCATCGGAGCGAATTCTCAAACGCATCGGTTTCGAAGTGCAAACCGCCGCCCGTGGCGACGAGGCGCTGAAAGAGGCTGACCTTAACCGGCCTGCCATTGTACTGCTCGACCTGAAAATGCCCGGGATGGACGGCATGGAGGTTCTTAATCACCTCCACCAGTTGGATTCAAATATCCTGGTCATTGTCATCACCGGTTATGCCACGGTCGAGACGGCGATTGAAGCCATGAAACAGGGGGCTTACGATTTCATCCCCAAACCCTTCGAACCGGATCAACTGCGGATTGTCGTCAATCGGGCCGCCGATAAAATTCGTCTGACCCGCGAAGCACAGAAACTCGAACAGGAAAAGGCACGGACGCTCTCCGACTTGGGTACCGAAAAAAGCCGGATTCATACCATCATCGAATCACTGCCGGATGGCGTGCTGGTCACCAATTCAAAGGGGAAGGTGGCTCTAATCAACCCTTCCTGCATACAGCTGCTGAATCTCGATCCGGATACAAAACCGGGTCGCCCGATTGATGAATACGTGCCGGATGAAGCCGTCTGCAGACTCGCGTTGGAAATATCGCGCGGACAGCACGTGGACTACGGTGACATACCCAATCACGAGTTTGCTCTGGCGTCCAATACCTATCTGCGCGTCAGAGCGCAGCCTGTGCTGGGGGAAAGAAAAGAGTGCCTGGGGGCGGTATTGAATTTTGTCGATATCACAACACTGAAAGTCCTGGACAGGCTAAAATCCGAGTTCGTGGCCAAGGTCTCCCACGAGCTGCGGTCACCGCTGGCGACCATTCACGAGCAGCTGGCCCTGGTGATCGGCAACCCAAAGGAGAGCGAACCGAGGCAGGACCAGCATATTCTCAGCCGGGCCAAAGAAAAGACGCAGGGCATGATTTCCCTGATCGGAGACCTTCTCGATTTGTCACGCATAGAGGAGGGGATCATCTGTCATGAACCGAAGCCGGTTCGGATGGAAGAACTGCTTAACAACATCGTAGATTTTCTAACCACCCGGTCGACCTCAAAAAGCCAGTCCCTGACAATCAACCTGCCGGATCATCCGCTTCCGGAGCTTAATGCCGACCCCCTGGCGCTGGAGAGCATTTTTGGCAACCTGATCAGCAACGCCATTAACTACACTCCCAAAAACGGCAGCATCCGGGTGTTGGTAGACATGGCCGGCATCAACCTGCGGGTAAAAGTCATCGACAATGGTTTCGGAATTGCAGAAAAACACATCAATAAAATCTTTGACCGCTTTTACAGGGTCAAAGATGATCAGACGCGTTTTATTACCGGTACCGGACTCGGGCTTCCGATCGTGAAAGGCCTGGTGGATTCTTTAGGTGGCATCATCGAAGTCGAAAGCACACCGGGGGAAGGGTCGATCTTTACCGTGCTGTTGCCGGCGGGTTGATTGACGCCATGAGCTGGATTGAAAAATAAAAAAAGATGTGGTCGTATTGTCCGCACAAAATACGAAAAGGGTGAAGTCCGCACCCGTCAATACCGAATTTAATTTTGAGCTTTGAAGATGGAAGAAACAAAAAATACTCAAGAACCCAAAATTATGGGATACCATGGGCGCATCCTTGCGGGGGATTACAGCCGGGATCTCAAATCCCATATCGAAGCCTATATCTGGTATTGCAAGGGGTTCGACAATCTGGGCAGCCCTGCCATGCCGTACATCGCCGCATGGCAGGCGACCGATAATACCATTTGGTACGAATTTGTCAGCCGGCGCCTCATCGAGTTGCTCGGTTGCAATTATTCGAACGCACCCGAGCGGTTCAAAACCAGTGTCATCGAGCGCCACAGATATACCCGCGAAGTCAACAATTACGGGTTCTTTCAAGAAGTATTGAAAAGCAGTGAAGTCGATGGAAAAAAATTCGAACTCAGAGAGGAAGCCATCAATCAGGGCACTCTGGAGGCCGTGTACAAAGTCAAAACCCCTGCAGCAGGAACATGCTGGATCAAAGATCAGGCCACCCTGGAGGCATACAACCAGGATGGAATATTTGTGTCTTTAGGGAATTTAACCATTGTCACTAAAGAAATGGAGGCCGAAGAACAGCTCAAAGATATGCAGAAGTCATTGAAAAGAAGCGAGCAGAAATATCGCGACTTGTCAATTCATGACGATCTAACCGGACTGTTCAATACGCGTTACCTTTACAAATCATTGACGGCGTTGATCCGGGAAAGCACCGCCAAAGCGGAACCTTTTTCCCTGGTATTTATGGACATCGATAATTTTAAACAGGTTGTCGATACGAACGGTCACCTGAACGCAAGCAAAACGCTTCAGGAGATCGCAGCGACCATAAAGTCTGCTCTGGTGGAACCGGCCTACGGTGTCGCTTACGGCGGCGATGAATTCGTGGTGACGCTGCCCGGTTTTGATAAACACCAGGCCCTCCAGCTGGCGGAATTAATCCGTTCGCGCATTAAAGAAACGACTTACCTTCGAAACGCCAATCTCAATATACGGGTGAGTGCCAGCATGGGGATTGCCACCTTTCCCGATGATGCCCGCACATTGACTGATCTTCTGGCCCTGGCAGACCAGGCCATGTTCAGTGTTAAGGAAAGGGGGAAAGACTCGATCTGCGGAATATCCTGGGAACCGAACAGTGCCCGGGTGAATGATACGGCCAGGCGTGTCTGCTACAAATAAAGCGGAACAGAACAGAGCCGGCAATTATCCGTCGCCGTTGAGTGCTTTGACAAACTCTTCCGGTGGAACCTGAAGGCCGGTCCATAGGGCGAAGGTCCGCCGCGCCTGATATGCGAGTGCCGGCAGACCGTCCATAAAACGAATACCCCGCGATTGTGCCATTTCGCCCCAGAAGTTATCATGACGGCCGTAGTTGAGGTCCAGGACCAACCGGCAGTTGGGGACCTCCAGCTTTGAGACCAGGGCGGCCAGTTCGGGAGACTCATCGATACTGGACACCGCAGTGGCATTGATCACGATATCCACCGGAAGAGACCTTTGGGTCAACGCTTCCGGTTCAATGACTTCACCGCTGAAGCTGTGTACAAGTTCCAAGGCCTTTTCGCGGTTACGCCCGACCACGACAATCGATGCCGCCCGGAGCCAGTTGAGAATGAAAACGACGGCCCGAGCCGCACCGCCGGTACCGAACACCAGGGCCGATGTCCCGTCGACGTCAAATTCAGCCTCGCTCAGCGCATCCATAATCCCGATGGCATTCGTGTTGTACCCTTTCAGACGTTCCCCGTCCCGCACGATCGTGTTAACGGCACCGATGATGTTCGCGCCCTCGGAAAGAATATCCAGAAAAGGAATAACGGCCTCCTTGTAGGGGACGGTAACGTTCGCGCCGGCAATGTGCAGAATTCTGAGACTCTGAATCGCCCGCCCGAGATCCTTTGGCTCCACCATAAAAGGCACATACGTGCCTCGAATTCCCTGGCGCTTCAACATGTTGGTGAAGATCGCCGGGGATTTCAGTTGAAACGCCCGCTCGTCGCTGAGGATGCAGTATACTTTCATGAGTCGGTTGGGCCCGTTGGGCCAAGTTTAGGGAATGTCAGAAATTCATTCCGATGGGCTCTTTTTATAAATCCCCCAGTCCCCCTTTGTCAAAGGGGGGACTGGTAAAGACCTGGAGTGGTTTATACAGCTCTTGCGACAAGAAGGCATGCCGGAATTTAAGCGTTCCCTCCTTTCAAAAAGGAGACCAGGGGTATATTCTACTGTCGCGCACACACGCCTATAGGAACATATTTATGACAACAGCTTTAAGTCCTCTATGTCTGTTAGACCAGCTGTTGCAGCACTCAGGCCTCATAGCCATCCGAGCTGATGCCACCAGCCTCACAGACTCAAGCGGAACCGGCCTAACCCCTTAAGGATACATGTTCACTTCGGCCAGATCCGGACCCAGATAAGACCGTTCGTTTTCTCCCAGGATGCCCAGAGACAAACAAATGATGGTCCACAAATGAACCGTGTGAAATTGGCCTTCAAAGTGCTCTTTCAAGTCGTGAATCTGAGAGTGACAGTTGTGGCAAGGGGTGATGCAATAATCAGCCCCGGTGCGATCGACCTGTTCAAATTTCAATTTTCCGTAAGCGCGTCTGGCTTCTGGAAATCCGGACTGCAGGAATCCGCCCCCTCCACCGCAGCAGAAATTATTGGACCGATTCGGTGTCATGTCGATAAAATTTTCTTCTCCGACACAGGCCTTCACCACGAACCGCAGATCTTCAGCAATCGGGTCGCCTAGCGACTTGCGCACCAGTTGGCAGGGATCCTGCACGGTAAATTTGACGCCCAGTTTCTTGTTCCAATCGGAGTTGAGTTTAAGTTTTCCTTCACGGACCCATTGAGCATAATACTCGATGATACTTTTGACTTCGAAATCGTGAGGTATTTTAAATTTATTCAGTCCGACCCGGACTGAGAAGAATTCGTGCCCTCACTCAGTATTGAGCCAGACACTACACTTGAGATCCTCTACAACTCGGGTTTTTATGCGGACATTTTCTTCCCATTTCTCCAAATCGGCACAGAACAGGCAGTAATTTTCTGCCGCCCACCCCTTGGTGCCATAGGTCCAGTCGGCCCCCACCCGGTGCAGAATTTTCCAAAGCGGGACCATCTCGTCCGGCTCCGTCACCGGTTCGCGGGAATTTTGATTCAGGAAGAACATGGCGCCTTCTTTGTCAAGCGGAGCCGTCATATCTGCGAATTCGGGCTGGCTCTCCTGGTACTCTTCCAGCACATCCTCGACAACGAACCTGAAATCCTCTTCAGAAGCCCCCATGGCACTGCAGGTCTCATGTTTGAATGACATTTCACATGATCCCCGAATTCCCTTGGGTTGTTCTTCTTTCGCCCACCGGTTACGGACATTGAAAACCAATTGCGGGATATCGATTTTCATTGGACAAGCATAGACGCATCGCTGGCACATGGTACACATCCAGGCCCATTTGGAATTGAGAACCTCTTCGTCGAGACCAAGGGCCGCCATCCGCAGATATTTTCTGGGATCCATATCTTCCAGCCCGGAAGCCGGGCAGCCGGATGCACATAGTCCGCACGTCAAGCACGAATTCAGGTTCCCTCCTTCCGGAAGCAGGGCCATGACCTGGTCTTTGAAGGTGGGGCCGCTTTTCTTCTTCAACACGATCGCCTGATTCGACATCGATTCCTCCACAGGGATTAAGTTGTGAGTGTTGGGCCGGTTCGTCGTTCATGGGCCGCTCAAATATCTATAAAACAGGCTAAACCGACCCAACCGTGTCACCTGGACATTTCGCCAAATGGCGGCTTTCATGGTCAAGGCATTTCGAGGCGAAACTGTTGTCCACCGAACAAATCCTGGAGTAACGCGAGCTATGGAAGCTCTCTGTTTGGCCAGCAGGGTGGACTATTTCGGCGCTTTTATCGCCTTCTTGACAGCTCCAAATACATACCGTCAGACTGTGCCAAAATGTCCAATGACAACGCGGTGTTTTACTTCCAGATCACTTGCTGAAAAGATTTCACGAAATTTTCGGGTCAGGCCAAATCAAGCAGTTTCTTAATGCTTTTCGTAATCTCTTCAGCCGAGGCCGGCTTGGCAATGTAATCATCCGCTTCGGTGGCCATGCCGTCGGCATGGGTATACCGGGTGGAGGTGACATGGGAAGCCACGGCTGTCAAAAGGACAATCGGTATGTCGCAATACTTATCGTCGCCCTTGAGTTCCTGGCAAACGACGTAGCCGTCCTTCTCGGGCATCATTACATCCAGTACAATCGCATCCGGTGGATTGGCCTGGACTTTTTGCAAACCCTCGACACCGTTGTAAGCGACATCGACAGTAAAACCCTCTTTTTCAAGGTTTCCTTGCACGATAGATGCAAAATCAGGCTCATCGTCGACAACTAAAATTCTCTTCTGCAGGTTCATAATAACCTCCTTGTTTAATGACGGGTTATTCACTTTTTCTTGTATATTGAGTTGACGGCCGAAAGCGAAAGGGCGCTGCGACCTCTGGCTCTTTGAACTGTTGCCCTTCGCTTTGAGTTAATTGACACTCGGCCGCGGGAAAAGCCCGGCACGCTCCACGATCTCCGGAACCTTTTCTTCCCACTCGATGGCCATGATGTGAAAGCCAGCGACACCTTTTACTTCTTTCAGGCGCTCGATGGCCTCGACACAGATATTGATCCCCTCTTCGGCCTGTTTTTCTTTGGGCGTGTCGGCCAGCCGCTTGACAATGTCATCCGGCACATCCATGCCGGGAACCCTGTTCTTCATGTAGCGCGCCATCCCGACCGATTTCATCGGCGTCAGACCTGCCAGTATGAACACTTTTTCGTGCAGCCCCCGATCACACACTTTTTGCATCCAATCCTCGAACTTATCAAGATTATAGATGCACTGGGTCTGAATGAATTCGGCCCCGGCGGCGGCTTTCTTCGCCAGCCGCGGCACGCGGATTTCATAGGGATCGGCAAAGGGGTTAGCGGCCGCACCGACGAACATCTGCGGCGGCCTCTTGATCTCGTCTCCTCCCAGAAACTTGCCATCGTCACGCATGTGGCGCACGGTTTGAATCAATTGCATCGAGTCGATATCATGCACATTCTGCCCCTGGGCACAATCACCGAAGCTCTGATGATCGCCGGACAAGCAAAGAATATTGCAAATATCGAATGAGGCGGCCCCGAGAATGTCGCTCTGAAGCGCAATCCGGTTTCGGTCACGGGTAACCATTTGCAGGATCGGCTCCAAGCCCAACATTTTGATGCGGATGCAGGCGGCCAGGCTGCACATCCGGGTCATGGACGTCTGGTTATCGGTGACATTAATGGCATCAACGTGATCCTTGATCAGGTCGGCCTTAGCGCTGATAACTTCCGGATCGCTGCCGCGCGGTGGCCCGCACTCGGAGGTGACGGCAAAATGCCCGGCGGCCAGAATCTTCTCCAACTTGCTCGGTGTCTTGGCGTTCATAGTTTCAAGTCCTCCCTGACCACTTTTCGCGGTCCCCCTGCCCTATCGGTGGACCAGTCCTTCAATGGGCTGATGGTTTCGTATTCGTCCATCCGGTCTAATGCCTTGAGGCGATCGACAATCAACTGCCACGCGCAATCAACGTCTTTGTTGATCTCGCATTTGCCTTCCGTAGAGCCACCGCACGGTCCGTTTAGAATCCGCTTGGCGCAGCGGGATACGGGACAAATGCTTCCGGATACCGCCAGGATGCATTGGCCGCAGCCCTGGCAGCGTTCGCTCCACACACCGCGGGCCTCGGTCGCACCCATGAACAGGGTGTTGACACCCGGGTAGACCGGTTTTGAATGATACTTCTCGGCAGTGAATTGGACACCGACGCCGCAGGCGATGGAAACGACCGCATCGTAGTTCTCGATGCTGTCACGAATTTCCTCCAGATACTCGTGGTCGCACTGGCGTTCCAGGGTATGCTCCCCGATATTCACCTCGCTTCCCTGTTGCAGAAAGTACATTCTCAGGGCGGAAGCCAGAATACCGACTTCTTTCTTCCCGCCGGCCTCGCAAACCGTCACGCATTCATTGCAGCCCAGGACGAGAATACTCCGGAACTCCTTAATCTCATCGATGATCTCTTCTATTGGTTTCTTATCGGCAACTATCATAAACCCTGCCCTCCTGCGTCGCGGTTTAATACCGCCGGTTTGTTGATTCGGTCTTTAATTAACTGCGCCTCACCGCTTTCAGGGCTGGGCCGTCATCTCCGGACCCGCCGTTGTCGGCGCTTTCTTCATCGGGACCGATTTGATCGGATTCGGGCCGGCCTCGAGGATCTTCGCATGCATCTCTTCGGCATAGCGAACAAAGAGCGGACCGTCACTCGAGGATAGATTGCACATCCTCACGCGATGCCCTCCGATACCGATGGTATCGAGAATCTGCTGAACCTGCTCCACCCGTTTCCTGGCCCTGAAATTCCCGCTGTTATAATGGCAATCACCTTCCCGGCAGCCGACCACATACACACCGTCGGCCCCTTTTTCAAAGGCCCGCAGGATATGGAGGCTGTCGACTTTTCCGGTACAAGGGACACGGATAATTTTGATGGATGTGGGGTACGCCATCCGCATCGAACCTGCCAGGTCCGCGGCTGTGTACCCTCAGAAGTTGCAACAAAATGCGATAATAATCGGATCAAAGTTTGACTTCATAGGACTCCCTCCAATAATGCTTCCACCTTGCACAGTATCTGATCGTCCTCGTACCAGTTGAGCTCAATCGCCTTGGCCGGGCATTCCGCCGCACAGATTCCGCAGCCATGACACAGCGCCTCGTCGATTTCACTGACGCCGTCAAGGTTAATTTTCGGCACCCCGTACGGACAGGACCGAACACAAATGAGACAGGAGGCACACAAATCGGCATTTACGCACGCCGTCACGGCCGATAAAGTCAAATGCCGTTGCGACAGAAAGGTCGTGGCCCGTGAGGCGGCGGCATAGGCCTGGGCGATCGACTCGGGCAACAGTTTCGGACTGTGTGCGGTGCCACAGACGAAAATTCCCTCGGTCGCCATATCTACCGGCCGGAGTTTGACATGCGCTTCCATGAAGTGCCCTTCGGCCGTGCGCGCCAGTTTGACGATGGAGGCCAACTCTTCGGTGTCGCTGGCCACCATACCGGCGCTCAGAGCCAGTAAATCCGCCTCGACCTGCAGGGACCGACCCAGGATATGATCGGTAAACGTCACCTGCACGCCATCCTCTGTTAATTCAGCCTGGGGGGGATTTTGTGGGTCGAAACGGCTAAAGAGCACCCCTTTCTCCCGGGCTTCTTTGTAATAATCCTCCATCAGTCCGTAGGTGCGGATATCTCGATAGAGAATAAACACCTGGGCATCCGGGTTGAGGCTCTTTATCTTGAGTGCATTTTTTACCGCACTTTGGCAGCAGATCCGGGAACAATTGGGGTTTTCCTCGTTCCTCGATCCGATGCACTGGATCATCACGACCTGGTTCAGTCCGTCCGCACCCTGCTCCTTGAGCCGTGCCGCCAGTTCCACCTGGGTGGCGATGCGTTCGCTCTCACCGTAGAGGTACTCTTTGGGTTCGTATTCTGTAGCGCCGGTGGCCAGAATGACAACCCCGTGATCGATTTTACGCTCGTACATACCCGGGCCCACCAGTACTTCGGTCGTGAAATTTCCTTTGAAACCGGTGAATCCCACCACTATGGAACGCGTCAGGACCTGGATATCCGGATGGTCAATGACCCGCTGGCTGAGATCCTGGAGATAGGCCTGAACATCGGCGCCCTCGATGGTGAAGGTCAGCCGGTTGGCCATTCCACCCAGTTGATCCTCTTTCTCAATCAGAACCGTCTCATACCCCTGGTCCGCCAGCCCCAGGGCGGCATTCATGCCCGCTACCCCCCCACCGATCACGACCGCGCGTTGGTTCACGGAAATCACTTTTTCCTGCAGCGGGTAAAGGGTCTCCGCCCGGGCGACGGCCATCTGCACCAGATCATGGGCCTTGGCCGTGGCTTCCTGCGGGTCATCCGCGTGGACCCATGAGTCCTGGTTGCGGATATTGGCCATCTCCAGGAGATATTTGTTAAGCCCCACGCTTTCGAGGGTGTCCATGAAAATCCCTTCATGGGTCTTGGGCGTGCAGGCCGCCACCACCACGCGATTGAGGCGGTGTTCTTTGATGAGCGCCTTCATCTGTTCCTGGGAATCCTGACTGCAGGTAAACAGGTTCTGGCCGGCATAAACCACTCCGGGTAATTTACGGGCCGTGTCTTCAACGGTTTTTACGTCGACGACGCCGGCAATATTGACACCGCAGTTGCAGACGAAAACCCCAACTCGCGGTTCCTCTCCGGTCACATCGATTTCTTCGGGAATGTCCACTGACTGTGTGCGCGTGTTTCGTGCGGCGCTCAGCCGGCCGCCGGCCAGACAGGCCGCCGCACTGGCCTCGGTGACTGAGGTGGGAATATCCTTGGGAGACTGAAATACGCCGCAGGCGAATACCCCCGGCCGTGAGGTCTCCACCGGCGCAAACGGCTCGGTCACCGCGAAGTTGTAACGGTCCAGATCGATGTCCAGGCGTTGGGCCAATTCAATGGTCGATGGAGATATCTGAAGGCCCACCGACAGCACCACGATGTCGAATGTCTCCTCTTGAACCGCACCGTCTTCGTCGACATAACGGATGCGCAGGTCTTTGTTTTCACCGACTTCATCGATGGTATGTATTCGGGCTTTGACGAATCGGACACCGGCTTTGTCCCGGGCCCGCTGGTAATATTTTTCGTAGTCCTTACCGAAGGTGCGGATATCCATGTTAAAAATGGCGCAGTCCAGGTCACCATGGGCATGCTCCTTGGCGATCATGGCGTCTTTGATGGCGTACATACAGCAGACCGAAGAACAATAACCGTTGCCGCACCTGTTGGTATCTCGCGATCCGATGCATTGGAGCCAAGCGACCTTCCGCGGTTCTTGGTCATCCGAGGGACGCACCAAGTGACCTATGGTGGGCCCGGAAGCGCTCAAAATCCGCTCGAACTCGAGGCTGGTCATGACGTTGGGATTGCTCTGGTAATGATAGAAGGCTTCCAAGCCGGAAGGATCAAACGGCTCACTTCCCGGGCAGAGCACCAAGGACCCGACGTCGATATCCTTCTCCACCAATTGCTGACTGTGGTCGACGGCTTCAGCCAAACAGGCGGAAACACATTGGTTGCATTCGCAACAGTAGCCGCAGTTCAGACACCGACCGGCCTCTGTGTGGCCGTCGGAAACCGGGTACCCCAGTTCGACCTCGTTAAAATTACCGGCCCGTTGGTCGACGGCCAGCGCCGGCATCTCCCTGCGGCGCGCGATGGAGACATCCTCCGGAATCGGACGATAGACCGGATTTTCGTTCGAAAGAGGCTGACGCTCAGCCGTCAGATCCTTCCCATCCAGATAGCGGATGATAGACTCGGCGGCCTCGCGACCGGCAGCGATGGCGCCAATGGCAATCCAGGGTCCGGTCTGCAGGTCACCGCCGGCAAAGACCCCCGGCCGCCCGGTGGCGTAGGAGACAGCATCCACTTCGACCGTGCCCCAGCGTGAAAAATCCAACCCGCTCACGTCTTCAAGCCCGGACAGGTCGGGTCGTTGACCGATGGCGGGTATCAGCTGGTCGATCTCGATGTCGTATTCGCTTCCCGGAATGGGCACCGGCCGCTTGCGTCCGGAGGAATCCGGCTCCGTTAATTTCATGCGGATGCAGCGCAGACCGACAACCCGGCCATCCTCGGCGAGTATTTCCTGGGGGGCGGCCAGATACGAGACGGTCACCCCTTCGGCCTCTGCGGCAGCAATTTCCTCCTCCCAGGCCGGCATCTCCGCCCGGGTGCGGCGGTAGATAATGCTAACCTCTGCGGCACCCAGCCTAACGGCCGCGCGCGCCACATCGATGGCAACGTTACCACCACCGATAATGGCCACCTTTTTCCCGACCGCGGCTGTGCCGGTCAGGTTGACTTCGCGCAAGAAATCGACGCCTTGTCGAACACCCCTGGATTTCTCACCGGGAATCCCCAGGTCAAAGCCCTTGTGAGCGCCCAGGGCCAGGTAAACAGCGCTGAAGCCGCGGTCGAAGAGATCATCGACACTCAAATCCGGACCCAAGGGAGTGCTGGTTTTGATTTCCACCCCCAGATTGGTGATAACCTCGATTTCCTGGTCAAGAATATCTCGGGGCAGCCGATGGGCCGGGATGCCGACGCGAAGCATTCCGCCGGCTTGAGGCAGGGCTTCAAAAATGGTAGATAATACGCCTCGGCGTGCCAGGTGATAGGCGGCGGAAAGCCCCGCTGGACCCGATCCGATGATGGCCGCCTTTTCTTTGCGGGGCGCTGGGCGGGCAATCTCGATCTGCCGGGGATCAAATTGATCGGCGGCCAACCGTTTGAGATCCCGGATGGCGACCGGATCATCGACGTCACAGCGACGGCAGGCATCCTCGCATCCATGGGGACAAATCCTTCCCAGCACACCGGGAAGGGGCAGTTCTTCCATAATAATGTCGAGCGCCTCTTTATATTTACCCTCCCGAACCATTTGGACGTAACCCTGGACATTCAGGCCGGCCGGGCAGGCCAAGCGACAAGGGGCCTTGTCGCACTTCTCGATGGCAAAGGCACCCGGAATGGCCTGCGCATACTTCTTGTATGCGGCTTTCCTCACGGACAGCCCTTCGTCGTATTCGTTGGGCAGCTCTACGGGACAGACCTTGGTGCACTCACCACAACTGGTGCATTTGGAAAGGTCGATGAAGCGGGGTTTTTGGCGGATACGGGCCTTGAAACGCCCCGGTTCCCCCTTGAGGTTGAGAAGTTCGGTGTTTGTCAGAAGCTCGATGTTCAGGTGCCGGCCGACCTCGACCAGTTTGGGCGAGATAATTCACATGGCACAATCATTGGTGGGAAACGTCTTGTCGAGCTGCGACATCAGGCCGCCGATAGCCGATGATTTTTCGACGAGATAGACGTAATAGCCTGAATTGGCCAAATCGAGAGCGGACTGCATGCCGGCGATTCCGCCGCCGAGAACCATTACCGCTCCGACCGTCTGGTTATCCTTTTCGATAGTAACGTCCATATTTCCCCCCTATATTTTTTCCAGAACCTCAGGAAGCCTGTGCTCCCATCCTATGGTGGACAAAAGAACCCCGTTGAATCCATCCCGTTTGAGAGTGGAAACCATTTCGGCCGCAACCTGGATGCACTCGCGCACCTTGTCCGGAGCACGCCGGATCCGCTCGATGATGGTATCCGGAATGTGGATGTGCGGCATGTTCTGGGCGATGTAGCGCGCCATCCCCAGGGACTTGAGCAGCAGCACGGTGGGCACGACGAAATATTTGCGTCGATCGATCCGTTTGAGGAACGGTTCGATGTCGGCAATGTCAAACAGCGGCGGTGTGATGAAAAAACGGGCCCCGGCTTCAGCGCGCTTCATCATCTCCTCCAGCTCAACTTCGGGAGATTTGCCCCTGGCGCCGGCGCCGGCGGTAGAGCCGACCAGAAATTCCGGGGCGCCGGCCAGTTCGATCCCGGCCATGTCACGCCCTGCCTGAAGCTGTTGAACAGTCGACAGCAGTTCAATCAGGTCGATGTCATAGACGGATCGGGCCTGGTGATGATCACCAAAACTCGGATCTTCGCCACTGACCGCCATGACGTTTTCTATTCCAAGAGCAGAAGCCGCCAGAAGATCGGCCTGAAGGGCCAGACGGTTTCGATCCCGGCAACAGATTTGAAAGACGGTCGGTAAACCCTCTTTCTGCAAAACCATTGCGCCACCCAGCGAACTCATCCGCATCACGGCGTTGCTCATCTCCGGAACAACGAACGCGTCGATTCTGTCTTTGACCTTCTTGGCACAGGCGATCATCATACCGGCGTTGGCGCCCTTGGGGGGCTCCATCTCCGCAAGCACGGCAAATTCATTTGCCTCGAATTTGCGTTTTAGATCCATCAGCTTTCCTCCGTTTGTTTGGAAATGCGAAACATTTGCGCAGCTAAATCGAGATATTCTTGCCTTATTTGAAATGACATTTGCGATGTTCGGATGGTGTAATCAATTGCGGAAATGGATCATTGATCGTGTTCTTCAGCAATAAGCATACCATCACCGGCAAATAGTTAATAATACAAATAATTACAGTTAATTATGAAATTTAAAGTTATAAAAACAGGTGTATAAATCATTGATTAAACTATGCCAAAATGGCCCATAGCCTTTTTTTGTGGACAATTTCAATACGTTTACCTATTATGCCAATTTGGAATAGGCCAAAATGGCATAATCTCTGAGGGGATACAATGACAACGAGAATATTGGTCGTCGATGACGATCGGGACTATCTGGAACTAATGAAAGCGCGACTGACGGGGGCCGGTTTTCAGAAAATACGGGTAGAGGATGATCCTCTTAAGGCCGCCGCGCTGGTTCTATCGGAGGAAATCTTTGACATCGCCCTGATCGACATGACGATGCCGGAGATGGACGGGCTGCAACTGCTCGATATCTTCAAAAACAATAGCCCGGGGACCGATTGTATCATTGTGACGGCGGTGAACGAGGCCCGTGTGGCCGTTCAGTGCCTCAGAAAAGGGGCTTACGATTATCTGGTCAAACCGATCAGCGAGGAAGATCTCGTCTTTTCTCTCAAACGGGCTCTCGAAAAAAGACGCCTTGTGGAAATTTTGGATATCGAAAAGAGTCGAAAACTACCCGTTTTGACCAATCCGGAGGCCTTCCGGTCGATCATCACCCGTTCGGCGCGGATGATGCGGCTTTTGAAAGAGGCTGAACTGCACGCCGCCAGTGTGATGCCGATTCTCATTACCGGAGAAAGCGGAACCGGTAAAGAACTGCTTGCGCGGGCAATCCACGCTACCAGCCCGCGGGCCCGCTATCCTTTTATGCCCGTCAATATGGCGGCCATCAATGCCCACCTCTTCGAGGCGGAATTTTTCGGCCACACCCGGGGCGCCTTCACCGGAGCGGAAAAGGACCGGGCCGGTTATCTGAAAAATGCCCACCACGGTACACTGTTTCTGGATGAAATCGGCAATCTGCCCCAGGCGATGCAAGCCAAGCTGTTACGCGTGCTTCAGGACGGTGAATACAATCAGCTGGGTTCGAGCATCAGCCTCAAGGCTGACGTGCGTTTGGTCGCGGCCACCAACGAAAGCCTGGAAGAAATGATATCCCAACAAAGGTTTCGCAAAGATTTGTACTATCGGATCAAGGGCGGATGGCTCCATCTGCCTCCTCTCAGGGAAAGGGTGGAAGACATACCCCTACTGGTGGATCGCTTTCTGGACGACTATTGCGACCCCTCCCGGCAGTGCCGCATTGATGATGAGACCCTCTGCTTGTTAAGCCAATACGATTATCCCGGCAATATCCGGGAACTCAAATCCATCATCCAGTCCGCCGTGAATCTTTCCCAAGGAAAGGACATTACAGCCAGATTTTTCCCTGAGGAGCTGCGTCAGCACGTAGCGGTGACACATTGCGCACAGCCTGTTGATTCCGAAGCGATTGCGCCCCTGTCCCAGATCGAAAAATCCCATATTTTGGATGCCTACAGCCGCCTGAGCGGCAATAAGTCTCAAACCGCTCGGGTTCTCGGCATCGGGTTGAACACTTTGAGAAGAAAGTTGAAGTCCTATGGCATGAACTAGTATCCGACCATAAATTGTCATCACTGATTTACACAGATACATTGTAAGAGTTTTATCCATTGTCCCGCAGCTGGGTAAAACAGTAAAAATTGATATTCTCTTTTGGCTGCAATCAAAATTTGAAGTGAAATTCTATAGGAAGGGATGATTGATAAAAGAGGTTTGTACGAGGCCGCCTGGAGGACGTTTCGGCACGATATTTTTATATGGGTTTTGCAGGATAGTTCGGATGACATCCATAAAAAAAGGTGATTTAAAATCAATAGGTGTTGCCATGGGTCCATCTATACCTGATTTTTCAGTTTTTAACAGAAAAATCAGGCAAAGAATGCACTGAGCAGACCTGCTGGTCGATTATCATATTACTACGTCGCAATTATAAAAAATCCTACTATTTATAGTACTTGACAAGCTACTTGCCTTTTGAGATATAAATATTGTATATGAGTAATCTCCTATATATCTCAGATTGCTCTAAAATATTTCAATTTGATATTTCTACGGTGTTAGCAGCTGCACCGGCGACGCTTCGGGTTGCCAATCACATTCCGATCTCTTCTACTCTTTCGTTCCGGCAACCACCAATAATTCAATTCGAATTCCAACGACTCTTACAGTAACGGCTCTGTCTTTCTGAATTACAGATACACTCTAACCATTCTTCAAGCATTATCATCGTTTCGAAAACCGGGTTAAGAGGGGAAAGGGGGACGGGAAAATGACCGTAAAATTGAATCATTACTATTCTATCAACCCGATCAAGAGCAAAGAGTACAAAAAATTCATTATCAAAAAATTCATTCCCGGCGTCAACCGGTTGGGCATGCATACGGTTGCCGTATGGTCGGTCATGGTCGGCGCTTATAGTGAAATCGTTTTCGAAAGTGTCGCTAACGATCTTGATCTGCTCGAAAAGGCCCTGCGCGATCCCGAATACCAAAAATTGAAAAGCGACCTTTTCAACTACATTAAAAATTACCAAACCAAAGTGCTGGTAAAAACCGGCAAGGTGGATGCCTACTCGACCGACATCCGGGAAGATACTGTAAAGTTTACCCAAATGTGGGACGTGGTTTCGGAAAAGCAGGAAGAATACAACAAGTTTACGAATGAAGAGTTTTACCCAGTGCTCAGTGAGCTGGGAATAACAGTGGCCGGGGAGTGGGAAGTCCTGATCGGCGATGGCCCCAGAATTATCTGTGAAGGCAGGGCCACAACCGCCGGAAATCTGATCCCCAACCTGCAAAGTAAAAAAATGCATCGAACCCTGAACAAACTCAAGTACTATGTGGAAAACTATCGAAGCCGCATCCTGACATTCCATATTCAAAAGGTAAAAGGCTATAAATCGGCCAGCTACAATATCATTTGGGGCTGACAGCGCTATCAACGCTCACAAGCCGTTGGCTCTTCTTGTAACATCCACAGATGATGAGTCTTACAGCTTTTTATCGACCGATCGGCACCGCAAGAGGGTCAGTGGCTTGGACATGGAATTCACTGATACGCATGGGGAAAATGAGACATGGCACTTGACACTTTGAATTCTTCTGACCGTAGATCAGACCAAAACGCTTCAAGCCATCAACCACCCCAAAAGACCGCCAAATTCCGCTTGGCCCCGCTGCCCTTTTTGCTGACGTTTCTGATCTTATTTGCTTTCTGGTTGATCTTTTCCGGTAAATTCGATCCTTTTCACATCTTTCTTGGAGTCGTCAGTTGCCTGATCGTGGCGGCCCTGTCCAGCGATCTGTTTTTTTCATCTCCTATCGACTGGAGACTGTTCATGAGCTGGATCAGATTCGTCGGCTATATCCCCTGGCTTCTCTATCAGGTTTTTCTGGCCAACCTGCACGTTCTCTACTTAACATTTCATCCCAAGTTGATAGAAAAGATCGATCCACACATCATCACCTTCGACAGCCATTTGCAGAGCGACGTAGCACGCACGACCTTTGCGAATTCAATCACCTTAACACCCGGCACCATTACGGTCTCAGTCAATGTGATGGGCAGATTTTCCGTTCACTGCATTGATAGGCCATCGGGGCAGGCGCTTCCCGGCGAGATGGAACGCCGCGTCGGCCTCGTATTCAAAGAATAATGGAACAGACCTTCTTAATTGCCAGTATAATTATATCCCTCCTGATGTTTCTATCGCTGTATCGTGCGGTGAGTGGTCCGACGGTTCTCGACCGCCTGATCGGTGTGAACGCCATGGGCAGTAAGACGACGACCCTGTTGGTTCTGATCGGCTTGCTCTATCAGCGTGTCGACATGTTCGTCGATATCGCACTGGCCTACGCCATGTTGAATTTTATCGCCGTGCTGGCGGCATCCCGATACTTCCAAAAAAGAAAAGGACTCTATGACGAAGGCGCTCAACAGTAGCGGATGGGTCCAGCGACAGTCCTTTTTCGCCGGCATCAATTGATGGGTAAAACCTAAAAGACGGACTTGGTACAATGATCATCCTATTCATACTTCTTTTAATGTGCGGCCTCGTTTTTTTCACTGGCGGTACATTGGGAATTCTGCGCTTCCCGGATTTTTACACCCGACTGCACCCGGCCGGCAAACTGGACACTTTCGGCCTGGTGACCACAATGGGCGCGCTATCTACCTACGTGATGTTTTCTCAACACCAACCACTAACGGCATTGAAGATCGTTCTGATCGTTGTGTTTGTCTTTATTACAAGCCCGACAGCAACCCATGCGATCGTCGATGCCGGGGTGCGGGCCGGTCTCAGGCCATGGAAAAAAGACACTTCCAACGCAGAGGCAAGAGATGTTCTGGCAGATTGAATTCATTATATTCACCATCGTGATCATCTTAGCCGTCGGTGCCATATCTGTTAGAGACCTGCTGAGCGCAGCGATTCTGTTCGGGGCATACAGTTTCATGATGTGCCTGGTATGGGCTATCATGGGAGCCGTGGATGTCGCATTCACTGAAGCATCGGTGGGGGCTGGTATCAGCACGGTTTTGTTTGTTGCCGCCGTTTTTCGCACTTCGAGAAGGACCAAAGATTGAAAGCGGGCGCGTTAATAGTGGTCGTCATCCTTGGAGCCGTTCTGATTTTCTGTTCGCACGGGTTCCCTCCGTGGGGCGATCCCGAATCGCCGGCCAGTCGCCATGTGTCACCGTATTACATAGAGAAAACGATGCGAGATACATCTGTGCCCAACATCGTTACCGCTGTTCTGGCCGATTACCGGGGGTACGATACCATGTTCGAAACGATCGTCATCTTCACGGCCGGAATCGCCTGTATCTTTCTACTGCGAACACCTCAAAAGACCAAAACCGAAACGCGGTTGTATCGCCACGTTCCCACCGGTATTACCCTTCGTATCGAAAAGGGCGGCAAATTTCCCAAAGATTCAATTGATTTCGAACGAATCGATTCCGAGTGGGTTCCTTACGACCTGATCGTCAAAACCACGTGTCGACTGATCGTGCCGTTTATACAACTTTTCGCCTTGTACGTCATCGCCCACGGCCACTACAGCCCTGGAGGGGGATTCCAAGGCGGCGTGATCCTGGGTGCCGCAACCTTGCTTCTGGCCGTGGCTTTCGACTTACGTTCGGCCAAACGCAGATTGAGTGAAAAAATGACCGCCTTTTTAGGTATCCTGGGTGTGTTCATCTATGCTGGAACTGGCATCGTCTGCATGCTTTTAGACGCTAATTATTTAGATTACAGTGCCCTGGCGCCCCTTTTAGGGGTCGATTCGATCAGCGCCAGATCTTATGGTATTCTAATCGTAGAGGTTGGCGTCGGCATGGCGGTGATGGCCGTAATGGTAATGCTCTACTACAATATCTCCTCAGCGGGCAAACAGGACGAGGGATTGTAGTTATGGATGCTTCCAGCAGTATGCCGATCGCCTATGCCAACTACTGGGTGTTTGTTATTTTGATGATGATTGGTCTGTACGCCATCATCGTCAAAAAAAACCTGGCCAAGAGGGTCATCGGTCTGAACATCCTCCAGACGGCTGTTATCCTGTTTTTTATCTCCATCGGTGCCAAGCAGAAGGCTACCATCCCCATCATCGAACATGTTCACGACATCTCTCGAGTGGCGATCGAGGCCAGAAACTACATCAATCCTCTACCCCATGTGTTGATGCTCACCGCCATCGTGGTCGCCGTCGCCACGTTCGGGGTGTCCATGGCACTGATCATCAAAATCTATGCGCGGTACGGCACGTTGGAAGAGGATGAAATTATCGAATTAAGCCGTGATATCGAGACATAGAATCAGAGGTTCGAATGGTATCGTGATCACCCTTTAAGAAAATGAAGGCCGTTCGTTGCTCCAAATAACGCTGAGGTCGCAGATGATAACCAGGGCAACTTTGAAAGAAATGGTGATGCTGGGGTATCTAACCGATGAAATGCTCGATCAGCTGATTCCCATCACCGAAATGCTCCAGTTTGACGAGCAAGAATTCGTCTTTCACCAGGGTGAAGACGCCAGTCGATTTTATTTCGTTCATCAGGGCAAGGTCCTTTTAGAACAGCGTATTTCACCTACCATCTCCATAACCCTCAGTGCCATCAATCCACGTTACTCTTTTGGCTGGACGGCGCTTCTGGACAGCGGAAAGTATACCACCTATGCCCTTTGCGCGGAGCCCTGTCAGCTGCTCTCGTTTCCGAGAGGATAAATTAAAGGCACTTTTCGACAAAAACCATTCTCTTGGCTACATCATGAGTCAGCGGCTATTGCGCGTCATTCAGAAACGATATGAAATCCGTACCGAGCAGTTCATCAAGGCCATCCGACACCATCCGGATCTCGGCAACCTGATATAGACAGTACCCGACTATCAATCTGGCAATTGAAATTAAGATTCATTGTGAATTGAAACAGAAGACCACCCCCCTACTCGGCACACTCACTCGCGGAAGGATGGATAATGGATCAATTCCCGGCCATTATCGTGATCGCACCACTGATCGCCACCTTTTTTATTTTCTTTTTGGGCTGGCAGAATCAAAGGTTGGCCTTCCCCCTGGCCCTGAGCGGCCTCTCGGTGTGTGTTCTTGCAGCAGTGGTTGCCGCGAACACCGTAGTGCAGCAAGGACCGGTCCAGTACCGATTTGGTGGGTGGCCCCCTCCCTGGGGAATCGAATACCGCGTCGATCATTTGACCGTTTTCATGCTGATCCTGATCTCACTGATCGGTTGGCTGTCCGCCATCTATGCCCAAAAGAGCGTTGAGCAAGAACTGCCGGATAAGGTCTCCTTGTTCTGGAGTCTTTATATGCTGCTGATCACGGGTCTGCTCGGAATCGTTATCACCGGCGATATGTTCAACCTCTTCGTTCTCCTCGAGGTTGCCTCCATAAGTGGTTACGCATTAGTGGCCATCGGGCGCGGCAGAGCGCCCTTCGCCAGCTTTCGATACCTCATCATCGGAACCATCGGCACCTCCTTCTATCTTTTGGGTATCGGTTTTCTATATATTGTCACTGGTTCTTTAAACATGGAAGATCTACGCCTGCTTTTGCCTCCGATTTACGGATCTCGGGTTGTCCAAGCCGCCTTCGTCTTCATATTCATCGGTTTTGCCGTCAAAATCGCCCTGTTTCCGCTGCACGGCTGGCAACCGGATGTCTATACTTACGCACCGTCTGCCGTCAGCGTCATCATCTCCACCGCTGCGGCCAAAACCTTTGTTTATGCTCTGATCCGCATCGTTTTCTCGGTGTTCACGCTTGACTTTATTACTGGAATCCTCTCGGTATTCAGCATCATTTGTTGGGTGGCGGCAGTCGCCATGATCGTCGGTTCCATCTTTGCCATCGCGCAGTATAACCTCAAGCGTATGCTGGCCTATTCAAGCATAGCCAATATCGGATATATCATTCTGGCCCTTGGACTTGCCCCTTCGACGTCCCTTGGATTGTCACCGGCCGTGATGCACATTGCCAACCATGCGGTGATCAAAGGATGCATGTTCATGACCGCCTGCGGGTTCATCTACAAATACGATTTGAAGGACATTCGGTATTTTACCGGACTTGGAAGGCGGATGCCCTATACCTCTCTGGGCCTGATCTTAGCCTCCCTGGCGATGATCGGAATGCCGCCGGGGTCTGGGTTCGTCACCAAATGGTATCTCATCAGGGCAGCGTTGGAGGCCCGCAGCTACTGGTTTGTGGCCGTCATCTTCGTCAGTACCCTATTGATGATCGTCTACTTCTGGCGGGTTATCGAGATTATGTACATTCGCCACGAAACCGAATCCGCCGTCGAATCAGCCGGCAATAAGAATCGAAGAATTGCCGGCGAGCATGCTCGTTCCCGGTTTGATTTTGGGAGTTATGTCATTCCTTCTGGGTATCCTTTGGATATCTGGTATTCTCGATCCGGTACTTGCGGCCATCAACACCGGTTTCGGACTGGGGGGCGGGCCATGAGCAACGTCCTTTACCCTTCCGGCCGACCGCTAATGGCACTCGCATTTCCCACTGACGTGCGCCTTCTTGATTTATATCTTCCGCCATCGGCCCAATTTAAGAGAAGGCGTTACCCTGACCGCCGCCCTCGGGCAGTTTGCCGTGGTTATCTCCATGGCCCCCCTCATATTGGATGGTCGCATCATCGTCTGCCACATCATCACCATCGCCGCCGGCTTGGATATCGTATACCGGGTGGATGCCTTTGGTTTGATTTTCGCCATCACCTCTTCCTTTCTCTGGATTTTGGTATCACTCTACTCCATTGGCTATATGCGGGCACTGAAAGAGCATGCCCAGACACGCTATTATTTTATGTTCGCCCTGGCGATTTTTTCAGCCGTCAGTATTGCGTTTTCCGCCAATCTGGTGACATTCTACATTTTTTACGAAGCCCTGACTCTGTCCACATATTGGTTGGTGGCACACCACGAAGATGAGGAAGCGTTTGCCGCCACCCGAAAATATCTCGCCTATCTGCTGACTTCGGGATGGTTTTTATTTGCTGCGGTGGCGCTGACTTATGCGCTCACCGGGACGACCGACTTCAGTTCGGGAGGGATTCTCACCACCGATTCGGGCACCAAAGGGACTTTGATCTTTTTGTTTATCCTTTTTGCCCTGGGTCTGCTGAAGGCCGCCTGGATACCCTTTCACTCTTGGCTGCCGGCAGCCATGGTGGCCCCGACGCCGGTCAGTTCGTTACTGCATGCTGTGGCAGTGGTCAAGGCCGGCGTGTTCGGATTCGTGCGCATCGTGTGCTACGTTTTCGGGGTCGATCTCATGGCAACCCTGGGCCTGGGCTTGATGCTCGGCATCGTGGCCTCCTTCACCATGATCGTGGGATCTTTTTTCGCCATCGGCGAAGATAATCTCAAACGGCGCCTCGCTTTCTCCACCATCAGTCAGCTCTCTTATATACTGTTTGGCGCCGCCCTGCTGAGTCCTTATGGAATCAAGGGTGCCATGGTGCATATTCCCTTTCACGGATTCATGAAGATCACGCTTTTTTTATGTGCCGGCGCTGTCATGGTCATCAGCGGAAAAAAACAAATCAGCCAGTTGGCCGGCATCGGGCGCCAGATGCCCATTACTATGGCCGCATTTGGCATCGGTGCTCTGGGTATGTGTGGAATGCCGCCAGTAGCGGGATTCATCAGCAAATGGTTCTTGTGCCTGGGTAGCGTGCAGTCAGGTCATCTTGTTTATCCTAGGAGTTATCCTTCTCAGTTCGCTGCTAGATGTGATCTATTTTTTTCCGATCGTAAAAACAGCCTTTTTCGATCGGCCGGATGCCGTGGAAGGGGGTAGTATAACTCCGGTAACCTGGAGTGAAACCTCACAGCCCCAGTATTTGTTCATGGTGGTTCCGCTGACGATCACGGCTGTGTTTTCGATCGTTTTCTGTCTTTTTCCCGGAACCTTATACATATCTGGACTTGGCTGAACTAGCCATTAGCAATTTGTACCATTAACAGGGGAAATCAGATCATGGGAGAACTTGTTCGACAGGGAGAGGAAATTGTATACCGCCAGATGGACGGTGAAATTACAGCCCGGTTAACCGATTTTGAGGAAAAAATGGAACTGGTTCACCAGGGATCACCCCAATACAAACATATTTTGCGTCTGCTGGTCGTGGCCAGTGTTGTCTATCTGATAGCCATTTTCATTTTTTACTAGAAGGTGATCGCCATGTTGCCCAAAAAGGAATTGACCTTTCTTGATTCCGCAAAAAACCGCTTGCGGGTGCGAAGATATTTTTACATCTCATTGTTTATCTTACTGGTCTTGGACCTATTTATCCCCAAGCATGGGCACTTTGCTTGGGAAAATGCACCGAGCTTTTACGCTGTTTACGGTTTTATCGCCTGCGTCAGCCTGATTTTCGTGGCTAAGATTTTACGCCTGCTGGTCAAGCGGAAGGAAGATTATTATGATTAATGCGACTTCCGCCAGCCTTTATTTTTCTTGCCGGAACCGTGCTTGTACCGCTTCTCAAAGGTCGGCTTAAGTCTTTTTATTTGCTGATTTTACCAGTGGTAGCTGGACTCGACGTACTGCTTTTGCCCGAAGGGTCGAGTTGGAATACTACGTTTTTAGACTATACGCTTATATTCTGCCGGGTTGATCGACTCAGCCTGGCCTTCGGTTACGTCTTCGTTCTCATAACCTTTATCGGCATCGTATACGCGCTGCACCTCAAGGACAACCTTCAGCACATGGCGGCCTTAAGCTACGCCGGTGGCGCTCTTGGCGTGACCTTTGCCGGCGATCTTTTCACGCTGTATTTTTTTTGGGAAGTCATGGCACTGGCCTCGACGGTACTGATTTTAGCGCGCCGAACCCGCGACGCCCGCCTGGCTGCATATCGCTATTTCATGTGGCATTTTTTTGGCGGCATTTGCCTGCTGGCGGGTATTATTATGTATACGATAACCCGGGGTACCACCGCCTTCGACGTCATTGGCCTCAGCGATCCGGCCTCCGCACTGATATTCATAGGATTCTGTCTGAACGCTGCCGTTTTCCCCCTTCATGCCTGGCTTCCGGATGCCTACCCGCGCGCGACCGTAACCGGGGCGGTTTTCATGAGCGCTCTGACGACCAAGAGCGCCGTGTATATCCTGGCCCGTACCTTTCCAGGGAATGACATCCTCCTCTGGGCAGGGGCGTTTATGACATGTTTTCCGATTTTTTATGCTGTCATTGCCAATGACATGCGCCGCGTGTTGGCCTACAGTCTGATCAACCAGGTTGGATTCATGCTCTGTGGAATCGGTATTGGAAGCCCGTTGGCGATAAACGGTGTGGTCGCCCATGCCTTTTGCCATATCATTTACAAGGCGTTGCTGTTTATGTCGACCGGTGCAGTTCTGCATATGACCGGTAAAATCAGGGCCACCGATCTTGGTGGGCTTTACAAAACAATGCCGTATACGGCATTGTGCTGCATCGTCGGGGCCGCCTCCATTTCTGCTTTTCCACTGTTCAGCGGATTCGTCAGCAAATCGTTGACCGTGGCAGCCGTTGCAGAGGCCCAACAGGTGCTCGTATGGTTGATGCTGCTTTTCGCCTCAGCCGGTGTTTTTCATCATGCCGGCATCAAGGTACCTTTTTTCGTATTTTTCGGCCATGACTCGGGCATCCGCAGCAAGGAACCCCCGCTGAACATGCGCATCGCCATGGGCATGGCTGGCTTCATCTGTATTTTCCTGGGGATTTACCCGGCTCCGCTCTATGCAATTTTACCGTTTCCAGTTCAATTTACGCCCTACACAGCATTTCACGTCGTAAGTATGCTGCAGTTACTCATGTTTGGGGCTCTGGCTTTCACGATGCTGGTCCTGTCCGGCTACTACCCGCCGGAACTCCGGGCCGTGAACCTGGACACCGATTGGTTTTTACGGCTTCCCGGGCGAGCGTTCATCAGCTTCTGTCACCGGCCTCTTCAAGCCGTAAGAAGTAGCATAGAAGCATGGGTCCGGGTCATAATCACCGGGTTCAAAAAGTTGCCGGCACTCTCTGTTACTGTCGAAAAGAGATTGGACTGGTTTTTTCACACCCTGTTGGTGGCATTGCCGGATGGAATCCTGCGAGTCATTCGCCCCCTGAAAACGGAACGCGATGAACTGGCATGGAGCGTAATGTACATCCTGTTACCCTTTATCGCATTGATTTTCGCCATTCTATTCATATTTCCGTGAGATTGCCGGAGACATCAATGTCTTCAATACTCTTTCAGATCGTAATCGTACCGATGGCGGCGGCCGTCCTGGTATTGATTAGTCGTTCGCGCCGCGAGTCCGCCTCCGGCTTGATCACTATCGCCGCATTGGTCTACACTACGGTGCTGCTCGTCTATGCCGGAGTGCGTGTTGCCAACCATGGCGAGATCCTCGAACACTATTCCATTGGCCCGGAGGTTAGTCTGAATCTACTGGCAGACGGGTTGAGTCTACCTGTAGCCCTGGTGATTAATCTGATCTGCCTGGCTCTAGCGTCATATTCGCTCCATTACGTCAGTCACCGCATCGATATACTTTACCCCGGAGCTAGTGAGCAAACCCGACTCATGTATTTCCGGCGATTTTTCTTCCTTTATCTTTTCTTTCCCACCGGTTTCATGGGCGTGGCGTTCAGCACCAACCTGATCAGCATCTATCTGTTCCTGGAACTGCTGACCATCGTTCCCCTATACTTCATTATGGCCCAATTCGGGTATTCGGATTATATCACACGCTATAAGGTCGCCCAGATGTGCCTGTATTGGGGGGTGGCCGGTGCGATGCTCTTCTTGATAGGGATTATCCTCGGCTATACCCAAAGCGGTAGTTTCGAAATTGACGCTTTACCGAAGTTGGCCGGACATCCTCAAACGTTTTGGGTCATTCTGCTGATAATGGCAGGCCTGGGGACTAAACTGGCCATCATACCCCTGCACGCATGGATGCCGTGGGTTCATGCCGAACATCCCACCTGTATTGCCGGTCTGCTGGCCGTCTATGCCAACATCGCTGCTTACGTCGCTGTCCGGGTACTGATCTTGCCCTTGCCCGAGGACATGCAAGTCTTTTCGCTTCCGTTGATGATTCTTTCCATGCTGACTATGGCCTACGGCGCATTTCTCACTCTGGCCCAAACCGACGCCAAGCGGTTTTGTGCATGCTCGACCATCAGTCAAATTTCATACTCGGTATTTGGTATTGCCGCGATGAATGTCTTGGGAGTGATGGGAGGCGTATTTTATTTTCTGAGCCATATTTTGGGTAAAGCGATTTTGTTTTCTTCGGCGGGTATCCTCGTCTACACCGTTGGAACCCGCGATTTGCAACGCATGAGAGGCCTGTGGCATCGGATGCCGGTAACGGCTGTCCTCTGGTTTTCCGCCGCTCTGATTCTTTCGGCACTACCGCCGACCAGCGGGTTCGTTGGCAAATGGCTTTTTTTTACCGGCGCCTTTCAGAAGGTGCAATCTCAACCTTTCGGCTTGGTGATTGTTGTCATGGCAATCATGGCTTCCTTGATGACGCTTATCTACACCTTTTGGGTAGGCATCCGCATCTTTTTTGGCCAACCGAATCCCGATCTCGACACCGCCGCAGACCCTCCCCTTACCATGAGTATTCCTCTGATTTGCCTCGCGCTTCTTGCGTTGTTTTTAGGACTTTTCCCTCAACCGTTGCTAACCCTGATCCACTCTGTCGTGGGGGCCCTCTGAGAAGCACCGGCGGCACAACAAGCGCTTCTTAGCATGACGGCCGCCGCTTACCCTTTTCTCAAAGTTTGTAGTAAATTCCATCACCGTCGTCTATCTTTTCAACACTTCTGATATATTACAGTTATTATTAGATAAAATTACAATTCTATACCTCCAATGACCCCAGGCTTGCTTTGCATGTAGGATTTCTCGACACTTGCAAGTGCTCAACCCAAAAAAGCACAGAATGTTTCAGATAATTAATATTATATTAATCCAGTTGGTTATGTTTGTTTTTAGACTCACCACACCACAGTGGCATACCCCTTGCTCAAACCCATGGTAAAATGGCAACCCAACACAAGAAAGGGTGAGACAAATGAAACCAGAAAATCAAAAAGGTCAAAGGGGTCGTGTGGGATACGGATCATCCTACCGCAAGGGCAGCCGCAGAGATATGGCCGGCGGAAAGGCAATCAACAGCGTCCTGGGGGGTCAAGTATGGCTGGTGAAACCGGACCGTCAGGCCAAAGCCGATTTTCCTTGTTTGTGGATGACGGCCGGGGTGGTCAAGTATAAAAATTGCACCAACTTCTTCGACTGTACCAACTGCACCTTCGACCGGGGGATGCACACTCGGGTCAAAGAAGGCAAGCAGATCAGCTGGCAACAGGCGATGCGTCGCAAGCCCGATCTGGAAAGAAACTGCCGTCACAGCCTCACCGGTAGAATCGCCGGGCGAGCGTGCGCCTACGATTATCGCTGTGACAAATGCGATTTCGACCAGTATTTTGAAGACGTCTGGACACCCCGTAGATCTGACCTGCCCGCTGAGGTTCAGTATATAAAAGGCTTCGGGGTCGCAGTGGACCACTACTTCCATGACGGGCATACCTGGGCCCGAATCGAGAGTGGTGGCACCATCCGCGTCGGTATGGACGACTTCGCCCTTAAATTGCTCGGTAAAGCGGACGGCTTCGATCTGCCGTTGACCGGGAAGGAATTGGATGCCGGTCAGCCGGGATGGGGCCTGAAGCGTCGCAACCATGCTGCCGATGTGCGTTCACCGGTGGACGGAGTCATTGTGGAAGTTAATTCCAGCGTCAGAGATAATCCGAACCGGGCCAACCGCTCTCCGTATGGGGAGGGCTGGCTGTTTACGGTCCACACCCCCAACATCAAGGGAACGGTGAAAAACCTGATGGCCAACACCGAGACCCTGTCCTGGTTGGACGCCGAAGTGCTCAAGTTGGAAGAAATGATAGAAGAGACTGCCGGCCCGCTGACTGCCGACGGCGGATATCTTCAGGAGGACATCTACGGCAATCTGCCGGATCTCGGGTGGGAGAATCTGACGAAAACTTTTCTGAAAACTTAAAGGACAGAGTCAACCGGGTGAAGCGCTATAAATCAAATATAACGACCTAAGAAAGAATCCGACCGTTCACCCAACGGATTGTGCGTCACCCTTGAATATGAGGAGAGTCGAACCATGTCACCGCCGCGTCCGATGAAACCACCGCAAGACAAGTCCCACGCTTGCATCTGGATGCAAGCGGGCGTTGTCAGCCACAAATTCTGCCTTCACAACTATCAATGCATGGCCTGCCGCTATGACCGGGTCTTACACCGACTGGCAGAAGAAAACCGCAAGCTCAGAGCCATGGGAATCATGGGCTCGGGCAAACGGGCATGCATCGTCTCATGGAGAGATAAACTCTTAGAGACGCCGCCTGCCAGGCGGCCATGCTTGCATCATATGACAGCCCGTATCGACTTCAAAGCCTGTACCAACGCGTACCAATGCTCCGATTGTGAGTTCGATCAGTATTTTGACGATCAGTTCAGTGTACATGCTGCCCTAAAGCCAATCGGCCTCATCGATATCCAGGGGTTCAAATTTCCGCACGGGATCTATCTTCACCCCGGCCATACCTGGGTGAAAATCGAAGAAGACAACACCGTCCGGGTCGGCCTGGATGAATTCATTTTACGGGCCCTCGGTCCATTGGACAGTATTTCAATGCCCTTGCTGGGCAAAGAGGTTCAACAGGACCAGCCGGTCATCACCCTGGCCCGCGGGGCAAATATTGTCAAAATGCTATCGCCGATAAGCGGTGTGGTCACGGCCGCCAACTCGAAAATGACGACTCTTTCGGTCGTCGGCAACGCCGACGCTTATGCCGACGGATGGATCTTACGCATTCATACCGATGACCTGCGCCAAGAGTTGAAAAATTTGAAGATGGGGGCAGAAATGACCGAATTCATCGGCGAGGAAATCGAGCATCTCTTTAGGGAAATCGAAGATGCCGTCGGCCCGCTGGCTGCCGACGGTGGTCAGTTGGTTGAAGATATCTGTGGCAAACTGCCGCAGTTGGACTGGAACAAACTCGCCCGGTCGTTCTTGCGGACGTAACCGCCAAGCGATTGGGGTGGGCACAGCGGGTTTATCAAATTTAATTCATTCGGAAATTACTTCTCCTTCATCTCTAACCTGTTTATTTCATCGACCAACATCACCCGGCAGTGCCGGCAGAGTTGATCCGTCTTGCGATCGACGTCCGCAATACTCCGGCAGTAGTGCATAACGCAATTGCGCTCGGGGCAGTGCCTCAGTTTGAAAGTGTGCCCGAGTTCGTGAATGGCCTCCTTGACCACCCGCTGGTGAAATGGGTTACCCGGTCGGGATGTCGGGGTTTCTTCCGCCAAACGACAGGTCGAAATGATGCAGGTCTTGCCCCCCAACTGGGCCTCACCGTAAACATGGGTTAATATCGGGATAAAAAGGTCCTTGGTGGTAATTCCAAGAACTTTGACTGCGTGGGAGGGCGCTGCAGCAGCCAGTTTTTCAAGTATTAGAGTGGAATAATATTGCCGACGCTCCGGGTCAAACGCAAATTCAACCCGAGGAATGAGCGGCAATATCTCCGTTCGGAAGCCGAAAATCCGAAGCACTTCACTGCTGATCACATCGGAAAGAGCGGAATCAATATCTCCGATGGGGGAGACAACAATCCGGTATTCCTGGCTGTCAATCAATCTTCTTTCCGAAGGTTGTAGCGTTTGATCTTATTGTACAGGGTCGACCGGTCAATACCAAGAATTTTGGCGCATCTAACGATGTTCCAGCTGTTATCATTGAGAATACGCTGGATGTGCGATTTCTCTATTTCACCAAGGGAGTCGTCGGACGGGACCGAAAAATGCCGGGTGCAATAGAAAGGCAAACACAACGGTTGGATCTTGCGGTCCTTTCCGATCACTACCGCACGTTCGATGGCGTTTTCAAGCTCCCTGACATTACCGGGCCAATCATGGAGCATCATTTCGTCTATCGTTTCCCGGCTGAACCCGTCAATCGCTTTATTGGTTTCCTGGGTAAACCGGTATAAGAAGTGTTCGGCCAGAAGGGGAATATCTTCCTTACGCTTTCGGAGAGCAGGCATCTGGAATGAAATGACATTCAGGCGGTAGTACAAATCTTCACGAAAAACTTCTTTTGCAATGGCTTCTTTAAGGTTCCTATTGGTGGCGGCGATGATGCGGAAATCCGCCTCGATCGGCTGGGTCCCGCCGACACGGTAGAAAACCCGGTCTTCCAGGACCCGCAGCAAATCGATTTGCATGCGCATGCTTATTTCTCCGATTTCATCCAGAAACAGGGTCCCACCGTGGGCCAGTTCGAGCCGACCTTTCTTCGTCTCTTTGGCATCCGTAAATGCCCCTTTCTGGTGGCCGAACAGTTCGCTCTCCATCAGGTGCTCGGGAATCGCACCGCAATTGACGATAACGAAAGGACCTTCGCAACGCGGGCTGTGTGTGTGAATCGCCTTGGCCGCCAGCCCCTTACCAGTGCCGGTTTCGCCGGTAATCAACACTGTTGATTCCGTTGGGGCCACATCACAGATGAGTTCAAATACCGTCTGCATCGGCTTGGACTGGCCGATCATACTCTCAAACCGGGTTCGCTCCCGGACCTGTTCTCTCAAATAAAGGTTTTCGCGAAATTGGGCCTGTAGTTTGACAATTTTTTCGATCAGTAATCCCAATTCGTTGGGGTCGAACGGTTTGAGCAGGTAGTCATAGGCGCCGTTCTTCATCGCATCGATTGCGGTTGAGATAGACCCGTAGGCGGTGATCATCACCACGGCCACATCCGGATCGTCCTCTTTCACCCGTCTAAGGACGTCCAGGCCGCTAATTCCTTCCATCTTGATGTCCACCAGCAGGATGTCGAAGTGGGTAAGCTTTAACTTATCCAGGGCCTCTTCACCGCTGCCCGCGACATCAACTGCGTATCCATCTCTCTCCAACCAACCGAGCAATGATTCGCGCATGATGTGTTCGTCATCGACGATCAGGATCTTGGTGCCGCCCATCGATTCCTCCGTGATGTTCAGTCGCTGGTGTCACCGGCCCCAGGGGAAGATTTACCCTGAAATTGGTCCCCTCTCCGAGGTCGGACTCCACATAAATATAGCCGCCATGCTCCTTGATGATCCCGTATGCGACGGAAAGTCCCAATCCGACGCCTTTGCCGTCCTTTTTCGTGCTGAAGAAGGGCTCAAACAACCTCGAAAAGTTTTCTTTTGGGATGCCGATGCCGTTGTCGCTGAATTTGACAACGACCCGGTGTTCGCTCGCTGCGTGCTGGGTATCGATCGTCAGAATCCCGCCGTCTTTGCCTTCCATGGCCTCTGCGGCATTGGAAATCAGATTCATGAAAACCTGCTGAAGTTGATCTTCGGATCCGACAATATCCGGCAGCTTTGGATCGAAAGTCTTCTCCACCTGCACGCGATGTAATTTTAGCAGGTTGGCATTCAGGATAAGGGTCTTTTCGATCAGCCGGTTGATGTTGAGCGGTTCCAGCGCCATTCGGTTATGGCGGGAGAAAGCCAGCAGGTTGGTGACGATAGAGCTGATGCGCCGGGTCTCCTTTTCCATCAGATCGAGATACTGGCCGAACCGGTCGATTTCTTTCTGTTCCACCGGTCCTTCGCTGATGATCCGCTTTATGAGCATATTCAGGTTCAATATGCCGGCGATGGGGTTGTTGATTTCATGGACGACCGCGGCGGCAAGTTTTCCGAGTGAGGCCATCTTGTCCTGATGGAGGAGCTTGGCATGGGTCTCCCGAAGCTGACGGGTTCGCTGGTCGACCATCTCCTCCAGCCGTCGCGTGATTTCCTCCTCTTCTTTGAGGCGCTTGGTGATATCCCGGCTAATGTGAATAAACTTGGATATCTTCCCGTCCGATTCCCAGATCGGGAACACATCCACTTCGAAGTGCCGGGTTTCGCCGTCAGCCCCGATCCGTGAACGGACTTGACGGCAATGGGTCTTGTTTCGGATGACATTTCTTAGAGGACAAATCTTCTCCACTTCATCGCACTGGTGATTCAGGCGGGCGTAGACTTCGTGGCATTTGCGCCCAATCACCTCATTCTTCTCCCAACCGGTTTGGTTCAGGAAAGCCTCATTGACCTCGATGATATCCATCTCTGGGGTGATCACCAAAATGAGATCCTGAATGCCGTTAATGATGGTTTCCATCGCGGTTTTCTGCTCGCGCAATTTGCGCTCTTCTGATCCAATGGCATTCCAGAAAATCTCGAATACATGCTGGGACATAATGCGGATACGGTGCGGACGCGTGGCGAGAATATCGTCGAGAATGTGCTGTTCGGAGGTCAGAATGATAATCAGGTGGATGTTATAACGCCGATCATACAGATCGTGATAGTCTCGAAAGGTCAGCAACCCTAGTTCTCGCGCGCGAAGCATGCCGATAGTGGTCGGATCCGGATCGGCCACCGCCAGAATGGGCGCATCGACGCCTTCCTGCATATAGTCGAACGTCGTTTTCTCGAGGACGTCTTTGCACAATCCGTCCCCTCCAACCAAAGCGATGTTAACGATGGAGGTTTTTTTGTTCTGCATGAAAAAGCCTCCGAAATTGAATCGTGCCAGCTGGTGGAATCCGGGTTGGCGGATTCCTCTATCGGTGTGCCCGAAGGCACGAGTGCAGAAAAACAAGGGGGGGGGGTTAAGAGCATCTCAAAATCGCGACCTTAGATGGTTTACCACAGGATATTTTGAATTGCAACGCATCCCCCACCAGGGGGAAATTGGGACCTAATTTGAGCGATTGTCGAGGTTGCCGCAGATACAAGAAAGATGTCGTTCCGCTATAGTCAGCTATGCGGAACGGCATATGACGCCGTAAATGCGGCAACCCTCCAGAGGCGGATAAAGATCGGCAATCCTGACGGGTTTCAAATTTTAAAATCAAACTTTGATAGAATTCCTTAATTATAAAGCAGTTCCCCCTCCATTTAAAATTTGAAACGCTTACTTTAGGTGGGATTTAGTACACCGGCTTCCTGCAGAATGCGCACTTTTAATGGCACACCGGACAGCGATGCAACTCATGACCATTGCATATCCTGCATATCAGAACCTAATTTAGAAGCAGCCTGGGTTCATCGATTACCGGACGACCATTACGGTGCAGGGCGCATCTCTGGCAACTTTAGTGCTGACACTACCCAGCAACAAACCTTCCAATGATCCCATTCCCCGAGTCCCCATGATGATTAAATCAGCATTGCGGGTTCTTGCGACCGAGAGAATCGCCTCAGCCGCCGGTCCTTCGAGAAGATTTTCTTCCACGGTCATATCTGTGTTATTAAACTGCGCCCGCGCGTCGTCCAAAATCTTTTGACCGGCACTTTTTCGTTGGGCAACCAGCCTTTCATACTCCTCCTTCCCGCGGAGATCCGATGTATGAGAGTATGCATGCACGATGATCAAATCAGCTCCGCCACTTTCTGCCAACCCGATGGCATATTTCAAGGCCTTTGCACTCTGATCGGATCCATCTAGGGCCAGGACAATCAGTTTAAACATGGCTGTCTCCATCGTTAAGGGTATACCGATTCTCAATAATTATCCATCCAACTTTGTTAGTAGTATTGCAGTACGGTTTAAATTCCAAACCATAATTGCGTTTTTCTCTATGGTCAATATCCCCCGACAAACTAAGTTGAACGCCTCAAAACCGAGCAATGACCGATAAAAAATAAACTAAAATTTTTAAATAAATAATATTTACTGAATAAAACCCAAATTTTAAAAATGTATCGTAATTTACTTAATTAATTTGCCTATTACAAAGGCCTTGACAGCACATTTCACGTTGTGGCATATGAACGCCTTGGCGGCCGTTACCTTATTATATGCGATCGCAAATTTCGGCACCTCTCGAAATACCATCTGGGTTTAATGTTTGAACCCCATAATCCCTGGCCTGTGAATGTTTTCATCAGGCCGCCAGCAAAGGATCGGAATTGAGGTTATGAGCAAAAACAAACCGATTGGATCTGTGTTGGTCATCGGCGGCGGTATTACCGGCATGCAATCAGCCATCGATCTGGCCGACGCCGGCTTTTTCGTCTACCTTGTGGAAAAATCCCCAGCGATCGGCGGGGCCATGGCCCAGCTGGACAAGACCTTTCCCACCAACGACTGTTCGATGTGAATTATCTCTCCCAAACTGGTCGAGGTCGGCCGGCACCTGAACATCGAACTGCATACCCTCTCCGAGGTCACCCAAATCGACGGAGAAGAGGGCAATTTCACCGTATCCGTAAAGAAATCCCCCCGCTACATCGACATGGAAAAATGCATTGCCTGCGGTCTTTGCGCAGAAAAATGCCCCGCCAAGACGGTCGATGAGTTCAACGAGGGAATTTCCAAACGCAAAGCCGCTTTCATTCCCTATGCCCAGGCGGTTCCCCTGAAATACGTTATCGACCCGGCAAGGTGCATCTACTTCAAAAACGGCAAATGCAAAGCGTGTCAGAAATTCTGCCCGACTGAAGCCGTTAATTTCGACGAAAAAGAAGAAAACCTGACCCTCAACGTGGGTTCGGTTGTCGTCACTGCCGGCTATGAACCCTTCGATCCGGCTAAGTTCGACAATTATCAATATGCCGGATTACCCAATGTCGTGACGAGCATGGAATTCGAACGGATTCTATCCGCCGGTGGCCCCACGACCGGCCATGTCCTCAGACCGTCCGACGGCAAAGATCCTCAAAAAATCGCCTGGCTGCAGTGCGTCGGGTCGCGGGATATGAACAAATGCGACAATCCGTATTGTTCTTCGGTCTGCTGCATGTACGCCATTAAGGAAGCCGTTATCGCCAAAGAGCACGTCGGCAAGGATTTCGAACCGACAATCTTCTTCATGGACATGCGGACCCACGGCAAGGAATTCGAAAAATATTACAACCGCGCCAAATCCCAGGGCGTGCGCTTCATCCGCAGCAAGGTCCACTCCATCACCCAAGTGGATGACAGCGGCACCCTTCAACTGGAATACGTGTCGGAAGACGGTCGGCGGATAATTGAAACGTTCGATATGGCTGTGCTCTCTGTCGGAATGGAACCATCGCGTTCCGCCGCGGACCTTGCAGATACCTTGGGGATAGAACTCAACGAATACCGTTTTGTTAAAACTGAAGATACTGCCCCGGTGGTCTCCTCACGACCCGGCGTATACGTGGCCGGCGTGCTCCAGGGCTGCAAGGATATCCCCCAGTCCGTCATGGAGGCCAGTGCCGCCGCCTGTAGCGCCGGTATGGCTCTGGCAGCGGCCCGGGGAAGCCTCGTCAAGGAAAAGACGTTCCCGGATGAAAAAGCCGTGGCGGAGGAAGATCCACGCATCGGGGTATTCGTCTGCAACTGTGGCGTCAACATCGGTGGTATCGCCGATGTGCCGGCTGTCACCGAATATTCCAGGTCTCTGCCGAATGTGGTCTTTGCTGAAGAAAACCTCTTTTCCTGCAGCCAGGACACCCAGGACAGAATGGTGGGGATCATCAAGGAAAACAATCTTAACCGCATCGTGGTAGCGGCCTGCACCCCCAGAACCCACGAACCCCTGTTTCAGGAGACCATCCGCAATGCCGGCATTAATGCCTACCTTTTCGAAATGGCAAACATCAGAAACCAATGCACCTGGGTGCACTCCGCCGACAAGCCGACGGCCACTGAAAAAGCCAAGGATCTGGTGCGGATGGCCGTTTCCAAGGCCTCTTTGCTGGAACCGATCCCGGATATATCCGTCGCAGTCGATAAGACTGCCCTGGTGATCGGCGGTGGTGCGGCCGGAATGACCGCAGCGCTCAGCCTGGCCAAACAGGGTTTCCCAGCGACCCTCGTCGAAAAAACCGCTGAACTGGGCGGCTCCGCCCGCGACGTGGTCAAGACCTGGCAGGGTAACAACGTCAAGGAATTTCTGGACGAATTGAAAACCGAAGTCGAGAATCACCCCGATATCGATGTCCTGCTCGAATCGGAAGTCATCGGCGCCTCCGGGTTCGTCGGTAATTTCGAAACCGAGGTGGCCGCAAACGGAAATAACCGGACCGTCAAACACGGGGCCACCATCATCGCCACCGGCGGCCAGGCGGCCGAATCGGATGAGTATCTCTACGGAAAAAATATTCGCGTCACCCGCTGGCACGAACTGGAAAACAACCCGGACCAGTTGAAAGACGCCAAGAGTGTCGTGTTCATCCAATGCGTCGGATCCCGGGACGACAACCGACCATACTGCTCGAGAATCTGTTGCACGTCTTCGGTTTCCCAGGCCATCAGCATCAAAGAGGCGCATCCGGATACCGACGTGTTCATTCTTTACCGCGACATTCGCACGTATAGCGAGCGGGAACTCTTGTACAAAAAAGCCCGCCAACTGGGTGTCATCTTCGTCCGTTATACCCTCGAAGACAAACCGGAGGTTCTGGAAACCGATGACGGCCTGCTGGTGCGGGTATTCGATCCGATTCTCCAGCAGCGCCTGGAAATCAGTACCGACCTGGTCAATCTGGCGACGGCTGTCATACCGGCCGACAACAGCAAACTGGCCGAGATCTATAAACTGCCGGTCAACGAAGATAAATTTTTCATGGAAGCGCACGCCAAGCTGCGGCCGGTGGACTTTGCCTCCGACGGGCTCTTTGTCTGTGGGTTGGCCCATTATCCCAAGTCCCTGGATGAGAGCATCGGTCAGGCCATGGCCGCTGCCGGCCGGGCAGCAACAGTGTTGGCCAAACCGTCGATTCAGATCTCTCCGCTGGTTTCCCAGGTCGATGCCGAACAATGCATCGGCTGCGGTTTATGCGCCGAGGTCTGCCCGTTCGGTGCCATCAGCCTCGAGGCGGTGGAAGGAAAAGGATATCGCGCCAAAAACATCCCGGCCTCATGCAAAGGCTGCGGATTGTGCGCAGCCTCGTGCCCTAAGAAAGCGATCGACATGCTGCATTTCCGTGACGAACAGATAATGGCCGCGGTGCGGGCCGTCGTTTAGAAACAGGTTAGCGTTATGAGGTAACCGGTCATAAGGGTATGAATGTCATCCTCTTATATACCTGGACACCAATAACCGATCACCCACAACCCGAATTTAAAGGTGATTTCATGTCAGACTTTGAACCGAAAATCGTGGCTTTTCTCTGCAACTGGTGCGCCTATGCCGGGGCCGACCTGGCCGGTGTCTCACGGTTGCAGTACCCACCCAACATGCGGACCGTGCGCGTGATGTGTTCCGGCAGGGTCGATCCGCTCTTCATCGTCAAAGCCTTCAAGCAGGGCTGCGATGGGGCCCTTGTGGCGGGGTGACATTTCGGTGATTGCCATTACCTGGAAGGTAATGTTCAAGCTGACAAGAAGATCCGACTCACCCGTAAATTGATGGACCTGGCCGGCATCGGCAGCGACCGGCTGCACCTGGCCTGGGTCTCTTCGGCTGAAGCCCAGCGATTTGTCGATGTCGTCACCGGTGTGACGGAATCGATCAAAAACCAGGGCAAGTTCGACCCTGAGGTTTACAACCTGCAACTTGAAGCAGCGGAAGAAACCTTGAGCGGCGAGGCGGCCCGGTGGCTGGTGGGCAAAGAGCTCCATATCACCACCAAAGGGGATGTTTACGGTCGCCCCTGGGATGTCGACAGTTTCGAAAAGATCATCGATGCGAGTATCGAGCGAGAATATCATAAAAACCTGATTCTGCAGGCGATCAAAAACGGCAGCACGGCGCCCAGGGACATCAGCAGCAGAATCGGACTGGATCTGAGGCGGATATCCTACCTGCTGGCCGACATGGAAAAGACCAACATGGTTGAATTCAAAAAGATGGAAGCGTGTAAACCCGTATTTGCTGCGCTATAAGGAGTTTGTTTATGGGATCCGATAAAACCACGACAAGTGGATCAGTGATGGTTGTCGGTGCCGGTATTGCCGGCATGCAGGCGTCTCTGGATCTGGCCAATTCGAACTACAAGGTTTACCTGGTGGACAAATCACCCACCATCGGCGGAATGATGTCCCGCTTGGACAAGACCTTTCCGACCAACGACTGCGCCATGTGAGTGATCTCGCCCAAACTGGTCGAGGTCGGCCGGCACATGAACATTGATTTGATCACTTGCAGCGAAGTTAAAGATGTCTCGGGCGAACCAGGGAACTTTTCGGTCTCGCTCGTCAATCGCCCCCGTTATATCGATCCGGTAAAGTGCACCGGATGCGGGGAATGCGCCCGACATTGTCCGGTCACCGCCGTCAACCAGTACAATCTGGGCCTGGACGATCGCCGGGCCACCTACATCGAATATGCCCAGGCGGTTCCTCTGGCTTTTGCGATCGACACCGACACCTGCATCGGTTGCGGCCTGTGTGAAAACATGTGCATCGCCAAGGCTGTCGAATACGACGATCAGGAACGCGAATCCACTGTTAAGGTCGGTTCTGTGATCGTTTCCGCCGGAAGCAAGGGGTATGACCCGTCTCACCTCGATTTTCTGGGGTACGGTAAATCACCCAACGTGGTGACCAGTGAGGAATTCGAAAGAATATTGAGCGCCTCGGGTCCCTACTTCGGCCACCTCATGCGACCGCTTGATCGCGAACAACCCAAAAAGATCGCCTGGCTCCAGTGCGTCGGATCCCGTGACACTAACAAGTGCGGTAACGGATACTGCTCCTCGGTCTGCTGTATGTACGCTGTCAAAGAGGCCATGATTGCCAAGGAACATGTCAAGGGCGATTTGGACTGCGCCATTTTCAACATGGACATGCGCACGTTTGGAAAGGATTACGAGCTTTACTACAACAGGGCCAAGGACAAGGACGGCGTCCGTTTCGTCAAATCCCGGATCCACACCATCGACGAGGAACGGGAGTCTGGCGATCTGGTCGTCAAATACGTCGATGAAGCCGGCACTATGCAGGAGGAGACCTTCAGTATGGTGGTCCTCTCGGTGGGTCTTCAGATTCAACCGGACACCGTACAGCTGTCCGCTAAGCTCGGCATTGATCTGAACAGGTACAACTTTGTCAATACGCACCCTTTCAAACCCGTAGAGACCAATCGTCCGGGGGTTTTTGTGTGCGGCGTCATCCAGGGCCCCAAGGACATTCCCAGCTCGGTCACCGAAGCCAGCGCCGCCGCCTGCATCGCCGGGGCTAAACTGGCCGAGGCCCGCGGTCAGGACATTCCCAGGGTGGAAGTCCCGACAGAACGGGACATCACCGGCGAAGATCCGCGCATCGGGGTGTTCGTCTGCAACTGCGGCATCAACATCGGCGGCATTGTAGACGTTCCGGCCGTAAGGCAATACGCTGCCGGCCTGCCGAACGTGGTCTACTCCGACGAAAACCTCTTTACCTGCAGCCAGGACACCCAGGAGAAGATCAAGGAAAAGATCAAGGAGCATAATCTCAACCGGGTGGTGGTTGCCTCGTGTAGCCCCAAGACCCACGAACCGATGTTCATGGAAACCCTGGAAGCCTGCGGTCTTAACCGCTATCTCTTTGAAATGGCCAACATCAGAAACCAGGATTCATGGATTCATTCCAAGGATCCGGATGCCGCCACCGCTAAGGCCAAGGATCTGGTGCGCATGTCAATCGCCCGGGCCGCCAACCTGCGGACCCTGCACCAGAAAGTGGTACCGATCAACAAGCGGGCCTTGGTCATCGGTGGGGGTGTGGCCGGAATGAACGCCGCCCTGGGTCTCGGCAACCAAGGATTTGAGGTTTCCCTGGTGGAAAAGAACGCCGAGCTGGGCGGATTCTCCCGCAAGCTGCACCACACCATCGAAGGCGAGGATATCCAGGGTTATCTCAAGGACCTTGTCGCCGATGTACAGGCCAACGAAAAAATCGATGTTCTGACAGATGCCCAAATCGTGGGTGCCGAAGGGTTCAAGGGGAGTTTCAAGACCGAAGTCCAGACCGGCGCCAACGGTGACACACGACAGATTGATCATGGCATCATCATCGTCGCCACGGGGGCCAACGAATACCAGCCCAAGGAGTACCTCTACGGCGAGGATAAGCAGGTTCTTACCCAGGTAGAACTGGGCGATCGCCTGGCCGTCCAGGGCGCCGCGGATCTGAGCAGCGTGGTCATGATCCAGTGCGTCGGGTCCCGCAACGACGAAAATCCCAACTGCTCCCGCATCTGCTGTCAGAATGCCGTCAAGAACGCCCTGGAGATAAAAAAACTGAATCCGGAAACGCAAGTCTATGTCATGTATCGTGACATGCGAACCTACGGCCTGCTGGAAGATTACTATAAGGAGGCCCGGGGCCAGGGCGTGATTTTCATCCGGTTCGACAAAGACCAACCACCGGAAGTCAAAAAGAACGGCGCCGGACCGGCGGTGGTGGTCAAAGACCACGTCCTGCAACAAAATATTGAAATCAGCGCGGACCTGGTGGTCCTCAGCGCGGGCGTTCAGGCCGCCGACACCGACGGGCTCAGCAATATCATGAAGTTCAACCGCAATCCCCAGGGATTTTTCATCGAAGCGCATGTCAAATTGCGGCCGGTCGACATGCCCAGCGAAGGCGTCTTCCTGTGCGGCACGGCCCATGGCCCCAAACTGGTTTCGGAAACCATCGCTCAAGCCCAGGCGGCGGCTTCACGGGCCATGACATTTCTGGCCCAGGACGCCATCAAGCTGTCGGCCATCACGGCCAAGGTCGACGTCGAGCACTGCGTCAAGTGCCTGACTTGCGTACGCTCCTGCCCGTTCGGCGTCCCGGAATTCAATTCGGAAGCCAAGGAGATCGAAATCAACGAAGCGCTCTGCCACGGCTGCGGCGTGTGCACTGCGGTGTGCCCGCGGCAGGTGATTGCACTGAGCTTTTACGAAGACGAAACCATCGTCTGCAAAATTGATGCTTTATTGGATGCGGAGGCACTGTAATGGCAGAATTTGAACCAACGATTATCGCATTTTGTTGTGAATACTGAGGGTATTCGGCTGCGGACCTGGCAGGTTCCATGCGACTCGATTATCCCATCAACGTCAAAATTATCCGGGTTCCCTGCACGGGCAAAGTGGACGTCTTGCATCTGCTGCGGGCCATTCAAAAAGGCGCCGACGGGGCCTATTGCGTTGGCTGTCTCGAAGGGTCCTGCCATTACAACGAAGGCAATCTCAGATGCCGCGAGCGCGTCGACCACGTGCGTATGCTTCTCGATGAAATCGGCATTGAAGGGGACCGCGTAAGGATGTATAACCTATCTTCGGGTGAAGGCCCAACCTTTGCCGCCTATGCCAAGGAGATGACCGAACATATCCAGGCGCTGGGACCCAACCCGCTAAAGAATAAGGCAAACGCCAAAAACTAAGGAGTATATTATGGCCGAGGAAGCGATCAAGATTGGAGGTAAAAAGAAGAGTACGTTCATTGACAAGGTGAAGGATTTGCTCCCTGAAGGCGGCAACCTGAACCTGTGTCTGACGTGCGGTGCGTGCTCATCCGGATGCCCGGCAACGGGCCTGGAAAACATGGATCCCCGTAAATTTCTGCGCATGGCCGCCCTGGGCATGGATGAAGAGATCACGACCACACCGTGGGTGTGGATGTGCAGCATGTGCACCCGGTGTGTCTATGTCTGTCCGATGCAGATCAACATCCCCCAACTGGTCTTTTACGCACGGCAGTCCTGGCCACGCGAAAAGCGGCCCAAAGGAATCGTGGGTTCATGCGACATGGCCCTCAGAAGCGACACCTGCAGCGCCATGGGCGCCACTGAAGAAGACTTCCAGTTCGTGGTCGAAGACGTGTTGGAGGAATACCAGGAATCACAGCCGGAGTTTGCCGAAATGAAAGCCCCGGTCAACAAGAAGGGGGCGGAGTTCTTCCTTAACCAGAATTCCAGAGAACCGGTGACCGAACCGGACGAGATGGTGCCGTTGTGGAAGATCCTGCACGCCGTCGGTGCCGACTGGACTTACGGCACCAAGGGCTGGGCCGCCGAAAACTACTGCATGTTTATGGCCGATGAGGAAAACTGGAAGCACATCATAGAGGTCAAGCAGAAAGCGGTGGAGGATCTGGGCTGTAAGGTCTGGCTCAACACCGAATGAGGGCACGAACTCTTCGCGGTCCGGTTCGGAGCGCAAAAGTTCAAACTCGACTACAACTTCGAGATTAAAAGCATCATCCAATATTATGCCCAGTGGATCAAAGAAGGCAAGCTGAAGGTCAGTTCCGACTGGAACAAAGACCGTCAAATCAAATTCACGGTACAGGATCCCTGCCAGCTGGTGCGCAAATCATTCGGTGACCCGGTGGCCGAGGACCTGCGGTACGTGGTCAAGGCGGTGGTCGGTGAAGAAAACTTTATCGACATGAGCCCCAACCGGTCGAACAACTACTGCTGTGGCGGTGGCGGCGGTTTCCTGCAGTCCGGTTACCCCGAAGCACGAAGAGATTACGGCAAACTCAAAGCCGAACAAATTCTCAAGACCGGCGCGGCCTACTGCATCACCCCGTGTCACAACTGCCATGCCCAGGTTCATGATCTGTCCGACATCCGTGATCATGCCTGGCAAACGGTTCACCTGTGGACACTGATCTGCCTGTCGATGGGCATCCTCGGTCCGAACGAACGCGAATATCTCGGTGAGGATCTGAAGGACGTGGATGTTTTTCACCCGGAAAGCTCCAATTTCTAACGGAGTTGACCAACCATTCAGGAGCGATCGGTGGTTCAGGAGGAAATATGATAGTCGCGAAAAGAAAGCCCTTTGACGAAATCAAGGAAATGATCAAGCCTTTCAAAAAGGTGCTCAACGTGGGATGCGGAACCTGTGTTTCCGTCTGCCTGGCCGGCGGTGAAAAAGAGGTTGCGGTTCTCAATGCGGAGCTCGAAATGGCCCGTAAGCTGGACGACAACCCCGTCGAGCTGACGGCTTACACTGTGGAACGCCAATGCGACCGTGAATATCTGGCTGAACTCGACGACATGGTCAAGGACTATGACGCCGTCATCTCCATGGCCTGCGGGGTCGGCATTCAGTTCCTGGCGGAGCGCTTTCCGGACATACCGGTTCTTCCCGGTGTCGACACCACCGGCCTCGCGGTCAACCAGGCCGTGGGTTGGTACGAAGAACGCTGCCGTTCTTGCGGCAAGTGCGTTCTGGCCATGACCGGCGGTATCTGCCCGGTGACCATGTGCGCCAAGGGCCTTTACAACGGCCCCTGCGGTGGAACCAACAAAGGCAAGTGCGAGATCAGCCAGGATCAACCCTGTGCCTGGTACATGATTCACGAAAGACTGTCCAGCCAGGAACGACTGGATTTGATCAGGGATTTCAAAGAGCCGGCGGACTGGACCGATCAGACACCGCGGACGCTGATTCAGCCGGGGTACAAGAAACCGGAAAAAGAAGAAGCGAAATAGAATACAGCCGTCTCAACCGACATGAACAATCCCACTTGAAATATAGGTGATACAATGAGCACAGAAGGCAACGGTTACAAATCAGGAAGCAACCTGGAAAAGGTCCTCAAAGCCGGTCATTTTGCATTCACCGGCGAGTTGGGGCCGCCCCGGGGAGCCAACACAGAGGAAGTGCGTCACAAAGCCTCGTTTTTGAAGGGCATGGTGGATTCGGTCAACATTACCGATAATCAGACGGCCATGGTCCGCATGTCGAGCTGGGCCGCAAGCCTACTGCTCCTTCAGGAGGGCTTGGAACCGAATTTTCAGATGGTCTGCCGCGATCGCAATCGGCTGGCCATGCAGGCCGACATCCTGGGGGCCTCTGCCCACGGTATCCGCAATATGCTCTGCCTGTCCGGTGACCATCAGCAATTCGGTGATCACCCCCAGGCCAAAGGCGTGTTCGATGTCGATTCCATGCAGCTGATAAAAATGGTCAAACAAATGCGCGATGACGGTAAATTCTTGAGTGGCGCCGAACTGGACGGGAGCCCCAAGATCTTTATCGGCGCGGCAGCCAACCCTTTTGCCGATCCGTTCGAGTGGCGCGTTCATCGCCTGGCAAAAAAAGTCGAGGCAGGCTGTGATTTCATTCAAACACAGTGCATATACAACATGGAGAAGTTCCGCAAGTGGATCCAACAGGCCAATGACATGGGTCTGACGGAAAGAGTCTACATTCTGGCCGGTGTCACGCCGATGAAAAGCGTCGGTATGGCCAAGTATATGAAGAGCAAGGTGCCCGGAATGGATGTGCCTGATGAAATCATCGAGCGTCTTCAGGGCGCCGGCAAGGGCAAAGTGGCCGCGGAAGGAATCAAGATCGCCTGTGAACAAATCGAAGAATTCAAGGAAATGAAAGGCGTCCACGGTGTCCATTTAATGGCCATCGAGTGGGAGCACAAAGTTCCTGAAATTGCCGAACAGGCTAAAGTGTTACCACGACCTGTAATGGAGTAAGAAAGCGTTTCAAATACGAATCAAAAAACCCGGTACAGAAAAACACTGTACCGGGTTTTTATGTGATACCAAAACAGCGTGGATGGTCCAGGGTCTTACCAGCACGTCGAGAATCTACGCGTGTCATCGTTTGACATCAGCTTTTGTTCTCAAACGATATATCGTATCGATTCAAAGATTACGATGGTTTCCCAAATGACCACATTGGTCGTCTGTGCGTTGCAACCCAAACCATTCAGTCGGTCTACACGTATCTCAAGCTCATCGCATACGACAGCCCATCCGCATCCATAACTTCCTCGACCCAGCAGACCTCCGCCAACCCTGTGGAACGAATGCTTGTGTCACCTGAGAGTACTTGCGCAGAGGGAAAATTCAGCACGCGAACAACGAGAAATGTCCCCGGTTTTACGGCCCTTTTCGACACCAATACAATCCCATCCTGACTATAATTGATCGATCGGGCGCTGAAAACATCGCTCCGGCCAGAAAGCTTGAGACATTCGGTGTTGAGCTCGCAGGGGGTGCGCCGTCTTTGACGAGATTCTATTGGATTGCCAAGGGTTGACATTATTTCCACCGTGATCCCAATTTGATCATTATAACTTTTTTATCTGTTGATGATTCTTTCCAGCGTTTCCTGCACTCTTTTACAGTCAATACAGTAGGTGGTTACGGGTCGTACCTTGAGCCGTTTTAGGTCAATTCCTTCTCCGCACAATTCACAAATTCCGAATGTTCCTTCGTCCATTCGTTTGAGAGCGCTTTTTATCTTTCGGATGAGTTTGCTTTCACGATCCCTAATGCGAAGAGCCAGATCTCGATCAGTTTCCAAGGTCGCTCGGTCAAGCAGGTCGGATGCATAGACCGATGAATCCAGCATTCCGGCGATGGCGTAATCGGCGCGTCGCAATAACTGTTCCTGCCATTCAATCAGCAATTGCCGAAAATATGCCAGGTCTGACTTTTTCATGTTCCACCTCCCCGAGATATGCTTTTAATATGGTTATTGTGCAGAAGCTCGGTACAAATGAACATCTCAATTTCTCCATCTAAGACACGCTATGTCGCACTGCGGCTTGGAATCGAAACCTCCCAAGATCGATATCGCCGCATATTTATAGCCGATTTGACCAGCCGCTTATTACCCAATACCGCGGTAATCGACTCTTTAAGTCTGTCAATCGCATCCGCACTTCGGATGGCGTAAACAAGCACAGGGAAGTCCGAACGTTTTTGTTTGATAGCGAGCAAAAAGGCAAAGCTGTCGAACCCCTTTGACAGAGAATTCAGCAGCATCATGTCCGGCGGAAACTCACGCCAGAGCTCCCAGGCCGAATCCGGATTATCAACAAATTCCGTTTGATATCCTTCTTCGCGCAATGATTTTGAAATCAAGTGCCGGTTAAGGGGTTGATCATCCAAAATTAGAATACGCACCATTGGGCTCATCGACACATCCTCGTATTTTTATTACTAGTGATCGTCAGCCAAAATCCTTGCCCGAATCTTTTCGCGTCTCTATCAGGCAATAAACACGCCAGACACAGTTCCATTGGCGGCAGCTCCTGACGATTTTACCGAAGCAGTCCGCGTGTCCCTCGATTCGCTGAATACTGCGAATGAAGCGTGCGAGATGGGTAAATCTCTGGTTGCTAGCTAAGCTGTGTCCGCGTCGCATTTCTTGTTTTTTCGCAATTGGATCGCTATCTGTCCGCTCTCGATTTGAACCACCTGGATGCAGATGACACTCCAACAGATTGATCCAGGTCTTGTAACAAATTGATGTGTATTACATATTACTGGCTTACATTTAAGTCCATAGGGGTTAGGCTTCATACTGTCTGGGAAAATCACCCACCGGGGAATTTTTCCCAGACTTCAAATGGACGGTATCTGATAGGGGAGAGCTAAAAATGGAAGGGGTTACTCTTTCCAAAGGTCGATATCGATGAGACCGAGTTTGGCGGCATGGCGCACCAGTTCAATGGTGCTGTGTATCCCGAGTTTGCGCATGATGCTGGAGCGATGGTTTTCCACTGTTTTGGGGCTAATAAAAAGCTTTTCGGCGACTTGATTCGAAGACAGCCCTTCGGCCAAAAGAACCATGACCTCCTGCTCCCGGGCTGTCAGAGTGTCGTAGCCGGCGGCGCCCTCAACCTTCTCCTTGGGCGACAAACCCGCAAGTTTTTTGACCACCTGTTGGGAAACCGAAGTGTCCATAAAATAATTACCTTTAATGACATGATCCATTCCATTCAAGAGCATGTCGGCCGCCGATTCCTTCACGATATAGCCCATTGCACCAGCTTTGAAGGCTCTGACGATAAAATCGATTTTGGAATGCATGCTGACGATCAAAATACGGGTGTGGGAGGAGGCTTTGAGAATGTCAGCAATCAGTTCGATACCGTTTCGATCGGGAAGGGACATATCCACCAGAGCCAGATCCGGTTGAAGGTCTCTGGCCATTTTGTGACCCTGACTGGCTGTGCCGGCCTCCCCAACAACGCGATATTTTGCGCCTTCTTTTCCAATGATCACCTTGAGACCCTCCCGGAAGAGTGGGTGGTCATCTACAATGAGAATGCGTTTGGCCTGGCTCAAATTCACCCTCTTTTGTAAGGAAATTTTATCGAAATATTGGCGCCCTTGCCGGGATGTGAATCAATCGTCATTTGGCCCTGCAGCAGGTTGACCCGTTCTTTCATACTGCGCAGACCAAGCCGTTTCTCTCCGTTTATCGAACGTTCCCTTGCCCGCACATCAAAACCTTTACCATCGTCTTTGATACGAAGAATGATATTGGGGCTGACGCCAACCAGCGTGACCTTGACCCGACTCGCCTGAGCGTGTTTGCGTATGTTGTTGAGGCCCTCTTGAACCAGACGATAGACATTGATTTCAACCAGTGATCCCAATGTCATTTTCTTTAAGCCCGCCGAATGGAAGTGCACTTTTAGGGCATTTTCCTGGGCGAACTCTTCACAGTAAGTGGAAAGCGTCCGCAAGAGACCGAGATCGGCTAAACCGGGCGGACGCAAATCGTAAGACAGGTTGCGAACGGAAAAGATGGTCCGATCGAGTATGGCAAACAATTTTGAGGCGTTCTCTTTCGTTTGAGCAAGTTCACCCCTCCGCTCGTCGAAGAGGGTCTTGAAAACAATTTTCAGAGTGGACAGGTCCTGGGCCACGCTGTCGTGCAGTTCTCTGGCAATCATCTGGCGCTCGTCTTCGTGAGCTTTCAACAGCTGTTGGGAGAGGTCTCTGATCTGTGTGTCAGCCAGCATCTGCTCGGAAATATCTTCTACCATTTCTATGGCAGCCGTCACCTGTCCCTCAGAATCGATAATCGGCGACGAAATGATCCGATAGTGCCGGGTCTCATTGCCGGCAGGTGTCACGGTAATCGACTCGTGCACCTCGCCATCCCGAAGAGTCTTGACAGTCGGGCAATAAGAACAGACCGCTTCACCGGGCGGGTCGTTAAAGAATCGGTAGCAGATTGGTTTTTTGTTGGGATCGATGTGTGGGTACCATTTTTTCATCTGTTTGTTTAAGGTCAGAATCTCCATATCCGAACTGATAAGCGATACACCAATAGCGATGTTATCGACCAGTCTTCTATAGCGTTCTTCAGAATCTCTCAACTTTTTATCCGCTTGCTTGCGAGCGCTGACATCGATCCATGTCGATAAATAATACGTGATCTCCCCGTTTTTCTCTAATGGACTGGAGGTGATTTCAACCCAAAATGTATCACCGTTTTTTTTCCGAAAGCACTTTTCGAACCGGTCGAGTCCCTGTCGAAGTGCCTGCCTGAATTCTCGTTGGGTCGTGTCCAAATTTTCCTGAATCCACCATGGGTATGGCACCTTCCTACCAATGATCTCTTCAGCCGAAAATCCCGTCAACTTTTCGAAAGCGGGATTTACATATTTTATGGAGGTGTCAGCGTTGAGAACATGGATAGGGTTCGGCGTATTATTCAGTAGACGGGAATTGAATTCATCGCTTTCGCGGAGCGAATTTTCTATTTGTCCTTTTCCCGCCTGCCTTCGCAATCTGGCAGCTTGCCCTTCTCTCTTCTTGATTTTTTCCATGGTGTCATTCTCATTACCAACAGCTGAACATAATTGTTCACCTTATAGCACAAATGGCCCACACGCCCCTGATCTGCACCGTATGAGCCATATCCCCTCTCATTGAGATTCGCCTCTTGTTTGTGAATAACAAAGAAAGCGCCGAAGACCTATGCTATCGATACCAAATACGATCACGAATAAGCAATACAAAATCCTGACCGGAGATTGGATATGCTGTTAAAGTGGTTGTCCAATGAACGTTCCGTTATTCGAACGTACTTTTGACAATCACTGATTCCATATAAATTTCTTTCAGACAGGCCGTTTCCGTCACCGTTCCCGGCCGCAGCGCCAAAAAAATAAATAAGTCTTGCTATTCCGATCTTAGAATATATAATCAAAATTATACGAGGGTGGACCAGCAACGCGTGCCCAGACCCTTTCAATTCGACAAAAACAGCTCTCGCCTGACTCTTTGATTCGAGCATATATCAGAACGATTCCGCGTCTCGATTACAATCAGCGTCGTCTCCATTCATATTAAATCACCTTTCATCCAGCAATTAGTTCATTGCTCAACCGGTTACAGCTGCTTATCCGATAAATTTCTTATACGTCTCCGTGGATGTTACCGCACACCTGTCTCCCCGCGAACTGGTCCGGCCCGTTAACCCGCAACCCCATAAGAAAGGAGACCGCCATGGAAAAACCGGTAATCAACTATGAGACCCTGGTTCGAATAACCAAAGCGATATCAACGATCCGTGATCCTGAAGAAATCGTTCTCATCACGGTGGAGGGCGTTACCAGCGCATTGAAAGTAAAGGGCTGTACGCTTTTCCTGTTCAGCACCAAGAGCGAAGAACTCAAACTCGCCGGCAGTTATGGGCTCAGCGCCGAATATCTGAACAAGGGCCCGGTCAGTTCCCTGCAATCGATCGCATCATCGTTGGAAGATGGTCAACCGGTAGCCATATACGATGTTGGTGACGATCCACGGATTCAGTATCCAGAAGCGGCCATCAAGGAGGGTATCGCCTCCATCCTTTCAGCACCGATTATCATTGGAGAGAAACTGGTTGGGTGCCTGCGGGTTTACACCACCACGTCATGGGAGTTTACCTTGAACGATGTCAATTTTGTTCAGGCCGTGGCCCAGGTCGTGGGTATGGCCCTGGAGATGTGCCGAATCAATCGCGGTTTGAAGGACAGTATCGATATCCTGAAAACAATGCGTGACCCCAAAACCCTTCCCTACAATCGACGAACGCCATATGAGGGTGTTCCGAAAAGCTTCAGCAAAGAGGATGCCGTCGAGACTGCCGTCTGATCAAAAAGGCCACTGTTAAACCAACAAACCCGGACCATACGGCCGGGTTTGTTGATTTGATTTCGAAGCAACTGTTCTTTTAGATCATTTGCTATAGGATATCTTCCCCAAGTCTACTACGGAGGTCGCATTGTCGAAAGTGTCGCTCACAACTTGATAAGGGGTATTGGGGACCTGCTTCATGAAACTGACCTTTCTCTGCGGTTCGACGAACCCGGTTCTGGGCCACCAGAATTCGGTCCAGGCACCCGCTGGGTTGCTGAGGACTTCACTGCAAAGATTGAGGATGTAGAGCTTATCGGTTTTGAAGCATTTAATTTTAGATACATCCAATCCGATTTCTTTTCTTTTCGGGTTCGGCAGGCAATAGAAACCCTCGCATTGGGTAATAAACACGTAGGTGTCCTTCCAGACAAACCGGCCGTTGGGTTTCTCGAATTCCTGCAACCCCTCCGCGCCGGTTTTCTCGAGATAGCGAGCCGCTTCGGTCACTTTGTCGTAAACCTCCTGCGGTGTCGCCTGACCGGTGACGAATGCCGAATCCGCATAAGAAAGAGCGGGAAGGCATAATAGAAATATGAGCCAGTGACGCATGGAATTCTCCCCAGACGGATTCGGTCAAAGCCGTTTCCGTCATTTTTTTCACTTTTTCCTGCCGCCCCCGCTTTAAGCGGCCCGGGAAAGTTTGACGGCGCAGACCTTGAACTCCGGAATTTTGGATACCGGATCGAGTACGGCATTGGTCAGGCGGTTTGCGGCCGCCTGGGCGAAATGGAAGGGAATGAATATCGTGCCGGCAACCGCTTTTGGCGATACCTGAATCTTGGCCTTGATTTGACCGCGCCGGGAGGCAATCTCCACCTCCATGCCATCGTTCAATTCGTAGAGGGCGGCATCTTTGGGCGAGATCTCCACAAAGCATTCGGGGGCCCTATCATTGAGCCCGTCGGTCTTCATGGTCATGGTCCCGGTGTGATAGTGATACAACACCCGGCCAGTGGTCAGGTAGAGCGGATACTCGTCATCGGTCAGTTCAGCCGGTGGCGTATATTCGATGGCGTGAAACATCCCCTTACCGCGGGTAAACTGTTCCCTGTGCAGGATCGGGGTACCGGGATGCCCCGGTGTGGGGCACGGCCAATGCAAGCCTTCGACCGCAATGCGGTCGTAGGAGATCCCTGCATAAGAAGGCGTCACCCGGGCAAGCTCTTCGAAAACAGCCTGGCTGTTTTCGTATGCCATGGGTGTCCCCATCCGTGTGGCGATGTCGCATAGAATCTGCCAATCATCCTTAACGTCCCCAGGGGCATCGACGGCCTTGCGTACCATCTGAACACGTCTCTCAGTATTTGAAAATGTGCCATCCTTTTCAGCAAAACATTTGGCGGGCAGAACCACGTCAGCCAATTGGGCCGTTTCGGTCATGAAGATATCCTGAACCACCAGGAAATCGAGATGTTTCAGTGACGCTTCAGCGTGGTTCAGATCGGGATCGGACACAAGGGGATTTTCGCCGATAATGTAAAGTGCCTTGAATTCCCCATCGTGGGCTTTGGGTATCATTTGGGTAACGGTCAAACCCGGCTGAGTCGGAAGATCCGATACCCCCCAAGCGTCCTCCATTTTCTTGGCCACGGCAAGATCGCTCACCGGCTGGTAGCCGGAATACACGTTGGGGAGACCTCCCATGTCGCAAGCCCCCTGAACATTGTTCTGGCCACGCAGCGGATTAACTCCTCCCCCGCGCTTGCCCATATGACCGCACAACATCGCCAGGTTGGCGAGGCTCTTGACGTTGTCCGTGCCATGACTGTGCTGGGTAATGCCCATACAATAGAGGATGCTGGCGGCTTTGGCACCGGCATAGAGCCGGGCCGCTTCGACCAGGTCTACCGCTGCGATGCCGGTGATGCCCTCGACGTATTCCGGTGTATATTTTTCGACGGTCTTCTTCAGTTCTTCAAATCCTTCGGTACGATTGGCGACAAACGCTTTGTCGTAAAGGTCTTCGGCTATGATTACGTGCATCATGCCGTTCAGCCAGGCCACGTCAGTCCCCAGATTCTGTCGTAACCATTTGTGGGCAAAAGATGCCAGTTTGATTCGCCGGGGATCGACCAGAATCAGCTTGGCCCCTTTGAAGGCGACCGCACGTTTCACATGCCGGGAGAGAACAGGGTGATTCTCGGTGGTGTTCGAGCCGGTTACCAGAATGACCTCGGCGTCTTCAATGTCCTCAATGGTGTTCGTCATGGCTCCGCTTCCAAATGCTGCGGCCAGACCGGCCACGGTGGAAGAATGTCAGAGACGGGCGCAGTGATCGATATTGTTGGTTTTGAGAACCGCCCGGGCAAACTTGTTGGCGATGTAATTCTCCTCGTTGGTGACGCGGGCCGAGGTCAGCACACCGATGCTGTCGGCACCATGCTCGTCCTTGATCTTGCCCAGTTTCTCAGCCACAAAGTCAAAGGCTTCATCCCAACTCGCCTCGCGAAAACGACCGTTTTCTTTAATAAGCGGCGCGGTGAGCCGCTCAGGGGAATGGATAAAATCAAACCCGAAACGCCCCTTGACGCACAACGAACCGTGGTTTGGAACCACTTCTTCAGCACCCGTCACCTTCACGACCCGGTTATCCCTGACGTGCAGGTCCATCTGGCAACCAACACCGCAATAGCTGCAGGTGGTACGAACTTTTTGGGTTTCCCATGGCCGTACCTTGTAGCGAACGTCTTTCTCCACCAGGGCGCCTACAGGGCACGCCTGCACACACTCGCCGCAGAAGACGCAGTCCGAATCTTTCAACGGCCGGTCACCGGCGGCAATTATCTTTGTGCGGGCCCCCCGGAATCCGAAATGGATGGCATTGTTGACCTGGATCTCATTGCAGGCCTGCACACACCTGCCACATTGAATACAACGCGAGAAATCCCTTACGATAAAGGGGTTGACGGTCTCCATGGGATAGGGCGTCTCGGTACCGGCAAAACGTTCCCCGGATACCTGATACCGGTAAGACAGATCTTGGAGATGGCAGTCGCCCCATACGGGACACATCTCATCGCTACCATCGTCTTTTTGGACATTGAGCTGGAATTGGGTCCAGTCCTGCCCGTCCGAGCCGCGGACAGCGCAGTTGTGATTCCCCGAAGAGAGCAACAGCTGCAAGATCAGCTTGCGGGCTTTGACAACCGTGGTGGTCTCGGTTTGAACAACCATATTGTCCGCCGCCGGTGTCGCACAGGAAGGTAACAGGCTGCGGGCACCCTTGACCTCCACGACGCAGATGCGGCAGGCGCCGGTCGGAAAGGCACCTTTCAACCAGCAAAGGGTCGGAATGTCGATATGGTTTTGACGGGCCACCTCCAGTATGGTTTGCCCCGGTTCGAATGATAGGTCATTGCCATTGATCGTCATGCGATGTTCTGCAGCCATGGTGTTGGAGTCTCCAGTAACAGTTGGTAAGATCATCTCAAAGTACAAGTTTGATGTTTAGCGGATGGCATGTGTTTTGTCAATCCGCTAATCGTGAACCGGCAGCAGCGGAGCGTCTTGCGGTAAAATATCGATAACAGATGATACCGCAGACAGCGCCAACAAAATCGACGATGGCATCCATCATATCTGCATGGCGGCCGGGCACAAAATACTGATGGATTTCGTCGCTGATACCGTAAAGACCGGCGGACAAAAGGCTGAAGACGATAATTTTGGATCTGTGTCCCCCCTTCTGCAGGGTAGCATAGGCCCGGTAAAACAAAGCCCCCAGAATGGCGTAGGCGAAAAAGTGCAGATACTTATCAAAGAATGGCACATCCGGCTCGTTGATCGGTGACGGAAAGGAGGACTGAACGAATATCAAAAGGCAGTAAACGATGAGAGGGAGCCAGTACTTGGTGAAATTGGGCAAAAGATATTTCCTAAGTCGGATAGGAGTGTTTTGTGGTTTGTGGTTTTCACCATATGGACCCGCAGACATTGTCGTCAGATAAAACACCAAATACCAAACACTACTCTTTAAACAATTCCAGATCCAGTCGCCGTTCCCGGATAGCCGTCGTCACCGTCTTCAGGAACACGTCATGAGATACACCCTGCTTTACGTTTCCATCGAGAGTCCGAACCGAAAGCGTCGACGCTGCCTGTTCTTTCTTTCCGATGGTAAGTATGAGCGGGATGTAGTTGAGCTGAGCTTCGCGGATTTTTTTGTTCAGGCTCTCGGCCCGGGAGTCGACCTCGGTCCGCAAGCCGGACTCGACAAGCATGCGGTTCACCTCGTTGGCGTAAGCGGCCAACTCGTCGTTTATGGGGAGCAGGGTTGCCTGCACCGGTGCCAGCCAGAGCGGGAACTTACCGGCAAAATGCTCAACCAGGATGCCGAAAAACCGCTCAATGGACCCGTAAATTACCCGGTGGATCATGATGGGTCGCCGTTTGTCGTTGTTCGCGTCGATGTAGGACAAATTGAAGCGTTGCGGCAGGGACATGTCGAGTTGGACCGTCCCGCATTGCCAGGTACGGCCGAGGGCATCTTTGATATGCACGTCGATCTTGGGACCGTAGAAAGCGCCGTCGCCCTCATTGACCTTGTAGTCACGGCCGTAGACATCCAGAGCGGCCTGCAATCCATCGGTGGCCTCCGCCCACTGCTCGTCCGTGCCGATCGATTTTTCGGGCCGGGTGGATAACTCCAGGTGAAAACCGAGTCCAAAAGTCCCGTAAATGCGTTCGACAAGTTTCAGGACCCCCAGAATTTCCTCCTGAATCTGGTCCGGCCGCATGAATATGTGGGCATCGTCCTGGTGAAAAGCCCGCACTCTGAAAAGGCCGGACAATACGCCACTGAGCTCATGCCGGTGAACCAGTCCGATCTCGGCCTGCCGGATCGGCAAGTCCCGATAGGAATAGCGCCTGGAACCGAAAAGAAGCATACCTCCCGGGCAATTCATCGGTTTTATGGCAAACTCCGTTTCGTCGATGGTGGTCGTGTACATGTTCTCACGGTAATTTTCCCAGTGGCCGCTACGCTCCCATAGGGCGCGGTTTAGCGTGATGGGTGTTTTGGTTTCCACGTATCCGGCAGCCCGGTGTTCTACCCGCCAGTACTCAAGCAAAGCGTTCCAGACAACCATGCCCTTGGCGTGAAAAAACGGCATCCCGGGCGCTTCATCGTGAAAACTGAAGAGATCCAGTGCAATACCGATCTTGCGGTGGTTTCTTTTGCGCGCCTCTTCTAAAAAACTGAGATAGGCCTTTAAATCTTTTTTGTCGAAAAAGGCTGTCCCGTATATTCGCTGAAGCTGGGCGTTGGACTGATCCGCCCGCCAGTAAGCCCCGGAAACTTTCATCAATTTGAAGGCCTTGATGAAGCCGGTGTCGGGCACATGTGGGCCACGGCACAGATCGGTGAAGTCACCATGCTGGTAATATGAAATCGTCCCGTCTTCAAGATCCTGGATCATCTCCAGTTTGTAAGGCTCGCCCTTGTAAAACTCCAGGGCCTCCTTTTTGGAGACCGCCACCCGCTTAAACGGTTCCCTGGCCTTGATGGCTTTTTGCATCTCCGCTTCGATTTTGGGGAAATCCTCTTCGGAGATCGGCTCCATGTCGATATCGTAGTAAAATCCGTCTTCCACCGCCGGTCCGATTGTCAAATGCGCGCCCTCGTATATGCGAAGGATGGCCTGCGCCATCACGTGGGCGGCACTGTGGCGCAGAATGTCAAGGGCTTCCGGGTCTTTGTTGGTAAGCAACTTGACTTTGGTGTCATGTTCGATCCGCTCACTCAAATCATGGATATGGCCGTTTGTCTGCAGCGCCACGCAATTTCGGGCAAACCCTTCGGAAATGCTACGGGCAATCTCAAGGCCTGTTGGCGGATTTTCAAAAGTCTTTATGTTCCCATCCGGAAATGTTATGTGTACCATGTTTTTTGCCTGCCAATGTCATAACAGTAAGATAAAAGTGAATAATAGCGTCCGCTCGTGTCGAGCCATCGATGGCCTTTTTGCCTTTAAACGGTGTTCTCCCCATGTTTATCGCTTCGGTGCACATCCAGAGAGAGCCCCGCTGCACACTTTGGTGCGACCCTGCCCAAAGAATTGAATCCGCATAAATGAATGGGGCACCATTTATGCCATTTACCATTCGTGGGTGAGCACAAGCTTTTAAATTTAAAAAAAATAAGTTATGGGGTCAAGGGAAAATTCTGTTGATTCTTTCCCGAGCGCCATGGTGAAATTTCCAGCGGAATTCTGCGGACTCAGAAATGGCCACTGAATTTGATATTATTGCAACTCGCGCCAGATTGGACAAACTGGTCACCCACCTTCGGCGCCAACGAGCGATCGCCGTCGATCTGGAAGCCGACTCCATGTATCATTTCCAGGAGAAGGTCTGCCTGATCCAAATGGCAACGGCACATAAGAAAGCCGTCATCGATCCCCTCCACATCCCCGACCTGTCACCCCTGGGATCCGTATTGGCCGACCCGACCATTAAAAAGATCTTCCATGGTGCCGACTACGATGTGCGATCTCTCTACCGGGATTTTAAGTTTGAAGTCAAAGACCTGTTCGACACCCAGGTGGCTTGCAAGTTTCTGGGGGTAAAAGCCACCGGATTAGAATCGGTGATAATGGATCACTTCGGAATTCAACTCAATAAAAAGTACCAGCGCAAAGACTGGTCCATTCGGCCGTTGCCGGCCGAAATGCTCGCCTATGCCGCCGATGATGTCAGCTACCTGCTTCCTCTGGCCCAAAGGTTGGAGCAATCGTTGCAGGACAAGGGTCGCGGTCGGTGGGTTCGGGAAGAGTGCAAATTGTTGAGCTTGGTCAGGCCGGTCCGAAACGATCACGAACCGCTCTTTATGAACTTTAAAGGCGCCGGGCGCCTCAGGCCGCGGAATCTGGCCGTTCTGGAAGGGTTGCTCCGGTATCGGCGCAAGGTAGCGGAAGTAAAAGACCGCCCCCTGTTTAAAATTTTCAGCAATAAATCTCTCCTTCAGTTGTCGATTGACAAACCCGCCAACCTGAATCAGCTGACCAATAGCGAGGTGCTCAGCCACAAACAGCTCAACATGTATGGCAATGAACTGATGGAGGTCATTCAACAGGCCTTGCAGATTCCCGCCGATAAGCTGCCATCCTACCCACGCCAGAAAACCCCGACAATGAATCCTGATGTACCGCTTCGTCTGAAGGCATTGAAAAAGTGGCGGGACAAAAAGGCCAAAACCCTTGAGTTGGATCCGGGAGTGCTGCTCAACAAAAGCGTAATGACGGTATTGGCCGTAGAAAAACCAACTGAACCGAAATCGCTGGGTGTCATTGGCGATCTTAAAGAATGGCAGAAAAGAGAGCTCGGGCAAGAAATTCTAAAAGTGCTGAACCATGTCAAGTGATTTGGAAGAAAAAGTATGTTTCCGATCGGGAGACATCGCGCTCGAAGGTCTCGTAGAGAACACCTCGAAAGAAACTGGGGTTGTCATCACCCATCCCCATCCTCTCTACGGCGGTAATATGAACAATCCCGTGGTCGGAATCATCCGGCAGGCCTACCGCAAAAAAGGATTCACCACCCTGCGGTTCAATTTTCGCGGTACGGGATCGAGTCAAGGCCGATACGACAATGGGGTGGGCGAGCAAACCGACCTCACAGCGGCGGTCTCTTTCCTGCGTGAGCGCGGGTGCAAAACCGTCTACCTGGCCGGCTATTCATTCGGGTCTTGGATCAATGCACTGACCAGTCAGGCCAAAGGATGGTCGTGGCCGATGGTCTTTGTGTCTCCACCGGTGGGATTCATCGATTTTTCCGCCACCGGTGTATTGCCTGGTTTGATGCTGGTTGTGACAGGTAGCTGTGACGATATCGCACCGCCCAAAGCCATCCGGCAAATGCTGTCGACCTGGAACCCAATGGCACACTTTGAGATTATTGACGGTTCGGACCACTTCTACAGTCGCCACACCCGACAATTGGAAAATGCCCTCAATAACCACCTTTAACCTTCCGTATTTCAAATTCAATGATCTCCTGCGCTCTCAACGTAAAAATCATGTTTCCCCCCAGTTCTTATCTTGATCACGACCAGTGTGATGTCATCCTCCGGCTCGACGCCCTGCTGAAAATTCTTTATGGATTCGATGACGACCCGCAAGATCTCTTCCGCGCTTAAAGCGTTGTTTTTTCGGATCAGATCCAGGAGCGTCTCTTTTCCAAACATTCGGCCATCACGATTGCGCGACTCCCAGATACCGTCCGTACCGATGAGAATGACCTGACCATTCGACAGGCCGCTCATGGATTCTTCTTCATATTTCCAGGTTTCATCCACCCCGAGGGCCATTCCGGATCCGCGTAGTTCCTCGAAGATGTCCCGGTGGGGGTCGTAAAGGACAGCCGGCTCGTGGCCGGCCCGCACCCATTTGAGTGATCGTTGATCCGGATCGATCACCAGATAGAATAAGGTCATGAACTGTCCGGAGTCTTCCACATCTTTTGACAGATGCATATTCACGTCGCCGACGACTTGGGCCGGACCTCCCGGTAAAGTGGACCGCTGCCTCATCAGCGCCCTGGCCGTTGCCATCAATAGCGCCGACGGGACACCGTGTCCGGAAACATCCCCGACAACTAATCCGATCTGGTTATCCCCGGGTTTACCGACATCCAGGAAGTCGAAATAGTCTCCGCCGGTTTGATCACAATAGATACTCTTGCCGGCAATGTCCAATCCCATTGGCTGCGGGGCACCTCGCGGCAGAAGATTCTGCTGAACCTCGCGGGCCAGCTCCAAAGATTGGTGCATCTTTTCTCTTTCTCTCAGCCCGGCCGTCATTTCGTTAATGACGTCCCCCACATATCCGATCTCATCGTTCGATCTCACCGATACCTTGTGGTTGAGCCGTCCATTTCGCACATTCTGAAGGACTTGTATGATGTCGCCAAATGGTCGTGTCAGGTTGCTACTCACCAGAATCGTTAAGAAAATTCCCAGGGTGATAAACAAGAGCGAATTGGTATTAATGGTTATCCGCAAATGGTCGAGCATCTGAACCGGCGTATCGTGGGAATAGAAGGTTTTTTGAACGATCATTAAGAAAGCCAGGAAAGGAATCAAATTCACGGCGGCGATAAGGGCGGCCAAGCGGGTACCGATTCGGATCCTCAGCGTGCCGCGGGTGGCATAGAGACCGCCCTCTGGAAACAGCATCGGGGCAAGGCTCTTTTGAAGCCGCCATTCCAGAAAGAAGAAGGCGATGGTCGTGGTAATGATGCCGACAAATAGGGCCCGGAAAAACACCCCCACAGCAAGTGACGGCCCGTACGGTGTCCAGTAGATAGTTGCCGTGTATACCACTGCAGCGATGACCCAGACCACGAAATCGACAGCGATAAGGAAAAACGGTTCGTTCAGAAGCCGTTGCCTTGCGGGCTGATCGACACCCGGGTAAGCATCCCCCGCCTGATAGCACCGAGTCAGAAAGCGTCGTATCGGCAGCTCGTAAATTATCGTGACGATGAAAACAAGGGCGAAGGAAAGCGGCAGGAAAATCGAATCGACACGCCCGAACAGCGCCATGGCCTCGGGCGGCGGCGGTGATATGGACCGGTGGCTAATCGTTTCGGTAATATTGACGCCGATGATATTGGCCAAACCGTTTCCGATGAGCATCTGGTTTTTAAGGCGAAACAACCGCATCCTGGTCATGCCCGCACTCTCCTATCAATTGATTGGCGTCTGGTGGAAATCAATCGCATCAGGCATCAGCTGATCCACCGCACCAGCGGCTTTTTGCGCCCGGCCGGGCGCAAGTATGTTTCATCGGGGTAACCCAAGGCAATCACCGCATAGATCGGCTCGTCCGGTGGAATCCCTAAAGTGGCCTTTATGCTGGGATCTTTCTGCATCGCAACCACAGCAAAGCCCACCAGGCAGGTCCCAAACCCCATGCTGTGGGCTCCCAAAAGCATATTCTGGGTCGCCAGCAGCGCATCCTCCATCGGGCAGCTGGCACCCGGTAGTGAGCCGACGAGAATCGCGGTCGGAGCGCCGTGAAACAACCGATCGATACCACCGTCCTGCCACTCGATCAAAGCATCCCGGACAGAATCGTAGTGCTCCCGGTAGTAGTCATAGAGCTCGGGTCGCCCCAGAAGCTTCAATCCACTACGCAATCAGACGATATTTGGCCATCCGGTTGAGTCTTTCGAAGAAACGACCAATGGCCGTGCCGAAACGCAAAACGGTCTGCCGGTCCGGTAGGATGGTGAAGGTCCATTTCTGGCTGTTTGTTCCCGAGGGTGCGGTAATGCCAACTTTGACAAGATCTTCAAGACTGCCTCTGTCGACGGGAGCATCGATAAAATTGCGGCACGACCGTCGCGAACGCATCAGGCCTACAAGCTGAGCCGTGTCGAAGCGGCCAGGCGGCACCCAGCGATCACTATCGACGCGGATCGTCTCAAACATCTGAGCCCAATCATCGAGCGCCGAAACACGGATGGCAGCGGTTGGGCAGGTGGCGGCACAGTGACCGCAATGCATGCAACGCTCACCGGTAACCGCGGCACGATCGCCGATCATTGACAAGGTTCTGTCAGGGCAGACGCGAATGCACAGTCCGCATCCGGTGCACTTCAGAGAATCAATAACTGTCGTTACCTCACGGTCATGCATTTGTACAAGGGATTCCTTTCGCAATTCAATGATCTGCTGCAAAGCCATAGGAGATTAGAACCTAATTTTAGATGCTTTCTACTATTCTTATTCGCTCGCTGGCTGACAGCACGCCGCCCGTCTGGTTGACACCTGAAGCCAACCGTTTTACTATCGAGGAATCTATGGCCCTATCTCCGGTATTTTCCCATTAACTGCCCCTGCGTCAGAACGTGACCCTCCATGGCTTCGAGCAGCTGGGACGTTGTGGCGCCGCTCTTCAAATCAAGCAGAGTATCCAATGCAAATAGTTTGAAGAAATACCGATGGGTGCCACCGGGGGGACAGGGACCACCGTATCCAATCCTCCCCCAACTGTTGCTGCCATGGACGGCTCCGGTATCGAGAATCGTTTTTTCGGGGATACTCTCCTGTAAACCGGTCGCATCGGCCGGTATGTTATACAGCACCCAGTGGTCCCATGTCCCAACAGGCGCATCCGGATCATCGCAGATCAATGCCAGGCTTCTGGTTCCAGATGGCACACCGGCCCAGACCAAGGGCGGAGATATGTTTTCACCATCACAGGTATAACGCTGGGGAATCATGGCACCTTCTATAAACGCTGTGCTTGTCAATTGAATGGCCATGGCTGACCTCCTTTCAGTTAAATGGGCGCGGCAGATTGAATGCTGCTGCCACCAATGAAAACAATATGCCGGAAAACAGGATCACGCAAACACCAGTTGCCGGTAGCTAGATATGTAATGGCTGTTGGCCGAATTTGCAAGATCCTTCGCCGACGAGGTATTAACACGTTTTGATAGACGATAGTCACGTCCGACGGCCCGGTTATTGCCGCAAACCTTATCTAAGGTGGGATCCGTTGCCGGAGTCGAAGAACGAGAGGCGGTAGGTAAGTTGTGAAAAAACAGCCCCTTGGATATGTGTCACCATTTTCGATTAAGAATGTGCGGTTGTTCATTTATTTTCGGGTATTCTTCAACGCCCGATTTTACTACCCGGTCTTCACTGTTCTGTTCCTCGATTTCGGCCTGTCCATCGAACAGTTCGCGCTTCTTAATGTCGCCTGGGCCGCGACGATCGTTCTTCTGGAGATCCCATCGGGAGCGCTGGCAGACACACTGGGCCGCAAGAATCTTCTGGTCGCTGCAGGCGCACTGATGGTGGCAGAGATGGCCCTGCTCTGCTTTGTACCGCGGGGCAACCCGAACATTCTCTTCATTATTTTTCTGGTTAACCGCATCCTGAGCGGGGCGGCTGAAGCCGCTGCCAGTGGTGCCGACGAGGCTCTGGCCTATGATTCACTGCAGATGGAAGGCGATGTGGCCGAATGGGGTATCGTTTTAGAACGCCAGATGCGCATACAGGCGGCCGGTTTTATCGTTGCAATGAGCCTGGGTGCGGCGGTTTACGATCCGGACCTCGTCCAGAAATTTATCGACTTGGCGGGAATTGGGGGACACGTTTCTCAGGATATGACACTCAGGTTTCCGGTTCTACTGACGCTTGGAATGGCAGTATTAACGTTTTTGACTACTTTGCAAATGAAAGATGTCACCACGCGCGCTGGCGGCCAAAAAACGGGTTCTAAAAGTAGCAGTATCCACACGGCTATCAGGGCCTTCAAGCTTACCCTTCAGGCCGGTACCTGGATTTTGAAAACGCCGGTCGCGCTGTTTATCATTCTTGTCGGTCTGGTTTTCGACAGCTGTCTGCGCATGGCGGTTACCCTGGCAAGTCAGTATTATCGGCTCATCCAACTTCCGGAAGCGACATTCGGTCTGATCGGTTCAGCCATCGCTGTCGTCGGGCTTTTTGTCCCGCGATTAGCGCGTGCCATGGTAAACAATCGCTCGCCGGAATTCAATCTGGTGGTCATGACGGTTCTGGCCGTCTGTGGCTTGGCCGGTATGACCCTGTTCTTACCACGGATAGGAATCATTCCGGTGGTACTGATAGCCGCCGCCATGTACATGCTGCGATTCTTTCAAAGCCATTACCTGAACCAGATCACCTCTTCGGCACAACGGGCGACAGTGCTCAGTTTCAAAGGCCTGTCCATGAACCTGGCCTATGGTATCGTGGGAATATTGTACTCCCTGCTGGTTGCCTATCTGCGCGCCAATGTGAGCGGCTCCGACGCACTGGCGCAAGAATTAACCGCTGAAGCCATTGAGAACATGGTGTTTGTCAAGGCAATGGGTTGGTTCCCCTGGTACTTCAGCCTTACTGTTGCAGTCGTGATGGTATATGGCGTTTGGCAACGTAATGCCCGCAAAAAAAGTCAGAGAAGATCCAGATAAACTACTACATGTTGTACCGATTACCTCTTGACACACAATATGCCTTGGAATAGAATGCTCCAGATATCCTAGCTGGACAATATGACTCCTCATTTTTTTACCGTCATTAATCGACCACGACAGATACCTGGTCTTCTATCCAGATTAGCGGGTATCGTCGGTCGGACGCTTATCAACCACAGGGGAACGTTTAAAATGGGTAATCGTTATTTCGACAGTGACTCGGAGAAAATACCAGACGAAGAGTATCTGGAGGAAGAGGGATATCAAGCCCTGAAAGAAAAAAAACCACTGCCCCGGGGATGGTTCATTCTCCCCGTTCTGTTGGTGGGAATTGTGATCGTGGTAATGATGGCGATATGGTTCAGGGGCACCCCCCAAAACCCTCAGGCGGATGGGCGGATCCAGCAACTCGAAGACCGAATCGTGACGTTGGAAAAGCGACTGGCGGAACTCAATAGCGTTGAAGAAAGGCTGAACGCTCTAGAAAAAGACGGACAGACATACCTGCAGGCCATCGAGAGGCTCAATCGGCTGGGAACGACGGTATCAATGCAAGTGGACAATATCGCCAAGACCCTTACCGCGCAACAAACCAAACCGCCCGCAACACAAACGCAAGCAAAAACACCCGCAAAATCCGCTGCCCCAAAGAATAAGGCCGTCTCATATACCGTTAAATCCGGTGACACCCTATACGGCATCAGCCGTCAATACAATTTGTCCATCGATCAGTTACGTCGGGATAATAATCTCGGTAAAACCAGTGCCATAAAACCCGGCCAGAAGCTGATCATCAAAACAGCCAGCCCATAAGCGAATCAGAACGGTTTCAGGAAGAGCGTTTGCGGCGGTCCCTTCCACTGCGGCGCTCTCTTCGCGTCGACAGGGTAACAATGACCCCGTCCCTTATGCTTCTGCGTCGATCCACGGTATTTTTCCGACGATCCCTGATCGGCCCCTTTTTGCCGGAAACCGGCAGCGGTGAGGATTCGGACGGATCTTTTCGAGGCGAAATCACCCTACCAAGAACGATGTGCATATTCATCACCTCCCGCATATTCTATCGGCCGATCTACCATTTTCTTTAATCCCTCAATGGTCATAACCGGATCATTTTCCACGACGGAAAAATTCAACCCACAACTAAACTTTTGATCGCATGGGATTTAAAGACGATCAGCCGTGGTACCGCATGCCGAAAAGTTGACTTAAGTACCTCATTTTTGGTATCATATAGGCCAGTTAAAAAAGGTATCCAAATGGGCATAGCAGGGTGCCATCTATCGTCGGCACCGCATTGATCCGGCGCCACCAAACGATATATGGCTGGAATCAGATTCAGAACGAATTTATAATGTATTCAAGGAGGACTGCATGCAAAAGAATCGATTGTCGCTGCTTTTGCTTTTCATCATAATCACTCTGCCATACTTCCTTCTGGCATGTGCCGGAAAAGACGTGACACCCGCACCGCAGGAGCACCAGCCGGCGACGGTTTCAGCGCCGCCGCCACCGCCCCCCGCGGAAAACCCTCCGGCACCGGTCGAAACCCGATACCCGGAAGGATGGGAAGCTTTCGTTAACGAAGACATTTACTTCAATAAAAACAGTGCCATCCTTCTTCCCGAAGCGCGAGATATCCTTGTCAGGAAAGCGGCCTGGATTCAAGCTCATCCGGATATTCGCATCGTCATACAGGGGCACAGCGACGAGAAAGGATCCGCTGAATTCAACCTGACCCTGGCCGACCACAGAGCCGGAAACGTAAAGTCCTATCTGTTGGGCTATGGTATAGCGACCGAACGCCTGGTGGTTGTCAGTTACGGCAGTGAGAGCCCGGCTACCATCAGCATGGGAGAAATTGACAGCGCCAAAAATCGACGCGTCCATTTTTCCATTGATGTTATCGATTGATTCGGCCTGAAAGACATTTTATTGAATTAGAAGCTATCTCAAAAATCGGGGTTATCGGTCGAGATCAAGGCGAGGCCGAGGATCCCCGCTGCGCGGGATTTTCCATCCGATCCAACACAGCATGTGGGTCATAATCCGCAGGCATACTCAAGTATGTCGGGGACTTGAGACGAGGTTTCAACGCCGATATCCTGCGAAAAGACTTTTTTGAGACAGCTTCTAGTAAAATACCTTCACCGGTATCGTTCCCTTGCTCGCCCGTATACGGCAACGAGGCAATTGACTATCCATGGCCAGTTTAATTCGGCGGTAATGTACGCCCCCGAAAAACCGGCTAACCCTTCTTTCGATCTTTCTGCGGCTGATTTCTGTTTTACGGGTCTACCTTCTCCCCCCACCTGTTTTTTGATTTGACTCCAAGCTGTAATTTTAATAAGTAGCGAAAACACGAAAACATAATCGTCCCCCAACCCTCGCATGCCTTTTGATCATCGTCGTTTCAGTGGCAGTTACCCATCTATCGGCAATCGATCCCAAAGAGTTGCGCCAACAGAAAAAAACGGGGATGAAGACTTTCATCAATTTCCCGGCATCGCCGGTCGAATTCAAAGAAAAATCGCTTGGCATTCGCTATGAAACATTTGTTTACTCCTTTTACGATTAAAAACATCACTCTTCAAAACAGGATCGTTCTGCCCCCCTTGGCCTCTTTTCTCCTCGGAAATGGCGGGACGATCACCGCACGAACCATTGAGCACTACCGTCGCCGTGCCGCAGGTGGGCCGGCCATGGTTATCATGGAAGCCTGCGCCGTTTCTCCAGAAGGTATTGTCTCTAAAAACCAGGCCCGTATTGACGATGATCGAATTGTTGAGGGGCTTTCAAAGATCACTGCCGCGCTGAAGTCTGAGGGTGTAATACCAGCGCTTCAGATCCACCATGCCGGCCGCCAGACCTCACCCAAAGTTATCAATTGCCGGCCCCTGGCGCCATCTCCCCTATCTAGCCCGTATATAACGGGAGAGGTTGAACCGCTGAGTGTCGATCAAATTCAGGAACTCGTCCACCGTTTCGCCGAGGCCGCTGTCAGAGGCCAACAGGCCGGTTTTGAACTTCTCGAAATTCACGGGGCCCACGGGTATCTGATCAATCAGTTTCTTTCCAGGTATTCGAATATCAGAGAGGACGCCTATGGTGGTGACACAGCTGGTCGAACCCGGTTTGCCAGCGAAATCATTGTGGAAATAAGAAAGCGCTTGGGTCCGGACTACCCGATATCTTTCAAGATCAGTGCCCAGGAATTCGTACCGGATGGGTTGACCGTTGAAGAAAGCATAGCCATATTATCGATTCTGGTCGGTGCCGGTATTGATGTCGTTCAGGTATCCGCTGGTAACGACTTGACCCCCGAATGGATCTGCCAGCCGATGTTTATGAAAAAAGCGTGTCTGGCCGAATCTGCAGCCACAATTAAAAGCGCACTCGATATCCCGGTAATGACGGTCGGCAGGATCAATGACCCCTGGACAGCCGATGCGATCCTCGCCAAGGGTATGGCGGATCTGGTTTGCATCGGCCGCGGCCTGATGGCCGATCCAGAAATGCCGATCAAAGCCAAACAAGGCCGATTCGACGAAATCCGGACATGCATCGCCTGCAATACCTGTATGCAGTCGATATTTCGCTACGGTCGATTGGAATGCCTTGTCAATCCGTCACTGGGACGCGAACAGGAAATGCAGATCCTCCCGGCCGAGGTGCCCAAGAAGGTCATGGTTATCGGTGGCGGACCGGGGGGATTGAACGCCGCCTGGGTGGCAGCCAAACGCGGCCACGACGTTCATCTATATGAAAGGCAACCGTTTCTTGGCGGCCAGCTGGTGCCGGGCAGCCGGACCGATTATAAAAGGGAGATGCAGAGTCTGATCAACTTCCAAAAAAAACAGGTTGAACTCAATGGCGTCAGCTGTCACCTGGGACAAACCGCCACCGCAGAAACCGTGCTGAAGGTCAATCCGGATATAGTCATTTTGGCCACCGGTTCCAAACCGATGCTTCCCTCGGTAACCGGCATCGATAGTGAATCCGTTACGACGTTTGACGTCGTCCTAAACGGAATGCACCAGGATATTCGGCCAACAGTCGTTATCGGTGGCGGCGCAACCGGATGTGAAGTAGCCTACCATCTTTCCGCCACCGGATCCCCCGTCCTCATCGTTGAAGTGATGCCCAAAATCGGCGGTGATCTCGAGGCCATAACCAAGAAAATCCTGATCCGCAAACTCAAGGAAAACAACGTCAGGATTTTAACGGAACACCGCCTGGCGCGGGTGGAAAACGACACCGTGGTGGTTATCGGGCCGGATAAGATCGAGAAGAAACTCGCGGCGGGTCGTGTGGTCGTGGCAATCGGAATACAACCTGATGATACGATCCATAAAAAAATCCGCGACCTCGGATATGAAACCCATGTTATCGGCGACTGCCTCAAACCCCGTTCTGCCAAAACGGCCATATACGAGGGTGCCAAACTCGGCCTGACGATTTAGTCACTGTCAATCAAAAAATCTTTTCTATCCGTCGTGAAATTCCTTTCACGAATGCGTCGCTTCGAGCTTCCCGAACAAAAAATATCGATGGAGGGCATTGAGCAGGAAAGCCGGGGACAGAGCCACCAAATAAAAAGACCATGGACAATCGCGCAATCTCCATGGTCTTTTTCTATTCGATCACCGCTGGGGGATATTGCCCTACTATCGCTTCTCCAGCGGTACAAATGTACATTCATCCGGACCGCAGTAGGTCCCGACGTAATCCGACGCCGGCCGGTACAAGGCCGGTTTCTCCGCGGCTCCCGCATGTTGTTCTTCGATCACGTGCGCCGTCCAGCCGGCCACACGCGATACCGCGAAAACAGGTGTGAAAAAATCGATGGGGATTCCCAAGGCGTAGTAAAGGGAGGCGCTGTAAAAATCAACGTTCGTGAAAATATCAATCCCCTTGTGATCTTTGAAAAGCGCTTTACCCTTAGATTCGACTTCGCGTGATATTTCGTACCATTTTAGCTCACCAATCCGGCGGCACATCGTTTCCGACATCGGCGCTAAAATTATTGCCCGCGGATCGTCAACCTTGTAAACCGCATGCCCGAGACCGAAGAGAACCTTTCCGGCAGCCAGTTGGGCTTTCACAAACTCTTCCACTCTATCTACGGACCCGATTTCCTGTAACATTTTCATCACCCGCACATTGGCACCGCCATGCAGATCGCCGGAAAGAGAGCCGACGGCAGCCCCAACTGCAGCATACATGTGCGCCCGGGTGGAGGCCACTTGCCGCGCCGAAAACGTCGACGCGTTGAAGGAATGCTCAGCATGCAGAACAAGTGCCACATCCATGAACCGGGCGGTATCATCCGCCGGTCGTTCGCCAGTCAGCATGTAAAGAAAATTGGCCGCGTGGCCCAGATCTTCGACTGGCGCAACCGGATCCAATCCCTGCCGGATCCGGCCCCAAGCCGCCAGCAGAACCGGGAACTTGGCGATAAGTCGCACGGCCATACGTTCCGATGCGGCCTTCGATTGTTCGTTGACATCCGGGTCATCGTTGGCCAGAAGCGACACTCCCGCCTGCAAGATATCCATCGCTAGCGCCTCTGCTGGTTGCGTTTTAAGGGCAGCCAGCAGCGAATCCGATATCCAGCGTTCAGAGGCCAACCGCTCTTTGAATTGCGCCAGTTCTTTTCTACCGGGCAGATGTTCATAAAGCAGCAAATATACCACTTCTTCAAAACTGGCCCGCTCCGCCAGATCTCCCACCAAAAAACCCCGGTAAATCAAGCGGCCTTTTTTGCCGTCCACATCGCTGATACGTGTGCTGGCAACCGTTACTCCCCGCAACCCCGTATTGATAATTGTTGTGCTCTCTTCCATTGGCTCACCTCACCTGAAGATTCTTCCCAGCAACGCGTTTGGTGTTGTCTCTGCCCGCAGAAACCTTTGCCTTCCACCCGTGCTGCTCTGTTGATATTGACCGGTTGCCTGTCACTCTGCGTTCAAAGGACAATAAAGCGGATACAATCAGTGCAACCCGGAATCAGTATTCGATCCACATATCGGCCTCATTGCCGCAATGGGCGCACGTGGCCGTACCCTTGGTCTGCTTTTTCTTTTGTGCATCCGGAGCGGCCGGTTCCGGTGCTCGGGTCGTGGTCTCAGAATCCGTCTCTGTATCCGGCAGAGTGCAGGTGAATATCATTTCAGCTTCGTTGCCACAATTCTTGCACTGGCAAACCTCTTTTTTTTCTATTGTCTGTCCCACCGTTGTCTCCTTTCGTAATCCGTTGTCTCAAACCGCAAGAACCATGAGTTAAAATCCCATTTTTTCCGGCGGCCGGCGTTCCGGCACATAATCATGCGGGATCTTGTCCTCGTTCCATTCCTTGGAGACATACAGATTGCAGTAACAACTGCCGTATTCGGCAATGTCCGGCACACTGTAGACACACGGGCAGATGATGTCCCGATCGTTTTGGCGGTCTCCGGAAAGCAATCGGCAAGGACAGCCCATGTACCCATAGCGGTCTTTGTTCAAGATCAGGGCTTCGAGAAGCTCGAAGGTTCTCTCCTTGTCCACGTTGAAATAATACCCCTTGGGCTCCTGAACTTTTCGCATCATTTCATAAAGCGTCTGAGCATCCATTATAACCCCAGGGCCTCCTTTATTTCCTTTTCCTTGAACCCTACCACGACTTTTTCCCCAATGATAATTGTTGGAAAAGAGCACTTTGGATTAAATTTTTTCACATCAGCCAGGATGGCTTTCCGCTCGTCTCCATCCAGGAGGTCCACGTCCACAAATTCATATTTGATAGTGCAATCGGAAAGCATCTTTTTGGCCAACTTGCAGTGGCTGCATGTGCTGAGTGAAAAAATTTTTACATCTTTGTCTTCGGTCATGGCCCCTGTCCTTTCATTCATCAATGGCTCCCCTCTCATTCACTGGCGGATGGATCGGAGAAACGCGTTCGGCAACCGGATCAGATCGCTCGAATGCAAAGTTCAAGCGGATGTAAGGCTACAATGCTATCAAGTTGATTGCATAGTATAAATCACCATTTGTTTCAATTGATATTATTTTTTCTTGACAAGATCCAAGCCGCCTTGTAGTTATAATAGTAATCATTACTAATAAGCACCACATCTTAGCCATTCGGGACATAACTGACTGAAATTGATTCAGTAAAATCAAAACACCATTCAATCTTTCCACAAAAGGAGACGCCATGGCCGAGGAGAAAAAAATCATTCCCAAGAAAAAAGCAAAAGAGATCAATTTCCGGGATCTGACCACTTGCGATGCCACGATCCAGATGCTTGAAAAAGCCAAGAAAGACGGCGTGGAGACCGCCTGGGACCGGGCCATCAATATGAAAGCCTGTCCCATCGGCGCCGACTCCGCCTGCTGCAAGCACTGCGCCATGGGTCCCTGCCGGCTCAATGCCAAAGACCCCTACGCCAAGGTCGGGGTCTGCGGGGCCACCATCGATACCATCATGTCCCGTAACTTCGCCCGCATGGTCGCCGCCGGCGGTTCTGCCCATACCGATCACGGCATGAGCATGCTCGATCTTTTCCGGGATGTGGTCAACGGCAAAATCAAGGATTACCAGATCAAGGATCCGGTCAAGCTGGAAGAAGTCGCCCGCTCCATCGGTATCGAAACCGAGGACCGCGAGCTAATGGATATCGCCAATGACCTCTATAAAGAGCTGGAACGAACTTACACCCAGGTGGAGGGCGAAATTCCTTTTGCCAAGCGTGTACCGGCCAAAACTCTCGAAACCTGGCGTAAAGAAGGCATCGTCCCCCGCGGCGCCATGCGCGAAATCATGGAGTGCATGCACCGCAGCCATATGGGTGTGGATCAGGATTACACCAACATTATCAAGCAAATCAGCCGCACGGCCCTGGCCGACGGGTGGGGCGGTTCCATGGTGGCCACCGAAATTTCCGACATTCTTTTTGGCACACCCTCGCCCATCAGCATCGAGGTCAATATGGGCGTGCTCAAGGAAGACTACGTCAACATCATCGTCCACGGCCATGAACCAAACCTGTTCGAGTCGATGATCGAGTCCTGCAACGAGAATACCCTGATCGAAGAGGCCAAGAAAGCCGGCGCCAAGGGCATCAACCTGGCCGGTATGTGCTGCTCCGGTGCCGAGGTGCTGGTGAGACACGGTATTCCACACGCCGGTAACTTCATGTCGACCGAAACGATACTTGTCACCGGTGCCGTGGATGCCATGTGCGTCGACGTCCAGTGCATCAAGCAGGGTTTGGCCAAGGTCGCCGACTGCTACGGCACACCCCTGATTACCACCAACCCGCGCTGCAAGATCGAAGGGGCCACCCACATCGAGTTCCATGAGCACACCCCCAAGGAGTGCACCGACGAGGTGGTCATCAAGGCGATATCCCGTTTCAAAAACCGCACTGCCGCGATAGAAATACCGCAGATCCGCAACATCGGCGTGCACGGGTTCTCACACGAGTACATCAAATACATGCTCGGCGGGACCTTCCGGGCCAGCTATCGCCCGCTCAACGACAACATCATCAATGGTCGCATCCGTGGGGTGGCCGGTGTCGTGGGTTGCACCAATCCCAGGGTCAAACAGGACTGGGTTCATGTCGAACTGGTCAAAGAACTGATCAAGAACGACGTATTGGTCGTTCAGACTGGTTGTTCTCAGGTCGCGCTGGCCAAAGCCGGGCTAACCACGCCGGAAGCCGCGGTTATGGCCGGACCGGGACTGCGCGAGGTCTGTGAGACCGTCGGCATGCCGCCGGTGCTCGGTATCGGATCCTGCGTCGACAACAGCCGGATCCTGATCGCCTGCGCCGAAATGGTCAACGAGGGTGGCTTGGGCGACAGCATGGCCGATCTACCGGTGGCCGGGGCGGCACCGGAGTGGATGAGCGAAAAGGCCATTTGTATCGGCCAATATTTCGTCGCCTCGGGTGTGTTCACGGTCTTCGGTGTGCACTTTCCGATTGTCGAAGGCACCAAGTTCCACGAACTGCTGTTCAACGGTCTGGAAAAGCAGGGCTTCGGCAAGTGGGGTTTCACACCGGATCCCTATGAAATGGCCAGCATGATGATCGCTCACATCGACAAGAAGCGCAAGGCTCTGGGCATCGACAAAGCCCGCGATCGCGTGTTGATGGATATGGCCGATCGCCAGAAACTGGATGTCGCCTAACTGTCAAGAGCGTAAATGATCAAAAAAGGGGCTCGTTACCGAGCCCCTTTCCTTTTGATATTCCCCACACCATAAGATGACAACGCCACTGCCGACCCCCTTTACCCCCTTCTGTAATTCGGAATTTATTTTTGAATAGCGGAATAATCCAAGGTCATATTCGTGAAATCAGCGACGCAATTTCGCGGGCAGGTCCAAATCGTCAAGCGTTTGAGGATGATCGTTCAGGAAACGGTAAAGTGTTGCGCGTCCCACCTCCAGGAGACGGGCTGCTGCGGCCTTGTTTCCACCGGTCCGCAAAAGGACCGACCTGACGGAATCACCGGTCAGTTTTCGGAGTGGACCGCGCCGGCCATAACGCCGGGATCGCTTCCTGAACTCCAATGGCAAATCGGAGGGAGATATGACCCGATCGTTGCATCGGACGATGGCGAACTGAAGGGCATTTTGCAGCTCCCGCACGTTTCCGGGCCAGGCATAATCAAGCATCATGGCAAGGGCGTCTTTTGATATCACCAGGGGCTGTCGATCGTACTGATTACCGGCTTCTCTGAGGAAGTGTTCCGCCAATAGCGGAATGTCGTTCTTACGCTCCCGCAACGGCGGTATATGAATGGGAATGACATTGAAACGGTAGTAAAGATCATCCCTGAATCGGCCATACCGCACCTCTTCCCACAGATCTTTATTTGTTGCGCTGATCAAACGCACGTTGACGGTCAACGTCTCCTCGCCACCGACCTTTTCGAAGGTCCCTTCCTGCAAAAAACGCAGCAGTTTTACCTGCATCGGTTTGGGCAGATCAGCGACTTCATCCAGAAAGATGGTACCGTTGTCAGCCAACTGAAAACGCCCCTTCTTGTCCCGTATGGCCCCTGAGAATGCACCTTTCACATGACCAAACAGCTCGCTTTCGAGAAGTCCCTCCGGCAGGGCACCGCAATTAATGGGAACGAAGGGCGCTCCACCCCGACGGCTCTCTCTGTGGATGGCTGCCGCCACCAGTTCCTTGCCTGTTCCGGTTTCTCCGGTGATGTGCACCGGGTAGTCGTAATCGGCGACATCTCTGATTTGCTGAAACACCTGGAGCATTTTTACGTCCTGACCAATGATATTGTCGAAACACGTCAACTGCTCCGTTTTCAGGCGCAGGCAATACAGGTCGGTGACATCGTGAAGGGAAGATAGGACACCGATAGGCTCACCGCGCTCATTGCGCATGGGGATGACCGATATTTCCACACGCCGGGACTCCCCGCTCTTGGACGGTGGTGTCAGGGTATATTCTTTAGACTCCCCGACAGAAGGGTCACTGCCGCAGAAAGAACAGTGCTCACCGCAGAACGGCTCGCCAAAAACATCATGACAGTCTCGCCCCAGAACGTCTTCCCGCCGATAGCCGGTGATATTCTCGGCCTCTTTATTGAAAAAGAAGATTCGGCGGCGTAAATCATGGGCAATGATGCCCTCTTTGAGGTTGTCGAGGATACGTTCCAGGTTTCGTGTGTTTGACAGGAGTTCTTCGAAGGACAGTTCCTGCATGGCATGCTCTCAACATTGATCCGGTCAGATGAAAAGGTGATCAGAATAATCGGCGAGAAACAGGCGCTTAAATATCTAATTTACCACCGCTTGTCAAACCCGGCAGCCGAGGCGCAGCCTGCTATGAGGCCCCGTGGATCAAGCATTACTGCGGCGGCGGGCCGTTCCCTGAAAAGATTCAATCGATGGGCCCCCAGCGGAAGAAGAATCGCACGGTTATCGATATAGTGGTTGTCAAAAAAACGTCCGATATGCAAACGTTTTTTCCTGTTACCACTGATTCCAACCTTCCGTATTTCGGAATTCATTTTTGAAAAACGGTATAACAGAAAACAAGGGCGAACGGACACGTCCAATCGATCGCCGCATACGCCTATAATTCGCAGGGAACCGGTCGCCGTAAACGGATTCCATCCAGTCCCACATCGACGTCATAGGCCAGGATATCCACTCCGTTACCCGAAACCCGCCGCAGTATCTTAGCGTATTTAGGGTCGATGTGGTCCGCCGGTTTGAAGATGCGCGCATCCATACGTTGAATGAAGTAAAACATAAAGCAACGGTGCCCGGTTGCACGCAATCGTTCCAATTCGATCAGGTGCTTCACGCCACGCGAGGTTACGGCATCCGGAAACCGGGCAGTGCCGTTCTCGACCAAGGTGCAATTCTTAATTTCGATATAACATGCCCGGCCGGCAGCATCCAACAGCATCAAATCGATGCGGGACCTGTTCCCAACGGCAACTTCGCGCTGGATCTCTTTGGCAAAACCAAATTCAGGAATTGTCCCGCTCCGGATCGACAGTTCCACCAGGCGGTTGGGAACCAGTGTATTGACGCCGACGAGTGAATCAGACATTCGGATGAGCTGCCACGTGTAATTGAGTTTCCGCTTGGGGTCATCATGAAATGACACATACACCGGCCGGCCAGGCTCGGAACAGCCTTTCATACTGCCAGTATTGGGGCAATGAGCGGTAACAGACCGTCCGTTTTCGAGTTTCACATCGGCGAGAAAACGTTTGTAGCGCCGAATCAGTATTCCAGGAATCAGTGGCGGCCACTTCAGAAAACCGTCATTGGTTTCTTTTTCAGCATTCATTTGGGATTGATTCGCTCTCAGTCGTAAGGAGGAAACCGGTGTGCAGAAGAAGATTAGTGAAAAAGGAGGGCCGCCCGAAAATTGCATGACATTTTCGGGTCAAAAACCATCCTTTTCGACGTCGCCCAAAGACGATGTTCGGTCCCCGGCCGGTAAAACCATCGGATCGGTTCCGGAAGGCAATCGACCGAGAATATAGCGTGCTTCTATAAAGTCAGCCAGTCCACCGACATCGTCCAGACCGTACACGGGGACACCCGGGTCGATGGCCGTATCTGTGACGACGGCAACCAGCTGTTTGTCGTCCTGACACAGAAGTTCCCGGTGGGCTGCTGGACGAAAAATCTCGATTTTTGGCTTGTCTCCCGATTTGAAACCTTCGGTCAGAACGAGATCGACATCGTCGAAGTATTTGTCGGCGTCTTCCGGGTTCTGGTCTGTCGCGTTTTTTACCAGAGCGATGGTTTTTGGTGAAACCACGAGGACCGTATCGGCACCGGCTTTCCTGTGCCGCCAGCTGTCCTTTCCCTCTCTGTCCATATCCACTTCATGAGCGGCATGTTTGATGGTCCCGATGCGATAACCGCGCTTCTTCAACTCCGGCAGCAGTTTCTCAATCAGCGTTGTTTTGCCGCTTCCGGATTTTCCCACAATTGATAGAATGACCGGCATAATCTCCTCAAAATATTGCATGTACACTTTTTTTCTACTTCTGGTCCGCTTTTTTGCAAAAGTCGTGACCTTGTGCTATCACACCCAGTCGTTGGCCGCTGCAAATTCAGGCTGAAACCTAAATCCCACTTGTCGCCTTGTCAAGCGAAAACCGGTTTGATAACCCAACGGAAATGCTTATGTTAGACGAAATTTTGGTAATTCGCAGAGCCGAGAAATAGGATCACGGAAAAGCAGCGTTAGAAAAATATGGCACCCCTTCTCGAAGTCAAAAACTTGACAAAAAAATACGGCCGCTTCACAGCTGTCGACCGCGTTTCTTTCGGCATAAGGCAAGGAACCTGTCTCGGCCTATTGGGACCCAACGGTGCCGGCAAGACAACCACTATCGAGGTGATCGAGGGCATTATCCCCGCGACATCGGGTGAAATATACTATCGGGGGCAACCGCATGCGGATTCATATCGGGACAAGATCGGCATCCTTTTTCAACAGACCGCTCTGCTTTCATTTCTGACGGTCTACGAAACCATGCAGACCTTCAAAAGCCTGTACCACGATTCCGCTGATATGCAGAATTTGATCGACATGTGCCAATTAACCGATTTCTTACACCAATACAACGATCGCATATCCGGCGGCCAGCGACAACGGTTCATGCTGGCCCTGGCGCTGATCAACCAACCCGATCTGGTATTTCTGGACGAGCCATCCACGGGCCTTGACCCTCAAGCCCGGCGCAACCTGTGGGACATTGTCGAAGCGATAAAGGCCGAGGGCCGAACTTTGGTATTGACAACCCACAACATGGAAGAAGCGCAACAGCTGTGCGATGAAATCGCCATCATGGATTACGGCCGTGTGATTGCCTCAGGCACTCCGGAAGAACTGATTAGACGCCACTGCGGCGGTGTCACCGTGGTGCTACCTTCGAAAAATGTCGGCGGGTTGAACTTCCGGCCATCCGACCGGCACCAGTTTCTTCAGAACCGGGTCGAGATTATGACAGACGATCTCAACGGGTGCGTAACCGACCTCATCGCCCAAAACATCAATTTGGAAGATATGACCGTGCGCTCACCGAACCTCGAAGACGTTTTCCTGAAACTGACCGGTCGCCACTTGAGGGAGTAAGCATGAAGTTCAAAAGGCTTTGGATCATATTTGTCGCCCGAAATCGCGAGTTTTTCCGTGACCGGGCCGCCTTCGGTTGGAATTTCATGTTTCCTTTCCTTATCGTGGCCGGTTTCGGTATCATATTCGGTAGCGACCGTTACACAGAATTCAAAGTCGGGGTCTTCCCTGCTGAAACCGACTCCGTAGCGGTAAACACGCTGGAGATTCCTGAACGGTTCGGCCGCACCGACTATATCCACTTCGTCGGTTTCGCTACTGCCGCAGAGGCATTTAACAAGCTCCGAAACCACAAAGTCGACTTTCTCGTCCAAATCGGCCCGCCACCGCACAATTATTGGCTCAACACAACGGCCCCTAAGGGGTATATCTTGGAAAGAATATTCCGCAGCAGCTTAATCCCGAAAGAGCTATCACTTCCGGTTATCAGGCATGAGGTATCTGGCCGCCAGGTCCGTTACATCGACTGGTTGTTTCCGGGAATACTGGCCATGAACATGATGTTCAGCGCCCTGTGGGGCGTGGGCTACGTTGTCGTCCGCTATCGCAAGAATGGCGTCTTGAAGCGACTTAAAGCCACACCGTTGACGGCATTGGAATATCTGAGTGCGCAAATGCTCTCGCGCATCTTTTTGCTGATGTTCACTCTTACGGTCGTGTGGATCGGATGTGACCTGATATTCTCATTTCACGTGGAAGGTTCGTATGTAAATTTGGCGCTGGTTTTTCTTTTTGGCAGTCTCAGCCTGACATCATTGGGCCTGGTGCTGGCCTCACGCGGAACTAGCGAGGAGTTTGCAACCGGGGTGTTAAATTTTATTTCCTGGCCAATGATGTTCTTGTCCGAAGTCTGGTTCTCGCTTGAGGGGGCCCCTGGCTGGGTTAGGGGGTTCTCAGAAATTTTTCCACTGACCCACCTGTTGCGGGCGGTACGCAAGATTATGAATGATGGTGCGGGGTTGCTCGACGTTGGGCCGGAATTGACCATATTGGCCCTGATGACTGTCGGTTGTCTCGCTATCGGTGCCTCCCTTTTTTCATGGAACCGTTAACCGGTCAGGTTCATGCACCGCTCGCCGAGACACATGCGGTCTTCAGACGATTCTCCCCAGAAATAGATAGGTCTTTCATAACGGTTGTTTTCTCAGGCAGCCTGCGCATTGAGCCCCTGAAAGGTGACAACCTTCGGGCGGGGAACGAACTCGCGAATAAAAACACGCGTGTGGACGACCGCAGCGAGCTTTACGATGATATACAAAATCGATGTGCCTGCAAACAAGGTCGTGCTCGAGGCGACACCGTTTGCCATGTCGTTCAGCGAACTGCCGATCCCAATCAGCAACAGCCCCTCCAGAATTGCAGCCACGATTCCCAAAAAAGGCTGCCGGATGTATAGATACCCACCCCCTGGCAGAAGAATGGCCAATAGGGTGGCCATGGTTCCGGATTTGAATGTCAGCTGACAGCGTTGGCAGATAGGGCGTGAAACGAACAGCGGTGCGGCGCACTGGGGGCAGAGGTGAATCCGGCCTACAGCGGGTTTACCGCCACCCCCAATCGGCAGCTTTGTCAGTATCTCTCTGATCTTCTTTTTTTCTTTTCCGGAAATGCTAAAGAACTTGTCGGTAACCGACTGGGACGGATAGGTGATCACCAGAGATCGGCCCTTCAGAATGATGGACTGACAACTGTCGTATAGGATCTGAGCAATCGAGTTGCGGTATCGGTAAATCGGTGTGGTCGGAATATGAAAAATCCGCCGGTCTGTAAAAACCAGCAGCGATCTTTTAAGATAGACGAAAAGCCATCCGAGCCCCATCTTTTCAAAAATCGTCGGTGGCGAATGACCGGTTGTGACCAATAGAATTTTTTCGTCTCCCGCAAGGAACGGTTTTAAAAACGGAAGCCTGATGATAAGCCCACGCTGGCGTTTTTCGACCCTCTTCTTGTATATCTCCTTGTGATTGCTAAAAATAATGTCGCGATCGACGGGGAGACCGAATATCTTCTGTTGCATGACCCCGACAATCGGTGCTGGTCCGCGTTTAGGATGTTTCGCCATGCAATCGACTCCTTTCCAGCCTTGGATTTCCCACTTTGCTGCATTGTGTATCCCACAAATCCCTGCCCTATCCACTTAAACCACTACATATTGTATAAATTTACTGACCGGGATACCATTTGGGCCAATAAATTACGTGGGTACTGCCATATTATCGGCTCAAAATGCATACACTTTAGCCGGTTTCCGCAGATAAACGGATTATCGATGCCAGCGTATTTCATGAATAGGTATTGTTTATCGACAAGCGGGTTGCGGGCTTTGATACTTTTGATTCGAAACACGAGACTGCGGCCTTTCAGCGGCGTCGGTCATGGGAAAACGAGGAGGCGCATTGATTCCAGGCCGCGGCATGAACCCGTCATGAAGCCGCCGGGGGCGCAGCCCAACAATGTGTACATTATCTTCTTTTGGCGGGGCGTCTAATTCAGGCGATCACGCAAGTCTGACAGGGCCTCCTGAATCAATCCTTGCAGCAGTTCGGTTAATACCTCACCGGGGACTTTTGAGGATGGAATGGTCTTTTTCGTGAGAGTGCTGACATATTCTTTAATAAAGACTTGCTGCCCAGCGGCTTGGACTACGATATTGAGCCGCAATCTGGCGTCATATTCGGTATGGGACATCTGCATGACATTCAAGTCTTTGATAACGCCGGTCAACATATAGTCGGTATCAAACATTGCACCCGTGTCGTGGTATTCCACCTTGCAGCCACTGCGTTCGAGTTCATCATAGAAAGCTCTGGAAATCCAACTGGACACGGAGTCATTGGCATGGATCGGTATACCTTTCTGGGTTTCACCAATAACTTTTTTCCCCCTTTCATCCGTGAAAGTTACAATAGCGAGACTTTTTTGACAGGGCGATACTCTGAAACCGGAAGGTTGGTAGACCAGGTCGACCCGAGTTGACGGGGCGCAACCGAAAAATACAATAAAACCGAGAAGTAGCACGGGAAACGATTTCGTCAACATTTTCATAGGGCCTCCTTGGGGACTGGCTGCTTATTGTTTGCCGTTAACAACTTCTCTCGATAAGCGCCAGACTGTCATGGCGTTCATAATTACCAGGCCAATTGTACTGTATCGGTGTGAAATGTCAAATTTTCCACATCGTTTCATTATGATTCAATCCAGCATTCGGCCCCTGCGCAATTGGAGCATCGTGAATAAATCACGCCCTATTTGACCAATAGTCATCGCTTTTCATTTATCGCCCATTTTTTGGGGCACCTTCTGCACCTTGGTGATATCGTAACCCTGTTTTTCGATAAATTTCAGAATCCGTTCGTAATCCGTTTCTGGAAGGGACGGCTGCCGGGCCATTATCCAGACATAATCTCTTTTCGTGCGGCCGATGACAGTTTGGGAATAATCCGTTGCCAGATAAATAACTCTGTATTCCGTTTTTACGGGCCAGATGAATTGCATGGCCCACACAGCGTTTGACCGCTTGTCACGTATGAAGCCCTTAGGCGTATATTTTTTAACAGGTCCGTCGAAACCGCCTTTGTTGAATGTGAAGGTTGTCAGCACATCGCCATTGTCGTCGAGGCGGTAAGATTCGATCGCATTGTAGGCATCTTTTTCAATAAACGTGGGAATATTTGCGATAACGTACCAGTCGCCCATGAAACGCTCGAGATCTAATGCATCGACAGTTTGAATCGGCGGCGCTGTCTGGCAGCCCTGAAGAATAAGAATTAAGGAAATAGCAGCGAGGGTTAATATCTTTTTCATTGATTTGACTCCGAATAGAATGGTGTTAATGGATCGAGATAAAATAGCACTCCTTCAATAGCGTAATTTACGAATACCTTCGAAGGTCAAAATTATGACCTTCATCGACATTGTCAAAAAAAAATGGCTCGAGCTGAAGCTCACTTCGACCTTCTTGACACTGAGGCCCCTTTTTGACATTTTGGGAAATCTTTGAACAGGGAACAATCCGCTGACTTCACAAGCCATATGGACTCAACCGGTCGTTTACCGGAAAATCCCGGATACGGCCGGCACCGGCACCGATCGAGCGGGAAACAAACGGGAACATGATACATGGATAAAATTCACCTTCACAACGCCTCCGCTTATGGCGGCCATGGCTGGTCGCCGCGCACCACGCCCATGCGGGATGAAATCGGCACCGTTTGGGGCCACTTCGGCCAGTTGAATGAATGGGCACCGTTGAGATCGGTAATGGTGCATCGTCCCGGGTCGGAACTGGCGACCGCACAAGATCCCGACACTGTTCAAATGCTGGATAAATTGGATCTGGAAAAGGCTCGAATTCAGCATGAACGGTTGGTCGAAACCTTCACCCGGGCCGGTGTAACGGTATATGAAGTGGATCCCAGTGGTCCGGCATCTCCGAATCAGATGTTCGTTGCGGATCTGTTTTTTATGACACCCGAAGGTGCCATCCTGGCCCGGCCCGCATCTACCGTACGTGCCGGTGAGGAGCGCTGGGTCGCCCGACGTTTGACCGATCTCGGAATCCCGATTCTAAAATCCGTCAGAGGAGAAGGCACCTTCGAAGGTGCGGATGCGGCCTGGATTTCTCCGTCAACGGTGTTGCTCGGCCGCGGTCTTCGCACCAATACCGAAGGGGCATCTCAGGTGTCCGGTCTGCTGAACGAAATGGGTGTCCGGGTGATCCAGGTCGACCTGCCGTGCGGCACCATGCATCTGATGGGAATGCTCAGATTTGCCGAAAAAAACTTGGCGCTGGCCTGGCCCGAACGCTTGGCTTTCGCTGCCGTGGAAACCTTACGGAATAGCGGATTCAGCGTTCAGTTTGTCCCGGACGTTATTGAAGCCAAACGCGGATTTGCATTGAACTTCGTCACCATTGCACCGGGTAAAATTATCATGCCGGCCGGAAATCCGATTACCCAATCGTTCTACGAAAGACTCGGTATCACCTGCCTCACGGTCGACATCAGTGAGCTGCTTAAGGCCGCCGGCGCCGTGGGATGTCTGACCGGTATCATCGAAAGGGAACCGATATGAATAGGAGGAGCAAATGCCGACCGTTAAAATGATCGAGTACGAAGAAGCCAGCCCGGCAGTCCGCCAGGTTTACGACGACATAATGGCCACACGGCAGGTGGACTGGATCAACAACTTTTGGAAGACATTGGCGGTACAGCCGGAACTCTTGAAACGCACCTGGGAGGGAGTTAAGTGGGTCACGGCCGCCGGGGCCCTTGACCCACTGACCAAAGAGATGGTCTATATCGCCGTGAGCGCAACGAACGGCTGCCAGTACTGCGTCAATAGCCATACGGCCGCAGCCAGGAAAAAGGGCCTGACAGAGGAGATGCTGTCGGAATTATTGGCCGTGGTCGGTATGGCAAACCAGACGAATTCGCTTGTTTTCGGCTACCAGACCGACCTCGATGAAGCATTTAAAAACGGCGGCCGTCATCATAAATAAAGCAGTTCCCCCTCCATTTAAAATTTGAAACGCTCACTTTAGGTATGAATCAGGCCGTCCAGCCGGCTTCGGTCAGTGGAAGTGCATCAAATTCCGGTTATCGTTCCCGCCAGTAGAGTCTCACGGTAATTTCTTTCAGGGCCACCGACAGTGGCCGGGTCAGAGCGCAGTGGATACTATCGGCGACATCCTCGGGTCTTAAAAGATCGCCCATTTCGGTCGGCGGGCTGACACCATCGCGGGAAAACATATCGAAAATTGGAAAGCGTCCGGCGGCCCCCCATCACTGTGGCTTCTTCCCTGCAGCGCTGCGTAGCAATTGAAGCGTGTTGCGTTGCTCAGACAACTTTTTGCTGAACTGCGCCTCGATCTTCTCGAATTCTTCTTCACTGACGATTCCCGACACATAGTCCTGACGAATCTGGCGCAGCGACCGTGCCATCTGCTTTAGCTCGTCTTCCATATTTTTTATTGCCACCACGGGGTCTACGGCGGTGACGTCGCCCCCGGGTTTTCCCAGTACAATGGGCTTGAATTCCGTTGTCATAAATCACCTCTCATTGTTACAGGAACGATAAAATCTACGTTTTCAATGTCGAAATGCGTTTACCGAAATCGATTTACTTCCTCAGTGTTTCAACGATCCGCTGTGCGGCCCCGGAAAGAAGCATCATATCGACACCCACGGCAATGAGCGTGTAACCGGCTTTGATATGGTTGGGGGCTTCATCGACGGTGGCAACAAAAATACCCAATGGTACCTCGGCTGCGGACGCGCAACGGTGCACCGTTGTCATCGCCGCAACGACCTTTGGGTCCTGGACCCGACCGGTCATCCCCATACTGGCCGATAGATCGTATGGGCCGACAAAAAGGCAGTCGACACCCCCCACCCGAACGATTTCATCAATTCGCGATACGGCATCGATATGTTCTATCTGCAAAACGACCGCGACTTCGGAATTGGCGCGATCAAGATAAGAAGCAAACGACGTCCCGTAACCTTGCGCCCTGGCCAACCCAACACTGCGGATGCCGGCCGGTGGGTATTTGCAATACGCTACCGCCTTCTCGGCCTCGGCCGCTGAACAGATATGCGGCACAATGATACCGTCAGCGCCGCAGTCCAAACTCTTCTTGATCCAGGCTTCATCCAGTGACGGCACCCGCACCAGACACGGCGATCTGCCCGCCACCGCCTGCAACATTCGCTGCAGCGCCACGACGTCGAAGGCACCGTGCTCCATGTCGATGAACAGCCAGTCAAAGCCGCACAGCGCCAGAACTTCTGCTGTCTCTGGCGATGGGATGCTGACAATTGTTCCCAGGCAAATCTCTTTTTCCCTCAGCCTTTGGAGCAGTAGTTGTCCCATACGGTCTCCTCTTTCACAGTCCTTTACACAATCAAAACCGTGCGTTATGGTATGAGTCAATTGTATCATTAGCATTTCGCCGGCACGGCAAGCAATAACGAATGTCACATTTTTTAAATCCACGAACCTGAAACGGAATATTCAGATGATAGAAAAAGTCGTCATCATGGGCGCCGCCGGTCGGGATTTTCACAATTTCAATGTCTATTTCAAGGACAACTCCCGGTACGAAGTCACTGCCTTCACTGCAGCCCAGATACCCAACATCGAAGGGCGACGTTATCCGCCTGAATTGGCGGGACGTATGTATCCGAAAGGCATACCCATCTATCCCGAGGAACAGCTACCCGTCCTCATTAGGGAGCACAAAATCGATCTTGTGGCCTTCTCCTACAGTGACGTACCGCACACGGAGGTCATGCACAAAGCCTCAACAGCCATGGCCGGTGGGGCTGATTTCACTCTGATCGGGGCCACTTACACGATGCTGCGCGCCCGTAAACCGGTTATTGCTGTCTGCGCCGTCCGGACGGGTTGCGGTAAATCACAGACAACCCGCAAGGTCTGCGAGATTGCCAGAAAAATGGGTAAACGGGTTGTTGCCGTGCGGCACCCGATGCCATATGGTGACTTACGCCAACAGGAAGTTCAGCGCTTTTCCGCCTACGATGATTTCGCCCAGCACCACTGCACCATCGAAGAACGCGAAGAATATGAACCGCTCGTCGATATGGGAATTGTCGTTTACGCCGGGATCGATTACGGGAAAATCCTGAAATCTGCAGAAGCAGAAGCGGACGTCATTGTCTGGGACGGGGGCAACAACGACACGCCCTTTTACTACCCGGATGTACACATCGTACTCTTCGATCCGCATCGGGCTGGTCACGAGCGCCTGTATTACCCCGGTGAAACAAACATGTTGATGGCAGATATTGCCGTGATCAATAAAGTCGACACCGCACCGGCCGAAAAAATCGCGCAAGTCCAACAAAACATCCGCCGATTTGCTCCAGAAGCGCAGATCGTGCTGGCGGAATCATCGGTACTGGTGAGCCAACCGGAATGGATTACCGGAAAACGCGTCCTCGTGGTCGAAGACGGCCCGACGTTGACTCACGGTGAGATGTCTTTCGGTGCCGGCCTCATTGCCGCTGAAAAGCATAAGGCCGGAGAAATTATCGATCCGCGCCCGTTTGCTGCCGGATCCCTTAAAGTTCTATATGAAAAATACCCCCACATCGGTGCCGTATTGCCGGCGATGGGCTATGGGCCGGACCAGATCCTGGATCTCGAACAGACCATTGCCGCAAGCGACTGTGACCTGGTGCTTTTTGCTACGCCGATCCACCTCCCTTTGATCCTGAATATCAGCAGACCGACACTCCGTGTACGGTACGAATACCGGGACCATGGGAACCCCACCCTCGAAGCGGTGTTAATGGAGAAGATGAAATGGATCCGAAAAATTTAGATTCCTCCGGCGGAACTGAATGAAACCGACGAAGAGAAAGGATACACTTCTGGTTGCGCTGGGCGGTAACGCCCTGATCCGTAAAGGGCAGCAGGGGTCCATCGAAGAACAATTTGAAAACCTGAAGGTCCCGATCCGCCAGCTGGCCAAAATCAGCCGGACCCACAAGATCATCATCACCCATGGCAACGGGCCGCAGGTCGGCAGCCTGTTGCTTCAGCAGGAATGCTGCGACACCGGACCCCGCCTGCCGCTCGAAATCCTGGTGGCCCAGACTCAGGGGCAGATCGGTTATATGATCGAATCGACCCTCGACAATGAACTCATGGCATTAGGGATCTATCAAAAGCCTCTGGTGAGTCTCATCAGCTATGTTGTCGTGGACGAGAACGATCCGGCCTTCCAATCACCGACAAAACCCATCGGTCCTGTCTTTTCGCAGCAGAAGGCGGCCGGGTTGCCCTACCCTACCCGCAAAACAACCAAAGGCTGGCGCCGTGTGGTGGTCTCACCCCATCCGGTGACCATTGTCGAAAAACGGGAGATTAAAAAGCTTATCGAGATGGGTTTTATCGTCATCTGCTGCGGCGGTGGCGGTATTCCCGTCATCCGCGAGGGGCGGACTTTTTGCGGCGTGGATGCTGTCATCGACAAGGATCTGGCCAGCGCCCGATTGGCCGAGGAAGTCGGGGTGGATATTTTTGTGATTGCTACCGATGTCAAAGGCGCCCTGCTCAACTTCGGTCACCCGGAAGAGCATCTTCTCTCGGAACTGACTCCCCAAACGGCGCGGCGGTACTTGGCGGAAGGGCAATTTCCCGTGGGATCGATGGGCCCCAAAATAGAGGCCGCGCTGAAGTTTGTCGAAATGAAAAAAAAGCGTGCTGTCATCTGTTCGATAGCGGAAATCGATGCGGCCATCAAGGGCCGTGCCGGTACACAATTTCATCCGGAAACGAACAAACCGGTCCGATAACTGCAATGACGGTGTATTGACACGTGGGAACCGCTTGAACTTTCAAGCATGTGACATCAATTTTTCGGTACCGATCCCCGCGCTGAACCCTCTAAGAACTGCTATCGATGAGACCGCGGGCGACAGTCACAACGAAATCCTGGACATTGGTCAATATGGACCGCGCTGTCAGGGATCCCCTGTCCGCCAGCTTGCTGACCGCAAACTCTGACATATCGACCGAGTAAAAGTAAACCGGTCGGATCTGGCCGTTATGAGTCACTGTATACGATGGCGTCATGTTGCCGGTGGCAATGGCATGCAATTGTGTGGCCAGGCAGATAATCGTGGTAGCGCGGCGGGTCAGCCGCCGCATGGCATCCTGGGCCTGGTAAACATCGGCGATCACCCCGGGCATGGGACCGTCATCGCGGATGGATCCGGCCAGAACACACGGAATATCCTTGCGGGTGACGATATGCATGATGCCGTTCGTGATGAGGTGCAGATCGATAGCCTCCCGTATCGACCCGATCCGCCGGATGGCGTTCAACGCGTCCAGATGCTTGTAGTGCCCCATGGCCACTGAACGCTTGGCGTAGAGTTCCTGTCCGAGAGCCGTACCGAACAGTGCCCCTTCCAGATCGTGGGTCGCCAGGGCATTGCCGGCCATCAATCCATGAACAAAGCCAGCCTCGACGAGCGCGGTGAAGGCCCGGCGTGAATCGTGGTCGAACACCACCGCTGGCCCGAGAACCCACAGAATAAACCCGCTAGCTTTCTCGAACTGCAGCAGGTCATAGAGTTCATCGTAGTCGATAGAAAAGGAGGTTTCACGGGTCAGATGCGATCGGAAGGCGAACTTCTCTTTCACGTAATCCGGGAAGTTAAAAGCGTTGGTTTGGACGTAAATGCCGTCCTCTCCATTTTCGCGCCGTCCCACGGCCACGAGATCACCGGATTTGAGGTTCCGGAACTCGGTCACCAGCAGCCGGTCATTCGGGCCGCGCACGACCACACAGTCCATGCGGGATTCTTCGACCAGACGCCACGCCCCCTTAATGAGTTGAAAATATTCCGGGTAAACGGAGGTCGCGTGGTAATCATTGGGAGCGACACCGGCGGTTTCGACCGGTTCGAATTTTACTACTGGTGCATTGATTAGAAGGGGGCTGTTGAAATCCGGTTGTTGATATTGGGGAAGAATAAACGCCATGACCTCACCTCCCTGTTGGATGTCGCGGCACGGGTTTCGTGACGGCTTTGAGAGGATTATAGTCCGTTCCGGTTTCATTTATCAATAAATTTCAACCGGAACCGGATTCTATCGCTGTCGAAAAGCGAACTTGACAATCGTATCCAACTATCCCCAGTATTAAAAGGACCACCGCATATAACCCTTCAATCAACGGAGTTCTGCATGATATCCCTTAATCGCCTCAGGCAGGCGGCGGCACAGATACAGAACTGGATCGTCAAAACCCCACTGGTCCATTCTCCGGCCATCAGCCGCATGTTTGGTGGTGAGGTTTACCTCAAGTTGGAGAACCTGCAGAAAACAGGTTCATTCAAAATCCGCGGTGCGTCGCACAAGCTGTTGACGTGTTCGGCTGACATCGGCCCCGGCGGCGTCGTGGCCGCATCGGCCGGAAATCACGCCCAGGGATTGGCGTTGGCGGCGAAACAGCTCGATATGCCGGCAACCATCGTCATGCCGGAATGGGTGTCCATTACCAAGAAAGAGGCCACCCGCATGTATGGTGCCAAGGTGGTCACCTTCGGGCAGAGTATCGGCGAATGCCTCGAGGAGGCCCAACGCATGACCCGCGAAGGGAAAATGTTCATCCATCCCTTTGATGATGAGGATATCATCACCGGTCAAGGAACCACCGGACTCGAGATCTTCGATGAACTGGCGCGCCCGGATCTGGTTGTCGTTCCCGTCGGGGGCGGGGGCCTGATTTCGGGGATTGTTTCGGCAGCCATGAACCTGTCCCCGGAAACCCGACTCGTCGGGGTACAGGCAGCGTCCTGCCCGTCGGCCTACGAAGCCTTCATGACAGGTCGAATCACGCAGGTCGAAGGCCGATCGTCGATTGCCGACGGTATCAGTGTGAAAAAGGTCGGTCAGTTGACTTTCGATATCATTCAAGAGGGCGTCGATGAAATTGTATTGGCAGATGAAGAACAGATTGCGGCGGCAATTTTACTGCTCCTGGAACGCGAAAAAATCCTGGCCGAAGGCGCCGGTGCTGCCCCCCTGGCGGCACTGATGAACGGATCATTGAAACTCCCGCGAGAGGGAAGAACGGTACTTGTCATCAGCGGCGGCAATGTCGACAGTCCGCTTCTGGGCAGAATCATCAGCCAGGGACTGACCCTGCACGGACGCGTCATGCGGGTCGGGATACGAATGGCCGACATCCCAGGCTCCCTGTCTAAGCTTCTGGCTCTGATCGCCGCCACCAAAGCCAATGTTCTGCACATCTACCATGATCGCAACGTTCGGGGCACTCCCATTTACATCACCCATGTGGATCTGGAACTCGAAACCCGCGGGCCCGCGCATGTCAAAGAAATTACGGAAACACTGCAAAGGGCTGGATACGAAATCAAGCTACCTTGAGGGGTGCGGAGGGTAATCCTAATGATTATTATCGAAATATTCGATTCTTTTCAAAAGCCATCTACATGTTTACCGAAGGGAGGGCATCATGACCTATAGATTAAGGGTATCAATACTAAGTATATTTTTAATTTTCAATATCGGCGAGCAGACTCATGCCGGATTTCAGGACTTCGTCAAGAAAACGATGAAGGCAGTGGGAGGCGAAAAGGGCCTCACAAACGATGAAATCGTCAAGGGCCTCAAGGAAGCCCTTGAAATTGGAACGAGTACTGCCGTGAAAGAGGTTTCAAAATCTGATGGGTACTTTAAAAATCCTCTGATTAAAATTCCCCTTCCTGAAAGCGTACAAAAGGTTGAAAAACTTCTCCGCGCAACCGGTTTTGGCAACAAGGTCGATGAATTCGAATTGAGCATGAACCGGGCTGCCGAGCGGGCGGCCCCGGAGGCGAAATCCATCTTCTTGGAGGCCGTCAAGCAGATGACGTTCACCGATGCCGGCAAGATTCTTGATGGCCCGGACAACGCCGCCACCTTGTATTTTAAGGATAAAACCTCGGGTAGACTGCAAGAAATTTTCGAGCCGATTACGCACCAGGCGATGTCCGAAGTCGGCACCACCAGGGATTATCAGGCTCTCGATGCCAAGATAAAAACCATCCCCTTTGGCGACCAAATGAATTTCGATTTGGATCAGTATGTAACCACCAAAGCGCTGGACGGACTATATCTGATGTTGGCTGTTGAAGAAAAAAAGATCCGGCAAGATCCCGCAGCCCGGGCGACCGATTTGCTTAAAAAGGTCTTCGGGGGTCAATGATTTCCAACAGAGGAGATTGACAATGGATCGGTGGGTGCACGTCAACAATATTCAAGTACACTGTTTGGATCACATAGGCGAAAACGGTCCACTCGTGCTCATGCCGGGCTTGACAGCCAATGCTCATTCATTTGATGGTCTCATCGCGGCGGGATTGAGCCCAGCGCTGCGGGTATTGTCCCTTGATCTGCGCGGACGTGGTTTGAGTGACAAACCCAAAAGTGGTTACAGCATGGCCGACCATGCCGCCGACGTACTTGGCTTGCTGGATGCAATGAATTTTAGGCGCGTCGTTTTGGGAGGACATTCATTTGGGGGGTTACTGTCCCTCTATATGGCGGCGCACTATCCTGACCGGGTCAGAAAATTAGTGGTCATGGATGCTGCCGGGTCAATGCACCCTCAAGTGCGTGAGTTAATCAAACCCTCCGTTGACCGCTTGGGCAAGGTACTGCCATCGTGGGGGGCATACATCGCTGCCATGAAACAGATGCCCTTCTACCAGGGCTGGTGGGATCCAACCATCGAAAGTTATTATCACGCAGACGTAGAAATCCGCGCCGATGGCACAGTTAAACCACGCTCTCGCCCCGAGGCGATAATTGAAGCGGTGGATAAAGTTTTGGCTGAGGATTGGACCAAACATCTTGCTGCGGTCAAAGCGCCCATGATGTTGCTCAATGCATTGGGACCGTTTGGTCCAACGGGAGTTCCGCCGGTCTTGCCTCGTGAACAAGCGCTTGAGACGGTCAAGGCGGTGGCAGAAGGGTACTACGTTGAAGTCCCCGGCAATCATATGACCATGCTGTTCGGTGAAGGGGCGCAGCGGATAGTTGCGAAAATTATAGATTTCGTAAATTCATAGTCGATCTCTTTCAGCAAACACAAAAGGAAAAATATGTCCGATGAAAAAATAGAAAAATTGGCCGTACTAATCGATGCTGACAATGCGCAGCCTTCCATTGTTGATGGACTATTATCGGAAATTGCAAAATATGGAACGGCCAATGTGAAAAGGATTTACGGTGACTGGACATTGCCGGGCCTTAAAGGGTGGAAGGAATCTCTATTACAGTTTTCAATTCAACCTATACAGCAATTTGGGTATACTTCTGGTAAAAATGCAACCGACAGCGCATTGATAATTGATGCAATGGATTTACTTTACACCGGTAAATTTGACGGTTTTTGCATCGTATCAAGCGATAGTGATTTCACTAAGTTGGCATCGAGGATAAGAGAAGCCGGTCTTTTTGTTTATGGATTTGGGGAAAGAAAAACCCCGAAGGCATTCGTTTCCGCGTGCGATAAATTCATATTCACTGAAGTGCTGCGATCAAAAGATGAACATAATGAAAAAATGAGTCGCAAGTCAATCAGCGAACTAAAAAAAGACACGAAACTCGTTAATTTACTAAGAAACGCTGTCGAAGCATCTTCAGACGATTCCGGTTGGGCCCATCTTGCATCCGTGGGTAGTAATATCGCCAAGCAAGCGCCGGAGTTTGACCCTCGAAACTATGGTTATAAAAAGCTCGGAGAACTGGCGTCAGCAACAAAGCTATTTAAAATCGACGAAAGAGTTGTTGGCGATGGACCCTCAAAAGCAATTTATTTAATGGATAATAGAAAGAAATAGAAAGAAATAGAAAGAATAACTTCTATCAATTCTATTAAATTAGTTAAAGAAAATTAGGTCACGATGAATAACGCATTAAAAGGCGCACTTTTATCAGGTTTAGGATTTCCAGGTTTGGGACAGATTGTATTAAAGCATTATAGACGCGGTTTTGCACTGATGATTGTGGTTTTAGGAAGTGTATTGGCAATCGCCGTGGAAGCCATACAAAAAGCCTTTACCATCGTGGAAAAGATTACTTCGGGTGGTGCGGTTGATATGAGTAAAATCACGGAAGCGGCCACCCAGCCATCCACCTCTGCTGAAAGCGTTACTGCCAAACTGGCCTTTTTCGTCATAATTGTCTGCTGGAACATAGGCATTATCGACGCCTATAGAATCGGTAAGAAAATAGACAACCAACAACGTTTGGCGGGTCAAGCACCAGAGGTAAATGGAAAGAAATTGAGATGACCCGGATAAAAATACCCAGGAACATTAGTGAATGGAACGACTTTGGAAGAGATTATTTGCCCGGTCACATGGGTCTCGAGATTCTATCCGTTAAAGCGGATGAACTTCTGGCACGTATGAATGTTCGGCAGAAAGTATGTGCACCGAACGGCTTCTTGCATGCAGCTTCCGTCGTTGCACTCGCTGATACCGCCTGTGGATATGCAACCATCAACAACCTTCCGATAGGTGCATACGGATTCACGACAATCGAACTAAAGACCAACTTTATTGGAACAACGCTTGAAGGTGATGTGATTTGCGTTGCCAAACTGGTACACAAAGGCCGGACAACACAAGTATGGGATGCCGAAGTAACTGTGGATGAAACCGACAGGAAGATCGCTTTTTTCCGTTGTACGCAGATGATACTTTGGCCCAAAGATTAGGTAGGGATCTTCCGCGAAAAATAAATAGTGCCATTGAGCGTCCATCCATAAATGGTCTTTTCCCCGTTAGTCGGCGTGCTCCTCAGGTTTCCGGCTGAAGCTTCGTTTCACCATGTCACGGTTAAAATTATGATTGTCAGGTAATATCGCTGACGCCTATCTGAAAATAAGAGATAATTTCTGATAATTGAAATCCTGTCAAAATCTGTTTAGCGAGGCACCACTCTGTGGCATTGACATACGTGTTCTTTATAGATTACGTGTGTTTCGAGGGAATTAATTTGCTTACTGATTTCGACGCTACCCATTGACCGACACACTCGTATACACGCTGATAAGCTTCCCAAGCCTCTTTCTCCTTTTCCCCGCACCGTACCTATTTCCTCATTTCAATATCTCGATGAATTACCGCCTCATGAAGTGACTTCATCTTAACCTCGGTAATTGTTGAATATCGAACCTTATATGTAAGTTTGAGGAGGCATTATGACGAAGGAAGATGGGTTGAATTTTTTTGACCAATATCCAATCTCTCAAGAATTGCCGGGCCTGATTACTGAAACAGATCCAAATGTCCAAGCTGCCAATATTGAAAACCTGCTGGAAAAATATTTTGCTATAAATGGATTTGCAATTTCAGTAATCACTGATGATTCGGTGGTAAGACATACAAAAAAGAATGTAATTCAAGAGAATTTGCTAAACAGATTAGACGAAATGCTTTTCAACGCACAGGATGAGGCAAAATTTAAAAGTAATAATGTGATTCCCTTCAAATTCAACGCTGGAGAAATTTTGACTATTGCGGCTGAAGAATATTCTTCAGCAGATATCCAGAATGCGAACGGTTTAGCCTTTTATCTGAATGGAAATAACCTTAAAGGGGGACTGTACCTGATTACTGATAACCAAACTATAAAAATGTTTACCTCGGATATAGGGAAAACACAAAAGCTTATGGCACTTATATCTAGCCTGCTTACAAACGCATATTTGCATCTGCGCAGTTCCGAAAAAATGCGGTTTTTTAGTTTGTATGAAACGGTTAGTTCGGCTTTGGGATATGTTGGAGATTTGCAGGAACTACTAACGACAATTATTAGCATTGTGATGTCAGAATTGCCATCCGAAGAGGGCTCCGTTTTGCTACTTGATGACAAAACCAATGAGTTGGAATTCTTTAGTGCTATTGGAGAAACCGGATTTGGTTTAACACAACTGCGCTTTCCCGCTGATAAAGGCATTGCAGGGCAGGCATTAAAAAACCGTGAAGCTATCGTCGTTAATGATGTCGAGACTTGCCCCTATTTTTTTAAAAACATTGACGAAGATAGTGGTTTCACGACCAAGTCTATCCTCGCCGTACCTCTTATTTCCGGTGAGGAATGTATTGGTGTTATTGAAGCTATAAATAAAATTGGCAGTGATAGTTTCGATGATCAGGATAAGCGAATGCTGATGGCGATTGCCGATGAAGTGGCTTTGGCGATAAAAAACGCCAGACTTTTCGACTATGTAGTGGATAGCTATTGTAATATTAGGCAGGGAAAAATGAGTTGCAAAGGATGCGTCCGCCCCTTGAAGTCTTGGACACCTTGTGCAAGGCAACTTGATAAAGTCCTATAAATCAGAATCAATTCTCCCCATTCATTTTTATAAAGGAAGCGTTTAGTATGTGGGCCTATAGAGGACCCATCCATCGAAGCTATAGGTCAGGCTTTAAGGGCTAACAATAATTTTTCCCAACATATTCTTATTATAATTTAGGAGATGATTTTGACACAAAATTAATTGATACTGATATGCTCCCATCAAATACTGCGAACGATCCGTGAATGCAACAGGGGTTCGATTCAGCTACCAATGGCTGTCGGGTGCTTACCGGTGTGTCCATGTGGCCTGGATCTCTTCCAAGCTTTTCCCTTTCGTCTCGGGCACAAAGAGGTATGCAAAGAGCCAGGCGCCGAAGCTGAGCAGGCCGTACAACCAGAACGTCCCAGCTCGCCCCAGGGTTTGAATTAGGGTCAGAAACGTGAGTGTGGAGAGCAGATATCCGGCCCACAGGGCCACGGTTGCTATGCTCATCGCCGTACCGCGGATTCTCAACGGGTAGATTTCTGAGATCAGCAAAAAAGTGGCCGCTCCTGGACCGATCATCCAGGAGCCGACAAGAAGCATCAGGCTTCCCACAGCGACCCCGCCCAGGAAACGACTATGCGGGACATGAAAGGCTAAGCCCAACACACCCAGGCTGAGCACCATACCGGCAAATCCGATAAGCAGCAATGGTCGTCGTCCAAACCGGTCTAACGACTGCATGGCCACGATGGTCGTCAGCACCATTGTGACACCCACCCCGATCGAGGCCATAATGTCGACTGCCGCCGATTCGAATCCCGCCAATTCAAAAATAGTGGGAGCATAGAAGAATCCAAGATTGATACCAGTCACGCGCTGACAGATTCCCAGACCAACGCCCACGATCAATGCCGGCCTGACGACTGGGCTCATCAACTCTGCCCAGCCCCCTTTGTGTTGAGTGAGGCCTGTTTGAATGCCTTGGATCTCACCTTCCACGGTGGCTGTCCCGCGGATGCGTTGTAATACGGCGCGCGCTCTATCCACCAAACCATGACTTGCCAGCCAGCGTGGGGTCTCCGGCAAAAACGTCATCCCGATGCCGAGTAACACGGCGGGAATCACACCTAAGCCAAACATCCAACGCCATGCATGGGCAGCGGAGAAGACATAGTTCACAATGAAAGCGATGAGAGCTCCACAACTGCTCCCAACTATGAAGAAAGAAACCAGTCGACCGCGGGCGTTATCAGGAGATATCTCAGAGATATAGAGGGGTGCAGCCATCGAAACCATACCAACGGAAACTCCGACGATAACCCGCCCGACGATTATCCAGGTGACCGTTGATGCCAAGGCTGTGCTGAGTGCGCCTATTACAAAGATAACGGCTACCAGTATGAGGATTATCCGCCGACCAAAGCGGTCGGCCAAAAGTCCGCCACCGGCCGCGCCCACCAGGGCACCAAACACGACGGCACTGACGACCACTTCTTCCACGTTTGGCGAGAGGGCAAACTGTTGTTTGATGAAGAGGATCGCACCCGAGATGACGACGACATCGTACCCGAAGATCAAACCGCCGATGGCAGCGATTCCAGCGGCCACATATACAAAGCGAGGGATCTCATGGTGCGGATTGGTCATCGGTTTCAGCTCAATGCCCTGAAATACGCATCCGACCTGGACTGGCCGCCGGCCAGCACCAAGTTTTGGTGTTTGCGCAACAGCGCCGCCCGCTGCGTGAGCCAGAAGCATAACTCGCGCTCATAGAGCGTTCTCTAATCTTCGGCGAAGGCTCCGGCGCACGCCACGCAAAAGATAAGAAGTTACTTTTTCAATGGGGATGAATCGGCAATGGTAAATTGTGTATCTGTTTCAGCTGTAGCTCAATAGTTTGCTGCATCAGTTTAAAGGGGTATTTAACCACCCCGATAGCGAAAGTTGGCTTTATTGTCAATATTCATTTTTAGGGTCGGGGTCGAAGTTTTAGGTCATTTCGAGCATAACTCACTTTTTTACCCGAAATTCATGTTTCGCAATGTTGAATTATCCAATTATCGTAAACAAAATTTGTGTTTCAAAACTGCAGATTCCTCAAACTGACACATATTTTATTTAAATCGTAAGAAATGCATACATATAGTACGTTTGACACAAATTTTTGTGAAGTGAATATTTTTCTTATTCGTCATTACAAAACGCTTCTTTCCACATAACCTATCGGTTAGCAGAATTTTGGTGATCGCCAATGCATACGTGTTTCTATGATGTAAATTCTGATAATTGGTCTATCGGCAAGCAAGTTTGTGTATTGACCGGCCCCACAGATTAAATATATCTCAATGTATCGTTATCGCGACACCGTTCTCATAGTTGTGGATAAAATTACAACCCAAGTTGAGCGTTTTATATTTTCGAAGTATGAAAATAAACTATAAAAATAAGGCATTCTGCCCATGGGAATTTCGAAAATATAAAACCATACGGGATTTCCAATTTCACCGCATCTACGGCGTCAAATGACGTCCCGCATATTACACTATAGCGGAACGACATTTTCCTTGTACCTGCGGCAAACTTGAAAATCGCTCAATTTGGGTACAAATATGATGATATCCAGAAATTCATAATTCCATGTGGACTGCGCTATGCATATTTTCTGGTAGCTCCAGTTGCAATATCATTGAGGTTTTTGGACTCATATTATAGGAATATCAAAATCATAATAAGGTGGAAGTTAAATGCCGACTAAAATTTGCCCTCATTGTGGCAAACAAACAGGCTTTGAGGTGAAGTTTAATATCGTTTGCCGAATTGGTGATGAAGAAGAAAAAGGTTATCTGCGTATTTGCCAGGAATGTGGAGGACGATTTATAACTATACAAAAAGATGAACGAATAAAGAAGGATTGAATATATGGGCACCAGCCCGCATTTAGGATAGAGCGTTGGGGCCAAGGAATTGAAACCAATTTTCTCAACTGCAGGCAAAGATTTTCAAACCGAAGTCTTCGGTCATCATGGTTCAATCATATTTTTAAGTCAGAAAGCGTGGGCTTAAAATGAATATCATAATTATTTTGCTTTCTCCCTATACAATATATTGGAGTGTTGGGTTCTGTTGTAAAGCCTGCACTATCTCCAACATATCCCATTCAATACCGCATCGAAGCAATTGACATTCAATGCTCGCCCTGTATTGGTGAATTTGATCAATATAACCAAACCGTATCATCCTCTTGCCAGAAATTTGCGGTCGTTACTGTATTGGCAGGCTCTAAAAACTCTCCAGCGCTAATGATACAAATTCCCAGCTTTCCGTTTATATACCTTTGCTAAAATCTACACGTTAACCAAATCATTGTTCTTCACTTATATTTTCATTTAGCTCCTTCAAGCCCCTACTCATGTAATACATAATTCATAAATGTAGAAATTATGAAGAATTATTATGTAATTTATTACTTAACCACCTTTGTTATTAATCGTTATTTTTACATTAAATCTTTGCCGATCAAGCATAAATTATTATTAACATTCTAAATTTTTGTTAAATAATATTTTGGCGCGTTTTTTGCTTTTGCGTAGAGCAGTTTTACGAAGCTCTCCTACAAAATTCAAAAATTGTCTAATGGAAAATTTTTTAATTCAATCAAAAATGGCAAGGTCATTGTTTCAAATACTCTTACGTATTCAAAATCATAACTATTTTAATGGCTGTTTTCATGATCAGAAACTGAACAATAACTAAGGCGGAGATAAGGAGAAAATAGTATGAAAAATTTATTTATTCTAATTATATCCATCGCCATTGCCATTGGTTCACTTTCTAACGTCTCTGCTGCAACGTACGAGTTCTATCATGTTGCGGTTCGGGACTACGATGGTGATGCTGTATTTAACAATGGTGATGTTGTTCGGTATGGCTTCACATACAACAAGGCCGACCCCACAGACACATACCCAGACACTTCAGGATGGTATGCGAGAGCATATGATTCAGGAGGAACTCAAATACAACAAGTAAATGTTGGTGGTGGAAGTCACTATCAAGAAGCTTACGGTACGGGCGAAACAGCAGGCACGTGGTCAGAAGTAAACTATTGGAAAGCAAACTTCGGTGTCAACGGTATTACAAGTGTAAAACTCTTCGATAGTTCTCATGGGCTGCTTGAGAGTCATAAAGTCAATCTTCCTGACAATACACAACCTCTGTCCTCCTATAACGGGTTCAATCCATTAAGTTTGAGCTGGGAAAAACAGGCTTATGGTGTAATGTTATCTTGGGATGGTATCACTCCAACAGACGGTTCTTCTTATCGTCTTGAACTCTCTACTCCGAGTTGGTCACATAGCATCTTCCAATATCTTAACGGAACAGAGGATTCTCTGTATATTCCAAATTCACTATTTGAGCCTGTAGGTAATATTTGGAATTTTGGTTTTCAAGAACGTTTCAAGAATCCCCTCTATGCAACCGATGGGACTTCTGATAACTTTAACTGGCTTCGAACCTACTCAGGCAACTTTCAAATTGATTTATCAACTTCCGGGTCTATGATTCCAACGCCGATCCCTGGTTCGATTCTACTTCTCGGCAGTGGCATTATCGGATTGCTCAGTTTCAATCGTCGAAAGAAATGATAATATGATTTAGGTCGTCAGTATTCAGGAAATACAAATAAAATTTTTGGTCCGAATATAGGTGCGGTCTGGCCTCTTGGTTCTGGAGTTATTGTGTCGTGGGATTCAGAAGGAAATTTTAGAATTAGACTCGATCAACCTCAAGTTTGAAAAAACAGAGTCAACAATGGCTATACCTTTCTATTTAATATCCTCACGATTATTACTGCCGATGCACAATGTCAGCGTATCTGCTATGGGCTTTGAGCTATCACCAAGCCGATTTGCTTGAGATAGTCAATCGGTATCTAACGAAAAGAGGGGTGAAGTTGATAAATGGATTCACCCCTTTCGTTTTAGCAATATAGGTTTTCAATCCACCGCATCGCTTCTGTGTCGCTGATTGTTCCGAGATACCGCTGGATGGTGGACAGATTCGCGTGTCTGAGGATGATTTTGCTCACTATTTCCATAGGAACACCAGATCGTGAGGAATAGGCTTCCGAGTGACACCGCAGGCCATGCTCCCTTAGGTGAATTCCAACCATCTTTCCGTTTTTCTTGACGACCAACCTGGCGGCTGCATTGTTAATCGGAAAAACAAGATCATTTGGGCTGTGACATACTTAAATTGCGTATTCACAGACTCTATCAGAGACTTTCTGCGGAATAAACACGATTTCATGTTCCTTTACGCTCCTCGGCCCCGTGAGGATCAGCTTCCGATCCTGAATATCCTTGAACCTTAGTTTCAGCACCTCGCCAATCCGCATCCCACGTAAAGCCATCAGTTCGAGCATTAACCGATTTAGAGCCTGGGTGGTTCGGAAACGGGAAAAACTGAAAAAGGCTGACAGGTGGGAATAACGGACTCTTTTGGTGTAGAGCTTTTTGCCGTTGGTAAAGCTGTTCAGAAAGGAAAGGACATCATCCGGTGTAACCTGTTCAATCTCAGCATCACCGAACTCTCGGCAGAATCGGTCAATAACTGACCAATAGGACCGAACGGTATTTTTTTTTCGAGTGGGCCTTGTGGTAATCGATCCATATTTTTGCGGCTTCGGCCACTTTCATGGTTTACCTCCTCTGGTTATTGATGTTTGACAATCGGGGAAATCCCGCGGTAAACCAATGATACTTAGATCGTGTATTCAGTTTCAACGCTATTTTCAATAGTTACGAGACTGGCGAGCAAGTTTGAGTATTGACCCACCCCAGAAGTCCAGTATAGTCTCCATATATACCAGATTAACCCTTACTCTTTAAGCAACGAAATTCTATAACCACATACCCGTGTCATCATTGCCGAATTGCTTGGATTTTCACTGAAAAATTGTGTTGGCTGGTCAGGTGTATTGATTTGAGTGGTCAGCGGATTAATTTACCAGATTTTCCATTAATAATTCTATTATCAGGGCGAATTGACCTGATAATCAATGGTTAACTAATCAAACAGCAGGAAAAGGGAAAGAAACCAATAAAGAGAAAAACAATCACAGCGCTTATCTCGGTGGGGCTGGCGTTGAGCCCCCATGAATTACAATCAAAGAGGTTTAAAATGACCACGTATTCACGTTATCTTTCGATATTTTGCAGTTCTCTTGCGTTTTTGCAATTTTTCGGTTGTACGGCCCCCACGCATCAGACCAAACAAGAGACTGTTCACCACATGGGGCATGAAGTTATGACCTTTGATCCTTCTAAAACCATACATATTTTCCGAATGACCGATTTTGGCGGTGTGCAACGCGTTATTGTTAAAGACGCGGCGGCAATGGACCAACTGGCGCTGATTCAGCAACATCTTCAAAAAGAAGCGAAAGCATTTCAACACGGTGACTATTCAGATCCTGCCTCACTGCATGGAGTTGATATGCCGGGGTTAAAAGAGTTACAGGCTGGCGCTTTACATATAAAGGTTACCTACTCAGCTCTACCTAACGGCGCAAAAATCACCTTTGAAACATCTGACCTACAATTACTGACTGCAATTCACAGATGGTTTGGAGCGCAGTTATCAGAGCATGGCGCAGACGCGATGTCCGAATAAAAACCGGCTCAACAAACTGCTTGAGAAACGACGCGAAAAAGCTGTGCGCGTCTCAACTCAACGTTAACCGGAAAAATATAATTTATCAACGTAGGGGCAGGTATAGCAAAGTTGGAAACCTTCACTGAACTAAAAGAATTAGTGGAAAATCCGCATTATCAGGAGCAAAGGCAGAAGAGTCTGGGTGATCTTGCCAATGATATGATTGATGTGCCAATAATTGACCTCATCAACGGGTTTAATAAATTGCCTTACTGTTTCACCCTGCAAAGTTGTTATGGACATTTTGTCTACAACGATCAGCAAGATTCTCATAACTTTGCCCCTTTGCCGATCAAAGCTACCATTGCCAAAGTGGAGTATAGGATCGCCTACATTGCATTCTGTATGGAGAACAGTCTATCAGGAATAGAGCTCTTTGAAATTTTAAAACAAATCCCTGCTATCGATCCGGAAAACATTCAATTCTGTTGTGCAGAGTGGTTCTGGAAAAGACAAGTCAATTCTTATGCGTTGCAAGTGGAACCAGACAGATTTAAGCATCAAGACAAGGCAATACTTGATTATAAGGAAGCGTTGCATATTGAAAAAGTACGAAATGAATTCTTTCTCCGGCTATATGAATTGTTTGGCAATGCAGGCGAAAAGTGAACTCGGCTAAAAATTTGCTGAACCTGAGCGCAGAAAGCCGCGCCAGGTGAGCATACGTTAGCGCGCTTTCAGCAACGTCTCACACACCGCAGCCACTAAGGAAAGATGACCTCCCCAATAATATCTTTTTAGTCTCGATAGATCAGGATTTTATAGGCTGTAGGGGGGAACACAACATATAGCATATGTGGCGTTGACATAGCGTGTAATACATGGCATCAGAAGAAAATTATTTAATTTAAAATAACATATTAATGATGATTCATCTTAATAAAATCTATTGAGGACAGTGATTATGACGGAAATAAAAAATTTAACAAATTTCGACGGTATATTTGCGGTTTCTGACAAAGGCGCAGTGTACATGCGAATTGATTTCGGTGGGTTTTACGAATGGTATGAAAAATTAGATAATACATTTAAATTGTTGGAAGTCTCGGCTTCCAAAAAGTTAGAAGAGTCTATTGATAGTTTTAAATCATCAAAAAAGCATAAAGTTATATTCATTGATGATAAACGCTAATAATGTAAGTCTCATTCATTACCAAAAGCCAGAATTTGAATCATAAATACTAAAGATAGCCAATTTTTATCCATCGGAATTCACAGAAACTGAAAATCCATTTATTGGCAAGCTCGCACAAATTACAGCTTCCAACGAATCCGATTAATAAGAGGTGGTTACCAACATTTAATTATCACAATGAAATCTGCCCATCATCCTTATAGGTATATCCCCTAAGTATGATGAAGAATACCTATGAAAATGTATGTTTCCCCTATTGAAAAAGCGCCAGAATACAAATATGCAAATGCTAATCAAAAAACAGGCTGACACAGAATATTGAACACTCCCAAAATTTGGGGATTTTTTACAGCACTTGTGCTTGGTCTCAGAACCGATATCTATGCTGTGTCGATTCATCTGTCGACCCTCTACTAAACCTTCTTACTTTTTATCCTGCTGCTAAGGCTTCTCTCCTTTTTCAACGTATTTACGAAAAATAAAACAATTCATTCTTAACCCGTCACTTTCATGGAAAAAGTCATGGCAAGGGGTTTTCAGAAGATGCCGATGTATAGGCCTCTGAGGGGCTTTTGTACCCTTCAGAGGCATCTCCAATCATGATCGACCATAATCATTTCAGAGCGCTATTTTCCCCCAAAGAAAGAATTGGAGAGAACTGTGTAGATTTTTTTAAAGGAGGTCAACAATGATAAAATCGGTAAAGATTGTGACAGTAATCGCGTTGATCATAGGGTTAGTTTGGACCTGGCCAACTAAGGTACATGCAATCAATCCCGCTCCAGCCTACATCGATGGAAATACGGGTGATTCATCAATCACGGTACACGCTTTCGATTGGAGTAGTCTGCAAGGGCAGACATACAGCTGGTGGAGCCAACAGACGATTGATGATTATATCCTCAACAACACTCAATTGCCTGATTTTAATGAATCTATAACTTTAGTTTTCAAAGATGGCAACGGTGTGTGGCGGCTGAATTTACCCTGGCCGGAGTCTCTTATACCAGATACCCCCTTCACTGATTCTTCCTGGTATTTTTTCTACTATCCCCCCTTCAATTGGGGACGCTGGGTGAACAGCGTCGGTTGGCTGTATACTTTTGTCACGGCAGCCATCGAAGAGGACCCAGCCGTGGACAACATCAATCAATACATCTATAATTTTGAGCCATGGTTAGGCGGCAGCAATGATGATGGGTTACTAGTAAACGACTGGGCTGCTTATGACGAATATGTGGGTAGAAAAACAAGATTAAACAAATTTATGTATGGTCCGGATGATCCAAATGATTTTGTATACCCTTTCTGGGTTGACAATCTTGTTTTCAATCTTGGCTTCCCCAATTTCGACACTGAGCATATCCAGTGGGCTTTAGATAACGTCGCATCAGGCGGACAGGTCATTCTCAAAGGCGACTTTAGCTTTCTGCCGGGCTTTTACTCCGGAGGTGTTGCGCCTACACAGAGCGTTGAGATCACAGGCAATGATGCAGTCATACGAGGCGGGAGCAACACCTTCATAACGGGGCCACTTCCCTTCGACCCTGGGATGGATGTCACGATCCGAGACTTGACTATTGAAGAATTTTCATCCACCGGAATTTTTATTCTCAGCTCTCCTAATTCTGTCCCGTACGGCGATATAATTATTCACAATGTGACATTGAAAGGTGCAAGAGCGAATCGGCTCGGAAGGTTTGGAATACTTATTGAGGGGAGGCAATATCCCTCAGCCTTTCCTGGATGGCCCCCCCTGGTCGCCGACAGCATCAGGATTACTGACTGCCATATCGATCTGATTGGAGAGGATGGCAGTAGTTCCATAGTTCCTTACACTGCTAACGATAACTGGAAAGGCGGACAAGGTATTGTCATTGAGGAAGGTATCGGTACTGAGGAACAACCGGTCAACATTCTTGTCCACGGAAATACGGTGAGAAACACCTCACTTTTGGGGATATCGGTGTTCAACATTTCCGGCACGGTCGTCCTCGAGTATAACCATATCCGGCCAGGACCAATCGGAATGATGGTGGACGGCTACTCAGTTGGAAGCTCGGGTATGATAACTGTACAATCTCTGGACATCTGGGGATGGGGCTATCCGGGAGAATATGCCCGTTATACCATATCTGACAACACGATCGAAAAAGAACATACAACTAGAGCGGATGGATCAACAGATTACACAACGGATACTTTCGTGATGGGCAGCAATGCCACTCAAGGAACGGTAGTCCGGAACAACCTGATGACATCCGCGCAAGGTATAGAGAGAGGTTCTTTCCTTTTTTTCAACTCAATTAGCGACGCCGACATCCGAGATAACACCTGTTCAGGCACAGCATTTGTCGGCATAAACTTGCCGGGCAATCCAAGAAACAACGTCCTAAAGCGGAATGACCTTAGCGGTCTCCTGACGAACCTTGCACAGATATGGCTCAGAGGAGAAGGTAACTCCCTGAAAAACAACGACATCGGGCCACCAGGGCAATGGGGGGGAATCGGAGTTTTAGGCGCTGACAACCAACTTGTCAACAATACCTTCCATGGAGACTACCCAGGTTGGTCAGTAGAATTTGGTCCTGACGAAAGTCCTTTTGAGAAGGGATGCATAGTCTTTGGTAGTAGTAGTGTTAATAATAGAGCTGTTGCTACCAAACTTGCAGATCAGCCGCACGGATTTGATGTATGTGGTCAAATACTGGATCGCGGAACAAATAATCTCGTGCCAGGATACGAGAAATGTGAATAATATTAGCAAACAGAGTACAGACAGGGTCTGCAGTATATGACTATAAATAGCTTTGAGTAAAATAACTCAACTTTCTGGATTAGATTTGCGAGGCAGAATTATGGTCTAATTATTTGAAATCATGAAGAAATAAATTGAAGAGCCCCGTCTTTTGATTTATAATGGATTTGGCATAATTCATAATAATATCAAAAAGAAAGGGCTCAAATGGACCATACCAACATTGCCTCCGAATCTCAAGGAAACATTCACGTTCAAAGCAAAATTGATGACTTTTTCGACCGATTCAGACTGGGCACCCTTCTGCACCGCTGTGGGGTACGAAAACGCCACGGTCATAGTGTTCGCTCTTTGACACAAGCCATATTCACACTGCCATTTGTCGGTCAGAACTTCTTCCGCGGCATTGTTATCAACCAGGATCTTCCCTTCGGCAAAGATGCGGCCTATCAGTTGCTTAAAGGAACAACCTATAACTGGCGTCGATTGCTTCTTTGCCTCGGACGTCGTCTGTTCGCTTTTTTCGACAGGCTAACAAGCAAAGATAGAGAAACGGTTCTCATCATTGATGACAGTCCTTACGATCGCTCCAGATCCAAAATGGTTGAACTGCTGTGCCGCGTCTGGGATCATAGTACGGGCCGTTATTTGAGAGGCTTTCGGATGCTCACCGTATGCTGGTCCGACGGTGCCAGTTGCCTGCCGTTGGACTTCTCCCTGCTCTCCTCGGCCGATTCGAAAAAGCGTTTGTGCGGCAGTCAAAAACCTTTGGATAAACGCTGCTGTGCGCATCAACGCAGAAAAGAGGCGACGGTTAAGGCCACCGCGCATCTTGAAAACATGGTCAAACGCATACGGTCTGCTGGTATCTGTGCAAACTATCTTCTGATGGACAGCTGGTTCACGATGCCCGCTACCGTTACGGCCTTGGCAGAACATATTGATGTCGTCGGCATGGTGAAAAAGTCCTCCAAGATTTTCTACCGCTACAACGGGCATGCCATGGATCTGATGAATATCTATGGCAAATTGAAGAAACGACGGGGACGGGCCAAGGTATTGGCCAGCACCCTGGTGCAACTCAAAGATGGTCGGCAGGTTAAACTGGTCTTTGTCCGGGATAAACGCAAAAAGGACTGGCTGGCGCTGCTAACAACCGATATCAGTCTGCCCGATGCAGATGTTGTCCGCATCTACGGTAAGCGTTGGGATATCGAAGTGTTCTTCAAAATGGCCAAACAACATTTAAAACTGGCCAAAGAAATCCAGTGCCGTGACTTTGACGCCCTGATTGCTCATACGTCCATCGTGTTCATGCGGTATATGTTTTTGGCCTATCAGTGCCGAACCGAGACAGATCATCGAACTTTTGGAGAGCTTTTTTACCTCTGCTGTGATGAAGTCAGTGATATCTCGTTCATTGAGGCGCTTTACCGGATTTTGACTCTGGCGAGCAATCAATTGAGAAATCTTGGCAACTTCTGTGAAAAAACAGCATCGGCATTCTTTGATGCTATCATGGACACCGCGCTGCAGTGTGTCGGCTTGTCAAAGAACAACTTGGCTACGAACACCGAAAGTTGAGTAAAATAACTATATTTGTCATTTCTGGCATTAACCACGACTTTCAAACACCCCGCAACAAGAAGGCCGACCACAACACCTGGTGGTTGGCCTTTTTCGTATAAAAGTTGTGATAAGATCTATAT